>NZ_FMAJ01000042.1 GCF_900094625.1 Rhizobium aethiopicum | reverse complement strand
CTGAAGGCGGCCCATCCCGATCTCAGCGCCGCCGATGCCGCCATAATCGTGGGTGCCTCGAAGAAACGGATAGCCAGGAGGGCAGCGTTCAAGGTGATATAGGACGGCTCACGACTCATCACCACATTCCCTAGGAACTGCACCATCATGTGCGTTGGTTGTCCACCACGGGATTGCATGAGCATGTGAGAGCGCCGAATTTTTCTTCAGTCTGGAGGCCAATACCTGGCTCGAGATCGATATTTAGGGGCACGACGGCGGGCGCATTCCGGCTGACTAACACGCCGAGAGCGACCTCGTCTTCGACGGTCGGGATCGCAGAATGTCGGCTCGCATGCCGCTGCGACCATCAGCCCGCTCCTCGCAAGATTGGCGCCAAGGCCGCCGTCGAACGATGGCGAGGAGGCAAGTTTTTCCAAAACTTTCTTTAGCATAGAGGTAGAAGGATCGCTACAGCGGGGTTGCAGTGCGCGGGCGGCTAGGGTGACTAAGTGCGTGCACTCCACGACCGTCAAACGGGGTCGGTGTCCGTCAATTCGAAATCGCAGGGATCTGCACGAGAGACCGCGTGGTTGCCCTGCACGACTAATGGAAGCAGGGTCGACAGTCACGTTGGGATGCGATAGGTGCGCGATAGAACGGGAGATTGGCGGCGGGACTCGATTCTTTTTAGAAGATCACGCAAAGCCGCATCACACCCATTGTCAAAAGTAAATACCGCGACGATGGTTATTAAACTTCAGACTTCCGTCGAAAACGGCAATGGCGCTCACGAAGGAGGCCGGCCGCTGCGAAACCCCGCCATCTCCGCACCCCACTCCTTCGCTCCAACTGGGAGCAAAATGAATGAGGCAACGTGCGAATCTCGGGGAGCATCGTTACATGCGGTCAATACGGATCTCATCCAGATTGTCGCCCTATATGCCTCGTGCGGCGGTCCGGCGGAGCGCAGGAGATATATGCCGTTGAAGTGCTCGAGCCGTTCTACCACTGACGCCGGGGTCGCTGCACGCGCGATGGACCCGCCGGCTGGCCGCTCGTTCGATGAGGGTCCGCGCGCCGACACCCCCAAGAGCGATCGCCGAGGACGCCATCCACCTTATGCAGCAACTGGCGCGGAGGCGGCCGCGCGAAGACTTTGTAGTTGGAGGCCTTCAGGCTCACGTTTCCAACGGTACTCCGCAGGTTGCCCTTTGCAACGACTGCCCGACGATGTCAATTCAATCTGGCTGAGCTTGTACCGTCAAGTTTATCCAGTTTGGGGTTCGCTCCAGCGGTGGGTTGCGCATCTGCGGCGGCATCGGCGGGTTTAGGTGCGGAGACCATTCCGGCTGCGCAGCACTGCATCACGTCGCGGGTTGACGATCTGGGCGAACTCTGCAGGGTTAGTCAGCCGAGGCCAGAGTGCTTGGCTTGCCACGCTCCTCGATAACCCGATCCAGTCCACAGGCGACCGCAGGCCGGAGAGCGAAGTATCGGCGACGAGAGTCCGGCTTTCCTCACGACCATCAGAAGCCTGAACCCGCGCTATAGGTGAGTTGATCCGACACGAAGTCCAGCGACCAACGATCATTGGCAGCCAGCTGGATCAACACCAACGCTTGCCTTTCGCTTGTTTCCGGCCACGGCGCTTGCGCATCGTGAGCTTCTCCTCCCGATGGACCCGGAAGAGCTTCTTGTTGTTCACAAGGTGTCCCTCGCGCCTGAGCAGCACATAGCTGCGTCAAGATCCGAAGCGGCGGCATTCACGCCCCAAGCATTCACGACATATACGAATGTCGATTGTGCATGAGCAATCGCGTCTGCTCATTGCTAAACATTGAGAAACAGAGGCGCGACGATCTTTTATGTCGGGAAAACTGGGATTTGGGTCATGCTCGATGCGGATCATCTATTAAAACCGATCAGCGACGGCAACGCATGCGGGGATGCTCTCGATTACGATTTGAGCTTCCTGGAGCTGGAGATAGCGTCGCATGGCAAGCCGCACCAGCAGATAGGCGACTCCATCGCCACCGGGGAGGCTCCCGATTGGACAGAGGTGTGGCGGCTTGGCCTCGACCTTTCTGCCCGCACTAAGGATCTAAGAGTCGGCATCTTGCTCACACGATCCGCCCTCAGTCAGTTCGGCTTCTCTGGTCTAAGTCGGGGGCTTGAGCTGCTCGCGGCCTATGTCGAGCTCTACTGGTCAGAGCTACATCCGCGACCGGATCCAGAAGATGACGAAGATCAGACCGTTCGCCTCAACGCTCTAGCGAGCCTCTGCGATCTCTCCGGGCTCTTGGCAGAAATACGCCAAGTTCCACTCACCTCCTCCAGGCAATTCGGGACTTTTACGCTCCGCGATTGGGCTGGTGCGCTACGGTCCCAATCTACGGAAATTGATCGTTCGACCATCGAGCACGCCTTCATCGACACCGATCCACTGCAGCTCGAGCAGATCAGCACTGGTCTCCACGCCAGCCTGGCAGCCGCCACCCATCTAGACGCGAGTGTTCGGCAGCACGTCGCGAGTGACGAGGCCGTTCGATTCGACCCTCTGATAGTGCTACTCACCCAGGCCAAGGATCTGGTCGACGCCCATCGGAAAAGGGCCCAGCCTGCAGCCCCGGCATCTCCATTGCCAGACTCTAGCGAGGCCTCTTACCCCGAAGTGATCCGCAACCGCGATGACGTTGTCGAAATTCTTGGCCGCATTTGCCACTGGTACCAGGTGAATGAGCCCGCGAGCCCGCTGCCAGCCCTCCTGGAGCGCGCGCAGCGACTTGTCTCGAAGGACTTCATGGCTCTTATCAAAGAGTTGGCGCCAGAAGGGGTTGCCCAATACCGTTCGATTGCCGGTCTGGCGGTCGGCGAGGGCACGTGACGTGCGCAATCTTCCCTATCAGGAGAGTGGAACACATGACAAAGGCGAGTAGTCAAAAGTTCATCGCGCGGGTTCGTCCGCCTCGTGTACAGATCGAATACGACGTCGAGACCTATGGCTCTCAGAAGAAGGTTCAGCTTCCCTTCGTGGTCGGCGTGATGTCCGACCTCGCCGGCAATGCTGCCGAGCCGCTTGCCCCTGTCGCGGAGCGCAAGATGATGGAGATCGATATCGACAATTTCGATGATCGGCTCAGATCGCTGAGGCCCAGGGTGGTGATGCGGGTGCCGAACCTATTGACTGGAGAAGGCCAACTCGCTGTCGACTTGACGTTCGAGCGGCTCGAAGATTTCTCGCCGGCGGCCGTGGCGCGCAAGGTCGACAGCCTTAGCAGGCTGCTCGAGGCGCGAACGGAGCTCTCCAATCTGCTGGCCTATATGGACGGGAAGAACGGTGCCGAAGAGTTGCTCACCCACTTCCTCGCGGATTCGGCACTGCTAAGCGCCCTCGGCAATGGCATGGAGACTGAGAAGCCTGATGCAGTGGTTGCCGCTCCGCCATTGGCATCCCCAGACACAGAGGAGAACTGATCATGATGCCTGCAGATGCCACAGATGTACAGGTCGCCACCGTTGATCTCGGCGATTTCACCCGCATGCTTCGATTCGAGTTCAAGATCCGCTCGGACCACTCCCGTGACTTGGTGGAGAGTGCCGTCCGAACACTGGCCGAGCAGGCACTTCAAAACACGTCGCTGATCAGCGACGATGTCGTCACGACTATCCAAGCAATGATTGCTTCGATCGACCAGAAGCTTTCTGCACAACTCAACGAGATCCTCCATCACGAAAATTTCCAGCGCGTGGAATCAGCTTGGCGGGGCTTGCATCACCTTGCCAGCAACACCGAAACCGATGAAACGTTGAAGATTCGCGTTCTCCCAGTTTCAAAGGTGGAGATGTCCCGAACTCTGCGGAAATATAAGGGTATCACCTGGGATCAGAGTCCGCTATTCAAAAAAATTTACGAAGACGAATACGGCCAAATCGGCGGTGAACCCTATGGCTGCCTGATTGCCGACTACTATTTCGACCATACCCCACCGGACGTTGAGTTGCTTTCGGGACTGGCGCAGATCGCGGCGGCGAGCCACTCACCGCTTATATCTGCCGTCTCACCACATCTGCTGCAGATGGATTCTTGGCGTGAGCTTGCGAACCCGCGTGACATCACAAAAATCTTCCTCACGCCCGAACATGCCCCTTGGCGAGCGTTCCGCGAGAGCGAGAACTCTCGATACGTGGCCCTGACCTTACCACGCACCCTTGGCCGGCTGCCCTACGGGGCCAAAACCAACCCGGTCGATGAATTCGCCTTCGAGGAGGACACAGACGGCGGCGACAGCGAGAAATACCTTTGGACGAACGCAGCCTACGCCATGGGCGTAAATATCACGCGCTCGTTCAAGCTCTATGGCTGGCTCTCCAGAATTCGTGGCGTCGAATCCGGCGGCCTGGTCGAGGGTCTGCCGGTACATACCTTCCGCAGCGACGACGGTGGCGTCGACCTAAAATGCCCCACTGAGATCGCGATCAGCGACCGCCGTGAGGCCGAACTGTCCAAAAACGGTCTTCTACCGCTGTTGCACCGCAAAAACACGGACCTCGGCGTATTTATTGGCGCTCAAACTATTAACAAGCCGGTCAAATACGAAGACCCCGACGCGTCAGCGAACGCCGAACTCAGTGCCCGGCTACCCTACATCTTCGCAACCTGCCGCTTCGCACATTATTTGAAGTGTATGGTCCGGGACAAGATTGGCACGTTCAAGGAGCGCCACGAGGTCGAGGAGTGGCTCAACCAATGGATTCAGGGCTATGTCCACCCCTCGCCCGAGCTTGGGAGCGAAGAGAGTAAGGCACAGCAGCCGCTCTCCTCAGCCGAGGTCAAGGTGGAAGAGGTCGAAGATAATCCCGGATATTACGTTGCGAGATTTTACATGCGGCCACACTACCAGCTCGAAGGCCTAACCATCTCTTTGAGACTGGTCTCGCGCCTGCCATCCGCCCGCAAGGACTGAGAAAACCCGCAGATGATTGTGCTCCGTTCTCGGCGCCAAAACTCCGGAATAGCTGCCCTGGGCTGGCCGATGCAATCCAGGCCCAATCAGATCAACGAGAAAAGGAAAGTCCATCATGGCGTTCGACGCGGTTATAAAATTCACGCAAGCGTCCAAGGACGGCATTTTGCCCAAGGGCGAATCTATCATTCTAAAGGACGGCATCACCCTAGCGGACGAATGGAGCTTTTCACTCGAAAACAAGCTGAACATTGGGCCTCATACCGCCGGGGCGGGCGCGGGCAAGGCCGAATTCGAGGTCTTCACTATCAAGAAGCAGGTGGATACGTCATCGCCCTCTCTGTACGTTGCCTGTGGTCGCGGCGCCCACTTCAATAGCGTCGAACTGAAACTTTTCAAAGCGACGGGGAGCGGACAAGCTACATCAGAATCGAACCTGTTCTTGCACTGGAGTTTCAACATGCTGGTAGTCGAGAAGGTCGAGTGGTCCTATGCGGAAGACGCCCCCGAGGAGACGATCACATTCCGGTTCGGCGCCTGCAAGGTCATTTATTACAGGCAGGATGAAAAAGGCGCTCTTACCAAAGCTGGCGAGGGCATCTGGAACCAAATCGCGAACAGCACCGACTTCAATAGGCTCGTCGGCTGATGGGGCCATCGGCAACCCGGGAATATTCGGGGCTGCGCGCGAAAACGACGGATCGACTCGTCGCTATTGCACCTGGAGATTGTAACATGGGCAGAGATGTTAAGCGGGATCTCGTGCAACCATCCCTCCTGGACCGGCTTACGGACGATGAGCCGCGCAGCTCGTGTGAAGCGCAGGACAAGCGCAGCTTCTCTGTTCGCCAACTGGAAGAGGTGATTCTACGCGATGTTTCCTGGTTGTTGAACACCAATCAACTGGGTGCAACCGTAGATCTACAAGCGTACCCTCACGTAGCGGCCAGTGCACTTAATTATGGTGCCTGGCCTCTCAGCGGACAAATTCGCGAAGGCATGGATAAGAGCGCATTGCGCGAAGCGATAATCGAGAGCCTTCAGCGCTTTGAGCCGCGTCTCTTACCGGACACCCTGAAGGTCACGGTCCTGGACGATGGTCAGGGTTGCGGCACTTTTCGCTTTAGGATCGAAGCCGATCTGTGGGCGCAGCCATTGCCGGTGCGAATGGTGATGCGTACGGAGGTAGATTCCGAGCTCGAATCCGCCCGCGTTCATCTCGGTACAGAGATAAGCTGATGGATCCCCGGCTCCTGCGACTGTACAACGACGAACTTGCTTATATGCGCGAGATGGGGGCCGAGTTCGCCCGCGCATTCCCGAAGGTCGCCGCCCGGCTCGGGATGGAATCAGCGGAGGTCGCCGACCCCTACGTCGAGCGGCTTCTGGAAGGCTTCGCTTTCATGGCGGCGCGGGTGCAATTGAAGCTTCAGTCTCGCTTTCCGGAATTCACCCAGCACCTCCTGGAGATGGTCTATCCGCATTTTCTACCGCCGCTCCCCTCGATGACGATCGTCCGTTTCGAGCCCGACCAGGATGCCGGACCACTTGAAAATGGATACCTCGTGCCGCGGGAAACCAAGCTTTTGGGCCGTCTTGCTCCGGGCGCCGTCACACATTGCGAGTTCCGCACGGCCCATGATGTGCATCTCTGGCCAATTGTGGTGAGCGCTGCCGATTATTTTTCGACGCCGGGGCAGATCGCCGCACTGGATCTTCCGGCCCGGCAAGATGCGAAGGCTGCTTTGCGACTACGCCTTCGCACCACCAATGGCATGCCGTTCAATAAACTCGGACTAGAGGCTCTCACACTGCACCTAACAGGCCCCGGTGGCATCGGCGCCGCACTCGCCGAACAGCTTCTCGGTGACGCATGCAATATCATAGCCCGTCCGGTCGGCCGGCCTATCCCTTGGCAGGAAAAGATTCCGGTTCATGCGCTGCAGCAACGCGGTTTGGAGCCGAGCTGTGCTCTCCTGCCCGAGGTGCCACGCTCTTTCGACGGGTACCGTCTCCTACAGGAGTATTTCGCCCTCGCGGAGCGGACGTTGTTCGTCGAGGTTAGCGGGCTGGCAGACGCAGTAGCCCTGTCAACTGCCGAGACCCTTGAGATCGTCTTCGCACTCAGACGAGTCGAGCCACGGCTGGAACGACAGCTCGGACCCCAAAATATCGTTCTCTTCGCAACGCCCGCGATTAATCTCTTCGAACGCCAGGCAGATCTCGTCCACGTGAGCGACAAGAACACCGAGCATCATGTGATTGTTGACAGGATGAGGCCGCTCGACTTTGAGGTCCACTCGATCCTCGAAATGAGCGGAGACGGGGCGAAAAACGAAGCGGCTCCCGTGAGGTTCTACCCGTTCTATAGCATCAGCGCGCACGGTCAGGAGGAGCAGCATTCCAGATACTACGCGATCCGCCGGGAGCAGCGCCTCATGTCGGAGCACCAGCGTCTAAATGGCGCGCGGACTGGCTACATCGGCAGCGAAACGTTCGTTTCTCTAGTTGATCGCCAGGCGGCTCCTTATTCGGCGGAACTCCGGCATTTGTCTGTAAACTGCCTGTGCTCGAACCGGGATCTGGCGCTGCTGCTGCCGATCGGCCGGGACAAGACAGACTTCACCCTGGAAATCGGCGCTCCAGTTACCGCCACCCGGTGCGTATCGCCCCCGAGCCGACCGCGCCACTCCTTCGCCAATGGCGATATCACCTGGCGATTAATTAGCCATCTTTCACTGAACTACCTCTCGATCAGCAATTCCGATAGGAACGACCACCGGGGCGCAGAAGCGCTGCGTGAACTCCTCCGCCTCTACGTCGATCCAGTCAATGCCTTCGCCTCACGGCAGATCGACGGGATCCGGGAGATTCGGTCCAGGCCTGCGGTCAGGCGATTGTCCAGCGGTGGACAAGCCGCCGTAGCACGTGGGATTGAGGTTGGTATCATCCTGGACGAAGCGGCCTTCGAAGGCGTTGGCATCTTTCCGCTCGCCTCCGTGCTCAACCAGTTCTTCGCGAAATACGTATCCATCAACAGCTTCACCGAGATGGTCGTCTCGACGCTACAGCGCGGGGAGGTAATGCGATGGCCGACGATGGCCGGCCGCCGGGCGATCCTTTGATTTCGGGGGCACTCGGCGACTTCCTAAGCTCGCTCAGGGCCGAACCGCATGCCTGCGACTTCTTCCAGGCTCTGCGGCGGATCGATGCAATCTGCTCAGATCGGCCTCGGCTGGGAGAATCGAGCGGTCCCAGCCTGGATCGCGTGCGGATCGCCCAGCAGCCCTCCCTTGCATTTCCGCCTCGATCGATCGCGGGCGTGACTGCGCACGAGCAGAACGACCCCGTAATCTCCACCTACGCCTTCGGCTTGTTTGGACCCCACGGTCCCCTCCCATTGCATCTGACGGAGTACGCCCTTCTCCGGCAGCACAACGCCGCGGATGAGACGCTGATCCGATTTGCTGATACCTTTCATCATCGAATGGCCTCGTTCTTCTTCCGCGCATGGGCGGAGGGCGAACCGACCGTGAGCTATGACAGGCCACAAGAAGATCGATTTGCCCTTCAGCTCGGCGCGCTAGCCGGCTTCGGGATGACCTCCCTGCGCGCGCGGGATGCTATGCCTGATCTGGCCAAACTCCACTTCACCGGCCGTCTCGCCTCACACACCCGCAACGCCGAGGGGCTCGCTGCCATCCTCGCCAGCTTCGTCGAGGCGCCGGTTGATATCCGTGAATTTGTCCCAAAATGGGTGGATCTGCCCCGCATATCGCTCTGCCTCCTGGGCCGCGACCCGGCCACGGGCACGCTGAACGGCAACGCTATTGCAGGTGCGAGGGTCAGAGTGTGGCACCATCGGTTCCGACTCATTGTGGGTCCCCTCAGCCTGGCTCATTACGAATCGCTTCTGCCCGCAGCTCCCGGCCTTAAGTCGATAGCGGAGATCATCTGCAACTACCTTGGAGATGAACTTGACTGGGAGATTAACCTCGTTCTCCGTCAGGAGCAGGTCCCGGAAGTGCAGTTGGGTCGCTGCGGCAGACTCGGATGGTCCAGTTGGATGGGCAAGCGGAAAACGCGCCAGCACGCCGATGACTTGACGACTACCCCGACTGACCGGGGCCCACCGGCTCCCGCATGGCACTCTCCTGAAACGGACATCCATGATGCGGCGGGCCCGCTCGACCTTCTTTTCGGGCGGGGAGAAGATCTCCTTGGCGAGATCGATCTGGAACGGATGAATGGCCCACGTAACCTCGATACCAAGTGCGGCGGCACGGCGGGCGGCGGCTTGGAAGGCCCGTTATGACAAGCATCGGAAGCTCGACTCTCTTCAGTAAGCTCAACGCAAACTGCAATGGGACCGCCAAGGCCCTTTGCAAAATTCGCCGTGACGCCTCTTTGGAACGTTCTCGCCATTTTGACGCCCTTGAGGCTTCAGCAGCGGAGAGGCCGATCGAGCCGACGATCGCGGCGAAACTCGACCACCGTGGTTGTCCGCTCGGGCGCTGCGCCCTGGGCCTGGTTGAATCTTCCAGGAGACACGTCGTCGCTAGCACCGCCGGAATCCGCCGACTCATCGATGTTACAAGGCCGCATGGCGAGATTTGGGTGGGACTTAGCGTGGGTGAGTTCCAAGAGACCCACACGCTTTCTTCGCCCCGCCCTCCCCCGCTTGGCTCTGACGATGCGGGCCAGCAAGACATCTTGGCTGAGCAACGGTCGGCGATTTCGATGCACGAAATAAACGCTTTTCTGCATCTTCGCCGATGGCTTCGGCAGCATCCTACTCACGCCATCGGGCGCAACCGCGCCTTCTCATCAAATCTGCGGAACACACACCACCATGGTCGAGTCAAGAATCGAGAGTCTCTTAAGGCACAATCGTTTTGTTGCGGTCACTTCGGCCGCGTCCGAGTTGAATGAAATCTCTCTCCGACGGCTCAGTGGCACCGAGCGACTGGGGGAACCTTTCCTCTACGAGGTGAAGCTCGCCAGCCGCGATCCAGTTCAGAACTTTGCTACGATCCCCGGTCAAAGCCTGACAATCGGCCTTAAGCTCAAGGACTCGCAAACGCGCTTCTTCAACGGTGTTGTTACGCGCTTCCAATATCTCGGCCTCGACGATACCGAGCACCTCAACTACGTGGCGCAGGTGCGGCCGTGGATTTCATTGCTCGAGCATCGCTCTAACAGTCGGGTCTTTCAGAACAAGACGAGCATCGAGATCATCACCACGATTTTTCGAGAACATAGAGGCAATTTCAAGAATCAGACCGCCCGACGGTTCCCACAGCGCCCATATTGCGTCCAGTACGATGAAACGGATCTGGCCTTCGTCAGCCGCCTCATGGAGCAGGACGGCATCTACTACTATTTTGAACATGCTGAGGACCAACATGACCTGGTGCTGGTCGACAACGCCGCGAGTCACATGGCCTGCACGCCTGAGATCGTAGAGACCCACCACAATCTCAGGCCTGCCCGAAGTCTTTACCAAGAAGATGTCATCCTGCATTGGGACGAGGTCGTATCGCTACAGCCGAACAAGGTCGTTCTCAGGGACTATGACCATGAGAAGCCGATGGCAGAACTGACGTCTGTCGCGCGTGTTCCTCCCGTGAGGACAGGCGGCATTCCGCCATGCAAGCTCACGGGAAGCGCCATCACCCGACCGCGGGAGAGCGTGGCGGTCAGAACGGGCGAGACCTCGTCGGCAAGCAGCGGCTGCACGGCAATGCGGGAGGTCTTCGAGTATCCAGGCCAGTATACAAAAAAAAGCGATGGCGATTTCTACGCCACCATCCGTGCCGAGGAACTCGCCTGCAACGCTTATCGCGCGCGGATCGAAAGCACTGCGCGCCAGATAACGACCGGGTCATTATTCAAGGCCGCAAATCCCTTCTACTACGGCCAGATCGGTTCCCGGCCGAAACCCACCGATCGCTTTCTGGCAATCGGACAGGACTTCACTGTCATCGGTGAGGTGGGGGACGATCTCACTGCGGACACCGTGGGGGGGAAGGGCGAGCGGTTCCTCTATCACAGCAACGTGGAGATTATCCCCGCGACCACCCAGTACCGCCCGAGGCGCCGCACACCGGCGCGGTTGATTCACGGACCGCAGACGGCCGTCGTCGTGGGCCCCGAGGGCGAGTCGATCGCGACGGATAAGTACGGCCGTGTGAAGGTTCAGTTCTTCTGGGACCGAGAAGGCGGAAAGAACGAGAACAGCTCCTGCTGGATTCGGGTGGCCCAGAACTTCGCTGGTAAGGGTTTTGGCAACCTGGTCGTCCCACGGATCGGCCATGAGGTCGTGGTTGATTTCATCCACGGCAATCCCGACACGCCCCTGGTGACCGGCGTCGTATACAATGGCTCAAATCTGCCGCCTGAAACCCTGCCGACTGACAAAACGCGGTCGACCTTCCGGACGCATACCGATGGCGGCGCCGCTAATGCCTACAATGAACTGCGCTTTGAGGACAAGCAGGGCCGTGAGGAGGTCTATTTGAAGGCCCAGAAGAATCATACCGTCGAGGTCGGGAACATCTACAGCATCGACGTCAAGAGACACTTCCTCCTGACCTCGGGCGGCGCCGCGCCCGACTCCCCTGCCGCAGCGGCCTTAGGTAGCCGCGTCGAGGTAACACCCGACAAGATCCGCCTTGTAGTATCGGGCAGAACCGGCCCGCAGGCCATCGAAATCAGCGGCGATGGGATCGCCATTATCGGCACGATGATTGGCGTTATGGCAACGCCTCCGCGGCTCGGGTCTATCGTCTCCATGCCGCCGCCGACACCGGGTCCACCCACGCCGTCGATAATGAAGCTTATTGCGACACTCGGGCTGCCGCCTGTTACGCCAGAGTGACACGATGTCAAGGTGAACTGGTTCTCGGCCTCGGCTGTCCGGAAGTCGTTGCCTTTAAGTCGGCAGGGCCCTGCAGGCGTAGAGAAAAAGCGTAACGGCGTCGGCGTCGTAAGCTGACCTACCAAATCAACGTGACACTGCGAGATTGCCCGAAAATGAGGAAAGGTTATCGCGCGTGAGCGTTTGTTCCGGGAACTTGCGCCTCAGTTAGATGGAGTTGCCACGCGAAATCGGCCGAAAGCATGCGTCTGGTTTAGGTCTCCACCAAGCGGGAACTAGTGTATAGCCCATCGATGGGGATGAAATACCTTTATCACTCGGCGTCACGAAATTGCGATCAGGGCGCGGGCGGCGCAAAAATCAGCGTTCTCGATCTTGGCGTTACAGCGCTGCTTTGCAGGGCGGGCTCTCGCCTCGAAGCGCTTCTGGCGGAGCGTGGCCGCCTCGAGCAGCAGTCGAAGCCTTTCACCATGCTCGAAGGTGTCTCGCTTCTATTTGCGTTTCGAGTTCCTGATAGGCGCTGGCCATGCCTGTCAGGCCGAGTTTGCGCAGCATGTCAATGGTGGGATTGTTCAACGTCGCGATAAAAATCATGCGCTGTCCAGCTCGAGGAAGGACGCTGGCCATGCCCCCGAAGCATAACGGGATACGAATTTGGTATTGGAAGGAAAGGTCGCGACGGAAGTAACATCAGCAGTGACGCAATGACCTAAGGAACGACGCAATGTACGGCAGAAGGCAGGGGCGTGTTGGCAATAGTTCCGAACAAGGCGGTGAAGACACCTTTAACTGGGTTGAAGGCTTGACTGGCTCCTCGTCCAGCGAAGCGGCACTGAAAGAAATTTTACTGGCCTGGGCGGAAGACGGGCAGCAGGAGCAGGACGAGGACCGGCACGAGGCAATGGCACGGATCGAGGCCTGGACGGAAACCCGCAATTTTCGTGCCCCCCTGAACTTAACATCGCTGTCCCTAACGGCACTGCCCCCCACCTTACCGGCCGGCCTCCAGCGGCTCAACGCCAATGACAACCGGTTGGGCAGGCTGCCCAACAACCTCCCGCCCGGTCTGCGAAAGCTCTCTGCCTGCGACAACCAGCTGACCACGCTGCCTGAGGTTCTTCCGGACATGCTCGAGACGCTCTACGTCGACGGCAACCGGCTGACCAGATTGCCGAACGAGCTTCCTTCCGGACTAAAGTATCTCTACGTCAACCACAACCGGCTGACCAGTTTGCCCGATAACCTGCCGCCTGAGCTCAGGGAGCTTCATGTCACCCGCAACGAAATCGCGCACCTGCCGGAGAATCTCCCCCTCGAATTGACGGATCTCCGCGCCGAACTCAATAATATAATTCGCGTGCCCGAGCGCCTTCCTGCAAAGCTCACGCGGCTCGAAGTCCCTCACAATGAACTGACTAGCCTACCCGAGGACCTCCCGGCCACCCTAAAGTGGCTCAGCACCGACAGTAATGAACTGACCCACCTGCCCCCTAACCTGCCGAGGGGGCTGGAGGAGCTTAGCGTTCGTGGAAACAACCTGAGAGGACTTGGCGACGGGCGAACTGCACTGCCGTACATTCTGTCGCAGCTTCCGCCTCATTGCAAAGTGTACCTGAATAACAATCCGCTGCCAGATCGACTGCGGGCGCACCTGAGCGCGCAAAGCGGGACGAGCCTTCCGCAGATCTTTTTGTGATGCTGCCTGACAAACGGGCCAAACTAGATCCCTGCGTTTTGAGTAAAAGGCCTTTTGCCGAAGCCATGGCGGTGGGGTGCAGGCCAGGTATGACGCGTGCGGATCAAAAACAATGAGTTTGCAGGTTTATGCCGCTCGCCGGAATGTGTTGAGTTGTGGAAGCAACAGACGTCTCACTGAAGACTATGGCCGGAAAGCCCAGGCTCGGCACTTGTGTCCTTCGGGCGACCTTGCATGCGAGCCAGTTCGTACAAAGGATTACCCGCTATCGCGTACCAGGAGGTGCGACGCTTACGGCCTAGAGGCATTGCCGCCGGTTGGAACGTTCGGAAGCTGGACCCAGATTTCAACAGGCCTCAAGCGCATCCACCATTTCCACATGGTCCACCCCCAGCATCGCGTATTCGTTGATCTAACTACCCGAGACTCCAGCCTACGGGCCTATTTGCATTCGTCGGCGATCGACGACTCTGTCGCCTATTAGTTGAAATAGGGTTTCGTGGCGAGCCAGCAGAGGAACAGCCCATGGATGAGAAAAACAGCCCCATTGTTTGCATCTCGGGTGTAGACGAACGAAAGCTCGGCGCCGCTCTAATCGCGGTCCAATCGGCATTTAGTGTCGCGATTGCGGAACTATCGAAGCTTCACAAAGGGAACAGTCCTCAGTGGTTCGAAGACCTGGAGGAGGTGGTAATCGCTAACGCAAAAGGCACAGTCACCGAGGGCATCTCGCTGGATGTCGAGGTGGAAAGCCTCAAATTCGGCATCGACGTCCTTCGGGCGATCTTAGATGTCAGCCGCGTTGAGCTAGGCTTTGCAGCAAAGGAATAACCTTTCGCCCAAACGAGGTCTCGATGCTATTTGGCGCCGGAGATGTTCGATGCACACTCGAACCTTCGCATGAGTACCGCGCTCGTCGCCAAAGTCGCCCGCATCGTCACCAAATGGTACGGTCGTTGGACAAACCAGGAGGTCTTGCCGCAGATGATCGACGATACGACCTATGCATGGCGCACCGGCGTTTTTGAGGCAACGCGCGTTTTCCATGCGGAAGACCCGGGCGGACCAACCTTCATCGGGGGCAATTTGCGCAAGCCGGACTCCCATGGAAGACAATAACTTGTCGGACGCTGGGCGCACGAGACTGAGGGACTCAGCGTTGAAGATGCTGCCGACAAGCTCGGCATTAGCGATGCACCCTGTATAGCGGGCAGCGACCGCCTTGCCATGCTTGAAGATGCCCTGAGCCGACACGCCCACAGTTGATAAAGATGTTGACTCAGTACCGCCGGCCGCTCCTCACCTTCTACCTTGCTGAGCCGCCAGCCATTGCGGCTCGTGGCAAGGATTTTTCGGACTCTTCCCGAGAATATGCACAACGCGACGCAGCGCTTGTCGACCCGCTGTTTCGTGAAGTTCGCGCTCGCCAGGAAATGGTGCGTGCTGAGCCCTTTGTAAGAGTCACCCTTGCGCCGGCAGTCCGAGACCTCCCCGTTCATCTGGTTCGTCGTTTGGAATCGCAATCGATCGATGATCGACCTCCGCCCCCTCGTCGCAGGGATACACATCAAGTGGATTTGACCTGGACAGCGACCGCTCGCGCTGGAGCGCCGAATACCGGCGGCGCATTTCACCGGACGCAATCGACCCTGCCGTCCAAAGAGCGACCGGTTCCATGAAACCCGGGTCTTCATCGATCCGGATTCTTCGCGCCTTCCAACGCGCGATGACCCGCTCGGCTATGTCCCTGTGTGAATCCATTACCACTTCCCTGCCGCCTGCCGCCTACGTGGTTAGATACCAAGCTGGTGGGTTCTTCGCCAGTTCAAACCGTCCAATATGTCACGCCGGCCGCCCGCGATCCGTTTTCAGGAGCTTGTTAGCTGGAGCTACCGAGATCGCAGGACACACTTTCCAGCTCTCTCCCGACCTGATGGTCCCCGTCACCATCTTTTCCGTCCATGAATAAGGTAGGCCGCCCCCGATCAGTCCAGGCGATTTAAGTGCGAGTCCGCTTTTACGTCGCCTTGAGGTCCGTCAGCACCTTGTCAAAAGCATCCTTGACCGGCTTTGAGATTTCCTCCACCGCCCTGCTTGAGAGCACCCGGACTTCCTTGGCGTGCTGCAAACTTGTCTC
>NZ_FMAJ01000041.1 GCF_900094625.1 Rhizobium aethiopicum | reverse complement strand
CGGTAATGCCGAGGGTATTATAGTAGGTCAGTGCCGCCTTGAGAAAGGCGACCGCGCTGTCCTTCTTTTCGTCTGGCAATATCTGCGAGAAGGCAACGCGCGAGGCGTCATCGATGGCGACGTGAACGTACTCCCAGCCAGCGCCCCAGCCTTTGCCCCTGCGCGAACTTTGGCGGGTTCGATCACCCGTGATGCGGTGGCCAACCTGGCTGAAGCGGCCAGGTTTCTTGATGTCGATATGGATCATTTGGCCGGGCCGCTCGCGCTCATAGCGTCGCACCGGTTCGGCCGGCTCGATATCCTTCAGCCTGGAAAGACCGGCGCGCTTGAGCACCCGGCTCACCGTTGCCGCCGACACGCCCGTCTGCTTGGCGATGTGCTTGCCCGTCAGCCGCTGTCGGCGCAACACTGCTATCTCGCCGGCAATGTTGGCCGCGGTTCGTCTCGGGCTTGTCCGCGGCCGCGACGACCGGTCCGCCATGCCGGCGGCGCCATCCGCCAGAAAGCGCGCCGTCCAACGAGCGACCACCTTCGACGTCACCCCATATGTCCGCGCAGCATCGGCTTTGGAACAAGCGCCATCAATACCGGCGCGCGCCATCTCCTCTCGACGCCGCGGTGTCAAACGGGCATTCTTGTGAATGTTCATTCGGTCCTCCGAGAATCACTGAAGCTTTGACAACCTCAGCTTTCTCGACCAGGGCCGAATGGACAACCTCCTGAAAGCTCACAACTAGGCGCCGGCCGACACGAGCGGGCGACGCCGGCATCATCCGGCTGGCAGATGCGCGGAGGGCAACAAGCGCGCCTGGCGCAACGTCGCCAGATCAGGTGAGCCGGTGCAAAAGCAGGCGACGGCCAACTGGCGGATGACGACCTCGAAATGCGCGACGACCGCTTCGGTCGATACCGTAGCCGCTGGCAGCACGCCGGCTGCCTGTCCGGCGATGTCCGCACCCAGGCGAATGGCCTTGGCCACGTCGACGCCGTCGCGGATCCCGCCGGATGCGATAAGCTTCACCGTTGGCAGCGCCCGACGTACCGCCTGCAAGCTGGCGGGTGTCGGGATCCCCCAATCGGCGAACGCCATCGCCACTGCACGGCCGGCGGCATCGCGGGCGCGCTCGCCCTCCACCGCGGCCCAACTGGTGCCGCCAGCTCCGGCGACATCAATCACCGCAACACCCGCCTCGACGAGCGCGCAGGCCACCGAGGCGGACAGGCCCGACCCGACTTCTTTGGCCACGATCGGCACGCCCACGCTACGCGCGGCGCGAGTCACCTGCGCCAGGACGCCGTGCCAGTCGCGGTCGCCATCCGGCTGTAGCGCTTCCTGCAGCGGATTGAGATGGACGATCAGCCCATCAGCCTCCAGCGCATCGATAGCCCGGCGCGCCAGATCAAGGCCGTCGGCCTCGCGCAGTTGCGCAGCGCCGATATTGGCCAGCAAGGGAATGTCAGGCGCCAGGCGGCGTAGGGCGCGCGTCAGCCCCTGGGAATTGCGCGATTGCAGGCTTACGCGCTGCGAACCGACGCACATGGCGATCCCCAAGGCTTGCGCCGCCTCGCTCAGGCGCCGATTGATGGCCTCGGCGCGTGGCATTCCGCCGGTCATGGAACTGATCAGCAGCGGCGCACGCATGGGCTTGCCTAACAGCGAGGTGCGCAGTTCGATCTGCGTCAGGTCCAGCTCGGGTAGTGCGCAGTGTTCGAACCGGATTTGCTCCCAACCGGCGGCGACCGTGGCTGGCGCCGTTCGCCGATCCAGCACGAGGTCCAGATGGTCGTCCTTGCGCCGGGTCAGGGCGTCGTCGCACCCGCTCGCTCGATCCGCCGTATTGGGCGTTGGCGTTGCGTCGGATCGGACCGAAGGCGCCGCGCGCACGCCGCCGCCTCCCGCGCGTTCACGCCGGCGCACGTTGGCCTCCCCCCGCGGCATCGTTGCCGTAGCGGCTGGTCGAGGTCTGGTAGTACTTCGCGCGAATGACCGCCATGGCCTCGATTAACGGTCCCCATGGTGCAGGAAAGCGTTCTTCCACCATCACTCGGTGCAGCATGCGCGCATGGCCGGCCAGCTCGTCGTTGAGGAAATCCTCCACAGGCATAGCCGGATAACGCTGCAGGAGCAGGATGGCAGCGTTGTCGGCCTCTCCCGCCGACCTATCCTTGGCGCATCCATGCAGATCGTTCTGCAGGCGCCCTATCGTGGAGATGAGCCGCAGCACCTGGCGAAACGCCGGACGCGCGCGCAGGGTCGCCATGTCCAGCCCCCATAGCAACGACAGGCAACAGAACACGTTCGAGTAGGCGATCGAATCGATGGAATTGTGCAAGTATTCGGCGTACGACCAGCGTTGCGCCCCCGCCGCCTGCGCGTGTCCGGCGCGCAGCGCCGCGCAGTAGCACCGGGTATCGTTAAGAAGCTCAGTATAGTCGCGCCTATCGTAGGCGAGCGCGGCCAGGGAAGCGCGCAGCACAGCGCAGCCCTCGAAACCGGGGAGCGCGCATGGCACGCCCTGCCCCAGCGCCTGCTCCACCGCGGCCAGCTGCTCCGGCGCGATCAGGCCAAGGTCGTTGCAATCGTCGAGCCAAAACAGTAGCGCCAACTCGCGATAAAACGTCACGATCAGCTTTTCGTCCTGCGGATCGCGGCCGGTGCGGGCGCTGATATCGTGCAAGCTCGGTTGGATACGCTGCAGGATGTACTGTCCGCCCCTAACTGCTTCTACGGCATGTTCGTTGGCGAATCCGGTCAGGGAACGCCCCCACTCCAGTACTTGCTGCAGCGCGCTTTCGGTCGGGATCATTGCGCTATTCCTCCTGCTCCCTCGGCCGGGGTGCACCGCCCCCAACGAAGAGCCAGCCACAAGCCGGCGAGTTCGATCACGCGCACGACCCGGGTCGGGCAATACAATTCCTTGCCGATCCACAGCGGCGTTTGCGGCAATTCATGCGCCCCATGGCGAGCGAGCATCCACTCCAGCGCGTGCGCGACCGCCAGCGCGATGCGGGCGCGCCCTGTCGGCTCTTCGCGCCCATCCATCACGTGCAACGCGAACAGCGCATAGGCGGTTTCCTCAAATGTAGACGCGCGACCCGCGCCCCAGCCGCCGTCGTCGCGCTGCGCCTGCAACAGCGCCGCCAGCGCGCGCTCGTCGCGCCACTCGGGCGCGCCTTGCGCGAGCGCAGCGATTGCATGCGCGGTGGGATACAGCCACGAAACGTGCCATTTTTCATTGTCCCATAGACCGTCCGCGTTGCGATTGGCCTCAAGGTAAGCGCTGGTGCCGGCGGTGGGCTTTCCCAACAGTCTGAACGCATGCAGGGCGTGGATGTTGGTCGACACCGAGGCATTGCGCTCGCCGGGGAAGGTAACGAACAGCCCGCCGATTTCGAAGTGGCGCAACGCGTCGGCAGCCGGGTTGCGTCCTGCTAGGCGCAGGATGCACAACACAACAGCGGTGTCGTCCGCATCGGCCGCGAAGTGCAAGGCCGGACCCAGACCGCGCACGCCCAGACAGGCATCGAGCTGCGCGACGATCACGCGTACCGCCTCGGCGAGCGCGGGATGCGAAAACAACCCGGCCAGATGCAGAGTGTACAGCGACCAGCATGGCTCGAACACGTTGATCGGCCAGACGCTGGGAACGACACCTTCGATGCCGCTGCGCGCCGCGCGCGATGCGGCCTGAAGATACCTGTCGGCACGCTCGACCTGTGGCGCGCTCGCCTTTGTGAGGGCGTGCGCACGCCACGCGGCGGTTGCCGCCGGGCTGATGCCGATGCTGCCGTCGTCGTCCAGGCATGCTGTGGTCGGCGACGTCCCCCAGGCTTCCCAGGAGTGCAACAACGGATGGCCGCTCGGCAGCGGTCCCACCGTCCCCAACTTAGCCAGGCACGCTTGCCGCAACGGCAACAGCGCCGAGTAGCGCGGAAACACCACGTCGCCCACCAAGGATGTGGCCTCGCCGGAGATCTGCGGCAGGATCAGCTCCGCGCCTACCGGCGCGTCTTCCGGCACCGCATCTGCGTAGGGATCCGGCTGGCGCTCGAGGAACCGCGTTGCAGCCTGAACTGCGTCCGCAGCGCCGGGAAGAGGATCGGCACGCTGCAATGCAAGCAACGCCGCCCACGTGGGTACATGGCGGAACAGTGGGAAGTCAGCACTTCCCCACCCGCCATCGGCCTGTTGCTGCGCCATGAGCCACGCGTATGCGTTCTGCCGACCGGTGACGTTGCTGCTGAACTGCAAAACGCGCGCCGTGTCGTAAACGGACGGACTCACGCTGCCGCCATCGCGCGTCTCGTTCAGCAGGTGGCGCAATTCAGAAAGGATCTGTTCGGACAGCGCATTCATGCGGGATGTTCCTTCTGCAGGCAGTTGACGAGAAGCAGAATCGGGCGGACGCCGGGCACCGCGGCGGGCCGCGGTGGGCAACCGCTCCGATCTGCGCCGTGGAATCGGACACAATGTAGCATCTAGCGCTGCCGCCGGCCGATCGCAGCGGTACGGCGGCGCCTCCGTGCGGACCGGCGCCAATGCGCACGGCGCGTGCTTAAACAGATACCCCCCCGCTGCACGGCCTGCGCCAACCGCTCCGCACGCGGCCGCAGCGAGGTGATGGCTTCTCCGGCCCCTTGCCATAGGCCCGGCACTGACTGGGGCGCTGCATGCAGCTCCGTGATCGGCACGCCGGTTGCTTTTTTCTCCGCCGCATGCTTGCCGGGGGCTTCCCCAGCGTCGCGTCATCCGCTGGCGTGTCATCCTCGACCACCTACAATACAAGGCCGAAACAGGCGCGATAGCGATCCAGCGCGCGGTACAGCGTAACGCGCGGCATCCTCCGCGACGGCGCATAGCGCGCCCATGCCTATGGACGCGCGCACCGGCAATCCGCCGCACGCCAGCGCGCCCGATCCGCCGAACAGGGAAACGCCAGTTCGGTCGTCGTTTAGCGTGGAATCCTTCTGCATGTTGTTCATCTCCTTGTACCTGACAGAGAATGCCGCGGCGAGCGGCGAGCCGCCGCGGTGCTGCCGGCGTCGCACTGCGCGCGCGCCGAGTGCAGCAATGCCGCTCATCGCCGTCGCCGCTGCCTCTTGACACGGGGCAGAGGATCCCAGCTCATGAGAATCCGATGCGGATTGTCATGGACGGATGCGGTCGGGTAATAACGCCGGCCTTTTTCGACGCCGCTCATCAACCGCGGCCGCACCCCGGCCTCCTGCATGGTCAATGCCAAGGCGATGCTGAACTGCACCAGCTCCAGCCATACAAGGTGATAGCCCATGCAGACGTGTGGGCCGGCACCGAACTGCAGCATGTCCACCGGCCGGATCGGCTCCGTGCGTTGCAGCCACCGCCCCAGACGAAACGGATCGGGCGCTTCGTGCAGCAGCGGCGAGGTCGAGAAATGCAGCAGTGGGATGCACAAATGAGTGCCCGCAGGAATGCGCCGCGGGCCGAGTTGTAATTCCTGCATCGCGCGACGCGGTACGAGCGAGGAAGCCGGATGCATTCGTAGCGTCTCCCGAAACAGCGCCTCTGCGACCGGACATTGCGCCAGGTCCTCGTGCCCGGTCGGCACCGCGCCCACGCGTTGCGCCTCTTCGACCAGGGCGTCCCACAGCTCTGGATGCTGCGCCAGCTCGATCACCATCCAGGCCATCGTCGAGGCGGAGGTCTCGTGGCCGGCAAGCAGCAGCAAACGGATATTGGCGACCAGGACGTCATCGGAGAGCGCGCCATCGCTGCAATCGAAGGCGCTCACCATGTCGTTGATCAACCCGGTGCGCGCGGCGGGCGCGCGCGCGTCCCGGATGAACTGGCGCGACTGCGCGTCGATCCAATCGCGGGCGGCGCGGCCGCGCCGCAGTGGCATCCCCGGCAGGTCGATCGGGGTCGCGACCATCAATTGTAGCAGTTGCCGGTACTTGCGATGCCACTCCGACAGGTCTTGGGCGGGGATGCCCATGAGACTGAAGGTGAGTTTGAGCATCAGGTTGCGAGTGTCTGGCAGGATAGCGACTTCACCGCGGTCGCGCCACGCCTTGACCTGAGCCCTAATAATTGGTTCGAACAGCTCGCCAATGCCGGCCTCGGACAGACCCCTGGGCAGAAACGCCGCCTTTATCCCATCGCGCGCCTGCCGGTGCGCGCTACCGTCCAAAGTGACCAACGTTCCGCCAAGGATGTCGGGCGCCATCTCTTCGATCAGTGCCGAGGACACTTCCTTGTGCCGGAGCAATGCGAGCGCATCCGGATCCAGGCATGTGATCAGGTGTCCGGCCGGGCCGAAGTCCAGCCAGAAGTGGCTGCCTAGCGTCCGTTCCGCGCGCCGCAGCAGGCGCGGCAGATCGCAGACGATGGCGGGAAGATGCCCGACCAGGGGGAAAGCGCCAGGCATGACCGGGATGTCGTCCCGTAGCCGGCGCCAGCGGTTCAGCGGGTTGAGCAGCATGTCCATCACCAATGCGACGCTGCGGCTGCTTCGGCGGCGTCACCGGCCGGCCGAGCCGCGCTGTTGCCACCGTCGGCGTAGGTTGGAACATGCGCCAACATGCCGCCGTCGATGCACACCACTTGGCCGGTGATGAACGCAGCCTCCTCCGAGAGCAGGAACGCGACCAGCGCGGCTACGTCCTCGGGGCGGCCGACGTGCGGCAGGAGCTGGTGCCGGTGTAGATGCCGTTGCATGCACTCGTCCAGCTTGGCGAAGAGACGTTCGGTCATGACAAGACCTGGCGCAACCGCGTTGCAGCGGATCTTCGCGTGTCCGTACTGGGTGGCAAGCGAGGCCGACAGCATGTTCATTGCGGCCTTCGACGCGGCGTATGACGTCAGTGCGGTGTCGCCGCTGAGCCCTTGGCACGATGACATGTTCACGATCGCGCCACCACCACGGCCGATCATTTGTGGGATGGCCTGCCGGCAGCAGAGGAGCGTGCCGCGCAAATTGGTCGCCATGGTCTGGTCCCAGACCGCCACGTCCAGGTCGAGGATCGCGCTGTCGAGCGGGGTCAAATGCATGGCGCTCGCATTGTTCACAAGCACGTCGACCCCACCGAAGCGCCGCTTCGCCGTTTCGAACAGCTCTGCCACCGCCTGCGCATCTGCGATGTCCATGGCCACGGCCAGCGCTTGGCCCGCTTCGGCTGCGATCTGTGCGGTGCAGGCGATGGCAGCGGGGCCATCAATGTCGGCAACCACCACTCTGCCGCCCTCGCGCGCGATGGCGAGGGCGCATGCCTTGCCGATCCCGGCGCCGGCGCCGGTCACCACGGCCACCTTGCCTTTAAATCGTTCCATCATGTTCTCCTGGATTGCGTAGGTCTTTCGCTGCATGTCGCTCAGCGTCTGCCGGAGAGGGCGTAGGGCCGGGGTTGGTGCAATGGTCATCGCCGGCTTCGCTTTCGATCACCCGATGGCCGCGACGGGGCACTGGCTGGCTGCGAGCCGCACAGCGGCATGCAGCGCCTGCGGGACCGTCGCCATGCACACTTCGGCCACGCCGTCCGGTTCGCGCTGACGAAAGGCGCCCTGCAGCGTCAACACGCACTGACCAGTGGTTCCGCACAGATCCTGGTCGACCACGACGCGAACCTCAGCCGCCGCCTGCGCGCGCAGCCGCACCGGCAGCGCGCGGAACGTCCTAAGGAACGCTGAGCGCTCCCGGGTCGGCTGCTCGGCCAAGGCCAACGTGGGGAAGCGAGCCTGGATCTGCGGCAGGCTCTCGGTCAGCTGCACCCTGGCGAGTTGCGCACCTAGGCAGAAGTGGATGCCGTGGCCGAAGCTCAGCATAATCTTTCCGTCGCTCGACATGCCAGGCCTGGTGCCGTAGAACCGCACCGGATCGAATCGGTCGGGATCAGCGAAAGCGTCCGGGTCGCGATTGCCGGCCGCGATCAGCACGCGCACGTCCGCGTCCTTCGGGATCACCACGCCATGCAATTCGATGTCGCGCTGGGCGATACGCGGAATGGAGCTGAACATGGCGGGCGCCTCGCAGCGCAGTACTTCTTCTACAAATGCCTCCACCCCTGCGGCGTCTCCCTGCAGCCAGTGCCGCTCCTCGGGGTAGGCCAGCATCGCCAGCACCGCATGGTCGATAGTCGCAGCAGTGGTGGCGAAGCCGCCCAGCAACATGCCCCACAGCATGCTGATCAACTCCGCGTCCGAAAGCGTATCGGCGTCGTCGCTGTGTGCGCCGACCAGTGTCGACACGATGTCGCGGCGGGGATCGGCGCGCTTGCGCAGTATGAGGTCGCCGAAATAGGCCTTCACCCTGGCGCTGGCCACGTCCGCCGCGGCGAGCTGTGGATCGCTGGCGTGCGGGCTCAGGCCTTCTAGAATGGCGCTGACGATCGCTGAGAGCTCGAACATGTCGTCTTGGGGCATGCCGAACAATTCAGCGAAGACAAGCATGGGCAAGGCCAGTGCGAATTCCCGATGCAGGTCCACCGCCTCTCCTCGCTCCAGTGCGGGCGCCATGCCATCCAGGCGGGCTGCGACGATGCGCGCGATGCTCGGCCGCAGGTTGTCGATCTGGCCCACGGTGAAATCGCGCGAAATCAGCCGGCGCAGACGCGTATGCGTCGGTGGTTCCTTCATGGCTAGCGTGGACGCCAGCAGATTGAGCGACAGGCTGGACGCCGCACGCGGGAAATAGCGCGCCAGTTCGGATGGCGCCGGCCCCCGAAACGCATCGCCCGTGGCCTTGAACGCCCAGTAGATGTCGGCGTGGCGGCTCAACAGAAAGAGGCCCGACGCCGCGCGGTGCACCGGATCGTGCTCTTGCAACCACCGCATGAACGGGTACGGGTCTTGGATGCATGCTGGCGACGCTAGCTCGGCGAAGGCGTCGTGGCATGCTGCCTTGGTTTCTTGCACGTCCATCTTGGTTACCTGTCGGGTGGCTGATCTGACCGGCCCGCGCCAGGCGCCGTCAAATGAGAAGATTGCGATGCCGGGGGGCGTCCGCACCAGAGCACCGGCATTTCCTCGAACCCGCCGGTGATGATCTCCTTGCGCAACTTCAGTTCTTCGGGCGCCACGGCCAGGCGCAACGCGGGAAAGCGCTGGAAGATCGAACCGAATACGGCCTTCAGTTCCAGCCTCGCCAGCGCCGCCCCGATGCAATTGTGCTGCCCGTAGGAGAACGCCAGGTGGGGATTTGCGTCGCGTCCGATGTCGAAGACTTCCGGGTCTTTGAGATGGCGCGGATCAAACGAGGTCGCCGGCAGGCCGACCAGTACTTTGCTCTCCGCGGGTATATGCACGCCCGCGATGGTCACGTCGGTCCGGGGGTAGCGCATGATGCCGTCCCAGCCCGCGCCAGGCGAATACATTCGCAGTATTTCCTCCACCGCCTTGTCCACCAGGGACGGATCGCGGACCAGGCGTTCGCGCTGTTGCGGATGGCGAAACATGGCCAGCAGGCCGAATTCGATCTGCGCGACGGTGCTCTCGTGCCCCGCCACCAGCACGCCCGCCGCGAGGCCGACCGCCTCTTCCTCGGTCGCTTCACCCTGGTCAACCGCGGCTAGCAGATCCGTCAGCAGGTTATCGCCCGGATCCTGTCGCTTGCCCCGTATTTTGCCGTGAATGTAGGCGCGGAGCTCTTCCCAGGCCAAGCCCGACGCGCTGCGCGGGCCGCTTTCATGCTGGTGCGTCATCACCTCGTCGGAGAGCTCTGCGAAAAAGGCGTGTTCCTCGAAGGGCACGCCCATCAGCGCGCTGATTACCTTGGCCGGAAGCGGAAAGGAGAGATGGCGTCGCAAGTCTGCGGGCTGGGGCTGAACCGCCAGCGTATCGAACAACTGCACGGTGATCGCCTCGACCTGCTGCGTAAGCAGCTTCACCCTGCTGTTGCTGAAGGCCGGCGCCACGATCGTGCGTAACCGAGCATGCTCGTCCCCTTCGTGCGAGACCAGCCATCCCGGCGAACCGAGAATGACCGAATCGGGGGTGAAATCCGCCGGAGGCATTCCCGCGGGCAGGAATGCCGCGTCAGACAGCACCGCCTTGGCCTCGTCATAGCCTGTCACCCACCAGCATTCGTGCCCGGACGGAAGGCGCACGCGGTGGATCGGACCTTTGGCGCGTAGCGCTAACATCTCGGGCGAGGGCTCGATGTGATCGACCCGCCACATCGGCAGCGTCGGCAAGGATTGTTCGGACATGGTGACGCTTCACTCTTTAAGCCCGGAAGGGGCGGAAGATGATGGGCAGACTGCGGGCAGCAAATGAGTTAAGGCAACGTGTAGACCACGCCCTCTGCGGCGATTGCCAGCGCCAGATCCTCCGGCCGCACGAACGGCGGGGGGAAGACACTTCCCAATTCCAGGCGCGCCAGCGCAGCGCCCAGGCACAGATGCGGCCCCTGGCCGAGCGGCAGGTGCGGGTTTTGCAGCCGGTTGAAATCGAACATGTCGGTATCGCCATAGGTCGGCCGACCGTAGGAATTGGCGCAGCAGGTTCGACCGCACCCGCCCACCGACCCGTCCGCAAACAGAACTTCCAGTCCAGTCCCACACCCCCGGCTTCCCGCCTGGCTCAAGGTCTGCCGCTTTGGCTGTACCGCTCGCGACGTGGGCGATTGTTGTGGGTCGCAAACGAAGAACTCTAGATCGCATCTAACACTCCTCACATTTTCCCGGCACACACAACCGAGCCACTATCATTGCCCAGCAAACCATCGGAACTCACGAGACGCGAACAGCGATGCGCCGCCCGAAGGCCATCGCGCTGCGATTGGCGACATACCGTGACCAGAGCAAATCGCGTGCCGAAGTGAATTCGTGGGTTCAGCAGGCATTTCGTAGCAGCGCGTAGTGTCAAGCTCCCGCCATTCAGTCTCAATGCCGACAACCGCGGAGTACATGTCTGACAAAAGACTGCTCTAACGCCGGTCTGCGTCCGATAGTCGGCGACCTGCATGGGATGCCCTCGCGGCGGGCTTTCGTGCAACAATCCGCGCCATCTTCGACGTCGAAGTTGCCCCGCGAGTTTTCGTCCGATGGGCGGGAACGTCGTCGACTGCGCCGAGGCCGCCGCGTTAAAAGCGCCGGCTCTGGGCAAATCAGACTGGACCCGCCTCGACCCTCCGGTAGTAAAGTTTGCGGAGCTTATTTCCGCCAAATGCAAGTTCTGAGCTTGTAGTCATCTCGTTGACGTTGTTCTTAATGTTTCCACCCCCGCGCTTACCGAGACGGTCGAGCTTCTCGATCGGCGTAGGTCGAAAAGGCAACGGGAAACGCTCAAATTTCGAAGCATGTTCTCTTCCGGAAACATGTCATCTAATCAGGAGCGGCGGTCGGCAACAGTCGCCTGAGTCGGAGGTGCTTTCTAAACCAGACGATGCCCAATCAAGAAGCCTCCTGCCGAAGATGAAGCAATCGGGAGACCAATGCAGCATCTCATGGACCGCCGCACCGTGGTGAAGAAAGCGGTCCTCGGTTGCTGGAGGTTGTTGAGTAGTTCCATGACATCGAATTGAGCTTTAGCCTGATGAATTGGGTCAATACCTACACCGCTAACTAAGGGGTGCGCCGTTTACGCCTTAGGTCAAGCTGGGGGACGTTGGACTGCTCTGACCTGCCCCTGCGAATTTCCTCCAGAATTGATTAGAGTCCGGCCCATCAAAGGACGGACGCATGAAGAAGCAGAGATTTACGGAAGGCAGATTATTGCGGTGCTGAAGGAGCAGGAGGCGGGCGCAAAGGTGGCCGACCTCTGCCGCAAGCACGGAATTTCAGAAGCAACGTTTTATAATTGGAAAGCCAAATACGGCGGTATGGAAGTCTCCGAGGCGAAACGGCTGAAGGCGCTTGAGGACGAGAACGCGAGACTGAAGAAGCTGCTCGCCGAGCAGATGTTGGACGCAGCAGCACTCCGCGAGCTTCTTTCAAAAAATGGTAGGGCCTGTCGCCAAGCGTGACGCCGTCACGCATCTGAAGACCGTCATGGGTCTTTCGGAACGGCGGGCCTGCCAGATCATATCCGCCGACTGCAAGACGATCCGCTATCAGTCGAACCGACCGCCGGAAACCGAGTTGCGAGCGAAGCTGCGCGACCTCGCCAATGAGCGGCGGCGTTTCGGCTACCGGCGGCTGTTCGTCCTGCTTCGGCGGGAGGGAGAACCGTCCGGGGTCAATCGCATCTATCGCCTTTATCGCGAGGAGGGTCTCTCTGTCCGCAAGCGCAACGCCAGACGCCGTGCTGTCGGCACGCGTGCTCCGATTCCGGTCGAAGCTAAGGCCAATGCCCGATGGTCGCTAGACTTCGTGCACGACCAGTTCGCTTGCGGAAGGAGGTTTCGCGTGCTCAACATCGTCGATGACGTGACGCACGAATGCCTGGCGGCGATCCCGGACACCTCGATCTCCGGTCGTCGTGTCGCTCGCGAACTGACGACCCTGATCGAACGACGCGGCAAGCCGGGGATGATCGTCTCCGACAACGGCACTGAACTCACCTCGAATGCGATCCTCGCGTGGTCGAAGGATCACAAAGTCGACTGGCACTACATCGCGCCGGGAAAGCCGATGCAGAACGGCTATGCCGAGAGCTTCAATGGTCGGATGCGCGACGAACTGCTCAACGAAAGCCTGTTCTTTGGCCTCAATCATGCCCGAAGCGCCATTGCCGAATGGGCGGACGATCACAATAATTTCCGGCCGCACTAATCGCTCGGATATCAGACCCCGGAAGATTATGCCGGGACCATCGCCGCAACCGGCTCCAACGCTGCGCAAGATGAAGGCTTCGCGTTTCCGCCGGTTGCTCACACCGCGCCACTTGACGTATTCAAAACCGCCGAGGCTCTAATCGCCGCCGGATGAAAATTCAGTGGCAAGTCAGCTCAGTTTCATCGCGATCATGTTTTTGTGGCTGGTTTGCCTGCCGAGTTCCTGAATGTATCGACCTGTCGCTCTCGCGCGTGGGCCGGAAGGACATAAATAGCAGGCTCAAGAAATAAACGACCTGAAGGAAAACCGAAGCCGCTAGTGTTACGGCGAACGCTTTGAAGATGGAAAGCGACGCGGCGTAGGCCGAAACAGCGCTGGTGCACGTGACCAGTAGCAGGATGCAAAAAAAAGTTCTAAAGGGCAAGGTCTTGCTCCCGTTCGTTCGTCCAATACTTGAACTGCGTCGACGCTGACGTTTCGCCCGATTCGTCCACGCTATGAACGTGCATGACTTCGCCGTGAGTGCCATAGGTTGCCAAAAGTTGGGTCAGCGCGAATACGCCAAAGTGACGACTTCTTCTTTCGCGGCTTCCGACTCGGCAAATCCTGTTCGCCAGACTCCGAAGGCCGCCGCCATAGCGAGCAACAAGGCGGCGCCAGTATCTCTCCGGGATACGCAATAAAATCTGCCGCTTCCTATCTATTGCATTTTTGTACGTTCTCCGCTGAGGTCGCGATCGGCTTGTTTGGTGAGACACCTTGGTCATGCACCAAGGTCGCTAATCAGGCAAAATAGATTGATTGGATGCCATCATCCGCGTTTTGAATAACGCTAAAAACGCGGCACCGAAAACGCCTGGGGACCGAGCGCGAACTCGCGACCGCGGCACTCAGCACACTTTAAGTCAGCCAACAGTGAGCGCGGCTGTTGCCCCGGTTGCGCTAGCCAAATGTCGTGATGCTCGGATGGAACTCGCCGATTGCAAATTTTCTTTCTGCTTTATACGTCGTAAGGGGTGCCTTTGACCTTGCCCCGTTGAAATAATCCATTTTGAAGTAAGCTCTGGCCCATTGAGAGGACCAGGGAATGAAGCGCAATCGTTTCACAGACGTACAGATCTCGTCAAACTTGGAACACGCACCCGTTTGCATAGTTTGCCCAAGGTCGGGATCCCGTTCCGCAAATTTGGGACAAATTCGAGCCATACGTGCGGCGACGCCGATGGCCGCCGCGTTCGATTGCTGAACCCGCTTAGTCGACTGCGCGGCTGCCGGTATGGTCTAACATCGTCGCGTTCATGTTTGGCCCGGAGTTGGTATGGGGGCTGGCCGGAATAAAAACACGCCCATTAAAATATCTCAATAGAATCAACTGGCTGGGCGACATCGGAGCGACGCGTCCGGAGCCTGGCTTGAATTGAACCGAACCGAATTGGCGCAGGACCATTTACACAGCACGCTGAAATCTGCATATTGCCGCGCGTTGTCGCTATCCCAAGTTGATGCACGAGTCGCTTTCGCTCCCGTCAAAAGCAGCTGGGCACGAGCTCTTTTCAAGAATTTAGAAGGCAAGGATATGGAAAATTTTGTGTATCTGTTGGAGCCGGAAAGTGCGATCTTTCGCGCCGCTGAGCTCCCTGATCGCAACAGCATTGCATCGATCGCCGGTTTAATTGGCAGTGATCTTATTCAGATGATCCGCTTCGACGACATGCACTCGCTATTTGTTGGCGAAGAAGCTTTGCGAGTTGGGTTAACCGCCTTTACGATCTTTGACGGGTACCCGATCCCTCTTGCCGGGCAGATAGCGCTTTTGGGAGGCGATGGTAGTAAACCTTATCGTTCGCCGTCAATAACGATGACGGAAGCCGCGCGACGTTTTGAATGTTGCCGGCCGGTGCTTGATCCTGTGTTTGTTCCGATGGACCGAGTGGCGAACAAGGGCCTCATCGTTGCGGGCGCACTGGAAGGCCTGCAAGTGCGTATTGATCGCCGCTCCCCGGTGCTCCTATGAGCGCAATGACGAATGATAGGATCCAGGAGAATGAACTCTATCGCGCCGATTCGCTGAGAGTCCGCGAGCGTGGCGACATGGGCTCGAGAAACGGAAAGCTGACGCCTCAAAGCGGCGTTTACTACGTTGCCGAAGGCCTCCCGTTCAACTGGACAAAGGTCAACACTGAAGGTCGGAAGACGTTCAGTGCCGGTCTCCAACTACTCTGAGGACTATCGAAGAGACATATGATAACTCTATCGGCGGCTAACACGTCGTTGCGCAGCAATTGATCTTTGATCTTCCCTCAGATTGCTACACTCAGACTGCTCGATCGGCGCCGCAGATTGAAAGCCTGCGTTTGTCCGTTTGGCGATAACTGGGAGGCGGGATCGCCTCCCCGCTGCACGGGCGATCGAGTGATTGAAAAGCCGGCTTCAACTGTCACTTGCTCAAGCTGGCACAACCTTTGAATGCTCGCCTTGCGGGGATCAAAGCAGCCAACTGAATTCGATTATTGGAGAAAGCGACGAAGCGCATGCCAAATGTGCATCACATCGGGGTCTCGACGGTGGCGGTGCCAGCTGCGGACGCCGCACGTCAAACCGGCATAGCCGTCGACCACTGCGACGATTGCCAAACACGCTATTTCAGCCGACCATGCCAGATGGGTCTCAAGTTATATTTTGATGACTATGTGCTCTTCCGCGTTTTTTCGCGCGCACTTGAAGAAATTGAGATGGGGATTGCCACCGCGACCGAGGCAACCGGCCTTTCGCTTAGGGAGCTGCGGGATATACCAGCCCGCAGTTTTCCGGCAAGGCTTATCCGCGCTTTTGCCCTGCAAGAGGCGAGTGATTGCATGCCTGATGCAGAGGAGCAACTGTTGCGCGATATGCTCCTAGGGCATGTGCGGCCAGGCGACCCTGAGGGCGTGCGTTTTGCTAAGATCATTGCGCGACGTTCCATGCGCGAAGACCACCTCTGGCGGGATCTCGGCTTGCTTGACAAAGCCGAACTTAGGAGATTGCTGTTCGCGCATTTTCCGGCGCTGGTGGCAGGCAACACCAACAACATGAGGTGGAAGAAGTATTTTTACCGCAAGATTTGCGAAGCTGAAGGCTTTTCCCTTTGTAGCGCTCCCAGCTGCAAGGAATGCGGCGATTTTAATGAATGCTTTCTCCCTGAGGAAAGCGGAAGTCTTTCTGGAGCGGCAGAGTTCGTCGGGCGCGAGATCTTGAAAACGTGAAGGCCACAGATGCAACCTGGCGGGCTTGTCCGGCGACGTTGAACCGATACGGGGGATTATTGCTCCCGATATTACGACTGTGCGGGCACGCGCAAATGCCACTTTCCTAAAGATGAGCGGTGATGTCGTCGTCGGATAATGATCATCGGTCAATTCTGATAGCACCTACTAAAATTGCCTTAAGCTCTTCGCCGTATTCGACTACGCGATCCACATTTGTCGGAGCTGAGCGTATGGCCGGAAAAAAGCGTCCGCGACTAGCGCTTTAACTTGATAGCTTGCTCACGATCTTTGCTGTAGCCTTCGAGCATTTCCTCAGAATCTGGCCCGCTGACGATCGAAACCGGCTCCGTTGTCAATCTCAGCCAATGGCGAAACAATCCGGGCCTGCAAGACTGCAGCTGCCAAGCTGTCGGCATTCCCCCTATTTGTTCATGGAGACAGCATAACAGCGAGTTTGTTGTAAGCGACAATCTCTACTGTGCCTTCATATGCGTTCTGCTGATCATCCGGCCTTGATTCGGACGCGTGGTGCGAGCCGATCGGCCGTCAAGACGGTACCGATCTGCTTGGCTCTACGACTTGCCACACTACTTCTGTCCCTCGCCTGAGATGTAAGGATACGGACGAGATTTGTTGATCTTTGACGCAAGCGATTTCCAACCGACAAGACCTCGCGGCCGCTTCGTCCAGTTTGGCGGTTTCGAGACAAGAGTTTGTCGATCCCGCCTTCGAAAGTTTGGAACTAAATAGCTGAAGATCAGCAAAACAGCTGTTTTATATGCTGCTGCCCACATGGCACGGGTTTTGAAGATTGCCATGCGAGGCGGCGCGAGCTGCCTGCCTTTTACTCAGCGATGGATGGAACGAAAGAAGGAAGGCGATATGTTAGATTTGCGTCAAATCGCATTTTACGGCAAAGGGGGGATCGGCAAGTCCACCACCTCCCAAAATACGCTCGCAGCGCTTGTCGACCTCGGGCAGAAGATCCTGATCGTCGGATGCGACCCGAAAGCCGACTCCACCCGGCTGATCCTGAACGCCAAAGCACAGGACACGGTTCTTCATCTGGCGGCGCAGGAAGGTTCGGTGGAAGACCTTGAGCTCGAGGACGTGCTCAAGGCCGGCTACAAAG
>NZ_FMAJ01000034.1 GCF_900094625.1 Rhizobium aethiopicum | reverse complement strand
CATATCGCCTTCCTTCTTTCGTTCCATCCATCGCTGAGTAAAAGGCAGGCAGCTCGCGCCGCCTCGCATGGCAATCTTCAAAACCCGTGCCATGTGGGCCGATCGAGCCAAAGGAAAGATCCTTTTGTTGGGTTTCAGAAAGTTACTCCGAACCACCACAGGAAACTGCCAAACAAACCTAATGTCGCCGATCAGACAAAGCCGACAGACGGTGTCGTGATGGCATCACTTGCACCGCTAGAGCAAATCCTGCTCAATCTGGGTCATATCCAGCGGCCTTAAGGTAGTTTGCGCATTCTGCCGCAGTGAAGCGCGGTATCAAGGCCCCGACCGCATCCCATAGAGCATCGATCTTTCGCTCGGCTCGGCCTCGCAACATGGCTTTCAGCTTCGAGAATGCGTTCTCGATTGGATTGAAGTCCGGACTATAGGGCGGCAGGAACATGAGCTTGGCGCCGGCACGTTCGATGGCATCGCGGACACCGGCTATCTTGTGTGCAGGCAGGTTATCCATAATGACGACGTCGCCGATCTCCAGGGGCGGCACCAGCACCTGTTCGACATACGCAAGGAAGACGTTGCCGTTCATCGCGCCATCGTAGACGAATGGGGCGGTCATTCCGCTGAGGCGCAACGCACCGGTGAAAGTCGTTGTTTTCCAATGGCCGTGCGGCACGCCGGCACGGCAAACGCTCACCTCGCAATGCACGTCCGCGCAGACGTGACATCTTGGTCGAGAGGCCGGTTTCGTCGATGAAGATCAGTTTCTCCGGATCGAGGTCCAATTGACCATCGAACCAGGCGCGCCGGCGCTTCAGGACGTCCGGTCGGTCCTGCTCCAGTGCGTGTGCGGTCTTTTTTTAAAGGTCCACCCACGGCCTCGAAGCCAGGCGCCAAGTGCGCTGCGGCTGATCTTCACCTGCCGCTCGACGGACAAGCGCTCAACCATCTCATCGAGCGTCACATCCCTACGCTCGTTGATCAACGCGACAACGAATTCCTCGTGTGCATCCACTGCCGAAGGTCGTCTCCAGCTCTGTGGCAGAGCAGTTAACTCACCCTCTTTCGCTCTTCAATCCAGCGGATCGCCGTCGAAATCCCAACTCCGAAACGAGCCGCAGCCTGTCGAGCCGACATGCCCGCCGCAGACGCTTTCAAAACCCGTATTAGGAGATCATCGCTCAGGGCCTGTCCCATCATCCACTTCTCCGCTGTGGATGTTGAATCAGCTTCGGTCGCTCTCGTCACCTCACAATCGATTCATCAATCGCAGGACATGTCTAGGTCGACCGCGCGCCAGCGCGACCGCGACCATCAGCAGGACAAAGAGCTTTGAAAACAGGAGACAATCGCACATCCCTGTAGCCAAGAGAGAAATGGCGTATCGCACGGGAGACGCTGCGAGCGCCCAGGTGATAGAGCTTCGCCTTGTGGCTGAACAAGCCAACTTCGATCGCGCAGGCCCGCCGCGCCCGACAGCTGGCCAAAAACAGCGCCAGGAGCTACGACTGGGGCCACGCACGTGAGTATGTCGAGGGCATGTCGCGCATGCTGCAGCAGGACAAACCGGATGGCCACGTCTTGGCGACCGGCGAGACGACGAGTGTCGGCCAATTTCTCGAGCGGGCTTTTGCCGACGTGAACATTACTTTGGAATGGAAGGCGTCCGGCGTCGACTGGCTACGACTCCGCGTCCGGTGCCTGCCTTGTTGAAGTCGATCCTCGATACCTCCGCCCGACGGAAGTTGATCTTCTGCCGGTGATCCGACCAAGGCCCGCCAGAAGCTGGGCTGGCAACACAAGGCCCCGGTTCAGGAGCTCGTCGCCGAGATGGTGCGCGAGGATGTCAAGCACTGGAAGGCCCTGAACAGCCGGGAAGAGCTCTGAGTGTACGACTTGTCCAACAAGAAGATCTGGGTTGTCGGCCATCGCAGTATGGTCGGCAGTGCGCTTGTGCGCAGGCTCCGATGCCGTGCTCTGCGGCAGTGGCGTCAGTTAGCGGGTCGAACGAGGAGCGCGGATCGTGAACCCGCGAGCGCGCAAAAATACGGCATTAGCCGATGATGTTCATACTTCCACCAGGTGCCCGGATTGCGGTACCGAGGCTTCGGGGCATATGTTCCTGATGGTCCTGCTTGTCTCGAATATCTCACGCTTGACGTCTAAGCGTTCGCAGATCGAAAGGTGCGGGATGTGTCATCGTGTGGGTCGGTCCGTCATCGAGGGTTAAATAGACGCACCGATCACTGGGCCGCCACCGTCTCTTCGGATAACTTCAGCTATGGGACCATGCTCTTTCATAGCTCAGGGCCATTCCGCTCGATCAAGGTCCCCGATGGCCAATCACTCATTGAGCATCCTATTGGGAATACTACCAAAATTACGTTTTCACAGCGCGTCGGCGGGAGGTTGAGATAAACATCGGCAAGGGTGGATCGCACGCGTACCCCTTCCAAAACCGTCGCAAGACCATTTCGGCAGAGCCTGAGAACAAGGTTGCGCAACGCCTGCCGAACACCGCCGAACGCAAACCGAACGCCAAGTTGCTGCAGCACTGGGTAAACAATGCGCATCGAATTAATGCCGTACCCCTCAAGATCTGGACGCACGCCCCACAATCCAAGCTCGCATACGAGTAGATCGACCTCGCCAACCCGAACGAAACGACGCAACAACCCCATGTGAGCGGCCACACCGTGCGCATCATAGCCTATTACGCGAAGCTCGGGCCTAGCTCCTGACCAACTACGAGCACCTTCGAATGGAAGGGCGTTGTAAGCTCCAGTTGGCCCATAGGTCTTCCGAAAGAAATCTGCGAGCTCCGTGTGGTCAGAGAGCTCCAACTCGTTTTCCCAGCACACTTTCCACCGCACCTGAGGGCTCATACCTAAACCTCCACTTAATACTCTGTCCAGGCGTCGACAGAGCAACTACTTGATACGCACTCGTTGGGGCGCTTCTAATGGCACTGGTATAAGCTGGTGAAATCATTTGTTTGGATGGAACTCATCCGTCCAATGGATGCGTTCCAATCAATCGGCCTGCCATCGGCTGCCGACGCCAGATGAAGCGGCCGGGCTCCAACTTCTTCGTGAACATGCCGCCTTGTCCATCATGCTGGATCATCTTGATCAGGCATCCAGGACATTGAACTGAAAAGTTGACCATGACTGAGAGGCTCGCTACTCAGGCAGAAGCAAGCCAAAGACGTTTTCGGCGATAATCAGGCAAATTGTCGAGATCACATTAGAACCATCGGCGGAACCGGGCTGGTCTATCCCGGCGTCGAAAGTCGTCGAACGACCCGACCTGGCGGAGGGGTTTTTTCGGAATGTTCGGTTTGCGACAGTCTGATTCCACACAAAATGGGACGCGGCGATAGGCAGCAGCATTCTCCTGTTGAATCTGAAAGGGGTTCCCCTCGCAAAACGCCCTGGTTCGCTTTGGCTATCGCAGCCCATGGACCGGCACGCTGGGTATCGGCGAAGATTGCCAGAGGACATACTTGCCTGGCGATCCCGACCTCGGGAGAAGATGATGGGTACAGGAATGGATTCGCAGATCAGTGCGTTTCCGGTGCAAGCTTTTAGGACCCCGGACACAGCAAACGCCTCCCAGGACTGGCGAGGCGGCCGCGAGATCGCAATTTTCTCCTAGATAACGGTATGAGGTGATCGTCATACCCTGGTCACCGGATGCCGATCGTCACGCACATGGTCTGGTACAGAGCCGGCGGCGCCGATGAGCCCCCGAGGAAATACTTAGTGACTGGCACGGTTGTTGCGTCGTCTCACGAAAGACAGCCGTTAACGAGAGGTCACGATGATGGATGTATGCTCGATGGGGATGGTGTTGTGCGGTGGGTACCTTCTTGCTGCATCCGCAGGCAGACTCGGCGGCGCTGAGAATGTCTTATCTGACTCGCCTTTGTCCGCGGCTGATGTATCGAGTTTCGAGACTTTCATAGTTCGCAGCCCACCGACATCACTCAATCTGGATCCCTTTTATGCCAAATATGCTGACGCAGCGGGCATACCTATTATTTCGTCAAACAAGGTTCCAGACACGGCACTATTGATCTCACGTGACATTGTCCTCTACATGTTGTCAGAACGCCGTGATGTCCGCGATGCTTTAATCCAGGCTGGAGCGCGGGTGGGCGTCATGGCAATTGACGAGACGACGACTGATATTCCCGAGCAGCGGGATTGGAAGAAGCCTCTTCCCGATGATCCACGTCTCACCCCTGACGAGCGGCGGGATTACGCCAACACGATCGGCAAGATGACTGCCCGAGACTACTGGGCACAAAGGGCGCGCGGCATGGGCGGGCTCTACACGACGGGAGCTGTGGAGAATTTGATGGGCGTGCCGGGCACGCGGTATTACGGCGGGAACATTCTTGTTCACGAATTCTCACATAATATTTTCAACGCGCTGCGCACGGTAGATCCTGATCTCGTTGCACGAGTTGAACGTGCCTATTCGCACGCCTACGAGAAAGGCCTCTGGGCGTGTTCCTATATGGAGAACAACGTCGATGAGTATTGGGCCGAGGGCACGCGATTTTGGTTCAATACGAACTTGGCTTACAGCCGAGGCAATCTCACCATTGCCACATCAGAAGATTTCGAGGCTCACGATCCAAGCCTCTATAATATCATGGCCGAAGTCTACCGCCATGACCACCACATTCTGGCGGATGTCTATTACCGGCATTCGGCGAAGTCGCAGTAATGTCCTTTGGTATTGACTGCCGGCCTCATGCTGCAATCCCGCTGGAGACCCGAACTATCGCTGATCGTCCGTAATTTGTCAGAGCCAGCCATAAATTTGAGTTTCCGTTCAATTGAAGCGCCCATGTTGTTCCCACGGGTGCATACCAAGTACTTCGTGGCCGCTGGAATTGGCTCCTTGTGCAACATCGAGACCAAATGACCTGCCACTGCGAATTTCCTCCAGAATGGATTAGAGTCCGGCCCATTAAAGGACGGATGAATGAAGAAGCAGAGATTTACGGAAGAGCAGATTATTGCGGTGCTGAAGGAGCAGGAGGCTGGCGCGAAGGTGGCCGACCTCTGCCGCAAGCACGGAATTTCAGAAGCAACATTTTATAATTGGAAAGCCAAATACGGCGGCATGGAAGTCTCCGAGGCGAAGCGGCTGAAGGCGCTTGAAGACGAGAACGCGAGACTGAAGAAGCTGCTGGCCGAACAGATGCTGGATGCAGCCGCACTTCGCGAGCTTCTTGCAAAAAAATGGTAGGGCCTGCCGCCAAACGCGACGCCGTCGCGCATCTGAAGACCGTCATGGGTCTTTCGGAACGGCGGGCCTGCCAGATTATATCTGCGGATCGGAAGATGGTGCGATATCGGTCCTGCCGACCGCCGGAGGTAGAATTGCGAGCGAAGCTGCGCGACCTCGCCAATGAGCGACGGCGTTTCGGCTACCGGCGACTGTTCGTCCTGCTTCGGCGGGACGGAGAGCCGTCCGGCGTCAATCGCATCTACCGGCTCTATCGCGAGGAAGGTCTTTCCGTTCGCAAGCGGAAAGCCAGACGCCGTGCTGTCCGCACGCGTGCTCCGATTTCTGGTCGAGGCGAAGGCCAATGCCCGCTGGTCGCTAGACTTCGTGCACGACCAGTTCGCTTGCGGAAGGAGGTTTCGCGTGCTCAACATCGTCGATGACGTAACGCGCGAATGCCTGGCGGCGATCCCGGACACATCCATCTCCGGTCGACGTGTCGCCCGAGAACTGACGACGCTGATCGAACGACGCGGCAAGCCAGGAATGATTGTCTCCGACAACGGCACCGAACTAACGTCGAATGCCATCCTTGCCTGGTCGAAGGATCACAAGGTCGAGTGGCACTACATCGCGCCGGGAAAGCCGATGCAGAACGGCTATGTCGAGAGTTTCAACGGTCGGATGCGCGACGAGTTACTCAATGAAAGCCTGTTCTTCGGCCTCGATCATGCCCGCAGCGCCATTGCTGAATGGGCGGACGATTACAACCATTTCCGGCCGCACTCATCGCTTGGATACAAAACCCCGGCAGACTTTGCCGGGACCATCGCCGCAACCGGCTCCAACGCTGCGCAAGATGAAAGCTTCGCGTTTCCGCCGGTTGCTCACACCGCGCCACTTGGCGTACTCAAAACCGCCGGGGCTCTAGTCGCTGCTGGGTGAAAGTACCGTGGCAGGTCACTCGGGCAGCGGCGTGTTTCAATCCGATGGAGAAACCTCCGCAGTCAGTGGGGACACGATGGTCTATATAGCGCCGCACCAAAAACACGCGATCAAAAATAGCAGCCCTCAAACCAGCTTAAAGTTCCTTTCGATATGGTGGGATTGAATTGAGAGCAAACCAACATACTTTTTTTGCCTGCTCGGCGCCGCCGTGCCCGAACGGCAAGCTGCATCTTGGGCATATAGGTGGCGTGTACCTTCTCGCCGACGTGTTCGTACGCTACCACCGCATGGTAGGCAACGCGGCCTATCACGTGACAGGTGCGGACGAACATGGCACTTACACGCTGGTGAAAGCCCGAAAGCTTGGCAGGCCGGTTGATGACGTCGCACACATGCACATTGAAGAAATTCTGCAGTGTCTGCGGTCAGTTGATATTGAACCGGACGTATTTGTAAGGACTTCAAGCGAAGACCACAAAGACCGCAGCTTGGCGATCTACGACCAACTAAGAGCGTCCGGCTACGTTGAGCTGCGCGACGGAGAGCAACTGTATTGCGGGACGTGCGAAGAGTTCGCCGCAGACTCACTCGCGGTCGGAGAGTGTCCAGCTTGTAACGCGCCAACAGATAGTAACCTTTGCGAAGATTGCGGCTCGGCGCTGCAACACAATCTACTACGCAACCCGATTCACACGACATGCGGCCAGAGCCTTATCTTGCGCCCGATTCGACAGGTTCATTTTGAGCTTGAAAAATTTGCTCCGGGGCTCGATCACGCCATTGAGGCGAGCGGATGGCCGGAATCCATAAAGCGCAAAGAACTTGACTGGCTACGGTCAAAACTGATGGCATTGCCGATGTCGCGGCATTTCGACCGTGGTGTGACTTTGAACTCCCCGGTGGAGGTGGCAGGCCAAACTTTAATGACTTGGTTTGAAGGATTGTGGTGCTATGAGACAGGAATCGAACGCCTCTGCAAGCAAAATGGCGCAGATCTCGATGACACTATGCGCAACGCGAGCACGAGACTCGTATTCTTCATGGGTCAGGATAACCGGTTTTATTACACGATCGGCGTTACTGCTAGTTTGTTCTCGCGCGGTTATGCGATTCCATACAACCATGCAATTCAGGACTTTTATAAGCTCGAAGGCGCGAAATTTTCTACTAGCCGTGACCACGCTGTGTGGGCTGACGAGGTGGCAGCAGATATCGACACGAACGTGCTGCGCTACTATTTGGCTAGCATCGCCAAGCCATTTGGCGCAAACGACAACGATTTTCTGATCGAGGGGCTGCTTCAGACCGCGGCTAGAATTCGTGCTTTCGAAACGGCTTTGCGCAAGTACGCCGGATGTAACGAGACGCTGACGGCCGACAAGCTGACAGTCGAGCAGAACCACAATGTTAAACGATATTCCGAAGCGGTGCAGGACTTGCGCGTCTGGGATGCCATGGACGCCATAGACGCCTTTTTCGACGTTGCGTCTTTTTCAAGGGCAGATACCTCAGTCAGCGCAGCGGAAGTTTCCGTATTTCTAAGCCTTCTTAATCCTGTGACCCCGATGCTTGCGGCGCGGTATGGTGCTTTCTTTTTCGGAGCCGGATGGCGGCCGGGGCTCGATGGCGGCACTATCCGGCCAAGCACCGGCTTACGCAAACCGGTTGATTTCCCATTGTTTAGCGACCCGATTCCGGAAGCCTTCATAGAGGCTTATGAAAGACGATTGAGGCAAGTCCGGCCGAATTCTTAGCTTTTAATGACGGCAACCGCTTTGACGATCCCGAGGCGAGTAACGCGGACGCCGACCGGATGACGGCATCTCGATAGCGGAGAACGCAAGGCGGCAGTCGGGCGACCTACTTCGTTCCGAAAGGCCCACGACGGCTTTCTGGCGTGCGACGGCGTCGCGCTTGGCGGCGGGCCTTTCTATTTTTTAAGGAGCTCGGGAAGTGGGGCCGTATCCAGGATCTGCTCGGCGAGCAGTCTCTTCAGTGTGGCGTTCTCTTCCTCAAGCGCCTTCAGGCGCGTTGATCTTTTCATCACAAATTACTGGCACGCCACCAATATCTTGAACATGCTTCCAAACAGAAGGAGCCCGCCAGTCGATAGCCAGCGTACGGCAAAGCCTCTCCGGTATCGCGATATGATGAACCTACTTCCGCCCATCCGTTCACTAGCATTTCATGTCGCTCGGTGACGCCGCTCCACATCGCCTATTGCTAAGGTGCCATTCGATATTTAAAGTGGATTACCTGCAACTATAACGTCTATCGTAACTATGCGGCCTACTTAATTGATCACCAAACTAACCTAAGCCTTTTTGACGAACCTTCATTGGATCTATGCTGGAAGGTTCTGTACTGGAAAAATCGATTGTTTGGATATAAAATATCCGTTGTTTGGATGTGACTAAAGATGCGTTTCAAGGGCCTTGATCTAAACCTGCTCGTTGCATTGGATGCGCTCACGACCGAGCGCAACCTAACGGCTGCCGCACGTAGTATCAATCTAAGTCAACCAGCAATGAGTGCCGCCATTGGTAGGCTTCGGGACTATTTCCGCGACGAATTGTTTACAATGAATGGTCGAGAACTTCGGCTGACGCCCCGTGCCGAAGGACTTGCCTCGGCAGTGCGTGAAACTCTCTTGCAGGTACAATGCTCAATCATCTCTTGGGAGCCGTTTAACCCGTCGAAGTCTGACAGATGCTTTAGAATAGTTCTGTCCGATTTCATGATGCTGATATACTTCAATAAAATCATTGAGCGAGTTGCTCGAGAAGCGCCCGCAGTCAGCTTTGAGTTGCTGCCTTTGGATAGTGATCCGTACGAGATGCTTAGCCGCGGTGACGTCGACTTCCTCATCGTGCCTGAATTTTTTCTCTCGGGAGCACACCCGAGCGCAAAACTGTTCACAGAGAAGTTTGTATGTGTAGCCTGTTCGACAAATGTGGACCTACCTTCAGCGCTGACGATCGAGCAATATGTCTCCACGGGACACGTCGCTGCCGCGTTTGGGCGCTTTTTGAAGCCATCGGTCGAGGGCTGGTTCTTGCTCGAGAATGGTATTCAGAGGCGGGTGGAGGTCGTCGTGCAAGGGTTTAGCTTAATACCACCAGTCCTGCGTGGCACGAACCGCATAGCTAACCTACCGCTTCGCTTAGTCGAGCATTACGAAAGTACTTTCCCTTTGCGGATCATCAACCTTCCGTTACCGCTCCCCGTCTTCACAGAAGCTGTTCAATGGCCAGCGCTCCATAATGCCGATCCAGGGAGCATCTGGTTCAGGGAGATATTGGTTGAGGAAGCTTCCCGTATGATGTCCTCCAACGCACCTAAAATACATGGGTTGCTACAACAATCCGGTTCCTGACCAAGGTTCCTGCTTGAGTAAGATCCGCCCGAGCCCGAATAAGTTCAACAGCCACCAAAGAGGCTTTTCAAAGGTATCCATCCGGGGAAGGCCGCTGACCTTGCCCCCAAGTTTTATCCAGTTTTGAGTTCGCTCCGACGGTTTTAGGTTGCTGTATTTGCGGCGGTAGCGGCGGGTTGCGGTGCGGAGCAATTGTGGTCCCCCAGCACCCTTCGATTTGCCGCCGAAGGTGCTAGACAGCACGTCGCGCAATCGTCCGAAGGGCGGCCGATCGGCGACGGGCGTAGCGCTCAGCTTCGTCGATAAAATGTAACCGGTGCTCCGCTCCCACGTTGTCTTTCCTGCCATGATCTGTGATCGCCTTTCCATGGACGAGCAACGGGAGTTTCTCCATGGAGACTACATTGGAGGTTCTCACAACCAGGAAGTCTGGACGTGAGGTTCACCGGCATTGGCCGGATGACGTGAAGGCGCAGATCGTTTCGGAGAGCCTTCGGCCCGGCGCGATGGTAAGTGAGGTCGCAGAGCGGCATGGGTTGAAGCCGAACCACCTCTCCACTTGGAGAACGATGGCGCGGCAGGGTAAGTTGCTTCTGCCCGCACCCGAAGACCCGATGGAGTTTGCAGCGGTAATCGTTGATCCGCCCGTTTCGGAGCCGCCGATCAAGAAAGCCAGTCGCGCCGAGATCATCGTCGGTTCCGTCACCATTCGTCTGGAAGAAGGTGCGTCTGCCGCTCGGATCGCCGCTGTCGCGCGTGCCTGTGCGGCTCCCGCATGATCTTTCCATCCAACCGCGTGCGGATCATGGTGGCGACCAAGCCAGTCGACTTTCGCAAAGGCCATGATGGCTTGGCGGCACTGGTCAAGAACGAGCTACACAAAGACCCATTCACTGGAACTGTCTTCGTATTCCGGTCGCGCAAAGCAGATCGGTTAAAGCTGATCTACTGGGACGGCAGCGGTCTGGTGATGGCATACAAGCGGCTGGAGGAACACACGTTCACTTGGCCGGGCATCAAGGATGGCCTGATGACACTGGGCCATGCTCAGTTCGAGGCGCTGTTTGCAGGGCTCGACTGGCGTCGGGTCCGTGCGGTAGAAGCGAGAGCACCGGACGCCATCGAATAGATGCGGCACGATGACTCGGTCGGCAAATTCCGACGGCGAAGCGCCGCTGGTTTTGATAGGCTTCCACCATGTTGGACACCGCCGATTTCCCTGACGATATCGATGCCCTGAAGACGATGCTGATCGCGGCGCAAGCGCGTGAAGTTCGTAAGGATGAGCGGATCGAGCGACTGGAGAAGCTTGTCGCCGCATTCAAGCAGGCTGCCTTCGGTCGCAAATCCGAGAAGGCTGATCCTGAGCAGTTCGATCTCGCGCTGGAAGACCTGGAAACGACCATCGCTGCCATCCATGCCGAAGACGAGGCCGATACATCCTCGGGCAAGCAGCGATCCAAATCCCGCGCCGTCAATCGCGGCTCTCTTCTCGCCCATCTTCCTCGTATCGAAGAGATAATTGAACCGGAAAGCCTGATCTGCGCTTGCGGCGGTTGCCTGCATCGCATCGGAGAGGACGTGTCTGAGCGGCTGGATGTTATCCCGGCGCAGTTCCGCGTCATCGTCACTCGCCGACCCAAATATGCCTGCCGTGCCTGTACTGATGGCGTTGCCCAGGCTCCAGCGCCCGCACGACTGATCCAAGCCGGATTGCCGACAGAGGCAACCATCGCGCATGTGCTGGTGTCCAAATACGCCGACCATCTGCCGCTTTATCGACAGGCCCAGATTATGAGCCGCCAAGGCATCGATCTCGACCGTTCCACTCTGGCCGATTGGGTTGGTCGGGCGGCATTCGAGTTGCGCCCGGTCTTCGACGCTTTGATCGCCGATCTAAAGCGCTCGACAAAACTGTTCATGGACGAAACCCGTGCGCCGGTCCTCGATCCAGGCTCTCGCAAAACCAAGACCGGATACTTCTGGGCGCTGGCCCGCGACGACCGACCATGGAGCGGCGGGGCTCCACCCGGAGTGGCTTTCACCTACGCTCCCGGTCGTGGCGGCCAACATGCCGAACGGATATTGCGGGGGTTCACGGGCGTTCTCCAAGTGGACGGCTACGCCGGATATAATCGGCTGATCGCACCGGACCGTGTCGGCCCGGACATCCGGCTTGCCTATTGTTGGGCACATGCACGGCGCAAGCTGGTCGAGATCACTCGTACCGGCACAGCGCCGATTGCCGAGGAAGGCGTGGAGCGGATTGGTGAACTCTATCGGGTCGAGTCCGAGCTACGCGGGCTTCCCGCAGAAGCTCGCCTCGCCGGGCGACAGGAACGATCAGCGCCATTGATTGCGGACATGCGAACTTGGCTCACGCAGCATCGTGCCCGCGTCGCTGGCAAGTCGTCGCTTGGCGAGGCGCTCGCCTACATCGCCAAATATTGGGATGGCCTCTGCGTCTTCTTGACCGACGGTCGGATCGAGATCGACAACAATAGTATCGAGAGAACTATCCGGCCGATAGCGCTCAATCGGAAGAACGCTCTCTTCGCCGGGCACGACATGGGAGCACGGAATTGGGCAACCATCGCCTCGCTCATCGAGACGTGCAAGCTCAATGCCGTTGATCCACAAGCCTACCTCACCAGCACGCTCACCGCTATCGTAAACGGCCATAAGCAAAACCGGATCGATGAACTCCTGCCGTGGAATCATCCGGTTTAGTATGGTCAATCGCAAAATGACTGCAGCAATCAGACGCGAAGAGACATAGGAACCTTATCGTTCCGTCGGCTACGATTAACGCTATCTACGGGTTGATCTGATGTAAGCGGGAAGCCTAAATGCAAGTACGAATGCGGCTAGGTAAAATCCAAAGATGTGGATCATACTCTTCCAGATGTTCACCTCTATCGGCGACTCGAAGCTCATTCGATAACGCGAATAATGCTCAGTTGGACCGATATACGCCGACGCCAAGCTGGCAGCTAATATAATGATGAACGCTGTCATCATTCCCTGGACGTGGTAGCTGTCGGATGCAAACAGTTGCTTTACAAGAAACACGACGACGGCAGGAAGCATGACCACGCTGGCAAGGGATCGCATTGCGATCAACAGGCATTGATCAGACTGCGAATAACGACTTGTTTTTAAAGCAGATAGTATCGCGGTATTTGGGGGCCAAAACCGCAGCATAACCTGGTTATTGACAAACTCGCAGGATATTGACGGGTGGGCTCGAAAAATGAGAAACGCAAAGAATATCACGGCACCATAGGCTGCGATGGTGGCGCAAATGATGCCTAACTGTCGGCTTGCAATATTTTGATCTGCCTTAATCTTCTTGGCTACGTGATCGAAAATATCTTCGTTGACCTCGTCCTTCATCCAATAACCACTTCCGAAGTAACACTCGAGGTTGAGTAACACCGCAAATGTTGGAAGACAATGACATGGCTGTTGCGACCCCGCTCCAAGCCATCAAAAAACTGCTTCTTTGTCGAGGTGTGAGCGGCACATCGCTTACGATAAAATGGCCTGCGGGTCACTCACAGGTGGTGCCGTCTTCAGCTAATCGGCCGCGTCGCGGGTCGTCGCTCCCAATGCAGCCCAGCTTCCTAGGTTTCAGGATGGTCACGGCAATCGCGCTGCCTCCTGAACCATTATATCTCGCATCCAGATATTTGCCGGATCTTTGTCGTGAAGTACCGGCCATTGGACTGCCTCGGTGAATGTCGGCAGCGCTATCGGGGGCGCAGTCATCCGCAATGGTATCGTGTCCTCAAAAAGCCCAACTAGTCGTAACGGAACGGTTGCGATGCGATCGGTGCCCATTAGGGCGGCGGGGATCATGCTAAAGCTTGAAACAACGACTTCGACCCGCCTCTTGAGGCCATGCTCCTGCAAGAAGCAATCTTCTATGGTAGGCTGCTGCGTCCGACCGAACCTAACTACCGCGTGCCCCATTGAAGAATACTCCTCGGCAGTAAGGGCTTCCTCAAGTTGTTTGTTATTACTGCAGCCGACGCAAGTCAGTCGTTCCTGAAATAGATCTATCTTAGGGTGCGCGCTCGACATGAATAGCGGTGGGCTAATAAGGAAGTCTACGTCGCCGCGTCGCAAAAGCTCGTCTGGATTGTCAGTAAGAGGCAGCAAGTCAAAACTAATGCCGGGTGCTTCCCGCGCAAGACGCTCCAGTATCTTCTGAAAAAGAACAACTGTAACGAAATCGCATAAGCTTACTCGGAAATGACGATCTGATTGATCAGGAGTAAATTTATCCCAGGGTATGATATTGAGCCGAATATGCTGTAAAGCCTCACGAATCGCAGGCGCGAGGTCTTCCGCACGCGGAGTTGGAACGAACTCACGACCACGCATCGTAAATAGTTCATCGCGGAAATAGGAGCGGAGCCGGCGGACAGCTGCACTCATTGCGGGCTGGCTCAGATTAATGCTACGTGCCGCCGCAGTAAGGTTGCGCTCAATCATTAGTGCATCGAGCGCGACAAGGAGATTTAGATCGAGGCCCTTAAATCGCATATCTTTTAACTATCCAATAGTGCAGCCCATTCCACAATGGCTGTTCCTACGGCGATGGCTGAATTCGCCTTGACGCTCCTCAATCGATTTGAGGGCGCGGCCACAGAGACTTAATCTCTGTGATCGGAAAGCAACCTGAGGCCAGTCCAGATTAAGCCATAACTCCAGAGTGAACGCTCGTTGCAGTGTAATAGGAAGCCTCCAATGGCAAATCACCAAACGCCAGCTGGCAAAGAAGATAATTAGCACCTGCTTCCTCGACATGATCGAGAAGATCTTGCCTAACTGAAGCAGCAGTACCAACTACGCACAACTGACAGTCTACTGCTGCATCAAAATCCGGCGGGAGGTTCTGAGGAGTCTGTATCCCGTTAATCTCGTACAGAAACCTAAAGCTCCGAAGCCACCGTTGATAAGCCGGGGCCGCGAGCGAAATGGCATGCTTCGTCGTGCTGCCGGCCACCACCATTCGGACCAACCCAAGGAACGGCGCCCGTTTCCTGCCCCCGGCGGTACGTCTCTCGTGTGCTCGGTAGGCATCAGTGATCTGGCGAACAGCAGAAGCAGGGCCCCCGCAGGCAAGATTTGTATCGTTCTCAGCCGCCCAGCGCGCAACCTCAGGACGACTGGTTGTAATCCATCTCGGAGGCTGAGGACGTTGGTGTGGCCGCAACATCAACGGGACTTTGTCTAGTTCAAAGTGGTCGCCTTTGTAGGAAAGAGCCTGAGCTCCTTCCTTCATCGCTTGGATGACGATCTCGCTGGCTTCGAGATAGCGCGATGTCGCCACCTCCTCATCAATACCGAAAAAGCTCCATTCGATTGGTAAGGAGCCGCGCCCCATGCCCAACTCGAGCCTGCCACCGCTCAGATGATCCAGCATGCAAATTTCTTCAAACGCACGTAACGGATGATAAAGGTTCAACAGCATAACCAAAGGACCGAGACGAAGATGCTGCGTGCGCTGAGCTACGCTTGCTAGAAATAGATTCGGCGAAGGTCCTCTGCCGTGGGGAGTACAGTGGTGCTCTGCGACGTGATATCCATAAAAGCCAAGGCGATCGCAGACCTCTGCCAACTTCATCCGATCTTCATACTGGCGCCCAATCTCCCTTCCGTCTTCGTCCAAATGGTCGAAGATACCAACCATCAGCTTTGCGGGAAGAGAGTTTGTCATTTAAATGTCTCCAAGTTTGGCGGCGAATTTTCGGTGACCAAGACCGGAGGGTGGCCCCGATGTCTTTCGCCAGGAATCATCGAAAAGCTGCTGGTTCTAAAAAACGATGCTGACGCCGATGAGCTAATCATAATGCTCACGTTGAAATGACATTGAATCATTCGTATTCATGTATGACTTCGCGGTGGGTAACACCCCATCTCGCATACCCACAGCTCCGTTCACTTTTGAGAAGCCAAGGATTGGCAAGATCGGATAGTGGTTGTTCAGCTTTTGTGGCGACCCAAATGTGTTAAAGCTGGTATTCGGTTTAATGCGACGAGGCTCCTGCAGTAGGCGAAGAAAGGACCCAGAGCTATGTCTCGGCGCTTGATTGGCAGACGAGAGCGCCTTCTGCAGTTCCACGTTGGCCATGTTCGTCTCCATTTACCGGCCAGGTCTGTGACCTTGCCCTCGGCTGCTCTCGGTGGAGCAACATCATGGGGTCCCCAATTCATAATCGAGGTGTTTAATAACATCCCATGGCTTCGTAAAATTGATTGTTTGTATGGCATTGATCCACCAGGTGAATAACCAGGAATCTTCACCGTCAAAGGGTTGCTGATCGAACTAGCATACGGTCGACCCAGGCGAGATCACGGCCCCTTCCGAAGGTGGAAGGATCAGGAGCCAGTGCGGTTTTGGCCGCAGCGCAACAGCGCCGATACCAGAAATAGATGTGACGCAGTTGGCTTCCGCGTCTTTCGTGCACGCTGTTGTATGTCCTTAACATTCCCCATCTTAACTTCATAGGATCACAGGTTTTACGATAGGGAAATTGCTCTCAACCCTTCAAACTGGACCAATTTTGGTTAGAGTTTTCCGGTGCATTTTCCTGGCTGGGAAAAGGAACGGAACACGATGAAGGCATCGCAGTTTTCGGACGCTCAGAAGGCGTTCATTTTGAAGCAGGGTGATGAGGGCGTCTCGATCGCGGAGATTTGTCGCAAGGCGGGGATCAGTCAGACGACTTACTTCAACTGGAAGAAAAAGTACGCCGGCATGTTGCCGCCAGAGATGAAGAGGCGCAAGCAGCTTGAGGACGGGAATTCGCGATTGAAGAAGATCGTCGCGGATCTGACGTTGGACCGTGAGATGCTGCAGGACGCCATCCGCCGAAAGCTCTAGGTCGTGTGGACAGTTATCTGATCCATAGCATTGTCGCCGCGATAGTGACGACGGCGAGGTAGTTTTCGGCGGTTTTCTCGAAGCGCGTCGCGACCCTTCTGAACTGCTTGAGTTTAGAAAAGCAGCATTCGATCAGGTGTCGCTGAGCATAGAGATGTTTGTCGAGCGGGTATTTTCGCGCACGCGAAGGATTGTTGGGGATCACTGCCACGGCGCCCTTATCGGCGATGGCATTGCGCAGGTGATTGCTGTCATAGGCGGTATCGGCCATGATGATGTCGGCGGGTAGGCCCTCGATCAGGGCGTCGGCTTGCGGCGCATCGCCCTTCTGGCCTGCGGTCAATGTGAAGCGGACCGGGCAACCGAGACCCCGCACGGCCATGTGGATCTTGGTGCTCAATCCGCCGCGGGAGCGGCCAAGGGCTTGATCTTCAGCCCCTTTTTTGCGCCGGCAGCGTGCTGATGGGCGCGGATGATGGTGGAATCAACAATCAAGTACTCGAAGTCTGGATCGTCCGCCATCGCCTCGAATATGCGCCACCAGATGCCCTTCCGGCTCCAGCGGCTGAAACGACGGAAGACACTGTTCCACTCGCCGAACACTTCTGGCAGATCGCGCCAGGGCGAGCCCGTTCGCACAATCCAAAGCACCGCTTCCATAAACATGCGGTTGTCGCGGCCGGACGAACCGCGTGTGCGCTCGTCACCAATGATGTGGTGCGATATCCGCTCCCACTGCTCGTCCCGAAGGATCAGACGATCCAAAACACCCATGACTGCCTCCAAAAGACAGTCTTGAATCTGATTTGCTCAGCCTTGGGAATCCCAAGAGTCCACACCGCCTAAGGCCTGAGGGGTAGCGGGAGGTGGTGTCATGTGCCGCGATTGGGCGATCTCGATCCGGCGTGCCTGTGGCGCGTTGAACTTCGATCGGTCGACCGATCACTACATCTCTCGCCGCGCCGAGGCCGGTCTAGACCTGTAAGCGCGGGTGCGCTACGGCTATCGTCGCGTGCATGTGCTTTTGGAACGCGAGGGTTGGGGCACCAACATCAAGCGAACCTATCGCATTTACAGGGACTTGGGACTGCAGCTGCGGAATAAGACTCGGAAGCGCCGTGTTAAGGCGAAACTTCGCGAGGATCGGCAAATGGCTGTCGGACCAAATGACGTGTGGGCGATGGACTTCGTGCACGACCAGCTCGCAACCGGAAAGAAACTGCGGGTCCTGACGGTGGTCGCCACCTTCTCACGCTATGTTCCCGCGCTTGATCCGCCTCACAGCTATCGAGGTGAAGATGTCGTGCAGACGTTGGGACGGGTGTGACGATTTTCGTTATAGTGCGCACTATGAGTCCGATTACGCAACATACGTATTGAACCCTCATTCTCTAATCGAGGCGCCGTTACGTGGAACCGCATTTCCTTTCCCGAAGAAATAACCTACCTCACGGCATCTCTATGAAAGGTGACGAGGCGTTAGGTTTGACTGGCCCGTCCACGCGTCTGTAACGGCTGCCCGATCTTCCAAAGCATGCTTGTGTCGATCTCAAGCTCGACTCCAACCTTGCCCGCACCTGTGACTACGGTAGGATAAGAAAAAAGGGCGGTGTCGATCAGTACAGCGATCTTCTGGAGACCGAATGGTGATACGCTTCCTGACGGGTAGCCGAAGAGATCGAGTACCTGTTCTTTCTGAGCAAGCTCGGCTCGTTTCCATCCATACGTGCCAGCAACCGCTTTCATGTCAATCTTTGAAGGTGATGGCAGCAAAACGGCACAAAGGTGGCGCGCAGGATGAGACCGGCGCATCACATCGTTCGCTTTCTGCTCGGCAATAATCATCGTCTTTGCAACGCGCCCCACGGGAACGCCGATAGCAGAGGCTAAATCGGAAGGAGATGTAATAGGGGTGGCGAACTCACTATAGCGCCACAATCGTACCGTCGACGCTCCGATCTGGTGCAGTTCAGCAAGTACGTTCGGATGAACGTCCAACATAGTCGTTTCCTTCCGGTTCACCTGGTAGGACGATCGAGGATAGCTGTTTCAGCGACTGCGAGTACAGCCCTCTTGCGAGTAAGTTTCAGGCGGTTCGCTCCAAAAGCTGCCTAATGCGGCGGCGACCCTCGTTCCCAAAAATACTGAAGTAAGCCTCCAGGCACTTATCGCTATCGAGCATGAAAGGAGCATCATATTTGGTGATATGCCGAATAGCCAAGGCTGGAACCGTTGTGTCGAGCGGTCGAAACATCCTGTTGTGCAAACCGGGCTCCGGGCAACCTGGATAAAATTCACCGATCATGAAACCTTCCTGAATGAAGTCGGGCTTCAGCCGTTTTTGCAGTTGACCAATCCTGATGATCTCTCCTTCATCCTGTATTCCAGGAAGGGCAATGATAATGGCCTTATAGATCCAGTCGCCCGTTCGATCGTTGAAGGACTTTACGGGTTTCATCTGGCTGAAGACGGCGAGCATACGCGCCAAATCGTTTTCGATTTCGTCAACTGCAACAGCTTGCGACGCGGCAACCCGTAAAAGCCCCTTCGTCAGAGCCTCGGGAACGAAAGGGCAAACGCTCCCGTCCCGACCTAAATGAGGATGTGGATTGGAGAGGAATTCTGAGGCATACCGAGCAAATTTCTGAAGAGCTGCGTTTGCATACTCATCATAGGCGTTGTATCCCGCATCAATATTCTTTTCCAGAATTTCGCCCACTGTCATCAATGGACCAATCGTCCCGAAAGGTTGGCTGTAATCTTTCCAAATCTCTTTATTCATTTCGGATCCCTGGTTCGAAAAGCCACGTGCAAAACGGAAGGTCGGGCTCTTGCATGCCAGCTCGGGCGGCGGGCGAGCTGGTCGGGGGCCAATCAAGAGACCGACCTTCCATCGGAAGCGAAGCTCCCGAATTTTTGATAGCACTCGTAGTTACACTTGTGTAACTGTTTTTTTAAATGGATGTGAAAACAAGAGCGGGGGCTCGTGCACGATGAAGGTTAGTCTCACGACCGCCCGCAAATTCTTATATTCGTCGTAGTTATGAAGACATACATATGATAAATGTCGCCGCGATGGGATCCGGTAACAGGCTTTGGGTGAAAACAGAACGACCCATTGCGCAGAGGCGTGGCCGTGGCGAAGACAACACGAAGAAAAATATATACGCCAGAACAGATCGACGTCGGCGTAAAGCATAAGCTTGAGAAAATTGACTCGTTTTTGTCAGATCTCTTTAGCGAAAATTCCGAAGAAAAACTATTCCTGAGGAATATTCTTGGATTGATGCTTAAAGTATATCATATGGACGCCAATAACAAACCCATGACGAAGATGCAGGCGTGTCGCTATCTGCCTTTCAAAAACCAGACTGTTTGCCAAAAGTATGTCGAGGCAGCGCATTTGCGTGGGTTCATCGACATCACTCGGGATAAAACGGACAAACGGCGTCTGATTGTTGTTCCAAAGGAGCCGTTGGTTGTCTATGTCAATGAATATATAGCTGACTTCCTTGATGACTGCCGTAGAGCGATTGACAGTGCCGCTCAAGTAGCTACGCTTCCTGAGGAAGGGATGGCAACGGCAAGTTCTTCATCTATTGATAAATCGCCAGCGTCTTCTGGGGCACCTGTGGGTTCCTCTCAAAAGAGAGTCGATCGAAAAGCCAGGAAATTTTAGCGAGTTTTATTGTGGGAAAGCAAAAGTAAGAAGCCGGTCTCGCGCGCGTTTATCCTTTCATCAATCAAATGTTTCCTCCGTAAACAAGCTTCATCGAGGTAACCCGCTTCGCTTAACCGGCCTGACGGCCGGTGCAGGCGCTGCTAGGGGGAGCGGCTGTATCGTCGTTTCGGCCAAGAAACTGCGCGGGAAGTTCGGCGGCATGAGGTCTTTCCTCATTGTACAACACGACGACAGAACACCCACGGGACCGAGGTTCGCGAGCTTCTGTATCCGTGGCATCCCTGGTCCGGACGGCTTGTTCACGTGCATGAGGCGGTGTCTAAAGGGACGCATATTTTCCGCTGCAGCCTTTCTGGTTCTTCTTCTGGTCGACTTCTTGAGGTCCCGTCGTGGATGTTCGACCGATCAGTGAGTGGTTGTTGGCGCAGCCTGGCGGTCCCGCACGTCGATCTCGCAAGCCTGCATTCTTTGGCAAGATTGCTGAAGGACGCTGATGCCTCATCGCAATCTTCGGTAATGGGCGCAGCATTGGTCTCTCGTAAGCGTCCGGCGAACGCATTTTCGGGTGTCGAGAGATGGAATCTATAGGCCGCGTTTCATCTCATCGGCCATGATGCGGTCGATTATTTCGGGATCGCACTGTGTGTCGATGAGGAACTCGCGGATACCGCCGTCCCACGTCCTGATGTCGGCGAGTAGGCTTTGAAGTTCTTCGATGCCATTCTCGGTCAGACCCTTCGTGCCGTCTTCACTGCCATCGCCGACGTAAACCAGTTCGCCTTCGGAGATGTTGTCCGAGTTTGCGGTCACTTCTTCGATCAGTTCGAGGTTTTCGCCGATCATGCCGGCGACTTGGCTGAGTGTGTAGATGA
>NZ_FMAJ01000040.1 GCF_900094625.1 Rhizobium aethiopicum | reverse complement strand
TCAAACGCTTTGCCGAGGAGCAACATCTGGCCGAACGCCAGGACCGCTCGAAGATCGTTGCGGCAGCCAGTGCCGTTCCGGACCAGCAGCAAGACAGGGGGGCAGGCAAGGAGAATGTGACCGTGCTGCCCATGCTTGCCGCTGTCACCGAGTTCAAGATAGCAGTCGACGACGAGGCGCGAGCGCGCGTTCTCTCCGCTCCCCTTTACCGTCAGCAGCGTGAGGCGCTGGCCAACGCGGCAAGGACGATCTGGCGCGATCCGTCAGGAGCCGTCGGCAAGATCGAGGAACTGCTTGCAAAAGGTTTTGCTGGCGATCGCATCGCTGCCGCGGTGACCAATGATCCGGCCGCTTATGAAGCGTTGCGCGGTTCGGACCGTCTCATGGACAGGATGCTGGCTTCCGGCCGGGAGCGGAAGGAGGCGGCCCAGGCTGTGCCCGAGGCAGCCGGGCGGCTGCGCTCTCTCGGGAGGGCCTATGTCAATCTGTTCGATGCGGAGCGCCAGGTCATCACCGCCGAGCGGCGGCGTATGGCGGTTGCTATTCCCGGCCTGTCGAAAGCGGCGGAAGAGGCGCTCATGGTTCTGACCGCTGAGGCAAGGAGGAATGGGCACAAGCCGACTGTTTCGGCGGTTCCTCTCGATCCGAGCATTCGCCGGGAGTTCGTCGCCGTAAGCAAGGCGCTTGACGAGCGCTTTGGCCGCAATGCCCTCATCCGCGGCGAGAGAGATCTCATCAATCACGTGCCGCCGGCGCAGCGTCAGGCCTTTGCGGCGATGCAGGAGAGCTTGAAGGTCCTGCAGCTGACCGTCCACGCGGAAACCAGTCAGGATATTACCACGGAACGGCAGAAGGGCACTCCTCACCGCGGTCGCGGCTTCGATCTCTAAAGATCGCTGAACAAGCGGCGATCGACGCTTGTTGCCTGCTCGCTTCACACTGGGGATATGGCGGTCTCCTTGGTGCTCAGGTGTTTGAAAACCTTGACCCAGAAGCTGAAGTCACCGGAGCGGCCGTCAGAGCGCGCGCCTAAGGCGCACCACGCCGCCGCCGTTTTCGCATTTGGCCCGTAAAGCGATCGAGCAGCATCACTCGTCACTGCGATATCTCCATCACTCCAAATATCAGGCGTGGCCGCGGCGGCGCAACCGAGCGGATAGTCTGCAAATGTTTCGCGCATTGAACAAGCCCCGTTACCGTCCGGAAACAGGTGATCAAAATATGCCGGACGTTGATCCCACGAATGGGCCACGATCACGTGCCGTCCCTGGCAGATATACGCTACCGCGCGAAATTTCCCGCACATCGAACATTATGTTGTAACAAAACGAAAAGGCAAGTTATAAAAACACTCGGAATGAGAGTGCTTTCGCGATTCTTTGAGGCTCTTGCGAGGCGAAATGTGTGATGTGCCGGACAGTTTGACGAGTTATGAGGACCAATTTGTGGCATCAAAACCGGTCGCGGCGAGGGCCTCAGGTTGCGAGGCCGGTCAATGAGCGAGCTTTTGGCAATCGTATCTCAAGATGCCGATTATTTTTTGATGCTCTCACACATTTTGGAGGAAGCAGGGTACACAACAATCCTCATCGATGTTCCGAGCGAAGTCGTGCCGGCAGCGGCGGAACTGGACACCGCAGCCATCATCGTCGACTGCCAACCGGGGTCGCAAATCTTGGCTGATATCGCCTCCAGCTTAAAGGAAAGGGGACTTGCCAGCGAAGTCATTCTTATCGCGCTTGTCGCCGAAAAAACCGCATATCTCGACATCCTGAAGGCCAACGTCGATGAGAGCTTTACCAGGCCGATGCGGCCGCAACGCCTCCTGTCTTACCTGAACAGCGTCATAGGTGTTTCCCCCGACAAGACTCCTGGCCGCCTGCTTAAAATGTTCGACGATATGAAGTTGGACGCCGGCGGTCGACGTGTTCTGGTGCGGGGCGAGCCGGTCAACCTTAGTCCGATTGAGTTTCGCCTATTGAGCGCCCTTATGGATAACGCAGGCCGCGTTCTCAGCCGTGCCGAGCTGATAGACATCGCTTGGCCGCAGACAGCATTCGTCGAGCCGCGGACGGTCGATGTTCATATCGGCCGCCTCCGGCGCACGTTGAAGCATGTACTTGGCCGGGATGTAATCCGCACTGTCCCAAAGGTGGGATATGCGATCGATGTCGCCTAAGTATGAACATCGTCCTATTCACATCTTCACCAAAAATTTGGAAAAGCTTGCTGCGGCGTTCGTTGTAAAAACGAATAACTCCCGATTAACGTGCATCAGTCCAATTGGGAGCACAACATGCAAGAGGCTGATTCGGGCGCAAGTTCACCCGTTATATCCCATAGAAACACCGCCAGCTTGATCAGGCACGCCGGACCTCACTTCGCCGCGGCCCATCTCGACGGCCTCATGGCACTTTATGTCAATCCGTCGGACGGTCGGGCGGTGATGCTGCCAGTTTCGGAGAGTCGATCGCAACGCCTCGTCGACTTCGTCCGCTGCTCATATCTCGGGCTCGACAATCACCCTTCAATTGTGGAGGGTGCGATCGAGGCCGTACGGCGTTACGGGACGCTGCATTGGTCCTGCGCCCGGACACGGCTCAATTTTGCGGCTTTGGGAGATCTCGAGGATGCTCTTTCTGATCTTTTCGCGGCAAGGGTCATCACCTACACAACGGTGCTTGCCGCTAACATGAGCGCCCTTCCACTGATTGCCTCCGGAGTCCTGACCGGCGGCAAAAAACCGGTGATGGTATTCGATCGTTATGCCCATGCGACGCTTGCCTTCAACAAGCCCGTCGTGGCCGAGGAATGCGAGGTCCGAACGATAGGCCACAATGATGTTCTCGCGCTGGAAGACATTTGCCGTCAGAATGAGACGGTCGCCTATGTTTGTGACGGGGTCTACTCCATGGGTGGCTGCGCGCCCATCAAGGAGTTGCGCGAACTTCAGGAGCGGTACGGCCTTTTCCTTTATATCGATGATGCACACGGCATATCGCTCTTCGGAGAAAGGGGCGAGGGCTTTGCCCGCTCGCAGATGCCCGAGGATGTCGGAGAGCGGACGATAATCGCGGCCTCACTCGGCAAGGGCTTTGGCGCCTCAGGCGGCATGCTGATGCTTGGAACGCCGTTTCAGGAACAGATCTTTCGGCGCTTTGCGCTTGCGCATGCCTTTTCCGCCTCGATCAATGTTGCAGCGATTGGTGCCGCCCTTGCCTCCCAGGAGATCCACCGCACGCCGGAACTCGGCGTACGGCAAAGGGCGCTTTCCGAATATATTTCTCTGTTCGACGAACTGGTGCCAACCGCACAGGCGGGGTCCCGACTGCCCATCCGGACCGTTGTCATTGGTGACGAGCTTGCGGCAATCGCTGCTGCGAGAGTGGTGCTCGACGCCGGTTATTATACATCGTCCATTTTCTTCCCAACGGTAGCCAAGGGGAGGGCAGGATTGCGGATGTGTCCGACCGCAAGTCATACGGCAGCCGAAGTGCGCGGCGTCGCTGCTGCTATCAATCGTGCCGTGAAGGGCTAACGATTGGCCTTCTTACCCCCGGGCGCTTCCGCCCGGGGGATGGCTCCTTATCGGATCCAGGCGTTCCAGCGCTCAAGCATTACGGCAGCATTTTCATTGATCCATTTGGCGTCAGGAATGACGATGTAATCCCTGATATCATCGTCGCTTGGCAGCGCTGCACGTGCGGCCGGCGACATCAAACCGATCGCCTTGCGGCTGGGCGGGGTGCAGAGGAGCTCCTCACAGACCTTGGCCTGAGCCTCCGGATGATCAAGCCAGTAGCCGACCAGCTTCAGCGCGTTCGCACGGTTCGGCGCGTCCTTGATGATGGTCAGGCGATCACCGACGAGGAAAGAAGCCTGCTTGGACCAGGCGATCTGGCGGCCTTCCGCCTTCAGAGTATTTGCGCGTGTCAGCCAGATCTGCCCGATGCTGTAGTCGCCGTTGCGAAAGCCCTGGACGCTCTGGTCACCGGTCTTCCACCAAAGTGATATCGTTGGGCGGATCTCGTCGAGCTTTTTCAGTGCGCGGTCGACGTCGAGCGGAAAAAGCTTGTCGCGCGGGACGCCATCGGCCAGCAGCGCGGCAGCCATGACCCGCCACGGATCGTCGAAATTCGGAAAAGAGCGGCCGCCGGGAAATCTTGTCTGGTCCCACATGTCGGCCCAGCTCGAGGGATTTCCATTCTTAAAGCCTGTGGGATCGTAGGCCATGAGTGTTGCGGTCGAAAAAAGCCTCGCCCCCGAACTGACGCAGGCATCCTCGACCAGGTCTGGCCGGCTGCGGAAGGGCTTGCAAAACTCAGTTAAGTCTTCAGAGGTGAGCCGATGCAATTCAGCGCTCGCTTGGATCTCGCCGTCCGGATAAAGGTCCCAGGTGACATTGCCGGTTTTGACCATAGCTGCAGCTTTCGCCCGCATTTCGGCATTTGTTGCGACGACCGAGACGACCTTAATGCCAGTCTTTTCGGTAAACGGCTCGAACCAAAATTTTCGGAGCGCGGCATCGTAGGCGCCACCAGTCGTCGCAATGACCACCTGTTCCTCGGCTTGTGTCGCACCTGCGACAGCTAGCATGAGGCAAGCCGCAAGCATCAAAGGCCTGATCTCGATCCGCTTTTTCATCGCGTGTTCCTCTGTCCGAATGATATGGCCACGTTAGTCCTCCCCGCGGCCGTTAAGGAGATGGATGGAGCCCATGAGGACGAGCGATATCACGACTAGCAGCGTCGAAACCGATGCGATGACCGGGGTAAGATTGAAGTCGATATCCTCGAACATTTTGCGACTGATCGTTTTGCCGCCGGTATCGGAGATGAAGAACGCAACCGTTGCTTCATCGAATGACGCTAGAAACGCAAAAACTGAAGCAGCAGCGACCGCCGGCGAGATGTTTGGAAGCACAATGCTGAAGAAGGTGCGGCTCCGGCCTGCCCCGCAATTCAGTGCAGCAAGTTCAAGCGACGGATCGAAGCGCTCGAGTGCCGCCGATACGGTGATAATGACGTAGGGGACTGAAAGAACGGTGTGCGCGATCAGGAAACCAGCAAAATTGCCCGTCAGGCCAAGCGGCGAGAAAATCAAATAGAGCGCAACACCGAAGACGACATGGGGGACAATCATTGGCCCGAGCGACAGCGCCTGCAGAAGGGTCCTTCCCGGCAGATTGCCGCGAACGAGCCCGATAGCGGCCATTGTTCCGATTATTGTCGAAGCGATGGTTGTCGACAGCGCAATCTTCAGACTGAAGATCGTCGCCGCGCGCCAGTCCGGATCGGAAAGAAATTCGCTATACCAACGAAGCGTTAGGCCCTTCGGCGGGAACTCGATGTAGCTGCTATCATTGAGCGAAATCGGGATGACGAGCAGCGTCGGCAGCACCAGGAAGAATAGGATTGCGCCAATCAGGGTACCCCCAAGGAGCAGCAAGACTGCCTTGCCGTACGGTCGATGGCTACTGTTGACGGGAGCGGCGATGAATGGCGTGGTGGCTACGGGCTCAGTTGACACCGTTCATTCCTTTGCTGATGGAAAGGGCTTTGCGGAACACAAGGACAAAGACCAGCGTCGTGGTGAGAAGGACCGTCGCGAGCGCTGCGGCGAACGGCCAGTCAAGCAGGACGATAGTTTGCTGGCCGATCAGCGTTGCCATCATCAACGCACCCGGTCCGCCAACGAGGGCCGGCGTGATATAAAAACCGATCGCCAGGATGAAGCACATGACGCACCCGGCAAAGATTCCAGGCAGACCGAGTGGTAAGGTCACGCGCATGAAGGCGCCCATCGGGCCGGCGCCGAGATTGCGGGCGGCCTGGCTATATTCGGCAGGAATAGTGCGAAGAGCATTGCAGATCGGCAGGATCATGAAGGGCATTAGAACATGTGTCATCGCAAGGATGACGGCGCCCTCAGTATAGAGGAGCTTCAAAGGACTCGTGATGACGCCGGTTTCAATGAACAAGCCGTTGACGATCCCGTTTCGCTGCAGCAGCACGATCCAGGCATATGATCGCACCAGCACTGAGGTCCACAGTGGCACGAACACCGCCGCCGCGACGATCATTGCAGTCTTGCCTTTGGCGCGCGCCATGAGAAACGCAACCGGATATCCAAGTAACAGGCTCGCCGCAGTGACAATTGCGCCCGTTTGCAGCGTGCGAAGCAAGACGTCGGCGTAAAGTGGCTCGGTGACGATCCGCTGGTAATATTCGAGCGTGAATTCCGGCGCCATGACGCTCAGCAAGACAAGCCGGCCGATTGGATAGAGGAAGCCGCCGGCGAGTAGGAGCATCAGCGGCGCAATAAGCGCGAGCGTCAGGGCGTGCGAATAGCGGCGGGTCGAGTGCGAGAATAGCCAGCTTGCTGAAACGGCCGGCGCTGGTGTGAGATTGTCAACGGTCATAGTCGTCTCATCCCTCCGCATCGGCAAAGACCCGCAGGCCATCGCGCTCGACAATGACATCGACGGGTGTTCCCGTTGCGAAGGGTTCTCTCATCCCATCGGTCGGGATCTGCACCTGAATGATCTCTCCGCTTCCGAAATCGGTGCGAACAATGTGGAGGTCAAAGGAGCCCGCGAAAACCGAAGTTTCAATCCGCCCAGGCAGGACGTTCTTTCCCCCTGCACCGCGAGCTGCAAGTGCAAGTCGCTCGGGGCGGAGCGCAACACGAACACGATCACCAATCTTTGCCGAACCCGCAAAACCCGCAACAGCGCCCAGCGTATCAATGACGACGCCGTCACCCAGTCTGATCGTCCGGCTGCCAGCGATCTCGTTTGAAAATTCTCCAGCGAGGAAATTCATCTTGCCGACGAAATCCGCGACGAACGCACTTTGCGGATTGCAATAAATATCCGCCGGCGTTCCGAGTTGTGCGAGTTCCCCCCTAGCCATAACCGCGATCCGGTCAGACATCGTCAATGCCTCCTCCTGATCGTGCGTCACATAGACGACCGTGGCGCCGAGACGCCGCTGCAGTTGCTTTATCTCGAGCTGCATGGATTCGCGCAGCTTCTTGTCCAGTGCTCCTAGGGGCTCGTCCATCAAGAGAACAGGCGGTTCGAAGACAATTGCTCGCGCGACCGCCACCCGTTGTTGCTGACCGCCAGATAGTTCGTGAGGGTAGCGTTTGGCGTAGTCGGGGAGTTGGACGAGGTCCAGCGCCCGGTCAACGCGTTCGGCTCTGAACTCCTTGCGAATGCCGCGCATCTTCAATGGAAAGGCTATGTTTTCGGCAACGGTCAGGTGTGGGAACAAGGCATAACGCTGAAAAACCATCCCGATATTCCGCCGATCGGGCGACATGGCCGTCACATCGCGCCCGCCAATGATGACGCGCCCGGCAGAAGGGCTTTCGAAGCCGGCGATCATTGTTAGAAGCGTCGTCTTGCCCGATCCTGATGGCCCGAGAATTGACAGGAATTCGCCGGCAGGAATATCCAAGGTCACTGCGCCTATGGCAGTTTGGCTGCCGTAGGCTTTGCCTATGCGATCGATGAAAACGGGCGCGCCAATCAAATCGATATCTCCTCCATTTCGCGTGCTACGACGCATTGAAACCTCCTGGTCCGCTCACGCGACCAGGTGCTGTGAGTGCTCCGCCGAACAGATCGGCAGCTTTTGCAGGCATGGCGTTCCGCGGCCACGACGTTGCGGATATTCACGATCCCGTTATGATGTCACATTACGTTATCGCTTTCGGTATATGTCATTTTTGTTGCAACAAAAATGTGACGATGTCAACGCATGGGGGTCGAAATTGAACAACAATACAACCGCAAAGGAATCGCCGGCTTTGGACGAGCAGCCCGGACGCTTAAGTGACATCGCCTATTCATCCATCAAGGAGCAACTCACGCGCGGTGCATACAAGCCTGGTCACAAGCTGCCGATCCGCTTGGTTGCCGAAATGCTGAACATTGGCTCAACCCCGGCACGGGAGGCGCTGAACAGGCTGGTCTTCGAGGGCGCGCTCGTCATGGCGGGACCCAAAACTGTTATCGTGCCGCATCTCGATCTTGCCGCGCTCTATGAGGTTACACAGATGCGGCTGGCCCTTGAGGGGTTGGCGACTGAAAAAGGCGCGCTTCGCGCGACTGATGACGTGGTCGACAAACTGTTGGCGCTGCAGAAAAAAATAACATTGTCACTGAATGAGAGACGCTATTCCGATGCCCTGCACGATAACAAGGAATTCCACTTCACAATCTATCGGCTGTGCGAGATGCCGCACCTCCTTTCGACTATCGAAGCCCTGTGGTTAAGGGTAGGCGCCTCCTTCCACGACCTTTATCCCGAATTTGCGGAAGCAAAGTACGGCGTTCGGAACCACATGGCTGCGATAGAGGGACTGGTGGATAAGGATGCCTCTGCAGTTCGTGCGGCGATGGAAAGCGACATTCGGGACGGCTACCGTCGCTTGAAGAAAGCGGCGCAGGAGCGCCTAAAGCGGCAATAGCATCGGTCGCACATTTTTTTGTTGCAACTTCTTCGGGTTCATGATGTTTGTTACAACAAAATTATGAAGGGTCGTGCCGCGACCCGCATCGACCGGAGAAAATCCAATGTTTCATGCTGACGTTTTACACGGCCGGGGATTCTCCCGGTCGCGGTCAGAGCATTTCTTCAAAAGGGGGCGGCGCGTCTTTCCGACGGGGATAACGCGGGTCACGGTGGATCACGATCCGAGTCCCCTTTACATTTCGCGCGGAGAGGGAGCTTATCTCATTGACGTCGATGGCAACCGGCTCCTCGATCTCAACAACAATTTCACGACGCTGATCCACGGCCACGGTTTCCTTCCCGTTGCCGACGCGGTCGCGGATCTTCTTCTTCGCGGAACCTGCTTCTCCAATCCCACTGAGCACGAGATCACGCTGGCCGAGCTGTTGATAGAGCGCATTCCAGCGGTCGAATATATTCGCTTCGTCAACAGCGGGACGGAGGCAGTAATGTTTGCGATCAAGGCCGCTCGCGCATTCACCTGCAGGCCAGGGGTTGCGCGCATAGAAGGCGCCTATCACGGCGCTTACGATTGGGCGGAGACGGGGCAGGCGGTATCGCCGGCCATCTGGAACGACCCACAGCGCTCTCCGGCCGTACCCGCTTATCATGGCATGCCGCCAGCGGTTGCCGAAGAGGTGACCGTCATCCGCTTCAACGACGTCGAAGATCTTGAGCGACGGATTGCCTCGGCAGCCCCGTCACTCGCCTGTATCCTCATCGATCCGATGCCGAGCCGCGCCGGACTGATTGCACCTGAACCGAGTTTCCTTGCAGCCATTGGTGCCATCGCCCAGAAATATGGAATCCTCATCGTTGCCGATGAAGTCCTCAATCTACGACAGTCCTATATGGGCGCTTCGGCTCGTTACGGTCTGCAGCCCGATCTGATCGCGGCTGGGAAGATCATCGGCGGGGGTTTTCCGGTCGGGGCAATTGGTGGGCGCAAGGAGGTCATGCGGGTCTTCGCAAGCGACAGCGGCAAGCCGCTGCTTCCGCAAGGCGGCACGTTTTCGGCAAATCCCGTATCGATGGTCGCGGGGCGGGTCGCGATGGAGGCGATGACCGAAACCGCGTTCGCTTCGCTCGAAAGCCTTGGCGACAGCATTCGGGCCGGACTTCGTAGGGAGATCGAGCGTTGTGGCGCAGCCTTCAGCGTTACGGGGGCCGCATCATTGTTTCGCGTCCATCCGAGAGGCAAGGAACCAAAAGATTTTCGTGAGGCTTATCTCGAGCCTGAAGAGGCGGAATTGATGGCGAGGCTGTCGAGGCATTTCCTTGAGTGCGGCATTCTGTTGCCCAATGGCGCCGCGGCTTGCCTCTCTACGGCTATGACCACGGCTGACGCTGAGGCGGTCGTTTCTGCCTTCGCAGACTTTCTTTCAACCCTTGAAGCAAACCCAACAGAAGCAGGCATGTAACCATGGCAACTGATGTCTCCACCGTCGCCGAACGCATCGCGCTGTCTCTCGAGAGACACGGCGTCACCCATATCTTCGCTCAAAGCCTGCCTTCTGCGGTGATCCTCGCCGCCGAAGCAATTGGCATCCGTCAGGTCGCCTACCGTCAAGAAAACATGGGAGGGACTATGGCTGATGGCTATGCGCGCCTCTCCGGGAAGGTCGGCGTCGTCGCTGCACAAAACGGGCCCGCCGCAACGCTTCTCGTTCCACCGATGGCGGAAGCGCTGAAGGCCAGCGTACCGATAGTCGCCCTTGTCCAAGACGTTGAAAGAGACCAGGCAGATCGCAATGCATTCCAGGAACTCGATCATCTCGCCTTGTTTCAGTCCTGCACGAAATGGGTGCGCAAGGTGATCGTGCCGGAACGCATTGACGACTACGTCGACGCTGCCTTCACGGCAGCCGCCTCGGGTCGGCCAGGGCCGGTCGCGCTATTGCTTCCTGCGGACCTACTGAGAGAGCAGATTGCGCCATCAGCGTTTCGGCGTGAGGCCGCCCTTGGCTATTGGCCGCTTGATCGATTGCGTCCACGCGATAGTGAAATTGAGTGCGCGGCTTCGATGATTGCGGAAGCTCACGCACCCGTTATCATCGCCGGAGGCGGCGTTCATGCAAGCCGAGCCGCCGGGGAACTTTCGGCGCTACAGGACGAAGCCTCGCTTCCCGTCGTCACGACAAATATGGGCAAAGGTGCGGTCGACGAATTCCATCCCCTGTCGGCTGGGGTTCTGGGTGCACTCGTTGGACCGAAGTCGCTCGGACGACACACCGTTGCGCTCGTCGAAGAAGCAGATCTTGTCATCCTGGTCGGGACGCGAACCAATCAGAATGGTACGGATAGCTGGCGGCAAATCCCGCTGTCCGCCTCGGTCATCCACGTCGATGTCGATCCGGCAGAAATAGGCCGGACCTATGAGGCGGTCAGGTTGGCCGGCGATGCCGCGGAAACCATCGGCGCGCTCCGCGGCGCGCTTGCTGGGCGCGATCTTTCCTATCGCGCATCGAAGCGCAACGACGTGGCTTCTCGTATAGCCGGGTTCTGGCATGCGTTCGACACGGAACGGCAATCCGTTGCCCGTTCGGACGCCAGTCCCATCCGACCTGAACGGATCATGTTCGAACTTCAACGGGTGTTAACGGCTGAGACGACCGTTGTCGCTGACGCCAGCTACTCCTCCATGTGGGTCGCCGGCCAGCTGAGGGCACTTTCGCCCGGCATGCGTTTCATCTCGCCGCGAGGCCTTGCTGGACTTGGGTGGGGCGTCCCACTGGCACTCGGGGCCAAAGCTGCAAGACCGGATAGGCCGGTCGTGGCAATTGTGGGGGATGGCGGCTTCGCCCATAGCTGGGCAGAACTTGAGACCATGGTACGGAGCAAATTGCCCGTCCTTATCATCGTTTTGAACAATGGCGTTCTAGGATTTCAGCGTGACGCGGAAAGTGTCAAGTTCGGCAGCTTCACGACGGCCTGCAACTTTGCAGATGTCGACCATCAGAAAATTGCCGAAGCCTGCGGCTGCCCGGCAGTCCGCATTTTCGATCCCGCTGATCTTCATCGATACATCGAGTTGGGCCTGTCAGGGGAGGGGCCCCTCCTGATGGAGGTTATGACCGAGACTGGCGCTCACCCACCGCTTTCGTTGTTCGCTGCAATGGATCAAGCGGCATGAACGCCGCTGGCAGCGAACCGGTGGCGGTTATCAGCGGCGGTACAACGGGAATCGGCCTTGCCACCGCGTTTCGTCTGCTCAAAGCCGGTCATAGAGTCGCCGTCTTCAGCCATGGCGAGGCAAGCGTCATGGCCGCGGGCGCGGCACTTGCCGAAGCTTTCGGACCAGAGCGCTCGCTTGCGAGACAGGTAGATCTCCGTGAGCCCGCGGCCATCGGACGATTTTTCGCCGAAGTCGCCGATGTCTTCGGCGCGGCCGGGATCCTCGTCTGCAACGCGGGGATATCGCCGAAAGGCCCAGGGGGACCTGTTGCCGTCGCCGACCTTGCCCTTGAAGAGTGGAACGACGTACTCACGGTCAACCTGACTGGCACGATGTTATGTTGCCGGGCCGTTCTGCCTGCCATGAAGGAAAAAGGTTATGGGCGCGTCATCTTCGTCGGCTCCCTTGCAGGTCGGACAAGACCTCGGATCGCCGGACCGAGCTATGTGGCGTCAAAAGCCGCACTTTCGGGGTTATCCCGCATTCTCGTCTCTCAATACGGCCCCTATGGGATAACATCGAATGTGGTGGCGCCAGGTCGCATCCTGACGCCACTGACCGGATCCCCCGAGAGCCAAACCAACGTCGACGCGCTCACGCGTATTCCAGCCGGCCGGCTTGGTGACCCCGACGATGTTGCTGCCGTGATCATGTTCCTAGCGTCGAAAGATGCCGGGTTCGTCAACGGAGCCATCATCGATGTCAACGGCGGCGAGTTCGCGCCGAGTTGAGGGCTGGCGCTTTTTCGAACGACAATACGGGTGATCGACGTGACTCCTGTCATTCTGGTTTGCTCGCAAGACGTCGAGCTTTATCTGCTGCTTGCACATATTCTTCGCAGCGAAGGCTTCGAAGCCCGTCTTGCTTCAACTGACGACGATGCAGTGGGCGCGTGCACGCCGACAGAAATCGCCGCGGTCCTCCTGGATTGTGCGGTCTGGCCGAGTGATGTTGCCCTGCTATGTGCACTGTTGAAGGACGCAGGGGTTTCCGTCGGTGCGCTGATCAGCGGGGATATGCGCGAACAGCACTTGCAGCTGATCAAGGCGGGGCTCGACGAAGGTATCATTCGGCCTCTTTCGCCGTCAAAGCTTCTTGGCTTTTTGCACGGAATTAAGCCGCGGTCGGAAGCTCTGGCCCGGCCAGCTTCTGCTGTCCCCGCAGAGTTTGTTTTCGAGCAGCGCGCGGTCGTCATTGGGGGAAAGAGAATAACCCTCGCGCCTGTGGAGGCGAGAATTCTTGATTTCTTGCTGGAAAGGCAAGGGCAAATCACTACCCGCGAGCAACTCATTAAGGCCGTCTGGCAAAATCCGCACGCAGTGGGGAGTCGGACGGTCGACGTGCATATCGGTCGACTGCGAAAAGCGTTTGCTGGCTTCGCAAATCTGCAGCTCCGTACTGTGTACGGCGCGGGCTACTCTCTTGAATATCACCAGTCTTGAAGGCTTATCTCCTCCAGCAACGGTCGCCTCGCTTGCAGCCCATCCCGTGTTTGACGCTGTGCTGAAGGTTGCAGGAGGGTTGACCGTACCCGGTGCACGCCATTGGATCGGGCAGGGACAATCGCGAAGGGTGCATCGTGGTCCACAATGAAGCCCGGTAGAAACGCATTGCCGTCGAGTTAGTGGCTTCACATCAGGTGCTCAACGCGAGCCGGCATTTAGCAACCGCTGCAGGCATCGGCTTCACGGCCTTTCACAAGCACTTCAAGCTCATGACGTCACTGATTCCAGGACAGTACCATAAGCGGCTGCGAAGCGCGGCGCCTGATGCGGGAGCAAGGTTCTCGGACAGCTGTCGCAAAACCGTAATATCCGGCTTCTAGGTTTAGAACGGCTCTAAAACTGGACTATTCTAGGCCAGTTTTCCAAACTTCGGAGGCAAAGGCATGAACGAGCATCTCTCCCAAAAGATATTCCCGACGACGCAGCTTGAGGACGCCGATGGCGACGGCCACAACACCAGCACCAATCCGACGATGGGCGAGATCATCGGCAAGCGGTTTTCGCGCCGCAATTTCCTGCAGGGCTCGCTTGCCGTTTCCGCCATTGCCGCCACGGTCAGCCCGATCGCGTTGGTAAGTGCGGACGAGGCGCGCGCCGCCGACAATAAGGGCTCTGCCTTCAACTTCTCCGAAGTGGAGGCCGGCGTCGACGACAAACATCATGTTGCCGACGGTTACAACGCCGACATCCTGCTGCGCTGGGGCGATGCGGTGCTGCCGGGCGCTCCTGCATTCGATCCGACCAAGCAGACGGCCGATGCCCAGAACAAGCAGTTCGGCTACAACAACGACTATGTCGGCTTCATTCCGCTCGAAGGTTCGGCCGAGCACGGCCTGCTCGTCGTCAATCACGAATATACGAACCCGCATCTGATGTTCCCGGGCCTCGTGCAGGTGGTCGACGGCAAGATCAAGCAGGGTCCGCTCAGCAAGGAGCAGGTGGATGTCGAGATGGCCGCCCATGGCGGGACCATCGTCGAGATCCGTAAGGTGGACGGCAAGTGGCAGGTCGTCACCGACGGCAAATATAATCGCCGCATCACCGCCAATACGCCAATGGAAATTTCCGGCCCGGCTGCCGGCAATGATCGCCTGAAGACCAGCGCCGATGCGACCGGCACCCGAGCCGTCGGCACGATCAACAACTGCGCCGGTGGTGTTACGCCCTGGGGCACCTACATCATGGCGGAAGAGAATTTCCACGGCTATTTCTCCGGCAAGCTCCCGGAAGGCCACAAGGAAGCCGCCAACTACAAGCGATATGGCGTGCCGGAAGGCGGCTACGAATGGGCCAATTTCTACGATCGTTTCGATCTTTCCAAAGAACCGAATGAGCCGAATCGTTTCGGCTGGATCGTCGAGGTCGACGTCATGGACCCGACTTCTATGCCGAAGAAGCGCACCGCGCTCGGCCGCACCAAGCATGAGGGCGCGGAATCGATCGTCGCCAAGAACGGCAAGGTGGTTTTCTATCTCGGCGACGACGAGCGTTTCGACTATGTCTACAAGTTCGTCACCGATGCGGCGTTCAACCCGAACGACCGCGCCGCCAATATGAGCCTGCTTGACAGCGGCACGCTGCATGTCGCCAAGTTCAAGGAGGACGGCACCATGCAGTGGCTGCCGCTGATCTTCGGCCAGGGCCCGCTGACGGCCGAGAACGGCTTCACCAGCCAGGCCGACGTGCTGATCGAATGTCGCCGCGCCGGCGACGTGCTCGGCGCCACCAAGATGGACCGCCCGGAAGACGTCCAGCCGAACAGCGTCAACGGCAAGGTCTATGTCATGCTGACCAACAACACCCGCCGCAAGGCCGACCAGGTGGACGCCGCCAATCCGCGCGCCGAAAACGCCTTCGGCCATATCATCGAGATCTCGGAAAACGACGGCGACTTCACCGCCACCTCTGGCAAGTGGGAAGTGCTGCTGAAGTGCGGCGATCCTTCAGTTGCTGCGGTCGGGGCGACCTTCTCGACCGAGACGACGAAGAATGGCTGGTTCGGCATGCCCGACAACTGCGCCGTCGATGCTGCCGGCCGCCTATGGGTCGCGACCGACGGCAACAGCAATAAGGCCACCGGCCGCACCGACGGTCTCTGGGCCGTCGATACGGAAGGTTCGGCGCGCGCCACCTCGAAACTGTTCTTCCGCGTGCCGGTCGGCGCCGAACTGTGCGGCCCGCTCTTTACGCCTGACGATCAGACCGCTTTTGTCGCCGTACAGCACCCCGGCGATGGCGGCGAGGACTGGCCGGGCCATGGCCGCCCGTCCTACTACGAGGATCTTTCCACGCGCTGGCCGGACTTCAAGGCCGATATGCCGGTGCGGCCCGCCGTTGTCGCCATCACCAAGGTCGGCGGTGGCAAGATCGCCGTCTGACGTTCTGAGCGCGGCGTCGAGCCGTAACGAGAGTGGCAGTCAGGCGACCACCTAGCTGTGAATGCCAGTGAGCGGCCGGGATGACCTTATCATCCCGGCCGCTTTTTTGGGCTATCTGCGGGTCGCCGATAAAGGTTTGGAGCCACATAAAGGCCAGGCCGATCGCCGTTCGGAACGGCCTTCGGATCGCGAGGTGAATTCCCCTCCCTCCGTGTCAGCCAGCATCGGATAGAGCGTCGCGGCATCTATTTCCTAGACCTAACGGGCACATGACAATTTCCGGTTTGAAACAGTGTTCTAAAAACTCACAGCATTCCATAGAGAAACGGCGCCGGCTGGAGTTGACGCGAAGCGCCTTTTGACGATACGGCGCGTTGGCGTATGGCGGAAAACCGCTGATGAGGCAATGGAAGAAATGCGGAGCATGGGTTTGAAACGGGCGGTGGATTTTTTCCTGGCTTTGCTGGCGTCGGTCATCCTGCTCGTTCCGATCCTTGCCGTTGCTCTCTGTGTCCGGCTGACGTCGCGGGGACCGATCCTCTATTGGTCAAAACGTGTCGGACGTTTCAATCAGATATTCCTGATGCCGAAATTCCGCAGCATGCGTGTCGACACGCCGACCGTCGCGACACATCTGCTCGAAAACCCCGAGCGGTTTCTGACGCCGATCGGGTCGTTTCTGCGCAAATCCAGTCTCGATGAACTGCCGCAGCTCTGGTGCATTCTGGGCGGCAAAATGAGTTTCGTCGGGCCACGGCCGGCGCTCTACAACCAGTATGATTTGATCGAATTGCGGACGGCCCATGGCGTGGACAAACTCCTGCCCGGATTGACCGGATGGGCGCAGATCAACGGGCGGGACGAACTGCCGATTCCGGAGAAGGTGAAATTCGATGTCGAATATCTCGAGCGGCGCTCGATTGGCTTCGACATGCGCATCCTGTTTCTGACGGCCGAGAAGGTAATCCGCCGTAGGGGAATAAAACATTAAGTTACCTACTTCTGATAGATAAGCGGTGCGGAAGACTTTGATTTCCGATTATTTCAGTTGCGCTCGTTGTAGAAACTGACAAGAAGGTGGTTGTCCGATTGATCCGCGAGACGCTGGGAAGCAATGCCTGAAAATACCCCCACTGAGACGCCACGCTCGGGATGGTTCTTAGTGCCGATGCAGGCGCTTGTCGCCCCTCTGCTGGCCATGCCGCGTGCTGCCAAACGCGCGCTCGCCTTGCTGGTGGATTCCGGCCTTTGCGTCCTGACGATCTGGCTGGCTTATTGCTTCCGCTTGAACGAATGGACTGTGCTAACCGGCGTGCAGTGGTTGCCGGTCTTCGTTTCCTTGTGCATGGCCCTTCCGATCTTCATCGTCATGGGCATGTATCGGGCGATCTTCCGTTACGCCAACATGGCCGCTTTCATTGCCGTGCTGAAGGCCGTTGCGATCTACGGCGTCGCCTTCATGACTATATTTACGGCGCTGAGCGTCCCTGGCGTTCCGAGAACCGTCGGCATTCTCCAGCCCTTCCTGCTGCTGATTGCGATCGGCCTGTCGCGGTTGGGTATCCGTTATTGGCTCGGGGATACCTATCAGCGTATCCTTCATCAGAATACGCTCGCCAAGGTGCTGATCTATGGGGCAGGAAGTGCCGGGCGGCAGCTTGCCGGCGCTCTGACGAATAGCGCCGAACTCAATGTCGTCGGTTACCTTGATGATGATCCGCGC
>NZ_FMAJ01000039.1 GCF_900094625.1 Rhizobium aethiopicum | reverse complement strand
GCAGCGATTCTGTGCAGCGCTTGCTCTCGTCGTAGGACGAGCGCGGCCCGGTACAGTCAACCTGGCCCTTGTAGGATTCCGGCTGCGGCGACACCAGCGGGTCGCCATAAACTTCGGAAGATGAGGTGAAACCGAAACGGCCGCCCTTCTTCAGGAGGTCGAGAAGCCGCATTGCCCCGAGGAGATTGGCGGAAATCGTTCGCTTCGGCTCCTTCATATACCAGGGCGGCGATGCGGGAGAGGCAAGATGGTAGATTTCGTCGAATTTTTCGGAGGTCTGCAGGGTTTCGACGTCGGATTTCACGAAGTGGAAACGGGGGTCCTTGATGTGCTCGATATTCTCGAAAAGTCCGGTCCAGAGGTTATCGACAACGACAAGTTTCTGAACGTCTGTCCGGAGCAGAAGTCGATCGCACAGATGCGACCCAATAAAACCAGCTCCGCCTGAAATCAATACAGTTTTCATTTACATTGCCCCTGATGACTTCAAGAAGGTAAAGGTTAACTATTGCTGCAGATTTACATGATTTGCTCTCACGAAAACATACTGCCAGGGGAATAGTCCTTCCTCGCCCCTAAGCTATCGATCCTTCGCAATTGCGGCTACAGCATGGCGGTCGATGAGGAAAGCATCGTGGATCGGCCACGCTGCGATCTTCCGAGGGCCGGGCGAAGGATTCATCGGTTGGGAGACGCTACTGATGGTCAAATTCATTTGCCCACTGGACAAAAAGCGCGTCACCAAGGTTCACTCGACGGCGACTATTCGATTCAGAAAAGCAAAATGCCCCGCAAAATTATACGGAGCATTTTGTATGAACGGCGCCAATGAGGGGTCGCGCCACGTGCAAGGATCGCATAGTTCTAGCGATCGTCAATTAGGCATAACTTACTATTATAATAGCAAACCTATCGGGCTGGGACCAATTCTGGTTAGTATGTTCAACGTTCTGATGATGCTTGTGCGACACGTAAACGAATTTGTCCTTGCCTTGGTTTGTCAGGTCCCACCCTTCGCCTCCGGCGCTATCTTTGAGGACCGGAAATCGCGCTGTACCTGCTTCAACTTAGGGGACATCTGCAGAGCGTTGATCTTGCAGGCGCTGGAGCGACGCATCGAGGTTGAGGATCAAGCCAGTCGCGGCATAATCAACAAAGACGTCTCCGAACGCGGATAGGCTTGAGCTAATGAGCCGGGAGCCAAAACCCGCCTTCTTGGGCGCTTCCACAACTGGACCGCCGCGTTCTCGCCAACGGAGGTCGAAGCGTTCTTCCCCGGTTTCCTCGCGCAGGGACCATCCAATTTCGATGAATCCGCCGTCAACTGACAAAGCCCCGTACTTTGTAGCGTTCGTGATGAGCTCGTGCAGCACGAGAGCGAAGGCTAACGTTGCCTGAGGATTCAGTTTGACCGTTGGGCCTCCTGCCCTAACACGATCCGGCCCAATGCCTAGATTGGCCACGGTTGCCTCGACCATAGTGTCCATGCTCGCGGACTGCCAGTTCCTTTGGAGCAGGATGTCATGCGCGCTTGCGTAAGCGTTAATCCGCGCCAAGATAGACTGCTCCGCGTCCTCCATGCTGACCGCGCTTCTGAACGACTGGTTGATAATGGCCTGAACAACGGTAAGCGTGTTCTTTATGCGGTGGGAGAGCTCGTGCATCAGGAGGAGCTGCCGCTCCTCACTCTCTCGCTGCTCGGTTCGATCCCTGAGGATCTTCACGAAGCCCTCGATCTTGCCGTCGTCCGACCTTAAGGCCATCATCTGGCCGGATGCCCACAATAACGACCCGTCGTTTCGAACATGCCAGCGCTCATCATTCCCATGACCTTCAGTCAAAGCGGCCGTCATTTCCCGTTGAGGAACTCCCGTCTTCCGGTCTGCCGGCGTAAAAATTACGCTGATGGGCTGTCCAATGATTTCAGTCTCGTCCCATCCGAGGATCCGGCGCGCACCCTCGTTCCAGGTCGTCACCCGGTAATCAAGATCGACGGAGATGATTGCATATTCGATGGCACTTTGGAGAATGGCTTCTAGGAAGCGTTCTCGAGCCCGACACGAATTGGCATAGGGGTTGATGATCATGTTGCGCCTCATCCATCAGGCCACAAGCGGATGACCCTACCTCGATCCTATAATGAACGCTCCCGCATTACCATTGAACCCGTATGTTCGCGTAACACCGTTCCCCAGAGAGCCGTTCCCCAAAGGTCCAGCTGGTCGCCGATCACCGTCGCTAGAAAAAGGCATTGTCGACAAACCGAGGCGGAGCTGGCTAGTCGAACATCCCGCGGGCATGCCGTTCAGCGGAGGAACTTTATCCTGACGGTAGCGTTTTGACGGGACATTCAAAAGGAGGATAACATGAAAGTATTAGTCGCCACTGCCGTATCGCTGTTTCTGTCGCTTGGGGGAGCCGCGGTCGCCCAAACCGCGACGGTCGTCGTTCCTGGCGAGGTCAAAACCTATGTCATGAAACAGGAAACGCCATCCGTCACGTTTGAAGGCGACGTCGCTGTCGGTACGACCCTGCCTGACACAGTCGAAATTCACACAATCCCCGATCAACCTGATTACGGCTATGTGGTCGTTAACAAAAAGCGTGTGCTGGTAAATCCAAAGACGCGCGCGGTGATCGAGGTCGTTCAATAACTTCAAAAGATCGCGGGCCTGCTTCCAAGGGCTCGCGATTCGTTTATCATTGGACCTTCCGACACATTAGCTCTTCTTCGCTCGAAAAGAGTTGAGCTCAGGATCGCATCCACGGCAGCCAGTCGGTTCAGCTGACGTCGTAGCCGAGGGGTCTCCTCCGTGCATTCAGGAAATGAGGTAGTGATTAGATCGTCGAATTTCGACCTATTCATCCGGGGTGACGCTTCATCATTTGCTGTAGTGTTCCCGAGACGAAGATAGCGTTGTATCCCACTCAGACCCTTCTGAAGTACAAGCCGAACAACGAAACGCGGATCGCTCAGCAAGATCGACCAAATAGTGGCGAGTGATAGAGATGTTGTCCGAGCCTGGCGGAATTCCCAGAACGCATATTTTTGGGTCGCGTCAATTGCACTTCGAATTGCGTACCTGGGGAGACCCGGATTTGCGGCGATAGAACGCCTAACGACTTCCAAAGCACTTTTCCCAACTGCAGGTGATTGGACGACATACTGCCGGAATGCTTTCGATATCCCACCAGCCGTTCTGGAACGACTTCGATGAAGTAGCGTGACGCCAGTTTGAGCTCGAAATCCAGGTCTTCGCAGCCTCCAATACCGGCTGCTGCATATGAGCTATCAAATCCACCTAGCTCAAGCGCAACGTGTCGTCGGACGAGGAGCGCGCTGCCGTTGCCTATAAACTTGAAATTCAGATGCCGGGCATAGATAAATCCTCTTGCGCCATCGGAACTGCCTCCCTGAATGATCTCGTCCTTCTCGTTAATGAGGTAATGCAGCGCGTAGACCGCAGCCCAACGCGAGGACAACCGATTGAGAGCGGCCACCTGCTTTTCGATTTTCGTCCGATGCCAGAGATCGTCGGCGTCAAGAAAGGCCAGAAATCGGCCCGATGATGCCTCGATCCCGGTATTCCTCGCCGCGGCCACACCTCGATTGGACGTGCTCAGGAGACGGATTCGTGGGTCCGACATCGCTACCCGTCCGACAAGTTTTGCCGTGTCGTCCGTTGAACCGTCATTGACAACGATAATCTCCAGGGCGGTATAGGTCTGGCAGATAGCGGACCGAAGCGTGCGTTCAATATAGGCGGAAGCGTTGAAGGCAGGAATGACTACTGAAACCAAGGAATGGTCAGAATAAAAACTCGCTCTTCGATCCTCGGCTACATCTGGAAGCATTGCAGATCTCTCGCCACGTCAACGACCAAGGCACTGTTCGTTCAGACGAAGGGATTCATTTTCTTTTGCTGCGGTCTCTTACATTCACTTCGGAGGGGTTAAACTTCAACACCCTATTAAGTTGGATGGTATCACTCAATACGGATGCACCCTTGCAAGGTCCATCAGTGGACGAAAGCCGCTACAGGAATGCCGGCTTCCTCCGCAGCGCGGATTAATGCGGCGCGCGCTGTTTTGGCCGGGATATTGCCTTGGATGGCGTCCAGGCAAGTTTTTACCGCTGCAATATATTCCTTACCGTCGTCTATCGGCCAAGCCGCGATAAGGGCGTCGGCAACCTCCCTCAGGGAACGAACTGCCGTGGGCTGTTCCCTGCCGCTGACAATAAGCATCAGCGGAGCGAAGTCATCGCTCCTGTACCAGCTCACGATTCCTACTCGCTGCATTGCTGATCGTCCCTCTTCGAAGAATGCCTTCCCACCTGCCGCGAACTCCGGCTCAAAATGGATCGGCGCGGTGTAGCGTCATCAGGGAGGTTCTGACTGGATCAGCTACGACGACCGAACCTCCCTGATGTCCTTTCAACAAGGATCAGAAAAATCTAATGGAGATCGCGCCGGGGGAAAGAGGGACCTTAGTCGGACTGGTGGCCGCCGATCCCCGGCTCATATAGTTCTGAGGTAACGTGAAGGTCCGTGGAGGGGCGGACAGGGGGAGACTATGAAATTCGGCCCTGACAACTACAACCACGAAGAGCGCTGCTCGCAAGGCCATAGTTCAGCATCGACGATCGCCACGATCGAAGCAACCCTTTCAGCCGATCCAGACATTGATAGCAGTGCCATCGAGGTCAGGATGCTCGGCCCTGTCGCGCTGCTCGAAGGCTACATAACCAAACCTGCCGACCGCGAGAAAGCCATCGCGCTTGCCGCGATGATCGTCGGCTCGGAGAACGTCCAAGACCGATTGCTGAGCCACTTTCCCACCCAGCAGCCGTATCCAAAAATGGACCAAAATGGGTAAGACTAAGGTCTGGATGCGCCCCGGCATCAAGTCTGAGATCTGGAACAACTCCTCCATCATGAGGGTTTGGCTCTGCAGCGGAACCAACCGCATCGAAGGAGGAAAACACATGAATATCAAATCAGTAGGGATCGCAGCGGGTATCTTGCTGGCGTCCGCATCTGCTTTTGCCCAATCCTCGACGGTCAACGGTGCTGCCGGCGGCGCAGTCACCGGAGCCATCGTCGGCGGTCCTGCTGGCGCAGCTATTGGCGGCGTTGCGGGCGCCGTCATCGGCACAGCAATCGATCCGCCGCCGCAGAAGGTGGTGACCTATGTTCAGCAGGCTCCCGCCCCCAAACGGGTCGTAGTGAAGCAGAAAGTGGTCGTCGGAGAGCCTCTTCCGGAGACGGTCGTGGTGACGCCGGTTCCCGATGATCCGAAATACGCATATGCGATCGTCAACGACCAGCGCGTGATCGTTGAACCTTCCTCACGGAAGGTCATCCAGATCATCCAGTGACCCAAGGCGGCGCGGCCGCCCTCCTTCCAACATAGATCGCACGCTTGTGGCTCCGAGAATGCGGGGCGGCATTGCGTGTGTGTTCGAACCTTGGAGACTGAATTATGAAAAGCAACCATCTCACCATGCTTGTCGCAGCGCTGTCCCTCAGCGTCTCGCCGCTTGCGACGCTGCCGGCCGTGGCCCAGCAGGACACCACCAAGAGCAGCGGCCAGACCGAGTCCGGTTCTCAAAGCACGGACTCCGGTTCGCAGGCCGGCTCCGGCAAGACCGGCACAGACTGCACTCCCGACGCCACGGGAGCCTGCCCGCAAGGCAAAGATCAGTCATCGCAGCAGAAATCCGGCAGTTCGGACACGCAGAAGAGCGCTGAGCAGCCTTCGACCGATAGCTCGACGAGCGGAACTGCCTCCGGGAAGGCTTCGACGCAAACCGAGCCAGGATCGCAGGACGCCAGCGGCGGCGCCACGACCGAACAGAAGCCGGCCGCCAAGTCCGGCACTACCGATAACAGCGGTTCGGCCACTACCGGCACGAAGAGCAGCACGCAAAATGCCAAACCTGCCGAAGGCGCGAGCGGCGGCGCCAGCACGCAGAGCGGGGATGCAACCAAGCAGTCGACCGATCAGAATGCGACGACGACAAACAAGAGTTCGTCCGAAACCAACGTCAACAACAATACCACGACGAACAAGCAGACTTCGAACACTACCAACGTCAACATCTCGGTCGAACAACAGACCGAAATTCGAACGGTCGTGAAGGAGGTCCACGTCGAGCCGGTGAAGGACGTAGACTTCACGGTCTCCGTTGGAGTGAAGATCCCGAAGAAGGTCCGGCTTGAACCGCTGCCGCCGCGCATAGTCAAAATCGTTCCGCAATATGAGGGCTACCGCTTCTTCATCCTTGCGGACGGCCGCATAGTCATCGTCGATCCCGATGCCCTGACGATTATCTACATAATCGAGACTTAACCGGCACACTGTCCGGTGGCGCGTTTCGCGCCGCCGGACCGCAGGAGCAATCAATGATCTACCATGAAGATAAGTCGTCCGGTCTCGCCTTTCCCATCATCGTCATCCTAATCGCCATTATCGCTATTATCGGCACTCTGGCGCTGTCATCAGGACATCAAGAATCGGCTCGGGTGTGGGTTCCTGTTCGCTCGGCAGGGCCTTGATCATTCCCATATGCGCCCCTGCGCTGTGCCTCTGGCGATCAACACAATATTGGCCGGCACCTCCCCCAACGGAGGACGATTTCTTACGGCACGTTTGCGAAAGATGTCTCGATGCGGACGGGCAGCCTTGCCCCGATGTCGAGCGAGCAAGAACCCAAGATGCCCCGCAAACTGCGCGGGGCATTTTGTGTTACCCGTGCCGCCAACCGGAGGGGACGCGGCACATGGAAGGATGACATGGTTCTAAAGATATTCAATTAGCCTTAACTTGCTAATCTTTCTGTTGAATTATGTCGCTCTGAGATCAACTCGATTGATAATGTCCGGCCCAGCGTTCCTGAAGTTGCTTACGCGGCGGGTAACCGGCCACATCGTCATCGCCTCGGCATCGAACGGCTTCATCAGGTCGGAGGGATCCGGCTCGTCGGACATCCAGCGCTCATAGTCCTTCCGATGGAGAATAACGGGCATGCGATCCCGGATCGCTGCCATCATTTTGTTCGGTGCGCAGGTGACGATAGCGAAGTTGCGGATATCTATGCCGGCGGGGTGGTGCCAGATTTCCATAGGCCTGCCAAAGCGAAGGGCGATCCATCCTTCAATCGGGCCGCGCCCTTCGCGGCCTCGATGACAGTCGCAAGGACCATGGACGAACGGACCCCACCCGAAGGGCCGGAACAGCGTGAAGGGCGGCCGGGAGGAATTTTGTTGAACCGCAAGGAATGGCGGCGCAGCCACAGGGGAAGAACGTTCCGGACGGGCGTTGCGGCAAGACGACTGAGGCGCGAAGCCGCCCTCCGGTCAGACATGCCTCATCGAGCCCGCAGAGGAGCGTCACCCACAGGCTGAAAGGAATTTGGCCGTGGCAAGCCGCACATCGTCAATGACAGTGCGGATATCGGCTCATGACCGAACGCCAGTTTCGATGCTGTTTAGCTCAGGCCATACCAGGTTCCGCGACCCGCTCCGTGCAGGGTCAGATGTCCCTGCTCGGTCAATACACGCAGGTGATCCTTGATCGTGTTCCGGCTCGCCCCCGTCGCATTGGCGGCGTCCATAACAGTCACCCTCCCGCGCTCACGCGCCAGTTCGAGAATCGCAACGGAAAGCTCCGGCAAGTCGCCAAGGAGGATACGCTCGCGCTCGATTTTGCGCTCCAAACGCTGCTTCTGGCGCTGGAGGCTTCTCAGGAAGAATTCGATCCACGGGTTCCAATCCTGCTGATCAGTGCGAATCGTGCCCTGTGTGCGGCGTAGCGCGAGATAATAGGCCTCCTTGCTCTGCTCGATGACGCTTTCGAGCGAACTGTATGGCACATATGCATAACCAGCCCGAAGAAGCAGCAATGTCGTCAGAGCCCGCGACAGGCGGCCATTGCCGTCCTGGAATGGATGGATTTCCAGAAAACAACTACAAAGACCGCGGCGATGAGCAAGGAATGAAAAGTGCCATCCTTCTCTTGAGCCTGTTGCCAGGCCACAAGATCGGCCATCCGACCGGGCGTATCGCAGGGCGATGCAGTTTCGAAGACAATACCCAAGCTGCGACCGTCTTCATCGAAGGCCTCCACATTGTTGGACAATGTCTTCCAATTTCCGCGGTGCCGTTCATCCTTTGTCGAATGGGCGAGGAGATCACGGTGCAGTTGGCGGATATGATTTTCGTTGAGCGGGATGGAGTCGAAGGCTGCGAAAATAGTCTCCATTACCGCAGCATAGCCTGCGACCTCCTGCTCGTCGCGGCTGGCAAATGAGCCGATGCGCAGATTCGAGAGCAACCTTTCGACTTCACGGTCTGTTAGTTTTGCGCCTTCGATGGCGGGTCGACGAACCGATGCTCTCGATCTTTGCAACCCGCCGCAAGCTTGAGAGTCGATCTGGGGCGATACGCCCCAATGCACGCCAGGCACCTTTGAACTCATCGATCTCGGGCGATCAGTGACAAAATCTCAGGCGTGATCCGCAATTTTGAAAGGTCGAGCACCGGCAGCCATTGTCCCATCCATTACCATCCAAACGGGTATGGCATAGCCGCATCCATTAATCCATCCATTTCCATCCAATGCCGCATACCGAGGCATTGGTGGGGCGGGCTCTGTTGCTCCTCAGTCCCGATTCGGGCGGGACCAGATGAGCTGGTAGCCGTCTTCGGTCATCGACTTCCGTCAGCGCCGTGTCGATCGGAGCCGGGAAGCTCGGGTCGTCGAGCTTGACGAGAGGTAGTCGCGGTCGTTCTCGGTGGAGCGCTTCTGCCAGGCGGCGCCAAGCTCGACGTCGCCGGCGTAGATGCGGTAGTGCGGGCCCTTGTCTGAGGGATTTTCGCCGCAGGCGATGAGGCCCGATTGCCAGATCGCTTGAAGTGTTCCGCAGCGTGGGTCCCTGCCCCGAACATCGTCCTCGATCTTGTATCCCTAAGACGAATGAACTCGTCCCTAGTGAGCGCAGGAAGCCTCTGATTTATCCCTACCGCCTCCATTGGTGTGTTGTCTGTGATCGCGACGCGTGTATGAAGTGGCGATTGAACTCCCGTTACCCTTCGCAGTTGAAGGGATTAGAACTCGAGGCACCCATTTAATGTTGGGGAACCTTTTGCCGAAAATCCAGCGAGTTGGGACGAGATAGAATGCAGTCAACCGAAAGGATTCAGCGCGTTATTGAGGTCATGCAATCCGACCATCAGCATCATGGGGTCGGAAGGAGAAGACAGAAAGCCGACGGCCCCGTAGAAGGCCCGTGCGTCATCTGAAATCCCATGAACGAGCATACCTCGAATGCCAAGTACTTCAGCGGCATTGAGCAGGCGCAGGCCCGCGTCGCGCAATCCAAGCTCTTAAAAGGATCGAACCATCGACCACACGTTTCCCCCGTGCGGCGAAGACCGACACCGCCGGGGGTTTGCCTGCGTTAGCGCACTCAGGAACTCGGTAACGACGATAAGTCGTCGAAACTATCAAGACGGCATCCAAGATGTGTGGAGGCTCTCGTCAATCTTGCGCTTTGCAAGGCCACCCTATCAGGAACAATCGCAAGGGCCCACGCGTTATAGATTCAGTCGGGCGTAAGCGTAATCGGAGCGTGGCGCTCTCCCCATCCCTCGGGTAGCCGAGGTTGCTTCCAGCCTTCGAGCTGTGACGCGGGGTTCGAATCCCTGCCCCGACAACGACATTCGATAAAATCGAACAAAGCCTGCGATTTCTCGTCGGCTGCCTCAGCCTGACCTCGACACGGCACCCCTTCTTCGAGGTATGCCTGATCCCTCGCCATCGAACGGGCCGCCTTAACGAGTTTCGATCCGATCCCGTCGCAACGGTCGGGCGGGCACTGCCCGGTTATCCGCGACGGCGAGGGGGATGTCCGCTCCTTCCGAAGTCAGTGCGATCTCCACGCTCCCACCATCGCGGGAAAGCGTACTTGGAGGCGTTCGAAGTGCCTTCGGAATGGCGATCAGAGTTTAAGCCACTCAGTGCGAGGTGGTCGCACGACCGCTGGAGGCGAGATGCTCTGTTATGGCGCGCCGGATTTCGGTAACCGTGTCGAAGAGCCTGTTGTCCAGGTCGATGACATTGAAGCGGACAGCGATGAATTTGAGACGGCTTTCGACAGGGACCGCGATCCCGACTTCCTGGCCATTGAATACGACAGCTTGCTTTTGCATAACAAACCTCGGGCGCACCACACGGAGCACCATCTTAGAAAAGTGGAACAAAGGGTTTACGACGCGTCAGATTGCCGTCCTAGGTCCGTATCGGATGGAGACGAGATCATTGCGAAGAAACGAAGTCGGACAAACAACGTCATCATCCTCCCTCAAGCGAGTTCAAACGACCGCTGAGTATCGCCGGCAAGGGCGCCGATATTTCGAAACTCCGCTGTAAAAAATGTAGGCGAGAAACTTCGAGTAAGCAACTGATTTCTGTTATGATTTAGCATTTTGAATCGTATGACAATTACCGCAGGTGCGAAGTAATAAATGATGTACGTTCGTCCGGCCCACGCCGACCGGTAGTCGTCTAAGATTACGACACGTGAGAAACCGTTGGGCGGAGTTCAGTGAACAACCTCACACGGGACTAGGGCTTCTTCCGCAGCGAGAATGAGGGCGGTTCGCGCTACGTTTGCCGATATTGCCCTGGATGGCATCAAGGTGCTTTTACGCCACAATGTATTCCTCGTCATCGTCGCTCGGCCACGCGACCATGAGGCGTCGGCAACATCAGCGACAGATCGAATCATTTGTGTGGTGCTTCTTCTTACCGCTCAGAACCAGCAGGAGAGGAGCGAAGTCTCCGCTCCGGTACCAATCCACTGTACCGGCCCGCATGTAAAGTCGCCTTTACTCGAAAGATGCATTATCCATCTGCCGCGAAGCTCGGTCTCCCAGCGTGGACCGCAACTTTGCGCATCACCAGGGAGGTCTCTGACTAGAGGTTACCACAACGCACAAAACCTCCCTGGCGTCCTTTCAACAAGGATCATAGGAATCTAGAGTTGGCGAAGCAAAGGGAAAGCGGGACCTAAGTCGGATTGGCTACCTGAGGCCCCCTCTCATATGCGGGATGACAACGCCGGCGAGCTGGCTTTCAGCAGGCCGCCCCGACCAAACGCGTCGTGGTGAAGGAGAAGGTCGTCGTCGGACAGCCCCTGCCGGAGACCGTCGTCGTGACGCCGGTTCCCGATGATCCGAGATATGGATACGCGATCGTCAACGATCAGCGTGTGATCGTCGAACCTTCCTCCCGGAAGGTAATCCAGGTCATTCGGTGACCCGAGGGAAGCTCCAGCCGCCCCTTCACAAATAATCAAGACATGCATGCGGCGCAGGGAATGTGGACTGCAAGGCGTGTTTGAACCTCGGAGAATTATTATCAAGGGCAATCATATCACCATGGTCCTGGCAGCACTTTCACGCAGCGTATCGTCGCTTGCGACACCGCCAGCCGCAGCCGAGCGGACACTAAGAGCAGCGGCCAGGCCCAATCCGGTTCACGTGTCGAGGACTGAGCAAGCACTACCTTGCGGGTGGCCTTTGAAGGCTGCAATTGCCGTGCTCCCTTTGAGAGCCATTTTTCCGCAGCGAAAGACATTATCTGGCCGCAGCTGCGACGCCGGCGGACACGAGTCAAGTCGCATGAAATTGCGTATGTGCGCGGAAGAGGCACGAAATTCCGTGACGGGGTTGAAGCCAGTAGCTCACGCAGATTTTTTCCTGCTGACGCCGTTGCCCTCAGCGACAGCCGATTGCTCAGCTAAAGGTGATCGACCGCCCACCACAGCAGCCGCCACCAATGATCATGCTGCCCTGACTCGCATATCACTTGTCGTTTCAGCGAAATGGTCAGTGGCATCGCTAAGGCTGAACTGGTTGACGAGGTCACGCAGTCTGCTCGCTTCACTCGACAAGGACGCTGCCGCCGCCGTCGACTCTTCGACCATCGCCGCGTTCTGCTGAGTGGACTGGTCCATTTGATTGACGGCAGTGTTGATCTCGGCAAGTCCAGTCGACTGCTCGCGAGCGGATGTCGCGATCGCCGACATCAGCTGATTGATCTGAGCCACATGCTCGCCGATCGACTTCAGCGACTGGCCGGTTTCCAGAACAAGTTTCACGCCGGTGCCGACCTCAAAAGACGACTTTTCGATAAGCCCTTTGATCTCCTTCGCCGCAGTCGCCGCGCGCTGCGCGAGTTCGCGAACTTCCTGAGCGACAACAGCAAAGCCTTTACCTGCTTCTCCGGCCCGGGCTGCCTCCACTCCTGCATTAAGCGCCAGGAGGTTTGTCTGGAAAGCGATTTCATCGATCACGCCAATGATGTTAGAGATCTGCTCCGAGCTATCCTCGATACGTCTCATGGCCTGTTCGGCCTGAGACACGACTGCAGCTGAACGTTCAGCGCTGACATTCGCCTCCTGTGCGACGTTGCGAGCCTCGTCGGTCCGCTTTGAGGCAGTCGCAACATTGGCGGTAATCTCATCGAGAGCGGCTGCCGTCTCCTCCAGCGATGCGGCCTGCTGCTCGGTACGCTTGGAAAGATCTTGCGCACCGGATGCGATTTCGCGCGTTCCATTGTCGATGCTGTGCACCGTTTGCAGTACGGCGCCGATTGCCGTACCCAATTGTTTGAGCGATACGTTGAAGTCCTCGCGCAATTGTTCGTATTCCGCAGCAAAGGGCTCTGCCAGCTGGAAGGAGACGTCGCCGCCAGCCAGACGTCTTAATCCCTCGCCGAGCGTGGCCGTCGCGAACCGCAATTGTTGCGCTTCTCGCTCCGCACGCTCTTGTGCTGCTGCACGAATGGCCTCCGTCTGGCTCCGCGATGCCGACGCTTCCTGCTCCAATCGAAGGACATTTATGGCGTTCTGGCGAAACACTTCAACCGCTGCCGCCATCGCACCAATCTCATCGGCGCGGCCGGCGTAGGGTATCTCGCTTTGCAGATCGCCATCGGACAAAAGCTTCATGGCGGAGGCAATGCGCCGGATCGGGTTTGCGATACCGAGTACGGCAAACAGAGTGCCAGTCGAGGCAATCAGGATTGCAAGTATTGCAATCATCGCTGTAACAGTGAATGCGTGGCTTGCCGCCTCGCGACTTGCGGAGACATAAGCTTCGGTCTGATCAAGAATGAATGCCACCAAGTCGGCAATCTTCTGGCCGACCAATTCGGATTGCGGCTCCATACTATCACGGAAGAGCCTGGCTGCCTCGGCGGCTTTCCCGCTATCTTGCAGTCGGACCATTTGTTCACCGAGCTCGTCGTATTTCCTGAGCTCCGCATTCACCTGATTGACTAGCTCGCGGCCCCGCTCGGTGCGGACGCCCTTCAGATATTCTTCAATCACGCCCTCGACTGCAGTCTTCGCATCGGCGACCATCTTTGCTGCTGCAACACGTCCTTCTGTTGACGTCTCCAAAAGGTAGTGCGCATTGGCCAATTTCAGGTCGGAGAAGTTGCCTTTGATGTCCCTGGCCGTGACCAGTCTCTTCATCCAGAAGCCGCCGATTTGCTGAGTATTGTCGTTCAGCGTCGTAATCGTACTGAGGGAATTATAGGATAAGACAAGAAGGAAGGCACAGATGGCGGACAAAACGGCGATTAGGGCCTGCTTGACACTTGGGCGTTTCATTCAGCTCTCCAGCTCCAGAGGGGGCGACCACTACGGTCGGATAGCTGTAAGAGTTCGCTCGATTTTCTAATTTAGAATTAAGTTTAGGTATTTCAGCCTTCCCTGGCTCCTGTATTTACGCTACTTACAAACGACACATAGCAAAGTTCCAAGCTATGCTATCCAGGGTTTCTTCAGGTCGCTCGCCGCGAATCAGTCAGCCAAGGTGACAATGAGTTTATCCGATGAGAAGCATCGAGAGCAGCCAAGGCGCGGCCTTCTCCCTCGGCTCGATGATCTTCCTGCTTCTCGTGGAACTTTCTCTGATCCACAGTGTTTGACATGCGGATGTGCCGGGAAGCCTATTACATCCAACTTTCCATATCGCACACCTGCCCCGCGAAAATGCGGGGCATTTTTTGTACGCGCTGCAGATAAAGCGGCTTCAACAGCACGACCTTCGGCTCGGCATACGGTGAGCTGACGGAGGCCGTGACAGGGGCAGAAAAGCCTCTGCAGTTGAAAGGAAACGAACCGCCAGCCCCATCGCCTCACACCGATTTGACGAAATCGGCTCAGTGAGATTTATCTCAGACTCGGGAAGCGTTTGAGCGTTGATCGAAAGCCGTTCGGGCTATAGATTCGCCGCAACCAGTCACGCTGAAGCGAAAGAGGAAGTGTCATGCCCACCGGTACAGTCAAATTTTTCAACGATGACAAAGGATTTGGCTTCATCACGCCTGAGAATGGCGGAACAGACGTCTTCGTTCACGTGTCAGCATTGCAGCGCGGCGGCTCGCTCAGAGAAGGTGACAAGGTCAGCTACGAGCTGGGCCAAGATCGTAAGACCGGAAAATCGAAGGCGGAAAACGTATCCGTACTCTAATCACCGGACAGCGAAATTAGCCTGTGCGCGGTTTCCGAGCAGTCTAACGACTCCGAGATCGCTATACTCACTGTAAATTCCGGCTCTTCACCTTGAGCGTGTCGATGTGAAGATCAGGGATATAGATATCGCGCGACTTCACGGCCGCCCGATCCCGGGCATCGGGACTGCCTGGTGAGCCATGGGCGAACTCGTCCCCGCGCCCCATCGGAAGCTTGAACGCATCATCACGGTTACCGTTAAGAAAGCCGTCAAGAGCGCCGGAAACTCACGCAACAAGGTCGAAGCCGCAATCGACCGGCGCTGACCCGTGCGCGGATCCCGGTCTCAAGTTCAACCCGGCGGCTGCCGATCGGTCGAGTAGATGGCGACGACTTTAATCGGGAGATATGTCGGGTCGCCGCTACTCGCATCAACGCGCCATCTTCCGACTCGGTGCACTGACCGCACCGCAAGCGAGCGCCGGGGCATGAACCTTCGTTGGAAAGCGTCCGAAATAGGAGGCACTCGTCAATCTTGCGCTTTGCGATCCCCAAGACCACCCTATCAGGAAGAATCCACGAGTTAATGGTTCAGTCAGGCGTAAGCGCAATCGGAGCGTGGCGATCTCCTTATCCCTCGAATATCCGAGTTTGCTTCCAGCCTTCGAGCTGTGACGCGGAGTTCAAATCCCTGCCCCGACAACGAACTTCGATACATGCGAACGAAGCCCGGCGATTTCTCGTCGGGGCTTTGTCCCCGAAATCGAAACGGACTTCAGTCAATCGTGTGCACCGCGTTATCGTTGTGGCGCTCGCAAGTCTTTGTACGATGCTTGTCGCAGCTTTCCATCGTGTGTCAATGCGCCTGTATGCGGATCCGACGTAAAGCCGGCCGCCCAAACTGAGGAGGGCGGCACGACGAAACCCGCCGGTGACAGCTTCGTCATGAAGCCAGGTTTCGTCGGTGTTTGGCGTACGATCGAGACTGTGCGCAAGATCTACATTTGTGTTCCATGCGTTCCGCGAACTGGCCGACAGCCCAAATGCGCTTGCGCATTGCCGCCCAGACGGTCGGGCCGCTTGAAAATCTCCGCGAGGCGATGAAAACCTCTACCTGCTTAGCGGTGAAGTAGGCGCGCGAATGACGCTTCATTTAAGGAAGGCATAGAGGATATCGTCCCGCGAAAGGGGTCGCCAGACACGGCTTCTCGCACGCCGCGAAGCATCGCGACCGACGGCTTGGCCGCTCGCGATGCTTCTGGTGAGTTATTCCGCCGGAGCGGTTCCGATGACGACACCATCGGGTTCGCTGCTGAGCCAGCGGTAAAGCGCTCCGCCGATTACGCCGCCGGCGATCGGCGCCAGCCAGAACAACCACAATTGCTGAACAGCCCAGACGCCGGCGAAGACGGCGACACCCGTGCTGCGCGCCGGATTGACTGAGGTATTCGTCACATCGATGCTGATCAGATGGATGAGCGTCAGTCCGAGACCGATAGCAAGCGGCGCAAAGCCGGCAGGCGCCTTGCCGTGCGTTGAACCCATAATGATGAACAGGAACACCGCCGTCAGCACCAGTTCCGCCAGGAAGCAGGCAAACAGGCTGTATTGGCCAGGTGAATGTTCGCCGTAGCCGTTTGAAGCGAAACCCGCGAAGGGATCGAATCCGGCTTTGCCGCTGGCGATCAGGTAAAGCACGCCGCCGCCGATAACGCCCCCGACCACTTGAGCAACGATATAGGGGGCGATCTGGTTTGCCGGGAACCGCCCGCCTGCTGCGAGGCCGATCGTGACGGCCGGGTTCAAATGGCAGCCTGAGATATGTCCGATCGCGTATGCCATGGTTACGACAGTCAGGCCGAATGCCAGCGCCACTCCAAGATATCCTATTCCAACGTTCGGCAGGCCGGCCGCGATAACGGCGCTGCCGCAGCCTCCAAATGTCAGCCAGAACGTACCGATTGCTTCCGCAGTATATTTCCTCATTGTCATGGAGCTTCCCTCTCGATCGGAGATATTGCGTCGCCACGCGTGGCTGGCGCTCATCATATTACCGCCGAGAGATTGCGCGAGGCATGCCTCAGTTCGTGGCAACGCAACACGCAACTCAAGGACATCTCCGAACCGATCCGGGTCTATTCGCAGCAAGTCGGCAGCGCCGGGACCAAGCCAGCCGCGATCTTGCAAACCGCGACGAGCCAATCGAGGACGGCAACGTCGCCGAAGCTGTCGATCGCCGTCCTGCCCTTCGCCAACGTGAGCGGTGATGCCGAACAGGGCCGGTCCGGATGCGGCAGTTATCAAGCATCGGTCGGGCACCTCGACATCGTGGGTTCGGCAGTTCTCGAAGTATCCTCGCGCCCATAAAGACAAATGGCTGACGCCAGCAGCATCAGCATCATCCCGAACATACCCGCCGCGGTCAGAGTTTCGCCGGCGATCACAACGCCGACGGCGACGGCAACAATGGGTGACACGAATGCGAAGCTACCCGCACGGGCAGGGCCGATATCGCGAATAAGCTGCAGGTAGATGCTGTAGCCGATCAGCGATCCGAAGAGGACAAGAAACACCCAACTCGCGACTGCCTGCCAGCTCCACGGTGTCATCAAACTCGCCGCTGCTTCGGGCTCGAAAAACAGTGCACTCAACAACAGGCCTCCACCTCCGATGAGCGTCGTGTAGCCGGACACGAGGGTGCTGCCGTGGCGGGTGATCAAAGGCTTCGCCAAGACCGATCCCCAGGCAGACGATACCGCACTCCAGCTAATCGCGAGTAATCCTACAAGCGCGGTCGTGCCGGAGAGGCTGGTGATGGTGATCGAGGGTGAAAACAGGAATTGTCTCTCAAATCTATGCTTTACTGCAGGGGAAGCTGGGACACGAGCCCCGGGATGGCCATCCCGGGGCTCGTGCGGCAAAGCGCCCGTACAGGAATAGGTGTCAACGACCGACCTCATGAAGGGACTTTGCCGCTCCAGCTTCGCATCGCTTGCTGACTTGAATGGGCTATCCGAAGGACACGCCCGCAGACAATTCGAAGCATGGAACCCAATTATGATGGCAGAACCCCATGAAATCCAGTCCGCCCTCGGCCTGGACGTTTCCTGCAATTCCGTCACCTTGTTCGACAGCCGCAC
>NZ_FMAJ01000038.1 GCF_900094625.1 Rhizobium aethiopicum | reverse complement strand
ACCAGGATCGCGCCGTCCATCTGGGCAGCACCGGTGATCATGTTCTTGACGTAGTCGGCATGGCCGGGGCAGTCGACGTGCGCGTAGTGGCGGTTCGGCGTCTCATACTCAACGTGCGCCGTCGAGATCGTGATGCCGCGCGCCTTCTCTTCCGGAGCCGCGTCGATCTGGTCGTACGCCTTGAACTCACCGAAGTACTTCGTGATCGCTGCCGTCAGAGACGTCTTGCCGTGGTCAACGTGGCCGATCGTGCCAATGTTGACGTGCGGCTTGTTGCGCTCAAACTTACTCTTTGCCATTTTCGGCTCTCCGTTTTGCTAGTCCCCGAGGGGAGCTAATTCTTGTTATCGGTCAATAGGTATTCCGGTCACTTCTGACCGGAATACTTTGCCTGGATTTCGGTTGCGACGTTCGACGGGACCGGCGCGTAGTGATCGAAGGTCATCGTGTACTGAGCGCGGCCCTGCGACATGGAGCGCAGGTTGTCGACGTACTTGAACATGTTGGCCAGCGGAACGTTGGCGCTGATGACAACCGCGATACCACGGCTTTCCTGACCCTGGATCTGGCCACGGCGGGAGTTGAGGTCGCCGATAACGTCACCAACGTAATCTTCCGGGGTGACGACTTCGACCTTCATCATCGGCTCGAGGAGCTGAGCGCCGGCCTTCTTCGCTGCTTCACGGAAGCAAGCGCGGGAAGCGATTTCGAACGCCAGGACCGAGGAGTCGACGTCGTGGAAGGCGCCGTCGATCAGCGTCGCCTTGACGCCGAGCATCGGGAAGCCAGCCAGCGGACCGGAGGACAGAACGCTTTCGATGCCCTTCTGAACGCCCGGGATGTATTCCTTCGGAACAGAACCGCCGACGATCTTAGATTCGAACTTGAAGTCTTCGCCTTCCGGGTTCGGTTCAAAGATGATCTTGACGCGCGCGAACTGGCCGGTACCACCGGTCTGCTTCTTGTGCGTGTAGTCTTCTTCGGTCTGGCGCGTGATGGTTTCGCGGTAAGCAACCTGCGGCGCACCGACGTTGGCTTCGACCTTGAACTCGCGGCGCATGCGGTCGACGATGATGTCGAGGTGCAGTTCGCCCATGCCGGCGATGATCGTCTGGCCCGATTCCTGATCCGTCTTCACGCGGAAGGACGGGTCTTCGGCCGCCAGGCGGTTGAGCGCGAGGCCCATCTTTTCCTGGTCGCCCTTGGACTTCGGCTCGATGGCGATCTGGATGACCGGCTCGGGGAATTCCATGCGCTCGAGGATAACCGGCTTCAGCGGATCGCAGAGCGTATCGCCGGTGGTGGTTTCCTTGAGACCGGCGAGAGCAACGATGTCGCCTGCGAAGGCTTCTTCGATGTCTTCACGCGAGTTGGAATGCATCTGCAGCATGCGGCCGACGCGCTCGCGCTTGTCCTTGACCGTGTTCAGAACCGAGGAGCCCTTTTCGAGCTTGCCGGAGTAGATGCGGGCGAAGGTGAGCGAACCGACGAAAGGGTCGTTCATGATCTTGAACGCCAGCATCGAAAGCGGCTCGGCATCGTCTGCATGACGCTCGATGTCGGCTTCGGTCTTGAAGTCGATGCCCTTGATCGCCGGAATGTCGAGCGGCGACGGCAGGTAGTCGACGACAGCGTCGAGCAGCGGCTGGACGCCCTTGTTCTTGAAGGCAGTGCCGCAGAACATCGGATGGAACTTGACGTCGATGGTGCCGCGACGAACGAGTTCGCGGATCTTATCGTTGTCGGGCATGTTGCCTTCGAGGTAGGCTTCCATCGCCGCTTCGTCGATCTCGACAACCGTCTCGATCAGCTTCTCACGGTACTCTTCAGCCTTGGCCTTCAGATCTTCCGGGATCTCGACGACGTCCCACTGGGCGCCGAGCGATTCGTCGCGCCAGATCAGGGCGTTCATCTCGACGAGGTCGATAACGCCCTTGAAATCACTTTCAGCGCCGATCGGCAGCTGCATGACGACGGCGGTCGCGCCGAGGCGGGTCTTGATCATCTCGACCGAGCGGTAGAAGTCCGCGCCGGTCTTGTCCATCTTGTTGCAGAAGATCATCCGCGGAACATTGTACTTCTCAGCCTGACGCCAGACGGTTTCCGTCTGCGGCTCCACGCCGGCGTTGGCGTCGAGCAGCGCGATGGCGCCGTCGAGAACGCGCAGCGAACGCTCGACTTCGATCGTGAAGTCGACGTGGCCGGGAGTGTCGATGATGTTGAAGCGGCGCATCTTGCCGTCACGGCCCTTCCAGAAGGTCGTCGTGGCAGCCGAGGTGATCGTGATGCCACGCTCCTGCTCCTGCTCCATCCAGTCCATGGTGGCTGCGCCGTCGTGGACTTCGCCGATCTTGTGCGACTTGCCGGTGTAGTAAAGGATACGCTCGGTGGTCGTGGTCTTGCCGGCGTCGATATGCGCCATGATACCGAAATTGCGGTAGTCTTCGATCTTATATTCGCGAGCCATTGTGGACTGCCTTTCGATACCGTTCGGAATTACCAGCGATAGTGCGAGAACGCGCGGTTGGCGTCAGCCATCTTGTGCGTGTCTTCGCGCTTCTTGACGGCGGAGCCGCGGTTGTTGGACGCATCAAGCAGTTCGCCGGACAGACGGTCGATCATGGTTGTTTCGTTGCGCTTGCGGGCAGCGGCAATCAGCCAGCGAATGGCGAGAGCCTGGCGGCGCTCCGGACGGACGTCGACCGGAACCTGGTAGGTCGCACCACCGACACGGCGCGAGCGGACTTCAACGTGCGGGGCAATATTGTCGAGCGCAGAATGGAATACCGAAAGCGGCTCCTGCTTGGACTTACCCTGGACGGCGTCGAACGCACCGTAGACGATGTTTTCAGCAACGGACTTCTTACCATCGAGCATGATGGCATTCATGAACTTGGTGACGACGAGGTCACCGAACTTCGGATCCGGATTGATCTCGCGCTTTTCTGCTTTATGACGTCTGGACATACTTTTCGTCTCTTCAACCGTTAAGGCGCTTCATCACGCGGAGGACCTCGCGCAGCGCCGGATTATTCAAACCGAATTACTTCGGACGCTTCGCACCGTACTTGGAGCGACGCTGCTTGCGGTTCTTGACACCCTGGGTATCGAGAACGCCGCGGATGATGTGATAACGGACACCCGGAAGGTCCTTTACGCGGCCGCCGCGGATCATGACGACCGAGTGCTCCTGAAGGTTGTGACCTTCGCCGGGGATGTAACCAATGACTTCGAAGCCGTTGGTCAGGCGGATCTTGGCGACCTTACGCAGAGCCGAGTTCGGCTTCTTCGGCGTCGTCGTGTAGACGCGCGTGCAAACGCCGCGCTTCTGCGGGTTCTCCTGGAGTGCGGGAACCTTGTTACGCTTTACGTTCGCCTGGCGAGGCTTGCGGATCAGCTGGTTTACGGTAGGCATTCAACCATCCCTTACGTTTATCTCAGTACCCTTGCGGGCTTGAACTCGCGCCGTCTCCGGCAATGACGCACGTCTTCCGTCAATGCGCAAAATATGGCCCGATCCGCTTCCGCAGATGGACCACAAGGAGCAGAGGACGCATGAAACAATGCGTCATGCGTGCAGCATCATGACTTCAACGTGCGTTTAGAACCTTGTTTGAGGTGAATTTCAGGGCGCGTCGCTCCGAACAGCCAAGCCTCACATGGGATCTGATGGCCGGGGTACTACTGGTTTCCACCACTCTCGTCAAGGCCGGTTAAGAAATAAACTTGGCCGGAACGCCTTGATATGCGGGCCCGACGCCCTGTTTTCGACCTCCTAGACGAAATCGCAGCCATGCGCCAAGATAAAAACTTGGGCATGGCAGCAAAAGCAGTTAAGGAATCAGCAATTGCGGCGTTAAGCCCTCATAGCAGGATTCGAGCGATCGAATCGTCAGGAAGCCGAAGGACAGGCGATGATTACGACACCGGATAACGACAACAATTTCGACGGGCCGATGATCTTCATCATCATCGGCAAAGGCTATGAGTCCGACTCCAGCGAAGGCATCGACCTGCACATCATGCTGAAAGCGCCCGATGACGACACGGCCGTGCGCGAGGCGCTGAACGCCCTGGCCGAAGAGGGCTTCATCGAGGCCGATCTCGATCAGATCGGCATGCTGACCGAAGTTCCGGCCGAAGAGCCGCATGCCTCGGCCTACCAGGGTGCGGTCGACGGCGAGGTCGCGATCATCCGGTTCAACTGACCGCACTCGCGGAGCGGGCCCTGTCTCGCAGCGTGAGTTCGCCCGGAAATCCGGCTGACAGGCAGCGCGCCCGCCCTCCCCCGGATCCACCCAAGCACAATAGAAATGAAAACCGCCCGGATCGCTCCGGGCGGTTTTTCGATTCATATTTTCAGTGCCGGACTTCAGCCGTGGATTATTCCGCAGCCGGAGCCTTTTCTGCCATGTCCTGCAGCATCGGCGTGGCAACGGCCGCGCCGGTGCCCTTGCGACGCTCTTCGAGGATCAGCTCGTCGCGCGATGTGGCGATACGGCGGATCTGGGTCATGGTGCCGCCGGTGCCGGCCGGGATGAGGCGGCCGACGATGACGTTTTCCTTCAGACCCTGCAGACCGTCGGTCTTGCCGGCGATTGCAGCTTCCGTCAGCACCTTGGTCGTTTCCTGGAAGGACGCGGCCGAGATGAAGGACGGGGTCTGCAGCGACGCCTTGGTGATGCCGAGCAGAACCGGATCGCCATGGGCGGGCTTCTTGCCCTGCTCGATCAGGTGGTCGTTGACGTCTTCGAGCTCGATACGGTCGACGTTGTCGCCGACGATGTATGTCGAGTCGCCTGCATCGGTGATCTCCACCTTCTGCAGCATCTGACGGACGATCACCTCGATGTGCTTGTCGTTGATGACGACGCCCTGCAGGCGGTAGACTTCCTGGATTTCGTTGACCAGGTAGGAAGCGAGAGCCTCCACGCCCTTGATCGCCAGGATGTCGTGCGGAGCCGGGTTACCGTCGAGGATGTAGTCACCCTTTTCGATATAGTCGCCGTCCTGAAGGTGGAAGGGCTTGCCCTTCGGGATCAGGTATTCGACAGGCTCGACACCGTCTTCCGCCGGCTCGATGATGACGCGACGCTTGTTCTTGTAGTCGCGGCCGAGGCGGATCGTGCCATCGATCTCTGCGATGATGGCATGGTCCTTCGGACGGCGCGCTTCGAACAGCTCGGCAACACGCGGCAGACCGCCGGTGATGTCCTTGGTCTTGGCGCTTTCGAGCGGCGAACGGGCGAGAACGTCACCCTGGGAGACCTTCGTGCCCGGCTCGACCGACAGAATTGCGTCGACCGAGAGCAGGAACCGCGCGTCACCACCACGCGACAGCTTGGCGACATTGCCGCTGGCGTCCTTGATGACGATCGCCGGCTTGAGGTCCGAACCGCGGGGGGTCGAACGCCAGTCGATGACCTGACGCTTGGTGATGCCGGTGGATTCGTCGGTCGCTTCCAGAACCGAGAGACCGTCAACGAGGTCTTCGAACTGAACGGTACCGGCGACTTCCGTCATCATCGGACGGGTGTACGGATCCCACTCTGCCAGACGCTGGCCGCGCTTGACCTTGTCGCCTTCGTCGACGTGCAGCTTCGAACCGTAGGCGACGCGCTGCGACGAGCGCTCCACACCACGTTCGTCCAGGATCTGGACGGTCATGTTGCGGCCCATGGCAACAAGGCTGCCTTCAGAGTTGCGCAGCACGTTGCGGTTCTTGATCTGCACCGTACCCTCGTACGAGGCTTCCAGGAACGACTGGTCGACCACGGTTGCCGTACCGCCAAGGTGGAAGGTACGCATGGTGAGCTGGGTTCCCGGCTCGCCGATCGACTGAGCGGCGATGACGCCGACAGCTTCGCCCATGTTGACAGGCGTACCGCGCGCGAGGTCGCGGCCGTAGCAGACCGAGCAGACGCCCGTCTGGATTTCGCAGGTCAGCGCCGAGCGGATGCGGATCGACTGAATACCGGCCTTCTCGATTTCGATGACATCGGGCTCGAGGATCATCTTGCCGGCATCGACGATGCGCTCACCGGTGACCGGATGATCGATGTCGTCGAGCGCCGTGCGGCCGAGGATGCGGGCGCCGAGCGAGGCGACGACCTGGCCGGCATCGACGATGGCGGTCATGGTCAGGCCGGTTTCGGTGCCGCAATCGACGTGCGTCACGATGCAATCCTGCGCGACGTCGACGAGACGGCGGGTCAGGTAGCCGGAGTTTGCGGTCTTCAAGGCGGTGTCTGCCAGACCCTTGCGGGCGCCGTGCGTCGAGTTGAAGTACTCGTTGACGGTCAGGCCTTCCTTGAAGTTCGAGATGATCGGCGTCTCGATGATTTCACCCGACGGCTTGGCCATGAGGCCGCGCATGCCGCCCAGCTGACGCATCTGGTTCGGAGAACCGCGGGCGCCGGAGTGGCTCATCATGTAGATCGAGTTCATCGGCTTCTGACGGCCGGTGTTCTCATCGAATTCGACAGCCTTAATGCGCGCCATCATCTCTTCGGCGACCTTTTCGGTCGCCTTGCCCCAGGCGTCGACAACCTTGTTGTACTTTTCACCCTGGGTGATGAGGCCGTCATTGTACTGCTGCTCGTATTCCTTCACCAGGTTCTCGGTGTCGGCAACGATCTTCGCCTTGGTGGCCGGGATGACCATGTCGTCCTTGCCGAACGAAATGCCGGCGCGGCAGGCATGGGCGAAGCCGAGCTGCATGATGCGGTCGCAGAAGATGACCGTGTCCTTCTGGCCGCAATGGCGGTAGACCGTGTCGATCATCTTGGAGATGTTCTTCTTGGTCATTTCCTGGTTGCAGATGTCGAAGGGCACCTTGCCGTTCTTCGGCAGCAGCTCGCCGATGAGCAAACGGCCAGGCGTCGTCTCATAGATCTTCGAGTAAGGCTTGCCATCCTCGCCGATCGACTTAAAGCGGCCGCGGATCTTGGTGTGCAGCGTGACGACCTTGTTTTCGAGCGCATGATGCAGCTCACCGAGATCGGAGAAGGCCATGCCTTCGCCCGGCTCGTTCTGGTTCAGGATCGACAGGTAATACAGGCCGAGAACCATGTCCTGCGAGGGAACGATGATCGGCGCGCCGTTGGCCGGGTGCAGGATGTTGTTGGTCGACATCATCAGCACGCGGGCTTCGAGCTGGGCTTCGAGCGACAGCGGCACGTGAACGGCCATCTGGTCACCGTCGAAGTCGGCGTTGAAGGCCGTGCAGACGAGCGGGTGCAGCTGGATTGCCTTGCCTTCGACCAGGGTGGGTTCGAAGGCCTGGATGCCCAGGCGGTGCAGCGTCGGTGCGCGGTTCAGGAGAACCGGATGCTCGCGGATGACTTCGTCGAGGATATCCCAGACCTCAGGCTTTTCCTTTTCGACCAGCTTCTTGGCCTGCTTGACGGTCGAGGAGTAACCCTTGGCGTCGAGACGGGCATAGATGAACGGCTTGAAGAGCTCGAGCGCCATCTTCTTCGGCAGACCGCACTGGTGCAGCTTCAGTTCCGGACCGGTGACGATGACCGAACGGCCGGAATAGTCGACGCGCTTGCCGAGCAGGTTCTGACGGAAGCGGCCCTGCTTGCCCTTGAGCATGTCGGAGAGCGACTTCAGCGGACGCTTGTTGGCGCCGGTGATGACGCGGCCGCGGCGGCCGTTGTCGAACAGCGCATCGACCGATTCCTGCAGCATGCGCTTTTCGTTGCGGATGATGATGCCGGGCGCACGCAGTTCGATCAGGCGCTTCAGACGGTTGTTACGGTTGATGACGCGGCGATAGAGATCGTTCAGATCAGACGTCGCGAAACGGCCGCCGTCGAGCGGAACCAGCGGGCGCAGATCCGGCGGGATGACCGGAACGACCTTCATGATCATCCATTCCGGACGGTTGCCGGATTCCATGAAGTTCTCGACGATCTTCAGGCGCTTCATCAGCTTCTTCTGCTTGAGATCCGACGTGGTGTCGGCAAGCTCGGAACGCAGATCGCCAGCGATCTTTTCGAGGTTCATCGAAGCCAGCATCTCATAGATGGCTTCCGCACCGATCATGGCCGTGAACTGGTCTTCGCCGTATTCGTCAACGGCAAGCATGTACTCTTCTTCCGTCAGGAGCTGGTGCTCCTTGAGTGCGGTCAGGCCCGGCTCGGTGACGATGTAGTTTTCGAAGTAGAGAACGCGCTCGACATCCTTCAGCGTCATGTCGAGCAGCGTCGAAATGCGTGACGGCAGCGACTTCAGGAACCAGATGTGGGCAACCGGAGCGGCAAGCTCGATATGGCCCATGCGCTCACGGCGAACGCGCGACAGCGTGACTTCGACGCCGCACTTTTCGCAGATGATGCCCTTGTACTTCATGCGCTTGTACTTGCCGCACAAGCACTCGTAGTCCTTGATCGGCCCGAAGATGCGCGCGCAGAACAGACCGTCGCGTTCCGGCTTGAACGTACGGTAGTTGATGGTTTCCGGCTTCTTGATCTCACCGTAGGACCAGGAGAGGATCTTCTCCGGAGATGCGATCGAAATCCGAATGGAATCGAAATTCTGTGCAGGCACCTGCGGATTGAAAAGATTCATGACCTCTTGGTTCATGCCTGTCTCCTTCATGGGCTAAAGCGCCCTCAAAATGCGATGGTCAGCGGCAATTCCCGGGAGCCGCCTCCCTCGCTTAAACGAGAATAACCGCAAGATGCGGCGAAACTTCCCTTCCGGGCCGACACGGATACGGCGCCCGGCGGGACCGGCGTGCGCCGCATTGCAGCGCACGCCCTATTGGTGCTTACTCGGCCGCGTCGGGCAGCTGGGCTGCCTGCGCTTCGTCAAGCTTGGTGTTCTCGAGCTCGACGCTGAGGCCCAGCGAGCGCATTTCCTTGACGAGAACGTTGAAGCTTTCCGGAATACCGGCTTCGAACGTGTCGTCGCCGCGGACGATGGCTTCGTAGACCTTGGTGCGGCCGGCGACGTCGTCCGACTTCACCGTCAGCATTTCCTGCAGCGTGTAGGCTGCGCCATAGGCTTCGAGCGCCCAGACTTCCATTTCGCCGAAGCGCTGACCGCCGAACTGCGCCTTGCCGCCCAGCGGCTGCTGCGTCACGAGCGAGTAAGGACCGATCGAACGGGCATGGATCTTGTCGTCGACCAGGTGGTTGAGCTTCAGCATGTAGATGTAGCCCACCGTGACCTGGCGGTCGAACTGCTCGCCGGTACGGCCGTCATAAAGCGTCGACTGCCCCGTGTCCTTGAGGCCTGCCAGACGCAGCATGTCGTTGACGTCGCCTTCGTTCGCACCGTCGAAGACCGGCGTTGCGATCGAAACGCCGCGCTTCCACTGATCGGCGAGACGCAGAACGGAATCGTCGTCGAAGTCCTGGACCTGTTCGGCCTTTGGACCGGCACCGACGACATCGCCGATGGTCTTGCGCAGCGGCTCGATGTTGCCATTGGCCTTATACGCTTCGATCAGTTCGCCGATCTGGCGACCCATGCCGGCGCAAGCCCAGCCCAGGTGCGTTTCAAGGATCTGGCCGACGTTCATGCGCGAAGGCACGCCGAGCGGGTTCAGAACGACGTCGACATGCGTGCCGTCTTCGAGGAACGGCATGTCCTCGACAGGCACAATGCGCGAGACCACGCCCTTGTTCCCGTGACGGCCGGCCATCTTGTCGCCAGGCTGGATCTTGCGCTTCACGGCGACGAAGACCTTGACCATCTTCATCACGCCCGGAGGCATTTCATCGCCGCGCTGGACCTTCTCGACTTTGTCCATGAAGCGCTGTTCAAGGCGTGACTTGGATTCGTCGTACTGGCCGCGGAGCGCTTCGAGCTCGCTCTGGACCTTCTCGTCCTCGACGGCAAACATCCACCACTGCGAGCGGGGGTATTCGGAGACCACGGCGTTCGAAAGCTCGGTGCCCTTCTTGAAGCCCTTCGGGCCGGCAATCGAGACCTGGCCGCGCAGCATGTCGATCAGACGGCCGTAGACGTTACGGTCGAGGATCGCCTGCTCGTCGTCGCGGTCCTTTGCAAGCCGCTCGATCTCTTCGCGCTCGATCGCCATCGCGCGTTCGTCCTTCTCCACGCCATGGCGGTTGAAGACGCGCACTTCGACGATCGTGCCGTAGGTGCCGGGTGGCATGCGCATGGAGGTATCGCGCACGTCGGAGGCCTTTTCGCCGAAGATGGCGCGCAGAAGCTTTTCTTCCGGCGTCATCGGGCTTTCGCCCTTCGGCGTGATCTTGCCGACGAGGATATCGCCGGGCTGAACTTCGGCGCCGATGTAGACGATGCCGGCTTCGTCGAGGTTCTTCAGCGCTTCTTCCGAAACGTTCGGAATATCGCGGGTGATTTCCTCAGGACCGAGCTTGGTGTCGCGCGCCATCACTTCGAATTCTTCGATGTGGATGGAGGTGAACACGTCGTCGGCCACGATGCGCTCGGAGAGCAGGATCGAGTCTTCGTAGTTGTAGCCGTTCCAGGGCATGAACGCGACGAGCGCGTTGCGGCCGAGCGCCAGGTCGCCGAGATCGGTCGACGGACCGTCGGCGAGAATGTCACCGCGGTTGACGACGTCACCGACGGTGACCAGCGGACGCTGGTTGACGCAGGTGTTCTGGTTCGAACGCTGGAACTTCTGCAGGCGGTAGATATCGACGCCGGATTTGCCGGCTTCGAGATCTTCCGTGGCGCGGATAACGATACGCGTCGCGTCGACCTGGTCGACCACGCCGCCGCGGCGGGCGCCGATGGCAGCGCCCGAGTCACGGGCGACCACCGGCTCCATGCCGGTACCGACGAACGGCGCTTCGGCGCGCAGCAGCGGCACGGCCTGACGCTGCATGTTCGAGCCCATGAGGGCGCGGTTGGCGTCGTCGTTTTCCAGGAACGGGATGAGCGCGGCTGCGACCGAAACGACCTGCTTCGGCGAAACGTCCATCAGGTTCATGCTGTCGCGCGGAGCGAGCATGACTTCGCCGGCGTGACGGCAGACAACGAATTCATCGACGAAGGAACCGTCGGGGTTCATCTCGGCGTTGGCCTGGGCCACGTAGTACTTCGCCTCTTCCATGGCGGAGAGGTAGAGCACGTCGTTCGTCACCTTGCCGTCGACGATGCGGCGGTACGGGCTTTCGATGAAGCCGTACTTGTTGACGCGCGCGAAGGTCGCCAGCGAGTTGATCAGACCGATGTTCGGGCCTTCCGGCGTTTCGATCGGGCAAATACGGCCGTAATGGGTCGGATGAACGTCGCGCACTTCGAAGCCGGCGCGCTCGCGGGTCAGACCGCCCGGGCCAAGGGCCGAGAGACGGCGCTTATGGGTGATTTCCGAGAGCGGGTTGACCTGGTCCATGAACTGCGAGAGCTGCGAGGAACCGAAGAATTCGCGGACGGCGGCAGCAGCCGGCTTGGCGTTGATCAGGTCCTGCGGCATGACCGTGTCGATCTCGATCGAGGACATGCGTTCCTTGATCGCGCGCTCCATGCGGAGCAGGCCGAGACGGTACTGGTTCTCCATCAGCTCGCCGACCGAGCGGACGCGGCGGTTGCCGAGGTTGTCGATGTCGTCGATCTCGCCCTTGCCGTCGCGCAGTTCGACCAGCATCTTGACCACAGCCAGGATGTCGTCCTTGCGCAGGATGCGGACGGTGTCTTCGACGGTCAGGTCGAGACGCATGTTCATCTTGACGCGGCCGACGGCGGAGAGATCGTAACGCTCCGCATCGAAGAACAGCGAGTTGAACATGGCTTCGGCCGATTCCATGGTCGGCGGTTCACCCGGACGCATGACGCGGTAGATGTCGAACAGAGCGTCCTGACGGTTCTCGTTCTTGTCGGCCGAAAGCGTATTGCGGATATAGGCGCCGACATTGATGTGGTCGATGCCGAGAACCGGGATCTCGTCGAAACCGTTCGACAGGATGATGCCAAGCGTCTTCTCGTCGATCTCATCGCCGGCTTCGAGATAGATCTCACCCGTCGAGTAGTTGACGATGTCTTCGGCGAGATAGTTGCCGTAAAGGTCATCGTCGCCGGCCTTCAGGGCCTTCAGGCCCTTGTCGGAAAGCTGGCGCAGCAGGCGCGGGGTCAGCTTCTTGCCGGCTTCCACGACGACTTCACCGGTATCGGCGTCGACCATCTCGGTAATCGCCTTGGCGCCCTTCAGCGTCTCCGGCTTGAAGGGAATGCGCCAGCCTTCGCCGTCGCGCTTGTAGAGCGACTTCGTGTAGAAGGTGTCGAGGATTTCCTCGCCGTCCATGCCGAGCGCCATCAGGAGCGACGTCACCGGGATCTTGCGGCGGCGGTCGATACGGGCGTAGACGATGTCCTTGGCGTCGAATTCGATATCGAGCCAGGAACCGCGATAGGGAATGACGCGGGCGGCAAAGAGCAGCTTGCCGGAAGAATGGCTCTTGCCCTTGTCATGGTCGAAGAACACGCCCGGCGAGCGGTGCATCTGCGACACGATGACGCGCTCGGTGCCGTTGACGATGAACGTGCCGTTGTTGGTCATGAGCGGCATGTCGCCCATGTAAACCGACTGTTCCTTGATGTCCTTGATCGACTTCGCGCCGGTATCCTCGTCAATATCGAACACGATGAGGCGCAGCGTCACCTTCAGCGGCGCGGCATAGGTCAGGTCGCGCTGACGGCATTCGTCCACATCGAACTTCGGCGGCTCGAACTCATAGGATACGAATTCCAGCATCGAGGCGCCGGAAAAATCGGTGATCGGGAAAACCGACTTGAAGACGGCCTGAAGACCCTCGTCGGGCCGGCCGCCCTTCGGCTCTTCCACCATCAGAAACTGGTCGTAGGACGCCTTCTGAACCTCGATGAGGTTCGGCATTTCTGCGACTTCGGGGATCTTACCAAAAAACTTGCGTACGCGCCTGCGACCGTTGAACGAAAGGGTCTGAGCCATCGTCGCTCCTTCAAAATCTTGCACCCGGGCCTGCAACGGACGGGAACCGATGGCCAGTCGATCCCGTCAATCAATGGGTAGTTCAATCTCGTCCGACTCCCGAAAACGCCCAGCTCGGATTGCTGTGCTGCCCTCGGTGCGAGACTATCCTTTTGAAGAACCCATTACCCAAAAGCCGTTTTGACGCGGCTTTTGGGTAATTCGTTCAGAAAAACGGCAAATGGGAGGCAGCAGACGCTACCTCCCAAAAGCAGTTCAAGCTTACTTGACGTCGGCCTTGGCGCCAGCGTCTTCAAGCTTCTTCTTGATGTCGGCGGCTTCAGCCTTGGAAACGCCTTCCTTGACAGCCTTCGGAGCGCCTTCGACGAGGTCCTTGGCTTCCTTGAGGCCGAGGCCGGTGATGGCGCGGACTTCCTTGATGACGTTGATCTTGTTGGCGCCAGCATCCGTGAGGATGACGTCGAACTCGGTCTTTTCTTCCTCGACCGGAGCAGCAGCGCCGGCACCACCACCAACGGCAGCAACAGCTACCGGAGCAGCGGCGGAAACGCCCCACTTTTCTTCGAGAAGCTTCGACAGTTCTGCAGCTTCCAGAACGGTCAGCGAGGAGAGGTCGTCAACGATCTTTGCGAGATCAGCCATTTTACTAGTTCCTTTTGTTCGGTTCGAACCGGTTGATTATAAACAGCGAAAAACCGCCTTAAGCGGCTTCGTCCTTCTTGGCATAGGCCGAGAACACGCGAGCAAGCTGGCTTGCCGGTGCGGCAACAACGCCTGCAATGCGGGTAGCCGGTGTCTGGATCATGCCCAGCAGCTTCGCACGCAGTTCGTCCAGCGAAGGCAGGGTCGCAAGCGACTTGACACCTTCGGCGTTCAGCGTTGTCGTGCCCATGGCGCCGCCGAGAACCACGATCTTGTCGTTGGTCTTGGCGAAATCCATGACGACCTTCGGAGCGGTGATCGGATCATTGCTGTAAGCAATGAGGGTCTGACCCTTGAAGAGATTGGTAATCCCTTCCGCTTCCGTACCCTGAAGGGCAATTTTGGCCAGGCGGTTTTTCGCGACTTTGACGGTGCCGCCAGCAGCGCGCATCTTCGAACGAAAATCGTTCATCTGTGCGACTGTAGCACCAGCATAGTGGGCCACGACAACCGAGCCCGAAGCCTTGAAGACTTCGTTCAGTTCCGTGACAAATTCGCGCTTTTCCGCTCTTTCCACTGCCTATCTCCAGTTGGCGGGACCGTTTGATCGGACCCACCGGGTTGCCTTTTGCCCCCTGGGATCAAAAGAGATCCCAAGCGACGCTTGAGGATCCTGTCCCCTCGCGCTCCGCGCCAATCAAGGCAAGGAGGCACAAGGCATCCAAGGCTCGAACCAAATTCCTAGAAGCGAACTTCATGCAATTCGGGTCTTACCCGTCTCATGCAGGCCAAGTGATTAAGGGAAAACCACCTGCAATCTCGGACAGGATTCCGGATTTCTCCGGAATATTCCGGCCTCTCGCGAGGCCGGAATTCTGAGACCGGGCCGAGGCCCGGCCATGAACTTATGCAGTCGGAGCTGCCGTAACCGATCCGACTTCGATCTTGACGCCCGGACCCATGGTCGAGGAAATCGCTACGCGCTTGACGTAGTTGCCCTTGGCGCCAGCAGGCTTTGCCTTGATGACGGCATCAGCGAAGGCGCGGATGTTTTCTTCCAGTGCCTTGGCGTCGAAAGAGGCCTTGCCGATGCCGGCATGGACGATGCCAGCCTTCTCGACGCGGAACTCGACGGCGCCGCCCTTGGAGGCCTTGACGGCTCCGGCGACGTCCATGGTGACGGTGCCGACCTTCGGGTTCGGCATCATGCCGCGGGGGCCGAGAACCTTACCGAGGCGGCCAACGAGCGGCATCATGTCGGGGGTGGCGATGCAGCGATCGAATTCGATCTTGCCGCCCTGGACGATGTCGACGAGGTCTTCGGCACCGACGACATCGGCACCGGCAGCCTTGGCTTCATCGGCCTTGGCGCCGCGAGCGAAGACTGCGACGCGAACCGTACGGCCCGTGCCGTTCGGCAGGTTGACGACGCCGCGAACCATCTGGTCCGCATGGCGCGGGTCGACGCCGAGGTTCATCGAGACTTCGATGGTTTCGTCGAACTTGGCGACAGCCCGTTCCTTGACCATGCCGATGGCCTGGGTCAGAGCGTAGAGCTTTGTGGGATCAACACCTTCGTTGATCTTGCGAGTGCGCTTGCCAGCCATGATATTAACCCACCACTTCCAGGCCCATGGCGCGGGCAGAGCCCTCGATCATCGCCATTGCACCTTCGATATCCGCTGCATTCAGATCCTTCATCTTGGCTTCTGCGATCGACTTGATCTGAGCCTTGGTGAGGGAGCCGACCTTCGCGCCCTTGCCGGGCGTCTTGGAACCGGACGTGATCTTCGCTTCCTTCTTCAGCCAGTAGCTGACCGGAGGCTGCTTCATCGCGAAGGTGAAGGACTTGTCCTGGTAATAGGTGATGACGACCGGGATCGGCATACCCTTTTCCATTTCCTGCGTGGCGGCATTGAACGCCTTGCAGAATTCCATGATGTTAATGCCACGCTGACCAAGCGCCGGACCAATCGGCGGGGACGGGTTTGCCGATCCTGCCTTGACCTGAAGCTTGAGCTGGCCTGCAACTTTCTTAGCCATATCTCTCTGCCTTTCATGAACGACCGGTCGCCCGGCCCGTGATGCCGGATCTCTCCGGCGGCTGCGGTTGCGTGGTGCGGATCATTTAGGGTCCGGCTAAGACCCCTCACCTTCCACGCGGATGCGGACGAGGTCCGCGGGAACCAGGCCACAAGGACCAGCTTCCAATCTCCAGCGATCAGACCTTCTCGACCTGCGCGTATTCCAGCTCGACCGGCGTTGCGCGGCCGAAAATCGACACCTCCACCTTCAGGCGCGAACGTTCTTCGTCCACATCCTGAACCGTGCCGTTGAACGAGGCGAAGGGACCATCGGAAACGCGGACCTGCTCGCCGATTTCGAAAGTAACGGACGCCTTAGGCCGCTCGACGCCTTCCTGAACCTGGCCAAGAATGCGCTCGGCTTCATAATCCGGAATCGGAACGGGCTTATTGTCGGAACCGAGGAAACCCGTGACCTTCGGCGTATTCTTGATCAGGTGGTAAGCCTCGTCCGTCAAATTGGCGCGGACCAGGACATAACCCGGAAAGAACTTGCGCTCGCTATCGACCTTGCGGCCGCGACGCACCTCCACAACCTTTTCGGTCGGCACGAGGATCTTCTCGAACAGGTGCTCAAGCCCCTTCTGGCGAGCCTTGTTCTCGATGTCTTCAGCCACCTTCTTTTCAAAATTAGAGTACGCGTGGACGATGTACCAACGTGCCGCCATTTTCATCTCCACCCGTATCAGTTGCCGGTATTGAGCACGAAGCTCAGGACCCAGCCGATCAGCTGGTCAGCGGCAAAGAAAAACAGCGCGGCGAAAACCACCATCACCAGCACCATGACCGTCGAGATCATCGTCTCGCGGCGCGACGGCCATGTGACCTTGGACGTCTCGGAGCGAACCTGCTGCAGAAACGCAAATGGATTGGATTTGGATGCCATCGACTGCCCACGCAATTACGGCGCGTAAAGCTGAAACTATCAGCCCCACGCACCGCGTGTCTGTTGAACCCTAAATAAACACCGATTCCCGAATACACAAGAGGGAAACCGAAGTTTAACGAAATTACTTGCCACCGATCGATCCCTAGCCGGAACGCCGCGAGCACGGCCGCGCTGTCCGTATCAGGGAAGATGGCAGGGGCAGAGGGGCTCGAACCCCCGACCTGCGGTTTTGGAGACCGCCGCTCTACCAACTGAGCTATACCCCTTCATGCCTGTCCTTCAGCGCCCGAGCCAAGACCCGCAAATCGCTGCCGAAATGCATGGCGCTCCCTTTAAGACGGCGGCAGCGGATTGGCAAGCACGATTTTCGATTTTCAGAGCCCTTCTGCTCATCGCGAGCGTCCAGCCTCTCGATCGACGGCCGGAAAGCGTTCAGACGTTCACATACTTCCGCCAGTCGTGTTCTTCCTTGAAGCCCAGCACCTCGCGAATCTTCCGGTTGGAAAGCAGCCCCTCATATTCACCGATCTCGCGGGTGAAGGGCACGTTCGGGAAGAATCGCTTCGCAAGCTCCTTCGACGGCGTGTTGGCCGAAACGGTGTCGTTGGCGGCGTTGAAGACCTGGTAACCGAGCCCGTCCTTCTGGATGCAGAGGTGGCAAATCTGCCCGAGGTCGCGCGCGTCGATATAGCTCCAGGTGATACGCTTGCGCATCTCGGGATGGGCAAAATAGGTCGGGAATCGCTCATATTCGTGCGGTTCGATAACGTTGCCGATGCGCAGCGCATAGATGTCGAAGCCCGACCGTTCGGCAAAGGCGCGCGCCGTCTTTTCGTTGACCACCTTGGAAAGGCCGTAGGAATCCATTGGATTGACGTCGTAGTCTTCCTCCAAGGGAAACTGGTGGAAATCGCGATGTCCCTCGGCGAAGCAGACGCCGTAGGTCGTCTCGCTCGACGCAACGACGATCTTCCGGATGCCGAGCTTCACCGCAGCCTCGATGACATTGTAAGTGCCCATCGTGTTGATGCGGAAGGTCTCGTTGTCGGGCTTGATCAGGATGCGCGGAATGGCGGCGAAATGCACCACGGCATCGAAGGGCTGGACACCCCTGCCCGCATCGAGATCGGGGAAATCGCGGTGCATCGACAGCGCGTTGAAGACCTGCCCGCTATCGGTGATGTCGGCGATGAGATTGGTGACGCCGGGACTGTCCAGCGGCACGAGATCAAGATTGTGGACCTCGTAACCCGCATTGACAAGCCATGGCACGGCATGGCGACCTGCCTTGCCGGAACCGCCGGTGAATAGAATGCGCTTCTTCATCGAATGTCCTCCGCACCATGAAACCGGGAGGCATAGTTAGACGCTTCCGCGCGAAGAGCAAGCGAGCGTTCTGCAAGGGGTTTCACCCCGCCGCGCCGGGAGCACCCTATCCGGGAGCACCTGGCGAATTACTGCCCTATCACCGCAGCCCCCCTGCGATGACCTGGAAAGCTCGTCACTTGACGACGCTTACCTCATTGATCTGCACTCCCGCGGACTGAACAACCTCTTGCGGAATTGCAGCGATGAAAAACATCGTGAAAACATACATTGCGAATATCGTCGCAGCGAATGTGGCCTTTGGAATCATCCGGGCTCTCCTCTTTACAAGAAGGAGTCTGGACTAAAATGAGCCAATCACAACCGCTTTCTGAACGTGAGATGAACAAAATACTGTGACGGGCAGTTTTAACGATATTTTTACAACACCTGTTAAACGAGCCGGAAGCCATCAAAAACGAAAAACCCCGCTGTTTCCAGCGGGGTTTTCCTCATTGTGGATAACCTAAAGGTTACTCGACGATCGAAGCGACGATGCCGGCGCCGACGGTGCGGCCGCCTTCGCGGATAGCGAAGCGCAGCTTTTCTTCCATCGCGATCGGAACGA
>NZ_FMAJ01000032.1 GCF_900094625.1 Rhizobium aethiopicum | reverse complement strand
AGCTCCGGCGTCGTGATCGAAGGTGCAATAATGAAAACCGCCTGAAGCGGGAAGCGCCTGTGAAACGCAAATTCTAATCCTCAGGGTGTGATCAGCCCTGACGGATCCAGGTGAACGGACCGGGATTCCTTTTGGCTTCAACCGCCGATGTTGAGATTGGTCCCGTTCTCCTGAGCCCGCGCTCGCGAAAGCGGGAAATTGGTGCCTGCCGCCAAAGAGCGGCGACCGCATGTGGGGTTGTACAGGCTCGAGAAGCGGGCCGGTAATCGCAATGGGCCCAGACCGTGGATCCGCTCAAAAAGGAGCAATTTTTGATGCCACTCAGATGAACAATTGACAAAAGACCTGATGTGAAGGGAATCGAACCTGAGGCCCATTTTTCGTCGCCGTGGAATTTCCAAGAATGCTCGGGTGTGGAGCCTGCAGCGAATTCCCACGCACTAACGCCACAACGCCGAGATCGGCACGGCGGATAGGCGCTCTCCGAACGGGATCACCTTGTCATGGTCGTACAGGACAATGCCTGAAACAAACCGTTCTCCACATGCTTCGGCCAAAATTCGCAATCCAGAAAAATCGGAATTCGTGACGGACGCTGCAGCTTTTATCTCGATACCGACAACCCTCCCTCTTCTGTCTTCGATGACGATATCGACTTCGTTCTGCTGCTTGTCACGAAAATGCGAAAACTCAAAGCGGGTATGTGCGGCGCTGGCGAGTTTAAGAATCTCGCCAAAAACGAACGTCTCCAGCAATGCCCCGAACTGCCCCCTGTTGTCCCGGAGCCTTTCGAGAGAGAGGTCACGAAGGGAGGCGAGGAGACCAGAATCGAGGAAATGTATCTTCGGGGTCTTGGTCAGGCGTTTCAGTTTGTTGGAAAACCAGGGTTGAACGGTTCGGGCGAGGAACAGGCTCTCGAATATTCCGACGTATTTCTGCGTTGTGATGTGGTTCATCCCGATGGCGGCGCCAATTCCGGAATAATTCACGAGTTGGCCCGAATGTTCTGCCAGAATGCGCAGCAGGCGCGGCATTTGCGCGATCTGCTCGATTTGCGCGACATCGCGAACATCGCGTTGAACGATCGCCTGAATATAATCAGCATACCAGTCCTGTCTGCGGCTCAAGGTTTTACGACGCAATGCCTCGGGATATCCACCTGCCAGAACTGCAGCCATCAGGTCGTCACCGACGATTGGTTCTCCGGCTTTGGCTTCGTTTCGAAAGGCGTCGATCAAAAAGCTTCCGTCGGCGGTTCTGATCTCGCTTCGCGCAAGCGGCAGCAATCGAACGACCTCCATGCGCCCTGCGAGCGAGTCCGCCACGCGTGGCAGGGTCATGAGATTGGCCGAACCGGTCAGGAGGAAACGTCCTGGACGCTGGTCGGTATCCACGCTTTCCTTAATGGCCAGCAACAGCTCGGGGGCGCGCTGAATTTCATCGATAATGGCGCGATCCAAACGTCTTACAAAGCCAACTGGATCCTGTCTCGCGGCGCCCAAGGTCGTCGCATTATCAAGCGTGTAATACTCCATCCCCTTGTTGGCCATCTTCTTGGCCAACGTCGTTTTTCCTGATTGTCGGGGACCTACGATCAATACCACTCGCGTGTCTGACATGGCGTCGGCAACGCGTTGCTCAATCAGCCTTGGATACAGCGCCACAGCTTCATACCTTTGATGACTGTTTGAAACTATGCTGATGACCGATTGAAAGTCAATCCGTGACCGTTTGAAATCAGCATTGCGACTGATTTCAAGTAAGCGGCATGCCGGATTGCCGGCATGAAGGTAGGCGAGAGGCCGCGCAGGCGCTGCTGAACCGTTCGCTGATGTCACCGGAATTGACCTAGCTGATCCTCACGGAGGGGTATCTGATCAGAAGCGAAGGGAAAGCAAATCTGTGCATACTTCCATCGCACCGCCAAGCCTACCAGCTTTTGACAAACTGAAGGAATGCAACGCTCGAATGGGAAACGAACCATCGATCCCGTTAGTCCGAAGTGAGGCAGTCGATCAGCACGTCACGGCCGCGAATGTGAAACTGTTGTCACGCCCGCCTACGGTCGAAAGATCCGAGGACAAATCGGTCAGGACGACCATCGGGTTCGATGATCTCGGCAATGACGCCCTGCTCGCGGGCCGCCCAGCCGCGAACAACGAAAGCGGCTCGTCCCGCAGGAAGGTCCGCCTCAGCCGCGTGAGCGCAGCGGTGGCACGTCCACCCGCCGCCGAATGTCGTGCATCGACCACAAGCGGAGCGGTGGCCCCAAGTCCCCGCCAAGCGTTTCCGACACGTAAAAAGTCGACGTAGGATCAGCATTGCCTGCCACCACGTGCGTCAGCTTAGATTGGTTTCCCGATGCGGCATAATGTGCAGTTGAAGGGACTGGAACCGACGATCCGGTTATTCTGAGCTCCCTCTGCAAGCCGCGGCTGTCATGTCGGGCGCGCGTTGGTCGCGACGGGCCTTTGCGATACGCCATCGCTCATCCGGCGGTCGATCAGCGCTCTCCTCTCGGGCACCTTCTATTTATAGTTTCGTGTTCGAGCCCAAGAATGGTGTGGTTGCAAAAAATGTGCTCTGCGTGATAGCAGTATCGTGACGGCCTGGGGAAACGAGCGATTTCAAGAGTGGCGGCGCCTATGGATGGTCAAGCTAGCGAATTTGTTTCCTATTATGGGAACAGCTTGAAACTCGTAAAATGCTCCCCAAGGGTTGCGCAGTCTTACAACATTGTAGCGGCGGCAGATGCGACTATATGGCAGGTCTATCCAGAGCTGCTTGCTTCCGACCGCAAATCGCTTGTCGAAGCCGTACTTGCTGGCGGGATTCCGCGAAGTGTTGCGATTGAACCTCTCCCGCCTTTTGGCAGTCGCAGTCTCCTGCTCTTCAGTACGGAACGAGGGCTCGGCGTCCTTGAGACGCGAGATGCGGTCGCCGCTTCCCAGGCGTCGATCGGAGATCCAGATCGAGCTCTGCTCCTCCATCAGGCGAGGCATGACGCCCTAACGGGACTTGCCAATCGCCGTCAGTTCAGCCACGATCTCGAGGCACGCCTTCCTACGAAGAGCGGGCAGAAGTTTGCCTTGATGCAGATCGACCTCGATGACTTCAAGCCGGTGAACGACACCCTTGGTCACGGCGCCGGGGATATCGTCCTCAAGATGACGGCTGAACGGATTCAAGCCGTGCTTCACGATCGCGAAACCGCATACCGGCTGGCTGGTGATGAATTCGCCGTCATCCAAGTCCTTGACGACCAACCTGCCGAAGCAGAGCGCCTCGCCGAATCCCTGGTTGGTGCATTCAAGGATCCGTTCACCATCGACGGGATCAGCGTATTCGTGGGCGCGAGCGTGGGAATTGCCATTGCGCCGCGTGACGGAAACACGGGCGAACAGTTGATGAAGGCTGCCGACATCGCACTCTACGCGGCGAAGAACGATGGACGCGGCCGGGCAAGAATGTTCAACCGCTCGATGATGATCATGCTCGAGCAGCGCGAGATGCTGAGGCGCAGCTTGCGTGTCGCTCTCGGGGAACAGCAGTTCTTTATCGAATATCAGCCGCTCGTCAAAGTGGCCGGCGGGATCGTCGGATTTGAGGCCTTGCTGCGTTGGCGTCATCCTTATGCTGGTGTTATTCCACCGGGTCTTTTCATTCCCATGGCCGAAGCCGACGGTCTGATGGGAGATATCGGCGCGTGGGTGCTCGAACAGGCTTGCCGTGAGGCCTTAACCTGGCCGGTTAATTTCATTGTCTCGGTCAATGTTTCTCCGGCGGAATTCCTAAGTAGTGGTTTCACCGATCGTATAACGCGTATTCTTGACGAGGTGGGGTTTCCAGCTGAGCGGCTGGAGTTTGAGATCACTGAAACGGTCTTGCTTGAGCGTACGAGCAACAACCTTGACAGGCTCCATACGCTTGAAGTCTTGGGAATCCGAATTGCCCTCGACGACTTTGGCACCCGCTATTCGTCCCTAAGTCACTTGCAGAACTTCCCGTTCGACACAATCAAGATTGACCGGCACTTCATCGACGATATCGAAACAAACCCCAAAAGCCAGACAATCGTCCGCTTTATTATCGGCCTTGCACATGGGTTAGGAATGCAGGTCACGGCGGAAGGCGTTCAGACTGCCGGTCAGAAGGCTTGGCTCAGCAGACGAAAATGCGACCGACTTCAGGGGAACCTCCTGGGGGCACCGATGTCTGCTGAATTTGTTAGTGAGTTTCTGCGTCATTCATCGTTCGCGATGAGCGAGGGTCCGGGCCAGAGAATGATCCCGGACAGTGACTAACAACAACCGGCAGAGCAGCGTGCGATTAGGCAAATCTTGACCGTCGTCCCTCATAGAGCTCCGAACAAATATTCACACGCCCTTTGGACTGTTTGGCAGACTTATAAACCTGGCTTAGTCCGAGCCGGTGTCTTTGCCCTGGTCCTTGGTCTTGGCAAACGGTTCGAAAGCATGAGCGACTGCGTCTGCATCCATCCCCAATCTGGTGTTGGAGGCGATCTCGCAAGTATTTGCCTGGCGTAAACTTCGGCATGGTTCACGACAGCCCCGGCGGGCTGCTGATGAGGCTGTCAATGCAAGGGCGGTCCTATTTCTCCGCAGCGTTGCGACCATCACTTGCCTATAAATTTCCATGCGCTAAATTATGCAATAACTGGTTGCATCCACCTGCGTCAGCTCGATAGTGACGGATGGCTGCAGAGCGATACCTTCGGATGACAACATGATCTGGAATCATCGCATCACACGCATCGTCGTCGGCCTGTTGCTGCTGGCGCTCGTGACTGTCGTCTCATTGCCGACGATTACCGGCGTTACGAGCCTTGATGGCACGGTTAATGCGCGGTTTGCTGTCGTTAATGCTCCAATCGACGGCACGATTGCGGAAGAACCGCTCAAGGTCGGCAGCCCGGTCAAAGCGGGGCAACCCCTCGCAGAAATCAGAAACATGCGCGTCAATCGTGCGATCCTCGCTTCGCTCGAGGCAGATCGCAACACGGCGCTCGACCGCGTCGCGGCACTTAAAAACGAACGGGAGGAGCTCTCCGCGCTTCGCGAGGAATTGTCTGCCCGATTGGAAATCTACAGGCAGACCACCATTGCCAATCTCGAGCGCGAAGTCGAAATCCTGCGGAAAAAAGTCGAAGTGTCGCAAGCTCAGGATCTGGTCGCGCAGGTCGACCTGAACCGCCGGATGGAGCTCGAGTCAAAAGGCATTCTGACGCAGAAGCTGGTCGAGGTCGCGCGGGCCGCCGGAGCTGCGACTGGCGGCGAGGTCGAAATCAGCAATTTGACTGTCGATCAATTGGAACAAAGGCTCAATGCGGTCCGCCAGGGTATCTTTGTCTTCGGCGACGGACAGAATGACGTGCCTTATTCGCGACAGCGTGAAGACGAGGTTGTCGTTCGCATCAACGACTTGAACTCACGCATAGCGGAAAATGAGACACGAGCCACCGAAGTACAAAAGCAGCTGATCAAAGAGGCAGATCGCGTCAGCAGCCTTGAATCCGCAACCGCAATAGCACCGTTCGACGGCGTTGTTTGGACCAGGAGCATCGTCGACGGTTCCAACGTGGTGCTGAACGACGAGTTGATGCGCCTCCTCGACTGTCGAGAGCTGTTTGTGGATATCCTCGTTCCCGAGGTCAATTACGACGAGATCTATCCGGGGCTTGTCGCGCAGGTGCGCTTGTTCGGCCGCAGCGATGTGTTCAAAGGAACGGTCATTTCTGCCAGAGGCAGTTCGGCTTCGGTCGAGACCGATTCCTTTGCCGCCAGTTTGCCGCCGTCAACCGAGCGTAATGCCCGCATTCGCGTTCGCCTCGATCCGTCCTTCATGAACGGCGACTTTGCGAACTCCTGCCAGGTGGGGCGCACAGTGCAGGTACGGTTTCCCAAGCATGGCGTCGACGTGTCCAACTGGGTCAAAAGCCTGTGGTTCAGTATCTTTTAGCGCTGGTTCCGACCTTCCTCGTTTTGGCCTTCTTCTTTCTGGGGCCGTTCAATTGGTCGCGGCATCACACATGGACACGGGCGGTGACCTGCGCGTTCGTCGCAGCATTCGCCTTGCGATACATGTTCTGGCGCTTGACCGAGACGGTGCTTCCCTATCCGAACGACGGTGCGAGTTTCTACTGGGTCTGGATCCTCTTTGTCGTCGAGGCTTTGGCCTGCGTCGAAGTCATCCTCTTTCTGGTATTGATGAGCCGCTATGTCGATCGGAGCGCGGAAACGGACAGGCTGGGTCGCGTTTTCTTCGCGCGCGACAAGCGCGAGCTGCCGACAGTCGATGTTTTCATCCCCACCTATAACGAGCCGCTCGATGTTCTTGAGCGAACCATCATCGGCGCCCGCTCGCTGGATTATCCTGCCGACAAACTGAATGTGTATGTGCTTGACGATCAACGCCGGGATTGGCTGAATGCCTATTGCGAAGAAAAGAACGTCATCCACGTCACGCGCGGCGACAACAGCCATGCCAAAGCAGGCAATATGAACAATGGGCTGAAGGTCAGCTCGGGCGAATTCATTGCGATCTTCGACGCCGATTTTGTTCCCTATCGGCATTTCCTGCGTCGAACGCTGCCCTTCTTTTCCGACGAAAGCATCGGCATCGTTCAGACGCCTCAACATTTCTTCAACGTCGATCCGGTGCAATCAAACCTGGGTCTGGAGAATATCTGGCCGGACGAGCAGCGTTTGTTCTTCGACGAGATCGCGCCCAGCCGAGATGCGTGGGACGTCAGTTTCTGCTGCGGGTCATGCTCGATTGCCCGCCGCCAGGCCATCGACGCAATTGGCGGTTTTCCGACGGAGTCGATCACAGAAGACCTGCTGACAACTCTTTCGATGCTCAACAAAGGCTACAAGACGCGCTACCTGAACGAGCGACTATCAATGGGGCTGGCCGCCGAGAACCTGACCGGTTATTTTGTCCAGCGCGAACGATGGTGCCAGGGGGGTATTCAAACCCTGTACCTCTATAATGGCCCGCTGCGCGGCCCGGGATTGACGCTCTTTCAACGGATTATGTTCCTGCCGGCGTCATGGCTGGTGCAATATCTGGTCCGCTTCGCGATATTGCTCGTCCCCATCGTCTATCTCTGGTTCGGCCTGCTTCCGCTCTATTTCACTGATATAGCCGATTATGTATCTCATCAGGTGCCGCTGCTGGCGGCGTATTTTCTGCTCATGCTGTGGATCACGCCGACGCGCTACCTGCCTGTGGTTTCCAGCGCCGTCGGCACCTTTGCGACATTCCGTATGTTGCCAACCGTGGTCTCCAGCCTGGTGAGACCATTTGGCAAGCCTTTCAGGGTGACGCCAAAGGGCAGTGGCAACGAGGCGAACCAGTTCGACCGCTACAGCTTCGCCTGGATCGCAAGCATGATCGCGATCACCGTGGTTGGTCTGCTGGTCAACATCGTGCCGGAAACATCGCGTGTACAAGGCCAGTTTTCGCCGGTCGCGGCCTGGTGGTCAGCTATCAATATCGTCGTCCTCGTGATTGCGTCACTCATCTGTTTTGAGAAACCTCGGCGCCTATTTCATGCGTTCAAGCTCGATGAACCCGCTATCGTCGACGATGTCCCCGGCCAAGTCGTCAGTCTGGCACTAGACAAGGCTGTGGTTGCAGTCCCGGATATGGCGCGATTTCAATCCAAATCGGCGTTGCTGAAACTCTCTGGCTTCGCCCCGATCAAAGCGGAGCTCGGACAGATTACCCAACGACGAAGGAGCGTAAGTCGCGGCGGCGACAAGCAAGCCTATTATCTGCACTTGTATTTCGAACTCAGCGGCTCTGCTCGCGACAGCATGATTGTAAAACTCTACACCGGTCGATATTCGCGGGACGTTCGCGACATCGACAAGGTTGCCGTCTCTCTCAATCTTCTGTTGCGGTCATTCGGGCGAACACGCACGTTGTAGTGGACCACCTAAGAGCGGATCGCCCGGTCCTCGTCCTCTGGAGCGCCGCCGCAGCAGAGCCCGCCGTACCCGATAAAAGCCGACCCCGGATCGTGATCGAAGTGAAGGGTTACGGGGCCACTGGTTCGAAGATGACAGACATTATCGGTGACCTCGACGCCATCATCGACGCAATGCGTCGAGACACCTATCTTCTATTCATCACTGATGGAATGACCTGGAAAAACCGGCTATCCGATCTAAAAAAGATTGTTGATCGACAAAACCAGGGGAAGATCACCCGCATCTACACGACGAAGATGCGTGAGGAGCTCCTAGAAGACCTGAAAGACCTGAAGTCGATGATCGGCATATAGAAGAGCGTTGCCACTTTACCGGTTTCAACCAGAACGACTAAGCCTATCCGGGTGCATCGTCACGGGCTTTCCACTCTGCGATTGCTTCAGCAACACTTCGCCTTGAACGGAATCGAACCGCCGACCACCCACTCGTGATAGCTAAGTGATTGACACACAACGCGTTCTTATGTTCGTCGGCCGGAGAAGTTCCATCCATTATGCGATCTTCTTCGCACAGAATGTGAACACAACGGCAACAGACCGGACGCTGGCCCCGAAAACACTCGCCGTGCCAGAACCGTTGACCCCGCTATTTCAATGTCAGTGGCGTAAAAGGTATTTATGGACGTTGAGCGCGCGTCCGCTGTACGATCCTCATAATTCCCCGGTGAGAACGAGCTCGCCCAACCCCGAATGTCCAATCGTCATTCTCCGCAGACCCCGTGCGGCTTTTTGCTGTGCGTCTCTTTACCCGTGCGGTCACCTCCTCACACGACGCCATAAAGGCCGTCAAGTGAGGTACGTCATAACCATTGCCGAGGTCACACTGCGCCCTAATTGCAAAGACTTAGCGAGAGCGACGGACACATCAATGTCTTCGAGTAACGCCAAAGATCACGGAGGCGGAATTGGAAAATGAACTCGGCCCCCGTCGCGTCTATTCGACCTCGCCATCCTCCCCTTCACGAATGCCTGCCTTCGCGAGTGTACTCGCTGTTATTGCTATTCTGTATTTAGGCAAGGAAGTACTTCTTCCTCTAGCAATCGCGGTCCTGTTGACGTTCGCATTGGCTCCCATCTCCTCTCGTCTTCGAAAGCTTGGCCTGCCCCGTATTTCGGCGGTAGTAGTCACTGTCGTGCTCGCCTTTCTTGTGCTCGCCCTGTTCGGGCTTGTCGTAGCGGGACACGTTGCCGAAGTCGCCCAAAACCTTCCGGCCTACCAGGGCAACATTATAGCGAAAATTCGGTCTCTCCAGGAAAGTGGAATGGATAGCGGTATTGTGCGGCGCTTGACATCCGTCATTGAGAGCGTCGGTCGTGAGCTCAGCAACGCCGAGGAGCGCCCAGTTGCTCCAGGTACCGGATCAAGACCGAGGGAGCCCGTGCTCGTCGAAATATTCGCGCCTAGCAGACCAATTGAAACGCTTACTAGCCTGATTGGCCCTCTACTTGGCCCCATCGCCTCATTGGGTTTGATCATCGTCGTCGTAATATTCATGCTGTTAGAGCGGGAAGAGCTTCGCGATCGCTTTATTCGGCTCGTTGGTTATGGCGATCTGCACCGCACAACAGAAGCCATCCAGGAGGCGGGAAGCCGCGTCGCGCGATATCTTCTTATGCAGCTGGTGGTGAACTGCGCTTACGGCGTTCCATTGGCGCTCGGACTGTGGGCGGTTGGCATACCAAATCCAGCGCTCTGGGGGATGCTGGCCATCGTCCTTCGATTTGTCCCCTATATTGGGCCTGTAATCGCGACAGTCCTGCCGCTGTTCCTGGCCTTTGCCGTCGACCCTGGCTGGAGCCTTGTTCTCTGGGTTGGGGCCATCTTCGTCGTGCTGGAATTGACCAGCAACAACGTCATCGAGCCGTGGCTCTATGGTTCTCGTACCGGACTCTCTCCGCTGGCAATCATCGTCGCGGCGATTTTTTGGGCATGGCTGTGGGGGCCGGTCGGTCTTGTACTGTCCACGCCGTTGACCGTGTGCCTTGCAGTATTAGGGCGGTACGTCCCCCAGTTCGAGTTCCTTGAGGTGGTTTTTGGTAGTGACCCGGTGCTCGATCCCAAGGAACGGCTGTACCAGCGACTTCTTGCCGGCGATCCCGACGAGGCGACCGATTATGCTGAGGAATTTCTAGAGGAGGATTATCTTGAAGATTACTATGGCAAGGTTGCCATCCCCGCCCTTCTACTCGCGGAGAAGGATAGGCGTCGAGGCGTCTTGACCGCGGAGCAGATGGAACAGGTGTTCGGGACCGCCATCACACTGGCCTCGAACCTTGGGGAAATTGCGCAGGAAGAAGAGGAAGAGGAGGAAAAGGAAGGAGAACAGAAGGAGAAGGGAGTGGCAGGGCGGCCCAACACTCACCCCAAGGAAGGCAATGAAGATGAAAGCGAACTACCTGACGGACGTGGCAAGACCGTCTTCTGCATCGGAGGCAGGGGTCCGCTGGACGACGCGTCGGCTGCGATGCTCGCCCAGGTTCTTCAGGTACAGGGAGCCGAGGTGGTCGCAGCGAGGCATTCTGACATCCCCAATCGTCGCGCCATGAGCCTCGTTCCGAAACAATCGATCGCCATCGTGGTCTGCTTCCTCAACGAGGACTCGGCAAGGCACGCCCGCATACTTATTCGTCGGTTCAAGCGCATATACCCGGCCATTCGCGTCGGCGCGGTCCTTTGGGTGGAAAACCAGGAGGAAAGTCAACCGCCTACTCTTTTGGAGGCGGATTTCGTTGCCACTACCTTGACCTCGGCTGCCCGCGCGGCACTCGCCGATGCACCGGCATCATTGGTGACGCCCGCGCGCAAGATTCGTACTAGGCGATCCTCGAACAAGACAAGCATAAACGCCGCGGAGTCCGGAAGTTAGCCGGCAAGTCTTGGCGGGATATGCATGAGCCGTATTCTGGTCGGCCGGCCTTGCAGGACTATTCGATTTCGGGGCCAAAATAGCTGAAATGCAGGCTGTTGGCCTGGCGCCTGCCCGGATTCTTCGCGTTCGCGGTTACCGCAGTTCAATTGGGCGGGTCAATTTATCACAGATCGCCTGGCATGGCTCGGAGCCGGGGCTTTAGGGATCTTCCTGGCATCTGGACAATGGCTGAACCGCGTAAGAGCAACTGAATTGGTTTGCCGCCTTTGATCATGTAGCGCACATCGGCTACACCATAATCTCCTAACCAGCGAGCGATTCTGTCATCACTCGCCCTGCTGAGGTTGAACTATCATGAATAGGGGGCTCCAAGTGAATTTGGCATCCAATGTCGTACCGCTTCGAGTACCTGCAGCCGGGCAGAAGCCAAACGAGATCCCAAGCCGCGCAACCCATTACCCCGATCTGCGCTACATGGGATCGAAGTCGCGGCTACTGCCCTGGATATTCGAGACTCTGAACGGGGTCGATTTTGAAAGCGTGCTGGATCCGTTTTGCGGCACTGGATGTGTTGGCTACCTTTTGAAATCAATGGATCGCCGTGTAGTAGCCTCAGATTTCATGAACTTTTCGAGCCTGGTCGCTCGCGCAACCATCGCAAACAACAAAGTGCACTTGGATGGCAAAGCGATCCGCCGTCTGATCGATGGGACCCCGCCCGCACACAATTTCATTGAACAGAACTTCGACGGCGTCTTTTACAAGACGGAAGACCTAAAGTTCCTGGACCGGATTTCGGGAAACATCCGGCAACTGCAGGATCCCTATGAGCAGGCGTTGGCGTTTGCTGCCCTGTTTCGGTCTTGCCTCAAGCGCCAGCCACGTGGCGTCTTCACGATTTCCGGCGATCTGTCGCACTACGATGATGGGCGCCGCGATCTCAGGCTCTCAGTCGAGGAGCACTTCCTCGAACAGATCGAGGTATACAACAACGCCGTTTTCGACAACGGCCGCCGGAATAAGGCTCTTCGCTCGGATATCTTCGAATTGTCGAACGAAAGGGTTGATCTTGTCTATCTGGATCCTCCCTACGTGCCGAGATCAGACGACAACTGCTACACGAAGCGATACCACTTCTTGGAGGGCCTCTCCTGCTACTGGCAAGGCTTGCCCATCGATCCGAGTACGAAGGTAAAGAAGATCGCTAAAAAGTACACGCCATTCAGCTACCGCAGAGAAGCGGTCGACGCATTCGACCGCATGTTTGCCCGCTTTGCAAAAAGCAAAATCGCACTTTCGTACAGCTCAAACGGCTTCCCAGATCTTGACCAGCTTGTCGAGTTGATGGGCAAGCACAAGACCTCAGTTACAGTCTTCGAGAAGCCGCACCGATATCATTTTGGCACCCACAGCAAGGTGGAGCGCGCCACCGTCACTGAATATCTGATTGTGGGGCAATAATGCGGTCGAAAGATCAGACTCTGGAAGAAGTCGTTGAAAGCCTCAGCCCTCTCGCCGTTGATTGGATGGATGACAAGGCGGCTGAAGCGATTGCCGCCTTATCAGAGATCCCAAAAAGGGATTCTTACTCGCGCTCAGACATCGAAGCATTGCTAGATCAGGATTTCGAACGGGGTCTGCTTTGCAGCCGGCTTTTTCTCGCCCTTTCGAAGGACAGTATGGAAGCGGAGCTTACGCGAATCCTTGGAAAGGGTGGGATCGGCGTTAAGCGCTACAAATCCGATCGAGCAACATTTATCTCCGCGCTGGAAAACCTTCAACTTCGCGAGGCAATGGCGACTACCGTGAATTATGAACCGGTTTGGAGCGATATTCTTGTCGAGCGCCTTCGGTCTGGCAGAGGATCTGCAATTCAGGGACAACGTCGCGGGCGCGGCCTTGAAGATTTCGCTGAGGCAATGGTCAAAGAGGTTTTCGGAGTAAGTTACGACACCCGCTGCACATTCACGGGTGCTGACGGCAAGACGGCTAAATGCGATGTCGCCGTACCCGATAAAAGCCGACCCCGGATCGTGATCGAAGTGAAGGGTTACGGGGCCACTGGTTCGAAGATGACAGACATCGGTGACCTCGACGCCATCATCGACGCAATGCGTCGAGACACCTATCTTCTATTCATCACTAAGCCTGTCCGGGTGCATCGTCGCGGGCTTTCCACTCTGCGATTGCGTCATGCCACATCCACGGAGATGGCGCACTGAGGGTTACTTCAGCGCTGTCAAACGCGGTGAAATGGCACCACTCAAACTCATCTGAAGTCCACTTCCCTATAACTTCGCCATCAACAAGCAACACATTTCCGCTAAAGTCTCGGTTGTGGTACCCAGTCAGAATGATGCGCGGCGGACCATTGCCCCGGCGCTGGTCATCTCACAAATGGCTTGAAACTGAGCACGTAAAAAACTTGCATCCGGAGCCGAAATACAGCCGATCTCAAAGCTTTTGCACCTTAAAGTTCCTGCATACTGGCTACCTGTTCCACTTGTATGGATTTCAGGAAAGCTCGCCATGGTATTCGGTGTCAATATGCATGAAGTGAAGCACGTTTTGTGATTGGCTGGTCTTTACGAGGCTACCGCCTTCCCTTCGTTTTGTCAGCGTCATTGTTGGATCAGGACGCAGCAATTCAGCTACAGACCAATATTTCAGCGCGCTTCAGCAACACTTCGCCTTGATGAGAGCAGAACCTGAACCCCGTCTTACGACGTCTGGTGCAGTTGAAGGGATACGAACTGCCGACCCGTGATTATTGCCCCACCACGCCCCCGTTCGACCTTTGGAATGAATTCAAGAGGTTGTTGAGTTTGTGCTTGCATAATCAGCAAGCGTCTCTATATCTGCTAGCATGAACAGCAAGCAGAGAAAGACTCTCGCGGCGGTCTTCAAGGACCCGGTCTCGGGAACCATTGAATGGGCCGCTATAGAGAATCTGCTTGTGGCTGCCGGAGCCGACCTCATTGAGGGGAACGGTTCCCGCGTTAAGTTTGAAAAAGACGGGATCATTGCGAGCTTCTATAGACCACATCCGGACAAGGAAGCAAAGCGTTATCAGGTGCGCGATGCTCACGACTTCCTGATGCAGATTGGAGTAACGCCATGAACATCATGACCTACAACGGATGTCACGCTCGCATCGAGTTCGACGCTGAGGACGATGTGTTTTTCGGCAGGATTGCAGGTATCTCGGATGTAATCGGCTTTCACGGTGACAGTGTCGCTGAACTCAAGAAAGCCTTTCATGAGGCAGTCGATGACTACCTGGAGACCTGCAGGAAAATCGGCAAAGAGCCTCAGCGACCCTATTCTGGGAAAATGATGTTTCGTGTCGCTCCCGAAGTCCATCGCCGAGCAGCTCTTGCTGCTGAGCTTTCGGGAAAGAGTCTGAATCAGTGGGCAGAAGAGGTGCTGGAAGAGGCCGCCGACCATTATGCCGAGGCGCGCCTGCCGGCGTAGTTCCCTTCACCGTACCGCCCATCGGCGTGTCCGATAAATTGGTGTTCCCTTCGATCCATTATGCGATTTTCTTGGGCTAAACCGTGAACGCCATAGCAACAAGCCGCACCCCGGGGACCATGCACCATTACTTGAGAGAATATCAGAAGGCCGAGCGCCTTTTGGCTGTCGCTGCCCAGCATGTCCTCTCTCGACTGATAGTGATCGATCGGACACATCGCAGAATGTTTTGAACCGTGCCGGGTTTGCCGGAGGCTCCAACTTCTGAGAAAGTGGAGCCGATATGAGCAAGACAACGAACAAGTTTTCACCTGAAGTCCGCGAACGCGCCATCCGTATGGTGCTGGATCACGAAGCAGAACACCCGTCGCGGTGGGCGGCCGTTTCATCTATCGCGGCCAAGATTGGCTGCTCGCCTGCCACGTTGCACGAATGGGTGAAGAAGACAGAGATCGACAGCGGCAAACGAGCAGGCTTGCCGAGTGATACGGCCGAGAGGATGAAGGCTCTTGAGCGGGAGAACCGCGAGCTTCGTCAGGCCAACGAGATTTTGCGCAAGGCCCCGGCCTATTTCGCGATGGCGGAGCTCGACCGCCCCTTCAAACGATGATCTCGTTCATCGACGAACACCGTGGCGTGTTCGGGGTCGAGCCGATCTGCAGACTATTGCCGATTGCCCCGTCAACCTACTACGAGAACGTCGCCAAGCGCCTGGATGTGGATCGCCTGTCGGTCCGCGCCCGCAGCGATATCGGCCTGAAGATCGAGATACGCCGCGTCTTCGAGCAGAACTTCCGCGTCTATGGCGTTCGGAAAGTCTGGAGGCAATTGAAGCGTGAAGGCTTCGATGTCGCCCGCTGCACTGTCACTCGGCTTATGAGATCGATGAGCCTGCAGGGGATCATTCGAGGAAAGCCGATCCGCACGACATTCTCGGACAAGACGGCTCCGAGCCCGCTTGACCGGGTAAACCGCCAGTTCAAAGCCCCAGCACCAAACAGGCTGTGGGTTTCGGATTTCACCTATGTCGCCACTTGGCAGGGTTTCGTCTACGTGGCCTTTGTGATCGACGTTTTCGCCCGTCGTATCGTTGGCTGGCGGGCGAGCCGGACGGCACATGCAAGCTTTGTCCTCGATGCCCTTGAGCAGGCACTTCATGATCGGCGTCCCGTTCATGGCGGCGGCCTCGTGCACCACTCGGACAGGGGCGTTCGTGTCCATTCGCTACTCCGAGAGGTTGGCAGAAGCTGGCATAGAGCCCTCTGTCGGGAGCGTCGGCGACAGCTACGACAACGCACTCGCAGAAACGATCAACGGTCTCTACAAGGCCGAGGTCATTCATCGGCGCGGGCCATGGAGGAACTTCGAAGCGGTGGAATTCGCCACTCTGGAATGGGTCGACTGGTTCAACCACCGACGACTTCTGGAGCCCATCGGAAACATACCGCCAGCCGAGGCTGAAGAACGCTACTACGCCATGCTGGACGCAACGGCCATGGCCGCATAACTTAAACCAAACGGCCTCCGGTAAACCCGGCGCGGTTCAGTTCGAGCGTGAATTGAAGTGCTGGAAACCGATCTCTCCCCAATGTCAATCGCACCTCAATGCCTGCCCTTTAGGAGCAAAGCGACAGCTGACATCGGAATTTATTGCCTTTGCCCGACGGACCGCACAGTGCGACTCAATGCCGAACACGATGGATTTCCGCTTGCTGTCTTTGAATGAGGCAAGATGACGTCAGGTGAGATTCGCCAGCAAATCTTAAACCGATGCCTGGATCGGGAGGTCAAACCGGCAACGGCGTTCGGTGTGCGATCGCACCCGTGGCTGAGTGTTTCGAACGAGACAGAGCGAAGAGGTTTCGGACTTGATCTCGACCTAGCCGGCCCGGACATCGTGACACCACCTGCCCTTGTGCTTTATGTTTTCTCAGAGCGATCCAGGAAGGGAAGACGAAGCTTCCGCATCTAGAGGTTCGGGATCCCCGCCTGTTTGAAGAGCTTAGCGACCAATGCTAGATCGAGCGTAGCATCGGTCATGATCTGCTGTAGGACTGCGACGCGCTGCACCAGAGCTGCTCTATCTTGGGCGTCTTTCGAATGGCTCCACGCCGTGCGAGCCAGATGATAGTCTCGAGCGGCTGCACGTACGATTCTGAAAGTGAATTCCATCGCGTTAGCCATCGCCAAATATGGCGAATCAGGCCGGAGAAAAAAAGAGAGTGCATTCTCTGCGTTAGTGCGCTGACTAACCATCGCTGGGTCCTGCGGATGTTCGCGGAGATTTCGATCTGCAGTGAGTACACCCTGCATTGCGGCTTCCATCAGGGTCGCCCATTTGCGTCGTTCGGACACAAGCGCGTCGCGCACCAACCCATAGATGTCGATCGTCGCGCGTCCCTTCGGCATCCGATTTTCTTGAGGGGTTTTCGCTGGCTCGACAAATCCATCGGCGAAGAAGCGCAGATGCTGGTCGGGATAGTCGGTGCAAGGATTGAGAAGTAGGGGCCTCTCTTTCGGCAGATCTGCGGGAATTTTTGCTCTGCGGGTTCCGGGAGCCATTGGAAAACGGTTAGCCTTGCCCGACTTTGTCAGCACACGTCGGCCGTCCTTCGTCCAATGGAATTGCTTCCGCTCCCGATTGCAGTCGATGCAGGACGGCAAGAGATTGTCGTAGCTTGCAGCAAGCCAGTAATATCCTGGTGACCGAAATTTGCCGTCATCGTCAATGTAGCCACCCTTCGGCCGGAAATGCTCGACCTCCATCGCGGTGATATGCGCGTACGGACTTTCGCAATAGGCACACTTTGTGCCGAACAAGCCAGAAAGCGCTTTTTTTACTGCTTCGCATTTGTATGCGGTGAAGTTTGGAGCTTTATCGGGACGGCGAGGGAGTGGTCGTCTGGAAGGCTCCACTCCGCCAAAGTGCCAAAGCGCGTGTTCGCGCTCAGACATGCCGCTGCGCCCAATGCGTTCCAAAGATTCCTCAGCGGATACTGCGGGGACGCGCACGACACGAATCATTGCGCTGACCCACTCAATAGCGCTGCCTCGCTCCATATTTCCGAAAGTTCGTCGTCAAGCATCTCTTCGCCACGGGCAATATCCGCAGCAGTCAGTTCCGGGCGCCGAGCGAGGAAGCGGTCAATAGCGTCGAGGAGGCGACGCTCACGTTCATTGTTGCCCAGCTGTTGCGCGTTGTTGATTTCGGCGCGTAGGCTAACAATTTCGGCGCTTTCTGTCTGAGTCGGGGTTTTCTTTCGTAGAAGTAAATAATAGCGGTCGAAGCGGGCCTGCAGAGACGGGTCGAGCGTGCTTGCGAGACCGAAATGTTCCGAAGTCAGGATCTGATCCACCCGCAGCCCCTCGATGGGCGGCAAGTCCGCTACCAATTTTACGCCCCCTCGCGGCCCTTTACGCAGAACGGCAACTTCGCCGTGACGTAAGCCTCTCAGGCAAAGAGGTTCGTGGGTCGTCGCAACCACCTGCATCCCGGGAAGGATCAAACGCATGCTTTCGACGAAGCGAAGCTTCCATGAAGGATGAAGATGGTTGCCGACTTCGTCGATCAACACCAGACCTTGGGCAAGCTCAGGGGTTTTCCAAGCGGGGAGAACAAGCGACAAGATGTCCGCTATGAGGGCGATCACCGTTTGGTAGCCATCGCAGAGCCGAGCCAGCGGCGTGAATTTCCCTTGCTCAGTGAGGCCGACTTCGCCGCTCCTCTTTACCAGCTGGCGATCAAGGTCGACTGCCAAGGCTTTCTTGATGGCGATAGCCGCGTAATCGAACTCCGCTGGCGAGGCTTCAAGAAGCCACTCTTGGGCGTCTACAAGCGGGATGAAGGGATCGAAGAGGTTTTCGACTCGAGCGTAATTGGTGCCTTGATGCTTCGGGCCATCTCGTCTCGGAAGAAGCCGCGTCGAGCCATAAGCTGCAAGCATCAGCTGCGCCTCTCGCCCGGTCGTCTCAATTCTTCCGTCTTCATAGATCCGCAGAACGCGTGGTTCCGTGGCGCCGCTGAGTTTCACGCTGATTTCGCCGAATGAGGCTCCGGCCTTCACCATTGTCCTCGGTTCCAGTCCAAGCGAATCGATCAGTTGATTGCGATAGCGATCACCCACAAGTGCTAGAACGAGCGCCTGAAGCATCGTGCTCTTGCCGGCGGCATTTTCGCCCAGCAGCATAAGCCACGGTGCCTGTCCCGCCGTATCGGCAACATTGAGATCAAGCTTTGAGATAGCCCGGAGATTCTGGGCTTTGATGCGTTCAACAAACCGGCTACCGGCGCGGAGATATGCGGTAGTGCCCTGTTCCCCGTCATCTTCCAGGGAATAGCTTTCACGTTCGCTTTGAAATTGCGTAAGTGCGACCTTTGCCGCGCGCTGTTCACTTCGGCTCGTCTGACGGCGGCGAAGACCGAGCAATGCCGTAGCATTGCCCAGCATAGCGGCCTCGCTGGACGGCAGCCCGGCCAAGGCCGCGTTCACGAGCTGCCTGCACATCCCTGCATAAGCGGCAGTCGGACTCATCATTTCCTTAAGCTGCGTGACTATAGTCTGCGCGAAACCGTCAGATTCGGAGCCTCCGGCATACCCCTGCAAGGTTTGGAGAAGCATTTGAACAATGCGTGCGGTGCTCCGGCGTGCCTCCACCAGGCCCGGCCGGTTCAGGCCGAGGATTTCTATGGTCGTCAAACCTCTGATATCCTTACTGGAAACGAGACCGTCGTCTGAGAACAACAGGATGGTTTCGACATCGTCGTTGCAGGGGTCGAGGAGAAGCGGCTGTTCGTCGCCGAGGGTTTCAATTGGGTCAAGCGGATGCGCCCGAAGCTTTTCGTCTTTGAGAGGAAACCGTCCACCCTTACCAGATCGCGTCTTGGTATCTCCTGAACCGCGAAAAGAGAGCCTGTTACAATCGGCGCAGCTCAGATAGAGATTGGACCACTCGTTGATCAGCCACCAGTAATGGAGAGGCAGATGCGTGCCATCGTCAGCGATAACGCCGCTCTTTGGACGGTACATCTCAATATCGCCTGGCCCGGTCGTGAGTGGCGTTTCGCAATAGGCGCATTTGCCATGAAACAGTTCATGCAGCGCTTTCCTAACAGAAGAATGGCGATAGAGCTTGAAATCGAAGCCGCCGCGCTGGCGATTGCGCTCGTAATTTGAGTAAAACTCCGCCGCAGCCTTAAACTCGCGTTCTGCTTTACTGCCTTTGCTTCGCAGTAAAATAGCTGGCGCAGGAACGTTTTGCCGGTCGACCCTAATCATCGGTTTGAGCTCCCCTACCCAAAACGTAAAACATATCCTTGAAATTGGCGCAAATCTACCTTTGGTTTACATGCCGGTGTCTAGCGCTGGTGTCATACGATGCCTATCGAAAACCCTATGACGTAACGCTGCCGGCCCAGCACCTTGTGCTGGCAAAGACCAAGATCTGGTTCGGGCCACTCGACGAATATCGCGAATGGTTCGTGGAGCGTGATGCAGGCATTGGGAATATCATCCGAGTGACCGTCACTTCCATCCAATCCTCGATCCAAGACTAGTTCGACTTCCTTCAGGCGCGCTGGAAAAAAACGCTTCCCGCCCAGGCGGCAGGCCAAGCGCTGATCTACCGCATCTGTGGGGCAAAAATGGATAAGTAAATGGGTCAACGGTGCTGATTGGAGTTTTGAAACATATCCTCTGCTTTCGCTATGCCCATATTTCCCTAACAAAAGTAAGGGAAGGGCTCCTAATGGCATTGCTGAATATGAAAATGCCGAATCTGATTATAGCCTATTTGCTCGCTTGGATCTGACCTTCAAGTTTATTGTTGCAATCAACTTTATCGAGTAATATTGTACGATCCGAGGGAATTAAGCATTAATACCAAATTCGTCCACTGCCGGGCACTGTCGAGGCAGTGCGCTAATAGTTTTTATTGGAACTCTTCACGATTCCGGGAGAGATTTTCTATGCTAATTTCCGTCGGTAGACTGCGGATCTTATCGTCTTCTGCAAGCGAAACGCCAGAGAACTCCGAGGGTAGCGAATGGCAGTATCAGTTGCGTTCACGAAGAGCAGCGTGATTTTCCGGAGGGCGTATCGTCTCGTAGTACCTTTGATTGCCACCAGTTTCTTTGCTTCCTGCACTGCTACGACCCCAGTGGCTGTGGAGCCTACGCTCAGCGCAAGCGATGTGGCCAAAAAGTCCATGGACCGCCGAAGCATAATGGATTCGCTTCGTGCAGACGCTGAGTATGCCTACGGCGGTACGCCGAATTGGTATGACGTGACTTTGGCGGGCTACAACTATGTCGATGACCGATGTTCTGCCTATTTTGACTCGCTTTTTAAGCTGAACCGCCAACGCGAAGCTGCGAAATCTGGGATATCCGCCTTTGGACAGACGACCAATGCTATTCTCGGTGTCACCGGTGCCACTCAGCTTTCGATGACAGTCGTGGCGCAGGCTTTTGGGTTAGCGTCAAACCTTACTGACGTGGTTGCAGGTACATATCTTTACGAGTTGCCTCCTGCGACAACCAAGAAATTTGTGGGGGAATTAGCTCGCGCCTATCGCGATGGCACAGCAAGGCAAAAGGGTAGCATCGACAGCGCCCCTGCCGCCTATGGGTATATTCGTGGATATCTTGACCTGTGTCTTCCGGCCACAATCGAAGGCGAACTCGTCGAGCACGTAGGCTCAGCAGTTGCTGTTGCTAACCCGACTGCTAGCGGCTCTGGGGTCGACCTCAGGATAGCTAGTGATGGCAATCGGTCGCCTCCCCGGTCATTTGAGCGTCCTCCAAGCGTGACAGCCCCGCTCCCGCGTACTCGTGCACCAACGAGACTGACTGCAGAAGATGGAGTAAGTCCAGTCGCCTGGAGCAAGATACAGACCTATCTTTGCGTGGCGCCACCGGACGGAAGCTTGGGGGCGACTACACGCATGGCTATTCGAGACTTTTATAAAGGCCGAGGCGACAACAGGCCCGACGTATTGAGCGCGGGCGGCATCAATGAAACTGATATTCGGCTTCTCAAAGAAAAATCAGAGTTAAGTCCGGGCAAGACGTGTGCGGAACGGGGTGTCGCCGACGCCTATTCAGTTGGCAATCTGAGCAGATAGCTCAAACTTAAAACCGAGCAAGGAATGTTCCGATGGCTGTGATGAAAGTCGCTCGTGTACTAAGGGATAAACCGTCGCTCGACGCGGCGATTATAAGATCAGTGCCTTCCGGCACGAAGGTTACGGTTCTGGACGACAAAAAGCTCCCATTCACTGAAATCCTCATCGACGCCACCGGCGAGAGGGGATGGGTGGTAGACGAGGCCATCGATAAGACCAGGGACACAGTCGGCCCTCTCGACAAACTCCTTGTGGCGGCGGAATGCGTGGAACTTGCGGCAAACTATGGCGGCAATGCCTATTACCTAATGGCCATCGCACAGATGCGTACAAACATCATTGACGCGCAGGGGCCGCAAACCAACGGCTTATTCGCGTTCACCAATGAGGAATGGATACTAAATGCCAACCATCCTGAGTATCAGATCGCCTACAGTTTATCTGAACTTGGCGATTGGCGGGCACAATGCACGCTTTTCGCGATCATGGCGGCCCAGACGGCTGATGCCCTTAGTGATGCGCTCGCGACAGATGTATCGATGGTTCAACTCCTGCTCGCTCAAACAATCGGTTTCCTAGCGGCTCGCCAAGCTATTGGCAATGATGGTCAAGACGCCGCCGCACTCATCAAAGGTATCGCGCCTGCCCAAGCCCAGACCGATCGTATCGACCTCGCGAACCTAACCGGCCGAGATGCAGCACTTCTCAACGGTTCGACGGTCAAAGACATTTTGGCAGCCATCGAAGCAAAGCTCAATGAAAGCTTCGCTTCGGTTGATGTCATCATAAGCGAACAGGCCGAGCTCTTCATGAAGAAGCTGCGCCAGCTGACGGACCTAGCTCCGACGATGGTTGGTGACATCAACTTCTCCTCGCCCAAGATCCTACGGTCCCGCGAACCGATGGCACGCAAGATCGCAGAGAGGTTCGCATCGCGCGGGTACGGAACGCTGCAACAGATCGCAGCGATCGCAAATGCCATTCAGGAATCCAATTTGAACCCTTTAAGCACCAACCTGCGCGGCGAGCGGAGCTTTGGCCTCTTCCAATTGAACCAGAACGGCGGCGTTGGAACTGGTCATAGCGACGCAGAGCTTCTGGATCCCGACCGAAACATTGAGATCATGCTTGATGAGATCCAGAAGCCGTACCTCAAGAAAAGCCGTGCCCGCTTCCTGGCAACCGCCAGTTTGCATGAGGCGGTCGAAATTTTTGTATTCAACTTCGAGAAGCCTGCAGACAAGCCAGGAGAGACCCAGAAGCGCTTTAAGGTCGCTCAGACGCTGATTGCCTGATCCAAGTCGACGTCCGACGTGAGACTTCTGAATCAGGTTGGTCGCGGCGAATCCAAACATCGTGGCTGCCGAGCTTCGGGTCACGATGCTCTTCGCGCTTCGACTGGAGGTGAAACCAACGGCGATGTCTTCCAGAGCCGCTGGACTTTTCAACGAACTGCCTATCGGCTTCGCTGACTTGACCCGAAAGATCCTTGATCGGGCTTTGACTGACGGCGACTATACAACAATTTCCTCGATCTCAGCAGCGATCGGAACACTCTTGACAGCCATCGGCCTAGCATACGCCGCCCTTCAGATACGATGGAGTAAGCAAGCCACTCGCGAAGCAGAAGCTCTGCAAGCCTATCGCAACTATTTGGAGCGCTGCGTGCAGTATCCGGAGTTGTCGTCTGGGGACAATGTTCAAGAACCATGCGTCGAATGGCGTAAAGGTCGAGTTTATGATGCATGGACCTTAACAATGAGCGCTATCTTTGGTTCGTCTCGAATACTCATCACAACATGCGACGAAATCTTAATGAATGTTTCGGACGCAGAGTAATGGCGGTGTGGCAGCGCGCGCAGTTGCTACACATTCAGTTGGGTTGAACATTTCGCGTTTCGAATATGGTTTTCATCTTTTTCTACTTCCTCAACTATATCAATGTTTTGCAAGATATTTTGTAGTAGCGCCAATTATATCTATACCTAAAATTGTATTTGTGGTACACGTGCTTGCGCTCCGTTCATGGGGTCGGGTGGTTATTTTTCTGAGTTTTGATCGGAACCAAGTCGATGCGGTGCGAATGGGTGGGTGCATGACCAGCGACACGTTCTCCACGGTGGATTTCAAACTTCAAGATTATCCGCTACCGGAGAAGATCAAGTCGGCCCTGTCGCAAGTTGATTCCATCCGTCGGAACCGGTTCGAATATTATCAGACGCTGCGCCGGAAGAGTTCGAAGTGGGTACACGGATCGCGTCAGTTTCTTGCGTGGGCTGCGGCACTGGCATTTCTGTTTACGGCGGTAGGTACCGGCCTGCGCTTCGTCCCGCCAACCCCCGGCACCGAGCACGACAAGTGGCTGCTGCTGATCGCCCTCTTCCTCTATTCGCTCGTGGCCGCGCTGAGCCTCTATGAACGCGCCACAGATACGGTCAGCGCCTACTTCCGTCATGTCACCATCATCCTTGCGATGCGCGACCTCTGGGGCAAGTTCCAGTTCGAAGTCTTCAAGGAGATCCCCGTCGCACTCGATGGCGATGTCACGGCGACCGCGGCAGCCGGCGACAGGATCGTCGCACTTTGCTCGGCCTTCCTGGTGGATCTCGACAAGCTCAGCAACGGCGAGGCGACGGAATGGCGGACCGAGTTCCTGGCATCGCTTTCGGAGCTTGAGACCGCCGCAAAGGAAGGCCGCGCTTCGGCGACCACCGGCCTTGAGGAACAACTCAAGCGAGCGGAGAAAGCGGTGCAGGACGCGGTAGCGGCTGCAGCCAGGATCGAGGCGACGCTCAAGCCGAGCCACATCAATCTTACGCTGACCGGCAATTTCGACGGTGAGGCCGTGATCTTCATCGACGAGGCGGAGGTCGCCCGCAGTCCGGGCGCTCGTATTGGCCTTGAGAATGTGAAGGCCGGCCCCCGCAAGCTCGTGGCGCGGGCGTTGAAGGACGGCAAAAGCCTGGAGGTTTCGCAGATCGTCGACGTGCAGCCCGGAGTGCAGTCGGTCACACTCGCTTTCTGAAGAGTTGGCAGCAAGGCCAGAAACCATTTCCGCTTAGTTGGTGGAGGGGATGATGGACAACAAGGACCTGATACAGAAGCCGCTTTCGCGGCGGCTGCGCATATTCTCCTTTGATCCGAGCATCGCGGCGCGCTTCGATCTGGCGGGGATCGGCGAGATTTCGATCTCAGTTCCGTGGGAAGATCTCCAGCCGGGGCCGGTGGGAGAATATATCGAGGTCGTCGACATCGATCCGGCGAGCGAGGTTATCTACGCACCTGTCGATCTCAACGACACATGGCTGCTCGCCCAGGACGGGCACGCACCCTCCGAAGGCAATCCGCAGTTCCATCAGCAGATGGTTTATGCTGTTGCGATGACCACGATCGGCCATTTCCAGCAGGCGCTTGGACGTACCGCGCTCTGGTCGCCGCATCGGGAGCCAACCGGTCCGAAGAAATACTTTGTTCGTCGACTGCGGATCTATCCGCATGCGCTGAGGGACCGCAACGCCTATTACAGCCCGGACAAAAAGGCGCTGCTCTTCGGCTATTTCCCCGTAGGTCGCAAGGATAAGGACAATACGCCGGGCACGCTCGTGCATACCTGCCTGTCCCATGACATTATCGCGCATGAGACGACACATGCCCTGCTCGACGGCGTGCATCCACGGTTCAACGAGCCGGTCAACCCCGATGTCTTTGCCTTCCACGAAGCCTTTGCAGATATCGTGGCACTATTCCAGCACTTCAGCTATCCAACGGCGCTGCGCGACCAGATTGCCCGTACCCGCGGCGATCTCGAGGCCGAGAGCCTGCTCGGGCAGCTGGCGCAACAGTTCGGGCTCGCCTCGGGTCGCGGGGGATCGCTACGCGACGCACTCGGCACCCGCGATCCGAAGACCAATGTCTGGAGGCCGACGGAACCGGATGTGCGGGCACTCGAAAAGACGGCGGAACCGCACGCGCGTGGCGCCATCCTTGTCGCCGCCGTGTTCCGAGCCTTCCTTACGGTCTATAAGTCCCGCAGCCGTGACCTGCTCAGGATCGCGAGCGAAGGCACGGGTGTGCTCCGGGCCGGCGACATCCATCCAGATCTCGCCGCGCGCCTAGCCGAGGAGGCGGCCCGTTGCGCGGCCTATGTGCTGCAGATGTGCATCCGCGCGATCGACTATTGCCCACCGGTAGGCATCACCTTCGGTGATTATCTCCGCGCACTGGTCACCGCCGACACGGATCTCAATCCGGAAGACCCTCTCGGCTATCGCCTGGCCTTCGTCGAGAGTTTCCGTGCCTGGGGTATTCACCCGCGAGGCATGCGCTCTATGTCGGTCGAGAGCCTCCTTTGGCCGTCGGCCAAGGACTTGATCACAGAACTGATTTTTTCCAACCCACTCAAGGACGAGGACTCAAAAGATCGGATCGCGCGCCTTAATCAAGCCCTCCAGTCTATGAACGCGAAGTATGAGAGCGTGCGCAGCGACGAGCGTTGGAACCAGAAGACGTCCGACCAGGACATGTCTCTGGCCGCACGCACTGCGCCGGCTGATCTCGAGCCAGTGCACTTCGACGACACCGACCGCTACAAGATATGGCGTGACGCCGAGGAAATGTCGCAGATCTTCTGGAAATGGTTCGACGATGACAGCCAGGTGCTGGCCCATGCGCTCGGCATCGTGAGGAACAACAACGCGAGCCTGATCCGTTCGGCCAATGTCACGCCGCAGCGCAAGCCCACTGTTTATCAGGACGGCAACGATTATAAGTTCGAAGTCCATTCAGTTCGCACCGCCAACCGCCGGGGCCGCCAGGGTTGGACGACGTCGGAACTGGTGGTCGAGATCACGCAGAGGCGACGCGGCTATCTCGACGAGGCGAAACAGCACGAGAAGGACGCGAGCTCGACACCGATCCCCGACAAGGAACGAGGGGATTTCTATTATCGGTCCGGCTGCACACTGCTGATCAATCCAAGGACCATGGAGATCCGCCGGGTCATCCGGACGGCGGGAACCATCGATGACGACCAGGAACTCGCCCGCGTGCGCAATTTCCTGACCGGGGGTGGGCTCGAGCCGGGCAATGCCTTCGAAATGGCGCGCAACGCCATGCGCGCCCGTGAACCCTTCGCCATGCTGCATCGATAGGAGGACGGGTTATGGCCAGACGAGCCAATTCCAGGTCGAGTGCGACTGCGCCAGGGGCCGAGCGCCTCATCCCGCCGCCGAGGGGCGCGGTCGTGCGCATGTATCGCATCGGTCACGGCGACTGCTTCCTGCTCGGGCTTGCGGGCGAGACTGAAACGAAGCCGGCCTATGTGCTGATCGACTGCGGCTACAAGCCCGGTTCGACGAAAATGATCCGCAAGGGGCCTCCGGGACCTGGTGGCCAACTCAATCTTATGCCGGAGGCCGATCAGCCGACGGTCAAGGAAATTGCCCAGAATATCGCGGCCGCGACAGGAGGGCGCGTCGACGTAGCGATCATTACTCATCAGCATCAGGACCATGTGAACGCGATCACCGAGGCCAATTTCGGCGGCAAGGATGACGGGCTTGAGATAGGCGAGACGTGGTTCGCTTGGACAGAGGACCCGGAAGACGACGTTGCCGACGACCTCCGCAGGAAATTCAAGGGCAGCATCATGGGGTTGATCGGCGCCCGGCAGCGGCTGAATCAGTTGGCGATGGCCCTGCCGGAGGGCGCGCGTGCGGAGCAAGCGGAACGGCTCAAACTGATCGACGAGATGCTTGCCTTTGAGTTGGGTGGAGGCGACGAGGACGTGCAAACGGACGCTGACGGGGGTGGTGCTCCCAGTGCTTTCGCGATGGCCGGCGCCCTTGCTGCCGCCGCGGAGGGCGACTCCAAGAATGTCAAATCGATGCGCTTATTCAAGGAAAAGGCACGGCAGGGCGTTCGCTATATCCGTCCGCATGACACGATCATCAAGGTGCCCGGGGCGAGCACGGCGCGTGCCTTTGCGCTAGGGCCGCCGCGAGACCCCGAGCTTCTTGCCTCGCTGGATCCCGAGGGCGACGAGGAGTTCCATTTCGGCATAGGGTCCGGCGCCTCCGGCGCTCTGGCCATGGCCGGTGACGGCGGGGCTGAGGAAAGACCGGAAGGCGCCGGCTCGCCCTTTGCCGCCAAATACCGCGTCCCGCTCTCGCAGGCCGGTATCGACCCGAGGACAGACAAGTTCTTCAAGAAGACCTATGGAACGTCAGCGGACGCTCTGAACGTGCAGCCGCCCGCGCAGGACAGTACCCATGAAGTGCTGGAAAATGCTAAGTTCCGGCGCATCGACGACGATTGGTTGAACGCGGCCGAGCATGTCGCACTCGACATGAACGACCAGACCAACAATTCGAGCCTTGTGCTCGCTTTCGAACTCACGCCTGGCGGCAAGGTCCTGTTGTTCGCCGCCGACGCGCAGCGCGGCAACTGGCTGTCCTGGGACGATCAGCCTTTCCGCGACGGCACAAAGGAAATCACTACGCGAGACCTTCTGGCGCGTACTGTCCTCTATAAATGCGGCCATCACGGCAGTCACAACGCAACGTTGAACGGTGCGGCCGACGAGAAGAAGGCCAATCTTTCCTGGATGGGCAATGGCGAGCATGCCCGCGAGTTCACCGCACTCATAACAGCCGTCAGGGCCTGGGCCGAGACCCAGAAGGGCTGGGACCATCCATTGAAGGCTATCAAGGACGCGCTCGTCAAGAAGGCGGCTGGGCGGGTGTTCCAGACCGATACGGACTTCAGCCAGATGGTAAAGCCCGACGGCGTGAGCGATCAGGAATGGAAGGCCTTCAAGGACCGTAATCGTGGTGAAAGGCTGTTTTTCGACATTTGTATCGTGCCCTGACGCGAGACCGCGACTGTTTGTAGAGGGTCTAGGATCAGCGCACCAGAAGATGATTGCAGAGACGATGAAGACGCCGGAGAGGTAATTTTGTGGCGAGTTTGTCATGTCTGATGGCGGTGAAAGGAATCGAACGCGCGACCAGCTGGATAATGGGCTATTGCGATTGGAATCTCGTTGAGATGGCCCAGGTTCTCACCGAGATTGTCCGCCAGGCCGAACAGTCTCATTTTGGAGCGCGAATGCTCGATACAAGTTCTAATCTCGACGAGATGATTGGTGTGTCGAAGGCACTCGGAAAAGTGTTCGTAAGATCAGGGCCGCCTGGCTTGAGGCGTACGGGACGGAAATGATCGCCGGTGCCGCAACACCCAGTGCCCGCTTTGAAGACCTCTTCTCGCTGAAAGATGGGCCGAAAACAACGACGGGAATCGCCTGATCGAAGCGCTCGACATGGAGGAGCCTGGTAGGGCGACTTAAGCCAGTGGGAGAAGTCGTGCATTCGTTTCCGATTGGACCTTCCTGCGCGCGTCGATGGTCTTACACTTCCTTCTTTCCGCGATGCCGGCAGTCGCGCCCGAGATGTCTAAAGGCTTCCGTCCCGATTTGCGTAAAGCTACCGCAACATGGTGGTCTATTGCGACCTCCATGCGTGGTGCCCAAGACCTGAGAATTCCTTTAGATTGAACGGTATCCAGCCGACTTCGATGGCGGTCGCGGGATCTGACTGATCGAAAGCCACTTTCGCCTGCCGCATGCAAAATGCCAGCTCACCATTGACAGAATAGTCAATCCGGATCGTTAGAGCCTTTCATGTTTTGACAGAAGCGTAGCCAGCATTTGAGAAGTAGTTGGCGCATTCCTCTGGTTTGATGGTGTCGGCGAGTATGCCCAGATGGCGCCAGGTTTCCTCGATGGTTCGCTTTTGCGCTTGGCGCATCCAGTGCTTGATCTTGGCGAAGGCCTGCTCGATCGGGTTAAGGTCGGGGGAATATTTCGGCAGGAACCAGAGCCTGGCGCCGACGGCCCTGATGGCATCGCGGATGGCCTTGGCTTTGTGAGAGCCGAGATTATCGAGGATGACGATGTCGCCAGGTTTGAGGGTCGGGATCAACTGCTGGCGGACATAGGCGTGAAAGCATTCGCCATTGATGGGACCGTCGAAGACGCAGGGCGCAGTGAGCTTGTCGCAGCGTAGGGCGCCGAGGAAGGTGAGGGTGCGCCAGCGGCCATGCGGGGCAAAGCCGCGTAATCTTTTGCCCCTCGGCCCCCAGCCGCGTAACGGCGCCATGTTGGTGCGGCTCCAGGTCTCGTCAATAAAGACGAGCCGCTTCGGATCGAAGCGGTCTTGCCAGGCTTTCCAGCGGGCTCTGCGGCGGGCAATGTCGGTGCGGCCCTGTTCAAGGGCGAACAGCGTTTTTTTTTAAAGCTCAAGCCCTCGCGGCGCATGAACTGCCAGATGGCATTGTGGGAGACGCTCACACCGCGGGCGGCTAACTCATCCTTCAGCCGATGTAGCGTCAGATGTGATGTCTGCTCGATCTGCTCGACGATGAATGTCAATCGGCGTCCAAAGTTCACCCCTTATCGGCGTCCAATTTTGACCCCCCATATGCTGTAGATCAGCGCTTGGCCTGCCCGGCGCTGGCCGG
>NZ_FMAJ01000004.1 GCF_900094625.1 Rhizobium aethiopicum | reverse complement strand
CGAGCCTTATCCTCTTGGATCAGAACGAGTTTTCGCTTTATAATATTCACGCCGAGTTGCTGAAGCTGGCCGAACTTTACAAGCATGAGAGCGTGCAGATCGTCCCGATCCTCTGTTCCGTCCGCGACCAAGATCGCATGGAACATATCATGCGGAGCTGGCGGCCTCAGACGCTCTATCATGCCGCCGCCTACAAGCATGTGCCTCTCGTCGAACATAATGCCGTGGAAGGCATCAAGAACAATGTCATGGGGACATTGATCACCGCACGCGCGGCGAACAAATGCGGCGTATCGAATTTCGTGTTGATCAGCACGGACAAAGCCGTGCGTCCGACCAATGTGATGGGCGCCAGCAAGAGGTTGGCGGAGTTGGTTCTGCAGGCTCTTGCTGCAGAACCGGGCGTTGACAGAGCGCGGACAAATTTCTCCATGGTCCGCTTCGGAAATGTCCTCGGTTCCTCCGGATCGGTCGTGCCGCTGTTCCGGCAGCAGATCAAGGAAGGCGGCCCAGTCACCCTGACGCATCCGAAGATAACCCGCTACTTCATGACCATCTCGGAGGCCTCGCAGCTTGTCATTCAGGCGGGCGCCATGGCCGAGGGTGGGGATGTTTTCCTGCTGGATATGGGCGAGCCGGTGCGCATCGCAGATCTCGCCCGAAAGATGGTCGAACTGTCCGGCTTGACCGTCCGCGACGGCGACAATCCCGAAGGGGACATCGAGCTTTCCGTTACCGGCCTGAGGCCCGGCGAGAAGCTTTATGAAGAACTGTTGATCGGGGATAACCCTGAGACAACCGAACATCCCAGGATCATGAAGGCGCGCGAGGATTTCCTGGTCTGGCCGGAGCTTTCGAGGAAGCTCAACTCGCTCAATGCGGCGTTGGATCGAAACGACATGGTCGCGGCGCGCGCGACCTTGGCAGAACTCGTTTCCGGCTATTCCTCAACCGGTGAGGTTTCGGATCTGGCCTTCACCGGTGCCGAAACCAACACGGCGGCCTGAAGCGCAGGAAATCAGCTTCGGACGACGGGCGCAAAGCGCGTGCTGCCCCGATCCGCGCAAATAAGGGCGATCATATAGGCGAAGATCGGATCCAGTGCCTTTTGGTTGAACATGATGCCGAAGCTGCCCGTAATAATGTAGCTGCTGGTGAGCAGAAGAGCGAGAGCTATGGCCAGGTCCCGGCCAGGGCCGGGTTCCTTTTTCCAAGCGCCGATCAGGGGCGTCAGGAGCAGCAGCGAAAGCGCTACGATGCCGACAAGGCCGGCGTCAATTCCGGCTGTGAGGAAGCCGTTATGGACATGGGAATAGGGCAATTGCTGCCTTATGCCTTCAGGGACCTCCGCCAAGACCGCAGCCATCCGGTTTTGCGGGCCATAGCCGGTCAACGGATCCTTGGTGATTGCAGATAGGGCGCCTTTGTAGAGAGCAACCCGTGCGCTCAGCGAGGTGATGTCGCCATGGGCGCTTTCGAGCGCCGACAGATTGGCCTGGAGCTCACGGACGCGATAGACAACTTGGTCGCTGCCCAGCGCGAGAAGCCCCAGCAACAGCACGGAGCCAGTGATGGCTATGCTGCGCAGACTTACGTGAAAGCGGTGTTTGGGAAAATACCAAAGAAAGATGACGAACTGGACGGGGATGACCAGCCAAGCCGAGCGCGTTCCGGAAAGCAGTGCGCAGCCCAGTCCCGCAGCATACCCCAATATCGCGATTTTTTGCTCCATGCTTTTGGGGGATTGAATATTCAGAAGCGCGACGCCGCCGAAGAGAACGCCGATGACGCCGAGCAGTGCCGCGTTCGAGGTTCCCGCCTCCGCCCTGGTCATCAGGAACAGGACCTGAAGCAGGCTGAAAAGAAAAGTAACGATCATGCCAAGGCCCGCGCCGACGATAAAGAGCGGCACAAGACGGCCATCGGGAGATTGACGCATACGCGGCAAAATCAGCCAGATCGAAAAGAACGGCAGGAGCCGGAAAATCCAATCCAGTTCCTCGGAGAAAGGCGGATTGACGAATATGCTGACGATCATCACCACCGGGTAGATTGTCATGCAAATGGCAACCACTCGGTCGGACTTCGACAGGTTCAGAGGAAAGCGGGCTCTCGCCAGACAATAGAGGCCCGATATCATCGACCCGAGGAGGATAAAAGAGTTAAAGTTAGGCGAAAGCCCGGGCAGGATCGCGAAGAGAAAGACCGCAATGCCGTTGGTTCGATCAAGCGCACTTCCTGACCCGTTCCCGGGATGAAGCATCGCAATCACGAGTTGCCTGAAATAATTCACTTTGCTGGTCCTGAGGTGTCGCTGATCCAGCCTCGCTAAGGACCGTTGTCACCACTGTCAAGCCGTGAATGCGGCCGGAACCCGCGCTTTTCTCATTGTCGTATTCCGGCAACAGCAAACCGGGATGCTTATTGCCCTGCTCGATGATGGCGCGCAACGCCCTGCAACAGCGAAAGCTGCTCCGATCAGAAAACACGTTTGAGGTGCGACCTCCTGGAAACCAGCCGATTGTGGAACAGCGATACGCCAGCCGCGACATTTCGTTGGTGTCTGCCGTTATCGCCAATACGGGCGTGTCGAGCTTTCCACCGATGACCGACCTAGGAGATAGCCGAATCCGAAAGCTACAAAACCAATAGTGAGCAACAATGCGCTTGCGGTGTGCGGGTGGTTTCTGGCCCCTGTGGTGACCGCATAGACCTCACGTTTCACGCCGCTGGCCGCCGACTGGGCGACCTTGGCCAGTCCCTCCGGCTGCTCGACGGGTGTGCCGGTGAACCCAGCGTCCAAATCTCGTTTATCAACCATATCGGCACCTTTCCTTATCGGCTCAAGGCTGCATTTCAATCCTGCTCGCGCGTGCCGGGAGAGGCTTCGCGTTGATCGGCGTCTTCGAGATCTGTCTTGACGAGGAAGGTGTCGCGATGTTCGCGCGAGGCCTCCCGCAACGCCTCGAGCCTTGGAGGACTGTCGGCCTCGCCATATAGCCTGTCGAGTTCATGCTCGGCGCGGGTCCAGTGGTCCCTATGCTTGCCCTCTGGCCTGTCTTCCTGTTCCCACAGCGCGTAGGCTCTTTTGCGGATCTCCTCCTCGCGGGCAGCAGCCGGAGGATCGTTGTGCTGTCCATCGTTTTCGTATGTGGCTTGCCGCACCATCTTCCCTTTGCGCGCACCGGCTGCGGATGATTCCTTCAGCCGTGTATCGTCGGTGCTTTCACTTCTCTTGCGTCGTGTCGAGTTCTTCATCGGCGCCTCCTTGATCGGATCTCAACCAATTCGGCTGATCTAAGTTCCAACAGGGAGCCTCGATCAGCACCGCAACGGACTATGTAAAAGACGCGGAATCTCAAAATGCAGCCCAGTCGTCCGCATCGCTTGGCAAGGCGGCGCAGCTGATATACTAGTATGCCAACACGATCATCCCGGTATTGCTATGCGGCAGGGCTCAGACACCGAAGCGCTCGCGGTGCCGATTTCGCAAGAAATCGGCCGCCGGTTGCGCCGTGTCACCGCGGCCGGCGCCATTTACGAGCGTCTCTATGCCGACATCGTCTCGCTCAGGATGCCGCCTGGCCTGTTGCTGCAGGAAAAGCGGATCGCCGAGGATTTCGGCGTCAGCCGCACGCCGGTGCGCGAGGCGCTACTCAGGCTCTCCGAAGGCGGGCTGGTCGATATCTATCCGCAGTCGGGCACCGTCGTGTCGCGTGTGCCTGTCGCGGCGATCCCCGAGGCGGTGGTCGTGCGCAAGGCCCTCGAAGGCACGACCGTCGAAACTGCGGCCCAAACCGCCACCGCTGCCGATATTGCCCATCTTGACGCCATCATCGCCCGGCAGCGGTGGCATGCCGCGGCCGGCAATGCCTCCAAATTTCATGAAGAGGACGAGGTCTTTCATGAGGCGATCGCTGAGATATCAGGTTATCCCGGCATCTGGGCGATTCTGAAGACGGTCAAGGTGCAGATCGACCGGGCGCGGCGGCTGGCACTGCCGGCGCTCGGGCGCATGGATAATGTCGTGCGCGAACATATCGTCATTCGCGATGCGCTCGCCGCCCATGATGCTGCGGCTGCGCGCGGCGCGATGATCCATCACTTGAGCGCCGTCATTCCCGATGTCGACGAATTGCGCTCGCGTTACCCCGATTATTTCTGCTGACGGCAGGCGAAATACGAAACGAAAAGGCGAAGGAAGGAAGAAGCATGCGACAGGGTTGGAGATGGTTCGGGCCGGAAGCGCCGGTGACGCTCGATGATGTCCGTCAAACGGGCGCGACCAACATCGTTTCGTCTTTGCATCAGGTGCCGATCGGCAGAGCCTGGACGGAAAGGGAGGTGCGCGAGCGCCAGTCCCTGATCGAGACGACGCCGCCCGACCGCTCGCCGCTCGTCTGGTCGGTTGTCGAAAGCATTCCGATCCCCGATGCCGTCAAGCGCAGGGGCGGGGAGGCGAAGGCCGAAATCGACGCTTGGATCGCCAGTCTCGAAGCGGTCGCCGCCTGCGGCATTCCGATCGTCTGCTATAATTTCATGCCGGTGGTGGACTGGACCCGCACCGAACTCGATTTCGTGACGCCAACGGGAGCGACCGCCATGCGCTTCGATCACGAGCGTTTCGCGGCCTTCGATCTTTTCATTCTGGAACGGCCGGATGCCGCACGAGACTATTCCGATGCAGATCGCGAACGGGCGCGCATCGTCTTCGAGGCGATGTCTGAGGAGGAGGTCGCCGAGATCACCCGCATCATTACATCGGCTCTGCCGGGCTCGACCACTGAACCTCTGACCATTCCAGCTTTCCGGGAAAAGCTTGTCGCCTATAGCGGCATCGATGCCGCAAGGCTGCGCCGGCATCTGATCGAATTCCTGGAGGCGGTGACGCCGGCTGCCGAAGCGCGCGGCGTCAAGCTGACGCTGCATCCCGACGATCCGCCGCGGTCGTTGTTCGGCCTGCCGCGCATCGCTTCGACCGCCGAGGACTACGCGGCCCTCTTCGAGGCGGTGCCATCGGAGGCGAACGGCATGTGTTATTGCACCGGCAGCCTCGGCGTTCGCGCCGATAACGACCTGCCTGCGATCGCCCGCCGTTTCGCCTCGCGTATCCATTTCGCCCATCTGCGCGCTACGACGCGAGAGGGCGATGGCCGTACGTTCCATGAAAGCGCGCATCTGGAAGGCGACGTCGACATGGTCGCGGTTCTCCGGGAACTGGTCGCCGAAGACCGCCGCCGCAGCGCTGACGACACCATCGTCTTCCGCTCGGACCATGGTCACCGCATGCTCGACGATCTCGACAAAACAGTCACGCCCGGCTATCCAGCCATTGGCCGCATGCGCGGGCTCGCCGAGCTTCGCGGCATCCTGCATGCGTTGGACGCCCCGCCGAACTGAGGGCGCGGACCGTCAGGAAATCTCGACCGTAAAGGCGAAGCGCCTGGCCGCGCCAGGCGCTAATACGCTCGAATACGGTCGCCGCGACAGCTCGCTCGACGCTCCAGCTTCGGCGGCCGTTCCATGCCATGGCTCGACGCAAAGGAAGGGGGCGCCCGGCTTGGTCCATAGAGCAAGATTGGGCAGGTTCTCGAAACGGAATCGCAGGCTCGGCCCGCCTTCAGCGCCGTAGCGCAGCCCTTCGCCCGCGCCTTCCGGGAAGATCATCGCATCCTGCTCGAACATGGCATGATCCAGCACCAGCCGGCCTTTGTCGAAGGGTGAAGGCTGCGGGGTCGGATTGATAAGGCCGCCCTCCAGCCGCACGAGCCCCGGCTCTCCTTGATTGTCGAGCGCGACGGTGTGGGGCCGCCCGGAAGCCTCAGGCAGCGGCCAGGCGAAGGCCGGATGGAAGCCGAACCCGAACGGCATCGCCTTCTGATCGCGGTTGCTGACTTCGGCGGTGACGGTCAAGGCGCGGCCCTCGACCGCATGTTCCACGGCCAGCAAAAAGTCGAACGGATAGACCGCCCGTGTGGCGGCCGACGCGGCAAGCTCGTGCCGGCACATCGTTGCCGTGGAGGCTGTGAGGGCAAATTCGCTGCGCCGGGCAAAACCGTGCTGCGCCATCGGGTAGACCGTGCCGTCGATCGCGACCTTGTCGTCCGGCGCCTTGCCGACGATCGGAAACAGGATCGGCGAGCGTCCCGTCCAAAATGCTGCGTCACCCGTCCATAACCAGGAGCGTCCGTCGTTGGTGGTCAGCGCCTGCATTTCGGCGCCGAGGGAGGAGACGTCGACGGTGAGATCCTGATTGCCGATCCGGATTGTGCTTGGCATGGCAATTCCCTTTTTCACACTGGTTCGGCTCAAGCATAGCTGCCTGCACCGCGATTCTTATCTGTAGGTGGAAGATGCACTTCAGGCGTTATTTTCGTATTGCGCCCAGTCTGGCAATCACTTCGTTCGGGATGCCGTAGCGCTGGATGGCGTCGCGGTTGTTGCGCAAGCCGCAAATCTCCCGTTGGATGAAGAATGCCCAGACGGCATCGGATGCGTCATTCAGAAGTCTCTCGCGTTCCTCCGCGCTTTGGCGCTCGCCGGTCCATGCTTTCAGGGCGGCGAGGGCCGCCTCCACCTTCAGTCCGTGCCGTCCGAGCGAATCGGCGCGTTCCAACATCAACTCGTATTCGAGGACGTTGAAGCCGTTTCTATCCTGCTGGGATTGCCTGAAAGACTGCGGAAGGCGAACGCTCATGGGTACGGATCCTTGATCAGCGTAGGCGACAACCTTATCCAATCCGGTCTTTGAGATCGAGAGGGTAGGGAAACGGACCTATCCCACCGTTTCCCCGCGTGGTAAGGGCGCCGTAACTTTTTTTCAGGCCCCGCAGCACATCATGATTCGTATCGAAAATATCAGCAAGCAGCTTAGCCACCGAATCCTCTTCATCGATGCTTCGGCAGCCCTCAACAAAGGCGAGAAGATCGGCCTCGTCGGCCCGAACGGCGCCGGCAAGACGACGATCTTCCGGATGATCAACGGTGAGGAGCAGCCCGACGAGGGCCAGGTCTCCTGCGAGAAGGGCGTGACCATCGGCTACTTCAACCAGGATGTCGGCGAAATGGCGGGCCACAGCGCCGTCGCCGAGGTGATGAACGGCGCCGGGCCGGTCAGCATCGTTGCCGCCGAGCTGCGGGAGTTGGAGGCCGCCATGGTCGATCCGGAGAGGGTGGACGACATGGAGGAGATCATCGAGCGCTACGGCGAGGTGCAGGCGCGTTACGAGGAGCTGGACGGCTATGCGCTCGACGGGCGCGCCCGCGAAGTGCTTGCGGGCCTGAGCTTCAGCCAGGAGATGATGGACGGCGACGTCGGTGCGCTGTCGGGCGGCTGGAAGATGCGCGTGGCGCTTGCCCGCATCCTGCTGATGCGTCCCGACGTCATGCTGCTCGACGAACCGAGCAACCATCTCGATCTCGAAAGCCTGATCTGGCTCGAGGAGTTCCTGAAGGGCTATGAGGGTGCGCTGCTGATGACCTCGCACGACCGCGAGTTCATGAACCGCATCGTTAACAAGATCCTCGAGATCGACGCCGGGTCGCTGACCTCCTATTCCGGCGACTATGAATTCTACGAGCAGCAGCGGGCGCAGAACGAGAAACAGCAGCAGGCCCAGTTCGAGCGCCAGCAGGCGATGCTCGCCAAGGAAATCAAGTTCATCGAGCGGTTCAAGGCGCGCGCTTCGCATGCTTCGCAGGTGCAGAGCCGCGTGAAGAAGCTGGAGAAGATCGACCGGGTGGAGCCGCCCAAGCGCCGCCATTCGGTCGCCTTCGAATTCCAGCCGGCACCCCGCTCCGGCGAGGACGTGGTCAGCCTGAAGAACGTCCATAAGAAATACGGCAGCCGAAGCATCTATGAGGGGCTGGATTTCATGGTGCGGCGGCGGGAGCGCTGGTGCATCATGGGCATCAACGGCGCCGGAAAATCGACGCTGCTGAAGCTGGTAACGGGCACGACGACGCCGGACCACGGCAGCGTCGCTCTCGGCGCCAGCGTCAAGATGGGCTATTTCGCTCAGCACGCGATGGATATCCTCGATGGCGAACGCACCGTCTTCCAATCGCTGGAAGACCGGTTTCCTCAGGCAGGGCAGGGGCCTTTGCGCGCGCTTGCCGGATGTTTCGGCTTTTCCGGCGATGATGTCGAGAAACGGTGCCGGGTGCTCTCCGGCGGCGAAAAGGCTCGGCTGGTCATGGCGATGATGCTCTTCGATCCGCCGAACCTGCTGGTGCTGGACGAGCCGACGAACCATCTCGATCTCGACACCAAGGAGATGCTGATCAAGGCGCTGGCGCAATATGAGGGCACCATGCTGTTCGTCTCGCACGACCGGCATTTCTTGGCGGCGCTCTCCAACCGGGTGCTGGAGCTGACGCCGGAAGGCATCCACCAATATGGCGGCGGCTATACGGAATATGTGGCGCGTACCGGTCACGAGGCGCCCGGGCTTCGCAGCTGAACGGCTATTTTTGCGGCGGCTTGTGAAGACCATCTATGTGAGCGAAGAATAGCGCCGGCCGATATTGCCGGCGCTCTGCCACGATGATGACCCATTTCCGTGGTGTTCGGGCCTTCTTCAGACAATCGGGGCGGGCGCATCAGCATGGACTGGATCAATCGTTATATCGATCAGCCGTTATTGAACGGCGCGGCAGGCTTGCTGCGACACTGGCATATCCGCACCCGGCAGTCGCCGGAGCTGCTGGAGCCGACATGGAACCTCGTCGTGCTGTCCTTTCTCCTTATCGCGAGCGGGCAGGTTATGGCAGGCAGCCCTTTCGCGCTCAGCATCGCCGCGCTGCTCATGCTGGCCCTGCCGTCCGCCAAAAAACTGTTTTTGGCGGTCAAGGCAGGGGGAAGCGCCTATGGCGCCCGGGAATACAAGTCGTCGAGGGCGCGCGCCGTTGCCAAACGGGAAGCGGAATGGTCGGTCAGGATCATTGTGCTGTTCTCATCCGCCTGCCTCCCATTCATCGCCCGCATCGACGATCCGGTGGGCGCCTGCTTCATGCTGGGGGCAAGTGTCTGGTTCGTGCTGACCGGGCCGCTCAAGGCCTATCTCGATGCGGCCGAACCTCCCGAGCCGACGGAAGGCGACCGGATGTACAACGGCGTCTTTCATTTCGGCTGAACGAGGCCGATGTGGCGCCGGTCGAAGAGCAGGGAACCAAACCGGGTTGGTCTCCGTTATCTCCGCAGCAACGTAAAAGGAGATTGCGATGCTTTACTACGCTCTGGTGTTTCTCGTTGTGGCCTTGATTGCCGGTGTCCTCGGATTTGGCGGCATCGCAGGGGCTTCAGCTTCCATCGCCCAGGTTCTGTTCTTTATTTTCCTGGTGTTGTTCGTCGTCTCGCTTGTCATGCGCTTCATGCGCAGAGTATAGTGAAGATGAATACAGTATAAAACCCGGTGAAAACTATCACCGGGTTTTCCTTGTCTTGATGGCCGCACATGGCCGGCGGAAAACTCGCTCCGAGAGAATGTGTTTTTCGTGCAACCATTCCTAACAAGATTGTGAAAGGGCACATGCCGATCGCATATGCCTTCGAAATGTCCCAAAGGGGCTGAACCGTAGACCTGTCGCCTGCGCCTTCCCACGCGCTTTGACACGCGACGCGAAAACGGCGCCGTTCGGGATTGCTTTGCGGTCCCCTCCGATATCCGGTGCCGGCCAGCCGGGTGTTCCCGTCACGATTTAAGAAGGAGAGACTTATGAATAAAACTCTTACGACGGCGTTTGCCGCGGTATCGTTGACGTTTGTCGGCGCGGGGGCGATCAATGCCGCCGACCCCGTCACCAGAACCTATGAAGAGCCGGACCTGCGCAATGGCGTGAAGATCGGTTATCTCACTTGCGATATCGGCGGCGGCACGGGTTATGTGCTGGGTTCGTCCAAGGAAGCCGATTGCGTCTTTCAGTCAATTGTCGGCAATGAGGTTTTAGATCACTATACCGGCGAAATGCGAAAGCTTGGCATCGACCTCGGCTTCACCACGCGCAGCCGCCTGATCTGGGCGGTATTTGCGCCGACGGCTGGTTATCATCGCGGGTCGCTCGCCGGTCTTTATGTCGGCGCCAGCGCAGAGGCGACGGTTGGAGCCGGTGTCGGCGCCAACCTCCTGGTCGGCGGCACCGCCGGTTCGATCCATCTGCAGACGGTCAGCCTGACCGGCCAGCTCGGCCTCAATGTTGCGGCCGGCAGCGCGTCGATGACACTGACCCCGGCGGATTAACAGTTTTATGTGACGCCCGCCGCAACGCGGCCGGGCGTCACGCGCTTCTTGGGATGGCTTAGCGCTGGCGCCGAACGATGGATATCCGAGTTGCAACACCCGACGAGGATGAGATCCTGGTCGGGCACTATCTGCAAATCTGGGACAGCTATGGCACGCCGCCGGAACACTACAGGCCGGATGCGGCGGCGCGGGTATTATCATTCCTTAGAAGTGGTCGCGACGAGCGCCGCCTCACATCGTTCCTGGCCATTGTGGATGATGAAATCGCCGGTTCCGTATCCTGCCAGCTGCACCAATCGCCGTTTCCGGAAGTTATTCGGCCGGAGCAGCGGTTGCACGGTTACATCTGGTCCGTCTATGTTGCGGAGGCCTTCCGCCGGCGCGGCATCGCTCGGGCGCTGACGAACAGGGCTGTTGATTATCTGAAATCCATCGGCTGCACGACCGCCGTCATCCATGCCTCGGATGCGGGCGAACCGGTCTATCGGAGCGCTGGCTTCGAGCCGGCGAAGGAAATGCGCCTGAAGTTTTCATTCGAGTGACCCGGGTCGCCGATCGTAGTCTCCGATAGGCTCCACTTCATTTACTAGGGGCCAGCGAATGTGCGCGGCGGCGCGTCCTCTGTTTACGTTTTCGGCCTGCCGGGTGCGATAAAGGCGTTGATTGCCGCCTCGTCATGGCCGGCTTCGCGCAGGAAGCGGCTGGCGAATTCGATGGCGGGGCTTTTCAATGCGTCGTCCGGCCGGATCAGGTGAAAAGCGACGTGGGAATCAAGGGTGCGCTGTGACACTGCGACCACACTCCCGGCGGCAAGTGCGGCATCCGACAGCGGCGGCCTTGCAAGCGCAATGCCGAGCCCCTGCGCGCAGGCATCGATCACCAGATTGTAATCCTCGAAGCGGCGGTCCTGACCACGCGGCGTGTAGTCGACGCCCTCACCCGCGAGCCAGCGGCGCCAGCCTTCGATATTGGAGTCGTGAAGGATCGGCAGATCGAGCAGCGAAAGCGCATCCGAGCGCTGGCCGAGCCGTGCTGCCAGCGCCGGAGCGGCGATCGGAGCGGATTTTTCCTGCCAGAGCGGCAGGGCGCGCACGCCGGCCCACGGCCCCTTGCCGCAGCGGATGGCAAGATCCGTGCCTTCGCCGAAGTCCGCCAGCCGGTGTTCGAGTGTCAGTTCGACATGCAGTTCGTTTCCTTCGAGCTTTGCCAGACGCGGAAACAGCCATAGAGAGGCGACGGACGGCGTAACGGAAAGGCGCACCGCCGCCTTGTTAGGCCGCGGCAGCCAGCGCTCGCCGGTGTTACCGAGCAGGGAAAGGGCTTCCTCGGCACGGGCGAAGAACCGCATGCCCTCAGGGGTGAGGCGGACACCGCGAGCTTCACGCGCGAACAGCCGCACACCCATCCAGCGCTCGAGCCGCGAGACCTGCCGGGATACGGCACCATGGGTGATCCCGCTCTCCTCGGCCGCGGCCGAAAACGATCCAAGCCGGGCGGCGCGGGCAAACGTCTCGAGCGTATCGAGCGGCGGGAGCACTGGCGAGCTGTGAACCATGCGCACATTTGATCATCGATTGCGGTGCTTTTCAAGCACGCATCGAAGGCTTAATTCATCGTTGCACGCACAGATGGAGGCGAAAATGAGCATGGCGGCAAGCGCACCGGTTTCGGCAAAACAGCACAGCGGCTTCGATCTGATCGCCTTTGCTGCGATTGTCGTCACCATTCTCTTCTGGGCCTCTTCCTTTGTGGTGATCCGTATCTGTCTCGGGCCGCTGACGCCGATCGAACTGGCAACGGCCCGTTATGTGGCGGCAGGCGTCCTCGCCCTTGTCTACCTCGCCATCTACCGGCCGATGCCGGAAAAGCGTGATTTCCTTCGCCTCTCGGTCGCTGCAGTGCTCTTCATCGCCGCCTATGCGGTTCTGTTGAACACCGGCGAGCAGACGGTGGCGGCGGGACCGGCGAGCTTCATCATCAACACCATGCCTGTCTTCACCGCCCTGATCGCGACATTCGCCCTCGGTGAGGGTTTCGGCCGCTGGGGCTGGGCGGGTACTGCGGTTTCCTTCGGCGGCGTGGCGCTGATTGCGGTCGCCTCCGACGGCGGCTTCAAGCTCGATCCGAACGCCATGCTGATCTTAGGCGCAGCGCTCTGCTCGGCGATTGCCAGCGTATTGCAGAAACCGCTGCTCGCTCGCCTGCCGGCGCTTGCCGTCACCGCCTGGATCCTGCTGATCGGCTCCGTGCCGCTCTTTCCGGCCGTCCCGGCGACGATCCGCGCGTTGGCCGCTGCACCGGCGGAGGTCAACTGGGGCGTTGCCTATCTCGTCATCTTCCCGACCGCGATCGGTTATCTCACATGGGCCATCGCCTTGAAGCGGCTAACGGCCGCGCGCGCCTCGAATTTTCTTTACGGCGTGCCGCCAGTCGCAACGCTGATCGGGTTCGTCTGGCTGGGCGAGACGCCGACGGCGCTCGGCGCCATCGGCGGCGTCATGGCGATCCTTGGGGTGCTCGTGGTCAACGTGATGCGGAAACGATAGGTGCATCGCACTGGCGCCATATTAAGGTGACGACGTCGGCTCGCTGACAAATAGGCATTGCGCCGCCGTTCGCTTTCTTTAAAAACGAAAGCAGACCGAAAGGGGCGCCCATGTTCTTGACCGACCGGCAAACGGAAATCGTGGCGATTGCGAAATCGAGCGGCAGGGTTCTGGTCGAGGAGCTCGCCTCACGCTTTTCGGTGACGCCGCAAACGATCCGCAAGGATCTGAACGATCTCTGCGACGCGCAGGTGCTGACACGTATCCATGGCGGCGCGACATTTCCAAGCGGAACGGAGAACGTCAAATACGAGGCGCGGCGCCAGATCGCCGCTTCGGAGAAGCAGGCGATCGGTATGGCGGCAGTCGAGCTGATCCCGAGCGGAGCCTCGCTTTTCATCAACATCGGAACGACGACCGAGGCGGTGGGCGAGGCGCTCGCCAATCACCACGAGCTTATGGTGATCACCAATAACATAAACGTTGCCAACAGGTTGCGCCTCTTCCCGGCAATCGAGGTGGTGATTGCCGGCGGGGTCGTGCGCGGCTCGGACGGCGGCATCGTCGGCGAAGCGGCCGTCGATTTCATCCGGCAGTTCAAGGTCGATTATGCCGTCATCGGCGCATCGGCGATCGACCTCGACGGCGCGCTTCTCGATTATGATTTTCGCGAAGTGAAAGTCGCACAGGCGATTATCGCGAATGCCCGGCATGTCATTCTCGTTGCCGATTCGACCAAGTTCGAACGCACTGCGCCCGTTCGGATCGGCCAGCTTTCCCAGGTTCACACCTTCATCACCGACCACTGTCCGGTGCCCTCGATCCGCAATCTCTGCCTCGAAAACAATGTGAAGCTGATCGAAACGAGCACCAGATCGCGCTAGGTCGCGCAAACAGCACAAACATTCGTTTGACATTCACATTCCTTTCGTTTTAACTGTTGTTACTTTCGCAATCGCGCAAGTTTTGTGCGATGCGAAATCAGCAGTGGGCTCGGAGGGGCAATTGAGCCGGGAGATACACGACATTTTCGTCATCGGCGGCGGCATCAACGGCTGCGGCATTGCGCGCGACGCGGTCGGGCGCGGCTATTCCGTCGCGCTGGCGGAGATGAACGATTTCGCCTCCGGCACCTCGTCCGGCGCCACCAAGCTCATTCATGGTGGCTTGCGCTACCTCGAGCATTATGAGTTTCGCCTGGTGCGTGAATCGCTGATGGAGCGCGAAATCCTCTGGGCGATGGCGCCGCATATCATCTGGCCGCTGCGCTTCGTGCTTCCCTACCACAAGGGCGGCATTCGCCCCGCCTGGCTGATCCGGCTCGGTCTCTTCCTTTACGATCATCTTGGCGGCCGCAAGCTGTTGCCGGCGACGTCGGTGCTCGACATGCGCAAGGACCCGGCCGGCAAGCCGCTGAAGGCGCTGTTTACCAAGGCTTTCGAATATTCCGACGGCTGGGTCGACGATGCCCGTATGGTCGTGTTGAACGCCCGTGACGCCGCCGACAAGGGCGCGACGATCATGCCCCGCACCAAAGTGGTGTCGGCGCGCCGCGAGAATGGTCTGTGGCAAATCGAAACGACCGATACGGTAACCGGCCGCAACGACAGCCATAAGGCCCGCATGCTGATCAATGCCGCCGGTCCCTGGGTCGATCATGTCATTCGTTCTGCCTTTGGCCAGAACGAGGCCCATCACGTCCGTCTCGTCCAGGGCAGTCATATCGTCGTCAAGAAGAAGTTCGACGACGCGAGAGCTTATTTCTTCCAGAATCCCGACAACCGCATCATATTCGCCATCCCCTATGAGGGCGATTTCACCCTGATCGGCACCACCGACCGCGACTACACCGCCGATCCCAAAGATGTCCGGATCTCCGAGGAAGAGACCGTCTATCTCTGCAATGCGGCTTCGGAATATTTCAGGGAGCCGGTCAGACCGGAAGACATCGTCTGGACCTATTCGGCGGTCAGGCCGCTCTATGACGACGGCGCCTCGAAGGCGCAGGAGGCGACGCGCGATTATGTGCTGAAGCTGGAAGGCGAGGGCGGGGCTGCGCCGCTGCTCAACGTCTTCGGCGGTAAGCTCACCACCTATCGCCGACTTTCCGAGCATGCGCTGGAGAAAATCGGTGCCGCAATCGGCGTCAAGGGCAGCCCGTGGACGGCAAAGAGCCATCTGCCGGGCGGCAATTTCGCGGTCCAGGGTTATGAGGGCGAAGTCGCCAAGTTGAAGCGGCGTTATCCCTTCCTTGCCGATCCGCATGCGCGCCGGCTGGTGCGCCGCTACGGCACCAGGGCCGAGACGCTGATCGGCGATGCTCGCGGCATTGCAGACCTCGGGCAGCTGTTCGGCGGCGATCTCTACGAGGCCGAGGTCAAATATCTGGTCGAACATGAATGGGCCCGGCACGCCGAAGACGTGCTGTGGAGGAGAACGAAGGATGGTCTGCGCCTTTCGAGGGAGCAGGCTCAGTCACTGGAGGAGTACATGGCTGCCATACCGGCGATGGCCGGATAAGGCGGCGTGTGGTCCCCGCTGCGTGGAGGCACGGGAATCGGAATGCTGGAACTGCGGAACGCCGCCAAGATGGTGGGCGCGGACTATCATATCTATCCGACCGATCTGGTCCTCGAGCGCGGCACGCTGAACGTCCTGCTCGGGCCGACGCTGTCGGGCAAGACGTCGCTGATGCGGCTGATGGCCGGGCTCGACCGTCCGACCGCCGGCTCCGTCCATTTCGACGGCGCCGATGTCACCGGCATGCCGGTGCAGAAGCGCAACGTTGCCATGGTCTACCAGCAGTTCATCAACTATCCGGCGCTGACCGTTTACGAGAACATCGCCTCGCCGATGCGCATATCGGGCAAGGATGCCGCCACGATCGACCGCGAAGTGCGCAAGGCCGCCGAGCTTCTGAGACTCACGCCCTATCTCGACCGTACGCCGCTCAACCTGTCCGGCGGCCAGCAGCAGCGCACGGCGCTGGCGCGCGCGCTCGTCAAGAATGCCAGCCTCGTGCTGATGGACGAGCCGCTCGCCAACCTCGATTACAAGCTGCGCGAAGAACTGCGCGAGGAATTGCCGAAGATCTTCGCCCAATCCGGCGCGATCTTCGTCTATGCCACGACCGAACCGTCCGAGGCGCTCCTGCTCGGCGGCAATACGGCGACGTTGAACGAAGGCCGGGTCACCCAGTTCGGGCCGACGATCGATGTCTACCGAAGGCCTGCCGACCTCGCCACCGCCAGCATCTTCGCCGACCCGCCGCTGAACGCGCTCGACGTCACCAAATCCGGCAATGTCTTTACGCGTCCGGGCGGGGCAGCTCTTCCGGTTCCCCCGCATCTGGCCGCCGTGCCGGACGGGCCGGTGACGGTCGCTTTTCATCCGCATCATCTCGGCTTCAAGCCGCAGACGGGTGACGCAGCCCGCCTGCAAGCGCGTACGCTGGTTTCGGAGATCACCGGTTCGGAGAGCTTCGTCCATCTGGAATATGACGGTGTGCGCTGGGTGATGCTGGCGCACGGGATTCACGACATCGATCCCGACATGGAGATCGAGGCCTTCCTCGATACGCGCCACCTCTTGGCCTTCGGCGCCGATGGCCGCGCCATTGCCACGGTCGGTCGCGCTACCGCTGCAGCAGGAAAGGCTTAGGAGAGCATTATGGCACGCATTTCGCTCGACCATATCCGCCACGCCTACGGAGCCAATCCGCAGACGGAGAAGGATTATTCGCTGAAGGAAGTCGACCACGAATGGAACGACGGCGGCGCCTATGCGCTGCTCGGTCCTTCCGGCTGCGGCAAGACCACGCTGCTCAACATCATTTCGGGTCTGCTGCAGCCTTCGCACGGCCGCATCCTCTTTGACGGCAAGGATGTGACGAATCTTTCGACGCAGAGCCGCAACATCGCGCAGGTCTTCCAGTTCCCGGTCATCTACGACACGATGACCGTGTACGACAATCTCGCTTTCCCGTTGCGCAACCGCGGCGTGGCAGAAGCCGATGTCGACCGGCGCGTCCGCGACATTCTCGAAATGATAGACCTTGCCGGCTGGGCCAAGCGCAAGGCGCAGGGGCTGACGGCCGACCAGAAGCAGAAGATCTCTCTCGGCCGCGGGCTGGTGCGCAACGACGTCAACGCCATCCTGTTCGACGAGCCGCTGACCGTCATCGATCCGCATATGAAATGGGTACTGCGCTCGCAGCTGAAGCGGCTGCACAAGCAGTTCGGCTTCACCATGGTCTACGTCACCCACGACCAGACCGAGGCGCTGACCTTCGCCGAGAAGGTCGTCGTCATGTATGACGGCCAGATCGTGCAGATCGGCACGCCGGCCGAGCTCTTCGAGCGGCCGAGCCACACCTTCGTCGGTTATTTCATAGGTTCGCCGGGCATGAACGTCATGCCGGCACAGATCGACGGCAGCGCCGTCAAGGTCGGAGACGAGGTGCTGATGCTGGATTATGCGCCTAATACCAATGGCGCGGTGAAGACCGAACTTGGCATTCGCCCCGAATTCATCCGCCTCGGGCGGGAGGGCATGCCGGTTACAATCAATAAGATCGAGGATATCGGCCGGCAGAAGATCGTGCGAGCCCGCTTCGCCGGCCAGCCTATTGCGATCGTCGTGCACGAGGATGCCGACATCCCCGCCGATGCCCGCGTCACCTTCGATCCGTCCGCCATCAGCATTTACGCCGACAGCTGGCGTGTCGGCAGGGAGGCCTGAGCCATGCAGAAGACGTGGAACAATAAAGCCTGGTTTCTGGTGCTGCCGGTGCTGTTGCTGGTGGCCTTTTCGGCCGCCATCCCGCTGATGACCGTCGTCAATTATTCGGTTCAGGATACGTTCGGCAACAATGAGTTCTTCTGGGCCGGCACCGATTGGTTCGTCGAGACCCTGCATTCCGATCGCTTCTGGGAAGCGCTCCAGCGCAATCTGCTCTTCTCCTTTATTATTCTGGCGCTGGAGATTCCGCTCGGCATCTTCATCGCGCTCAACATGCCGAAATCGGGCCCGGGCGTCCCCGTCTGCCTGGTGTTGATGGCCCTGCCGCTGCTCATTCCATGGAATGTCGTCGGCACCATCTGGCAGGTTTTTGGACGCGTCGATATCGGCCTGCTCGGCCACACGCTCGAAGCGATCGGCCTCGACTACAACTATGTCCGCGATCCGGTCGATGCCTGGGTCACCGTCATCGTCATGGATGTCTGGCACTGGACGAGCCTCGTCGTGCTGCTCTGCTATGCCGGCCTCGTTTCGATCCCGGACGCCTATTATCAGGCCGCCAAGATCGACGGCGCCTCGCGCTGGTCCGTGTTCCGCTATATCCAGCTTCCGAAGATGAAGCGGGTGCTGCTGATCGCCGTGCTGCTACGCTTCATGGACAGTTTCATGATCTATACCGAGCCCTTTGTCGTCACCGGCGGCGGGCCCGGCAACTCGACGACGTTCCTTTCCATCGATCTCGTGAAGATGGCTGTCGGCCAGTTCGATCTCGGCCCCGCCGCGGCGATGTCCATCATCTACTTCCTGATCATCCTGTTGCTGTCATGGATCTTCTACACGGTCATGACCAGCAGCGACGCCAACGCTTGAGAAAGGAGAGATCCCATGGGTTCGAGAATGAAATACAAGCCCGCAGGAAACCTCTCCTGGGTGGTCACGACGCTCTACATCCTTTTTCTGCTCCTGCCGATCTACTGGCTGATCAACATGAGCTTCAAGGAGAATGCCGAAATCACCGGCGCGTTCTCGCTGTGGCCGCAAAATCCGACGCTTCGGAACTACACCGTCATCTTCACCGATCCGTCCTGGTACAGCGGTTACATTAACTCCATCATCTACGTGGCGATGAACACGGTCATTTCAGTGCTCGCAGCGCTACCGGCGGCCTACGCCTTTTCGCGTTACCGTTTCCTTGGCGACAAGCACCTGTTCTTCTGGCTGCTGACCAACCGTATGGCGCCGCCGGCCGTCTTCGCGCTGCCCTTCTTCCAGCTCTATTCGGCCTTCGGGCTCATCGACACGCATATCGCCGTGGCGCTGGCCCACTGCCTGTTCAACGTGCCGCTGGCGGTCTGGATCCTCGAAGGCTTCATGTCCGGCGTGCCGAAGGAGATCGACGAAACCGCCTATATCGACGGCTACTCCTTCCCGCGCTTCTTCGTGAAGATATTCATGCCGCTGATCGCAAGCGGGATCGGCGTCGCCGCCTTCTTCTGCTTCATGTTCTCCTGGGTCGAGCTGCTGCTTGCCCGCACGTTGACGACGACGGCGGCCAAGCCGATCTCGGCGATCATGACGCGCACGGTCTCCGCCTCCGGTATGGATTGGGGCGTGCTGGCGGCGGCCGGCGTGCTCACCATCATCCCCGGCGCGCTCGTCATCTATTTCGTCCGCAACTACATCGCCAAGGGCTTTGCCCTGGGCCGCGTCTGAGGAGGAGACCGCAATGACATTTTCCTGGATGGCATGGACGCTGCCGACGGCGCTGTTCTTCCTGACGATCCTGGCGCTTCTGATCGCGATGAGCGGCTGGGAATATTTTTCGCCGGGCGGCTCGCCGCGCACAGGCGTGCTGCGTTTCGAGACGACGCGCGGCGACCGGCTTTTCATTTCGCTGCTGGGCAGCGCTTTCATTCATCTTGCATGGCTTGGGCTCGCTGGGCCCAACCTGTGGTGGGCTCTTGCTGTCTCCGTGGTCTACGCCATCGGCGTGTTCCGCTACGTGTGACGGCAAGGAGAAGACAGATGGCCGGGGGTACTGGCCGCCTGAGACGTGACTGCAATCGCAAACCCTTGGGAGGATATTATGCGACGGCACTTATTGACGACGACAGCATGCTTGCTGCTGGCGATGACAGCTTCGGCCTATGCCGGCATGGACGAGGCAAAGACCTTCCTCGACAAAGAGGTCGGCGACCTCTCGACGCTTCCCCGCGCCGACCAGGAAAAGGAAATGCAGTGGTTCGTCGATGCAGCGAAACCCTTCGCCGGCATGGACATCAAGGTCGTTTCCGAAACGATCGCGACACACGAATATGAATCCAAGGTGCTGGCCCCGGCCTTCACCGCCATCACCGGCATCAAGATCACCCATGACCTGATCGGCGAAGGCGATGTCGTCGAAAAGCTGCAGACGCAGATGCAGTCGGGCGAAAACATCTATGACGCCTACATCAACGATAGCGACCTGATCGGCACCCATTGGCGCTACCAGCAGGCCCGCTCGCTGACCGACTGGATGGCCAACGAAGGCAAGGACGTCACCAATCCCGGCATCGACATCGACGACTTCATCGGCAAGTCCTTCACCACGGCGCCCGATGGCAAGCTCTACCAGCTGCCGGACCAGCAGTTCGCAAACCTCTACTGGTTCCGCTACGACTGGTTCAACGACGAGAAGAACAAGGCGGACTTCAAGGCGAAGTATGGCTACGATCTCGGCGTGCCGGTCAACTGGTCGGCCTATGAGGACATCGCCGAGTTCTTCACCGGCCGCGAAGTCGACGGCAAGAAGGTCTATGGCCACATGGACTACGGCAAGAAGGACCCGTCGCTCGGCTGGCGCTTCACCGACGCCTGGCTGTCGATGGCCGGCAACGGCGACAAGGGCATCCCGAACGGCAAGCCGGTCGACGAATGGGGCATCAAGGTCGACGAGAACTCGCGTCCTGTCGGTTCGTGCGTCGCGCGCGGCGGCGACACCAACGGTCCGGCCGCGGTCTATTCCATCCAGAAATACCTGGACTGGATGAAGGCTTATGCACCGGCTGCCGCTCAGGGCATGACCTTCTCCGAATCCGGACCGGTCCCATCGCAGGGTGAGATCGCGCAGCAGATGTTCACCTACACGGCCTTCACCGCGGACTTCGTCAAAGAAGGCCTGCCGGTCGTCAATGCGGACGGCACGCCGAAATGGCGTTTCGCACCGAGCCCGCATGGCGTCTACTGGAAGGACGGCATGAAGCTCGGCTATCAGGATGCCGGCTCGTGGACGCTGATGAAGTCCACGCCCGACGACCGCGCCAAGGCCGCCTGGCTCTATGCCCAGTTCGTCACATCGAAGACCGTCGACGTGAAGAAGAGCCATGTCGGCCTGACCTTCATACGCCAGTCCACGCTCGATCATAAGTCCTTTACCGACCGCGCACCGAAGCTCGGCGGCCTCGTCGAATTCTACCGTTCGCCGGCCCGCCTGCAGTGGTCGCCGACCGGTACGAACGTTCCTGACTATCCGAAGCTCGCGCAGCTGTGGTGGCAGGCGATCGGTGACGCCTCCTCGGGCGCCAAGACGGCGCAGGAAGCAATGGACTCGCTTTGCGCCGAACAGGAAAAGGTGCTGCAGCGCCTCGAACGAGCCAAGGTCCAGGGCGATATCGGCCCGAAGCTCGCCGAAGAGCATGATCTCGCTTATTGGAACGCGGATGCGGTGAAGAATGGCAACCTGGCGCCGCAGCTGAAGATCGAGAACGAGAAGGAAAAGCCGCTGACCGTCAACTACGACGAACTCGTCAAGAGCTGGCAGAAGTAAGGCGGACCCGGCCGGAGGCGACGAGGCCTCCGGCCATCACTTCCTGCCACCGGCTTGAAGCCGGTGGCACCCCACAATCTTTCTCTCATCAGATCTAGCGTCCTGCCGCTGAGCGGCAGGGTGAGTGTTTTCGTGCGAGCCGGAGACGGATATGAGCGGCTATATTCTTTCGATCGACCAGGGCACGACCTCTTCGCGCGCCATCATCTTCGATGGCGGCATGAAAATGGCCGGCTCGGCACAGGCGGAGATCACCCAATATTATCCGCAGCCCGGATGGGTGGAGCATGACGCCGCTGAAATCTGGCAGTCCGTCGTCGCCACTGTCAGCAGCGCGATCGCCGATGCCGGCGTGAACGCCGCCGCGATCGCGGCGATCGGCATCACCAACCAGCGTGAGACAGCAGTCGTCTGGGACCGCAAGTCCGGCGCGCCGCTTCACCGCGCGATCGTCTGGCAGGACAGGCGCACGGCCGAAATGTGCGAGAGCCTGAAGGCCGACGGGTATGAGAAGCTGTTCAGCGCCAAGACCGGCCTGCTGCTCGACCCTTATTTCTCCTGCACGAAGCTGCGCTGGCTGCTCGACAATGTCGATGGCCTGCGCGAGAAGGCGGAAGCTGGCGAGGCCTGCTTCGGCACGATCGACAGCTGGCTGATCTACAAGCTGACTGATGGACGCGTGCACGCCACCGATGCCACGAATGCGTCGCGAACGCTGCTCTACAATATCGATGACGGCGCATGGGACGAGGAGCTTCTCGGCATTCTCGGCATTCCCTCCGCCATGCTTCCCGAAGTCAGGGAATGCGCCGATGATTTCGGCCAGGTCGACGAGGCGCTGTTCGGCGCCGCACTTCCGATCCTCGGCGTTGCCGGCGACCAGCAGGCCGCCGCGGTGGGCAATGCCTGCTTCGAGCCCGGCATGATGAAATCCACCTATGGCACCGGCTGCTTCGCCCTTCTGAACACCGGCAGGGATCGTGTTTCCTCCTCGAACCGCATGCTGACGACGATCGCCTGCCGGCTCGACGGCGAGACGACCTATGCGCTCGAAGGATCGATCTTCATCGCCGGTGCCGCCGTACAATGGCTGCGCGACGGTCTCGGCATCATCAACCAGGCATCCGAGGCAGGGGTTCTTGCGACCAAGGCCGATCCCGGGCAGCAGGTCTATATCGTTCCGGCTTTCACCGGCCTCGGCGCTCCCTATTGGGATCCAGCCGCGCGCGGTGCGATCTTCGGCCTGACGCGCAACAGCGGCCCGGCGGAATTCGCCCGCGCGGTGCTCGAATCCGTCGCCTATCAGACGCTCGACCTGCTCGTTGCTATGAAGAAAGATTGGGGCGCCAACCAACTGGAAACGGTGCTGCGCGTCGACGGCGGCATGGCGGCTTCGGATTGGACGATGCAGTGCCTGGCCGACATCACGGGAAATCCCGTCGACCGCTCGGCGATCCGCGAGACAACGGCGCTCGGAGCAGCCTGGCTTGCCGGCTCGAAAGCCGGTATCTGGCCCGGCAAGCGGGAGTTTGCGCAGGCCTGGGCCTGCGACCGCCGCTTCAGCCCTTCGATGGAAGAAACCGAGCGGCAAGCGAAGATCATCGGCTGGAAGAATGCCGTATCGCGGATGATTTCGGATACAGCGGCGGGATAAGCCAACGGTTCGGCTTGAGCGGGCATATCGCCTGGTGCTTCCACGGCGTTATGCTCTTTCTATCAGAAAGTCTAGCGCCTGCTATTCGGCGATAATCTCTCGAAAATCGGAGAGGTCGATGCCGTGGCTGTCGAACCACCAATCCGGCTCCATCGAAGACAGGCTCTTGAACATTGCCCCATTTGAGACTAAATATGACCTCAAGTGAATTGGAGTCATTGTCATGACGGGATTTGCAGTCGTTGCCGATGTTCTCGGCCTGCCAGCCAGGGAGCCGGCCTCGCGTTCGGCCTTCGGGCTGCTCTCCAGCATCGAAGAAGGATTGCCGGTCAAGGCGCTTGACCGGATGGCGCTGCTTCTCGCCCCAAGCGATGCGCAGTTCAAGTACCGGCTCGTTCCGAAGGCCACCTATGAGCGACGCAAATCCAAGCATCGGCTCTCATCCGACGAGGGCATAAAGCTCGCCCGTCTAGCCCGCGTCTGGGGGCTGGCGCTCGATGTCTGGCAGAGCGAGATCGAGGCGCGCGATTTCCTGTTCCGCCCGCATGCGATGCTGGAGGACAGGCGGCCGATCGACGTCGTCATCCAGAGCGAAATCGGCGGCGAACTCGTTCTCGATATTCTCGGAAGCCTGAAATACGGCAGCGCTGCGTGAGCGCGCAACGCCTGGACCGCACGCTGACATCCGTCCGCATCGGTGATCCCGACGGAACCTATCCGATCTTCGACGCCACTGGCTCGACCATTGCGCCGGGGCGGTGGAATACGGCAGGCAGCCCGATCATCTATACGAGCGAACACTATTCGACGGCGCTTCTCGAAAAGCTCGTCCATGGCAGCGGGCGGCTGCCGCCGAACCAGCATTATGTTACCATCACCATACCGCGCGGGGTCAGCTACGAGGTTTTCTCCGAGCCCGCGCTGCCGGGCTGGGACAGCATGCCGGCAACCGTCAGCAAGGAATTCGGTGAAGGCTGGTGCCAGGAGAAGCGTAGCGCCATCCTGCTGGTGCCGAGCGTCGTCGCCCGCGTCGACCGCAACGTTCTGATCAATCCGGCGCATCCGGAATTCGCCTCGATCACGGCGAGTCTACACGAGCCTGTCTTCTGGGATCGTCGTCTGTTCGGGATTTAACGCGGCAACCGTGATTGTTTCCCGCGGGTGCCTCCGTGAGTCGGGATCAGGTCCTTTGGCGCGGCGAGCGGGCCATCAGCCGGGCATAGGCGATGGCCGACAGCATGTTGACGTGATTGGCTTTGCCGGTGCCGGCGATGTCGAAGGCGGTGCCGTGATCGACCGAGACACGGTCGATCGGCAGGCCGAGCGAGACGTTGACGGCCGTCTCGAAGGCAACGAGCTTGATCGGGATATGACCTTGATCGTGATACTGGGCAATGACCAGATCAAAGGCGCCGTTATAGGCGCGGGCAAACACCGTGTCGGCGGAAATCGGGCCGACAACGTCGATACCCCTGGCCTGAGCCTGATCGACGGCCGGCGACAGGAATTCCATGTCCTCGGTGCCGAACAGGCCATTTTCGCCGCAATGCGGATTGAGGCCGGCAACGGCAATGCGCGCCTTCTTGCCGAGGCGCAGGAAATGTCGGTGGCCGGCTTCGATGGTCGCCAGCACGCGCTCGGTCTTGGCGCGTTCGATCGCGCCCTTGAGCGAGATGTGGGTGGAGACATGGATGGTGTTCAGCCGCTCGGAAGCAAGCAGCATGAAGGAGCTCTTCGCGCCCGTGAGGTGCGCGAGAAGCCCGGTATGGCCGTCATGGTGATGGCCGGCAAGGTTCATCGCTTCCTTGTTGATCGGGGCAGTGACGATGACATCGGTCTTTCTCGACATGGCGAGATCGACGGCGCGGGTGATGTAGCGCACCGAGGCATCGCCGGCGACCGGGCTGACCTTGCCGATTTCGGGTAGGGCAGCGCCGAGCGCCACTTCGTCGACCGCAATCCTGTCGCCGCCGGTGTCATCGGCGGGTCCGAATTTCAGGCCGGAGCCGGTAACGCGATCGGCCCGCTCCAGCGCTTCCATATTGCCGACGATGACGAAATCGCGGCGCTCCTCGCTTGGAAGCGCCGCCAAGGCCTTGACGATTACTTCGGGCCCGACGCCGGCGGGATCACCGAGTGTCACGGCGACTTTCGCATTCCTGTCCATCAATCGAGTTCCTTCTGAAACCGGTTGCTTTGGTCCGAAGCATGATGTCGTCCGAAAACCGCTCACACTTTTCGGCATCATGCTTTAAAAGGCGGCCGCGTAAATCGAGCGGATGTCGGCGCGGGTGAGATCACGCGGATTGTTATCGAGCAGCCGGCGAATGGCAAAGGCGTCATCGGCCATCGCATCGAGATCGCTTTCCGGCACGCCGAGGCCGGAAAGCTTCATCTCGATACCGAGTTCGGCGCAGAAAGCGTAAGCTGGATCGAAGACGGAGGCGATATTTTCTGCGTTTTCGTAGCCCAGCGCCGCCATCACCGCTTTGGTCTTCTCCGGGGCGGCCGGCGTGTTGAAGGCGAGAACATGCGGGAAAATCAGAGCATTCGCGGCACCATGCGCCACGTGCCAGCGTGTGCCGAGAGGGTAGGCGAGAGCATGGCCGCCGGCGGTATTGACCGGGCCGAGACAAAAACCGCCATAAAGCGATGCGAGCGCGAGACCGGCGCGCGCCTCTGCGTCGTTGCCGTCCTTGACGGCGCGTGCGAGATATCTGCCGACGAGCCGCGTTCCCTCGATCGCATAGATGTCGACCATCGGGTGGGCTTTGCGGTTGGTGAAGGCTTCGACGCAATGGGCCATCGCGTCGACACCGGTGGCCGCCGTGGTGCGCGCCGGCACGCTGAAGGTCAGCGCTGGGTCGACGACGGCGATGTCGGCCAGCATATGCAAGCTTTCAACGGCAAGTTTCGCCATCGTTTTGGGGTCGGTGACGAGCGCGCGGATGCCGGCCTCGCTGCCGGTGCCGGAAGTCGTCGGCACCTGGGCGAGCCCGACTTTGCGCGGGCCATTGACCTTGTTCTGACCAACAACCTCGTGCAGCGTCTGCGTCGAGCCGGCAAGAACGGCGGCGAGCTTGGCCAGATCCATGGCGCTGCCGCCGCCGAAGCCGACGATCAACTCGGCACCGGCGGCGTTGGCTGCTGCCAGAACTTTTTCGAGATTGGCCGTATCCGGCTCGGGGGTCACCTCGGAAAAAACCGTGACCTCGCCTCTCAACTCCAGCACGTCGATGCGCGACGCGTTGAACGCATCCGAGATCACGAGCGTGCGCCTATAGCCCTTTCCGGCAGCCCATTTGCCGAGCTTCCCCGCCGTGCCGATGCCGAATTCGATCAAATGCGGCCGAACTATCGTGATCGGCGAACCCAAGCTGGCCATTTAACCAGTCCTCCCTGCGGATCTTGCGGCAACAATGTCGTCTTCTTTAATGTAAAGTTGTAATGTCAATGTCAAGTCGGCATTCCCGGAAGCCAAAGATTTTGTCTGACGATAATTGGAAGGTGGAAGTTATCATGCAGACAAATTGCAAGGAAAGATGAGTTAAATCCGTGAATTAACGAATTATCGCCGATGAATGGCAATTGTCCGGGCAGGCCGAACCTGCGGGTATCGTATATTCGACGGAGCTAGCGAACTTGTTATCACGCTCAAGCCGTTCGGCCAGTCAAGCCGTTGCAATCTGCATGCTTTCCTCTCCTTCGGAAGCAGATTTACAATTGCTCAATCGCCGTTTTGCTTACGGCAAGGATTGCGACGCGAGGCGCACATATTTGATGGCTCGCCGATAGTAGGTGTAGGCGATATGGAGCGTGCCGTCGCTGCCTTGGATGACGGAGGGATAGGAGAATTCGCGGTTCACCGAATCCTTTGAATTGTTGCTGAGGCAGAAACCGTCGCCTGTATCGAGATCCATCCGATACGGAAAGCTCTTGCCGCCATCCCTTGATATGGCAAGGCTCAGCGGCGCACGCGGAACACCCCAGACCGCCTGGCGGCCGATGCCGGCAGCAGCAACTGTGGCCGCCCCTCCAGCCTCGCCGTCCTCGATTTCATCGTAGAGAGACAGGCGCCGCGCATCCGACATGGTTGCATTCGAATGGTTGTAAACCATTGCGATTCCTCCATCATCCAGGACGATAGCCTGGATCGAGGAATTGTTGTTCGGCAGTTCCGCGGGCTCGGGCGCACTCCACGTCTCGCCGCCGTCGCTCGATCGGCTGGAAAGAATGTTTTCAGCGAAACGGTTGCGGTAGAAAGCGATCATCGCGTCGCCGCCGAGCGGCAGGATGTTCATGTGCACGGCGCCGATGCTGTCTGGTATATCGTGCATCTGCCAGCTCGCACCGCCGTCGCGCGAGATCAACACCGCTGCCGTATCGGCGTCGCCGCTCCAGCGCCGGCCGTCAAGGCCGACGCAGCGGAAGGCCGGGAGCAGCCAGTGGCCCTTGCCGTTCACGACGATCGGCTGGCGAACGAAGGTTCCGGGGCTGTCGCAGAGGATGCGGACCGGGCCGAACGTCCGGCCGCCGTCATCGGAAATCCGGCATTTGACAACGGAGCCGTCCTGATTGCCCGAGGTCTGCGAGGTATAAAGCAGCCATGTCTTTCCGTCAGGAGCATTGAAAATCAATGGGTTCTGCTCGGATTTTTCCGGATCGTCGCTCATCTTTTCAGGCTCGGACCAGCACCCCGAGCCCGGGGCAAGCCGCGACATGTAAATGGAGATATCGCCCATGCCCTCCATCGTGCCGCCGAACCAGACGCAGGTCAGCGTGCCGTCGGGCAGAAAGGCAAGGTTTGCCGCGTGGTTTTGGATGCAGGGCGAGGGTAGATAGGCATCCGCACGACCGTCGACTGCGGGATGAGCGGTGATGGCCCCGGTCATCAGGGCGGCAACGGCTTCGGGGGGCAGGCCGGTAAAGCTCATGGCGGGTCTCCTCAGGGCAGCTTGGCGTAGCTTTCGGCGAGTGCGGCATAATCCGCTTCGCCGAGCGGCATCAGCGGTGCGCGCGTGCGCTTCCAGGCGGGATTACCTGTCTTCAGCCCGATCATTGCCTTGATGGTCGGGATCTGGACGTAAGAGTTGGAAAGCGTGCGATAGGCGTTGATGCGCGCCTGCGCCGCCTCGACCTCGCCAGCGCGCCTCTCTTCATGGACATGGTCGTAGACGGTGCGCAGCGAATCCGCCACGAGATTGGAGGTCGCCGTGATGCAGCCGGCGCCGCCGGCCTTCAAGAGTGGCAGCAGCAGTGGATCGGCGCCGGCCAGGACGGAAAAGCCGGGGTAGGCGGCGATAATAGCCTGCATGTTATTGAAATCACCCGCGGATTCCTTAATGCCGACGACCGTTTCCGGGAAGGCGGCAATCAGCCGGCCGATCAGCGGAATGGAGAGCGGCACACCCGAGACCTGCGGGATGTGATAGAGGATGACCTGCAGCCGCGTGTCGGCGACCTTCTCCAGCACCTGCGAATAGGCTGCAAAGAGACCATCGTCCGACACGCCCTTGTAATAGAAGGGCGGCAGCATCACGACTTTGGTGACGCCGAGCGATAGCGCGTGTCGGGTGAGTTCGACGGTCTCCGGAATGGCGACGACGCCCGTGCCCGGCAGCAGCTTGTCGGCAGGAATGCCGGCCTTGAGCGCCGCCTCCAGAATGGCGCGCCGCTCCGCTCCGGAAAAGGAATTGGCCTCGCCCGTCGTACCGAGTAGGGCTACGCCATGACATCCCTCGGCCAGCAGCCGCCGGCAATGATCGGTGAATAGGCCGAGATCCGGCGCATTGTCTGCGGTGAGCGGCGTTGCGGCCGCGCTGAAAACGCCCGTGATCCTGTGGTGGCTCATTCCGCCCTCCCTTCGGCGCGCCTTGATTGCCGATCCCTGTCGAACCGTCCGGCTGCGCATGCAATTGTCATTCGTCTGTGGCGATGGAGTGCAAAGAACTTCCATCGGGGTGCTTTTGTCAAGAAGACAAAACGGATGACCGGGAAAGTGAAATTTCATCCGTTTGTAATTACAGCATTATTTTTATGAATTTATTTTCATCGAGTTTAAATCGCGATTTTTTGTTGACATATTTACAATAACGAGGGACCGTATGGCAGGGATCATGCTGCGCCTGGGAGGGTGCAGGGAGAGCGCTGCCGAATTTATCGTGGGAGGAACGCATGTCTTTTGATCAATCTGATAAAACCAATCTATCACGCCGCAATGCATTGAAGCTCGGCCTGGCCGCCGGCGTCGGCCTCACCGTCTTCGGTATGAACGCCCGCATCGTGATGGCGGACGAGGGCCAGGTTCTGAAAGCCGCGCATCCGGCTTTCGACCAAGACTGGTCGCCGCTGCGCGGTGGCGGCAGGACCTTCCGCTGGAACTCGATCTGGTGGGCTTCGCCGATGTATTTCGACAGCCAGGGCAATCTCAAGCCCTATGTCTTCACCAGCTGGGAATCGGCCGACAACACCGTCTGGACCTTCAAGATCGACCCCAAGGCCGTCTTCTCCGACGGTAGCAAGATCACCTCGGCCGACGTCAAGGGATCATGGGAAGTCGCCTCGATGCCGAACACCAAGAGCCAGCGCGCCGACCAGGTGCTGAGCAAGGTCAAGGGTTATGCCGAGATCGCCGCCGGCTCCGGCAACGAGCTGACCGGCGTCGCGACACCCGACGAGGGAACGGTCGTCGTGACGCTCGCCGCCGCCGACCCGATCTTCTTCATGCGTCTGGCAAACCACATCGCGCCGATCACCAAGGCATCGCAGTCGCGCGGCAGCGACGGCGAAGAGATCATCGACTGGTACAAGCCCGACAGTAAGCCGGTCTTCTCCGGCCCCTTCAAGCTGACGAGCCTCGATATCGACGCCGGCAAGCTGACTTTCGAGCCGAATGAGAACTTCTTCGGGCCGAAGCCCAAGCTTGCGCGCATCGAGATCACCTCGATCGAGGACAATGTGACCGCGACCTCGCTGATCAGCTCGGGCGAGTTCAACGCCCATACCGAGCTCGTCACCTCGACCATTATTCAGGACCTTGGCCCGGAATTCTCGGCCGGCCCGCTGATCCCGACCAGCCAGCATTTCTGGTTCAATATTTCCCGCGCCCCGATGGACGATCCGAAGGTCCGCCAGGCGCTGATCATGGCAGTCGACCGTGACGGGCTGTTCAAGGCTTCCTATCCGGATGGGCCGCACAAGAAGGCCGACCAGATCCTCAACTCGGTTCCGGGCGCCGAGAATTCCGGCTTTGAGCCTTTCCCCTATGACCCGGAAGGCGCCAAGAAGCTGCTCGCCGAATCGAGTTACGGCGGTCCGGAGCGGCTGCCGAAGATCATGTTCGTCGGCATTTCGGCGCCAGCCATCGAGGCGGCAGCCCAGTTCATTGCCGAGCAGTGGCGCCAGAATCTCGGCATCACGGCGGTCGATATGAAGCCGCAGCAGGACGCCTATGCCGGCCCGGACCAGAATTCGGTCCAGATCTTCCGCGACGACGTCGGCACCCGCGTTCCCGATGCCGTCTCCTATCTCACCGGCTGCATCGCCTCGACCTCGTCGAATGCGCAGAACAAGCTCGGCGGATACAAGAACGACAAGGTCGACAGCGCCCTTGCCGAAGCGGCGACCAAGGCCGCGGATGATCCGCAGCGCATCGCTCTCGCCCAGCAAGCGCAAAAGGCCTTCCGCGACGATTGGGCCTTCATTCCGTGGTATTCTCAGGCGATGTCGCGCTGGGCCACCAAGGAGGTCAAGGGCCTGGACAAGAACCTCGACTGGCAAGTCGTCGAGCCCTGGAACATTTCCATCGGCTAGTTGAAGCTATCGTTTCTGATTATGAGGGCGCGAAGGCCGCAAGGCCTTCGCGCAAGTTTCAAGAAGAAGAGATGTGGACCGCCGGGCTTCCGCCGAGGGTGGGAACGCATCGTACAACAGATGGAGGTGGCCTTGCTGCGCTACGTGCTAACCCGGTTCGCCATCTGGATTCCGTCCGTTCTCGTGGTGATGCTGGCCGTCTATGCGCTGGCTTTCTACGGCGCAGGCGATCCGATCAAGCTCATCTTCCTGCGCGCGCCGGGCGACGTTGCTTATAATCCGCAGCGCATCGAGGCCATCCGCGAGAGCGCCGGTCTCAACAGGCCCTTCATCGAACAGTTCGGTCTTTACATCTGGAACCTGCTGCACGGCCAGTTTGGCAATTCGCTGACATCGGGTCGCGCCGTCTGGGCGATGGTGTCGGCAGCCGCCCCGGTCTCGTTCCAGCTTGCCCTCTGTTCCATCATCCTGACGGCTGTGGTCGCGATCCCGCTCGGCATGATCGCTGCGCTGAACCAGAACTCCCGCCTCGACTATGCCATTCTGGGCTCCGCGCTTTTCCTTTGGGCAATACCGGCCTATGTCGCCGGGCCGCTGCTGATGGTCGGCGTCATCGTGCTGCTGCCGGGCGTGAAGGTACCCTATGGCTGGGGCGGCATCCTCGATATCAGAATCCTGCTGCCGCTGATCGTCCTCTCCTTCCAGCCGATCGCCCTCATCGTACGCCAGACCCGTGCCGCCGTCATCGAGGTGCTGTCGGAAGATTTCGTCAGGACCGCCCGGGCCAAGGGCGTGCCTGAGATCATCGTGGCGCTGCGTCATATTCTGCGGCCGGTGCTGACGCCCGTCGTCACGCAGCTCGGCCTGATCATGATCACCATCGTCAACGGCGCGATCTTCGTTGAACTCGTCTTCGGCCTGCCGGGTCTCGGCCGGTTGACGGTACAGGCGCTGATCAATTCCGATTATCCTGTCATTCTCGCGATCACGCTGATCGGATCGTTCCTGGTGATGCTGTCGAACCTCCTGGTGGATGTGCTCTATCCGCTGCTCGACCCGCGCGCCAATGATTCAAGAAGGAGCCGCTGACCATGTCCGCCATCCCTCTTTCCACCACCGAAACCGTCGAAGAGCCGCCGGTCAGCCTGTGGCGCGATGCCTGGCATCGGCTGCGCCGCAACAGGCTCGCCGTCTTTGGCCTCGTCATCGTCCTGATCCTCGCCTTCACGGCGATCTTCGGTCCCTACCTCACGCCTTATGATTATCTCAGCCAGGACCTCAACGCCCGCAACGCGCTGCCGTCGATCAGCCACCTCTTCGGCACCGACGATCTCGGCCGCGACGTCTTCAGCCGCGTCGTCTTCGGCACGCGCACCGCCTTTCTCGTCGCCGTCATCGTCACCTTCTTCGCGGTGCTGATTGGTCTCACGCTTGGTGCGGTCGCCGGTTTCTTCGGCAATCCCTTCGATCGCGCCATCATGTGGCTGACCGACGTGACGATGTCGGTTCCAAACCTGCTGCTCGTCGTCGTCATTAACGCGTCGCTGAAATCGCCGATCACCCAGTGGATGGAGGCGCGCTACCTCGAGACCCTCAATCCCTTCTACCGTCAGACCATATGGGTGGACTTCATCCTTGTCTTCGGCTCGATGGCGCTGATCTCCTGGCCGCCTTATGCCCGTCTGGTGCGCGCCCAGGTTCTGTCGATCCGCAGCCGGCCCTATATTACCGCGGCGCAGGCGCTCGGCCTCTCAAACTGGGTCATCATCAAGCGTTATGTCGTGCCGAATGCGCTTGGTCCCCTGATCGTCTCGGTCAGCGCCGGTCTCGGCACGGCGATGGTGCTGGAAAGCGCCTTCAGCTTCCTCGGTGTGGGTGTCAATCCGCCGACGCCGAGCTGGGGCAACATGATCTCGGACGGTCTTCGCGTCTGGCAGCATTATCCGCATCTTCTAGCCGCTCCGGCGGCCGTGCTCGGCCTTGCCTCGGTTGCCTTCAGCTTCCTCGGCGATGGCCTCAACGACGCGCTCAACCCGCGGGGCGGCAAATGATGGACACGAAAAGCACCGAACGCCTGCTCGATGTCAGGGGCCTCACCGTCGAGATCAACGGCCGCAACGGCACCGCCGTCGTCGTCGACGGCATCGATCTCCATGTCGACAGGGGGGAGACCCTCGGCGTTGTCGGCGAGTCCGGCTGCGGCAAGAGCCTCACCATGCTGAGCCTGATGCGGCTCCTGCCGAACAAGATCAAGGTGGCCCGGGGAACGGCGACCTTCGACGGCCGCGACCTGCAGACGATGTCGAACGCCGAGCTGCGCAAAGTGCGCGGCGGCGATATCGGCTTCGTCTTCCAGGATCCGATGACCTCGCTCAATCCGGTCATGCGTGTCGGCGACCAGATTTGCGAGCCGCTGATCTATCACCGCCGAATGAAGAAGGCGGCAGCCCGCGCCCGCGCTGTCGAACTGCTGCGCCTGGTCGGCATTCCCGGCCCGGAAGAGCGCCTGCAGGCCTTTCCGCACGAGCTATCCGGTGGCATGCGCCAGCGGGTGATGATCGCGATCGGCCTTGCCTGCAATCCCAAGCTCCTGATCGCCGATGAGCCGACGACGGCGCTCGACGTCACCATCCAGGCCCAGATCGTCGATCTGGTGAAGGATCTCCGAACCAAGCTCGGCATGTCCGTCGTCTGGATCACCCATGATCTGGCGCTGATTGCCGGCCTCGTCGACCGCGTCGCCGTGCTCTATGCCGGCACCGTCGTCGAGGACGCGCCGGTCGACGAGCTTTATGCCCACCCGAGCCACCCCTATACGCGCGGCTTGCTCTCCTCGATCCCGAAACTGTCGGATCCGCCGGCAAGCCGGCTGAGCTCGATCGGGGGCACGCCGCCGGAGCCCGGCCGCCGGCCGAAAGGCTGCCCCTTTGCGCCGCGCTGCCCGCTCGCCGAAACGATCTGTCACGAGAAGGTGCCGCAGCTCGAACCGCTGAGCGGCAGCAGCAAGCATCGCGCCGCCTGTTTCGTCGTCCAGAGAATGCAGGAGGCCGCGTGATGGCTGCTCAACCGCTGCTCAAGGTCGAGAACCTCGTCAAGCATTTCCACGTCAAGCTCGGTGCTTTCGGCGAGCGCTCGGCGACCGTCTATGCACTCGACAATGTCGATCTCGACATCATGGAAGGCGAGACGCTGAGCCTCGTCGGCGAATCCGGCTGCGGTAAGTCGACGACCGGTTTCACCATCCTCAACCTCTACAAGGCGACCAGCGGCAAGGTCGTCTACAAAGGCCAGGATCTCGCCACGCTCAACGAGAAGCAGATGCGACCCTTCCGCCGCGACCTGCAGATCGTCTTCCAGGATCCTTATTCGACGCTCAATCCGCGCATGACCGTGGGCGAAGCGGTCGGCGAGCCAATCCTCTTTCATAAGCTCTGCGCGAAGGCCGAGCTGAAGGAGAGAGTGGCGACGCTGCTCACCGATGTCGGCCTGCCCACACGCTTTGCCCAGCGTTACCCGCATGAGCTTTCCGGCGGCCAGCGCCAGCGCGTCGTCATCGCCCGGGCGCTTGCCTGCCAGCCGAAATTCATCGTCTGCGACGAGGCGATCTCCGCACTCGACGTGTCGATTCAGGCGCAGATCATCAACCTCCTGCTCGATCTGCAGGAAAAATACGGGCTGACCTATCTGTTCATCGCCCATGATCTAGCGGTCGTGCGCCATATCAGCACCCGCGTCGGCGTCATGTATCTCGGGCGGCTTGCCGAGCTTGCGACCCGCGAGGAACTCTTCGACAACCCGCTGCACCCCTATACCAGGGCGCTGCTATCGGCCGTTCCGGAGACCGATCCGGAACTGGAGCGCAGCCGACAGCGCCAGATCCTGCAGGGCGATGTGCCGAGCCCGCTGAACCCGCCTGCGGGCTGCCGTTTCCACACGCGCTGCCCGATCGCCATGGACGTCTGCAGCAAAGTTATTCCCGCCTGGAAGGAAGCCAGGCCGGGTCATCTCGTCGCCTGCCACGCCGTCAACCCGGGGCAGGCTGCCGTCAGCCCGGGACAGAACGTATGACGCTGAAGGCCGCTATCATCGCCGACGATCTGACGGGCGCACTCGATACCGGCACGCCTTTCGCCGAAGCCGGCCTTTCGGTAGCCGTCGCAATCGATATTGAGGCGGCGCGCGATGCAGTCGCCACCGGCTGCGATGTCGTCGTCATCAACACCGCCTCCCGCGCATTGAAAGGGGGCGAGGCCGCCGAAAGAGTACGGTCGGCGGCGGCGGTATTTCACGACGCTAAACCTGCGGTCGTCATGAAGAAGATCGATTCCCGGCTGAAAGGCAATGTCGCGGCGGAAAGCTTGGCGCTGGCCGAGGCGCTCGGCCTGAAGACCATCCTGGTGGCGCCCGCCATTCCCGATCAGGAACGCGTCACCTACCGAGGCTGTGTCGTCGGCCGTGGGGTGGCCAAGCCGCTGCCGATCGCCGACGTGTTCGAAGGCAGGGCGGACGATGTTGTCGTCGCCGATGCTGAGGACGCTCTCGATCTCGATCAGATTGTCGGCGGTCATGACTGGCTGAGGACACTTGCGGTCGGTGCGCGCGGCCTCGGCGCGGCATTTGCCCGCCGACTCGGCGAAGCGGGGCGGCCGCTGATTGAATTTGCCGCGACCCCGCGCACGTTGTTTGCCTTCGGCTCGCGCGATCCGATCACCGCCGTTCAGATGAACCGCCTTGAAGCCTCGGGCGCCTTACGGATGGTGGTGGACGCGCCGATGGGCGATATCGAATGCGGAGAGGGTTTGGCGCTGCCGGTGCTGCTGCGCTGCACCGGCGACATGGTGGCCGATGCGGGCCTCGTCGCCCATCGCTTTGCGGCTGGCATCAAAGCCGTCATCGACGACACCAGGCCCGAAATGCTGATGGTCGGCGGCGGCGATACGGCGCTTGCGGTTTTCCAGGCGCTTGATGTCAGGGTGCTCACGCCACAGGGCGAGATCGAGGCCGGCATTCCGTGGTTCGATGTCATGCCTGCCGACGGGCGCCATTTTCGGTGTGCCGTCAAGTCGGGGGGCTTCGGTAGACCGGATAGTTTGCTAAAACTGGTTCTTCGGAATCAGGCGGCATAAGATACCGTCGGGGAGAATGACGTGACTGAAGCGAATGGCGAATCTTTGAACGCGGAAGCCGGCCCGCCGGGCAAGCCCGAACGCGGCAAGGCCGTCAAGCTGGTCGATCGTGTCTTCGATCAGTTGCTCGAGCGGATCCGCGGCGGAAACTATCCGCCGGATTCACGCCTTCCCGGCGAACATGAACTGGCCTCGATGCTGGGTGTTTCCCGGCCGATCGTTCGCGATGCACTGGCGCGCCTGCGCGATCAGGGCATGGTCTATGCCCGGCAGGGCGCCGGCACCTTCGTCAGCGCGCATGGATCCCCTACGACGCAGCTTGCCTATTCGCCGGTAAAAACCATTGCCGATATTCAGCGCTGCTACGAATTTCGTCTGACCATTGAGCCGGCCGCTGCCTATTTCGCCGCCAAACGCCGGAACGAGCAGGCGATCCAGAAGATCGCCAGCGCCCTTGCCGACCTGCGCGAAGCGACCAGCCATCAGCTTCACCGTACGGACGCCGATTTCATCTTCCATCGTGCCGTCACGGAGGCCGCCAACAATCATTATTACACGGCCTCGATCGATGCGCTGAAGGCGCATATCGCCGTCGGGATGCATCTTCATGGCCTTTCTCTGCTCGGCCCCCGCCAGGGGCTGGAACAGGTCTACGAAGAGCATAACGCCATCTACAAGGCGATCGCCGATGGCCGCGCCGATGACGCGCAAAGGCTGATGAAGGCGCACCTCGAAGGTTCTCGCGACCGCCTGTTCGAGGGTAGGGTGCTCGATCTGTCCTTCTGAGGCGGCTCGGTTTGCTAGGTAAGGCGTCCCCATGAGGAATCCCATTCGACGTCCTCGACGAGTTCGACGAAGACGGGATTGCTGCTGTTGCCTCTATGGGATTCTGCCAGTTTGAATGCCGCCTCGGGCTCCATTTCCTCGCCGGGAAACACGGTGCCGTCCTGGTCGGCATCGACGACTGTGCGGACATATCCGCGGATATGGTTGCCCGATCGATAGAGTTTGACGATCAGCGACCCTGCCGGCGCGGTCCCACTGGAATATTTGAGATATTCGCGCCCCTCGTGGGCCGGATCGACCGCTTCGTTACCCGCTCTATACCAATGCGCGAGCTCCTGACCTTCCGGGCGTCCCTCGCTTTCCCAGATTCGGTAGGCGCGGATTCTTCTTGTCTCTTCGTCGATCATCCTTGCCTCCGGCGGAGTTCATCGTCACCTTGAGGGCGCGGTCTTGCCGCTCACTTATTGAGTTCCTCGGCCATCTGGAGATGATGTTCCAGAGCGGGCCTTGTGCTTGCGGCCCATGCTTTCAGCTCGGGATTGTCGCCCTCGTCGCCGTAGCGCTTGAAGAGGTCGACCGCGTCTTCATGGGCGGCTTCCTGGTCCGAGTGATATTGCTTGTTGAAATCGGCTCCTTGGAGCCCGTTCAGCTTGTCGAGCATGCTTTGCTGATCCGACGTCATGGCGCTCGGAAGTTCCGCCTTGACCTTGCCGCCGGAAACAAGGGCCTTGAGTTCCTCACTAGTCTTCTGGTGGTCGGTGAGCATCTGCTGCGCGAAGGCCTTCGTCGCCTCGTCGCCACGTTCGATCGCAAGCTTGCTGGAGGCGATTTCGAACATGTCGCTTGCGGCGACTTCCTTGACGAAATCTTCCGTTTTCGGCGGCACGCCGATCAGGGAATTGACCCCCGTCTTTTCGGCCGCCGATTGCGCGAAGACCGGAGCGGCAAGCGACAGGGCGAGCGAGGCGATGATAAAGCGTTTCATAAGGATCTCCTGGGTTGGTGATCGCCAAACTTGCGGACAGGCGCAGAGTTCCCGCCGTTGGTGATCACGGCTCGATCGGTGAAGGATGGGCTTAGAGCCCGAAGGGAAAAGTTTCCTGATCTGATGTACCGGAGTCCGGGACCATGAGCGGTGAAAGCGCCCGGGTTTCGTCGAACCAGAGAAATGCATCATATTGCCGCGACAGCGACGTCGACATGTAATGGCTCAGCCGTTCCGTTTCCGGCCGATAGATCACGCCGATAAAGCGCTGCAGCCGCTGTTCGACCAGGCTCGCATGCAGTTCTTCATTGGCAGTGAGGTCGAGGAGAAATCGCGGCTTTCCGGAATCGTGACAGAGACGCTCGCAGCTTTGTGGCAGGGACGGGTTTATTTCCTTGTTCTCGGCCAGTCCGTCCCAGTCGTCTGCCGCGATTACCTCGCCGCAATGTGTTCCCAGTCCGATCAGGCTGGTCATTCCATCGAAACGCTGCCGGCACAGCTGGCCAAGGTTCAGTTCGTCGCGGGCCGCTGCCATATCGGTGTAGCGGGCATCGCCGATATGCGAGTTGTGCGCCCATATGATGACCTTCGCCGTCGGACCGTGAAAGTCGAGGAGATGCTCGACGGTATCGGCCATGTAGGTGTCGCGGAGATTCCATGCCTGGGAGCCGCCGTAATACATGACCCGGTAATAGCGCTCGGCGGCGGCAAGCAGCCGTGCCGACTGGGCGGCGTTCAGAAAATCGTGGCCGTCCGAAGCCGCGTCGTCCAGGGATCGCCCCAAGAGCTCCGTGCATTGCTTCAGCACCGCCTCCTCGCATGATCTATAGGCATCGGTAAGCACGGCGCGCCCATAGGTCGCCGGATTGCTTTGCCAGGGGCTGAGGCAGCCATATCGTTCCCTGGCGATCTTGGCCGATTCCGGGCTGACATTTTCGAGATAGTCGAGGACGAAGCGGATCGATCCCGACATATTGTAGAGATCCAGGCCGTAGAACCGGATCGGATCGTCGCGGGAGGCCTTGCAGCGTTCGTTATTCCCCTTCATCCAGCCGAGGAACCGCGAAAATTCCAGGTTCCGCCACATCCATCTGGGAAATCGGCTGAATGGCGGGTCGCCTTTCGGCGCCTGACCGTTTATCCAGCGATCGACCGCCGCGGCGTCCGGCCAATCGGACTCAACCGCCACTATATTAAACCCGTGATGTTCGATCAGGTGACGACTGATGGCGGCGCGTGCTGCGTAGAATTCGGCCGTGCCATGAGTGGATTCACCAAGTAGGACGATGCGGCTTTCAGCAAACCGATCAAAAAGGGCGGCAAAGCTCCGGTCGTCCACCGAGGGAAATTCTTCCGCCACGGCCGCGATGAGTTTGCAGGGTGTTTCCTCGATGTGCGATGACGGGGCTGTCGTCGTGTACATCGGATGTGCGGCAGTCCAGGCATCCTCGCCGATCAGGGGGACGAAGAAGACGCCACCGAGATCTTCCTCCTCGAAGGTGGTCGCGCCGGTGCGAGTGATGCGTTTCAGGCGTTGCTCATCACCACGGCCGACCGGAATGATGAGGCGCCCGCCGAGATCCAGCTGCTCCTTCAAGGCCGCCGGCACCTCGGGTGCGCCCGCGGAAACGACAATGGCATCGAAGGGAGCGGCTTTGGCCCAACCCTTGCTGCCGTCGCCGACCCGGACGTCGATGTTGCGGTAGCCGAGCGTCTCGAACCGCTCCCGGGCCTGAAGCGCCAGCCTTTCATGCCGTTCGATGGAATAGACATGCCGCGCGATCCGGCTGATGAGGGCAGAGGCGTAGCCGGAGCCGGTTCCGACCTCCAGAACTTTGTCGCCGGCGTCCAGATCGGCTTTTTCGATCATCAGGGCGACGATAAAAGGCTGGGAAATCGTCTGGCCTTCGCCGATCGATAAGGGCGCATCCTCATAGGCGAATTCCTCGAAGCCGGGATCGACGAATTTTTCGCGCGGCACCGTGCGCATCGCCCTGGTGACGCCTCGATCGCGAATGCCGCGACGCATGACATGATGTTCGACCATGTGGTCTCGGATGCGGGTCATATCCATGGGATCACCTCCGCTCTGGAGGAGAACCGCCGAAAGCAGGTTGTTGTTCCGCGGCAATAGGACCGATGGTCCTACCAGGGATTGGGCTCGCTGCTGCCATGGCTTGCGGGGACAGCCGGATCGCGGCCCGTCGGCACGGCATCGATTTCCTGCGCGGGTCGCCGATCGCCGAATTTCCGCAGGTCGCTCTCCTCCGCTCGCGGCATTCGCGCAATACCAATTTTCCGTATAAATCCGCGCAGTGTCCGTTGTTGAGACGTCAGGGGCCGGTCCGCCGGAGTGCCCATCTCCTCCTGTCCTTCCTGTGCCCGGGCTCCGGGAACCCGAGAGACCGCTGGTTGTTGGTAGTGCTCCTGTCGTCCGATGAGGAACTAAACTTGAACGTCAGTACCCTCCTGTTTGGTCGGCGTCTCGCCAATCGCGAGCACGAAGACAAGAAAATTGGTTGGATAGAAGCAGTGCCCGCCATGGGACTGGATGGCTTGGGATCGTCGTCCTACGGCCCGGAAGCGGCGCTCACCATTCTCATTCCGCTCGGCGCGCTCGGCTTGTTCTATATCGGCCCGGTCATGGGTTGCATCATCACGCTACTGGCGATCCTCTATTTCTCATACCGGCAGACGCTCGCCGCGTATCCGACGAGTGGCGGTGCCTACGTGGTGGCCAAGGAGAATCTCGGAGAATATCCGAGCCTGCTTGCTGCGGCGGCCTTGATGATCGACTACGTCTTGAACGTCGCGGTCGGGGTTTCGGCAGGCGTTGGGGCGCTCGTCTCGGCGGCGCCCGACCTTCATCCATACATCCTGCCTCTCTGCCTTGGAATCGTCCTCGTCGTCATGCTCGCCAATCTGCGAGGAACGGGAGAAGCAGGCTGGCTGTTTGCCTTGCCGACCTACGTCTTCATCGTGTGCTTCCTGGGCGCCATCGGCTATGGCCTGATCGAAATCCTGATGGGAGAGAGGCCTTCTCCCGTCGTCCCTCCGCCTCCGCTGGGCCCGGTAGCACAGGGCGCGACCATATGGCTGCTTATGCATGCATTCGCCAGCGGCTGCACGGCAATGACGGGAGTGGAAGCCGTTTCCAACGGAATGGGGTCCTTCAGGCAGCCCGTTATGCGCAACGCCTATATCACGCTCACTGTCATCGTCGTTATTCTCGGTCTGCTTCTCGGCGGTATTGCCGCCATCGCCACCGTCTTCGAGATCGGCGCAATGGATCAGACGAAAGAGGGCTATCAGAGCGTGCTGTCGCAGCTGATTGCCGCGATCGCCGGCCATGGCTCTTTCTACTATATCGCTATGGCAAGCCTTCTCAGCGTCCTTTGCCTGTCGGCCAATACCAGCTTCGTCGGCTTCCCCCGTCTTTGCCAGATGGTCGCCGCCGATGGCTATCTGCCTAAGGCCTTCGCTCAGCCGGGACGCCGGCTGGTATTTACAGCCGGCATCATCTTTCTTTCCGGCTGCGCCGCGCTGCTTCTGACCGTCTTCGGAGGGATCACCGATCATCTGATCCCGCTCTTTGCGATCGGCGCATTCTTGACGTTCACGATTTCTCAGGCAGGCATGACTGTTCACTGGCGCCGCCAATCCAGGAGACATGCCGCGAAACTGACGATGAACGCTGTCGGTGCCGCATCGACCGCCGTTGCGCTCGTCATCATCCTGATTGCGAAATTTGCGGAAGGCGCGTGGATCACATTGATTACCGTGCCGGTCACGATCGTCATCCTGAAATCGATCAAAAACTATTATCGATCGCTCCAGCGCGAATTGCGCAAGCCCGGTCCGATCACCATTGAAGACGTCGAGCCGCCGACCGTCCTGGTTGTCACCGAAACCTGGAACAGATTGAGTGAACGTGCCATCAAGTTTGCCCTGACGATCTCGCCTGATGTGGTCGCCGTCCATTTGATCCGTCTCGGCGGTCCGGAGCGGGATGAACGTGAAAACGCGCTGCGCGAGGAATGGCGTGTCGAGGTGGAAGAACCGATCGCCGCGCATGGACTGAAGCCGCCGAGACTCATGTTCATCCCTGCGCCCTATCGGCAACTGCATGAACCGCTCCTGCGGCTGATCGAAAAGCTCGATGCCGATAGTCCGGAACGGCGGGTGGCGGTTCTCATCCCCGAGACGGTGAAAGACAAGTGGTGGCAGAAGCTGCTGCATATGAACAGGGCAGGGCGGCTTAGGGCAAATCTGGTCAAGCGCGGAGGGGCTCGTCTGACGGTGGCGACGGTTCCCTGGCGATTATATCGGGAAGAGCAGGAGGCCGTGTGATCCCTTTTTGCCGGTCTGTCGGTGGAACTTAGTACGAGAAGCGAAGTTGGACAGGCATCAGCGAAGAGGCGCCAGTGTCCACCAATCCACTTACCAGCGAACCGGTCGAAGATTTCGTCTCCCGCCTTGAGGCGATGACGGAGGACGAATTGTTCGTGATCATGAATGATCTGGAAAAAGCGAGCGAGGCTGCCAAAGGCGGCGCAGCAGAGGAGATTCTTGCCCGGATCGCTTTGGCCGAAAGCGAGATAGAGCGGCGTTATCCCGGCCGATTGCTTGCACCCTATCGGGACTGGAAGCAAAGACAACCGCTCCTGTAAGCGCTCGCGACATCATGTGAAAGGAAGCTTCAATGAGCAGTTCTGAGACAACGACGGATCACAAGAAAATCCGCAAATGGGCGGAGGAAAGGGACGGCAGGCCGGCGGCTATCCGGACCCGCGGCAAAGGCGGCGTTCTCCGGATCGATTTCGGAGAAAAGGAAGAGGAATTCGACGAGATCGACTGGGACGAATTCTTCAAGATCTTCGACGAAAACAAGCTCGCCTTTCTCTATCAGGACAAGACAAAGGACGGAAAGACGAGCCGCTTCAACAAATTTGTCGAGCGTGATTGAGCGCTCGACCTCATCTTCTCCGACCGCTGCCGTAATCACGGCGGCGATCGGCCGTTTAGGACACTCTTGTCTATTTTGCGCCCGAACCCGGCTCTGCCATCTTCGCATGCTGTTGGGCGAGCACGCTTGCCGGCGTGACATTGGCGACGGCTGCCTGAAGCTTGTTCTTCCAGCCGCTGACGACATCGCCTTCGCCATCCATCATTGCGTCGTAGCCGATGCGCGCGACTTCGCCCGCATCGTCCTTTTTCAACTGACCGATTGCCGTGTCCAAAAGCCCGGCTCGTTTGAAGAATTCGGTTTCTGTCGCCCCCGGCATGAGGCAGCTGACGGTTACGCCGGAATCCTTCAGCTCCTCGCGAAGCGCGAAGGAGAAGCTGTTGATGAAGGCCTTGGTGGCGTTATAGACGGCTTGGTAGGATCCCGGCATGAAGCCGGCGATCGAGCCCGTCAGCAGGATACGGCCTTCGCCACGGCTGCGCATCTGATTGCCGATCTGGTGAATCAAATAGATCGTTCCGGTAATGTTGGTGCCGACGACTTTTCCCGCCTCGGCGAAATCCTGATCGAGGAAGCCCTTGCCGAGCCCCCGCCCGGCATTGGCCATCAAGAGGTCGACCGAGCGGCCGCTGGCGGTGATGCGCTCGACGAGCCGATCCACGCCCTCGAGCGTCGAAAGATCGGCCTCGACGGCATCTATCATCGTGCCGAATTCCCTGAGCTTTGCGGCTGCCTGATCGATGCGGTCCTCGTCGGCGGCGATGATGAGATCATAACCGTCCCGTGCCGCACACTTCGCCAGTTCGTAGCCGATGCCGGTGGAGGCGCCGGTGATGACCGCCAGGCCCTTGCCTGATTCATGATCAACCATGAGGTTTTCTCCTTTAAGGTTTCAGCACGACCTTGATGCATCCGTCCTGCTTGTCGCGAAACGTCTTGTAGAGGTCGGGGCCATCTTCCAGCGTACCGCGATGGGTGATGACGAAGGAGGGATCGATGTCGCCCGTTTCAATACGGTCCATCAGGATCGGCAAATAGTGCTGGACCGGCGTCTGCGCCATCTTGAAGGTCAGGCCCCGGTTGATTGCCGAACCCATCGGGATCTTGTCGAGAAAACCGCCATAGACGCCGACGATCGAGACCGTGCCGAAGTTGCGGCAGCAGTGGATGGCCTGACGCAGCACATGCGGGCGGTCGGTTCCCATGAACATGGCGACCTTGATGCGGTCGAGGCGCGAATCCCAGCTGGCGGCTGCCTCGGCTTCGGTTCCGACGGCGTCGATGCAGGCATCCGCACCGCGACCATCGGTCAATTCCATGATCTGGTCGTAGACGTCCTTGTCCATGAAATCGAGGGTAGTGGCGCCGGCCGCCTCAGCAAGCGCCAGCCGTTCGGGCACCGTATCGATGGCGATCACCCGTTCGGCGCCAAGCAGGAAGGCCGAACGTATTGCCATCTGGCCGACCGGGCCGCAGCCCCAGATCGCAATCGTATCGCCGGGCTGAATGTTGCAGAAATCGGCCGCCATGTAACCAGTTGGGAAAATATCGGAAAGGAAGAGCACCTGCTCGTCGGAAAGCCCTGCCGGCACCTTGATCGGGCCGACATCGGCATAGGGCACGCGCAGGTATTCCGCCTGTCCTCCGGCATAGCCGCCGAGCAGATGCGAGTAACCGAACAGGCCCGCCGGCGAATTGCCCCAGAGTTTCGTAACCTTCGCTCGATCGGGATTGGAACGCTCGCAGCCAGAATATAAGCCGCGCTTGCAGAAGAAACATTCGCCGCAGGAAATGGTAAAGGGCACGACGACGCGGTCGCCGACCTTGAGTTTGGTATTGTCCCTGCCGACTTCCACCACCTCGCCCATCGTCTCATGACCCATGACGTCGCCGTTGTGCATCTCCGGCATGACGCCGTCGTAGAGATGCAGGTCCGACCCGCAGATCGCGCAGGCGGTGACCTTGATGATGGCATCGCGCCCGTCCTGGATCTGAGGATCGGGCACGCTGTCACAGCGGATGTCATGCTTGCCGTGCCACGTCAGAGCTCTCACGGTGGTTCTCCTCGCCGGTCGCCAGCGCATCGGCCGAAACCGGAAGCGATTTTCGGAAAACACGATGCCTGGATCAAGGTATTAGAGCGCCTTTGAGCGTCCGAAAGGACAGCGCTCTAATGGCGCTTCAACCTCAGCTTCGGAAAAATGTTCCCAGCGATGCGGGGCTTTCATTGTGATGGCTTCATAGGCCGTTCAGTGGAACCTGGGGTTATGCAGCGAGTTCACCCGGAAGGTCGCAACGTTTCAAGGAGAAAAACATGACCTCCCCCAAACATGCCAAGACTACGAAGCCAAGCGATATCGACCTTACCGACGATCCCGGCATCAGCCGTTCGCGTGGCATAGTCTCGTCGTCGGACGACGAAGCGATGCAGGCCGAAAACACCGTCGAAGGCGATACAGCCAACGATACGACGCCGCAGGGCGGTGTGGATCCGCGCAGTCGGGGACGCACCAACAAGTAGTCGTGATGCTCGGGCCGGTCAGAGCTCGAGCAACGCGTATGGCTTGCCGGTCGGCTTCTCAATGTGGGCCGCGACATTGTAGACGGGGGCGCCGCCCGGCGTTCGGCCCTCATAAGATCCACGATGTGCGTGACCGTGTACGACTGCGTTGACCCGGAATCGGTCGATGGTTTCGGCGAGCCGTGAAGAGCCGAGAAACGGATAGATTTCCAGAGGCTCGCCCGCCACCGTGTCAACAATGGGTGCGTAGTGCAGGATGACGAGGGAACGATCGGAGCGGACCTGCCGCATCGCGTTTTCCAGGCGCATCGACTCCTCGACGCTTTCGGCGACCATCGCCTTGATCGCTGCCTCGCCGAACGAGCCGAGCATATGGCGCCCGAAGCCGCCGGCAAATCCCTTGACGCCGACGAAACCGACGCCGGCGACTTCGGCCGCCTGGCCGTTCAGCAACTTCACGCCGGCATCCGTCAGCACCCGGCAGACGTCATCGACCTGCCCGCTCTCGTGATCGTGATTGCCGAGGACGGCGACCGTCGGCACAGTACAATGGCGAAGATCGCTCGCCAGCAGCTCGGCTTCCCTGGGCTTGCCGAGATCGGTCAGGTCGCCGGCAATTACCAGGACGTCGGCGACGGATGAAATCTCCGCGAATAGATCCTTGTAGGACTTGGCGCCGTCCTCCGTCACATGGAGATCGGCCACTGCCGCAACTCTCACGATCTTTCGCTGATCATCCATCATATTTCTCCTAATCGCCTCGCAGTTCACCTTCGCCGCCGACATCGGCAAAACCCCATTCCTTCACGTCGATTTCGTAATCCACGCGGGAATACATCCGGCCGCGGCATATTTTCATTTGCGGCAGCGGCAGCTGCTGCTGCGCCTTGAGCCTGTCCAGAAGCTCGTCCAGCAACCATTGCGGAATCTTGTCGCGCTCCGTCGGGTAGATCCATCGGAAATTGAGGAGATGGATGAGAAGGACTTCCCAGTGGACTTCCAGATAAGCCAGCAGCTTGCGCCAATCGATGGAGTCATGTGCCTTCAAAATGACGTGCGCGACATCAGCGCCATCATAACGGTGGCGCAGCTGAACAAAGCATTTCGACCAGACCAGCTCGGTCGGGCTGACGATCCTGACCGTGTGACCGCACATCTTGACTCTGCGTGCATCCTCGAACCAATCGTCGCCGACCGGCATCGTCCCGTTGGAGGAGGCAAAGATGACGTCGAAGAAATGGTTGCCCTTCAGGACCTTCCCGAGCCAGCGCTCGTCTTCGACTTCGACCGTGTAACCTCTCGTCTTGAAATGGCCGAGGATGCGCGCGTAGTCGCCCGCCTTGCAAAATATGTCGAAGTCCTTCGTCTGGCGGGAAATGCCGGTGTAGGCGCAGACAGCATAGGTGCCGGCGACCAGAAACGGGATCTGCGATCCGACCAGTTCCCGGACGACCTGGGTCACGAACGGCTCGGCGTCGGGATCGATGAGTTCCGGAACCGCCTTCACTTTCATGAGCGTGTCATTGTTTTTACCCGGTTCGGCTTTTGGCGCGGTCATCGTCGGTCCTTGTATTGATACGCAAAGCAACACCTGGAGGAGCTCTATGTTCCGCTGCGCTCCAGCCTGACGATGAACCTTGGGCGCGGCAGGTCACGACAGCCGCCAGCTCATTCCGGAACTTCGCCAGCGCCGCGTCGTTTGGCCGAAAGGCGCGCATCCGCAGAAACCGTCCAAAGAACTGAACGGAGGATGTGATGGACAGACAAGCGAAAATATCGACCGGCGCGAACGACAGGCCCAGAAACGAGACGATTGCTGAAAGCGGTCCGGGCCTTCCCGATGACAGCGGCCGGCTGGTTGAGGTGCCGGACATGGAGGCAAGACGCCTGAAAGCGTCGCTGCTGCGCGATCGGCTCGACGAGCTCAAGGAGAAGCTCGATGAAGAGACCGAACTTCCGCAAAGGGGCGCGCCATGAGCGAAGTGAGGAAAGGCGGACCCGGCCCGTCAGGAATGAGCCACGATAACTCCGGACCGCCGCGGCGCATGATGATATTCGTCATTACCATCTTCCTGATCGCCTGCCTTGTCGCACTTGCATTCACGTGGATGAGACATCCGGGCGAACCGGACGGGAAAACGCCGCCGGCGACGACGGAGCAGAGACCATGAGCGAGGGGGATAAAGATCCTGTTCAGCGGCCATCGTCGTCCGCCGTCGGCAAGCGCACCAGACTTAATGCCGGCAGAATAGCACTGATCCTGGTCGGCACCGTCGCTGTCATCGCATTCACCCTTTATGCGACAATCGTTCTCTACGGGCTCGTCAAGGGTTCCTGATCGATCAGCCGCCAGCGCCATAGATGCCATCGATCGCCTCCGCGACCGCGATGAAATTTTCGCAAGCGGGATCGTAGCGTTCGCCTCTGGCGAGCCTCCTTGCCCAATCCACGGCTGCCCGCCCGCCCCAATTGTCGGGGGGGAGGGCCAGTGTTTCGCTCGAAGTGCCGGACATCCTGACAGCCGCAAAATCGTAAAATGAGCCATCGACGTTTCTGAAGGAGGCGCCTCCCTCGGTTCCGAAGAAATCGGCGCCGATTTCGGCGTCGCAGCCGGCATGGAGTCGCCAGGAGCATGTCAGGCGGATGATTTCGCCGCCGGCAAGTGTCAGCGTTGCCGCCGCAAAATCCTCGACCCGGTCCTTGCTTTCAAGCCTTTTCCCGCCCGCTCTCAAGGCGCTCGTGACGTTGATAACGGAGGGAAAATCGAGGCACCATAAGGCCAGATCGACGAGGTGAACTCCGAGATCGATGACGCAGCCGCCGCCGGACTGGTTCTTGTCGTAAAACCAGGGTTTGTCGGGGCCATAGGCGTTGTGGAAGGTTAGATCGACTGCAAAGATGCTGCCAAGCGCATTCGAGCGGATGAGCTGACGGATCTGCTGCATACCCTCAGTATGGCGATAGGAAAGGTCGACGCCGAGCAGCCTGTCGGCTGTTCTGGACGCATCGACGACGGCCTTGACCTCGGCTGCGGTTCGGCCAAGCGGCTTCTGGCAGAACACGGCAAAACCGGCGCCAAGAGCGCGGATGGACTGTTCGGCATGGTTCGCACTGGGCGTGGCGATCACGATTCCGTCGAGGTTCTGATCGAACATCGCGGCCAGATCGGCGACGATCCTGGCGTCGGGGGCCAGCGCCTGCGCCTCTCGCGCCATGTCTGCGGAAGGGTCGGCGATGGCGGCAGCCTCGGCCACGCCGCTGTCGAGGATTGCTTTCATCCGATGCCGGCCGATCCACCCGACGCCGAGAAAGCCGAGCTGCAGCCGTCTGCCGGCCGCCGCATCTTCTTCGGAAATCAATTCGTTCATGAATATTGCACCAGAGCCTTGAGAAAACCGTCCGGCCGGTCGCGTGTCGTGTTGAGGGCAGCGTCCAGCCTTTCCAGGGGATAGACATGGGTGTAGAGCGGCTGCGGATCGATCCGACCCTGGCGCACGGCTTCTATGGCGTCGCGAATGCCCTTGATATAGACGGCCGGGTCGCGCTCATGAGCGTTGATGACGTCGAGCCCGCGCCAGTTCCAAAGCTGCATGTTGATTTGGCGGGGGCCATCCTGGTGATAACCGGCGATGATCAATCGCCCTCGTTCCTTCGTAAGCTCGCCCGACAGGTCGAGCGGCCATTGTTTGCCGACGGCTTCAACGACGCAGTCGCAGAATTTTCCCTTTGTGAGTGTTTTGACGCGCTCGATAATGCGCCAATGATCATCCATGGGGATGGTCTCGGCCGCTCCCATCTCTCTGGCCACCTGGAGCGAATAGGGCCGGCGCGAGATAGCGATCACCCTTGCGCCTGCGGCCGCGGCAAGCCGGGTGAGAAGCGCGCCTAAAAACCCGATGCCGATGATCGCGACCGTCTGGCCGCTTTCGATATTGCTGCGGCCGAAAATGTTCATGGCGCATCCAAGCGGTTCGCCCGGAAAGGGCTTGCCATCCAACTCCTTCGGCAGCGCTGCGACCATCGAGGCATCGGCGACATCGTGTGTGGCGTAGGCATGGTAAGAAAGAGCTGCCACCCTATCTCCCAACTGAAGGCCTTGAACGTCGGTGCCAATGGCATCGACAACACCCCAGCCTTCGTGGCCCAAGCCACCCGCCTCGGTCGGAAACGTCATCCATTCCGGTCCGGCCCAGGGAGTAAGGTTCGAGGCGCAGACGCCGCATCCTTCCAGTTTCACCCTGACTTGGCCTGGACCGGGCTCGGGTAGGGGACGGGATTCCACCGAAATATGTCCAGGGCCGGTGACGATGGCCGCCTGCATGAGCCCGGCTTCTGGTCTCGCCGCAATGTCCATGAGATGTCCTCCAGTGTGGCATCCCTAGAACAACAGGCCCCCTGAAGAGTTCCGGTAGACGTCAAAGAAGTCATAGATGATGAAGTCAATAAAGATGTCATTGAAGAAGGAACTTTTCTATCCGCGTTCGGTTCGGCGGCCATCTCCGAGGCAGATTATTCAACCGGACGGATCTCATAATGACGATTTTGATAACTGGCGGATGCGGCTTTATCGGTCGCCACGTCGCTGAAGAACTTCTGAACAATGGCTATGGCGTACGTATCCTCGATGCGCTGATCGACCAGGTGCATGCCGACGCGGAAGTCAGCGTGCCTGACGCAGCCGAGGTCATCCAGGGAGATGTCAGAGATAAGGACGCGGTGCGCGCGGCGCTTGCGGGTGTGGACGGCGTCATCCATCTCGCCGCCGAAGTCGGCGTCGGACAGTCGATGTATGAAATTGCCCGCTATGTCGGCTGCAACGACCTGGGCACGGCGGTGCTCCTGGAAGCCATGATCGGCCTTCCCGTCAAAAAGATCGTCGTCGCCTCGTCGATGAGCGTCTACGGAGAAGGGCTTTATCTGACGGCAGACGGAAGGCGGCTCGGTTATGTCAGGCGGCGCATGCAGCATGTCAAGCAGGGGCAATGGGACCCGCTTGATCAAGACGATCAGCCGCTGACACCGGTCGCCACCGACGAGGAGAAGCCGGTCGACCTTGCGTCCATCTACGCGTTGACGAAATACGCCCAGGAGAGGCAGGTTCTGATTTTCGGCGAAGCCTACGGGCTGGACGCCGTTGCCCTGCGTCTCTTCAACGTTTTCGGCGCTGGACAGGCGTTGTCCAATCCCTACACCGGCGTGCTCGCGAATTTCGGTTCGCGCCTCGCCAACGGCCAGCCGCCGATGATCTTCGAGGATGGCAGGCAGCGGCGCGATTTCGTCCATGTCCGCGATGTGGCGACAGCCTTTCGCCTGGCGCTCGAAAAACCCGCGGCATCCGGCCACGTGATCAATATCGGCAGCGGCCAGGCCTATTCGATCGCCGATGTTGCGACGCTTCTCGCCGATGCCATGGGCGTGCCTGAGATCGGCCCCGACATCATGAACAAGGCGCGTTCTGGAGACATCCGCAATTGCTTCGCCGACATTTCCAAGGCGCGCGAACTGCTCGGCTTCGAACCAGAATATCGTCTCGAAAATGCGCTTGCTCCCTTCGCCGACTGGGTGCGGCAGACGGGAGCGGTCGACCGCGGGGCCGAAATGAAGCGGCAACTGGAAGAGCGGGGGCTGGTTACATGAACAAGGGTGGTTCGCGATCATCCAGTCAGCAGGAGATGAGGCGGTTTGGGTTCGTCGAATGGTTCCGGCCCGGAGAATATGAGCGGACCGAGGCCGTGCTGCCGGATATCCTGGCAAGCGGCGCCAGTTATTTGCGCACGCATCTCTCCTGGGCCGAATATCTGGCGCCCGGCGGCGAGGAATGGTTCGATTGGCTGATCCCGCGTGTCGGCAGCCAGATCGATCTTCTGCCCTGCATACACTACACGCCGCCCTCCCTGTCCCGGACAGGCAGGTCTTCGGGCGCGCCGGTCGATCTCAAATCCTATGCTGATTTCGTCGATCACATCCTGACGCGCTATGGCGGCTATTTCCGTCATATCGAGCTCTGGAATGAGCCCAACAACCTGCTCGACTGGGATTGGCGCCATGACAGCGACTTTCTTCTGTTCTGCAAAATGATCGGGGGCGCCGCCTACTGGGCAAAGCAGAGGGGCTACAAGCCGGTGCTTGGCGGCCCGTGCCCCTTCGATCCCTACTGGCTCAACCTGATGGGCACGCGCGGCGTGCTCGGCGTCGTCGATGCCGTCGGCTTCCATGGCTTTCCCGGAACCTGGGACAGCGAGGAGGCAACCTGGGGCGGCTGGGACATGCATCTCGGCGAGATGCGCGGGATCCTCGACCGCTATAATGCCGATGCGGAAATATGGATCACCGAAGCCGGCTACTCCACCTGGCGCAACGACGAGATCGAACAAGCGCGTCGTTTTATCAAGGCGCTGAATGTCTCGGCCGATCGCATGTATTGGTATTCCTGGCACGACGTGCCGCCGGATGTTCCGGTTCAAGAAGGTCTTTGGTTCGATCCTCGGCATTATCATCTGGGTGCTGTCAGCCACGACAATAAACCGAAGCTGCTTGCCCGCCTTTTGATGGAAGGAGGCGTCAAGAGGCTGGAGGAGGTCGCGGCCCTTGGCGCTCCCCATATCGCCTCGGGTGCTGCGCCGGTCGTTGTCACCGGCGGCAGCGGATTTGTCGGCTGCAATCTCGCCGACAGCCTGCTCAGCGACGGCGAGGACGTCATCATCCTCGACAATCTGGCGCGATCGGGAGTCGATCAGAATCTCTCCTGGCTGATAGAGCGGCATGGCGGGCGGGTGCATCCGGTCCTCGCCGACGTTCGCGATCTGCTGGGCATCGAAGCAGCCTTCACAGATGCCAAGGCGGTCTTCCATTATGCTGCGCAGACGGCGGTGACCACCAGCCTCGTCGATCCGCTTGAAGATTTCGAGACGAACGCTCGCGGCACGCTCAATGTGCTGGAATCAGTGCGCAGGGCAGGCAGACGCGCTCCCGTCATTTTCGCCAGCACCAACAAGGTGTATGGCGCTCTCGATGATCTTGGCATGATCGAACTCGACGATCGCTATGTTCCCGAAGACGAGACCGTCAGGACGCAAGGGGTCGCCGAGGACCGGCCGCTGAATTTCTGCACGCCGTACGGATGTTCGAAAGGTGTGGCCGATCAGTATATCCTCGACTATGCGAAATCCTACGGCATCCCTGCCGCCGTCCTGCGGATGAGCTGCATCTATGGGCCGCGCCAGTTCGGCACCGAGGACCAGGGCTGGGTTGCGCACTTCCTGATCCGCGCGCTCGGCGGCGAACCCATTTCCATCTACGGCGACGGCAAGCAGGTGCGGGATATTCTGCATGTCGATGATGCCGTCGCGGCCTATCGGATGCTGCTTCACAATATAGAGCGGGTCAGCGGCAAAGCCTTCAACCTTGGCGGCGGCCCGCGTAACGCCGTCAGCGTGCTCTCGGTGCTGCGTGAGATCGAATCGCTTGCGGGCCGTCCCGTCGAAACCAGCTTTGGCCAATGGCGCGCCGGCGATCAGTTCTATTTCGTGGCCGACACGACGAAACTTGAACGGGAAATCGGCTGGCAGGCCGAAATCGGGTGGCATCATGGCTTACGGCACCTCGCCGAATGGCTGATCGCCCATCGTTTCGGCGGCCGACAGATCCGCAGTGAGAAGCGGAAGGTATCGGCATGAGCGGACATGAACGAAGCAACGGGCGTCGCCGTGTGCTGATGACGGTTGACGCCATCGGCGGCGTCTGGCGTTACGCCGTGGACTTGGCCGCAGCCCTGAAACCGAACGACATCGACGTTGTCTTTGCGGGACTGGGTCCTGCCCCGGCAGAAAACAAGGTCGCCGAGGCAAGCCGGGTCGGCAAGCTCGTATGGCTTGACGCGCCGCTCGACTGGATGGTCGAGGGTGAAGAGGCAGTTGCCGAAGTCCCGCGGCTGATCGCCGATCTCGCGCGCCGGGAAGAGGCAGATCTTCTGCATCTCAATCTGCCGTCGCAGGCGGCGGGCATGGAAACAAACCTGCCGGTTGCCGTGGTTTGCCATTCCTGCGTCGTCACATGGTTTGCCGCCGTCCGCGGAAGTGGAGTGCCGCATAAGTGGCAATGGCAGTATCGGCTGAACCAGGCGGGCTTTGCACGCGCGGATGCGGTTATCGCGCCAAGCCACAGTCACGCGAGAGCGATGGAAGCGGCCTATGGAACAATTGGAGGTCTTAAGGTCGTTCACAATGCCAGCTCCCTTGAGGCTTCCGAAGAGCCTAAGCGGGACTTTGTTCTTGCTGCCGGGCGCTGGTGGGACGACGGCAAAAATGGCGCCGTGCTGGATAAGGCTGCAGCTATGACGCGCTGGACGGTGGCGGCGGCCGGCGCGACCACCGGTCCTAATGGCCAGACCATGCGATTTCGCCACGCCGATCACCGCGGCGAGCTTTCGTATGAGCGGATGAGCGCCTTGACGCGGCAGGCGGCTGTCGTGGCCTCGCCTTCGTTGTACGAGCCGTTTGGTCTTGCCGCGCTCGAAGCGGCGCGTGCGGGCGCGGCCTTGGTGCTTTCTGATATTCCCACCTATCGCGAGATATGGGACGGGGCCGCTCTTTTTGCCGAGCCGCATCGTCCCGACGCCTTCGCCGATGCGTTCAACGCTCTTTCCGACGATCCGCAGCAGCGCTTTGCGCTCGGGCGAAAAGCACGCGCTCGGTCTGGCGCCCTTAGCGTCAAGGCTCAGGCGGAGGTGATGTGCTCGGTCTATTCCGGCATGTCCGCCCGCCGTTTTTCAACAGCAGCGGAGTGATCATGAAGTTCGTTTTCTATACCCACTCGCTGATTTCCGACTGGAATCACGGCAATGCGCATTTTCTTCGCGGCGTCACGCGCGATCTCCAACGGCGCGGCCATGACACGCTGGCGCTGGAGCCGCAGGATGCCTGGAGCCGGGCCAATCTGGTACGGGACCAGGGGCCGGCCGCGGTCGCGGCATTTCACCAGGCTTTTCCGCAGCACCGCTCGCAGATTTACGGCACCAAGTTCGATCACGAAGCAGCGCTTGCCGATGCCGATGTCGTCATCGTCCACGAGTGGACGGAAGCGCAATTGGTCGAGAGGCTCGGCCGCATCCGTCGTGATGGCGCCACCTTCACCTTGCTTTTCCATGATACGCACCATCGGGCGGCCTCCGCCGAAGGCGAGATCGCAGGGCTGAAGCTTGACGATTATGATGGCGTGCTGGCCTTCGGGCAGACGCTACGCGAACGTTATCTCAAAGCCGGCTGGGGAAAGTCCGTCTTTACCTGGCACGAGGCGGCGGACGACGCCCTGTTTCGGCCGCTGCCGGAGATCGACAAAACCCGAGACCTCATCTGGATCGGCAACTGGGGCGACGATGAACGGTCCGCCGAAATCGGCGAATTTCTTATCCGTCCTGCGAGGGATTTGAAGCTCGACACTGTCGTTCGCGGCGTCCGCTATCCCGACCATGCGCTGGACGAACTTCGCAAGGCCGGCATCGCCTACGGCGGCTGGATCGCCAATGCGGATGTTCCCGTTGCCTTCGCCCGCCACAAGGTCACGGTCCACATTCCGCGGCGGCCCTATGTTGAACATCTGCCCGGTATTCCGACTATCCGTGTCTTCGAGGCGCTCGCCTGCGGAATACCGCTGATCTCGGCGCCGTGGAACGATGTCGAACATCTCTTCAAACCCGGCAGCGACTACCTTGTCGCCGGTGACGGCGAGGCGATGAAGAAGAGCCTGCGAGATGTCCTCTCCGATGCTGATCTGGCTGCGAACCTTGCAGCTGCCGGGCTCGAAACGATCAAAGCCCGTCACACCTGCCGTCACCGCGTCGACGAACTTTTCACGATCCTGGCCAGTTGCGGCACGCAAAACGTCGCTGCAGGCCTGCAATCTCGGGAGGCTGCCGAATGAAGATCGCCTTTTATGGTTCGAGTCTCGTCTCCGCCTATTGGAACGGCGCCGCCACCTATTATCGCGGCCTGCTGCGGGCACTGGCGGAGAAGGGTTACGACATCACCTTCTACGAACCCGATGTCTACGATCGGCAGAAGAACCGCGACATGGATCCGCCGGACTGGTGCAGGGTCGTCGTTTACGAAGGGACGATCGACGCCCTCAGGGCCGTTGCCCGTGAGGCGGCCGAGGCTGATATCGTCGTCAAGGCAAGCGGCGTCGGTTTCGAGGACGATCGATTGCTGGAAGAGGTGCTGCGCAATGCCCGGCCCCAGGCGTTGAAGATCTTCTGGGACGTGGACGCGCCGGCGACGCTTGCCGAACTCAGGGCCAACCCCGATCATCCGTTGCGCCTTGCGCTCGCCGGGCTTGATCTCGTGCTGACCTATGGCGGCGGCGATCCTGTCGTCAGCGCATATCGTTCCGTCGGAGCGGCCGAATGCGTACCGATCTACAATGCGCTGGACCCGCAAACGCATCATCCGGTGCCGACGGACTACCGCTTCGCCGCCGACCTCGGTTTCCTTGGTAATCGCCTGCCGGACCGCGAGGCGAGGGTCGAGCATTTCTTCCTGGAGCCGGCGTCGCGTCTGCCGAACCGGACATTCCTGCTTGGCGGTTCCGGCTGGCAGGACAAGCCGATCTCTTCGAACGTCCGCTATATCGGCCATGTCCCGACGCGTGATCACAATGCTTTCAACGTGACGCCGATGGCGGTCCTCAACATATCGCGCGCCAGTATGGCGGAGAATGGTTTTTCGCCGGCGACGCGGGTCTTCGAGGCGGCTGGCGCAGGGGCTTGCCTTATTACCGACTACTGGGACGGCATCGATGTCTTTCTCAAATCGGGCGAGGAGGTCCTGGTCGCGCGCGACGGAAAGGACGTGGCTGCCTTGCTTGGCGGCTTGTCCCGGCAAGCCGCACGGGAAATCGGAGAAAGGGCGCGCCGGCGCGTTCTAGCCGAACACACCTATAGCAATCGCGCCGAAACGGTCGACGAGATTTTTCGCGCACGCCTTGGCGGGCGGGAGGCGGCCGAATGACGAGATCGCTCGACATCGTCTTCCTCGGGCTCTCCCTTTCCTCCTCCTGGGGGAACGGCCACGCCACGACCTATCGCGCCCTGATCAAGGGTCTTCGGCAGGATGGCCATCGGGTTCTGTTCCTGGAGCGGGACGTGCCGTGGTATGCCAGCCACCGGGACCTTCCTTCGCCTGATTTCTGCGAGCTCGCCTATTATTCCGATATCGGCACAATGATTGAGCGCTACAGTGAAAGGCTCGGCAAGGCCGATGCCGTCATCGCCGGATCCTACGTTCCCGACGGTGTGCCGCTCATCGACAGGCTCGAGGCGCTGGAGCCCAAATGCCTCTGCTTTTACGACATCGATACACCGGTCACACTCGCCAAACTCGACCGCGGCGACGAGGAATATTTGGCGCTGAGGCAGGTTTCCTTGTTTGACGCCTATTTCTCCTTCTCCGGCGGAAGGGTGTTGACGCGGCTCGAACAGAAATATGGCGCGCGCAGAGCCATCGCGCTCTATTGCTCGGTCGACGAGGACCGCTATGCCAATACTGGCGAGTCCAATTGCTGGGATCTCGGCTATCTCGGAACCTATAGTCCCGACCGGCAGCCGACACTGGAGCGCCTTCTGCTGGATCCGGCGCGCCGCCTGCCATCGATGCGCTTTGTCGTCGCCGGCCCGCAATATCCTGACGAGATCGAATGGCCGCCCAATGTCGAGCGTATCGAGCATCTGCCGCCTGGCGATCATGCAAGCTTTTACAGCCGGCAGCGGTTTACGCTGAACGTGACCCGCGGCGATATGATTGCCGCAGGCTGGTCTCCCAGTGTGCGGCTGTTCGAAGCCGCCGCCTGCGGAACGCCAATCATCAGTGACTTTTGGCGGGGCCTCGATGAGCTGCTGCCGGACGGCGAGGCGTTGTACATTGCGCGCGCACCGGAGGATGTCGTGGCGCTGCTGACGGAGCTTCGCGACAGCGACCGTCTGGCGGCTGCCGCGGCCGCGAGGGAGCTGGTGATGGGCAGTCATACCGGCGCCGCACGTGCCGGCGAGCTCGCCCGAGCTCTTTCCGATTTGCCCGCCACCCCAGCTTTTGACCGTATCTCAGCGTGAAGGAGAGTATCGATGCTTCAAGTCAATCGTCGCGGAAAAGGCAAGACTGTTCTGGTGGCGGGGGGCGCCGGCTTTGTCGGCTCGCATCTCTGTGATGCTCTTCTCGGCCGTGGCGACACCGTCATTTGCGTCGACAGCTATATCACCGGCTCCCGGGACAATGTCAGGCCGTTGATGAACCATCCTGGCTTCCGGCTCATCGATCAGGATATCTGCAACTTCCTCGAAATCGACGAACCGCTCGACCAGATCTACAATCTGGCCTGCGCTGCCTCGCCCCCGCAATATCAGGCCGATCCCGTCCACACGATGATGACCTGCGTCGCCGGCACGGGTAATCTGCTGGCGCTTGCCGAGCGGCATCGCGCTTCTTTCCTCCAGGCCTCGACCAGCGAGGTCTATGGCGATCCGGCCGAGCATCCGCAGACAGAGGATTATCGCGGCAATGTCAGCTGCACAGGACCGCGCGCCTGCTACGACGAGGGAAAGCGTGCCGCTGAAGCTCTTTGCTTCGACATGCTGCGCGCCGGTCGCGTCGATGCACGGGTCGCCCGCATCTTCAACACCTATGGGCCGCGAATGCAGGCCAATGACGGCCGGATCGTCTCCAACCTGATCGTGCAGGCTCTCTCGGGAAAACCGCTCACTATCTATGGAAGCGGCATGCAGACGCGGTCCTTCTGCTATGTCAGCGATCTTGTGGGCGGCCTTACAGCCTTGATGGATGTGCAGCCCAATCCCGGTGCGCCCGTTAATCTCGGCAATCCCGGCGAATTCACCATCAACGAGCTCGCGCAGATGATCCGTTCGATGTTGCCGCTGCGGACGGCCGTTGCCTATAGGCCGTTGCCGAAGGATGATCCTCAGCGCCGCCGCCCCGACATATCCCGAGCGACCGAACTTCTCGACTGGCAGCCTACGGTGCCTCTCGCCGAGGGGCTCAGATACACGATTGATTGGTTTGCCGCCAATCTGGACGAGCATCCCCGCAAACGCGTTGCAGCGCCTCGCCGCCATCGCAGGGCGGTTGCCCCGCAGACTGCTCCCCTGGACAACTAAGCGAGAAGCGGAAGCAAGCGATGATGAATCCCGCTTTGAAGCAGCGTATCAGCGAACTCGGCCCCTGGTTTCAGAATATGCGGCTGGGAGAGTTCGAAACGGCGCCGGATCATTTTCTCGGTGACTATCCGGCGTTCAAGTGGGAGGGCTTCAAGCATGTCGTGCCCAAGGATCTGGAAGGGCGCAGCGTTCTCGATATCGGCTGCAATGCCGGGTTCTATACGCTCGAAATGAAGCGCCGTAATGCCGGGCGGGTGTTGGGCATCGACAGCGACCCACATTATCTCGAGCAAGCCCGTTTCGCTGCCGCTCATTTCGGCCTCGATGTCGAGTTCAGGCAGATGTCCGTTTATGAGGTATCGAAGCTCCGGGAGAGTTTCGATCTCGTGCTCTTCATGGGCGTTCTCTACCACTTGCGTCATCCGTTGCTGGCACTGGATCTGCTCTACGAACATGCGGTCGCAGATCTCATGCTCTTTCAATGCCTGCAGCGTGGCGACGAGCGTGTCGCCACGCTTGAAGAAGACTACGCCTTTTCGGAATGGAAGGTTTTTGACCGGCCGGATTTTCCGAAGCTGTTCTTTGTCGAAGAGCGCTATGCTGCCGATCCCACCAATTGGTTCATTCCCAATAAGGCAGCAGTCGAAGCGATGTTGCGCAGCTCCGGCTTTGTCATAGAGGCTAATCCCGAACGAGAAGTTTATCTCTGCCGCCGAGGTCGGCGGCCGTACATGGTCGAGCCACCGCCCGTTTGAGGCGATTTGTCGTCGCGCTCCTCTTTCTCTTCAGCATTCTCCTCTGCCAGCTAATACCGGCATGACCCTCGACAATATCCGGCATCTCTACGCCTTTCGGCACCGACCTTGAAGAAGGCGAGGACGCGGTCGGCGCTCCAAGTTATTATCTATGGTAGCGCATTCCGATTTGGGCACCGACGGAACAGGCCAATATTGGGAGCGTTTCCGTTTGAACAGGTATATTGCCGAGGAGGCAGAGCGTCATGAATACGGCTTTTGACGAACGCGCGCAAAAGGCTGTTCTGGTCGTCGAGGACGATTATGCTCTTGCCAGCGAGCTTGCCTCAAAGCTGGCAGCAATCGGAATGAAGGTTGTCGGACCTGCACCCAGCGTCGAACAGGCGCTGAGATATATCGAAGATTCCCGCGTTGAAGTTGCCATCTTGGACATCAATCTCGGCGGAACAATGGTGTTCCCTGTCGCCGATGAGCTATCGAAGCGCAATATCCCCTTCTTCTTCGCAACCGGCTACGGCCGGGACGTTGTTCCCCCCCGGTTTGCCGATCGAATCTTCGTGGAAAAGCCGTTGGAAACGAGCGCGATTTACAGTGCTCTTTCCGATTGTCGAGGCGTGACGGTTAAGGCGCCGGGCGGCAACAAAAATTTCCTTCTTTCCGTACTTTCCCCGCTTGAAAATGATCTTATCCGGCCGCTTCTTAAGCCGGTCCGGCTGGTTCAAGGCGAGGTCCTCGAGCAGCAGTTTGGAGAGATAGCCGCGGTTTTCTTCATTGAAAGCGGGACGGTTTCGCTTGTTGCCTCCTCTCTCGATGGCTCACATGTAGAGGTTGGCCTTATCGGACGTGAAGGCATGACCGGTACCGGGCTGTTGGAGGGTGATTGGCGCACGCCCTACAATCTCGTGGTGCAGACGGAGGGAGCCGCGCAACGTATCGACATCGACAGTTTCCTTCGGCTGACGCAGAGAGCGCCGCAGTTGCGCTCTCTCACATCGTGCTTTTCAAGGACGCTCTCAATTCAACTGGGTTATACGGCTCTGGCCAACAGCCGATATTCCATCGAACAGAGACTGGCCCGCTTGCTGCTCATGCTCGATGACCGCGCCGAAAGCCAAGTGCTGCGTCTGACCCACGAACACATGTCTTCCATGCTCGGCGTCCGGCGTTCCGGCGTTACCGGCGCGCTTCCCATTCTGGAGGGTGAACAACTCATCAGATCGGTACGGGGAAAGGTGATCGTCGTCGATCGGGATGGCCTCATCCTCAAGGCAAACGGCTCTTACGGCATCCCTGAGGCTGAATATGAGCGCTTGATGGGGTTTTCGCTGAGAGGCATCGAGAGTGTTAGGAAGGCCTTTACTCGGTCGCATCCCATCCTTTGGTAGCATGAAAATTTTATGGCCAGACTGCGGAACCGCCACAACTCACGTTGGAGCGTCGGCCTCCACCTCGGCATAGAGCTGCCCGCACAGCGCCAGCGATCGCCGCATCGCAGCGACGCGATCTTCGGCGTCTTCGGATGAATAGGCCCAGATGTCGGTCGCCCAGCTCTTGCCATCCATCTCGTACTGCAGGGCGAACTTATAGAGCCGTCGCTCATCCGCGTCGGTGCTGACGAAAGTGCGGTCGGGATCATCGCGTCGCTTTCTAACGCGGGGAAAACTTACAACATTCAAAACGTGCTCCTTGGGGTTCACTCCTCGCCAGGGTCTAAAGGCCGCTTTTTCATTTGACTAACCTGATCGCCCGGATTTCGTTCCCTGCTTCAGGCGCGAGCAGCCCAGTTCGCGACCCAGCCCTTCAGGTAAGTTGCGTCGCTTGAACCCGGATTCCGGGGAGGAGGAGGTCATGCATACGACGAAGGTATTCAAAGACGGCACTCCAGCCCATGCGAATTCCTGCCGATCTGGCTTGAGCGCGGGCCACGGACTCGTCAGGTTCGCGACACGTGATCGGAAAAAGGACCACCCGGACAAGCTGATAGGCGCGCTTTCAAAGCTGTCCTGGTGACGAACAGCGTGTGCGACTTTTCCGTTTGCGGGGGCTTGCCGACCGAAAACTGGCTGCTCTCGGGAGTGCTAAACAGCGGACGACGGGTTGGCAATGTACCCGGTGTGTGGCGAATCTGGCGGTCATGTTGAAGTGTCCGCCGTTGCGCAAAGTAGAAGTGTCACTTTGGGCTGCCACACGGCACGCCGACCAGCCCCGACCTGAGCGGCCGGTCCGGCACATCACGCTCGCTCATTGCTTTCAGTCCCATCCGCAATCTGCCAGGTCAGCAAACGCGGGGAGGGTGACATTCCAACCTTGCAGAAACAGGACACTTTAACTTTGCGGCTAGAATAAACGTATCGCGTAATCAACATTATGGAACTTTACTCTTTCGGGAGGAGTTTCGTCGCAATCGTGGTGCTTTATGTGGTCTTCACCTCCACGGCGTGTCGCTCCTGCATCGCGCGATCATCGATCCGAAAGTGATGCGCTCTCACGTAGCGGAGCCGAGCTCCCGGGCTCAGACCGCCTCCCGCACCCGCAGCCAGGCATTATGCAGGTGTTTGCCGATGATCTCGACGAGCGTTTCCACATCGCGTCTTTCCAGTGCGGCGACGATGGCCTCGTGCTCGGCCATGGCCGCGGCCCAACGCTCCGGCCCCTCATGGCCGATGAAGCGAATACGCTTCAGCCGCGCCTGCAGTGTGGCGTGGAAAGCTGACAGGTGCGGATTATCGGCAAGGGCCACGAGCGAGCTATGTATCTGCTGGTTGAGCTTATAGTACTCCATCCTCTCACCGGCTTGGTAATGTGCCCTCATCCGGTTATGAAGCTCGCGCACACGCCCGATATCCTGGTCGCTTGCCACCTCGCATGCGAGACGCGCCGCCAGTTCCTCCATCGACCGGATCAGCACGAGCATGTCGTGCACATCCTTGCGGCTAAACTGTCGGACCACCGCACCACGACCCGGAGCAAGTTCCACCAGGCCTTCACTGGCGAGCGATTTCAATGCTTCGCGCAAAGGCGTGCGTGACACGCCGAGTGATTCGCCGAGCGGGATTTCGTAAAGGCGCTCCCCCGGCTGCAATTCTCCCTCGATGATCATGTCGCGCAGCCGGCTGACAATCTCCTGATGGAGCGACTGCCGTTCGATAATTCCGCGCCCTGCTGCTCTTTCGGCCGTGCCGTCCAAGGTGTGATCCCCGATCTGTGTATTGCTTCGACCACATCATCTTATGCCATCGGAAGGGGTCTTCACAATGCGCAAATAATTATGTATACAGAATACAGAATGCGCATGGACAGGCAAATGGCATGGAGGCAGATAGTGGACGCACTGAATAGTGAAGCTCGGGCTGCAGGGCGTCCGACATTGGCATTGGCGATGGGCGACCCGGCAGGAATCAGCCCCGAACTGACGGCCCGGCTGCTGGCGCTTCCCGAGCTGCGCGAGGTCTGCCGCTTCATCGCCGTCGGCGACGAGCGTGTGCTGAAAAAGGGCGCAGATATCGCCGGCGTCGCTCTCGATCTCCAGCTCGCCTCCCGCCACAACATTCCCGACCTGCCGGCAAGCGGGCATGTTTTCGTCGACCTTGGGCATCTCGACCCAGCGGACGTAATCGTCTCCGAGGCCACGCTTATCGGCGGTCAATTCGCGGTCGAAAACTTCCGTTTCGCCCTGCAGCTTGCCCATCAAGGCCGCTGCGACGGCGTCTGCTTCACGCCCTTCAACAAGAAGGCGATGCGCTACGCCTATCCGGGATATGACGACGAGATCCGCTTCGTTTCGGACGTCCTCGGCTATCTCGGCAAGATGCGGGAATTCAACGTACTGGAGCGCATCTGGAACGCCCGCGTTACATCACATATCCCGCTGTCTGCGGTGGCATCCCATCTCTCCCAGAACGCTATTCTGGCCGAATTGGAGCTGACAAGGGAATGCCTGCGGCAGGCCGGCTACGACCGGCCCCGGATTGCGGTCGCGGGTCTCAATCCGCATGCTGGTGACGGTGGCAGCTTCGGCATGGAGGAGATCGAGATCATTGAGCCCGCGGTGAAGGCCGCGCAAGCGCTCGGGATGGATGTCGACGGTCCCTTCCCGGCGGATACCGTCTTCTTGCGCGGTCTCAAGGAAGGCTTTCACGCAGTCCTGACCATGTATCACGACCAGGGCCAGATCGCGATGAAGATGATGGGCTTCGACAAGGGCGTCACCATGATCGGTGGACTGCCGTTCCCGCTCTGCACGCCCGCGCACGGAACCGCCTATGACATCGCCGGTCGCGGCATCGCCGATGTCGGCGCCTCTCGCGAGGCAGTGTTTCTGGCCGCAAGAATGGCTGAGCGGAGACGAGTGCCCGCTGAATAGACGTGATTTCGCAGGCGCTGGAGGGCGCCGATATTACAAAGGGAGGAACTGACATGCTGAAATATTTCTCTGCAATGACGCTTGCGGTCGCGGTTGCCACACCGGCACTGGCTTTTGAGCCGAAGAGGCCCGTCGAGTTCGTGGTTACCTCCGGTCCCGGTGGCGGTACCGACACCTTTGCCCGCACGGTTCAGTCCATCATCACGAAACATGAGCTGATCGGCACCTCGATTGTCGTGACCAACAAGGGCGGCGGCAGCGGCGCCGAAGGCTTCGTCTACGCTGCGGGTTATAAGGGCGACCCCTACAAGCTGACCTTCGGCACCAACAACGAATATCTGCTGCCGAGTGTGGCAGCCGTTCCCTACAAGCCGGAGGACCTCACCCCGATTGCCGCCATGGCGCTCGACGAGTTCCTGATCTGGGTCAATGGCAAGTCCGAAATTGCCAATGCGGCGGCCTTCGTCGAGGCCGCGAAGGCGAAGCCGGGCTCCGTCCAGTTCGGCGGCAGCCAGTCGAAAGACACCGATCAGATCCTCGTCTCCTCGCTCGCCGAAGCAGTCGGCGCGAAGTTCCGCTACATCCCGTTCAAGAGTGGCGGCGAGGCCACGACACAGCTTGCCGGCGGCCATATCGACGCCAACGTCAACAATCCGAACGAGAATCGCGGACAGTGGCAGGCCGGCATGGTCAAGCCGCTCTGTGTTTTCCGATCGGATCGCTTCCCACAAAGCGATGCCGTCCATGACGGCAAGGGCTGGCACGACATCCCGACTTGCAAGGAAGCCGGCATTCCATTGGAAAACTACCGCATGCCGCGAACCGTCTGGCTGCCGGCCGGCGTCGAGGACGATGTGGTCGCCTTCTACCGCGATGTCTTGAAAAAGGTCAGCGAGACACCCGAATGGCAGGAATATCTCACCAAGACCTCGCTCACCGGGCAATTTATGGTCGGCGACGAATTTCAAGCCTACATCGAAAAAGATAAGGCGACGGTTTCCGAGGTGCTCAAGCGCGAAGGGTGGCTCATCAAGTAACCCGTCCAGTTCGAGGAGCTTGCCATGACTGACAACAGCAAAAGGCATCTCAGCCGCCGCACCATGGAGATCGCCACCGCGATCGCCACCGCGGCGGCAGGCGGTGCGGTCTGGTACGGCGCCGTCGAGATCGGAACAGGCTGGACCGAAACAGGTCCGGCACCCGGCTATTTCCCCTTCTATATCGGGCTGCTCATCATCCTGGGCAGCCTGGCGAATCTGGCTCGCGCTTTCGTCAGCCGAAACTGGCGCGAGGACGTCTTTCTCGACGTCGAACGAGCAAGGCCGGTTCTCGCCTTCGCCCTGCCCCTCGTCGGCTTCGTCATCGCAGCCCTCTTGCTTGGCCTTTATGTGGCAACGCTGCTGTACGTCTCGGGGGTCATGATCTGGCAGGGGCGATATCGCTGGTGGGCGGCCGTTCTCGGCGGCGCGGCGGTTGCTGCCGCCTTTTATCTGGTCTTCGAAATCGCCTTTCAAGTGCCGTTGCTGAAGGGCCCGGTGGAAGGCTGGCTTGGCATCTACTGAGCGGGCTGGCCGCTCACGAGCGGCTCGCCACCATCGTTTGGGAGGAAGTTTCATGGAGAATTTCGGCCATCTGCTCGACGGATTCGCCACGGTCATCAGCGGCCATCATTTCATCATCATGATGGTTGGCGTGATGCTCGGCATCCTCGTCGGCGTCCTGCCCGGCCTCGGAGCCCCCAACGGTGTTTCGCTCCTCCTGCCGCTTACCTTCACCATGGACCCGGTGTCTGCCATCATTCTCCTTTCCTGCATGTACTGGGGCGCGCTTTTCGGCGGCTCGACGACATCGATCCTGTTCAACATTCCAGGCGAACCCTCCTCGGTCGCCACCACTTTCGACGGCTACCCGATGGCCCGCAGCGGCCAGGCCACGCGCGCGCTCACCCTGGCTTTCGTATCCGCCGGCATCGGCGCGATCGCGGGCGTGATCATGATCACGCTACTGTCGGGCTGGGTCGCGCGTTTCGCGCTGCAATTCTCGTCGCCCGAATTCTTCGCCGTCTATTTCCTGGCTTTCGCCAGTTTCATCGGCATGGGCACCAATGCACCAGCCAAGACTCTCGTTTCGATGATGCTCGGCTTTGCTCTCGCAACCGTCGGCATGGACACGATTTCCGGCGGGCTGCGCCTTACCTTCGGCGTCCCCGATCTTATCAAGGGCGTGTCGTTCCTGGTGGCAGTAATGGGCCTGTTCGGCATCGGCGAACTGCTCCTCACCACCGAAGAGGGGCTCCGCTTCCAAGGCATAAAGGCCCATATCCGCCCTCTCGACGTGTTGCGAACGGTGGCTGAAATTCCCCGGCACACGGTGGCGATCGTGAGGTCCATCCTGATCGGAATCTGGATGGGGATCACGCCGGCCGGCCCGACTGCAGCATCCTTCATGGCTTACGGCATGACGCGGCGCTTCGCCCGCAACCCTGAGACGCTCGGCAAGGGCGATCCTCGCGGCATCGTCAGTCCCGAAGCCGCCGACCATTCGGCTGGCACCTCGGCGCTGCTGCCGATGCTGGCGCTCGGCGTACCCGGCTCGGCTACCGCGGCTGTGATGATGGGCGGGCTGATGATTTGGGGGCTGACGCCGGGACCGATGCTGTTCATCGATCGACCGGATTTCGTCTGGGGCCTTATCGCCTCAATGTATCTCGGCAATGTCGTCGCCGTCCTCCTCGTACTCAGCACAGTGCCGCTCTATGCCGCCATCCTGCGGGTGCCCTTCGCGATAATTGGGCCTATCATCGTCGCCGTCATCTTCTCCGGCGCCTATCAAATCGCCAATTCTGCCTTCGACATGTGGCTCGTGCTGATCTTCGGCGCCGCAGGCTACGTGTCCAAGAAGCTCGATTATCCGATCGCGCCGCTGGTGCTTGCCATGGTGCTCGGCGACAAGGCCGAGGATGCCTTCCGCCAATCGATGCTGATGTCCAACGGCTCTCTCTCGATTTTCTGGTCCAATCCGCTCGTCTTCAGCATCATGGGGCTCGGCCTCCTGATGCTCGCCTGGCCTCTGATCGGCAAAGTCATGGGCCTGCGCAACTTCATCCGCCGCGGTGGAGAAAACCCTTCCAAAGCAAGCTGAAAACGAGCGCCCCATGTATCGCCACACCCTCTATCCCGCCTCCGGCAAAGTATCCGTCTGCCTGGTCGGCACCGGCGCCTTCGGACGCAGTTTGCTCGCCCATCGTGTTCCCCGGCTGGATATCCGCATCGCGGTCGATATCGACGCAACCCGGGCGGCCGCCGCACTTAGCGCGGCAGGAATTCCGGAGCATGATATTGCGGTGTGCGAGAATGCCGAAACAGCCGAGCAAGCATTTGCCGCCGGTCTGGTCATCGCGGCAGGCGATCTCGCCCACGTCATCGATCGGCCCTTCGATCTTCTGGTGGAAGCGACCGGCAATCCGGAGGCAGGCGCGCGCCACGCCGATATGGCGGTGGCAAACGGCCGCGACGTCGCATTGGTCAGCAAGGAGGTCGACAGCGTGGCCGGCCCCGGCCTTGCCTACCGGGCCGCGGCCCAAGGCTTGGTTGTGACCCCGGTTGACGGCGACCAGCCGAGCCTGCTGATCGATCTGGTGACCTGGGCAGAATTGCTTGGTTTCGAAATCATTGCGGCCGGCAAGGCAAGTGAATACGATTTCGTCTTCGATCCTGCCTCCGAAACCCTGACGAGCAATGGCGAAACCATTTCGGTTTCGGGATTTTCGGATCTGCTCGATCTCGGCCGGTCGGACATCGACGCCTTGATCAGTGCCCGTGCCAAGGCAGCCGCTCGGCTGCCGCAAAGGGCCGTTCCTGATCTCTGCGAGATGGGTGTGGTCAGCCATTCGATCGACCTCGTGCCCGACCGGCCGGAGTTCCATTGCCCCATCGCGCGCATCGTCGAGGTGCCGACAATCTTCTCCAGGCGCGATGAGGGCGGCATCCTTGCCGGAGAACGTCGGCTCGAGGTTTTCCATTGCCTGCGCTTGGCCGGAGAGGTGAGTTTCGCCGGTGGTGTCTTCATCGTGGTGCGCTGCCGCGACGCCGAGAGCTGGGACATGCTGGCCCAGAAGGGCCATATTCTGAGCCGGGACCGGAAGACGGCCATGATCTATCTTCCACGCCATCTTCTGGGTCTTGAGGCGGCAACCAGCATTCTCGACGCAGGCTTGCTGAAGCGCTCGAGCGGGGCGCCGGATCCCCAGCCCCGTCTGGACCTGATTGCTATCGCCGAGCAGGATCTTCCGGCCGGGACCCTGCTTTCAGCGACCGGCCACCATCATGCAATTGCGCATGTCGGATCAGCACTTGTTCCGGCGGCGCCGCTTGCAGACAACGAGCCTGCACCCTATTACATCGCCGCCAATCGCAGGCTGATCAGACCAGTGCGCCATGGCGAAGCCATCCGGGTCGGCGATCTCGACCTCGATTCGAGTTCGCATCTTCTAAGGTTGCGCAGACAGCAGGATGCAATCTTCTTCGGCCGATAACAGCCGACGGAAGAACCAGGCGCCGATGGTCCTGCTTTCAGCCTCCCGGTTTTCGACCTTCTGACGGCGTTCCTTTCTGACGTCGCGGCCATTGCGACGGGCGTGACCACACTGCAACATATGCGCCTGCGCCAATCTCCATCCCCGTCATTTCAAGGAGTCTGCGGACGCAACTGCGAACCAAAAGGCTTTCCTTCGTCGGCAAGCGTCGGAATCTGACATACCGCAGGCGCTTACGGTGCCGCTTGGTTTGCATTAGCCACTCACACTGAGCTGTCGCCAATTCAACGCCAAGGCATAAGAAACGCTAGGCATTTGGACGGACGGGAACCCAATAACTGGAGGGTATTCGCATGGCTTTACCAGACACATTGCGACAGATCGACCGCGGCGTTTTCTGGCCGGCGATCGTCATTGCCGGCAGCTTCGTGTTGTGGGGCGTTGTCGCGCCCGATAGCCTGGCTTCGACTGCGACGGCTGTTCTCAACTGGATAATCCGCGTTTTCGGATGGACCTTCGTCGTTTCCACGGCCTTCTTCCTTTTGTTCGCGGTTTTCCTGGCCGTCAGCCGCTTCGGCAAAATCAAGCTCGGCCACGACGACGAGACGCCCGAATTTTCGACCGTCTCCTGGGTCTGCATGATGTTCAGCGTTGGCATGGGGATCGGCCTGATGTTCTGGGGCGTGGCCGAGCCGATATTCCACTTCGGTGCCCCGCCGCACGGCATGGCGCAGCCGCAGTCGAAGGAGGCGGCGCTGGTCGCTATGCAATATGCCTACTTCCACTGGGCGCTGCACCCCTGGGCAATCTATGCCATTGTCGGGCTGGCGCTTGCTTTCTTCAGCTATCGAAAAAACCTCCCTACATTGATCTCCAGTGCCTTCTATCCTTTGCTCGGCGATAAGATTCATGGCCCTATCGGCCGCACAATCGACGTGCTGGCGATCATCGCCACGCTGTTCGGCACTGCGACCTCGCTCGGTCTCGGCGCCCAGCAGATCAACAGCGGCATGAACTATCTCTGGAACACCGGCGAATCGTCGACCATCGCGCTGGCCATCATTGCGGCTCTGACGCTCTTCTTCATTCTGTCGGCGGTTTCCGGTGTCGGCAAGGGCATCCAGTTTCTCAGCAACATGAACATGATTGTCGCCGTGCTGCTGCTCATCTTCCTGGCGCTGATCGGTCCGACGGTATTCATCTTCGATACGCTGATCGAGGCAATGGGCTATTACCTCAGCGACCTGATCTCGATGTCCTTCCGAACCGCGGCCTTCAGCGACGGCAAGTGGCTGGGCAGCTGGACCATCTTCTACTGGGCGTGGTGGATTTCCTGGGCACCTTTTGTCGGTGTGTTCATCGCCCGCATCTCGCGCGGCCGCACTATCCGCGAGTTTGTCATCGGCGTGCTGCTGATCCCGAGTGCCGTCACCTTCGTCTGGTTCACCATCATGGGCGGCACCGCGCTCTATTCCGAGTTGATGGGCGCCGGTGGCCTCGTCGAAGCGGTCAACGAAAAAGGCGCACCAGTGTCGCTGTTTGCGCTCCTGGCGCAATTTCCGATGGCGACGCTCACCTCGAGCGTGGCGATGTTCCTCGTGGCGATCTTCTTCGTTTCTGGCGCCGACGCCGCATCCGTCGTGATGGGCATGCTGTCATCGCGGGGTACGCTGCATCCGGCGCCAGGCATCGTGGTGCTGTGGGGCCTGCTTGCCGGCGCCTCGGCCTGCGTACTCCTTGTGATGGGTGGCCTTGCCGGACTGCAGACGGCGTCGATCCTTGCCGCCGCGCCGTTCCTACTCGTGATGGTGGGCCTCTGCGCGTCGCTTTGGGTCGGCCTACTCGACGAGATCGAGTCCCATGGCCGCTTCGAGGACGTTTCAAAGGTCGAAGCTTAACCGACGTGAGCTTCGGCCTTGAAGGGGCTCGATCTAGAGCCTTTCCGGGCTAGCTTGAAGCATTCTGTTGGCTCAAACGGAGTCGGATGGTCGACCGGCCGGCGCGCGTCGTAGCCCGGTTCTACGGCCAAGCCGGCCGGTCGATCAGCCGGCCCGTTTCAGCCAACCCGGAGGGCCGGGCATGTTTTAGCCAGGATCAAAGGCGATCGGCTCGGACGTACCTTGGGGTATGCCCTTCGCCAATCGCCCTTGCCCTGACGAAAACCTCCTCCGGCAGAATGCTTCAATCTAACCCGGAAAGGCTCTAAGGGTCGGCAGATCGTAAAGTCTGCCGGCCCATCAGTTTGCTAGTCGGGCTGCTCCACAGGCGTCACGCGAGTGGGATGGTCAGGACCGGTTGCGCTGCCCGAAAGGCTCTCGCCCTTGCAGGGGGCACCGATCTACCTTCTATCTCCGCCACATACTCCACGACTTCACTACTAGGAGGCCACTGCGTCTACCCCATTGGCGGACCGCCACGGCGCGGTCGCGGCCAGCCACTGTCGCGTGCGGGCCTCGGGATCCGGGTTGCGGGTGATATCGGTGACCACGGCCGCACTATCGGCGCCCCGTTCCAAAACCCGCGGCGCGCGTTCGGCGGTGATGCCGCCGATGGCGACGAGCGGTATCGCGCCGACGCGCCGGCGCCAGTCGGAAAGGCGTTCGACGCCTTGCGGCGCCCATTTCATTGCCTTGAGGATCGTCGGCCAGACCGGCCCGAGCGCAACATAATCCGGCTCGGCCGCCAGCGCCGTCTCCAACTCCGATATATCGTGCGTGGAAAGGCCGAGCTTCAGGCCGGCGCGACGAATGGCATTCCTGTCGGCGGCCACCAGGTCTTCCTGCCCGAGATGAATGAAATCGCACCCTTCATCGATCGCCAGCTTCCAATAGTCGTTGACGACCAATTGGCAACCTGCGGCCGCACACACAGCCTTCGCATTCCGTATCTCCTCGCGAAGTGTCGAATCCGAGCGGTCCTTGATGCGCAGCTGGACGAGTTTGACGCCAAGCGGCACGAGCCGTTCGACCCATTCGGCGCTGTCGACGACGAGGTAGAAGGGGTCGAGCTTCATGAGAAGACTGCCTTTCCGATGACGGGAGTAGATGGGACGGCGATGTCGCGCGGCTCCAGCGGTACGGCGCCATGCGCCAGGCGGCCGGCATCGATGGCAAGCGCGAAAGCTTCGGCAATGGTGGCGGGATCGCCTGCGCCGGCAACGGCGGTGTTGAGAAGAACGGCATCATAACCGTACTCCATGACCGTGGCCGCGTGAGACGGGCGGCCGATGCCGGCATCGATGATCAGCGGCACGTCCGGAAAGTGCGCCCGGAACGCCCTAAGCGCCATCGGGTTCAGCGGCCCCTTGGCGGAGCCGATCGGCGCGCACCAGGGCATCAGGACGCGGCAGCCGGCGTCCAGCAGCCTTTCAGCCACGACAAGGTCGTCGGTCGTATAGGGGAAGACCTGAAAGCCCTCGTCGTTCAGGATGCGTGCCGCTTCGACAAGGCCGAAGACGTCAGGCTGCAGCGTATCATGATGACCGATCACTTCGAGCTTGATCCAGTCGGTGCGAAAGACGTCGCGCGCCATCTTCGCCGTCAGCACGGCCTCCTGCACGCTATGGCACCCGGCCGTATTCGGCAGCACGCGCACGCCGAGCTCACCGATCAGGTCGAAGAAGGCGCCGCCCACTTTGCCACCGACGGCTTCACGGCGAAGCGAAACGGTGACGATCTCGGTCTTCGAGCGCCTCACCGCTTCTGCAAGGACAGCCGGAGATGGATAGCGGGCGGTGCCGAGCAGCAGCCGGGAGCGGACTTCAACGTCGTAAAGTTTCAGCATCTCAGCCTCCTTGCATGGGTGAGAGAATTTCGATGCGGTCGCGTTCGCCGAGCCTGAAATCGGCGCGGTCCTCGCGGTGCACCAGCTCGCCGTTGACAGCGGTTGCCAGCCATGCGCCTTCGTAGTCCAGAGCGAGAAGAAGATCTGCGAGCGTCGAGGCCGCCACCTCTTGTTCTTCGCCATTGATGATGAAGGTCATGATGCCGTCCTTTCCGATTGCTTGTCTTCACCAAGAATAAGCCGCGCCACCTCGCCTGCCATGGCCGGCGCCAGCAGAAAGCCGTGGCGGTAGAGGCCATTGAGATGGAGGGTGCGCCCCTCCTGCGTTACGCGCGGCAGATTGTCGGGAAAAGCCGGCCGCACGCCCGCGCCGATTTCCGTAACCCGTGCCTCGCCGAAGGCGGGATTGAGGGTATAGGCGGCATTCAGCAACTCCATTAGCGAACGCGCAGTAATCGGGCCGGTATCGTCACTTTCGATCATCGTCGCTCCGATCATGAAGCGATTTCCCTGCCGTGGCACGATATAGATCGGGTGGCGCGGATGCAGCAGGCGAACGGGGCGAGAGAGAGTCACCTCGTTCGTTTCGACGCAGAGCATCTCTCCGCGAACACCGCGCAATTCGGGCAGGCGGCCGATCTGAGCAGCCCCGGTACAGTCGATGACGCGATCGTAATGGGCAAGGTCGGCATCGCCCGTGATGCCGAAGGTGAGACCCATGCGGGCTTCCTCAAGTCCGGCGGCGAGCCCCGAGAGCGCCTGCCGCGGATCGAGATGCGCTTCCTGCCGAAAGAACAATGCCCTGCGGAAGCGGCCGGCGAGATCTGGTTCAAGGGCCGCGATCGCCTGCTCGTCCAGCCATTCCCATCCGCTTGTCCGGCGGCAAAAGCGGTCGAGTTCGCCGGCATCGCGCCCAGCCGCCACGACGAGCGTTCCCCGGCGGTTGACATGGCCAGGCAGCGCCGCCTCCCACCAATCGGCGGCAAGACGGCCGAGCGCCAGTACCGGCTCCTCCGCGCTTTCCCTTTCGCACCACGGAGCCAGCATGCCGCCGGCAAAGCCGGAAGCGCCGGCGCCGACCTGGTCGGCTTGCTCAGCGACGCTGACCCGGAAACCGTGTCGATAGAGCTGCCACGCAACTGTGAGGCCGGCAACGCCGGCCCCCTTGACGAGAACGTGCATCGTCATTCTCCGGCAGGCGGTTTCGCAGCCTCGGCGACCGGCATGTAGAGATCGCCGCCGTCGCGGTATTTGGCTGCCATGGCTTCCAGGCCCTCTTTCTGGGCTTCGGCGCGGATGTCGTGGGAAATTCGCATGGAACAGAATTTCGGGCCGCACATCGAGCAGAAATGCGCCACCTTGTGCGCCTCCTTCGGCAAAGTCTCGTCATGGAAGGAACGCGCCGTTTCCGGATCGAGGGAGAGGTTGAACTGGTCTTCCCACCGGAATTCGAACCGCGCCCGCGACAGCGCATCGTCGCGGACGCGGGCGGCCGGATGGCCCTTGGCAAGATCGGCGGCGTGCGCGGCGATCTTGTAGGTGATGACGCCGGTCTTGACGTCGCTGCGGTCGGGCAGGCCCAGATGCTCCTTTGGCGTGACGTAGCAGAGCATGGCCGTGCCGAACCAGCCGATCATCGCGGCTCCGATGCCGGAGGTGATGTGATCATAGCCCGGTGCGATGTCGGTCGTCAGCGGTCCGAGCGTATAGAAGGGAGCTTCGCCGCAGACCTTGAGCTGCTTGTCCATGTTCTCCTTGATCTTGTGCATCGGCACGTGGCCAGGGCCTTCGATCATCACCTGGCAATCCCTGGCCCAGGCGATCTTGGTCAGCTCGCCAAGGGTTTCGAGCTCGGCGAATTGCGCTGCGTCATTGGCATCGGCGATCGAGCCGGGGCGAAGGCCATCTCCAAGCGAGAAGGAAACGTCATAGGCGCGGCAGATGTCGCAGATTTCCTCGAAATGCTCGTAGAGGAAGCTTTCCTTGTGATGATGCAGACACCACTTGGCCATGATCGAGCCGCCGCGTGAGACGATGCCGGTGACGCGATTGACAGTGAGGGGAATGTAGGCAAGCCGCACGCCCGCATGGATGGTGAAATAATCGACGCCCTGCTCAGCCTGTTCGATCAGCGTATCGCGATAGACTTCCCAGGTGAGATCCTCGGCAATGCCGTTCACCTTTTCCAGCGCCTGGTAGAGCGGCACCGTTCCGATCGGAACCGGCGAATTGCGGATGATCCATTCCCGGATGTTGTGAATGTTGCGGCCGGTGGAAAGGTCCATGACCGTGTCGGCGCCCCAGCGGATCGCCCAGACCATCTTTTCGACCTCTTCCGCCATTGACGAGGTGACGGCCGAGTTGCCGATATTGGCGTTGATCTTCACCAGGAAATTCCGGCCGATGATCATCGGTTCAGACTCCGGGTGATTGATGTTTGCCGGTATGATCGCCCTGCCCGCCGCGACTTCACGTCGGACGAATTCGGGCGTCACGAAATCGGGAATATCAGCGCCAAAGCTCTCGCCGTCGCCGGCCAGCGCCTCCTTCGCGGCCTGCCGGCCGAGATTTTCGCGGATGGCTATGAACTCCATTTCCGGCGTAACCACGCCGGCCCGCGCATAGGCGAGCTGGGTAACGGCGTGGCCTGGCTTTGCCTTGAGCGGCATGTTGCGAATGGGGAATTCCGGCGTCAGCCGCTCGCCGGTGACAAAACCATTATCTTCAGGCTTCACCACCCGGCCTTCGTAGGGTTCGACATCGCCACGCGCCCGGATCCAGCTCTCGCGCAAACGCGGCAGCCCGGCGTCGATCGAGACCGTATGTTCCGGGTCAGTATAGGGACCGGAGGAATCATAAACCGTTACCGGCGGTTCGCCCGAGGTCGGGTGAACGCTGATTTCCCGCATCGGCACGCGCAGATCCGGATAGAGGGTTCCGGGCTTGGCGATCTTGGTCGAGGCTGGAAGCGGGCCGGTCGTGACGACCGGAGTAAGTTTGGGTGCAACAATATTCATGGGTGAGGCTCCAAGGTTTGACGTTTGGAGACCCAGTTCCAGTGTTGGAATGATGGAAGGACGCCTCATGCGACAAAGCGAATTCCGCCCCAACAGCCGCAGCGTCCGCACCGTCCCTACGCCAGTATGAACTGGATCAGGTTCAACGGGTCACTGCGCCACAATCGGCAAAGCCGTATTGTTCAGCAGAATCTCAGCCCCTTGCCGGGACACCCCTGGTGAATGCTCGGCATCAAAGACCGGAGCGGCCCCGATGTCAAGGAGGCCTCGTCCGTTCCCGTGGGGCAATTTGCCCACTTAAATTCTCGATGAGGCACAGGGCGCGCCAGCCCGCGATGCATCGCTGCAGAGGAAAGCTTAATTGCAGGCCTCGGCGATCCGTTTGAGCTCGACCGCAGGCTCCAGCATCACGCCGTCCTTGTTTCCGACAAAACGGTAGGTGCCGCGCCATAGTCCATCGGCGGCTTCCGAAATGCGCAGGCGGTGATCACCGTCCTTGCATCTAGCATCATAGGCAAGGTCGCCCATGTCGGTGAAGTCAAGGTCGCATGTGGCGGCCTGCGCTTTTGGCAGAACCGGATTCATGTGGTTCTTCCTGGCCGCGGCGTCGTAGCAAATCCGAAACACCTGCTCATCGTTCTTCAATTCCGGCGCCGGGATCGGCGTGAAAATCCTGACCTCCCAAAGTCCGGTGGGAAGGCCACTCTCCTGTGGAAATGCGGAAGCCGGGAACAGGGCGAATGCAGCGGCAAGAGCGGATCGCATCATCGATTTTGCTCTCCTCATTGGCACTTGCCAAGGCGTTTGACCGTAACATCGGTGGTCGGCTGCGGCATGTCGTAATCACCCTCATAGACTTCGTTATAGGAGATCCGGCCGCTAAAGCTTTCACCGTCATTTTTCGGCTGGAGATTGAGCCCCCATAAGGTCCCGATGCCGCCGTGGTCGCATTGCGCGCTCATCTGGACACCGCTGTCGTAGAAGTGGATCTTGTCGGTCAGCACGCATTTGACACCGGGGGGGTTGGGCATCAGCGGCAGCGTATCCGCGGTCATGTCGCTCTTGACGCAGATGTCGCGAGTGGCTTCCACCACCCTCATTTCCGTACCGGTCCGCTGCAGGGTCTTCCAGGTGAAGCGCCAGAGGCCGCCCCATTCCGGCCGCTCCGCCGCGGTGTCTACAGCCTCTGCCCGGGGGTGTTCCTGAGATATCGAACCGTCCGTCGTCTGCAAAGCCAGCCGCCGCGAGAACCAAGCCCCGATGATGTTGAAGTCGTTGAAGGTGATGTGGTAGGGCTTCAATACCTGATCCTGCTGCGCCAGGGCGGTGCCGGCGACTGGAGCCTTGCGGCTGTAATAGACTTGTATCTCCCGGTATTTTTCCTCAGGCATCGGCTCGGTCTCCCGGAGCGGCGCCTGGTTCAGCACCGAGTGGGCGACATCCCGGCCCAGTGCCGCATAGGAACCCTGTGCGTTCTCGGCAAAATAAGCGCCGAACATCTCGACCATGGCAAAGGTCGGATCCTGCTTCATACGCTCGCCGAAGGTGGCGCCAGCGGCCTCGTAACGGGCCCTGTCCGTCCCGAACGTCTTAAAAATCGCGTCATGATCGCCATCCGGGTCGATGAACATCGCGTATGTGATGTGGCTGTAGGTCCGGTAATCGATGCCTGCGACTGGTTCGAGCAGCTTTACGTCAAAACCGGTACGGCTGGCGGCGATTTTCGGCGGCGATGCAGGAGATGGGCTTTCGATACCTGCCGGCGCGGGTTGAGATTGCGCCCACCCCGCAGAAGGCACCAAAACCGCCGTCACCACCGACAATAGTGCTGCACCGGCAAAAGACGGAGACAGCAGCCCGCTTTCGGCGGTAACGATAGTCGTTCGATGGATCACACCGCTCATCGCCCTGATGATGTGCAAAAGCTTCTCCCCCCGCTCCGGTCCCACGGTTTAGATATGAGTGCAGTGCAAAAAGAAAAGAGCAACTTAAAAGAGAAATCTCTTTTGTCCCGATGCTTTGCAGGATTGGCACCCCGACATCTCTGGTCTACGCTCGAACTCTCCTGCCGGGTTTCAGCCGCAGCCGTACGTTGAAGGAAAGAGATTCTCATGACTACGCATCGCTTCATTCCGACGGCCTACCATAATGTCATCGGTTCTCTGCCGGTGGCGCTTCGTATTGCCAGTGGCGATACCGTGGTCACCGAGACGCTCGACGCCATCGGCTATGACAAGGACGGCATCAGGCGGACATCTGGTCCGAACCCGATGAACGGCCCGATTTTCGTGGAAGGCGCCGAGCCCGGCGATGCGCTGAAGGTCGAGATCGTCAGTATGAGGCCGACCAGGGGCACCGGTTTTACCCGAAGCATAGTCGCGGCCAATGTTGTCGACCCTGAAACGGTTCGCGGCCTTCCGCCGCGCGATACCGCTCTCTGGACCATCGACCGCGAAGCATTGACCGTCCGGCTGTCGGAGCCGGTCACCGGCCTCGAAAATTTCGTTCTGCCGCTTGCACCGATGATCGGCTGTTTCGGGGTCGCGCCCAGTCTCGGCCAGGCGATATCGACCGCGACCAGCGGCGAATATGGCGGCAACATGGACTATCGCCTGTTCGGCCCGGGCACCACGGTTCGCCTCCCCATATCGGCGCCGGGCGCCCTGTTCTTTTTGGGCGACTGCCATGCCGTGCAGGGAGATGGCGAGATTGTCGGCACCGGCATCGAGACCAGTTTCGAGGTCACGGTGCGGCTGACGGTTGAAAAGACGGCTGGGCTGGTCTGGCCGCGCGGAGAAACCGCTGAAGACATCTTCACCATAGGCAATGCCCGGCCCCTCGATCAGGCGCTTCAGCATGCGACCAGCGAAATGTTGAATTGGCTGGCATCGGATTACGGCCTGGACAGGACGGCGGCCAGCCATTTGCTCGGCCAGGTGGTGCGTTACGATGTCGGCAACGTCTTCGATCCGGCCTATACGATGGCCTGCCGCGTCGCCAAGAAATGGCTGGTCCGCCGATCATGACGAAACCGGATATGCGTCAGTCGTGCCGCGACAGAAAGCGGGAAACGGTGGCCATGCAAAGCTGCCTTTCCTCGACATGCGGCATATGGCTTGAATTTTCGAAGAGCACCCACTCGCAGCCGGGGACGCGATCGAGATAGGGCCTGACGACCAGGGGCGTCGCCTCGTCATATTTGCCCGAGATCAGCAGCGTCGGTGCTTTGATGCGATCGAGCCGGTCTTCGATCGTCCAATCCTTCATCGTTCCGATGACGTGGAATTCCGTCGGGCCGTTCATGTTGCGATAGACGGTGTTGTCTTCGTCCATGATGGCAAAGGTGCGCGCCACCTCGGGCGGCCATGGCGCCACGCGGCAGACATGGCGATCATAGAAGACGCGGGAGGCGGCGATATAGTCGGGATGGGTGAGGCTTCCCGCCTCTTCGTGCTTCAGCAGCGTGTCCTGCACTTCTTTCGGCAGGTCCTGTCGCAGCCGGTTGGCTTCGGCAACCCAGATGTGCATGTTGGCCGGCGAGTTGGCGATGACCAGCGCCTTCAGACCCTGCGGACGGCGCACCGCATGTTCGGCGCCGAGCATGCCGCCCCAGGACTGGCCGAGGAAGGCATAACGATGCTGGATGCCGAGATGGGCAAGCAGCGCGTCCAGCTCTTCGAGGAAGAGGCCGACCGTCCAGAAATCCGGGCCCTTGTCAGGTAGGCGAGTGGAATTGCCATTGCCGAGCTGGTCGTAATGGATGACCGGTCGGCCGTCGAGGGCGGCGATATCCTTGAAGGAATCGACGTAGTCATGTGTGCAGCCGGGCCCTCCATGCGCAACCACGAGAGGCAGCTTGTCGCTTTTCAGCGAACCGGTCACGCGATACCAGGTGCGGTAATCGCGAAAGGGCAGATAGGCTTCACTTGCTGCGACTTCGGCCACCGGCATCTCCATTTCTCGGAAGTTTGGGGACCATAACGCGGCGGCGACGGCGAAGGCAGCTATCACAAGTTATAGGGTGGGCAATGCCCGTCCACGCTCTTCGAGAAGGCGGTAATGCGTTGCGCGCACGACAGCCTGCGTACGATTGCGGGCGCCGAGTTTCTTGGCCGCAGCGTTGAGATGCATGACCACGGTCGGCACGGAACGGCCGATGATGCGCGAGATTTCCTTGGCGGAATAGCCCTCCGCCGAATGGCGCAGGCATTCGCGCTCCCGCTCGGTCAAGCGGATAGTGCCGACGGTCCTCGCCCGTGTGTCGAAAAGCGAATAGGCGGTCTCATGGAAGACGTGGGCAAGCAGGTTGAAGTCAGCAATAGCGCGCAACGCATGGCGTTCGAAATCGCGATCCCCGCGGAAACGGATGCCAGTGACCGTCGCATAATCGCCCCCCGGCATATGCACCGGCACGGTGACACCGGTCGACATGTCGCGTTCGCGGAGATAGCGCGTCACCGGCGCGGTGTCGTCGCTCATGAAGCGGTTGATCAGCGTGTCGGCATTCGTGTCGTAATTCCAGAAGAACGGCGCGCTGCTGCGCAGCGCCACCTGCTGGACCGGGTCGATGCGGAAATAACCGCGATCGAACCAGTAGTCGTGCATGTCGTCAGCGATGTTCCTGAGCTTCAGCAGCGACGGTATCATGATCGCGCCGTCGATATCATAGGGGACCGGCGTGTAATCGTAGATGAGGGCCTCGAAGCCCAGCTGCTTCATTGACTCGAAGGCCTGGTCGATCCGGCCGTCCAGCGTTTCATGCGCCGTAAATTGCCGTCTGATCGTCCCGATATCATCAAGCATGGGCAGTTCCCAGGTTGGCATGCACCGCCCTACCCTATCACTTCTTATAGCTGGCATGGGGCGCGTTTTCCGGTAAAAATTTAACCATGCCCAAATATTGAGCAAGCGAAATCTTCTGCCGGAGCTATCAATGTGGCGTGAAATACAGCCCGACGCCCGTTTCGAGATCGATGTCCATGGCTACCGCGTCGTCGCCTATAGCTTTGGGAGCGGTGACGAGACGATTTTCTGCTTGAACGGCGGTCCCGGCCTGCCATGCGATTACCTGCGCGAGGCGCACTCCTGCCTGATCGACAAAGGCTACCGCGTCGTCGCCTTCGACCAGCTCGGCACCGGCGCTTCCGACCGGCCGGACGATCCCTCGCTCTGGACGATCGGCCGCTATGTCGAAGAGACCGAAACCGTGCGCAGGACGCTCGGGCTCGGCAAGGTCCATATGCTCGGCCATTCCTGGGGAGGGTGGCTCGCGATAGATTATGCTCTGACCTATCCCGAAAATCTCAAGACGCTGATCCTCGAAGACACCGTCGCCGACATGCCGCATCTGATCTCGGAGCTGGAACGGCTGCGGGCAGCGCTTGGTCCGGAAACAATCTCGATGATGCAGAAGCATGAGGCGCAGGGGACTTACGATCATCCGGAATATCTCGCCGCCGTCACCATCCTCAACTACCGCCATGTCTGCCGCCTGGCCGAATGGCCGGCGCCGGTGCGCCGCTCGCTCGACGACTGGAACATGGCGCCTTACGCGACGATGCAGGGCCCCAACGAATTTCTCTACGTCGGCAATCTCAAGGACTGGAACCGTATCCCCGATCTGCCGCGGCTGAGCTTGCCCGTGCTGATCACCACGGGAGAGCATGACGAGCTGACGCCCGCCTGCGCGCTGAGGATGAAGCTCGCGCTGCCGAATGCCGAGCTCAGGGTATTTGCCAATGCCAGCCACATGCCATTCTATGAGAACCCGCAGGACTATTATCCGGCGCTTCTCGGCTTTCTCGACCGGCACAAGGCATCCTGATGCAAGTGAAAACGGCTCAAATCCCACGAAGACAGAGGGGCGATCGCCGTCATGCACCGCTATAAGTTCGTTCTGACGCGACCGCTGCAATTTCTGCCCGTACTTTTCGGCATCAGTATCATCACCTTCATCCTGGTCCGCCTGATCCCCGGCGATCCAGCACGCAATATCCTCGGCACGCGTGCAACGCCGCAGGCACTTGCCAGCATCCGCGCCCAGTACGGTCTCGATCAGCCGATGTGGCTGCAATATGTCTATTTTCTCAAGAACCTTGCCGATGGCGAAATGGGCAAGTCTATCCTCTACAAGATCGACGTGCTGAAGCTGATCGCGACCCGCATCGAACCGACGCTCGCGCTCGTTGCCACCAGCGTTGTGCTTTCAATTCTTATCGCGGTGCCGATGGCGGCGATCGCCGCGCGGAATGCCGGCCGCGCGCCCGACCATGCGGTGCGCATTGTCTCGACCTTCGGCATCGGTTTTCCGCCCTTCTGGCTGGGGCTGATGCTGATCATCCTCTTCAGCGTCGAGCTCGGCCTGTTGCCGGTTTCAGGCTACGGCGCGACCATCGGCGAAAAGTTGTCGCATCTCGTGCTGCCGAGCCTGACGGTGGCGCTGTCGCTATCGACCGTTTTGACGCGCAGCCTGCGGGCGGCAATGATCGAAGCGCTGAAATCGGATGTCGCTACGGCGGCGCGCGCCCGCGGCATGCCCGAGGGCATCGTCTTTTGGCGACATGTGCTGCCGAATTCGCTGGTGCCGACGATCAACCTGCTTGCCGTCAACATCGGCTGGCTGATCGGCGGCACGGTTGTGGTCGAGAGCGTCTTCGCGCTGCCCGGCATGGGGCAGCTCCTCGTCAGAGCGATCTTCTCGCGCGACTATATGGTGGTGCAAGGCGTCGCCTTGGTTTTTGCCTGCGCCACCGTGCTGATCAATTTCATCGCCGACATCGTCACCGTCGCTGTCGATCCGAGGGTGAAGCTATGAGCATCGAGGCGAGCGCACCCGCCTCCTCTCGCCGGCGCCGCTTTCTCGCCCGGCGGCCGATGCTTGCCGTCGGCACAGGCGTGCTGCTGTTCTTCATCCTGCTTGCGGTCGCGGCACCACTTATCGCGCCTTATGATCCGATCATGCAGAATGCCGAGGTGCGCCTGCAGGCGCCGTCGCTGCTGCATCCTTTCGGCACCGACAATTTCGGCCGTGACATCCTCTCCCGCGTCATCTGGGGTGCGCGCATCGATCTGCAAATGGCGCTGATCGGCGTCGTCTTCCCCTTTCTGATCGGTACGACGGTCGGCACGATCGCCGGCTTCTTCGGCGGGATCGTCGACGCGCTGTTCATGCGCCTCGTCGATGTCATCCTCGCCTTCCCGTTCCTCGTACTGATGCTCTCGATCATCGCCATCCTCGGCCCCGGCCTCGGTAGTTTCTATATCGCCATGGCGCTGGTCGGCTGGGTTTCCTATGCGCGGCTGATCCGGGCGCAGATGCTGGTGCTGAAGGGCAGCGATTATGCCGTCGCCGCCGTCAGCCTCGGCTTCAGCCGTTCGCGCATCATGTTCCGTCACCTGCTGCCGAATGCCATTGCCGGTTCGATCGTCTTTTCCATGTCCGATGCGACACTGGTGCTGCTCAGCGGCGCTGCCGTCAGCTATCTCGGCCTCGGCGTCCAGCCGCCGATCGCCGAATGGGGCGTCATGGTCGCGGAGGGGCAGAGCTTTATCACCACGGCCTGGTGGATCACGCTGTTTCCGGGGCTCTCCATCGTCTGCCTGGCCTTCGGCTTCAGCATGCTGGGCGATGCGATGGGCGAACTGCTGGGAGTGCATGAATGAGCGGCCCTTTGCTTTCCGTCCGCGATCTCACAGTCCGAGCGCATCTCGATTCCGGCACGCGCACGCTGCTCGATGCGGTTTCGCTCGACCTCGGCCGCGGTGAAATTCTTGGCCTCGTCGGCGAGAGCGGCTCGGGCAAGAGCCTGTTCTGCCGCTCTCTGGTGCGCCTGCTGCCCTCGTCGCTGCTGAAGATCGAAAGCGGTTCCGTGCTGCTCGAGGGGCTCGACCTGACGCGGATCGACGACGCCGAGATGCTGAAGGTGCGCGGCGGTGAGATCGGCATGATCTTCCAGAACCCGACCAGCCATCTCGATCCGGTCATGCGCATCGGCGACCAAATCGCCGAGGGCATCCGCTACCATCAGGGCCTTGGCGCCCGCGAGGCCCGCGCTGCGGCGGTGGAGATCCTCGCGCAGGTCGGCTTTCCCGACCCCGGCCGCCAGTACGACAGCTATCCGCATGAATTTTCCGGCGGCATGCGCCAGCGGGCGATGATCGGTGTCGCCCTGTCCTGCAACCCGAAGATCCTGATCGCCGACGAGCCGACGACGGCGCTTGACGTCACCATCCAGGCGCAAATCCTGCGGCTGCTGATCGACATTCGCGACAGGCGCGGCCTGTCAATCATTCTCATCACCCACGATCTCGGCATCGTCGCCCAGACCTGCGACCGCATCGCCGTGCTGCGCGGCGGCAAGCTCATCGAACAGGGGCCGAAGCGGGCGATTCTGACGCGGCCACAGCATCCCTATACGATCAACCTGATCGACAGCCACCCATCGATATCAAGTGCGCTGCCGGCACCGTCGATCGAGGTCGCCCAGGCAAGCCGGCCAGCCAGAGCCTTGCTCGAGGTCGACGATCTGCACGTGTGCTTCAGAGGCGGCGGCAGCCTGTTCAAGGGTGCTGCCAAGACGATCAGCGCCGTTGCCGGCGTCAGCCTGAAGATCATGCCGGGCGAGACCGTAGGCATCGTCGGCGAGTCCGGCAGCGGCAAGAGTACGCTTGCCCGCGCCGTGCTCGGGCTGACGCCGCTTTCCGCCGGCCACGTCACTTTCGACGGCATCGATCTCGCGCAGCAGAGAAGCGCCGCCCTCGCGAAGCTCAGGCGCGAAACGGCAATGGTGTTCCAGGATCCGTACAACGCACTGAACCCGCGGCTGACGATCGGACGGATGCTCGCCGAGGTATTGAAGGTTCAAGGCAAGATCGCCGCTACCGATATGCCCGCGCGCATCGGCGAACTGCTCGATCTCGTCGGTCTTGAGCGTGAATTCGCCGAGCGCAAGCCGCGCAGCATGAGCGGCGGTCAGTGCCAGCGCGCCGGCATCGCCCGAGCCCTTGCCGTCGAGCCGAAGCTGATCATCGCCGATGAATGCGTCGCCGCTCTCGACGTCACCATCCAGGCGCAGATCATCGACCTCTTTCGCGAACTCACGGCGAATATGAACCTTACGCTGATGTTCATCGCTCATGATCTCGCAATCGTCCGCAATCTCTGTGAACGCGTCGTAGTCATGTATCGGGGCGAGATTGTCGAGGAAGGCCGCTGCGACGAGGTCTTTGCACGGCCGAAACACCCTTATACCGCGGCGCTGATTGCCGCCATTCCCGACATCGATCCTGACAAGCCGCTGCTGCAGGGCGCCGGCAACAGGGAGTATCTGCAATCGATGCCGAACCAGCCGATCAAACGCCTGCCATAACAAAGAAGGGAACGAACTTATGACCAACAGATGGAAATCAATCGGGCTCGCCGCCTTGTTCGCCGGCCTGACGCTCAGTGCAAGCTATGCCGAGGCCGCCGGTGTGCTCACCATCGGCCGTCGCGAGGATTCGACGACATTCGACCCGATCAAGACCGCCCAGAACATCGACAACTGGGTGTTTTCAAACGTCTACGACGTACTGATCCGCGTCGACAAGACGGGCACCAAACTCGAGCCGGGCCTCGCCGAAAGCTGGACCGCCTCGGAGGACGGGCTGACATACACCCTCAAGATCCGCGACAGCAAATTCTCCGACGGTTCGCCGCTGACGGCGGAAGACGCCGCCTACAGCCTGCTGCGCATCCGTGATGACCCTGCCTCGCTCTGGAGCGATTCCTACAAGGTGATCGACACGGCGGTCGCGACCGACGCGCATACGCTGACGATCAAGCTCAAGAATCCGTCCGCGCCGTTCCTATCGACGCTGGCGCTGCCCAATGCTTCCGTCATCTCGAAGAAGGGCATGGAAGCGCTAGGACCCGACGCCTACGGCGAAAAACCGATCGCATCCGGCGCCTTCGTGATCGACGAATGGCGGCGCGGCGACCGCGTCATCCTCAAGAAAAACCCGAACTTCTGGCAGGCCGATCGCGTCAAGCTCGACGGCGTCGAATGGATCTCGGTCCCTGACGACAACACCCGCATGCTGAACGTCCAGGCTGGCGAACTGGATGCGGCGATCTTCGTGCCCTTTTCCCGCGTCGAGGAGCTGAAGAAGGATGCCAATCTGAATGTCGATATCGATGCCTCGACCCGCGAAGATCATCTACTGATCAACCACGCGCATGGGCCGCTCGGCAAGAAGGAAGTCCGCCAGGCGCTCGATCTTGCGATCGACAAGAAGGCGATCGTCGATACCGTCACCTTCGGCCAGGGGACCGTCGCCAATTCCTATATTCCGAAGGGCGCGCTCTATCATTACGCCGACAATCTGCAGCGGCCCTATGATCCGGCAAAGGCAAAGGAGATGCTGGCGGCCGCCGGCGCCTCCGATCTGACGCTGAATTACCTGGTCCGCGCCGGCGACGAGGTCGACGAACAGACGGCCGTGTTGGTGCAGCAGCAGCTGCAGAAGGCCGGTATCACCGCCAATCTGCAGAAGGTCGATCCGAGCCAGGAATGGGACATGACCGTTGCCGGCGATTACGACATCTCTGTCAACTACTGGACCAACGACATTCTCGATCCGGACCAGAAGACCACCTTCGTCCTAGGCCACGATTCCAACAATAACTATTTGACCAATTACAAGAACGAGGCGGTTAAGGAACTGGTCGCCAAGGCGCGTCTCGAGCTCGATTCGAAGAAGCGCGAACAGATGTATGTCGATCTGCAGAAAATGGCCAAGGACGACGTCAACTGGATCGACCTCTATTACAGCCCCTATATCAACGTCTCCCGCAAGAACATCGAGAACTTCTATCAAAACCCGCTTGGCCGTTTCTTCCTGGAGGATACGGTCAAGAACTGAGTTCGGGCAGCGCGCAAGAGCTCCGTCGCCGTAAAGGCGGCGGAGCCCCGTTCATTGCTGCGACAAATAGCCGATGCAGCTGCTTACTCGGCAGCCGCCAGTTTGTCCTGCGTCCTCGTTTCGAAGTCGCTGGCGTCGTGACGCTCATGCAACTGGCTCGATGGTTCGCCGGAAAGGCGGTTGACCATCCGGCCGCGCTGCACCGCCGGTCGGCTGTGGATGGCGTCGGCCCAGCGCAGCACGTTCTTGTAGTCCTCGACCTGCAGGAACTCGGCCGCTCCGTAGGTCCAGCCCTTGACCAGGCCGCCATACCAGGGCCAGACGGCAATATCGGCGATCGTGTAGTGGCTGCCTGCCAGATATTCGCTTTCGGCCAGGCGACGATCGAGCACGTCGAGCTGACGCTTCACTTCCATTGCGAAACGGTCGATCGCATATTCGATCTTTGTCGGAGCATAGGCATAGAAATGGCCGAAGCCGCCGCCGAGATAGGGTGCGCTTCCCATCTGCCAGAACAGCCATGACAGGCATTCGGCGCGCTCGGCCGGCTCAGTCGGCAGGAAGGCGCCGAACTTTTCGGCGAGATAGGTGAGGATGGCGCCGGACTCGAAGACACGGATCGGCTTCGGGCCGCTGCGGTCCATCAAGGCCGGGATCTTGGAGTTAGGATTGACGGCGACGAAGCCGCTGCCGAACTGGTCGCCATCGCCGATCCTGATCAACCAGGCGTCATACTCAGCACCGCTATGGCCAAGGGCCAGCAGCTCCTCGAGCATGATCGTGACCTTCTGGCCGTTCGGCGTTCCAAGCGAATAAAGCTGAAGCGGGTGACGGCCGATCGGGAGCTCCTTCTCATGTGTCGGTCCTGCGATCGGGCGGTTAATATTGGCGAATTGACCGCCATTCGCCTTGTTCCAGGTCCACACCTTCGGGGGGGTATAGTCGGAGGTACCGCTCATCATTCAAACTCCTGGTATTGATCGGACAGAGCGCGACGCCTGTTGGGTCGCCGCATTTTTCCTGACATAGCAGAGGCGATGAGGTTTTGTCATAGCTATCGGAGTGGTTTCACGCAAACGTCAGAGCTTGGCAAAGTTGCGGAAATCAACCGGTTCAGGCGGCACCCTCGCCTTCATGATTGACGGCCGTCCTGGTACCGGAGGAGAACATGATCAAGGCGAAGAGCGGCTCTGTGCCGAGGGCGCGGGCCCAGTGGCGGACATTGCGAGGGATGCGGATCGCGTCGCCGGCTTCGAGCCGGTAAAGCGCGTCACCGAGCTTGTGCTCACAATGGCCGGAGACGACGTAGAGAATCTCTTCGCAATTAGGATGGGAATGAAGCTGGTTGCGCTCGCCGGGATTTATGCGGCAGGTGCCGAAGGTCATCTCGGCGCCGGGCGTGCCGTCGCCGGTGATCTTCCAGTTGAGTTCGCCCCAGCTGGTCGGCGTGAATTCGCCGCCCGCTTTCCTGAAAATGATGTCGGTCTCGCTCAAGACTATGCCTCCGGTCAGAGATTGGTAGTGACGCCGGCATCCGTGCGTCTGTAGAATTCGAAGAGTTTCATGATCTCGCGGGCGATTTCGAGTGTGCCCCTCGTGATCTGCGTGCCGGCAAGGATCGCATCCGTCAGGTGCAGGATTTCGGGCACGTAACCGAGATAGAAGAGGTTGTTGTTGTAGAGCTGGCCAAGCGAATGTTCTGGCTCGTAGAGGAGCGCGGCATTTTCGTCCGGCTGGATGAAGCTTGCGGCGCGGCCATACGACGGCAGCTCCGCCTTGCGGAAATAGGTAAGCCGGCAGCCGTTTTCGACGACGGCGTTGGCCCCCTCACCGATGATCTCGACGCGCTCGAAGATGCTGCCGCCTGACTGGCCGGCGGCGAGGTGCAGCGTTCCGATCGCGCCGGAGCGGAAGCGCAGGCTGGTGACGGTCGCGCCGGTCAACGGCTCCCATTCGTAGCCCGCGCGCTCGATCTCGCCGCCGAGAAAATTGAGGATCGCACCGGGGTGGTAGATGTGATCGAGGAAGCTCTGCATCTTGACGAGATCGGCGCGGTCTTCCAGGCTCGGCAGGCTCTGGGGATAGCGGACGTTGATCGAGCTCAGCCTGCCGAAACCGGGCGAGCCGATCAGATCCCTGAGCTTCTCGATCGTCGGGAAAAAGGTCTTCTTGAGGCCGGTCATCGCCAGGCGGCCGGCCGCCGCACTTGCCGCCTGCAGCCTTTCAATATCCTCCAGGCTTGCCGCCGTCGGCTTTTCCATCCAGACATGCGCGCCCGCTGCAAGCGCGTCGAGCGCCAGATCTGTCGCCTGGACACGGCCGTCCGGATGATAGGCGGTGACGAGAAACACCAGTTCAGGCTTTTCCCGCTCCAGCATCTCGCGATGGTCGGTATAGGCTTTGCCGGCGCCGAAGAGCCTGGCGAATTTCTCGGCGCGGCTGAGGTCGAGATCGCAGATGCCGGCGAGGTCCACCGGTGCATAGCGCAGCGCCGGGTAGACATTGCGATACGCATGGCCGCCGGCGCCGATGAAGCAGGCTTTGATGCGGTGTTCGAATTCGAAATTGTAGCGGATTTCCCGCTGGACGTGGTGCGACATGGTCAGCCCTTGATTGCTCCCTGCGTCAGCCCCTCGGTGAAACGGCGCTGCATCAGGATGTAGAGAAGGATGATCGGCAGAAACGAAATGACCGTGCCTGAAAAGACCAGGCGGTAGTCGGAAGCATAGGTGCTGGCGAAACGGACGAGCCCGAGCGGCAGCGTCTGCACCTCAGGGCTGATCAGCACGATCAGCGGCAGGAAGAAGTCGTTCCAGGTGGAAAGCGCGCTGATGATGACGAGCGCCTGCACGGCGGGTGTCGAGATCGGCAGAAAGACCTTGGTGAGGATCTGGAAATGCGAGGCGCCGTCGATCTTGGCGGCTTCGATCAGATCGTCCGGCACGCCGATGAAGAAGCTGCGCATCAGGAAGATGCCGAAGGGAATGCCGTTGCTGACCTGCACCAGCACGATACCAGCAAGCGTGTTGACGAGGTTCAGCCCAAAGAGCACCTGGTAGAGCGGGATGACGATCGCCTGGACCGGCACGGTCAGGCCGAGGATGAAGGCATAGAACAGCCATTCCCGGCCGGGAAAACGGATCTTGGCAAGCGCATAGCCGGCCGGCGCGCAAGTGATGAGCGACAGGGCGACGACGCCGACGAGGTTGATGAGGCTGTTGCCGACGAGGTCGCCGAAGCCGCCGATCTGCCAGGCGTCGAGATAATTCCGCCACATCAGGTCGGCGGGCCAGCTGAAGGGGTCGGCCCGACCGATCTCAGCCTCAGTCTTGAAGCTCGAGATCACAAGCCAGACGAAGGGGGCGAGGATCAGGATCAGAACCGGCGCCAGCGCCAGCGCCACCGGCCATTCGCGGTTGCGCACACTCATTGGGAAAGCCTCGCGCGCCAGCGGTTGAAGACGATGGTGATGGCGATCGCGAGCAGGCTGAGCAGGATGCAGAGCACCGCCGCGAGCCCATGATCCTGGGACTGGAAAGCAAGCCGATAGATGTAGGTGGTGATCAGCTCGCTCTGATAGAACGGCCCGCCATTGGTCATGACGAAGACCGTCGCGAAGCCCTTCAGACCGTTTATCATTGCCAGCGAGACAACGAAGGTCATGACTTCGCGAAGCCCCGGCAGCGTCACATAGATCAGCTTCTGGAAGGTATTGGCGCCGTCTACTTCGGCGGCGTCATAGAGCGAGTGGTCGATATTCTGCAGGCCAGCGATGAAGAGCAGCATGTAAAGGCCGAAACCCTGCCACGAGCTCGCGACGTTGACGGAAAACAGCACGAGGGCGGGATCGGAAAGCCATCCTTGCGTGAAGGCGCCGAGGCCGATCCGCGTCAGAGCCGTGTTCAGCAGGCCGAAAAACGGGTCGTAAATATTAGCCCAGATGACGCCGACCACGGCAAGCGACACCAGATGCGGCAAGAAGAAAGCGGTGCGGAAGAAGACCTGCGTGATCCTCAGCCTGCTGACGGCAAGCGCCAGCAGCAGGCCGAGCCCGCCAGCCATCACCACATGGTATGCCAGCCAGAGGAAGGTGTGGCCCAGGCTCTTCCAGACGATCGGATCCTGTGTTGCCTTGGCGTAATTGTCGAAGCCGACGAAGCTCGCGGAGGTGTTGAAGCCGGCGGAGCTGTTGAAGCTCAGCCAGAAGGTGGCGGCGATCGGCAGCAGCGTGAACACGGCGTAAAGCGCGAGCGCCGGCGCCATCAGCCAAAATGCGGTGCGGGTATCGCCGTCGGCTGAGGTCGACCCAGCCGTTCGCGATCTGGACATACGGGCGGAGGTGCCACCCGTATGTCCCGCTACGGCGGGGGCAGTGCTGAGAGGAGCCACGACCTCGCCGCCGGGCGTTTTTGGGATGACCACTATTTCGCCTCTGCCATCTTCGCCTGGATCTGCTTCATGCCGTCCTCGCCGCCGATCTGGCCGGAGATCAGGCCCTGGATGACCTGGAAATAGGTGTCGAGCACGGGGCCTGGCAGATAGACGCTCGGATTGTAGCCGACGCCGCCGGCGGCAGCCGCGAAGATATCCTTGAGAACGGGGGTCGGCGGTTCGACGCCAGGTATTTCGCGCGGATAGATCATAGTGCTTGCCGGATCCTGCGCGCGTTTCTTCATCACTGCATCCGACAGCATGAAGTCGATCCACTTCAACGCAAGCTCTGGCTGCTTTGAGTTGACCGGCACGAGCCAGCTCCAGCCGACGCCACCGGTCGGTATCGCTGCACCCTTGATGTCGGAAGCCATGGGCGCATAACCGGCGTTCGCGAGGTCATAACCGGCCTTGCGGGCATTGGCCGTGAACCACGGGCCGGCAACGAACATGGCCGCGCGCTTGTTGAACCAGAGGCGTGAGGCGCCGTCGAGATCGAGGCCCGCCATTTCCTTCTTGATATAGCCCGCTTCGACCAGCTTCTGCAGCCGGACGGCGCCGGCGGCGACCGATGGTTCGTCGAAAGCGATCTCGCGGCGCAGCGCCTTGCCGATCACCTCCTTGCCGCTTGCCGATTGCAGCAGGTTGCCGAAGAGATGGCCGGCGCTGCCCGGTGTGCGCGGACCGATGGCGATCGGCTGCAGGCCGGTTTCCTCGATCGCCTTCATCAGCGTTTCGAACTCGGCCCAAGTCGCCGGGATCTTCCAGCCCGCCTGCGCGAATATGTCCTTGTGATACCAAATGCCGAGAGCATCGAGCCCGTCGGGAACCTCGTAGATTTCGCCGCCGAACTGGCCCTTCAGCTCGGTGTAGAGCCAGGGATAGATCTCATCCTTCCAGCCGCGCTTTTCATATTGCTCGGTGAGCGGCATGACCTGCTTGGCGTTCTTGACGACGCTGATGCGGCCGATGCCGGAGTTGGTGAGGATCACGTCAGGCCCGGCATCCGACTGGATCGCCGCCTGCACCGCGCCGTTGCTGATCGTGCCGGTCGGCGGCATGAATTCGACCGTCACACCGGGATTGGCTTTTTCGAAATCGGCCTTGATACCGTTCCAGAGCTGCGCGACCAACGGTTCGGTGATCTGTTCGGGACCCCACATTTTCAGGGTCTCGGCATGCGCCAGCGAACTTGCGGCGATCATCGCCGCAAGTGCCGTGCCACGGGCAAGAAATTTCAGCATTGTTCCCTCCTCCGGGCCGCTTCTCGGCCACGTTTTTCGCGTTGCAAAGGAGACCTCCCTCTCCTTCATTCCCTCCGGCTAAAGCGCCGGATTCTCCTTCTGAAAGCGCGCCATGACGGCCTGCTGGACGTCGCTGATATGCGCGTGCATCAGCGCCTTGGCGCGGGTGATGTCGCGCGACCGGAAAGCCTGCAGGATCTGATCGCGCTCCTCGGCCGCCCTCTCGGCGAGGTCGCGGCTCTCATTGGCGATTGACCGGCAGATCTGGATCTGCAGCGCGAGCCGCGCCAGCGTTTCGATCAGCGGCGCGCTTCCCGAAAGCTCGGCGATGGTCTCGTGGAATTCCTTGTCGCGGATGCCGTAGGTCGCCATGTCGCCGCGGCGCAGCGCGGCCACCGCCTCGTCCAGGATGCGCTCGAAGTTTGCGATATGACGGTCGCTCATCTCGGGAACGGCGAGCTCAACGGCGAAACATTCCAGTGTCTTACGCAGATTATAAAGATCGTCGATCTCCTTCGGCGTGAAGCTGCGCACGAAGAAGCCGCGATAGGGCTTGATCTCGATCAGCCCTTCCTTGGCGAGCGTGCCGATCGCCTCGCGAAACGGCGTGCGGCTGACCTGCAGGCGTTCCGTCAGTTCCTTTTCATCGATCGAGACGCCGCTCGGCAGGTCGCCGGAAACGATCAGGCGCACGATTTCCTCGTAGATGCGCTCGCGAAGGGTGAGGTGGCGCGGTGCGTTCATAGTCTCCATTTCCGTCTGGCGTTTATAGTGCAAGTATGCAATATGCGACAGAATATACAATATGGAAAATACAAAAACTGGAACTTTAAAAAGCAGGCGGGAAACGGATCAAAAAGAGGAGGAAAACCAATGGGAAAGGTCTATGTCGTCGGCACCTGCGACACCAAGGGAGCGGAACTGGGATACGCGAGGGAAGTCGTTCTTTCGGCTGGAGCCGATGCGATTCTGGTCGATGTCGGGACGCTCGGGGACGGCGCTGGCGCCGATATCCGGGCGAGCGACGTCGCCGAATTTCATCCTGAGGGCGCTGCGGCCGTGCTCGGGCAAACGGACCGGGGAACGGCGGTCTCGGCCATGGCCAAGGCGCTGACGGCGTTCCTGAAATCGCGTGATGATATCGGTGCCGTGCTCGGGCTCGGTGGAACCGGCAATACCGCTCTGGTGACGGAGGCGATGCGGGCGCTCCCCAACGGCCTGCCGAAACTGATGGTCTCGACGGTCGCCTCAGGCAATGTGGCGCCCTATGTCGGCCCGAACGACCTCACCATGATGTACTCGGTGGTCGACGTCGCCGGTCTGAATGCGATTTCGCGCAAGGTGATCGGCAATGCGGCCAATGCCGCCGCCGGCATGGCCCGCAACCCCATCCCCGCCTCGAAGGACGACCGGCCGGGCATCGGCATGACAATGTTCGGCGTCACTACACCTTGCGTCACGCAAGTTCGCGAGATGCTCGGCACGACGCACGAAATCTATGTCTTCCATGCCACAGGCGTCGGCGGCCAATCGATGGAGAAGCTTGCCGATTCAGGCCTGCTGCAGGGCGTGATTGATGTGACGACGACGGAGGTTCCCGATCTCCTTGTCGGCGGCGTCTTTCCGGCGACAGAGGATCGCTTCGGCGCCATCATCCGCACCGGCCTGCCCTATGTCGGCTCGGTCGGCGCCGTCGACATGGTGAATTTCGGGGCGCGGGAAACGGTGCCGGCGGCTTTCCGCGACCGCAGGCTTCACGTTCACAATGCGCAGGTGACCCTGATGCGCACAACGCCGGAGGAAAACGGCCGGATCGGCGCCTTCATCGTCGACCGGCTCAACCGCATGCAAGGCCCGGTCCGTTTCCTGCTGCCGCTTCAGGGCGTTTCGGCCATCGACGCCGTCGGCCAGCCATTCCACGATCCGGACGCCGACGCCGCGCTGTTCTCCGCCATCCGCACCGGCTGGCGCGATGCGCCGAACAGGCGGCTCATAGAGGTCGATGCCCATATCAACAGTCCGGAATTTGCCGCGGCACTCGTCGCCAGCTTCCATGACATCCATGCCTGAGGAGAGAGTTTTGACCCGCATCGACAGAAACGACATTCTGAACAAGCTTCGCGGCAAGATCGCCGAGGGCCGGCCGATCATCGGCGGCGGCGCCGGCACCGGCCTTTCGGCCAAGAGCGAGGAAGCCGGCGGCATCGACCTGATCGTGATCTACAATTCCGGCCGTTACCGCATGGCCGGGCGCGGCTCGCTGGCCGGGCTGCTTGCCTATGGCAATGCCAACGAGATCGTCAAGGAAATGGGCCGCGAGGTCCTGCCGGTCGTGCGCCGCACACCGGTGCTTGCCGGCGTCAACGGCACCGATCCCTTCATGTTGCCCGACCACTTCCTCGACGAGCTGAAAGCGATGGGTTTTGCCGGCATCCAGAACTTTCCGACCGTCGGGCTGATCGACGGCACCTTCCGCGCCAATCTCGAAGAGACCGGCATGGGCTTCGATCTGGAAATCGACATCATCGCCCGCGCACACGCCAAGGATATGCTGACGACCCCTTACGTCTTCAGCAGCGAGGATGCGATTGCCATGACCAAGGCCGGCGCCGATATCGTCGTCTGCCATCTCGGGCTGACAACCGGAGGCGCGATCGGCGCTGAAACGGCGCTGACGCTCGATGGATGCGTGGAGAAGATCAACGCATGGGCGGATGCTGCGCGGTCGGTGCGCGACGACGTCATCGTGCTCTGTCATGGAGGCCCGATCGCGATGCCCGCGGATGCCGCCTACGTGCTCGCCCGCTGCAAGGGTTGCAACGGTTTCTACGGCGCAAGTTCGATGGAGCGGCTGCCGACTGAGGTCGCGATCCGCGCGCAGGTCGAAGGATTTGCGAAGATCTAGGAGCGGTTTGGACCGGCCCCGGCGCGGGCTTGCCATTCAAGCCGACAGTGCCGACCCGGACGCCATTCGTCGCGCCGTCAGCCAGACGCTTGACACACTTGGCGGGCTTGACATTCTGGTCAACAGCGCAGGCATCGGAACCGCAGGCATGACCGCGGATCTGGCTCTCGCCGACCTGCAGGCCATGCTTGATGTGAACGTTCGCGCGCCCGTCCTGTTCGCACAGGCGGCGATCCCGCATCTCTCATCGGGCGGCCGGATCATCTCCATCGGCTCTGCTTTGGCGGAGCGCATGCCTTTCCCGGGTGTCACGGCTTACGCCATGTCGAAGTCGGCACTCCTGTCGCTCACGCGAGGCCTTTCGCGCGAACTTGGGGCCCAAGGCATTACCGTCAATCTTGTTCTCCCCGGTTCAACTGACACGGCCATGAACCCGGCCAATGGCGAGAATGCTGATTATCAGCGAAGCCTCACATCGCTCGGCCGATTTGGCGAACCCCGTGAAGTTGCTAGCGCGGTGGCGTTTCTGGCCGGTCCGGCTGCAAGTCTGATTACCGGTGCGGTTCTCAGTGTAGACGCCGGCTTCAACGCCTGATTTGCCCTTCGCGTTGTCCGGGCGTCGTGCTTTACGGCGTCCGGCAGGCGATTTTCAATAGCGGCCGTAAGACGCGTTGACAGCGATCTCTATCTGTCAACGAGGCAAATCAGCGGAATGCACATCAACGCAAGTTGAGAAACTCGTAGGCGATTAAGTCCCCCTCTCCCGCGGCCTTCCTTCGTCAGATCACGAAATCAAACCGTCCGAACTTTCCGTCACTGGTTTTCTTCATGTCGAGGAGCAGTGCCTCGTCAAACAGCCGGTCGCCGGCGTTTCTGGGCTCGCGGGGAAAATAGAGTTGAGTGGTAAGGACGCGTCCCCCTGGGCGCTGGACCTTGAGATGGAAATGACGCGTGCGGCCGGGATAAAACGCGGGGACGATGGTGTTGAACCACCATCGTCCCTGGGTGTCGGTGAACTGGTGTCCGCGCAGACGGAAACCCACGCTGTCGTAGTCACCGTTTTCGTCAGCATGCCAGATCTCGACAAGGCTGCCGCCGAGCGGTCGGCAGCGGTTGTCGAGCACGAACCCGGCGACGGTTATTCGCTCGCCCCCGGGCGCATCCGGATAGAGATCCCGATTGAGCGGCGAGTTTGGCCTGAAGAATGGACCGGCTTCTCGCTCGAGGGTTGATTTATCTCCATCGTCACATGCAAGGGTGAGCGGCAGTTCGGGAGCGGCCTGCGCAAACGCCTTCATTCTTGCTGCGTCGATGACAGGCAACGTCAGAAAGGCCGTCAATAGCGAGCGTCTGGTGGAGGGCAAAGTCGATCTCCTGGCGATTTGTTCTAAGGGGACAGCAAAATAGTCGCGCCTTACCGCAGGCGCTGAACCGCATTCGCCTGCGCCTCCCGGATCAGGCCGGCATACATATTCTCTTTACCGGGATACCACGGCATCGTGCCGATGGAGGCGAAGCCGGGAATGGTCTCCATATGTGCGACCATGCGGGCACGCATGCGCTCGTCAGGAAGCGGGCCTGTCATCGCCTGGACATTATCACTCATGTGGTCAGGGTTGGAGGTGCCGCAGAGTACGCTCGTGACGGCCGGGTGGGCCATGACCCATTTCAGGAAGAACTGGGCCCAGCTCGTCGCGCCGAACTCGACTGCGAAACCAGGCAGCGGATGTCCCTCAACCACCTTCATCAACCGTGCTTTTTCAAGCGGCAAATTGATCAGGACGCCGACACCCTTGTCGGCCGCGGCCGGGAGAAGACGGCGCTCGGCGTCGCGGTTGAAGATCGAGTAGTTCGTCTGGATGAAATCGACATCGTCGCGCTGGACGATCGCCAGCAACTGGTCCTGCGCCGCCGACTCGTGATGCGTCACGCCGACATGGCGTATGAGACCTTCCTTCTTCCAGGCTTTCATCAGTGGAATGACGACCGGCGCATTGGTGATGCTGTGGCATTGCATGAGGTTGATCGTGGCGCGCCATGTCCGCATGCGCGATTGCCGAAAGCTTTCAACGGCGTGGCTTTCGTCTCCAAGATACTCTCCTGTCGACCAGACCTTGTTGGCGAGGAACATCTCATCGGATCTTGCAAACTCGCCCATGAACTGCCCGACGCTGACTTCGGCCGAGCCGTAGAGAGGCGATGTGTCGACCACGCGACCGCCTGCAGCAACGTACCGCTCGAAGACCTGACGGAGAGCGTCACGGCGATCACCGGGCATCAGGTCAAAGGTGAGGAATGTGCCGAGACCCAAGGCTGTGACCTTTTCGCCGGTACGTGGCAAGCTGCGGGTCAGCACATCCGGGCTTGGTCCAGTGACTGGCGACGCCACATTCTTGTCCTCGGTTTGCGCCGTAGCGTTGGTGGCCAGTGCCAGCCCTGTCGCCGCCGCCCCCATAGTGCCGAGGAAGCCGCGTCTGTTGATCTTTGAGTGGTCCATGAGATTTTTCCGTTTCGCTAACCGTCAGAATTGCCAATTAGCGGGTACCCAGGCATAGCCACCGTCGGTCTTCAGCATCCGCCCAAGACCAGGGAATGGATAGTGGAAACCAAGCACGGGCATGCGCTCGGCGGCCGCCCTATCGAAAATGCGACGACGGGAAGAAAGAGCCGTCTCCTTGCCGCGGTCGGGTCCGGGCAGCCAGGGATTGTCGACGTTGACGACAGGGTGGTAGGCAAGGTCTGCCGTCAGCAGCAACTGGTCGCTCCCGGAATGGACGAGGAAGGTCGCCATGCCTGGCGTGTGACCCGATGCGACGATCGTCGTCAGACCCGGCACGATCTCGGCGCCGGCTTCATAAAGCTCAATATCGTTCATGACCGGTGCGAGGCTGTTCTTGATGTTTGCCGCGAAGCGCAGACGGAATTCCTCCGGCACAGGCATGTAGGAGAGATCCGGATCGGTGCGGACGAAGAAGTCCCAATCGGCCTTCGGGACGAAGACAGTGGCGCGGGGAAAGGTCTTGCCGCCGTCCGCGGTTCTTAAGTTACCGACATGGTCGGGATGGGTGTGGGAGATGATGATCGCATCAATGTCCGTGGGATCGAGACCGATTGCCGCGAGGTTATCGAAGATGCGGCCACCGTTCGGGCCCATGGTCTTGCCGGCGCCAGCCTCGATTAAAATCCGCCGGCCACCGGTCTCGATCAGCAGCGTGTTGAGGTTGAGCGTCATGTGGTCGGTCGGCAGAAATACCTGCCGCAGGACCTCTTGAAGCTCGGCTTCCGGCGCGTCGCTTGCATAAACGCGGGGCGGGCCACCAATCACGCCGTCGCTCAACACAGTCGCGCTGATTTCGCCGACGCGGAAGCGGTAGTGACCAGCGTTGGCGGTCACCGGGGGCGCGGCCTGGGCGTTGGCGCTGCCGGAGCCACCCAGGCTCGGGATAAGCATGCTTGATACGCCTGCGACAGCGGACAGCATGATCGCGCGTCTGTTGAGAGTGAAGGCATTCATCGGTCTTCCCTTCAGCATTGGACACTCTTCATTGGCTTGCCTGGTCGAACTGCCCGCTAAAGGAAGCAGATCGAGCACGGCGATAAACTCTGAGCTCATCATGACATGGGTCGATTGGTCTGATAACCTGCGCTAAGTTTATCAGTTTGGTTAGAAATACTTCTCAATGGATCCAATTCGCTTAGACAGCTTCGATGTCTTCGTGGCCATCGTACGTTGTGGCGGTTTCCGTGCAGCAGCACTGGAGCGAGGCGTGTCTTCATCTGCCTTGAGCCAAACGATGAATGCTCTGGAAGAGGCTCTGGGTATCCGGCTCCTCAATCGAACGACGAGGAGCGTGTTTCCGACAGAGGCTGGACAGCGCCTTCTTGAACGTCTGGCACCTGCATTGAGCGACATCAGGCTCGCCATCGCAGAGGTCGATGAATTGCGCGATAGCCCATCCGGAACCCTCAGGATCAACGCACCGGCACCGGCCGTCGATCATGTCCTCTGCCCGCTGGTATTCGACTTTATGGATACCTATCGCGAGGTGAAGATCGAGATCATCAGCGATGCGGCTGTCATCGATATCGTGGAACAGGGTTTCGATGCCGGCGTCAGGTTCGGCAAGCAGCTGGCCCAGGACATGATCGCGCTGCCGCTTGGACCCGCGCTTCGCTATGCAATCGTCGCTTCGCCTGACTATATCAAGAGACGCGGTCAACCGCTGAAGCCGCACGAACTCGTTGGTCACGACTGTATAAGGCGTCGTTTCCCTGGTGGCACGCTTGTCACCTGGCGGTTCGCCGAGGGAAGCGAGGAAATCGAGGTCACTCCCACGGGCCGCTTGACCGTCAGTTCCGCGCACAATGAACTGCAAGCTGCACTGGCGGGCAGAGGAATCGCCCATGTCTTCGATGACTACGCCAAGCCGCATGTCCAAACCGGCCGGCTGGTGGAGCTTCTCTCCGACTGGAGCCCCACCTTGCCACACTGGTTTTTATACTACCCCAGTCGCCGCCTCCCGAGCGCCGCCATGCGGGCATTTCTCGATTACATGAGGAGCTACGACTGGAAGGCGAAGAATGCCCGCGATCCGCGGTGATTTGGCCAGCATCTTGCGTAGACGCAGATCGGAGCTCCTTCTAAATCCGGCTTTGTTCTTCCGCCTCGAACTCTCTACGCGAGACTTCGATGTCTTGCCATGTGTCGCGGATCCAATCGGTGAATCCCGCAAGCGGCTTCAGCATCGATTTTCCGCGATCGGTCAGCTCATACTCAACGCGCGGTGGCAGTGCTACGAGCCCATCCCTCTCAAGATTGCGGAGAGTAAGCGTCAGCATACGCTGCGAGATATCGGGAATACCGCGCCGAAGGGCGCCGAACCGCATCGGTGCATCGGGGGAAAGTGAAAGCATCGAGATGACGAGGATCGACATATGATGGCCGATCAACGGGATTTATCGGCAGCCAGCATGCCAAATATCCTTTTGCGACTACTGGCAGCGGCGCCTTTGTCCATATCCTGATGCCGCGATCTGGCTTGCCTTTGCCCCGTGCAGACCCCCTGCCTTCCTGTCCGTTGCCGGTGTCGAAGAGGATAAGATCTGTCCCTGCGTTCACCAACCAGCGCAATGACGGCGGCTCCCGCCTTGAACATGGAACGACGATTGAAGAGCATGGTTTTCTTCCTCCAGATAGCTCAGCTTCGCTTTGGTCATGGCCGAAGGACGGAAGCTCGGCGAGGTCGAGACCTCATTCAGAGGGCTGGCCACGGTGCCTTATTTGACCCGCTGCCATTCAATCCTGATTTCAGTGCCTTCCGGTCTGCGGAATTGTTCGGTCATGCGGTCGCCTTCGACGACCAGCCGCAAATCCTCACGTGTTCGTACGCTGCCGACCCAGTTCGGGAATGTAGACCCTTCGACACGGTTGCCGCTGAATTCTCCTTTCTCATCAACGGTGTAGGTTCCGAAAAATCCGATGCTGCGTGACATGGCCATGCGATTTTCATCATCGGTTCCCTCACCGCGAGCATTCGAAGCAAACCGCGGGATGTCGGCGTCGGTCAGAACCTCCACGAAGTGCATGTCGGGGGTGAAGACGAGAAGACCGTTGGGCTTTTCTCCATAGGCAGAGATATTTTTGCCGTCGGGATCGATCGTCGCCGACATCATCCGCCAGGTGCCCACGACTTGGTTTTCTGCGGCTGTCTGCGCGAAGGCAGAAGACGAGACGCTGAGGGTGAGAGCCAATATTATTGATCGAATGGACATGTTGTCTCCTTCCTGCATGAGGTCCGTGTTTACAGATCGCTGCTGCGGTTCACAGATCCTGCCTGTCGGCGGAATGCGTCACTCCCCGCTGCGCCTCAAGGGCAGACAGGCGTGCGGAAAGCGCCTGTGAGATGGAGGAATAGGCCGTGCTACCCAGCGCCAGCCGCAATGGCGGCGTCTTGCTCTCGGCGGCTGATATAATTGCGGCCACGGTGCGCGCGGCATCCCCCTTGATCTCGAAGCTGCCGTCGGTGATCGCCCGGCGAACGGCCCCGGCAGGGGTTTCATCGTAGGCATCTATCGGTTTCGCGCGGACGAGATTGGCTCCGAAATTGGTGCCGGTCGGTCCCGGCTCGGCAATGATGAAGTCGATGCCGAAAGGAGCCACCTCCTGTGCCACGGCTTCGACGAAGCCCTCGATGCCCCACTTGGTTGCGTGATAGAGGCTGAAGCCTGGATAGGCGATCTGCCCACCCTCGGAGGAAACCTGGACGATCCGCCCGCCGCCTTGTTTTCGAAGAAGGGGCAGTGCGGCACGGATGAGATGGATGGAGCCGACAAGGTTGGTGGCGATCTGCCGGTCGATCTCTTCAGTCGTGAGCTCTTCCGCAGCACCGAACAGGCCATAGCCCGCGTTGCTGACGATTACCTCTATCCGCTCGTGCCGTTGGAATGCGTCTCTGACGGCCGAGGCAATGCTCTCCGGTTCGACCAGATCGAGCTGAACGATATCCAGGCGTTCGCGGTATTCCTGCGCAAGTTTCGTCAGCGCCCCCGCGCGGCGAATCGCTGCGACCACGTTGTGTCCCTGGGTGAGCAGCTGTAGCGCCATCTCGAGACCGAGCCCCGAGGAAGCGCCGGTGATAAACCATGTCTTTGGCATGTGAACTCCTGATCTGTTCATCCGCAATGTAAAACAGCAATATTGGTGATATAAGATCTTCAATTTGAGATGCCGTGGTGAGAAAGATTCACGAATGATGCGTCCCAGTCTGAATGAACTCGCCGCCTTTGCGGCGGTGGCCAGTCACCAGAGCTTTCGCAGAGCTGCCGACGTCATGGGCGTTTCGCGCTCGGCTCTCAGCCACGCAATCATCGGATTAGAGGCAAAACTGGACGTGCGGCTCTTTCACCGGACGACCCGCAGCGTGTCGCTGACCCAGGCCGGCGCTCGCCTGCTCGCGCGCCTCGATCCGGTTCTACAGGATCTTGATCAGGCGCTCGATACCTTGTCGGAGGAGCGCGGCACCCCGAGCGGCACACTGCGGATCAATGCAAACAAGAGCGGCGCCCGCATTCTCCTCGCAGAGGTCGTGCCGCGCTTTATGGATCTCTATCCCGACGTCGAGCTTGATCTTGTTTCGGAAGGTCGGCTCGTCGATATCGTGGAACAGGGATTCGATGCCGGAATACGCCTGCTGGAAACCGTCCCGAAAGACATGGTCGCGGTGAAGTTCGGCGGCGACGTGCGTTTCATTGCCGTGGCAGCGCCGTCCTATCTCGAGAGCAGAGAAAGACCGCATACGCCCGACGACCTTTTTACGCATTGCTGCATCCGCCAACGTCTGCCTAGCGGAAAGCGCTATCGCTGGGAGTTCTCAAAGCGCGGCGCCGAAGTCGCGATCGACGCACCGGGCAATCTCACCCTCGACGACAATGATCTTCTCGTGCAGGCGGCCGCGGACGGCCGTGGCATTGCTTATGTGCCCGAACACTTCGCCCGGCCGTTTCTGGCGTCCGGTCACCTCGCGACCGTGCTCGATGATTGGTGCCTGCCGACACCTGGTCTGGCGCTCTATTACCCGCGCAGCCGGCACGTGCCGTCCCCGTTACGGGCCTTCATCGACCTCCTGCGAGAGGTGGACAGGGCACGATGACGGGGCGACGGCGCATGGCGTCCGGACCAGAGGATTCAGGAAGACCTGCGGCACCCATCGCTTTGAACCGTTTCCGCATCGCTGATGCTCGCCCAATGTGTCAAGGCGTCGCTGGCTTGCGGCGCAAGATCATGCCCCCATGGTGCAGTGTGTTCGCATCGACGAAATCGCCGTCGGCGGTGAAACCCGTGTCGTCCCAGTAGTCGATATGCGTCCCGTCGACTTCGTAGTCGCCTTCATAGGCACGCTCGCGCTGACCGCGGGCCTCGACATAACGTCCGCTCGGCAGAAGTTCATGGCGAACACGGTTGTCGTCCGTGACCCACATGCCAACGTAAGGATGGTTCGGCTGCAAATTGGTCTCCTGTGCTTCTGCGGGTCGAATCGAAAGGGTGGCCGCCGTGATGAGTGCTGCAAATGGCTGCCGCATAGTCGGGCTCCGTTAAGCGTTGCTTTTCTCGGTTTGGAGGCGATAGCGCATGGGTGCGCGGTGCCGGTTCGGGCGTCGGTCATTGAGCGCGCGGAGCGTTATTGTCGACAACCTGCTGATAGGCAACGAGGTCCAGGAAGGCTTCCGCATTGACGACGAGGCCGTCCTTCATCCTGAATATCCAGACAAACTGGTTGCGATAGGGCGCGCCCGACGTTGTGGTCGCGGTTCCGTCAAAACGAATGATGATCGTGTCGCCGTCGGCAAAGATGTTGTGCACCTCCGGCATGATCGCCGTCGCGAGACGGCTGGTCAGGGGACGCGATGCCCGTTCGATAAAGTCCTTCTGGTTGCGATAGGTGCCGGCGACCGGCCCGGAGCCATGGATCGTCCAGACGACGTCGGGAGCGAGAAGTTCCGCGAAGACGTAGGTACCACTACGCCATTTTTCGAAGGCAGCTTCGACGATAGCCTTGTTCCGCTGCTCGATCGCGGAACTGTCAGGGGCCCGCGCCTGCGTTGCCGCGGTGGTGGCAATGGCTGCACCCGGCAGGGGGAGCGACAGCAATGCCAGTGTGATCAGAGCTGTTCGGGTCGCGCCGGCGACCCACTGGCGTGTCGGAAGAATAGTCATGGTATCAGTCCTTTCCTGTTGCTGAGAGGTTGCTAAGACCCATCGATCGGCAATGAAGCTGCGTGCACCGTCGACAGGCCTCGCGTCGTTTGAACGGTCAGTCGCAGCGTAGACGCATCGATAAGGTCGAACAACTTGCCCAATAATGACCGCTCTGGTAAATAGATCTAACCAATGGCAATCGACCTCAATGGCATTTCTGTTTTTCTGGCAGTCGCCGAAGCGCGGAGCTTTCGCGTGGCCGGGGAGAATTTGGGCGTCACACGGCCGGCGGTCAGCCAGGCCATCCGCCGTCTGGAGGACCGGCTGGGCGTCGCGCTCGTACGCCGCACGACGCGCAGTGTCAGTCTCACGGAGGCCGGCGAACAACTGTATCAGAGGGTGGCGCCGGCTCTTTCGGAAGTCGGACTGGCGCTCGACGCGACTGCGGACCGCGACAGCGCACCGGGCGGACTGTTGAGGCTGGCGGTGTCATCTATCGCCGAGCAGTTCATCTCCGGGCCGCTTCTGGCCCGCTTCGCGGACACCTTTCCCGCTATTCAGATCGACGTGACCGTCACGGACGAGGAATTCGACATTGTTGCGGAAGGCTATGACGCGGGGGTACGTTTGGGCGAAGTCATTGATCAGGATATGATTGCCGTTCCGGTATCGGGCGAGCAGCGCCAGGGCGCCTTCGCTGCGCCGTCCTACATTGAACGTTTCGGCAAGCCCGAACATCCTTCAGAGCTCTCGTCGCATCGTTGTATCGGCTGGCGTCCAGCGCCACACAGCGCACCTTATCGTTGGGAATTCGGCCAGCATGGCCGCGAGTTCGACGTGGCTGTCGACCCCCAGATCACCACCAACGACATGTGGCTTATGATCCGCACAGCCTGTGCCGGCGGCGGCATCACCTTCGGGATGGAGGACACCTTCAAACCCTATGTCGAATCTGGTCAGTTGGCTCCTCTCCTTCAGGAGTATTGCCCTCCCTTTGCCGGCTTCTTTCTTTATTACCCCAGCCGGCGCAATCTGCCTCCGAAGCTTCGGGCACTGGTCGACCATGTCCGGCGGTGGCGATAGCATCCGTCCACGAGATCGCCGTGGTGACAGGCAGTGCCAGGCTAGGCCGGGTCGACGCGGATCCTGCGGTGGCCAAGGCTACCTTTAAGCCATGGCCGCATCGCGGATGGTCGCTGGATTACCCGCCCGATCGCGTTGCTTTCGTCGAAGACGCCGTTCAGCTAGAAACCACATTGCGGCGGCAGTCCGGCTTGACCTTAGTCAAAGCAGCCGCTGTCGATAGCGCTATGATGACGAAAATGGCTCGCCTTCGAGGATATAGGCTCAATGTATCGCACGATCATCTGCGGCATCGGCATGGGATCGCGACAGACGGCAAACCGCCTGTTGCGCCGGGCTGCGGCGCTGCTGGACGACGGCGGAACCATTATCGTCGTGCATGTGGTCGAGAATATCCCGCACCGTCGCCTGACTGACATTCCCGAGGAATTCGAGAGGGCTGCCATTATCGATGCCGAGCAGAAACTTGCATCGTGTTGCAAGGAGTTGGGCGTCCCGGCGAGGATTGAGGTCCGCATCGGCGTTGCCGCCTCGCTGCTGGTGTCGGCCGCAGCGGAGAGAGCGGCTGATCTCATCCTGCTGTCGTCCCACGTGCCCGATATCACCGACTATGTCTTTTCATCGATCGTCGAGAAGGTCGTGCGCCACGCCGAATGCTCGGTTCTGATCGATCGACTGCCTCGTCACGGGCATGAAGGCTCGATGTTGCGAGCGGCAGACGACGCCGCTTTGCTCTGATCTCTGGCGGGCTCCCGCGACATGGCATGATCGGCTTTTGCACGCTGATCGGCATCCCCTCCCCGGCGGCGGCTCGACAACCTATATCTTTCCCAACCCAACCAGCAGTATTCACTGCCCCGACCGGAGATATGCATGAGCCAGGATCCCTATGAGCTTCTGGGCGTGAAGCGGGATGCAACGCAGAAGGATATCCAGAGCGCGTTCCGCAAGCTCGCCAAAAAACTTCACCCCGACCTCAACCCCGGCGACAGACACGCCGAGGAAAAGTTCAAGGAAATTTCGACCGCCTACGAGATCTTGAGCGATGAGGAAAAGCGCGGCCGCTTCGACCGCGGTGAGATCGATATGTCGGGCGCCGAGCGGGCGCAGCGCAGCTATTATCGCGACTATGCCTCAGCGGGCGGTCCGGATAATCCCTATCGCAATAGCGGCGGCTTTGCCGATTTCACCGATGCCGATGAGATCTTCGCGAGCTTCTTTTCGCGCCGCACCGGCGGTGGCCGGGCGCGCAGCCAGGGTCAGGACCGGCGTTTCTCCATGGAGGTCGACTTTCTCGAGGCCGTTAACGGCACCGGCACCGAGGTCAAGTTTCCCAATGGTCCCGCGCTCGAGGTCAAGATCCCGCCGGGAACCCGCGACGGCCAGACCTTGCGGCTGCGTGGCAAGGGCGAACCGGGCATCGGCGGCGGGTCGGCGGGCGATGCTCTCATCGAAATCCATGTGCGCCCGCACCGCTTCTTCACCCGTGACGGCGACGACATCCGCCTGGAACTTCCGATTTCGCTCAGCGAAGCAGTTCTCGGCGGCAAGGTGCGCGCGCCCACCCCTTCAGGACCTGTCAGTCTGACGCTGCCGCCCCATTCCAACACCGGAAAGGTCCTGCGTCTCAAGGGCAAAGGCGTGGCAAAACGCGGCGGCGGACACGGCGACATTTACGTCACGTTGAAGATCGTGTTGCCCGATAGTCCCGACGAACGGCTGACGTCGCTGGTGAAGGAATGGGCGGCGGCACACCCATACGATCCGAGGAAGAACATGGAGGCTTGATCATGAATGATCATGAGTTCCGTCTTTACTTGAAAATCGATGTGGTCCAGCTCGATTTTTGGGTCGAACAGGGATGGTTGATCCCGGAGAGGTCAAGCGGGCAAAGGCAGTTTCGTGACGCCGACGTCGCCCGCGCCCGGCTCATCCTGGATCTCATGGGCAACATGGGCGTCAACGAAGCCGGCGTCGATGTCGTCATGGATCTGGTGGACCAGCTTCATGGCATCAGGGAATCGATGGGCAAGTTGCTGACGGTGATCGGCAGACAGGAGCGGGACGTTCAGCAGCGATTGCTCGAGAGTCTTGAGGACGTAGACCGGTTTTGAACGGCCGGCCGCATGGCATCGGATATCCTCAGACGGTGTACCAGTAGCGGACGATGTGGAAGAACAGCGGGGCGGCGAAGGTAATGGAGTCCAGGCGATCGAGCACGCCGCCATGGCCCTCGATCACATAGCCCCAGTCCTTGGCGTTGAGGTCACGCTTGATGGCCGAGAGCACGAAGCCGCCGAAGAAGCCCGCGACGACGATGACCGTGCTGACGGCCGCCGCCTGCAGGGGCGAGAACGGCGTAAGGCGATAGAGCAGCGTTCCCACAAGAATGGCCGAGGCGCCGCCGCCGAAAAGGCCTTCGAGCGTTTTCGATGGGCTGATGTTCGGGGAGAAACGATGCTTTCCGAGAAGCTTGCCCCAGACATACTGGAAGACGTCGCTGAGCTGCACCACGATCACGAGATAAACGAGAAGCAGCGCCGAGGGCGTGCCGGTCTGCAGCATCAGCAGTGCGGGTGCATGGCTGATCGAATAAACCGTCAGCATCAATCCCCATTGCACCCTGGCGGTGCGCGCCAGGAATTCGTTGACGTCGCCCGTCAAGGTCGCCACCGCCGGCAGGATCAGGAAGGCATAAACCGGGATGAAGATCGCAAACAGGCCGTACCATAACGTGCCGAGCAGCACATATTGCACCGGGAGCACGACGAAGAAGGACAGGAAAAGCGCCAGATGGTCGCCGCGCTGCGACGGCGTCAGCGTCCAGAATTCGCGAAGCGCCATGAAGGACAGGAATGCGAACAGGATGACCACCGCGGTATCGCCGAGCAGGATCGCGCCGCCGAAGACGGCAACCATGATCCACCAGGAGCGGATACGGGCATTGAGGTTATGCACAGTGGCAACGGATCCGGGCTCGGTCGCGCGCCGCTGAAGGATGAAGCCGGTGGCGGAGGCGACCGCAAGCAGGCCGAGGATTGCGGCAAGCACGATGGAGAAAAAGCTGGTCATGCGATGTGCTTTCCGTCCGCTAACTCAATGACTGCTGCACGGGCGCGGGCCAGAAATGCGTCCTTTCCTTCGCCTGGTTCGACGCGCAGCGGCTTGCCGAAGCGCGCCGTGCAGGTGATCGGCACGATGAGCCAGCTTCCCTTCGGCAGGATGCGCTGAAGATTGTCGAGATGAATCGGCACGAGGTCGACATCGGGAAAACGGCAGGCAAGACGATAGATTCCGCTGCGGAATGGAGCGATCTCATCGCTGGCGCTTCTTGTCCCTTCCGGGAAGATCAAGACCGAGCGTCCCTCCTCGAGCAGGCGTTCGACCGGCTCCAGCGGATTACTGTCGGGCAGAGGCTTGCGGTCTATCAGAACCGCGCGCAGGCCTTTTTCGGCGATGAAACGGCGTAAGGCGCTCGTTCCCCAATAGTCGCGCGCCGCAACCGGATGAGTCAGCCGCCGGACCGGCCACGGCAGGGCAGCCATAACGGCGACGGTATCGACATGGCTGTTGTGATTGGCGAAATAGATGCGGCGGGTCGGATCGGCGGTGCAGCCCCGCCACTCGCTTCGGGCGCCGACCATGATACGGACGAACAGCACGAGAAGACGACGGATGAGCGCGGTCATATCTTCTCCAGGGAACGGCTGGGGCTCATCCTACGCGTGCTACCGGTGCGCGCCAGCCGCGTACGCACATAGATCGCCCAGGACGACGGCTGGCTCGCGGTCGTCCGCCGCGAGGCGTCTTCTTCTTCACCCATTTGAATTTCCCCAACCCAATAGCTCTATGCATATCCTGCTGGAGTCGTCGCGCCAAGCCCTGCAGATACGGCCCGAAAAGCACGGCGGCATCGGGCGCGCAGCCTGTCGTCTCTCGTTCTTTCAGCCAGGTTACGGCGGCCGATCAGCCTGATTTTTAAGCCTATTCGCCGCTTGACACGTTTTTAGGCGCTACTATGATTTTTGAACCAGATGGTAAAAAAGGGGAGCAATCAATGACCAAAGACATCCTGATTTCACGCCGGGCAGTGATCGCGTCGGGCATTGCGCTTGGCGTCAGCGGCTTCGCCCCGCTCGTAAGGGCGGCTGCGCCCCTGAAAGTTGCCGGCATTCATGCCTCACCGGTTGAAAATGCCTGGAACTCCTGTCTGCACAAAGCACTTCAGGACGCGGCCAAGGACGGCGTCATTGAATATGTCTTCTCCGAAGGCGTCTCCGGCACCGATTATCCCCGCGCGATGCGCGAATATGCCGAACAGGGCAACAAGCTGATCATCGGCGAGGCCTATGCCGTCGAAAAGGAGGCCCGGCAGGTGGCGGCCGACTATCCGGATACGGCGTTCGTGCTGGGTTCGAGCGGCGAGCAAGCCGGCGACAATTTCGGTGTTTTCGGCACCTGGAACCACGACGGCGCCTACCTGGCCGGCATGCTCGCCGGCAAAATGACCAAGTCGAACGTCGTCGGTTCGGTCGGGGCCATTCCGATCCCCGAGGTCAATATGCTGATCAATGCCTTCGCCGCGGGCGTCAAGGCAGTCAACCCCGATGCGAAGCACCTCGTTTCGTTCATCGGCACCTTCTTCGACCCACCGAAGGCCCGCGAAGCCGGTCTTGCCCAGATCGATGCCGGCGCCGATATCCTGTTCGGCGAGCGCATCGGTACGGCTGACGCCGCCAAGGAACGCGGCATCAAATCGATCGGCTCGCTGATCGATTACACGCCGCGTTATCCCGATACGGTCTTCGCCAACGCCATGTGGTATTTCCGCCCGATCCTCGACGCTGCGATCGCGGATGTCGCCGCTGGAAAACCGGTCGGCCGGAACTACACGTCTTACGGCCTGATGAAGGAAGGCGGCAGCGACATCGTCTTCGTCAAGGGCGTCGCGCCCGCCGAGGCGGAAGCGGCGATGGAAGCCAAGCGTGCGGAGATCAAGGCCGGCACCTTCGAAGTTCCGAAGATGATGGACGAGCCGAAGTAGTTCGGCGCATGAGCGACGCGACGGATCTGGCGGCAGCGATCAGGCTTGGCAGTCTGAGCGCTGCAGAAGCGATGCAGACCTCTCTCGAAAGAGCTGCACGGCATGGGCCGCTTGGCGCGATCGCCTATCTCGATGCCGCCATGGGCCTCGCAGCAGCGCATGTGTGCGACCGGGAGCGGCAGGAGGCGCCCGGCGAGTTTGCGGCCCGGCCCTTCGCCGGCGTGCCGACCCTGGCGAAGGATCTTGGCGGCCCGTTTCGCGGACTGCCGGTCACGGCCGGTTCCCGCCTCTTCGAAAGAAAGGGCGGCGAAGCCGATTCCGATCTCGCTTCCCGCTTTCGCGACGCCGGCTTCTGCCTGTTCGGCCTGACGACGAGCCCGGAATTCGGGCTTTCGCTCGCCAGCGAACCGGCGATCGGGCCAGTCTGCCGCAATCCCCTCGATCCGGACCGCACTGCGGGCGGCTCCTCCGGCGGCGCGGCGGCAGCGGTCGCGGCCGGGATGGTCGCGATTGCCCATGCGACCGACGCCGGCGGTTCGATCCGTGTGCCGGCCGCTTGTTGCGGCCTTGTCGGATTGAAGCCCACGCGCGGCGCCATGCCAGGCGGGCCATCCTTCGGCAACCATCTCGCCGGCATTGCGAGCGAACTGGCGGTCTGCCGCTCAGTACGGGATACGGCGCTGATTTTCGACCGGTTGAGCGGTCACGCGCGGGGCCCTGTTGCGGACCCCTCCCCTGTCGATACCGATAAAGGCTGTTTGCGGATTGGTCTGCTCACCGATACCGGGCCGGCTCACCCGACCGAAGGGGATCGGCTCGCGGCGGTCGAGGATGCAGCGCGTGCGCTCGAAAGCGGCGGGCACGAGATCGTTCCGCTCGCCTGGGCCGAGTTCGAATGGAGCGTCGGCGCCAGCGGCCGCGCCTTTGCCGATATCGTCTCCGTCAATCTCGCAGCACTCATCAAGGCGGCGGCTCTCGATGAGAGCAGGGCCGAGCCTCTGACACAGGCCTTCGCGGCACGCGGCCGGGCACTTTCGGCCACCATGCTCTGGAACACGCTGAACGATGCCGTCCTGGTGAGCCATCGTCTCTGGGCGCTGTTTGACAGGGTCGATTGCATCCTGTTGCCGATGCTTGCCTCTGCGCCCCTTGCGATCGGCTCCTTTCCGTCCGATCATGCCGACACGGATCTGCATCTCGAACGAATGACGGCATTTGCGCCGCTTGCCTGCCTCGCCAATATTTCGGGTTTCCCAGCTTTGACGCTCCCTTTCGGACAGGATCAACAGGCCATGCCGCTGCCGGTGCAGCTCATGGCGCCGACGGGCCACGAGCAGCAACTCCTGTCGCTTGCCGCACGCCTGGAGGCCGAGGGGCGATGGCAGCACCGGTTTCCGGTGGCAGGATTGCCGTCATGACCGGGCCTGTTCTGGAAATTGTCGGCGTCAGCAAACGCTTCGGCGCCAATCTCGCCAATGACGATATTTCCATGACCCTCGCCAAGGGCGAGATCGTGGCCCTGCTCGGCGAGAACGGTGCCGGCAAGACCACGCTGATGAGCATCCTTTTCGGCCACTACATGCCGGATGCCGGCCGAATTCTGATCGAGGGCGCGGAAGTGCCGCAGGGAAAGCCGCGCGCGGCAATCCGCGCCGGCGTCGGCATGGTACACCAGCATTTCTCGCTCGCCCCCAATCTGACGGTGCTTGAAAATGTCATGACAGGGACGGAGGGACTGTGGTCCTGGCGCTCGGCAACATCCGAGGCGCGCAAGAAGCTCTTGGCAATTTCCGAGCGCTTCGGCCTCACGGTCGATCCTGATGCCCGCCTTGGCGACCTCTCGGTCGGCGAGCAGCAACGGGTGGAGATCCTCAAGGCGCTCTACAACGACGCCCGCATCCTGATCCTGGACGAGCCGACGGCGGTGTTGACCAATATCGAGGCCGAGCGGCTGTTCACGACGCTGAAGGAAATGGCCCGCCAGGGCCTGTCGCTGATCTTCATCTCGCACAAGCTCGACGAGGTGATGGCGGCGGCCGACCGCATCGTGGTGTTGCGTGGGGGCAAGATGGTCGCCGAACGCAGGGCGTCGGAAACCAGCAAGGCGGAGCTCGCCGAACTGATGGTCGGGCGGCGCGTGACACGGCCCGTGCGCGAGCCGTCGAGTCCGGGGGCCGTTGCCCTCGAAGCGGACGGCGTGACGGTGCGCACCGGCGGCGTCGATCGGCTGAAATCGGTGAGCTTCCGGCTGCATCAAGGAGAAATCCTCGGCATCATCGGCGTTTCCGGCAATGGCCAGGCGGCATTGGCGCATCTTCTTTCCGGCACGTTGGCGCGCAGCGGCGGCGATCTCAAGCTGTTCGGGGAGGCAATCGGTAATCTCGGCGTCGCCGATGTCGTCGAAGCCGGTATCGGCCGTATTCCCGAGGACCGCAACCATGAAGGCGTGATCGGAGAAATGGCGATCTGGGAAAACGCCGTGCTGGAGCGCATTGCTTCGCCGGCCTTTTCGCGCCGGGGTCTCGTCAACCGCAAGGCCGGCATGGGCTTCGCCAGGGAGGTCATCGACGGGTTCGACGTTCGCGGTGGCGGTCCGGCCATCCGCACCCGGCTGCTTTCCGGCGGCAATATGCAAAAGCTCATCCTCGGACGCAGCCTCTGTCGGCGCCCGCGCATCCTGATTGCCGCGCAGCCAGCCCGTGGTCTCGACGAAGGTGCCGTCGCCGCCGTGCACGCACGCCTCCTCGAAGCCCGACGGCAGGGAACCGCCGTGCTGCTGATCTCGGAGGACCTCGACGAGGTGATCGCGCTTGCAGACCGTATCCAGGCGATCGTCGGCGGCCGCCTGTCGCCGCCAGTCGATGCCGAAGCCGCCGATGCCCGCGGGCTGGGGCTGATGATGGCCGGCGAATGGCAGGAAACCCCGGGGGCCGGCCATGCGATTTGAGCGCCGCGAACACCGCCCGCTTTCCCTGCTGATACTCACGCCTGTCGTCGCCGTCATCGCGGCGCTGGCGTTGGCCGGCATCTTGATCTCCATCGCCGGCGCGCCGGTTCTCGATGCCTATTGGCGCATCCTGACCGGCGCCTTCGGCTCGCGGCTGTCGGCAACCGAAACGTTGACGCGGGCAACGCCGCTCATGCTGACCGGGCTTGCCGCTGCCGTCGCCTTCCGGGCGCGGCTCTGGAATATCGGTGCCGAGGGCCAGTTTTATCTCGGCGCTATCGCCGTTGCGGCGGCCAGTTCGAAGCTGCTGGGCAATCTTCCCGCGCCCATCCTCATCCCGCTCCTGCTCCTGATCGGCGCCGTTGCCGGCATGGTGCTGATCCTGCTCCCCCTTTGGCTCAGGCTGCGTTTTTCGGTCGACGAGGTCGTCACCAGCCTGCTCCTGAACTTCATCGCCGTGCTTTTCGTCTCGATGCTGATCGACGGCGTTCTCAAGGATCCGCTCGCCTTCGGCTGGCCGCAGTCGCAGTCCGTCAGCGATCACGCAATGCTGCCGAAGCTGATCGCGCGCTCGCGCCTGCATATCGGCTTTGTGATCGCGATCGCTCTTGCCGTCGTCGTCCACTTCGTCCAGTCCCGCACCGTATTCGGCATGCAATCCCGCGCCGCGGGCCTCAATCCCGCCGGCGCGGTCTTTGCAGGCGTGCCGCTCGGCAGAACGCTGGTGAAGGTCGCCTGTCTCTCGGGCGGGCTTGCGGGGCTTGCGGGAGCGATCGAGGTGATGGGCGTCAAGGGTTACGTGACGACCGATCTGTCGCCCGGTTTCGGCTATGCCGGCATCGTTGTCGCCATGCTCGCCAACCTCAATCCGCTTGGCGTCGTCTTCGCCGCTATTTTTACGGCCACCATGTTCGTGGGCGCCGACGGCATGAGCCGTGGCCTTGGCATACCGACCTATATCGCCGATGTTACGGTGGCGCTGTCGCTGCTGACGATGCTGATCGCGTTGTTCTTCACCCAGTACAGGATAAGGCGATAATGCAGCTGTTCGATATCATCGCCTCCGCCGGCCTTTGGGCCGCAATCCTGCGGATCGCCACCCCGCTGATCTTCGGCACGCTCGGCGCCTTGCTGTGCGAACGGGCGGGTGTGCTCAATCTCGGCATCGAAGGCATCATGACCTTTGGAGCGATGATCGGCTGGCTTTCCGTCTATCACGGCGCCGATCTCTGGACCGGCCTGCTGATTGCTGCGATCGCCGGCGGCGTCTTCGGCCTGCTGCATGCGGGGCTGACGGTGACGCTCGGCCTTTCCCAGCATGTCTCCGGTCTCGGCGTCACGCTCTTTGCGTCGAGTTTCAGCTATTACGTCTTCCGGCTGATCGTGCCGCTTGCCAATACGCCTCCCACTATCGTGCCGTTCCAGCCGATCGCCATTCCCGGCCTCTCGACGCTGCCTTTCATAGGACCTGCCTTCTTCACGCAGACCGCGCCGACTTATCTTGCGATCCTGATCGCGCTCTTGATGGCCTACATCATCTTCCGCACGCCCGTGGGGCTTGCGATCCGCATGACCGGCGAGAACCCGCATGCGGCGGAAGCCCAGGGCGTCAATCCGATGAAGGTGCGTTACGGCGCGGTCATTATCGGCAGCGCGCTGATGGGAATGGGCGGCGCCTTCCTGACCTTGTCGGCCTTCAACAGCTTCTTTCCGACCATGGTGCAGGGGCGCGGATGGATCTGCATCGCGCTCGTCGTGTTCGCATCCTGGCGCCCTGGCCGCGCGCTTTTCGGCGCCCTGCTCTTCGCCTTCTTCGACGCCTTTCAGCTTCGGCTGCAAACGGTGCTGAGCGGGCTGGTGCCCTATCAGCTCTTCCTGATGACGCCCTATATCCTCTCCATTGCCGCGCTTGCCGTCATGGCCCGCCGCGCCCGCGTCCCGCAGGCGCTGATGCAGCCCTATCGCCGTGGCGAGCGCTGAGACCGTCCACATCCAACGAGGCTCCGATGTTCGATCTGATCGTCAGAAACGCAAATCTCCCCGATGGCCGCACCGGCATCGATATCGGCATCGAGGGCGGCAGGATCATCGCCGTCGAGCGCAATCTCCTGGCGCAGGCGGGCGAAGAAATCGACGCAACCGGAAGGCTGGTCAGCCCGCCTTTCGTCGATCCGCATTTTCATATGGACGCCACCCTGTCGCTCGGCCTGCCGCGCATGAACGTCTCCGGCACCCTGCTCGAAGGCATCGCGCTCTGGGGCGAGCTGCGTCCGATCGTGACCAGGGAAGAGCTGGTCGATCGCGCGCTGCGCTATTGCGATCTGGCGGTGACCCAAGGCCTGCTCTTCATCCGCAGCCATGTCGATACCAGCGACCCCAGGCTGGTGACGGTCGAGGCGATGATCGAGGTCCGCGAAAGGGTGGCGCCCTATATCGATCTGCAACTGGTCGCCTTCCCCCAGGACGGCTATTACCGCTCGCCGGGCGCCATCGATGCGCTCAGCCGGGCGCTCGACATGGGCGTCGATATCGTCGGCGGCATTCCGCATTTCGAGCGGACGATGGGCGAAGGTACGGCCTCGGTCGAGGCGCTCTGCCGCATCGCCGCCGACCGCGGCCTGCCGGTTGACATGCATTGCGACGAAACCGACGATCCGCTGTCGCGCCATATCGAGACGCTGGCGGCTGAGACCATCCGCTTCGGCCTGCAGGGACGTGTCGCCGGCTCGCATCTCACCTCGATGCACTCGATGGACAATTATTATGTCTCCAAGCTCATCCCGCTGATGGCGGAGGCCGAGATCAACGTCATCCCAAATCCGCTAATCAACATCATGCTGCAGGGACGGCACGATACTTACCCCAAGCGCCGCGGCATGACCCGCGTGAGGGAATTGATGGACGCCGGGCTCAACGTTTCCTTCGGGCATGATTGCGTCATGGACCCCTGGTATTCGATGGGATCGGGCGACATGCTGGAGGTCGGCCATATGGCGATCCATGTCGGACAGATGGCCGGCATCGACGACAAGAAGAAGATCTTCGACGCCCTGACCGTCAATTCGGCGAAGACGATGGGGCTTTCAGGCTACGGCCTGGAGAAGGGATGCAATGCCGACCTCGTCATCCTCCAGGCGCGCGATACGCTGGAAGCGCTGCGGCTGAAGCCAAACCGGCTGGCGGTGATCCGCCGCGGCAAGGTCGTCGCCCGCTCGGCGCCGCGCATCGGCGAGCTTTTCCTGGACGGGCGTCCGGCTCGGATCGACGGCGGCCTGGATTACGCACCGCGCTATTGAGACGCGACAACGCCTGCTCGGCGAGCTGTGATGATCCAGGCGCGGGAGTCGAAAAACACACCCTCCGGCGTCATATGCGCCTCCAGCAAATCGCGCAGACGCTGCAGCGCTTTGCCGGGCGCTTCATCGGTGTGTGCGAGCGCGTCCTTCACCAGATAGAAGCCGGCGAGCGCCTCGGACGCCGCATCGACGTTCGGTCCATAGTAGACCGGCTCTCGCACGTCGGCGAAGTCGATCGACGTAAAACCTGCAGCGCTCAGAAGGTCCTTCGCAATGGTAGGATCGCCAAGCGAAAACGGATCGGGACCACCTGCCGAAACCGCAGTTCCGTGCGTCAGGGCCTGCCGTATGGCGCCAGACCACGGGTTACGTTCCCGGCTTTGCCATACCATCCACACAAGCCGCGCTCCCGGCCGCATCGCCAGGCCGATATTGGCAAAAGCCGCCGCCGGATCGGCAAAGAACATCACGCCGAACCGGCTGATGCAGAGATCGAAACTGGCAGCCGGAAAGGGATGGAATTGCGCGTCTGCCTGCTCGAACACCACATTTCGCAAACCCTCCGCAGCACTGCGTCGCCTGGCGACGTCGAGCATCTCGTCGGAAGTATCCACCCCGACCGCTTCTCCCTGCAGTGCGGCGCGGGCGGCCTCGCGCGTCGTCTGCCCCGCGCCGCAGCCGATATCGAGCACCCGGTCACCGGGGCCAACGCCGGCAGCAATTCGGAGATGCCGATTGTGTCTCGCCAATTCCGCGTCGTAAAAGTCGGCACGATCCAAGGCCATAACACTCACTCTGCTTGTTCGAGGATCAATCGTCAGTCGGATGCGTGGAGGGTTTCGCATATCTCTCAAAACAGATTGCATATTAGGATCAGTTATGCAAGATGAAGACTAGTTGCAAACTGCAATCGGAAAGATTGAGGTATGGAAATGACCGGAGCAACTCTCGTCGCAGAAAAGATCGTCGCATTCGAAGATGCGCAACTGCACACCCAGGCCTTCGGCGATCCTGCCCACCCGCCCGTGTTGTTGATCATGGGAGTGATGTCTTCGATGCTGTGGTGGCCGGAGAGGTTCTGTGAGGAACTCGCCGCCCAAGGGCGCTACGTCATCCGGTACGACCAGCGCGACACCGGCCTTTCGACGTATTATCCGCCGGGAGAGCCGGGCTATTCGTTTGGCGATCTGGCCGACGATGCCGTCGTCATTCTCGATGGTTATGGAATTGAAGCCGCGCATCTGGTGGGCATGTCGATGGGCGGTTTCGTTGCGCAAGAAGCCGCACTGCGCCATCCCCAGCGCGTACGGACGCTCACCGTGATCAGTTCGTCGCCAGTTGGCGTCGGCGAGTTGCCCTCCTCCACCGCAGCTTACAAAGAACATTCCGCCGCAGCCGAGAACATCGACTGGTCCGACCTTGAAGCCATCGCCGATTTCATGCGGCGTGACTCAGCTATGCTGGCCGGTACGAGGCATCCGCACGACGCCGAGGCCGCGAGCGCTCTGATCGCCCGCGATATGGACCGCGCACCATCGTTTGTCAGTGCGACGAACCACTTCATGCTGTTGAGCGGAAATGAAGGGGCCAACTTACATGCATCCCGAATAGAGAAGCCGGTACTCGCAATCCACGGCACATCAGATCCGCTATTTCCAATCGGGCATGGAGAGGCCTTCACACGTGTCGCCCCGAACGCAAGATTGCACCGGATCATTGGCGGAGGACACGAAATTCATGATCTGGACATCGACGAGGTGGTGCACGCAATCGCGGGCCACACGATGTCCTGAGGTCGGCAAGTCGATGCAGCAGCATGCATGCCGGCATCCAGATGCCGGCATGCATGAAGAGCGTCAGGCGATCTTCTGGCGGGTCGGCAGCTTCCAGCCGGGCCGGACGAAGTGGCAGGTATAGCCGTTCGGAATCCGCTCCAGATAATCCTGGTGCTCGGGCTCGGCCTCCCAGAAATCGCTAACCGGCACGACTTCGGTGACGACCTTGCCGGGCCACAGGCCTGAAGCGTCGACATCGGCAATCGTATCGCGGGCGACGCGCTCCTGCTCCGGGCTGGTGTAGAAAATCGCCGAGCGATAGCTCGTGCCGACATCGTTGCCCTGGCGGTTGCGCGTGCTCGGGTCGTGGATCTGGAAGAAGAATTCGAGGATTTCGCGATAGCTGATCCGGGCCGGGTCGAAGATGATCTCGATCGCCTCGGCATGGGTTCCGTGATTGCGGTAGGTGGCATTCGGCACATCGCCGCCGGTATAGCCGACGCGGGTCGAAATCACACCCTTGTAGCGGCGGATGAGGTCCTGCATGCCCCAGAAGCAGCCGCCGGCGAGTACTGCACGTTCTTCGGTCATTTGAAATCTCCTTGTGTGCGGAGAGATAGTGTCGCCCGCAGCCGATTTCCATACGGCGGAAATCGGCACAGCTGTGCAATTTCCTTTCGAACAGGGTCGTTCCTGTCATGTCGATGTTACGCGCCGGCGCTAGCAAGACCTATGACAATCCGCGGAGCAGAGCCGCGACACCTGATGGAGAAGGGTTATGAACAGGCGTGAATTTCTGATCGCATCGTCGGCCGCTGCCGGTCTTCTGGCTCTTCCGCGCTTCGCATCGGCCGCGGCCGGCACGATCGACCTTTACAGCGGTTCGGATGCCAACATCGTCGATCTCTGGAACAACATTATCCGTCCCGCCTTCGAAAAGGCCCATCCCGGCGTCGTCCTGAAGGTGACAGACGCTGGCGACAATAACGGCCTGCGCGCCATTGCCGACCGTGCACTCGCAGCCCTGAAAAGCAAAACCGATCCGCAGGCCGATCTCTTCGAGCATTTCGACCCTCGTCTGCCGTCCGGCGGCATCGATGCCGGCCTCTGGGTCAAACTCTCGGCCGAGAATATCGAAGGCTATGACCGTATCAACCCGCTCGCCCTCGATACCCCCTATTCCCTTCCCTATCGCGGTTCGCAGGTCCTGCTTGCCTATGACACGACCAAGCTTGACCCGAAGGATGCGCCGAAGAGCTGGGAGCAGCTGACCGCATGGATCAAGGCCAATCCGGGCCAATTCATCTATAACCGACCCGACAAGGGCGGTTCGGGCGGCAACTTCGTCCGCCGCGCCATCCATGAAGCCAACGGCCGCGATCCGAGCAAGTTCAAGGTCGACAACTTCACCACCGACTTTGGCAGCCAGGCCCTGACACCGGCCTGGAAGATCCTCAGCGATCTCGCCCCCTCGCTCTATGACAAGGGCGCCTATACATCGGGCAATACGCAGTCGATCCAGCTGCTTGCACAGGGCGTTGTCACCATGGTGCCGGTCTGGTCGGATCAGGTGCTGCAGGCGATCGCCCAGGGCGTGCTGCCGGATACGACTGGCCTGGTGCAGCTTGGCGATCTCGCCCTTTGCGGCGGCTTCTCGAGGATGACTGTGTTCTCGAACGGCGCCAACAAGGATGCAGCGCTGAAGCTTGCCGCCTTCATGTTGACCAAGGAAATGCAGGAGGCAATCATCACCGAGATCGGTGGTTTCCCCGGCATCTCCTGGGATCATATCTCGGACGATTTGCGCAAGAAATATGCCGACGTCATCCCGTCCACCATTCCGACGTTCCCGAGCGGCGATTGGGAAACGGCGATCAATGACGGCTGGTACCGCAACGTCGCTCCTAATATCAGCCGCACCTGATGTCCGCCGATACTGCGCCGGCAGCCTGGCGTCATCACAGGTCCATCAACAGGGGGAGCGCGATCGGGCTCCTCCTCGTTGCCCTGCCGGTATTCCTGCTTGCATGGCTGATCATCTTTCCGATTTTCTCGGCGGTCGTCGGCACGATCTTCGTCCGAGGCCCTGACGGGGCGACGGAATTCTCGCTCGCCTCCTACCGCTTCTTCTTCACCGACGGCTACAGCCTCGCAAATCTCTGGGTAACGCTCTGGACCACCGCCGTCTGCGGCGTCCTGCTTCTGGCGATCGGGCTTCCGATCGCGCTTTACCTTCGCTTCTCGCAGGGGCGCCTTGCGGCCTTCGTGCAGGGCTTGGCGATCTTCCCCATGTTCGTGCCGTCGATCATCCTGGCCTATGCGCTGATCAGAACCATCGGGCCGAACGGCACCGTCGACCTGCTGCTGAATTCCGTCGGTCTGCCCAAGCTGCGCACGCCCTATCTCACGCCATGGGGACCGGTCATCGGCCTCGTCTGGGACAATCTTCCGCTGACGGTGCTGATGCTGACGGCGGGGCTCTCCTCCGTTTCGAACAGCGCCATCGAGGCCGCCCGTGATGTCGGCGCGAGACCACTTCGGGTCTTCATCTCGATCATCCTGCCGCGCATGGGCAATTCGCTGCTGGTGACTGCTTCCTTCGCCGTGCTCGGCATTTTTTCCTCCTTCACCCTTCCCTACGTGCTCGGCCCGGCATCGCCGGAGATGATGGGGCCGTTCATGCAGCGCACCTTCGCCGATATGAACGATCCGTTGAACGCAATGACGCAGGCCGTCATCACTTTCGGCTTCTGCCTGGTCTTCGGTATCTTCTATGTCCGTTCGATCGCCCGCAATCGGGAGGGCAGGCCATGAGCGCTGGCAGATCGGGCATCTCCTTCCGCGTCGACTGGATCGGCCTGCTCTTTGCATGCCTGCTGACGCTGTTCATTGCGCTGCCGCTCCTCGTTGTGGGAACATGGGCCTTCACCGAAGTGTGGCGCTATCCCTCTGTGATCCCGCAACAGTTCGGTCTGCGCTTCTGGGGCCAGACGCTGGCGCGGCCCGATGTCTGGAATGCTCTCCTCCTCAGCCTGCGGCTGACGACGACGGTCACCGTTCTGTCCGCCATTATCTGCCTTCCTGCGGCTTATGCTTTTGCGCGCATGCGTTTTCCCGGCCGGAACATCCTCTTCCTCTCGTTTCTGGCGTCGCATGCCTTTCCGAAGTTTGGGCTGCTCGTCGCCATTGCCGGCATCTTTCTGCAGCTCGGCCTGATCAGCACATTCTGGGGCGTCGTGCTGATCCAGCTCGTTGGCACGCTGATGCTGATGATCTGGATTCCGGTCGCTGCCTTCCAGAATGTCGACCGGCGCATGGAAGAGGCGGCGCGCGATGCCGGCGCCACCCCGCTGCGCGTCTTCTGGTCGATCACGCTGCCACAGGCCGCGCCGACCATATCCGCGGCGTTGCTTCTAACCTTCGTCGGCACCTTTTACGAAACCGAAGGCGCCTGGCTGATCGGCGCGCCCGAGATCCGCACTATGCCGGTGCTGATGATCAGCTTCATCAACAACCAGATCGTCGTGCAATACGGCGCCGTACTCTCCGTCATGCTGTGGGTGCCCTCCTTTGTCGCGCTGATGTTCGCGCGCCGCGTCGTCGGCACCGGCGCGTTTGCGAGAGGTTTTGGCGCGTAAAGCGTCACGCACCAAAATTCAGGGAAAGGTTTGAGAATGGCACATCTGGCGATCGAGGGCGTTTCGAAGCTGTTTGGGACCACCTTTGCCGTTCGCGATTTTTCGCTCGAAGTCGGCGACGGCGAGCTCGTCTGTCTGCTCGGCCCGTCCGGTTCCGGCAAGTCGACTCTGTTGCGGATGATCGGCGGCTTCGAACGACCGAGCGGCGGAACGATCCGCATCGATGCCAGGGATGTGACGAACCTGCCACCCGAGCGGCGCCCGACCGGCATGGTGTTCCAGAGTCATGCGCTGTGGACCCATATGGATGTCTTCAACAACATCGCCTTCGGTCTCAAGCTGCGGCGGCTGCCGAAAGCGGCAATCCGTGAGCGCGTCGAGAACGCGTTGACCCTGGTCGGGCTTGCCGATTACGGGCGGCGGATGACGAGCCAGCTGTCGGGCGGGCAGCAGCAGCGTGTCGCGCTCGCCCGCTCGCTGGTTCTCGAGCCGAAGATCCTTTTGCTCGACGAACCCTTTGCGAGCCTCGACCAGCACCTGCGCGAAAGATTGCGGGAGGAAGTGCGCGATATCCAGCAGCGCCTGGGCATCACCACCCTTTTCGTCACGCACGGCCAGGACGAGGCCTTGGCGCTTGCCGATCGCATCGTCGTCATGCGTGACGGACGCACCGAACAGATCGCGCCGCCGAGCACCATTTACCGGCAGCCGCAGACGGCCTTCGTCGCCGGTTTCATCGGCTCGATGAATTTTGTTGAGAGCCACATCAGAAACGGCGTCTGCGAGCATCCTCTTTTCCCGCTCACCGTTCCTGTCGAAGACGGGCCAGTGACGCTTGCCAGCCGGCCCGAAGCACTGGCGATCCGCCTCTCTGATCGGGCGAATGCGGCGACTGTCCACCGTACTGTCGATTTCGGCACCCACAAGATGGTCGATGTCGATCTTACCGATGGCACCCGTCTAAAGGCGATGGTGGGGCCGGATGATCGGATCCTGGCCGGAATGAAGGTCGAGCCCAGCTTTGCGAGCTTTTTCGCCTTCCGTGACAACACCCTCGTGCATCAGTCGACGCCGTCAAAGGGCGATGCGGAGGCCGGTCGACTGCTGCCGGTCTGACACCGTCATACCTGATTTGATAAGCCTTCCTTGAGCCAGGGGTGCAGCGACTTGCTGGCCGCGAGGATATCGCCGCGCCCGTCGACGTCAGCGCCGGAAAACCGCGTGACGATGCCGCCGGCTTCTTCGACCATCAGCGCCGAGGCGCCGAAATCATGGATCGAGAGCCCGTCCTCGAAAAAGCCGTCCAGCCTGCCGCAGGCGACATAGGCGATCGACAGCGCCGCCGAGCCGAGGCGGCGCACACCGGCCGTATTGGCCATCAGACGTTTGATGGCCTCGAAATAGGTTTCTTCCGAAACCGCCTTGACCTGGCCGGGGATCGGCAGTCCGGCGCCGATCAGCACGTTTTCAATGTCGGTGACATCGGCGCAGCGGATGCGCTCGCCATTGAGATAGGCGCCGCCGCCGATCTCGGCGCTGAACAGTTCATCTAGCATGGCGTCGTAGACGACACCGGCGACCAGCCGGCCGCCTTCGGCAATTGAAATCGTCATGCCGAAATGCGGAACGCCCCAGGCGTAGTTTGTGGTGCCGTCGATCGGATCGATGTAGATGATCGGCGTCTCCGGCCCGGCGGTGCGGTTGCCGACGGCCTCCTCGCCTTGGATGGCATAATCAGGAAAGGCCCTCGTCACTTCTTCGACGATGATCCGCTCGACGGCGACGTCGATCTCGGTCTGGTAATCGCGCGGCGCCTTGGCCAGCATTTCGCCGGATGTTCGCCGCCTGAGCGAGCGGCGGGCCGTCTCGCCCGCCTTCAACACCGTTTCGGCAAGAACGACGAGGCGGGACGATGCGTTCGGGGAAAGGCGCGCTGATATCGGGGAGGATGTCATGGAGAAATCCGGATGCTGCAGATATGACGGAATGAAATCGTGCGGAGCCACTCCCTTCGCAGAGGCCGATGATATTTTTATGAAGCTGCCCGCGCCGTCGAATGACGGATGTTATATCAGGCGCTCGGTCGATGCGTCAAAGAGGTGGACCTGGGCCGGGTCGACCGAAAGTCCGATCATCTCTCCTGGTCTGACCTTGTCGCGCCGCGTCTCGACGATCGTCAGTTCCGGCTGCGTCGCCGCGACGATGAAGGTCGAGGAGCCCGTCGATTCGACGAAGGCGATCGGCACGTCGAAGCTGCCCTGCCCGGGCGCGACCACCTCGATGTGCTCCGGCCGGATGCCGGCGACGAGTTTGCGCCCAGGTTCGACAGCGCGTGCTATCGCAAGCTTCTGCTTCACCGCACCGAAATCCAATACAAGGCTCTTGCCGTCTTCCCCGGCGACGGCCGGAATGAAATTCATCGCCGGAGAACCGATGAAACCAGCGACGAAGCGGTTGGCCGGCCGGTCGTAAAGGTCAAGCGGCGCGCCCTGCTGTTCGATGATGCCGTCGCGCATGACAACCACATGGTCGGCCATGGTCATCGCTTCGACCTGGTCATGCGTGACGTAGACGAAGGTGGCGTTCAGCCGGTCATGCAGCGCCCGGATTTCCTTGCGCATATGGACGCGTAGCGCCGCGTCCAGGTTGGAGAGGGGCTCGTCGAACAGGAAAGCCTTCGGGTGGCGGATGATGGCGCGGCTCATGGCGACGCGCTGGCGCTGGCCACCGGAAAGCTCGCGCGGATAGCGTTTCAGAAGATGTGACAGGCCTGTCGTCGCCGCCACGTCATCGGCCGCCTTCTTGGCTTCCGCCTTGGCGACGCCGCGAATGCGCAGGCTGTAGGTGAGGTTTTCCTCCACCGTCATATGCGGATAGAGCGCATAGGACTGGAAGACCATGGCGACGTCGCGTTTGCGCGGGGGCACGCCGTTCATCAGCTCGCCGGCGATCCTGAGATCGCCGGTCGAGATGCTTTCGAGGCCGGCGAGCGAACGCAGCAGCGTGGACTTGCCGCAGCCGGAAGGGCCGACGAGGGCGACGAAAGTGCCCTTCGCGATGGAAAGGTCGATATTTTTGAGGGCATGGAAGGCGCCGTAATATTTGTTGACGCCTCTGAGCTCGATCTGCGTGGTCATTTCAGGGCTCCAGAGGTGAGGCCGGACACGATTCGGCGCTGCAAGAGAACGAAGATGGCGAGGATCGGCGTCACATACATCGTGGCGTAGGCCATGATGTTGTTCCACTCGTTGGTGTTCGGCCCCATGAAGGAGTTGAGACCGACGCTTGCCGGCTGTAGCTCGGCCGCCTGGATCATCGACTTCGAATAGACGAATTCGCCGAAGGCCTGCATGAAGATCAGGATGGCGCTGACGAGGATGCCATTCCGGGCGAGCGGCAGCACGATGTTGAAAAAGGCGCCGACACGCGAATTGCCGTCGACCAGGGCCGCCTCCTCCAATTCCTGGGGAACGCTCATGAAGGTGGCCCGCACCAGAACGACGAAGAAGGGCATGCTCTTTGCCGCGATTGCGATGATGACGGCAAGACGCGGATAGGAGAGCAGGCCGATCTGCGAGAAGCCGACGAAGATCGGCGTGATCATCAGCGAGGCTGGCAGCACCTGCAGCATCAGGATCAGGAACAGGCCGACATCCACCCAGACGTTGCGGTATCTCGCGAGCACATAAGCGCAGCCGACGCCGAGCACGGTGATGAGCGCCATGGCGCCGAGCGCGATAAGCAGCGAATTCCAGAGATAGCGGCCCATGTCGCGGCTGTCCCAGACATAGGTGTAGGTGCCCCATTGCGGCGCTGAAGGCCAGAAGCTCGGCGGTGTGGCGAACATCTCCGAGCCGCTTTTCAGCGCGGTGATGTACATCCAGTAGAGCGGGAAGAGATAGATCGCCGCCATGACGATCGAGATTGCCAGCATCAGGCGGTCGCGGTTCGTCGTCGTGCTCATCCGCGCACCTCATGACGCGTGGAGCGGACGTAGACGACGGAGGCGAACATGACGAAGACGATCATGATGACGGAGATCGTTGCGCCCTTGGCGAAGTCGTATTGCCGGAAGGAAAGATCCCAGGCCCAATATTGCGTGACATTCGACGAATTGTTCGGCCCGCCCGAGGTGATGGCGGCGAAAAGATCGAACTGCTGCAGGGTGAAGATCAGCCCGAGCGCGATGATGGCGCCGATCGTCGAGCGCATCATCGGCAGCGTGATCGTCCAGAAGCGCTGCCAGACATTGGCGCCGTCGAGTTCGGCCGCTTCGTAGAGATCGGCAGGAATGCCGGCAAGCCCGACGGACAGTAGGATCATGTTGAACGAGGTGCCGAGCCAGATGTTGGCGATGATCACCGCATAAAGCGAATAATGCGGGTCCGAGCGCCAGAAGATATTGCCGGAGATGATGCCGCTTTCCCTGAGGATGAAATTCAGCACTCCAAAATCGCCCGAGAGAATCCAGTTCCAGATGGCGCCGACTACGAGGCCCGGCATCACCCAGGAGACAAGGAAAAGGCCGCGCATCCAGGAAGCGCCGGGAAAATTGACCCAGAAGAATAGCGCCAGGCCGAAGCCGATCAGGAACTGGCCGGCGATCGAGCCGGTGACGAAGATGAGCGTGTTGTAGAGGATCGGCAGCGTTTCCGGCTGCGCGAAGAGATCTGTGTAGTTCTTGAAGCCGACGAAGGGGCGCGAGAAGGTGCCGAGGCTGAACATGTCGACCTCCTGGAAACTCATCACGACATTGTAGATGAGCGGCAGGCCCGCCATCAGGAACAGAAAGCCAAGGGGAAAAGCGACCAGGACGATGTCGAAACCGCGGCCGTCCCTGACGCTCGTCAGGATCCTCTTCATGAGTCCTCCGATGTCCCGAACGGGGGCCGCCTGACGCATGATGCGGAAGACAGCCCCTGCCGGGAGGAAAGGTTAGATTTTTCTTCTCCCCGATGGGGAGAAGAAGAGGGAGCAAGTGGCGACCCGGCCTGCGCTCGCGCTTCGGGCGTTTGTCGCTGCAATCGATTCATTGGATCGATTGCTTCGGCCGCGCCGAACCGCTCCTCAACCAAGTACAGCCTTGATCTTGTCGGCCGCCTGATCGAGCGCGTCCTTAGGGCTCATCTGGCCTGTCAGCGCCGCCTGGATGGCGTCTTGGATTGCCTTGGAGATCTTCGGCCATTGGGGATGGGGGCCGCGTGGCTTGGCGTATTTCAGCTGTTCGAGGAAGACCTTGAGGGCGGCGTCCTTCAGCGGCTGGCCGCTCTCGGGGATCGAGATGTCGGAACGGGCCGGAAGCTGGCCGAAATTCTTAAACATCTTGTCGTCCTGCGAGGCGAAGAATTCGAGCGCCTTGAAGGCTTCAGCCGGATGTTTGCTGGTGGCGAAGATCGCCCAGTTGAAGTCGCCCATGGCCGAGGAACGTTCAGCCCCTTCCTTGGGAACCGGAAGCAGGGTGACGCCCCAGTCGAACTTCGCCTCCTGCACCATGCGGTCGAGTTCCCACGGGCCCGAGATCGCCATGGCCGCATTACCGGAATTGAAGGTGCCGGTCGAATCCCACTGGCCGCGCGTCAGACTATCGGGGGAAGCGAGCTTCTCGTCGATGATCGTCTTCCAGGTCTCGAGCGCCTTCACCGCGCCATCGGCATTGATGTGCTCGTAGCCGCCGCCGCCCATCTGGGCCCAGGGAAGGAACTGGAAGGTGCCCTCCTCGTTCGCCTTGGCCGAGAAGGCAAGTCCATAGATGTTCTTCGCGGGGTCGGTCAGCTTGCGCGCATCCTCGACCAGCTCGTCCCACGTCTGCGGCGGCTTATTCGGGTCGAGGCCCTTCGCCTTGAACATGTCCTTGTTGTAGTAGAGCGCGATCGTATTCGTCGCCTTTGGCACGCCGTAATATTTGCCGTCCCACTCGACCGATTTCAGCGGGCCGGGGAAATAGTTTTCAGGCTTGATGACGGCCGATTTGGCAATCATGTCGGTGAGATCGAGGAAGGCGCCGCGCGATGAAAAGAGCGCATGCTCGGGATTGTCGACGGCGATGATATCGGGCGCCTGGCCGGTGGCGTAGGCGCGCATCGCCTCGGTGACGACATCGTCGAACTGGATCAGCCGGTATTCGATCTTGATGCCGTTGTTCTGGGCGTTGAATTCCTTGACGAGGTTCGGCGCCGGCTGGGTGTCCTTGTCGAGCGACCAGAGCGTCAGGGTAACGTCTTCGGCCTTGGCCGAAAGACCGAAGAGCGAGACGCCTGCAAGCGCCAGCGCGCCGAGAATTGCAAATTTGCGGATAGCCATGGTTCTCCTCCTTTGTGGTTATCCCGTTTCCGGCAAATCCTCCTTGCCGGAAACGATATCATCAGGCCGGATCGGCGATGAATTCACCGCCCCGGGCATGCTTGAGGTGGTTCAGTGCATAGACCTGGCCGGTCATTTCGAGTTCGTCGCGATAGACCGGGTCGTGCCAGCCTTCGATGTCGATCGAGCCCGACCAGCCGGCAAGGCGCAGTTCGGAAATGATGTCGGTCCAGTTGCTGTCGCCGAAGCCCGGCGTACGCATGAAGACGAACTTCTCCTTGCCGAAGATGCCGTGTTCCTTGATGACCTCCCAGCGGATGGTCGCGTCCTTGCCGTGGACGTGGAAGAACTTGTGCGCCCATTTGCGGATCTGCGGCAGAGGGTCGATCAGATAGACCATCTGGTGGCAGGGTTCCCATTCCAAGCCGATATGGTCATCGGGCGTCTCGTTGAAGATCAGCTCCCAGGCGTCCGGGTTATGGGCAATGTTCCAGTCGCCGCTCGCCCAGTTGCCGTCCATGGCGCAATTCTCAAACGCGATTTTGATCCCCATATCGGCGGCGCGCTTGGCGAGCTCGCTCCAGATCTCTCTGTAGCGCGGCAGGCTGTCGGTCAGCGGCTTGCCGCGGACGCGGCCGGTGAAGCCGGCAACGCAGGTGGCGCCGAAATGATGGGCATTGTCGATGCAATCCTTCCAGCCCTGCAACGTCTCCAGGTCGATTGCGTCCTCTTCCAGCGGGTTGCCGAACATGCCGAGCGTCGAAATGGTGATATCGCGGTCGCCAATTGCGTCAAGGCAGCGCTTGCCGAGTTCGGCCAGATTCTGGCCCTTGGTCGTCTGCCAGAAGAAGGGTTCGAAACTTTCGAAGCCGAGGTCGGCGATCTCACCGATGCGGGCGGCGGCATCGCCCTTGTTGCCGCTGACCATGGTGCCGATGCGAATGGATTTTGCAGGGTTGCTCACGTCACGTCATCCTATGCTGAAATTTCGACGCGCCGGCCGGTCCGGGCGCTTTCGATCGCGCCGAAGACCATGGCAAGGCTTCTGATATTGTCGGAATTGACGGTCTCGGGCTGCTTGCCGGTGCGAATCGCCGCGATGAAATCAGCGATGACGCTGGAATGGCCGTGAGTTTCCTCGTCGTGCTCCGGACCGGGAACGTTTACGGAAGCAAAGCCGCGCAGAAGACCGGGCTCTTCGCCGGCGACGGCGGCCTTGAAACCCTCCTCACCGTCCCAGGTCAGCATTCCCTTCGAGCCGACGAGACGCCACTGGCTTTCCCAGCTGGTGCGCTCGCCTTCGGCGCACCAGGAACCGCGATAGGTGAAAACGATGTCGTCGGAAAATTCGAAGATTGCGTTCGCCGAGGCGCCGTGCCGGTACCAGGAACCCTTCGGGTTGCGCTCCACGCAGTAGACGGCGAGCGGTTTCCTGTCCGCGACGTAGCGCGCCGCATCGAAGGTGTGGATTGCCATGTCGAGAAGCAGCACATTGTCCATCTCCTCGCGGAAGCCGCCGAAATGCGGCGCGAGGAAGAAATCGCAATGGATGCCGGTGAGTTCGCCGATCGCACCGCTGTCGACGAAACGGCGCAGACGCCTGACCCCCGATATGAAGCGACGGTTCTGGATGACGGCATGGATGCGGCCGGTCTCTGCGGCGAGATCGATCAGGGCAGCGCCTTCGGCCAGCGAGGCGGCCATCGGCTTTTCGCTGAGCACGTGGCAGCCGGCCTTGAGCGCGGTCGAAACGACATCGTAACGGGCAGTTGGAATGACGATATCGAAGACCAGATCGGCTTTCGTGGCAGTGATGACGGCGGACAGGTCCGAACCGATGACGGCGCCTTCCAGACCGAACTCGGCAGCGAGTTTTTCCGCCGTCTCCCGGTTCAGGTCGACGAGGCCGACGATGGCGATGGACTCGGCGAGTTGAGGGTTGGACGCGATAGCGCGCAACCAACCTTTCGACATAGCTCCGCACCCGCACAGAATGGCACTGAATTTCACGATTTCCTCCGAAGGAATGGTGCCGACTCTCCTGGTGACACACATCCCGTAAACGTTTACGACTGTAGGCGAAAACATTTTGCGCTGTCAATAGAGGCGAAACGTGAAAGTGCGGACCGTAGGAGAATCGCCAGCCATGAAAGGGATTCGCCAGCTTGCCGAACACCTGGATATCTCGATCGGCACGGTCTCCCGTGCACTGAACGGCAAGCCTGATGTGAACGAGGAAACCCGCCGGCGCGTGCTCGCGGCGGCCGAGGAGTTCGGCTATGTCGCCAATCAATCGGGGCGAAGCCTTCGGCAAGGGGAGACGAAGGTCATCGGGCTGATGATCGAGGCCAGCCAGGAAGCTGTCGAAAATGCCGACAACTTTTTCCTCGGCGTCACCAGCGGCCTGCAGCATGTCTTTGCCCGCCATAAACTCGACCTCCTCATGCTCCCCTGCCCGGCCGACGAAGACCCGTGCGAATATCTGAAGCGCATGGTGGCGAGGCGTGTCGTCGATGCGATGATCATCTCCAATACGCAGCGCATCGATCGGCGCATCGATCTTCTCTCGCGGGCAAAGATCCCCTTCGCTGCCGTCGGCCGCAGCCTTTCGGCCGGCAATTACCCCTGGGTCGATCTCGATTTCGAGGGTGTCGCTGAACGCGCTGTCGAAAGGCTGGTCGCGCGCGGCCATCGCCGGATCGCGATCACCGCGCCCTCAAGCGAGGTCAACCTCGGCTACGTCTTTGTCGAGAGCTATCGCCGCACGCTCGAACGGCACGATATCCCCTTCGACCCGTCGCTCGTCATTCGCGTCAGGTCGAGCGAACAGGGCGGCTATCAGGCGGCGCATGAACTGCTGCAGCTTGAAGATCGGCCGACCGCGGTCATCCTGATCTACGAGCTGATGGCGATCGGTCTTTACCGCCGGCTGATGGAAGCAGGCATCCGGATCGGCCGCGACCTTGCAGTGATCGGCTTTCGCGATGCGCCACGCGCACGCTTCCTGCAGCCATCGCTCAGCTGCTTCCGCCTGTCGCTCTACGATCTCGGTATTGCGCTTGGGCAGATGCTGCTCGCCCACATGCCGGCTTATCGCGCTTTCTATCCGGATGGCGGCCGCAACATCATCTGGCCCCTGGAGTTGGTACCAGGGGAAAGCGACGTGTTTGAGGTCTGAGGGCCGGCCTGCTGCCGACGGCAGACAAACGCCCATCCGCAGATGCACTGATCGCCGCCACGGCGCTGGAACATGGGCTGAAGCTGGTTACCCGCAATGTCGCCCATTTCGTCCCGCTCGGCGTCGAATGCATCGATCCCTGGCGCTTTGCCGGCAGCGGCTAGATCAATAATGGCTCGGTGACAAAAAATCTCTCGCGGAGCCTGCTCATTCGAATTTATCTCTATGACAATCGGTGTTTCGCCTCGAATATGGGCGCTCGGAATTTGATCGATCAGGAGGGCGCATGACCATTCCAGAATTCTCGCGGCGCAGGCTGATGAAAGGCACCGCCCTGCTGCTTGCCTCCACAGCGCTCGCCAGGCCGGCCTTAGCGCAGTCCGCGCCGAGTGGTGGCCGGCTGGTCGTCGCGGCCGATTCCGAGCCGAAGAACCTCAACCCCGCCATCGTCGCCTCGAACGGCGTCTTCTTCATCGCAAGCAAGGTGATCGAGCCGCTTGCCGAAGCGTCCTTCGATGGCAGGGACGGGCTTTCGCCGCGTCTCGCCACCTCCTGGCAAGGTTCGCCCGATGGCCTCTCTGTCACCTTCAAGCTGCGCGACGGTGTGACCTGGCACGACGGCAAGCCGTTCACCTCGGTCGATGTCGCCTTCTCCGCGCTCAATATCTGGAAGCCGCTGCAGAATCTCGGCCGTCTGGTCTTCGCCAATCTGGAAGCCGTCGACACGCCCGACGATTACACCGCGATCTTCCGCTTCTCCAAGCCGACGCCGTTCCAGCTCATCCGCAACGCGCTGCCTGTTGTAACAAGCGTCGTCGCCAAACATATCTTCGACGGCAGCGATATCGCCACGAATCCGGCCAACAACAAGCTCGTCGGCACCGGCCCGTTCAAGTTCGCCGAACACAAGCCTGGCGAATATTACCGGCTGACGCGCAACGAGAACTACTGGGACAAGGACCAGCCGAAACTCGACGAGATCATCTACCGCGTGCTGCCCGATCGCGAGGCGGCGGGTGCGGCCCTCGAAGCCGAGGAAATTCAGCTTGCCGCCTTCTCGGCAGTGCCGCTCGCCGATCTCGGCCGCATCTCCAAGGTGGACGGCATCAAGGTGATTTCCAGGGGCTACGAGGCCTTGACCTACCAGCTCGTCGTCGAGATCAACCACCGCCGCAAGGAACTGGCCGATCTCCGGGTCCGCCAGGCGATCGCGCAGGCGATCGACAAGAAATTCGTGGTCGACACGATCTTCCTCGGTTATGCCGCCGCCTCGACCGGACCGGTTCCGAAGAATGCGCCGGAGTTCTATACTTCAGATGTCGCGACCTATGATTTCAACCCCGCGGCCGCCAACGATATTCTCGACAGGGCGGGATACAAACAGGCAGCGGATGGCAACCGCTTCAAGCTGAAGCTGCGCCCGGCGCCCTATTTCAACGAGACCCGGCAGTTCGGCGATTATCTTCGCCAGGCGCTTGCAGTAATCGGCATCGATGCCGAGATCGTCAACGCAGACGCGGCCGCGCATCAGAAGGCTGTCTATACCGATCACGATTTCGATCTCGCCGTCGGCCCGCCGGTCTTCCGCGGCGATCCGGCGATATCGACCACCATTCTCGTCCGATCCGGCACGCCTGATGGAGTGCCCTTCTCCAACCAGGGCGGCTATGCCAATCCGGAGCTCGACAAGATCATCCTGCAGGCTTCCGAAACCGTCGACACGGCCTCGCGCACCGATCTCTACCGCAAGTTCCAACAGCTCGTCGTCGCCGACCTGCCGCTGATCAACGTCGCGGAATGGGGCTTCATCACCGTCGCGCGCGATACCGTGCTCAACGTCTCGAACAATCCGCGCTGGGCGGTCTCGAACTGGGGCGATACCGCGCTGCAATCGTGATAGGATCGGCGGCAATTCTCTTCCAGAGGCCCTCTCCGGCGTGAAACGTGCAATTATCCTCCTGAGGCGCAGGGCGATCAGCAGCATTCCTGTGCTGCTGATCGTGGTGATCTTCACCTTTTTCCTGCTCGAATCCGCGTCGGGCGATGCGGTCGACGCCTATCTCGGTTCGATCGGGGGCGGTGACGCGGCACTAATCCAGTCGCTGCGTGAAAGCTACGGCCTCGACCGGTCCATGCTGGCACGCCTCTGGCTCTATCTCTATTCGCTGGCCCGGTTCGATCTCGGCTGGTCGGTCGCCTTCAACCGGCCGGTCGGCGAACTGATCGCCGAGCGCCTGCCCAACACGCTGCTGTTGATGGGGAGTGCCACTGCGCTTTCCTTCGGCCTCGGCTCGGCGCTCGGCATTCTTGCCGGCGCGCGGCCGGGCGGCGCACGCGACCGGCTGCTGTCGATCGGTTCGCTCGTTGTTTATGCCATTCCGAGCTTCTGGCTCGGCCTTGTGCTCAGCATCGCCTTTTCGGTGAAGCTGCGCTGGTTTCCGATCGCCGGCATCGAGACGATCGCGTCCGGAAAGACTGGTCTTGCCCGCGCGCTTGATATTGCCGATCATCTGGTCCTGCCGGTCTGCGCGCTGGCCTTCATCTATCTCGCTTTGTTCCTGCGGGTGATGCGGGCTGGCATGGCCGAGGCCTGGAAGCTGGATTTCGTGCTTTTCGCCCGCGCCAAGGGTCTGTCGCGCAGCCGCATCGTGCTGCGCCATGTCGCGCGCAATGCGCTGCTGCCGCTCGTCACCATGCTCGGGCTGCAATCGGCGGCCATGCTCGGCGGCAGCGTGGTGATCGAGAGTGTCTTTGCCATCCCCGGCTTCGGGCGGCTGGCGCAGGAGGCGGTCAACGGCCGTGACACGCCGCTGTTGATGGGCATCGTCATCACCAGTGCCGTCCTCGTCATCGCGGTCAACTTCCTCGTCGATCTCGTCTATGCCGCACTCGACCCGCGCATCGGCGCCTCGGAGGGCGGTGCATGAGTCGTCTTCAGCGTTTCCTGCGCCAGCCGGAAGGCATGATTGGGTTTGTGATCCTAATCATGCTGTTTTTAGCCGGCCTGCTTGCCCCCATCGTCTCGCCCGGCGACCCGCTGAGGATCGCCGGCCACGCGCTGCTTGCCCCACTCACCGATCCGGCGTTTCCCCTCGGCACCGATCGTCTTGGCCGCGATGTCCTCGCCGGTCTGCTCTACGGCGCGCGCACCTCGCTTGCGGTCGGCCTTGCAGCAGCCTTTTCGGCCATGATCCTCGGCGTCTGCGTCGGCATGGCAGCCGGTTTTGCCGGCGGGGTCGTCGATGAGGCGCTGATGCGTGTGGTCGATGCCTTCCAGATCATGCCGGCCTTCCTGCTCGCCCTTGCCTTCGTCAGCACCATCGGCGTCTCGACGCCGGTCGTCGTTCTTGCCATCGCGCTCGGCGCCTGGGCCGATCCGGCGCGGCTGATGCGGGCGCAGGTGCTGGCAATCCGCGAGCAGGATTACGTCGCCTCGGCAGGGGTAATCGGCATGCATCCGGCCGAGATAGCCTTCCGCGAGGTTCTGCCGAACGCGCTGCCGCCGGTGCTGGCGCTTTCCGCCACCATCGTTGCCGGCGCAATCCTCACCGAGGCGGCACTGTCCTTTCTTGGCCTTGGCAATCCGAATATCGCCACCTGGGGTTCGATGATCGCCGAGGGCCGCAGCGTCCTGCGTTCGGCCTCCTATCTCTCGGTCATCCCGGGCGCCGCACTCGCGGTGACCGTGCTCGGCGTCCATCTCTTCAGCGAGGGCCTCGGCAAGGCGCTGGCCGAGAACGGCGTGAGGGCGGCATGAGCGACATTTTCTGCAGCCTGCGGAAGCTTTCGGTCACCTATCGAGGTGGGAGAAACGGCACGCCCGCGCTCGATGGTATCGATCTCGATATCGTTGCCGGCGAGAGGCTGGCCATCATCGGCGAAAGCGGCTCCGGCAAGAGCACACTCGCCCGCTCGCTCGCCGGTCTTTTGCCTGCGGGAGCGAGGGTCGACGGCGAAATGCGCTGGCCCGGCCTTGGTCGTCCGCCCCGTCCCGGCCGCGATTTCGGCTTCGTCTTCCAGGATCCGGGCTCCAGCCTCAATCCTGTGCTCACGATCGGCGAGCAGATCGCCGAAGGCCCCAGGCGGCATCTCGGCCTCAACTGGAAACAGGCCTACGCAAGAGCTGAGGATTTGCTTGGGCGGGTGCGGATGCCGCAACCTGAAAGGGCGCTACGGGCCTTCCCGCATCAGCTTTCCGGCGGCCAGCGCCAGCGCGTGGCGATCGCGGCGGCAATCGCGGCAAAACCTGCGCTGCTGATCGCCGACGAGGCGACGAGCGCACTCGACGTCGTTGTCCAGGCTCAGATTATCGATCTCCTGGACGGGCTGGTGCGCGAGGATGGCATGACGCTTGTTTTCATCACGCATGACATCGCGCTCGCTTCCGGCTTCGTCGATCGCATCGCCGTCTTTCACAATGCGCGGCTGGTCGAAACAGGTCCCGTCCGTTCGGTGCTTTCGGCGCCGGCGAGCGACTATACCGCCGCCCTCATCGCCAGCCATCGCGACCTCACGACGCCGCCGCTGATCACAGGGGTGCCGGCATGAACCCGATGCTGCTTTCCATCGAAAATGTCTCGAAAGTTTTTTCTTCGTCCGGGCGGCGGGTCGCTGCTCTCGATAATGTCTCGCTGACGATCGCCGCCGGCGAAACGCTCGGCCTCGTCGGCGCCTCTGGCAGCGGAAAATCGACCCTGTCGCGCATCTTGCTGCGGCTCCTCTCGGCCGATGCCGGTGCGATCCGCTTCGAGGGAGAGGATTGGCTGGCGCTGAGCGGTGCGCCGCTGCGCCGCAAACGCGCACGGATGCAGATGGTGTTCCAGGATCCGCTGGCAGCCTTCAACCCGCTGGCGACGGTGGCCATGGTGCTGGATGATCCGCTGCGGATCCACGAACTCGTGCCGAGGGAGCGGCGGGGCGGCGAAATTGCGATGCTCCTCGACCGTGTCGGTCTGCCCGCCGATTTTGCCAGCCGGCCGGTCCGTGCGCTCTCCGGTGGCCAGCGCCAACGCGTGGCGATCGCCCGCGCAATTGCCACACGTCCCTCGCTGTTGGTGCTCGACGAGGCGGCCTCGGCGCTCGACGTCACGGTGCGCGGCAGGATTCTCGAACTTCTGGTCGATCTGCAGAAAGAACGGGGTATTGCCTGTCTGTTCATTTCGCACGATCTTGCTGTGGTGCGCGCCGTCTCGCACCGTATCGCCGTCATCGATGGCGGCCGGATCGTCGAGACCGGTCCGGCAGCAGCCGTCATTGCCGCGCCGCAATCTGATGCCGGCCGCGCGCTTGTGGCAGCCGTTCCCCGTCTTATGACCGAAGCCTTGTGAAGGAGGCGCCCATGTTCGATCTCGGTTGGAATCCCCTGCATGGCGCGCCCTCCTACCCCGCGGAGCGCTACAGCACGCTTGCCGACAGGATCGGCCGCATCTTGCATTGCCGCGGCGACATATTGCTGGTGCAGGCAGAGGCGGTGGTGGCGCTGGAGGCGGCGGCTGTCAGCCTCGCGCGCCCTGGCCTTTCAGCCCTCAACATTGTCTCCAGTCCCTATGGCGGCTGGTTCGGCCAATGGCTGCTGCGGGGCGGTGCGACCGTTCGGAATATCGTCGCCGAGCCCGGCCTGCCGATCGAGATCGAGGCCGTCGCCAAGGCACTCGACGCCAGCCCCCATATCGACGTGCTCGCTGTCGTTCACGCGGAATCTGCGAGCGGCATTCTCAATCCCCTCCCCGAGATATTGGCGCTTGCCCGCAGCCGCGGCACCGTCACCGTGGTCGATGCGGTCGCCTCGATCGGCGGCCATCGGCTCGAGGTCGACGCTCTCGGAGTTGACGTCGCGGTGATTGGCCCGCAGAAGGCGCTTGGCGGTCCGGCCGGCGTCTCCGCGCTTTCCGTCAGCAAACGCGCCTGGGATCTTATTCTCAAGGATGGCGGGCCGCGCGACTCGATCCTCTCGCTGGCCGATTTGAAGAGCTGGGTCGAAGATGGCAGGCGCGGCTTGCCGGGAACGCCGGCGCCGCTGGAATTTTTTGCGCTGGAGGCAGCGCTCGACCGCATCGAGGCCGAGGGTCTAGAAGACGTCATCGCCCGCCATGTGCTGGCGGCGTCGGCGACGCGGGCTGGGCTGACCGCACTCGGCGCCGGAACATGGGTGCCCGCGGCAAAGGCTTCCAATCTGGTGACGGCGGTGCCGGTGCCGGGGGAGTTGGCGCCAGCCGGGCTGATCGCGGCCGCCGGACGCCTGGGGGTCGACCTGGCCGCAGGCGCCGGGGCCGCTGCCCATCTCGTACGACTGAACCACACAGGTCCGCGCGCCGCATTCCAGACAGTGCTTTCGAATGTCGCGGCCTACGGCACAGCCCTCAGGCAAGCCGGCCATCCCGCAGATATAGCCGCCGCTTCAGAGGCGATATCCGCAGCCTACAGTCCCTGAATATGATGTCCGGCTCTTGATAATCGCGGCTCGGCAAGGCAGGAGAGTGGCGTCACGGAGACTTCGCAGATGACGATTTTGCTGGATGCGCAGGGCCTGGAAATTTCGCATGCGGGGCATCGCACCCGCCTGAAATGGCATCGGCTTCGCAAGCGGATCGCTGACCCGCTGTTCTCGGCGGTGGTGATGACTGAGGGTTTTGCAGCAGGTGCCTCGATGGAGCTCGATCTTCGCGTGCGCGCCGATGGAGGTTTCGTCGTGCTGCACGACGAAGAGCTTGAAGGCGAAACGACCGGACATGGGCCGATCGCCGAAAAGAGTATCAACGACCTCCGCGATATCAGGATGAAGGAAGGCGGCCGGCCGCTGATCCTCAGCGAGGACCTCGCCGACATGATGCAGGCAACGCATCCGGCCGCATTGCTGCAATTCGACATGAAGGACGATTATGAAGCCATCGGCACCCGGGGGATCGAGCATCTTGCCGTGCATTTCCGCGATATCGCCGCCTCGGTGATCGTCAGCGGCGGCAGTCTCGACCTCATCGTGGCCGTCAAGGAAAAGCTTCCGCATCTGCTGCGCGGCATCGACCCGACCGAAAAGCTTTACGCTATCCGGCAGGCCAGCGGTTGGAGGGCGGCCGAAACGGAACTGCGCGCAGACCTGCGCGGTCCGACGGAACCCGATACAGTCTATCTGCACTGGCAGCTGATCCTTGATGCCGCCAAGGATGGCCTCGACATGATCGGGCTCTGCCGGGACGAAGGCAAACGCGTCGACGCTTGGACCTTTACGCTGAAGGATCCGGGCTTTGGTTTTAGCGAACCGGAATGGCGGAACTTTTCGGCGCTGATGGCCCTGAAGCCGGATCAGATCACCACCGACGAAGCGCCGGCGACCGAACGCGCCTGGCGCCGGCGGATGGCCGACTAACCCGCGGCTGTCAGCCCCTCGCTCTCAAGGATGAAGGCGAATTCAGCGGCGAGCCCCGGCGCATGGGCCATGACCGGCCCGCCATCCGCAAGCAGCTTGTCGATCGGCGGCATCGCCACCGTCGCGCCGGCTTCTGTGGCGATCAGCGCGCCGGCAAGCATGTCCCACGCATTGAGATGGCGCTCGTAGTAGAGATCGGCGGCACCTTCGGCGACGCGAACCAGGTCGACGGCGGCTGCGCCCATGCGGCGATAGTCCATGCCGCGTTCATGCAGCCGCCGCGAGAGTGCAAGATAATCGTCGAAACTCGTCTTGCGGGAATGACCGAGGATGACGAGCGCGTTGGCTGGATCTGTGGTCGCGGCCGCATGAATGGCCAGGCCATTCTTGAAGGCGCCGCCGCCGCGGACAGCGTGGAAAACCACGTCCTCGGCGGCATCGTACACCACACCGACCTCGATCTTATCGCCGGCGACAAAAGCGATCGAAATCCCCCAATGCCGGAAACCGCGGATATAATTGGTCGTGCCGTCGATCGGATCGACGACCCAGGTGCCGGTCCCGCTCGACGGACCGCCGCTCTCCTCTCCCATGAAGGTATCGCACGGGAAGCGTGAGATGAGCCCGTCTCGGATTGCCTGCTCGGCCTTTCTGTCGGCGATCGTGACGAAATCTTGCAAGCCTTTGTTTTCAATCGTGAGGCTGCCGGGATTCGAGTCGCGCCGAGACCGCGCCGCTTCCCGTCCAACCTCAAGGGCGATGGCGATTGCGACTTCCATCCGCGTGCGGATGGCGGCGCTATCGAATGCGGAATTCATCACCCAGTCCTTCTTTTTATCAGTGTCACCGGCGTGAATTCGACACGTGCGGTCAGCTCCGGCTCGGCCATCCTGCTCGTGAGCAGGTCTATCGTCTTCTCGGCCTGCACGTCGCAGGGTTGCCGGATGGTTGTAAGATTGTATGCATCCCAGGCGGCTTGCGGGATGTCGTCATGGCCAATGATGGGAAAGGGCGGCGTGTCGTCGCGGCCCCTGCCCTGCATGATGCGGTCGATCACGCCGCAGGCCATGTAGTCATTGGCGCAGAACAGCCCGTCGATGCCGGAGGCGGCAAGGCCGGCCGCCGCATCATGGCCGCTCCGGTAGTCGTTGATCCTGACCTGCAGGTGCTGTGCTTCGGCGCCAAGCTGCTTGCAGCGATCGATAAAGGCCTCGCTGCGCCGCCGAGCCGTATAGGATTTGGCCGGCGCTGCCATCACGGCGGGCTTTCGCACACCGCTGTCGATCAGATGGGTAGCTGCAAGATGGCCGGCCATTCGGTCATCGGAGATGATGCGATCGACGAAGGGAATGTCGTTGCCCTTGTTGATCAGCACGATCGGCACACCCTCGGCCGCGCATTGCTCGCAGATTTCCGTCGGCGGTGCGTCCGAGGTGACGATGACGCCGGATACCGCGTAATGCAGCAACTGGCCGATAACAGTCGAGGTATCCGCCTCCTGCGATGTCGGCAGCAGGATGGGACGGAAATTGCGGGCGATCAGCACTCTCGCCAGATGCTCGATCTGTAGCGTGCGGAACGGATTGTCGAGACCGGCGGCGACGACGCCGACGAGATCGGAGCGTTTGTTGGTGAGGCTTCGGGCAAGGTAGTTTACCCGATAGCCGAGTTCCTTGGCCGCCTGATAGACCTTTTCACGTGTTTTCGCCGAGACGCTGGCATCCGGGGTGAAGGCGCGCGACACGGCGGCGCGCGAGACGCCGGCCACCCGCGCCACGTCGAAGGAGGTTACCTTGCGCGGTCCCTTGTCCCTGTCAGCCAAGCGCTTTTTCCTTCATCACGGGCGGCCGCATCAGATCGGGCAGATCCGTGCAGATGCCGAGAACCGGTAGTTTCATGAGGTCGTCGAGAATGCTCTGCCGCTCCTCGTGCCAGAGCACGATCTCGCGGCCCGCCTCGAAAGCTCGACGCAGAAGCTCATCGGTCACCAGATCCTGCGGACGTTCGCCGGCCCTTTCCCAGCAGAGATGGAGGACATCGGCGCCGGCCTCATCACCGAGGGCATGCGGATCGTGGCCGACACGGATCAGCACGGAGAGCGGAAAATCGCAAGCCGCATCCCTGAGCTCGCGCACTTGGGCGGTATCGAAGGAGCCAAGGCAGGCAAAGCGTTGATTCATCTCGACAAGGTGTTGCCAGCAGCGGATGCCTGTTCCCGGCCCCTTGAGCTCGACATAGAGGCCGGTCCCGGTCTCGCGGGCGAGAGCGGCGACCTCCGAAAAGCTCGGCACCTCAACGTCGTTAAGGGCGGCGAGCTCCGCAGCCGTCATTTCCGAAATGCGCCGATCGATGCCGTAGACACGTTGCAGGTGATCATCGTGCGAGACGACCACCACGCCGTCGGCGGTCAGCTGTGTGTCGAGTTCCCACATCTCCGCACCGAGTTCTGCTGCGCGGTGGAAAGCGGCGAGCGTGTTTTCGCGTTCGAGGCCGCTGGCGCCGCGATGGCCGATGCAAAAGGGAAGCTGGCCCTTAGCCGACGGCCAGCCGTAACGTTCGAAGAATGCTGAAAAATCGCGGGTCATCAGAGCCTCGTTCCGTTCTCGTCGAAGACGAACACGCCGCGGCTGTCGATCCCCCAGGCGACATCGTCGCCGACGTGAATATCATGGCGCACCGGTTGGATCGACCGCAGCAGCGGGCCGCCGGCAAGACGTACGTCGTAAAGATTTTCTCGCCCTTGCGTTTCGGCGAAGGTGATCTTGCCGGACACGGCGACGTCGCCGGCAGGCGTAAAATGCTCCGGCCGGACGCCGAGCATCAGCTTGCTGCCTTCGGCGGCACCAATGGCGTCAGGCAGCGGCACCCGGATCTCACTTTCCGGGATCGCGAAGGCGCCCCTATCGAGGACCCCGCGCAGGAAGGTGATCGGCGGGTTGCCGAGGAAGCCGGCGACGAAGGCGGTCTTGGGATTGTTGTACATTTCGGCCGGCGTGGCGATCTGGACGATCTCGCCCTCCTTCATGATGGCGATACGGTCGCACATGCTCATCGCCTCGACCTGGTCGTGGGTGACGAGGATGGCGGTGATGCCGGTCTCGCGCTGCAGGCGGCGGATTTCCGAGCGCATTTCGAGGCGGAGTTTAGCGTCTAGGTTGGCGAGCGGTTCGTCGAGCAGCAGCACGTCGGGTTTGCGGATCAGCGCGCGCGCCAGCGCCACGCGCTGCTGCTGGCCGCCGGAAAGCTCGGCGGGCCGGCGTCCCATAAGGTTGCCGATCTGGACGAGCGCCGCGATGCGGTCGACCTCCTTGCGGATCTCGGCGGCAGGCGCACCCTTTACCTTCAGGGGAAATCCAATGTTCTCGGCAACGGTCATATGCGGGTAGAGCGCATAGGATTGAAAGACGACGCCGACATTGCGGGACTGGCTCGGAAGATCGGTGACGTCACGGTCGCCGAAGAAGATGCGCCCACCGGTCGGGCGGTGAATGCCGCAGACGGCAAAAAGGGTCGTCGACTTGCCGCAGCCGGAAGGGCCGAGCAGCGCCAGCATTTCGCCGCCCGCGACTTCGAGACGCATGTTCTCGATGACTTTGGTCGAGCCGAAGCTCTTCGAAAAATTGTCGAGGAGGATGCGCATCAGCCTTTGCTCCCGCCGCCATAGATGTTCATGAGATACTTGTTGAAGAGCGCATAGGCGATCAGCACCGGAACGAGGTAGAATAGGCCGACCGACTTGAACATGTTGAAATCGTAATTGTTATCGTCGGCGAGAAAACCCGCGAGATAGACTGAGAGCACCTGTACCTGATTACCAGGCGCCAGCACCTGCGGCAGGATGAATTCGCCCCAGCCTGACAGAAACGAGAAGAGGCCGAGCGCCATGATGCCGGGCTTCACCTGCGGCAGCACGAGACTCTTCCAGACCCTGAAGCGCGAGGCGCCGTCGACGACGCCGGCCATTTCGATCTCCCATGGCACAGTGTCGTAAAAACCTTTCATCAGCCAGATGCCGAGCGGCAGGTCGATCGCCGCCTTCACCAGGATGACGCCGATCAGCGAATTGTAGAGGCCGATCATCTGCAGCACGATGAAGATAGCAATGATCAGCGTCACCGAGGGGAAGGCATGCAGCACCATGACGCCGGCAAGGAAGAAGCCGCGCGCCGGCACGTTCAGTCGCGACAGAACGTAGCCCGCCATTGACGAGACGATCAGCACGACGCTGGTGGTGCTGGCTGCAAAGAGCAGCGTATTCGCAGTCACTTGCCAGATGTTGGCCTTGCCGGGCGTCGTCTGCCACAGGAATCGCCAGTGGTCGAGCGTCATGCCCGAAGGCAGCAAGGCGTCCGGCTGCTTTACCGTCACAGTGTCGAGGAAGAGATAGACATACATCAGGAGCAGCGGCAGGCTGACGATTGCCAGCGCCGTCATAACGGGCCAGCTGCTGTAATTTGCCGAGGGCTGCGATCGTTCGGCCATGGTCAATCCTCGATCAGGGGCTTAGCGACAAGCGTGCGGTAGTTGAAGACGCGCAGATAGAGGAGCGACAGGGTGACGCCGATGACGACGAGCACCAGCGCCATGGCTGCGCCCAGCCCGTATTCGAGATTGCCGGCATAATTCCTGAGCGCGGTGTGATAGGCGGCGAGCGCCCAGACCTCGGTCGAATTACCAGGTCCGCCATTGGTGGCGAGCAGGATCTCGTTGAAGGAGGCGAGCAGCGACAGCGTCTGATAGCAGGTGACGAAGAGGATCGGCCAGCGCATCTGCGGCAGGATGATGTAGCGGATCTGCTGCCAGCGCGACGCGCCGTCGACCTCGCTCGCATAGAACTGGCTCTTCGGAATGGCCTTCATCGCCGAGGAGAAGACCAGCATGCCCATCGAGGCGCCGATGAAACCGTTGATCAGCACGACGAAGAACCAGGCATTATACGCGGTGTCGAGCAGGTAGTTCTTTGCGGGGTAGCCGAACTTGCCCATCAGGACCGAGATAAAGCCGCTATCCCAGGCGAGCCATTTCCACAGCAGGATATAGATTACGACGGGCGTAATGCGCGGCAGCAACCAGATGCCGCGGAAGATCGAGGCTGGTCTCGGCGGCATGTAATGCGTCCAGATCGCCAGCAGCAGTGCATAACCAACATTGAAGAGCGTCAGCACCAGCGCGACGTAGAGTGCGGTGTTGAAGAGCACGCGCGCCATATCCGGCGAGGTAGCGATGCGCGAGAAATTGTCTGTCGTCCACGTCCAGCCGGTATAGCTGGCCTCGGCGACGGTTTCCTTCTGTTCCGGCGTCAATTTGAGGCCCAGACTATCGAGAGCCGAAAAGAGCTGTCGCTTGCTGTCGAAGCGCGTGTTGACGACCGAGCGGTTGAACTGTTCGGAAATCTGCTTGACGTCACGCGTCGAAGGTCGTTCAGCCAGATCCTTGAGCATGCGCTCGGCCTCGCGGCGCGTCGGGAAGACCTCGCCGGCGTGTTTGGCCCGCAATTCCGCGGCGATGCCGGGCGCAAGCCCAAGGCCTTCCACGGCCTTGAGGCCGGCCTCATCGATCGCATAGCGCGGTTCGGCCATTTCGTCGGCAATGTCGGGCATTACCGATTTCAGCGTGTTCAGCGAACTCGGCGCGATCTGATAGGCGCCACCGGAGATACCGGTCGCCGTCGTCATGTTGGTCATCGAAAAGACCGCCGTCAGAACGACCGGCATAAGGAAGAAGAGAACGATCATGATCGCCGCAGGCGCGATCATCACCAGTCCGAGCGTTCTGGACGACTTCATGGGAGCCTCCTCGCGAATCCTCTGGGCGCCGGGGCGCCGCCCAGAGGAGTGCTTAGATCTTAGCGGATGACGATCTTGTCACCGAGCGTGCTCTTTAGCTCGCTCTCGGCATCGCCGATGGCGGCGTCAACGGTCTTGTCGCCGGTCCAGGACGCCTGAAGGTTCTTCCACATGATGTTCCAGTAGGTACCGAAATCCGAATTGTTCGGCATCGCATTGGCATGCGGCAGCAGGCGTTCGGTGGCTTCGCGAGCCCAGCGGTCGTCGGCGTAGAAGTCCACTTCGGCTTCGGCTTTGGAGATGCCGAGATGGGCGGATTTAATCGCATGCAGCGCGTTGATGCGCGGCTCGGAGGCGATCGTGATCAGCTGGGCGGCGATCTGCGTATCTTCATCGCTGTGTCCTGCGGTCAGCATGTAGACGAGCGGATGCGTCAGCGTGTTGGGCTTGCCGCCCTCTCCGGCCGGGATCAGCGTGAAGACGATGTTGTCGAAGAAATCCTTAAGCCCTTCCTGGTTTACGAGGCGGGCGTAATGCCAGGTGCCGGCGTCCCAGATACCGGCGTTGCCGGTGGCGACTTCCTTCCACCATTGATCGCCCGGCATGCCGATGTGGTTCTTCTTGGTGACGCCTGATTTAACGGCGTCGGCGAAGAATTGGTAGGTGCGGGTCATTGCCCCCTTGTCGAAGACGAGCTTGCCGTTCTCCTCCATCGTGCCGCCGAAACTGGTGTAGAACTGCCAATAGTCAGGGCCGTTGCTGGGGCGCGGATAGAAACCGTAGCCCGGCTGGACCAGGCCCTTGTCCTGCATCTTCTTGGCATCTTCGAGCAGGTTCTTCATGGTGTATTTGCCGTCCTGAACGTTCTGCGGCAATGCATCCAGATCGGCGTCGGTGTAGCCGATCGCCTTCATGTACGGCTTCCAGAAGAACATCGGACGGGATTCTGCATCCTGCGGAACGCCGTAGACGGTGTCGTTGTAGGAAGCGATCTGCAGCAGGTTCTCATAGATGCCGTTGAGCGGCCAGGCGTCGAGATCGACATGATCCTCGATCGGAACGATGAGGCCGGCCTGCGACCATGGAGCGATGTCTTCATGACCACTGGCGACGATATTCGGCGCCTTCTTGGCCTCGGCGGCAAGGGTCAGCGCCTGTTTGAAATCGTCCCAGCCGGAATACGGCTTCTTCTCGATGGTGATCTTCAGATCTTCGCCCTTGAGGGCAGCTTCGCGCTGCAGCTGCTGGGCCGCGATCTCAATGGCATCGAGACGATAGACGTCGTTTGGGCCGGTGCCGCCGGCCCAGACGCTGATGGTAACGTCCTTGGCGAGTGCGAATACGGAGGTCGAGGCCAAGATGGCAGCCGCGATCGTGAGGGATTTCAACATCGGCAAAATGGTCATTTTCTTCGTCTCCCTAGAAGAGCAGTGTGGAGCCTCTTGACGGGTCAGCACTGTTGCTTGATGGCCGCTCCGAAACCCCGCAAAAACGTGACGAGTCCCGCTCTATGAGCTTGTTGTAACGGCCGAATGACAAAATTGAGCACGTGTGCAAAATTATTATGACCATGTCCGGTGGACTTGCAAGCGCCGGTTTTCAGTGGGCATCATTTGTGCTTCAAATTGCGCTTATGCTGGTCTAGCTTTAGGTCATGAGCCTTGAATCCGTCCGCGCATTCCTTCGAGCGCACGCACCCGATATCGACATCATCGAAACCGCCGAGAGTTCCTCGACGGTTGCCCTTGCCGCCGAAGCCCATGGCGTCGAGCCGGCGCAGATCGCCAAAACGATCTGTCTTCGCGTCGGCGAGCAGATGATGCTGGTTGTCGCTGGCGGTACGGCCCGGCTCGACAATCGCAAGTTCAAGGACACTTTCGGGGCTAAGGGGCGCATGCTCGATGCCGAAGAGGTCGTCGCGGTCACCAGCCACCCCGTCGGCGGTGTCTGCCCGTTCGGCCTGCCCTCGCCGCTACCCATCTATTGCGACGTCTCGCTGAAACGCTTCGATGAAGTCGTTCCCGCGGCGGGCTCGACCAATTCGGCCGTGCGCATTGCCACCGGAAGGCTGGCCGAGCTGACCGGTGCCAGCTGGGTCGATGTCTGCCAGTAAAGCGCAATAGAACTTCAATCTTGAGAAAGAGCACCTATATTAGCTTTCGATATGCCATGATTGTGCATGACAGGAGATCAGGAATGCCGGGTGCCGTTTCGCGTTTTGCCAAGATTGCGGCGATTGCCGTACTGACGAGCGCTACCGTTTTTGCTTCGCTAGGGGATGCCGAGGCCCGCCGCGCCGGGGGCTCCGGTTTCGGGAGCCGCGGCACGCGCACCTTCCAGGCTCCGCCCGCCACTCAAACTGCCCCCGCTCCTGCCGCGCCGATCGAACGGTCGATGACGCCGCGTCCACAGACGACTGCGCCTGCTACAGCACAGCAGCCCCTCGGCGCCCAGCGGCCCGGTTTCTTCAACGGCTTCGGGCGTTCGATGATCGGCGGCCTGATCGCCGGCGGTCTTCTCGGCATGCTGCTCGGACACGGTTTCGGCGGCGGCTTCGGCTTCCTCGGCATGCTGCTGCAGATCGCCTTGATCGGCGGCGCCATCATGCTCGCCATGCGTTATTTCGCCAACCGCCGCCAGCCCTCTTACGGCGTCAGCGGTCAGAGCCGGTCCCACGGCCAGTCTTTCAACATGTCGCCCGCGAACAATTCGTCGTTCCAGATCCCGGCGATCGGTTCGGGCGCCGGTTACGGCGGAAAATCGCGGGACAATCGCCCGAGCGACGAGATCGGGCTGGCGCAGGCTGACCTCGACCAGTTCGAGGAGTTGCTGACGAGCGTGCAGACTGCTTACGGCGCTGAGGATTACGGCACGTTGCGCCGGCTGACGACGCCCGAGGCAATGTCCTACCTTGCCGAGGAACTCGGAGAAAACGCCACCAACGGCGTGCGCAACCGCGTCTCCGACGTCAAGCTGCTGCAGGGCGACATTGCCGAGGCCTGGCGTGAAGAAGGCCAGGAATATGCGACACTCGCCATGCGTTATTCCTCGATCGATGCGATGGTCGAACGTGACAGCGGCCGTGTCGTTTCCGGCGACGACCGCCGTCCGAGCGAAAGCACCGAGATCTGGACCTTCGTGCGCAAGCCCGGGGCGGACTGGAAGCTCGCCGCAATCCAGGGCACCGGGCAGCGCGCCGCCTAAAGAAAGCCGCTACACATGCTGCCCAGACTGTCCGTCAGCTTGGGCGGCATTTTCAATTCACCGCGACCGGTTTGGAGCGCATGCGGGAGACCGTCTCGCGTTCGGCTCGTTTGCAGCGCATCGGCGGCAGGCCGCGATCCATCAGGTCCATGTCTTCCAATACCATATCGCCCATCTTCTTGAAGGCGCTGTCGAGCGCGCCGGCCCGGTGCGCCGAGCGGATGAAGCCCGTCACGCTGCGCACCGGATGGTCGACCGGCAACGGCTCTTGCGGATAGACGTCGCTTGCCGCGACGATATGGCCCGAGGAAACCGCCGCCATCAGCGCGTCGAAATCGACGACATCGGCGCGGCTGAGCAGGATGAAGGCCGCTCCCCTGCGCATGCTGGCGAAGGCCTCGGCGGCGAGAAATCCCTTGTTTTCGCTGGTGACGGCGGCGACGACGAAGACGAAATCGCTCTTCGTCAGAACATCCTCGAGGCTCGCGGGCTCGACGCCGTTTTCCTCGAGGATCGAGCGGGGAAGCCAGGGATCGAACACCCTGATGCGTGCATTGAAGCCGGACAGCACCCGCCGCAGCGCCTTGCCGAGATCGCCGAAGCCGACAATGCCAATCTCGGAACCGGCGATGAGCCGCGCGCTCGCATTGCCCTCACCGCCCCAGAGCTCGGTGCCTTCGCGGAAGGCGACATCCGCATCGACGATGCCGCGCGCCAGGGCCAGCGCGAAACCGAGACCGAGTTCGGCGACCGGCTCGGCGAAGACCTGGCCTGTCGTCACCACATGAATGCCGCGTTGAAAGAGGACCTCATAGGGCATGTTGTTGAGAAGATTGCTCTCGACGTTGAGGATCGAGCATAGAGCCGGCATTCTGCTCAGTGTTTCCGCCGACAGAGGCGGCTGGCCGATAATGTAGCGCGCTCTGCAGAGGATCTCGTCGCCAAGTCCGGCGATATCGTCCGGATCGGCTTCGACGACCTCGTATTTCGCATGCAGTTCCGCGCGCGCCTTGTCGCTGAAGATCAGATCAAGCGTGCGCGGCTCGGGTGCGCTTATCGCCAGCGGCCGTTCGATATTGCTCATGGGCGGCATCTCCTCCATCGCGGCGGCATGCGCCGTTTCGCCGGATGATTGATAGCGCCTGTGCCGGGAAGTAAAAAGGGCTGGGGCGCGATGCACCCGGAAAAGCAATCGAAAGCGGCATCTGCCTATCACATAAGCACTTGAATCCACGTATTATTTCGTGGGCATTTTCGTTGACGGCGAAAATTCTTTGAACTAGCGTGATGTGCGCCTTGGAACCGTGCCCGTGTTCGGCGCCCGCAGGATATTCGAAAACTCAGTGGGGAATCGAGCAATGAAATCAGCAATCAAGAGCGGCCTGCTTGCCTTGGCTGCCGCAGCGCTTCCAGCCGTGGCCTATGCCCATACCGGTATTGGCCAGACATCCGGTTTCATGCATGGCTTCAGCCATCCGGTTTCGGGCCTCGATCATATCCTCGCCATGGTCATGGTCGGCGTTTTCGCGTCTCAGCTCGGTGGCCGTGCAGCTTGGCCCGTGCCGACAACCTTCATACTCGTCATGGCGCTGGGTGGCGGGCTCGGAATGGCAGGCGTGAACGTTCCCTTCGTTGAAATCGGTATCGCCCTTTCCGTCATTATCCTCGGTGCGATCGTGGCGCTTGGCGTCAAGGCACCGACCGCAGTTGCAATGGGGGTCGTCGGCCTCTTTGCGATCTTCCATGGGCATGCGCACGGCATGGAAATGCCCGAGGACGCCGGCGGTGCCGCCTATGCTGCCGGTTTCATGATGGCGACCGCCTTCCTCCATGCCGCCGGCCTCGGTCTCGGCTTCCTGATCGCCCGCATTGGGGAACGTCAGGGCTCCTTCGCCGTGCGGACAGCCGGCGGTGTTGCCGCGGTTGCCGGTGTCGGCATCCTGACGGGCATGATCTGAGCCTGACGGTTCTACGTGGATGGCGTTTTTGACGTCTTTCCGACTGAGCGTCTCTATCAGACGGATCTTTCCGAGCCGGAGATTGTCCTGAGCGGTCCCGGGCGTATCACCGCATCGCATCGGCCCGGACATGGATTTCGACCCAATACCGAGCGGCTTGCCAATGTTACGCGTCAATACGCTGCCGTTTCCACCCGAACCATCTGACCTTACGTTAATGTTCAGGGCCATTATTGCGGTCCGGCTGCAACGCCCGGCATGCATGACGCATCGCCGGGCGTTTCCGTGTCCTCTTCGCAAAGTGTCGCGGACTTGACCTAAGTCAAATCCAGTCGTGTCGCGCCCGGCTATATCCAGCTCGCGAGCAACGGACGGACATCCAAATTGACGCAGGGGGCGCCCTGCCAATTGCCGGCGGGGTGCAAAAGTCAGTATAGTAATTTCAGAAATTTCTGAAATCACAGACGCAACGGAAATTGCCATGAACCTTCCGCCTCTCGTCCAGTCCTTCGTTCTCCATTTCGGCGAAATGGGATCGCGCTGGGGAATCAACCGCACGGTGGGACAGATCTATGCCCTGCTCTTCGTCTCGCCCGCACCGCTGTGCGCCGAAGAGATTGCCGATTCCCTCAGCATCTCGCGCTCGAACGTGTCGATGAGCCTGCGCGAATTACAGGCCTGGAACCTCGTGATCCTCAAACACAAGCCGGATGATCGCCGTGATTTTTTCACGACGCCTGACGACGTCTGGCAGATATTGAGGACGCTCGCCGAGGAAAGAAAGAAACGTGAAGTCGATCCGACGCTGTCGGTTCTGCGTGAGATCCTGATGCAGCGGCCGGCCAGCGACGCCGAGCGGCATGCGCAGCAGCGCATGAGCGAGATGCACACGCTGATCGAACAACTGACCCATTGGTATGAAGACGTGAAACAACTAGAAACGGAAAGGCTCGCGACGCTACTCTCGCTCGGCGCGAAAGTGACAAAGCTTTTGGAGGCCAAGGACCGGGTGATCTCGCTCGGCCGCAACCGCCGGCCAAATCCTGCGAATAAGAGTTAGTGCCATGGGCACTGCATTCTTTGACGCGACAAATGAAGCGGAGCCCCGGCGGCGGGATGGAGAAGCCCCGTTGTCACGCCCCGGCGCGGCGAAAGGCCGGCTGCGCAATGCGGCAATGCTGCAGGCGCTGGCCGCCGCCATCTGGATCCCGCAGGCAGGGTTGCTGTCCGTTTCGGTCGGCCGTCTCACCGATGGAGGCGGGCTGCGTGACGTTCTCTGGCCGGCCTCCGGCATCCTCATCCTCGGAGTGGTAAGAAGCTGTTTCGACGCGGCTGGCGGCCGCCTGGCCTTTCGCGCCGCACGGGCCGAGCTCAGCCGGAAGCGGCATGCCGCCGCCGCGTCGCTTTCCGTGTCGTCGCCAGTCGATCGCGGCAGGCCGGCATCCGGAAAGGCGGCGAGCGTCATCGGCGAACAGGCCGAACTCATCGTGCCCTATCTCGCCCGCTTCCAGCCGGCACGTGTGAAAGCGAGCCTTGTGCCGCTCGTCATCCTCGCAGTCATCCTGCCGGTCTCCTGGATCGCGGCGCTTGTCCTGCTGTTTGCTGCGCCGCTAATTCCGATCTTTATGGCGCTGATCGGTTGGCGTGCCCAGGCGGCCAGCGAAAAACAGCTTGTTGCAACGGGCGGCCTCAATGGCTTTCTGCTCGATCGCCTGCGCGGACTGGCGACGATCCGCACGCTCGATGCCGTCGATGCAACCGCCCTGAGACTGCGCAGCCAGGCCGAAACGCTTCGCGTGCGCACCATGGCGGTGCTGAAGATCGCCTTTCTCTCCTCGGCAGTGCTCGAACTTTTCGCAGCACTCGGCGTGGCGATGATTGCCGTCTATGTCGGCTTCAGCCTGCTCGGCGAGATCCGCTTCGGCACCTGGGTTGGCCGGCTTGACTTGACCGAGGGGCTGTTCATCCTGCTGCTTGCGCCCGCCTTCTTCGAGCCGCTGCGCGAACTCTCGGCCGTGTGGCACGACCGGGCAGCGGGGGAAGCGGCGCTGAAAGCACTGGACGCGCTCGCCGCTGGCGGTCTGCCCATCCAAGGCTCGGCTGAAGCGGCGGTACCCGCCGGCAGCGCGGCGCCGGACATCCATCTTGAAAATATCGCCTTTCGTTATGGTGCAGACGAACGGTTGATCCTCGGCGGGTTCAACCTCGATGTCGGTGCCGGCGAACATCTGGCGCTTGTCGGCGCCAGCGGTTCCGGCAAGTCGACGCTTCTTTCGCTGATAGCGGGGCTGGCACCCTGCACCGACGGCCGCATCATCGTCGGCGGCGTTGAGCTTGGGGATGACACCGCCGCTCTTCTGCGGGGCGCAATGGCGTGGATCGGCCAGAAACCGCACATCTTTGCCGGCAGCATCGCAGGCAACATCGCACTCGGCAGGGCCCGCGTCTCACGCGAAGACGTGGGAAAAGCGCTCGATGCCGCCAGCCTGGGAAAGGTGGCCGACGCCTATGGCAGCCGGCCGCTCGGTGAAGGTGGTATCGGGCTTTCCGGCGGCGAGGCGCTGCGGCTTGCGATCGCGCGGGCAGCTTGCAATCCGCATCTGAAGATCATCCTGGCTGATGAGCCGACCGCCCATCTCGACGCTGCCACCGCCGCCGAAGTGACCGAGAGCCTGCTCTTGCTTTCGAAGGGCCGCACTTTGATCGTTGCGACCCACGATCCGCTGCTTGCCGCCCGCATGCATCGCGCTATCGGCATCGATGCCGATTTCGCCATGAGGGAGGCAGCCGAATGAGCTTTTTTATCGCGGATATCAAGCCGATCCTGAGTCTGTTCCTCGCCGAGCGCCGGCGCGCGCTGCTGCTCGGCGCGATGCTTTCGGCAGCAACGGTGACGGCGGGCATTGCTTTGCTCGGCCTGTCCGGCTGGTTCATCACCGCCACCTCGCTCGCCGGCCTTTCGGCCGCGGCCGCCATGACCTTCGACGTTTTTGCGCCGGCGGCCGGCATCCGCCTGCTCGCCATCATCAGAACAGCGGCGCGTTACGGTGAAAGGCTTGCAACCCATGACGCGACGCTCGGCGTGCTCGCGGCGCTTCGCGAAAGGCTGTTTCGCGGCTTCGCCGAACCGGGGGCCGCCCGCACTCTCTTTCACCGCCCCGCGCGGCTGCTCTTCCGGCTGACGGCCGATATCGATGCGCTCGATTCCCTTTATCTCCGCATTCTCGTCCCGGCTGCTGTCGCAGTCGGCGCAGCACTGACCGCGAGCGTCGTGCTGGGACTGATGCATTTCGTGTTCGGCCTGGGTTTCGGCCTCTTTCTTGCCGGCGCCGGCCTTGGCCTGCCGTTGATCGCCGGACGCGCTGCGCGTAAACATGCCCGGCGGCGCGCTCATGGCATTGAGGCGCTGCGGTCGCGGGCGATCGATCTCGTCGCCGGCCAGACCGACCTGCTGATGGCCGGCCGGCTTGAGGCCCAGAGAGGCGCGATTGCTGCGGCCGACAGCTATGCCGCCCACGCCGATGATCGGCTGAACCGCGTCGAAACCGGCCTGACATTCGGCTTCGGCCTCGTCTCGACACTCCTGCTGGCGGCATCGCTGCTTGCCGTTGCGGCCCTTACAGAAACGAAGGCGATTACCGCGCCTGTCGCAGCCCTCGGCCTGCTCGTCGCCTTCGCGTCGGTCGAGCCCTTCGCGGCGCTGCGCCGCGGAGCCCTGGAACTTGGGCGGACGTTGCTCGCCGCAAAGCGCATCGCACCGCGTCTTGCCGTCGCTGACGAGGCCCGACCGTTGGCGACGCCATCGCCGGGATATGTCTTTTGTCTGGCTGGCGTGTCCGCCTTCCATGAGAATTCCGCCGTGCCGGCGCTGGAGAATATCGACCTCGTGCTCAAGCAGGGCGAACGCCTCGCCGTCATCGGCAGCAGCGGCGCCGGCAAGACGAGCCTGCTCGCTCTGCTTTCCCACGAGTTACCGGCGAGGGCGGGAAGTATTGCCGCGATGACGGCGACGGTGCTGACGCAACGGACGGAACTCTTTGAGGATAGCCTGCGCGGCAACCTGGCGCTTGCCAACCCGGAGGCCAGCGAGACTGGCCTTCGCCAAGCGCTCGCCGCCGCCGGCCTGCTTGTCGATGTCGAGGCCATGCCGCGGGGGCTCGATACGCCGCTCGGCGAAGGCGGGCTCGGCCTTTCCGGCGGCCAGTCGCGCCGGCTGGCGCTTGCCCGGCTCTTCCTGCGCGACACGCCGCTCTGGCTGCTCGACGAGCCGACCGAAGGCCTCGATGGCGCCACCGCCCGCGATGTGCTCTCACGGCTGTCGGCGATGGCGGCAGGCCGCTCGCTGGTGATCGCAACGCATATCCGCCGCGAGGCTGTGATCGCAGACCGCATCGCCGTCATCGAAGGCGGCCGTATTTCAGAAGTTTCGCGCCGTGGAGAGGCGGCATTCGAAAAGGCGCTCGACCGGCTTCGGCCGGACTGAGCAAGACCGCATGCCCTCTCGCGCCGGCCGGCGCTGAGGAACGCTCCGTAGCCCGTGGGACCGTGGGAGAAAGACAATGGAACTAGATATCGTAGCGCTTTCGCGCTTCCAATTTGCGCTGACGGCGCTTTACCATTTCCTGTTCGTGCCGCTGACGCTCGGCCTGTCCGTGCTGCTGGCGATCATGGAAACCGTCTACGTTATGACCGGCCGCCAGATTTGGCGCCAGATGACGAAATTCTGGGGCACGCTGTTCGGCATCAATTTTGTGCTCGGCGTCGCGACCGGCATCGTCATGGAATTCCAGTTCGGCATGAACTGGAGCTACTATAGCTATTATGTCGGCGACATCTTCGGCGCGCCGCTGGCGATCGAAGGCCTGATGGCCTTTTTCCTCGAGGCGACCTTCGTCGGCCTGTTCTTCTTCGGCTGGGACAAGCTGTCGAAGGTCGGCCATCTCGTCGCCACCTGGGCGGTAGCGCTCGGCTCGAATTTTTCCGCACTCTGGATTCTCATCGCCAATGGCTGGATGCAGAACCCCGTGGGGTCGGCGCTCAATCCGCAGACGATGCGCATGGAGATCACAAGCTTCTTCGACGTCGTCTTCAATCCGGTCGCCCAGGCGAAATTCGTCCATACGGTGTCGGCAGGCTATGTCTGTGCCTCGATCTTCGTGCTCGGCGTATCGGCCTGGTATGTGCTGAAGGGCCGGCATATCGAACTTGCCAAGCGCTCGATGACGGTCGCCGCCTCCTTCGGCCTTGCCTCGGCGCTGTCCGTTGTCGTTTTGGGTGACGAGAGCGGTTATCTCGCGACCGAAAACCAGAAGATGAAACTCGCCGCGATCGAAGGCATGTGGACGACGGAGCCGGCTCCGGCCGCCTTCACCGCTTTCGGCTTCCCGGATCAGGAAGCGCGGGAGACGCATTTTGCCGTGCATATCCCGTGGGTCATGGGCCTGATCGGCACAAGGTCGCTGACAACAGAGATCCCCGGCATCGACAAGCTCGAACAGCAGGCCGAAACCCGTATCCGCGACGGCATCAAGGCATACGACGCGCTGATGCAGATACGCGCAGCACCCGCGCAGGATCAGGTAGCACAGGAGGTGCGGACCTCCTTCGAGGATCTCGGCCATGATCTCGGTTACTCGCTTCTTCTGAAGCGTTATGTCGACGATCCGCGCCAGGCGACCGATGCGCAAATCGTTCAGGCGGCGCGTGATACGATCCCACATGTGCCGACGCTCTTCTGGTCCTTCCGCATCATGGTGGGCCTCGGTATCTTCTTTATCCTGCTGACGGCGACCTTCTTCTGGCTATCGGCGCGGCGCCATCTCGACAAGTACCCGCTGCTCCTGAGGATTGCCGTGCTGGCGATCCCGCTGCCCTGGGTCGCCATCGAACTCGGCTGGGTAGTTGCCGAATTCGGCCGCCAGCCCTGGGTCATCGAAGGCGTGCTGCCGACGGCTGCCGCCGTCTCCAGCCTCGGCGCCGGCACCGTGCTTTTGACGATCATCGGTTTTGCCGCGCTCTACACGGTGCTGATCGTCATGGAAATGAGCCTGATGATCAAGGCGATCAGACAGGGACCGGAGCCGGACGACGAGCCGGAAGCCGTCCTCATTTCCGAAACCCTCGTCCCGGCCGCGGAGTGAACTGCCATGATCCTTCACGAACTCATCGATTATGAAACCCTGCGTCTGACTTGGTGGCTGTTGCTCGGCGTCTTGCTGATCGCCTTTGCGACGACGGGCGGTTTCGACCTCGGCGTCGGCACGCTTCTGCCCCTGGTCGCCAGAACCGATACGGAACGGCGCGTGGCGATCAACACGATCGGCGCCACCTGGGAGGGCAACCAGGTCTGGCTGATCCTTGGCGGCGGCGCCATCTTCGCCGCCTGGCCGCCGCTTTATGCGGTCTCTTTCTCGGGCTTTTATCTTGCAATGTTCGCCATCCTTTTCGCGCTCATCCTGCGCCCGGTCGGGTTCAAATACCGGTCGAAGCGGGAAAGTGCCCGGTGGCGTAACGGTTGGGACTGGGCGCTCTTCATCGGCGGCTTCGTGCCGGCGCTTATTTTCGGCGTTGCCGTCGGCAACGTGCTGCAGGGCGTGCCGTTCCGCTTTGCCGACGATATGCGGATCTTCTACGAAGGCTCGTTCTTCGCTCTGCTCAACCCGTATGCGCTGCTTTGCGGCCTGCTCTCCGTCGCCATGCTGACGATGCATGGCGCGGCCTGGCTGGTGCTGAAGGCGAGCGGCCCGGTCGCGGAACGCGCTAGGAGTTATGGCAGCATCGCCGCGCTTGCCGCCATCGTGCTCTTTGCTCTTGGCGGCCTCTTCCTGTGGACCGGCGTTGGCGGATATCGCATTACCAGCGATATCAGCCCGATCGGCCCTTCCAATCCGCTGCTGAAGACGGTGGTGCTCGAGAACGGCGCCTGGCTTGCCAATTACACCGCCCATTCCTGGATGATCGTGGCGCCCGTTCTCGGCTTCGGCGGCGCGGCATTGGCCTTTATCGCCATGCGGGCAAGGCGCGAGGTGATGACGCTGCTTTTCAGCAAAGTCGCGATCTTTGGCATCATCTCGACGTTCGGCCTGTCGATGTTCCCGTTCATCCTGCCCTCCTCGCTCGATCCGCGATCGAGCCTGACGGTCTGGGACGCATCCTCCAGCCATCTAACGCTGTTCATCATGCTGGTGGTGACGGCGATCTTCCTGCCGATCATCGTCGCCTATACGGCCTGGGTCTATAAGGTTCTGTGGGGCAAGATCGACGAGAAGTCCGTCACCGACAAGAACAGTCACGCCTACTGAAGGAGACGAAACAATGTGGTACTTCGCATGGATCCTCGGCCTGCCGTTGGCAGCAGCCTTCGCCGTCCTCAATGCCATGTGGTATGAGCTGATGGACGATGCAGCCAGGAAGAGGGCTTCCGAGCTGCGCAAGTAGAAATACAAAGGGCGCGACCCGCACCGCGCCCTCAATTTAGGAACAGCCTCGCTCCTTTACTCGGCGTCATCCTCGGCACGAGCCCCCTCATCCGCCTGCCGGCACCTTCTCCCCGCTTGCAGGGCGAAGGGATATCCGCACCGTCTCCTCAATCTCGACGTCACATTTGGCACGTCCCCTCGCCCCGTTTACGGGGAGAGGGCTAGGGTGAGGGGCAGCTTTCTATTGGATCAGCCTTCCAGCCACTTCACCTGATCGGGCGTCAGCTTGATGTCGAGGGCCGAGAGGCTGTCCTCCAATTCGGCGATGGTGCGCGGCCCGATCAGCGGAATGACCGGGAAAGGCTGGGCGATCACGTAGGCGAGCGCGATGTGGATCGGGTTGCGGCCGAGCTTGTTGGCGAGCTCGATGGCGCGGTCACGGCGTCCGAAATTGCGCTCGGAATACCATACGCGGACGATCTCCTCATCGTCCCGTTTGTCGCGGCCGGCGCGGTCGGTGAAGAAGCCGCGCCCCTGGCTGGACCAGGCGAAGTTCGGAATCTGCTTCTCGTTCAGCCATTTCTTCCAGTCGTCATCGGAGGCGGCGACGCAGCCGGCCCAGATCGGATCGAGCATCTCGGCGAGCGAGAAGTTGTTGGAAAGCGCCGCCGGCGCTGCCTTGCCGGTTCTTTCAGCATAGGCGATCGCTTCGTCGAAACGCGCCCGCGTCCAGTTAGAACCGCCGAAGATGCCGCGGATACGGCCGCGCTTGACTTCGGCATCCATGGCATCGACGAACTCGCCGACCGGCACGTCGGTATTGTCGCGATGCATGAAATAGATGTCGACATAATCGGTTTTCAGTCGGCCGAGCGACTGGTCGAGCTGCTTTGCGATCATATCGGGATAGCAGAGCGGCGAATGCGCGCCCTTGCCGATCAGCACGATCTCCTCGCGCGGCACCTTGCGGCTGGTGTGCCAGTCCCCGAAGATCGCCTCCGTCTTGCCGGCGCCATAGACAAAGGCCGTATCGAAGGCATTGCCGCCGGCCTCGTAGAAGGCGTCGAGCGTTAGTGAAGCGGCGGCGAAATTCGGGAAGAATTCGAAGCCGAGGGTCACGACCGAAGCGGGTTTGGAGATGCCCGGAATCTGTCGCTGCGGAATGCTGTCGCCGCGCGTGACCGCGCCGCCTGATATATTGGACGTGCGCTTGACGGCTTTCTCGACGCCATATTCGAGACCGACGGAGGCGCGCCACTGGTCGAGCACGCGCAGGTTTGCGATCGAATCCGCCCAGCTCATGCCAGGAGAACTGAACTCGGTTCTGCCGGCCCGGATGGCGTCGCCCGCCGCGTCTGCCTCGAAGGAATAGAGCCAGCGCTCTTCCCTGACCTCGATCGTCTCCTGCTTGCCGCCCTTGAAAATCTCGATCTTGCCGACGCCGCCCTTGTGGCCGGATGCGAACCAGAAGTCCGCCACTTCGATGCGGCCCTCGGAGCCGATGATGCGCAACACATTGTCCTGCTGGGCCATGATCGAGCAGGAGACTTCGGCGATGATCCCGTTCGGGAATTTGAGCACGGCGGAGGCCCATTCATCGACGCCGCTCTCTCCGAGATGGGCGACGCCCGAAACCTTCTCCGGGTCGAGGAAGGCCTTGCCCTCTGCGGCGCCAGCAATCAGTCTCGCCATCGACACCGGATAACCGCCGACATCGAGAATACCGCCGCCGGCGGTATCGTTGGCGAAAAGCCGGTGTTCGGGTTTATAGCTGCCCATGTTGAAGCCGAAGCTCGAGCGGATGATGCGGATCGTACCGATGACGCCGCTCTTGATGAGCTCGACCAGCTTCTCCGTCTGCGGATGCACCCGGTACATGAAGGCCTCGCCGGCAAAGACGCCAGCCTTTTTGGCTTCGTAATAAACGGCTTCGGCATCATAGGCTGAAAGCGCGATCGGCTTTTCGACGAGGATATGCTTGCCGGCGCGTGCGGCCTTGATCGCCCATTCGGCATGGCCAGTATGGGGCACGGAGATATAGACCGCATCAACCTCGGGGTCGGAAAGCAGCGCCTCGTAGCCGTTGACGATGCGGGCGCCGGGGAAGTTTTCGGCAAGTCCCGGCTTGGAAGGATTGCGGGTGGCGATCGCCACCAGTTTGCCCGTGCGCGAATGGGCTACGCCGTCTGCAAAGGTGCGGGCGATGGTGCCGGGGCCGATGATGCCCCAGCGGATCGGTTGCTCGGAAGTCATGGAAACCTCTTTCGTCTTTCTGCCTTGGGATTTGGTTTAGCGAAGCCGTTTGCCGGCGCCGTCGAAAAGGAATGTGCGGCTAGCGGGAAGGCCGACCGTCAGTGTCTCGCGATTGCCTGTCGTGCGCGATTCCGGCCGCTCGATGATCAGCTGTTCGTCGCCGATGGCGGCGTAGATGTAGCTGGTATTGCCGAGATGTTCGGCGACATCGACGGCGACTGTGAGATCGGCATCGCCAGCACCCGCATCGACGAAGTGTTCGGGCCGGATGCCGAGGGTCACCTTCGCGCCGATTTCGACGGGATCCGCGACGGGCAGCGGCAGGCGCGTCTGCGGATTGCTTTCCAGAGCGATCACCGCCCTGCCCAGCTGGGCCTCGACCACCGACGCCTTCAAGAAATTCATCTTCGGCGAGCCGACGAATCCGGCAACGAACTGGTTGGCGGGATCGTCGTAGAGGTCGAGCGGCGCGCCGATCTGTTCGATATTGCCGGCGCGCAGCACGACGATCCTGTCGGCAAGCGTCATCGCTTCCGTCTGGTCATGGGTGACGTAGATCATCGTGGTGCCGAGCTGCTTGTGCAGCCTTGAGATCTCGACGCGCATCTGCACGCGCAGCTCCGCGTCGAGGTTCGACAAAGGCTCGTCGAACAGGAAAACCTCGGGTTCGCGGACGATGGCGCGGCCGATCGCGACACGCTGACGCTGGCCGCCGGAAAGCTGCTTCGGGCGGCGCTTCATCAGCTCGGTGATCTGCAGGATTTCCGCAACACGGCCCACACGCCGCTCGGTGTCGGCTTTCGGATTGCCGTTCATGCGCAGCCCGAAGCTCAAATTTTCCTCGACGGTCAGGTGCGGGTAGAGCGCATATGACTGGAAGACCATGGCGATGCCGCGGTCGGCCGGCTCGACGTCGTTGACGACCTTGCCGGCGATCCGAAGCTCGCCCGATGAAATATCCTCCAAGCCGGCGATCATCCTGAGCAGCGTGGACTTGCCGCAGCCGGAGGGGCCGACGAAGACGACGAATTCGCCGTCCTTGACCTCCAGATCGGCGCCATGGATGATCTCAAAGCCGCCGAAGCGCTTGACGATGTTGCTGAGTGAAAGCTCTGCCATGCGGCCCCCGATTACTTGATTGCGCCGGCCGCGATGCCGGCGATGAAATGGCGCTGGAGAGCCACGAACACGACGAGGATCGGCGCCGTCAGCAGCACCGCGCCGGCCATGATGCCACCCCAGGAGACCTTGGTGAGGCCGATCAGCGTTCCCAATGCCACCGGCGCCGTCATCATCCCCGGTCTGGAATTGATGAGCAGCGGCCAGAGGTAATTGTTCCATGAATGCAGGAAGAGAATGATCGCCAACGCCGCCATCGTCGGGCGCGCCAGCGGCAGGGCAATGCGCAGGAAGATCTGCCATTCCTTGACGCCCTCGACGCGGGCCGCGTCGAACAGTTCGCCAGGCATCATCGAGAAGGACTGCCGCATGAATAAGACGCCAAGCGAATTGAAGAGCGGCGGCACGATCAGAGCCACCCAGGTGTTTGCCAGCTTGAACTCGCGCGCCACCATGATGAATTGCGGAATGACGACCACGGAGAACGGAAGCGTGATCGTGCCGAGGATGATCGCGATGACGACGGCGCGGCCGACGAAACGATAACGTGCCAGCGCCCAGCCGGCCATTGAAGTCAGCATCACCGAGAGCACGGTATAGATGAGCGCCACGCCGATGGAGATCACCATTGCCCCGATGAAATCGGTATCGGCCTGCAGGTTCTTGAAATTCTCGACGAAGTTGGTCGACGGCCACAGCACGATGTCGGGGCTGAAGATGCCGTTGTCGGGCATTGTCGAGAAGACGAACATCATCCAGAGCGGAAACAGCCAGATCAGCGCCAGCGGCGCCAGCACGGCGTGCAGCGCGAGCTGACGGGCGAGAAGGGATTGCGACTTGGATTTCATTTCGGGTCCCTCCCGATCCAGAGATTGAGAAGAGAAATCACCACGGCGAGAGCGGCCATCGTATAGGCGATTGCCGAGGCATAACCGAAGTTAAGCGCGGTGAAACCCTGGCGATAAAGGAAGAGGCCGAGTGTTTCCGTGCCGCCGCCCGGACCGCCGCGATTGGTGATGAGGAAGGGTTCGGTGAAGAGCTGCATGGTGCCGATCACCGAGAGCACCACACAGAACAGGATGATCGGTTTCAGCAGCGGCAGGGTGATGTGGAAGAATTGCTGCACCTTGCTCACCCGGTCGAGCGTCGCCGCCTCGTAGACATCGTCGGGAATGGCTTGAAGCCCGGCAAGGATGATGATGGCGTTATAGCCCGCCCAGCGCCATGTGACGGCGAGAATGATCACTCCCATCGCGGCATTGGCGTTGTCGAACCAGGAGACCGGGCTGAAGCCGACCGCTGAAATCATCTTGTTGATGATGCCGAAATCAAGGCTGAACATCAGCCGGAATACTGCGGCATAGGCGACCTCCCCGACGACGACGGGGGCGAAAAAGGCGAAACGGAAAAGCGGGCGCGCTTTCAAGAGCGGCGAATTGAGCATGACGGCCATGACCGTCGCCAGCGCGATCATGACGGGCACCTGGATCACCAGGATGATCAGCGTGTTGTAAAGAGCGTTATAGAAGGCCGGATCGTAGAAGAGCCGGCCCCAATTGGCCTGGAAGCTGTATTTCCACGGGTTGATGCGCGTGTTCTGAAAGGAAATCAGGAACGAATTGATGATCGGCCAGACCCAGAAGGTGGCAAAGATCAGCAGATAGGGGGCGAGGAACGCATAGGCGCTCCGGGTTCTGAACGGCATCGAGCCTCCTCCTTACGAACGAATGACCAGCCGCGTTGCAGGCCGGGAAAAGCCGGGCGCTTCAGGCGCCCGGCATCGTCATTCATTGCGCGATCGGAAGTCCGGTGGCCGAGGCGATCTGGTTTGCGGCATCGTCGAGAGCCGCCTTCGCATCGGGATAGCCGCCGGCAAAGAATTTCGCCTGCGTTGCCCTGAAAATGCCCTCGGCATCACTCTGGAAGGCGGTGCCGCGGCTCGGCACGATCTTCGGCAGTGTCGCGAGGATATCGGCCCAGACCTTCTGGCCACCCCAATAGGGCTGCGACTCATTGACGAAAGGATCCTTCTCGGCCTCAAGCAGCGACGGCACCAGCCCGAATTCCTTCAGCATGGTGACCTGACCCTCGTTCGTACCAAGGGCGTAGTTGACGAATTTCCAGGCCGCCTCCTTGTTTGCGGAAGCCGCCGAAATGGCGAGCGATGAACCGCCGAGATTGGCGGCATGGGGACCGTCGGCCGTCAGGCTAGGCATTCTGTAGACGCCCCATTTGCCCTTGAGATCGGGAGACGTCGAGCGCACGGTGCCTTCATACCAGCCGCCATAGAGCTGGCTTGCGGCCTTGCCGGCGGTATTGGCCTGGATCTTTTCGTCCCAGTTGGCAGCGGTCAGCGTGCCCGCATCCTTCATCTCCTTCACCTTCTGCAGCGCGGCGACGCAGGCCGGCTGGTTGACGGTGATGTTCTGGCCGTCGGTCGAGAAATAGCCGCAGCCCTGTTCGTTGGCGATCATGCGGAACCATTCGCTGTCGCCGTTGAAGTCCGCCTGAGCCATGACGACGCCGGGATTGGCGGCGGAAACCTTTTTGCCGGCGGCGATGAAATCGTCCCAGGTGCTGATCGTGCTCGGATCGACACCGGCCTTTTCATAGAAATCGCGGCGGTAGAAGACGGCGACAGGACCGGAATCCCACGGCATGGCATAGGCGACATCGCCGACTTCGAGCTCGGTGCGCTTGAAGTCGGGGAATTTCGCCTGGATCTCGGGCGTGTAGCCGAGCTCCTTCAGATTGGCGAAGCAATCCGGGAACCGGCTCCAGAAGATTTCAGCCTCGAAATTCTCGATGCTGACGATGTCGGGCAGGCCGTCGCCGCCGGCGGCGCAGGCTGCAAGCGTCTTGTCGAAGACCTGGCTGTTTCCGAGGTCCTCGACGGTGATCTTGATGTCGGGAAACTGCTTGTTGAAGCCGGGGAGCGTGGACTTCAATGCCGATGCGGCGACATTCCAGCTCCAGATGGTTAGATTGGCCGACTGCGCGAAGGCGGAGCCGGAAGCAAGCAGTGCGACAGCTGCGGTCGCAGCGAGAAGTTTGAAGCGCATTGAAAATCCTCCCTTTTCAATTGCCGATCTTTCACGAACGCGGTTAGACTATCCGCAAGGGAGCGGCTGTCTCCTAAAAAAGGAATATGGATTTGGCGGAAAGTAAGGTCGGCACGAGTGCAATCTATCAGCCCGGCGCAAGCAGCATCGAGGGTTCCCCGACGGCGCTGCAGATGTTTCATGCCCATCCGCTCGTCATGGCCATGCCGCACTGGCATGCGCAGGTCGAGGTTAATTACGTGATGCGCGGCACCGTTCATTATCGGATGAGCGACCACGAATTCCGGCTGAGCGCCGGCCAAATTTGCCTCTTCTGGGGCGGGCAGCCGCATCAGATGGACGAATCCTCGGATGATTCGCTCTATGCCGGCGCACATCTGCCGCTCATCTATTTCTTCCGGCTGCGTCTGCCGATCAGCATTTCCAGCCGGCTGATGAAGGGCGAGACTCTGCTGACCTCGGCAACCGATGCCGCCGACGACGAGAACTTCGCCCGCTGGTCTCGCTATTCAAAGTCTGGCGATGCCGCCAAGGCCCAGCACGCGGTCGACGAACTGCTGCTGCGCATCGAGCGCATCGCGCTCGAACCCTATTCGATGACAATGTCGAAGACGGCCGTCAGCCTGGAAGGCGATCAGCCGCATCCCAATTCCTCTCGCAGTGTCGCGCGCATGTGCGATTTCATCGCCGCAAACTTCCTGCAGGACATCGATTCAGTCGATATCGCCCGCGCCGCCGACCTGCATCCGAAATATGCGATGAACCTGTTCAAGCGGTCGACCGGCATGACGCTGAGCAAATATGTGACGCTGCTCAGGCTGTCGCGCGCCCAGGCGATGCTGATGAGCGAGGGCGCCAACGTGTTGCAGGTAGCGATGGACAGCGGCTTCGGCTCGATCAGCGCCTTCAACAAATCCTTCCGCCATATCGCCGGCATGTCGCCGTCCGATTTCCGCCGCGACATCCGGCTGGTGACGACGATGCCGGCCGGCGCCTTCCGCAATTGATTCACCTCCGCCTCGTCGCCGTTATACATGCGGCTGAGGACTTATCTTTTCGGCGAGTTCTATCTGGATGCCATCCGGATCGCGCAGGAAGGCTACCTTGTGCAGGACTTCGGCGTTGACTGCCGGGCGCGGGCGCTCCTTGACCTCGACGCCGGCCTCTTTCAAGCGGGCGAACGTCTCCTCGACATTTTCGAACAGGAAGGTCAGGTGACGCAGGCCGGACGTGCCCTCAGGCACGTCGACCGCCCGTGCCGCACCGCCGGCCGGCGCGAAAATCTCGAGCATACCGCCGCCGGCATCAAGAAAGGCTATCTCGGCGCCATCGGCCATCCTTTTGCGCAGATGCAGGCGCAGGCCGAGCAAGCCGCAGTAAAAATCAACGGCACGCTCCATGTCGCTGACGGTCATGCCGATATGTTCGAAGGATTTTAGCATGGTGCTTCTTTCAGTTCCGGTTGCGAGAGGATGAGCAAGAATTGATGGGAGCAGCAGGTGGGTCGTCTGTTGTGTTCTATCGCGGGCATCGCTACGCTCTCGATCCACAGATGGGGTGACCAAAGACATGCATGTTCGCAAAGCGGTATCCGCCGACGCTGAGGAACTGTGCGGTCTCCTGAACGAGATCATTCTGGTCGGCGGAACAACTGCGCTCGAGACACCGCTTACAGTCGCGGAGTTCGCAGACTGGTTCATCGACGGCGAATTTCCCCTTGTCTGCCATGTTGTGGAACATGATCGGTCGCTTGCCGGCTTTCAGTCGCTGAGCCTATATGGCGATCCACCGCAAGGTTATGCCGATATTGCAACATTTGCCCGCATGAACCCGAAGATATCCGGCGTCGGCCGCGCCCTTTTTCCGGCAACGCGGGCAGCAGCCGAGGAGCTCGGGCTCGAATTCATCAATGCGACCATTCGTGCCGACAATGTCACCGGCCTTGCCTATTACTCGAAGATGGGCTTCGAGCCCTATGACAGGCTTGTTCAAGTTCCGCTTCTGGACGGAACGCGCGTCGATCGGATCAAGAAGCGCTTCAAGTTGGACGCCAAGCGCCGCCTGGCATCCCCCATTTGACCGTTTCGAAGGCCTCGTTGGAATTCCACGTCCGAAGCCCCTGCTCGCCTTTATCCTTCTTCGCTCAGAGGCCGGCAGTCCTGCCCTGTTCTTCCGGAAGCCAGGAGCGATAGAGCGGATGATCGGCGGCGATCGGCATCGGCGTCGGCTTGCCGGTGCGCTGCGAGAAATAGGCGGCAGTGACAAGTTCCAGCGAATTGCGGGCGTCCTGCAATGTCACCGGCGGCTCGGTGTCTTCGACGATCGCCCGGTGGAACAGTTCAAACTGGCGGGTATAGCCGTCTTCGCCCGGCACATAGGCGGCGAGCGCCGCATCGACCCGCGCCTGGTGTTCCTCGGTCCCTGCGGTAAAGACCCAGGGGTCGCGGCCCATCGTATAGGGTTCGAGGATGCTTTCGGCGACGAGATCGCTGAAGCAGAAACGCAGCCGCGAGATCTCCTTGCGCGAACCGAGCGTCATCGAAAGCGTCGCCAGCGAGCCGTTCTGCATCTTCACCGAAAGGGCTGCCGTGTCCTCAACCTCGATCGGATTGACCAGCGTCGCGCCGTAGGAAAATACCTCGGCGCAGGGGCCATGCACGTAATTCAGCATGTCATGGGCGTGGATCGCGTGGCCGAGAAGGCCGCCGCCGAGTTCGCTCGCCCATTTGCCGCGCCACGGCACGGCGTAATAATCCGGACCGCGCCACCAATGGGTCTCGATCGTCGTCAGGAACGGCCTGCCGGCAAGGCCCTGCTCGATCAGCAGTTTCAGCTTCTGCAGGCCGGAACCGTAGCGATACTGAAAGATCGGCATCAGCTTTCGGCCGGGGAAGCGGGCGAGGACGCCCGCCATTTCGTCGACCTCGGCGATCGAACCGAAGAGCGGCTTCTCACAGATCACGTGCTTGCCGGATTCGATGCCCTTGCGGCAGAGCTCGAAATGCGAGCTCGGCGGCGTCGAAATGTCGATTATATCAAGATCGTTCCGGGCAAACAGTGAATCCGCATCCTGGGTATATTCGGCAATACCAAATTCCTCGCACACCGCTTTGCCGCGGTCCTCGTCGAGCGAGCAGAGCACGGGAACCTCGAAAAGCTCCTTGTTCCAGCCGAAGCCCGTCAGATGCCGCGCGGCAATCCCTGCGCCAATGACGCCGACGCGCAATTTCCTCGCCATGATATCCTCCTCAGCGGGCGCCGATGCGCGCGGCTTTCGCCTGGGCTTCGAGCGAAAGGCGGCAGACTTCGAACACGTGATCCTGCGTCATCGCTGTCTGCGAACGGTTGCCGACGTCAGCGGTGAAAGCATCGAAATAGTCGAGCTTTTCGCCGCTGCAATCGATATGGGTCATTTCCTTGCCATTGACGAGGAAGAGGTGGTCTTTGCCCGGCCGGCCGGCGATATCGATATATTTGCGCAGCTCGATATAACCTTCGGTGCCGAGGATGGTCAGGCGCCCGTCGCCCCAGGTCGGCAGTGCCTCCGGCGTGAACCAATCGACGCGGACATAGCCCGCCGCCTTGTCTGAGCGTAAGAGAACTTCGCCGAAATCCTGAAAGGCCGGTTTTTCGGGCATGCCGAAATTGCCGATCGAGCTGGCGATGACCTCGCCCGAGGTCGAACCGGTGTAGAACAGAAACTGGTCGACCTGATGGGAGGCGATGTCGACGATGATACCGCCGAAGGCTTCGGGCTCGAAGAACCAATCCGGACGGGTGGGCAGCTGCAGCCGGTGCGGACCGACACCGAGCGTCTGGATCACTTTGCCGATCGCGCCGTCAGCGACGAGCTTGCCGGCCTTGACGGCGGAGCGCACGCAATGGCGTTCGGAAAAGCAGATCGAGAAAATCTTGTCGGTCTCGGCGACAGTGCGCCTGACGTCTTCGAGCTGGGCGAAGGTCGTGACACCGGGCTTGTCGGTCATCACGTCCTTGCCTGCCTTCATCGCGCGGATCGCAAGCCCGGCACGGTCGCGCGGGATCGCGGCAATGCAGATGACGTCGATCGACGGATCGTCGAACAGCTTTTCCCGGTCGATCTGCGGCGCATCCGGATAGGTCTTCTCGAAGGCCTCGCGCAATGCCGGCACCGAAGTCTTGGGGCAGTAGCCGACAAACTCGCCGCCTGCAGCCAGCAAGCCCTTCACGTGATCGAACGTATGCCCATGGTCGATTCCGACGACGGCAAATCTCAACATCGCTGCAATATCCTCCCGGGATTTTCTGAGCGCCGGCTGACGCCAGCATCTGCATGTTGGGCAAAACAGATAACGAAAGCTGGCGCCTGTCAAGGCAAGACCAGGAGTGAAAGAGCTTATCTGAAGAATTAAATACATGAAAGATAACAATAATTTTGTATCTAAATAGTTATTTTGCGGGCTTTCTACAATTGGGAAGTCCGCTGGAAGCCCGCCGTCGATACGATCGGGCCAAAGTCTTTTTCCCAAGTAGATCTTGCCCGGCCTCCGCGAATGTGATCGATTTCGGCGGCCGCCGGGCTGGAGGGCGGCGACGACCCCGGGAAATTTCAAAGAGCGCCTCCAGCTCGCTGTGATGGAAGATCGCCATGTCTCGTTCTGTTCTCGATGCCGCCGCTTCGGGTGGTCTTTTGGTCGGCCGCGTTTGGAATTCCGAGGTTGCCGGGCCGAGCGTCGTGACATCACGGGAGGGCCTGCTGGTCGACATCACGTCGCGTGAGACGCCGACGCTGAGCGCCCTGCTTGAGCGGCAGGATGCCGCCGATTTCGTCCGCGCTGCCAAAGGCAGGGCGATCGGCTCACTGGATGAAATCGCCGCCAACAGCACCGGAGCGCCGGATGAAACTCGCCCCTATCTGCTGGCGCCTGTCGACCTGCAGGCGGTCAAGGCCTGCGGCGTCACCTTCGCCCAGTCGATGATCGAGCGCGTCATCGAGGAGAAAGCCGCCGGCAATCCCGATCGCGCCGCCTCGATCCGCGGACGCGTCAGCACGCTGATCGGCGGCAGCCTCACCAATCTCAGGGCCGGTTCGCCTGAGGCCGCCAAAGTCAAGCAGGCGCTGATCGACGAGGGCATGTGGTCGCAATATCTCGAAGTCGGCATCGGTCCCGATGCCGAGGTTTTCACCAAGGCGCCGGTGCTCTCCTCCGTCGGCTGGGGTGCCGACGTCGGCCTGCATCCGATCTCGACCTGGAACAATCCCGAGCCGGAAATCGTGCTGGCGGTTAACAGCCGCGGCGAGATCAAAGGAGCGACGCTCGGCAATGACGTCAATCTGCGTGACGTCGAGGGCCGCTCGGCACTGCTGCTCGGCAAGGCAAAGGACAACAACGCCTCCTGCTCAATCGGACCTTTCGTCCGGTTGTTCGATGACGGCTATGGACTGGATGACGTGCGCAAGGCCGAACTCGATTTGAAAGTGACCGGCGACGATGGCTTCGTAATGCATGGCAAGAGTTCGATGTCGCAGATCAGCCGCGATCCGGCCGATCTCGTCAAACAGACGCTTGGGTCCCATCATCAATATCCCGACGGTTTCATGCTCTTTCTCGGCACGCTGTTTGCTCCAACCCAGGACCGCGACGCGCCGAAGCAGGGCTTCACCCACAAGATCGGCGACGTCGTCGAGATTTCCTCGGCCGGCCTCGGCGCGCTCGTCAACACTGTGCGCCTCTGCACCGAATGCCCGCCTTGGACGTTCGGCATTTCGGCGCTGATGCGCAACCTCGCAAAGCGTGGGTTGCTCTAAGCAATTCCAGCCAAAGTGCGAAGCGGTTTTGCGTCCGGAATTGCGCAAATGCTAGGAGCTATTGATTTCGCCGCCTGCCCTGCAGCAGGTCGAGGACGGAGTTTGCCGCTTCCAGAACGTTCGTGCCCGGACCGAACACGGCTGCAACGCCGTGTTCGTGCAGGAATTCATAGTCCTGCCGCGGGATGACGCCGCCGCATACGACGATGACGTCGTCACCGCCCTGCTCTTTCAGCCTGTCGATCAGCTTCGGCAGCAGCGTCCGATGACCCGCCGCCAACGACGAAACGCCGACGACATTGACCTTTTCGTTGATCGCCATCTCGACAGCCTCATCCGGCGTCTGGAACAGCGGCCCGGCGAGCACATCGAAGCCGATATCGCCGAAGGCCGAAGCGATCACCTTGGCGCCACGATCGTGACCGTCCTGACCGAGCTTAGCGACCATGATTTTCGGCCGCTGCCCCATCGCTTCCGTGACTTCCGCCATGCGGGTCTTCAACACCGCAAGTTCCGGCTCGTTGTCATAGGCCTCGCCATAGACGCCGGTGATAACCTCAGGCGTTGCGGCATGATCGCCGAAGGCATCCCGCATGGCATCTGAGATTTCGCCGACCGTGGCGCGGGCCCGCGCCGCCTCGATGGCGGCTTCCAAGAGGTTGCCCCTGCCGCTCCGCGCGACCCCCGCCAGGGCGGTCAGCGTCTCGCGCACGGCGTTGCCATCACGACGCCGCTTCGTTTCCTCGATCCGTCTGATCTGCGCGCTACGCACCGCGCTGTTGTCGATCTCCAGAATGTCGATCGGCTGTTCGTTGTCGAGCCTGTAACGATTGACGCCGACGATGACCTCCTCGCCCTTGTCGACGGCCGCCTGGCGGCGCGTGGCTGCTTCCTCGATCAGCCGCTTCGGCAAACCTTCGTTCACAGCCTTTGTCATGCCGCCGAGCGCTTCCACTTCTTCGATCAGCGCCCAGGCCTTGTCGGCAAGCTCCTTCGTCAGGCTTTCGACGTAATAGGAGCCGGCCAGCGGATCGACCACCTTGGTCACGCCGGTTTCATGCTGGAGGATCAGCTGAGTATTGCGGGCGATGCGGGCGGAAAATTCCGTCGGCAGTGCAATCGCCTCGTCGAAGGAATTGGTGTGCAGCGACTGCGTGCCGCCGAGAACGGCCGACAGCGCCTCGAAGGCGGTGCGGACGATGTTGTTGTAGGGATCCTGCTCCTGCAATGACACGCCGGAGGTCTGGCAATGCGTGCGCAGCATCAGCGAGGATGCCTTCTTCGGCTGGAACTCCTGCATGATGCGGGTCCAGAGCAGCCGGGCGGCGCGCAGCTTCGCCGCCTCCATGAAAAAGTTCATGCCGATTGCAAAGAAGAAGGAGAGCCTTCCGGCAAAATCATCGACGTTGAGACCCTTGGCGATCGCCGCCCTGACATATTCGCGGCCGTCGGCCAGCGTAAAGGCAAGCTCCTGGACCAGTGTCGCGCCGGCCTCCTGCATGTGATAGCCGGAGATCGAGATCGAGTTGAATTTCGGCATCTCCCTTGCCGTATGGTCGATGATGTCGGCAACGATCCGCATCGAAGGTTCGGGCGGGTAGATATAGGTGTTGCGGACCATGAATTCCTTGAGGATGTCGTTCTGGATCGTTCCCGACAGCTCGGCCCGCGGCACGCCCTGCTCTTCGCCGGCGACGATGAAGGAAGCGAGGATCGGAATGACGGCGCCGTTCATGGTCATCGAAACCGACATGTCACCCAGCGGGATGCCGTCGAACAGGATCTTCATGTCCTCGACGCTGTCGATCGCAACGCCTGCCTTGCCGACATCGCCCTCGACTCGGGGATGGTCGCTGTCATAACCGCGATGAGTGGCAAGATCGAAGGCGACCGACAGGCCCTTCTGGCCGGCGGCGAGATTGCGACGATAAAAGGCGTTCGATTCCTCCGCTGTGGAGAAGCCGGCATACTGGCGGATCGTCCATGGCCGGCCGGCATACATCGTCGCGCGCGGTCCGCGCGTAAAAGGCGAAAAACCGGGCAGCGAGCCGAGGTGCTCGGCGCCTTCGAGGTCATCGGCGGTATAAAGCGGCTTGACGGCGATGCCTTCCGGCGTCTGCCAGGTCAGTGTGTCGGGTGAGGCGCGTAACTCCTTCTGAGCAAGCTCCGCCCAGTCCGACAGCGTCTTCTTCGTCATGCGTTCCTCCGGCTGCTTCATCGCCATCTTATCATTTCACAGATGGCAGATGCGATACAGCCTTAGGACTTTTCACGCGGGAAAGCATTCGCCGCTGCCATTCGCCCGCCGCTCCGGCGCTGGTCTATTTGTGGTCGAGCTTGGCGACCAGCCGGTCGCCAAGCCATTGGATGCCGCAGACGAGGACGATGAGGACGGCTACGACCGCGATCATCACATTGGTGTCGAAGCGCTGATAACCATAGCGGATAGCAAGATCGCCGAGGCCGCCTGCGCCGATCGCGCCCGCCATGGCCGAAGCGCCGATCAGCGTCACCAGCGTGACCGTGAAGCCGGCGACGATGCCCGGCAGCGCTTCCGGCACCAGCACTTCGCGGACGATCGTCCATCGGTTTCCGCCCATGGCGCGCACGGCGTCGATCAGCCCACGGTCGACCTCGCGCAGCGACACTTCGGCGATACGGGCATAATAGGGTGTGGCGGCGATGGCGAGCGGTACGATGGCCGCCCACGTGCCGAGCGCCGTGCCGACGATCAACCGCGTCAGCGGGATCAGCGCCACCAGCAGGATGATGAAGGGCACAGAGCGGAAACCGTTGATGACGGCGCCGAGCATGCGGTTGATCCAGAGGTTTTCGGCGATGCCGCCGCGCGCCGTCACAACGAGGGCAAGACCGAGCGGCAGGCCGGCGACGAGCGAGATCACTCCCGAGGCGACGGTCATCAGGACCGTCTCCCAAAGGGAGCGAAGTAGCAGTTCAAACATGATCGGTGTCATAACCAAGCACCTCTACCCGGGCAGACCGGGACGTCAGAAATTGTTCGACCTTCCCGGCGAGCCCAGGATCGCGGCTGGGAACGGCGATGAAGAACCGCGCCACAGGCTGGTTCTGGATGTGATCGATGCCGCCATGCACGAGGCGGAAGGAATGCGGCAGCGCCGCCGATAGTTCGGCGAAGAGCGCCCCTTGCGCTTCAGGTCCGGCAAGATCAACGCTGAGGATCGCCTCGCTTCCTCCGGTCGCCGAAAGCCGGCTGGCAATGTGGCCGGGAAGCTGCGGGCGGATGCCGCCGAGCAGGCTCCTGGTGATCGCCTCCCGCGGATTGGCGAAGACCGACCAGACCTGCCCTTCCTCGACGATCCGTCCGGCATCGATAACCGCGACGCGATCGGCAATGCCGCGCACCACTTCCATTTCGTGCGTGATTAGGAGGATCGTCAATTCAAGCTTACGGTTGATGTCCTTGAGCAGAGCCAGGATCGATCGCGTGGTTTCCGGATCGAGCGCCGATGTCGCCTCGTCGGACAACAGCAGCGCCGGACGTGCCGCAAGCGCACGAGCGATACCGACCCGTTGCTTCTGGCCGCCGGAGAGCGATGCGGGATAGGCCTTCGCCTTATCGGCGAGGCCGACGAGATCGAGCAGTTCATGCGCCCGCTTCAGGCGCTCGGCCTTGGCAACGCCCTCGATCTTCAGCGGCAGTGCCACGTTTTCCTCCACGGTCTTGGCGGACAGCAGGTTGAAATGCTGAAAGATCATGCCGATGCGGCGACGCAGCGGCTGCAGTTCCTGCTCCTGAAGCCCGGTGATATCGCGGCCTTCGATCAGGATCTCGCCGCTGTCGGCGCGCTCCAGGCCATTCAGGCAACGGATCAGCGTCGACTTGCCGGCGCCGCTTCGGCCGATAATGCCGAGGATTTCGCCCCTCTTCACCGTCAGCGAAACACCGTCGAGAGCCGGTGTGGTTCCGAAACGCCGCTGCACATCGACGAGCCTCACCACCTCTTCGGCCGCTGCCGCTTGCGGTTGAGCCTCGACCGCCGCGGTGGAAACAAACGAATTCATGTGTTTTTCCTTGCAACGCCGAAGGCGGCCCGGGCCAGAAACGCCCGGACCGCCTTCGGCAGGCCTTAACCCCGGCCTTCTCCCGGATTCAATAGGCGCTGAGACCCGTCCCCTTGTAGACCTTGTCGAACTCGGCTTTGACGGTGTCGTTCTGGTAGGAAGACACCAGCGTCTTGACCCAGTCCGCATCCTTGTTCTCTTCCTTTACGGCGATGAAGTTGCGGTAAGGATTATCGGCGATGGGCTCCTGTGCGATGCGTTCGACCGGTGAAAGAGCGCTCTTCAGTGCCCAGTCGGTATTGACGACGCCGGCATCGAGATCGTCGATCGAACGGCCGACGATGCCTGCGTCGAGCTCCTTGATCTCGATCTTCTTCGGATTGTCGGCAACGTCAGCCACCGTCGCGAGGATGCCGCTACCATCCTTCAGCTTGATCAAGCCTTCGTTCTGGAGAACCCGCAGCGCCCGGCCTTCATTCGAGGGATCGTTCGGTACGCCAATGACGGCGCCTTCGGGGATCTCGGCGACGGACTTGTGCTTCTTGCTATAGAGACCGATCGGCCATACCCCGGTATAGCCGACGGGGACGATGTGATAGCCGTGCTGCTGGATCTGGTTGTCGAGATAGGGCTGGTGCTGGAAGGCGTTGGCGTCGATTTCGCCGCGCTCCAGCGCTTCGTTCGGCTGAGTATAGTCGTTGAAGATGACGGTCTCGATCGCGAGGCCCTTTTTGGCCGCCTCGCTGGTCACCACGCGCCATACATCCTCATCCTCGCCGGCCATGATGCCGACCTTGATCGACTTGTCCTCGGCAAAGGAAGGTGCCGGTGCTGCAAAGGTAAAAAGTGCGGCCGCGGAAACAGCGACGGCCGCAAGGGCTGCGCGGCGCGAAAGGTGGAAGCCGTGAAGATTTTTGTTCTTGGTCATTTTTATCCCGTCTGACTGAATGAGGCAGAACGCCCCGAGCCGACCGATCATGGCAAATCGCCGGATCGCGGGCGAAGCAAGAATATCTGATGTAGGGGGAAGGTCGGAAAAACTCTTGCCCCGCCATCAATGCCGGCAGGATAAATTTCCATCAAATTTGTGGATTAATTGCGACTTGTGAGCATCTTCTAAAAAAGGAAAACGTCGCCTCTGCCGCCGCTTCCAGCCTCGGCGGCCAAAGGACGACGGAATTCTCTCACCGGTCGGCGAAGGCATCTCTGCGCGGATGGCCTCAGGCCGGCTTCTGCTTCGGAATGCGCGGCAGGAACACCGTCAGCAGGCCGAGCAGCGGCAGGTAGGAGCAGATGCGGTAGACGAATGCGATTCCGTGAGTGTCGGCAAAATCGCCGAGCAGCGCAGCACCCAGCCCCCCTGCCCCGAAGGCAAAGCCGAAAAAGACGCCAGCAATCAGCCCGACGCGGCCTGGCACAAGTTCCTGCGCGAAGACGACGATCGCTGAAAAGGCGGAAGCGAAGACCAGGCCGATGACGATGCTGAGCACGCCCGTCCAGAAAAGACTGGCATAAGGCAGCAGCAACGCGAAGGGAATGACGCCAAGGATTGAAAACCAGATGACGAAGCGGGCTCCGAAGCGGTCGCCGATCGGTCCGCCGAGGAAGGTGCCGACGGCGACGGAGCCAAGGAACAGGAAAAGCATCAGCTGCGCCTGCTGCACGCTGAGTTCGAACCTGTCGATGACATAAAAGGTGAAGTAGCTGGATACGCTCGCCATATAGACATTCTTCGTCGCCGTCAGCAGCACCAGGATCAGCAGCGCCCAGACGACCCGGTTCTGCGGCAGCGGCAGGGTTCGGCTGACGGCCGGCTTGCTGGCATTCTGCCGCCTATGGCTCATGTACCAGTTTCCAACCCAGCTCAACACGATCATTCCCACCATGGCGATGACGGCAAACCAGGAGACGCTGTGCTGGCCGAGCGGCAGCACGATGAAGGCGGCGAGCAGTGGGCCGATCGCCTGACCTGCATTGCCGCCGACCTGGAAGAAAGACTGTGCGAAACCGTGGCGGCCGCCAGAGGCAAGACGGGCAACACGCGAGGATTCCGGATGAAAGACTGCCGAGCCGAAGCCGATCAGGCTTGCCGCAACCAGCAACAGCGCAAAATTGCCTGCGCTGCCGAGAAGAATGAGGCCGCAAAAGGTACTCGCCATGCCGACCGGCAGCGAATAGGGCATCGGCCATCGATCGGTGACGATGCCGACCAGCGGCTGCAGCAGCGAGGCCGTGACCTGGAACGTCATGGTGAGGAGGCCGATCTGAACAAAATCGAGATCGTAGTTCGCCTTGAACAGCGGATAGAGCGAGGAGAGCAGCGACTGCATGATGTCGTTCAGCATGTGACAGAAGCTGACCGCCACTAGAATAGACATGGTTGTTTTTTCAAAACGAGGTGCGCGTTCGGCAACGGTTGCCATGAATATTCCTCCTGCACAGGCACGTTCGGCGCCGCGCCGCGTCGGTCTTTATGGATTTTCGGGCGATCGGGGCTGGCTGGGGAGATATTCGAGCGGCGGTCGCTTAGTGGATTTAGCGCAAGCCGGGCGGCAATCACAGCCCAGTTTTATCAGTATCGGTACGGATCTTGTTCGATTTATTCTTCGCCGGTCGAATTTGCGTGATTTCCCGCCTCTGATGGGGTCTTTCATATCACAGTCGGTCACGATCATCGCATATCGAAGACGCTATGTGAAAACAGCCATGGAAAACCGGCGCGGGCGGGACTACAGCTGCGGCGATTGAGAATGCGATCGAGGCTGAAACACGTGATGAATGTCAAGACACCGAATGCGATAGACAGCTATGTCGGAGCGCGCATAAGAATGCGCCGGCAATTGCTCGGAATGAGCCAGGAACGGCTTGCCGATCAGATCGGCGTGACCTTCCAGCAGGTTCAGAAATACGAGAAGGGCATCAATCGCATTGGCGCGAGCCGCCTGCAGCGGATCGCCGAAGTGCTTCACGTCTCGCCGAGCTTCTTCTTCGAACAGGAGGGTTCCGAGCCGTTGGCGCTGCAAGGGCTGCACCCGCCGACGACGGGAGATCCGGTCGCTGAATTCCTGCGGACAAAGGAGGGTTTGGTGCTCAATCGCGCCTTCCTGAAGATCGGCGACCAGAATATCCGCGAAACGATCATCGCGCTGGTGAGCGCAATGGCGCAGGCGGAAAGCAGCGGCGTCACCTTTGGAGATTCCTCGGCGGATATCGCCCATCCGCTTGGAAAATGACCGGAACCGGCACGCATGGTGCCGGCGTTATCGCGATGATGCCGGATGCCCCTCCCCTGCATCGCCGTCTGCCCTATTGCGCTGGACAGGATCCAGCGGATCTCGCCTACTGCAAACCGGGGGCAGAAGCTGAACGGCCGTCTGCCGTCAATGGCTTCACCAGACGCCGCGCATGCTCGATCTTTCGATTCTAGCGGATTTTGACGACTATGGTGCCAGAGTCCACCTCTGACGATTCGCCTCGCCTGTCAGACCGCGGCGCTGACCTATAGTTCAAGCGTTTTGAAAAAGATTGGACAACCCGGCGACAAGGTCTTGTTAACCCTATTTGCCTTGCGACTCGTTCAGAATCGGCGCTAAATGCGATTTCCTAGTGCGCAGGACTTTTAAATCGCATTTTCGAGATTTCCATGAATATGGCACCGCAGATAGAGAAAGCAATTTCCGATGTCGACCAGCTGATCATTGGTCAGGCGCAGGAACTGTCCGACAAGCTGAAGCAGCATCGGCTTGAAATGTTTCCGCCGCGCGCGCTGAAGGACCTGCGGGAATTTCAGCTGGCTGAAGTCGCGCGCTTCCTTGGCGTCACCAGCGGCTATCTTCGCAATTTGTCGCTGGAAGGCAAGGGTGCCCTGCCCCAGGTCACGCCCTCGGGCCGCCGGTCCTATACGGCGGAGCAGATGGAAGAGATGCGTGCTTTCCTGGAGCATCATGCCCGCGCGGGCACGCATTATATGCGCCATCGCCGCGGCAACGAACATCTGCAGGTCGTGGCCGTCGTCAACTTCAAGGGCGGCAGCGGCAAGACGACGACCGCCGCGCATCTTGCCCAGCACCTTGCCCTCACCGGTCACCGCGTCCTCGCCGTCGACCTCGACCCTCAGGCCTCTCTCTCCGCCATCCATGGCTTCCAGCCCGAATTCGACGTCAATGAGAATGAGACGCTTTACGCCGCCATTCGTTACGACGATCGGCGGCGGCCGCTCAGAGAGGTCATCCGCCCGACGAATTTCCCGAACCTTCATCTCGTACCGGGCAATCTCGAACTGATGGAGTTTGAGCACGATACGCCGCGCGTACTTGCCCAGGGCAAGGCGGGCGACTATGGACGCGTTTTCTTCGCGCGGCTGGATGAGGCGCTGTCTTCGGTCGCAGACGATTACGATATCGTCATCATCGACTGCCCTCCCCAGCTCGGCTTTCTCACAATGAGCGCCATTTGCGGCGCGACGGCGGTGCTGATCACCGTTCATCCGCAGATGCTCGACGTCATGTCGATGTGCCAGTTCCTGCTGATGCTCGGCGAAGTCTTGAACACGCTGAAGGGAGCCGGTGGCGACATGAACCTCGACTGGCTGCGTTATCTCGTGACCCGCTACGATCCGCAGGACGGGCCGCAGACGCAGATGGTCGCCTTCATGCGCTCGATGTTCAAGAACCATGTGCTGACCAATCCGATGCTGCGCAGCGTTGCCATCTCTGATGCGGGGATCACCAACCAGACGCTTTATGAGGTCGAGCGGAGCCAGTTTACCCGCGCGACCTATGACCGGGCGATGGAGGCGATGGACGCCGTCAACGGCGAGATCACCGATCTCATTCACAAGGCATGGGGGCGGAAATGATGGATAAGTTTACTGCGGTAAACTGGGACGAGGGGCAGGTCGATGGCACGTAAGAATCTCCTCTCGGGCCTGATGGACGATTCCAAGAAGTTTACTGCGGTAAACAACGAAGCCGAGCCGCTTCATAAGGACGAGAAACAGCATCTCACCTATAAGGGTATCGGTGCTCTCGGCGCCGTCACGCGTAGTATTGACGCGTTGGCTGCCAAGGCCGATGCGGCGAAGGCGATCGAGGAGAAGCTGGCGACGGGTGAGACGGTGATCGATCTCGATCCCACCCTGATCGAAGATTCCTTCGTCACCGACAGGCTGGCTCACGCCGACGAGCAGTTCCGTGAATTGGTCGAGGCAATCCGCCTGCACGGCCAGGATTCGCCGATCCTCGTCCGCCCGCATCCTAAGAAAGACGGCCGCTATCAGATCGCGTTCGGCCATCGGCGCGCCAGAGCCGCCAAGGAACTCGGCCGACCCGTCAGGGCCGTGGTCAAGAAGCTGGACGATCGCGACCACGTCATTGCCCAGGGGCAGGAAAATTCGGCGCGCGCCGACCTTTCCTTTATCGAAAGGACGATGTTCGCCGACAAGCTCGACGCTTTGGGCTTTGACAGAGAAACGATCATGTCGGCGCTCAGCGCCGACAAGACGACGGTGTCAAAGATGCTGTCGGTCACAAGGCGGATTCCAGCCGAAGTGCTGACCGCGATCGGCGCGGCCAAGACCACTGGCCGCGACCGCTGGCACGATCTTTCGGTGAAATTCGAGACTGAAAACATCACTACCCGGGCGGTCGAATTCACCCGATCGACGGAGTTCGAGACGGCGGAGCCGGACGCCCGCTTCGACATGCTCGTCGCCTTCATCAACAGGAAGCAACAGGCCTCGTCCGCCGCCATACTTCAGCCCGTCGCTCACGCCTGGCAGCGCAAGGACGGAGCCGTCAAGGCGAAGATCCGCAATGACGGGAAGCAGTTCACCATCGCGCTAAAGGCGGAGAAGGCATCTGCCTTTGGAGCCTACATCGCCGATAATCTGGACCGTCTCTACGAGGCGTTCGAGAAGACACAGGATTTGACGAAGAACGGAGATCAATAAGCAAAAGAAAAGGCCCCCGAACGTTGCCGTCGCGGAAGCCCTCTCTGATCTAGACAGCCAGAGAATCACATTTCCGCGAATCATAGTCAAGAGTCTTTGGCACCGAATTTGGTGAGCCGCGATCTTTTGCCTTGAAGAAGGCGAAGAAAATGGAAAGCGGAAGTGTGACGACGCCGTTCGGGCGGCGGGCGATGACGTTTGGCATGTTGGCAAGCCAAGCGGCGGCCCGAAAAATCGAGCCGGGCCGATCAATTGATAAGTGGAAACTCTATCGAGCCCTGTGCGAGGCCAAGCCGCTGCTCGGCATCACCGACAGGGCGCTCGCCATTCTGAACGCCTTGCTGAGCTTTTATCCCAAGGGAGAGCTCTCCGAGGACAACGGGCTGGTCGTTTTTCCTTCCAATGCGCAGCTTTCTCTGCGCGCGCATGGAATGGCGGAGCAGACGATCCGCCGCCACCTGGCGACGCTGATCGAGGCCGGATTGCTGATCCGCAAGGACAGCCCGAACGGCAAACGTTATGCCCGCAAGGAGCAGGACGGGGAGATCCGTGAGGCATTCGGCTTCTCTTTGGCGCCGCTGCTTGCGCGCGCTGATGAGATCGAGCGGCTGGCGGCGGAGGTGGTCGCCGAACGATTGCAACTGCAGCGGCTCAAAGAGCGCCTGACACTTTGCCGGCGCGACATCGCCAAGTTGATCGAGATGGCCGTGGAAGAGGGGGCGGCTGGCGATTGGAGCGAGATCCACCTGCATTTTCGTGACGTCGTCGAACGGCTGAGGCGATCACCGTCGGCCGAGACGGTTGCCGGCGCCCTCGACGAACTGGAGCTGTTGCGCGAAGAAATCGTCAATCAGTTGGAAATGCAGGCTAAGTCTCAAAATGAAAGCGGCAATGCCCAACATTCTGAGCGGCACATACAGAATTCAAACCCACACTCCATTATTGAATTTGAACCAAGCTTCGAAACGAAGCAGGCCGCGAGGGCGGAGGACCGATCGGCAGGTTGGGCCGAACCGATGGCCCGAATAACAGCAGACGACGGGAAGGGCGGGCCTCTGCCGGCTGCAAGCTCAGTCCCGACTGCGCATGGCGGCGGGCTGAAATCCTTCCCGCTAGGCCTGGTGCTGCAGGCCTGCCCGGAGATCAGCGCCTACGGACCGCAAGGCGCCGTGAGCACATGGCGTGATCTGATGGCGGCGGCTGTCGTCGTTCGCTCGATGCTCGGCGTCAGTCCGTCGGCTTATGAACAAGCCTGCGAGGTCATGGGTCCTGAAAATGCCGCCACCGTCTTGGCCTGCGTGCTCGAAAGGGCAGGGCATATCAATTCCGCCGGCGGTTACCTCCGCGACCTGACACGCCGCGCCGAAAGAGGCGAATTCGCCATCGGACCGATGTTGATGGCGCTTGCCCGCGCCAATTCGCCGATCAGAGGCAAGACCGGGTAAGAATTTCCACGCGGCCCTGCTACGAACTATGGTTAACGAAATGAGACTGCGATGGAGCGGAACGCTAAATCTACCATGCAGTTCGGACCGGACGATTTTATCTCGGGCGGGGCCGGGACCTCTTAGAGTCCGGAGTTTTGTAAGGATTGACGCGAAGCGATTAGGCTGCGCCGATATTTTCACGTCATTTCCGCGCGCAGGCTCGAGCTGCTTCTGCAGGACCGTTCATTCCGCCGACGTCCCTCTTGCCGCCGCTTTTGACGTTGGATACGAAAGAGTTTCGCGGTTCACGCGCGATTGCGGTCGCCCGTTCCAGGCGACGCCAAAGCGCGATGCTCTGCGAGCGGGATCGGAAGCAACGTGGCCTTTGACGGTTTAAGCGGGTTGCATTGTTTTCAACGCAGTGGCGGTTTCGGGCGCCCGCGCCCTGGCGAGGTCCGCCAGAAATTTTTCCATCAGATCGGAATCGCCAAAGCGGCGGTATTCCCTCTCCTTGGCCAAGGAGAGTTCGGGATTGGCTTTCACCAATCGCGCCATCATATCCTGCGCATCCGCCAGCTTCGCCTGGCCGGTGAGCACGGCCGTCTTGATCAGCAAACAATCTTCTGCCTGCGGCGCACGGATCAGGCATTCGTCCAGCACCTTGTCAGCGTCATCCAGGCGACCAGCCGCGTATAATGCCTGTCCATGGACATAGATATAATACTCCGGCGCCATGGGATGCAGGCGCCTGGCCCGTTCTGCATTGGCAACGGCGTTCGCGTATTCACCGAAGCGCACCTGTGCCTTGGCGAGGGCCATGAGGCTGTCGGGATCGTTCGGGTTGAGTTCCACGGCCTGCTGCGCCGCCCGCCTGGCGCCAGGGTAGTCTCCCTTGGCGGCAAGGCCGAAACTTAAGGCCTGATAGCCGCTGGCAAGATTTGGGTCGAGCCGGATCGCCTGACGCGCCTCGCTCAATCCCGTTTCGAGATCGGCATCGGTGGCAAGCCCGCTGACGGACTGCACCTTGTCCAGAATATAGGTCATTCCGAGATGCGCCCGAGCGGCGGCATAGCTCGGATCCAGCTCCAGGGCGCGCTGGAAAAGTGTCCGCGATGCCAGAAAAGCGTCCTTGTCTTTCGATCCGTGCCTGTACCGATCACGACCGCGGAGCACGAGGTCGTAGGCCTGCAGATTTTCCGTCGGCCGCCGCGCTGCATTTTCGATCTCGGAAACTCGAACATACGAGACGAGATGGGCTACGATCTCCGACGTCAGCTCCGTCTGCACCGCGAAGACATCGTCGACACCCCGGTCATAGCTGCGCGACCAGATATGAGCGCCGCTACGGGAATCGATGAGCTGGGCCACCACGCGAAGCTTGTCACCCGCTCGCCGCGCGCTGCCTTCGACTATGTATCCGGCGCCCAGTCTGTCGCCGATCTCCCGCACATCGGCCGGGCGACCACGCAAGGCAAATGTCGAATTCCGGGCGATGACCTGAAGCTCGGGATTGCGTGCAAGCTCCGTGATAATATCTTCGGTGAGCCCATCGGCGAAGTAGCCTTCGTCGGCTTTGTCGCTCATGTTGTCGAAGGGCAGCACGGCGACCGAAGGGCGGACATCGACGCTCGCGATACCCGACAACAAGGCGACGCCATTCGAAATCTCCCGGGAAATCCCCCTGAACGGGGGAACGTCTGCCAAGGCCGCCGCGCCGCCGATAACGACAATGGCAGCAGCATAAGGTGCCGCACGACGAAGCATCTGGCGCGGACGGGGAAGCCGCTGCCAAAGCGCGACGCTGGCCGTCAATCGCACGGCATAAACATCCAAGGGTTCGGGAATGTTTTTGGCTTGGCGCCGACCAATTCGGTAGAAGAGCTTCGCCCTCTCCCTTTCGGCGCTTCGCACTACGGCCGCACTCACGAAGATGCTGCCAGGCTCCGCCATGGACTCAAGACGTGACGCGACATTTACGCCGTCGCCGAATACGTCGCCATTGTCTTCGATGACGTCACCGAGATTGATGCCTATGCGAAGGTTGAAGGTACGATCGGCAAAGCCGCGCTGGATCTCTATGGCAGCGTCAAGCGCTTCGTTGACGCTGGGAAAGGCCGCGAGAAATCCGTCTCCGGCGCTCTTGAAGGTGCGGCCACGATGCTTCAGAATGGTCGGTGCGATCAACTCATCCAGAACGGAGCGGAGTTCGCTGTAGGTCCCCGCCTCATCCTCCGCCATATGACGGCTGTACCCGACGATATCGCCGGCCATGATCGCAGATAGTTTGCGTTCCACGGGGGACTCCTCGGTGATTTCCTATCGGGTATCATATAGCGACGGCAGGTGCCATTCACAGTTCGGTGTGCATGTTTTTTCAACAAGGGGCAACCGAAACCGTGCAGCAATGTGCGTCATTACAACCAGTCTCTATGGTTGATGAGACCAACATGAGCTCCCGTGACCGGGCATCAGGTCGCAGCTGAAGGACCGAGCCTATGGCCCATTCCGGGACAGACGTTTTGAATCAAGGTTCCTGGCCATGCTGAACGGCAGCACATTACCCGTTTCCAGCCGAGCCGCCGGCGCCGGCCGGCCGATGAAATATCCCTGGATCTGGTTGATTCCGTACTGCTGCATCAGCAGTTGATGTTCGATCGTCTCGACGCCTTCAACCAGGATCCTGACACCGCGATTGCGCAGCAGGCTGATAATGTCGAGCAGCATCCTCTTGCCTCTCTCCGTGTTGCTGTCATGGAGGAAGGATCGATCGATCTTGACGGTGTCGAATTCGATCAGGCGAAGCCACGAGAGCCCTGCGAAGCCTGTGCCGAAGTCGTCGAGCCAGACTTGAGCCCCGAGCGCCCTCAGGTCGCTGATGCAGCGAACCAGGTCCTGGTCGATTTCCAGCTCGACGCCTTCGGTAATTTCGAAAGCAAGCCGCGCGCCCGCCACGTCGAATTCCGCCAGCGTTGCCGCGACATAGCTGGCGAAACCTGGCGTCTTCAGTTCGATCGGCGAAACGTTGACGCTGGCAACCTGCACCAGGTCGGCTGCCAACAGGTCCCGGCAAACGGTGCGAATTGCCCACCGGCCGAGTTTAACGATCGAACCGGTCCTTTCCGCAACCGGGATAAATCTATCCGGCGGTACCGCGGTTCCATCCAACATCTTCAAACGCATCAAAGCTTCTACACCGTCCATATTACCGGTCTGGACGTTGCGGATCGGCTGATACACGAGGGAGACGAGGCCGTGTTCAAGCGCGATCTTCAGGGTCGCGGCGATATCCTCGCTGTCATCGCTGCTCTGCGGGTCGTCAGGATCGAAGACCACGACGGTGTTGCGACCCGTCGCCTTGGCGGCGTAAAGCGCGCGGTCGGCTTCATGAATGACCTTGTCGACCTGCTTGGTGTGGTCCCGGGTATAGGAGACGCCGACACTGACGGTGATGACGGTCGTCCCGTCCCGCCGGTGCTCGTGCGGCCAAGCCAGCGCGCGGACGGCAGCACACATTGCTTCTGCGAGTGCGGCCGCCCTTTCCGAATTTTGCATGGGTGTGATGACGATGAATTCCTCACCTCCGTATCGCCCGATGATCGAGCCGTAGGACGAGGCCACGCTCTGGAGAAGCTGCGAGACCGCCACAAGGCACCGGTCACCTTCCTGGTGGCCATAACAGTCGTTATAATGCTTGAAGTAATCGACATCGATCAGCAGGACGGCGAAGGGCGCTCTTTTGTCCTGCCAGCGTTGCCAATAATCACGCAAGCGTTGATCGATTGCCCGGCGATTTTCCAGTCCCGTCAACGAATCCGTATTCGAGAGGTGCAAAAGCGCCCTGCCCCTTTCCTCGGCGGCCGCTTGCTGCAGACTGGCTTCAAGCGCATTCAGGAAGACTTTATAGCGCTCTCTGTTCAGCTGAAGGTTCACGTAAGACGTGAAAATAAAGCAGGAAATACAGAAGGCACCGAGGATCAGCTTGTGGACAAGCAACATCGGCGCGAACAGACAGAGGGCGCCAATGAAGATGAGCATGTTGGTGACGGAGGCCGCAAGGGCGAGCGGAAACCGGAAACTGAAGAACAGGTTGACGCTCATCATGAAGATCGCGCCAAAAACCATATAATATGAGAACGCGTCCCTGACCGTGGTCATCTGGGCGGTGAGAAGCCAGACAAGATAAGCTGCGAGCACAGATGCGGCCGCAGCCATGTCGACCGTATCAGCTTTTGCCTTGCGGTAGAGCAGGAGTTCCAGCATGCATAGTGCACCGGCGCTCACCGCCACCCGGCCGGCGACCGTGTAGCGAACGACATCGCCAATAAAAAGATAATCCGTGAAAGCATATGCGAGGTAAGCAGCGACCGCGATCCAGAGGCCGCTGCGCGTCGCGCACTTTCGGCCGCTCTCGCTCCGATGCTTATAAAGACGACGCAACCGTTCTGGCGACAGCGTCGGCCGCATGGTGGCGACTGCCGTCTCGGCTAACACGTGCATCATGCCCCTGCCACCCAACATCTTGCAGCAGTTGCCCTACGCAGACCGCCAGCTGAATTGGATAGCCCTGCGCAGACCCCACATCAACCGATAACACTCGAACAGCGCCGAAGCTGGCAGTGTATCTCTCGGCGTCACTAATATTTTCTAAAATTATGCGGTGCAGTGGCGACCACTGCCGCGGACCTTGACTTGACGTTAAGAGAATGCTGAGGATTTTATCTTATCTCTTAAGTTGTTATTTACCAGTGAGGTTCCGTGGCACAGCCGCTCTTTTCCCTTGATGGCCAAAGCTTGATCACCCCGCAGTCCGTCAGCAATAACTTCCTCTCACCCAACCAGGATCAGCAAACAGGCCTGTTGCGCACTGCGGAGGCCGAGTTTGCAATTATCATCAGCCTTGCAATGCAGCGGTTCGCCGCCGGCAAAGACCTGCCTGAAGCCGTCAGGTGGCTGATTGGTCAGCTCCACGACGTCCGCCAGAAATGCGGCGCTGCCGTGTGGCAGAAGCTCATCCCGCTGATTCAGGCCCATCCCTCGGCAAAGATCCTGCAGCAATGCCCGTTCACGCGCTGGTCCTTTGAAAAGCCGCGCGGTTATTCCGGTGATGCCAGTCTGATAGACTTTATTTATGGACATCCGGCGGTGGCCGAAGAAGTGGCCAGATCCACCCATCTCGGTCTCGATATTTTCGAATACACCATAAACGCGCCCGGGCCGGTCGCCGTCAGGGAACGTCGCGACATCCTGACCCGCTCCGTCGATGAGACCGCTGCGCGAACCGGTGCAGATACCGAGATTCTGGCGATTGCCGCCGGTCACCTTCGCGAAGCGGAGGGATCAACGGCACTGGCAGAAGGGCGGCTTAAACGCTGGGTTGCCCTTGATCAGGACCCCCAAAGCATCGGCTCGATCTCGAGCCAATTCCATGGGACTGCTGTCGAGCCTATCGATGGATCCGTGCGCGGCCTGCTGGCGCGAAAGCATCAGATTGGCACATTCGATCTCATCTACGCGGCAGGACTCTACGATTACCTTACCGATAAAGTCGCAATCCGACTGACACAGATCTGCATGGACATGCTGAAACCAGGCGGCGTCTTTCTGTTTGCCAATTTCTCCGACGAGATGGCCGATGACGGATACATGGAATCCTACATGAACTGGGAACTCCTCCAGCGTTCCGAGGCCGACATGTGGCGTATTGCCAGAAGCAGTGCGCCGCAAAACACGGTCGAAAACAAAGTCTGGTTCGGTGCCAACCGCAACATCATTTACGGCACGATCAGGAAGCTGTCGTAGGCCTCCGGGGTTGGCGACCGCTATTGGCCAATCCATCGCGTCGTCATGCGCTCCGGAGTGACGTTCGGCGACAAGTGCGAGCTGTCGTGGATGCAAGGTGAGCGCGTGCCGCAATCGCGGCGGCGCGTGGCTCCGATCATGCAGCTTGCGGGAAATGTGCTGCCCCACGGCGGGAACCATCGCTCCTTGCGCTGGTTGGTAGTCATCACCACGCTCTCTTCCGGACGGAGCACGCCATGGCTTTATTTCCCGCGAGAAATCGAGACGCGGCCGCCTATCCTATGCAGTCGCTTTTTGTTCCTTTTCCCTTCGTCTGCTTCACGCTCGCTCTCGCCACCGATATCGCCTTCTGGCAAAGCGGCAATGTAATGTGGCAGAATTTCTCGGCATGGCTGCTCTTCGCCGGACTGCTCTTCGGCCTGTTTGCCGTTCTGGCCGGATTTATAGATCTGCTGCGTCCACGTACCCGCCCGCTGCGGCCGAGCTTCCTGTCCGCCCTTCTCTACCTGATGATCCTGGTGCTCGCAGCCGCTAACAGCCTTGTCCATGCCGGCGATGGATGGACTGCTGTAGTTCCTTTCGGGCTGGCACTCTCTGCGCTCACCTTCCTCATGTGTCTGGTGGCCGCAGCCGCTTCTGCACGTAAATATGCCCGGCTGGCCTGGAGAGTCTGATGATGAAGCCCAAGATTTTCAGCGCCGCGATCCTGCCTATCGCTGCCGGTGTTGGCTTTGCAGCTTACGCGCAAAGTGAGGAATTCGACATTTCAAAGCAGATCGGACCGAACCCGGTTCTGCCGGAGCCGTCGATTTCTCTCTTGCCCGATCTGAAGGTCGCGAAGGTTGTCGGCTGGAAAGACGGCGAGGCACCGACCGTTCCGGAAGGACTGACGGTCCAGGCATATGCCAAAGATCTCGCCAATCCCCGCACAGTTCACACACTGCCGAACGGCGACGTGCTCGTGATCCAGTCTCGCGGCCCGTCTGGCGGACCAAAATCACGGCCGAAGGATTTTATCAGGGGCTGGATCATGTCGATCGCCCACGGCGATGGCGGCGAGCAAAAGGAAAGCAACCTCATTACGCTGCTGCGTGACACCAACCGCGATGGCACGGTGGATGAGCGGCATGACCTGTTGAAGAAGCTGGATTCGCCCTTCGGCGTGGCTTGGATCGACAACATCCTTTACGTCGCCTCGACAAGCGCCATCCTCGCCTACCCTTATGAGCTTGGCCAGAATGAAATCAACGCTCAGCCAAAGATACTGACGCCCCTGCCAGGTGGTCCGATCAACCACCACTGGACAAAGGATCTGGCGCTCAGCCCCGACGGACGGTTTCTCTATGTCTCGATAGGATCGAACTCCAACATCGTCGAGAACGGCCTTGAAGCGGAGAAGGGTCGAGCAGCGATCTGGCAAGTCGACCGCAATGCCGGTGCGGCGCGCGTCTTCGCCTCGGGCCTTCGAAACCCGAACGGCCTCACCTTCAATCCCGAAACGGGCACCCTGTGGACCGTCGTCAATGAACGTGACGAGCTCGGTCCGGACCTTGTTCCCGACTACATGACCTCGGTCACGGAGGGCGGCTTCTACGGCTGGCCCTGGAGCTATTACGGCAAACATGTCGATGCGCGGGTGCATCCGCCGCGGCCCGACATGGTCAATATCGCTATTCCGCCGGATTATGCTCTGTCGAGCCATGTCGCTGCCCTGGGGTTGACCTTCTCCAACAAGTCAGCGCTCCCGCCCGCATATGCCAACGGCGCCTTTATCGGCGAGCACGGCAGTTGGAATCGGGACAGCTTTAACGGCTACAAGGTGGTGTACGTGCCATTCGAAAACGGCGCTCCGTCCGGCAAGGCACAGGATGTGGTCACGGGTTTTCTCCAGGGCGACCAAGCGAAAGGACGGCCCGTCGGCGTCGGGATTGACGGGACCGGCGCGCTGCTTGTCGCCGACGACGCTGGCAATACAGTATGGCGTGTCGCCTCGGCGGACGGCAAGGTAACGCAACAGCCGATCGGCACCGACCAGTTCACGGTGAACGCGCAGGCCGGTTCGAACGGAGCCATTGGAACTGAAACGACCGGTTCGACCGCTCAACCGCAGAGGACGCCGCCAGCCTCTCGCGATGCACCCCCGAACGACCTGAGACCAAAACCTGAGGTCGGTCAGCCCGCGCAGATGCAAATCGCCCCCGCGACAGGACCCTAACCCATGGGGCCAGACCTGTGAAGAAGTCGATGAAAACTCGCTCATTAGCATCGCTCTTTCATGATGCTGATATTGGGCCGCCGGGGAAATTCATCCGTCTGGCTGCGACCGCGGGTCTTGCCCTCATCTCCTTGCTGATCATCCAGGCGGAAATTCCGCGGGTCGTTTCAGATCATGGCCTGTGGGATTTCGGCGCCTTCGTCGCGTCGGGGCGCGCAGCCGCTGCAGGGTTGGACCCCTATGGCATCTACCCGCCGCTCACGCCGCATGTCGTTTTTCCCGGATTTGAATCCTGGAATCCCAATCTCAATCCCCCGATTTCGGCACTGCTGTTCCAGGCTTTCGACGTCGTTGACCCGGTCCAGTCGCTTCGTATCTGGTGGATGATCTCGATTGCCAGCTACTTCGCCGCGGTGGTGTTGCTGCTGCGACGCTACAGCGGCGGCTTGGAACTCCCGCTGCTGGCCATCTGGGCTTTTGCGCTAGCTGGCTTCTGGGACACGCTCTATCTTGGCCAGATCTATATGCCGTTTGTGCTGCTGGCGGTGGTGGCTTGGCTTCGGCTGGAAAAGGGTGATCGCGTATTCGCCGGCATCATTATCGGTTTGCTGATCTCGATGAAACCTAATTTTGCGGTGTGGCCGGTGCTGCTCTTTCTTGCCGGACATCGCCTGCCGAGTGTCTTGGCGGTGACCACGGCGGCCGTCATAGCCGCAATCCCGCTGGCAATGTTCGGATCTCAGATCTACCTCGACTGGCTGCGCCTCGTTGCGACGGATGGTCAACGCGCGATTTTTCTGACCAACGCGTCGTTTGCGGGCGTTGCGGCGCGCGCGGGCCTTCCCGCCGCAGGCACTGTTCTTGCCGCCCTATTGTTGCTTGGACTGGCAGGCTGGGCATTTTTCCGCCGCCCGCCGATCATCGCAGTCAGCGGCTTCGCGCTGCTGGCCTCCCTGCTGGCCTCGCCTCTCGGATGGATCCACTACACGCTTTTCCTGCTGCCGGTGCTGCTGCACCATTGGCAGCGCGCATGGGCATGGGTGGCGGGCGCCGCCCTGACGATACCCGTTCCCGTCATCCTCGGCTACTTCGGAGCCCCTCGCCTCACCCAACTGACGGCCGGATCCATCTATGCATGGGCCCTCGTGCTGATCCTCATCGGCCTGATCGTCTCAGAACGCGACCGGCAACATGCGCCGACTCAGGGAGCTTTCCTGCGGTAGATGCGCCAATCGGCGGTTTGCGCCACCATCTGATAATGGCGAGCAATATAGTGGGCATAGACGTCGCGCATGCCGTTACCCGTCCAGATTTCGATTGGCCATTTCGGATCGAGGATCAGATCGATGTCGACGAACATCTGCTCCGGGGCCGGATGATAATCCGGCCCAAGTGTGCGCCCCCAGTGATACCAGACGCTGTCGCCGACCGGCGGTATTAGCCTGAGGCCGGCAGAGAAGGGATTGACGAAATCCAGGACCGCAACACGCTCGGTTTCGGTGCTCAATCGCGAGAGAGCCGCTGAAGCGTCAGCCAATGTCCTGTTATATCCCTCGAAATATTCGTATTGGCCGGCGCTCCACATCTCAACCAGTCTGATCTCGGAAAACGCCGGTAGCGGGATCGGTTTACCTCGGCCCTCGGCGGCGCAATAAGTATGAATAGCGAGCGATGCGGCGTTGCTGACGGCGGCGGGCAGCAACAGAAAGCCCACGAGCAGCGGCAGGGCGAGCCGGGCTTTCCAATGCCGCGATGGCAACCCGGCGCGACAGAGGCTTTCCGTGATGATGGCGGCGCTTGCACCCAGAGTCAGAATGCCGATTCTCTGAAAATTCTGCTCGATCAAGAGGATACCGGCTGCACCGCAGAAACCAATGAAGAGTAGATGCCGGTAACTCGTCGTCAGATTGAGAACAATGGCCGCGACCATTAGAAAGACAAGCAGGTCGGCGAAGTTGTTGCGGGCAACGTGACCGAGAGCCGTGAGCGTCGGGAAGCCGCCGCTGTTTTGGCCGGAAAGGCGCAGGTCAGCGAGATAGTGGAAGCCGCCGCGCCAGACGACTTCGATCATGAGAATGCTGACACCGACAATCACGAGCGCCAGAGCCACCCAACCGATCTGGCGGCGGTCGAAAAGCATGAACACAAGGAAGGCAAGCTCCACGACGCCATAGGTGATCTTCGTGTAGAGCATCAGCAGCACGAGGAAACTGGCGCAGGCGGCGTCGACGGCCTTGCTACTCCGAGCGCCCGGCAACCGAGGCAGATACATCACCAGCAGAAGGCCAAGCGACGCCCATCCCAGCCGATTGTAGAACATGGCAAAGGTCAGCTCACCTATCCGTTCGCCCGGATTTGCGGGAGCCGCAACTATCAGGAGCAGGAAGATCGCAAGCGGCAATCCGAGTACCTTACGCATCCGACTGCCGATGATTTCCGCGGCAACAATCGCAAGCAGGACGACCACCATAGCCATTCCCGCCGGCATCGCGCCACCCATGCTACCGGACAGTCCATAGCCGGCGGCGGGAATATAGAATGTCAGCGGTCCGAGTGGCGTGTGGAAATCCACGTTGGGCAATTGTCCCACCGCGATACGATGAGCGCCATCGAGGAAAACGAAAAGGTCGTTGACATATTTGGTCGTGACAGTCCGACCCGGCAGAGCGAGCAGGCCGGCGAGCACCAGGCCAATGCCGAGGATGACCACACGCCACCTGTTCGATTGGATCGCCCGGGGTGATGCGTCTTTCTCCTGCATCGACCTCAATGCTACAGTCACCGGCCCTCACTTTGCGCCGGGGTCTGGCGCCATCGATAGACCGTCCATTCAGAGGTTTTTTGAATGACGTCGAACTTTGCTGAAAGAAAAGGGCCATACAGCTCCTGCAGCGGCAGGCTGTTGATTCCTGTTTTCGGCACCATCACGATCTTGACGTCGGCAAAGAGCACGTCTGGCGGGATAAACGCTTTCTCGTTGATATTGCGGTTCCAGTGAAACCAGGCAGTGTCGCCGGTTGGCGGGCGAATGCCAAGGCCGGCAGAAAAGGGGTTGACGAAATCAAGCACGAAGACGCGTTCCGGCGGCGCCGGCAATGCCTGCAGCAGCGCACCGCCAGTTACGATGTCGTCGAGGTATCGTCTTATGAAGTCAGGCTCGCCGCCGGGCGGGTCGACTTCCCGAAGATCATCGAATAGCGGTAGCCCGAGAGACTGACCTGCTTTCTCGGCGGCAAGCGCCGTATGCAGAACGAGAGCCGCGCTGTGGTGCAGGATGGGCGGCAACAGGAACGATAAAACGAGCAGTTGTAGGGCGCGGCGAGGAAGAACCAATCGCCCCGCGCTTCTGCCGTCTTTGCCCAGCTGCAGCTCGCCGGCCTTTTGCACCAGAACTGCCGCGCCGCAGTAGAGCGTGATGATGCCCCAGCTGTGGGCGTTCTGATTGATGATCGCCAGGCCTGCGGCTATGCAGAACCCACAGTAGACAAGGTCCCGCAGGCGGCGGCTTTGCCAGAGGACGACCGAAGAGAAGACTGCGAACACCGTGAGATCCGACAAATTCTCACGCACATTTTTGAGAATACTGGGAAGATCATGACCGCCGCTGACCCGTGCCGCCGACCGCAGATCCTCTATGTGCTCCGCCGTGCCACGCCAGAAGAACTCGATGACGAGCATTGCCACGCCCGTCAGGAGCAGGGCCGTCACGACCCAGCGGCGCTGCTGTCGATCAGACAGCATGAACATCAGAAAGCCGGTCCCGGCCAGCCCGTAGGTGGCCTTTGTATAGAAAGAGACAAGCAGCAGAAATACCGCGGCGACAGCATCGGCAGCATTCCCCCTGCCTGGGGACCGCGGCGCCAGGTACATCACCAGCAGCAGGCCGAGCGCGACCCAGCCGATGCGGTTGTAGAACATCGCGAAGGAAGGATACAGGATGGAACTGCCGAGATTGATCGGCGCCGCGAGGATGAGAATGAAAAATATGCCGAGCCCGACCGCCATCGAGGGACTGAGGCGCGATAGGAGGATGCGGATCATCGCGGGGAGGAAGACGACGATCACCATGGCCATTCCCATTGGAATTGCAGCGCCGAAATTTCCCGTCAGCAGGTATCCCGCGGCCGGGATGTAGAACACCAGCGGCCCGAGCGCCGTGTGAAAATCGCGGTTCGGCACCTGACCGAATGTGATCCGATGTGCGCCGTCGATAAAAATCAGCACGTCATTGATGAAGGCGGCATTGATGGTTCGCCCCGGCAATGCAAGCATGGCCGCGCAGACCAATCCGACGACGATGATTGCGACCTCTGCCGAAAGAAACCGCCGTATCCCGGCCGCCGCTCCCTTGTGTGCCGCAGTTTTCGTTTCGATGGCCGCGTAGGCGGCTTGATTGCCCGGTTCCATCACAGCCGCAGCCTCTTGAAGATCGGCTCGGGGATTGACCGGATCATCGTCATGAGGGGTCGCCAAATCGCTCTGACGTAGACGACGTCTCCGCCCCTCCCTCCCTCGGCAGCGGCAAAGATCTTTTGCGCGACCTCCCGAGGTTCGGCGGTGAGAAGCGGCGGTAGTTTCATTCCATCCGTCATGCGTGTGCGAACGAAGCCCGGCTTCACGGTCAGCACCCGCACGCCGGACCGGGAAAGCCTGTTCCTCAGCCCTGACAAGAAGGCGGTCAGACCGGCTTTGGCAGCACCATAGACATAGTTCGACGCTCGCCCGCGCTCGCCGGCGACGGAGCTTATGCCGACGATGGTACCGGATCCTCGCGCGGCAAAACGTTCAGCCAGAAGACCAATGAGCAAAGCTGGTCCTTCGAAGTTGGTCCGCATGACCGTGGCGGCGTGCTCGAGGTCCTGTTCGGCCCGAAACTGCTCCCCGAGATCGCCAACGACGCAGACCGCCGTCTCGGGCAGAGCCGAAATGCTGCTCATGAACTCTTCGAAACGACTCGTAGCGAGAATATCGAGTTCGTGGACCATGACGTGAGCGCCTGTCCGTGCGCTGATGTCGTCGGCTTCGCGTTGGACGGCCACTCGCCTTCGTCCGACCAGAAGCACATCCCATCCCGCCTCGGCATAGATCAGCGCCGTCGCACGGCCAATATCCGAGGTTGCGCCGATCAGGAGCAGAGTCTTGCCGATTCCCTTCATATGCCGAGCCTTTTTGCCAAGCGGGAATTAAAGTGACGATCGGCGCCAGTTGCCTTGCGCAGCTCTTTGAACGCATTCAAACGTGGGTAACCCGCCTCGAATGTTTGACGTGACTGTCGCGCATCCTTGGCGAGATAGAGCCGCCCTCCTGCCTTGACAACCAACTCGTCGATTTCGTCGAGCAGCCGGAACACGTCCTGAGTGACCGGAAGGTCGAGTGCGAGCGTATAGCCCGGCGTAGGAAAGGACAGCAGGCCGCCACCCTCTGCCCCGAGTTTCTTCAAAACCGCGAGAAAAGAGGCTTTGCCCGAACGCGCAAACCGGTCAAGAATGCCGCTCAAGACTGGCAGCGCGTCCTCGGCAGGGATCACGCACTGATGCTGCAGAAAGCCCCGCCTTCCATAAAGCCGGTTCCATTCAAGCATGCCGTCGAGAGGAAAGAAGTATTTATCCCAATGGACGAGCGCAGTCTTGGCCGCCTTTCGCGCTCCTGCCCGGAAATAGACCTCGTTGAAGGTCGATACGCTTCTTCTGTTGAGCAGCCAGTGTGGAAGGTCCAATGGCAGCGAAAGCTTCGCCGGGTTCCACGCAGGAAAACGCTCGGCTTTCGATGTTCCGCCGACCTGGTCCAGCGTCGCGTGCTCGCCGGCGAAGATCAGCGAGCGTCCGAGGGAGGCGCCTTGCGAAAGGCAATCGATCCAGGCCACCGAATAGGTGGCATCCTCGGTCTGGCGTAGCGCGGTCAATGCGTCGCCGAGGTTCTCCGTGACGATGGTCTTTTGCGCGATCCAGCCGGTTTCGATGGGCCTCAAGCGGAAGGTCGCTTCAGCAATGATCCCCGTCATGCCCATGCCGCCGACCGTCGCAAAGAAAAGCTCGGAATTTTGTGTGCGGCTACAGGTGACGATCTCTCCGCTGGCGACCACCAACTTCAACTCGCGGACGTGGCCTCCGAAGCCACCGTCGCGATGATGATTCTTGCCATGGACGTCCGATGCAATCATTCCGCCGATCGTGACGAACTTGGTTCCGGGAACCACGGGCGGAAAATAGCCTCTGGGGACGAAGGAGCGAAGAACGTCAGAGAGCATGACGCCCCCCTCGACGGTGAGAGCGCGATCGGCTAGGTCGAAGCTCTTCAATCGGTCCAATCGACTGCACAGCAATGTAGAATGCTCGCCGATCGCTGCATCGCCGTAAGAGCGACCATTACCGCGCGCGATCAGCCCTGGGCGCGATACCACGCTCTCCGGAAGGGCTTCCGGCAGTCGGCAAGCGATCACCTCGGTCTCATGGCGCGGATAGCGTCCCCAGCCCTCCATCGGTTCGTCACGCCTCCTCAGGTTTGAAAACGAATTTCCGGTCGAGAGCGTATTTGGAGACATAGCCGATCGCCAGACCGATCGCTCCACCCGTGTATTTGGCAAGTTCAGTCTTCCAGACGGTCCAGAAAGCAATTTCGAACCCCCAGAATATGAGCGTCGTCAGCACGCTGAACAGGCCGTAAAGCGCCGCCTTGAGCATCTCGTCGCCGTGGGACGTGTAGCGGTCGAAGAAGATCCACCGTTTGTCGAGGAAATATTTCAGCCCGAAACCGGCAGCGGTGCCTGCGAGAATCGAAGGCATAAGGTTCGGTGAAGGCGCCATTTGAACGACAACGGCCTGGACCGCAAAATTCGCGGCGGTGGAGAGCATCGCGAAGGCGCAGTAGCGAGTTGCGACGCCGACGCGAGTGCCCGGCTGCAAAGACTGAAAGTCCATTCTGCCACCTCACATTGCGGCGACGACAAATAAGCCGGCGGCGCCAAGCGTGGCGAGGCTGACCTTGTCCTTGATAGCGAAGACCACAGGATCATCGAGCATCTGCCCCCGGTTGGCGAGCATCAGTATGCGGGCGATCCAGCAAGCCAGGATCGGGCCTACCAGCCATAGCATCCCTGGCCTGGTGTAAAGATCCTGGGCGCTGTCGCTTGCAGCATAGAGCGCAAATAATGTCAGCGCGTTCATCCCAGCGCCTGCTGCCAATGCACCCACCATGCCGATATCCACTTTCCGGTAGTCTCGGCTTTTCAAGTCCGGCAGGTGCGCGGCGCGGCGCGAAATCAATTCGGTATAACGCTTGACCAATGCGAGTGAGAGGAACCAGCTCATCATGAAGGCAAGCAGCCACGGAGATGGCCACACCGCAATGGCCGCGGCCCCTCCGATCACGCGGGTCGTATAGAGAGAAGCTAAAGCCACGACGTCCAGGATCATCTTCCGCTTCAGGAAAAAGGAGTAGGCCGTGGTGAGGGCAAAATATCCAGCAAGGACCAGCACGAAGGCGGGCGACACCATGACGGCGACGGTAAGCGACAGCGAAAGCAGAATCGGAATTGCCAAAACGGCGTGCGACAGGGGAATCTCGCCACAGGCAAGAGGTCTGCGACATTTGGTTCGATGACGGCGGTCGTCCTGAAGATCGACCAGATCATTCAAGAGATAAACACCCGAGGCACAAAGCGAAAAAGCCACCAAAGCCAGACCGGCGCTGACAAGACTAGGCATGTCAAAAAGCTTATTCGTCAGGAGCGGGACGAAGACCAACCCGTTCTTGACGTATTGATGCACCCGTAACGAGCGCGCCCAAATCCGCCAGGTGGGCCTGTCGTGCCGGAGGTGTTCGACGTCGTCGCATTGATCGGAAAGCTGTCGCGCAACCGCGGCCGATGTCCTCACGGCGTAGGACTTTGCGGCGTGGCGCCAGACCGGCAGGTCGGCCGCATCATTGCCGACATAGTCGAAGCCGCCCTCGCCGAAGGCGGCAACAAGTCTCGCCGCCTTCACCTCGGCGGCGCAGTTCATCGTTTCATTGGTAGCAAACCAGCCGGTAAAAAGGCCGAGGTGGTCGGCAACCGCGCGAACGAGGCGCTCATGGGTTGCAGAGGCGAGATAAACGGGGCGCCCCTCTTCCCGTGCAGCCTTGATCACGTTCAGCACTTCGGCGTCATAAGGAAGGATAGCGGGGTCGAAATCCATCGGCTGCGAAAGGCGGTGCTTCAGACAGGCTTTTCCTCTGGACAGCGCACCGACGAGAGCCACAATGGAATAGGGCCGCCGGCTGAGCTCCGCGAAGGCGGTCTCGATCAGAAGATCCGATCGCACGAGGGTGCCGTCAAGATCGACGACCAAAGGGCACGGTGACAGCGGCTGTCGCAGTTTTGATGAACCGGCCGCAGACAACGGCGCTGAGCCTGGCTCGCGCCACTCGTCCTCCCCGGCTCTTGACAAAAAATCTCTTCGTAGCGGGAATTCATGGTGCAACTCGCTCAAAGGATTTCCCTTTTGCTTGAAAACCGTAAGAGCCCGCCGAACCACCGCTGAGCGCTTTAGTTCCATCACCAAAACGAGTTAGCTCTGGCGGGCTGAGGCTGCATTTTGGGATGAACTCGCGCTTTTCGATCAGCGAGGTCGTCGCCTGTCGTCCTCGTGTCGGGCGTCTCTTGGGGCAGCGGACCACCCGCCAGAGGCTCGGAAAAACCAGAGTGCGCCCGGTTGGAGCAATAAGACATCGGCCAAGCTCGCAGGCTGGCTCAGCAAACGCCCGCGCTGTCAGATGCGAAGGAGGAAAATTGACGGCGCCGCGAGGAGTCGGGGAATAGGTTCAGCACGCCGCGCGATGCAGTTGATAATATCGCAGAATTGACGTTCAGCCGAGAAGCGATTTCTGACTTTCTTGCATTTGCCGAAGACGATTATGCACAGCAATGGCCGCTATTTCGCCGTGGGCCATTGACACGCCGAGTTGGTTAAGACCGGTGACAACGTCGCCCACTGCATACAGCCCCGGGACTTGGGTAGCTTGGTGTGCATCAACCTTGATCCGCAGATCCTCCTCGAGATCAGCACCCAGTTGCTCCGCCAACTGTGAGCGCGGGCGAATTCCCAATGCCGAATAAAGGACCGCCCCTTCCAAGGGCGCTGAAGCCTTCATGACGAGATCAACGACGCCGTTTTCGCGACGCGAGCAACGTACCAACTTCTCACAGCGTATGGCGACTCCATCAGCAACCAGCCGGGCCATGGTTGCTTGTGTGACATCCATCCTTTCTCCCAGCGTCGCGATGGTGATCTTGCTCGTGAACGCCCTGAGGAAGCGAGCCTCGGAGGCCGTGCGCTCCGTCGCGCCAATGATCACTACCGGTCGACCAGCGATTTCGTAACCATCACAGATCGGACAGAGGCGGAGATATCCTGATCGAGTGAGATCGTCAGCGTGGTCAATGGGCGGCAGAATGTCCTCGACCCCGGTTGCAAGGACTATGTTTTCAGCCAGCATCGAACGGCCGGCGAACTCGACGATGAAGCCTGAATCAGCGGACCGCCGCACCTGCGATACCGCCTCCGCCACGATCTCGATACTGAGGTTCTGAAGTTGTTTTCTCATGCGCCTGGACAGCTCGGCTCCCTCGATACCCTCGGGAAAAGCTGGGTGATTGCGAGAGAGCGGAATGAGGAGTGCGCGACTGCAACCCGAGTCAACGACAACAATCCGGCGGTTGAGCCTTCCCAGATAGAGAGCGGCTGTCATCCCACCCGGCCCGGCGCCTATCACAATGGCATCCAGCTTTACGCACCCGCTCGTCATCGATTCATCTCCTCCGAAGCCCGGCACCCCAACCTCGAACGAAGCTTCACAGTTCCGGGATCGCCCTCAAGAGGCGTGATAGTCCGACTTCACGCGGCACTTCAGTCGGCGATGGAGGGTTGATCAAATCAAGCATGATCTTGCTTACGTGAGGCCCAAGATAGAGCGCTGCATTCAACGTGAGGGAACGGCGGGTTGAGGGTGGCCAGCTTATCCGCGCTGCACGCGCTGGATCTGGAAGTCCATAGGGGCCCAGAACATCCTGCCAAGGAACTTGCGCCACGTAACGGCGTTTCTGGATATCTTCTTCCGCTTGGTTGTCGGGCGACATCCCAGCCTCTTTCCCGGGTCCGTATGACAACACAGCAGATAATCGCATTTTCTGTCATCGCGCTCATGATGGCGGTGTTTATATGGGATCGGTTCCGCTATGATGTTGTCGCGTGCTGCGCGCTCGTCTTGGCGGTCGCAACCGGCATTGTCGCGCCAGATAAGGCGTTTTCCGGCTTTTCCGACGACATCGTCATCATCGTTGGCAGCGCGTTGGTCGTCAGCGCGGGCGTGGCACGGTCGGGCATTGTCGATTCCGCGATAAAGCGATTTTTCCCGAACCTGAACACGCTTCATACGCAGCTTGCGCTCCTGATGATAGCCGTCGCGGTGCTGTCTGCTTTCATCAAGAATATTGGCGCGCTGGCCATCATGATGCCGGTCGCATTCCAGTTCGCAAGAAAATCCGGTGCCTCTCCGTCGAAATACCTGATGCCGATGTCATTTGCCGCTTTGCTCGGCGGACTGATGACGCAGATCGGCACGTCGCCCAATATCGTCGTGTCGCGCCTGCGGGAGGAGATGACGGGAGCGCCCTTCACCATGTTCGACTTTACACCGATCGGTGGAATTCTGACGGTTGTCGGCATTGCCTTCCTGTTGTTCTTCCACTGGCTGGTGCCGAGCCGCACAAAGCAGAGCAACTCGATCGAGGATGCCGTTGAGATCAGGAATTACACCAGCGAGGTCGCGATAACGGGCCAGTCAACGCTCCTTGAGCGGGCACTGAGCGACCTCCTGAAGCTCGGCGACGGTGAGGTTATCGCCACCGCCGTACTGCGCGGCGGTTCACGGATGGCTCCATTCCCTGATCTCATCTTGCGCGCCGACGACATCGTGATGTTGGAAGGTCCCTCGGCGGCGATAGACCGCATCGTGTCCCAGGGAAAATTGAAGCTTTCCGGCAAACCTCTGACAGAAAATGGCCAGCGGGAAGCGGACATCATTTCGCTGGAGGCAATCGTCAGTCAGGAATCATCACTTGCGGGCCTTTCGGCTAAAGAACTGGCACTTTCCTACACGCGCGGCGTCAACATTCTAGCGATCAGCCGACGCGGCGAACGCTTGAAGGAACGGCTGGGAAGCTTGACCCTCAGCACGGGCGATGTACTCCTCCTGCAAGGCAGCCGGGCAAGCCTGACCGCTCTTTTGCAGGATTTTGGTCTGCTGCCGCTCGCCCAGCGGGAGGTGCTGCTCGGCATCCGTCGCCGCGCCTTCATTCCGCTTGTCATCCTGGCGCTTGCCATGGCGACCACGGCCGTCGGCCTCGCACCGGTTCCGGTGGCCTTCTTCGCGGCCGCCCTGGGAATGGTCGTTTTTCGAGCTATCCCACTCGTGGATGTCTATAAATCGGTCGATGGGCCGATCCTGGTGATGCTCGCGGCCCTCATCCCGGTCTCGGATTCGTTGCGCACCTCCGGCGGGAGCGACTTGATCGCCGGCTGGTTGGGCGGGGCGGCTATGAATCTGCCGGCATGGGGTGCGCTTGGCCTGATCCTGGTAACCGCCATGGCCGTTACACCCTTTCTCAATAACGCCGCGACGGTTCTCGTCATGGCGCCGATCGCCGCCAGCTTTGCGACGGGTCTAGGCTACAGACCGGAGGCCTTCCTGATGGCGGTCGCAATTGGAGCGGGTTGCGACTTCCTCACCCCTGTCGGCCATCAGTGCAACACGCTCGTCTTCGGTCCTGGCGGTTACAGGTTCTCCGATTATCCGCGTCTCGGCCTGCCGCTATCGGCGTTGATCATCCTCGTCAGCGTACCCGCTCTGCTCTTTGTCTGGCCGGTCAACTAGCGGCAGAGAGGCCGCAATCGTTGTCGCCGTGAATCAAGGCCGTACGCGGCGGCTACGTCTCTACGCAAGGCTGGAGTCACCGGTTTCAGGAGATGGCGAGACTGGCGCGCCTCCTTTGAATTTCCTGTGACCTCCCTCATCAGGAGCGCAGCAAGGCGCTGATCTCGGCGCGAGAAGGCATGGCGGGGGCCGTGCCAGGCCGCGTTACGGCGATTGCGGCGGTCGCGCAGCCGAAACGGACGGCCTCGATTGGCGCCTGACCTTCGGAAATAGCCGTCGCGAACCCGCCGAGAAAGGCGTCGCCGGCCCCGGTTGTGTCAATGACATTGCCGGCCGAAAAGGCGGGGACGAATTCACTCTGCCCGGCTGTGTGATAGAGCGCACCGCGGGCGCCCAGCGTTATGACCGCTGCTTTCGCCCCCCGATCGACCAGCGTGCGCGCCGCTGCACGCGCCTGCTCATCGGTTTCGATCGCATGGTCGACCAATTCCGCCGCTTCGATTTCGTTGGGAACGATGAAATCGCACAAGCCGTAGATGCTATCCGGGATGGCGCTGGCCGGCGCGGGGTTGAAGATTGTAGTTGCCCCTGCCCTCTTCGCAATCGACAGGCCATGCAGGGCCGCTTCCAGCGGTTGTTCGAGTTGTGTCATGAAGATGGCGGCGCTTTCGATCTCCGCCCGGTTCGCTTCGACATCGTCGATACCAATCAGCCCCGCGGCGCCCGGCACCACGATGATGGCATTGTCGCCGCTCACTTCATCGACGAAGATGAAGGCAGCGCCGGTGGAAACGCCTTGCATCTTCATCACATTGGCTTTGACCCCCGCCTCCGCATAGGCCGCCAGCGCCATCGCGCCGAACGCGTCGTCGCCGACCCGTGAAATGAAAGCCACCTTGCCGCCTGCCTTTGCCGCGGCAATCGCCTGGTTGGAGCCCTTGCCTCCAGGCCCGAGGGTGAAACCCGAGCCCATCAGCGTCTCGGCAATATGCGGCAGGCGCTTTGCCTTATAGGCGGTGTCGGCGGCAAAAATGCCCAAAATGACGATCCCGCTTTTCTCGCTCATCGGACGGCCTCTTCCGCGGGAATGACGCCCTTGGTCAAAAGGAAGCAGCCATAGAACCGCAATTCTCCGGTTGCGATCACGCAATAGGCCTTTTTGGCGATGTCGTAAAACGCCATGCGCTCGACGGGATACATGGGCGACGGCTTGCCTTCGGCGCGGTCGACGATCGCCTGTACTTCCTGTTGAATCGGCGGAATTTCATCCGGTTTGCCGATCACCTCCATGCGGCCGACCGACGGCTGGATCGGGGTGTCGAGCGGCAGCACCGAAAGGATCGCGTCGATCGCCCGCGGTGCGGGAATGTTTTCCATGGTCAGCAATTTACCCAGACGCGTCTGGCGGGCTATCGAATCCGATGGAAAATTCATGTCGGAGATGACGAGATAGTCACCGTGTCCCATGTTGCAAAGTGCTTGAAGAATGTCGCCGTTGAGTTCGGCCCGAATTCCCTTGAGCATCGATCTACATCCTTTCTCTAGCCGGAACGCCGGCCGTGCTTCAATTTCTGTGTCCGGCGATATCCGGTGGAGCGCCGTGCGCCTTTCGGACGCACAAACGACGCCCTTCTATGCATCCGGCTTTCCGGCAATCGATTCCGACTTTCGGGCCGATGCGCCAAGTTGCGGGCACGGACCGCTCGAACCGCGCACGATCAGTGATCCGTCCACCATTTCGTCCCCCTTGCCCGGCGGCTCCTCCAGGAGAAGGGTGACTGCGCGCCGTGCCAGCATCTCGGCCGGCTGGCGTATGGTTGTCAGCCGCGGCACCACGAGATTGGCGAGCGAAATGTCGTCGAAACCCGTGATAGACAGTTTTCGCGGCACATCGATCTTGAGGTCGCGGGCGGCGCGCAATGCGCCGATGGCCTGCTGGTCGCTGGCGGCGGCAATCGCTGTCGGCCGGTCCTGCGGCAGGCGCGAAAGCAGCTCGCGGGCAATTCTTTCGCCGGACTCGTAGTCGAATCTGCCATAGGCGATTTCCAGTTCGACAGGCTCGCCGGCCTTGCCGAACCCGTCCATGCGGTTGACGAAGGCCTCCTTGCGCATGCGCCCTGCTTCGGTGTCGGTCGGCCCGGCGATATAAGCGATGCGGCGATGTCCCAGCCCATAAAGATGATCGGCGATCAGCGTGGCCGCCTGCGCATGGTTGGTCGACACCAGGGGAAAGGTGCCGAAGCGCCGGTCCAGCGATATCACCGGCACCGAGGCTGGTAGATCGAGACCTGAACCGTCGCTCGAAGCCACCACGATGATGCCCCGCACCGAGCGGTCGAGAAAAGCAGAAACGTGGCTCTGCTCCGCCTCGCTGTCGTTATGCGAGCTCGCCAGCATGAGACTATGCCCGCATTCGAGCGCCGCACGCTCGACGCTTGCCGCAAGCTGCGCAAAGAAGGGATTGGTGATATCGGGAACGACGAGGCCGATGACGTCGGTTCTGCTGGTGCGCAAGGCTCTTGCGGTTACGTTCGGCCGGTAGCCGAGCGCCGAAATGGCGTCGTTCACCCTTTCACGCAGCATCGGTTTGACCGCGGCCTCGCCCGACAGAACACGCGAAACCGTGCCCACGGATACGCCCGCATATTCGGCGACATCCTTGACTGTGGGCATCCTTGACATTTTCAAACGTCCCGCAGCTATTTTACCGCTCCCGCGGTCATCCCGGCGATTATGTGCTTTTCCAGCACGACGCCGACGATAACCAGCGGAAGAATCCCGGCGGTGGAAAGGGCAGCCATCGACCACCAGTTGATGCCCTGGCTGCCTGTCTGGCTGGCAATCATCACCGGCAGCGTGTTGGTATTTGTGGAGGTCAGCAGTGCCGCGAAAAAATATTCATTCCAGCACAGGATCAGCGCCAAAAGGAACGCGGCCACCATGCCCGGCAGGACAAGCGGCACGATGATGCGGGCAAACGCGCCCCAGACCGACAGGCCGTCGACCAGCGCAGCCTCCTCGAGCTCGACCGGTATGGTCGCGAACTGGTCACGCATGATCCAGACGACGATCGGCAGGACCATCAGCGTGTAAACGGCGATCATCCCGGCATAAGTATCGAGCAGAGCCAGCTCCTTGTAGAGAACCAGGAATGGCAGGGCGAGGACGACGGGCGGCATAATGAGCTGCGACAGGAAGAAGAACGAAATGTCGGAATTGCGCATATGGCCGAACTTGTAGGAAAAGCGGCTGAGGCCGTAGGCCGCCAGCGATCCGAGCACGACGGCAAGAGCGGATGCCGTGACGGAGATGATGACGCTGTTCCAGAGCCTGCGCATGAACTCGTCCCGCACCGTCGAAATTTGGGAAATCGTATCGGGAGAGAGCCCTAGCGAGCGCCAGCCGAGCCAGTTCGGCGCGAAATTGAACCAGGGGATCAGATTGCCGCGCATCACATCTGCGGCTGTCTTGAACGAGGTCGAAACCGTCCAGAACAGCGGAAAGATGCAGACACACGCCCAGATGACGAGCAGGCCGTAGACGGCCAGACGCATGGCCCACCAGCGAATGCGTTGGCCGCGCCCGTATTTTTCGAAATCGATGCGAACCATCAGAGCCTTCCTGTCATCCGCTTGACGATGCGGTCGGAGATCTTCATCAGCACCGTCATGCCGACGACGATGATCACGAGATAGACGAGCGCGAGCAAGGTGCCGTATCCGACGTTCGAGCGGTCGCGGTATTCGCGATAGATGAAACTGGTGACGGAATCCGTCGCCCCGCCGGGCCCCCCCGACGTCACCGTGATGATGATGTCGGCGAGCTTGAGCTTGAAGATGATGCGGATCATCACCGCCGTGACCGAGACCGGCAGCATCAGCGGAAAGATGACCTGCCAGAAGCGCTGCCATTTGGTGGCGCCGTCGACTTCGGCCGCCTCCAGCACCTCCCTTGGCAAGGCCTGCAATCCGGCGAGCAGCATGATCATCATGAAGGGGATGAAGGTCCAGGCGTCCATGATCATGATCGAAAGGCGCGCCGTCAGCGGATCGCCGAAAAAGGAGGGATTTTCCCAGCCGAGCCAGCGGACCAGGCGCGCGATCGGGCCGAAACGGGTCTCCAGCATCGATTTGCCGACCATCCAGCTTACCGCGACCGGCGACAGCATCAAAGGTACGAGGAAGGTTACCCGCCAGACCTTTCGGGCAATGATTTCCTGGTTGAGGAGCAGCGCCAGGCCGAAGGCGATCGCATACTCAACCGCAATCGCCAGGCAATAAACGATCATGTTGAGCAAGGCGTTGGCGTAGAACGGGTCGGCGATCATCCGGCGCACATTGTCGAGCCCGTTGAAGCGCCGCCCGGCAGAAGAGGCGAGGTTCCAATCGGAAAATCCGATCCAGAGTGCAAAGAGCAGCGGGAAGACCACCATCGATACGACGAAAAGCGCGGCCGGCAGAACAAAGAGCGCCTTCTTGCCGGCCTCGCCGTATATGACGACGCGGGTGACGCAAAGAACCGTGGCCCAGAGGAAATAGGCGTAAAGAACCGGCCTCCAGTTCGCAAAGCCCCAGCCGGTCCAGCCAAGTTCGTGGGCAGCCTGCATTGCAAAGGATGTTACGAACCAGACGGCGCTCAGCCACAGAGCCGCGCGGCCCCAGAAACGGCGGCTCGCTGAAATGGAGCCGGCCTCGACCGTGTGGAGCAGGTCGGCTTCGACTGTCGACATGATATTCCTCGCCCGGACAGAATGGGCGCTGGCGAATTCCAATCCGCCAGCGCGTTAGGTCAAACGATCAGAGCCCGAGGCTCGTCCGATAGAGTTTCAGCTGGCTGTCGCGGCCGATCTGGTCGGTGATCTTTTCCCAGGCGGCGGCAATCGCATCCGCGGTTTCCTGTGCCGACTTGTATTGTCCGGCAAAGCCCTTCGCCAATTCGTCCTCGGCGACGGAGTAATATTGGAAAATGCCGGGGATGCGCGGTTCGATCGCTGCGTTCGGGTGATTATAGCTGTCGGCGTTCGAACCCAGATAGTCCTCGATGTAGGCCCGGTCGTAACCCGCCTTTTCCCATTCGTCGTAGTTGAAGTGGGACTGGCGGTAGGGCTGGAAGCCGGACGGATAGGCAGACGTCCACAGCGACAGATCCTTGCCGCCGAGATGGGCGGCAGCAGACCAGGCCGCCTTGCGCTTCTTCTCGTCAGCGGAGACTCGCTTGGTGACGTAGATCCCCCAGCCGAGATAGGCCATGTTGGGCGCCTCGTTGTACTTTTCTTCCCATTGCCCGGTCTTGCGGTTGTAGACGCGGTTGGAGCCGCGGTTGATGCCGAAGCCGACGACGTCGCCGACGACCGAGGTGTCCGAGGTGCGCGCGCTGGAGCCGACGTCGCCCCACCACATCAGCATTGCACCGGTGCCCGCCAGGAACTGCGAGAAGGCGGTGGTGCCGGGATCCGCATTGATCTGATCGGCCGGATAGGTCTTGGCCGCGATCAGATCCAGGACATCCTGGATCGCCTGGACCCATGCGGGGTTGTTGACCAATGGCTTCATATTCTCAGGATCGAATAGCCAGGCCGGGTCGCCGGGATACTTGGCATAGGCCGTTGCGCGGTTCTCGATGAAATAGAAGCCGAAGCCGCCCCAGCCCTTGAGCGGATCGAGATAACCGTAGGCCGGCTGGCCGGTCAGCGGATCGGTCTTGCCGATCAGCGCCTTGGACGCTGCGTTGACCTCCTGCCAGGTCTTCGGCGGCTCGGCCATGCCGCTGATCGAGCCTTCGCCGAAATAGTCCTTACGATAGGCGAAGGTGTGGCAGTCGCCGTCGATCGTGACGCGATAGGTCTTGCCGTCCCAGGTGCCGACCGGTGGCTTCAGGTAACTCACCAGGTCGTCGGCTTCGATCTGCTTTGCAGCCCAGTCCGGCATCTCGTCCAGAAGCCCGCGTCCGGCTGTGTCGCCTTCGAAGGGTGCGCCCATTTCCAAAATGTCGTAATCAACCGTACCGGTTGCGATCGACTGCTGAAGGCGGGCGTTGTAATCGGCCTGAGCAAGGTCGATCCAGTTGATCTTGGCGCCGGTATAGGCCTCCCACGGCTTCAGGAAGCCGCGGAACAGGAAGTTGTGGAGATTCTGGTTGTTGAGCCCCATGAAGGTCAGCTCGACGCCTGCGAACTCACCCTCCTTGACATTGGCCTTGGTCGGGCCAAGGCAGAGCTCGCCGACCTTCTGCCAGTCTCCATCCGTCGGCGAGCCCTTGCCGACGCCCGGAATCTGCAGGATCTGGGCACGCAGATCATCGGCGGCGAACGCCGTGCCGGCAATTCCACCCATCGCGCCGGACAGGCCGAGCAGAGCCGCAGCACTTGCCGTTCCGCGCAACACGTCGCGGCGGCTTGCCTGGCGGCGCATCAATGCATCGTAAATTTCGACTTTCATGTCTTCCTCCTCCACGTTGGTGCGCTGCCGCCAGCCAGTGTTTCCGAATAGTATCCGGCCCGAATTTGGGACTGGTCTCGTGCAGAACTATCTGGTAAACAAGAAAATGAAACGTTTCATATTCTTGTTTGAAACCGCTCCTCTCGGTCTCGCCATCGAGCATTAGACGGCAAGCGGAAAAAGTCAATAAAAAATGAAACGTTTCATGGAGGAGATTTGGCGGCGTCCCGGGTCGTGGCAAAACGCGTTTTCGCTGGCCGTAATGCCTGGGATATCGGCGAGAGATGCAGACCCTTGGGGATTACGCCGGGGGTGGCCGGAAAGTGAGTGGGAGGCATATGGCTGAGGTCAATATTTCGGAGGCGCGGAAGGCCTATGGCGCTTTAAATATCCTGCACGGCGTCGACATCGATATTCGCGATGGCGAGTTCGTGGTGCTCGTCGGCCCGTCCGGTTGCGGCAAGTCGACCCTGTTGCGCATGGTCGCGGGGCTGGAAAGCATCACCGGCGGTACCATCTCGATCGGCGGAAAGATCGTCAACAATCTGCCGCCGAAGGATCGCGATATTGCAATGGTCTTTCAGAGCTATGCACTCTATCCGCACAAGACGGTTGCCGAAAACATGGTATTCGCGCTGCGCCTGCAGAAACAGCCTGCCGATGTCATCAAGCAGCGTCTGCAGGCGGCGGCCGAGACCCTCGACCTCGTGCCCTATCTCGACCGTTATCCGCGCCAGCTTTCGGGCGGCCAGCGGCAGCGCGTGGCGATGGGAAGGGCCATTGTCAGGTCGCCGCAAGTCTTCCTGTTCGACGAGCCGCTGTCGAACCTCGATGCCAAGCTGCGCGTGCAGATGCGCAAGGAGATCAAGGAGCTTCATCAGAGGCTGAGAACCACGACGATCTACGTCACCCATGACCAGGTCGAAGCGATGACCATGGCCGACAAGATCGTGGTCATGCAGGGCGGCAGGATCGAACAGACGGGAACGCCGCTCGAACTCTACGATCGTCCGCGCAATACGTTCGTGGCCACCTTCATCGGCTCGCCGTCGATGAATCTGCTGAAAGGCCGCTACAAGGCCGACGGTGCTGCCTTCGTCACGGAGACAGGCGATGAGATTGCACTCGGCTTCACGCCGGAAGCGTCCGATGGCCAGGCTGTGCGCCTTGGCGTGCGGCCCGAACATCTGGCACTCGCTCCGAACGGGTTGAAGACGACCGTCAACGTCACCGAACCCACCGGCCACGAGACGATGGTATTTCTGCGCTACGGGTCCGGCGAGCTTGTCGCCGTGTTGTCCGAACGTCACGAGTTCGAGCCGGGGCAGGCCGTAACGATTGCTGCCCGACCGGGCAAGCTTCATCTGTTCGATGCGGAGTGCGGCAAGACGCTGCGACGAGATTGAGGAGCTGCTTCCTGCTGAGCGACAAGCCGCGGGTTGTGAGGCACGCGGCCTTCGTGGCATTGACAATCAGTCCGAGAGCCAGTGTTTCGAAGCCGATCCCCTCATCGCATACCGTCTCTTAATGCGATAGCAGGACAGGCAGGGTAATGCTGGTCAGCACTGCCTCCGTCGCGCCGCCGAGCACGAATTCCCGCAGGCGCGAATGCCCGAATCCGCCCATGACGAGAAGATCTGCCCGCAATTCCAGGGCCTTGCTCTGCAGCACCTCCCCGACCGGTTTGCCGTGCGCACGCACCCGCGTCGCCTCGGCCGTCACGCCGCTCTTCAGCAGGTTTTCGATGAGACAATCCCCCGTCTCGTACGTCACCGGCTTCTCGTCGATCACGGAAAGCAGACAGACCTTGGAGGCCTGCTCGAGGAAGAACGAGGCATCATGGGCTGCCCGCGCAGCCGCGCGGCTGCCATCCCAGGCGATGGCGACACGATCTATCCGGCCGCCGAACGGCGCCGGCGGATAGAGGATGAGCGGCCGCCCCGATCCAAACAGCACCGCCTCGACGATCGGACGGGAGAGGCCTGCCAGTTCCAGAAGCACAAGATCGTAGGCGCGCGAGGCTTCCGCCAGCGCGTCGACGACGAATGGCTCCTCAACCTTGATCTCGCGGGTGCGTAGATCGACGGAAGCGGCCCTTGCCTCATCGACCACTTTCTGCGTCAGCGCCGAAGCACGCTTGCGGCTCAGCGCTCCGGCTTCCCGCGCCATTCGTGCCGCATCGATGATCAGTGAGGACAGGGCATTGGAGACGTCGGGAATGGTAATCTCCACCGGACAGACGGTCAGCGTCGCCTGCATGTGCCGCGCGAGCATGACCGCATTGGCGACCATGATTTCCGAAGTCGCATCCGGGTAAGTGAGGAGCGGGAGAAGGATATGCCGTTTCATGGTGTACACCCGAAAAAGAGAATGGCGATCTGATATTACCACTCTGGCACCTGACCCGGAACTGCGCATTGACATGTCTCAAATCGGGCATCTCCCATCCGCGATTGCCGCCCATCAATGAAGCATTCCGGGCGGCTTTACGACGATGACCGTTGCGCCGGCATAATCGCCCGTGTTCCGCGGCCGATGCGAATTCGGCGTCTTGGACCTCGTACGAAATCCCGCTTCGGCCGAGAGTAGTCTTGATCTCAGCTCCAGGAAAGAACGTCGACTTCGCGCTAGCGTTCGTCGAGCCAGACAGAAGAGATGGTGTTATAATTCCCGGCAGTCGGTTTGGACGTCCTGATCGCGCAATTCAGGCAGGTGCGGGTCTGTCATCGGCTAGGAGGCCGCAGATGCTGTCGACGGAGAGAGACTTCAAACGGGGCGGTGAGCGGTCGCCCATTCCTTCGCAAGGTGAAGTCGAAGGCAAGCTTCTCATGTTCGAAGCGGTTGCCGTTACCTGTCTGCAGGAGCTTCTCGCCAAAACGGGAACGCGCCTGGTCCCGAGGCTTCGACGGCGACTTGTTCGCAATCTGAAGAAGAGGTGCGCCCCGTTGAAGCTCTGCGCGGATGACGAAAAGGCTGCAGAGGAGTTCGCGCTCCAACTGTTGAACGCAGCTCTGGAAAAGGCAGAAAACGAGGAAGCCCGCTGAGTGCCAGACGCCTGAAGCGCAAGGTGCGAGTGCGGTCTTTGCGGTCTCATGCGCAAGCGTGCTCACCACCTTTGCGGGGAACGGCCATGCCTTGGTACAATCAATAAGGTCGCCCGGAAGGCCCTCAGCCAAGGCTGCTCAAGAACTCTTCCGTCTCCATGAGCTCGAGCTGCACGGAAAAGCGGTCGTGCAGAAGCTCCAGCGATGCGTCATAGGTGTCGTCTGCGCTACTGCAGACGGCGTCCTTCAGCATGATGACACGATAGCCGAGATCGATGGCGCCGAGCGTCGTCGCAAGCACGCAGACGTCCGTTTCCCCACCGGTGACCACAAGGGTGTCGACCCGCTCGGATTGAAGAGTTGTGTGGAGGCGGCCGTCGATCCAGGGGGAATAGGTGCGTTTGTCGAAATATCTTGCCGGCGGAACAAGCAAGGCCAGCGAGGAAGCCAGCTCGACCAGGCCACGCGGAAGATGCTCGCCCGTCATCATCCACCATTTCCGGTAATAGTCCCGCCATTTTCCGGGCATGGCATCCGCATGCTGGGGCGGCACGAAGCGGGTGAAGATCGTTCGGGACGGATGCCGGCCGGCGAGTTCCTCGATCTGAGGGGAGATCCGAGCCATCCAGGGAACGTGCCAGGGGGTATCTTCCGCAAACATCCGCTGCATGTCGACGCAAAGGTGCCGCCACTCGCCGAGCTCGCCCATCACGTCCTCCCTTCATCTCGGGGCGTCAACCGCTGTCCGCAGCGAAAGTTCCCAACCGCGTGACGATCAAAAGGTGCTCAGGCGATGGCGCCTGGAGCGATCGTCCGTAACGCGGGGCCACTTTCGGGCTGGCCGAAGCAGTCGAGATCGCGGAGCGGAACCGGTTTTGGAGAAGAAGTATCCCTGGAGATCGGTGCAGCCGAGGGCAGTCAGAAAGTCCCTTTGATACTCGCTTTCGACCCCCTCGGCAGTCGTCGAGATGCCGAGGTTGCGGCTGAGCGCGACGATTGCGCCAATTATGGCCGCACCGTTGGCTTTCGTGCCTAGCAAAGAGACGAACGAGCGATCGATTTTGAGACGGTCTATGTCGAAGCGCACCAGATGGCTGAGGCATGAAAAGCCGGTTCCGAAATCGTCCAGCGAAATCTGAACGCCTTGGCTGCGCAGCGACTTCAGCACCGAATAAATCTCGGAATTATCTTCAATGAGCGAAGATTCGGTGAGCTCGAGCTCGAGCCGGGATGGCTGCAACCCGCTCTCCTGAAGCACAGCGAAGACCTCGTCGGCAAAATTTGGTCGACGCAGCTGGGCGGGAGATACATTGACCGCGACAAAGGTGCCGTCAGGCCATTTGCAGGCGGCTCTGCAGGCTTCGCGCAGTACCCAGAAGCCGAGCGCGTCGATAAGACCGCCCTCCTCGGCAGCAGGGATGAAGCTGGCAGGCGTCAAGAGCCCGCGCTGACTGTGGCGCCAACGCACGAGCGCTTCCGCGCCCGACGCCTGAAATCCGTGCCCGGCACGATGCACGGTCTGGTAATAGACCTCGAGCGACCCGAAATCAGATCTGCCCGCAATCGGCGCGGAAGGGGGAGGGAGTGAGGCGGTGCTTTGGGCCAGAACTTCCCGCAACTCGTTCTTGAGGATGTCGCGCGCATTTCTGCCGCCGTCCATGGATGGCGAATAGACGCGCCACTGGCCCCTTCCGCCCATTTTTGCCTCGTAGAGCGCGACGTCAGCGTACCGCATGATATCGTCGGCATTGCGCCCGGCATCCGGCACGACGGTCACGCCGATCGAGCCGCCGACCCGGGCGACCGCTTCGCCCTTCAAAAGCGGGAAGGGCTTGCCAAGTTCGGCAACGATCGCTTCGCATATGGACGGCAGGATTTGATCATCTTTTACGTTCCGCAGAAGCAGGGCAAACTCATCCCCGCCGAGCCGGGCAAGCGTGTCATGCGGACGAAGCACTGCGCCGATCCGCTCCGCAGCCCTCCTGATGAGTTCGTCGCCGGCTGCATGGCCGAAGGTGTCGTTCACCGCCTTGAAGCGGTCGAGGTCAAGCAGCGCCACTGCCGATGGCTCGGCGGAATTCCGCGTATCGGCCAGACACTCCTCGAACCGCATAGCGAACATGGCGCGGTTGGGAAGGCCGGTCAGCACATCATGCAGGGCGAGCTGCCGTGCGTGCAGCTCGCTTTTCTTCAATTCGCCGAGACTGCTTCGCAGCCGCACGAGCAGAACCGAAAACAGGACCGCGATCACCAGGGCGGCAATTGAAAGCGCCGGCATCAAGCGGCCGATCACCCTCGAACCCGGAAGATCGGGCCGCCATACGATGAAACCGATCGGTTCACCGTTCGCCGTGGCGTCGATCTGGAACGCGACCTCGTTTTCGTCAGCGTCGGCCGTGCGCGCGAAGCGGGCGCCGTTGAGGCCTTGTTGCCGGCTCAATTCGTCGAGCGCCGCGCCGTCAAGAAACCGCACGACGATCAGGAATTGCCGCATCGGCTGCGGTTGGCTCTCGGCGGCTTCATTGACGGCGACGATGCCCACGATGGTCGGCCGGCCTTCGAGCCGCATCAGATTGGCCAGTGCTCGGTTGGCGCGGGCGGTATCGGCGAAGCGGCTTTCCATCGATGACGGGGTCCGTTCGCTCGGAACTGTGCCCCGGCTCCCCGTAAGGCGGGCGTCTTTAAGGAGAGGCAGAAAGAGCGGCCTCATCCAGCGATAGCGCTTTTCCGTTTCGGCGTCGGTCATCATGATCAGCTGCGCCTTGTCGTCGACGACGAAGGCCTGATCGTAGCCGAAGGCCGACATTGCAGTCTGGCTGATCGCACTTCCGGCCGCTGCAGTAAGAACAGTATCGAGGCTGGAGGAAACTCCCGCTGCCCGGGAGGCCGGATAGACACCGGCGAGATAGCCATTGCCGAATTGACCGATGACATGCGCGACTTGATCGACCTGTTCCCTGAGGCGCGCATTGACGAGCTGGCGCTGTCGATCGAGGGCCGCGGCGTCGCTTTCGGTTCCCGCCCAGAGCGCAGAGAGCACGACCAGTCCGATCGCTCCCAGCCCGCTGACAGCGATCAGGAACAGAATTCTCCCCGAAGCGATCCAGGATTGCTGAAACGTATTGGAGCTGGAAGGAACAACGATGTGCAAGCCTAAACCCCTGAACCCACCACGGGCGCATTCGTGAACGCTAACAAAGAAGCGTTCACGTAGAATTAAAGGCTGCAGCGCACTATCGGGCGAGATTACCCCACAAGGAGTTTCAGACATGTTGCGCCTATCCATTCAGACTATACTCCGCGGAGCGCTGATGGCGGGCGGGCTGGGTCTTCTTCTCGCCGCGACCTTACCGCTGCAGCTGGCTGCGCAAGATCGCACGCCCATGAGAGTTGCCGTCGAAGGTGCATTTCCGCCCTTCAACTATCTTGATGCGAATAACAAGCTGCAAGGCTTCGACATCGATATCGCCAATGCCCTTTGCGAAGCCGGCAAGTTCGAATGCGAATTCATCATCCAAAAGTGGGACGACATGATCCCCGATCTCGTCGCCGGCAAATACGACGCGATCATTTCCTCCATGTCGATGAGCCTGGAGCGTCGCCAGAAGGTCGCGTTCACCGCCCAATATTACACCAGCCCGTCGGTGTTCATCGCCCGCAAGGACTCGCCGATCAGTGACGTCAGCCCCGCCGCCCTCAGCGGCAAAAAACTCGGCGTGACATCGTCGACAGCGCAGGAATCTTATGCCAACCACCTGTATCCAGACATGAAAAAGACGGTTTTCCGCTCTTCGCCGGAATTATACAAAGGCCTGTCGGACGGGCGCGTCGATATCATCCTCGAGGATAAACTTGCCATTTATGACTGGATCGCCAACACCAAGGCGGGGACCTGCTGCGAGTTCAAGGGGCCGGATCTGGTCGATATCACTTATTTCGGCGAGGGTGCCGGGATCGCGTTGCGCCTGGATGACAAGGAGCGTCTTGCCCGCTTGAACGATGCCTTGAAGGCCATCAAGGATGACGGGACCTATGACATGATCAACGCTAAGTATTTCCCGTTCAGCATCCAGTAGTTTTGTTCCAAGGTTCAATCGTTGCAACGCCGCGCCTGCGAAACAGGCGCGGCGTTGTAAATTTTGTCTTTATTCCTTGGGATCAGGCGGCTTTCGCGACCTCTCCGTGCGGATCGAGGACGTATTTCGTTGCCGCGCCATGATCGAAGCTTTCATATCCAGCAGCGGCGTCGTCGAGCGGGATGACCTTGGCGTTGACGATATCGGCGATCGGCAGCCGGTCGTGGAGGATCGCCTGCATGAGCTGGCGATTGTATTTCAGCACCGGGGTCTGTCCGGTGTGGAAGGACTGCGCTTTTGCCCAGCCGAGACCGAAGCGAAGCGAGAGATTGCCGTGCTTGGCGGCATTGTCGACAGCGCCCGGATCCTCGGTCACGTAGAGACCGGGAATACCGATCGAGCCGGCGGCGCGGGTGATCTCCATCATCTGATTGAGCACGATCGCCGGCTGTTCACCGCCGGAATGGCCGCGTGCCTCGAAGCCGACCGCGTCGATGGCGCTGTCCACCTCGTTGCTGCCGACGACCTCAGCAATCATGTCGCCGAGACGATCGCTCTTGGAAAGGTCGATGGGTTCGAACCCGACCTTTGCGGCATGTGCCAGGCGGTCCTTGTTGAAATCACCGATCATGACGACCGCCGCACCGAGGATGCGGGCTGAAGCGGCGGCCGCAAGGCCGACAGGGCCGGCGCCGGCGACGTAGACGGTCGATCCGACTCCGACGCCTGCGCGCACTGCGCCGTGAAAGCCGGTGGGCAGGATGTCGGAGAGCATGGTGAGGTCGCGGATCTTCGCCATGGCCTTGTCGCGATCCGGAATTTTGAGCAGGTTGAAATCGGCATAGGGAATGGTGACGTAGCGCGCCTGTCCGCCGATCCAGCCGCCCATATCGACGTAGCCGTAAGCGCCGCCGGCACGCGCCGGGTTCACCGTCAGGCAGACGCCGGTATCCTGCGACTTGCAGCAGCGGCAACGACCGCAGGCGACATTGAACGGCACCGAGACGATATCGCCGATGTCGAGCATCTCGACGTCGACGCCTTTCTCGATGATTTCGCCGGTGATCTCATGGCCGAGAACCAGGCCCGGCATCGCCGTCGTCCGGCCACGGACCATGTGTTGGTCAGAGCCGCAGATGTTGGTGGAGATGACCTTCAGGATCACGCCGTGCTCGATGCGGCGGCCGTCGGGGGCTTCCAACTTCGGGTCGTCGATGTCGCGAACTTCGACCTTGCCTGGCCTTAAATAAACGACGCCTCTATTTTTGCTCATGGATTCCTCCCATGTGTTGAATGCCTCGATCTGCAACCAATGCAGTCGACGGCAATGCTTTCTTGTGGCCTGCCTCCTCCGCAGTCCGGCATTCACAACGCCACATCGGGCGATAGTTCGATTTCGCAGATAAGCGGGGACAGACTGGATCGAGGAGAGAGTGAAAACGATAGGTCTGGCCTGTCGTTCCGCTCGTCATCGCCCGCCGCAATCCGTAGATCTGCTGCGCAAAGAGCTGGTTTCGAGCTCCAGAACCTCCTTTCGATCCATCACGATCTCCGGATGTCAATCCGGCGATCTTCTTGAGGAGTTCAGTTCTTCTACCGTTGCCGGGTAGCGCGGTCGGCGGCCGGCCTCGCATCGTTCATGTCGCCAGCTTGCGGGCAGCGCCGTGAACATGACCAACAAACCATGCCTGACGGAAAACAGAGCCCGAAAAAACGACATGGGTGCCTCTCAAGACGACAGTCGGCAAAGGCGCAATGGCTTTCCATGGACGACGACACGTTGATCCCGCGAATGCGGCGGTTTTCCGGATCGCTTCGGATGACGTGATCGCCGCTGTCGCGATTCCTCGCCTAAATTCGTGTCACCTGTGAACACATCCATTGGCCTGCGGCAGATGCCGTTTTCAATCGTGATTGGACTTCGGCTGTGACCTGAGCGAGGCTATTTTCGGGAGCGGACCATCTATTTTTCCGGGGATAGGAGGCCGAAATGGAACAGCATGCACTTGAGCAGTTAAAAGCGATTGCAAAGGTCAGCACGACCTATGATCGCCTTGAAATGACGAGGCGCGAACGGCTTGAGCGGTGGGCCGACAGTCTGGAACGCAGCCCCAGACCGTTTCTCAAGACGCTTCACGAAACCGAGTATCAGCCGATTGCAGACCGGCTTGCATTGCGGGATGACGACACCCCGATCTCAGTTGCGTTTGCTGATCCCATTCTGCGCGCGGCAGGAATGGAAAACGACAGCTATGGAGAAGCCAGGCGGTTCTTCGAACTCAGCGACGAGCAATTGCACGACCTTGTCTGCTTTTGTCATTTCGGTGAACGTGTCAGCGCGGCAACACTGGCGCGGCGGGTACGAAAGATGGCGGCTCACAAACCAGGCGGGTTTTTCGCTCAGCTTCGTGCGTTCTTCGGTTAGTTGAGGCCGAGGCCACCTGGCGTGTAAGTCTGGCGCGGCGCCGGGTGAAGCGGCCGCGACGGCAATCGCTTGGTCGCTCATCAGCGCATGAGCGACAGCCCAAAACCGTCGCGTCAGCCGACCGGAAGATCGGCGGCACCTAGCCGTGGTACGGCCGTCGGCTCCGGTTGAAGTCGACCGCCGTATGCCAGAACACGGCGCCGAGGATGATGGCACCGCCGAAATAGGTGGCGACGGGCGGCTGTTCGGAAAATAGCAGCCAGACCCAGAAGGGCGTCAGCACAATTTCCATCGTGCCGATCAGCGCCGCCTCAGCTGGCGGCATCCGCTTTGCCCCGGCAAGGAAGAGCACCAGCGCCAGCGAGAAATTAGTGGCGCCGAAGGCGGCAAGCACGATCCAATTGTGCAGGTCGAGAGAACCGACCGAACCGAAGGGCGCGAAGATGACGAGGGTCAGGAAAGCGCTGACGACGGTCGGCGGCAGGCTCGGCACATCAGGATTGATGCGCGGAATGATGATGACGAGCGCGAAGGATGCGGTCATGCCGAGCGCCAGCAGATCACCCCAGCCGGTGCCGCCGCCGATCGACGAGGCGACGATGACGGCGACGCCGAGGAGTGAGATGCCGCCGGCAATCAGCGTCCGCCTGGCCACCCTCTCCTTCAGGATGAGCCAGCCGAACAAGGCCGCAATGAAAGGCGTGGTCGCATAGATCATCGTCACGTTGGCGACGGTGGTCATGTAGAGAGACCCGATGAAGCATCCCTGACTGAAGGTCTGGCATGCGATCATCGCTAGACCAGACGGATGGAGAACGGAACGCCATTGCCGCCGCGAGATGCCCCCTTCGAGGAAAAGGCAGGGGATCAGCAGGAACAGGCCTCCGAACAACGACCGCCAGGCGATCGCCGTCCATACGTCGGTCGTAAGTAGCCGGGAGTAAACGCCGCTGGCACTCCAGGCAAGCGTCGCGGCAACGATGAGAAGCACACCCTTCTCGTGCTCGCTGCCTGCGAGGCGTGTGGTCGAATTGTCGATGGTCACGCAGAGATTCTCAAAGAAGGAAGTCGAACGCCGCCCATTTCTGCGCCGGGAATTGACATAAGACAAACGAATAGTAGAGATGGCTATCATCGATTTTTTCTATGGCCGTCCCATGCATGAACCGGTCGAAAGCGATCTGCTACGAACCTTTCTGGTCGTCGCCGAGACATCCAACTTCTCTGCAGCCGCCCAGCGCATCGGGCGAACGCAATCAGCCGTCAGCACCCAGATCAAGCGGCTCGAAGAGGCGATCGGCGAAACCCTGTTCGAGCGCGGCGCCCGCGGTGTGCTGCTGACGCGCCAGGGCATACAGCTTGTGCCCTATGCCCGCCGGGTGATCGACCTCTTGAACGAGGCGGCGGCGACGATCCGCAGCAAGCCGCTCGACGGCCCGGTGCGCATCGGAATTCCCGAGGAATACAGCCAGACGGTGCTACCGGCGGCGCTTGCGGCCTTCGCGGTTCGCCATCCCGCGGTCGAGGTCACCGTCTCCTGTGATTATACAACACGCAATCTCGCCGCCCTGGAGCGGGACGAACTCGATCTAGCCGTCGTTTTCGACTGGAGCGACCAGACGAAAGGCGAAGTCATTTGCATCGATCCCACAGTCTGGGTCACCTCGATGGTCCACCGGCTGCACGATCTCGATCCCCTACCCATCGCGACCTATCGCAACTCCACCTGGTCACGTGATTTTGCGCTCAGGTCGTTGGAGCAGATCGGTCGCAACTATCGCATTGCTTTTATCGCCGATACGGGTTCAGGACTGAAGAATGCGCTGACCGCCGGCCTTGCCGTGACGACGCTTTCCCGCAGCAGCATCCCGCCTGGCTGCCGGGAACTGACCGCCGAGGACGGATTCCCGCCGGTTGACTCCTCGAAGGTCGTGCTCCGCCGCAGCACGTACCGTTCCACCGAAGCCATCCGGGAACTCGCAGAGATGGTTCGGGACGCGTTCCAGCCTACGTCGGCGCCGCCGGTGGCGTGATGCGGCGGCGCAAGCGGCGGCGGGTCTCGGAGGGGCTCTCGGAGAAGCTCGCCCGGTAGCTTCTGGCAAAGGCCGAGGCCGAATTGAAGCCGGTTGCCGCCGCGATGTCGGCGAAGGAAGCCGTCGTCTCGATCACCTTGCGGCGCGCCGCGTTCAGGCGCAGCGCCAGATAGTGCACATGCGGCGGCGCGCCGAGGCTCTGCTGGAAGAGGTCCTGCAGATGCCGGGCGCTGATGCCTACCCTGCGGGCGAGCCGCGCCAGAATGAGCGGCTGCTCGATATGCTCCTCCATCAGCCGCACCGCCTGGCTCACCCGGGGATCATGCATGCGAAGCCCTGCCGAAGCGGCGGAAAGCGGCTCGTCGCCATGGAAGGAAGGCTGCTCGTAGCGAAACAGCCGGCTGACTTCGAGCGCCAGCGAATAACCCTGCCGCTGCCTGATGATCTCCAACATCAGGTCCACGGTCGGAAGCGAACCTGACGTCGTCAGTCGTTTGCCGTCGATGACGAAGCGGTCCTTGACGGCCCTCACCTCAGGATAGGCAAGCGCGAAATCCTCGTAATCCTCCCAATGAACGGTCGCCGGCTGCCCGTCGAGGAGACTTGCCTCGGCGAGCAGCCACGTACCTGACTCGATGCCGGCGATCACCGAGCGGTGGCGGGCGGCCTGGGAGAGCTGCATCTTGAGCGCCGGCGTCGCGTTGCGGCGCCAGTTGTAGCTTGCCAGCACGAACAGCGGATTATCCTCGACCGTCGCCCGGAAGGTTCCCTCCGCGGGCACCGCGATATTGCTGGTCGTGAGGATTGGCGCTCCGTCCGACGTCAGCAGCCGCCATCGATAGAGCTCGCTGCCGGAAATACGGTTGGCACCGCGCAGCGGCTCAATGACCGACGCGATCAGGATCAGGTTGGTATCGGCAAGAACCAGAAGATCGATATCCAGCCGTTCCGTCGAACGTTGTAGCAAGGTAGCTCCTCCGTTCTGATAATGTATCAATCGCTTCTGATAATGCAAAGCATCATTGTCCGTCCTGGCGCGTAATGCTGGACAAGACGGGAGAACAAAAACATGCCTCTTGCGATGAACCGCGATGTCTTCATCACCTGTGCGGTGACCGGCGCCGGCGATACGGTTTCCAGATCCAGCCACGTTCCCATTACTCCCAAGCAGATCGCAGATTCCGCGATCGACGCCGCCAAGGCTGGGGCGGCCGTTGTTCACTGCCATGTCCGCGATCCGGAAACGGGGGCCGCCAGCCGCCGCAACGATCTCTACAGGGAAGTCACCGAACGCATCCGCGCGGCCGACGTCGACGTCGTCCTCAATCTTACCGCCGGCATGGGCGGAGACTTGATCTTCGGCGATGTCGAAAGCCCCCTTCCCCTCAATGCTAACGGCACCGACATGGCGGGCGCCACCGAGCGCGTCAGCCATGTCGCCGAATGCCTGCCGGAGATCTGCACGCTCGATTGCGGCACGATGAACTTCAATCTCGGCGACTATGTCATGACCAATACGCCGGCGATGTTGCGGGCGATGGCGAGGAAGATGACCGACCTTGGCGTGCGGCCGGAGATCGAGGCTTTCGACACCGGCCATCTCTGGTTCGCCAAGCAGCTCGCTGAGGAAGGCCTGATCGAAGATCCGGTGCTGATCCAGCTCTGCATGGGCATTCCATGGGGCGCGCCCGACGATCTCAACACCTTCATGGCGATGGTCAACAACGTGCCTTCGAGCTGGACCTTTTCGGCGTTTTCGATCGGCCGCAACGCCATGGCCTATCCGGCGGCGGCGGTTCTCGCCGGCGGCAACGTTCGTGTCGGCCTGGAGGATAACCTTTTCGTCGGCAAGGGCCAGCTCGCCACCAATGCGCAGCTCGTCGAAAAGGCGGTGCAGGTGGTGGAAGGCATGGGGGCGCGGATCATCGGCCCCGAAGACGTCCGCAAGAAACTCAAACTGACGAAGCGCTGAGGGCGGTATGACAGGGATCGGCAAAGCGGCTTGCATCGGCGGTGGCGTCATTGGCGGCGGGTGGATTGCCCGGTTCCTGCTCGCCGGCATCGACGTCGACGTGTTCGACCCGCATCCGGAGGCGGGCCGGATTGTCGGCGAAGTGATTGCCAACGCCGAAAAGGCCTATGCCATGCTGACCGGCGCACCGCTGCCGCCGCGCGGCCGGCTGACCTTCTGCAGGACGCTCGAGGAAGCTGTCGCCGATGCCCATTGGATCCAGGAAAGCGTGCCGGAAAGGCTCGACCTAAAGCGCGGCGTGCTGACGCAAATCGATGCCGCGGCGCGTCCCGATGCGTTGATCGGCTCTTCCACCTCTGGACTGCTGCCGACCGATCTGCAGCAGGACATGAAACATCCCGAACGCCTCTTCGTCGCCCATCCCTATAACCCCGTTTATCTGCTGCCGCTCGTCGAAATCGTCGGCGGCGAGAAGACCTCGGCCGCGACCATCCGGGCGGCGATGGAAAGACTGCCGCCGATCGGCATGAAGGGCGTCCACATCGCCAAGGAGATCGAGGCCTTCGTCGGCGACCGGCTGCTCGAAGCACTCTGGCGCGAAGCCTTGTGGCTCATCCACGACGATATCTGCACCGTCGAGACGCTCGACGACGTCATCCGCTATTCCTTCGGTCTGCGCTGGGCGCAGATGGGCTTGTTCCAGACCTACCGCATCGCCGGCGGTGAGGCCGGCATGCGCCACTTCCTCGCCCAGTTCGGTCCCTGTCTCGCCTGGCCGTGGACCAAGCTCACCGATGTCGTCGATCTCGACGACGCGCTGATCGAAAAGATCGGCCGGCAATCCGACGAGCAGGCCGCCGGGCTTTCGATCCGGGAGCTCGAAGGCATCCGCGACGAAAACCTCGTCGGCATCCTTCAGTCCCTCAAGGGCGGCGACAGTGGCAAGGGCTGGGGCGCCGGCAAGCTGATGAAGGATTTCGAACAATCGCTTTGGGCGAAAGGCGGCGGTGCGGTCGCGTCCTTCGATCCGTCGGAGCCGTTGAGGCTCGTAGAAACCAAGGTGAGCCCTGCCTGGGTCGATTATAACGGCCACATGACCGAGCATCGCTATCTGCAGGTTTTCGGCGATACCTCGGACGCGCTGCTGCGTCTTGTCGGCGTCGATCTCGCCTATGTCGAGGCCGGCCATAGCTACTATACGGTGGAAAGCCATATCCGCCATCTCGGTGAGGCCAGGCTCGGGCAGGCGATCCATTCGACCTGCCAGGTTCTGGCCGCCGACGACAAACGGCTGCATGTCTTCCACACTCTCCACGACACGGCGACGGGCGAAGCTCTCGCGACCGCCGAGCACATGCTGCTGCACGTCGACAGCAAGCTGGGCAAGTCCATGCCGGCGCCGGCCGTCGTGCTCAACAAGATCAAGGCGATCGCCACGGCACATTCGGAATTGGCGCTGCCCGAAGGCGCCGGCCGTCACGTCGGCCAGAGGCGATAGGAGGAGCGGCATGGATTTCGGTCTCAGCGAAGAACAGGAAATGATCGTCGACACGGTTCGCGCCTTTGTCGAAACCGAAATCTACCCGCATGAAAACGAGGTGGAGCGCACCGGCATCGTTCCGCCGGAGCTCGGGCGCGAGATCCAGCGCAAGTGCATCGATCTCGGCTTCTACGCCTGCAATTTTCCGGAGGAGATCGGCGGAGCCGGCCTCGATCATGTCACCTTCACTCTGGTCGAGCGGGAGCTCGGGCGCGGCTCGCTGGGCCTCACGGTTTTCTTCGGCCGGCCCTCCGGCATCCTGATGGCCTGCGAGGGCGAGCAGCGCGAACGTTATCTGCTGCCGGCGGTGCGCGGCGAGAAGATCGATGCGCTTGCGATCACCGAGCCGGATGCCGGTTCCGACATGCGCGGCATGAAATGCACGGCCCGCCGCGACGGCGGCGACTTCGTGCTAAACGGCACGAAACACTTCATCTCGCATGCCGATGTCGCTGATTTCGTCATCGTCTTTGCAGCGACCGGCGAGGAGGAAACGCCGAAGGGCATCAAGAAGAAGATCACCGCCTTCCTGGTGGATCGCGGCACGCCGGGCTTTCAAATCCTTAAAGGCTACGAGTCTGTTTCGCATCGCGGCTATCATAACTCAACGCTCAGCTTCGAAGACTGCCGCATTCCCGAAGCCCAGGTGCTGGGCGAGGTGCATCGTGGCTTCGATATCGCCAATCAGTGGCTTTACGGCACCCGGCTGACGGTCGCTGCTACCTGCGTCGGCCGGGCGCGTCGCGTCTTCGAGATGGCCCTGCCCTATGCCGCCGAACGCAAGCAGTTCGGCAAGCCGATCGGCGCCAATCAGGGCGTGTCGTTCAAGCTCGCCGATATGATCACCGAGATCGACGCGGCAGACTGGCTGACGCTTTCCGCGGCCTGGCAGGTCGACGCTGGCCGTCCTGCGGACCGGCAGATCGCCTCGGCCAAGCTTTACGCCTCCGAAATGCTCGCCCGCGTCACCGACGAGGCGATCCAGATCTATGGCGGCATGGGCCTGATGGACGACCTTCCGCTTGCCCGCTTCTGGCGCGACGCGCGTGTGGAGCGGATCTGGGACGGCACTTCAGAAATCCAGCGGCACATCATCAGCCGCGATCTGCTTCGGCCGTTGGGAGCGTGAGCCGATGACGTCTCGCCCGCTCGACCGCCTCCTCAGACCGCAAACGATCGCCGTCTTCGGCGGCCGTGAGGCCCGCAGGGTGATCGAGCAGTGCGACCGCATGGGCTTTTCAGGCGAGATCTGGCCCGTCCATCCCAAACTTGAAGATGTCCTTGGGCGCCCCTGCTATCGCACCGTCGCCGATTTGCCTTCAGCCCCGGACGCGGCTTTTGTCGGCGTCAATAGGCTGCTGACGGTCGAGATCGTGCGCAGCCTTTCAGAGGCCGGCGCCGGCGGGGCGGTCTGTTATGCGTCCGGGTTCAGCGAGGCCACGGCGGAACTCGACGACGGCGCCGAACTGCAACAGGCTCTGCTTTCGGCAGCCGGCGACATGCCGATCCTCGGGCCGAACTGCTACGGCCTCATCAATGGGCTCGACGGCGCATTGCTCTGGCCGGATCAGCATGGCATGCGCCGCATCAAAAAAGGCGTCGCGATCCTGACCCAATCGTCCAATATCGCCATCAATCTGACCATGCAGACGCGCGGCTTGCCGATTGCCTATGTGGTCACGGCAGGCAACCAGGCGCAGACATCGCTCGCCGATATCGCCTGCGCGCTGATCGCGGATCCGCGCGTCACGGCGGTCGGTCTACATGTCGAAGGTTTCGGCGAGCCCGCTTCCCTCGAACGCCTCGCCGCCCTTGCCCGCCGGTCGAAGAAGCCGGTCGTCGTACTGAAGGTCGGCAGGTCCGAGCAGGCAAGACATGCGGCGGTATCGCACACCGCCTCGCTCGCCGGCAGCGATGCGGTGGCCGATGCCGTGCTTGCCCGGCTCGGTATAGGCCGTGTGCAGAGCCTGCCGGCGCTCATCGAAACCCTGAAGCTGCTGCATGTCGCCGGCCCTCTTCCAAGCCATTCGATCTCGTCGATGAGCTGCTCCGGCGGCGAGGCTTCGCTGATGGCGGATGCCGCCGTCGGCCGCAATGTCGAATTCCCTGCTCTGCAGCCGCGACAATTGCCGCGCCTGCGGCGTGTCCTCGGCGAGATGGTGGCGCTCTCCAATCCGCTCGACTACCACACCTTCGTCTGGGGCGATTTCGATCGCCAGACCGAGGCCTTCAGCGCCATGTTCGAAGGCGGTTATGCCCTCAATCTCGTCGTTCTCGACTTCCCGCGTGGTGACCGCTGCGATGCGCCCGAATGGGCGATGACGGCGGACGCAGTCATTGCTGCGGCCTCTGCCACCGGTGCGCTGGCCGGCCTTCTCGCCACTCTTCCGGAGAATATGCCCGAGCCGATCGCCGATCGGCTGATGGCGAATGGCATCGTCGCCTTCTCAGGCATCGACGAAGCCGTCATTGCGGCGGAAGTCGCCGCCGGTATTGGCAAGGTCTGGGATCGCCCGGCTCCCCTGCCGCTGCTCGACGTGCCGTCCATGGACGGTGAAATCGAGACGCTGACGGAAGCCGATGCGAAAACGGAGCTTGCCGCCTGCGGCCTCCCCGTTCCCCGGGGGCTGCAGGCTTTTTCTTCTCGTGAAGCTGCCGAGCAGGCCGAGCGACTCGGTTTCCCTGTCGTGCTGAAGGGGCTCGGCATTGCGCACAAGACCGAAGCCGGCGCCGTCTCGCTCAACCTCGGGGACGGTGAGGCCGTGTCGAACGCGGCGGCGACAATGGGGTCGGCTGACGGCTATCTCGTCGAAAAGATGATCGGTCCGTCGGTGGCCGAGCTCATTGTCGGTGCCATCCGTGATCCTGTTTTCGGTTTGTCCCTCGCTGTGGGAGCGGGCGGAATCTTCGTTGAATTACTTGACGATTCCGTCATCCTGCCGCTTCCGGCGACGAAAACTGAGATTCATGCGGCAATTTCGCGCCTCAAAGTGGCAAAATTGATCTATGGCTATCGCGGGCGGCCGAAAGGCGATCTCGACGCCGCTGTCGTCGCTATCGCAGCAGCGGCAGATTATGTCGTAAAGAACGCCGCATGCCTGGAGGAACTGGACATTAATCCATTGATGGTTCTTCCCGAAGGGCAAGGTGTTGCCGCAGTCGATGCCCTGATACGGCGAAGGAGGTAGCATAGGTTGAGCGACCACATTCGCACACGACAGGACGGCGGAGTGCTCGAAGTCGTCATCGACCGGCCGAAGGCGAACGCCATCGACCTTGCTACCAGCCGCGCCCTGGGATTGATCTTCCGGGATTTTCGCGACGATCCTGAATTGCGTGTCGCCATCGTCTCGGGCACTGGCGAGAAGTTCTTTTGCGCCGGATGGGATCTCAAGGCGGCGGCATCAGGCGATGCGGTCGACGGCGATTACGGTGTCGGCGGCTTCGGTGGGCTGCAGGAGCTACGCGATCTCAACAAGCCGGTCATCGGAGCGATCAACGGCATCTGTTGCGGCGGCGGGCTGGAGATTGCGCTTTCGACAGATCTGATCATCGCCGCCGAGCATGCGAGTTTCGCGCTGCCGGAAATCCGCTCGGGCACAGTTGCCGATGCGGCTTCGATCAAGTTGCCGAAACGCATACCTTACCACATTGCCATGGACATGCTTTTGACCGGACGCTGGCTCGATGTCCACGAGGCGCATCGCTGGGGTTTCGTCAACGAAATCCTTCCGGCCGAGCAACTGATGGCGAGAGCCTGGGAGCTTGCCCGGCTGCTCGCAAGCGGGCCGCCGCTGGTCTATGCGGCCATCAAGGAAATCGTGCGCGAAGCGGAGGGTTCGACGTTCCAGACTGCCATGAACAAGATCACCAAACGGCAGTTTGCAACGGTCGACAGGCTCTATTCGAGCGAGGACCAATTGGAAGGCGCGCGGGCTTTCGCCGAAAAACGAAGCCCCATTTGGAAAGGACAATAAGGAGGCGGCAGCAACCGCGATATTTTCCCGAATGATGCGGGCTCCGGAGGCGGAGAGGAACCGTCTGCGATCCTGCCCGGAAGTTCTGTCAACGCACCACAAAGAAGGAACTGGGGAATGAACGACTACAGCAAATATCTCGCAAGCCGCGTCACCGCCGGCGGGCTAAGCCGCCGCGAATTCATGGGACGCGCCATGGCGGCCGGCATCACGCTTGCCGTCGCCGACAAGCTCTTCACCGAAAGTGCCGAAGCCGCCGAACCGAAGCGCGGCGGCCATCTGAAGCTCGGCCTCGAAGGGGGTGCGGCCACCGATTCCAAGGACCCGGCGAAATTCCTGTCGCAGTTCATGTTCTGCGTCGGCCGCTGCTGGGGAGACATGTTGGTCGAGTCCGACCCGCTGACGGGGGCCGCCGTGCCGGCGCTCGCCGAATCCTGGGAGCCGTCGAAGGATGCAGTCACCTGGACCTTCAAGATACGCAAGGGCGTCAAGTTCCACGATGGCAAGGAGCTGACGATCGACGACGTCGTCGCCACGCTGAAGCGCCACACCGATGCGAAGTCGGAATCCGGCGCGCTCGGCGTGCTTGGCTCGATCAAGGAGATCAAGGCCGACGGCGGCAACCTCGTCCTGACGCTCAGCGAAGGCAATGCCGATATGCCGCTGCTGCTGTCGGACTACCATCTGGTCATCCAGCCGAACGGCGGCGTCGACGACCCGCTAGCCTCGATCGGTACCGGTCCCTACAAGCTGGCGAGCTTTGAGCCGGGTGTTCGCGCCACCTTCGAGAAAAACAAGGACGACTGGCGCAGCGACCGAGGTTATGTCGATTCGATCGAGATCATCGGCATGAACGACGCCACTGCCCGCATCGCGGCACTCTCTTCCGGCCAGGTGCACTACATCAACCGCGTCGATCCGAAGACCGTCAATCTCTTGAAACGTGCGCCCAATGTTGAGATTCTCTCGACCGCCGGCCGCGGCCATTACGTCTTCATCATGCACTGCGACAAGGCGCCGTTCGACAATAACGATCTGCGCCTGGCCCTCAAATACGCCATGGACCGCGAGACCATGGTGGAGAAGATCCTCGGCGGTTACGGCAAGGTCGGCAACGACTTCCCGATCAACAGCACCTATGCGCTCTTCCCCGAGGGTATAGAGCAGCGCGTGTACGATCCCGACAAGGCGGCCTTCCACTACAAGAAATCGGGCCATAGCGGCTCGGTTCTTCTGCGCACCTCCGAAGTCGCCTTCCCCGGCGGCGTCGATGCGGCGGTCCTCTATCAGGAGAGCTGCAAGAAGGCCGGCATCGAGATCGAGGTCAAACGCGAACCGGGCGACGGCTATTGGACCAATGTCTGGAACGTCCAGCCCTTCTCGACCTCCTACTGGGGCGGGCGGCCGACGCAGGACCAGATGTATTCCACCGCCTATCTCTCGACAGCGGACTGGAACGACACCAAGTTCAAGCGTCCTGACTTCGACAAGCTGCTGCTGCAGGCGCGCTCCGAACTCGATGAAGCAAAGCGCAAGGATATGTACCGCACCATGGCGATGATGGTGCGCGACGAGGGCGGCGTGATCCTGCCGATGTTCAACGACTTCGTGAACGCTTCCACCAAGCAGGTGAAAGGCTATGTCCACGACATCGGCAACGATATGTCGAACGGCTACGTCGCAACCCGCGTCTGGCTGGACGCCTGAGGGGCATAACGCCCTTCGATCTCCGACGAAGCCGGGGCCGCGGGATCAGACCTGCGGTCCCTCCTGACGTTTTACGAGAGGCCTCCGCCATGACCAATCCTGCCCCGAGCAATATCTTGCCCGGCCTTGGGTTCCGGCATCGTTTTCCGTTGCTCGCCCTCATCCTCGAGCGCTTGCTGCTCAGCATCGTTCTGCTTTTTGCCGTCTCCATCCTGATCTTCGGCGGTCTCGAAGCTCTGCCCGGCGACTTTGCCACCACCTATCTCGGCCAATCGGCGACGCCGCAGGCGGTCGCCAATATTCGCCAGGATCTCGGCCTCGATCGCCCGGTCACGACGCGTTATGTCGAATGGCTCGGCAACGCCGTCCAGGGTGACTTCGGCACCTCCTGGGCCAGCAAGAATTCGGTGAGCGAGCAGATCGGCAAACGCTTGGGAAATTCGCTTTTCCTGGCGGGATTCGCAGCTGTCATATCGGTGCCGCTCGCCGTTGGGCTCGGCATGCTGTCGGTGCATTTCCGCAACCGCATGCCCGACAAGATCATCAACGTGATTTCGCTGGCGGCGATCTCGCTGCCGGAATTCTTCATCGGTTACCTTCTGATCCTGTTCTTCGCCGTCAAACTTGGCATGGCCACCTTTCCGGCGACGGTCTATGACAGCATGGGCTTCGTCGAGCGATTGAAGGCGATTGCCCTGCCGACGGCGACCCTGGTGCTCGTCGTGCTCGCGCACATGATGCGCATGACGCGGGCGGCGATCCTCTCCGTCATGTCCTCGGCCTATATGGAGACCGCCGAACTGAAGGGCCTCAGCGCCTTCCGCGCGATCGTCAAACATGCCGCCCCCAATGCGCTGGCGCCGATCATCAATGTCGTCGCTTTGAACCTCGCCTACCTCGTGGTCGGTGTCGTCGTCGTCGAGGTGGTTTTCGTCTATCCCGGGATGGGCCAGTACATGGTCGATGCGGTCACGGTGCGCGACATGCCCGTCGTGCAGGCCTGCGGTCTGATCTTCGCGGCCGTCTACATCTTCCTCAACATGATGGCCGATATCCTCGCGATCATCGCCAATCCCCGGCTGAGGCATCCGCGATGAGAGCGAGAGACATTCCCATCACCGCCTGGATCGGCATGACAGGCATCGCCATCGCCTTCATTTTCGCGATCTTCGCGTCCTGGATCGCACCCTACGGCGAGACGCAGGTCGTCGGCGACGTCTGGCAGCGGCCGGACGAAAAATATATCTTCGGCCTCGATAATCTCGGCCGCGACATCCTTTCGCGGCTGATCTACGGCGCGCGTACGACGCTGCTCGTCGCCTCCGCCGCCACCATCATCTCCTTCTCGCTCGGCGTCATTTTGAGTTTCACCGCAGCGGTTTCGCGTGGACTGATCGACACAGTCTTTTCGCGCTTCAACGACCTGATGATGTCGATCCCGACGCTGATCTTCGCTCTGGTGGTGCTGGCGGTCCTGCCGCAGAACATCGTCGTCCTGATCCTCGTCATGGCCATCCTCGATTCCACCCGGGTCTATCGCCTCGGCCGCGCCGTGGCGCTCGACGTCGCGGTGATGGAATTCGTCGAGGCGGCGAAGCTGCGCGGCGAGGGCAAACTCTGGATCATCTTTCGCGAAATCCTGCCGAACACGCTTTCGCCGCTTTTGGCCGAGTTCGGGCTGCGCTTCGCCTTCTCGATCCTGTTCCTCTCGACGTTGTCCTTCCTCGGCCTCGGCATTCAGCCGCCGGCGGCCGATTGGGGCGGTATGGTCAAGGACAACAAGGACGGCATCATCTTCGGGATATCGGCCGCGCTTGTGCCGGGCACGGCGATCGCCGTGCTTGCCATTTGCGTGAACCTCGTCGTCGATTGGCTGCTGAAACGCACATCCAGCCTCAAGGGAGGGCGTGGCGATGCCTGAGCTTCTTTCCGTCCGCAATCTGAAGATCGAGGCGACCAGCTATCCGCCCGGCGAACCGCCCAAGCGGGTGACGATCGTCGACGGCGTTTCCTTCGATCTTCAGAAGGGCAAGGTTCTCGGCCTGATCGGGGAATCGGGCGCCGGCAAGTCGACGATCGGCCTCTCGGCACTGGCCTATGGCCGCGGCGGCGCCGAAATCACCGGCGGCGAGGTGCGGCTAGGCGGCACCGACATTCTGGCGCTGGGGAAGAACGGCATCCAGAAAATCCGCGGCGCCCGGGTCTGCTATGTCGCCCAATCGGCGGCAGCCGCCTTCAATCCGGCGCACCGCCTCGGCGATCAGGTGATCGAAGCGTCGGTCAAACATGGGCTGATGAGCAGGGACGAGGCGCGCAAGCGCGCGCTTTATCTGTTCCGTGTCCTCGGCCTGCCCAATCCGGAAAGTTTCGGCGAGCGCTTCGCCCATCAGGTTTCGGGTGGCCAGCTGCAGCGGGCGATGACGGCGATGGCGCTCTGCCCTAACCCTGAACTGATCGTATTCGACGAACCGACCACGGCGCTTGACGTCACCACGCAAATCGACGTGCTGGCGGCGATCAAACATGCCATCGAGGAAACGCGTACGGCCGCCCTCTATATCACCCACGATCTTGCCGTCGTCGCCCAGATCTCCGACGACATCATGGTCCTGCGTCACGGCAACCAGGTGGAATATGGCAGTGTCCAGCAGATCATCGAGGCGCCGCGGGAAGATTATACGCGCGCACTTGTCAATGTCAGGCAGGCCTATCGCGAGGAAGCCGCCGACCAATCCACGGCGCTTCTCAAGATTGAGAATGTCAGCGCCGAGTATTCCAATGGCTTCAAGGTCCTCCACGATCTGTCGCTGCACGTGCCGAAGGGGCAGACACTTGCAGTCGTCGGCGAATCCGGCTCGGGAAAATCGAGCCTGGCGCGGGTCATCACCGGTCTGCTGCCGCCGAGCAGCGGCCGCATCGTCTTTGGCGGCAAGGTGCTGATGCCGGCTCTCAAGAGCCGGACGAACGATGATCTCAGGCGCATTCAGCTGATCTATCAGATGGCCGATACGGCGATGAACCCGCGCCAGACGGTGCGCGACATCATTGGCCGGCCATTGACCTTCTATTACGGCCTAAGAGGTGCGGAAAAGACCGCCCTGGTGAAGGAGTTGCTCGACCAGATCGAAATGGGCAAGGGCTTCGTCGATCGCTACCCAGCTGAACTCTCCGGCGGCCAGAAGCAGCGCGTGGCGATCGCCAGAGCCCTCGCAGCCAAGCCTGAGCTCATCCTCTGCGACGAGCCGACCTCGGCGCTCGATCCGCTCGTGGCGGAAGGTATTTTGAAGCTGCTGCTGCGCCTGCAGAAAGAAGAGCAGCTTTCCTATATCTTCATCACCCATGACATCGCGATTGTCCGGGCGATCGCCGACAGCGTGGCGGTCATGCATCGAGGCAAGCTGGTGCGGTTCGGGCCGAAATCGACGGCACTGTCGCCGCCTTTCGACGACTATACGGATCTGCTGTTGAAATCGGTGCCGGAAATGGAAATCGGCTGGCTGGAACGGGTTCTTGCGACGCGGCGCATGGAAAGCGCCGGCAACTGAATGTGAATGAAGGACTGAGCATGACATCGCGCGGCTTCACCACCATCGAGAATGAATGGATTGCGCTTAAGGACGGAACGCGGCTTGCCGCACGCATCTGGATGCCCGACGGCGCGGAAGAAGATCCCGTTCCAGCCGTTTTCGAGTTCTTGCCCTATCGCAAGCGCGACGGAACGAGTCTTCGGGACGAATCGACCTATCCGGTCTTTGCGGCCGCCGGCATTGCGGGCGTGCGTGTCGACATTCGCGGATCCGGGGAATCGGACGGCGTCATCGACGGCGAATATACCGAGCGCGAGCTTGCCGATGGGTGTGAGCTGATCGCCTGGATCGCCGCGCAGCCGTGGTCGAACGGCTCGGTCGGGATGATGGGGATTTCCTGGGGCGGCTTCAACAGCCTGCAGGTCGCGGCATTGCGCCCGCCGGCACTGAAAGCCGTCATCTCGATCGCCTCGACCGTCGACCGCTACAACGACGACATCCACTACAAGAACGGCTGCCATCTCTCCGCCCAGCTGTCATGGGCGGCGACCATGCTCGGTTACCAGTCGCGGCCGCCGGATCCTGCCCTCGTCGGCGAGCGCTGGAAGGAGATGTGGCTGGAGCGCCTGGCGGGCGAACCGTTCTTCATGGAGGAGTGGCTGGCTCACCAGCGGCGCGATGGTTTCTGGCGACACGGGTCGATCTCGGAAGATTTTTCCAGCGTGGACATCCCGGCGCTCGTCATTGCCGGCTGGGCGGACGGTTATCGCAACACGCCGCTCATGGCGGTGGAGGGCATAGGCGGCAAGGCGAAGGCGTTGATCGGCCCTTGGGTGCACAAATATCCGCACTTCGCCTGGCCGAAGCCGCGCGCCGATTTCCATAGCGAGGCAATCGCCTGGTGGAACAAATGGCTGCGCGGCGAGGACAATGGCATCGAGCGGCTGCCGCAGGCCCGCGCCTTTATTCTCGATGCCGTCAGGCCTGCCGCGCGGCGGGACAGCGATCGGGGCTTCTGGGTCGCCAAGGACAGCTGGTCGTCGCCGAAGATGCAATGCTTCTATGTCGAGCAATTCGGGCGGTTGACGGAAGGCATGCCGATTCCGCATGCGCCCGGGCATCCCGTCTATCTCCATTCTCCGCTCGATACCGGCACGGCATCGGGAGAATACTTCACGCTGAAGCCCGACGCCGAAATGGCGATCGATCAGCGCTCGGACGATGCCGGCTCGCTGGTCTTCGATACGACGCCGCTTGCAGGGGATCATGATTATCTCGGCCGGCCCATCGTGACGCTTGCGCTGCGCGGCCACGCGACAGGCGGCAATCTCTGTGCCCGGCTGGTCGACGTCCATCCGGACGGCACAGCCACACGCGTTGCCTTCGGCGTCGTCAATCTCACCCATCGCGACGGCAATGCCGATCCCAGGCCGCTGGTGCCGGGAGAAAAAGTATCGATCCGGCTCGTCCTCGATGCCTGCGGCTACCGCTTCCGCAAGGGCCATCGCATCCGCCTTTCGCTTTCCACTGCCTATTGGCCGATGATCCTGCCGCCACCGGACGACGACGGGGTCGAGATCGATATCGCATCGCTCGGCCTGGCGCTGCCCTTGCTCGGGGACCACAGCAAGATCGAAGTCAAGGAACCGGCCAATCCCGATCCGCTGCCCAAATATATCGAGCATGCGGGCGCCGCGACGAAGCGGCAGGTCGTCCGGGATCTCTCGGCCAACCGGACGGATTATCGAATCCACGAGGAGACCGGCCTTTACGAACACCCTGAGACCGGCCTGTTGACGCGGCAATTGCGGGAAGAGATCTGGTCGATTTCGCCGGATGATCCGCTGTCGATGACCGGCACCTCGACCTGGACCTGCGACATGCACCGGCCCGGCTGGTTCGTGCGCACCATCGCGACCGCTCGAATTGCCTGCACAGCAACCGACTGGGTCATCAGTGCCGTCGTTACCGCTTTCGAGGACGATGTGCAGATCTTCGAAAAGATCTTTGCCGAAAAGCGGATCGCGCGCGACCTGATGTGATTCAGGGTGCCGCGAAATCTCTGATCGCCTCGCAGACGGCGTGGAAGCCGTCTCGCGCGCCATCGCTCATATGACGGGCGCGCAGCCACGCGTGCACCATCTGCGGCTCTTCGCGGAACCGGACTCCGATGCCTTCGGCGGCGAGCCGGGCTGCGTACTGACGACCGTCGTCTCTCAAGGGGTCGAAATGCGCGACGGTGATGAAGGTGGGCGGCAGTCCGGCAAGCGAAGGTGCATTCAGCGGTTCGGCAATCTCGGCGCCTGCCGGCGCCTGCAGGATTTCGCGATAGTAAGCGACATCGGCCGTCGTCAAGCCAGGCGCCGCAGCCATTTCGACATAGGAACCGGCCGTCACGTCTCCGCCGAGGGAGGGGTAGATCAGGACTTGGCCGACGACGCCAGATAGCTCCTCGTCGCGTGCGCGCAGTGCAAGGCCCGCCGCAAGATTGCCGCCGGCGCTGTCGCCGATCAGCACGACCTTGTTGTTGGCCGAAAGCAGATGCTTCAAAACGGCAAAGCCGTCATCCGTCTGTGCTGGCCAGCGATATTCGGGAGCCAGGCGATAATCGACGGAAACGAGTTCTGCACCGGCAAAATCGGCGATCTCGGCGCAGATGGCATGATGGCTTTCCAGCGAACCGACGACGAAACCGCCGCCATGTAGATAGAGCAGGACAGTGCGCGTGCTGATTTTACGCGGACGGTAGCGCCGGATGGGGATGCGCTGGACCATGCCGTCGGCAAAGATCATATCCGGGGGCAGCGGGCGGTCTAACCGCGCGCAAAGAGCGTCGTACCAGTTTCGCTGCTGCTCGACCGACGCTTCGACGGCGTCCTGAGGATAGAAACTATCGCAAATCTCGAGAAACTGCAGGATGCCTTTTTCGGTAGGGACAGGCGATGGAACGGACATGGAAAGTCCTTTCGATTTGGGACATGCAGATCCATGTCCCTGGCCGACTCTGCGCTCATCATGCGCCTTCGGGACGGAGGCAATCTGTCTGGTCGCGACTCGTGGATGTCGCGATGCTTCATTATTTTCAAGCTGCGTTGGAGATATTGGCGGTGTTCGAAAAAGAACGAAAATTTTTCGCTGTCGACCCAAGGAACGCCATCGGAGAAACGTCTCAATCCAGAAATAGCATCTTGCTTGATAGCTTGGGGGTAGGTGCGCATTGGATGCGGAGCTCATAGAACGGGCGCAGCGCGGTGATCGTGAAGCCTTCGGGCAACTGGTCTCGCACCATTATGAATTCGTCCACGCGACGGCGTGGCGATGGTCGGGCAGTTCCACCGATGCCGATGACATCGCCCAGGAGGTCTGCGTCAAGCTCGGCGCGGCGATCCGCAGTTTTCGCGGCGCAAGCCGGTTCAGGACATGGCTCTATACGCTGACGCTCAACGCCGCACGCGACCATAGACGCAAGCTTGCGCGGGAAGAGCAGAGATTCCGCGCTTATGCCGCCGAACCGCGGCAGGATGTGCCGGGAAATGATGACGAGATGTCGAGCGAATTATGGGCGGCCGTGCGCGCCTTGCCGGAACGCCAATGCGACGCCGTGCTGCTCGTTTACGGTGAAGGTCTTAGCCATTCGGCCGCTGCCGATATCATGGGCTGCTCGGAAACGACTGTGTCCTGGCAGGTCCATGAGGCGCGCAAAAGGCTGAAGGCGATGCTCGGCAAGGAAGAGGTATGACCGTGGACAAGGAACTTGAAAAACTCTCCCGCACCACGCCGCCTGCAGCCGATCCGGAGGCGCGCGCGCGCGCCCTTGCCGCGGCGATGCAGGCCTTCGACAATGCACAAAATAATGCGGCGGCAGCCCAAGGAAATGCGAAAGGCTGGCGTCCAAGCTCCATCATCAACTGGATATGGAGCCCTGCCATGAACAAGAAATTTCTCGCCGGTTCAGCCCTCGCGACGCTGCTCGTCATTCCCGCCGCCGGTTACCTTACGGTCGAGCTGAGCCGCAACGGATCGCCGATCGTCGACCAGACCGAGATCGCCGGCAACCTTTCGCAAAACAATGCGCCGAAACCGGCCGAACCGGTGACGGCCGCGCCTCAGCTTTCCGAAACCCCGGCCGAAGAGAGCCGGCCGCATCCATCGTCTGCGGCTGGTGGCGCCCAAGTCGCGCAGGACAAGGAGCAGCAGGCTACCGCAAAACCCGTTACGCCTCAGGCTTCTGAATTCGATGCCGGCGGGGTCGCCGTTCTGAACAAGTCGGAGGGCTCTGCTGCGACACTCGGCGCGGCCAAACGCGCTGCACCGGCCGCTCCCGGTATGGTGGCTCAAGGGCAGCTGTTGGCTGAACCGATGGCTGTCGCCCCCTCGCCTGTTCCGCCAGCAGATGGGCGTGCGCAGCTTCAACGCGACCCCGATCGCGAGCGGTTTGCCAATGCCGCGGCAAATCCGATCAAGAGCGTGGCGACCGATCCGGTTTCGACCTTTTCCGCCGATGTCGACAGCGCATCCTATTCCTTCGTCCGCAGATCACTGACTGGCGGAGCGATGCCCGATCCGCAATCGGTTCGCGTCGAGGAGATGATCAATTATTTCCCCTACGACTGGCCGCGTCCGGACAATGCCGGTCAGCCCTTCAAGGCAACCGTCACAGTGATGCCGACGCCATGGAACCAAGACACGCAATTGATGCATGTGGCGATCAAGGGCTATGACATCGCGCCGGCAACGACACCGCATGCCAATCTCGTCTTCCTGATCGACGTCTCGGGCTCGATGGATGAGCCGGACAAGCTGCCGCTTCTGAAGAGCGCCTTCCGCCTCCTGGTCAACAGGCTGAAACCGGACGACTCCGTCTCGATCGTCACCTATGCCGGTAATGCCGGTACGGTGCTTGAGCCGACGCGGGGGGCGGAGAAGTCGAAAATTCTCGCGGCAATTGACAGGCTGGAGGCTGGAGGCTCGACCGGCGGCGCCGAGGGCATCGAGGCGGCCTACGATCTCGCCAAACGGGCCTTCGTTAAGGATGGCGTCAACCGGGTGATACTGGCGACGGACGGTGACTTCAATGTCGGCCCGTCGAGCGACGAGGATCTGAAGCGTATCATCGAAGAAAAGCGCAAGGACGGCATCTTCCTGACCGTTCTCGGCTTCGGACGCGGCAGTCTCAATGATTCCCTGATGCAGACGCTGGCGCAGAACGGCAATGGCAGCGCCGCCTATATCGACACCTTGGCGGAGGCGCAGAAGACACTGGTCGAAGAGGCGGGATCGACGTTGTTTCCGATCGCCAAGGACGTCAAGTTCCAGGTCGAATTCAATCCGGAACGGATCGCCGAATACCGGCTGATCGGCTACGAGACGCGCGCTCTCAACCGTGAGGATTTCAACAATGACCGGGTCGATGCCGGCGATATCGGCTCCGGCCACAGCGTTACGGCGATCTACGAGATTACGCCCAAGGGAAGCCCCGCGGTGATGAATGACGACCTGCGGTATGGCGCAGCCGACAAGGCTCCCGCCGAGACGGCGAGCGGCGCGCACCAAGGCGAGCTTGCCTTCGTCAAGATGCGCTACAAGCGGCCGGGCGAGGACCAGAGTGCGCTGATTACCACCCCGGTCGGCGAGGGTAACACCGTCGCCACCATCGACGCCGCGCCGCAGGATGTGCGCTTCTCGGTGGCCGTCGCCGCCTTCGGACAGAAACTGAGCCGCGTCCCTGCCGTCGATGCCTATTCCTACCAGGCGATTGCCGATCTCGCGGCGGCATCGCGGGGGACGGATCACTTCGGCTACAGATCGGATTTTCTGGGTCTCGTCAGGTTGGCTGACGGCCTCAGCCAACGATAGACGGAGAGGTCCCGAAAGGCGAAGCCGCCTGGAAAACGGCCTCGCCTCAGTTTGTTGACAAAGTCTCCTCCGTCATGCTCGGCCCTGTGCCGAGCATCTGAGCACTGCTATTGCTTAGCAGGAAAACTATTGTTTTGAGATGCTTAGTTGAGACGGGCGCAGATCCTCGGCACAAGGCCGAGGATGACGTCGCGGGTTTGACAGTGGTTTGTCAGCAGCCTGAAACAAGGCGATTTCAAGGGCGGCCTGGCCCGTATGAGAGCTATCCCAGTTTCGATCCATTGGCCGTCAGATAAACGGCGTAGAGAGAGGTTGTTGCGGTGATGAAGAGGCGGTTCAGCTTTTCGCCGCCGAAAGCCACGTTGGAGACGATCTCGGGAATATGGATCTTGCCGAGCAGAGTGCCATCCGGATCGTAAATGTGCACACCGTCGCCGGCGCTCGTCCAGATCCTTCCATTCCGGTCGATGCGAAAGCCGTCGAAAAAGCCTGAGGTACATTCGGCGAAAATGCCGAGATCGGTCAGCTGTCCATTATCCGATACGGCGAGTTTTCGAATATGACGCGGACCGCCCGCCAGGTGTGTTCCCCCGGTGTCGGCAACGTAGAGCACCGTCTCGTCCGGGGAGAAAGCCAGCCCGTTCGGTTTGACGAAGTCGGAGGTCACCTGCTCGGTCGCACCTGTTGCGGGATCATGCCGGTAGACATGGCACCCGCCGATTTCCTCTTCGCCATAATCGCCCTCATAATCGTGGAGGATGCCGTAGCTCGGGTCGGTGAACCAGATGGACCCATCGGATTTGACGGTGACGTCGTTTGGAGAATTGAGCCGTTTGCCGGCGATGCGATCGGCCAGAACAGTGAGCCTGCCGTCGAATTCCGTCCGCGTGACGCGGCGCGTCAGATGCTCGCAGCTAACGAGCCGGCCCTGGTTGTCGACGGTGTTGCCGTTCGAGTTGTTGCTGGGTGAGCGGAATACCGATGTGTGCCCGCTGGTGTCGTCGTAGCGCATCATCCGGTTGTTCGGGATATCCGAGTAGACCAGATAGCGTCCGGCCGCAAACCAAGCCGGTCCTTCAAGCCAGCGGCCGCCTGTCCAAAGCCGCTCTACGCGTGCGTGGCCGACGAAGCAGTTTTCGAAGCGCGGATCGAGAACCTCAAACCGCGTCCCCTCAATTTCTCCGAACATGGTGCTTCCTCATCTTGAATTGTTATCGATACCATCCTGCCTTGTTTCGCTCTGTTCGTACAGAGAGCAATGGACTGTGGAACGCCGCAATCCTGCAAAAATAACGATTGTGCGATGATAGCGATAACTTTATCGTGCCGCGAGTTGCCAACTCGGAAGCTGATTGGAAAGCGGAGCCCAGTGAAAAACGAGGACGAGCCGAAAGACAAGCGTCTCAAGGGAGGAGACGCCCAAAAGCTGACAATGGCAGAAGTTGCCAAATATGTCGGCGTGTCGGCCATGACCGTTTCGCGCGCCTTTCGTCAGGATGCGAGCGTTTCCGAAGAGACCCGCAAGCGCATCATGGAAGCCGTCGACGCGCTCGGTTACGTGCTCGACCTGTCGGCCGGCAGTCTTTCTTCGCGGCGCAGCGGCTTCATCGCGGCGTTGGTGCCCTCGATCAACAACTCGAATTTCTCCGACACCGCGCGGGGCATTACCGATGCACTTGAGAATACCGGCCTTCAGCTTCTTCTCGGCTATACCGACTATTCCGCCGAGAAAGAAGAAAAGCTGATCGAGGCGATGCTGCGCCGACGTCCCGAAGGCATCATCCTGACCGGCGGTTCGCACACTGACCGCGCCCGACGCATGCTTGATAAGGCCGGCATTCCGGTAGTCGAAACATGGGAGATTCCGGAAGAGCCGATCAATCATGTCGTCGGCTTTTCGAACAGCGAGGCGATGTCGCTGCTGGTGCGGTCGCTTGCAAGCCAGGGCTATCGAAAGTTCGGCTATATCGGCGGAACGACGGCGCGCGATACGCGCGGCAGCCAGCGGCGAAGCGGGTTTCTGAAGACCGTCGACGAACTGGGATTGGGACCCGGCCGAGCGATCTCCTTCGGTGTGCCGCCGATCACCATGGAACAGGGTGGCCAGGCGATTGTGAGCCTCTTGGAGCGCTGGCCGGACACGGAAGTCGTTCTTTGCGTTTCCGACCTTTCCGCCTTCGGGGCGATCATGGAATGCAAACGCAGGGGGATGAGTGTGCCGGGGGACATCGCCGTTGCCGGCTTCGGCGATTACGAGATCTCGTCGGTCTGTCATCCCAGCATCACCACCATCAATGTCGACTGCTACGGCATCGGCCGCCAGGCCGCCGTCCGCCTGCTGGATGCCCTGCAGGGCAGCGGCGAGGCGGCCGGCGACGAGATCACATTGACGAGCTACAGGGTTGTCCTTCGCGAGAGCACGCAGCGCAGCGCTCAATAATCTGCGCCGATGTCAGAAGGCGATCTGCACCTTCATCGATTTACTGCGGTCGCTTGCCAGTTCAAAGGCGGCGACGGCCTCGTCGATCCCGAAGACGCCAGTGAGCAGCGGTTTCAGATCGACGCGGCGGGCGTTGATCAGCTCGACGGCGAGCCCGAATTCCTCGTGAAAGCGGAATGTGCCGCGCATTTCGATTTCCTTGGCAACGATCATGTTCTGCGGAATGGAGACATCGCCGCCAAGGCCGAGCTGAACGAGAACGGCGCGGGGCCTCAGCACCTCCAGGCCCGCACGCACGGCCCGTTCATTGCCCGACGCCTCGAACATGACGTCGAAATAACCCTTGTCGGCGCCGTAAGCGGCAAGGTCGGCGGCATGGGTGGTAACGTTGATTGTTCGATCCGCGCCGCTGGTGCGGGCAATCGCCAGAACGCTGTCGGTGACGTCGGTCGCGACGATCTCGCGCGCGCCAAGAACGCGGGCCGCAACGATCGCCAGCATGCCGATCGGGCCGCAGCCGGTGACCAGCACCCGCTTGCCGAGCAGCGATCCGGCGCGGCTTGCCGCATGCAGCGTCACGGCAAAGGGTTCGGCGAAGGCAGCCTCATGAATGGAAATGCCGTCGGCGACCTTGTGGCACTGCCAGCGCTCCGCCACCAGGCGCTGACGGAAGCCGCCCTGAATGTGCGGCATGGGCATGGCGCTGCCGTAAAACCGCATGTTGAGGCAGTGGTTCGGCTGGCCCTTCAGGCAATATTGGCAATGGCTGCACGGCCGGCTCGGGGAAACCGCAACGCGGTCTCCAACGGCAAGGTCGCTCACGCCGGCGCCCAGAGCCTTGACCGTGCCGGCGATCTCGTGGCCGAGGATCATCGGTTCGCGCAGGCGAACGGTGCCGAAGCCTCCATGATTGTAATAATGCAGGTCGGAGCCGCAGATGCCGCCGGCTTCGATGGCAATCTCCACCTGCCCAGCTCCCGCAACCTCCGGCTCGCGCTCTTCGACCCTGAGATCCTTGGCGGCGTGAATGACGATGGCTTTCATGTCGAGGTCCTCACACGACGGCAGTCGGAAGCGCGCGACCGGCAAAATGCGCGGCAAGATTATCTCTGACCAGCTGACCCATGGCCTTGCGGGTCTCGATGGTGCCGGAGCCGTGGTGGGGCTGCAGCACGACGTTCGGCAGCGTCAGGAAGCGCGCATCGATTTTCGGCTCGTTGAGGAAAACGTCAAGGCCTGCCGCCTGGATGGTGCGGTTCTGAAGCGCTGCGATCAGCGCTTCCTCGTCGACGGTCGTTCCGCGCGAAACGTTGATCAGCATACCTTCCGGACCAAGCGCTTCAAGCACCTCGGCGTTGATGATCTTCATGGTCGCGGCCCCTCCGGGAACGATGACGATCAGGAAGTCGGCCCATTTGGCAAGCGCGACCAGATTGGCTTCATAACCATACGCGACATCCTGGTCCCTATTGCGGGCGAAATAAGAGATGTCGCAGCCGAAAGCGGCCACTCGCCTGGCGATCGCCTTGCCGATCCGCCCCATGCCGACGATGCCGACCTTCTTGCCCGAAACCCGCGTCACCAGCGGCATGGGAACGTTGCCCCACTGGCCGGTGCGGACGAAAACGTCGGCCTGCGGAATCTGGCGCGCCGTGGAAAGCAGCAGTCCGATCGCGATATCGGCGACGTCTTCGGTCAACACGTCAGGGGTATTCGTCACGCGAATGCCGTTGGCGCGGGCATAGGACAGGTCGACCGCGTCGGTGCCGACGCCGTAGCAGGAGACGATTTCCAGCTTCGGCAGTTGCTTCATCAGGTCGGCGGAAGCGCCGAGTTCGCCGCGCGTCGCGATCGCGCGGATATTGCTGCCGACTTTTGAAATCAGTTCCTGCCGGTCGGCCGCTTCCCACAGGCGGTGGATGCGGTAGGTCGCCTCCAGATCCACCATGTCCCACTCCGGATAGGCCCCGGCCATCAAGATTTCTACGTCAGGCATTTCGTTTCCATCCCGCATTTTGGCTGTTGATTATGTTATCGATAACATATAATCCGAGAGAGGGATGTCAAGTGAGTTTCACCGCAAGTGGCGGTATAAGCCGTCATTCGCAGCGACACCGGAGGAGTTATTTGCATGAAGAACCTGTTTGATCTTACCGGGCAGCTTGCCCTGATCACCGGCTCGAGCCAGGGGATCGGTTATGCACTGGCCGAGGGCCTGGCGCAGCATGGCGCCGAGGTTGTCATCAACGGCCGCACGCCCGAAAGCGTCAAACGCGCAGTCGAAAGCCTCAAGGCTCAAGGTCTTTCTGCCCATGCGGCCATCTTCGACGTGACCAGCAAGGACGCTGCCGCGCAGGGGATCGCCGCGATCGAGGCCGATATCGGTCCGCTCGATATCCTGATCAACAATGCCGGCATGCAGTTCCGCACGCCGCTGGAAGATTTCCCGGCGGACAAATGGGAACTGCTGCTGACCACCAATATTTCGAGCGTCTTTTACGTCGGCCAGGCGGCGGCCAAGGCGATGATCGCCCGCGGGCATGGCAAGATCATCAATATCGCCTCGGTTCAGAGCGAGCTCGCCCGTCCCGGCATTGCTCCCTACACGGCGACCAAGGGCGCGGTGCGCAACCTGACGCGCGGCATGTGCGCCGACTGGGCCAAGCACGGCCTGCAGATCAACGCGATTGCGCCGGGCTATTTCAAGACGCCGCTCAACCAGGCACTGGTCGATAATCCCGAATTTTCCTCGTGGCTCGAGAAACGGACGCCGGCCGGACGCTGGGGCAATGTCGAGGAACTGGTGGGTGCTGCCGTCTTCCTGTCGGGCCGCGGCTCGTCCTTCATCAACGGCCATACGCTTTATGTCGACGGCGGCATCACGACCTGCCTCTGATAGAGATCAGACGATGGATCTTGAGAAAAAGGTATTGCCCTTGGCCGTCGTGGTCATGGGCGTCAGCGGCTGCGGCAAATCCTCAGTTGGAGAGCGCATCGCCGTGCAATACGGCCTGCCGTTTCTGGAGGGTGACCAACTCCATCCGGCTGTTAATGTCGAGAAGATGGCTAAGGGCATCCCGCTCACGGACAATGACCGCCTGCCCTGGCTTGACCGGATCGGCGAGGAAGTAAGGGCGGCGCAAAAGGCCTCACAGGGATTGGTGATTTCCTGTTCGGCGCTGAAGAGAAATTATCGGGACAGGCTGAGACAGGCGGCGGGCGGGCATCTGGCCTTTGTTTTCCTCGAGGGATCGCGCGAGATTCTGCTGTCGCGGATGCAGGCTCGCCAAGGCCATTTCATGCCGGCCTCGCTGCTCGATAGTCAGCTGCAGACGCTGGAGCCGCCGACCGGTGAGCCCGGTGTTGTGACGGTCGCAATCGATAGTGCTTTGGATGATATGGTGGCGCTGGCTTGTGAGGAGCTGAGAGGCGCCGCCGTCAAGGGAGGGTTTCATGCAGGATGACTATAGAGCAGATGTCGCCGTCATCGGCGCGGGCATCATGGGGACGGCGATCATCACGCGCTTGATCGAGACGGGTCATAACGTATCCGTCTTCGATCTGGATGCCGAGAAAGTCGCGGCGCTTGAAGCCAAGGGGGCTCGCGCCGCGAACTCCGTGGAGGATGCAGTGGCCGCGTCGCAATTCTGCGTGCTCAGCCTCAATCACGCAAACATCGTGCATGCCGTCGTCTTCGGCGAAAAGGGTGTTGCTGCGGCCGCGAACGCCGGCAAGCTGCTGATCGACATGTCCTCGATCGACCCGGCCGAGACGGCCGACATGGCAGTGCGGCTGCGACGGGAAACGGGAATGGCGTGGGTCGATTGCCCGCTTTCCGGCGGCGTGCCCGGCGCGCTCGGCGGCAAGCTGACCATCATGGCCGGCGGCAGCCCGGAGGATTTCGAACGGGCGCGTGTGGTGATGCGGCATCTTGCCGCCAATTACACGCTGATGGGCGCGTCCGGCGCAGGGCAGACGACGAAACTGATCAACCAGCTCTTTTGCGCCGTGCTGTTTCAGGCGGTCGCGGAAGCGGTCAAGCTCGCGGAAGCCGGCGGCGTCGATCCGGCGGCAATTCCGGCAGCCCTTGCCGGCGGGCGGGCCGACAGCCGCATCATGCAGGAGTTCATGGCGAAATTCGCCGCGCGCGACTTCTTGCCGACGGGCAGAATCGACAACATGTTGAAGGATCTGGATTCGCTTCAGGCCTTTGCGCTGAAGACGAAGACGCCGCTGCCGATGACGGGCGCTGTGGTCGAGATCCATCGCCTGCTTTGCGCAGCCGGCCTCGGGTCGAAGGACTCGGCCGAGATGATGCGTCTTCTCGACGGGATTCAGGCCGGCTGAAAATCTCTTGCGTGAAATGCGAGATCGCCATCTTTCCGCTTGACCATCCACGAATGTTATCGATAACATACGTTCAGGATAACAACTGCAGCTTTGGGAGGAGCCACGGTGGAAGCCAAGAGACTGCTGGAGTTCCAATCGATCACCAAGAGCTTCGGCGGCACGCAGGCACTGCGTGATGTATCGATCGATTTGCGCGAGGGGGAGATCCTTGCGCTGCTCGGCGAAAACGGAGCCGGGAAATCGACGCTCATCAAGACCCTCGCCGGTATTTATAAGCCCGATAACGGCGACATTCTTTTCCGCGGCCAGAGCTATCACCACCGCCCGCCGAAGCCGAACGAGCGACAGCCGGTCGCCTTCATCCATCAGGATCTCGGTTTGATCGAGTGGATGACGGTCGGCGAGAATATGGGTCTGTCGCAGGGCTTCTCGATGCGCGGCGGTTTGATCGATTGGAAGAAGACGCAGGCGCGCGCCAAGGAAGCTCTGAAGCTCGTCGGCTGCGACTTCGATCCCACGACGCGGGTCTCGGCGCTGTCGCGCACGGAGAAATCGCTCGTCGCCATTGCCCGCGCGCTGGCCGTCGAAGCCGACGTCCTCGTGCTCGATGAGCCGACGGCGAGCCTGCCCGCCGATGAGGTCGACCGGCTGTTCAATGCGATCCGTCCTCTGAAGGATCGCGGCGTCGGCATGATTTATGTTTCCCACAGGTTGGACGAGATCTTCCGCATCGCCGATCGGGTCGCTGTTCTGCGTGACGGGCGGATGGTGGGGCAAAAGCCGGTAAGCGAGACGACCCCCGACGAACTCGTGACGATGATCATCGGGCGCAGCGGCGATAGTCTCTTTTCGAAGACCGAGATCAGACCCGGCAAGGCGATCGTCAAGGTGCGCGATCTCGTCTGCGCCGGCACGAGCCCGATATCCTTCGATATAAAGCAGGGCGAGCTTCTGGGCCTCGCCGGCCTGCGCGGCGCCGGTCAGGAACGGATCGGCCGGGCCTTGTTCGGCTGCGAGCCCTTCGGCGGTACGATCCTGCTGCACGACCAGACCCCGGACCTTTCGAGCCCGCTGAGCGCAATGGCGTCGGGCATCGGATTGATCGCCCGCGACCGGACGGAGGAATCCGTCGCGCTGTCGCTGTCCATTCGGGAAAATACCTATATCAACCCCGGCGCCGTCGGACGCGGGCTTTTTTCCTTCCTGTCTCCGCGCGGCGAAGCCGACCTTGCCCATGCGATTGGCCAATCCGTCGGCCTCAGGCCGAACGATCCGGATCTGCCGGTGGAGGCGCTCTCCGGCGGCAACCAGCAGAAGGTCGTCGTCGGCCGCTGGCTGGCGACCGGCCGGAAACTGCTGATCGCGGAAGATCCGACCGCCGGCGTCGATATCGGTGCGCGTGCGGAAATCTACCGCCTGATCACGCAGGCGCTGGAAGCCGGTCTCGCGGTCGTCGTGGTCTCGACGGATTTCGAGGAAATCGCCCATATCTGCCACCGCGCGCTGGTCTTCTCGCGCGGCAAAATCGTCAGCGAACTGACTGGAAGCGCTCTGACGACGGAGGCGGTCATCACGGCTGCATCTGCGTCGGAAGCGGCTTAAGCCATCGGGAGAACAGCCATGCAATCCATTGAATCCACGGCGCTGGAGCCGACCAAGAGCGAAATGGCCGGCTTGTCCGCAGGACAGAAGATCGGACGCCTGATCCCCGTCTACGGACTGGTGATCCTGACCGTCGGCCTGATCCTGCTCTTTTCGATCATGCTGCCGGATACGTTTCCGACGGTCTTGAACGTCCGTTCGATCGTTTCCGACAAGGCGATCATCGCACTCCTGTCGCTCGCCGCGATGATCCCGATGGCATCGGGCCGCATCGACCTGACCGTCGGCTACGGCATCGTGCTCTGGCACATTCTCGCCATCAGCCTGCAGACGGTCTATGGTCTGCCCTGGCCGGTTGCCGTCCTTATCGTTCTTGCGCTCGGCGTCCTTACCGGGTTCATCAACGGTCTGCTGGTCGAAGTGGCGAAGATCGACAGCTTCATCGCCACGCTCGGCACGGGAACGGTCTTGTATGCGCTCGCCCTTTGGCACACCGGCGGCCGGCAGGTGGTCGGCGTCCTGCCGGAAGGGTTCTATGCGTTGAACGGCACCATGCTGTTCGGCCTGCCCATCACCGGCTTCTACGTGCTGCTGATTGCGATCTGCATGTGGATCGTGCTCGAATATCTGCCGATCGGCCGTTATCTCTACGCCATCGGCGCCAATCCTAAGGCCGCGGCTCTCAATGGGATTCCGGTCCGCAAGTTCGTGATTGGCGCATTCGTCACATCAGGCCTGCTGGCGGCTCTGACGGGGGTTCTCCTCGCCTCGAAGCTGCGCATCGGCCAGGCGAGTGTGGGCCTCGAATATCTCCTGCCGGCACTTGTCGGCGCTTTCCTCGGATCGACGACGATCAAGCCGGGACGGGTCAACGTCTGGGGCACCTTGATCGGCGTCATCATCCTGGCGGTCGGGATATCTGGAATTCAGCAATTCGGCGGGTCGTTCTTCGTCGAACCGCTGTTCAACGGCGTGACCCTGCTGATCGCCATCGGCATAGCAGGCTATGCCCAGCGCAAGCGCGGTGCTGTGAGGAGGATCACACCCGCATCCAAATGAGGATGCCGGCTCATCCCGGCATTTCACAACAAACAAAAAATGGAGGAGTGAAGATGAAGCGCAGGACTTTATTGCAGGCAACGGTCGCGACCGTCGCCGTTATGCTCAGCGTGCCGGCAATGGCCGATTCCATGGCCGACGCCAAGGCCGTGGTCGAGAAATATGCGTCCAAGGTGAGCGCCTGGGATGGCCCGACGAGCGGCCCCAAGGGCGCTGCCGGCAAGAACATCGTCATCCTGGCCGGCGACATGAAGAACGGCGGCATCCTCGGCGTGGCCAATGGCGTTGAGGAAGCGGCAGGCGCACTCGGCTGGACGGTCAAGGTGCTCGACGGCGCCGGTTCGATCGGAGGGCGCACCGCGGCTTTCGGCCAGGCCATGGCGCTGAAGCCGGATGGCATCATCATCAACGGCTTTGACGCCGTCGAGCAGAAGCCGGCGATGGAAGCGGCCAAGGCTGCGGGTATTCCGATGGTTTCCTGGCACGCCGCGTCTGCCGTCGGTCCGGTTGCCGACGTCGGCGTCTTCGCCAACGTCACCACCGATGCGATGGAGGTATCGAAGTCCGCGGCAGATTGGGCCTTCGCCGATGCCGACGGTAAGCCGGGTGTCATCATCTTCACCGACTCCACCTATGCGATCGCGATCGCCAAGGCCGATCGCATGAAGAAGGAGATCGAGGATCTCGGCGGCACGGTGCTCGAATATGTCGATACGCCGATCGCCGAAACCTCTCAGCGCATGCCGCAGCTCACTACGTCGCTTCTGCAGAAATACGGCGCCAAGTGGACGCACTCGCTCGCCATCAACGACCTCTACTACGACTTCATGGGACCGTCGCTTGCCTCGGCCGGCATTGCCGGTGACGGAAAGCCGGTCAATGTCGCCGCCGGCGACGGTTCGGAAAGCGCTTACCAGCGCATCCGCGCCAAGCAGTTCCAGGCCGTCACGGTCGCCGAGCCGCTCAACCTTCAGGGCTGGCAGCTCGTCGACGAACTGAACCGCGCTTTCGCCGGCGCTCCGTGGTCCGGCTATGTGTCGCCGCTCCATGTCGTGACCAGTGCGAATGTCGAATTCGACGGCGGGCCGAAGAACAGCTTCGATCCCGACAACGGCTATCGCGACCAATACAAGAAAATCTGGGGCAAATAAGCCCCTCCACCAGGGCGTATCAGCCGATACGCCCTCCCTCCCCCGCATCACCATCGATCCAGCTCCGCGAGTTTGGAAAAGAGAACCTATGATCATTCGTTACGCTTTGTTTGAAGGCGAAATCCATCCCGGCCGGGAAGAGGAGTTCCGCGATTTCGTGAGGCAGCGGCTTGTCCCGCTATGGACTCAGTTTCCGGGCGCCGAAGAAGTCCGGGTGCTTGATGGAATGGAGCGCGACGAAGGCGCCCCGGTCTATGCCATGGCGCTCGCCATTCGCTATCCCGATATGGATGCGGTGGACACGGCGCTGCGCTCCAATGTGCGCTCGGAGAGCCGCGAAGTGACGGGGGAGCTTCTGAAGCTCTTCACGGGCAAGGTGCACCATCACGTATTCTCGGCCAGCGAATATCCACCGCATATCGCCTGATGCAGCCGATCCCGGCTTCCCCGGCGGCTCAATTGGCCGCACCAAGACCTTCAGCGCCCTGGACACATGTCTCGGGCGCATTTTCATGCGATTGCCGATCCGGATATGAGCGTTCGATCGCGCGCCTTTGGCCGACGCCGCAGGCGGCAATGCCATGAGCACGGGGATACCAGGTCGCCATTGGCTGCGGCCGGAATTGTTGGCGACCTAGAGACGGCGCCAAGCATCGTCCGCGCTCCTGCAGTGCATCCGAAGTGACTCGCAATTTCCGTTCGCCGTTCCTCAGATCATTGTCCGAGTGCAAGGCGCTGAAAGAGTTGAGCGTCGGATCTACAACAGCAGATATCGGCCGTTTCCGCGAAACAACTTGGCATACTCTTTTCACGTGGCGTCCGCGCAAAAAATGCGCATCAAACATACGAAAGCGCAGCATATTGGCGCTCAGCAGCCTCCGTTTACACTCTCTAAAATATATTCCCCTAAATTTTTTGGGATATCAGAACGACGTGCTCAGGATCGTCACCTACGCCATGATGGCGGGCCAGGCATCTGAAATCTTACATGAATTTGACGGTGTTGCTTTCACGCGCGCTTCCGCGTCTCGGGGCATCGGCTCGGCCGCTCCCGGATGAATGCGCAGTGTGCATGCGAAGTGGCATGTCCGGCGCGAAGAGCGGGGCCGGACGCATTCGGGGTACGGATCGAGGCCGCACGCTTGAATGAGGTGAGACGAGCGAGTCCTGGCGTCCAAGCCACTTCTGACAAACCTCGCCAACGATGGAGAGTGCCAATGAACAGCATTAAGAGTTTCGGGATCGCGGTGCGTCTCACCCTAGGCTTCAGCTTCCTGGTTCTGCTGATGGCCGGCCTGACCATCTATTCGGCGGTAGAGGTTGCGCAGATCAACAGCGATCTTGAAACGATCAACGACGTCAACAGCGTCAAGCAGCGGTTTGCCATCAACTATCGCGGCAGCGTGCACGATCGGGCGATCGCCATTCGCGACGTGACCCTGGTGACCTCGGCGGACGAACGCAAGGCGGCCGTGGCGCTGATCGAAAAGCTGGCGGCCACTTATGCCGAGAACGAAAAGCGCATGGCCGACATGGTTGCATCCCCGGCGGGTGCGACGGATCAGGAAAAAACCATTCTGAACGAGATTGCCGGCATCCAGGCAAAAACCAATCCTCTGGTCGCTGAGATCATCGCGCTGCAGGAGAAGGGCGATGGCGAAGCGGCCCGCAAGATCCTGCTCGAACAGGCCCGGCCGGCCTTCGTGGAGTGGCTCGGCGCCATCAATAAGTTCATCGACTATCAGGAAGCGCTGAACAAATCGATCGGCGGCGAGGTTCGCAGCTCGGCGAGCGGCTTCAAACCGATAGCGCTGACCGCGCTCGGCATTGCGGCTCTTCTTTCCGTCGTCACTGCCGCCATCACATCCCGCACGATCGTCGGCCCGCTGGCAAAACTGCAGCTTTCGCTGAAGGCGATGGCGGAGGGCAATCTCGAGGGCGATCGCCGCCTCGAAGCCCGCGACGACGAGATCGGCAAGCTCGCGCGTGCCGTGGCAGGCCTGCGCGACGCGATTTCCGCAAAGGCGGAACGGGAGGCCGATGCGGAAAGCAAGCGGGCTGTCGCGGAGCGGCACCGGCTCGAGCAGGATGCCGACGAACGCCGCACTCTTGCCGAGCAGACGGACCGGGCTGTCGGCCGGCTTGGCACCGCACTGCAGGCGCTGGCTGACGGCGATCTTACGCAGCAGATCGACACGCCGTTCATCCCGTCGCTGGAAAAGCTGCGCGCCGACTTCAATACGGCAGTCGAAAAGCTCCGCGCCGCCATGCAGAAGGTTGCCCAGAACGCCAGCGCCATTGCCGCCGGCGCACAGGAGATCCGCTCCTCCTCGGACGATCTTGCCAAGCGGACCGAACAGCAGGCCGCATCCGTCGAGGAAACCGCCGCCGCCTTGGAGCAGATCACCACCACCGTCGCCGACTCGAGCAGTAAGGCTCAGGAAGCAGGACAGCTCGTTCGCAAGACGAAGGACAGCGCGGAACGCTCGGGCAACGTCGTTCAGGACGCGGTCGATGCCATGGGCAAGATCGAATCCTCCGCCACTGAAATCGGCAGCATCATCGGCGTCATCGATGAGATCGCCTTCCAGACCAACCTGCTTGCCCTGAATGCCGGCGTCGAAGCCGCCCGCGCCGGGGAAGCAGGCAAGGGTTTCGCCGTCGTTGCCCAGGAGGTGCGTGAATTGGCGCAACGTTCCGCCAAGGCCGCGAAGGAGATCAAGGAACTGATCAATGCCTCGAACGGCCATGTCAAAAGCGGCGTGGCCCTGGTCGGCGAGACCGGAAAAGCCCTGAAAGAGATTGTCGTACAGGTGCAGCAGGTCGACGGCAATGTCGGCGCCATCGTCGGCGCTTCGCAAGAACAGGCAACCGGGCTGAAAGAGATCAACGCGGCGGTCAACAGGATGGATCAGGGCACGCAGCAGAATGCCGCCATGGTCGAAGAAGCGACAGCCGCGGCCCATAACCTCGCCAAGGAAGCCGACGCGCTGTTCCAGCTTCTCGGCCAGTTCAGCATCGGAGGCGCCGTGGCAGCACCCAGGCGCATATCGCAGCCCGCTGCCGCGGCACAACATGCTCAGCCGGTTTCCTCGCCCGCCCGCCAGATGGTTGCCAAGGTGAGCAAGTCGTTCCAGGCGCATGCGACCCAGGGGAACGCAGCATTGGCCGGCGATTGGGAAGAGTTTTAATCGCCCGGCCTCTCACCATCCTCTGCTGAAAAGAAAAGTTATGAAGGGCAGCCTTGGCTGCCCTTCGCATTTCATTTTACGCCCGAACCGCAGCCTTGGCCGGAAGAAGGGCATTGATCACCACGGCGACGCCGATGTTTGCCGCAAGCGCCAGCAGGCCGGTGTAGACGGTGAAGGGCTCGCCGCCGAGGCTGATCAGATGCAGGGGCTTCCAGCCGGCATCCCAGACGAGGAAGGTGCCGCCGCAGAAGCCGACGAACCAGCCGGCAAGCAGAGCGGGTGCACGGAACCAGTTGGTATAGAGTCCGAAGACCAGCGCCGGAAGCGTCTGCAGGATCCAAATGCCGCCGAGCAGCTGCAGGTCGAGTGCGAACTGCGTCGGCAGGAAGATGATAACGAGAAGCGCACCGACCTTCACGACGAGCGAGGTCACCTTCGCCACCTTGGCCTCGCCAGCATCGCTGACTTTCGGATCGACATAGGCTTTCCAGAAATTGCGGGTGAAGAGATTGGCGGCACCGATGCTCATCACCGCCGCCGGCACCAGCGCGCCGATCGCGATCGCTGCAAAGGCGAAGCCGGAGAACCAGCCTGAAAACAGCGTCTTGAACAGCGTCGGAACGACGTCGTTGGCGCTGTCGAGCTTCAGGTTGGCGGCATGTCCCATATAGCCGAGCAGCGCCAGAAGGCCGAGCAGCAGCGTATAGGCGGGCAGCATGATCGCATTCTTGCGGATCGTCTTGCCGCTGTTGGAGGCGAATATGCCCGTCAGCGTATGCGGATACATAAAGGCTGCGAGCGCCGAACCGAGAGCGAGCGTTGCATAGGCGACATACTGATTGCCGCCGAGCAGCAGGTTGCCGGAGCCCTTGGCCTGGAAGGCCGCATCGGCCGAGGCGAAGACGTTGGCATAGCCCCCGAGCTTCGACGGGATCAAAGCTACGGCTGCGATCACCACGATGTAGATCATGATGTCCTTGACGAAGGCGATCAGCGCCGGGGCGCGCAGGCCGGCCGAGTAGGTATAGAGCGCCAGCACAATGAAGGCGATCGCCAGCGGCAGTTCGCCATGAAGCCCGAGCGCCTTCAGGACCGCCGTCATGCCGACGAGCTGGAGCGCGATATAAGGCATGGTGGCGATGACGCCGGTTGCCGCGACGGCAAGTTCGAGACCGCGCGATCCGTATTGGCCGTGTACGACGTCGGCGGCCGTCACATAGCCGAAATCCTTGGCGCGTTTCCAAAGCACCGGCATGACCATGAAGACGAAGGGATAGACGACGATGGTATAGGGAAGCGCGAAGAAGCCGTAGGCGCCGACCGTGTAGACCAGCGCCGGGACGGCGATCACGGTATAGGCGGTATAGAAATCGCCGCCGACGAGGAACCAGGTGATCCAGGTGCCGAAGTTGCGCCCGCCGAGACCCCATTCATCGATATGGGCGAGCGTCTCCGGTTTGCGCCAGCGGCTGGCGACGAAACCCATGACGGTGACGAGGGCGAAAAAGAAGATGAAGACGGCAAGCGCCGTGCCGTTGATGTCAGTCGTCATGGCGAACGCTCCGATAGGCGATCCAGGTCAGCGTCGCGGTGATCGGTACCCACAGAAGCTGATACCAGTAGAAGAAGGGAAAGCCGAAAAGCGACGGCTCGCGGAGATTGTAGAATGGCGGCCAGAGCAGACCTATGAATGGAATGATCAGCAGCCAGAGCGCTGCCTTGCTATGTGGTTTTTCCATGTCGGATCCCTTTCAGGCGCCGCGGGCGGCGGTCGCCATGTTCCAGTTGTCGGCGTGGAAGGCAGGTCTGTCAGCCGGCGGCCGCGGCAGGCCCGGTCTGGGTCACTCGAGGTTTTCCGACCGATCGGAAGCTGATGTAACGCATGTGAATTCCTCCCAACGGCCAGCACTTGGCCAGCCGCGAATGGAGTCCTATGGCGTCGGTTTTATCCTCACAAGATGGGCGCAGGGCTGAAATGCCGGGGCCTACCCAGAAGTGGGTAGGCGAGGATTTGCGCCGATTTGCGGGACGATACCGTGGTCGAGCGCATAGCGGATGAGGCCCGCCGTCGTTGCGATGCCGAGCTTCCTCTTGAGGTTCTTGCGGTGCGTTTCGGCCGTGGCGGGGGTGATCCCGAGGGCCTCGGCGATCTCCCTGTTGCTGCGGCCGGCAACGATCAGACCAAGGATGTCGCGTTCTCGCGGCGTCAGGGGATCGCTCCCCTCCTCCGCGCGTTCGCCCATCAGCGCGTCGAAGACGCCGGAGGAGAAATAGGTGCCTCCATCAGCCACGGTTTCGATGGCCGCGACGATCTCGTCCGTCGAGACGTCCTTCAGCACATAGCCGGCGGCGCCATGCATGACCGAGGAGGAAATATACTCGCGGCTGTCATGCATGGAAAGCATGACGACGCGGGTCTGCGGAAGTTCGTTCCGGAACAGCTCGATCGCATCGATGCCGCTGAGTTTCGGCATGTTGATGTCCATCAGCACCACTTGCGGCTGAATCTGGCGGGCGATGTCGAGACCTGTTTGCGCGAGCCCGGCGGTGCCTGCGACTTCGATATGGTCGAAGGTCTCAAGCACGGCTTTCAATCCGTCCAACACCAGCGGATGATTGTCGATCAGGAGAACCCTGATTTTGGCGCGTTCGTTCATGCGGCTTCCGCCTGCTTGCCGGCGGGAAGATTGGCCGACCTCGGCATCATCGCCGTCAGCGTCGTGCCGGCCTCGCTGCTGTTGATGAGCAGCAGGCCGCGGAAGTGCGCCATCCGCTCCTGCATGTTGCGCAGGCCGAGGCCCGATCCGCCGGATGCGCCGGCCTTGCTGCCGTCGAAGCCGGTGCCGTTGTCTGAAATCGTCATGCGGGCGCGGCCGCCGTCGCCCCACAGCTTGACCGAAAGCTTCGAAGCGGCCGAGTGCCGCTCGACATTGTTGAAGGCCTCCTGGGCGACGCGATAAAGGGCGGTGCTGGCTTCCGCCTTCAGCGTGCCGGCAAAGCCTGACGCGTCGATATCAGTCTCGATCCCTGTCCGTTCGGCAAAGTGATGACTGAGCGCCTCCAGCGCCGCGGTCAGGCCGAGATCGTCGAGCACGCGGGGGCGCAGATCGTGCGAGAGCAGCCGTATTTCCTTGATGGCGCCGTTGAGCGCCTCGACGCCGCGCTCGATGGTTAGCGCCGCCTCGTCGACATTGGTCCTTACCTTGCGGCCGGCGAGGTCCATTGCATAGCGCACGCCGAGGAGGGTCTGCGAGATGCCGTCATGCAGCTCGCGCGCCAGCCGCGTGCGCTCCTCTTCCTGGGTATCGATGACCCGCTGCGTCAGTTCCTTGAGCCGGCCGTCGGCCATGCGGCGCTCATGGAAGGTAAGGAGCATGCAGGTCGTGAAAACGACGAGCACCGATGGCACGGCGATCAGTGCGACGATGACGAAGGTGCGTCTTATGTTGGCGCGCATCACGGCGTTGGCGGCCGCGCTCTGGGCAAAGACGTCGTCCAGATAGACGCCGGTGCCTACGACCCAGCGCCATTTGTCGAGGCTGACGACGAAAGAGAGCTTGTCGGCTATCTGGCCGGTGGAGGGTTTCTGCCATTTGTACTGATGCAGACCGCCGCCCGCCTTCGCCGTGGCGATCAGCTCGGCAATGACCTTGTCGCCATCCGGATCCGTGAGGTCGAGCCAATTTTGCCCATGCCGGAAGCTCTGGCGCGGATGGACGATATTGTTGCCGTCATAGTCGTAGACGAAGAAATAGCCATCTCTGCCATAATCGAGCGAGGTCAGAATCTCAGCCACCTGCTGTTTGGCGGCTTCGTCGTCGGGGCTGGCCTTGTCATAGATCGTCTGGATGGCGGACAAGGCGAGATTGGTCAGGTTGAGGATTTCGGCTTCCTTGGTCTTCAGCATGTTCTGCTCGAACGTGTCGATGCTGTTCTTGGCTAGATTTGCCGATTGCCAGGTGATGAAGGTGGTGATCGCAAGGATCGAGATGACGAGCGGGACGATCGCCAATGCGATGATCTGGTGTCGTAACGTCAACGATCATTCCTCCCCGGGATCTGCGCGCGGAATTATGCGCTTTGTCCAATGCGAGTCCAGCCGCTTGTCGGCGCAGCCGGACCAGCGTCATTCGAGCGGTACGAACAGGCCGAGCTTGACGTCCCGCAGAACGACATTGGTGTGCATGCGGCGGATTTGCGGATTGTCAGCCATGATCAGGGCGGCGATGTCGTCATAGTGCTCGACGTCGCGGGCCGTGACGATGGCGATCAGATCGACCGCGCCCGTGACGTAATAAACCTGCTGGATATGGTCCTGCTTCTCGGCCCAAACGCGAAACTTCGCCAGCGCATCGTAATTGTCCCGCTCGATCTCCATCCCGACGATGAAGACCATCGACGTTCCCGTTGCCTTCCGGTCGACGACGGCGACCTCCGCCTTGATGACCCCCTCCTCGCGCAGCCGCTTCAACCGCCGCTGCACGGCCGAGACCGACAGTCCGATCCGCTCGGCGATCGTCTCGGCCTTCAGCTGGCAGTCGCGCTGAACGATATCGAGTATGTCACGGTCAAATCGATCGAGTTGTTCCATTATCCAGTCCTGGTTCTTGCCGCAGCATTTCACGCGTTCTGCGGCATTCGCCGCACGAGGAAGTTTATTTTGCACAAATTATGCAGAAGAGACAAAAATTGCGCGAAAAAACGGCGTTCCTTTATCATTATCCTTTGCAAATTCAGTTCAGCCGGACCCATGCATGTCGGATCAACTCTTTCCTGCTCTTCGCGTCGAAGATCTCCATAAAAGCTTCGGCTCGCAACAGGTTCTCAAGGGTATCTCGACCGAGGCCCACAAGTCGGATGTGATCTCCATTATCGGCTCGTCGGGTTCTGGCAAGAGCACCTTCCTCAGATGCATCAATTTTCTAGAAACGCCGGACCGCGGCCGCATTGCCGTGAACGGCGAGGAGGTTGCGCTGAAACCCGGCCGCGGCGAGCGGCTGCAGCCGCAGAGCTGGCGGCAGATCGAACGGCTGCGGACCGGGCTCGGCATGGTCTTCCAGAGCTTCAATCTCTGGGCCCATCGCACCGTGCTTGAAAACGTCATCGAGGCGCCGGTGCATGTCATGGGCATTCCCAGGCGCGAGGCGATCGAAAAGGCCGAGGCCCTGCTCCACAAGGTCGGGCTCTTCGACAAGCGCGACGCCTATCCCGCTTTTCTCTCCGGCGGCCAGCAGCAGCGCGCAGCAATTGCGCGGGCGCTCTGCATCGACCCCGCCGTCATGCTGTTCGACGAGCCGACGTCGGCGCTCGATCCGGAGCTGGTCGGCGAGGTCCTGAAGGTCATCCGCGATCTCGCCGTAGAAGGCCGGACAATGCTGATCGTCACGCATGAAATGCGCTTCGCCCGCGATGTCTCGAGCCGCGTTCTCTTCCTGCATCAGGGCCGGATCGAGGAGGAAGGTCCGCCGGAGCAGGTTTTCGGGGCGCCCATCAGTGCCCGCTGCCGGGAGTTCACCGGTCTCAGCACCCACTGATGCAGCCAAGCCATCATCGATAACACCAACCAGGAGAACCCTGCGAATGAAACTGCTCCACATGCTCTTTGCCGGCGCGGCGCTCGCGCTTTCCGCCGTCACGGCACAGGCCGAAGTCCGCTTCGGCGTCATGAACGAATCCTATCCGCCCTTCTTCGCCAAGGACGCCTCGGGCGAATGGCACGGATGGGAAATCGATCTGATGAACGCCGTCTGCGCGGAGATGAAGGAGGAGTGCTCGATCGTCGACATTTCCTGGGACGGTCTCATTCCGGCTCTTCAGAGCAAGAAGTTCGACGTGATCTGGTCGTCGATGTCGAACACCGCCGAACGCTCGAAGGTGATCGACTTCACCGACAAATATTACAACACGCCGAGCACCCTGATCGGCCCTAAGGACCAGAAGCCGGGCGCCACGGCCGAGGACGTGAAGGGCAAGACCATCGGCATCCAGGTGTCGACGATCCAGTCGGAATATTACAAGAAGTATTTTGCCGCTGCCGCCGAGGAAAAGACCTACCAGACGCTCGACGAGGCGTTCCAGGATCTCGCCTCCGGCCGCATCGACTATGTCTTCGGCGATTCTCTCGCGCTCGACGCTTTCCTGAAAAGCGATGCCGGCAAGGATTGCTGCGCCAACATGGGCGATGTCGCCGACGATAAGGAGATCCTCGGGGCTGGCGTGTCGGGCGGCCTGCGCAAGGAAGATACCGAGCTGAAAGCCAAGTTGAACACGGCGATCGCTGCGGTTCGCGCCAACGGCCAGTATGACGCGATCACCAAGAAATACTTCGATTTCGATATTTACGGCGCGAAGTGAGCAGTCCTGATAATGGCGACCGCGCAACAAGGCATTCTGGACCTCCTGTCCCCCTATCCTCCGGGATGGGGCGGCGTTCTTCTGGCAGGTGCGGTCTCCACGGTCGCCATTTCGGCCTGCGCCTTTGCCGTCGGTCTGCTGCTCGGCACGGGCGGCGCGTTTGGAAAGCTCTCTGGCAATCCAGTGCTCCGCCTGCTGCTTGATTTCTATACCACGGTCATTCGCGCCGTTCCCGAGCTGATCCTGATCGTCGGGCTCTATTATGCCGGCACCGATGGCCTCAACCGGCTGCTGGCTGCCCTGGACCTGCCGCCGGTCGAGGTGAACGGCTTCGTCGCGGCCGTCGCCGTCCTGGGCTTCGTGCAGGGCGCCTATATGACCGAGGTGCTACGCGGCGCGATCCTCGCCGTTCCCATCGGCCAGATCGAGGCCGCCAAGGCTTTCGGCATGGGGCCGGTGCTGCGCTTCCGCCGGATCCTGCTGCCGGCGCTGTTGCCGAACGCGCTGCCGGGGCTTGCCAATCTGTGGATGTCGGTCACCAAGGACAGCGCGCTGGTTGCGGTCGTCGGCTATCAGGAACTGGCGCTCGCCACCCGGCTCGCCGGGGCAAGCACCAAACACTATTTCGTCTTTTTCCTCGCCTCGGCGCTTCTCTACCTCGCCATCACGCTCGTTTCCAACGTCGCCTTCAAACTGATCGAAGAACGGGTGCGGCGGGGGCAGCCGCGCCTTGCCTGAAGATGCCGCGGTCATGAATTTCACCTGGATCTCTTCCTATTGGCCGCTTCTTCTGACCGGCGCCTGGCAGACCGTCTTGCTGCTGGTCATTTCCGTCGTGTTCGGTTTCGTGATCGCCATCGGTCTCGCCTTCGCGCAGGTCAGCGGCGGCAGGATTACCAAGCTCCTTGCCCGCGGTTACTGCACCTTCTTCCGCGGCACGCCGCTGCTGATCCAGCTTTGGCTCCTTTACTATGGGGTCGGCTCGCTGCTGCCCATGGTCCCCGGCATTCGCCAGAGCCTGTTCTGGCCGATCCTGCGCGAGGGCTTCTTCTTCGCCTCCGTCAGCTTCACGCTGAACTACGCGGCCTATGAGGCTGAGGTGCTGCGCGGCGCGCTGCTTGCCGTTCCCAAGGGCGAGCTCGAAGCCGGCCAGGCCTTTGGCCTCTCGCCCTGGAAGCTGACCCGCCGCATCTGGCTGCCGCGGGCCATTCGCATCGCCCTGCCGACCATTGGCGGAGAGATCGTCATGCAGCTGAAGGCGACGCCGCTTGCCTTCACGGTGACGGTGATGGACCTCTATGCCGTGGCCAACAAGGTTCGCCAGGACACGCTGCTCGTCTACGAACCGCTCATCGTCGTCACCCTCTTCTATCTCGCCCTGACCGCCGTGATCGCCCGCATCTTTCGAGGTCTCGAAGCGCAGGTGCCGGTTCGCCGCTAGGCCAGCGGAAGCTCGCCACATTGTTTTGAAACGCCCGCCGCCGGTAACGGCGCGACAGCCTGAATGGAGACTACCTCATGAGCACAACGCGAATTCTCGATGGCGGCATGAGCCGCGAGCTTCTTCGGCTGGGCGCCGAACTGAAGCAGCCGGAATGGTCGGCGCTGGCGCTGATGAATTCGCCTGACATTGTGCGCGAGGTGCACCAGGAATTCATTGTTGCCGGCTCCGAGATCATCACGACGAACAGCTATGCGCTCGTGCCCTTCCATATCGGCGAAGGCCGCTTCCAGCAGGAGGGGCCGGCGCTGATCCGCCTCGCAGGTCGCCTGGCGCGTGAGGCTGCCGATGCCGTGACCGGGAAGGTGCTGGTTGCCGGCTCGCTGCCGCCGATCTTCGGCTCCTACGAACCGCAGAATTTCCAGCCCTCCCGGGTGCAGGACTATCTCAAGGTGCTGGTCGAAAACCTCGCGCCCTTCATCGACATATGGCTCGGCGAGACATTGAGCCTGATCGCCGAGGGCGAGGCCGTCCGCAAGGCTGTGGCGGCATCGGACAAGCCGTTCTGGATTTCCTTCACATTGGCGGATGACGAGGCGGCTATAGCGGGCGGTGAGCCAAAGCTTCGCTCCGGCGAGAGCGTCGAGGAGGCGGCGTCCTGGGCGGTATCCTCGGGTGCGGCGGCTTTCCTGTTCAATTGCAGCAAGCCCGAGGTCATGCAGGGTGCGGTCGAGACGGCGGCACGCGTGTTCCGAGAGAGGAATACTCACATCGAAATCGGCGTCTACGCCAATGCCTTTGAAGGGGAAACAGGCGAGGCAGCCGCCAATGAAGGCCTGCACGATACCCGCGACGATCTGAACGACGACGCCTATTCGCGTTACGCCTGCTCCTGGGCCAAAGCCGGCGCGACGATCATCGGCGGCTGCTGCGGCATTGGCGCCGCCCATATTCATCGCCTGAGGAAGACGCTTTCCCGCTGAAGTGACATCCTGGCCGCGGGTAACGGTCGCCGTGCCGCCGCTCAGCTCTTGATTGTTTCGAGTATATTCATGTGATCATGGCGCAAGTCGCTCATTCCGCCTTCGCCGACGGCCGTCTGTCATTTCTTTCGCGAAGCTTGCCGTTCACCCATTCACGGTTTATATAGTCACAGTAGTCATTCTGGTCAGGAGGTGGGCCATGCAGTCATCACGGCAAGGCGACGAAAGCTGGACCGTCGCCAGCGCAAAGGCGAAGCTTTCTGAAGTGATTGAACGCGCGCAATCCGCGCCGCAGACTATTACACGCAACGGCAAGCCGAGCGTCGTCGTCGTCTCTGCGGAGGAATGGCAACGGAAGATCGCCCGCAAGGGAACGCTGGCCGAATTTCTGATGGAGTCGCCGCTGCGTGGAGCCGATCTGGATCTCGAGCGTCAACGCGACGAACCGCGCGATAGCGGACTGTGAGACTTCTGCTGGACACCAACGTCCTGTCTGAGGTCACGAAGCTGAACCCCGATGTGCGCGTCCTGGGGTGGCTGGGTGGGCTCGACGAGGATCGCTCCTTCATCAGCGTCGTGTCGGTCGCAGAAATCCGGCGCGGTGTCACCCTGATGGACAAGGGACGAAAACGTGACGTGCTGGCCGATTGGCTTGCCCGCGATCTGCCGCAGCGTTTCGAGCGGCGCATCATCCCAGTGGACGAAGCGGTGGCCCTGGTTTGGGGAGATCTGATGGGCCACGCAAAGCGGAACGGCCGCGGCCTTTCGTCGATGGATGGCCTGATCGCCGCGACCGCGATTGCTCACGATCTCACCCTTGCGACGCGCAACACGAGGGATTTCCAAGGTTTTGGGATCGAGCTCGTCGATCCATGGGTCGGGTGAAACGCTGCTGATCCGCGAGATTGATATCCGCCAGCGGGTTGAGGCGGACGGCACAGGCCGCCCGCCTCCGCAGCCGTCAATGCAGTCCGAACAGGTTCAGCAGTTCCTCGCGGTGCCGGACGAATTCCGGCGCGCTGCGATCGCGGGGACGCGGCAGATCGATTTCGATCAGGCGCGGCGCGGCTCCCTTTTCCCGCGGCAGGATCAAGATCCTGTCGGCGAGATAGATCGCCTCTTCGAGATCGTGGGTGACGAGAATGGTCGTGACATCCTCATCGCGCCAGATCCGTGCGAGTTCCTGCTGCATGCCGATCTTGGTCATCGCGTCGAGCGCACCGAGCGGTTCGTCGAGCAATAGGATTTCGGGCTGGACCGCAAGTGCCCGGGCGATGCCGACGCGCTGCGCCATGCCTCCCGAGAGTTGCCTGGGATAGGCCGCTTCGAATTGCTGCAGGCCGACGAGCTTGACATAGTGACGTGCTCGATCCCTCGCCTGCTCGCGGGACAGCCCCCGCGTTTCCAGCCCGAAGGCGACGTTGCCGAGCACATCAAGCCAGGGAAGAAGGCGCGGCTCCTGAAAGATGACGGCGCGCTCCGCGCCGACGCCTTTTATAGCCTTGCCGTCGACCAGCACCTCGCCGGTATCGGATTCCTCGAGCCCGGCCAGAACCCTGAGCAGGGTCGTTTTGCCTGAGCCGCTCGCACCGACGATGGCGAGGCTTTCCCCGGAGCGGATGTTGAGATTGATATCTTTCAAAACCTGCAGTGGGGTGCCGTTCAGCTTGTAGGATTTTGAGAGGTGACGGATCGCCACCTCTCCACGGCGAATGTCCTCAGCGACGCTCATCACGCTTCCTCAATTGCTTGCCGGCTTGGCGTCGGCGGTAAAGAGAATGCTCTTGGCCGCCAGTTGGCCTTGCTTCAGCTTGCCTTCGCGAACGAGCACGTCGATCCAGAACTGAATGTCGCGCTCGACTGGCAGGCCGCCGGCGCGCACGCCGTAGCCGCGGAAATATTGTGCGATATCAGGGTTCTCTCCGCGCTCGGCGAGCGTCTTGGCCAGGATCTTCTTGGCTTCCTCAGGATGCTCGCGGGCATAATCGAGCGCGCGGGCCGACTGCTCGACGAAGATTTTCGAGGCTTCCGGATGCTGCTTGATGAAATCGCGGCGCAGGACCACGAAGCCGCCGGCGATATCGCCGAGCACGTCGGTATCGTCGAAAACGGGACGCAGGCCGCCCTTCTTCAACGCCGCACCTTCGAAGGTCGTCTGCCAATAGCCGAAGGCGGCAATATCGACCTGCTTGGAGCGCAGCACTTGCTCGAGCTGCGGGCCGGGAACGACGACCTGATTGGCGGAGTCGCTCGGCAGGCCAACGGAGTGAAGGGCCTCGCGGATCGTGTAGTCGAGATGGGCGCCCAGCGTGTTGACTGCGATGCTCTTGCCGGCAATGTCCTTGATTGTTTTGACCGGGCTGTCTTCGAGCACGTAGAAGGTCGACTGCACCTCGTCATTGATGCCGTTCGACGGATAGGCGGCGACGAAATCGTTGCCGCCGATGATCGAATTCAGCACGGCTGAGGTGGCGGCGCTGCCGATCTCGACGTCGCCGGATGCCAGTGCGATGAGAGACGCCGGTCCGCCCTGGGCATAGCCGACATTCTCAAACGTGATGCCAGTGTCTTTGAAATAGCCGAGCTCTTCGGCGAGTTCATGGGCGGCAAGACCGCCTTGGCTCGCGAGGTAGCGCAGCTTCACCGTATCGGTGGCAGTGGCCGGCGTGGCAAAACCGAGAGCGATCACGGCCGGCAGGAGAAGATTGCGGGGATGGAATGTCATGGAATGTCCTTTCGGGAGAGGAAAATCGGGGGAAGCCGGGTCAGGTGCTCGGCTGAGACCAGCGGCAGAGACGGCGCTGCAGGAGAACGAGCAGCCCATTGGCTATCAGGCCGAGGAAGGCGAGCAGCAGGATCGCCGCAAACATCAGCGGGATCTGGAAATTGTACTGGGCGTTCATCACCTGAAAGCCGATGCCTTTGTTGGCGCCGATCATCTCGGCGGCGATCAGCAGCAGAAGTGCAGTCGTCGCCGAAAGACGCAGGCCGACGAAAATTGCCGGCACGGATGCCGGGAGAATGACGCGGCGGAAGACGGTGAGCGGTCTGGCGCCATAGGTGCGCGCCATCTCGATGAGCTTCTTGTCCACTTCCTTGACGCCGCCGATCGTCGAAAGCAGCACCGGAAACAGTGTCGCCCAGAAGATCACGAAGATCTTGGACGTTTCGCCGAGGCCGAGCAGCAGGATGAAAACCGGATAGAGCGCCAGAGCGGAGGTCTGTCGGAAGAGCTGCAGGATCGGATCCAGCGCCTGCTCGACCAAGCGGAACTGGCCCATAAACAGGCCGAGCGGAATGCCGATCACGACGGCAAAGGCAAAGGCTGTTCCCGATCGCTGCAGGCTGATCGCGATGTCATCGAGCAGCGCGCCGTTGGCGAGATTGGTCCAAAGAGCCGACAGGATCACGTTCAAGGGCGGGAAGACGGCGGGATTGATCCAGCCCCTGGTGCTCGACACTTGCCAGAGCACGAGAAAGCTGATGAGCAGGCCGTACCGCGGCAAAAGTGAAGCGAGAACCCCGCGCAAATGCAATGCGAAAGTGGGCGTGTTGCTTTCTCGGGTTTTTAAGCGGCCAAAGCTTCTCGGAAGAGTCGGGTTGATCTCAAAGGTCATGGATTTGTCCTCACTCTGCTGCCTGCAGGGCTGCGGGTCCGGTAGCCCATCGGTTGGTCGGGAACGGCAAGCCGAGGTTCTCCCGCAGTGTCTTGCCCTCATATGCGGTGCGGAACAGGCCGCGGCGCTGCAGTTCCGGAATGACCAGATCGACGAAGTCGTCGAGCGCCGTCGGCAGCCAGGGCGGCAGAATGTTAAAGCCGTCGGCCGCTTCATTTTCGAACCATGTCTGCAGCGTGTCGGCGATCTGCTCGGCCGTGCCGACGATGGTGTAGTGGCCGCGGGCCGATGCGATCCACTGATAGAGCTGGCGGATGGTGAAGTTGTTTTCGTCGGCGATCTGGCGGATCAGCGCCTGGCGGCTTTTCATGCCTTCGGTCGGCGGTGCCGGCGGAAGGGGCCCGTCGAGATCATAACCGTGAAGGTCCAATGTGCCGCCGGTGAGGCCGTTGAGCAGACCGATCCCGTCTTCTTCCAGGATGAGCGAGGTCAGGCGATCATACTTTTCGCGTGCCTCCGCCTCGGTCCTGCCGACGAAAGCGGATACGCCGGGCATGACCAGGATGTGATCAGGGTTCCTGCCGAGACCACTGGCGCGCGCCTTGATGTCCCGATAGAACTCCTGGGCGGTTTCGATATGCTGGTGGGCGGTGAAGATGACTTCGGCCGTTGCGGCGGCGAGCCCGCGTCCGTCGTCGGACTGTCCGGCCTGCACGATGACGGGGTGGCCCTGCGGCGAGCGCGAGACGTTGAGCGGACCGCGCACGCTGAAATGCTCGCCGCGGTGATCGGTGTCGTGCAGTTTTGCCGGGTCGAAGAAGACACCGGTCTCCTTGTCGCGGATGAAAGCGTCGTCCTCGAAGCTTTCCCAGAGTTTGCGGACAACATCGACATGTTCGGCCGCACGGCGATAGCGCTCGGCATGCGGCAGCTGTGTGTCGCGGTTGAAATTTTGTGCCGTGGGATCTCCCGTCGTGGTGACGACATTCCAGCCGGCCCGGCCGCCCGAGATCAGGTCCAGCGAGGCGAACTTGCGGGCGGTGGTGTAAGGCTCCTCATAGGTGGTCGAGGAGGTCGCGATAAAACCGAGATGGGTGGTCAGAGGCGCAAGGGCGGAAAATAATGTGACCGGCTCGAAGCCGGCCACCCGGGCGTTGCCGCCTTCGCGCGCTCCGCCAAAACCGACGGCCAATCCATCGGCCAGGAAGTAGGCATCGAAGAGCCCGCGCTCGGCTGTCAGCGCGAGCTGCTTATGAAATTCGAAACTGGTCGCGCCGTCTGCCGGCTGATCTGGATGCCGCCAAGAGGCAACATGCTGTCCGCCACCGGGAAGAAATGCGCCAAGCCTGATTTTCCGTGTCATTTCGCGTCCTCTCCGTTTGCCGTCGACAGCCGGTCTTCCCCAAGGCAAAGGTGAAGATATCTGTCGTGAGAACGGTAAGATACGAAGTCTATAAATTTAATAGAGAAACTTCATTCCGTTGTTTCGGGCGAAGAGTGAATAGATTTTCGGGAATGGCTCAAACGGGGAAACAATCGGAGCGAACCGCACAGATCACTTACTGCAGCCGATCGATCGATCAGCGGTGCATGCGGCGAAGAGCCGGGCGCTATGATTAGAAGAGGATGCGGCTTGGTACTGATCGCGCGCGAAAGTCCAGCCGCCGATCAGTACGCTTTGCTCGGGAGCGTCAGCCACGCCTCGGCCGGGCCGGGGCATGCTCCAGGCCGGCGGCGGCCTTCTTCAGGCAGTCGAGATAACGGTCGCGGTTCGCAATGCCATCGTCGCGCGGGGTGACGAGGCAGAGCGTTGCGGCTGCGTGACCTTGCTCGCCGCGCACCGGCACGGCGAAACAATGGGTAAAGCTGTCGACGATGCTGTTGAAGGTGAAGAGACCTTCGCGCTCGGCTTGGCGGACCTCGGCGATGAAACTTTGCGGGTCGAGCCACTCGCCGTTCGGCAGACGAAAATCCTGCTGAGGAATGAAGTTAAGGATTTCCTGGTCCGGCAGATGTGCGACCAGCAGGCGTCCGGAGGCCGTCCACGGGATCGGCACCGACTGGCCTATATCCGTGGAAATGCGGAAGGGCCGCGCGCCTTCGCGCATGCGCACGACCGTATATTTGTTGCCATCCAGCATGCAGAACTGCGCCGTCTCCCGCGTCTCGTCGGCAAGCTGTTCCAGTGCGGCCTCGCATTCGCGGGTGAAATCGAAATGGTTTTCATAGGCGGCGCCGAGGAAATAGAGTTTGCGGCCGAGATAGACGCGCCCCTCGCCGCCGGTGAATTCGAGAATGCCGTTGCTCAGCAGCAAGTTGACGAGCTCGTATACCGATGAGCGCGGCGCGCCGATCTGGGCGGCGATTTCGTTCGGCTTCAAAGCCTGGCGCTTCTGGCGCAGGAAATCGAGGATTTCGAAGGCGCGGTCGAGCCCGCGTGCGCGTTTGCTGACCGCTTCGTCCTGAATTGCGTCCATTGCTGTCGATCCCAATTTCTGTTCGGCCAAGCTTTTCAAACCCTCTTCCGGATCTGTCAACCGATCCTGCTACTGCCAGCGAACGAAAATTTTTTTCACCCCTCTTGCGAGGCGGAAAAATCGGCATAAGATCGCCTCGTCCGCTATATAGATCACATGTACATTATAGCGGACAAAAATGAATGGCAAGTGATAACGCCGCCACAAAAAGGGGATCGATATGAAGAATTTTGAAAACAGCATTTCCGCTTCACTGCGCCGCCGCCTTCTCGCCGGCGCTGCCGCCGCCGCGGCCCTCCTCGTCTTTTCCACGAGTACGGCCTCAGCCGCCGCTAATTGCATCAAGGGCGACAAGAAGGCGCCCTACACGATCGGCTGGGCGAACATCTATTCCGTGCCGACCTGGATGAAGCAGACCGAAGGCACGATCACCGCCGAAGTGGAGGAGTTGAAGAAGGCGGGCCTGGTGAAGGACCTGATGATCACGGACGCGCAGGGCAACGCCCAAACGCAGATCCAGCATATCCAGTCGATGATCGATGCCAATGTCGACGCCATCGTCGTGATCGCCGGTTCTTCCACGGCACTCGACCGCGTCATATCGGATGCCTGCGACAAGGGCATCGCAGTCGTCAACTTCGACAGCCTCGTCGACACCGACAAGGTGACCGCCAAGATCAACACCGATTCCAATGAATGGGGCGCGACCGCCGCCAAGTGGATGGTCAGCCAGCTCGGCGGCAAGGGCAAGATCATCATCATGAACGGCCCGGCCGGCATCTCGGTGAGCGACGACCGCCGCAAGGGCGCCCAGCCGGTTCTCGACTCCAATCCAGGCCTGCAGGTGATCACCGAGACGAACACCGAATATAACGTCGCGCCGGCGCAGGAAGCGATGACCAGCCTGCTCTTCGCCAATCCTGAAATCGACGGTGTGCTGTCGCTCGGCGGCGCATTGTCGGCCGGCTCCGTCCTCTCTTTCGAGCGCCAAGGCCGCGATCAGGTGCCGACGACAGGCGAAAACGCCAGGCAGTTCCTGGAACTCTGGAAGGAGAAGGGCCTGAAGGGCTGGGCGACCATGCAGCCCAACTGGCTCGGCGCGCTTTCCGTCTACACCGCCGTACAGGCACTGCAAGGCAAGGACGTGCCCGCTTTCGTCAAGGTGCCACTGCCCGTCATCGACGACAGCACCATCGGCAGCTATCTCGCTCGCGCCGACAAGTTCCCGGCTGACGGCTATATCTACTCGGATTACGACCAGGCGCTCTTCGACAAGCTGCTTGCCAAGTAATCCTGAGCTGAGGAAACCGTCATGACGGAAGAACGGCCCCTGCTGGAAGCCCGGCAGGTGTTCAAGGGATTTTTCGGCAACCCCGTTTTGAAGGGGGTCGATATCGCCCTTCAGCCGGGCAGGGTTCACGCCCTGCTCGGTGAAAACGGCGCAGGCAAGTCGACGCTGATCAATCTCCTGTCCGGCGCCCTCCAGCCGGACAGCGGGTCGATCCTTGTCGACGGCAGGCCGGTCGGCCGCTTCAGCCCGGCGGCGGCGCGGGCGGCGGGCATCGCCGTCGTTCAGCAGGAGCTGAGCCTGACGGCCAGCCTGTCGATTGCCGAAAACATCGGGACCGGCGCCTTTCCGCGCCGGTTCGGACTCATCGATTACAGAGCGCTTCATCGCCGCGTGCAGGATGTCTGCGACATGGTCGGGCTCACCGAGCCGCTCGACATGCCGGTCGCCGATCTCGCGCTCGGCCGCCGTCAGATGGTGGAGATCGCCAAGGCGCTGTTCCGCAAACCGCGCGTGCTGATCCTGGACGAGCCGACCTCGTCGCTCTCCGCGCACGAAGCCGGCACCCTTGCCCGCCTCATCGAGACGCTCAAGGTTCGCGGCACCGCGCTTCTCTATATTTCCCACCGCCTCAACGAGGTGCAGGCGCTCTGCTCGCACGTCACCGTGCTCAAGGACGGCGGCGTCACGGCCGACCAGTCACTCTCCGGCATCGACGGCGAAGGCCTGGTCCGCCTGATGGTCGGCCGTGAAACCGGCGACCTTTTCCCGCCGCGCGCCGCGACCGAGCCGGGCGCAATACGCATCAACGTCGAAGATTTTTCCGCCGGCATGGTGCGCCATATCGGCTTTTCCGCCCGCGCCGGCGAGATCGTCGGCATCGGCGGGCTGGTGGGACAAGGCCAGGAAGACCTGCTGCTCGGCCTCTACGGCGCGATCCCGGCCTCCGTCGCGCGTGCGGAAGTAGCGGGCAAGTCAGGCTTGCCCGCCGATGTCGGTGCGGCTAATGCGGCCGGTATCGTCTATGTGCCGGCCGACCGCAAGCACGAGGGACTGGTACTGCCCCACTCCATTGCTTCCAATCTCATCCTGCCTTCGCTCGGACGGCTCGCCCGCAAGGGGTTACGCGACCGGCCTGCGGAAAACGGCCTGATCGCCGATCTCGCGCGTCGCCTGACGATCAAGGGCGATACGGCCCGCCCGGTGCAGGCGCTTTCCGGCGGCAACCAGCAGAAGGTGGCGCTCGCCAAATGGCTGCCGCTCGATCCGTCGGTTCTGCTGCTCAACGATCCGACGCGTGGCGTCGACATCGAAACCAAGCGTGAGATCTACCTGATGCTGCGCGCCTTCGCCGCCGAGGGGCGGCTCGTCATTCTCGCCAGTTCCGACACGCCCGAACTCGTGCATCTCTGCGACCGCGTCGTGGTTCTGCGCGAGGGGCGCGTCGCGGCCGTGCTGTCGGGCGATGCGATCACCGAAGGCGCGATCGTCGGCGCAGCCATGGGCATTGCGGCCACGACGCAGGGAGCGGCGGCATGAGCACGATTTCGTCGTCCCTCTACGGCTCGATCCAGCTCCGCCGCAATCGCGGCCTCGCCGGCCTTTATCTCGTCGTCGCCGCCTTTCTAATCCTGTATGCCATGCTCTTTCCCGGCATCCTTTCCATCGGCGGCTTCTCCAAGTTCACACAGAACTGGTTCCCGCTCGCGCTCGTCACCATGGCGCAGGCGCTGCTCATGCTGAACGGCGGCATCATGCTGGCGATCGGCCCACTCGTCAGCCTCGGCGCTGTGATCGCGGCGACGACAATGGAAGGAGCGCTCGGCGTCTCCGGGGGTATTCTTGCGGTCGCGCTCGCCGGCCTTTTGATCGGCGCGGTCATCGGCGCCATCGTCACGTATCTGAGATTGCCGGCGATCATCGTCACGCTTGCCGGTTCCTTCATCATCAGCGGCATCGCGCTCATCCTGCTGCCGCGACCGGGCGGGTCCATTCCCGATTGGCTGTCGACCGTGCTCGCCGGCCATACGCCCGTCGCCTTCCTGCTGCTCGTGGTGATCCTGGCGCTCTGGAAGGCTTTCCTGGCGACGCCGCTCGGTCTCGGCATCTATGCGGCCGGTGACAACCCGGTCGGCGCATTCCGCTCCGGTGTCGCGGTCGAACGGGTGAAGATCGCAGCCTTCGCGCTCTCCGGCCTTCTTGCCGCGCTGACCGGTCTTTTCGTCGCGGCGCAGACCGGCTCGGGCGATCCTGTGATCGGCACGCCCTTCACGCTGAACTCGATTGCCGCGGCTGTGCTCGGCGGGGTGGGTTTCCTCGGCGGCAAGGGCACCATGCGCGGGGCGATCTGCGGCAGCCTGCTGCTCTCGGTCATGATCAACGTCATGTTCTTCCTCGGTTTCCCGCCGGTTGCGCAATATGTCGCGCAAGGCCTGATCATCGTCGGGGCGGTCGCCGTTCCTGAGCTTCTTGGGGCATGGAGGGCAAGACGATGAACATCATCCGGTCCGCGTTGCGCAATCCGCCGCTTCTGACCTTGCTTCTGGTGGCGCTTGTCTGGATCGTTGCGAGTTTCACGCTGCGTGGTTTCGGCGCCTATGGCCATCTGCGCTATCTGCTCGAACTCGCCGCGGTGATCGGCATTGTCGCCGCCGGGCAGACGCTCGTCATCCTGATGGGCGGCATCGATCTTTCCGTCGGCGCTGTCATTACCGTCACGGCGATCCTGCTGCCGCTGATGTCGCCTGCCTGGGATCCGACCGGCCTTGCCGGCATCGCGGCTGCCCTTGCCATCGCCACCGGCATCGGCCTGATGAACGGCGCCGGAGCCGCCTATCTTCGCGTGCCGCCGATCATCATGACGCTTGCCATGGCGACCTTCCTGCAAGGGTTGCTCGTCATCGTCGCCGGCGGCAGTGCGGTCACCGTCAGCAATCCGGCGGTCATTCTGCTCGGGCAGGCGCGGCCGCTCGGCATTCCCTCGGGCATCATTCTCTGGCTTGCCGTTGCAGTTGTCGTCCTCCTGCTCGTCCATCGCATGCCGATCGGCGCCCGTTTCCTGGCGCTCGGCGCAAGCCCGCTCGCCGCCCGGCTTTCCGGCGTCAGCATCACCCGCAACACGCTGATCGTCCATACCCTGTCCGGCTTCTTCGCCGGGCTGGCGGGCATTCTCGTGCTCGGCATGAACCGGCAGGGTTATGTCGGCATCGGCGACCCCTATCTGCTGACGTCGATCGCAGCCGTCGTGCTCGGCGGCACCTCCATCCTCGGCGGCCGCGGCACCTATGCCGGGACCATTCCCGGCGCGATCCTGCTCGTCACCACGACTGCGCTGATCACCGTCGTCAACGCCTCGCCCGGCTGGCGGTCGATCATGTTCGGCACGCTAATCCTCGCGCTTCTGCTCGTTTCCGGGCGCGAGGCGCGCCGATGACGGGACGCTACGACGGGCCGGTGATCGACCCGCACCACCATCTCTGGGACCTCGGCCTGCAGCGTCACCCCTGGCTTCAGAAAGCGCGGGAGACCGGTGAAGGGATGGTGTTCGGTAGCTTAGCGCCGATCCTGCGCGACTATGGCATCGACGACTATCGCGCCGACGCCGCGCACCAGAATGTCGTAGCAACGGTGCATGTCGAGGCCGGCTGGTCCGCTGCCTATCCGCTAGAGGAGAGCCGTTGGCTTGACGGTCTCGACCGCAGCTCCGGCGTGGCGCACCGTTATGTCGCCGGCATTGCCCTCGACCGGCCGGACGCCCCGCGTCTGATCGAGGCGGAAGCGGAAAATCCCAATGTCGTCGGCATTCGCGATATTCTGAGCTGGCATGCCGATGCAGCGAAGAGTTTCGCGTCGCGTCCGGATCGCATGAGCGATCCTGCCTGGCGGGCGGGGCTTGCTCAAGCGACGCGGCTCGGGCTGGTCTTCGACCTGATGCTCTATCCCTGGCAGATGGCTGAAGCGCTCGAACTCGTACAGGCCTTTCCGGAGACGCTTTTCGTACTGAACCACGGCGGCAGCCCCGTCGACCGGACGCAGGAGGGCATGGCGCTCTGGCGCCGCGGCCTGCGGGCGCTCGGCAGAGAGCCCAACGTGCGGCTCAAGATTTCCGATCTCGTCGCCTATGATCACGCGTGGACGCTCGAAAGCCTGCGACCGGTGATCGAACATTGCCTCGATTGTTTCGGTCCGGCGCGGTCGATGTTTGCCAGCGACTTTCCGGTCGCCGGCCTGCACGCTTCTTTTGACGAGGTCTATGAGGTTTTCCGCACGGTTGCCGGCGGGCTCTCTCTCGACGAGCAGCGCGCCGTGTTCCTTGCCACAGCCAACGACACCTATCGCCTCGGTTTGGACGATCCGGCCGAGATCGGGAGAGGCCGCCATGTCTGACCTTCATGCCGCCAGGGAAAATATACTGATCGATGAGCGGGTGCGCGGTTTTCCGCCGGGCCATCCGCCGCTTCCGCCCTCGGAAATCGGCAAACAGGGGTGGAAGCCCTTCGACGGCAGGATGGCCCTGCCGCTGATCTCGCTCGACCGGCAGGCCTTCGCCGGTAATGTCGACCTGATGATGGCCTATGTGAAAAGCCATGGCATCGAAATCGCGCCGCACGCCAAGACGCCGATGTCGACGGCGCTGGCGGGGGCGCTTCTGGCGGCGGGCGCCTGGGGTACGACCGTTGCCGACATCCGCCAGGCCGCCGTCCTGCTCAAGGCGGGACAGCGCCGGCTGATCCTCGCCAATGAGATCGGCGGGATCGCCGCCGCCCGCCGACTTGCGGCCCTGCTCGGCCATTATCCCGATGCGGAATTGCATGTCTTCGTGGATTCGACGGCGCTCGTCGAGGCGCTCGCGTCCGCCTGGCAGGAGCGCGCGGATCTGCCGCCTCTCGGCCTCATGGTGGAGTTCGGCGCCAGCCGCGCCGGTCTGCGCAGCGCGAAAGCCGCGGCGGCAGTTCTCGACGCGATCCTGGCGGTAGAGACGCCGGCCTTCCGGCTGACAGGTATCGCCGCCTATGAGGGTGCTGCCGCGACCGCCGATGCGGAAGAGACGATGCTTCGTATCGACACGCTGATGGCGATGACATCGGATTTTCTGCCGAATATACGCACCCGCATCGGCAAAGAGCGGCCCCTTCTTGTCACCGCAGGCGGTTCGGTGTTTTTTGACGTGGTGGTGGCGCGGCTTTCGACCACCGTCTTGGCCGATCCCGCCTGCCGGCTCGTGCTGCGCAGCGGCGCGATCTTTTTCCACGATCACGGCATTTACGAGCGCGGCCTTGCCGGCCTCGATGCGCGCGGCTGCTTTCGCATCGGCGACAAGATTGTTTCCGCCACGGCCGGGTTCCGTCCGGCGCTCAGGGTCTGGGCCGAGGTCTTGTCGCGGCCGGAGCCGCGGCTTGCGATCTGCGGCATGGGCATGCGCGACGTGGCGATGGACCAGGGCCTGCCGCGGCCGTTGGCGCTCTATCGCGATGGGGCGTATCTCGCCGATCTCAGCGCCGAAGTTTCCCGCCTCAACGACCAGCATGCCTTCGTGGCACTTGCCGACGGCAGTGACGTTTCCGTCGGCGATGTTATCGAGTTCGGCATTTCGCATCCCTGCACCTGCCTTGACCGACACGCCATTCTCTACGGCCTTGGCCCCGACCATTCGGTGACGGCCGCCTATCTCACGAGCTTCGGCTGAACTTTCCCTCCAAAAGCAAGAAAAGGAAAAGCTGCATGATCCAGCGTTACCAGAAAGGTTCGCGTATGAGCCAAGCCGTCAGCTATGGCGGTCTCGTCTATATTGCCGGCCAAGTGGCGGAAAACCGCAAGGCCGGTATCGAAGAGCAGACTAGAGACGTGCTCGGCAAGATCGACGCCCTTTTGAAGGAAGCCGGCACGGATCGCTCGCGCCTCCTCGCCGTCGATGTCTTTCTGCCGGCGATCACCGATTTCGAGGCGATGAACGGCGTCTACGACAGCTGGATCGATATCGAAAACCCGCCGGCCCGCGCCTGCACCGAAGCACGCCTCGCCGATCCCGATCTGCGGGTCGAAATGACCGCGGTCGCGGCGCTGTAACGGCACGGCAACCGCCGGCACTGGAGAGATCATGCACAGCGGCCTCGTCAACCCGATCGACTTTTCGCGCGAGGGCCGGCAGGCCGGTCATCTCGCCATCCCCTATTCGGTCGACCGTTCGCCCTATTATCAGATCCGCATTCCAATCCTTCGGCTGCGGAATGGCGAGGGACCGTCCTTGCTGCTGACGGCCGGCAATCATGGCGACGAATATGAGGGCGAACTCCAGCTCGGGCGGCTGATGCGGCTGCTGGACGTCGCGGATATCCGCGGCGCCGTCACCATCCTGCCGCTGGCGAACCTGCCGGCGGTGATGGCGGGCAGGCGCTGCTCACCCTTCGACGGCGGCAATCTCAACCGGGCCTTTCCCGGCGATCCCATAGGGTCGCCGACGGCGCGCCTGGCGCATTTCCTTGAGCACGACCTCTTTCCGCGCCATGACGTCATGCTCGACCTGCATTCGGGCGGCACATCGATGGCCCACCTGCCCTGCACGCTGATCGAACGGCAGGCCGATGCCGATCGCTTTGAGCGATCCGTCTCGCTGATGCGCGCGATGGGCGCGTCGCATGCCTTTATCGCCGACAATGGGTCAGCGGCGCCGACATCGATGGGGGCTGCGGCACGGGCCGGGATCATCGGTCTTTCCGGCGAATTCGGCGGCGGCGGAACCGTGACGCCGGAGACGATGGCCTTCACGGCGGCGGCGATCGACCGGTTGCTTGTCACGCTCGGTATCGTCGGGTGTCCGGTCCTTTCCCGAGCGCCGCTCCCGGAGCCGGGGCCGTTGCAGCTGCTTTCGCTCTCCCGGCACAGCCAAGGCATCTACGCCAACCGCAGAGGCTGGTTCGAGCCGGCCGCAGCCCTCGGCGCCACCGTTTCCGCCGGCGATCTCGCCGGATGGTATCACGATCTGGAACGCCTGGAGCAGCCGGAGGAAGAACTGCGCTTTGCCGAGGACGGCATCGTCATTTCCCATAGGCTGCATTGCGGCAGTCAGGCCGGCGACTGCCTGATCCAGGTTGCCGAGCCGATCGCGGCTTAGCTTATGGAGGCAACCGCCGCCCTGATCCAGTCGAGCCGCTTTGCCGGGATGAGGCCGTAATTGTAGAAGTTCACGCCGTCGGCACCGGCATCGACGGCGGCCCTGGCGCGGGCGGCGAGCACCGCGGCTTCGCCAACTTCGGGATAGAAGACACGCAGGCCGACCCCGAGAAATTTTTCCGATCCAAGTGCCGCCCGGCCGGTGCGGATGACATCGCCGACGGCATTGGGCTCCATGTCGTAGCAGCAGAGAATGGCGCCGTCGCAGAGCCTGCCGACCGCCGCGAGATCGACGCCACCGAGCCAGCCGTCCTTCAGGTCGATAAGCACGATGCGGCTCGCCGGATCGGCCGCGGCCTTGATCTCGCCGATAAGGCTCGTCACCGGTTCGCAGCGCCATGAGAGATAGGCATAGAGATCGGGATGGTCGCGGAAGGCCTCGATGCCGGCTGCCGGGAAATCCGGGAACTGCCGCTCCGGCACGGCCCGTTCGCAGAGTTCGGCGATGAAGTGCGCAACCGTTCTGCGTGCCCCTTCGACCGGCACGCCAGCCGCTTCGGCGCGCGCGGTGCAATGATTGCAGAAGCAAAGCGACAGCAGGAAATCATCTTCGGCATTTAGGCCGACGCCGTCTTTTTCGTGATGGTATTCATGCGCGAAGCCCATGAAGTTGGGGCTCTCGAGCTCGACCATGTCAGGCCGGTAGTTCGTCGTGATGTCCTGCACGAGAGTGACGACATAATTGCGCGCCGCCGGGCTGGAAGGGCAGAGGTTGTAATAGTTGGGATTGCCGAAGGCGTTTCGTGTCACGTGGTCGGGATGCAGCATGCCGAGGCGGCTATTGTGGAGGCAGACCGTCCAGCAGGAGACCTTGAGACCTGTCGTCTCCCGCTCCCTGACGAGCGCTTCGAGCATGTCGCCGCGTTCGGTCACATTCCGTGCCATCAGCGGCCGGATAAGCTTGTTCTGCCACAGGCTTTCATCCGGTCGGAAATAGACCGTCCCATCCTCGGGGAAGTAGGCCTTCTGCTGCGGACTGCGCGGCTGGAGGAAACGGCCGGCATGATAGGAGGTCGCCAGGCTGACCGTTGTCAGGCCCGCCCGGCCGGTAAGCTCGGCGGCGAGCGGGCGGACCCCCTGCTCCTGAACGTCCCAGGGGTATGTCCACATGGAAAGATGCATCGCCTGCTCCCAACAAGTCTGTCCGCTTTATAGAACATGTGTCCATAATAGTGTCCAGACGGAGCTGTAGAAATCTCTGCAGGCGAGCCAAGCTTATACGGCCGTCTTGTAATGACGGCGTCAATGCCGTCTCAGATGTCGACGACAAGGCCCTTGGCTTTCAGCACTTGCGCCAGATTGCTGACCTCGATGACCGACCTCCCCTGCTTGTATGCGGCGATATAGCCGGCCTCGGCGTCTTCACGGGCCTGCGAGAGCCTGGTGGCTTCCTGGGCTTCGTGCCTGCGCACGACCACCAGCCCATCGGCATCGCCGACGATGATGTCGCCCGGATTGATGGTTTCACCGCCGACGATGATCGGGTCGTTCACCGCGGCGATTGATTCCTTGACCGTCCCCTTGATGCAGACGCTGAGCGAGAAGACCGGGAAACCGAGTTCCCGCAGCTGCAGCGTGTCGCGCACGCCGGTATCGGTCACGAGACCGCCGATGCCCTTTGCAAGGCAGGCATTGGCAAGCACATCGCCGAAGGAACCAGCCTCTTCGTATTCGCCGGCGGAGACGACGATGATATCGCCCGGCTTTGCATAGTTGATGGCGAGCTGCAGCATGATGTTGTCGCGCGGCGCGCATTTGACCGTGAATGCCGGACCACACAATTTCATGCGGTAATCGACGGGCTTAAGGCGCGAGGAGAGTGCGCCGCGGCGGCCCTGGGCTTCGTGAATGGTCGCGGGCGAAAATTTCGAAACCGCCTCGATGTCAGCTTTGCTGGGCCGTTCAGCGATATCTTTTATATGAATCATGGATGCCTCACATCGTTGGCAGACGGCGGGCAAATCCCGCCGTCTTATTTCGGTTGATTGTCATCGGGAGGTTCCGAGACCGGTCGGTCTACGGGATCGGGTCGAACTTCAGCTGCGTGAGCGGCACGACTTTGTCGGTGCGGGTCATCTTGTATTCGGTGCTCGGGCCGAGCCACTTGTCCCAGATCTTGTTGATCTCGCCTGATGCGTCGAGCTTGTGCAGGATCTCGTTGATCTTGGCGGTCAGCGCCGGTTGATCCTTGGCCATGCCGATGCCGATCGGTTGGTAGAGCATCGGCTCCTCGATCATCCGCATTTGTTTGCCCTTGCTCTTCGATTCATTGACGAACTTGGTCGTCGTCATGGTGTTCGCCACCATGCCGCGCGCCTTGCCCTGCTGAACGGCGAGATAGGCCGAGGCGGTATCCTGGAAGGTCAGCGGTTCCGATTTGTTGAGCTTGATCGACATTTCCGAGGTCGAGCCCTTGGTCGAAGCGATGCGCTGGCCGGCATAATCGGCCTTCGTCTTGCCGGCATCGTCGGCCGGTACGATCAGCATTTCCTTAGCGAGATAATAGGGATCGCTGAACTGGATCTGCTCGGCTCGGCTCAGCGTATAGGCAAGGTTGGCGACGGTGATGTCGACGCGGCCGAGTTTGACCTCGGGCACGCGGGCCTCGACCGAAACCGGCTTGATTTCAGCCTTGACGCCAAGCTCCTTGGCGATTGCGCTGCAGAGATCGACGTCGAAACCGGCCATTTCGCGGGTCTTCGGATCGGGCGAAGCGAAGGGAGGAACGTCGGCGAAAGTCGCGCAGCGCAGGGTCTTTGCCGACATGATGGTATCGAGCTGATCGGCCTTTGCGGGCATGGCTGCGGCCAGGCCGGCGAATGCGACGGTAAGGCTGAGGTATTTCCTCATTGCTGTTCTCCTTTGTTTTTGGTGGTTGGTATCAATGCCTGAGATCAGCGAGGAAACGCTGAGCCCGGGGATGGGTCGGATTGGTGAAGAAGTCCTCAGGCGTCGCCATTTCGATGATCTGACCGGCATCGATGAACCAGATCCGGTCGGCGACCTCGCGCGCGAAAGCCATTTCGTGGGTGACGCAGAGCATGGTCATGCCTTCCGACGCCAGGCTCTTCATGACGGCGAGCACTTCGCCGACCATTTCGGGGTCGAGCGCACTCGTCGGTTCGTCGAACAGCATCACCGGCGGCTCCATCGCAAGGGCGCGGGCGATCGCCACCCGCTGCTGCTGGCCGCCCGAGAGCTGGCCGGGATAGGCCCGGGCCTTGTCGGCGAGGCCGACGCGGTCGAGGAGCTTGAGCGCCTTTTCATGCGCGACATCGGGCGCCACGCCTTTCACCCGGATCGGCGACATCGACACATTTTCAGCCACCGAAAGATGCGGAAAGAGGTTGAAGTTCTGGAAGACGAAGCCGATCCGGCTGCGCATTGCGTTGAGCTCCTTCGCCCGCATCGACGCGTGGATGTTTTGCCCGTCGAGCGTGATTGATCCGCTGTTGATCTCCTCCAGGCGATTGATCGTGCGGATCAGCGTGGATTTTCCCGAACCGGAGGGACCGCAGATCACGACCACCTCGCCGCGCGCGACCTCAGCATCGATGTCCTTCAGGACCGGATAGTCGCCGTAGCTCTTGCAGACCTGCGAAAGCCGGATCGTCTGCGCTTGCTGCGCGGGAACTGACGTGGTCATAACTGCTCCGATACGATTTTCGCTGGCGTGACCAGGGAGGTCGTGGGAATGTTGAGAAGTCCCGCACGCCGCCGCGTGATGCGCCGCTCGAGGCGATTTGCGAAATAGGTGAGCGTCCAGCAGATGATGAAGTAGACGATCGCCAGGATGAGGAAGACCTGGAAGGGCTGCGTCAGGAGCTGGTTGTTGACCTGGCTTGCCGCAAAGGTCAGGTCCGGCACGTTGATCACATAGCCGAGCGTCGTATCCTTGATCGTCGAGACGAACGTGGAGATGATACTCGGGATCATGTTGTAGAGCGCCTGCGGCAGGATGATGTAACGCATCGCGCCGATATAGCCGTGGCCAAGCGCACGCGCGGCATCCATCTGGCCCGGTCCGAGCGCGACGATGCCGGCGCGGACGACTTCGCTGAGAAACGCGCTCTGATAGACCACGAGCGTCGTCAGCATGGTGACGAAGCTCGGCACATCGGCGCCGGTCAGGAGCGGCACCAGGAAATAGCTCCACAGGATGAGCATCAGGAGCGGCACGCCGCGGGTGAAATAGACAAGCGCGGTGACCGGCCAGCGCAGTAGCGGCGATTTGGAAAGCCGCGCCATTGCGAACAGAATGCTTACCGGAAAGGCGAGAGCGATGCTGAGCGCCGAAAGGATCAGCGTATTGGCGAGCCCGCCGAGCGGCCCGTTCGGATATTGGCCGATCAGGAGCAGCAGCCAGTAGTCGCGGACGATGGCGATCATGTCCTGGATCATGCCCGCGCACTCCGGGCAGGATCGGCGCGCATCGACAGATAGGCGCCGATGCTCATGATCACGAGCGAGAAGAAGAGGTAGAGGACCGTGCCGATCAGGTAGATCTCGAAGGTGCGGAAGCTGAGGTTTTCGATTTCCTTGACGGCATGCGTCAGCTCCGACGCGCCGATGACGACGGCAAGACTGCTGTTCTTGAAAAGCGAGACGCTGTGATTGATGAGCGGCGGCAGCGCGTTGCGTAAGCCCTGCGGCATGATGACGAAGCGCATCGCCGAGACGTAGCCATGGCCGAGCGCACGGGCCGCCTGCATCTGGCCGTCACTGACCGAGCGTACGCCCGAACGAAGATCTTCGCTGAAATAGGCTGCCTGGCAGAGCCCGAGACCGATCACCGCGAAAATGGCTTCCGCATTATGGCTTGCAAGCCATGTCGCGATGCCGCTCGGCATCAGCGTGAAGATCCCGAAATACCAGAGCATGAGCTGCACCAGGGTCGGGACGTTGCGGTGATAGGATACGTAAGCGGCGACCAACGGATTGCCGAAACGAACGGGCGACAACCGCACACCGAGCAGCAGAAGTGCCAATACCATCGCCAGCGACCAGGATCCGGCATAGATGATGAAGGTCATCTCGATGCCATGCAGCAGCATGGCGGCATATTCGGGATTTCCCACGATTGCCGATAGGTCGAAACCGCTCACGGTTTTGGTTCCCCGGCTTGATCAGTCGTCGCCGCCGGCTGTGGCTTGGCCGTCTGAAGGCCGCCCATGACCTGAAGCGTCGGCGTGATCTCCATATGTCCGATGTTGACGGCGATCGGAGCTGATATCGCGAAGGCGATCGCGTCGGCGATATCGGTAGCCTGCGGCAGCTCGAAACCGTCGATGAACCGTTCCCGAATGCTCGGGTCGTTGCCATGGACGTGATTGAAAATGTCGGTGGCGACCCGGCCGGGGCAGATTTCGGTGACCCGTACCCGCTTGCCGAAAGCGTCGAGCCGCAGCTGGTTGGAGAGCATGCTCACGCCGGCCTTGGTGGCGTGGTAGGATGAGTTGCCGCCGAAATTATAGGCGCCGGCGATCGACGAGATATTGATCACGTGGCCGCGATCGCGCGCCACCATGCCTGGCACCACCAGGCGGCAGAGGTGCAGCACTGCCCGGAGATTGACGTCGACGATGAGATCGATGTCGCCTTCGTCGGCTTCCAGGAACTTCTTCGGCCGGTCGACGCCGGCATTGTTGACGAGAATGTCGAATTCCACCCGAGCGGCGAGCTCGGCCATCGCCTGTCGGTCGGTCACATCGATGACATGAGGGATGCAGCCCGTCCGCGCGGCCAGCTGCTGCAGTGCCTCAGCGCTGCGAGCGACAGCATGAACCTCGATGTTCTCCCGACGGAGCCGCTCAACCACGGCTGCGCCGATTCCCGAAGATGCGCCGGTCACCAGTGCGGTCTTGTAGTCGGAGAATGGCATTGTCGTTCCCTTGTTGTTGGTAGAACAGTAGCGAAGCTTTAACCCCTTGCCTAAGACCGATTATCTCTGGAGCAATAAGCAACGGTTATGGAGCCTTGGGCGGCTGGCGAAGTAGAGAAAGAGGCGATGTCGGCGCCATTTTGCGGTGTGCGTGCCTCAGGCAAGCCCGGCGGATCGACGGTTGCGTCGCGTTGCAAAAGCAAAGCGCCTCTGCAAACATGGCGCCATGCAGATCAGAATGGTACCCCGATCCTCATGGACATCAGACGCCTCAAATCTTTCATCGTGATCGTCGACAGCGGCAGCATCACGCGCGCGGCGGATCTCTTGCATATCGCCCAACCGGCGCTGAGCCAGCAGCTTGCGGGGCTGGAGGAGCATTTCGGCCACAAGCTGCTGATCCGCAGCCAGCAGGGTGTGAGCATGACCGATGCGGGGCATGCGGTATATCGCCATGCGCAGATCATCCTTCGGCAGATGGAGCAGGCGCAGGCCGATGCCTCGGCCGCCGGCAATTCGCTTGCCGGACGGGTATCCGTCGGCCTCGTGCCGTTCAGCAGTGCTGCGACGCTCTCGGTCGATCTGCTGGCCGAAACCCGGAAATTGCATCCCGGCATCCTGCTGCATCTGACTGAAAGCGTCGGTCAGACCTATAGCCAGATGATCATGAACGGCCGGCTGGAGATGGCGCTTCTGCATGGAACCGGGCCGATCAAGGGGGTGCGGTTCGAGCCGATCCTCAGCGAAGAATTCTTTTTGGTCGCCCATCGCCATTTTGCGATCGAGGCGGATGCGAAACCCGTTCCGGTCGGCGCGCTCGACGGGATACCGATGCTGTTGCCGCCGGCCTATAATTTCGTCCGCCGGGCGGTCGATACCGCCTTCACCCGCACGCGCACTAACCTGAAGGTCGTGGCGGAAGTCGAAATCGTGCGCACCCTCGCGCGTGCGGTCGCGAGCGGTCTCGGCGCGACGATCATGCCGAAAGCCATCGCCGATCGCATCGTCTCGGAATCGGGCGAGCCGCTGATCTGCCGGCTCGTCTCGCCGAGAATAGAGGAAACCTTGTCGCTTTGCGTTTCCGACCAGAATCCCTTGTCGGAGCCGGCCCTTGCCGTGCGCGACATCCTTCTCGAGCTGACGGCGCGGCTGAAAACCTAAGGCCGTCGCGCGTCAGCGCATATCCTTGCAGAACTCAGCGATGCGGGCGCAGCCTTCGGCGAGTTTTTCCAGGCTTGTCGCATAGGAAATACGAAAGAAGGGGCTCATCCCGTAAGCGGCGCCTTGCACGGTCGCGACATGATGCTCGTCCACCAGCGCCATGACAAAATCGACGTCGGTCTCGATCTTACGACCGCCCTTGCTCGTCTTGCCGATCAGCCCTGAAATGTTGGGATAGATGTAGAAAGCGCCTTCGGGTCGGTGGCAGCGCAGCCCTTCCACCTCCGACAATTTGTCGAGGACGAAGTCGCGCCGCGTCTTGTAGATCGCCGCCCGCTCCTTCAGGAGATCCTGAGGTCCGTCGAGCGCCGCGGTCGCGGCCGCCTGGGTGAGCGTTGCGATGCCACCGCCATTCTGGCCGTTGACGTTGCTGATGGCTGCAATCAGCTCTTTCGGGCCGGCGCAGAAACCGAGCCGCCAGCCCGTCATCGCGTAAGCCTTGGAGACGCCGTTCATCGTCAGCACGCGATCGTACAATCGCGGCTCGACTTCCGCGATCGTGCAGAACTGGAAGTCGTCATAGACGAGGTGTTCGTAGATGTCGTCGGTCATGATCCAGACATTGGGATGGCGCTGCATGACCTCGGCGATCGCGGCCATCTCGGCCCGGGAGCAGGCCGCACCCGTGGGATTGTTCGGGAAGTTCAGAAAGAGCCATTTGGTGCGTGGCGTGATCGCCGCCTCCAGATCCTCCGGGCGAAGCTTGAAGCCGGCCTGCTCGTGGCAGGGGACAGGAACCGGGACGCCACCGGCGAATTTGACGATATCGGCATAGCTGACCCAGGAAGGCGTCGGGATGACGACCTCGTCACCCGGATTGCAGGTGGCCAGCATCGCATTGAAGATCACCTGCTTGCCGCCGCCCGAGACGACGATCTGGCTGGCGTCGTAGTCGAGATTGTTGTCGCGCTTGAACTTCCTGATGACGGCGGCCTTGAGCGCCGGCGTCCCGTCCATCGGCGGATATTTCGTATCGCCCGCAAGCGCTGCGGCATGCGCCGCTTCGATCGCGTGCGCCGGGGTGGGAAAATCCGGCTCGCCGGAGGAGAGGCTGACGACCTTGATCCCTTGGGCGGCAAGTTCCCTGGCGCGCTGGGTCATGGCGGCTGATGCGGAAATGGAGACGTTCTTCAGGCGGTCGGCTTTGATGGACATCGGAATGGTCCTTCGGTGAGGATTGAAGTTGTGGACCGCCCGCGGGCGATCGGACTTGTGTCATTCGACGAGTTCGGCAGCGGGAGCGAGTGCCGCGCCCGTAGCTTCGATTTCGCCGCGAACGATGCCGGCAAGTTCGAGGGCGCCGGGCGTGTCGCTGTGAACGAGAATGGAGCGCGCCGGCATGGCGATCACGGCGCCGTCGATCGTCCGGACGGTTCCGTCGAGCAGGAATTTTCTCACGCGGGCGCGCACGTCGGCTTCGTCCTTGACGAGGGCACCAGGGAGCCCGCGTGCGACAAGTCTGCCGGCGGCGTCATAGGCCCGGTCCGCGAGGAAAAGTGCCAGCGTCTTCAGGCGCGCACGTCTGGCCGCCGATTCGATCTCGCTGCCCGACGTGACGAAGACCGCGAGACCGGGGTCCACGGTAGCAATCGCATCCATCATCAGGTCGGCGAGGGCGGGATCGCGGTTGACCATATTGCCCATGGCCGCATGGAAGCTGATATGGGAGACGGTGACCCGCTCGGCTCTCGCGATCGCCATCAGCGCGCCGAGCTGGTAGAGCATCTGCTGGCGAAGCTCGTCTGCCGAGAAGGGTATTTCGCGCCGGCCGAAGCCGAGCCGGTCGGGCAGGCCGGGATGAGCGCCGATGCCGACGCCATTCTGTTTCGCAAGCCGGACCATGCGCCCCATCGTGTCGGGGTCACCGCCGTGGAAGCCGCAGGCGATGTTGGCCGAGGAGACGATTTTCATCATCGCTTCGTCGTCGCAAAGCCGATAGGGGCCAAACCCTTCACCCATGTCGGAATTCAGATCGATCTTCATCGGTTCCTCCTTGCGACGGTCCTACGCCATCGCCTTCAAAGCGCGCTTGACCATCAGGGACGTTTGCTTGACGTCGTCGACATAGCGGGCAACGGCCTGTTCGACCTCGCGCGCTTCGGCATGCGTCGAGCGAACAAAGCTCAGGCGGGCGCCGATGGGAGCCTGCCCGAGCCGCCAAAGATCGCATTCGATCACGCCGGCGATCTTCGGATATCCGCCGGCGGTGTTCGCATCGCTCATCTGCACGATCGGTTCGCCGCCGGGCGGCACCTGGATTACGCCGGGCACGACGCCGTGGGAGCGCATCTCGATCGATGCCGTCGGCTGGATCGGTTCGCCTGACAGGCGGTAGCCGGTCCTGTCGCTTCGGGAGGAAATCCTCCAGCTCTGGCTCCAGAAGGCTTCGCCATCTCCTGCGAAAAGATCGTGCTCGCCGGCCGGCAGGGCGCGGATCGGCAGCACGCCGTCGACCGGGGCCGGGAAGACATCGCTGAGTGCTGCAGCTGGCTCGACGACGGCGAGGCCCGTAGCCGGCATCATGGCAATCTCCGCGTTCTCGCCGACCGCAATCCGATCGCCTTTCGCCAGGGGCCGGCCAGCATTGCCGCCGAAGCCGCCACGCAGAGACGTGCTGCGCGAGCCCATGACGAGAGGGATATCCAGCCCGCCTCCAAGCGTGACGTAGGAGCGCGCAAGCCGCGGAGGCCGCTTCAGTTCGAGAACCTGGCCCGGCTCGGCGATATAGGCGCACCAGGCAAGCCGTTCCGATCCGTCGAGATGAGGATTGCCGTCGGCGCCGGTCACGGCGAAGGCGACGCGCCGCTCGAAACGCAGACTGAACGGGAAAGTCTGCACCTCGATAGCGGCCGCATTCTCGTCATTGCCTAGGAGAATATTACCGATCCGGACCGCAAGCGGATCCATCGCGCCGCTCGCCGATACGCCGATATCGCGATAGCCGGGACGGCCAAGATCCTGCACGGTGTTGAAAGGGCCGCTTTCCAGAATTTCGATCATAGCTCGAGCCTCGCCGGCAGAAACCGCACCGTATCTCCCGGCGCCATCATGGCCGGGTTCGGCGAATTGGGGTCGAACATCTCAAGCGTCGCGAAGCCGATGGAATTCCAGCCGTTCGGCCCTGTCAGCATGGCGACGCCGGTCTGCATGCCGCCGATGGTCACGCAGCCCTTCGCCATCTTCAGCGAGGGTACGGTCTTGCGCGGCATGTAGATGCGCGGATCGAGGCCATGGAGATAACCGAAACCGGGCGCGCTGCCCACGGCGAAGACACGATAGGTGGCTTCATGATGGATGCGCACCACCTCGCGATCGGTCAGGCCCGAGAGATCACAAAGGGCCGGAAGATCGCTCGCATGTTCGCCGCCGTAATGGACGGGGATTTCGATGGTCTTGCCGTCGAGATCGATGCTCTCGGCATTCGCCCATGCATCGAGGAGACGGGCGACCACCGCATCGGGATCTTCGGGCGTCTCCTTGAAAATCACCAGCAGGTTGGTCATCCCCGGAATGTCTTCCGCAAGGTCCGCCCAGCCTTTCACGGTCCGGGAGAGAGCCCAGATCCGCCGCTGCGCGGCAAGATCGAAATCGCCCGGCGCCTCGAGCAGGAAGGATCTGGCGCCGATCGAGGAAACCCGCGCCCGGCTTTTGGTGGCCGGAATGATCTCGCGTTGCGATGCGTGCCTGTTCGTCGTGACGATCATGATGGGGACTCGATTTCGAACAGTGGATCGCCGAAGCCGACCAATGCACCCGGTTCGGCCAATAGCCTGGTCAAACGACCGGAACGGCCGGCGCGAAGGGGAAGCAGAATATGCCCTACCCCAACGAAGGCGACGACATCGGCTTCGGATACGGAGCGCGGCACCTTTCGGTGTGCGGCGCAGAATGCGGAGTGATCGACACAGAAGCGGCCCGCCATCGGCGCGTTTACGACTACAGGAGGGGAACCCGAAGAACGGGGCGTTGCTTCACGCGCGCTCTTTTGGGCGCTGCCCTCCCCTGAGGTGACGATGCGAAGCTGTCCGCCCGGCCGGGAGATTTCGAGGCCTTCCACGCCCGCAGCTATCAGCGCGTCGGTCAGCAATGTGATGGTCGCCGGATCGCTGAAATCGATCGCGCTCATGCGGCCGCCCTCCGCAGCTTCAGCCATTGCTCAAGATAATGGATATCGGTCTGGCCGCGGGCGAATGCGTGGTCCTCGAACAGGGCGCAGAGGAAGGGGATGTTGGTGGCGATGCCCTCGATTTCAGTGCCGGCAAGCGCCTCGCACATTCTGGCCATCGCTTTCGCCCGCGTCGGCGCATGGACGATCAACTTGGCGATCAGCGAATCGTAATAGGGCGAGACCCTGTAGCCGGGATGAATACAGGTGTCGACGCGGATGCCCGGCCCCTCGGGGAAAGCCAGGTGGGTAATGACACCTGCCGACGGCAGGAAGGTGTCGGGATCTTCGGCATTGATGCGGCATTCGAACGAGTGGCCTTCGCAGGTTACGTCGCTCTGGACGAGGTTCAGAACGTCACCTTGTGCCGCCTTGATCTGCGCCTGGACGATATCGACCCCGCTTGTCAGCTCGGTGACGGGATGCTCGACCTGAAGCCGCGTGTTCATCTCGATGAAATGGAAGGCGCCGTCCTCATAGAGGAATTCGAAAGTGCCGACGCCGCGGTAGCCGATCTGGCGGCAGGCCTCGACGCAGGCCATGCCGACCGGCCGAATGATATCGGGCGAAATCCCAGGCGCCGGCGCCTCTTCCACAACTTTCTGATGGCGTCGCTGCATCGAGCAATCCCGATGTCCCAGCCACACGGCATTGCCGTGGTCGTCGCAAAGAACCTGTATCTCGATATGGCGCGGATGCTCCAGGAATTTCTCCATGTAGAGCGAGGGTGAGCCGAAGGCCTTGCGCGCCTCCTCGCGTGTCAGGGCGATCGCTTCATGCAGCTGGTCGGCCTTCGGAACGACGCGCATGCCGCGGCCGCCGCCGCCGCCTGATGCCTTGACGATGACGGAATAGCCGATCTCCAGCGCTATGCGTTCGATCGAGGCGAGGTCGTCGGGCAGCGCGCTATCAGGGCCGGGAACGCAAGGGACGCCGGCCGCAATCATCGCCCGCTTTGCCGCGATCTTGTCGCCCATCGTCGCGATCGATGAAGCCGTCGGACCAATGAAGGTCAGCCCAGCCTTTTCGACGGCGTCGGCGAATGCGGCATTTTCCGATAGAAATCCGTAACCGGGATGAATGGCGCCGGCGCCGGTCAGGCGCGCCGCGAGAAGAATGGCATCCTGATTGAGATAGCTCTTGCCGGCAGTGGAGGGACCGATGCACAGAGATCTGTCCGCGGTCGCGATGTAGGGCGCGTGCCTGTCGGCCTCGGAGCAGATGGCAACCGTCTTGAGGCCGAGTTCGCGGCAGGCGCGCTGAATCCGGGCGGCGATCTCGCCGCGATTGGCGATGAGGACGGTGTCGAAACGGCCCCCTGGGGCAGCGGATTGTTCCAGCGTTTCCGGCATCAGCCGATCTCCGCCAGCAGGTCGCCGGTCTCGACCTCGCCACTGTCCATATCGGTCAAATGCGTGATGCGCCCTGATCGCGGCGCGGCGATCGTGTTGAAGACCTTCATTGCCTCGATGATGAAAAGGGTCTGCCCCTCCTCCACCTGGTCACCGATCGCGACGAAAGGAGGCTCGCCGGGCGCCGGTGCCCGGTGCAGCACGCCGAAGACGGGCGCCTTCACCCCATGGGAGGTTTTTTCAGCCCTCGAAGGCGCATCGGTGACGGGACTGATCGTCGATTCCGGCTTTTGGGAGGCCCCGGCAATAGTGATCTCTCCCGGCGACGTGCGAAAAATCCGAACCGTCACGTCCTTTTCCGTCACGGTCAGCTCGGTAATATTAGATCGTCCGACAAAGTCGATCAGCGTCTTGATCTTCGAGAGGTCCATGTGCGTGCTCGGAATTTCAGAATTCCACCGGGCAGACCTGAAGTTTCACGTCGCCCGGTGTCGTGATTTCGTACCACGACGCGCTGGCTGATGGGGTCAGACGAAGTTTTGATGGAGCGCTATCGGCCCTGTGGGAGCTGCCGCCGAACGCTTGCGAATTCCTCAACCGACAGGCGTGGGACCCCTCGAAATCCTGATCAGAACCCTGCTTCCTTTTGGTGTCGCACGGCGAGGATCGTCAAAGTGTCGCTATCCATACGATAACGAGCGACGTATCCGCTATCGCCGAAATCGATGAGCCATTCCCGGTATTGCTCTGGCAAGTCTTCGATGAGACCTCCCATATGGGAATGTGCGCTGAGGAGGCGAGGCCCACACCTTTCAGGATAGTTTCGCCTGCCCGCTTGGCGACTGATGGGTTTTTGGGCCGCAAGAATTCCCGGAGCCGTTCGAGGTCGCGGATTGCGGCCGGCGAGAAGATCACTTGTGGCATTCGGGTGCGGGCAATTCGTCGTCAGTTCCCCAAGTCGAAAGCCATTTTTCGACCTCGGCGCCGGTGACGTGCAGTCCCGTCGCTTCAAATTCATTCCAGGCACCAAGCGTCTCCTGCCGCAGCTTCTCGCGCTTTTCCTCGCGCTCGACATATTGCGCAATCGCTTCACGCATGATCCAGTGGGACGAACGGCGGCGAGCCTTGGCCAGTTGTTGGACGCGGCCCTTCAGCTCGTCATCGAGCTTGAGCGAGGTTGGCGATGCCATAGTGCTTTCCTTAGCTACAGGTAATACCTGGCGCTAACTTAGGTTTCCCTGCGGGTATTTGTCGATGAATTTACCATCGCGCAGCGCTTATTCTTACGGTCATGTGCTTCTGTGCAGTGGTTGGTTCCGGCACCGTCAATCCCTCGCAGGGGCAATGCTCTCCCGCAGGATAAGCTGGCTGCGGATGACGGTGCGCATCGTTGCCGCATCCTGCGTCTGGCCGATGGCGCCGAGCAGAAGTTCCACGGCCGTGCGTCCCATCTCTTCCACGGGCTGTTTGATCGTCGAGAGCGGCGGCGAACAGAATTCGCAGACCGGGGAGCCGTCGAAGGAAACGACGGACACATGCTCTGGAATAACAAGGCCTGCGCGTTGAATAACGCTCATGAACGAGATTGCCATGTCATCGCTCGTTGCGATGACAGCCGTCGGCCTGACGGCGAGCTTCATGAAATCATCGGCTGCGCGAATGCCGATCTCGAAGCCATGCTGGTATTCGAGGTCGCCGCCAGATCTCGACACGGCTTCCTCGGAAAGTCCCCCTGTGCGTAGAGCCTCAAGGACCCCGGCGTAGCGCTCGACGTCGTGGTAGTTTCCCTCGGGGCCGGCTATATAGAGGAAGCGCCGATGACCCGAACGGATCAATTCCATCGTCGCGTCACGGATCGCCTCGCGGTCGTTGGTGACGACGCTCGGCAAACCGGCATCACTCATGTCGAACAACATCGAGACGATCGGCAGGCCTGCCCCCGCAGGCGAACGTCCGTCGATCTCCGGAAGTTTCGAGGAGAAGATAATGGCTCCCCGAACCGTGCCGCTGAAGGCAAGATCAAGTATGTGCCGTTCGGAAGCTTCCTCGCGATCGAGATTGGCAATCATCAAGTTATACCCCCTCTGGATCAGGGATTTATTGATGCTTTGCAGGACCTGCGGGATGATCTGCGAGGCGCCATAATAAGGCGAACCCGGCAAAATGATCATGATGGTATTGGATTTCCCGACCCTGAGGCCGCGCGCCATTGCGTTCGGCGTGTAGCCGAGTTGCCTGGCGGCTGCATTGATCTTGGCGCGGGTCTTCTCGTTGACCCGTCCGGGATTGGCAAGCGCCCGGCTGACCGTTGATATCGCGACACCGGCAAGTCGCGCTACGTCGGCCATCAACGCGCCCGATGGCTCCTCTCCCGCTACATCCTTGTTTTTATTCACCTTTAATTCGATCTCCCGGATGCCTCGAATTGTAGTTCTAAGGCAGGTGACGGTTTATAGCAAACGTTTGCCAAAAATCGCTTGCTTAAAAAACCAGCTTGGCTATCATCTCAGCATGGCAAACGATTGCCATATCTTAATGCTTTGAAAATGCATGACTTATTTAATGCGGAGCCGCTGTTTCGCAGGGAGATGGGTCGTGGCTTGACAATGGATAGGTTATGGCCACTGGCGATAGACTACGCTTCGGCGTCGATCTCGTGACATTCTTTCATCCCGGCTTCTGGGGCGTCGACAGCCACGACGCAATCGTCGACCACTCGCGGGCTCAGCCTCGCGCCTTCTGGGACAAGATCCTCGACAGCGTCCAGGCTTCCGGCGTTGCCGGCGTCGAGTTGACCTTCTCTCCCTTCAACTGGCAGGACGCGATCAAGACCTATGGTTCGATCGATGGCTTTGCTGCCGAACTGGCGAGGCGCGGGCTGACACTTTGCAGCGGCTTTTTCGCAGAGCTCGAGGCAGCGGGAGACTTTACCAACCCCGAAGCCCAGCGCGCGCTGATCGACAAGGCGGAACGATATGCCGATTTCCTGAAAGCCTGCGGCAGCGACATCATGGTGATCGGCGCCCCCCTGCGCCAGACGCTCGGCGCCCAACCAGTGCAGTTCCATGACTTCGACCGTGCCAAGGCGATCGCGGACTTCCTCAACCGGCTCGGCGCGACCCTTTATGCCAAGGGCGTGCGGCTTGCGCTGCACACCGAGGCGCATTCGGTCTTTGCCAGCGCGCGCGACGTCGACCTGATGATGCTGCTGACCGATCCGGCCTATGTGCATATGTGCCCCGACACGGCCCATATCATCGTTGCCGGCTCCGATCCCGTCCAGCTCGTCGACCGCCATCATGAGCGGATGATCATCGCTCACTGGAAGGATGCGATCGGTCCGATGCCTGCCGATACCCCGATCGACAAGCACATCCACGAACGCCATCAGCCCTATTTCTGCGGCTTCGGTCTCGGACGGGTCGACTGGCCGGCCTGGATCCGGCTGCTGCGCGACCGGGCCTATGAAGGCTGGGCGATTCTCGAACTCGATGCCGCGCCCGACCCCGTCCGCGACATTGCCAACGGGCTCACGCTCGTCCGGCAGGCACTCCTGCCGATCTACCGCTGATATCATTCCGAAGACGACAAACGCCCCGCCAAGAGGGCATTTTCAAGAGGTGGAACAATGAAGACCATGATGAAGCTTTTTCTTGCCGGCGTGGCTTTCGCCGGTCTCTTCGCCGCGGCGTATGCCGAGGACAAGCCGACGATCGAGATCATGTCGTCCTGGACGTCGGGCGGCGAAGCCGCGGCCCTCAACGTCATCAAGACGGAATTCGAAAAGCGAGGCGGCGTCTGGAAGGATTCCTCGATCGCCGGTTTCGGCGCGGCCGATGCGGCTTTTCAGAACCGTATCGTTGGCGGTGATGCGCCCGGCGCCAAGCAGGGCGTCATCGGCCTTGCCGCCGCCGATTTCGTCAGCCAGGGCCTGTTCAATTCGATCGACGACGTGGCCGCCGCCGGCAAATGGGCCGACGCCCTGCCGAAATCGATCCATGACCTCATCTCCTATGACGGCAAGATCTATCTCGCGCCGACCGGCGCCCATGGCGAAAGCTGGGTCTTCTATTCCAAGGAAGCCTTCGACAAGGCCGGTATTGCGCAGGAACCGAAGAGCTGGGACGAATTTTTCGCCGATCTCGACAAGCTGAAGGCCGCCGGCCTCGTTCCGGTCGCCTGGGGTGGTCAGCCCTGGCAGCAAACCAAGGTCTTCAATATGATCCTGCTCTCGCAAGTCGGGATCGATGGCTTTCTGAAGATCTATGTCGACAAGGACAAGAGCGAAGCGTCTGTCGCCGGCGTCAAGAAGTCGCTTGAAATCCTCGGCAAGCTGCGCGGCTATGTCGATGCGGGTGCGGCCGGCCGCAACTGGAATGATGCGACCGCCATGCTGATCACCGCCAAAGCAGGCGTGCAGTTCATGGGCGACTGGGCCAAGGGTGAATTCACCGTCGCCGGCAAGGAGCCGGGCAAGGACTATGGCTGCATGATCGCTCCCGAGTCCAAGGGCATGGTCTATATCGCCGACGCGCTCTGGTTCCCCAAGACCGGCAACGCCCTGACCGACAAGGCGCAGAAACTTCTTGCCGAGGTCGTCATGGACCCGACCGTCCAGGTCGAATTCGCCCTCAAGAAGGGCTCGGTCCCGATGCGCGCAGATGTCGACAAGTCGAAGCTTGATGTCTGCGCCCAGAAGGGTGCGGAGCTGATGGCCGCCGGCGCGATCGTACCGGATCAGGCGATCGTGCTCACGCCGCAGCAGGTCGGCGCGCTCGACGATTTCGTCGACGAATACTGGAGCGGCGGCTCGGACGACGCGGGCTCCGCTGCCGAGAACTTCTTCGCCATCTTCGAGTAGGATATGTCTGCGGCGTCGGTCGATTCCGACGCCGCGGCCGCCGCCCTGCGGGGCGGCGCCATCTCCGCTTTCCATCTGTCGACGAGCTGGCCGATGTCCCTCAAACGCAAGCGCAATCTTTCCGCCACCATCGCCCTCCTGCCGACATGGCTCGCCGCGGTCGCGGTCTTCATCGGCACCATGGCCTGGTCGATCCGCCTGTCCTTTACCAATTCAACCCTCTTTCCGTCCTCGACCTATGTCGGCTTGGCGCAGTATTCGAAGCTCTTCGCCTCCGCCAAATGGCTCGCCTCGCTGCAGAACCTGCTGATCTTCGGCGTTCTCTATGTCGCGGGCTGCCTGGCGCTCGGCTTCCTGCTGGCCGCCGCCCTCGACCGCAAGATCCGTTTCGAAAACGCCTTCAGGACGATCTTCCTCTATCCCTACGCCATGTCCTTCGTGGTGACCGGACTCATCTGGCAATGGATGCTCAATCCAACGCTTGGAATCCAGGCGAGTATGCGTTCGCTCGGCTGGGAAAGCTTCGTCCTCGACTGGGTGGTCAATCGGGACATGGCGATCTATGCGCTGGTGCTTGCCGGCGTGTGGCAGGGCGCGGGGCTCGTCATGGTCATTGCGCTCGCCGGTATACGCGGCATCGAGGCCGAGCAATGGAAGGCGGCGCGCATTGACGGCATTCCCGTCTGGCGCATCTATGTCTCAATCATCCTGCCCCAGCTCGGGCCCGCGCTCGCCGCCGCCGGCATGCTGCTCGCCATGGGCGTGATCAAGACCTACGACATCGTCGTCGCCATGACCAATGGCGGCCCCGGCAATGCCACCGAAGTGCCGGCGAAATTCATCATGGACAATCTGTTCGGGCGCCAGAATCTCGGCCTCGCTACAGCAGGCGCGACGGTGCTCGTCCTCACCGTCATCATCGCAGTCGCGCCCTTTCGCTATGTGATGCACATGCGCAATCGGGCAAAGGGAGCGGTGTGATGAACCAGCCTCACCCCAATGGGCCGAAGCCGGCGCGCCTCACGGCAGGGCGCATCGGTCTCTACTCCTTTCTTGTCGTTGCCGCGCTTTTCTTCCTTCTGCCGCTCTTTACGATGGTCGTCACCTCGCTGAAGAGCATGGACGAGATCCGGCTCGGACAGATCTTCGCCCTGCCCGCCACGCTCGATTTCTCCGCGTGGGTGACCGCCTGGTCGGGCGCCTGCATGGGAACCGTCTGTGTCGGCATTCGCAGCGGCTTCTGGAATTCGGTGGCGATTACCGTTCCCGCGGTCGCGATCTCGGTCTTCATCGGCGCCGTCAACGGCTATGCGCTGTCGCTCTGGCGGCCGCGCGGGGCAAATGCGCTCTTCGGCCTGCTGATGGCCGGCGGCCTCATCCCCTACCAGATCTTCCTCTATCCGATGGTCCGGGCGATGGCGAATATCGGTCTCTACAATTCACTCGCCGGCATCATTCTCGTCCATGTCATCTTCGGACTGCCGCTGGTGACGCTGCTCTTCCGCAATTATTTCGTCAGCGTGCCGGAGGAGCTCTGCAAGGCGGCGCGCGTCGATGGCGCCGGATTCTGGCGCATCTTCTTCGAAATCATGCTGCCGATCGCCGTGCCGATGGTGGTCGTGGTCTCGATGCTGCAGTTCACCGGCATCTGGAACGACTTCCTGCTTGGCCTCGTCTTTGCCGGGCGAGACAACCTGCCGATGACCGTCCAGCTCAATAACATCGTCAACACCACGATGGGTGAGCGCACCTACAATGTGAACATGGCGGCGACGATCCTGACCGCCATCGTGCCGCTCGCCATCTATTTCCTATCCGGTCGCTGGTTCGTGCGCGGCATCGCAGCCGGCGCAGTCAAGGGGTAACGCTTTCATGCAATCCGCCGTTTCCGTCAAGGATTTGAAGATCGCCTATGGCGACCACACCGTCATCGAAGAGATGTCGATCGACGTCGCGCCGCGGGAATTTCTGGTGCTGCTCGGTCCATCCGGCTGCGGCAAGTCGACGCTTTTGAGCGCCATTGCCGGACTCCAGGACATTACCTCGGGCGAGGTCTGGATTTCGGGCAGGAATGTCAGCTGGGAGGAGCCGAAGGGCCGCGGCATCGGCATGGTCTTCCAGTCCTACGCGCTCTATCCGCGCATGTCGGTGCGCAAGAACCTTTCCTTCGGCCTTCGCGTCGCCGGCCTGCCGAAGACCGAGATCGAGGCGCGTGTTGCCCGCACCGCTGCCCTTCTCCATCTTGAAAAGCTGCTCGACAGGCGCCCCGCCGAACTGTCGGGCGGCCAGCGTCAGCGTGTCGCCATCGGCCGGGCGCTTGTCCGCGAAGTCGACGTCTTCCTCTTCGACGAGCCGCTGTCGAACCTCGATGCCAAGTTGCGCAACGAATTGCGCGTCGAGATCAAAAAGCTGCATCAGCGTCTCGGCAACACAATGATCTATGTGACTCATGATCAGGTCGAGGCCCTCACGCTTGCCGACCGCATCGCCATCATGCGGGATGGCGTGATCCAGCAGCTCGCCTCGCCGGCGGAGATCTACCGCCGTCCAGCCAACCTTTTCGTCGCCGGCTTCATCGGCGCTCCGGCGATGAACTTCATCGAGGGGCGCATCGAGCGCGACGGCGCCTCGCCGGTCTTCCGGAGCAAAGGCCTGACCATCGATCTCTCCGGCTACGCTTTCCGGGCGGGCGCGGTCGAAGGGCCTGCCACGCTCGGCTTTCGGCCTGAGCATCTCGTGCTCAATGGGACCGCAGGCGGTCTGCCCACCATTCCCGGCAGGGTCTCCGTCGTCGAGCCGATGGGTTCGGACGCTGTCATCTGGTTCGACTGGGAGGAGAGGAGTCTGTCGCTTCGGCTCATGGGTGACGTCGCCCTTGAGCCCGGCAACGCCCTGCTTGTCGGGCTCGACATCGCCAAGGCCTCGCTCTTTGGCGCTGACGGCTCGCGGCTGTGAAGCGCCATTTCGTTGTTTTCTGCAATTTGGGGCGCACTTCTCGCCGCTTTGACGAATTGCTCCAGGACAGGATCTGAAAAGATATGGCTGAGATCGTTTATGATGCGCTGGTGATCGGCTCCGGCGCGGCGGGTTCCTTCGCGGTCAAAGAGCTGACGGCCCAGGGCCTCTCGGTGCTGCTGCTCGAGGCCGGGCCGGCCGTAGGCCCCAGAGATTTCGACCCGGCGCGCAAGAAGGCGCCTGCAAGCAGCATCAATATTTGGGAGCGTGCACGCGCCACCCTGAAAGGCCAGCCGATCCAGGCGCGGGCGGCCTTCTTTACCGAACGCTTCAGCCATTTCTTCGTCAACGATCGCAAGAACCCCTATACGACGCCGAAGGGCGAGCCCTTTCTCTGGATCCGCGGCCGCCAGGGCGGCGGACGTCTGCACAGTTTCGGCCGCGTGCTGCTGCGCTGGACCGACGATGATTTCAAGATCCGATCGCGCACCGGAAAGGGCGTAGACTGGCCGGTCTCCTATGACGAGCTTGCGCCCTTTTATGACGAAGTGGAGTCTTATCTCGGGCTCTACGGCAACAAGGACGATGTGCCAACCTTGCCGGACGGCCTATATGAGAAACCGGCAAGCCTGACGCCCGCCGAGCAGATCTTCAAGCAGGCTGTAGAAAGCCGCTGGCCGGACCGGCACGTCGTCTCCTGGCGCTATATCGCGCCGGACGCCGAACGCATGCCGCGACCGCTGCGGGACGCAAAGGCGAGCGGGCGGCTGACGATCCGTTATGACGCCGTCGTTCGCCGCATCACCACCGATGAAAAAACAGGCCGCGCCACCGGTGCGGAATTCATCGATCGCAACACGGGGAAGGTTTCGACAGCGCGCGCCGCGACGGTGGTGCTCTCCGCCTCGCCGATCGAGAGCGTGCGGCTGCTGCTCAATTCGTCATCGGCAAGACATCCCGGGGGGCTCGGAAACAGCTCGGGGGCGCTCGGGCGCTATTTCATGGATCAGCTTCCTTGCCTCGCCTTCGGTTCCTTTTCCAAGGCGAAGGGTTGGGCGCCTGACGAATCCGCTCCCACGGACCCGTTCTACAACCCGTCGGGTGGCATCTTCATTCCCCGCTTCGGCGAGGGCGACGCCGCCCGTGGCGATTTCGACTATCAGGGCAGCGTCGGCCGGGCGCCGGTCGCTGGGGAGGCTGATGCGCGTCTGGCCTTCTTCGGCTTCGGCCGCATGCTGCCCTATGCCGAGAACCGCATCACACTCGATGCCAGGCGCAGGGATGCCTGGAACATTCCGGTGCCGCATATTCGCTGTGTCATGCAGGAAGAGGAGCAGGCGCTGCTTCGCCGGCAGGAGGAAACGCTGATCGCCATGGTTAAAGAGGTCGGCGGCGATCTTGAATTCATCGGCTCGCCCACCGGCCTCAAGGAGATGGGCAAGGGCGCCTTTCCCGACGCCGACGCCTTCAGCCGTTTCATGTTCCGCACATGGTTCCGCAAGACCATGTGCATGGGCGCAGCGATCCATGAGACGGGCGGTGCGCGCATGGGCGAAACCCCGGAGGCTTCGGTGCTCAATCCCTACAACCAGCTCTGGGATGCGCCGAACCTCATCGTCACCGACGCCAGCGCCTTCCCGGGCAGCGGCATCGCCGGCACGACGCTCACCGTCATGGCGCTGACGATCCGTGCCTGCCGGAACCTCGTCGACTGCTATCGGTCGGGACAGCTGTAGACGCACTTTCGCTTATGGCGCCTGCACGGGCGATGCCGGCTTAGCTTTTTCACATAGGCCGTGTGACGCCGGGTTCAGGCAGGGCTGGGGAACGCGACCTCACCAGGCATCCTGCTCAAATCAACTGTGTCTTTTGACCGGCGCCGCTCTGGACGGTGCCGCGAGCTTCACCGCCCTTGCGGAGGGCTCGGATCCTCTCTGGAACAGACGCAATCCGCGATGTTGCCAATCTACAACAAGAAATTGAAAATCATTTCTGATCAACCGAAATCGCGTGATTTACGGCGGCAGAAAATTGCCTTTCAAGATGCTTCCACTACTACTGTAAATGCGTGGGTCGGCGTCAGCTACAATGCAGGCGGGCAAGCGCAAGCGCAGCCTCCTGCTGTTTGCAGTGGAGTGCGCTCGGTCTTCGGGTTGGGCAAATGACAAGTGACGAACAGCTGGACATCGGACTTTCCGGAAGAGAATCCGCGCCTGGAAACGTGAGCGGCATCTCACAAAACGACCTGATCAGAACCCGGCCGCGCTACAGGATGCGGAAGGCGAAGCAGGCCTTTAAAACAGATAGAAGATCAATTGCTGCCGGCACGCTCGCTTGCAAGCTGCTGTTGAAGCTAGCGCTGCTCGTTACTCTTTTCTGTTCTGGTTTATCGCTGGCAAGCCCGGGTGTGGCTTATGGTGCTTGTACCGTCTTCAACTTCCCTGATGCGAACACGACGCCATCGACAAGTCCGATGGCCTCCGGCGGGTCGATTGATGTCAACATCGGCACTCAGTGCGATCCCGTTGGCCTCAATCCCCTCAACGACCCAAGTGCAACCTCTCCGCAGCATGGCTCGATAACGAACTACAATGCCGCCGCGGGGACGTTTACGTATACAAACAATGGCGACGGAGCCACCAGCGACAACTTCATCCTGGTCGATGCCAGCGCCAATCCTTTCACGATCAATATTGCGATTGCGGCAAGTGTGGCGCCACCGGTTGCCGGGCCGGCCAGCGCAACAGTCAGCCATGGAAGCAGTTCGAATCCGATTACGTTGAATCTGTCGGGGGGAGCGGCCACATCTGTGGCTGTCGGCACGCAGGCGGCTCACGGCACAGCCTCGGCAAGCGGCACGTCGATCACCTATACGCCGACGGCAAGCTATGCCGGCCCGGACAGTTTCACCTATACCGCGACCAATGCCGGCGGTACTTCCGCACCGGCAACGGTAACGATAACCGTCAGCCCGCCGACGATCTCGCTCAGCCCAGCGACATTGCCATCCGGCGCAACCGGGGCGGCCTATGGCCAGATCGTCACGGCCTCCGGCGGCACGGCCCCCTACTCCTATGCGATCACCGCCGGCGCTCTTCCGCCCGGTTTGAGCCTGTCGGCCGCGACGGGCGCGCTCGCCGGTACACCGACGGCGGGAGGTACATTCAACTTCACTATCAGCGTGACCGACAGCTCGACGGGGGTTGGACCGTTCACCAGTTCGAGGCCCTACAGCATAACCGTTGCTGCACCGACGATCGCGATCAACCCTTCCTCTTTGCCGGCCGCGACCACCGGAACCGCCTATAGCCAGACCATCACCGCCTCGGGCGGAACAAGCCCCTACAGCTATGCGGTGACGGCAGGCACGCTTCCGTCCGGCCTGACCCTGTCATCGAGTGGTGTTCTCTCCGGCACTCCGACGATATCGGGCACATTCAACATCACGATCACCGCGACGGACAGTTCGAGCGGCACGGGACCCTTTACCGGCTCCAGGGCCTATACCCTGACAACCAACATCCAGCCTCCGGTCGCGGGTGGCGTTACGGCAACCGTCGCCGCCAACTCGTCGAACAATCCCATCACGCTCAATATCACGGGCGGAGCGGCGAGCTCGGTTGCGATCGCAACCGGAGCCGCCAATGGGACGGCGATCGCATCGGGAACGTCCATCACCTATACGCCGACGTCAGGCTACAGCGGATCCGACAGCTTCACCTATACCGCAACCAATGGCTCGGGTACCTCGGCGCCGGCAACGGTCACCATCACAGTCAGTCCGCCGACGTTGGCATTCTCGCCGCCGAGCGGCGCCCTGCCGAATGGTGCAGTCGGCATCGCCTACAGCCAGACAGTTACTGCTTCGGGTGGTGCCAGCCCTTACAGCTACGGCGTTACCGGCTCGCTGCCGGCCGGGCTGACGCTCAATCCGTCGACGGGGGCGATCACCGGCACGCCGACGACGCCAGGCAATTATGGTTTCTCCATCACGGCCACCGATGCCAACAGCGCCGCCACGTCGGCCGCCTATACGATCACAATTCCGGTGCCCACGAGTTTTGTCTTCTCGCCGGCCGATGGTGCGCTGCCCGAGGCCATGGCGGGCGAAGCCTATAGTCAGCAAATCTCGGCGACCGGCGGGGTCGGCACGAAGATCTACAGTCTGGCATCCGGCAGTTTGCCGAGCGGGCTGGTTCTGAACATCTCGACCGGGCAGCTAACCGGCCCGCTGGCGATTGGCACGGAAGGCGATTACAGCTTCACGATCGAGGTCCGCGACGGCAACGGCGCAACTGGAATAGCCTCCTATACGCTGAAGGTGAAGACCCGCTCCGTCACTGTCCAGGACATGGTCGTCGACGTGCCGGCCGGTTCGACGCCTCCCGACGTCTACCTCAATCGCGGCGCAACCGGCGGTCCGTTCACCGCTGCGGCCCTCGCATTCGTAGAGCCCGCCAATGCGGCCACCGCGACGATCATCCGGGGTCAGCTGGCCCAGGCCGGCCCGGCGACCCCGGCCGGCTGGTATCTGCACCTTACGTTGAACCCAGCCTATTCCGGCCAGGTCCGCGTCGGCTACAGGCTCGTCAGCGCGCTCGGAACCTCCAATACAGCCACGGTCACCTATAATGTCAGCTATGACGCCGGCAAGGTGGCCGACGATATCGACAAGCTCGTACATGACTTCGTGGAATCCCGACAGAACATGATCGCCAACACGATCAAGGTTCCGGGACTCCTGCAGCGCCGGCGGATGCAGGAGGCGACCGATCCGATCACCGCGCGCATGATGCCTTCCGAAGAAGGGATGACGTTCGGCTTCGCCACCAGCCTGTCGCAGATTCGCGCAGCCGGTGGTGATGCGGATGCGGCCTCGGCACCCTTCAACGTCTGGATCGACGGCGCCTTCCTGGCCCATAACGACAGGAATAGGGACGACGGCGCCGGTGAGTGGGGCAGCTTTGCCATGATCAATATGGGAGCGGATTATCTTCTCTCTGACAAGGCGTTGATCGGGCTGTCCTTCCACTATGACCGCATGACCGATCCGACCGATCAGGATGCCGAGCTGACGGGCAATGGCTGGCTTGCGGGACCCTATGCCTCGCTGGAGATCGGCAGGGGCGTATTCTGGAACGGTAGCCTGCGCTACGGCGGTTCCGGCAACACCATTGACACGGAGTTCTGGGACGGTGATTTCGAGACGACGCGGTGGATGGCCGATACGTCAATCGAAGGACAGTGGAATCTCGACGATGAAACCACGATCGCGCCAAAACTGCGGGCGATCTACTTCTCGGAAAAGGTCGACGATTATACCGTCAAGAATAGATCCGGCGATGCCATCATCATCGACGGCTTCAACGACGACCAGTTCCGGGTCAGCCTGGGTGCCGAAATCGCCCGGTCCTTCCTGCTGGAGAGCGGCGCGAAGCTCACTCCGAAGCTCGGCCTTACCGGCGGCTTCTCCGGACTGGACGGGTCAGGTGCCTTCGCTTCTCTTACCGCTGGGCTGACGATGCAGACCGCGAACTTCTGGATGCTCGACACAAGTCTGCTCTTCGACGTCGAGGGCGACGGGGAGCAATCCGTTGGCGCCAAGGTCGCCGCGTCAAAGAAGTTTTAGAAGTTGCCTCAATTTGCTGCACTTAAGATAGCAAATTGCTCTTGCGTTTAGCGCAATGATTGAGTGATGATGCTCTTCAATATCGTTGGTATATTCAGGGGTATGGGTATGTCGGAATTCTTTCTCGGCCAGATCATGCTCACAGGGTTTCCGTTCGCGCCCAGAGGCTTTGCCCTGTGCGACGGCCAGTTCCTCAGCGTGAACCAGAACCAGGCCTTGTTCTCACTCTTGGGCACGCATTACGGTGGTGATGGGCAGACGACATTCGCCTTGCCCAATATGCAGAGCCGTACGCCGGTGGGATTTGGATCATCCTACGATCCCACATGGCAGCCTTCGCCCTATGGGATTGGCGCAACCGGCGGCGTCGAAAGTGTGACTTTGCTGCAGCAACAATTGCCTCAGCACATTCACCTGGCGACAGGAACCACGAGCAGCGGCACCGTGCGAAATCCGAGCGATGCGCTCTACGGAACCAACAGCGCCGAAATTTACGGCGCTTCCGGTGGTGATCAGGTCACGCTGTCGAGCCAGACTGTGATCCCCGCCGGTAATGGCCAGCCCCATGAGAATAGGCAGCCCTGTGACGTGATCAGCTTTTGCATTGCACTGTCGGGGATTTTTCCGTCCTCCAATTGAACAGCGCTTGTCAACCCATTGCTTGGAGGATCAATCATGAGCACTCCCTTCGTCGGAGAAATCCGGTTATTTGGCTTTTCCCGAGTGCCCAGCGGGTGGTTGCCCTGCAACAATTCCCTACAACCCATTTCCGAATATGAGAACCTGTTCACGCTTATCGGGACGACGTATGGCGGCGATGGAGAGACAACGTTTGCGACCCCCAATCTTTGCGGGCGCGTACCGGTGCATCAGGGCAGCGGGCCGAACTTGTCGACCTATGTGATCGGTCAATTCGCCGGTAGCGAGAACGTCACGCTTCTGCCCACACAAATGCCAGCACACACGCATCCGTATCTTGCCACTACCGGACTGGCGGAAGCGACATTGGTAAGCTCGTCCGAACTCGCCGCGCTGAGCGGCGACACGATGTATGCCACCGATATCAGCGGCGCCACTCCGATCACAGCATCACAGGCGGCAATACAGGCAACCGGATCGACGGTCATGCATGACAATACGATGCCGACGTTGACGGTGCAGTATTGCATCGCATGGGCCGGTATCTTTCCCTCATCCCGATGAGCCCGCTTCATCCATCAAGGACATTGCCATGACAGAACCTTATCTCGGCGAGATCCAACTGTTCGGTTTCGATTTTGCTCCCCGCGGCTGGGCATCGTGCAACGGTACATTGCTCCCCATCCAGCAGAACTCCGAACTTTTTTCCCTGCTCGGCACCCAATATGGCGGCAATGGCAAGAGCACGTTCCAGTTGCCTAACTTTGCCAACCGGGCAGGCTGCAACCAAGGTCAAGGCGTAGGTCTGACGCCGCGCACCATCGGCAACAGCTTCGGCAGCAACTTCATAACGCTGACGCAGGCGGAGATGCCGGCACACACGCATTCCTTGACTATCTATAATCAAGGCGATGCATCCAAGCGAGCCGCCTCGCCCAGTGAAGGCAATGCCCTGAGCCTGCCGAATTCGAGCAGTCCGTTTCTTCCCGATGCCCAGCCGAATACCCAATTTGCCCCGAACGTCATCGGCATTGCAGGCGGGAGCCAGCCGCATGAAAACCGTCAGCCTTTTCTTGCCGTCAACTTCTGCATCGCGCTGGTCGGCGTTTATCCATCCTTCGATTGATGATCGACCCGCTACCGGAGTTTCCTGCGCGAACGAGCCATCATCGGCTTTGTGTTCCGGCCTGTATCCTGCGTCCGGCAAAGCAGGACGATCTCCCCTTTCTACGTCAGCTTTACCATTCGTTCCGGAGCGATGAACTGGCTCGGATCCCGTGGTCGCAAGAAGACAAGCAGGTATTCCTCGACCAGCAATTTAATCTTCAACATCGCTACTACGTCGCCGCATTCCCGCAAACGGACTTCCTGATCATCGAGAAGGACGGCACCTCCATCGGCCGCCTCTACATCGATTTCGACGCTGATATCTGGCATATTGTCGATATCGGCTTCCTCCCCGAACGTCGTAATCTGGGTCTGGGCTCCGGGACACTGAAAGCCATTCAACATGCGGCAGTGACAAGGGAAATCCCGGGAATCGCACTGCATGTCGATCGAAACAACAGGCGCGCATACGACCTTTATATGGCCTTGGGATTCATGGTGATTGAAACGACCGTTACCCACATTCGTATGGAATGGCGCTCGCACCGGCTCCTGCCAGAGCCGGCGGATGAGCCGTCAGGCGTTAATTGAAGACGGCCTGATAGATGATCCCGTCTTTGTCCCTGGCGACCGGTACAAGGAAAATATCGAGAATCCCAAGTGTGGCGTTGCGCAGCCTGTAAATCTGTTGTGGCAACAGCACCTTTGACGCACTGCGAAACAGCAATGAAAACGGCGCTCTCACCATCCCTGCGAAGCCCCGCTCGGGCAAGGGCCGTGCCTCGGTCAGCGTAAAAGCAAGGCATCCTGTCCCCATATCGACTTGGAAGCTTTCCCCGACACAGCGGGCGAAATGATCCAGCGTTACGATCGCCATCCGGACCCCATTTGCTTGCTCCCTCTCTGCTTGCAGATGCTTGCACTTCATTCCCTGGTTGAAGTTTATCAAGAGATTGGAGTGACGCAAGCACCTCTCCAGCAAGCCGATGCGTTAGCGCCCAATCGGGAGGCCGTTGTTCCAGCTCTCGGTCGGCCGAACCGTCACACAAACTTCGCAGTGACATGCTCCTGTCAAAAAAAGCAAAAGGGAAAAGACCATGTCTCAAAAAGATCAGGACCAGCTCAGCCGGATAAAGGCCGAAATCGCCGACAGCTTCGATGAGGAGCTGGAAATGCAGATGGAGGAGGACAGGCTGGACGATCTGGTCGTCGAAGGAATGACGGAACCGGCGGAGCAGACGCTCGATCGAAAGATCTATTTCCGGGAACTTTTCCGGCTGCAGCACGAACTGGTGCGGCTGCAGGATTGGGTTCAGTACAAGAAGCTGAAGGTGGTCGTGTTGTTCGAAGGCCGGGATTCGGCCGGCAAGGGCGGCGCGATCAAACGCGTGACGCAAAGGCTCAACCCACGCGTCTGCCGAACCGTGGCATTGCCCGCTCCGACCGAACGCGAGCGCCATCAATGGTATTTCCAGCGGTATGTCCCGCATCTTCCGACCGCCGGCGAGATCGTGCTCTTCGACCGCAGCTGGTACAACCGCGCAGGCGTCGAGCGCGTGATGGGGTTCTGCACCCCTGACGAACTCGAGGAGTTTTTCCGCTCGGTGCCCGAATTCGAACGGATGCTCGTCCGGTCCGGGATCGTGCTGATCAAATACTGGTTCTCGATCACCGACGAGGAGCAGGAATTCCGCTTCAAGATGCGCATCCACGATCCGCTGAAGCAGTGGAAGCTTTCGCCGATGGATATGGAAAGCCGCATCCACTGGGAAGAATATACCAAGGCCAAGGAAGAAATGCTGGCGCGCACACACACCAGGGAAGCGCCCTGGTGGGTGGTGCAGGCCGTCGACAAGAAACGGGCGCGGCTGAACTGCATCGCCCATCTTCTTGATCAGATTCCCTATGACGATGTGCCGAAGCCTGAAATTCAGCTGCCGGATCGTATTCGCCATGCCGATTATATCAGGGCGCCGGTTCCGGCCGAAATGTTTGTACCGGAGCGCTATTGAAAGCATAGCCGCGACGTCCCGCAAGACCGCTAAGCGGCCCGAGAACCGCAGCGTAGCGACCTGTACCGTCGGCGACCGTCAGGCGGCCATATGGGCCATTCGGTTCAGTTCCTCAACAGCATCATCCGGTAGCACCAACCGGGCAGCGGCGAGATTCTCCCTGAGATGGCCGAGCGAGGACGTGCCCGGGATCAGCAGGATATTGGGTGCACGCTGCAGCAGCCAGGCGAGCGCTGCCTGCATCGGCGTCGCACCGAGACGTGCCGCGACATTGGAGAGCGTGGCCGACTGCAGCGGCGTAAACCCACCGAGCGGGAAGAACGGCACATAGGCAGTGCTTTGACCGGCAAGATCGTCGATCAGTCCGTCGTCGGTCCGATGCGCCAGATTATAGTGGTTCTGCACGCAGACGATCTCGGTGATCCCACGGCCTTCGATAACCTGTTTCGATGTGGCGTTGCTTAAGCCCACGTGACGGACCAAGCCTTGCCGCTGGAGATCAGCGAGAACCGTCAGGGGTGCTTCTATCGAGCCCTCGGCCGGGCTATGCAGGTCAAATGCGATCCGGAGGTTGACGACATCAAGCACGTCCAAGCCGAGGTTACGAAGATTGTCGTGGACCGCCTGCGTCAGTTCCTGGCGCGAGAAGGCGGGAATCCAGGATCCGTCCGCGCCGCGCCGTGCGCCGACTTTCGTGACGATCACGAGATCGTCGCGATAGGGATGGAGCGCTTCACGGATGATCTGGTTGGTCACGTGCGGACCGTAGAAATCACTGGTATCGATATGATGCACGCCGCTTGCGACCGCCTCGCACAACACCGCCAGGGCGGCGCCATGATCCCTGGGCGGCCCGAACACACCGGGCCCGGCGAGTTGCATGGCGCCGTAGCCAAGCCGCCTCACTTTGCGGTCGCCGATAGTGAATGTGCCGGACTGATCTATGATGGACATGATCTCGCTCCCTTCAAGAGATGGGATCGAAATTACTCGTTGGCGACGCGTGTGATAATTGAGTACAATGCGCACAGGCTGTGCGGAGTGGCGAACAGTGAAAGCAGACCTGAGTGACCTCAACGCCTTTGTCGCGGTGGCGGGGGCAGGTGGTTTTCGCGAGGCAGCGCGTGCCAGTGGCAGCAGCGCCTCCTTCTTGAGCGAAGCGGTGCGTCGCCTGGAGGCCAAACTTGAGGTCAGGCTTCTAAATCGCACGACGCGCAGCGTCGTTGCGACCGAAGCGGGAAAGGGTTTGCTTGAGCGGCTCGGCCCCGCTTTGACGGAGGTGGAGGCCGCGCTCGACGTGGTCAACCGTTTTCGCGACAGGCCTGTTGGTTCGCTGCGGCTCAATGTGCCGGTCAGCGCTGCGCGGCTGGTGCTGCCCGCAATCGTTCCGCCATTCCTCGCCGCCTATCCCGATATCCGCCTGGAAATCGTCGCCGAGGAGAGCTTCGTCGACGTGCTCGCTGCCGGGTGCGATGCCGGCATCCGTTATGACGAGCGATTGGAGCAGGATATGATCGCGATTCCGATCGGTCCGCGCCACCAGCGCTTTGCCACTGCGGCGTCGCCTGCTTATCTCGGCCGCCGCGGGCGGCCGCAACATCCGAGTGAACTCCTCGGCCATGCTTGCCTGCTGGGCCGTTTTGCCAGCGGCGCAATGACGACTCCATGGGAATATGAGCGAGACGGTGAGGTGGTGCGGGTCGAACCCACCGGCCCCTTGATCGTCAGGGTTGGTGGGGCGACGGATCTTGCCGTCGACGCGGCGATAGCGGGCACAGGCATCATCTGCATTTTTGAAGATTGGCTGCGGCCGCATTTCGACAGCGGTGCCCTCGAACCCGTCCTGGAGCCGTGGTGGCAGCGCTTTTCCGGGCCGTTCCTCTATTATCCCGGCCGGCGTCTGGTGCCCGCGCCGCTGAGGGCATTCATCGATTTCGTCAAGGAGTCGGCCAACCGATCCTGATTTCCTTTGGTGAGCGGCAGGCATCAATCTTCGTTGAGCGCCTATTCGTCAGAGGGTGACCTCGGCATTGTCACCCATATCCGGTTTGCTGTTCGTAACCGCTGCGGCCGCCATTTTGATATAGCTGATGATGGTGCCGGGGCTGTCCCAATATTCGGCCGAGACCGGGCTAACCTTGAGGATGCGGATGGAGGGATCGTCGGGGTTGTCCCACCATGCCTTTGCCGGCGTCGCCCACAATTCACGGATCTTCTCGCGATCGTTCTGCACTTCCGCCGTCCCTGACACTGAAACATATTTCTGTGCCTTGGTGTCGGCAAAGGCCAGGCAGACGCTCGGCCAGCGGGCGACCTCGTCGTCCTTGTGGCTACCGAGATCCGTGAGAAAATAGACCGCGTTTTCAAGTTGCGCGCTATAGGCGGACATCGGTCGGGCGCGCAGGTTGTCGCCATTTCGGGTCGTCAACATGCAAAACCCTATTCTGTCGATTAACTCCCATACCCGTGTCGCATCATCCTGCTCAACCATCGTTATCTCCGTTTGTGCGAAAGACGGAGTAACCATCTGTTAGAGCCGATGTTCCCGTAGTTTACGCGGCCAATTCCCGGAAGGTGATCGAATAACGCAGTTGATCGACAGGCGGGATGGAATGCTCCCAGAGCGTTCTTGAGGCGCCGGCCATAAGATAGGCGGAGCCGGGTTCAATCACCAGCGATCGCCGCAGCCATTTGTCGCCGTCCCGGCGCCTCAGCCTGAAGGTGCAGGACGAAAGCAGGGAGATGCCGACGACTCGGCCGAACACGAATTTATCCTTGTGCCAGCCGATTGGAGCGCCGGGCGAATATTCCGTCACGAGAGCATGTTCGAACGCCTCGGGCACGATATCCGCGAAGCGTGCTGCGACCTCGCGAATGGGGAGCAGCAAAGACGGTATTTCCTCTGCTCTTCTCATGCGCTGACTGTCGAAGTCGTATTTCCAGCCGAAGGAGACCGTCCTGCGTTTGCCTTCGAACCCGTGGAAATCGAAGGCTTTGAACGGCAGGGCCGGTATCGCTTCGAGAACCGAGCGCTGCAGATCGACGGGCACAATATCCTGGGAATATCGGAAACCCTCAGGAAAATCGTCATCGGCCACACCAAAGAGATCCTTTTGTACCATCGTGGCCACTGCTCATGTCCTCAATGCACGCTCGGGGTTTCCATAACAATCGCGAAGTCTTCTGCGACCAATTCGCTGACTGCTATGAGGATTTCCTCCCGCGAAAAGCCCGATGTCAGTGCGCGCTGGATCAGGTCCTGCAAATCCGGCTCGACCACATCGCGGCAATCCTCGAGGCGTTCCTCCGAAACGGTGAGGCTAATCAGTTCGTCCATTGTCTATCCTTTCGGGAATTGTAATCGCTGGGACCGGGTAGATTCTAACGCGCGGCGGTCCGCTTGCGCCCGACCAGCAGCCCTTCGCGCTGCATCTTCTTGCGGGCAGCCTTTCGCTGCCGGCTGATTGCCTGCGCTTTTTCCCGGACGCGGCGTTCGGACGGTTTCTCATAGGCGCGCCGTTCCTTCATTTCGCGGAACAGCCCTTCGCGCTGCATTTTCTTCTTCAAGGCCCTGAGGGCCTGATCGACGTTGTTGTCTCTGACGAGTACCTGCATGTCGAGTCTCCTTGTTGGGATTATGATCATTTCTCAGCCGAACTGTGCAGCGATCGGCGCCTACATTCGCGGCGGCAAAGAGGCAGGGGAAATGCCGTTCAGGCTCCCGCAGTTTAGGACAGCATGCCGCGCTTGCGCCGCGGCCGACCTGCCGCAATCGCAGTCGCTGTGTTTCGTGGTTCAAAAGAAATCCTCTGCCGGCCGCAGCCGTGATCATCGCTTGTTCTTGGGATTGCCCATAGTGCGCCGGCTGGCACACACCGCCGATCCTTGGCGTTCGCGGACGAGTCGGCACCACTCCGGTGTCCGATGGGATCAAGGTCGACCTAAAGATAGGTGCGGGTGTCTGGGATTGCAATGGTGTGCAGGCACCGTAAAGCAGCATCAGAGAAGCGCCGCGGTAACGTAGTCGCCGCAGAGGTTCTTTCAAGTTTACCGCGTGTAAATAGGTCGAAATTGCTTCAAATTTGATTGAAGTGAAAAGCGTATTAGTCGATTTATAAGCGGCTGCACACGCTAAACGCGAATGTTAACCTTGCGTTAAATAACCCATTGACTTGTAGTATTAATAAGTTGTTAAAGGAGCGGCTCGCTACGGTCAAATTGGCCTGCTGATAAACAATTTTAGGAGAAACTAATGGCTTCGTTGATTCACGCAACTGACGATAGTGCAACATTTCAAGAAACTGACGTAATTTCCGGAAATCTTCTTTCCAACGACTCGTCCGAAAACGGTCATCTGTTCCTGCGTGCATTTGACGGCGCTAGCGTTGGCGCCAAGAGCGGCATGAACCAGATCACCGAAATCCAGGGCGAGTACGGCACGTTCTTCGTCAAGCCGGACGGCAGCTATACCTATGTGCTGAGCGATGCAGCCAAGATCGGCTTCAGCAACGGCGAGCTGCTCCAGGAGAAGGTATCGTACAAGATCTCCGACGGCAGCGGCCATACCGATGTCGGCCTGTTCACGCTCAACATCCAGGGCGTCACCCAGAAGCCGATTGCTGTCGACGACGTCTACAGCTTCACCGAAGGCAGCCCCATTGCCGGCAACGTTCTCGATAACGACATCGCCGGCGACAATGGCAAGATGTTCCTGCGTCAGTTCCTGAGCACGCAGGTGGATTCCAAGGCTGATGCCGTAACCGATATTGCCGGTACCTATGGCACCTTCCATGTCAAGGCGAACGGCGAGTTCACCTACGAGCTCACGGCCGATCTCGAAGCGGGTCAGACCTACACTGAAGTTCTCCGTTACTACAAGATCTCCGATGGCGAAGGCCATACGGACACTGCCAAGGTGACGCTCAACATCCTCGGCACGGACGCTCTGCCCGACGGCGTCGGCGTTTGATCCGCAGCCCATAGATCAGTGAGACAAGACGCCCGCCGCGCAATCGGCGGGCTTTTCATATATACGCCGCTTTTACTGAAATGCCCGATGCACGCCGACATATAACCCCTTTTAGCTAGTTCGTATAAAAGCCGGGCGGGCGTAGTCTCAATGTTCGGAGGACAAGCTCTTGACCGAACACATCGAACCCAAGCAAATCGAGTCGGAGGATCTGACGAAAGTCTGGTCCGTAACCGAGTTCTGCGCTCGCCATCGGATAAATGCCGAGGAGCAGGCGCTGCTTCTCAAGCTCTTTGGGCCATTCGCGACAGCTTGCGAACTGCTCCACAATGCCAGGCGCACGCCGCGATTTCGATAAAAACTCCACATTGGTCGCTGGCGGTTGCCGGTTTTTTTGCCTCGGCGCCGATTTCGAAATTGGAGTACCTTGCTTCCCAGCGCGGCTAGGCGCGCGCCGTCAGCTCTTCAGATAGCTGACGACCGCATCGGCGATCATTCCACGATGGCGTTCGATGATCTCGCCATCCGACAGATTGCGCCGGAAGATCGTGCCGAAAGTATAGCGGTTCGAAACGCGAAAGAAGCAGAAGGCGCTGATCATCATATGGATGTCGATCGGGTCGGCCCTCCGCCGGAAGACGCCCTTGTTGAAGCCGCGCTCCAATATGCCGGCAATGGTTTCGATGACGGAGACGTTGAGATCCCGGATCGCTTCCGAGCGAAGCATATGGGCAGCATGATGGATGTTCTCGATGCTGACGAGACGGACGAAATCCGGATTGGCTTCGTCGTGATCGAAGGTCGTCGAGATTAGCGTCCGCAACGCCTCTTCCGGCTCGAGATTGGACAGATGCAGATCAGATTCCAGCGAGCGGATCTTGCGGTAGGACTGTTCGAGGACGGCAAGGTAGAGCCCCTCCTTGCTGCCGAAGTAGTAGTAGATCATCCGCTTCGAGGTGCGCGTCTTCTCGGCGATCGAGTCGACGCGGGCGCCGGCGAGCCCATGGGTCGAGAATTCCTCGGTAGCGACGAGCAGGATATCCTCTCTCGTCTGCTGTGGATCGTTCTTCCGGCCGTTTTCGCCCCGTTCCGCCATGAGCCTGATTATCGCACTTCCTAATCTCTTGTTTTATGTCTCGATTTTCGGCTTTCGAGCTTCATCGGAAACAAGTGCTCCTGTTTCCGTGTCCGCGAGTCTTATTCACGTCGACGGCATGTTTCAATAGATGCCGCTTGACATACGAACTAGTTAGTACATTTTGTAGTGGCGAACAGTGGAGGAATTGATCGCGACGGCAATATCTTGGTCATGACCTGCATTTTGCGGGTCTGACAACGGTCGGCTGGCAAGGGCAAGGCCTCGCCTGGGAGGAGCGAATGACCCGTATCATCGATTTCTACTTCTTCGTGCTGAAGGTGACGATCGCGTTGCTGCTGGCAGGTATGGTGGTGCTGGTTTTCGGCAATGTCGTGCTTCGGTACGCCTTCAACCAGGGCATCACCTCCTCGGAGGAATTGTCGCGGATCTTTTTCGTTTGGCTGACTTTTCTCGGCGCCGTCGTCGCGATGCGCGAGCATTCTCACCTCGGGGTGGATTCCCTGATCACTCGCCTGCCGAAACCTGTCGCCAAGTTCGCGGTGCTGCTCGGTTACGGCATGATGCTCGCCGCCACGTGGCTGATGATCAGTGGCAGCTGGACTCAGACGCTGATCAACCTCCACGTTTCGGCGCCGGCGACCGGGATCTCGATGGGCGTTTTCTACGGCGCCGGGCTCGCCTTCGGTGTGCCGGCCTTTTTCATCCTTCTCTGGGATGCTTTTGCCATCGCGACCGACCGCATCGACGTGACGACCGCCGAGCTTGTGCGTGACAGCGAGGAACAGGCGGCACTCGAAGTTCCCGCGCACTCGACATTCCCCGCGCTGAAGCCGAAGCACTGAGGAGCCGCGTCATGACCGTCACCATCTTTCTCGGCGCGCTTCTCGGCTCCATGGCGCTCGGCGTTCCGATCGCCTTTGCCCTCATCATCACTGGCGTGGCGCTGATGATGTATCTCGACATGTTCGATGCGCAGATCGTCGCGCAGAATGTGCTGAATGGCGCCGACAGCTTTCCGCTGATGGCCGTTCCCTTCTTCCTGCTCGCCGGCGAGGTGATGAACACAGGCGGTCTTTCGCGCCGCATCGTCAACCTCGCCATGGCCATGGTCGGCCATATCAGGGGCGGCCTCGGCTTCGTCGCCATCTTCGCGGCCTGCGTGCTGTCAAGTCTTTCCGGGTCGGCGGTCGCCGATGCGGCCGCACTTGGCGCCCTGCTCTTCCCGATGATGCTGAAATCAGGCCATGATCCTGCTCGCGCCGGCGGTCTGCTCGCTTCGGCCTCGGTCATCGGCCCGATCATCCCGCCTTCGATCGGCTTCATCCTCTATGGCGTCATCGGCGGGGTCTCGATCACCAAGCTGTTCCTGGCAGGCATTGTTCCCGGTCTGCTGATCGCCGCTGCCCTTTGCGTCACCTGGTTGATCGTGGCGCGCAAGGAGCAGTTCGCCCTGCCGCCGAAGCAAAGCGGCAAGGTGCGAATGAAAGCCTTCGTCGAGAGCATCTGGGCGCTGATGCTTCCCGTCATCATCATTGTCGGCCTGAAATTTGGCGTGTTCACGCCGACAGAAGCCGGTGTCGTGGCGGCGGTCTATTCACTGTTCGTATCGATGGTGGTCTATCGGGAACTGCCGCCGTCTCGGCTGTTCGAGGTCTTCGTCGCGGCAGCAAAAATCACCTCGGTGGTGATGTTCCTGGTGGCCTGCGCCGCCGTTTCGGCCTGGCTGATCACCGTCGCCGACGTGCCCGGCGAACTCGCGGTGCTTGTCGAGCCCCTGATGGACAATCAGACGCTGCTACTGCTTGCGATCATGGTGCTGATCGTCATCGTCGGCACCGCCATGGACATGACGCCGACGATCCTGGTCATGACGCCGGTGCTGATGCCGATCATCAAGCAGGCGGGGATCGACCCGGTCTATTTCGGCGTGCTGTTCATCATCAACAATTCGATCGGGCTGATCACGCCGCCGGTCGGTACGGTGCTCAACGTCATCTGCGGCGTTTCGAAGCTTTCGATGGAAGATCTGATGAGGGGCGTCATCCCCTTCATGGTCGCCGAACTGATCGTTCTCTTCCTGCTCGTCCTTTTCCCCGCGCTGGTGACCGCCCCGGTCGCCTGGTTCGGGCACTGACTTCGCCGATGACGGCGATGAATTGCAACGCGGCCGGAGGGAGATGCCGGCTCTATCCTGGGAGGAAATCATGCTGAACAGATTGACGAAACTGGCGCTGGGACTGGCTTTGCCCATCGCCCTCTTGGCGAGCGGCCCAGCAATGGCCGAAATTCGCGAACATAGCCTCAAATTCGCCGCCGCCAACAATAAGGGCCATCCCCAGGTCATGGGCATGGAGAAGTTTGCCGAGCTGGTGAAGGAAAAGAGCGGGGGCAAGATCGAGGTCAAGCTGTTTCCGGGCGGCGTGCTAGGCGGCGACGTCCAGACGGTGTCGGCGCTGCAGGGCGGCGTGATCGAGATGACGGTGCTCAATGCCGGTATCCTCGCCAGCAACGTCAAGCAGTTCGGCGCCGTCGACCTGCCCTTCCTCTTCAACAGCGGCGAAGAGGCCGACAAGGTGATGGACGGCGCGTTCGGCACCGACCTGATGAAGCTCTTGCCCGATACCGGCCTCGTCGGTCTCGGCTATTGGGAACTCGGCTTCCGCAATCTCACCAATAATCGCCACCCCGTCACCAAGCTCGAGGACATCAAGGGTCTGAAGATCCGTACGATCCAGTCGCCGATCCCGATCGAGCTCTTCAACAGCCTTGGCGCCAATGCGGTGCCGCTGCCCTATACGGAGCTCTATACCGCGCTCGAAACCGGCACCGTCGACGGCCAGGAGAACCCGGCCGCCAACATCATCAACGCCAAATTCTTCGAAGTGCAGAAATACATGACGGTCACCCGTCACCAGTACAATCCGCAGATCGTGCTCATCAGCAAGAAGTTCTGGGACGGCCTGAACGACGAGGAAAAAGGGGTCTTCCAGTCCGCCGCGACGGAAGCCCGCGACTATCAGCGCAAGGTGTCCAGGGAGAAGGACGCCAATGCGATCGAGGAAATCAAGAAGACCGGCATGGAGGTCGCCGAACTCAGCCCCGAAGAGACGCAGAAGCTGCGCGACGCGGTCAAGCCGCTGGTCGACAAGTTCTCGGCTCAGATCGGTGCAGAGACCGTAACGCAGCTCTTCAAGGAGCTCGACACGGTTCGCGGCAAGTAAGTGACCAGGGCCCGCGGTGATCCTTCGGGCCTTTTCCATCTCGAGCAAAACGGGAACTGGCGTATGGCCGAGACACTGCTGAAACCGCTGAAGGCCGGGCTGATCGGCTCCGGCATCCAGGCCTCGCTGACGCCTGCCATGCATATGAAGGAAGGTGCGGCACAGGGGTTGGACTATGACTATGAGCTGATCGATCTCCTCAAACTGAATGCGTCGCCCGCCGATCTTCCGCGTCTGATCGAGGATGCCGAAACTCGTGGACTTGCCGGCCTCAATATCACCCATCCCTGCAAGCAGCTCGTCATTCCCCTGCTCGACGACCTGTCGCCGGAAGCTCGGGCGCTCGGCGCCGTCAACACCGTCGTCCTGAAAGACAACAGGCGCTTCGGGCATAATACCGACTGGTGGGGCTTTGCCGAGAGCTTTCGGCGCGGGCTGCCGCAAGCAGACCTTTCCGCCGCCGTGCAGCTTGGCGCCGGCGGGGCGGGTGTTGCAACTGCCTATGCGATCCTGACGCTTGGCCTGAAGAGACTGACGGTCTTCGATAGCGAGCATGAGCGCGCCGTCGATCTGGCGGAAACCATGTCCGCGCTCTTTCCCGAAGCGTCGGTCACAGCCGGCAGCGACCTTGAGGCCGCGATGAAGGATGCATCCGGTCTTATCCATGCGACGCCGACCGGCATGGCCAAATATCCCGGCACGCCGCTTCCGCCGGAACTCCTGGAGAGGCGCCATTGGATCGCCGAGATCGTCTACTTCCCGCTGGAGACGGAGCTTCTGCAGCAGGCGAGACGGCGCGGCTGCCGGACGCTCGATGGCGGCGGCATGGCGGTCTTTCAGGCTGTCGCCGCCTTTCGCCTGATTACCGAAAGGGAACCCGATGCCGGTCGTATGCTCGCGCATTTCAAGACCATGACGACTTAACGCTCTCCGCAAGGACCACTGCGATGAAGACATCGATTGCGACTGTTTCGCTAAGCGGCGATCTCCGCGACAAGCTGGAGGCGATCGCCAAGGCCGGCTTCGACGGGGTGGAGATTTTCGAGAACGACTTCCTGATCTTCGACGAGAGCCCGAAAGAGGTCGGGCGGATGGTGCGTGATCTCGGCATGGAGATCACTCTGTTTCAGCCGTTCCGCGATTTCGAAGGCATGCCGGAACCGCTGCGCGGCCGCACCTTCGACCGGGCGGAGCGCAAGTTCGACCTCATGCAGGAGATGGGCACCGATCTCGTGCTGGTCTGCTCGAATGTCTCGCCGGCATCGCTCGGCGGCCTCGACCGGGCGGCGGCGGATTTTCGTGAACTCGGCGAGCGCGCCGCCAAACGCGGCCTGCGCGTCGGCTACGAGGCGCTCGCCTGGGGCCGCCACATCCACGATCACCGCGACGCCTGGGAGATCGTCCGGCGGGCCGATCATCCGAATATCGGACTGATCCTCGACAGCTTTCACACGCTGTCGCGCAAGATCGACGTCAACTCGATCCGGTCGATCCCGAAGGAGAAGATCTTTATCATCCAGCTTGCCGATGCGCCGTCGATCGACATGGACCTGCTCTACTGGAGCCGGCACTTCCGCAACATGCCGGGTGAAGGCGACCTGCCGGTGCTCGATTTCATGAAGGCGGTGGCCGCAACCGGCTATGACGGCTATCTCTCGCTGGAGATCTTCAACGATCAGTTCCGCGGCGGTTCGCCGAGCGCGATCGCCGTCGATGGCCGCCGCTCGCTGATCTATCTCGGCGATCAGGTGAAGCGGCAGCAGCCGGAGAGCGCATTGCCGGTGCCTTCAATGCCGCCGCGCGCCGCCGTCGAGGGCATCGCCTTCATCGAATTCACCGCCGACGAGGACGAGGCGTCGCAGCTCGAGGCGCTGTTTTTAAGCCTCGGCTTCCGCAGAGCTGCCAGACACAAGAGCAAACGGGTCACCGTCTTCCGCCAGGGCGCCATCAATCTCGTGATCAATACCGAACGGAAAGGTTTTGCCAGCGCCTCCTATGCCGTCCACGGCACTTCGGCCTATGCCGCCGGGCTGATGGTCGACGATGCCGAGGCAGCCCTGCAGCGCGCCGTGGCGCTCGGCGCCGAACGGTTCGAACAATCGCTCGATGCCGGCGAGATCGAGATGCCGGCGGTGCGCGGCGTTGGCGGCGGCGTGCTCTATTTCCTCGACCGCAAGAGCGAGCTCGGCCGCATCTGGGAGATTGAATTCGATGCGATCGAAGACGGTGGCGCTTGCGAGCCGGCCGGGCTGCAAGCGATCGACCATATGGCGCAGACGATGAAATACGAGGAGCTGTTGACCTGGCTGCTGTTCTATACCTCGCTGATCGAGGCCGAGAAGACGCCGATGGTTGATATCGTCGATCCCTCCGGTATCGTCCGCAGCCAGGTGGTGGAGAACAGCGAAGGCTCGCTGCGCATCACCATGAACGGCGCGGAGAACCGCAATACGCTCGCCGGCCGCTTCATCGCCGAAACCTTCGGCTCCGGCATCCAACATCTCGCCTTCAGGACCGACGACATTTTCGCCACCGCCGCCTCCCTTGCCGCCAACGGCTTCGTCACCCTGGCGATTTCGCCGAACTATTACGACGATCTCGAAGCCCGCTTCGGCCTCGACGCCGAATTTGCCGATCGCCTCAAGGCCGGCAACATCCTTTATGACCGCGATGATTACGGCGAATATTTCCAGCTCTATAGCCCGACCTATGGCGAGGGCCTGTTCTTCGAGATTGTCGAGCGGCGCGGTTATCGCGGTTATGGCGCCGCCAACGCCATCTTCAGGATTGCGGCTCTCAGAAAACATCTGCGGCCGGCAGGCCTGCCGCGTAGCTGAGGCGCGATCTCAGGGCCGACTTCCGCAGCATCAGCACCGCTTGACCAAATGCGAGCGTAGGCCCCTCCCCCGACGATCGCTGACACTTTACCGCGTCGTGTAACCGCCGTCGATGACAAGCACTTCGCCGGTGACGTAACTTGCCGCCGCCGAGCAGAGAAACAGGGCCGCAGCCGCCACCTCTTCCGGCTGCCCGACACGTCCCATCGGCGTCATGCTTCGCCAGGTCGGGAACCAGTCGGGATTGGCGATGCCGCCGCGCGACATATCGGTCTCAATATAGCCGGGTGCAATCGCATTGACGCGGATGTTCTCTGCGGCGACTTCGCTCGCCAGGCTCTTCGTCATCATATGCACGGCCGCCTTGGAGGTGTTGTAGGCAACCTGGTTCTGCGGAATGTTGGACACGATGCCGGAGATCGAGCCGATATTGAGGATGACGCCGCCGCCCTGGCGCCGCATGGGTGCAAGTGCTGCGCGGCATGTGCGGAAGACGGCGTCGACATTGACGGTCATGATCTCGCGCCAGATGGCGTCGGAGAATTCGCCGCTGTCGCCATGAATGGCGATGCCGGCATTGTTGACGAGGATATCGAGCCGGCCAGCCCGCGAGAGGGTTTCGGCAACGAGTGCATCGGCGGCATTGTCTTTCATCATGTCGGCGGCGACGAAATCGCAATCGACGCCGGCCTTGGCAAGCCGGTCTTCCGCCGCCCCGCTGCGGGTTCTTCCGCTGATGTAGATCTTGGCGCCCGCCTCGCCGAGTGCCTCGGCGATCGCGAGCCCGATGCCGCGTGTACCGCCGGTAACGAGGGCCACCTGTCCGTTCAGGCGAAATCTGTCGAAGATCATGGCCGATTCCTTCTCCGGTTAGAGAGCCTGGCACATCCTCCTCATATGTCGGTGCTCTGCGGCAGAATGACGAGGTCGCGGATGGTGACGTTGCGTGGACGCGTCAGCATGAAGAGCACCGCTTCGGCCACCTCCTTCGGCTCCATCAGACCGCCGGCTGCGAGCGCCTCATCGAGTTTCTCCTGCGGCCAATCGCTCAGAAGGGCGGTAACGACAGGGCCGGGCGCGACGGCGCCGACCCGCAAGCCATGCTTGGCGACCTGGCGCCGAAGGGTATGGACGAAGGCCTGGACCGCGTGTTTGGAAGCCGTGTAGATTGGTTCCCAGACCACGGGGATCATCCCGGCAACCGAACTCGTCAGAATGATATCACCGCTCTTGCGTTCGACCATATGCGGCAGGACGGCATGCACCGAGCGGAACGCCGCGTTGATGTTGAGGTTGAGCATGCGATCCCAGGCGTCAGGGTCGCCGTCAAGCACTTCCCCACCGATATAGGATCCGGCATTTGCGTGGAAAATATCCAACTGGCCAGTCTTCTCCAGGATTCCAGGCATCATCCCAGCCACGCTTTTGGGATCCAGGAGGTCGACGACCAACGGAACAGCCTTTTCGCCGAGCTGCGCGCAGAGTTCCCTCAATGCCTCTTCGTTGCGATCGATCAGCACGACGCGGGCGCCTGATGTAAGCATGGTCCTGGCGCATTCCAGGCCGATACCCGACGCCGCTCCGGTGACGGCCGCGACTTTTCCAGACAGATCCTGTCCCATTTTCTTCCTCTGCTTTCCTGGTTTATTAGGCTCTGCCGTGCGAAATCCGCGAGCGGCGTGCCAGGGAATCGACGATGACGGCGACGGCAAGCACGGCGCCGGTGATCATGTAGCGAAGCGACGACGACAGATCGAGCAACGTCAGCCCGCTGGCGATCGACTGGATGACGATGATTCCGAGAAGGGCTGAGTAGGCGCTGCCGCGCCCGCCGAACAGGCTCGTGCCGCCGATGACCGCCGCAGCGATGGCATTGAGATTGACGTCCCCAGTGCCGGCCTGTTGGCTGGCGGTCGCCAACCGCGCGGCGGAAAGCACGCCGCCGGTCGCCGCAAGCAAGGCGCACATGATAAAGGCGCTCGCATAGATACGCGGCACGTTGATGCCCGAGCGACGCGCGGCCTCTCTGTTGCCGCCGACGGCCTGCATCGAGCGCCCCCATTTCGTGCGCGTCAGCGCATAGTTCATCGCTGCGACGAGGCCGACGAAGAGGCCGAACATCCAGGGAATGCCGCGCGACTGGTTGAGATAGAAGGCGACTGCTTCCAGGACGACCGTGATGATGACCGCGCGCAGAAGGAGGCCGCTGGTCGATTTCGACGACAGGCCGGCTGCCCGCCGGCGCGCCGCCGTGCGGTAGCTCGCGAGGAAGAAGGCAATGCCGGCCAGCGCAATGAGCGCATAGGAGATGGGATCCGGCATGACCATGATCTGCCCGAAATTCACGAGCCACGAGCCATAGGTCAAATTGATCGAGCCGGTCGATCCGAGGATATAGAGCTGCAGGCCGAGTACAGCGAGGAGCCCTGATAACGTGGAGACGAAGCTTGGCATGCCGAAGCGGTTGAACAGAAACGCGTAGAGCGAGCCGATCAGGGCGCCGACAGCCAGGGCGGCGAGGATGGCGAGCACCACCGGCCAACCCTGGTTGATCCAGAAGACGCCGGTGAGTGCCGAGGCGAAGCCGCTGACGGAGCCAACGGAAAGATCGATCTCTCCCACCATCAGAATGCAAACGATGCCGAGCGAAATGACGCCGACCGTCGAACAGTCGAACAGCATGTTCACGAGGTTGGCGCTGGAGAGAAACACCGGATTGAGCGCCTGAAAGACCGTCCAGATGATCACCAGGCCGACGATGACAGGCAGCGAGCCGAGGTCGCCGGAGCGGATGCGATCCCAGAACGCGCGGACCCAGCCGGCAAGGCTGTCGTCATGGCGCACTCTCTCGTCGCGCCGGTCGAGAAGCGCGGGTGCTGCCGGCTCGTTCTGAATGGTCTTCATCATGGCCTGCCCTCCTCGTTCTGCTGGCCTTGCGCCTTGCGGCGCATTGCACGGCGGGACACGGAATTGTTTGATGCGCCGGTGATCGCACTGACCAGCTCTTCGTTGGATGCGTCCGGCATGAAGGTGCCGTTGTTGCGGCCGAGGCGAAGTACGACGATGCGGTCTGCCACCGCCCGCACATCCTCCATATTGTGGCTGATCATGATGACGCCGAGGCCGCGTTCACGCACACGTTCGATCAGATCCAATACCTCGGCGGTCTGGGCGACGCCGAGCGCGGCGGTGGGTTCGTCGAGCATGATCAGTTTCGGCTCGAGCAACAGCGACCGGGCGATCGCGACGGTTTGACGTTGGCCCCCGGAAAGCGAGGCGACGGGCTCGCGCACGCTCGGGATCCGCGCGGAAAGTTCGTTCAGCAGCTTCCAGGCGCGGATCTCCATGGCGACCTCGTCGAGCTGGAAGGGGTTGAGTTCTTTGCCGAGAAAAATATTGGCGACGACGTCGAGATTTTCGCAAAGCGCCAAATCCTGAAAGACGGTTGCAATGCCAAGATTGAGCGCAGCGCTGGGGCTCGACAAATCTGCCTGTCTGCCCTCGAACAGAATGGTGCCTGAACTCGCCTGGTGCACGCCGGCGAGAATCTTGACCAGCGTCGATTTGCCGGCGCCATTGTCGCCCACCAGAGCCACGACCTCGCCGGCATGCACGTCGAGTTCGATATCGGTCAGCGCCGACACAGCCCCGAAATTCTTCCAAATTCCGCGCAGGCTAAGGACGGGCTGGTCGGAGTCAAATTGATGAGAGTTTTCGGACATCGCCTGGCCTTTCGGAAACAGCGAAATGGGAAACGCGACCGATGGCCGCGCTTCTTATTGGCATTACTTGGTGATGCCGAGCTTCTTGCAGCCCTCGGCGTAACGGCCGGTGCAGAGCTCCTCGGCGGTATTGATCTTCTTATCGATGATCTCGGCCTTCAGGTTTTCGGCAGTGACGACGGCCGGCACGAAAAGCTGGGCGGGCGTGTCGTAGAGCGTCATCTCGGCTTTGATCGTCTCGCCCGCCAAGAGCTTCACGGCGACATTGGCAGCGGCAGCGGCGACAATTTCGCTCGGCTTTGAGATCGTGTTGTATTGATCGCCCGCTATGATCAGCTGCAGCGCGGCGATCGTTGCGTCATTGCCGGTCACCGGCGGCACGGGATCGACACCAGCGGCCTTGAAGGCTGCGATCGCGCCACCGCCGGTGCCGTCATTAGCAGCGACGACGCCGACGATCTGTTTGCCGAAGCGGGTGATCTGTCCGGCGGCCCATTGCTGGGCATTCGCCGGCTGCCAGTTCGGCGTGTCGAATTCAGCAAGCGTCTTATATCCTCCGCTTGCCAGACCCTCGTGAATTCCGTCCTTGATCAGCCCGGCGGCGGCATCGGTTGGGGAACCGTTGATTTGCAGAATGCCGCCGCCATCGGTCGGCACGTTCTTGGCTTTCAGGTGCTGGACGAGCGATTCCGCGATTGCCTTGCCGATAGCCTTGTTGTCGAAGGAGACATAGAAGTCGGCCTTGCCCGTCGGAATCGGACGATCATAGGCGATGACCTTTACACCCTGGCTCTGGGCGAGCTGGACGAGCGATGCGGCCGCAGCCGAATCCACCGGGTCCAGCACGATGACTTTGGCGCCCTGGGTGATGGCCGAATTGAACTGTTGCTGCTGTTTGGCGATATCGGCATCGGCATTCTGATAGATCACCTTGCACGACGCGCAAAGCTTCTTCATTTCCGCGACGAAGCCCGGATGGTCGTGCTCTTCGTAACGGGTCGAGCCCTGGTCGGGCATGAGGAACGCGACGGTTGCATCCGCAACAGCGCTTTGTGCAAGGGCGGAAGTCCCGCCGAGCAAGGACAGCATAAGTGCTGCCGCGCCCGCTGCTTTTATCGAAAATTTCAACATTTCCATCTCCTCCCATTGGAAAAAATCGTGTAGTTCGTGGTTGCAGTGTCCTGCTGTGCCGTTCGGCTGAATGAGCGGCTGTGCCTGTCCCGGCGATTTGCTGTTCTGAGGACAAGCGTCTCCTCTCGCGAGCCGCTCGTCGCGCGCTCACGTTAAGCCTGCTCGGTTTTCCTTCCTCCTCCTTACCCTCCCCTATTGCCGTCTTCGGCGGACCTTATGCCGCCTTCGCCACGTTGATATTGTCGCCGAGCAACCGTCGGAAGCGCGAAGGCGTCATGCCTTTTTCCGCAAGAAACTGCCGGTTGAAGTTGGACAGGTTGTTGAAGCCGACCTCGAAGCAGATATCGGTGATCGAAGCGTGTTCGTCGCTCATCAGAATCTGGCAGGCGAGATTGATCCGCAGGCGTTTCACATACTGCACGAGAGACATGCCGGTATGGCGGCGGAAGGCGCGTGAGAAGGCGCCTGTGGACTGTTCCGCAATCCTCGCCAAGTCGGCTTCGTCGAAGGACTTCGTCAGGTTTTCCCTGATATAGGCGAGTGCCTTGTTGATGCCGGCCGACATATAACCGGACGGGTCGGGCAGATAGCTCGGGCTGGCAAGCAGCTGCGCATCCTGCGCCCGGCTGAGAAGGCCGACGATCATCATGAAGAGTTCGATACGACGCACGCCCTGTGCCTGCTGCACTTCGTCCATCAGGGGCGCCACCTGCCCGCTGGTCTCGGCCCCGAAGAGCACACCGCGGCGCGACGCTTCGAGGACCGGCTCGAAGGGACCGAGCTCTGGCAGCACCTTCATCGTGTCGCTGATGAAAGTCTCGCTGAACTGGATAAGCTGGCATCGAAGCGGAATGCTCGACCCCTTCGGGACGTCACTGATCCAATTGTGGGGAAGATTAGGGCCGGCAAGCACCAGATTGCCCGGTTCGAACTCCCCGATGAAATCGCCGACGAAATAACGTCCGGTAGTCGCCACGACGAGATGCAGTTCGTATTCTGGATGAAAGTGCCAGCGAACGGTGTGATAGGGATAACCGTGCGCCTTCGTTGCGAAGGACTCGCCCGGTCTGATCTGAACGACTTCCAAGTCAGGTTCCATTGTTCCTCCTCCGAGGACGGGTCCCAGGCCCGCATGCCAAATTCCCTTTTTGGCCTTCTTGTTAGAAGCAAGTGTAGTGGGCTCATTTCAAGCGCGCCACCACGATTCCCGCTCAAAACCGATACTTTTTTGACGATTAAGTCTGCACAGGCGGCGCAAAGGCGACAGCAATCCGGCTTAGAGATCGTCCAAGGATATGTCTCAGGCGGCCAGGGCGGCGATGACGTTTCTGACCAGTGCAGACGAAGACAGCCGGCTCGTGGCGCAGCTCGGGGCACCTATGGCGCCGACACGCACGGAAACGCCGCCACGTGCATTGGCGATCGCAAACATCGACTCGTCGGTCAAATCATCGCCGATGGTGATGGGAACGCGATTCTTGAAAGGATCGGACTGGAAGAATCGCTCCAGCGCATCGCCCTTGCTCGACCGTGCCGGTCGCAGCTCGAATACCCTTTTGCCGAGCTGCAACGCCCAGTTCGGTCCGGCGAGCTCCGCATAATGATGCATGCGCTCCTCGAGCACTTTTTCATATTCGGGTGCCAGCCGGTAGTGAGCGGCAACGGCCGCACCCTTATCCTCTATCAGAACCCCAGGATAATGTTCGGCTTCGGCGGTCAATGCATGTTTCAGCGCCTGAAACTCGGGCGTCGCCTCGAGCGTGTGCATTCCAGCGGCGCTCCTGATCTCGGCGCCATGCAGGCCTGCCGTTGGAAATGCAAAGGGTTTGAATAGCGCGTCGGCATAGGCAAGCGAGCGCCCGGTGACCAGCGCCAAGGCACCGCCGAGCTTGTTCGAAAGGCGGTGAAGTTGTCCGGGAAGGGCTTCCGGCACCTCGATCGCATCCGGCGTTGGCGCAAGGTTGAGCAGCGTTCCATCGATGTCGAGAAACATCGCCCAGCGCTCCGGTTCATCCAGCACCAATGAAAGCATTTCCTGCGTAGCGGTATCGTCCTGCACGGCATTCTCCAAACTCTGCAATCATTGAAGCTAGGTCGCCAGCCGGTTAGGACAAGATGACGTGGCCGGCACGGGAACATCCAGAGGCGGGTTCGCGTTTAATCTGGCCGCCCGTTCAAGCACTCGCGCCGTAAAGGTAGATTGATGGCCAAAAGCAGTTCCAAGAATAGCGAGGAGGTCACCGCGCCGTTGGCGCATGGCGCGACTGTTTTGCCGCTGGTGACGATCGACGACTACAACAATGAACTGCGTGACAGGAACGGCTTTATTGGCGACAACGCCAACAAGAAGACTTTTCAGCAGAAGCTCGACGATTGGAGAAAACATGTCCGCAGGTTCGGAGACGACCCGATCGGCAAGGTTCCGACAGCGAAGCTCTCCAAGAAAAAGATCGAGTCTCTGCTGAAGGGAGACGATATGGAGGCCGCTGCCCTGATCGTGGGGGCGGTGGAGGACTTTGCGCAGGACTTTGCCGAGGTCATCGAGAAGTTCCTCGAGGACGAGCGCTGGTTCAAGACCGAGCGCATCGTCGTCGGCGGCGGCTTCAGGCAAAGCCGCTTCGGGGAGCTGGCGATCGCCAGGACCATGGTTCTTCTGAAGGCGGCCGGCATCAATATCGAGGTCGTTCCGATCGTCCACCATCCCGACGAGGCAGGATTGATCGGGTCCGTTCATCTCATGCCGCCCTGGATGTTCAAAGGCTACAAAGCGATGCTCGCCGTCGATATAGGCGGCACGAACGTTCGTGCCGGTGTCGTCGAGTTCGGAAAGGAAAAGAGCCCGCATTTTGCCGATGCGAGCGTCTGGAAATCGGCCATCTGGCGTCACGCCGACGACGAGCCGAGCCGCGGTGCGACCGTAGAGAAGCTGACGGCGATGCTACAGGAGCTGATCGATAAGGCCGAAAAGGCCGATCTGAACCCTGCCCCGATCATCGGGATCGGCTGTCCCGGCATCATCAAGGCTGACGGCTCCATCGAACGCGGCGGGCAGAACCTGCCCGGTGGCAATTGGGAAAGCGACAGCTTTAATCTTCCCGCCGCGCTGATGAAGGCCATTCCCGAAATTGGCGATCACGGGACATTCGTGATGATGCACAATGACGCCGTCGTGCAGGGCTTGTCGCAGATCCCTTTCATGAACGACGTGTCGAGATGGGCGGTACTGACCATCGGCACGGGCTTGGGCAATGCGCATTTCACTAATCGCGAGGGAATGAAGCGCGATAGCGCCTGACATCCATCCGCCGCCATTGCCTGGCCGAGACTTGGGGGGCGTAGCCTTGCCTTAGTGCCAACAATCCTTCGCAAGCGACGATGACGGGCTGCCGCAGGGCTTATGGTAAATAGTCGGTAAATAAGGAGGAATTTGGCACACGGAAGTGAAGCAGCTCATAAGTTCCGCTAGAGATGACCGCACACTAGGCCTAGTTATCTGGATCTCACTGGGGCTGGCAGACTGGCCGTTATTCAGTTGGCCCATGGATGTTGAGCATATCAATCGGCACCTGATTCGCCTAGCGGGAGCGTCTCTCGTCCTTCTCCGTGGCCAATCCTGCCATGTTGCGTGCGTCCCCTCCCCTCCCTCAGCGTCAAACCGAAAAGATGGTGATAACGTCGGCGGGAGGTTCTCCGCGGGTTCAAATTGCGCTTATCTCTCCTTCACGAAAGCTCATACGCAGACGAAAGACAGAAGATGAACTTCAAGGGAATAAGCGCTCCGCTCAATGCCGGCCGCCTCGAACAAATGCTCGGCCTTGCCCCAGCGCGCCGCGATCCCGAATGTCAGGATGAAAATGACAAGTCTTCCGGCACCGAGCCCGTCCGCGGCTTGGAGGCCGAAAACCTCTACCGTTCGTCTTCCTATAAATGAGAACGGCTTTGACGGAGCCCTCCGGTTCTGAGTGACGAAGCGACTCCGCAATGAAGTTCGGCAGTTCGGTTGCTTCCATGGAGTCGAATATCGCCACGATTGTCAGCTGACAATTGGGTTAAGATTCCGGAATTCCATGTATTTTTTTGTCGAGTCCTCATTGTTACCTGTTGGCTAACCAAGAAACCGCTTGACGGAATCGCCAGACTCACGATCATTTGCGCAAAATTACCCGATTTATCAGGATTTGCGTGAATGCCGACCAAGGCCGCGATTGTTGAGAAAGCCAAGAGGGCGAGTCAAGTCTCGATCGATGAGACGATTGCGCAGGACTCGACCATGCTTAGCAGCCAGCTTCAGGTGCTGTTCGAGCGATTGTTTTCGCCCAATGCCCGCAAATCGTTGCGGCGGTTCAGCAGCACCGAGGCCGCCAAGCTGCTCGGCGTTACCGACAGCTATGTCCGCCATCTTGCCGCCCAGGTGGAAAGCATCAACCCCGAAAAGACGGCCGCCGGCCGCCGTGTCTTCTCGCTCGAGGAAATCCATGCGATGCGGCAGCATTTGGGGCGAACCAAACCCTCCTATCTGCCGATGCGCCGGCCGGGCGACCATCTCCAGGTTATTGCCGTCACCAATTTCAAGGGCGGCTCCGGCAAGACGACGACCTCGATCCATCTGGCGCAGTTCCTGGCGCTACGCGGCTACCGCGTCCTCGCGGTCGACCTTGACCCGCAAGCGTCAATGTCGGCGATGCTCGGATATCAGCCTGAATTCGACGTCGGCGAGAACGAGACGCTTTACGGCGCTATCAAATATGACGAGACGCGGCGTGATGTTGGCGACATCGTCCGCCAGACTTATTTCCCGGGTCTCGATCTCATTCCCGGCAATCTTGAACTGCACGAGTTCGAGCACGACACCCCAAGGGCGCTGGCCGACACCAATCGCGACGACAAGGACATGTTCTTCATGCGGGTCGGCAATGCGCTGCATTCGCTGGAGCAGAGCTACGACGTCGTCATCATCGATTGCCCCCCTACCCTCGGCTTCCTGACGCTGTCTGCTCTCTGCGCTGCGACTGCCGTTCTGATCACCGTTCATCCGCAGATGCTTGACGTGGCATCGATGAACCAGTTCCTGACGATGACTTCCGACCTTTTGGCCGTCGTCAAGCAGGCAGGCGGCAATCTCGATTATGACTGGATGCGCTATCTGGTCACTCGCTATGAATCCAATGATGGCCCCCAGGCGCAGATTGTCGCCTTCCTGCGCAGCCTGTTCGGCGAGCGCGTGCTGACCTCTATGATGGTCAAATCGACCGCTGTCTCGGACGCGGGCCTGTCCAAGCAGACGATCTACGAGGCGGGGCGCGAGACGATGCATCGTCAGACCTATGACCGCGGCGTCGAATCCGTCGACAGCGTCAATGCTGAGGTCGAGCAACTCATCCGAAGTGCATGGAGCAGGACATGAGCCCAAAAGGTCGCGATATCCTGAAGAGCATGGTCGGCTCGGTGGAGCCGGCCCGACCGGAGGCGCAAAGCGCGCCGCCGCCGCATCGGCCATCCGGCGCGGTCAAGGCGATGAACCTGTCGCTTGGACGGCTGGGTGAGGAAGCTGCTGCTGCCAAGGCGTTGCGTGAATCGCTCGCCTCAGGCGACAGGGTGCTGGAGATTGATCCGGGTGCCGTCGAAATGTCCTTTATCCGCGACCGCATCCCGGTCGACAGGGATCCCGAGTTCGAGCGATTGAAGCAATCGATGCAGGAAAGTGGACAGCAGGTCCCGATCCTGGTGCGGCCGGATCCTGTTAAACCCGGACACTACGAGGCCGCTTATGGTCACCGGCGCCTGCGTGCGGCCGCCGAGATCGGGATTCCGATCAAGGCTGTGGTGCGCAAGCTCACGGATGAAGAGCTGATTCTGGCACAAGGCCAGGAAAACGGTCCACGCGTCGACCTGAGCTTCATCGAACGGGCGCTCTTCGCACGGCGCATGGATGAGCACGGCTTCAATCGCGACATGATTGCCCAGGCGCTGGCCACGGATAAGCCGGAAACGTCGAGGCTGCTACAGGTGGCGCAGACGATCGATCCCGAGATTATTCTCGCTATCGGGCCGGCGCCCAAGGTAGGGCGTCCGCGCTGGCTGGCCTTTGCCGAAAAATTTAGGGAGACGGGCGGACAAAAGAAGGCGCAGGCCGCCATCCGTGCCGGCGGGTTCCAAGCATTGGAGACCAACGGTCGCTTCGATGCCGTCTGGAAGACTTTGGAGGAAGAGGGGGCGCCGCAGCGTGCCGAGCAGACGCTGCGGACGCAAGAGGGCAAGACGCTTGCCTCCGTGTCCCGCTCCGGCAAGACCTTTCGCATTGCCGTCAAATCGGCGGCGTTTTCAGAATTCCTGGCTCGGCGGTTGGTTGGCCTCGCCGCTGAGTTCGAAGAGGAAAATGAGGGAAAATGAGGCAGTTAGACCGGTTGTCAGCTGACAATTCGGATAGGAGACAACCCGCAAAAGAAAAAAGCCCCCGAACGTCACCGTCACGGAAGCTTTCCTCGTAGTCTTGAACACCTCCGAGAATCGCACTTCCGAGAATCACTGTCAAGAGTTTTTGGCGCCGTTTTGGTGAGCGGATTTCTTTTGCCTCGTTGAGGTGGAAGAGATGGAAACCGGAAGTATAACGACGCCCTTCGGGCGGCGGCCGATGACGCTTGGGATGCTCGCCAACCAAGTCATGGCAGCTGAGATCAAGCCTGATCAGTCGGTCGACAAATGGAAACTGTTTCGTGCGCTGTGCGAAGCAAAGCCGCTGCTCGGCATCGGCGATCGCTCGCTTGCCGTACTCAATGCGCTGTTGAGCTTTTATCCGAAGAACGAGCTAGCCGAGCAAAATGGCCTGATCGTCTTCCCATCGAATACCCAGCTTTCACTGAGGACGCATGGCATGGCCGAACAGACCGTCCGGCGCCATCTCGCCGCGCTCGTCGAGGCGGGGCTTCTGCTGCGCAAGGATAGCCCCAACGGCAAGCGCTATGTCCGCAGGGACAGGGCAGGGGAGATCGACGAGGCCTTCGGCTTCTCGCTGGCGCCGCTGCTTGCCCGCGCCGAGGAGATCGAGCAGCTCGCCGCCGAGGTGATGGCCGAGCGTCTGCACGTCCAGCGCCTGCGCGAACGCATCACGCTTTGCCGCCGCGATGTCGCAAAGCTGATCGAAGCGGCTATCGAGGAAGAGGTTCACGGGGATTGGCAGGGGCTATGCCAGGAATTTCGGGACCTGGTTGAGGGTCTACCGCGGTCGCCGACGACAGCGCAGCTCGAGCAACTGCTGGACGAATTGACAGCGCTTCGGGTAGATACCCTTAACCGGCTGGAAATTCGAATTAAATCGACAAAACAAAGCGGCAATGCCTATTATACCAAGCGTCACATACAGAATTCAAACCCCGAATCCCCCTCTGAACTTGAACCAAGCTTCGAAACGAAGCAGGGCGCGACGCCGGAGCACGATAACGGCAGAGTGGGCGTGACGTTGGAAATGGGGAGGGATGAGACGGCCCGGCCGATCCGACAGGAGGAGCAGCAAAGGCGACGCGCCGGCGACGGCCGCGATGATGCCGGCGGCCTGAAACCCTTCCCGCTTGGCTTGGTTCTGCAGGCCTGCCCGGAAATCCTGGCCTACGGGCCAAATGGGGTGATCCGCAACTGGCGCGAACTGATGAGCGCAGCCGTCATGGTTCGATCGATGCTGGGCGTCAGCCCATCAGCCTATGAGGAGGCGGCAAGTGTGATGGGCGCTGAAAATGCCGCGACCGTGATGGCGTGCATCCTGGAACGCGGGGGCCACATCAATTCCGCCGGCGGCTACCTTCGCGACCTCACGCGGCGAAGCGAAAAGGGAGAATTTGCGATCGGCCCGATGCTGATGGCGCTCCTGCGGGTAAATGCGCCGACCGGCCGAAAGGCTGGATAGGTCTAAGGCGGCTGCCGACCGTCGGGTGGATACCGGCGAGTTCCGCGCAAACGGGGAAGGGACGATGTGCGGAATTTCAGCGGATAAGCCTTCGCTCGAGGAAAGCCTGCATATCTCGGCGTCCGTCCACCACGCAATAGACAACGACGTCGTTACCGATGATGCGGTAGATCATCCGCGAGGGTTTATGGTGCAGTTCCCAGCATTCGGAGATGCCGACGCCAGCAAGTTCCTTAGGATATTTACGCGGGCGGAGAATTCTTCCAAATCGGCGCAGGCACTCTCGATTTCCGCCGGGATGCGTTCTGCCGCCTCGGAGCCATCGCGACCGGCGATGTAACGATAGAGATCCTCGACATCGCGCTCCGCGTCTTCGGCGAAAAGAACACGATAAGACATCAGGACTGGCTGTCGGCCAGACATTTGCGAATGTGCGCGAAGGATTCTGCCGCGGGGCGCGTCTTGCCTTCCTCGACTTGCCGATTGGTGAGCGCCAGCACCTTCAGGAGCGCCAGCGTTTCTTCATACTGGCCGATCCTGAGGGATCGCTTTCGCCTCGCCGTGGAGGGTAATGACGACCGGCTGCGGGTTATCCTTCAGCGTCCGGATGATTTCGGGCGCATGTGCCTTGAGATAGCTGATCGGCTTGACCTGTTCTGACAGCTTCATGCGATGACTCCGTTAGACCAGAATATAGATCGTCAAATGGTCGATCGGAAGAGTTCAGGCCAGCCGTCCTAACATGCGGCCGAGGCGTTCAGGCTCGGCCGTTTTTTCCGCTCAGTGGCTGCGAAAGAGAATGTCATTTCTTATAACGAACTTTGTCTACTGATTTTATAGACTAAGCTTTGCAACCATTGAGCGGATCGGGACGTCATGACCTACCTCCTCAGCCTCCTCGACAAAAGCCCGATCGAACAGGGCCTTTCCGCCGCCGACGCGCTGAGGGCGACGGTGAAGATCGCCACGCGGGCCGAGGAACTTGGTTATCACCGTTTCTGGGTCGCCGAACACCATAACATGTCCAATCTGGCGAGTTCCGCACCGGAAGCGCTGATCGCCTATCTTCTTGCCAGGACCTCGAAGATCCGCGTCGGCTCCGGCGGGGTCATGCTGCAGCACTACAGCGCCTATAAGGTTGCCGAGACGTTCAACCTACTGGCATCACTTGCGCCGGGCCGCGTCGATCTCGGCGTCGGCAAGGCGCCGGGCGGTTTTCCGCTGTCGACGCGGGCACTGCAGCTCGCCGTCGATCCGTCCAGGAAGCCGGATTTTGCGAGCCAGCTTTCAGATCTCAACACTTATCTCGCTGCCGACCCCAATTACACCGGCGCTCAGGCGACCCCATTCCCGCCGCTGGCTCCGGAACGGTTCCTTCTCGGCGCCAGCGTCGAAAGCGCCAGACTCGCCGCCGAGAAGGGCTGGAAGCTCGTCTTTGCCGGCCACCTGAACGGCGATCCTGACAATCTCACCACGACTTTCGAGGCCTATGAGCAGGCATCCGGCGGCAAGCGGCCGATCCTGGCGCTCGCGGCCTTCGCCGCCGAAAGCGAGGACTATGCCCGCGAGCGCGTCGGCAATCTGCGCATCGTCAAGGTGTTCCTGCCGAGCGGCCAGACCGTCAATGTCGGCAGCGAAGAGCAGGCTGCCGAATTTGCCCGCCAGGCGGGCGTCACGGATTACCGCATCGAGGAGAAGGTGCCGAGCGTGCTCCACGGCACGGCAAAGCAGATCCGTGGCGAACTGGACGAGCTTCACCGCCGCTATGGCGTCAAGGAGTTCGTGCTCGACACACCGGCGCTTTCGACTGCCGACCGCCTTGCCTCCATCGAGCTGCTCGCCGCCGATCGGCTTTCCCTCGTCGCCTGACCTTTTTCAAGAAGGATCGATCCCATGGCTCAGAAACACGTCACGTTCGGCATCATGCTGCAAGGCCCAGGCGGCCATATGAATGCCTGGAAACACCCGAGTGGACCGGCCGATGCCAGCGTCAATTTCGACTTCTTCATCACGATGGCGCGCAAGGCGGAGGCGGCCGGCATCGCTTTCGCCTTCGTCGCCGACGGACTTTATATCAACGAGCAGTCGATCCCGCATTTTCTCAACCGGTTCGAGCCGATCGCCATTCTTTCGGCGCTGGCGGCCTCCACCTCGAAAATCGGTCTCGTCGGCACAGTCTCGACCTCCTATAGCGATCCTTTCACCATCGCCCGCCAGTTCGCCTCGATCGATCTCATCAGCGGCGGCAGGGCAGGGTGGAATGCGGTGACCTCGCCTCTCGAGGGCTCGGGGCGCAATTACAGCCGCGAACATCCCGAGCACGAGCTGCGCTACGAGATCGCCGAGGAATATATCGACGCGATCAAGGGCCTCTGGGATTCCTGGGACGACGATGCTTTCGTGCGCAATCGCGAGACTGGCGTCTTTGTCGACAAGACGAAGATGCATCGCCTCAACCATAAGGGCCGTTTTTTTTGCGTTGAGGGGCCGCTCAACATCGGCCGTTCGAAGCAGGGCCAGCCCGTCGTCTTCCAGGCCGGCGCTTCGGATTCCGGCATCAGACTTGCCGGCAAGCATGCCGATGCCGTCTTCACCAATGGCGGACCGTTGGAAGAGGCGCAGGCTTTCTACCGGCAGCTCAAGGACAGCGTGATTGCGCATGGCCGCAGTGCCGGGAATGTCGGTATCTATCCGGGCATCGGGCCGATCGTCGGCGCGACGCCTGAGGAGGCGGAAGCCAAGTACCAGGCAATCCGCAACCTCGTCACGATCGAGGAGGCGTTGGCCTATCTCGGCCGCTTCTTCGATCATCACGATTTCAGCGTCTATCAGCTCGAGGAACCGTTCCCCGAACTCGGGGATATCGGCAGGAACAATTTCCGCGCCACCACCGATCGCATCAAGAGGACGGCGCGCGAAAAGCGCCTGACGCTCCGTCAGGTCGCGCTCGATTCTGCAACGCCGCGCACTGCCTTCATCGGCACTTCCGAGCATATCGCAGACGAGATCATCCGCTGGGTGGATCATGGCGCCGCCGACGGCTTCATCCTCGGCTTCCCCGTCATCGCCGAGGGCTTCGACGATTTCGTCCGATACGTCCTGCCGATCCTCACCGAGCGAGGTTATTTCGATCCGGTCCTGAAGGGCGAGACGCTGCGCGACCATCTTGGCTTGCCCTTCCGCGAAAGCCGCTATGCGGCCGTTACGGATGAGCACCAACGCGGAGAGGCTGTCGGCGCCTGAGGCACCGGCGAACCGCCATGGACGTCATCGCTCAGAACCCGCGCAGCAACGATCCGGTCGAGAAGGGCATCGCCCGTTATCTCGATGAAATCATCGCGCTTCGTCGCGATCTGCACCGATATCCGGAACTGGCGTTCCAGGAGCTGAGGACCAGCAAGCTCGTGGCATCCCGCCTTGCCTCCTGGGGCTACGAGGTGGTGACGGGCATTGCCGGCACCGGCATCGTCGCCACCCTCCGGCGCGGCGAAGGCAAGAAGCGTATCGGCATCCGGGCTGATATGGATGCGCTGCCGATCGAGGAGGCGACCGGCCTTGCCTATGCCAGCAGCAACCCCGGCGTCATGCATGCCTGTGGCCATGACGGGCATACCTCTATCCTGCTGGCGGCTGCCCGCTATCTCGCAGAGAGCGGCAATTTCAGTGGCACGCTGAGGCTGATCTTCCAGCCCGCCGAGGAAATCGGCGCCGGCGCCCGCAAGATGATCATGGAAGGGATGTTCGAACGATTTCCTGTCGATGCGGTCTTCGGATTGCACAACTGGCCGGGTGTCCCGGCGGGTCAGTTCGGCTTCGTCACCGGCCCCGCCATGGCGTCGGTCGACCAGGCGGTCATCCGGATTGTCGGCAAGGGCGGCCATGGTGCCGAGCCGCACCGCGCCGTCGACCCGGTGCTGGCGTCAGCCTCCTTCATCACCGCGCTCCAGAGCGTCGTCTCGCGCAATGTCGATCCGCAGGACATGGCGGTCGCCACCGTCGGCTCGATCCATGCCGGCTCCGCCTCTAACGTGATCCCTGAAAGCGTGGAGATGAAACTCACCATGCGAGCCTTCAGCGAGACGGTTCGCCAGCTTCTGCAGGAGCGCATTCCTGTCCTTGCCCGCGCCCAGGCCGAAAGCTTCGGCGCCGAGGCGGATGTGAACTATCGGCTCGGCTTTCCGGCGCTCATCAACCACGCCAAGGAGACGGCTTTTGCCCGCGACGTCGCCTATGACGCGCTCGGCCTTGTCGCGATCGAGAAGGATTTTCGGCCGAGAACCGCAAGCGAGGATTTCGCCTTCATGCTGCAGGCCAATCCGGGCAGCTATCTCTTCGTCGGCAATGGCGACAGCGCTCCTCTCCACAGCGCCCATTACGATTTCAACGACGCGATCATCGCGCCGGCCGCCCGCTACTGGGTCCGGCTCGCAGAAACCTTCCTCACTGAAGACAACGGGTGATGAACGATATGAGCGATACGTTTCTCTATACGACCCCTCTCGATCCCCGCGCCAAGCCGCTGATCGATGAGCTGATCTACGAATATGACAGCCGCTACGGCAATTATTTCAACACGGAAGGCGCTGCGGCCGAGCTCAACCGCTATCCCCCAGAAGCCTTCGCGCCGCCTCACGGCAATTTTCTGCTGCTGATCCGGAATGGCGAAACAATCGGCGGCGGCGCCTTCAAGCATTACGACGATCGCACGGCCGAGTTCAAGCGCATCTGGACGCGCTCCGATCTGCGCCGCCAGGGCCTCGCGCGAAAGGTGCTGGTGGAGTTGGAGGCTCAGGCGGCCCGCCAGGGTTATGGCAGGATCTATCTGACGACCGGTTTCCGCCAGCCGGAGGCCGTCGGTCTTTATCTGAACTATGGCTACACCGCGCTCTTCGACACATCAGCCGATCCCGAGATCTACAAGAGCCTGCCCTTCGAGAAGGACATCACCCATCTCACTGCGCCGGCTTTCGAAAGCGGATCCCGCTTGAAGGTGGCCGGCGCAAATCTCTGAAACGACGAGACCGACAATCATAAAAGGGCAACGAGAATGGCACTGACGACGGATTTTTCGGGCCTCGAGCCCGGCAGCAGGACGGCAGAACCCAGACAGGACACTTCCCGTTACCGTATCGTGCCAGCGCGCCATCCCGAGCGGCTGGCGGGCACCATATTCGCCGCTGTCGTCATCGTCGCCGTGCTCTATTCCACCTTCACCAATCCGCGTTGGGGTTGGGGCGTCTTTGCCGAATGGTTCTTTGCCGAGCCGGTGCTCGTCGGCCTTGGCCGGACGCTGCTCCTGACCGCGCTCGCCGCCATCTCGGGGTCCATTCTCGGAACCGCCCTGGCGCTCGCCCGGGTTTCGAAGTCGCCGCTGCTATCAGGTCTTTCCTGGGGCTATATCTGGCTGCTGCGCTCGATCCCCATGATCGTGCTGCTCTTGATCTTGAACAATCTCGGCTACCTCTACGAAACGATCAGGATCGGAGTTCCCTTCACCGATACGGTCTTCTTCAGCTATCCCACCGTGCAGCTGCTGACACCTTTCGCCGCTGCTTACCTTGGCCTCACGCTCAACCAGTCGGCCTTTTTCGCCGAGATCGTCCGCGGCGGCATTCTGTCGGTGGATCATGGGCAGCTTGAGGCCGCAGCCGCGCTCGGTTTGCCTCGGCGCCGACAAGCCTTCCGCATCGTGCTGCCGCAGGCGATGCGCGCCATCCTGCCGACCGGTTTCAACGAGCTCATCGGATTGGCCAAGAGCACGTCCGTCGTCTATGTGCTGGCGCTGCCGGAGCTCTTTTACACGGTCCAGGTGATCTATCGCCGGAATCTCGAAGTCATTCCGCTGCTAATGGTCGCAACGGTCTGGTATCTGATCATCATGACGGTGCTGTCGATCGCCCAGCACTACATCGAGCGCTATTTCTCCAAAGGTGCCGTGCGCAATCCGACACCGCTGCCCTTCCAGGCATTCCTGGAGCGCTTCCGCCGTCGGCTGCCGGCGCTCGATAACACGACCGATAGAACGCGCAATCCCAGTTTCTATGACGCGACGGCCCTGCGGACAGGCGGTGCGGTGCGCATCCACGCCGTCTCCAAAAGCTTCGGTTCGCTGAAGGTGCTCGATGAAGTCGAACTCAACCTGCCCGCCGGCAGCGTGACCGCCATCCTCGGTCCCTCCGGTTCGGGAAAATCGACGCTGCTGCGCTCCATCAACCATCTGGAGCGTGTCGACGATGGCTTCATCTCCGTCGACGGCGATTTCGTCGGCTACAGCAGGAAGGGCGATACGCTCTACGAGCTCAAGGAGAAGGATATCCTCAAGCGCCGCGCCGATATCGGCATGGTCTTCCAGAGCTTCAATCTCTTCCCGCATCTGACCGTGCTCGAAAACCTCATCGAGGCACCGATCCAGGTTCGCGGCATCGGCCGCGAGGAAGCCGTACAACTGGCGCAGGAACTCCTCGCCCGTATCGGCCTCAGCGACAAGATCAATGCCTATCCGCGCCAGCTCTCCGGTGGCCAGCAGCAGCGCGTCGCGATCGCCCGGGCATTGGCGCTCCGCCCCAAGGTGCTGCTCTTCGATGAGCCGACCTCCGCGCTCGATCCCGAACTCGTCGGCGAAGTGCTCGATGTCATCAAGGAGCTGGCCCGCACCGGCACGACGCTCGTCATCGTTACCCATGAAATCGGTTTCGCCCGTGAGGTCGCCGACACCGTCGTCTTCATGGAAAGCGGCCGTATCCTGGAAGCCGGCCCACCGCCCCGGATCTTTACGCAAGCGGAACATCCTCGAACACGCGAATTCCTCGCCAAGGTTCTCTAGCGCAGACCAGCGCTGGCGAAATGCCGGGTCGCGACGGGCTGCCCCGGTCGAATGACGATAACCACAACCCAAGAATGAAATGGAGAAGGGGCATGACAGTTACAAATAGAGCAAGGCTTCTGATAGCGGGAGCCGTTACTATTGCGGCGATCGGTATCGGTTCCGCTCAGGCGCAGCAGAAGTTCGATCTCAGCCCCGAACAGCCGAACCGGCTGCGGGTGGAAAAGGACGAGACGCGTATCGCCGAAATCAAGGACTTCAAGTTCGTCGAAAACGGCGTCTTCACCGTCGGCATCAGTTCGAGCGGCAATCTTCCGCTGCACGACTACGCCTCCGATTCCAAGACCGTCATCGGCTATGACGTCGATCTCGCGCAGGCGATTGCCGATAGTCTGGGCCTGAAGCTCAACCTCGTTTCCGTCGCATGGGCCGATTGGCCGCTCGGGCTCACCTCCGGCAAGTTCGATGCGGTGATCTCGAACGTGACGGTCACCGAAGAGCGCAAGGAAAAATTCGATTTCTCGACATACCGCAAGGATGAGCTCGGCTTCTACGTCAGGGTCGACAATCCGATTAGCTCGATCAAGCAGCCGAAGGATATTGCCGGCCTGAAGGTCATCACGGATGCCGGCACCAACCAGGAGAAGATCCTGCTGGAATGGGATCGGCAGAATGTCGCCGCCGGCCTGAAGCCGATCGAGGTGCAATATTACGACGACGACGCGGTCAAGGATCTTGCCGTCCAGTCCGGCAGGGCCGACGCCGTCTTCAGCGTCAACGCGACGCAGGCCTATGCGGCTGGCATCAACGGCAAGACCAAGCTCGTCGGAACGGTCAGCGGCGGTTGGCCGATCACCGCGGAGATCGCGGTCACTACGCGCAGGGGCAGCGGGCTGGCGGCACCTGTGACGGATGTCGTCAACGATCTGATCGCCAGCGGTGCCTATAAGAAGATCCTCGATACGTGGAATCTCGGTCCCGAGGCAATCGACAAGGCGCAGACCAACCCGCCCGGCCTGCCGAAGAGCGGTTCGTAACGTTCACTTGGCGGACCGGCATTCGAGCCGGTCCGTCTCGGCTTTTCGATGCAAACGGAGACATATCGACCGTGACGACCTTTCCCGCGACCCGCACCTTCTTCCTCACAGCGCTGACGGCAGCTTTGACCGGCCTCGGTGCCGCCCATGCGGCCAATGATTTCGACTTGAGCCCGCAGCAGCCGGCCAGGCTCCACGCCGCGAAGAACGATGCGGCCGTCGCCGCGATCCCGAAAGACTTCACGTTCGTCACGCCGGGCAAGTTCACCATCGCCATCAGCCCCGGCGGCCCTCCGCTTTCCACCTATGCCACCGACGCCAAGACCGTCGTCGGAGCGGATCCCGACTATGCTTATGCAATCGCCGATAGCCTCGGCCTGACGCTGGAGATCGTCCCCGTCGCCTGGATCGACTGGCCGCTTGGCCTGACCGCCGGCAAATACGATGCCGTCATCTCCAATGTCGGTGTGACCGAGCAGCGGAAGGAGAAGTTCGATTTCTCCACCTATCGCCAGGGTCTGCATGGTATCTTCGTGAAATCGGACAGCCTCGTTCACTCGATCAAGGAGCCGAAGGATGCGGCCGGCCTCAGGATCATCGTCGGCGCCGGCACCAACCAGGAGCGCATTCTGGTGAAGTGGAGCGAAGAGGACGTCTCCGCGGGCTTCAAACCGATCGAACTGCAATATTACGACGACGAGGCGGCAAGCCTGCTCGCGCTGCGTTCCGGCCGGGCCGATGTCATCGTCCAGCCGCACGCCCAGCTCGTCTTCATTGCCGCGCGCGACAAGAACATCAGGCGGGTCGGAACGTTGAGCGCCGGCTGGCCAGATCGTTCCGATGTCGCCATCGCCACCCGCAAGGGAAGCGGGCTCGCGGACGCGCTGACCATTGCCACCAACGGCCTGATCAAGGACGGCACCTACGCCAAAATCCTCGAGCACTGGCATCTCTCCGAGGAAGCCTTGCCGGCATCCGAAACCAATCCGCCCGGCCTGCCGAAATATTGAGCGGAAGGCATGACATGAGCGGCCGCGATATATCCATCTGCCATATCGGCTTCCTTACCCCCGGCAATTATCCCGACGATGATCCCTTGTCGGGATTGGAGCAGACGCTCCAGCAACTGCAATATGGCGAGGAGCTCGGCTTCGAAAGCGCCTGGGTCCGCCAGCGGCATCTGGAGCCGGGGATTTCTTCGGCGAGCGCCTTCCTGGCGGCGGCCACGCAGCGCACCAACCGGATCGAGCTCGGAACGGCGGTCATTCCGATCGGTTATGAAAGCCCTTATCGGCTGGCCGAAGATCTCGCCACGGTCGATGTCCTCTCGCGCGGACGGCTGAATATCGGTGTCAGCGCCGGCCGGCCGCTGCACGCCGAGCTGATTGGCCCGCTCGCCTTCGACGGGGACTGGACGAGCTACGATTTCTCCCACGATCGCGTTTTGCGCTTCGCCGGCAATCTGCGCGGCAGCTATCTCGGCGACGAACAGACCTTCATCAAGACGCCTTTCGGCCCGCAGCGGCCGCGCCTGCAGCCTTTTGCCAAAGGCCTGATCGATCGCATCTGGTATGGCGGCGGTTCGCAGCGCTCGGCCAAATGGGCCGGCCGCAACGGCTTCAACCTGCTGACCGGCAACGTGATAGCCGGGGAGGGGAGGGATGATTTCTTCGTCGCACAATCCAGGCTGATCGAAACCTATCGCGCCTCCGGGACTGAGCGCCGTATCGCGCTCGGCCGCGTCATCGTGCCTTTCGACAGTGCCGATGCGGCAACGCGCCGCCGCTACCGCGATTATGCCGACGGCCGCCACGAGCGGACGCTCTCGCCGCAGGGCGAGCGGCGCACCTTGTTCGCCCGCGATATCGTCGGCACCTGCGACGAGATATTGGAGCAGCTTTTCTCCGATCCGATCCTGCCCGAGGTCAGCGAGCTTAGGCTGGAACTCCCTTACGAGTTCGAGCACGATCAATATCGCCAGATCCTCCACGATTTCGTGACGGCAATCGCGCCCGCGCTCGGATGGAAAGCGCAACCCAGAATTCGGGCCGCTTCCTGATTTGATCACCGACAATCGACGCCAGAACAATCGCTTTACGAGGGACATTCATCAGTGACCAAAACGGTAGAATACTTCTTTTCGATCGGCTCGCCCTGGTCCTACATCGGCTTCGACGCCTTTACCGAATTGGCGGCGAAGAACGACGTGGTCATTACGCCCTATCTGACGACGGTGGTCGAAGAAAACGGCGGCATCTTCTCACGCAACCGTCCGGAAATCCGCCGCGCCTACTGGACGCGGGACCTCAAACGCTGGGCGCGCGTGCGCGGCAAGGAGCTGTGGCTCGAGCATCGTCCGGAGCTCAGCGATCCGACGCCGGCCTCTCTCTTCGTGATCGCCGCCCATCTCGACCGGCGGGATTGGATCGGCGTCGCCCGTGCCCTGCAGCACGCCTTCTGGCGCGAGGCGAAGGATATCGGCAGGCCCGATGTGCGCGAGGCGATCGTTAACGCCGCCGGTTTCGATGGCGCCGCACTTCTCAGGCGGCAAGCCGACGGCGATGTCCAGAACAAGTGGTCGGCGGATCGGGTGCATGCCCGCAACAGCGGCGTCTTCGGTTTTCCGAGCTACGTTTATGATGGCGAGCTCTATTGGGGCCAGGACAATCTGCCCTTCCTCGAACGCCATCTCGGTGGCGACAGGCCTTAGGCGCGATCAACCGCGGCGAGGACGAAATTTTTTCACCTCGGCAAGCAAGGAGAGACGCCTATTCCTTTAATCTATCAATTTTGTAGACAATAGTTGACGCAATCACAGAGAGGAAAACTGATGTCAGGTTTCAAACTCGTCGGCATTGCTGGCAGCTTCAATCGTCCGTCGAAGACACTGGCCCTCGTCCGGCATGTTGCCGAACGCGCGAGCGATCGTTACGACTTTACGAGCAAGACCTATGATCTCAATGATGTCGGTCCATCACTGGGAAGCTCCTTATGGCGCAAGGACCTCGATGAGCAGGCGAGGCGCGTCCTCGACGACATCGTGCACGCCGATGCCCTGATCATCGGCTCGCCGACCTACAAGGGATCCTATCCCGGCCATTTCAAGCACCTTATCGATCTGATCGACCCGCACGAACTGAGGGCGAAGCCGATCATCATCACGGCGACTGGCGGCGGCGACCGGCACGCGCTGATGGTCGAGCATCAGCTTCGTCCGCTGTTCGGCTTCTTCATGGCCTATACGTTGCCGACTGCAGTTTACGCCTCCGATCGCGACTTTACCGACTACGCGATCTCTTCGGATGCGCTTTCGAGCCGCATCGGCGAAGTGGTCGGGGAACTGGCGGCTTTCTTCCCTGAGGTGAAGCCCGCTTTGGCGGCGGCCGAATAGGATCGCCGCCATGATCAGGTCTCAGGAGGCTGCGGCGAACGATGCGGAAAGATCCGGAGCGGGCGAGCAGATGTGGAGCGTCTTCGAATTCGCGAGGCGCTATCGCCTCGCCAAACGGGAAGAGAACCGCCTGCTGATGCTCTACGGACCGAGCGCGGCGCTTCGCGATCTACTTGCCAATGCTCGACGTCATTCGCTGATTTCCTAGAATGTCGAGCCAAAAGTGCGGCAACGACATGCGGAAAACAAGGATCTACAGCGCGAGGAGCGAATCTGAAAGATCGCGACGCGCTTTAGCTGGAGAGTGTCGGTCCATAGGGAGGTTCGCATGAAGCTTGATTTCGACGTGTGGCTGAAGCTCGCGGTCGACCGCCTTCTCAAGCCGAAGACGGTGGTTACGCGAGGGTCTGTAAACGCGTTGCTCATCCGGGACGATGACCGTGACCGATCCGCCCGCGAATATGAACTCCACTATTGGGGCACGATGCCCGGAATTTGGTATTGAGGAGGTGGCGTGATGGCGATCGTCGTTGAATCCGGCCTCGGTCGGCACAGTGCGAGTAGAGCAACGGGGAGCCGCATGCCGCAATTCCGGCGCGCGGCCGGAATCTGTATGACAACAGGCTCTTTCACGTTTCTGTTCGCTCTGGTGATCGGGCTGATCCGATGAGCGACGTACTTATCCTTCCCGGTCTGTTCGGCTCGGGAGAAGGACATTGGCAACGGCACTGGCTGCAGGACCAGCCCGGCAGTCGTTGCGTTATTCAGGACGACTGGGACAACCCGAACCTTGGTAGCTGGCTGCCGCGGCTGGAAAGCGCGGTCGAAGAGGCGGGCGAGACCTATCTGGTTGCCCATAGTCTCGGATGCCTGCTGGCTGCCCGGCTCGCCGGCCGAAGCGTTGCGCGCCGCGTGAAAGGGGCCTTGCTCGTTGCGCCATGCGACCTGCGGGCCACGGAAATTCTGCATCCCGGGCAAATCTCGTTCGGCGATATGCCGACAGCGCCCCTGCCTTTTCCGAGTATCGTCGTCGGCAGCATGAACGACGCCTACATGCCGGTTGACCGCCTGACCCTGTTCGGCCGGCTGTGGAACGCTGAGACCAGGAATATCGGTCTTGCCGGGCATATCAACGTCGCCAGCGGTTTCGGACGCTGGCGCAACGGCTACCGGCTACTGGAGGCCTTGAAGACGCGTTCTGGCGTTCGAAAGCGCATCGTTTCCATGCCGCCGGCTTTTGCGATGTGACTGGAAGTGCAATGTCCGACATCGTCGCCGATCTGCTACGCCTGAGCGAAGACCCGAACGCCGATCCGAGAAGCAGACGTCGCCAGACCATGGATCGTTTGGTGCAGGCGCTGCTTGCCATGGCCGACAGCCAGTTCGGACCGGAAGATGCGCAGAACCGCCATTCGATCATCCATTTGACGACGGTCATCCGCGATATGACGGGACGGATCGCTGATGCCGACGACGCGACGTTTTCGGCAATCGTAAGGGAGGCGGCTATGTTGATCCGCAGCTTGGAACGGCGCCGGGCCGATGCGGCCAGGTTTACGGTGCATTGAAGGTGGCTGTTATCCGGGCACCTGAGCGGACTGCGATTCGGCCAAGCGAGGTTCGCATGCTCGGGGAAAGAGGAATGGCGCTCACGGATGCGCTCGTATCGCTGAGCCTTCGCCCGGAAGCCGACCCGGGTCCCGAGCCGCATCGGAGCCCGCTGACCGAAGCGGAGCTGGAGACGCTCGCCACAAGGCTGCTGCTTGAATCCGACGCCGGGCCGCTTTGGATTTTCGCTTATGGATCATTGATATGGAAGCCGGATTTCGATGCCGTCGAATCGCAGCAGGGCGCGGCGAGAGGGTGGCACCGGTCCTTCTGCCTGAGGATGACCCGCTGGCGGGGCACGCAGGCTCAACCAGGCCTGATGATGGCTCTCGACCGAGGTGGACTTTGCAACGGCATCCTTTTCCGGCTCGCCGATGAGGACCGCCTTGGTCAGTTTCGGCGGTTGATCCGCCGTGAGGTCGGCTCGATGGAGGACGCTGCGACGGTTCGCTGGATCCCGGTCGAGACCGCAGACAAGCTCGTGCGTGCGCTGGTCTTTTGGGCCGGCCCGAAGGGCGAGCGTGTTTCCCGCAAGTTGCCGCTGGAGACGGTGGCGCAGGTGCTGGCGAGAGCCTGTGGCCACATGGGCTCGTGCGCCGAATATCTCTATCTGACGGTGAAGCATCTGGAGGAGCGCGGCATCCGGGATCGCAATCTATGGCGGCTTCAGAAGCTCGTCGCAGACGAACTTGTCACCATACATGGGCTGAGCGGGGCGGCAGGACGCCATTGATATGGCTGCCCTGCCGCCACTCCCTCAGAGCTTGCCTTTCCACGGCACGAGGAAGGCCTCGAGGAAGCGCACAGCGGCCGAAAAGGTGAAGGCTGAGATTGCGATGATGGCTATGCCGACGAAGACGACGTCGGTCGCCAAAAACTGCGAGGCCGACATGATCATGAAGCCGATCCCACGCGTGGAGGCGATCAGTTCGGCGGCAACCAGCGTGCTCCAGCCGACACCGAGCGCAATGCGGATGCCGGTGAGGATCTCGGGCAGGGCCGACGGCAGGACGATGTCGAGGAAAAGCTGCAGCCGGCTGGCACCGAGCGACCGGGCGGCATTGACGCGTTCGATCGGAAGCGAACGAACACCGGCCTGGGCCGAGAGGCAGATCGGCGCGAACATCGCAAGCACCAGCAGCGTGATCTTCGACGTCTCGCCGATGCCGAGCCAGATGATCATCAGCGGCAGGTAGGCGAGGGGCGGAAGCGGCCAGTAGAACTCGATTGGCGCGTCGAGCACGCCTTTCGCCCAGCGGTTCAGGCCCATCAGCAATCCGAGCGGAATGCCGGCGGAGATGGCAATCAGGGCGGCGACGACGATGCGGAACAGGCTTGCAGAGACGTGCTCGGCAAGCGATGCGCCGGCATAGCCGTCGTGATAGATGACGCCGATCTGCGTCAGCACCTCGTCCGGACGCGGCAGGAACAGGTGCGGGACGACGCCAAGCGCGGCGACGAGCCACCACAGCAGCAATATGGCGAGCGCGGTGGCAATGCTGATCACCACCGTCGATTTCTCACCGGCGCCGAAACTGGCCATTTTCACCAGCTTGACCTGGCGCTCCTCGGCGTGAGCCGCAATCGGAGCCTGTGTTATATCGCTCATGCGACGCTCCTCAAATCTTCGGTGCTGTGGAGAATGGCGCGGATTTCCTCGCGCAGCTCGGCAAATTGCGGCGAACTCTTGATCGCCCGGGCATCACCTGTTTCGGCGAAGCGGCTGATGAAATCGAGATCGAAGCGCGCTACGACGCGCCCCGGTCGAGGTGACATGACGAGGACCTGTGTGCCCAGGAACAGGGCCTCTTCGATCGAATGCGTGATGAAGAAGACCTTCTTTGCCGTCTTATTCCAGACGGAAACCAGCAGTTCCTGCATCTGCTCACGGGTCAGGCTGTCGAGCGCGCCGAACGGCTCGTCCATCAGCAGGATATCAGGATTTGTCGCCAGAGCCCGTGCGATGCCGACGCGCTGGCGCATGCCGCCGGACAGCTCGTAGGGAAAGGCGCCGGCGAATTCGTCGAGGCCGACGAGCCGGAGCAGTTCCAGGGCATGGGCTTGCCGCTCTTTTCGGTTTATGTGGGCGAATTTCAGGCCGAGCGCGACATTGTCGATGACTGACTTCCAGGGCAGCAGCGAGTCCTTCTGGAAGATGACGCCGCGATCGGCACCCGGTCCTTCGACGCTGCGGCCGTCGAGCGTTATCCGGCCGTCGGACAGCGGAAGAAAACCGGCAATCGCGTTGAGAAGGGTTGATTTGCCGCAGCCCGAGGCTCCGAGTGCGACGACAAAACCGCGTTCGGGAATATCGAAAGAGACGCGATCAAGCGCGTGAACGGTCCGCCCGTCGCGGGCGGCGAAGAAAACGCTGGCGTGGTCGACTTTGAGCATATGGGTACTCGCATGTTAGACGCCGGCGCGGCAAGCCGCGCCGGCGTTGGGGAGGATCAGTTGCTGACGCCGGCGAGCGCATCGGCGGTGACGAAGCTTCCGTAATTGTCCAGCACGCCGGACACCTTGCCCTGTTCCTTCAGGAATGATGCCGTGTCCTTGAGGATCTTGCCGGCGCCAGCCTTCTCTCCGCCGCCGAGCCAGGCGTCCGATGCCTGGACTTCGGGGGGGAGCAGCGTCAGGTTCTTCAAGGCCGAAGCCTGCTGCTCGGGCGTTCCGCCGAGAAGCTTGGCGAGCGACTTGGCGTTGTCGCTGTCGGACCCCCAGGCGGATTTATCAGCCGCGAAGGATGCGTAGTATTTGGTAACGACCGAGGCAAAACCCTTCAGGAATTCCGGATTGTCGGCGGCGAACTTTGAGGTCGCGACCCAGGCCGAGAAGGTAGGCGCACCCTTGTCCGCCACGTCCTTGGATGTCACGAGGACTTTGCCGTTCTTCTTCAGTTCGGTCAGCGCCGGATCCCAGACGAAGCCGCCGTCGATGTCGCCGCGGTTAAAGCTTGCGACGATCTCCGGCTGGGGAATTGCGAAGACCTGGACGTCCCTTTCCGTCAGGCCCAGGAATTTGATCAGCGCCAGCAGCTGATAGTGGTCGGTCGACACGGGCGCGGCGGCAAGCTTTTTGCCCTTCAGATCCTTCAGGCTTTCGATGCCGGAGCCGTTGCGGACGACGAGAGCTTCGTCGATGCCCGAGATGGAGGCGAGGTAGAAGGCCTTGACCTCCAGTCCCCGGGATACCGCAGCCGCAAACGGGCTGGAGCCGACATAGCCGACCTGGACATCGCCCGAGGCGATGGCAGCAAAAATCTCAGCTCCCGAATTAAACTTGCGGAAGTCGATCTCGTAACCGGTCGTCTTGGAAAATTCGCCATTGGCGATCGCGACCGAAGACGGCAGTGCATCGGTTTGATAGCCGACGACGACCTTTTTATCTGCCGCCTCCGCGACAACAGCTGTTGCAAGAGTTCCGACGCCGACGGCGATCGCGGCAATCAAATTTCTGAAATTCATCTCGAGCCCCTTTGTTCAGGGCCACATGCGGCCCTTGATCTCACCCTGAAAAGCGTAATGGTTGAGAATGGGCTAGCGGGAGAAATAACAAACTATATTTATAGACTATAGAGACATTTGTTTCCGCGATTCTGCCGGTTGCGCGGGCGGAGGACGAGTGAGCGGCAAAAGCGAAGGTGAGGGACCCTCAGGGAGAATGTGTTGATATACGATGTTATCGTGGTGGGTTCCGGTTTTTCGGCGATATCAGTGACCTGCAATCTCATCGAGCAGCTTCCAGCTTCGGCGATGGTTGCCGTTGTTGGGGACGATCCCGGCTTCGGCCGCGGGACGGCGTACCGGACGGAACTCTATCTCCATCGTCTCAACGTCCCAGCGGGCCGAATGAGCCTGAAGCCGCATCGGCCGGACGACTTCGTCGACTGGTTGAAAAATCGCGGGCGGCGGCTGCAGTCCGGTGATTTCGCCTCGCGCAGCGATTACGGTCTTTATGTAAGGGATACGCTCGCGCAGCTGCTCCGAAGGCGTGATGGCCGCTGCCGGGTTGATTTCATCCGGGCCAAGGCGGCGGGATGCGTGGAACGTTACAACAGCACTCTGGCCTTCCATCTCGGCAATGGCGACGAGATTGCCGGAAGGAACGTGGTGCTCTGCCTTGGCGTCGGCAACGCCAACCTGCCGGTCGATCCAACAGGCGTGCCACTGCCGATGCGATCGCGGATCGTCGAGAACCCGTGGCGGCTTTCCTGGCTGAGACGCGTCGCATCGTCCGATACGGTCTGCATCCTGGGTTCCGGCTTGACGATGATCGATCAGGTTCTCGCGCTGCGTGCTCACGGCCATCGAGGCAGGATCGACGTGCTTTCGCGCCGCGGATTAGCGCCGCTCGGCCATGCGAGGAAGCCGCCTTCGCCTCTGCCGATCGACGTTGCGTCGCTCCCCGGCACGATTAGCGGCATATTGAAGAGCCTGCGGGAAAAGAGCAGGTTGGTCGACGACTGGCGAGGTGTGATGGATGGTCTGCGGCCTGTCACGCAGGCTCTCTGGCAACGGCTTTCCGACATGGAGCGGGCCCGCTTCCTCAGGCATGCCCTTCCCTGGTGGAACATCCATCGTCACCGCGTTGCGCCTGACGTCTTCGACAGGTTCGCCAAACTCGTCTCGGAAGGAACTGTTCGCTTCCATGCGGGCTTCCTGAAATCGCTCGGGGCCGAGAAGGGCAGGCTTCTTGCGGGCTATCGGGTCAGAGCAACACATGATTTCGCCGGGATCAGGACCGATTGGCTGGTCAACTGCACGGGAATGGAACGTGCAGGGATCAGCCATTCACCGCTTTTGAAGGAAATGAGCCGGTTTCAGCTGATCGCCGCCGATCCGCTGGGCCTCGGGATCCAGGTAGACGCCAATTCCGAGGTCGTGGCGCCATCTGGGATCTCCCCCGCCCGGCTGTTTGCAGTAGGCGCCTTGACGGCGGGTCAATTCTGGGAAATTACGGCCGTCCCCGATATTCGGGTGCAGGCGAAGGCCGTGGTCGAAGAAATCATCGCGCAGGGGGCGGCGCCCGAGGCATAGAGTGACAATCGTCAGGGTCACTCGGCGCTGTTGAATTGCCGGCCGCCGACAGCTACAGTGCGTGGTACGCCATAATACGATGATCGAATTCGGCTGCCGCGGGATTTTGAGCGTGCAAAGTCGGTCCAACTCTGAGGTGCAGAATGAGCGGTGCTCTGAAGGACGCAGCAATCAGGGTCGAGCGTCCTGCAAAGACATTGCGGGAACTGGCGCTCGACAAGGTGCGCGAAGCCATCGTGAGCGGATACTTCCTTCCCGGAGACCGCCTCGTCGAACGTGACCTCTGCGCCCAACTCGGCGTCAGCCGCACTGTGGTGCGCGAGGTTCTCAGGCATCTGGAATCGGAAGGGCTCGTCGCCAATCTGCCGAACAAGGGACCGATCGTCGCGCAGCTTGATATCGACGAAGCCAAACAGATCTATGAGATCCGCGGGGCGCTTGAGGGCATGGCGGCGCGGCTATGCGCGGAACGCAGCAATCCCGAAATCGTCGCCGCGCTGGAGGCATCCCTGACCGGCATACGCAACAGCTATCGCGACAGCGATATGGCGGGTGTGCTGGCGAAAACGTCTTCCTTTTACCAAACGCTGTTCACGATGGTCGATAGGCACGTCGCCTGGGGCGTCGTCAACCTCCTCACCGTCCGCATAAATCACCTGCGATCGATGACGATCAAGACGGAAAGGCGCGGCATCGAGGGGCCGGCGCAGATGTCGAAAATTGTCGACGCCATCCGCCGCGGCGACGGCGAGGGGGCCCACCGGGCGGCAATGGATCACGTCGCTGCAGCCAGCGCGATTGCCGAAGCTGTGCTCTCCGCAAAGAAGACCTCCGAATAGGCGCTGACGTCTTTCCTAGGACGCAAACAGCCGGCAGCTTGTCGATCGTCCGTCGCTCCATTCAATCAGTACCGGCGATTTTTGAAGAACCCGCAGCTCCACGTTTGACTCCAACGTGGGTGGTGTGATGGTATGCCATAATCAATAATATAGCCAGCGCCAGGCTTTGAGCATTTATCTCATCGCTCGCCGCTGCCGTCTTTGAGAAAACTTGTCAGCTGACAACCTGCAAAATCTCCTCAGGAGCGTTCGCGTTATTTCCCTTTCAACTAGTGACAAAGGCGGCGTGAGCGCAAATTCGACCGAGAACTAACGGTTTGTTCTCACACCTGAAATGCAACGGCACGTGTCCCACTGTCCGTTCACCTTAGGAACCAACTTGACAGCTGTATATTATGGCATACCATAATACCAACGACGAAAGGACGAGGTATTGGGATGGCCATTGAAATTCGCAAGACGGGATTGCAGATCGAGACGACGCTGATCGAAGGCGGCAAGGCCGCGTCCGTGCCGCTGAAGCTGTTTTCCGCCTACGCTGTCGTGAAGAACCCCTGGGCAGGGCAGGGCTTCGTCGAAGACCTCAAGCCCGAGATTCATGCGGGCGCGCCGGTGCTCGGCGGACTGCTGACCAAGATGATCATCGATGCCGTCGGATCGGGTGAGGCTGTGGAAGCCTATGGAAAGGCCGCTGTCGTCGGATTGAATGGCGAAATTGAACATGCGTCCGCGCTGATCCACACGCTGCGCTTCGGCAACTTCTATCGCCAGGCCGTCGGCGCCAAGTCCTATCTCGCCTTCTGTAATACCCGCGGCCCTGCCAACGCGCCGATCACGATCCCGCTGATGGACAAGAACGATGAAGGCCGCCGCTCACATTACCTGACCATCCAGACCTCGATCCCCGACGCGCCGGCCGCCGACGAGATCGTCGTGGCTCTCGGCGCTTCGGTCGGCGGACGTCCGCATCACCGCATTGGCGACCGCTACCAGGATCTGAAAGACCTGGGGCAGGACGTCGCAAATCCTGCGGGCGTTTGAGGGAGCGCAGAGATGCTGACAGCCGGATCGACCAAAGGCACCGCTGCAGCAACGAACGCGGCCGCTGCCTTGCCCCGAAAGAGGACTACAAGCGGAACGGCCTATCACGAGGCGGGCAGAGGTGAACCCCTGGTTCTGATCCATGGCGTCGGCATGCGGCTCGAGGCTTGGGCGCCGCAGATCGCCTTTCTATCGGCTGGTCATCGCGTCATCGCTGTCGATATGCCGGGACACGGCAAGAGCGCGAAGCTGCCGGCCGGCAGCCGCCTTGAGGAGTTCGTCGCCTGGTTCGGACGGTTTCTCGATGAGATGGCGATCGATACAGTGAATGTTGCCGGCCACTCCATGGGAGCGCTGGTATCGGGAGGGGCGGCGGCGACGTTCGGCGAACGTATCAGACGTGTCGCCTACCTCAACGGCGTCTACAGGCGCGACCCTGAAGCGAAGGCTGCCGTCCTTGCGCGGGCTGCCGCCATTCCGGTCACCGGCGTCGATAAGGAAGGTCCCCTGGCGCGCTGGTTCGGGGACGATCCCGAGAGCGTTGTTGCGCGTGAACTGACGAGGAAATGGCTCAACCTCGTCGATCCCCAAGGCTATGCCGTGGCTTATGCGGCCTTCGCCGGAGGAGACGAGACCTATGCCGATCGCTGGAAGGACGTCCGCGGCCCGACGCTGTTCCTGACGGGATCGGATGATCCGAACTCGACGCCTCTGATGGCAACGCAGATGGCGGCGCTTGCACCCAAGGGCTGGGCCCGCATCGTCGAAGGTCATCGTCACATGGTGAACCTGACCGCGCCTGACATCGTCAATTCGCTGCTCGTCGAGTGGCTGTCGTTCGGGGAGGATGAACGATGACAATCCAGACTTGCGATCCAAGAGCATTGCGAGATGCATTCGGAGCTTTTCCGACCGGCGTGACCGTCGTCACCGCCTGCGACGGGGAGGGAAATCCTATCGGGTTCACCGCGAATTCATTCACCTCAGTCTCCCTCAACCCGCCCTTGCTCCTCGTTTGCCTTGCCAAGACCTCGCGCAATTTCGCCACCATGACCGGCGCGCGGCATTTTGCGATCAACGTGCTGTCGGAAACGCAGAAGGACGTGTCAAATACCTTCGCGCGCCCTGTTGAAGATCGATTTGCGGCAGTCGAATGGACCAAGGGGTCGACAGGCTGCCCGGTCTTCTCGAACGTCGCGGCCTGGTTCGAATGCGCGATGGAAGAGGTCATCGAGGCCGGCGACCACGTGATTCTGATGGGACGCATCGAATCCTTCGACAATAGCGGCCGCAATGGCCTCGGTTATGCGCGTGGCGGCTATTTCACCCCGACGCTCGCAAGCAAGGCGGTTTCGGCGGCGGCCGAAGGCAATATCGAACTTGCGGCCGTCGTCGAACGCCGCGGCGAGGTTCTGCTGCTCGGAGAGGAGGTGCTCGCTCTCCCGAGCATCGACGCCCATGACGGCAATCCGACCGAGGCGCTGGAACAATATCTTGAGGCGCTCACCGGGCTGAAGGTCAGTATCGGCTTTCTCTACTCGGTTTACGAGGGCAAGAGCGACGGCAAGCAGCACATCGTCTATCACGCAGTCTCAGGCGATGGGGACCCGGCGAGCGGCCGGTTTGTGAAACCCGACGCTTTGTCGGGCGCGCAATTCAAGACCAGTTCGACAGCCGACATTGTCAATCGTTTCGCGATGGAAAGCTCGATCGGCAATTTCGGTGTCTATTTCGGTGACGAGACCGGCGGCAAAGTTCATCCCATCCCAGCCAAGGGCGCAAAAGCATGAAGTTCTCCCTCTTCGTCCATATGGAACGGCTCGACGCCAGCCAGAGCCATAAGAGCCTCTACGAGGAATTCGTCGCGCTCTGCGAGATCGCCGACAAGGGCGGCATGCATGCGATCTGGACGGGTGAGCATCATGGTATGGATTTCACCATCGCCCCGAACCCGTTCGTCACCATCGCCGATCTCGCGCGCCGCACATCGCGGGCAAGGCTCGGCACGGGGACGGTGATTGCCCCCTTCTGGCATCCGATCAAGCTTGCCGGCGAAGCTGCCATGACCGATATCATCTGCGACGGCAGGCTTGATATCGGCATCGCGCGCGGCGCCTATTCCTTCGAATATGAACGCCTGCTGCCGGGTCTCGACGCCTGGGGTGCCGGCCAGCGCATGCGCGAGCTGATCCCGGCGGTCAAGGGCATCTGGAAGGGCGACTACGCCCATGACGGGGAGTTCTTCAAGTTTCCCGCGACCACCTCTGCGCCGAAGCCGCTGCAGCAGCCGAACCCGCCCATCTGGGTTGCGGCGCGCGATCCGAACTCGCACGAATTCGCCGTCGCCAACGGTTGCAACGTTCAGGTCACGCCGCTCTGGCAGGGTGACGACGAGGTTCAATCGCTGATGGACCGCTTCAACGATGCCTGCGCCAAGAATCCCGATGTCGAGCGGCCTAAGATCATGCTGCTGCGCCACACCTATGTCGGCTCATCGGAAGAAGACGTCGCCCAGGCTGCCCATGAACTCAGCGTCTACTACAATTATTTCTTCGCCTGGTTCAAGAATGAGAAGCCCGTTACCCAAGGGTTGATCGAACGGATTCCGGACGAGCAGATCAGAGCGAATGGGATGCTCTCGGATCAGGTCATGCGCACCAACAATGTCGTTGGTGACGCCGAAACCGTCATTGACCGGCTGAAGGCCTATGAGGCGCTCGGCTATGACGAATATTCCTTCTGGATAGACACCGGCATGAGTTTTGAGCGCAAGAAAGCCTCGCTCGAACGCTTCATCGCCGAGGTCATGCCGGCATTTCAGGAGTAGGACCATGCGGCGTTTCCAGCATTACATCGACGGCGAATTCTCTGATGGCGAAGCTTCCTATCCGAGCATCGATCCGGCCACCGGCGCAGCCTGGGCTGATATGCCCGAAGCGCGCGAGGGTGATGTCGACCGGGCTGTGAACGCTGCCGAGAGGGCGCTCTACGAAGGTCCCTGGGGGAAATTGACGGCAACGCAACGCGGCAAGCTGCTCTACAAGCTCGCCGACCTCGTCGCCGCCAACGCTGAGATTCTCGCCGAGTTGGAGACGCGCGACACCGGCAAGATCATCCGCGAAACATCGGCGCAGATCGCCTATGTGGCCGAATATTATCGCTATTATGCCGGCATATCAGACAAGATCGAAGGCTCCTACCTGCCGATCGACAAGCCTGACATGGATGTCTGGATCCGCCGCGAGCCGATCGGCGTCGTCGCCCTGGTGGTGCCGTGGAACAGTCAGCTCTTCCTGTCTGCAGTCAAGATCGGCCCGGCGCTCGCGGCCGGCTGCACCATGGTGGTCAAGGCCTCGGAAGACGGGCCGGCGCCGCTTCTCGAATTTGCGCGTCTCGTCCACGAGGCGGGCTTTCCCGCCGGCGTCGTCAACATCATCACCGGGTTCGGCGCCTCCTGCGGCGCAGCGCTCGGCCGTCACCCGAAGGTCGCGCATGTCGCCTTCACCGGCGGTCCTGAAACCGCCCGGCACGTCGTTCGCAACTCGGCCGAAAACCTCGCCTCGACCTCGCTCGAACTCGGCGGCAAGTCACCCTTCATCGTCTTTGCCGATGCCGACCTCGAAAGTGCGGCCAACGCTCAGGTCGCCGGCATCTTCGCGGCGACAGGCCAGAGCTGCGTTGCCGGATCGCGCCTCATCGTCGAACGCAGCGTGAAGGACAAATTTGTCGCCCTGCTGCGGGAGAAGGCCGAGGCGATCCGCATCGGCCCGCCGCTCGACATGGCGACCGAGGTCGGCCCGCTCGCCACCAAGCGTCAACAGGACAATATCGGCGCGCTCGTCGCAAAGTCGATCAAAAGCGGCGCCCGCCTCGTCACCGGCGGACGCAAGATCGATGGCGAAGGCTTTTACTTCGCGCCGACGATTCTGGATTGCGATCATGTCGCTTCCCCCTCGCTGGTCGAGGAATTTTTCGGGCCGGTCCTCTCCGTTGTCTCGTTTGAAACGGAAGCCGAGGCGCTGAAGCTTGCTAACGATACCCGCTATGGCCTGGCGTCGGGCGTCTTCACCCAGAACCTGACCCGGGCGCATCGGCTGATGAAGGGCATCCGCGCCGGCATCGTCTGGGTCAATACCTATCGCGCCGTATCGCCGATCGCGCCGTTCGGTGGTTTCGGCCTCTCCGGCCACGGCAGGGAAGGCGGCATGGCCGCAGCACTCGACTACACCCGCACCAAGACGATCTGGCTGAGGACCTCGGACGATCCGATCCCCGATCCTTTCGTGATGAGGTAGTGCTGATGTTTTACGAAATCCGCACCTATCGGCTGAAGAACGGCGCCATTCCGCAATACCTCAAGGTCGTCGAGGAAGAGGGGATCGAGATCCAGAAGAGCCACCTCGGCACGCTCGTCGGCTACTTCTTCTCCGAGATCGGCACGATCAACGAGATCGTCCACATCTGGGCTTTTGCGAGCCTGGACGACCGCGAGGCGAGACGCCAGCGGCTTCTGGCCGACCCCCGCTGGCAGGCCTTCCTGCCCAAGATTCGCGATCTCATCGAGGTGGCGGAAAACAAGATTATGAAGCCAGCAAGCTTTTCTCCCAAGGGCGAGGCGCACTGACGGCATAAGGCATACCCGTAGGACAAACCAGAACAGGATAAGGGAACATGAAAACAACATTTGCTTTCGCGGCAGTTGCCGCATTCGTGGCGGTATCCGCCCCGGCCAAGGCCGACAGTTTGGTTTTCTCGAGCTGGGGGGGAACGACCCAGGACGCACAGAAGGCCGCATGGGCAAGCCCATTCACCGAGAAGACCGGCATCACCGTCGTGCAGGACGGGCCGACGGATTACGGCAAGCTCAAGGCGATGGTCGAGGCCGGCGAAGTCAACTGGGATGTCGTCGACGTCGAGGGCGATTACGCCGCCCAGGCCGGCAAGAACGGCCAGCTCGAGAAGCTCGACTTCTCCATCATCGACAAGTCCAAGCTCGATCCGCGTTTCGTCACCGATTATTCGGTCGGCAGCTTCTATTATTCCTTCGTCATCGGCTGCAACGCCGATGCCGTCAAAACCTGCCCAAAGACATGGGCCGACCTGTTCGACACCGCGAAGTTTCCGGGAAAACGCACATTCTACAAGTGGTCGGCCCCCGGCGTGATTGAGGCGGCGCTGCTTGCCGACGGCGTACCTGCCGACAAGCTTTATCCGCTCGATCTCGACCGCGCCTTCAAGAAGCTCGACACGATCAAGTCCGATATCATCTGGTGGTCGGGCGGCGCCCAGTCGCAGCAGCTCCTGGCCTCCGCCGAGGCGCCCTTCGGCAGTGTCTGGAACGGCCGTATGACGGCGCTTGCGGCGACCGGCATCAAGGTGGAGACGTCCTGGGAGCAGAACATCACCGCTGCGGATGCGCTCGTTGTGCCGAAGGGCGCGCCGAATGCCGAGGCTGCGATGAAGTTCATTGCGCTGGCAACCTCGGCCGAACCGCAGGCCGCTCTGGCAAAAGCCACCGGCTATGCGCCGATCAATATTGACTCGGCCAAGCTGATGGACCCTGAAACGGCCAAGACCCTGCCGGACCAGCAGACAGCAAGCCAGGTGAATGCCGATATGAACTATTGGGCGGACAACCGCGATGCCATCGGCGAGAAGTGGTACGCCTGGCAGGCAAAATAGGCTGAGACTTCATATGGACGGGTACGGCGAAATGTTCGCCGTACCTCCCGCAGCGGTACTCCTTATCGGATGGCGCCTGTGGAATTGACGGGTGGGAAGGACTGTCATGTCGACATATAGCGATGCCTCCGGCGCGATCATGCCTCTGCCAAAGTCGCGCAGGGCAACAGGTTTTGGCGGGGTCGTTCCGGCTCTGGCCTTCGTGGCGATCTTTTTCGTCGTGCCGGTGGCAGTCCTGCTGCTGCGAAGTGTACTGGAACCCGTCCCGGGTCTTGGAAACTATGCGCAGCTGATCGGGTCAGCGACCTATCTCAAGATTTTCGCCAACACCTTCATCGTCTCGGGTTTCGTGACGGTGATATCGCTGCTGATCGGATTTCCCGTCGCCTGGGCGCTGGCGATCATGCCCGGACGGCTGACGTCGGTGATTTTTGCGATCCTGCTCCTATCGATGTGGACCAATCTGCTGGCCCGCACCTATGCCTGGATGGTCCTGCTGCAGCGGACCGGGATAATCAACAAGATGCTGATAGCAACGGGCTTGATCGACCAGCCGCTCGCACTCGTCAACAATCTCACGGGCGTGACGATCGGCATGACCTACATCATGCTGCCCTTCATCATCCTGCCGCTCTATGGCGTGATCAAGAAGATTGACCCGTCGACCCTGCAGGCGGCAGCCCTTTGCGGCGCCAACCGCTGGCAGTGCCTGACCCGCGTTCTGGTGCCCTTGGCGCTGCCCGGCATGGCGGCCGGCGCGCTCATGGTCTTCGTCATGTCGCTCGGCTATTTCGTTACGCCGTCGCTTCTCGGCGGCACTGCCAACATGATGCTTGCAGAACTCATCGCGCAGTTCGTGCAGTCTCTGGTCAACTGGGGAATGGGCGGTGCCGCGGCGCTGGTGCTCCTGGTGGTGACCTTGTCGCTCTATGCCGTGCAGCTGCGCTTCTTCGGCAGCCAGAACCCGGGAGGGCGTTGACATGTTGCTCAATTTCGATCGTCTCGGCTGGTGGAAATATGTCCTCCTCGGCATAACCCTTCTGACCGCAGCCTTCCTGCTGCTGCCGATCGTCTTTATCGCCGCGCTTTCCTTCGGCTCCTCGCAGTGGCTGATCTTTCCGCCGCCGGGCTGGACATTACAGTGGTATAGGGAGCTCTTGGCCGACCCGCGATGGCTGGAATCGGCTTTGACGAGCTTCAAGATTGCAGTCATCGTGACAATCCTGTCGGTGCTGCTCGGGCTCGTAACCTCCTTCGGGCTGGTGCGCGGTTCTTTCATGTTCCGCGATGCGCTGAAAGCGTTGTTCCTCACGCCGATGATCCTCCCGGTCGTCGTTCTCGCGGTCGCCCTATACGCCTTTTTCTTGAGGATCGGCCTCGGCGGCACCTTGGTCGGCTTCGTCATTTCCCACCTCGTGCTGGCGCTGCCCTTCTCGATCCTGTCCATATCGAGTGCGCTCGAGGGTTTCGATAAGTCAATCGAGGACGCGGCGGTGCTCTGCGGCGCCTCGCCGTTGGAAGCGAAGATCAGGGTCACGCTTCCGGCAATCAGCCATGGGCTGTTTTCAGCCGCCGTCTTCTCTTTCCTGACATCCTGGGACGAGGTCGTGGTGGCGATCTTCATGTCCAGCCCGACCTTGCAGACGCTGCCCGTGAAGGTATGGGCGACGCTGCGGCAGGATCTGACACCCGTCGTCGCTGCGGCCTCGACCCTTCTCATCCTCTTGACGATCATCTTGATGGCGCTGGTTGCCGTCGTGCGCAAGGTACTGAAACAATGAACGAACCGTTCCTTCAGATCCGCGGAATACGCAAGGAATACGGCCCTGTCGTCGCCGTGCACGACGTCAATCTCGATGTCCGGCGTGGCGAGTTCCTGACCTTTCTCGGGCCGTCCGGCTCCGGCAAGAGCACGACGCTCTACATTCTGGCCGGCTTTGAGAACCCGACGAAAGGCGACATTACGCTGGAGGGCAGAACCCTGCTCGCCACCCCGTCGCACAAGCGCAATATCGGCATGGTGTTCCAACGCTATACGCTGTTTCCGCATCTGACGGTGGGCGAAAACATCGCTTTTCCGCTGAAGGTCCGGCGCAAGTCCAGGGCCGAGATCGACTTGAAGGTGAAGGAGATGCTGCGCCTCGTGAGGCTCGAAGGTTTCGAGGATCGCAAGCCCTCGCAAATGTCCGGCGGCCAGCAGCAGCGTGTCGCCCTTGCTAGGGCGCTTGCTTATGATCCGCCGGTGCTGCTGATGGACGAGCCGCTCTCGGCGCTCGACAAGAAGCTGCGGGAGGAAATCCAGCATGAGATCCGCCGGATCCACCAGCAGACGGAAGTGACGATCCTTTATGTCACGCACGACCAGGAGGAGGCGCTGCGGCTGTCCGACCGCATTGCGGTCTTTTCGAGGGGCGTCATCGACCAGATCGGAACCGGGCCCGAACTTTATGCCAATCCCAAGACCCGCTTCGTAGCCGAATTCATCGGCGACAGCGACTTCATTTCATGCGACCTGGTGTCTTCCTCCGATGGACAAGCGACGATCGCGCTCGGAGGCGGAACCATCTTCAACCAAATTCCGGTGCATGGAAAAGGGATCTCCGGCGCAAGGGCGGCGCTGATGCTGCGGCCGGAGCGCATACGATTGTCGCGGGCGAGAGCTGCCGGCGCGGGTCTTGCCGCGACGGTCAGCGATATTACCTTTCTCGGCAACAACATCCATGTCTCCACAGAGACGGCAACAGGCGAGGCGCTTTCGGTTCGCTTGCCTTTCGGTCATGAGGCTATTGCCGGGCTCAATCGCGGAGATATAGTCCATCTGGATTTCGATCCAGGCGCCGCTCACGTATTCTGCTGAAAGTTGTCCCATGAAGCTCAATGACCCCTCGCTGTTCCGTCAGGCATGCCCGATTGCCGATCGCTGGATCGAAGCGGAAGGCCGTCCCGCGGCCATGGTCCGCAATCCGGCGACCGGTGAGGTGCTGGGTGCGGTCCCTGACCTCGGCGCAACGGAAACGGAAGACGCCATCGCCGCCGCGGTCATCGCCCAGAAGCTTTGGGCGAAGAAGACCGCAGGAGAACGCGCCGCCGTTCTCAAGGCTTGGCATCGCCTGATGATCGAAAACCGCGACGATCTGGCGATGATCCTGACGCTGGAGCAGGGAAAACCTTTGGCCGAAGCCAAGGGGGAAATCACCTATGGTGCGAGCTTCATCGAGTGGTTTGCCGAAGAGGCAAGACGCATCAACGGCGAGACCATCCCGGGACATCAGGCGGATAAGCGCATCCTTGTTCTGCGCCAGCCGGCCGGCGTTGTGGCGGCGATCACGCCCTGGAATTTTCCGAACGCGATGATCACCCGCAAGATCGGCCCAGCGCTTGCCGCCGGCTGCGCCGTCGTTCTCAAGCCGGCGCTGCAGACGCCCTTCTCCGCAATTGCGATTGCCGTTCTCGCAGAGCGCGCCGGCCTGCCGGCCGGGCTACTCAACATCGTCACGGGTGATGCCGCCGCAATCGGCGGGGCGCTGACTGCGAGCCGCGACGTCCGGGTCCTGACATTCACGGGCTCCACCCGGACGGGCGAGCTGCTTTACCGGCAATGCGCGCCGACGATCAAGAAACTTGGTCTCGAGCTCGGCGGCAACGCGCCCTTCATCGTGTTCGACGACGCCGATCTCGACGCTGCGGTCGAAGGCGCACTCATCGCCAAGTTCCGCAACAACGGCCAGACCTGCGTCTGCGCCAACCGGCTTTATGTCCAAGACGGCGTCTACGACGCGTTCGCCGCCAAGCTCGCTGCGGCCGTTTCGGCATTGAAGGTCGGCAACGGGCTGGAACGTGACGTCGTGCTAGGCCCGCTCATCGACGACAACGCCGTCGCCAAGATCGAAAGCCATATTGAGGATGCCGTTGCAAAGGGTGCCGGGATCGTTTCGGGCGGCAAGCGCCACGCGCTTGGCGGTTACTTCTTCGAACCGACGATCCTGCGTGATGTCGACGCCGGCATGCAGGTCGCGCGCGAGGAAACCTTCGGGCCGCTTGCCCCGCTTTTTCGTTTCCGCGACGAGCAGGATGTCATCGAACAGGCAAACGATACCGAGTTCGGCCTTGCTTCGTATTTTTACGCGCGCGACCTGTCGCGGGTGTTCCGTGTCGCCGAAGCGCTTGAATATGGGATGGTCGGCGTCAATACCGGTCTTGTCTCGACAGCCGAGGCTCCGTTCGGCGGCGTCAAGATGTCGGGTCTCGGCCGCGAGGGGTCAAGGCACGGGTTGGACGAATATACCGAACTCAAATATGTATGCCTCGGCGGCATTGCCTGACCTGGAGCAGGTCGCGCAAAACTGTTTGGCGGTGTGGCGACGGGGACATACAAAACGAAGACCTAAAGCGCGAGGCGCGAATCTTAAAGATGCGACACGCTGTAGTTTGTGTCTGCGCTTCGCCGCGGGGAAGACCGGAATGGCCCTCGTCAGCATCGGCATGTATGTCACATCCGAACCGCTCGCGAATGCGACGGCCGAACTCTGGTCGTTTCTCCGGCAATATCGCTCGCATGCAGGACTTCAGGATCTGCCGGAAAAGCTTGGCCAGACCGTTGGCTATGACGAGGCCTGGCTGCGGCCGGATCTGATCCTGTCCCAGACATGTGGTTATCCGTTACCGAGGCGCCTGCGCGGCAGGGTCCGCCTGGTGGCGACGCCCATAATATGGTCATCCAGGCTGCGCCGGCGCGCTGATGCGCAGCTTCATCATCGTTCGCCAGGGTTCTCCGCCTCGGTCGCTGGAGGATTTGCGCGGCAACACCGCGGCGATCAACAGCCCCGACAGCAATTCCGGCAGCAATTTGTTTCGCGCGGCAGTCGCTCCACTTGCTCGCAACGGCCGCTTCTTTGGCCGGATTATCGAAACCGGCAGCCACGGCGGCAGCATTGCCGCCGTGGCTGAAGGCCGCAGACAGCGCGGCGATCGATTGCATCACCTATGCCAATGTCAGGCGTTTCGATCCCGGCCATATCGATCAGGTTCGCATCATCGCCGAGACACCCCAAGGTCCCGGCTTGCGTTCATTACTTCGGGCGAGGTAGCGGACGAGAGAGTCCAGCTGCTGCGTGCGTGGCGACCTGGCGAACGACCTCGCGACTGGCGTCAGCTCCCGACCGCTGCGACAATGCCAATCTCTATGGCGAATTCAGACCCGGCTAGTCTTGCTTCGACAGTGGCGCGCGCCGGCGCATGGCCCGATGGCACCCAGGCGTCCCAGACGGCGTTCATCTCTTCGAAGTCGGACATATCCGCAAGCCAGATGGTTGCGCTGAGGATTCGTGTCGAATCGCTGCCGGCGCTTTCCAGAAGCCGGGTGATCCGTGACAAGATGTTGGTCGTCTGTCCGCGGACGGACGATCCCGGCGCGTCGAAGGCGACCTGACCCGCGAGGAAGACAAAGCCGCCGTAGATCACGGCCTGGCTCATCCGCTTTCCGGTTTCGTAGCGCTCGATCTGCATGCTCAATCTCCCCCGTGTGCAATCTTCTGGCGTTCCGCGCGGCGCTGCAGCCACTGGAGCGTGGCGAGAAACAGCGTCGAAAACAGGATAAGGAGGGTGGCTACGGCGGCAATTGTCGGGCTCAGCGTTTCCCGCACACCGCTCCACATCTGCCGTGGCAGCGTGCGCTCCTCGGAGCCGGCGATGAAAAGCGCAATCACCACTTCGTCGAATGAGGTCACGAAGGCGAAGAGGGCGCCGGATGCCACGCCCGGCGCGATGACCGGCAGCATGATACGCAACGTCGCTTCGACCGGGGCGGCGCCGAGGCTGGATGCCGCCCGCATCAGATTGTGATCGAAGCTTGCAAGCGTGGCGGTCACCGTGATCACCACGAAGGGAGCGCCGATTGCCGTATGCGCCAGCACCAGCCCGGTCAGGCTGTTGAGCAGCCCGACGGCGGCGAAGGCATAATAGATGCCGACTGCCGAAACGATGACCGGCACGATCATCGGCGAAATCAGAATGGCGGTCAGAATTGCGCGCGCCGGGCATGAGGGTCGACTGAGGCCGATTGCGGCAAGTGTTCCAAGGAGGGTCGACAGGAGGGTGGCAAAAACGGCGACGATGATGCTGTTTGTCAGCGCCAGCTGCCACACATCGGAATCGAAGAATTCGCGATACCATCTGAGCGACAAGCCGGGCATAGGGTAGGTGAAGAATGGCTCGGCATTGAAGGAGAGCGGCACAATTGCCACGATCGGCGCGATCAGGAACAGGATCACCAGGCCGCCGGCCAGCCACAGGAGGATCGAAAACAGCCGCGGGAAAGAAAGGAAGTTGGTCATCAGCCGATCCTCAGCCTGTCGATGCCGACGATGCGATTATAGACGGCGTAGAGGATCAGCACCGCAACCAGCAGGATCGTGCTCAAGGCCGCTGCCATCCCCCAGTTGGTGACCTGGTTTGAATAATAGGCGATGAAATAGCTGACCATCTGGTCTCCCGGTCCGCCGACCAGAGCCGGGGTGATGTAATAGCCGAGCGCCAGGATGAAGACGAGCAGTCCGCCGGCGCTGACGCCGGGCATGCTCATCGGCAGGTATACCCGGAAGAAGGCCGCAACCGGCGGCGCGCCCAGCGACGAGGCCGCCCGCAGATAGACCGGGGGAATGCTCTTCATGACGCTGTAGATTGGCAGGACCATGAAGGGCAGCAGGATATGGGTCATGGCGATCAGCACGCCGATGCGATTGTAAATCAGGTTGAGCGGTTGCGAAGGATCGACCAGGCCAAGCCAGATCAATGCCGTGTTGATCACGCCGCGCCCCTGCAGCAGCACGACCCAGGCACTGGTGCGGACCAGCAGCGAGGTCCAGAACGGCAGCAGCACGAGAATCAGCAGCGTATTGGCGACCGCTCCTTTTGATCGGGCGATCAGGGCGGCGAGCGGATAGCCGAGGAACAGGCAGATCACGGTTACCGAAGCGCTGACGACGAATGTGCGGATCAGGACGTCGACATGCACGGCATTCTCCGCCGATACCTTGCCGATCGCGCCCGAAGCGTCGCGTTCCAGATCGAGCGAGGCGAGCAGATAATAGTCGGTGACGGGCGCAGAGGCGTTCTTGATAATCGTCCAGTAGTGCGGGGTCTCCCACTTCGGATCGATGGCGAGAAAGGCGGCCTTGTAGGGCGGCCCGGCGTCGCGGATCGTGCGTGCGGTCTTCAGGAGCATCGAGCGCATGCCCGTCTCATAATAGTTGAGACGTTTGGCCACCTCGGCGATCTGGTCGCGGGGCGACTGTTTCAGATCGGCGGCAAAGGCGGCAAACAGCGCCTCGTCCGGTGGCGACTGCTCGTCCCAGGATGAAAGAGCCGACATCGTGTGGGACAGGGCGGCGGAAGCCGCCCTGTTGTCGACGGCCCGCGTCAACAACAGGGCGATCGGGAGGACGAAAACGAGCAACAGGAAGATAAGCAGAGGCGCGACCAGCAACAGCGCTTTCAGCTGCGCCTTGCTTTTTGCGCTGCCGAGGCTTTTCACCCGCACGTGGGTGGCAGTCGCCGCTTCTTCTCCGTCATTCATTGTCGCGATCACCATCGATCATGCCTTCCTGCGGTAGAGAAAGGGGCGAGCGAAGTCGGGGGACACTCACCCGCCCGACGAGGTTACTGTGCGAGCCACTTGTTGAAGCGCTCGGTCAACTCCTCATCATGGTCGGCCCAAAACTCGGAGGAGACGACGAATGCGTTCTTCGTATTGTCCGGCGCAGTCGGCAGATCGGCGAGAATATCCGGCGGAACCTTGGCGATGGCCGCCTTCAGGGTCGGGCCGTAGGAAATATATTTGGACTGCTGCGCCATCACCTCGGGTTCGACGGTGAAGGCGACGAATTTATCTGCCAACTCCTTGTTCTTCGAACCTTTCGGCTCGGCCCAAAGGTTGAAGTCCATGCCCTGGCCGTCCCAGACGATCTTGAAGTTTTTGCCGCTGTTCTTGACGGCATCGTAGATACGGCCGTTCCATGCCGTGGTCATCACCACTTCGCCATCGGCGAGAAGCTGTGGTGGCTGCGCCCCGGCGGTCCACCAGACCTTCACATCCTTCTTGATCGTGTCGAGCTTCTTGAACGCGCGATCGACGCCTTCGGGAGTCCCGAGCACCTTATAGACCTCGGAGGGTTTGACGCCGTCTGCAATTAGCGCGAATTCCAGCGTTGTTTTCGGAGACTTGCGCAAGGCGCGGGGGCCGGGGAATTTGGCGGTGTCAAACAGATCGGCCATCGTTTGCGGCCCGCCGTTCGGGAACTTGGCGGCATCATAGGCATAGATGGTTCCGAAGACGATCGTCGCGACCGCGCAATCCATCGCGGCCCCATCGATGAAGGCGTCCTTGCCACCGAGTTTCGCATAGTCGATCGCCTCGAGCCAGCCTTCGTCGCAGCCTTGCAAAGCGTGACTGGGCTCGACGTCGACCACGTCCCAGGTCACCTGGCCCGTCTCGACCATGCCTTTCAGCTTGGCGGTCGAGCCGTCCCATTCATCCTGGAGGATCTTGGTGCCGGTCTCCTTGGAGAAGGGTTTGAAGAAGGCCTCCTCCTGGCTCTTCGTATAAGCGCCGCCCCAGGATGTGACGGTCAGCGTATCCCCGGCAAATGCTGCTCCTGCTGTCGCAAGAGCCATGACGGAGCTGAGAAGCATGCAGTTTAAACGCATCATGGTGGTTCCCCTTTTTGTTGCTGCGTTTTACGAAAGAACGGGCTCGATCAGGAGAGCGCGAGCGCGCGGCAATCCTCCGGTGCCCAGCCGATGAGGGCGTTCGCGCCCGGCGCCAAGGCCGGAATCTCCTGGCCCGCGGCGACCTTGATGAAGACATCATCGCAGCCGCAGGCCGAAACGCGCAGCCTCACGTGATCGCCATGGTAGATGATTTCCTTGAGCGCCGCCGTAAACCGGTTCGGCACATCGTCGGCGGGCGACAGCTGGATCCGCTCGGGCCTCAGGACGAGCGTCGCGCGCGCGCCTTCCTTCAATCCCTCTCCGGTCTGGCCGATGATGATCGAACCGTCGGGCGCGCGGATTCGGCAGACAGAATGCTTCAGTGCGACGACTTCCCCCGAGATCGCGTTGTTTTCGCCGATGAAGGTTGCGACGAACGGATTTGCCGGTGTCTCGTAGAGCGCATGTGGGGCCGCGACCTGCTGCAGGATGCCGTCATTGAACACGCCGACCCGATCCGACATGGTAAGCGCCTCGCTCTGGTCATGGGTGACGTAGACGACATTGATGCCCAGACGGGCATGCAGGTGTTTGATCTCGAGCTGCATATGCTCGCGAAGCTGCTTGTCGAGGGCTCCCAGCGGCTCGTCCATCAGCACCAGCTGCGGCTCGAAGACAAGGGCACGGGCGAGCGCAATGCGCTGCTGTTGTCCGCCAGAAAGCTGGTTGGGTCGCCGCGTTTCGAAGCTCGCCATGCGCACCATGTCGAGCGCGCGGCGAACCCGTTCGGCTATCTCCGCTTTGCCGAGCCGACGCATTTTCAGCGGGAACGCGACATTCTCGCCGACGGTCATATGGGGAAAGAGCGCGTAATTCTGGAAGACCACGCCAATATTGCGACGATGCGGCGGGACACTGTCGATCCTGCTGTCGGCAAGGGTGATCGTTCCGTCGGTCGGCGCCTCGAAACCTGCAAGCATCATCAGCGTCGTGGTTTTGCCGGATCCGGAAGGGCCGAGGAGGGTCAGAAACTCTCCCTTGGCGACGTCGAGGTCCAGGCCGCGCACGACATAGCTGACGCCGTCATAGGATTTCCGCACGCCTTCGAAGGTGATGAAGCGCTCGCTCATGAATTCCTCCTGTTTGCATCGGCCGGGTCCCTGCCTCTTTGTCTCGATGCGAGCCCATATTGTCTCGGTCAAATTCTAGTTGTCAAGCCATACAAATAATTTTGTATGGCGAGGGCTGCGGGCCTCGAAAATTGAAGAAAAGCGTGATATGTGGCACAAAGCCATGCGGAATCGCCGGGTCGCCGTAGAATGAGCCGCTTTAGCCGATGCGATTTGTACTTCGATTACAGGAATTGTATGTCTGAACAATCAGATCTGACCCAGACAAATCAGGAGCGGGGAACCCGCATGCCGGCCTATCTGGAGCTGGCGAGCGAACTCGAAGCGCGGATCCGTTCAGGCGCTTTGCCTCCTGGTAGCCAGCTCCCGCCGCAGCGCGACCTTGCACGGGAACGATCGCTGAACGTCTCCACCGTCACGCGCGCCTACCGCGAATTGCAGAACCTCAATCTCGTGATGGGCAGCACCCGGCGCGGAACGATCGTTATCGGCGATGGCGCCATGCCGCGGGTCGACCGGGCGACAAGCCCGGCCGGCGTTATCGACCTGACTGTCAACCGGCCGGCCGTCGACGATTTCCAGCAGCGCCTGGCGCAATCCCTGCCGGATCTGTCAGCGGACCCGCGCTTCCGTCAGATGCAGGAATATCAGCCGCCGGAGGGTCCCGCCTGGGCGCGTGCCGCCGGGCGAAAATGGATATCGCTCAATGGTTTCGATCCGTCCGAGGACGATATCGTCGTCACCAGCGGAGCCCAGCATGCCTTGCTGGCTGTCATCAGCAGCCTGATCGAGCCCGGCGACACCATCGTCGGCGACCGGCTGACCTATTACGGCCTGATTGCGCTTGCCCAGATGTTCCGCTTCCGCATCATCGGTATCGGAAGTGACGGTCAGGGCATGTCGGCGGCGGAACTTGACGATACCTGCAGCCGGGAGAACGTGCGCGCAGTCTTCACCGTACCCTCGATGCACAACCCCACGGTTGTCACAATGAGCGAGGCACGCCGGCGGGAACTGGTCGAGGTTGCGGAAAAGCACGACCTCGTCATCATCGAGGACGATGTCTACGGACCGATGCTTGGAACCCGGGCGAGCGCTCTTTTCACGCTTGCGCCGATGAGGACCTATCATATATCGGCACTTTCCAAAGCCTTGGCGCCGGGGCTGCGCGTCGGTTATCTCACTTGCCCGCCCGGCCGCGCGCTGCTGTCTGCCGAGGCGGTCCGCACGACTGCCTGGATGCCGTCTCCGCTGCCGCTGCTGCTGGCAACCCGTTGGCTTGAGGACGGCACGGCCGAAGCGATCCTGAAGGCCCAGCTTGCGGAACTGCGCGCCCGCCATGCGATCGTCATGACGATCCTTGCGGGCCATTCCTTCTCCGCCGATCCGCGCTGCATGTTCCTGTGGCTGAGCTTGCCGGCGCCGTGGCGATGCGAGGATTTTGCCGCCAACCTGCGAGCCCACGGCGTTGCCGTCATGCCGGCCACCGCCTTCGCCTCTGACCGCCAGCCTGTCGAGCATGCCGTCCGCGTCAATATCGGCTGCGCCTCGTCGCGGGAGGAGCTCGCAACCGCGCTGCGCATCATCGCTGCGACTTTGAACGATCGACCCCGCGCCCTGGCCGGCCTGGTTTAGCCTATGAACAAGCCGCTGCCCCAGCTTCAGCCTTTGCCGGAAGCCGAGCGTCGGCACGTGGCGGTTGTCGGTGCGGGGCTGGTCGGCCTCTGCTCGGCCCTCTGGCTACAAAGGATGGGGCATCGGGTCACGATCATCGATCCGGCGCCGCCATTGGGCGATGCATCCTACCGGCAGGCCTGTTCCTACGGCAACGCCTGCACCTTTGCGCCGCACGGCGTCGTTCCCGTCGCAACGCCAGGCGTCATCTGGCGCGTCCCAGGAATGCTGCTCAATCCGCTCGGTCCGCTGGCGATCGTCTGGAGGTACCTGCCGCAACTGGTCCCGTGGCTGCGTGCCTTCCTGGCATCGAGCTCGAAAGCCGAGGTCGACAGGATCGCCGGGACGTTGGCGGTGCTGCTCTCTCAAGCCGATGCGGCCTGGCAACCGCTGGTGACACTGGCAGGCGCCGAGCGGCTGAAGCAGCGCGAAGGCTGTCTCTATCTCTACAAGACGGAAGCTCAATTCCGCGCGGCTGATGCCGAAAACGGGCTGCGTGAACGCCACGGCGTCGCGATGGACCGGCTGGAGCGCGCCGATATCCAGAGCATGGAGCCCAACCTTGCGCCGCTCTACGAAAGGGGCGTGCTGTTCCGTGACGCTTATGTTTTTTCCAGCCCCAAACAACTCGCTTTTGCGCTGGCGCAGGCATTGGTAGAGGGCGGCGGAGAGATCGTCCGCGGCGAAGTCTCTGCCATCGAACCGCGCGACGACGGCATCGGCCTCAGGACGGCGGGAAAGCAGATCGTTGCCGATCACGCGGTCGTGGCCGCCGGTGCCCATTCGCGCAAGCTCACGGCGTCGGTCGGCGATCGCGTCCTGCTCGATACCGAGCGCGGTTATCACGTTCTGTTTCCGAACGCGGGCAATCTGCTGTCGCGCCCGGTCTGCTATCCCGAGCACGGCTTCTACATGGTGCCGATGGCCGATGGAATGCGCGCGGCCGGCACCGTGGAACTCGGCGGGCTTGCCGCTGCCTTGAACCCCAGGCGGACCGCGATGATCCGCGAAGGCGTGAAAACGCTCCTGCCGGGAGCCGGAGAAGGTAGCGACGAGTGGCTTGGTTTTCGCCCGTCCATGCCGGATTCACTTCCCGTCATCGGCAACTCCCGCCGCTTGCCGCGCGTCACCTATGCCTTCGGCCACGGTCATCTCGGCCTGACGCTATCCGCTTTGACCGGCTATCTGGTTTCCCAGATCGTCGCGGGACAAAGCTCGGTCATCGATCTCACGCCGCTGCGCCCCGACCGGTTCTAACCAGGTTCAACTTCCTCATGGCGCCTGTATCGGCTCTTGAGTTTGCCGTTCAGCAGCTTCCCGGCGGCTTCACGAGCCTCGACGGCCGTGTCGAACAAATCGACCTTCCGCTGCCCCTTCGTTCCGATCCGTCCCCAGCAACGCATGAGCGAGCTGCCGCCGAAGAGGTGTGGTTCGATCGCGAGCAGATAGAAGCGCGCCATATTTTGCGCGGGATCTATGCGAAAAAGCAATGTCGGATGGATCGCCTGGCTCATGTCCCAAGAATCCTACGCAAGGGCCGGCGCGTCCAATAAATATGCTGAATCGATCGCGTGGCAGCGATTCCATCGCGTGATGTTTCGCGAGGCGGGGCTTGCCCGTTCCGGCCAACTACACTCAGGTGCTGCTACGCGCCCGCTGTCTGCTTCTATCTATCTTTCCACGGATTGATAATTTGCAGATCAATCCCTGTGAAATCGGAGACATTGCGTGTCGCAAGCGAAGCCCCGCGCGAAATTGCGATAGCGGCGATCTGAGCGTCGAATTGGCTGATCGGTCGGCCCGCTCTACGGCGGTCGCTAGCGATGGTGGCATAGACGTTTGCGGCGTCGCGATCGAACGGCAAAACGCGCCCGCCCATATCCTCGCTGAAAATCGGAAGGATTGCCGCCTCCAGATCGCGTCGCCGACGCCCCTCGGGAAGAAGGCGCAGTCCGTAAAGGATCTCCGCCTCGGTGACGGCCGTCGTGAAAATAGACGAGGGATGTCGTGCCGCGAGCCAATTGACTACGGCCGTATTCGGGACCGGCGTCAGCAGCTCCGAAATGACGTTGGTATCGAGAACGATCACGGCGCGAAGTCCGGCGGCTCGCGGATCGGCTCGCGGGGCGGAATATCGAGTTCGACGCCGCCGGCCGAGACTACCCGGGCTCGGATGGCATCCGCGAGATTGGGCGCCGGCGATTCGCTGGTCGCAAGTGCTGTGCGCAGGATATCTCGCGCTTCGTCCTCCATGGAGCGGCCATGCGTTGCGGCCCGCAGGCGCAGGCGCTGTTTCAGGCCGTCATCGAGATTGCGGATCGTCATGCTTGCCATCTCTATCCTCCATACATCAATGATTGCATGTTAATCATTGATTGCAGACGGTTCAAGGGTGAGGCGGCTGGCATTGTCCGTCCCCAACCGGTTCGGAGTCGCTGATTGGCCCAAATGTGATGAATATTAGACAATATATACTACGCCCACCCGTAATAAAGATGGATCGAAAGGGATATGCTGATGGCATCGGGTAGCATTCATGTGAAAGTCAGTGGGCTGTTGCAGAATCACACCCAGCAGCAAATCGGCGACCACGGCCTTTATGAAAATGCCAGTGAATATATACGTGCTCTCATTCGCCGCGACTTACAAACGCGTGATGCTGAGTGGGATATGCTGCAAAGGGAGCTCGCGCCCGCGATGTTGGCCGACCGCGAATTTGTCGCCGTTTCGGCTGAAGACGCAATAAGGCGTAACGAGCGCACCGGTCCGGCTCAAAGAGGACTTGACGGCTCTTTCAAGAAAGCGTCACACTGGATCTTCGGTTGGGGAACTGCTCCTCGAGGCGGGGCTTCGATGTGGCCTCAGAACCGATGTTCTGCTCCCTTTACCGGATTTGCCCAGACCGTCATGCCTGGCCCGAAGGGCGTCTCGCCTTCGGCGCGCACGACCATTTCGCCGAGTTCGGGGACGTCGAGATAGAGGATCGCGTCGGCTCCGAGCCGTTCGACATGGCGGATTCTGCCCTGCCACTGGCCGGACCCTTCCGAAAGCCTGATATGTTCAGGGCGGATGCCGTAGGTCGTGCAGTTCATCCGCCGGGCCGTCTCGCCGCCATAGAGGTTCATCTTCGGGCTGCCGATGAAGCCGGCGACGAAGGGTGTGGCGGGATTGCGGTAGAGTTCCATCGGGCTGCCTATCTGTTCGACCGCGCCGCCGTTGAGGACGACGATCTTGTCGGCCATCGTCATCGCTTCGACCTGATCGTGGGTGACATAGATCATCGTCGACTTCAGCCGCGCGTGCAGGTCGGCGATCTCAAGGCGCATCTGGGCTCGGAGCGAGGCGTCGAGATTGGAAAGCGGCTCGTCGAATAGGAAGACCTTGGGATCGCGCACGATTGCCCGGCCGATCGCGACGCGCTGTCTCTGGCCCCCGGAAAGCGCCTTCGGCTTTCGCTGCAAGAGGTGGCTGAGCTGCAGTGTTTCGGCAGTCGCCGCGACCTTTTCGGCGATTTCCGCCTTCGGGCGGCCGGCAAGAGAAAGGCCGAACCCGATGTTTTCGGCGACAGTCATATGCGGATAGAGCGCGTAGCTCTGGAACACCATGGCAATGCCGCGGGCAGACGGTTCCGCATAGGTCACGTCCTTGCCGCCGATGGTCAGCCTACCCGAAGTCGTCTCTTCGAGGCCGGCGATGATACGCAGCAGCGTCGACTTTCCGCATCCCGACGGGCCGACGAAGACGACGAATTCGCCGGAGGCAACCTCCAGGTCGACCCCCTTGATGACTTCGAGGGCGCCGAAGCTCTTGCGAACCTGTTTGAGAGTAAGTTCAGCCATTCTGCTACCCTTTTACTCCGCCCGCCGTCATGCCCGCGACGATCTGACGGTTGAAGAAAATGAAGACGATCAGCGGTGGGATCGTCACGAGGAGGATGTTCATGAAGAGCAGATTGTACTGGCTCGAATACATGCTCTGGAAATTATAGAGCGTCAGCTGCACCGTGACGTTCTCCTTGCCCGGAAGGTAGTAGAGCGGATTGGTGAAGTCGTTGAAGATCGCGATCGACTGTACGACGATATTGGTTACCGTCACCGGCTTCAGGAGCGGCAGCACCACCCGGAAGAAGATCTGCCGCGGCTTAGCGCCATCGATCAGCGCCGCCTCGTCGAGATCGCGCGGGATGGTCGAGATGAATGAGCGGTAGAGCAGTACCGAAAAGGAGAGATTATAGGCGACCTGGATCAGGATCATCCCCGTCATGGTCTTGAAGAGACCGATATCCTGCAAGAGGCTGATGGTCGGCACGACAGCCGGTGGCATCATCAGGCCCATGAAAAGCGCGATCAAGGCAGCCCGGTTCCAGGCGGTCTTGCGCCGCTGCATGACATATCCGACCATTGCCGACAGGAGGATCAGGATCGTGACGGAGACGACCGTGATCAGGGTAGAGTTGAAATATGCGAGCACAAGCTGATAGTCGCGCGCCTTGAAGACAGCGACGAGATTGTCCCAGAACAGCCACTGGCCGGGCAATTCGAAATCGAGGCGGGAGGCCTCCGATTTGGATTTGACCGCCTGGAGCGCTACGAAAACGAACGGCATGACGAAGATGACGGCCGCCACCGCCATGGCTATCGCGCCGGTCAGATAGGGGCGGACGCTTCTCATTCCTCGACCTCGCGCCGGTTGAACCACAGGGTGAATGGCAGAATGATTACGGTAATCAGCGCGAACAGGATGACGTTTCCGGCCGTCGACAGACCATAGAAGCCGGCCTGGTACTGCTTGTAGATCACCGAGGCGATCACATCCGAGGAGAAGCCCGGACCGCCGCGGGTCATGGCCCATATGAGATCGAAGGAGCGAAGCCCGCCGATCAGCGACAATGTCACGACGATGACGGTGGCCGGGCGCACGAGCGGCAGGGTGATCCGGAAGAATTGCTGGAGCCGCGTGGCGCCGTCGATTCTGGCGGCTTCGTAATAGTCGGGGCTGATGGCAGCAAGACCGGCGATGAAGATCAGGGTGGCAAGGCCGACACCCTTCCAGACGTCGACCAAGGCAACGGAAAAAAGCGCGAGCGCCGGGTTGGTCAGCCATCCCGGCCCCGCAACGCCGAGCATTTCGAGCGTGACATTGATGATACCCTTCGTCGGATGCATCATCACCGCAAAGGTAATGCCGATGCCGATCGTCGACACCAGGACTGGGAAGAAGACCAGCGTTCTCAGGAACCCACGGGCAAAGATATTCCCGGTCAGGAGCACGGCCAGAAGCAGCCCGCAGACCGTCTTCAACCCGGATGTCGTCACGGCATAGATCAGGGTGTTGATCAGTCCCTTGATCAGGAACGGCTCGGAGAAGAACTGCTGAAAGTTTTCGAGCCCGATGAATTGCGCCGTCGAAAGATCCCAGCGCGTCAGGCTGAACCACAGAGACGAAACCGTGGGAACCAGAAACAGCACGCCATATATGACCGCAGCCGGAAGGAAAAACCACAGCGGGTAGGGCGATTTGCGCGAGCGGGGGCGGGTCTCGATCATGACTACCTCTTCGATCGGGTGGAACCTCGCTCCGTCAGGAGCGAGGTAATTGGCCCGAAAGACCGCTACCAGTTGGGCAGACCGAGCTGCTTGGCCTGTTTGCGCACATCGTCGTCGTAGAGTTTCGCCGCGTCGGCGGGCTGGCGGATGCCGGAGCCGACTTCGACGGTGATCTGTTCGAGTGACGGCCCCTTGACCGGCGAAACGAATTCCAGCGCCGGTGTCGTCTTGCCCTTGGTTTCGAAGTAGGGGGTCATATCCTTGACCACAGGCGGCACATCGGCGGGCAGATCGCAGCCATCGACGAGCGAAGGCCCCTGAACCGTGTTGGTGTCGACCATGATCTTGCAGCCCTCAACGCCTCCGGCGAAATCGACGAATTTCTTCGCTTCTTCGATATGCTGGCTGGCAGCGGGAATGTAGAGGGCAGGCGGCATCCAGACTGTCAGGCCATTGACCGCGGCATCGTCGCTCGGCTGGGCAAAGAAACCGACATCGCCGAGGTTTTCAGGATAATTCTGTTTCAACACGCCCACTGCGAAGGTCAGCATCGGATAGTGCGCCGCCTCGCCGGTCGCGACCATTCTCAACCCGTCGTCATAACTTGCCGCGCCGAAGTCCTCGTTCATCAGGCCGGCATCGTGAACATCCTTCAACCGCTCGAAACCTTTCATGGCCGCCGGCGTCTCGGCATATTTCGCCTTGTTGGCGGTATAGTCGGCGGCGAAGTTCGGCACTGCGGCATGCAGATTATAATAGTCGGCCAGCACGAAGAGCTGCGAGGTCCAGGTGTCGCGATAGGTTTGTGCGACGGCGACTTTGCCCGCAGCCTTGACCTTTTCATTGTTCGCCATGAACTCCGCCCATGTTTTCGGGACGGAGAGGCCGAGGTCCTGGTAGATCTTTCTGTTATAGAGGATCCCGCCCGCCATCGCCGTGCCGAAGGGAACGCCGTAAAGCTTGTCTTCGGCGCGGACGACGGATTTGAAACCTTCATCCACCTTTGCCTGCGACGAAAGGCTGCTAAGGTCGACGAGCGTCTGAGCAGGCTTCAGCGCCTGCAGCAGCGAGCCGGAATTATAGAGGAACACGTCTGGCATTTCACCCGTCGCCAGACGCGTCTTGACGATATTGTCGCCTTCGCCGCCGCCCGGCCGCTGTTCGATTTCGATGGTCACGTCGGGCGCCTTGGCCTGGTAAGCAGCAACCAGTGCCTCGGCGGCCGCGACAGTATCGGGACTGTTGTCGATCAGGAATGACAGCGTGGTTTCCGCGTGCGACGGGCTAGCCGCTGCCAGCGCAACAAGCGTGGACGCGCCCGCAAGAATGAGCCTTATCCGATGTGTCATGACGTTCCTCCTCTGAACGGTGTGACCTATATGCTCCTCAGTAATCAGCTAAGGGAAAAGACCAGCCGGTGCGTGCCCGGGGGAAGAACCGCCTCCTCGATGACGGGCTCCCCATTGAGCGACGGGTTCCGGTGCCGCCGGCCGGGCCGGAAGCGGCCGACGCAACCCTCCGGAAGCGTCAGCACGTAGGTGACCTCGCTGCCGGCGCAGGTCCAGCCGGCCTCTATGCGCCCCTGGCTGATATCGTGATAGGCTGAAACCGGGGAAAGCGACGCGATCGGCGCGGGATCGACGATCACCTCGGCAAATCCGGGCGCCTCCGGGCTCGGCGAAATGCCGGCGACGCATTCGAACAGCCATTGGCAGACGGCGCCATAGGCATAATGATTGTAGCTGTTCATATCGGGTTCGTAGATGGTGCCGTCGGGTGCCATGGAATCCCAGCGCTCCCAGATCGTCGTCGCCCCCTTCGACACCTGGTAGAGCCAGCCCGGCACGTCTTCCTGCAGGAAGACCTTTTCGGCAAGGTCGTCCATTCCGAGCTTCGTCAGGGCCGGCAAAAGGGCAGGCGTGCCGATGAAACCGGTGCCGATCTTGTAGTTGGCGTCGACAATCACCTTCCGGAAATGCTGCCGGGCGGCTTGCTGATGCTCCGCCGGTATCAGATCATAGAGGAAAGCCAGTGCATAGGATGTCTGGTCGTTATGGGCGAGCCGCCCCGCCGGCGTGATGAACTCGTTGGCAAAGGCCAGCCGGATCTGATCGGCGCGGCTTTTCATCTGCTCTTCGAGCCCATGCTCGCCGAGAATGCCGGCGATCTTCGCCAGGAGATCCGTCGAGATGAAGTGGTAGAGGGTCGCTGCGCAGTCGTCGGCAATTGTCGGGCGCGGCTTTCTGTTATCGCCGACCGGCTGCAGCCAATCGCCGAAGGTGAAGCCGCGGGCGCCCCAATGCGACGGCGGCCGGACGATCGGGCCATTCGAGATGGACCAGACGAAATCGACCCAGCGAACCATCGAGCCCAGGCATTCCGAAAGAACGGCCCGATCGGCGTAATGGGTGTAGAGCACCCACGGGATCACGACGATCGCGTCCCCCCAGCCGGTCGAGCCGGCATAGCCCGGGAAATTGTCGGGGTGCAGACGCGTCGGGTCGGGCGAGAAATGCGAGACGGCGCCGTCCTCGCGCTGGTCGGCCATTACATCCCGCAGATATTTCCGAAGGAAGGACTGGCTGTCGCTCAGCCAGCAGGCGGTTGCGGCAAACACCTGGGCATCACCCGTCCAGCCAAGCCGTTCGTCGCGTTGCGGGCAATCTGTGGGCACTTCGATAAAATTGCCCCGCTGCGACCAGATGGTATTCTCAACCAGGCGATTGACGAGAGGATTGCCAGAGGTGAAGCCGCCGGCCGGTTCCGGTACCGACGAGATCGGGATCGACGCGATCTCAAGAATTTCGGCATCGCCTTTGATCGTCACCCTTGCATAACGGAAGCCGTGAAAAGTGAAATGCGGCGCATAAGTTTCGTCACCATCTCCGTGCAGCGTATAGAGGGTGTGCGCGGCAGCGGCGCGATAGTTGCGATTGTCGAAGTGGCGCTCCGGCCCGAGGACTTCGGAGTGCTCGACCCGCACTTCGGTGCCGCCGACGCCACGGACCGTGTATCTGACGTAGCCGCCGACATTCTGGCCAAAATCGTAGATCGTCCTGCCTTCATGATCGGTCCAGCTCTCGACAGGGGCGAGCGGCTGCAGTTCCCGCACCGCTGCCGTCTCATGCGCGACGAGCAGTCCTTTGTCGAAGGCCAATCGCTCTGTACCGTGCGTTTCGGCTAAGTTTTCGGCAAGCCCGTCGTAAATCTCGCCGAAATAGATTCCCGACTTCAGGATCGGCAAAAGGCCGCTTTGCCAGGTCGTATCGGTGGAAAGGATGGTGCCGCTGGGGCCGACCAGATCCGCAATGGCCCCGATCCTGTCGCCCCAGCAGTTGGGAATAGACTTGGCGCCCCACATGATGGGCGAGCGGTACCACCCGTCGGCCAGCCAGATTTCTATCCGGTTGACGCCTGACTTCAGCAGTTTCGAGATGTCGTATCGCTGATAGGCAATGCGGTCGTCGTAATTCGTCCAGCCGGGTGTCAGCAGATCGTTGCCGACGCGGGTGCCGTTGATGAAGCAGCGATAGAGACCGAGCGCCGAGATGAAGAGTTCGACCGGAAGGCCGGTGCCGTCATGATCGAAGGTCTTGGAGACGAAGCTTGCGGCCGTTCCCTGGCCGCGGTCCGACAGTGGTGCAATCATCTCTCCGGACCAGGAGCGAGAAACGAGGTTGCCATCGATGGCTGCCGGCTGAAAGTTCATCAATTCCTCCCAACGAGTTGTAGAACGTTCTCCATATAACGTTCTACATTTTTTTCGGGAGCGCAATAGAAATTTCGTCGCCAGTCTGCCATGGTGGTTCTACGGGCGTCGTGACGGCCCGCAGCGTAGCCCAGAGATTTCATGTCAATCGAAGAGAAGAAAAGACTGCAACGAAATGATCGCGTGACGATCCGAACAGTGGCAACGCATGCAGGCGTATCGGTCGCCGCGGTCTCCAAGGTGATGCGGAACGCCTATGGCGTCAGCGAAGCGCTGCGGGCGAGAGTGAACGACGCTATTGAAGCGCTTGGATATCGGCCCTCACGCGCAGCGCGCGGGTTGCGCGGCCGCACTTTCACCATCGGCGTGCTGTTGATCGACATCCGCAATCCCTTCCTTCCGGATGTGATTGCCGGCGTAAACGGCGTGCTGGCGCCTTCGCATTACCAGGCGATGATCGGCGTCAGCGATGCGCGCGTGCAGCTGGAAACGTCGTTGATCGAGTCGATGATCGACTACAAGATGGATGGCCTGATCCTGGTTGCGCCGCGCCTGCCCTCGGAAATCATCGCAAAATTCGCCACTCAGATACCGATCGTCGCGGTCGGTTATCACGATGCCGGCGCAACGGCCTTCGATACGGTCAATGCCGACGATCAGCGCGGGGCGGAAATTGCGGTGGAAGCGCTGCTTGCCTGCGGTTATCGCGACATCGAAATGCTGAGCCTCGGCGAGCGTGAGGGGCACCAGGTCTCTGTCGTGCGCCAGCGCGAGATCGGTTTCCGCCGGGCGATCCAGCGCGCCGGGTTGGGATCGTCTGCGCCGATCACTAAAATTCCGATCGCCCCGCCAAAGCGCGAGGAAACGATGCGAAAGTTCCTGTCGAGGAAGAACAGGCCGCGCGCCGTGTTCTGCTGGAGCGATCTCGACGCCATCACCCTTCTGAGCCTCGCCATGGAGATGGGTGTGCGTGTGCCCGAAGATCTTGCCGTCGTCGGATATGACAATTCGTCGACTGCAGCGCTCGGCCTCGTCAATCTCGCAAGCATCGATCAGTCGGGCAGGGAGCTCGGCCAGGTCGCTACCCGGACATTGATTTCGAGAATAGAGGGCCGCACCGGCGCTGAGCATATTTTCCAGATACCGTCGCTGGTCAGCCGCAATAGCCTCACTCGCTCCGGTAACGCTCCAGACACATAGCGCCGGACATGATAAGGCCGGCTGCCGTTGCGTGCTGCCGGCCTCACAGTCTCAGGCGGCTTTGCCGAGTTTCGAGGGACGCGTGGCGGCAGCCTTCTCGACCATCGCGGTAACTTCGGTGCGCCGTGCCCCCGAAAGCGGCAGGCGGGGCATGCGGACGCGTTCGGAGCCGCGGCCCATGATCTGCTCGGCGAGCTTGATCGACTGCACGAGATCATGCTCGGCATCGAGATGCAGAAGCGGCATGAACCAGCGGTAGATCCTGCGGGCCTCTTCCCAGTCGCCGCGTTCGGCGGCTGCCACGAGTTGCACGGATTCCTCAGGGAAGGCGCTGGTCAGGCCGGAAACCCAGCCCTTGGCGCCGAGCATGAGGCCCTCGAGCGCGACGTCGTCGAGGCCGGCAAAGATATCGAAACGGTCGCCGAAGGCGTTAATGAGATCGGTGAAGCGGCGCGGATCCGGGGCGCTTTCCTTGACCGCCTTGATATTCGGCACGTCGGCAAGCACCTTCAGGACGTCCGCGCCGATGTTGACGCGGTAGGCCGGCGGATTGTTGTAGAGCATGATCGGCAGCGAGGTCGCCTCGGCGACCGTGCGGAAATGCGCGATCAGCTCCTCCGGCTTCGGCACATAGACCATGGCCGGCAGCAGCATCAGGCCGTCGGCGCCGAGCTTTTCGGCATCGCGGGCATAGGCGACGGCGCGGCGCGTATCGAATTCGGAGACGCCCGTCACAACCGGAACGCGGCCATTGACGACCTCGACGGCGGCTTTGAGGATCGTGCGCTTCTCATCGGGATCGAGCGAATTGTTCTCGCCGCAGGTGCCCATGACGATCAGTCCGTTGACGCCGTCATTGACAAGCGCGTCCTGGACGCGCTGGGTCGCGGTCAGATCCACGGACAGATCTTCATTGAATTGCGTCGTTACGGCGGGAAATACGCCCTTCCATCCTGTTGTCATCGATTGAAACTCCGTTAAGGTCGGCTCCTTATATACAAACTGTCGACAAGATTCAACCATTTTGATTTCGACAAACCCATGGGCGTTGCGGAAAACGGCTAAAACGCAATAAAAGGCTCTCATCAAGGGGAGGAATGCATGCAGAATGACGCGGAAAATGTGCGGGTGCGCGGTTCCGGCACGCAGAGCGTCTACGCCGCGCTGCGCCGGGAAATCTTGTCGATGGCGCTGGAGCCTGGCAGTCCGCTCGATGAGGTGCGGCTGTCGGAGCGTTTCGGCATGTCGAGGACGCCCATTCGCGAGGCGCTGTTGCGGCTTTCCGCCGACGGCCTCGTCACGACCCTGCCGAACAGGAACACGATCGTTGCACCGATCGATTTCGCCAACTTGCCCACTTATTTCGAAGCGCTGACCCTGATGTATCGGGTGACGACGCGCGCAGCCGCCGGGCGGCGGAACGATGCGATCATGGCGACTATCCGCCGGCACCAGAAGGATTTCGCCGGCGCGGTTGCCGCGCGCGACGCCTTTGCGATGATCGAGGCGAACCGCGAATTCCACGTGGCGATCGCCGAGCTTGCGGGCAATTCCTATTATACGGCCTTCTTCGCCAGGCTGCTCGACGAAGGCAGGCGCATCCTTCGCCTTTATTATTCGACCTTCGACGACCGGCTGCCGCGCCAATATGTTGATGAACATGAGGAAATCATCGCTGCGATCGAGGCCGGAGACGCCGAACGCGCCGATCGGCTGGCGATTGCCCATGCCGGCCAGATCGTTCGCCAGATCCAGGATTATCTCGCCCGTAACCTCGACCGGCCGGTGGCGATCGGCCTGTCCTGAAGCAACGGGGAGCGAGGCGTTAGGCCTGAATGCCGGCCGCAATCCCCACCTTGAGCTTTACCTCGATGACCGGGACGGTGACCTTAGGGCGGCGCACCGGCAGGACGAATGTCAGTTCATCCTCGGCAACCGGGAACTGAGTATTAGCCCATAGTGTATTGGCCGACGGGCGCAGCCAGGTGACTTCGCTGGCGTCATGCAGGAATTGTGCATATTCGATCTTGCCCGCCAACGCATCGAAATGCAGATGTTTATAGGGCCAGTTGAACAGGTGGATGTAGAGGCGGTCGCCGTTCTGCGTCAGGCGGCAATCGGGCGGAGCGGCAAAGTCCGACTGAGTGCAGCCGACGATGCTGCGCTCGTGCAGTGCCATCCATTCCTCGTAAGCGGCAAGGGCTGCCATCGCGCGATGATCGAGCGTTCCACGTCCCGTCGGCCCGACATTCATCAGCAGATTGCCGCCGATGGCAACGGTGCCGACCAGCATCTGCACCAGCTGCTCGGTGCTTTTCCAGGTGTCCTCGTCACGGTGATAGCCCCAGGAGCCGCTGAGCGTCTGGCAGGCTTCCCAGACGACGCGCCGGCCGTCGCGTTTCGGCCAGGCGCGCGGCATATATTGCTCGGGCGTGACGATGTCCGGCTGCAAGCCGGCAAGATCGAGCCGATTGTTGATGATGATGTCAGGCGCAAGCTCGCGCACCAGGCGCACGAGCTTCTCGCTTTCCCAGTCCCGGTGGCCTTTACCGACCAGATCCCCGAGCTTCCATTGCGGATAGCTGAAATCGAACCACATGATGTCGATCCGCCCGAACTCGGTCAGCAGTTCGCCCACCTGCTCGCGCATGAAGGCGGCGTAGCGCCCGATGTCGCGGCCTTCGTTGATCTTCGCCGCATCGGCATGATTTCGCTGCGGGTGGCGCGGATCGACCGTGAAGTCGGGATGATGCCAGTCGATCAGTGAATAGTAGAAGCCGATCCTCAGGCCCTCGGCGCGGAAGGCGTCGACGAAAGGCCCCAGCAGATCCTTTCCATAAGGCGTGTTGGTCACCTTGAAGTCGGTGGCCTTGGTATCCCAGAGGCAGAAGCCTTCATGGTGCTTGGTGGTCAGCACCACATATTTCATGCCTGCGGCCTTGGCGCGTCTCGCCCATTCCCTGGGCTCGTAGAGATCGGGATCGAAATGATCGAAATATTTTTGGTAGTCGGCGTCGGTGAGCTCTTCGCGGCTCTTGACCCATTCATGGCGCGCCGGCAGGGCATAGAGCCCCCAATGCACGAACATGCCGAACCGGTCGTGAACGAACCAGGCCTTCTTCTCCTCGGGCAAGGCCAGTGACTGCAGGCTATCGGAGTCCATGGATTTTCCTCCTGTTCAGACTTCAAGAGCTGGAAGCATGGTGTCGTCCGAAACCGCGGTAGCCTTCCGGCATCATGCTGAGGTGGCGTTCAAGTCGTTTCGCGGATGATGAGTTCAGGCACGATGACGATGCCGTGCTGACGGTTCTTGGTGGCGATACGGCTGAGCAGCAGGCGCACGGCTTCCTCTCCCATTTCCCGTTTTTGCACGCGCAACGTCGTTAGCGCCGGGGACAGCAGTTCGGCAGCCGGGATGTCGTCGAAACCGATCAGGGCGATCTGCTCGGGGATCGAAATGCCGGCAGCCCGGAAGGCCTTCATGGCGCCGATCGCATTGAGGTCGTTGTAGCAGACGAGGGCATCGATATCGGGCGCTTCCGCCAGCAATTGCGCGGCCGCGGTTTGCCCGCTCGCGGCTGTCGGATCGCAATAGACGATGCCGTGCGCCTTCAGCCCATGGACGGCGAGCGTCTTGCGGATGCCGACAAGACGGCTCTTGCCGCCGAAGGAGCTGCGCGGCCCCGCAATGATCGCAATCCTGCGGCGACCGCGCTCGACCAGATGATCGATTGCACGCGACGCCCCGGTTTCGTAGTCCGTGACAATCGTTCCCGCCACTTCGGGGGGAGCTTCGCGGTTGATGAGCACCGCAGCGCGATGGTGTGCGAGCGCCTTGTGGAGGGCGGCATCCGGCAGGCGCGCGCTGCAGACGATGATGCCGTCGACCCGGTGGCGCAGCAGCGCCTCGATGAGTTCGCCTTCGCGTTTGCTGTTCTCGACGACGTTAGAGAGAAGCAGGTTGTAGCCGGCAGCACTCGCCGCGTCCTCGGCTCCTCTGATGACCTCGGGAAAGAACGGATTGGTGATGTCGGGGACGAGAAGGCCGATGGTCTTCGAGCGGTCGGATCGCAACCCGCGTGCGAAGGGATTGGGTCGGTAGTTGAGTTCGTTCGCGGCTAGGAGAATGCGCTGCGTGGTCTCGGCGCTGGCGCCGCCCTGATCGTTGAGCACGCGCGATACCGTCATCGGCGATACGCCTGCGGCGCGCGCGACATCGGCGATCGTTATCTTGGATTCCGGCTCTTTGGTGCGGCTCAACGGGACAGTCTCTCGGAGGTGCAATGTTTACGATAACGATAACTAACACAATTTCTGAGAATGCCAAGGCGTCCAGGTTCAGTATGCGGACTTCAGAATCTTTTTGACAATTTGGAACGGTAACGTTAACGTAAGAGCTGGAGGAAATACGTTAACGATAAGCTAGAGCGAGATCATTGGGAGGAGACTATGCAACACGTCAGAATTCTACGACGGCAGGTCGTCTCGACCGTTGCCGCTGCTGTCCTCATTGGTTCCGGTTGGGCGGGTGCGGCCTTTGGTTTTCAGGAGGCGCCGGAACTCAAGACGCTCGTCGACGCCGGCAAGCTGCCGCCGGTCGAACAGCGGCTGCCGAAGGAGCCGCTGGTGCTCACGCCGCTGGAATCGGTCGGCAGCTATGGCGGCATCTGGCGCACGGCCACCTTCGGCGGCGGCGACAGCGAGATCGAACGTTCGATCGGCTATACGAGACTGGTCCGCTGGAACCCGGAATGGACCGAGGTGATCCCCGACATCGCCAAGAACGTCGAAGTCAATGCCAATGCGACCGAGTATACGTTCACCCTGAGGCAAGGCACGCGCTGGTCGGACGGCGAACCCTTTAGCGCCGACGATCTGGTCTGGTGGAACGAGAATGTGCTTCGCAACAACAAGATCACGCCCGCAGCACCCAACTGGCTGACCGCGGGTGGCGAGACAGTCAAGGTCGAGAAGATCGGCGACGACAAGGTCGTCTTCAAATTCGCTGCGCCGAACGGCCTGTTCCTGATGAACATGGCGACAGTGCGCGGCTCCGATATCCTGGCGGCTGCCCCGGCGCATTACCTCAAGCAGTTCCACAAGGATTTCAATCCCGACGGAATCGACGCCCTGGTGAAGGCGGCGGGCGCAACCGACTGGGTCCAGCTCTTCAACAACAAGATCGGATTTCCCGGCCGCTGGCGTGATCTCGGCCGCCCGACGCTCGATGCCTGGGTGTTGACTGCGCCCTATAATGGCACGACCCAGGTCGTCGGCGAACGCAATCCCTATTATGCCAAAGTGGATACGGCGGGGAACCAGCTGCCCTATTTCGATCGCATCACCATCGACGTGATGCAGGATACCCAGGCGATCATCCTGAAGGCGATCAGCGGCGAAATCGACATGCAGAACCGCTTCATCGAGACGACGGACGCCCGCACGGTGATCGTGCAGAACCAGCAGAAGGGCGGCTACGGGCTGTTCATCGCCCGGCCGGCCTGGTCGAACGCCCTGCTGATCACGCTCAACCAGACCCATAAGAATCCGGCGCTCCGCGCCGTCTTCTCCAACAAGGATTTCCGCATTGGTCTCAGCTACGCCATCAACCGCGAGGAGCTCAACCAGCTGATCTATGCCGGACAGGCAAAGCCCTATCAGGCAGCACCGCGCGAAGGCACCGCGCTTTATGACGAGAAGATGGCGACGCAATATCTCGAATATAACGTGGATCTTGCCAATCAATATCTCGACAAGGCCGGCCTCACTAAAAAAGATGCCGAAGGCTTTCGCCTCGGCCAGGATGGCAAGCGGATCACCTTTGCAATCGACGCCTTGACCGGAAGCCCGATCCAGGTTGACGCCCTCGAGATGATCCAGCGCTACTGGCGGGCCGTCGGCATCGACATGCAGCCGCGCCCGGCCGAGCGGTCACTGATCTTCTCCCGCCTGCAGAACAACGAGAATGACGGCCTGGGATGGGTGGGCGGCGGCGGTTATGACTTCCTCGGCCTGCTCGATCCCAAATGGTATTTCCCGCACGAATATGAATCGAGCTTCGCGACCGCCTGGGGCCTCTATTACCAGAACCCCAAGGATCCGAACGCCGAGGAACCAAGCGCGGCCGCCAAGAAGCAGATGGATCTCTATCGGCAGGTGCAGGAAGCTCCGACGCTCGAAAGGCAGCTTGCCGCCATGAAGGAACTGCTGGCGATCACCCGTGACGAGTTCTACGTCATCGGTACGAACCTGGAGCCGGACCGCGTCGGCATCGTCAAGACCAACATGCACAACGTCCCGAAGGTCATTCCGAGCACGTCGTTCTACATGACGCCGGGACCGGCCAAGCCGGAGACTTTCTACTACCAGCAGTAAGACACATGATCGTCCGGAATGGCGTCCGCCGGCGCTATTCCGCCACCAGCCTCGCCCCATCATCCAGACCGATCGGTATCGCCGGTTGAAGGAGCTCGAATATGGCCGGCTTCATCATCAGACGTCTGCTCTACATGATCCCGATGATGTTCGCGATCTCGGTCGTGACCTTCATCATCATTCAGCTGCCGCCGGGCGACTTCCTGACCGCGATGACCGCGCGTCTGGCCTCGCAGAACGAAACGATCGATCCCAGCGTCATCGCCGGCCTGCGCGAACGTTATGGCCTCGATCAGCCTTGGGCCGTCCAATATTGGAAATGGATCAGCGGCATCCTGCTGCGCGGCGATTTCGGCCAGTCCCTCGATTGGAACAAGCCGGTCAGCGAACTGATCTGGGCGCGCATGGGATTAACGATGGTGGTCTCGGTCACCACGTTGCTCTTCGTCTGGGCGGTGGCCTTTCCGATCGGCATATATTCGGCCGTGCGGCAATATTCGCTCGGCGACTATTTCGCCACCTTCTTCGGCTTTCTTGGGCTTGCCGTTCCGAATTTCCTGCTGGCGCTGGTGCTGATGTTCATCTCGGCGCAATATTTCGGCCAGAGTGTCGGTGGGCTGTTTTCGCCCACCTATATCAACGCGGTCTGGAGCTGGGCCAAGCTCGGCGATCTCATGTCGCATATGTGGATCCCGGTTGTCGTCCTCGGCACCGGCGCCACAGCCGCCCTGATCCGCATCATGCGCGCCAATCTGCTTGACGAGCTCAACAAGCCATATGTCGACATGGCCCGCGCCCGGGGCTTAAGCGAAATCCGATTGTTGTTGAAATATCCGGTGCGGGTGGCGCTCAATCCGTTCGTCTCGACCGTCGGCTGGGTGCTGCCGCACCTTGTATCGGGTTCGGTGGTGGTCTCCATCGTGCTCAGCCTGCCGATAACGGGACCGCTCCTGCTCAACGCGCTTTTCGCCCAGGACATGTATCTGGCGGGCACCTTTATCCTGCTGATGAGCATGCTGACGCTGATCGGCACGCTGATCTCAGACCTGCTGCTTGCCTGGCTCGATCCGCGCATCCGCAACGGCTGAAGGGGGATAGACAATGACCGATCAAGCCATCGCACTATCGCCCGAACCAATTCGCAATTCCGATGCCGTCGCCGGCCAATGGAAACTCATCTGGCGGCGCTTCTGCCGCCATCGGCTGGCGCTTGCGGCGGGCGTCGTGATCTTCCTAATTTACCTGGTCGCGCTGTTTGCCGAGGTCCTGGCCCCGGTTTCCTCTCAGACCTACGATTCCCGCTACACCTATGCGCCGCCCCAGCAGCTGAGATTCGCCGGCTACGACGCGGCGGGGAGATTTCACCCGCTCTATGTCAACGGCTACTCAATGAAGGTCGATCCGATCGCGCTCAGCCGCACCTATGTGCCCGATCCGGCCGTCGTCATTCCCGTGGGATTTTTCGTCAAAGGCGAGCCTTACCGGCTCTGGGGGATGTTCGATCTCGACCGGCACCTGATCGGCCCGGTCGAGGCGGGCAAGCCATTCTACCTGTTCGGCGCCGACCGGCTCGGCCGAGACGTCTTCAGCCGGACGGTGCACGGCACCCGGATTTCCATGTCCGTCGGCCTGATCGGGGTGGCGATCAGCCTCATCCTCGGCATCATCCTCGGTGGCATTTCCGGGCTCTATGGCGGCTGGGTCGACGATGTCATCCAGCGCTCCATCGAACTCATCAATTCCATTCCGACCATCCCGCTGTGGATGGGGCTTGCTGCCGCCGTTCCGATCAGCGCCGATCCGATCCTGGTCTATCTCTGGATCACGGTCATCCTGTCGCTGATCGGCTGGACCGATCTGGCGCGCGTGGTGCGGGGGCGTTTCCTGTCGCTGAAGACGGAGGACTTCGTCATCGCCGCTCACCTCGATGGCTGTTCGCGGATGCGCATCATCTGGCGGCACATGGTTCCTTCCTTCATGAGCCACATCATCGCCTCGGTGACGCTTGCCATCCCGACCATGATCCTTGCCGAAACCGCGCTCTCCTTCCTCGGCATCGGGCTGCGCCCGCCGGTGGTGAGCTGGGGCGTGCTGCTGCAGGAGGCGCAGAACATTCTCGCCGTCTCGAGCGCTCCCTGGCTGTTTCTTCCCGGCATAGCGGTGATCGTCACCGTGCTCGCCCTCAATTTCCTCGGTGATGGACTACGTGATGCTGCAGATCCCTATGAATACTGATCACAATTTTGCCACCGCTGGCGGCCGGCACGGGCATCGCGACCCGCTGATCGAGGTCGATGACCTCAGGACCCATTTCTTCGGCGGGGCGGGTACGGTGAGGGCAGTCGATGGCGTCTCCTTTGGTATCCCGCGCGGCAAGACGGTTTGCGTCGTCGGGGAATCCGGCTCGGGCAAGAGCATTACCGGCCGCTCGATCCTCAACCAGGTTCCGCGCGGCGGGCGGATCGTCTCGGGCGCCATCCGCTACCGGCCGGATCCGGCGGCACCCGCCATCGATCTGGCGACGCTCCATCCGCGCGGCCGCGACATGCGGGCGATCCGGGGCGCCCAGATCGGCCTGATCAGCCAGGAGCCGATGGCGGCGCTTTCGCCCGTCCATACGATCGGCAACCAGATGGTCGAAGTGATCCGGCTGCATCTGAAGATGGGCCGCAAGGAGGCGCGTGAACATGCGATCGAAACCTTGGCCCTGGTCGGCATCCCCCGTCCCGCCGAACGGATGGAAAGTTATGCCTTCCAGTTTTCTGGTGGCATGCGTCAGCGCGTCTGCATCGCGCTCGCGCTCGCCTGCCGCCCGAAGCTGCTGATCGCCGACGAGCCGACCACGGCACTCGACGTGACCACGCAGGCGAATATCCTCGATCTCCTCGCCTCGCTGCAGGCCGAGTTCGGGTTGTCGGTGCTGTTCGTCACCCATGATCTCGGCGTCGTGGCCGAGATCGCCGACGAGGTCGTCGTCATGTATCTCGGCCGCGTCGTCGAGGCGGGCGATGTCGACACGATCTTCCACGCACCTGTTCATCCCTACACCAAGGCCCTGCTGCAATCGGTGCCGCGCATGCATGGGCAACCGAGCCAACGGCTCGCGACCATCGACGGCATGGTGCCCTCGCGTTTTGCCCGGCCCGAGGGCTGCAGCTTTCATCCTCGGTGCAAGCAGGCGAGGGCGGGCCTCTGCGACCGCAAGGATCCCCAATCCGTCGTCATTGGTGAAGGGCACGTCGCCAGCTGTCTGCTTTATGAGGGAGGATTGTGATGACCGGTTCCGCGACACCACGCAGCCCGCTGCTTGAGCTCAACGATCTCAGGATGCATTTCCCCATTCGCAAGGGCGCGTTTCGGCACGTGGTCGGGCACGTCAAGGCGGTCGATGGCGTTTCGCTTCGCGTCGAGGACGGCGAGACGCTCGGTATCGTCGGCGAATCCGGTTGCGGCAAGTCCACGCTTGCCCGCACCGTGCTGCGCATCTATCGGCCGACAAGCGGAGAAATCCGCTATCGCGATCGCAGCGGCGGCACTGTTGATCTCGCGGGGCTGTCAGGCCCCGGGCTCAAGGAGATTCACCGCGACCTGCGCATGGTGTTCCAGGACCCGCAATCTTCGCTCAACCCGCGCCTTCCCGTTATCGACATCATCGGCGAGGTGCTTGGTGTCAACGGCATCGTCAAAGGCCGGGAACTCGAACACCGGGTCGCCGATCTCATGCAGAGCGTCGGTCTGCGGCCGGAATATATGCGCCGCTATCCCCATGCTTTTTCCGGCGGCGAACGCCAGCGTATCGGCATTGCCCGGGCGTTGGCGTCCAATCCGCGCCTGGTGATTGCCGACGAGGCCGTCTCGGCGCTCGATGTCAGCGTGCAGGCGCAAACCATCAACCTGTTGCAGGATCTGCAGGAACGGTTCGGCCTCACCTATCTCTTCGTCGCCCATGACCTCTCGGTCGTCAGGCACATCTCGGACAACATCGCCGTCATGTATGTCGGCCGTGTCGTTGAAAAGGCTCCGACGGAGCAGATCTTTTCCCGCCCGCGCCATCCCTATACCGAAGCACTGCTTTCGGCGGTGCCGATCGCCGATCCGAGGATGCGCCGTCACGGCAGGCGCATCCGGTTGACGGGCGAGGTGGCCGACCCCGCCCATCCGCCTCCCGGCTGCGCATTCCATCCGCGTTGCCGCTACGCAACCGAGCTTTGCAAGCAGGAGGTGCCGGGCTTACGCACCGTGACCGCCGATGGGCATGAAGTCGCCTGCCACTTCGCCGAATCCTTAACCCTCAATCCCTTTGCCGACCGTACAATTTCGGAGTTCAATTGATGCCCGAATTCATTCCACGCTCCGAGCAGCGTCCCATTGTGGGTACCTCCTCCAGGACGCTCGATCTCATCTATTTCGACCTCGTCACGCTTCCGGCCGATGGCTGGGACGCGCGGCGGCTGCCCTTGCACGAAAGCCTCTACGTCGTGCTGTCGGGGCAGGTGGATATCGAAGTGGATGGTGTTAGCTTCGAAGCCGTGGGCCGGCGAGCCGATATCTGGGGAGGTGACGCGGACTCGGTTTATGCGCCCGTCGACGCCATTGTCCGGATATCGGCCCGTGGCGGCTCCGCGGAAATTGCCATTGCCGGCGGCATTTGCGAGACGCGCTACGCTCCGTTTCGGGTGACGCCCGACGAGGTGGACGCAGTCAATGTCGGCTCGCCCGACACGCATAGCCAGCGGCGGATTGTCCACCTGCTCGGGCAACGCCAGAACGGCCGCTGCGGCAATCTCCTGGTGAGCGAACTCTATGCCGGCGAGGGCTGCTGGTCGGGCTACCCTCCCCACAAGCACGATACCGAAGACGGCGATGCCGAGACCCTGCATGAGGAGCTCTACCACTACCGCTTCCTGCCGGAGACCGGCTTCGGCAGCCAGATCACCTATGACGACGACGGCCCGGTCAAGATCCTCATGACCCGCCACGGCGACACCTTCCTGCTCGACCGGGGCTACCACCCTACGGTCACCTCTCCGGGGCATCGCGGCTATATCTTCACCATTCTCGTCGGCAAGCATCGCCGCGGGCTGATCCAGCGCTTCGACCCCGCCCATCAGCATCTGACCAAGACCATCCCGGGCATCGATGCGATGCGCGACAAGTTCAAATGATCCCGGCGTCTGCCGCTTTGCGGACACTGCCCGTTTGAGGAGAGACGATCCATGCGTGAACGTACGCGAATAAACGTCGACGCCGGTGAGGCGGTGCGCCCTTTCAACCGGTTCTGGCGCGGCACCGGCTTTTCGCCGGCCGAACTGCTGCTCGAACCCGAGATGCGCCAGATGCTCGCCTATATGGGCGGGCTGCCGAACGAAGGCATTCGTTTCCTGCGTGTGCACTATCTCTACAATCTGCTGCGCTCGACCGGTGCCGCCGATTATGACTGGTCCCTGCTCGACCGCGCGCTCGACGTGATGGTCGAACACCGCCTGAAGCCGTTCTTCGAACTGATGGGCAATCCCTCGGGCCTTTTCACCGATTATGAGGACATGGACCAGGTCAGGCGCTGGCGAGATCTGGTGACGACGACGGCGGAGCGCTACGGCGCGCGTTACGGCATGGACGAGTTGCGCAGCTGGTATTTCGAAACGACGAACGAGGCCGACTCCGGCTGGTGGAACTACGGGATCAAAGGCTACACCAATTATTACGACGCCTGCGTCGCCGGGCTTGATGCCGTCGATCCCGGCCTTCCTATGGGCGGGCCCGGCACTGCCCGTACGCTCTCGCCGATCTTTCGCGCCCTGATGGCCCATTGCGACAGCGGCACGAGCTGCCTGACCGGCGAGGGACCGCCGCGCCTCGACTATATTTCGATCCACGAAAAGGGCGTCAACGGCAGCAAGGATGACCTGACCCCGAAAACCCAAGCCATCGTCGACCGCACGCTTCTCGTCGTCGACTATCTCAAGGAGCATCATCCGCGGCTCGCGGGCCTACCCATCGTCAACGACGAATGCGATCCGCAGCTCGGCTGGAGCGATCATCACAGCTGGCACGGCAAGGCCTATTACGCCGGCATCATTGCCCGCATCATCGAGCAGCACGACCGACGGATCATCGCCCCGAAGGCAGCGAATTTCACTTTCCTCAGCAATGACCATGCTTTTATCGGTGGCTGGAGCCAGCGCACGGTCTTTGCCTATTTCGGTTCGCGCAATTTCACCAAGGCGCAATGGGAGCATAAGACCGATCTCGAGACGCTGGTCACCGATGTCGAGCGCGCGCCACCCTTCGACCTCATCAAGAAGCCCGGCCTCACATCGATGGAATTGCTGGCAACGCTTGGCGACACTGTCTGCAACGTCACGGCCGAGCCGCCGCTGACGCCCGACCAGGACGGCCTGGCGATCCTGCCGACACGGCTGCCGAGCGGCGGTGTTTCAATCAGCCTCATCCACAGCGTCGACGCCATCAACCGTTCTGGCCGGACGGCCGTGCGCCTCGAAGTGAGCGGACTGGTTCCCGGCCGCCATGCTCTGTGCCTGCTGCGCATCGACGAGGAATTCACCAATCCTATGGAGGTCTGGGAGGCCCAGCGGGACGAAAGCAATCCCCGCGGGCCCTTCGAGCCGGTCGGCGCACCGCCCGAGCCAACCGAAGCGCAATTTGCCGAACTGCGCCGGGCGCAGGAGCCCGCCTTGCTGCACCCGATCAGCACCATCGAGTGCGGCGAAGGCCGGCTCAGCGTCGATCTAGACGTGCCGCTGCCGTCGCTGACGCAGGTGCTGGTCGTTCCCGACCCCGGCAGACCTCCGGCCGCGCCCACAGGCCTTGTCGTCGAACGTTATCTTGGTCTCGGCGGCCGGGAGGAGCGCATGTTGTTCTGGGCCGCCGGCGATGCGAGCCCAGCCATCTTTTATGATGTCCTGGTCAGCAGGGATGGCGAGACATTCGAAAAAGCCAGTCCCGTGCCGCTGATCTCGACGGCATTCCTGCACATGTCGCCGCCAGACGGCGCGCAATACGCGGTTTGCGCCCGCGATGCATTCGGCCGCCGCAGCGAGCTTTGCCTTTCCAGCCGATGAGCAGGGAAATCATGGATATTGCCTATTTCACCAAGACCCTGGAGGGCCTGCCGCTCGAGACGGCGGCGGAGATCACGGCGGGGCTGGGGTTCGATTGTGCCGATCTTCTCGTTCGCGTCGGCCACGCCGTTTCCCCTGACCGGCCTGACGAGATCGTCAAGGCCGCAAGGCTTTTTGCCGCGGCCGGTCTGCGCATGCCGATGGCGACTACTGATGCAACGACGCCCGACGATGCCACGTCACGGCTTCTGTTCTATTGCGGCGAAGCCGGCATCGGCCAGGTCCGGCTCGGCTTCTGGCGGTATGATCCGGCGCGGCGCTGGACTGTCCAGGTCGATCAAGCGCGGCGTGACCTCGACGGCTTTGAACAGCTTGCCGAAAGGATCGGCATCAAACTGACCATCCAGCTTCATGGCGGCACGCTGCACAGCTCCGGCGCGTTGGCGATGCCGTTGCTCAGCGGGCGCGATCCCGGGAGGATTGGCGCCTATCCCGATCCGGCCAATCAGTCTCGCGAGGGGAGCGAGGACTGGCGTGTGACCCTCGACATTCTCGATCCGTGGGCCTGCTGCATCGGCGTCAAGAACGGCGGCTGGTTCCCCGGCACTTACGACGCCGGGGGTCATCGCGCATGGCATTCGGATTGGCAGGGGCTCGACGAGGGCATGGTGCCTTGGAACGAAATCATCCCCCATCTGGTCGCCACCGGATTTGACGGCGTGCTGTCGGTGCATTCCCAATACCGGATTCCCCGACAACAGGCGCTCGATAAGGTCCGCGCCGATGTTGCCTATCTCAGGCGCCTGGTCGCCGCAGCGAGGAAAGTAGAACCATGAACGAACCGGCTTCCGTCATTGCCGTCCTTCTGACCGAGAAGACCCGCCGCATGATGCTGGACGATGCCGCCGTCACCCAGCTGAACTCCCTCGGCCAAATACGCTGGCCGACCAGCGCCACGATCGACACCGCCGATGTTGACAACTTGCTGGAGGGCGCTACCGCCTGTCTGACGGGATGGCGCACGCCGCCATTCGATGACGCCACGCGCCAGCGCCATCCGCAACTTGCCCTCGTCGCGCATTCGGCCGGTAGCGTTCGCACACTCATTCCCATGCGTCTGTTCGAGGAGGGTCTTCGCGTCAGCCATGCCGCCTCGAAAATCGCCGCCTCGGTCGCCGAGTTCGTCGTCGCCGAAGCGCTCTTCGCCATGCGCGGCATTCATCGGCTGCATCACCAATTGCGCACTGGCGGCGAATGGCTCGACGTCCGCGCCGCCGTGCCGCAGAGATTGCTGGGAGCTCGAACGGTCGGCATCGTCGGCGCCGGATATGTCGGCCGGGCGGTCATGCGCCTGCTCGTCCCCTTTGGCTGCCGCGTGCTCGTCGTCGACCCCTATTTGGACGAGAGGGAGGCCGCAGCACTTGGCGTCCTCTGTACTGCGCTGGAGGAGGCACTGGCTCAAAGTGATGTGATTTCCCTGCATGCGCCCGTCCTGCCCGAAACGCGGCGCATGATCGGCGCCCACGAATTGGCGCTGCTGCGCCCCGGCACCCTCTTCATCAACACGGCGCGTGCCGAACTGGTGGACCAGGCAGCACTGCTCGCCGAAATCCGCTCCGGTCGTATCGAGGCGGCTCTCGATGTCTTCGACAATGAACCGCTGCCGCCGGACAGCCCGTTCCGCGACCCCGCGCTCGCAAATGTCACCATTTCGCCGCATGCCGCCGGCCACACCGACGAGGCGCATTTCGCTCAAGGACAGGCCATGGTGGACGAGATCGGCCGGCTGCTGCGCGGAGAACCGCTCCATCATGAAGTGTCGCGCTCCATGCTCGACCGGATGGCATGACATGGGCAAAAGTATCGGAAGTTCCGTGACGGCGCCGCGCATCAGAATTGTCGAGATCGACGCCTTCGAGCGCGACATCAGCCTGCGCCTGCCGTTCCGTTTCGGCGCGGCCACCCTTAAAAAGGCGCCGCAGGCATTTCTCAGGGTGCGCGTCGAGGATGAGCAGGGAAAGACGGCCGTCGGCGCTGCCGCCGAAATGATGGTGCCGAAATGGTTCGACAAAAACCCGGCGCTGACGGCGGCGCAGAATGTCGATCAATTGCGCGGTTCGATCCGCGTTGCGGCCGCTGCCTCGCTCGAAGCGTCCGCGCCGGCAACATTGTTTGCCGCCGCCCGTCTGAACGAGTTGGAGACGGTGCGGCGCCTGCCTGGAAATCCGTTGGCAGCAGGCTTCGGCCCTTCAATTGTTGCCCGCGCCGCGCTCGATGCCTATTGCCGCCTTGCGGGCATTTCCTTCTTCGATGCGGTGCGCCGCAATCTCATCGGTATCGGCGGCCCGATGCTGCCGGCGGATATCGATGCGTATGCGGGGTCGGCAATGCTTGCCGATCTTCGCCCTGCCGGCGCGATTGCAGCCCGGCATACGATCGGAATTCTCGACCCAATCACCGAAAGCGATGTCGTCGATCCCATCGGTGACGGCTTGCCGCAAAGTCTCGAGGCGGTGATTGCGCGTTACGGCAACCGCTGGTTCAAAATCAAGCTTTCGGGAGCGATCGATGCCGATATCGACCGCCTGGCCCGGATCGCCGCGGTGCTGGACCGCTTGAACGACTATCGGGTGACGGTCGATGGTAACGAACAGTTCGTTGCGGGCGAGCAGCTCGCCGCCTTACTGGCGCGGATCGATGAAGCACCGCGGCTGGCGAGGCTGCGCGCCGCTATCGCCTTTGTCGAACAGCCGTTCTCGCGCGAGATCACGATGGAAACGCCGCTCGGGGACCTGAGGGCCCGACTGCCCTTCCTCATCGATGAGAGCGACGACGGCGACGGCGCTTTCGCCCGTGCCAAGGGGCTCGGTTATACCGGCGTCTCCTCGAAGACCTGCAAAGGCATTTACCGTTCGCTCATCAAGGCGATCCGCATCAGAACGGGAACGGAGCCGGGGCTGTTTCTTTCGGGCGAGGATCTGACCTGTCAGGCCGGGCTTGCCGTGCAACAGGATCTGGCGCTGGCCTCGCTGCTCGGCCTCTCCCATGTCGAGCGAAACGGTCATCACTATGTGGCCGGGATGCAGGGCGCGCCACAGGCGGAAAAGGCTGTCTTTGCTACCGCCCACCCGGATCTTTACGAGCAACGCGGCGATGGGCCGATCCTGTCGATCCGCGATGGCCGGATCGCCATCGGTTCGCTGACGGCGATCGGCTACGCCAGCGGCGCCTTGCCCGATTTCGAAGCGATGGAGCGGCTCTCTTGACAGCGATGGACGTTCAGATCGGAGCCTGTATCTTGCTGGCCTCGGACACTTCAAGCTATGTCAATATCGGAGGCAGGTCGGCATGTCGTTGAAAACCGTCAAGACACCGGGGGAGCTGCGATCGGCGCGCTGGTTCGCATCCGAAGACCTGCGTGGCTTCGGCCATCGTTCACGTCTCATGCAGATGGGCTACGATGCTGGTGACTGGGGCGGAAAGCCGCTGATCGGCATCCTGTCCACCTGGTCGGACCTCAATCCCTGCCACGCCCATTTCAAGCATCGCGTCGAAGACGTGAAACGCGGCGTTCTGCAGGCGGGCGGCTTTCCGGTGGAAATGCCTGCGCTGGCGCTGTCGGAAAACTTCATGAAGCCCACGACCATGCTCTACCGCAACCTCCTGGCGATGGAGACCGAAGAGCAGATCCGCGCCCATCCTGTCGACGGCGTGGTGCTGATGGGCGGATGCGACAAGACCACGCCGGGCCTGATCATGGGCGCGCTCAGCGCCGGCGTGCCGATGATCTACCTGCCGGCCGGGCCGATGCTGCGGGGCAACTATGCTGGTCAGCATCTCGGCTCCGGTTCGGATGCATGGAAATACTGGGACGAGCGGCGCGCGGGAACAATATCGGACAAGCAATGGGCCGGCATTGAAGCCGGTATCGCGCGCTCCTACGGCCATTGCATGACGATGGGCACCGCATCGACGATGACTGCGATCGCCGATGCGATGGGTCTGACGCTGACGGGGGTCTCTTCGATTCCCGCGCCCGATGCCAATCATATCCGCATGTCGGCCCAGACCGGCCGGCGGATCGTCGAAATGGTCTGGGAAGACCTGACGCCGGACCGGATCGTCACTCCAGCGGCCATTCGCAATGCCGCGACGGTCGCCATGGCGACCGGCTGTTCGACCAACGCCGTCATCCATCTCCTGGCGATGGCGCGCAGGGGCGGGGTCGCGCTGACGCTCGACGATCTCGACGCGCTTGGCAGAGTCACTCCGGTCATCGCCAATGTCCGTCCGTCCGGAAAGACCTATCTGATGGAGGATTTCTACTATGCCGGCGGTCTTCTGGCGCTGATGTCGCAGATCCGCGAGCGGCTCGATCTCGACGCATTGACGGTTTCGGGGGAAATGCTGGGGGCGGCACTGGCCGATGCAAGGATCTACAATGACGACGTGATCCGGCCGCTTTCCAACCCGATCTATCCGGAAGGCTCGCTTGCCGTGCTCAAGGGCAATCTGGCGCCCGATGGCGCGGTGATCAAGCCGGTAGCCTGCGACCCGCGCTTCCATGTCCATCAAGGCCCGGCCCTGGTCTTTGACAGTTACCCCGACATGAAGGCGGCGGTCGAGGACGAGACGCTCGATGTAACGCCTGATCATGTGATGGTGTTGCGCAATGCCGGACCACTCGGCGGCCCCGGCATGCCGGAATGGGGCATGCTGCCGATGCCGAAGGCGCTGCTGAAGCAAGGCCATCGCGACATGCTGCGGCTGTCGGATGCGCGCATGAGCGGCACCAGCTACGGCGCCTGCGTGCTGCATGTGGCGCCCGAGGCCCATGTCGGCGGACCGCTCGCTCTGCTGCGCAACGGCGACATCGTCAGGATCGACATCCCCAACCGCCGGCTGGATATGCTGGTCGACGAGGCGGAGCTGATCCGGCGCCGCGCCGCCTGGATGAAGCCGGCGGATCGTTTCGGCCGCGGCTACGGCTGGATGTATGCCTCCCATGTCAGCCAGGCCGACAAGGGATGCGATTTCGATTATCTGCTGCCGGAATTCGGAGCGGCAGCCGGAGAACCGGACATTTTCTAGGAGGACATGCATGACGACACTTTCGGACAGCACGCGCGACAAACTCATGCGGGTCAGCGTCGCCACCATCAGCACGGCGCTCTTCAAGCGCGGCCTGCGCAACCAGACCATTCAGGATGTGCAGCCGGTTGCCCGCAAAGGCCGCAATATGGTCGGCCCGGCCTATACGCTGCGCTACATTCCGGCGCGCGAAGACCTGAACAAGCTCGAGGTATTCCGTAATCCGGAACACCCGCAGCGCGCCTGCGTCGAAAGCTGCCCGCCGGGCGCCGTGCTGGTGATGGACAGCCGCAAGAATCCGCGCGCCGCCTCCGCCGGCTCGATCCTCGTCACGCGGCTGATGGTGCGTGGGGTGGCCGGTGTCGTCACCGACGGCGGCTTTCGCGACAGTCCAGAGATCGGCGGCCTGGCGATCCCCGCCTATCACAACCGTCCTTCGGCGCCGACGAACCTGACCCTGCACCAGGCGCTCGACATCAATGTGCCGATCGGTTGCGGCGACGTGGCGGTCTGGCCGGGCGATATCATGGTCGGCGACGACGAAGCGGTGATTGTCATTCCAGCGGAACTCGCCGACGAGATTGCCGAGGAGGCTGTAGAAATGACCGCCTATGAGGACTTCGTGACCGAGCGGGTGCTGGCCGGCGAGTCGATCATCGGTCTCTATCCGGCGACGCAGCCGCGCAATCTCGAGGAATTCGCCGCCTGGCGCGCCAAGCACGGCCGGTGACACCTGTCGCGAAGTCGCATGTTCGGCTGGACGAGGAACGGCAGGACGCAAGCGGCGTGATGCCGCATGCGCAGAAAGACGTCCCGCGGTGACCAATCTTGGTTGGGACCGGCGAGTTCCAGCGGCTCAATGCGAAGGAGTTTATGCTTGTCCTTTCCAAGCCTGGTTCTGGCCTCAAGCCGTTCCGGCGACAGGCTGTCCGTCGCGACGAAGCGGCTTGACGTCGAGAATATGACACCTTCCCACCACCGGGAATCGGCCGTGATTTCCCAAGGGAACCGAGTGATCGAGCATTCTCGGGTGCTGCGACAATGGCAGTCTCGGCAGACTACCTGCTTCCATCACCTTATCGCAGCATCCGTCACTTCTAGTTTGGCGCGCTGGCTGCGGTTTCACCTGGCGGCAAGATCCGGAACAAAAAGGTTGATACCTTCTCCCCCGGCTTGAAAGGTCCCGGGACCTGATGAGTTACTGGTTTCAAGCTTTGAAGGTACGCTGCAACTGATGTCACGTCCTCCTCGGTGAGCTGCGCGAATGCATGCCATGGCATGATTGGCGCCAGGACGCGACCGTCGGGTCGCTGCCCGGACTGAAGGGCAGTCACAATTTGTTCCCTGGTCCAGCTGCCGATGCCGGTCTCCTTGTCAGGCGTAATGTTGCGGCCGACAAAAACCCCCTGGCCCGGGATCTCAAAGCCAACATCCGATCCACCGAGAAATCGATCGGTGTCCGGCTTTCCGAAGAAATATCCCGGTGTGTGGCAGTCGTTGCACCCGCCGATCGTGACGAGATATTCGCCGCGCGCAATCTGCGGATCATCGGCCGCTGCTGCCATGCTCGCCGGTAGCTCCAACGCACAAGCGGCTAGAAATGCGAGCCGAACGCTCAATCCAAACATCTTACCCTCCGTGTTACAGCCGCACGCAGCCGAAAACCACTGAATATCACGATGAAGTTCTTCGATATATTAGCCACTTCGAATTAACGAATTGTCTGGGGACGCAGGCCCCCAGGCAGGTAGCGAAAAAGCGCCAAGATGCGAGCAGGCCTCCATGTGTTTTCGCGAGCACGGGGCAAGGCCGCTACTATTCGATCCGCGACGGCCGGATTGTAATCGCTTCGCTCCGGGGGCGATCGGCCACCAGCGGCACCTTGCCCGAATTTCGAAGCGATGGAGCCATTGTCGAACGCATAGCAGGACGCGCAGGCGGCTTGTGGCCGCCTGCGGGGGAACACGTCCCGCGGCTTTGTTCCTGGGGAGGAACTCCACCGAAGAGGCTGCCGTCACCGACCGTTGCCCGGTGCGGGACCGTCTGCCCAATCGATTGGGCGAGCGGAGATCATCTCTGAGCGTGCCCCCGCCTTGATTGCTCGGGCTGGAAGGCGATGGCCGCGTGATCGTTAGAGGCCTGCGGTTTATCCTCGCCGATCTCCTGGACCAGACCGATCCGGAGCAGCAACCGTTTGAGCGCCTCGTCCAGGTCGTCGACGAAGGTGAAGATGACGGGGATGACGACGAGGCTGAGCAGCGTCGACATCATCACGCCGCCGATCACCACGATCGCCATCGGCTGCCGGAAGCTCGAATCGCCGCCGGTCAGGCTGAGAGCGACCGGAAGCATGCCGCAAGCCATCGCGATGGTAGTCATGACGATCGGCCGCGCGCGCTTGTGGCAGGCATCCACGAGTGCATCGAACCTGGACATGCCCTGGCGGCGCGACATGATCGCGTATTCGATCAGCAGGATCGAGTTCTTCGTCACCACGCCCATCAGCATGAGCAGCCCGATGACGGCGGCCAGCGAGAAGCTGGTCCCGGTCACCACCAGTGGCACGAGCGCACCGCCGAGCGAGAGCGGCAGAGCCATCAGCAGAGTGAGCGGCTGCAGGAAATCATGGAAGAGCAGGACAAGGACCGCGTAGATGCAGAAGACGCCGATCGCCATTGCCAGCGCGAAGCTCTGAAACAGTTCCGAGCTGCGCTGAAGTTCGCCCTGCTCGACAAGTGTGACGCCCGAGGGCAGATGCTGGAGCGCCGGCAGCGCCTGAGCCTCGCGATTGACGTCGCCGAGGATGCGGCCGTTGAGTTCGACCGATAGGGTGACGTTACGCATCCGGTCGATGCGGTCGATTTCGGAGGGGCTGCCGCCAATCCGGATATCGGCGATCGATCCGAGATCGACATTGCCGTTCGTGCCCGCCACCCGCATGCTCTTGATATCGTCAAGGCTGGTGCGCGACTCCGGGCTGAAGCGGACGACGATCGGAACCTGGCGCTGCGGCAGGTTGAGCTTCGGCAGACTGGCGGAATATTCGCCGTTCGTCGCCACGCGCGCGGCCTCGGCAATGGCGCTCGACGTCACCCCAAGCGCGGCCGCGCGCGCGAAGTCGGGGGTGATCTGGATCTCCGGCGCTTGCCTTGCCGCGGTCGATGTTACCGCTCCGATTCCGTTCAGCGTGCGAAGCTGCTCCTCGAGCGCCGTGCTCGCGCTGTCGAGGGCGTTGGCGTCGTCGCTGGCAAAGGTGATCTCCAGCTTGGTGCCGTTGGCGCCATTGCCGACTGCGACCCGCACGCCGGGAAGGACCGACAGAGCCTGCCGGATGTCGTTTTCGATTTCGGACTGCTTGCGGTCACGCTCGCCGATCGGCGACAGCACGGCGACGATCGTCGCGGATCCGACGCTACTCGTGGTGGAACCATCGACGGCGCCGCCGGAGGATGAGGACCCGACAGAGGAAAGGACATGCGTGACGTTCTCGAGTTTGCCGACGAGATCGGCGGCCTTCCTGGTCGCGGCGTCCGTTTGTTCGATCGTAGCTCCCGGCTGCATGGTCAGGGTGATCTGGGTGCGCGCGTCGTCCGAAGCCGGCAGGAAGCCGGATTTCAGCAGCGGAATGGTGGAGAGAGAAAGCGCGACCACAATGGCAGTCACGGCCACGGTGATCTTCCGGCGATTCATGGCGGCTTTCACGATTGCCAGATAGGCGCGCATGATGCGCCCATCCTTTTCCTCCGTCGGAGTGGCGGCCTTCATGAAATAGGCTGCCATCATCGGCGTCAGCAGGCGGGCAACGACGAGCGAGGCGAGAACGGCGACGGCGGCCGTGACCCCGAACTGGCGGAACAAAAGTCCCGGAATACCGCTCATGAAGGCCGTCGGCAGGAAGACCGCGACCAGCGTGAAGGTGGTTGCGATGACGGCGAGCCCGATCTCGTTGGCGGCTTCGAGGGCGGCATCGATCGGCCGCTTGCCCATCTGCAGGTGGCGGGCGATATTCTCGATCTCGACGATGGCGTCGTCGACGAGGATGCCGACCACCAGCGACAGCGCCAGCAGCGTGATGATATTAAGGCTGAAGCCGCAGAGGTACATGACGAGGAAGGTCGGGATCACGGACAAGGGCAGCGCCACGGCCGACAGGATCGTCGCGCGCCAGTCGCGAAGGAAGAGCCAGACGACGATGATCGCCAGGATCGCCCCTTCGTACAGCATGTGCATCGAACCATCGTAGTTGTCGATGATCGGCCCGATCGTGCTGTAGGCTTCGTCGATCTGGACATTGGAATGTTTTGCGGCAAACTGTTTCATGGCCTTGTCGACACCGCCGGCGACACCGCTGTCGGAAAAACCGTTCGAGCGCTTGATCTCGACGGCGATCACCGGTTTTCCGTCGAGATAGGCCATCGAAGACCGCTCCGCGAAACTGTCGGTGACGGATGCGACGTCGTCGAGACGAACCTGCTGGCCGTTGGCCAGGGGAATTCTGAGCCCCTTCAGATCGTCGACCGAGGCTACGGCGCCGAGCGTGCGCAAGGTTTGCCGAGTGCCGCCGATTTCGCCGAGACCGCCTGACGTATCCGCCTGCACGGCCTTCAGCTGCGACGACACGGTCGCTGCCGTGACCCCGAGCGACGCCATTGTCGCGGGATCGAGATCCACGTGAACTTCGCGGTCGATCCCGCCGATGCGGTTGACTTCCCCGACGCCGGGCACCGACAGCAGCGCCTTGGTCAGATCATTGTCGATAAACCACGAAAGCTCGGTTTCGTTGAGAGCAGTCGAGCGGACGGCATAGGTGACCAATGCCGAACTCTGCACCGTAACCTTGGTGACGACAGGCGTCTCCATCTGCGCCGGAAGATCGCCCTTTACGCTGTCGACGGCATTGCGGACTTCGTTGAGCGCCGCTTCGCTGTCCTTCTCCAGCTTGAAGGAAATCTTGATCGAAACACTGCCGTCGGTGATGGTCGTGGCGATATGATCGAGATAGCTCAAGGCGGCGAGGCTGTCTTCGATGGTGCGGGCGACCTCGGTCTCGAGCTGTGTCGGCGCTGCGCCGTCGAGCGTCGCCGTGACGCTGATCGTCGGAAGATCCATGTCGGGGAAGTTCTGAACCGCCAGTTTCTTGAAGGCGAGCAGCCCCCCGGCGGTCAGCATCACAAACAGCAATATTGCGGGGACAGGGTTGCGGATCGACCATGCCGAAAAATTCATCAGTTTTTCTCCGCGATCTTCACGAGATCATTGTCCGAGAGGAACGCGCCGCCCGAGGTCACCACCTTCGATGTGCGATCCATGCCCGAGACGATTTCCACCTCGCCATTGTTGCGACGGCCGGTTTCCACCCGGACCCTTTGCACCCGTTGATCCTCGCCTGCGGTGAAGACGTAACTGATCCCATCCCGGAACACGATTGCGGTCTCGGGCACGGTCAGAGCGGGCGAGGTCTCGAGCTCGATGTCGCCCGTGACATAAAGGCCCGTGCGCGGACGGGCGTCGCCCGGCAGCGTGACATAGACGATTGCCCGGCTGGTGTCGGTGCTGACCGATGGCCCGACAAGTCTCACCTTGCCTTCGATGGCGTGGCCTTCCGGCCCGTTGACCTTGACGCTCAGGCCTTCTGAAATGCGCGGGAGGTAACGCGAGGAAACCTCGGCCTGCCACTCGATCCGCTGCTGGCGAACCATGCGGAACAATTCGGTGCCGGCGGAGACGACAGCACCGAGATCGGCGGAACGCGAGGTGATGAGACCGTCGTCGACGGCCATAATGGTCGTCTGCGCAAGCTTGATCTTTTCGCTGTCGAGCGCGGCCTCTTCTGACGCAAGACTTGCCGTCGCCGTCTGTTCGTCGGCGAGATATTCGACGATCTTCTCGTCGGAGAGCGCCCCCGAGGGCTGCAGCTGCCGCGCCCGGTCGGCATTGGCTTTGGCCTTCGAAAGGCTTGCCTTGGCGGTCGCGACGGCGGCCTCCTGCTTGCGAAGATCGGCAAGCACGCTCTCCTGGGAAAGCCGGACGAGTGTCTGGCCCTTCGTGACCACGGATCCGACATCGACCAGAACATCGGTTATACGCAACCCGCTCGTCTCGGAGGCGATGACGGCTTCCTGCCATGGTTTCAGCCACCCGCTCGCCGGAACGGTTTCCGGCCAGTCCCGCTGCGCCGGCGCCGTGAGAGAGACGGTGAGGGCGGTTGCCGCGGCCTGTTCCGCGCGCACGGGTGAGACAAGCGCAGCCGCAACCACGGTGGCGGCGATCAGTCTGGACGGTTTTCTCAACGATGCACTCCTTGTGGTCAAGGCATCAGTGCCTTTCCCGATCGGCGCAGACTGAGGGATTGCCGCTCATGCACGGCAACCGGGTTTCATCGCGCCGACGATGTCATGGCAGGATAAGTACCGGGGCGAACGTTAAGTGCGGTCAAGTTAGTGTTAAGTTGGGTAAAACTTACCGCATGAGTTCGGTTGTGCTGTATGGCTTGCCCGATTGATAACGGATAACGCGAATGAACAAGGTTCTCCTGATCGACGACGATGCGGAGCTGACGACGCTTCTGCAGGAGTATCTGGTCGAAGAAGGATATGATGTCGTAACGGACACGGATGGCCGCGCCGCCATTGCAGCGGCGGCCGGTAATACGGTCGACATCATCGTGCTCGACATCATGATGCCCCGCATGAACGGGATCGAAGTTCTTCAAAGGATCAGGAAACTGAGCCAGGTCCCCGTTCTGATGCTGACGGCCAGGGGCGATGATGTGGACCGGATATCGGGCCTCAATCTCGGCGCCGACGATTATGTGCCGAAGCCGTGCTCGCCGGGCGAGCTTGCGGCGAGGCTACGCGCTATCCTGCGCCGCGCAGGTCAGCCGGCGGCAGGCGTATCGACCGACACGGTCAGGGCGGGGCAACTCGTGATCCATCCGGGCAGCAGGCTTGCCGAGTGGCGCGGTGAAACCCTTGATCTGACCGGCACAGAGTTCAGCCTGCTCGAGGTTCTCGCCCGCAGCGCCGGCCAGCTCGTGTCGAAACAGGATATTTCGAAGCGGGCCTTCGGCAAGCCGCTCACGCCGTTCGACCGCCGGATCGACGTCCATATCAGCAGCGTACGTCAGAAGCTCGGACTGAGGGAGGACGGACAATCCTGGATCCAGTCCGTTCGCGGCCAGGGCTATCAACTTCTCGTGGACTGACCATGCCCCGGCTTTTCTGGAAGTTCTTCGCGATCATCTGGCTGGCGCTGACCACGACGGTCGGCGTGATCATCCTGCTCGTCAATTTTCTCCAGGGCGTTCCTTTTGCGCGGGAACTGGAACAGGAGCGACGTTCGATCGCGTTGAACCTGACCGCAAATGTGCTTGCGAGGGACGGCGAGGACGCGGCAACATATTTCGTGCGTTCAAGCGATGAGACGCTGCCGCACGGTCTGACCATTTCCAGAACCGCTAAGCCCGAGGCCTGTTCGGATCCGAAGGCGGCTGATACGCGATCCGTTCTGAAGGAGGGGATCTGCTATCGGATATTCCTGCCAGCCCCTCCCACTTTCACCTTCGAGAATTTTGGCCCGTTTCTGCCGTGGCTCACGATCCTGATCTCCAGCACGATATCCGCCTGGGCACTGGCACGATACCTCATCCGGCCCGTGGTGCATTTGCGCGATGGCTTGAGCGCGCTTGCGCATGGCCGCTTCGACTTCCGCATCGGCGACAAGATGGCCGGCCGGAAGGACGAGGTGACAGCGCTTGCCCATGACTTCGACTCGAGCGCCGCACGGCTTCAGGAACTTCAGGACGCGCAGCAGAGGCTATTTCACGACGTTTCTCATGAACTGCGTTCGCCTTTGTCCCGGCTGCAGGCCGCCGTCGGGGTGCTCCGGCAGAGTCCGGCCAAACTTGGCGCCATGCTGGATCGCATGGACCGGGAAGTCGAACGGCTCGACGTGCTGGTGGGAGAGGTTCTGACGCTTGCCAGGCTGACGGCGGGATCCGGCCTGCCGCTGAAGACGCAGACCGTCGATGTCATCGAGTTGTTGAATGAAATCCTCGGTGATGCGGCCTTCGAAGCCCAGGCACGGGAGGTCTCGATCACGACGAGCGTCGCGGGGGTCTTCCGAGCCGAGGTCGAAGGCGAGCTGATCTACCGGGCGCTGGAAAATGTCGTTCGCAACGCGGTCAAATACACGGCCGAGCATTCGTTCATATCCGTCTCCTGCGAGACAGCTGCCGACCGCATCAAGATCTGCGTCACGGATCAGGGGCCAGGCGTCAAACGGGACGAACTCGAACGGATCTTCCAGCCGTTCTCACGCGGGAAAGAGGCGGTGCCGAGAGGCGGATACGGCCTCGGCCTCGCCATCACCAGGCAAGCTATCGAACGCCATGGCGGGCGTGTGCATGCGTCGTTGCCGGAGGCGGGGGGGCTGGCGATCACACTGGAGCTTCCCAGAAAGCGCTGATCCCTTCTGCCGAGTTTTACCTAACTTTACAGTTTCTTAACCGCCATTAACGCTGGCGTCGCTAAGCCTGAACCCACGATCCCCGTTCGGAGGCTTCCCCGTGAGTACGTCGCTTCGCACAAGATTATCGTCCCTCCGCTACGCCGCATCCGCTTTCACACTGCTGCTGACGGGCTGCGTCAGCGGCCCCGATCACGTTCCCCCTGATATGCCGCTTCCCGCGAAATTCGTGGAGGGGGGTAACAAGAGCAACGGCGATGTCGCGACGGCAGAGTGGTGGACGGCCTATCGCGACAAGAAGCTCGACGGGCTGGTCGCTTACGGCCTCAGCGACAATCTCGATGTGCTGCAGGCGCTCGAGAGCATCAATTCGGCTTCTGCCAACGTGACGGTTGCCGGTGCCGGCGCTCTGCCGCGTCTGACGATCGACGGATCGCATACTCTGTCCGGCGAAAAGGGGCGGCTGCGCACGACGGTTGGCACCACGAACACGACGGGCGGCGATGTCGGTCTGTCCTGGCTGCTCGACGTCTTCGGCCAGTACCGTCGCTCGAAGGAGAGCGCGATTGCTTCACTCGGAGCCGCTTATGCGACGGCCGACAATGCGAAGCTCACCTTTCTGAAAGACCTGGTCGAGAGTTATATCGACGCCCGCTACTATCAGGAGCGGATTGCGCTCTCACAGGCGAATTTGAAGTCCCGTCAGCAGACTTACGAACTCACGCAGCTGCAGCTGAAAGCCGGTGCGGCCTCCCGCCTCGACGTCGTTCAGGCCGAGGGCCTGGTACAGTCGACAAAGGCCGACATTCCCGGCCTCGAACAGAGTTTTACCGAATCGGCCCATCACATTGCCACTCTGCTCGGAATGCCGGCGGCGGCTTCGCTGACGGACGAGCTGCGCAAGAATGCAGGCCAGCCGGTCTTCCGCGGCGACATTCGTGCCGGCATTCCGGCCGATCTCATTCGCAACCGTCCCGATATAAGAAAGGCCGAACGCGAGCTTGCGGCGGCGGTGGCCGATATCGGTGCAGCCGAAGCCCAGCTCTACCCGTCTATCTCGCTCTCCGGCTCGATTTCGCCGAGCTGGGTCAAATCCTCGGGCGCGAGCGGCGCAAGCCTGACCAGCTGGTCGTTCGGACCGACGCTCAACCTGCCGATTTTCGATGGCGGCAAGTTGCGGGCCAATGTCGATATCGAGAAATCCGATGCCAGAACTCAATATCTCGCGTGGAAGGCGACGGTGCTGAACGGAGTCGAAGAGGTCGAGAATGCGCTTGCGGCCGTTCGCCACGATACGCAGACGCTGGGACCGTTGCGCAGACAGGTGCAGACCGCGCAGGAAGCACTGGCGCTTTCGACCACGAGCTACAAGGATGGCGCCTCGTCGCTGCTCGACGTTCTGGACGCGCAGCGGTCGGTCTCAGATGCTCAGGAAAGCCTTGCAACCACCGTGCAGCAGGTCGCGAAGGATTATGTGGACCTCTATGTCGCCATCGGCGCCGGTTACCTGGAGCCGGAGCAGGCAGCCTCCAGGCAAACGGCAAAGTCGGGCTAATTCGCCGTAGCTTCGGCCTATTGTCCGGCGCTTTCCAGAATGCGCAGCGCAAGTTTGAGATGCGGCAGGTCAAGCATGCGTCCGTCAAGCTGGATGACGCCGGCGTCTGGCCTGGCGGCAAAGGCGGCGGCGACTTTCTCGGCCCAGGCGACCTCGGAGGCGTCAGGCGTGAAAGCGTGATTGATTGCTTCGACCTGACTTGGATGAATGGCCATCATGCCGGAAAAACCGTCGCGCCGGGCGCGGCCGAGGTAGGCCCTGAGACCGCTGAGATCGCGAAAATCCGGATAGACGGTTTCTATTGCCGGAACGGCGGCGGCATGGGCTGCGAATAGGGTCAGCGAGCGGGCAAGCTCGTAAGGCGGGGTATAACGGCCGTCCGTCCGTCGCGCGGTCGAAGCCCCGATCGCGGCGGGCAGATCTTCGGCGCCCCAGGTCAGACCGCAAAGGTTCGCCGAGACCTCGCGGTAGCTGCCGATCTCGAAGATCGCCGACGGCGTTTCGGTCGCGATCGGCAGGATGGGAATGGCGGAGGCAAGCGCGCCTGCGAGCGTGAGCACGGAAGCGGCACCCTCGGCTTTCGGCAGCATGACGGCGAAAGGATGAAGGTCGTTCAGGGCGGCAAGATCGGCTTCGAATTCGGGGGAGGTGAGGGGATTGACGCGGATCAGCAGAGCGGTCTCGCCGGTATGGGCGAGGGCGAATTCGTGTACAGCCGCCCTTGCTCTTGGCTTATTGGTAGGCGCGACCGAATCTTCCAGATCGAGAATGACGGCATCGGCGCCCGAGGCGAGCGCCTTTTCGAAACGCTCCGGCCGGTCGCCGGGCACGAAAAGCAGCGAGCGCAGCCTCATGACGGCTTGACCTTCAGCATCGCCGTGCGCAGGCATTGGCAGACGATCTCGTCACGCTGGTTCAACGTGACATGCCCGAAAGTGATGATGCCGGCATCGGGGCGGGAGTTCGAGCGGCGCAGCTGCGTCACCTCGGTTTCCACCCGCAGCGTATCGCCGATGAAAACCGGCTTCGGCATCGTCACCTTGTCATAGCCGAGATTGGCGACGAGCGTGCCAAGCGTGGTGTCGCCGACCGACAGGCCGATGGTGAGCGCAAAGGTGAAAGTGCCGTTGACGACGATCCGGCCGAACTCGGTGCCGGTGGCATAATCGGCATCGAGATGCAGCGGCTGCGGATTGTGGGAAAGCGTGGTGAACAGCAGGTTATCGGTCTCGGTGACCGTGCGGCGGATCTCGTGGGCGATGCGGTCGCCGACTGTCCATTCGTCGAAATAGCGGCCGGCCATCACGCTTGCTCCTTCATCACGGTGACAACAAGCTGGTTTTCCGAAACCCGGCCCCCCGTGGAAACCTGCAATTTCCCAACGATGCCGTCGAAGGGCGCGCGCAGCGTATGTTCCATCTTCATTGCTTCAACCGTCAGCAGACGATCCCCCTTGGCAACAGTGTCGCCTTCGGCGACATCGACCGATATGACGAGTCCGGGCATGGGCGAAAGGATGGCGCCGTCGCCCGAACCCTGGCTTGCCTCGACCTCGCCCGCATGGGGCAGGCCGATCGGCCAGGCATTGCCGGCGTCGAAAAGCACGGTCTTCTCGTCGACCTCGACGGAATTCGCCTCAAGGTCGGGGCGCACGCGCCCCCAGTGGAGGTGGCCGTCGATGCGCACCCGAACGCGGCCGTCGCCTGGCCCGGCGATGCGAAAACCGGTCAGCACCGACCAGGGATCCCCGTTCGCGGCCTTCGAAAGTGCCGTTGCCGCTTTGTCGATTGCCGTCTCATCCGGCTCCGTCGCCACAAGGCTTTCACCGTGGCGGTCGAGGAAGCCGGTATCGATCCGGGCGGCGCGAAAATCGGGGTCGGCGGCGACGCGGGCGAGAAGGCCGGCATTGGATCTGACCGGCCAGACCTCGATGCCGGCACAGGCGGCGGCGAGCCTCGACAGTGCGGCCTCCCGGTTCGGCCCGTGCGCGATGATCTTGGCGATCATCGGATCGTAAAAGGCGGTGATCTCGTCGCCCTGTTCGACGCCGCTATCGACCCGGACTGTTTTCGGAAGTTTCAGATGTTCGAGCCTTCCGGTCGAGGGCAGGTAGCCGGCGGCGGGATTTTCGGCATAGAGCCGGGCTTCGATGGCCCAGCCGCTCATGGTGATTTCGCCCTGGCTTCTCGGCAGCGGCTCGCCGCTTGCGACCGTCAATTGCCAGAGCACCAGATCCTCGCCGGTGATTGCTTCGGTCACGGGGTGTTCCACCTGCAGACGTGTGTTCATTTCCATGAACCAGATCCGGTCGGGACGCAGACCTTGAGAGGCATCGGCGATGAATTCGATCGTGCCGGCGCCGACATAGTTCACCGCTTTTGCCGCCTTCACCGCTGCATCGCAGATCGCCGCCCGGGTGGCGGTATCGATCCCAGGCGCTGGGGCTTCCTCGATGACTTTCTGGTGCCGGCGCTGCAGCGAACAGTCGCGTTCGAAGAGGTGGACGCAGTTGCCGTGCTGGTCGGCAAAAACCTGCACCTCGATATGACGCGGATTGGCGATATAGCGCTCGATCAGGACGCGATCATCGCCGAAGGAAGCGGCTGCCTCGCGGCGGCAGGAGGAAAGCAGCTCGCTGAAATCCTGCGGGCGGTCGACGCGGCGCATGCCCTTGCCGCCGCCGCCGGCGACGGCCTTGATGAGGACGGGAAAACCGATGGCCGCAGCCTCGGCGGCGAGCTTTTCCTGGCTCTGGTCCGGCCCGAGGTAACCGGGCGTGACCGGCACGCCGGCTGCCTGCATCAGTTCCTTTGCGGCGTCCTTCAGCCCCATCGCCCGAATTGCGGACGGGGGCGCGCCGACCCAGATGATGCCGGCCTTCTCGACCGCTTCGGCAAATTCGGCATTCTCAGACAGGAAACCATAGCCAGGATGGATGGCGGCCGCGCCGGTTTTGCGGGCGGCTTCCAGGATACGCTCCTGCGACAGATAGCTTTCGCGGGCCGGCGGTGGCCCGATGGCGATCGCTTCGTCGGCTTCTTTGACGAAGGGCAGGCCGGCATCGGCCTCGGAATAGACAGCGATGGTGCGGATGCCGGCGGTCTTTGCCGTGCGGATGATGCGGCGGGCGATTTCGCCTCTGTTGGCGATGAGCAGGCTTTCCATCATTGCCGCCTCACATTCGAAACAGGCCGAAGCGCGGCGCTTTCGGGATCGGTGCATTCAGGCAGGCTGAGAAAGCAAGGCCGAGTACATCCCTCGTCTGGCTGGGATCGATGATGCCGTCGTCCCAGAGGCGGGCGGTGGCATAATAGGGACTGCCCTCCGCCTCGTAGCCGGCGCGGATCGGCGCCTTGAAAGCTTCCTCCTCATCGGCCGGCCAATTCTCTCCGCGCGCCTCCAGCGCATCGCGGCGGATGGTGGCGAGCACGGAGGCCGCCTGTTCACCGCCCATGACGCTGATGCGGCTGTTTGGCCAGGTGAAGAGGAAACGCGGGCGATAGGCGCGGCCGCACATGCCGTAATTGCCGGCGCCGAAGCTGCCGCCGATGATGACGGTGATCTTCGGCACGGTCGCGGTGGCGACCGCCGTCACCAGCTTTGCCCCATCCTTGGCGATGCCGCCGGCCTCATAGCGGCCGCCGACCATGAAGCCGGAGATGTTCTGCAGAAACAGCAGCGGCACGCGGCGCTGGCAGGCGAGCTCGATGAAATGCGCGCCCTTCAGTGCGCTTTCGGAAAAAAGCACGCCGTTATTGGCGATGACGGCGACCGGCATGCCCCAGATGCGGGCGAAGCCGCAGATGAGCGTGGTGCCGTAGAGCGGCTTGAACTCGTGCAGTTCGGAGCCGTCGACGATCCGGCCGATCACCTCGCGCACGTCATAGGGCGAGCGCACATCGTCCGGAATGATGCCGTGGAGGTCGTCGACGTCGAGCTTCGGCGGCCGCGGAGGCTGGATGTCGATATCGACCGATTTGACGCTGTTGAGGCTGGCGACGATATCGCGCACCAGAAGCAGCGCATGCTCATCATTTTCGGCGACATGATCGACGACGCCGGAACGGCGACCATGGGTCTCTGCGCCTCCGAGCTCTTCGGCCGAGATGATCTCGCCGGTCGCGGCTTTGACCAGCGGGGGGCCGGCAAGGAAGATCGTGCCCTGATTGCGCACGATTACCGTCTCATCAGACATGGCGGGCACATAGGCACCACCGGCCGTGCAGCTTCCCATGACGCAGGCGATCTGCGGAATGCCTTCGGCGGACATCTGCGCCTGGTTGTAGAAGATCGCGCCGAAATGGTCGCGGTCTGGAAAGACTTCGGCCTGATGCGGAAGATTGGCGCCGCCGCTATCGACCAGATAGAGGCAGGGCAGCCGGTTCTGCAGGGCGATCTCCTGCGCCCTGAGATGCTTCTTCACCGTCAGCGGGTAATAGGCGCCGCCTTTCACCGTCGCGTCATTGGCGACAATCATCACCTCGCGACCGCAAACGCGGCCGATGCCCGCGATGATGCCGGCGCCCGGCGCCTCGCCACCATACATGCCGTTGGCGGCCAGCGCGCCGATTTCCAGGAAAGGGCTGCCGGCGTCGAGCAGCAACTGGATGCGGTCACGCGGCAGGAGCTTGCCCTTGCCGGTATGGCGCTCGCGCGCCGTCTGTGATCCGCCCTCGCGCGCTTTGCCTGAACGTTCGTAGAGCTCGGCGACGAGGGCCTTGTTCTTGGCGGTATTGGCTTTGAAGCTTTCGCTGTCGCGATCGATCGCAGTCGAAATCACCGTCATGAGGAAATGAGCTCCCGACCGATCAGATAGCGGCGGATTTCATTCGTGCCGGCCCCGATATCGTAGAGCTTGGCGTCGCGCAGGAAGCGCTCGACCGGCCATTCCTTGGTATAGCCGGCGCCGCCAAGCGCCTGGATTGCTTCCAGCGACACCTTCACGGCATTCTCGCTGGCAAAAAGGATCGCGGCGGCCGCATCAGTGCGTGTCGCGCGGCCGGCATCGCAGGCCCGCGCCACGGAATAAACATAGGCGCGGGCCGAATTCAGTGCCACATACATGTCGGCAATCTTGCCCTGCATCAGCTGGAAGTCGCCGATCGCCTTGCCGAACTGCTTGCGCTCGCGCACATAGGGTAGCACCACGTCGAGACAGGCCTGCATGATGCCGAGTGGGCCAGCGGCAAGCACGGCGCGTTCGTAATCGAGGCCGGACATCAGGATTTTTACGCCTTGTCCCTCCCGTCCCATCAGTGCCTCGGCCGGTACCTCGCAATCCTGAAAGACCAGTTCGGCCGTGTCGCTGCCGCGCATGCCGAGCTTGGAAAGCTTGTTAGAGACGCTGAAGCCGGGCAGGCCTTTTTCGATGATGAAGGCGGAAATGCCTTTCGGGCCGGCGGCCGGATCGGTCTTGGCATAGACGACGAGCACATCGGCATGCGGCGCATTGGTGATCCAGAACTTCGTACCGTTCAGAATATAGCGGTCGCCCTTTTGCTCTGCACGCAACCGCATTGAGACGACATCGGAGCCGGCGCCAACCTCCGACATGGCGAGCGAGCCAACATGTTCGCCGGAAATCAGTTTCGGCAGATGGCGGCGTTTCTGCTCCGGCGAGGCCCAGCGGCGGATCTGATTGACGCAGAGATTGGAGTGGGCGCCGTAGCTTAAGCCGACCGAAGCCGAGGCGCGCGAGACCTCCTCCATGGCGACGACATGCTCGAGATAACCGAGACCGGCGCCGCCGAACTCTTCCTCAACGGTGATCCCATGCAGGCCGAGTGCGCCCATCTGAGGCCAGAGCTGGCGTGGAAACGTGTTGCTTTCGTCGATCTCCGCAGCCAGCGGAGAAATATGGTCGGCGGCAAATCGCGCCGTCGTGTCGCGGATCGCATCCGCGGTTTCGCCGAGCGAAAAATCGAACATGGCAATCCTCCCGCTGAAATATGTAGCGCGGGTTGCGGCAGGTTCAAAGTGCCTCCGAATAATGGGTATAAGACTCCATTTTCTAGAAATATGGAAATCATGGAATATATGGAAATCAAATAGGAGACACTATTCGATGCGACACGGGTGATCTCAACAAACAGGTCGGTGACGTCACCGATGCCGCAAGCCGCGAACCGGTCGTTCTTACCCGCCACAACAAGCCGCGTTTTGTGCTGATGAGTTATGAGCATTATGAGCGCCTGCGCAGTGGCACAGATCCGCGCCGCGCCCATGCCGCCTCGGAGATGCCGGGCGCGCATGCCGAGTTGTTTGGTGATGTTGAGCGGCTGGCAAAGGGCGAAGGCTACGACGATGAGACATGAGTTCGTCCTGGCGAGCTGATAATCTATCCCTATCTCTGGGCATGGCAGCAGCAACGTGGCGAGACTGAGGGACGAAACAGCGGCCGGTCTGTGTCGTGATTGCAATCCGCAGTGCCAGTGATGGAAATACGCACCTCGTCCTGCTGGCAATTACCCCACCGCCGCAGCCGGGGAGGGTTGCCCCTGGAAATCCCCGATATCGAGCGCCGACGGGCCGGTCTTGGAGATCTCAAGCAGAGCTGGATCGTCGTTGACGAATACAATTACGACATCGTCGAGCACTCCTGGTACATCGAGCCTCATCAACAGGCCCTCGGTCGCTTCAGCAAATCCTTTATGATGAAGATTGCCGCCATGTTCTCGAAGGCGCGAAGTCAGTCGGGTGGGGTTAAGCGTCTCGAGTGATCTATGTTGAATTCTCCGCATCCTCTCGCCGGAATGCCTCGGGGCTTTTGCCCATCCATTTCCGGAAGGCGCGAAAGAAGGCGCTGTGTTCGGAATAGCCGAGCTGCAGGGCGATTTCGCCGATCGTTTTCGAGGTATTCAGCAGTAATTCGACCGCGAGGTCCCGGCGGATGTCGTCCTTGATCGCGGCGTAGCTTTGTCCTTCGTCGTGCAAGCGGTGGCGCAGCGTTGAAGGCCGCATGCGCATCTCGGCGGCAAGTTCGGCGAAACTTCGCCAAGCAGCAGGCGTTGCCTGGCTCAAGCGCCGGCGCACAGCGGCGGCGATGCCGGCGTCGTAGCGATAGCGCACCAGAATATTGGCGGGCGCGCCGCGCAGGAACTGTTTAAGCGCCTGTTCGCTGCGTGAAATCGGCAGGTCCAGCATGACGCTGTCGAAGCCGAGGCGGCTGATGGCTTGCGAGAAGCGCACTGGCGCCCCGAAGAACAGTCGGTAGTCGGCGCCTTGTTTCGGCTCGGCACAGCGGAAATCGACGAGCCGGATCGGGAAGCGGCGGCCGACCAGCCAGCAGATGATGCCGTGCAGGATGATCCAGTAGGTGCGGTAGGCGAAGGCCGAGCGCGCGCTGCCGGCATCCCTGAGTTCGATCTCGGCCAGACCGTCGCGGATGACAAGCCGTCCTCTGGGATCGTCGAGCACGACATCGAGAAAACGCAGCGCCCGGCGTAGCGCCTGACCAAGCGTCGGCGCATGCAGCACGCAGTGGCAGAGCAGCGTGAAGCTACCGCTGCGCATCGGCCGGCCGCTCATGCCGAAGAATTCGTCGTCAAGCTCGGCGGCAATTGCCAGCCAGAGCGCGCCATAGGTCTCGGCAGACACCGGCTGATCGACAACCGCCGGCAAGCCGACCCGCGCAAGGATCGGCGCCGTCGGCTTGCCGAGCCGCCGCAGGCTGTCGAGCGCCTCCTCGACGAAGCCCGGTGCGATCATGCGTCGCTCGATCTCGGCCATTCCAACCCCGCTATGGCAAAACTGGCCGAAATAATGGAGCAGTTCTGTCATCGCTTGCAATAGGCTGAGCGCATAGAATCCTGTCTGCCGGCAATGTCTGGAGGAGATGGCCGGCGGCGAGGAGAAGAGATCCATGCTGATCCGCGGCGCAAGTTTCATCGTGACGGGAGGCGGCTCCGGGTTGGGTGCGGCGACCGCACGCATGTTCGTCGAGGCCGGCGGGCGCGTGACGATCGCCGATCTCAATGTTGAGGCGGGCGAGGGTATCGCTCGGGAGTTCGGCAGCGAGGCCCGCTTCGTCAAGGCCGATGTGAGCGACGGCGAGGCGGGAGCAGCCGTGGTCGCCGCAGCGCTCGAAGCCTTCGGCAGCGTGCGCGGGCTGGTCAATTGCGCCGGCGTGGCGCCGGCTGAAAAGGTGATCGGCCGCGACGGTCCGCACCGGCTGGAGAGTTTTGCGCGCACCGTCGGCATCAATCTCATCGGTACCTTCAATATGATCCGGCTTGCCGCCGCGGCGATCAAGAGTGCGGAGCCGGATGGCGAAGGCGAACGCGGCGTCATTGTCAATACGGCCTCGGTTGCCGCCTTCGACGGCCAGATCGGCCAGGCCGCCTATGCCGCCTCCAAAGGCGGGGTGGCGGCGATGACATTACCGATCGCCCGCGAGCTTGCCCGTCACGGCATTCGCGTCGTGTCGATCGCGCCCGGCATCTTCGAGACGCCGATGATGGCAGGCATGCCGGCCGAAGTTCAGGCGGCACTCGGCCAGAGCGTGCCCTTTCCGCCGCGGCTCGGCCGGCCGGCTGAATTTGCTGCGCTGGTGCGCCATATGTTTGAAAACAACATGCTGAACGGCGAGGTCATCCGCCTCGACGGCGCATTGCGGATGGGCGCGCGTTAAGCGTGACGCCCAAGGAGGAAAGATGGTTTCGCAGGATCCTATCGTCATCGTCGGTGCGGCGCGCACGCCGATCGGCAGTTTGCAGGGAGAGCTGAAGGAGGCGACAGCGCCGGAGCTCGGAGCAGCCGCGATCCGCGCAGCACTTGAGCGCAGCCATATCGCGGCCGAGGCGATCGAGGAGGTCGTCTTTGGCTGCGTCCTGCCGGCGGGCCTTGGCCAGGCGCCGGCGCGCCAGGCGGCGATCGGCGCCGGCCTGCCCTTTGCGACAGGGGCAAGCACCGTCAACAAGATGTGCGGCTCGGGCATGAAGGCGGTGATGATGGCGCACGACCTGATCGCTGCCGGCAGTGCTTCGATCGCGCTTGCAGGCGGCATGGAAAGCATGACGAATGCGCCCTATCTCCTGGACAAGGCCCGCGGCGGCTACAGGCTCGGCCATGGGCGTGTCGTGGATCACATGTTCCTCGACGGGCTGGAGGATGCTTATGACAAGGGGCGCTTGATGGGCAGCTTCGCGGAGGATTGCGCCGAGGCCTATCAGTTCACGCGCGAGGCGCAGGATAATTACGCCATCGCCTCTCTGACCCGGGCGCAGAAGGCGATCGCGGACGGCAGTTTCGAAAGCGAGATCGTGCCGGTCACGGTCAGGTCGGGGAAAACCGAGCAGGTGGCGAGCCGCGACGAACAGCCGGGCAGGGCCAAGCCCGACAAGATCCCGACGCTGAAGCCCGCCTTCCGCGACGGCGGCACCGTGACCGCCGCCAATTCCAGCTCGATCTCAGATGGCGCGGCAGCGCTCGCGCTGATGCGCCGCTCCGAGGCGGAGCATCGCGGCCTGACCCCGCTCGCCACCATCCTCGGCCATGCCACCCACTCACAAGCGCCCAATCTTTTTGCCACCGCGCCGATCGGCGCGCTGCAGAAGCTGTCGGATCGGACCGGCCTGGCGCTTTCCGACGTCGACCTCTTCGAAATCAATGAGGCTTTCGCCGTCGTCGCCATGGCGGCGATGCGCGATCTCGACCTGCCGCATGAAAAGGTGAACGTGCATGGCGGCGCCTGCGCGCTCGGCCATCCGATCGGCGCATCGGGAGCCCGGATTCTGGTGACGCTGCTTGCAGCTTTGGAGCGCTATGACCTGAAGCGCGGCATGGCGGCACTCTGCATCGGCGGCGGCGAGGCGACCGCCGTCGCCATCGAACGGCACTAGGCGGAGGGGAGAAGCCATATGATCCTTTCCGAACTCCAGCAGCAGATTTCGGATCTCGCCCGCGACTTTGCCCGCGACCGGCTGGCGCCGGGCGCGGCCAAACGCGACCGGGAGCATCTTTTCCCGCGCGAGGAGCTGAAGGAGATGGGCGAACTCGGGCTGCTCGGCATGCTGGTGCCGGAAGCCTATGGTGGCTCGGATACGGGTGTCGTCGCCTATGCTGCGGCACTCGAGGAGATTGCCGCGGGCGACGGGCCCTGTTCGACGATCATGAGCGTGCACAGCTCCGTCGGTTGCGTGCCGATCCTGAAATTCGGCACCGAGGAGCAGCGGCAGCGCTTCCTGCCGAAGCTTGCGACCGGCGAATGGATCGGCGGCTTTGCGCTCACCGAACCGCAGGCCGGTTCCGATGCCTCGAACCTGAAGACCCGGGCCCGGCGTGACGGCGACCACTACGTGATTGACGGCGCCAAGCAGTTCATCACCTCGGGCAAGAACGGCAATGTGATCATCGTCTTCGCCGTCACCGACCCCGACGCCGGCAAGAAGGGCATCACCGCCTTCATCGTGCCGACGGAGACGCCGGGATACGAGGTGATCCGCATCGAGGAAAAGCTCGGGCTGCATTCCACCGATACCTGCCAGATCGCCTTTAACGCCATGCGCATTCCTGCGGAGCTGAGGCTCGGTGGAGAAGGCGAAGGTTATCGTATCGCGCTTGCCAATCTCGAGGGCGGGCGGATCGGCATTGCGGCGCAAGCCGTCGGCATGGCGCGGGCAGCTTTCGAGGCGGCGCGTGACTACGCCAAGGAACGAACGGCTTTCGGCAAGCCGATTTTCGAGCACCAGGCCGTTGCCTTCCGCCTTGCCGACATGGCGGTGCGGATCGAGGCGGCGCGCCAGCTCGTCTTTCATGCCGCCGCCCTCAGGGAAGCCGGGCTGCCCTGCCTAGCGGAAGCTTCGATGGCGAAGCTCTTTGCCTCGGAGATGGCGGAGCGCGTCTGCTCGGACGCAATCCAGATTCACGGCGGTTATGGCTACATGGCCGATTATCCGGTCGAGCGCATCTACCGCGATGTGCGCATCTGCCAGATCTATGAGGGAACGAGCGACGTGCAGCGCATGGTGATCGCCCGCAATCTATAGAACCACATCCGGCCGTGCTTCCGGGGAGGGGGCACGGCTGGCATAGGGAGGAAAGAAAAGCATGGTGGATTCTGCTCATTTGAGCCTGCATGTCCCCGAACCCGCCGTCCGCCCGGGCGGCCAGCCCGATTTTTCCAACGTCAAGATCGCCAAGGCCGGTTCCGTGCCGCGGCCGGAGGTCGATGTCGCATCCGAGGACATCCGCGATCTCGCCTATTCCATTATCCGCGTCTTGAATCGTGATGGCGAGGCCGTCGGTCCCTGGGCCGGATCGCTCACCGATGAGGAGCTGCTGACCGGGCTTCGCAACATGATGAAGCTGCGCGCCTTCGATGCCCGCATGCTGATGGCGCAGCGCCAGGGCAAGACCTCCTTCTACATGCAGCATCTCGGCGAAGAGGCCGTCAGCTGCGCCTTCCGCAAGGCGCTCAACAAGGGAGACATGAATTTCCCGACCTATCGCCAGGCAGGCCTCCTGATTGCCGACGACTATCCGATGGTCGAGATGATGAACCAGATCTACTCGAACGAGAGCGATCCGCTGCACGGCCGGCAGCTGCCGATCATGTATTCCTCCAAGGAACACGGCTTCTTCACCATCTCGGGCAATCTCGCTACCCAATATGTACAGGCCGTCGGTTGGGCGATGGCCTCGGCGATCAAGAACGACAGCCGCATTGCCGCGGCCTGGATCGGCGACGGATCGACGGCGGAATCCGACTTCCATTCGGCGCTGGTCTTCGCCTCGACCTACAAGGCACCTGTGATCCTCAATATCGTCAACAATCAGTGGGCGATCTCCACCTTCCAGGGAATTGCCCGCGGCGGCTCCGGCACCTTTGCCGCCCGCGGCCTTGGCTTCGGCATTCCGGCCCTCAGGGTCGACGGGAACGATTATCTCGCCGTCCATGCCGTCGCCCGCTGGGCGGCTGATCGCGCCCGGCGCAATCTGGGGCCGACGCTGATCGAACATGTCACCTATCGCGTCGGCGCACATTCGACCTCCGACGATCCGAGCGCCTACCGGCCGAAGACGGAATCGGAAGCCTGGCCGCTCGGCGACCCGGTGCTGCGGCTGAAGAAACATCTGATCGTCAAGGGCATCTGGTCGGAGGAGCGGCATGTGCAGGCCGAAGCCGAAATCATGGACGAGGTGATCGAGGCGCAGCGCCAGGCCGAGGCGCACGGCACGCTGCATGCCGGCGGCAGGCCTTCGGTGCGCGACATTTTCGAGGGCGTCTATGCCGAGATGCCGGCGCATATTCGCCGCCAGCGGCAGAAGGCGGGGTACTGATATGGCCAGGATGACGATGATCGAGGCCGTGCGCAGCGCCATGGACGTGTCGATGGCGAAGGACGACAATGTCGTGGTCTTCGGCGAGGATGTCGGCTATTTCGGCGGCGTCTTCCGCTGCACCCAGGGCCTGCAGGCAAAATATGGCAGGACGCGCTGCTTCGACACGCCGATCAGCGAGTCCGGTATCGTAGGCACGGCGATCGGCATGGCAGCCTACGGGCTGAAGCCCTGTGTAGAGATCCAGTTCGCCGATTACATGTATCCCGCCTATGATCAGCTGACGCAGGAGGCGGCGCGCATCCGCTATCGGTCGAACGGCGATTTCACCTGCCCGATCGTCGTGCGTATGCCGACTGGCGGCGGCATCTTCGGCGGCCAAACGCACAGCCAGAGTCCGGAGGCGCTCTTCACCCATGTCTGCGGATTGAAGGTGATCGTGCCTTCCAATCCCTATGACGCCAAGGGGCTGCTGATCGCAGCGATCGAGGATCCTGATCCTGTCATGTTCCTGGAGCCGAAGCGGCTTTACAACGGCCCCTTCGACGGCCATCACGAACGGCCGGTCACACCCTGGTCGAAACATGATCTCGGCGAGGTGCCGGACGGCCATTACACCATCCCGATCGGCAAGGCCGAGGTGCGGCGGGCGGGATCGGCGGTAACAGTCGTTGCCTACGGCACGATGGTGCATGTGGCGCTGGCGGCGGCCGAGGACACTGGCGTCGATGCCGAGGTGATTGATTTGAGAAGCCTGCTGCCGCTCGATCTCGATACGATCGTCAAATCGGTCACCAAGACGGGCCGCTGCGTCGTCGTCCATGAGGCGACCTTGACGTCGGGCTTCGGCGGCGAAGTCGTGTCCCTGGTGCAGGAACATTGCTTCTATCATCTCGAATCCCCGGTCGTGCGGGTCGCCGGCTGGGATACGCCCTATCCGCATGCGCAGGAATGGGACTATTTCCCCGGTCCCGGCCGGGTCGGGCGGGCGCTTGCCGAAGTCTTGGAGGCCTGAGCCATGGGCGAATTCATCATCAAAATGCCCGATGTCGGGGAAGGGGTGGCCGAGGCCGAGCTTGTCGAATGGCACGTGAAGACCGGAGATCCCGTCCGCGAGGACATGGTGATTGCCGCCGTCATGACCGACAAGGCCACAGTGGAAATTCCCTCTCCCGTCGAGGGCACGGTCATTTGGCTCGCCGGCGAGATCGGAGATCGTATTGCGGTGAAGGCGCCGCTGGTGCGGATCGAGACAGCCGGCGATAGTGTCGAGGCTCAGCCGGCGCCAGTTGCGCAGACGCCGGTTGCCGAAACCGCCAAGACCGAAATTGCCAAGCCCGTCCCGGCGCCGCCGGCGCCTGCCGCACCACCCGTTGGCGCACCACCCGCCGAAAAGCCTCTGGCCGCTCCCTCCGTTCGGCTCTTCGCCAGGGAAAACGGGGTCGATCTCAGGCAGGTCCAGGGCAGCGGCCCGGCCCGGCGTATCCTGCGCGAAGATGTCGAGCAATTTCTGGCTCAGGAAACCGCTCCCGCACCGGTCAAGGGGGGGGTCGCCAGGAAGACGGCGACTGAGGAGATCAAGCTCACCGGCCTGCGCCGCCGGATCGCCGAGAAAATGGTGCTGTCGACCTCCCGCATTCCCCACATCACCTATGTGGAGGAGGTTGACATGACCGCGCTGGAAGAGCTGCGCGCCACCATGAACGGCGACCGCAGGGAAGGCCATCCGAAACTGACGGTACTGCCCTTCCTGATGCGGGCGCTGGTCAAGGCGATCGCCGAGCAGCCCGCGGTCAACGCCACCTTCGACGACGATGCCGGCATCATCACGCGTTATAGTGCCGTGCATATCGGCATCGCCACGCAGACGCCGGCCGGCCTGACCGTACCGGTGGTGCGACATGCGGAAGCACGCGGCGTCTGGGATTGCGCCGCCGAGATGGTCCGGCTGGCGGAGGCGGCGCGCTCGGGCATGGCGACGCGCGATGAGCTTTCCGGCTCCACCATCACCATCAGCTCGCTCGGAGCGCTCGGCGGCATCGTATCTACGCCCGTCATCAATCATCCCGAGGTGGCGATCATCGGCGTCAACAAGCTCGCCACGCGACCGGTCTGGGACGGCACCCAGTTCGTGCCGCGCAAGATGATGAACCTCTCCTCCAGTTTCGATCATCGCATCATTGACGGCTGGGATGCGGCGACCTTCGTCCAGCGCATCCGCACGCTCATCGAAACGCCGGCGCTCATTTTCATCGAAGGCTGAGCCATGAAAGAAATTGTCTGCAAGCTCCTCGTCATCGGCGCCGGTCCGGGCGGTTATGTCTGCGCCATCCGCGCCGGGCAGCTCGGCATCGATACCGTCATCGTCGAGGCCGGCAAGCCGGGCGGCACCTGCCTGACGGTCGGCTGCATACCCTCCAAGGCACTGATCCATGCCGCGGAGGAGTTCGACGGCACGCAGAAGATGCTCGCCGGCAAGAACCCGATGGGCATCCGCATCGAAGGCGCCTCGATCGATCTCGCAAGGACGATCGCCTGGAAGGACGGCATTGTCGGCCGGCTCACAGGCGGCGTTTCGGGTCTGTTGCAGAAGGCGCGGGTCAAGATCGTCCACGGCCGCGCCCATTTCCGTGACGGCAAGACGGTGGAGGTGGAGACCGAAACCGGCCAGCAGGTCATCCGCGCCGAGACCGTAGTGATCGCCACAGGCTCCGATCCGGTCGAGCTTGCCAACCTGCCATTCGGCGGCCGCGTCATTTCCTCGACCGAGGCGCTGTCGCTGACGGAGCTGCCGAAAAAGCTCGTCGTCGTCGGCGGCGGTTATATCGGCCTGGAACTCGGCACGGCCTTTGCCAAAATGGGATCGCAGGTAACGGTCGTCGAGGCGATGCCGCAGGTGCTGCCGCAATATGATGCCGAACTCGTGCGGCCCGTCCTGCGCAAGCTCACCGAAAGTGGCATTCGGGTGCTCACAGGCGCGAAGGCGACAGGCCTTGCCGATGATGGCGAGGCATTGATCGTTGAAACGTCAGACGGCCGGCGTGAGACACTGCCGGCGGATCGCATCCTTGTCACTGTAGGCCGCCGCCCCCGAACGGCAGGTTCCGGTCTCGAAGAGCTCGATCTCGATCGCGCTGGCCCCTATCTGAGGATCGATGATCGTTGCCGCACCTCGATGCGCGGCGTCTATGCGATCGGCGACGTGACCGGCGAGCCGATGCTGGCTCATCGGGCGATGGCGCAAGGCGAGATGGTGGCTGAGATCATCGCCGGCAAGAAGCGCGCCTGGGACAAAAGATGTATCCCCGCCATCTGCTTCACCGATCCTGAGATCGTCAGCGCCGGTCTCTCGCCGGCGGAGGCGCAGGCGCAGGGATATGAGATCCGTATCGGCCAGTTTCCTTTCAGCGCCAATGGGCGCGCCATGACGATGCTCTCCGAAGAGGGCTTTGTGCGCGTCGTTGCCCGCGCCGACACCAATCTCGTTCTCGGGCTGCAGGCGGTGGGGGCAGGGGTTTCCGAACTTTCGGCAGCTTTTGCGCTGGCAATCGAAATGGGTGCGCGCCTGGAAGACATCGCCGGCACAATTCACGCGCATCCGACCCGCGGTGAAGCGGTGATGGAGGCGGCACTCAAAGCTTTGGGAAGCGCCCTGCACATCTGAGTCGGGCTGCCAAGATCAGGGGTGGCGTCTGCCGGTTCGGATCCCATCAACTGAGACCGGAATAAGGCCGTGCCGATGCCGAAAAGCTTCGCCCACAAGGGCAAGAGCCCGACCTGTCGCACGAGGATCAGCGTCACACGGACACAGGCCGACTACCCCCGCCATTCCCTGAATCGCTGACTTTGTCATCGCGTAGGCGGCAATCCCTGGACATGACACAGATCGCCGTTCGTCTAGCCGATTGACAAACTTTGCCAAGTCCAGATAGCCTACTCGCACCATGGAGGCTCGAATGGCTACGATGAACGTATCGCTTCCGGACCCGATGAAAGATTGGGTTGAGGCACAAGCAAAGAGCGGGCGATATTCCAATGCGAGTGACTATGTGCGCGACCTGATCCGGAGGGACCAAATTCGCAGTGATAAGGTTGCCGCCATGCAACGTTTCGTTGATGACGGTTTTAAAAGCGGTATTGGCAGCCGGTCGAAGGACGAACTCTTTGCCGCGGCAGTTGCACGTGCAGAAACGCGCGGCAGCAGATAATGCGCTTTGACCTTTCAGTCGAAGCAGAAGAGGACATCATTGCGATCGCCGAACAAGGAGTGCGCGTGTTCGGAGCCGCACAGGCTAGGCAGTATCATGACGAGTTGTTTACCGTGCTTGATCTGATTGCCGCTAATCCGCGAATGGCGCGTGAGCGAGAAGAGATTTCGCCGCCAGTTAGAATTCATCCGTTCAAAGCCCATCTCATTGTCTACCGGATCGAGGAGCACGGAACTATATTCGTGATCCGAATACGCCATGGACACGAAGACTGGGCCAACGATCCTGCTTAGGCCTCGCTGAGTGAATGGACAAGCACAGTTGCATGGGGGCATCAGGGCCCGGGAATATCGTCAGCAAAGCCTGCTAAGAGAACGCCGACCGATCGCTGGAGGAACCGCGTCGTCTCCTCGCATAGCAGGGGGCGAGGTGTTCGCCGCGATCAGCCCCTGCGAGAGGCAAACACGTAATCGCCTCCCATGCGATGAATCGATTGTGAGGTGACGATGCGAGCCGAAGCTGATTCAACATCCATATCGGAAGAGGTGGATGATGGGACGAGCACTGAGCGATGATCTTCGATTACGCGTGTTGAAAGCATCTGCGGCGGGCATGTCTGCACGCCAGGCGGCAGCCCGGTTCGGGATTGCGATTTCGACGGCAATTCGCTGGATCGCAAGAGCGAAAGTGGCGAGCCCACATCCCGGTCGAAGGTTAGCGGCGCCCCTCGGTCCTTGATGCACATGAGGCGTTTGTCGTCGAGATGATAGAAGACCGCAAGGACGTGACGCTTGATGAAATGGTCGAGCGTCTGTGCGTTGAGCGGCAAGTGGGTATCAGCCGGAGCGCCTGGTGCCTGAGCTGCGGGGCTTTGGGAAACGCTTCGCACATCTGAGTCGAGCCGCCAAGACCACGGGTGGCGGCGTTCCGTCAAACCTACCGGCTTCTTATCATCGATGGGCTGGTCTGGTGCCGCTCTCCCAGAATTGTGCTTCGAGCTGATCCCGCAACGCTGCGAATGGAGTGCAACCCTGATTACCAGCAATCTTTCCTTTGACGTATGGACGAAAACATGAGGGGCCGTGCGTCCGACCGGCGCACTGGTCGATCGTATCACCCACCACGTCAATATCCTTCAGATGAATGGCGACAGCTATCTTCTTATGCAAAGTCGCGCCGGAAAGAACGGCTGAAATCCACTCGAAAATCGCCGCGCGCGCATGAGATCCCGGGCAACGCCCTTCGGAGCCGCATGCAACCCGTGGCCGACTGTTTCTCTGGGCCGTGACCTCATTTTGCGCGAGGTTGACATCGAAGCTGGATCAATCATCAACGCCAGGGCCGTCCGATCACTTCGGCTTAGTGGCCATCAGATTGCCCAACTCCATCGGGAAGGGAAATAAGATCGTCGAAGCCTTCTCGCTGGCGATGACGTTCAAAGTGCTCAGGTAACGAAGTTGCATTGCCTCCGGCTGCTTTGCCAGAATTTCGGCCGCTTCCAGCAGCTTCGCTGCAGCCTGTTGTTCGCCCTCGGCATTGATGACCTTTGCGCGGCGTTCGCGTTCGGCTTCCGCCTGGCGGGCAATCGCACGAATCATCGACTCGTTGATATCCACATGTTTGATCTCGACGGTGGCTACTTTAATTCCCCAAGCGTCTGTCTGAGTATCAAGGATTTCCTGAATATCCGAGTTGAGCCTGTCGCGTTCTGCCAGCATTTCATCGAGATCGTGCTTGCCGAGCACCGAGCGCAACGTCGTCTGGGCAAGCTGGCTCGTTGCCATCATGAAATCCTCGACCTGTATCGTCGACTTCTCGGGGTCGATAACCCTGAAATAGATTACCGCGCTGACACGCACCGAGACATTGTCATGTGAGATGACGTCCTGGCTGGGCACGTCGAGTACGCGCGTGCGCAAGTCGACCCGGATCATCTGCTGGACATAGGGCACGAGCAGAATCAAGCCGGGTCCCTTGACGCCTGTAAAGCGGCCGAGCGTGAACACGACGCCGCGTTCATATTCCCTCAGGATCTTAACCGCGGATGCGAGGACGGCGACCAAAATGAAAATGGCCACCAAATAGAAGGCAAGATCTGTAAACATATCCATGACTTCTCCTCCTGCTTCCTGAGTGTCGTCAAGTGTCCTTAGGACGGCTGGCGACCTCGAGCGCCAGCCCGTTGCGGCCGGTCACCCTGACAGGGTCACCAGCAACAAGGGGTTCGGCGGAAACCGCCTTCCAGCGTTCGCCATGCGCAATGACGTACCCGCTGAGCCCCGTCCAACTCTCAACTTTACCGGAAATGCCAATCATCTCCTCTGCGCCGGTGGCAACCTGGCGCAAGCGCGAGGTGAATGCCAGGCGAGCAACGACAAGACTGAAGGCAAGAGTCGCAACTGCAATTGCGGCTAGTAGGGGGCGCGACACCTCCAGGCCGGGTATATCGGTATCGAACAAGATGGTTGCTCCCAGGATCACGGCTACCCCGCCGCCAATGCCAAAAGCCCCGAGGCTTGGTGAATGCGCCTCAGCCACAGTCAATGCTACGCCGAGCAAAATAAGCCCAAGGCCGGCAAAACTCACCGGCAGCAATGCCAGGGCATAGAGACCGAGGAGGAGGCAGATGCCGCCGATCGTGCCAGGAAGCATTGTCCCGGGTGCGAGAAATTCGAAGATCAGGCCATAGATACCGACCATCATCAGGATGATTGCGATGTTCGGATCGGTAATGACGGACAGCAGCCGCGTGCGCCAGTCAGGCTCGAATTCCTGCACGGCCAAACCGGCGGTATCGAGCCGGACGTCCGTTTGACCGACCCGCACCACGTGCCCCTGTGCCTTTGCAAGGAGATCATTGACATCGACCGCCATGAAATCGATGGCATGTTCGCGCACTGCCGCAGTGGATGAAAGGCTCGCAGCGTCGCGGACAGCACGCTCTGCCCAGTCGGCGTTGCGATTGCGCAATTCCGCAAGCCCGCGAATGTAAGCGACGGCATCGTTGACCGCTTTTGCTTCCTGGGCATTGCCTGGACCTGCCGGCTGCTTGCCGCTAGGTTCGTTCGGCTTTTTTTCGGGTTCCTCATCACCGCCCAAAGGCTTAAGGCCGAGTGCGATTGGTGTCGCCGCGCCGAGATTGGTGCCAGGCGCCATGACCGCGATGTGGCTTGCGTAGAGAATATAGGTGCCGGCGCTGGCAGCCCGTGCCCCGCTTGGCGCGACGAAGCTCGCGACAGGCACCGGCGAGGCAAGGATCGCGCGAATGATTTCCCGCATGGAGGTGTCAAGGCCACCTGGTGTATCCATTTGCAGGACGATCAAGACCGCTTCACGTTCGCCAGCACGCTGAATGCCTCGTACCACGTAGTCAGCTATAGCAGGCCCAATGGCGCCGTTCACCTTGAGGACGACAGACGTGCGGTCAGACGCCGATGGTGCGCCGAAGCTCCAAGCTGAAAGCAGCAAAAACAACAAAGTGAAGATTGGCGGTTGCCATCGCCAACACCTTAATCCCCGCGTGCCAATCAGCGGAACGTACATAGCATTTAATGTATGTCGGAAATTACAAAGTAAAAGGCAGAGGTGCCAAAGGCTCATGTTCAAGCCGTCTTACGCGCTCGTAAAGGCGAAGCTGGCTAAGCGCCTTGCACGGATGAGAGCCCGCGCGGCAATGTCTTTTGAAGGTCGCTGGCGGCCAGCGACGCGCATTCCGATGCAGCGAAACGGCTGTGGCGCCGCCGCTGAAGGCTTGGCAGGCTCGGGGGGCGAGGTGCTGGCCAGCCCCTGCGAGAGGCAAACACGTAATCGCCTCCCATGCGCTTGCCGCCGGTGCCGTAAGAAAGCCCTACGAGAAGGCTCAGGCGGCGGCCTCGGAAAGATCCGGATCGGCGTGATGGCAGGCGGTCAGCAGTCCGGGGGCTGCCGTCCTGTTCCTCAAGGCCGGCTCCTGTTCGGCGCAGATCGATGTCGCCTTCCAGCAACGCGTTCGAAAGCGGCATCCGCTCGGCGGATTGACGGGGCTCGGCAGGTCGCCTTTCAGCACGATGCGCCTGCGTTGTCCGCGAAGCCGCGGATCCGGTGTCGGGACGGCCGACATCAGGGCTTGCGTGTAGGGATGGGCGGGCGCGCTGAAGATCGAGTGTTTCGGTCCTGTTTCAATGATTTTGCCGAGATACATGACCATCACCCGGTCCGAGACGTGCCGCACGACGGCCAGATCATGGGCGACGAACAGCATCGCCAGATTGCGTTCGCGCCTCAGCCTGGCGAGCAGGTTGACGACCTGCGCCTGGACCGACACGTCGAGGGCCGAGACCGGCTCGTCGCATACGAGGAGCGCCGGATCAAGCGTCAGGGCACGCGCGATGCCGAGCCGCTGACGCTGGCCTCCCGAAAATTCGGAGGGATAGCGGTTCGCATGTTCGCCGCGCAACCCGACCGATTCGAGCAGTCTGACCGTCTGCTCTCGCCACCGGGACTTCGGCAGGACGCCAGGATGCAACGCCCAGGGTTCGGCGATCAATCGGTCGACCCGAAGGCGCGGATTGAGCGACTGGTAGGGGTCCTGGAAGACGACCTGCATCTTTCGGCGCAAATCATGCAACTGGCGGCCACTTGCCTCAGTGATCTCGACGCCGTCGAGCAGGACGCTGCCGCTCGTTGCCGGCCCGAGCTTCAGGAGCGTGCGTACCAGTGAGGTCTTGCCGCATCCGCTTTCGCCGACAAGGCCGACCGTTTCCCCCCGGGCGATCTCGAAGCTGACCTCGTCGACGGCGCGTACTGCTGTTGCGCCACTGCCGAAGTGCCGAGAGAGGTTTTGCACTTTAAGAAGAGGTTCGATCATGCTGGCGGTACCGGGAAGTGGCAGGCGGCCTGGCGGCCTGGGCCCACGGTTGCGAGATGAGGGGCAAGCTCGGCGCAGACCGCCTCGGCGCGCGGACAGCGCGTCCTGAACGCACAGCCGGACGGCAGGGCGACGGGATTGGGAGCCGAGCCGGGGATCGGGACCAGCTCGTCCTCGTCGGTGTCGATGCGCGGCTGCGAGGCAAGCAGTCCGACGCTGTAAGGATGGCGGGCATCGTCGAAGAGTTCGAAGACGCTCGCGGTCTCGACGATACGGCCGGCATACATGACCGCGACACGGTCTGCGAGCTCTGCCACCACGCCAAGATCGTGGGTGATGAAGATCATGCCCGCATTGCTGCGTTCGCGGATCGTGCGCAGCAGATCGACCACCTGCGCCTGGATCGTCACGTCGAGCGCTGTCGTCGGCTCGTCGGCAATGATGATGTCCGGTTCGAGCGCTACCGCCATGGCGATCATGATGCGCTGGCGCATGCCGCCGGAAAATTCGTGCGGATATTGCCTGGCGCGACGTTGGGGGTCGGGGATGCCGATCGCCGTCAAAAGCTCGATCACCGCATTTTCCACACCGCCTACCGGGCTGCGCCCGTGGATGCGGAACATTTCGGCGATCTGCCAGCCGACCGGATAGACCGGATTGAGAGAGGCAAGCGCGTCCTGAAAGATCAGGGCGATCCGGTCGCCGCAGAGATCACGCCGCTCGCTGCGGGGAAGTTGCAGCAACTCGGTGCCCTCGAAGCGAATCGATCCGCGGTCGATCGCGCCAGGCGGATTGGGAACGAGGTCCATGATGGCCGAGGCGGTCACCGATTTTCCGGAGCCGCTTTCTCCGAGAAGCGCCAGAACCTCGCCGCGCTCGAGCGAGAAGGAAACCCCGTTGAGTGCGAGGATTCGGCCGGCAGCCGTGTCAAAGCTGACCTGAAGGTCCTTGACGTCGAGAAGGGCCATCAGCGCCTCCGGCTTAAAAGCCGCCAGTGCTGCGACGGATCATTGACGATCCGGAACCAGTTGGCGAGAAGGTTGAAGGACATGGTGGTGAACATGACGGCGAGGCCCGGGAAGAAGCTGAGCCACCAGGCAGACGACAGGTAGCCCTGTCCCTGTGCGACCATGAGTCCCCAGCTGACCGAAGGCGGCTGAATGCCAAGCCCGAGATAGCTGAGACCGGATTCAAATAGCATGACCATGGCAAGATTGACGGAGGCGAGCGTCAGCATTGTCGGTGCGACGCTCGGCAGAATGTGCGTGCGCAGGATCCAGGCTGGGCCGCCGCCGAAAACACGCGCCGCATCGACGAAAAGCCTCTCGCGGACCTCCAGTGTTTCGGCCCGGGCGACGCGGATATAGGCGGGCATGCGGGTCACGGCGAGCACGATGACGAGGTTGCTGACGCTCGGGCCGAACAGATATAGGCCGAACAATGCCACCAGCAGCGTCGGAAAGCCGAGGATAATGTCGCAGATCCGCATGATGAGGCTACCGACAATGCCGCCGAAATAACCTGCGATCACGCCGAGCAGCGTCCCGCCGGTGAGGCTTGTCAATACGGTGACGAGAGCGATCCCGAGCGTCGTCGATGCCGCCTCTATGAGACGCACAAGGAGCGGGCGCCCGAGCGCATCGGCACCCAGCCATAACGTCCAGGATTGCCCGAAGTTGAAGGGCGCCAGGTTGCGTGCCTTGAGCGAGATGCGATTTTCGCCGAGGAGTGAAAGGCTGTCGGCGGCAATGGCAAGGACGACAATCAGCAGCCAGATGCTTGCCACCACCGCCATCGGGTCACCCGCGAGCGCCCGCATGAGCCAGGCGATGCGTCGGCCGCGGCGCTCTCGGACGGGGAGGAACTCAGCCGATGTGTCGGTCATTCGACCCTCACGCGCGGATCGATCGAGGCATAGAGCATGTCGACCAGGATGTTGATGAAGAAGATGACGACGGCGACGGCAAAGATCGACGCCTGAACGATCGCGAAATCACGTTTCAGGATGCCGTCGATCAGAAGTTTGCCGATGCCGGGAAAGCCGAAGACCACTTCGACGACACCACCGCCGCCGGCGAACTGGGCGGCAAGATCGCCCGTCACGGTGATCGCCGGAAGGAGAGCGTTGCGCAGTGCGTGCACGAAGGTGACGCGTCCGTCGCGGGCGCCCTTGGCGCGGGCCGTCCGGACGAATGTCGCGTTCAGCGCTTCGATCATCGAGCCGCGGACGATCTGCACCAGAGTTCCGAAAGGTCGGGCAAAGAGACAGGCGACAGGCAACACCCAGTAGGCCGGGCCGCCGAAGCCTGACGTCGGCAGAATGCGGAAGGTGACCGCGAACAGCAGGACGCCCATCAGGCCGAGCCAGAAATCGGGGACGCTTGCGGCTGCCTGCGACAGGACGTTGACACCCCGGTCGACCCAGCCGCCGGCGTTGACCGCAGCGACCGACCCGACGACGATCGCGGCGGCAAAGGCCAGCGCCAACGCGATGGCGCCGAGCGCCAATGTGTTCGGCAGCGCTTCCAGCACCACGTCCATGGCCGGGCGATTGTGCCAGAGAGACATTCCGAAATCGAGGCTGAGCATATCCCAAGCCCAATCGAAGAACTGGGCGAGGAGCGAACGATCGAGCCCAAGGCGGGCGCGCATGGCGTCGCGCGCCGCAACCGAGGCGTCGACAGGCAGATAGAGATTGACGGGATCGCCCGTCAGCCGCACGAGGAAGAAGGCCGACGTCATCAAAGCCGCAAGCGCGAGCGCCGCGAAGGCTGCACGTCTCAGAAAATAGGTCAGCGACATCCGCTCTCCTCAGGCGACAGATGTTAGGTTCGATCAGCGGTAGCTAATCGCCGATCAGCGGTAGCTGATCGACTTCAGCTTGATCTCGTTGCCGGCCTGCACATCGGGGGTGTAGTTCACGTCCTTTGCGACCCGGGCGATCGAGACCATGTGGAAGAGCGGCGCGATGTTTGCCACATCGACGGCGATGTATCGGAACGCTTCCTGAAACAGCTTCTTGCGCTCGTCGCCGGTTGCCTTCGAACCCTTTGCGATCAGCTCGTCGAGCTTGGCATCTGCGATTGTCGACTGATTGCCGTCAGTGGTGAAGCGGTTGGGAAGGGTGAAGACGGCGTCCCCTTCGGCATTGTCGATCTGCGTCTGCAGGATGGACGGCCGGCGATCCTTGTCCCACGGCTTCAGAAGCCGCTTCAGCCAGGGGCTCGTCTCGAGCATTTCAAGCCGCGCGTTGAAACCGGCATCCGCCAGCATCGCCTGAATAGCCTCCAGACTTTCGGAGGAGTTGGGATAGATGCCGATGCGACCGTAGATGACGATTTCCTTATCGACCGGCACGCCATCGGCCTTGGCCGCAGCAAGCAGCGACTTTGCCTTTTCCGGATCATAGGCCCAGACGGGAATGTCGGGATTGAAGCCGAATACCGAAGGCGGCACGACCTGCATCGCCTTTTTGGCGTCGCCATGGAAAATGGTTCCGATGAGACCGTCACGGTCGATGGCAAGATTGAGCGCTTCGCGCACGCGTCTGTCGTCGAGCGGCGCGACCTGCGCATCGATCCTCAGCAGCGAAGTTTCAGCGTTCGGAAAGGCCTGATCCTGTTCGGTCGTGCCATCTTGCGGCGCAATTTCGTAGGCGATCTGCGCTTCGCCGGTCTCCACCATGGCCGCGCGCACTGCGGATTCGGCACGCCAGATGATCGTCGCATTCTTGATTGCCGGCTTATCGCCCCAATAGCCGTCATAGGCCGTCAGCGTGACGGACTGGCCGGGCGTCCATGCTTCCAGCTTATACGGTCCGGTTCCGGCCGGGCTGCGCGTCTTGCCGTCATTCGGCGTCGCCGGCGAACCGATGTCGACGGCTGACATCTTGTTCGGCAGGATCGGTTCGACGACGTCGGTTTTGATGAGAACGGTCGTCGGGTTGGGAGCCTCTGCATTCAGCTTGACGCCCTTCAAGGTGGCCAGTCCGACTTCGCAGGCCAATACCGGGTCTTGAGCCCGCTTGAGCGCGGCGACGACTGCATTGGAATCAAACAGCTTGCCGTCGTGGAACGTCACGCCCTCGCGCAGCTTGAACTCCCAGGTCAGATCGTCGACCTGTCGCCAGCTGGTGGCAAGGCTTGGAACGACCGATCCGTCTGCCGGGCTGAGGTTGACCAGCGCTTCGGTGATGTTGTTGTGCAGGATGCGGGAATTTCCCGAAAGATCAGTGTCGCAGGGATCCAGCGACTTCGGTTCGTCCGTCACCACAACCGTCAGCTTGTCCTCGCCGGCATAGGCCGATATTGCGACGCCCGCCGCCAAGGAGACTGCAAGCCCAATGCGTAATGCGTGGATAATCCTTGTCGCCATAATAGCCTCCTCCCGTTCCGGCCGAGCGCGTCGCGCGCGCCGGCGTCCACCGCAACAGCCGTTCGGCTGTGCAGGATTTCTTCGGCGCCTGACGGCTTTACTTCCTCCCGCAAGCGCGTAGTGTCAAATACGACACTTGCGGTTGACAACATGGTTGCCGACCCCGGATAAGTCAAGATGATTAATTCTCTAATGGAATTCTAAATTCATGAATGAACCGAAGCATGGTTCTCCGGTGGTGGAAAAGACGGCGCATCTGCTCGAGGCGGTCGCCGATGCCAAAACGGGCATTTCCCTTGGGGCTTTGGTCGATCAGTTGCGCGTGCCCCGCTCAACGGTCTACCGGATCCTGAATTCGCTCACCGCGCACGGCCTGGTCGCGCGGGTCAACGGCGGAGCCTCCTACGAACTGGGCCCGAAATTCGTCGAGCTTGCCCGCAAGATCTCGCCCGGCGCCGACCGGGTGACGCTCATCGAGGCGGCCAGGCCGATACTTGCGGCGGCGGCGGAGCGGATAATGGAGTCCTTCAAGCTGGCCGTCCCCGAAGGGCGTGAAATGATGACGATATTTGCGGCCTCGAGTCCCGGCGATTATGCTTTGTTTATCAAGGTCGGGGGACGCTCACGCAAACACGTTGGAGCAGCCGGAAAGCTCGCTCTCGCCTATTCGGACTATAGCGAAGCTGCAGCCTACTGCGCCGGCGGGCTGGAGGCCAAGACCCCCTATACGATCACCGATCCGGAGGCGTTGAAAGAGGCGCTCATGGAAATTCGCCGCAACGGATATGCCGAGGACAATCAGGAGTCCAACCTCGGTTTGCGCGCTTTCGCCGCGCCGGTATTCGATGATGGGGGTCGTTTGATCGCCACCGTCAGCGTGCCTTTCATTGGTGAGGCAACGCCGGACCGAGCTCGCTCGATCAGGCGCGAGGTTCTAGAGGCGGCCGCCATGCTGACCAAAACCGTTGATGGGCTTCATCCGATGTCCAAATAAGAAGTGCTAAATTCCCAATTGAACTGCGGTGGTTGGTTGTGGTAGTTCTTTCCCCAAATAAGGGGAGGGATCTCATGACGGCTTTGGACTCATCGGTTTACGCAAAACTTCTGCGGACGAATTCGGCGAGCCTCAGCAGTTTGCTGCTGAAGCGGGGGCTCAGGAACACCGCGGTTCGCGGCGTGCGGGCGCTTGCGGCGACCGAAGTGCCGATGATCGGCCCGGCAGTCACCGTCCGTTATATTCCGGCCCGTGAGGATATCGACGGTTCGACCTATAGTTCCGACCCCTCAAACCAGCAGCGCAAGGCGATCGATACGATCCCGGAGGGCCACGTCCTCGTATTCGATTGCCGCTCGATCGCCGAGATCGCGGGCATAGGCGCGGTGTTGGCCCGTCGCCTTGTCTATCGCGGTTGCGCCGGCCTCGTGCTCGACGGAGGCGTTCGCGACACCGCCGATATCGCCCAACTCGGGCTTCCCACCTATTGCCTGGGGCCGGCGGCTCCCGCCAATCTGGTTGCCCACCACGCATCGGATATGAACCAGCCGATTGCCTGCGGTGGCGTTGCGGTCTACCCGGATGACATCGTTTTCGGCGACAGCGAAGCCGTCATCATTATTCCCCGAGAATATGTGAGCGAAATCGCTGATGAGGCCGTTGCGATGGAGGAGCAGGAGGAGTTCCTGAAGCAGGAGATCGAATCCGGCAAGCCAACACTCGGCGTCTATCCACCCAACACGGAGACACTGGCGCGGTTCGACGCATGGCGCAAGGCTCGTGCTCACGCCGTCTGAGGCGCTTGCAGAAGCAAAGTCGCCTAAGCACTTTCTACCGATGCGAAATGCTCCGCTCATGTTTTTCTGAAAGGCGTTGGCACAAGCCGCGCGCATCCGACACCCAGTAAAGCGATCCTGAAAGCGGCGCCGAGCGCTTGGGAACCGCGGCGCAATATTCAACTCCCTTATTTCGCCAGGCCGGCCATCTGACGATGGCCCGGGCTTGTTTTTACGCGTCCCCAACAGAAACCGTATTTCTGCGCCGACTGACACAAGATGTTCATGTGAACATTATATCTCAATATTCGAACGGGATGGCGGGGAAATCCGCAGGTGCCGATCACGCGTCGCGACCGAGATGTTGTTCGCACTCAGTATACGAGCGTTGTTCGATGTTCATTTGAACATCGGTTGTTGCAAAGTGAAACTCGGCTGCTACCATTGCCGCGCGTCTGGAGCGGGAGGCTGCGGACCGAGAGAAAGTGGGAGAGACTAATGAACAAGATCGCTTTTTTCCTGTCCGCAGGGTTGACCAGCCTGTCCTTGTCCGTTCCGGCGACGGCCGCCACAAAGATCCAGTGGTGGCACGCGATGGGCGGCGAGAACGGCGCGAAGCTGGAGCAGATTGCCAAGGGCTTCAACGCGTCTCAGTCCGATTATGAAATCGTGCCGGTTTACAAGGGCACCTACGACGAGACGCTGACGGGTGCGATTGCGGCGTTCCGCGCCAATCAGCAGCCGGCCATCGTGCAGGTCTATGAAGTTGGGACCGGCACCATGATGGCGGCGCAGGGGGCCGTCTATCCGGTGTACCAGTTGATGAAGGACCAGGGCGAGCCCTGGGACCAGAACCAATTCATTGCGCCGGTCGTCGGCTACTACTCAGACACCAGCGGCAACGTCCTGTCCCTGCCGTTCAATTCGTCCACGCCGATCATGTATTACAACAAGGATGTCTTCAAGAAGGCTGGCCTCGATCCGGAGGCGCCGCCAAAGACATGGGCTGATGTGGAAGCCTTCTCGCGCACGATCATCAAGTCGGGCGCTGCCAAATGTGGCTTCACCAGCGCCTGGATCTCCTGGATCCAGACTGAAAATCTCAACGCCCTCCACGATAAGCCCTACTCCACCAAGGCAAACGGGTTCGGCGGTCTGGACGCGGAATTTACCTTTAACAACGATCTGACGATCCGCCACTGGGGGAACTTGAAGAAGTGGCAGGATGAAGGGCTCTTCAAATTCGGCGGACCGGTCGGCGGCGACAACGCCCCGCCGATGTTCTATTCGCAGGAATGCGCGATGTATATGAACTCGTCCGCAGGCCGGGCGGGCGTCATCAACAACGCCAAAGGCTTCAAGGTCGGTTTTGCGCCGATTCCCTATTACGATGATATCATCAAGCAGCCGCTCAACTCGATCATCGGCGGCGCCACGCTCTGGACGCTGAAAGGCCGCCCGGATGCGGAATACAAGGGTGTGGCCAAATTCTACACCTACCTGCAGAAGCCGGACGTTCAGGCCGATTGGCATCAGTTCTCGGGCTACCTGCCGATCACGGAAGCTGCCTATAAGCTCAGCCAGGAACAGGGATATTATGAAAAGAATCCTGGCGCAGATGTCGGCATCAAGCAGTTGACGCGGGTGACGCCGACCGAAAACTCCAAGGGCATCCGCTTCGGCAATTACGTCCAGGTCCGCGGCATCATCGATGACGAATTCGCGGCATTGCTGGGCGGAAAGAAGACCGCCAAGGAAGCGGTTGATTCGGTTGTCGCGCGTGGCAACGAACAGCTTCGCGATTTTGAATCCGCCAACTAAGGGCTCGGGGCAGGGGCCGGTCAACCGGCCCCTGCCTTTCCGTCATTTGTGAGGGCCCATGCAAACCAAACGAACCGTCTTTCCCAATAGGGTTTTGCCTTATCTGCTTATTGCTCCCCAGCTTTTGATAACGATCGTCTTCTTTCTGTGGCCGGCGGCAACCGCCTTCTGGCAATCCTTTCTTCGCCAGGATGCCTTTGGTTTTAAAACGAGCTTCGTCTGGTTCCAGAATTATCGCCGGCTCTTTGCCGACCCGCTCTATATGGACGCCTTCGGCCACACACTGGTCTTCGCGCTTCTGGTAACCGTGTTGTCGACGACGATCGCGCTCATTCTGGCTGCCGCGGCCATGCGTGTGCTGCGCACATCGCGCCTTTACTCGACCTTGCTGATCTGGCCCTACGCCGTCGCGCCGGCGATCGCCGGTATCCTCTGGTGGTTCATGTTCAATCCGTCGATCGGCATCGTCGCCTATATGCTGCGCAGCATGGGGATCAACTGGAACCATCTGATCAATCCCGACGATGCGATGGTCCTGATCGTGATCGCCGCCACCTGGAAACAGATTTCCTACAACTTTCTGTTTTTCCTGGCCGCGCTGCAATCCGTGCCGCGCTCGCTCCAGGAAGCCGGCGCCATCGACGGCGCCGGGCCGGTGAAGCGCTTCTGGACGATCGTGTTCCCGTTGATCTCGCCGACAACCTTCTATCTGGTCGTCATCAACATCGTTTACGCCATGTTCGACACCTTCGGCATCGTTCATGCGACGACGCAGGGAGGGCCGGCGCGCGCCACCGAAATTCTCGTCTACAAGGTTTATTTCGATGGCTTCATCGGCCTCAACCTGGGCTCCTCCGCAGCGCAGTCCGTCATACTCATGCTGATCGTTATCGCTCTCACCGCGATCCAGTTCCGCTTCATCGAACGCCGCGTGCAATATTGAGGAGCGTCAAAGTTGGTTGAAAATCGCCCTTTCCTGAATTTTCTGGCTCACCTCGTCCTGATCCTCGGCGTCACGATCGTGGTCTTCCCGGTCTATATCGCCTTCATCGCATCGAGCCACGGTCCGAACGACTTTCTGTCTGGCGTCGTGCCGCTGGTGCCGGGACCGCACCTGATCGAAAACTATTCGACCATGCTGTCTTCGGGCATGACGAGTTCTGGCGCACCGCCGATCGGACCGATGCTGTTCAACTCGTTGATCATGGCGGTGGGTGTCGCGGTCGGTAAAATCGCCATTTCCATCCTTTCTGCCTTCGCCATCGTCTATTTTCGATTTCCCTTTCGCACGCTCTCCTTCTGGATGATCTTCATCACCCTGATGTTGCCGGTCGAGGTGCGCATCGTACCGACCTACAAGGTGGTCGCCGACCTCGGAATGCTGAACAATTATGGCGGTCTCATCATTCCGCTGATCGCATCGGCGACCGCCACCTTCCTGTTTCGTCAGTTTTTCCTCACCGTGCCCGACGAGCTGATGGAAGCCGCACGCGTTGACGGGGCGGGGCCGATGAAATTCTTCCGAGACATCCTGTTGCCGCTGTCGGTGACCAATATCGCAGCCTTGTTCATCATCCTCTTCGTGCTCGGCTGGAACCAGTATCTGTGGCCGCTCATCGTCACGACCGACCAGAGCCTCTACACCGTCGTCATGGGTATCCAGCGCATGGCCGCGGTCGCGGATGCTGTGCCGCGCTGGAACCTCGTCATGGCAGCGGTCATCCTTGCCGCCTTGCCGCCCGTCCTCGTCATCGTCGCCATGCAACGCCTTTTCGTCAAAGGCCTGGTCGAAACGGAGAAATGAAATGGCCCCGATCAATATCGTCGACGTCAAGAAAAACTACGGTACTGTTCCCGCCGTCAAAGGCATCAACCTGGCTGTCGACGACGGCGAATTCATCGTGCTGGTCGGCCCTTCCGGCTGCGGCAAGTCGACCTTGCTTCGCATGATCGCCGGATTGGAATCAATCACCGACGGCCGGGTCGAGATCGGTGGCCGCAACGTCAACAAGGCGGAGCCGGCCGAGCGCGATATCGCCATGGTCTTCCAGAACTATGCGCTTTATCCGCATATGACGGTGCGCGGAAACCTTGAATATGGTTTGAAGAACCGCGGCACGGCACGGGCGGAAATCGATCGCCGCGTCAAGGAGGCGGCCGACATCCTCGAAATCGGGCCGATGCTGGATCGCAAGCCGCGCGAATTGTCGGGAGGACAGCGCCAGCGCGTCGCGATGGGGCGAGCCATCGTGCGCGAGCCGGCGGCGTTTCTTTTCGACGAGCCCCTGTCCAACCTTGACGCCAAGCTGCGTGTGCAGATGCGGGTCGAAATACGCCGGCTGCAACGCCGCCTGAAGACCACCAGCATCTACGTCACCCATGACCAGCTAGAAGCGATGACCCTCGCCGACCGGCTCGTCGTCATGAATGGCGGGCTGGTCGAACAAGTGGGATCGCCAGTCGAGGTCTATGACCGTCCCGCAAGTTTGTTCGTTGCCGGCTTCATCGGCTCTCCGCCGATGAACCTCGTGCCGATTGAGGTGCTGAGTGCGGCCGATGCCGGGAACATCCTGGCATTGCCCGACGGCACGGACATGGTCGGGCTTCGACCAGACGCCCTGTTCGTCGCAAAACCGGTTGAGCCTTCCGTCCGCCTGAACGCCACAGTCGAATTGCTCGAGCCGATCGGCGGCGAAAGCAATCTGCATGTCAGATTGGGGGAGGGGCAGCAGACGGTCGTCCTGACGGTTCAGGGCCGGCCGAACTTCGCCGAGACTGCCAAGATCGAGATCTTCGCGCGCATTGATCAGATGCATCCCTTCAACAGCAGGACTGGACGACGCACGGACTGAAACGGCCGTATTGCGAGATACGAAGGTCTGCAGCGGACAAAATTGAGGAAAGAGAAGGACATGCCAAACTCAGAGCCGCGATCCGGACCCGTCCCCGGTGAAGTTCAGGCACATCGAGGCGCATCCGCTGTCGCGCCGGAGAACACGATCGCGGCTTTTCGGGCGGCTGCCGACCAGGGCGCCGAATGGGTCGAACTCGACGTCGCCCTTCTTGGCGACGGCACACCGGTCGTCATCCACGACGTGTCGGTCGACCGCTGCTCTTCCTCGACCGGCAAGCTCAGCGATCTCACCGCATCCGACCTTCACAAGATCGACGCCGGCGCGTGGTTCGATCCGCGCTTCAAGGGCGAACCCCTTCCGACCCTTGCCCAGGTGCTGTCCGCATTGGGTGAGCTGGGGCTGAATGCCAATGTCGAGATCAAGCAGCATCCGCACCACAAATCGCTCGATCAGCTGGTGAAAACCGTTGACGACCATTTGAAGGCGCGCGCGCCACAGACCAAGATCATGATATCGAGCTTCGACGCAGCTGCGCTCAAGCGCATGCACGAAATCGATCCCGATTACGAGCTTGCCATGTTGTGGAGCAAATTGCCGGATGACTGGAGTGAAATTCTTCAGTCACTTCCCGCAAGGACGGTCCACCTGGGATACAAGTCTCTCAGCATCGGTTTCCTCGAGGAGGCGGCGCAGCAGCAGATCAAGGTGCGGGCATGGACCTGCAACGATCCGAAGCTGCTCGCATCTTTTTGGCCTGTCGGGCTGACCGGCGTGATAACAGACGACCCGAGTGTCTATCTCTCATAGGAAATAGCGATGAGGCAGCGGGTCATATCGAGCCGGCAACGCGAAATACTTGCGCTGATCGAAACGGAGGGCGTCCAATATATCGATGATCTGGCGCGCCGGTACGATCTGACGACCCAGACGATCCGCCGTGATATCAATGCCCTTTGCGACCTCGGGCACGCCCGTCGCTTTCACGGCGGTGTTGATGTGCCGGTCGAAGGCAGCAATATTTCGCTCAACGCCCGCGCCCAGCTGAACCGTCGGGCCAAGCGCCTGATTGCAAAACGGGTCGCCGCCGATATCGGCCCGGAGGCGACGGTATTCCTTGGGATCGGCAGCACGGTTCAATTCGTTGCCGAGGCGTTGCGCGATCACCAGGGGCTGACCGTCATCACCAACAACATCCATGTCGCGTTGACCCTTTGCGAATCGCCGAGTGTCGAGGTCCATCTTACCGGCGGCCTTCTGCGCCATGACGACCGCGACGTCGTGGGCAGCGATGTGATCAAATTCGTCGAAAAATTCTATGCGACTTATGCCGTCGTCGGTGCCGGTGCGCTGAGCCCGGTGAACGGCCTGATGGACTTCAGCGTTAGCGAGGCGCAGATCACCAATGCGCTTCTGGAGAATTCGCAAACGCGTCTCTTGGCCGCAGACGTCAGCAAATGGACCCGCCATGCGGCGGTGCGCGTCGCGCCTTTCCATAAAATCACCCGCTTTTACACGGACCGGCTGCCGTTCGATCCGTCGGTTGCTGCTGTACTGGCCGAGAGCAGCATGGGGGTGGTGACCTGCGGCGAGGACATGACGTGACGTTCGTAGATCTGGCACCCTCTGCGCATGAATTGCAGCATGTGCGTTATCTCTTCACCGATATCGATGATACGCTGACGACGGAAGGTAAGCTTCTGCCGCGCACCTATGACGCCCTTTGGGAGCTCAGCCGGGCCGGCATCGCCGTCGTGCCGGTCACGGGTGGTTCCGCCGGCTGGTGCGAACACATCGTGCGTGCCTGGCCTGTTGCCGCGGTCATTGGCGAAAGCGGCGCTTATGCCGTTACCCGCCGTAACGGTGAGGTTGTTTTCGATTACTGGGAGAACGCCTCACTGCAGCGCGAGCGTCAAAGCCGGCATCTTGGTGTTATCAAAAAGCTGATCTCGGAAAAAGGCGGCACCTTCAAGATCGCCCACGACCAGGTGTTCCGCTTGGCTGACGTTGCAATCGACATTAAGGGTCATGATACGCAGGAAGTCGAAGATCTCGCATCCAGTATCAGGGCAATCGGCGGGACCGTCGCCATCAGTTCCATCCACATCAACACCTGGATAGGCGATTATGACAAACGCGCCATGAGCGAGCGCGTCCTTGCCGGCATATTCGGGGTCGACCCCGCTGAATTACCTTCCGTTACGGCCTTCGTCGGCGATTCTCGAAACGATGCGCCGATGTTCGGCTTCATCCGGAATTCCTTCGGCGTCGGCAATATTGTTCCCGTTCTTCCCTATCTGCGACATGTCCCGAAATGGATATCTTCAGAGCCCGCAGGACTTGGATTTGCCGACATTGCCAGGACTATCCTGGATGCCAGGGCCACGGGTGATTGAGGCGCCGGCAGCCTGGAAGCAAGCAGGGCCCGCCGATAAAAAGTGGGCCCGGGTCGCAGGATGAGTTGAAGCCGAACGCCATGAAGTCTACGAAAAAACGCAGCAAGCCCCGGCCAGACAGATCTCAGCCATTGCTGCGGCAGCTCGCCGCTGTTCCTGCGAAGCTGTTCGCCGGTGCGTTTCGCCAACAATATGGCGCCCTCTGCTTTCGCTATTGCGATGGCGGACCGAGGATCGAAATCCTGGTCATTACATCGCGCGAGCGGGCGCGCTGGGTCATACCGAAGGGATGGCCGATGAAGGGGAAGAAGCCTTTCGAAGCGGCGGCGATCGAAGCCTGGGAGGAGGCAGGCGTGCGCGGGACAGTGAGGAAGAAACCTGTTGGCTGCTATACTTATCTGAAAGAACTGGACGACGGCGATGTGGCGCCATGCATCGTCGACGTGTTTCAGATCGAAATCACCGAGATCAGCAATGACTTCAAGGAGCAGGGCCAGCGTATTCTCGAATGGGTCAGCCCTGATGAAGCGGCGCGACGCGTCCGAGAGGTCGAACTCAAGTCATTGCTCGTCGAATTTGAAGCTCGCGGTCGCAAGACGCCTGGCCCAGGCTGATACGATTGTTGGGCCCCCAGCTCCGGGTACGACCGACCGTGGTCGCTCTCCGAGAGCAGGGCGACACCGCTCCAACTGCCATTAGCCCGGCCGGGTCGTCATCATGCTCGCTCGAACGGCTCGCCGAGCGAGGCGACGCCATTGAGCTTGAGCAGGCGGCGATCCGCCGAAATGATGCCGAGCACGATGATCGTCACCATATAGGGCAGACACGCGAGCAACTGCGAGGGAACGTCGAGCCCGGTCGCCTGGGCGGCAAGCCCCATAAGCGATACCGCGCCGAACAGACATGCGCCCAGAAAGATGCGGCCGGTCAGCCAGGTTCCGAACACGACGAGTGCAATCGCGATCCAGCCGCGGCCGGCAACCATGCCATCCGCCCATAGCGGTGTGTAGATCGTCGCCGCATAGGCGCCGGCACAGCCCGCCATCATTCCGCCGACGGCTACTGCGGCGAAGCGGATGGCGATGACCGGATAGCCGATGGCATGCGCCGCTTGCGGGTTTTCGCCAACGGCGCGGATGATCAGTCCGACCTTGCCATATGCAAACATCGCCCAGATCGCGACGGTCACGACCAGCGAAAGCCAGACGACGATATCCTGGGTAAACAGGCCGCCGATGACGGGAATATCAGAAAGACCGGGAATGGTGATCTTCGGCAGCGCCCTGACCGTCAGGCTCTCATAGGTTTTGCCGAACAACGCCGACAGCCCCTGCCCGAGAATCCCGATCGCAAGCCCGGTCGCGACCTGGTTTGCATTGAAGCCGAGGACGATTGCCCCAAAAATCAGGGACAAAAGCGCGCCGCCGAGGCCGGCGGCGAGAAAAGCCAGAAAATGACCGCCGCCATGATAGACGATGATGAAGGCGATGACGGCGCCGAATGCCATCAGCCCCTCGACGCCGAGATTGAGCACGCCGGCACGCTCGACGATAAGCTCTCCGAGCGCTGCCAGGAGAAACGGTGTCGCAGCCGCCAGCATGCCGGTCAGAACGAACTCGACGGCGTTCATGTCGGGCTCCTGGTCGATGCGGGCCGCCAGACAAAACGGTAGCGGACGAAGGCGATGGCCACGAGATAGGCAAGGAGCAGGCTGCCCTGGAAAACCCGGACCGCCGCAATCGGCAGATTGGCAGAGACCATGGCGTTGTCACCGCCGATGTAGAGCGCAGCCATGACAACCGCGGAGATAACGATGCCGATCGGGTGCAGCCCGCCGAGATAGGCGACGATAATCGCCGCATAACCGTATCCGGTCGAGATCGAGCGTTGCAGCTGGCCGAGCGGACCGGCGACTTCGGCTGCACCGGCAAGACCGGCTGCAGCTCCGCCGATCAGCAGCGAAAGCCAGATTGCCCAGCTTTCCCGGAATCCAGCATAGCTCGCCGCGCGCGGCGCCAGGCCGCCGACCTGCAATTTATAGCCGATGAAGCTCTTCTGCATGAAGACCCATGCGGCGATCGACAGGAGGACGGCGAGGATGAGCGCGACATTGACGCGTGTTCCCTCGATCAGGATCGGCACCATCGCGTCATATTGGAACATGACGGACTGCGGAAAATTGAAACCGTTCGGGTCCTTCCAGGGACCGAGCAGCAGATAATTGAGGAGTTGCACGGCAACGAAACTCAGCATCAGCGAAACGAGAATTTCGTTGGCATTGAGCCGGACGCGCCAGAAGGCGGTCAGCGACGCCCAGAACGCCCCGCCCAGCATGCCGAGCAGCAGCATTGCCGGCCAGATCCATTGGCCGGTTGCCTCGGGCCACCAGATCGGAATGGCGGAGGCGAAGATCGCACCGTGCACGAATTGTCCTTCGGCACCGATATTGAACACCTTGGCGCGAAAGCCGATCGCAAGCCCCTGCGCGATGAGGAGCAGGGGAGCGGTCTTCAACAGCACTTCGGAGAACGATGCCCACGAGTAAAAGGGCTCGATCAGCATTGCATAGATCACCGCAGCCGGATCGCGCCCCATGGCGACGTAAAGTCCGAGATTGAAAATGACGGTGACGACGAGGGCGATGGGCGGCGCCAGAAGGGTGGCGGCAAGCGATGCTCGCTCCCGGCGGACCAGAGTTGGAAAGGCGGCAAGGAAGGGTCGGCTCATGCGATGGCTTTCTCTTGCTGCGGCAGGGCCCCGATCATGTAGCGGCCAATCTCTTCGGGGTTGGTGTCACGCGTGACCAGCGGCGGGCTCAACGTGCCGTGATACAGGACCTGTATGAAGTCGCTGAGTTCGAACAGTTCCTCGAGCTCCTCGGAAATGACGAGGATCGCCATGCCCTCATTGCGAAGGCGCATAAGCCGCTTGCGGATTGCGGCGGCCGCGCCGATATCGACGCCCCAGGTCGGCTGAGCGAGGAAAAGGAGCTTCGGCGCCAGCATGATCTCGCGTCCGACAATGAATTTTTGCAGGTTGCCGCCGGAAAGCGACCCGGCCTCTGCCCCTGGACCGCGCGTGCGCACGTCATAGTCCCGGATGCAATCATCGGTGAAGGCTCTCGCCCGGACCGTGTCGAGCAGGCCATGCCTGACGAGGTTTAGCGGATGGGCGGTCAGCAGGCTGTTGAGGGTGAGCGACATCTCAGGAACCGCACCGCGGCCGAGCCGGTCCTCCGGCACGAAGGCGAAACCGAGCCGCCGGCGGGCGGCAGAGTCGAGTGCGCCGACGTCGCGGCCCATCATGAAGATCTGGTCGCGCTGATCCCGCGGCAATAGGGTTTCGCCCGAAATGAGCGCTGCGAGTTCGCTTTGGCCGTTTCCGGAAATCCCGGCAATGCCGAGGATTTCGCCGGCGCGTACGGTGAGGCTGACATTCGAAAGCGGCGCGGCCAAAGGGTCCGCCCGGTAATCTAGCCCGACAAGTTCCAGGCGCTTTTCGCCTTCGGCCAACCGCAGCGCAGGCATCGGTTCCGGCATGTCGCGGCCGATCATCATGCGGGCAAGCTCGTGGGCATCATGCTCGCGGGGATCGACATGACCGGTGACGCGTCCGCCGCGCAGGATCGTCGCGCGATCGCAGAGCGACTGGATTTCTTCCAGCTTGTGGGAGATGAACAGGATGGACACACCGCCGTCGCGCAGCCGCCGCAATGTCTCGAAGAGTTTTTCCACCGCCTGCGGCGGCAGCACAGAGGTCGGCTCGTCAAGGATAAGCAGTTTCGGATCGGTCATCAGGCATCGGATGATTTCCACCCGCTGTCTCTCGCCGACGGAAAGCGAATGGACGTGGGCGAACGGATCGACCTCAAGGCTGAACTCATGTCCGAGCTTGCGAATGCGTTGCGCAAGTTCGCTCTTTTTGCCAGAGACGATCAGGCGGATGTTCTCGACGACTGTCAGGCTCTCGAACAGTGAGAAGTGCTGGAACACCATGCCGATACCGGCGCGCCTTGCCTCTGCGGGAGAGGCAAGGCTGAGGGCTTTCCCGTTCCAGGCGACGGTGCCGCTGTCCGGCTGTTCGACGCCGTAGATCAGCTTCATCAGCGTCGACTTGCCAGCCCCATTTTCTCCGAGGATGGCATGGATGGATCGTGGAGCCACGTCGAGATCGATTTGCTGATTGGCATCGACCGGGCCGTAGCTCTTGGTAATGCCGCGCAGCGACAGGAGCGGGCTTGCCATGGCTTACTTCGGCAGCGGCGTCGTGACACCCTTGACGTGCCAGTCCATCGCGACGATCTGGGCGTCCGTCAGCGTCGTACCCGAGGCGGCACCTTCGCTGCCATCGGCCTTGGTGATCGGACCGGTAAACGGCGAGAAGCTGCCATCGGCAATCTTCGCCTCGATTTCCTTGATCTTGATCATCGTATCGGCCGGGATGGCCGGGTTCCAATCGACGACTTCGACCACCTTGTCGGCAACACCGAGGAAGGCATTGGCGCCCTTGAAGGTGCCGGCAAGATGGGCGTCGACCGACGCTTTGAAAAACGGCGACCAGTCGGTTGCGATGCAGCCGAGGTAGGTCTTTTCGGCATATTTCTTCATTGATGAGTTGAGGTTGAAGGCATAGACGCCGGCTTCTTCGCAGGCCGAGATCACCGACGGCGTATCCTGGGCATTGGAGAAGATCACGTCGCAGCCCTGCGAGATCAGCGCCTTGGCAGCTTCCTGCTCCTTGGCCGGATCGAACCAGGAATTGACCCAGACGACAGACACTTCGATATCCGGCGTGACGGCCTGCGCGCCGAGCGTGAAGGCGTTGATCGAGGTAATCAGCTCGGGAATGGCAAAGGCGGACACCGAGCCGAGTTTTCCGGTTTTGGAGACGGCCGCCGCCGCCATGCCGAGCAGGTAGGTCCCTTGAAAATATTTGGCGGCGAAGGGCGAGAAGTTCGGCGCGACCTGGAAGCCTGAAGCATGCAGGACGGTGACCTTCGGATTGCGGCGGGCGATCTGCAGCGCGCCGTTCTGATAGCCGAAGGAGCCGGCGATCAGGAAATGATTTCCGTCGGCGACGGTCTTGTTCATGATGCGGTCGGCGTCCGGGCCTTCGGCGATATTTTCGATGATCGTGACCTTCACCTTGTCACCATAGGCGGCCTTGATCGGGTCGATGCCGGCGGCAAGCGCATGGCCCCAGCCGACGTCGCCGACAGGCGAAGGAACGACGAGGGCGATGCCGAGCGGTTCGTCGGCGGCAAGCGCCGAGCGGCCGGCAAAAGCCGTTGCGAGACCGGCAGCCGCCGCGCTCTTCATCAATGTTCTGCGGGTAAGATCGTTGGTCATGTCAGTTCCCTCTTTTGATTTAAAATTCGACGGTCGCGAGGGCCGCTTCGGCGGCGGCAAAAAGCTGGGCCTCGTCGAGCCCGGTAAACTCCCCGGCCTGCCAGACGATGCGGCCGTTGATCATGGTCAGATCGGTCGGCATGCCGATCCCGACCTTGGCAATCAGGCTCAACGGGTCATGGCGGGTGCCGACATAGTCCATCCGCCTCGTGTCGATCGCGAAGAGGTCGGCGGCCATGCCGGGAGCAAGCCGGCCGATATCGCTGCGGCCAAGCAGACTTGCGCCGCCTGTCGTCGCGTAGTTCAGGAAATCCACCGGCGCTGGAACCGGATGGGCGCGCGTCGATGCCTTCAGGCACTGCAGCAAATAGGCAGAGTGGACGCAGTGCATGAGGTTGGAATTGTCGTTTGAAGCCGCGCCATCGCAGCCGAGCCCGATCCGCAGCCCGACAGCCGACATTGCAGGAATGTCCGTGACTTCGGCGCCGACCAGATAGACCGGCTCGGGGCAATGGGAGACACCCGTGCCGCTGGCCGCCATCTTGCGCAGTTCGTCGTGTGTCAGCTCCCAGCAGTGGGCATAAAAGCTGTCGGGGCCGGCAAAGCCGAGTTCGGCGCAGTAGTCGACCGTCCGCATCCCATGCCGCGCCTCAACGACGGGGCTTTCGCCTTCGCCGACATGCGTGTGCAGCCGGACGCCGCGGTCACGGGCGAGCGCGACCGATTCGACGAAGGTTTCGCGGTAGCAATTGACGGGCTGACAAGGGGCAACCACCACCTGCCGCATGCTGAAGGCGCCGGCATCGTGGTAGCTGTCGATCAGCCGGGCGCAATCGGCGATGAACTCATCGGTGGTTTCCAGCATGGCGTCCGGGATCGTCGAGCCCTCTGACTTCGGCAGCGTATTGCCGCCGCGGCCGGCGTGAAAACGCATACCGAGAAGCTCGGCTGCCTCGAACTGGCGATCGATCAGGCGCTTTCCTGCGTGCCGGGGGAAGCAATATTGATGGTCGAACGCCGTGGTGCAGCCATGCTTGATCATCTCGGCCATGGCGGTGATCGACGAATGGTAGAAGCAATCCTCGTTCAGCCGTGAGAAGATCGGATAGATCTGGTCGAGCCATTCGATGACGGAGAGCTTCGTCCAGTCAAGATCGGCCCGGTTGCGTACGAAGCATTGGAAGAAGTGGTGATGGGTGTTGACGAGGCCCGGATAGATAAACCAGCCGGATGCGTCCTGGATGATCGTGTCTGCAGGCAGAGCCGCTTGTGACAGGTTGGTGCCGATCGCCTGGATCGCCGGACCCCTGGTCAGCAGATCGGAATTCCGGCGCACGGCCGGCCCGTTGCCTTCGTCGACGATAATGGCGGCGCAGTTCTTCAGGAGGTAGCTCGTCATCTCACGTCTCCTCGTTGAGGGGATGAGGGTCGGGCTTCAACTCGTGTAGCCGGTGGATGCCGGGCATTTCGATAAACCCTTCAAGGCTGCGGATGGCGCGCAGCCAGAGCCGGATATTCGGATAGGGATCGAGCGGGATTCCGCCATCGGGCGCCAGAGCCACGTAGGGAAAACAGGCGATGTCGGCGATCGTGGCGCGGTCTGATGTGAGGAACCGCATGTCGCGGAGGCGCTGTTCAAAAAGCCCGGCTTCCAGTTCGCGCAGCGCCGCGATCCCCTGTGCCTGCAGGGCCTCGATATCGCCGGGGCGCAGAAGCATCTGATGCAGTCGCGCGCCGCCGAGATTTGTCGTCAGCCGATGCGAAAACGAGAGCCATTGTTGCATGCGCGCCGTCTGCTGCGGCGCGCCGGTGCCCAGCCATTCAGGGCCGCTTCGCGCCGCGAGATAGCCGAGCATGGCCGAAGATTCTGTCAGTACCAGATCGCCATCCACGAGGATCGGGATCGAGCCTGCCGGATTGAGGGCGAGAAGTTCAGGACCGCGATGTTCCATGCCGGGATGGAAATCGACCGGCCGGATATCCAGCTTGACCCCGAGGATCGCAGCCATCAGGCGGACCTTGTAACAGCTCGGCGATAGGATGTAGTCGTAGAGCTTCATTGTGCGACCAGCTGTGCGCCATAGAGATAGTTGTGGCGCTTCAGCCAGCGCCGGTAAGCGATCGATGTCAGGTCGGCCCTTGTCGGAATTTCCATGCCAGGATCGAGCGGCAGAAGTGCCGGGATCTGGTTTTCGAGGATCGAGCGATCCTGCAGGAAAATCATCTGCTGAAAATGGATGAGGTCTGTCATTGGCGTCACGTCGTCGAAGAGGGCCATCCACGGCCATACGTCGCAAAGATCTTCCGCAAGCGGCTGGACGAACAGGGTGATGACATCCCATTCTCCCGGGCGAGGAGGGCAGGTCTTGTAAAGCACCGAGCAGGTCGGAGCCGGTACGCGGTACATATATTCGGTGGTAATGCCGCCAGTTGCCGACTTTGCAGCCTGCGGCTGGTAGAACTTCACCTGCGTCGCCCAGACCTCATCCTCCTTCTCGCGGATCTCCACCTTATAATTTTGAACTTCGGTGTGCGGTTCGGCGCCGAGGATATCCGTATGAACAAAGGGAAAATGCGCGATGTCGAGGAAATTCTCGACTGCTCTGAGAGGCGAGCAGCGCACCCGAACGACACCGACATCGACGAAGCGGCGGCCGGGCTGATCGGCTTCGGGAATAGCAAACACCTCTTTGAGGGGGGTGCCGAGGGAAGACCAGACATGACCATAGCGGACGCGAACCGGCAGGGCACGTCCATTGTCCGATGTGACCCGCGCCGCGCCATCAGGCGTGCGTATCACCTCTATGGGCTCGCCCATCAAAGCGGTCTTGCTTCCTGCCTCGGTGAGTTGGCTGAAGAGGCCAACCGGGTACCATTCATCAAGCATCGCGCCGGCTTCTTTCATGCGGCATCCTTCTGGCGTGTCTCCGCCCGGCGGCGCACGGCTTCGGCGATGCGCGACGCCGTAATCCGATCTGCGACATTGCGATCTTGCTCGACTAGGACGTAAATGAGGGTGCATCCGGTCTGCGCCGTCGGCAAAAGCCGCATCCACGGACAATCAGCGACGCGGATCAGCCCGTCCGCATCGACTTTCCCGCCGGCCGCGGCTTCGATTGCCGCGATGTCGGCGTTGAGCGTCAGCGAGCGTATCGGAACGAGATGGCCAAGGCGCGGCGGCGGCAGTGCCGGTTCGCCGACTGCCACCCAGACGATGCCATCTGATTCTTCGACCCGCTGAACCGCCACGCGAATCGTTTCCGGCGGCACGAGATCGGGATGGGCAGGAATGCGAACGCATCCTCCCGCCGGAGAATAGCTCCAGCCGTGATAGATACAGGAGAGCGCCTCGCCCCGTACGAAGCCGTGAGACAATCGCATGCCGCGATGCGGACAGCGGTCCGAAGAAGCTGATGCGCGCCCGGACTGACTGCGCCAGAGAGCGATTGATCCCGCCGGTGTCCAGGCCGGGATGACGGTCGCCAGCGGCAGATCGGCAGAAAGTGCGACAGGCGTCCAGGAGCCGGCCGTATCGGAAGGCATGACGGTTAATTCCCTAATCTTACCAGTGGTCTGGCGCTGCGGGTTTGGTGCCGGAGCCAGGATTTGCAGTCCCAGCTTTTGAGGCTTGCATAAAAAATTCGCATTGGCAACAATGGTTAAATAAAGGGCATCAACTCAGATGCCGTTACGACCTCGGTGTAGGGACGGGATCTACAATCCTGCGCTGAATCTGATCGACCCAGACATCGATCGGCCCCAGCGAACATCCCATTTCCAGCATGTCGATCAGCTCGACAGGTCCTGCGACCTCCAGTTCAATCCGGTCGGCGCCGGCATGCAAAAAGTTCTGGGAAAGGCCGAGCTTGTCGGCATGACGGCGAATCCACGGGACGAACGAGGCGGATCTGACGTCGCCAAGAATCGTGAACCGTTCGCGTAACTCGCTCTGCCGTGATCGTGTCATGAAGTTCTCTCATTCTTCCGAAGGTTACAGCATACCGCTTCGTCGCCGTTGTAAAGGCGGCATGAGCGAGGGCTCCTACTCGTTCCACCGATCGATGCCCCATAGCAATCCTGCGCGGCTTGCGTGGAGAAGGTGGCCGGCTTGTCGCCTCCATGGCGTCGTCAAAGGCCGCATCTCAGAAATCGAGCTGGAAATCCTGCAGGGTCGACCAAGTGGTGGCGACAGACCTGCATGACACTTCGCCAAAGACCCGACTGAGTTTCCTCCTATTCTGGCACCATCCTTTGACGGAATGATATGGTCCGCACGTCGCTCGCTGGGCCCTACCTGAAAACCCAGAGAAGGTTGATCAGGAAGTTGAAGGTGAAGGCCGTCCCGATGCCGAAAAACTTTGCCCAAAGAGGCGAGAGCCCGACCTGTTGCGCGAGGATCAATGTTACACAGACATTGATCGACAAACCGAGCAGGGCGCCGATCAGAAACAGTGAGGCGCGCTTGCGGCTTATTGCCTGATTGAAGACATAGCGGCTGGTCACGCTGTAATTGACGGCAGCCGCGACAAGCCAGCTCGATGTCGCCGAGACGGCAAGCGGCACGTCAAGCGCCAGTAGGCCACGAAACACCGTGAGGTCGACGAAGGCAGCAAGACCTCCGGTAAACACATAGCGAATAGCCTTGGACAAGATCATTCGGACGCTTCCTCTGCCCGCAGCGCTGCGAACACCGGGTCCGAATAGGTTGAAAAGGTCAGCCAGCCCTCCCGCGGCCGTTCGGAGCGAATGAGCGGCAGGACGCCGGCGCGCCGGGCCGCAAGGCCATCCCGCTCGGGTCTGTCGCCTATCAGGACGGTTTGCGCCGGGGAGACGCCGGCGCGCTGCATCAGCATCTGCAGTCCGCGCGGATGCGGTTTCTGGATGCCGACGCCGGGATCGCCTGCAGCCAAGATGTAATCGGCTGACAAGCCCATCCTCTGCAGCTTCTCGTCGGCATGATAATCAGAATAGATCCCGATCGCCTTGTTCTGCCGTCTGAGCCCGGCAAACAACTCCGCAAGCCCATCATACCGGCAGGATGCGATATGGGCGAGCGGACGGCGGCCGATCCACTCGCTGACGATTGCCTCTATCCTTTCGGCAGGCTGGCCGGTTCGCGCGACAATGCGCGCCATCAGACTCGCCTGAAAATTGTCGATCTCCTCCTCGCCGATGGTTTCACGCAGGGAGCGGTAAGCGCGCAGCACACGCAGATTGGTTAGACTGCCCCGCGCCACCGCATGAGCTATCAATTCGCCCGCCATCCGAAGGCGCAGCCTCCTCTGGCTATATAGTGTTCCGTCGACATCAAAGACGACGAAACGGATACTGTCCCAGTCGATATCCTTCGCCATGATCATCGGATGGTGATGTAGTGCTGCTCGGTCAAGGTCACTAAGAGCGGAATGTCGACGAATGTCGTGAAGATGAAAGCCGCCACCAAGGCCATGACGATCGCGATCAAGCCAGGCTCGCGGAACAGCTTTTCCGGTTTCTGCGCGGTCGAGCCCGGTTTCGTCGCCATCACGAAATAAGCCGTGAACAGGGCAACGACGAAGGGCAGGACGAGGATGTACTCGATGCGATACTTGACCAGAAAGACGGACAGGAACGCAATCGAAAACAGTGAATAGGCAATGCAGGAGGCGGTCAGCGAGACCTGCGTATACCGGGCGAAGCTTGCCCGATAGCGCGACAGCAGCTCCTTGCCATGTGACGCGACGATCTCGTCGTATTCGGACAAGCGCTTGGCCGCCATAAGGAACGCACCGCCGAACCAGTAGGCCAGGATGATCGATCCCGGCGGCAGGCTCGTCGGGTCGATCATCGACCAGCCGATCACCAGGCGGATCGGATTGTTGATCGATTCCGAGATGACGTCGAGATACGCCTTGTCCTTGCTTCTGATCGGGTCGAGATTGTAGAGGATTCCCTGAATCGCAAACAGACAGGCGACGCAGAAGAGAAGTTTGCTCGAGAGGATGGCGCAGCCGAGGCCGACGATGAGCAGCACCGTCCATTCGAGCTGGACCAGCCTGCCGTTCATCGCGCTTTGCACCGCTGATCGCTGCGATTTCGTTGGATGATGCCGGTCAAACTCGCGGTCGAACCACTCGTTGATGCAGTAGTTCGCGGATGCGATGCAGATTGCAGTCACAACTCCGAGCAGGACTGACGAGGCCAGGTCGTCGTTTCTGACCCCCCGCAGAAGGTAGGCGAGGATGATGCCGGGAACGATGAAGACGTGCTTCGTGCTGTGATCGAGCCGCGCAATGGCGATATAGTCGCGCAAGCCCGCCCGGACTGATGCGGGGACGCTGCGGTCACTCGAGCCCGTGTTCATCCCGGTTGCTTCCTGATCTTTAGTCGGTCAATTTCCGATCACCACCCAACAGATACACGTCATAGGTTTCGAAATAATTCGCAGGGCCGAGTGTATGCTTTCACCGCCGGCCTATACCGGGTGGGAAAAGAGCGAGAAAAGAAGCGAGGCAAGGCCGCGGCGAACGCGGCGGGCGGCGGAGGTGAGCGAGCTTGAGTGCGAGCGCGCCGCATGGAGCCACGATCACGCATTTTGGACTTGTGAGGAAATGGGGCGGTCCTCCCGCTGAGGAGCGTAGAGAACTGCTCGATTGCTGGAACGGCTTTGCAAACAGCTTGATGGCTCAACTGAAACCGGCCGGTTTCTCAGCCGGTCTCGGAAGCCTAAGTGGCGCTGGCCGCGCGCGCAGCGATGCTGCTATCCGCTTTCCGTCGCAGTACCTCTAAGTGCTCAGAGCAGACTGTCTTGACGATTTCAAGAAGCAGCGCTGTTTGCTTGGCCAGCCATGCCAATGCCTCTTCGCTGATTTCGAAATGTTTGGAATATCGCGCTTTAACATAAGCCTCGTTCAGCGTATTGAACCAGGCACGCTCGCGATGCTGATCACGGGGGAAGGCTTCGGCGAGCCGTCTGTCCTGCTCCTCGGCGAGCGAGCGGAGAAACTTGATGTTGTGGGATGGGGGTCCGTAATTGGTCAGCGTGAGCAGGATGCACTCGTACGCTTGCTCAACAGTCTGGTGCAAATCGAACGCGGCGACATCAAGGTTACCTCTGGTGATGTGAAAAGCTGCCCCTTCGGCAAACTGTTCCAATAACCTTATCCGATTTGAGAAATGCTCCTTCGCCACCCGCAGCCGATCAGCTGGTGAGAGCGGCTGCGGCTCCGCCAAGGGCTCATCGTCGAGTTCGTAGAGAATGATGCCTTCCTTGCGGATATCAGAGAAGAAGTACTGCCCTTCTTTGAGGTAGGTATTCACCTCCCGCCTGGAGTGGACAATGAAGCTCACCGGCGTTTCGATCGCCTTGTCGTGGATCAGCCGGTCTGCGGCCTTGTGCCAGTACTCGGCAAACTCACAGAGCTTGCGGTTGTTGACGATGATGAGGAGATCGAAATCCGAACGATAACCCTTCATCGTGAAGGGCTCATCCACCCAGCCGCCCTTGGCGTAGGAGCCGAACAGGATGATCTTCAGGATCCGGCCGCGCTTCTTGAATTCCGCCGTGCCGTCCTTCAGCGCATCCTCGAATTCCTCGTGGATGATCTCCAGAACGCGGCCGATCTCGCGTTGTTTGCGGAGCGGCATATGGTTGAGGGACGACTTCATAACACCATCGATATGCGAGACAGCGTCCGTCGTCCACCTTCAGTTTTGATGGGGCGAGTTAGGCCGCCTTGGTCGAGCCATAGGAAGAAAAGATATCAACAAAAAGGTAGTAATAGAAATCGATTGGTCAATTGCAGGTATATGTTAGATTATCCGCCACAATGAATGTTAAAACATGAATCATCGCCAATATTTCCTCACTTCCGATAAGCATTACTTATCGGTAGTGAGAGCCGCAACTCACATCCGTCATGAACAGCGGAAGTAACGGGAACTATCGCTTCTGGTTAATGACGCGTTTACCATGATTTCAATGTGTTGTGATCTCGCCAAATTGTCCGTCCGGAGCCTGCTCCGATCGATTACGGACGCCGGCATCGCGCTGGCGCGGCTCGATGAGCGCATCGCCAGCTCGCCGGTCGGCGCGGGCAGGGTTAAGCGCACGCATTTCGCCGATGCCTGCGCCTCGCCGTGGATCGACGGCGAACTCGTCCACCTCGAGGACCTCGTCCTGCATGACGCCACAAAGGATATTCGCACACCGACACATGAGCTGACCATCGCCCGCGACGTGCTGCGCAGCCGCCGGCGTATCGCCGCGCAACCGGCCGGTTGGGCGCTGTCGGCTGACGGGCTTCGCACGCTCAGGCAAACCGCGGATGTGACGTCGGTCAGCGCCGACGATGGTGAGAGGCGCGGCGGCGCCAAGCGGCATGTCGTCGTCGAGCTGATAGGGAAGGGGGCGGAGGATGCTGACGGTGACGAACGCCTCGCAGGTGTCGACTATGCCGCCATCGATGCAGTGCTCGCCCGATCGGAGGCGGCGATCGAAAACGCAACACGGCCCGGCCGCGCCGGCGCGCAAGAAAAAGATCCGATGATTTACGATCTCGATTGGGACGAGGACGCGCGTCTGGAAGAGTGGCGGGGCGTTCTCCGACAGGCCTAAGACTTGCCGGCGGTGTTGCAGGGATTCGTCGCCCTCGATGCCTGGAACGAACTTTCCGTCCTGCAGCACGCGCCTTGGCTCGGCAGGCTGTTGGCCGTGTCAATTCTGCGCCAGGCCAGCATCACGTCGGGGGCGCATCTCGCCGCGCTTAATCTTGGTCTTAAAACCATTCCCGTCGACCGGCGCCGGCATGGCGATCGCGAGGTCCGGCTGCTCGCCAGTCCTCGGGTTGACTGCGGCTACCGAGATCGGCCTCAAAGAGCATAACCGGCTGGCGTTGGCGCGACAGATGATGGAGCGGAAGCTGGAGGGGCGCCGCACCTCGTCGAGGTTGCCGGAGCTAGTCGAGCTGGTCATGGCGAAACCGCTGGGGTCGGCCGGCATGGTGGCGGAAACGCTCCAGGTCACGCCGCAGGCGGCGCGGCGGATCGTTTTGGAGCTCGGCTTGCGCGAGATGACGGGCAGGGGGAGGTTTCGGGCGTGGGGCGTCGTGTAGCCAAGAACTTCAAACTTGTTGAATGGTTCGTCGGTCTCGGCGTCGGAGAGGCGCCGTTTACCCTCAGCTTGGAGCCTACATTCTTTTGAACGGCACGCTGCGCACCGGGACGAGTACGAACCCGTTGGATTGGGAGAAGCTTCGCTGGGAGCCGAACTAGGAGCGCGTGACGTACGATGGCTCGCCTTTCCGCAATCCCTAGCTTATGACGCGGGCTCTGCCTGCCGCCGCGGACGGCCAGGCAGGCGTGCGCCTGGACCTTGAGGTGCAGTATATTCGGAATTAAGGGATGGATGCTTGGTCGTGCTGAAGAGGTGAGGTTCACCGGTAGGACAGTGACAGCGGTTCTCACCATTCTACTACGATTCCGGTCGTTCGGTCTGTCGGTAAATCGGGCGGTACTTAAGAAGCAGGCCTTATTGCGGACAATGGCAAATTACGCTTCTGCGGTGACATCTTTCGTCTTGCAAAGAGCAAGGGGAACCGAGGAGCGGCGTCCCGAATCTGCAACTACTGCTATAAGATGATCGATAGTCAAATCGATTCGCGCCGCGCAGGATTCCACAAGTTGCAGACGTTTTCTTCACAGCACTTTGCCTTGCTCAGGGAATGGCAGGGTCGGAAATATGACCGAGACAACCCCGATCACCAGCGCGTTTATCAAGAGCTGAAAACCGCATACGACCTCACCAAGCAGTGGGCTGACGGTGTTCTTGCCGCCCTTTTCCCATCGGGAACCATCACCTGTCGACGGCGGCCGACCAACCAGGGCAACAATTTCGAACGGTACAATTGGGCCCGGATATACCCGACGAAAAATGCGCCTGAACGATTGGCCTACACGGTCGGAATCGAGGCCAAAGGTTGGTTCGTGGTCAAGATCGACACGGTCCATCTCAGCGACAACGACCCAATCCGCAAGAAACATGCGGCGATGCGCGGCACCTATGACAACGCTTCCCCGATCGTGGCGATGCTATCGGCGGCAGATGGGGTGGATAGGCCCATTTCGGACCTTGTCGCCTGGAGCGTCGGAGAGATCAACAACTTTTCTCCGGGTTACGATGAATTGGCTAAAGCGCTGGGCCTTGGATCCCTCGACGATGGGGAAATCCTTCGCCGGTTCGACGGAAAGGCCGCCTTCAAAAGTGCCCGCGCGTCATGGACGCCACAGGAGACCGAACTCTTTTGCCGCCTAGCGCGCCTGGTGCATGAGCGCGACCTTGATTGGTGGCATATCGACACGGACATCGAGGTCCGGTTCGGCCGCAAGGAGCCAGGCAGCGAGCGCGCCATTGGCGTTCTCGGCACTGTTCACGGTCGCGCGTCTCGGACGTTAAGCCTCAGGCACGACTTAGGAGACCTGTCGAAGTTCACGCGGCAGCCAGTGACAGCAGATCTCATAACGCAGCTTGAGGCTGCCCTCTCGTCGAGCAGCGCCGTGCTCCTCGATTGGGCAGCCCCCAGCCAGGACCGCCCCGGCTATTGGCCCGATGAAGCGTCGTTTGAGAAGGCCGAGGGCAACGTCGAGAGTGCGGGCGATGACATACGGCCCTCCGCTAAGGCAAGCTCGCCGTCTCCACGGAATATCATCTACTACGGCCCGCCAGGGACCGGAAAGACCTTCGCAGTTCGCCGTCTAATCGAGGCCGACTATCAGGAGACAACGGCCTCACACGACGCCGACGAATGGCGCAGAAGCTTCATTGCGGAGAAATTCAGCGAGCTCCGGTGGTGGGAAGCGATTGCTGCCGCGCTCTACGACCTGGGGAAACCTTCGAAGGTAACCGAGATCCGAGACCACCAAATCATTCGAACAGTAGAGGCCGCGAACAACAACAACCATGTGCCGTCGACGATCTACCGTGTGCTTGCATCGCATGCGGTTGCCGCGGTGCAGGGCCAGACGCACGCGCCAATCATTTTCGAGAAAAGTGAAAACGCGCTTTGGAGTCTTGCGGGCGAATGGAACGAGGCCTGCGGCGAGATCGTCAAGCTCGTCGACGAGCTCCGCCGCGGTCCTCCTGCTGGCAGTGTTATCAAGCGATATGAGTTCGTCACCTTTCATCAATCCTATGGCTATGAGGAATTCGTTGAGGGTCTGCGACCGCTTCTCGACCAGGAAGGCGAGGGGAGTGGCGTCTCCTACAGGATCCGCCCGGGCGTCTTCCGCGTGCTTTGCGAGGCAGCCAGAGCCGCACCGGATCACCGTTTCGCGATCATCATCGACGAGATCAATCGTGGCAATATCAGCAAGATCTTCGGAGAACTGATCACTCTCATCGAGGTCGACAAGCGCCGGGACATGAAGCAGGAGATAACTGTGACGCTTCCCTACTCCGGCGACAAATTTTCCGTGCCGGCAAACGTCGACATCATCGGCACGATGAACACGGCTGACAGGTCGCTGGCCCTCCTCGACACGGCGCTGCGGCGCCGGTTCGATTTCAAACCGGTCTATCCGGACAGCCGTGACGAAGCGGGCGCCCCGCTACAGGGTCTAAGAGTACAAACGGAAGAAGCGACGATTGATATTCCGCAGATGCTTTCCGCCATTAACGAACGGATCGAAGCGCTCTATGATCGTGACCACACGATCGGCCATGCCTACTTCGAGCGTTTGAAGGATTGGCCGGATGGGCTTGAGCGCTTTGAGGCGCTTTCGGCAATTTTCCGAGCGAATATTGTACCGCTGCTCGAGGAATATTTCTTCGAGGATTGGCAGAAGATCAGGCTTGTGCTCGGCGATAATCAGAAAGATGCCCCGGAGCAGTTCGTGGCTGAGGTCGGTGATGCGCAAGAGGAATACCGTAGGCTCTTCGGCGCGAATTCGTCGATAGATTCGTTCGCCGCCAAGCCCAGGTTCGCTCTTCAGCCCGGTGCGTTTTCGATGCCATCGGCTTATGTTGGCATATACAAGATCTTCCGCTGATGGCCTATCCGATCCCCGGTCGCACGCTCACGATCCATGAATTTGACATCCTGGTCGGTGAGGGCCCGGCTGGGACAGTCGAGAACGCAGCAGCGGTAGTTCCAAACCATGTTTTCGAATGGCTTCAGGAACAATGCCTCGCGAAGACGGAGGGTAAGGGAGCAAGATGGGCGCGGCTGGCGCAGCGCGGCGGCCGGCTGGTCGTGCAGGTTACAAACTACGTTGGCGTGATCCGGACGCCAGGCGGCCTGCAGATCGAGGTCTTGCCGAAAGTCGGCCGCGCTGGTGGTGTCGACGAAAATTGGGCAAGGCGCCTGCTTATCCGCATGCTCTCCTGCCTGGGTCCGTTTCGGCATATCAGGACCGCCCGCGCAGAGCTCGCCGCGACCAGGATGTCGCTGCTCGAGGTTTTCGTGGGTGAATTCCTCCACGCGGTCTCCGCCGTCGTCAAACGCGGACTCCGAGGGGCCTATGTGACACGCCAGGGCAATCTGCCGTTTCTGCGCGGCAAGCTCATGATGTCGGATCATCTCCGATACAACCTTGTTGGCGCTGACGCCTTTTTCACAGAACACGACGACTTCTCAACCGATCGCCCGGAGAACCGGCTCATCCACGCAGCGTTGAATGAAGTGATCGCTCAATCGGTTTCGCTTGAAAATCAGCGGCGAGCGCGGGAACTGCGCTTCGTCTTTTCCGATGTCCCTCCAACCGGAGACGTCATCAGGGATATCAGGAAGCTGCAGCCCGACCGGAGTATGATCCACTATGGCGACGCACTTGCCTGGGCCGAACTGATCCTGACCGGCTTCTCTCCTTTGACGGGAGCCGGCAGCAGATCAGCGGCGTCGCTGCTCTTTCCCATGGAATCGCTTTTTGAGGCGTATGTCGCCAAACACCTCGAACGTGCAATCGATCCGGCCTTGCGGCTGAAGGTTCACCCGGCGACCCATTATCTCGTCGAGCACGAGGCGGAGCAATGGTTCCGGCTGGAGCCTGACCTTGTCGTCCGGAAGGACGGTCGAAACATCATGGTCCTTGACACCAAATGGAAGCTACTCAACGTTATCGAAACAATGCGGAAAGAAAGGTACAATCTTTCGCAAGGTGATTTCTACCAACTCCACGCATATGGTCACACCTACCTGAAAGGGGAGGGCGACCTGGTGCTCGTCTATCCGAAGACAGATGTCTTCCGTCGCCCACTCAAGCCGTTCATGTTCCCGAACGCACAAAACCTTCGGCTTTGGGTATTGCCGTTCTGCCTCGACACTGAGACACTGCTATGTCCTGCTAACCAGCCAGATCAAGCTTCCTTTCCGATGATCCTGCGAGTTCATCGCGACGCCGCCTCTATTTCAGGAGCGAGATAGAGCCGTGCCCGCCGTTGTTTAGCGGTCAAAAAGTGAGAAATAACCCCGTATATCGCCGTGGGCACGTCCGCCAAACGATGATTGGGTTAAAATCCCTCGGCCTCGCCTCGCTCTGGAAAGATCCCGATTGCGCGTCGGTGGGTGTGCAGTGCAGCCTTCCAGTCGTTCAAGCGTGCGAGGAATCGTGAGACGTCTTCGGCGAACTCGGTCTCCTGTACATGCAGAAATCCCCGGAAACACATCCCTATTACCCATAGCATTCCCATGAAGAAATAGCGGAAATCGTTTGGATCATCCATCGGTTGGAAGCCGCTATAATTGATCGACCCGTCCGGCAGTTTATTTATACGGTTAGCCAGGGCGACCGGATCCGCATGTGCATGGCTACTGTGATCCGATCGAACCTGCCTGATCGCCAGAAAGATTGGCGGAAATGTATCGCCGGCTTTGATGCGTTTGCCGAGGAGTTTCACGGCATCGTCGCGGGCGCGGCGGCTCGTCAGATAGTCATTTTCCGAAAGCATTCCACGAGACATCAGCAACGAAAACAAGGCAGCATCGGTCGCAAGTCTCGTTGGCCGCAAAGGCATCGCCGACGTGGTGGCGCAACATGTTATTGCAAGATTTGATCAGCTGGGTCCTGACCAAGGAGCATAATGCATAGTGCTTCGACTCTCCCGGCAGAAGCTTGTCGCTTCTATTCAAAAAGTCGAGGATCAGTTGGTCGATGCCATCGAAGAAGCCGAGTTCGTCCGCGAGGAGCGAACTGGACTCTTTAGCGTTGGTCGCCTCTTCAAGGCGATATTCAAGCAATCTTCTACCGTTGCCCATGTGCGCCAACTGATCACTTCAATATTATTGCCGACAGGCGCCCTAGGTAGGCCACCGCTCCTTCCGACCAATAACGGAGCACCATCCCGATGACTTGCCGCCACAAGAGCCATTTCGCGCGATTGACGCCATAGCGTGGAATCCAAATCTCGGCGGCCACCTCATCCAGGTTCTCAAGGAAGTCGGCTGCTATCGAAACCGGCAGAAGCTTCAAGATGAAATGGACACATCTTCGATTCAAGTAAGGAAACGGTTGATAGTTACCTTCAACGGCGACAATCGCGCTTTCCAGCTTCTGCATCTGCCGGAAAAGAAGAGCCTGGGGCGGGCTCGGCTTCATGCTCCGCAGCTGACGTCCCACAGCGCGTCTCGCTCTATCATAGACAACCCGGCGTGTTGCGGGGGATGATTCCGCAAGCCCATCAACCGCCCTTCGGATTACAGTCTCGAAATCCGCCACGCTCATTCCCTTACCAAATAACCTTGCGGATACGCTCGGCCGCTAACATTACAGTGTCGAACCAATAGTAGGCCACCAGGCCCCAGCAATTGCGGTGCCATAACCAGCGGGATTTTTTGTAGCCATAACGGGGAACCCAGGTCTCCGTGAATATGGTTTCGAGATTCGTGAGGAAGTCGCCAGCGAGGCGAGCTGGCAGCAGCGCAAAAAAGACATAGGTGTGCGGACGCCGCACCTGCTTCAGCTTGAGTCTCGCCTCCTTCATCTCGGCCGCCTCTCGCTCAAATCTCTCGGAAAGCTTCTCCAGGCGGGCCGACGTCGCTTTGAACTTTTGGTGTTCCTGTCGTGCCCGGGCTAGTAATACTTCGTCACTTCGCTGATCGTGCCAGGGCAAGCGACGAGAGATTTTTGTCAGAAACGCTATGCCCAATTGCGGCCTCCGAAGATGATCTTGCCGCCGTAGGCATTCAAGGCTTGCGTCGCGTTTACGGCCTCGTCCAACGCCCGCCGCCCCTCGCCAGTGATGGTGAACAGGCGCCGCGCGCGCTTGTCGCTTTCATCCTTCGTCTCGGAAATCATGCCCTTCCTCACCATGCGATCGAGGGCAGTATAAAGCGCAGCGAACGGCGCGACCTTTTCCTGCGTCGCCTCCAGTACTCCATAGACCTTTGCGGCAGGGGCCTCCGATCCGGCCTTGATGAGTGCTAGGAGCGTCAGTTCTTCGAATTTTCCGATCACGGCGGTCTTTCCTCGCGAATCGTGACGTATGCATTGCATACAACAGCAGGTTTGCGCTGCACATGTCAACGGCTTCACAAGCCCCCAAACCATTTGAGCGTCGATCTTCCGGCTGGGGGTCGATCCGGGTGGACGCGAGCCCAGATACTTCTTCGTTTGCTATGGAACCTCAGATTTATTAACTTCAGATTGAATCAAGAATTGGAAACCTGCCTTTGCCGTCGCGACCTATCATTCCATCACTTGCCAGAGGCGGCGGGGCCGCCACAAGCGGAGGCGTCTATTTCCAGCAGCGGATCGGCGCGTTGTTCGCAGGCTGGTTACTGGCGGACATGCAAATTGATCGCAGCTTCAACCTTGGCGAGGCAAAGCCAAAATGGCTGCGCTTTGAAACAGAAGCGCCGGTCGATGATATTTTGGTAGCGACCACGAACGATGGTTTCGTGGCGATCCAGGCTAAGACCACGGTATCGTCTTCGCAGGATATTGCTTCGCCATTTGGAAAGACCATCGAACAGTTCGTTCGCCAGTGGTTTGTTTGCCGAGATGGGGATGGCAGCCTAGAATGGAACCGGCCGCTGGATTGGACGAAAGATCGGTTGGTCCTGGCGACCGGACCGGAGAGTCCTGCAGCCATCCGGACCCATTTGCCGGCGGCCCTCGCTCTTGCGCGGGGACCCGGCCAGCCCTTGTTTTCCAAGAACCAGCGGGATGCATTCGACGATTTTCGACAGTGCGTCCAAACCACCTGGCCGCGGCTGACGAGTGAGCCATTCGATGACCGGATCCTTCAAGAGCTGGCGCAGCTCATCTGCATCTTCACTTTTGACCCTGCCGCTGTCGCCGCGATGCTTACCTCCGGATCTCAGATCGTTGAGGGGGATGCGATCGACGCGCTACAAACGGCCCTTTCGGACTTCTGCGAAGAGTTGATGGTTCGCCGTGGTGGCGCCGATCTCCCAGCGCTCCGGCAGGCCTTGATGACGCGCAACGTGCCGCTCAAAGCCGCGCCTCGGTTCAGCGCCGACATTGCGGCGCTTCGGCGCCATTCCAGCGATGTTAGCCAAGCGCTGTCTCGGTACGAGTCGATCCAGAGCGGCGGCGAGATGGTCGGCATCGCACGAGATTGTCAAGTCGACGTCGAGCGGGCGGCGATGGATGGTTCGCTCCTGATCGTTGGGGAACCAGGGGCCGGGAAAAGCGGCGTCCTCAATGCTCTCGCGACCAAGCTGAAGGACGATAAGTATGACGTTGTCGTTTTGGCGGTGGACCGCTACTCGGTCGAGAGCCTCGAAGGTCTCTCGAAAGAGCTCAGGTTGGACCATGGGCTGATTGAAACACTCGAGGCCTGGGATGGCCGAGAGCCTGCTTTTCTGATCATCGATGCACTCGACGCTACCCGCGGTGGAAGGGGGGAAGGCGTCTTCCGCTCGCTCATCGAGACCATGGTGAAGAAGAACGCGCGATGGCGGGTTATCGCCTCAATCAGAACTTTCGACCTGCAGATGGGCCAGCAGCTGCGCGCCCTGTTCAAGGGCACGCCGCCGAACGCGAGCTTGTCGGAGCGCGCATTCGCCGCGGTTCGCCATATCAAAATTCCGCTATGGTCTTCATCTGAATTCGAACGTTTGAGACGGCTGGCCCCGGCACTCGATGACTTCCTCAAGCAGACATCCGATAATGTGCGGGATCTTGCAACCGTCCCCTTCAACACAAGACTGTTGGCCGAGCTGATTGCCGACGGTGTCGTATCGAACGACGTCGCTGGCGTCGTCTCGCAGACTGGACTGCTGAACTTATATTGGGATCATCGCGTCCAGACCCATGGTCTCGGCGCTGAGTCCTGTCTCCGACGCATTGTCGACGCGATGGTCGCTTCGAGAAGCCTACGGGCGGCCCGGCTCGAAGTCGCGTCTCCCGATCCGGACACCCTCCAACGCTTGATGCGTGACGGCGTCCTCATTTCCGTCGAAGGCGAGCGCTGGATCCAATTCAGGCATCACCTTCTGTTCGACTATACGGCCAGCCGGCTCTTCATCGATCCCTATGAAATAGCCGCCGGTCGCTCGCCGTTCAGTGGCGAGCGTGGCCTTGGCCTGATGCTGTCGCCGGCAATGGCCTTCGCTTTGCACGAGCTCTGGTCGCAGGAGCTCGATCGCGACAGGTTCTGGCAGGCAGTTGTCACTCTTCTCGGCGACGACACCCAGGACACGATAATCCGCAGTATCGCCAGCAGGGTAGCGTCCGAGCTGCCGGAATTCGGCGACGATGTCATGAGGATCGCGGCCGTTTGTGCTGAGGGCGACAAGAAGGCGTTGAAGGCGCTCTCGCATGTGGTCGGGGCACTCGCCGTGCGCGCGGAAGATGGCCTCTCGATTGCGGTTCCTGCATGGGCGACGGCTGTCGCTATACTCGCAAAATCGGCTGAGGTAGCAGAATGGCCGCTTCGGGTATTGATCTATCTCCTCATCAGCAGGCCTGCAGCTCAGGATGACCGGGCGAAGATAGGAAGCGGCTCGAGGGCGCTCCTTCGCTATGGTCTTGGTGTGGCGGAGAACAACAACGTTGTAGTCCTGGCAATCGGTGCGGTTGCAGACACCTATGCGACCAATCCGCATGAGAGCCACGCCCTGCTTTCGGAAGTCTTAGCGCCTGAACGTCTCGCCCGCTTCGCTTCCAGCGAGGCGCCGGCCGTGGCGCGGAAAATCAAAGCCATCGCACTCTCAGATCCCGAGTTCGCGGCGCAAATTTATCGCATTGTCTATAGCCGCGAGATCGCCGAAGACCAGGAAACGGACCTGTCCCGCAGTCAAATCCTCGCGCTTCGTTCCAGTTCGAGACAGGATTTCGAAATGGCGCGCTATTCGCTGAGTGAGCATTTTCCAGAGTTTCTGGTGCGGTCGCCGTCATGGGCAGTGAAAGCATTCGTCAGTGCTGTCTGCGGCTATGTGGACCGCGAGCATCCCGGCTACAGGGACTATCCTGCTCATCCGGTCGAGGTTGCCGGCAAATCCTATCTGCTGCAGGAGGATCATAGCTATATTTGGGCGCACGATCCGGAGGCCAGCTACGGCGGCGACGGTGAGACGCTGGTAGCGAGTTTCCTGAGGCGTTTGCGTGACGCTCCAGAGGCCGAAGCGCTGGTCTTGGCCGAAGAGGTTATGAAAACCGGAGCGCTCGGCATCTACTGGTCGAGGCTGTTCATGGCGGCTGCCGGCCGACATGACGCGTTGACGCAGCTATTGTGGCAGTTCGCGATCCTCGAGCCTTTTCTCGTCAGCCCCGATACCCGGAAAGATGCGATCGACCTCGTCAGGAGCGGTCTTGACGGCCGACCTGATTTCGAGCGCGTGGCATTTGAAAAGGCCGCCCTTGATTTCGGATTTGCTGAATATCCTGAACCAGAGCGTGCCCGGGCTGCTTTCCTAGAGCGGCTGTTCCAAAGCATCGGCGCCGAGCGCTTGCTGACGGCCGAGGCCAAGGAAATCGCAAGCCACCTTCCCGATGACGCGGACACCACCAATGGCAACCCGAGGATTTTCCGCCTGACGACCTTCTCCGAAGCCGTGCCAAGATATCATTGGCTGGACGGCTTTGACGAAACCAAGCCGGACAACGCCGCTTTGGCCGAAGCAACTGACGTCGTGAAAAAACTTTTCGACTTCGACAAGAAGGATGGAGCGAAACGCGAGCCGCCAGCCGCCGATTTCCTGGAAGCCCTGACGAGATTCGACACAATCGTCGTCGGCCTTCCCTCGGCGCATGCCGGATTGCGCGAGCATGCCGAAGCCGTTCTCGCTGAATGTCTCTCCAAGCTTATCGACTGCGGATTGGCACCGCAGGCGGGCGACGAGGGAGGAACGCGCGAAATGCTCCGGCTGTTGCAAAAGGCATCCGCATATAAAAGTCCGAGCGTCGATACAGAGACAGAAGCACGGTTCGAGGACTCCAATGGTTGGGGCTCACCTGCGGGACGTCTCGAAGCGGCGGAAGCATCCCTCGACTGGCTTCAGCAGCGTCCGGATCTTTATGACGTGCTTTTGCACCTGGCGGACGGATTCATCCGCGATCCGCATCCCGCCGTACGCCTTCAAACGGTTCTTCGCTTGCCGCGACTGCTGCCGCTAAGCCCGGACGCGTTCTGGGAAAGGATCGGCCATGTTGCGCGTACGGAAGAAAATCTTGGTGTCCTGGACTTCGTTGCGTCCAATCTTCTCGGACATCTCATCTCTCATGACCCGGTCAAGGTAGAGGTTCTGGCGACGGCGATCCTCGCTCGTTTCGACGAACCCTCCGCGCGGGCTGACCGTGTTCGTGAGCATATAGCGCCCTTGCTTGCGATCCTCTGGGTGACCTACCAACGATCAGAGTCGAAGGCGATCATCGACGGCTGGTTGCTGCAGCCGCGCTGTCTTAAAGCCAGCGCAAAAGTCCTGGCCACGCTGCGAGGGGCGCTCGTCCATGGTCTCCAAGGCGAGGCTGCGGGCACTGCAGACATAAGACAGCGCGCCCACGGCATCTTCGTAGAGAGTGTACACGCGGCGAAGGCGGTTCTGGATCCGTACTTCGATGCGACCGACGCGAAATCCGCGGATTCCGACCGTCTCAAAGCCTATGCCGAACTCCTCGACGTTGCTTCCCGAGAGATCTTCTTCTCGGTCAAGTCAAGACGCGACGATGCGATCGTCCTTGGCGAGGGCAACCGGACTGCGTTCTTCCGGGAGATCGAGCCAATTCTTGTAGTTATCGGCAGTGTCGGCACCCCGCACACGATTTATTATCTTCTTCAGCTGTTGGAGGCATTGATCCCCACCGATCCCGCTCGGGTTTTTGACGTGGCAGCAATCGCCATTCTCCAGGGCGGCCGGCGGACGGGCTATCAGAATGAGTCGATGGGCGCAGATCTCATGGTGCGAATGGTCGGGCAGTTCCTTGCGGACCATAAGGAGATTTTTGAGGATGACGACCGCCGTATGGCGCTCATCAAGTGCCTGGAACTCTTTATGGATGCGGGATGGCCTGCGGCCCGCCGACTTCTCTTCAGGCTTCCCGATCTTTTCCAATGAACGATCTGAAAGCACAAAACGATTTCAAAAGTGCCATCGAATCGCTTCTCGCGGAAATGAAGCGGTCGGTTGGTCCAGGCAGTCCCGTCGCCTATGCCGGCGAAGCCGACGGCGACGTGCTAGAGCATACGACACGCAAGTTCTTCCTCGACAGATTGCTCCAGGCCCTCGGTTGGGAGCTCGGCCCTGCCGGCAACATGTCGGAAGAAGCCCGGATCAAGGTAGAAACCACCATCTTCATGGACTATGTTGGAGTTTCGAATGACTCCCGCTTGCCTCTCTTCATTATCGAGGCAAAGGGCTGGGATAAGCCATTCATCTCCGCCTCGGATGCCGTCAGGGCGAGGGAACAACCAAGCGAACTGATCATTCGTGCGATTGAACACGTCAAAAAAGGAGGAGAGAAGGAAAATTCGCCGGTTATCGGTGCTTGGCACGACTATCTGTGCCAAGTATTCAAATATGTAAAAAGCCTGAAAGATCAGCATGGCCATGATCTGGTGCGTGTCCTGCTGACCAGCGGCCAGTGGATGGTCATCTTCGAATACCCGAGCAGGACCTTTCTTGGGACTAGTAACGCGGATCCTGCCGATATCATACTGCTGCGGGACATCGACTATGTCGCGCGCTCGACGGATATTCTGGATCTGCTGGGGCGGCATAAGATCGTTGCCACCGTCCCGTCGACGCTGAGACCGTCGCAATTGCCAACATTCGTGAGGCCGGGCGATGTGGCTCGCCTCTATCACGGGCTTCACGTCAGATATGAGGCTTCTGGAAGTTCACGTTTCGAGCAGCGGCCGCGAATCCTCGTCTATCCCGCGGTCATCGTTGAGCGCAACGACGGCATTCTGCTTCAGGTTCTTCGTGAAGGGGATGGCATGCCCTTGCCAACCAGTGATGATGACGTCGTGCCTCATCTTTCGGACGTTGAACGACATGCCGATGAGCTTCTTCTCCTGTGCCACGGGCATCTGGGCGTGACGGTGTCCGTGTCGGCCATCGACCAGTTCCCCGGATTTCAGCCAAAGGGAAGGCGGGCACAGGCGGCTCCGGCCGTTCCTCTTCTCTTGGACGATCAAGCAGAGGCACCCAATGAATGGATGCTTCTGACGGGACAATTCAAGCACTATCTTCGTCCGATTCCTGTGAAATCGCCCTGCGCTTATCATAGTTTCGCTGGTTGTTTGGCCGTTAGGCAGCAGAGCAGCTACGGCGCAATCAGCATCCGGAGAGTGAGCAATCCACGGGTTTTCTTCATCGATACGCAGGACCATCATTGCGCCCATCTGGCGATGAGGGATCAGAAAGACGAAAGATGCCGAATCCTGGCAATCGATGAGATGACCTGTTGCCAAGCCTGCATCTATATGGACAGCTGCTGGACGCCGGGAGAGCTAGCCACGCTTCCATGTGGTCTTTGAGAACGTCGAAGCTGAGAGTTGAGGCCATGGCAAGCTACACTGGGCTTTTTAATAGGTCGCTTTCATAGTAATCGAGCAATGGAGCCAGTTTGAACGCCAGCGGCAACGTGAGCGTTGGATTTTCCTGTTATCTTCTTTCTTTCTTTTTCCTACTGGTTCTAGAATATGCCTTCTGTCAGGCAAAGGCTACAAGCGGGATGAGCAAAAACGTCACGAAGAACTGCCATTGGGTTCCTCAATCCTATCTCCGTTACTTTGCAACTCCCCCGGAAAACGCCGAGAAGATTTGGCGCCTGAGCAAAACGACGCTCCTCGCGGAACAAAAGCCCATAAAGAAGGTGGCGGTTAAGTTCCATCTTTACTCGTCCTTGAGTGAGACCGGCCGAAGAGACGATCGTTTTGAAAAGAAGCTAGCTGATCTCGAACAGTGGTTTTCAAGCCCTGCCTGGAAAGCACTTTGCTCAGATTTTCCCGACTACTCAAAGAGCTGGTATCGAAAGATGATTTCGTTGCTCGTCGCGACGATGCATTTGAGAAACCCGGCCGTGCTCGATTGGACCAAGGGCTTTCATAGATCGCTGATCGCAGGTGTTCCCACCCACGGGCTATCGCCAACACACGTCACAATCGGCAGTACGACCGCTGCGATTTCGGAAGAAACCTGGGCGGAGTGTATCGGCGCGGACGATGGGGAGCTAAAACGTGCATGGATCAGCGTGGTTGAGAAATGTAGTTGGTTTGCGGAACAGCTTATGGGTCTCCGATGGGCCATCGTCGTTTCAGAGCGGCCGATATTCGTGACCTCGGATAACCCGGTCGCTTTTCACCACCCGTCACTTCAGTTCAAAGAAATCCGGGATCCACAAACTTTCGTTTCCTTCCCTCTATCGCCGACGCGCATTCTGATGATGGATCACCGGCACGATCAACCAAGCGGCCGATACTACTCGCTCAACCATAGTGGCGCGAGCACGAACACGTTGACGTGGCGTAATTCGATCGAGCACATGTTTTCATCGAGACACCCCGATGAGGTTTGTCAGGAAATGGTCGACGACGCAGAGACGGCCGGCTTTCTACAACCAGCTTAAGACGACCCTCTAGGGGGTCAAGACAAGATTCGTGCGAAATCCTACGCTAACCGAATTCGTGCATGTTTTCCGCAGTTTGCCGCCTATGCTAATATAAAGTTTCAGGGCGAAATGCTATTTATTCCCCTTTTTTTGGAACGGATATCGATCTCGGGCACCCCTTCTCGGCTAAAAGTGCGATTTCGCAGGAATCTTGTTTTGATCCCTGCCATGGACGTGGTCCGGCGATGACATTGATCAACCGCTGAAATTTACGGGCGCTTGAATGCAATAGATCGCTTCTGATCAGAAGCCGACGACGCGTGCGTAAGGCCGTTGGTACGTTCCCAACGTCAGGCAACCGTAGGTATTGCTGAATGTTTCGAACAAGAAGACATGGGTCTCGCCCCGGCTGTCGATCAAGTTAACCTCGCCTGCGCCGAGCGGCCCACGTTTGCGGTATTCGCAGTAAGTCCGGATCACCTGCGCTAGACGATCCGCGGGCAGACTTTCAAACATCGCTTTATAGGCAGGCGACTCGATTATGTGGCGAAACTCCGATTGGTTCGCAATTGGAAAACGCGGGTGTTGTCCGATCAACCCGATCATCGGAACATCCCGGTGGGAGTCCTCGATGAACCTCCAAAACGTGGTCGTGTAGGTGTTTCCGAATGCTGACTTAAGAGCGCGAACGGCATCGAGACCCGGCGCAGAGCCGTTTGCAGCTGCGCCGAACCGCGATTGCAAAAATAGCAGTTGGCCAGCTGCATAGTTCGCCTCAGCTTCAATCTGTTGGTGACAACCCGGCGTCAGGGTCTGCTCGTGATCGCCGAGCATTAAATCTTCATGCCAAGGCAAAATGCTGTGCCCGATCTCATGCGCCTCATTCCAACGCTGTTTTGCGTCAGGCTGGGCTCTGTCGAGCAGGATTCTCTTTCGATCGGGCAGGTATAAAGCGCGAAGATCGAGCTTCCGCACCGCGTCCAGGATGAGGCCGGGGCGCTTCATGATTTGCGCCCCGGCCACTGTAAGTTTGCTTATCGTCTCCCGAAGAGCGCTGTCGTCTGTCGTGGAATAGTATCGGCGATCAAGCCTCAAAAGCTCACGTACATCTTCTAGTCGCAGTGGTGGCTCCGGATTCCCCAGCCCTTTAAGAACCTTATTGACCTGACGCTCAATGTCGGATGCCGTCCCACGGCTGAGAATGATGTTACGCACTTCGTCAGCCTTGTTGCTTTTCCAGATACGCGATGAACTCTTCGAGTGCCCGCTGCTCATCGCGGGACAGCTTTTGCGGAGAATCTCCCGATCGGGCAGCGAACCGGAGCGCTTGCTCCTGCAAACCTGGGCGAGGGACCGTATTTCCAGAAAGTTGCTGCAGTGCCTTGCCTGGCAGGTCGAAGGTCTCCGCCAATCGAAAAACAACGCGCGGCTCGGGCGTGAAATGGGCGTCACGCTCAATCCGCATGATATCCGTCGCGTCGAGATCGACGCGCTCGGCAAGCTTTTCGATCGACATTCCTTTCCGTCGACGCATGGTTTCAACGAATGAACCAAACGCCATACGGATTGACCCGGCGGCCTCAGCCGCCGGATCTGTATATTCGTCTTGGTCTAGGGTCGGGTCCCTGGCAAGCCCGCCGGCGGAGACTTCCAGGTCTCCTTCAAGCTTGGCTCTACGTTCGAACCATTCCCTCGTGATTTCGAGTTTCATGGCTATGTTCCTGTCGATATCGAGAATGTGTCAGCCTGAGCCGCCGTCATCTCGAAATATTTTAGTCCCTGATAGGTTCCGTCATGGCCGAGATCGGTCATAACGCAAACGTCCTTGTAAAAGCGCTCGGCAGCAGGAAGCGAATGCAAGCCGATGCGGCCTTGCAGATCTTGCTCCCTGCTCACCTGGATGGCAGCGCGGATCATCATGGTTCCAACGCCGCCAAAGCGAGGTTGCGCGACGATGGATTTCAAATTCCAAGGAGCCGATTCGAGATAGTCGACATAAACCAGGTCCTTCCTGGCCTGCTCTGCAATGCGGCAGGTATGGCCTGCCATCGCGAGCATCATCAGACCCTGCAGCTGACCCTCACAGATCAGCGCCATCGTCCTGAACGCGAGATATCCTCGAACCCTGTCAACCTTCCTGCGCCAGTCCCAATGACTGCTTTCAGGCCATGCCGATCGATCGGCGCCTTGCGCCATCAACTCTCGAAGCCTTGTTTCCAGCACCGGCCTCCAATCGGTCTCCACCGATTGCAAGTCAGTTTCGCTGATGCCTTCGACGAGTAGAGCGTCCACCGTTTGGCCAGAACGCTTATCAATCAGAAACGCAGGATAGGAGATCACGATTTAAAGCACCATAAGTTCCGCTTTCTCCTTCTTGGCTTCATCCTCGAAGAAGAGCTTTCCACCTTGTTCAATGCGCCCGTCAACAAGCTGATAAAGCCTGAGTGCCTGACGTAGCACGGCTGTCTTTGAGAGATCCTTTTTGTCGCAGAGATCCTGCAGTGCCTGCATCTCAGCGTCGGTCAGATTGAGTGTCATGGTTTTCTTCACGGGGTGGCCTCCTGTGCAAATGGACTCTACGAAAATAGATATTTTACTGATCTAGTCAACAAAAAAGATTTAAGCGCTGGCCATTGCATAGCTAAAAAATAGCTATTAATTATGGATGCAGATGGAGCGACTGGCGCTCTGTCGTTCATCGGAGAAATCCACGCATGACTGACAATATCCAACAGCGCCGTCACACCTTCGAGGTCAAGATCGACGGCAATCCCTTTACCTTTGATGATGCGATCGTTATCGGCGCTCAGATTCTTCAGAAGGCAAAGCTCTTCCCGACGGACGAATTCCTCCTGTTTCAGGAGCTCGAGGACGGTCAGCTCGAAGAGATCCGGCCGGATGAGAGCGTCGATCTGCATCGCGACGGCCGGGAGCAGTTCATCACCTTCAAGAGCGATCGTTCGTTCCGCTTCGTGCTCGATGGCCGGAAGTTCGAATGGGGCCTGCCTTTCATCACCGGTCTTCAGTTGAAGCGGCTTGCTGGCGTCGACCCAAACTCTTACGGCGTCTGGCTTTCGCAGCGCGTCGGCGATGACAAGCTGATCGGCAACAAGGAGAAGGTCGACCTCCAGGGGGGTGGCACCGAGCGCTTCTTCACCGGTATCGACACCACCACCGAAGGCGCGGGAGCAGCAGTGCTCCCGCCCGAGGACCGCGATTACCTTCGCGAACAGGGTATTGAATACGAAGAGGTGATTGAAGGCGCGACAAAAGCCGTGGTGCTGAAGGGCTGGAGCCTGCCGCCGGCGCGCTTCGATGCGGGTGCTGCAGACATTCTCATCCTACTGCCGCCCGCCTATCCCGATTGTGCCCCCGACATGTTTTACCTGATGCCCTGGGTCCGCCTTGCGGCCAGCCAGCGCTATCCCACGGCCGCCGATCAGCCCCATGCCTATGCCGGTAAGACCTGGCAACGCTGGTCGCGCCACAACAATGCATGGCGCCCTGGCGTCGACGGCATCTGGACGATGGTGCGCCGTATCGAACGCGCGTTGGAGATCGCAGCATGAGAGCCGACCTCGCAATCAACGAACTGCATCTCGGCGTGCTTCGCGCCGAGCTCTGCCGCTTTGACGACACAGAGCATGCAGCCTACGTCCTCTTCGGACTTTCCCGCATCGAGCAAGATCCGTTCGATGGGCAGCCGCGGCTTCGCCTGATGGTCAAGGACGTGCTTCGGGTAGCAGACGACGAGATCAAGTCTGCGGACCACCAGCACATCTCGTGGAGCACCAAGCGTTTCGTGGAGCTTCTGGCCCGCGCCGACCGTGAAGGCCTCCATGTGGGCATCGCCCATTCCCATCCGCGCGGTCCCGATCATTTCTCTTCTCAGGATGATCGCAACGAGGCGGAGCTTGCCCGCCTCGCGCAAAATCGAAATGGCGAGACAGCAGTGCTGCCGAGCTTGCTTTTTGCCAACGACAAGCTCGTCGCCGGCCGCGTATGGACGTCTCCGGATATCGTCGTCAATCTCGGCTACGCTCGCACGATCGGCGGCAATTGGCACACGACATTCCTTGCCACAGAGCCCACCCTTGCCTCGCCTGCGCTTGCGCGACAGGAACTGGCGTTGGGAGCCGGCTTCAACCGTCTGATGAGCCATATGCGGATCGGCGTGGTGGGCGCCGGTGGCACGGGAAGCCCTCTTCTGCAGCAACTGCCGCGAATGGGCGCCGGGCACATCGGCATCTTCGACCCTGATCACATCGAGCACTCAAATCTCAATCGCCTTTATGGCGCCACTTGGGACGACGCGGAACGCAAGGTCAAAAAGGTCGAGGTCGCAAAGCGCGAGATCGAGAGAATGGGCCTTGGAACGCAGGTGCGGACGTATGACAGCTGGATCGGTTCAGCCGAATGCCGCGACGCGCTAAAGTCAATGGACCTGATCTTTGGCTGTACCGACGATCACGACGGCCGCCTACTGCTCAATCGACTGGCCTATTACTACCTCATCCCGGTCATCGATATTGGCCTTGCGCTTCGCGTCACCGAGCGCTTCGCAATCTCGTGCTTGGAAGCCGACGGCCGCGTGTCTGTGCTGGAGCCGGGAAGCAGCTGCCTCGTCTGCCGGCGTGTTGTCGACGCCCGGATCGCAGCAGAAGAGGCGCTGCGTCGCAACGAGCCGGAGGAATATGAACGCCGCAAGACAGAAGCCTATGTCCGCGGTGAGGGCGATCCGTCGCCCGCTGTTATTTCCTTTACAACCTCGGTCGCAACAATGGCTGTCGAGGAAATGATCCAGCGCATGAACCAGTTTCGCGGTGAAGATGGCTCCATCGCCAACCGGGTTCGCAAGTTCAATCTGGTTGAGGACTTCCGGCCCGGGGCAAAACAGGAGCCGTGCCGCATCTGCACATCCGACCGTATCCACGGCCTCGGCGATGTTCAACCATTCCTGGGGAGAGCAGGATGATATTGCGTACCTCGTTTGCCAGGATGCTTGCCTGGCTCTGTATCATCGAACGTCCGGCGTTTCTCGCTTCGACGGCGCTCGATATGCCAGGTCCTGATGAACTTCTTCCAGGCCGCGCCGTCATCGTCGGTCCAGCCGATCGGCCGAAATGGGTGACGTTTACCTGCCCGTCCGGCTGCGGGGCTCCAATCCTTCTCTCGCTCAATCAGGAACGGCGTCCGCGTTGGTCAGTCAGTTCCGACTGGCTCGGCCGGCCAAGTCTCGAGCCGTCCGTGCGCCGGACCGACGGTTGCCGTTGCCATTTCTGGATGCGCGGCGGTCGGATAGAATGGTGCAAAGATAGTGGGGATATATTACCGGAAAATTAGTATGTCTTGTTCCACTCTCAACTCTGCCGAGTTATTCTCGCTTCGATTCGGCGCGAGTTGGGGGACGATATGCTTGCAGCCATGCCATCCGAAAACAGTAGGCGATTGGAGCTATTTCGACTGGCATTGGTTCTAATCGATCGCGGGAACAGCCCAGTTTCCAATCCTTTATCGCTCCACTTTGACTGTGTATTGCACCAAGCGAGACTACTTTCTGACAACCCGCATGCGATCTCTCCAGATGTCACGCCGCAAGCGGTGCAGCTTGCCAACGATCTCTTGGCGTACAAGGGTCTGCGTGACGCTCTAGACGGGGTCAATTCGCTCGACGATGTCAGCCAAGCCGTTGCTCATAAGGTGCTCCGAAATTTGGAGCCGAGAATTGCATCCGCGGACTGATCTTGCACTACTGGCCGAAAGCCTGACACAGCTCTCCAAGACACCCTATTTCAATCGCGCGATTGAAAAACATGCTAACGCGCTGATCGATGTCATCAAACACGCGCTTGAGGTGTCGCCGGCCTACGATGAAGAAATCCTCCGGTCTTTTACGGAGAAGGTCTGGACCTGTCATCGCTATCTTCAAGGTTCAACGACGAAAGAGGCGCCCTACGAGATTGAATATTGCATGCGCCACGCGATCAACGAATGGTTGCCAGGCAAGTGCATCATCACGACCGCTCTGACCGACGAAAAGGACTTCCATCTCAAACCGGGGGACCCTTGGGAGTTTGTGGCGACTGCAATGGACCGCTATCAAGGGAAATTGCCTGAGGAGAAGCTCATCTTCATCGGCGTTCCCCGAATCTACAAGCACATGCCGCTCTTTTGTGCGGCACTTTATCACGAACTCGGACACTTCGTTGATCTTGCGCGCAACGTTTCTGGCTCAACCCTTCTGACGCATCCACAGCCTAAGGCCACGCCCGAAGTGCTCGAGCTTTTGCTCGTCCATCGACGCGAGCATTTCGCGGATCTTTTTGCAGCTTGTTATGTCGGGCCGGTGATCATTGATACGCTCTACGCGATCAACCCAAACGCGGAGATCAGTCTGACCCATCCTTCGACGGAGAAACGCCTCGGCACGATCCAGTCTTTCCTGGACGGCGACAAATTCGAGGAACTGGAGATGTATCAGGCCGCCTTGAAGAGCCTTGGTCTCCCAACGCTCCAGTCCCGTTATGCTGTGCCTCCGTTAGAAACGGCGTTTGACGACATCCGCCCATACGCAATCTCGAACGACGAGGAACTTCACGGCATGTTTGCCGCCGGCTGGTCCTATCTTGGAAAGGTCAAATCGGGTGGCGGACCGAATTGGGCGACCGGCGGGGGCCACCTCGATGCGACCCGCATTGTGAACGACCTTGTCGAAAAGTCGATTAGAAATGCGTCCATTCGAGAGATATGGAAACGGGGAGCCGCATGATAAAAAAAGACGTTCTCGCCCGGCTCGGCAAAAACGATCCCACTGGCCTATGGATTGATCCTCTTCTTGACGACGGTCAGATCGGCGATTTGACCATTGATCTCCGGCTGGGCTACGACTTTCTCGTCTCCATCGTGACCCGGCGGCCCTATATAGGCATCGCGCGGGACGACGAAAGGTTTCGCGCGATCTCGTCCTATTTCCAGCCGACTCGTCGTGAACTCGGCGAGCGGTTCATTCTCTATCCGGATCAGGTTGTACTTGCGACGACACTTGAATACATCGCGCTTCCAGGTGACTGCTATGCGGACGTCCTAACGCGGAGCAGCTACAACAGGCTTGGGATCGCGGTGAACACCATGGTCCAGCCGGGATTTCGGGGCTGTTTTTCCATCGAGCTCTTCAACCACGGCAACAATCCAATTGAGCTCGTCGTTGGAGCGAAAATGTTTCAGATGCGGCTGACCCAGTTGCCGGAGAGCATCACCTATGGTGGTTTAGAGCGGAAATATTTCGGCAATGTTCGCCCGACGCCTTCGCGGGCGGCAGACGACGAAGATTTGCAGCGCCTTCGATCTATTTCGGACAACCACCGCGAATAAGACAATGAACGGTCGCGCATTAGTTCCCCCTTTCTCGTGCTACACTTTATGATGACGGCTTGTATGACGCTGGCGAGCCCAGCCGCCGCTAGCGCTCAGACATCGCAAGAGACGGAGTTCCCAGTTCCCGTCCGCATAGTTCCGGACAAGTTGTCGTTACAAGAAGATTTACGGCAGCGTTCGGCTGCTGAACGTCACGATGCATTGGATCTCGAAGCCCAACAGCGTTCGGCGATTGCTACGGAAAGGTCCGCTACCGCGAGCGAAACGCAGTTGTGGATCGGGTGGCTCCAACTTATCGTCTCGGTAATTGGCGCCTTGGGACTCGTCGTCACCCTATTGTTGACATGGGCGTCGACAAAGGCCGCTGCAGCAGCAGCGAAAGCTGCTCTTAATGCCAACCAGCTAGCGCGAGAGAACTTCATCCTTGATCAACGGCCATGGATCAGGCTGGAGCGCCCCGTCATACAGCTTGCAGAACATCGGGGCACTTTCGCAATCCAGTTCAGCGTTGAAGCCGCCAATCTGGGAAAAACACCTGCGAAGGAAACCGAACTCCATCTTCAAATTTCGTTCGGAAAGATAGTGACCCCAAGCGTCGAGGGCGTAGAAGTTAATGCGCACTCAGTTGCCAATCCCGGAACGTGGCGCAACTCACATAAGATCGTATTTCCGATACCTTCGAGCGTAGTTTTCAGGTTTCGAACGGTGCCTACAACGAGTGGCGGGTCCGTGAGTCAGACGTTGTCGGGATTTATTTCGAGAATAACGACGCTATGATATATGCTAAGAAACAGAAATTATGACTGATCCGGACACTGGAATTCCGCTCTCGCAAGAGATCTGTATGCAGTCGATCCCACTCTCCGAGTTGCACGATGCTTTTCCGGATCTGCCAGTTTACACCCGCAGCGGCGATATTATAATCGCGACGAGAATCCCGAGCTCGGTCATCTACCCATGGCACCTAAGTGGCGCGTGCGGTTGATAGCGTTCTCTTTAGCCTACAGCCAGCTATGTCTTCGCCCGTGCTTTGCGGCGGCTCTGTCACTCCGGCTTCCAGGACCGAACGCTCTGCAACCGGCCCCATACCGGCCATTCCCGAGAGCAAGCAGCTGCCCGTGCAGGGAGATTCGGCGCGAAAATATCGGCCAAACGACGGGGTCGGCGGTTCGATTCCGCTCAAGAGCCTCGCTAGCGCGGACAATGATATCCATCTCGATGGTTTGCTTCCAGCGACGGCCTTCAGGCCCTTAACCGATGAGGTTCGAGCTGCCAGCAACCACGACAACCTTGCAACTTTGTCTTATGCGTTTATCGTCTGAAGTGCTTTCGGTTGTGCAGCTCGAAGGGAACGGGCGCGCCGCTGCTGTTTCATTGATTTCGGAATAATGGGGGATGTGGTGGAGGGCTTTCGCCGAAGTGTAGCGATTCTCGTGGCGATTGACCGCTACGAAAATGGCGTGCCTCCACTTAGGACACCGGTCGGCGATGCAGACGAACTTGCGAAGGTGCTTTCCGAGGAGCACTTCTTCGAAACTGAAATCATCGTGAACGAGGAGGCGAAAGCGGAGAGCCTACGCGCTCGGCTTCTCGCGCTTCAGTCGCAGATATCCGAAGACGACAGGGTGGTCTTCTACTTCGCGGGGCATGGTATCGCACTGGAAGGCGACAGCGGACCAGAAGGCTACATACTTCCACAAGATGCCAAGCACGACGAACGCCAAACCTTTATTTCTATGGTGGAATTGCAAAGCGCCCTATTAGCGTTGCCATGTCGGCATATGCTAGTGGTACTAGACTGTTGCTTCGCTGGCGCTTTCCGTTGGGCTAACACTCGTCAAGTCGCGCCAGCAGCAGCACAACTTCACAAGGAACGTTTTCGATGGTTCGTTCAAGACGCCGCCTGGCAGGCCATCGCCTCAGCAGCGCATGACGAGGAAGCAATCGACATTGCCGGCGCCAAGCCCCTGGGCAAACGCGACGATAACCATGCTCACTCTCCTTTCGCCGCAGCTCTGATCCGCGGGTTAAGGGGCGCGGCCGATCTTCCGGCAGGCGCCGCCGCTGGAGACGGCGTTATTACGGCGACCGAGCTATACCTTTACATCGAAGCAGAGTTACGCCCGGACGGTCAGCGAAAATCTAAACAAACTCCGATTCTGTGGCCCTTGCAAAAGCACGACAAAGGGCAGTTTGTGTTTTTGGCACCGAAAACCGAATTATCGCTTCCGGACGCGCCACCCCTCGATGAAAAAACCAATCCGTGGCGAGGCCTGACGCCTTACGACGCCGAGCATCATGATCTCTTCTATGGGAGGGGAGAGGTCAGCAAAAGCCTCGTCGAATTTGTCCTGAGTAAGCATCTGGTGGTGGTGACCGGTCCATCAGGCATAGGGAAGTCCAGCCTGGTCCGAGCAGGACTGGTACCGCGGCTGAGGAGCGATCATCGCTTTCAAAATAAGCTCACTGATCCCATCATTGTTCGACCGGGTCCTGACCCTTTCCAAAGCCTGGCAAGGGCCCTCCGGAGCGCCACTTCAGAAGAAACTTACACGCCCGATGGGCGGGTGCTGAGATCGGACCCGGCCGCGCTTAAGAATTGGGTAGAATCGCTCTCTGGCGTTGGCGAGGTTTTTTTGGTGATCGATCAAGCGGAGGAACTGATCACCATGAGCCACGACGGCGCTGTGATGCGGGATTACTTGACGCTGATTGAACGAGCGATTGTTGGAGACAGCGGCGTTGGGCTTCGAGCGCTCATAACGGTGCGGTCCGAGTACGAACCGCAGTTCGCGCAATCGCCATTGAACGACGGTTGGGCGCAAGCACGCTTTCTTGTGCCCCCTATGACGCAAGATGAACTGCGCCGGGTCATCGAAGGACCGGCGGCGGTCAAAGTGATGCGGTTCGAATCGAGTGATCTGGTCGAGCAGCTCGTCAACGAAGTTGTACAAATGCCCGGCGCATTGCCGCTTCTCTCTTTTGCGTTGAGCCAAATGTACCTCAATTATCTTCGGCGCCGGAGCAGCGACAGAGCCCTGACCGCGGCGGACTACGAGGCCCTCCAGGGTGGTGTAGTCGGATCATTGAAGGCCCGGGCGAACGACTTGGTCGGCGCGTGGGATGACGCGCACAAGCGCACGGTCCGTAGACTACTCAAGAGGCTGTTGACGCTTGGGACCGGCGAGCAACTAGCCGAAAATAGTCTCGCTTCAGAAGATCCGGCGGACCGCGCCCGCATCGACAGAATCATCTCGCTGATGGGAGATGCCGGACTAGTCGTCATACGGAATGACGGTCACCAGCGATCCCTACAACTTGGCGCTCGGTTATCGTCTCGCCATCTCGACCATCTGATGCAGCAGGCCGAGCGCGCTTTCCATTGGTACCAGGAGAGTGCGCGGAGGGTTCTGGAGCGCTTCGTTTCTGTTGATGTTGGCCAGTTTGCGAGACGAAGGGTACCGCGGCGGGAATTTGTCGTCAGTGATTCAGCTGAACAAGTCAGGGTCGACAAAATCCTTGACGAGTTCGACTCGGCACGGTTGATTGTCAGCGACAAGATTGATGACGAGCCGTTTCTCGAATTGGCGCATGATGCTTTGATTCTCGGCTGGGACCGGCTGCTGTCATGGGTGCGAGGTGACGCGCTGCTGATTGCCGACCTTCGTCGCCTTACCTCTGACGCTGCGACCTGGATCATGGCGCCAAAGGAGCAGACCGGGCGACTTTGGTCGGATCCCGCGCGTCTTTCCGGGCTGAAGACGTTGACTGCCTCGGCCGCGCCAGGCCTCAATCTGGAAGAGACGCGGTTCGCCTTAGCGAGTTTCAAGAGAGCGCGGCGGAACCAGATCATACGCTGGTCAACGATATGCATTTTGATCGCGCTGACAATCGGACTAGCTTTTTTGGCCTGGTTCGCAGACGACCGTCGACAGCTTGCTGAGGTGCGTGCGCGTGAGGCCAAGAGCCAGCAGCTCGCCGCTGAAGCGAGCGTGCGCAACGTCGGCGACATCGGCGTCCCTGAAGAGTCCGTCATCCTCGCACTTCATAGCCTGTCGCTTCGATATTCGCCGCAAGGGTTCAACGCGTTGATGGAGGCGCTTGATTTTCTCCCAAACGCTTCAGGCAAGGTCGACATAGCCAGCCCGCCGCAACAATTGCGCTTTATTGACAGCGGGCAGCTCCTGGTCGGGGTGAGAGACACGATTGTTGATGTGATCGATGCGAAGACGAACCGACGGAAGAAGGAGTTGCCGCACAAGGGCCGTGTCTTACAGACGTTCTTCAGCCCGCCTTCAGGACAGCTCTTGACCATTGGCAGCAGGTCGGTCTCCGTCTGGGACATCAAAGAACTATCGTTCGTCAGGACTATCGAATTCGATAAAGAAATTACCGGCGTATCTATGTCGCCAGACGCCCTAGATATCGCCGTCGGTTTTAGTGGGGGGGCTATTACGATCATTTCCTGCGACAATCTAGACGAACGTTGGCAGCTTAAGGTTTCCTCGAGTCCGCGGTCGATCAGCTTCCTCGACACCAACCGCATCGCCGTGGCTGTCGAAAACCCAAAAGGCGAAAGTGCCTTGGCAACCAGTGATATTCCCGCATTCGCCGGCATACAGAGTGTCTTTGAAGACACGAGATCGAATGTGTTTGTCTTGAATTTCCGACAAAATACCTGGGAAAAAAAATTGCCGGTCGAGGCTGCCGCGTCGGTCTTGGAAACCAGCCCGGACGGCACCATGCTAGCCGTCGGCCTTACTAACGGGAAGGTCAATCTTTTCAACAGCGTCGATTGGGCCAATATCGGCGAAGTGGCACAAAGGGCGCGTGTCGTGAGGTCGATGCGATTCCTGACGGATGATATTCTCGCCATCGCCAGCCAGAGCGGAGTTATAACCCTTTACTCAGTTGCGGCCAGGAAGGTGTTCCAGACTCTGCCGCACAGCGGCCTCGTTCGCGACATGGCAGTCGACGGCAAACGTCAACACATATTGTCGCTGTCGGCCGATGGGATTGCGTATGGATGGAACCTTGCCGCAAACTCCATGCTCGTCACGAAGCGCGGAAGGACCGAGCGATTTCGATTCAGGGGTGTTGGTGCAGTTCGTTCCATTGCACTGGACACCGACACCGGAATGGTTGCCATGGGGGATGCCGGCGGAAATGTTTATTTCGCCTCATTCGATGCCAAGTCACCGTTCGAGGCGGTCAACACAGTGCTAGGCGGCCTGGGGAGTGCTTTGGCGCTGGACAAGACGAGATCGATTGCGGCGTTCGCGACCAACGCTTTCAATAAGGTAGTCGCGTGGCCGGCGGGATCCGAAAAAGCAAGCTGGATTGGCCTGCCGAGCATTAATGGGCAAGCCAATATAGGCGCTTCGTACGATATGGATCTGGAGGCTGACGGGAGCCTGGCTCTTACCGCAAATGGAAATGGACTATACATACGCTCGACAGCGTCGCCTAGCACCGCGCAGAAATTGGAAGGTGGGCCTGTGGCCAATGATTGGGTCTACGCTCGATTCCAAGGCGGGGGGGCAAATATCGTGGGCGCGACCACCGACACAGTGGCGATCTGGCGCGAGAAAAACGGTGATTACCAGCCTGTCACCTCCTATCCGGCCGACGACACAATTTTTGCTATCGCGGGTCACCCCACGCGGCCATTCTTTTTTACCGCCGGCAATACGCTCTCGATTAGAAAGATAGCGGATGGCACGGAAATAGGAAAGCGGGACCTCGGGGACACGATCGAAGCGATCGGGCTTGATCAATCCGGCGAATGCATTGCGGTGGGAACGGCGTCGGGCCGAGTTGTTCTTTTGCGGGGAGCTGATTGGGATGAGCGCCTCGAATTAGGTCACCATGAGGAGGCGGTCACATACCTAGCCGTTTCATCAAATTGTCAGTTCATCGCTTCGGTCAGCGGAAAAATTGATCGATCCGTGGTAATGCAAGGAGATCAATCGCTGCGCTTGTGGAGCGTGAGCGAACACAGGGAACTTCTCCGTTTGCCGGTCGCAACACCTGCCGCTGTTCAATTCGATGCACAAGACGATCTCGCCCTGCTTGAGGAGGGCCGGCTCTTTCGCGTGAATTGGAGTGTGCCAGGACTTATCGCTCGTGCATGCGGGAGCGTGCAGCAAGATCTTTCCCCCGAGATACGGGCACAATTTGATCTGCCGCCGAGCATATGCCAAGCCGGCAGCAACGACGCAGCTATAACCAGCCTGCCTGATAGACTTTCTCAAATAATGAATAACGTGGCCGATTGGATATTAGGGCTAACTCATTTCATAACAGAACGTCATTGACGATATTTTCATTCTCTCCCTGCGCCGTTAGCCCATCGGGAATCCGTCTTTCTATGGCGCTACTCCAACGTTACCATTTTGATTCATCCATCCTCGTTTACGCAGTCTATCGCTAGAACAAATTGCTTGTTTGCAGCGATATTTCGTAGTTATCATTAAACCCTTCGTTGCATCACATGGACCTGGGCCGGTGATCGTGGCGCATGGGGCGATCATAGACTTTGTACTAGAGTATGAGCGCGGTCGCCAAAGAGCGAGGAAAAGCGGATGCCGGAACCAAGGACTGTCGAGACCGATAGAAAGACTCCCGCGCTTGCCCTTTCGGGCGGTGGGTTCCGGGCAACACTGTTTCACTGCGGTGCGCTTTTACGATTAAACGAGCTCGGTTACCTATCGCGGATCACCCGGATTTCCAGCGTGTCGGGGGGATCGATTGCGAGTGGTATGTTGGCGGCCGCCTGGCCGCGGCTCAGATTCGAGAACGGCGTCGCGGTAAACCTCACGCAAGAGGTAGTCGAGCCGTTGCGTGCCTTTTGCCGACGCTCCATCGATACAATGGCGGTCGGATGGGGGAGCGTCCTGCCTGGTCAGTCGATCGGTGACGTCCTAGCCAATGCTTATGACGATATGTTCAACGGTATCAGTCTGCAGGATCTCCCGGATAGCCCGCAGTTTATCTTCAACGCCACGAATCTCCAGACGGGGCGGCTGGTGCGGATGGAGAAGCGGCAGCTGGCGGATTACACCATCGGGAAAATCGCGCGCCCGCACATTCGGCTGGCCGTAGCGGTCGCCGCCTCCAGCGCGTTTCCACCGATCCTGTCTCCGGTCGAGATAGACCTCGACCCGGTCGCGTGGGAGGCGCTTGACGGTACGGTTCACACCGGTGATCTCCAGTTTACACAGCGACTGGCACTTACCGACGGCGGCGTCTACGATAATTTGGGCCTGGAGACGGTCGACGACTTCGACCCGGTCATCGTCAGCGATGCAGGCGCGCCATTTGGGACTGAGGAGACGGCAAGTGCGCTTTGGCCCAAACAGGCGTTGCGGGCTCTAGACATTGCTACGGACCAAGCGAGGGGGCTGCGCAAACGTCTATTATTTGCGCAGACGCGGGCAACGGGGCGAAAGACGGTGTTTGCCGGCATCGAGGGTGACTTGCGGGAATATTCCGCGCCGCAGGTACTCGGCGCCGCCCCGGGCATAATTGCCTGGATGGCCGCACTGCGAACGCGTCTCGACCCATTTTCGGAACGTGAACAGGGCCGTCTAATCAACTGGGGTTGGCTGATGATGGATGTGGCCTTGCGGAGTTATCTGGCGCCAGACGTGCCGCCGCCCGATACTTTTCCCATTCCGACTGAAAGCTTGGCAGATCCATGATCCTTGCTGCGGACGACCCAGGCCGTCCGGTCGGCCTTGTGTATCGGGACGATGTCGTCCCCGACGGCCCTGCGACCCATGCGCTGATTATTGGCGTTGGCGCTTATCGCTCAGCGCGGTTCAAGAGACCGCTGACGACAACTACGGTTTCTGCCCGCGCCCTTGCCGACTGGTTCGTTGATGGAGGTGAGCTGGGTTTCGATAATCCGGATTGCCCTCTTGCCAGTGTCGCGCTTTTATTATCCGAACCGACCCCGGAAAACGAAGCCCGCCAAGCGACGTACGGCGAGGGTCCTGTGCCCCGTGCAGATTTTCCCAATGTACAGGCGGCCGTACGGGCGTGGGTAGAACGGATCAGCTCCCATAAAGATAATCTCGCCATCCTCTACGTCGCAAGCCACGGCGAAAGCTTCTACGGCAGCACCGCTTTTCTTCTGGAGGATTTTGATACCGACCCTCTCGATGTGACGGCGGGCATGTGCGAGATAGAGCAGTTGGTGGGCGCATTGGAAAATGCCGTTCCGATTCATCAACTGCTGCTTTTCGACTGCTGCCGCACCCCGACCGATGCGCGGTTGCCCCTGGTGGGCACCTTTGGCACGAAAATTATCAACCTCGTCCGGCGCGAGGATGATCATGGTGAAAATCGCAAGCAATCCGTCATAACGTCCACCTCCTTAGGAGAGGTAGCGATTGGGCGTACGAACAAGACGACGCTTTTCGCGGAAGCACTGATGACCGCTCTTGCAGGTGTAGCTGGAGAGCGCGCGAATGCGAAATGGCGGGTCCAGCCCGGAAATCTCGCAGATAAAATTGCTCTTCTCATGTCCCTGCAGAGGGTCGCAGGGGAAAAGGCCCAACTTCCAAATAGCCGACTAGCCGGTAATTTTCCGATCACCTATCCGCGTGATTCACGCGACGTTCCCGTCTACATCTCGTTCGACGATCCTGCTGATTGGCCAGACAGTATCATCAGTGTCGTGGTAAAGCCTGATCTCACGACCACGATTGTTGGGAAAGAAAACGAAGCGGCCTTTCGGCTGGTCAGGGTTCCGCCTTCCACAGACATTGCGGTAACGGCCAAGAATGGGGATTTGGATTTTGGTGTAATCGAGGACAAGATCGTCGCGCCAGCCTACTTCATGCAGTTTCGAAAGAAACCGCCGCCACGCGCGCAGGTGATCGGGCACCTCGATCCAGCGCGCAGTCTTGCAGGGCGAGCCGAAATTGTGATTGGCCTAGTTGGTGCAATTGACATTGAGGCTGGCGCGGTTGCTGAGATTGTACGCCGCGACGAGCCGACCAAAAATCCTAAGCAGATTACCGTTCCAATCCGCGGCACGGCTGCGGTCGATGTTGGGCCAGGCGAACATCACGTGACGCTGCGCACGCCTGACGGGAGGGTCGAGACGCGGGATGTTTCCGTAGCCAAAGACCAGATCGTCGAGATCAAGTTTGCGATGCCGGATGCGCCGCAAGACTGGCTGAAGGCCGCGGCAACGAGTGGCGCTATACGCGCCGGCTTGGGGCGAGACGAGCCAGTTGTCGCCGTTCCTCCTCCTCCACCGCCTCCGGAAATGCCGTCCCCCTGGCGACCAAGCCTCGGCTCACGGATAAAACGACAGGCGATCGAAGCCTTGGGACGCAGCCGGATATTGCGCGATCTACTGACGAGCACAACGGGGTTGGAGCTGCCAGCGCCCGCGCTTCCCTCACCTGATGACGGTGGGTTCATGGATGATAGAGGAAGACTTAAAACGTCAGATAGGCTGCCCGATCCAATCTTTTCCAATTCTGCGTATCATGTAGATATCTCCCTCGAGCGTCGGCCACCTTCTGGCCCGATGATCGAGACAGCCGAGTGGGAAGATGACGGTCGCTTTGTTCGGCTCGATTTTGTGGAACACGCGCATTTTCGCTTCGAAGGATTTCAGGAGGCTGCTCTGTCGCGGCCGCTGTTTGCGCTGGTTGAAGGCGTGGGACGCAGGGAACTCGCCGTCATTCCCAGTCTCGGTCTTTACGGAGCCGAAACCCAAGGGAAATGGCGGCCTTATATCTTGGCGGACCGGCTCGCGCCGGAGAACGAAGCGCTGTCTACCGTCGTCGTCGAGGACACGGTGTGGGGCGGACTGCTTGGTTTTCTTGCCTCGCGCGATATGGAGGCGAGCGGAATGCTGCTCAGCAGTGCGCTTGGGACCGCCGTCGTCGATGCCATTCGCGAAAAATTGGGGAACCCGCTCGCTGCGATCGCCGGCGCACTCGTCGCGGTCGCGTCCGCCAATCCGGATCTCGAACAGAGCTGGGATCCATGGCTGACGAATATTTCGGATTGGTTTCGCGGCATTTCCGATGGACCGATCATTCTCGCACGTCGAAAATTGCTGCGCGCGCGGAACGCCGATGAAATCACAATCGTCAGACAACTCCTGTTTGAAGGCTTCAACCGCGGTGTGCCGATCTATTCGCTTTCGGCTGAATGGCTGGCACGCGGCCTCGAAAGCCTTCCGGGAGAAGACGCCGAACTGCAAAGCGCCAGGGTGGCGGCGCGCAAACTGATCGGTCGCATCGATGTCATGCAAGCTTTCACGGTCATCCGCGTCGAGCAATAAAGGAGCAAACATGTCAATCTTCCGTCTCGCGATGCATCCGGCTTCGGAGGGTGATGCGCTGATCCTGTCATGGGGACCGGAGGACCGCCCGCACCGCGCATTGATCGACCTCGGAAGGACGGGTGACTACAGGGCTTTGAAACCGCTGTTGAGCATCGTTGAAAAGTTTGACCTGTTCTGCCTTACGCATATCGACGCCGACCATATCGAAGGCGCCCTACCGCTGTTCAAGGAGGCAAAATTGCCTTTCACCGCCGAACGGTTGTGGTTCAATGCGCATGCGCAGCTGGTGGCAGCCAATGACCGCTTACCACCACTCGGGCGCGAGGCACTTGGCGCCGTACAGGCGGAAAAGGTGTCGGCCGGTATCGTCAAAATCGGCTGGCGCTGGAATCCCGAATTCGCAAGTTCCGTGGTTTCGATTGACAGTCCGGAAGCGGCGGAACCGATATCCCTTGATGGTGGGCTAACTCTGACTATCCTCTCACCTTCCGATCGTAAGCTGGCACAACTTCTTCCTGTGTGGGATCAGGAGCTTGCAAAGGCGGGTTTGCGAACCACCGATCCAGACGAAGTCGAACGCGCGCTCATTGACAGTCGGGAAGTGCTTGGCGATCTCAACGTCGATGTCCTCGCCGCGACGCCGTTCAAGATCGACACGACCAGACCCAACGGTGCGAGCATTGTGTTCATCGCGGAATTCGACAAAAGGCAGGTGCTGCTGGCCGCCGACTCTCACCCAGACATTATTGAAACAGCTCTACGGGGACGCGGTTATTCCGAAACGAACAAGCTGAGACTGGATTGTCTCAAGGTCTCCCATCATGGAAGCAAGGCAAACACCTCGCCCGCCCTGTTGAAAATTATCGACTGCCAGGTCTTCGCGTTCTCGACGGATGGTTCCCGACACGATCACCCTGACCGCGAAACTATCGCGCGCATCCTGAACAACGATCCAGATCGGGCAAAGACGCTGTACTTCAACTTCCGGCAGCCCAATACTGAATGTTGGGATGATGATACGTTGAAACGTCGCTGGCGCTATGAATGTGTTTTCCCCCACGAAGGCACAGAGGGCATCGAATTTGGCATTTAGGGGCCAGAACAAGAGCAGTCCTAAATCGTACGCCGCTAAGGGCGAACGGAATGAGAACTTATGCGACCCGCCGTAGCCCGGCTGGCAGAAGGAGCGATCGAAATCCGTTGGGCATCTGAGGTTCGCATCCCAGGTGTAGATGCCGGTAAGGTTGATATGCTCCCAACTGAGCGGCGAGATGTGCTTCAACAGAGTATCAGGAATATCTCGACCCGCTCGCTTCAGCTGTGTGATTGGACGGTCGAGATAGACTGTATTCCATTGGACGATCGCACTGACGACGAGGTTGAGACCAGAGGCGCTGGACAGTTTCTTGAGTATCGTAGACGGCACCACGGACCGCGCCGTGATCGACGCCGCGAGATGGAGCAGATCGTCCCAATGATCGGGATCAAACTGGCATTGATTGGCGCCCCTATGTGGTTCGACAGCGCCGGATATGCATCGGCGGATTGAGCCGTCCTCGTCGACTGGGATATCGACAAGCTTCCGGCGATCTTGATCTTTGAGAAGCTTGCGCTTTGCCATCGCCCGACTCCATTCATGACCAATCTGCGTGAAGCGTTGTCGAGTCGGGCCGGACAAATCAAAACTGGCGCATGTCGATGGCAATCCACAGAGATCGGATATTGCACATCCGATCTACCGTATCGTTCCTGTTTCGTTCGATCTTGGCGTACTATTTCGGACTGCTCTTGTTCTGACCCCTACCTCGCAATTGGACTAGAGCGGATCATTTCTTATCGGAATCGGTGCGGGATTCCCAAATCAGCAGATTTGTGATTCATGATGGATGCTGGAATGGAGGCCAGCATCGATGACGCGACCCTATTCGAATGATCTTCGCGAGCGAGTCATTGCAGCGGTTGTGGACGGTCAGAGCTGCCGGGTGGTGGCGGAGCGGTTCGACATAGCTGTCTCATCCGTGGTGAAGTGGTCGCAGCGTTATCGGGCCACCGGTAGTGTGTCGCCCGGCAAGATGGGCGGCCATCGCCGACGTGTGCTGGAGCCGCACCGCGCCTTCATCGTTGTGTTTCGGCGTGCAAATTTGACCCCCTTGGCGGGGTAATCGGCGTCCAATTTTGACCCCCCTCAGATTTCATCTGACCATCCGGCTTTTGGCG
>NZ_FMAJ01000059.1 GCF_900094625.1 Rhizobium aethiopicum | reverse complement strand
TTATAAGGTATCTGCACCTGAATAAAATAGGGTGTAAGAAGCGAACGCAGGGAACTGAAACATCTAAGTACCTGCAGGAAAGGACATCAACCGAGACTCCGCAAGTAGTGGCGAGCGAACGCGGACCAGGCCAGTGGCAATTGTGATTAAAGTGGAACGCTCTGGAAAGTGCGGCCGTAGTGGGTGACAGCCCCGTACGCGTAGATATCATGATTGTCCTAGAGTAGGGCGGGACACGAGAAATCCTGTCTGAACATGGGGAGACCACTCTCCAAGCCTAAGTACTCGTGCATGACCGATAGCGAACAAGTACCGTGAGGGAAAGGTGAAAAGCACCCCGACAAGGGGAGTGAAATAGAACCTGAAACCGGATGCCTACAAACAGTCGGAGCCCGCAAGGGTGACGGCGTACCTTTTGTATAATGGGTCAACGACTTAGTGTAACAAGCAAGCTTAAGCCGGTAGGTGTAGGCGCAGCGAAAGCGAGTCTGAATAGGGCGATATAGTTTGTTGCATTAGACCCGAAACCGAGTGATCTAGCCATGAGCAGGTTGAAGGTTGGGTAACACCAACTGGAGGACCGAACCCGCATCTGTTGCAATAGATTGGGATGACTTGTGGCTAGGGGTGAAAGGCCAATCAAACTCGGAAATAGCTGGTTCTCCGCGAAATCTATTTAGGTAGAGCGTCGAGCGAATACCCCCGGGGGTAGAGCACTGGATGGGCTATGGGGACTCACCGTCTTACTGATCCTAACCAAACTCCGAATACCGGGGAGTACTACTCGGCAGACACACGGCGGGTGCTAACGTCCGTCGTGAAAAGGGCAACAACCCTAACCTCCAGCTAAGGTCCCCAAGTCATGGCTAAGTGGGAAAGGATGTGAGGATCCCAAAACAACCAGGATGTTGGCTTAGAAGCAGCCATCATTTAAAGAAAGCGTAACAGCTCACTGGTCTAAATAAGGGTCTTTGCGCCGAAAATGTAACGGGGCTGAAGCCATGCACCGAAGCTGAGGATGTGTAGCAATACACGTGGTAGCGGAGCGTTCCGTAAGCTGATGAAGGGAGACCCGTGAGGGCTCCTGGAGGTATCGGAAGTGCGAATGTTGACATGAGTAACGATAAAGAGGGTGAGAGACCCTCTCGCCGAAAGACCAAGGGTTCCTGCTTAAAGTTAATCTGAGCAGGGTTAGCCGGCCCCTAAGACGAGGCGGACACGCGTAGTCGATGGGAACCACGTTAATATTCGTGGGCCTGGTGGTAGTGACGGATTG
>NZ_FMAJ01000029.1 GCF_900094625.1 Rhizobium aethiopicum | reverse complement strand
TCGTTCCGATCGCGATGGAAGAAAAGCTGCGCTTCGCTATCCGCGAAGGCGGCCGCACCGTCGGCGCCGGCATCGTCGCTTCGATCGTCGAGTAATGCATTCGGCCGCCCCGATGGGGTGGCCGATTCGATGACAATAATATGAAGCAGGCGGCGTAAGCCGCTTGCTTATTACACAGAAATGTAGCAAATGGCGCGCGAGCGCGATTTGCGTACCGCTTTGGATAACGAAGCGGTGACTGAACAACCAATAAGGTGGGCTAGAAGGCCCTGAAGACTGGATAGGGATGCCGGTATCGGCGCCCTCTCGATCTTTGAAACCGGTGGTCCGCCTTAGGAAGAAAGAACAACCCGTGTCTTGTTGAGAGACATGCGGTAAACAAACACAAGGATAACGTCGAATGAACGGCCAAAATATCCGCATTCGCCTGAAGGCGTTCGATCACCGGATTCTCGATGCTTCTACGCGCGAGATCGTGTCGACGGCGAAGCGCACCGGTGCAAGCGTCCGGGGCCCCGTTCCGCTTCCGACCCGCATCGAGAAGTTTACGGTCAACCGGTCCCCGCACATCGACAAGAAAAGCCGCGAACAGTTCGAGATGCGCACGCATAAGCGCCTGCTCGACATCGTAGACCCGACCCCGCAGACGGTAGACGCGCTGATGAAGCTCGATCTCGCCGCCGGTGTCGATGTTGAGATCAAGCTCTGAGCTTGCTCGAGCTGAGTTGGAAGGATTGAACCGATGCGTTCAGGTGTGATTGCACAGAAGGTGGGAATGACCCGCGTCTACAACGACGCCGGCGAGCATGTCCCGGTAACGGTACTGCGTATGGACGGCTGCCAGGTCGTCGCCACGCGCACCGTCGAAAAGAATGGCTATACCGCAGTTCAGCTCGGTGCCGGCCAGGCAAAGGTGAAGAACACGTCGAAGGCGATGCGCGGCAACTTTGCCGTTGCCAACGTCGAGCCGAAGGCCAAGCTGCAGGAGTTCCGTGTTTCGGAAGACAACCTGCTCGAGATCGGCACGGAGCTCAAGGCGGGTCACTTTGCCGCCGGTCAGCTCGTCGACGTGACGGGTACGACGATCGGTAAGGGTTTTGCCGGCGCCATGAAGCGCCACGGTTTCGGCGGTCTGCGCGCCACGCACGGCGTGTCGGTTTCGCACCGTTCGCACGGTTCGACCGGCTCGCGCCAGGATCCGGGCAAGGTTTTCAAGAACAAGAAGATGGCTGGTCACATGGGCCAGACGCGCGTCACGACGCAGAACCTGGAAGTGGTTTCGACCGACGAAGACCGTGGTCTGATCCTGATCAAGGGTGCTGTTCCCGGTTCCAAGGGTGCCTGGATCATCGTGCGCGACGCCGTCAAGTCGGCCGCGAAGTAAGGGAGCCAGATCAATGGAATTGAACGTCAAGACCCTCGAGGGAAAAGACGCCGGGAAGGTTTCCCTTTCGGACGAGATTTTCGGCCTCGAGCCCCGCGAAGACATTCTCGCCCGCGTCATCCGCTGGCAGCTTGCCAAGAAGCAGCAGGGCACGCACAAGGCAAAGGGCCGCGCTGAAGTCTCGCGCACCGGCGCCAAGATGTACAAGCAGAAGGGTACGGGCCGCGCCCGCCACCATTCGGCTCGCGCTCCGCAGTTCCGCGGCGGCGGCAAGGCCCATGGCCCGGTTGTCCGCAGCCATGAGCACGACCTTCCGAAGAAGGTTCGCGCGCTTGGCCTTCGCCACGCCCTTTCGGCCAAGATCAAGGCCGATGACGTCATCGTCATCGACAACCTGGTCGCTGCCGAAGCCAAGACCAAGGCTCTCGCGTCCGTTTTCGAGACGCTCGGCCTGACCAACGCCCTGTTCATCGGCGGCGCAGAGCTTGACGGCAACTTCAAGCTCGCAGCTCAGAACATCCCGAACATCGATGTTCTGCCGATCCAGGGTATCAACGTTTACGATATCGTGCGCCGCGGCAAGCTCGTGCTTTCCAAGGCTGCGGTTGAAGCGCTAGAGGAGCGATTCAAGTGACCGATCTTCGCCACTACGATGTGATCGTCTCTCCGGCGATCACCGAAAAGTCCACGCTGGTATCCGAGAACAACCAGGTTGTTTTCAATGTCGCCAAGCAGGCGACAAAGCCGGAAATCAAGGCTGCTGTCGAGGCGCTCTTCGGCGTCAAGGTTACGGCCGTCAACACTCTGCTTCGCAAGGGCAAGACCAAGCGGTTCCGCGGTTTTGTCGGCAAGCAGAAGGACGTGAAGAAGGCTGTCGTGACGCTGGCTGAAGGCCAGACGATCGACGTCTCCACCGGTCTCTGAGGTATAAGAAAATGGCATTGAAAACATTCAATCCGACGACCCCGAGCCAGCGTCAGCTGGTCATCGTGGACCGCTCCTCGCTCTACAAGGGCAAGCCGGTCAAGGCGCTGACGGAAGGTCTGACCAAGAGCGGCGGTCGTAACAACCTCGGCCGCATCACTGCCCGCTTCATCGGCGGCGGTCACAAGCGCAGCTACCGTCTGGTCGACTTCAAGCGTCGCAAGTTCGATGTCGAAGGCACGGTCGAACGGATCGAATACGATCCGAACCGCACCGCTTTCATCGCGCTGGTGAGCTATACGGATGGCGAGCAGGCCTACATCATCGCTCCGCAGCGTCTCGCTGCCGGCGATAAGGTCATCGCTTCGGAAAAGGCTGTCGACGTCAAGCCCGGCAACACCATGCCGCTGCAGTACATTCCGGTCGGCTCCATCATCCACAACGTGGAAATGAAGCCGGGCAAGGGCGGTCAGATCGCCCGCTCCGCCGGCTCCTACGCGCAGCTCGTCGGCCGTGACCAGGGCATGGCGATCCTTCGCCTGAACTCCGGTGAACAGCGCCTCGTAAGCGGCGTCTGCCTTGCTTCGATCGGCGCCGTGTCCAACCCGGATCACGCCAACATCAACGACGGCAAGGCCGGTCGTACCGTTTGGCGCGGCAAGCGTCCGCATAACCGCGGTGTTGTCATGAACCCGGTCGACCATCCGCACGGCGGTGGTGAAGGCCGCACCTCCGGTGGTCGCCATCCGGTGACACCGTGGGGCAAGCCGACCAAGGGCAAGCGCACCCGGTCGAACAAGTCGACCGACAAGATGATCATGCGCTCGCGTCATCAGCGTAAGAAGTAAGAGAGGAAGTCTCCAATGGCTCGTTCAGTATGGAAAGGTCCGTTCGTTGACGGCTATCTTCTCAAGAAGGCTGAGAAGGTTCGTGAAGGCGGACGTGCAGAAGTGATCAAGATCTGGAGCCGTCGCTCCACGATCCTGCCGCAGTTCGTCGGTCTTACCTTCGGCGTCTACAACGGCAGCAAGCATATTCCGGTCAGCGTCAATGAAGACATGGTCGGCCACAAATTCGGTGAATTCTCTCCGACCCGCACCTACTACGGTCACGGCGCGGACAAGAAGGCGAAGAGGAAGTAACAATGGGCAAGGCAAAAGCCGAACGCCGGCTGAAGGACAACGAGGCGCAAGCAGTCGCCCGCACGCTCCGCGTCAGCCCCCAGAAGCTCAACCTGGTTGCTGCGGCCATCCGCGGCAAGAAGGTCGAGCGCGCACTCGCTGAGCTGGAGTTCTCCCGCAAGCGTATCGCGGGCGCCGTCAAGAAGACGCTCGAATCCGCGATCGCCAACGCCGAGAACAACCACGATCTCGACGTCGACGCTCTTGTCGTCGCCGAGGCCTATGTCGGCAAGTCGATCGTCATGAAGCGTTTCCACGCTCGTGGCCGCGGTCGTGCGTCGCGCATCGAAAAGCCCTTCGCGCACCTGACGATCGTCGTTCGTGAAGTGCAGGCAGCAGAGGAGGCCGCATAATGGGTCAGAAAATCAATCCGATCGGTTTCCGTCTCGGCATCAACCGTACCTGGGATAGCCGCTGGTTCGCGGACAATGCCGAGTACGGCCAGCTGCTGCACGAAGATCTGAAGATGCGCAAGTTCGTCATGAGCGAACTGAAGCAGGCAGGCATCTCTAAGGTGGTCATCGAGCGTCCGCACAAGAAGTGCCGCGTCACGATCCACTCGGCTCGTCCGGGCCTGATCATCGGCCGCAAGGGCGCCGACATCGACAAGCTCCGCAAGAAGCTGTCGGATATGACCAATTCGGAAACGCACCTCAACATCGTCGAAGTGCGCAAGCCCGAAGTCGACGCGACGCTGGTCGCTCAGTCGATCGCCCAGCAGCTCGAGCGCCGCGTGGCTTTCCGCCGCGCCATGAAGCGCGCCGTTCAGTCGGCAATGCGTCTTGGCGCCGAAGGCATCAAGATCACCTGCGCCGGCCGTCTCGGCGGTGCCGAAATCGCGCGTACCGAATGGTACCGTGAAGGCCGTGTGCCGCTGCACACGCTGCGCGCCGACATCGACTACGGCACGGCAGAAGCCGAAACCGCATTCGGTATCTGCGGCATCAAGGTGTGGATCTTCAAGGGCGAAATCCTTGAGCACGATCCGATGGCTTCCGAACGCCGCGCGCTGGAAGGCGACGCACAGGGCCCGGCAAGCCGCGAACGCGACCGTGGCGATCGTCGCCGCGAACGCGACAACGCGTAATTAGCGCTGGCGAAAGATAAGCTCGGAGAAGTAAGAAAATGTTGCAGCCAAAGCGTACTAAGTACCGCAAGCAGTTCAAGGGCCGCATCAAGGGCGTCGCCAAGGGCGGTTCTGACCTGGCATTCGGCGAATTCGGCCTGAAGGCTCAGGAGCCCAACCGCGTCAACGCACGCGAGATCGAAGCGGCCCGCCGCGCGATCACGCGTTACATGAAGCGCGCCGGCCGTGTATGGATCCGCGTGTTCCCGGACGTTCCGGTAACCGCAAAGCCGACCGAAGTCCGCATGGGTAAAGGTAAGGGCTCCGTTGAGTACTGGGCATGCAAGGTCAAGCCCGGTCGTATGATGTTCGAGATCGACGGCGTCAGCGAAGAGATCGCCCGCGAGGCGCTTCGCCTCGGCTCTGCCAAGCTCTCGGTCAAGACGCGCTTCGTACAGCGCATTGCAGAGTAAGGGATTGAGCTCATGAAAGCCTCAGACGTTCGCGCGCTCAGCGCCGACCAACTCAAGGACGAGCTTGCCAAGCTGAAGAAGGAGCAGTTCAACCTGCGCTTCCAGAAGGCGACCGGCCAGCTCGAAAAGTCCTCGCGCATCAACGAAGTCCGCAAGGACATCGCCCGCGTCAAAACCATTGCCCGCCAGAAGGCGGCAGAAGTTAAGGCCTAAAGGAAGAAAAATATGCCGAAGCGCATCCTGCAGGGCGTCGTCGTTGGCGACAAGAACGAGAAGACGGTAGTAGTTCGCGTCGAGCGTCGTTTCGCTCATCCGCTGCTCCAGAAGACCGTTCGTCGTTCCAAGAAGTACAAGGCCCACGACGAAAACAATCAGTACAAGATCGGCGATACCGTATCCATCGAGGAATGCGCGCCGATCTCCAAGGACAAGCGCTGGACGGTCATCGCCGCCCAGGGCAAGTAAACAGAATTTTGTGCGAGGCCTTGCGTCTCGCCGAAATATCTGTATGAAGCAGCGTCAGAACGCTCGAATGCCGGGCGTTCTTTTGCTTTGAGCGCACGGAAGGTCCCGTTCGGGAAACCACCCTGGCACGATCGACCCCGCGCTATTCAGCTATTGCCGTGTTTTGCCTGCCGTTACGGCAGGCTGGCCGGCGAACATTTTCATAAGCCGGAGTAGGGGGCTTAGGCCCAACCATTCCGGTAAACCAAGAAGGCGACCTGATATGATTCAGATGCAAACAAACCTCGACGTCGCGGATAATTCCGGCGCACGTCGTGTCATGTGCATCAAGGTGCTGGGCGGCTCGAAGCGCAAGTATGCCTCGATCGGCGACGTCATCGTCGTTTCGATCAAGGAAGCGATCCCGCGCGGCCGCGTGAAGAAGGGTGACGTGATGAAGGCGGTTGTCGTTCGCACCGCCAAGGACATCCGTCGTCCGGATGGCTCGGTCATCCGCTTCGACACCAACGCAGCAGTCCTCATCGACAACAAGAAAGAGCCGATCGGCACCCGTATCTTCGGACCGGTTCCGCGCGAACTTCGCGCCAAGAACCACATGAAGATCATCTCGCTGGCTCCCGAAGTACTGTAAGGAGCGGAAGCGATGCAAAAGATTCGTAAAGGCGACAAGGTCGTCATGCTCGCTGGCAAGGACAAGGGCCGCACCGGCGAAGTCGTTCAGGTCATGCCGAAGGAAGATCGTGCGGTCGTCCGTGGCGTCAACGTCGTGAAGCGCCACCAGCGCCAGACGCAGACCCAGGAAGCCGGCATCATCAACAAGGAAGCCCCGGTTCACCTGTCCAACATTGCAATCGTCGACAAGGACGGCAAGCCGACCCGCGTCGGTTTCAAGGTCGTTGACGGCAAGAAGGTCCGCGTGGCCAAGCGTTCTGGAGAAGTGATCGATGGCTGAGGCAAAATACGAGCCGCGGCTCAAGAAGGAATATGTCGAGCGCATCCGCAAGGCGATGCAGGAGAAGTTCTCCTACGCCAACGAGATGATGATCCCGAAGCTCGACAAGATCGTGATCAACATGGGCGTTGGTGAAGCGACCGCTGACTCGAAGAAGCCGACGGTTGCTGCCGCCGACCTCGCAGCGATCGCCGGTCAGAAGCCGGTCATCACCCGCGCACGCAACTCTATCGCAGGCTTCAAGGTCCGCGAAAACATGCCGATCGGCGCAAAGGTCACCCTGCGCGGCGCCCGCATGTACGAGTTCCTGGATCGTCTGGTCAACATCGCGCTTCCGCGCGTTCGCGACTTCCGCGGCCTGAACCCGAAGAGCTTTGACGGCCGTGGCAACTTCGCCATGGGCATCAAGGAGCACATTGTGTTCCCTGAAATCAACTACGACAAGGTTGATCAGATGTGGGGCATGGACATCATCGTTTGCACGACGGCGACGACCGACGACGAAGCCCGGACTCTCCTGAAAGAGTTCAGCTTCCCGTTCCGTCAATAACCGTAACGACGAGCGTAGAAAAGGAACCTGACATGGCGAAGACAAGCGCAGTTGAAAAGAACAAGCGCCGCCGTACTACGGTCGCCAACCAGGCCGCGAAGCGGGCTGCGTTGAAGGCGATCATCATGAACCAGGCTCTTCCGATCGAAGAGCGGTTCAAGGCCTCGATCAAGCTGGCATCCCTGCCGCGCGATGGATCGAAGACCCGTATTCGCAACCGTTGCGAAGTATCGGGCCGTCCGCGCGCATATTACCGCAAACTGCGCATGTCGCGTATTGCGCTGCGTGAACTGGGCAATCTCGGCAAGGTGCCGGGCATCGTCAAGTCGAGCTGGTAAGGAGCAGGTTAGATGACAATGACTGATCCGTTGGGCGATATGCTCACCCGTATCCGCAACGGCGCTTCCCGCCGCAAGTCGTCGGTTTCGACGCCTGCGTCCAAGCTCCGTGCGCGTGTTCTCGATGTCCTGCAGTCCGAAGGCTACATCCGTGGCTATTCCGTTGTCGATTTCGGCAATGGCAAGTCGGAGCTCAACATCGAGCTGAAATACTATGAAGGCGCATCGGTGATCCGCGAGATCGGCCGTGTGTCCAAGCCGGGCCGCCGGGTTTATGTCTCGGTCAAGTCCATTCCGCAGGTCGCGAACGGCCTCGGCATCACCATCCTTTCGACTCCGAAGGGCGTGATGGCCGATCACCAGGCTCGCGAACAGAACGTTGGTGGCGAGGTTCTTTGCTCGGTCTTCTAAGATCGGGCGAGGATCTCCATAGCGAACAGACAGGATTGAAACATGTCTCGTATCGGTAAGAAGCCCGTTCAGGTGCCTGCTGGAATCACGGCTACGGTCGATGGCCAGAAGGTTACTGCAAAGGGCCCGAAGGGCGAGCTGTTCTTCGTCGCTAACGACGAAATCAGCCTCAAGCTCGAAAACAACGCGGTCGTCGTGACGCCCGTAAACCAGACCAAGGATGCACGTTCGAAGTGGGGTATGTCCCGCACTATGATCGAAGGCATCTTCAAGGGCGTCAAGGATGGTTTCGAGCGCAAGCTTGAAATCAACGGCGTCGGTTACCGCGCCGCCATGCAGGGCAAGAACCTGCAACTGGCGCTCGGTTTCAGCCACGACGTGGTCTATGAACCGCCGGTCGGCATCACGATTGCTGTTCCGAAGCCGACTGAAATCGTCGTCAGCGGCATCAACAAGCAGCAGGTCGGCCAGGTTGCCGCCGAAATCCGCGAATATCGCGGTCCCGAGCCTTATAAGGGCAAGGGCGTCAAGTATGCCGACGAGCGGATCGTCCGCAAAGAAGGCAAGAAGAAGTAAGGATCACGCGAAATGGCTAGCAGGAAAGAAGCACTTGCACGTCGTGCCAACCGCGTGCGCCGTCATATCAAGTCGGTGGCCAACGGCCGTCCGCGCCTGTCGGTTCATCGCTCCTCGAAGAACATCTACGCCCAGATCATCGATGATGTGGCCGGCAAGACGCTTGCGTCCGCCTCCACCCTCGACAAGGATCTGCGCGGTTCTCTGAAGACCGGTGCCGATACCGCCGCCGCCGCTGCCGTGGGCAAGCTCGTCGCCGAGCGCGCCTCCAAGGCTGGCGTTACGGACGTCGTGTTCGACCGTGGCGCCTTCATCTATCACGGCCGCATCAAGGCTCTCGCCGAAGCGGCCCGCGAAGGCGGTCTCACCTTCTGATCAGTTTCCGGCCGGGCGCTGTCGCTCCGGCCGGATTTTCGCCGGACCGCAGGCACTCCCTGGCAAGAAGGGGAGGCTGACGCGGTCCACAGTCATTTGCCGATTGCACCCGGAAAAGAAAAAGGAAGAGGACAATGGCACAGGAAAGAAGGCCGCAGCGGGAAGACCGCCAGAGCCGTGAAGAGCGCGATAGCGAATTCGTCGACAAGCTTGTCGCGATCAACCGCGTCGCCAAGGTCGTTAAGGGCGGCCGTCGTTTTGGTTTCGCAGCACTCGTCGTCGTTGGCGACCAGAAGGGCCGCGTCGGTTTCGGCCATGGCAAGGCGCGCGAAGTGCCGGAAGCCATCCGCAAGGCAACCGAAGCCGCCAAGCGCGAACTGATCTTCGTACCGCTGCGTGACGGCCGTACGCTGCATCACGACGTCCATGGCCGCCACGGCGCCGGCAAGGTTCTGTTGCGCTCGGCCAAGGTCGGTACCGGCATCATCGCCGGCGGTCCGATGCGCGCCGTATTCGAAACGCTCGGCATGCACGACGTCGTCGCCAAGTCGACCGGTTCGTCGAACCCCTACAACATGGTTCGCGCCACCTTCGACGCTCTGAAGCACCAGGTTCACCCGAAGGACATCGCAGCTCAGCGCGGCATCAAGTATGCAACGCTGCAGGCTCGTCGTAGCGCCTCCGGCAACGCCTCTGAAGAATAAGAGGAGCTGACCAATGGCCAAGGCTACCAAGAAGGCTGAAGCGAAGACTGTCACGATCGAACAGATCGGCAGCCCGATTCGCCGTCCGGACGTCCAGCAGCGCACGCTGATCGGTCTCGGACTGAACAAGATGCACCGTCGCCGCACGCTGGAGGATACTCCTTCCGTTCGTGGCATGATCCGTGCTGTCCAGCATCTCGTTCGCGTTGTCGACGAGAAGTGAGACGGAGGAAACGCTCATGAAACTTAATGAAATCAAGGACAACGAAGGCTCGACCCACAGCCGCAAGCGCCTCGGCCGCGGTATCGGCTCGGGCTCGGGCAAGACCGGTGGTCGCGGCGTGAAGGGTCAGAAGTCCCGTTCCGGCGTCGCCATCAACGGCTTCGAAGGCGGCCAGATGCCGATCTATCGTCGCCTGCCGAAGCGCGGCTTCAACAACATCTTCGCTTCCGACTTCGTCGTCGTGTCGCTCGCCCGCATCCAGGCTGCGATCGACGCCGGCAAGCTCGATGCCAAGGCGACCGTTGACGCGGCCGCCCTCAAGGCCGCCGGCGTCATCCGCCGCGCAAAGGACGGTGTACGTGTTCTCGCCGATGGCGAACTCAAGGCCAAGATCACCATCGTTGTCGCAGGCGCTTCCAAGCCTGCCGTCGAGAAGATCGAAAAGGCCGGCGGTAGCGTGACGCTGCTTTCGGCTCCGGCAGCTGCCGAATAATAATCTGATGATATGTCGCCCGGGGTGCTTCACACCGGGCGATTTTGCTCCCATATGTGGGCCTCACAAAAACTTGGCTGGCGCGCCCGCGTCATGCCGGTAAGACTCGAAAACAAGGGTGAGGCATGGGGTTGCGCCGCAATCCGTCCTGAGCCTGGTTTTGAATAATTTTATACTGATTCCGGACCCGGCCTGCCGTTTGAGGCGCCGGAATTGGTAGCGCGGAGAATCGCATGGCTTCTGCAGCGGAACAATTGGCATCCAACCTCAATTTTTCGACCTTTGCCAAAGCCGAGGATTTGAAGAAGCGCCTGTGGTTCACACTGGCAGCTCTCCTCGTCTACAGGCTCGGCACCCATATTCCGCTTCCGGGTCTCAATCCTGAAGCCTATGCCCAGGCTTTCCGCGGCCAGGCAGGCGGCATTCTCGGCCTCTTCAACATGTTCTCGGGCGGCGCGGTTGAGCGCATGGCGATCTTCGCGCTCGGCATCATGCCTTATATCTCCGCCTCGATCATCGTGCAGCTCATGACCTCGGTCGTGCCGGCGCTCGAAAACCTCAAGAAGGAAGGCGAGCAGGGGCGCAAGATCATCAACCAGTACACCCGCTACGGCACCGTCATTCTGGGTGCACTGCAGGCTTACGGCATTGCCGCCGGTCTCGAGAGCGGGCAGGGCCTGGTCGTTGATCCGGGTTGGTTCTTCCGCCTTTCCACGGTCCTGACGCTGCTTGGCGGCACGATGTTCCTGATGTGGCTCGGTGAGCAGGTCACCTCGCGCGGCATCGGCAACGGCATTTCGTTGATCATCTTCGCCGGTATCGCAGCCGGCCTTCCGAGCGCTCTTGCCGGCACCCTCGAACTCGGCCGCACCGGCGCGCTGTCGACCGGCCTCATCCTGCTCGTCATCCTCGTCGCGATCGCCGTCATCGGCATCATCGTCTTCGTCGAACGCGCCCAGCGCCGGCTGCTGATCCAGTATCCGAAGCGCCAGGTCGGCAACCGGATGTTCCAGGGCGACACCTCGCACCTGCCGCTGAAGCTCAACACATCGGGCGTCATTCCGGCGATCTTCGCCTCGTCGCTGCTGCTGCTGCCGGCAACGGTCGCCGGCTTCGCCAGCACCACGTCGATGCCGTCCTGGGCGACGTCGATCGTTGCCGCCCTCGGCCACGGCCAGCCGCTCTACATGGTGCTCTATGCGGCGCTGATCGCCTTCTTCGCCTTCTTCTATACGGCCATTGTCTTCAATCCGAAGGACACCGCCGACAATCTGAAGAAGCATGGCGGCTTCATTCCCGGCATCCGTCCCGGTGAGCGCACTGCCGAATATATCGACTACGTGCTGACCCGCATCACCGTGATCGGCGCGATCTATCTCGTCTTCGTCTGCATCCTCCCGGAGATTCTGGTGTCGCAAACCGGCATTCCATTAGCCCTTGGTGGGACTTCGCTTTTGATCGTGGTTAGCGTAACTCTTGATACAGTTGCACAGATCCAGGGTCACCTGATCGCGCAGCAATACGAAGGCCTGATCAAGAAATCGAAGTTGCGTGGAGGAAAGAGGGGGCGATGAGACTTATCCTTTTGGGGCCGCCGGGCGCGGGCAAGGGAACCCAGGCCCAGCGGATCGTGGAAAAGCACGGCATTCCGCAGCTTTCCACGGGCGACATGCTGCGAGCGGCGGTCAACGCCGGGACTGAGGTCGGCAAGCGCGCCAAGGCTGTCATGGACGCCGGCAAGCTCGTCTCGGACGACATCGTCATCGCCATCGTCTCCGAACGAATCGATCAGCCCGATTGCGCCAACGGTTTCATTCTCGATGGCTTCCCCAGGACGCTCGTTCAGGCGGACGCCACTGAAGCGATGCTGAGAGCAAAGGGTCTTGATCTCTCCGTTGTCATCGAATTCCGCGTTGACGACGCTGAGCTCGTCCGGCGCGTTGCCGGTCGCTACTCCTGCGCGCAGTGCGGTAGCGTCTATCACGACACGGACAAGGTTCCGGCCAATGAAGGTGTGTGCGACAAGTGCGGCTCTACCCACTTCAAGCGCCGTCCCGACGACAATCCGGAGACCATGACGGCTCGGCTGCAGGTCTATTACAAGGAGACCTCGCCGCTGATCGGCTACTATCATGCCAAAGGCAAGCTCAGGTCCGTGGACGGCATGGCGGAAATCGATGAAGTGACCGCCGATGTCGAAGGCATTCTTTCCAAGCTTTAAGGCTTTGAAAATAAAACTTGGCGGAACGGTTGCTTTTCAGCAGTGATTCCGCTAAACACCGCGCCAACTCGCGACATTCCCTGCGATCGGCGCGGATTTCCCTGGGAAGTCCGGGTTCGGTCGTGTTGACATGTTGCGGACCTAAATTTGAACGGGCGGTTCGAAAGACCGCATAACGAAGCCCACTTGCCGGATGGCAACTGGAATGCAAGGAGAACAGGCGTGGCACGTATCGCTGGCGTCAACATCCCGACTGCAAAGCGCGTTGTCATCGCGCTGACCTACATTCACGGGATCGGTCCGAAATTCGCACAGGAAATCGTCGAGAAGGTCGGTATCCCGGCTGAGCGTCGTGTGCATCAGCTGACGGACGCTGAAGTCCTTCAGATCCGCGAAACCATCGACCGCGACTATCAGGTCGAAGGTGATCTTCGTCGCGATACCGCGATGAACATCAAGCGCCTGATGGATCTCGGCTGCTACCGCGGCCTGCGTCATCGTCGCGGCCTTCCGGTCCGCGGTCAGCGCACGCACACCAATGCCCGCACTCGCAAGGGTCCGGCAAAGGCAATCGCTGGCAAGAAGAAGTAATTTCCGGGAAACCGGGGTGGGGAGGCTGGCGGTCCGCGCCGGCCTCTTTTGAGTTTGGAGCGGGACCATATAGGCGCCGTTCCGGTGTAGCTGCTGGCATTACGGCGGTGAAGAGATCAACGAAAGGAATAGCATGGCTAAGGAAGCCGTCCGCGTTCGCCGTCGCGAGCGCAAGAATATCTCGTCGGGTGTCGCTCACGTCAACTCGACCTTCAACAACACGATGATCACCATCACCGATGCGCAGGGCAATGCGATCGCCTGGTCGTCGGCTGGCGCCAAGGGTTTCAAGGGCTCGCGCAAGTCGACCCCGTTTGCTGCCCAGATCGCTGCTGAAGACTGCGCCAAGAAGGCCCAGGAGCACGGCATGAAGTCGCTGGAAGTCGAAGTCTGCGGCCCCGGTTCGGGTCGTGAATCGGCTCTGCGCGCGCTCCAGGCTGCGGGTTTCATGATCACGTCCATCCGCGACGTGACGCCGATCCCGCACAATGGCTGCCGTCCGCGCAAGAAGCGCCGCGTCTGATCATCGCTCTCGTCACTGGTGAGCGCTTTGGCGCTCCCGGTGGTTTTCAAGCTCGGTTGCCACGATTGGATGGTGGCAACGAACGGAAGGCAAACTCATGATTCAGAAGAACTGGCAGGAACTGATCAAGCCGAACAAGGTGGAGTTCTCCTCGAGCTCGCGCACCAGGGCGACGCTCGTCGCCGAACCGCTGGAGCGCGGCTTCGGCCTCACCCTTGGCAACGCGCTGCGTCGCGTTCTGCTCTCCTCGCTGCGCGGTGCTGCCGTCACGGCGGTGCAGATCGACGGCGTGCTGCATGAATTCTCCTCGATTCCGGGTGTCCGCGAAGACGTCACGGATATCGTGCTCAATATCAAGGAAATCGCCATCAAGATGGATGGCGACGACGCAAAGCGCATGGTCGTGCGCAAGCAGGGCCCGGGCGTTGTCACGGCTGGCGACATTCAGACGGTCGGCGATATCGAGATCCTCAATCCCGAGCATGTGATCTGCACGCTCGACGAGGGCGCCGAGATCCGCATGGAGTTCACCGTCAACAACGGCAAGGGCTATGTCCCGGCCGAGCGCAATCGTGCGGAAGATGCCCCGATCGGTCTCATCCCGGTCGACAGCCTCTATTCGCCGGTCAAGAAGGTGTCCTACAAGGTTGAAAATACCCGCGAAGGACAGGTTCTCGACTACGACAAGCTGAACATGACCATCGAAACCGATGGCTCGATCACCGGTGAAGACGCCGTCGCTTTCGCGGCGCGTATTCTCCAGGATCAGCTTGGCGTCTTCGTCAACTTCGACGAGCCGCAGAAGGAAACCGAAGAGGAAGCAGTCACCGAACTCGCTTTCAACCCGGCTCTCCTCAAGAAGGTGGACGAACTCGAACTGTCGGTCCGTTCGGCGAACTGCCTGAAGAACGACAACATCGTCTACATCGGCGACCTCATTCAGAAGACCGAAGCAGAAATGCTCCGCACGCCGAATTTTGGTCGCAAGTCGCTGAACGAAATCAAGGAAGTTCTCGCTTCCATGGGCCTGCACCTCGGCATGGAAGTGCCGGCATGGCCGCCCGAGAACATCGAAGATCTCGCCAAGCGTTACGAAGACCAGTACTGAGCGGCGTGAGGAAAAGTGTAAAGCGGTCTTCCGCCCACACGCCGATCGCAAGAACATAACAAAAGGCAGGCTCTTTCGGCTGCCTTTCCCCGTCAAACAGCAGGCCGATCGCCTGCATGTGCCAGGAAACGGCAGGCCCACCTAACGTAAGGGCACTGCATTAAAGGAGAATAGCAATGCGCCATGGTAAAGCCGGCCGCAAGCTGAATAGAACCGCAAGCCACCGTAAGGCGATGTTCGCCAACATGGCGGCTTCGCTCATTACCCACGAGCAGATCGTCACGACCGTGCCGAAGGCCAAGGAAATCCGTCCGATCGTCGAGAAGCTCGTCACGCTCGGCAAGCGCGGCGACCTGCACGCTCGCCGTCAGGCGATCTCGCAGATCCGCGACGCCGCTGTCGTCTCGAAGCTGTTCGACACGATCGCAACGCGTTATGCCACCCGCAACGGCGGCTATCTGCGCATCATGAAGGCCGGCTTCCGCCAGGGCGACAACGCCGCCATGGCCGTGATCGAGTTCGTCGACCGCGACACCTACGCCAAGGGCGCAGCCGACAAGGCCCGCGTCGCTGCTGAAGAGCAGGCCGTCGCCGCCTAATCGTCCGCTCCGCCGGAACAAAACAGCCGGGCTGCAAAGCCCGGCTGTTTTTGTTTATGCCTTGGTCTGAGTGGAAGTGGCGCAGTTCCTTTGGTGACGGGGCCGTTCGTATGTCCACCCTCAGAATTGCAAGCTGCGGAGATTGAGATAGGACGGCTCTATGGACAACTTCCTTGAAGCGCGGCGTCGATCGCAATTCCTCCGTCTTGCGGCTGTGCTTGTCGTTATTGCGGCCGGACTGGTGCTCAGGCACTTTGGCTATACCGTCGGCCTGCCATTCATCATCGTCAAATATGGTGGATCGGCGCTTTGGGGAGCCATGGTTTATCTGCTGGTGGCGCTGGTATTTGGAAAGTCACCGCGGGCAGTCATTGCGATCACGGCGCTGGTCGTTGCAATCTGCGTGGAACTGTTCCGACTGTATCACACACCCTGGCTCGACGCGTTTCGGCTGACCACCGCAGGCGCGCTGCTGCTCGGTCGTATCTTCTCGCTGTGGAACATTCTGGGCTACGCGATTGGTATAGCCGCGGCGTACGTATTCGATCCTGCGCGTCCTTGCCGCTAATCTGCAGCCTCAGGAAGCCGAAGCCATCGCCCGATCGCGCGTGCGCCCCGGGCCTTTCTTCCGGCTGCGCCCAATCGGCCGCCACGAGCGGTAGAGGATGAGCGCGATGATCAGCCCGACATAGATATATTGCTCGAGGTCGAGGATCTTGGTCGAGAGCGCGAAATGCAGCGACCCGCAGGCGGCGATAAGGTAGACGAGCCTGTGCAGCCGGATCCAGTTCTTGCCGAGGCGGCGGATCGAGAAATTATTGGATGTCATGGCCAGGGGAATAAGCATCGCAAGGGCTGCCATGCCGAACATGATGAACGGGCGCTTCAGCACGTCGTTGACGACGGCCTGGATATCCATCGCCTGGTCGAGCACCATGTAGACGGTGAAATGCATCAGCGCGTAGTAGAAGGTCAACAGGCCGAGCGCTCGGCGATAGCGCAGATAGTTCCAGCCGAGAAGCTCGCGGGCAGGGGAGACGGCCAGCGTTAGAATCAAAAAGCGGATCGTCCAGATGCCGAGGAAGAGCTCGAAGGTCTTGACCGGATCGGCGCCGAGCTGATCGGTCGCGCCGAGATAGAAGGTCCAGGCAGCCGGCACGAGCCCCACGGCATAAAGCAGCCAGACGGAGGCGGGCTGCCAGCGCTTCGGGAGGGCGAGCGACAGTTCCGCCATCAGAAATTCGCCTTCAGGTCCATGCCGGCATAGAGGCTCGCCACCTCGTCGGCATAGCCGTTGAAGGGCAGGGTGGGCTGGCGGCTTGCGCCGAAGAAGCCGCTTTCGCCGATGCGCCTCTCGGTGGCCTGGCTCCAGCGCGGATGGTCGACGGCCGGGTTGACGTTGGCATAGAAGCCGTATTCCTGCGGATTGGTCACCTGCCAGGTGTTCTTCGGCTGCTTGTCGGTGAACGTGATCCTGACAATCGACTTGATGCCCTTGAAGCCATATTTCCATGGTACGACGAGCCGGATCGGCGCACCGTTCTGATTCGGCAGCGTTTCGCCATAGAGCCCGACGGCAAGCAGTGTCAGCGGATGGCGCGCCTCGTCGAGGCGCAGTCCCTCGACATAGGGCCAGTCGAGCGACTGGAAGAACCCCTTCTGCCCGGGCATTTCCTCCGGCCGCACGACGGTTTCGAAGGCGACATATTTGGCGCTGCCGAGCGGCTCCACCTTGTCGAGCAGCGATGCCAGCGGAAAGCCGTCCCAGGGGATGACCATCGACCAGGCCTCGACACAGCGCATCCGGTAGGTGCGCTCCTCGATGGGGAATTCCTTCATCAGGGCTTCGATGTCGAAGGTGCCGGGTTTGTTGACCATGCCGTCGACCTTGACCGTCCAGGGCAGAGGCTTGAAATCACCGGAAAGAGCGGCGGGATCGCCTTTGTCGAGGCCGAACTCATAGAAGTTGTTGTAGGTCGTGACGTCCTTGATCGGCGTGGTCTTCTCATCGAGCTTGTACTTGCTCTCGACGGCGGAAAGCGCGGCGGCACTGGCTTTGCCGGCGCCATAGAGCGCCATGGCGCCAAGCGCCGCAGCACCCAGGAATTCACGGCGGCGCACATAGATCTGGCGCGGCGTGATTTCCGATGAAGCGATTTTTGGTGGGCGGTAGGTCGGCATGTCAAAACCTCCTGGGCGGCTATCCGACTATAGTCCTTAAACGAGCAGCCCGCATGTTCGGATCACTCTCTATGCCTGGAATATCATCGACGGGAAGCCAATTTTTTGTGTTCGTCTGTGATGGAATATGGCTGTAACAAAAGGACTCGTCGAACCGTATATGATCGATGCGCGTCCATCGCTTCGCCTGGCGGCGTACCGGATTTGGCCTTCCCGGTAGTGACAGCCCCCGTCGATTGGATTAGGACAATTCCAAACAGCAGCGATCGCCTGGCCCGCAAGCTCCACAGCCGCCCGCTTCGCCTGATATTTCCGATATGTCGAGGAAGACACCGATGCCAGCTTACCGTTCCAGAACCACGACCCACGGCCGCAACATGGCGGGCGCGCGCGGCCTTTGGCGCGCCACGGGCATGAAGGATTCGGATTTCGGCAAGCCGATCATCGCGGTGGTGAATTCCTTCACCCAGTTCGTGCCGGGTCACGTGCACCTGAAGGACCTCGGCCAGCTCGTCGCCCGCGAAATCGAGGCGGCCGGCGGCGTCGCCAAGGAATTCAACACCATCGCCGTCGACGACGGCATCGCCATGGGCCATGACGGCATGCTCTATTCGCTGCCCTCGCGCGAGCTCATCGCCGACAGTGTCGAATACATGGTCAATGCCCATTGCGCCGACGCCATGGTCTGCATTTCCAACTGCGACAAGATTACCCCCGGCATGCTGATGGCGTCGCTGCGCCTCAATATTCCCACAGTCTTCGTCTCGGGCGGCCCGATGGAAGCCGGCAAGGTCGTGCTGCACGGCAAGACACATGCGCTCGATCTCGTCGACGCCATGGTTGCGGCTGCCGATGACAAGATTTCCGATGAAGACGTCAAGGTCATCGAGCGTTCAGCCTGTCCGACCTGCGGTTCGTGCTCCGGCATGTTCACCGCAAACTCCATGAACTGCCTGACGGAGGCGCTCGGCCTGTCGCTGCCCGGCAACGGCTCGACGCTCGCAACCCATGCCGACCGCAAGCGCCTGTTTGTCGAGGCGGGTCACCTGATCGTCGATCTTGCCCGCCGTTATTACGAGCAGGACGACGTCAAGGCGCTGCCGCGCACCATCGCCTCCAAGCAGGCCTTCGAGAATGCCATGGCCCTCGACATCGCGATGGGCGGTTCGACCAATACCGTCCTGCATATCCTCGCCGCCGCCCATGAAGGCGAGGTTGATTTCACCATGTCCGATATCGATGCGCTGTCGCGCCGCGTGCCGTGCCTGTCGAAGGTCGCTCCGGCGAAGAGCGACGTGCATATGGAAGATGTCCACCGCGCCGGCGGCATCATGTCGATCCTTGGCGAACTCGACAAGGGCGGTCTGCTGAACCGCGATTGCCCGACCGTGCACGCCGAGACACTCGGCGAAGCGATCGATCGCTGGGACATTACCCGCACCAACAGCGACACCGTCCGCAACTTCTATCGAGCGGCCCCCGGTGGCATCCCCACCCAGGTCGCCTTCAGCCAAGACGCCCGCTGGGACGATCTCGACACGGATCGTCAGAACGGTGTCATCCGTTCGGTCGAGCATCCCTTCTCTAAGGATGGCGGCCTTGCTGTGCTGAAGGGTAATCTCGCGATCGACGGCTGCATCGTCAAGACGGCCGGCGTCGATGAATCGATCCTCAAATTCTCCGGTCCGGCCCGCGTCTTCGAAAGCCAGGACGCATCCGTCAAGGCGATCCTCGCCAACGAGGTGAAAGCCGGCGACGTCGTCGTCATCCGCTACGAAGGCCCGAAGGGCGGTCCCGGCATGCAGGAAATGCTCTATCCGACGAGCTATCTGAAGTCGAAGGGCCTCGGCAAGGCCTGCGCGCTGATCACCGACGGCCGCTTTTCCGGCGGCACCTCCGGCCTCTCGATCGGCCATGTCTCGCCGGAAGCGGCGAATGGGGGCACGATCGGCCTGGTGCGCGAAGGCGACATGATCGATATCGACATCCCGAACCGCACGATCAGCCTGCGCGTCAGCGAAACCGAGCTCGCCGCACGCCGCGCCGAGCAGGACGGCAAGGGCTGGCAGCCCACGGAAGTCCGCAAGCGCAACGTGACGACCGCGCTGAAGGCGTATGCGGCCTTCGCAACGAGCGCCGACCGCGGCGCCGTGCGTGATCTGAACGCGCGATAAGCGTTTTCGAACCTACGACCGGCTGATTGAGAGTCAGTTGTTTTGCCGACCGGTCGCTTTCAAAGCGGCCGGTTGATGTTTTTGTAGGATTCGCCGAGCTGTTTCATCCGTTCGTCATAGGCGGCCTTAAGGCAGGCGGCATCCGCCCCGCATTCCTGCCGCTTCTTCAACCAGGCCGTCTGCTCGTCCTGCAATGTTCCGCGCGAGCCCATGGCCAGCAGGCCGGAGAGCAGCTCGAAGGTGGTCGCCATCCTGACGTCGGCATCGTTGAGCGCGCGATTGTCGCAGATTGCCTTTTCGTCCGGCCTCAATTCCTGCGCATCGCAATCGAAACTGGCCGCCGCGGCCATATCAGATGCGGAAATCAGGATCGCCAAACCAAAGGCCGCCGTCATCGCTCTTGTCGTCATTATTCAGATGTCCCTGTTGCCGTCGTTCAGGCCAGCTTGCGCAATGCCAGAGCCAGGAAGATGATGCAGGTGAGCCAGACGGCAAGGATAAAGATCAGTCCGCCGCGGCCGGAGGGACGCTCGATGCGCCTTGCGGCTTCCGCGCGGAGTTCGCGCATGACCTCGGCCGGAACGAGCCGCGTTGCCAGCAGGATGCCGAGCGGCACGATGACGAGATCGTCGAGATAGCCGAGCACGGGAATGAAATCCGGGATCAGATCGATCGGCGAAAGCGCATAGGCAGCAACGGCGCCGGCCACAGCCTTTGCATACCAGGGTACGCGGGCATCACGCGCGGCCAACCACAGCGCGACGATGTCACGCTTCAGTGACTTCGCCCAGGTTTTGGCTTGTGATATCAGCTGCATGGCCAATCTTCCTGAATCAAACTCGCAGCGACTTTAAGACATTCCCTTGCCTTATTCTTCCATGCTTCCGCCCTCTTTTCTTTCTAGCGTCGGGCCGCAGAACAGGATGATGTCAGGCCGGTTCGGGCTAAAGTCTGAATCCTGTTCGCAATTGAATAGTTAGAGCATGATGTCGTCCGAAAACCGCTCACACTTTTCGGCATCATGCTCTAAAAACGTTGCTCACGAGGATTCAAAAGGGATACCCATGCCAGGCCTGTTCAAGCGCGTCTCCGTGTCGCTTTTCGCCGTCATGCTCGTTCTGCCGGCTGCCGCTCACGCACAAACGGCAAAGAGCGTGCCCGAGAGCCAGATGCAGATGCAGCTCTCTTTCGCGCCGCTCGTCAAACAGGCGTCGGGCGCTGTCGTCAACGTCTATGCGGAAAAAATCATCCAGCGCCGGTCGCCCTTTGCCGGAGATCCCTTCTTCGAGCAATTTTTCGGCCAGCAGATGCCGAACCGCTCAGAAAAGCAGTCCTCACTTGGTTCCGGCGTCATCGTCGAGGCGAATGGCACGATCGTGACCAACAACCACGTCGTCGAAGGCGCCGACGACATCAAGGTGGCGCTGTCGGATGGCCGCGAATTCCCCTGCAAGGTGGTGCTGCGCGATGACCGTCTCGACCTCGCTGTACTGAAAATCGATACCAAGGAGAGCTTCCCGACGCTGCCGATCGGCAATTCCGATACGGTAGAAGTCGGCGACCTCGTGTTGGCGATCGGCAATCCCTTCGGCGTCGGCCAGACTGTGACGAGCGGTATCGTTTCGGCGCTTGCCCGCAACCAGGTGGTCAAGAACGAGTTCGGTTTCTTTATCCAGACCGACGCGTCGATCAATCCCGGCAATTCCGGCGGCGCGCTGATGAATATGAAGGGCGAACTGATCGGCATCAACACCGCGATCTTTTCGCGCGGCGGCGGCTCGAACGGCATCGGCTTTGCCATCCCGGCCAATCTGGTCAAGGTCTTCCTCGCTTCCGCCGATGCCGGCGTCAAATCTTTCGAGCGGCCCTATGTCGGCGCGAGCTTCGATGCGGTGACGTCGGAAGTCGCCGAAGCACTTGGGCTCAACAAGGTTCTCGGCGCGCTGGTCGTCAAGGTTTCTGAAGGCGGGCCGGCGGCAAAGGCTGGGCTCAAAGCCGGCCAGATTGTCACTGCCGTCAACGGCATCTCGGTCGAGCATCCCGACGCGCTGCTCTATCGCCTGACGACGGCCGGCCTTGGCAAATCGGTCAATCTTACCGTCATCGACAACGGCCACGAGGAGCAGCTGTCGCTGGCGCTAGCGCGCGCGCCGGAGACCTCGCCGCGCGATCAGCGCATCATCGGCGGGCGCACACCCTTTACCGGCGTTGTCGTCGAGAACCTTTCGCCGCGCGTCGCCGACGAGCTGCGCATGCCGCCTGAATCTGCCGGCGTCGTCGTTTCTGATGTCAAGGAAGATTCGCCGGCTGCCCGTCTCGGTTTCGAGCCCAAGGATATCATTGTCTCGATCAATGGCACGGAAGTGAAGTCGACCAGCGAACTTGTCGAGATCGCCGATAGCGACCCCGGTCTCTGGCGGGTGGAAATCGAGCGCGACGGCCAGAGGATCAGGCAGTTCTTCCGATGAGCAATGATCTCTTCGCGCCGCGTGTTCCGGAGGAGGTTGCCGCCAGGCGGCCGCTTGCCGACCGGCTGCGGCCGAAGACGCTCGCCGATGTCACCGGTCAGGAACATCTGACCGGTGAGGACGGCGTGCTGAAACGCATGATCGAAAGCGGTTCGCTCGGCTCGATGATCTTCTGGGGGCCGCCCGGCACCGGCAAGACGACGGTGGCGCGGCTGCTTTCCGGCGAGGCGGGGCTGGCCTTCGAGCAGATATCGGCGATCTTTTCCGGCGTCGCCGACCTAAAGAAGGTGTTCGAGGCGGCTCGCATGCGGCGCATGGATGGCCGTCAGACGCTGCTGTTCGTCGACGAGATCCATCGCTTCAACCGTGCCCAGCAGGACAGTTTCCTGCCTGTAATGGAGGACGGCACCGTCATCCTGGTCGGCGCCACTACCGAAAATCCGTCCTTCGAGCTCAACGCCGCTCTGTTGTCGCGCGCCCGCGTCCTGACCTTCAAATCGCATGACGAGGAGAGTCTCGAGGAACTGCTGACGCGCGCCGAGGCGATCGAGCAAAAGCCGTTGCCGCTGACCGACGAGGCGCGCGCCAGCCTGATCCGCATGGCGGATGGCGACGGCCGCGCCGTGCTGACGCTTGCCGAAGAGGTGTGGCGTGCCGCGCGCGAGGGCGAGAGCTTCGACACCGAAGGCCTGACGCGTATCGTCCAGCGCCGCGCCCCGGTCTATGACAAGGCTCAGGACGGCCATTACAATCTGATTTCGGCGCTGCATAAATCCGTGCGCGGTTCAGACCCCGATGCTGCGCTCTATTATCTCGCCCGCATGTTCGATGCCGGCGAAGATCCACTCTATCTCGGCCGGCGTCTGGTGCGCATGGCGGTGGAGGATATCGGGCTTGCCGATCCGCAGGCGCTGGTAATCTGCAACGCCGCCAAGGATGCCTATGATTATCTCGGTTCGCCTGAAGGCGAACTGGCGCTCGCTCAAGCTTGCGTCTATCTCGCCACCGCGCCGAAATCGAATGCCGTCTATACCGCCTTCAAGGCCGCAAGCCAGGCTGCGAAGCAGAACGGTTCGCTGCTGCCGCCCAAGCATATCCTCAATGCGCCGACCAAGCTGATGAAGGGCGAGGGCTACGGCGAAGGTTATCGCTATGACCATGACGAACCGGACGCCTTTTCCGGCCAGGATTATTTCCCGGAAAAAATGGGCCGCCAGACCTTCTACGATCCACCCGAACGCGGTTTTGAACGCGATATTCGGAAGCGGCTGGAATGGTGGGCGAAGCTTCGCAAGGAGCGCAATCCGCGCTGACCTCGCCTGAATGTTAGGAGGAACGCGGTGTCTTCTGATTGGCTGGCGCGGCGATCACCTTGACGGTGGATTCGGCAAGGCCGTGGTGGCCTTCCATATCGACGACGACATGCCAGTGGCCGCTTTCAGGAACGGCAAGCTTGACGGGCGACTTGCGCGCCACTCCGCCGATATACTTGAAATCGAGAACCTCGGTGAAGCGCTGGAAATTCGGCGCCGTCATCAGACGAACATTGTTCACCGCATTCAACGACACCTCGACGATCGCTCCGGCTCGCTGTTCCTTGAGATCGTAATGGGTGAAGCGGAAATTCGGTTTCGGCATTGGTCTCGCAGCGTCTGAAATCGTGGCGACGAGATTTTACCAGCACGCGGGTTAATGAAAAGTTGGAAATCGGCCCTCCAGCCCATGCCGCCTGCTTGGGTCGGCAGAAATTTCGGGGGCGGTGTCGGAAAGGGATGATCGCCGCCGTCCTTGCGGTATCGATGCAAACTTGGAGCAAGGACATGTCGAAGATGACGCTGATTTCGATGATTGCAACGGCTGCCGCACTCCTGGCGGCGCCGGATATATCAGTTGCTGGCGGCGCTACGCCTGTTGTCGAGGATCACAAGATCATCGCGCCGATCGTCAGGAAGGGAAGGGTGCCGGTCAACGGCATCGATTATTATTACGAGATCCGCGGCGAGGGCGAACCGCTGCTTCTGCTTCACGGCGGACTTGGGCAGATCGAGATGTTTACGCCCGTAATGCCTGTCTTCACGGACCACCGGCAGGTGATCGCCGTCGATCTGCAGGGCCATGGCCGCACGCCCCTCGGTGACCGGCCGATCGAGCTTCCGGCAATAGGCGCCGATCTCGCGGTCCTGGTGAAGCAGCTCGGTTACGAGAAGCTCGATGTCCTCGGTTATTCTTTCGGTGGCGGCGTGGCCCTCCACATGGCGGCGAACGCGCCGGACCAGGTGCGCCGCCTGGTGATTCTCTCGGCTCCCTATGCCCAGAATGGCTTCTTTCCGGAGATGCTGCCGCAGCAGGCGGCCGTCGGCGCCGGCATGGCAGAGATGATGAAGGACACGCCGATGTTCCTCTCCTACAAGGCGGTGGCGCCTGATGTGTCCGAATTTCCGAAACTGCTTGACGCCATGGGCGCGCTGATGCGCGAGCCCAATGATTATGGCGATGCCGTCGCGAAGCTCACCATGCCGGTTATGCTGATGTACGGCGATGCCGACATGATCCGGCCCGAGCACATCGTCGACTTCTATCAGAAGCTTGGCGGCGGGCTGCGTGATGCCGGCTGGATGCGGGAAAACATGTCGACAAACCGGCTGGCGATCCTGCCCGATCTCACCCATTACGAGACTTTCGCCTCACCCCTCATGGCGAATATGGCGATGACCTTCCTCGACGGCGGCGGCAAGGCGCCGTCCTGGGCCGAGAAGCTCGGAAAATAAACGATGCGGCCGGGATTTTCCCGGCCGCCTTTCTCCTCGCGGTCAGTTGCCGCGCCGGTTTTCCCGATCCAGCTGCGTCACCAGCGCCAGGATCGTCTCCGATACCGGAGTCGAAACGGCAGTCAGGCGTCCGAGCGCCACCAGCATACCCACAAGCGGCGCAATTTCCAGCGCCTTGCCGCCGAGCAAATCCTGCAGCATCGAGGTTCGAACGCCGCCGATGTGGCGCGATTGCTCCAGCCGCTGCTCGACCGACATGGCGAAATCCACGCCGATCGACTCGCCGACAGCGAGCACTTCCTTCATAACCCTGCTGACCATGTCCATGAGCGCCGGGTCTGCCAGGATATCTGTCATCAGCGCCCGTGTCAGAGCGCTGATCGGGTTGAAGGCGGCGTTGCCCATCAACTTGCTCCAGATTTCACTGCGGATGTCCGGCGTGGTCGAGATACTGAGATCGGCGCCGGTCAGCAGCGCCGATATCGCTGCGAGGTCGGCAGACATTTCGCCGGAGGGCTCGCCAAGCACGAAGCGGCCTTTGTGGGAAAGCCGGATCTCACCCGGGCTGACCACTTCCGCGCCTTGATAGGCGACGCATCCGATCACGCGTTCCGGTCCGATCAGCCGCCAGAGCCTGCCGCCGGGATCGAGCTCGTCGAATTGCAGCTCCGCATGTCTGCTCCTTGTATCACGATGGAAATACCACCACGGAATGCCGTTCAGGATCATGACGACGCGGGTGCCCTGCTTGAGCAGGGCTGCGATCCCCTCGGCGGCAGGCGGTAACTGATGCCCCTTGAGGCCAGTGATGACGAGGTCCTGCGCCGGCAATGTTTTCGGATCTTCGGTTGCGATCACGCGCACCGTGAGTGGGGTTTCCGCATCGGCCTCCTGCAGGCTGAGGCCATCGCGGCGAATCGCATCGAGATGCGCCCCGCGTGCGACGACGGAGACCTCGATGTCGCTATCTTTACTGTTTACGAGCTTGGCGGCGATGGCGCCGCCGAGGGCTCCGGCACCGTAAATACAGATGGTTTTGATGGACATGCGTTGCCTCTTCACGGGTCACGGTCTGACTTACATCTAGGCCATCCCCGGCGAGAGGCGAATGCCAATTTGCCGCAATGCGTTCTTTCCACCATCTCGATGGTGCTGCCGCCGCATGCGGAAATCCGGATGCGGCGGCATTGGCATCGGTCTTGGCTGCTCAGGCCCCAGCCGTTGCGTCCCTGCTAAAATCCGTGGAGACGGCAAGCTCGCGCCAGACGGACAGCTCCTTTTCGACACTCGCGTGCTGCGCCTCGATCATGGCGACCGTGTCGCTGCCGAACGGCATGCGCAGCGGCGGGTTGACCGAGTTGACCATCGTCATGATGCCGGCAGCGAGCTTGGCTGGGTTGCCGGGCTGGGCGTGATTGGCGTCGGCGGCGAAACTGCGCATGTCTCCGGCCGGCGTGCCTTCATAATCGGCGATGGAGGCAGGACTTATCGCCAGCGAGGTATCGGCGAGGAAGTCCGTGCGGAAGAAGCCGGGCTCGACGATCGTCACCTTGATGCCGAAAGGTTCGAGTTCGGCGGCCATGGATTCCGACAGCCCCTCGACGGCGAACTTGGTCGAGCCGTAGACGCCCCAGCCGGGATAGCCGAAATAGCCGCCGATCGAGGAGAAGTTCAGGACGTGGCCGGAACGCTGGCGGCGCATATAGGGCAGCACGGCGCGTGTCACCTTCAGGAGGCCGAAAACATTGGTGGCATAGATCTTTTCGATCTCTTCGGCTGTGGCTTCCTCGACGGCGCCGAGCAGGCCATATCCGGCATTATTGACAAGAACATCGATACGGCTGAAGCGGGCGATACCGGCGGCCGCAGCCTCTTTCGCCTGCGCCTCGTTGGCGACATCGAGGGCGAAGGCCAGCAGATTCGGATGGTCCCCGAACTGGTCGGTGATGGTCCTGGGGTTGCGGGCGGTGGCGATGACGGCGTCGCCCGCTGCGAGTGCTTCCTTCGTCATCAGCGCGCCGAAACCGCGGGATGCACCAGTGATGAACCAGACTTTCATGACGAATTCCTTCTGTTGACGTCGCATCTCTGTGCTGACCAAGCGAATTTGACCGAAATCCCGGTGATGTATAAGATTCGTTATTGATGAGACTATGATGAGCAATATTCAGCAATGCGTGCAACCGAACTTTCCGAATTAGCGGCCTTCGCGGCCGTAGCGCGACACAAGAGCTTCCGCAAAGCAGGAGAGGAACGGGGCGTAACAGCCTCTGCCATCAGCCATGCCGTGCTCAATCTGGAAGACCGAATTGCTATCCGCCTGCTCAATCGTACGACACGCAGCGTTTCGCTGACCGAAGCCGGAGAACTCCTATTCTCACATATCGCTCCGGCTTTCGGGGAGATGACAGCCGCGCTCGATGCGCTGAACCGCTACCGCGACACGCCGTTCGGCAGGGTAAGGATCAACGTGCCGAATTCGATCGGTCCCTTCGTCATCGGCCGCGTCATCGCCCCGTTGCTTCAACGCAATCCCAATTTGCAGCTGGAAATCAACGCGACGGACAGGCTGGTCGACATCGTCGAGGAAGGTTTTGATGCCGGCATCCGTTTCGGCGAGCGCCTCACTGAAGGTATGATCGCGTTACGCATCAAGCCGCGCATCCGCCTGGTCGTCGTCGGTTCACCCGCCTATTTCGAGAGGCGCCCGAAGCCGCAAACGCCTTACGAGCTCAAGCGCCACCTCTGCATCCAGAACATGTTTCCCTCCGGTGCACGTTATGCCTGGGAATTCGAGAAGGATGGTCGGACGGTGAGTTTCCAGCCGACCGGAGCGCTTTCGCTCGATGATCACGAGCTGATGATGCAGGCAGCGCTTGGCGGCGTCGGCCTTGCCTATATCTGGGAGCCTCGCGTCGAAAGGGCGGTTGCCGACGGCAAACTCATCCAGGTCCTCGATGACTGGTGTCAGCCGGAGGAACCGCTCTATCTCTATTATCCGAGCCGCCGCCACATGTCTGCGGGCTTCAGGGCGGTGATCGATGCGATCAGGGCGGAGTGAAAGAGCCTAATCCTACCCGCGCCTGCCAACGATCGTCTGAAGCGCCTCGACATAAGTCGCCAGGTCACGTGCAGGATCCGCCGGCAGGGCGGCTGCGCGGAATACCTTGCCTCCCGCCGCCTCGACGCCTCCGTCGATCATCAGATTGTCGGCCATGCCGTGATTTTCGATGGCGATGCCATCAGGCCCGCGTGGCCGCCCGCTCGTCTCATCAGTCTCCCTTCCCTCATACCAGATCGAGCGAACGCGCAGCCCGTAGTCGTCGGGGTGATTGGTATAGGCGAATACCGATTTTCCGAGAGCAATCATGAAGCCGATTTCGTAGACCGTGCCCGGATCGGCGCTGACGCCCCGAAAAGGAGTGATGTTGGCGAGGCAGATTTCGGCCCGGCGCATGGCGATGTCGTTGCGGGCGTAGATCTCCGCAGCCGTCCGCTTTATCGGCGTCTGGTTTTCGTCGCTGCCGGGACCGGTCGGTTCGAAGCCGAACTGGCGCGCCAACCGGCGTTTTTCCGCCATGATGGGCATTGCATCGGGAAGAAAGACTTCCGGGCCGGCAAGGTAAATGGTGATCATCGGTATCTTTCATTCCTACGCGAGGAGAAGCACGGGCGTTGAGGGCAGGGCGAGAGCCCATTTCCGATGGAAGCCCGACAGATGGCAAGCCGCGCTGACAGCGATTGTCGATTTTTTCCAATGATAGCCCGATCAGCCTGCAGCAGGTGGGCAGCTGCCGCGCGCCGGCCTCAGGCTGCTCGTCGGTGACGTGAAAAGCGGAAGTTTGCGTTTGTCACCCTTTTGACTCCTGCGGGCGAAGCGGCCAAAGATGCGGCCATCGGCAGCATCTTCGGGAGAGATTGATGAAGGGGCGGATTTTGTCAAATGCAGGTCGAAGAGCGCGGAAGCGGCGCGGATATCTGTTTCCCGTCTTGGCCGCCCTGATGCTTTCGGCGCCGATGGCGCTGGGCGGAGACATTGCGCCGCAAAGCCAGGCCTCGCGCGCTCAGGTCGAAAAACTGCTCGGCCTCTGGAAGCAGCACTTTGCCGACGCCGACAGCTTGCAAGAGCGAAGGGCGGCTTTCGCCAGGCTTATGGACACCATGCCGGGGCCGACGCGTATCCAGGTCCGGCAGGTCGATGCGGACGGTGTGGATGGCGAGCTGATGTGGCCCGCCCGGCTTCACCACCCGATCGGCAAAAGGGTGGTTCTCTACATTCATGGCGGCGGCTTTTCAGGCGGTTCCATCCGCACCCACAGCCTGTTCGCCGGTTCGCTCGCCAAGGCGGCATCGAGCGATGTGCTTCTGATCAATTATCGGCTGATGCCGGAATATACCTATCCCGCCCAGATCAACGACGCGCTGACCGCCTATCGCTGGCTTCTCGATAATGGCTATCGCAATGAGAATGTCGTCGTGGCAGGAGACGGTGCCGGCGGCAATATCGCGCTCGAGACGGTGCTGCGGCAGAAGCAGGCGGCAAAACCGATGCCGGCCGCGGTAATTGCGCTGAGCCCGATCACTGATCTTGCCGCGACGGGCGGATCGATGACGTCGAATGCCGGCAGCGATCAGCTGGTCGACAAGGCGTGGGTCGAGACTTTGCGCAAGGCCTATCTCGGCAGCCGGTCTGCGACCGATCCTCAGGCATCACCGCTTTATGCCGACATGACTGGCTTTCCGCCGCTGTTGCTGCAGGTCGGCTCCGGTGAAGCCCTGCTTGACGACACGCTGCGCCTGGCCGACAAAGCGCGCCGGGAGGGAGTGGATGTCACCACCGAGGTCTGGCCGGGCATGCCGCATCAGTGGCAGTTGTTTCCCGCGATGCTCGACGATGCCGATCGCTCGAGCCAGAATATTGCCGAATTTGCGATCCGGCATTTCGCCGATAAGCCGGAAGAGTAGCAGGCGCCACCCGTCATCGCATCATTGCGATGCGCCGCCGGCCGGTGAGGGCGCCAAAGGCCGCTCGACCTCCCGGCCGACGCTGAGCGCCTTTCGCACATTTGGCTCCAGCCGTTCGATATAGGCGTGGTCGGGGGCAGCACCGAGCGCATCCAGCATTTTCGAGAAGAAACACCGCGCCGCTGCGGCGGCCGTGACGTCGAAAATCTCGGCATCGCTCAGCCCGTGTTTCTTCAGCCCGTCTATATCCTGCTGCGTGACCGACGTCGCATCGCGCGCCACTTTGGCCGCAAAGGCCATGATCGCGCGCTCGCCGGCATCGATCGGCGCCTTTTCCGTCTCGTTGACAACCGCCGTCAGTCCGTCGCTGGTAAACCCTTCGCGCAGCAGCACCGAGCCGTGCGCCAGCATGCAATAGGAGGATTTGAGCTCCTTGGCCGCCGCCAGCGTCACCAGTTCGTAGCGCCGGAGGCTCATATGGCCGCGAATACTCGAAAGCAGCCCCGCCCAGCTCTCCATCACCTCCGGCCGGTGGCCGAAGGCACGGTACATGTTCGGCAGGTAACCATAATTCGCCTCGGCCGACGCATACATCGATGTCGTCTTTTCGCTGGCGGATGCATCGGGGGTGTGAATGAAAGCCATGGCATGGTCCTCCTCTATTGCGAGAAGGATAGGGTAGATATGCCGGACAGCAATCCTGAAACATCAGGCTGCGTCATTGCTTTCAAAAGCGTTGTCGTTTCTCCTGATGGGAAGGGTTACGATGAATGTCGATCCGCATCCTCTTGCACTTCGAACCTCTATCGAGCCGTGGTGCAGTTCGACGATCTGCTTCACCAGGTTGAGGCCAATACCCGTTCCGGCAATGCCGCTCGAAGTCCGGGCACGAAAGTAGCGCTGGAACAGCCGCGGCACGTCCTCGGCATCGATCCCCACCCCGTCATCGCTAATCGAAACTTTGACGTTTTCCGCCTCGACCCACGCCGCTACACGAATTTCAGAGGTTCCAGGGGCGTACTTGACTGCGTTTGAAAGCAGATTGGTAAAAACCTGCGACAAACTGCGGGGATCGGCATCGATGAACTCCGGCAGCCCGTCGATATCCAATACGAAGCTGTGGGTCTTTGCGATCGTCGATTGCCGGTCGCAACAGGTTTTTATCATCGATCTGAGCGCGCAAGCATCGTAACTGATATCGGTCTTGCCGGTATCCAGGCGTCCGGCCGATAGGATGCTCTCCATGAGATCGACGATCCGGTTCACCGATGCGCGGATCTGATCGACCTTCTCGTTGAGGAATTCGGGCTCGATGGTTCCCATTTTGCGCAGCAGCCGCTGGGCGGCGGCATCGATGATGGCAAGCGGCGTCCTGAATTCATGGGATGCCATCGCCACGAACTGGCGTTGCAATTCGTTGATACTGCGCTCCTGCGCGAGCATTCGCTCGAGTTCCCTGGCCTGACGCTCCACCTCCGCCGTGCGGCTTTGCACCGTCGCTTCGAGCTGATCGCGGTGCTGGCGCAGCTCTTCGGCTAGTTGGACGGTCGCGGTGACGTCCTCGTGGGTGGCGACGTATCCGCCGTTTTGCATCGGATTATGAGTGATTTTGATAACGCGCCCATCGGTGAGGACGATGTTCTGGCTGGCCGGTGCACCGCGCGCCGTCGCTTCGAAGACCACGTCGAAATAAGTCGCGGTGTCGGCTGGGCCATTTCCCTGCCGGCTGCGATAGGCCAGAATGTCCACCAGCGGCGTTCCTGGCTGCGTCAGCAGCTCCGGCAAAGCGTACATCCGCGCGTAAGATGCGTTGCACAGGATCAGCTTCTTCGTCGAATCGAACATGCACAGCCCATGCGGCATGTTGCTGAGGGCTTCGTCGAACCGGTGATGTTGTTCTGTGAGGTTGTCTTCCACACGTATGAGGGTCGAGATGTCTTCATAGCTCAGGATCCAGCTTCCCTCTCTCGAGGAAGCGCAGGTCAACGAGACCATCCGTCCGTCGGCAAGGGCAAGCTGCGATGTGTGGGGCCTGGCCATCGCCGGCTGCCGGCTTGCCGCTACACGGCAGTCTGCGGCGCCGGGCAATCCATCAATAGTCATTCCCTTGTGGATCGCGCCGTTCGGAGGGCCGAGAATATCGAGTGCGCGCGAATTGAATGCCGTCACCGTGTCGGCTGAATCGAGGAGAACAATGCCCTGCGGCAGGTTCTCCAGAATGGATTCGTACGAGTGTGGCATCTCCGACCCCGCTTCAGATCTGGCACGTCGCCTATCAGCAGCATTGGCCACAAACGATAAAGTTTCGCTAATGTCTGAGCCGGAGTTCCGCGATGGAAACTCAGCCGAGTTTGTCATGGCGCCGCCTATCTCCCGGTGAACTGGCCAGGCGAGGTACAGGCTACCGTCGTAAGCGCATTCCAGTAGTCTTCGCTGGGCTTTCGGTGCGCAATGTCGTCTCTCGGGGATCTCCTGCGCTGATCGCCGCCACATGATTGGCTCGACAGCAAAGGGACGAGCACCGAATCTTCCGTGACTTTGCCGGCCGAAGGATGTCCAGGGGCGCCCTCTCAATGGCGTCTCAAATTTAGATCGTTCCAATTTTTATGTTAAAATGTTCGCGGTGAACAGAACTGAATTAACATCGGAAATGAATAAATATAAAGAGGATCTTCAAATTTCTCTTGACAGAATTGGAACGTTCCAAATATCTGTTCATCAGTCGACGCCATCGTTGGAGCGGGAAATGACAAAGGCGCGGGTAACCGTCATTGACATCGCAAAGGCGGCCGGCGTCTCCAAGTCGACGGTTTCGCTGGTGCTTCAGGGTTCCTCACTGGTCAATGAGGGAACGCGCTCCAAGGTCAATGCCGTGATGCGCGAGCTCGGCTACGTTTATAATCGCGGCGCAGCCAATCTTCGGCAGGCCAGTGCCAAGTCGAGGATCGTCGGGGTTGTCGTTAATGATCTGACGAACGGTTTCTTTGCGGAGCTGGCGGTCGGCGTCGATATGGTCGTCCAGTCTGCCGGCTTCGTGCAGTTCCTGTCGAACACCGGCGAGAGCATCGACCGACAGCGGGAGGTTGTCGCGTCGATGCGTGAGCACGGCATTTCCGGTCTTATCGTCTCGCCGGCTCGCGCTACCGACGCTGCAGACTTCAAGCCTCTCGTCGCGGCAGGCATTCCGGTGGTCGTTGTCGTTCGAAGCCTGCCCGGCGCCAAAGTCTCGTCCATCGTTTCGGATAACCGGGCTGGCATGATGTCGGCGGTCAAGCATTTGGCGGGGCTTGGCCATAAGCGCATCGCTTTCCTCGGCGGCTTTCCTGACACCGCCGTCTTCGACGACAGGCTTGCCGGCTACCGAAGCGGCGTGGAGGCAGCCGGGCTCGATTACCATGAGGAACTCGTCATCTCTTCGGCGCCATCGCGAGCCGGGGGGGTAGAGGCGATCGGGAAAGCGATCGCTCTTGGACGTCGGCCGACCGCAGCCGTCTGCTTCAACGACGCCGTGGCGTTCGGCGTCTGCGACGGCCTGCGTGCGCGCCGTCTGGAGCCCGGCGCCGACTTCGCCGTCGTGGGTTTCGACGATGTCATCGAGGCGCAGACAGCGGTTCCCGCGCTGACGACGGTCTCGGTCGACCCGCAAGGTATCGGGCGGCGCGGCGCACAGATGCTCCTCAAGCAGATCAATGCCGGAAAGGCCGAGGCGGAGACGGTGACGACAGCCGTTCGGCTAGTCGTTCGCGAAAGCTGCGGCGCCGGCAAGACCGCGCCGGCAAGGGCCGGCAAGAGCGCAAAATCGAAACAGGACGCTGAGTAATGCACATGCAGAAGCATCTCACCCCAACTGAGGCGGCCGCCCTGATTCCCGATGGCGCTGTCGTTACAGTATCGTCTTCGAGCGGTCTCGGTTGTCCGGACCTCATGCTGAAGGCGATCGGCGAGCGTTTCGATGCGACCGGCCACCCCAGGGATCTCACCACCCTGCATCCGATTGCTGCGGGTGACATGAGCGGCATCAAGGGTGTCGACTACCTCGCCAGGAAGGGCCTGCTCAAGCGCATCATCGGCGGCTCTTATCCGTCAGGACCGTCATCGTCCGAGCCGCCGCTGATCTGGCAGATGATCACCAACAACGAGATTCCGGCCTATAACATTCCCTCAGGCATTCTGTTCGATATCCATCGCGAAGCCGCGGCAAAGCGCCCGGGTGTCCTGACCAAGGTCGGGATCGACACCTTCGTCGATCCCGAGCGGCAGGGCTGCGCGATGAATGCTCTGGCTTTGGACGTTCCAGTGGTAAAACGCGTGAGCTTCGAGGGCGACGACTGGCTGTTCTTCCCCTCGATCGTCCCGCAGGTCGCCATCATCCGCGCCACCACCGCCGACGAGCGCGGCAATCTCACCTATGAACATGAAGGCGCCTATCTCGGCGGCCTCGACCAAGCGCTTGCCGCACGCAACAATGGCGGCATCGTCATCGCGCAGGTTAAGCGGATCACCAAGGAAGGCTCGCTGAGCCCGCATGACGTCCGCGTGCCGGGAATGCTGGTCGACTATGTGATCGTCGATCCGGATCAGAAGCAGACCACCCAGACGAGCTATGATCCTGCGATCTCCGGAGAGATCTTCCGGCCGCTCGATAGCTTCAGTGTTCCGGAGTTCAACGTCCAGAAGGTCATTGCGCGCCGGGTTGCGCAGGAATTGGAGTCCGGAAGCTGCGTCAATCTGGGTTTCGGAATATCGGCCAACGTGCCCCGGATTCTGCTGGAGGAGGGGCTTCACGGCGCCGTCACCTGGGTTATCGAGCAGGGTGCGGTCGGCGGCGTGCCGCTGCTCGACTTCGCCTTCGGCTGCGCCTCCAACGCCGACGCCTATATGCCGTCGCCTTACCAGTTTACCTATTTCCAGGGCGCCGGTTTTGATGCCTCGCTTCTGTCCTTCCTTGAAATCGGCAAGGACGGCTCGGTCAATGTGTCGAAGCTGTCGTTCCGGCCGCATGTCACGGCCGGTGCCGGCGGCTTCGTCGACATCACGGCGCGGGCGAAGAAGATCGTCTTTTCCGGCATGTTCAACGCCGGCGCGAAGCTTTCGATCGCCGACGGGACACTTCTCATCGAAAGGGAAGGCAAGCTGAAGAAGCTTGTGAGCGATGTCGAACACGTCACCTTCAGCGGCGGGCGCGCGATCGAGCAGGGGCAGGACATCACCTATGTCACCGAGCGGTGCGTGATGAAGCTGACGGCCGACGGCATCGTGCTGACCGAGATCGCGCCCGGCGTCGATCTTCACACTCATATCCTCGACCAGTCCGAATTCCGGCTGATCGTCGCGCCCGACCTGAAGGTGATGGACGCGGCACTCTTCCGGGAGCCAAGCATTGGCCTATCACTTCCGACAAAGAGGGCACGGGCGCTGGAGGGCACTTTCAATGGCTAGCGGAACGGTCAGGGTCGACATCGAAGGACATGTCGCGATGCTGACGATCTCCCGTCCGGAGAAGCTGAACGCGCTCGATCTCGATATGCTGAAAGCCTTGGCCGACGCGGCTGACGCGGTCGAGGCGAACCCGAATGTTCGCGCAGCCGTCCTCACCGGTGAGGGAAGGGGCTTTTCCGCCGGAGGCGATATCAAGGCCTGGGGCGGAATGTTGCCGCAGGAATTCGGTCATGCCTGGGTGCGGCACGGCCATCGCATCTTCGAAAGACTGGCCACTCTCAGGGTGCCGCTGGTTGCGGCGCTAAACGGCCACGCTCTTGGAGGTGGCCTTGAGCTCGCGGGCGTTGCCGACATCCGGTTTGCGGAGCAGCAGATCAAGATCGGTCTGCCGGAGACCGGCCTCGGGATGGTTCCGGGCTGGTCGGGCACTCAGCGCCTCGTGCGCCGGTTTGGTGCACAGGTCGTCCGGCGCATGGCGCTCGGTGGTGAGATATTCACCGCCGAGGAGGCGCGCCTGCTCGGCATCGTCGACGCGGTGGTCCCGGCGGGAAATTCGCTCGCTGCCGCCAGGGAATATGCCGAGCGGATTGCCGCGCGGGGACCGGCTGCCGTCGAGATCGTCAAGCTGATGATCGCATCGGCGAGTGGCGAGGACAATGGAACCGCGGTCGAAGCCCTGGGCTCGATCCTCGCCGCCAAGACCGGCGATCTGAAAGAGGGCGTCGCGTCGTTCAGCGAGAAGCGCCCGGCAACATTCAAGGGAGAATGGTAATGACGGTCATCGTCAACCCTACGGCGCTGAGCGACCATAGAGCGCGCGATTTCAGGATGCTTATCGACGGACGATGGGAGGTCGGTGCCTCCGATCCGATCGAACGTGTCGCGCCAAGCCACGGTGTCGTGGTCAGCCGTTTCCCGACCGGCAGCAGAACGGACGCCGAGCGCGCCATCTCCGCCGCACGCAAGGCCTTCGATCTTGGACCGTGGCCGCGAATGACCGCCTCCGAACGCTCCGCTATCCTGCTAAAGGCGGCCGATCTGATCGCGGCGCGTGCGGAAGAACTCGCATTTCTTGACGCTATCGAGGCAGGAAAGCCGATCACGCAGGTGCGCGGAGAGATCGCAGGTTCCGTCGATATATGGCGTTATGCGGCGGCTCTTGCTCGCGACCTCCATGGGGAAAGCTACAACACGCTCGGGGACGGCACGCTCGGCGTCGTGCTGCGTGAAGCGATCGGCGTGGTGTCGATCATAACGCCTTGGAATTTTCCGTTCCTGATCGTTGGCCAGAAACTGCCCTTCGCCCTGGCTGCAGGCTGCACGACCGTCGTCAAGCCGTCGGAGCTGACATCGGGATCGACGCTTGTGCTCGGCGAAATTCTCCAAGAGGCAGGCGTGCCGGACGGTGTCGTCAACATTGTCACCGGTACGGGACCTGAGGTCGGCGCGGTCATGACATCTCATCCCGACGTCGACATGGTCTCCTTCACCGGCTCGACCGGCGTCGGCAAACTGACGATGTCGAATGCTGCGCAGACACTGAAGAAGGTCTCGCTGGAACTGGGCGGCAAGAACCCGCAAATCGTATTTCCGGATGCCGATCTCGATGCCTTCATCGACGCCGCGGTTTTCGGCGCCTATTTCAATGCCGGCGAGTGCTGCAATGCCGGCTCGCGGCTGATCCTTCACAAATCAATCGCTGCCGATGTCGTGACGCGGGTTGCCGAGCTGGCGAAGGGCGTGAAGGTCGGTGATCCCCTTGATCCCCAGACGCAGGTCGGAGCTATCATCACGCCGCAGCATCTGGAGAAGATATCGGGGTATGTCGCCGGCGCCAGGAGCAGCGGCGCCCGGATCGCGCATGGCGGCGAAGCGCTCGACCTCGGCATGGGGCAGTTCATGTCGCCGACAATCCTCGAAGAAGTCACGCCTGATATGGCGGTCGCGCGCGAGGAGGTCTTCGGTCCTGTCCTGTCGGTGCTGACGTTCGAGACGACTGCTGAAGCCATCGGGATCGCCAATTCCATCGACTACGGCCTGTCGGCCGGTGTCTGGAGCCGCGATTTCGACACCTGCCTGACGATCGGCCGGTCGGTGCGGGCGGGAACGGTCTGGATGAACACATTCATGGACGGCGCCTCGGAGCTGCCCTTCGGCGGTTACAAACAGAGCGGCCTCGGCCGCGAGCTCGGCCGCCATGCGGTAGAGGATTACACCGAGACCAAGACGCTGAACATGCATATCGGCAAGCGCACCAACTGGTGGATGCCGCAGACTGAAAACCGGCCTTAGCCGGTCACGAAACTGCGCCTGAGGAGGGCGGGTGATCGGTGCGGGAATAGGTCCCGCATCTGCAATAGAACTGGGAGGTTCTTCGATGAATAGGTTTCTGACCACGACTGCCGTGATCGCGTTGGCTCTGGCCGGCGCCGGCGTGTCCGCCCGCGCCGCCGACGTAAAAGAAGTTCAGATGCTGCACTGGTGGACATCAGGCGGCGAGGCAGCTGCTTTGAACGTTCTGAAGGAGGATCTTTCGAAGGAAGGATTTGCCTGGAAGGACGTACCAGTTGCCGGCGGCGGCGGTGATGCGGCGATGACGGCGCTGAAGGCGATGGTGGCGGCGGGTACCTATCCGACGGCCTCGCAGATGCTCGGTTATACCGTGCTCGATTATGCCCAGGCCGGCGTCATGGGTGATCTCACCGAGACGGCGAAGAAGGAAGGCTGGGACAAGTCGGTGCCGGCCGCACTGCAGAAGTTCTCGGTCTATGACGGCAAGTGGGTTGCCGCCCCGGTCAACGTCCATTCGGTCAACTGGCTATGGATCAACAAGGCGGTGATGGACAAGATCGGCGGCAGCCAGCCGAAGACTTTCGACGACCTGCTCGCGCTGCTTGACAAGGCAAAAGCCGCAGGCGTTATCCCCTTGGCGCTCGGCGGCCAGAACTGGCAGGAAGCGACGATGTTCGATTCCATCGTGCTGTCGACCGGCGGACCGGAGTTCTACAAGAAGGCGATGAACGACCTCGACGAGGAGTCGCTGAAGTCGGACACGATGAAGAAGTCCTTCGACAATCTGGCCAAGATCATCCAGTACGTCGATCCGAACTTCTCCGGCCGCGACTGGAACCTGGCGACCGCCATGGTCATCAAGGGTGACGCGCTGGTGCAGGTGATGGGCGACTGGGCCAAGGGCGAATTCGTCGCCGCCAAGAAGACGCCGGATACCGACTTCCTCTGCT
>NZ_FMAJ01000003.1 GCF_900094625.1 Rhizobium aethiopicum | reverse complement strand
CTCAATCAACAAAGTTGCGCTTTGCCGACCTGGTGGTTATGGCGGGGTGGCTGCACCCGTTCCCTTTCCGAACACGGCCGTGAAACGCCCCTGCGCCCATGGTACTTCGTCTTAAGACGCGGGAGAGTAGGTCGCTGCCAGGTCTGCTAAACGCAACTCACTTGATAAACAATCTTCTCACAACAAACTCTACGGCCCATGCCGAACAAAAAGGGTCGCGCAAGCGGCCCTTTCTGCTGTAAAATAATATCGCGGGGTGGAGCAGCCCGGTAGCTCGTCAGGCTCATAACCTGAAGGCCGCAGGTTCAAATCCTGCCCCCGCAACCAAACTTCCCAAAAGCCCGCCAACACGGCGGGCTTTTTGTTTGAGTACCGGGTCGAGGATTTTAATGCCTAATCAGGGGCCCGCAAGGAGGCAAAGCCGACGCCGCGGGACAGAAAAACCCCAGATCCTCCACCGCAACCAATCAACTTGCAAGGTTACCTACGCAAGTCGCTTGACAGAAAGCTCCTCGACATAAACCTCAAGGAGCTTTTACGATTCTGCAGGGTGTTCAACTCCTCGGATGACGCCAGCTGACCTGCCACGGACCTTTCATCCGGCGCGATGAGAGCCTCTGCGGTCTTTGATACGCAATATGGCGCGGTGCAACCGCAGAAACGCGAAGCCTTCATCTTGCGCAGCGAGCTACTCGTCTCAAAACGTCCCGAGCCGAACGCATCACAGCCCGCGACGGCATAACACCGACGGCATTGTATGAGGTGCGTCGCCGTTGTACCATGTAGCCTGACAAGTGTGCGCAGTCCTAAATGTAGAGCCGGAGCCAAAGCCCGGTCGCGCGCTTCAACCCGATGAATAAGTAGCCCGGATCATGGAACTTATCGTCGCCCTTGGCCTGATCGTCGTGAAGGTCGCGTTCCTGATTGCGATCCTGCTGTTGCTACCCTTGCCGCTAACCTGGCTCGAACGGAAGGTTGCCGGGCACATGCAGCAGCGGATGGGGCCGATGCGCGTGGGATGGCACGGGCTGTTGCAGCCGGTGGCGGACGGAATCAAGCTCCTGACGAAAGAGGATAACATCCCGGCCGACGCCGATCGGTTCCTGTTCAAACTGGCGCCAATCCTGGCGCTCGCCCCGCCTTTTGTGGTGTTCGTCGCGATCCCCTTCGGCGAGACTGTCTCAGTCCTCGGCCACGACATCACGCTCTACGTCTCCAACATGAATGTGGCGCTCCTTTTCGTTTTCTCGGTGATCGGGATCGAGGTTTATGGCGTCATCTTCGGCGGCTGGGCCTCCAACAGCAAATACGCTGTCCTGGGCAGCCTCAGAACCTGCGCGCAGATGATCAGCTACGAAATCCCGATGGGGTTCGCGGTCATCGGCGTGGTCATGCTGGCGCAATCCATGAGCCTTCTCGAGATCGTGCGGGCGCAGGCAGAGGTCTGGAACATCGTCTACCAACCGGTCGGGTTCTTCGTGTTCTTCGTCGCCGGATTGGCCGAAGCGCAGCGCATTCCCTTCGACCTGGCGGAAGCGGAAGGCGATCTAGGGGCCGGGTTCCATACCGAATACAGCGGTATTCGCTTTGCCTTCTTTATGGTCAGCGAATATGCCATCGTATTGCTTGTGTCGGTCTTGGTGGTGATCCTGTTCTTCGGCGGTTGGAACGGAGTACTGATTCCCTTGCCACCGCTCCTGTGGTTTGCTCTCAAGGTCGCGTTCTTCGTCTATGTGTTCATCTGGTTCCGCTTCACTTTCCCCCGCTACCGCTACGATCAGTTGATGGCGATCGGATGGAAAGTCTTGCTTCCTCTGTCGATGGCGAACATAATTATAACTGGCGTACTTTTAGGGGCCGTGACGGCTCCATAGCGAGGCGGCGATGTCGCGCGCGCAGGACAGAGTTGGAACATGGATTGGCTGGGCGTTCTTCGCCGATCTGGCGAATGCCTTGGCTCTGACCTTTGGATATCTGTTCACCAAATCCGTGACCATGCAGTATCCGGACAACGAAAAATGGTTGCCCTACTCGCGTTACCGCGGACATCACTTTCTGAAGCGTGACGAGGAGGGCGAGATCAAGTGCGTGGCCTGCGAACTCTGCGCCCGGATCTGTCCCTGCGACTGCATTGAAGTCGTCCCGTACGAGGACGAGAAGGGCAACCGGCACCCGGCGAAATTTGAAATCGACACAGCACGCTGCCTGTTCTGCGGGTTGTGCGAGGACGCCTGCCCGGCGGATGCAATCGCGCTTGGGCAACAATACGAATTTTCCAGTTTTTCCTCAGCTGACCTGGTGATCGGGCGCGACGATCTGCTCGTCAAGCCGGGTAAGGCGGCAACCGGCGGCGGCGTGGTTGCCGCGCGCCTGAATACGAAGAAGGACGTACTTGTCGAGACGAAAGAGACGCAGGGCTACAACTGGTGGCGGAATATCCGCCGAACATGAAAGCGCGCCAGCCATCACACCGAAGCGCTCGAACAGGAGGCTCAGATGTTTGTCGGTGAAATCATGAAGAACAAGGGTGTCGGTGTCATCGCAGTCGCTCCCGATCAGACGATGGTGGAGGTACTAAGGTTGTTTCGAGACAACAATATCGGCTTCGTCGTCGTGAGCCGCTCGAACAGCAAATACATCGGTACACTGTCGGAGCGGGATTGCTGCAACGCGATGGCGGAATACGGGGCCGAGGCGGCGGCGATGCGGGTCGCGGACATCATGAACCGCAACGTGGCGACGTGTTCGACACAAGATCTGCTGCCCGTTGCGATGGGGATCATGACCCAGCGGCGTACGCGCCATGTGTTGGTCACGGATGGAGGCAACGTGCTCGGCGTGGTCAGCATCGGAGATGTGGTTAAGCACAGGCTCGACGAAGCGCAGCGTACAGAGCAGGAGCTGCAGGATTACATATGCGGGACCAGGTATCACTGACGCCGCCAACTCGATGTGATGACGCTGGGGCGGGCAGCTTGCCGCGAAGCCTTGCGCTGCCCTATCCCAAATCTTCAAACCCCACGCCAGATCCGGCCTGGGTGGTCGACGTCAGAAGTGGCATGCGCCTTCTGGACTTCCACCGCGCATGGATATTCGCCTCGCCGCAGCAGGCTGTTGAGACGCAAGGCGCTATAATTTTCCGGAACGAAGACGAGGCCCTTGGGAAACCGCCTGTCGACCTTGAGCTGCGCCGTCAGTTCGCCCTGGCCGGAACGCACGATTACCTGATCGCCATCCGAAAGGCCAAGCTCCGCAGTATCTGGCGCGCTCATCGCAACATAGGGATCGTTGGCGATCGTGTTCAGCATGTCCGACCGTTCGGAAAGATATCCGTTGTGGAACAGGCAGTCGCCGGTGATCAGCATGAGCCGGTCGGCTGCTGTTCGAACAGATGGCGGCGAAAGGACCAGGCCGGCCGATAATGTTGGCACCGTCCTGGTGAATGCGCCGTCGGCGCCAAGTCCGTCCTGCGTTAACCCCTGATAGGCCGGAACCAGCCGGGCAATCTCGTCGAAAATTTCGCCTTGCGTCGATGGCCGCAGCGCCTCGTTGCGTAGCGCGGCGACGAAGTCGACAATCGCCAGATTGCCTCGCGCCTCGAAAACGGGCTCACGGAATTTGCGAACGTTCTGGACCCGGCCCTCATTGTTGGTGAATGTTCCGGATTCCTCGCCGTAGCCCGCCGCAGGCAGGACGACCTCGGCCATGCCCGCCGTATCCGTGAGGAACGCGTCCTGCACGATCACGAGATCAGCTGCGCCAAGCGCCCGCGTCACAAAGTCCCGGTCGGGATAGGCGGCCAGGGGGTCGGTTCCGACGATGTAGAGTGCGCCCATCCGGCCCCCGACGCAGAGCTCCAGCATGGCGTCGAGATTCGCGCCGGGTTGAGACGGCATTTGGGCGCCCCAGTTTCGTGCAAGAGCTGCGCGCGCCGCGTCATCGGCGACCGCCCGCAGCCCCGGCAGAGCCGCCGGCAGGACCCCCATGTCCCAGGCGCCCATCTGGTTGGCACGGTCGAACAGAAACTGCATCGCCGGGCCCTTGCCTAGCAGGCGCAGAACCTGCAGCAGGTTGTTGAGCTGCAGCAGCGTCGCGCGCGCTTCGGGTGATCTCAGGAGGTCGACGCTGACAAGCACGGTGACGCTACGGCCTTCCTTGAGCGCGGTGGCCAGACGATCCGGCCCGTCGCTGCCGGTGCCCGCTGCCGGCCTGCCGATCGTCGCACCGATGTCCGCAAATGCGTCGCCCGGCAAGGTCTGATCGGCCACCGCCATGAGCGCGGTTACCACCGCCGCAAGGCTCGCCTCTTCTCCGCCCGGCGGCACGCGAACCACCACCCTGGCATCGGCGTCCAGACGCGAGGGCCGCGCCGAAAGCATCAGCAATCCGGCCTGCCGCCGCCGCACGGCGTCTCGCAGCAGGTATTCGGTGACGGGATTCTCCTCGGTCACGTTGCCGCCGACGACGAGCACGCAGTCGTTGCCGATTACATCGTCCAGCGGGGTGCGGCTGTAGAAAGTTCCCAATAGCGGGCCGAGCGTATCGAAGGGCGCGGCCCAGCGTGACGAACAATCAATGTTGTTGGTCCGGAATACTGTTCGCATCAGCTTCTGGAACTGATAAAGCACCTCGTTTGGCAGGCGAGGCGAGGCCAGCCCGCCGGCATCCTTGCTCTCGACAGCCACCAGTCGCCGGCGCAGATAATCCCCCGCTTCGTCCCAGGAAACCGGAACCAGGGCGCCATCCTGACGGATCATTGGCTGCTTGATCCGGTCCCGGCTTGCAACGAAATCGAGGCCGAAGCGTCCTCGCACGCAGAGAGTTTCGTGGTTGACACCGTCGTCCCACTTCGAGCGCACCCGCATGAACTCGCCCTTGCGCGTGCCCACTGTCAGCTGGCAACCGGTGCCACAATGCGGGCAGATCGTGTCGGTCTCTACGAGATCCCAGGGGCGCGCCTTGTAGCGGTAGGGAAAGCTCATCAGCGCGCCGACCGGGCAGACCTCGACGCAATTGCCGCACTGGTCGCAACTCGCCAGACTGCCCTCGAAGCCGGTGACGGCGGTATCCATGCCTTTTTCGACGGTACCCAGCGCCACCGCGCCGACGACCTCCTCGCACATACGGACGCAGCGCTGGCACTGGATGCAGCGGTTGACGTTCATGATGATAACCGGGCTCAGGCGAATGTCGTCGGAGTGGAACACACGTTTGTCATCGCGGAACTGGCTTTCTCGAGGCCCATAGGCCATCACCATGTTCTGAAGCTCGCATTCGCCGCCCTTGTCGCAGATCGGGCAGTCAAGGGGGTGGTTGGCGAGCAGCATGTCGAGCATGGAAGAGCGCGTTTCCTCGATCAGAGGCGTATTCGTCCGCACGACCATTCCATCGGTGACCGCAGTGGCACAGGACGGCTGCAGCCGCCGCAGGCCCTCGATCTCCACCAGACACATGCGGCAGGAGGCCAGCGGCGGCAGACGCTTCAGATAGCAAAAGGTCGGGATATCAGTGCCCAAACGCCGGGCGGCCTGCAACACTGTCGCGCCAGCCTCAACTTCCAGCGTTTGTCCATCGATCGTGACTTTAAGCATGGTTTCCTCGCAACTCTGATCCAGCACACTCCTTCAGTGGAACGGGCACCTCCGCTCCTCGACATGGGCGACGAATTCATCTCGGAAATGTGCAAGTGCCGCCCGCAATCCCATCGCTGCACCGTCACCCAAGGCACAAAACGTGTTGCCGAATATGCCCTTGCAGAGCATATCCAGCTGCTCCAGATCGCCGGGTGCGCCATCCCCGCCTTCAACCCGGCGCAGGACCTTCACGACCCAGTTCAATCCTTCCCGGCAGGGCGTGCACTTGCCGCAGGACTCATGGTGGAAGAACTCGACGATCCTGGTGGCGACCTTAACCATGCAGGTGCGATCGTCGATCACGATAACGCCAGCCGAACCGAGCATCGAGCCGGCGGCAGCCAGCGAGTCGAAATCCATCCTCACCTCCAGGCCGTGCTCAGGGATGACCGGCGCTGAGACCCCGCCCGGGATCACTGCCTTGATTTTGCGTCCCGGCAAGGCTCCGCCGGCATGTTCCTCGACCAGCTCGCGCAGCGGTATGCCCATCGGCAACTCGTAGAGGCCGGGTTTGCGCACCTGCCCACTGAGGCAGTAGAGCTTCGGGCCGGGGCTCTTGTCCGGGCCGATACCCCGAAACCAGTCCGACCCCCGCATAACGATGTGCGGCACGCAGGCCAGCGTCTCGACATTGTTGATCACAGTCGGGCTGGCGTAGAGCCCGGCCACGGCCGGAAACGGCGGCTTCAATCGCGGCTGCGCCCGCTTGCCCTCGAGCGACTCGAGCATTGCAGTCTCCTCGCCGCAGATATAGGCGCCGGCGCCGCAGTGGATGTGTACCGCGAAATTGAAATCCGAGCCCAGAATGCGCTTTCCGAGATAGCCCTTTGCGTGGGCCTCGGCGATCGCTTGCTCCAGACGACGGATCGCCGCCACATATTCTCCGCGAATGTAGACATAGGCGGTTTCGGCCCCAATCGCGTAGGCACTTACCGCCAGCCCCTCGATCAGTTGATGCGGGTCGCGCTCCATGATGATCCGGTCCTTGAACGTGCCCGGTTCACCCTCATCGGCGTTGCAGCACAGATATGTCGGCTTGCCGGTGCGCTTCGGCACGAAGCCCCATTTCATGCCCGTCGGGAATCCGGCACCGCCGCGACCGCGCAGGTTGGACCGTTTGATGAGGTCGATAACCTCGTCAGGCGTGTACTCGCGCAGCGCCTTCGCCAGCGCCTGATAGCCGCCGCCAGCCTCGTAGGTCGACACCAAATGACCATCCGCAACATCGACATTTTTGAGAAGAACCGGCTCGAACATGGCGCTACTCCCAAGGCACCCGCGCAGAGGCGCGCTCGACGCTCGCGGCTCCCGCTATCGCCCGCAGACGGTCCAGCAGTGCGTTTATCCGCATCACATCAAGGTGGGCGTGGTAATCGTCGCCGACCTGCATCACCGGCGCCATCTCGCAGGCGCCGAGGCATTCGACCGTCGAAAGCGTGAACAGCCCGTCCGGGGTGGTGTCGCCTTTCCTGATCCCCAGCACTGTTTCCAGATGGCCCAGCAGGTCCTCCGATCCGCACAGCATGCAGGAAACATTGTTACAGAGCTGCAAGTGGAACATCCCCACCGGTTCGGTATGGAAGAGGGTATAGAAGGTCGCCAACTCGTAGACCCAGATCCGCTCGACTCCGAGAATATCGGCGACCTCTTCCAGCACTGGCCCAGGCAGATGGCCATGTTCTTCCTGGGCGATCAGGAGCGCGGGCATGATCGCAGAGCGCTGGTCGGGATACCGCGCCGCCGCCTCTTCGATCTTTTCACGCATGGTCATCGCATTCAAATCCTTGCTACTTGTCCACCTCCGCCATCACAGGGTCGAGGCTGCCGAGCACGGCGATCATGTCCGCCAGATAGCGGGCGTTGGTGACCCCGAAGAGGGCCTGAAGATTGACGAACGAGGGGGCCCGCACCTTCATGCGGAACGGTTTTGGCGACCCGTCACTGATGATGTAGAAGCCAAGCTCACCCTTTGGCGCCTCGATTGCCGAATAGACCTCGCCCCTCGGCACCTTGAAGCCGTAAGCCGACAGGTCGAAATGCTGGATCAGCGCCTCCATCGAGCAGTGCACCCGATCCTTGTCCAGCGGGAAGGCGATTGTCGGCATGTCGATCTGGAACGGCCCCTCAGGCATCTGGTCGATGCATTGTTCGATGATCCCTATGCTCTCGCGCATCTCATCGACACGGCATCGCCAGCGTGCATAGCAATCGCCCTCGTCACGGGTGATGACGTTGAACGCGAGCCGGTCATAGATCTCGTAGGGCTCGTCGCGGCGGATGTCCCAGTCGACACCGGAAGCACGCAGGTTCGGGCCGCTGAGGCCGAGATCGACGCCATCCTCTGCGGAGATCACGCCGATCCCCTTCGTGCGATTGAGAAACACGCGGTTATCTTCGAGCAGTCGCTCATAGTCGCGGATCCGGTTCGGGAAGATATCGCAAAACTCCCGGATCTTGGGGAGGAACCCGTCAGGCAGGTCCTCGCGCACCCCGCCGACCCGGCAGAAGGACGTGTGCATGCGCGCACCGGTTATCATTTCCAGGAGATCCATGATCATTTCGCGCTCGCGCATGACGTAAAGCAGCGCGGTCATGGCGCCGAGATCCATCGGCAGCGCGCCGGTGATCAGGAGGTGACCGGAGATCCGTGCGAGCTCGGCCATCATCACGCGGATATATTGCGCGCGGATCGGCGCTTCTATGCCGAGGAGTTTCTCCACCGCCAGCGCGAAGGCGAGGTTGTTCGAGGGCGGACAGAGATAGTCGAGCCGATCCGTCAGCGGGAAAATCTGGGTATAGGTGAAGCTCTCCGCCAGTTTTTCGGTGCCGCGATGGAGATAGCCGATATGCGGATCGACGCGCTCGACGAACTCGCCGTCGAGTTCGAGGACGAGCCGAAGAACACCATGGGTGCTGGGGTGCTGCGGACCGAGGTTGAGAAGCACTTCCCTGGTATTGAGCGCTTCACCCTCGGGCCTGCTGAGCTCGGTGACTTCAGTCATCTCAACGTTCCGGCGTAGAACGGCCTCCCTTACGGAATGTCCCTGGTGGCAAGGTCGGGCTGCGTTGGCGGCGGACCCTCGGCACCCAAGGGGTTCAACTTGTCCTTATAGCCCCTGAGGGGGAAATCCTTGCGCTGTGGGAAGCCTTCGAAGCCTTCCCACATGTAGATCCGGCGCAGATCGGGATGTCCCTCGAACCGGATACCATACATGTCCCAAGCCTCACGCTCATGCCAGTTGGCGGTACGCCAGACTGCCGTGACCGAAGGCACTTCAGGAGGATCGCCAAGTCGGCACTTGATGCGCACCCGCCACCTGTTGGGCAGCGAATAGAGGTGGTAGACCGCCTGGAACCGCGGCGTTTCGGGATAATGATCGACGCCGCAAATGTCCGAGAGGAAATTGAATTGCAGCGCCGGATGCTCTTTCAGGAGCCGGCAGAACTCGACGATCCTCTCGGGCGGCACGGCAAAGGCGTCGATACCGTGCGCAGTGCCGAGGTCCTCGATCGTGTCTCCGAAGCGCTCCATGATCGGAGCGCGATTGAGGGACGGCTCCACACTCATGACGCTATAACCCGATCCAGAGGTGTGCCCGCGAGCGCCCGGGACCTCTTGATCTTTTCTTGAAGCAGAAGGAAGCCGTGCATCAGCGCCTCGGGCCGGGGGGGACAGCCAGGCACATGCACATCGACGGGCACGAAGGTTTCCGATCCCTGCACCACGGCATAGGTGTTGTAGACTCCGCCCGAAATAGCGCAGGTGCCCATGGCGATCACCCAGCGCGGTTCCGGCATCTGGTCATAAAGTCGCCGCACGACGGGCGCGAATTTCCGGGTCACGGTGCCGGCGATGATCATGACGTCGGATTGTCTCGGCGAAGGGCGGAACACCACGCCGAACCGGTCGAGATCGTAGCGGGCGCAACCGGCCGAGATCATCTCGATGGCGCAGCAGGCAATGCCGAAGGTCTCCGGCCACAGTGCCGATCTCCGGCTCCAACCGATGATGCTGTCGGCCGTGGTGAACAGCACGCTGTCGCGGATCGCGTTGTTTACGCTTCCCATTCGAGCGCTCCTTTCAGCCAGGCGTAGGCGAAGCCCACGAGAAGCAGCAATATGAAGATGAACATCTCGATATAGCCGACCAGCCCGATCTCTTGCAGGACGACGGCCCAGGGAAAGAGGAACATCGCTTCGACATCGAAAACGACCAGCAGGATCGCGAGGATAAAGAACGGCACCCTGAAGCGGCCCGCCGCCGCCTCGCCCGCTGCATCCATGCCGCATTCATAAGGCATGTTCTTGGCGGTATAGGGATTGGATGGGCGCAGCAGCGAGGAAACGAACAATGTCACCCCCGCCACCAGAACGACCCCGGCGACCATGAAAAGAACCGGCAAGAATTCCATTGCAGTCATATCACTGCACCGGTTGCCCACCGACCTCATCCCGAACGGGCAAGTCGATCACGCCACGGCGTGACTGGGCAATCCTTTCTCTGCGTCCAAGTCTATTCCGTCGGTGTGATCATTGCAAATCCAATCGCTCACCCGCCAAGGACCGAATCTTGGGCAAGCTTCAGGAACCACGACGGAAACAGGCCGATGCCGATGGTACCGGCGGCGGTGACGGCGAGTGTCGCGCCCACCAGAGGCGTCAGCGCCGGGGCGAACGCCCTCTTCGGCTCGCGCATGTAGATCACCATGACGATGCGGATGTAGAAATAAGCAGCGACGGCGCTGAGCAGCACGGCGATTATCGCCAGCATGACGAAACCATGCTCGACGAGGGCGACCAGCACGTAAAACTTGGCGAAGAACCCGGCGGTCGGCGGAATGCCGGCCAGCGAGAAGAGATAGAGCAGCATCAGAAGCGCCAGCCCCGGATGTGACTTGGCGAAACCCGCATAGTCCTCGATGACCTCACCCGAGAAATCGCCGTTCCGCATCATGATGACAGCGCCGAAAATGCCGAGATTCATGATGGCGTAGATCAGCAGATAGAGCATCACGCTGGCGACCCCATCGGCGCCGCCAGCGGCTACGCCGAAAATGGGGAAGCCGGCATGGGCGATGCTGGAATAGGCCAGGAGACGCTTGAAATTGTCCTGCACCAGCGCCACGAAGCTGCCGAGCGCCGTCGTCACCACCGCAATGACGGCAACGATGATCCAGACGTCCGAGGCTGCGACCAGAGGATTGAGGAACACCCGCAGGATCACCGCGAACCCCGCCGCCTTGGGGCCAACCGACATGAAGGCAGTGATCGTCGTTGGCGCGCCTTCATAAACGTCCGGCAGCCACATGTGGAAGGGAACCGCGCCGACCTTGAAGACCAGCCCCGCGACGATGAAGACCACTGCCAGCAACAAACCTGGATCGAGCGGATCGCCAGTCACGGCCGCAGCCATCCCGTCCAATTGCGTTGTGCCGGTGAGCCCGTAGACCAGCGAAACGCCGTAAAGGAAAATCCCGGTCGAGACCGCGCCAAGGATTACATATTTCAGCGCTGCTTCGTTGGACCGCCGCTCAAGCCGCAGGAAGCCGGTCAGCACATAGGTGCAAATCACCATCAGTTCGAGGCCCACATAGATCGACAGGAGATCGGTCGCCGAGGCCATAATCATCATGCCGGAAAGCGCAAAGAGCAGCAGGACATAATATTCGCTGCTGCCGATCCCTTCGATATCGGCATATTTTCGCGAAAGGAGGAATGTCAGAACGGTGGCTAGGTAGAAAACGAACTTGAAGAAGACCGCGAAGCGGTCGGTGATGAACATGCCCGTGTAGGCCGGCCGTACCTCGCTCGCCAGCATGAGTGTCGCCAAGGCGGCAATCAATACGATCGCGACCGACGCCCAGACAAGGAGATGTTCCTGTCCCCTTCGCACAAACTGTCCCAGGATCAGCAGGATGCAGGCGCCGGTGATCACCACGATCTCGGGCAGGCTCGCCAGGGCCGACTGGAAAAGCGCGGCGGCGGTCATGGGCTGCTCCCCCTACTATGCACGTGCGTCAGCAGATGCTTCACCGAGGCATCGATGATCTCGAGAAAGGGTTTCGGATAGAGCCCAACCCAGAGCACGAAGACGGCCAGCGGCAGGATCGCAGCCATCTCACGGGCGTTCACGTCGCGTGTCTTCAACCGGGCACCGACGCTGGCCGGGCCGAGCGCGATTTTCCCGTACATGCCGAGCAGATAGGCAGCCCCGAGTAATGCGCCCAAAACGGCGGCCGAGCCGGCGACCATGTTGGCCGCAAACCCGCCTGACAGCACCAGCAACTCGCCGACGAACGAATTCGTTCCCGGCAGCGCCATCGACGACAGGGTAAACAGTGCCAGAAACGTCGTGTAGACCGGCGCCACCTTCATCAATCCGCCATAGTCGGCGATGCTGCGGGTATGGGTCCGCTCGTAAATGAGCCCGACGAACAGGAATAAGGCGCCTGTCGTCACGCCGTGATTGAACATCTGCAGGATGCCGCCCTCAAGCCCCCGGAAATTCAGCGCAAAAATCCCCAGCGTCACGAAGCCCATGTGGCTGATGCTGGAATAAGCCACCAGCTTTTTCAGATCGTCCTGTGCCAGCGCGAGCAACCCGCCATAGACGATCGCAAGCCCCGAAAGCGCCAGCATCAGCGTCGAATAATACATCGATGCCTCCGGCAGCATCGGCAGCGAGAACCGCAGGAATCCGTACGCGCCCATCTTCAGAAGCACTCCGGCAAGAATAATGCTGCCTGCCGTCGGCGCCTGCACATGGGCGTCCGGCAGCCAGGTATGAACCGGCACCATCGGCACCTTGACCGCAAAGGCGATCAGGAAGGCGAAGAACAGCCAGGACTGGATCCGGAACGGCAAGTCCTGCTCTGTCAAGGCGAGGATATCGAAGGTCCTGCCACCGTAGAAATAGAGCACGATGACACCGATCAGGAACAGAAGGCTGCCCACCAGCGTGTAGAGGAAAAACTTGATCGCCGCATAGACCCGACCCTCGCCGCCCCAAACACCGATGATGAGGTACATCGGGATCAGCATCGCCTCCCAAAAGACGTAGAAAAGAAATAGATCGAGCGCGCAGAAGACACCGAGCATCAGCGCTTGCATGAAGAGCAGGCAGATCATGAATTCCTTCACCTTGCGGTCGATCGCGACCCAGGAGGCGAGCACGCAAGTCGACCCCAACAGTGCGGTCAGGAACACGAAGAGCGCGCTGATTCCGTCGATGCCAAGCGCATAATTGATCCCAAGCGCGGGCACCCAGGGACGCGTCTCGGTGAACTGCATTGCATGGGTCATGGTGTCGAAGCCGACCAGCATGGCGATGCAGAGAGCAAGGTCGAGGACGGTGAAGGAGAGCGCAGTCCACCGCACCGCATCGTCACCGCGCAGGAACATCAGAACCGCGGCCCCGAAAACGGGTGTGAATATGATGAGGCTGAGCAGCGGGAAGCCCATTGCACCCCCTACCGCCACGCCACGACGAAGACGGCGGTGGCTGCGATAAGACCGACGATCATCGCTAGCACGTAATGGGTCACGACACCCGTCTGGAGCCGCCTGAGCCGCCCGCCGCCGTACAGGATCGAGCGGGCAATGCCATTCACAACGGCATCCACGCCGGCAAGATCGAGTCGGAGTCCTGCCCGCGCCGCGCCGCGCAGTAAGGGCAGCGCCGCGGTCTCGGAGACATTGCTCACCACCTGCTCATAGCGCGCCAGCGGCCGTTCGGCGAGCCACATGAAGGCCCGCGCACCCTTGCGGTAAAACCAGTCGGTGTCGAGGCTGATCGTGTTCTCGGGATCGAGGGCCCAGAGGAACAGCACGAACCCCAGGGCGGTGAACATCAGCAGCCCGAGGCTCTCCGTGACGTGCGAACCCGTATAGGGTTCGAAATCCACCGGATAGGGCAGAAGCGCATAAAGCGGCTGAGGGAACACCCCTATCGCAATGCAGAGGACCGCCGCCATGCCCATGGCAATCAGCATGTTGCGCGGCGGCTCCCGCGCCTCCAGTTTCCGGTCCGTTCCGAAGAACATGTAATAGGGAAGCTTGAGGCCAGTGTGCAGGAACGTCCCGGACGATGCCATGGTCAGCGCCAGCACCACCAGTGCGCGGTGATCCGCTCCTGCAGCCGCTATCACCATCGATTTGGTGACGAACCCCGAGAAGAACGGGAAGGCCGAGATCGCGAAAGCGCCTACCATGTAAAGCGCCACCGTCAGCGGCATGGTCTTGTAAAGCCCGCCGAGCTCGGTGAGCTTGCGTCGGCCGGTGACGTAGATGACTGCACCGGCACCCATGAACAGCAGCGCCTTGTAGAGGATATGCGCGAAGGCGTGGCTGGCGGCTCCGTTCACCGCCATCTCGGTGCCGATGCCGATACCCGCGACCATATAGCCCACCTGGCTGACGATGTGATAGGCGAGAAGCCGCCGGCAATCGTTCTCCAGCACTGCGTAGATGACGCCGTAGAGCGCCATGATGGTGCCAAGCCAGACAAGGAGCTCGGTCCCCGGAAACGCACGCGCCAGCACATAGACGGCGGTCTTGGTGGTAAACGCGCTCATGAACACCGCCCCGGTGACGGTCGCCTCCGGATAGGCATCGGTCAGCCAGGCATTGAGCGGCGGCACGGCCGCGTTGAGGATGAAGCCGGCGAGGATCAGGTAGTCGCCGACCCCCATTCCTCCGTTGGTGAAGGCCCCCGCGATCGGGCCAAAAAGCAGTGAACCGGTGGCGAGCCCGTGGGAAATGATGCCGCCGAGCAGGACGACGCCGCCGGTGATATGGACCATCAGGTAGCGGAACCCGGCCCGGATCGCCGGCCCACCACGCTGCGCGAAGACCAGATAGGCGGAGGCGAATGCCATGCCCTCCCAGAACAGGTAGAGGGTCAGGTAGTCACCGGCAAACACCACGCCAAGTGCGCTGCCGACATAAACGAATGCCGCCACGTGCTGGCCGGCATCCGTCAGATGCAACGCGTAGACCATGCCGATCAACGCCATGAGGGTGAAAACGCTGGCGAAGACGATGCTGAGCTTGTCCACCTTCGCGATCAGGATCTCCTGTCCGATGAACCGCGCTTCGCCGTAGCTGCCCGGCTCCATCGCAAGCACGGCAAGGATTGCCAGCGCAGGGATCAGAAGCAGATAGGCCTTGCGGACCGAGCCGCTGAGGAAAGGGATCGGCAGGGCACCAAGAATAAACAGCAGAGCTGGATGGATGAAGTCAGTCATAATAGTCCTCGCGCCGCATCAGCCCGACCCGATGGCCGAGAAACTTGGAAACGAAGATAAGCAGGACGCAGGAGACGAAGCCGTAGAGGGCGGACCAGCCCGGCAGGCGGTCCCACGGATATTCGGCGTGTTCGCGAGAGACCAGAAAGTCGGCGACAACGATCATGACGAGCACGAGGTAGAACAGTCGGCGGCGCGGCCTCGCATATTGCTCGGCACCAAAGAAGTCGATGACACGCTTGATCATCGGATCACTCCATCTGCCAGGATGAGAAAATAGCCGGGAAAAATCCCCATCAGCACCGACAGGATCGCCGTCGCGACCAGCGGAATCGTCACCAGTGGAATTTCACGGACCTTCGCCCGGCTCTCCTGCTTCTCCGCCTGGAAGAAGGCGGCATAGCTGACTGGCAGGAAATAGGCGGCGTTCAGGACTGAGCTCACCAGGATGACCACCAGGAACGCGGTCTCTCCCGCCGCCACGGCGCCCTCCGCCAGATACCACTTACTGACGAAGCCGGCGGTCGGCGGTATCCCGATCATGCTCAGCGAAGCGATGAAAAATGCCCCCATCGTCCAGGGCAGCCTGCGGCCGATACCGGCCATGTCGCTGATGTTGCGCTTGCCCGACGCGCAATAGATCGAGCCGGCGCAGAAAAAGAGCGTGATCTTGGAGAATGCGTGCGCCGCGATGTGGATGATTCCGCCGACCATCGCGACCGGCGACAACAGAACCGCGCCTAGCACGATGTAGGAGAGCTGGCTGACCGTCGAATAGGCAAGCCTGGCCTTCAGGTCATCCCGCGTCAGGGCGTAAACCGACGCCATCAGGATCGTGAACGAAGCGAGATAGGCCGTGGCGATGCCGAGGCTCAGCCCACCCACCAGCCCCGTGCCGAAGACATGGAACACCACCCGCAGCACGCAGAACACGCCCATCTTGACCACTGCCACTGCATGCAAAAGCGCGCTGACCGGTGTCGGCGCGACCATCGCGGCGGGCAGCCAGGCGTGCATCGGCATCACAGCGGCCTTGGCGAAGCCGAAAAGATAGCAGAAATAGACGACCGTCAGCAGCGCCGCCGAGGCATCACTCCCCGCCAGCAGCCCCCCCGCGACAAAGTCGAGCGACCCTGCAATATGGTAGGTCAGCGCCAGTGCGGCGAGCAGCGCGCTTTTCGAGGCGCCCATCAGATAGACGAGGTACTTGCGGCCGCCCCTCCATCCCTCCTCGTCCTCGTGGTGGTAGACGAGCGGATAGGTAACCAGACTGAGCACTTCGTAGAAGATCACCAGCGTAAACAGATTGGCGGCGAACGCGCCGCCGGCGGCGGCCGCAAGACTGCTGGCGAAGCAGGCGAAGAACCGGGTCTGCGCATGCTCGTTCAAATGCCGCATATAACCGATGGAATAGATCGCCGCCACGATCCACAGCAGCGACGAGACGGTGGCAAACACCATGCCGAGCGCATCGACCCGGAAACCAAAGTCGATCCCCGGCAAGATCTCGAACAGGCGCAATTCGACCGTTCCGCCCGCCAGCACCGTGGGCGCCATCGACAAGACAATCGCGAGCATGGCGATCGCGGCCAATGGCGAGACCAGATCGCGAAGTCTCTCGCGGTTATTCAAAAGGAGAACTGCAAGGGCCGCCAGACCGGCGACGGCGATGGCAAGCAATGGCCGGATCGATACAACCGGGTCCAAAGCCGTTATCCTTTCATCACCGTCACGTCGTCGATCTTGAGGGTGGATTTGTTCCTCACGAGGGCAACCAGGATACCGAGGGCGACGGCAACTTCCGCCGCGGTGATTGCGATGACGAAGATCGCGAAGATCTGCCCGCGGAAATCGGCGTGGTAACGCCCGAAAGCGATGAAATTGATGTTGACCGAGTTGAGCAGCAGCTCCAGCGACATCAGCACGATGAGAATATTGCGCCTGAGCAGCACGCCCGCCGCTCCGATCACGAACAGGACCACTCCGAGCGCAATATACCACCAGAGCGGAACCATCACCCCTGCTCCTTCCGCGCCAGCATGATGGCGCCGACCAAGGCCGCCAGCAGGATTACGGAGGCGGTTTCAAACGGCAGGAGATAGTCGGCGAAAAGTGCTGTGCCAAGCTGCCTGACGTCATCGCCGCCGCGCATCGCGACGGGCTCCATGACCGAAAAGCGGTTGCTCCAGAGCACCAGCACGAGCATCTCGGCCCCGAGCAGGACAAGCAGTACCAGAGCCGGGAGGTTGCCGCCTGGCAAGAACCGCTGCAACACCGCTTCGCGCACATCGATCATCATGATCACGAACAGGAACAGGACCATGATCGCGCCGACATAGACGAAGATCTGGATGACCGCGAGCAACGGTGCCTGGAGCAATACGAAGATTGCCGAGACCTGCAGGAAACACGCCATCAGCGCCAATGCGCTGTGAACCGGATTGCGCGCCAGGACCACCGTCAGGGCCGTGATCACGGATACCGCAGCGAACAGAAGAAAAAACCCCTGATCCATCGACGCCGACCCTCCGACGCGAACTGCCACTCGGCGCGAGACGGCCGGATTCGAGACTGCGCCGCAACTTCAGATGCCTTCGCAAATTGTGCCCTAGTATCGGATTTTTCACAAGATTATTGTCATCGGGGAGTAAGATCGAGTCGGCCCGGATGTGGCGAAGGTCGCTTGCCCAGCGCGCTTTCGATAGGTCGTACCGACTTCATGGTTCCATAGGCAAATGGGTTTGGCCGGTCGGGTACCGAAGTTTTGTTACGGCGTTGTGGGAAATTTCTTCAAAATAACATTGGCCGTTCCGCCGAAGTTGCAAGTCTCTCTGCCATTGGGGCCCGATGGCGGGTGACCTGCCGCGTCAAGTCCCTTCCGTGGCAGTGATCACAAGCGTGGCGTGAGCAGCCGGTAAAAGAGGCTTCCGCCGGCCTCTGTCTCATAATCGCTGGGGCAGATAACAAAAAATATGACAATTTGTACTGAAACATTACATTCGCCGGATTATCTATAGTGAGGGCAAATATAACCCTGAAGTATAAAGTGAAACAAAATACAACCGAAGAGTAGTATCGTATCGTTTATCATTCCCGAAAACTAATCACTTTGGGCCATTTCCTTCCTTCTCAATCCGTATTAACATAATTAAGAAATGTCTAAAGAATAAGGCGATGACATAAGGGGGCCGGCATTTCATACTATCTTATACCTGCCATCGCTTCATGTTCGAGTAAAGTGTACCGCTAGGGGAGGCGTATATGTTCATGACAGGCTCAGGAATGGAGAATACGGACCAGACAAGAAAGTCTAGCCCATCCGGAGATACTATCCTTGTAGTTGCTAAGGCCGACCTGTTTTCAGAGTGCATGGTGGAGGCGCTGGCAAAGAAATTTCCAAATTGCGATGTGCCAAGCATAACCAACACAAATCTGATGCTGGAAAAGGATACCAGCGATATAAAGCTGGTTTTATTCTACCATATACCTGCGCCGGAGCTGCAAGACGCGCTGCAGGCAGTCAGGGAACATCACCCGGAAACCTCGATCGGACTTGTCGTCGAGGCCATCGACATGATGGAACCCTATGTCAGCCGCTTGGTGGAGGCACGGATCATCGACGGGGTCCTGCCGCTTAACCTTAGGCTTGATGTCTTCATGGCCGCAGTGGATCTGCTGATGAAGGGCGGGGAGCATTTTCCCTCGGCGCTTCTCAACCGTCTCGCCAACAAGAGCGCCCAGCTGGAGCCCTCACTCTATCAGACGAAATCGGTCGACGTCGCACGCAACAGTGCGCTCAAGCTGAGACGCGACAGCATCTCGGCTCTGACGACCCGCGAGGTTCAGATCCTGGACCTCATCTGCAAGGGGACGCAGAACAAGATTATTGCCGACAAGCTGCATCTTTCAGAAAACACGGTGAAGGTCCACGTCCGCAACATCTATAAGAAGATGAACGTCCGAAATCGCACGGAAGCTGCGTCCCGCTTCTTCAACGATCACCCGGTCGGCGATGACGACATGTCCAGCCGGTGGCGCAACTGAGCCACAGCGCCACGGCTCTTTTCAGACGCGCTGCAAATCGATTCCCGATTTAGCAACGATGCAGTGACGCTTTTGCTTCAGATCGAGGGACGCGCAAAGCAGCGCGACTTCTGCCCGAAACCGCTTGGAGAACAGATATAGGGCGCAGACCCGTGATAGGCGACGACCCTGGCTCGTGCCGTGGCCGGTCGAGCGGTCCGATGTTCGGGGTAGGCGTAAGCCTTCGAGACCCGTGGAGTCTCGGCGATCACGACGTTCTTCTTCGCGACGGCGGCTACGTTGTCGTCAATGACGACGCAGGCCGTTGCTCCGATCGCAAGTAGCGTCGCTTGGCAAGCGAACATCACAAAGTGAGATAGACGCCAGCCGTTCGGCTGCGCTGCAGCTTGTTTTGTGAACATCGCCAAAACCCCTCGCATATGGCGCTTCCGGATGCAAGACCGGTCATGCAGGTGCGCGCGGCCAACCTTCCCTTTGTTTATCCCATCTTTATTGAGAGAAGCTTGCGAAACGTCTTGACACTCGTGGGGCGTGAAAAAAAGAGTGAAAATGATTAATCATCCGTTACTTTCAAGAACAAATGCGTAATTATTTTGGATATCTCGCGTTTTTAAAGTTGACCTCGGTAACATTCGTCTTATCATCTCAATAGTAATTCGCTTGTGCAAAGAATAGCCTTCTGGTTATTCATGTATTAGTACTCAGTTACATGGATATACATAAGGTAGCAGAGGTAGTGAAACGCATAACTAAATCAAAAGACTAGAGAATTGGGGAAGGAGTTTGTAATGCGTAGTTTCGTTCCCAGCGAAGGTTATTCTGAAGCAAAGGGCATGCCGGTGCTCAGGGATCTGGGCACCGCTCTTGTCAATGGCGGAGCCGGGTTTCTTGGCTCGCATCTATGTGAACGGCTTCTGCTGCGCGGCCACAGCGTCATATGTCTCGACAATTTTTCGACCGGCCGCCGTGCAAATGTCGAGCATCTCGCCTCGAACGCCCGCTTCCGCATCATCGAGCACGATGTCCGTCAGCCCTTCGACATCGAAACATCGCTCATTTTCAACTTCGCCTCTCCCGCCTCTCCGCCGGACTATCAGCGGGATCCGGTCGGCACCTTGCTCACCAACGTCCTCGGCGCCGTCAACACCTTGGATTGCGCGCGCAAAACTGGCGCAATCGTCGTTCAGTCGTCGACATCGGAGGTCTATGGCGACCCGACCCAGAGCCCGCAACGCGAATCCTATTGCGGCAATGTCAATCCGATCGGACCGCGAGCCTGTTACGACGAGGGCAAACGCAGCGCCGAAACCCTGTTCTTCGACTACCACAGGACCTACGGCGTCGACATCAGGGTCGGCCGCATCTTCAACACCTACGGGCCGCGCATGCGTCTGGATGACGGCCGGGTGGTCTCCAACTTCATCGTGCAGGCCCTCCGCAATGCCGACCTGACGATCTACGGCGATGGTCAGCAAACCCGTTCTTTCTGTTATGTCGATGATCTTGTTGAAGGTTTCCTGCGTTTCTCGGCGGCCGGCAGCGCATGCCACGGCCCGATCAATCTCGGGAACCCCGGTGAGTTCACCGTTCGGCGCCTGGCGGAAATCATCCGGGATCTCACGAATTCGCGCTCCCGCATCGTTCACCTGCCTGCTGTCGTCGACGATCCCCGCCAGCGGCGGCCGGACATTTCCCGGGCGATGACCGAGCTGGAATGGCAGCCTCGTATCGAGCTCGAAGCCGGCCTGGCTCGCACCGTCGAATATTTTGACGGCGTGCTCGCCGGCACAGCGCGGGCGGAGGCCGTATGAGATGCCCCGCTACATTCTCGTCACCGGCGGCGCCGGTTTCATAGGCAGTCATATCTGCAAGGCGCTGTCGCGCGCCGGGATGATCCCGGTTACCTACGACAACCTGTCGACGGGACATGCCGACAGCGTCCGCTGGGGCCCGTTCGTCCGCGGGGAACTTGGTGACGCAGCCGCGCTGCGCCGGACGATGGCCGAATTTTCGCCAGATTGCGTCATCCATTGCAGCGCCAATGCCTATGTCGGCGAATCCGTCGACATGCCGAGGAAATATTACCGCAACAATGTCGTCGGCAGCCTGACGCTGCTCGAGGCCTGTCTTGACCAGGACATAGACCGAATCGTCTTTTCGAGCAGTTGCGCCACTTATGGCGTTCCCGCCTCGTTGCCGATACGCGAGGAATGCCCGCAGCGACCGGTCAATCCCTATGGCCGCACCAAGCTGATCTTCGAAATGGCGCTTGAGGATTTTGCCGCCGCCTATGGCATCCGCTTCGCCGCCTTGCGTTATTTCAACGCGGCCGGCGCCGATCCGGAGGGCGAGCTTGCCGAGCGTCACGAGCCCGAGACGCATCTTATCCCTCGCGCCCTTCTTGCTGCCGCGGGCAGATTGGACCGGCTCGATATCTTCGGAACCGATTATGCGACCGAGGACGGAACCTGCGTGCGTGATTATATCCACGTCAGCGATCTCGCGCAGGCCCATCTCGCCGCCGTCAATCATCTGCTTGCGGACGGCGGCTCGCTCAGCGTCAATCTCGGTTCCGGCCGCGGCACCTCCGTACGTGAGATCCTCGACGCGGTCTATCGCGCGAGTGGCCGCGAAGTCCCGGTCCGTTATCGGCCGCGTCGTGTTGGCGATCCGCCAATCCTATTTGCCAACACGGCAAGGGCGAAGGCGGAACTCGGCTTCGCGCCCACACTCTCGGATATCGATACGATCATCCGTACTGCCGGCCCGACCTTCGGGCTGGAGGTGACTGGATGAGCCTGATTTCGGACTTCGGTTACCGAGTCACAACGGCGAAAGCGGCTGCCGACCCATTCAAGCCAGTGTTCACCGGGTGGAATCGTGCAGCCTATGGTTTCGGCATCTTCTGCTGGCTGGCCGCACTCGGCTATTTCTGGATCTGGTGGTGCCAGTCCACCCATATCCTTTCCTGGGTCGCCTTCGTGCTGGTCACCGTCGTGCTCGCCTGGATCACGCTCGTCCCGGCCTATTTCATCCTGATCTTCCTCGATGCGAGAACGCTCAGTTCGCGCGCACGGCTGCCGGAGGGACGCGTGGCAATGGTCGTCACCAAGGCGCCGTCCGAACCCTTTGCCGTCGTCCGCGCGACGCTTGAGGCGATGCTCGATCAGGTCGGCGTCGAATTCGATGTCTGGTTGGCCGACGAAGATCCTTCGGAGGCAACCAGGCGCTGGTGCGCCGAGCATGGCGTGCTGATCTCCACCCGCAAGGGGGTGGCGGAGTACCACCGCACGACATGGCCGCGCCGGACGCGCTGCAAGGAGGGCAACCTCGCCTATTTCTACGACCATTTCGGCTATGCGCGTTACGATTTCGTCGCTCAGTTCGATGCCGATCATGTGCCGACGCCGACCTATCTTCGTGAAGTGCTGCGCCCCTTTGCGGATCCTCGTATCGGCTACGTCTCCGCCCCCAGCATCTGCGACGCGAATGCCGCGGCGAGCTGGGCCGCCCGCGGCAGGCTCTATGCCGAGGCAAGTCTGCACGGTTCGCTTCAGACCGGTTACAACAATGGCTGGGCGCCTCTTTGCATCGGCTCCCACTATGCGGTCCGCACATCGGCGCTCCGCCAGATCGGCGGCCTTGGCCCTGAACTTGCAGAGGATCATTCGACGACGCTGATGATGAACGCCGGTGGCTGGCGCGGCGTCCATGCGGTCGATGCGATCGCTCACGGCGACGGCCCGGCGAATTTCGTCGATCTGGCCGTGCAGGAATTCCAGTGGTCGCGCAGCCTCGTCACCATCCTGCTGCAATATTCCCGCGGCTACCTCATCCATCTGCCCTGGCGGCTGAGGTTCCAGTTCGTTTTTTCGCAGCTATGGTATCCGCTGTTTTCGGGCTTCATGGCCGTGATGTTTCTGCTGCCGGTTGCTGCTTTGCTGACGGGCCATATTTTCGTCAACGTCACCTATCCGGATTTCCTGCTGCATTTCGCGCCGATCTCCATCGTGCTGATGTTGTTTTCCTTCTTCTGGCGGGCGACGGCAACCTTCAGGCCGCATGATGCGAAACTGTTCGGCTGGGAGGGGCTTGCCTTCATCTTTCTGCGCTGGCCGTGGTCGCTCGCCGGCAGCCTGGCAGCTGTTCGCGACTATATCTCCGGCTCGTTCGTCGACTTCCGCATCACGCCGAAAGGCAGGCAGGAGCAGCAGTCTTTGCCGCTACGCGTCGTTGCCCCCTATATCGGCCTCGCCGGCCTTTGCGCCCTTGCCATGCTGTTCGCCAACGATGCTGCTGCAGCGCAGGGTTTTTATATTTTCGCCGCGGTGAACCTGTCGATCTATCTGTCGCTGACGGTGCTGATCGTCGTTCGCCATACGATCGAGAATGGCTTGCCATTGCTGCCGCAGTCACGCGGGCTGTGGCTTGCGACGGCGACCGGGCTCGCGATCTGCGTCACCGGCGGCATGCAGGCAGGCAGCCATGGGCTGCGCAGTCTCGAGGCCCTTTCCCACGGCCAGACGTTCATCAGTTTCAGCCAATCGCGATTTGCCGTGGCCGGTGCCGGCCTCGGTGGCGGCAAAACACGGATCGTGAAGTTCCGCCTCAGATGGAATGGCTTCGGAAGCGCGGCACGGGACCAACAAGGTGTGTGAGCCGGCTGAACCGGTCAGCTCAAGGAGGAGGATGTAATGCGTATCGGGTCGAGATCATTTGGAGCAGCCCTTGCTCTCAGCCTGTTTTTGCCGCTGGCGGCGCAGGCTGCCGAGGCGGCCAACAAGAAGGCGCCGACGCCGCTCAGCGCCTATGAGCTCTATCGGATTTACGGTGACAGGACCTGGACCTGGGACACCGGCGGCGGGCGCTTCTTCGAGGATGGCCGGCGGTTCGTCGCCTGGGTGAATGATAAGGGCAAGCAGTCCTTCGCCGAAGGCAAATGGGTGGTCGACGATCTCGGCCAGCTCTGCATGCGCGCAACCTGGACGAATGCCGAGGGGGCAGCCCGTGCCAGCACCTGTTTCGGGCACCGCAAGATCGGCAACACGATCTACCAGCGCCGCCAGCCGAACGGCAACTGGTACGTCTTCCGCCATGCCTCGGCGCGCCAGGACGACGAATTCCGCAAGCTCGTCTCCACCGATACCGTCAGCGCCAAGGCACATGAACTGAAGCAGGTCCTGAACCAGGAACTGACCCGAAAAGGAGGGTGAGCCATGCAGAAGCTGACGAGAAGCCACCTTTCGACCGCCGCGCTCGCGCTGCTGCTGTTGTGCGCCGCGCAGCTGCCGGGCCGAAGCGAGGTGCAATATGCCGGATTGGCCCCGAACCCGGCCGCGAGCGCGCGGACGATCATCGACAAACGCCCGGTCGTTCATGCCGACGGCATCAAATTCGGCGCTTACGACCCGCATGGCGATTTCGGCGCTCAGACCAATGTCTCGACCGAAGCCCTGTTCCTGCCATGGGAAGACGTCGACCTGGAGACGCTGCGCCTTGCCGATGCCTATGCGCTGGCCAGAGGCCGCAACCTGCTGATAACGGTAGAGCCGTGGTCCTGGGACGTCGACTGGCGTCCGCCCTCCGAGGAGCTTCGCCGAAAGGTCCTGCGCGGCGATTACGATGTCAACATGCGGGCGATCGCGCAGATGATATCCCAGATGAAAAGCCCGGTGATCGTCCGCTGGGCCCAGGAGATGGAGGATAAGTCCGGGCGGTTTTCGTGGGCCGGCTGGAGCCCGCAGGACTATATCACGGCCTATAAGAGGATGATGGACATCGTCCGCGAGGAGGCGCCCGGCACTGAGCTCATGTGGTCGCCGAAGGGCTTGCCGGGCTTGCAGGACTACTATCCCGGCGACGACTACGTCGATCTCGTCGGGCTCTCGGTTTTCGGCCTCCAGCGCTACGACGAGCTTGCCTACAACAAGCACCGGACTTTCTCGGAAGCGCTGAAGCAGGGCTATGATCTCGTCGCCGGCTTTGGAAAGCCCGTCTGGGTCGCAGAGCTGGGCTACGAAGGCGGCGACGCCTATATGAGGCCATGGATCGAGATGGCGACGCTGAAACAACGCGACTTCCCCAACCTTCGGGAAGTGGTCTATTTCAACGACCGGGAGGTGCACCCCTGGCCGTTCGATCTCGGCCGACCTGACTGGCGCGTGGTCCAAAGCCTGGCGGCCAACTGAGAGGGCATGTCGGCTGCGTTTGCGACAGCGGCACGGAAGAAGCAAGCGTTGAACGCGGAGCCGAAGGACGCCGCCGTGCTTCCGTCTGGACATCAGAGAGGCCCGCCGGGGTTTTGCGGGCCTCTCCTCTCAGACCAGGCGATCGATCATCCCTTGATCGTCGCCTTACCCTCTTCGATGAGCCGGGTTGCCGCATCGACGGGCGAAATCCGTTCGAAGGCAAGCTCGTCGCAGATCGGACGCAGTACGCGCTGGTCGAACTGGGTCGCGCCCATCGGCACCGGCGGCGGATATTCGCCGACCTGATCCTTGAGCATGTTGACGTATTTGACCGTTTCCTGCTCGGTCGGATTGAGCTGCGGCAGTATGGCTTCACGCACCGTCGGCGACATCGGCACACCGCGCTCGACGCCGAGGATCTTGCCCGCCTCCACATCGTTGACGAAGAAGTCGATGAACTTGGCAGCCGCCTCGCCATTCTTGGTGGTGGCGCCGACGCTCCAGATCAGCGCCGGGCGATAATAATGTCCCGAGGGGCCGCCCTTCTTCTCGCGCGGCAACATGGTAATGCCAAGCTTGTTCTTGATGATCAGCTGATAGCCGATCATTTGGTTGGAATAGGCCATGCCGATCACCGATTTGCCGAGACCGAGGGCGTTGGTGTCGATGGTATTCTGGTCGAGCGTCTGGACGTCGGCAGCAACCGTGCCGCCCGCCTTGCGCAGCCCCTCCCAATAGTCGAACCACTGCCTGGCATCATCGGCCGTGAAGCCGAGCCCGACGCTTTCCTTCGCAAACAGGCTCTTGCCGCGCTGACGCAGCCAGGCGTCGAACACATAGGCGTAGCGTGCGGCATAAGGACCGCCGCCCTTGCCCGAGGATTTGGCGAGTTCTACGGCGAGCTTGGCATACTCATCCCAGGTGAGGTCAGGCGTCGGCAGCGGGATGCCGGCCTTTTCGAATTCGACCGTGTCGAAGAACATCGAGAATGAGTTGAGACCGAGGCCGACACCAAAAAGTTTGCCGTCGATCGTGGTTAGTTTCAGCATGTCGGCGCCGAAGCTGTCGACCTTCAGCGTCGAGGGGACGAATTCATCGAGCGGCAGGCAGGCGCCGCGCTTCGAATAGTCGGAGATCGTCCCCGGCTCGAGCTGCAAAACATCCGGGATCGCCCGGCCGGCCATCTGGGTGGCGAGCTTCGTCCAGTAGCCTTCACCGGAGAGCGATTCGCCGACAATCGTGACGCCAGGCGTCTTCGACTGATAAAGCTTGGCCACATCGAGTGTGCGTTTGGCGCGGTCATTGGATCCCCACCACATTGCCCGCAGCTGTGCGTCCTCTGCAAAGGCCGGAACGGCGCTTCCCACGCCGAAGGCAAGGCCCGCGGCCGTACCGGCTGAACCCATCAGGAATGAACGGCGATTGACCTGCATGATATCCTCCTTGTTCCCGTTATGCCCTCTGCCATCCTCCATCGGCGTGCCGGGGCATTTCGGCGGTGAGAGTACGCAAAAATATTTCTAATGCAAGAAATAATGAATATCTTGCAAATTTGCATTATTTGCATAATGCTTGCCGCATGAACGATCAGAAAATCAGACGGCCGCGCCAGGCCGACATCGCCACGCTGGCCGGCGTCTCCGTCTCCACGGTATCGCGCGTGCTTGCCAATGAGCCCGGCATTAGCGAGGCCGTCCGCCGGCATATCCTGAAGGTGGCTGCCGAGCACGGCTATCCGATTAAATCCTCCACTGAGGCCGTTGCCGGAGGCCTGGCGCTGATCGCCAGCGACGGCGTCACGGGCGGGCTCAGCGTCTTCTACGAAGCGATCGTCGAGGGCCTGCGCGCCGGAGCTGCCGGAGCCGGCATGCCTTTCGAGATCCGCCTTGTCCGAGAGGACCGGACGACGCCGGATGCCGTACGAGACTCCATGCAGGCTGCCGGCGCCGAAGGCCTGTTTCTCGTCGGCATCGATCCGAACGAGATGCTGCGAGACTGGCTGGAAGCGACCATGACGCCCACCGTTCTCGTCAACGGCACCGATCCCCGAATGCAGTTCGATGGCGTTTCTCCGGCTAACTTCTTCGGTGCCTTCGAGGCTACCAGCCGGCTGACGAAAGCCGGCCATCGTCGAATCCTGCACCTGACCGCCTCGCATCGCCATACGATTCGCGAGCGCATCCGTGGTTTCGAAGCGGCGATCGCCACCGTATCAGGCGCCGAGGGCCGTCTTGTGCCCTTGGTCCTCCAGGGGAGCCCCAGCCGCGAGGCGCATGAAGGCACGGCCGCGATTCTTGCCGAGGATGCGGGCTTTACTGCTGCCTTCTGCATGAACGACTTCATTGCCGTCGGTGTGCTCGAGGCCGTCACCGAAGCAGGCCTGCGTGTGCCGGAGGATTTCGCGATCGTCGGTTTCGACGATCTGCCCTGCGCGTTGATGACCAATCCGCGGCTTTCCACCATGCGCGTCGACCGCGCCGCCCTCGGGCGCGAGGCCGTCTCGCTGATGCTGTCCCGGTTCCGCAACAGGACGGCCGCGGCGCGCCACATCTGCCAGGCGGTCGTTCCGGTTCCGGGAGGAACCGTTCCGAGTGCCGAATCCGTGAGAGATGCCAATGACCTATGATCCCGCCAGCGCCAACCCCCTTGCCGGCAATCCGCTGGAAACTCGAGCCGATATGAGCCGCGCCCTGCTTGGGCTCTTCGATCCGCTGCTGGCCAGTTTTTCCAAGGGTAATGCCCGCGTCAGGCTCAATGGCGCCGCCGCTCATTTCGACCGGGCCGCGGCCGATCTCGAAGGTTTCGCCCGCCCGCTCTGGGGATTGGCGCCGCTTGGCGTCGGTGGCGGAGACTTTGCCCATTGGGATCGTTTCGCCGAAGGCCTCGCAAACGGCACCGATCCCGCTCATCCCGAATATTGGGGGACGGTCAATGGCCGCGACCAGCGGATGGTCGAGCTGGCCGCCCTCGGTTTTGCCCTGGCGCTGGTGCCGGAAAAGATCTGGGAACCGCTCGATGCGCGCGCCCGCGGCAATGTCGTCGCCTATCTCAACCATGCCAGGCAGTTCGACTATGCCGACAATAACTGGAAGTTCTTCCGCATCTTCGTCGATATCGCCCTCGACCGTCTCGGCGCCGATTTCGACCGCAACCTGACGCGGCAATATCTGCAGGAACTCGAAGATTTCTATATCGGCGATGGCTGGTATCGCGACGGAAACGTGCGCCGCATCGACCACTACATTCCCTTCGCCATGCATTTTTATGGGCTGATCTATTCGAAACTCGTCGACGACGATTATGCCAAGCGCTACCGCGAGCGCGCGATCCTCTTCGCCCGTGACTTCCGTCATTGGTTTGCCGCCGACGGGGCGACGATCCCTTTCGGTCGCAGCCTGACCTATCGCTTTGCCTGCGCCGGCTTCTGGTCGGCGCTCGCCTTTGCCGATGTCGAGGCTTTGCCCTGGGGTGAGGTCAAACATCTCTGCCTGCAGCATCTGCGTTGGTGGAGGGACAAGCCGATTGCCGACCGCGACGGCGTTCTCTCGATTGGTTTCGGTTATCCAAACCTGCTGATGTCGGAGAGCTACAATTCCGCCGGCTCGCCCTATTGGGCTTTGAAGGCCTTCCTGCCGCTGGCGATCACGGAGAACCATCCCTTCTGGAGCGCCAGCGAGAAGGCGCCGGAGAAGGCGCCTGAGGTCGTCCCCCAGCGCCATCCCGGCATGGTCCTGATGCGGGCGGGCCGCGACGTCGTGGCGCTATCTTCCGGCCAGGAAAACCTGCAGATGCGTTTCGGCACCGAGAAATACGCAAAATTCGCCTATTCCACGCGGTACGGCTTCAGCGTCGAGGCCGACGAACGCGGCTTTGCGCTTGCCGCCTTCGATTCCATGCTGGCTTTCAGCGACGACGGCCTGCACTACCGCGTGCGTGAAACGAATGAGGAGGCCCGGCTCTCGGGTGATGTGCTTCATTCGAAATGGTCGCCCTTCCCCGATGTTGAAGTCGAAACTTGGCTCGTGCCCGCCGCCCCCTGGCACATCCGTCTCCACCGGATCAGGTCGGGCCGGCCGCTGCGGATTGCCGAAGGCGGCTTTGCCATCGGCCGCCGCGACTTCGAGCAGGATAGGCTGTCGGCCTCGGATGGGGCAGCCTATGCGATCGGCGAAGCCGATTTCACCGGCATTCTCGATCTCGGCTCTTCGATCAAACGTGTCGGACTCGCCCAGAAGGCCCAGCCCAACACCAATGTGATCGTCGCCAAGACCATCGTGCCGCAGCTGCGCGGCCAGATTCCGGTCGGCGAGACCATTCTGGTGACGGCGGTGCTGGCGCTTGATGATCCCGCTGCTGTCTCCTCCGCCTGGACGCGGCCGCCGCAAGCGCCTGATATTGCGGCGCTGGAGGCGCTGGTGCGCGAAAACGGCGTGATCGTCAGCGCCATCGAAGCGCCGGGTCAGATGCCATGAGCCGCCCGGCGATCGTCCTTGCCATGGAGCCGTCGCGCACCGAGCATGTCCTGCCCGACGAGATCCTGCGCCGGCTCGACACGATCGGTCGCCTGCTCGATCCCGAACCGCTGCAGCGCTTCGACGACGGGCGGGCAAGACGCCTGCTGTCCGAAGCCGAGATCCTGATCACCGGCTGGGGTGCGCCTTATGTCGGGCCCGAGATTCCCGCTGCCGCGCCGCGGCTTCGCCTGATTGTGCACGCGGCTGGTACGGTGAAGGGCATTGTCGACGAAGCCATCTTCGAGGCCGGCATCATAGCGGTCAGTCACGCAGCCGAGGCCAATGCCGTGCCGGTTGCCGAATTCACGCTTGCCGCGATCCTCTTCGCCGGCAAACGCGCCTTCCGTTTCCGCGATCTCTACATCGCCGACCGCAACCGCGATCGGACCTACCCGATGCAGCGTGAAGCGATCGGCAACTATGGCCGCACCCTCGGCATCGTCGGCGCCTCGCGCATCGGCAGGCGGGTAATCGAACTCCTGAAACCCTTCGACTACACTCTGCTGCTGTTCGATCCGATGCTCGATGCGCGCGAGGCAGCTGGCCTCGGAGCGGAGAAGGTCGATCTCGACGAATTGATGCGGCGCGCGGATATCATTTCCCTGCACGCGCCGTCGCTGCCGTCGACGCAGCATATGATCGATGCGCGAAAATTGTCGCTGATGAAGGACGGGGCAACACTGATCAACACCGCGCGCGGCGTTCTCATCGATGAGGCCGCCCTGCTTTCGGAGCTGAAGACCGGCCGCATCGACGCGGTCATCGACGTGACCGATCCGGAAATTCCGGAGGCGGCTTCGGTCTTCTACGATCTGCCGAATGTTTTCCTGACACCGCATGTCGCTGGCGCCATCGGCCTGGAACGGGCGCGTCTCGGTGCGATGGCGGCGGATGAGGTCGAGCGTTTTGTGACCGGCCGGCCGCTGCTCTACCGGATCAGCCGGGAAAATCTCGAAAACATCGCCTGACGCGTCGCGCTGACCATGCGGTCAGCGGGGTGTTCTCAAGGAATTGGGCGAACCGTCATTGGCGAGCTCGGGCATCAGCTCGGCGATATCGACCACCTTGCCGGTGCGCGAGCTCGTCAGCGCCGCAATGCCGCAAAGCACGGACATGGCGCCCGCCCGCGTGCCGGCGCGCTGGCCAAGCCTGTCTTCCATATCGGGCTTGAAGATCATGTTGCGCATCCGGTCGTCGCCGCCGTAATGGCCGCCGGTGAAATGCGGCACGACGATGCGTTCGACAGCTTCCTTGCCGTTCGGGAAATTACGAATGAGCAGGATCGTATCCTGTTTCGGCTCTTCCCAGGGCTGGGCCTCGTACTGGCGGATTTCGATACGGCCTTTGGTGCCGTTGAAGGCGAGATGATGGCCTTCGATCGGCTGGAAGGTGTTCAGTGAATAGGAAACATGGACGTTGTTGCGATAGCGGATGGAAACGACCATCGTATCGGGAATATCGATGTCTTCGCGGAAAACGCAGCCGTCGCGGAAATAGCCGTCGATCTTCGAAGGATCCTCGTAAAGCTGATCGAGGAACGGATCCTTTTCGAGATCGAGATAGTAGTCGCATTCACGCGCATGCGGACAGAGCTTGCAGCGGGGTCCACGGAAAGGGCCCTTACGGCCGTAGTTCTGCAGATCGGCGAAAGAGGTGACAGCCTCGGGATCGCTGTCGAGATACCAGTTCAGCAGATCGAAATGGTGGGTGGCCTTGTGGACGAACAGGCTGCCCGAATTTTCCGTATAGGCATGCCAGCGGCGGAAATAATCGGCGCCATGCTTGGTGTTGAGATACCAGTGAAAATCGACCGAGGTCACGCGGCCGATCTCGCCGGCGTTCAGCAGCTCCTTGATCTTTGCGGCCGTCGGCGCATAGCGATAGTTGAAGGAGACGTCGACCCGCCGACCGGTGCGCTTTTCGGCGTCGAGAATCCGGCGAATTTTCTCGATCGAGGTGGTCATCGGCTTTTCGGTGATGACATCGATGCCGGATTCCAGCGCCCGCACGATGATGTCGTCGTGCGTTTGGTCGGGCGTGCAGACGATGGCGAGATCCGGCTTCTGCTCGGCAAGCATGGAATCGATGTTTTCATAGAGCGGCGCATTGCTGCCGATCATGTTGCGGGCGCGCTCGCCGCGAAGCGAGTTCTTTTCGACGATGGCTGTGAGGTCGACATGTTCGCGCCAGCCGGCAAGCAGGTCCTTGCCCCACATGGTGGTGCCTCGGTTTCCGGTGCCGATCAGGGCAAAACGGCGTTTCTCCATCGGAAGAGTCCTCCTGCATACGTGATGAAACAATTGGATTTGAAATCAGATCTGGCAGCAGTTTCGGAAACGCTCGACGCAAGTGGCGATCACTTCGCTGGCCGGTCGCTTCCACCAGTTTTCGGACGAAAAGATTTCCACTTCCTGCGCGCCGAAGAAACCGGCGGCCTCGATCATTCGTCTTATGCCCTTGAGGTCGATGACGCCATCGCCCATCATGCCGCGGTCGAGCAGCATGTCCTTAGTCGGCACCAGCCAGTCGCAGATGTGATGGGCGAAGATGCGGTTCATGCGCCCGGCGCGGGCAATCTGATTGGCAAGATCGGGATCCCACCAGACATGATAGACATCGATCGCAACCCCGACATCCTCGCCGAGTGGCTCGCACATATCCAGCGCCTGGCCGAGCGTGTTCACGCAGGCGCGGTCGGCGGCATACATCGGATGCAGCGGCTCGATCGCGAGTTTCACGCCGGCAGCCTGCGCATGCGGCAGCACGGCGGCAATGCCATCGAACACCATCTGTCGGGCGGCGACGATATCCTTCGAAGCGCCCGGCAGGCCGCCGACGACGAGCACGAGACAATCGGCCGAAAACGCGGCTGCCTCATCGATGGCGCGTCTGTTGTCGTCGAGGTTCTTCTGCCAGTCGGCCTCGTTTGCCGCGGGAAAAAAGCCGCCGCGGCAAAGACCAGTCAGCTTGATGCCGTTCGATTTGACGATCCGCACCGCCTCGTCGAGGCCGGCCTTGGCGACCTGATCGCGCCAGGGCGCGATCGAGGTGATGCCGTGTTTCAGGCAGATATCGACGGCCTCGGCAAAGCCGCATTGCTCGCGGATCGTCGCCAGGTTGATCGAAAGTCCTTCGACCTGCATGTCATTCTCCTCCCATTCCGAAGCTGATGCTTCAGTTGACGCCGTGGACGGCGAGCACCTGGCGCATGCGGCTTGCCGCAAGTTCGGGATCAGCCAGAACCCGAGCTTTGTCGGCCAGCCGGAAGAGTTCGGCCAGGTGGCCCAGCGAACGCGTGCTCTGCTGACCGCCGACCATGGTGAAATGATCCTGCAGGCCGTTGAGATAAGCGAGGAAAACGACGCCGGTCTTGTAGAAGCGGGTCGGCGCCTTGAAGATGTGGCGCGACAGCGGCACGGTCGGCTCGAGCAGGTCGAAGAACTCGTGATTGCTCTGGCGACCGAGCGCGTCGAGCGCAGCCGAAGCCGCGGGCGCGATGGCGTCGAAGATGCCGAGCAGCGCGTCCGAATGGCCCTGTTCGTCGCCGGCAATCAGTTCCGCATAATTGAAGTCGTCGCCGGTATACATGCGCACCGCTTTAGGCAGTTGCCGGCGCATGGTCACTTCCTTCTCCTTGGAAAGCAGCGAGATCTTGATGCCGTCGACCTTGGCGGCATTGGCTTCGATCACCTGCAGACACGTTTCCATCGCCTTCAGGTGGTCGCCATTGCCCCAGTACCCCTCGAGCGCCGGGTCGAACATCTCTCCCAGCCAGTGGATGATGACGGGTTCCCTTACCTGACGAAGGATGCGGTCATAGACCCTGACGTAATCGTCCGGGCCTTTTGCCGCGACGGCAAGCGCCCGGCTTGCCATCAGAATGATACGTCCGCCGGCCGCCTCCACCGTTTCGATCTGCTCTTCATAGGCCTTGATGATTTTATCGACGGTCACGTCGGGACCGGGTGACAGATGATCGGTGCCGGCGCCGCAAGCGATCAGCGCGTCCTTGCGGCCGGCCGCCTCGGCAAGCGCCCGGCGGATCAGGTCGCGTGCCTCCGGCCAGCCGAGGCCCATGCCACGCTGCGCAGTGTCCATCGCTTCGGCGACGCCGAGGCCGAGATCCCAGAGCCGGTGGCGGAAGGCGAGCGTCCGCTCCCAGTCGATCGCCGGCGTCAGCCAGGGATCGTTGTCGGCAAGCGGATCGGCGACCACATGGGCGGCGGCAAAGGCGATGCGCGGAAAACTCTTGGCGTCGCGTTTCTTCAGTTCGATCGGCGTGCCGGCAAGCGCGTAGGGAACGATCTTGCCGTCGAGGGGAAGATTGATCGTGGTCACGGCTTAAAACTCCAGCGTCGGAACGTCGAGCCAGCGGCGCTCGGCCCAGGATTTCAGCCCGAGTTCGGCAAGCTGCACGCCCTTGGCGCCGGCTTCCAGCCCGTAGGGCCAGCGAGCATCTTCGACGACGTGGCGGATGAACATTTCCCACTGCGCCTTGAAGCCGTTGTCGAAGGCCTGTGTGTCCGGAACCTCATCCCACGTCTTGTAGAAATCGATTGTCTGCGGCTGGTCGGGGTTCCAGACCGGCTTCGGCGTGTTGACGCGATGCTGGCTCCAGCATTTCGTCAGGCCGGCGACGGCCGAACCATGGGTGCCGTCGACCTGGAAGGTCACGAGGTCGTCGCGGCGCACACGAACGGCCCAGGATGAGTTGATCTGGGCGATCGCGCCGCCTTCGAGCTCGAAGGTCGCATAGGCCGCATCGTCGGTGTCGCAGTCATAAGGCTTGCCCTGTTCGTCGATGCGGCGCGGGATGTGCGTCGCGCCAAGGCAGGAGACGGCCTTTACTTCGCCGAACAGGTTGTCGAGCACGTAGCGCCAGTGGCACAGCATATCGAGGATGATGCCGCCGCCGTCGCCCTTGCGGTAGTTCCAGGACGGCCGCTGGGCCGGCACGCCCCAATCGCCTTCGAATACCCAGTAGCCGAATTCGCCGCGCACCGAGAGGATCTGGCCGAAGAAACCGGAATCCTTCAGCAGCGCCAGCTTGCGCAGGCCGGGCAGGAAGAGCTTGTCCTGCACGACGCCGTGCTTGAGCCCGGAGTGGCGCGCCTTGCGGGCAAGGTCGATCGCCACCTGCAAATCGTCCGAAATCGGCTTTTCGCAATAGACGTGCTTGCCGGCGTCGAGCGCCTTCGACAGGAGCTCGGCGCGCATCAGCGTCGTGCCGGCGTCGAAGAAGATCGTGTCGTCGGGATTGGCGAGAGCGGCATCGAGATCGGTCGACCAGCGCTTGATATTGTGCTTCTTCGCCAGCTCTTCCATCTTGGCGCCGTTGCGGCCGACGATGATCGGGTCGATCTCGAGTTTCTCCCCCGACTTGAGCGTGATGCCGCCCTGGTCGCGGAAGGCCAGGATAGAGCGCACCAGGTGCTGGTTGTAGCCCATGCGGCCGGTGACGCCGTGCAAGATGATCCCCAAGCGTGCCATTTTTTCCTCCCTGCAATCTTTTGCGGCGGGAGCGGGCGTTCCGGCCCGGCCCTCCCAAGCCGGTAACTAAACAGTTACTTGATGGCAGAAGAGCGGCGAGCCTGTCAATAGTCAAATCCTGCTTTCAGTGTTCAGCGCTTGATAGAGGCGAGCGTGACGTGGACGATATGCCTTTCCCAGGCATTGAGATGGGCCGGCTCGATCAGGTCGCGGCCGAAGATCGTCGAGAGCGTGTACTGGTTGGAAAGGTAGAAATAGCCGAGCGAGGCGATCGTCAGATAGACATGCAGGGGATCGGCTGTCTCGATGAAGACGCCCTGCTTTTTCCCCCGTTCGAGCACGTCGGAAAGTTCGCCGATCAGATGCGAATGCAGCTCCTTGAGCCGGATGGACTGACGCAGCCAGCGGGCGCGGTGCAAGTTTTCCGTGCCGAGCAGGCTCAGGAACTCCGGATGCTGGAGAAAATAGCGCCAGGTGAAGAGCGCCAGTTCGCCGATGCCTTCCTCCGGGCTGCGGTCGCCGATATGCAGCGCCCGCTCGGCCGTGCGGATGCCGACATAGGCTTCCTCGAGCACCTTGAGGTAAAGCTGCTCCTTATCGCCGAAATAGTGGTAGAGCATGCGTTTGTTGGTGCCGGCGCGTTCGGCGATCGCGTCGACACGAGCCCCGCCCATGCCGTTTTCGGCAAACTCCCGCGTCGCCGCTTCCAGGATCGCGGCGCGTGTCCGCTCCGGATCGCGTTGGCTCGTGCGCTCCTGAGATAGGCGCCGAGGCCGTTTCCCCGCATTCTCCCCGCTGTCGTTCATCGCTCCACCTTCCGTCTTCACGTGTTGCGCTCATAAGCCTTCGGTAAGAAATTGTAAAAACCGAATTCGAAGGCCGGCTCGCGAGCCGACACCCCGCTTGACACGCTTGCCGCTTTGCTCGTAGCTTGTAACCAATTAGTTATTTGCGCAAGCGAAACTAGTCTTGGAAGCGTGTGGAGGCGCTTCCCTTTGGAGGAGGAAAAAATGACCCTACGTGTAAGCAGACGTAATTTTGTCGCGGGAAGTGCGGCGCTTCTGTCCCTCTCTGCGCTTGGAACCAGCGCCTTGGCACAGGAAACGCGCTTGCGTCTCCTGTGGTGGGGCTCGCAGCCGCGCGCCGACCGCACCAACAAGGTGTCGCAGCTCTATCAGACGAAAAATCCGGGCACGTCGATCACCGGCGAGTTCCTCGGCTGGGGCGATTACTGGCCGCGGCTTGCGACCCAGGTCGCCGGCCGCAACGCGCCTGATGTCATCCAGATGGACTATCGCTATATCGTCCAATATGCGCGGCGCGGCGCACTGGCTCCGCTTGAGTCCTATATGCCGGCCAAGCTCAATCTCGACGATTTCGACAAGGCCCAGATCGAAGGCGGCAGCGTCGACGGTCATCTCTACGGCGTGAGCCTCGGGGCCAATTCCGCCGCGACGGTGCTGAACACCACCGCATTCAAAGAGGCCGGCGTCGATCTGCCGACGCAGGCGACCACCTGGGATGAATTCGCCCGCATGGGTGCGGAGATCACCAAATCAGGCAAGCGCAAGGGCATGTTCGGCATTGCCGACGGCAGCGGCGCTGAACCGCTTTTCGAGAACTGGTTGCGTCAGCGTGGCAAGGCGCTTTATACCGCCGACGGCAAGATCGGCTTCGCTGTGGAGGACGCATCGGAATGGTTCGACATGTGGGCCAAGTTCCGCGAGGCCGGCGCCTGCGTTCCCGCTGATATCCAGGCTCTCGACAAGAACGATATCGAAACCAACACCGTATCGCTCGGCAAGTCGGCCGCAGGTTTTGCCCATTCCAACCAGTTCGTCGCCTATCAGGCAATGAACAAGGACAAGCTGGCGCTCACTAACTACATGCGCATCAAGCCGGATTCGAAGGGAGGGCACTATCGCAAGCCTTCGATGTTCTTCTCGGTCTCGGCCCAGTCGAAGTCGGTGGAGAAGGCGGTTGATTACATCAACTTCTTCGTCAAGAACCCCGAGGCCGTGCTGCTCCTAGATGTCGAGCGCGGCATTCCGGAATCGGCCGCCATGCGCGAGGTCGTTGCGGCAAAGCTCGACGAGAACGGCAAGGTCGCGCTGGCCTATGTCAGCGGCCTTGGCGACCTCGCCGGAAAACTGCCCCCGCCGCCGCCGGCCGGTGCCGGTGAGGGCGAGCTGATGTTGCGCAACATCGCCGAACAGGTCGGCTTCGGGCAACTGTCTCCTTCCGACGGCGGCAAGCAGCTTGTCACCGAAATCACGCAGATTCTCGCACGAGGCTGATCCCGTATGAGCAATGCGATGCGCACGCCCGCAGGGGCCATCTCAGTGGAAAGATATCAGGGGGCCGTGGCCGAAGGACGCTTCAGGCGTCTCTGGAATGCCAATGCTCCCGGCTATCTCTTCCTCCTTCCGTGGCTCGTCGGCTTCTTCGGGCTGACGCTCGGACCGGCCCTGATTTCGCTCTACCTCTCCTTCACCGACTACGACATGCTGCAGTCGCCCCGGTGGGTGGGAATGGCGAATTACGTGCGCATCGCCACGGCGGATCCGAAATTCTCGGCCGCCATGAACGTCACGCTGACTTACGTCGTCTTCTCGGTGCCGTTCAAGCTGACCTTCGCGCTGCTGGTCGCCATGGCGCTCAACCGCGGCCTGCGCGGCTTAACCGTCTATCGCGCCATCTTCTATCTGCCGTCGCTGCTCGGCGGCAGCGTGGCGATCGCTGTGCTCTGGCGTCAGCTTTTCGCGAGCGATGGTCTTGTCAACGCCGCGCTCTCGCAGTTCGGCATCGAAGGGCCGAGCTGGATCTCGCATCCGAACTATTCGATCTACACGCTGGTGGCGCTGTCCGTCTGGCAGTTCGGTTCGCCGATGATCATCTTCCTTGCCGGCCTGCGCCAGATCCCGCAGGATATGTACGAGGCGGCCAGCCTCGACGGCGCCTCGAAATTCCGCCAGTTCTACAAGATCACGCTGCCGCTTCTGACGCCGGTGATCTTCTTCAACGCCGTCGTGCAGACGATCGAAGCCTTCAAGGCCTTCACGCCGGCCTTCATCATATCTGGCGGCACCGGCGGCCCGATCAATTCGACACTGTTCTATACGCTCTATCTCTACCAGGAGGCCTTCGGCAATTTCCGCATGGGCTATGCCTCGGCGCTCGCATGGATCCTGGTGGTGATCATCGCGATCTTCACCGCCTTCTCCTTCCTGACCTCGCGTTACTGGGTGCACTACGATGACTGAGATGACCGCTTCCGTTACTGCGGCCAGGCCGCCATCTGATATCACCAAACGCAGCCTGCCGGCCTCGTTCGTCATCCACGCCCTCCTGATCGCCGCCTCGCTTCTCATGGTCTATCCGCTGTTGTGGATGGTGTCGGCATCAGTCAGGCCGGAAACCGAAATCTTCTCGTCGACCTCGCTCATTCCGTCGTCGATCGATTTTTCGTCCTATGCGCGGGGTTGGGTCGGCCTCGATGTCAGTTTCGGCCGGTTCTTCTGGAATTCGCTCGTCATCTCGCTGCTGGTGGTGACGGGCAATGTCATCGCCTGTTCGCTGACGGCCTACGCCTTTGCCAGGCTGCGTTTCGCCGGCCGTAACTTCTGGTTCGCGATCATGCTCGGCACGCTGATGATCCCCTATCACGTGACGCTGATCCCGCAATATGTGCTCTTCCTCGATCTCGGCTGGGTGAACACGATCCTGCCGCTTGTCGTGCCGAAGTTCCTGGCAAGCGACGCCTTCTTCATCTTTCTGATGGTGCAGTTCTTCCGCGGGATCCCGCGCGAACTCGACGAGGCGGCGATGATGGATGGCTGCAGCGCCTGGCGGATCTATTGGAAGATCATGCTGCCGCTGTCGCTGCCGGTGCTGGCGACTGCCGCGATCTTCTCCTTCATCTGGACCTGGGACGATTTCTTCGGACCGCTGATCTACCTGAACGACATGAACACCTATACGATCCAGCTCGGACTGCGCACCTTCGTCGATTCCACCAGCGCCTCCGATTGGGGTGGTCTCTTCGCCATGTCGACCCTGACGCTGGTGCCGGTGTTCTTCTTCTTCCTGTTCTTCCAGCGCCTGCTGATCGAGGGCATCGCCACGACCGGCATGAAACGTTGATGGCGGCAATGGAAAAGAGTGACATGAGCATCAAGACCGTCGCAATCGTCGGCTGCGGCATCGGCCGTTCGCATATCGTCGAAGGTTATCTGCCGCATTCCGACAAGTTCAAGGTGGCGGCGATCTGCGATCTGAACGAAGAACGTTTGACGGCGGTCGGCGACGAGTTCGGTATCGAGCGCCGCACCACTTCTTTCGAGGCGCTGCTGGGCGACGAAACCATCGACATCATCGACATCTGCACCCCTCCGGGCATTCATCTGGAGCAGGTGGTCGCGGCCCTGGCGGCTGGCAAGCATGTTGTTTGCGAAAAGCCGCTGACGGGTTCGCTTGCCGGGGTCGACACGATCATGGAGGCGGAAAAGGCCGCCAAAGGCGTGCTGATGCCGATCTTCCAGTATCGTTACGGCGACGGCATCCAGAAGGCCAAGCGGATCATCGACGCCGGTATTGCCGGCAAGCCCTATACCGCGTCCGTCGAAACCTTCTGGCTGCGCAAGCCCGAATATTACGCCGTGCCCTGGCGCGGCAAATGGGCCACCGAGCTCGGCGGCGTGCTCGTCACCCACGCCTTGCACCTGCACGACATGCTGATGCACCTGATGGGCCCGGCAGCAAGGGTCTTCGGCCGCGTCGCAACCCGCGTCAATGATATCGAGGTCGAGGACTGTGCCTCCGCCAGCCTGCTGATGGAAAACGGCGCCTTCGTCTCGCTGTCCTGCACGCTCGGTTCGCAGGAACAGATCAGCCGCCTGAGACTGCACTTCGAGAACGTCACCTTCGAAAGCACGCACGAGCCCTACACACCAGGCAAGGATCCCTGGAAAATCATCGCCGCCAATGACGACGTCCGGGAGAAGATCGACCGGGTGGTCGGCGACTGGCAGCCGGTCGCGCCGCGCTTCACCACCCAGATGGGCCAGTTCCATGCCTTCCTCAGCGGCGACGGGCCGCTGCCGGTAACGACGGTCGATGCCCGCCGTGCGCTCGAGCTCGTGACCGCCATCTACCAGTCTTCCGACAGCGGCGCCGAAGTGCCGCTGCCGGTCGGTCCAGACAGTCCGAAATACGCCGATTGGCGCGCAAGAACGAAGTAGCCGATAAATAAACGAGAGGGTTTTGGGAAGATGGCAACCAGTGTCGTTCTTCAGAAGGTCGAAAAGCGCTACGGCGCCTTCGATGTTATCCATGGCATCGACCTGACGATCGATCCCGGCGAATTCGTCGTTTTCGTCGGCCCCTCGGGCTGCGGAAAATCCACCCTGCTGCGCATGATCGCCGGCCTCGAGGAAATCACCGGTGGCGCGCTGCTGCTCGACAGCGAGCGCATGAACGAGGTGGCGCCCGCCAAGCGCGGCATCGCCATGGTCTTCCAGTCCTATGCGCTCTATCCCCACATGTCCGTTTACAAGAACCTCGCCTTCGGCCTGGAGACGGCGGGTTACAAGAAGGCCGAGATCCAGCCGAAGGTGAAGCGCGCCGCCGAAATCCTGCAGATCGAGAAGCTCCTCGAGCGCAAGCCGAAGGCGCTCTCCGGCGGCCAGCGCCAGCGTGTCGCGATCGGCCGCGCCATCGTGCGCGAGCCGCGCATCTTCCTGTTCGACGAGCCGCTGTCCAACCTCGATGCCGAACTGCGCGTGCAAATGCGCGTCGAAATCTCCCGCCTGCACCGGCAGCTCGGCAACACCATGATCTACGTCACCCATGACCAGGTCGAAGCCATGACGATGGCGGACAAGATCGTGGTGCTGAATTCCGGCCGCATCGAGCAGGTCGGCGCGCCCCTCGATCTCTATAACAACCCCGCCAACCGTTTCGTCGCCGGCTTTATCGGCAGCCCGAAGATGAATTTCCTCAGGGCCCGGATCGAGCAGGTCGGCGGGACTGAGACCAGCATCAATGTCTGCGGCAATTCCGTTCACCTGCCGCGCCGGCTGAAGGGCGAGGCCGGCCAGGATGTTACTTTCGGCATCCGCCCCGAGCACCTGTCGCTTGCCGGCGGCGCCATCGCGCTCTCCACCGTCAATGTCGACCTCGTCGAAAATCTCGGCGGCGCCACCATGCTCTACACCACGACGCCGGATGGCCAGCTCCTGACCGTCGCACTTGACGGCCAGCAGAAAGTCGAGCGCGGCACCAACGTCACGACCTTCTTCGATCCGGTCCGCTGCCACGTCTTCGATGCCTCGGGCAAGACGATCTGACCGCTCCGCTTGACAGCCGATCTGCCTCTGCCCCATCATTTCGGTGACGGGGCACTGGAACAGGATGAATCCTGTTCCAGGTTAAATAGTTAGAGCATGACGTCGTCCGAAAAACCGCTCACATTTTTCGGCATCATGCTCTGGGGGGATAAGCATGACGCCTGAAGATAGGATTCATGCGCTCGGCATCTGGCAGGGCCCGATCGACATTTCGCCGATAACAGGCGGCATCACCAACAGGAACTATCTGGTCAGCGATGCCGTGGCGCGTTGCGTGGTCAGGCTCGGCACCGATATTCCGATCCATCACATCATCAGGCAGAACGAGCTTGCGGCGAGCCGTGCGGCGCATGCCGCGGGTATATCGCCCGCCATCATCCATCATTCGCCCGGCGTTTTGGTGCTGGAATATATCGAGGCGAGGGCGCTTTCGCCGAAAGACATCAGGACGCCCGACATGCTCGCCCGGGTCTTGCCGCTGGTGCGCGCCTGCCATCACGATATCGCCCGCCATTTCCGCGGTCCGGCGATGATCTTCTGGGTTTTCCATGTCATCCGCGATTATGCCGCCAGCCTGAAGGCGGCGGGCAGCGTCCATCTTCCCTTGCTTGCGAAACTCCTCGCCAAGGCCGAGACGCTGGAAGAAGCGGCAGGACCTTTCGAGATTGCCTTCGGCCACAACGATCTGCTCGCAGCCAATTTCCTCGATGACGGCAAGCGGCTCTGGCTGATCGACTGGGATTATGCGGGCTTCAACACGCCGCTTTTCGACCTCGGCGGGCTGGCCTCCAACAACGAACTGCCGGAAGCCGCCGAACTGACGATGCTGGAGATCTATTTCGGCCGGCCGCCAACCGATGAACTCATCAGACGATACGCCGCGATGAAATGCGCCTCGCTGCTGCGTGAGACGCTGTGGAGCATGATTTCGGAAATTCATTCCACCATCGATTTCGACTATGGCGCCTACACGTCCGAGAATCTCGGGCGGTTCGAGCGAGCCTATCAAGCCTTTGAACAGGATCGATAAATGACGAGACAATTACCGAAGACGGCAAAGGCCGTGGTCATCGGCGGCGGCATCATCGGCTGCTCGACAGCCTATCATCTCGGCAAGCTCGGCTGGACCGATACCGTGCTGCTCGAACGCAAGAAGCTGACCTCCGGCACCACATTTCATGCCGCCGGCCTTGTCGGCCAGCTGCGCACGAGCGCTAACATCACCCAGCTGCTCGGCTACTCCGTCGATCTCTACAAGCGGCTCGAAGAGGAAACCGGCCTCGGCACCGGCTGGAAGATGAATGGCGGCCTGCGCCTTGCCTGCAACGAAGAGCGCTGGACGGAAGTCAAGCGTCAGGCGACCACCGCCCAGTCCTTCGGCCTGGAAATGCAGTTGCTGACGCCGCAGGAGGCTTTCGACCTCTGGCCGCTGATGACGATTGACGATCTCGTCGGCGCAGCCTTCCTGCCCACGGACGGCCAGGCCAACCCTTCCGACATCACCCAGGCGCTGGCGAAAGGGGCCCGCATGTCCGGCGTTTCGATCTTCGAGGATACGGAAGTCCTCGACCTCGAAATCGACAAGGGGAAAATCCGCGCCGTCATCACGGCTGAGGGACGCATCGAATGCGAGCGCGTCGTGGTCTGCGCCGGCCAATGGACGCGCGCCTTTGGCCAGCGCTTCGGCGTCAACGTGCCGCTGGTCTCGGTCGAGCATCAATACATCATCACCGAGTCCTTCGGCGTGCCCTCCAACCTGCCGACGCTGCGCGATCCCGATCGCCTGACCTATTACAAGGAAGAGGTCGGCGGTATCGTCATGGGCGGCTATGAGCCGAATCCCATTGCCTGGGCGGAGAAAGGCATTCCCGAGGGTTTCCATTACACGCTGCTGGACAGCAATTTCGAACATTTTGAGCAGATCATGGAACAGGCGCTCGGCCGCGTCCCGGCGCTGGAGAATGTCGGCGTCAAGCAGCTGCTGAACGGCCCGGAAAGCTTCACGCCCGACGGCAACTTCATTCTCGGCGAGGCGCCGGAACTCAAGAACTTCTTCGTCGGCGCCGGTTTCAACGCTTTCGGCATCGCATCTGCCGGCGGCGCCGGCATGGCGCTTGCCGAATGGGTGGCGAAGGGCGAGCCGCCCTACGATCTCTGGCCCGTCGATATCCGCCGTTTCGGACGCCCGCATTTCGACACGGACTGGGTGCGGACCCGCACACTCGAAGCCTATGGCAAGCACTACACCATGGCCTGGCCGTTCGAGGAGCATTCGAGCGGCCGCCCCTGCCGCAAATCGCCGCTCTACGACCGGTTGAAGGCGCAGGGCGCCTGTTTCGGCGAAAAGCTCGGCTGGGAGCGGCCGAACTGGTTTGCCGATCTCTTTGCCAATGAGGAGCCGAGGGACGTTTACAGCTATACCAGGCAGAACTGGTTCGAGGCCGTCGGCCGTGAGCATAAGGCGGTGCGCGAGGCGGCCGTCATCTTCGACCAGACCTCCTTCGCCAAATTCGTGCTCAAAGGCAGAGAAGCCGAGGCCGCACTGTCCTGGATCGCCGCCAACGATGTCGCAAGGCCCGTCGGCTCGCTGATCTACACGCAGATGCTGAACGACAAGGGCGGCATAGAATGCGATCTGACGGTCGCTCGTATTGCTGAGGACGAATATTACATCGTCACCGGCACCGGTTTCGCCACGCATGACATCAACTGGATCGCACGCAATGTTCCGGAGGGCATGCATGCCGAGCTGGTCGACGTCACCTCGGCCTATTGCGTGCTGTCGCTGATGGGACCCAATGCTCGCGCCGTGCTGGAGAAGGTGACCGGGAGCGATGTTTCGAACGCGGCCTTCCCCTTCGCCCAGGTCAGGACCATCGGGATTGCGGGCTGCCCCGTGCGGGCGCTGCGCATTACCTATGTCGGCGAACTTGGCTACGAGCTGCATGTTCCCATCGAGTATGCGACTACGGTCTACGACGTGTTGATGGCATCGGGCGGCGAATTCGGCCTCGTCAATGCTGGCTATCGCGCCATCGAGAGCTGCCGCCTGGAAAAAGGTTATCGCGCCTGGGGGTCCGACATCGGTCCCGATCATACGCCTGTCGAAGCCGGTCTCGCTTGGGCAGTGAAGACGCGCAAGACCATTGCTTTCCGCGGCCGCGAGGCGATCGAGCGGCAGCTCAAGGAAGGTGTGAAGAAGCGCCTCGCCTGCTTCGTTCCCGACGATCCCGAGACCGTGCTGCTCGGCCGCGAAACCATCTATCGCAACGGCGAACGTGTCGGCTGGCTCTCGAGCGGCGGCTTCGGTTATACGCTGGGCAAGCCGATCGGCTACGGCTATGTCCGCAACCCCGATGGCGTCACGGAGGATTTCATCCTCTCCGGCACTTATGAGCTTGACGTGGCCAGGCAGCGTATTCCTTGCAAGGTATCGCTGGCGCCGCTCTATGATCCCGAGATGGCGCGTGTGAAGGGCTGAGGACACAAAGTGACGCGAAGAGACGGCGTGCCGTGTGGCACCCCCCTCTGCCCTGCCGGGCATCTCCCCCACAGGTGGGGAGATCGGCTGGGCGCAAGGGTTTCCCCAAACAACATTACTTGGCGATCAGTAGATTTCTGGAAAGGGACCGAGCGATCGCCTCTTGCCGATCTCCACCCTTGTGGGGGAGATGCCCGGCAGGGCAGAGGGGGGTGCCACACGGCACGCCTTTCCTTTGCCGAAAAGATTCCCACTTTTTAAAACAGCGGCAGGCGGTCGTCCTGGATCAGGATCTCGAGCTTGTCTGACACATCCTGCGTCCAGGCCCGATGCCCCGTCAAAGCCGACGGGAAAAGACCGGGCAAGGTGAAGAGAGCCGCCGAAATCGCCGGACCGGTCCGGGGAACATCGGCAATCAGCGCAGCGATCTCAGCAGCACGGGGATCGCGCAGCTCATAGCGCTCGCCATTGCCGTGCTCGCCGATTGCATAACGCATCCATGCCGCGACGGCGATCGCATAGGTCTCCGCCCGGTCGCCATGGGCCAGCGCTTCGCATGCCGGCTCCAGCAGCCGCTGTGGCAGTTTCTGCGTGCCGTCCATGGCGATCTGGTAGGTGCGGTGTGCGATCGCCTTATTTGCAAAGCGTGCTATCAATTCGCTGGCATAGTCGTCGAGATCGATGCCCGGCACCGCGTCGAGGGTGCGTGCCGCCGCATGCATGTGGCGGTAGGCGAGCGCTGCCAGCGCCTCATCGTCCATGACGTCGCGGATGTATTCATAGCCGCCTATATAACCGAGATAGGCGAGCAGCGAATGGGCGCCGTTCAGCATCCTGAGCTTCATTTTTTCATAGGCCGAAACGTCCTCGACCATCAGCGCACCGCGTACCTTTTCCCACGCCGGACGGCCATTGGCGAAATGGTCTTCGATGACCCACTGCGTAAAAGGTTCGGTCTCGATCGCCGCCAAGTCGGTGCGGCCCGTCAGCCGCTCGGCATCGGCATAGGTCGCTTCGGTGCTCGCCGGCGTGATGCGGTCGACCATCGTCGAGGGGAAGGGCACATTCGCTTCGATCCAGCGATGCAGATCGGCATCGATGCGGGACGTGAATTCCAGCACGAGGCGCTTCAGCACGGCGCCGTTGCTCGGCAGGTTGTCGCAGCTGAGCGGCGTAAAGGGCGCGATACCCTTCTGCTGGCGGCGCGCAAGACCTTCGACGAGATAGCCGATGACGCCGCGCGGCGCATGCCGGTTGGCGAGGTCGGCGACAATATCGGGGTGCCTGAGGTCGAGACCGCCCGTTGCGGGATCGAAACCATAGGCCTTTTCGGTCACCGTCATGCTGACGATGCGGATGGCAGGATCCTCGAGCCGCGCCAGCAGCCCGGCCGGATCGCGCGGCGCCACATGCGCCTTCAGGATCGAACCGATCACTTCGGCCGTCGTGCCGGACGTATCGCGGATCAGCACCGTATAGAGCCCGTTCTGGGCGGAGAGATTATCCGCGACATCGGGCGTGCGCAGGCTCGCCACCTCGATGCCCCAGTCGCCGCCGGCGGCGGCGAGCGCGGCATCCGTGAAGGGCGCGAAATGGGCGCGGAAGAAGGCTCCCGGGCCGAGATGCAGGATGCCGGCCTTCAGCGCATTTCTGTTATAGGCGGGAAGCTTCGCCGTCGGCGCAAGGCCGGTCACGTTCTGCAGTCTGTCGCTCACAGCTTATAGGCCTTCTTCGCATTGTCATAGGAGAGTTCGCGCGCCACGATCTCGGCTTCTTTCCTGGAAATCCGGTGCTCGGCTGCGAGCTGAGCGAGGAAGCGGCAGACTTCGCGGCGCCAGACGTCATGCCGCGCCGGGATCGACAGCAGTGCCCGCGTGTCGTCGTTGAAACCGGCCATATTGGCGAAACCGGCCGTTTCGACGACCTGGTCGAGATAGCGGCGGATGCCGAGCGGACTGTCGTGGAACCACCAGGGCGGGCCGATCATCAGGCAGGGCCAATGGCCAGCCATCGGCGCCAGTTCCCGGGCATAGGTCGTCTCGTCGAGCGTGAAAAGCAGGATGCGCAGGCCCGGCGCGTGGCCGTATTTGGATAGCAGCGCATGGAGGCCGCCGACCCAGTCGGTGCGGGTCGGGATATCGGCGCCCATATTGGGCCCGCGAGTGGCAAAGAGCCCGCTGTCGGTATTGCGTCTCGAGCCGGCATGGATCTGCATCACCATGCCGTCCTCGGCCGAAAGACCGGCCATTTCGGTCATCATCTGGCCGCGGAAAAGCTCGGCATCGGCAGCCGAAAGGGGACCTTGCAATGCCTTGTCGAGCAGCGCCTGCTTTTCGGCAAGCGGCAGATCTGATGTAAAGGCTGTCGGCACGCCGTGATCGGTCGCGGTCGCGCCGAACTGGCGGAAATAGGCTCGTCGGCGCCGATGTGCCTCGATCAGGCCGTCCCAGCGCGTCACCTCAGTGCCGGTGATCTCTCCGAACTTGACGAGATTGTCTCGGAAACCGACGGCATCGGGATCGGTGACGCTGTCCGGCCGGTAGGTGGTGCGTACCTTGCCGATCCAGCCGTCCGCCGCCATTTTCTGGTGATGGACAAGCGGGTCGAGCGCGCCCTCGGTCGTCGCGATCGTTTCGATGCCGAATCGCTGATGCAGCGCCCGCGGGCGGAACTCGGGACGGGCGAGCTGGGTATTGATGTGATCGTAAAGCGTATCGGCATTATCAGCGGTCAGCGGTTCGGTGCAGCCGAGCACAGCCGACATTGCATGATCCACCCAGAGGCTTGAAGGCGTTCCGCGGAAGAGGTGATAATGTTTGGCAAAGGTCCGCCAGATCGCCCGGCCCTCGGCCACCGGCTTGCCGTCGAGCCGCGGCACTCCGAGCTCGTCCAATGCAACGCCGACGCTGTGCAGCATGCGAAAGAGATAGTGATCGGGAATGACCAGCAGCGAAGCCGCATCTTCGAAAGGCTTGTCGTCGGCGAACCAGGACGGTTCGGTATGCCCGTGCGGGCTGACGATCGGAAGATTGCGCACCGTCTCGTAGAGGTCCCGCGCAATGGTCCGTGTCGCCGGATCGGCTGGAAAGAGCCGGTCCGGATGAAGAAAGCCGTTTCCTGCATCCATCAGTAATCCTCCCTGATGGATAGGGCCTACCCCACAACATCGGGTACGGCAAGGTCTTTTAGTAACCAAACGGTTCAGTTTTGCGCATGGCCGCGCCGGCGGTCGAAAACATTGACGAAGCGGCCTATTTCCGCTTTGGGAAAACCATCTGTTCTGCCGGTGTCGGCAGAGGAGGATCTAGAGCTTTTCCGGATTAGATTGTAGCATTCTGTTGGCTCAAACGGAGTCGGATGGTCGACCGGCCGGCGCGCGTCGTAGCCAAGCTTTACGGCCAAGCCGGCCGGTCGATCAGCCGGCCCGTTTCAGCCAACCCGAAGGGCCGGGCATTTTTCCGCCAGGATCAAAGGCGATCGGCTCGGACGTACCTTGGGGTATGCCCGTCGCCAATCGCCTTTGCCCTGACGAAAACCTGCTCCGGCAGAATGCTGCAATCTAACCCGGAAAAGCTCTAATGTCCGACGAGATCAATCGCATCACCCGGCTGGAGGAAATGCTGGCCTATCAGGCAAAGACGATCGAAGAGCTTTCCGATCAGCTCGCCGAACAATGGAAGATCGTCGAGCAGATGCGCAGCAAGCTTGACCGGCTGACCGAGCGCTTTCTGTCGCTCGAGGAGCAGTCGCTGGAAGCCCCTGGTATCACCCGCCCGCCGCATTATTGATGCGCGCAGTACCGTTTGCTTTCGGATGATTGATCGGACGCCGCCGATCCCTGAGCAGCCGGCGGCCGGAAAGCGGTTTCGCAATCTGCGCCTTTGCGGTATAGCGCTGCTGAATTCCCTAAATCGGAATCGATTTAAGGATAAAATTATGCAGCCCGTTTAAGATGCTGCAGCGTCCTTTGCGCGTCCAAAAAGGCACGGCGGCGCTGTAGGGAAGCATTGCAACGAAAGACAGTCTCATGGCCGCCACCATCCGTTATCACGAAGGCGATATTTCCGCGGCCGATGCGGCCCGCTATACCGGCGCGATCGCGATCGATACCGAGACATTAGGCCTGGTGCCGCGGCGCGACCGTCTCTGCGTCGTCCAGCTTTCTCCAGGTGACGGCACCGCCGACATCATCCGCATCGCCGCCGGCCAGAAAGAAGCGCCCAATCTCGTCGCCCTGCTCGAAGATCCCACCCATCAGAAGATCTTCCACTACGGCCGCTTCGATATTGCCGTGCTCTTCCATACTTTCGGCGTCACCACGAGCCCGGTTTTCTGCACCAAGATCGCCTCGCGCCTCTGCCGGACCTACACCGATCGCCACGGCCTGAAGGATAATCTCAAGGAGATGCTCGACGTCGACATCTCCAAGGCGCAGCAATCTTCCGATTGGGCGGCCGAGACGTTGTCGCCGGCCCAGCTCGAATATGCGGCGTCCGACGTGCTTTATCTGCATGCGTTGCGCGACAAACTGACGGCCCGGCTGATCCGCGACGGCCGCTTCGACCACGCTACGGCCTGCTTCGAGTTCCTGCCGACCCGCGCCAAGCTCGACCTGCTCGGCTGGGAAGAGGCCGATATCTTCGCTCACAGCTGAGGGAATTGCCGTCATTTTCGATTGCTTGCGGCTGCGGATGGGCTGATCCGCCGGCGTTAGCGATTCCTTAATGTCTGGTGTTTAATATTCGATTTAATTTTTATGCATTCGATGGCGCTGCAATTGCGTCATGCGGACAGGAGGATCTGCTCGGGATGCAAGGGACCGGATGAGCGCGGTCCTTTCATAGAGCCTGCTTTCATCGTCACTTTACGAAAGGGCATGCCATGTTGACCCCTGTTCGTGCAGCGTCCAATGCAAGCTTTTCGTCCCAGGGCCAGACCGCGGCGATCGTCGCCGGTGGTCTCGGACGTTCGGTGGTTGCGCCCGCGCCCGTCAACGCCGTTGAAGCCGCCGACCTGAATTCCGCCATTGCCGGCAAGCTCAATATCCTGCTGCTTGCCGCGCGTGAGCGCATGGTCGAAGCCCTTTTCGATGTCATCGATGCGGCGGGCCGCTCGATCTCGCTCGACCGCGGCGAGGACGAAAGCAATCTCGCCTTCGCCTCCCGGCTCGCCGACGCCATCCGCGGGCTGCCGGCCGCCAGGATCGATGAGGCCGAACGCCGGCTGAGTGCGCAGGGCAACAGTCTGCCGCTTCGGATGATCGCCGCAGCCTTGAAGAACCCGGCGGGGCCTGAGGCGGCGCGTATCGTCGCCTATCTGGAAATCGTGCGCTACAAGGACCGCGATCTCGCCGCCCGCGCCGTCGTGCGCTCCTATGGCCAGAACGACGCTTCGCCCACGCGCGCCGAAGCCCGGCCCGAAATCCAGCTGCACGAAACCAGTCTGCCCGCCGCAATCCGCCAGCCGGCGGAAAAGCGCGCTGCGCCAGCCGGCAATGGGATCGAGACCGCGGTGCTTGCGACAGCCGGGGAAACTATTGCCGCCGAAGCCGAGGAAGCCGCCGATCCTGAAAGGCCGCGGTCTGAAAGCCGCATTCGCGCTGCTTCGGTGACGACAGCAGAGGTTGCCCCGAAAACCGCGGAGGTCGAAGCGCGGCAATCGGCGTCGGCGGAGCGGCATGCTGCCGACGCCACGGCCGAGGCGACGGAGCCGCCGGTCATACCGCCTCGCGCGACGTCGGAAAAGGCCGATCCTGTCATTCCCCGGAACTGGACGGGAATCGTCACCTCCATGACCGAGGAGGTCTCCGAGATGATCGTTTCCATCATCCGCGAGCAGGACTTGGAAACAGTGCTGGAGGATGGTCCTGTCGAGGCGGCGGTGGAAATTGATGCCATTCTCGACGATGCCGTCATCAGCGAAGCGACGGAGACCTTGACGAGGCAGCCGGCGGATCTCGCCGCCGCCGATATCAGACAGTCTGCAACGCCCCACCCGCTGCAGGTGGACGCCGAGGCCACTGCTGCGGCTGCCCGCCAGCCGAAGGAAATTGCAGCGCAACCGCAACCGGTGCCGCTTCCCGAGATGGCCGAAGCTACTTATGTGCCGCTCGCGGCCAAGGTGCCGGAGGGCTTTGCCTATGCCCAGCTGCCTTATCAATTCGCCAAGGATACTACGTCGAACGAAAAGGCCGGCGAAACGAGCCACCAGCATCACCATCAGCACGAGGATGCGCCGCAGGACGAGCAGCAGGCGCAATCCGGCGGTGAGGATGCCGAACCCGACGCCGAAGCGGCTGAAACGGCACCCGAGCGCCGGACGCCGAGGATGATCGACGCCGAGCCGAAGGCGTATCAGCCGGACACGACAGCCGATCCGGTCTACGCGCTTTATCAGCGCATGGTCGGCTGGGAATAGCAGTTTTCATTAGCTGAAAATGAAAAACCCGCCGGATCGCTCCGGCGGGTTCTTCAATTCGAAAGCAGCTGCGAGGCTTATTCGCCGCCGCGGTTCTTCAGGGCTGCGCCCAGGATGTCGCCGAGCGAAGCGCCGGAGTCGGACGAACCGAACTGAGCGACGGCTTCCTTCTCTTCCGCAATCTCCAGAGCCTTGATGGACAGCATGATCTTGCGGTCCTTCTTGGAGAAGTTGGTGACGCGGGCGTCGAAGACCTGGCCGACCGAGAAGCGCTCGGGGCGCTGCTCGTCGCGGTCGCGGGCGAGATCGGCGCGACGGATGAAGGAAGTGATGTCCTCGTGGTTGACGAGCTTCACTTCGACGCCGCCGTCGTTGACTGCGATCACTTCGCAGGAAACGACGGCATTCTTGCGCAGGTCGCCCGATGCAGCGGCTTCGCCGACCGCATCCTTGCCGAGCTGCTTGATGCCGAGCGAGATGCGTTCCTTCTCGACATCGACGTCGAGAACGACGGCCTTGACGACGTCACCCTTGTTGAACTCCTCGATGACCTGTTCGCCCGGACGGTTCCAGTCGAGGTCGGAGAGGTGCACCATGCCGTCGACATCGCCGTCGAGGCCGATGAACAGGCCGAATTCGGTCTTGTTCTTGACTTCGCCTTCGACTTCAGTGCCGGCCGGATGGCTGCGGGCGAATGCTGCCCACGGGTTTTCCAGCGTCTGCTTGAGGCCGAGCGAGATGCGACGCTTGGACGGATCGACTTCGAGAACGACGACTTCGACTTCCTGGCTGGTCGACAGGATCTTGCCGGGGTGAACGTTCTTCTTGGTCCAGGACATTTCCGAGATGTGGATCAGGCCTTCGATGCCCGGCTCCAGCTCGACGAACGCACCGTAGTCGGTGATATTCGTGACGGTACCGGAAATCTTCTTGCCTTCCGGATACTTGGCCTGGATGCCATCCCACGGATCGGACTCGAGCTGCTTCATGCCGAGCGAGATGCGGTGGGTTTCCTGGTTGATGCGGATGATCTGAACCTTGACCTGCTGGCCGATGTTCAGGATTTCCGACGGATGGTTCACACGGCGCCATGCCATGTCGGTGACGTGCAGCAGGCCGTCGATGCCGCCGAGGTCGACGAACGCACCGTAATCGGTGATGTTCTTGACGACGCCGTCGACAACCTGGCCTTCTTCGAGGTTCTGAACGATTTCAGAACGCTGCTCGGCACGGGACTCTTCCAGAACCGTACGGCGCGATACGACGATGTTGCCGCGGCGCTTGTCCATCTTGAGGATTTCGAAGGGCTGCGGGTTGTGCATCAGCGGAGTGACGTCGCGGATCGGACGGATGTCGACCTGCGAACGCGGCAGGAAGGCGATCGCACCGTCGAGGTCGACCGTGAAGCCGCCCTTGACCTGGTTGAAGATCACGCCTTCGACGCGCTCGCCGGCTTCGAACTTGGCTTCGAGCTTGATCCAGCTCTCTTCGCGGCGAGCCTTCTCGCGCGACAGAACGGCTTCGCCAAGCGCGTTTTCGATGCGCTCGACATAGACTTCGACTTCGTCGCCGACCTTCAGCGAACCGTCCTTGGCGCGTGCGCCGAATTCCTTGAGCGCAATGCGGCCTTCAACCTTGAGGCCGACGTCGACAACGGCGACGTCCTTTTCGATGCCCGTGACGATGCCCTTGGTGACATAGCCTTCGGCCAGGTCGTTCTTGGCAAAGGACTCTTCGAGAAGAGCCGCGAAATCCTCGCGGGAGGGGGTAGCTACTGACATAAAATCTCCTGCGTGTCCCGAAATGGAATCGGACACGTGCGCGCCGGTTGGTTTGCGTTGAACGGGCCTGAACCCAGTCCGCCCTCTCTCACGAGGGCAATCCGGCGCTTGGACGGAATTTCAGGCTGCATAAAAGCGATATGCGTGCTTCTGAGCACGCGAAATCACTTGAATTTAGGCATTTCGGCTCAAGACTGCATCGATGATCGATTGCGCAGCTTGAAACGCGGCCTCTATACTCATTTCCGACGTATCAAGCAAGTGCGCATCGACCGCTGGTTTCAAAGGGCTGTCGGCCCGTCCCATGTCGCGTTCGTCGCGTCGCTTGACGTCCTCGAAAATCGCATCGAAATCGGCCGTCGCACCCTTGCCGACAATCTCGTCGTAACGGCGTCTCGCGCGCACCTGTGGCGTTGCCGTCACATAGAGCTTGACCGGCGCATCCGGGCAGACGACCGTGCCGATATCGCGCCCGTCGAGCACAGTGCCCGGCGCTTTTTCCGAGAACCGCCGCTGCGCCTCGACCAGCGCCCGGCGCACCGCCGGCATGACGGCGATCTTCGAGGCGGCTTCGCCGATCTCGTGTTGAGAAAGCATATCGCGATCGAGCCCGCCAAGTTCAACTTCCCGCGCCATCTTTTCCGCCACGGCCTCGTCGTCAAGCGGCAGGCCAGCGTCGAGCAGCGCCTTGGCGGTGGCGCGGTAGGTGAGGCCCGTGTCGAGATGGTGGAAGCCATATTGCTCGGCGATGCGGCGCGAAAGCGTGCCCTTGCCGGCCGCCGCCGGGCCGTCGATGGCGATGGTGAAAGTCTTGGTCGTCATGGGATCAATCCTGGAGCAGGGCGCTTACGGGCCTCGGCGCGGCGCCACACGTGGCATAATGCTTTGTAAAGGCGCAGCATTTCCTTCGCAAGTCCGCCCTTTCCGGCGACCGGCTCCGCCCGCTTCTGCAGCCCCCGCGCCTCGTTGCGAGAGGGGAGCCGGCCGGGCATCCGCCGGCGCCGGAAATAGCCGGCACTGCGATGATAAAGTTTGGCTTTGACATGCGAAGCCGCAGCGATTAAGGGGACCGGCTTATAAATTCCGATGGAACGCCGGCTTGAACGGCATTTTGCCGAATCGCGGATTCGGCCATTCTCACGAGGCTTATAGTGGCGAAAGCGGAACTTGGAACCAAGCGCACCGATCCGGAAACCGGCAAGAAGTTCTACGATCTGAACCGGGATCCGATCGTTTCTCCTTATACCGGCAAGTCCTACCCCCTGTCCTTCTTCGAGGAAACCTCGGCGATCGCCGACGTCGCCGAAGAAGACGAGGTAGCGGAAGTCGATACCGAAAACACCGAAGTCGAGCTGGTCTCGCTGGAAGATGCCGATGACGCCGCCGGCGGCGACGACATCCCCGATATCGGCGACGACGATGTCGAAATCGAAGGCGACGACGACGACGATACCTTCCTGACGCCCGACGAAGACGATGACGATGACGACATGAGCGACATCATCGGCGTGACCGGCGACGAAGACGAAGTCTGACGACCGCATTTCGGCCCGGTGAGGAAAAAATTCTCCGGGCCGAATTTTTTAGGCTTGCTATCTCCGAAAACCGGAAGTAATAAGCCGCCACCCCAGAGGCAACGCCCTCCGGAGTATCCCAGGACCGGCCACGCCGGACCACCTTTGATGGGGCTATAGCTCAGCTGGGAGAGCGCTTGCATGGCATGCAAGAGGTCAGCGGTTCGATCCCGCTTAGCTCCACCACGCTTCGCCCTTACGGGCTTCGCGTGGCGCAGCCGCGAGCAGGTATTGCGCCTTTCCCGACAAGTACAAAGCGCTTGAATTCGAGACCTACTTGAAATCGCATTCCGGTAGAGCTTTTGCCAGCAAAAGATTGGTCCAGCCGAATCAGACGCCGGATCATCTCATGAAACAGCAGACCGATTCCGAATAGCCAGAAAAGGCCTCCAGCGGCGTCTGTGGAGACCGGCGCACCCTCCAACGTCTGACGATCCCTTTGATCTATAGTGATAGCGTCGGCGAAGCTTGGCTCCGCCCATTCCTTGCCAATCCTCTTTGCCAATTCCTCAATGAACGGAATTATCCTTGTGCCGAAATCTTAGCGATTCGGCCCCAGGACCCTTGAGCAATGACCAGAGCAAGACGCCGCCGTATCATTCGTACACGACGCACCCTGACCGGACTTGCGCTCGTCGGCTCGATTTCGTTTCTGGCCGGCATGACCGATGCGACCGGCCTGCTGCTGACCGGCGATTTCGTCTCCTTCATGACGGGCAACACGACGCGGGCCGCACTTGCCTTGAGCGAGGGCAATCTTTTTCACGCGGCGGTGCTGATCTCGGCCATTCTCGTCTTCGTGCTCGGCAACGCGGCGGGCATCGTCGTCGCCCATGTCTCGCAGCGCCGGATTTTCGTGGTGCTCGGCTGCGTCGGCCTCGTCCTGGCGCTCGCCTCGATAGTGAGCGCGCAAAGCATGATGCTTCCGAGATTCTACCTGATCGTCTGTTCCATGGGCATGGTGAACGCCGCCGTCGAACATATCGAGGGCCTGCCGATCGGGTTGACCTATGTCACCGGCGCGCTGTCGCGTTTCGGCCGCGGCATCGGCCGCTGGATCATCGGTGATCGCCGTGTCGAATGGACGATCCAGATCGTGCCCTGGGCCGGCATGGTGCTCGGCGCGATCGCCGGGGCGGTGCTGACGCGGCTGGTGGGCGCCCATGCCTTGTGGCTGGTCGCCATCTTTGCCATGGCGCTGGCGCTTGCCGCCATGTTCATTCCCCGGCCGCTTCAGCGGCGCTTCAACCAGAAGCTTGCGCCGCACCGCTCGACCCCACGTGCGAATTAGAACCGTCGCATTCCTGTTACCCTCGAATCGGATAGGAAGGACCGCCGCCAATCCTCAAGGAGCAGGTCTTGTTCGTCATTTCGAAGCTTGTCTGGATTTTCGCTCAGCCATTGTCGCTGGCATTCTTCCTCGTCTTCTTTGCCCTGCTTGCCGGCCTTCTGCGCTGGCGGACCTTAAGCATTCTCGGCGCAACGGGTTCGGCCCTCATCCTCTTCGTCACCCTCTACACCACCACCGGCAACCTGCTGATGCAGGGTCTCGAGCAGCGCTTCGCAAAACCGGCGGCCGATCCGGAGAACCTGCAATGCATGATCGTGCTCGGCGGCGCCTTCGAAAACGAGGTGAACACGGCGCGCCACGGCATCGAATTCAACGGGGGCGCCGACCGCTTCGTCGAAGCCCTGCGGCTCGCGCAGAAATTTCCGCGGTCGCGCATTCTGGTATCTGGCGGCGACGGCTCCATCTCCGGCATCTACGAAGGCGATGCGGCTGCGTCCGAACGCTTCTTCCCGCTGTTCGGCATCGGCAGGGAGCGGCTGATCGAGGAGCGGCAATCGCGCACCACCTTCGAAAACGCCGTAAATACCAAGGAATTCCTGGCAAGCCAGGGCCTTTCCCATTGCCTGCTGATCACCTCGGGTTTTCATATGCCACGTTCCGTCGGCATCTTCCGCAAGCTCGGCATCGATATCGTGCCCTGGCCGACCGATTATCGCACCGACGGGCAGGTGAGGCCGGGCCTGGATTTCACCCAGCCGAACCTCAATGCCCAGAATATGGCGACGGCGATCCGCGAATGGTACGGCCTGGTCGGCTATTACCTCGCCGGCCGGACGTCGGAGCTCTATCCCCGTTAAGCTTATTTCTTCGAGATGGTGACGAATTTCGTGCCGCGCACACGCGCGGTCACGATGCAGGGGTCACCTTCGGTGCGGTCGCAGAAACGCGGATGCATCTTCATCGCCAGCACCATGTTGCCGAAGCGCTGGACGAAGTCATAGCCGTAGATCTGCGCCGTCGCGATCATGAAATAGCCGCCTTCGGCGACCTGCAGATAGAAATTATAGGTGCAGCCGTCGTCATTGCATTGCGGCCCCTTCTGCCCGTCGCAGGTGAGCAGGCCTTCGTTGACCACCGCGTCGATCAGCCCGTCATTGTTGATGTCCTGCCGGGTGATGAAGCCGTCGGCGAATTCGGCCGTCTTGCACTGCTCCTGGAAATGCTTCTTTTCGTAGATCTCCGGGTCGGAGATCAGCGATTGCTGGCCGAGGGCGGCAGCCGGCATGACGAGCAGCAGGAGAACATTCAGAACGGCGAGCACCAGCGGTTTCACGGGCTTTCCTCTTTTGGATAAAGCTCTATCAGCTTGCTTTATGGCCGCCCCGCCTTGCGCCGCCCTTGCCGCCGTGGTTCTTTCCGGAAACTGTTCGCCGGCTCCGGGGTCCTGATGTCCTTGCTCGTCTATCTCGATTATGCCGGCATTGCGCTATTTGCCGCGACCGGCGCGCTCGCGGCCTCGCGCAAGCAGCTCGATCTGATCGGATTTCTGTTTTTCGCCATGGTGACTGGAACCGGCGGCGGCACGGTGCGCGATATCGTGCTCGGCCGCGTGCCGGTCTTCTGGGTGCTGAACCCCGGCTATATCCTCGTCTGCTGCGTCATGGGCGTCATCGTCTTCTTCACCGCCCACCTGCTGGAATCGCGCTATCGTCTGCTGATCTGGCTGGATGCGATCGGCCTTGCCGCCTATTGCGTACTCGGCGCCGCCAAGGGACTTGCCGCCACCGGCTCGCCGACCATCGCGATCGTCACCGGCACGCTCACGGCGACCTTCGGCGGCATCCTGCGCGATCTGATGGCAAACGAGCCTTCGGTGCTGTTGCGGCCGGAGATCTATGTGACTGCAGCCTTGATCGGCGCCGGTGTCTTCACGCTTGCCAATGCGCTGGGAATGCCGCTCTATCTGGCGTCCGCCTGTGGCGTCGTGGCGGCCTTTGCCGTTCGCGGCGGCGCGCTGTGGTTCGGCTGGACCTTCCCGACCTACAAGCACCAGCCCGGCCGGCATCCCGACGATGTCATGTGAGGCGGCTGTGCGTCAGACTTGCTTCGCTCGCAGGCGGATCACCACGTCGACATGGGCGATTTCCATGCCCTCGGGAGGCTCCGGCAGATTGCCGATCGTCAGGTTGCTGACGGGAATGTCGAGCACTTCGTTTTCGCCTTCGATGAAGAAATGGTGGTGGTCCGAAACATTGGTGTCGAAATAGGTCTTGGCGCTTTCGACGGCGAGAACGCGGATGAGACCAGCTTCGGTGAACTGGTGCAGCGTGTTGTAGACGGTCGCCAGCGAAACCGGCACGCCGGCGGCGACCGCCTCCTCATGCAGTTCCTCGACGGTCAGATGCCGGTCGCCCTTGGCAAACAGGAGGTCGCCGAGCGCCACGCGCTGGCGGGTTGGGCGCAGGCCGGCGCCGCGCAGCCTTACCTCTATTGCGATCGGGAGTGCACCCGTCATCAACACCAACTCCGGTTATTCCTGCATCAAGCAATCATGTTTCTCCAAGCGGTATAACTTTTGCACTGGAGCCTTTCAATAGTTCAATGGGGACAAGAGCCTGATAAACGCGGCAAAAACGGGCTCTCGGCGCAAATAGGTCTGGTCCCGGCCCTGGCCTTCCTGTATGCGACCACCAAATAATGACGTAAGCCTGGTCCGGGACGATGAATGAAGCTGCCTTGCTTGTGCTTCATTTTCTGAAGAACTTGGACTACACGTTCACATCCATCGGCTTCACGCGGGGGGAAAAAGAAATTTATGACAACCAGACAGTCCAGCTTCTCGTATGAAGAACTCATCGCTTGCGCCCACGGCGAGCTGTTCGGGCCCGGCAATGCGCAGCTGCCGCTGCCACCCATGCTGATGGTTCACCGCATCACGGAAATTTCCGAAACGGGCGGTGCCTTCGACAAGGGCTATCTCAGGGCCGAGTACGACGTACGCCCCGACGACTGGTATTTTCCCTGCCATTTCGAAGGCAATCCGATCATGCCGGGCTGCCTCGGCCTGGACGGCATGTGGCAGCTGACCGGTTTCTTCCTCGGCTGGCTCGGCGAGGAAGGTCGCGGCATGGCGCTTTCGACAGGCGAGGTGAAATTCAAGGGCATGGTCCGCCCGCACACGAAGCTGATCGAATACGGCATCGACTTCAAGCGCGTCATGCGCGGTCGCCTCGTGCTCGGCACGGCCGACGGCTGGCTGAAGGCGGACGGCGAGACCATTTATCAGGCGGCCGACCTTCGCGTCGGTCTATCGAAAGACAAGGCGGCCTGAAACCGCATTTCGAGCGGCTGACGAAAACAACAAAGGTTTGATCAGATGAGACGGGTAGTTGTCACGGGTCTGGGTATCGTTTCCTCGATCGGAAGCGACGCGGCCGAAGTCACCGAATCCTTGCGCCAGGCAAAGTCGGGCATTTCCTTTTCCAACGATTTCGCCGAACACGGCTTCAAGTGCCAGGTCTGGGGCAGTCCGAAGCTCGGTCCGGCAGAACTGGGCGAACTGGTCGATCGCCGGGCCATGCGCTTCCTGTCGCAGGGCGGCGCCTGGAACCATGTCGCCATGAAGCAGGCGATCGCCGATTCCGGCCTGGAAGAGACGGACTACGCTCAGAACGAACGCGCCGGCATCATCATGGGCTCCGGGGGACCCTCCACCCGCACGCTCATCGAAGCTGCCGATATCACCGTCAAGAACAACAGCCCGAAGCGCATCGGCCCCTTTGCCGTGCCGAAGGCGATGTCCTCGACCGCATCCGCCACGCTCGCCACCTGGTTCAAGATCCACGGCGTCAACTATTCGATCTCGTCGGCCTGCTCGACCTCTGCCCATTGCATCGGCAATGCCGCGGAAATGATCCAGTGGGGCAAGCAGGACGTAATGTTTGCCGGCGGCCATGAGGATCTCGACTGGACGATGTCCAACCTCTTCGACGCCATGGGCGCCATGTCGTCCAAATACAACGATGCGCCCGATACCGCCTCGCGCGCCTATGACGTCAACCGCGACGGTTTCGTCATCGCCGGCGGCGCCGGCGTGCTGGTGCTGGAAGAACTCGAGCGCGCCAAGGCGCGCGGCGCCAAGATCTACGCCGAAATCGTCGGCTACGGCGCGACTTCGGATGGCTACGACATGGTCGCTCCCTCGGGCGAGGGCGCTATCCGCTGCATGCGCCAGGCGCTTTCCACCGTCAAAGGCGATGTCGACTATATCAACACCCACGGCACGTCGACGCCGGTCGGCGACAGCAAGGAGATCGGCGCCATCCGCGAGGTGTTCGGCGCTAAAATCCCGCATATCCAATCGACCAAATCGCTGACCGGCCATTCGCTGGGTGCGGCCGGCGTGCAGGAATCGATCTATTCCCTGCTGATGATGCAGCAAGGTTTCATCGGCGAAAGCGCCCATATCACCGAGCTCGATCCCGAATTCGAGGGCGTGCCGATCGTGCGCAAGCGTATCGACGATGCGAAGATCGATATCGCCCTTTCCAACTCCTTCGGCTTCGGCGGTACCAACGCCACGGTCGTCTTCCAGCGCTATAACGGATAATAACATGACTGGAATCATGCAGGGTAAGCGCGGCCTCATCATGGGCGTCGCCAATAACCATTCGATTGCCTGGGGGATCTCGAAAGCTCTCGCCGGACAGGGTGCGGAGCTGGCCTTCACCTATCAGGGGGATGCGCTCGGCAAGCGTGTCAGGCCGCTTGCCGCCGAAGTCGGCTCGGATTTCGTGCTGCCCTGCGACGTCGAGGATGTCGCTTCGGTCGATAGCGTGGTCGATGCGATCGGCGAGCGCTGGGGCAAGCTCGATTTCATCGTCCACGCCATCGGCTTCTCCGACAAGAACGAGCTGAAAGGTCTCTACGCCGATACGACGCGCGAGAATTTCAGCCGCACTATGGTGATTTCCTGTTTCTCCTTCACCGAAATCGCCAAGCGCTGCGCTCCGCTGATGGAAGGCAGTGGCGCGATGCTGACGCTGACCTATAACGGCTCGACGCGTGTCATTCCGAATTACAACGTCATGGGGGTCGCCAAGGCAGCGCTCGAGGCTTCGGTGCGTTATCTCGCCGCCGATTACGGCCCGCGCGGCATCCGCGTCAACGCGATTTCCGCCGGCCCGATCCGCACGCTGGCCGGCGCCGGCATTTCGGACGCACGCGCGATCCTCTCCTGGAACCAGCGCAATGCGCCGCTGCGCAAGACCGTGACCATCGACCAGGTCGGCAACTCGGCGCTCTACCTGTTGTCCGACCTCTCCGCCGGCGTCACCGGCGAGATCCACTTCGTCGATGCCGGTTTCAACATCACCTCGATGCCGACGCTCGATACATTGCGTACGGCGGACGTGGAATAAAGGCACCCGATTGAAATGCAAAGGCCGTGCGCAGATCCTGCGCACGGCCTTTTCTGTTCCCCGACGAGCATCGGCTCGAAGCCGCTTGGGTCTTACTTCTTCGCCCAAAGCACCTTGAAGCGGGCGTTGCGGCAGGTTTCGCCGCTTTCCCTGAAATTCACTGCCAGAACCGACTCATAAGGCAGGCCGCGATTGGCGACGAGCATCAGCCGGCCACCGCCGCGAAGGGCGGAGGCGGCGGTCTTGATCATCGCCTGGCCGAGCGATGGCTCGGCCGCATGTCCTTCGTGGAAGGGCGGGTTCATGATGACCAGATCGTATTTGTCCTTGACCGGCTCGCCCGCCAGATCGTGCCAGAAAAAGCGCACTGGCGCGTTTGGGCAGTTCTCCGCCAGATTATCCCGTGCGGCATCCAAGGCGGCGTGGTTGGCTTCGTAGAGGTCAAGACGGGCCATTCCGCGCGATCTCTGCGCCAACTCGACCGAGAGATAACCCCATCCGGCGCCGAAATCGGCAGCGTCGCCGGTAAAATCCGTCGGCAGGCGCGAAGCCAGCAGTTCCGAACCGGCATCGATCCGGTCGTGCGAGAACATGCCGGCCGCCGCATGGAAGCGAGCATCGACGCGCACCGGCGACTTTGCCAGTTTGGAGATGATGTCGCCGGCATCGGCGGGGCGGCCGAACCAGAAGGCGACGCCGTGATATTTCGGCATATGGTCGATGGCGAGGCCGAAGCCTTCCAGACGCTTGCGCAGGGGCTGAATGCCGTCCTCCTTGGCGCCGGCAACGACGATCAGGCCGCCGGCCCGCGTGCGGGCGATCGCAGCGGCCAGATTGGCCTCGTTCTCGCCCTTGTGCTTGGTGCAGAGCACGAACGCCGCGTCATAATCCTCGCCGTCGATTTCCGGCTTGGCGTCGATCCGCTGCGCCAGAAGCTGGCGGTAAAGCGGCCGGAAGCCCTGGACGGCGCTGAGCGAGGCGGCAAAACCTTCCGGCAGCGCAAAACCTGCCTCGGCGCCGAGGAAGAGCACACGCTCGCCCTCGCCGGGCGTCCGGACTGTGCCGCTGGCAAAGGGGTGGAACAGGGTCTTCAGCGTCTCGCGGCTCATGGATCTCGTCTCATTTAGAATACAAAAAGGGCGCGGAAGCTTCCCGCGCCCAAAATTAAATCTGGCAGACGCGGCTTATTCGGCCGCTTCTTCCTTCTTCTTCTCGTTCGGGATTTCCTGGCCGGTGGCCTGGTCGACGACCTTCATCGACAGGCGAACCTTGCCGCGTTCGTCGAAGCCGAGCAGCTTAACCCAGACCTTATCGCCTTCCTTGACGACGTCCTGCGTCTTGGCGACGCGTTCCGAAGCGAGCTGCGAGATATGGACGAGGCCGTCGCGGGCACCGAAGAAGTTGACGAAGGCGCCGAAGTCGGCAGTCTTGACAACAGTGCCTTCGTAGATCTGGCCGATTTCAGGCTCGGCGACGATCGAGTGGATCCACTTGCGGGCCGCTTCGATCTCCTTGCCGGAAGAGGAGGCGATCTTGACGGTTCCGTCGTCCTCGATGTTGATCTTCGCGCCGGTCTTTTCGACGATTTCGCGGATTACCTTGCCGCCGGAGCCGATGACTTCACGGATCTTGTCGACCGGGATGTTCATGACTTCGATGCGCGGAGCGAATTCGCCGAGCTGGCCGCGGCTTTCGGTGATGGCCTTGGCCATTTCGCCGAGGATATGGGCGCGACCGCCCTTGGCCTGGCCGAGAGCGACCTTCATGATCTCTTCGGTGATACCGGCGATCTTGATGTCCATCTGCAGCGAAGTGATGCCGTCGGCCGTACCGGCAACCTTGAAGTCCATGTCGCCGAGATGATCTTCGTCACCGAGAATGTCGGAGAGGACGGCGAAGCGATCGCCTTCCAGGATCAGGCCCATGGCGATACCGGCAACCGGCTTTGCGAGCGGGACACCTGCATCCATCAGCGCGAGCGACGTGCCGCAGACGGTCGCCATAGAGGACGAGCCGTTCGATTCGGTGATTTCGGAAACGACGCGCAGCGTGTAGGGGAACTGCTCGGCCGAGGGCAGCATCGGACGGATCGCACGCCATGCGAGCTTGCCGTGGCCGATCTCACGGCGACCCGGGGAGCCCATGCGGCCGGTCTCACCAACCGAGAAGGGAGGGAAGTTGTAGTGGAGCAGGAAGCGCTCCTTATACATGCCGGTCAGGCTGTCGACATACTGCTCGTCTTCGCCGGTGCCGAGCGTGGCAACCACGATCGCCTGCGTTTCGCCGCGCGTGAAGAGCGCCGAACCGTGCGTGCGCGGCAGAAGGCCGACTTCCGAAACGATCGGACGAACGGTTTCAAGGTCGCGGCCGTCGATGCGGCTCTTGGTGTCGAGGATGTTCCAGCGGACGATTTTGGCCTGCAGGTGCTTGAAGATCGCGCCGACTTCTTCGGCCGTATACTTGGCTTCGCCTTCCTCCGGGAGGAAATGCGCCTTTACCTTGGTTTTGACGGCATCGACGGCGGCGTAGCGGTCGGCCTTCAGGGTGATCTTGTAGGCTTCGCGCAGTTCGGCTTCGGCAAGCCCAAGCATTTCGCTTTCGAGCGCGGAGTAATCTTCCGGCTGGAAGTCGCGCGGCTCCTTGGCGGCGACTTCGGCGAGCTTGATGATCGCGTCGAGAACCGGCTGGAAACCCTTGTGGCCGAACATGACGGCGCCGAGCATGACGTCTTCAGGCAGTTCCTTGGCTTCGGATTCAACCATCAGCACGGCGTCGTAGGTGCCGGCGACGACGAGGTCGAGGCTCGACTCATCCATCTCGTCGAGATGCGGGTTGAGGACATATTCGCCATTGATGTAGCCGACGCGTGCGCCGCCGACCGGGCCCATGAAGGGAACGCCGGAAAGCGTCAGCGCCGCCGAGGAGGCGATCATGGACAGGATATCAGGATTGTTCTCGAGGTCGTGCTGGATAACGGTGACGACGACCTGTGTGTCGTTCTTGTAGCCTTCCGGGAAGAGCGGGCGGATCGGGCGGTCGATCAGGCGGGAAACGAGCGTTTCGTTTTCGCTCGGACGTCCCTCGCGCTTGAAATAGCCGCCGGGGATCTTGCCGGCTGCGTAGGTCTTTTCCTGGTAGTTGACGGTCAGCGGGAAGAAGTCCTGGCCGGGCTTCGGCGCCTTGGCCGAGACGACGGTGGCGAGAACGACGGTTTCGCCGTAGGTGGCGAGAACCGCGCCGTCGGCCTGACGGGCGATCTTGCCGGTTTCAAGCTTCAGCGGGCGGCCGGCCCACTCGATTTCCACTGTGTGAGTATCAAACATATCTTGTCCTTCAATGCGGGAGCACGCGCCACTGCCGATATCAAGGCGCAGCGCACAGTCGACCGCAATCAATGCGACATATCACGGGCAAGACAACGGGAGGCTTTACATCAGCAGTTTCCCGGACTTCAGAGTTCCTGAGAAACTGAGGCCAAAGCCTTAAAGAGCTTTGGCCGAAAGCATCCGGCAATCCTGCCCCATGACAGGTCAGCGGTTGGTTTGGCAGAACCGGCCCATCCGGGTCCGCCGGTCATTCCACCGCTTGAGATAGGGCGCGGGCGGAACATTTCATCGGGAACGTCATCCCGAAACAGAGCCGGCGGACGCTTGAAGCGCCCGCCGGACAATCTTAGCGGCGGATACCCAGGCTGGTGATCAGCTTGGAATAACGGCCTTCATCCTTCTTCTTGAGATAGTCAAGAAGCGAGCGGCGGCTCGAAACCATCGTCAGCAGGCCACGGCGGGAATGGTTATCCTTCTTGTGGTCCTTGAAGTGTTCGGTCAGGTTGTTGATGCGTTCGGTCAGGATCGCGACCTGGACTTCCGGAGAACCGGTATCGCCTTCGGCGGTTGCGTATTCCTTGATCAGCGCAGCCTTGCGCTCAGCAGTGATCGACATCGGATGTCCCTTTCTATGAGAGGAGAAGAAGTCGCCAAAAGCCGGGATGCCGTCCAGCTTTGGCCGTGAATGCGAGCAGGCGGACCTGACGCTGGCGCTGCCTATAAACCAAATATGCAGCGATGGAAAGAGGGGACTCCCGTAGCGACCCTCAAGGGCTGGCCATGGCGCCCCGGATCAGGGCATCGTAACCCTCGGGATCCTGCAGCATGGCGAAATGGCTGGCGTCTTTGAGGATGACAAGCTTGGCGCCCGGTATCTGCTTTGCCATCATCTCCGTATGACCGAGCTCGATGGCCTCATCATGGTCGCCGATGGCAAGTGTCACCGGCACCGTGATCTTCGCAAGGTCGGCCGCCGTCCAGTTCGGCTGCGTCGCTCACATCTGCGAAATCTGCGTGACGAAGGCGTCATATTCGTTCGGTGTCGGCGACAGCTTTTTGTACTGCTCGCCGGCGACATTGATGTAGTCGTTGAAAGTCTTGTTGCTCATGACATCGGCCTTGACGCCATCTGTCGTGACATTGGCTGCCTGGGCAATGACTCGTGTGAGCTTTTCCGGATGTTTCATCGCCATGTCGATGCCGATGATGCCGCCGTCCGACCATCCCACCAGCGTCACCTTGTCGATTTTCAGATAATCGAGAAGAGCCGCGTAATCCGATGTCATTAGCTCATAGCCGAAGGGCTGCTGGCTGCGCGTCGAGCGGCCGTGACCGCGGCTGTCGGCAACGATGACCAGATGATCCCTGGCGAACTCGGCGACCTGGTGGCCCCAGACATCGGCATTGCCAAGGCCGCCATGTATGAAGAGGATCGGCTCGCCCTGACCGTATTCGGCATAATACATCTTGATGTCGTTGACACCGGCCATGCCGCTCGTCTTCGCCGCCGGCATTGCAGGAAAGGCCGGAAGTTCGGCCCAGCGCTCTGCGGATCGGGCACCGGCCACGATCAGCAAGGTCGATAAGAACGTCAGTGCAGCAATAATGATCGCGCGCATAATTTCCCCTCAGGCCGCAATGGTCTGACACGGAAGATATCGCAACGTGACCGAATGACAACCATCGGTAGTCAAAAACCGAACGATCTCAGGCGAAAACACGCTTGGGACGAAACTCGCCCTGGCCGATTTCGCCGATCGCGATCAGCCTGCCGCGTGCCGTCGCATAGGCTTCGCTTTCGGCAATCGGGGCATCGCGGCCGCGCACCAGGATCGGATTGCCCATCTTCAGCCGGTGCGCCTGATCGTCGTTGATGACGAGATGGGGCAGGGCAGACAATGCTTCGCAGGTGTCGATCAGCAGTGCGTCGAGAGCGGCGAGCCGCTCGTCCATATCCTCGATCGCTTCGAGCGCCACCAGGTTTGCGAGTGGCACCATGGCCTCTTCCGCGAAGGGCGCGACGAAGGTGCGCCGCAGCCCTGATATATGGCCGTAGCATCCGAGTTCACGGCCAAAATCGCGGGCAAGCGCCCTGACATAGGTGCCCTTGCCGCATTCCACTTCGAAATGCGCGGTATTGGCATCCGGGCAGGCAAGCAGGGTTAAGCGGAAGATTTCGACTTCACGCGAAGGGATCTCGACGGCTTCGCCTTCGCGCGCCAGGTCGTAGGCGCGTTCACCTGCTATCTTAATGGCGGAAAACTGCGGCGGAACCTGGCTGATGGTGCCGATATATTTTGGCAGGATATCGCGGATCTGCTGTTCGCTCGGGCGCTCGTCCGAACTTTCAGTGACCTCGCCCTCGAGATCGTCCGTCGCGCGCTCTTCGCCCCAGCTCACCGTGAATTCATAGATCTTACGGCCGTCCATCACATAGGGAACGGTCTTGGTCGCGTCGCCGAGCGCGATCGGCAGCATGCCGGAGGCGAGCGGATCGAGCGTGCCGGCATGACCGGCCTTCTGCGCCTTGTAGAGCCACTTAATCTTGGAAACGGCTTCTGTCGAGCCGAAATCCACCGGCTTGTCGAGGATCAGCCAGCCGGAAATCGGGCGGCCCTTGGGTTTGCGTGGTTTGGACATCAGTCTCTTCTGTTATTGTTCGTCGTTGTCGCCGTCGAGGTCCCGGCTTACCTCGGGCGAACGCAGCAGCTCGTCGATCTTCTTGTAATTGTCGAAGCTCGTATCGTCGCGGAAGCGCACCTCCGGCATGTATTTCATCTGCCGAAGCTGCGGTCCGAGCCGGCCGCGGATGAACTTCGCATGGCGGTTCAACGCTTCGATGACGATACTGTGGTCGGAAACGCCGAGCGGCGTCACGTAGGCCGTGGCAATCTTCAGATCGGGCGACATGCGCACTTCCGAGATCGAGATCACCGTCGCCTCGATGATGTCGTCACGCACTTCGCCGCGCTGCAGCACCTGGGTGATCGCTGCGCGGACCTGTTCGCCAACGCGCAGCATGCGCTGCGAAGGCGCGGAGGATGTTGGTCTGGTCATTGTTATCTCTATTTGCCGATGCGGCTGGGAATCGAACCCGTCAAAGGAGAGCGTCCATGACTCTTTTGGCCGAAAAGGTCAAGCCGGCAGGGAGAAAAGCCATCCGCCGGGGAGCGGATGGCTGTTGTAAAGCTGCTGTGACGCCTAGGATTAAAGCGTGCGCGTGATATGTTCGACGCGGAAGCACTCGATGACGTCGCCGACGCGCATGTCCTCGTAGTTTTCGAAGGCCATGCCGCATTCCTGGCCCATCGGCACTTCGGAGACTTCGTCCTTGAAGCGCTTGAGGGTCTTGAGCTTGCCTTCGTGAACGACGACGTCGTTGCGGATGAGGCGGACGCCCGCACCACGCTCGACCTTGCCTTCGACGACACGGCAGCCTGCGACCTTGCCGACCTTGGTAATGTTGAACACTTCCAGGATCTCGGCATTGCCGATGAAGGTCTCGCGCCGTTCCGGAGACAGAAGGCCCGACATCGCCGCCTTCACGTCATCCACGAGGTCGTAGATGATGTTGTAGTAGCGGATCTCGATGCCCTGGCGCTCGGCGAACTGCCGCGCCTGCGCATTGGCGCGAACGTTGAAGCCGATAATGGCCGCGTTCGAGGCTTCGGCGAGCGACATATCCGACTCGGTGATGCCGCCGGCGCCCGAATGGACGATACGGGCGCGGACTTCGTCGGTGCCGAGCTTTTCCAGCGCGCCGGCAATCGCTTCGATCGAACCCTGCACGTCGCCCTTGATGACGAGCGGGAACTCCTTGATGCCGGTGCTCTGCATCTGCGTCATCATCTGTTCCAGCGAGCCGCGCTGTCCCGACTGGCGGGCAGCCGCCTTGTCGCGGGCAAGACGCTGACGGTATTCCGAGATCTCGCGGGCGCGGCTCTCGCTTTCGACCACGGCGAACTTGTCGCCGGCCTGCGGCGTGCCGGAGAGACCGAGCACCTCGACAGGCATGGCCGGCGGCGCTTCCTTCATGTGCTCGCCCTTGTCGTTGACGAGGGCGCGCACACGACCCCAGACATCGCCTGCGACGATGATCTGGCCCGGCTTCAACGTCCCGTTCTGAACGAGAACCGTGGCAACCGCGCCGCGGCCGCGGTCGAGCTGGGCTTCGATGACGGTGCCTTCGGCGGTACGGTTCGGATTGGCCTTGAGGTCAAGGATTTCCGCCTGCAGCAGAACGGCTTCGAGCAGCTTGTCGAGGTTCTTGCCTGTCTTGGCCGACACTTCGACGTCAAGTGTTTCACCGCCCATCGATTCCACGAAGACTTCGTGCTGCAGAAGCTGGTTGCGCACCTTCTGCGGATCGGCTTCGTGCTTGTCGACCTTGTTGATCGCCACGATGATCGGAACACCGGCCGCCTTGGCGTGGTTGATCGATTCGATCGTCTGCGGCATGACGCTGTCGTCGGCCGCCACAACCAGGATCGCAATGTCGGTCGCCTGCGCGCCGCGGGCACGCATGGCCGTGAAGGCGGCGTGGCCGGGGGTGTCGATGAAGGTGATCTTCTGGCCGTTCTGCTCCACCTGATAGGCGCCGATATGCTGGGTGATGCCGCCGGCTTCGCCGGCAACCACGTTGGCATGGCGGATGGCGTCGAGCAGCGAGGTCTTGCCGTGGTCGACGTGGCCCATGATGGTCACGACGGGCGGACGGGAAACACGGTCGCCCTCGACGTCGGCAACGTTGAAGATGCCAAGTTCGACGTCCGACTCAGAGACGCGCTTGACCGTATGGCCGAATTCGCCGGCGATGAGTTCGGCAAGGTCGGCGTCGATGACGTCGCCCGGCTTCATCATCTGGCCTTCCTTCATCAGGTACTTGATGACGTCGACGGCGCGTTCGGACATGCGCTGCGACAGTTCCTGAATGGTGATGGTTTCCGGCAGAACGACTTCGCGGGAGATCTTCTCGCGGGTTTCCTGCATCTGGCTGCGGCGGAACTTTTCCTGCCGGCGGCGCATCGCCGAAAGCGAACGGCTGCGGCCGGCGTCCTCACCGTCGACGTCGGCGGTGGTGATCGTCAGCTTGCCGCGGCGGCGTTCGTCATCCGTCTTCGGACGTGTGGTGACCGGCTTTGCGGGCTCGGGACGAACGACGCGGCCACGGGCCGGACTGCCGCGCGCAGCACCCCGATCGTCGTCGCCATCCTCATCGCGACGACCGCGGGCGCCGGCAGGTGCGGCGGCGCCGGGAGCCGGACGGGCGGCGGCAGGTGCAGCGCCATCGGGCCGGCGGGCAGCCGGAGCCGGTGATGCCGGCCGCGGTGTGCTCGGGCGGGCTTCGGCTGCAACGGGAGCCGGTGCTGCCGGTTCGGCGACCGCAGGTGCCTCCGCCTGTCGGACAGCCTCTTCGGCGGCCCTGCGGGCGGCTTCTTCGGCCTCGGCCGCCTTGCGGATAACCTCTTCGGCGGCGCGGCGCTTTTCCTCCTCGGCGCGGCGAATCGCATCCTGGGCGTCACGCGCCTGGGATTCGGCCAACGCGCGGCGTCGCGCATCCATCTCTTCCGGCGACAGATGATTCAGAACCACCGGGCGCGGACGATCGTTCGGGCGCGGCTGCTGATAGGACTGCTGCGGCGGACGCTGGTTGGTCTGGCCCCCGCCAGGCTGGTGAATCCGCGGCGCCGGCGTCGACTGCTGCGGACGCGCCTGAGCGGGTGCCGGCGCCGGCTCGGCTGCGCGAACCGGGGCTGCGGGGACCGCAGGCGTGATCGGCTTTTCGTCTTCCGGACGCATCGGGCGCCGCTTGCGGGTCTCGACCACGACCGCTTTGGAGCGACCCCGACCCATATCCTGGCGAACGGTGCCCTGGCTCATCCCCGATGGTTTCAGGGTAAGCGTCTTCTTGCCCGTTACGCTGAGTGTCTTGTCGTCGTTACTATCGGTCATTCGTTCCCGTTCCTTCGGACAGGGAGCGATGACTAGATCAGACCCTGTCGTTCAAATACTGTCGATCAATGAGAATGAGACCGGCCGATGCCGGTGACCGCCTCATTGTTTTTGCCGGCCAGCGCCGCCCGCTGCCCGGGACTGACCGCCAATACGGTACTGTTCGAGCATCTTTGCGCGCTTCACTACACCCTCACCCGCCTGCCCTGCAAGCACTGCGGCATGGATAAAAGCATTCTGGCCCATCAGGCCCTCCATTTCGCTCTCCGAGAAGAAACGGTAGGAAGGTATCTCCTCCTCGGTCTCCATTCCGAGGTGCCAGGCCTTGCGGGCCTGGTCGATTTTTCGGACTCCGTCGTCCGCTGCGTCAGTCGAGTGAAACACCGCAAGGGCTGCTCCACTTCTGACCGCGGCATCCACTTTCGAGGCGCCGCTGACGAACTGGCCGGCTTTGCGCGCCATATTCATCATCTGCATCAATTGCGCCGCCAGCAGCCGGTCGACGCTGGCGCCGAGATCGTCCGCCGCCCTCACTTCCGCTTTCAGGGCGCGGGCGAAGAGCTTCTTCGCCACCGCCCTGTCGACCAGCGACCGGTCGACTTTCACCCAGCATCCGCGTCCCGGAAGCTCGCGCTTCAGGTCGGCGACGACGGTTCCATCGGGAGCGGCGACGAAGCGGATCAGCTCTTCCGGCGATCCGCTTTCGCGCGTCACGATGCACATGCGCCCGTTCACGTCATAACCTGCAAGATCGTCGTCTTCAGGCAGAGCGTTCGGCTCATGCGCGGTCATCATGCTTCCTGTTCGGCTTCGGTGACCTCTTCTTCGGCCCCCTTCGCCAGGTCCTCTTCCGTGATCCAGCCGGCTGCGAGGCGAGCCTGGACGATCATCTGTTCGGCCTCGACGCGCGAGACGTCGAACTTCGAGAACAGGCCTTCGAACTTCTTCGTTTCGCCGTTCTTGCGTTCCGTCCAGCCGACGAGGTCATCGGCGGCGCAACCCGCGAAGTCTTCGATCGTCTTGATGCCGTCTTCGCCGAGCGCCACCATCATCTGGGCGGTCATGCCGTCGATCTGGCGCAGTTCGTCCTCGACGCCGAGCGCCTTGCGCTTCTCGTCCATCTCGGCTTCGAGACGCTCGAGGAATTCGCGGGCGCGCTGCTGGATTTCCTGCGCCGTCTCTTCGTCGAAACCGTCGATCGAGGAGATTTCGTCGAGATCGACATAAGCCAGTTCTTCGACTGCGGCAAAACCTTCCGATGCCAGAACCTGGCCGACCATTTCGTCGACATCGAGCGAGTCCATGAACAGGTTGGTGCGCTCGTTGAATTCCTTCTGGCGGCGCTCCGATTCCTCGGCCTCCGTCATGATGTCGATATCCCAGCCGGTCAGCTGCGAGGCGAGGCGGACATTCTGACCGCGGCGGCCGATCGCAAGCGACAGCTGCTCGTCGGGAACGACGACTTCGATGCGCTCGGCATCTTCGTCGAGAACGACCTTGGCGACTTCAGCCGGCTGCAGGGCGTTGACGACGAAGGTCGCCGGGTCTTGGCTCCACGGGATGATGTCGATCTTCTCGCCCTGGAGTTCGCCGACGACGGCCTGGACGCGCGAACCGCGCATACCCACGCAGGCGCCGACCGGGTCGATCGAACTATCGTTCGAGATCACGGCGATCTTGGCGCGCGAGCCCGGATCGCGGGCGACCGACTTCACCTGGATGATGCCGTCGTAGATTTCGGGCACTTCCATGGTGAAGAGCTTCACCATGAACTGCGGATGCGTGCGCGACAGGAAGATCTGCGGGCCGCGCTGCTCGCGGCGGACGTCATAGACGTAAGCGCGGACGCGATCGCCATAGCGCACGTTCTCGCGCGGGATCATTTCGTCGCGGCGAATGATGCCTTCGCCACGGCCGAGGTCGACGATGACATTGCCGTATTCGACTCGCTTGACGGTGCCGTTGACGATTTCGCCGACGCGGTCCTTGAATTCGTCGAACTGGCGGTCGCGCTCGGCTTCACGCACCTTCTGCACGATCACCTGCTTGGCGGACTGTGCGGCGATGCGGCCGAAGTCCATCGGCGGCAGCGGATCAGCGATGAAATCGCCGAGAGCGGCGTCGGGATTGCGGTCGCGGGCAAGCTCCAGCGGGATCTGCGTCGAATAATCCTCGGCCTTGTCGACGACTTCGAGCAGGCGCTGCAGCCGGATTTCGCCGGTCTTCGGATTGATGTCGGCCCGGATGTTGGATTCGGTGCCGTAACGCGAGCGTGCCGCCTTCTGGATGGCGTCAGCCATTGCGGCAAGCACGATCTCGCGGTCGATGACCTTTTCGCGCGCCACTGCATCTGCGATCTGCAGAAGTTCGAGCCGGTTCGCACTGACTGCCATTGTCTTGTTTCTCCGTCTTTACCCCGGGGTTCCCGTCCCTGGAGCGGTCTGTTGATCGGTTATTCCTGCTCGTCCGCTTCGTTCTGGTTGGCGGCCTGCGCTTTCGCCAGCTTGTCGGCGCGCAACGCATCGCGGATCAGATCGTCGGTCAAAATGAGCTTCGCATCGCTAAGCGCCGTGAAGGGAATGGTGACCTTCTGCTCTTCCCCATAGGCAACCTGGTCACGCTCGAGCGTGAAACCATTTGCGTCTGCTTCGACGATCTTGCCGCGGAAGCGCTTGCGGTTGTCGATCATGATCGACGTCTCGCATTTCACCAGGTGACCTTGCCAGCGAACGAAATCGGATTTCCGCACCATCGGGCGGTCGATGCCGGGCGAAGACACTTCGAGATGATACTCTTTATCGATCGGATCTTCCACATCGAGGACGGGAGAAATCGCCATCGAGACTTCTTCGCAGTCCTCGACCGTCATCGTGCCGTCGTTGCGCTCGGCCATGACCTGCATGGTCGCACCGTTCTGGTTCAGCATGCGCACGCGGATGAGCCGGAAGCCCAGTCCGATGAGAACGGGTTCGATGATATCGGCAAGACGCTGGTCAAGCCCGGTCTCGGTAATTAGCCGCGGCTCAAGTTCGTTGTCTGCGTTCGTCATGTCCGACAAGCGGTGCGCTCCTCGCAATTTCAAGCTGTTCAGGCGATCGAGCTAATAAAAAAGAGCGGGTCCTTGCGGCCCACTCTTCATCAAGCGATCAAGAATTTGAGAGCCATATAGTCGGGTTTTTACCAAATTGCAAGGTCTGCGGCCAATTCCGCCAATTCGCTTCCGGCAAGGTGAACGAAGGCTATGGCCAGCGAACGTCTTGCGCATATATTGCCGATGGGCGCGATGACAAAGCGGGAGGAAACGTGGCGCATACTTCGTCGACATTGGCGCCGTTGCGGCACGATACCTATCGCGCAATCTGGTTTGCGAGCCTTTCCTCGAATTTCGGCGGCCTGATCCAGGCGGTGGGGGCTGCCTGGATGATGACGACGATCACCGCCTCGGAGGACATGGTCGCGCTGGTGCAGACGTCGACGGCGCTGCCGATCATGCTGTTTTCCCTGATATCGGGCGCGCTTGCCGACAATTACGACCGCCGCCGGGTCATGCTGACGGCGCAGTGCATGATGCTCATCGTGTCGGCGTTACTGACGGCCGCCGCCCTTCTCGGTTGGGTCACCCCCTGGCTGCTGCTCTTCTTCACCTTCCTGATCGGCTGCGGTACCGCGCTCAACAATCCCTCCTGGCAGGCCTCCGTCGGCGACATGGTGCCGCGCGCCGACCTGCCGGGCGCCGTCACGCTGAACAGCATGGGCTTCAACATCACCCGCAGCGTCGGTCCGGCGATCGGCGGCGTCATCGTGGCGGCAGCGGGTGCTGCCGCGGCCTTTGCGGTGAACACCGCAAGTTACCTCGCCCTGATCTACGCCCTGCTGCGCTGGCGTCCGAATACGCCCGTCTCCACCCTGCCGCGGGAGGCGCTGGGCAGCGCCATCTTCGCCGGCCTGCGTTATGTCTCGATGTCGCCCAATCTTGAAAAGGTCCTGGTGCGAGGGCTGATCTTCGGCATCGGCGCGAGCTCGATTCTAGCGCTGCTGCCGGTCGTCGCCCTTCATCTTGTCGCAGGCGGCCCGCTGACCTACGGCTTCATGCTCGGCGCCTTCGGCATCGGCGCGATCGGTGGTGCGATGCTGAGTGCGAGAATGCGCCAGGCGCTGTCCAGCGAGACGATCATCCGCCTGGCCTTTGCCGGTTTTGCGCTGAGTGCCGTCGTCGCCGCCGTCAGCCCGAGCGCCGTCCTCACCTCAGCCGGCTTGCTGGTCGCCGGCGCCTGCTGGGTCTCGGCGCTCTCGCTTTTCAACACCATCGTTCAGCTCTCGACGCCGCGGTGGGTGGTCGGCCGCGCGCTGTCGCTCTACCAGACTGTCACCTTCGGCGGCATCGCCGGCGGCAGCTGGCTATGGGGCGTCGCTGCCGATCGCTATGGCGTCGCCGATGCGCTGCTGATGTCGTCAGTGGTCATGCTGCTCGGCATTGTCATCGGCCTGCGTTTTTCCATGCCGGCCTTCGCCTCGCTCAATCTCGACCCCTTGAACCGCTTCACCGCGCCGGCGCTCAGCCTCGACATCACGCCGCGCAGCGGCCCGATCGTCATCCAGGTCGATTACGAGATTGCCGACGACGACCTGGCCGAGTTCATGGCGCTGATGGGGGAGCGCCGCCGTATCCGCATCCGCGACGGCGCCCGGCATTGGGCGCTGATGCGCGATCTGGAAAATCCCGGGCTGTGGACGGAAAGCTACCATACGCCGACCTGGGTCGAATATATCAGACACAACCAGCGGCGCACGCAGGCCGATGCCGAAAACATCGACAGGCTGCGCGCGCTCCACCGCGGCGAAGGCCCGCCCCATGTCCACCGTATGATCGAGCGCCAGGCCATTCCGCCCGATGACGACGTCTTCCACAAGGCGCCGGTCGACCTGCATCATTGAGAACGACCATGTCCAGTTTCAGGCTCGCCCGCCAAGCCGATCTCGCCGCCATCGTCCGACTCTTGGCCGACGACGATCTCGGCGGCACCAGGGAAATCGTCTCCGATCCCGTCGATCCACGTTATCTCTCGGCCTTCACCGCAATCGAGGCGGATGCCAACCAGTTGCTGGCCGTGGCAATCGACGCGGCTGGCCATGTCGTCGGCTGCCTGCAGCTGAGCTTTCTTCCCGGCCTCTCCCGGACCGGCATGTGGCGCGGTCAGATCGAAAGCGTGCGTATCGCAAGAGAGTTTCGCGGCGCGGGCCTCGGTGCGCAATTCATCGAATGGGCGATCGCCCAATGCGTCGAGCGCGGCTGCGGCCTCGTGCAGCTGACATCGGACAAGACGCGGAAAAACTCGATCCGCTTCTATGAGAAGCTCGGCTTCGTCGCCAGCCACGAAGGCCTGAAGCGCACGCTCTGACGTCGTTACTTCAGCTTGCCCTTCATCGTTGCTTCAGGAAAGCATGTCGGCTTCATGCCGTTCTTCGCCTGCCACTGGCCGATCGACCGCCGCGTCTTGTAGCCCGGCAATCCATCGGACCCGCCGACGTCGTAGCCCTGCCGCTCCAGCGCCTTCTGCATCGCGGCGACATCGGAACGCAGCATCTTGCCGACATCGCCCCATTGGCCCTCAAAGGCGCCGCCGTTGAAGGCGATCCGGTCGGCGAGATTGCCGATATAGAGCGCGTAGAGGTCGGAGTTATTATACTCCTTGATGATGTAGAAATTCGGCGTGACGATGAACTCCGGCCCGTCGCGGCCGGCCGGAACCAGCATCATCCCCTGAGCCTTCATTTCGCTCGGCGGAAAAGCCTTGCTGGAAATGCGCTGGATGCCGAGAGAGGCCCAGTGCGAAAGCGGCTTTGCGAGATCCGGTCCTTCCTGGGCGCAGGAGACCGCTTGGGGTATCGACACCTCGAAGCCCCAGTCGCGGTCGCGCTGCCAGCCCTTCTTGACCAGGTAATTGGCGATCGAGGCGAGCGTATCCGGCACCGAGGTCCAGATGTTGCGGTGGCCGTCGCCGTCGAAATCCACCGCATATTTCAGATAGCTCGTAGGCATGAATTGCGGCTGGCCGAGCGCGCCGGCCCAGGAGCTCTTGAACTCGGCAGGCGCGACGTCACCGCCGTCGAGAATATGCAGAGCTGCCACCAGTTCGGTGCGGAACATCTCCTTGCGCGTCGACATGAAGGCCTTGGTCGCCAGCACCTCGATCGCCGAATTCGGGATCTTCGCGGCCCCGAAGCCCGTCTCCCGACCCCAGATGGCAAGCACGATCGAGCCCGGCACGCCATAGGTCTTCTCGATCCGCTTCAGCGTCGAGCTATACTGCGCGGCAAAGCCGCGTCCCGTCGCGGTGAGCCGCTTCAGCTGGTCCTCGTTGAAATAGGGACCGGGCGAGGAAAATTCCGCCTGCGTCTGCTTCTGCTCCTTCGGCGGCGGGAAACCCGGCGGGGCGAGATCCGGCAGATTCCAGTTCAGCGTGACGCCCGAGAAGGCGGCCCTGAACGTCTTCTCGGAGACACCGCCCGCCTTCGCCTCGGGCCAAAGGTCGCTCCGCACCCATTTTTCGAATTGCGCCTCGACATCGGCTTTTGATGGGGCTGCGTATGAGGGGAGAGGGAGGAGGGCGGCTGTTATAGCGAGTGCGAATATCCGCAGGCGTCGTGGAACACCCCCCTTGTGGGGGTCCGAAGGACGGGTCGAGACCCGTGGCTCGACCCCGGGCCCGGCAGGGCAGAGGGGGTTATATTTCAGCATATACAATCCCCTCATATCGCCGTCCGCGCCCGCAGCGCCGCCGCAAGCGTGCCCTCGTCGAGATAGTCGAGCTCGCCGCCGACCGGCACGCCGTGCGCCAGCCGCGTGATCTTCACCTCGAGCCCCTGCAACTGGTCGGTGATGTAATGCGCCGTCGTCTGCCCCTCGACCGTGGCGTTGACGGCGATGATCAGCTCGCGAATGCCGCCTTCGCCGATGCGATCGACCAGCCCGCGAATGTTGAGATCGTCAGGCCCGATTCCATCGAGCGGCGACAGCGTGCCGCCGAGCACGTGATAGGCGGCGTTCATCGCTCCTGCCCGCTCCAACGCCCAGAGGTCCGACACGTCTTCGACCACGATGATGACGGATTGATCGCGCTGCGTATCGGTGCAGACGGTGCAGGGATCGACGGTGTCGACATTGCCGCAGCGCGAGCAGATCTTCACCTTGTCATAGGCCTCGCCCATCGCGTGCGACAGGGGCCCGAGCAGCTGGTCCTTCTTCTTGATCAGATGCAGTGCCGCCCGGCGGGCCGAACGTGGCCCGAGGCCCGGCACCTTCGCCAGAAGCTGGATGAGTTTTTCGATTTCGGGGCCGGTGACTCGTTTTGCCATGCGCCGTTCTTAACTGATATGGAACGAAAACGGAATCGCGGAAGGATCGGCTGCCCCATGAAAATACTGGCGCTTTGTATCGGCAATCCGGAAAGGCTGGCCGGCAAGAGCTACAAGACCGGCATCTTCAAACATGCGGTCAATGGCGCGGTGATGATCGATGCCGAGGGACTGGTCGGCGATGCCATCTGCAACCGCAAACACCATGGCGGCGTCGATCAGGCGGTTTATATCGAGGGATCGCTGACGCTCGACTGGTGGGCGGGCGAGCTCGACCGGTCGTACGAACCCGGCACCTTCGGCGAAAACATGGTGATTTCAAATCTCGACAATCGCGACGTCGCCGTCGGCGACCGGTTCATATCAGGCGATCTCATCCTCGAAGTCACCGCATGCCGCATTCCCTGTGCCACCTTTGCCGCAAGGATGAACGATCCGAAGTTCGTCAAGCGCTATACGGTGGCCGCCCGCCCCGGCATCTACTGCCGCGTCATCCGCGGCGGTGTGGCCAAGGCCGGAACTGCGGTCGAGCATCAGCCCTTCTCAGGCAAAAGGGTGACGATGCCGGAGCTGATGAAAACGTTCGGCAGGCAGCTTTCGGAGGCGGACCGAGCGCGATATCTCGCCGCTCCTATTCACCACAAGCTGCGAGCGCTGCTGGAAATGCAGCGGTAAGAGTGGTGTCCTAAGATCGATTGCCTGCTATCAAAATGGCAGCTTAAAGCCGGGCGGGATCGGCAGGCCGGCGGTGAGCGCCTTGGTCTTTTCGGCGGCGAGCGCTTCGGCCTTGTCCTTGGCGTCCTTGTGGGCGGCAACGATCAGGTCCTCGAGGATCTCGACATCGTCTTCCTTGAAGAGCGACGGGTCGATCTTCAGGCTCTTCAGCTCGCCCTTGCCCGAGATGACGGCGGTGACGAGGCCGCCGCCGGCCTTGCCTTCGGCAGTGAGCTCGGCGATCTCCGCCTGCATCTGCTCCATCTTGGCCTGCATTTCCTTGACTTTGCCCATCATTCCCATGATGTCGCGCATCGTCTCGCTCCTTCTTGAAACGTCAGAATTCTATGTCGTCGCCGGGCAGGATGTCGCCTTCCTCGGATTCGGCGGCAGCCGGCGGTTTCGCCTCGCCTTCCTCTTCCGGTTCCGGCGCCCGCACGCGCACGTCGATGATCTTCGCGCCCGGAAAATGCGCCAGGATCGCCGCCACGTCAGGATCCTGACGGGCGTCGCTGACGCGCTGTTCCTGCGCCTTGGCTTCCGCCTCCACCATCGTCGGCCCGCCTTCTTCGCGGCTGGTGCTGACGATCCAGTGGATTCCAGTCCACTCCTTGAGCTTGACCGCAAGCTCGTTGAGCAGCGTGTTCGGAGCGCCTTCGGTGAGGTTCACATCCAGCCGGCCGGGCTCGATGCGGACCGGCCGCACGAAGTTGCGCACCAGCGCCTTCAGTTTGACATCCCGCTTTTCGCTGGCGAGGTCGACGATATCACTGACCGAATTGATACGGACGAGCGGCTTCGGCGCCTCTGCGGGTTTGATCTCGGTGCGGCCGATATTCTGCGGCTCCGGATTGGGCACGGCCCGCAGCATCGCGGTCGGCCCCGACGGCTGCGGCCGTGGTGTCGGCTCCGTCGCGCGCGCCGCAACGCTGCTCTGATAGGGAACCCGCGTTCCGTTGCCGCCACCATTGCCGGAGGGCGAGGAGGGCCGCTGGCCGCCATTGTCGCCGGAAAATTCGGCAAGCCGCCGCGCTGCATCCTCGGGCGCCGGCAGATGCGCCGCATGCGCGAGCCGGATCAGCACCATTTCGGCAGCGCCCGCGGTGCGCGACGCGCCTTCGGTTTCAGGAATGCCCTTGAGCAGCATCTGCCATATGCGCGACAGCGTCGTCACCGCGACGCCCTTGGCGAATTCAGCCGCTTTGGTGCGTTCGACTTCGCTGAGCGAGGGATCGTTTGCCGCATCCGGCACATATTTCAGCCGCGTCACCAGGTGGGTGAAATCGGCAAGATCGGTGAGCACGACCACCGGATTGGCACCGGCCTCGTATTGGCTCTGGAATTCGCCAAGGGCGGCGGCCACGTCGCCCTTGATGACATGCTGGAAGAGATCGACGATCCGGGCGCGGTCGGCAAGGCCGAGCATGCCGCGCACGGCTTCGCTCTGGACCACGCCTGCGCCATGGGCGATCGCCTGGTCGAGCAGCGAGAGCCCGTCGCGGGCAGAGCCTTCGGCGGCGCGCGCAATCATCGCCAGTGCGTCCGCTTCCGCCTCGATGCCTTCCTTGGCCGCAATCGTCGAAAACAGCCCGACGAGATCGGATGCACTGATGCGGCGCAGGTCGAAGCGCTGGCAGCGCGACAGCACCGTGATCGGCACCTTACGGATTTCGGTGGTCGCGAAGATGAACTTCACATGCTCCGGCGGCTCTTCCAGCGTCTTCAACAGGCCGTTGAAAGCCTGCGTCGACAGCATGTGCACTTCGTCGATGATGTAGACCTTGTAGCGCGCCGAAACCGGCCGGTAGCGCACCTGTTCGATAATCTCTCTTATATCGTCGATACCGGTGTGCGACGCGGCGTCCATCTCGATCACGTCGACATGTCGGCCTTCCATGATCGCCTGGCAATGGTCGCCGGGGATGCGGAGGTCGATCGTCGGCTTGTCGATATCGGCTGTCTTGTAATTCAGCGCCCGCGCCAGGATGCGCGCCGTCGTCGTCTTGCCGACGCCGCGCACGCCGGTCAGCATATAGGCCTGCGCGATGCGACCGGTCTCGAAGGCGTTGGTCAGAGTACGGACCATCGGCTCCTGGCCGACCATCAGGTCCGTGAAATCCTTGGGGCGGTATTTGCGAGCCAGCACCCGGTATCCGGTGCCCGTCGAGGCGGCATCTTTTGATTGTCGCTCGGTGTCGCTCATCGCCCTGCTTGTCGCCCGGAATTGTCGGGCATTTCGTGGAGAGAAGGTGGGAGGCTGGCACGATGACCCGTGCCGGGCTCGTTAGGGCTGCTTCCTTCCGGACCTGACCCGGTTGGCGAGTGGCTCGTCCACCACCAACCTCCCGGATGCACATATCGGCAATATCGTCATCAAAAGCAAGCCAACATGATAAAAAACTGCTAGTCGTTGGAAAACACGAGGAGAATGCCTTTGAGCGGTTTCGTGCTCGACCCCCGGCTGCAAAACGACAGCGTCAGCATCATGGTCACCGGTCTCTGTGATCTCAGATTGTCTAAGGACGCCCGCTGGCCCTGGCTCATTCTCGTGCCGCGTCGGGCTGGCATCACCGAAATCTTCGAGCTGACGCCGCTGGACCAGGTGCTGCTCGCATTCGAGACGGAGCTGGTCGCCAAGGCCCTGAAGGAGATTACCGGCGCGACAAAAATCAATGTCGGGGCTCTTGGCAATATCGTCCGCCAGCTTCATGTTCATGTTATTGCCCGCTTCGAAGGCGATGCCAACTGGCCGGGTCCTGTCTGGGGCTTCGGGCGGGCAGAGCCCTACGAGGACGCAAAGAGAGATGAATTGACAGCAAAGCTGCGGGAAGCCCTTTCATCATGAGTCATTCGCTTTTCGATTCGGATGTGCCGCATCCGGAACCCAGCAATCTTACGGCCTTTGCAGCCAACGACCTCAACCGCGATTCCGAACATCGCGACGAACAATCCGTCGAAAAGGCGCTGGCGAGGGAGGGCACGCATATCTTCGCCTTCGCGAACGACAAGCTGGTGCTGAAGCATGACGGCCAGGTGCTCGATCCGCTCTTTGCCCGCTACGAACTGCAGGAGCTTCGGCCGAATTGGGACGAGACGGTGCTGTTAGGCTACCGCAAATCCGGCGAGCCGCGTCTTGCCGTTCCCGTCGGCGTCGGTGTCGACGACCTTGCCAGCCAATATAAGCCGGCCGACGGCCGCACCCTGTTTCGCGAGATGCTGATCGACGAGGTGCTGCTCGGCGAATTCGCCCAGGCTGCAAGCCTTATCCGCTGGAACGGCGACAACCGCTTCTGCGGCCGCTGCGGTGCGGCGATGGAGATCCATATCGGCGGCTACAAGCGTGTCTGCACCGCCTGCGAGCACATGATCTTTCCCCGCACCGATCCCGTCGTCATCATGCTGACGGTCGACGAAACGCGCGATCTCTGCCTGCTCGGACGCAGCCCGCATTTTGCCCCCGGCATGTATTCCTGTCTGGCCGGCTTCGTCGAGCCCGGCGAGACGATCGAGAACGCCGTCCGCCGCGAAACGCTGGAGGAATCCGGCATCCGCACCGGCCGCATCCGCTATCATGCGTCGCAGCCCTGGCCGATGCCGCACTCGCTGATGATCGGCTGTTATGGCGAGGCGAAGTCCACGGAAATCAAGCGCGACGAGACCGAATTGGAGGATTGCCGCTGGTTTACCCGGGAGGAAACGCTGGAGATGCTGGAACGCCCGGGCGCCAATGGCAAAGCCTCGCCTCCGAAAGGAGCGATCGCCCACCGCCTGATGCGCGACTGGGTGGAGTGGAAGCGCTAGTGCCATGCCGGTCGCCCGTTCGGAACGGCTGTTGACGCTGCTCCAGACGCTTCGGCGTTATCGCAGGCCGGTGACCGGCACGGTGCTTGCCGAGGAGACCGGCGTCAGCCTGCGCACGCTTTATCGCGACATTGCCAGCCTGCAGGCCCAGGGTGCAATGATCGAAGGCGAAGCCGGCATCGGCTATGTGCTGAAGCCCGGCTTCATGCTGCCGCCGATGATGTTTTCCGAAGAAGAGCTGGAGGCACTGGTGCTCGGCTCGCGCTGGGTGGCCCGCGCCGCCGAGCCGCGCCTCGCCGGCGCCGGCGCCGATGCGCTCGCTAAGATCGCCGCCGTGCTGCCGGCCGATATGCGCGAAATGATCGATTCGGCAGCCCTCTTCGTCGGCCCGAAACGCCGGGATGAGGACAGTGCCGATGTCTCGGCCATCCGCAAGGCCATCCGCCTGGAGCGTATTCTCGAACTGCATTACGGCGACGAGCAGGGCCGCATTTCACGGCGCCGCGTCTGGCCTTTCGCACTCGGTTATTTCGAGCATGTGCGCGTGCTGATGGCCTGGTGCGAGCTGCGCCAGGATTTTCGCCATTTCCGCACCGACCGCATTATCGACATGGCCCTGCATGAGGTGCGCTATCCGCGCCGCCGCACCGTTCTCCTCAAGGAGTGGCGCGAGACGCAGGACGTGCCGATCGAGAGGTGAATGCTGCTGCCATAAACTGTCAGTAGCCGGCGTTATGATCAGACTCAATCCGCTACAGCGCCGCGCGTTTTTGGACGTGCAAAGGACACTGTAGCATCCAGGTTATGCGCATCGAGCCGATGCGCCAGGGAAGGAGTACCGATCATGGCAACGTCTCCAGTCTTCCAGCAAGCCGGTGACCGTTTTGCAGTTGACACCTTTGCCGATGTCATTTCGGCTGAAACTTTCGCCGATGTCCGGCAGTCCGGGCACTCCGGCCTTCTGCGCCGGGTCATGAACATCTTTCGGGTACGCAGTGCAAACCACACCAGCCTCGATATCGAGGCGGCACCGGATTGCCGCAAGCGCGACCTCGGCTTCATGGATGGACGCAATCCGCGCCGCGGGGACCGTTTCCCGCTCTAATCCGTCTCACCAGCAATATTTCATCTGACGAGAACGGGGCGTAGCAATTGCTACGCCCGCTGCATCCTGCTGACATCAATTGTCAGCAGCTGACCTCTCGTCCGCAGCATCCACCAGCAAACGGGAGAACCGAAATGACCAGCCCCAATCTGATTATCCTCTAAGTCAAGGACCCGGGCGAAAGCGCCAGCTTCTACCGGAACCTTCTGAACCGCGAACCGGCCGTGGAGGCGCCGAATTTCGTGGCCTTTCCGCTCGACGGCGGCTTCACCCTCGGTCTCTGGCGGCGCAGCAAGGTCGAGCCGCAGCCTTCCGCCATCGGCAACCGAGGCGAGGTGGCCTTCATGGTGGCGGGGGAAAATGCCGTCGCCAAGCAGTACGAGGACTGGCGTCAGCGCGGCCTGCCGATCGCTCAGGAATTGACCGAGCTCGATTTCGGCCCGACCTTCGTCGTGCTCGATCCGGACGGGCATCGGCTGCGCGTCTGCGAGCCGGATAAATAACACCATGCCGCGAGGTCTGTTAAAGCAGGCCTCGCATAGCATGCCCCTTGTAGACGCCGAGAATGCGCACCTTTTCGGAGAAGAACCGCAGTTCCTCCAATGCCCGGCGAACGTTCGGGTCGTTCGGATGTCCCTCGATATCGGCGTAGAACTGCGTCGCCACGAATTTTCCGCCGAGCTGATAGCTTTCGAGCTTCGTCATGTTGATGTTGTTGGTGGCAAAGCCGCCGAGCGCCTTGTAGAGCGCGGCCGGAATGTTGCGGACATTGAAGACGAAGGTGGTGACGACCTTTTCTTCCGCCGAATTGCGTTGCGCCCATTCCTCATCGCGGGACAGGACGACGAAACGGGTAACGTTGTTTTCCGTATCCTCGACGTTCTCGGCGACGATCTCGAGCCCGTAGAGATCGGCGGCAAGGCGCGGCGCGAGTGCCGCCATCGAGCGATCACCGGTTTCCTTGACGAGTTTTGCCGCCCCCGCCGTATCGCCGGCGATAACGGGCTTCCAGCCGTGAGCGCGCACGATCTTGCGGCACTGGCCGAGCGCGTGGATATGGCTGTGCACCGTGCGGATCTCGTCCTGGGTGACCCCGGGCAGCACCATCAGCTGGAAGCGGATCGGCATGAAATATTCGCCGATGATATGCAGCCGCGATTCCGGCAGCAGATGATGGATATCGGCGACGCGTCCGGCAATCGTGTTCTCGATCGGGATCATCGCGATATCGGCGTCGCCATTGTCGACTGCCGTGAAGGCATCCTCGAAGGTCTGGCAGGGCAGCGGTTCCATGGTGGGAAACATGTCGCGGCAGGCCATGTCGGAATTGGCGCCGAATTCGCCCTGGAAGGCGATCCTGTTGGTCTTGATGTTCATGAGGAAAATCCGTCAGTTGGCCTTCGCGGAAAGAATGCGCCGCGCCTTTTCGAGGTCGGCGGGAGTATCGACACCGAGCGGAACCGTGTCAACGATCTCCGCATCGATGCGCATGCCGGCCTCTAGCGCCCGCAGCTGCTCCAGAGATTCGCGCTTTTCGAGCGTCGACGGGCCGAGCGAGACGAACCGTTCGAGCGCTGCGCGACGATAGGCATAGAGGCCGATATGATGGTAGAGCGGCCCTTTGCCGTAAGGCGCCGTGGCGCGGGTAAAGTAGAGGCCGCGCAGGCGGGTGTCGGAAATCGGCGAGCCGATCACCTTGACGATGTGCGGCGCGGTCTTGTCCTCCTCATTGTCGATTTCGATGGTCAGCGTGCCGATGTCGACCGCTTCGTCCTCGAGGGGGCGCAAAGCCGCACGCACCGTTTCCGGCTCGATCGTCGGCAAATCACCCTGGACGTTGACGATGAACTTCGCCTTGCCGTCCGGATCGACCCTGGTCAGCGCTTCGAAGATACGGTCGGAGCCCGACTGATGATCCCGGCTGGTCATGACGACTTCGAAGCCGGCGGCAGCCACGGTGTCGAACACCTGTTGGTCGTCGACGGCGACGACGACGCGGCCGATTTCCGCTTCGCGAGCGCGCATTGCGACCTGCACGATCATCGGCAGTCCGCAAATATCGGCGAGCGGCTTGCCCGGAAGCCGGGTGGAGGCCATGCGCGCCGGGATCAGCACGAGCACGTCGTCTAAATTTGAATCACGCATTGTTCGGGCCTTCTATTCCGGGCTGAAAAGTGTCAAAAAGTCTCACGCATAAGACCATTTAGACCATTGCAACGATCAGTCAAAAGACATAGGTTCCGCGCGATTTCAAGATGGTCCGGTTCTGGTCTGCCGGCTGCAAGGGGAGCATTGCAGATGAATTCATACGTCAATACGGCCGTGGGGGCGCTGCTCGGAACGATTTTCGTTCTGATGTCCGTCTCGATCGCGTCCGAGGGGATCTTCCATTCCGAAGCGCCGGAGAAGGAAGGTTTCGCGATCGTTGCCGAAGAAGCGCCCGCCGCCGGCGGTGAAGCTGCACCGGCCGCTGCCGTTCCGATCGCGCAATTGCTCGCTTCTGCAGATGCCAAGGCTGGCGAAACGGTCTTCAAGAAGTGTCAGGCCTGTCATGACGCCACCAAAGGGGGGCCGAACAAGGTCGGCCCTAATCTCTTTGGTGTCGTAGATCGCCCGATCGGCTCGCATGAAGGCTTTGCCTATTCCTCCGCCATGAAGGATTTCTCCAGGGGCGGCAGCGAAAAGTGGACCTTCGAATTTCTGAACAAGTTCCTTCTGGCGCCGAAGAAGGACATTCCCGGCACCGCCATGGGCTTTGCCGGCTTGGCGAAGGATCAGGACCGTGCCAACGTCATCCTCTACCTGCATACGCTCGCCGATTCGCCGGTGCCGTTGCCGGATCCGAACACCGCGACGCAGTAAAGCGCGGTAGCATAGGCATGACATAGAAGCCCGGCCGCAAGCCGGGCTTTTTGTTGTCGAGGAACGGTTCAGGCGCCGAGGAAATAGGCCCAGAGCGAGACGGTGACGGCTCCGAGCGCCGTCGTCACCGAGATCGTCGAGGCGGCGAGGCTGTGGCCGACGCCGAAGCGATTGGCGATCAGCCAGGCGTTGACGCCTGTCGGCACGGAGGAGGTCAGCACGATCGCCGCCGTCCATTCGGGGCTGAGGCCGAGGAGATGGCTTGCTGCCCAAACGCAGCCCGGCAGCAGCAGCAGCTTGCACGCCGACGTGACGCTGGCGATGCCGAGATTGCCGGATACACCGTATTTTTCCAATGCCATGCCGAGCGAAATCAGTGCCGCCGGGCCGGCAATGCCGGCGATCTGATTGACGACCGTCGCCAGCGTCGCCGTCATGGTAAGTCCGGAGAGGTGCATGGCCATGCCGGCCGCAAGGCCGATCACCAGCGGATTGCGGATGAGATTGATGGTGATCTGGCGAAGCACGAAAATAATGCTCCGGTCACTTTTGCCGGCGATCTTGCGCTCCGCATGCTCCATAAGCACCGTGCCGGCGACCATCATCACAGGCAGATGCACGGCAAGCAGGATCGACAGCGCCACCAGCCCTTCACCGCCTATGGTGCGCTCGACCAGCGGCAGCCCGATGAACACATTGTTGGCGAAGGCGGAGGACACGCCGGCCAGCACGCCGATCCGTTCGTCGCGGCCGAACAACCGCGTGGCAGCGATATGGCCGGCGGCCCAGGTGATGGCGACGCCGGAGAAATAGACGATCCAAAGCCGGAAAGGCGACGCGCCGTGGAAATCCGCCTCGGCAATGGTGCGGAAGAGCAGAAGCGGCACGGCGATCTTGAAGACGAATTCGCTGAGCGCTTCGCCGACATTCGAGGCCATCAGCCCGCTGCGGACGATCACCCAGCCGATGAGGATCAGGATGAAGATGGGAAGGACGTCGAGAACGATGGCTGACATGAGGCAGGATGCTCTGCGGGGGAGGGGAGTATCCGACCTCTAGCAGCAAAAGGCGCAAGTTGAAAAGGCAATCGCCACCCGTCTTCGAACCGAACGCATTCGGACGCAAAAAAAGCGGGCACGGCCCGCTTTTCCGCTCCGGTCCTTGCCGGATATCCGGATCGCGAAACTGCCAGTTCATCCGTGGTCAGCATCGCGCCGGCAAGATCGAAGGGATCATCCCCCGTGCGCCCGGCTGCAACTGAAAGCTGCTCATGCCGGACTTCCTGCGAGGATTTCTAGATATCGAAGATGACAGGGGCGTGACGAATAAGCGGCACTTTTGCGAAGAAATAGAAGTGCCAATCACCATTTATCCTTCCAAACCGCGGAAATTTCGCTAAGACCGAACCCCGGCTATCACAAATCCGGGACTCCCCATTTCATGACAAGATTCGATGTTCTGACAGTTGGCAACGCCATCGTGGATATCATTGCCCGTTGCAACGACCAGTTCCTCATGGACAACCAGATCACCAAGGCGGCGATGAACCTCATCGATGCCGAACGTGCCGAACTCTTGTATTCGCGCATGGGACCGGCACTCGAAGCCTCCGGCGGCAGCGCCGGCAACACGGCGGCTGGCGTTGCGAGCCTCGGCGGCAAGGCCGCCTATTTCGGCAATGTCGCCGCAGATCAGCTCGGCGAAATCTTCACCCATGACATCCGCGCCCAGGGCGTCCACTACCAGACGAAGCCGAAGGGCACCTTTCCGCCCACGGCCCGTTCTATGATCTTCGTCACTGAGGACGGCGAGCGCTCGATGAACACCTATCTCGGCGCCTGCGTCGAGCTCGGTCCCGAGGATGTCGAGGCCGACGTCGTGGCCGACGCCAAGGTCACCTATTTCGAAGGTTATCTCTGGGATCCGCCGCGCGCCAAGGAAGCGATTCTCGAGTGTGCCCGCATCGCCCATGAAAACGGCCGCGAAATGTCGATGACGCTGTCCGACAGCTTCTGCGTCGGCCGCTATCGCGGTGAATTCCTCGACCTGATGCGTTCGGGCAAGGTCGATATCGTCTTCGCCAATCGCCAGGAGGCGCTGTCGCTTTACGAGACCGAAGATTTCGAAGAGGCGCTGAACAAGATCGCCGCCGACTGCAAGATCGCCGCGGTGACGATGAGCGAGGACGGCGCCGTCATCCTGAAGGGCAGCGAGCGTTATTATGTCGATGCGATCAGGATCAGGGAGGTTGTGGATACAACGGGCGCCGGCGACCTCTTTGCCTCCGGCTTCCTCTATGGCTACACGCAGGGGCGGTCCCTGGAGGATTGCGGCAAGCTTGGTTGCCTCGCCGCCGGCATCGTCATTCAGCAGATCGGCCCGCGCCCGATGACCTCGCTTTCCGAGGCCGCCAAACAGGCCGGGCTTATTTGAAGGCTTCGCCCGGATAGGCGCCCCAGATCTCCGACTGCGCCACCCAACCGGAGGCGCCGTCGGCTTCGGCGCGGCACCAGTCGCCGTTGCATTCGCCGATCGTCAGCATCACCCCGGGTTCCAGCTTGGCGACGATCGAGGCGGAGGGTAGCGCCTCGCGGCGCAGATTGACGTAGACGCCCTTGCCCTTCGTCTTCATCCACGGCGCGGCGATCGCCGCGCGCTGGCCAGACAAGAGCGACTGATTGACCCATCCTTCGGTGCCGTCGGCATCACGGATGCGGCGCCAGTTGTCGTATTCCTGAATGATTTCCACCGGCAGGCCGGATTTCAGATACATCCACGAAACGGCGAAATCCGTTCCCGGACCAATGCGCAGGTTGACGCGCTTGGATTTCAATGTGACGAATCGCGGCAATGGCAGGCCGCTTGGCCCCTTGGCCGCCTGAGCATGAGCAAATTCCAGGGTTCCCCAGGATGTGGCCAGAACGATTGCGAGGGCAAGGCAGGACTTCAGGACTTTGCTGCGCATGGAGACTTCCGTTTGCTCGAACTCGCGGGCAAGCCCGGCCTGCACGCGGTCCGGGCTTTGACATTCCCCGGCTGCACCACGAGTTTTGTTTGTCTTCGCGTGCGGGTCTGGTAGAAATTGCCCGGAACGGGAAAATTATCACCCCTCTTGGTTAAAGACCTCTGAACAAGGCACCGCAGGCAGCCATGACAGCGAAGAAAAAACCGAAGGTCTACATCACCCGCAAGTTGCCGGATGCCGTCGAAACCCGAATGCGCGAGCTCTTCGATGCCGAGCTGAACATCGATGACGCGCCGCGCTCCGTTCCAGAGCTTATCGCCGCCGTCCGGACCGCCGATGTGCTGGTGCCGACGGTCACCGATCGCATCGACGCGGCGCTGATCGATGCGGCGGGACCGCAGATGAAGCTGATCGCCAGCTTCTCCAACGGCACCGACCATATCGACGTCGAGGCGGCGGCGCGCAAGGGCATCACGGTCACCAACACGCCGAATGTGCTGACCGAGGATACCGCCGATATGACAATGGCGCTCATCCTTGCGGTGCCGAGACGGCTTGGCGAAGGGGCGCGGGTGCTGACCGACAAGCCGGGCGAATGGGCTGGCTGGTCTCCCACCTGGATGCTCGGGCGGCGAATTCACGGCAAGCGTGTCGGCATCGTCGGCATGGGCCGTATCGGCACGGCGGTGGCGCGCCGCGCCAAGGCTTTCGGCCTTTCGATCCACTACCACAATCGCAAGCGCGTCAATCCGGCCGTCGAGGACGAACTCGAAGCGACCTATTGGGAAAGCCTCGACCAGATGCTGGCCCGCGTCGACATCGTCTCGGTCAACTGCCCATCAACGCCGGCGACCTTTCATCTGTTATCAGCGCGCCGCCTGGCGCTGCTGCAGCCGACGGCCTATCTCGTCAATACGGCACGCGGTGACGTGGTCGATGAAACCGCGCTCATCAAATGCCTGAGGGAAGGCAAGATCGCCGGCGCCGGCCTCGACGTCTTCGAGAACGAACCGGCCGTCAACCCGAAGCTCATCAAGCTCGCCAATGAGGGCAAGGTCGTGCTGCTGCCGCATATGAGCTCGGCGACGATCGAAGGCCGCATCGACATGGGCGACAAGGTCATCATCAATATCCGCACCTTCATCGACGGCCACAGGCCGCCGAACCGGGTGCTGCCGGGCCGTTGAGGGCGCCGGCCGGGTTCAGGCGAAGCGGGCGGAAGGCGCAAGCACCTTCTGCATCTCGATGAAGGTCGTCCGGACGAAGCCGGGATGCGCCTTCTCGGCTGTTCTGAAAAATCCCCAGGCGGCGAAGACGGCGTGGTTGTCGGTGAGCTCGATCCGGGTTTCCAGCCGCAAGGCCGGAAGGCCGAGCCCTGCAGCCGTCTCCTCGGCAATTGCCAGAAACCTTTTGCCGAGCCCCTTGCCCTGGACGTGCGGCAGAACGGCGAGCTTGCCGATATAGAGACAATCGGGCTCCGGCCGCAGGAAGACGCAGCCGGCAAGCTTTTCGCCATCGATGGCGACGTGAGCAATCTCCGCCTCGGCTTTTTCGGCAAGCGACTGCGTCGTAAGGCTGAGCGCCGAAGAGGGCGGATCGATCCTGCCGTTCATCGAGGCGAAGGCGGCAAGGATGAGCGCGAGCAGTTCGTCCCAGCGCGTGAAGGTCTGATCCAGACGTATGATCTTCATAGGGCCTGTCCTTGCCTGCGTCGTTTATAGCGTATCGTATCGAACCGGGCCGAGAGCGCGTCGTAGAGCAGCAGCCGTCCGATCAGCGGTTCGCCGGCGCCGGTAATCAGCTTGATCGCCTCCATCGCCATCATCGTGCCGATGACGCCGGTCAGCGCGCCGATGATGCCGGCCTCGGCGCAGCTGGGGATCAGCCCCGCCGGCGGCGCCTCCGGAAACAGATCGCGATATGTGGGATTGGGCGTTCCGTCCTCGCCGGTCTCAAAAGGCTTGAGGACTGTCAGCGAACCATCGAAACGCCCGACCGCGCCGGTGACAAGCGCAATCTGCGCCTCTTCCGCCGCGTCGGCGGCGGCATAACGCGTACCGAAATTGTCAGAACCGTCGATCAGCAAATCGAAGCCGGCAAGCTGCCGCTGGGCGGTTTCGGCGGAAAAGCGTTCCTCGAAGCGGATGAGCCGCACATGGGGGTTGAGCCTGGCAATGGCCAGGGCAGCGCTTTCGGTTTTCAACTCGCCGATCGTGCCGGAATCATGGATCACCTGACGCTGCAGATTGGAGAGGGACACCCGGTCGTCGTCGACGATGCCGAGCGTGCCGATACCGGCGGCGGTGAGATACTGCAGGACCGGCGCTCCGAGGCCGCCGGCGCCGATCACCAGCACGCGGGCCGCCTTCAGTTTCTGCTGGCCCGCGCCGCCGATCTCCGGGAGCAGGATGTGGCGGTGATACCGGGCGATTTCATCTGGGCTGAGAGGTTCCATGGCGGCGATGGTAGCATGGTCCTCGACATCGGGAAAAGCTGTCTCCCTCATCCGAACACCCTTCCGTCCGCAACCGTCAAGAACTGCGCTCGGTCTGCGAGCGCCGAAAACATCGTCCGATCGGTGCCGGTCATGAAGGCTTGGCCGCCGAGCCCGTCGATGAGGTCGAACAGCGCGGCTCGACGCCCCTCATCGAGATGCGCGGCGATCTCGTCGAGCAGCAGGATCGGAGCATGGCCGGTGAGATTGCCGACGAGCCGCGCATGGGCAAGCACCAGGCCGACAAGCAGTGCTTTCTGCTCGCCGGTAGAACAACGCTCCGCCTCCATCGCCTTTTCGCGGTGGTGGACGATGAGATCGGCCCGGTGCGGCCCCTCCAGCGTGCGCCTCGCGCCGGCATCGCGATAACGGCTCTCGGCCAGCATCGCCGCGTAGTCGTCCTCAAGGTCGACTGATGGCCGCGAGTACTGGCCGTCCATGAAGCCTGACAGCTGTAGTGAGGCCGAAGGGAAAGGCGAACTCTCCAATGTTTCCTCGATCAACCGGGTCAGCAGGCCGAGCATCTCCTGGCGAGCGAGCGCCATGGCGATGCCGAGGCTCGCCATCTGCTCTTCGATGCCCGCAAGCCAGGACGGATCGAACCGGCCTTCGTCCAGCAGTTTATTGCGGCTGCGCATGGCGCGCTCGAAATCGCTGGCGCGGCGGCCGTGGGCGGGGTCGAGCGACAGCACCAGTCTGTCGAGAAAGCGGCGGCGGTCGGAGGAGGCGCCGGTAAAGAGCCCGTCCATCGCCGGTGTCAGCCAGAGAACACGCAGGTGATCTGTCAACTCGTCGGCGGTTTTGGCCGGGGTGCCGTTGATGCGCAGCCGGCGGGCTGTGGTCTCTTCGCCCGTTTCGACGCCCGTTCCGATCTCGACTTCACCCTCCATGCCGTCAAGTGCCGCGAAGATCGAAAAGCCGCCGGTCGCGCCGACCCGGGTCATCTCGCCATAGGCCGCTCGGCGCATGCCGCGGCCAGGCGAAAGCAGCGAGACCGCCTCCATCAGATTGGTCTTGCCAGCGCCATTGTCTCCCGTCAGCACGGCATGCCGACCATCGAGGCTAAGGCTCGCGGCCGCATAATTGCGGAAGTCTATCAGCTTCAGACGGGAAAGTGAGACCTTATGCGGCATTTCGTGTCCGGTTCGTGAAGCGTGACAGCTAAGCCGAAGCGGCGCCGATGGCAAGGCTCGCCGCTTCGCAGCACCGATCACGCCCCTTTAATAAGAAGCGTAGTGACGCGAACGGTTCCGGAACCGATCAGTACGGTTTTTCAGAGTCCCAAAAAAATACAACCGCCTCAAATGCACTCCGACACCGCCGCCTCACCGACGATGACCATCGCCAGCGCTCTCAGATTGCCTGTATACCAGGGCTTTTACCATAGCCTTCGGGGTCGGCTGACGTAACGTAAAGCCCAGAAAAAGTCGGTTGAATTTTGCAACTCTTTGGTTGCGTTATCTCGCAAAAGCGATATGGTGAACAAAAGGTTCATGTATAAGAGAGTGGTGAAGTGCCAGATCCGGTCGATATCATCGTTGGTCGCAACATCAGACAACTTCGCGCCATTCGTCGTGTTTCCCAACTCGAACTCGGTGAAGCACTCGGACTGACTTTCCAGCAGATCCAGAAATATGAAAAGGGAACGAACCGCGTTTCAGCCAGCAAGCTGCATCAGATCGCGGTTTTTCTCAATGTCGAGATCTCAGCCCTCTTCGAGGGAACCGGCATATCGGAATTCGGCCGTATCGAACTCAGCCCTGATGCCTATGCCCTTGCGCTGAGCTACGACAAGCTGAACTCGGCCGCAGGCAAGGAAGCGGTTAAGACCATCCTTACTCTGATGAGTGGCGAAGCAGTCGAAACCGCTGCCTGACTCCGGCGGAGCAGCCAACTTGGCCCCCGGAAAAGCAGGGTTTCTTCAGCTATCGAAGGCGTCCGGACGGTGCAGGGCTGATCGTCAACAGCCTGAAGCGGAAGACCTGGGCACGCGCAGTGACCGTCGCATGAATCAATTTCGATGCGCGCTGCTTTAGTGAATCTCGCACCCGTGCAATGCCGTCAACAGATCGTCCTGCGTCTGGTGACCGGCATGATAGAGGTCGATTGCCATACTCGCGATGGAAAGCCCCTGCTGGCTGCGGAGCTTGATGTTGCGCTCGGCACACCATGTATAGATGGCGCCGGCGAGAACGTCGACATCTTCTGACTGAGAGGAAAAGGCTGGCGCCATGATCGATACTCTTGCTTCTTGGTCCCCGTTAGAGCGCCCGCGTCCTATTGGACGCGCTGAAAACGCTCTATCGCTCTGAAATTGCGCATCACTTCCTGAGATCGATTCCGCTCTCCTGAGTGATGCGCTGACGGCAGAGATTGAGGTCTTTTGGAAAACTTGCAAGCGGCATCATCGGGCTGCGTTAACGCAAGTCCCTCTGCCGATCCGGCATCGTATCGATCTGGAACAGATCGCTTGGCATGAACGGCATATGGCTCAAAATCAGGATTTGCGCCCTAAAAAAGCCGGAGACGTTTCCGTCCCCGGCTTTCGCGATTGCGGATCGATCGGCGGCTCAGCCTTCGAAGAATTCCTTCATCCGGGCAAAGAAACCCGTCGACTCCGGATTGTTCTCCTTGGAGGAAATCTGCTCGAATTCCTGCAGCAGCTCGCGCTGGCGTTTGGTGAGCTTTTGCGGTGTCTCGATCTGGATCTGGATATAGAGGTCGCCCGTCTGCGCCGAACGCAGCACCGGCATGCCCTTGCTTTTGAGGCGGAACTGTTTGCCCGCCTGCGTGCCCTCAGGCACGGTCACCCGCGATTTGGTGCCGTCGAGCGTCGCCACGTCGAAAGTCCCGCCGAGAGCCGCCGTCGTCATCGAGATCGGGACGGCGCAATAGAGATCGGCCCCGTCGCGCTGGTAGAATTCATGTGGCTTCACCGAAAGGAAGATATAGAGATCGCCCGCCGGTCCGCCGCGAGTCCCGGCTTCGCCCTCGCCCTGCAGGCGGATGCGCGTGCCGTCCTCGATGCCGGCGGGAATGTTGACCGAGAGCGAACGCTCTTCCGTCACGCGGCCCTGGCCGTGGCACTTAGTACACGGATCGGGAATGATCTGGCCGCGGCCGTGGCAGGTCGGGCAGGTCCGCTCTATCGAGAAGAAGCCCTGTGCCGCGCGCACGCGGCCCGTGCCCTGGCAGGTGCCGCAGTTCTTCGGCTGTGTGCCGGGCTTGGCGCCCGAACCCGAACAGACGTCGCAGGTGATGGAAGTGGGAACGCGGATCTGCGCCGTCTTGCCGGAGAAGGCCTCTTCCAGCGATATTTCCATGTTGTAGCGAAGGTCGGCGCCGCGTTCGCGCCCGCCCGACGAGCGCTGGCGCGCCCGTCCGCCGCCCATCATCTCGCCGAAAATATCCTCGAAGATGTCGGAGAAGCCGCCGCCGGCAAAGCCGCCGCCACCGCCGCCCATGCCGCCATGCTCAAAGGCCGCATGGCCATAACGATCATAGGCTGCCCGTTTTTGCGGGTCCTTTAGCATTTCGTAGGCTTCGTTGATTTCCTTGAACTTCCGTTCGGCGTCCTTGTCATCCGGGTTTTTGTCCGGATGGTATTTCATCGCCAGCTTCCGGAAGGCGCTCTTCAGCTCTTTCTCGTCCGCCGACTTGGCTACACCCAGAGTTTCGTAAAAGTCCGCTTTTGCCATTAAGGATTAAACCCCGGAAATGGATTTCCGGCTGCCATGGTAAGCAGCCGGATCAGGTGTTGAAGCATTATCACGCCGCCGCGGATTACGCGGACTTCTTGCGGTCGTCGTCCTTGATCTCCTCATAGTCGGCATCGACGACATTGTCGCCGCCTTCCGCGGAGGTATCGGCAGCAGCGCCGCCTTCGGCCTGCTGTGCTTCATAGATCGCCTGGCCGAGCTTCATGGACACTTCCATGAGGGTCTGGGTCTTGGCCTTGATGTCTTCTGCGTCGATATCGGTTGCCTCGGTCGCGGACTTGAGAGCGGCAATCGCGTCGGAAATCGCGGTGCGGTCGGCTTCGGAGACCTTGTCGCCGTAATCCTTCAGCGACTTTTCCGTCGAGTGAATCAGGCTTTCGGCCTGGTTCTTGGCTTCTACACCTTCGCGACGCTTCTTGTCCTCGGCAGCATGCGACTCGGCATCCTTCACCATCTTTTCGATGTCGGCGTCGGAGAGGCCGCCGGAAGCCTGGATGCGGATCTGCTGTTCCTTGCCGGTGCCTTTGTCCTTGGCCGAAACCTGCACGATGCCGTTGGCGTCGATGTCGAAGGTGACTTCGATCTGCGGCACGCCGCGTGGCGACGGCGGCAGGCCGACGAGGTCGAACTGGCCGAGCAGCTTGTTGTCGGCAGCCATTTCGCGCTCGCCCTGCGAAACGCGGATGGTGACGGCTTGCTGGTTGTCCTCGGCGGTCGAGAAGGTCTGGCTCTTCTTCGTCGGGATCGTCGTGTTGCGTTCGATCAGACGGGTGAAGACACCGCCGAGCGTCTCGATGCCGAGCGACAGCGGGGTCACGTCGAGCAGCAGAACGTCCTTGACGTCGCCCTGCAGGACGCCGGCCTGGATGGCAGCGCCGAGCGCGACGACTTCATCCGGGTTGACGCCCTTGTGCGGCTCCTTGCCGAACAGCTGCTTGACGACTTCCTGCACCTTCGGCATGCGGCTCATACCGCCCACCAGAACGACTTCGTCGATCTCGGCAGCGGTGACGCCTGCATCCTTGAGGGCGGCCTTGCAGGGCGCGATCGTGCGCTGGACAAGATCGTCGACCAGGCTTTCGAGCTTGGCGCGGGTCAGCTTCAGCGTCAGATGCTTCGGACCGGATGCGTCAGCCGTGATAAACGGCAGGTTGATTTCGGTCTGCTGCGAGGACGAGAGTTCGATCTTGGCCTTTTCGGCAGCTTCCTTGAGGCGCTGCAGGGCGAGCTTGTCGTTCTTCAGGTCGATGCCGTTGTCCTTCTTGAACTCGGCAACGAGATATTCGACGAGACGCATGTCGAAGTCTTCACCGCCGAGGAAGGTATCGCCGTTGGTGGACTTCACTTCGAAGACGCCGTCGCCGATTTCGAGGATCGAAATATCGAAGGTGCCGCCGCCAAGGTCGTAGACGGCGATCGTCTTGCCTTCCTTCTTGTCGAGGCCGTAGGCGAGGGCGGCAGCGGTCGGCTCGTTGATGATGCGCAGGACCTCGAGGCCGGCGATCTTGCCGGCATCCTTGGTCGCCTGACGCTGCGCGTCGTTAAAATATGCGGGAACGGTGATGACGGCCTTCTCGACCTTTTCGCCGAGATAGGATTCAGCGGTTTCCTTCATCTTCTGGAGGATCATCGCGGAAATCTGTGCGGGCGAGTAGCCCTTGCCATTGGCTTCGACCCAGGCGTCGCCATTGTCGCCCTTGACGATGCTGAAGGGAACGAGATGCTTGTCCTTCTCGACGGTCGGGTCTTCGTAGCGACGGCCGATCAGGCGCTTCACTGCAAAGAGGGTGTTCGTCGGGTTGGTGACCGCCTGGCGCTTGGCCGGCTGGCCGACGAGGCGCTCGCCGTCATCGGAAAAGGCCACCATGGAAGGGGTCGTGCGCGCACCTTCCGCATTCTCGATGACCTTCGCGTCCTTGCCGTCCATGACTGCGACGCAGGAATTCGTCGTTCCAAGGTCGATACCAATTACTTTTGCCATGTCATTCTCTCCTTGAAGCAAGCTGTCGGAACCCCCAGAAGGCATTTCCCTGACAGCCCCTTACGGGATGGGTCTACTTAAGATTACGCAATCGTGATTGCGGTGATGCGGCGTATATAAGGAGCGGTTTTCTGGACTGCAAGGCGGGAAATAGCCCGGAATCCAGCAAAACGAATGTGTTGCCTTCAATTTTCGCAGGAGCCGGAAAAGAGGTCGCTCCATCTCCGGAAAGCGTGAGATTTCTAGGATATATGGCTTACGCCGGGCATGCAGCAAGGAATTTCACTGACCCATGATCAGATCGAGCAGGGTCGTGCGCCGCGGCTGCACCGAAGAGGTCGTCTGAGGCCCACCGATATCACCGGGCGGCACCATGCCTTCGTAGCCTGGACCGCCGCCTTCGGCAACGTCTGCAGGAGGAACTGGACCGTTTCCTTGGCTTGCCCGCTGTTGCCGGACAGGCGCCTGCGGATAACGCTCGGTATTCTCGCCGCCGCCGAAGACGCCGGAAATGATGCCGCCGATCGTTGTCGGAGGCGGCACTTCGGCCGTGACCGGCTGCCCGCCGTCGGGTGCTGCCTGCGCCATTGGCCGCCCATTGCTAGGATTGTCGATCAGTTGGCCGTTGCCGAACAGCGGCGCCGGCGAAAGACCCTTGTGGGCGGCGATCATGAATTCCTTCCAGGCCTTGGCCGGAAGACCGCCGCCGGTCACCTTCTTCATCGGCTTGCCGTCGTCATTGCCGAACCAGACGCCTGTTGTAAGGTTGCTGGTGAAGCCGACGAAGAGCGCGTCGCGTGAGTTCTGCGTCGTGCCGGTCTTTCCCGCCGCCTGCCAGCCGGGGATCTTGGCGCTCTTGCCGGTGCCATTCTCGATGACGCCCATCATCATCGTGTCCATCTGGGCGGCGATCTCTTCGGAGAGCACACGCGGCGGGCTGTCATAGGTATTTTCGTATAGAACCTTGCCCTCGGCGGTGGTTACCCGGCGGATGACGTGCGGCGTCGCCTTATAGCCGCCATTCATGAAGGCAGCATAGGAGGCGGTGAGTTCCATCAGCGACACTTCGGACGTGCCGAGCGCAATCGAGGCGTTCGGCTGCAGCTCGCTTTCTATGCCGAGCCGGTGGGCGAGCTTGATCACCTGATCCGGCCCGTCATACATCACCAGCTGCGCGGCCACCGTGTTCAGCGATTTGGAGAGCGCGGTCGCCAGCGTCACTTCGCCATTGTATTTCTTCTCGTAATTTTCCGGCGTCCAGTCACCGATGCGGATTGGCGCGTCGTTGAACACCGAAAAGGGTGTCAGCCCCTTTTCCAGCGCTGCCGCATAGACGAACGGCTTGAACGAAGATCCCGGCTGGCGCTTGGCCTTGACGGCGCGGTTGAACTGGCTCGTCGCATAGTCCCTGCCGCCGACGAGTGCCCGGATGGCGCCGGTGCCGTCGATCGAGACGAGGGCTGCCTGCGAGGCATCGAGCTTGTCGCCCTCCTTGTCGAGCACGTCGACCAGCGATTGCTCGGCCTTTTTTTCCAGCGACTTGTCGATGGTCGTATCGACGATGACGTCTTCCTTGACATCGCCGATCAGGCCCGGCAACTGGTCCATAACCATGTCGGCGACATAATGTCCGGCGCCCGACCAGTAGCTCTTGGCCGAAGCCGGGGTCTGCGACATCGCCGTCTTGATCTCGGAATCGGTGATGAAGCCCTGCTCGCGCATCGCCGCGAGCACGAGCTGGGCGCGCGCATTCGCCGCCTCCGCGTCGCGGGCCGGCGAAAGCCGCGACGGCGCCTTGAGCAGGCCGGCCAGCACCGCGGCCTCGCCGAGGTTCACATCCCGCGCCGATTTGTTGAAGTAGCGCCTCGATGCCGCCTCGACGCCATAGGCGTTCGATCCGAAAAACACTCGGTTGAGATACATCGCAAGGATCTGGTCCTTGGTGTATTTCTGCTCCAGCCAGAGCGCCAGCAGCACCTCCTGCACCTTGCGTTCCAGCGTTCTCTCGGGAGAGAGGAAGAGATTCTTGGCAAGCTGCTGCGTCAGCGTCGAGCCGCCCTGCACCATGTGGCCGGCCGTGAAATTGGTGACGATCGCCCGCCCGAGGCCGAGTGGATCGACGCCGAAATGCGAATAAAAACGGCGATCTTCGATGGCGATGACGGCTTCGGGAATATAGGGCGACATGTTTTCGAGCGACAGCGCCTCGCCGCCGGTGGCGCCGCGATTGGCGATGACGCTGCCGTCGACGGCGGTGATCTTGACGTTCGGCGGCCGCTCGGGGATCGCCCACGTGCTGGCGCTCGGCATGCGCGAGCCGTAATAGACCACAAGCCCGGCAACGCCGATGCCGGCCCAGATGAAAAGCACGACGCACCAGTAGACCACCCCGCGCAGGAAGCCGAAAAAGCCGCCGCCGTCACGTTCCCGCGGCTCCCGCCGCCGCTGGCGGGCGGCGCGCTGCTGCGGGGGCTTGGAGCCGCCGCGTCGCGCGGATCTGCTTGCGATGACGCGGTCGTCGGCGTCTAGCGAAAATTCATCATCGTCGCGAGCCGGGCGGCCGCTGAAGGACGGTTCGATTCTGTTGCCTGATTTGCCTCTGCCTGCCATCGCGGACCGGTCGCATCCCCTGTTCGATCGCGAAGCCCACTTCGCATAACGGCGCCCGTTTTACAGCGTCGCGTGTCCATTTAGACGCACGAGGACGCTGTCGCACTTTCAAGTGCTGCATAGTTCCTTAAATCGATCGCGGTTCAAGGAACTATGCGGCGGGCGGCGCGATCATCCGAGTGAACTGTAATTGCGGCGATTTAACGGGGTGTTAAAGGACGACAGCGACGGCGGCCGCACTGTCGAAGCCGCGCGGTCATGAGGCGAGACCGAGGGGTGCATTGCGGCATGATTTTCGATTTAAGGAATTAATGCGGCGAGCGGAACCAATAGGCTCGACGACTGTTTATGGAGAAGCGGGACAGCCCCTCACGTCCCGCGATTGATCGGCCGTCTCCCCTCAACGCGCGCCGATCGACATCAGGCCCGGTGCATCCCCCCAAGGAGCGCCGGGCTTTTTCTTGACTGCGCTTTCGCAGTGAGCCCTCCATGCAGAGAGGGCGGCATCGCTGCCGCCCTCGGTGTTTCAGTCGCAGGAGGGATCGCCCGGGCGGCAGACGAAGGGCGAGGCCCTGTGATCCGGACGGTTATAGGTGTCGGCCTTCCCGCCTCTGAACTGCGGCAGGTCACGGAAATTCGTATCGGTTTCCCGACGCTCCGGCCGGCGGACTTCCTGTCTCCGGTCGTCGTCACGCCAGTCGCGGTCGCGATCCCGGTACTCGCGAACGCGATCCCGATCCCGGTACTCGCGAAGGCGATCCCGATCCCGATAGTCACGGTCGCGGTAATAGTAGTCCGGACCGCGGCTCCAGCGGTCACGTTCGCGATAGAAATCGCGATTGCGGTAGTAACGGTCCCAATAATTGCCGACGCTGAAGGTGACCATCGGAATGCCCAGCGGACGGTAATATCGCGGACCTACATAGACGCGGCGTTGCTCGTAAACCGCCTGCACGTACTGGCCGGAGACCCAGCCGCGGCCACCGTAGAATTCGACGTCGCACCAGTTGACGTTGGAAAGGCATCCACGGATTTCGACGGACGAACCGGCGGGTATGACGGCGACGGCCGGGTATCGGGTGCTTGGACCCGCGCGCATGTTGACGTTTGCCGTCGAGTATCCCTCGGCGGCCTGCGCTATTGCCGGAGCCAGCACAAGCAGCGCGGTCGCGGCTATTTTGACGATGAGGTTTCTCACGCTTCTCACTCCTCGTTGGCGTGTTTTTCAGGCAGCGCTCGGCTGCGTTTCCTTTGGCATATGCCATCTGGAACAAAAGATAGAGCGATTGCCCGCATTTGTTAGGGCGCCATCATTCGCTTGTCTTTCAAAACCTTATAGGCCGAGCGCGATGAACGCAGCTTGAACGGGGGGAGATTTGTGCGCCACATTCAGGTGCGCTCTCAGGGTCATCGAGAACGCCTCATGAGAGGGCCGTTAACCGTCTGTTAACCTTCCAGCGGCAATCTGACGGCAATACCCGCTTGCTCCTTGACCACGGATGAACTGGCACCGAGCCGAGCGGACGACGAAAGGCCGGGCGACCGGCCTTTTGTTTTTGATTTTGAGGGGCGGGCCGTAAGGCGCGCCATCGCCGTTCAGCCGGCGAGGGCCTGAAGGATACGCACCCAGGAGCGGATGCCCTTGTGGTAGGAGACAAGCTCGTACTTCTCATTCGGCGAATGGATCCGGTCGTCGCTGAGACCGAATCCGACGAGCAGCGATTCCATGCCGAGCATCTTCTGGAAATCTCCGACGATCGGGATCGAGCCGCCCATGCCTATGACGATGGCAGGTTTCGGCCACTCGTCGGAAAGCGCCGTCTTCGCCTTGGTCAGAACAGGCGAATCATAGGAGAGATGAATCGCCGGCGAGCCGCCATGCGGATGGAATTCCACCGAGCAGTCGGCCGGAATTTTCGACCTCACATAGTTGCGGAAAGCCTCGCGGATGGCGGCCGGGTCCTGGCTGCCGACGAGCCGGAACGAAACCTTGGCGGAGGCCTTGGCGGCGATGACAGTCTTGAAGCCTTCGCCGGTATATCCACCCCAGATGCCGTTGATTTCCGCGGTCGGCCGCGCCCAGGTCAGTTCCAGCACCGACCGGCCCTTTTCACCAGAGGGAATGGAAAGGCCGACTTCTCCGAGGAAGTTTTCCGCGGTCTTGCCGAGAGTCTCCCATGACGCCTTGATGTTGTCGGGCGTTTCCTCGACGCCGTCATAAAAGCCGTCAAGCGTGATACGGCCTGTCTCGTCGTGCAGGCCGGCGAGCGCCTCGACGAGAATATGGATCGGATTTGCTGCCGCGCCGCCGAAGAGGCCGGAATGCAGATCGCGGTCGGCGGCCGTCACGACCACCTCCTCGCCGACCAGGCCGCGAAGCGCCGCGGCGATTGCCGGCGTATCGCGGTCCCACATGCCGGTATCGCAGACCAGCGCATAATCGGCTTTGAGTTCGGCGGCGTTGGCTTCGAGGAAAGGCTTCAGGGACGGTGAGCCCGATTCCTCTTCGCCCTCGAAGAGAATGGTGATGCGGCAGGGAAGCGCGCCGTTGATCTCCTTATAGGCGCGGCAAGCCTCGACGAAAGTCATCAGCTGGCCTTTGTCGTCGGAAGTGCCGCGACCGGTCAGGATCTTGCGGCCATTGCCGGCATCCTTGATCGACGGCTCGAACGGATCGTTTTCCCAGAGCTCGATCGGGTCGACCGGCTGCACGTCGTAATGGCCATAGAAGAGAACGTGCGGCGCGTCGGCGGAAGCGCCGGCGTGGTGGGCGACCACCATCGGATGGCCGGGCGTGTCACGCACCGATGCGGTAAAGCCGAGGCCTTCGAGATAGGCGACCAGCCATCCGGCTGCCTTCCGGCATTCGGCCTTGTAAGTGGGATCGGTGGAAATCGACTGGATGCGCAGAAGCTCGAACAGCTTATCGAGGCTCGAGGCAAGGTTCTGATCCGCGCGTGCAAGCACCTGTTGTAGATCCGTCATTTTCGACTCCTTTTTGCAATTTGGCGGGACGATAGACCAAACCAGCAAGGCAAGCGAGGCGGAAAAGCAAAAATAGGCGGCGCGAAAAGCGACCCGATCTGGATCGCTCTCAAGAAGATTTGCCGGATAATATAGAAGAAGTTCCTAATTCAATTTACAGTTATTTAGCAGAACCTAAATAACCTGATCGAATTCAGCTTTTGGGGGGGGCGGATGTTTTCGGTCATTACATGTATTCGGGAAGATCACGATTGGCGGCTGGTGCTCGCGGCGGCCGTGGTCTGTCTGGTTGGCGCGATGGCAGCGATGCTGCCGCTTTCGCGCGCCCAGGAATGCGAAGCCGGGCGGCGCAAGGTCTGGATCGGCGCCTCGGCTTTCGCCTTCGGCACCGGCGTATGGGCAACGCACTTTATCGCGATGCTGGCCTATGACGGCGGCATGCCGATCAGCTACCAACTGGGGCTGACGGCGCTTTCCTTCCTCCTGTCGGTTGTCGGTTCGTGGGTGGCGATCCTGGTCGCTTCGCAAAGCCGCGGCCGATTTTCGTGCATCTGCGGCGGCGTCCTGATGGCGCTCGGCATCGCCTCGATGCACCTGACCGGCATGCAGGCGATCGAGACTCAGGCGGTGATCCTCTACGATCCCTCTATGACGCTAAGTGCGGTTCTCGCGGGAGCGCTGCTGTCGAGCGCGGCCTTCCAGGCCTTCTTCCGCTGGAAGGGGGCGAGGCGGCTCCTCGCCTCGTCGGTCACCTTCGTCCTTGCGATCTGCACCCTCCATTTCATTTCGATGGCCAGCATCACCCTCGTGCCCGATCCCGGCAAAGAGGTCCCGGCGACGGTGCTCGATACCAGACTGCTGGCTGCGATCGTCGTGGTCGCGGCGACGGCTCTCATTCTAACCGCCATCGCGGTGGTCTTCATCGAAAGCCACCTGACGGATCTGAGAGGACTGGCAAATGCTTCGCAGGAGGGATTGCTGATTCTGCGGGAAGGCAGGATCATCGATGCCAATGAACGTTTCCAAGGTCTTTCCGGCTGGAAGCTTGCCGATCTTGTCGGCAAGGCGCCCTCCGCTGCTTTGATGGCCATCCAGGGGCACAAGAGGCCCGGCGAAACCTTGCTCAACACCAGCAGCGGCAAGGAGATCGCCGTCGAAGTGAACACCAGCAGGATCGTCTATCGCGGGCACAATTGCGACGTGCTGGCGGTGCGCGACCTGACCGAACGCAGACAGGCCGAGGAGATGATCGAACACCTCGCCCACCACGATGTTCTCACCGATCTTCCGAACCGATCGTTGTTCGACACGCGCATCCGCCAGGCGCTGCAGATGGCCGAACGAATGAACAGCGAGGTTGCCCTCCTCTATATCGATCTCGATCGATTCAAGACCGTCAACGACGTTTTCGGCCACGCCGAGGGCGACCGAATTCTCTGCAAGGTCGCCTCGATCCTGCGTCGCGTGGCCGATGAAAGCGATACCATTGCCCGCCTCGGCGGCGATGAGTTTGCCATCATCCAGCCAGCCGGGCAGCAGCCGGCGGCCGCGCAGAAGCTCGCAGCCGCGATCCTCGACGAATTCGCCGTCGCGATGGATACGGCACGCGACCCCACAGCCGTCGGCGTCAGCCTCGGCATCGCCCTTTATCCGGCCGACGGAAGCGACGCAGACGAGATCTGCAACAATGCCGATATCGCGCTCTATCGGGTCAAGCATGGCGGCCGCGGCAAGGCCTGTTTCTTCGATGCGGAAATGGACGAGGCCACGCGCGCCCGCCGCCAGATCGAAAGCGAATTGCGCCACGCCATCACCCGCAATCAGATCCATGTCAGCTATCAGCCGATTCTCGATGCGCAGAGCGGCCAGGTCAGCGGTTACGAGGCCTTGATGCGCTGGAACCGGCCGGGCCACGGCATGAGCGAGCCGGATGTCTTCATTCCGATCGCCGAAGAAAGCGGGTCGATCGTCCAGCTCGGCGAATGGGTGCTGCGTGAGGCCTGCATGGAGGCCGCCCGCTGGTCGCAACCGCTCAAGATCGCCGTCAACGTCTCGCCGGTGCAGTTCATGCTGCCGAATCTTTCTGAGCGGATCGAGGCGATTCTCAAGGAAACGGGGCTCGCGCCCGACCGGCTGGAGATCGAGATCACCGAGGCCGCTCTCATCCGTGATCGCGATCGGGTCATGGCCACGCTGCAGCGTCTGCGCAGCCTGGGTGTTCACATCGTCATGGACGACTTCGGCACTGGTTATTCCTCGCTTTCCAACCTGCGCACCTTCCCGTTCGACAAGATCAAGGTCGACCGCAGCTTCACCGGCATGCTGGAGCATGACGCGGCGGCGCGTTCGATCGTGCGCGCGATCATCGGCCTCGGTCACAGTCTCGGAATGCCTGTCGTGACGGAGGGCGTCGAAACCGAGACGCAGCGTCAGATCGTCCTCGAAGAAGGCTGCGCCCAGGTGCAGGGCTTCTTGCTCGGCAAGCCGGATATCGAGCCGAGCATCAAGCTCGCCGCCGCCCGCAAAAGCCTGCTGTCATCGACGGCTGACGCAGGCGCGCAGCCGATACCGTGGCGGCGAGCTGCGCGGCTTGCCTGCGAATGATCCATCAGAGCGCTTTGGCGTTTTCCAGCAGCCGGCGGATATATTCGAGCGTCAGCTCGCGCTCGAATCCGCGAAAGCCTTTGAACAGGGCGAGGTCCGCCTCACGCGCCGTCTCGATCGCCTCGGCTTCCATGGCGCGGGCCTTCGGCGTCAGGAAGATCAGCTGAGCCCGCTTGTCGGACGGATGCGGCCGGCGTTCGATCAACCCGTCGCGGACCATGCGCGAGAGCGTATTGGCCATGGTCGCCTGCTCGATATCGACGCGCTCGAGAAGCTGTTTCTGGGTCAGCCCGTCCGCGGCCCACAGTTCCAGCAGGATGGGAAACTGGCCGGGAGAGAAACCGAGCCCGACCGCGCGCTGGTGCAGCGAGCGGGCAAAACCCTTCGCCAGCTGGCTGGCAAGGTAGGCTCCCGAATCCATGCGGTTAAATCCCATGATTGCAAGTTAGGCTCAAAACCGTGCCGGAGACAATGCAGCAAATAGCATAGGGCGCTCCAAAAAATGCAAGCTGTAAAAACAAAAGTCGCCATGGCCTGGAGGTTGGCCATGGCGACTTTAAAATGGGGACAAAGGCCCGGAGAGGGGGATAAGGCCTTTGTCCAAGCCTGATGCGGCGGGGGACAAGCCGGTAATCAGACCCGCGACGCGATCAAGCGCCGGTGACATGGATTTGGAGCTACGAATGTGGTTTTTCAAGGGTCACGGAACGTTACAAATCGGTAACAGTTTGGTGAGCAGGAATTCTCCGCCCTCATTGTTACACCGCGATGGATTTCAGGCTGAAATTATGCGCCAATTCAGAATGCTGCCGCGCCCTCTGCGCGTTTGAATAGAGGCGCGGCGCAGGCGCGCTCGGACCTCATTATCTCTTTGGCGCAACGAACTTTATATGGACCTCCTTTCGTGCCCGCGCTATCCATGCACGCATGAAAAAAGGCGATCACCTCTTCCTAGTCGATGGTTCCGGATTCATCTTTCGGGCATTTCACGCACTGCCGCCGCTGACGCGCAAGTCTGACGGCCTGCCGGTCGGCGCCGTTTCCGGTTTCTGCAACATGGTGTGGAAGCTTTTGAGGGATGCGCGCAATACCGATGTCGGGGTGACGCCGACCCATCTTGCCGTCATCTTCGATTATTCCGCCAAGACCTTTCGCAAAGATCTCTACGACGCCTACAAGGCGAACCGCTCGGCACCGCCGGAAGAGCTCATCCCGCAATTCGGCCTGATACGAGAGGCGACCCGCGCCTTCAACCTGCCCTGCATCGAGACCGAAGGCTTCGAGGCCGACGACATCATCGCCACCTATGCCCGCCAGGCCGAAGCCGCGGGGGCCGATGTCACCATCGTCTCCTCGGACAAGGATCTGATGCAGCTCGTCACATCCAATGTCCACATGTATGACAGCATGAAGGACAAGCAGATCGGCATTCCCGATGTCGTCGAGAAATGGGGCGTGCCGCCGGAAAAGATGATCGACCTGCAGGCGATGACCGGTGACTCGGTCGACAATGTTCCCGGCATTCCCGGCATCGGCCCGAAAACCGCCGCCCAGCTCCTCGAGGAATATGGCGATCTCGACACGCTGCTCGAACGCGCCACCGAGATCAAGCAGGTCAAGCGCCGCGAGACGATCCTTGCCAATATCGAGATGGCGCGGCTTTCGCGCGAACTCGTGCGGCTGCGTACCGACGTGCCGCTCGATCTCGATCTCGACGCGCTGGTATTGGAGCCGCAGAACGGTCCGAAGCTGATCGGCTTCCTGAAGACGATGGAATTCACATCTCTGACCCGACGCGTCGCCGAAGTCTGCGATTGCGATGCGAGCGCCATTGAACCGGCGGTCGTCCCTATCGAATGGGGCAAGGCAGCCCATGGTCCCGATCTCGATGCGGCCGAGCCGGAACCGGTTGCCGGCGGTATCCCCGACGTTTCCGGCGCATCGGTGCCGGTGCCGCCGCGCGCAAAGGTGAAGGCCGGCGTCGAAGGCGCCTTTTCGCCCGCGGATCTCGCCAAGGCGCGGGCCGAGGCCTTTGCAGCGCTGCCCTTCGATCATTCAACCTATGTGACGATCCGCGATCTGGCGACGCTCGACCGATGGATCGCCGATGCGCGCGACACCGGCCTCATGGCTTTCGATACCGAAACTACGTCGCTGGATGCCATGCAGGCCGAGTTGGTCGGCTTCGCGATGGCGATCGCCGACAATATCACCGATCCCACAGGCACGAAGATCCGCGCCGCCTATATACCGCTTGCCCACAAGAACGGCGTCGGTGATCTGCTCGGCGGCGGTCTTGCCGAAAACCAGGTCCCCATGCGCGATGCCTTGCCGCGGCTGAAGGCGTTGCTGGAGGACGAATCGGTTCTCAAGGTCGCCCAGAACCTGAAATACGACTACCTCCTGATGAAGCGCTTTGGCATCGAGACGAAGAGTTTCGACGACACGATGCTGATCTCCTACGTGCTCGACGCCGGCACCGGCGCGCATGGCATGGACCCGCTCTCGGAGAAATTCCTCGGCCATACGCCGATTCCGTACAAGGACGTGGCTGGCAGCGGCAAGGCGAACGTCACCTTCGATCTGGTCGATATCGACCGCGCCACCCACTATGCCGCCGAAGACGCCGATGTGACGCTGCGCCTGTGGCTGGTCCTGAAGCCGAGGCTGGCGGCAGCGGGGCTCACCAGCGTGTATGAGCGGCTGGAGCGGCCGCTGCTGCCGGTGCTGGCGCATATGGAAGCGCGCGGCATCACCGTCGACCGGCAGATCCTGTCGCGCCTGTCCGGCGAACTGGCGCAGGGCGCGGCGCGCCTGGAGGACGAGATCTACCAGCTCGCCGGAGAGCGTTTCAATATCGGTTCGCCGAAGCAGCTGGGCGACATCCTGTTCGGCAAGATGGGGCTTGCCGGCGGCAACAAGACGAAGACTGGACAATGGTCGACCTCAGCCTCGGTGCTCGAGGATCTCGCCGCCGCCGGTTTCGAGCTGCCGCGCAAGATCGTCGACTGGCGCCAGCTCACCAAGCTGAAATCCACCTATACCGACGCGCTTCCCGGCTATGTCCACCCGGAGACCAAGCGGGTGCACACCTCCTATTCGCTGGCTTCGACGACGACGGGGCGCCTGTCCTCGTCCGAACCGAACCTGCAGAACATTCCGGTGCGCACCGCTGAGGGCCGCAAGATCCGCACCGCCTTCATCTCGACGCCGGGTCACAAGCTGATTTCGGCCGACTACAGCCAGATCGAACTGCGCGTGCTTGCCCATGTGGCCGAGATCCCGCAGCTGACCAAGGCTTTCGAGGATGGTGTCGACATCCACGCCATGACGGCCTCGGAAATGTTCGGCGTGCCGGTCGAAGGCATGCCGGGTGAGGTGCGCCGCCGCGCCAAGGCGATCAATTTCGGCATCATCTACGGCATCTCGGCCTTCGGTCTCGCCAATCAGCTCTCGATCGAGCGTTCGGAAGCCGGCGACTACATCAAGAAATATTTCGAGCGTTTCCCCGGCATCCGCGACTATATGGAAAGCCGCAAGGCGATGGCGCGCGACAAGGGTTATGTCGAGACGATCTTCGGCCGGCGAATCAACTATCCCGAAATCCGCTCTTCCAATCCCTCCGTGCGCGCCTTCAACGAGCGTGCGGCGATCAACGCGCCGATCCAGGGCTCGGCCGCCGATGTCATCCGTCGGGCGATGATCAAAATGGAGCCGGCACTGGCCGAAGCCGGCCTTGCCGAGCGCGTTCGCATGCTGCTGCAGGTGCACGACGAACTCATCTTCGAAGTCGAGGACGAGGATGTCGAAAAGGCGATGCCGATCATCGTCTCAGTCATGGAAAACGCCACCATGCCGGCGCACGAAATGCGCGTGCCGCTAAAGGTCGATGCCCGCGCCGCCAGCAATTGGGACGAGGCGCACTAAAACGCCTCGTCAAAAAAGCGAAGATTTTTCCGCTTTACATAAATCATTGAAATGGCATCGAATTATACCCGGAGGCCGTGTCGGAACGGAACGGCCGGAAGGAACTTATTAACCTTCCTTTTCTATCCCGGTAGGGTCGTAATTTGTCAGGCATGAGTGAGTAGCGGACGCATGCGTTTTCCCAGAACCAATTTGACGGATGCCGCGGAATTTTCCAGCGGGCTTGAAACGGAACTTCAGGAGGAAATTGCAGGCGAAAAGCCCGCAGCGCCGATCTGGCAGAGCAACTTTTCCCTCGCGCCGAACGTTCGCTTCACCCGCACGCCGGAAACGCTGATCAGCCGGCGCCGTCCGTCGAACGAGCCTGTTCGCGGCGAACCGCAATCTGAACAGCAGGCAATACGGATCGAGCCGGTCGCGGTTGACGTGCCCTTCGACATCTATCTGCCGGAGCCCGGCGAACTTGCCGCAGCGCCGGCTCAGACGATCGAGACGCCGCAGGCGCCGGCCGTCGCGGTGGAGGCTTCCCCCCTGCGCGCCGCTTCCGAACTGTCTTCGATTTCCGATTTCGCCTTCTGGGAAGTCATGGCCTTCGAAGAAGGCGAACCGGTGCGCGCGCCCGCGATCGTTCTTCCGAAGATCGAGACCGCGCCCGAATCGATCACCTCCCTGTTCCGCGTCATGGAATGGCGTCCGGGCGTGCTGAAGCCCGCCCCGTCGGCATCCCGCCCGGCCCAGCCGCCGGCTGCCACGACCGCGCCGGTGGCTCCGCGCCCGCCGGCGGCGATTTCCCTGGAAAAGCCGCCGCGGGCTCGCGAGGCGACGATCGCGTTGGCGCCCCAGGCCGCACCCCAGGCCACTCCAATGCCTCAGGTCATGCCGGTGCTTCAGGCAACCCCGATGCCTCAGGCCGCCCCGATGCTACAGGCCGCCCCAGCGCCTCGGTCGACGCCTCCGGTCGCCGCCGTCCTGCCGTCGCCGCGCCTTGCGGCGAGACCTGAAAGGGTCGATGCGTCGGGCTATGAATTCCCGCCGCGTGCTCTGTTGCAGGAGCCGCCTGAACGTCTCGGCGAGATCATGTCGCAGGAGACGTTGGAGCAGAATGCCGGTCTTCTGGAAAGCGTGCTTGAGGATTTCGGCATCAAGGGCGAGATCATCCATGTCCGCCCCGGCCCCGTCGTCACCCTCTATGAATTCGAGCCGGCGCCCGGCGTGAAGTCGTCGCGCGTCATCGGCCTCGCCGACGATATCGCCCGCTCGATGTCGGCGCTTTCGGCCCGCGTCGCCGTCGTCCCCGGCCGCAACGTCATCGGCATCGAGCTGCCGAACGTCACGCGTGAAACCGTTTATTTCCGCGAGATGATCGAGAGCCAGGATTTCGACAAGAGCGGCTATAAGCTGGCGCTCGGCCTCGGCAAGACCATCGGCGGCGAGCCTGTGATCGCCGAGCTCGCGAAGATGCCGCATCTGCTCGTCGCCGGCACCACCGGCTCGGGCAAATCGGTGGCCATCAACACGATGATCCTGTCGCTGCTCTACCGCATGACGCCGGAGCAGTGCCGGTTGATTATGGTCGACCCGAAGATGCTGGAACTCTCCGTCTATGACGGCATTCCGCATCTGCTGACGCCCGTCGTCACGGATCCGAAGAAGGCGGTCATGGCGCTGAAATGGGCCGTGCGCGAGATGGAGGAGCGTTATCGCAAGATGTCGCGCCTCGGCGTGCGCAACATCGACGGCTATAACGGCCGCGTCTCCCAGGCGCGCGAAAAGGGCGAGACCATCCACATCATGGTCCAGACCGGCTTCGACAAGGGGACCGGCGCGCCGATCGAGGAAAGCCAGGAGCTGGATCTCGCGCCGATGCCCTATATCGTGGTCATCGTCGATGAAATGGCCGACCTGATGATGGTCGCCGGCAAGGAGATCGAGGGTGCGATCCAACGTCTGGCGCAGATGGCGCGTGCCGCGGGCATTCACCTGATCATGGCGACCCAGCGCCCGTCGGTCGACGTCATCACCGGCACGATCAAGGCGAATTTCCCGACCCGCATCTCCTTCCAGGTCACCTCCAAGATCGACAGCCGTACCATCCTCGGTGAACAGGGCGCCGAGCAGCTGCTCGGCCAGGGCGACATGCTGCATATGCAGGGCGGCGGACGCATCGCCCGCGTCCACGGTCCTTTCGTCTCCGATGCCGAGGTGGAGAAAGTCGTTGCGCACCTGAAGACTCAGGGCCGCCCCGAATATCTCGAAACCGTCACCGCCGACGAGGAGGAAGAGGCGGAAGAGGAAGACGCCGGCGCCGTTTTCGACAAGAGCGGCATGGCCTCCGAGGATGGCAACGAGCTTTACGAGCAGGCGGTCAAGGTCGTCATGCGCGACAAGAAGTGCTCGACCTCCTACATCCAGCGCCGCCTCGGTATCGGTTACAACAGAGCCGCTTCACTCGTCGAGCGCATGGAGAAGGAAGGCCTCGTCGGCCCGGCCAACCATGTCGGTAAGCGCGAGATCGTCTCGGGACGGGGCGACGGGGATTGATAGGGCACTGGCCCTACGCACTCCGATTCATGTCCGTAAGGCTGCCAGCCGCACCGTCTCGCTGACGAATTCGGTCTTACCGCCGGTATAGAAATCCCGATCGCCGCCTGCCTCCACGGCCAGGCGGCGTTTTAGCTCGGCATAGGCCCGGGCTCTTTCCGGGTGATCCCGGAGATAGTCGCGAAACCGGATGCGCTCGCGAGGCGCCCGGTTACCGGGTCCGCAGAGATAGAGCTTGGATCCGTAACCTTCGTGATCCCTGGTGAAGGCCCAGCGTTTCTCTCCCCTATCGACGTGGAAGATGAAATCGGCAGTGCGCACCGCATCGATTGCCGTCGGCAGAGCGTCGTCGGAGATCGTAACGATATCGAGGTCGATCTTCGGCTTGGCGGCCAGGCCCGGCACCGATGTACTGCCGATATGAGCGATGGACAGCACGAGGTCGCCGAGCAGGATTGAGATTTCGGCGCTGATTTCAGCAAAGAGCAGTGGCCAGCAAGGGTCGTAATCGACGACATTGATGGCGCGCATCCCGCTTCTCTACTGTGTCGAGTGCACTTCGGCCAGCAACCCATCCAGGATTGCGATCATCTTCTCTTCGGCCTCTTCGAGCGAGCCGCTATTGTCGAGCTCCGTCACGTCATAATCGCCGCGTACCGTCAGCGGGCCGCGGGCGAGCCTCGCCATGATGTCCTCATGGGTCTCGCGGCCGCGCGCCTCCAGCCGGCTGGCGAGCGCCTCGGGGCTGGCCGTGACATTGATGACCTTCAGCCGGGGGAAGGCGGCCTGGAAGCGGTGAAGCGCCGAGCGCGAGCCGTTAGCCACGACGATATGGCCTCTCGACAGCGCCACCGAGACTTCGGCCGGAATGCCGTATCTCAGGCCATGCGCTTCCCACCAGACGGCAAAGGAGCCTGACTGCTCCATGGCGGCAAAGCCTTCGAGGGAGACGGAAAGATGATCTTCGCCGCCGGCATTACGGTGGCGGGTGATGACGCGGCGCGCGAAATGCACGTTGTCGCGGCCGGAAAAACGCCGCGCAGCCAGGTTCATCAGCGTGTCCTTGCCGGCGCCGCTCGGGCCGACGACCACGACCATGATGCCGCGCTCGGCTCCGGCTGCCGCATGGGGTTCGTGCGGGGTCATGCGACACGGCGTCCCTGGCGCCAAACGGAGCGTGTTACCGGCACGCCATGCGCGCGGTGGACGCGGACAAGGTCGGCGCGCAGGCCGGTCGCGATCCGGCCGCGATCGTCGAGGCTGACGGTGCGGGCCGGCGTCGAAGTCACCATCGCGATCGCCTTCGGCAGCGTGATGCTCTCCACCTCATCGGCGAGGATGAAGGGCGCATGCAGCAGGCTGAGCGGCACGTAGTCGGAGGACAGCACGTCGAGCACGCCCATCTCTGCGAGATCGCGGGCGGCGATGTTGCCGGAATGGGATTTGCCGCGCACGATGTTGGGCGCGCCCATCAACACGCTCATGCCGTGCTCGTGCGACGCCCGGGCTGCATCGAAGCTGGTCGGAAACTCGGCAAGGCGCACGCCATTGTCGATCGCCTCGTCGACGTGGGAAAGCGTGGCGTCGTCATGGCTTGCGACGGTGATGCCGCGCTCGGCGCATACCTTGGCGATGGCGTTTCGATGCGGGGTCGAATTGCGCGCCGATTCCGCCTGGCGCTTGGCGACGAAACGGGCAAAAGCCTCATCGCTCAGGCCTCGCTTCTTCTGGTAGTAGAAGATGTACTGATCCATCGTCTGGAACTGCCGCTGGCCCGGCGCGTGATCCATCAGCGAGACCAACCGCACATGCGGATCCTTTTCGAAATCGGCAAAATGTTCGAGCACGTTGTCGGCCGATACCTCGCAGCGCAGGTGGATGAGGTGCTCGGCGCGCAGCCTGCCCTCCTTCTCCGCCGACTGGATGGCGTCGGCCATCTCACGCATCTCGCCATGTTCGAAACCGCCGTCCTCGTCCGCGCCCATGCGCAGGCAATCGAAGACCGTCGTGATGCCCGATGTGACGATCTGGGCATCATGCGCCTGGACCGCAGCCGTCTTGTGCCAGCGGATGCCCGGGCGCGGCTGATAATGACCTTCGAGATGGTCGGTATGCAGTTCGACAAGGCCCGGAATGATGAAGTCGCCCTCGAAATCTTCGCCGGCTGCCGAATTGCCTTCAGAGATATCGGCGATCTTGCCGTCGCGAATGAGGATCGATCCTGAGAGGATGTCGTCCTCGAGAACGATGCGGGCGTTGGAAAAGACGGTCTCTTTGCTCATATAGTCGGGTCTTTCAGCGTTTGGCGCCGTTGAGCGGCAGCCAGGAATGAACTTTGAACGGGGCACCGCGCGTCTCCTCGGTGAAGACGGCAAGGCCGGAAATCGAAAGCGGCCGACCGGTGAAATCGGCAAAGCGCTCGGTCAGGATCGCCTTCATGACTTCGGCGCGCTCGGCGGGGACCTGGCCGCTCAGCGTCATGTGAAAGCCGAAATCCTCCATGACGTAAGGATAACCCCAGCGTTGCAGGTTGGCGCGCTGGCTTTCGCTGAGCTTCTCCGGGTTGCGCCTGATGATATCGGCCTCGGAAAGTGCCGCGCGAAACGGCTCGAATGACATTACCACCTTCGCGGCGAAATCCTGAAGAGGTTGATGAACGGAGCCGGGAACAAGGGCAAAAAAGCGGCCGAGCCGGCCAAGCACGAGTTCGGGAATCTCGAAGGCCGGCGTGCGCGCGGCAAGCTCCTCGGCAACCGCCATGAGATCCTTCTCGGTGACGGAGGCGGCGAGCGAAAACGGTGCCTTGATCGTCGCGTGAAAGCCGTAGCGGCGCGGCTCGGCGGTCAGCTCGAACTGTTCCGCGGCACCGAGCATCTCATGTTTCGGTGCAGGATAAGTCTCGCCCGTAAAGGCGTCACGACCAAGCCAGAGCGAGGCCGCGCCGGTCAGGGGATCATCCTTCGGCGGCGAGAAATAGAGAGCGTAGCGCAAGGCTGTTTATCCTGGGGATCGTCGAGATGGGGAGCGCAATGTGCAGTGATTTGGCGGCGAACCGCAAGCAGGCTCCCCGGCTAAAAGATTTCCGTGACAGAATGATGATGCGGCAGCTCGTCAGTGGTTCTTTTTGCCCATCACGCGCGAGCGCAGCGCATTCGAGAGATTGTCGAAGGCAAAGACCACCAGGAGGATCAGAAGCACCATATAGGCGACCTTGTCCCAGTCCGAATTGGTCTTCATGGATTCCAGCAGCTTGAGGCCGATGCCGCCCGCACCGACGGCACCGATCACGGTCGCCGAGCGGGTATTCGATTCCCAGAAGTAGAGCGATTGCGAGATGAAGACCGGCAGAACCTGTGGGATGACGCCGAAACGTTGGACGGCGACCGGCGCCGCACCCACCGACTTCACGCCCTCGCGTTGCTTGTCGTCGATGTTCTCGAGAGCTTCGGCGTAGACTTTTCCGAGTGCGCCCGTATCGGTGAAGAAGATTGCCGCGATCCCTGGAAGCGGCCCGGGGCCGAAGGCACGGGTGAAGAACAGTGCCCAGATCAGCATGTCGATCGAGCGCAGGAAGTCAAAGAGCCGTTTCGTGCCCCAGTTCACGGCGCGGCTGCGGGTAATGTTGCGCGCGGCGATGAAGGCGAGCGGGAAAGCGACCAGGGTGCCGAACAGCGTGCCGACAAAGGCCATGACGAGCGTCTGCATCAGTTTCGACAGGATGTCGCCGTGCTGCCAGCTCGCATTGTTGAGGAAGTTGTCCGACGCCAGCGAAGCATTGCTCTGATCGGCAACGAGCCGTTCGCCGGAGAATATCAGGCCGATCACCTCGGGCAGGCTGCGGCCCCAGAAGGGAGATTGGGTATCGAAGAAGAAATTCGCCCAGCCGAGAAAGCGGCGCTGCACATAAACCTGGCTGGTGCGGATTTCTGCCTGTCCGGCAAAGCCGTAATAGACATTCACCTTGTTGTCGTCCTGCTGCATCTGGGCTGGCGCGTCGGCTGGCAGGGAGGCGCGGTCGCGGGTAATGGCCACGGGATAGAGCTTGCCGTCGACATAGACGTCGACGCGGTTCGGGCTTACTTCCAGACGGTCGCCGTCGCTGCCGAAGGTGACAATGTATCTGCTCCCGTCGGCACTAGGCTTCAGCCAATCGATATCGGCGCCCTCGGGATACTGGCGGCGGCTTGTCCATTGCGGAACGACCTGATCGTTCTGGAAACGCAAGCGTGGCTGGGCGCGCCAGGAATACCAGTCCTGGACATAGATCCCAGCACGGTCCCAGTTGCCGTTCACGAAAGTCGGAATGACGTTGAAAAAGGCGAAGCAGAAGGCAAGGTAAACAAGGACCGCCGCCAAAATGAGGGGGAAGCCCCAGCGCTGCATGAAGCTGCGATGGAAGACGTCGGGATAGGCAGCCAGCAGGCGGTTGCGCTTGGCGGCGTCGATCGTCAGAACAGAGGACATCACGCCGCTCCCCGGCCGAATTCGAAGGACTGCTTGCCGATCAGCCGGCGGCGCAGCCAAGCGGAGAACTGGTCGACGCAAATGACGGTGATCAGCAGCAGGATGATGATCGCGTAAGTTTTGGCGGCATGGTCGCGGCCAATCGACAGGCTGAAGACCTCGCCTATGCCGCCGCCGCCGACAGCGCCGATGATGGTCGAGGCTCTTACGTTGATCTCGGTGCGCAGCAGCGTATAGGAGACAAAGTTAGGCAGGACCTGCGGCAGTATGGCGAAGCGCACCCGCTCGATCCAGCCGGCGCCGACGGCGCGCAGGCCTTCATCCGGCTTCATGTCGGCATTCTCGACCACTTCGAAGAACAGCTTTCCCAGCGCGCCGACGGTGTGGATCCAGACCGCGATGATCGCCGAGATAGGACCGATCGACAGGATCGCCGCGAGAAGACCGGCGACGACGATTTCCGGGAAGGCGCGCATGATTTCCATAATGCGCCGGACAATCCAGCGCGTGACGCCGGCACCGACCAGATTGGTGGAAGCGAAAAAGCAGAGCAGGAACGCTCCGCTCGCACCGAGAATTGTGGAGACGATGGCGATGTTGAGCGTGATCGCGAGTTGGTAGAAGAAATTCGGGATATAGAAACTGTCGGTGATCCAGACGCGGTCGCTCGTATAGTCGTATTTTATGGAGCCGTCGGAAAAGGGCGACGGCAGGTCGAACATGGCGCGGAAGATCTCCAACGGGCTGTCCGGCACGAAACTCTTCATGAAATCGAAGAAATAGGGAAGGCGTTCGAAGAACTTGCCCGAATTGGCGCTGTTGGCGAAGTCGAGCGAGGCGCCGAGGATAATCAGGAAGACCACGATTGAAACGACGGTATAGATCCGCCGGGTTCGGACTTGGCTCTGATAATGATCGAGGATGGTGCGGGAGCTCTCCTGCAATCCGCTGAGAGGGTCCGCGCCGGCCGAGTGCGCCATTTGTGGCTTCCTTCTTGGAAAACGGCGGCACCATCATGATGCCGCCGCAAGACTGTTCAGACTGAGGATCAGCCGCCGATAACGGCCTTACGGGCATCGATGATCGTCTGGTAGAAGCTCTGGTCGACCGGCGCCCAGTCAACGTAGCCGCCGCCGGTGAACGATTCGAAGCAGCTCTTGTCTGTCTTCGGCAGCTCGGCGAAGTAGGCGGTAACCTTCTTCTGGAGATCGGCCGGCAGCTTCTGGGAAACCATCAGCGGACCGTTCGGGATCAGCGGCGACTTCCAGACCTCGACGATATCGTCCATGTCGAGCAGGCCCTTGGCGACCATCTGGTGCAGGTTGCCGGAGGTGTAGCCCTGCGCCCACTCGCCCTGGCCGGACCCGAAGGTGGTGCCGACGTCGAACTTCTTGTCGAGAACGCCGAGGACGAGGTTCTCATGACCGCCGCCGAAGCCGGTTTCAGAGAAATACTGCTTGACGGGAGCGCCGGTGTCTTTCGGAAGGGCAACGTTCGGAACGAGGTAACCGGAGGTGGAGTCGGGATCGGCGAAGCCGAGCTTCTTTCCCTTGGCGTCGGCGAGCGTCTTGATGCCGGAATCCTTGCGGGCAACCATGATCGAATAGTAGCCGGTCGAACCGTCGGCCTGCTTCGTGGTCAGAACCGGGGTAACGGCGTTCGGATCCTTGATATAAATCGCCGCGTATGAGGCGGCGCCCATGACGGCGAGGTCGATCGTGCCGCCGAGCAGGCCCTGGATGACGCCGTTGTAGTTCGGCGACGGGAAGAGCTGAACTTCGGAAACACCGGTGGCAGCGATCAAGCCCGGCTTGACGCACTCGGTGCGGCGAACCTGGTCGGCCTCGTTTTCACCGCCATCGAGTCCGATGCGGAGGGCCTTGACATCCTGCGCGGCGGCATTGCCGGCCAGGGCGGCCACGGCGATGGTTGCCATCAGGATCTTGCGGAATGCAGACATGGAAGTCTCCTTTTGTGACGTGGTTTGTCAGTTGGTTCTCCGGCCGTTGTCCCGTCGGCCGGAATCGGTTCAATGCATGGCGGCGGCTTTGGCCATCATGCCGGATGATGCGTTTTCGGCGCGACGCGCGGAGTCGAGGCTGGTTGAGGTCACCGTTTCGTCGATGCCGGCGCCGTCCTTGTCCGTCCCGTAGATTTCCTTGACTGCTTCCGCGGTCAGCTCCGAGGGCTTGCCGTCGAAGACGACGCGGCCGCCGGCCATGCCGACGATGCGCTCACAATAGTTGCGGGCGGTGTCGAGCGTGTGCAGATTGGTGATGACGGTGATGCCCTCGCGCTCGTTGATATCGCGCAGCGCATCCATGACGATCTTGGCGTTCAGCGGGTCGAGCGAGGCGATCGGCTCGTCGGCGAGGACCATCTTCGGGTTCTGCATGAGTGCCCGGGCGATCGCCACGCGCTGTTGCTGGCCGCCGGAAAGCGTGCCCGCCGCCTGCAGCGCCGTCTGCTCGATGCCGAGGCGTTCGAGCGCGGCGATGGCGTGAATGCGCTCCTCGCGGGTGAAGATGCTGAGCAGGCTGAGAAGTGTCGAGCGGTGATTGAGGCGGCCGAGCATGACATTTGTTAAAACATCGAGGCGCGGTACCAGATTGAACTGCTGAAAGATCATCGCGCAGTCGCGTTGCCAGCTGCGCAACGCGCGGCCGCGAAGCCCGGAGACTTCGACGCCGGCGAAATGAATGGAGCCCGAGCTCGGCTCCTGCAGACGGTTGATCATACGCAGGAGCGTCGACTTGCCGGCGCCGGAGCGGCCGATTATGCCGACCATCTGGCCCTGGGGAATATCGAGTGTAACGGCATCGACGGCGAGCTTATTCCCGAAACGACGTGTGACATCCTTCAGCGCGAACATCATGCTCTTCCCTTGCACTCCGGCCCTTGGTCAGGATCGCATTAGTCCCGCCTGATGAACCTCAAATGTCAAATTTGTGTAAGTCTTGTCACAATTCTCCGCGCCTATATCGGAGGTTTAGCCGCCGTAGCGGACAAGGAAATCTTCCGCGCTAAGGTTGCGAAAATCCTGAAGCGCCAGGCGCAGCCGGTCGTGTTCCCAGTCCCACCAGGCGAGCCTGTCCATGCGTTCTCCGAGCGCTTTCGAAAACCGGTCGCGGATGAGCTTGGCCGGCACGCCGCCGACGATCGTGTAGGGCGCGACGTCCTTCGACACGACGGCGCCGGCGCCGATCACCGCACCGTTGCCGACGCTGACGCCCGGCAGGATCGTCGCCCCATGGCCGATCCAGACGTCGTTGCCGATCGTCACGCGGTTCAAGCGCCGCCAGGCGAAGAAGTCTTCCTCCATGTCGCCGTCCGGCCAATAATCGGCGGCGCGATAGGTGAAATGGTGCAGCGTCGCCCGCCAGGTCGGATGGTTGGTGGCGTTGATGCGCACGGCGGCGGCGATATTGACGAACTTGCCGATCGTCGCGCACCAGATGGAGCCGTCCTGCATGATGTAGGAATAGTCGCCGAAGGTGACCTCGCTGATGCGGCAGCGCTCGGAGACCTCCGTATAGCGCCCGAAGGTGGAGTCACTGACCTCGGCCGTTTCGTGAAAATAGGGTTCGGTGCCCAGCTTACGGCTCATGCGGCGATCTTTCCAGGCGAGAACTGCTGGACGTCGAGGATGCGGTCGGCGACCGCCTCGCGAACCTCCTCGTCGTGGAAGATGCCGAGAAGGGCGACGCCCACCTGTTTCTTTTCCGCAATCATGTCGACGACGACGGCGCGGTTGCGGGCATCGAGCGAGGCTGTGGGTTCGTCGAGAAGCAGGATCGTGTGCTCGGTGATGAAGCCGCGCGCGATGTTGACGCGCTGCTGCTCGCCGCCGGAGAAGGTGGCGGGCGGAAGCTGCCAGAGCGCTTCCGGCAGGTTGAGCCTGGCGAGCAGGGCGCCGGCCTTTTCCCGAGCCGCAACCGTTTCTTCGCCGCGGGCCACCAGCGGCTCGGCCACCACGTCGATCGCCGCGACCCGCGGCACGGTGCGCAGGAACTGGCTGACATAGCCGAGCGTATCGCGGCGGACATTGAGCACAGTGCGCGGATCGGCGGCGGCGAGATCGACGATCCGCCCGTCATGGCGGATGAGGATCTGGCCGGTATCGACGGCATAATTGCCGTAGATCATCTTGAGCAGCGAACTCTTGCCGATGCCCGAGGGGCCGCCGAGCACGACGCACTCGCCTGACGACACCGAGAAGGCGACCTCGGAGACGACGGGCAGTCTGATGCCGTCGCGCAGGTGCATGGTGAAGCTCTTCGAAACTTCGGAAACGACGAGGGGCGTTGGCATGATTTCTTCTTTCCTGGTTTCTAACGAGAGTTCAGACCTGCAGGATCGAGGAGACGAGCAGCTGCGTGTAGGGTTCTCTGGGATCGTCGAGCACGCGGTCGGTGAGCCCTTGTTCGATGACATAGCCGTCTTTCATGACCATCATGCGGTGCGAGAGCAGGCGGGCGACGGCAAGATCATGGGTGACGATGATGGCCGAGAGGCCGAGATCGTTGACGAGGCCGCGCACCAGGTCGAGCAGGCGGGCCTGCACCGACACGTCGAGGCCGCCTGTGGGCTCGTCCATGAAGACCAGACGCGGGCCGGTGACGAGGTTGCGGGCGATCTGCAACCGCTGGCGCATGCCGCCGGAAAAGGCGCGCGGCTGATCGTCGATGCGGTCGGCGTCGATCTCGACGCGTTCGAGCCAGTCGATCGCGGCAGAGCGAATCTTGCCGTAGTGCCGGTCGCCGATCGCCATCAGCCGTTCACCGACATTGGCGCCCGCAGAGACGGTCATGCGCAGCCCGTCGGCCGGGTTCTGGTGCACGAAACCCCAGTCGGTGCGCATCAGGAAGCGGCGTTCGGCCTCATTCATGCGGTAGAGGTCGCGGTAGCTGCCGTCGCGCATGTGGTATTCGACACTGCCCGTCGTCGGCATCAGCCGGGTGGAGATACAGTTGAGCAGCGTCGTCTTGCCCGAACCGGATTCGCCGACGATGGCGAGAACTTCACCGGGCCAGAGCTCGAAGGAGACGTTCCGGCAGCCGATGCGATTGCCGTAGAATTTCGAGAGATCGTTGACTTTGAGAAGCGGTGTGTCGGTCATTCTGCAGCCTCCCGGGCGAGCATTTCGCCGGCATGCCCCTGTGCTCGGCGATCTTCGCAATGGTCGGTATCGGAGCAGACGAACATGCGCCCGCCCTTGTCGTCGAGGATAACCTCGTCGAGATAGACCTCCTCTGCGCCGCAGAGCGCACAAGGTTTGCCGAAGCGCTGGATTTCGAAGGGGTGGTCTTCGAAGTCCAGGCTGACGACATCGGTATGGGGCGGCACGGCATAGATGCGCTTTTCGCGGCCGGCGCCGAAAAGCTGCAGCGCCTCCGACCTGTGCATCTTCGGATTATCGAACTTCGGCGTCGGCGAGGGGTCCATGACGTAGCGGCCATGCACCTTGACCGGATAGGCATAGGTCGTGGCGATGCGGCCGTTGCGGGCGATATCCTCATAGAGCTTCACATGCATGAGGCCGTATTCCTCGAGTGCATGCATCTTGCGCGTCTCGGTTTCGCGAGGTTCGAGGAAGCGCAGCGGTTCCGGGATCGGCACCTGATAGACGAGCACCTGGCCGGGCCTAAGTTTTTCCTCCGGGATGCGGTGGCGCGTTTGGATGATCGTCGCCTCGCCGGTATGCGTCGTGACCGCGACATTGGCGACCTTCTGAAAGAAAGCGCGGATCGAGACGGCGTTGGTCGTATCGTCGGCGCCCTGGTCAATGACCTTCAGCACGTCGTCAGGACCGATAATCGAGGCCGTCACCTGCACGCCGCCGGTGCCCCAGCCGTAAGGCATCGGCATTTCTCTGCTGGCGAAAGGCACCTGATAGCCGGGAATGGCGATCGCCTTCAGGATGGCGCGGCGGATCATCCGCTTGGTCTGTTCATCGAGATAGGCGAAGTTGTAGCTGGCGAGATCGCTCATTCGGCGGCTTCCTTCATGTCTTCGCCGCTGCTGCGGGAGGCTTCGAATTCGCGGCGCATGCGGCGGACGAGATCGAGTTCGGCCTGGAAGTCCACATAATGCGGCAGCTTCAGGTGCTCGACGAAGCCCGTCGCCTGGACATTGTCGGAATGGGAGATGACGAATTCCTCGTCCTGCGCCGGCGCGACGATATCCTCGCCGAGTTCTTCGGCGCGTAGCGCGCGATCAACAAGCGACATCGCCATCGCCTTGCGTTCGCTCTGGCCGAAGACCAGGCCGTAGCCGCGGGTGAATTGCGGCGGAGCCTTGGCCGACCCCTTGAACTGGTTGACCATCTGGCACTCGGTGATTTGGATGACGCCGAGTGAGACGGCGAAACCGAGTTCCGGCACGTCGAATTCCACCTCGACTTCGCCGATGCGGATTTCGCCGGTGAAGGGGTGATTCCGGCCATAGCCGCGCTGGGTGGAATAGCCGAGCGCCAGCAGGAAGCCTTCGTCGCCGCGGGAAAGCGCCTGCAGGCGCAGATCACGGGTCATCGGGAACTCCATCGGCTCGCGGGTCAGATCGCCGATCTCGTGATCCTCGGGCATGTCGCCGTCGGCCTCGATCAGGCCCTCTTCGCCCAGAATCTCGGAGACACGCATGACGCGGCCGGTCTCGGCTGCACGCTGCACAGGCGCCTCGACCGCCTCGTCTTCAAGCAGCGTGGGATCGAGCAGCCGGTGGGTATAATCGAAAGTAGGCCCGAGAAGCTGGCCGCCCGGCAGGTCCTTGTAGGTCGCCGAGATCCGCCGTTCGATCGTCATATCAGCCGTGTCGAGCGGTTTGGAGTAACCGAAACGCGGCAGCGTCGTACGGTAGGCGCGCAACAGGAAGATCGCCTCGATCATGTCGCCGCGCGATTGACGGACGGCGAGTGCTGCAAGCGTACGGTCGAAAAGCGAGGCCTCGGCCATGACGCGGTCGACGGCGAGAGCGAGTTGTTCGACGATTTGCTCGATGCCGATCGCCGGCAGCGAGCGATCGCCGCGGCGGCGGTCGGCAAGCAGCCGGTGGGCATTGGCGATGGCGGCCTCGCCACCCTTGACGGCAACATACATGATCTCAGATCTCCGTTGCTGTGATCTTGGTGGTGCGCGGCAGACAGACGAAGCGCTTGCCCGATGTCAGCACGATGTCGATGCCGCGCGGGAAGAGCGCACGGTTCTCGGTCCAGAGCCTGAGGAAGGTCTCCGGCAGCCCCACCGGCGCGATCTCCGCGACGCTCTGGATGCCCGGACCCATCAGCGCCAGCTTGCGTCCGCCCTCGAGTTCGGGAAGTTCGATGACGACAGTCGTCGAGCGGTCGGGATATTCCTGTGTGCCCGATGCGAAGAGGCCGAAGGAACAAAGCGCAGTGCCCACCTCGATGAAGGCAAAACGCGCATCGGCCTTTTCGGCTGTCACCGGAGCGCCTGTATGGAAACCGAGCCACTCCGGCACCGTGGATTTCGCCAGTCCCGAGGTAAGCCAGACTGATGTGTCGTGGTCGCAAAGCGTGAGCGCGATCGTGCCGGCGGCAATGCCGAGCGGTGCCGGCGGATCGATATCGGGCTCAACGCTCTGAATGGCGCCGGGGCGGGCCATGCCGTCCATCAGCATCTTGAAGACGCTCTGTGCATGAAAGACCGGGTCGGTGAAGCCGCCGGTCAAAGCATCCGTCGTGAGGCCCATCAGTTGTCTCCCCGTACCATGGTGAAGAAATCGACGCGGGTGGCGGCCGTCTCGTCCGCCTTGCGGCGTTCGGCAGCAGCGATGCGTGCGGCAATCGGCGAAAGCAACGCCTGTTCGACGAAGTTCCTGGTCGCCTCCTCCTGCCAGAGCGCATCGAAGATCGCCGCAAGCCGTGCCTTCGTGCGGTCGGTGCCGAGCGCCTGCGCGTGGCCGATGGAGCCGGAGTCGAGCCGCACCGTGGCGCGTGTCACCGTCACCTCGCCGAGATTGAAGGGGGCTCCGCCGCCGCCGATGCGTCCGCGCACCATCACCAGCCCGGTTTCCGGTCCGCGCACCGGATGCGCCTGAGGCTTTTCCGGCAACGCATCCCAGACCGACTGGAGTTCGCTCCGTTCCGCCCGCGCCAGCAGATCGGCGGCGCGTTTGCGCGTCGACACCGCCTGTGACGCAGCGTCTTTCCTGTCCGCTGATATCATCGCCGCCTTCCCTCCAAATGTCTATTGATATAGACAACCGTACAAGCTATACCTAGCCTTAAATCGGTGTCGTGACAAGCGTATGACATCGTAAGCAAGGCAGGGCTGAATGGCGGGACTTAAGCAGGTTCAGAGGCAGACAGGCGTGGCGCTCTGGCGTCAGATCGCCGATCGCATTCGCGAGGCGATCGGCAATGGAGCATATGACGAAACGGGAATGGTGCCGGCGGAAACGGTGCTGGCGCTGCAATTCGGCGTCAACCGGCACACGGTGCGCAGTGCGCTCGCGGCGCTGGCGCAGGAGGGGATCGTGCGTGCGGTACAAGGCCGCGGCACGCTGATCGAGCGCAAGGAGCGCTTCAACTTCCCGATCACCCGGCGCACCCGCTTTACCGCCGGCATCGGCGGGCAGGCGCGCGAGATGCGCGGTCTTCTGCTCGAGGAGGCAAAGGAGGAGGCGAGCGCCGAGATTGGTCGCAGGCTAGGCCTGAAGCCGGGGGCACAGGTGATCAGGCTGGAAACGCTGCGCGAGGCTGACAAGCAGCCGGTTTCAAGGGCGACGAGCTGGTTTCCCGCCGAACGTTTCGCCGGGATCGGCGAAGCCTACCGAAAGCATGAATCGATCACCAAGGCTTTCGCCGAACTCGGGCTGGCGGATTATGTCCGGGCGACGACCGAGATAACGGCAGCGCATGCTGCTACAGCCGACCTTGCCGACCTGGAGCTCACCCCCGGCGCGATCCTGCTGATCGCCAAGGCGATGAACACCGATCTCGACGGCGTGCCGGTGCAATATTCGATCAGCCGGTTTGCGGCCGACCGGGTGCAGTTCACCATTGAGAATTAAGAGGTGGTGTGCCAGCCGCTTGCGGCTGGCACCGGCCGGCTTCAGTGCGCGCCGGACATATCGCCGAGCACTTCCTTGGAAGCGACGGTGGAATCGGCGTTCAGCTTGTAGACCATGGGAACGCCGGTCGCGAGGTTGAGGGCAAGCACGCCTTCCTTGCTCAGCTTGTCGAGCACCATGACCAGCGAGCGCAGCGAATTGCCGTGCGCGGCAACGAGCACCTTTTCGCCGCGCAGCACGCGGGGCAGGATTTCGGTGAGATAGTATGGCCAGACACGGGCGCCGGTGTCGCGCAGGCTTTCGCCGCCGGGCGGCGGCACGTCGTAGGAACGGCGCCAGATATGCACCTGTTCCTCGCCCCATTTGGCGCGCGCATCGTCCTTGTTGAGGCCGGAGAGGTCGCCGTAATCGCGCTCGTTCAGCGCCTGGTCGCGGATCGTCTCGAGATCAGGCTGGCCGACCTTGTCGAGGATGAGCTTCAGCGTGTTCTGGGCGCGCACGAGTGCGGAGGTATAGGCGACGTCGAATTTGATCCCGTATTCGGCAAGTGCGGCGCCGCCGGCATTGGCTTCCTGGATGCCGAGTTCCGTCAAATCCGGGTCCTTCCAGCCGGTGAAGAGATTCTTCAGGTTCCAGTCGCTCTGGCCGTGGCGAACGAGGACGAGGGTACCGCTCATGAATATGCCTCCGTAGTATCCTTATTGGGAAGAGAGCCCGAGCACGTCGAGCATGGAATAGAGACCCGGCTTCTTGTCGCGCGCCCAGAGTGCCGCCTTGATGGCGCCGCGCGCGAAGATCGAGCGGTCGGCCGCGCTGTGCGACAGGGTGACGATTTCGCCTTCGCCTGCGAAAAGCACGGAATGTTCGCCGATGACGGAGCCGCCGCGCAGCGTCGCAAAGCCGATCGTACCGGCCTCGCGGGCACCGGTATGGCCGTCGCGCACTCGGACCGATTTCGAGGCGAGATCGATATTGCGGCCCTTGGCCGCCGCTTCGCCGAACAGAAGGGCAGTGCCTGAGGGCGCATCCACCTTGTGCTTATGGTGCATTTCCAGGATCTCGATGTCCCAATCAACAGGATCGAGCGCTCGCGCCGCCTGCTCGGCCAGCACGCTGAGCAGATTGACGCCGAGGCTCATATTGCCCGACTTGACGACGCGGGCATGGCGGGCCGCTGCGGCGATCCTGGCGTTGTCGTCTGCCGAACAGCCGGTCGTGCCGATGACATGGACGATGCGGGCTTGTGCGGCAAGGCCGGAGAATTCCACGGTTGCGGCAGGCGAGGTGAAGTCGAGCACGCCTTCGGCATGCAGGAAGGCCTGAAGCGGGTCGTCGCCGATGATGACGCCGGTCGGGCCGAGGCCTGCGATCTCGCCGGCATCCTTGCCGACGAAGGGCGAGCCAGCGCGCTCGACGGCGGCATGCAGGGTGGCGCCCCCAATGGAATGAATGAGCCGGATCAGCGTCTGCCCCATGCGCCCTGCTGCGCCGACCACCACCAGTTTCATCGCAGCATCGCTCATCTCGGTCTCTCGTATCAGCTCAGTTTGAATCGGAGGCCGAAGGCCTCTGGAGGTTGTTGAGGCGAGCGTAAAGACCGTCGCTGACCTTCGCAAGCGTCTCGTGATTGCCTTCCTCGACGACCCGACCCTGCTGCATGACGACGATCTTGTCGGCGCGTACCACGGTCGAAAGCCGGTGGGCGATGACGACGACGGTGCGCCCGGTCATCGCCTCGTCGAGCGCCTTCTGCACGGCCGCCTCGGATTCGGTGTCGAGCGCGGAAGTCGCTTCGTCGAGGAGCAGGATCGGCGCGTTGCGCACCAGTGCGCGCGCGATGGAAAGCCGCTGACGCTGGCCGCCCGAAAGCGTCACGCCGTTTTCACCGACTGGCGTATCGTAGCCCTGCGGCTGGGCCGAGATGAAATCATGCGCATAGGCAAGCCGGGCAGCATCCTCAACCTCGGCATCGGTCGCGTCCGGCCGGCCATAGCGTATATTGTCGCGGATCGTGCCTTCGAACAGGTAGGGCTGCTGCGAGACATAGGCGAGCTGTTGACGCAGCGACTTTTTGGTGATGTGGGCGATATCCTGTCCATCGATCAGGATTTCCCCTTCGCGCGGATCGTAGAAACGCGGAATGAGGTTTATGACGGTGGATTTGCCGGCACCCGAAGGGCCGACGAGCGCCGTGGTCGCCCCGCCCTCGGCGACGAAGCTGACGCCGCTGAGCACGCTCTCGTTGCCATAGGCGAAGGAAACATTGCGGAACTCGATGCGCGCCTGCGTCACCGTCAGCGGCCGGGCATCCGGAAGGTCGCGCTGGCGCGGTTCCATGTCGAGCAATTCGTAGATCATCCGCGCGTTGACGACGGCGCGCTCCATCTGCACCTGCAGGCGCGCGAGGCGGCGAGCCGGATCATAGGCAAGCAGCAGCGCCGTCACGAAGGAGAAGAAGGCGCCCGGGGCTACATTGTAATAGATCGAGCGATAGGCGGCATAGGCAAGCACGCTGGCGACGGCAAACCCGGCGAAGCTCTCCGTCAGCGGCGAGGTGCGCTCGGAAAGCCGGGCAATCCGGTTCGCCCGGTTCTCGGCGGCGGTGATGAGCTTGTTGACCTTGCTCTCCAGCTCCTCTTCCATCGTGAAGGCTTTGACGATGGCAATGCCCTGGATCGTCTCCTGCATGGCGCCCAGCACGTGGCTGTTCAGATGGACGGCCTCGCGGGTTGCCGAGCGAAGCCGCTTGGAAACATAACGCAGCGCATAGAGCAGCGGCGGCGCCATGATGAACACGGCGAGACTCAGCAGCGGGTCCTGAAGGACCATCACGCCGATCAGCGAAACGAAGGTCAGGAGGTCGCGCACCGTTGAGGTGATCGTCAGGTTGAGCACGTCGCGGATGCCGCTGACGTTCTGGCTCACTTGCGCGGCGATATGGGCCGACCGTGCCTCGCTGAAATAGCCGACAGAAAGCGTCATCAGATGCGCATAGAGACGGCGCTGATAGCGGGCGACAATATTGTTGCCGACCTTGGAAAGCGCTACGGCCTGGCCGTAGCTTGCAAAGCCGCGCAGCACGAAGGCGACGAAGATCGAAAGACAGATGATCCAGACGACGTCGGCGCGGCGGTTGGCGAAAGCCTCGTCGATGATCGCCCGCATGATCCAGGCCGTGAACGCCGTCGAAAGCGCCACGACCACGAGGCAGGCGATCGCGAAGACATAACCCCAGAGATGGTCGCGGCCGTTTTCAGCGATGATGCGCTTGAGGATGCCGGTCACGGTATCGCTGCTGACGCTCTGCTTTCTGCTTTCCACGGCTTCCAAAAATGAGTTTTCCTGTCTTGTGCCAGGCGCCTCTTGACCACGGCGCGCGCTGTTGCCGGCTCTATAAAGAGTTGGGACTGGTTTGGCTAGAGCGCCGCGTGTGCGACACCGGGCGCGACCGACGCTCTGCCCGCCTTGGGCAGGGGTCAGCGCCGCCAGCGGCGGCCTTCGGTCGAGACGCCGAAATTCGCCGGCATGCGGGCATAGGCGGAAAGCCCGGCGAGCGCTGCCAGCGGATGGGTCACCACATAGGTGGGAATGGTGCGAAGCAACGCGCTATGCGGCGCCTTGTCTTCGAAGGCCTGTCGGAATTCCGGCTTCTTCAGCGCCGGGAGGATCTTCTGCGAGATACCGCCGGAGAGATAGACGCCGCCGCGCGCCATGAACACCATCGCCATGTCGCCAGCGACGCGGCCGAGATAGGTGGCAAACAGCGAGACGGTCTCGACCGCCGCCTTGTCGCTGCCAGCTAACGCGTGCGAGGTGATGTCGGCCGGATCCTTCATCGTCGGCTGAATGCCGTCGACGACGCAGATGGCGTTGTAGAGATTGACGAGGCCACGTCCGCAGAGGATCTGCTCGGCCGAAACGCGGCCTTCGATCGTCTCGATATGCGGGAAGAGTTCATAGTCGCGTTTGCTGCGCGGCCCGAGATCGATATGGCCGCCTTCGCCCGGAACCGGGATCCAGCTGTGCTGGGCGTGCACGAGTCCGCCGACGCCGAGGCCGGTGCCGGGGCCGAGCACGACGCGGGAGGCGATCATGTCGCCGGCGGCATTGCCGATGCGTTCGCGGTTTTCATCCGATAGGGCGGCAATCGCGAGCGCCTGCGCCTCGAAATCGTTGACAACAAGCACGTCCTCGATACCGAGGCCGTCGATCATCGTTCTCGGCCTCACCACCCAGTCGCAATTGGTCAGAGGAATCTCGTCGTCGTTGATCGGACCGGCGACAGCGAGGATCGCCGAACGCGGCTGCACCGCTGTCTTGTCGAGCACGCCTTTTTGGATCGCTTCGTCGATCGTGGCGAAATCGGCCGTGCGCACATTCGGAAACTGCTTCGGCTCGGCATAGGCATCGGTCAGGATGGAAAAGCGGGCATTGGTGCCGCCGATATCGCCGATCAGGATCGGGAAAGGCAGCGGAGCGGTGCTGTGGTTCGGTTTGGGCATGGCCGGTTCCGTGCTGATCAGGCTTCGAGTGTGGGAAGGAGCTTTATAGCGGTCGCGTGGTTGAGCGCCATCGGAATGTCGTAGACGATCGCCAGCCGCATCAGTGCCTTCACGTCGACATCGTGCGGCATCGGCGTCAGCGGGTCGACGAAGAAGATCAGGGCGTCGACCTCGCCGGTCGAGATCAGCGCGCCGATCTGCTGATCACCGCCGAGCGGTCCGCTTTTCAGCCTGATGACGTTGAGGTCGGGGGCGGCGTCGAGCACGCGCCCACCGGTCGTGCCGGTAGCGACGATCTTCCAGCGCGAGAGAAGGTCCTGGTTGGCGCGGGCGAACGCGGCCATGTCATCCTTCTTCTGGTCATGCGCGATCAGCGCGAGGCACTTGCTGCCGGCCATGAAGTGAATCTCCGCCCCTTCAATTCAATCGATTTGATCGCTTTATACCAAGAATTTGCGATTTGAAAGACAGTGCATCCGCCGCCTCATTGGAGCGCCGGCTTGTCGTTCGGGATCGGGCCGACATCCGGCAACGCCTCATCGATGTCGTCAGCCGGCGCGGCTGCCGGAGCGGCGGCGAGCGCGCTTGCGGCAGAGGGCCCGCCATAGGTGGCGGCCTGCATCGAGGCGACGGAAGCGGCATCGAGCACCGCGGCGCAAGCCTTCGGCAGATCGGAGACCATCATCTCACGCGGCGGCTTTGGCGGCTTGGCGCCGGGTTTGGGCGGCTTCGGTGGCGCCCAGGGGGCCGGCGTGAACCAATAGGCGAGCGACTTGTCGCAGCCGTCTCCTGAGGCGACAGGGGCTTGCGGCGTGCATCCGGCAGCGCCCGGCGGACATTTGATGCGGATGTGGAAATGCGAGTCATGGCCGTATATCGGCCGGAGCTTACCAAGATTGGTGCGGTCGCCAGTCCAGGTATCGCACATTTTCTTCTTGATCGCCGGATTGACGAAGATCCGCTCCACTTCGGGATAGCTCGCCGCCAGCATCAAAAGCCGCGCGCGCGATTGGCTCCATACCTTGGGGTTGACGGTGAGGAACTTGTCTTTCTGCAGCATGCTGATGAAGGGCAGGTCCTCGCGCTCCTCGGCCGTCATGCGGCGCGCCGGCATCGGGGTGAACCAAATATCGGCATCGAGGCCGATCTGGTGCGAGGAATGGCCGTTGAGCATCGGCCCGCCGCGCGGCTGCGCAATATCGCCGACGAGGATGCCCGGCCAGCCGGCATATTTGACCGCATCCTGCGAAAACCGCTCCAGGAGCGCGATCATCGCCGGATTGCCCCAGCGGCGATTGCGCGAAAGCCGCATCGCCTGCCAGGTCGGCCCGTCGGTCGGCAGCGCAACCGCACCGGTCATGCAGCCCTTTGCATAGAAACCTATCGGCTGCGCCGGCCCCTGCGTCGGCAGGCTGGCGCCTGCAAATAGCGCCTTGGCGCTGCCTGGGCTTGGCGTTTTCTGCTGTGCGCCGACGTCGCCGGCGGCAAGGCCTGCGCCGATCGCGCCGGCAAGCGCCAGTCTGCCGAATGTTCTGAAAGCCTGCGCGAAGCCGAAAGCCATGCTCTTCCCTTAAATCGATGCCGAAGTGATTTGCCTGCGAATCTATCGTGAAAAGCGATTTTGGTGAATCGATGATTTGGTGGCGGGCGCGCGCGCGAAGCCGGGCAGATCGCCGCAGCGCCATCGGAGCGGCTCTTTGACAGGAGTTTACGGCTCAAAAATTCGCGAGCCAGGCAAAAACCAAACTCTCTCCTGTTTTTCGCCCCTATTTCTCGTATTGTCGAATCCATCAATATTCAGGGGAACTGGGAATGGCGGCTTTGTGGTCGAGGATCGGTCTGATTCTATCGCTTGCGGGTGCTCTCGTCCCGATCTCGTCTATGGCTGAGGATCAGCCGTTTCAGATCGGAAGCTCGGTCATCAGCGAGATGAAGTACAAGCCGGGCTTTGCGCATTTCGACTACGTCAATCCAGATGCCCCAAAGGGCGGAGATCTGCGCCTTTCCGCGAGCGGCGCCTTCGATACGTTCAATCCGCTGCTTGCCAAAGGCCAGACGGCGGTAGGCCTGACGCGCGTATACGACACGTTGATGAAGCCCGCCGATGACGAGCTGCTTGTGTCCTATGGCCTCCTTGCCGAAGGGCTGTCCTTCCCCGCCGATGTTTCGAGTGCGACCTTTCGCCTGCGCAGGGAGGCAAAATGGGCGGACGGGCAGCCGGTCACGCCCGAGGATGTCATCTTCAGCCTGGATAAGACCAAGGAGCTCAATCCCGTCACCGCGAACTACTATCGGCACGTAGTAAAGGCCGAAAAGACCGGCGATCGCGATATCACCTTCACTTTCGACGAGAAGAACAATCGCGAGCTTCCGAACATTCTCGGCCAGTTGGTTGTCGTGCCGAAACATTGGTGGGAGGGGCAGGGACCGGACGGCAAGCCCCGCGATATTTCAAAGACGACGCTCGAGCCCGTGATGGGGTCCGGACCTTACAAGATTGCATCCTTCTCGCCCGGAGCGACGATCCGTTATGAACTGCGCGACGACTATTGGGGCAAGGATCTCAATGTGAATGTCGGCCAGAACAATTTCCGTAACATCATCTACACCTATTTCGGTGATCGGGACGTCGAGTTCGAAGCCTTTCGCGCCGGCAACAGCGACTTTTGGCAGGAAACCACAGCTGCCCGCTGGGCGACGGGATATGATTTCCCCGCAGTGAAGGAAGGACGCGTCAAGAAGGAAGAGGTTGCAAACCCGCTGCGCTCCACCGGAATCCTGCAGGCTCTCGTGCCCAATATGCGGCGTGATCTGTTTAAGGACGAGCGGGTCCGCGAAGCGCTGAACTACGGTTTCGACTTCGAGGAGCTGAACCGCACGGTTGCCTTCAACAGCTACAAGCGCATCGACAGCTATTTTTGGAACACCGAGCTTGCCTCTTCCGGCCTGCCGCAGGGACGTGAACTGGAAATATTGCAGGGCATGAAGGACAAGGTTCCGCCCGAGGTCTTCACGACGCCGTACACCAATCCCGTCGGCGGTGACCCGCAGAAAAGCCGCGACAACCTTCGCAAGGCGATTGCACTGCTGAAAGAAGCTGGTTGGGAGATCAAGAGCAACCGCATGGTCAACACCAAGACCGGCCAGCCGATGAGCTTCGAGATACTGTTGTCGAGCCCTATGTTGGAGCGCTGGGCGGTGCCTTATGCCAACAATCTCAAGAAAATCGGCATAGATGCGCGGGTGCGGACAGTCGATGCATCGCAAGCCGTCAATCGCGAACGCAGCTTCGACTACGACATGATCTGGAATGTCTGGGCGCAGTCTATGAACCCTGGCAACGAGCAGGTCGACTATTGGGGATCCGCTTCGGTCAATCAGCAAGGGTCCCAAAATTATGCCGGCATTGCCAATCCGGCGGTCGACGAACTCATCCGCATGATCATCTTCGCGCCGAACCGCGATGAACAGGTCGCGGCGATCAAGGCGATGGACAGGGTCCTGCTTGCAAACCATTACGTCATCCCGCTGTTCTACCGCGGTACCCAGAACATCGTCTATTGGAACACGATCACCCATCCGGCCGAATTCCCGGCTTACAGCCTTGGCTTCCCCGATGCCTGGTGGTCGGCCTCGGCAAAATGAGCGGGCTTGCAATGGTGGGGCTCTGGGCTCCAAATGGCACAATCGAATCACGACAAGCCGGCAGGGCCGGCAAGGGAAGGCTGGCGGATTGAGCGGCATTAGACTGGACGGCAGGCAGACAAGAAGAAGATTTCCGGAGGCCGAAGGCTGATGGGCGCCTATGTCATTCGCCGCCTGCTTTTGATGATCCCGACCATTATCGGCATCATGGCGATATCTTTCATCGTCGTGCAATTCGCCCCCGGCGGTCCGGTCGAGCAGGTGATCGCGCAATTGACCGGCCAGGCCGATGGCGCCGACCAGCGACTGTCGGGAGGCGGCGACCTGATGGGTGATGGAGGAGGGGACGAAGGCTCCAGATATCGCGGCGCCCAGGGGCTCGATCCGGAACTGATCGCCAAGCTCGAAAAACAGTTCGGCTTCGACAAGCCGCCGCTGACGCGCTTTGGCGAAATGATGTGGAATTACATCCGCTTCGATTTCGGCGAGAGCTTCTTCCGCAACACCTCGGTGCTCGACCTCATCAAGGAGAAGCTGCCAGTGTCGATCTCGCTCGGCATCTGGATCTTGATCTTCTCGTACGCCATCTCCATTCCGCTCGGCATTCGCAAGGCGGTCAAGGATGGATCGACCTTCGACGTCTGGACCTCGGGCATCATCGTCATCGGTTATGCCGTGCCGAGCTTTCTCTTCGGTATCCTGCTGATCGTGCTTTTCGCCGGCGGCTCCTTCTACGACTGGTTTCCCCTGCGCGGCCTGGTTTCCGACAATTTCGATCAGCTCGCCTGGTGGCAGAAGCCACTCGATTATTTCTGGCACCTCACCTTGCCGCTGATCTCGCTTTCGCTCGCCGCCTTCGCCACCACGACGCTCCTGACGAAGAATTCCTTCATCGAGGAGATCAAGAAGCAATATGTCGTCACCGCCCGCGCCAAGGGTCTCAATGAACGGCAGGTGCTTTACGGCCATGTTTTCCGCAATGCCATGCTGATCATCATCGCCGGTTTCCCCGGCGCCTTCATCTCGGCTTTCTTCACCGGGTCGCTGCTGATCGAAAATATCTTCTCGCTCGATGGCCTCGGCCGCCTCGGCTATCTCTCGGTCGTCAACCGGGATTATCCGATCGTCTTCGCCACACTTTATATTTTCTCGCTGCTCGGCCTCTTCGTCAGCCTGATTTCCGACCTGATCTACACCTGGATCGATCCGCGCATCGATTTCGAGCGGAGGGATGTCTGATGGACACCGCCGCAAAGCCCGCCACGGCAACCCCCGTCAAGCCGCCGCGCAAGGGCCTGCTTTCGCCGACCAACATTCGCCGCTGGCAGAATTTCCGGGCGAACGGCCGGGGCTACTGGTCACTGTGGCTTTTCCTGCTGCTGTTCGTGCTCAGCCTGTTTGCCGAGTTCCTCGCCAACGACCGGCCGATCGTCGCCTCTTATAAAGGCGAGATCCTGTTTCCCGTGCTGATCGATTATCCCGAGGAAAAATTCGGCGGCTTCCTCGCCGAAACCGACTATCGCTCCTCGGTGATATCGGACGAGATCAACGCCAATGGCTGGATGATCTGGCCGCCGATCCGCTATTCCTACCGCTCGGTCAACTCGAACATTCCGCATTCGGCGCCGACCGCCCCCTTCTGGCTGATGACCAAGGAGGAACGCTGCTCCGGCTATCCGCAAGGGGCGAACGATCCCGCCTGCACGCTCGGCAATCTCAACTGGCTCGGCACCGACGACCAGGCGCGTGACGTGCTGGCGCGCGTCATCTACGGCTTCCGCATCTCGGTGCTGTTCGGCCTGGCGCTGACCATCTGTTCGGCGATCATCGGTGTGACGGCGGGCGCTGTGCAAGGCTATTTCGGCGGCTTGACCGATCTGCTGCTGCAGCGCTTCATCGAGATCTGGTCGTCGATGCCGGTGCTTTATATCCTGCTCATCATCGCAGCCATTCTGCCGCCCGGCTTCTTCGTGCTGCTCGGCATCATGCTGCTCTTCTCCTGGGTGAGCTTCGTCGGCGTGGTGCGCGCCGAATTCCTGCGCGCCCGCAATTTCGAATATGTCCGTGCCGCCCGTGCGCTCGGGGTCAACAACGGCGCCATCATGTGGCGCCACCTGCTGCCGAACGCCATGGTGGCGACGCTCACCTTCCTGCCCTTCATCCTCTCCGGCTCGATCACGACGCTGACCTCGCTCGATTTCCTCGGCTTCGGCATGCCGCCGGGCTCCCCCTCGCTCGGCGAGATGATCGCTCAGGGCAAGAGCAACCTGCAGGCGCCCTGGCTGGGGCTGACGGCCTTCTTCGCCATGTCGATCATGCTTTCCCTTTTGATCTTCATCGGTGAAGCCGTGCGCGACGCCTTCGATCCGAGGAAGACGTTTCAATGAATGACATGACAGAACCGCTCCTCTCCGTCCGCGATCTCTCGGTTGCCTTCCACCAGGGCGGCGAGACCTCGCTTGCCGTCGACCGCATCTCCTTCGATATCGCCAAGGGGGAGGTCGTGGCGCTTGTCGGTGAATCCGGCTCCGGCAAGTCGGTCTCGGCCAATTCGATCCTGCGGCTTTTGCCCTATCCATCGGCAAGCCATCCCTCCGGCGAAATCCTGTTCAAGGGCAATGATCTCTTGAAGGCGTCGGAGCGGGCGCTGCGCGAGGTGCGCGGCAACGACATCACCATGATCTTTCAGGAGCCGATGACCTCGCTCAATCCGCTTCATACGGTCGAGAAGCAGATCGCCGAGATCCTCGCCCTGCACCAGGGTCTCACCGGCCAGCCGGCGCGTGAACGCGTGCTGGAACTTTTGAACCAGGTCGGCATCCGCGAGCCGGAGAAGCGGCTGAAGGCCTATCCGCACGAACTCTCCGGCGGCCAGCGCCAGCGGGTCATGATCGCCATGGCGCTTGCCAACCGGCCGGAACTGCTGATCGCCGACGAGCCGACCACGGCGCTCGACGTCACCGTGCAGGCGCAGATCCTCGAACTGCTCCGGCAGTTGAAGATGGCGCACGGCATGTCGCTGCTGTTCATCACCCATGATCTCGGCATTGTGCGCAAATTCGCCGACCGCGTCTGCGTCATGACCAAGGGTCGGATCGTCGAGACCGGACCGGTCGAGGAGGTCTTTGCCAATCCGAAGCACGAATATACCCGCCACCTCCTCGCTTCCGAACCCCGCGGCGAGCCGCCGCTTGCCGATCCGTCGAAGCCGGTGGTGATGGAAGGCTCCGATATCCGCGTCTGGTTCCCGATCAAGGCGGGGCTGATGCGCCGCGTCGTCGACCACGTCAAGGCGGTCGACGGCATCGATCTTTCGCTGCGCGCCGGGCAGACGCTCGGCGTCGTCGGCGAATCCGGTTCCGGCAAGACCACGCTCGGCCTGGCGCTCACGCGGCTGATTTCCTCGCAAGGCCGTATCGCCTTTGTCGGCAAGGATATAGCCGGCTATTCATTCAATGAGATGCGGCCTCTGCGCAACCAGCTGCAGATCGTCTTCCAGGACCCCTACGGCTCGCTCAGCCCGCGCATGTCGGTCGGCGATATCATCGCCGAAGGGCTGAAGGTGCATGAGCGCGCCTTGAGCGCCGAGGAGCGCGACCAGCGGGTATGCTGGGCGCTGGAGGAGGTGGGCCTCGATCCCCTGACCCGCTGGCGTTATCCGCATGAATTCTCCGGCGGCCAGCGCCAGCGCATCGCGATAGCCCGCGCCATGGTGCTGAAGCCGCGTTTCGTCATGCTCGACGAGCCGACCTCCGCGCTCGACATGAGCGTGCAGGCCCAGGTGGTCGATCTCCTGCGGGATCTGCAAAAGAAGCATGACCTAGCCTATCTCTTCATCAGCCATGACCTGAAGGTGGTCAAGGCGCTCGCCAACGACGTCATCGTCATGCGTTCCGGCAAGGTGGTGGAGCAGGGGCCATCCGCGGAAATCTTCCGTGCGCCGAAGCACGATTACACCAAAGCGCTGATGGCGGCCGCCTTCAATATCGAGGCGGTGCCGACGCCCGCCGTACAGCAGTAAAGAAGACCATGTCCGCACCTCCCGTTCTCGTCGATATCAAATTCAATCCCGAAGGTGTTGCCCGTGCGCTGAAGACGGCGTTTCCCGATCGCGGCAGCATCAATCTCGCCGATCCGGCCGACCGCGCGCGTGATCTCCATGCTGCCGAATATGCTCTTCTCTGGAAGCCGGACGCCGACCTTTTCAGCCGGGCGCCCAACCTCAAGGTCATCTTCTCGGGCGGTGCCGGTGTCGATCACATCATCGGCATGGCCGGCCTGCCTGATATTCCGATCGTCCGTTTCGTCGACCGCAGCCTGACGACCCGGATGAGCGAATGGGTTGTCATGCAGTGCCTGATGCATCTGCGCGCGCAATATGCCCATGACATCAAGCAGCGGCGGCGCGAATGGGCAAAATTGATAGGGCCGGAAGCGGCGGAGGTGACCGTCGGCGTCATGGGTCTTGGAATTCTCGGCCAGGATGCAGTCGCCAAACTGAAAGTGATGGGTTTCAACGTCATCGGGTGGTCGCGCACCCGCAAGGCAATCGACGGCATCGAGACCTTCGATGCGAGCGAACTGGGCAGTTTTCTCGCCAAGACCGATATTCTTGTCGGCCTCTTGCCGCTGACGCCTGAGACGACGGGCTTTTATGATAGCGGGCTATTTAAGAAGCTTCGCCGCGGCGGTGCGCTTGGTCAGCCGGTCTTCATCAATGCCGGCCGCGGCAAGAGCCAGAACGAGGCCGACATCGTCACGGCCATCAGGGAGGGGATCCTCGGCGGCGCCTCTCTCGATGTTTTCGAAGTGGAGCCGCTCGCCGCCGACAGCCCGTTATGGGAGTTGGAGAACGTCTTCATCACCCCGCATGATGCGGCAGTCTCAGAAGAAAACGCCCTGTTCCGCCATGTGGAAACGCAGCTCGCCCGCTTCGAACGCGGCGAGCCGCTGCAATTCGTGATCGACCGCGCCGTCGGATATTAACGGCCTCTCGCGCGAACGCGCGCAGCGATTTGGCATTCCGAAAAGACCGCGGCACCTTTGAGCCCCGGAACCTTCCAGAGGGCCACCCGTTTTTCTTTGCGAAAGTTCTTCGCGGCCTGATCGGCCGCCAAGGCAGCGGAAGGAGACGATGATGGCGCATCAGACGGAAACACGCTGGGAAAAATCCGACGGCAAGCTTCACGAGGAACAGCAAATCCCGCCGGTGCAGGCAAAGCAGGGACGCATGGGTTATCGTATCCTGACGGTGCTGCTCGTCGCGCTGATCCTTGCTTTTGTGGTCTGGATCCCGGTCGAGATCTGGGGCAATCGTGAGGCGGACGAGGTGGCGCCGCAGCAGCCCGGCCAGCAACTCCAAGACCAGCAATCGGACGCAGCACCGGCGCCGACGCTGCAGAACGGCAATGCGGTCCCGACCGAGACGCCGCCTGCCGCCAATACCACGCCCGCGGCGCCGGCCCAACCTGCGACACCCGCCCAACCTGCGGCACCGGCCCAGCCCGCGGCACCGGCCCAGTAAGCGTTCGACAGATGATCTCCCGCCTCCCGCCGCCAGCGCGCGGCGGGATGTTTATGTTTTGTCTGGACTTTTCCCGCCGATTTTTCGATAAGAAGGCGCACGAGCCGGTTTCGTGCGCCGGCCGGAGCTTAGCAGCACCTGAGAACTTGGCAGCACCTGACCGGAGTGGACAGGGGCAGGAATCTCATGGCCAAGACTGATATCGCGAGACGCGTCTACAATCACGCCTGGAAACTCGACCCGATCATCCGCAGCCTGATCGATACCGACTTCTATAAGCTGCTGATGCTGCAGATGATCTGGAAGCTTTATCCGGATGTGAATGCCTCCTTCACCCTGATCAACCGCACCAAGCGCGTCCGTCTCGCCGAAGAGATCGATGAAGGCGAATTGCGGGAACAGCTTGACCACGCCCGCACGCTGAGGCTCTCCAAGAAGGAGATGATCTGGCTTGCAGGTAACAGCTTCTATGGCCGCGCCCAGATCTTCGAGCCGGAATTCCTCGCCTGGCTTTCCAACTTCCAGCTTCCCGAATACGAGCTGTCGAAGAAGGACGGACAGTATGTCCTGGATTTCCATGGATCCTGGAAAGAAACCACCATGTGGGAAATCCCGGCGCTCGCCATCGTCAATGAGCTGCGCTCGCGCTCGGCGATGAAGGCGCTCGGTCCCTTCACCCTCGATGTGCTCTATGCCCGCGCCAAGGCAAAGATGTGGTCCAAGGTCGAGCGGCTGAAGGAGCTGCCCGGCCTGCGCATCTCCGATTTCGGCACCCGCCGCCGTCACAGTTTCCTCTGGCAGCGCTGGTGCGTCGAGGCATTGAAGGAAGGTATCGGTCCGGCCTTTACCGGCACGAGCAACGTCTTGCTGGCGATGGATTCCGATCTTGAGGCGGTCGGGACCAATGCCCACGAGCTGCCGATGGTTGCCGCCGCGCTGGCGCAGACCGACGAGCAGCTGCGCAACGCGCCCTACAAGATCTTGCGGGATTGGAACAAGCTCTACGGGGGCAACCTTCTGATCGTCCTGCCGGATGCCTTCGGCACCGCCGCTTTCCTGCGCGACGCCCCCGAATGGGTCGCTGACTGGACCGGCTTCCGTCCGGACAGCGCGCCGCCGATCGAAGGCGGCGAGAAGATCATCGACTGGTGGAAGAAGATGGGCCGCGATCCGCGCCAGAAGCTGTTGATCTTCTCCGACGGTCTCGACGTCGACGCCATCATCGATACCTACCGGCATTTCGAGGGCCGCGTGCGCATGAGCTTCGGCTGGGGCACCAACCTGACGAATGATTTTGCCGGCTGCGCGCCGACCGAAATCTCCGGCCTCAATCCGATCTCCGTCGTCTGCAAGGTCAGCGACGCCAACGGCCGCCCCGCCGTGAAACTCTCCGACAACCCGCAGAAGGCGACCGGCGAACCGGCCGAGGTCGAACGCTATCTGAAATTCTTCGGCGCAGAGGATAGGGTCGATCAGACTGTCCTGGTATAGGCACGAGGTGAGGCACGGCCATTCCGGGGCATATCGATATGCCCGGTCATCTCGATATGCCCCGTCATCGCATCCTCGATCGACCAGCCGAAACGCCATGCGTCGAACATCGAATACCATTCCTGCAGATCGGTGATCGGCAGGATATCCGGCTTCGACATAGGATTATCAGCCAGGCTGCGGCCACGAGCACGGTCGCGCACGCCGCGCTCCTGCATCTCAAGCAGATTCTCGAACATCATCACCCCGGCCTCCCGTTCCATGGGTTTATGCAATCATGCTAATGAAGCATTGTCGAGTCCGGATGTGATCATTCCGGTTTTTCACAGGATTAGCCCCGATGTGCTATTTTGGGACGATCCCGGCTCGGCCTAATGCCTGTCGCCCGCAACGCTGCAGCGATTCCGGGGTTCGACATGTATCAAGACAAAGAGATAGGCGCTCGCGCGACGCTCTTATCATCCGTTGAGATGGACTGGAGCGTGACGGGGAGGCCCGGCTTCCTGGCTGGGTCCGCCCCCGAGCCTCCCGGCTGGCCGGATCTCGAAGAGCGGCAGCATCAACAAAGTGCCGCTTTCCGCTCCGGCCGATCCAACGGTGATGAGCATCAAAGTAAGCCAAGGGTTAATATCCACCGGCTTCGTCTCAATCCGATGCAATTCCGAGCGCAGGCCTGTGGCCGTCCCTCGGCTTAAGCAGCCAGTCTGCGAAACCGCGTCCTGATCCGGTCGAGATAATAATGCCCCGGAGACGGCGCCGCCGTCATCGCACGGGCTTCGGAAGAGGGCACGCCCTCGAACAGGCGCTCCTCGCCGTTCTTGAAACAAATCCTGAGCCGTCCGTCTTCCTGGCTGAAATAGACGGATTTGATGATCTTCGACTTCACCGAAAGTTCTTCCACCTGTTTTACCTCTGTTTTTTAGTTTGGCAGAACCTAAACCCAAACGTGCAAAGACGCGGTGAAGCAGCATGGTAAAAAATCAGGGAATTTTCGGATCAGGCGGCCGGGCGAAACGATTGGCTCTTCGCTTCGGCGGGAAGAAGACATAATCGGCGCCGCTGAATGGGCAGCGCCTGTTCGGCTTCACCCAAGGCTCGGTGCTCTCACAGAGAACAACGCAAACCATCGACAACCCGATCGGCGGGGAAGTCTATGTCGTAGGCACGTCCCGCTACTTGTGTCTTCGGTATGGACAAAACGTGAAATGGCGGACAGGGAGGGATTCGAACCCTCGGTACGCTTTCACGTACACACGCGTTCCAGGCGTGCGCCTTAAACCACTCGGCCACCTGTCCTTTGGCGTTCGCGCCCGGAGAGGAGCAAATCGTCGGAACGGCGCGATATATACCGATGAATTTTTGCCGATCAACCCAAATCTAACAGTTTTTTGACTTCTTCCGATAAAACTCCCCTCGGCCCATCCCATTGTGCTTCACCTCATCGATAACTATGTAATTCTCAGGTGGAGAATGGCGCGGGCTCGCCGGAATTATCCGGCATATCGAAGCGTCGGAGGGTTTGATGCGTTTCCTGTTGCGTCTGGCGAGTCTTGTCGCGCTTGCGGCGGCCGTTATTGCCGGGACCATCGATTCGATCCAGTCGGTTGCCGCCTCCGCTGTCGTGATGACGCCGATGTCGTCTGCCTGGCAGGATGTCAGCCCGGACACGTTGACCTCGCTGCAGTCGGCGCTTTCCTACTATATCCACCCGCGCTTCTACGCCTTCATCTTTCAGTGGCTGATGCTCCAGCCAGCCTTTGCGGTTTTTCTGGTGATCTCGCTGCTTCTCTGGATGATCGGGTACAAGAAGCCGCAGGTGTCCGGTCGCTTCATCGCATAGCAAATCCTGTTTGAGCCGCTACGATCCGGCCAAGACTGGTGCGCAGCCCCGGTCTCGGCGTCCGCCGAGGCATTGGCGCGAAAATCTGCACCTCGATAGGGAAATGTCCAAAAAACAGCCCTAGAGAATTGATTTTAAGCAATCGCTGCAAATCTTTACCGCTTGAAAAATTTCTGGTGAATTTTTCCGTGAGCCATGCAAGGATGCGCGCAGCCAGGCCTCCGGGGGGAGGTCGGTGGTTCCGCAGACATGCCCAAAAAGGGCTTGCGGGAGGACCCCTAACGAATAGAAACAACAGGGCTGCACAATGAAAAAATCCCTTCTCACTCTTCTTGCCGTGGCTGCCATGTCGACGACGGCGCTGGCCGCCGATGTCAAGCCGGCGCTGGTTTACGGCACCGGCGGGAAGTTCGATAAGTCTTTCAACGAAGCGGCCTATAACGGCGCCGAGAAGTTCAAGGCCGAAACCGGCATCGCCTATCGCGACTTCGAGCCGACGGGAGACACGCAGGGCGAACAGGCCATCCGCAACTTCGCAAGCCGCGGGTTCAATCCGGTCGTCGCCGTTTCCTTCGCCTGGACGTCGGCCATCGAGAAGGTCGCAGCCGAATTCCCCGACACCAAGTTCATCATCGTCGACTCCGTCGTCGACAAACCGAACGTTCGCTCGGTCGTCTACAAGGAAGAAGAAGGCTCCTACCTCGTCGGGATTCTCGCCGGCATGGCATCCAAGACCGGTAAGGTCGGCTTCGTCGGCGGTATGGATATTCCGCTGATCCGCAAATTCGAATGCGGCTATGAGCAGGGCGCCCGCGCCGCCAAGGCCGATATCCAGGTTTTCCAGAACATGACCGGCACCACCGGTGCGGCCTGGAATGACCCTGTTCGCGGCGGCGAGCTCACCAAGAATCAGATCGACCAGGGTGCGGATGTCATCTACGCGGCAGCCGGCGCCACCGGCCTCGGCGTGCTGCAGACCGCCGCCGACAACAAGAAGCTGTCGATCGGCGTCGACTCCAACCAGAACCATCTGCATCCGGGCTCTGTCCTGACCTCGATGGTCAAGCGCGTCGACCTCGCCGTCTACAACGCCTATAGCGACACCAAGAACGACAAGTTCACCGGCGGCGTCCAGGCGCTCGGCGTCAAGGAAGACGGTGTTGGCGCCGCGATCGACGACAACAACAAGTCGCTGATCACCCCGGAGATGCAGGCAGCTGTCGACAAGGCCAAGGCCGATATCATTGCCGGAACCGTCAAGGTTCACGATTATACCTCGGACAATTCCTGCCCGAAGTGATCCGCGCCCTGATGTAATCGACGATTGAGATCGGGCGTATGGCGGAGGGGATTTTCGCCATACGCCCTTTTCTTATTTGGAGCCTGCAGTGACAGATAAGCCCGCTATCGAGCTTGTCGGCATCGATAAGAAATTCGGTGCCGTCCACGCCAATAAGGACATCAACCTCACCGTTGCCAAGGGGACGATCCACGGCATCATCGGTGAAAACGGCGCCGGCAAATCGACGCTGATGTCGATCATCTATGGTTTCTACCACGCCGATAGCGGCGAGATCCGCGTCAACGGCAATCCGGTCACCATCCGTGACAGCCAGGCGGCGATCGCAGCCGGCATCGGCATGGTGCACCAGCATTTCATGCTGGTCGATAATTTTACGGTGCTCGAGAATATCATGCTCGGCGCCGAAGGCGGCACGCTGCTGGCCAGAGGCGTCGCATCGGCCCGCGCCGAGCTGAAGCGGCTGGAAACGGAATACGGCCTTGAGGTAGATCCGGATGCGCTGATCGAAGAGCTTCCGGTCGGCTTGCAGCAGCGCGTCGAAATCCTCAAAGCCATGTATCGCGGCGCCGAAATCCTGATCCTGGACGAACCCACGGGCGTGCTGACGCCGGCCGAGGCCGATCATCTTTTCCGCATCCTCAAGGTGCTGCGCGACCAGGGCAAGACGATCATTCTCATCACCCATAAGCTGCGCGAGATCATGGCGATCACCGACACGGTCTCGGTCATGCGCCGGGGCGAAATGGTCGCGACCCGCAAGACGGCGGAAACGACGGTGGAAGAGCTTGCCGAACTGATGGTCGGCCGCCGCGTGCTGCTGCGCGTTCAGAAGGGGGAGGGCAATCCGGGCGCCGCCGTGCTCTCCGTCCGCAATCTCACAGTCAAGGACAATCGCGGTGTCACCATGGTCGACAACGTCTCCTTCGACGTGCGCGCCGGCGAGATCGTCGGTATTGCCGGTGTTGCCGGCAACGGCCAGTCCGAATTGCTGGAGGCGATTGCCGGCATCCGCAAGCCAACCTCCGGTGAGATTCTTCTCGACGGCCAGACGATCGACAAGGCCGATCCCGCCCGGCTGCGCGATCTGGGCCTTGCCCATATTCCCGAGGACCGCCACCACATGGGGCTGGTGCTGAAATTCGAGGCATATGAAAACTCGGTCCTCGGTTATCACCGCCGCCCGGGCTACAGCAAAGGCCCGCTGCTCGATCTCGAAGCGATCCGCAAGGATGCGATGGAGAAGATTGAAAAATACGACATCCGCCCGCCGAATCCGCGGCTGAAGACGGCGAATTTCTCCGGCGGCAACCAGCAGAAGATCGTCGTCGCCCGCGAGATCGAACGCGATCCGAAGATGCTGATCATCGGTCAGCCGACCCGCGGCGTCGATATCGGCGCCATCGAATTCATTCACCGCCGGATCATCGAAATGCGCGACGCGGGCAAGGCGATCCTGCTCGTCTCCGTCGAACTCGATGAAATCCGCGCCCTTTCAGACCGTATCCTTGTCATGTTCGCCGGCCACGTCGTCGGCGAGAAGACGCCCGATGCCGGTGAACAGACCCTCGGCCTGATGATGGCCGGCATTGCCGCGTGAGGCCTTTATGAGCACTGCTTCCGTTCCGCTACCCAACTGGATCAACTACGGCCTGATCCCGCTTTTGAATCTCGTGGTCGCTTTTCTGATCTCCGGCTTCGTCGTCTGGCTGATCGGCGAGAGCCCGCTGGCTGCTCTCTCCTTGCTGATCGAGGGCGCCTTCGGCAGCGGCGAAGGCGTCGGTTTCACGCTCTACTACGCGACGAGCTTCATCTTCACCGGCCTTTCGGTCGCGGTTGCCATCCATGCCGGTCTCTTCAACATCGGCTCGGAAGGTCAAGCCTATATTGGTGGCCTCGGCTGCGCGCTGGCAGCGCTGGCTTTAGATCATTATGTGCCCTGGTATGTGACGATGCCGGTCGCCATTGTCGGAGCCGGAATCTTCGGCGCCGCCTGGGCCTTCATTCCCGCTTTCCTGCAGGCCAAGCGCGGCAGCCACATCGTCATCACGACGATCATGTTCAACTACATCGCAGCCGCCCTCATGGTCTATCTGCTGGTGCACGTGCTGATCGTGCCGGGCAAGATGGCGCCGGAAACCCGCACCTTCCTCGAAGGCGGGCAGCTTCCCAAGCTCGGTTGGGTCATGGATATCTTCGGCAGTAAATTGGGCGCTGCGCCGTTCAACGTTTCCTTCATCATCGCCCTCCTTGCCGCCTGGTTTGTCTGGATCCTGATCTGGCGCACCAAGCTCGGCTTCGAGATGCGCACACTCGGCGTAAGCTCGACGGCCGCCGACTATGCCGGAATTCCCTATGCCCGCATCGTCATCATCGCCATGCTGCTGTCCGGCGCCCTCGCCGGGATGATGGCGCTCAATCCGGTCATGGGCTCTTCCGCTCGTCTGCAGGTGGAGTTCGTCGGCGGCGCAGGCTTCGTCGGCATCGCCGTATCGCTGATGGGCCGCAACCATCCGCTCGGCATCATTTTCGCCGCAATCCTTTTCGGCACTCTCTATCAGGGCGGCGACTGGATCTCCTTCGAAATGCCGAACATCACCCGGGAAATGATCCTCGTCATCCAAGGTCTGGTCATCCTGTTCGCGGGTGCGCTGGAATATATGTTCCGGCCGGCGATGGTGCACCTCTATCAACAGTTCGTGCGGGCCTGAGGAGCGGACGATGGATTATTACGACATCTTCATCAACGTCCTGAGCTCGACGGTACGGCTCTCCATCCCGCTGATCTTTACAGCGCTCGCCGGGCTGTTTTCCGAGCGCGCCGGCGTTTTCGATATCGGCCTTGAGGGTAAGATGCTGGGCTCGGCCTTTGCCGCCGCCTGTGTCGCCTATCTCACCGGTTCGGCCTGGCTCGGCCTCGGTGCCGGTATCGTCTGCTCGGTGGCGCTCAGCCTGGTGCACGGCTTTGCCTCGATCACCAATCGCGGCAACCAGATCGTCTCGGGCGTCGCCATCAACTTCTTTATCGCCGGCATTACCATCGTGCTTGGCCAGGCCTGGTTCGGCCAGGGCGGGCGCACACCGCAGCTCTCGCCGGATGCGCGCTTCGCGCCAATCATCCTGCCGGGCGCCGACGCCGCCCGCGATATACCGATCCTCGGACCGCTCTACGCCAACGTCATTTCAGGCAACAATATCCTCACCTATCTCGCTTTCCTCGCCGTGCCCTTCTCCTGGTGGGTGCTGTACCGCACGCGCTTTGGCCTCAGGCTGCGCGCTGTCGGCGAGAACCCGGGCGCGGTCGATACGGCAGGCATTTCCGTCGCCTGGCTGCGCTATCGCGCCGTCATGTGCGCCGGCATCCTCTGCGGCTTTTCAGGCACCTATCTTGCCATCGCCCAGTCCGCGGCCTTCATCAAGGACATGTCGGCCGGTAAGGGTTATATCGCACTCGCCGCCCTCGTCTTCGCCAAATGGAAGCCGGTGCCGGTCATGTTCGCATGCCTGCTCTTCGGCTTCCTCGATGCTTTGGCGAACTTCATGCAGGGCAAGCAGGTGCCGCTGATCGGTGAAGTGCCGGTCCAGGTCTTCCAGGCGCTGCCCTATGTGCTGACCTGCATCCTGCTTGCCGGCTTCATCGGTGTCGCAATTCCGCCGAAGGCTGGCGGTGTGCCCTATACGAAGGAACGTTGATCATGTCCCACGACCTGTTCGAAGCCGCCCGCGGCGCCATGGCCTTTGCGCACGCGCCCTATTCGAAATTCCCGGTCGGTGCGGCGATCCGCGCCGAAGACGGCAAGGTCTATACCGGCGCCAACATCGAAAACCTTTCCTTTCCGCAAGGGTGGTGCGCCGAGCCGACCGCGATCGGCGCCATGATCATGGGCGGAGCCAGGAAGATCGTCGAAATGGCGGTCATTGCCGAGAAGCTGCCGCTCTGCCCACCCTGCGGCGGCTGCCGCCAGAAGATCTCCGAATTTGCCTCAAAGAATACGAAGATCTATCTTTGTGACGAAGCCGGCGTGAAGAAGACGATGACGATGGAAGAGCTCCTTCCCTTCAGCTTCGAGACGGAACTCGGATGAAGGCGACGGTCGACCTGCTCGCCGCATTGCTCGGCGCGATCAAGCCGCGCCACGGCATCGTGCTCGGCTCCGGCCTTGGTTCCCTCGTCGGTGATCTGGAAGGCGCCGTCCGTATCCCCTATCGCGACCTGCCGGGCTTTCCCGTCAGCGCCGTCTCCGGCCATGCGGGCGAGGTCGTTGCCGGCCGCCTCGGCGGAAAATCGGTCATCATGCTCTCCGGCCGCGTGCATTATTATGAGAGGGGCGACGCCAGCGCCATGCGCCTGCCGATCGAGGTCTTGAAGGCGCTCGGCGTCGAAGCGCTGGTCCTGACCAATTCGGCAGGATCGCTACGCGACGATATGCCCCCTGGTTCGGTTATGCAGATCACCGATCATATCAATTATTCCGGCATGAACCCGCTGATCGGCGAGGAAAGCGATCTTCGCTTCGTCGGGATGACCAACGCCTATGACGCCGGCCTCGCCGCGGCGATGCAGAAGGCGGCGGCGAAGCTCAAGATAGAGCTGGCGCAGGGCGTCTATATGTGGTTCTCCGGCCCGAGCTTCGAAACGCCGGCCGAAATCCGCATGGCGCGTATTCTTGGCGCCGATGCCGTCGGCATGTCGACGGTGCCGGAGGTGATCATCGCAAGAATGCTGGGCCTCAGGGTTGCGGCCGCCTCCGTAATCACCAACTATGGAGCAGGCATGACCGACAATGAACTCAGCCATCAGGAAACCAAGGACATGGCGCCCGTCGGTGGGGCCCGTCTCGCGGCCATATTGAAAGACATGATTGCGGCTGGAGGAAGCGAAAATGAATAGCCATTCCAACCGGGAAACGGCGGCGGTCGCCCTTTCTCTTCTCGACCTCACCAACTTGAAGGACGATTGCACCGAGGCGCAGATCGACGCGCTCTGCGCCCGCGCGCAGACGCCCTACGGCAATAGCGCCGCGATCTGCATCTGGCCGCGCTTCGTCGCCCGGGCCCGCAATATTCTCGGGGCCGGCCATGCGGTGCGGATCGCAACGGTTGTCAATTTCCCCGCAGGCGATATGGAAGTGGCCGACGTCGCCGCCGAAACCCGCGAAGCGATTGCCGATGGCGCCGATGAGATCGATCTCGTCATCCCCTACCGCAAGTTCATGTCAGGCAATGAGGCTGCCGTGACCGACATGGTCAAGGCGGTGCGCGCCGAATGTGCCGGTCCCGTCCTGCTGAAGGTGATCATCGAGACCGGCGAGTTGAAGGATGCGGCATTGATCCGCCGTGCCTCCGAACTCGCCATCGAAGCCGGCGCCGATTTCATCAAGACCTCGACCGGCAAGGTCGCTGTCAACGCGACGCTCGAAGCCGCCGACATCATGATCCGGGCCATTCGCCAAAGTGGGCGCAAGGTCGGCTTCAAACCGGCCGGCGGCATCGGCTCGGTGGCTGATGCGGCGCTGTATCTCAGCCTTGCCGAAACCATCATGGCGCCGGACTGGGCCATGCCCTCGACCTTCCGCTTCGGCGCTTCCGGCCTGCTCGACGACATACTGGCGGTTCTGAGCGGAGCGCAGCCGGCAGCGGCTGCGGCGTCGAGCTATTGAGATGATTCCGCAGGAGATCATCCGGCGTAAACGCGATGGCGAGGCGCTCGACGCTGCCGATATCAGCTCCTTCATCGCGGCACTCGCCGCCGGTCGATTGTCCGAGGGCCAGATCGGCGCCTTCGCGATGGCCGTCTGGTTGAAAGGCATGTCGCGCGAGGAAATCGTCGCACTGACGCTGGCGATGGCCGATTCCGGCGACAGGCTGCAATGGGCGGATATCGACCGCCCGATCGCCGACAAACATTCGACCGGCGGCATCGGTGACAATGTCTCGCTGATGTTGGCGCCGATCGCCGCCGCCTGCGGCCTCGCCGTTCCGATGATCTCAGGGCGCGGCCTCGGCCATACCGGCGGCACGCTCGATAAGCTTGAATCCATTCCCGGCTATAGGATCACTCCTGATGCGGAGCTGTTCCACAGGGTGGTGAAAGAGGCGGGATGCGCCATTATCGGCCAGACCGGGAGCTTGGCGCCCGCCGACGGCAGGCTTTATGCCGTGCGCGATGTAACCGCCACCGTCGACTCCATTCCCTTGATCACGGCCTCCATCCTTTCGAAGAAGCTTGCGGCCGGCCTTCAGACGCTGGTGCTCGACGTCAAGGTCGGCAGCGGCGCCTTCATGGCTGACCGCAGCCAGGCGGAGATGCTGGCGCGGTCTCTGGTCGACGTGGCCAACGGCGCAGGCCTGAAGACCTCCGCCTTGATCACCGACATGAATGAGCCGCTCGCCGATTGCGCCGGCAATGCCGTCGAGATGCGCAGCTGCCTGGATTTCCTAGCGGGCAGGAAGGCCGGCACCCGCCTCGAGACCGTGGTTTTTGCCTTTGCCGCCGAGATGCTGGTGAAATCGCGCATTGCCGCTTCCTCTGATGAAGCCGATAGGATGGCGCGCCGAGCCCTAGCATCGGGTCAGGCGGCCGAGATCTTCGGGCGTATGGTATCCATGCTAGGCGGACCGGCCGATCTCGTCGAAAATCCGGAGAAATACCTCGCCAGAGCGCCTGTCGAAATAACCGTCCCCGCCGACCGGTCCGGCTGGCTTGCCGCCTGTGACGCCCGCGGTATCGGCATCAGCGTCATCGATCTCGGCGGCGGCCGCCGTCACCCGGCAGATCGCATCGATCACCTGGTCGGCTTCTCCGGCCTCCTGCCGCTTGGCACCAGGGTCAATGCGGGCGACCCGATCGCCCTCGTTCACGCTGCCGACGAAGCGGCGGCGGAAAAAGCCGCTGCGGCCCTAGCCGCCCATTACCGCATCGCTGACAACAAGCCGAGCCCGGCCCCTGCCATTGTTGGCCTGATCTGACGCAGTTTATTGTTTGAGGCTGAGCGAGCCGTCGGCGACGGAATAGGAGGCGAGTTTCTGCAGGAAGCTCATGCCGACCAGCGTGGTCGTCAGCGCGTCGTCCTTCAGGACGAAGGCCTCGACATTCCGGACGCGGATGCCGCCGATTTCCACGCGGTCGAGGGTCACATGCGCGGCCTTCGTCCGGCCGTTTGCCGTGTTGACACCATAGCGGAAGTCGAGCTGATTGGCGGTGTAGCCGAGCCGGCGGGCGAGCGTCTCGTTGAGGGCGACATAGGTGGCACCGGTATCGATCAGTCCTTGCACCGCTTTGCCGTTGATCTTGAAGCTGCCGGTATAGTGGCCCTGCGCATCCGCCTGCAGGCGCATCGTATTGCCGCCATAGGCGGGCGCTGGTGCAATGGGCCGGCCGGTGTCGGTCGAGACGTAATTGGCAGAGAGAACGTCGGCTGGCTGCTGGCTTGCACCTCCGAAGAAGGAAGGCACCTGTGTGGCCAATACCGCGGCGATACTGGCGAATATGACGGTGCGAGCGAGCATGAAACAGAAATCCTTCCTGTATAAACCCTGCTTCATGCGGGGCCTCATGCTTCCAGCTTGCTAAGCCTCAAATCCTGATAAGTTGCTAATATCGACAGCGAAAGGCCCGGAACGAACCGTCCGGGCCATCAAGTCTTTCGATTTGGTAAAGGAAGGCTGAATTATTTGGTTCCGTACATGCGGTCGCCGGCATCGCCGAGGCCGGGCATGATGTAGCCCTTCTCGTTGAGATGGCTGTCGATCGCCGCGGTGAAGACCGGAACATCCGGATGCGCCGCGCGGAAGTTGCGGATGCCTTCCGGAGCGGCAAGCAGGCAGAGAAAGCGGATGTTGTGGGCGCCGCGCTCCTTGAGCTTGTCGATCGCCGCAATCGAGGAATTGCCGGTCGCCAGCATCGGATCGACGACGATGATCAGGCGCTCGGCCACGTCCTCCGGCGCCTTGAAATAATACTCGACCGGCTGCAATGTCTCGTGATCGCGGTAGACGCCGATATGCGAGACGCGGGCGGACGGCACGAGATCGAGCATGCCTTCAAGTAGCCCGTTGCCGGCGCGCAGGATCGAGGCGAAGACCAGCTTCTTGCCTTCGAGGATCGGCGATTCCATCGTCTCCAGCGGCGTCTCGATCGTTGCCATCGTCAATTCGAGATCGCGGGTGACCTCGTAACAAAGCAGCGTGGAGATTTCGCGCAGCAGGCGCCGGAAACTTCCCGTCGATGTCTCCTTGCGCCGCATGATGGTGAGCTTGTGCTGCACAAGCGGATGATCGATGACCGTGACGCCGTCCATGGGGAAGCCTTTCATTCTTTCTGTCGAATGTTTCTTTCACGGAAATCGGCCCGACCGCAAGAGTGGACCCGAATTTGCCCCGATCTTCCCCAATCCATGTCGCCGGAACGGTGCAGCGGTTCCGGGATAACGGCATGCATAAAAAGACACTCGCCTCAAAGCCGGGCAAGCAGATCCTTGCGCGTCCCTTCATCGACGAAGGCTGCCTCGATCGCCGTGCGGGTCATGACGTCGATCTCCGTGTCGCTGAAGCCGAAGGCACCGGCGGCGAGTTCATATTCCCGCTTCAGCGAAGTATGGAAGAATGGCGGATCGTCCGAGCTGATCGTCACCCGCACACCCGCTTCCTTCAGTCGCCGCAAAGGATGGGAGGTAAAATCGGGAAAGACCCTGAGTGCGACATTGGACCCCGGGCAGACTTCAAGCACGGTGCCGAGATCGGCAAGCCGCTTCACCAGATCGAGATCCTCGATGGCCCGCACGCCATGGCCGATGCGCGAGGGACGCACGGCGTCGAGCGCGTCGGCAACGCTGAAAGCGCCGCAGACTTCGCCGGCATGAATGGTCAAGCCCAGGCCGGCATCTCGGGCGATGTCGAAGGCTCTGATATAATCGGCCACCCGGCCCATGCGCTCCTCACCGGCAAGGTTGAAGCCTGTTATCAAAGGATTATCGGCCTTTGCCGCATATTTGGCCGCGCCGATCACACTCTCCGGGCCGAAATGCCGCTCGCCGGTCACGATCAGCCGGGCCTCGATGCCGCTTTTGGCCTTGGCCCGCCGGATGCCTTCACAGACGCCTGATATATAGGCATCGGCGCCGAGCCCAATGCGTTTGCCGTGGTCGGGCGACACGATGAGCTCACTGTAGATCGTATGGATGCCGGCAAGTTCGTCGAGATAGGTCTCGGTCAGAAGCGCGTAATCCTCCTCCGTCCTGTAGACCTCGGAAACCTTGTCGTAGCATTCGAGGAAACTTGCGAAATCGTGCCAGACATAGGCGCCGTCGCGAAGCTCGCCGCTGATGTCGACCCCGTATTTCCGCGCCTGCGCCTCTGTCAAAGCTGGCGGTGCCGCGCCCTCCAGATGGCAGTGCAGCTCGACCTTCTTCAAATGCGATGTCACAGAAAACTCCTTCCATGCGCTCCGGCCGGGATGCCGAGATGGCGCGCAACGCTTTCGCCGATATCGGCATAGGTGCGGCGGACGCCGATGGAACGCGACCGGATGCCCGGGCCGTAGGCAATGATAGGCACGCGTTCACGCGTATGATCCGTGCCGCGCCAGGTGGGGTCGCAGCCATGGTCGGCGGTCAGCACGACGAGATCGCCGGGCTTCAGCTTCTTGTGAACTTCAGGCAGACGTGCATCGAAGGCTTCGAGCGCTGCCGCATAACCGGGCACGTCGCGGCGATGGCCGTAGATCATGTCGAAGTCGACGAAATTGGTGAAGACGAGATCGCCGTCCTCAGCCTCGTCGATCGCCGACAGTGACGCATCCATCAGCGCCTCGTTGCCATTGGCCTTGATGAGCCTGGAAATGCCCTGGTGAGCGAAGATATCGCCGATCTTACCGACAGCATGCACATGCCGGCGGTTCTCGACGAGCCGGTCGAGCAGCGTCGGCTCCGGCGGCAGCACCGAAAAATCGCGCCGGTTTCCGGTGCGCTGGAAGGTGGAGGCCGACTGGCCGACGAAGGGGCGGGCGATGACGCGGCCGATATTGTAGGAATCGAGCAGCCCTCGTGCTGTATTACAGAAGGCGAGCAGCCGATCGAGGCCGAAATGCAGCTCATGCGCGGCGACCTGGAAGACCGAATCCGAAGAGGTGTAACAGATCGGCTTGCCGGTGCGGATATGTTCCTCGCCGAGCCTGGCGATGATTTCGGTTCCTGAGGCATGGCAATTGCCGAGAATGCCGGGAATGTCAGCCTGCCGGCATAGGGCCTCGATAAGCTCCGGGGGAAAGGCATCGCCTTCCGTCGGAAAATATCCCCAATCGAAATTGACAGGTGTGCCAGCGATCTCCCAATGGCCCGATGGCGTATCCTTGCCGCGGGAGACTTCGCTGGCGGCGCCATAAATGCCGTAGACCTTTTCCGGCAGGGGCATGCCCGCCGGAAAATGGCCGGAGGCGGCCCGGGCGATGTGCAGAAGCCCGAGTTCCGACATGTTCGGCAGGGAAAGCGGCCCGCTGCGCAGCCCGGCGCGGTCTCCGGCTCCGGCCGCGCAGAATTCGGCGATATGCCCGAGTGTGTCGGCGCCCTCGTCGCCATAGGCGGCCGCATCCGGCGCCCCGCCGACGCCGAAGGAATCGAGAACGAAAAGAAAGGCGCGCGCCATTTTACCCCCGAAAGGACAGATCGCCGGCCTTCGGAACATCGAAGGCTGAAGCCCACGCATATAGTGCCGCGCCTGGCTTGGCAAATTCGAGATGGGGAAGGGGGTCAGCAGTCGCCGCAGGGGATCGAGTCGCCTTGCCGCTGGCGGTAGAAGTAGCTGCGGCTGATGGTAATCGTGCGCATCCCATCCGGCATGAAGTTCGGCGCAAACAGGAACATCGTATAGGGGATGCTGAGTTCGGTGCGGACGAGGAAGCTGTTTGCCGTCTTCATGTCGGCCGGCACGTTGCTCACAGCCGTGTCCTTGGCGTAAGGCACCGTTCCGTCTTGCGCCCAGGACCAGAGCACTTTCGCGTTGGCACCAGCGTCGATGGTGATCCCGGTGATTTTCAGCGTCAGCGACGTCGTATTGTAAGGCACGAACATCGCCGTTGCGACCGATGGCATCTGCGCGAGCGCGCTCTTCGTGACGGATTGCTGCTGGGTGACGAGGTCGGCGATCGAACCAGCGGCGCGTGTCGCGCGCTTGCTGACGCTGAGGCCGATGGTGATCTCGAAAGCGCCGATATAGAGCATGACGAGAACCGGAAAGAGGATAGCGAATTCGATCGCTCCGGCGCCTTTGCGCTCTCGCGCCAGCCGACGTGCCGTCAGTGCCAGTCTGGTGAAAGGGTTGCGCAACGCCGTCATGGATACTGCTCGTTCTGGAACGCCGAGGTTGCGATAATCAGATATTGCGTCGGCATCGACCCGTCGGACGGACGGATCGTCGTGATATAGGGCCGGACCAGATCCGTGATGATTTCCCAACGATAGTAGGCGCGCAGCATGTTGATCGTGCCGGCGCCGCCAGGCGCATATTTGAAGGCGGCTGTGTTGATGTCGGCGTACCGGTCACCGGAAACCCTGGGGATCGTCGTCGGAATGGCCGAGAAGGTGGCGAACGTCTGCACATCCAGGTAAAGCTTGCTCGGTGTGGCGGCTTCGCTCGTCGAGCAGCTGATCAGGATCGAGATCTCGTTGCAGAACGCCTGGCGGAATTGCGTCTGGCTCATGTCGGTCGTACGGCCGAGATTGTAGGTGATCTGCCCGGTTCGCATCCGGCGGCTCATCGTATCGACGGCGTTGGAGACGAGTTCTTCGGCGGCAAAAGCGATGAAGGTTTCGAGGATCGCGAAGATCACGACGAAATAGGGGATGGCAAGCAGGGCAAATTCGATCGCCGCTGCGCCGTCGCGCGAGCGGGCGACAGCGCGAAACTGGGAGAAACGGAACGGCGCGAAGGCGCGCTCCCTATCCGTCTTCTGATCAACTACCGTCATTGCCTGGACCCGAGCGACATCTCTGCCTGCCACACTAGGGTCCGTTCGTTGATTTTCCGTTTCAGCCCGATACGACCATTTTAACGAAGAGCCGAAGATAGACGCTGCGCGATCAGGGTGACGTGGTGCCGCCGGTCGCTTGCTGCGCGTGCTGCTCGCAGTTCGGCGTGCAGGACAGCACGGAGCGCTCGGTCTGTCGGAAGACACGCACCGTGTTGCCCTCGTCTATCGACACAAGGACGCGCTCGTCCAGGATTGCGTTGCCGTCGGCGTCCAGAAGAACGAGATTGGTGGTGCCGAAGCTGCGTCCTGTCAGCACGATGGTCTTGGCATCGGCCACGGTCGCGTCGGCGACGTTGGCGTTGCCGACGATGACCTTGCTGACGGGGCGGTCGAGCTTCAACACGCGCGCGTGATCCATATAGACGCGCAGCATGTCATCGTCTGCGGCTGAGGAAACTCCCGAAACACCGGAAACGGCGATCATGCCGGCAAATAAAATGGTTTTGCCGCTCGATGACATTTGGTCCTCTTTCACGATCACAGCGCAATAGACGTATAGAATGGAAAAAAATGGTGAATGAAGCCTTAAACTCACCGTGCTGTTTCGAGGTGAAGCAGGATGATCCGATTTGGAACGGCGCGGGATGACGCAGGTTCCGCCCGAATGCGGCGCCTGTGCAATTTCCAGAATGAATCGCGTTGTTAACCTCTGAATATCGCTAAATATTGAGCGAAATGAATAAGGTAAAGCTTACCATGTGGGAGCCTAGAGCGGCCTTCACATGGTGTTAACTCTTTTTCTTAAGCCGATGGAAACGCCCATTCACTAGATTGTTGTCATCCGATCAACGGCAACAGTTGGCGGACGTGCTGAACATCAACTGGAGTTAGGAGTACCCATGACCAAGCTTTTTAGCCGTTTTCTGAAGGACGAATCCGGCGCGACCGCAATCGAATACGGCCTGATCGCTGCCCTCATTTCCGTAGCGCTGATCACCGGCGCCACGACCCTCGGCGGGAAGATCGGCAACACGTTCAACGGTTTGAGCACCAAGATGACGGGCGCTCAGACCGCGACCCAGTAAGGCGGGCGCCACTCACGCAGCGTCACCTAATGCCGGCCGGCTTTACTTCGGCCGAATTTTCGAGCGGGCTCACAGGCTGAACGGCCGTGAGCCTTTTCGTGTCTCACTATGATCGGGGTGTACGCATGGTCGCAACTGCAGTCTTCGTGATACTGCCACTTTGCCTCGCCTTCGCGGCCTTTTCGGATCTGTTCACCATGACGATTCCGAACCGTGTTTCCCTGATCCTTATTGTCTCCTTCTTCGCGCTGGCGCCGTTCTCGGGTCTCGGCCTGCAGGCAATCGGCATGCATCTTGCCGCCGCCGCGATCGTCTTCAGCGCCTGCTTCGCCCTTTTTGCATTCAACGTGATGGGCGGCGGAGACGCCAAGCTGCTGAGCGCCACCGCGCTCTGGTTCGGTCTGAACCAGTCCCTGCTTTTCCTGATGACCGATGTTGCCATCATCGGCGGCTTGCTCACCCTGCTGATCCTGCTGGTGAGAGCCCAGTCGAACACTATCCTCGCCATCGGCCTGCCGGTGCCGAACTCTTTGCTGCTCGCCAAGAAGATCCCTTACGGCATCGCCATCGCGATCGGCGGCTTCATGGCCTTCCCATCCTCGCCGATCTTCATCGCCGCGCTGGAAAGCCTGAAATAACGGCATTTTAAATGCCCGTTAACTTAAAATGTAAGCACTCCATTAACCATAATTATACCAATTGCTGAGCATTCTGCAGGGCGAACATATCGTGCCTTGAGGAATGATCGATGAAACCGGCCCGCCTTATAATCCTAGCTGTCGCCGTGGTGGCAGCCGGCCTCGCCGGGCTCCTGGCCATGCGCATGGCTGGCAGCGGTGGCGTCGTCACCCAGGTGCAGTCGGTCATCGAGAAAGAACCCACCGTCAACATCCTCGTCTCGAGCGGCAATCTGCCGGTCGGAGCAAGGCTGGGCGAGGACTCGGTGCATTGGATGGCCTGGCCGAAGGACGGCGTCGTTCAAGGCTTCATCACCGAAGCCGACAAGCCGGATGCGATCAAGGACCTGCAGGGCAGCGTCGTGCGTCTGCCGATCTTCGAAGGCGAGCCAATCCGGCCTGAAAAGGTCGCCGATTCCAGCAGCCGCATCCTGTCCTCGCTGTTGCCGGCCGGCAAACGCGCGGTCGCGACCGAAATATCCGTGGCAACGGGCGCCGGCGGTTTCATCCTGCCGAATGATCGCGTCGATGTCATCATGGTCCGCAAGGGTACCGAGGCCAACAAGCTCATCACGGAAACCGTGCTGAGCAATGTGCGCGTCCTCGCCATCGATCAGCAGATCCAGGAGAAGGACGATGGCTCCAAGGCGGTGGTCGGCACCACCGCGACGCTCGAGCTCACTCCCGATCAGACCAAGGTTCTCGCCGTCGCCCAGCAAATGGCCGATCGGCTGTCGCTCGCGCTCCGCTCCGTCGCCGATGCGCGGGAGCAGGATACCAGTGCCGCCGACTATCTGCTGAGCGGCGACAACGGCAGCGCGAGCATTCAGGTCATCAAATCGGGCTCCATCGTGACGGATGCCGGCGCAGCGCCGAAGCCGGAGTAAAGGAACGTGCAAATGGGCAATTCAACGCGGCGGGCCAGACTTCTCCTGACAGGCTGCCTTTCGCTGGCAATCGGCGCTTCCGGCGCGGTGCCGGCCTCCTTCACGCCGCTTCTCGGTGCAGGCGAGGCGCGTGCCGATTCCGACAGCCTGGTGCGTATTTCGCAGGCCGGCCCCAATTCCCATCGGCGGCTCAAGCTCGGGCTCAACAAGGCCGTCGTCGTCGATCTTCCGGAGGATGCGCATGATATCCTCGTCTCTGATCCGTCCATGGCCGATGCCGTCACCCGCACCTCGCGGCGCATCTACCTGTTCGGCAAGAAGGTCGGCCAGACGAACATTTTCGTCTTCGGCGGCAATGGCGAGGAGATCGTCAATCTTGATATCGAGATCGAGCGCGATGTTTCCGGCCTCGAAGTCAATCTCCGCCGCTTCATTCCCGATTCCAGCATCAAGGTCGAAATCGTCTCCGACAATATCGTCCTGACCGGCACCGTGCGCACGCCGCAGGACGCCACGCAGGCGGCCGATCTGGCGCAGGTTTTCCTGAAGGGCGGCGAAGCGACCACGAGAACCGAGACGGCGTCCGGCAGTGGCGGCGACAGCTCTGTGGCGCTCTTCGCCGAAGGTCGTCAGACCTCGCAGGTGGTCAACCTCCTGCAGATAGAGGGCGAGGACCAGGTCACCCTCAAGGTGACGATCGCCGAGGTCCGCCGCGAAGTCTTGAAGCAGCTCGGCTTCGACAATCTCGTCTCCAATTCTTCCGGCATGACGGTCGCCCAGCTCGGCAGTCCTAACGCCGACGGCGCGACGGCGACCGTCGGTGGCGGCCTGGCGGCTCTCTTCAAGAGTTCGATCGGCAAATACGACATCTCCACCTATCTCAACGCATTGGAACAGGCCAAGGTCGTCAGGACCCTCGCCGAGCCGACGTTGACGGCGATATCGGGCCAGGCGGCAACCTTCAATTCCGGCGGCCAGCAGCTTTATTCGACAACCGACAATGATGGCAACGTCACCGTTGTTCCCTTCAACTACGGCATCAACCTTGCCTTCAAACCGGTCGTGCTGTCGTCGGGCCGCATCAGCCTGGAAATCAAGACCAACGTTTCCGAGCCGGTGGCCGGCAGCGGCAACGCCACCTATCAGCGCCGTTCGGCGGAAACTTCGGTGGAACTGCCCTCGGGCGGCTCGATTGCGCTCGCCGGCCTCATCCGCGACAATGTTTCCCAGACGATGGGCGGCACGCCCGGCGTCTCGAAGATCCCGCTGCTCGGCACGCTGTTCCGCCAGAAGGGCTTCGAGCGTCAGGAAACCGAGCTCGTCATCATTGCCACACCCTATCTGGTGCGTCCGGTGGCGCGTAACCAGCTGAACCGGCCGGACGACAATTTCAGCCCCGAGAATGACGGCGCAACCTTCTTCCTCAACCGTGTGAACAAGGTCTACGGCCGCCGCGAAGCGCCCGTCGCCGACGCGCAGTTCCACGGCTCGATCGGGTTCATCTACAAATGAGCGCGGCAGGATCGGCAGCAATGGACGAGAACAGAGATCAGGCGATGGCCCTCATGAATTCGACGACACCCCGGCTCGGTTACTCCAAGGCGCTTCTTGCCGCGGCCGCCGTGTCGATGGCGACCCTTTCCGGATGCGCCGGCCCGCATGACCAGCTGACGACAGGCGGCATTCCCGACGATTACCGCGCCCGTCACCCGATCATCGTCACCGAAGCCGAACAGACGGTGGATATCCCGGTCGCCTCGACCGATCGCCGCCTGACCATCGCCCAGCGCGATCTCATCCGCGGCTTTGCCGCAAACTACACATCACGCGCCTCAGGCCCGGTGTACGTCCTGTCGCCGGAGGGTTCGCCCAATTCCGCAGCCGCCTATCAACTGCGCAACCAGGTGCGAGCCGAGCTGACGACAAAAGGGATCGCAAGCTCGAAGATCATCAATACCTCCTATGCCGCCGCCGATGCCGGCGATGCCGCGCCGATCCGGCTGAGCTTTACCGGCACGACCGCGGTCACGACGCAGTGCGGTCAATGGCCAAAGGATATCTCGAACGATTTCGCCAATCAGAACTATTATAATTTCGGCTGCGCCTCGCAGAACAACCTCGCTGCCCAGGTCGCCAATCCGGAGGATCTGGTGGCGCCCCGCGGCATGACCCCGATCGACGCCCAGCGACGCAACAACGCCATCAAGGAATACCGGACGACGACGACGACGATCGAAGATGCCTCCGGCAGCAGCGGATTCTGAGGCGGAACGGGACGATGAGCGCGATCGAATACGACATCAAAAACCCCATCGAACTTCGCCACGCCGAAGAGGCGGTGCGCATGGCGGATCTGGAAAATATGCGGCCGTTGCCGCGCATCTCCGTTCATGCCTTTTGCGAAAGCGAAGCCCTGCAGCAGGTCATGGAACGCTGCGCCAATGATCGGCGGATGGCGAAGGTGAGCATGCGCATCACCAGCGGCGGCATAGCCGCCGCCGCCAATATGTTCTCCGGCGCGCCCACGCCCAACCTCATCATTCTCGAGACAAAGGCGAATGTCGGGAGCCTGCTTGGCGAACTCGCGCCGCTCGCCGCTGTCTGCGATCCGACGACCAAGGTCGTGATCGTCGGCTACTACAATGATATCGGGCTCTATCGCGAGCTTATCCGCAACGGCATTTCCGAATATATGGTCCAGCCGGTGGCCATGCCCGACATTCTGACCGCAATGGCGTCGATCTTCGTTGATCCGGAAGCCGAGCCGCTTGGGCGCAGCATCGCCTTCATCGGCTCGAAAGGCGGCACCGGCGCCTCGACCATCGCGCACAATTGCGCTTTCGGCATTTCCAACCTCTTCTCCACTGAAACGATCCTCGCTGATCTCGACCTGCCCTATGGCACGGCGAACATCGACTTCGATCAGGATCCCGCCCAGGGCATTGCCGAAGCCGTCTTCGCGCCCGATCGGCTCGACGAGGTCTTCCTCGACCGCCTGCTGACGAAATGTTCCGAGCATCTGTCGCTGCTCGCCGCACCGTCGCTGCTCGACCGCGCCTATGATTTCGACGGCCAGGCTTTCCAACCGGTGCTCGATGTCCTGCAGCGCAGCGCCCCCGTTACCGTGCTCGATGTTCCGCATGGATGGTCGGAATGGACGCGCTCGGTGCTGGCGAGCGTCGACGAGGTGGTCATCGCGGCGGTTCCCGACCTTGCCAACCTGCGCAATACGAAAAACATGCTGGACGCGCTGCGCAAGATGCGGCCGAACGACAAGCCGCCGCATCTCATCCTCAATCAGGTCGGTATGCCGAAACGTCCGGAGATCTCGCCGTCGGATTTCTGCGAGCCGCTGGAGATCGATCCGATCGCGATCATTCCCTTCGACATCAACCTCTTCGGCAACGCCGCCAACAGCGGCCGGATGATCTCCGAAGTCGATCCGAAGTCGCCGACGGCCGAAACCTTTTCGCAGATATCGCACATCGTCACCGGCCGCGTCGCCATCAAGAAGGCGAAGAAGGGAGGCCTGCTCGGCCTCCTGAAGCGGAAGTAGACGAGTAAAACGAAGAGATTGGATTAAGCGGCATGTTTGGAAAACGCGGAAACGAAGGTTTCGGAAAGGCCGGAGGCGCGATCGCTCCTTCGCCCCCGGCTCCGGCCGCTGCCGCGCCCGTGGCCTCCTCTCCTGCCGTCCTCGTCGAACCTTCGCGTGAGCCACAGCGCCAGCAGGTGACGCCGCCGCCGACGCAGGCGCCGGCGCGCAAGCGCCCGGTTCGCACCGACGAATATTATGACACCAAACAGCAGGTCTTTTCCGCGCTGATCGACACGATCGATCTGTCGCAGCTTTCCAAGCTCGACAGCGAAAGCGCGCGCGAGGAAATCCGCGACATCGTCAACGACATCATCACCATCAAGAACTTTGCGATGTCGATCTCCGAGCAGGAAGAGCTGCTCGAGGATATCTGCAACGACGTTCTCGGCTACGGTCCGCTGGAGCCCTTGCTGGCGCGCGACGACATTGCCGACATCATGGTCAACGGTGCCGGCCAGACCTTCATCGAAGTCGGCGGCAAGACGATGGAATCGGAAATCCGTTTTCGCGACAATGCGCAGCTTCTCTCCATCTGCCAGCGCATCGTCAGCCAGGTCGGCCGCCGCGTCGATGAATCGAGCCCGATCTGCGACGCGCGCCTGCCCGATGGCTCACGCGTCAACGTCATCGCGCCGCCGCTGTCGATCGACGGTCCGGCACTCACCATCCGCAAGTTCAAGAAGGACAAGCTGACGCTCGATCAACTCGTGCGTTTCGGCGCCATCACGCCGGAAGGCGCAACCGTGCTGCAGATCATCGGGCGCGTACGCTGCAACGTCATCATCTCCGGCGGCACGGGCTCGGGCAAAACCACCCTTCTGAACTGCCTCACCAACTATATCGACCGGGACGAGCGCGTCATCACCTGCGAGGACACGGCCGAACTGCAGCTGCAGCAGCCGCATGTCGTCCGTTTGGAAACACGTCCGCCGAACATCGAAGGCGAGGGCGAGATCACCATGCGAGATCTCGTCAAGAACTGCCTGCGTATGCGCCCTGAACGCATCATCGTCGGCGAAGTGCGCGGACCTGAAGTTTTCGATCTGCTGCAGGCGATGAACACCGGTCACGACGGCTCGATGGGCACGATCCACGCCAACACGCCGCGCGAATGCCTGAGCCGTATCGAATCGATGATCGCCATGGGCGGTTTCTCGCTGCCGGCAAAGACGGTGCGTGAAATCATCTCCACCTCGGTCGATGTCATCATCCAGGCGGCGCGTCTTCGCGACGGTTCCCGCCGCATCACCCAGATCACCGAGGTGATCGGCATGGAAAGCGACGTCATCATCACCCAGGACCTGATGCGTTACGAGATCGAAGGCGAGGATGCGGGCGGCCGGCTGATCGGCCGGCACATGTCGACCGGCGTTGGCAAACCGCATTTCTGGGATCGGGCTCGCTACTTCAACGAGGAAAAGCGCCTGGCCGCCGCTCTCGACGCGATGGAAGCGAAAACGAAGGAATAGGAGTGATGTTCGGGTTCGATCCGGTAGTCCTGGCAATCGTCGTCCTCGCAGCGGTCTCCGCGGCGGCGGTCGCCTATGCCCTAATGTTTTCGAAGATCGAGGCCGACAAGAAATCGGCAAGCCGCATCAACCGCGTCGCATCGGCCGAAGTTGACCGGGTCAAAGTCAAGGCTGCTCGTGATCGGGTGCAGGAACTGTCGAAGCGCCGCAAGTCGGTACAGGACAATCTGAAGGATCTGGAAAAACGCCAGAACGAAAAGGCCAAGAAGACCCTGTCGATGAAATCCCGGCTGGTGCAGGCCGGCCTGACGATAAGCCTGGGGAAATTCTATCTCTTCAGCGCCGTCTTCGCTTCCGTGCTGCTGCTCGTGGCCTTCGTCGTCGGCGCATCGTGGATGGTCATGGTCGGTGTTGCCGTTGTTGCCGGTCTTGGCCTGCCGCGTTGGGTTCTCGGCTTCCTCATCAAGCGCCGCCAGACCAAATTCCTCAACGAACTCCCCAATGCGCTCGACGTCATCACCCGCTCGATCAAATCCGGACTGCCACTCAATGACGCAATCCGTCTTATCGCAACCGAAGGCACCGAGCCGGTCAAGAGTGAGTTCCGGAGGGTGATCGAGGCACAGCAGGTGGGCCTCAGCATTCCCGACGCCTGCGCCCGCATGACACTCCACATGCCGCTCCAGGAAGTCAACTTCTTCTCGATTGTCATCGCCATCCAGTCGCAGGCCGGCGGCAATCTTTCCGAAGCGATCGGCAACCTGTCCAAGGTGCTGCGCGAGCGCCGGAAGATGAAGGCCAAGGTCTCGGCGCTGTCTATGGAAGCCAAGGCGTCAGCCGTCATCATCGGCGCGCTGCCCTTCATCGTCGCGACCCTCGTTTACCTCACCTCGCCGAACTACATGATGATCCTTTTTACCGATCCGCGCGGCCATTTCATCATGGGAGTCTCGGCGATCTGGATGTCGATCGGCATCTTCGTCATGCGCAACATGGTCAATTTTGACATTTAGCGGGAGAGAAGCACCGTGTCGCAGGACCTCGCCGCAACACTGACGAATCCGAGCATGCTGATCGCCGTCTTCGTCGCGATCGCCGTCTTCGCCACTTTTTACACGATCGCCATCCCTTTCTTCGAGCGCGGCGACCTCAACAAGCGAATGAAAGCCGTCTCGACCGAGCGTGAGCAGATCCGCGCCCGCGAACGCGCCCGCATGAATACGGAAACCGGCGCCGGAAAGGCTTCGCTCCGCAGCCAGAACAATCGCTCGGTCCGCCAAATCGTTGAGCGCTTCAACCTGCGTCAGGCGCTTGTCGACGAAAATACGGTCAACAAGCTGCGTGCGGCCGGTTTTCGGTCGGAGAATGCGCTGAACACCTTCCTCGTCGCGCGTTTCCTCCTCCCCTTCCTTTTCCTGGCACTTGCCGCTTTCTGGGTTTTCGTCCTCGGCAACCTAGCCGAAAGGGGCATGCCCGTGCGCCTCTTTGCCGTCATCGGCATCGGCTATCTCGGTTTCTATGCGCCCAACATCTACATCTCGAACCGCATGGGCAAGCGGCAGCACTCGATTAAGCGTGCCTGGCCGGATGCGCTGGACCTGATGCTGATCTGCGTCGAATCCGGCATCTCGATTGAGGCCGCGATGCGGCGCGTCTCCGAAGAACTCGGCGAGCAGTCGCCGCCGCTCGCCGAGGAAATGGTGCTGACCACGGCTGAGCTCTCTTTCCTGCCGGATCGCCGCGTCGCGCTCGAAAATCTCGCTACGCGCACGCAGATCGAGCTGGTGCGTTCGGTGACCCAAGCGCTGATCCAGGCTGATCGCTACGGCACGCCGGTAGCACAGGCGCTGCGCGTTCTCGCTCAGGAAGGGCGCGACGAGCGCATGAACGAAGCGGAAAAGAAGGCGGCCGCCCTGCCGCCGAAACTGACGGTGCCGATGATCCTGTTCTTCCTGCCGGTGCTGATCGCCGTCATCCTCGGCCCGGCCGGCATCCAGGTGGCCGACAAGTTCTGAGGTATGCTCCGGCCCGGATCGCGAATGCCTCTCATCTCAGCCGCAACCTGGGTGACCGGCGCCGGCATAGCTGGTAAACGGGATAAATAAAGGGCCATCGGGAAGCGCGGAAACGGCCGCCGCTTTCCCTCCGCTATCCGATCCTTAAAGAGAGGTTGCGATGTCTTCTGCCGGCATTTTCATCAGCATCATTGCAGCCTTGGTGATCGGTGCGATGAGCCCCGGCCCGAGCTTCGTCGTCGTCTCCCGGATCGCCATCTCGCGCTCGCGGCTGGATGGATTTGCCGCTGCACTCGGCATGGGCGCCGGCGGCGTCGTGTTTGCCGTGCTGGCGCTTGCCGGTCTAACGGCGCTGCTGTCGCAGTTCGAATGGCTCTATGTACTGCTGAAGGTCGCAGGCGGCGGCTATCTTCTCTACATCGCCGTCAATATCTGGAGGGGCGCCGGAGAGCCGCTCGAGATTTCCGACGCCGTCAATGGCCATCGCGCGCCTATGCGCAGTTTCATGATCGCGTTGCTGACGCAGCTCAGCAACCCGAAGACCATCATCGTCTATGCCAGCCTCTTTGCGGCACTTCTGCCGAGGACAGTACCGCTCGATCTCATAGTGGCGCTGCCGGTCGGCGTCTTCGCAGTGGAGGCGGGGTGGTATTCGATCGTGGCGCTCGCCTTTTCGGCCCGCCACCCGCGGCGCCTTTATCTCTATGCCAAGGGCTGGATTGACCGCGCCGCCGGTGCCGTCATGGGCGGCCTTGGCCTGCGTCTCATTCTTTCCGGCCTGAGCACCCGCTAAGGTCGTCTTGATAGAAGGCGTAAGCCTTGTTGCAGCATGTTCCGGTCAGTTGGTATTGCTGCCCTCAGGCGCGCCCGGCGTCTTGTCCTTGGCGGCGAGCTTCTGCCAGGAATTCTGCTGCGACAGCATGCTTCTCAGATAGGCGACATTGGCATCGGCCTGCTGCGGCGAAAGTTCGCGCCGCGCGATCTGCTCGGCTTCCGGAAAACGCCCCTGCAGGCCAACGACGAGGGCGAGGTTCTGGCGGACGCGGCTGTCGGCGCTCGGTTGGCCGGCGGCGGAGCGCAGATAGGTTTCGGCCGTGCGCAGGTCGCCGGTCAGCACATAGGACATGCCGAGGTTGGAAAGGATAGAAGGTTCGTTCGGCTGGATGTCGAGCGCGTCGCGGTACCGCTTTCTGGCGTCTGTTGCTTTGCCCATCTGGTCAAGGATCGCGCCTTCGGCCGAGATCAGCCTCCAGTCCGGACGATCCGGCGTCTGGGCGCGGGCGATCGTGTTCAGCGCCTGCTCGAACTGACCGGCGGCGGCCTGCGCCTTGCCGTAGGCGGCAAGCACATTGCGGTCTCCCGGATTGGCGATCGCCACCTGCTGCATGACGGCGAGCGCCTGCGCGTCGCGACCGCTCATGCGCAGCAGGTTGGCATAGTTGACGCCGTTGACCGGATCGCGCGGGTTCTTTTCATAGGCCTGACCGATCCGCTCCGTCGCCGAGCGCAACTCGGTCGCGTCCATCTCTTCGACCGGCTTGGTAAGCTTCGGCACCGAGCCTGTCGTCATCCGGTCCTTGGTCGTCGAGCAGCCGGCAAGCGCGAGGACGATCAGCGATGCCGCAGCGCCCTGCAGGATACGATTCATGGATATGACGGTGAGCGAGGCAGTCATCATGCGTTCCTGATTCCGAAATCGGCGCCTGACCTCGAAGCGGAACAGGGAAAGGTTTGACGCAATCTTCGCTCCAGCAATAGTCTGTTAACCCTAACAGACCGTTAAGGAACGATTCCTGACGACCGCCGAAGGACAATCATGGCCCCCTATCAGTTCATCGAAAGACCGACTCCTTTCAACACGAAAGGTGGTTCGACGCTGCCGATCTTCGCCGTCACGCCCGCCCATATCGAGACCGGCACGATCGATCCGATCGCGCTCGATTGGGCGCGCAAGGCGGGCTACAAGGCCGAAAGCGGCTCGCTGCTACTGATTCCAACGGCCGATGGCCATCTCGGCGGCGCACTTTTCGGCCTCGGCACCAACCCGTCCGAGCAGCCTTACATTACCGGCAGGCTGGCCCGCGCGCTGCCGGCCGGCAACTGGCACATCGAGACCGCGCCGCTGACGGCAAATCGCCTGGCCCTCGGTTTCGGGCTCGGCAGCTACCGTTTCGATTGCTATAAATCGGAAAAATCGCCGGCAGCGACCTTGATGATTCCCCGTGATGCCGACGCCGCCGACATCAAACGCCAGCTCGCCGGCGTGTTTCTTGCCCGCGACCTCATCAATACACCGACCAACGACATGGGGCCGGAGCAACTCGAAGCCGCCTTCCGCGGCCTGGCTCAGCACTACAAGGCGGAGATATCTGCCATCACGGGCGACGAACTGCTCAAGCAGAATTTCCCGCTTATCCATACCGTCGGGCGCGCCAGCGCCGATGCGCCGCGCCTGCTCGAACTGCGCTGGGGCAAGAAGGGCCACCGCAAGGTGACGCTCGTCGGCAAAGGTGTTTGCTTCGATACCGGCGGTCTCGACATCAAGCCGGCCGCCTCGATGCTGCTGATGAAGAAGGATATGGGTGGCGCGGCGAATGTGATGGGGCTCGCCCTGATGATCATGGACGCCAAGCTGAAGGTCGATCTGCGCGTCATCTTGCCCGTCGTCGAAAACGCGATCTCCTCCAATGCCTTCCGACCCGGCGACATCTACCGCAGCCGCAAAGGCCTGACCGTCCAGATCGACAATACCGACGCCGAAGGTCGCCTGATCCTGGCCGATGCGCTTGCCTATGCCGATGAGGAGGAGCCAGAACTTCTGATCGACATGGCGACGCTGACAGGCGCTGCCCGCGTTGCCCTCGGTCCGGATCTTCCGCCCTTCTTCACCGACGACGCCCGCCTGGCACATGACCTGACCGAAGCCAGCCTGGAAACGGACGATCCAATCTGGCGCTTGCCGCTCCACGCCGGCTACGAAAAGGATATCCGCACCAAATTCGCCGACCTGACCAACGCGCCGGCCGGCGGAATGGCGGGCTCGATCACCGCCGCGCTTTTCCTCAAGCGTTTCGTCAGCAAGGCCAGGAGCTGGGTGCATTTCGACATTTACGGCTGGGCCCCGTCCGAACGGCCGCATTCGCCGGGCGGCGGCGAAGCACAGGCGATCCGCGCGCTCTATCATCATATCCGCGGGAGCCTGCGCTGATGATGCAACCGAGCGGCGCCTGCCGATCGTTAAAATTTTATTCACCCTGCCGGGCGGCAGTTCCTGCCACCTCTTGCATGTCCACGGCAACTGCCGGAAAATGAAACGCTAGCGTAACGATTTCCGGAGGGGCCGGTGCCGATCGAACTGACCGCCTCGCAGGCGCTGGGGCTCTGGCATGGCGTGGCGCTCGATCAGGTTCGCCATGACGACCGCGATTTGACATTGCGCCAGATGGCAATCCTGCTGCATATTTACTTGGTTCCGCCGCCCCACACGGTGCGCGGGCTTGCCGCCACGCTCAATGTCACAAAGCCGGTCATCACCCGCGCCTTGGATACGATGGGTGAGATGGGCTTGGTGGATCGCGTGCGCGATGATGCAGACCGGCGCAATGTGATCATCAAACGCACAGTCGGTGGCGCGCTTTACCTGGAGAAGCTCGGCGATCTTGTCCGCGATCAGGGCCGCCGGCTGCCGATCTGAAAGGAACAGAATGACGATGCTCGACCGCCGACTGCATGCCTATAGGCCGGATCTCGCCGAAGCGCGGCTCGAGGGCAAGGTGCAGGCGTCTCGCTTCGTGGAAGGCGCTCCGGCGCGCGTTGCCCATCCAGTCGTCGCTCTGCGGCCTGAACCGGAGCTTGCGCGCGGCATCGATACGGAACTGCTCCTCGGGGAGGAGGTGACCGTTTATGATCGCGCCGACGATTGGTGCTGGGTGAAAGCTGTCTCGGACGGCTATGTCGGCTATCTCAAGGCAGAGGCGCTCTCGCAAACCGGGCCGGCGCCGACCCATATCGTCACCGTACAGCGCACCTTACTCTATCCGGAGCCGGAACTACGCAAACCGCACCGGGCCATCCTGTCGATGGGAAGCCGCGTTCACGTCGCCGGCGAGGCGGAAGCGCGCGGCAATCACTACGTCGTGCTGGCGGACGGCACGGCGATCTTCGCCAGACACGTCCAGCCGATCGGCGCTCTCGACGGTGACGATTATGTCGGCATCGCTGCCCGTTTCCTGGAGACACCCTATCTCTGGGGCGGCCGCTCCGGCCTCGGCATCGATTGCTCCGGCCTTGTCCAGCTGGCGATGCTGATGACGGGCAGACAGGCGCCGCGCGATACAGACATGCAGGCAGCCGGACTCGGCGAACCCATCGACCGCTCCGAAATCCGCCGCGGCGACCTGGTGTTCTGGAAGGGCCATGTCGCCCTCTTCGAAGACCCGCAAACCATTATCCACGCCAACGGCCACAGCATGACGGTGGCGCGTGAGAATTTCGAGGCGGCCGTCGAGCGCATCGGCTCGCTGTATGAACGACCTACCGGCTATCGCCGCCCATTTGCGTAATCGGCCGTTGCGGCCAGGCGCTCACGCCACCGGTCCAATCCTCAAAGACTTTCGACAGTCTCAGCACCCGCATGTCGTCGAAGCGCGGTCCGACGATCTGCAGGCCGATCGGCATGCCCGACCGGGAGAAGCCGCAATTGATCGAGGCGGCCGGCTGCTCTGACATGTTCCATGGCACGGTGAAAGCGATGTGTTCGAACGGCCGGGCCGGATCGTTAGTCGGCGACGCCCATTCGGCCGGATAGGAGATGATCGGGTTGGTCGGCGAAAGCAGGGCGTCAACCATGGTGAATAGCTGTCCGCAACTCCTGCGCATTTCGATGGTCTGATTGAAGCCTCTGACGGCATTGGCGCCACTGATATCGGCACCGGACTTCGCCCATTCCCTGATATAGGGCAGGATGCTGTCGCGCCGCTCTTCGTCGAGGCCAGCGACATCGCTCCACAGGCGGGCGCGCCAGAACGTGTCGAGCCCATGAAGCATCGCGCGCGTCAGCACCGGTTGAACGGAGACGATGGTCGCGCCAGCCTGCTCGAAACGTTTCGCTGCCGATTCGACCGCGACCTTGATCTCCTCGTCTACCGCAAGTCCGCAGCCGGCATTGAGCATCAGGCCGATCTTCATGCCGGAGATGTCGATACCGAGATCCATCCAGTTGAAATCGTTCGGCGGCAGGCTGGTGCCGTCGCGCCAGTCGGGTCGTGACAGCGTTGCCATCGAAAAAGCAGCGTCCTCGACGGTGCGTGTCATCGGACCGACGCAGCGCCCGATATAATAGGGATCGGCCGGAATGCGCCCGTGGCTCGGCTTGAAGCCGAAGAGACCGGTCCAGCCGGCAGGAAGTCGCACCGAACCGCCAATATCCGTGCCGATATGCAAAGGCCCGTAGCCGGCCGCTGCCGCTGCCGCGGCGCCGGCGCTCGATCCGCCGGGGTTCTGCGTCACGTCCCACGGATTGCGACTGAGGGGATGAAAACTAGACAGGCCGGAGGAAAGCATGCCGTAATCGGGGCAGGTTGTCTTAGCGAAGATCACCGCGCCGTCCTCGCGCAGCCGCGCGGCGGCCGGCGCGTCGGCTTCCGCCGGCGTCAATTCCACCGCCCGGGTGCCGAGCGGCACGGGCTGGCCTTTCGTCGCGATCAGTTCTTTCAGCGTTGCCGGAATACCGTCGAGCGCGCCGAGCGGTTGTCCCTTCGCCCAGCGCTCCGTCGACGCTTTCGCCTCAGCGCGTGCCGCCTCCGGATCGTAGAGGTAGAGCGCGGAGATCGACGGCTCCCAGGCGGCGATATGGTCTTCGAGTGAGAGCCAGTATTCGAGCGGCGAGAGGCTTTTATCGGCAAAGCGCCGCCTGAGCCCGCGGATGGTAAGGTCGGTTTCGGCCATTGGTGTTTCGTTTCGGGAGGGCATCAGCGGCTCGCCTCGCGTGGATCGAGAAGATCGCGCAAGCCGTCGCCGAGCATGTTGAAGCCGAGGACCGCGAGCGCGATGGCAAGGCCGGGCAGGACCGCCAGCCAAGGGGCGAGCGCCAGATAGGTTTGCGAATCGGCAAGCATCCGGCCCCATGTCGGCGCCGGCGGCGCCATGCCGAGCCCGAGAAAGCTGAGACCGGCTTCGGTCAAGATCGCCAGTCCGAGCTGGATTGCCCCAAGCACGATGATCTGGCTGATGATATTCGGCAGCACATGGCGCAGCGAAATGGTCAGGCGCGTATTACCGATCGCGCGCGCCGCCGTCACATAATCCCGGCTCCAGGCCTGCAGCGAGGTCGCCAGCGTCACCCGGGCAAAAACCGGAATCATGAAGACGGCGATCGCTGTGATCGCCGTGAACCGCCCCGGCCCGAGAAAGGCGCCGAGCATCATGGCCGACAGGATCGGCGGCAAGGCGAAGATGACGTCGCAGATGCGCATCAGCAGCGCCTCGAAAGGACCGCGGAGCGCCGCGGCGGAAATGCCTGATATCGAGCCGAGCGTGCCGCCGATCGCAACCGCAGTGATGGCGACCGACAGCGAATTCCAGCATCCTGCCATCAGCATCGACAGCACGTCGCGGCCGAACTGGTCCGTGCCGAGCAGGCCGAAGGCAAGCGGCGGCTGCAGTTTATGGATGATCTGCATCTTCGCCGGCGGCAAAGGCGTCCAGACGAGCGACAGCAGCGCCACCGTCACCAGCAGGCCGATGATCACGGCTCCGGCGACGAGGTTTATTCGCCGGCTAAGTATACCAGCTCTTCCGGAGCCGGCGATGGCGAAGGATGCGACCTGAACCATGTTTCAGACCGCCTTTCTCATTCTCGGGTCGATCGCCAGATAGGAGAGATCGACGATGAAATTCATGACTATGACGAGACCTGCGAAGAACAGCACGACATCCTGCATCACGATGATGTCGCGCTGGGAGAGCGCCTGAAGCGCGAGCCGCCCGAGACCGGGCAGGTTGAAGACGTTCTCCACCAGCACCGCGCCGGCGACGAGAAAGGTGAACTGCAGCCCGACCATGGTCAGGATCGGGATCAGCGAGTTCGGAACGACATGCCGCCACAGCACCGCACTGCGTGAAAGTCCCTTGGCCACGGCGGTGCGGGCAAAATCCTCATGCATCGTCTCGAGCACTGCCGAACGTGCGACGCGCGTCAACACGCCGGCCTGCGGCATCGCCAGCGCCACGGCCGGCATAACAAGGGCCTGCAACGCCGGCAGAAGGCCCTGGTTCCAGCCGGGGAAGCCGCCGGCCGGCATCAGCCCGAGCATCGTCGAAAACAGGATGATCAACAGCAGCGCCACCCAGAAGGCGGGCACGGCGATGCTGATCTGCGCAAACAGCGTTGCGATGATGGCGAAGACGCCGCCCCGGCGCGAGGCGGCCAGCACGCCGAGCGGCAAAGCGATCGCCACCGAAAGCACGATTGCCATCAGCGCCAGCGGCAGCGTCACCGCCAGCCGCTCGACGATCAATCCGGCAACGGGAACGCCATAGGTATAGGATTGCCCAAGATTGCCGGACAGCGCGCCGGTGAGCCATTGCCCGTAACGCAAGATGAGCGGCTGGTCGAGGCCGAGCTCGTGGCGCAGCGCTGCCAGCGTTTCCGGACTTGCCGATGTGCCGAGCATGATCGAGGCGGGATCGCCGGGCAGGAGATCCATGACGATGAAGATCAGCAGCGAGACGATGAGTAGCGTGAGGATGAGGCCGGCGAAGCGGCGGGCGAGCAGTGAGATCATGCGTGCCACGCTTTCGGTGTGGCGCGGCGGCTAATCGATGCGTGGGCGAGTTTGGCTAGAAAGCCAACACCACTCTTCGTCATCCTCGGCCTTGAGCCGAGGATCCATGCCACCGCCGTTGATGGGTGCGGTGTGGATGCTCGGCTCAAGGCCGAGCATGACGGAGCGCGGAGCGGGTGGAGGTATCCGTTTACAGACTCGGCGCCCGCATCAGGAATGGTAGCTGCCAGGGAAACCAAACAATCACGGTCCAAGCGGGGCTGACTTGGTGAAGGACGTACTACATAGACGAAATGCATCTCGCTCTCCCAGCCCAAGTCGCACCCATTAAATCCGCCGCTTGCTCACTCCTCCCAATAAACCCCCGACAGCACATTCGACGGAATCGGCTCGTTCTCCCACAGCCCCTTCAGCTTCTTGTCCCAGACACCGAGTTTCGGCATGACGAAGAGGTAGAGCGCCGGCACGTCCTCGGCGAGGATCTTCTGCGCTTCGGCGTAGATCGCATTTTGCGCGGCGGGATCGGCCGTCTCCTGGACCTTCTTCATCAGCGCGTTGAAGGCCGGATTCCTGTAGTTGAAGTAATAGGCATCGCGTGCGTAGATGTCGATGTCGAGCGGTTCGGCATGGGCGACGATCGTCATGTCGAAGTTGCGGTCCTTCATGACGTCCTGCACCCATTTCGCCGGAAACTCCGTTGGCTCGATGTTCATCGTCACGCCGATCTCGGCAAACATCGCCTGCATCACCTGGGCGCTGCGCGGCGCATAGGCCATCTGCGGTGATTTGATCGTGAAGGTGAAGCCGTTGGGATAGCCGGCTTCGTCAAGCAGCGCCTTCGCCTTCTCGACGTCGTAGGGCAGCACGCCGGTCATGTCCTGATAGCCGGGATCGTTCGGCGTGTAGTGGCTGCCGATCGGCGTGCCGAGGCCGGACCACGCCCCGTCGACCACCGTCTTGCGGTCGATCGCCATCATCAGCGCCTGGCGCACCCGCTTGTCGTCGAACGGCTTCTTGGCATTGTTCATGCCGGCGACGACCTTGAGTTCGGTATTGCCGACCTTGGTGATGAGCCTGGCATCGCCGTCGAAGGAACTCATCAGCTCGGGTGCGGCAAATTCGGGAAAGGCATCGAGATCACCTGATTTCAGCGCGGCCGCCTGCGCCTGCGGATCGGCGATGAAGCGGAAGGTCACCTTGTCGAGCTTGGCCGCCGCATCCTTGTTCCAGTAGTCGTCGTTCCTGGAGAGTTCGACCCTGTCGCCCTTGGTCCAGCTGGCGAACTTGAAGGGACCGGTGCCGATCGGCGTCACCTTGTCGTCGGCGGCCGTCTTGGGGGCAACCATGACGGATGCCGGCCAGCCGAGCCAGTAGATCAGGCTGCCGGTCGGCGCCGACAGATGTAGCACCAGCGTTTCGGCATCCGGCGTATCGATGGAGGTGATTGAAGCGAAGAAGCGCTTCTGCGGATTGACCGAATCCGCGCCGCGGGCGCGGTCGAGCGAAAACTTGGCGGCAGCGGCATCGAAGGCCTCGCCGTCGTGGAATTTGACACCGGTCTGCAGCTTGAAGGTATAGGTCAAGCCATCGGCCGAAATCTCCCAGCTTTTCGCCAGCTGCGGCTGGACCTTGCCGGCCCGGTCGATCGTCACCAGCCCCTCGAACACGTTCTGCCAGGTGACCTGGCCGATCGCGACCGGTGCGGCGATCGTCGGGTCGAGGCCTGTTGGTTCGACGCTCATGCCGAGATTGAGGGCGGTCTTGGCCGCTTCCGCCGGCGTCATTGCCGTCACCATGAGACCGGCCGACAACACAGCACTGAGAGAAAGCCGCTTTATGAGTCGCGCCGAAGACGCCAACGAAACCTTGTTCGTCAGATCCTCCGGCGCATCGAATCGGTCCGTACCAGCTCGTCGAAAATACATCAGCGCCAGGATCTGCATTCACGTGTCTCCGCCATTCTACCAGATTGCGAACCTATTCAATCAATGGCGATGGGGAAAGCGGTCTCGCCATGCCTTTTGCGCGCCCTCGGCCGGAAGGGCGCTTGCCATATAGACGCCGCGAGCGATTGCCCGCGCCATGACGATAGCGGCAAGGTGACAAAGCTCCATCAGGCTTGCCATGTCGTTTCTTAAATGCTTGGCGGTCGAAGCGGCAAAGACGGTGTCGCCGTCGAGCGGCAGATGGGCCGGCAGCAGAGCCCGGGCAAGGCCGTCATGACCGGCAAGTGAAAGCCTATGCGCCTCCGCCTTCGTCAGTTGCGCGTCGGTGACGACAGCGCCGATCGTCGTCGCCGGCGTGCTCATGCCCTTAAGCCGCATCCTGTGTTCGGTCGTCGCAGGCAGGCCGAGCCCGCCGAATTCGCCGTCTTTCTCGAAGGGCGCGGCCCAGAAATGCGGCCCGTCGCCAATCGTTGCCGAGCCGAGCGCATTGACGGCGACGATCGCCGCGACGCGATGTCCGCCGCTGCTGACGGCGCTCGCCGATCCGAGCCCGCCCTTGAAAGTGGCTGTCGTCGCCCCCGTGCCGGCCCCGGCGGTACCGAGGGCGAAAGCGCCCTTGGCCGCGGCTTTCATCGCGGCGTAACCCATGTCGCGATAGGGCGAATGCAGGCCCCAATCCTTGTCGCCGCCGTTCAGCAGGTCCATCAGGATCGCTTGCGGCACGATTGGAATCTTGACCGGCCCGACTGCAAAGCCGCGGCCGGCTTCGCGCAAGCCGGCCTGCACGCCGCCGGCCGCATCGAGCCCGAAGGCCGAGCCGCCCGAGAGCACGAAGGCATCGACGGCACTGACGGTCATCGACGGGTCGAGCAGGCCGGTGTCGCGTCCACCCGGCGCGCCGCCGAGCACCGTGCCGGATGCGACCGCCGGCTCGTCGAAGACGATGACCGTGACGCCGGATCCCAGCGCGAGGTCGGTTGCATGGCCGACGGAAACGCCTTCGATATCGGTGAGCAGATTGAGAAGATCGGACAAGGGCTGATCCTGGTGGCGCTGATCCGGCCGATAGGACTGCAATTGCCCTCAAAAAACAAGACCGGCCCTTTTGGCAGGACCGGTCACATCAGAATGGCTGCGAAAGTCGATAGCGGCCGCATGCCGTCAGGCATGAAGCGGCTTTGGATGACGGCGGGTCATCAGGTCGTGAATGGCCAGCCGTACCTCGTCGGGCGAGCCGAAACGCTGCTCGTCGAGGTCGTGGACATGGAATTTCACGGCGATGAACTTCAGCCGGTCTTCGTCGGGGATAACGATGCCAACGGGAACGCCGGCATATTCGATAACTTGCTTCTTCATAGATAGAACTCCTGCCGCGCGGCATGCGCAGCCATGGCGAATTGACTTGTCTGATACCGTTGAAAGGAGGACGAACGTCACATTCGACAGTTCGGGCGGGAGAGGGCGCCCGGACGGTCATTGCCAAGCACAGGTCGCCCAAGGAGAGTGGCGAGAATATCGATGTCTATCATGCCTCGTTCCTTTCGTTGGCGTTGCGCTCGAGGGGGCCCGGAACAGCCCGGGGCCGATGATGGCTGCATTCAATATCTACTAACTTAGTAGAGATTACCTGACAGCCTGTCAGAAACATATTCCGAAACGTGTCAAAATATCGACGATCCGAAAAAAATCATTCCATCCCGGTCGAACTTACAGAAAGAAACATATCAGCTCTTCTTAAAATTCGCATGACAGAATCGAAACTGTTCGATCGCCGCAGCAGACATAGGAAGTCTGTCTGATTCCGGCAATGGGCCGCAGGATCAAAAATCGAAATGCCTCGAAATGATCGATTTGGTTAACGCGCCAAATGCATGGATCACCAGCCTTCTTGGAGCACCTTTTCCAGCATGTCGGCGAAGAAATCCGCGCTTTCGATGCTGAGGCAGAGCGGCGGTTTGATCTTCAGCACGTTTTGGTGATCGCCGGTCGGCTGCATGATGATGCCGAGGTCGAGAAGCCGGTCGCAGATCGCCGCCGTCTCTTCCGTCGCCGGCTCCAGCGTCGTTCTGTCGCGGACGAACTCCAGGCCGAGATAGAGACCCATGCCGTGGACGGCGCCGGCGATCGGGTGCCGGTCGATCAGCGCGGCAAGCCGCGCCTTCAGATGATCGCCGACCGTGCGGGCATTTTCCTGCAGCTTCTCGTCGGCCATGATGTCGAGCACCGTCATGCCGACGACGCAGCTGACCGGGCTGCCGCCGGTCGAGGAGAAGAAGGGCCCTTGCTTCTCCAGCGACTGCGCAATCTCCCGTCTGGTAATGACGGCGCCGAGCGGATGGCCATTGCCCATGCCTTTGGCGATGGTGATGATATCGGGCACGACCCCTTGCTGTTCGAAGCCCCAGAAATAATGGCCGAGCCGGCCGAAACCGACCTGCACCTCGTCGGCGATGCAGAGCCCGCCGCGGGCGTGCACCTCGGCATAGATCTCCTTCAGATACCCTTCCGGCAACGGAATGCCACCGGCATTGCCGTAGACCGATTCGCAGATAAAGCCGGCAAGGCCTTCGCCGCCGGCGTCGATTGCCTCGAGCATAGGCGTGACGGCGGCCAGATAGTTCGCCGCGGTATCGGGTCCGCGAAAGGCGCCGCGATAGGTATTCGGCGAAACGGCCGCATGCACCCAGCCCGGCCGGGTCGTCAGCGCCAGCGGATTGTCGGCGATCGAAGTGGAGACGGCGTCGCTCGCCGCCGACCACCCATGATAGGCTTCGAGCAGGCAGAGCATGTTGCGCGCGCCGCTATGGGCTTGCGCCAGGCGTATCGCCAGATCATTGGCCTCAGAGCCGCTGTTGACGAGGAAGACCGCGTCGAGGCCATCAGGCGCGAGCGCCGCGAGGTGTTCGGAATATTTCGCGATTGCCGCATAGTGGAAGCGTGAATTCGTATTGAGCCGCAGCCATTGGGCGCTGATTTCCGCCGCCAGCCTGGGATGGCCGTGGCCGAGAATGGTGACATTGTTGACCATGTCGAGATAGGCGCGGCCCTCGACATCGAACAGATGCTCCCTCCAGCCGCGTTCGATCTGCGGCGGCGCGGCATAATAGTTCTTCTGGGCGCTGGCGAGATGGGCCTTCCGCCGGACGAGCAGTTCGGCAGTCTCGGCTTGCGGCGCACCGGCTCCCGGGCTGAGAAGCGGCGAAGGCGAAGGGCAGAGCGCCGACCAGGCCGCTGCCTCGCGCGGTGTGGCAAAGAGCGGCGGTTCAAGACCCGCGACGCTGCAGAGCTGGAGGCGCAGCCCGCCGAGCGAAGACGCTTCACCAAAAACCGAACCAAGCGGATCGCCGGCGGCAAGCACGGCGCCGTCCTCGACCCCGCCCTCGATCGAAGGGTCGAGCCCGTCAAGGTGCAGGGTCATGGTTTCGCCGGCGAGCGTCAGATGCTGGTCCTTCCAGCCGATACGGCCGGCAAAGGGCGCCGCGACCGCGCTTCCTGCGGCAAGGCATATGTCGACATGCAGGGCGAAGGTCGCCTGTCCCGCAGTGCTTCCAAGGGCGGCGCGGGAAAGCCGATATTCGCCATAGCGCGTCGCCGCAGTGCCGTTTTCGGTTGCAGCCCGGGCAAGCAGCCGCCAGTCCATATCGGCGTTCAGCCAGTTGCCGGCAGAAAAATGCGCACTGCGCACGCCGAGATCGACATAGGCGATCGCGGCGGCATCGATGTCGGGCAGCAAGGGCAGCCATCCTGACGTCAGCGGTGCGGCGACATCTGCGCCGACCGCCTTGAGGATCGCCGTTTCCATGAGTTCGAAAGGAACGGACATTGCCGTATCGAAGATTGCCCGCTCTCGGTCGAGATTGCCGCGGACATAGTCGTTGTCCGGATCGATCGACATCTGCTGCTCGCTGCTGGCGACGAGAATGACCGCGCGGGCAACGATCAACGGCCAGAGCGCCTTCAGTTCCTCGTCGCTCAGCGGATAGATCGCCTGATAGGCGGTGACGGCGGGCAGGATATGAAAGGGATCGCCATTCGCCTGATGCAGCAGCGAAGCGCAGGTGACGGCCAAGTCGCCGACCAGCCAGCCGCGAATGATGTCGCCGAAATCGATCACCCCGTCGGGGATCGTGCGGCCATGGGCGTCGCGATGGCCGACGACGTTGTCGCCGGTGACATCGTGATGGACGGCCTGGAGCCGAAGCGACGGCGCCAGGGGCTGGATGCGGCGAACGGCCATCACCATGGTTTTGGCGATCCGGTCACGGGCGGCGCTGTCGGTGATGGCGGAAAGTAGCTGTACGGCGACAGGTCCGGCGCGTCTCAAATCCCACTGCAGGCTGCGGTCGAGGCCCGGATGGTCAAAATTGGCGAGCGCCTGCGCCAGCCTCGCGCAGAGCGCCCCGAGCGCCGCGACGCAAGCCGGCGCCAGATATTTCATTTCCGTCAGCCCCTGACCTTCCAGAAATTCCAGCAGCCGGACCTGGTAGCCCCGTCCGCGCACGGTAAGGACGACGATCTCCCGCCCGTCATTCGTGGCAATCACCGTTGGAACGCGTGGCGCATCCTCTCGGCGCTTGAGGTATTGGAGCGCCGCGTTCTGCGCTTCCAGCTCGCGCGTCTCATAGGCGGCATGGCAGATCTTCAGGACGTATCGGCCGCGATCGCTGTCGATGCGGTAGTTCCGATCCTGCTGGCTGCCGAGTTCGGTGAGCGTGCCGGACAGGCTGTAATGGGCAAGAAGAATCTCTTCCGCCTCAGCAATGGTGACGTCAGGACGCGACAGCGCCATGCGATCCACAAGCGCCTCGTCGGTCATGACACCCCCTGCCGCAGCATGATTCGATTACCCGTTGAGCGAGATAATCAAATACTTGCTGCTGGCAGGCAACGGGAGATTGTCGTTTGCCAGCAAAAGAGACGCGCGGTCTCGACCGGCCTCACCCCATGCGTTCGGAGGCGTAGCTTCCTGGGCTTGCCGGGAAGACGACGGTGCGGTTGCCGTTGATGAAGGTGCGGTGATGGATATGGGCGTGGATGGCCCGGGCCAGCACCTGGCTTTCGACGTCGCGGCCGATCGAGACATAATCGTCGGGCGACTGGGCATGGGTGATGCGCGCCGTATCCTGCTCGATGATCGGACCTTCGTCGAGATCGGCGGTGACGTAATGGGCGGTCGCGCCGATCAGCTTGACGCCGCGCTGGTAGGCCTGCTTGTAGGGGTTGGCGCCCTTGAAGCTCGGCAGGAAGGAATGGTGGATGTTGATGATCTTGCCGGACATCTGCTTGCAGAGCTGGTCGGAGAGAACCTGCATGTAGCGGGCGAGCACGATCAGCTCGGTGCCGGTCTGCTCGACGAGGTCGACGAGCTGTGCTTCGGCCTGCGGCTTGTTCTCCTTCGTCACCTTGATGTGGTGGAAGGGGATGTCATGATTGACGACGACCTTCTGGTAATCGAAATGGTTGGAGACGACGCCGACGATGTCGATCGGTAGCGCCCCGATCTTCCAGCGGTAGAGGAGGTCGTTGAGACAATGGCCGAAGCGCGACACCATCAACAGCACCTTCATGCGGCTCTCGCTGTCGTGGAATTCGTACTCCATCTCGAAAGGCGCGGCGACGGCGGAAAAACCGGCGCTGATCGCGGCGCCCGACAGGCCCTCTTCCGAAATGAAAGAGACGCGCATGAAGAACCTGCCGGTATCGAGATCGTCGAACTGCGAGCTGTCGATGATGTTGCAGCCCTTTTCGGCCAGATAGCTCGAAATCGCCGCGACGATGCCGCGCGTCGACTTGCAGGATACCGTCAATACATAGCTTTTCATGTCTCTCCCTCTTCCCTCTTGGAGGCCGCAGCCCGTGCTTAGATCAAAGCCCGAGCCGCGAATAGGCCGGCGCACTTTCATTTATGCGACAAATTGCAAGATAAACCATCACGTTCCTGCAAGTTCTCTCATCGCCGCATCAGCTTAGGAGAAGTTGCTCGAAACGCTGTGCCGCCAGCGCCGCCTGCATGTGTATTCTCGCCTTCAGTGAGGGAAATTAGAGCATGTCCCTGAAAGCTGATGAGCAATTTGCGACATCGAGAGGCGGGAAACCAAGGATGTGATGAATCTCAAGATCTAGGCCGGCGGCCGGTCTGCCACTGCCACCTTCCGGCGCGGCGTGGTGATTTCATGGACGAATGCGCCGCCGATCGACGAAAGCACCAGCGACAAAATCACGAAGAGCACCGGCTGCTGCAGGATGTCGATCGGCAGGCGGTCCGAAACCACCCTCAGGAAGGCGAGCGTGAAGGCGTGGGTGATATAGATGCTGTAGGAGCAGTCGCCGAGGTAGTTCAGCCATCCCAGAACCGGCAGTCGGGAACAGTCGATGGAGACTGCGCCGTAGATGATAAAGATCGCCGGGATGCCCCAGGCGTAGAACCGGCTCTCCGGCGGCATCAGCGCTTCGTTGACGAGGAGGAACGCAAAGCCGATCGCCAGCGCGGCCCAGGCCCAGCCATTCGGCAGAAGAAGCTTCTGCCCGTAAAGCCAGCCGAGTACGGTGCCGGCGAGAAACTCCAGCATGATCGGTTCACCGTAGAAGCGGGTGGCCGCCGTTTCCGGCAGCAGCCGGCAGGCAATAAGGATTGCAGCAAAGACGGCAAACATCGCTGGAATCCGCCGGACCTCCGAGAGCGGCAGCAGCAGCGCGAAGACGAAGTAGAAGAACATTTCGTAATTCAGCGTCCAGCCCGGAATGACCACCGGAGTGATCGTGCTGGGATCGGCGGGATTGGCCCATGGCAGGAAGAATAGCGAGGCGATGAGATGCGGCAGATCGAACACCGTCGATTTCAGCAGTGAAGGGGCCAGCAGCGCCACGGCAGCCGAAAACAGCGTTGCCAGCCAATAGAGCGGGACGATCCTTCTGATGCGGCGACGGGCGAAATCGATGGGGCTGATCGCGCGCCCGCTCGTCGTCAGCCACATCACGAAACCGCTGAGCACGAAGAAGATGTCGACGCCAGTTTCACCATAAAGAAAAGCCGTGGCGTCGCTGGCGGGATTGACCTTGGCAAGCTGCAATATCGCATGGAAATAAACGACCATCAGCGCCGCAACGGCGCGCAGATATTGAAGCTGGACAAGCATCTGATGTCTTGCTCCTCGGGCTCGCGCGATCGCCGTTTCCACCGTGCCGCTGCGGTCAACTCAGTACATCTGCCGCACGCCCCTGTCGGATGCGCGGGCTGTCGTGGAAGCGCATATATCCGACGACGAACCACAAGAGACCGGCAATCTTCATCGAAAAGACCGCGGTGCCCCCGATCATCATATTCAGAAAAATGAAAAGAGAAAGTGAATGGGCGCAACGCCGCTGCGCTGCCGTGCGTCCGGCGGGGAAGAGGCAGACGAACAGCCAGAGGGCGACGACGCCGAAGATCGTCGCCGCGTAGATCAGGTAGACGTAGCCGCTGTCGGCGAACTCGGCGACCCTGTCGACCGACAGCCCGAGGACGGCGAGAGGATCGAGCTCCATGATCTTCTTCATCGTCAGGTTGATGCGGCCGGTGAAATTGTCGCCCGTAGCATTGGGTTTGAGGGTATAGACGACGAAACCTGCGGCGACGATCAACGGCATCAGCGCCAGATTGAAATTCCTCGGGATCTTCGGGAAGACGAAATAGCCGACGATGCAGGCAAAACAGAAAATCAGCATCGTGCGCGTATCGTTCGTCACCAGGATCAGCACCGCCGTGCTGATGAAGAGCAGCCGGTCCCAGCGCCCCAATCTTTCCCACATGGAAATCAGGTAGATCGCGATCACGCCGCAGAAATTGGCAAGCGACACCTGTTCGAGGAAGATCGAGGAGGAGCGATGGTCGATAATGCCGAAGGAGAAGCGCTCGGGAAAACCGAGCGCGTTCTGAAACAGGCCTGTCTTGTTGTAGCTGAGCGGCAGCAGTCCGCGCGTATTGGCGAAATAATCGGACGGATGCACGATGCTGACATAGAAAGGCACGCTGATGATCTCGAAGATCAGGAAGATCAGCACCGTCAGGCTCGCCCAGCGAAAGGCAAGCTTCATCGTTTTCTCGTTGCTCCAGCCGCCGAGCCCAGTAAAGCAGAAGATGATCAGCACGTTGCGGAAATGGTCGACGAACGGCACGCGGTTCAGCACGCTGACATAGATGGTCACCACAAGCGTGAACAGCAGGAACAGGAAGGACGGCAGATCCGTCTCGTAGATCCCCTTGTGGAGGATATAGATGATGGCGCTTGCCAGGATCAGGCCTTCGCTGGCAGCGACGTGCGTCATCGAAAGCGGCATGATGTTATGGTTGATGAAGGCGAGAACGCCGTTATAGAGCACCGAGAGCAGGCCGAGCCAGAGCACGGGATGGTCGACGCGTGATGTCCCTGCGGCCGCATCGGGCCGGTTGCCGGCCACAGTGAAAGTCGCTGCATTCTGATCGACGGCTGCCACGCTCAGTTCCTCGCGGGCTTGACGGCGGTGCAGGCGTCGGCATCGGCTTTCGCCGAGGCGGCAAGCAGCCGCATCTGCGGTCGCTCGGTGCCCTTGTGCGGCTGCACGTTGAAAGGTTCGTCCGCCGGCCACCATTCGCCCGCCGCCCAGTAGGACCAGCCGAGCCAGACGTCGCTGTTGTCGGACATGGTGGCGTAGATCTCGGTCAGCCCGCTCATGCAGTCCTTCTCGGTGGAGGCGCCGAATTCGCCGAGAAAGCCGCGTTTATTGTTACGTTTCAGCCAGGCGGTGACGCCGGCGATCGCCTTGACCGCCGCGGCGGCGCCTTCGCAGGTGGGATGGGTTCCCGACGAATCGACGTCAAGATATTGGTGGACCTCGTAGGCGTAGAAGTCGAGCGGATCGCGCACGCCGAGCATTACCGTGCCGTTGGCACCGCCGATCACATCCTTTTCCCAACTGTGAGCGCCGCTCCAGGAAGTTCCCGGTACGAGGATGAGGTTGCGTGCGCCGACGGCGCGGATGGCGCGGATCGCCGCGTTGGCGGCATCGAGCCAATCTGTCGCCTTGATGTCATACGGTTCGTTCATCAGGCCGAAGAGAACGCCGTCCTGATTGGCGAATTCGACCGCGAGCCTTGCCCAGAAGTCGGCGAATGCGGCGTCCGTCGCCGGCGCCGTGCCGACCTGCGTCTTGTCGTAATAGCCGAAATTATGCGGGTCGAGCAGAACGGCCATGCCCTGCTTTCGGATCAGGCCGACGGTTTCCTTGATCCGCTTGATTTCATCGTCGTCGAGCCGCCCGCCGAGCGCCGGCTGCAGCCGCTCCCAGCGGAAGGGCAGCCTGATGATCGTCATGCCCTTTTCGGCGAAATAGCGGATCGTCTGCTCGCTCGGATAGATGTAGTTCGTGCCGTAGATGGCGCCGCGCTCGCCATATTCGCCGCCGGAAAGGTTGACGCCGCGATAGCAGGGCGCGCCGGCCGCAAAGACCGGTGACGGCGTGAGGGCGGCTGCAAGCAGCAGCGCCACCAGATGTCGTGTCGTCCGCATGGCTATCCTCGCAATCAGGGCAAATCGCGACATCGACGTCGCTGAAACCATCTTAACGGTCCGTTAGCTAAGAATTTCTAAAGTCGCGGCACCTCGGCTTCAGTCTTTCACGCTGGGCGGGACACGAGTGCGCGTATGAGCCAGTATGACAGGAACAGGGTGAGCCGGCTGCCCGGCTGGCGGAGTTATGAGCCGCCTCAGACTGCGTCGGAAGGCGTGCGCCTGCGCAGTCCCGTCGTTCGCCCGGATGATTTCGCCCGTCCGGAGCCCGAACCGCCGTCGGCCCGGGTTGCCGAAACCCGGCGGTACGAGCAGCCATCACCTGCTCTCGCTGAACAGCCTGCGGCCGTGATACCTCCGAGTACGGCCGCACCTGCCGCCCCGCTTCTCGACCTCCGCTCCAGCATCGCGGCGATCTGGAGCCGTCGGCTGGTAGTGCTTGCGCTGGCCCTTCTCGGAGCTGTCGGGGGCGGCGCGGTGGCGCCGTTGATCGGCCAGAAATTTACCGCCGTCAGCAGTCTTTATTTCGATCCGCGCCAGATCGGCCTTGCCGAGGCGGGCGCGCAATCTTCAGGTCCGTCGCCGGAAATGATCTCGGCGCTCATCGACAGCCAGGTGCAGATTCTGACCTCCGGCAATGTGCTGCGCCGCGTCGTTGAGGCGATGAAGCTCGACCAGGATCCGGAATTCAACGGCGGCAGGACGGATGGCGCGGCCGTGATCGGCGCCCTGCAGAAGGCGCTTGTGATTACCCGCCAGACCGGCACCTATGTCGTTTCGCTCGCCGCGACGACCAATGATTCCGAGAAATCCGCAAGGCTTGCCAACCAGGTCGTTACCTCCTTTACCCAGGAGGAAAACAGCGCCTCGAACGGCCTCTACGAAAACACCTCCTCGACGCTGGACGGACGCCTTGCCGACCTGCGCCAGAAGGTGCTGGAGGCCGAGCAGGCGGTCGAGACCTTCCGTGCCGACAACGACATGGCCGCGACCGAAGGGAACCTGATTTCCGATCAGCGGCTCGCCTCGCTGAACACGCTGCTGGTGACGGCGCAGGAAAAGACCATTCAGGCCAAGGCCCGCGCCGATGCCGTGGCCGATCTGCGCGTCGAAGACATCGTCGCCGGCAACCAGGCAGATGGCGGCGTCACCTCGCCGCTCGTCAGCCTGCGCCAGCAATATGCCACTCAGGCCGCCGCCGTCGGCAGCCTTGAAAGCCAGATGGGCACGCGCCATCCGCGCCTGCAGGCGGCGCGCTCCTCGCTCCAAAGCATATCCGGCGAAATCAAGGGCGAATTGCAGCGTCTCGCCACCTCGGCAAGAGGCGAATACGAGCAGGCCAAGGCCGCCGAAGACAGCGTTGCCAAGGAGCTCGCCGTCCAGAAGGCGCTGCAGGCGACGACCTCGGACAAGCAGGTGGAACTGAACGAATTGCAGCGCAAGGCGACGGCGGCGCGCGATATCTACGAGACGGTGCTCAAGCGCTCGAGCCAGACGAGCGAGGAGCAGAACCTCAGCCAGAGCAACATTCGCGTCATCTCGCCGGCGGAGCCGCCGGTCAAGGCCGATGGCCCGGGGAAGAAGATCCTGCTGGTCGCCGGCATTATCGGCGGCGCTCTCGCCGGTTTCTTCCTCGGCGCTGCCTTTGCCATCCTCGCCGGTCTCTTCGGCCACCCCGTCATCAGAGCCTATTTCAGGAAATCGCCCGCCGCGGCGGCTTGATCACGCTCTTCGGCTTTCCTACATCGGAGAAGGCGGCTTATCGCCGGCAGGAGAATTTCCATGCGGCTGTTGATGATGTTTCTGATATCGCTTGTTGCCGTGTCTGGCCTCGTCCCAGCCGCTGCCTTCGCCGTCGATTGGACGAAGCCCATTCAATCTGACGTCAAACCTCTTTATCCCTATAGGGACCTCCCCGGCGTCAAGGCACAGCCGGACAAGAAGGAAGAGGAATCCTATAATTGCCGCACCGAGACCGTCCAGATCCGCCGCCGTTATGACGAAATCTTCCGTTCCGGCGGTATGCCGACGCTGATGTATGTCTGCGAGCGTGACGGTTTCGTCACCATGGGCCGCAAAGTGCCGCTCCGCGGCCATTACCAGCCGGTGCGGTAAGACCGAAGGCGAAAGGTACCACCGACTTTTTCGTTTCAGGCTTCCAACCAGACGAGTTCCAGGCCCGGCTTTTGCAGGTAGGGCATGCTGCCGATTATGGTGCGGGCCTTCAACGGGTTGAGGCCGATGAACAGCGCTTCCGCGTCATCGGCGATCGCCGTCGGTGCAATGACCGGGTAGCCGAAATGCACCGCGTTTTGCAGATTCGGATTTTGGTCAAGGAAGGCAGTCAGCTCGACATCGTTACCAATACGGCTAAAGATCCAGCTTCCATAAAATCCTGCACCGTAAACCGCGGCTTTGCGCCCGCGGAACGTGGCGGCACGTCCCTCGATGATGGCAGCCGAAGTTCGCCAAAAATCACAGATCTCAAGCCCTTGCGCGACTGAATGCTGGACGAGAGCGGCGTCCTGCTCTTGCCGGACCGGTGTTTCACTGCGAACGGCGACGGCAAAGAAGGCGCCGGGAAAGGAGGTCGTGTCGATCGTGGATACTTCGAATCCGCCCGCAGCGAGCGTTCGGCGCAGTGAAGCCTCGCTGAAATGATTGATGTGATCGGCCACCGTCATGTCGCCCGGGTTGGCCGAAACGTCGGGCATCGAAAGAAGCAGCGTGCCGCGCGGCTTCAAGAGCTTATGGATCCCAACAATGAAACCGATGGGATCTGCCACGTGCTCAATCACGAAATGACTCATTGCCGCATCGAAGCGGCCGTTCCATGCCACCGGAACCTCGTAGGTCGCCTGCGCATGCGGCGCGATCCAGCCGTCCCATGCCGGAGCGTAGTCGCTCGAAACATCGAATACATGCGGATCGATATCCGGCCTGGCGGCGATGATCTTGCGCAGCGTATCGGCCTTTGCCGCGCCGTAATCCAGAAGCTTTGCCCCCTGCGGGAGGTCGAGCAGATGGCGCGCAATCTCCGCCTGGTGATCCGTCCGGTAAATGATGGCGCCATCGGGCTTGACCGCAAAGATCTGGTCATGGCCTTCGCTGTTCAACGAAATGCGGTAGCCGGTATCATAAAAGGCTTCGATATCAGGAATCTCATCACATTGGGCATGGCCGCATCCATCGCAGACATATACGCGCGTCGGAATGTCGATCAGGGTCATGATGGAGGTCAGCGCAGGCGCCGGCGTTTCATAAGCCGGCGTCGCAATCTTCCCACCGCAGACGCGGCAAGTCGTCATTCGGCCGCCTCGCGCTGAAGGGAAAGCTCCGGAAGTACGTCGGCGAACTTTACGCCGGCGGCAAACGAACCTTTCCAGCCGATGCGGATGCCGACCGGCTCGAGATAGTTGAAGTAACGAAACTGGATGCTCCAACGCGGCGTGGTCGAGACATTGTGGCCCGACTGGTGCAGCGTGAGGAAGTCCATCAGCACGAGATCGCCGGGGTTCGTCAGAGGCGCGACGTGCTTATAGCGGGCAAGGCGCTCTTCGGCACGGTCGAGATGCAGTGCGTAAGCGCCCGTCTTGCCAGCGCCGGCGTCATCCTCGTAAACGGGAACCAGGCCTTCGGCATGCGAGCCTTCGGCAATCTGTACAGGGCCCATTTCCTCCGTGACAGATAATAGCGGCGTCCAGAAGACAACGCCATCGACACTGCGCAGCTGGCCTGGAAATTCCTGATGCCATTGCGCACGGAACTTTTCTTCGCCCGGATTGTCGATGCGGATGCCGTAGCCGCCGGCGGCAATGCCGGGGACACTCTCCGGACGCAGTGCCTTGAAGGCTTCATCGTTGGCGATGTTCGTAACGAGGCGCATGAAGGCAGGGATCTGCTTGATCGCGTCATATACCTCGCCGCCCCACGAGCGGTTCGTGACGATCAGCTTCGGATAGGCGATGGTCATTGCCTCATGCGTGGTCGCGATCGGGGCATCGACGCCATACTTCCTGCAGATAACTTCAATAATTTCGCGGATACCTTCCTGGATTGGCGCGATGTCGGCGGCCGGATCATAGAATCCCGGCATGACGAGATAGCCCTTGGTGCGGAAATCAGAGCGCAGGCTGTCGGTAATTTTTGCGTGTGTCATGATGTGACCATTTCCTCCTTCAGGAAGTCTTGCCATGCTACCGTTGCCGGGATGAGACAGTTACGCGCCTCCGAGCCCGTTCGGGCGATAAGATCGAGTACAGAAACATAGGGGGTGAACGAGCCCACTGGCTGAGGCCAGGGGGTGCGGCTGTACTTCATGTATTCCACCAATACGCCGGCCTGTTCGAAGGTTGCGTGGTCGAGATAGTTCGACGCGCCGTGGCCCGTGAGATAACGGGTACCCCCGGCCTTCAGCACAATATCGAGCACACGTTGCCAGGATGTGCCCTCGACACCCATCTCGCTCGTCTTTTCGATCGTTCGGTTTCGGCCGATGCCGAGATAGTGCGCAGGTTCCTCGATGCTGGCGATAAGGAGATCCAGCAGACAGGAATGGCGATAGACGCTGTCGAAGATCGAGAGCGCATCGTCGATGAAGGGAGCGCCGAGCAGTGACTGGCGCAGCAGCGCGCGATGGCTTGCCTTCCAATCGTCGCCCGCGGCGGTGAGTTCGGAGATCTTCCGGAAGCTCCCCTTTCCGGCGAGCGGTATCGTCATCCAGCAGCGGTCGCTGCCGCGCAGAAGCTGGATACGGTTTGTGAAGCTGCCCTTCGAGAACTGGGTGTCGTCCAGATAGATATAATTGTCGGCTAGCATTAACTGCTCAAAGAAGCCCGGCCAGGGAAAGAGCATCGGTTGGGTAATGACGACGGCGGTCATATCATTTGCGCTCCAAGCGCCTTTCGAACAGCATCACGTCGCGCGGCATGCCATTGACGTCGGTAAAATGCGCCTCGAGGAGGCCGACCTCGCGATAGCCGAGCGACAGATGCAGGCCGATGGAGGCGGCGTTGTCGACGTCGATTTCGGCCATCAGTTTGCGAAGACCGAGCACACGAGAAGCATGGAGCATAAGTTCGGTAAGGGCTGCACGTCCGAGCCCGAGGCCACGTGCCTCCTCCGCGAGAACGATGCCGCCGTAGCCGTTCGCGTTCCGACGATGGACCTGGGTGATCTGCGTATAGCCGGCAGCCTCGCCGCTGGCCAAATCCTCGATGATGAGAAATGCTCCGCCGGTCTCTGTGCGCCGCCTTTCCAACCATGAGTCGAGCGCCGCATCATCGGTCGCATCGGGCACCGTCAGCAGGAGCGACTGGAGCGCGTGGTCGCGCCGGAGGGAAAAGAGCAGCGGTCGGTCGCCATCCGCCACCCCGCGCAGTCTGACCGACGCGTGATGTGGAACATGGCGGTGACCCATCATTGGCGAACGCATTTGAGATATCCTCCTGGCGAGCTGGAGAGCACCAGCTTGCCGTTCAGCACCTCGTCAGTCTCGAAACGATCGGTTTCCTCAAGATAGGCGTTGAGCGCCGCATAAGGCTCATCCCCAGGATACCAGATCTTCGAGCGCTTGGTCGGTGTCTGCGACATGTCTCCGCGCCCGAGCAGCGTATCGGCGACAACGATGTACTGGCCTTCGGTGACCAGCGGGCCGTAGCAGCGCAGCTCGTCGAGAACGTGATCGCGACTGTGGTCGCTGTCGAGGACCACCATAACGGAGGCGTCGGCGGGGATTTCGGCCTTGACCTTGGCGAGAGTCCCGGCCGTCGTCGACGGTCCCTCGATGAGCGTGATTGACGGCGAGAGCGGGTGCTTTTCAATGGAATCGCGGTTATGGGCGCGGATATCGATATCGACACCGATCACCTTGCCCTTTCCGATCACCTTCAGGAGCGACGCCATGAAGATCATCGAGCCGCCGCGGGCCACGCCGGTTTCTATGATAACGTCGGGCCTGGTGTTCCAGATCACCTCCTGGGTGGCCATGATGTCGGCAGGCATCTGGATGATGGGCACGCCCATCCAGGACCAGAGATAAGCGTAGTCATATTTGTCCAGCGCTACCAGGGTGTTGAGTGCATGCTGAAAGGCTTCCTCGTCCTTTCCGAGAGCAAGCGCCATCTCGCGCTTGTGGGATTCGAACTCGAGGCGATCGTCCTTGGTGGTCATAACTCTCCGAAACCTTCTTTAAATTTTGCGCTCAGGCCGACTGACGGGGGCGAACGGCGCTGTTGTTCCGATGGCTGCGGACGACCGAGAGCAGCGTCTCCGCCACGCGATCAATATCCGCCTCGCTCATGTCGTGGTAGCTCGGCAGGTTGATTGCCCGCTCCGGGATGCTCCAGGCGTTGATATTGCCCGGCTTGTCCTCGAACATCGAAAGGCTCGAAAGCGGGTGGAAGAAGACGCGCGCATCGATATCGGCGGTTTCGAAGGCCTGTTGCAGCATTTCGCGGGTGATGCCGGTGGCGGGGTGGAAGACGGCAGTCGGCATCCAGGCGCCGTTGATCGTGCCGGTATATTCCGGGTTCATGCTGATGCCGTTGAGCGGCGAAAGGCGTAACATATAGGCTGCAAGGATTTCCCGCTTACGGGCGACGAGCTCATCAATGCGCTCCAGCTGCGCGCAGCCGATGGCCGCTTGGACGTTCGACATCTTGTATTTGAAGCCGATCGCATCCGGCCAGAACTGCTTCTTTGAGCCGCGGGCGCGGCCGTGGTTGCTGAGCGTCAGTACCTTTTCGTAAAGATCGGCGTCGCTGGTGACTAACATGCCGCCTTCACCAGTGGTTAGGGTCTTGGTGCCGTGGAATGAGAACGTGCCGAAGGCGCCGATCGAGCCGGCGCGACGGCCGCGCCAGATCGAGCCGATTGCCTCTGCCGCGTCTTCGACCACGGCCACGCCGCGCTGCTTGCCGATCTCCATCAGGGCATCCATGTCGCAGAGATTGCCGTAGATGTGCGTGGCGATAATCGCCTTAGTGCGCGGCGTGATGCTGCGCTGAACCGCGGCAGGATCAATGCACCATGTATCAGGCAGGACGTCGACAAAGACGGGCTTCGCGCCGAGATGCACGACAGGCGCCACCGTCGCCACCCAGTTCGTGTCGGCAAGAATCACCTCGTCACCGGGGCTGATGCCGAGTGCGGCGAGCCCCATATGCATCGCGCCGGTGCAACTCGACGTCGCGGTCGCAAAGCCGCTGCCGAGATAGGCGGCGAAATCGCGCTCGAAGCGGTTGATATAATCGTAGCAGCGCGCACCCCAGCCGTTCGCAGCCGCATCGGCGGCATAACCGGTTTCCAGCTCGGTGATCGATGGCCTGGTGTAGAATATCCTGTTCGTCATGCCGTATTCTCTTGGGATGAGGGCTTGGGATTCGCGAAGTTGGGGCACATTAAACTGAATAGCGAATGAAACTGGCGCGAGGCTGAGCGTTGGCCACATCGCTCCCTCGTGAGTCGACCTCAGACGATCACATGGCGGATGAGATCCTGCTCGCTGAAGATCAAGTTCGACTTATAGCCCAGTGCGACGAATTCGCTGTGGCGGGCAGCATCTGCGATGAAAACTGCTGTTTTCTTCACAATGCCGGCGTCATGGCCTGCCGTCTCCTCGGTGACGGCAACCTCCGCCGGTAGCCCGAGATCGCGCAGCAGCTCCTCAATCGCGCGTGGGTCCGCGATGCCACTGAGCATCAGCCGGCTTACTCCCGCGGTTGCGCCGACCTGATATGCAAGCGTCTGGATTGCCACCATCAGCGGCAGCGCGTTACGGAAAGGCATGACTTCGGGATGGTCGGGCATGCCCCCGATCGCCAGCCGGGTATAGAGTTCATAGGCCTTGATGAAGTCCTTGCGTTGCGCCCAGAAGCGGAATGCAACTGCCATGCGGTTGAGCGTGAAAACCTTGCAAAGCTCCTCGAAAACGACCCGCGCTTCGCGGGTCGTGGCAAGGTTGCCTCGCTTGGACCCGATATAGAGGAAATATTCGAGGCCCCCGCGGTATTTATCCCAGGAGGTCATGACGTCGTCGTTTCCTGCCTGCTGCCGGTTCGGCGCGATCTTGGAGACGGCCACCGAGCGGTAGAAAGGCTGCTTCAGAAAGGCGACGGCGCCCTGGTCCAGGAAATGGGCGAGATACGAGAAGGCCCAGAAGCAGAAATCGCGGGGAATCCAGGAGGAACGCAGCGCCGAGGCGCGATAGATTCCGATTTCTGGGAAGATGTGACGCTCGCAGACGAACTGAAAAACCGCTGCGAAATTGCGCTGCTCGAACTTGATATTCTCATCGATAGCGTAGAACTGAGAGAGATCGCGGTCGGTCATTTCGTCGTAGAAATACCAAGGCGCGTGGCATGCTGCGACATCTGGGTTGGCGTCCAGATAGGCCATCGCCGCCTCGACGCCGCTTGGGACCAGAAAATCGTCATCGGCAAGATAGATCGAATACTCCCCCACCGCATGATGGAAGGCGCAGGCGAGGTTCGGGCCTGAGCCGCCGTTGACGGCGCGGCGGTGATAGTGGATCGGCAGACCTCTGGCGATGAATTCCTCAACGAGCTGGGTCGTATTATCCGTCGAAGCATTGTCCGAAATCACGATCTCGTAGGGAAAGCTGAAATTATATTTCTCGCAGTGTTCGAGCGCATTCCGCAAATAAGCTTCGCGGTTATAGGTCGGAATGCAGATGCTGAGTTTGATGCCGCTCAAAGGCTTGTCTCCTGGCTATAGCTTTCAAGCGCGGCGTCGCGCTCGCTGATGACGCTCGGCTTGAAGGGCCAGGCGATGGAAAAGGCGGGATCGTCCCAGCGGACGCCGCGGGCAAGCTCCGATACATAGACTTCGGACATCTGGTAGAAGAGTTCGCAGTCGTCCTCGAGCGTCAGGAAGCCGTGTGCGCATCCGGCAGGTATGTAGAAGGCGTTGTGACTACGAGCATCGAGCTCGACCGAGGCCCATGCGAGATAGGTCGGGGAATCCCGCCTGAGATCGAGCGCCACGTCGAAAACCCTGCCGCGCGTGGCGCGCACCAGCTTGATCTCCGGCCTGGGATCTGCCTGATAATGCATGCCGCGCAACGTGCCGCGCTTGTGGTTCTGCGAGATATTGCACTGCGGATAGACAGGCACGAGACCATGGTCGGCAAAGCTCTTGGCATCGAAAGTCCGCGCGAATAGTCCGCGTCCGTCCGAGCGCGCGTCGACTTGCACGACAAAAGCACCTGAAACCGCGGTCGGAACAAATCTCATCCGATTACCGTCAGTTCAGGCACGGCGACGGCGAAAAGTCCACCCCAGTCTCTGACCCTGCTGTTGGCCGCCATGACCTCGTTCTTGATGTTCCACGGCAGGATCAGAACGTAGTCCGGCTTCGTCTCGTTCATTATCTCCGGCGCGTAGATCGGCAGCTTGCTGCCCGGCAGGTAATGTCCCTGCTTGTGCGGGTTACGGTCGACCACGTAATCGATGAGGTCGGTGCCGACGCCGCAGAAATTCAGGAGCGTATTGCCCTTGGCGGCGGCCCCATAGGCTGCGACCGTCTTGCCGTCGCGCTTGGCCTCCTTGAGGAAGGCCAGCAGCCCATCTTTGATCGGGGCCACGCGGCTCTGGAAAGCCTCGTAGGTTTCGACCTTGTCGAAGCCGGCGGCCGCTTCGTCGGCCCGCACCTTGGCGACGCCAGGGCCGGTCGGATGAGCTGTCGACGTCGTGCGGCAGGCGAGCACGCGGAGGCTCCCGCCATGGGTCGGCAGTTCTTCCACATCGAATACAGCGAGGCCGTGCGCCGCAAAGGCCTTCTCGACGGCCAGCAGCGACAGATAGTAGAAATGCTCGTGATAGACGGTATCGAACTGGATGTTTTCCATCAGCCGCAACAGATGCGGGAATTCGACGCTGACGACGCCATCCGGCTTCAGAACGGCAGAGAGCCCACCGACGAAGTCGTTGATGTCGGGGACATGCGCCAGCACATTGTTGCCGATGACGATGTCGGCGGCAAGACCGCGGGAAACGAGATCGGCGGCCGTTTCCTTGCCGAAGAAGCGCGCCTCCGTGGGAACGCCGATCTGCCGTGCCACTTCTGCAACATTTTCGGCCGGCTCGATGCCGAGCACCGGCACGCCGGCCTCGACAAAATGCTTGAGGAGATAGCCGTCATTGCTTGCCACCTCGATCACTTTGGATGCCTCCCCGAGACCGAAGCGCTTGCGCGCCGCGACGGTGAACTGGCGGGCATGCTCGACCCAGCTGTCGCTGTAGGAAGAGAAATAGGCGTAGTGGCTGAAGATGTCTTCCGGCGGAACGAATGCATCGGCCTGCACCAGCCAGCACTCGGAGCAGACGAAGGCGCGTAGCGGATAGGAAGGCTCCGGCTGCTTGAGCTGCGCTTCCGTCAGATAGGCGTTGGCAAGCGGCGTCGAGCCCAGATCGACGAAGCGATGTTTCAAGGGAGCGCGGCAGAACCGGCAATTGTGCGCTGTCATGATATTGCTTCCTCATAGGCCGCGATCTGACCGAGCGAGAAGGCGCGCATGTCGGCCCCTTCTCGGTTGGCCTGGTACCAGGCGGCTGTCCAGTCGATTGTCTGTTGCAGGGTCAGGCGCGGTCGCCAACCGATGGTTGAAAGCGCAAGCTCCGAGCTCAGTGTCAGGGCAGGCGCTTCCGGCAGATGCGTTCCGGGTGCCAGTCTCCAGACGTCTTTGACGCCATGGGCAAGGCCCAGAGCTTCGGCAAGGTCCGACACTGTCGCGAAACTCTGCGGATCTGGGCCGAAGTTGAGGGCTTCGGGCAATTCCTCTTGGGCCGAAAACGTCAGGGCCTCGGCGAAGGCGAGGTAGCCGCCGAGCGGCTCCAGCACGTGCTGCCAGGGACGGATTGCCCCGGGATAGCGCAGCAGGATCGCTTGGCTGCTTTCGAAGGCGCGAATGAAATCCGGGATCAGCCGGTCCCTCGACCAGTCGCCGCCGCCGATGACGTTGCCGGCGCGCACGGTGGCGACCCTGATGTCGCGCTCTTTGAAGAAGCTGTCGCGATAACTCTGGACCACCAGTTCGGTGCAGGCTTTGGAGTTGGAGTAGGGGTCCTTGCCGCCGAGCGTATCGGTTTCGATGAAGGGGACGCCGCTGCCGTTATTGGCATAGACCTTGTCCGACGTGACGACGAGAGCCGTTTTGACCGAGGCCGTTTCGCGGATGGCATCCAGAACATTCGCGGTTCCCATGACGTTGGTCGCGAAGGTTTCGGCAGGGTTTTCGTAGGAGCGTCGCACCAAGGCCTGCGCTGCCATGTGGATGACGATTTCGGGCTCGAAATCAATGAGGCGCTGCCTGAAAGCCGCAGCGTCGCGGATGTCGGCTATGTGATGGCCTTTCCCGTTCCACGGTGAAAGCCGCGAATAGAGGGAAGGACTGGTTTCGGGCTCCAGCGAGACGGCCATTACCTCTGCTCCAAGCTTTTCCAGCCAGAGCGAGAGCCATGATCCCTTGAACCCGGTATGTCCCGTCAGGAATATACGCCTGCCATTCCAGAAGTTCGTCAGGCCCATAGCTTCCACGGTGCCTTTCCGGAGTTCCAGAGTTCTTCCAGATGGGTGCGCTCGCGAAGCGTATCCATCGGCTGCCAGAAGCCGTCATGCTTGAAGGCGGCGAGCTGGTTATTGGCGGCAAGCCACTCCAGCGGCCCGGCTTCCCAGATGGTATCGTCGCTGGGGATGAGATCGACCACCGAGGGGTCGAGCACGAAGAAGCCGCCATTGATGCGCTGGCCGTCGCCTTTGGGCTTCTCGACGAAGGAGGTGATGAATTGCCCTTCGATATTGGTGGCCCCGTAGCGTCCGGGCGGCGAGACGGCGCACATCGTCGCCTTCAAGCCATGGCTGCGATGAAAGGAGACCTCTGCAGCGATGTCGATGTCGCCGACGCCGTCGCCATAGGTCATGCAGAAGGGCTCGCCCGGTGTCAGATGGTCGCGAATGCGCCCGATGCGGCCGCCCGTCATCGAATGCACGCCGGTATCGACCACAGTCACACGCCAGTTGGGGCGTTTGCCGCCATGATAGTTGATACTATTGGCGCCGAGGTCGACGGTGATGTCGCTGTGGTGCAGAACAAGGTTTACGAAGTATTCCTTGATCATATAGCCCTTGTAGCCGGCGCAGACGATGAAATCGTTCAGCCCGTGATGGGCGTAGATGTTCATGATGTGCCAGAGGATCGGCATGCCGCCGATTTCGACCAGGGGCTTGGGGCGAACACTGGTTTCCTCGGCAAGACGCGAGCCAAGGCCACCGGCGAGAATTACGACTTTCATCCCAAGCGAACTCCAGAGTGTCTAGCCGAGCTTCCCGCCCCTGTGAGCGCTCGGCTCTTTGGCGGAACGGCCGTATGTTCATCCCTGAGCCGGTATCCGATTTCGTTCTTGTGCGAGGCTTGCGGAGTGGGGAAGAGGCGGCCGAGCCTTTCGGCGGGCCGTGCTTTGAATGGCGGAAACGCTTCCGCGCCGGTGATCGACCTGTCGCCGAGACCTCTCATAGAAGCGGCATTATCGGGGAACGAAAACCGCCTTCACCGATTGACGGCACGCTTCTTGCATTGTTACTAATATTCTAACCCTTGGGGAGAAAGTGCCATGCAATGGAACACATCGGCGGATTTTTCGCCTCTCGTTCTCTTTCTAGGTAGCCGGCACAAGCGCAAGATCGTCAGGACCCTCCGAGACGCCGCCGAGGTGCTGATGATCGATTGGCCGTTTGAAGATGGAGAGGAATATGTGGCGGCCGTGAAAGCATGCGCCGATGCCATTACAGGGCAAGCCGGCATTGACGAACTCAGAGAATTGCTACTGAGCGCCGCCAGAGAAGCTGGGATTGCCGTTCTCACCGTCATTCCGGACTGCAAGACGACACCGCACTTGGCGGCGTGACTGGCCTGCAATATTTGGAAGGTTTAATTCCTTGATCGAGGTAGCGATCAAGATTGGAATGGTGCCCAGAAGAGGACTCGAACCTCCACGCCTCGCGGCACAGGTACCTGAAACCTGCGCGTCTACCAATTCCGCCATCTGGGCGACGGAGAGCGATGTAAGGGGGTGGCTCGTGACTGTCAACTGGGTTTTTGAAGTTTTCCTGACAGTCGGCGAAAAACAGCCGATCACATGCGGGGGAGCGGCCGGAGGGCAGGCATAGCGCATCACTTCGGGCTCCCTATATAGAGGGATATCGAAAGGAATGCCTCATGTCCGCTGCCCGAACGCTTCTGCTCGCCAGTCTTTTTGCCGTTTTCGCGCCAGCCATGGCCAGCGCCGATTCGCCGAAGCCGGGTATCGGGCCGCTCAATACGGGATCGACGCTCTGTGATTTTCGCGGCTGCTTCGGTTTCGGGCCGCAGCAATGGCATCGCCCGGCCTACGTCCAGCCGAATTACCGTCCGCGCGGCGCCGGGCCGACCTTTTATCTGCCGGGCGCGGCCGGGCGGCCGCAATTGACCTATGACCCGCCGCCGGTGCGCCGCGTACAGCCGGCGGCGCGCGATATGAACAAGCATATCGCCTGGTGCACCAATGAATATCGTTCCTATAATCCGCGGACGGATCACTTCCTCACCTATGAAGGTGTCTACAGGGTCTGCCGCTCGCCCTTCCGCTGAGCGGCCTGATCAGCTTTCGAGCGAGGCGCGGTCGACATGGCCGAGATCGCGGCCGGGCTCGATGATATCGCGGACCCGCTGCTTCAGCTCTTTCGGCCCGGGAAAGCCGCCGTCGCGCTTGCGCTCCCAGATGATATCGCCGTTGACGCGGATTTCGAAATTGCCGCCGGTGGCGGGGATCAGCGCCACTTCGCCGAGGCTGTCGGAAAAGGTGCTGAGCAGCTCCTGCGCCATCCAGGCGGCGCGCAGCAGCCAGTTGCACTGGGTGCAGTAGAGGATCGAAACGCGGGCTTTTTCGGTCATGGCGGTTCCTTTCGTTGGCGGTGATTTAAGCCTTTGCAGCGTGCGGACGCAATCGCGCATGCGCAAGGCTCTTGCTCGCCATTCTCCGGCATGGTCTCTTCCTGCTGACCATCGGGGAGAACCTATGCGAGTCGCAGTCGTCGAAAATATGCGCAATACCGGTCTCGGGGCGCTTGCCGGAGCGCTCGACGAGGCCGGAGCTGATATCGACTGGTTTCGGGTGTGGCGGGACGGCGTTCTGCCGCGCGACGTATCCAATCATGACGCGCTGGTCGTTCTCGGCGGCGAGCAGAGCGCGCTTGATGACGAGACGCATCCTTACCTGCCGGAGCTCGTGCAGCTGACGCGCCGCTTCGGCGATGCCGGCAAGGCCGTGCTCGGCATTTGCCTCGGCTGTCAGATCCTTGCCCGCGCCTATGGTGCCGACAATCTGCTGGGCGCTGCCCGCGAATTCGGCTGGCACAGCATCGGCGTCACCGGAGAAGGCAGGGCCGATCCGCTGTTGTCTGATGTCGGTGGCGAATTCACCATCTTTCAATGGCACGCCGATACCTTTTCCCTGCCTGCAGGCGCTGTTCGTCTCGCGACGAGCCCCGTTGCCGAGAACCAGGCCTTCCGCATCGGCCGCGCCGTCTATGGTACGCAGTTCCATTTCGAGGCCGATAGAACGGTGGTCGAGCAGTGGAAGGCGGAATTCCCCGACACGATCGAACGGATTGCGCCCGGCTGGCTGGAAAACTACGCCGAGCTGGCTGTGCAGCATGCCGGTGCCGCCGATGCCGCCGGTCTCGCCATTGCACGCGCCTGGGTCGGACTCATCGAGCGGCAAGAGGTCGGGCTGTTGTCACAGGCCTCCGCGTGAGGGGCGATGCGATGCCGGCAAGCGAACGCGAAAAGATGGCGGCGGGTGAATGGTATTGCTGCCTTGATGACGAGCTCGATCTTCTGCGTCAACAGGCGCGGTTGGCCGTCCATGCCCATAACACGCTGCCGCCGGACGAGCGCGGCGCTATGGCGCCGGCCCTGAGGGCGCTCTTCGCCGCGGCCTCACCCGATGTTTTCATCGAAGCGCCGTTTCACTGCTCCTACGGCATCAATATCGTTCTCGGCGAGCGCGTCTATTTCAATGCCGGCTGCACCATTCTGGATTCCAGCCGTGTGACGATCGGCGACCGCAGCATGTTCGGACCCGGCGTGCAGATCTATTGCGCCGAACACCACAAGGACCCGGCCCTTCGCAGCCGGGGTATCGAGATCGCCCGGCCGGTCACGATCGGCAGCGACGTCTGGATCGGCGGCGGCGCCATCATCCTCGGCGGCGTGGCGATTGGCGATGGTGCGATCGTCGGTGCGGGCGCCGTCGTGACCAAGGGTGTGCCGGCGGGCGCGACCGTCGTCGGTAACCCAGCCCGCATGCGATAAGCCGATGCCACCCGTCCGCAGTAAACTTCCCATCTCGACAGTGAGAATCACTCCGCTAGATGAGAAAGCGAAACGGAGGGAGCCATGAGCACATTGAATCTACCCATGGAAGGCGGCTGCCGGTGCGGCCGGGTGCGCTTGAAGATCAGTGCTCCGCCGCTACTCACAATGGCCTGCCATTGCACAGGGTGCCAAAAGATGACCGCGAGCTCCTATTCGCTGAGCGCCGCCGTTCCGAGCGAAGGCTTCGAGGTCACCAAAGGCGAGCCGGTCATCGGTGGCCTGCACGGCGTCACCAAGCATTATTTCTGCCCGCATTGCATGAGCTGGATGTTCACCCGGCCGGAAGGCATGGACTGGTTCGTCAATCTGCGCGTCACCATGCTCGACGACCCCAGCTGGTTCACGCCCTTCGTCGAGACATGGACAAGCGAGAAGCTGGCATTCGCCGAGACAGGAGCAGTCTACAGCTACGCGGCGCTGCCGGAGATGAGCGCTTATGAGGGGCTGGTGAAGGAGTACACGGGCAGAGAATGAAGGCTCAGAAGCCCTGGAAGAGAAAACCCGTGGCGCGCAGGATGGTATCACTTTCCGCCGATAAATCTGTGACCGCTTTTCCTATTTCCCCGGTCGGGATTGATGCCATGCGCTGAGTGGCCATGACATAGGTTTCACCCTCGATGGAAAGGTGTGGGTTCAGCCGTGAGATCGACCAACTCAGTTCCCGCACTGGATACAGCGGCACCATGACCCGCGACGGCAGATCGTCAAGCAGATTGGCTTGAAGATCGATGGCAAGGACATTTTCGTTTTTCAGCTGATAGACGTGAAAGCGTGCCATCAAAACTGACGGTACTTGGCGAGCGGCAGACCGTGTTTTTTGACATATTCGTTTTCGAGCCGGATAGCATCGGCGTTCTCGATCCGCCAAAGCCGCTCGCGTTCCGCCTTTATCGCCTTGGCAATACCATCCTCCGCGGCTCGCGATATGTTGATCTTGAGTTCGCGCGCCTGGGAAACGAGGCCTTCGTCAAGTGAAAGATTCGCAGCTTTTCTGGCCTGACGCCCCATAACGATCTCCTCGATCTTATGCGCAAATCATATGCGCATAAGATGCCATTGAGAAGCGTTATTCGTCGCCCATCTTCAGCGCAGCAATAAACGCTTCCTGCGGGATCTCCACCTTGCCGAACTGGCGCATGCGCTTCTTGCCGGCCTTCTGCTTGTCGAGCAGCTTGCGCTTGCGGGTGGCGTCGCCGCCATAGCATTTTGCCGTCACGTCCTTGCGCAGCGCAGAAATCGTCTCGCGCGCGATGACGTTGCCGCCGATCGCTGCCTGGATCGGGATCTTGAACATGTGCTTGGGGATCAGCTCCTTGAGCTTCTCGCACATGTCGCGGCCGCGCTTTTCGGCAGCGGTCCGGTGGACCATCATCGAGAGAGCATCGACCGGCTCGCCGTTGACGAGGATGGACATCTTCACGAGGTTGCCTTCGCGGTGGTCGGTGAGCGTGTAGTCGAAGGAGGCATAGCCCTTCGAGATCGACTTCAGCCGGTCGTAGAAATCGAAGACGACTTCGTTGAGCGGCAGGTCGTAGGTCAGCATTGCGCGCGTGCCAACATAGGTGAGCTCGATCTGGATGCCGCGCCGGTCCTGGCAGAGCTTGAGGATGCCGCCGAGATAATCGTCGGGGGTCAGGATCGTCGCGCGGATCCATGGCTCGTGGATTTCGGAGATCTTGACGACATCGGGCATGTCGGCCGGGTTGTGCAGCTCGCGCTCCGTGCCGTCGGTCATGTACATCTTGTAAACGACGGAGGGTGCGGTGGCGATCAGGTCGAGATCGAACTCGCGTTCCAGCCGCTCCTGGATGATTTCGAGATGTAAGAGGCCGAGGAAGCCGCAGCGGAAGCCGAAGCCGAGCGCGGCCGAGGATTCCATTTCGAAGGAGAAGGAGGCGTCGTTCAGGCGAAGCTTGCCCATGGCGGCGCGCAGATCCTCGAAATCGGCGGCATCGACCGGGAAGAGGCCGCAGAAGACCACCGGCTGCGCCGGCTTGAAACCCGGCAGCGCCTGGGCGGTCGGCCGCTTGTCCTCGGTGATCGTGTCGCCGACGCGGGTATCGGCCACTTCCTTGATCGAGGCGGTGATGAAGCCGATCTCGCCGGGGCCGAGGCTGTCGACATTGACCATTTTCGGCGTCAGCACACCGACGCGCTCCACCTGGTATTTAGCATCCGTGCCCATCATGCGGATCGTCTGGCCCTTGGTCAGCACGCCGTCGATGATGCGCACCAGAACCATGACGCCGAGATAGGTGTCGTACCAGCTGTCGACGAGCAGCGCCTTCAGCGGCGCCTTTTCACCGCCCGGGCTTTTCGGCGCCGGCAGCTTGTTGACGATCGCCTCCAGCACATCGGGAATGCCGAGGCCGGTCTTGGCCGAGATCAGCACGGCCTCCGAAGCGTCGATGCCAATCACTTCCTCGATCTGTTCCTTGATCCGGTCGGGTTCGGCGGCCGGCAAATCGATCTTGTTGAGGACGGTGACGAGCTCGTGGTTGTTGTCGATCGCCTGATAGACATTGGCGAGCGTCTGCGCCTCGACGCCCTGGCTGGCGTCGACGACGAGCAGCGAGCCCTCGCAGGCCGACAGCGAACGCGACACTTCATAGGCGAAGTCGACGTGGCCGGGCGTGTCGATCAGGTTGAGGATGTACTTCTCGCCGTTGTTTGCCTGGTAATGCAGGCGCACGGTCTGCGCCTTGATGGTGATTCCGCGCTCGCGCTCGATATCCATATTGTCGAGCACCTGCTCGGACATTTCGCGCTCGGCAAGGCCGCCCGTCGTTTGGATCAGCCGGTCGGCCAGCGTCGATTTGCCGTGGTCGATATGGGCCACGATCGAGAAGTTGCGGATATGGGACAGCGGAGTGGTGGAATTGGTGCTCATGCGCGCCATATAGCAGCGCCGCCCCCTGCCGCAAAGCGGTAATTATCCCGCTGTTTACGCTATTTCGTGGGCCGGTCGGACGTGGCTCAGACCGGCCACGTCTCCAGCCGCCAGGCCGAATCCCAGAACATCCATTCATATTGCGAGGCGCGCACGAAAACATCCATCATCTGAGTGCGCTCCGTCGGCGATGCCGAGCGGGCGGCGATATCGGTCAGCGCGATCACTTCGCGGGCGCCAGCGGCAAATTGCGGATCGCCATAGGTGTTGATCCAGGCCTGGAAGGCATTGCCCTCGATAACAGGCCGGTTCTTGATCGCTTCGCCGACATGCCAGTAGATCCAGAAGCAGGGCAGGATGGCCGAAAGCGCCACCGCATAGGAGCTGTGATAGGCGGTGGCGAGCAGGAAGTTCGTATATGCAAAACAGGCAGGCGAGGGGTCGGCCGATGTCACGTCTTCCGAGGTGATGCCGAACTGAGTGAGAAAGCCGGCATGCAGGCCCTGCTCGACGGTGATCGCCTTCTGCGCCGAACCGAGGAAGCGCAGCACCTGGGCATTATCAGGCGCCTTCGCGGCCACGATGGCGAGGCAGCGCGCATAATGCTTCAGGTAGAGTGCGTCCTGCAGGATATAGTGCCGAAAAACGTCCGGCGGCAGCGTGCCGTCCGACAGTCGCGTCAGAAGCGGCAATATCTCGATCTCGGCCATGACGGGCGCGATCCTGTCCCAGGCGGCAGCCGTGAAGCTTCCCGTCGCCTCGATGCTCTGCGTACTGGCGTCCATCACTATCTCCTCGGATTTTCGTTGCCATATATCGACGCCGGCGTGGTGAAAGCAAGGCGTCATCCACCCACCGGCAGGGACTTGATTCCATCATCGGATGCTGTATTTCTCTTATAGTAGAATCATGGATCGTTGATGGAACAGGAACTGGAACAGGCAATCGGCATTCGCATCCGCAAGCTGCGGCTGGAAAAGGGCCTGACATTGGACGAACTGGCGGCGGCCTCCGGCGTCAGCCGCGCCATGATCTCGCGCATCGAACGGGCAGAGGCGAGCCCCACTGCGTCATTGCTGGCAAGGATCTGCGCAGCGCTCGGCCTCTCGCTCTCAGCCTTCTTCGCCGAAGACGGGCAGCAATCTTCGCCGCTCGCGCGCCGGCAGGAGCAGCAGGTCTGGCGCGATCCGGAAACCGGTTATCTCAGGCGCGCGGTCTCGGCGCCCGGCACTGCCTCCGCGGTCGACATCGTCGAAGTCGAATTTCCCCCGGGCGCCCGCGTCAGTTTTCCCCCGCACGGCGCATCCCATGGCATGACGCAGCATGTCTGGCTGTTCGACGGTGAGATGGAGATGACGACGGGTGAGACGGTCTACCGGCTGCGTCCTGGGGATTGCCTCTTCATGCCCGTCGGCGAAGGTCACGTTTTCCACAATCCCGGCAACGCGCCAGCGCGCTATTGCGTCGTGCTCGATCGCGGCAGCCGATAACGTTATTCATTTCGGGAGAAGATCATGCCGGATATTCGTAACCTTTCAGCCGAGGAAGCTCGCGCCGCCGTTCCCGCCCTGTCGGCGGTGCTCGCCGATTGTGTCGCGGGCGGCGCCTCCGTCGGTTTCATGCATCCCTATGGACCCGAAGATGCCGAGTTCTATTGGCGCGATGTCGCCGGCGCGGTTGCCGGTGGCGGCAGCCTGCTGCTGGTCGCCGAACTGGAGGGCCGGATCGTCGGCACGGTGCAGGTCGGTGCTGCGCAGATGCCGAACCAGCCGCATCGCGGCGATCTGAAGAAGCTCCTGGTGCATCGTTCTGCCCGCGGGCGCGGTCTCGCCCGTCTGTTGATGGAAGCCGCCGAACGCGAGGCGGCCGCCCGCGGCAAGACCCTGCTCGTGCTCGATACGGCAACCGGCAGTGATGCCGAAGCAATCTATCCGCGGCTGGGCTGGCAACGCGTCGGCGTCATCCCCGATTATGCTCTGTGGCCGCAAGGCGGCTTCTGCGACACCACCCTGTTCTACAAGCGGCTCGCCTGATTGCGCCAGATCGGCTCAAACCGGCTGGCCGAATGCCGGAAATGCGCCCGTAAGTGTAGCACCCGCCGACCATTGCGCCGCGTGCCAGCCGAACTGCCGCGCCGCCTCGATATTTTCCGCCATGTCGTCGATGAAGGCGATTTCGCCGGGCAGCACGCCGGCGCGCTCGGTCGCCAGCCGGAAGAATTCCCGCGATGGTTTCCGGTGTCCAAGGGCAGCGGAATACAGGATGTCATCGAAATGCGCTCCAAGTCCGGCCTGTTCCATCAGGTAGCGCGCCCGCCTGTGCTCCTGGTTGGTCGCCAAAAACAGGGCGACGCCGCTGTCTCTCAGGGCGGCGAGTTCGTCCAGGAGATTGCGGTCGAGGCGGGAATCATTTTCAAACCAGTAATCGATCAGCGCCGCGGCACTGAGGTGAGGGGCGATTTTTGCCAGCACCTGGGCGAGCCTCGGTTCCAGCGCCTCGCGGCCGACAATGATCTCGCCCCAGTGAGTATGGAAGAATTCCCGCTGCAGCTGCTCGAGACTAAGTCCCAGATCGCGTTCCAGAAATGTGAAGAGAGGGAGGCCGTCGGCCGGACGACCGTGAACGAGCACGCCATCGACATCGACCATCAACACTTTCATGCGGCAGGTTCCCTCGCTCCGGAACGGGCCGAAGGTGACCTCCTTTGTTTGGGCAATCAAGAGCGCGGTGACGCTTTTTTGTTGGCCCTGGTCCATGTAAGTGTCGATCTCGCCGATTGATTTTCCTTCGAGGACAGGATTTGAAATGCGCGTCATCTATTCCGAAGACCACAAGCTGCGCGACGCCAGGACAGAGCTCTATGCCGGTCAGCTGGTAACGCCCTTCGAGGCGCCGTTCCGCGCCGAATGGATCCTGACGGCGGTCAAGAAGGCCGGCTTTGCCGATGTCGTGGCGCCGGATGCGCATGGGCTGGAAACAGCCCGGAGGGTGCATGATCCCGCCTATCTCGATTTTCTCGCCACCGTCTGGGATCGCTGGGTCGCGGCCGGCTTCGAAGGCGAAGCGATCGCCAATTCCTTCCCGGTCCGCCGCACCAGCCAGCGCGTGCCCGACAATATCGTTGGTGCTATCGGCCACTATGCCAATGCCGCCGATACCTCGATCACCAAGGGCTCTTACGAAGCGGCGATCGCCTCCATGCGTTGCGCCATCACAGGCGCGGATTGGCTGAATGCCGGCAACCGTTTCGCTTTCGCGCTCTGCCGCCCGCCCGGCCATCATGCCGGCATCGATCTCTTCGGCGGCTATTGCTTCATCAACAATGCCGGGGTCGCCGCCCAGCGTCTCATCGATCACGGCGCGAAGAAGGTTGCCGTGCTCGACGTCGATTTTCACCATGGCAACGGTACGCAGGACCTGTTCTATCACAGAGGCGATGTCTTCACCGCCTCGCTGCACGGCGATCCCATGTTTGCCTTTCCCTATTTCCTCGGCCATGCCGATGAAGTGGGCGAAGGCGAGGGCACTGGCGCCAACCGCAACTATCCGATGCCGCCCCAAACGCCCTGGGAGGTCTGGTCTTCGGCCCTTGCCGATGCGCTCGCCCGTAGCAAGGTCTTCGGCGCCGAGGCGATCGTCCTGGCCCTCGGCGTCGATACCTTCGAGCGCGATCCGATTTCCTTCTTCCAGCTGAAATCCGAAGATTTCATCCGCATGGGAGAGATGATCGCTGCCGCCGGCCTGCCGGTCGTCACCTGCATGGAGGGCGGTTACGGCGTGCCGGAAATCGGCCTCAACGTCGCCAATGTGCTCAAGGGCCTGGAAGCCTGACCGCTTGCTATGACCGACGAGACTGTCTCCTCCGATATACCGACACCGCGCATGCTGAGCTGGGCGCGCAACTCCGCCATCTATCGCCTCGAACGGCGGATGATGACGGAAAAGCAGCTCTTTGACGCCATCACCCGCAAGGCGAAGGAGAAGTTCGAAGATATCGGCGCGGCGCAACTCAAGGCCCTTGCCGATTTCGCCGTCAAATTCGCCTATGACAACAAGGCTCTCGATGATCGCGTCTATGCTGAGATCAGCACGCGCTCGGCCGTGCGCGGTGGCAAATCGAAGCGCGTCATCGCCCGGAAACTTGCGGCCAAGGGTGTCGCAAGCGACAAGGTCGAAGCCGCGCTCGAAGCAGCGGATGACCTCCATGCCGCGACGATCTTCGCCCGCAAACGTGCCTTCGGTCCTTTCCGTCGCGTCGAACTCGACGACAAACGGAAGGCAAAGGAGCTCTCCGCCTTCGCTCGCAATGGCTTCAGCTTCGAGATCGGCAGGAAGGTCTTCGAGATGAGCCTCGAAGACGCCGAAGAGGTGATCCTTACCGGCCGCCTCTGAGATACATCAGGCCTATTGCTGCCTGGATCAGCAGTTTGAATTTGTCGGGTGCAAATGGGCTCCGTAAGAAGAGGGCGCAATCGGAGACTGAGATGAAAGACGGAACGAAGGACGGCGCCGGCGTACTGGCATTGGAAACGCCTCCCACCTCCTCCGGCCTGGCGGCCGGCGGGCTGATGTGCCTCCTGTCCATGTCTTCGATCCAGTTCGGCGCAGCTCTTTCTTCTCAGGCGATCGCGAGCTATGGGCCGGCTGGGGCAAGCTGGATGCGCCTCGCTTTCGCGGCCATCATTCTTGCCGTTGTGGTGCGACCCCGCATCGCCAGCTACAACCGGGCGCAATGGACGAGCGCTCTGGTTCTCGGCGCGACGACAGCGCTGATGACCATGAGCTTCTTCGCGGCGATCGAGCGTATTCCGCTCGGTCTTGCCGTGGCGATCGATTTTCTCGGTCCGCTTTCCGTTGCGACCGTCGGCTATGGCCTGAGCCGGCGTCTCCTCTGGCCCCTCATTGCAGCACTTGGTGTTCTAGCACTTGCTCATGACGGGGAAGGCTGGGTCGGCGACGTCGAAGGTATTTTCTTTGCGCTCGGCGCCGGCACCGGTTGGGCGATCTATATCGTCCTGACGAAAAAGATCGGTGCGAGCTTCAAGGGGCTAGAAGGGCTGTCCATGTCGCTGATGGTTGCCGCTCTTGTCGCGACACCTTTCGGCTTTGCCGGTGCCGTGCCGGCGCTCGATGGCTACGGCCTGATTGAAATGGCGGGCCTTGCCATTCTGGTGCCGCTGCTGCCCTACACCTTGGAACTGATCGCCTTGCGGCGGATGCCGACAACCTCCTTCGGCATCCTGATGAGCCTCGAACCGGCCATCGCCGCGCTTGCGGGCTTCGTCATCCTGGCCCAGCCGATGACGCTGCTGCAGATGGCCGGAACTGCCTTGGTGGTCGCCGCAAGCGCCGGCGCCACCTTTTCCGCAAGGCCGTGATCAGCCCGTCCTTTTTGCGGGGTCGTCGAGAGCGGGATTGTAGAACAGCGACAGCGTCAGGCTTTTGGCGATCCGCTCTGCCGTCGCCATGAACCAGGCCTTGGCTTCCGGCGAGGGGGCGACATCGTCGAGCGTCGCGGCAAACAGCGATAACCACTTCGGAAAAAGATCGGGCGTCAGGTTCTGAACGCCCGTATGCGCTTGCACCGGCTTGCCGCCATAGGCGCCGCTGCGGAAGGCGACGGCCGACCAGAAGCTCTTCATCTTCTCCATGTGCTCCGGCCAGCGGCCGGAGAGCCTGGCATCAAACACGGGACCGAGATCGGGATGCGCCAGCACGCGCCCGTAGAAAGTCTCCACCAGCCGTCCGATGAAGGCCTCGTCGACGCCCATCGCCTGCATTTCGGCCTCCGCCCTCTCGCGGATGGCCGCGACATGGGCGGGGCGGCCTTGAATGTCATTGTCCATCATAAAATCCGGCGCCGCGTGATGCAGCAGCCCTCATATAGGTCTTTACCGCTGCGAACCAAAGCCGCTCGTGCCGCTTGCGGCAATCTGTCAGCCGCTCCGCCCGTCCACTTGACCACCATCGCCTCCTTCTTTAGATTTAGAATTATTCTAAATTATTGGAGACACCTATGCTGGCGCGGTTTTTCAGGTCGCCGAAACGATCCTTCGAGTCGCTCTCCGAGCAGGAAATTCTTGCCCTTGCGATTGCCTCCGAGGAAGACGACGCCCGCATCTATCTCGCCTATGCCGACAGGCTGCGCCCTGAATTTCCAGCCTCGGCCAAGGTCTTTGAAGATATGGCCGAGGTCGAGGACACCCATCGCAAATCGTTGTTCGAAATCCATCGCCAACGTTTCGGCGAGCGCATCCCGCTGATCCGGCGCGAGCATGTGCAGGGCTTCTACGAGCGCAAGCCGGACTGGTTGAGGGCCAACCTGTCGCTCGATGCGATGCGGCAGGAGACCGAGGCGATGGAGGAGCAGGCCTGTCGTTTTTATGTCGAGGCGGCAAAGCGTACCGCCGATGCCTCGACACGTGAGCTGCTCGGTGATCTCGCGCTCGCCGAACAGGGGCATGAGGACATTGCCCGCATGCTGGGCGACAAACACAGGCCCGAGGATGTCAGGCGCAATGAGGACGAGACGGCGCATCGGCAATTCGTGCTGACCTATGTGCAGCCGGGGCTGGCCGGCTTGATGGACGGCTCGGTCTCGACGCTGGCGCCGATCTTTGCCGCCGCCTTCGCCACCCAGGATACCTGGCAGACCTTTCTCGTCGGCCTTTCCGCCTCCGTCGGCGCCGGTATCTCGATGGGCTTCACCGAAGCCGCCCATGATGACGGCAAGATCTCCGGCAGGGGCTCGCCGGTCAAGCGCGGCCTTGCCTGCGGCATTATGACGGCGCTCGGCGGCCTCGGCCACGCGCTGCCCTATCTGATCCCGCATTTCTGGACGGCGACGATCACCGCCACCATCATCGTCTTCTTCGAATTATGGGCAATCGCCTTCATTCAAAACCGCTACATGGAAACCCCGTTCCTACGCGCCGCCTTCCAGGTGGTGCTCGGCGGCAGCCTGGTCCTCGCCGCCGGCATTCTGATCGGGAATGGGTGAGCTGCGGTCGGGCGGAGCCCGAGCAATCGATCCAGTGAATCGATTGCAGCAGCGAACGCCCGGAGCCCTGCGCAGGGCCGGAAACGGTGCCGGCATACTCGGCATCAAACCGGCCTGTCGCTTGCGTGCAAGCGAAAGGCCGGTTAGCAGCCGGCACCTTTCGCATAAGGAAGAGAGAACCATCACCCACGAAACAAAAAGGCCGGCAAATCGCCGGCCTTTCCACATTCTCTATTGCAATCCTTATCGCAGAGCGCCGACCAGAACGTCGCGGCCATTCTCGATGGTGACCCAGCGGCCGGCATTGTAGCTCGACTGGCGCTTGACGAAGCTATAGGGCGTGCCGAACCACGGCTTGACGTCGGCAGCGAGGTTGTCGAGCACGAAATCGCCTTCGGCTGTGCGCAGCGTCAGGACCGCATGGCCTTCACCGTCGGGCTTGCGCACGACCGTCATCAGAAGGTCGGCGGCCGCAAACCCGCGCTGGATCAGGATGCGGCGCTTCAGCAGCGCGAAATCTTCGCAATCGCCGGCGGTCGTCGGATAGGCCCAGACTTCGTCCTTGCCGTAGATTTCCTTGTCGGTCATCGGCGTGATCGTGCGGTTGACCGTCGCGTTGACCGAACGGACGAGCGACCACTTCGCCGGCGTCATCTCGACCGGGCCCGAATTGCGGTTTGCGCCGCATTCACTGCTGTGGATCTGACAGAAATCGTAATGGCCGATCGGCTGTGAGGTGGCGTTGCCTGTTACCATGGAAGCATTTCTGCTTGGAGCTGGGATGGCGGCAGTCGCCATCGCAAACACGGCCATCATGGCCACAAAGATACCTTTGATCCGCACGCCCGCTCTTTCCTCGATCGCCCCTTAATTATTAACAAACTGTTAATGGAGAGGGCCGAGAAGAGTCAATCGTTACTTCTTGTGAACACCTTGCGACTCGCCGACATGGTTAAAATGCAACAAGTTCGCAGCGGGTTTGGGGCAATTATTGCCCGGTCGTGGATGCGCGGACGATGCCTTTGACGGCGCTCAGGAGAAGGGCGATATCGCCAGGACGGGATAGGCGGTGGTCGCCATCGCGAATGAAGGTAAGCACCACATCGTCGGCGGGAAGGTGCTCCAGAAGCTTCATTGCATGCGCATGCGGCACGTCGGGATCTTTCATTCCCTGGAGGATATGTACCGGGCAGCCGGTCTCGATCATGCCGTCGAGTACGAGGTTCTTTCGTCCGTCCTCGATCAGCGCCTGCATATAGATGTTCGGTTCAGGACTGTATTGCGAGCGCTCTTCGAAATAGCCGCGTTCCGCCAGAGATTTGCGCTCCTTGGCCGTCAGGTTCGGCTCGATCAGTTCGGAGGTGAAATCGGGCGCAGGCGCAATCAGCACCAGGCCGGCGAGCTTCGGACCGCCTTGTCGGGCAAGTTCCTGCGCCAGTCGGAGCGCGATCCAGCCTCCCATCGAGGAGCCGACGAGAATGATCCGGTCGGGCGCGAGGTGGCGGATCACGGCAAGTGCTTCCTCCAGCCAACGCGAGATCGTGCCGTCGCGAAAGCTGCCGCCGGAAAGCCCGTGGCCGGAATAGTCGAGACGGATACAGCCGGCACCGAGTTCAACCGCCAGCCCGTCGAGCTCCACGGCCTTGGTACCGTTCATGTCGGAACGGTAGCCGGGCAGCCAAACGAGCGACGGGGCGGTATTGCCGGCTTGCGCCGGGCGGGCGAGTATGGCGATCTCGCGCGCCGCCTCGCCTTCACCGACCGTCAGGAACTGGGGCTGGGCGTTGGGCATCGGATCGGACATCGGCGAAACTCCTGTTGTTTTGGCCTATAAAACAGATTCTTGGCAGGCTGACAGCAGGTGATTTTTCCGCTAAAGGATGATATTGACTCCGTTGCAGCGATAACGAGATAGGTTTGTGCACCCTGATCGGGAGCGCGCAGCTGCAACGTTCCGAAACAACGCGAGGAGAATACGACCATTCGCAGACCTTTTAAGACCGATGCGCCCGTGAAGGACGGACCGCGCTCGAACCGTGAAATCCGCATTCCCAAAGTTCAGCTGATCGCGGCTGACGGACAGAATATGGGTGTTGTGCCCACCGACCAGGCCTTGAGAATGGCGGAAGAAGCCGGCCTCGATCTCGTCGAAATTTCCCCCAACGCCGAACCGCCGGTGTGCAAGATCCTCGATCTGGGCAAGCTGAAATATGCCAACCAGAAGAAGGCTGCAGAGGCGCGCAAGAAGCAGAAGATCGTCGAAGTCAAAGAAATCAAGATGCGCCCGAACATCGACACCCATGATTATGAGGTGAAGATGAAGGCGATGGGCCGCTTCTTCGATGAAGGCGACAAGGTCAAGGTGACGCTGAAGTTCCGCGGGCGTGAAATGGCCCACCAGGAACTCGGCATGAAGCTTCTTCAGCAGGTCAAGGCCGACACGACCGAGATCGCCAAGGTGGAGGCCGAGCCCAAGCTCGAAGGCCGCCAGATGATGATGGTGCTGGCGCCGAAGTAAGCGCCAGATACTTTTTCGCCCCAAGGCCGTCCGCAAGGGCGGCTTTTGTGCTTTGCGCCACCGTATTATGGGCCTTTGTTTCATGCATGTCGTTATCCCGGAACCGCCGCACACTTCCGGGCGACATGCATAGCCGAAGATTCCTCCGCGGCCCCGTTGCACTTTCATGACGCTGCGGTTATAAGCGCGCGTCCGAACTGACCGGCAGGGCATGCCGTGGCAGTTTCGAATGCTTGCGGGACGGTTCGTCGCCGATGCCGCAGATCAACAACAAACGCTCCCGCACCTTGTTGCGATGGCCGGAGAACCGGACCTCGCGAGGAGGGCTTTTTGATGAAGCGCGCAGGGAGGACAGAAGGAGTAGCAAAATGCCCAAGATGAAGACGAAGTCCTCTGCCAAGAAGCGGTTCAAGATCACCGCTACCGGCAAGGTCAAGGCGGCTGCCGCTGGCAAGCGCCATGGCATGATCAAGCGCTCGAACAAGTTCATTCGCGATGCACGCGGCACCATGGTTCTCGCAGAACCCGATGGCCGCAAGGTCGTGAAGAACTATCTGCCGAACGGTCTCTGAGACTATTCCGGTAACGCGTTAGATTAAGGAGATCATGAAATGGCACGTGTAAAAAGAGGCGTCGCTGCCCACGCCAAGCACAAGAAGGTTCTGAAGCAGGCCAAAGGCTTCTACGGCCGCCGCAAGAACACCATCCGTACCGCCAAGGCTGCCGTCGATCGCGCCAAGCAGTACGCATACCGCGACCGCAAGGTCAACAAGCGCAACTTCCGCGCCCTCTGGATCCAGCGCATCAACGCTGCCGTCCGGGAATTCGGCCTGACCTATGGCCGCTTCATCGACGGCCTGAACAAGGCTGGCATCGAAGTCGACCGTAAGGTTCTCTCCGACATGGCGATCCACGAGCCGGAAGCATTCGGCGCGCTGGTTGCTGCCGCCAAGAAGGCTCTTGAATACCTCAAGGAAACCGGCACGGCCAACGAGTTTGAAGGCGCGGTTCGTTAACCAGCGCTTCCCAAGCTTGACGCTTTTTTGAATTTTGGGAAACCCGCGCTGGTTTGGGCTAGCGCGGGTTTTTCTTTCTCTGTACTCCTGCGCCGGCCTCTCCAGCCTGCCTTTCGAACGCCGCCTGACCTGGACGGAAAGAAGACAATGTCAGATATCGACCAGCTTAAATCCTCCTTGCTTGCCGAAATTTCCGCCGCTGGTGATGAGCCCGCGCTCGAAGCCGTGCGCGTGTCCGCCCTCGGTAAGAAGGGCTCGGTCTCCGAACTCTTAAAGACGCTCGGGGCCATGATGCCGGAGGAACGCCAGACCCGCGGTGCGGCGATCAACGCCCTCAAGAATGTGGTGACGGACGCCATTGCCGAACGCAAGTCGATGCTGAAAGTTGCGGCTGTCAACGCGCGACTGAAGGCCGAGACGGTCGATGTCAGCCTGCCGGTGCGCTCCTCGCCCGCCGAGCGCGGCCGCATCCATCCGATAAGCCAGATCGTCGACGAGATCACTGCGATCTTCGCCGACATGGGCTTCTCGATCGCCGAAGGTCCCGATATCGAGACCGACTATTACAATTTCACCGCCCTGAACTTCCCCGAAGGCCATCCGGCCCGCGAGATGCACGACACGTTTTTCTTCAATCCGGATGAGAATGGTGAGCGCAAAGTGCTGCGCACCCACACCTCGCCCGTGCAGGTGCGTACCATGGAGACGCAGCCGCCGCCGATCCGCATCATCATTCCCGGCAAGACCTACCGCCAGGATTCGGACGCCACGCACTCGCCGATGTTCCATCAGGTCGAGGGCCTGGTCATCGACAAGAAGGCCAATGTCGCCAACATCCGCTGGGTGCTCGAGGAATTCTGCAAGACCTTCTTCGAGGTCGACAGCGTGACGATGCGGTTCCGGCCGTCGTTCTTCCCCTTCACCGAGCCTTCCTTCGAGGTCGATATCCAGTGCGACCGCTCCGGTCCGATCGTGAAGTTCGGCGAAGGCACCGACTGGATGGAGATCCTCGGCTGCGGCATGGTCCATCCGAACGTGCTGCGCTACGGCGGCCTCGATCCGGACGAATATCAGGGCTTTGCCTGGGGCATGGGCCTCGACCGCATCGCCATGCTGAAATACGGCATGCCGGACCTGCGCGACTTCTTCAATGCCGACGTCCGCTGGATGACGCATTACGGCTTCCGCCCGCTCGACATGCCGACGCTGTTCGGCGGTTTGAGCGCTTGAACGGAGAATTGGGACGATGAAATTCACGCTCTCCTGGCTGAAAGAGCATCTGGAAACGGATGCAACGCTCGATGAAATCTGCGCGCGCCTGACTGAGATCGGGCTCGAGGTGGAGGATGTCGACGACAAGGCGGCCTTCAAGCCCTTCATCATCGCGCGGGTTGTCTCGGCGGAAAAACACCCTCAGGCCGATCGCCTGAAAGTGCTGATGGTCGATACCGGTTCCGGTGCGCCGGTTCAGGTCGTCTGCGGTGCCCCGAATGCGCGCGCCGGCCTCGTCGGCGCCTTCGCCGCGCCCGGAACCTATGTTCCCGGCATTGATGTGACGCTTGCGGTCGGCAATATTCGCGGCGTCGAAAGCCGCGGCATGATGTGCTCCGAAAAGGAGCTTGAGATCTCCGAAAATCACGACGGCATCATCGATCTGCCTGACGATGCGCCGGTCGGCACGAGCTATGCGACTTATGCCCATCTCGATGATCCGGTCATTGAGATCAACCTGACACCCAACCGGCCGGACTGCACCTCGATCCACGGCATCGCCCGCGATCTTGCGGCCTCCGGCCTCGGCACGCTGAAGACGCGGCCGGCGCCGTCCTTCGCCGTCGAAGGCGAGACGCCGGTCAAGCTGACGCTCGATCTCGACGATCCCAGGCTCTGCCCGGGCTTTTCGCTGCGTCTCGTGCGCGGCATCAGGAACGGCCCCAGCCCGCGCTGGATGCAGCAGCGGCTTCTCGCTATCGGTCTGCGCCCGATCAATGCGCTGGTCGATATCACCAACTACATGACCTTCGACCAGGGCCGGCCGATGCACGTCTTCGACGCCGCCAAGGTCAAGGGCAACCTGACGGTGCGCCGCGCCAAAGAAGGCGAGACCGTGCTGGCGCTCGACCAGCGCGAATACAAGCTTGGCCCGAACAACGTCGTCATATCGGATGAAGATGGCGTCGAATCGATCGGCGGCATCATGGGCGGCGAACATTCCGGCTGCGACGAGAACACCGTCGACGTCCTGATCGAATCCGCTCTCTGGGACCCGATGAACATTGCCAAATCGGGCCGCAGCCTCGGCATCATCACCGATGCCCGCTACCGCTTCGAACGCGGCGTCGATCCGGAATATATGGTTCCCGGCCTCGAACGCACGACCGAACTCGTGCTCGAGCTCTGCGGCGGCACGGCCGCGAGCGCCGAGGTCGTCGGTTACAAGGGCTACGAGCCGAGGATCGTCGATTTTCCCTATGCCGAGGTCAAGCGCCTGACGGGGCTGGAGGTTTCGACGGAGGAAAGCAATGCGATCCTCGCCCGCCTCGGTTTTGCGGTTTCCGGCTCCGGCGAACGCGTCTCCGTGGCCGTTCCCTCATGGCGCCCCGATGTCGACGGCAAGGCCGATCTCGTTGAGGAGGTCATGCGCATCCATGGCGTCGACAATATCAAGCCGGCGCCGCTCGAAAGCCATGCCGCCGTCAACAACAAGATCCTGACGACGCTGCAGATCCGCACCCGTGCCGCCAAGCGGGCGCTTGCCTCGCGCGGCATGCTGGAGGCGGTCACCTGGTCCTTCATTCCGGAAGATCAGGCAAAGCTCTTCGGCGGCGGTTCCGTGGCCCTCAAGCTTGCTAATCCGATCGCTGCCGAGATGTCGGACATGCGCCCCTCGCTGCTGCCGGGCCTGCTGACGGCTGCCCAGCGCAATGCCGACAAGGGTTATGGCGACGTGGCGATCTTCGAAGTCTCGGGCACTTATGAGAACGACCGGCCGGAGGGCCAGCGTCGTGTCGCCGGCGGCATTCGCCGCGGCACGGCCTCACTATCAGGTGCGGGTCGCATGTGGTCCAATACGGCCAAGGGCGGCGGCAAGCCGGTGGATGTCTTCGATGCCAAGGCCGATGCGCTCGCCGTCATTGAAGCCTGTGGCCTGCCGACTGCCAATATCCAGATCGAGCAGGGTGGGCCCGAATGGTATCATCCCGGCCGCTCCGGCACGATCAAAATGGGGCCGAAGACCGTGCTCGGCTATTTCGGAGAATTCCACCCGCTGACGCTGGAAGCGCTTGATGTCTCCGGCGCCCTCTGCGGCTTCGAAGTCTATCTCGATGCCATGGCGGAGCCGAAGAAGAAGGCAACCCGCACCAAGCCGGCGCTGGATCTTTCGCCCTTCCAGGCTGTCAAGCGCGACTTCGCCTTCGTCGTCGACAAGACTGTGGAAGCCGGCGCGATCGTCAAGGCTGCGACCGGCGCCGACCGCAAGCTCATCACCGGCGTCAATGTCTTCGACATCTTCGAAGGCGCATCGGTCGGCGAGGACAGGAAGTCGGTGGCGATCGAGGTTCAGATCCAGCCGGTTGATCGCACGCTGACGGATGAGGATTTCGAAGCGCTGACGCAGAAGATCGTGGCGAGTGTGACGAAGTTCACCGGTGGTGTGCTCAGAAGCTGAGCTTCATCTGCCGAAAACTGAATGGACCGGTCGCGCCAGCGGCCGGTTTCTTCATGTGTGCAGATGATAAAGCTTGCTGACGATCGTCCAGCGGCCATCGATCTTCAGCAGCGATAGATAGTCGGTAAAGCGCATTCCGGCAAAGTCGTCGGTGACCTTGACGCTCGCCGCGTCGCCCTCGACATCGACGCTCTGGATATCCATGAAGGGCTGCGTGCCGGGCGGGGCGGGCTCCTCCGCCAGGATCGCGGCAATGAATTCGTCCCGAGTCAGCCATTCCACGGCGTTTTGATAATAGCCGATGATCGAGCTTTGCGGATGGAAAGCCTTTTTCAAGGCTGCCGCATTGGCGAAGGCCATGCCTTCGACATAGAGATGAACCGTCTGTTCGACTGCTTGCCTGTCCGACATCTCTTCATCCCGGTCTCCGAGATGCTCTTAAATAGTTTCGTGGGCTGCGAAGGCAAGCCCGGCCGCTGCCCGGCCGGGCTTCTTTTGATTACAGATTCGTCATTGCAAGCGAGGCTTCCGAATAGCGCATGCCCGCCACCTGTCCGTCTTGGCGACTTTCTCAACACCTATCCTGATATTACGCTTGAGATCGCCAATGAAGGCGGCTTCACCGATATCGTCAAGGAGGGTTTCGACGCGGGAATCCGGCTGGAGGAGAGTCTGGAGGCCGATATGGTCGCCGTCAAAATCTCGCCCAATCTCACGACAGTGATCGCAGCCTCGCCCGAATATTTCGAGCGCTACCCGAAGCCGGAGCACCCGCGCTATCTCGTCTGCCACCGTTGCATCAAGCGGCGCTTCACCAACGGCTCCATCTATCGCTGGGAGTTTGAAAAGGACGGGCAGGAACTGATTGTTGCGGTCGATGGGCCGCTCATCGTCAGCGAGGACCGGCTGGCCCTCCTGACCGCGCTGAACGGCGCCGGCCTTGCCTATCTCTTCGACTTGCGGGTGCATGCCGAACTGGCGGCCGGTCGGCTTGTTCGGGTGCTGGAGGATTGGTGCGCGCCCTATTCCGGGCCGTTTGTCTACTATCCTACCCGACGGCAAATGCGGCCGGCGCTGCGCGCCTTCATCGATTTTTTCAGATATGCCCAAAAGGATACGGGCGGCCGGTAAGCAACAGGCCGCCCGTTGTCGCAGTGATCAGGCGGCTTTCGCCTTCTGGTTTGCCGCCGTCGTTGCGAGTTGGGAGAGCTTCTTGTCGGTAGCCGTCTCCTCCTGCAGCGTCTGGTCGAGCAGGGCGGCGACATCCTTGAGGCCGAGCGTTGCGGCCCAGGTCTTCAGCGTCCCGTACCGTGCAATTTCATAGTGCTCTACGGCCTGCGCCGCCGAGATCAGCCCGGCATCGAGCGCCGGCGTGCCCTTGAACTCTTCCATGATGTCTTCGCCCTCGGCGATGATGCCCTGGATTGCCTCGCAGGTCTTGCCCTGCGCGCGCTTGCCGATTTTTTCGAAAACCTGCTGCAGGCGCTCGACCTGGGCTTCGGTTTCCTCGAGATGCTTCTGGAAACCCGCCTTCAGTTCGGAGGACTGGGCGGCGCGTGCCATCTTCGGCAGGGCGCGCAAAATCTGCCGCTCGGCAAAATATATGTCCTTGAGCGTGTCGTAGAAGAGATCTTCCAACGTCTTTTCCTTGGCCATTTTCTCGATCCTTGTTTTGGGAAAGGCCGCGAACGCGGCGACACACTAAGAAGCGAAGATCGCGCCAATTGTTCCCGATCGATTTCGGGTGGACTGGAAAACCGCCCCGGGCAATCATCCCCGCCGCGACGTGGAGGAAGAAAACGCATGCGAAAGCCGGGTTCGATGAAAGGTCTGGAGGATCTCGGCCGCGTGCGGTTGTCGAAAAACTTCTTCTTCCGCGATTTCCTGCATTCGGAAATCGCCGATTTCTACCGCATTCCCAACATCCCCGAGGATCCCGATGTGGCGATCGAGGCAGGCAGGCGACTTTGCGAGGAACTGCTGGAGCCGCTGGAAGCGACGTTCGGGCGTCTGCACATCCGCTCCGGCTACCGCTCGCCTGCGGTCAACCGGTTCGGTAACGACAACAATCTGAACTGTTCCACGAATGCCGCCACCGCTGGGCATCACATCTGGGATGTCAGGGATTTCGACGGCTGCATGGGCGCCGCCGTCTGTATTGTCGTGCCGTGGATGATCGACCGCTATCGCGATGAAAGCGACTGGCAGCGGCTCGCCTGGTGGATCCACGACCACCTGCCTTATGCATCACTCTGCTTCTTCCCAAAACTCTGGGCCTTCAATATTCAGTGGCACGAACGGCCGAAACGGGTGATCCAGAGCTATGTCAGGCCACGCGGCATCCTGACCAAGCCCGGCATGGCGAACTGGGAAGGCGACCACGCCGCTTTCTACGAGGGATTTCCGGTACTCAGAAACTGATGCGATAACGGATGTGGCCGTCGCTTTCGACATACCTGTCGTAGAGTGCGCGGGCCGTCTTGTTCTGCTCGCTCGTATGCCAATAGAGCCGTGACCAGCCCTGCGCCTTGCAGAGCGCGACGAGATCGTCCAGCAGCGCCCGGCCGACGCCCTTGCCGCGCGCATCGGGATCGACGAAGAGGTCTTCGAGATAGCAGTCCCTGCCACGGATCCAGGTGCCCTCATGCGTCAGGAAAAGAGCAAAGCCCATGATCCGGCCGTCGATCTCGGCGACGCGCATCGCGATCGCCGAGGCCGGATCGAAGATCCGCCGCCACGTCTGGTCGGTAATATCCGCATCGACCGTCACCTCGTAGAAGGCGAGATAGGCTGCCCAGAGTTCACGCCAGCGGGCTTCATCCCCATGGCGGGCATCGCGTATCGTTGCGGTCATGGCTCTGTTCTTTCAGCGCCGGCTTCGTCGAGCAGCGCCATTGCGTCATCGGAAAGCGAAAGTGTCGCAGACTTCACCAGGCTGTCGAGCTGCGGCAGGCTGGTCGCGCTGGCGATCGGCGCCGTCACGCCCTTTTTGCGCAACAGCCAGGCAAGCGAGATTTCCGCCGGCTTGGCGCCGGTCTCGGCAGCCAGCTTGTCGAGCGCGGCGAGAATGCGCAGGCCCTTCGCGTCAAGATATTGGGAAACGCGGCCTTCGCGCGCCCGTCCATGCGTATCGGTCTTACTGCGGTATTTGCCGGTGAGGAAGCCGGCAGCGAGGCTAAAATAGGTGATGACGCCGATATCCTGACGGACGCAGAGATCGGCAAGCGGCCCCTCGAAGCTTGCGCGCTGGTATAGATTATATTCCGGCTGCAGCACGTCATATCGTGGCAGACGGGCCTTCTCGGCTGCGTCGAAGGACGCCTGAAGCAGACCGGCATCGTAATTGGAGCAGCCGATGGCGCGGATCTTGCCCTGCTGCTTCAGCTTCGCAAAGGCGCCGAGCGTTTCTGCATGTGGCGTATCGGCATCCGGCCAATGCGAGAGATAGAGATCGATATAATCCGTCTGCAGCCGGCGCAGTGACGCCTCGACTGCCGCCAGAATATAGCTCTCCTTGAGCGTCTTTCCCTGGCCCATGTCCGAGCCCACCTTGGTAACGACGACGGCCTTGTCGCGGGAGAGCCGCGCCTGTTTCAGCCAGCGTCCGATGATCTCCTCGGAATCGCCGCCCTTGTTGCCGGGAGCCCATGCGGAATAGACATCTGCCGTATCGATCGTGTTGAGCCCGGCATCGAAAAAGGCGTCGAGAATGGCGAAGGATGTTTTCTCGTCGGCCGTCCAGCCGAAGACATTGCCGCCGATCACGATCGGCGCGATCGCAAGACCTGTTTTTCCAAGCCGGCGCATTTCCATGGCGCTCTCCAAAATGCGTGACATATCAAAGGCTGCAATGAATTTGCAGATACGGCAGGACGCCGCCCCGCTAAGCTAGCGCGGTCGCGGCACGAGGGAAACCCAACCTCCGTGATTTCATGTCGCGCCATTGCGTCGCGGCGGAGGCCTGAATATGGTTCGCGAATATCAGTTTTGGGAGGCTCGCACATGCTGCGTTTCGGTATCATTTCAACGGCGAAGATCGGTCGCGACAATGTCGTTCCCGCCATCCAGGACGCGGAAAATTGCGTCGTCACCGCGATTGCCAGCCGGGACCTAGCGCGGGCAAGGGAGATGGCCGATCGCTTTTCGGTGCCGCACGCCTTCGGCTCCTATGAGGAAATGCTGGCTTCCGACGTCATCGACGCCGTCTATATCCCGCTGCCGACCTCGCAGCACATCGAATGGTCCATCAAGGCAGCCGATGCCGGCAAGCATGTGCTCTGCGAGAAGCCCCTAGCACTGAAAGCAGCCGATATCGACGCGGTGATTGCGGCCCGCGACCGCAACCGGGTGGTGGTGACGGAAGCCTATATGATCACCTATTCCCCGGTCTGGCAGAAAGTGCGTTCGCTGATTGGCGAGGGTGCGATCGGTTCGCTCCGGCATGTGCAGGGCGCTTTCACCTATTTCAACCGTGACCCCGCCAACATGCGCAACGTTCCCGAACTCGGCGGCGGCGGCCTTCCCGATATCGGCGTCTATCCCGTCATGAGCACACGCTTTTCCACTGGCAAGGAGCCGCTCTGGGTCCAGGCGATCACCGAGCGCGATCCGGATTTCGGCACCGATATCTATTCGAGCGTCAAGGCCGATTTCGGAGATTTCGAGCTGAGCTTCTATGTCTCGACCCAGATGGCCAACCGCCAGGTCATGGTCTTCCATGGCACCGAAGGTTATATCGAGGTCAAGTCGCCCTTCAACGCCAATCGCTGGGGACCGGAAGAGATCGAACTCGCCGATCGCAGCCACAATGAATCGCGCATCTTCCGCTATCAGGACAGCCGCCAGTACAAGCGCGAGGTCGAGGCCTTCGCTCGGGCGGTCAAAACCGGCAAGGAAGAGATCGTCACGCTCGAAAACTCGAAGCTGAACCAGAAGGTGATCGATGCGATCTACCGCGCCAGCGAGAAAGACGGGTGGGAAGCTGTTTAGAGCCTTTCCGGGCGGAAGACGAAGCGCGAATAGCCGAAGAAGCTGAAGACCATCGAGGCGACGCTGGCGATCGCCATGGCCGCCAGCGGTTGCAGCATGGGCAGCGAAAGCAGCAGCGCAGCGTACAGCCCGTAATTGACCAGTGCCGACGTCACGCCGACCGAGCCGTATCGGAAGCCCTCGGCAGCAAGCGAACGACCGGAGCGATCGAAGGTGAAGCTGCGGTTGAAAGCCCAGGTGGCCGCCATTGCCGCGGCGATGGCGATGAGCCGCGCCAGAAACGGCCCGAGCGGCGTCAGATGGAGCAGCGCCGCCAGCATGCCCGCATCGACAAGGAAGCCGATGCCGCCGGCGATCGCGAAGCGGACGAGCTTTCTCATGCCGCACCCGCCTTGCCGGGACGTTCGTGCGACACCCGTATTGCGTCGGCGAGCGGCGCCCTGGCCGTCCTCGGGGTCTCCAGGCTCATATAATGGATGCGAAGCTGCTCGGCCCGGGCCCGGGCCACGGAATCCAGGATGACGCCGGCGGTAAAAAGCATGAACGAGATCATCATCAGCGCCATTGACAGAACCCAGCTCGGCATGCGGCTGACGAGGCCTGTGTCGAAATATTCCGCCAGCACCGGCGTCATGAAGCCGAGGCTCGTCAGCATGAAGGCTGCGCTGATCGCGCTGAAGAAGGCGAAAGGCCGGGTCTCCTTCATCAGCATCGCGAACATCCAGAGGATTTTTCCGCCGTCACGGAACGTCGAAAGCTTCGAATGCGAGCCTTCCGGCCGGCGGCCGTAGTCGAGTTCCAGCTCGCTGACCGGAAGCTTCAGCCGGGAGGCATGCACCGACATCTCGGTTTCGATCTCGAAGCCGCCTGATACCGCCGGGAAGCTCTTGACGAAGCGGCGCGAGAAAGCGCGGTAGCCGGAAAATATATCGGTGAAGTCGGGGCCGAAAATCGTCCGGTAGAGCAGGTTGAAAAGCCGGTTGCCAAGTGCATGGCCCTGACGGCCGGCATCGGCATGCACGCCGCGCCTTGTTCCCACAACCATGTCGGCGCGCTCGGTCAGAAGCGTCCGCACCAGTTCCTCAGCATCGCCTGGCGCGTAAGTTCCGTCGCCATCGGCGATGATGTAGATGTCGGCGTCGATGTCGGCGAACATGCGGCGCACGACGTGCCCCTTGCCCTGCCGCCGTTCGCGCACGACATGTGCGCCGGCCAGCATTGCCTGCAACGCGGTCCCGTCGGTGGAATTATTGTCGTAGACGTGGATCGCGGCATCCGGCAGCGTCGCCCGGAAGCCCTGCACCACAGAGCCGATCGTCGCGGCCTCGTTATAGCAGGGAAGCAGGACGGCGATGTCCGGGTGATGGTTACGCGTTCGGGCCATGACTCTACTCATTACACTGAAGCCTCCACCAGCCTAAATCAGCAGCGTTAATAAGACGCTATGACCGCGACAAAATCGGAAGTCTCGCAAACAGCTTTACACTTTCTTGATCGGCACCCGCTAAGGTTCGGCCATCTGGAAACGAAGCGCTAACCACGATGAATGCCGTGCAGCCGATTGCCAATGCGTCGTCCGTGACCGCCACCCGCACGAGCCGGCTCGCACGGCTGCTGAGGCGTCTCTGGCCCGCTGTCATTGCCTATAGCGTCATCCTTGCCGCCGTCATCCTTGTGACCAAGTACTTCGGCGCCGCCGATTATGTCGGTCCCGATAATGACGACGGCATGCGTCTCGTCGAGGTTCGCGATTTTCTTGCCGGGCAGGGCTGGTTCGATCTGATGCAATATCGTCTCGGCCTTGCCGGCGGTACGCTGATGCACTGGTCGCGGCTCATCGATCTGCCGATCGCGTCGCTGATCTGGTTCTTCGGCCTGTTTGCACCGCCTGAAACCGCGGAGGCGCTTGCGCTCGCCGTCTGGCCCGTATCGCTCATCTTTCCTGCCATGCTTGCCATGGCGGTTGCCGGCCGGCGCATCGGCGGCATTGCCGGCATGCACATCGCTCTCGGTCTGAGCGCTTCGGCGATCTACACCGGAAGCCGCTTCGCTCCGGGCGCCATCGATCATCACAATGCGCAGCTGGCGCTGGTCGCGACGATGGTGGCGATGCTCGTCGATCCCGAGCGTCGCGGTTGGAGCTACGCGATCGCCGGCGTTGCGGCGGCTGTCGCCATCGCCATCGGCGCCGAGACGGCGCCTTTGGTGGCCGCCGTCTGCCTCACGGTCGCGCTGCTCTGGGCATGGGAGGGCGAGAATTTCGCCGTCGCCGCCCGGGCCTTCGGATTGTCACTGGCGATTGCGATCAACATTCTGTTCTTCGCAACGGTGCCGCCCCGACTCTATTCGATGGTCACCTGCGACAATCTCTCGCTTGGCTATTACAGTCTGGCGGCGATCGGCGGCGGCCTCCTGTTGTTTTCGGCGGTTTTTGCGAGCGGCTTGCGTCGGCCCTTGCGCTTTGCCGCGCTCGCCTTTGTCGGCGCAGGTGTTTTCGGTTCGGCGATCTTCATCGCACCGCAATGCCTGAGCGATCCGCTGGACAGTCTCGACCCGATGCTGGTCGAACTCTGGCTGCGGCATATTTCGGAAGCCAAGTCGCTTCTAGCGCTGGCGCGCACCGATCCCACCTCGGTCGGCGCCTTCTATGCGGCAGGCCTCTTCGGCATCGGCGTCTGCATCTTGCGCATCATTCAGCGCGATCGCGTGCGGATCCACCTGGTCCTGCTCTTCCTGCTCGCCACGAGCTGGGCGATCGCCCTGGTCCAGGTGCGCGGCTCTTCTTTCTCCAACCTGCTTTCCATCCTGCCGCTCACCCTGCTCATCGTCGATCTCAGGCGCGTCTCCAACCGCGACAGCGAGAATGTCGCGGCCGCCTTCGTTTATGTGATGAGCGTACTCGCAAGCGTTCCGGCCGTTTGGGCCATTGGCGGCGGGTTTGTTTCGCTGCAGATGGAGAACGATGCGCAGAAGAAGGCGGCGGAGCCGACAAAGGCGGTTTCCTGCACATCGAAAGAGGCGCTGGCGCCGCTTGCCGAGCTTCCGGTCGGGCTGGTGTCCGCGCCGTCGGAAATGGGCGTGCCGATCCTGCGCTTCACCCAAAATCGCGTTCTCTCCGCCCCCTATCACCGCAATCAGGGCGGCATGCTGACGGAGATGCATATCGGCCTGGCCAAACCGCAGGAGGCGGAAGCCTTTCTGAAGGGGGCTGGTGTGACGGTGCTTGCCTTCTGCCCGAAGGACCTGCAGACGCGCGAGCTCGCCAAGCTGAAGCCGGATGGTCTCTATGCTGAACTCGGCAAAGGGAATATTCCTCCCTATCTCCAGCCGCTTCCGAAGGCTCCGGATGCAGCTGTCCAGTTCTTTCGCTACCGGCCGGCGGCGAATTGACGCCGGCGGTCTTCAAGATAGCCTGATTTCAGTGAGACGGACGAACCGGACGAAGACGCGCAGCGGCATAGAGCCCGAGCACGAAGAGGATGAGGCCGCCATTATAGCCGAGAACGGCATAAAGCAGCGCCAGAAGTGACACCGGCCCGGGCGAAGCTATCGCCGCCAGCGCGAAGGTCATTCCGATCAACGCCGCCACCAACGCGATCACGCCGGCCGAGCGCATTAGCCCGGCGCTGATGCCCAATGCTGCTGCTGTGAGAATAATCATTTCAGCACCTTCCCAGAGAGAACGAGGGGAAGCATAGGAAGCGCCAACTAACAAAGATTTACCGGCTCTCTCGGCCGAAAATCGTTTGTATTGCGGTGGTTAGCAATCCCTTTCGTGTAAAACGCGCATTTTACTTATGCGTTCCCCCATCGAGCGGATTTTCCCGTTTTACTCGTCATTCTGCCGGCTGCAACGACCGCATGCGCGCACTGTCTGGACATAAATTGCGATGCTCGCGACCTTCCCGTTTCCCGCCAATGGAAATAGAAAGAAGGGATGAGCAACCTCTTCGACAGCGATTCGCCGACCAACCTTGCCGAATATTCGGTTTCGGAGCTTTCCGGCTCGATCAAGCGCACCGTCGAAACCGCCTTCGATCAGGTCCGCGTTCGCGGCGAAATATCGGGTTATCGTGGTCCGCACTCCTCGGGCCACGCTTATTTCGCACTGAAGGACGATCGCGCCCGCATCGACGCCGTCATCTGGAAGGGCACGTTCTCGCGGCTGAAGTTCCGTCCCGAGGAGGGCATGGAGGTGATTGCCACCGGCAAGGTCACCACCTTCCCGGGCTCATCGAAATATCAGATCGTCATCGAGGCGCTGGAGCCGGCCGGCGCCGGCGCGCTGATGGCGCTGATTGAGGAGCGCAAGCGCAGGCTCGGCGCCGAGGGGCTGTTCGATGCGGCCCGCAAGAAGCGGCTGCCCTTCATGCCGCATGTGATCGGTGTCGTCACCTCGCCGACCGGCGCCGTCATCCGTGATATTCTTCACCGCATCTCCGACCGTTTTCCCGTGCATGTTCTCGTCTGGCCGGTGAAGGTCCAGGGGGAGGGATCCGGCGAGGAGGTGGCGAACGCTATTCGCGGCTTCAATGCGCTGGAGCCGGCCGGCGCCATCCCGCGCCCGGAGGTGCTGATCGTCGCGCGCGGCGGCGGCAGTCTGGAAGATCTCTGGAGTTTCAACGACGAGATCGTCGTGCGCGCTGCTGCCGAAAGCCGGATACCCCTGATCTCGGCCGTCGGTCACGAGACCGACTGGACGCTGATCGACTATGCCGCCGATGTCCGCGCTCCGACGCCGACCGGTGCGGCGGAAATGGCCGTGCCCGTCAAGGCGGAGCTCGAGGCGCAGGCTGCCGCCCTTGCCGCCCGCCTGCAGGGTTGCATGAACCGGCAGATGGATCAGCGCCGCCAGTCCGTTCGCAGTCTGATGCGGGCATTGCCATCGCTCGATCAGCTTCTCGCCATGCCGCGCCGTCGTTTCGACGAGGCGGCGGCCGGCCTCGGCCGCGGGCTGGAGCTCAATACAATTAACAAGCGCCGCGGCTTCGAGCGCGTCGCCGCGCATCTGCGCCCGGATCTGCTGTCCGGCCGCATTGCCGAGCGCCGCCAGACGCTGAACGAGCGGATAGTGCGGGCCGAGCGCATGGTCGAGCGACTGATCGACCGCTCGACATCACGTGTCGAGCGCGCCGAGGCGCTCCTTGCGTCGTTGCCGGCACGGTTGAAAGCGCAGACGGACCGCTCGCGCGAACGTCTCGGCAATCTCTCCCGCCATGCCGATACGGCGATCCGCCACCAGCTGACGCGCGCCCGCGCCGAGCTCTCTGCGCAGGACCGCGTGCTGCAGTCGCTCTCCTACAAGAATGTGCTGAAGCGCGGCTATGCCGTCATTCGTGATGAGGACGACAAGCCGGTCTCACAGGCGGCCGCACTCTCCGCCGGCATGGGCATCGCCATCGAATTTGCCGACGGCCGTGTCGGCGCGATGACCACGGAAGGCGGCGTCCCGCCAGGCGGCGCCAAGAAGCGCAGCACAAAACCGGCGGAGCCGACGAAGCAGGGAAGTCTGTTCTGAGAATGCGCATCCTGCTGGTGCTCGCCCATCCCCTGCCGGAAAGTTTTGCCACCTCGGTGGCGCGCACCGCTCGCGAAGCGCTGGAAGCCTCCGGCCATGCCGTCGACCTCCTCGATCTCTACGCTGAGAATTTCGATCCGCGCCTCTCCCAGGCTGAGCGCCGCGCTTACTTCGATAGGCCTTACGACACCTCTGATGTGGCCGATACGGTTGCCCGGCTCAAGGCAGCCGATGGTCTCATTCTCGTCTTTCCGCAGTGGTGGTTCAATTTCCCAGCCATCCTGAAAGGCTTCTTCGACCGCATCTTCGCGCCAGGTGTGGCGTTCACACATGATGCCGCCGGCGGTCGGATCGTGCCTGAGCTCACCAATATCAGGCTGCTCTATGCGCTGACGACGACGGGTTCGCCCTGGTGGCTGGTGCATCTCTATATGGGCAATCCGATCCGCCGCCTGCTGAAGCGCGGTATCGCCAATTTCTGTTCGAAGAAGCTGATCTTCCGCATGCTGAGCCTGCACGATATGGACCGTGCCACGGAAGCCAAGCGTAAGGCGCATCTGGAGCGTGTCCGCAGGGCGCTGACTGCCATCTAAAGAGCCTTTCCTGGTCACATTGAAGCATTCTGCCGGAGCAGGTTTTCGTCAGGGCAAAGGCGATTGGCGAAGGGCATACCTCTTGGTACGTCCGAGCCGATCGCCTTTGATCCTGGCGGAAACATGCCCGGCCCTCCGGGTTGGCTGAAACGGGCCGGCTGATCGACCGGCCGGCTTGGCCGTAGAGCTTGGCTACGACGCGCGCCGGCCGGTCGACCATCCGACTCCGTTTGAGCCAACAGAATGATTCAATCTGACCAGGGAAGGCTCTTATTATTCGAAATCCGCGAGGAATTTCTTCAGCAGTCGGTCAAACTCGGCCTTGTCCTCGGCCGTCAGATTTCCGGTCAGCCGCTGCTGGTTGGCGACATGGGCGCCGACCGCCTCTTCGACGGTCGCCAGCCCCTTCTCGGTCAGCGCGATCAGCACGCTGCGCCGGTCCTGCGGATTGACGATGCGCTCGACCAGGCCCGCCTTCTCCAGCTGGTCGATCCGGTTCGTCATCGTGCCGGAACTGACCATGGTCATTTCCAGGAGCTCGCCCGGCGAAAGCCGATGAGGTGCGCCGGAGCGACGAAGTGTAGCTAGGACGTCGAAGGCCGAGGTGGAAAGCCCGTGCGTCATAAGCACGGCTTCGACTTCGCGGCCGAGATGGGTGCCGAGGCGTTTCAGGCGCCCGAGGATGCCCATCGGTTCGACGTCGAGATCCGGCCGCTCGCGCCGCCATTGCGCCAAAATCCTGTCGACGTGATCTTGCTTCTCTTCGCCCATGTCGCATCGATACCACTACATATCTTGACGTCAAGATAAATTGCATTATGTGCGAATTATCTTGATGTAGAGATTCTTGATATGAAGACAAATTCCCGATATCTCGCTGACGTGCTGACGACAGCTATCGCCCCCGCCATCTGGGGCAGCACCTATTTCGTTACCACATCCTTCCTGCCGCAGGGCTATCCGTTGACGGTCGCTCTGCTGCGCGCCCTGCCGGCAGGCGTGCTTCTGCTGCTGATTGTCCGGAAGCTGCCGACGGGCGTGTGGTGGGGCCGCGCCTTCATTCTCGGCGCGCTGAACTTCTCGTTCTTCTGGGCGATGCTCTTCGTCTCGGCCTACAGGCTGCCGGGCGGCGTTGCCGCAACCGTCGGCGCCGTGCAGCCGCTGATCGTCATCGCGCTGTCGCGGCTTTTTCTCGGCAAGCCGATCCAGCCGCTGGCCGTGCTGGCAGGATTCGTCGGCATGGTCGGCGTCGGGCTGCTCGTGTTGACGCCAAAGGCGGCGCTCGATTCCATCGGTGTCGCCGCCGGCCTTGCCGGCGCCGTCTCGATGGCGTTCGGAACCGTGCTGGCACGGCGCTGGGCGCCGCCCGTCTCAAGCCTCACTTTCACCGCCTGGCAATTGACGGCGGGTGGCATCCTTTTGGTGCCCTTCGCCCTTCTGCTCGAACCGGCGCTGCCGATGCCGACTGCCGCAAACATCGCCGGCATTGCCTGGCTCGGCCTGATCGGAGCCGCCTTCACCTACCTGCTCTGGTTCCGCGGCCTGTCGCGCATCGAGCCGTCGGCGATCTCCTCGCTCGGCTTTCTGAGCCCTTTGGTCGCGACCCTGCTCGGCTGGCTGGCGCTCGGCCAGAGCCTGACGCCGGCGCAGATCGGCGGTTTCGCCTTGGTGCTTGCCGGCGTCTGGCTCAGTCAGCGTACGATGATGCCGCTCAGGCCCATTCGCCCTGCCGCATCACCGGAACCGGCGAACCGTCCGGTGTGATCCCGTCGATATCGACCTTGTCCGAGCCGATCATCCAGTCGATGTGGATCAGGCTGGAATTGCCGCCCTGCGCCTTGATCTGCTCTTGGCTCAAGGTTGCACCGTTGAGGAAGCACTTGGAATAGCACTGGCCGAGCGCGATGTGGCAGGAGGCGTTTTCGTCGAACAGCGTGTTGTAGAAAAGGATGCCGCTCGCCGAGATCGGCGAGGAATGCGGCACGAGCGCCACTTCGCCGAGCCGGCGTGCACCCTCGTCGGTATCGAGCACCTTGTTCAAGACTTCTTCGCCGCGTGACGCCTTGGCTTCGACGATCCGCCCGCCTTCGAAGCGCACCTGAATATTGTCGATCAGCGTGCCCTGATGCGACAGCGGCTTGGTGCTCGAGACATGTCCTTCGACCCGCAATGCATGCGGCGTGGTGAACACCTCTTCGGTCGGAATATTCGGGTTGCAGGTAATGCCGTTCTTGGCCGTGGAGGCGCCGCCGTGCCACTCGTGCCCGTCGGCGAGACCGACCGTCAGATCGGTGCCCGGCCCCTTGAAATGCAGAGAAGCAAAACGCTCGCCGTTCAGCCAGGCCGAGCGCTTGGCGAGATTGGCATTGTGCTCCGCCCAGGCGGCGACGGGGTCGCTGACGTCGACGCGCGAGGCGGCAAAGATCGCCTTGGCGAGCTTGGCGATCGCGATCGGTTCCGGGTCGCCGGGGAAGACCACCTTGGCCCAGGAGGGATTGGGATAGGAGACGATGTTCCAGTTGATGTCGAAATTCGAGATCTTTTCCAAGGCGGGCTTGTAGGCGGTGGACATGGCGCGATTGGCGCGACCGACTTTGCCGGCGTCCTGCTCGGCAAGTAGCATCGGGTTGTCGCCGGCGACCGCAAGACGGGCCGCCCCATTGGCATAGGCCTTGGCCATACCTTCATAGAGCCAGTCGGAGGCGCGGTCGAAGCTCTCGTCGCTGCCGTATTGGTAGCGCGCCAGCGTTGTTTCCTCGTCGGAATAGAAGGTACTCACCAGCCCGGCCCCGGCCTGATAGGCGTGTTTGGTGATGAGGCGAACCAGCGGCAGCGCCACAACAGGCGCGGTGATCACCAGATCCTGGCCCTGCTGCAGTTGCAGCCCTACCTTGACGGCGACTTCGGCGAGCTTCTCCAGCTTGACGGGATCAACAGTGTTGTGGCTCTGGGGCATGAAAGTCATGGTTCAACCTGCCTTCTGTCATCGAGGTTAAGAGGCTGAAAGACTTAGACCCGTTTGCGGCGAAAATGAAGCGCGCCGCTGCCGATTTGAAAGCGGCGGGCGCAATGCCCGGCCGCTTTCACATGAGGTCTCAGGCGGCGGCAGGCAGCCTGAGCAGGATCGAGTTGTGCTTGTCGAGGAACTCCATTAGTCGCTGCGGATAATCCTCGCCGACGGCGACCTGCACGCTCCGGCGCTCGGAGAGCGCTCTCCGCCAGCGCGTCACCCGCGCAAGCCCGTCGAAGATACCGCTATCTCCGAGCCTGTCGAATACATCGAAATACCGAAAGACCGGCGCGAAGACGGCGTCGACGAGGCTGAAGCTGCTGCCGGAAAAATAAGGTCCATCCGCGAGTGCTCCTTCGAGCGTCGTGAACTTGTCGGTGAGCGCCTTGCGCTTGGCCTCCAGCTGCTCCACCTCCGTTGCCGTTTCATAGCCCCAGAGATCGGAAAGCACGGACGATCCGAATTCCATCCATCCGCGATGGCGGGCGCGGGTAAGCGGATCTGCGGGATGCAGGGCGGACCCAGCCTGCGTCTCCTCCAGATATTCGCAGATGACACTGCTTTCGAACAGGACGGCCTCGCCGCCGTCCTCTTCTTCGATCCTGAGCAGCGGCACTTTGCCGAGCGGCGAGATCTGCAGGAACCAGTCCGGCTTGTTGGCAAGGTCGATGTTGACGCGCTCGAAGACCACCCCCTTTTCGAGAAGCGCGATCGCGGCGCGCTGCACATAGGGGCAGAGATGGTGGCTGATGAGTGTAAGCCTGCTCATGAACGTTTCCTCGAAGTTTTAATAGATGCATATGCATATAATAGCGCTTGCGGCTTCGTTCAAGATAAATGTATCTGCATCTATGACGGAAAAGACACCGAAGCGGAGCGAAGCCGCCACCTCTGCCTGGACCAGCATCATGCGCGCCCGTGAACGGCTGCTCGCGGCGATCGAGACCGATCTGAAAGCGGCCGGCATGCCGCCGCTTGCCTGGTATGACGTGCTTTGGGAACTGGCGCGCTCGAAAGACGGCAGGCTGCGGCCTTACGAGATCGAGGAGCGGACATTGCTGGCGCAGTATAATCTGTCCCGGCTGATCGACCGGCTGGAAAGAGAGGGCCTGGTCCGGCGCGAGGTCTTCGCCGAGGATGGCCGCGGCCGCTGGGTTGTGATTACCGATGCCGGCCGAACGCTTCGCACGCGGATGTGGACTGTCTATGCGGCAGCGATTGACGCCCATGTCGGCAGCAAGCTTGCCGACGACGAGGCGAAGGCGATTTCCGGTCTGCTCGCTCGTTTCCTCTGATCAGGCGATCAATGGCGCACCCATCGCTTTCAACACCTTCAGCGCATCCTTCGGATCGAGCCGCACCTGCAGCCCGCGCTGTCCGCCATTAATATAGACCAGCGGTTCGGCGAGAGCGGTTTCTTCGATCGCCGTCGGCACGGCCTTCCTCTGGCCGAAAGGGCTGATGCCGCCGACATGGTAGCCGGTCAGCCGCTCGGCATCGGCCGGCTTCATCATATTGGCCGACTTGCCGCGAAAGGCGCCGGCAAGCTTCTTCATGCTGACTTCGCGGTCCGACGGCACCACGACGCAGACAGCTTTGCCGTCCACCTCGGCCATCAGCGTCTTCAGCACCCGCTGCGGCGCTTCACCCAGCGCTTCGGCCGCCTGCAGCCCGACGCGCTCAGCGCCCGGATCATAATCATAGGTGTGGATGGTGAAGGCGACGCCAGCCTGGGAAAGAACCTGCGTCGCGCGGGTGGTCTTGGACATTTGGGCGCCCGTCAGTCTTCGAATGTGCCGGCATAAATCTCCGGCTTGAAGCCGATCACCAGCTTGTCCTTAGCCTCCAGCACCGGCCGCTTGATCATCGACGGCTGGTCGAGCATCAGCGCGATCGCCTTCTCCCGGCTCAGATTCTCGCGCTCGGCATCGGGCAGCTTGCGGAAGGTGGTGCCGGCGCGGTTCAGCACCGTATCGAGGCCGGCCCTGTCGATCCAGGCTTCGAGATGGGTGCGGTCGATGCCGAGCGCCTTGTAATCGTGAAACTCATAGGCGACGCCGTGTTCTTCCAGCCAGCTGCGGGCTTTCTTCATCGTGTCGCAATTCTTGATTCCATAGATGATGACGGCCATGCCGGATCGGTCTCCTTGTGATGGCGGGGGGATAACATGCGGAAGGGCCGGCGCAAACGCCGCGCGGCTTTTATCCCCGGCAGCGCCCGCTCAACTCTCCAGCGTGCCGGCCTCGCGTGCGGTCTTGCTCGGCCTGGCGCAGACGATCTTCATCAGGTCCCCGCGCCGGCGCACCAGCCGATCCGAGGTTCGGGTCAGGACCAGCCCATCCTGCGGCGCATGCAGGTCGATGCTGCCGTCAGGCTGACCCGGCCGGGTGACGATCGTCGCCAGAAGCTCGCCCGCTGCAACCCTGTCGCCGATCGTGCGATGGAAGAGCACGGCGCCGCCCTCGGGAGCGCGGATGATCTCGACATTGTCGAGCGGCACAGCGGGGCCGGTAAACCCGGCTGGCGCTATTGTCGCGTCGCTAACGACCCCCCGTCCGGCGAGGAAACGCCATAGCCCGTCCGCATCCCGCTTCGCCAGCAGCGGCTCGACGTCGCGCTTGCCGCGCAGCTCGACGGTTACCGAAAGCCTGCCCGGCAGCCGGGATTGTCGTTCGCCGGGAACCGCATATTTCCATGCAAAACCGACGACCTCCTCGAAGGCCGAGCTCTCGCCATCCGAAAGCAGCACCGCCTCCATGTCGAGCGCGGCGGCAAGATCGGCTGCCTCCGGCCAGAAGGCCTCATCGATATAGGCGTATTGCAGCGATTCGTCGTCGCAGTGCAGATCGAGGACGAGATCGGCGCCGAGCGCCATGTCCAGCAGTTGCCGCTTCAGCTGCTCGGTAGCCGGATAATCATCGAGATCCTCCGTCAACATTGCCCGGTCGGTGACGCTGATCAGGGGAAAATCCCGATTGAAATTGGTGCGGGAACCGAGGTCGAAACGCCCCTGCAAGTCGCCGAAATGCGATTACGCCGCGCCGATCGGGTTTGCCTGCGGCACGATGGTGATGTCGCCCGCGACTGCGCCTTCGCTTTCCGCCCGCCGCAGGCGCTCAGAGAGGAAATGCAGAAGCGCCGTACCCGGCAGCTCGCCGGCATGAAGTGCAGCCTGGATATAGGTCTTTGGCGCCTTCGGATCACGGCCTGCGAAACGCAGCACCGGCAACCGCCATTCGGTTCCGGGCGTATCTCCTGGGATGATTATTTCCGAAACGTCCATGCTGTCCTTGCTCCGCGTTTGCCATCCCGGCGGCGTTTCAGCTTTATGCGCGGAAATCCGGCAAGTGCAAGCCTCACCGGTATCCTTCCCCTCAACTGGGGCCAAGCCCGAAGAAGCAGGTTACGGGGATTGTTGATCTTGCCTCGCCGGATGCGGCTGTCGACATCATGCTTGATATCACAGTCGCCTGCTTCATCGGCTTCCAACCCGTCAAGGACTGCCTCCCCATCCAAGCTGTAAGGCTATTATGCGATGAGAGGTCAAGAACAAAAAAAGAACAAGTTGCGCAAGAAACGGGTTGAAAGACGGGCCTCCCCATACGATCCTCAAGGACATCGAAAAAAACGCGGAGGCTGTGTCATGGCTGGGACAAGGCACCACTATCTCATCTTCGAAACGGCGGGCGGTTTCTGCGGCATTGCCTGGAGCGACGCCGGCATCGTGCGGTTCCAGCTTCCGACGAAAACCTCGGAGGCGACCGAGCGGCTGCTTCTGCGTCGTCTGCCTGATGGCGAGCCCGGCCCGCCGACGCCTCAGGTCCTTGAGACGGTCGCGGCGGTGAAATGCTATTTCCGGGGCGAGGAAACCGATTTTTCCGACGTCGAACTCGACCTTGCCGGCCAGGATGCGTTTTTCCGAGACATCTATGCGGCGGCAAGGCGTGTCGGCTGGGGCCGCACGACTACTTACGGAGCGCTGGCGAAGGAGCTTGGCGTCGGGCCGGAGGCGGCCCGCGATGTCGGCCAGGCGATGGCAAAGAACCCGGTCGCGCTGATCATTCCCTGCCACCGGGTGCTCGCCGCCGGCGGCAAGATCGGCGGCTTCTCCGCTCCCGGCGGTGCGTCATCGAAGGCCCGCATGCTGGAGCTCGAAGGTGTCAGCCTCGCCCCGCCGCCGCCCGCCCAGCAATCGCTGGGTTTTTGAGCGGCGGAGCAATTTGCACAGGAAGTGGCTGCTCAATGCGGGCTGGCGGTCGGGCGGATGATGATCTCGCTGACATCGACGTCGTCAGGCTGGCTGACGGCATAGAGGATTGAGTTGGCGACCGCCTCGGGACTGATCGTGATGGCCCTGAAGGCCCCCATGGCTTCCCGCGCCGTCGGATCGGTGATCGTGTCGGCGAGTTCAGATGTCGTGGTGCCGGGCGAAATGACGGTCACGCGGATACGGTCGGTTTCCTGCCGCAGCCCGTCCGAGATCGCCCGGACGGCAAATTTCGTCGCGCAATAGACGGCCGCGGTCGGCGAGACGCTGTGACCGCCGATCGAAGACAGGTTGATGATCTGCCCGGATCCCTGCGCCTTCATGATCGGAAGGGCTGCCGCGATGCCGTAGAGGACGCCCTTGATGTTGACGTCGACCATCCGGTCCCACTCCTCGACCTTGAGCGCGTCGAGTGGCGAGAGCGGCATGACGCCGGCATTGTTGACGACGACATCGAGCCGGCCGAACTCGGCCTTGGCGAAACCTGCAAAGGCTTCCACCTGGGCACGGTCGGTGACGTCGAGCTTGCGCAAACGCACCGTCCCGCCTCCGGCTTCGATTTCGCCGGCGAGCGCCTCCAGGCGGTCGCTGCGGCGCGCGCCGATCACGATCCGCGCGCCTGCCGCGGCCAGCACCTTGGCCGCGGCCTCTCCGATGCCGCTGCTGGCTCCGGTGATGGCTATGACTTTTCCTTCAATATCAGACATTTCAAGCTCCATGAGCAGGTTGGGGATTTTCGTGATGGTCGGTTCGGGGGCGGTCACTTGCGGCGAAGCACCATGCCGCCATGGTGAAGCGTGTTGTCGTCGACGAAATCGCCGTCGGCGGTAAAGCCCGTATCGTCCCAGTATTCGATATGCGTCCCGGTGACTTCGTAGCGTCCGCGATAGGCGCTCTCCCGGCTTCCGCGGGCCTCGTCGTAACGATTGTCGGGCAGGAGTTCGTGTCGGACGCGGCCGTCGTTGGTGACCCACATTCCGACATAGGGATGTTGCTGCATGGTGTTCTCACTTGGCTTTTGGCGTACAGGGTTTCGGTTGCTTGCGGCATCGGCGGATGACGCCGGGATCGCCGTGCCGGCCAGGATGGCCGCGACGAAAAAATGTCGAACAGGTCTGCTGGAAATCTCTCGCATCGCTCTTCCTTTCGAAGTCGGCACATTGCTTCGGCCGTGCCCTGACCTGGACAGAAGATAACCTTCGCCATTAACGCGATTAAGTTGCCAATACCGGATAGCTTGGTTAAGAGTGCTAACCAATGGCCGACGATCTTGAGGGCATTTCTGTTTTTCTCGCCGTAGCCGAGGCGCGGAATTTCCGCGTCGCCGGCGAGCGCCTTGGCGTTACCCGCTCCGCTGTCAGCCAGGCCTTGCAGCGTCTCGAGGACCGGCTTGGTGCGCCCCTGGTTCAGCGCACGACGCGCAGCGTCAGCCTGACCGAGGCCGGCGAAGTTTTCCTTGCGGCGGTTCGTCCCTCAATGCACCAGGTCAGGGACGCGATGCAGGCGGTGCGCGACATGCAGGCGCGCCCGAGCGGCCTGCTGCGGATCAGCGTTTCCTCCATCGCCGAGCGCTTCCTGTCCGGGACTTTGCTCGCCGGCTTCCTGCAGGCCTGTCCCGACATCAAGCTCGATATCACCATCACCGACGACGAATTCGACATCGTCGAAGCCGGTTTCGATGCGGGTGTGAGACTGGGCGAGGTGATCGAGCAGGATATGATCGCGATACCGGTCTCGTCTCCACAGCGGCAATGCGCCGCCGCATCGCCAGGCTATATCGAGCGTCATGGTTCGCCTCGCCATCCCCGCGACCTGCAGAACCACGCCTGCATCGGATGGCGGCCGCGCCCGGATACCGCGCCCTATCGCTGGGAGTTCACCGAAAACGACCGCGACTTCGATGTCGCCGTCGATCCCGTGGTCACGACCAATGACATGGGCATGATGATCCGCATGGCTTGCGCCGGGGCTGGCATCACCTTCGGCATGGTAGAAACCTTCGAGCCATATATCGAGCGTGGCGAGCTCGTGCCGCTACTGGAGAAGTTCTGTCCGCCATTTCCGGGCTTCTATCTCTATTATCCGAGACGCCAGAGGCAGCCAGTGAAGCTGCGCGCGCTGGTCGACTACGTGCGCCAGTCGGACCGTCGTTAGGCCTTCTGACTCAAGTCATTGCCGCCGGCATGGTTGCTGCCGGCATGTGGTTTTGGTATTCCCGAGCACTAGTCGGTGGCGAAGCGGGCGACGTCATGCTGGCTCCTCCGGTCGCCGTTCTGGCCATCCCGCTGGCGGAGAACATATGCTCGACGACGTCTTTCCCATTCCGACCAGGGCATTGATCCGCCAGGGTGGGCGAGCCTGTTTCCATCGCCTCGTCACGACCAGCCCGCTGCTGATCCAGGTCCAGTCTGGAACGAAGATCGTCATGTCGGATGACAAGCCTTTGCGCCTCGAGGCGGGCGATTACGGTCTGTTGCCCGACTACCGGCCGTTGACGATGGAGAACATTCCCAGGGCGCCGCAGAAATATCAGACCCTGGCGCTTCCAATTCCGCGACAGCTTTTCGAGGACGCCTATGATAGGATGGGATCGGTCGCGGTGCCATCGAGGCCTCTTCCGGCCAGCACCTCGAGCCTGCCGGAGGAAGCTGCGGCATTGTTTGAATATTGCTGTCAGCCGGGCAATCTGGCGCGGCTTCCTGGCGCCATCGCCAAGGCTCGTCTGATGGAACTCGTCACCTGGTTCGCGCTCTGCGGGGCGGTGCTCGGCCGATGCGAAAGCCCTCGACTTGAGGACCGGCTGAGGCAGATGATCGAAGCTGATCCGGCCGTCGGCTGGACGCTGGCGCATGCTGCGCGCTCGTTCAACATGAGCGCGGCGACGCTGAGGCGCAGGCTCGCCGCCGAGAATACCGCCTTCAGCGAGATCTTGAGCGATACCCGGATGAACCGCGCTCTGGCGCTCATCCAGACCACGACATTGCCGATGGCGCAGGTTGCGCTGGAGGTCGGTTATGATTCGCCGTCGCAATTTTCCGCGCGCTTCAAGGAGCGGTTTGGCGTTAGCCCACGCCATGTACGCGGCGGCCCCGAACACTTTGAGCGGATCGGGGCAGAAGTTGAGCAGAGCGGGGCAGATGCGCTGGCGCGGTGACGATAGTTTTCCGGCATCGTCAACCACAGGAGAAAAGCAATGCGTCTTATCACAGCAGCACTTATGGCCGCCACCGTCTTCGGCGCGACGGCCGCCCACGCCGAAATGAAGCTAACCTCGAAGGATCTGGTCGCCGGCAAGACCATGGCCGACGCGCAGGTCTTCAACGGCTTCGGCTGCTCGGGCAAGAACATCTCGCCGGAACTGGCCTGGTCGGGCGCGCCCGAGGGAACCAAGAGCTTCGCCGTCATGGCCTACGATCCGGATGCGCCCACGGGTTCCGGCTGGTGGCACTGGTCGGTGTTCAATATCCCCGCAGATGCTTCAAATATTGCTACCGGAGCGAGCGGTGACAAGAAGCTTCCCGCAGGTGCCGTGGAAGGCCACACCGATTTTGGCGCCTCCGGATATGGCGGCGCATGCCCGCCGGTCGGCGATAAGCCGCACCGCTACCAGTTCACCGTCTACGCGCTCAAGCTCGACAAGCTTCCGCTTCCCGAGACGGCGCCGGGCGCCATGGTCGGCTTCTATGTCAGGGCAAACACGCTCGACAAGGCCACCATCGAGGTGACTTACGGCCGCTGAGGCCGGTGTCCTTCGGCGACATGCTCAGACTATCAAAGCCAACTGGTCGACCAGCCCCTGGGCGACCAGACTACTCCCGTCGTCACCAGCGAGGTTTACTTGCCGCTCGTGAGATTAGGCAGGCACATAGGTCAGCCTGATCACGTCCGCGTCGATCCGATCATGGCTGACGAGGCGGAGCCGCGGTCGGGGCCCGGCGAAATATGGCTTTCCGTGGCCGAGCACGACGGGATGCAGGTAGATTTGATATTCATCGATCAGGCCGAGTTCGGTGAGGCTTTGCGCCAGGTTGGGCCCGGCAACTTCGATCTCCCCATCTCGCTCGGCCTTCAGTGCGCGCATTGCGCCCTCGAGATCATCCTTGACAAGCGTGGCGTTGGGGCCGACCGACGTCAACGAGCGCGAGACCACCCATTTCGGCTGCCTTCGCCACGCCGCTGCAAAGGCTCGTTGCTCTGTATCCCATTCGGGATGATCGTCATCCCAATACCGCATGACTTCATACATGTGGCGGCCGTAGACACTGCCCGCCTGCCTCTGAGCCCCCTCGATGAAGTGGCGGAAGAGGGTGGGACCTGGCGCAAACTCCATATGGTCGACGTAGCCGTCCAGCGACTGGTTCATCCCGAACACGAGCTTAGCCATGCCAACTTCCCTTCTTGAACGGAGTATCCATGTGCGCGATAGGAAGTAGGCTAGATCAACTGATTTTAATTTGCAATTGGTTTTTGCCCATGCATGAACGCCTGCCGAACTGATCGCGGCAGGCGCTTCGTGGAGCCTGATCCGCTTGAATCAGCAGATGAAGCCTACACTCTCAGCCCCACTTCATCTCGCCTTTGGCAACTTTCGAGCCGATATCGAGGGCGACGCCCATGCCGAGGCCCGGGAAGCGGGCTTCCATCGCTGCCTTCAGCGCGGCGGCATCCGTGGCCTTGACCAGCTCTTCCTCGAAGGCGAGCAGGTAGGCCTTGGTATGGGCAAGACCGGAGAGATCGGTTGCTGCCTCGGGCGTCAGATGCCCGGGCACCACGACAGATGGCTTGCGCGCCGCGATCTTGTCGAGCGTGGCGACCCATGCGGCGCGCTGCTCCTTAATCTGCGTGTCGGCCGTCCAGACATGGACACCGGAGAAGATCATCACCCCACCGAACACAGCCTGCAGCGACGGCACCCAGAGATAGCGCCGGTTGGCGAGGCCGGCTTCCGCCGCGACGATCTCCACCGTCTCGCCGTCGAGGGTCAGGCTCGGACCATCGAAGGCTTCGGGAAGTACGATGTCGGCGAGCGTCTGCGGACCGTTCTCCTTGAGCTGCGGCCCCCAGACCGCCAGCTTCTTCTCGACATTGCCCTTGATGGCGGCGAGCGTTTCGGATGCGGCAAGCACCTTGGTGCCGGGGAAAGCCTCGAGAACCGGCTTGAGGCTGAAATAATAGTCGGGATCCGACTGGCTGATATAGATCGCGGTGAGCCTCTTGCCGGTCGCCTTGATCGCATCGGCGAGGCCGCGGCCGTCGGGATAGGCAAAACCGCCGTCGATCAGCAGCGCCTCGGACGGCCCGCTGACGAGGACGGGGGCACGGAAGAAACCGTTGGAGCCAGCCGGAAAATGCTTCCAGGACAGCTTCGATCCGGCGGCGTGGCCGAGACTGACGGGCGCGAAAACGGCGGCGCCGGCGGCAAGAGTGGTCTTCATGATCTGTCTCCTCGAAAACATATGGGACTCCAGGAAAGGTGAGGGGGAATGGCTTTGTATCGTTCGCAGTCGCGCGGCTCGCGGATGCAGCAATCAGGCCGCCTGCACCTCAGCGGCAAGAAGCTCGAATGGGCCGAACAGGGTGTTTCCGCGCAGCAGGCGCCGCCCGTTGCCATCGTCGAGCACCAGCGCCGGCACGCCCTCGACGCCGAAGCGCCGCATGTCGGCACGGGCAGCGTCAATCCGCTTGTTGTAGATTGCGATCACTTCCTCGTCCGCCGATCGGACGCGTCGAGCTGCGTCCTCGAGGCCGGCTTCCGAAAGCAGATCGGCGACGACGGCGCGATCGGCGGTATCGCGGGCCCCTTCGTAACGGGCGCGCTGCAGGCGCTTCAAAATCTCGATTTCCCGGTCGGGCGCCGTGATACCGGTCGCGACGACGCCGAGCGTGACCGGCGCCGAATCGAACAGGGAGCCCGTCGCGCCCAGGATCCTATTACGATAGGCTTCGGTGAACGGCTGTCCGGTCAGTCGGGCGATGCGCTGATCGTTTTGCCAGGCATAGGCGGCAAAGCCCGCATCCATCGACCGGGCCCCGGCCCCGGCGAAGAGCCCTGTGGGGGCGAGATCCACCGTCACGTCCTCGAGTGCCGCCAGGCGCTCGATTGCGGGGCTGGCGCCGTAACACCAACCGCAAAGAGGGTCGAAGAGATAGGTGATCCGCATCTGGCTGAGCCTCCGAACTTTCTGAACCAAGCAATAGCCCGCGGCTTTCTGTAGATAAACAGCACTCAGTCCGACATACTGTTTTCTAGAAGCTAACAATGAGATGTTCTGGCCAGCATGGAAGCGATCAATCTCAACCGGCTCGCCTATTTCGCGGCGGTCGTCGATACCGGCTCCTTCACCAAGGCCGCGGATCGTCTCGGCATTACCAAGACCGTCGTCAGCCAGCAGGTCGCTCGATTGGAAGCCGAACTTCAGACCAGCCTGCTGATCAGGACGACACGCCGCGTGGAGCCGACCGAGGCAGGCCGCATGCTACATGCACGCTGCGTCATGATCTTCCGTGAGGCGGAGGACGCTGTCGACGAACTCTCAGGGGCCCGGGCCGAGCCGATGGGCATGCTGCGCATCGCCGCGCCCAACGATTACGGCGCCTCGACGATCGCCCCGGTGGCGGCTGCCTTTGCCCGGCGTTTCCCCGCCTGCACCGTCGACCTCGTTCTCTCCGACGCAAAGGCCGATCTCGTCGCCGATCATATCGACCTGTCGATCCGCGTCGGATGGCTCGACGATTCCACTCTGCAGGCCAGACGGATCGGCACCTTCCGCCAGCTTCTCGTCGCCTCGGCAAACCAGTTCGGGACGATCGCTGCCCGGGAACCTGAAGATCTCGCAGCCTTACCCTTCATCGCCAACGGCGCGCTGCGCGAGCCGCTGCTCTGGCACTTCGCCAGAGGGGACTTCGACCGTCGTGTCGTCCGGATGCGTCAGGCGCTCAGCATCAACACGACGCCGGCGGTGTTGACGGCAACGCTTTCCGGCGGCGGCCTGTCGGTGCTGCCGGATTTCCAGGTCGCCGACCACCTCGGCAGCGGCCGGCTCGTCGAGGTCCTGCCCGAATGGACCCTGCCATCCGGCGGAATTCACACCGTCTACCCGGCCGCCCGCTTCCGCCCGCCGAAGGTGACGAGTTTCGTCGCCATGCTGGTCGATGAAATCAGGCGTTTGGAGACGAACCGGTAAGAGGACGGCCCAATTGCGCGCCGTCGGCAACACCGACAATCTGGAGCCCGCCGCGCTCTACCTCTACCGCGACTGGCTGCTGATGAGCGGAGGAAGCGCGCAACTTCCCGATCTATTGCCAGCGCCTCAGCTTGTTTCCGGAGGTGCCGGAACATGAGGCCGCGGCGGAGCTATTTCTGCCGCTGAAATAGCGGCTAGACGGCGGCTTCTGCCCTACTCCCACTCGATAGTGCCGGGCGGCTTGGACGTGACGTCGTAGACCACCCGGTTGATGCCGCGCACCTCGTTGATGATGCGGGTGGCGGCGCGGCCGAGGAATTCCATGTCGTAGTGGTAGAAATCCGCGGTCATACCGTCGACGGATGTGACGGCGCGCAGCGCGCAGACGAATTCATAGGTGCGCCCATCGCCCATGACGCCAACCGTCTGGACCGGGAGCAGCACGGCGAAAGCCTGCCAGATGGCATCGTAGAGGCCGGCCTTGCGGATTTCATCAAGGTAGATCGCATCGGCTTCGCGCAGGATCTCGAGCTTCTCGCGTGTGATGCCGCCGGGGCAGCGGATCGCTAGGCCCGGACCCGGGAAGGGGTGGCGGCCGATGAAGCTGTCGGGCAGGCCGAGCTCGCGGCCGAGCGCACGCACCTCGTCCTTGAAGAGTTCGCGCAGCGGCTCGACGAGCTGCATCTTCATGCGCTCCGGCAGGCCGCCGACATTGTGATGCGACTTGATCGTCACCGACGGGCCGCCGGTGAAGGAAACGCTCTCAATCACGTCGGGATAGAGCGTGCCCTGGCCGAGGAAATCGGCGCCGCCGAGTTTCTTGGCCTCTTCCTCGAAAGTCTCGATGAACAGCCGGCCGATGATCTTGCGCTTGGTCTCCGGGTCGCTGACGCCTTCGAGCTCACCGATGAAACGGTCCGAAGCATCGACATGCAAGAGATGCAGATTGTAGTGCTCGCGGAACATGGCGACGACGTTGGCCGCCTCGTCCTTGCGCATCAGGCCGTGGTCGACGAGGATGCAGGTCAGCTGGTCGCCGACCGCCTCGTGGATCAGCAGAGCTGCGACGGAGCTGTCGACACCGCCGGAAAGGGCGCAGATGACGCGCTTGTCGCCCACCTGCTTGCGGATTTCGTCGACCGCCTTCTGGCGGTATGCCGACATCGACCAGTCGCCCTTGATGCCGGCGACATTGTGGATGAAATTGCCGATCAGCTTGGCGCCGTCGGGCGTATGCACGACCTCGGGGTGGAACTGCACGCCGTAATATTTGCGCTTCTCGTCGGCGATGAAGGCGAAGGGCGCGTTGGAGGAGGTGGCCACCACCTCGAAACCCTCAGGCAGCGCCGTGACGCGGTCGCCGTGGCTCATCCAGACCTGATGGCGGGAGCCGGAGGACCAGAGGCCTTCGAACAGCTGGCAATCCTTGTCGACATCGAGGAAGGCGCGGCCGAATTCGCGGTGATGGCCGCTTTCGACCTTGCCGCCGAGCTGCATGCACATCGTCTGCTGGCCGTAGCAGATGCCGAAAACCGGCAGGCCGCTGTCGAAGATGATCTGAGGCGCTCGCGGCGACCCCTCGTCCACCGTGGAAGCCGGGCTTCCTGACAGGATCACGGCTTTCGGCTGCAGGCGCTTGAAGCCCTCTTCGGCCGATTGGAAGGGAACGATCTCGCAATAGACGCCGGCCTCGCGCACGCGCCGCGCGATGAGCTGGGTCACCTGGCTGCCGAAATCGACGATGAGAACGGAGTCGGGATGTGCTGTCTGGGTCATGGCGAGGCTTTAAAGAAAAGCGCTTCGCCTGGCAATCCGGGAAATCGGCGGCATCGGGTTTTTATTGTTCCGATTGTCCCCGCGCATCTGACAGGACGCGCGGTGCGGTCAGTTTCAGAACCAGAAAACCCCGTCCTCCAGCGCCGTGAACAGGCTGTCGACGCCGTAGGAGAGCTTGCGGTCGACGATGTGCAGATATTCCGTCCAGCCGGAGATATGCTGCAGCTCCACCGCGCCGTCGGAAATGCCGCGCAGGCCGATCAGCGGCAGTTTATAGCCCTGGCAGGCGCGCAGCACCGCATAGGTCTCCATGTCGACCATGTCGGCATCGATGTCGGTATAAGCGGGACCCGAAATGACGTTGCCGCCGGTCGAGAGGCTGGCTTCGGCGATTCCCGGGATGCGCAGCGGCAGCTCGAGCGTCGCCGGCAGGTCCAGGAAAGGTGTTCTGCCCTTTTCGAAGCCGAGCGGAGACGCGTCCATGTCGCGGTAGGAGACCGAGGTGACCTGATAGATTTCAGTCTGCTCCAGCTTCGCCGAACCGGCCGAGCCGAGGGAAACGACGAGATCCGGCAGGTCGTCGGCCGCATCCAGCCGCGCGAGCGTCCTGGTCAGCGCAACCGCCGCCTCGACCGGGCCGACGCCGGTCATCAAGGGTTCGATGCGCGAACGCAGGAAGGGGCCGTATTCGGCCTCCGCCGCCATGACGAACAGCATGGATTTTCCCGCGACCGACTTCAGCTCGAACTTCATCCCGTAATTCCTTCTCTGCCACGGATGACCATCATCGTTCCGGTCATGGAGGCGATGAGTTTCGCCGGCCCGTCGCCGATCGCGTAGCCGCGCCCGTCGGCGACGATGATGGTGGAGCCGGGTTTGGTGATTTCGCCACGAAACAGGAAACGCTCGCCGCGCCCCGGCGACATGAGGTTGACCTTGAACTCGATTGTCAGGATCGAGGCCTCGGGGTCGATGACGCTGTAGGCCGCAAAGCCGCAGGCCGAATCCAGCGCCGCCGAAATGATGCCGGCATGCAGGATGCCGTGTTGCTGCGTCAGCTTGACGTCGAAGGGAAGCTCGATCTCGACGACGCCGTGCTCGACGCGCGTCAGTTCCGCACCGATCGTCTGCATCGCTGCCTGGCGCGCAAAATTACGGCGGATTCGCGCGCGGAAATCGCCCCTGTCAGTCTCGCTCATGGCTACCCCTCTCGAAGCCGAGAAAGTGGCATGACACGCCGGATTCGACAAGCTGGACATCGCCTTAAATCGGTCTCGGCGGCGATGGAAACGTCCAGCCGTGTCGCCGGGGCCACCTTTCGCCGTGCCGTCGTCGCGCAAGTCTTGTTTGGTCGTACGTTCATTCCACAGGTTTAGATCCGGACGATATGCTGATCCCAGGCGACCTCGCTGCGGATCGACCGGAAGTCGCCATCATAGGAGGAGACGGCAAAGCCTTCTCTTGCCGGCGCGATGCCGGCGGCATCCGGAACGGCAGTCTCGGCCAGCACCTTGCCCGTCCTGGCGTCGATCGTGACCGAGGCGCCGCCCTTCGGTGAGGTGACGCCGACGAGGCCCTCGCTGCGATTGACGGCGATCGCGCCGACGTAATTGGCAAGCCTGCGCGTCGTCTCTTCCGGCAGGTCGATGAAAGAGAGATTCTCGCCCTTGGCGAAATGGCCGACAAGTGGCGGTAGATCATTGCGATGGCCTTCATACTGGCAGGCGAACCAGATGCGGCCCTCGCCGTCGAGGTCGACGTGGCGGGTAGAGAGCGCCGACCATTCCGCCGGTAGCATGTGTTTTTCGATGAGCGCACCGGTCGCCGCATCGATCAGGACGAGAGACGGCTGCATCTCCCCGAGGTTGAGCTTCGTACGGCCGAAATCCGGATGCGTTTCGATGCCGCCATTGGCGACGATGAGAACGCGCCCGTCATCGGAAACGGTCATGTCGTGCGGACCGATGCCGTAGGTTTCGAATTCGCCGATGCGGGTGAAGCGGTCGGTGGCGTCGTAGAGCCCGATCATGCCGCGATTGCCATCGAAATCGTTCTCGCTGGCATAGAGGGTACGGCCGTCGGGAGAGAAGGCGCCGTGGCCGTAGAAATGCCGGTCTTCCCTTGAGCTGATGACGATCGGCTCGCCCTTGTGCCTGGGGTCGAAGATCATCGCATAGGTGCCGGGCCGGCGCGCGAAGGCGACGGTCTTGCCGCTGGCCGCACTGAAAGCCATGCCGTGAGCCCGCGCGGGAAGCGCCACCTGATCGACGATCTCGCCGCCCTCCGTCACGGTCGCGACGGCAAAGGAGCCGTCGGCTGCGCGAATGCCCGAGGCATAGACCGCATCGGCCCGTTCGAGAGCTATCAGCGACTTAGGCGCCAAGGCTGCAAGAAAGCCTATTCCTGCCGCCTTGACGAAACTGCGTCGGTCGATCGCGGCACTTCGCATCATCGTCTCAGTCTCCGTCGGAAAAGGAAAAGCCGGCCGAAAGCCCGATGGCCGCGCCGTAATCGTCGCTGATCTTGGTGATCAAATTACGGCTCTCGGCCAGCAACGTGTCGAGCTTGGCTTTCTCGGCGTCGCTGGTTGCGACTTCGATGTCCGGATTGAGCTTCGGGAGGCTCTCCAGCAGCGATTTGAAATCCTCGTCGATCGCGGCGGCGATCGCCTGCTTGTCCGGCGGTAGAAGCTCGGCCATGCCGGCCTTCTGCCAGAGCGTTCGCAAGCCTTCCAGATTGGCCGCCATCGATTTCCAGGTGTTCTTGGAGCGCCAATAGATCGCCATGCGCGGGCGCGGTGCGGTATCCTTGCCCTTGTAGAACTGCTCCAGCCGCTGGTCGCGGACGTTCTCCGCGCCGTGGACGAGAATGCCTAGCAGGGCGGTGACGGCTTCCTTGTTGTCCATGAAGTCGTCGCTCTGCGGGCCGGGATGTTTCCAGCTCGCCTGCACCCCGTCGGGCTTTTCCCAGGCGGCGACGACTTCGCCGGCCTCGCGCTGGATATTGCCGGCCACCGCCGCGCCGTAAAGGCAGCGGAAGCCGCCCTTCTGCTTCACGAGATCGTCGGAGCCATTGCCGTAAAGCACATATTCCAGCGCCGTCAGGCCCTGCAGCGCCACACTCTTGCCGGCGATCGCATCGACCGTCGCATCCTTCGGATCGGCCTTGGCGATCAGCGCCTGCACCTGCTTGAGGCCGACGCCCTTGCGGTCGGGATAGAACAGGATGTGCTCGAAGAGATTGTCCTGGATGACGGGGCCGGTCTGCACGATTTCGATGATCGACCAGTAGCGGATCGTATCGTCGAAGGCGGATTTTGCTTTGTCGAGCGTTTGCTGGGTGCCGCCGTCGCAGAGGTCCTTCATCGCCGTCGTCAGCCGGGCGGCCGATTGCTGCATGTTGCGATAGCCGGGACGGATCACTTCATCGACGGCACGCTGCATGACGGCGGGAACGGCATCTTCGTTCAGCCCTGCCTGCGGAGCGGCGGTCTGGGCAGCCGCCGATGTGGCGAAGCCGATCAGAGTGAGGCAGAGCAGCGGGTGCCAAAGGCGCATCAAAGTGACTCCAGGAATGTAATCAGGGCCCCCCTGTCGTCTTTGGACAGGGTGGAGAAAGCGTTGCGGGCCTTTTCAGCTTCGCCGCCATGCCAGAGGATCGCTTCGGTCAGATCCCGTGCGCGGCCGTCATGCAGGAAAAAGCTGTGTCCGCTGACCGTCCGGGTCAGTCCTATACCCCATAGCGGCGGTGTGCGCCATTCACGTCCGCTTGCAAGGCCGACCTGTTGCCCGTCGGCAAGGCCGTCGCCCATGTCGTGCAGCAGAAAATCGGAATAGGGCCAGATCAGCTGGAAGGCTTGCGCCCGGTCAGGTGCATCCCGGCGGGTGACGAATTTCGGTACATGGCAGGAAATACAGCCGGTTTCGTAAAAAATCCGCTTGCCCCGCAGCGTCTCGGGAAAGCTCGCCTTGCGCCGCGCCGGAACGGCCAGGTTTTCCGAATAGAAGGTCACGAGGTCGAGAATCGGCCCCGGCGCTTCTTCCGCCCCCAGCCGCTTCTGCACGCCGGTCGGCATATCGAGGCATTTTTCTTCCGCCTTGGTGCAGTCGCCATGCGCATCCGGCCGATCGGGCGTCGAGATGCCGACATCGTTGGCGAAGGCATCGGCGCTCTGATCGCGCACCGTGGCGTTCTGTGCCTTCCAGCCGAAACGACCGAGCGCGATCTTGCCGCTGCGATGGTCGCGCACGATCGCCGCCTTGCCCGAGATGCCGTCGCCGTCTGCGTCATCGGGGTCGGCATGGGCCAGGATATCGGCTTCCGGAATGGCTTCGATCAACCCGAGGCCGATCATCGCCGGCGCCATGCGCGCCGAAATGGTCGTCGCCGCGTCGAGCGGCCCGTAGGCGAGGTTCGTCGCCGCATAATTCGGCCGGCGAAGCGACACGACCTCGCCATCGCCGAGCGTCACCTTTTCTTCGTCATAGCGGATCGCCATCCGGCCTTCGGCGGCAAGGCCGGGAACGGCAAGGTCCTGCAATTGATGGCCATAGACCGGATCCGGGAAGTTGACGACGTCGGCATTCGCGATCGCCCGCTCTTCCTCCGGCGTTTTGGCGGCGCGCGCCAGCCGCAGGAACATCGAGGTGGCGCTCGGGCCGCCCTCCGGGGGTTTGCCCCGGCCGTCATTGACATGGCAGCTCATGCAGGAGCGGGCATTGAAGAGCGGTCCGAGACCATCTGAGGCCTGCGTCGAGGAGGGGGAAGAAACCCAGAGCTTGCGGAACAGCGCATTGCCGAGCTTGAAATTCTGCTCTTCCTCGAACGGTATGTTGGCCGAAACATGCGAGAAGCTGTCCTCGGTGACGGGATCGATCGAGGTCGCGGCACCCGCCTGCATCGCTTCGTATTGTTCGGCCTTGGAAAAATCCCTGGTCGGTTGCGTGACGTCGGTAACGCGTTTGAGATCGGCCTCGGAAAGGTCCGTTCGTTTGGTTGGCAGGTCGAACCCGCCCGCAATGGCTGCGGAAAATCCGGCAAGCATGGCGCAGAGCGCTGCGCTGGCGATCAATCGGCTGGCCGTGGCATGCGACATTTCGGGGCTCGGGCCGCTCCGGCTTCCGAAGCGGCCCGCCTTTTTACTTATTTGAAGACGGCGTTAGGATTATCCAAGCTGTCGGAACCTTCAAGCTGAACCGTGCCGAGATCGAGTGCGGCAATAACGCGCTGGATCGACTTCGTCTGGTCGATCAGTCCGTCGATGGCGGCCTGGACGACGGCGTTGCCTTCCTTGTTGCCCTCGCCGATCATCTGGTCGTACTTCTCGACCGTCTCGCCGCGTTTGGCCATGGCGTTCATCGCATCGAGCGTCTTGTTGAGCTTGCCTTCCATCTCGGCATCGAGCGTCTTGTCCTTGGCGGCGACGAGGTCGTGCAGCGACGGGCCGCTGAGCTTGGTGCCGTCGACGCGGGTGTAGTTGCCGGTATAGGCGGCGGCGATGCCGATCGCGTCGTTGAGATGCGAGTTGTAGGTATTGTCGGAGAAGCAATCATGTTCTTCTTCCGGATCGTGCAGCAGCAGCCCGAGCTTCATGCGCTCGCCGGCAAGCTCGCCATAGGAAAGCGAACCCATGCCCGTCAGGATCGCGACGAGCCCCGCCTTCGCATCGCCCTCGACGTTCTTGGTCGCAGCCCCGTCCGGCTTCCAGTTGTCGGCCATTTCCTGCAGATCGGAAACCAGCAGGGTGGAGGCGGACTTCAGATATTCGGCGCGGCGGTCGCAATTGCCGTGCGTGCAGTTCTTGAGGTCGTAATCCGTCGCGGGGCGGTTGCCGGCGCCGGGACCGGTGCCGTTCAGATCCTGGCCCCAAAGCAGGAATTCGATGGCGTGATAGCCGGTCGCGACATTGGCTTCGATGCCGCCGGCCTCCTGCAGCGTGCCGGAAAGGAATTCCGGCGTCAGCTTCGAGGCGTCGACATCCTTGCCGTCGATCTTGATCGTCTTGTTGGCGATGACATTCGCAACATAGAGCGAGTTTTCGTCGCTCTCGGTGCCGTAGGAGCCATCGACATAGTCGATCAGGCCCTCGTCGAGAGGCCACGCATTGACCTTGCCTTCCCAGTCGTCGACGATCGGATTGCCGAAGCGGTAGACTTCCGTCTGCTGGTAGGGAACGCGCGCCTTGATCCAGGCATCCCTGGCGGCCTTGAGCGTCTCGTCGGTCGGCGCCTTGAGGAAGGCATCGATGGCGGCGTCGAGCGCTTTTGCCGTCGTCAGCGAGTCCTCATATTTGGCATGCGCCACCTCGGCATAATGTTTCACCACGGCGGCAGCATCGGTCTCGGCCTGCGCGGGAAGGGCGAGCAGGGCTGCGGGGGCAATCGCCAGCACGGCTGCGCGGAATGTGTTGAGCTTCATGATCCTCTCCTCTGACGGATCTTCCGTCTAATGGGGCTTCGTCTCTTCGCGCAAAAGCAAACTGGTGTCAAATGCTCTAGTTTGGAATAATTTTAAGGATGCAGAGGTGCTTCCAAACCGCCGGTTTGCAAGGCGTCAGCCGGAAAAATCAGCGTCAATGGTGGGGCGGTCCCGGCATCCGCCAAGCCGCGTCAGCCCTTCCGCTGCATGCGGCAGAAGAAGAAGCCGTCCGTGTCGGTGGAGGCGGGCGTCAGCGTCACCGTCAGGCCGTCGGAGGAATGCGGACGCGGCGCGTCCTTTCCGAAGAGCGCGTCCCAGGCGGGCAGGGCGCTGACGATCTGAAAGTCAGAATTGCCGGCAGCAAAGCGGCGCACCTGTTCCTCGTTTTCCTGGGGCAGCACCGAACAGGTGACATAGATCAGGTCGCCGCCCGGCTTGACGAAGCCGCTCGCCTGCGTCAGCGCGTCCTGCTGCTGCGCGGTGCGTTCGTCGAGGTTCTTCGCCGTCAGCCGCCATTTGGTATCCGGGCGGCGGCGCCATGTGCCGGTGCCGGTGCAGGGCGCATCGACCAGCACCTTGTCGCAACGTCCGGCAAGGCCGGAGAGCCCTTTGACGTCGTCATGAACCTGGACATTGCGCGTGCCCGCCCGCTTCAGCCGCTCGATGATCGGCGCCAGCCGCTTGCGGTCGGCGTCATAGGCGTGAATTTGCCCCTTGTTCTGCATGGCGGCGGCCATGGCGAGCGTCTTGCCGCCGCCGCCGGCGCAATAATCGAGGATCTGTTCGCCGTCGCGCGCGAGCACCAGATCGGCGACGATCTGCGATCCCTCGTCCTGAACTTCGAACCAGCCTTTCTGGAACGAAAGCTCGGCTGTCACGTTGGGAAGTCGCGAGGCGCCTTCGCCTGCGGCAATCCGGATGCCGTAGCGGGCGATCGTCGCCGCATGCGCGCCGGCTCTTTCGAGCGCCTTGACGGCCTTGTCGCGGGAGGCTTTCAGGATGTTGGCGCGCAGATCGAGCGTCGGGCGGGCGGCAAGCGCCTGCGCCTCGGCGAGCCAGCTTGCGCCAAAGGACTGTTCGAAGGAGGGTTGGACCCATTCCGGAATATCGCCCTGCACATGCAGGGGCGCATCGTCGAGCGAGCGACTTTGGAAAGCCGCAACGGTGTCAGGCGAAAGCGGTGCCGGCGCAAATTTGTCGTCCGCCAGTTCGGCGGCGAGGCTGTCAGGTGTAAAACCCCACTGGCGGAACATGACGGCATGGGCAATGGCCGAGGCGCTGTCGTCATCCATGAGCCAGGCATGGGAAAGCCGCATGCGCAAGGCGTCGTAGACGATATTGCCGATCGCGGCGCGGTCGCCGGAACCGGCGAAGCGATGCGCGAGGCCCCAGTCCTTCAGCGCGTCGGCGACGGGCCGCTTGCGGGTGTCGATATCCGCGAGCACAGAAATCGCCCCTTCGAGGCGGCCGCCCAGACGCATTCACATATCTCCTGTTGCCGTGACCTGTAATGCTCCGCACATAGACGGTGGACGGATTGTCGACAGGTTTCAACCGCGTGGTAACCGCGATTGGCGGCAAGAGCAAGCGCCGCTGGCGGCGCAGCTTTCAGCCTCAGCTGACGATCTGGTAGCAGACCTTTGCGGTGCCGGAGCTCACCATACCGATATTCTGTGCGGCGGCGCGCGACAGATCGAGCACGCGGCCACGAATGAACGGACCGCGATCGTTGATGCGAACGACGACGGTGCGGCCATTGTTGCGGTTGGTGACCTTCACTTTGGTGCCGAATGCGAGCGAACGATGCGCGGCAGTCAAGATGGCAGGGTTCATACGTTCTCCGGAAGCAGTTTTGGAGCGAAGTGCGTACCATGAAGCACCGCCACAGCCATTTGCAGCAAAACCTTCCGCCGGAAGCATGGAAGAGCAGGCCGCAATAGTTGCCGCAGCGATAATAGAACGGCTGATTTTCTTCAAAACGGAGTATCCCTCAACTATTGAACACACGCCCTTGCAGGCGGCGGGGCTTAAATCCGTCGAAAAATGGCGAAAAAGTGCCGATCGTGATCACGGAATGTTACGTTGTGTAATATTTGTGATGCCGTTGATTAAATGTCGTAATTCGCCGCCTGCGCCAAGACGTGGAAAAAACCTAATGAAATCAGTTAAAATTCAAATAATTTTTTCGAGGAGGTTTTCAGCGCCAGGACCTTCACAAAAATCACAAAATTTTTTTTCTGCTTTCGCCATATTTGCTGCCACATTTGAGCAAATTCAAAGGCCGTTAACCATAAGATGCGGCGAGAATTGTCCGAATAAATGCGGAAAGTAGGAATTTCCTACTCATTTCGGGTGATGGCGCTGGTCACAAGCCGCCGCCCGAAATCTAGCCACGCCAGCGCCCGTCCTGCCACAATTGGGCAAGCGACATCGGGTAATTCGGGAAGGAGAATTCGAAGCCGGCAGCCTTTAGTTTCGCGTTCGAAACCCGCTTGTTCTCGCCGTAGAAGGAACGCGCCATTGGTGTCAGTTCGGCGGTTTCGAAAGCCTGTTCCGGAGGCGGTTCGACACCCATCAGCCGTGCCGCTTCGACGATCACATCCTGCGGCGGCCCGGGCCGGTCGTCGGTGATATTATAGATGCCGCCGAGGCCTCGATCCGACAGGAAGCGCGCCGCCGCGCCGATATCCTCGACGCGGATGCGGTTGAAGACCTGGTCCTTCTTGATCAGCCGCCGCGCCGTGCCCTTTTCGAGATTGCAGAAAGCATTGCGCCCAGGCCCGTAAATGCCGGAAAGACGCAGCACCGCCGCTGGCACGCCGCGCTCGCGGCCCATTGCCAGCCAGCCCTCTTCGGCCTCGAGCCGTTCTTTCGACCGTCCGGAAACGGGCACGCAGGGCGTTTCCTCGTCGATCCATGCGCCCTTGTGATCGCCATAAACGCCGACGGTGGAGAGATAGCCGATCCATTCGAGCCTCGGCAGCAGGCCCGCGCCGTCTTTATCGAGCAGCCGCAGCAGCGGGTCGGCCTTTCCAGGTGCGATCGACTGCACGAGATGTGTGACATCGGCCAAAGCTTCGACGAGCTTCTCTTCGATGGTCTCGCCATCGAACAGGTATGCCTCGATGCCGGCGCGGCGGAGCGCTTCCATCTTCTCTGCCGAGCGCGTCGTGCCGGACACGCGCACGCCGTCGCCGGCGAAAGCCTTGGCGATTGCCGTGCCGGAAAAACCGCAGCCAAAGATCATCACATGCATCAGCCCACTCCTGCCAGCCGCCATTCGTTCAGTACGTCGTCATCACTCTCGTCGGCCCTTTGTGCGGCAAAGACCGAAAATTCGCCAGCCTCCATCAGCCTTGAAAGCGCCCAGATCGCCATACCCCGCACCACCGGCGAGACATCGCCGGCGAGCATGCGACATTGCGGGATGAGCGCCTTCTCGCCGGAATTGCCGGCGGCGATCAGTACGTTGCGGATGAAGCGGTCGCGGCCGATCCGCTTCACCGGCGATCCGCTGAAAAAGGCGCGAAAAGCGGGATCGTCGAGCGTCAGCAGAAAGGCGATCGACGGCTCCTGCAGATCTTCCCGCGCCTGCAGCTTCATCTCGGAGGCAGCACTTGCGAACTTGTTCCAGGGACAGGCGGCAAGACAGTCGTCGCAGCCGTAAATGCGATTGCCGATCAGCATCCGCAGGTCGGGATCGATCGGCCCCTTGTGCTCGATGGTGAGATAGGAAATGCAGCGCCGCGCGTCGATCTGGTAGGGCGCCGGGAAGGCGGCCGTCGGGCAGGCGTCGAGACAGGCGCGGCACGAGCCGCAATGATCGGTCTCCGGCGCGTCGATGGCAAGATCGGCGGTGGTGAACATCGTGCCGAGGAACAGCCACGAACCATGCGTGCGGCTGACGAGATTGGTGTGTTTGCCCTGCCAGCCCAATCCGGCTGCCGCCGCCAGCGGCTTTTCCATGACCGGCGCGGTATCGACGAACACCTTGACGTCGGCGCCGGCCCGCGCCGCAAAGCGCGTGGCGATCTCCTTCAGCCGGCCCTTGATGATGTCGTGATAATCGCGATTGCGGGCATAGACGGAGATCGCCGCTTTGTCCGGCTTGGCGAGGATGCCGCGCGGATCTTCCTCGGGGGCGTAGTTGAGGCCGAAGACGACGACGGATCGTACCTCGCTCCAGAGGGTCCGGGGATCGCCGCGCCGCTCGCGCGTCTCCGCCATCCACTCCATCGTTCCGTGCCGCCCGGCATCGATGAACTCGCCGAGGCGCTGTTTCGCGTCGGGGATCGAATCGGGACGCGTGATGCGGCAGAGATCGAAGCCCTTGGCGGCAGATTCCGCCCTGACGAAGTCGGTCAAATTGTCGCGGCGCCGCCGCTCTTTGTCGTCTCTATAAGCTTCGGGCATGAAGAGCCCTCGTCAGAAATCCAGATCGGCATAGTGTGAAACGGGGGTCAGGCCGCGCACGCGCTCGGTCAGCATCGGCCGGAAGGAAGGGCGCGACTTCAGCCGCTGGTACCATTCCTTGACGACGGGCGCATCGGCCCAATCGATCTCGCCGAGATAATCGAGGATCGACACCGAGGCGGCGGCGGCAAGATCGGCATAGCTCATCCGCTCGCCCGCCAGCCACTGGCGCGAGCCGGCGAGCCAGGTGAGATAGCGCATATGCTGGCGGATATTCGCGCGGGCCGTGCGCAAAATCTTCGAATCCGGCGCTCCGCCACCCTGATCGGCAGTCATCTGCAACTTGTAGACACGCTCGCGCGCGAGCGGCTTCGTCACGTCGTTTTCCATCTTCTGCATGAACCATTCGCTCAGCCTGCGGATTTCCGCCCGCTGGAAAGGGTCCTCGGCGAGCAGCCGCCGGTCGCGCTTCAAGACCCCGTGGGTCTCGTCGAGATATTCGGAAATGACGGTGGCGCCGCAGAGCGCACGCATGCTGTCGTCGACATAGACCGGCAGCGTGCCGGCCGGATTGAGCGCCAGGAAATCCCGGCGTTTCTCCCATGTCTGCTCCTCGATCAGATCCGCCTGATAGCCGTATTCCGCCAGGATCAGCCGGACGAAGCGGGATGCGGAGGACATGGGATGATGATAAAGCGTGGGCATCGATACTCGGGCTTTATGATTGCTGTTACAGGACTGTGTGGCAGCTCGTTTATAGCGCCTTAGTCATGACTCATTGGTTGAAGCTATAGGAGCTTGGCCCGGCCAATACAAGCGAATCGGCTTTCACGCCATCTGACAAGGGACAAAACACACGTCTTGCGTACGAGGATAACGGCTGCCTGATCGGCTCAGACGCAGCCCAGAACATCTCCAGCAGGAAATGCTCGATCCGAACGACCTTTAAACCGGAGACAATTTATGGACTATATCAATGCCGCCATTCTCGGTGTCATCGAGGGGATCACCGAGTTTCTGCCGATCTCCAGCACCGGCCATCTCATCATTGCGGAGCAATGGCTCGGCCACCGGTCGGACATGTTCAATATCGTCATTCAGGCGGGCGCCATTCTTGCCGTCACGATCATCTACTGGCGGCGTCTCGTCGATCTGGTGCTTGGCTGGCGGGAGCCTGAGAATCGGGACTATGCCGCCAAGCTGATCGTCGCATTTCTGATCACCGCAATCCTCGGCCTCGTCGTCAAGAAACTCGGCTTTCAACTTCCGGAGACCGCGACGCCGATCGCCTGGGCGCTGATCATCGGCGGCATCTGGATGATCTTTGCCGAGTGGGCCGCCGCGCGCCGGCCGCCGCATAAGGAGATCACCTGGCTTGTCGCCATCCTGGTCGGCATCGCCCAGATCGTTGCCGGCGTCTTTCCGGGCACGTCACGCTCCGGCGCCACGATTTTCGTCGCCCTGCTGGCCGGCACCGGCAATCGCGCCGCGGCGACGGAATTTGCCTTTCTCGTCGGCATCCCCACAATGTATGCCGCAAGCGGCTATGAGTTGGTGAAGACCTTCAGGGATGGCGGAGCGGCAGGCGAAGACTGGACGGCGCTCGCCATCGCTTTCATCGTTTCCACGATCGTCGCCTTCATCGCGGTCAAATGGCTGCTCGCCTATATCAGAAGCAATCGCTTCACCCTGTTTGCCATCTACCGCATTATTCTCGGCGTCCTGCTGCTCGGCATGGCCGCGACCGGTATGATCGCCTGAGGCATCTCCATCGCATCGCATTCGCGCGACTCTCAGGCGCGGATGCGATGCGCTGCAGCCTCGCGAGTGTTTTAGTCCAAGATGCGGATCGAGGGCTGAGCCTCGTGGACACATATGCCATTCCCGGCATGGCGCCGACTTTAACAGACAAATGTTGAGACTGTGCGCCCGCACTGATAACGCGGGCAGGCCGGGCGGTCGGTTGAAACGCTCGGTGTGAGGCGTCCGCCTAGCGGTGCCTGTCTGGATAGCCGACCGGCGCCAAGGCCGGTCTTTTCGTCAATGGATGATCGAAGCCGTCGAGCAAGGATCGACGCCGTAGGCCGGCGAGCAGTCGCCCTTGAGCGCCGCAACCGAACCGGGCGCAACGAAGGAGCCCGCCATGATAATCAGCGCCGCACACGCAAACAGGAGCGCGATTGACTTGCCCATTGAGAAATGCCTTTCACAGTGATTGCCGCACGCTTTCGCAAGCGTTGAGTCCGTTCGAGGACGCGCGGGTTTGGTAGTCAGTGGAATGACAAATAGCAATAAACGTTCCTGCTAAATTTCGCGTTAATTCCGCAAATTTTCCGATGCGACTTTTCTGCAACTGCTCTTGAGCCGAGCGGCAAACGGACCTACCGGATTTGCGCCGCCGGTGGTTAAAAACGGCAACGGCAAATGCCGTCCGCCTTGTCCGCGAACGGCATTGTTAAATCATCGAAATTGTTCAGGCAGCCTTGCCGGAGCCGGTATACTGGCCGTGCGGACGATACTGTACGAGGTAGGACTCGAGCACCGATGCCGGCATGGTCGGCGTAATGCCGAGCCCCTTCAGCGTGCGGCCCTCCGCCTCGGCTTCTGCGGAAACGACGTTGTCGCGCTTGAGCAGGCGCACCTGGTCCGGCGTGATCGGCGGCGTCACGAATGGGACCAGCGAGGCGATGCTGCCGATCAGCGACGCCACGCCGAAGGGCAGGGACACCAGCGGGTTCTTGCGGCTTGTCACCTTCAGCATCGTCTCGAGACATTCGCGGAAGCTCAGAACCTCTGGCCCGCCGAGCTCATAGACCTTGCCGCCTGCGACCTTGCCGTCGACGGCGCGGGCGACCGCCTCGGCGACATCCTCGACGTAAACCGGCTGGAATTTCGTCTTGCCGCCGCCGACCAGCGGCAGGACGGGCGACATGCGGGCCATGTCGGCAAACTTGTTGAAGAAGCTGTCCTCCGGTCCGAAGACGATCGATGGGCGGAAGATCACCGCATCGGGCTTGACGGAGAGGATTGATGTCTCGGCGCGGCCTTTGGTGCGGCCATAGTCCGAATCGGAATTCGCGTTGGCCCCGATCGCCGAAATATGGGCGAGGGTGGCGCCGGCATTGCGCGCCGCTTCGGCAACCGCCCGCGCGCCGAATTCCTGCACCGCGTCGAAGGTGTTGCGGCCGGTCTCGTGCAGGATGCCGACGCAGTTGACGACGTGGCTGGCGCCCTCGACGGCGCGGTCGATGGAATTGCGATAGCGCAGGTTCGCCTGCACGAATGAAATCTGGCCGACATTGCCGAGCGGCTGCAGGAAGCCGGCGAGATCGGGCCGGCGCACGGCGACGCGGATGCGATAGCCGCGCTTGGCGAGCGCCCGCACCACGTGCCTGCCCACGAAGCCGGACCCTCCGAACACGGTGACGAGCGGCGGCAGGTTGGCAAGGGTCATGGCAGGCTCCTCGAAAGGCTGTGCGGGATGCTGTATCGGCACCGTATTAGCCCAAACCCGACGCGACGGGAAGGCCCATCCCGCCGCGAGTTTTGCGGATGCGAAGGGACTCAGACGCCTTCGACGACGACCATTTCCGCATCCGCCGCTTCCTGGCGGATTTTCGCGGCGATCTGGTATTCCGGTGAATTATAGCAGTCGACGGCATGCTGCATCGAGGGAAATTCGATCACGACATTGCGGGCACGCGCCTTGCCCTCGAGCTCGGTGATCGCGCCACCGCGCGCCAGGAAAGTCGCGCCGTATTTCTCGAAGGCCGGCTTGGCTGCTGCCACATAGTCCTTATAACGCTCGGCATCGCGAACATCGACGCGGGCGATCCAGTATCCCTTGGCCATGGTCTTCTCCCTTTGCGATTGAATTAGCGGTTTGCCGGCCAGAGCGCGCTGACCATCTCATTGAGGACGGCGCGGGCGGCCTCCCTCGGATCGGGCGCCTTGACGATCGGTCGGCCGACGACGAGATGAGTTGATCCCGCCTTCAGCGCGTCGAAAGGCGTCATCACCCGCTTCTGGTCGCCCTTGTCGCTGCCGGTCGGGCGGATGCCGGGGGTGACGATCGCCATGTCGGGTCCGAGGATCTCGCGCACTTCGGCCGCCTCCGCCGCCGAGCAGACGATGCCGCCCATGCCGGCGGCGCGCGCCTGTCCGGCGCGGCTGAGCACCAGGCTGTGCGGATCCTGGCTGTAGCCGGCTTCGGCGAGATCTTCGGCATCCATCGAGGTCAGCACGGTCACGCCGAGCAGGCAGAGGCCGGAGCCCGCCGCGGCCTCGACTGCGGCCCTCATCGCCTTCGGATAGGCATGCAGCGTCAGCATCGACATGCCCATCTTGGCAATATTCTCGACGCCTGAGGCGACGGTGTTGTCGATGTCGAGCAGCTTCATATCGAGAAAGATCTTCTTGCCGCTAGCGGCAAGGTCGCGGGCGAATTCGAGGCCACCGGCAAAGACCAGCTGATAGCCAATCTTGTAGAAGAGAATGTCGTCGCCGAGCGTGGAAACCAGTCTTTCCGCCTCGCCGATCGTTGGAACATCCAGGCCGACGATCAGCCGCTCGCGTGCGTCCATGTGAAGTCACCCCCGCCAGTCTTCGATGGGCGTCCAGTCGCATTTTAGGCCGAGATCCGCAAGGCCGAAAGCATAGAGATTGCCGCCGCCGCCCGGCTGGTCGCGGTCCCGGCCGATCGGCCTGCCCGCAAGATGGCATTTGAGCAGCGTGCCGACGCCGCCATGGCCGACGAAGGCGATGGGTGCTGCCGCATCATGGCCGGCGAGAACGGCCTTGACCGCCGTTACGATGCGGGCCTGGGCATCGACGGCGCGCTCCCAGCCCTTGAAGCTCTCTTCCGGATGGGCAAAGAACCAGTTGGCCGCCTCTTCGAATTCAGGTGGCGGCAGGAAGCCGGTGGCCGAACGGTCATTCTCGTGCATGGCATGGACGATCTCGACTTTCGTGCCGGAGGCTTCCGCCAGGATCTCGGCCGTTTCGATGGCCTTTGTCTCGTCGCTGGAGACGACGCGCCGCAATTGCCTGGCCCAGCCGCTCTCGGCCGCCTTGCGCGCCCGCGCCGCGCCGACATCGGAAAGCCCCCATTTCGGCACGGGCACGTTGGCATCGATCTTGACTTGCGGATGGGTGATATAGAGCCCGAACATCTCAGCCGCGCTTGTAGACCCAGAGCTGCGCCGGCGGAATGTTGCGCATGACGAAGTCGAAATGCTGAATGTGGTAGCGGTCGGGATTGGCGGCGATCGGCGAGATCGCGCCATAGGAGATCTGCACCACCGGCCGGCCGGCAGGCAGGCGGTCGAGGAGGCTTTCGAGCAGCGAGACGCGCATCGCCATCGGGAAGTTCAGAAGCGGAATGCAGGAGATGACGCAATCGAACGTCCGGTCGGCGAACGCACCGAGCGTCGTTTGAAGATCGAAGGCATCGCCGTTGATGAAATTCACGCCGGGATAGGCGCGCTGCAGATGCTGGTGGAAATCCGTCGAATACTCGATCGCCACCAGATTGTCCGGCTCCACGCCGCGGCCGAGGATAGCCTTGGTGATGGCGCCGGTGCCGGGGCCGAGTTCGAGGACCGGCAGCCCGGAATTGAGGTCGATGACGCTGGCCATGCGTTTGGCGGTGATCGAGGAGGTCGGCACGATCGAGCCTACAGTCTTCGGCCCCTGCATCATGCCTCGGAAGAAGCGAATTTCGTCGTCGAACTTCTTGCCCAGCCGTTCCTTGACCTTGACCCGTAAGCGCATTCTCCACCCATCCGCACGTTGATCGACTGTCTTATTATGCTGCTTGTCGCTCCCGGGACAAGGATTTTCGCAACGAGGACATCGGCATCAACAGTTCATGCGGCTTTCCGATGGGAGCGAGGCATGAGGTCGGCAAGTCTTTGGCTCAAATGGCCGGCGTCAACGGGCGCGCGCAGTTTCTTATCGGTATTGTCGAAATAAAGATAGACGTCGCGGCCCTTGGCGCGCGCCGGCAGAGGTTCAAGAACGCGCGTCGCATTGTCAGGCTCTCCGCCGCTGGTCCAGGCGCGGATGCGTTGCGCCCATATGTCGAGGGCTTCGTCTTCATAGCCGCTGACATAGAGCTGTTCGGAACCATGCAGGCGGCAATAGATGAAGTCGGCGGTGACATCCATCAGCAGCGGCCATTTCACCGTGTCGGCGCAGACGAGCGCCACCTTGTGTCGCCGGAGCATCTCTATGAACTCAGGCGAGCGGAAGCTGTCGTTGCGGATTTCGAGCGCATGGCGGATTGGCTGGTGCCCGTCGCTTTTGAGCCAAGCCTGTTTGAGGCGCGCATCATGCCGCTTCGCCAGTGCTATCGCCGCATCGTGATCATGCGGCAGCAGCGACAGGAAGTTTTCGAAACGATCGGGATCGAAGGCCATGTTCGGCGGGAATTGCCAGAGGATCGGTCCGAGCTTGGGGCCGAGCCTGAGCAGCCCGGAGGCGAAGAAATTGGCAATCGGCGCCTCGATCTCCTTCAGTCGCCTGACATGGGTGATGAAGCGCGGTCCTTTGACCGCAAAGACGAAATCATCGGGCGTCTCGTCCCGCCAGCGGCCGAAGCTTTCGGGCTTCTGCAATCCGTAGAAGGTGCCGTTGATCTCGATCGAACGGAAGTGGCGCGCGGCGTAGGAAAGTTCCTGTTTCTGCGGCAGGTCTTCCGGATAGAATTGTCCGCGCCAGGGCGCATACGTCCAGCCGGAAATGCCGATGCGCACCGCTCCCGTCCTTTTCATCCCGGTACCTCCTGCTTAACAGGAGGAAAACCGAAAGCGGCCGCCTTCGTTCCCGTCAGACGCGCATCGGCATCAGCACGTAAAGCGCGTCATCGCCGGCGGTGTCGCGGATCAGTGTCGGCGAGCCGGCATCGGCGAGCAGGAAGATCGCTTCCTCGCCCGAAAGCTGCGCGGTGATGTCGAGCAGATATTTGGCATTGAAGCCAATTTCCATCGCATCCGTGTCGTAGCCGACGGCGACCTCTTCCGTGGCGCTGCCGGAATCCGGATTGTTGACGGTCAGCATCAGCTGTCCCTCGGACAACGCCAGCTTGACGGCGCGGCCGCGCTCGGAGGAGATCGTCGAGACGCGGTCGACGGCTTGGGCGAAGCTCGTGCAGTCGACGCGCATTTCCTTGTCGTTGCCTGTGGGGATGACGCGCTGGTAATCGGGGAAGGTGCCGTCGATCAGTTTCGACGTCAGAACGATCGAGCCGATCGTTATACGGATCTTGGCGTCGGAAACCTCGACGGTGACGATCGCTTCCGGATTGTCCACCAGCTTCTGCAGTTCCCCGACCGTCTTGCGCGGAATGATGATGCCGGGCATGCCCTCCGAGCCGGATGGCGCGTCGACATCGGCGCGCGCCAGCCGGTGGCCGTCAGTCGCCACCGCCCTGAGCTTCAGCTCGCCGTTGCTCTCGATCGTATGGAAAAAGATGCCGTTCAGATAATAACGTGTCTCTTCCGTCGAGATCGCGAACTGGGTGCGGTCGATCAGCATCTTCAGATCGGTCGCCTTCAGCTTGAATGAATGCGTGAAGGTGCCGGCGGTCAGATCTGGGAAGTCGGATTCCGGCAGGCACTGCAGCGAGAATTTCGAGCGGCCGGACTGCACGGTCATCGAGCCGCCGTCGGTGCTGGTGGCCAGCAGCACTTCCGAGCCGTCGGAAAGCTTGCGCACGATGTCGTAGAGAAGATGGGCGGGAACGGTGGTGGCGCCGGCCTGTTCGACGCTTGCCGGCGTCGCCTCGGTGATTTCGAGGTCGAGGTCGGTCGCCTTCATGTCGAGGTTCTGGCCGTCGGCCTTGAGCAATACGTTGGACAGGATCGGGATCGTGTTGCGACGTTCGACCACGCGGTGGACGTGGTTCAGCGATTTCAACAGGTTTGACCGCTCAATAGTAATACGCATGGGATGCTACCGCTTTCGACCGTGACTGTCCGGGCGCATCGAGCACCCGAGAATGCTTTCCCGACCGTGGACCGGGGGAGTGGAGGGGCAAAATGGCAGACTTCAGCATCGCTTTGCAAGAGGCATGGATGGCCGGACGCCTGCATTTCAGGTTTTCCGGAGCAATCCTCACAGAAATCCGAACCCTTGCCGAAGTGGTGCGGCTCGCCCATAAAGGTTCGTCCATAGAGGATCGATGACGGCGGGACGAAAGCAGAGGGCATGAACGAGCAAACGACAGCGGATGCCGCCAGCAGGCGAAGCTTCCGCCTGCACAATGCAACGGTGCCGGCGCGGCCGCTGGAGCCGGCGCTCTATCTCGTCGCCACCCCGATCGGCAATCTCGGCGACATCACGCTGCGCGCTTTGGAAACGCTGGCCGGCGCCGATGTGCTGGCCTGCGAGGATACCCGCGTCACCCGCGTTCTGCTCGACCGCTACGGCATCCAGAACCGCCCCTTTGCCTATCACGAGCACAATGCCGACGAGGCCGGCCCGCGGCTCATCCAGGCGCTGGAAGCCGGCCGCTCGGTGGCGCTGGTGTCCGATGCCGGCACGCCGCTCGTCTCCGACCCCGGCTATCGGCTGGCCCAGCAGGCGATTGCCGCCGGTTACCGCGTCATCCCCATCCCGGGAGCCTCGGCGCCGCTCGCAGCCCTTGTCGGCTCCGGCCTGCCGAACGACGCCTTCCTCTTCGCCGGTTTCCTGCCGGTGAAGGACAAGGCCCGCCGTGACCGTCTCGGTGAACTTGCCGCAGCCCCCGCGACGCTGATCTTCTTTGAATCGCCCCATCGCATCGGCGCGACGCTGCTGGCTGCCGCCGATGTGCTCGGCCCGGCAAGGCCGGCTTCCGTCTGCCGCGAGCTCACCAAGACTTATGAGGAATTCCGCCGCGGCACGCTGGCCGAACTTGCCGCCCATTACCAGCAGGTGGAAAACGTCAAGGGCGAGATCGTCCTCGTCGTCGGCCCGCCGCCGCCGGTGGAGGCGGATGAGGCCGATGTCGAAGCCGTGCTTGCCGATCTGTCGATGTCGATGCCGACGGCCAAGGCGGCGACAGAGGCGGCCCGCCTGACCGGCCTGCCGCGCAAGGCGCTCTACCAGCGCCTGCTGGAGATGAAGGGCGGTAATGGGCGATAAGGACCTTACCGCCATAAAAAGGAAGGCGCTGCGCCGCGGCCGCATGTCGGAATATGTCGCCGCCGCCTTCCTGATGCTGAAGGGCTACCGCATCCTGGCGCTGCGCCACCGAACCCGCCTCGGCGAGATCGATATTGTCGCCCGCAAGGGCGATCTCGCCGTCTTCGTCGAGGTGAAAGCCCGCCATGGTGAGACTGCGGCTATCGACGCCGTCTCCCTCACCGCCCAAAAGCGGATACGGGCGGCAAGCGACCTCTAGCTCGCCCGCCAGGCGGATCAGGCCCTTCTTTCCCAGCGCTACGATATCGTCGCAGTCATGCCCGGCCGGTTGCCGCGCCACTTTCCGGACGCGTTTTAGCGGTTTCCGGTTCAGCGGGTTTCGGATCGTTAAAATTTTAGTCCCGGGTTGAACCAGCTTCTTACGACTCTCTGCTATCGCACGCTGACTAGGGGCAAGAATTTGGGGGTTGTTTCATGGCCTGGAAGCTGATGTTTGCAAGTGCGCTCGCCGTGGCCGCGCGCTCGGTACCTTATGCCGTGGCGAAGCCGGCCGGGAAATCCTTCGTCGCCCATGCGAGCGACCTGCTGCCGCTGAAATCGACGCCGATCAATCCAGACTGGATTATCAGCGGCAACCCTGAGGCCCGCACCGCAGAACATTCGCGCGGCCATGACGAGGCGTCGCTGACGGCGATCTGGGACTGCACGGCAGGCGAATTCCGCTGGTATTTCGGCTGGGACGAGACAGTGATGATCCTCGAAGGCGAGGTCCACATCACCGCCGAGGACGGCACGGAGCGAACCCTTGGCGTCGGCGACGTCGCCTTTTTCGCGGGTGGGACCTGGGCCAGCTGGCGGATCGACAATTATGTCCGCAAGGTCGCCTTCCTGCGCAAGCCGTTCCCCAAGCCCTTGGCGATCGCCTATCGCTTGCGCAACCTGCTGCGCAACGGCGGCAATCAGGGGATCGCGGCCTGACGGTCGCCGGCCTTTGCCGCCCTTGATTGGCCGTTGCGTTTGATGCCGGGCCGACCTACATCTGTCCGGCATTCAGCGAGGGATGGAAATGGCCAAGATCACCAATGTAGCGGTCCAGATGGATCATGTCGCCGGCATCAATATCGCGGGCGATTCCACCTTCGCCATGAGCCTGGAAGCCCAGGCCCGCGGCTACAGGCTCTTCCACTACACGCCCGAGCGTCTGAGCTTCCGCGACGGTAAGCTCTTTGCCAGCGTCGAGCCGATGCTGCTGCGCGACGTCAAGGGCGATCACTTCGAGCTCGGCACGCCCGAGCGCGTCGATCTCTCGACCATGGACGTGGTGCTGCTGCGCCAGGATCCGCCCTTCGACATGGCCTATATCACCTCGACGCATCTGCTCGAGCGCATCCACCCGAAGACACTCGTCGTCAATGATCCGGCCTGGGTGCGCAATTCGCCGGAGAAGATCTTCGTCACCGAATTTTCCGACCTGATGCCGAAGACGCTGATCACCAAGGATCCCGCCGAAATCCGCCGCTTCCGCGACGAGATGGGCGACATCATCCTGAAGCCGCTCTACGGCAATGGCGGCGCCGGCGTCTTCCATTCGACCCGCGACGACCGCAATCTCTCCTCACTGCTGGAAATGTTCGGCCAGCTTTTCCGCGAGCCCTTCATCGCCCAGCAATATCTGCCCGACGTGCGCAAGGGCGACAAGCGCATCATCCTCGTCGACGGCGAGTTCGCCGGCGCCATCAACCGCGTGCCGGCCGAGCATGACAGCCGCTCCAACATGCATGTCGGCGGCCGCGCCGAGGCGACCGAGCTGACGCCGCGCGAACAGGAAATCTGCGCCCGCATCGGCCCGGCGCTGAGGGAGCGTGGCTTCCTGCTCGTCGGCATCGACGTGATCGGCGATTACATGACCGAGATCAACGTCACCTCGCCGACAGGCATCCGCGAGGTCAGGAAGTTCGGTGGCGCCGACATAGCCAGCCTGCTCTGGGATGCGATCGAGCGCAAGCGCGCCTGAGGCGGCGATCGGGTACAACCGCGCCCACCGCTTATATCTCTCTGCGTTCTTTTATTGTTCTTGTTTTAGTCCTGCTTCCATGCCAGATTGCAACCGCTGGCTTTCAACGGCCACGGGGCGGTCGATAAGAATTTCGGGACAAGGGTGGGCAGATGGTCGCGCGTGTCAGTACGGTGGCATTCCAGGGCATCGAAGGCGTGCCGGTCGAGGTTCAGGTGATGATCGCGCCCGGCAAGGTCGGCATGCAGATCGTCGGTCTGCCTGATAAGGCGGTCGCCGAAAGCCGCGAGCGCGTGCAGGCTGCGCTTCACGCCTCCGGCCTGGCGTTGCCCGGCAAGCGAGTGACCGTCAACCTCGCGCCGGCCGATCTGCCGAAGGAAGGCTCGCATTTCGATCTGCCGATCGCGCTGGCGCTGATGGCGGCTCTTGGTGCCATTCCCGCCGACGCGCTGTCGGATTATGTCGTCGTCGGCGAACTCAATCTCGACGGCACGATCGCCGCCATTGCGGGCGCGCTCCCGGCCGCCATCGGCGCTAATGCGCTCGGCAAGGGGCTGATCTGCCCGGCGGAAAGCGGCGCTGAGGCCGCCTGGGCCGGCGCCGAGGTCAATATTCTCGCACCCCGCAGCCTGATTGCCCTTGCCAATCATTTCCGCGGCACGCAGGTGCTCTCCCGCCCAGAGCCGTCGATCCGCGCCAATGCCGCCAACCTGCCGGACCTTGCCGAGATCAAGGGCCAGGAAAGCGCCAAGCGCGCGCTCGAGGTGGCGGCCGCCGGCGGCCATAATCTCTTGATGGTCGGGCCTCCCGGTTCCGGCAAGTCGATGCTGGCGTCGCGGCTGCCGTCGATCCTGCCGCCGCTCTCACCCGCTGAACTGCTTGAAGTGTCGATGGTGCATTCGATCGCCGGCCAGCTCACCGGCGGCAAGCTCTCCGACCGCCGTCCGTTCCGCACCCCGCATCATTCCGCCACCATGGCCGCCCTCGTCGGCGGCGGGTTGCGCGCCCGTCCGGGCGAAGCCTCGCTTGCCCATCACGGCGTGCTTTTCCTCGACGAATTCCCCGAGTTCACGCCGCAGGCGCTCGATGCTTTGCGCCAGCCGCTCGAAGGCGGCGAATGCGTCATTGCGCGCGCCAATCATCGCGTCTCCTATCCGGCGAAATTCCAGCTGATAGCGGCGATGAACCCCTGCCGCTGCGGCATGGCCGGCGAGCCTGGCCACACCTGCGCCCGCGGCCCGCGCTGCATGAGCGATTACCAGGCCCGCATCTCCGGCCCGCTGATGGACCGCATCGATATCCGCATCGACGTGCCCGCCGTCTCCGCCGCGGATCTCATCCGCCCGATGGCGGCCGAAGCCAGCGCTAACGTCGCCCGCCGCGTCGCCCACGCCCGCGCGCTCCAGCAGGAGCGTTTTGCGCGGGCCGGCGCTGGGGACATCGGCACCAATGCCCGCTGCTCCACCGCGATGATCGAAAAATTCGCCGAACCCGATGCGAGCGGTTTGCAGCTCCTGCGCGACGCCGCCGAAAAAATGAAATTCTCCGCCCGCGGCTACCACCGCGTCCTCAAGGTCGCCCGCACACTCGCCGATCTCGACGGCAAGCCGACCGTTGGGCGCATGCATCTGGCTGAGGCGATTTCCTACCGCATTGCGGGGGAAAGGCTGACAGCGGCGGCGTAAAGGGAATAGCGCCGCTAGGCTCCGCTGATTTTTGAGAAGGTAAATGGCCGCGAGACAGGAGCTCCGACAATTGTGGAAAACGGGCAGTCCTCCTGTCTGAGCATGCCGCTTGCTCGTTATACTGGTTACAAATAAGCTTAGTTTTTCAATGACCGCGAGATTCGAACATGGCAGCCGATTCTGAAGTCGCGCCGCGGCTCTTCATTTCTTATTCATGGAGCAGTGCTGATCACCAGGCATGGGTCGTTGAGCTCGCCGGGCAACTGCGACATCAGGGGATCGATGTTATTCTTGATAAATGGCATCTTAAGCCCGGTCACGACGCAAACGCCTTTATGGAAAAGATGGTAACTGACAAGACAGTTACGAAGGTTATACTTATATGCGACGAAGTTTACGTGAAGAAATCAGATGGACGAAAGGGCGGCGCTGGGACAGAAGCCCAGATTGTCACACCTAAACTCTACTCTGAGCGCGAACAGGACAAATTCGTAGCAGTCGTCCGTGAGCATGATGAGCATGGTAAGGCCTATCTGCCAACGTATTATGGGAGTCGCATCTATATTGACCTTAGCAACCCCGCAACTTACGCCCAGGAGTTCGAGCGTGTAGTTCGCTGGGCTTGGGACGCACCTTTGGACGTGGCGCCCGAAATAGGCACAAAGCCGACTTTTCTTAACTCAAATAGTTCGGCTACAAAGCCGACCAATCTCGGAACTCGCCGGATTATTGACGCTATTCGTAACGGCTCCGCACATTCCACAGCTGCAACTAGCGAATTCTTAGGTGCGGCCGACGCAATTTTCGAAGAGTTTCGTCTCACATCCGCTCAGATTGTTGTTGAGAACTACGATGACATCGTAGTCGATAGCGTTGAAAAATTCATCCCGTACCGGAACGAGTTTATATCGTTGTTCTCTGCGATAGGGCAGTATCAACCAACGCTTGAAATGGCTGGTATCGTCCATCGATTTTTCGAACGTCTGATACCTTACCTCCATCCACCTGTAAACGCGGGTTCATATTCCAATCTTGATCAGGATAATTATCGGTTCATCGTACACGAACTGTATCTGTATTGGATCGCGATACTCTTGAAGTATGAGCGATTTGACGTGGCATCTTCGATGCTCGACGAGCAATACTATTGGAATTCACACCGTAGGCCTGATGAGACTATGCATAGCTTTACCGTCTTTAGGGAATACGCTAAAACTTTTGATATAAGAAATGATCGCCTTAAATTGATGCGAACGTCGGTTCGGGCCGACATGTTAAAACAGCGAAATGAAGGTACTGGCATCGATTTTTCGTATGTCATGTGTGCGGACTTTATATTCTATTTTAGAGCTACGACATTTGGAGACTACAACAGCTGGTGGCCAGAAACATTGTTATACGTCAATCGTCATGGTGGGCCATTTGAAATGTTCGCCCGAGCGAAATCGGCCCGTTATTTTGAGCGCATCAAGCGGCTGATAGGCGTGAGGAGCGTGGGAGGAGCTGTCTGCGCATATTACAGGTCTTCTTACTGATGCAAACGCGATTCCCAGGTGGCAGTTTGACAGGCTCAACATAAAACGCCTCATGGCGTCGGATAGCATTGCTTCGATCACCTAACCTGACAGGTGACGGTAGAAAAGAAAGGGGCGCAAGGCGCCCCCGATATCTTCAAGATAAATTGCCGGAGGAAAGCCTCCCTCAACTCCCCAGCCCCTCAAACAGCGCCGTCGAGAGATAACGCTCCGCAAAGGACGGAATGATCACCACGATGTTCTTGCCGGCATTCTCCGGACGGCTGCCGACCTTGATCGCCGCCGTCAGCGCCGCGCCCGAAGAGATCCCAACCGGCACGCCTTCGAGCCTCGCGATCAGGCGCGCCTGTTCGAAGGCCTCGTCATTGGTGACGGTGACGACCTCGTCATAGATGCCGGTATCGAGGATTTTCGGGGCAAAACCGGCGCCGATGCCCTGGATCTTGTGCGGGCCGGGGTTGCCGCCTGACAGGATCGGTGAATCGGCGGGCTCGACGGCGATGATCTGGATATCGGGTTTGTGGCTTTTCAGCACCTGACCGACGCCGGTGATCGTGCCGCCGGTGCCGATACCCGAGACGACGATGTCAACCGTGCCGTCGGTATCGTTCCAGATTTCCTCGGCGGTGGTCTTGCGGTGGATCTCGGGGTTGGCCGGGTTTTCGAACTGCTGCGGAATGACGGCGTCGGGAAGCGAGGCGGCCAGCTCTTCCGCCTTGGCGATGGCGCCCTTCATGCCTTTCGATCCTTCCGTCAAAACCAGCTCGGCGCCGAGCAGCGCCAGCATCTTGCGCCGCTCGACCGACATGGTCTCCGGCATGGTGAGGATCAGCCGATACCCCTTGGCCGCGGCGGCAAAGGCGAGCGCGATGCCTGTGTTGCCGGAGGTCGGCTCGATCAGTACCGTCTTGCCCGATGTGATCTTGCCTTGCGATTCCAGGCTTTCGATCATAGCCACGCCGATGCGGTCCTTGACGGAGGCGATCGGATTGAAGAATTCGAGCTTGCCGATCAGGTTTGCCGCCACGCCCTTTTCCCGCGCCAGCTTGTCGAAGCGCACCAGCGGCGTGTTGCCGATGGTCTCGGTGATCGAGGAATAGATGCGGCCGCGGCCGGGTTTGTGCGACATGATTCTCTCCCTTTGGACTTCGGTCCCTGAAATCGAGGAGGAGAATAGGGTCAAAGACCGAATGAGACCAGAGCGCGTTCGTCCCGGGCGAGGGTGCACGAGAGAAAATAAGCTTTGAAAACCGTTTCTTGGCGGATGTTTATTTCAGGCCGCCCGCGTGGCGATGAAGGCCGCCGTGCCCGCAAGAATGCTCGCGGCAACCCTGTTCAGCGCCTGCAGGGCGCGTGGCTCCCTCAGCATCGTGCGGGCGCGCGAGGCAAGCAGCATATAGGGCACGAGCACGGTGATCAGCACCACGAAGGTGACGACAAGCAGCAGCGCATAGTCGCGCAGGCTGATATTGCCGATGTCGATCAGCGTCGGCGCCAGCGCGACATAAAAGAGCATCGTCTTCGGGTTGCCCAGTGTCACTAACAAGCCGGAGAGGAAGGACAGGCCGATATTGCTGGATTTCTTCGCCGCAATGTCCTGCGGCAGCAGCCCTGCCGTCCAGAGTTTCCAGGCGATGTAGCCGAGATAGAGGGCGCCGGCGATCTTGATGGCGATGAACACCTCGGTGAAGGTCTGGGCGACGAAGGCGAGGCCGAGAATGACGGCGGTGAGATAGGCCATATCGCCGAGCACCAGGCCGAGACCCATGAAGAAGGTCTCGCGGAAATTCGAGCCGAGCGCACGGGCGACGATCGCGGTGATGCCGGGGCCGGGAATGGCCGCGGCGATGAACAACGCTCCGGCATAGGCAAGCAAGGCGGCAAGGCTCATCTGTGGCTCCCTCTTTACGGTGTTTTATGTCAGGCGGGCCGTGCCATCAATCCGCCGGCGTTGATGGATGCATCACGAGACGGAATGCCTGCACCCGGGTGCCTGCCGGTACCTCAGCCCTGGAGCGCCCTCGGCCGCAGCCATCTTGGGCTCCAGCCGAGATTCATGCCGGCGGCGGCAATGAGGATGATCGCCGCTCCTGCGATCTGCATCGGCTGCAGCGCGTGGCCGAAGGCCAGGCGGTCGACGAGGATTGCCGCGATCGGATAGAGGAAGGACAGCGCCCCGGTCAGATGGGTTGGCAGCCGCTGGATCGCGCCGTAAAGCAGCACATACATCAGCCCGGTATGGACGACGCCGATCGTCACCAGGATCGCCCAGCCGCCGGCATCCCCGGGCAGCTGCGAAAACGTCGTCATCGGCGCCAGCATCAGCATGCCGGTTGCGACCTGGATCAGCGCGATCAGATGCGGCGGCGTGCCTTTCAGCCATTTCGCAGCAAGGGCCGCCAGCGCGTAGAAGAAAGCCGCGCCGAGCGCCATCACAATGCCGAGGCCGTAGCCATCCGATGCCCCGCCGGCCGCAGGTTTCGCCTCGACGATCGCCGCCATGCCGGCAAAGGCGAGCGTCAGCCAGAACAGCTTGGCGGCGGTGATCTTCTCCCCGAGGAACAGTGCCCCGAGCGCCAGCAGCATGAAGGGCTGGGTGTTGTAGACGGTCGTGGCGATCGAGATCGTCGCATGCGAATAGGAGGCGAAGAGCAGCAGCCAGTTGACGACGATGGCGACGCCGCCGAAGATGGCGATGGCGAAGGCGCGCAGCGTGATAATGCCCGGCCGCAGCAGCCCGAGGGCGCCGCAGATGACGAGCAGCGTCATCGCGCCGAACAGGGAGCGCCAGAAGACGACGCCGCTGACCGGTTGACCCGACATGACGACGAACCAGCCGATCGTCCCCGAGATCAGCATCGCTGCCGTCATTTCCACTGAACCTCTTTTGATGTCGCCGCTCATGATCGCCTCCGTTTCTATGAGATGAGAATATTGCGGCGGCCGAAGGTTTTATATAGAGATAGAAAGGAGAACTGGCTTAATCGCCTAATCATCATAGGGAAATCAATCGCTGTGGCTAATGATGTGCAATCGCTCGATGATATCGATCAGGCCATTCTGGAAGCGCTGGCCGGCAACGCCCGGATCTCGCTGAAGGAACTGGCGCAGCAGGTGGGGCTGTCCTCGCCGAGTGCCGCCGAGCGCCTGCGGCGGCTGGAGGAGCGCGGCGTCATCAAGGCCTTCACCATCGATCTCGACCCTGCCGCCGTCGGTTATCCCCTGCAGGCGATCGTGCGTGTGCGGCCGCTGCCGGGACAGCTGCACATCGTCGAGCGGCTCATCCAGGAGATTCCCGAAATCGTCGAATGCGACAAGGTGACCGGCGAGGATTGTTTCATCGCCCGCCTGGTCATCCGATCGATGGCGGAGCTCGACGGTCTCCTCGACAGGGTCGCCGAGCGCGCGGAAACCAACACTGCGATGATCAAAGCCTCGCCCGTCAAGCGCCGCCTCCCGCCGCTTTCGCGGAAGAGATAGCGTCGGCCGAAGCCCGCGCTTAGAAATCCGCCATCGGCGACAGCATCGCCGGAAAATGCGGGGTCATATCGCCGAGCCCGCGCAGCATCAGCGTCGTGCCGCTTTGCAGCGGTAGCGGATCACCCGCCCAGCCGAGCTTGTCCGGCCGGAAAAGCACCTCGATGTGGGTGGAGGCGATTTCGAGTCCGCCGAGGATCGCTGCAAGCGTCGGGATTTCCGTCGCCACGACGTCGACAAGGCTGAAGCGACCCGCTGCATCCATCTTCCAGGCGATGGCTGCGCGCTCGTCTCCAAGGAAACTGACGCGAATATCGGGGTCGAGTTGGGTATTGATGAGAAACATCGCTGCATTGGCCGTCACCGAAAGCGTCGTCGAGACCGGGCTGCGTGCTTTGAGCAGCGCTTGCAGCAGGGCAAGATCGTCCGCATTCGTCGCCGAAAGCGGTAGGGCTGCTGCGGCTGGTGTCGAGGGCGCGGGGGCCGCCCCCTCGTAGCGGTGCAGCGGTATCGAGCGGAAACCATAGGGCTCGTAAAGCGATGGCTTATCGGTGTAGAGGATGACGGCCTCGAAGCCCTGCTGCTCGCACCAGTCGAGCGCTTTCACCGTCAGGTCGCGATAGAGCCCGCGGCCGCGCCACTGCGGCCGCACTGCGCCGGACTACAGGCCGGCGGCATGGACGATCCTGCCGTTCAGGACGAAGGGCAGCGCAAAGGCCGAGATATTGGCCGCAAGCTCGCCCGTGGCATCGAACCAGCCGAACGGCATGCTGCTGGGATCGGGTCCGCCGAGCTGTTGCAGCGGGCCGATGTCGATGCCGAAAATATCCTTGAGCAGACAGACCAAGGCCGCCCAGCCGGTCGGGTCGTCGAAATAATCCTGACGGAAGCTCAGGCCGGCGCTGTCGAGGCGATTTGCCATCAGAGGTGTCTCACCAAAATGTGCAGCGGGGATAACGAGATGTATAAAAACAAAGGACGGCAGCCCGTCCGCTTGAACCAGGATTGTTGCGACGCGCTTTAGAAATCCGCGATCGAAGGTATACTGCAAGGGAATGCAAGCAGCCTCGGCCAATCCGGAATTCCTTATTTCCCTTCACCGAGAACGCCTTTCAAACACGTCCCAAGTTGATCTTTTTTATCGATGAGAGATCTGCATTCGCGAATGGCATATGCTGCCGCCATTTCGGCGTTGATCCTAAACCCGGGAATTCTTCCGGGATTGAAAGTGGTAGCATCTCGGCCAAAAGCATCCGTAACTCCGACCGATTGTAGTAGAACTCCATAGAGGCAGCCCACCGGATTGACGTCGCGGTCGACGAGGACATTGATGACCGGGTTTCCCGTTCGGCTCTCGTGATAGCACGTCGACGTGTCTGGCTTGCTCCGTAGCGTGTCTATATCGTGAACTGCAATTTGGCCCAACTTTGCCAGTTTAAGCGCATCACGATCGATGAACACGTTGAGAGTCTGGGTGTTTGGCGGCCGGTTCTGATCGCCGAAAGGCACATACGGCGTTGCAGGCGAGTAATCGATGGATCGACTGACGTCGAAATTGATACCGATTTCCGCGTAAGCCCCAATCGCGGAAAACACGCGCAAAAGCTCGATCTGCAAAGCTTGAATATCGCGTCTGTCCATACCCTTCACGTTGACGGCAATGTGCATATCGATGGTTTTGTCGATGTCGAAAATCGGTGCTGCCGATTTCGCCACGGCGAATGCGACCACCTCCTCGGTGGAGAAGGACGACCGAATCGACTGGAGTTTCGCTGAATCAATCGCAAGCATCGGTGTTGCGACCAGCGCTGCCGCTAGGCCCCCAATCACGCCTAAACGCACTTTCCCGAATAGCATAAATGCCCCATCAACGCTGCTTATTTTGGGCAACTCCGCGGCTCCTTAGTTCCCCTTCAGAACTCCTGTGATACATTGCTCAAACTGATCTTTTTCATCGATGTGAGATCGGCACTCATGGATGGCATACGCTGCCGCCATTTCGGCATTGCGCCTGAAGCCCGGAACGTCCCCGACGCGATATGTTGCGGCAACCCCGCCGAAATGTCCCCTGAGTCCGATCGACTGCAGCAGAACTGTGTAAAGGCAACCTACAGGATTGATATCGCGGTCGACGATGACGTTGATAACCGAGTGTCCTTTTCGGCGCTCATGGTAGCATTCCAACGTGTCCGGCTTGCTTCGAAGCGTGTCTATGTCGTGCGCTGCTATCTGGCCTAATTTTGCCAGCTTGAGCGCATCACGATCAACGAACACGTCAACTGCCTGGCTATTCGACCGCCGGTTCTGATCACCGAAAGGGGCATATGGCGTTCCAGCTGAATATTCGATCGATTGGCTGGCGTCGAAATTGATGTCGATTTCAGCGTAAGCACCAATCGCAGAAAACACTCGCAAAAACTCTATCTGCAAAGCTTGAATATCGCTTCTCCCCATACCCCTCGCATTGAGGACGATATTCATTTCGATCGTTTTGTTGATGTCGAGGATCGGGGCTGTTGATTTTGAGACGGCAAATGAGACGATCTCTTCCAAAGACATCGATGAGCGAATCGATTGGAGCTTTTTTGAATCGATCGCAAGCGTTGGCGTTGCCGTCAGCGCTGCCGCTAGACCCATAAGCACGCCCCATGGCGCTCTCTTGAATAGCATAAGCGCCCCCACAAACGCTGCTTATCAACCGTTCGGCTACTTCTTCGGACCGATCGATCACACGCCGGTAGAGCCGAACCCGCCCGCGCCACGCGCCGTCTCGCTTGTCTCGGTGATCTCCGCCACCCGCGCCTGGGTCACCGGCGCGATGACCATCTGGGCGATGCGCATGCCGCGCTCGATGACGAAAGCTTCCGCGCCGAGATTGACAAGCAGCACCTTCACCTCGCCGCGATAATCGCTGTCGACGGTACCCGGCGAATTCAGGCAGGTGATGCCGTGTTTGAAGGCAAGGCCGGAGCGCGGCCGCACCTGTCCTTCGAACCCTTCCGGGATTTCGAAGATGAAGCCGGTCGGCACCAGCGCCCGCTTGCCCGGCAGCAGCGTCAGCGGTTCGCCGTCGGCAATGGCAGCGCGCAGGTCCATGCCGGCGGCCCCCTTGCTTTCATAGGCGGGCAGATCGAGGCCTTCGCCGTTGGCCAGGCGGATGAGGTTCAGCGTCGGGCTGAGGTCGTGATGAATGGTCATGACCCATTACTTTGCGCCTGAGCGGCCGGGGTCAATTGCAATCTCGGCCTTTAATCGCTAGGTAAGCCGCAATTCCACAGGATTCACACTATGGCCGAAAGTCTCGCCGAGGCGGTCTCCCGCCGCCGCACATTCGCTATTATCGCCCACCCGGATGCGGGCAAGACGACGCTCACCGAAAAGCTGCTGCTGTTCGGCGGCGCCATCCAGCTTGCCGGCGAAGTCAAGGCGAAGAAGGACCGCATGCAGACGCGCTCCGACTGGATGAAGATCGAGCGCGAGCGCGGCATTTCGGTCGTCACCTCGGTGATGACCTTCGAATATAACGATAATGTCTTCAACATCCTCGACACACCTGGCCACGAGGACTTCGCCGACGACACCTATCGCACGCTGACGGCCGTCGACGCCGCCGTCATGGTCATCGATGCCGCCAAGGGCATCGAGCCGCGTACGCTGAAGCTCTTCGAAGTCTGCCGCATGCGCGATATCCCGATCATCACGTTCATCAACAAGATGGATAGGGAAAGCCGCGATCCCTTCGAGATCCTCGACGAGGTGGAAGAGAAGCTGGCGCTCGATACGGCGCCGATCACCTGGCCGATCGGCCGTTCGAAGACCTTCTGCGGCTCCTATCATCTGGCCAACAGCACTGCCCGCGGTTCCGACACCGAAGTCGAGACGACGCCGGTCAACGGCCCGCAGGCCGTCGCCGACAGGCTGCCGGAAAACGAGCGCCGGGCCTTCATCGACGAGACCGAGCTCGCAATCGAAGCCTGCCGCCCCTTCGACCGCGATTCTTTCCTCGAAGGCCATATGACGCCTGTCTTCTTCGGCTCGGCGCTGCGCAATTACGGTGTTCGTGACCTCATCAACGCGCTCGGCGAATTCGCGCCGCCGCCGCGTGACCAGGTCGCCGACACCAGGACCGTGCATGCGACGGACGACAAGATGACGGCCTTCGTCTTCAAGATCCAGGCCAACATGGACCCGAACCACCGCGACCGCATCGCCTTTGCCCGCATCTGCTCGGGCAAGCTCGAGCGCGGAATGAAGGCGAGGCTTGCCCGCACCGGCAAGCAGCTCGGCCTGACGGCGCCGCAATTCTTCTTCGCCTCGCAGCGCCAGCTCGCCGATACCGCCTATGCCGGCGACGTCGTCGGCATTCCCAATCACGGCACGCTCAGGATCGGCGATACGCTGACCGAAGGGGAATCGCTGGTGTTCCAGGGCGTGCCGAACTTCTCGCCCGAAATTCTGCGCCGCGTGCGTCTCGAAGATGCGATGAAGGCGAAGAAGCTCAAGGAAGCGCTGCAGCAGATGGCCGAGGAAGGTGTCGTCCAGCTGTTCTCGCCGGAAGACGGCTCGCCGGCGATCGTCGGCGTCGTCGGCGCCCTGCAGCTCGACGTCCTGAAGGAGCGGCTGATGGCCGAATACGGCCTGCCGGTCTCCTTCGAAATGTCGCGCTTCTCCGTCTGCCGCTGGATCTCCGCCGAGCAGCCGGCCGATTTGGACAAGTTCCTCACCGTCAAACGCGGCGATATCGCCCGCGATCTCGACGGCGACCCGGTCTTCCTCGCCCAGGACGCGTTCTCGCTGCGTTACGAGGCGGAGCGCTATCCGGCAATCAAGATGGTCGCCATCAAGGAATATCACGCCGCCAAGGCGGCGTGATCATCACCCGGCCATGACGGAGTGCAGCATGGCGAGAACCTCGCTGCCGCCCGAATAAAGCCGCCACTGATCCTCAGCCAGGCTGGTCATGATCGTCGCATGCTCAATTCCTCGGGCCGCGCGGAGCGTCGCTTGGGAGCGGACGGGAAAATCGCCTCCGCACGACCCAGCTCTGGAAAGGGGTGGATCGCTAAGAGAAAGGCATTATGCGATCTGACAGTACTGGCTTTCTCCCGGGACTTGACCTTATTCTCACAATTGCGGTTCGAGCACGATGCCGGACAAAAAGAGCCCCGCAGCTTAGCGGGGGTTAGCACAGTGGGGTTGTTTTCTAGGCATTGCGCATCTAAGCGCCGCAAAACTATTTTGCACCATTTCAGAATTTTTTCAATAAAATGAGCTTTTCAACTAATGGGTCTATTTTTGAGTTTCTCTTGAAAACACAAATTGACTTCTACTTGCAGTAATATTTGGTAACATCGAGGTGGGCTGCTCAGCGATCACTTTGCTATACCCCAAGCATTGTATCTCCTGTACGTTGGGCGGCCAACCCTATTCACCCTTGTCACACCAATCGTTGCGTCGCTTCGGGCTCCAGCTGCGAGCGAAGCCTTCCGCAAGGAGCTTTTCCTAGGGTTCTGATTATGGTGGCGATAGAGCCGGTCGACTTCCACAACGGCCAGATGGATTGGCGGCGCCGGAGAAGAACGAGCTGCACAGGGACCCGTTTACCGGGACGGCCCACGCTCTCGTTTTGATTGAAGTTCATTCCGTGGGTATGGTAGCCATATCTCATCGCAGACGGAACGAAAGCTTCTTGATGGCAGGCGTTTATGCACATGCCGAGGAACTTGTTTCCTTTTACGGGCATGACCTAAAAATGGTTGAATGTTCCGGGACGGCCGCGGCGGCCTACGATATTATTGGCGAGGCGAACCGAACTCTGTGGCAGGTATACCCGGACCTTCAGAAACCGGTCGGCAGGTCCCACGTAAGTGCCGTTCTTTCCAGCGGTCTTCCGCGCATAATCGCAATCGAACCAGAAGGTCGAAATCTTCTCATTTTCCGAAGCGAACTCGGATTGGGCGTCATCGAAACCCCGATCGGGAATGCTCACTCGGAGACATCCGATGAGGATCCGGAGAGAGCTCTGCTCCTGCATCAGGCAAGGCATGACGCTTTGACCGGACTCGCCAACCGTCGCCAGTTCAGCGAGGATCTTGAGGCAAACCTACCTGCGACCGACGGGCACAACATCGCCCTGATGCAGATCGATCTAGATGACTTCAAGCCGGTCAACGACACGCTCGGTCACGGCGCGGGCGATGTCGTCCTGAAGACGACCGCGGAGCGCATTCAAGCCCTGCTTCGCAAAGGCGAGACTGCATATAGGCTCGCGGGCGATGAATTTGCCGTCATTCAATCGGTCAATGACCAACCCGCTGAAGCGGAACGCCTGGCAGAATCCCTGGTCCGCGCCTTCAAAGAGCCGTTCACAATCGGAGGGATTAACGTATTTGTCGGCGCCAGTGTCGGTATCGCCATTGCGCCGTCTGATGGCGGCGACGGCGAACAATTGATGAAGGCCGCCGATATAGCGCTCTATGCCGCCAAGAATGATGGACGCGGCCGGGCGAGGATGTTCAACCGCTCGATGATGATCATGTTGGAACAACGTGAGATGCTGAGGCGCAGCTTGAGGATCGCCCTTCGCCAACAGCAGTTCTTCATCGAATATCAGCCGATCGTTGACGCGACGGACGGAATTGTCGGCTTCGAGGCGCTGCTACGCTGGCGTCACCCTTACGCCGGAGTCATTCCGCCTAGTCTTTTCATCCCCATGGCCGAAAGCGACGGCTTGATGCCGGAAATTGGCGCTTGGGTTCTCGCGCAGGCCTGCCGTGAGGCGTCAACCTGGCCGTCGCACTGCATTGTAGCTGTCAACCTTTCCCCGGCCGAGTTCCTCGAAGGCGATTTTACCGATCGCATCTCCAGCATCCTGGATGAGGTCGGTCTTCCGCCCGATAGGTTGGAGCTGGAGATCACGGAAACCGTATTGCTTGAGCGAACGAGCGAAAATCTCGACATGCTTCACACGCTTGAGGTGCTGGGCATCCGGATCGGGTTAGATGATTTCGGCACCCGTTATTCGTCACTGAGCTACTTGCAGAACTTCCCGTTTGACACGATCAAGATTGACCGGCACTTCGTCAAGGATGTCGAGAGCAACCCGAGGGTCCAGACCATCGTGGACTTCATCATCGGTCTTGCACACGGACTGGGGATGCAGGTCACGGCAGAAGGCGTCGAGACGGCCGGTCAAGCTGAGTGGCTCGGCAAGAGAAAATGCGATCGACTACAAGGCAACTTCCTCGGCGCTCCGATGTCCGCCAAAGCTATCGGCGATTTTCTAAAGCGAAGGTCGGTCACCACAGCCTAGCCGATCTCGGGGTGCGCCAATTGAAACCTTCCCGAGGATGAGCAAAAAGCAAAATGCCCCGCAAGAAGCTAGCGGGGCATTTTGTGATCAAAGGCGCCCAAAACGCGAGGAGGGGCGCAGGAGAGTAGGATGACATGGTTCCGAGGATATTCAATTAGCCTTAACTTGCTAATCTTTCTGTTGAATTATGTCGCTCTGAGATCAACTCGATTGATAATGTCCGGCCCAGCGTTCCTGAAGTTGCTTACGCGGCGGGTAACCGGCCACATCGTCATCGCCTCGGCATCGAACGGCTTCATCAGGTCGGAGGGATCCGGCTCGTCGGACATCCAGCGCTCATAGTCCTTCCGATGGAGAATAACGGGCATGCGATCCCGGATCGCTGCCATCATTTTGTTCGGTGCGCAGGTGACGATAGCGAAGTTGCGGATATCTATGCCGGCGGGGTGGTGCCAGATTTCCCATAGGCCTGCCAAAGCGAACGGCGATCCATCCTTCATGGCGATGACATAAGGTTGCTTGTTTCTGCCGGTCCCCGAGACGTTCTCCCATTCGAAGAAGCCATTGAGCGGGATAAGGCAGCGACGTGACCGGTAGGCCAGTTGGAACAGGTCATGTGCGGCAATGCCTTCGCAACGAGCGTTGATCAGCGGCTGGCGCCTGCGCGGCTTCATCGGCGGCGGCAAGAACTCCCATCGAGCTGGTGCAAAGACCGGTCCCATTACATTCGGATTTCGTGTGTCGCGGATAATGATCGGGTAAACTTCGGTAGGAAAGCCGTTGTATCGAGGGAGGCGGTCGCTCAAGCTGTCAATCGCGCCGCGTTCGGCGAAAGGGAAGCTTCCCACGATTTCATCCAACGCTGCATTGATATAGACGCGACGACACATGAGGTTTCATCTGTGTTATCACCGAGATTAGTCAAGCGATGCATTCGAGGCGCGTCGACCCGTTCGGGCTATAACTAACCGTCGCCAAAATCTTCCAGGACGGCGACGGCGCCCCGGTCTTACTCGCCCCAGGACGCGTTCTCGCGGTATTACGAGGCGGAGCGCTATCCGGCAATCAAGATGGTCGCCATCAAGGAATATCACGCCGCCAAGGCGGCGTGATCATCACCCGGCCAGCCGTTCCGCCAGAAATTCGACAACGGCGCGAACCGCCGGCAGCTGGCCGCGCCGGTGCGGCATCAGGATTGTCGTCTCGATACTGCCGGCCGTCCATTCCGGCAGTATCCGCACCAGCCGCCCCTCTGCCAGCGCCTTGCGGCAGACGGATGTCGGCAGGCAGGTAATACCGAGCCCCGACATCGCCATCTCCATCAAAACATGGGGCTCATCTGCGGCCATGACGGAATGCAGCATGACGAGAACCTCGCTGCCGCCCGAATAAAGCCGCCACTGATCCTCAGCCAGGCTGGTCATGATCGTCGCATGCTGCGCCAATTCCTCGGGCCGCCGCGGTTCGCCATGGGCACGCACATATTGCGGCGAGGCGACGATGAGGAACGGGTGGCTGGTAATCTTCCGCTGCACCAGCGCCGAATCCGGCAGCGGCGTCCGGTGGCTGCGCAGCGCGACGTCGAAGCCTTCCTGGATGATATCGACGAAGCGGTCCGTCACGTGCACGCAGAGCCGAAGCTTCGGATAGCGCACCGCCAGCGCCGGCAGGTGCTCCGTCAGCATGAACTGCGCCGTCGGCACCGAGACGGTCAGGCGGACGCTGCCGGCCGGTTCGGCCAGATGCCGCCGAACGATGCCCTCGGCCATCTCCGCCTCGATGATCGAAGCTTGGGCATGCTGGAAGAACTCCCGGCCGAGTTCGGTCAGTGCGAAGCTTCGTGACGTACGTTGGATCAGCCGGACGCCAAGCCGTGCCTCCAGCTCGCCAACCCGCTTGCTGACAGTCGATTTCGGAACGCCGAGGTGCCGCGCGGCAGCGGTAAAGCTGCCGCTGTCGACGGCCTGCACGAAGAGATGGAGGTCATTGAGGTTGAAGAGCGCCATTGACAGCTTCCAGATGTGTGGACGTTGTGATGCATTTATAGCCTCTACCGCGAGATCGTCCACACCTGCACATTCATCGTGTCCAAAACACGTTCAATTCTGAAAGGAACGATGATGTCACCCATCTTGTTTTACGGCGTCCCCGAAGGCTGCTCCTTCGGCTCGATCGTCGCGCTGGAATGGTCCGGCCTGCCTTATCGGCTCTGCCGCGTCGAGATGCCGGAAATAGTCTCCAGCGAAGAATATAAGCGGATCAACATGGCCGGCGAAACGCCGTCGCTGCTGCTCGAAGATGGTAGCACGATCAGTGAAAGCATGGCGATCCTGCACCATATCGGCGCCCGCACGATCGGCAACCATCTGGGCGTTGCGCAGGGCTCGATGGATTTCGACCGCCTGAATCAGATGCTGGCCTTTCTCAACACCACCTTCTTCCAGGCCTTCGGCCCGCTCTGGTACGCGGTCGAGCATCCGCTGGACGCGAATGAGAAACGAGCCCTCACGGCCTATGGCACCGCCGCGGTCGAAAAGGCGCATCATACGCTGGAGCGTCTGCTCGAAGACCGCGAATGGCTTGTCGGCAACGGGCCGAGCCTGGCGGATGCCTATTTCGTCGGCATCGCCCGCTGGAACGATTTTCATAAGGTCGTCGACCGCCGGCAGTTTCCCGCCCTGCATCGCCTCTATCAGCGCATGCAGCAGGAACCGGCCGTGCGTTTCGCCCATGCGATCGAGCATCGGCAGGAGGCGAAAAGCAGCGGCGGCTTTCGCGGCGAGGTCGATCTTTCCGAGGCGCTCGGCCTGCTGAAACAGGCGGCCTGATCGCCGCACCCGTCGCGCCCTCGGGCGCGACGGCCAAACTGCCGTCAGCCGGCGGCGATGATCTCGATCTCGACGAGCCAGTCGTCACGCAACGTTTCGACGATGATGGCGGTGGTCGGCACGGCGCGGCCGGCGAGTGCCCGAAGACGGGCATGCTGGTTCGCCTCCATGAAGTCGCGGTCACTGAGATAGCTCGTCAGCCTTACGATATTGTCCACCGTCATATCAGCGGAAGCGAGGATGCTGCGGAGATTGGACCAGATGAGGTCCAATTGCTCTTCGAGATCGGCCGCTGCCATTCCCTGTTGATCGAGACCCATGGTGCCGCTGACGAAGAGCAGACGGGACGCATGCCTGACCTCCAGCGCATGGATGTAATCAGGGCTCGCTGCATAGATCCCGCTTGCCGGATTGCGCGCTATCAACTCCATAAGATTTCCTCCTGTGCCGAATATTCTGTTGAATAGGCCCAGTATCGGTGATTATTTTTCGGCAAAAAGAGGAGTTTGCCGAATGGAAGAAAATACAGACGATCTTCGGCGGGGACGCATTAAGCGGCCGGTCATCGATGCATTCGACCGAAGAATATTAGCCGCGCTCGCCACCGACAGTAGCAAGAGCTATGCCAGACTTGGTGAAGCAGTCGGCCTGTCGGCGCCGGCCGTGCATGAGCGCGTGCGCCGCCTGAGACAATCCGGCGCCATCAAGGGCGTGCATGCCGCGCTGGACGGCGCGGCTTTGGGTAAGCCGTTGCTTGCCTTCGTGCATGTGGAAGCAGCCGGTTGGGGCAAGAGCGAGCGGCTGATGCAGGTCCTGCGTTTCCCCGAGGTAGAGGAAATGCATTCAGTGGCGGGCGATGCCAGCGTTCTCTTCAAGGTTCGCACCGAAAGCCCGCAGGCGTTGGAAGCCTTTCTGGCGCAGATCCATGCCGTGCCGGGCGTCACCGGCACCCGCAGCTATATCGCCCTTTCCACCTATCTGGAGCGTCCGGTGCAGGCTGGCGTCACGGAGACCTGGCCGGATACGCCGCCGCAGGCGTAGCTCCTGGCCTTTCCGCTCCGATCTTTCTCAACCTGCTCTAAACCTATTTTTCCCGCAGCGCGCGGCGGAAGTTCTGGGTGATCGGCTCGGCCAGATAGGCAAGCACACTGCGGGCACCCGTCCGGATCATCGCCTCGCTCGACATGCCGGGCAGGAGCTTGCGGCCCTCCAGCTTGGCAAGCTCGCTCTTGTCGATCAAAACGGTCGCGGCGAAATAGGGCGCGCCGCTGCGTTCCTCCACCATCCTGTCAGCCGATACGATCTCCACGACCCCGTCGAGCGGCGGCAGGTTGTAGCGGGCGAAGGCCGGGAAACTGACGCGCGCCAGCTGTCCCGGCGCAATCGTCTCGACGTCCTCCGGTCTGACCATAGCCTCGACAACAAGCTGCTGTCCCATCGGCACGATGGTCATCAGGGTTTCGCCGGGTTTGACGACTCCGCCGGTGGTGTGGACCTTCAACTCCATGATGATGCCGTCGACGGGGGCGGCGACATTGGTGCGGGCAAGCACATCCTTGGCGGAACGTTCCTCCTGCCTGAGGTCGAACAGTTCCGCCTCGACCTTGCTCAACTCCTCGACGGCCTCGTTCAGCCGCAAGGTGGTGAGGTTGAGGATTTGCATGTCGATCTCAGCCATGGCGCTCCTGGCGCGGGCGATTGCCGCGACATTGGTCGCGCGCTCACCTTCGACTTCGCGCTGCTGCCGTCTGAGCAGCAGGCCCCGCTCGCGGGTGACGAGCCCACGCCTGAGGAGACTTTCAAGATCTTTTGTTTCACCCTCGAACACCTCGATCTGCTTGTCTTCGGTGATGATGAGCTCCTTCAGTCCCGTTATCTCTTCTGCGGTCTGTCGACGGCGCTGGCTGAGGATTTCTCGCTCGTCCTTCAAATTGTTGTGCTTCGCCGAAAACACGTCACGTTGTGCGGCCACGGCGTCCTTCGCTGACTTGGCGGGGTTCGCGAGCAGTGCTGGATCGAACTCGATCTCGGTTTTGCCGTCACGCTCGGCCCTCAGCCGGGCGGCCAGCGCCTCGCGCGTTGCGATCCGGTTCTGGATCAAATCAAGCTTCGTCCTCGCCTGTGTGCTGTCGAGTTGGACGAGGATCTTGCCGGCTCTGACGATATCTCCATTGGCGGCGTTCAACCCTGCGATGATGCCGCCCTCCAGGTGCTGGATGAGTTTGCGATCGCCGGCCACCTTGATGACACCCGGTGCCACTGCGGCGCTCTCCAACGGTGCTAGCGTCGCCCAGCCCCCGGCCATGCCGAAGAACAGGAACATGATCGCGAACCCTGTGAAAGTCACGCCTGCGAGACGCAGGGGAACAGCTGCCGGCGGCGGTGAAACGGGTAACGGAACGACCTTCATCTCCTTCATGGCTGTTCGTTTCCTCGCTACTTCGCGACGATCGTCGGCATTTGAGCGACCTTGCGCAGGCGCGCGGCGAGCTCATTGAAGACATAGTCACGTGGGCCGAAGAGGTCCTGCTGACCGCGATTGAGGACCAGTATTTTGTCGACCTTCTCCATGATATTAGGCCGATGGGCGATCAGGATAATGGTTGTGCCTGCCGCCTTGACCGTGCCGAGGGCTGCGATCAAGGCTTCCTCACCCTCGCGGTCGAGATTGGAATTGGGCTCGTCCAGGATGACGAGTGCCGGATCGCCGTAGAGCGCCCGCGCCAATCCGATGCGTTGGCGTTGACCGCCTGACAGGACCGCGCCGGATTCGCCGATCTCGGTAAGGTAACCCTTAGGCAGCCCCTTGATCAGCTCGTGAACGCCCGCCAGCCGCGCGGCCTTGACGGCCTTGTCGAAGACCACCGGGCTGAGCTTGGCGAAACGGCAGATATTTTCGCAGACGGTCCCCGCGAAGAGCTCGATGTCCTGCGGCAGGTAACCGACATGCTGGCCACGGTCTTCTGCCGCCCACTGAGCGACATCCATGCCGTCAAGCAGCGCTCGACCGCCGGAGGGACGCCAGGCGCCGGCCAATATTCGCGCCAGGCTGGTCTTGCCGGCCGCGCTCTGGCCGATCAAAGCCATTGCTTCACCCGGCTCGAGATGAAAGCTGATCCCCTTCAGGATAGGTTCGCCGCTCTGTCGGGCAAGCACGATATTGTCGGCCTCGAACCTGCCTGACGGTCGTGGCAGCGCCAGTACCGGCGTGGCCTCGGGGTGCTGGCCGGCGACGGCCGCAAGACGCCGATAGGCGGCCCGCGCCCCGACCGTCGCTTTCCATGTGCCGATCGCCTGTTCGACCGGCGACAAGGCGCGCCCCATCAGGATCGAGGCGGAAACCATGATCCCCGGAGAAGCTTCATTTCGTAGGACGAGATAGGCCCCAAGCCCCAATATGCCCATTTGCAGGGCCAGCCGATGACAACGTGCGATGGCCGAAATGATTCCGCCGCGGTTGGCGGCCACAACCTGTCCCTTGTTCGCCTCGTCCTGCTGGCTCTTCCAGCTCTCCAGCAAGGGCTTCAGCATGCCCATTGCCTGTACGACCTCGGCGTTGCGGATCGCGGCTTCCGCCTGGACATAGGCCTGCGACTGCGCGCTCGCGGCCTCGGTCAGCGGCTTGCGTGTGAGCCATTCGTTGAGCAAGGCCAAGGCGAAAAGTACTGCTCCGCCCCCCAGCGCCAACCAACCGAGCCAGGGATGCATGAAGAATATGGCGGCGAAAAACAGCGGCGCCCAAGGCGCGTCGAGGATCGGGAAGATGCTTGGGCTGGTGAAGAAATTCCGCACCTGATCGAGGTCGCGCAGCGGACGGGCATTGACCTGGCCGGGCGCTGAGGCGGCATATTCCACCGATGCGGTCAGCAGAACAGGCGCCAAGCGGGCGTTCATCCATGATCCGACGATTGCCAGAAGACGCCCGCGCACCACTTCCAGCCCCGCCATTGCCGCTAGCGCGCCGGCCGCCATCAGCGAGAGCATGACCAATGTCTCCAGGCTGTGGCTCGACAATACGCGCTGGTAGACCTGGAGCATGTAAAGCGCCCCGGTCAGCATCAGCATATTGATGCCGCCGCTGAACCAGATAAGCGGCCGAACGGCGCGTCGGGCTTCTTTGATGACCACCTGGAGAGCAGGGGGCTGTTGGTTCGTCTTCATTATCATGACTCTGGGGACGAGATTACATGAGCATGCAAGACAGTGAGGGGGCAGCTTTAGCTGCCCCCTTTGGTCGATTGTCAGGCGACGTCGACAAGGATGTGCTGCATCGCTGTTTCATCGCCATCGGCGTCCGCCACCTTGAAGGCGAAGTCGAGATTGGCGTTCGGCGTCTCGGTCACGGTCGAGGTGAAGCCGATATCGGTGATCTTCAGCACGTCGTTATCGGTGGCGTCGAAGTTCACCAGATTGCCGGTCGCATTGCTGCCGCCATTGGTGCCGGTCGCCCTGATCAGATCGATGGCGGTGTTGTTGCCGGTGATCCCGTTGCCCGACTGCATGATCTGGGCGCCCTGCAGCACATAGTCTTCGCCGGCCGCGTTGTAATCGTTCTGCTCGATGATCACGAGGCCGTCGTTATTGTCGAGCGTGAACTCGCTGCTGTAAGGGGCCGGGACCTGACCCGCCTTGAAGATGTCGGCGTTCGACACATACACGGCACGGGTGATCGTCGCGTTGTCGTCCCCGTTGCCGGCGATGTTGTCTGCGCCGTCCTTATCGATCAGGTCGAGGATTACCATCAGATCCTCGCTGTTGCCGATGCCGTCGAACTTGATGGCCATCGAGCCGGCGGTCGCCGTGGGGCTCGTGACCTCGTTGGTGATGCCGACATTGCTGTTGAAGAACCGCAAGGTCAGCAGTTCGTCTTTCTGGATCGTGTCGCCGGCAACACCATTGGTGCTCTGCGTCGCAGACACCCAGGTTGGATTGTTGTTGCTGACCATCTCGTGACCGCCGAGGGTGAAGGTGGAATCGCCGGACGACCCCTGGCCATCATTCGTCAGGCTGAACGGGTTGGCTCTGTTGATCAGGTTGCCGGTGAACTGCACGTAGAAGTCTTCGTCAGCAGGTGTGTTCGCATCATCCGCCTGCAGCCGTGACAACACAATCGGCGGGTGGCCGGTGTTGCCCGTCGGCTCCTTGGACAACAGCTCGCTGGTGTGCAGCACGTCGAAGCTGAAGCCTTCGAGCGGGTCCGTCAGTTGGATGGTATAGCTGTCGAGGACCTTGTCGAAGACGAGCGTGCCGCCCGCCGTGCCCGCCTGCTCGCCGGCCGCCGGATCCTTGTCGTAGGTGAAGGTGAAGTTGAACGTCGCGGAGGTGAGGCTCTCCGAGGCGAGCGTCACATTCGAACTGAGGAGGCTTCCGCCGCCGCCGCCGGTGATCGTGCCGGTCAGCCCGATCTGGACGCCGTTCGTCACGAGATCCTGGTCGACGAAGTCGGAGCCGCTGGCATAGAAGGCGGCCGGATGAATGTCCGCGCCAATATTGTAGCCGAAGTTGCCGCTGGCCGATGCGTTGAGCACATTGGCCAGGGTTTCATGCTCGATAGCCAAGGTTGCGGGGTTCCCATCGAACGGCTTGGTGATCGTCGGCCCGTCATCCTTGAAGAAGAGGTCGTGGCCGATATTGCGGGTGGAGGTTGCCTGATCGCCGTCACCATCGGTGATTGTTGCGGTCAGGGTGACTAGGTCGGCGCCCGCCAGGGTCCGACTGTCGTCCGGGTTGCTGGCATCGGCGTGGATGATTGCCCGTTGCTGATCGAGGGTGAGAAGGTTGGCGGCGCTGACGCTGACGGTGAAGACGACAGGCCCGCCGACGCCGGCTCGGCCGACCACGCTGCCGCCTTCCAGGAAGAGCAGGACGGACTGGCCGGTTTCCGTATCGGTAAGACCGCTAACATTGTTGTTCGGGTTGATGCCGAGCGCATAGGTGATTCCGTTGCCAACACCATCGGCCCCGGGGAAGGCGACGAAGGCGGCCCCGACGGCGCTGACATCGGTCGTCAGGTCGGTCTCGTCGACCGTCAGCGGAAGCGGGCCGCCTTTTATCCCGATTATCGGTCCGTCATCCTCGAAGTTGAGGTTCTGGCCGATATTGTGGGTGGCTGCGGCGTGATCGCCGTCGCCGTCGGTGATGGTGGCGGTCAGGGTGACGAGGTTGGCGGCGGCCAGTGTGGTGCTGTCATCCGGATTGCTGGCATCGGTATGAACAACGGCCCGTGCCTGGTCGAGGGTGACGACGCCGGCAGCATTAACGCTGACGGTGAAGACAACGGGCCCGCCAATTCCGGCTCGCCCGACCACATTGCCGCCTTCGACGAAGAGCAGCACGGATTGGCCGGTTGCAGTGTCGGTGAGGCCGCTGACATTGGTGACCTGGTTAATGCCGAGAGCATATGTGATGTCGTCGCCGTCGGCCCCGGCATTCGCGGTGAAGAAGCTTGAGAAGTCGCCGTTGGCGTCGATCGACAGGTTGGTCTCGTCGACCGTCAGCTGCGACGGGCTGCCGGTTGCCGTGATCGCCGGTCCGTCGTCGTCAAAGTTGATGAAGGAGCCGACCTCTTCATTGTAGGCGTTGCTCACCTCGCCGCCGAAATGCACTTCCTTGACGTCGAAGAAGTCTTTCTCGGTATCGATATTTTTGATGGTGAAGCGGTCGAATGTTCCGCCAACCCCGCCTGCGGTCGTGAAATCGACCGTGACGCCCTCTCCGACATTGCGAAGGATGAGTCCGTCGCCGCTGAGATCGACCGTGATGCCGAGATCCGCGGCTGTCTTTGTGTCGCCGTTCAGCTCGAATGTCACTCCGGTGATGTTGATTTCGGCATCGTTGTCGTCGGTGGGGAAGGAAGCGCCTTCCACATTGTCATTGTTGTTATAGGCGTGGATCTCGATGTCAGCGACGCTGCTCGTTGGCGTCGATTGCGAGACCGAGAAGCCGGCGGTGGAGACGTTCTCGATGTGAGAGCCGTAGTCGGGCGCGGTTGGCGTGTTGGTGAAATTCTTGCCCGCGCTCTGGGTGCCGCCGGTGATCAGGTCGATCTGCAACTCGCGGCCGAAGCGGACATCTTGCGATGCGACGCCGAGGCCCTGCGTGCTGACGTTGACCTCCGCCTGCGCGCCATTGTCGTGAGCGGTGACGAGGATCTTCTGGGGGCTGGCTGCGTCGGCGTCGAGAATATACCAGTTGTTATGTCCGGACGGGGCGTCGCCAAGCTGGCTGAAATTGACTGTCGAGGTTGCCGTGACCGAGGCAAAAACCTTGTTGGTCAGATCGATGCGGTCGTCGGCAGTGGTCGCATCGGGATGGAGCAATGGCACGTATTGAACGGTGTAGAGGTCGGCATTGGTGGCGCTGGTGCCGACCAGCGCCAGTGAAAACGCGAGCTGCCCGCCAGCGGCCGGCGCGATGAGCGGGTCGGATGTGCCGATGACGCCGATCACGACGTTTGCATGGTTCGGATCCTGGAACAGCCAGACATAATTGCCATCGACGGTGCGAATGTTGCTGTTGACGCCGACCGTGGTGGAGTACGGGGTGCCGGATGCGTTCTGGGTGAGAACGACCGCGCTGATGGTTTCCCCGGCGCTCGCCGAGGCCACGACGAAATTGCTCTGGTAAGCGACCTCCGGCGAGGTCAGCCCGCCGGTAGCGTCGAGACCCAGCAGATATTGCACCGTCGCATTGTTGTGCGGCACAATCGCCGGGTTGACGTCGTCGTCCTGCAAATTGGCGGTTTCGTCGATGATGAGATCTTGAGTTGTGATATCGAGTGCCATGGAGCTTCTCCCTCGGCTAGCTCGCAGAGGGTCACAGAGCCCGGATGCCGAACTGCATCCCCGGACCCACCCTCTTGCGTATTGAATCTAGAGCTCTCGATCGACTGGGATTGTCGTCGATCGAGAGGACTAGCTCATTCACAGGTGAGGGAATTAAGACTAAAGTCCCTATACGCGTTACGACTAAAGCCCGCATCTAAGGCTGCTATGATAGCTTTCCTGAAGCTTACGTCCAAAAAAATGCAATACAAGGGTGTAAAATTCAGAAGAAATCCACTGAGTATTACAGCAACCGTTCGCGCCGTATGCACGATTATCCCCTCATCTTCCATATACTATAAATTGAGCTTAGATGCACTTAGCCAGTTCGAGCTAAAATTAGAGCAATATTGACGGGTTCTGTTTTTGGGTGTTCGCGCGGCGCTGGAATTCTAGCGCTCAGTTCTGGGATGCCAGTGGAAGTCATAAATGGCGCTCGAAGGGGTGGTCGTTGGCTTGCGCTCTCGCCACAGGCGGCTCATCACCATGGTGGTCCGCAACTCGTGCTGACCAAGTGGCTGATGACCGAATGCGGACTACCGCCTCCTTTAGTCAGGTCCTAGCGTCTTGGCTCCGCTAACCCTCGCCATCAAACCGCGGCAGCGGCTCGATGTTTTCCGCCCAGGGCAAAGCCGACCGGCACCATATCTGTTTTTTCGGCGCCAGGGCCCGCCGCTGGTCGATGCTGCCGACACGAATGCCGATCGCGCTGCCCTCGCCATCCGTGCGGTAGAGCGGCGATCCGCAATTCGGGCAGAAGAATTGCCGGCTGAGGGCGCCGCTGTCGCCATACTTCGCATAACTGCGCGGTTCGCCGGAAATAAGCATGAAACTTTCCGACCGCGCAGGCGCGGTGACGCGGTAGGCCGAGCCCGTCAAGCGCTGGCAATCGGTGCAATGGCAGATCGAGACGCGCTCCGGATCGATCTCCGCCTGATAGCGGATCGCCCCGCAATGGCATCCTCCGGTGATATGCATCGGCGCTCCCTCAGTCCGCCGGCTGTGCGGCCGGGCGTGCGGCATAGAAGGCCTTCGCATCCGCCGTGAAGGCGGCTCTTTGATCGGCTTTGGTATAGAACATATGGCCGCCATGATAGAGCTTCAGCCCGACGCGGCCACTTGCGAGCGAGGGCGGCAGGTGGTCGACCACATAGCGGCTCACGCTGTAAGGCGTCACCAGATCGCTGTAGCCATGCGCGATCAGGAGATGGAAGGCCGCGTTCGAGGCGAGCAGCTGCCTGACGTCGTCGGTGGCGCTCGCCTGGAAGCGCGATCCGCCGCCGCGGCCTCCACCCCATTCCCAGCGCCGGCTGATATCGCCGTCAAGCAGCGAATAGGTCATTTCGGTTTTGAAGCCGAGCTCGTTGCGAGCATAATCGGCGAAGGCGCCACCATAGGCCCGGGTGAATCCGTCGAGGATGGCATCGTCGCCGCGGTCGTAATCGGATTCGGGATAGGGATCGGGCGCTGCGAAGGAAGCGTCGTATGAACTCATCACCTCGCTGCTTCCCGCATCCGAATGCTTGACGAAGGAATTGCCGAGGAAGCCGCGGTTGCGGGCGACAATATCCTGCGGAATTCCGGTCAGCCGGGAGATCCTGCCGTAGAAGGCTTCGGCATCGGCGCCTGTCGGCGGCGGGCCGGCCAGTTTCGTCAGGTATTCCCCGAGCGCGAAGATCTCCGCCTCTTTCTGTCTCTGCTCGTCAAAGGCGTTGTCCCGGTCGAGTTTGGCCGCGGCCAGCGACGGCAGCTCGAGCGCTGCGCCGAGCGCGAACTGATCGGCATTGAACATCAGCTGACCTTCAAGCAAGGGAGAAAGCATCACTGCGCCGGCGACGACGATGCCCTGGCTTTCCTGCAGGGCGGAGGCGACCTTGGCGGCGCGAAAGCCGCCGTAGCTTTCGCCGAGCAGGTATTTCGGCGAGCTGGAACGGTTGTTATGCGCGACGTAGAGCGCAATTGCCTTGGCGATGCTCTGGGCATCCGAGTTGACACTATAATAGTTCGAGGCGTCGTCCGCCTTTGCCGTGCGGCTCCAGCCGGTGCCGATCGGATCGATCAGCACGAGATCGGTGAAGTCGAGCCAGCTTTGCTCGTTGTCGACCAGTTTCGCATGGGCACCATCGCGTGCCTGAGGCCCGAAATCGAGGATTTTCGGCCCGACGAGCCCGAGATGCAGAAAGGCGGAGGCCGCGCCCGGCCCGCCATTGAAGGCGAAGGTCAGCGGCCGATCCGGCCCGCCATCCCTGGCGACATAGGCGGTGTAGAAGATCGCGCCGGTCTGCGCCCCGTCCGGGCCGAAGAGATCGAGCGTGCCGGCCGTCGCGGTATAGGCGATCTTGCGGCCGCCGACCGTCAGCTCGTGCTCGGTGACGGAGTCGGCCGGCAGCAGCTTCAGCACGCCGCCGCGCGCGCTGCGCTCGACATTTGCCTGGCGTCCGCCGTCTTCCTGCGCTGGGGAAAGGGCAGGCCCCAGCGACACCATGAACGCGGTGAGCAGAAACAGGGTTGGTATGCGCACGATTTATCCTCCGGCGGATGCTGGCTGAGATAGCGTAGCATCCGCGGCCGGCGACCGGCATCAAGAGATGGTGATGGGTCAGTGAGGGCAAGGTGAGGCGTGTCTCAGGCTTTCTCGACCGCGTGCACATTCACCTCCAGCGCCCGGCCGGCCTTCCAGCCGTTGATCGCGGCTCCGAGTCCGAGCGCGATGAACAGAACCGCGCACCAGGAAAAACTGCCGGTCCAGCCGCGAATGAGGCCGACGATAAGCGGGCCGATGGCGGCGAGGAGGTATCCGACACATTGCGCCATGCCGGAGAGATGGGCGGCAACATCGGGATCGCGCGAGCGCAGCACGATCGTCGTCATAGCGGCCGCGATCAGTCCGCCCTGGCCGATGCCCTGCAGCACCGCCCACAGCCACACCGTTGACAGCGGCGCAAAAAGCAATCCGAGCAAGGCGGTAACGGCAACGCCGCAGAGCCCGGCATTGATCAACCGCTGATCCCGGCCTCGAACCGCGATATGCGGCACGACGAGGCAGGATGCCGCCTGCACCATCACCGACAGCGAAACGATCGCCCCGGCGGTCACGCCGTCGAGCCCGCGTTCGCGCAGGATCGGAACCAGCCAGCCGAAGACGCAGTAGGCAAGCGCCGATTGCAAACCCATGAACAGCGTCACCTGCCAAGCCAGCCGGTCCCGCCAGAGGCCTTCGACGCGAAAGCCGTTTCGCCTTGCCCGGGCGCCGCTGCGCAGGACCTGCGGCAGCCAGATGAGGCCGACGATCAGAGCCGGTAGCGCCCAGGCAGCGAGTGCGCCGTCGAGAGACCCGCCGAGCGCATGTTCGATCGGCAGGGTCAGCCCGGCCGCACTGGCAGCACCGGCGCAGAGCGCCATCGTATAAAAGCCGGTCATCAGCGCGGCGCGCTTGGGGAAGTCCCGCTTCACCAGCCCCGGCAGCAGCACGTTGCCGATGGCGATGCAGGCGCCGGCAAGGGCCGTGCCGATAAACAGCAGCGGCACGGAGGAAAGCCCGCGCAAGGCGGTGCCCAGCGCAAGCAGCAGAAGGACGCCGAGCAGTGTGCGCTCGGTACCGATGCGCTGGGCAAGACGAGGGGCAAACGGCGAGAAGGCGCCGAGACAGACGACAGGAAGCGTCGTCAGCAGGCTGGCGCCGAGCGCACTCAGCCCGAGCTCGGAGCGGATCTCCGGCAGCAGCGCCGAGGCGCTTGAAAAGACCGGGCGCAGATTGAAAGCGATCAGCACGAGGCTCGCCCCGAGCAGGAAACCACCTGCGCGATTCGGCATCGGCATTGCCTGCGGGGCTGGAAGGCTGCCCGCCTCGGCATCGATCAGCAAATCGTCGGCCACGTCAAGCGTGATGGCGGCATTGTTGGAAGGCCTATTCATGAGAGGATCATCCGCTCGAGTGCGGCAAGAACGGGCGCCATGAAGCGGCGCACCGCCGCATCTGCCTTGTCCGGGTCGCCAGTTTCGATCGCGTCGACGATATCGGCATGCGCCTGCATGTCAGGTTCGGGAATGTCCTTGCCGAGCGTCGCCGCGATGGTGTCGGCGATCGAGGTCGAGAAGAAATCATAGATCTCGATCATCGCCCGGTTGCCGGACGCGGCGATGACCGCCTTGTGAAAGGCGAGGTCGCGTTCGATGAAGCCGGCTTTGTCGCGGCCGTCATAGGTGCCGCGTTCGGTCAGCAGCCGGCGAAGCTCGGCAATCGCCTCCGGCGTCTTGCGCATCGCCGTCAGCCGGGCAGCTTCGACATCGAGCGCGCAACGCGCTTCGAACTGATCGCGCAGGCTGGCGCGCCGCGCCATCGTCAGCGGCCGGCCGGCATCGCTGGTCGAACGGACATAGGTGCCCGATCCCTGCCGGGTTTCGAGATAACCCTGGGAGGCGAGCACCCGCACCGCCTCGCGCACAGTGCCGCGGCTGACGGAGAGCATGGCCGATAGCGAAGCCTCGTTCGGCAACTTGTCGCCGACCGCCCAGCGTTTGCCGAGAATATCGCTGCGGATCGCCTCGATGGCGCCGTCGGCGAGGTTGGTTTTGCTGAGTGCCTGCATCTTCAACTCATCAAGTCATCTGATGACTTTTTGAATAGGAGAATTCGGACATTCCGTCAACGCTGGAAATTCGGACAATAAAAAAGGGCCGCCTCGGCGACCCTTTCCATGAGTTTGGCCTCGAACTGGCCTGGACTGTCGATGCAGCCCCAGGAAGGCGGGTCTTAGAGCGAGGGCTGCCTCGCTTTCATCACCACTTCCATGCCCGATACGAGGTCCGAAATCTCATTAGACATTGGATCACCTTCCTTTCGTTCTGTTGCTGATAGATTAAAGGTAGAATGATTCTTCCGAGATGCAAGCAGAAATTCCTTCCACGTGCCGCCGCAGCCACGACATGCCGTTCACAAAAGAACACAGGGTTTCTCCGAATTTGAAGCCGTCATCGGTCACGAATCCCTCATGAGCGGCTTGCAAACCGCCGGCGCGTTAAGGTCTTGTTAGCCCCGGCGTTCGACAATTTCAGCATTCCTGCCGATATGGCGGGTTCCGGAGCAACAAAGCCATGTGTCGCTGGGCAGCCTATCGCGGAGATCCCCTCTATCTCGAGGAACTGGTATCCTCGCCTGCCCATTCGTTGATCGAGCAGTCCCATTGCGCCACCCGCGCCAAGACGGCGACGAACGGCGATGGCTTCGGCATCGCCTGGTACGGCGACAGGCCTGAGCCCGGCCGCTACCGCGACATCCTGCCCGCCTGGTCGGATTGCAATCTGAAGAGCCTGGCGCGGCAGATCCGCTCGCCGCTCTTCCTCGCCCATGTCCGCGCCGCCACGGGCGGTGGTACGCGCCGCGACAATTGCCATCCGTTCACCCACGATACCTGGTCATTCATGCATAACGGCCAGATCTCCGGCTTCGAGCGCTTGCGCCGGCCGATGGAGGCGATGCTCGACGACGAGCTGTTCAATGCCCGCAGCGGCACCACCGATTCCGAGCTGATGTTCCTGCTGGCGCTGAAGTTCGGCCTGCGCGAGGCGCCGATCGCTGCCATGGCTGAGATGATTGGTTTCGTCGAGGATCTGGCCGAAAACATCATCGGCTCCATCCTGCTGCGCTTCACCGCGGCTTTCTCCGACGGCAAATCGCTCTATGCGATCCGTTATGCCACAGACCGTAAGGCGCCGACGCTCTATGCCTCTCCTGTCGGCGCCGGCCATTGCCTCGTCTCCGAGCCGTTGAACGACGATGTCGATGCCTGGGCGGAAATTCCGGATGGCAGCGCCGTGATCGTCGGCAAGGCCGGCATCGAGGTTACCGATTTCCGGTCGGAGAAACGCAACACGGCAAAGCCGCAGCGCGTCGCTATATCAGCCTGAGCCGCTCGGCGATCAGCGCTGCCAGCCGTTCGGCAACCTCTTCCTTTGCCAGATCCGGCCACTGCTCGACGCCGTCGTGGCGGACCAGTTTCACGCTGTTGCGGCTGCCGCCCATGATGCCGGTCGCAGGAGAGACGTCATTGGCGACGATCATATCGGCGCCCTTCCTCTCGAGCTTTGCCTTGGCATTGCTCTCGACGTCCTGGGTCTCGGCGGCAAATCCGATGACCAGCTTCGGTCGCATCGTGTGATGACCCACCGTCTTCAGGATGTCGGGGTTCTCGGTAAGCGCCAGTGTCGGAATGGATTCGCCCGGATGTTTTTTAAGCTTCTGATCGGCGGCCGAGGCCACGCGCCAGTCCGCCACCGCCGCCACCATCACGGCGACGTCGGCCGGCAGGGCCGCAAGCACGGCGTCGCGCATCTCCTCCGCCCGCTCTACATGCACGACGTTGACACCGATCGGATCGGGAATCGTTACCGGCCCCGATACGAGCGTCACATCGGCCCCCAGCTTGGCCAGTGCTGCGGCGATCGCATGTCCCTGCCGGCCGGAGGAGCGATTGGCGATATAGCGGACCGGATCGATCGGCTCGTGCGTCGGTCCCGACGTGACGATCGCCTTTCGCCCGGCAAGCGGCTTGCGCCGGCCGCCCTCGAACACAGCTTCGGCGGCAGCCACGATCTCCAGCGGTTCCGCCATCCGGCCGAGCCCGGCTTCCCCGCCTTCGGCCATTTCACCGGCCATCGGCCCGATGAAATGGACGCCGTCCGCCCTGAGCGTCGCTGCGTTGCGTCGTGTCGCCGGATGCGCCCACATCCTGGGGTTCATCGCCGGGGCGGCCAGCACCGGCTTGTCCGTCGCCAGCAGCACCGTCGAGGCGAGATCGTCGGCAAGCCCGTTCGCCATCTTCGCCATCAGGTCGGCAGTGGCAGGAGCAATCAGCACCAGGTCGCAATCGCGCGCCAGCCTGATATGGCCGATATCCTGTTCGTCCTGGCGCGAAAACAGATCGAGAAAGACATTGTCTGCCGCCAGCGCGCCGACCGCCAGCGGCGTGACGAACTCTTGCGCGCCCTTGGTCATGACCGGGCGAACGCTCGCGCCACGCTCACGCAGCCGGCGGATCAGATCGAGGCTCTTATAGGCCGCGATGCCGCCCGAGATGATGAGGAGGATGCGTTTGCCGCTGAGAGCCATGGCTTTCTACCCGTCGCCTTTTTTGACCTGCCTTGACCCTAAGCCTTTGGCAGAAAACATGCAATCGGAGTACGGACGTTCCTGTTCGGACTTGCGAAGTCATTCATGAATAAGCAGGCTCATCAGGTTCTCTGTGACCGTCGAGCGATGCGTCTTCAGCATTGCCAGCGCCAGGCGCGCGACGGCCGGCGGTCCTTCGATCGGCGTGTAGACAACCCCTTCGAGCCTGATCTGGGAAATGGAGGCCGGCACGATCGACACGCCGAGATCGGCCGCCACCAGATTGACCACGGATGAAATCTGCGGCGCCTCCTGCGTCACGGTCAGCTCGAAACCCGCTTTGCGGCAGGCAAGCACGACGTCGTCGTAAAGGCTCAATCCGACGAGGCGGGGAAAGAGGATGAAGGGTTCGTTTGCCAGCGCCGTAAGCGGCAGGCTCGAATGCCGAGCCAGCGGGTGGCTGGCGGGCAGGGCGATCACCATCGGCTCATCAGCCAAGCGCCGCAGTCTGATGCCGGCGGGATCGGCGAGGCCGGGGCGCATGAAGGTCGCGTCCAACTCGCCGCGTTCCAGCTTCTGCATCAGCGCCAGCGTATTCATCTCGGTCAGCGCCAGCCGCACCTCCGGCCAGCGCGCCCGGAAGCGGCGGATCGTCGTGCTGACGATCGGATTGAAGGCCGAGGAGGCGGTGAAGCCGATCGACAGGCGTCCGGTCTCGCCGCGATTGGCCCTTTGAGCGGCAAGCTTCGCCTTTTCCGCTGCCGTCAGAGCAGCTTTCGCCTCACCGAGGAATGCTTCCCCTGCCGCCGTCAATTCCGCTCCGTGCGGCACGCGGTGAAACAACGCCGCTCCGACCTCCGTCTCCAAGTCGCGGATCTGCTGGCTGAGCGGCGGCTGTCCGATGCCGAGCTTGCCGGCGGCTCGGGTGAAATTGCCTTCTTCGGCGACCGCCAGGAAATATCTGAGGTGCCGCAACTCCATGCCATCTCCAAAACATATCAAGGTCGTCAGTTGCATATATTGGACAAATGGGGCGGCGTTGACTAGATCGAAACGGGAAGGACGAAGATATGCCGATGTCAGCGCATGCAGTGAAAACTTCCGAAAAGGTCGCGAACTTACAACAAAAACATTATCTGGCGCGCGGGACGGTCGCCTATCGCCGCGCCAGCCTGGCGCTCTTTCTCTCCGGCTACTCTACTTTCTCGCTGCTCTATTGCGTCCAGCCGCTGCTGCCGGTCTTCTCGCGGGAATTCTCCGTCAGTCCGGCCGAAAGCTCGCTGTCGCTGTCGCTCTCCACCGGCTTCCTGGCGCTTGCCATCGTCTGCGCCGCCGCCGTCTCGGAAGGCCTTGGCCGCCGCGGCCTGATGTCGATATCGCTGGTTGGTGCGGCGTTGCTGACAATTGCTACGGCTTTCGCCCCGAGTTGGCATCTGCTGCTCGTCATCCGCGCCCTGCAGGGTTTAGTTCTCGGCGGTGTGCCCGCCGTCGCCATGGCCTATCTTGCCGAGGAAATCGATCCGCGCGGCCTTGGCGCCGCCATGGGCCTCTATGTCGGCGGCACAGCCTTCGGCGGCATGTCCGGGCGCGTGCTGACCGGTATCTTCGCCGAATATCTTACCTGGCGCCCGGCGCTCTTCCTGATCGGCGCCATCGGCCTTGCCGCTGCGATCGGCTTCATCGCCCTTCTGCCGCCATCAAGGAATTTCGTCCGCCGGCCGGGTCTTGACCCGCGTTTTCATCTGAGGGCCTGGCTCGGCCATCTCAGAAATCCGGCGCTGCCCTTCATCTTCGCCATTGCCTTTCTGGCGATGGGCTCCTTCGTCACGATCTACAATTATGCCGGTTTCCGCCTCGTGGCCCCTCCCTACGGTCTCAATCAGACGGAACTCGGCCTGATCTTCACCGTCTATCTCTTCGGCATCGGCGCCGCCTCGATCGGCGGCCTGCTCGGAGACCGGATCGGCCACTTTCCGGTGCTTCTCTTCGGCCTCGCGCTGACGGCTGCCGGCAGCGCATTGACGCTCTTCGCCTCGCTGCCATCGATCATCCTGGGTATCCTCGTGCTGACCACCGGCTTCTTCATGAGCCATTCCATCGCCAGCGGCCTCGTCGGCAAGCTTGCCCTTGGCAATAAGGGGCACGCTTCATCCATCTACATGCTGGCTTATTACGTCGGCTCCAGCCTGATGGGCTCGGCCGGCGGCTGGTTCTGGGCTGTCGAAGGCTGGGCAGCCGTCGTCGTCTTCACCCTTGCCATGCTGGCGCTGGCCTTTATGTCGGCCTTTGTCGCCCAGTTCCTTGCGAGGAGAAAAGCATGATCCGCATCGATCGCCTCGACCATCTCGTGCTGACCGTCGCCGATATTGCCGCGACCTGCGATTTCTATTCCCGCATCCTCGGCATGTCGGTTGAAACCTTTGCGGAAGGCCGCACGGCGCTGAAATTCGGCCGCCAGAAGATCAACCTTCACCCGGCCGGCCATGAATTCGAACCCAAGGCGAAACATCCGATCCCCGGCTCAGGCGACCTCTGCTTGATCGCCGAGACGCCGCTTGCCGATGTCATCTCTCATCTGCAAGCCTTGAGCGTTACGGTCGAAGAGGGCCCGGTCGAGCGCATCGGCGCCACGGGACGTCTGCGCTCGGTCTATTTCAGGGACCCCGACGGCAATCTCATTGAGGTTTCCAATCCGATCGGCTGATGCCGATGCTTCCGGCAAGGCCCGCCCTTGAATCAATCTAGTCTGAGATAGGGCACGTCCTTCTTCACCACCTCATCAAGCGCCTCATCATATCCGGCATCGGCATATCGCATCACCCCAAGCGCCGTGTCGTTGGTCAGCGCGTGGTCGAGCCGTTCGTCGGCGGCATCGGTGCCGTCGGCGACGACGGTGACGCCGCAGCTCGTCATATAGCCGGCGTAGCCGCCGCCGCCGGAATGGACGACGACGAGATCGGCCATCGAGGAGCAGAGCATCATCGCATCGATCAGCGGCCAGTCGGCAATCGCGTCGGAGCCGTCCTTCATCCGCTCGGTCATGATATTGGGATGGGCCATGGCGCCGGCATCGAGATGGTCGCGGGAAAAGGCGACGGGGCCTTTGAGTTCGCCGCTCGCCACCAGTCCGTTGACGCGCCGGGCGAGCGCGGTGCGTTCACCGTGGCCGAGCCAGGCGATGCGTGCCGGTAATCCCTCGAAGGGGACATGCTCGCGCGCCAGGCGGATCCAGTTGGTGATAATCTTGTTGTCGGGGAACATCTCGATGAGCAGGTCGTCGATCCTAGCGATATCGCTCTCCTCGCCTGACAGAGCCATCCAGCGGAACGGGCCGATCGCCCGGGCAAACAGCGGCCTGAGATAGGCTTCGGTAAAGATCGGGATGTCGAAGGCATTGGTGACGCCGCCCTCTTTCGCCTGGGTACGGATGAGGTTGCCGTTGTCGAAGACTTCGGATCCCTTCTTCTGGAAGGCGAGCATTGCGCTCACATGCTCGACGATCGAGGCGCGGCTTGCCGCCATCAATTGCCCCTGGCCATCGTCGCGCAGCCCCTTGACCTGGTCGAGGCTCATGCCCTTCGGCACATAGCCGTAGACGAGGTCGTGCGCCGAGGTCTGGTCGGTAACAATATCGGGCACGATGCCGCGCCGGGCGATCTCCGGATAGACCTCAGCGGCATTGCCGACGAGGCCGACGGAAAGCGCCCGCCTGTCCTTCACCGCCGCATCGATCATTTCAAGGGCGGTATCGAGATCGGGGGCGATCTCCTGCAGATAGCCGATCTGCTGGCGCTTGCGGGCGCGTTCCGGATCGATATCGACGCAGAGAATCGCCGCGCCCGCCATGCGACCGGCGAGCGGCTGCGCCCCACCCATGCCGCCGAGGCCGGCCGTCAGCACGAAACGGCCGAGAAGATCGCCGCCGAAGCGTCGCTCGGCAATGCGCATGAAGATCTCGTAGGTGCCCTGGATGACGCCCTGACTGCCGATATATTGCCAGGCGCCGGCCGTCAGCCCGCCCCAGCAGATCAACCCCTTGCGCTGCAGCTCGTAGAACACCTCGGCCTTTGCCCATTGCCCGACGATGTTGCAGTTGGCCATGATGACCAGCGGCGCCTTGGCATGGGTGCGCACCAGCCCGATCGGCTTGCCGGACTGGATGAGCAGCGTCTGGTCCTCCTCCATCTCCGTCAGCGCCTTGACGATGCCCTTATGCGCCGCCCAGTTGCGTGCTGCCTTGCCGAGCGCGGCATAGACGACCAGATTGTCAGGGTCTTCACCCACCGACAGCACGTTTTCGAGCAGTCGCAGCAGCGCCTCCTGCCGCCAACCCTTGGCGCGCAAGTCCGGCCCGCCGGGAACCGGAAATTTCGGATGGCGTGGATTGGCCTTCGGCATCGCGGGTTCCTCGCTTGGTTGCTTTTCACTTCTCCGCTGGGGAGAAGAGGGAATGGTCTCATTTGCCGGGCAGCGATTCCACATAGGCGAGCGCCGCATCGAGCAGGCGCCGTCTCAGCGCATCGTCGCCGTAGGCCTCGGCGGAGGCGCGCAGCCAGCCTTGCATGACCCGCTCGCCCATCAGCATCTGGATCACGCCCGGCAGCGCCAGCGCCCAATCGTCATTGCCCTTGCCGAGACGGATCAGCATGCCGTCACTGCGCGCGCCGCAGAGAAGATTGCCGTTCAGCAGGAAGGCGCGGCCGCCGAACATGGATTTTTCGCTGAGGCCGGGACGATCGCCGAGTTCCTCACGCAGCAGTTCTTCAAGGCCGGGGTCGCGCGCCATGGCTCAGGCCTTCGCCGCCAGTGCATAACGCGCGATCTCGATTCCCATTGCGTTTTCGACGACGGGATAGACGGTCGGATCGAGCACGCTTGCCGACAGCGGAATGATGTCCATCGGCACATGCAGGATGAACACATGCATGCCTTCCCGAAGCTGGCCGACGCTCAGCGGCTCACCCTCAGGCGACAGCGTGGTGATCACTGCAGGGAAGGTCGCAAGCCGCCCGCCATCCGCATCGTCCACGGCCATATATTCGTTCATCACATGCAGCGTTACGCATGCCTGGCCCGAGCCGACGGTGATCGTGCCGATGTCGAAGGCCTCCTTGGTGTAGACGACGTCCTTCCGGGCAATCACACCTTCGGCGAGGATGTGCCCGCCCGTCGTCTTGCAGATCGCGTCGATGACCGCTGATCCGCCGCGCTTTTCCGCCGCGATGATGGCTTCTCCGAGCGCAAGCGCCATCGAGATCCCGCCCAGCGCTGCATGGGCCCTGATATAGGAGGCCCGGAGCGGGTTGCGGCAGCTGGCGATGAAACCGCCGGACTGATCGGCGGCGGCCCGCAACACCGGCGAGATCTTCGCCGTCGCCCCCTTTACCACCAGTTCGATGTAACGGTTCTCGGCCCTGTTGCCGCCGACCGCGGTCTGGATCATCGGCTCGGGTGAGGCAGCCATGCCGATCGAACCCATGTCGCCCGTCGGATGGGCACGGATATCGCCGACGGCGTCGACCACCTTGGTGCCGAGGATCGCCGACGGCAGCCAGCCGTTCAGCGTCGAGGATTTGCCGTTCTGGCCGATGATCAGCCCGGAAAGCCTTTCGCCCAGCGCCTCCTGCAGCAATTGCACCGCCTTCACATAGTCGATGCCCTGCATTTCCCAGGGCGTGGTGGAGGCCGGCGCGCCGATTGCAGCTGCCGTGGCGATCCAGTCGTCATCCCCCAACTCGTCGATCGACACCAGCTCAGGCTTGCCGATAGTGACCGCCGCAAGTCCGAGCATCCGCCCGTGATCGGCCCAGCCGCCGCCGCCGGCGGCATAGACTGAGCCGCCTTTGACGGCCGCCTCGACGTCCGTCTCAACCAGTATGCGCCCCATCGGCCTTCTCCCGTTTCGAATCCCTGTCCATCTCGCGCACCGCCTCGAAAAGCACGGCGGCGCCGAGCGCGATATCGTCATTATCGGCCCATTCGCCGGGACAATGGCTGCGACCCTCCCGGCACGGCACGAAGATCATCGCCGCCGGCGCCACCTGAGCGATCCAGGCCGTATCGTGTCCGGCGCCCGACGCCATGCGCCGGTATTTTGCCCCGACGCGTTCGCAGGCGGCTTCCAGGGTCGAAAGCAGCCCGGCATCGCCGGGCGTCGGCAGATTGTCGGACACGCGGTTCGGTGTCCCGATCGCCACGCCATAGGCTGTCGCCAGTTTTCCTACATGGCCGTCGAGCCAGCGGCAGAAGGCCTCGATGTCGGCGCGGATTTCCGCACGGCCGTCGATCAGCAGCACGACCTTCGAGGGAACGACATTGGCCGCGTTCGGTTCGATCCTGAACTCGCCGACCGTCGCCGCGAAATGTCCTGGCGTCTTGGCAAGCTCGGCGGCGGCATTGCGGATGTCGAGCACCAGCTGCGAGGCCGCCACCAGCGCATCCGCGCGCCGGTCCATCGGCGTCGTGCCGGCATGGTCGGCCCGGCCGTCGACGGTGATTTCGATGCGGGTGATGCCGGAGATGGCGGTAACGATACCGATATCCTCCCTTTCGGCTTCGAGCACTGGTCCCTGCTCGATATGAAGCTCGAGAAAGCCCGCTAGATCCGGCCGCTTCTGCTGCCCCAGCACCGCAGGCTCGCCGCCCACCTGAGCGATGCCCCCGGCAAGATCGAGGCTGCCGCTGACGCGCGAAAGCCAGGCTTCCGGTAATTGCCCGGTCATGCCGCGGCTGCCGATGCAGGAGACGCCGAAGATGCTCACTTCCTCGGCAAGGAAATCGACGATCTCCAGATCATGGTCCAGCTCCATGCCGTGGTCATGCAGGGCGCGCGCCACCTCAAGCGCCGAGATCATGCCGGCAATGCCGTCGAAGCGGCCGCCGTCCGGCACCGTGTCGGAATGCGAGCCGACCATGATCGTGCCGAGCCAGGGCTTCCTGCCGGTTCGCCTGCCGATGAGATTGCCGGCGGCATCGATCCGCGTTTCCAGCCCTGCCGCCTTCATCCGCGCCTCGATATAGGCTCGGCCCTCCAGAAAGAGCGGCGTGAAGGCTCGCCGCGTCCAGGGATGCCCCGGCTCGGTGATCGCGGCAAGCGCCTCTATATCTTCAGCGATCCGGCCGGCATTGACGGGAAGATTGCGGCTCATGCGGCTGTTCCCGAAATGACCAGGCGCGGCGACGGCCGGACGAACCGGCCAATGCCGGGCTCGGCCAGCACCTTCCCGCCCTCGGCGATCTTTTCGCCGCGCAGATAGGTGGCGGATACGGTCCAGGGCAGGCGAATGCCGTTATAGGGGCTCCAGCCGACGACGTTGTTGCCGCTCGCAGACGCATCGTAAATAGTTTCCCGCGGCTCCAGCACGGTGATATCGGCGTCCTTTCCTGGTGTCAGCGCCCCCTTGATGTGCTCGAGCCGGAAATGCTTCGCCGGATTATCGGCCATCAGCCGCGCGGCCCACGTCAGGGGAATGCCTCGCTCGAGAGCGCCCTTGACGAAAAGCGGCACCATCACCTCGAGGCCGGGAACACCGGACGCATTGGCGAGCATGTCGGGGTTGGTCTTGCGGTTTTCCGACCAGCTGACGTGGTCCGTCGAGACCAGCCAGACATCGCCCTCGGCGACCTTCCGCCAGAGCCGCTCCACTTCGGCGCGCGGTCGCACCGGCGGATTGATCTTCGCCTTGCCGCCGAGGCGCCTCACGTCGTTTTCCTCGTCGAGTGTCAGGTAATGGATGCAGCATTCGACGGTCGCGGCAAAACCGTCGCGGCGGTAGGCCCGCGCGATGTCATAACCGCGCCCCAGCGAGCAGTGGACCACATGTGAGGGGCAGCCGGTATTGGCCCCGGTCTCGAAGATCGTGTGCATCGCCAGAAGCTCGGTAATCGGCGGCCGCGACAGGCCATGCGCCCGCCAGTCGGTGATGCCGCGCGCCTTTACCTGTTCCATATAGCTGCGCACCGCCTCGTCATCCTCATTATGCACGCCCGCCGTCAGCCCGGTCGGCGCGATCGCTGCAAAGCAGGCGTCGAGCAGGGCCGGTGGAATGCGCGGAAAACGTTTGGGGTCGGTGCCGAAAGTGGAGAATTTGAAAGCCGCAACGCCCGCCTCCACCATCTCGGCAATCCGCGCCGGGCCTTCCTCCGGGTCGACGGTGCCGTACAGCGCAAAATCGACACGCGCCTGCGGAGCGGCATGGTCGATCTTTCGCTTCACCGCCGCTGCCGAGCAGACGAGGTCGCCTTCGTCATAGGGCATGTCGACGATGACGGTGACGCCGCCGGCCGCAGCCGAGCGCGTCGACCAGACGAAGTCCTCCTGGTTCTTCTGGGAAAGCGAATGCACCTGCGCGTCGATGGCCCCGGGCAGGATCAGCGCTCTTGCGAGCAGGTGGCGTTCACGCGCCGCCGGCGGCGCGCCGACGCCCACCTCGGCGATCCTGCCGTCACGCGCGGCGACATAACCCTGTTCGAGAATGCGGTCCGGCAGCACCACCGTGCCCTGTAGAACGAGATCGAAGTCCATGCCGCTTCCTTCCTAGAGTGAAGTCAAACCGTTGCCGGCTGGAGCATGAGGCCAAAGCGCCCGCGTCTTTCGGAGGGCTCATGCTTCGATTGGTTAATGTAGAGCAGGATTGAGATTTTGGGCCTTCGGCCCGCAATCACCCTGCTCGGCTGGCCAAGCGCCCTTCGATGGGCTCCGGGGAACCGAGTGCGAAGAAATCGTCGAAGGAGGCGATCGGAACCTGTTCGGTCAGTTTCGAGAGGAAATCGTCCGAGCCGAGTTCTTCCTCGATCGCCTCCACCTCGGCTGAAAGCGGCCGGTCGACGGTGTAAAAAGCCGCATGTTTGCGCACGACCTCATAGAGCATGCCGGCGACGCCCTTCGGTTCATCGCCGAGAATGTCGATCGCCTGGGCAGACAGCAGCGCCTCGAGCGCCGCGAGCCGCTTCAGCGCCTGCATCTGCCGCTCGAAGCGCTCGATGACCAGCGGCAGGAAGGCGGCCTCGTCCTCCAGGCCGGCTGCGACCACCAGCGACTGCGCCGAAACGGGGCCGGACATCGACAAGACGCGCGAGAAGATCTCGCCGGCCAGCTTGATGATCGGCCCGAAACCGGTGGCGATCCGTCCCGGCGGCACCAGATTGACGGGCAGGTCGCGCCGCTGGCCGTTGCCGAGGATGACGCAGCGGTTGAAGGCGTTTCGCGCCGCATGCGCCATGCAGAGCGCGGCCGATTCAAGCAGGATCGTCACATCGAGCGGAAGCGAACCGCCTGATGTCATTACCCGACCCTCGACGACGACCGGATTGTCGTCCGAGCGCCCGGTGGCGGCGAGGATCTTGTGACCGGTCGAGAGCAGATTTTCAATGACGGCGCCGAACACCTGGGCGATCATGCGCAGGCTGAGCGGATCCTGCACATGCGTTGCAACAGGCCAGTCCCATTCGTCCGACGCGTTGCAGAGCCAGGCGCCGATCAGCGCCTCGCGCGCCGTGCCGACATGGCGAACCGCCTTCCAGGGATCGCGGGAGGCGCCGAGTGCGCCGGCGGCCATCATCGCCGTGGCGAGCAGGATGCGGATCGAGGCCGCGGCATTGCGCGTCGTTTCCGCCGCCGCCGCAAAGCTCACCGCATTGACACTCAGCGAGGCGAGGCTGTCGCGCGGCGCCATCCGCACCGGTTCCAGTCCCGCCTCCCGGAACGCGTCGGCCGCCTGCATCCGGTTGCCGCGGTAGACCGCTTCGCCGACACCGGTCAGCACCGCGCCGATCTGCCCCATCAGGCCGATATCGGCGCAGCCGATGGAGCCGGTGCGACGCACAACCGGGACAAGATCGGCCTCGAGCATCCGGATATAGGCCTCGATCAGTTCCGGCGTGCAGCCGACCTGACCGGTCAGCGCCGTGTTGATGCGGATCGCCATGGCATTGCGCACGACATTGCAGGAAAAGGGCGTGCCGGTGCCGAAATGATGAGCGCGCACCAGGCCGAGATTGAAGGTATCGAGCTCGTCGGCCGACCATTCCACGTCCTTCATGGCGCCGACGCCTGTCGTCGAGCCGTAGACCGGCATGCCGGATGCGATCGCGTCTTCGACGATTTCGCGGGCAATCGCGATGCGGGCCATGCCGGTTGCGGAAGCCGAAACCCGCGCCTTGCCGGCACCAATCGTTACCATCTCGGCGAAACCGAGCGGTCGTCCGGAAAGTTCGATGCCAGAGCGTTCGTGCTGCATGTGCCTTATCTCCTAAACTGCGAGACTAAGCGAGCCCTCCGTCACATGGGATATCCTAAATGCCGAACACAGCATGTTATCGGAGCGGTCAGCTCAGCATCCAGGCAATATAGAGAAGCGTCAATGCGATCACCCAGAGCGCGATCCTGCCCGAACGGTTATGCCGTGCCTCGGCCTTGCCGATTGCCTCGGCCGTCTGATCGTCGAAACGTAGGCCATGTTCGCTCATATGCAGCAGCTGGTGGTGGAATTTCTCGGTTTTCGCCGCGATTTCGGGCGCGGCTTCGGCGAGCTTGACCGCCGCCTTCAGCCCGTCCTTGAGGTCGGTGACGATCCGCTTCGGCCCGAGATTGGTGCGGATCCAGTCGCCGACGACCGGCTCGGAGGCCTTCCACATATTGAAGCGCGGATTGAGCATGCGCGACACGCCTTCGACCACGACCATGGTCTTCTGCAGCATCACCAGCTCCGGCCGTGTCGCCATGTCGAAGAGTTCGGTCACTTCGAACAGCAGCGTCAGGAGCTTACCCATCGAGATCGTTTCAGCCGGCTGCCCATGGATCGGCTCGCCGATCGCGCGGATCGCCTGGGCGAAGCTTTCGACATTGTGGTGGCCGGGCACGTAGCCGGCCTCGAAGTGCACCTCTGCGACCCGGACGTAATCGCGGGTGATGAAGCCATAAAGAATCTCGGCGAGGAACCGTCGCTCCTTCTTACCGAGCCGCCCGACAATGCCCATGTCGACAGCGACGATCATGCCGCCGGCATCGACGAAGAGATTGCCCGGATGCATATCGGCATGGAAGAAACCGTCGCGCAGCGTGTGCCGCAGGAAAGACTGGATCAGCGTGTCGGCGAGCAGATTGAGGTCATGGCCGGCCGCGCGCAGTCCCTCGACATCGGACATTCTCGTGCCGTCGATCCATTCCATGGTGATGACGTCGCGGCCCGTGCGCTCCCAGTCGACCTTCGGCACGCGAAAGCCGGGATCGCTGTCGGTGTTTTCGGCGATCTCCGAAAGCGCTGCCGCCTCCAGGCGAAGATCCATCTCCACCTTCGTCGTCTGTTCCAGCGTCTTCGTCACCTCGACCGGCCGCAGCCGCCGGCTCGACGGCATGAAACGCTCCTGCATATGGGCAACGAGGTACATTGCCTCGATGTCATGGGCAAAACGCTGCCGCACGCCGGGTCGCACGATCTTGACGGCAACCTTCTTTCGGCCTTCGGATGTCTCGACTTCGGCCGGATGCACCTGCGCGATCGAGGCGGCCGCGATCGGCTCGCCGAAGCTCGCATAGAGTTCGCCGATCGGCCGCCCCAGCGATCCCTCGATATTGGCCTTTGCGGCAGCAGAGGGAAAGAAGGCCATCCGGTCCTGCAGCTGCGACAGGTCGTTGGCGAATTCGACGCCGACGACGTCGGGCCGCGTCGCCAGGAACTGGCCGATCTTGACATAGGAGGGACCGAGCCGTTCGACGGCCTGCGCCAGCCGGTCGCTGCGCTTTTGATGCCGCGCTCTGCTGCGCTCGAAAATCGTGACGAAGGATTTGGCAAGCGCGACCGAAGGCGGCAGGCCTTCGGACGGCAGAGCCGACACGACGCCCTCACGCACGAGCACCCAGCCGACGCGCCAAAGGCGGAAATAGGCTCCGAAAGTGCTCATGCTGAAGTGCCCCGCCGAGGGAGGTTCGTCTTTTTTTCCTTCATTCCCTCAGAGCTTCCAGCCGGAATGCAGTGCGGCGATGCCGCCGGTATAATTGGTATAGGTGACGCGCGAAAAACCGGCCTGGCGGATCATCGCCGCGAAATTCTCCTGGTTCGGGAACTTGCGAATCGATTCCACCAGATACTGGTAGGGTTCGGCATCGCCGGTGATCGCCTTGCCGAATTGCGGAATGGCATTGAACGACCAGGCATCGTAGATCTTGTCGAGAAGCGGCATGTCGACCTCGGAAAATTCCAGCACCAGCAGCCGTCCGCCGCGCTTCAACACGCGGTAGGCCTCCGACAGCGCTGTATCGATCCGCGGCACGTTGCGGATACCGAAGGCGATCGTGTAGGCGTCGAAGCTGGCTGCCTCGAAAGGCAGCTCTTCGGCATTCGCCTCGACGAAGGTAAGATTGCCGGAAAGCTTCTTCTTTTCCGCCCGTTCGGCGCCGACACCCAGCATCGAGCCGTTGATGTCGAGCACGGTGGCGTGCGCCTGCCGGCCCGAGGCCTCGACGATGCGGAAGGCGATGTCGCCGGTACCGCCGGCAACGTCGAGCACCTTGTAGCCCGCCTCCTTGCGCGGGTTGAGCGCCGAGATCATCGCATCTTTCCAGAGCCGGTGCATGCCCGCCGACATCACGTCGTTCATGATGTCGTAGCGCTTGGCGACCTTGTGGAACACCTGGTTGACCAGGCCCTGCTTTTCGCCGCCGGCTACCTCGCGAAAGCCGTAGGAGGTCTCCATGCCGCCATCGGCGGAAGTGCGGCTTTCTGACATCAGGCTGCTCCGTTCCTTGAAGATCGGCGCGGCGGCCATAGCGAAAGACCGCGCGCGACGTTATCACTGGGGCCGCGCTCTCCGCGGCACACTGGCGCTATAGCGCACATCGTCCTCGGTTGAAACACGTTCGATAGAGATGGGTTAAGATGCCGGAATTGCCAGAAGTCGAAACGGTCAAACGTGGCCTTGCGCCGGCGATGGAGGGGGCTCGCGTCGCAAGGCTGGAGCTGCGCCGTGGGGACCTGCGCTTTCCTTTTCCCGACGCTTTGGCGGAAAAAGTGTCCGGCCGCACCATCGTCGGCCTTGGCCGCCGCGCCAAATATCTGCTGGTCGATCTCGACGACGGCAATACGCTGATTTCCCATCTCGGCATGTCCGGCTCCTTCCGCATCGAGGAGGGCGCCGCCTCCGCGATGCCGGGCCAATTCCACCACGCCCGCTCGAAGGACGAGAAACACGACCACGTCGTCTTTCATCTGCAGGGCCCGGACGGCGCTCGCCGCGTCATCTACAACGACCCGCGTCGTTTCGGCTTCATGGATATGGTCGGACGCGCCGATCTCGCCGCCCACCCCTTCTTCCGCGATCTCGGCCCGGAGCCGACCGGAAACGAACTCGGCGCCGCTTATCTGGCCGAACGCTTCCGGGACAAGGCGCAGCCGCTGAAGAGTGCGCTGCTCGACCAGAAGAACATTGCCGGTCTCGGCAATATATATGTATGCGAGGCGCTGTGGCGCGCGCATTTGTCGCCGCTCCGTGCTGCCGGCACGCTGGTGACGCCCGGCGGCCTGCCGAAGCAGCAGCTCGACCTGCTGGTCGCCTCGATCCGCGCTGTCATCACCGATGCGATCGCGGCCGGCGGATCGTCGCTGCGAGATCATATTCAGGCCGACGGATCGCTCGGTTATTTCCAGCATTCCTTCTCCGTCTATGATCGCGAAGGTCAGGCTTGCGGCACGCCCGGCTGCGGCGGTACGGTCGCACGTATCGTGCAGGCGGGTCGCTCCACCTTCTATTGCGCCGCCTGTCAGAAGTAACAGATGCAACCGGGAGAACAGCATGGCTTACGAGACCCTGATCGTCGAAACCCGAGGCAATGTCGGCCTCGTCACGCTGAACCGCCCGCAGGCGCTGAACGCGCTGAACTCCACCGTGCTGAGGGAGCTGAAAGACGCCTATGCCGCTTTCCATCAAGATGGGTCCGTCGGTGCGATCGTGCTCACCGGCTCAGAGCGCGCCTTTGCCGCCGGCGCCGACATCAAGGAGATGCAGCCGCTTCAGTTCGCCGATATCTATAAGAGTGACTTCATCAGCGGCTGGGATGACGTCGCCAAGGCGCGCAAGCCGGTAATCGCTGCCGTCAGCGGTTTTGCCCTCGGCGGTGGCTGCGAACTCGCCATGATGTGCGACTTCATCATCGCCTCGGAGACGGCGAAGTTCGGCCAACCCGAGATCACCCTTGGCGTCATCCCCGGCATGGGCGGCTCGCAGCGGCTGACGCGCGCCGTCGGCAAGGCGAAGGCGATGGATCTGATCCTGACCGGCCGCATGATGGATGCGGCCGAGGCGGAACGATCAGGACTCGTATCGCGTGTGGTGGCGCCCGAGCGTCTGATCGACGAGGCTCTTGCCGCGGCCGAAAAGATCGCGTCGCTTTCCCAGCCCTCGGTCATGATGGCCAAGGAGGCGGTCAACCGCGCGTTCGAGACGACGCTGGAGGAAGGCTTGCGGTTCGAACGCCGCCTGTTTCACAGTCTCTTTGCCACGGACGATCAGAAGGAAGGCATGACGGCCTTCGTCGAGAAGCGCAAACCTGTCTTCAAGCACCGTTGAATGCTTTTCGGCGCTTGCGGCTGGAAAGCTTGAAAATCCGCGTTGACGTGGGCCGGCTTTAGGGTTATATGCCCGCCCACGGTTCGGAAAGCCGGTCTGGTTTTCCGCGATTGCTCCCGAATTGCTGGATTTTGTGGCCGCAGGGCCCGCGGTAATGGCGGAGTTTGTTCGAATTCTTGAGAGAGGCATCCATGGCCAATACAACTTCGGCGAAAAAAGCGACCCGCAAGATCGCCCGCCGTACCGACGTCAATAAGGCTCGTCGCTCGCGCGTTCGTACTTTCGTTCGCCAGGTCGAAGAGGCCATCGCATCCGGTGACGCCGACAAGGCGAAGGCGGCTTTCCTGGCAGCTCAGCCGGAACTCGCCCGCGCCGCCAGCAAGGGCGTGCTGCACTCCAACACGGCATCGCGCAAGGTCTCCCGCCTGGCCGCTCGTGTGAAGGCTCTTTCGGTCACCGCGACCGCGTAATATTCCATTAACGACCTCTTCGTTATGATTAGCCCGGTAATTTTACCGGGCTTTTTCGATTCCGCTGAACGGCCTCTTTGTGGTTAATCGCGCGACTGTTTCGTGTCAACGCCATGACAGGAAAAACCGTTTAAAAACAATGGCTTGCGCAAGGATGCTTTTGCGCTGAGCGACTCTGGCCCGCCCTCCTGGGGGCATGGGCGAGTCAAGAAGATTTTTATTTTTTTTCTTTCATTGCGTGTCAAAATAGCCCGAACGGGGAATCTCCTTGATTCAACAGCGATTCTTTTTTGACGCTGGTGTGACGCCCGAAAAGGGCAGGCGGAGTCAATGGCCGCTTCTTAATTTAGCGTAAAATTCATCGTTGATCTTGCCATTTGATCCTGCCTAAATGGCGTCCAACAAAGGGCGCGGACATCACCTGCAGAGTTCGGTCTAAACTGCCACGTCGGCAGGGCGATACGTTTGTGCCATTTGTTACGGAGCCTTGCGCTTCCGTTTTTTCAAACACTTGACGGATTTGGGCCGTAACGTGGCTGTTACGGGCAGGGATGTTTTGTGCCTATGCAACCACACGTTTAACGTGAGGCTGCTGCATAGGGGATAGTAATATTGCGTTCGGGCTGGTCGGCCGAAACGAGGATCGACCGCCAGCCTGGCACGGAACGCCGGATGAAGGCGCCGCATGAACGCGGTACCTGCAACGGACTTCTGTGCCGTGTTTGAGTGAACCGGCAGGCGAGTGGCTTCATGAGGATGCCGCCAGCCCGTCAAAGCGGGGAATGCTCGGGCGGCCGTTTTAGCGGAGGCCGCCCGGTGGAATGGAAAGGCGGCATTATGCAGATGAATACGATGAAGGCGGGCGGGCTCGACAATGGGGATGCGGCACCGCAGGCGTTCGGCTCCATTCGCCTGGAAGTGGGGGAAGCTAAGGCGGAAATGAAGCAGAGCATTCTGTTTGAGCGCGTCAGCGCGCGCTTGAAGGCCCAGGTCGGTCCTGATGTCTATGCCAGCTGGTTTGCCAGGCTGAAGCTGCATTCGGTATCGAAAAGCGTTGTTCGCCTGTCGGTTCCCACGACCTTCCTGAAGTCGTGGATCAACAATCGCTATCTCGATCTCATCACCGGTCTGTTCCAGGCCGAAGATCCGGAAATCCTGAAGATCGAAATTCTGGTGCGCACGGCCACCCGCAGCGGCATGAAGGCCGCCGACGAGGTGGTCCAGCCGGAGCCTGCCGCTCCCGCGCAGATGCGCCGTCCGCCGAGCGCCCAGCCGGCCGGTCAGGCCGTCCAGCAGGCAGTTTCGGCGGTTGCCGCCGCAAGGCCCGCAAGTCTTGGTGCGCCGCTCTTCGGCTCGCCGCTCGACGGCCGTTTCACCTTCGATACCTTCGTGGAAGGCAGCTCGAACCGCGTCGCGCTTGCGGCTGCCAAGACGATCGCGGAAGCCGGCTCCGGCGCAGTGCGCTTCAATCCGCTCTTCGTCCATTCGACGGTCGGGCTCGGCAAGACCCACCTGCTGCAGGCGATCGCCAATGCGGCGGTGCAGAACCCGCGGGCTTTGCGCGTCGTCTATCTCACGGCCGAATATTTCATGTGGCGCTTCGCCACGGCGATCCGCGACAACGACGCGCTGACGCTGAAGGACTCATTGCGCAATATCGATCTCTTGATCATCGATGACATGCAGTTCCTGCAGGGCAAGATGATCCAGCATGAATTCTGCCATCTCCTGAACATGCTGCTCGACAGCGCCAAGCAGGTCGTCGTCGCCGCCGACCGTGCGCCATGGGAGCTGGAGTCGCTCGACCCGCGCGTCCGCTCGCGCCTGCAGGGCGGCGTCGCGATCGAACTCGACGCGCCGGATTACGAAATGCGCCTCGAAATTCTCAAGCGTCGTCTCGCTGCGGCCCGCCTTGAAGATCCGTCGCTGGAAATTCCGGCAGACCTGCTTCAGCATGTCGCCCGCAACATCACGGCCAGCGGCCGCGAACTTGAAGGCGCCTTCAACCAGCTGATCTTCCGCCGCTCCTTCGAGCCGAACCTGTCGATCGAGCGCGTCGACGAGCTGCTCGCTCATCTCGTCGGCTCCGGTGAGCCGCGCCGCGTGCGCATCGAGGATATCCAGCGCATAGTCGCCAGGCACTACAACGTCTCGCGCCAGGAGCTGGTCTCCAATCGCCGCACCCGCGTCATCGTCAAGCCGCGCCAGATCGCCATGTATCTGTCGAAGACGCTGACGCCACGTTCCTTCCCGGAGATCGGCCGCCGCTTCGGCGGGCGCGATCACACGACGGTGCTGCATGCGGTGCGCAAGATCGAGGAGCTGATTTCCGGCGACACCAAGCTTTCGCATGAAATCGAGCTTTTGAAGCGGCTGATCAACGAATAATCGACAGATCTTCCGAAAATTCGACGGCTGGAAGCGATTCCGGCCGTTTTCCTTTATCAGCCTTTTATTCTATACCTCCGCCACCCAATGATGTCGGCTGGAAGGCGCGGCGGCTTTGGCATGACAAAGACATAAGACGAATAAGCGCCGAGAAGGGCGCATGGGAGGAATGAATGAGTTTCAAAAAGATCGCCGTCCTCGGCCTCGGCAAGGTTGGACGGCTGGCGGCGACACTTTTGCATGAAGGCGGTTTCGAGGTTATCGGCGTCGATGCGCAACTGCCGCTGAGCGATGTTCCCTTCACCTGCCGCACCGGCGATATTTCCGACCCTGAGGTGATCGGCGAGCTGCTCTCGAGCGTCGAGGCGGTGCTGTCCTGCCTGCCATATCACCTGAACATCGAATTGGCCCGTGCCGCCCATCTTGCCGGTATTCATTATTTCGATCTGACCGAAGACGTCCCGACTACGAACTTCATCATCGAACTGTCGAAAAGCGCTCGCGGCCTGATGGCGCCGCAATGCGGCCTGGCGCCCGGTTTCGTCGGCATCGTCGGCGCAAGCCTCGCCGACGGCTTCGATCGCTGCCGTTCGATCCGCATGCGCGTCGGCGCTCTGCCGCAGCATCCGACGGGCCTTCTCGGATATGCCTTCAACTGGTCGCCGGAAGGCGTCGTCAACGAATATCTGAATGATTGCGAGGTCATCGAAGGCGGCGTGCGCAAACTGGTCTCGCCGATGGAGTGGCACGAGACCGTCTATGTCGGCGGCGTCAAGCTCGAAGCCTTTACAACCTCGGGCGGTCTCGGCACCATGTGCGACACCATGCTCGGCAAGATCGATAATCTCGACTACAAGACCATGCGTTATCCCGGCCATATGGAGCTGATGAACTTCTTCTTCCATGAGCTCTTGATGCGCGACAAGCGCACGCTCGCCGGCGAGATCCTGACCAATGCCAAGCCGCCTGTTGAAGACGATGTCGTTTATGTCCATGTCGCCGCCGAGGGGACGGAGAACGGCGGCCTGCGCCGCAAGGAATTCGTGCGCGCCTATTATCCGATCGAGATTGCCGGCGCCCGCCGCACGGCGATCGCCTGGACGACGTCGGCCTCCGTCGTCGCCGTGATCGAGATGGTCCGCGACGGCCTGCTGCCGGCGACCGGCTTCCTGCACCAGGAGCATATTCCGCTTGAGATGTTCCTGAAGACGCCGACCGGCAGCCTCTTCAAGGCGGGTACGACCAGCCACGGCTGAGAGGCACTTTCCGGCGCGGACGGCGACACAGCTGCCGCGCCGGGATCAGCCCAATTGCCTGCACGTCAGCAGGCGAGGTCGGCGACGACGGAATCGAGGATCAGCATGCCGGAGGGCGTGCAGCGCAGGCGAGAATTGCCGATCCGCTCGATGAACTTGTGTTGCAGCAGGAATTCTTCACGTTTCGGGTCGAGATCGCGGCCCGAAAGCTGCTGCCAGCGGGCGAGGTCGACGCCTTCCCGGAGCCGCAGTCCCATCAGCAGCAGTTCGTCCGACTGTTCCTCGTAGCCGAGCCGCTCCTCGTCGAGAATGCCGTGGCCGTCGCGCTCGACCATCTCGAGCCAGGCTTCGGGCTTGCGCTCGGTGGCGGTCGCGATTTTTTCGCGGCCGCGCGTCAGCCGGCCATGCGCGCCCGGGCCGATGCCGGCATAATCGCCGTAACGCCAATAGGTCAGATTGTGCCGGCTTTCGGCGCCCGGCCGGGCATGGTTGGAGACCTCGTAGGCCGGCATGCCCTCGCGGGCCGTGATCTCCTGCGTCGCCTCGTAGAGCAGGGCCGATTGCTCGCCATCCGGCACGATCAGCTTGCCTGATTTGTGCAGGCCGTAGAAGGGCGTGCCTTCCTCGATGGTGAGCTGATAAAGCGAAAGATGATCAACCGCATAGGAGATCGCCTCTTTCAGTTCCTTTTCCCATTCCTCGACCGTCTGGTCCGGGCGGGCATAGATGAGATCGAAGGACATGCGCGGGAAGATGTCTCGCGCCAGCCGGATCGCCTTCAGCGCGTCGGCGACATCATGCAGCCGGCCGAGGAATTTCAGATCCTGGTCGTTCAGCGCCTGCACGCCGAGCGAGACACGATTGACGCCGGCCGTGCGGTAGCCGCGGAAGCGCTCGGCCTCGACGCTCGACGGATTGGCCTCCATGGTGATTTCGATGCCGGCAGGCACATGCCAGTGCCGCGCGATGCCGTCGAGAATGGCCGAGACCGTTTCCGGCTTCATCAGCGAAGGCGTGCCGCCGCCGAGGAAGATGCTCGTCACCGTCTTCGGCCCGCTGAGGGCCCGCACTGCCGCCATCTCCTTCAGGAAGGCCGATGTAAAGCGCTCCTGATCCACCGGTTGATGGCGCACATGACTGTTGAAGTCGCAATAGGGACACTTCGCCGCGCAGAAGGGCCAATGCACGTAGACGCCGAAGCCGGGCTCGCCGGTATCGGGCAAGAGCGCCGCATCGCGCGAGAGGCTTGGCGTATCAAAATTGCCCACGGACAGACCTTATGCCTCCAAGCAGGTTTCGACAAAAAGCTTGAAGGCGCGGGCCCGGTGCGACAGTGCCTGCGGCTTGCCGACGTTCCAGCCGTGTTTTTCCTCGCCGCTCATCTCGCCGAAGGTCACCCCGTAACCTTCTGGCTGGAAGACCGGATCATAGCCGAAGCCCTGCGTGCCGCGCGGCGGCCAGACGACAGTGCCTTCTACCTCGCCGCGGAAAAGTTCCGTATGACCGTCCGGCCAGGCAAGGCAGAGCACGCTGACGAAACGCGCTCCGCGTTCTTCGGGCGTCGTCGCGCCGGCGTCCTGCAGCGCCTTTTCCACCTTGGCCATCGCCATGTCGAAATCACGCGTGCCGTCGGCCTTCTCCGCCCAGTTGGCGGTATAGACGCCGGGATCGCCGCCGAGCGCGTCGACAACCAGCCCGGAATCGTCGGACAGCGCCGGCAGGCCGGCGGCATTGGCCGAGGCGACGGCCTTGATCGTCGCATTCTCCTCGAAGCTCGTGCCGGTCTCGTCGGGCTCGACGAAATTCAGCTCGGCCGCCGATTTGGCGGTGAAACCGAGCGGCCCGATCAATTCCTGGATTTCGCGGATCTTGCCGGCATTGTGACTGGCGACGACGATGGTCTTCGTTTCGAGCTTGCGCATTCAGCTATCCTGTTCGATACCCCAAATTCTAGCCTCCGCGCATTCCAGGCTGTTGCCGGCTGGATCGCGGAAATAGATCGAGCGGCCGCCATTCGGCCAGTGCACTTCGGATTCGATCGCGACGCCGGCCGACTTCAGCCGTTCGGCCATCGCATCGATATTGGGGCCGGAAACCCGGAAGCAGGCATGGCCCTCGCCAGTCGTGCCGTGCGGTGGCACCTGCAGCGCGTCGGGGGCGGGCGGTTTTACTGTTTCCTCGGGATTGAAGATCAAGAGAACCCCTGGTCCGCAGCGGAAAAAGACATGCCGGTTGCTGGCGCGGGTGATCTTCTCAAGCCCGAGCACGTTTTCGTAGAACGCCTCGGCCCGGTCGAGATCGCGCGCGTAGAGCGCCGTCTCCAGCATGCCTTCCAGCATCGGGTTCATCCCGCAATCGCCTCTTTCTGCAGGGCGACGAGTTCGCCGATGCCGTTCTTGGCAAGATGCATCAGCGAGGTGAATTCCTCTTCGCTGAACGGCATGCCTTCGGCCGTGCCCTGGATCTCGACGATGCCGCCGGCGCCGGTCATGACGAAATTCGCATCGGTCTCGGCCGAGGAATCTTCGAGGTAGTCGAGATCGATGACCGGCTGGCTGGCGAAAACGCCACAGGAAATGGCGGCGACATGATCCTTCAGGACCCGGTCGACCTTGATCATGTTGCGGCTTTCCATCCATTTCAGGCAGTCGTAAAGCGCGATCCAGCCGCCGGTGATCGAGGCCGTCCGCGTGCCGCCATCGGCCTGGATGACGTCGCAATCGAGCGTGATCTGCTTTTCGCCGAGCGCCTGCAGATCGACGACGGCGCGCAGCGACCGGCCGATCAGCCGTTGGATCTCCTGCGTGCGGCCGCCCTGCTTGCCGGCGGCGGCTTCACGCTTCATGCGCTCGCCGGTCGCCCGCGGCAGCATGCCGTATTCGGCCGTGACCCAGCCCTTGCCGGTGTTGCGCAGCCATGGCGGCGTCTTTTCCTCGAGGCTTGCGGTGCAGAGCACATGCGTATCGCCGAATTTCACCAGGCATGAGCCTTCTGCGTGCTTGGAAAAATTGCGCTCGAACGAGACCTTGCGCATCTGGTCGGTTTTTCTGCCTGAAGGCCGCATTCTCATCTCCTGGAGTTGTTGACCGCTTCTACGATTGGCGGCGCCCATTTGCAAATTCCCTTTTGCCACGGGTGCGAGTTTGACTATATTTTCGGGAGCATCATCAGTGTGGGTTTGAAAAGGTTCATGGGCATCAGGTCGACGTCGGTTTCGGATGCCGTCGCTGCGCTGGACGAGCGCTCCAGGGAAATTTTCCGCCGCATCGTCGAAGGTTATCTCGACAGCGGCGAGCCGCTCGGCTCGCGCAATCTGTCGCGCCTGCTGCCGATGTCGCTCTCGCCGGCATCGGTGCGTAACGTCATGAGCGATCTCGAGGAGCTCGGCCTCATCTATTCGCCGCATGTCAGCGCCGGCCGGCTGCCGACCCAGATCGGCCTGCGTTTCTTCGTCGACGCCTTCATGCAGGTCGGCGATCTCTCCGCCGAGGAACGCGCCAATATTGACCGCCAGGTGCGGGCCGAAAGCGGCGGCAACCCGGTTGAATCGATGATGAACGAGGCAAGCCGCATGCTCTCCGGCATCTCGCGCGGCGCCGGCCTCGTCATCACCTCGAAGAGCGATCCGGTGCTCAAGCATGTCGAGTTCATCCGGCTCGAGCCGACCAAGGCGCTCGCCGTGCTCGTCGGCGATCACGACCAGGTGGAAAATCGCATTATCGAATTGCCGGCGGGCGTCACCTCTTCGCAGCTGACGGAGGCGGCGAATTTCCTCAATGCACACATGTCCGGCCAGACGCTGCCGGAACTGCGCAAGCAATTAAGCCGGCTGAAGGATGACGTCCGTCACGAACTCGATGCCCTCTCGCGCGATCTCGTCGAGCGTGGCGTCGCCGTCTGGGCCGGCAGCCCGGACGAGGGAAAGCCTGCCCAGCTGATCATCCGCGGCCGCGCCAATCTGCTCGAAGGCCTCGCCGGCGCCGAAGATCTCGACCGGCTGCGCATGCTGTTCGACGATCTCGAAAAGAAGGACAGCCTGATCGAGCTTCTCAATCTCGCCGAAAGCGGTTCGGGCGTGCGCATCTTCATCGGTTCGGAAAATAAGCTCTTCTCGCTGTCCGGTTCCTCGCTCATCGTTGCGCCCTATCGCGACGAGGACGACCGGATCGTCGGCGCCGTCGGCGTCATCGGGCCGACGCGGCTCAATTATTCCCGCATCGTGCCGATGGTGGATTACACCGCCCAGCTCGTCTCCCGCCTGTCGCGCAATCCGCTTTGACGCCACGCTGCCGAAGATCGCGGAATTTTCGCTTCTTCGTCACGCAGACTTGATTTTTTTTGGTCAAACCTCGATATCGGGCGCATCTGAAGACACCAACCGGAGACCGTCATGACCGATGAAACGACGAAAAACGGACCTGACGCAACTGCGGCCGATGCCGCAGCCGACGCCGCCGCCTACGTCGAGACTGAAGCCGCCGAGCAACAGGAGGTAAGCCAGCCGGACCCGCTCGAGCTTGTCAAGGCCGAGAACGCCGAGCTGCGCGATCGCTACCTGCGTCTTGCTGCCGAAATGGATAATCTGCGCCGCCGCACCGAGCGCGAGGTCAAGGACGCCAAATCCTATTCGGTCGCCGGCTTCGCGCGTGACATGCTCGCCGTCTCCGACAATCTGCGCCGGGCACTGGACGCCATCTCTCCGGAGGCCAAGGCCGCGGCTGATGCCGGCCTCACCACGCTGATCGAGGGCGTCGAGATGACCGAGCGCTCAATGCTCTCGGCGCTTGAGCGCCATGGCGTTCGCAAGCTGGAGCCGGTCGGTCAGAAATTCGATCCGAATTTCCATCAGGCAATGTTCGAGGTGCCGAACCCCGAAGTGCCGAACAATACCGTCGTCCAGGTCGTGCAGGCCGGCTTCACCATCGGCGAGCGCGTATTGCGCCCGGCCATGGTCGGCGTCGCCAAGGGCGGCCCGAAGCCGGTCGAGGCCGAAACCAATTCCGTCTTCGACGAGAAGGACGCCTGAGGTCGTTTTTCCCTCCGTCTCGGAGACGAAAGAGAAAGATCAGATGCGGGCGAAGCGTTCGATCAACAGATCGAAGAAACCGTCCGCATCGACATGGCGCATCACCTTGGCATTGCGCTTGCGGTCGGTCACATGCCACCAGTCGACGACGGTCATGCCGACGGTGAGTTCGGACTCGACCTCGATTTCGACATTGCAATCCCGGCCTTGGAAGAGCTCCGGCTTCAGGAGATAGGCGACGACCGTCGGGTCGTGCAGCGGCCCGCCGTCGGAGCCGTATTTCTCGATGTCGAATCGTTCGAAGAACTCCAGCATTTCGACCATGGCCTTAACAGGCGCCGTGCCGATCTCGGCCATGCGCTTGACCCGGTCCTTGCGGGTCAGCAGCTGGTGCGTCACGTCAAGCGGCATCATCACGATCGGGACGCCGGAACGGAACACGATGTCGGCTGCCTCGGGGTCGACATAGATGTTGAATTCGGCCGCCGGCGTGATGTTGCCGCCCTCGAAAAAGCCGCCGCCCATCATCACCAGCTCGCGGATGCGGGGGACGATGTCGGGCGCCTGGCGGAACGCCATGCCGATATTGGTGAGGGGGCCGAGCGTGCAGAGTGTCACCATCCCTTCCGGCTCGCGGCGCAGCGTCTCGATAATGAAGTCGACGGAATGGCCGGGCTGCAGCGCCATTGTCGGCTCGGGCAGATCAGGGCCGTCGAGTCCGGTCTTGCCGTGCACATGTTCTGCCGTCACCAGCTTGCGGACGATCGGCGCGTCGGCACCGGCGAAAACCTTGACGTCGGCGCGGCCGCAGAGCTCGCAGACGATGCGCGCGTTGCGGCTGGTGAGAGACAGCGGCACGTTGCCGGCGACCGTCGTAACCCCCAGCACCTCGAGCTCGTCCGGGCTGCCGAAGGCGAGCATGATCGCAGCCGCGTCGTCCTGCCCCGGATCCGTGTCGATGATGATTTTTCTCACGCTTGTCATTCCGATCGTCCCATCCTCGCCATGTCAGTTGCCGCGGCAGGCAGCATTTCTTCATCTCCCGTCACAAATCGGCACATTCGGCGCGGGCATGTTTTGATGCGAGGCAGCCGGGCCATTGTCAAGCAAGGAGGCGGGCGCCGCCATTTTTAAATTTGAGAGGTGTTGAAGATCGGGGGTCGGCCGCGCCTTGCAGCGCCGGGCGCATGTCCCCATATTAGCGGCATCCGGATGCTGCGCTTGAGGTCCGGGATGGTCGCTTGCATCAAGGACTTGAAAAGAGATGAGCCGCATTACCCCTTTCGCCAGCCCTCTGCTTCTGGGCTTCGACGCCATGGAAAAGACGCTTGAGCGCATTTCCAAGGCGAGCGACGGATACCCGCCTTACAACATCGAACGCATCGCGGCCGATAGCGGTGCCCCGGAACGTCTGCGCATCACGCTTGCCGTCGCCGGCTTCAGCGAGGAGGAACTTGATATCTCCACCGAGGAGAATCAGCTTGTGATCCGCGGCCGCCAGCTGGATCAGGGCGAGCGAGACTATCTTTATCGCGGCATCGCCTCCCGCCAGTTCCAGCGGACTTTCGTTCTTGCCGACGGCATGCAGGTGCTCGGCGCCGGCCTCAAGAACGGTCTGCTCTCGGTCGATCTAATTCGTCCGGAACCCGCGCGCATGGTCAAGAAAATTAACATTTCGGTCTCACAGTAGCACAACGGTTTGTCGAACCGTTGGTCCCTTCTCCCGGAGGAACAGGAATGTTGATGAAAGAAGCCACGTCTCACTTGACCAAATCCGAGCTTGCCCACATCGGCAACGGCGAGGTCGCCTACATCAGGAAAATGCGCACCGAAGAGGTTGCCAAGTGTTTTCCCGAGGCGCCGGATATCGATCCGAACGTCGATCTATGGGCACTTTTCGGCGCCGACGGCACGCCGATCCTTTTGACGGACAACCGCTCCAGCACCTTCTTCAAGGCTGCCGAAGACGAATTGAAGACGGTCAGCCTGCACTGACCGTCCAATAACGCCTGTCGCATTTCGCTGCTCTCGCGGTGCGCGGTCGTTTAGCCGATTGGCGGTGATCGCGACGGATGTCGCGACATAGCTCGCCTTAACAGGTTATGAAAACGAAATGCCATCAGGCATTTGCAGCGATGCTGCTTCGGCATAATCTGATCGTCGTAGGTGCCGTGCGTACGGCGTCACGATCGCCCTTCAACACCTTCCAGCGCCGAATTCAGATCTTCTTGAAGGTCAGATAGGCCGAGGAGCGGCCCTCGCGGCGCGCCTTTGCCTCGTAACGCGTGCTCGGCCAGCCCTGATAGGGCGTCAGCCAGTCCGCCGCATTTTCTGCCAGCCAGTCGAAGCCGCCATGGTCGCGGCATTTGATCAGCGCCCAGTTCACATAGGTGTCGATGTCGGAGGCGAAGCAGAACAGGCCGCCTGGCTTCAGCACGCGATGAAAGCGGTCGAGATTGGTCTTCGAGACGAAGCGGCGTTTCCAGTGCTTCCGTTTCGGCCAGGGATCCGGATAGAGCAGGTCGATCTGGTCGAGCGCGCCGTCCGGCAGCCAGTCGAGCAGTTGCGTCGCATCGTCATTGTAGACGCGGATATTCGAGGCACCCGTCTCGCCGACGCGGGACAGAAGCTTCTGCATTGAATTGACGAAGGGTTCGACGCCGATGAAGCCGGTCGAAGGCGCCTCTAGCGCGCGGTGCATCAGATGCTCGCCGCCGCCGAAACCGATTTCCAGCCGCAATGTCTTGACCGGAACCGGGAAGAGCGATGTCAGCGGCTCCGGGGGAGCCGCCGAGAGATCGATGAGGAATGCCGGGAGCAGGCTGGTGAGTGTTTCGGCCTGCTGTTCGCGCAGGGCCTTTCCCTTGCGGCGACCGAAAAAGGCTTCGGTCGCCCGGCCCCGGCGTTCCATATCCGTCATGCAGCAGCCTTGGTCTTGACGGCTTCCTTGAGCGCCTTGACGAGGTCGGTGCGCTCCCAGGAGAACGAGCCATCGCGGCCGGCCTTGCGGCCGAAATGACCATAGGCCGAGGTCTTGGCGTAGATCGGCTTGTTGAGGTCGAGGTGACGGCGGATGCCGGACGGCGACAGGTCCATGTTCTCGCGGATTGCCGCTTCTACCTGATCCTCGGAAACGCCCTTGCCGGTGCCGTGCAGGTCGACATAGATCGACAGCGGCTGAGCGACGCCGATCGCATAGGAGAGCTGGATCGTGCAGCGGTCGGCAAGGCCGGCGGCGACAACGTTCTTGGCGAGGTAGCGGGCGGCATAAGCGGCCGAACGGTCGACCTTCGTCGTGTCCTTGCCGGAGAATGCACCGCCACCATGCGGAGCAGCACCGCCATAGGTATCGACGATGATCTTGCGGCCGGTCAGGCCCGCATCGCCGTCCGGTCCGCCGATGACGAACTTGCCGGTCGGATTGATGTACCACTTGCAATCGTCGGCAATCTTCAATTCGCCGAGCGCTTCGCGGATATAGGGTTCGACGACGGCACGGACCTTCTTGGAGTCCCAGCTCTCGTCGAGGTGCTGGGTCGAAAGTACGATCGAGGTCGCTTCCGACGGCCTGCCGTCAAGGTAGCGTACGGTCACCTGGCTCTTGGCGTCGGGGCCGAGCTTGGCGACCTCGCCGTCGCCCTTCTTGCGGGCGGCAGCAAGCAGTTGCAGGATCTTGTGGGAATAATAGATCGGAGCCGGCATCAGGTCCGGCGTTTCCTTGCAGGCGTAACCGAACATGATGCCCTGGTCGCCGGCGCCCTCGTCGCCCTGCTGATCGGCGGCGCTGTCGACGCCCTGGGCGATGTCGGCCGACTGCGAGTGCAGAAGCACGTCGATCTTCGCCTTCTTCCAGTGGAAGCCGTCCTGCTCGTAGCCGATATCCTTGATGGCGCGGCGGGCGGCAGCCTTGAACTTCGACGGGTTGATGACGTCCTTGCCGTCCTTGTCCTTCTTCATCAGGCTCGGCGGCAGGCGGACCTCGCCGGCAATGACGACGCGGTTGGTCGTCGCCAGCGTTTCGCAGGCAATGCGCACGCCCCACGGATTGACGCCGGTCTTGGCCGCTTCGCGGTAGACCAGGTCAACGATCTCGTCGGAGATGCGGTCACACACTTTGTCCGGGTGACCTTCGGCAACAGATTCGCTGGTAAAGAGATAATTCGCGCGCATTCCGGGATTCCCCTCAAAGAATAAAAGCCAGCTAGTAGGTACTCAGTTCGGGCGCCGATGACAAGCGCACAAGGACATAAATATATCTTTATATCTGCGGCGAAATGACAAATTTTGCCTCAAAAACGCAAAAAAGGCGGCCTTTCGACCGCCTTTCCATTCTGCAACGGGAGCTGGATCAGTCAGCGTCGGCTTCGGCAGCGAGCGCCTTTACCAGTTCCACGACCTTGCGGCGAACCTTGGGGTCGGAAATTTTGACGAAGGCGCGGTTGAGCTGCAGACCCTCCGAGGAGGAGAGGAAGTCGACGACGTAATTCGAGCTGGAGGCTTCCGCCATGCCGCCGATGGCGCCGGAATGTTCGCCCGGCGCATCCTCGAAGAAGAAGGAGACCGGCACATTGAGGATGCTCGAGATGTTCTGCAGACGGCTTGCGCCGACGCGGTTGGTGCCCTTCTCATATTTCTGGATCTGCTGGAAGGTGATGCCGAGACTTTCGCCAAGCTTCTCCTGGCTCATGCCCAACATCGTTCGGCGAAGACGAATGCGGCTGCCAACATGGATATCGATCGGATTAGGCTTCTTCTTGTTTTCTATCATGGTCGTGCCCTAGCTACGAATTTCAACTGTTTCTAACCGGCATGCCCCTGATCCATCCCAAAACGCCACGTTGTAAGCAGCGGGAACCCGCCGATAAACATACGTTAAGAACGCCGATTGATACCACTATGCAATTTTAGGGGTTTTTGGTCAATTCAACCCCGAAATAAAACCTCCGCGTGAAACTAGCGCAATCAAAATCAGCAGGGCTTCGGTCAACCAGAAGTATGTCTGATGGGGGTATGTTGTTCCGAACCCATTGCCGAGCCCATCAACAGTTGCATCAATAAAGCCGGTCTCACCAAGATCGAGGCCCGCGATAATTTCCCCATGGGCGTTCACCAGCGCTGAAATGCCGTTGTTGGCATCGCGAATCAGCGGCAGGCCGGTCTCGATTGCCCGCACGCGGGCCTGCTGGAAATGTTGATAGGGCCCGGGCGTGATGCCGAACCAGGCGTCGTTGGTGATATTGAGGATCGCATTCGCATCACTTATGTCGCCGGTCATCTCGCCCGGAAAGATGATCTCGTAGCAGATCAGCGGATAGAGATTGAGCCCGCCGGGCAGCGCCAGCAGGTGCCGGCTTGCGGCGGCCGAAAATCCGCCCGGGATCTCGACGACGTTCTGGATGCCGAATTCGGTCAGCATGTCCTCAAAAGGCAGATATTCGCCGAACGGCACGAGATGCACCTTATCGGAGGCGGCGATGATCTGGCCGCGGCCGTCGATCACGTAGATGGAATTGTAGTAGCGCACCGGTGTGCCCGGCCCCATCTCCTCGGCTCGCACGGCGCCGGCGATCAGGAACTGGTTGTCGTCGAGCGTATCGGCGATCCGCGTCAGCGCATCCTGGTTGTCCGTCAGGATGAAGGGGATGGAGGTTTCCGGCCAGACGATGATGTCGGGCTTGCGTCCGCCATTCCTGGGCGCTTCGGTCGAAAGCTTCAGATGCGTTTCGAAAATCGCATTTCGGTCGGCGTCATTGTCCATCTTCGCCGCCTGGTCGATGGCCGGCTGCACCAGCCGCACCACCGGCCGCTTGTCTGCGGGCAATGGGTCGGGCCGCGGCGCGAGATAAAGCGCATAGGCGCCGTAACCGAGATGGGCGGCAAACAGCAGGGCGGCGAGCGCGATACCCGGCTTCGCGCCCTGCCGCGTCCCGATAAGGGCTGGCGCGGAAAAGACGAAGACGGCAAGCGCCGTCACCCCCATCGCGCCGATCACATGCGCCGACTGCATCATCAGCGGAACGGGCATAATCCCGTAGCCGACGGCGTTCCAGGGAAAGCCGGTGAAGATCACGCCTCGAAGCCATTCCATCAGGCCGAAACTTGCGGCAAGTGCGGCGATCCGTCCCATGCCGTCGGACCAGACGATTCGGGCAAGGGCGGTCGCCAGCCCGTAGAAGATCGCAAGACAGGCCGGCAGTCCGAGGACTGCCAAGGGCAGGGCCCAGGCAAAATCCTCCTGATCGACCAGCAACGCATGGCCAAGCCACCAGAGGCCGGCGACGAAATAGCCGAGGCCGAACAGCCAACCGACGGCAAAGGCCGGCCATAGCCTGCCGATCAGGCCGCTTTCAGGAGAAGCCGCCGCGCCGTCGATCAGCCAGACGAGCAGCGTGAAGGAGAGGAACATCGCCGCGAAAAAGCCGAAAGGCGGCAGCGCCAGTACGGCGAATGCCCCGGCGGCGACGGCTAGCAACGACCGTTTGATCCCCCAGACGAGGATAACCCTGTCCGCAAGCCGCTCCATGCGCACTCCCATCAAACCGCGAATCAACCCATTCGCAGTCTTTCAAAAAAGCGGCTCTTTGTCCCGTTACGCATCGGCCCGAATATCGGAATGATGTGCGGGTGATCCGCTAGTTTGCGGTCGATTCGGCAGGCCGGTCGTCGCTCGCTTCGGAGCCGGGCGTGATGTCGCCAGCCTCCTTGGCGCGACGGCGGATCGCGTGGCGCTTGCGGGTGATGCGCAGCCGCTTGATGCGGCGCGGATCGGCGTCGAGGATGTGGAACTCGAAATTCGGCAGGGCCTGGACCACTTCGCCGCGCACGGGGATGCGGCCGAGCGCGGAGAAAATCAGCCCGCCGAGCGTATCGACCTCATCGACCTGTTCGCTGATGTCGAAATCCGGTCCGATCGCTTCGGCGATCTCTTCCAGCTCGACGCGGGCATCGGCGACGAAGACGTCTTCAGCGACGCGCTTGAACATCACCTCTTCGTCGTCATGTTCATCATCGATGTCGCCGACCACCATCTCGACGATGTCCTCGTGCGAGGCGAGACCGTCGGTGCCGCCATATTCGTCGATGACGAGCGCCATCTGCGTGCGGTTCACCTGCATGCGGCGCAGGAGGTCGGAGGCCAGCATCGACGGCGGCACGAACAGGATCTTGCGGATGATGCCGGCCTCGGCCAGCGTCTTCTGCAGGTCGACCCGGGCAAGATCGAAATTCGGCTTGACCGAACGCGGCGGCTTCTGGATGTGTTCGGGCGCGACTTCGATCGCCGGCCCTGCAACGGCCGGCTTTGCCGGGCCGCGGCGTTTGTTGCGCGCCTGCTTGGCGACATAGGAGAGCAGGTCGCGGATATGCACCATGCCGCGCGGATCGTCGAGCGTATCGGCATAGACGGGCATGCGCGAGCGGCCGGATTCCTCGAAAAGGATCATCAGCTCGCCGATTGTGATGTTCTGGTCCACCGCCTCGATATCGGCGCGTGGCACCATCACGTCGGCGACGCGCACTTCGCGAAAGCGCAGGATATTGTGCAGCATTGCCCGTTCGTCGGGCGAAAAGGCGTCGTCGCCGGCCGCATCGGTCATCAGCGCGTCGGCAAGGTCCTCGCGCAGCCGCGAGCCCTGTTGCGGGCGGAGAATGCGGGCGGCGCGCGACCAGAAGGATTGGGATCGGCCGGATGGCCGACTACTACTGCCCGCCTCGTCAGAAGAAGAGGATGGCTCGGAGTCCTTGGCGTCTGCCGCCGGCTTCGTCGTAAAGTCGCTCATGGTTCCATTTTAAGGTCTTGACCCTCATAGGGATCAGATAGGCCGAGCTGCGCCAAAATGCGAGTCTCCAGCCCCTCCATAATTTCGGCTTCGGCATTATTCATATGGTCGTAGCCGAGAAGATGCAAGAAACCATGGACCAGAAGATGGGTCAGGTGATCGTCGAAACTCTTTTCGAGCTCATGGGCTTCGCGCTCCACCGTCTCCCGGGCGATGATGATGTCGCCGAGCATCGGACCGGGCATCTTGCCGGGTTGAACCGGAAAGGCGGGAAAGGAGAGCACGTTGGTCGCCTTGTCCTTGCCGCGCCACTCGGCGTTGATGTCCTGGATCGAGGCATCGTCGGTGAAAACAAGCGAGACCTCGGGCGGCATCTTCGGAAAGGGCTGCTTCTCGCTGTCGCTGAGATAAACCACCGCCGCGCCGAGGACGCGCTCGCAAAAGACCAGCAGCGTCTCCTCGCCCGGCCAGCCGATATTCTCGATGCTGATCTGGATGTCGAGTTCGGCCATCAGTCCTGCCGGCCGATTTCTTCGGCTTCGACAAGATAGGTGGCGTCATAGGCTCTGACGATGCGGCCGACCAGCGGGTGGCGTACGACGTCGGTATCCTTGAAGCGCACGATCGAGATGCCCTCGACGCCGTTCAGCAGTTCCAGGGCTTCGACGAGGCCGGATTTGACGCCGCGCGGCAGGTCGATCTGACTCGGGTCGCCGGTCACGATCATGCGGGCATTTTCGCCGAGACGTGTCAGGAACATCTTCATCTGCATCGACGTCGTATTCTGCGCCTCGTCGAGGATGATGGCGGCGTTGGCGAGCGTGCGGCCGCGCATGAAGGCCAGCGGCGCAATTTCGATGACGCCGGCGGTGATCGCCCGGTCGACCTTGTCTGCCGGGATCATGTCGTAAAGTGCGTCATAGAGCGGACGAAGATAGGGATCGACCTTTTCCTTCATGTCGCCGGGCAGGAAGCCGAGGCGCTCGCCGGCCTCGACCGCCGGGCGCGACAGGATGATCTTCTCCACCGCGCCGCGCTCCAGCAGCTGGGCGGCATGCGCGACGGCGAGATAGGTCTTGCCGGTGCCGGCCGGGCCGACGCCGAAGACGAGTTCGGCGCGTTCGAGCGCCCTGATATAGGCGTCCTGAGTCGGCGTGCGTGCGATGATCGTCTTCTTGCGCGTCGAGATCTGCGCCATCGTCAGCTTGGCCTTGCGCTCCATGGTGGGAAGGCTGAGCTGATCGTCGGCGGCGACCGCCATGCGGATTGCTCCCTCGACGTCGGATCGTTCCACGCTGCCGCCTTTCTGAAGCTTTTCATAGAGATAATCGAGCGTGCGCCGCGCTTGGTTGGTGGTGACGACATCACCCGAGATGACGACGGAATTGCCGCGCGCCCGCGCATCGATATTCAGCCGCTCCTCGAGCAGCTTGAGGTTCTGGTCGAACTGGCCGAAAAGTTCGCTGGCGAACCGATTGTTCTCGAACGTCAGGACGAAGTGATTGGTGTCGCTCGGCGGGCGGGGGTGGCGCGGTGAAGAAGAAACCAATTCTTGTCCGTTCAAGCGGTCGGGCTCCTTGGGTTAGACCGCAGCCTCTGCGCGTTCGGCAAACAGGCTGTTCGTTCCGGTTCCGGTGATTCGCACTTTGATAATGTCACCGATTTGCGATGCTTTTGCATCAACATTCACGGATTGAAGCCAGGGCGAGCGTCCGATCAGTTGGCCGGGCATGCGGCCGGGCTTTTCGAGCAGCAGATCGATCTCCTTGCCGATGCAGGATTCGGCAAATTCCTGCTGCTGCTTCAGAAGAAGCGCTTGCAGGCGTTCCAGCCGTTCTGCCTTGATCTCTTCCGGCACCTGGTCCTTCAGTTCCGCGCCGGGCGTACCCGGCCGAGTAGAGTATTTGAACGAGAAGGCCTGCGCATAGCGAACCTCCGCCACAAGTCCGAGTGTATCCTCAAAATCGGCATCTGTCTCCCCCGGAAAACCGGTGATGAAATCGCCCGATAGCGCAATGTCGGGCCGCACCGCGCGGATGCGCCCGATCAAAGCGAGATATTCGGCCGCCGTGTGGCGCCGGTTCATCGCTTTGAGGATCCTGTCGGAGCCCGATTGCACCGGCAGGTGCAGATAGGGCATCAGCGCCCTCAGGTCGCGATGGGCCTCGATCAGCCGGTCGTCCATGTCGCGCGGGTGGCTTGTGGTATAACGCAGCCGGGCAAGGCCGGGGATCTCGGCAAGGCGGTAGAGGAGGTCGCCGAGGCTCCACGCCTCGCCGCCGGGTCCTGCGCCATGCCAGGCATTGACGTTCTGGCCAAGCAGGGTGATTTCGCGCACGCCCCCCTCGACCAGCTTTTCGGCCTCCTCGACGATCTGGGAAACCGGCCGCGACACTTCCGAACCGCGCGTATAGGGCACGACGCAGAAGGTGCAGAACTTGTCGCAGCCCTCCTGCACCGTCAGGAAGGCGGTGACGCCGCGGGCGCGGATCTTGCGGCTCTCGGCAATCGGCAGATGCTCGAACTTATCCTCGATCGCATATTCCGTATCGACGATGCGCTGGCCCTCCTTGGCCCGGCGCAGCGCCTCCGGCAGGCGGTGGTAGGTCTGCGGGCCGATGACGACGTCGACGGCCGGTGCGCGGCGCAGGATCTCCTCGCCTTCGGCCTGGGCGACGCAGCCGGCAACGCCGATCATCATCTCCCGGCCGTCCGCCGCCTTCTTCTTTTTCATCTCGCGCAGCCGTCCGAGCGCCGAATAAACCTTCTCGGCCGCCTTCTCTCTTATATGGCAGGTGTTGAGGAGGACGAGGTCAGCCTCTTCCATATCTTCCGTCGGCTCGTAACCGTCGCGGGCGAGCGCATCGCTCATGCGTGTGGAATCGTAGACGTTCATCTGGCAGCCGTAGGTCTTGATGAAGACTTTGCGGCTGTTGCTGCCATCGCGGAGAGAAACCTCCGGGGCCTGAAGAAGGGCGCTGTCCTGTGTCATGGCGCGCTATTTAGTGGTTTTTGCCGCCCGAGAAAATCGAAATCTTGTTTTCGAGCAAGTCCAGCAAAAATGTGCAGCGGATTTGTGCGGAAACAATGAGATGGAGCATTCCCGCAATTCGAAGAAAAACGGAAAGGCTTCAGGAGATTTCACGCCCGCGCAGGCAGCTGTTGAGCAGGTTGCGGATGCGGAGAGCGATCGTCGCACTCACTTCCTTGCGCTTGGTGTCGGCGCGGTATTCTACCGCCTCGCCGAAGGAAACCTCCGCATCGATGGCACCGCATCGCACGATATCGATAAGGTGCGGCAGGAGCTCGATATCGCCCGGCCAGGCAGCGAGCGGGCGATGATAGCGCCCCATGGCGATACCGTGCACCCGGGTGTAGGCGATAGCCACCGGCTGCACCACGACCGTTCCGGTCGGCGAAGTGGGCACGGCCATCGCAGCTGCGCCGAACAGAGAGGACTTGACGTCCAGCAGCCGGTTGCCGTCCGACGTCGTCCCCTCGGGAAAGAGCACGACGATCTCGCCGTTGGCCATGCGCCCGGCGATCTCGTTCGCCTGATGGCCGGTCTTGCGCTTTTCCTCACGCACGACGAAAACGCTTTTCTGCAGTTTGGCGAGCGTGCCGAAGATCGGCCAGTCGCGCACCTCGATCTTGGCGATAAAGGCGACGTCGGCAACGGCCGACATCACCATGATGTCCATCCAGGAGGAATGGTTGGAACAGAGCATCAGCGGCCGGCGGTTTTCCAGCCTGCCGGTCACGCGGACGCGAATGCCGAGGCAATAGCAGACGATGCGATGCCAGACGCGCGGAAGCCAACGGCGCAACCGCCAGTCGAAGTGCAGCGCCAGCACCTGCAGCGGCACGAGTACGATGCTGACGGCCAGGATGACGACCGCAGCAGAGGCGATGCGCAGCCAGGCGATCAAATGCGGCACTCCGGGGCTGCCATCGCTTCAGAGATCTTCCTTCTTCAATGGAATGCCGTAGAGCTCCAGGCGGTGGTCGACCAGCTGGAAGCCGTGCTCGCGGGCGATACGCTCCTGCAGCGCCTCGATCTCCGGCGAGCGGAATTCGATGACCGTGCCGGTCTTCAGGTCGATGAGGTGATCGTGATGTTCTTCCGGCACCGTTTCGTAGCGCGAGCGCCCGTCGCGGAAGTCGTGGCGGGCAATGATGCCGGCATCCTCGAACAGCTTGACGGTGCGATAGACAGTCGAGATCGAGATCTTCGCGTCGACCTTCACCGATCGGCGGTAAAGCTCTTCGACGTCGGGATGGTCTTCCGAATCCTCGAGGATGCGCGCGATCACGCGGCGCTGTTCGGTCATGCGCATGCCGCGTTCGACGCAAAGCTCCTCAAGGGTCTTGGCTACATCGGTCATGGCCGCCTCTAGAGATATTCGTGTTTCGACAATGCCTGCGCTGCCATTGCGCCGGGCCGCATGTCATCTCTCCGCCAGGGAACTATCGAAGAACGCGCTTCATGACAAGCGCCGTGGAAAGGGCGCCGTTTTCCTGTTTGTAATAGCCCTGGCGCTCGCCGACTTTTTCAAAGCCGAGCTTGCGATAGAGGCCGAGAGCCGCCGTATTGCCGTTGTCGACCTCGAGAAACATGGTCTCGCCGCCACGCGCCCGCGCCTCGCGCATCGCTGCCTGCATCAGCCGCCAGCCGAGCCCGGAGCGGGCGACCTTCGCCTGCACCGCAACGGTCAGGATTTCGGCCTCGCCGGCGACTTGGCGGGCAAGGATAAAGCCGGGCAGGGGTTTTTTCAGGATGGCATTGGTCTGCCGCGCGACAAAGCCGAACACGGTTTCCTGCGAAAGCAGACTGTGGAATTCGCCGTCGCCCCACGGCCGGGCGAAACGCTCGCCGTGCAGGACGGCGACGTCGCGGCAATCCTCGCGCTCCATGGCGATGATTTCGAATTCCGGCTTCAGCGTCAGATAGGCTTCCAGCATGGTCACACTCGTCGCGCAATCGCATATCCGGCCTGCGGCTTGGCATCCGGTCCGCGCAGATAAAGGGGCTTCGGCTTTCCGGCATCGGCCGAGGCGGCAGCGCCGAGGCGCGCCACCACCGAAATCGGAAAGACATTGACGTGATCGCCATCGGCGCCGGCCTTCAGCAGCGACGTTGCCGAACCGGTGATCTCGCCGTCGAAGCCGGCGGCGAAAGCCTGGGCCTCGGCGACGCTTGCCGCCCGTGGCGCATCGAGCGGCGCGCCGTCGGCCGCAAAGGACTGGAGATAGATTTCGTCGCGCTTGGCGTCCATCGCCGCCAGCACCGCGCGGCCGGGCGTCTTTTCGCGCTGGGCTGATGCCATCACCTCGAGCGTAGTGACGCCGACGACAGGCACATTGAGGGAAAGCGCGAAACCGCGGGCTGCGGCAACGCCGACGCGGATACCGGTGAAGGAGCCGGGGCCGACCGTGACGGCAAGGCGGTCGATATCGGACAGCGCCATTCCCGCCTGCGTGAGTGCGCGGTCGACAATACCAATCAGATGTTCAGCGTGCCCCTTGCCGATCATGTCCGATGCCTCCCCCAGCACCGTATTCCTGCCGCTGTCATAGACGGCGGCAGCGCAATCCACACCTGCGGTGTCGAGCGCCAGAACGATCATGCCATCAATTTCCGAATAAACTGTTGTCGCATAACCATAAACCCGCCCAGCAGAACCTGACATGAACGCCGGGACGAATTCGAGATTTTAAGCGGCAATCACTTCCTGCACTTCGGGAACGAAATGGCGCAGCAGGTTCTGAACGCCGTGCTTCAGCGTCGCCGTCGAAGACGGGCAGCCGGAGCAGGAACCTTTCATGTTCAGATAGACCTTGCCGTCCTTGAAGCCGCGGAAGGTGATATCGCCGCCGTCCTGGGCGACGGCTGGGCGCACGCGTGTTTCCAGAAGCTCCTTGATGGTCAGCACGATCGATTCGTCGCCTTCATCAAAGAACTCATCGCCGGCATCGGCGTCCTCGGAAAGGATGGAGGCATCGCCCATGACCGGTTTGCCGGACATGAAATGCTCCATGATCGAGCCAAGGATAGCCGGCTTAAGATGCTGCCACTCGGCATTGTCTTTGGAGACGGAAATGAAATCATAGCCAAAATAGACGCCGGTGACGCCTGGAATTTCGAACAGGCGGGCGGCGAGCGGCGAGGCCTCGGCCTCTTCCGCGCTGCGGAACTCGGCGGTGCCGTTTTCCATGACGACCTTGCCCGGCAGGAATTTCTGCGTGGCGGGGTTCGGCGTGGCTTCGGTCTGAATGAACATCTGGTTCTCCATGCGGCAGGCGCGAGACCTCGGCCGTCTTTAGAATTCTTCAAAAGAAGATAAGCCCATTGCCTGATCTAATCAAGAGACTTGCACTCAAGAAATAGGCTCAGCAGAGGGCGTCGATTTCCTCGTTGGTCAGCGTATCCGGCAGTACGGTCACGGGAATCGGAAACGCCGCCCCACGTCCGGCGACCGACGAAACCAGCGGTCCCGGACCCTCTTTCGCCGAGCCGGCGGCCAGAACGAGGATGGCCACATCGCGGTCTTCCTCGATCACGGCGTTGATCTGCTCGGCCGCACTGCCTTCGCGGATGACGACCTCAGGCTCGATGCCGATCGTCTCTCGCACGATCTGGGCGATCTTTGCGACGATTGCCTCGGCCTCCTCGCGCGCCTCGGCCCGCATGATCTCCTCGACGCCGAGCCATTGCTGGAAATCGCCGTTGGGGATCACATAGAGCAGCACAAGGCCGCCATTGGAATTTTTCGCGCGCCGGCCGGCATAATGAACGGCGCGCTGGCATTCGGGTGTCCCGTCGATCACTGCCATGAACTTGCGGCGATGACCTTCGAGCCGTGAGAGTCGCTTCGATACCATGGCGCGGACTCTGACACCCGAAGCGGAAAAATTGCAAGCGCAGTTTTTCGCGCCTCTGCCTCTGAGCAAGATCCGCCTCTCACCCGAAGCCAGAAGCGAATATGCGTCTCAGTAAAGGAAGCCGATGACGTCGCGCACCTGGCTCATCGTCGCCTCGGCTCGGGCTCTCGCCCGTTCGCCGCCATTGCGCAGGATCGCATCGATATGGCTGGTATCGGCCATCAACCGGCGCATCTCGCCGGTGATCGGCGCCAGCACATGGATGGCGAGATCGACCAGCGCCGGCTTGAAGACGGAGAATTGCTGGCCGCCGAATTCGGCCAGCACCTCTGCCTTCGATTTGTCGGCGAGCGCCGCATAGATCGCCACCAGATTGTCGGCTTCCGGCCGGCCCTGCAGTCCGTCGACCTCGCTCGGCAAGCCGTCCGGATCAGTCTTGGCTTTGCGGATCTTCTTCGAGATCGCCTCCTCGTCGTCCATCAGATTGATGCGCGAAAGGTCGGAGGGATCGGACTTTGACATTTTCTTGGTGCCGTCGCGCAGCGACATGACGCGCGGCGCCGGTCCGCCGATCAGCGGTTCGACCATCGGGAAATAGGCATGCACCGGCTCGTCGCCGACGGTGATGTCGATGCCGTAGCCGCTCTTGCGAATATGCTCGGCATAATCGAGGTTGAACTTCATCGCGATGTCGCGGGCAAGCTCCAGATGCTGCTTCTGGTCCTCGCCAACCGGCACATGGGTGGCGCGGTAGACGAGAATGTCGGCAGCCATCAGGCTCGGATAGGCGTAGAGACCGAGCGAAGCCTGCTCGCGGTCCTTGCCTGCCTTGTCCTTGAACTGCGTCATGCGGTTCATCCAGCCAATGCGGGCGACGCAATTGAAGATCCAGGCAAGTTCCGCATGCTGCGGAACGGCCGACTGGTTGAAGACGATATGTTTTTCCGGATCGATGCCGGCGGCGATGAAGGCGGCGGCGATCGAGCGCGTCTGGCTCGGCATGTCCTCGTGCACCAGCTGGGCGGTGAGCGCATGCATGTCGACGACGCAATAGATGCAGTCATTGCCTTCCTGCAGCGCCACGAACCGGCGGATCGCGCCGAGATAGTTGCCGAGATGCAGATTGCCGGTCGGCTGCACGCCGGAGAATACGAGTTTCTTGAATTCGCTCATGTCGTCCTCAATAGGCTGGTGGAGGGCCTACAGCGCCGCGCGTCTTTTCAGACGCGCAAAGGACGCTGTAACATTTCGATTTGCTGCATAATTCCTAATTCGATTCCGGTTTAGGAATTATGCAGCGGGTTTCTTCGCCTATGTTGCTAACGCCGCGGCTTATGCACGGGCAACCCGCCGCAATCAAGGGGTTCAGGCTGCGGCATGCTGGATCAGATCGAAGGTGTTGCCATAGGGATCCGCAAAGACCGCGACCGTCCCGTAAACCTCATGCCGCGGCTCTTCCAGAAAGCGCACGCCGGCGCTGAGCATTGCGGCATGATCGCGCGCGAAATCGTCGGTCTTCAGGAAAAAGCCGACGCGACCGCCCGTCTGGTTGCCGATGGCCGCGCGCTGCGTCTCGTTTGCCGCCTGCGCCAGCAGAAAGGCGGCGCCATCCCCACCTTTCGGTTTCACGACCACCCACCGTTTGCCCTCTGGCTGCGGCTCGTCCTGAAGGCAGTCGAAACCGAGGCCATCGCAATAAAATGTCTTGGCACGCTCGTAATCGTCGACGACAAGGGTGACGAGGAATAGAGACTGAATCGTCATGCGGACCCCCTGGTTTGGATGTTTATTCCACCTAGAACGCGAGGAAGGCTCATTTTTAAGCCGAATTGATCAGCGCCTCTAGTTCAAATTGAGTATAAAATTTCACAGAAAAGCTTTTATTGAACTGAAAATCCTCGCCCGCGCGCTGGCGGCCGATCGGTCGCCAGGCTAACCGCCCGGAGGGGACCATGCACAACGTCAGTTTGCTCGCCATGGCAGGCCTTTTCGCCCTACAATCCGCAACCGGCGCCGTCGGTCAAGACAGCAAGAGGCCGGCGATTCATCTTTCCAAGCATGAGGCACGCCTTGCCTACACGGTCCAAACCGTCAGCGTCCGTGCCGGCTGTTTTCCCGCGCGTCTTCGCGCAGTCCTGTCACATATCGCCGCAAAGACCGGCCGCCGGCCGATGATAACCTCGGGCCACCGGCCGCATCCCCGCCGCCACGGCTCCCTGCACGGAAAATGCCTGGCTGCCGATATCAGGATCCCCGGCCTCTCGGAGAAAACGATCGTCGCTGCCGCAAGAAGCGCGCCCGGAATCGGCGGCATCGGCACCTATTGCAACGGCATCGTCCATGTCGATGTCGGGGCGCCGAGGCGATGGGTCGACTGCTGAGGAATCATTCGGCCCGCGTTTTACCATTCCGCTTTAAGGGTCGCCGATTGGGCGGCGGTGAGAAGACCTACCGCGACTGGCTCGATTGGTCGCTCCGGGGCGTCACCGCCACCCGTAGGAGGCGCATGAATAATTTTGTATCCTCATCAAGGCTGGAACCATTCCATTGCGCGTGTTTGATCCCATCCATTGCAGCCATCATGATATTGGCCAGTTGTACAGGCGAGGCCTGCAGCGGTTCGAGATCGATTTCCTTGGTTTCCGCGGCGGCATTCAGCGTCTGTGTCAGCATAGTCAATAGTCGTGCCCGCGCGTCGAGTGTGATATCCGCAGCCAAGGCCATATTGGCGGCAAACAGTTCTTCTGCATCGGAACTGTTGCCAAAAGGGGCGATTAATTCCCGCTGAAACACCGCTATGGCCATTTCCATGCGGTCAAAGGTGTTGTTTCGCTGTCCTGCCAGAGCCGCTGCCACCTTATCCAGTGCGCGAGTATGCGCTCGCATGGAACCGGCTCGGAAAAGCTCTTCCTTGCTGTTGAAGCTCAGATAGAGCGATGCTCGCGAAATTCCTGCGGCGCGCGCAATGTCGGCCATGGCAGTCTTGCGAAAGCCAAACCGCACGAACACAGGCAAGGCAGCATCCAGGATTTGGGAAATTTTTCGGTCATTCTGCGTCATTTGGACAGATTGTCATTTCGTGACCATGCTGTCAAAAGACGAGTAGACAAATAATGATTATCTGTCTAATGCGATAGCGGCGCATCGGTGCGCAATCAGGAGATACCCGTGAGTATCAAGTCAGATAATTCTAGTGATTCCACCGTACTGGTGACCGGCATTGGCGGATTTCTCGCTGGCCACATTGCCTTGCAATTGCTCAAGCAGGGGTATCGGGTCAGAGGAAGTCTGCGCCGTATCAGTACAAGCGCTGCGATAGTAACTCAGCTTGGAACGCACACCGACGGGCAACTGCAGAACCTGAGTTTGGTGCAGGCTGATCTTGACAGCGATGGCGGTTGGGCCGCGGCTGTCGAAGGGTGCGACTATGTCATTCATACCGCATCGCCTTTCCCTCCGGGATATCCCGAGAATGAAAATGCCCTGATCCGGACCGCCCGCGATGGTGCGTTGCGCGTGCTTCGCGAGGCGAATCGGGCACGAGTCAAACGTGTGGTTCTGACATCCTCCATAGCTGCCACCAACCATGGCGACGGGCAGGCGCCCTTTACCGAAGAGAATTGGACCGACCCGGAAAGCTCGCGGGCAACGCCCTATTACAAATCCAAGACGCTGACGGAGCGGGCTGCCTGGGCCTTTGCCCACGAAGTCGGTCTCGATCTGACCGTGATCAACCCAAGCGTGATCCTCGGGCCATTGCTTGGGCCGAATTTCGGGACGTCTGTTGGATTGATCCACCATTTGATGACCGGACGATTCAACGGTATCCCGCGTTTTGGCTTTTCCGTCGTGGATGTGCGCGATACCGCCGATGCCCACATTCGAGCGATGACCAATCCTGCTGCCGGCGGCCAACGGTTCATCATCGGTGGACGGTTTTTCTGGCTCAAGGAGCTGGTGGCTATTCTTGCCCATTCCTTTCCCGACCATGCTTCCCGTCTGCCGTCCGGCGACGTCTCTGACGAGATCGTCAGGGTCATGGCGCAATCCGACCCCAATGCACGAACTATTGTTCATGAGCTCAATCGCGATCTCAGTGTCAGTGCAGCAAAAGCCCACAGCGTCCTCGGGTGGCGCTCACGCCCAGAAGAGCAATGTATCCGCGCCAGCGCTCAAAGTCTCATCGACTTGGGATTGGTGCCGACCTAGCGCTTCGGAAAGCAAGATGCGGTAGATTCAAGTTAGAGCGATACCCGGCAACGCGACGGCCAGTGACTGCATCATGGTCGCCGCCTCTCCTGGGAAAATTGCATTGATCCTTAGCTTTCAATTGGAGAACGGACATGACCATCCCGACCGTAGACGCATCCTCACCGATCAGTGAGGCCAACCTTCTTCGCGAAACGGAGCGTGCGAGGCTGCGTGCCCTGGTGAACGCCGATATTGTTCGGGCGCATCAGCTTCATGCTCCGGACTTCCAGCTGATAACGCCAATCGGTGCCGCGCTTTCAAAGCAGGAATATCTTGGTGCGATCGCCTCCGGGCAGATCAAATACCTAGTCTGGCAGCCCACTGACATTGCCGTGCGCCTTTATGACGGGGTCGCCGTTCTTCGGTATCGTGCTCAGCTGGAGGTTGTCTTCGGCGGCCACAAAGTCGCCATCAACGACTACTGGCACACTGACACGTATGAGCGGCATGACGAACGATGGATGGTTGTCTGGTCGCAAGCCACAGCCATAAAGTAGTCAGCGTCACGGCGGTACGACCGGCCTCACCCGTCCTTTGCCGGCGCCGGCTTGCGGTTCAGATTGCGCCTTATCATGCCGAGATCCGCTCCACCGATGAGAAAGGCGGCGGCGAAATAGACAAGCATGGAGATCGCGATCAGCAGGCCCAGCGTTCCGATCTTGGTCAGAAGCGGCGCGCCGGAGGCAAGCCAGGGCGCAAAATACTGCTTGAGGAAGACGATGGCTGCCCCCATCACTGCAGCAGCGACGATCAACAGGACGGTGCGTTTTGCCAGCGCCCATTCCCATGTGAGATGGCCGCGGCGCAAAAGCGTGCTGAACAGCAGCACGGTGCTGATCCAGCCGGCGGTGGCTTCGGCAACGGCGATGCCGGGCGCGCCCATATAGGGGAAGAGGGTGAGCGCCGTGGCGCAATTGGTCGCAACCGCGATCGCCGAGAAGCGCATTGGCGTCTTGGTGTCCTCGCGCGCATAAAAGCCCGGCTGCAGCGCCTTGATCAGCACGAAGGCCGGCAGGCCGATGCCGTAGACCGCCAGGATCGAGCCGACAACTGCGGTGTTTTCCTGATGGAAGGCGCCGCGCTCGTAGAGCACGCGGATGATTTCGTCGGAGAGGATCCAGAGCGCGAAGGCGGCGGGGATCGTTAGGAACAGCACGAATTCGATCGAGCGGTTCTGCAGGTTTGCGGCCTCCCGCAGCGCCCCGCCCTTCAGTGCTCTGGCCAGTTCCGGCAGCAGCACGATGCCGACGGCGACGCCGACAACGCCGAGCGGCAGCTGATAGATGCGGTCGGCATATTGCAGCGCTGCGATTGCGCCGTCGCGGGAGGAGGCGATCGCCTGGCCGATCAGCTGGTTGATCTGGGTGATGCCGCCGGTGACGGCGGCCGGCACCGCGAGGATCAGCAGCCGCTTGACATTCGCAGTCATTTTCGGAAACCGGAAGCCGATGCTCATCCCGGCCGCCAGCACGCCGATATAGACAACGGCGAGCTGCAGCACACCGGCGGCAAGAACGCCCCAGGAGAGATACCAGGCCGTCGCCAGCGGATCGGCGCCGGTATAGAGCGCATAAAACAGCGCCCCGATCATCACCACGTTGAGGAAGACTGGAGCGATGGCGGCGGCGAAGAAATGATGCAGCGAATTCAGCATGCCGCTCATCATCGCCGTCAGCGACATGCACATCAGGTAGGGGAACATCACGGCCGCCATGCGGATGGTGATCGAGAATTTCTCGGGGTCGTCGGCAAAACCCGGCGCGATGATGAAGCGCACCAGGAGCGGCATCGAGAGCTCCATCACGATAGTGATGAGGAGCAGCACCGAAAACAGCACGCCGAAGACTTCTTCCGAAAAACGCTTGGCCCCTTCCGTGCCGTTCGCCTCGATCTCCTTGGCAAAGAGCGGCACGAAGGCGGCGTTAAAGGCGCCCTCGGCAAACAGCCGGCGAAAGAGGTTCGGAAAGCGGAAGGCGGCGTAGAAGACGTCCGCCATCGGCCCGGTGCCGAGTGCTGCCGCCATCAGCGTTTCACGGGCGAAGCCGAAGATACGGCTGCCGAGGGTGGCGCCGCCGACGGTCGCGAATTTTTTAACGAGGCTCATGCTTGCGGGCTCATGCGGGGGAATCGGCTTTCTTTTCGGCTGCGGGCGACGTCCGGGCGGTGGCGGCGGGTGCGATGATGCCCGACGGCATGCGCTCGCGCAGCTCGTCCTGCTCCTCGGCCATCACGGCCTTCATCCGGGCGGTGATATTGGCGCGCTTGCTGTCACCTGAAATCTTCTGGCCGACGAGGTCGGTGACATAGAAGGTGTCGATAACCTTCTCGCCGAAGGTGGTGATGCGCGCCGACTGGATGTCGAGTGACAGATCGGAGAGCACTGCTGTTATCTCCGACAAGAGGCCGGGCCGGTCGAGGCATTCCACCTCGATGACGGTGAACTTGTTCGACAGGCTGTTGGTGATGTTGACCGACGGGGGAATGACGAAGGCCTTGCTTTTCTTGCGGTTGCGTGCGCGCGTGGCGATGACCTCGGGCAGGCGCTTGCGGCCGGACAGCACGTCCTCGATCATCCGGCCGATCGTGGCGGCGCGGCGCAACTCATCGGCATCGTCGGCAAATTCGCGGCTGACATGAATCGTGTCGAGCGCACGTCCGTCCGATGTCGTGAAGATCTGTGCGTCAACGATGTTGGCGCCGGCCGCAGCACAGGCGCCGGCGATGACGGCAAGCAGGCGCGGATGGTCGGGCGACAGCACGGTGATTTCGGTGATGGCGTGGAAGCTGTCGGTGCGCACCATAGTGGCGAGCGCCTGGCCTGCCTTGTCGGCCTGGCGGATGAACTGGGCGTGGCGGAGCTGGTCTTCCAACGGTACAGAGAGCAGGTAGGGCTGGTAGTGCAGCTTGGTATAGGTGTTGCGGTCCTTCTGGCTCCAGTCGGAAAGCGCGCCGCGCAGCGCATCGGCGGCGGCATGGGCACGCTCCTTGCGCGAAACCTCGGAAAAGCCGCCGGCCAGCAGCAGCTCGGTTTCGTAATAGAGCGTACGCAGAAGCTGACCCTTCCAGCCGTTCCAGACGCCGGGGCCGACGGCGCGAATATCGCAGATCGTCAGGATCAGAAGCATCTTCAACCGGTCGAGCGACTGCACGCGGTCGGCGAAGTCGATGATGGTCTTGCGGTCGGTGAGGTCGCGGGTCTGCGCCACCATCGACATCGTCAGATGCTCCTCGATGAGCCAGACGACCAGTTCCGTCTGCTTCTGCGATAGGCCGAAGCGGGCGCAGAGCTTGCGGGCGACGCGGGCGCCGGCAATCGAATGATCCTCCTGGCGGCCCTTGGCGATGTCATGGAGCAGAACGGCGAGATAGAGGGCCTCGCGGTCCTCTACCCCGGAGATCAGCTTGTTGGCGAGCGGATGCAGATCCTCCGAGCGTGACTTGTCGATCTCGGAGAGAACCTCGACGGTGCGGATCAGATGCTCGTCGACGGTATAATGGTGATACATATTGAACTGCATCATCGCGACGATCTTGCCGAATTCGGGGATGAAACGGCCGAGCACGCCCGCTTCGTTCATCCGCCGTAGGATCAGCGCCGGGTCGCGCTTCGACGTCAGGATCGACATGAACAGGCGGTTCGCTTCGTCGTTTTCCCTGAGCCTGTTGTCGATCAGCGCGAGCGAACGGGTGACGCGTTTCAGCGCGTCCGGATGAAATTCCAGCCCGTTGATATCGGCGACGTGGAAGAGCCGGATGATGCTGACCGGATCGCGCTTGAAGACATCGGCGTTGGCGAGAGCGATGCGGCCGCGGTCTTCGACGAATTCGACGCTCCCTGCAATCTTGCGGTTGCGATGGGTGAAGCGGCTGATGACGCCGGTCAGGCCGGGGATTGACTTGGCCTGCTGGTCTTCGAGGGCGGCGCAGAGGATGCGGGTCAAATCGCCGACATCCTTGGCAACCAGGAAATAATGCTTCATGAAGCGCTCGACGGCCGAGAGGCCCGGGCGGGTGTGATAACCGAAGGCTTCGGCGATCTCGCGCTGGATGTCGAAGGACAGGCGCTCCTCTGCCTTGCCGGTCAGGAAGTGCATATGGCAGCGCACCGCCCAGAGAAAATCATCGGCTTTCTCAAGCAGCCGGTATTCGTGCTTCGACAAGACGCCGAGCTTGACCAGCTCCGCCTGGTCGCGCACATGGTAATAATATTTCGAGATCCAGAACAGCGTGTGCAGGTCGCGAAGCCCGCCCTTGCCCTCCTTGACATTCGGCTCGACGAGATAGCGCGTGTCGCCTGCCTTGCGGTGGCGCTCGTCGCGCTCGGCCAGTTTGGCGGCAATGAATTCGGGGCCGGTGCCGGTGACGATTTCCTTGTCGAAACGGGCCTCCAGCTCGGTTTCCAGCCGCTGCAGACCGCAGATATAGCGCATCTCAAGGATGGCGGTTCGGATCGTCATGTCTGACTTGGCAAGCGCGATGCATTCCTCCACCGTGCGGGTAGCATGGCCGACCTTGAAGCCCATGTCCCATAGCACGTAGAGCATGAACTCGACCGCCTTGTGCGTTTCCTCCGCCGGCCTCGGCAGGAACAGGAAGAGCAGGTCGATATCGGAGCCCGGCGCCAGCGTGTCGCGGCCGTAGCCGCCGACGGCGGTGACCGCGAACTTGTCCTTCTGCAGCGGAAAGATATGGGCGGTGGCGAAATTGTAGAGGACAGTGATGATCTGGTCCTGCAGCCAGGAAATCCGATAGGCGCAGTTGAGACCGCTGCCGTCGGCCGCAAGAGCCTCGCGCGCCTTCTGCCGGCCTTCCGTGCTGGCCTTTTTCAGCGCCGCCAGAAGATCCGCGCGCATGATGTCGGGCCGATTCCGATTGGCTTCGGCAACGGCGTCACACTGTTTCTGCAGCAGCCCGGCGTCGAGGATTTCCGAGAAATCGAGGTCGCGCATCGCTCTCACAGGGATGGTTTCCTGTTCATGACGGGCTGCCGGATCGGGGCTCGCCTCACGTTTCGTCTGCATGCGCTATAACCCCTTTGCCCGGCGATTGACACGGGCCTTCATATTGCAAGAACCTTTAAATTTGGCGAAATGGTGTTGCCATGCTGCGATGCCGGGCGCTTGTCGCAATCGGCGGCCTTTTGAAAAAGCCTCAGCCTGCGGCTTGCGCGCGCAGCAAATACAGCACCTGCCGGGTCTCGCGCAGGATCTCCTCGATCGTTGTCCTGTCACATTCGCGATAACCCGCCTTGGCGATCGACGTCCCGAGTTCCGAGATCATAGCGCAGGAGCGGGTGATTTTCAGCAGGCCGATCGGTGACGTCCAGCCGCGCGCATTGCGATCCTCGTCGGCGCGCCGCATCGTGTCGAGCATCGAGCAGATGAGCGAGAGGCGTTCGGTTTCGCGAACCAGCTTTTCCATGAACATCGCCCACGCGCTCCTATTTCAGCTTCTTCTTGAGGTCGTAGAGCGCGTCCATCGCCTCGCGCGGTGTCATGTCGTCGAGGCTCATTGCCTTCAATGCCTCCTCGACCTTGGACGGGCCGCGGGCCATGTCCTCGCGGCGCACCGCCACCTGAAAGAGCGGCAGATCGTCGATCAGCTGGCTCGCCGGGTTCTTGCGGTCGGCATCTTCGAGACGGGTGAGCACGTCGCGGGCCCGCGCCACGACAGAGGCCGGTAGCCCGGCAAGACGTGCGACCTGGATGCCGTAGGAGCGGTCGGCGGCACCTGGCCCGACCTCGTGCAGGAAGATCACGTCGCCGTCCCATTCCTTGACACGCATCGTGGCGTTCGATAGCCGGCCAAGCTTTTCCGACAGCACGGTCAGCTCGTGGAAATGCGTGGCGAACAGGCCGCGGCAGCGATTGGCCTCATGCAGGTGCTCGACGGCTGCCCAGGCGATCGACAGACCATCGAATGTGGCGGTGCCGCGGCCGATTTCGTCAAGGATGACGAGCGAGCGGTCGCTCGCCTGATTGAGGATCGCCGCCGTTTCCACCATCTCGACCATGAAGGTGGAGCGTCCACGCGCCAGATCGTCGGAGGCGCCGACGCGCGAGAAGAGCCGGTCGACGATGCCGATATGGGCCGATGTCGCCGGCACGAAGGAACCCATCTGCGCCAGGATCGCGATCAGCGCGTTCTGGCGCAGGAACGTCGATTTACCGCCCATGTTCGGGCCGGTCAGCAGCCAGATCGCCCCGTCCTTGTCGCCGGTCTTCGGCGAAAGATCGCAATTGTTGGCAACGAAGGGGCCGCCCGCCTGCCGGCGCAGCGCCTGCTCGACGACCGGGTGGCGCCCGCCTTCGATTGCAAACATCTTCGAGCCGTCGACCTGCGGGCGGCAATAGGCCTGCTCTTCGGCGAGAAGCGCCAGGCCTGCGGCGACGTCGATCACGGCAAGCGCCCGCGCACCCGATTTGATGGCTTCGGCCTGCGCCACGACGGCGGCCGTCATTCTGTCGAAGGCTTCGAGTTCGATCGTCAGCGCCCGATCGGCGGCATTGGCGATGCGGCTTTCGAGATCGGCAAGCTCGGTCGTGGTAAAGCGCATGGCGCTCGCCATCGTCTGGCGGTGGATGAATCGGGCCTTCGCCTCGGCCGTCTCGGTCATCGGAGCGGCACTGCCGGCAGTTACCTCGATGAAATAGCCGAGGATATTGTTGTGCTTGATTTTCAGCGACCGGATGCCGGTTTCCTCGGCATATTGCAATTGCAGCCCGGCAATCACGCGGCGCGACTGGTCGCGCAGTGCCCGGACCTCGTCGAGTTCGGCGCTGGCGCCGTCGCGCAGGAAGCCGCCGTCGCGCTTCAGCAGCGGCAATTCATCGGCGAGCGTCTCGGCAAGCAGGTTTTCGAGCCCCGCGGGAAGAGCCTGCAGCCCGGAGAGTGCTTGATCAAGCTCGTCCGGCAGCATCGCGCTTGCGAGCAGATCGGCAAGTCCGCCGGCCGCTTGCAGGCCCTGGCGTATCGCTGCCAGATCGCGCGGGCCGCCGCGGTCGAGCGCCAGGCGCGACAGCGCACGCGGCATGTCGGGCACATGTTTCAGCGTGTCGCGCAGCTTGCCGCAGAGCGATGGTTCGTCGATCAGAAAGCCGATCGAATCGAGCCGGGCATTGATGCGGGCAGGATCGGTCAGCGGCGACATCAGCCGCTCGGCCAGAAGCCGTGCGCCGCCGCCGGTGATGGTGCGGTCGATCGCCTTCAAGAGCGAACCGTTGCGGTCGCCGGACAGTGTGCGGGCAAGTTCCAGATTGGCGCGGGTGGCAGGGTCGATGAACAGTGTCGATGCCGCGCTTTCCCGCTCGGGCTTGCCGAGCGGCGGCCGCTCGGCGATCTGCGTCTTCTCGACATAAGCGACGGCGGCGGCGGCCGCCGCGAGCTCGGCGCGTGAGAACGTGCCGAAGCCGTCGAGTGTGGCGATGTTGAAATACCGGGCGATCCGGCCTTCGGCGCTGGCGCTGTCGAAGAGTACGGAAGGCTGCGGAACTGCGGTTCGGCCAAGCACGTCGAAGACCGGCTTGAGTTCTGGATCGTGGAAGATCGTATCGGGCAGGATGAGCTCACGCGGGTCGATGCGCAGGATATCGGCAAGCAGCCGCGTGGGTTCGGTCTCGGCTAGCCGGAAGACGCCGGTCGAAATATCGATCCAAGCAAGCGCCAGCAGCGGTTCGGCCCCGCCGCGAATGCGGGCGAGCGCCATCAGATAGTTGGATTCCGATGGCGAAAGCAGCTTTTCCTCGGTGATCGTGCCGGGGGTGACCAGGCGCACGACGTCACGCTTGACGACGGATTTGCCGCCGCGCTTCTTCGCTTCGGCCGGGTCCTCGACCTGCTCGCAGACGGCGACGCGGAAGCCGAGCGAGATCAGCTTCTGCAGATAGTCGTCGGCCGCATGCACGGGAACGCCGCACATCGGGATATCCTGGCCCATGTGCTGGCCGCGCTTCGTCAGGGTGATGCCGAGCGCGCGCGAGGCTTCCAGCGCATCCTCGAAGAACAGCTCGTAGAAATCGCCCATGCGATAGAAGAGCAGCGAACCCGGATTGTTCGCCTTGATCTCGATATATTGCTCCATCATCGGCGTCGCCGAGGCGCGGCTTTCCGCCGTGGCGAGTTCGGCAGCCGAAAAGGCTTCATTCCCAATGTCTATTCGTGCGTTCACGGAGGTGCAGTTTTTCCCAAAAAAACAGGTGCCAACCCTATCCGGGCGCCGCTATAGATGACAACTGCATTTGAGGAAGAGCGAAGCGTCGCCCACAGGACGTTGGAGGATTTATGCCCGATATCGATAAGAAGGACCGGCCGGTGACCTCGGTGACCGATCAGGAGGCGCTCGATTTTCACGCCATGGGCCGGCCCGGCAAGCTGGAGATCAACCCGACCAAGCCGATGGCGACGCAACGCGACCTCTCGCTCGCCTATTCCCCGGGCGTTGCCGTCCCGGTCAAGGCGATCGCCGCCGATCCGCAGACGGCCTATGATTATACCGCGCGCGGCAACATGGTTGCCGTCATTTCCAACGGCACTGCGATCCTCGGCCTCGGCAATCTCGGCGCGCTCGCCTCCAAGCCGGTGATGGAGGGCAAGTCGGTGCTGTTCAAGCGCTTTGCCGACGTCGATTCCATCGATCTCGAGATCGACACGGAAAATGTCGACGAGTTCATCAACTGCGTGCGCTTCCTCGGCCCCTCCTTCGGCGGCATCAATCTCGAAGATATCAAGGCGCCGGATTGTTTCGTCATCGAAAGCCGGCTGCGCGAGCTGATGGACATTCCCGTTTTCCATGACGACCAGCATGGCACGGCAATCATCGCCGCCGCCGGCCTGATCAACGCGCTGGAACTGACCGGCCGCGACCTGAAGACGACGAAACTCGTCTGCAACGGCGCCGGCGCTGCGGCGATCGCCTGCATCGAACTGATCAAGGCGATGGGGTTCGCGCCTGATAACATCATCCTCTGCGACACCAAGGGCGTCATCTACCAGGGCCGCACCGAGGGCATGAACCAGTGGAAATCGGCGCATGCGGCAAAGACCGACGCGCGCACGCTGGAAGAGGCGATGAACGGTGCGGATGTCATTTTCGGCCTGTCGCAGAAAGGCGCCTTCTCAGCCAAGATGATCCGCTCGATGGCCGACCGGCCGATCATCTTCGCCATGGCCAATCCCGATCCCGAGATCACGCCGGAGGAGGTCGCTCGCATCCGCGACGACGCCATTATGGCGACGGGCAGGTCGGACTACCCGAACCAGGTCAACAACGTCCTCGGCTTTCCCTATATCTTCCGCGGAGCCCTCGATGTGCGCGCCTCCACCATCAACGACGCGATGAAGATCGCCGCCGTCAAGGCGCTGGCGAACCTTGCCCGCGAGGACGTGCCCGACGATGTCGTTGCCGCCTACCAGGGCAACCGGCCGCGTTTCGGCGCGCAATATATCATTCCCGTTCCCTTCGATCCGCGGCTGATCTCGGCGATCCCTGTCGCTGTCGCCGAAGCCGCGATCGAAAGCGGCGTCGCCCGCAAGGTCATCACCGACATGGCCGGTTACGCCCGCGAGCTTTCGGCGCGGCGCGATCCGATCGCCTCGACGCTCGCCAGCCTTTACGAGCGTGTCCGCCGCCGCCCGAAGCGGATCGTCTTTGCCGAGGCCGAGGAAGAACAGGTGCTGCGCGCCGCCATGTCCTACGCCAACCAGCAGCTCGGCACCGCCATCCTGCTCGGCCGCGAGGATCTGATCCGGGCGACGGCGGAACGCGCCGGTATCGATCTCAACCGGCCCGGCTTCGAGATCGTCAATGCCCGCATCTCGACCCGCGTCGAGGCCTATATTGATTATCTCTATGCCAGGCTGCAGCGGCAGGGTTATCTCCATCGCGACGCTCAGCGGCTGATCCACAACGACCGAAACCACTTCGCCGCCACGATGGTGGCGCTCGGTGACGCCGACGGCATGGTGACGGGGATTACTCGTAACTATTCGACGGCGCTCGAGGACGTGCGCCGCTGCATCGACGAAAAGCCCGGCCATCGCGTTATCGGTGTGTCTCTGGCGCTCTGCCGCGGCCGCACGGTCTTCGTCGCCGATACGGCGGTGCACGATATGCCGACGGCCGAACAACTAGCCGATATCGCCGAAGAGGCCGCCGGTCTGGCCCGCCGCATGGGCTATCAGCCGCGCGTCGCCCTGCTTGCCTATTCCACCTTCGGCCATCCCTCCGGCGAACGCTCCGAGAGGGTGCGCGAAGCGGTGAAGATCCTCGACAGGCGCCGCGTCGATTTCGAATATGACGGCGAGATGGCGGCCGACGTCGCGTTGAACCGCAAGGTAATGGAGCAATATCCCTTCTGCCGCCTTTCCGGCCCTGCCAACGTGCTGGTGATGCCGGCCTTCCACTCGGCCTCGATCTCGACGAAGATGCTGCAGGAACTCGGCGGCTCCACCGTGATCGGCCCGATCCTGGTCGGCCTCGACAAGCCGGTGCAGATCACCTCGATGGGCGCCAAGGATTCCGACATCGTCAACATGGCGGCGATCGCCGCCTATGGCGGCTCGTAGGGCCATCTGCTGCATAGTGAGCTATTCAGTGACCGGGAGATCGGCGAGATCAGCCCCTCATCCGCCTGCCGGCACCTTCTCCCCGTAAACGGGGCGAAGGAAGCCTGCCGCGACGTCTCAGTTCATCGCAGATCTCTCATAGGGCACGTCCCCTCTCCCCATCATTACGGGGGTCCGAAGGACGGGTGGGAGACCCGTGGCTCGAGCCCGGCAAGGGTTAGGGTGAGGGCTGCCATTGGCGCCCACAGACGGCAGTGCGACGAAGCAGTCAGCTTGCGAAGCGGCCGGCGTCGGCGCCGTAATAGTTCAGGTAGCGGTCGGAAATGCTGGAGATCGGCAGCACGATCAGCACGTCGGTCGTATTAAAGGCGTGATCGATGACCGCGCTGGAGCCGACCATCGCGCCGAGGCGCAGATAACCCTTGATCAGCGGCGGCAGGGCCATCAGCGCCCGCTTCGGGTTGACGGCCTCGGCCGGCATCAGATCCATGTTGCGGGCGAGATGCGGCAGTGCGCCGACGGCCCATTCGTCCTTCGCCAGCACATTGTGGTAAAGGAAGGAGAGCGCCAGCGCGTGGCTTTCGAGATAGACGCCGGGGAAGGAGGCGCAACCGAACATCGCGCTCATGCCGTGCTTCAGGGCATAGGCCCAGTTGCCCTGCCACAGAAGCTCGACGGTGCGTTTGGTGCGGTATTCCGGCAGCACGCAGGAGCGCCCGAGTTCCATGAAACGTTTGTCGGGATGCTTGGCGAGGAGGCTCTCGATCTCGAACTCGGAAGCCGAGTAAAAACCGCCATTGGCCATGGCGATGTCCTGGCGCAGCAGCCGATAGGTGCCGACGATCTGATCTTCCGGATCGCCCTCGAGTGAGCGGTCGAGAACGAGAAGATGGTCGCAGAATGCATCATAGGCATCGAAGTCGCGCTCGCGACGCATCGCTTCCGGCGGCAGCTGCGCCTTCATTTCGTCGACGAAGACCCGGTAGCGCACGGCCTGGGCCGCATCGATCTCGCGTGCCGTGCGGGCAAGGCGGGTTTCCAGATTGCCGATGCGGCCGAGGATGTCGCCGTCCTTCTGCCCGGCAGCCGTCGACGGCCGTGCAGTCTCCGCGGTGACGTCACGATTGAGGATGTCAGTGGAGGACATGGCGATTCTCCCGTTGCCGGCTTATCGACGCCATAAAACACTTCTGTACGACAGGAAAGTGACATATTGCATTTCCCGGCGCAACAAGCCTGCCGGTCCCGACGCACCCTACCGCGCCTCCGCCCGGCGGGCGGAAAGTGCAGCGACCGCCTGAACTTCCGTCAGCAGCCGCACCGGGTCGACCGGTTTTACCATGACGCGGTTGGCGCCGTTGAGCAAGACCTGGCGGCGTGATTCGTCGCTCTTGTCGGCGGTGAGCACGATCACCGGCACCGGGGCGAGGTCGAGCCGCCTTTCGTGGCCGCGCAGCCGTCCGAGCATGTCGATGCCGTTGCCGCCGGGCATTGACAGGTCGCTGATGATGATGTCGGGCCGGGCATTCGCCTCGCCGAGGGCGCAGTCGAGCAGCGTTTCGAAATCCTCGACATGGTGCACCTTGTGTCCGCCCTTTTCCAGAACGACGCGCACCAGCATCGCATTGATCGGATCGTCCTCGCCGAGCAGGATGCGCAGCCCATGTGCGGCAACCGCCGTCTCGGCCATCGACGGGCCGAAACCCGGCTGGTTGTCGTTCAGCGCGTCGCGTTTCTCCATGCCGCGCATGCGCCCGCGCAGCACATCGATCAGCGACTGTTCGCGCAGAGGCCGGATGAGCCAGGCATCGAACAGGTCGAGCGGATGGGCGCTTCGCTCTTCCGGATTGACGAGCAGAACCTTGCGCAGCCCGAGCGCGGCGATTTCGGCGCGATCGGCGAGATGGGCTGAAAATTCGGCCGACATGCGATGGTCAACGATGATATCGGTCGGCCGGCGGCCGCCATTGGCCATCCCGAGTAGCCTTGCCCGCGCCGCCTCGCCGTCCCCGACGAGATGGCATATGCCGCCGAGCGCGGTGATCGTTTCGGCGATGGCGGTGCGCGCTGCACCGGCCGGCGCCAGGAGCACGACGCTGTTGCCGGCAAGCAGCGTGTTTCGCCGGTCGGGCCGCTCGCTGCCGATATCGACGGGGAAGCGGATGGAAAATGTGCTGCCCAGGCCCTTTTCGCTGGCCACCGTCAAGGCGCCGCCGAATTCGCGCATGATACGGGCGGAGATGGCGAGGCCGAGCCCGGTGCCGCTACTCTTGTCGGCAACGGTGCCGCCTTGCTCGAACTCGCCGAAAACCCGGGCCTGCTCCTCCGCCGTCATGCCTGGACCGCTGTCGGCCACGCTGATCAGGAGGTCGCCGGCGTCGAGCGAGACGCGGATGAAGACGCCGCCCACCTGAGTGAATTTCACCGCATTGCCGATGACGTTGAACAGGACTTGGCGCAACCGTGCCGCATCGAAGCTCATATTCTCCGGCACGTCGGAGGACACAGTGGCGCCGATCTCGATGCCCTTTTCATGCGCCCGGTGGGCGAGCATCTCGACGACGCTTTCAAGCAGCTTGCGCAACGATTCAGAGCGCGGGTGCAGCTCGAAGCGACCGACCTCGATGGTGGAAAAATCGAGCAGGTCCTCGACGAGCTGGGTCAGCGCGTGGCCGGATTGGCGGATATTCGCCAGATAGTTCTGCTGCTCCGGCGTCAGCCGCGTCTCCGCGATCAGGTGCGTCATGCCGAGGATGCCCGAAAGCGGCGTGCGCACTTCGTGGCTGACGGTGGCAAGCAGCCTGGATTTGGCGGCGCTGTTATACTCCGCCTTCTGGCGCGCCTCTTCACGGCTCTGGGCCATCAGCCGCTCTTCGGTGACATCGCGAGCAACGCTCTGCAGCAGCAGGCGGCCATTCGCCGGATCACGGGTCACGACGTCGCGCCAGAGGAAGATGCGCTGGCCTTCCGGCGTCGAAATCTCGACGTCGTAACAATGCGGGACGGGGCCCGGGCGGAAGGCAAGGCCGATTTCCTCGCAGCTGCGCCCTTCCGGATGCAGCCGCCCGGTCAGGCGGCGAAATGTGTCGTTGGCGGAGATGATGCGCCGGTCCATGGTGCGGCCGACGGTGATGTCGCCGAGCACGTCGTGCACGTCGGCGAACAGCTTTGCGCTATCGTTCCACTCCGGCCGCGACTGGCGGCGGGGCCGGTTCGACATGCGCCGGCGGACCATCAGGACAGCGTAGCTGGCAATCACCGCAAGGCCGAGAACGACCACGCCGCCCGACAGCAGCAGCGGATCGCCGGCATGGGCAAGCAGCATCAGGATCGTCGCGGCAAGGAGGCCGGCTCCGCCCAGCCAGTAGAACAGCAGACGCCGTGTCGGCGCCGGCCTTTGGCTTTCATCGGTTTTCGCAGGTGCAGCTGTGCGTGGTCGCGGGGAGGGCTGCCCCATCCGCTCCTGAAGCGGCCTGGCGGCGGGTCCGCCGAAGGCGGCGGACAATCTTTCCTGCAACTGTCCCAGGTTGTGCATGCTATCTGGATAACATGAGGCCCGTTCCGAATGCCTTCAGGAATTCGATAAGATTTTAGCGGCCGGCCTTTTTCGGCAGCATCAGTTCCTCGAGAATGACGCAACCGGCGCCGATGGTGATGAAACTGTCGGCGAGATTGAACACCGCAAAGGACCAGCTTTCGGTGTAAAAGAGGATGTAGTCGATCACATGCCCATAGGCGAAACGGTCGACGAGATTGCCGATCGCCCCGGCAATGATCAGCGCGTAACCGAGATGGGCGAGCCAGCGGTCGCTTGCCGTGCGGTACCACAGCCAGATGACGAAGGCGACGATGATGAGCCGCATGCCGACTATGAACCAGCCGTCCATGCCCGACAGCATCGAAAAGGCGACGCCGAGATTATAGGTGCGGTAGAGCGCCAGCATCGGAATGACGGGAACGGCTTCCTGCAGCGGCAGGTAATGATCGACGGCAATCTTGACGACCTGGTCGATGAGAACGGCGAAGAAGATGAAGAAGAGGATCGGTGCCGGGCGAGAAAACAGCGCCGGGCGTGCGTGCGTCGGTTCGGTCATTTGCCCTCGGCAAGTGAGAGGAGATGGCGGCGCGCCTCGAAAAGCATGACGGCGGTGGCGACGGCGAGGTTCAGCGAATCGGCGCGTCCTTGCTGGGGAATGCGGGCAAGCGCATCGGCTTCCCCGGCGAGCTGATCCGGCAGCCCGGATTGTTCGTTGCCCATCAGCAGCACTGTGGGCTTCTTCCGATAGTCGATCGTGCGGTAGTCGACCGCGCCGGCCAGATGGGTGGCGACGACGGAAACGCCGGCCGACTTCCGCCAGGCGAGGAATTCCTCCGCCGTCGCCCGCGCGAGCGGAACGGCGAAGACCGAGCCCATGGTCGCCCGCACGGTCTCCAGCGAGAAGGGATCGGTCGTCTCGCCGATCAGAATGATGCCGGACGCGCCGACGGCATCGACCGTGCGGATGATGGTGCCGAGATTGCCGGGATCGCGCACCCGGTCGAGCGCCACCCACGTCTCGCGCTCCTGCGGCCGGATGCCCTTGAGCGGCGTCCAGCGCTGCTCGAAAATGCCGACGACCATTTGCGGGTTGTCGCGCCGGGTGACCGAGGCAATCACCTTTTCGCTGACTTCGAGCACCAGCCCGCCCGAGGCGACGGTCCTTGCCGCCATCTGCTCGACCAGCGGCTTCCCCTTGGCGGCCTTCGCATAGACGAGCGTTCGGATCGTCCAGCCGAGCTCGATCGCATCGATGACGAGCTTCAGCCCTTCGGCGAGGAAAGTTCCGCTTTCCTCCCGCGACTTCTTGTTCGTCAGCGCCTTGATATCCTTGATGATCGGATTGGCGAGCGAAGTGACTTCCTTCACCTGGCCGACCCTGCGCGGTCCCTGATCGTGGAAGTCCTTGCTCATTTCGGCACCCAGCGGGAAAAGAGGGAGGTGGAAAGCGCGCGGCCCGGCGTCTTGCCATCGAGGCCCGCCTCGCGAATGACCAGCTCGCCGGATTCGACCGCGCCGCCGGCACCGCGCATGGTTTCGCGCATCAGCTCGTGGATCGAATAAAAGCTGGCGCGGATCGAATAGGCCGTCAGCACCAGGCCGGCCGCCCTCGGGGAGAGAATTTCGCGGCAGACATCGAGCATCAGCGGCAGATGCTCGAACAGATGCCAGACTTCGCCGTTCGGGCCTCGGCCGAATTTCGGCGGATCGGTGAGGATGATGTCATACTGGCTGCCGCGGCGTTCCTCGCGCAGGATGAATTTCATCGCATCCTCGCAGATCCAGCGGATCGGCAGCTTCTCCATGCGTCCGAGCGCCTGGTTTTCGCGCGCCCAGCCGATCGCCTTCTTCGACGCGTCGACATGGGTGACCTCGGCGCCCGCGGCGGCGGCGACCAGCGAGGCGACACCGGTATAACCGAAGAGGTTCAGCACCTTCAGCGGGCGGCCGGCCTTTTCAACCTGCTCTTTCATCCAGCTCCAGTGGACGATCTGCTCCGGAAAGACGCCGACGTGACGGAAGGAGGTGAAGCGGCCGAGGAAATCGACGCCGAGCAGGTTGAGCGGCCAGGTTTCGCCGAGTGCGGCCTTCGGGAAGCGCCAGCGGCCGGTGCCCTCCTCATCGGTGTCGCCGGTGAAGGCGGCATCGACCTTCTCCCAGATTTGCGGCGCCAGCGAAGGCCGCCACAGCGCCTGCGCTTCCGGGCGGACGATGCGATAGGGGCCGTATTGCTCGAGCTTTTGGCCGTCGCCGCTGTCGATCAGATGGAAATCGCCGGCTCCAAGCGATTCGAGGATGACCGGCACGCGCTCGAGCGGACGCTCGCCTGTTCGCATCGACAGCGGGCGGCTGACTATGGCCGCGGCGGCCGGGGTCTCGCGCACCGCCTCGCGGGCAGCGGCCGGCCGCGCGACCGGCTTCGCCGGCCGGCCGGCCCGATCGTCCCTGCGGCTTTCACCGGCGGGGCCGGAGGTCTTCTTCTGGCCCGGCCGGCGTTCTCTTTGTTTCAACGTGCTCTTCCGCGTCTCTGTCGGGGTATTCTTATAAGGCTGCGTTCTCGACGGTGCCCCTTGAATTATGCAGTAGCCTAGAAAAGCATGCCGGATCAACTGCGCCTTGGCGCTGGCGTTATATCAAGCCTCCGGGGCTCGTGCGCGCAGCCGATTATCATTACAGAGCTGTGGACGGCGGCGAGATGCAGGGGGCACCTCAGGATTACGTTAGAGATGCCGTACCGCCAATTCTATGCGCCGGTGGATCGCCAGCGCGCAGATAACATTCTCCTCCGGCTTGGCAAAGCGCTTTCCCGTTGGGATAAGATGGGCGAATCGCAGATGGGGCTATCGAATGGATTTCACCGGCGAAGAACTGATCGCCGCGCCGCGGGACGTCGTTTGGGCAGCGCTCAACGATCCGGAGATCATGCGCGGCTGCATTCCGGGCTGCAAGCACATCGAGCGGCTGTCGCCAAACGTGTTCGAGGCGACGATCAAGGTCAAATTCAGCCTGCTTTCCGCCACCTTCCATGGGCTGCTGACGCTTTCCAATGTCGATGCACCGAAGAGCTATACGCTGTCGGCCGAAGGAAAGGGCGGCATTGCCGGCTTCGCCAGGGGCAGCGCCGATATCGTCCTGGAGGAGAGAGGCGACGAGACCATCCTGCATTACCACGCCAGGGCCGAGCTCGGCGGCAAGCTCGCACAGCTCGGCGCACGTCTGCTCGATTCGACTTCGCAGAAGCTCGCCGTAGGGTTCTTTTCGGATTTCAATGCTGCCGTCGTCGCGAAGGCGGCCGGCTGACGCGGCCGGGCGCCCGGCTTTAGGCTTGGCGCAGGCGGCAGCTTGGTTTAAGTCGGCATCATGACATGGACCATCAGGCCGCCGCGGGCGGAAGACCAGGATATGCTCGCGGACATCTATCTTTCCGTGCGGCGCCAGACATTCGTCTGGGTTGATCCCGGAAATTTCCACCGCGAGGATTTTTCCGCTCATACCAATGGTGAGACGATCTTCGTCTGCGAGCATTCCGATGGCAGCCTTGCCGGCTTCCTGTCGCTGTGGCCGGCGGACGACTTCATTCACATGCTATATATAAGGCCGGAATTGCAGGGTCTCGGTGCCGGCACGGCGCTACTCCGGGCGTTGCCGGAGTGGCCGCAACATAAGTATCGGCTGAAGTGCCTGGTGAAGAACCGCCGGGCGAAGGCCTTCTACCTTTCCCACGGTTTTGCGGTGACCGGCAACGGCACGTCGCCGGAAGGCGATTATGAGGAGCTGAGCTTCTTTCCGCTTTGACGCGCCGTTGAGGCGATCTTACCGCGACGGCAGCTGGCCGGCGATGTCCTCTGCGCGGGTTCTGTGGCGGTCGGCCTCGCCCTGCCAGCGAATTGCTTCCTTGGCCTCGGTGCGGGCGCGCTTGCGGTGTTTGCCCTGGGTGAACCAGGTCGCGGCCGAGCCGATCAGCATGCCTGCTATCAGCGCGATGAACAGGAAGACGAAGAAGGGTGCGGAAACCGCAAGGACCGGATCGTCGGGCCGGAACGGATTGAAGGCGAGCGTGACGCTCTGCCGGTTGGCGACGCAGAAGACGATGAGGATGACGCCGAGCGGCAGCAAAATCAGCAGGTTGACGATCTTCTTGGCCATTTGAACTCTCCATGCGCCTTATATGCATCGGCCCGAAAACCGATTCCGATTTTCGGGCCGATGCGCTAGCAGAATAGGAAAACCGCCTTCAAGTTCAAGTGCGGTTTCGCCGCAGGCAGGCTTGCGCCGCCTCAATCCTCTTCGTCGGCCTGGCCAGGATTGAGCCGCTCGCGCAGCTCCTTGCCGGTTTTGAAGAAGGGAACCCACTTCTCCTCGACGAAGACGGTATCGCCGGTGCGCGGGTTGCGGCCGGAGCGGGAAGGACGGTTCTTGACTGAAAACGCGCCGAAGCCGCGCAATTCGACGCGGTTGCCCGCAGCCAGTGCATCGGTGATCTCGTCGAGAACCGCGTTGACGATATTTTCGACGTCGCGATGATAGAGATGCGGGTTGCGTGCCGCAACAATCTGCACCAATTCGGACTTGATCACAGTCGCCCCCTTAAATTATTGATTTCTTATCAATCGTGGCCAACCTGCCAAACTGAAAGCAGCCCGTCAAGAAGCAACTTTGGGGGCAGGATTCCATTGATATCCTGGCCCTTAAGCAGATCATCATAACCCAGGATAGTAATGAGTCGCGAAACAGCTCCGGCGAGCAGAAAAGGCGTATTGCTCTTCTTGTCCCAATCGACCATCGGCAGATCGGCGTCGACGCCGCGCGATTTCAGATAGGCGCGGATTTCGGCGTCGCCGCCGATCGTATCGACGAGTTTCGCCTGCAGCGCCTGCCGCCCGGTATAGATCGTGCCGTCGGCGAGCTTCAACACCTCCTCGCGCGGCAGCTTGCGCCGGTCGGCCACGAGGTCGACGAACCAGCTATAGCTGTCGAGCACCATGTTGCGGATCATCGCCTTGGCTTCCTCGCTCGCCTCGTGGAAAGGCGAGGGCTCGGCCTTGAGCGGCGAGGATTTGATCTCCTGCAGCGATACGCCGATCTTGTCGAGCAGCGGCTGGATCTGCGGATACTGGAAGATGACGCCGATCGAGCCGGTGATCGAGCTGTCGCCGGCGATGATCGTGTCGCCGGCGGTGGCGACCATGTAGCCGGCGGAGGCGGCCAGCGTGCGCACGTCGGAGACAACGGGCTTCTTGGCCGATATCGCCCGGATTGCTTTGAAGACTTTTTCGCCGCCATAGGTCGTGCCGCCCGGCGAGGAAATCGAAATCACCGCGGCCTTCACCTGATCGCTGGTCTCGACCTTCTTCAATCGCTCCAGAAGCTCGTCGTCATCGACGATCAGCCCCGATATTGTCACATGGGCAATATGCGGGCTTGCCGCGCCGGCCTCGCCGAGGGCGAAGCGGTAAAAGGCAAACCCGAGCGCCACGATGAGGGCGGCCGCGAAGATGCGCCAGAAGCCGAGCTTGCGGCGCAGCCGCCGGCGATCCGCGATGATCGAACTGTCCATTGAAACCTCCAGCGCTGGCCCGGCGTCGGCATGGTGCCGACGGATCCGGTGAAATAGATGGCAGCGGCGCGTACGAATGCCACTTTTTCATGTTTTTCCGTTTTGTTGCTTGTTGCAGAAAAAATTCCATATTGGCAAGCCAATGTAATAATGCGAAACGAACTGTGATTGCCGGCCGGCTTTGTTACGCAGGCGAGGCAATCACCGCACATGGAACGAGACCTATGCTCGATACCCTGAAGAACAACGGACATGCCGCTTATGCGGGCTCCGGCAGGAGCCCCTATGGGGATGCGTTGTTCCATTCCGCGCGCGTGCGGCGGCTGAAGATCTTGCTGCCGCTGGCCGCCCTTATCATCGCCGGCGCGCTTGCGACGGTGGCGTTGGTGAGCCTGTACCTGCCCGAAAACGTCAAGTTTGAAGGCGCCAAGATCGAGAACGGCAAGGTCGTGATGGAAAAGCCTGCGATTGCGGGACGCAATTCCGACGGCATCAACTATTCGATGCTTGCCGAAAGGGCGCTGCAGGACATCCGCAATCCTGATCTCATCACGCTCGAGACCATCAAGGCCGCGGTGCCGATGAATGACGGCCTGATTGCCCGCGTCGTCGCGTCGACTGCCGATTATAATCGCGCCACCGACAACCTGCATATGACGGCTCCCTTCACCCTGGTTCTGAGCAGCGGCCTCAATGCGCAATTCCAGTCCGCCCGGCTCGATATCAAGGGCGGCAACATGCGCAGCGATGACCCCGTCACCATCACGAAGGACAATGCCTCCATTGTTGCGAAGACGCTTGAGATAACCGATAAGGGGCGGGTGATCACATTCGAGGGGAATGTTCGCATGAATGTCGATCCATCCACCATCCATAAACAGGGCACCTAACCAGCCGGGTCATCCATGACAAAAGATTGTCGCATCTCCACTTGCAAGACTGGCATTGCATTCATTGCCGGCGCATTTGCCCTTGTTCTGACGGCCTCCGGCGCGGGTGCCCAGTCGACGACCATGTCGGGCATGAAGCTTTCCAACGACCAGCCGATCCAGATCGAAAGCGACAAGCTGGAGATCCACGACCAGGAGCACACGGCCCTGTTCACCGGCAATGTCAAGGTCGTCCAGGGCACGACGACGCTGCAGTCCGGCAAGATGACGGTCTATTACAAGGACAAGGCGGCAAAGCCGGGCGCCGGCGCGGCGGCGCAATCCGACGCCAAACCGGAGCAGTCGGCCTCGCTGGCTTCGGGAAGCGCCGATATCGACAGGATCCTGGTGACCGACAAGGTCTACCTGGTCTCGGGCACGCAGACGGCGACTGCTGACGATGGCAGTTTCGACATGGCGTCGCAGACCTTCATCCTCACCGCGGATCAGGGAAACAAGGTTATTCTGTCGGACGGGCCGAACGTCTTCACCGGCTGTAAGCTGACCGTTCATATGCAAACTGGCCAGGCGCAGCTTGAAAGCTGCGGCGGGCGTGTCCAGATTCAGCTCGATCCGAAATCGCAGCCGAACGCGCAGAAGCAGAACTGAACCGGCCTCCCACGTGAAATTATCATCGCTATCCACCATGTTCGGCCGGCCTGAGCCACAAGCTATAGGTGCCGCCGACAAGAGCCGCTATCAGGGAACGTTGATCGCCCGGGGTCTGACGAAGACCTATGCGACGCGCCGCGTCGTCAACGGCGTGTCCCTGGTGGTGCGCCGCGGCGAAGCTGTCGGTCTGCTCGGCCCGAACGGCGCCGGCAAGACGACCTGTTTTTACATGATCACCGGCCTCGTGCCGGTGGATGAAGGCACGATCGAGATCGACGGCAACGACGTCACGACCATGCCGATGTACCGCCGCTCGCGCCTCGGCGTCGGTTACCTGCCGCAGGAAGCCTCGATCTTTCGCGGGCTGACGGTGGAAGAAAATATCCGTGCCGTGCTCGAGGTGCATGTCAAGGACAAGGCCGAGCGCGAGCAGAAGCTGAACGAGCTGCTGGAGGAATTTCATATCCAGAAGCTGCGCAAGAGCGCCGCCGTCGCCCTGTCCGGCGGCGAACGCCGCCGCCTCGAAATCGCGCGGGCGCTTGCAACCGACCCGACCTTCATGTTGCTCGATGAGCCCTTCGCCGGCGTCGACCCGATTTCGGTCGCCGATATCCAGAACCTCGTCCACCATCTGACGGCGCGCGGCATCGGCGTTCTCATCACCGACCACAATGTGCGCGAGACGCTCGGTCTCATCGACCGCGCCTATATCATCCATGCCGGCGAGGTGCTGACCCACGGCCGGGCGAACGACATCGTCAACAATCCCGAAGTGCGCCGGCTCTATCTCGGCGACAAGTTCAGCCTTTAGAGCCGTTCCCCGTCTGCTTGAACCGTTCTGTGGCTCAAAAGGCCCTCGCTCGGGCGGCCCGTTTCAGCCAGCCCGCCCCCGCAGAATGCTTCAATCTGACCAGGAAAGGCTCCAATCTCGCGGAGATTCACCTTGCCGCGTAGTTCCGCTTGACCAAATGAGATAAAAAAGCAATTTTTGGGCCAACTCGGATTTCCGTGGCCTGAAGCGTGGATCGGGCGCGGTTTCCTGGAGGAGTCTAGGGAGTTTCGCGTCCGTCATGGCACTGTCCGCCAATCTATTTCTGCGCCAGAGCCAGTCCCTGGTCATGACGCCGCAACTGATGCAGTCCATCCAGTTGCTGCAGATGACGCATTTCGAGCTCAACCAGTTCATCGCTCAGGAAGTGGAGAAGAACCCGCTGCTCGAATTTCCGTCGAATGACGGCGAGGCGGGCGACGAACGGGCGGCAAGCGAGGACGAGCAGTTCGCTCATTCGCCGGAGGACGCCGGCTCGGACGATGGCGCCGACAACCGCGCCGAGGCGCTCTCCAGCGACTGGTACGACAATGGCGGCAGCGAAAGCACCGGCCGGCTGAACGACGAGCTCGACGCCAATTATACCAACGTCTTTCCCGATGACAGCGCCCCGCAGCGCCTCGACGCGCCGGAACTCGTCGGTCAGTGGAAGTCGATGCCGGGCAGCGCCGATGGCGCCGACTACGATCTCGACGACTTTGTCGCAGGCCAGGTGTCGCTGCGCGATCATCTCGCGCAGCAGCTCCCCTTCGTCCTGCCGGATATGAGCGACAGGCTGATCGCGCAGAATTTCGTCGATCAACTCGACGATGCCGGTTACATCCAGGTCGATCTTGTCGAGACCGGCGAGCGGCTCGGGACGAGCCTCACACAGGTCGAACACGTGCTCGCCGCCCTCCAGACGCTCGATCCGCCGGGTGTTTTCGCGCGCAGCCTCGCCGAATGCCTGGCGATCCAGCTCAAGCAGAAGGACCGCTATGATCCTGCCATGCAGGCGCTGGTCGAAAATCTCGAACTCCTGGCGCGGCGCGACTTTGCCACGCTGAAGCGCCTCTGCGGGGTTGATGAGGAAGATCTTCTCGACATGCTTGGCGAGATCCGCCAGCTCAATCCGAAACCCGGCAGCGGTTTCGAGACGGGTGTTTCCGAAGCGATCATGCCCGATGTCGTCGTCCGGCCCTCCTCGGAGGGTGGCTGGCTGGTCGAGCTCAATCCGGAGACGCTGCCGCGCGTGCTTGTTAACCAGTCCTATTTTTCCCGCGTGACCAGGAACGGCGAGGACCATGCCTTCCTTTCCGAGTGCCTGCAGAGCGCCAACTGGCTGACCCGCAGCCTCGACCAGCGGGCAAAGACCATCATGAAGGTGGCAAGCGAGATCGTCCGCCAGCAGGACGCCTTCCTGCTGCACGGCGTCGACCACCTGCGGCCGCTGAACCTGAAGACGGTGGCCGAGGCGATCAAGATGCATGAATCCACCGTCAGCCGCGTCACCTCGAACAAATATATGCTGACGCCGCGCGGCCTCTTCGAGCTCAAATATTTCTTCACCGTCTCGATCGGCGCCGTCGAGGGCGGCGACAGCCATTCGGCTGAGGCCGTGCGTCACAAGATCCGCGCGCTGATCATGCAGGAGAGCCCGGACGCGGTGCTATCCGATGACGATATCGTCGACATGCTGAAGAAGGGCGGCGTCGATCTCGCTCGCCGCACCGTCGCCAAATATCGGGAAGCGATGAACATCGCGTCCTCGGTGCAGCGCCGCCGCGAGAAACGGGCGCTCGCCAAGGTCTCAGGCTTCTGACGCGACAGGACGCTTCGACCCTGATCGAAGCATCCGCATCGCAAATTCGCCTGTGGTGTCATCGCCATGACGATCCCCGAAAGGCCGGGCACAACGCAAGCGCGAAGTGCGTGAGGTCATGAAGCAGGCAAAAGCTGGAAGGCGTTTTCCGCAAGGGATTTGCTGCACCTTCTGCGAGCGCATCCGATGCCGATTCGTCGCCCTATTGACTTTTTGGTAACCTCTGGCTAGAAGCCCGCCGCATCCGACGCCGTGATCGGCGTTTTGAAGTTATCCCCATCATCCCAAGGGCGCCGAGGACCCGCAGGCCTACGCCGATCTTGCTTGAGATTGCGCGAAGTGCTTGGATGAACCCGAGGCTTGGCGTAAACTGATACCCGCAAACGACCATAAGAAGGGAAACTCCATGAGTGTGCGTGTATCCGGGAAACATATGGAAATTGGCGAATCCTTCCGTCAAAAGATCGAGGACCAGATTGGTATGGCGATCACGAAATACTTCGACGGGGGGTATTCCGGCCAAGTGACCGTGGTGAAGGCAAGTTCCCGTTTCTCCGCAGACTGCAAGCTCCATCTCGACAGTGGCGTGGTGTTGCATGCGGCCGGCGAAGCGACCGACCCTCAGCTTGCTTTCGACGCCGCTTCCGAACGCATCGAGAAGCGCCTGCGCCGCTACAAACGCAAGCTGAAGGACCATCATGCCGGAAACCACCTGAATGGTTTTGCAGAAGTCTCCTACACGGTTATGGACTCCGTTCCTGATCACGAGGATGAAATTCCCGACGATTTCGCCCCGGCGATCGTCGCTGAAAGCACGAAGCAGCTGAAGACCATGTCAGTCGCCACCGCCGTGATGGCGCTCGACATGACCGACGAGCCGCTTCTCCTGTTCCGCAGTCCCGGCAAGGAACACTTGAACATCGTTTACCGTCGGCACGACGGAAATATTGGCTGGATCGATTCGGCCAATATCAAAGGCTGAGATCAGGGTGGTGAGCGGCGGTATCGCCGCCGCTCCGCGCATTATCTGATCCCGGCGACAGAAGGAAAAAGAAATGGCATTGGCAGATTTGCTCCATCAGGATGCGATCATTCCCGCCCTCAGAGTAAATTCCAAGAAACAGTTGCTTCAGGAATTGGCGGCGAGAGCCGCGAGGATCACCGGGCTGTCCGAACGGGAGATCTTCGACGTCATCCTGCAGCGCGAACGCCTGGGCTCGACCGGGGTCGGCAACGGTATCGCCATCCCTCACGGCAAGCTGGTGAACATTCATTCGATCGTCGGCATCTTCGCCCGGCTGGAGCAGCCGGTCGATTTCGAAGCGCTGGACGACCAGCCTGTCGATCTCGTCTTCCTGTTGCTGGCGCCGGAGGGCGCGGGCGCCGATCATCTCAAGGCCCTGTCGCGCATCGCCCGCGTCCTGCGCGATCACGATCTCGTCGCCAAGCTCCGCGCCACCGATTCCGCCTCGGCGATCTATGCCTTCCTCAACGAAGAGCAGACGTCGAACGCTGCGTGAAGCCGGATCGATTTCTCACGTAAAAAGGCGCCTGATCTCTCAGGCGCCTTTTTGATTTACCAGGCTTAGAGGGACAGGCTCTAAAACTCTTCCCAGCTGTCTTGGGCCAGGGCGGCCGAACCGCGCGACGGGCTGGCGGCGTGGCGGATCGCAGCGCGGGATGATGAAGCCGTGGCTGTGGGGGCTCGCATTTCGCGGGCGACGGCGGTCAGGGCCGCGCCATGGCCTGAACCGGAGACCCTGAAGCGCGTGGCGAGCGCCTTCAGTGTCTGAGCCTCGTCGTTGAGCGCCACGCTGGCGGCAGTCGCCTCCTCCACCATTGCCGCGTTCTGCTGCGTCACCTGGTCCATCTGGTTCATGGCCTGGTTGATTTCCTTCAGCCCGACGGCCTGTTCGCTGGCCGAGGCCGAAATCTGACGGATGAGGCTGTTGATGCCCATCACCTGTTCGGCGATCTTGTGCAGCGTATCGCCGGCGCGGCCGACGAGATCGACGCCTTCCTTGACCTGGACGGCCGAAGTGTTGATCAGCGTCTTGATCTCCTTGGCGGCATTGGCCGAACGCTGTGCGAGTTCACGCACTTCCTGGGCGACGACGGCAAAACCCTTGCCGGCCTCACCGGCGCGCGCCGCCTCGACACCGGCGTTCAGCGCCAGCAGATTGGTCTGGAAGGCGATCTCGTCGATGACGCCGATGATCCGCGAAACTTCCGTCGAAGACTGCTCGATCCCATGCATCGAGGCGATCGCCTTCTGCACCACTTCGCCGGACCGTTCGGCATCCTGGCAGGCGAGGTTCACATTGTCGGCCGCCGTGCGCGCATTCTCGGCGCTGGAGCCGACCTGCGCGGTGAGCTCATTGAGCGCGGCCGCCGTCTGTTCGAGACTTGCAGCCTGCTGTTCGGTGCGCTTGGCGAGGTCGGACGCGCTGTTGCTGATCTCGCCGGTGCCCGAGCCGATATTGGCGACGCTGAGGGTCATCGTGTCGATGGTCTCTTCGAGGCTTGCAAGGGCGGCGTTGAAATCCTGCTTGAGCTTGCCGTATTCGCCGGGGAAGTCGTCGATGATGCGGTGACCGAGATTGCCGCGCGACAGCTCCGAAAGACCGGCCCCGACGATCGAGACGATATGACGCTGCAGCGATACCGATTGCTGGCGTTCCGCTTCCGACCGGCCGCGCTCGGCCTCCGCGGCCTGCCGATCGCGAGTGGCCTCGTCTTCGAGCCGCCGGGCGTCGGCGAGCGTGAAGCGGAAGCCTTCGAGCGCCTTGGCGACCGCACCGACCTCGTCGCTGCGATCCTGGGCTGCGACCGGCTCGCCATACCGGCCGTCGCTGAGCGACTTGACGCTGGCGACAAGGCTGCCGAGCGGCCGCTGCACCAACGAGCGGACGGCAAAATAGAGTGCGAGCATTACCGCGCCGAGCACGATCAGGCCGGTGGCAATCATTAGGTAGGTCTGGTCCTGCACCGGCGCGTTGATCGCCGTGTGCGGGACGTCGACAAGCACGACCCAAGTGGCGTTGACGCCAGGGACTTCGAACGGATAGACGACACGGTCGAAGGGGTCGAGGCCGTCATAGGTGAGGTTCCTGACAAGGCCAGGCTGCTTGTTCGACAGCGCCGCCTTGACGACGTCGGCACCCTCGCCATCGTATTGTTTGGTCATCAGCTCGGAGGTCGGCGCTACGATCCAGTTGCCGGCCTGCGACAGCAGCGTCACCCGGCCGGAGCCGAAAGGATGCAGCGCCTGCAGCTTGTCTGTCAGCGACTTCAGCGAAATGTCAACGCCGCCGACACCGATCATCTTACCACCGGAGATGACCGGATAGGCGATCGAAGTCAGGAGGGTGGGCACGTCGGTGCCCTCGGCCATATAAGGCTTGGTGATCGCGCCCTTGCCGCTGTCGGCGGCGAGCTTCCACCATTCGGCGTTATAATCCTCGTCGAAGGTCGAGTACTGGACGCCGCCATCCTTGGTCTTCGACCAGTAGGGCGTGAAGATGCCGTTCTTGTTGACGCCTTCATCCTTGTTGTTGGCGAGCTCGGTGGTCTTGCCGTCAAGCGCGCCGGGTTTTTCGCAGAGCCAGCTGCCGAAGGCGAAGGCATTCTGTTCGAGATTGGCCTTCAGCACGTTAATCATGCCCTTGCGATCGAGCGACTTGCCGTCATGGGCCCGGCCGAGGACGCCCATCATGCTGCGCGCCGCACTGGCGAGTTCGCCGACATTGGCGGCGATTTCGTTGGCGATCGACTTTGCTTCGAGATTGGCCTGATCCATGGTCAGCGTCTGGACGCGATCCCGGGTCTGGTCGATGAGGAAAAAGTTCGAAACAATGAGAACGAGCGCGATGGCGACGCCGGTGATGACGATCAGCTTCGCCGCAAGCGATTTCATACGAAAAATGAACATGAGGTCCTCGGGCAGGATGCGCCGAACGGGCATTCTCCGGCGCAGGAGCGAAGGCATCGCCCCGTCATGGAGCAGCCGCATGAGCCGCATGATCCGCAAGCGCGACGATCCTGCGATCACCGGGAAGATCGCCGGAGACCTCTTAAATTTGAATGAAATTTTAGTGGCTTACATGAGGAAAACGGCAAAAACCTTCCTTAAAATTGAAGGGGGGTGGCCACGTTTCGCAGGGAAGCCAGCCTATATTCTGTCTGCGACTTCCTCACTCAAAGGAATCGACGGCTGCGCGCCTGATTTGAGGCATGCGAGCGAACCGGCCACCGCCGCACGGCGCAGCGCCGTCGGAAAGTCGAGACCGTCGTCGAGGCTGGCCGCGAAATATCCGCAGAAAGTGTCGCCCGCGCCGACGGTATCGACGGGGTCGATCTTGAGCCCTTGCGCCCTGGAGATGACCCCGTCGCGGATAGCCACGACGCCGTCGCCGCCGAGCGTCACGATCAGCGTCTGGCCGGTCTCCTGATGCAGGCGGACAAGTGCGGCCTCGCGGGCTTGCGTGTCCATGCCGTTCTGTCCGGCGAGCCGCTCGAACTCGGTCTCGTTGGCAATGACGATATCGGCCAGGCGCCCGAGGCGCGGCGCATCGGGGATCAAGGGCGCGAGGTTGAGGATGCTGGTGATGCCCTTGGCACGGGCGGCCGACAGCCCGCGTTCGACGGCTGCGATGGGCACTTCGAGTTGCAGCATCAGGATGTCGCCTTCCGTCATCCTGCCGACGGCCGCATCGGCATCGGCAGCCGTGACCAGGCCGTTGGCGCCGGGAACCACCGCGATCATGTTCTCGCCGTCGCCGCCGACGAGGATCAGCGCCGTGCCTGTGGGACCATCGACGTGTCTGACGAGGGAGAGGTCGGTCCCGGCCTCATCGAGCAGGGCGAGCGCATCGGCGGCGAAGCCATCCTTGCCGACGGCGCCGGCCATGTGCACGTAGCGCCCGGCCCGGCGCGCCGCCAGCGCCTGGTTGGCGCCCTTGCCGCCGGCTGCTGTGGCAAAACCGTTGCCGGCCACCGTCTCGCCGGGCTTCGGCAGTCGCTCGGTCGTGGCGATGAGATCCATGTTAATGGATCCGAAAACTGTGATCATCAGGCTGTCCCGTCTTTCCGAGCATGCGGATGACGCCATGCTCCTGCTATTTCATGGGGCGAGACACTGCCCGAAGCGGTCACTCCTCGTCAACCACCCGAAGTTTGAGAAGGCCGGTGCGGCTTTCCACCGATTTGGCCGGGGTCTCGCCGTCACGGGCCGGCTTGGCGTCTCCGCCTGCCTCGAACTCCAGCGCCTCGATCTTGGCGCCCCGTTTGGTCAGCTTGTCGGCTGACGTGACCACCATGTCGATATCCTTCTGCGCCATGGCGAAATGGCCCTGCAGCTTGCGCACTCGCTCGTCGAGGCGGCCGAGATCGTCCATCAGCAGAGCCACCTCGCCCTGAATCAGATGCGCCTGCGCCCGCATGCGCTGGTCTTTCAGCACGGCCTGGATGACCTGGATCGATAGCATCAGCAGCGACGGCGAAACGATGACGATGCGCGCCCGGTGCGCCTTCTGCACCAGGGCCTCGAAATTCTCGTGGATCTCCGCGAAGATCGATTCCGACGGCACGAACAGAAAGGCGGTCTCCTGGGTTTCACCCTGGATGAGATATTTCTCGGAAATATCCCGGATATGGATCTCCATGTCGCGGCGGAACTGCTGGCCGGCGATCTTGCCGGCTTCGGGGCTGCCGGCGTCGCGGATCGCGTTCCATGCTTCAAGCGGGAATTTGGCGTCGATCACAAGCGGCGGTGCGCCGTTCGGCATGCGGATCGTGCAGTCCGGCCGCGAGCCGTTCGACAGCGTCTGCTGGAAGGCGTAGGCGCCCATCGGCAGGCCGTCGGCGACGATCGTTTCCATCCGCGACTGGCCGAACGCGCCGCGCGTCTGCTTGTTTGAAAGAATGGCCTGCAATCCGACGACGTCCTTGGCGAGCGTCTGGATATTGTTCTGTGCAGCATCGATGACAGCCAGCCGCTCCTGCAGCCGCTGCAGGTTCTCATGCGTCGACTTCGTCTGCTCGGTGATCGTCGAGCTGACGCGCTGAGACATGCCGTCGAGGCGCTGGTTGATCGCCTGGTTCAGTTCGCTCTGGCGCGCGCCGAAAACCTCGGCCATGGCCGTGATGCGGCCTTGCATCTCCGCCTGGATTTTCAAAAGTTCGCCCATGCGGGCCTCGCTTTCGCCAGCGCGCAGGCTCGCCTCCTCGGCCTGCTCACGGCGAAGGCGGGCGCCGCGCAAGAGAAGGACGATCACCAGCACGAGCGCGATGAGAGCGCCGCCGGCAAACGCCAGCATGGCCGGGCTGATCGAGGCGATGGAAAGGGCGAGCGATTCGGAATTGACGGTCATGCCGCAACCATAACAGAAGATACGACGAGATATAGATCAAAACGTGAACGAAATCGGCGGTCCCCAATATCTTCCGAGGCCGCCGCGGCCATGCGGTCGTCGCTGGCCGCCGGGCGGCTTAAGTCGAATATGGCGAAATTCCGGGCGGGGAAGCAAAAAAGCGCGCTCCCCGCCTGCCGGATAATTCCATAGTCGGAAAAGATGGGTTATGGGAACGCCATGACCATCAAGCCACTCATCATTCTTCCCGACCCGATCCTCCGCCAGATATCCAAGCCGATCGAGCGGGTGGATGCCGACCTGCAGCGTCTTGCCGACGACATGCTCGAAACCATGTACGATGCGCCGGGCATCGGCCTTGCGGCAATCCAGATCGGCGTGCCGCGCCGCATGCTCGTCATCGACGTGTCGCGCGAGGGCGAGGAAAAGCAGCCGCAGGTCTTCATCAATCCCGAGATCATCAAGTCCTCGGAAGAGCGCTCGGTCTATGAGGAGGGGTGCCTGTCGATCCCGGACTATTACGCCGAGGTCGAGCGTCCCGCCGTGGTTTCGGTGAAATATCTCGACCGCCACGGCAAGGAACAGTCGGTGGAAGCCGACGGCCTGCTCGCCACCTGCCTGCAGCACGAGATCGACCACCTGAACGGCGTGCTGTTCATCGACCATATTTCACGGCTGAAGCGGGAAATGGTGATCAAGAAATTTACCAAGGCGGCGAAATCCAAGGCGCTCTGACGGCGCGTTGAAAATGCGGCGGAAAGGCATTATGATATCGCTGATATCATAATGGAGGCGCCGAATGGGTGATCTGCTTATCCGGGACGTTCCGGACGCCATGAAGCGGCAGCTTCAGGAAAGCGCGCAACGCAATGGCCGCAGCCTTTCCGAAGAAGCGATCGAAATCATCCGCCGACAAATCGTGGCGGAGCGTTCTGGAGCGCCCGCAGGGCGGCGCCTGCGATCGCTGATGGGAGAGGAAAGATTGAGTGATGACGAAGTGGAGGCTATCGCCGCGTCTCGCCACGAACGTGACCGCGAACCGCCACGTTTCGACGGATGATCGTCCTTGATACGAACGTAATTTCCGAATTGCAGGGAAGGGCCCATAGCGAGCGGATATTGAACTGGCTGGACGCTTACGACGTCGAGATGCTTTTCCTGACGACGATCTCCGTCGGGGAAATGCGCTACGGGCTTGAACTCCTAGATGACGGCAGGCGAAAGACGGCATTGATCTCCGACTTCAACCGGATCGAGTCCGAATTTGCCGGTCGAATACTCGGTTTTTCGCTGAGTGCGGCGAACCGCTACGGCCTGCTGGCTGCGACGCGCAGAAAGGTGGGGCGGCCGGTGGAAACGAAGGATGCCATGATCGCCGCCATCTGCCTTTCAACCGGCGCGACGCTTGCCACCCGCAACACCAGAGATTTCGAGGGGCTTGATCTCAAGCTCGTAAACCCGTTTGAAGACGGCTGATCCTCAACTGGCGAGATAAAATGTCTCTTCGCATCATCTTCATGGGAACGCCGGAGTTCTCGGTCCCGACCCTGCGCCTGCTCGTCGACGCCGGGCATGAAATCGTCGCCGTCTATACGCAGCCGCCGCGGCCGGGCGGCCGGCGCGGGCTCGATCTGCAGAAATCACCCGTGCATCAGGCGGCCGAACTGCTCGGTCTCCCGGTCTTCACGCCGGTCAATTTCAAGGACCCGGCCGAGCGCGAGAGGTTTGCAGCCTTCAAGGCCGATGTCGGCGTCGTCGTCGCATACGGGTTGCTGCTGCCGGAGGCGATTTTGAACGGCACCCGGGATGGCTGCTACAACGGCCATGCCTCGCTGCTGCCGCGCTGGCGCGGTGCGGCTCCGATTCAGCGGGCGATCATGGCGGGCGACGAAAAGACCGGCATGATGGTGATGAAGATGGAAAAAGGACTCGATACCGGCGCCGTCGCGCTGACCCACGAAGTCGAGATCGGCCCGAACATGACGGCGGGCGAATTGCACGACCGGCTGATGCAGGTTGGCGCCAAGGCGATGGCGGAAGCCATGGTCAAGCTTGAGATGAACGACCTGCCGCTGACCCCGCAACCGCAAGAGGGCGTGCTTTACGCCGCCAAGATCGACAAGGGCGAGACGCGGATCGATTTTGCCAGAGATGCGACGGACGTGCACAATCATATCCGTGGCCTCGCCCCGTTCCCGGGCGCATGGTTCGAAGTTGAGATCGGCGGCAAGCCGGAACGGGTGAAGGTGCTGGGCTCGGAGCTGGCGCAAAGGCAGGGCGCTGCCGGAGAGCTGCTGACGGATGATCTCGCGATTGCCTGCGCTTCAGGTGCGGTACGGCTGACACGGCTGCAGAAGGCCGGCGGCAAGCCCCTGGCCGCAGCCGACTTCCTCCGAGGCACACCCCTCGGTGCAGGCACGAGGCTTTCCTGATGCCGCGCTTCCGCATGACCGTCGAATATGACGGCGGGCCCTATGTCGGCTGGCAGCGGCAGGAAAACGGCCCCTCGGTGCAGGCGGCGATCGAGGCGGCGGTGCTGTCGCTGACCGGCGAGACGGTGTCGATCCGCGGCGCCGGCCGCACCGATTCCGGCGTCCACGCCATGGGGCAGGTGATCCATGCCGATCTTTCGAAGGAATGGTCGTCCTATAAACTGCAGAATGCCTTGAACGCCCATCTGAGGCTCGCCGGCGAGCGTGTCTCCATTCTTGACGTCGAGGCGGTTCCCGACTTCTTCGATGCCCGCTTCTCGGCCCTCAGGCGGCATTATCTCTACCGCATCGTCAGCCGACGGGCGCCGCTGGCGCTCGAAGCCGGCAAGGCCTGGTGGGTGCCGAAGGCGCTCGATCACGAGGTCATGCACGCCGCCGCCCAGCGATTGGTCGGCCGGCACGATTTCTCCACCTTCCGCTCCGCCCATTGCCAGGCGAACAGCCCGGTGCGCACGCTCGACCGGCTTGACGTGACGCGCCACGGCGAGCTGATCGAGATCCGCGCCACGGCGCAAAGTTTCCTCCATAACCAGATCCGCTCCTTCGCCGGCACGTTGAAGCTCGCAGGAGAAGGCAAATGGGCGCCTGACGATGTCCAGGCAGCGCTCGAGGCGCAGGACCGCAAGGCCTGCGGCCCGGTGGCGCCGCCCGATGGGCTCTATTTCCTGCAGGTGGATTATCCCGAGGTGATCACCGACCGCCGCAGGCCCGCCGACGAAAACGACGACGATCCCTGATGCTCATGCGATAACCCGGTCAGGCGGGATAGATGCCGAGGAAGTGCTGCAGATATTCCGACAGGATCATCGACGGCACGAGCAGCACCAGCGTCAGCGCCCCAACCATCAGCGCGTGATCGTGGCAGATCATCCTGAGAATGCGCGCCAAAGCGAAGACCTGCGCCAGCATGAAGGCAAGCAGCAGCAGCGAGACGAGGCCGACGGTACCGGGCAGGAAGAACACCAGCGCCAGCAGCAGGCCGTTGATATAGGAGAGCGGCACGCCGAGCCAGTTGACGCTGACGACGACGGGGGCGAAGCGCTCGCCCATGCGGAAGGCGAGCAGCAGCAGCCCGGCAAAAACCAGCGGCACGAACCAGTTGGCGACCTCGACGAAGCCGAGCCTTATATAAAAGGCAACGTTGACATCGGCATGCGGCGGCATCGACCGCAGGAAGGCCTGTCGCCACCAGAGCCAGGAAATGCCCATCGGCGGCAGGCACCAGACCATCGCCCAGAACGAGCGGTTGACGCCGCGCTCCGACAGATCGAGGAAGCGGAAGCCGCGCGGATCCATCCGGATCAGCAGCCAGAGGCCGGCCAGATAATACTGGACTTCCCTAAGACCCGGCATGGGCGAACCAGCGGTCAATGAAGGTCTCGTAGATCGTCGTCAGCGTCTCCAGGTCGGATACCGCGACGCGTTCGTCGACCATGTGCATCGTCTGACCGACGAGCCCAAATTCGACGACCGGGCAATAGTCCTTGATGAACCGCGCATCCGACGTGCCGCCGGTAGTCGAAAGTTTGGGCGACCGGCCGGTCGTGTTCTCGATGGCCGACGACAGCGAGGCGATCAGACCGTTGCTGCGCGTCAGGAAGACGTGGCTCGGCCGGTCGGCCCAGACGACGTCGTATTTCACCGGCTCTCTGCCCGGGCGCAGCTGGCCGTTGCCGGCGGCGGCGTCGAGCCGTCGCAGGATCTCGGCGCGCAGCGTTTCGACGGTCCAGCGATCGTTGAAGCGGATGTTGAAGCTTGCCGATGCCTTGGCCGGAATGACGTTGGTGGCGGGATTGCCGACATCGACCGTCGTCACCTCGAGGTTCGACGGTTGGAAATCGTCGGTGCCGCCGTCGAAGGGCGGATCCATCAGCGCCTGCGTCAGCTGCAGCATGCCGCGCACCGGATTGTCGGCAAGATGCGGATAGGCGGCATGGCCCTGCACGCCTTGCACTGTAATCCTGCCCGACAGCGAGCCGCGCCGGCCGATCTTGATCATATCGCCAAGCTTGTCCGGATTGGTCGGCTCGCCGACGAGGCAGGCATCCCAGCGCTCGCCGCGCTCGGCCGCCCATTGCAGGAGCTTGATCGTGCCGTTGATCGCCGGGCCCTCTTCGTCGCCGGTGATCAGGAATGAAATCGAGCCTTGGGGCGGCCCGTTCTTCTCGATGTGGCGGGCGACGGCGGCGACGAAGCAGGCAATGCCGCCCTTCATGTCGACAGCGCCGCGGCCGAACAGCTCTCCCTTTGATATTTCCGCCGCAAAAGGGGGATGCGTCCAGGCCGCTTCATCACCGACCGGCACGACATCGGTATGGCCGGCGAACATCAGGTGCGGGCCATCGCTGCCAAGCCGGGCATAGAGGTTCTCGATGTCAGGAGTTCCGGCTTCCTCGGCTTTCACTTTGTCGACTTTGAAGCCCAGCGGCGTCAGCATGGCTTCCAGCGCCGTGAGCGCGCCACCTTCGGCTGGCGTGACGGACGGGCAGCGAATCAGTGTCTGCAGATTGGCGACGGGATCGGTAGCGGTCATGGCGGTCGAACTATCCGGCGGGAATGGCAAAGACATGGCAAGGCGGGGCCGCCTCGCGTAAAAGGACGCGGCCTGTTTACCGGATCAACGCGCCGGTGTCATCAATCTCTGAGCAGCTCGTTGATGCCGGTCTTGGAGCGGGTCTGTTCATCGACGCGCTTGACGATCACGGCGCAGTAGAGATGCGGCGCCGGCTGGCCGTTTGCCATCGTCGTATTGGCCGAGGCCATCGAGCCGGCGACGACGACGGAATAGGGCGGCACTTCGCCGTACATCACCTCGCCGGTGGCGCGGTCGACGATCTTGGTCGACTTGCCGATGTAGACGCCCATGCCGAGCACGGAGCCTTCGCGGACGATGCAGCCTTCGACCACCTCGGACCGGGCGCCGATGAAGCAATTGTCCTCGATGATCGTCGGCCCAGCCTGCATCGGTTCGAGCACGCCGCCGATGCCGACGCCGCCGGATAGATGCACATGTTTGCCGATCTGCGCGCAGGAGCCGACCGTCGCCCACGTATCGACCATCGTGCCTTCACCGACATAAGCGCCGAGATTGACGAAGGAGGGCATCAGGATCGCATTCGGGGCGATATAGGCCGAACGACGTACGACGCAGTTCGGCACGGCGCGGAAGCCGGCAGCGCGGAACTGGTTCTCGCCCCAGTTCTCGAACTTCGAGGGGACCTTGTCCCACCAGGTGGAATCGCCGGAGCCGCCCTTGACGACCTCCATGTCGTTGAGGCGGAAGGACAAGAGCACGGCCTTCTTCAGCCACTGGTTGACCGTCCAGGCGCCGTCGGCGCCGCGGGTCGCGACACGCACCTTGCCGGCGTCGAGCAGATCGAGTGCCGCCTCGACCGCATCACGGACCTCACCCTTGGTCGACGTGTTCACATTGTCGCGATTATCGAAGGCAGCGTCGATGGTCTTTTCCAGGGATGCGAGGTCGGTGGCGCTCATGAGAATTCCTTAAACTTCGATCTTTATCGTGGAGACGGCAAGGTCTCCGGAATTGCGGTTGGCGGGATTGCGTCCTGCTCTACAGCATGCGCCCATAGAATGGAATGATTTTTCGGGCAAGTTCACCTGGATTCAAGGCGTTATAGCGACATATCCGGTTTCACGGCCGGCAGTACTGAAAGGCATTTCGACATGGCGAAGGGACGAAACGGCGGTTCTAGGCGCAAGGATGGCGTATGGGATCCGCTGAAGAGCAGCTCGACCGACAGGCAACGCGCCGAGGCCGTGCCGAAGACGCCGCAGACGATGTCGCCGGCCTATCGCCTCGCCTATGTCGATGAGGATTTCCTCTGCCGTGAAGAACTGCGGCCGATCCGCTTGCAGCTGGAACTATTGAAGACGGAGATGATGCTGACCGAACGCGGCATCCGCTCGACCGTCGTCATGTTCGGCGGCGCCCGCATTCCTGCCCCCGGGCAGAGTGCCTGGGCGGCGCGCAACGAGATCCAGCGCGCCAATCTGGAAGCGGCTTCGGTCTATTATGACGAGGCGCGTAAATTTGCCCGTCTCTGCTCGAAATATTCGGCGAGCTTTGATTTCCAGGAATATGTCATCGTCACCGGCGGCGGCCCTGGCGTGATGGAGGCGGGCAATCGCGGCGCGGCCGACGAGGGCGCGCCCTCAATCGGCCTTAACATCGTGCTGCCGCACGAGCAGGCCCCGAACGTCTATGTCACGCCGGAGCTCAGCTTCAATTTCCACTACTTCGCCATTCGCAAGATGCATTTCATGGTGCGAGCCAAGGCGATCGCGGTCTTTCCCGGCGGTTTCGGAACGCTCGACGAATTCTTTGAATGCCTGACATTGATCCAGACCGGCCGGATGGAGCGTCTGCCGCTGATCCTTTTCGGCGAGGCCTTCTGGCGAAGCATCATCAATTTCGAGGCCTTGGCCGAATTCGGCACGATCGCGCCGGACGACGTCAAGCTGATCAGCTTCGTCGACACGGCCGAAGCCGCGTGGAAGATCATCCAGGAATTCTACGAGCACCGCGAATAGGTCGATCGTGAGGCAGGTCTCTTTCCCCGTTGAGCGGGGAAAGAGCAGAGGGCGATGGTTCGTCGGCCTTACAGCAACGGCCGGTCCGGCATGTCGTCGATCGAGATGACGCCGTCCTTGTTTCGGTCCATCCGCGCAAACAGCTTGTCGAAGGCGGCAACGGCTTCCTGTTTGGAAATCTGGCCGTTCTCGTCGGTATCGACCCGGTGCATCAACATCGAGGCGCGCATGAAGTTGCCGCCATGACGCATCCAGCGATGTCCGTCGCGACCTTCATGCCCCTCACGCGGCGGCCGCCCCTGATCGTCATTGTCCAAGATGTCCGGCGCGGCGTTGGCGTCGTTTTCACTGACCTCCTGCTTGCGCTCTTCCTTCATCGCCTTCATCTGCGTTTCCCGGTACTGGCGGATTTCGCCCGGCGTCAGCAAGCCGTCATTATTGGTGTCGATCGCGGCGAAGATCTTGTCCAGGCCCGCGGTCGCCTCTTCCTTGGAGACCTGGCCGTCCTTGTTGGTGTCGAACTGCTTGAGCATTCTCACATAGGTGACTTCGCGGAAGGCGGCCGGACCGGGACGGCCCATGCCGGCATGCGGGCGCGGCCCGTCGCCGGGCGCGGCAAAGCTTGTCCCGGCGGCTGCGCCGAAGATCAGGGCGGAGGAAAGCGCTGCCAGTATCAGCTTGTTGCGGTACATCGTAATTCCTTTCGTAAGGTGTCCCCTCACGAAAGGAGGCTATGCCAGCCGGTCTCAAAGACCCAGTTAAACATCGGTAAGCTGGGTGAAAGTTTGGTAACGTGACCGTCAGCCGCCCGATCTGGTCACCTTGCCGAGAAAGGCGGCGAGGTCGTCGGTGACGAAATCGATGTGATCCTCCTCGCCGCTGGTCTTTTCCCACCATTCGACGACGGTCTCTTCCAGATTGCGCGGCACGAGCAGCACGGTCTGCATGCCGAGCGCCTTCGGGACCGTCAGATTGCGCGGCAGATCCTCGAACATCGCCGCCTTGCCGGTGTCGACACGCTTCAGCGCCGCGAACTTGTCATAGGTCGCCTGCGCCGGCTTCGGCACGTAATCGGCGGCGACGATATCGAAAATGTCGTCGAAATGCTCGAGAATGCCGAGCGCTCCGGCGGTCATTTCGGCATGTTTGACACTGCCGTTGGTGAAGATGAATTTGCGCCCCGGCAGCGCCTTGATCGCCTCGCCGAGCTCGGGCTGTGGCGTCAGCGCCGAATAGTCGATTGCATGCGCCTTTTCGAGGAAGTCATTCGGATCGATGCCGTGATGGATCATCAGGCCCTGCAAGGTCGTGCCGTGGTCGAGATAATACCGCTTCTGCAGCTTGCGGGCTTCCTCCCGCTCCATCTGCAGGAGCGCCGCGACATAGGCGGTCATGTTCTTGTCGATCTGCGCGAAGAGATTGACGTGATGAGGATAGAGCGTGTTGTCGAGGTCGAAAACCCAGTCGGTGACGTGGTCGAAATCGGCTTTTTCAGGCGTGCGGTCGATCTTGGTCATGGCGGACTTATGGCACGGCTGTTGCTCGAAACCAAAGGCTTTTGCTCGGGCGGCCCGCTTGCCGTCGACGCCCGCAAAAAAGCCGCCAGATTTTCACAACTTAAAGGCGTTTTTGGCTGAATATTGCCATTGATCGCTGGTCACTTCTGCCTGCGTCAGACAGGGGGACCCGCAAGGGTAAAGTCGCATGAAGATCGTTCTGATAAATCCGCCGCATACGGCAATCGGCAGCCGTATTCCCGATGATCACCTTCCACCGCTTGGCCTTCTTTCCGTCGGCGGTCCGCTGATCGACGACGGTCATCATGTCGAGCTTATCGATGCCGAGTTCGGGCCGATGACGATTGCCGAAATCGTCGCCCGGGTCACGGATCATAGTCCGGATCTGGTGCTGATCGGCCATTCCGGCTCGACTTCGGCTCATCCCACTGCCCGCGCGATCGCGGACGAGATCAAGCGCAGCGACGCCAAAATCTTGATTATCTATGGCGGCGTGTTCCCGACCTATCATTGGCGGGAGGTGCTGGCCGAAACAAGGGCATTCGACATCCTCGTGCGCGGCGAAGGCGAGGAGACGATGCGGCGGCTTGCCGAAGCTTTGGCGACGAACCGTCCGCTGGCGGCTGTTTCCGGCATTGCCTTCCGCAACGCCACCGGCGACGTTCTGGCAACCCAGCCGGCGCAGGCGATCGCCGATCTCGATGCCTATCGCCTCGGCTGGGAATTGATCGACCATGCCAACTATAGCTATTGGGGCGGCAAGCGGGCCGTTGTCATGCAATTCTCCCGAGGCTGTCCGCATCTCTGCAATTATTGCGGCCAGCGCGGTTTCTGGACCCGCTGGCGTCACCGATCGCCGGAGCTGTTCGCCCGCGAGATCGCCAGGCTCCATCGCGAAGAGGGTGTCGAGCTCATCAATCTTGCCGATGAGAATCCGACCTCGTCGCGAAAAGCCTGGCTGGCCTTCCTAGAAGCGATGATCGCCGAGAATGTGCCCGTCCAGATCGTCGGCTCGACGCGGGCGGACGATATCGTCCGCGATGCCGATATCCTGCATCTTTACCGCGAGGCCGGTGTCGTGCGCTGGCTCCTCGGCATGGAGAACACCGACGAGGCAACTTTGACGCTGATCAAGAAGGGCGGGGCCAAGGCAACCGACCGCGAGGCGATCCGCCTTTTGCGCCAGCATGATATCCTCTCCATGGCGACCTGGGTCGTCGGTTTCGAAGAGGAAAAGTTGAGCGATCTCTGGCGCGGCTTCCGGCAATTGCTCTCGTACGATCCCGACCAGATCCAGGCACTTTATGTCACCCCACATCGCTGGACGCCCTTCTTTCGTATTGCCCGGGACCGGCAGGTGATCGAGACCGATATTCGCAAATGGGATTACAAGCATCAGGTCTTGAAGATGCGCTACCTGAACCCCGTCGTGCTGGTCGCCTGCGTCAAGCTCATCGAGGTTGCTGTCCAGGCGCGGCCGAAGGCGCTGATGCGCATCCTCTTTCATCGCGACCGAAAACAGCGCCACTCGATGCGCTGGTACACGCAGATGGGCCGCCGCGTCTGGTTTCATGAGATCCTCGAATTTCTTTTTCGCCGCCGCCATCTCAAGAATGGCCCGACGCTCGAGAGTTTCTGGGGTGCGCCGCAGGATGCCGAGGAGGAGTCGATGCTGCGCCCGCAACGGCATATGAAAAGCCTCGACGCGGCGGAATAAAATAGACGCCCGATTTTCGGCGGACGCGGCCGGCGTTGGATGTTAGAAAGCGCACATGCTGTTCGAACGCCCCGATGATGATACGCTCTATGATGCCCTGGTCGCGCGCAGCGCCGATTATGAGGGCCAGGCCTATGTCTGCGTGAAGACGACAGGCATCTTCTGCCGCCTGACCTGCCCGGCGCGCAAGCCGAAGCGGGAAAATACGCTGTTCTTCGAGACGATCGCCGCCTGCATGCATTCCGGTTTTCGCCCCTGCCGACGCTGCAGGCCGCTGGAGCAGCCGGGCCGGGAGCCGATCGTCGACGCATTGCTTGGCGCGCTCGACAACGATCCGGCCGTCCGCTGGACCGAGGATGAGCTGATGCGCCGCGGCCATGATCCCTCAACCGTGAGGCGCGCCTTCAAGCGAGCGCTCGGCATGACCTTCCATGACGTTGTCCGTTATATCAGGCTCGGCGAAGCGGCCCGGCAGTTGGCGGATGGCGCGCGCGTCATCGATGCCCAGATCGACGCCGGATACGGCTCTGCGAGTGGCTTCCGGGCGGCCTTCCAGCGGCTTGTCGGCAAGGCGCCGGCGCTCTCGCAGAACCGCGAACTGCTCTTTGCCGACTGGTTCGATACGCCGCTCGGGCCGATGGTCGCGGTCGCCGACAAGGCGCATCTGCATCTTCTTGAATTTCACGACCGCAAGGCGCTGTCGACCGAACTCGAAGCGCTGCAGAAGCGGGTGCGCTCCTCCGTCGCGATCGGCCGCACCCCGGCGATCGATGAGATCGAGACGGAGATCCGCGATTATTTCGCAGGGCGGCTCACCGTTTTCAGAACGCCATTGGCAATCGGCGGCACGCCCTTCGAAAAGCATGTCTGGGCAAAGCTGATGGACATTCCCGTCGGTCAGACGTGCACCTATGGCGATCTCGCCAGGGAGATGGAAAGGCCGGAAGTGGTGCGTGCCGTCGGCCGCGCCAATGGCGCCAACCAGCTTGCGATCATCGTGCCCTGCCACCGTATCCTCGGCGCCGATGGTTCTTTGACCGGGTACGGCGGCGGGCTCTGGCGCAAGCAATGGCTGCTGCGGCATGAAGAGAAAATCAGTACCCAAGCAAGGATGGAGGAGACAGCATGAACCAGACTGAAAAGGCCAAGGCATTCGCCGCGCTTCATAAGAAGGGCGATCCGATCGTGCTCTACAATATCTGGGACGCCGGTACGGCAAAGGCCGTTGCCGATGCCGGCGCCAAGGCGCTTGCGACGGGAAGCTGGTCAGTCGCCGCCGCCCACGGCTTTGCCGACGGCGAGAAACTGCCGATGTCGGTGCTGATAGAGACGGCGAAATCCATTACCGATGCTGTCGACCTGCCGCTTTCGGTCGATTTCGAAGGGGCGTACTCGGCGGAGCCTCAGGGGGCGGCCGCCAATGTCGCCAGGCTGCTGGATGTCGGCGCCATCGGCATCAATTTCGAGGATCGGGTCGTCGCCGGCGATGGGCTCTATCCCATCGAGAGCCAGGCGGCCCGCATCCGCGCCATTCGCGCCATGGCCGACGGCAAAGACATGCCCTTCTTCATCAACGCCCGCACCGACCTCTTTCTGGCCGAGAGCGATCTCTCCAAACATGCGAGCCTGGTGGACGAGGCGATCGAGCGGGGCAGGGCCTATGCGGCGGCCGGCGGCAACGGCTTCTTCGTGCCCGGCCTGATCGATCCCGCCTTGATCGAAAAGATCTGCGCGGCCTCGTCGCTGCCGGTCAACATCATGATGCGGGCGGGCGCCCCCGATGTGAAAACCCTGGCAAAGCTCGGCGTCGGCCGCATCAGCTATGGTCCGGGGCCTTACCGGTCGATGATGGAAAAGCTGAAGCAGGAGGCGGCGACGATTTATAACCTGGTCTGACGCCGATACGTGTGAGGGCCGCATCCGCAGGAAGGCTGCGGCCCGGGATAACGTCCGCCTGCGCTCAGGAACGGAAGCGCAGATTGCGCCGCGTCAGCTGGTCGACCGAGGTGCAGCCCATCAGCTTCATGTCGCGCTCGAGCTCGGTGCGCATCGTCTCCAGCGCCCGTTCGACGCCGGGCTGTCCGGCGGCGGCGAGCGGGAAGAGATAGTAGCGGCCGAGGCCGACGGCCTTCGCCCCGAGCGACAGGGCCTTGAGAACATGGGTTCCGCGCTGCACGCCGCCATCCATCATTACGTCGATGCGGTCTCCGACGGCATCGACGATTTCGGCAAGCTGGTCGAAGGCGCTGCGCGAGCCGTCGAGCTGGCGCCCGCCATGATTGGAAAGCACGATGCCGGTGCAGCCGATCTCGACCGCGCGCTTGGCGTCCTCGACCGACATGATGCCCTTCAGGCAGAATTGCCCATCCCAGGCCTGCACCATCTCGGCCACGTCGTTCCACGACATGGAGGGATCGAGCATTTCGGTGAAGTAGCGGCTGATCGACAACGCGCCGCCGTCCATTTTGACGTGGTTCTCGAGCTGCGGCAGCCGGAAAGCCTCATGCGTCATCCAGTCGATCGCCCAGGAGGGCTTGATCGCAAACTGCATCATGCCGGCGAGATTGAGCTTGAAGGGAATGGCGAAGCCGGTGCGCTTGTCGCGCTCGCGGTTGCCGCCCGTGATGCTGTCGACCGTCAGCATCATCGCCTGCACGCCGGCGGTCTTCGCCCGCACCATCATCTCGCGGTTCAGCCCGCGGTCCTTGTGGAAATAAAACTGGTAGACCTGCGGCCCGTCGCTGATCTGCCTTGCCTCCTCCAGGCTGATCGTGCCGAGCGAGGAAACGCCGAACATCGTGCCGTACTTCGCCGCTGCCGCCGCCACCGCCCGCTCGCCTTGATGATGGAAAAGCCGTTGCAGCGCGGTCGGCGAGCAATAGACCGGCATGGCGAGCTTCTGCCCCATGACCGTCACCGACATATCGACATCGGCCACCCCCCTGAGAACATCGGGCACCAGATCGCAATTCTCGAAGGCCGCCGTATTGCGCCGATAGGTCACCTCGTCATCGGCAGCGCCATCGATATAGTCGAAGATCGGCCCGGGAAGACGCTGCTTGGCCATGCGCCGGAAATCGTGAAAGTTATAGCAGTCTGTAAGGCGCATCTTTTTGCTCGACCCGTTTCGTTTTCGGGCGGCAACCTAAAGCACGATTCGAAACCTTGCCAAGGCTTCATTGTGCGATTTGCGACCTGCTCGAGGGATAATGCCGCTTCGGTCGCTTTAAGCGCAGGTCGCGGTGATCATCAGTCGCGGCAACATCCTTCATCCTGAAGTGCGTGGCCGCGGGGCGAAGCCTCGAAGGACACACCGCAGCGGTGCTCCTTGCACCATCGACCGCCAGCGCACCCGCCCCGCCCTTCGAGGCCCCTTAGGGCACATCTTAGGGTGCGGCCTCGGTGCGTCCACAACCGGCGCATGCGCGCCGGTTGTGTCGACCTACCACCTAGAACGTATCCCGCCCGTCGCTGCGCGGGTCGCCTTCCACGTGGTGCGGGCCGTAGAGCCCTGATCGGGCCTTGCGCCGCCACGGCCGGGAGAGATCGCCGGCATTGTCGTCGATATCCGCAAACGCTATCGCGGGTGCTCCATCCGCCGCGCACTGCGCAGCCCACCGCCCGCCGGGGGCGACGATGCCGGAAGAGGCTGGCTGGCCTTCCGATCCGGGGTAGGTCAGCATCGAGAAGCTCACCCAATAGCTGTTGGTCGCCGCATGTCCCTGCGCCTCGGCGGCGAAGGACGGCTCGTTGGAAGGCGACCCGCCGGTAGTCGAAAACAGCACGCAGTTCACGTCCAGCCGCTCATACTCGGCGAAGATCTCAGGATAATGGCATTCCATGCCGAGCGAGCAGCCGAAGCGGATGCCGTCGATCTCGAATGTGACGGGGATCGAGCCCGGCGTGTACATGAAGGAGATCTTGGTGTTGGAGAGCAGGCGTTCGTCGTAGCGCGTCTCCAGCGCGCCACGATCCGAGACAACGTAGAGGCTGTTGTGCGGCCGGTGCGGCTCGGTCAGCCGGTGCACCGATCCGAACACGATCCAAAGCCCGAGTTCGCGCGCGAGGCTGCGCGTTGCATCCAGTTCCTCGCGCAGCACGTCCCATTCGAACCGACGCCAGTCGGACGGCCCGATCTCCCGCGGGCCGATAGCAGACATGATGCGCTTGTTCGGCGCGCAGGTCGCTCCTTCGGGGAAATGCAGAAGCCGCGCGCCGGCACCGCGCGCCTGCCGCATTAGCCCGCGCATTTCCCGCCCGCTTTCACGAAGCCCGGCAATATCTCGCGGATCGTCATAACACCTGGTCTGTGCCACTGCCAGGCGCAGCCGCCTGGCTGGTGGCGTTTCGTCCTTTGGGGAAGCGCGGCGCACATGCATGAGAGCGGTCGTGTAAGACTCGCCCGTCTTGGCGGCGCGGGCGCGCACGCGGCGTTTGAGGTTTCCGTTTTCGGTCATATCTCGGCCTTTCCGGTCTCGGACGGCTTCCCCGGCAAGCGACCCCGAAACATCAGGGCTGAGGTTGACGACCCGAGACGGAAGTCCCTTTGCCTCCTGCTAAAGACCCTGCCGCGGAGGATCGAAGGAGGTTCGGCGGAAGGTCACGCCAAGCAAAAACATGCCGCCGCCCCGCGATTCGTCAATTCCGATAAAAGGCGGATCGGCCCGCCGCCGGCCCCCCTGATGTCATGTTCAGGGCTGTCCGACAGAGGCAACGTCGCAGCGCTTCCCGCCGCGTACTGTGGGTCGGCCAGCCAATCAAAAGGGAAGTCAGGCGCGCGCTCGCGCAAGCGAATTGCCTCGAACATCGGCGAATCCGGTGCCCTCGGTCTCGCCGGACAAAGGCGAGAGGAGGGACGAGCTGGGCAGACTGCGCGCCGGCGTGAGGAAGATGCGCCCCTCGTGGGGTGAAGGGCGCAGCCTTGATCAGGGAACGATCAGCGTTCCGATGCCGTGCTCGGTGAAGATTTCGAGCAGGACGGAATGGGCGGTCTTGCCGTTCAGGATGACGACGCCCTGCACGCCGGCCTTGATTGCATCGATGCAGGTCTCGACCTTCGGGATCATGCCGCCGGAGATCGTGCCGTCGGCGATCAGCGCATGCGCCTCGGCGACGGAAAGCTCCTTGATCAGCTGACCTTTCTTGTCGAGCACGCCGGGCACGTCGGTCAAAAACAGCAGGCGGGTGGCATTGAGCGCGCCGGCAATGGCGCCGGCGAAAGTGTCGGCGTTGATATTGTAGGTGGCGCCGTCGCGGCCCGGCGCCACCGGCGCGATCACCGGGATCATCTCGGAGCGGGCGAGCAGATCGAGCAGCGTGCGGTCGACCTCGACCACTTCGCCGACGAAGCCGAGATCGAGCACCCGCTCGATGTTGCTATCCGGATCTTTGATGGTCTTGCGCGCCTTTTCGGCGAAGACCATGTTGCCGTCCTTGCCGCAAAGGCCGATCGCCCACTCGCCGGTCTGGTTGATCAGCGCGACGATTTCCTTGTTGATCGAGCCGGCGAGCACCATCTCCACGATCTCGACCGTCTTCTGGTCGGTGACGCGGAGCCCGCCCTCGAATTTCGATTCGATGCCCATCTTGTTGAGCATGGCGCCGATCTGCGGGCCGCCGCCATGAACGACGATCGGGTTGACGCCGGACTGCTTCAAAAGCGCGATGTCGCTGGCAAACGCCTTGCCGAGCTCGGGGTTGCCCATGGCGTGGCCGCCATATTTCACGACAATTGTCTTGTTCTCGTAACGCTGCATGAAGGGCAGCGCCTTGGCCAGAAGCCGTGCCTGAAGTTCGCTTTCGGTTTCGTTCATGGGAACCCCCGCAGAATTGATCGCGGCCTTTTATCGCAAGTTTCTGACAGAGGGAATAATCCAGCGCGCAATAGTTTTCGTATGTGGCACGGAGCCGGATGAGTTCGACCGCCGGGTGAGCGCAAGCAAGATATGAGGAACGGCATGCAGGGCAACGAGATCAAGGACCTGATCGGCCGCGTCGCTGCCCGGAGTTTTGAGGCAGCCTGGGGGTTCATCCTCGGCATGGCTGGCCGCGATTGTACGCAACCGGTCGACCGATCGGTTGCGCGCGCGCAAGCCCGCCGCCGACGGACTCGGCCGCGCTTACGATCTTGCCGGTCCCGAACCCGAGCCGGAAAGGCAGACGGTGACGAAGGATGAAGGAAGGCGGATTGACACCTGCATGGAAGAGTTGGAAGCTGATCGTGCGGTCGCCGTGAAACGGGCTTATGTCGAAGGGCTGAGCTGTCGGGAACTGGCAGATCATCTTGGTGTCCCGCTGAACACGATGCCGACCTGGCTCAGGCGTAGCCTCTTGAAACTGAGAGAGTGCATGGAACGATGACATCGCCCGACAAAAGCAAGGGAGACCGCTCCCGCGACGAGGTTCTCGCCGGCGAATATGTGTTGGGCGTCCTGTCGTTGCAGGATCGCCGGGTGGTGGAAGAGCGCATGCGCCACGATCGGACATTTGCGGCGATCGTCAGCCGCTGGGAAACCAATCTCTCTGCCTTCAACGACGAATATGACGGTGCCGCGTCGAACCGCGAAACCTTCAAGCAGATCGAGTCTCGGCTGTTCGGCGATGCGGCAAAACCCGTATCCTTTTCGCAAGGGCTCTGGAATTCGGCGGTTTTCTGGCGCTCGCTGAGTTTTGCCTGCGTCGTGGTCGCTGCCAGCGCGGTGATCTTCGCCTCCGGCGTGGTGCCGCAGCCGCAGGGGCCGTCACCGCTCGTGGCCGCGCTTTCCGGCCAGAACAACGCCATCAATCTTCTCGCCTCCTACGAGCTGCAAAGCGGCCGGCTGAAGATCGTGCCGGTCGCCGCCGGCGAGCCGGAGGAGAAGTCGCTCGAACTGTGGCTGGTACGGGGCAGCGGCATGCCGAAATCGCTCGGCGTCTTTCAGCCGGGCGAAAGTGGCGAGCTCGTCATTCCGGCCGAATTGCGCAGCCATGTCACGGATGGCGCGACCCTTGCCGTCAGCCTGGAACCCTTCGGCGGCTCGCCGGCCGGGCAGGCGACCGGCCCGGTCATTGCAAGCGGCACGGTGCACCGGCCATAACGGTGCGTCGATCGTAATCAATTTTCCCTGTCTGAAACTCTTCAGCGCGGCCTTCCGTAGTTCGACATGTCCGGACGACGCTCAGACATGATGCCGGCTCGTCTTCTTGCGGAGGGTCGGGATCTCACTCCCTTGAAGCAGGCCTATTGCGCCGCTTCGGTTCTCGGGAAGACGAGGGAGACACTCATGCCGGTGTTGGGGGACGAGGTTACTTCGACCTCGGCGCGGGCGTTCTGTTTCAGCGACTGTATGATCATCGCGCTCAGCTTACCGGGGTTCGGCCACTGCACATCTTGAGGAAGGCCGACCCCGTTATCGGCAACGGTGATCCTGCATCCGGTATCGCTGACGACACAGCGTAGCGTGATTTCACCGCCATCACGCCCTACGAAAGCATGCTTGAGCGTATTCGTCAGGAGCTCGTTTATGACAAGCCCGGCAGGCATGGCCACGTTTATGGAAACCGGCCATGTGTCCACTTTCATGTCGAGCCGGATGCCTTCCACGGCGTGGGCCGCCATTACCGAGGCGGCGATCTGGCTTACATAGCTGCCAAGATCGATGGTGGCGCCCTTTTCTTCCTCCGACAATGAACGATAGAGGAGGGCCAAGGCTTCGATCCGCCCCGCAAGGCGTGCGAACCTCTCGCTTTCTTCGTTCTTTTGGGCATTGCGCGCCTCCATCCGGATGAGCGCCGTTATCATCTGCAGATTGTTCTTCACGCGATGCTGAAGTTCTCTGAGAAGGACGTCTTTCTCAGCCAGAAGGTCGCTGAAGCTCTCGCCGACCGTCACCTCATTGCGAGCAGCAAAAGCCACCAGGCGGAAAAGCGGGATGTCATCATCGTTGACGATCGTGTTCGACCATACGTCGATAATGACACTGTTTCCGGATTTGGCCGTGAGCGAGAAGGCACCAATATATTCCTCCGCCGTGGTCACGGCGGCTGTGAGCGTTGCATCTTCGGAGACAGCGGCGCAATTCAACACGATATCAGACCAGCGCTTTCCCTCGACTTGTGGGGCCGGGAGCCCCGTGAGCCGTTCGAATTCGAGGTTGACGTAAATCAGCGTCTCGCAGGTGCCGCCGAGCTCGGAGACGACTACCGCGAAGGGGACATGATCGAGAAAGTGTCGAAACCGGTCGTCGTCGAGGGCTTCGGCGAGATGGGGCAGGTTGCCGACGCCTTCCGGCGATAGGGCTTCGTCTTTGGTGTCCGTCATGAACGATTGCTCGCGTATGCCGCTGCTCTTCAACAGCATGAGATGAAGCGTTGCTTCAAAAACTGCGACGGCGCAAGCGCAATCAATGTCGCACGTCCTCGACAAGTAATTTCCCGATAAAGCGACGGTCGATCTCCGCAAAACCGCCTGGAATATTTCGATCGACAGGACCCATCGAGCAGCCGATACAAAAATCGCAATGTGTTTAGCAAAGCCCGTTTATGCTCGATCGTAGGTAAACGATGTCAACAGCGTCGTGACGAAATTGCTCGCCCGTTCCTTGACGAGGACTTCCGTCCATTCATCTGTGCCGCGCAGCCGCAAATCGGTGTAAATACTGTCCACGGCCGCCTCTTCGATCCGTTTGATATGTGTCTTGAACGACGCCTCGCCCCCGCCGTGATACATATCTCGGATGACCATGCGCAAAATCTCCTGAATGGCGATCTGCCACGCTGTGTTGATCGACTGAAGTTCTTTCGCATCTTCTGTCATTGCGGCTCCTTTGGTATGAGTGAACTGCTGGCACGGCTCAGGTCCGTACCTATGCCCGCTCCTTCAACCGCACTAACGCATTTTCTGCGAAAATACGGCGTCGGTACACGGCGGCTGCGGCGACGCAAAGGGCTATTCCCGGTCGACGGATCACGACGAACCAATGCAGTCGGCACGGCGCGCACTTGGCCGCGGTCTTGCGTCAGGAGGCCCTGGCGCGCTTAGCAATGAGGGCAGACGTCGCCGACGCCTGGTCATTGCGTTCCTTGGCAAGCCGCGCCTCCCGAAGCCGCAACGTCTTCGCCTGGAGGGATTCAGCGTCGGATTCGCGTTCTTCGACCGCCTTGTTCTTTGCGAAGAACTGCGATTGGACCTTGCCGAAGGCGAGCTCGGCTCGCCGGCGGGATTTGCTGAATGTTTGGGTCATGTGGGCTCCGATGCGAGGCTCGATGCGCGAGCGAAAACAAAAAGGCCAGGCAAATTTGCCTGGCCTTGAATGGATAACGTGCTTCCGGCAGTGCCAGTACATCCGTGGTCAAAGGGAAGCAGATATCGATTTAAGCGTTCTGGAGATTGCAAGCGGACATTTTGCCCGACTTGTTGTCACGCTCAAGGTCGAAGCCGATCTTCTGGCCTTCGACGAGTTCACGCATTCCGGCGCGCTCAACGGCCGAGATGTGAACGAAGGCGTCAGCGCCGCCATTGTCAGGCTGAATGAAGCCGAAGCCCTTGGTGGAATTGAACCATTTAACTGTGCCAGTGGTCATGATGAACCCTTTCATAGCAATATTGAAGAACCGCAGCGCCAAAGCGATACGGATGGTGATAGCGATTTTTGAAAGGAAGTTCGTTCAGGCCGCGGTGCCAGACGCGCGATAACCAAGCCAGCAAGCAAAATTCGGTAACCACTATATAGGTGGGTTAACGCGCGCCGTCAACCGTTAGTTTTCTCCGGTCGGCACAAATAAACTTTTGGCTGTTTCAGCGATTCCGCAACCGCTAGCCCTCCCCAGGGCCCCTATTTCCAGTGGGCTATGCCGACGGTTTCGGCGATCGCCTGGCGCAGATCGTCCAACCCGTCGCCCTTTTCGGACGATGTGGACAGGACATGGGGATAGGCGGCGGGACGCTTGCGGATCTTTTCCGCCGTTTCGGCAAGCAGCTTCGGCACGGCCGGCGCTTTGATCTTGTCGGTCTTGGTCAGCACCAGCTGATAGGAGACGGCCGCCTTGTCGAGCAGATCAAGCACATCGTCGTCGTTCTTCTTGATGCCGTGGCGGCTGTCGATCAGGACGTAGACGCGCTTCAGCGTCGCGCGGCCGCGCAGGTAATCGAAGACGAGCTTCGTCCATTTGTCGACCTGCTCCTTCGGCGCCTGCGCATAACCGTATCCCGGCATGTCGACGATCGCCATCGGCGGCAGATCGCTGCCTTCGCCGGAATAGCCGTCCGGAACGAAATAATTGAGCTCTTGCGTCCGTCCCGGCGTGTTCGACGTGCGCGCCAGGCCCTTCTGCCCGACCAACGCATTGATCAGCGACGATTTGCCGACGTTCGAGCGACCGGCGAAGGCCACTTCCGACGGCCCTTCCGGCGGTAGGAAATTCAGGGACGGGACGCCGCGGATGAAAATCCATGGGTGGCCGAAGAGCGGTTTTTCGGTTTCGGGCATGCGGGGCTCAGCAATCTCCGGGTTCGGTCTCTTGTCGGGCTTCGTGGTTTTGCAGGCGGATGTCAAGCTTTCAGGGAGCCGTTTGGGGGCTTGGCCTGCGTCTTCACGTGCCGGCTGAAATGAAAAGCCCCGCCGGAGCGGGGCTTGAGAAGCGTCATTTCGATGGCGCCGGTTTTCGTCGGAAGAGACCCTTCAGATTGTCGAAAAGCTCGATCTTGACGCCGTGACGTCTCATGATCAGCGACTGCTGCAGCACCGACAGCGTGTTGTTCCAGGCCCAGTAGATGACCAGACCGGCCGGGAAGCTTGCCAGCATGAAGGTGAACACCAGCGGCATCCAGTTGAAGATCATCGCCTGCGTCGGATCGGGCGGTGTCGGGTTCATGCGCATTTGCACGAACATGGTAATGCCCATGACCAGCGGCCAGACGCCGAGATGGAGAATGGCCGGCGCCTCGAAGGGCAGCAGGCCGAACAGATTGACGATCGTCGTCGGATCGGGCGCCGAAAGGTCCTGGATCCAGCCGAAGAAGGGTGCATGCCGCATCTCGATGGTGATGTAGATCACCTTGTAGAGCGAGAAGAAGATCGGGATCTGCAGCGCCACCGGCCAGCAGCCGGCGATCGGATTGATCTTTTCTTCCTTGTAGAGCTGCATCATCGCCTGCTGCAGCCCCATGCGGTCGTCGCCGAATTTCGTCTTCAGCTCCTCCATCTTCGGCTGCACGCGCTTCATGTTCGCCATCGAGGCGTATTGCTTGCTGGCGAGCGGGAAGAACAATAGCTTCACGACGATGGTCGTGCACAGGATCGCCACGCCGAAATTGCCGAAGAAGCGATAGAAGAAGTCCATCAACTTGAACATCGGCTTGGTGATGAAATAGAACCAGCCCCAGTCGATCAGCCGGTCGAACTTCGGGATTGAATAGCTGGCTTCATAGCCGTCGATGACAGGCACTTCCTTGGCGCCGGCGAAGACCAGGTTCTTGAGCTCGATCGATTGGCCAGGCGCAACGGTGAAGGCGTCGTCCTTGTAGTCGGCCTGATAGCGCGGCTGGCCGTCGGCGAAATGCGAGAAGCGCGCTTCATAGGCGGCAGTTTGCGGCGGAATGATCGTCGCGGCCCAGTATTTGTCGGTGATGCCGAGCCAGCCGCCGGTGGACTTCGCCGGCTGCACGGCTTCTTCCTCGACGGCGCTATATTTGGTTTCGATGAGGCCGTCATCGCCGATAACGCCGATGAAGCCCTCATGCAGCACGTAGATCGAAGGCGTCGTCGGCTTGTTGTAGCGCGTCACGCGGCCGTAGGAGGAGAGCGCCGCCGCCGCCTGGCTTTTATTCTCGATCTTGTCGGCGACGGTGAACATGTAGCGGTCGTCGACGGAAATCGTGCGGGTGAAGGTCAGGCCCTTGTCGTTGGTATAGGAGAGCGTCACCGGCGTCTTTTCGGTGAGCTTGGCGCCCTCGGGCACCGTCCAGAGCGTCGTGGGGCCAGGGACGGCGCCGGTGGCGTCGCTGCCGATATAGCCGAGCTCGGTGAAGTAACCATCCTTGGTTTCCGCCGGGCTGAACAGCGTGATGATCGGGCTCGAGTCGTCGACGGTCTCGTGATAGCCCTTAAGCTTCAGGTCGTCGAGGCGGGCGCCGGCAAGATTGATCGAGCCGGAAAGCGCAGGCGTATCGATGGCAATGCGCGGCGATTTTGCCAGCGCCTGCTCGAGCGTCGCCGTCGCGGCCGCCTGGCCGGTAGGCGCCGCACCGCTCGTCTGGGCCGGCGTCTGGCCGCCTGCCGCGGGCTGCTGCGTCTGCTCGGTCTGCTGCTGTGCCTTCTGGGCTTCCTGTGCCTTCCGCTGGGCCTCGATGCGCGGATTCATGTAGAGAAACTGCCAGCCGAGGACGATCAGCACCGAGAGAGCGATCGCAATGAAGTAATTGCGGTTGTTTTCCATCATACGTTCCTGGGGCGTCCGTCTCCGGAGCGCCGGTGTTTCGGCCTGGTTTCCACGCGGGATTTCAATTCCGCGGCCAATTCTTCGAAGGACGCATCAAGCACGTCCCTCCGCGCGACAACCACATAGTCGTGTCCGGGCTGCATTGCAAACCCTGCATGAAGCCGCACCGCCTCTTTCAGGCGCCGCCGCATGCGGTTCCGTTCGACCGCGTTGCCGTGTTTTTTGGTGACTGTGAAACCGACGCGGGCCTGGCTGTCGGGTTCCCTCCGGTCGAGGACTTCGAGGAGGAAGAGGCCGCCGCGGCGCTTTTCGCCTTCGCGCACGGCAAGAAACTGCGGGCGGCTCTTCAGCCGCCCGACAGTGTATTTTTTCTCACTGGTCGTCACTTCGCCCGCCATCTCTTCTCGGGCAACCCGGCCTTAGGCCGAGAGACGCTTGCGGCCCTGCGCGCGGCGGGCAGCGATGACCTTGCGGCCACCCTTCGTGGACATGCGCGCACGGAAGCCGTGGCGACGCTTGCGAACAAGCTTGGATGGTTGGTAGGTACGCTTCATTTATTTAAACACCGCGGAGTGCGGCCCTTCTTGAATTTGCATGATGCAAGGAGCGTTGTTTTTCGAACGGGCGAGCCATGAAGGCTTTAGGTGACCGGACGTGCGGCGGCTTATACGGATGAAGGCCGTCAAAGTCAATTATACCGGCTAATTTCGCTTGCCGTGTCGATCAGGCTTCGGCTTTTCGCACTCTGGTGTTAATAAATTCAGTCTGCTCCGGTAGGTTGTGCCTTCCCCCCGCTGGAGCCGATAGGCTTGATTTTCAACGGTTTGCGCCTGGAGCCGACCCGACATGGCTAATTTTTCGTAGCCATAATCGTAAATATTAGAAATGTAACTTTAAGGAATTTCGCCGATATTCGCATCATCGGCTGGGAATATGCTTTCCAGGCAGTGTGGGGTAGCTAGGAGGCATTGCATTGAAGATCCGCGGCAAGATTAATCTACTGGTATGCGTGATGGGCGCCGTCGCTCTTCTGATCGGCGCAACGGCATTGTCGGCCATGCACGAATACAATCGGAACCTTCAGGCCTATGAGGACGCTGCCGCCCGCGCCTATGCCGGCGAACGCCTCAACCGTTTCGTCACCGCCGTCGTCATGGAGTCGCGCGGTATCTATGCGGCCAAGACGATCAAGGATACGCCGAACTTCGCCAAGGGCATCACGGCCGCTCTCGACGAGATCGACAAGGTTATCGCCGGCTGGGCGCCGCTCGTTACCGAGGCGGAGAAGGAGACTTTCACCAAGCTCGTCGCCCGCGCCGCCGAATTCCGCACTTTCCGCACGGAGACAGCCCGCCTCGGCACCGAAGTCGGCCCTGAGGCCGCCAGCGCGCAAGGCAACAACGAAGCCAACCGCGCCAACCGCAAGGCGTTCCAGGCCGAAATCGACGCGGTCGTTGCCATCGACAAGGCAGCGCTCGAAGCCGTCAATGCCGAGATCGAAAGTTTCCGTTCCTGGATCCTGATGCTTGTCCTCGGCATTACCGGCATCGGCATCGCGATCGGCGTCGGCATGGGCTTCTATATCGGCACCAGCCATCTCAGCCGCCCGATCAAGCGCGTAACGCGTGCGATCAACGAGGTCGCCAACGGCAATTTCGATGCCGAGGTTCCCTTTGCCGGCCGCAAGGACGAAATCGGCGAGATGGCCGCAGCGGTCGCCGTCTTCAAGGAGAACGGCCTTGCCGTCAAGCGCCTGAACGCCCAGGAAGCGGCGATGCGCGCCAAGAGCGACGATCTGCAATCGAGCATGTCCGTCGTCGTGGCCGCGGCCGCGGCCGGCGATTTCAGTCATCGCATCGACAAGGACTATCAGGACGAGAACCTCAATCAGTTCGCCGGCAATATCAACACGCTGCTGTCGAGCGTCGATGCCGGCATCGGCGAGACGCGGCGCGTCATCGCAAGCCTTGCCGAAGGCGACCTTACGCAGACGATGAACGGCAATTTCCAGGGCGCCTTCGCCGAGCTGCAGCAGAATGTCAACAACAGCTTCGTCACGCTGCAGGCGACCATGCGCGAAGTGCGCGAAACGACTGAGGCGATGAACGGCAACACCGCCGAGCTGCGCAATGCCAGCGACGATCTGTCGAAGCGGACCGAACAGCAGGCGGCAGCCCTCGAGCAGACCTCGGCGGCGCTCGATGAAATCACCGCTGTCGTGCAGAATTCCACCGAGCGGGCGCATGAAGCAACCGTCATGGTGTCCGAAGCCAAGGAAAATGCCGGCCGCTCCGGCGTCATCGTCCGCAATGCCGTCGAGGCCATGGGCCGCATCGAACAGGCGTCGCGCGAAATCAGCCAGATCATCAACGTCATCGACGAGATCGCCTTCCAGACCAATCTTCTGGCGCTGAATGCCGGAGTCGAGGCGGCGCGCGCCGGCGAGGCTGGCAAGGGCTTCGCAGTGGTCGCGCAGGAAGTGCGCGAACTTGCCCAGCGCTCGGCGACGGCCGCCAAGGACATCAAGGCGCTGATCACCAAGTCGGGCGACGAGGTCCAGGTCGGCGTCAAGCTCGTCCAGGCGACCGGTGAGGCGCTTTCCGAGATCGGTACCCGCGTCATCGCCATCAACGACCATATCCATTCGATCGCGACAGCCGCGGTCGAACAGTCGACCGGCCTCAAGGAGGTCAATACCGCCGTCAACCAGATGGATCAGGTGACTCAGCAGAATGCCGCGATGGTGGAGGAAACCTCCGCCGCCACGCACCGGCTTTCGGCCGAAGCCAGTGGGCTGGTGCATCTCATCACCCGCTTCAAGCTGTCGGATGCTGCGGCACCCGTGGCGCTCGTGCGCAACGAGCCGCACAGGCAGCCGGTTGCCTCGCCCGCCCGCCGGGCGATTGCCAAGGTCGCCCGCGCCTTTGGGGGCGGCAATGCGGCCGCAGCCGAGCAGAGCTGGGAAGAGTTCTGAGTTCTCGCTGATCACGCGCCTTCGAACGCCGCCTCCGGGCGGCGTTTTGTTGTGGCGACATGACGCTGCTCGCAAAGATTTGAAAGCGGAGCGTCTTGCTCTAATATAAGAACCCGACGGTGAGGGCGGCGAGCGCTGCCGATCGGGCGAGATGACCATGCCGGTTCGAGACCAGGGCGACAATCCTTCGGCGGAAAACCCGGTGGCCGGTGAGGCTGCCAAGGGGCGGTGCCCGTCCGGCCTGTTCGGCGGGCTGTCGGGCAAGCTGCTCTGGCTCACCATGGTCTTCATCATGCTCGCCGAGATCCTGATTTTCTTTCCCTCGGTCGCCAGCATGCGGATGCGCTGGCTGCAGGACAGGCTGAACACCGCCGCTGCCGCCGCCATTGTCATCGACGGGCTGCAGCCGATCGAGCTGCCGCGCGCCCTGCAGAAGGAAACGCTGGAGGCGACCGGCACCAAGGCGATCGTGCTGCGCAAGGAAGGCACTTCGCGGCTGCTGGCCACGACCAGCATGCCGACATCAGTCGACGAATCCTACGACCTCACCGACGTGCCGCCGCTGACGTCGATCCGCGATGCGCTCGACACCTTGATCTTCGGCGGCAGCAGGATCATTCGCGTCTACGGGCCGGTTGGCGAAAACAAGGTCGGCGTCGAGGTCGTGATGAAGGACCGGCCGCTGCGCACGGCGATGTTTGCTTATTCCCGCAACGTGCTGCTGCTTTCGGTGCTGATCTCGCTCTTCACGGCGACGCTGATCTTCTTCGCGATCAACCGCATTCTCATCGGTCCGATTCGCCGCCTGACCGGCAGCATGCAGCAATTCTCCTCCGATCCCGAGAATCCGGCCCATATCTATATCGGCGACGGCGGCCGCGACGAGCTGGCGGTGGCCGGCCGCAACCTCACCTCGATGCAGATGGAGCTGCAGAAGACGCTGAAGCAGCAGAAGAATCTTGCCGCTCTTGGCCTCGCCGTTTCCAAGATCAACCACGACATGCGCAACATACTGGCTTCCGCGCAGCTGATGTCGGACCGGTTGGTCGATGTCGATGATCCGATGGTCAAGAGCTTCGCGCCGAAGCTGTTGCGCACCATCGACCGCGCAGTCGGCTATACCACGGAGGTGCTGTCCTACGGCAAGGCGAGCGAATCGGCGCCGCGCCGCCGTCATGTTCTGCTGCTGAGCCTTACTCAGGACGTCAAGGACATGCTGGCGATCGATCCGCAAAGCGGCATCGAGTTTGTCGAGCAGTTCGCTAGCGATCTCGAGGTCGATGCCGACGGCGAGCAGCTTTTCCGGGTCATTCACAATCTCTGCCGCAACGCCCTGCAGGCGCTGACCTCGCCGGGCGAGGGCGGCCCCGGCACCCTCAGGCGCATCACTGTCTCCGCCCAGCGTGTCGGCAGCGTCGTCAGCATCACGGTGGACGATACCGGCCCCGGCATGCCGTTGAAGGCGCGCCAGAACCTGTTTGCCGCCTTCCGAGGCTCGGCCCGTTCCGGCGGCACCGGCCTCGGCCTGACGATCGCCCGCGAGCTGGTGCTCGCCCATGGCGGCACCATCGCGCTGGTGGAAAAGCCGACAGTCGGCACCCAGTTCCGCATCGAGATCCCCGATCGCCCGGTTTCGCTGGACGATTACCGCAACCGGGCGCACGTCGAAAAATGACAGGGGCTCCTACGGCTCGGATCGGTGCAGACAAACGCGCGATTTTTTCACAAATGCTCTTGCAATGTCCGAAAGGACCCTTTAGAGGATCGCCCACGCAAGCGGCACCGCCGCAATTGCACGCACCCGTAGCTCAGCTGGATAGAGCACCAGACTACGAATCTGGGGGTCAGGAGTTCGAATCTCTTCGGGTGCGCCATTCTTTCCAAAATACCTCAGCAAAGTTATAGGCGCCAGAAATCGCCGTCCGCCATCGCTCTGATCAGCGCCTTCGCTCTTCGGCTTGCCTCCTTGGAGACATAAACCGGAGCAGTCGCCTCAATCCTTGATGGGGATCCCGGCTTCGATCGCAGCTTCGATGAACGCCTGCCGCGCCTCTTCCCGACTTCGTTTCCCAGATATGACATCGGCGCAAACCGCGCAGGCTCTGTCGAGCGCAGGGCCCTCTTCGGTCGGCCAGTCTTCGATCAGCGCCCATGTGGCGGCCTGGGTCGTCTGGATGACTACCCATTGATCCGGGCCTTCAAGGGCAAGCGTTACCGGCTTCTTCCATAGGGTTTGCATGATTGCAGGACTCCACTGCGTATTCTTCGCCGCCTGCTCACATAAGGCAATTCATTCGGCGTGGCGAGGTGGCCGCCTGACCGAGATGTTTTCTGGAGCAGTGAGCTGCTCGTGAAGCACCGGCATATTCGGATTGTCGATCGGGCAATTGCTTCTTTTCACCGCTTGATTCTCAATCCGGATGCAAGAGAGCGAAAGGTATCGAAAGGTCGCCTAGTTGAACTCTTTCTCAAAGTCTTCCCTGTCTTTCTTCCCGGACATGTGTGAGTAAAAGCCGCTGCAAATCAGATAGGAGCACTCATCCGGGTCGCCCATTTCCCATCCCGGCAGGCAGAGCACGACGCGTTGAAACTTGGTGTTGCAGAGTCCGTGATTTGCTAGCAGCCGCGGCTCGTTTCCGAAATAAGCGCTTATAGCTTTCTGACGAGTCCATTCGGGCACGGCTTTCCAATCAGCCTGGCCACCCTCGTCGCTCACATTGGCGATCGCACAGAGCGACCAATTCGATATCATGATTGGCTGATCGCAGGGAAAGGCCTGGACGGCGCTTCCCAGCAAGATTGAAATCAATGCCATCAGCCGCTGGCCGTAGACCATCGCGCCCTTCTTCCTCATGCCGCTCTTTCGCATTCTGGGCCTCCACCGCAATTACCCGCCGTCAGGTGATATCAAAAAACGGTCTAAGATTATTTTCCTAGTTCATGGTACGTTCTTCGCTAGATTGCTCGCCGGTGCAACCAGGGAATGTTGAATGTCGAAGAATTTTGTAGCGATTGGCGATATGGGCGCTTGGGCTGGTCTTTCCCTCCGCATACGTGAAAAACCGAGTTGTTCCGCCATTTCTCGGAAGGATGCGCTGGCAGCCGAGGTGAGAGACTGATGGCGGAATTCGACCCTCGTGATAGAAGCCGCACCAGTGCCGGCAAGATGCAATCGCTTGTGCGTAAACATACAGCGCCGCCGAGCGGAGGCGACGACGGCAGCCTTCGCTGGCAATGGTTGACGATCCAGCTGCTGGAATCGGCTGCGTTCACATCACTGAGCGCGAATGCCAGCCGCGCCTTTTTCCGCATCATCATCGAGCACACCGCGCACGCCGCCCTGGAAAATGGCAGGCTTGTCGTGACTCACGCGCAGTTCGTCTCCTACGGCGTCACCGGCGAATATGTGGCCGATGCCCTCGACGAGCTGGAATATAAGGGCCTCGTCAAGGTTCGCCGCGGCCGGGCGGGCAGCGGTGTTGCGCATCCGAACCTCTTCACGCTGACTTTTGTCGGTAACCATGAAGGCGCGCCGCCTACGGATGATTGGCGGCGATGCACGCCCGAGAGGTGCCGGAAGTGGTCGGAGATAGACCGCAAGCTTGCCGCTGAGAAACGTGGGCGGGTCGGCAGGAAGAAGAAAGCGCCACTTCGGGATCCCGAAATTCCCCCGCTTCGGGATCCCGAAATTCGGCGCGCATCGTGAGAAGTCGTGGCGCGAGAACAACCAATCATTTCAATACCTCAACCAATTTCGGGATTCCGCAGTGCTATATAGATTTTGGTGGGAGTACCTCATGAGTCCGCAAGATCGAACCAGGAGCTGGTGGAGTGGTTGCCGGTTGCCGGTAGAGCCTAGTTTCGCGCAACCTTGCTCGTGTATCCGCGGGCTTGACGATGTTTGACGCGCTTCAGCCGGGGGAATGCATGGCGATGGGAACTTTTCGGGCTTTGGGCGCGGCGGCGACGATGGCCGCCCTTGCCGGCTGCGTCGACCATGCGAACGCACCGGTGCTTTTGCCCATCGGCGTGCCGGTCAATCCGCCTGCCGTCGCCCAGGGCATCTGCGTAACCGACGGCAACGCCATGTATGACGAGGCGAAGAAGCAGTATCATCTGCGTGCGCAGCTGACCGGCTATGCCGAGGCCGATGCGCTGGAAGCGGAAACGACGGCGCGCGCCGCCGCCCATCGCCAATACGTCGCCTGCCTCTCCGGACAGGGTTACCGGGCATTATACGCGAATTGAGAATAGAGAATTCACGTTCTTAGCCAGCACCCTCCGGCCCAGTCTTTCGATCGCGACTTTTCACGTTTTCTCGCGAAGAGCTCACGCCGGATCGCCTGCAATCACGAGTTTTGGAAGTCACATGCGTGCCCGGAACCGCGCATCTGGGAAAGGCATTCTCTCGAGATAAATCCACGAAGGAGGGTTTATCATGAAGATGTTCAATCTTGTCCGCACCGCCGTCGCGCTCAGTGCCCTTCTTACCCTCGCGCCGATCGCTCCAGCTGAGGCCGCTCTCGTTCAAACGGCTTGGCCGCCCAATATTTCAGAAGCAAAAGCAATGCAATACAAGGCGCATTCGGGTCTTTGGCATGGTTATCGAGGCTTCCGAACGGAGCGCCCCGGCACCCGCCGTCATTCCGATGGCTACTGGTATCCGTTTGCCGCGTTCGGTGTCGAAGCGGGCACGACCGGCGCCATTGTCCACCTGCCGGTAAACAGGCCGGCGGCTCCGACAATGTGCAACCCTACGTTTTCGGGATCGATCGGTCCCGGCAGCATGCCCTGTGACAACGGCTATTGAGCCGGCAAATGAAAAAGGCGGCGCGAGCCGTCTTTCTCCTGCTTCGGGCGCTGCTCACTTGTTCGTGACCTCTATTGCGATGCGGTAGATTGTGACAGATCCGCTTCCTAACTCCTCGGCGTAAATTCACCTGATCCTCCCAAGGAGATGACAATGACCACGACGTTCAAGAGCAGTCTGGCGGCCGCGGCCCTCGGCGCGATGCTCGGCCTTTCCGCCTTCGCGGCGCAAGCGGCGCCTCTCCAGTCGAGCGCGACGGAGCAGGGCTCCGTCAAGCAGCCGGTTGTCCAGGATGAGACCCGCGTGCAGCACGACAGGAGCACGACCGGTTCGATCGGTGAAGGCAGCCCGAAGGGCATGGCCTCGCCCTACATGATGAACCCGAAGAAGCCGCTGAACATGGGCTGCAAGCTCGGCTTCAACCCGACGAGCAGCTCCAGCTGCAATTATTAACGCCTCGGCGCCTTGCGGCGGCGACGGACAAATCGAGGTGAGGGGCGGCTTCACGGCCGCCCCTTTTCACATCAGACAACGGCGTTCGACATGTCAAAGCCGCCACAGATGCAAAAATGCCGGACGCCGGTGGGAAAAGAGGTGGAAATGCCGGCCCACAAGGGCGATTGACGTCTCTGCCTTGGAATTGCCATGCTCGCCGCGATGGTCGCATTGATAATCAATTGAATTTCAGACAGGTGGGACAGTCATGACCGCAAAGGCTGCATGCTCGGATTTCCTGCATTTTTTTCGCTCCTGGATCAGCAACCCGCTTCGCGTCGCCGCCATCGCGCCGTCGGGTGATTCACTCGCCAGGATCATGACCAGCGAAATTGCGGCACTCGATGGGCCGATCATCGAACTCGGCCCGGGCACGGGCGTCTTCACCCGCGCGCTGCTCGCCCGCGGTATCGACGAGGCGGATCTGACGCTGATCGAGTACGGTCCGGAATTCATTACCGCATTGCATGCGCGGTTCCCCGCAGCGCGCATATTGCAGATGGATGCGGCCCATCTCGCCCAGGCCGATATTTTCGAGGGCGAACCGGTCGGCGCCGTCGTCAGCGGCTTGCCGCTCCTTTCCATGTCGCCGCGCAAGATCGCCTCAATCCTTGCCGGCGTCTTCACCTATATGCGGCCGGGCGGGGCGGTCTATCAATTTACCTATGGTCCGCGCTGTCCGGTGCCGCGGCCGATCCTCGATCGCCTCGGCCTGAAAGCCGTGCGCATCGGCGGCACCGTTCGCAACCTGCCGCCGGCCTCCGTCTACCGGATTTCGCGCCGCAAGCCGCTGGAACTCACGCGTGATCGCCTGAGATACCGTGACGACGACATCGAAGTCGCCGCCTTTTCCGGCGAAACAGGCGGCTGAACGCGGCTAGGGCTGAGCGGAAGCGACAGGCCTCGACGCAGCCGGCCGATATCGATGCACCGCTGCGGCGCAAGGACGATGTTTTCGACCCTCCCTGTTATCCCCGCGGGGTCGTCCTATATGTCAAGCGTCGCAGCGGCCGCATTCCCGATACCGCCGCAGCGCGCGGATCATCACCATGCCGGGCATCACCAGAACACGGCAGACATTCAGAACCGAAGCCATCCTCGCCAGTCCGGCATCCCCGCGCTGGTGGAGCGGGCGGCTTCGGCCGTTCCATCGACTTTGAATGATTTCATTGACCAGGAGAGCAAAGATCATGTCCAGTCACAACGCAGCCAAGTCGGGCACCTTCAGGATCGGCGGCGAGATCGAGGTCAATCGGCTCGGTTTCGGCGCCATGCGCGTTACCGGCAAGGGGATCTGGGGCGAGCCCGATGACCATGCCGAATCCATCCGGACGCTGAAGCGTCTGCCCGAGCTTGGCGTCAATTTCATCGATACGGCCGATTCCTACGGCCCCGATGTGTCCGAATGGCTGATCAAGGAGGCGCTGCATCCCTATGGCGGCAAATCGGTCATCGCTACCAAGGGCGGCCTGACCCGCCACGGTCCCGACATCTGGCTGCCCGTCGGCCGTCCGGAATATCTGATCCAGCAGGCGCATAAGAGCCTGCGCAATCTGGGCGTCGAGCATATCGATCTGTGGCAGCTTCACCGCATCGACCCGAAGGTGCCGGCCAGGGAGCAGTTCGATGCGATCAAATCGCTGCTCGCTGCCGGCCTCATCCGCCATGCCGGTTTGAGCGAGGTCTCCGTCGCCGAGATCGAGGCGGCCTCGAAACACTTCAAGGTCGCCACCGTCCAGAATCGCTACAATCTCGTCGATCGCACCAGCGAAGACGTGCTCGATTATTGCGCCAGGCATAATATCGGCTTCATTCCCTGGTACCCGCTCGCTGCCGGCGATCTCGCCAAATCAGGCTCGCTGCTCGATACGATTGCCAAAAAGCACAATGCCGTCCCCAGCCAGATCGCGCTCGCCTGGGTGCTGAAGCGCAGCCCGGTGATGCTGCCGATCCCCGGCACCTCCAAGGTCAAGCATCTCGAGGAAAACGTCGCGGCGGTGGATATCACGTTGTCGGATGAGGATTTCGCGGCGTTGGACGCCGAGGGTCGGAAGGTCTTCAAGGCGGCTTGAGGTAATGCGAGCTTGCGGCGGCGGCTGCGTGCGCATGGCCTGCCCCTCACCTGAACCCTCTCCCCGTAAGGACGGGGCGAGACCCGCCGTACGATCCAGGCAGAGGTGGCGGCAGCCGGATGGGGGGGCTAGCGCAGCTGCCAAATCTTTCAGCAAACTTTGACCATCCGGTCAAAGATGCTGCAAAATGAGGCGTGGGCTTGTCATTTGGAGGGCAAGCATTGCATCTAGTGCATTGCTGCATTGCGGTAATTTCGCTATTCCCGATCAAATGAATGGGGTATCACTATCTTCGTAAGCAGCGCACTCCTCCTCCCAAGCGCTCTTACATCGGACCGACAACACTCCTCCTCCCAGTTGTCGGTCAGGATCAAGAGCCTGGCGCACCTCCTCCCGCGCCAGGCTCTTTTCTTTTTCCCATCAGAATTGATCCATTGCTGATACTGCCGACGCCACTGCGCCGGCATTGCATCACCGCCCGCGGTTTGACTCGACACGCATCGTCGGACTATTTGAACTTGTGCCGCCCGTCCGGCGCGTGAACCGATTGGAGTTTAATCATGATCGGCAAATGGCGCGACTCTCGTGCGGCTCTGGCAGGGCTTCTGGTTGCAACGATGATGCTCGCCGGCTGCGGGGGCAGGCCGGTCGGGGTGATGCAGGCGGCCGGCACGGTGCCGCCGGGCACGTCGAAGGTCGATCTCCTGGTGGCGACGACGCGTGCTGCGGATGACAATCCCGCCGTGCTTTTCTCCGGCGAACGCGGCACGGGGCTTGCCGTCAACGCCGTCGATGTTTCGATTCCGCCGGATCCCAATCGCAAGGTCGGCCAGGTGCAATGGCCGAAACGGCTGCCGGCCGACCCGCTCCGCGATTTCGTCACCGTCTCCGTCGACCCGCTCGAGGGCGAGCGGGCAGGCGAGAGCTGGCTGAAGAGCCATATGCCGAAGAGCCGCCGCGTGCTCGTTTTCGTGCACGGTTTCAACAATCGTTACGAAGACGCCGTCTACCGCTTCGCTCAGATTGTCCATGATTCGCACGCCGACGTCGCGCCCGTCGTCTTTACCTGGCCGTCGCGTGCCAGCATCTTCGATTACAATTACGACAAGGAAAGCACCAACTATTCCCGCGATGCGCTGGAGGAGCTGCTGACCCGTACAGCCGCCAATCCCGCCGTCAGTGACATCACCGTCATGGCCCATTCGATGGGCACCTGGCTGACCGTCGAGGCGCTCAGGCAGATGGCGATCCGCAACGGTCATGTCGCCGGCAAGATCAACAACGTCATCCTTGCCTCGCCGGATCTCGATGTCGATGTCTTCGGCCGCCAGTTCGCCAGCCTCGGCAAGGACCGGCCGCATTTCACCATCTTCGTCTCCAGAGATGATCGCGCCCTGGCCCTGTCGCGGCGCATCTCCGGCAATATCGATCGCCTCGGCCAGATAGATCCTTCCGCCGAGCCCTATCGCAGCAAGCTGGAGGCGGCCGGCATCACCGTCCTCGATCTCACCAAGCTCAAGGGCGGCGACCGACTGAACCACGGCAAATTCGCCGAAAGCCCGGAAGTGGTGAAGCTGATCGGCGACCGACTGATTGCCGGCCAGACGATCACCGATTCCAATGTCGGTCTCGGCGAGGCCGTCGGCGCGGTGGCGATGGGGGCGGCTCAGACCGCCGGAAGTGCCGTCAGCGTCGCCGTCAGCACGCCGATCGCGATCTTCGATCCGCGCACCCGGCGCAACTACGATGCCCAGTTGAAGCGCCTCGGCCAGTCGATGGACAACACCGTCGGTTCGGTCGGCGACAGCGTCGGCGCCGGCCTGCCGGCGAGCCAGTAAAAATTCCAGAGTAAATTCAGCAAAAGTGCGTGAGCGGCTTTGCCGGGAAATGCGCAAAGCGGCTCTCCGAGGCAATTGCGTGAAAACATTTTCCGTAATTCCGAGAAACGGAAATTCTCTAGGCAGCACCCACGATCTGATATATCAGGTTGACGAACGGCGATTCCTGTCTGCCGTTGGCGATGGGTTGATGGCATGGCGGAAGAGACGAAGAAGAGGGTGGTCGTCGTCGGCGCGGGCGTGATCGGCGCCTCGATCGCTTTCGAACTGCAGCGGCGCGGGTTGCAGGTGACGCTGATCGACAAGGGTGAACCCGGACGCGGCACCTCTTTCGGCAATATGGCGAGCATCGCGCTCGATTTCGCCGCTGGTTCCGGTCCTTCGACCTGGAAGAAGATCCCCGGCTGGCTCATCGATCCCGAAGGCCCGGTCTGGCTGCGCCCGTCCTATGCCGCCAGGATGCTGCCCTGGTTCCTGCGCTTCCTCGCCGCCGGCCGGCCCTCGCGGTTGCGAGAGATCGAGGATGCCGGCATGAGCCTGTCGCTGCGGGCGCTCGCCGATTTCCGCGAGATGCTGCAGGCAATCGGAGCGTCCGAGCTGCTGACCGAGGAAGGTTGCCTGGCGATCTACGAGACGGAGGCTGAGTTTGCCGCCGATCGCGGTCACCTCGCCATGATGCAGCGCTACGGCCTCGAATTCGAGGTGTTGAGCAACGGCGCCATCCAATATTATGAGCCCGCCCTTTCGCCTGTTATTGCCAAAGCGGTGCTGCTCCCCGACAACAAGTCGGTCCGCGATCCCTACAAGCTGGTGGTCAAGCTGGCCGACGCCGCCCTGGCGGCCGGCGCAACCTTCGTCTCCGGCACCGTCAGGAATATCGAACGCAAGGGCGATGGCACCGTCGTCGTCCTCCTCGGCAATGGCAGCCGTGTCGAGGCGGGTTCCGTTGTGCTTGCCGCCGGCGTCCACACCCGTTTTCTGGCTGCCAAGCTCGGCGAACCCATCCCGTTGGAGACCGAGCGCGGCTATCACACCCAGATCATGAAGCCGGGCATTTCAATGCGTTATTCGGTGATCTGGCCGCGTCGCGCCTTCATGGTAACGCCGACGGCCGGTGGCATCCGCGTCGGTGGCAATGTCGAGCTGGCCGGGCTTGACGCCGCTCCCGATTTCCGCCGTCCGCGGGTGCTGGTGCGCCACGCCCAGCGCGCGCTTCCCGGCCTGAAGGCCGAGGAGACGACGGAATGGATGGGCCATCGCCCGGCCTTGCCCGATACGATCCCGATCATTTCGCCGTCCTCGAAAATGCCGGGTGTTTTTTATGCCACCGGTCATGGCCATCTCGGCCTGACATATGCCGCGACGACAGCGCGGTTGATTGGCGATATGGTGGGCGGAGCAAAACCGCCGGTCGAGATGACCCCGTTCCGCATAGACCGATACTGATTTGGAACCGCGTCGACGGCGTCAGCCGTCGCGTCCGAACTGGAGTTTCGATATGAGATGGAAGCGCACGATCCAGCTGCTGGACGTTCATGCCGAGGGCGAGATCGGCCGCGTCGCCATCGGCGGCGTTCCGAAAATTCCGGGCGATACCATCGCCGCGCAGTTGCACTGGCTGAACACCGATCCGAAAGGCGACGAGCTCCGCCGCTTTCTCTGCCTGGAGCCGCGAGGCGCGCCGATCGGCTCCGTCAACCTGTTGCTGCCGGCAAGGCATCCCGACGCCGACGCTGCTTTCATCATCCTGCAGCCTGACCAGGCGCATGCAAGCTCCGGTTCGAATTCGATCTGCGTGACGACGGCGCTTCTCGAATCCGGCATCGTCGAGATGAAGGAGCCGGAGACGACAGTCACGCTCGAGACCGCGGCCGGCCTCGTCAAGGCGGTGGCCACCTGCCGCGACGGGCGCTGCGAAAAGGTCAGGCTCACCATGGTGCCCTCCTTCGTGCATGAGCTCGACCTCGAGATCGACACGCCGCATTGGGGAGGGATCAAGGCTGATATCTGCTATGGCGGCATCTTCTATGCGCTGGTCGATGTCGGCCAGATCAATCTGACGATCGAAAAGGCCAATGCCGCTGGTCTCGTCCAGGCCGGCATGATCCTCAAAGAGCTGATCAACCGCGACATCAAGGTCGTCCATCCCGAAATCCCGGCGATCTCGGGCGTTGCCTATGTGATGTTTCGCGATACCGAGGCCGACGGCACGGTGCGCACCTGCACCACCATGTGGCCGGGCCGGGCCGACCGCTCGCCCTGCGGCACGGGCAATTCCGCCAACCTCGCCACTCTTCATGCCCGCGGCAAGGCCAAGGTCGGCGATGTCTTCACCTCGAAATCGATCATCGGCTCGCAGTTCGAGGTCGGCCTGCAGGCGGTGACAGAAGTCGCCGGCCGCCCGGCTATCGTCCCCACCATCACCGGCCGCGGCTTCACCTTCGGCTTCACCCAGGTGGCCCTCGACCCCTTCGACCCGCATCCCGCTGGCTTCGCCCTGACGGATGTCTGGGGGCCTTCGGCTGGGGAGATTTGAGCTTTCGAGGGCAGGGATGTGAGCCTCATCGAAACACTATCGGATTGCCGCAGAGAGAGCCGAAATGAGCGAAAATATCGAGACAGTGACCCTGTGGCGTCCGGTCGGGCCTGAGGAGCTGGGGCTTATGCGCTATCCTAAAAACGCAGGGTTTCCGCCGCGTTTGCCTGACCAGCCGGTCTTCTATCCCGTGCTGTCGGAGGATTATGCAGTCAAGATCGCACGCGACTGGAATGTGCCGAGGAGTGGAGCTGGTTTCGTGACGAGGTTTGAGGTGAGGAAAGATTATCTCGCCGGCCACGCGATTCAGGAAGCTGGTGGTCGCGCGCACTTCGAATATTGGATACCAGCCGAGGAGATGGATCTCTTTAACGCAGCGATCGTGGGAGCGATTGAGGTAACGCAGACCTTTCCGTAAGCGCATCACGGCGGCCTCGCCTTGGCGGATGTGTGCGGCCTCATCAGCCGCGATGCAAAATTCTGGCGCCGAGCTGGTCTGCGGCAAGGCTCTCGGCCGGCGCTGGCTTGCCAAGCAGATAACCTTGGCCGATGTCGCAGCCGAGATCCTGAAGCCGTTGAAGTTGGCTTTCCTCTTCGATGCCCTCGGCCGTTATCGTCACGCCGAGTCCCGCGCCGAGAGCGATAATGGCCTTGATCACCTTGTCCTGCTTGTCGTTGGTTTCGAATGAAGAAACGAAACTCCGGTCGATCTTGATTTTGTCGAATCGGTAGTTGGAGAGCTGCGAAAGGCTGGAATAGCCCGTACCGAAGTCGTCGAGAGCAATCCCGACACCGGCGTTGACCAGATCGTCGAGGACGATCCGTGCGGTGACGGCGTCCTGGATGATGGCGCTCTCCGTCACCTCCAGCTCGATTCGATGCGCCGGCAGACCGACATCGCCCAATATCTTGAGAATCCGGAGGCCCAGCAACCGGTCGCTCAGCTGGATCGGAGACAGGTTGAACGACAGGACGAGATGACTTGGCCAGGAGAGCGCATCGCTACAGGCGTGGCGCAGCAGTTGGTCCGTCAGGTCGACGATCAGACCGGCCTCCTCCGCCACGGGAATGAACTCGTGCGGCGGAATGAATTCGCCGGATGCCGTCTTCCAGCGCGCCAGCGCCTCGAAACCGATAATCTCCTTTGTCTTCAGGTCGACGAGAGGTTGGTAATAGGGAACGATCTCGGCGTGCTTGATGGCGGCTCGCAGATCCGCTTCCACCCGGACCCGCTTCGCCAGCTCGTCCTGCATTGCCGGCTCGAAGGGCTTCACCAGATTGCGCCCCTGCTTTTTCGCCACATACATCGCACAGTCCGAATGTCGAATGACCTGGCTTAGGTCATCGCCGTTCTCCGAATAAAGTGCGAAGCCGACGCTGGCGCCGATATCGACGGCGATCCCGTTGAATATGACGGGCTTGCTGATCACGCTCACGATCCGCTCTCCCAAAGCGACAAGATCAGGATTACCGGTGCGCCGCGCCAGAACGACGAACTCGTCGCCACCGAGGCGGAAAACGCGGTCACGGGGAAAGAGGGAAGAAAGTCGCCGAGCGACGGCCTTCAGCACCGCATCGCCATGATCGTGCCCGAGGAGGTCGTTGATCTTCTTGAAGCCGTCGAGATCGATGCTGAACGCGGCAAAGCTTTCCTGTGCCCTTTGATCGACCATCGACTGCGCGCAGACGGACTCCAGAAATCTGCGGTTGGGCAGTTCGGTCAGCGTGTCGTGACAGGCAATCCAGTCCACGTTCTTTTCGGCCTGCAGCCTGCGGTTAACCTCTATCGAGAGGTCCCGGATCCTCAGCACCGAGTAAATCAGCCCGAGAAAGCCGGATATGTTCAGGGCGAGCAGTCCGTGGTCCAGCGGATAGTCATGATTGTTCTCGATGAAGTCATCCAGCCCCTCATGCCAGTTGAAGCGCCAGGACAGGAAGAAGAGAAGCAGGAAGATCAAGAGCCAGGCCAGTATCTCCATCTGCGGTCTGGTGGGTTGGATGCGAGGCATATGAACAGGCTCCTGGTGTGTGAAGAGCCATCATGGCCAACTTGGAGACCGCATCGTCCCCGACAGTTTTCAATCGACAACCCTGTCGTCGTATTGCCGGCATCGGCAGTATCGAAGCCGCCACAACTCATTCGGGCGGCGTAAAAGCATCGGCACTTCTAGCGGGGCATTGATAAGTCCGAGAAGAGTGTGGTCTTCGAAGGTTAACCCCGCGTTTCCGGGGCCGAGGCAGGGATGTTTCGCTGCGCGTAATGGATATCTTCGCCGCAATTCGGACGGGCTGCAGGCGCGACGGGAGCAATGCTGGACGGCTATTGTCGGTGCGACGTCGGCCAGAGGCGACCGCGGGCCGCGACATCGTGAGCACTGCCGTCACCGAAGGTCGGTCAGTTTGACGGGTTTCAACGTTCCACCTCGCGCAGCAGTTCTGCCAGGCGGGCCGCCCATTCCCTGTTGCCATCTCTGAACGGACCGAGCGCATCGGCGGCAGCTTCGGGAAGATCGCTTGCCGTGGCCGCAAAGCGGCGAGCCTGCTGGCAATCTCCGACGGCCCAGTGGCAGCAGGCCTGAATGCGCAGCAGCGCCGGCCAGTCAGGCCGCGCCTTTAGCGCCGTGCGCCCGGTCTCGAGCGCGCCTTCAACGTCGCCGGAAAAGAACCCTGCGAGCATCAGCAGGCTGAACCAGACGCCGTTCTGCGGATCATGGGAGTTGAGTTCGAGGCCGTGGGCCAGCGGTTTGCGCGCGCCGGCCGCATCGCCGGAAAACAGACGGGCCATGCCGAGGACGAGATGCCCCAGGGCGAAGCTCGAACCGAGTTCGATCGACCGCTCCGCCGCCAGTATCGCCTGCTCGGGCCGGCCTGTGTAAGCCGAGACGATCGCCAGCGCATAATGCGAGTACGGATTTCGCGCGTCGAGATAGATTGCCCGTAACGCCGCATCCAATCCTTCCTTGCCGTCTTCCGCAGGGTTATCAGTCCAGCCGTAGGCGATGAGGCCGGCATTCACCCGCGCCAGCCAGATCTGCGCTTCTGGAAGCATGGGATCGAGCTCGGCCGCGTCGCGGAAGAAACGGCGCGCGAGAAGGTGGGTGGGCTGCGTGACCTTGTGAAAATTGAACGTGCCTTGCCGCACGAGATCCCAGGCCGTGATGTTGCCGGTGTGGGGGGCGACCGGAAGCCCATGGCGCAGCAGCAGTTCGGGCTCGACCGCCGCAGCGATCCGCTCGGCGATGGCATCCTGCACCGCAAAGAGCTCGGCCAGCTGGAGATCGTAATGTTCGGACCAGACGGTGGCGCCTTTGGCGGTGTCGGCGAGGTGCACCGATATCCGGATTCGATCGCCGTTCTGCCGGATGGCCCCATCCACCAGGAAATTGACGCCGAGGTCGCGCGCGATAGCCTGCGGATCCTTCGAGCCATTCCTCCTGCTGAAACTCGCCGCCCGTGAGGCGACGCGGAACCATCTGAACCGGGCAAGCGCCATGATCAGGTCGTCGGCGATACCATCGGCGAGATATTGCCGTTCAGCGTCGCCGCCGAGATTTTCGAACGGCAGCACGGCAATCGCCAGGATCGGACTGGTTCCGCCGTGCCGGGCGTTATCGGCTTCGCCGGTGCGGCTCTCCACCTCACCGGAAAATCGGTATCCGACCCGTGGGACCGTGACGATCCATTCGCTGCCGTCCGATGCGGGCCCGAGCAGCTTGCGAAGGGCGGCGATCTGAACGGACAGGTTGCTTTCCTCGACGGCCAGACCCGGCCAAACAGCATCCATCAAGGCGGACTTCGAGACCACACCTCCCTGTGCCGAAAGCAGTGCGTCGAGCAGCGAAGCGCCACGGGCGCCGATGGCGACAGGCCTGTTGTCGCGGAGCAGACATCCGTTTTCAGCAGTGAAATCGAAGTGGCCGAATGCGAGGTGCTGGGTGTGCATGGGGTTCGATGATACGCCGATTTCGCAGCTTTTCGGAATTTTTCGGCCTCGCTTCAGGACTTGTGCCGGTTGAGCGCGCAGAGTGGTTCCATTGCAGCGGTCAAAGTGGTGAGAGCGATGACGAATCAGGCAACGCAACCGAAGAAATCGGAACCATTCCTTGCGAGTGTCGTCCGCGCCGGCGGCAGCCATGTCGCCAGGCAGGGATCGGTCTATCGCTCCGGCGTCTCGGCTGACAGCGCCGGATCGACCATGCTGTGGCTCGGGACGATTTCGCTGCCTGCGGGGCGGCGGACCAGCGCCCATCGCCATGAGGGACACGAGACGGCGCTTTTGATGACCGCGGGGCGGGAAATCGAGATCTGGTCCGGATCAGCACTCGAACGGTGCGAAACGATCCGCCCCGGCGATTACCTGTTCATTCCGGCCGGCGTTCCGCATGTCGCCGTCAACCGCAGCAGCGAAGACGCCGAATTCCTCGGCGCCCGCAACGACCCCGCGGCCAATGAGAGCGTGGTTCTGATGCCGGAGCTCGACGCAAACGTACCCTGAGGCATATCGCCCGGAACCGTGCCGCGGTTCGGGTTGCAAAGTCCTGCCCACTTTGGCGGGTCATGCTCTGATCACACCGGGAGGTGCATTATGGCGATCATCGAACAACGCCTGGCCGAAATGGGTCTGGAACTGCCCGAGCCTTTGAAGGTTCGCGAGGGGCTGCGCATGCCCTTCGCCTGGGTCCGCCTGCGTGGCAAGCGAGCGTATATTTCCGGCCATGTCGCCTGCAACCGCGATGGAACATTGGCAAATCCCCTTGGCAAGGTTGGCGCCGAGGTTTCGCCGGAGGAGGGATACGCGTCGGCGCGGCTCGTTGCACTGGCCCATCTCGCCAGTCTTAAGCGAGCCGTCGGAGACCTCGACCGGGTCACGGCATGGCTGCGCGTCTTCGCCATGGTGAATGTCGCTCCAGGTTTCAACGAAACGCCGCGGGTCACCAACGGCTATTCCGATCTGATCCTGGAGCTCTACGGTCCCGACGCCGGCGCCCACGCCCGCTCCTCCATCGGCATGGCCATCCCTTTGAATGCGCCCGTCAACTGCGAAGCGGAAGTTGAAATAGACGGGTGACGCCGGCAGATAGATTCAGGTCGGAGCGTCCTTTACGTTGCCTATTCAGTAAACGAACGGATCCACTTCGGCCTGCGCACCGGCCTCCTTCGGATAGATCACTCCCTTGCGCAGGATGATGTTGGCGTAGAGCCTGGGCTCGCTGGTCTGGATCAGCGCATGGGCGGCGCGCACCCGACCGTAGAAATCCTGGCCGACCAACGGCACCACCTGCCGGTGCGGCTCGTGGCGGGCGCAACAGTCTATCATCTCCTCATGCACGGGATCGAGCTTGTCGCGCTCGGCCTTGACGGTCGAGCGGAAGATCGCTTCCGGCACGAAATCATCGATCGGCAGCACGCTGAGCACGGCGTTGAGCACCGGAATGAGGCGATGGCCGTCGAGCCGGATCAGGCGGCGGGCATGTTCGACGCCGGGATAATTGCCATCGACGATGGCGATCTCGTCGCCGTGGCCCATGGCCCGAAGCGTGAAAAGCAACTCCGGGCTCAACAGCGGATCAAGTCCCTTCAGCATGGTCTACCTCCTTGAAGAGTACGTTCTGGTCGGTGAGGTAACGCGCAAAGATCGGCAGGCTGGCACCGCCGATGGCGCGTGACTGCGCGCCGACCGCGCCCTCGATGATTTCGGGCATGACGACGCCCTGCAGGTCGAGCTTGGCGGCTTCGTCGATCGTCGCCTGCACGATGCGACTGCGCACCCAATGGGGAAAGCCGCCGTCGATGACGGCGGCGCTGAAGTCGACGATCGAGGCGGCGGCGACGATCGCCTGGGCGAGCGCCTTGGCACTATCCTGTATCCAGGCCTCCATCGGCTCGCCGAAATCCACCCAGTCGTCGGCCGAATACCACAGTGGCTCGGGATCGATGCCGCGCTCGCGCAGCATGTTTTCGAGCACGAAGATCGAGGCGATCTCCAGCAGCTGCTTGGTTTCGCCGTTCCTGTCGCGCACGGGCAGGGGTCCGATCGCTCCTGCCGTGCCGGTACGGCCGGAAAAAATCGACGAATTCAGGACGATGCCGCCGCCGATGAAGGAGCCGATGAAGAAGTAGACGAAGTCGGGATAGGAGGGGCCGACGCCGAAGACAAGCTCGGCGCCGCAGGCGCTGGTCGCATCGTTCTGCAGGAAGACGGGGTGGGAGACACGCGCGGCGATATCGGACTGCAGGTCGACCTCCCGCCAGACCTCCATGGCGCCCGGTGGCGCACCTACCTCTTCGGCCCAGTTCCACAGCTCGAAGGGGGCGGCGATGCCGAGACCGGCAATGCGGCTGCGCTGCTTGTCGTCGAGCCGGCTTTCGATCTCCTCGATGCCCGAGGTGACGAAGGCGAGGATGTCTTGCGGCAGCGGATAGGCATAGGTCTGGTGCAGCTGCATGCGGATGCGGCCGACAAAATCCATCAGCACCAGATCGGCGCTGCGCCGGCCCATCTTCAGGCCGAAGGAATAGACGGCGTCGGGATTGAGATGCATCGGGATCGACGGCTGGCCGACACGGCCGCGCACCGGCGCGCCGCGCGACAGCAGCCCTTCCTTTTCCAAGACCCGCATGATCACCGAGACGGTCTGCGCCGACAGCCCGCTGCGGCGCGCGATATCGGCCTTCGACAGCGCGCCGTAGAGGCGCACCAGCGACAGCACGAGCCGTTCGTTATAGGCCCGCACCCTGACCTGGTTCGCACCGCCGGCCGGATTTAGAATCGGCGGCGGGACCGGCGTGTGTTCCGGTCCATCCAAAGACGACATGGCCGCTCCTCCCGAGCGCTGCCTCCCGCATGATTCCTCCATTGGGATCGATTCGAGGAGAAATCCTGCGGCAGCTCAAAGCGGTACAGCGCCTTTTGCGTCAGAAACGCGCCGGCACTGGACACCCTAATTCGACCGAGCATGCCACATCGAATTAATAATTCAATTGGATTTATTTATTGACAAGCGGATTTCTTTCCCCCTTAATTGCCGTCGTCAAGGGCACAGGCAGCTTCGGAAACCAAGCGCGACCGAAGCGAAGTGTCACATTTCGAAAATTCCGGCCCGCAGGGGCGGCGCCGGCAAACTCTGGGAGGAGTTCATGAAGAAATCAGTTCTCGCTTTCGGCGCGCTCGCGCTCGGTGTCGCTTTTTCCGCTCCGGCGATGGCGGCTGAAGTTTCCGCCTGCCTCATCACCAAGACCGATACCAACCCCTTCTTCGTCAAGATGAAGGAAGGTGCGACGGCCAAGGCCAAGGAACTCGGCGTCTCGCTGAAGTCCTATGCCGGCAAGATCGACGGTGACAGCGAAAGCCAGGTCGCAGCGATCGAAAGCTGCATCGCCGACGGCGCCAAGGGCATCCTGCTGACGGCGTCCGACACCAAGGGCATCGTGCCTGCGGTCAAGAAGGCCCGCGACGCCGGCCTGCTGGTCATCGCGCTCGACACGCCGCTGGAGCCGGCCGATGCCGCAGACGCCACCTTCGCCACCGACAACCTGCTCGCCGGCAAGCTGATCGGCCAGTGGGCCAAGGAAACGCTCGGCGATAAGGCCAAGGACGCCAAGGTCGGCTTCCTCGACCTGACGCCGTCGCAGCCGACGGTCGACGTTCTGCGCGACCAGGGCTTCATGATGGGCTTCGGCATCGACCCGAAGAACCCGGACAAGATCGGCGACGAAGACGATAGCCGCATCGTCGGCCATGACGTGACCAACGGCAACGAGGAAGGCGGCCGCAAGGCCATGGAAAACCTTCTGCAGAAGGATCCGAGCATCAACGTCATCCACACGATCAACGAGCCGGCCGCTGTTGGCGCCTACCAGGCGCTGAAGGCCGTCGGCATGGAAAAGAACGTGCTGATCGTCTCGGTTGATGGCGGCTGCCCGGGCGTCAAGTCGGTCAAGGAAGGCGTCATCGGCGCCACCTCACAGCAATATCCGCTGCTGATGGCGTCGCTCGGTATCGAGGCGATCAAGAAGTTCGCCGACTCGGGTGAAAAGCCGAAGCCGACCGAAGGCAAGTCCTTCTTCGACACCGGCGTCTCGCTCGTCACCGACAAGCCGGTCTCCGGCGTCAAGTCGATCGATACCAAGGAAGGCACGGACAAGTGCTGGGGCTGAGCCCGATCTGTTGAAAGAGCAGACGGCCGGGGCTTGATCCTCGGCCGTTTTGGACGGACGATGGGTCGTCGCTCCACCGGCTAAGCAACGAACGGATGAACAGGAGTGACGGCCTCCGCGCGGGTTCGGCGCGCGGATGCGGAGGAGGAACCATGACCGGAGCACAGGAATTCGAACGCGTCCTCGACGGCAGCGACAAGAACGTCGCCTCTTTCGAGCACCAAGATGTCCCGCTGATCAAGCGCGCCCAGCACTTCTTGCACTCGACGCCGGCCGCCGTGCCGCTGATCGTGCTGGTGCTGGCGATCGTTATCTTCGGGGCAACGCTCGGCGGACGGTTCTTCTCGTCCTACACCCTGACACTGATCCTGCAGCAGATCGCCATCGTCGGCATTCTCGGAGCGGCCCAGACGCTGGTCATCCTGACCGCCGGCATCGATCTGTCGATCGGCGTCATCATGGTGATCTCGGCCGTCATCATGGGCAATGTCGCCATCACCTACGGCATACCGACGCCGATCGCGGTGATTGGAGGCCTGCTGGTCGGCGGCCTGTGCGGCTTGCTGAACGGCTTTCTCGTCGCCTTCATGAAGCTGCCGCCCTTCATCGTCACGCTCGGCACCTGGAATATCGTCATGGCGACGAATTTCATTTATTCCGCCAATGAGACGATCCGCGACACCGATGTCGACGAACAGGCGCCGCTGCTGCATCTTTTCGCCGCCAGTTTCAGGGTCGGCAGCGCCGTGCTCACCCTCGGCGTCATCGCCATGGTGCTGCTCGTGCTGCTGCTCTGGTATGTGCTCAACCACACCGCCTGGGGCCGGCATGTCTATGCGGTCGGCGACGATCCGGAAGCGGCCAAGCTTTCCGGTATCCAGACGAAGAAGGTGCTGCTCACCGTCTATACCCTGTCGGGCGTCATCGCCGCCTTCGCCGCCTGGGTGTCGATTGGCCGCAATGGCTCGATCTCGCCGTCCTCGGCGGTGACCGATTATAACCTCCAGGCGATCACCGCGACCGTGATCGGCGGCATCTCGCTCTTCGGCGGCCGCGGCTCCATTCTCGGCACGCTGTTCGGCGCCATGATCGTCGGCGTCGTGTCGATGGGCCTCAACATGCTCGGCGCCGATCCGCAATGGAAAGTCCTTTTGACCGGCGTGCTGATCATCGCCGCCGTCGCCATCGATCAGTGGATCAGAAAGGTTTCGGTATGACCATGGCTGTCGAACCCATTCTCACCGCCCGCGGCCTCGTCAAGCGTTATGGACGCGTGACCGCGCTCGACAATGCCGATTTCGACCTCTACCCGGGTGAAATCCTTGCCGTCATCGGCGATAACGGCGCCGGCAAGTCGTCGCTGATCAAGGCGATTTCGGGCGCGGTCACTCCCGACGAGGGCGTGATCACGCTCGAAGGCCGGCAGGTGCATTTCCGTTCGCCGATGGAGGCGCGCGAAGCCGGCATCGAAACCGTCTACCAGAACCTCGCGCTGTCGCCGGCGCTATCGATCGCCGACAACATGTTCCTCGGCCGCGAGATCCGCAAAAAAGGTCCGCTCGGCTCGCTGTTCCGCATGCTCGACCGGCCGGCGATGGAAAAGCTGGCGCGCAACAAGCTCTCTGAACTCGGCCTGATGACGATCCAGAACATCAACCAGGCGGTGGAGACGCTGTCCGGCGGTCAGCGCCAGGGTGTTGCCGTCGCCCGCGCCGCCGCCTTCGGCTCGAAGGTCATCATCATGGACGAACCGACGGCAGCCCTTGGCGTCAAGGAAAGCCGGCGCGTGCTGGAACTGATCCTCGACGTGCGCGCCCGCGGCCTGCCCATCGTGCTGATCTCGCACAACATGCCGCATGTCTTCGAGGTGGCCGACCGGATCCATATCCACCGTCTCGGCCGGCGGCTGACGGTGATCAATCCGAAGGAATACACCATGTCGGACGCCGTCGCCTTCATGACTGGCGCCAAGGCGGTGCCGACGGAGCCCGTTGCGGCATGAGCGTCCGCATCGACGACATCGCCGGCGAGGTGCTATCCCGCGCCGGCGATGCCAGACGTTTCCTGATCGCCGTCGCCGGGCCGCCCGGGGCGGGCAAGTCGACCATGGCCGACAATCTGGCGGCGGCGCTGAAAGCTAAGGGCGAAAGCGCCGCAGTCCTGCCGATGGACGGCTTCCACATGGACAACGCCATCCTGATCGAACGCGGCCTCTTGGCGCGCAAGGGCATCCCCGAGACCTTCGATGTCAGGGGATTTCTCGATATCATCCGCGCCGTCCGCCGGGCCGACCAGGAGGTTCTGGCGCCGGTCTTCGACCGCTCGCGCGAACTCGCCATCGCCTCGGCCCGGCCGATCGATCCCAAGGACCGTTTCATCATCGTCGAGGGCAATTATCTGCTGTTCACGCAGGGTAAATGGGCCGAGCTCGACGGCATCTTCGATTTTTCGATCATGCTGGCGCCGCCGATCGAGGTGCTCGAGGAGCGGCTCTGGGCGCGCTGGCGCGGTTACAATCTCAGCGAGGAGGCAGCGAGCGCCAAGGTCTACGGCAACGACCTGCCGAACGGCCGGCTGATCCTCGAAAACCGCCGCCCGGCGGATGTGACGCTGGAGATCGCGCTGGCGTGACGCCGCGACAATTGTTTTCTTCAGGGGTATAGTGCTATCAGGCCGCAGACGCATCGCTTCGGAGGCCTGCCATGAAATCGATCACCATCCGCCGTCCCGACGACTGGCACCTGCATCTGCGCGACGGCGCCATGCTGGAAGGCGTGATCGCCGATACGAGCCGCACCTTCGCCCGCGCCATCATCATGCCCAACCTCGTGCCGCCGGTCGTCACCACCGCGGATGCGAAGGCCTATCGCGAGCGCATTCTCAAGGCGTTGCCGGATGGCCACCGTTTCCAGCCGCTGATGACGCTTTATCTGACCGAACATACCAGCCCCGACGATGTCGAGCAGGGTGCGAAGAGCGGCCTCATCACCGCCGTCAAGCTTTATCCCGCCGGCGCCACCACCAATTCGCATGGCGGCGTGCGTGACATGGAAAAGGCGATGCCCGTGCTGGAGCGCATGGCTGAGATCGGTCTGCCGCTCTGCGTCCATGGCGAGGTGACGACGCCTGACGTCGATATCTTCGACCGCGAGGCGGTCTTCATCGACACCGTGCTTGATCCCTTGCGCCGGCGCCTGCCCGAGCTGAAGGTGACGATGGAGCATGTGACGACCGCGGACGGCATCGATTACATCCAGGCCGCCAAATCAAATCTCGCCGGCTCGATCACCACCCACCACCTGATCATCAACCGCAATGCCATCCTGGTCGGCGGCATCCGCCCGCATTATTACTGCCTGCCGGTCGCCAAGCGCGAAAACCACCGGCTGGCGCTGCGCGCCGCCGCCGTGAGCGGCGACGCCCGCTTCTTCCTCGGCACCGATTCCGCCCCGCATGTCGATCCGCTGAAGGAATGCGCCTGCGGCTGCGCCGGCATCTACACTTCGATCAATACGATGAGCTGCCTTGCCCATGTCTTCGAAGAGGAGGGCGCGCTCGACAGGCTCGAAGCCTTCGCCTCGCTGAACGGCCCGGCCTGGTATGGGCTGTCGCCGAACGAGGAACGGATCACACTGTCGAAGCAGGCCCAACCGGTCGTCTTTCCCGCCAAGATAGAAACCGGCGCCGGTCCCGTGACGGTTTTCGATCCGATGTTTCCCCTGCATTGGCAGGTGGTGGCCTAGTGTTATCCCGGCTGCGTTTTCTATTTTAAATAGAATATTCATTTTAAGTGCTGCACGCGTGTTAAGCGCCTAACATTTTCATTGTGCGGTGCATCATTTGTTAACGGATGCATAAGACATTCCTCGTCGCGGACCCCCATCGCTGCCGATCGTCCGGCGCGACACCGCTGCGGAGACTGAAGAAGCATGATGCTTGACTACAACTCCCTCTTGCTGGCGCTCGGCGTCTCCGCGGCCTGCCTGGCCGTGACCCTGATGGGCAGTTGGCTGGTTCGCCGGGCCGAGACCGTGCTCCTCACCGCCACCATCGGTCTCGTCCTCGTCGTCAGCGGCATTTTTGTCTACAGCGCCTATGTCAACCGGCCCGACATGGCCTTCGCAATCGGCAGTTTCATGCTGTTTCATGCCGGCTTCGCCACCATCTGGGGTGCCGGCAAACAGTTTCTCACCGGCCGCCTGTCGATTGCCGCCATCGCCATGCGGGCGCTGGCAGCAATGGCCTTTTCCATCGTGCCGATGCTATCAGGCTATGACGGCCTCGCCTTCATCGCCGAAAATCTCGCCATCGCCCTGCTGCTCTTTGCTACCGCCCGGCAATATTGGCTTGCCCGGGCCGAAGCGCCGGCGCCGCTCCTCGGCATTGCCGCGCTTTATACGCTGACGGCGATCTCCTTCGTGCTTTGTGCCGGTGTGCTGATTGCCGATGGTACGCTGGTGCTCGGAAAGGCGCCGAGCAACTGGGCCGAAGACCTGAGCCTCGCCGTCTGCATTGCCGGCATGACCGGGATCGGAGCGCTGTCGCTGGCGCTGCATCAATGGCGGCTCGCCGCCCGCCATCGCCTGGAGGCGATCACCGACCCGCTGACCGGCCTGCTCAACCGCCGCGCCGTCTTCGATCAGTACGGCACGCGCCCAATGGGATCGACCACCGCCATCATCGTCTTCGATATCGACCATTTCAAATCCGTCAACGACCGCTATGGCCATGCGAGCGGCGACCGCGTGATCACCGTCTTCGCCGAGGAACTCGCCGCCAATTGCCGCCCTGGCGATACCGCCGCGAGGCTCGGGGGCGAAGAATTTGCGCTGGTGCTGAAGGAAGTCATGCCAGGCAGGGCCGAACTGACGGCTGAGCGGATCCGCAGGGCCTTCGAGGCGCGAGAGATTCCGATCGACGGTGAGGTGTTGAGATGCACTGTGAGCGTCGGCGTTGCGCCAGGCCGCTCGCAGACACTGGATTTCGACACTATGCTGAGTGCCGCCGACAAGGCGCTTTACGTCGCCAAGCGCGCCGGCCGCAACCGCGTCGAGCTTGCCGGCCACCTGCAGGCTGTGCCCCTCGAGGCATCTCGCACGGCGTCTTGATCTCGGACCGCGCCGGCAGGCGAGATTTCCTCAATCTATCCGGCGCAGACTATCCGCAAAGACACCGAGACTTGTGCCCCGCCCCGCAACGGCGATCCGCCATCCCGGTCCAAGTTCTCGCCTGATATCATCACGGACGCGGCAAATTTCGTCGAATATCATCGGAACACCTTCAACCTGAACCGGTGTCGGACATTTTGAGTCGCCCCGGCCATAGGGATCGACGACGGTGAAGGAAAGCACCTGATGGCCGGCGATCAAGGCGAATAGCATCGGCACGGCAATGATGACGAGATGCTTTCCGAGGAAATAGCCGGCGACCGGAGCGAGCAGCAGGCCGAAACCCTTCTTCACGCCGTCAGTCTCGCCTTTGCTCCTCAGGATTAGCCAGACCGGCAATGCCGCAGAAACCAGGCCGACGGCAAGAGCAGGAAGGCCGGCCATGGACGTCCACTCGTTCGACGGCAGAAAGTTGAAGCCGGATCTCTTCACGAAAACGGCAAGTACAGTCGGCAAATATAATACGGTCAGAAGGATCCCGCCCGGTCTACCAAGCGGCCACTCGACATTCTTTTCCTTCGACCCCATGGGGCAACATACCGCTCTTTAGATCGCAATCTATCAACCCATCTGTGACACATTACGGCTGGAGGCTTCAAGGGCACGTCCAGCGCAGTTCACCGCGGCGATGTCTTGTTCGGCCGGGATAGGTGAGAAGCAGTTATGATGAAGGTCCACAAGCGGAAATGCCGCCGACAAGGCGCTCTACGCCGCCAAGCGCGGCGGCCACCTGCAGGCTGTGCCCCTCGAGGCGTCGCGCACGGCGTCTTGATCCCGGACGACGCGTCTCATAGTATCGCCCTCGGCCGGATGCGGCCAGCCGCCCCGCGACGCATCAGCGTTATGGTGAATGCATCCAGATACATCCTTCACATCCCTTGCCGTTTGGCGACCGATGGCGAACGGATCAGCAGACGCGGGCACTGATCGTCCTGTTTGCCGCCGACGGAAGGATCCACGATGCGCGATTTTCGCGATGCCAAGCTCATGGCAAAGACATTGCGGCAGGCCCTGGCCGACCGCAATATTTCTCTCACCCATAGCGAGACGCTCGAAATCGTCGCCCGGCAATTCGGGCTGGAGCAATGGAATATACTCTCGGCCAAGATCGACGCGGCGGGTTCTGGCCGCGACGCCATCGGCATCGCGCCGCCGATGCCGATCTTCCGCATCTTTTCTGTCGAAAAGGCCATGGAATTCTATTGCGGTTTCCTCGGCTTCACGCTCGACTGGGAACATCGCTTCGGCGAAAACTTCCCGCTCTATTGCCAGGTCTCGCGTGAGGGCATGGCGCTGCACTTGAGCGAACATTCCGGCGACGCCAGTCCGGGCGCCAAGGCCTTCGTCCGCGTTGCCAATGTGCGCGCCTATCACGCAGAACTCGCCGGCAAGGATTACCGCTATATGAAGCCCGGCGTGGAGGAAGCGCCCTGGGGGTTGGAGATGACTGTCGTCGATCCCTTCAGCAATCGTATCGCCTTCTGCGAGCAGACGTAGTCGTCAGCGCAGCCCGGCTTGTCGGTGACAAAGAGGATGTCGGCGCTTGCATCTCCGTTCTTGAAACCTACAGTCACACCATCGACCTTGTTTCGATGGAAATGGGTCCTGGCGGGCAGGTTGGGAACCACATGAAATATGTTTCGGTCCTGATTTTAGCGTTCATGTCGATAGTCTTCGGATGGTTATTCTATGAACGGTACTGGAAGTTCCGACATTGCATATCGCAAGCCTTATCCAGCTGCCTCACTCCCGACGGTGACAACCTGACACAAGGCGGTTCTCTGTGGGCTGGTTTGGCAGGCTTGTTCTTGCTGCTCGCCGTGATCTCCGCCTGGCGGGCTTTCCGGAGCCGGTGACCGAAGCGGGAGCGGGAGCGAAGCTGCACCCGCCCCAATCCGCCTCATCCAGAGGTGGGATCCGCAGGATCGCCTCGAAAGACGCGCCGCCACGCTGTTCCTTGAACGCCTCCGCCTTTTTTCAGACGATCATCAGCGCCCGCACGAAGGCGACGGAGGCGAGCAGCGAGGCGATGGTCCGCACATGGTTCCATCTCGTCCAGTCCCTGACATAGGTGGTCCAGAGCTGAACCGCATCCGGGTCGTTGCCGCCGACCTTCGCCAGCGCATCGTTCATCGGCACATTGAAGATGATGGTCGAGGCGAAGGAAGCGAGGAGATAGAGGGCGGCGCCAGCCAGCATCAGCGCGGATGCCCCACCGCGCCAGTCGATCAGGGCGAGCACGGCGATGAGGAGGCAGAGGACCGCCGTCGGCACGAAGAGGCCCATGAAGGGCGAACGGACGATCGTCACGTTGATCGAGTTCATCGCCGCAATACCCTGCTCGGCCGGGATCCGCGAGAAGGCGGACATGATGAAGGTCGAGAAGGCGAAGAAGATGCCGGCGACCACGCCGCTGCCGATCGCCGCGGCCACGAGGGAGAGGATCAGGATGATCTGCATGGTCAGGCCTTCCATGTACCGGTTGCCGCGGTCCGGCGGGCATATTCGCTGAAATCGGTGGCGGGACGGCCGAGAATTTCGGCGACACCGGTGACCACGTTGGAATTGCGCCCATTGAGCACTTGGCCGAAGAGCTCCTCCAGCAGATCGATCAGGCCCTGCGGCAGGCCGGCATCCGCAAGCCCGCCGGTGAAATCCGCCATCGACACCTGCTCATATTCGATCGGCCGCCCGGCGGCTGCGGCGATTTCGGCGGCCGCCGCGCGAAATGTCAGCGACCGCGGGCCGGTCAGTTCGTAAGTCCTGTTGCGATGGCCGGGATCGGTCAGGGCGACGACGGCGGCATCGGCAATGTCGTCAGCATCGATGAAAGGTTCGCTGATCTCGCCCGCCGGCAATTGCAGCCGGCCAGCGCGGATCTGCTCCAGAAAGGCGCCCTCGCTGAAATTCTGGCAGAACCAGGAGGCGCGCAGGATCGTGGCGTTTATGCCGGAGGCTATCAGCGCCGCTTCGCTCCGCCGTGCGCCCTCTTCGCCGCGGCCGGACAGCAGCACGATATGCTCAAGGCCGCATTCCACAGCGACCTTTGCGAGCGCTTCGATCGCTTCCGCCGCCCAGGCGACGGCAAGGTCCGGCTGGAACGCGACATAGGCGCTCGATGCGCCGTCAAGCGCGCCGCGCCAGGTCGACCTGTCCTCCCAGTCGAAGGGCCTTGCGCTGGAGCGCGATGCCGCGCGGATGATGAGGCCCCGCCCTTCCAGACGCTTGATGATACGCCCACCCGTCTTTCCGGACCCACCGACGAGGACAATTTCGGAAGTTTGCATTAGAACTCCTCCCACGCTTTAAAAACAAGAGAAACTCTCTCATTTGCAAAATGAGATAATCTCTCTTATTTTGTTTGTCAACTTCGAAAAGGAGAGAGAATGTCCGAGCAACCGGTCGCAACGCGCAGGCGCCAGCAGGAGTCAACTGGCCAGCCTCGCCGTATCCCGCGTCAGCAGCGCGGCCGCGACCGCTTCGAAAAGATCCTCGCCGTCGCCGCCGAATTGATAGAAAGCCATGGCAGCGACGGCCTGAAGATGAGCGAGATCGTCGAAAAGGCCGGCCTCTCCTTCGGCGCCCTCTACCAGTATTTCCCCGACAAGAGCGCGATCATCCGGACCTTGGCCGAGCGCTTCAATGAGGAGGGCAGGCGGTGTGTCGAGGCTGAACTGGCCAAGGTTGGCGGCGCCGAGGCCCTGCCGGGCGCGCTCGCGAACATTGTCGACGAGTATTATGCCTTCTTCCGCCGAGAGCCTGTCATGCGCGATATCTGGCATGCGACCCATACCGACAAGTTGCTACAACAGGTCGATGCCGAGGACATGGAATTTCATGCGCAAGCCTTACTCGCCGTGCTCGTCCGCCTGTGGCCGCAGCGTGAAAGCAGGGAGCTCTTGGCGATCGCGCGGCTGACTATGCAGCTTGTGGCTGCCGCCGTTCGGTATGCCGTTTCGTTGGAAAAGGAAGAGGGGGCCCGGGCGATCGTTCTGTTCAAGAAGATGCAGGTCGCCGATATCTCCCGCCTGCTGAAGTGAATAGCTTCGGCTGTGTCTGGAAACCGCCGGCTCTTGCTGCTATTGCCGCAGGGATACAAAGCCGAAGGAGAGCCGCATGATCCAGACCGCATTTCCCGACCGCGCCCTGATGGCCGAACTTGTGGCCAAGATGCTCTGGGAGATCAAGGCCGTTCATTTCAATGCGGCTCAGCCCTATAAACTCTCCTCCGGCATGGCGAGCCCGGTCTATATCGATTGCCGCAAGCTCTTGTCCTATCCGCGCATCCGCTCGACGGTCATGGATTTTGCCGCCAGCACGCTCTTGCGCGATGCCGGTTTCGAGCAGTTCGATTGCATCGCCGGCGGCGAGACCGCCGGCATCCCCTTTGCCGCCCTGCTTGCCGACCGCCTCGGCCTGCCGATGATCTATGTCCGCAAACAGCCGAAGGGTCATGGCCGCAACGCGCAGATCGAAGGCGCTATGCCGGAAGGTTCGCGCGTGCTCGTCATCGAGGACCTGACGACGGCGGGCGGCAGCATGTTCAAATTCATCGACGCCATCCGCGCCGCCGGCGGCATTGTCGATCACGGCATCGCTCTGTTCTTTTACGGCATTTTCGGCGATCAGCGTTTTACCAACGGCAAGGTCCGGCTGCATTACATTGCCACCTGGCGCAATGTTCTGGCCGTCGCCAGGGAGCAGAAGCTTTTCGACGAGAAGACCCTTGAAGAGGTCGAGGCCTTCCTCGATGCGCCGCTCGCCTGGTCGGGGCGGAATGGTGGAGTGAGTGAGCTTTCGCTCTAGGCAGTTGACAAAAGCTCACTTAAGCGGTTGATGAAGATATAAATGCTGTTGGGAGGAATCCGATGATTTTGTGCTGCGGCGAAGCCCTGATCGACATGCTGCCGAGGGATACCACCCGTGGTGAAAAGGGCTTTGCGCCCTATGCCGGCGGCGCGATCTTCAATACCGCCATCGCGCTTGGCCGCCTCGGTATCCCCACTGCCTTCTTCACCGGCATCGCCGATGACATGATGGGCGAAATTCTGCTGACGACGCTCAAGGCAGCCAACGTCGATTACAGCCCATGCGCCATCACCGCGCGGCCCTCGACGATCGCCTTCGTCAAGTTGGTCAACGGCCAGGCGACCTATGCCTTCTATGACGAGGGCACGGCCGGCCGCATGATCACCGAGGCCGACCTGCCGACGCTTGGCGATGATTGCGAAGCGCTGCATTTCGGCGCGATCAGCCTGATCCCGAGCCCCTGCGGCGAAACCTACGAAGCCCTGCTCGACCGCGAAGCGTCCACCCGCGTGATCTCGCTGGATCCGAACATCCGCCCCGGTTTCATCAAGGACAAGGCAGCGCATATGGCCCGCATCAAGCGCATGGCCGCCAAGTCCGATATCGTGAAGTTCTCCGACGAAGACCTCGAATGGTTCGGCCTTTCAGGCGATCATGATGCGCTCGCCGCCCATTGGCTCGATCATGGCGCCAAGCTCGTCGTCATCACCAAGGGCGCGGAAGGCGCTTCCGGCTATACCAGGGAGCGCAAAGTGACGGTGCCGAGCCAGCGCGTTGCGGTCGTCGACACGGTCGGCGCCGGCGACACTTTCGATGCCGGCGTGCTGGCTTCGCTGAAGATGGATAATCTGCTAACCAAGCGGCAGGTCGCTTCGCTTGACGAACAGGCACTGCGCAACGCCCTGACGCTAGGCGCCAAAGCCGCCGCCGTCACCGTCTCCCGCGCTGGCGCCAATCCGCCCTGGGCGCATGAGATCGGGCTTTAAGGCTTAAGCGAGCATCAGCCCCTCATCCGCCTGCCGGCACCTTCTCCCCGCTTGCGGGGCGAAGGGGGATAGCCGCGATCTCTCCGTTTCCCCCGCCAACATTGCGTGTGGCACGTCCCCTCGCCCCGTTTACGGGGAGAGGGTTAGGGTGAGGGACATTTTTAACGCTTTCGCCAGTGCCGCAGCCAGCCCTTGCGTCGTGGCCTTCGACGACTCATGCGGACGCCGATCGATCAGGAGGAGGCTGCCTGGGGAGCCACGCTACGGCCGAGCTCTGGAGCGGTCACCAGGTCTCGCAGGAAGGCTTCGCACCACAGCGAGACGTCGTGCGAGAGCAGATGTTCCATCATCATGCTCCAGCGGTCGCGGCGCTCCGCAATCGACATGGCGAGCCCCCTGGCAAGGGCATTGGCAGTGCCCTCGACATCGTAAGGGTTGACCAGCAGCGCGCCCTTCAACTCGCGTGCCGCGCCGGCGAAGCGCGATAGCACCAGGACGCCCGGCCGGTCCGGATCCTGGGCGGCGACATATTCCTTGGCGACGAGATTCATGCCGTCGCGCAACGGCGTGACCAGCCCGATGGTTGCCAGGCGGTAGAGGCCGGCGAGCACGTTGCGGCTGATCGATCGGTTGACATAGCGGATCGGCACCCAGTCGACCGTTCCGATAGCGCCGTTCACGCGGCCGGCCTGTTCGGCGACCATCTTCTGCATATGCTCGTATTCGGGGACTTCCGATCGCGATTTCGGCGTGACCTGCAGATAGGTGACCTTGTTCTGGTAGGCAGGATTGCTGGTGAGGAAGCGTTCGAAGGCTTCCAGCCGCTGAATGATGCCCTTCGAATAATCGAGGCGATCCACCCCGATGATCATATCGCGGCCTTCAATGCTGCGCCGGGTCTTCTGCACCATGACATTGTTTGCCGCGCTCTCGGCGAATTCGGCGAAAGCAGCGGTCTCGATCCCGATCGGATAGGCGCCGGCCTTGAAGATCCGCCCGTGGGAATCGAACAACCCGTTTCCGAGGTCGTCGCCGATGCCCTCGCGTCTCAGGTAACCGGCGAAGTTCTGCAGGTCGTAATCGGTCTGGAAGCCGACGAGATCGTAATGGGAGAGGCCGCGCATGATTTCTTCATGGACCGGCATGGTGACGAGAATATCGGCCGGCGGCCAGGGAATGTGCAGGAAGAAGCCGATCCGGTTCTTCAGCCCCATTTGCCGCAGTTCGGCCGCCAGCGGAATCAGGTGGTAATCATGAACCCAGATGATGTCGTCAGGTTCGATCATCGGCGCCAGCCGGTGCGCGAAGAAACGATTGACGCGGAAATAGCCGGCCATTTCCTTCCGGCCATATTCGGCAAGATCCAGGCGGTAGTGACAGATCGGCCAGAGAACGCGGTTTGCAAAGCCCCGATAATATTCCTCGACGTCGGTGTCGGTGAGATCGGTCAGCGCATAGGTAATATTGCCCTTCTGCAGCTGCGACAGCGGACCGGGTTCCTTGTCTCCGCTCGACTCTCCAGACCATCCCATCCAGATGCCGCCGCGCGCCTGCAGGGCTGCCTGCAATGCGACGGCCAACCCGCCGGCCGCGGCGCTCCCATCCTTGGCTGGCATGGGGACACGATTGGAAACGACGATAAGACGGCTCATGAGCTTCCTTCAGTGAAGATGGATCGTGAAAACATTCTGTGCCGGGTGTTCCGGGGAGCCTCCTGAACGGGGCTGGGGCGATGCAGGGCAGGGGTCATCGATAGCACAGATCCGCAAGTCGCCCGGTATATCCGCCAGCGGAAATAATGGAGCGGGGCGTCGTCCCCGGTTTTGATAGGCCATGTCGTCGGAAGTACCCTGCGCACAGATTTTGCTTGAATCTAGGGCGATTGCCGCGAATTGAAAGAATTCTTTCTACAATTTTCTATTAGTAGAACATTCAATCCGATTTTCGCAGGGCGCGATGCGCCGGCCCCGCCGAAATCAACCAGACCATTGCGGCCGTTTTGACGATTTGGCGGCTGCCCCTCAACCGCCTGCCGGCACCTTCTGCCTGTTCTGACGGGGCGAAGGGGATAGCCGCAACCTCTCGATTCCCTCTTCTCCCCCTCGGGGGGAAGGTGCCCATAGGGCGGATGGCGGGGCGCCGAATTCAGGTCTTTCCAACACGCCTCTGCTGGGTTCGGCGATCGTCGTCAGAGCGCTGCTGTCAGTGGAATAGGATTGACACAAGGGCCGTGTGGCGCCCTCATCAGACCCTTCCGACCACCTTCTCCCCGCTGGGGAGAAGGGATCTGAGGCAGCCTCGAGCGCCTACTTCGCAAGCTTCGCCAGCGCCGCAACCAGGCCCTGGGTGGAGGAATCGTGGCTCGCTGCACTCTCCTTGCCTTCGACGACAGGCAGCAGGCCCGTCGCCAGTTCCTTGCCGAGTTCGACGCCCCACTGGTCGAAGGAGTTGATGCGGAAGAGCACACCTTCGACGAAGACGCGATGTTCGTAGAGCGCGATCAGGCGGCCGAGCGCGTAAGGGGTCAGCTTGTCGTAGACGAAGGTGATCGACGGCCGGTTGCCCTGGAAGACGCGATGCGGGGCGATGAAATCGGCCTTCTTGTCGTCCATGCCCTTATCGGTCAGCTGCTTCTTTGCTTCATCGAAGGTGCGCCCCTTCATCAGCGCTTCCGACTGGGCGAGCACGTTGGAGATCAGCAGCTGATGCTGGTGGCGCAGCTCCGGCTCGAAGGCGTTGGCGGCGATCATGAACTCGGCCGGGATGATGCTCGTGCCCTGATGGATGAGCTGGTAGAAGGCGTGCTGGCCGTTGGTGCCGGGTTCGCCCCAGACGACCGGGCCGGAATTGCCCTCGACCGGCGTGCCGTCGATGGTGACGCCCTTGCCGTTCGATTCCATGTCGAGCTGCTGCAGATAGGCCGGGAAGCGCGACAGGCGCTGGTCGTAGGGCAGTATGGCGCGGGTGGGATAGTTGAGCACATTGCGATGGTAGAAGCCGATCAAGCCGAGCAGCATCGGCAGGTTTTCGGTAATCGACGCCTTACGGAAGTGATTGTCGACGGCATGGGCGCCATCGAGGAACTTGCCGAAATTCTCAGGCCCGATCGCGATCATCAGCGGCAGGCCGATCGCCGACCAGATCGAATAACGGCCGCCGACCCAGTCCCAGAAGCCGAAGACGCGGGTGCTGTCGATGCCGAAGGCGGCAACCTTGTCGAGTGCCGTCGAGACGGCGGCGAAGTGATGCTGCACGGCCGCTTCGCCGAGCGCCTTGGCGATGAAATTACGCGCCGTCTGCGCGTTGGTCATCGTCTCGACTGTTGTGAAGGTCTTCGAGGCGACGATGAAGAGTGTCGTTTCCGGCTGCACGAGTTTCAGGTTATCGGCAATATGGGCGCCGTCGATATTGGAGACGAAATGGGCGCGCGGGCCGTCATGGAAAGGGGCAAGCGCCAGCGTCGCCATAACCGGGCCGAGATCGGAGCCGCCGATGCCGATATTGATGACGTCGGTGATCGCCTTGCCGGTCGCGCCTTTCAACGTGCCGGAGCGGATCTCGTCGGCGAACTTGCCCATGGCGGCAAGCACGGCGTTGACGTCGGGCATGACGTCCTTGCCGTCGACCAGGACGGGCGTATTGGAGCGGTTGCGCAGCGCCGTGTGCAGAACGGCGCGGTCCTCGGTGAAATTGATCGCCTTTCCGGAGAACATCTCCTCGCGCTTCTTTTCGACGCCGCCCTCTTCGGCAAGCTTGACCAAGAGCTTGAGGATCTCGTCGTTCACCGCCGTCTTGGAATAGTCCATCAGCAGATCGTCGAGCGAGGCGGAAAAGCGCGAAAAGCGCTGCGGATCGGCGGCGAAGGCAGCGCGGAGATCGGTCGCCTTGGTGGCATCAGCCGTACTTTTCAGCTGTTCGACGATGGGGTTCATGGGAGGCTCCTTTTGAGGCGGAAAGGTTGCGGAAACTATTCGCTTTCTCGGGCGCAAATCAAGTTCAGCCACCGCTCCAATATGAAAAAAGCCACCCGCGGCAAGCGGATGGCTCTAATTTCATACGGTTGTCAAAAATTCAGCCGCGCAGGTCCTTGCGCAGGATCTTGCCGACCGGCGATTTCGGTAGTTCGGTGCGGAATTCGATGAAGCGCGGGCGCTTGTAATTGGTCAGATTGGCCGTGCAATGGGCTTTCACCTCCGCTTCCGTCAGGTTCGGATCCTTCCTGACGACGAAGAGCTTCACCGCTTCGCCCGAATGCCCATCCGGCACGCCGATCGCCGCGGCTTCGAGGATGCCGGCATGCATGGCGGCAACTTCCTCGACCTCATTCGGATAGACATTGAAGCCGGAGACGAGGATCATGTCCTTCTTGCGGTCGACGATCTTGGTGTAGCCGCGCTCATCCATGAAGCCCATGTCACCCGAGCGGAAATAGCCGTCTGGTGTCATCACCCGCGCCGTTTCCTCCGGCTTCTGCCAATAGCCGGCCATCACCTGCGGGCCGCGGATGCAGATCTCGCCGATTTCGCCGAGCGGCAGCGAACGGCCCTCCTCGTCGCGGATATCGAGTTCGGTGGAGGGGATCGGCAGACCGATCGAACCGGTGAACTCCGGTGAATCGAAGCGGTTGGCGGTGGCGACCGGCGATGTCTCGGAAAGTCCGTAGCCCTCGGTTATCGCCGTGCCGGTCATTTTCAACCAGCGTTCGGCGACCGGGCGCTGCACGGCCATGCCGCCGCCAAGCGACATGATGAGCGAGGAGAAATCGAGCTTGGCGAATTCGGCATTGTTCATCAGCGCGTTGAACAGCGTGTTGAGACCGGGGAAGATATGAATGTTCGACTTTCCGAATTCCTTGACGAGACCGGGAATATCGCGCGGATTGGCGATCAGGATATTGTGAGCGCCAAGCGACATGCCCATCAGCGAATTCACCGTCAGCGCGAAGATGTGGTAGAGCGGCAGCGCGCAGAGGAAATTCAGCACCTCCGGCTGTTTCTTGAGCTGGAAAGCCGACCGCAGCCAGAGCGACAGCTGCAGCTTGTTGGCAAGCAGGTTCTGATGTGTCAGCACGGCGCCCTTGGCCACGCCCGTTGTGCCGCCGGTATATTGCAGGAAGGCGATGTCGCCGCCCGCAAGGGTGACCGGCTGGAGCTTTTTTGCAGCGCCTTCGCGGAGCACCAGGCCAAAGCTCTTGTGCCCAGGGATCGACCAGGAGGGAACGAGCTTCTTCACCTTGCGGACAACGAAATTAACGACCAGCCCCTTCGCTCCCAGCATCTCTCCGAGCGAGGTGACGACCACGTGGCGAACATCCGTCTTGTTGAGGACCTGCTCGACGGTGCGGGCGAAATTCTCCAGCACGAAGATCGCCTTGGCGCCGGAATCGCGCAACTGGTGCTCGAGTTCGCGCGGCGTATAGAGCGGATTGACGTTGACGACCACCAGACCGGCCCGCAGGATCGCATAGGTTGCGACCGGGTTCTGCAGGACATTCGGCATCATCACCGCGACGCGGTCGCCTTTCTCGAGGCCGATGCTCTGCAGCCAGGCGGCGACCTTGCGCGTCTGGCTCTCCAGCTCGCGATAGCTCATCGCCTTGCCCATGCTCGAAAAAACCGTGCGGTCGGCGTAACGGGCGCAGGATTTCTCCAAAAGTTCGGCAAGGGAGGCATGTTCCGGCGGCGACAGTTCGGCCGGAACCACATCGGGATAGCTGGCAAGCCAGGGCTTGTCGGCTTTTGCTCCGTTCGGATGGACGGAAATGCTGCTCATCGTGTCTCTCTCTCTCTCCCTTGCGGCCGCCGCGCCGGTGCCGCGCCGATGGTCGACTTGGCACCAATTGACCGGAAGCATCCTCCATCTTCCAGTCCGGCAGCTTATGCCATCGCCTGAACGGTTCAAGCCGAATGAAGCTATACTAACCTTGACGTAAACGTCAACATTCACCGCGGCGCGGTCGTGGAAAGGACAGGGAACTTTGGGTCGGCCATGGCGTTGACCCTTCATACCAACCACGAGGAAAACACCAAAGGAGGTTCAAATGTTGAATCAGGACACCGACGCCAGCCGCCGCGACCCGAACACTACGGAAACACATTCGCTGATCGCCAGCGACCGCGTCGAAGGCACCCGGGTCTATGGTGCGGATGGCCGCCATATCGGCTCGATCGAACGCCTGATCATCGGCAAGCGCGACGGCCGCGTCGCCTACGCCGTGCTGAGCTTCGGCGGCTTCCTGGGCATCGGTCACGATCACTATCCGCTGCCTTGGGAAAAGCTGAATTACGACACCCAGCTGGACGGCTACCGCATCGACCTGACCAAGGAGCAGATCGAAGGCGCACCCAGCTATTCGGACGATGACGACACCTGGTACAACGACAATGGCCGCCGAGTGTATGATTATTACGGCGTGCCACCCTACTGGATGTAATCTCGTCCGATGGACCGAGCTGGAAGGGCCCCGTTGGAAGCGGGGCCTTTTGGTGTTTGGTGACGGCAGGCTGCCCTCACCCCAACCCTCCCCCGTTCTGACGGGGAGAGGCGACGTGCCCTGCAAGACCTAGATGGGGACGGAGAGGGTGCGGCATGTCCCCCTTCGCCCCGTTTACGGGGAGAAGGTGCCGGCAGGCGGATGAGGGGCTTTTTCAGCGACCCGCGACAAGATCATTGGCGGAACGCAGCGTGACGCCTACGGCAATGTCTTCCGCTGCGATCGCCTTCGCCGTCTTCACTACAAACACATGGCTCTCGCCCGGCAGCAGCGTCACCAGCATCGTGTCGACGACGGCGTCGGGGTCCAGCCGATCCACCATCAGGCAGAGATCCTTGAGGAAATTCTGAGCGGTCACTTTGACGGCATAGCCGCCGTCGGTCGCTGTGACCTCGACCGCCAGCCGCGGCGCCGGCAAGGCGAGTTCGATATCCTCGACAAAATAATGAAACGCCCGCCGGTCGAGCATGTCGACGACAACCACCTCGTTCGCCGGTAAGTCTGGCCTGACGATATCATCGGGCAACAAAAATTCCTTCGCCTCGAAGCGGTCGCAGAGCAGGCGCCAGAATTCGAATTCGGCAAGCACGCTGCCGTCGAGCTTCAGACGTCTGCCGCTGATCTTCGCCCGCCAGAACAGCGTCCTCTCGTTGACGGCGACCGCGGTCAGTCCGCCGCCGCGGGGCTGGATCGTCAGCAGGCGCGGATCGTAGGCTGATTTCAGCGCATACCAGAGCGGCTTGCGGCGTCCGGCCGAGTCGAGTGCCGCCCAGGAGGTCACCGGCCAGCAGTCGTTGAACTGCCAGACCACCGCGCCCTTGCAGATATTCCGATGCGAGCGCAAGTGCTCGATGCCGAAGCGGATGGCGCGGGCCTGGTTGAGCTGGGTGGCGAAGTGCCAGTCCTCCATTGTCTTTGGCTCCGGCAGATGGCCGGCAAGGCCGCGGATCAGCTTGTCATTGCCGAGCGTCGCCTTCTGATGGTGGAAGACGCCATTCGATTGCGGCGTCAGCGGCTGATCATGCACGCTTTCTTCGAGCGTCGCCCAGGCAGGCGGCGCCTGCCAGCCGAATTCGGAGCAGAAGCGCGGGATATAGTCGCGGTAGACCTCGCAGCCGACATCGTTCCACACGTCCCAGATATGTTTGCAGCCGTGTCCGTCGGCGTTCGGCTCGATCTCCATCGAGCCGGAATAGGGGCTGCCGGGATAATAGGGCCGGTCAGGGTCTAGCTCAGCGCAGAGCCTCGGCAGCAGGTCGAGATAATAGCCGAGCCCCCAGCTCTCGCCGGCCTTGATGATCGGCCGCCAGCCCCATTCGTCGAAGCCCCAGATATTCTCGTTGTTGCCGTTCCAGAGGATCAATGAGGCATGCGGCATCAGCCGTATGATATTGTCGCGCACCTCCGCCTCGACCTCGCTTCGAAGCGGCTCCTCCTCCGGATAGGCGGCGCAGGCAAAGAGGAAATCCTGCCAGACCAGCATGCCCACGCGGTCGCAGGCCGCGTAGAACTCATCCGCCTCGAAGATGCCGCCGCCCCAGACGCGAAGCATGTGGATATTGGCCGCCTTCGCCTCCTCGATTCGGGCGGCGTAGCGGTCGGCCGTCATCCGCGAGGGGAAACAATCGTCGGGGATCCAGTTGGCGCCTGCGATGAACAGCGGCACGTCGTTGATGATGAAGGTGAAGGCCGAGCCGTGCGCGTCGGCAGAGGTATCAAGTCTGAGCGAACGGAAGCCGAGCTCGCGCTCTAAGCGGTCGAGCTGATCGCCGCTGGCCTCGTCGATCAGCGTGAGCGTCAGCGGATAGAGCGGCTGCGCGCCGAGATGATGCGGCCACCAGAGCTGCGGCGAGGGCAGGCTGATCTCGAAAGAAACCTCGTCTTCGCCGGCCCCGACCGCCACCGAGGTCGACGCATCGCCGATCTCGGCGACCAGTCGGCACGGCCCGGCATTGCCGTGGCGCGCCAGCCTCGCCTGCACCGTCACCAGCCCGTCGCCGCCGGCAAGGGTGGCCGACACCCGTGTTTCGGCGAGCCGCGCCCGCTCCCAGCTCTCTAGCCTGACCGGCTTCCAGAGACCCGCCGTCACCAATGTCGGCCCCCAGTCCCAGCCGAAGTTGCAGGCCATCTTGCGCATCAGATTGCCCGGGCCCGGATAGTTGTTGGGCCGGTAGCCGTAATGCTTCTCCATCTCCGCGCCATAGGCGTAGGCCGAGCGGAAGGTGACGCAGAGTTCGTTGGCGCCGGTCTTGAGCAGTTCGGAAACATCGAAACGGTAGGTGCGGTGCATGTTGAATGTGCGGCCGATCTCTTCGCCGTTGAGGCTGATGACCGCGATCGTATCGAGCCCGTCGAAGACGAGTTCCTGCATTCTGCCATCGTCAGGCGTCGCCTCGAAGCGGCAGCGATAGGTCCACTCCGCCCGGCCGATCCAGTCGTTGGTGATCTCGTTGACGTCGATATAGGGATCGGGGATCAGCCGGCTGGCGAGAAGGTCGGTATGGACGCATCCCGGCACCGTCGCCGGTATCGCATCCGGCAGGTCGGGTCTTGCTGTATCGTTGCAGGTGAGAGTCCAGCCGGAATTGAGCGCATTCTTCTCGATCATGGCGGGCTCCTGGTTATGCCGCTCGAAGCTGTGGGATTAGGTGGGTCGGAAGATCGCGCGCGGTCAGAGAAACCGGCCGTGTCGCTGCAGCACTTCGATCTTGTAACCGTCGGGATCGCTGACGAAGAAGAACAGGCCGAACAACTTGCCGTCGCGGTTGAGCTCCACCAGCTCGCTTGGTTTGAGCCCGAGTCTAACCATGCGCTCGCGCTCGATGGCGACTTCTTCGACCGAGACGGCGAGATGGCCATAGCCTTTGCCGAGATCATAGGGTTCGATGCGGCCCTTGTTGACGGTCAGCTCCAGCTCGAAGCCGGTCTCGGCATTGCTGAGATAGATCAGCGTGAAGGTGTCGAAGTCGACACGGTCGGCGACCGAGAGGCCGAAGGCCTTGCTGTAGAAGTCGACCGAGCGCGCCTCGTCGAGAACGCGGATCATGGAGTGGATCATCTTCGCCAAGGCGGCCTCCCGTTGAATCGATCACCGCAGCCTTGGTAGCGGTCCCCTTACGCCGCGCGCAAGCCGATTCTTCGCGTGATCGCCGCTTCGACGAGACCCATGGCGTCATAGATCAGCACCGCCATCAGGCCGACGATCAGCCCGCCCTGCAGGATGAAGGCGGTATTGTCCGATATCAATCCGGCGATGATCACTTCGCCAAGGCCCTTTGCCGCAACCGTCGAGCCGATCGTCGCCGTGCCGATATTGATGACGGTCGCGACCTTCAGCCCTTCGAGGATCAGCGGCAGCGCGAGCGGCAGCTCGACGCGCGCCAGCCGCTGCGTGCCGTTCATACCCATGCCGTCGGCCGCGTCGAGCACCTGCGGCGACACCTGCTTCAGGCCGGCGACGGTGTTTTCGAAGATCGGCAGCAGGCCGTAGAGGAAGAGCGCGATCAGCGTCGGCATAGCGCCGAAGCCGGTGGCCGGCACGGCGAGCGCCAGCACCGCGACCGGCGGAAAGGTCTGGCCGGCATTGGCGATGGCGCGCGACAGCGGCAGAAAGTCGGCGCCGCTTTTCCGCGTCACGAAAATGCCGCCGACAACCGCAAGCACGGCGCTGCAGGCGATCGAGCCGACAACGAGCTGCAGATGGCCGACGGCGAGTGAGGCGAGGCTGTTCTGCGTATAGACGGCGGGCGCGTTGTTGCTGGTCAGCGGCGTAAACAGGAAGGAAAGCCACTCCGTCCTGAACAGCAGGACGAGCAGCAGGGCCAGTGCGGCCAGCCGGAAGAGATTGGCGACGACGAGTTTCATGCCTTGCGGCCCAGTTCGAGCAGCCGCGTCATCGAGATCGACCCGACAGACGCCTTCGCACCGTCCTGCACGGCCGCTTCATCAACCCCCTGCCAGATCATTTCGGCCAGTGCATCGCGCAGGCTGAGCGACTGCGGCAGGGCATAGGCGAGACCGCTCTTGGCCGGTTCCATGCTCTCCTTCAGCGGCAGCAGCGACATCAGCTTCAGCGCCCTGTCGGAGGTGCCGGTCAGTTGCTGCACGAAGGGATCGGCCGGTTCGGTCAGGATCTTTTCCGGCGTCGAGCATTGCAGCAATCTGCCCTGGCTCATCACCGCGATCTGGTTGCCGAGATGGAAGGCCTCGTCCATGTCGTGGGTGACGAGGATGATGGTGGTGCCGAACTGCTTCTGGATCGCCAGAAGATCGTCCTGCGCCTTGCCGCGGATGACCGGATCGAGCGCGCCGAAGGGCTCGTCCATCAACAGCAGTTCCGGCTCGGCCGCGAGCGCCCGGGCGACGCCGACGCGCTGCTGCTGGCCGCCGGAAAGCTGATGCGGATATTTGTCGGCGAACTCAGCCGGATCGAGGTTGAAAAGCCCGAGCAGCTCCTCGACGCGGGCGGCGATGCGTCTGGAATCCCATTCGAGCAGCTGCGGCACGGTTGCGATATTCTGCGCCACGGTCCGATGCGGAAACAGCCCATGCCCCTGGATCGCATAACCGATCCGCCGGCGAAGCTCGGTCACCTCGACATCCATCACGTTCTGGCCGCCGACGAAGATCTGGCCCTCGCTGATCGGCACCAGCCGGTTGATCATCCGCATCAACGTCGATTTGCCGGAGCCCGATGTGCCGACGACCACGGTGATCTCGCCCTTCTCGACCTTCATCGAGACCTTGTCGACGACGGTGGCGGTACCATAACGTTTGGTGACGTTGCTGATCTCGATCATGCTCATGCGGCGGGTCCCCGGATGCTGTCGATGACCGCATCGAGGATGACGGCCGATGAGAAGGCGAGGAAGACGGTCGGCACGGCGCCGAGCAGGACGAGGTCCATCGCCGTCTGGCCGAGCCCCTGGAAGATGAAGATGCCGAAACCGCCGCCGCCGATCAGCGCGGCAATCGTCACCATGCCGATTGCCTGCACCAGCACGATGCGGATGCCGGTGAGGATCACCGGAAAGGCGAGCGGCATGTCTATGCCGGTGAGGATCTGCCGGCGCGTCAGCCCCATGCCGGCGGCGGCATCGCGCACGGCGGGATCGACGCCCTGAAGGCCAACGACGGTATTGGCGACGATCGGCAGCAGCGAATAGAGCACGAGTGCAATCAAGGCAGGCGCCGTGCCGATGCCGCGAATGCCGATGGCGGCGGCAAGCGGTACATGGGTGGCGAGGTAGCCGAGCGGCAGCATCAGCAGGCCGAACAGCGCCAAGCTCGGGATCGTCTGGATCAGGCTGAGGCCCTGCAGCACGGCCGCGCGCAGCTTCGGCACCCAGAAACACAGTATGCCGAGCGGCAGGCCGAGAATGATGGCGATAACGAGAGAGCCGAGCGCCAGCAGCAGATGCGAGAATGCCTCGGTCTCAAACTGTGCCGACCGCGTCGAGAATTCCTTCATGATCGACAGGCTGTCGAGCAGGCCGGAGGCGAGGAAGGCGAAGAGCAGCGCCGTATAGAGAGCAAGCGCTGCCACCCGCATCCAGGGCGCCAGCCGGATCTTGACCAGCGCATCCGATATGATGAGCCCGATCACCGCAAAAAGCACCCAGAAACCGCCCCCGGGCGTCATGCGCGCCACCGTGCTGCCGGGCGGCGTCGCCGCGGTCGAGACCAGGCCGATGGCGGCGATCAGGGCGGCAAGGCAGAGGGTGGCGATGACGAGCCGCGCCGTGGCATTTCGGAGAAACAGAGTGGCGAAGGCGGTCAGGACAAGAAAAGCGGTGAGCACAATGACGGAGGGCTGGGGAAGAAGCTGCATCAGCAGCATCGGCTTGCCGGCGGCGATGCGGTTCGCCTTAACATAGATGAAAGGCATCAGTGCCGTCGCCGCAATGCCGCCCGCCACCAGAACCACGCCGAGCCGATCCAGCCTGCGGACCGTTGAGCTTTCTTCCATCAATCCAACCCTGTCTGGCCGACCCTGTCTCGCCTGTCGGCAAGGGGAGAGGCTCCGCCCGCGACGGGGCGGAGCGGCAATGTTTACTTCAGAAAGCCTTTTTCCTTGAGATAGGCTTCAGCGACGGACTTTGCCGGCTCGCCGTCGACCTGGATCTTGGCGTTCAGCTTGCGCAATTCGTCGGCGCTCAGGCTCTTGAAGATCGGCGAGAGGATTTCCTCGATCTTCGGATTGGCCTTCAGCACCTCCTCGCGGATGATCGGGGTCGGCGCATAGACCTGCTGCACGTTCTTGTCGTCCTCGAGAACGGTGAGCTCGGCCGCTTCGATCGCGCCGTCCGTGCCGTAGACCATGGCGGTGTTGACGCCGTTCGTCTGGTCGGCGGCCGCCTTGATCGTCGCCGCCGTATCGCCGCCGGAAAGGACGACCATCTGGTCGGGCTTCAGCTGGAAGCCGTAGGTCGTTTGGAAGGCGGGCAGCGCGCCGGCCGAATTGACGAATTCGGAGGAAGCCGCAAGCTTGGCAGTACCTCCGCCGGCGACCCATTTGCCGAAGTCCGTCAGGCTCTTCAGCTTGTTGGGCTCGGCGACGTCATTGCGCACGGCAAGCGCCCAGGTGTTGTTGGCAGGCGACGGCGTCAGCCAGACGATCTTGTTGGCGTCGTAGTCGAGCTTCTTCGCCAGCTCATAACCCTGGTCATTGTTCTTCCAGGCGGCGTCATCGGCCTTGTTGAAGAAGAAGCCGGCGTTGCCGGTATATTCGGGGTAGATGTCGATTTCGCCGGCGGTGATCGCCTTGCGCACCACCGGTGTGGCGCCAAGTGCGATACGATCCTGCGTCTTGATGCCGTTGGCTTCGAGCGCCAGCGCGATGACATTGCCGAGCAGCGTGCCTTCGGTGTCGATCTTCGATGAGACGACGACGTCGGCGGCCTGAACCGCGCCCGCTGCGAAAGCGGAGAGCGAAACGGCAAGTGCGAGTTTCTTCAGCATGGAATATCCCCTTTTAAAAACCGTGATGAGGCCCAAGCCGGCAAGGCTTGCGCGCAGGAACTCCGGCGGCGAGGGCGGTGAGGCCGCCATCATCCGAATTGCGTGCGTCATGGAAATAGCGTGCCCTTCGGAAAAATCGATGCAAGCCCTCTCCAGTATTTGCGCTAGCGCCAAGATTATGGCGGCGAACGCAGCTCGGCGCGCGGAAAGCCATTCCCTTTTCCAGGGCCGGCGCGATTTGTTTTTGTTCCCTCGCGTGTTTCCGCGCTGTTTCCGGTGCTCTCCCGCGGATAACCGCCGCCCGGATTATGACGGCGACGATAGCCCGGCTCTTCCACAGCAGGGATATCTTTTTTCGTGAACACATCATATCGTCCGGTTTTTCCAGCGCTTTCCGGAGCCCCTTTGCATCTCGGCGCCCTGTTCATAACCCACCACGTCCTGACCTCCGGTTCGGTCCGCGAGACCGCGCGCTGCTTCCAGCTATCGCCGTCCACCGTATCCGCGGCACTCCGCAATGCCGAGACCGCACTGGCGATGAAGCTGACGGAACGCGCTTCCGGCGAACTGGTGACGCTGATCGCGAGCGCCGGGGTGCTCGAAGGCCTGCAGCCGATTACGGCCGCAATCGGCGAACTCGGAAAATTCGCAGGCGGTGACGCTTCCGGGGCCAGCGAAGCCTGGGCGTCGCGCATTCCGATCAAGATCGCCACGACGGAGCGATTTCTGGAAGTCGCCGATCAGGGCAGCATCAACCGCGCTGCCCGCCGCCTTCGTCTCGGCCAGCCGCAGCTTTCGCTTCAGCTTGCCAATCTTGAGAAGTTTCTCGGCCGCCGCCTGTTCGAGCGGCAGGCGCAGGGCTCGGTGCTGACCGAGGAGGGCAGACGCGCCTACCAGATCTTCATGGCGATCAGCCAAGCGTGGAACGATCTGAAATCGGCCGCCGACGAGCGCTACCGGCGCACCGCCCGATCGCTGCGCATCGGCTCGATCATCCCGACAGGATCCGAAAGCTGGGTGGCGCGCTGCCTTGGCCTGCTCGTTTCTGAATGGAATGCGCGCCGCAGCAACAATGCGATTTCGCTGGTCTCGATGACCGCCGACGATCTGCGCGAGGCGCTGAAGAGCGGCCGCATCGACGTTGCCATCCTGGATTCGGTCTTCGGCCTTGAACACTTCCGGCATCGCGAACTCCTGCAGACCGACATGGTGATGATCGCGCCGCCCCAAAGTACGCAATCCTCGGTCGCCGATCTCGTCGCCGCTCATGCGATCTGCATGCCGAGCCCGCGCACCGGCCTCGGCCACGCGGCCATGGCCTTCAGCGAAGAGCGCGCGCCCAACCGGCGCTTGCGCAGCCGGGATATCACCGCGGCGGATTCGCTGCCTGTCATCGTCGACCTCGTCGCCAACCATGGCTACGTCTCCTTTCTCGGGCGCGTCAGCGCTACGCCGATCGCCGACAAGGTGCGCATCGTCGATCTCGACGAGCATCTGCCGATGTCCTATCACGTCGCCTTCAATCACCGAAAAGCCGCTGCCGATGCCTGCGAGATGATCATCGCGGCGGCCGCCAGAATGACCTCGGAACCTGCCGCGCACATTACGAGGCAGGTCGACGGAGCCAGGGAGACTGCAGCGTGACGATCTTGCTGGAAGTCTGCGTCGACAGCGCCGCGGGCCTTGCCGCCGCAATCGAAGGCGGTGCCGGCCGCATCGAGCTCTGCTCCGCGCTGGAGCTCGGCGGCCTGACGCCGCTGCCGAGCCTGATGCGGGTCGCCGCCCGGGCGCCCATTCCCGTTTACGCGATGATCCGCCCGCATGCCGGCCCCTTCCTGTTCGATCGCATCGACGAGGAGGCGATGATGCTCGATATCGACGCGGTGCGCGCCGCCGGCCTCGCCGGCGTCGTCATCGGCGCCAACCGCCCGGACGGCACGCTCGACATGCCGCTCATCCACCGCCTGAAGGCGCATGCGGCGGGCCTGGGCTCGACGCTGCATCGCGCCTTCGACCTAGTGCCGGATGCCGATCGGGCGCTGGAACAGGCCGTCGAACTCGGCTGCGAACGCATCCTTACCTCCGGCTGCGCGCTGAAGGCGGCGGACGGGCTCGATACGCTGAAGCGTCTTTCAGAGAAAGCGGCCGGCCGCATTTCGATCATGCCCGGCAGCGGCATCCGCCCCGAGAATGTCGTCGAGATATTGCAGGCAACCGGTGCCCGCGAAGTGCACGGCTCCTGCAGCTCGCCCGTCGAAAGCCGCGACCCGCGCGCGGTGGCGTTCGGCTTCGAGGCGAAGAGCACGAACCGAACGGATGTCGCAGTGGTCAGGGCGATGTGTAAGGCGATCGAGGCGATGGGTTAGAGAGCGTGGCTGACACGCACGCAGTGTTCAGAAAATGCCCCTCACCCTAACCCTCTCCCCGCTTGCGGGGCGAGGGGACGTGCCAAACGAGGCATGGGTGGGGGATCGAGAGATTGCGGCTATCCCCCTTCGCCCCGTTTACGGGGAGAAGGTGCCGGCAGGCGGATGAGGGGCTGGCCTCACCGATCCGAGGTGGTAGCCTTTGGCGCCACCATTCCACGCCATCCTGAAATCGCCCTACCCACCGACCCGGATCACCGCCTTGATCAGCCCGCTCTTCTCATGCGCCCAGCGCGCGAGGTCGCGCGGCGCGTCGACGAGTGTCGTGCGGTGGGTGATGAGCTTTTCCACCGGCACCAGGCCTTTGGCAATCGAATCGGCCACATGTTCGAAATCGACGCGGGTGGCGTTGCGGCTGCCGATCAGCATCATCTCGCGCTTGTGGAATTCCGGGTCGGCGAAGCGGATATCGTCCTTGACGACGCTGACCAGCACCAGCGCGCCGCCATGGGCGACGAAGGAGAAGGCTTTTTCCATCGACGGACCGTAACCCGTCGCGTCGAACACCACGTCGAAGCCGTCGCCGCCGGTCTTTTCCCTGATGGCATCCGCCGTTGCCTCGTTGGCGATGATGCCGGAGGTGAAGCCGAAACGTTCGGCCGCCATTTGCAGCCGTTCGGCGCTGGTATCGAGCAAGGTGACGTCATGGCCGGCGATGCGCGAGAAGATCGCCGCGCCGAGCCCGATCGGGCCGGCGCCGATGACGAGCGACCGTGCACCTGCGCCGGCGAGCGAGCGGCGTACCGCATGGGCGCCGATTGCCAGAAATTCCGTCGTCGCCGCCGCCTCGAGGCTGAGACCCCTGGCGGGATAGAGATTGTCAGCCGGAACCGAAATCTCCTCGCAGAAGGCGCCGTCGGTATGGACGCCGAGTACTCTGATATTGGTGCAGCAATTCGGCTTGCCCTGGCGGCAGGCGACACATTGACCGCAGGAGAGGTAGGGGTTGACGATCACGGGCGTGCCGGCCGCAAGCGCCACGCCGTCACCGGCCTCGATCACCGTCGCCGAGATCTCGTGCCCCATCACCCGGGGATATTCGAGGAAAGGGTGCTTGCCCTCGAAGATATGATAATCCGTGCCGCAGATGCCGACATGGCTGACGGCCAACCGCACCCAGCCGGGCGCCGGTGCGGCGGGTGATGGGCGTTCGACAATGTCGAGCACGCCGGGTTCCCGGCAAACAACTGCTTTCATGACGGGTCTCGCATTCTTCGTTGTTACTCTGTGTCGTGCCGCTGCTGTTCGGTTCAGGCGGATAGCTGCCCCTCACCCTAGCCCTCTCCCCGTAAACGGGGCGAGGGGACGTGCCAAACGAGGCGTTGGTGGGGACCTAGAGGTTTCGGCTATCCCCCTTCGCCCCGTTTACGGGGAGAAGGTGGCGGCAGCCGGATGAGGGGCAGGCGTCGACCTCCTGCTCAGTTGCTCTTGCGGCGGCGCAGCTGGTCGAAGAAGACGATCACGATGATCAACAGACCGGTGATGATGCGCTGCCAGAAGGAGTTGACGTTCAGAAGGTTGGCGCCGTTATTGATGGTGGCGAGAATGAAGGCGCCGATCAGCGGGCCGTGCACGGAGCCGACCGCGCCGAACAGGCTGGTGCCGCCGATGACGGAGGAGGCGATCGCCTGCAGTTCCCAGCCGTCGGCCTGCGTCGCATTGCCGATCGCGATGCGCGAGGCGAGCAGCACGCCGACGAAGGCGGCAAAGCCGGCCGAGAGGATATAGGCGAGATAGATCATGCCCTTGACGTTGACGCCGGAAAGCCGCGCGGCTTCCGCATTCGAACCGACCGCGAAGAGATAGCGGCCCCAGCGGCTCAGATGCAGGAAGACGAAGGAGGGGATCGCCACCAGAATGACCATCCAGAACAGGCTGGGAATGCCGAGGAAATCGGCGCGGGCGAAATTGCTGAACCCTTCGTCGGTGATGCTGATCGTCGAGCCGTTGGTAATCAGCAGGCCGATGCCGCGCAGCGACGTCAGCGTTGCCAGCGTGATGATGAAGGGAGGCAGGCCCATATGGACGATGCCGAAGCCGTGGAAGGCGCCGATCGCCACACCGATGGCGAGCGTCAGCACGATCGCTGCCCAGAGCGGCACGCCCGCCTGCAGGAGCCAGGCGATGATGACGGTGCAGAAGCCGACGATTGCGCCGACCGACAGGTCGATGCCGGCGGTAATGATGACGAAGGTCTGGCCGAGCGCCAGGATCGCCGTCATCGCGCCTTGGCGCAGCAGGTTGGAGATGTTGAGCGGCGTCCAGAAGCTGGCGGTGACGAAGCCGAGCACGATCCAGAGGAAGATCAAGAGCCCGATCAGGGTCAGGCCGAACAGGATGTTCATTTTCCGGCGTGGCGGCGGCGCGACGATTTCGGTGGGGGTGACAGTCATGTATTTTCTCCCTCTTAGAGCACCTCCGTTTTCTCCGAACCGCGGAGATGCTCTATCAATTTGTTTTCTCGTGCTCAGACGCCGATCGCTTCGCTGAGCACTTGTTCATGCGTCGCCGCGTGGAAATCATGGCTCGCGACAAGCTTGCCGGCGCGGAAGACGTGCAGCCGGTCGGCCAGTTCGTAGACTTCGGGCAAATAGGAGGAGATCAGGATGATGCCGGCGCCCTCCTTCAGAAGCTTGGCGAACAGCCGATAGATTTCCGCCTTGGTGCCGACGTCGACGCCGACTGTGGGTTCGTCGAAGATGAACAGCCGGGCGCCGTGGCTCAGCCACTTGCCGATGACGATCTTCTGCTGGTTGCCGCCCGACATGCTGGAGGCGGGAACCCGCCGGCTCGGCGTCTTGATGCTGAGATCGCGGATCTGCCGGTCGGCATTGGCCGATTCGCGCGTATGGTTGATCACCGGCCCGTGGCTGAGGCGCCCGAACACCGGCAGGTTGATGTTGAGGCCGATCGGCAGGTTGAGGCAGAGCCCCTGGTCGCGCCGGCTTTCGGGCGCGAGCGCAATGCCGAGCTCCATTGCGGTGCGTTCGTTGCGAATATCGACGCGTTTGCCCATCCAGTGGATCTCGCCGGCGCTGGTCGGCTGGCGCCCGTAGAGGCCGAGCGCGAATTCGCTGCGGCCGGCGCCGATCAGCCCGTAGAGCCCGACGATCTGTCCGGCTTTGACGCTGAGCGAGACATCCTCGAAGCCCGGGCCAGAAAGGCCCTTGACCTGGACGATCGTCTCGCCCAAGGCGATCTCTTCCTTGTGGTAGATCTGCTCGATCGAGCGGTTGATCATCAGCGCGATCAGCTCGGCATCATTGGTTTCGCCGATCAGGCGCGTGCCGACATGCGTGCCGTCGCGCAGCACCGAGACACGGTCGGCCAGTTCGAAGACCTCCTCCATGCGGTGGCTGATATAGACGATGGTGACGCCTTCGCCCTGCAGCCGGCGGATCAGCTTGAAGAGCTGCGCCGATTCCTGGCGGGTGAGATAGGCGGTGGGTTCGTCGAAAATCAGGAACTGCGTGCCGCGCATCGCCGCGCGCGCCGTCGCCACCAGCTGCTGCTGGCCGATCGTCAGGGAGCTTAAAAGCGCGCCGGCCGGCAGGCCGAAGCCGAGATCGTCGAGCACGGCCTGGGCCATTTTCTCCATCTGCTTCTTGCGCATCAAGCCGTAACGGTTGACCTCGTCGCCGAGGAAGAGGTTGGCGGCGACCGTCAGGTGCGGGCAGAGCACGACTTCCTGGTGAACGGCGTTGATGCCGCGGGCGATCGCCTCGTTCGGCGTCGACAGCCCCACCGGGTGGCCGCACCACAATACCTCGCCCGCCGTACGGGTGATGACGCCGGTCAGCAATTTGATCAGGGTGGATTTGCCGGCGCCGTTTTCGCCGACGATGGCGTGGATCTCTCCGGCCAGGAAGGTCAGCGTCGCCGGCTTCAGCGCCTGCACATGACCGTAATTCTTCTGCAGGCCCTTCAGTTCGAGGATAGGCGATCCGGCCGGGATGCGATTGGCTTCCTTCAGCGTGGCGCTGTCATCATGGCGATGACTGACCTCTTCCAGTCCGATCATGGACCTCTCCTCCTCTTGTCGCTTCTGCTCTCCACCCTGGGAAACATACCATGGATGGAAAAGGCCGCGCCGGTTTTTGAAGCCGGCGCGGCCGTCTGTCGTTTTACTTGATCTTCGGGTTCAAGAGCGCGTCGATCTTCGGATCGGCCATATTCGCCTTGGTCACGAGGTTGGCGCCGGTGTCGACATTTTCCGGGACCTTCTCGCCCTTGGAGACGGCAAGCGCGGTCTTGATGCCGTCATAGCCCATGCGATAGGGGTCCTGGACGACGAGGCCGGCGATCGCGCCGTCCTTGAGGAAGCCGACCGTCTTGTCGTCGCTGTCGAAGCCGATGACCTTGATCTTGTCGCCGAGCTTGTTTTCGGCAATCGCCTGGCCGACGCCCTGCGCCAGGATCAGGTTGGAGGCGAAGACGCCGACGAGGTTCGGATTAGCCGTGATCAGGTCGGTCATCATGTTCAGGCCGGTGGTCGCCTGGCCGTCACCATACTTGTCGGCGATGACCTTGAGGCCCGGATATTTGGTTTTCACCTGATCCAGGAAGCCTTCGCGGCGCTGCTCCAGCGAGCCGACGCCGGGAAGATTGGTGAGGATGACGATCTCGCCTTCTTCCTTGCCCGTCATTTCCTTGATGGCGGCGGCAAGGCCGTCGGCGGCGATGCGGCCGCCCTGCACGTTGTCGGTCGTCAGGAACGACTTGAATGCCTTGGAGTCGGCGCCCGAGTCGATGCCGATGATCGGAACCGACTTGGCGGCCTCGTCGATCGGCTTGCCGAGTGCCTTGAATTCGGTCGGCGAGATGACGACGGCGGCCGGCTTGCCGGCAACGGCGTTCTCGAGGATGCTGATCTGACCGTTGATGTCGGATTCTGCCTGGGCGCCGAGCTCCGGCACGTTGACGCCGAGATCCTTGCCGGCCTTGCGGGCGCCGGCCAGAACGATCTGCCAGTAGAAGGACGTCGTATCCTTGACGATGATCGGGATCGTCACGTCGGCGGCAGAGGACGTGACCGGCATCGCCGTGGCGATGACGGCGGCGCCTGCCAGCGCGGTGAAGGCGCGGCGAGACAGAAGGGATTTCACGATGCTCATAAGGGTTCTCCTCTCAGGATGCGTTCTCCTCCAATAAACCGGACCGCTGAACGCTGGCGGAGGGTTTTTATCGATAAAAAACATTTGCAGGCAGAAGCTAGCCGAGGCGCAATCAAATTGCAAGGGTGTCGATCGCGCTTTTTTACTCCGGAAAACTCCTCCCAAGCGACTGATTTTATTTCAATACAACGATAACCTAAAGTAGCTATCAGCTGAGATCGACCTCGTGCGGATGCACGACGCCTTGTTTCAAAATCAAGTTGCCGTACAGCCGGAATTCGGTCGTCGCCACGATATAGGCCGCCTTGCGCGCCATCGCATAGAAGGCGAAACGCTCCACCGGCACGATCGTAAAATCGCCGGCGCGTTGGGCGACGATCTCCTGGAATTCGGCGCAGACCTCGGGCACAGCCTGCGGGTCGCCGACCACCTCCATCCGCCACGCCGTCTCCGGCACGAAGGTGTCGAGCGGCATATGCGTCAGGATCGCCTCGGCCATCGCGGTCGCGCTGACGCCGTCGGCGCGGATGACCGGCGGACCCATCGAGCCCGCCGGGAAATTGGCGTCTGCGATGACGATGTCGTCGCCATGCCCCATCGTTTTCAGCGCATGGAGCAGGTCCGGCCCGAGCAGCGGATGAATACCCTTCAGCATAGTACCTCCTCAGACCCGGACCGCTTCGGCGCCGAGTGGCGGCGCCACCAGCGTATAGGGCTCGAATTCGGCAAAGATGCCGTCCGCAAGCGGCGGCTCGACGATCTCCATGTTGCGCGTCAGGCTCGACGGCTTCGCCGTGCCGATCAGCACCGAGGCGACGATCGGGTCACGCAGCGGAAACTGCATGGCGGCGGCTGCGAGCGGCACGCCGTGACGCTTGGCGATCGTCTCCATGGCGCCGACCTTTGCGAGCACATCCGCATCTGCCGGCATATAGTCGAAATGCGAGCCCGGCACAGGGCCGGTGGCGAGAATGCCGGAGTTGAAAACGCCGCCGACGACGAGCGATGTGCCCTTCTGCCGGCAGAGCGGCAGCAGCTCCTCCACCGCCGAACGATCGAGCAGCGTATAGCGGCCGGCCAGCAGGATGCAGTCGAGATCGGCATGGCGCATGACGTCGAGGCAGACGGGCACTTCGTTGACGCCGAGGCCGAAGGCGGAGATCGCGCCGGAGGAGCGCAGTTCCTCCAGCGCCTTGATGCCGGAATCGAGAAGCTGCTTCTGGTAGACGGCGTTCTTCGCCGCGCCATGCGTATAGACGCCGATATCGTGCACGTAGAGGATGTCTATGCGGTTGAGGCCGAGTCGGGCATAGCTGAACTCGACCGAGCGCATGATGCCGTCATAGGAATAGTCGTAATCGGCATCGAAGGAGAGCGGATCGACATAGCTGTAATCGGGCACGGTTCCGGTCGGTACCGGCCGAAGCAGCCGGCCGACCTTGGTGGAAAGCACGTAAGAGCCGTCCGGCTGGTCGCGCAGGAAATCGCCAACGCGCCGTTCGGCAAGGCCGAGCCCGTACCAGGGGGCGACGTCGAAATAGCGGATGCCGCTGTCCCAGGCAGCCTGCAGCGTTGCCATCGCCTGCTCACGCGGGCAGGCGCGGTAAAGGCCGCCGAGGGGAGCTGCGCCGTAGCTGATTTCCGTCACCTCAAGCCCGGTCTTGCCGATCCGTCTCGTCTTCATCATGCTTCCTCGGGAACTGCGTAAAAACAAAAGGTTAGGTTATCGCAATCTAGAGCGTGGCGCCGAGATGCCAAGGCACGAACTCGTTATCGCCGTAACCGAAGATTTCGCTCTTCGTCTTCTTGCCCGAGGCCGTATCGACGATCAGTTCGAAGATCTCGCGGCCCTTGCCGCTGATCGTCGCATCACCGGTGGCGATCGTGCCGCAATCGATGTCCATGTCCTCCTCCATCGAGGCATAGAGCGCCGAATTGCTCGACAGCTTCAAGGACGGCGCCGGCCGGCAGCCGAAGCAGCTGCCGCGGCCTGTCGTAAAGGCGATCATATTGGCCCCGCCCGCCACCTGGCCGGTCGCCGAGACCGGGTCGTAGCCGGGTGTGTCCATGAAGACCAGGCCGGGGGCGGTCACCCGCTCGGCGTAACCGTAAACCGCCGTCAGCGGCGAGCGGCCGCCCTTGGCAACCGCGCCGAGCGATTTTTCCAGGATGGTGGTGAGCCCGCCGCGCTTGTTGCCGGGCGACGGATTGTTGTCGAGCGAGGCGCCGTGCAGGGCGACATAATCTTCCCACCAGGCGATTTTCTCATCGAGCTTTTTCGCCACCTCGTCGCTGACGGCGCGGCTGCGCAGCAGATGTTCGGCGCCATAGATTTCCGAGGTCTCCGACAGGATCGCCGTGCCGCCGGCCGCGGCGAGGAGATCGGCGGCGACGCCGAGCGCCGGATTGGCGGTGATGCCGGAAAAGCCGTCCGAGCCGCCGCATTGCAGGCCGATGATGATCTCGCCGACCGAGATCGGCACTCGCTTTTCCTTGCCGACATCGGCGGCGATCTCGCGCAACACGCCCATGGCGCGCTCGACCGCGCGGCGCGAACCGCCGGCATCCTGAATGTTGAAGTGCCGCTTGGAGGCGCCGGCACCGCTCTGGCCGTAAAGCGTCAGCTGATTGACCTCGCAGCCGAGGCCGATCATCAGCACGCCGCCGAAATTGACGTGCCTTGTATAGCCGGCAAGGGTCCGGTGCAGCACGTTCATGCCGTCGCCGGTCGAGCTCATGCCGCAGCCCTGGTCGTGCACGATCGGCACGAAGCCGTCGATGCCGTCGTAATGCGGCAGGATCGTCCGGTTCGCCTCGTCGGCGATCGCCCGGCAGACCGTGGTGGAACAGTTCACGCTGGCGATGATGCCGATATAATTGCGGGTCGCCGCCCGGCCGTCGGCCCGCCGATAGCCCATGAAGGTGCGGGCCTTGTCTTCGGCCGTCGCCGTTTCCGGCGCGGAATTGGCGGTCGCCGCCAGCCGATCGTTTTCGAAATGCAGGTTGTGGCTGTGCACATGGTCGCCGGCCTTGACCTCGGCGGTGGTGCGGCCAATCGCCTGCCCGTACTTCACGACAGGGCTGCCGAGCGGAATATCCGCAATCGCCACCTTATGGCCGGGGTCGATCTTCTGGCGAGCCTCTATGCCGGCAACCGTCGAGCCCTGTGCGATGGCTGCCGTTGCGACCGCGACATTGTCTCCGGCCGAGAGGATGATCCAAGGCTGTTTGTTCAATCTCTTCTCCCTTGAGCATGCTGCCGAAAACGCTGAGCGTCTTCGGACGAAATCATGCTCCTGCTCTAAGGAAACGCCCGCTGCATCGGCGATTGCGCATTGATTTTGTTTTTTATCTACAATAAACATTTTCAAGTCAACGGGAATATTGATCCTGTGGACGAGGGAGGCAAGGCGCCGCAGGCGGCCGGAAATCAGATAAAGGTCGTCCGGCAAGCCCTGGGTTCGGCTCCGTCCCGCTGTTCGAGCGGGAGTGGTCGCTGCGCACCCGGGCGGAAAGCGGGGGTCTGATGGCAAGGCAGAACACGGTCTTCAAGGAAGCGTATAATCGCTACGCTGCCGCGTTGCGCACCGATACTGCGCTGCCCTCGGAGCCGGAGATCGCTGCCCAGCTCGGCGTCAGTCGCTCGACGGCCCGCGCCATTCTGACCCGCCTCAGCGAGGAAGGCATTATCCGCTGGAACAAGCGCCAGAAGACCGTGCTGCGCCAGCCGACCGACCGCGATCTCTTTCCCTCCGAAGAGACGGATTCGCTGCATGACATCATAGAGCGCAGCTTCATGCAGCGCATCTTGGCCGATGATGCCGCCCCCGGCATGCAGATCAACGAGCTGGAGCTTGCCCGCGAGATCGGCACCGGCACGACGAGCGTGCGCGAATTCCTGATTCGCTTCTCCCGCTTCGGCCTGATCGAGAAGCGGCCGAACAGCCATTGGACGCTGAAGGGTTTCACCCGTGAGTTCGCTCTGGAACTTGCCGATGTGCGCGAAATGTTCGAGCTGCATTCGGCTGCCGAGTTCGGCCGGCTTCCCAAGGACAATCAGGCCTGGGCAGATCTCGCCGCCATCCGCGACGACCATCTCGCCATGCTTGGTGACATCAATCAGCGCTTCCGCGATTTCTCTGTCCTCGACGAGCGCTTCCATCTCTTGATCCATCGTGCCTCGAAGAACCGCTTCATTGCCGATTTCTACGACGCGATCGCCATCGTCTTCCACTATCATTACCAGTGGAACAAGACCGCCGCCCGCGAGCGCAACGAGCGCGCCATCCACGAGCACCTCGACTATATCGCCGCACTCGAATCCGGCGACCAGGCAGCGATCGAGAATGCCTGCCGCGTGCACCTGCACTCCGCCCGCCAGACCCTGCTGCAATCGCTGCCGCAGACTGTGAGTGATAACGCCTGAGCCGAGTACGTCGGCAAACGTCTGGGCCGATGCGGATCCTGCTTCACCCCTATTGAAACAGGCTCCGATGCACGTGTGCGATCTCCCGCGACGATCCTGGAAGAGCAAGTTGACCTGGGAAAACCACCTCTGCTGCCGCCAGCCCTGCCGAACGGACGCTGGCTGATTTCGTGAGCACCTATCGCTATTGGGCCGTTCTCGTCTGCGCCGTCGTTGCTGCCGGTTTTCTGCCGGCGCCTGGCTCCGATACCATCTCCGGCGCCGGCGCCATGAAACCTTCTGATTTGTAAGTCGTTATCGTGCTTATGACCGACGTTAAATTCACCCCGAAATCGGTCGACGGCACCGAGGAGGACGGTGCCGAGAAGTCGCGCCAGGAGCCGACTGTCGAGGTCGCGCCGCCGCCAGATGTCATCGAACCCAGTCCGGAGCTCACGCTTGAGGAGGCCGAGCAGGCGCGCAAACGATATTTGCTGAGGCGTTTCTGGATCAGCGCCCGCCGTTACTGGGGCAGCGGTGGCGACAGGCTCGCCTGGCCGTGCTCGATCGGTCTGCTGACGATGATCTGCATGAATGTCGGCTTCCAATATGGGATCAATCGCTGGAACCGCGGGATCTTCGACGCCATAGAGCGACACGATGCCGCCACCGTCTATTACCTCAGCGCCGTCTTCGTGCCGCTCGTGCTCGGAAGCGTCGCCCTTGTCACCGCCCAGGTCTATGTTCGCATGATGATCCAGCGCCGCTGGCGCTCCTGGCTGACGACCGCGGTGATCGCCCGCTGGCTCGCAAACGGTCGTTATTATCAGCTGAACCTGATCGGCGGCGATCACAAGAATCCCGAGGCGCGCATTTCGGAGGATTTGCGGATTGCCACCGAAGCGCCGGTCGATTTCATCGCCGGCGTTATTTCCGCCTTTCTGTCGGCCTCGACCTTCATCGTGGTGCTGTGGACGATCGGCGGGGCGCTCACGCTTCCGATCGCAGGGACGACGATCACCATCCCCGGCTTTCTCGTCGTCACTGCGGTTCTTTATTCCGTGATCACCTCAACCGTGATCGCGGTCATTGGCCGCCACTTCGTCCGGGTTTCCGAGGTCAAGAACCAGGTGGAGGCCGAGCTTCGTTACACGCTGACGCGTGTGCGCGAAAACGGCGAGAGCATCGCTCTGCTTGGCGGCGAGAAAGAGGAGCGCAACGACCTCGACAAGACATTTTCCAATGTGCTCAGGCAATGGGCGCTGCTTGCGCGCCAGCACATGCGCACGACCTTCGTCTCCCACGGCTCGATGCTGATCGCGCCTGTCGTGCCGCTCCTTCTATGCGCGCCGAAGTTCCTTGCAGGGGGCATGACGCTTGGCGAAGTGATGCAGGCCGCCTCCGCCTTCGCCATCGTTCAGAACGCGTTCGGATGGCTGGTCGACAACTACCCGCGTCTTGCAGACTGGAACGCCTGCGCGCGGCGAGTCGCCTCGTTGATGATGTCGCTGGACGGGCTTGAGCGCGCCGAACAGAGCGACGCCCTGAGACGCATCAAGCATGGTGAAACCCGAGGCAATGCGATCCTGAACTTGAACGATCTGTCGGTGTCTCTCGACGACGGGACCGCAGTCGTCAAGGAAACCCAGGTCGAGATCGCGCCGGGCGAGCGGGTGCTCGTGGCTGGAGAATCCGGCTCGGGCAAGAGCACGCTGGTGCGCGCCATCGCCGGTCTCTGGCCCTGGGGTCATGGCAGCGTCGATTTCCACGGCGACCGGCGTTTGTTCATGTTGCCGCAGCGGCCCTATATCCCGTCCGGGACGCTTCGCCGCGCAGTGGCATACCCCCGCGCCGCCGACAGCTGGACGCCCGAGGAAATCAAGGCCGCCCTTGCCAAGGTGGGGCTCGACTATCTGAACGAGAAGATCGAGGAGGACGCGCCGTGGGACCAGATCCTGTCGGGCGGCGAAAAACAGCGGCTCGCCTTCGCGCGGCTGCTGTTGCACAACCCCGATATCATCGTGCTTGACGAAGCGACCTCGGCGCTCGATGAGAAGAGCCAGGACAAAATGATGGAAATGGTGATCGACGAAATGCCGACGGTGACCATCATCAGCGTGGCGCATCGGGCCGAGCTGGAAGCCTTCCATAGCCGCAAGATCACCCTGGAGCGCCGCGAGGGCGGCGCAAAGCTCGTCAGCGATATCGATCTTGTCCAGCGCAAGGGAAGACGAAACCTGATCCTGCGCGTTTTGGACAGCCGCCGCTAAGGCATTCCAGGAAAAAGGACGAAGCGGTGTTCCGTGGTAACGTGAATACCCGCGACGTCATCCTCGCCCCTGTGCCGAGGATCTGAACACCCGAATAAGTGCCCGACGGAAAACGGTTTCCCGAAATCACCGTGCTCAGATGCTCGGCACAAGGCCGAGCATGACGGAGGGGACGTTGTCAACGAACTGCCAGGCGCTTTCCCTGAGGAGCAACCTTATCAATGCGAGGCCGCCTCGCTTGCCGCCGCCGGCTCTTCGTGCGTCTGGCGATCACCGACCGGGATCAGCCAGGTGGTGAAGAAGGTCAGCACCGCGACGACGACCACACCCCAGAAGCTCCAGTGCAGGGCTGCGTCGAAGATGGTGCGGATCGCCGGATCGGCGGCGAGCGTCGAGAGCCCGGTCGGCTGGTTCAGCGCATTATGCAGGGCTGCCGCCGTCTCGCCGCTCGCATGGTGGCTGATGCCGGCATTGAGGATGGCGCCGAGCACCGTGGCGCCGAGCGTATTGCCGAGGCTGCGGGCAAAGATGATCGAGGCCGTGGCGCTGCCGCGCATCGACCATTCGACACTGTCCTGCACCAGCACGATGCTCGTCAGGCTGATCAGGCCCATGCCGAAGCCCATGAAGAAGGAGCCGGCGCCGGCCAGAACCGGCGAACTTTCGGGCGTCAGGAACAAAAGGAAGCAGGCGCCGAACGGAAACATCAGGCTGCCGACGCGCAGTGTGCGGCGAATGCCGAAGGTCCGGTAGAAGCGGCTCGAGAGCATCACCGCCAGGGGCCAGCCGACGATGAGCATGGTGAGCGTGAATCCGGCGACGATCGGGGTGCGGCCGAGCACGCCCTGAACGTAGATCGGCAGGATCGTGGAAAGCCCGATCAGCGCCATGCCGGCCAGCAGCGTCGCCGCGTTGCTGGTGGCGATCAGCCGGCGGCTCCAGAGCGCGATCGAAATGATCGGCTCCGGCGCCCGCCTCTCCTGGGCGAGGAAGCAAATGCCCGAGACGACGAAGAGGGCGAACAGCGACAGCAGGATCCAGGCGCTCGCACTGGTTTCCGTCAGCATGACGAGCAGCGCGACGATCGAGATCGAAAACAGCACCGATCCGAGATAATCGATCCGCGCCTGCTTGTGCGCGACGTCCTCCTTCAGGAAGATCATGAAGGCAACGATCGAGACGATGCCGATCGGCAGGTTGATCCAGAAGATCCAGGCCCAGGAAAAGGTGTCGACGATGATGCCGCCGGCAAGCGGCCCGACGACGGCCGACGTCGCCCAGACGGTCGCCATCGCGCCCTGCACACGACCGCGTTCCTCGAGCTTGAAGAGGTCGCCGATGATCGTCATCGTCACCGGCTGAATCGCGCCGGCGCCGAGCCCTTGAAGCAGGCGGAACAGCACCAGCGACATCATCGACCAGGCAAAGCCGCAAAGGGCCGAGCCGGCGAGGAAGATGAGGATGCCCCCGATCAGGACCGGCTTGCGCCCGAAAATATCGGAAAGCTTGCCGTAGATGACCGTCGTCGTCGACTGCGCCAGCAGGAAGGCCGAAAAAACCCAGCTGTAGTAGGAAAAGCCGCCGAGCTCTCCGACGATGCGCGGCATCGCGGTCGCCACGATCGTCGCTTCGATGGCAACCATGAATGTCGCCACCATGATGGTCGCGACCACGAGCACGCGGTTCGAGCGATGCGCTGCATTCGACATGACGGTCCTCTTCGGGTGCTCCGCGGACGCCGGAAGTATCGGCAGGCTGGCTGGGTGTGGCGATCGCCATGTGCGGAGGGATGCTGTTCTTGTACGACCTCGATGCGGGCCGGTAAAGCAATTCTGGTGGCCGCTATCGTTTTTGCGCGACGTCAGCGGCGGCAGTTGAAATGAAAGCCCGGCGCATTATCGGCCAGGCCTTCATCTTGTCGGGAGCCGGGCGCTCGCCGCTTCCTACTGCTGGCATGCCTCGCTCATCGAACCGCTACCGTCGGTGCAGCCAGGCGTCTGCTGAAGATCCGGATTGACGCCTCCGGGATTGATCGTGCTGCGGCCGCTGTTGAGGTCGACGCCACCACCGCCGCTCGTGCTGCCGGTGGTGCCGGGATCGGTGCCGATGGACCCCGAACCGGCTGAGCCCGTACCGGCGGAGCCGGCACCAGTCGAACCCGCGCCTGTATTGCCGGAGCCGCCGATGATGGGCGCCACCGAAAGCCGCCCGCTGGAATTCGCACCGCCGGCCGTCTGGGCCAAGGACGAGCCGGCAAGGCCGATCGAAAGGAGGGATATTGCGATGAGTTTGCAGGACATGGTCTTCTCCATCCTTGTTGTCTCAAGGGGGAAACCTGTCCGGAAGCGGCATGTTCCTTCCCGACATTGTGCTGTCGAAAGGACGCTGTGCCTGCCTAGCACCCCGCCTTTCATCGACGGTTGGCCGCACGAGTTGTGCCGCAGGCTACTAAAAATCCTGTTAACACTATCCGGTTGCCGTCGAAGATGTTAACCCTGCCCGCGGATACGAATGGATAGGGGTATCTCATGGACGCGATGAAAGGCGGCAGACGCATTGAATGTCTGGATGGTTTGCGTGGTTTGGCAGCGCTATGGGTGCTGATCGGCCATGCGCATATCCTGACGGGGTTCAAGGTGCCGATTATCGGAGATCCGGAGCTGGGGGTCGACCTGTTCATCATGCTCTCTGGCTTCCTGATGGTGTTTCACTATCAGCGCCGGAAAGGCAGGGAGCCGTGGGAGAGCCCGCAAACATGGGCGGTGTTCTGGGCGCGTCGGTTCTTCCGCATTGCGCCGCTCTATTACGTCATGCTGGTCGTTGCTCTCATCGCCGGATCCGAGATCTATCAGGCAAGGATGGTCATCGATGCTTTCAACGGCAATCCGCCGCAAGCCGCGTCTCGCTATCTGGACGACAGCCTGACCAACTACCTGATGCATCTTTCCTTCCTGTTCGGCTTGTCCCCGGCCCACGCCTTCCGCACGGCGCTGCCGGACTGGAGCATCGGCCTTGAAATGCAATTCTATGTGGCCTTGCCTTTCATCATGATCATTCTCGGGCGGCTGGGTTGGCTGAAGGGCATGCTCGTCACCGTCGGCTTGGCCGTCGCTGCCGCCTTGGTGGTCCATCGCCTCGGCTTCCGCTTCCCGATGCCGTCGTTCCTCCCGATGAAGATGCATATCTTCGCCGCGGGCATGCTGCTTGCGGGTGCATTGTGGATGCCACCCGGCAGGGCCTACCTGGCTTTTGCGATTTCGGCTCTGCTGGCCCTCATCCCTCTCGGCGGCGACGTGACCGTGCTGCACGAAAGCGTGCGCGTCGGGATCGTGGTGCTGTTTTTTGCCCTGGTCCATGCGGATCGTTTTCCGGGCTCCGCCGGCCATTATTCCCGCGCGGTCAATTCGGTTCTCGGCAACACCTTCTTTCGAAATCTCGGCGAACTTTCCTTCGGCGCCTATCTGATTCACTTGCTCATCATGCAGCCGGTAATCGCCTGGCTGATCGGCAATACCGACCTTAGCAATCCCGCTCGCTGGCTGGCGACGCTGATCGTCACCATCCCGATCGTCTATGTCCTGTCCTTCATAGGCTACAAGTTCATCGAGCTGCCCGGCCAGACCGTCGGCAAACGCCTGACGCAACAGAGGCAGGTGGCGACGTAGACAAGAGCCGCCGGCGCGGGTTCTCAACGGATGGGCGGCAACGCCGCCATATCCGGCCGGGCTGCGGGTCGGGGGCGCGAGTCTGTCGGCAGTGCCGAGGCAGCCATCCTGTCACTCGTCGTCGAGCATTTTAAACTTCCGCGCCGCCCGAGGGCAGAGCATCGTGAACTGCTCGATCAGCGGCGGCATGCCTGAGGCGCACGACACATCTGCATCCTCCGGCAATGGGAAAGTAACGCGAAGCGGCTCACCGCCAGGAGGAAAGAAGGACAGGGTGCCCTTGCGGCAATCGGCGGTGGAACGGTACGTGTCTTTCCCATTTTCTTTCGTGTACATCGCCACGCACTGCTCTACGGTCAGTTTTCCCCCATGTGCTTTCGTCTCGCCTCCCGGGTCTCGCTCGCAATATTCCTGGAAGTTGGCCTGATTGACGTTCCCCTCCATAGCCGCAGTGCTTGAATCGGTGCCGGTCCTGCTGACCAGCGTTCCGTTCCACCCAGCACATGAGGCGAGAGGGAAGTCAGCTGCCTGTGCAGCGGACAAGGTGAATGTGAAAAGCGCGGTACTCAAAAGCGTTGTCCGCATAAATATCCTCCTGATTGCCAAGCCACTCCCTCTTGAACGACGTCGCTGCCCATGTGGATGAAGGGCGGCCCAGTCGGCTTGGGTGAAGAAGCTTTCAAACTGTCGAAACTTTGCCTACCAAGTGGCCAAGGGTAGTCCACAAGGTGAGGACAGAATTTTTAAGGGAGGCTTAATATTTGGGCTTGAAGCACGCGATTAAAGAAAAATGGTGCCGCTTACGTGACTCGAACACGTGACCCCATCATTACGAATGATGTGCTCTACCGACTGAGCTAAAGCGGCACTTTGGCGGCCGAAGCGTGCGGCCCGCGATTTGCATGGCGCTGATACAGTCATTGTCTGAAGATTTCAAGCACCCTGTCATGCCTTTGGCAAAAAAGAGGGAGGTGTGGAAGACCCTCAGAGCGCGAGCCGCGTGCGGGCGGCCCTGTACTCGGCCTCCAGCCGGTCGACGAGATTTGCCACCGGCTCCACCGCCTTGACGGCGCCGATGCCCTGGCCGCTACCCCATATGTCCTTCCAGGCCTTGGCGCCGCCGGTCGCCTGCTCGAAATCCATTTTGGTGGGATCGGCGAGGGGCAGGTTGTCGGGGTCCATGCCGGCGGCGATGATCGAGGGCTTGAGATAGTTCCCGTGTACACCGGTGAAATAGTTGGAATAGACGATGTCGTTTGCTGCGCCGTCCACGATCGCCTGCTTGTAGGCGGGCGCGGCGCGCGCCTCTTCTGTTGCGATGAAGGGCGAGCCGATATAGGCCATGTCGGCGCCCATCGCTTCTGCGGCCAGAATGGCGCCGCCGGTCGCGATCGCGCCGGCAAGCAGCAGCGGCCCGTCGAACCATTCGCGGATTTCCTGGACAAGCGCGAAGGGCGACAGCGTGCCGGCATGGCCGCCGGCGCCTGATGCCACCGCGATCAGCCCGTCCGCACCCTTGCGGATCGCCGAATGGGCGTGGCGGTTGTTGATAATGTCGTGCAGCACGATGCCGCCATAGGAATGCACGGCGGCGTTGACCTCGGGCACGGCGCCGAGCGAGGAGATGACGATCGGCACCTTGTATTTGACGCAGAGCGAGAGGTCGTGCTCCAGCCGCTTGTTCGACATGTGGACGATCTGGTTGACGGCAAAGGGTGCGGCCGGCCTTTCCGGATGGGCGGCGTCGTGACGGGCAAGCTCCTCGGTGATCTCTGCCAGCCATTCGTCGAGCTGGCTTTCCGGCCGGGCGTTCAGCGCCGGAAAGGCGCCGACGACGCCCGCCTTGCACTGCGCCAATGTCAGCGCCGGATGCGAGATGATGAAGAGCGGCGAACCGATCACCGGCAGTCTGAGTTTGTCCTTGAGGATCGGGGGCAGGGCCATGGTTCACCGCTCGCATTGACGTTTACGAAAACGTCAATCTCATAACAGAGAAGAAAAGCCGATAAAAGAGCAGCCGCCACGCCTTCGTCGATTTCGCGCCGATATATACGGCTGAGACGACGGACAAGGTAAGTCCCTCGGGCCGCGAAAGCTGGCATTATCGCCGCCGATCGGCGGCGGGCGGGGCTGCAAGGCTTGCGGTTTGCCGCGCTTGCCGCTACCGAATTTTGACGGAGAACGGCGGGGATTGGAGTCCGATGCCGGGTTCAAGGTGAAGGACTAGATGTGAGCGGATTAGAAACGGCCATCAGAACAGCGCTCGAAAATGCCGATCGCGACAATCCGGAGGTTCGAGCGAGGATCTACCAGTCGGCCCGCCAGGCGCTGGAAGCCGGCCTGCGCAAGCAGGATATCACCGATGCCGATGCCGTCGCCCATCACCGCCATCGCCTGGAAACCACCATCCACGCCATCGAAAGCGAGGAGCGCGACCGTCTTCACCCGCGCCAGAGACCGCCTGAAGTGCCGGTGCCGCCGGTCGTCGAAATGCCGGCGCCGCCGGTTCACCGCGGCGATGTAGCCGATATCGACAGCCTGATCGATAGCCCGGTGGCGACAGGCGAGACCCGTGCCCCCGAAGTGGCCATGCACCGCAGCGACGAGGCGCGCCTCGACGACGTGCATGCGAGCACCGCCGATCATCTCTCGGCCGCCCCGGTCGGCGCGGAGCGGCTTCACCGCGGTCAGCGCGCCGCCAATATGGATTTTCGCCCGGAACGGGCGGCAGGCCGCCGCAAACCGCGCAAGTTCTTTTCGCGGCTTCTCGTCTGGTGCGTCCTGCTGGCCTTTATCGGCATCGGCGCCTGGTGGGCCTATACGTCGGGCCTGCTCTTGACGGCGGCCGAGCGCGACACCAGCGTCGCCAACCCGCCGGCCAGCACCCAGCCGGAGGATTTCACCGGCAACGGCGACGGCGCCGGCAATGCGGCGGCCACCAACACCGAGCAGCCGGTGACCATCGATCCGCAAAACAGTTTTTCGGCCGATTGGATTCCGGTGTTCAAGCCCGATGAGGCCGACAAGATCAAAAGCGGCCCGCGGGCGCGCACCGAAAACATCACCGAGAATGACGGCCCCGCCCTGCGCCTGATTTCCGAAAGCGGTGCGGCTGACGGCAATATCTCGGTCAGCGTACCCGCCTCGGTGCTGCAGCAGCTTGCCGGCAAATCCTCGACCATTGCGCTGACGTTGCAATCGACCACCGACGAGCCGACGCAAGTCACGGTCGAATGCAATTTCCAGTCGCTCGGCAATTGCGCCCGCCATCGCTTCAGCGTCACCCGCGAAAAGTCGGATGCGCTGTTGCAGGTGACGTTCGACCGCTCGCTCGCACCGAATTCGCCCGGCACGCTTGTCATCAACAGCGATCTCGACGGTAAGGCGCGCGGCATCAACCTGTTCGCGATCCGCATCCTGCCCGGGCAGTGACGCGGATTTTCGCTGGGCGTCGGCTTATGTCAGAAAGCCGGGGCCGGAGCCGATGATCTCCTTGTCGACTTCGCCGAGCGCCTTCTTGTCCTTGCCGTCGTAGTCGATCCTGTTCAGCATATGGCGGATCAGTTCCAGACGCGCCCGCCGCTTGTCATTGGCGCGGATCACCGTCCAGGTTGCGAAATCCGTATGGGTTTCCTTCAGCATCCGGTCGCGCTTGTCGCTGTAATCGTCCCATTTTGTAAGCGCGGCAATATCCATCGAGGACAGTTTCCAGACTTTGAGCGGATCGTGGCGGCGGTCGTGGAAGCGCTTGAGCTGCATTTCGCGGCCGATATCGAGGTAGAATTTAAAGAAAAAGATGCCCTCATGAGCGATGATCTTCTCGAGCTGCGGCGCCTGCTTGAGAAAGTCCTCATATTGCTGCGGCGTGCAGAAGCCCATGACGGGCTCGACGCCGGCACGGTTGTACCAGGAGCGATCGAAGAGCACGAATTCGCCTGCAGTCGGGAACTGCGCGACATAACGCTGGAAATACCATTGTCCCTGTTCACGCTCCGTCGGTTTGGTCAAGGCCACGACCCGGGCAAGACGTGGGTTCATATTCTCGGAGGAGGCCGAGATCGCCCCGCCCTTGCCGGCCGCGTCGCGTCCCTCGAACAGCGCCATCACCCGCTTGCCGGTCGCCTGCAGCCAGAATTGCACCTTGACGAGTTCCACCTGCAGCTTTTCCAGCTGCTCCGAATAATCCTCTTCCTTGAGCTTCTTCTTGTAGGGAAAGTCGCCGGATTCAAGCGCGTGTTCCTCGACCCAGTCTGGCAGAACGGGATCGTCGACATCGAAGATGCGTTTCGTTCCCCGGACATTCAGCTCCACGGCTCTGTTTTCGACGTCCTCTTCCATATGCGCCTCCTGCGCCTAGTCGTTTTCCTCGTTGCACGCGAACATATTTGCCAATGGAAATCAAATCTTTCGCCGCTGACGGGTCATTTCGAGCAGTTTTCGGTTGGTGCCTCGGCATCGGAGCCGCCAGCCGAAAACTTCTGTCATGAATTGCCGCTATCAGGCAGAGTTCAATATAAAGAAAAACGAATCGACGCCGCGAGGCCCCCTTGCAAGACGAAATCCCCTGGAGAAAAAGCCTGCTGGCGCGCATCCGGCGCGAACGGCCGGTGCTGCTTGCGGCCATCCTCAGCGCGCTTGCCGCGCTTGCCGCCGGGATGAACAAGTGGATCGTGCTCGTCCTCCTGCTCGTCATGATTTTCACCGCGCTGTTCAACGAGGCGCCCGTCCTTACGGCGGAACCGCTCGAGCCGGTAGAGGCGGAGCCGGAAGCGCCGGCAAGCCGCCTGCCTGACGTTTCCGCCACGCTTGCCGGCCTCGATATCCCTGTCATGGTGCTGTCGGACGACGCCTCGGTGCTCTTCCAGAACCGCGCCGCTGAAAAGGCTTTCGGCGAGGTGGCGCTCGGCGCCCATATATCGGCCCGGCTGCGCTCGCCCGGCGTGCTCGACATGGTGCGCGAAACCATCGCCACCAATGCACCGAACCAGATCGAGCATGCCGAGCGGCTGCCGTCCGAGCGCGTCTATATCGTCCGCAGTGCGCCTGTCGAATTCCGGGACGACGGGCAGCGTGAGCGATTTTTCATCCTGTCCTTCCGCGATATATCGGAGGTCCGCCGCATCGACCGCATGCGGTCGGATTTCGTCGCCAATGCCAGCCACGAACTGCGCACGCCGCTTGCCTCGCTGCGTGGATTCATCGAGACCATCCAGGGGCCGGCGAAGAACGATCAGAAGGCCCAGGCCCAATTTCTGAACATCATGCTCGATCAGACCACCCGCATGAGCAGGCTGGTCGACGACCTGCTGTCGCTCTCCCGACTGGAGCTGAAATCACACCTCGCGCCGGATGAGAAGGTCGATCTGGTGCCGCTGCTCGGCCATGTCCGCGACTCGCTGGTGCCGCTCGCCAGGGACGTCGGCGTCGACATCAACCTGCATCTGCCCGACGGCAAGGTCGAGGTGCTGGGAGACCGGGACGAACTTGTCCAGGTCTTCGAGAACCTGATGGAGAATGCCTGCAAATATGGCCAGGAAGGCAAGGTCGTCGATGTCAGGCTGAAGAACGGCTCCGGGGAGCCGGTGGAGGTCAGCATCATCGACAAGGGACCGGGCATCCCGGCCGAGCACGTGCCGCGCCTGACGGAACGCTTCTATCGCGTCAGCATCGAGGACAGCCGCTCGAAAAAGGGCACCGGCCTCGGCCTTGCCATCGTCAAACACATCCTGACCCGCCACCGCGCCCGGCTGATCGTCAAGTCCGAAGTCGGCAAGGGCACCGATTTCACGGTGCGCTTCTGAGGCGGGGATGGATGTTAAGGCGGCGAGGGTTCTTTCCGGGGCAGCGATGGCGTGCCATGTGATTTGTCCCTCACCCTAACCCTCTCCCCGTTCTGACGGGGAGAGGGGACGTGCCCCGCGAGAGGCTCGCGGTGGACGGACAGGGTGCGGCATATCCCCTTCGCCCCGTTTACGGGGAGAAGATGCCGGCAGGCGGATGAGGGGCAGATCACACGGCACGACTTCAATGAAGCCACGCGCGCCACAACCGACCACCCATCTGTGCACGTTTCTGCAACGTGAGGTGGGCTGGTGATCGAACGTCGCTGTCTTTTGGAAGAAATCGGAGAGCATCACTGAAACTTTAGGTGTGATATCAAACACATAACCTGTCATAAATGTTTCACCGATTTGACATAAAAGGACGGTGCTTACAGCGCTAAGAGAGTCCCGCCGATGAAAAACGGCAATGCGAGGGCCTCTCTATAGGCCGCACTCACACAAGCCCAATGCCCGGGAGATTCAAATGAACACCTTCAAGCTCACCGTTGCCGCGCTCGCTGCAACTGCTGCTTTCGCTGGCGCTGCCGTTGCCCGCGACCAGATTCAGGTTGCCGGTTCGTCCACCGTCCTGCCTTACGCCAAGATCGTTGCCGAGTCCTTCGGCGAGACCTTCACCAATTTCAAGACGCCAATCGTCGAATCCGGCGGCTCCAGCGCCGGCCTCAAGGAATTCTGCAAGGGCGTCGGCGAAAACACCATCGACGTCGCTAACTCATCTCGCGCCATTAAGAAAAGCGAGGTCGAAGCCTGCAAGGCTGCCGGCGTGACGGATATCCAGGAAGTCAAGATCGGTTATGACGGCATCGTTTTCGCGACCGATGCCGGCAACCCCGATGTCGCTTACGTTCCGGCCGACATCTACAAGGCCCTCGCCGCCCAGGTCGTCGTCGACGGCAAGCTCGTCGCCAACCCCTACAAGAAGTGGTCGGAAGTCAACCCGAAGCTCCCGGCTGTTGATATCGCCGCTTATATCCCGGGCGAAAAGCACGGGACCCGCGAAGTCTTCGAGGAAAAGGTCTTGGCAGCTGGCTGCGAAGCATCGGGCGCTGCAGAAGTCATCAAAGGCGCCGTTTCGGACAAGGCCGCTCAGGGCAAGGCCTGCATCGCAGTTCGTAAGGACGGCGCTGCAGTCGACATCGACGGTGACTACACCGAAACGCTGTCTCGCATCGCTGCCAACAAGACCGCGGTCGGCGTATTTGGCCTTTCCTTCTACGAAAACAATGCCGACAAGCTGAAGGTCGCCACCGTGAACGGTATCGTTCCGTCCACCGAAACGATCGCCAACGGCACCTATCCGGTTTCCCGCCCGCTGTTCTTCTACGTCAAGAAGGCACATCTCGGCGCTGTTCCGGGCCTGAAGGAATACGTCAACTTCTTCGTATCCGACCAGATGATCGGCCCTGACGGCCCGCTCGCCGAATACGGCCTCGTTGCCGCTCCGGATGCCGAGCGCGAAGCAATCCGCAAGGACGTCGAAGCTGGTAAGGCCATGTAATGACTTTGCCGGCGCGGTGCTTCAAAGCCCGCGCCGGCATTGCTTTATGCCCCTGCGTGCCGGCTTTTTCGCTGCAGGGTTTTCCTTCTCCAATGATTGGAAGCTGAAGGCAGGCTGATGCAGCCGCCGGGCTTTTTGGGGGCTTCGGGCCTGGGGACGTAACGAATGAGCACATCCGTCATACTTTTGTGCCTTGTGGTGATCGGCGCCGCCGCCTATCTGGTCGCGCGCAGCCGTGCCGCAGCACTTGCCGGAGGCAGATCCTCCGCATTGCATTCACGGCCGGCCTATTACGGCGCCTATGCGGCAATCTGGGCTGTTCTTCCTGCCCTCATCGTCCTCTGCGTCTGGCTCTCCGTCAGCCCAGGCATTGTCCAGTCCTCGGTTCGCGATGCCTTCCCTGCCGACGTCAAAGCGCAAGCTTCGGTCGAGCAGGATCTGAGCTACTCGATGGTAGCGACGGTTGCGCGCGGCCTGACGATGCTCACTCCCGACGAGGTAGCGGCAGTCTCCACCGACCCGGCGGCGCTGCAGGCCAAGCTCAGCGAAAAGGGCGTGCCGCTCGCCGGCCAGCCGCAGCCTTACATGGTCGAAGCCGCAAAGACGCTCAATTCGATGAGCATGACGAGCCGGCTGGCCATGACGGCGGTGGTCTTTGCTCTCGCAGTTGCCGGCGCTTTCTATGCGCTGCGCGCCATCGCGCCCCGTTTCCGCGCCCGCAACCGCGTCGAGCGCGTCATGCTCTGGGGGCTGCTGCTCGCCTCTTCGATCGCCATCCTGACGACGGTGGGCATCGTGCTGTCCATGCTGTCCGAAGCCGCGCGCTTCTTTGCAGTCGTTCCCGCCAACGAGTTCTTCTTCGGCACCGTCTGGGATCCGCGCTTTGCCGGCGCCGGCAGCTCGTCCTTCGGCCAGTTCGGCCTGATCCCGCTCTTGCTGGGCACGCTTTATATCGGCCTGGTCGCCATGCTCGTTGCCGTGCCGGTCGGCCTTTTCGCCGCCATCTATATGGCCGAATATGCCTCGCCGAAGCTGCGGGGCATCGCCAAGCCGCTTCTCGAAGTGCTCGCCGGCATTCCGACGATCGTCTACGGCTTCTTCGCCCTCGTCACCGTCGGCCCGTTCCTGCGCGATTTCTCCGCTCAGATCAGCGGCCTGCTCTCCGGCAACTATTCGAACTTCATCCAGGCGCAGAGCGTGCTGACAGCCGGTATCGTCATGGGCATCATGCTGATCCCCTACGTTTCCTCGCTGTCGGACGACATCATCACCGCCGTGCCGCGGGCACTACGTGACGGTTCGCTCGGTCTCGGCGCCACGCGCTCCGAAACCATCAAGAAGGTTGTCCTGCCGGCGGCTCTCCCCGGTATCGTCGGGGCGTTGCTGATGACCGCCTCGCGCGCCATCGGCGAAACCATGATCGTCGTGCTGGCCGCCGGTGTCGCCGCCCGCATCCAGATCAATCCCTTCGAGCCGATGACGACGGTGACCGTGAAGATCGTCAATCAGCTGACCGGCGACCTTGAGTTCACCTCGCCGCAGACACTGGTTGCCTTCGCCCTTGGCATCACGCTGTTCTGCATCACGCTTTGCCTCAACATCTATGCGCTCTACATCGTGCGCAAATATCGGGAGCAGTACGAATGACGAATATTGTTTCTCCCGTCGCCGGAACCATTTCCAAGGCGCCGCCGCGCCGCGATATCGGCATCAAACGCCGCTATGCCGCCGAGCGCCGGTTCCAGGCCTATGGCATCGCCGCCATCGCTTTCGGCCTCATCTTCCTCTTCATCCTGCTGTGGACGGTGATCGGCAAGGGCTACACGGCCTTCCAGCAGACGTCGATCACCCTGCCGATCGAATTCGCCGAGAAGACGATCGACCCGAACAACAAGCGCGCGACCGACCCTTCGGTGCTGATCGCCGCCAACTATCCGGTTCTGCTGCGCGATGCGATCGTCAAGCAGCTGAACATCAATGCGTCCAGCCGTCCCGATGTGCGTGACGCCACGGCCATGCTCTCCAAGAGTGCGCCGATCCAGCTGCGCGACCTGGTGGTCGCCGATCCTTCGATCATCGGCAAGACGGTCAACGTCACCCTGCTCGCCGATGCCAATGTCGACAGCGCCAACAAGGGCCAGATCGACCTTTCGGTCGACGAGAAGAACCGCAAGGTCAACGACAAGCAGGTCGGCTGGATGAACGAGCTGAAGGCGAGCGGCGCGTTGACCAAGGAGTTCAACACCGGTCTCTTCGTCAACGGCAATTCCAGCCGTCCGGAGGCCGCCGGCCTCGGCGTCGCCCTCATCGGCTCGCTCTATCTGATGCTGATCGTGCTGGTTCTGTCTCTGCCGATCGGCGTGGCAGCCTCTATCTACCTCGAGGAGTTTGCGCCGAAGAACAAGCTGACGGACCTGATCGAGGTCAACATCAACAACCTCGCCGCGGTGCCTTCGATCGTCTACGGTCTGCTCGGCCTCTCCGTCTTCATCAACTTCATCGGCCTGCCGCGCTCGGCTTCGCTGGTCGGCGGCCTGGTGCTGACGCTGATGACCCTGCCGACGATCATCATCGCCACCCGCGCCGCCCTGCGCGCCGTGCCGCCCTCGATCCGCGCCGCAGCTTTGGGGCTCGGTGCTTCGAAGATGCAGATGGTGTTCCACCATGTCCTGCCGCTTGCCATGCCCGGCATCCTCACCGGTACGATCATCGGCCTGGCGCACGCGCTCGGTGAAACCGCGCCGCTGCTGTTGATCGGCATGGTCGCTTTCGTCGCCAACGCACCGACCACGCCGCTCGATCCCTCGACGGCGCTGCCCGTGCAGGTCTATATGTGGGCGAACGAGGCGGAACGCGCCTTCGTGGAGCGTACTTCGGGTGCCATCATCGTCCTGCTCCTGTTCCTGATCGTCATGAACATGGGCGCCATCCTCTTGCGTCGTCGCTTCGAGCGCCGCTGGTAAACGGAGTTAAAGTCATGAACATGTTGACGGAAGCAGCAGTTGAAAAGGCGCTGGATCAGAAGATGAGCAACGTCCCGTATAAAATGATCGGACAGGATGTCTCGGTATACTATGGCGAGAAGCGCGCGCTTTTCGATGTGAACCTGAACATCCGCGAAAACACCGTAACCGCCCTGATCGGCCCTTCGGGCTGCGGCAAGTCGACCTTCCTGCGAAGCCTCAACCGCATGAACGACACGATCGAAGGCTGCCGCGTCGCCGGCAAGATCACGCTCGACGGCGACGACATCTATGATCCGGATATCGACGTCGTCGAACTTCGCGCCCGCGTCGGCATGGTTTTCCAGAAGCCGAACCCGTTCCCGAAGTCGATCTATGAAAACGTCTCCTATGGCCCGCGCATCCACGGTCTCGCCAAGTCCAAGGCCGATCTCGACCAGATCGTCGAGAGCAGCCTCCAGCGCGCCGGCCTCTGGAACGAGGTCAAGGACCGCGTGCATGAATCCGGCACCGGCCTCTCCGGCGGTCAGCAGCAGCGTTTGTGCATTGCCCGCGCCGTCGCCGTCAGCCCGGAAGTCATCCTGATGGACGAACCCTGCTCGGCCCTTGACCCGATCGCCACCGCCAAGGTCGAGGAACTGATCCACGAGCTGCGCGAAAACTACACGATCGTCATCGTCACCCACTCGATGCAGCAGGCCGCGCGCGTCTCGCAGCGCACCGCCATGTTCCACCTCGGCAACCTCGTCGAGGAGAACGACACCGACAAGATGTTCACCAATCCGGACGATCCGCGCACCCAGGACTACATCATGGGCCGTTTCGGCTGATCCTGGCGACACGAAGCTTTCCGTTATTCGAGGATAAAGCCCCATGGCATCGACACATATTTATTCCGCCTATGATGATGATCTGAAATTCCTCTCCAGGCGGATTTCCGAAATGGGCGGCCTCGCCGAACAAATGGTCGCCGAATCCGTCCGGGCGCTGGTCAACGGCGATACGGCGCTGGCGCAGAAGGTCATTTCCGACGACGTGATCCTCGATCACACCGAGCGCGAAATCGGCGACAAGGCGATCGTCACCATCGCTCGCCGTCAGCCGATGGCCGCGGACCTGCGCGAAATCATGGGTTCGATCCGCATCGCCGCCGACCTCGAACGCGTCGGCGACCTCGGCAAGAATACCGCCAAGCGCGTCATCGCCGTGCAGAGCACCGGCGTTCCCCGCAAGCTCGCCCGCGGTCTCGAGCACCTCTCCGAGCTGGCGCTCGTCCAGCTCAAGGAAGTGCTCGACGTCTATACGACGCGCGCCGCCGACAAGGCGACCGCCATCCGCGAACGCGACAACGAAATCGACGCGATGTACACCTCGTTGTTCCGCGAGCTCTTGACCTACATGATGGAAGATCCGCGCAACATCACGAGCTGCACGCATCTGCTCTTCTGCGCCAAGAACATCGAGCGCATCGGCGACCATGCCACCAACATCGCCGAGACGATCTACTACATGGCAACAGGCGCCCAGCCGGAAGGCGATCGTCCGAAGGACGACAGCGCCAACACCGTCGGCGCTGCGACGGAATAAGCAGCCGCCCGGACCAGTCATTTGCGTGCGCGCCCGTTCGGGGCGCGCAAAGAGGTCGCAGCCAATTTTCTGAATTTGCGCAGGATGCCTTCCTAAATCGCCCCGGTTTAAGGGCTTGTGCGCGAGGAGACGGACACGCATGATCCCGAGAGTCGCAGTTGTTGAAGACGAGGAAGCGCTCAGCGTGCTTCTTCGCTATAATCTCGAAGCGGAAGGCTTTGAAGTCGATACCATCCTGCGCGGCGACGAGGCCGAAATCAGGCTGCAGGAGCGCACGCCCGACCTTCTCATCCTGGACTGGATGCTGCCCGGCGTCTCCGGCATCGAACTCTGCCGGCGCCTGCGCATGCGGCCGGAAACCGAGCGGCTGCCGATCATCATGCTGACGGCGCGCGGCGAGGAGAGCGAGCGCGTGCGCGGGCTGTCGACCGGCGCCGACGATTACGTCGTCAAGCCGTTCTCGACCCCCGAACTCGTCGCCCGCGTCAAGGCGATGCTGCGCCGGGCGCGCCCCGAGGTGCTGTCGTCGGTGCTGAAATGCGGCGATATCGAGCTCGACCGCGAAACCCACCGCGTCCACCGCAAGAGCCGCGAAGTCCGCCTCGGCCCGACCGAATTCCGCCTGCTGGAATTCCTGATGTCGTCGCCGGGCCGGGTCTTTTCCCGCTCGCAGCTGCTCGACGGCGTCTGGGGCCACGATATCTATGTCGACGAACGCACCGTCGACGTCCATGTCGGCCGCCTGCGCAAGGCGCTGAATTTCTCCAACATGCAGGACGTCATCCGCACCGTCCGCGGCGCCGGTTATTCGATGGAGGCCTGAGGCTGAAGGAGTGTGTGGGTGGGCGTTCCCGCCAAACACGCGGCAGTACGGCCTGTGAGGCCCCGCCTTACCGTCGTCCATCGCCGCCGCTTCGTTCGCCGTTGCGAGCCAGCCTCATTGCGCCGGCGAGGCTTGTGCGTCTCGGCACCACCTCTCCTCCGTCATCCCAGGGCTTGACCCTGGGATCCATGCGGCTGGCACTGTGAGAGCGATAGCATCCAACCGCAGGGAAACAATCGTGGAGTGCTTGGTTGTGGATCCCAGGGTCAAGCCCTGGGATGACGGAATGTGTTTTTGGCTTTGTTGCCAAACACAAAGGTCGCTTCCCCACTCTAATCACAAAAAAACGGGCCGCTCGGCCCGTTTCTCATTCTCGGTGATGCCGCCTTCTCAGCTGACCCGCGCGGCCGCCCGGCGGCGTTCGTTGACCGGCTGATAGGCAAGCTTCTGATGATAGCCGCAATAGGGCGAATTGTCGGGGGATTCGCAGCCGCAGAAATGGAAATCGTCCTTGAGCGGATCGCCGACCGGCCACTTGCAGGTGCGTTCGGTCAGCTCCGTCAGGCCGAGGCGGCGGGAAATCGGTACCACCACGTTGCCCTTCGGCACGTATTCCATTTCCTCGACCGTTTCGATCTCGATCTCTTCCTTCAGCATGGTTGCGCCCTGCTGGCGGGTAACGGTGCGGGTGGTGATCCGGGAGGCGTAGTTCGGCGCGCGCGGCGCTGAGGTCTGGCGCTTCGGCGTGCGCGCCGCGGCGGCTGTGCCGCCGGCCTTGGCCCGGCCCGGAAGGCTCAGCCGGTGCACCTTGCCGATCACGGCGTTTCGGCTGACCCCGCCAAGCTGCGCAGCAATCTGGCTGGCGCTCAGTCCTTCGGCCCAAAGCTTCTTGAGTTTCTCGACCCGCTCGTCTGTCCAGTTCATGCCCTGTCTCCACCTTTTGCGTTGGTGATGGCAGAATCCCTCACCGTTGTCCCGGAAGCCTCCGAAACAAGAAACGCTTGATCAATTTTGGTGACTAGTTCCGCCGCATGCAGTCTAGTAATTGAACTTTAACCTAGTGTGAGGCTGACTCCGTGACAAGAGTCGCGGGAATCCGGATGAATCGAATTTCAAGTTTTCCCCAACTTGCTGCCCCTGCGTGTCATTTCTGCAATAATGCCTGTTGAAGGCTGAAAATGCCGCTGTACAAGCTTGCTGCATGCGCTAAGGCCGCAGTTTTGTTGACATTGCAGCGCGAAAAGGAAATAGTACCGCTCGCCGCCGAAAGGCGGCATTTTTGATTTTTCGGACCTGGTTTTGTTAGCCGGAATCCGAGGCTATGAAATTCTGATTGGGAGACCCGCGCCATGGCTGAAGCCGCGCCGCTTTATGACACCTATTCTCGAGCTCCGCTGCGGTTCGAGCGAGGCGAGGGCGTATGGCTGATCACCGAAGGCGGCGAGCGTTATCTCGATTTCGGCGCCGGCGTCGCCGTCACCTCCGTCGGCCATGGCAATCCGCATGTGGTCGCAGCGCTGAAGGAACAGGCCGACAAGGTCTGGCATCTCTCCAATATCTATGAGATCCCCGGCCAGGAGCGTCTGGCCAAACGGCTGACCGACGTCACCTTTGCCGATAAGGTGTTCTTCACCAATTCGGGCGCGGAGGCGCTCGAATGCGCGATCAAGACGGCGCGCCGCTATCAGTTTTCCAAAGGCCATCCCGAGCGGTTCCATATCATCACCTTCGAAGGCGCCTTCCATGGCCGCACGCTCGCGACGATCGCCGCCGGCGGCCAGGAGAAATATCTCGAAGGGTTCGGCCCCAAGACACCGGGTTTCGATCAGGTGGCTTTCGGCGATATCGAAGCGGTGCGCGCCGCCATTTCCGATGCGACCGCCGCAATCCTGATCGAGCCGGTGCAGGGCGAGGGCGGTGTGCGCCCGGCAACGACCGAGTTCATGAAGGCGCTTCGTCAGCTCTGCGACGAACACGGCCTGCTGCTGATCCTCGACGAGGTGCAGACGGGCGTCGGCCGCACCGGCAAGCTCTTTGCCCATGAATGGTCCGGCGTCACACCTGACATCATGGCGGTCGCCAAGGGCATCGGCGGCGGTTTCCCGCTCGGCGCCTGCCTTGCTACATCGGAGGCCGCTTCCGGCATGAAGGCCGGAACGCATGGTTCGACCTATGGCGGCAACCCGCTGGCCATGGCCGTCGGCAGCGCCGTGCTCGACATCATTCTCGCCGATGGCTTCCTCGAGCAGGTGCGCGATGTCGCGCTGGTGTTCCGCCAGGGGCTGGCCTCGCTCAAGGATCGTTATCCCGATGTGATCGAGGATATCAGAGGCGAGGGGCTTCTGCTCGGCATCAAGGCGGCCATTCCCTCAGCCGAACTGCTGCAGGCGATCCGCGCCGCACATCTGCTCGGCGTGCCGGCCGGCGACAACGTCATCCGCCTTCTTCCTCCGCTCGTCGTCACCGCCGAGGAAGCGCGCGAGGGCCTTGCCCGCCTCGAGAGCGCTGCCGAAAGCATCCGCGCCGCCAAGGTCAAGAAGACGGCTTGAAGGGATTGCGCCTTCGTGCGCACGACAGGTTAAGAACATGGCTCCTAAACATTTCCTCGATCTCTCGGCGGTCACATCAGCCGATCTCAGAACCATCATGAACGATGCGCTCGCCCGCAAGCAGGCCTTCAAGGCCGGCACGGGCGACAAGCCGCTCGCCGGCAAGATGCTGGCGATGATCTTCGAAAAGCCGTCGACCCGCACCCGCGTCTCCTTCGACGTCGGTATGCGCCAGCTCGGCGGCGAAACGCTCTTCCTGTCGGGCACCGAAATGCAGCTCGGCCGCGCCGAGACGATCGGCGACACCGCCAAGGTGCTGTCGCGTTATGTCGATGCGATCATGATCCGCACCACCGAGCATTCGCGCCTGCTGGAGCTTGCCGAGCATGCGACCGTGCCTGTCATCAATGCTCTGACGGACGATACGCATCCCTGTCAGATCATGGCCGATATCATGACCTTCGAGGAGCACCGCGGCCCGATCAAGGGCAAGACCATTGCCTGGACCGGCGACGGCAACAATGTCCTGCATTCGCTGGTCGAAGGGGCTGCGCGCTTCGGCTACCGCATGAACATGGCCGTGCCCCTTGGCTCGGAGCCCAAGGATCACTATCTGAACTGGGCCCGCAATGAGGGTGCCGAAATCATGCTCTGCCATGATGCCGACCGTGCGGTCGCCGGCGTCGATTGCGTGGTGACCGATACCTGGGTCTCCATGAATCAGGAACATCGGGCCCGGGGTCACAACGTCTTCCAGCCTTATCAGGTCAATGCGGCCTTGATGGCCAAGGCCGGCAACGATGCATTGTTCATGCATTGCCTGCCTGCTCATCGTGGTGAGGAAGTAACGGACGAGGTGATCGACGGCCCGCAATCCGTGGTCTTCGATGAAGCGGAAAACCGTCTTCATGCGCAGAAGTCGATTCTTGCTTGGTGCCTGGGCGCGATCTGAACCATAATCGGATGTTGCGAGTCATAGGCTTGCGGCCCGACTGCGCGAGCGCCGGACACTTTGGCCGCCGCTCCCGAAACTAGGAGTAAAGCCATGGCAGAAGCTGCAGCCGCCCTCGGCCAGTTCGATTTCGCCGGCGATGACCATGTCGTCCCCTTTCAGGTGGAGGGGCTGGATGTGCGCGGCCGCGCCGTCCAGCTCGGCCCCATGCTCGATGCCATCCTCGAGCGCCACCACTATCCCGCACCCGTAGCCCGTCTGCTCGCCGAGGTCGTCGTGCTGACGGTGCTGCTCGGCACCTCGCTGAAGTTCGAAGGCAAGTTCACGGTGCAGACAAAGGGCGATGGCCCGGTCGATCTTCTCGTCGCCGATTTTTCGACGCCGGAGAATGTCCGCGCCTATGCCCGCTTCGATCAGGCGCTGCTCGACAAGGCGATTGCGGCTGTTGAAACCGAGCCGGAACAACTGCTCGGCAAGGGCGTGCTCGCCTTTACCATCGATCAGGGTAAGTTCGCCCAACCCTATCAGGGCATTGTCGCGCTCGACGGCACCTCGCTCGAGGAGATCGCCGGCGTCTATTTCCGCCAGTCGGAGCAGATCCCGACGCGCGTGCGCCTGGCTGCGGCCGAACTCTTCGACCGTGACGACGCCGGCAAGCCGCGCCATCGCTGGCGGGCAGGCGGGCTCGTCGCCCAGTTCCTGCCGGAGGCGCCGGAGCGCATGCGCCAGCCCGATCTCCACGGCGGCGACGGCGATAACGGCGACCGCCCGCATGGCGAGGACGATGCCTGGGTCGAAGCCCGCTCGCTGGTCGAGACCATCGATGCCGATGAACTCACCGATCCGCAGGTCGGCACGGAGCGGCTGTTGTTCCGCCTGTTCCATGAGCGCGGCGTGCGCGTCTACGAGCCGCGCGCCGTTTTCGATCGTTGCAGCTGTTCGCGGGAAAAGATCGGCAACGTGCTGAAGGGCTTCACCGCCGAGGAGATCGAGGCCAGCCAGGAAAACGGCGAAATCGCCGTGACCTGCGAATTCTGCTCGACCACCTATCGCTTCCAGGCGACCGAGCTTCAGCCGGCGGAATAACATCAGTCGCGCGCACCGCGCGAAAAAATGCCCATTGAAGCGGCACAGTGACTCGACTTTTAGTAGTCACTGTGCACCTACTATCCCAATCGGTTCTGGGGGCGGGACGTCAATGCGGCTTTTGTATTTTGTACTCGCATTTATTGCTGCGATGCCACGGATTGGCTCAGCTGATGAGGAGACAGTCAAATGGAAAGAGGTTGGCGGCTGGACCGTGGCTGTCGACCCGACTTTAGGCAACGGCTGTTTTGTTCTCACTTCCTTTGATGACGGCACCGTTTTTCGTCTGGGCTTCTATTATACGAAAAAGGAAAGCCCTTTTTACATTGTCATCGCGAATCCGAACTGGAAATCCTTGGAAGTGGGAAAGCAATATCCCATCGAACTGTCGTTAGATCGTTCTCAGTGGACGGCGAATGCGAGCGCTCTCGATCTTGATGGCTTCAAGGGATTATGGATCGATTTCAAGGATACCGGGCTGGTTGCCGAATTCGCCCGTAAACTCGGTTTTCGCGCCACCTTTAATGGAAAGCAGATTGTTGCCCTGAGCTTGAAAAATTCCGTCAGGGCAACGAACGAGATGCTCACCTGCCAGAAGGCGGTAAACGCTGCAGTCGCTCAGCAGCCAGCCACGCCCCAATCAAAAGATCCGTTCGAAGCAAAGCCGGACACCCGAACGGCGTCGGATCCCTTTGATCTCTGATGCATGTCTTCATGACGTGACTAGGGGGACATCCATTCGGGGGCCTCGCCTCAGTTGAGCACGCGCAGCAGACCCGGCGAATCCAGCGAGAAGGCAGGGATGTCGACATCGAACAGCTCGCCTTCATCCGTTTCCATTTGGTAATGGCCGAACATCAGCCCTGACGGCGTGTCGAGCGGGCAGCCGGAAGAATATTCGTAGCTGTCGCCCGGGCTGAGCCGCGGCTGTTCGCCGACGACCCCCGGACCGGTCACCTCGTCCACCTGTCCGTTCTGGTCGGTGATGTTCCAGTAGCGGTTGACCAGGCGGACGGCGACGCCGGAATTGTTGCTGATGACAATCCGGTAACCCCAGACATAGCGATCGTCTTCCGGATCGGATTGCTCCTCCAGATAGAACGGTTCGACCACGACTTCGATATCTCTTGTGAGGGCGCGATACATGCCTTGCACCATAGTCAAGATATGTTACCCGTATCTTATAAGAAGGCCCTGCCCGTCAAGAAACGGAACGTTGATCAGCTGTCAAATGCTCATGATCGTATGGTTTTCGACCATTAAGCCTAATTGTCAGCGTTAATTTTACTTCGCAACGCCAGCGCGGGTGAACTTGTTCCCGGAACGGGCGGCCGGATGCGCATGAAGCCCGGCCGCCATTGTCGTTGGTCAGGCCGAGACCTTGGCAAGCGCCCGCGCGAAATCGTCGATCAGGTCTTCCGTGTCCTCGATGCCGGCCGAAAGGCGCACTGTGCCCGGAGAAATGCCGAGTTCGGCACGCGCTTCCTCCGTCAGGTTCTTGTGCGTCGTCGTCGCCGGATGGGTGATTAGGCTCTTGCTGTCGCCGAGATTGTTGGAGATCTTGATGATCTCGAGCGCGTTCTGCAGCGCGAAGGCGGCATCCTTGCCGCCCTTCAGTTCGAAGGCAACAAGCGTCGAGCCGCCGGTCATCTGCCTGGCGATGATGTCGGCCTGCGGGTGATCCTTGCGGCCGGGATAGATCACCTTGGCGACCTTGCCCTGCTCGGCCAGGAAGTCGGCGATCTTCGCGGCATTCTCAGTCTGCTGTTTCACGCGCAGCGGCAGCGTCTCGATGCCCTTCAGAAGCGTCCAGGCATTGAACGGCGACATGGCCGGGCCGGTATGGCGGAAATAGTCATGCAGGTTCTCGTCGATCCACGCCTTGTCCGACAGCACGACGCCGCCGAGGCAGCGCCCCTGGCCGTCGATATGTTTGGTGGCGGAATAGACGACGATATGGGCGCCGAGTTCGAGCGGCTTCTGGAAGAGCGGCGTTGCGAAGACGTTGTCGACCACAACTTTGGCGCCGATCTGATTGGCGAGCCTGGCGACGCCTGATATGTCGATCACCTCGAGCGTCGGGTTGGTCGGGCTTTCCAGGAAGAACACCTTGGTATTCGGCCGGATGGCCTTTTCCCAGTTGGCGAGATCGCGGCCGTCGACCAGCGTGCATTCGATCCCGTATTTCGGCGCCAAAGTTTCCACCACCCAGCGGCAGGAGCCGAAGAGGGCGCGCGCCGCGACGATGTGGTCGCCCGCCTTGACCTGGCATAGGACGGCGGCGGTGACGGCCGCCATGCCGGAGGCGGTGGCACGGGCGTCTTCCGCACCTTCGAGCATGCACATGCGCTTTTCGAACATGTCGTTGGTCGGGCTGCCGTAGCGAGCATAGATGAAGCCGTCCGTTTCGCCCTTGAAGCGGGCTTCGGCCGCTTCCGACGTGTCATAGACGAACCCTTGCGTGAGATAGATTGCCTCGGACGTTTCGCCATATTGCGAACGCAGCGTGCCGCCATGGACGAGTTGGGTTGCGGGGCGCCAGGTCTTGCTCATGCCATCACCTTCACATAACAAAAAAACCGGCCGCAAAAGCAGACCGGTTTCAACCCGGTCTTTTTAGCCACTTGTTTAACGTGGCTGCAAGCCGACCGGCCAAATCACCACGGGATAATTCTGCAATACTGCTGTTAGCTGCTTGCGTCAATTCCCCGAGTTTGGTTTTGTCGGCGGCAAAATGATGGATGGGGCATGATGGCTCGCGAAACGGGAATTCTGGCGGACCGCGCGATTGCGGCGCTGTTCGAAACGGGGCGTCTGAACTCCGAGCGGGAGCTGGACCGCGATCAGATCCAGCCGGCAAGCCTCGACCTGCGCTTGGGAAGCAAGGCCTTTCGCGTGCGCGCCTCCTTCATGCCCGGCCCCTCGCATCTGGTGTCGGACAAGCTGGACCGGCTCAGCCTGCACGTGATCGACCTTTCCCAGGGCGCGGTGCTCGAAACGGGCTGCGTCTATATCGTGCCGCTGATGGAGAGCTTGGCGCTGCCGGCCGACATGTCGGCCTCGGCCAATCCGAAGAGCTCGACCGGAAGGCTCGATATCTTCACCCGCGTCATCACCGACTACGCCCAGGAATTCGACAAGATCCCGGCAGGTTATTCGGGCCCGCTCTATCTCGAAATCAGCCCGCGCACCTTCCCGATCGTCGTGCGCCGCGGCTCGCGCCTGTCGCAGATCCGCTTCCGCGTCGGCCAGTCCGTGCTCGGCGAGCCGGAACTTCTGAAGCTGCATGAAAGCGAGACGCTGGTCGCCAGCAAGCAGCCGAACGTGTCGGGCGGCGGCATCGCGCTGTCGATCGATCTCACCGGCGACAAGAACGGGCTGATCGGCTATCGCGGCAAGCACCACACCGCCGTCGTCGATGTCGACGAGAAGGACCAGCACGATATCTTCGATTTCTGGGAGCCGCTCTACAGCCGTGGCCGCAACGAGCTGATCCTCGATCCCGACGAGTTCTATATCCTCGTCTCGCGCGAGGCCGTGCACGTGCCGCCCGATTATGCCGCCGAGATGACCCCCTTCGATCCGCTGGTCGGCGAATTCCGCGTCCACTATGCCGGCTTCTTCGATCCGGGCTTCGGCCATGCGCCGGCCGGCGGCCGCGGCAGCCGTGCCGTGCTCGAAGTGCGCAGCCACGAAGTGCCCTTCATCCTCGAAGACGGCCAGATCGTCGGCCGCTTGGTCTACGAGCACATGCAGGAAAAACCCGCCAGCCTCTACGGCTCCGGCCTCGGCTCCAACTACCAGGCTCAGGGCCTCAAGCTCTCGAAGCACTTCCGCATCTGACGCCTGCCGGAGGGTCGCGACTTGACAGCGGCCCCTATCTGTTGGAAATCTCAGCGCATCGCGGGTGTAGCTCAATGGTAGAGCAGCAGCTTCCCAAGCTGAATACGAGGGTTCGATTCCCTTCACCCGCTCCATTTCCCGCAAACTCGATGCTGACTAAGCCCTAATCCCCGAAAAACCGTATCGGCTTGTACCGCCGATGCGCGATGATCAGGCTTCGGTCGGGCTGGATGATGTAGGTTTCCTCCACCTCCCGGCCGTACTGATCGATGAAATTATGCGGAAAGCTGGAGCCGGGCGGGGATTTGGTGAGCTTGCTGCGCGGCTGGCCATTATAGGTGATGCTGCCCGGAATAGGTTCGAGGCCCGGTCCGCTGTAGCTGACGGTGTTGCACCCCGCGAGAGCGAGAATGCCGATGAGGCCGATGACTGCCGGTTTCATGTCGATCCCTTCCGATGCGCCGAATGCCGCAATCTTACTCCCGATCGCAACAGGCGCACCAGATGAAACGGCGTCTCCGCCTTCACTCCTTGGGGAAGTGCCGCGTGGAACGCCGTATGGTACTTGCCTTGGTCGGCTCAGAATTCCGTCCAGTCGCCATCCTGGCTTTTCGGCCTGCTACTGCCGGCGCCGAAGGCGTTGGCGAGGGTCTGGCCGAGCGCGCGGGCCGGTGAGGTGGCGGGGTGCGCCGTCCCTTCCTTGGCGATGCGGATCGGGGCTGCTCTTACCGCCGGACGCGCGGCCGCGCGCGGTGCTGCGATCGGTGGCCGGGCAGACGTGACCGGTGCGGCGGCGGCAAAACCGCCGGTGCCCGTCAGCCGGAACTGCCCGAGCAGGGTGTTGAGCGCGGCCGCCTCCGTGGCAAGGTTGTGGCTGGCGGCGGTGGATTGCTCGACCATCGCCGCATTCTGTTGCGTGCCCTGGTCCATGGTGTTGACCGCGGTGTTGATCTCCTGCAGCCCGATCGACTGCTCGCGCGAGGCCTCGGCGATCGCGTGGACGTGCTGGTTGATCTCCTGCACCTCGGTGACGATCACATTAAGCGCCTTGCCGGTCTCGCCGACCAGCGTGACGCCGGTCTGGACATGCGAGCCGGAATTGGTGATCAGCGATTTGATCTCCCTGGCGGCATTGGCCGAGCGCTGCGCGAGCTCGCGCACTTCCTGCGCGACGACGGCAAAACCTTTGCCCGCCTCGCCGGCGCGCGCGGCTTCGACTCCGGCATTCAAGGCCAACAGATTAGTCTGGAAGGCGATGTCATCGATGACGCCGATGATATTGGAAATTTCGCCGGAGGACTTTTCGATCTCCTGCATGGCCGAAACGGCCCTGCGGACGATCTCGCCGGATTTTTCGGCGCCGAGACGCGTGCGGCTGACGAGCTGACTTGCCTCCACGGCGCGCTTGGCGGCGTCGCGCACTGTCGTGGTGATCTCTTCCAGCGCCGCCGCGGTCTCTTCGACGGAGGCCGATTGCTGTTCCGTCCGCCGGGAGAGCTCGTCTGCGGAAGAACGGATCTCGTTGGCGCCGGCGCCGATCGCCCGCGCGTTGGCTCCCACCGCCTGCATGGTCTCGTTGAGCTTCTCGAGCGAGTGGTTGAAATCCTGACGAAGCGCATCGAGATGGGCGACGAAGGGTTCGCCGATATGCGAGGCGAGATCGCCGGCGGCAAGGCGGCGCAGGCCATCGCCGAGTGCTGCGACGGCGCGTTCGAGCTCGGCTGCCTCACGAGCTTTCTGCGCCTCGCGTTCGCGTCGCTCGCCGTCGCTGACGCTGCGGTCTGCCTCGGCGCGGGCCTCGATCTGGCGACGCTCGATCGCGTTGTCGCGGAAGGTCGAAACCGCCTTTGCCATCTGGCCGACTTCATCGCGGCGATCGAGGCCGCTGATATCGCTGTCGGTGTCGCCATCGGCAAGCCGCGTCATGCGCAGGCTGAGCCTCGTCATCGGGCCGGCAATGCCCTTCTGCGCCACGGCGACGCCGCAACCGATCGCGGTGAGAACGGCGAAACCGATCAGAATGAAAGAGAAGGTGATCCGCCCGTTGACGGAATCAGACAGCGCGTCGCCGCCGTCGTTGAGCATCGCCATCATCGCATCATTGTTGGCGATCATCTTCGGCGTCAGCGCATCGAGTTTGGCATTGATCAGCGCGACATTCGCGAGTGCGCCAGCGCGATCCTTGCCCTTGCTCTGCTCGATGATCTTATTGGCCAAAGCTTCGATTTCATCGATGCCTGCCTGAATTTCGTCGATCGCCGCCTTGCGGCTCGGAAGGAGTGCGAGGGCCTGTTTCATCCGGTCGCGGGCCTGCGGCAGCTTGCTTGGTGTAGCAAGCGCCGTCTGGTACGTCGCCGTATCGGGCTGCATCTCTGCGACCAGGGTAACCTGCAGCACCGAGGCCACGACCGAGGCGCTGGCCCGCGCGCTCAGCATCGAGGCGTGCGCCTCATGATCGATAAAGATGCTATAGGCGGCGTCCGCCCGGCGGAACTCGGCGATGACATAGACCAGCCCCGCCATCGTGATCAGCCCGAGCAGCGCCACGACCGAAATGATCTTGGTGCGGATTTTCAGATGCTTCAACATGGAAAATGTCACCCGATTTGCCGGGCGCGCCGCGCGTCCGGTGTTTGGAAAATTGTATCTGTAAAGAGCGCTGCCTGATTGTCGCGGCGCCGGAAAATGGAGTGACGCATGCATCATGCAATCGGCTGGCGAGGGCCTCGTGTCGTCGCGATAAATAGAGGCGATATTCTTTAATTCCGCGCTAACGCGCGCAGGCGTAGCGCACCCAATTTTGAGGGGAGCAGGAGGTCCCCCGCCAGCGGCCAAGAGAGCCTGATCCGTTCCCTCCACTCCCAGAGATATTCCACGCCGGCCATGACTCTGTTACATCTCGTCGACCCCGCAACGCTTCGCGCCGAATCCCGAGACTGGATCACGATGATTGTCCCCCAGCAGGCATCCCCGACTCTCAGGGCTTTTCTAACAGTCGGCCTGTTTCTGGCATCGCTGTTTTCCGGCTTTGCCGCATCCGCCCAGCAGGCTGCCCCCTCGCTGCCGCTGCTCTTCGACGCGCGCGAGCGCCTGGCCCGACCCGATCTATCCTCGCTGGTCCGCCTGCGCTTTCTGACCTCGGTCGATTTCCCGCCCTTCAATTTCACCGATCAGAACGGCAAGCTTTCCGGTTTCAACGTCGATCTCGCCCGTGAAATCTGCGGCGAGCTGGAGATTTCGGACAAGTGCCAGATCCAGGCGATCCCTTTCGCCGATCTCAAGGATGCGCTCGCCGCCTCGCAGGGTGATGCCGTCATCGCCGGCCTTGCGGTGACCCCGGATCTGCGCCGGCAGTTCGTCTTCTCCCGGCCTTATCTGATGCTGCCGGCGCGTTTCGTGCGCAACCTCGCGGTGCCGGTCGACGGCAAGACGGCGGCGGCCCTTGCCGGCCACCCCGTCGGTGTCGTGAAGGGGACGGTGCATGAGGCGATGCTGGCTGCCTTTTTCCCAGCGCTGAAAGCCCAGCCCTTCGACACGAAGGACTCCCTGCTTGCGGCGCTGAAGGACCGCAAGGTCGATGCCGCCTTCGCCGATGCGCTGCAGCTTTCCTTCTGGGTCTCGTCGCCGGCCTCGGATAGATGCTGCGCACTCTTCGACGGCCCCTACCTCTCGGAACATTTCCTCGGCGAGGGCATGACGATCATGCTGCGACAGAAGGACAGCGTGTTGACCTCGGCCATCGACCATGCGCTCGCCGCGCTGTCGCGCAGCGGCCGCCTGCAGGAAATCTATCTGCGCTATTTTCCCTACGGGCTCTACTGAGCCCTCAGCCCTTGCGGAAGCGGGCAATCGCGCTGCGTTCGATCGCCGCGCAGGTGAGCTTGTCGAGCCCGAGCCGGTCACGCAGCAGGCTGAGCAGCCGCAGTTCCTCCGCCTTGACCGAGAGGTCGGCGGAGGCCACTTCGACGGCAAGTGCATAGGCCGTGTCGTAGAGTTTTGCCGGCAGGGTATCGCGCACGGTCTCGAGAACGACGTCGAGGCCCTCGGGCCCGGCCAGCAGCGAGGCGCAGTCACGGGCTATCGGAATCAATTTATCGTCATCGAAATCCTTGAAAACCGGCAGGAAGCCGATCAGTTGGCCCATCCTCGTCATTTCCCGGTCGTTCATCGTGCTGTCGACGGCGGATGCCATCACCATCACGTAGATCAGGGCGTCATGGGCGGAAAGCGGCTTGTTCATCGGTGATTCCTTTTTCGATCAGCCGAGATTAGGAATTGGCGACGGCCATTACAAGGGATCGGCCGTCTTGCAGGGCGGGCGATCCCCTGTCATGGCGAGCCGGCTATTTGCGGCGCGGATCGGCGCCATATATGCCTTTTGCTGCTTGTCTGGCCTTTTCCGAGACTGATGCAAGCGGCGAACCCGCCTCTGCTTCCGCCCAGCCGTTTTCGGCGAGCCAGGCGCCGAGATCCTGCGTGCCGAGCCGGCAGGCGGCGATCGCCGTTCCCTTCCATTCGACCGTGTCGAGGTCGCAGCTGACATTGCGGTTGCGCAAGAGCTGGCGCAGCGCCGTCTTCGCCATCATGCCGCAAGGCCATTGCCGGCCTGCCGGCCCGCATATCCTGTCGGCCGGTGTGGGGACGATGCCGGCAAGATGCAGCCTGCGCTCGCCGAAGGAAAGACTGCCGGCACTTTCGACCAACGGCCTCGGCAGCTCCATCGCCTCTTTCTCGGCGGGACTTGCCGTTTCGCTGGCGGCTGGCGCTGCTTGTTGCGTGCTGGTGGCGGGTTTGGGCGCCGTACCATCAGGCGCCGCCGGAGGGGCCGGGGCCGCCGGTTCCACCGAGCGGGCGATCATTTCGGCGCGTTCGTCAGATATCGTCGCCGCCGCTTCGGCGGTTTGGGGGGCAGCATCCGGCGCTGCGGCTGCCGTCTCCTCTACGGGTGCAGCCTCTTTCCCGGCGGTGTCGCCGCGAAGCCTCGCTTCGCCTGCCATCAGCAGCCCGACCACCACCGCCATCCCCGAGATACCTGTAAAGACGGCGGCAGGGCGCATGGAATATCTTCCTATTGGCTGGCCCAGATGATGCGGGCGATCCAATCGACATCGGAAAGGTCGAGCGTGCGGTTGGGGTGTTCGGGATTGAGCGACATCAGCTCGATCGACCGCGGGCTCTGGCGCAGCAGCACCTTGGCCATCACTTCGCCCGCGCATGTGCGCACGACGACGCGGTCGTTGCGGCGCACCTGCGCCCCGGGCTCGACAATCAGCACATCGCCGTCGCGATAGAGCGGCATCATGCTCTCGCCCTGCACCTCAAGCGCGTAGACGCCTGACTTCTGCGACGGGGTGGCCGGAAAATCCACCACGTCCCAGCCTTGGCCGACCGGAAAGCCACCATCATCGAAGAAGCCGCCGGCGCCGGCCTGGGCGAAGCCGAGCAACGGAATGGAGCCGGCTTGCGGCGGAAACGCGTCGTGCGGTCGGGCCGACTGTCCGGAGGAGCTTGCATCCGGCCGGAGGAAGGCGAGAAACTGCTCCATGCTCGCCCCCGTGGCGTCGAGCACCTTGGCGATCGATTCCGTCGACGGCCAGCGCAGCCGCCCATCGGGGGAAAGCCGTTTCGACTTGTTGAACGAGGTAGGGTCGAGCCCGGCGCGGCGCGCAAGACCGGAGGGCGTCAGCTCATGCCTTGCGGCAAGCCTGTCGATCGCCTCCCAGATCTGCTCGTGTGACAGCATAGCCACTCTCAGGCCGCACTTTAGAGCGCCGTGCGTCCGTTCGCACGCACAAAGGACGCTCTAACGCTTTAAATCTACGGACGGAATAGTAACCGACCGGGCGGCGCCCGTAAAGGTAAAGGAGGAATAAAATCCTGCTATCGGCGGTTTCGGCCGCCCTCAGGCCACCATCGCCATGTTGATCTTGCCGAGCTGGATGACGGCTTGCGTGCGGCTGTCGACATCGAGTTTCAGGAGGATCGCGGAGACATGCGCCTTGATCGTCGCCTCGGAGACGCCGAGTTCATAGGCGATCTGCTTGTTCAGCAGGCCTTCGGCCAGCATGGTCAGCACCCGGCTCTGCTGCGGCGTCAGCGTGTGCAGGCGGCGGATCAGATCGGCGACGTCGGGATCCTGCTCCTGGCCGTCGCGATAACTTTCGGGCGTGGCGATATCGCCGGCGAGCACCGTCTGGATGCTGCGGCGGATGTCTTCGATGCCGGAGGATTTGGAAATGAAGCCGGAAGCGCCGAGTTCCAGTGCCCGGCGGATCGTCGTCGCGTCGTCGGTCGCCGAGACGATGACGATCGGCAGGCTGGCGAATTCGGCGCGCAGCGCCATCAGGCCGGAAAAGCCGCTGACGCCGGGCATGGCGAGATCGAGCAGGATCAGATCAGCATCCGGATTTGCGCCTGCAGCCGTGCGGGCGGCGGCGAAATCACCGGCCTCAACGATCGTCTGCCGGCCTTCCATGCCGATCACCGCCTGGCGCAGCGCATCGCGAAACAGTGGATGATCGTCCGCGATGATGATGGTCTGTTCCTGCATCGAAAACTCCCTCCCAAGAGTCCGATCCTGCCGGCATGCGCGCCGTCCCCTCAGCGTTGCATGCAGGCTTTCTGATCTGATTATATCAGATCATGTCTTCTGCGGAAGGGGATCGGCCTTTTCGTCGGCCTGGAACTCCTTCACCATCCCCATGAAACTCTTCATCATCCGCTCCATGATGCTGATCGAGCGGTCGATCTCGGCGTCGCTCGGCAGCGCTCGCTGGATGAGGCCTGCCTGTTCCAGCTTGGTCACCCGCTCTGAAAGCCGGTCGAGCTCGTCCTCATAGGCGGCACGCTCGTCGGCCGCCATCCGGCAGACGAGGGCGCCGTCCTTATCCTGGCAAATCGACATGGCGCCGGTCTGGCGGTCGAGCCGGACGAAATGGTCGCCGCTCTTCTCCAGCTGGAACCGGGTCGCATCGGTCTCGGCCGCCGCGGCCGCCAGCGGCAGGAGACCGATAACAAACGTGAGAACCAAAATCTTCATCGTCTCATCCTCCGGGTTTTGCCGGTGCTGGCCCTGTTTTTGAGCGCCGGGGCGTGGACATCGCCGCCTCTTTCCGGCAAAGCGCTCATGACCTGAGGACCAGCAATTACGAGGCCATGATGACCGTGACACCGACCCTTTACAAGATCGTGACGGAAACGCTCTGGCAGCAAGCCAGACAAAGCGGTGTTTTTCATGGCGCCGGCATCGATCTCAAGGACGGCTTCATTCATTTTTCGACGGCCGACCAGGTGAAGCAGACCGCTGCCCTGCATTTTGCCGGGCAAACCGGACTGCTGCTGATTGCCGTCGACGGCAGCGGCTTCGGTGACAAGCTCGTCTTCGAGCCCTCGCGCGGCGGCGACCTCTTCCCGCATCTTTACGCCGATCTGCCGCTGGCCGCCGTCCTCTCAGAGGAGCCGCTGCCGCTCGATGAGAACGGTGCCCATGTCTTTCCGGAGCTCGCAGCATGATCGATCCCTTCAAGCGCATCGCCCGCAAAGGTCTCTTCCTGTTCGATCCGGAAACGGCGCATGGCATGTCGATCGCCGCGCTGAAATCGGGCCTCGTTCCTGCCTGCCGCATCACTCCGGATCCGCGGCTTCGCCAGACCGTCGCCGGCCTCACCTTCGAAAACCCGCTCGGCATGGCGGCGGGCTACGACAAGAATGCCGAGGTGCCGGAGGCGCTGCTGAAGCTCGGCTTCGGCTTTACCGAGATCGGCACCGTGACACCGAAGCCGCAATCCGGCAATCCGCGCCCGCGCATCTTCCGCCTGATCGAGGATGAAGGCGTGATCAACCGCCTCGGTTTCAACAATGAGGGCCATGACGCTGCCTTCGGCCGCCTCGCCGCGCTGAAGGACAGAGGCATCGTCGGCGTCAATATCGGCGCCAACAAGGATAGCGACGACCGTATTGCCGATTATGTCGCCGGCATCCGCCGCTTTTACTCCGTCGCCCGCTATTTCACCGCCAACATCTCCTCGCCGAATACGCCCGGCCTGCGCGACCTGCAGGCGCGCGAAAGCCTCGCGGCACTGCTGTCGGCCGTGCTTGCGGCACGCGACGAGATGGCCGAAACATCCGGCCGGAAAATCCCCGTCTTTCTGAAGATCGCCCCCGACCTGACCGAGGAAGGCATGGACGACATTGCCGCCGAAGCGCTCGCGCATGCGCTGGATGGATTGATCGTCTCCAATACGACACTGTCGCGCGAGGGCCTCAGGGATCAGCGCCAGGCCAAGGAGGCGGGCGGCCTCTCCGGCGTGCCGCTTTTCGAAAAATCGACGGCGGTGCTCGCCAGGATGCGCAAGCGTGTCGGTCCAGCTTTGCCGATCATCGGCGTTGGCGGCGTCTCCTCGGCCGAGACCGCGCTGGAGAAGATCCGGGCGGGCGCCGATCTCGTGCAGCTCTATTCCTGCATGGTCTATGAAGGCCCCGGCCTGCCCGGCGACATCGTGCGCGGTCTTTCGGGGCTGATGGACCGCGAGAAAGCCGGTTCGATCCGCGAGCTGCGCGACAGCAGGCTGGATTACTGGGCGGTGCGGAAAATCTGATCGGCCCGCGGCCTGACCAGCATGGCGAGGAAGAAGCCGCGGAAGAGCAGGAAGGCGTTCATGCCGAGCCACAGGCCGTGATTGCCGAAGAGCGGCACGAAAACGGCGAGCGTTAAGAGATAGCCGGCAAAGGACATCAGCATCCGGTTGCGCATGTCGGCCGACCAGGTCGCGCCGATGAAGACGCCGTCCATTAGGAAGGCGAGCGCCCCCGTCAGGCCTGTCACCGCCGCCCAGGGCAGATAGGTTTCGGCCGCCTGCCGCACCTCCGGCGAAGTGGTCAGCACCGAGATCAGCCACGGTCCGGCGAGGAAGAAGAAGGCCGAAATGATTGCCGCCAGGCCGAAGGACCAAAAGGTAGTCAATTTTAGCCCGCGATCGAAGGCCGGTCGGTAGCGGGCGCCGACCGCCCGGCCGGTGATCTGCTCGGCGGCATTGGCAAGCCCGTCGAGATAATAGCCTGATAGCAGGAAGAAATTCATCAGCACGGCATTGGCGGCAAGGGTCACCGCCCCGAAGCTAGTGCCGATGCGCGTCATGATGGCGTAGGCGCCGATGAGCACGAAGGTGCGGATCAGGATGTCGCGGTTGAGCGCGAAGAGCTCCGCCAGGCGGTGCCGGGAAAAGACCTCGGACCAGGCTGGTCGTTCCGCCGTGGAGAAGCTGGTAAGCACGATGAGAAGCCCGGCAAGCGCGGCGACCGTCTCGCCGGCCATTGTTCCCCAGGCGACACCCGCCACGCCCCAGCCGAGCGACAGGCCGAGATAGATGGAGAGCAGGATGTTGATGCCGTTGATCAGCCCCTGCAGCAGCAGCCCGGCAGTGCCCTGTCCGCGCCCAAGCACGAAGCCGAGAATGGCGTAGTTGGCGAGTGCGGCCGGTGCAGCAAGGATGCGGATCGAGAAATAGGTGCCGGTGGCCTCGGCGATCGCCCCTTCCGCCCCCATCAGCTTCAGCCCCGCCACCTTCAGCAGCGGCGACAGACAGAGGAGGGCCAGCCCGCAGGCAAGCGCGGAGATCATCGCCCTAGAGAAAACCGCCTGCTGCTCGTGCTGGTCCCGCCGCCCATAGGCCTGCGCCGTCAGCCCCGTCGTCGAGGCGCGCAGGAAATTGAAACTGCCGAGAATGAGATCAAAGAGCATGGCGCCGATCGCCAGCCCCGCCAGCGCTTCCGCATCGCCCATATGGCCGACGACGGCGGTGTTCGTCAGCCCAAGCATGGGCGTCGTCAGGAAGCCGAGCGTCATCGGAATGGCAAGCGACAGCACCAGCCGGTGCGTCACATCGAAAGCGAGTGCGTTGTGCTTGCTGCGCGTATCCATACCGGCCTCATATTGAGGCAGAATCGCCTCGGCTGGAAAGCACCATGGCCCAATAGGGCAGGTTTCTGGAAGACGTATTATGGGCAACGGCGACGCCGAGCCCGCCATAACGTCCGAGCATGTTTTCCAGGTGATGCGGCGAATTGATCCAGGCGGTCACCACGGCATCGACGCTCTGCTGGCCGGACGCGATATTTTCGGCCGCCGGCAGTCTGACCCCACTCGCCTTGACGCGTGCGCCGAAGCTGTCGGTGATGCCGATCAGATGCGCCATTTTGCCGGCGCTCGCCATGCGTTTGGCCTGGAAGAGAGCGGCCGTCTGCGCCGCCGGATCGGCCTCAAGCGGCGGTAGGCCGTTCTTCGCCCTCAGCTGGTTGACGAGCGGCAGCACGCTCGTCGTCTCGTCCTCGCCGTTCGAAGGCGTGCCGGCAAGACGCGGCGTCGTGGTGCAGCCGGCGATGCCGGCGGCGAGCGCAAGTCCGGAGAAGCGCAGCAAGCTGCGTCTGGAAAAATCGATGGATGTCATGTTACCGGCGATAGCTGAAAAGGCGAAGGATGACGAAGAGCGGGATGACGATCGTCGCCCCGAGGAGAAGATAGTCGCCGACGCGTCCGAGCGCTGCGAAGCCCCGGTACCAGAGCTCGAGGATGAAGTCGCGGAACCCATAGATGATGTTCCATGGCGTCAAGCCGAACACGGTCATCACAAAACCGACAATCAGCGACACCACGATGAGTTTAATCAATGTGCGGCCGAGCGAATCGCCGAGGAACCTGTTCACCTGATCGGACATGCGCCATCTCCTGTTTGCCCTTGGAATAAGGTCGCGGTGCGCCGCCCGCAAGCCCTTTCCGGGATTGGCCGCTTCGCCTGTGAAATAGGACTTGAGTTTTTTTGTGGCCGCCGCCAGATGCGGGCAAACGCATTGTCGCGCAAAAGCGCGCGGCGGTTTTGCGTCAACGACATGCGTTAGAGCCAACAGGTCTATTCATGCAGCCCCACCAGCTTTCCTCAGGCGACGTCATCGCCGATCGCCGCGCCGATTATGCCCGGATGCTCGAAGAGGGCGGTGAGCCGGACGCGGCTGCCGAGTTGATGGAACAGGCGCTCGAGCTCGCGCCCGCCTGGGCGGCCGGCTGGTACCGCCTCGCCAGCTATTGCGAAAAGGCGGGTAGGGCTGAAGCCGCGATCGAGGCCTATCGCCGAGCACTCATCCTTGATCCCGACGATATTTTCGGCGCCAGCCTCAAACTCGCTCTTCTCGGCGACGCCGCCATGCCCAACCGGCCGCCGAGTCGCTATGTCGAGCGTCTCTTCGACGATTATGCCGACCGATTCGACACCGCCCTCGTCGACAAGCTCGATTATTCCGTCCCGCAGAAGCTTGCAGAACTCGTCGCCTTCACCGGCAGGGCTTACGAATGTGCCGTCGATCTCGGCTGCGGCACGGGGCTGCTCGGCCCCGAGATCCGCACCCGCGCCGGCCGTCTCGAAGGCTTCGATCTCTCGCAGAACATGCTGGCCAAAGCCGGCGAAAAACAGGTCTATGATCGCCTCGCCCAGGCTGACCTCTCGCTCTCGCCGGATCGCTCCGGCCTGTTTGATGATGCCGGGCGCCGGCGTGCCGACCTCGTCACGGCAGCCGACGTGCTGATGTATCTCGGCAATCTCGAGAGCGTGTTTTCGATCGTCGGTGAACTCGCCGCCGCCGGTGCGGATTTCGCCTTTTCCGTTGAGGATGCGGGCGTTGGAGAGGCTTTCCATCTCGCCCCGTCGCTGCGTTATGCCCATTCGGAAGCCTATGTGAGCAAGCTGCTTTCCCGCCACGGCTTTGAAATCCTCAAGATCGTCAAGACGGTCATTCGCAAAGATGGCGGAAAACCGGTTTCCGGCATTCTGTTCCTTACGCGCAAGGCTGCGTGAGCGAACATTTCTTGCGATTTTCAAATAGGTCAATATTGCTTACCTATTTCACTTGATCGCAAGGCCAGAAGGCTGATATTGCTCTGATATCCGTCAAGAGCGCGGCGATATAGGCCGCGCCCTCCGGCTCATTTCATATCAAAAAACCTGACCGCCTCAGGAATTTCGTCGGAGGCGCTCGCGAACTCGTCTGCCGTGGAGACTGGCGATATGACACAGCTCATCAATGCCCTTGGCGTCTGGAATACCAGCGCGACGCGCCACACGCCGATCGAGGATGTGCAAGGTATCTTTTCCGGAAGCCTGATTTCCGCTCTCGGCCTCTATGTGCTTGCCAGTGCCGGTCTTCTGACAGGCAGCACCGCCGGTGTGGCCTTCCTTCTGCATTATGCCTTCGGCGTCAATTTCGGCCTTGCCTTTTTCATGCTCAACCTGCCGTTCTTTTGGCTCTCCTGGAAGCGCCTCGGCATGGTCTTCACGCTCAAGACCTTCGTCGCCATCGGCTTGACCGCGGTGCTCGCCGATGTGCAATCGCGCTTCTTCTCGATTTCGAGCATCCATCCGGCCTGGGCGGCCCTTCTCGGCGGCCTGCTGCTCGGCTTCGGCCTGTTGGCGCTCTATCGTCACCGCGCCAGCCTCGGCGGCGTCGGCATTCTCGGCATCTACCTGCAGGAGCGTTTCGGCGTGCGCGCCGGCCTCGTCCAGCTCGCCATCGACATGTGCGTTCTCGCCGCCGCCTTCTTCGTCACCACGCCGCCCGTCGTCTTCTATTCGGTGCTCGGTGCCATCGTCCTCAACCTCTTCGTCGCCATCAACCACCGGTCCGATCGGTATATCGCGCTGTGAGGGTGGCTTGGCCATCCTTGGCACGCCACGACCAGGCTCAAACCTTACAAATCGGTAACCCATTCTAAACAGATCGTAACTTGCCTCTGAGCGACGCTGGCGCGACACTCCCCTCGCGCCGGATTTGATGAGGTGAACTATGTCAGATTTGGAAAAACTCGTAAGACGCCGCATGCAGGAAGAATACGCCAAGGGCGCTTCCGCAGAGGAAATTACCAAGGTCGTCCGCGACATATTCAACAGCATCGACCTCTCGGAAGGCCTTGATGCCGTTGCCGTCCGCACAGCGGATCGCAGGTGACGCAATATTCCACCGACCCGAATGTTTCGGGTCGGTCGCCGGGATGTTCCCCTCGCCGTCAATCGCGCCGACGTCTGTGGCTGGAGCGAGCCCTATAGTTCCCCCGGCACAGGCCCAAAGGGGCAGATGATGAAGGTTGAGAAGCCCACGTAAGTCGCAGCTACGCCCGTATTCGTCGCTATCTTGCTCCAGAAGCCACCCCACTCTCCGTCATCCTCGGGCTTGACCCGAGGATCTGCGCGGGCCTCCATCTGCAGCGGACGTCGATCCTCGGGTCAAGCCCGAGGATGACGGAGCGTGAGGACCTGTTTCTGCCAAACTCTACATCTGCGCAGCGGATGATGCGTCATGCTTCCTGATCCACACTGTGCCGTGCGGGCCCTTCCGCCTGACGGCACCCCGGTCGAGCGGCAGATCTCCACCGTCGTCCGAACCCCGAGCGAGAAGAGAATATGCCGCGACCTCTCAGTTCCCCGTCGCCACTTTGCTTTGCCCTCAAGCGGCCTTCGTTGCCTGATCGATGGGATGCTGCGAGCGGAAGCCGACGGCAAGCCGGTTCCAGATATTGATCGCGCCGATCGCCACGGTAATTTTTGTCATCTCCTCCTCGGAGAAATGCGCCTTCAGCGCCTCGTAATCGGCATCGGGCGCGCCTGTCTTGGCGATGTTCGTGACGGCATCGACCCAGCCGAGCAGGGCTCTTTCGCGGAGGTCATAGACCGGGGATTCCCGCCAGACGCACATCAGGTTGATCCATTGCTCGCCGAGCCCGTCGTGGCGCGCCTCCTTCACATGCATGTCGACGCAATAGGCGCAGCCGTTGATCTGCGAGGCGCGCAGCTTGATCAGGTGGATGAAGCGACGCTCCAGCCCGGAAGATTGGACATATTGTTCGAGTGCGGCGACCGCCTTGTAGGCATCCGGAGCGGCTTTGGCGAAGTTGAAACGGGGTTGCATGTCTTTCTCCTGTGTTGGGCTCAACGAGCCGTCTTGCGTTCATGGATTTCAAGGAAAGCGCAGCCTCGGGCTGCGATCGATCCGTCGTCGAGGGCGGCGAGTTCGATGCCGAGATCGGCAATGCTCGTTTTGGCGAGTTCGGCCCGGTAGACCCGTTCGGCCCTGAGCATCGCCGCGCTGATGTTGCAGGGTTTGGCGAAGAAGCGGTCGGAGACCGGGTTCGGTCCGCGCTGGCGAATTTCGGCGCAACGGAAGGCCGGCGCCGATCCCTCCACGGCAAGCAGGATGTCGAGCAGCGAAATCTCCGCCGGCGCCTTCGCCAGCCGATAGCCGCCCTTCGGCCCCGGCACGGTATCGAGGATGCCGGCGCCCGACAGCGCCTGCAGATGTTTGAGCAGATAGCTTGTCGACACGCCGTGGAATTCCGCCAGCGCAGCCGCCGAAAGCACGCCGCCTTCGGAGAGGCCGGACAGCATGGCAACGCTGTGAATGGCCTGTTCGACGCCATCGCTCATCTTCATGCAGGTGATCTCCAAATCGTGGATAAGAAATATCCATGATTATGGCCCGTGTCAAGAGGATGACTCGCGGCTTGCCTTTATCCCTGCGCCGGATAGAAGACGGCAAAGCCGATAGGGGAACATCATGGCATCCAACGCCTTCGCGGGCCTTCTGAATTCCAGCGCCGATCGCCACTCGCTGTTTGATGATGCCCAGGGCATCGTCGCCGGTAGCATGCTCGCCGTGCTCGGAGTGACGCTTCTGTCCGGCGCCGGGCTGCTTGCCGGCGGCACCGCCGGCCTTGCCTTCCTGGCGCATTACGCGACGGGCATAAGTTTCGGCCTCTGCTTCTTTGCGGTAAACCTGCCCTTTTATTATCTCGCCTTCCGCCGCCTGGGTCCCGCCTTCACCATCAAGACCTTCGCCGCGATCGGGCTGACTTCGGTCCTGTCGGAATTCGTGCCTGGCTTCATCGGCGTGACGCATGTCCATCCCGTTGCGGGTGCGCTCTTTGGCGGCCTCGTCATCGCCGCCGGCATGCTGGCGCTCTTCCGCCACCGCGCCAGCCTCGGCGGCATCGGCATCCTCGCCCTCTATATCCAGGATCGCTTCGGCTGGCGCGCCGGCCTTGTCCAGCTCGGCTTCGACGGCATCGTGCTGGCGCTCTCCTTCTTCGTCGCCAGCCCCTTCATCATCGCCTGTTCGGTGCTTGGCGCCGTCGTGCTCAACCTGACGCTTGCCATCAATCACCGCAAAGACCGCTATATCGCGATGTAAGCGGCGGCCCTGCTCTTCTTTTTCGCCGGCTTTTCACTACCTTCAGGGCGTGGACCAGATCGATTCAGACGCCTTGCTTCCTGCCGCCTTTACCCGCTGGTTTGCGGAAAAGGGCTGGCGCCCGCGCGCCCATCAGCTGGAGCTGCTCGCCCGCGCCGAGGCCGGCCAAAGCACGCTGCTGATCGCGCCGACCGGTGCCGGCAAGACGCTTGCCGGTTTCCTGCCCTCACTGACCGATCTCACCCGCCGCGGCCGCATTCCGCCCGGCTCCGCCTTCACCGGCATCCACACGCTCTATGTCTCGCCGCTGAAGGCGCTGGCGATCGATATTGAGCGCAACCTGATGAAGCCCGTTCTGGAAATGGGCCTGCCCGTCACGATAGAAAACCGCACCGGCGATACCCCCAATGCCAAGCGCCAGCGCCAGAAGCTTAGCCCGCCGGATATTCTGCTGACGACGCCGGAGCAGGTCGCCCTGCTTCTGGCGAACCGCGAGGCCGAGCGTTTCTTCAAGGATCTCAAATATGTCGTCCTCGACGAGCTGCATTCGCTCGTCACCTCCAAGCGCGGCCATATGCTGTCGCTCGGCCTTGCCCGTCTGCGCCGCCTTGCCCCCGATCTCAAGACAATCGGCCTGTCGGCGACCGTCGCCGAGCCGCTGGACCTGCAGAAGTGGCTGGTCGCCCAGGAGGAGGGGAGGGAGCATCATGCGGGTCTTGTGGTCGTCGAAGGCGGCGCCAAACCAGACATTTCGATCCTCGCGACCGAGGAACGCATTCCCTGGGCCGGCCATTCCGCCAAATATGCCATTCCCGACGTCTACCGGCAGCTTCTCGAGCACAAGACGACGCTGCTTTTCGTCAATACCCGCAGCCAGGCGGAGATGCTGTTCCAGGAACTCTGGACGATCAATGACGACAATCTGCCGATCGCGCTCCACCACGGCTCGCTCGATGTCGCCCAGCGCCGCAAGGTCGAGGCTGCCATGGCCGAAAACCGGCTTCGTGCCGTCGTCGCCACCTCAACGCTCGATCTCGGCATTGACTGGGGCGATGTCGATCTTGTCATCCATGTCGGCGCGCCAAAGGGCGCCTCGCGGCTTGCCCAGCGCATTGGCCGAGCCAATCACCGCATGGACGAGCCCTCCAAGGCGATCCTCGTGCCGGCCAACCGTTTCGAGGTGATGGAGTGTCAGGCCGCCCTCGACGCCAATTATATCGGCGCCCAGGACACGCCGCCCGTCGGCCGCGGCGCGCTCGACGTGCTCGCCCAGCACGTGCTCGGCATGGCCTGCGCCGAACCGTTCGACATGCTGGAACTCTACGATGAAATCACCAGTGCTTCGCCCTATGCCGATCTCAGCTGGGAGACATTCGAGCGTGTCGTCGATTTCGTTGCAACCGGCGGCTATGCGCTGCGGACCTACGAGCGTTACGCCCGCATCCGTAAGACCAAGGAGGGCCGCTGGCGCGTCTCCAATCCGGCCGTCGCCCAGCAATACCGCCTCAACCTCGGCACGATAGTCGAAAGTCCGATGTTGAACATCCGCATGGTCAAGCGCGGCGAGGGCGGCCGGATCGGCCGCGGCGGCGCCACGCTCGGGAAAGTCGAGGAATATTTCCTCGAGCAATTGTCGCCGGGCGACACCTTCATCTTCTCCGGTAAGGTGCTGCGCTTCGAGGGCATTCGTGAAAACGAATGCTTGGCGTCGCAGGCCTTTTCGCTCGATCCGAAGATCCCGTCTTATAATGGCGGCAAGTTCCCGTTGTCGACCTATCTCGCCGAGCAGGTGCGGGCGATGATCGCCGATCCCGACCGCTGGCGTCATCTGCCCGATCAGGTGCGTGACTGGCTGTCGCTGCAGACCGACAAGTCGATGCTGCCGAAGCGCGACGAGTTCCTGATCGAAACCTTCCCCCGCGGCAGCCGCGGTTATATGGTCGCCTATCCCTTCGAGGGCCGTCTCGCCCACCAGACGCTCGGGATGCTGCTGACCCGCCGCCTGGAACGGGCGGGCGCCAAGCCACTCGGTTTCGTCGCCACCGATTATTCGCTCGCCGTCTGGGGCCTGGAAGACATGGGGCTGATGATCGCCAATGGTCGCCTCAGCCTCTCCGACCTGTTCGACGCTGATATGCTCGGTGACGACCTCGAAGCTTGGCTTGCCGAATCCTTCCTGTTGAAGCGCACCTTCCGCAATTGCGCCGTGATTGCAGGCTTGATCGAGCGCCGCCATCCGGGCAAGGAAAAGAGCGGCCGCCAAATCACCGTCTCCGCCGACCTGATCTATGACGTGCTGCGCAGCCACGAGCCGGACCACATCCTGCTGCAGGCGACGCGCCAGGATGCGGCGACGGGACTTTTGGATATAAGCCGTCTTGGCGATATGCTGATGCGAATCAGGGGCCACATCACCCATCGCCCGCTCGACCATATTTCCCCGCTCGCCGTGCCGGTGATGCTGGAGATCGGACGCGAGGCGGTGCCGGGCGAGGCCCATGACGCGCTATTGGCCGAAGCCGCAGACGATCTGATCGCCGAAGCTCTGGCATGATGACGACGAGGAAAAACACGACTGTGATGAACCGCCTGGCGCTGGCGCGCGACATTTCCGGACTGGCTGCCATCCCCGGCATCGAGACATCGGTGAACGGCGTTACTGCCGTTTGCGATCCGCTTGGCGCCCTCTATCTGCCGGATGCCGGCCTGCTCGTCGTCTCCGATCTGCATCTCGAAAAAGGCGCAGCTTTCGCGCGCCGCGGCATGATGCTGCCGCCCTATGATACGCTGGCGACGCTGACCGTGCTTGCCGCCGTCATTTCTCGCTATGACCCGAAGCTCGTCGTCTCGCTCGGCGACAATTTCCACGACCGCGTCGGTTCCGCGCATCTGCCGGACAATTTCCGCGCATTGATCGTGGCGATGGCGCGCGGCCGCGAATGGATCTGGGTCAATGGCAATCACGACCCCGATGGCGTCGTCGATCTGCCGGGCGCCTCGGTCGACGAAGTGCATTATGCCGGCCTTGCCTTCCGCCATGAGCCCAGGAATGGCTTGCAGAGCGGCGAAATCGCCGGCCATCTCCATCCTTCGGCGACCGTGCGCCGGCGCGAAAGATCCATCCGCCGCCCCTGTTTCGCCACTGACGGCGCCCGCCTCCTGATGCCGGCTTTCGGCGTCATGAGCGGCGGTCTCGATCTCGGCCACAAGGTGATGCACGGTCTTTTCGACAAGCCGTCGCTGGTGGCGCATCTGTTGGGGCGTGATCGGGTCTATTCGGTCCGATATGGGAATTTGCGGGGGTAGCGCTTGGCCGAATGGGGTGCCACACGCCACGCAATTGACCTCAGTCACATCCCCGCAACTGCTGCTGATACGTCGCCGCCATCCGCGCAAACTTCTGCGCCGTCTGCTGCAATTGCCCGTTTGAGCGCCAGTCGCCGCGCTTATATCCGGTCGGCCCGGAATAATAAGCGAGATAGAGATTATAGGCATCGTTGAGCGGAATGCCGGTCTCGGCGCTGTTCTGGTAATGATACCAGCCGATGAAATCGATCGCGTCGGTGAAATTCGTCCGCCGCGCCGCCCAGTTCCCCGTCTGCGACTGATAGTGATCCCATGTCCCGTCGAGCGCTTGCGAATAGCCGTAGGCGGTCGACGGTCGCGTCCAGGGAATGAAGCCGAAGAGTTTGGTGCGCGGCGGCCGTGCATAGGGCTGGAAACCGGATTCGGTGTACATCGTCGCCATCAGGATTGGCACGGGAACGCCGTATTTCTTCTCCGTCCGCTCGGCCGCCCTCTGCCAGCTGGAGAAGAGCCCTTCACGCTGGTCGAAGACGGCGCAGATGTTCCTCGTCTGCTTCGGCGCCGTCGCGCAGCCGGCAAGCAGCGCGAGACACACGGCGGTCAGAACGATACGAGTACGCATAACAGAACCTCTCGTTTCCGAGAGATTACTAACTCGTAAATATTAAAAACCGGTTTTTAGTCGAATATGAGCTTTCTGAGGGGTCTTCTCTCCGGAACTGGACAGCCATGATCTGCAGCCCACTACGCTTTGGCCGGCTCGTACCGCAGGATCACCGCACCGCTTTGCGTCATCGACGATCCGATGAGCTTCAGCGGCAACTGGCCATCGGCCGGCTTGAAGAGCGGATTGCCGCCGCCGAGAATGACCGGCACCACGCAAACCCTGATCTCGTCGATGAGGCCGGCCTTCAGCAGGCTGTCGGCAAGTGCGGCGCTCCCGAAGATGAAGATCGTCTTGCCGGCCTCCTGCTTCAGCCGAGTCAATTGGGGGATCGGATCGCTGACGATCCGCGCATTGTTCCAGCCGGGCTCGGTCATCGTTCTGGAGACGGCGATCTTGGCAATGCCATTCATATAGGCCTTGATCTTGTCTTCGTCCTCGGCGGTCGGCCAATAGGCGGCCATGCCCTCATAGGTCTTGCGGCCGAAGACCAGCAGATCGCCTTCTTCGCCGAACTGCTCGGCATAGCGCTTGAGCTCCGGCCCCCAGGCGAGATTGTGGAAGTCGATCTCCCACGGCTTTGTTCCTTCGAAATAGCCATCCAGCGTCATCAGATTCCAGACAACGAGCTTTCGCATTTTCATTCTCCTCGGGTAAAACCGCTTTCAATACGCAACCAGTTTAACATAGTTCAACCGATAGCGATATGCAAGCGGTTAGAGTCGGGCGGCCGGAGCTGCGAGCTTTGCCCTTGACGGCGCTAGGTCACTTGTCCTAAACCTGTCTAGGTCATTTGACCTACAAGTCGAGTTAGTTTCTCCGAGACCAGGAACGAGGAAGAAAATGGTTGCTGCGGCCACCCGACTGCAGATTGTGGAAGCGGCCGACAGGCTTTTCTACGAGCGGGGTTTCGAAGCGACGTCCTTTGCCGACATTGCAGGGGTAGTCGGACTCTCGCGAGGAAATTTCTATTACCACTTCAAGACCAAAGACGAGATTCTCGATGCGGTCATCAGCCATCGTCTCTGCAAGACCAGGTCGATGCTCGAGGTGTGGGAAGCAGGATCCGAGGCGCCTGAGGAGCGCATTCTCAGTTTCATCCAGCTTCTCGTCGTCAACCAGACGAAGATCATGGCCTATGGTTGCCCGGTCGGCACGCTTTGCAACGAACTCGCCAAGCTCGATCACATCGCCAAAGCCCGGGCCACCGAGCTTTTTGATCTGTTTCGCCATTGGCTCTCGCGTCAATTCATTGCCTTCGGCCGGCAGGCGGATGCCGATGCGCTTGCCATGCACATTCTGATGCGAAGCCAGGGTGTCGCCACCCTCGCGGCCGCCTATCGCGACCAGGTCTTTGTTCAAAACGAGGTAGAAAACATGCGCAGCTGGGTGGCGGCGCAGCGGCCCGGAACACCATTCTTTCCCGAAACCTTTACCCGACAGCCTTCCTAAAGGAGCCCTTGAATGTTTTTCGTTACACTGAAATTCTCCGACAGCAAGGCCAAAGCGCCCGTTCTGATGGAGGCGCATAATGCCTGGCTCAAGCGCGGCTTCGATGATGGAATTTTTCTTCTGGCCGGCGCTCTTCAGCCGAGCGCAGGCGGAGCGGTTGTCGCGCACAATACCTCACGCGCCGAACTCGAAACCCGGATTCAGCAGGATCCCTTCGTAGCCGAAGGCGTCGTCAGTGCCGATATTCTTGAAATTGCCCCGGCCCGCGTCGACGAGCGGCTCGCCTTCCTGAAGAGATAGGAGACGAGCGCGACGATTTTGCCGTCGAGTGCCGGATCAGTCCTTGCGGAAGATCAGGCTGGCGCTCCAGCCGGTGATGACGGCGAGAGCCACGGCCGCAAAGCCGTAGAGAATCGGCTGATCATGGGCCGCATCGGTGATCGTCTGCTCGATGCCGGTCTTGATGACGCGCAGCGGCAGCGATTTTTCGGTGACGAGACTGCCGCTCTTGAACAGATAGGCCCGCACCGTGTGCACGCCGTTCGGGATATTTGCCGGCAGGCGCAGGCTCGCCTTGAACAGGTTCGATGAAACGAACCGCACACCGCTCGGGTTACGGTCGTAAAGGGCGCCTCCTTGCTGCAGCCGCAGGAAAGCCTGACGGAACTCGCCGAGATTGCTGCCGTCGCCGACGAAGCCGACCGGCGTCAGCGGAATGTGGTCGATGCCGATCCCCTGATCGGTCAGTTCGAGCGGCGTCGTCAGGTCGTCGATCATCCGCGAGCTCGACATCGAATACGAGTGCGGCACCGCCTCGAAGGTCATCGAGCGCCTGTTCACCCAGATGCCGAAGACGCGTTCCTTCTTGCGCACCGTCGCATCCTCGCGCGGTCCCTCCAGCACCACGACCACGTCGTACTGGCCGATGGCGAGCAGCAGTTGATCGGTGTTCGAGAGCGCCCCGAAGATCGTCAGATCCGCGCCGTGGAAGTCCGAGGTGATAGCAATTTCGCTGGTCGACGTGCCGATCTCAAGACCTTCGCGCACCGCCTCCGTTGGCTGCCCCGGCAGCCATTGCGCGCCGGCGACGGCCGGCAGCAGGCAAAGAAACATCAGGATCGACCCAAGCAGGCGCATCAGTTGCCGGTCCCCATCACAACTGAATAGACGTCGGCAGGCGTCACCACCAGCGCGATGGCCAGACGCAGGCCGACGGCGAGCACCAGCAGGCCGAGCAGCGCGCGCAGCTGTTCGCCACGCAGCTTCTGGCCGACGCGCACGCCATATTGCGCGCCGATGACGCCCGCCACCATCAAGATGAAGGCAAGCACGATATCGACGGAAAAGTTGGTCGCCGCCTGCACGATCGTCGTATAGGCGGTCACGAAGATGATCTGATAGAGCGAAGTGCCGACCACGACATTGGTCGGGATGCGCAACAGGTAGATCATCGCCGGCACCATGATGAAGCCGCCGCCGACACCCATGATCGATGTCATGATGCCGATCGCAAAGCCGAGCGCAATAATCGGAATGACGCTGAGAAATATCTTTGATTTCTTGAACCGCACCTTGAGCGGCAGCTTGTGCACCCAGTGCTGGTGGCCCGGCTTGCGCGGTATGGGCGGCTCGTTGCGTGCGGCCCGTCGCATGGCATTGATGCTTTCGAGCAGCATCAGCCCGCCGACCGTGCCGAGAAAGATGACGTACATCAGCGAGATGATGAGATCGAGCTGACCCACCCGGCGCAGAAGCGAAAAGATCCAGATGCCGACCGTGGCACCTGTAAGACCGCCGACCAGAAGCACCGTGCCGAGCTTCACGTCCAGCGTGCCGCGCCGGAAATGGGTGATCGCACCCGAAATCGACGAGGCCACGACCTGGTTGGCGCCGGTAGCGACGGCGACGACAGGCGGGATATTGTAGAAGATCAACAGCGGGGTAATGAGAAAGCCGCCGCCGACGCCGAACATTCCGGACAGGAATCCGACGGCTGCCCCCATGCCGAGAATGATGAAGATGTTCACCGACAATTCTGCGATTGGCAGATAGATTGTCACAACCGACCCCGAATGATGACCGCTCCTGCCGGGCGGTTTCTGTCACGTCCCCGTTCGAATGCACATCATACTGTGAAATCGTTGCCAGAGGCTTTCGATCGGCCCCGATTGATGGAGATCGATGGCAGGAGATTCGGCGATGCGCGGATCGATATGTCCGGCATAATCGGGCTTTTTTCGGGTTTTGTGACGAGGGTGGGAAAAATTCAGAAAAGCTTGCGGCAGTGCGCCGCGAAGGCGGCGATGGTTGCCCCTCACCCAAACCCTCTCCCCGTAAAAGCGGGGCGAGGGGACGTGCCAAACGCAACGTCGAGATTGAGGAACCGGTGCGGAATATTCCCTTCGCCCCTTTACGGGCAGAAGGTGGCGGCAGCCGGATGAGGGGCAGGTTTCGCCAATCTCCGCGTTGAATCGACGCCTCAGATCGCCTTGGCACTCTGCTTGTTGTGCTGGAGCAATGCCTTCACGGTCGCGTCCGTCACCTTACCGTCCGGTTCCTGGCCGATCGACTTCTGAAAGCTCTTGATCGCGGTCACGGTCTTTGCGCCCATTTCGCCGTCCGGCACGCCGGCGTCGAAGCCGTTATTGTTGAGGATCGCCTGGATGTTGCGGATCGCCTTCTTCATGTCGACGGTTGCCGTCTTCACGCCCGTGCCCGCCCATTCGTCGGGGATGTCGATGCCGTTGGCCCGGTGGTCGAGGGGCTGCGGCTTCCAGAGGTCGGCCTTGGCGCGCGCTCGGTCGAGCTGGTCGGGCTTCATGGCGTTGGCCACTTCGTCGCGCTTCTGCGCGGCATCCTTGTCGCCGGCCTTGGCAGCGATCGCGAACCACTTGTAAGATTCTTCGAGATCGGCCGGAACGCCGTTGCCGCGGGCGCAGAGGATTGCCAGGTTGAACTGGCTGTCGGTGATGCCGAGGTTGGCGGCCTTGGTGAACCACGAGGCCGCCGTCGCATAATCCTGCTGGCCGAGTGCGCCAGAGGCGTAGAGGACGGCGAGATTGTGCATGGCGCTGGCATTGCCCTGGTTCGCCGCCTGTTCGTAAAAGCCCTTCGCCTTGTTGATGTCGCGTTCGACGCCGTTGCCCTTCTCGTACATGCTGCCGAGCCGATATTGCGCCGGGGCAAAACCCTTCCCGGCTGAAAGCTGGTACCAGCCTGCGGCCTGTTTCTGATCGACGGTCATGCCGTTGCGGCCGTCCGAATAGCGCGCGCCGATCTCGAACAGTGCCAGCGCGTCGCCGCCCTGCGCCGCATCGGCAAGCGATTTCGGTTGCACGGTGTCTGGAATGGTGATGGCGCCTTGCGGCGGCGCGGAGGGCGTTACGGTCGGGCTGGTGAAGCTCGATGTTTCCTGCATTGCGTTGGACGAGCCGGTGGGGGCAAGGGTTGCAGCCCCTTCGCCGTCGAGGGGCGCCGCATCGGTCAGAGGTTCGCCGGCAACCGGCGGAGTTGCGTCCGGTTGCGCCGGTTCGGCGGCCCGAGGCGTCGCCGCCGCTGCGGGAGCGTTCGTTTCCGCAGTGCCGTCCGGCTGCGCGGGCGTCGCTTCCGGCAAGGCCGGCGACGGATTTTCGGCCGCTCCCGTCAGCGCAGACACTTCCGCCGGCTGCGGCGCCGGCTCGCCGCTCGTCAGCGTCCGGGCGAGCGGAAAGGCCATGATGGCGAGCAGCACGGCGCCGACGGCGAGAAGGATCGGCCGGCGATAGCGCGAAAAGGCGCTGATCTTGCCCGCCTTATCAGTCTTGTTGGCCTTGTCGGCATTCGCGGCCTTCTTCTCGGCCCTGGCTGCCGCCTGCTTCGAATTGGCGTCCACTTCCATTGCGGCTGCCTGTGCCGCCCGGCGCGCAGCCGCGATGTAGTCGGCGCGATTGGTCTCGACGGCAGGTTTGCCGCGTTGAGCGCTCTGGCTGGCGCGCACCCGTTCCAGGATCTTCTTGACGTCAGGTGCGCCGGAGCCCGGCTCGAGCAGTTCGTTGGCCGCGTCCGTCGTTACGACGTCGGCGGGATCGATCGACGGCGAGGGGTCGATCACCGGTCGTTCGTTCGTCCGCGCCTCGGCTTTCTTGCCGGGCCGCAGCCGCTTGCCGAGACTGGCGAGCAGGCTGGTTTTTGCCGGCGCCGGTGTCGCTGCCTCCGGCGTCCGTGTTGCGGCTTCGATGGCGATTGCGCTCGTTGCGCTCATGGCAGCGGCGGCAGGTTCCGCCGCCACCTCTGCCGTGCGGATGACCGGAGAGGCTTTCGCCGCCGGGGCCTCATCCGGCGTCCGGGCGGCTTCGGCCACGATCAGCGCGTAAGGGTCGACATCGAAATCGACGTCGGCCACCGGCATCTGGGCGACTGGCCGTCCGCGCTCTTCCATGCCGTCGAGACGGTCGGCGATATGGACCAGCGTCTCGTGCAGCGCCTTGAAGGTCTTGTGCGTGCGCTCTTCGCTGTCGCGGCTGATATCCTCGAGATGGCGCAGATCCTCGGCCATCGCCGTCAGCGCCGACATGTCGGCGGCGGGCACGACGCCCTGCAGCCCGCCATTGCGTGAATAGGCCTCGACGACGGCTTCCGCCGCCTGCCGCGCTGCCTCGATGATATATTCGTCGCTTGTCGCCATATAATCTTCGATCGCGCCCATGCGCCGGTCGAGATCCGCCGGGATTTCAGCGTTTTCGCGCGGCTGGCTCATCAGCGCCGAAAGATTGGCGATCTGGTCTTCGAGGTTCTTCAGCGCGCGCGGATCGGTGGGCGCCGCTGCGGTGCTCTCCTCAAGCCGGGCGGCGATATCGCTCAGCCGTCCCTCGAGACGCTGAAAGGCGCCGTCGTCGATCGCTGCGGCCGGTGACGGCTGCTGATAGGCCATCTCGTCGATGCGCCGGGCAAGATAATCGAGCCGTTGGGCCAGTACGTCGTTGACGGCGCCGTTCTCGAGCGCGTCGATCTTGCGGGAGATGTCGGAAAGCGGTCCGGTGAGGTCCGGTTGGGCGGCCGCCTTCTGCGTGCGCTCCAACAGGTAGGAAAGCTGTTCCAGCCGCTCGTCGAGCCGCGAGGTGGATTCCGCCTTGGTCAGCTCTTCGACACGTTCCGTCAGCGCCTCAAGCCGCATCGCCAGCTCGTCGTCCGGCGTCGTCCGGCTGGCCGCATCATGGCTCATCACGTCAATCTGGTCGGCGAGCGACGAAAGCCGGCTTTCCAGCCGCTGCATCAGCGTCGGATCGTTGCCGGCGGCGGCGCGTCCGCTTGCCGCGATCGCCCGGCTGATCTCGTCGAGCCGCATGTCCATGGCGGCAAACTGCTCGGACATGACCCGGTCATGCGGCTGGATCATGTTGCCGAACTGCTCCATCGCCGTGGCGATGGCGATCAGTTTGTCTTCCAGGGCCCGAACGGCGGGGCTTTCGCCCATGCCGCCGATATGGCGCTTGATGTCGTCGAGCCGGTAGGCCAGCGAAACGAGCTCTTGCTGCAGCCCCTCGGTATCGAGTGCGGCAAGCCGGTTCTCGACGCCGTCCCAGCGGTTTTCCATGTGGCGCAGCGATTCCTCGCGCGCCAGCCCGTCCATCAGCGATCGCAGCTCCTCGAAATCTTCGCGCAGGCCGGCGGCCTCCGGCCCGCTCGAGCGGCCGGTCAGCTGGCTGATGCTCTGGGCAAGGCGGTTCATGTCGGCGCGGATGTCGTCGGCGAAACGGTTGTCTCCGGCAGTCGCCCTGATCTCGCGCAGTTCGGCGCGCAGCGCGTTCATCTCGCGGGTCACGCCCTCGGAAATGTCGCGCTTCAGGTCCTGGCGCAGGTTGACGAGCGCCTGGGCGATCTCGGTCATCGTGTCGTCGCCGGCGCGCGAGGCAGGGGGGGCGAGTGGCGCGGCGGCGCGCGGTGCGGGGTCGCGCAGCTGGGTGGCCTGCTCGCGCCCATAGGGGCGTTCGCGGCCCGCTTCCAATGCGCGCTGGCGCTGGCGGATTTCCGCCAGCGGATCCGGCCGCGGCTCGAGCGGCGCTCGGGTAGGGCGCGGCGCATTGGAGGCCGCGTACGGGTCACGTTCGGCCGTTGTCGGGCGCGGCCGCTGATCGCGCCCGCTGCCCATCAGCCCTTCGATCCGCGCCTCTAGCCCTTCGATCGTGCGGTTCAGCGCATCGAGCGAGGTCCTGTCGGACTGTCGGGAAGGATTTGATCGCGATCCGTTCATCTTCTTGCTCGCTTCGACTGCTCGACCTCTCGTCAGAGCTCGATCCGTGGCTTTTCCGTCTGTGGTCCGCGCTTTCACCCGAACCGGAGCGCATCATCCATAAGAAGATAGCCAATTAGACTTTCCTCACGCTGAACGATGTAGCGGCATCCTTGGGAAACGCGAGACTGGGAAAAGGAATGCGGATCACTACGGCTCAATCCGCACCTTTCACGAAACGTGGTAAACAAGCCGTTAATATCGATGAGAATTTTTTAACGGTTGCATTCAAAAGGCCGGTTTCGGCGGCAATTGCCGTGAGATTCGCCGGATCGGCTAGTCATCGCCCGGCCGGAATTTTTAGCGCGCCGCGTCGATCGAATAGGCGCTGATGCGGGAGAGGTGGATGAAGGAAAGGCCAGTCTCCTCGGCCCAGTCGTTGAAGACCTTTTGGATCAACTGCTGATCCTTCTTCGTCGTGCCGGAGGAGGAGAGCGGTACGCCGGCCGATCTCAGGCAGGCGAGCACATCGAGCGTGGCGACGAAGCTGTCACGGCCGATGCCGCGCAGCAAATATTGGCCGGTCATGCCGCCGAGCCGGCTGCCGCGTTTGCTCAACAGGTCGAGAAGGCCGATCTGGTCCTCTCGCGGCCAGTCGGCGAAGAAGGCGCCGGCGCTGCCGTATTCGTTCGCCAACTCTCTGACGAAAGCGGCATTGGCGCGAACCGACATGATTTTCGCGCCGTTGCGGATGATCCGCTCGTCCGACGTCAGTTCGTGCCAGTAATCGTCGGGGGCGATATTCAGCGCCGCCGGGTCGAAGCCGGAAAAGGCCGCCTCGAAGCCGGGCCATTTCGAATCGATCACCTTCTGCACGAAGCCGCTGTAGAAGATGCGACGGCTCATGTCGGCCAGGATGCGGTCGTCGGGCATGGTGCGCAGCCGGTGGGGATCCGGCCGGTGGTTCTGCAGCAGGGCCTGGAGGGCTGCCGCTCCGCCTTTTCGTTCCTCCGCGCGCTGCCTTATCGCCTCGAAACTGATCATGCCGGCCCACCCGATGCATAGTGAAAGATGCTTGCACTTATACGCCATTCCCCAATGGACAAGGAAGATGAGATGACGTCTGCTGCCTCCGCAATCACGGCTTGCGGATTCGCGCTCTGGAATTTTTTCATGAGAAGCTGATCGAGATGCAAAATTTGACGTTTACGCAAACGTCAATATTTTGTAAGACGGTTGCCTAGGCCGGCGATCCGGTCATCCGAATGGGAGGAATTTGAGAGATGCCAGTCTACAAGGCCCCGGTGAACGATACACTCTTCGTCCTGAACGACGTGCTGGGCCTCGAACGCTACAACAACCTTCCCGGTTTTGCCGACGCGACGCCCGATATGATCGAGGCGATCCTCGGGGAAGCGGCCAAGGTTGCCGAAGAAGTTCTCTTTCCCGTCAATTATTCCGGCGATCAGGAAGGCTGCAGGCGTCACGACGACGCCAGCGTCACGACGCCGAAGGGCTTCACGGAGGCTTATAAGGCCTATCGCGACGGCGGCTGGATCGGCCTTGCTGTGCCCGAGGAATTCGGCGGCCAGGGCCTTCCTTATACGCTGCATACCGCCGTCGGCGAATATACCTCGGCCGCCAACATGTCGCTGATGATGTATCCCGGCCTGACGCAGGGCGCGATCGCCGCGATCCTCGTCCACGGCACCGATGAGCAGAAGAGCAACTATCTGCCGAAGATGGTCGACGGCTCCTGGTCCGGCACGATGAACCTGACCGAGCCGCATTGCGGCACCGATCTCGGCATGCTGCGCACCAGGGCGGTGCCGCAGGCGGACGGCAGCTATAAAATATCTGGCCAGAAGATCTTCATCTCCGCCGGCGAGCACGACCTGACTGATAACATCGTCCATCTTGTGCTGGCCCGCATCGAGGGTGCGCCCGAAGGCACCAAGGGCATTTCGCTCTTCATCGTCCCGAAATTCCTGGTCGGCAAGGACGGCGCCCTCGGCGACCGCAACGCCGTCACCTGCGGCGCGATCGAACACAAGATGGGCATTCACGGCAACGCCACCTGCGTCATGAACTATGACGAGGCGACGGGTTTCCTGATCGGCGCCGAAAACCGCGGCCTCAATGCCATGTTCGTGATGATGAACGAGGCCCGCCTGATGGTCGGCCTGCAGGGCATCGCCATTTCCGAGATCGCCTATCAGAACGCTGCGAGCTATGCCCGCGACCGCATCCAGGGCCGTTCGCTCTCCGGTCCGAAGGCGCCCGACAAGAAGGCCGATCCGATCATAGTCCATCCCGATATCCGCCGGACGCTGATGACCATCCGAGCCTTCAACGAGGCCGGCCGCGCCTTCCTGCTGTGGACCGCGCTGAAGTCGGATATCGCCCACCGCGCCACCGACGAGAAGGAGCGCCAGACTGCCGACGATGTCCTCGGCCTCGTCACCCCGATCCTCAAGGGCGTGATGACCGACAAGGGCTTCGATCACACCGTCATGGCCCAGCAGGTGTTCGGCGGCCACGGCTATATCGAAGAGCACGGCATGAGCCAGTATGTCCGCGATGCCCGCATCGCCATGATCTACGAAGGCGCCAACGGCATTCAGGCGCTCGATCTCGTCGGCCGCAAGCTCGCTCTGAACGGCGGCCGCGCCGCCATGGCGCTCTTCAAGGAAATCGGCGATTTCTGCGAGGAGAACCGCAGCGACGAAAAGCTTTCCTTCTTCACCAAGCATCTGAAGAAGGGCTTGAACGATGTCCAGGGCGCGACCATGTGGTTCATGCAGAACGCCATGGCCAAGCCCGACAATGCCGGCGCCGGCTCGACCGACTACATGCATCTCTTCGGCCTTGTCGTTCTCGGCTATATGTGGGCGAAGATGGCGAAAGCCGCTGAGGACGGCCTTGCATCCAGCGGTGGAGACCGCGAGGATTACCTGAAGAACAAGCTGATCACCGCGAGATTCTTCATGGAGCGGATCATGCCGGAAACCGCCCTTCGTAAGGCCCGCATCGAAGCGGGCGCCGACACGATGATGGAACTGGCCGCGGAAGCATTCTGAGACGAATCCCCCTTCTCCCCAGCGGGGAGAAGATGTCCGGAGGAGATGAGGGGTAAGCGACGAAGCAGCGAAAGGCCGAGTGCAAGCAAGGCCGAGTGTTCTGCGAGCCGCCCATCATCCGATCGTCGGCCACTTTCTCCCCCGGGGAGAAGGGGAGTTGAAATTCATCGGCGCCGCTGCGCCGCCAGGGAGATGAGACTATGACCGAGGTTTTCATTTACGATCACGTCCGCACGCCGCGTGGCCGCGGCAAGAAGGACGGCGCCCTGCATGAGGTGCCCTCCGTCCGGCTCGCCGCCAAGACGCTTGCAGCGATCCGCGACCGCAACGGGCTCGACACCGACACCGTCGACGACATCATCATGGGCTGTGTCGACCCGGTGATGGATGCCGGCGCCGTTATCCCCAAGGCCGCCGCTTTCGAAGCGGGTTATTCCACCAGGGCGCCGGGCATGCAGATTTCCCGCTTCTGCGCCTCCGGCCTCGACGCGGTCAATTTTGCTGCCGGCAAGATCGCCCAGGGCGCCGACGACATCGTCATCGCAGGCGGTGTTGAGAGCATGTCGCGTGTCGGCCTCGGCATGTCGGGCGGCGCCTGGTTCATGGATCCTTCGGTGAATTTCCCGGCCTATTTCATGCCGCAGGGCGTCTCGGCCGATCTCATCGCCACCAAATACGGCTTCAGCAGAACCGATGTCGACGCTTACGCCGTCGAGAGCCAGAAGCGCGCCGCCCACGCCTGGGAAAACGGCTGGTTCGACAAATCGGTCGTCCCGGTCAAGGATCAGAATGGCCTGACGATCCTCGATAAGGATGAGCATATGCGCCCCGGCACCGATATGCAGGCGCTCGCTTCGCTCAACCCGTCCTTCCAGATGCCCGGCGAGATGGGTGGCTTCGAGGCCGTCGGCATCCAGGCCCATCCCGAGATCGAACGCATCAACTATGTCCACCACGCCGGCAATTCCTCCGGCATCGTCGATGGTGCCGGTGTCGTTCTGCTCGGCTCGAAAACCGGCGGTGAAAGCATGGGGATGAAGCCGCGCGCCCGCATCAAGGCTTTCGCCAATATCGGCTCCGATCCGGCTTTGATGCTGACCGGGCCGGTCGACGTCACCGAGAAACTGCTGAAACGGACCGGCATGAGCCTCTCCGACATCGACCTCTTCGAGCTGAATGAAGCCTTCGCCGCGGTCGTACTGCGCTATATGCAGGCCTTCGACATCGACCACGACCGGATCAACGTCAATGGCGGTGCGATCGCCATGGGCCACCCGCTCGGCGCCACCGGCGCCATGATCCTCGGCACCGTCCTCGACGAGCTTGAACGCCGCGACCTCAGCACCGCGCTGGTAACGCTCTGCATCGGCGCCGGCATGGGCACGGCGACGGTTATCGAACGTGTCTGATGGCAGAAAAAAGCCTCTTCCTGTGAAAGGGGCTTCACCGCAAGAGAATTCAGGGAGAGGAATTCCCAATGAGCAGCTACACCAATTTCAAGCTCGAAACCGACGCCGACGGCATCGCGCTCATCACCTGGGACATGCCCGGCAAATCGATGAACGTCTTCACCGCCGAGGTGATGGAAGAACTCAACGCCATCATCGATGCCACGACCGCTGACGCCGCCGTCAAGGGTGTCGTCTTCACATCAGGCAAATCCTCCTTCTCCGGCGGCGCCGATCTTTCGATGATCAAATCGATGTTCGGCTCCTACCAGGACGAGAAGGCAAAGAGCCCGGAAACGGCCGTGCAGACGCTCTTCGGTCTGGTCGGCCGGATGAGCGGCCTGTTCCGCAAACTCGAAACCTCGGGCAAGCCCTGGGTGTCGGCGATCAACGGCACCTGCATGGGCGGCGCTTTCGAACTGTCGCTGGCCTGCCACGGCCGCGTCGCCTCCAATGCCAGGAGCGTCAAGATCGCGCTGCCCGAAGTCAAGGTAGGCATTTTCCCCGGCGCCGGCGGCACCCAGCGTGTGCCGCGGCTCGCCAATGCCCAGGACGCGCTGCAGATGATGACGACGGGCCAGTCGCTGAGCGGCTCGCGCGCCAAGGCTATGAACCTCGTCCATCAGGTGGTCGAGCCGGATCAGTTGATCGCCGCCGCCAAGCAGATGATCAAGGATGGGCTGAAGCCGGTCGCACCTTGGGACGAGAAGGGCTTCAAGCTGCCGGGCGGCGGCATCTGGACGCCGGCTTCCGCCCAGCTCTGGCCGGCAGCGCCGGCGATCCTGCGCCGCGAGACATCGGGCAATTACCCGGCAGCGCTTGCCATCCTGAAATGCGTCTATGAAGGCCTGCAGGTGCCGTTCGACACGGCTCTCAAGGTCGAGCAGCGTTATTTCACCGAAGTGCTGCAGACCCGCGAAGCCTTCTCGATGATCCGTTCGCTGTTCATCTCCATGCAAGAGCTCGGCAAGGGCGCCCGCCGCCCGGCCGGCATTGCCAAGGCGGAGCTCAAGCATGTCGGCGTCGTCGGCGCCGGCTTCATGGGCGCCTCGATTGCCTATGTCACCGCCGCCGCCGGCATTCCCGTGACGCTGATCGACCGCGATATGGAGGCTGCCGCCAAGGGCAAGGCGGTTTCCGAAGGTCTGGTCAAGGATTCTGTCGGCAAGGGACGTCTGACGCAGGACGAGGCAGCGGCCCTTCTCTCCCGCATCACGCCTTCGGCGGATTATGGCGATCTCGCCAATGCCGATCTCGTCATCGAGGCGGTGTTCGAGGATCGTGAGGTGAAGAAAGCGGTCATCGAGGCGGTCGAAGCTGTGCTGCCCGAGGGCGCAATCTTCGCCTCCAATACCTCGACCCTGCCGATTACGGGGCTGGCGAAGAATTCCAAACGCCCGGCCGATTTCATCGGCATCCACTTCTTCTCGCCCGTCGAAAAGATGATGCTGACCGAGGTAATCCTAGGAGGCGAAACCGGCGACAAGGCGCTCGCCGTCGCTCTCGATTATGTCGCGGCGATCAAGAAGACGCCGATCGTCGTCAACGACACCCGCGGCTTCTTCGTCAATCGCTGCGTGCTGCGCTACATGTCGGAAAGCTACGACATGCTGATCGAGGGCGTGCCGCCGGCGATGATCGAAAACGCCGCCAAGATGGCCGGAATGCCGGTTGGGCCGCTGGCTTTGAATGACGAAGTGGCGATCGACCTCTCGCTGAAAATCCTCAAGGCGACTGTCGCCGATCTCGGCGAAAAAGCAATCGACCCCAGGCACATGGAGTTGATCTCCCGCATGGTGGAGAAGGAAGGCCGCTCCGGCCGGAAGAATTCCAAGGGCTTCTACGATTACCCGCCGAAACCGGCGAAGAAGTCGCTCTGGCCGGAGCTGAAGACCTTCTACCCGCAGAAGAAGGCCGATGAGATCGATATCGCCGTCCTCAAACAACGCTTCCTCGTCACCATCGCGCTCGAAGCCGCCCGCGCCGTCGAAGAAGGCATCGTCACCGATCCGCGCGAGGCCGATGTCGGCTCAATCCTCGGCTTCGGCTTCGCGCCCTATACCGGCGGGGCGCTGAGCTATATCGATGGGATGGGCGTCAAGACTTTCGTCGAGCTCGCAGAAAAGCTAGCGTCGGCTTACGGAAGACATTTCGAGCCGACGTCGCTGCTGAAGGATATGGCCGCCAAGGGCGAGACGTTTTACGGACGGTTTGATCCCTATTCGGGGGCGAAGGCGGCGGCATAAGCCGCCTTGCTGAAGCTTCGCAGCAAAGCGTCATCCCCTCTGCCTTGCCGGCAGAGGGGAGGGCGCGACGCCGACGAAGCCTCCGATGCCGCCAAACACGAATTCCACTTTTCCTTGCCGGCGCCTTGCCGCCGACACAATTTGCAATTACATCCCGCCCATCGATCTTGCTAGATGAACTTTGAAACGGCGCTCGCGTCGTTCCTGACGACCTCCCTCCAAAATCGGTTTCATCGCCGCTCGGTATTATCCGGGCTGCAATCTTCTATGAGCGATTCGAAAAGGATATCGTCATGAGCACTGGTACGGTAAAGTGGTTCAACGCAACCAAGGGCTTCGGCTTCATTCAGCCGGATGACGGCGCAGCCGACGTTTTCGTCCACATTTCGGCCGTCGAGCGCGCCGGTATGCGCGATCTCAAGGATGGCCAGAAGCTGGCTTACGAGCTCGTCCGCGACAACAAGTCCGGCAAGATGTCGGCAGACCGCCTTCAGGCGGCCTGAGCCTTTCAAATGCTTTGAATATCATCTCCGGATCGTGACCACGGATGTACTGGCACGGTCCGTCGAGATGACTGGGAAGGTCGGGCTCGCCCGGCCTTTTTCGTTTCCGGCCGAGCGGTGCTGTGGGCTCAATCGGCGCCGCTCGCCACGAGGCGAGGAATGCTCAGCCGCGATGCCCTTCGTCGCTCTCCAGTATCTCCATCGCACGCTCCATCACCGCACACGCGGCTTCGAGCTCGGCTGGCGTAAATGCAGCACCCGCCTCGTTCGCCCATCCCGCCTGGGCCATCTCGATTGCACCCAGCCGCTCCGCCCCTTTGGCCGTCAGCAGCACCAGCTTGGCGCGCTGATGCTGCGGGTTATCGGCATAGGAGATCAGCCCTTCACCTTCCAGCACATCGGCAAGCCGCTGCACGCCTTGGCGGGCGAGACCGAGTGCGCGGGCAATCTGCGCAACAGACATGTCGCCGCGCCTTGCCCCGGCCAGCACCTGCCAACGGGCGCTCGTTTGTCCGGCAGGTTTTGCCAATCGGTCGCCGGCTGCCGTTAGGTGGCCGGCGAGGCGTAACGCCGTGATCGCGAAAGCGGAGAAGGCATCTCCTTCGATCGTTCGCTCTGGTCGATTTCGTTTGACAACATGTTGTCTGATTTGTATCTCATCCATCGTGACAACATATTGTCATATCCAGGCACCTGATGCAACGCTGAAGGAGGAGCGCGCCATGAAGAAGACCTATCGGGGAAGCTGCCATTGCGGCAATGTTCGTTACGAGGTGGACATGGATCTCGAAGAGGGCACCGGCCGCTGCAATTGTTCGATCTGCAGCAAGCGTCGATATTGGGGCGCCAACGTCAAACCGGAGGATTTCCGGCTGATGTGCGACGAGGCGGAGACGTCGGATTACCAGTTCAACACGATGAGCGGTCATCACCGCTTCTGCCGCACCTGCGGCGTGGCGGCCTTCGGCGACGGTTACATCGAAGCGATCGGCGGCGCCTATGTCTCGATCAACATCGCCTGTCTGGACGATATCGGGCCGGAGGAACTGGCGGCACTGCCGGTCCGTTATTACGACGGCAGGCACGACGCCTGGTGGAACGAGCCTGAAGTGACGAGTTATCTCTGAAGCAACCTGGCAAACTGCGCAGCGGTTTCCGCTCGGATTGCCCCTGACTGGAAACGCATCATTGTCGGATCGCCCCCCTTTCGTTCGTCCTCTGTCCATAACGGAGAAGGAGAGCGGACATGAACGACGAAGCGAATGCCAGACATGAGGAAGAGGCGATCATCGCCATGCTGATGATGCGCGCCAAGGCATTGGGGGACAAGAACGCCGAGGAGGTGCTTTCCCACGAGACCGAGGATTCTGTCGAGTTTTCGCTGGCGCCGCCGCTCGCCAGCAATGGCAAGGACGCGGCGGGCCTTCAGGGCTGGTTCGACACCTGGGAAGGCCCGATCGGCGGCGAAGTGCGAGACGCTAAATTGACCGTCGGCGAGGGTGTCGCTTTTTGGAGCGGCCTCATGCATATGACCGGCACCAAGATCGACGGCAGCGAGGTTGATCTTTGGTTCCGCCAGACCCTCGGCCTCGTCAAGCAGGACGGCCGGTGGCTGGTGGCCCATCTGCATGCCTCCGTGCCCTTCGCCATGGATGGCGGCGGCCGCGCGCTGCTCGATCTGAACCGTGAACTCCGATATCAGGCGGCTTTCTCTGCCACCTTCCGCCGGCCGGCGCGAATGCCCATGATTCCGACGCCCATCAAGAGCAGGATCGCCGTCGCATAGATATCCGTTGTCAGCGCGTAGCCGGCGGATTTCGCAAGGAAGCCGGCAAGGATCGCCGGCAGGCTGAAAGCGAGGTAGCTCTGGACGTAGAAGGCCGACAGCAGCCCGGCCCGCTCGTCAGCCTTGGCGAGCGGCATGATGGTGCCGATCGAACCGAGAAAATTGGTGCCGAAACCGGCGCCGGTGAAGATCGTGCCGATAAGCAGCAGCGGCACATTGGCAAGGTGCACGCCGGCAACGACCGTCAGGATGCCGAGCGTTTTTGCCGACACGCCGAAGAGGAGATTGGCCGCGGCCGTCTTGCCGCGCCTGAGATAGACGGCGATCGCCCCGCTTGCCGTCAAGGCGGCGACGATCGACCCGCCCGTCAACGGTGCGGTGCTGCCCGTGGTGCTGGCGATCAACGACGGGACCAGCGAAAGGTAAAAGCCACCGAGCGTCCAATTGGCGATATTGATCGGCGTCACCAGCGAGAGCGGCCTTTTCGCCTGCGGCGGAATGGAAACCCGCGGCACCAGCGAGCCGAGCGCCCCCGGCCGCGTGCTGCCAGTCTCACGCACCAGCCAGATGGCGGCCGCCTGCAGCGTAAAGACAATGAGCAGCAGTGCATAGATGAGATGCATCGGGAAAGGCCCATATTGTATCAAGGCACTGGTGCCGACCGCGCCGAGCGCCATGCCGCAAAGCGGCGCGATCGAATTGACGATCTGTCCCTTCGCCCGGTCGACATCGACAAGGGCTGCTCCGAGCGAGGCGCCGGCGATGCCGGTGGCAATGCCCTGGACGATCCGCGCCGCGATCAGCCAGCCGGGGCCGCTGGCGACGACGAACAGTACCATGGCGACCATTTCGAGCAGCAGAGCGGAAAAGATCACCGGCCTGCGGCCGAGATGATCGGAGATCGACCCGGCGGTCAGCAGGGCCGCCAAAAGCGCGAAGGCATAGACGGCGAAGATCACGGTGATGAGCACCGGCGAAATCGAGAAGTTCTCCTCATAGATCCGATAGAGCGGCGTCGGCACCGAGGAGGCGCCGAAGAAGGTAGCGAGCGTCAGCGCATGGAAACCAATCGAGGGGCGCGGCGCATTCTCTGTGGATTTGGCTGCGGCGAACATATATAAGCCCTTAAAGCTAAGCCGTTGCGTTAGCTCCATGTAGGATAGGCGCGTGGCAAAAGCAAATTATTTGCGTTTATGCTCCTGTCAAAGATTTTGAACAATCGATGTCGGGACGAAGGTCAGGTTGCAGGCATGGCAGTGAAAGAGAATCTCCGCCCGGGCGGCCGCAGCGCCCGGGTTCAGGCGTCGGTGCACAAGGCGGTTCGCGAGCTGCTCGCCGAGATGAATCGCGCCGAGGTGACGATCCCGTTGATCGCCGCCAAGGCGGGGGTGACGCCGTCGACCATCTATCGCCGCTGGGGCGATTTGCAGGAGCTTCTCGCTGACGTCGCCGTCGAGCGGCTGCGGCCGGATATGCAGCCGATCGATGCCGGCAGCGGCAAGGCCGACCTCGAAGCCTGGGCAGATCAATATGCCGAGGAAATGTCCTCGGGACCAGGCCGCGAAATGATCCGCGACGTGCTGGCTGCGCAGACGGGCGAAAACGCCTGTAAATGCGCGGAATATACGCGTCAGCAGATCGCCTTCATCGCCGACAGGGCAAGGGCGCGCGGCGAGATCTTTCCGGATGTCGACGCCGTCATGGACCAGGTCGTGGCGCCGATCATATACCGCATCCTGTTTGGCGACGTGCCCGATTCTGCGCGTGTGCGCGACCTCGTCGCGCGCGTCGTGAACACGAGCGGGTGAGTGTGCAGCCTATTCCGCAGCCGCGCGTTTGATACCGGAAATCTGGGTGATGTAGGCGCGCAAGGCCGCCGGCCGCACCGGCTTGTGTTGAACGGCGATGCCATGTCGCTCCGCCTCGCTGCGCACCTCCGGCGTGCGGTCGGCGGTAACAAGCAGAGCGGGGATATCGGTGCCGAATTGCTGGCGCAGATGCAGGATTGCGGCAATGCCGGTGCCGTCGCCGAGATGATAATCGGCAATAACCAGATCCGGCGGGCCGCTGCTTCCGTCGATGGCGATCGCGTCGGCGAGGCAATCCATCGCTTCCACCTCGCATCCCCAGCCGCTGATCAAAAGCCGCATCCCTTCGAGAATCTTGGGCTCGTTGTCGATGCACAGGATCTGCAGCCCCTTGAGAGGCTGTCCCGGCCGATCGGTCGGGGCGACTGCTGCGGCAGCTTCGGCCGGGCGTGAGACGTCGAGCGGCATCGAGATGCGGAATTCCGTGCCTTTGCCATGCGTCGAGTTCAGTTCGACCGGGTGGTTGAGCACACGGGCGATCCGGTCGACGATTGAAAGGCCGAGACCCAGGCCGGAGGCAGTCTTTGCTCCTTCGTCCAGCCGCGCGAATTCCTTGAAAACGGTGCGGAATTTCGATGGCGGAATGCCGATGCCGGAATCGATCACCTGAATGATCACCTGGTTGCCGCGCCGCCGTGCGCCGACCAGCACCTTGCCGGTGATCGTGTATTTGATGGCATTGGAAACCAGGTTCTGCACCAGTCGGCGCAGAAGGTTGGGGTCGGAGCGAACGCGCAGCGATGTTGGCATGACCACCAGCTTCAGCCGCTTTTCCCGGGCGATCGGCGCAAAGTCGGTCTCGATCCGCTCCAACAGGTCGGAAAGCGCGACGGAGGCAAGCCGCGGCCGCATGGCGCCGGTATCGAGCCGTGAGATGTCGAGCACCGCGCCCAGAATGGTTTCGACCGATTCCAGGGCTGAATCGATATTGCGCACAATCGGGCTGTTGTCGGATTGCGACATGCGTTCGACCAGTGCCGAGGAATAGAGCCTGGCGGCGTTGAGCGGCTGCAGGATATCGTGGCCGGCGGCGGCGAAGAAGCGGGTCTTGCCGATATTCGCCTCGTCGGCGGCGGCCCGCGCTACGGCGAGTTCGCGGTTGACGCGGGTAAGCTCGGCCGTGCGTTCGGCGACCCGCTGCTCCAGCGTTTCATTCGCCTGTTTCAGCGCCTGATCGGCGCTGACGCGTTGGGTAATGTCGGTGAAGGTGGCGACGATGCCCTTGTCGGGCATGGCGTTGGAGCGCACCTCGATGATCCGCTCGCCGCCGCCGAGCACCAGCGCGAAGGGTTTGTCGAGCGTCAGGAAATGCCGCACCGTCTGCTGCAGATCGGCGGGCGCGATGTCGCCGCGCTGGCTGAGGATGGTGACGATCTCAGAAAGCGGAAAACCGACCTGGCCGGCATTCTCGGGCAGATCAAGCAATTGCCGGAAGCGTCGGTTCCAGATCGTCAGCCGGTTGGAACTGTCGAACACGGCGATGCCCTGGTCCATCTGCGACAGCGCGGTCTGCAGCATGTCTTGATTATATTGCAGCGCCTCGCTCGCCTGATCGAGCAGCCAGGCGGTGTCGGAAGAGGCATCCTCGATCTTCTGCAGGATCAACGATAGCACCAGCCTCGCCGAAGACGAGCCGATCGCGCTGCCGAGCAGCTGTTCGCTGAAATGAATGAGCGCCATGTCGGCTGGCTGCTCATCCTCCAGCTTACGGCCGGAGCTCTGCTCGTAGGTGGTAAACGAGCGCTGCATTCGCTCCTCGCCGAGATAACGCGAGATCGCCGCCTTGAGGTCGCCGACGCTGATGCGCGTCTTCCAGCCGCGCGTCGCAAATTGCGAACGGGAATGCCGTTTGACGAAAATGCCGGCCTGGATGCGCTCCAGCGGCCTGGCATTGCGGGTAAGCGAACCGACGACGAAGAAGGCGGAGTTGACAAGCAGGCTCATCACGGTCGCATTGACCAGCGGATCGGCGTCGGGCGCGGTAAACAGCGTCGTGCCGGGAAAGATGAAGCCGAGTACGGCGCTCGCCACATAGGAATAGTCAGGCCCGCCGAGCGAGGGCAGGAACAGCAGATAGACCCAGATGACGAAGCCGGAGGTCAGCCCGAGAATTGCGCCGCGGGCGTTCGCACGCCGCCAGATCAGCCCGCCGAACAGTGCCGGGGCGATCTGCGCGATCGCTGCAAAGGAAAGAAGGCCGATCGAGGCGAGCCCGGCAGTGCTGTCGGTCGAGCGGTAATAGGCATAGCCGAACAGCAGCACGGCGAAGATGGCGCTGCGGCGGATGTTGAGCAGCGTCTTGGCGAAATCGTCGCGCTGGCCGGCGCGGCCGGCAAGCTTGCGCCTCAAAAAGATTGGCATGATGATGTCGTTCGACACCATGATCGACAGCGCCACGGAATCGACGATGACCATCGCCGTTGCGGCGGAGAAGCCGCCGATGAAGGTGATCAGCGTCACCACCGGCATCTGGCCGGCAAGCGGCAGCGACAGCATGTAGAAATCGGCGTTACCGCCGCCGCCGAAGGTCAGCAGTCCGCCGATCGCCACCGGCAGCACGAAAAGATTGATGGCGATCAGATAACCAGGAAACAGGAAACCCGCGAGTTTCAGCTGTTTCGCCGTCCGGTTTTCCACGACCGTCACGTGAAATTGCCGCGGCAGCATGATGATCGCGAAGGCCGATAGCAGGATCAGGGTGATCCAGCGGCTGATCGGCGTATGGTAAGCGAGCGCCGACATGACCAGATCATTTTCGACGGTCTTCTGCCAGAGATCGGTCGGACCGTCGAAAAGAAACCAGATGACGCAGACGCCGGCCGTCAGGAAGGCGACCAGCTTGACCACCGATTCCATCGAAACGGCGAGGATCAGGCCGTCCTGATGTTCGGTCGCATCGGTATGACGCGTGCCGAACATGATGGCGAAGCAGGCAAGCACCAGGGTGGCTATCAGCGGCAGGTCGAGGAAATAGAGATTGCCGCTGCCGATGCCGTAATCGGACGGGTTGACCATGGCGCCGACGGTGCTCGAGATCGCCTTCAGCTGCAGCGCGATATAAGGAACGGTGCCGATCAGCGAGATCAGCGCCACGATCGTTGCGACCGTCGGATTCTTGCCGTAGCGCGCCGCGACGAAATCGGCGACCGAGGTGAGCTTCTCCGCCTTGGCAAGCTCGATGATCCGGCGAAGCAGCGGCATGCCGAGCGTGAAGACGAGGATCGGGCCGATATAGATACCGGCAAATTCCAGGCCGCGCTGTGCCGCAAGCCCGACGCTGCCGAAATAGGTCCAGGAGGTGCAATAGATCGCAAGGCTGAGCGCATAGACGACGGGCCATCCGCCTTCGAGCGCCCCTGGGCCGCGGTTCTTGCGGTCGCCGTAGCTTGCCACGGCGAAAAGCAGGAGCAGATAGCCGAAGGCAGACGCGAATATGACCCAGCCTGGAAGCATTGATCCTCCGCCGGCGAAAAGCCGCCGGCACCTCCCGCAATGAAATCAGCTTAAGTCATTTCAGCTGCCTTGAAAATTCCCGCCGATCTACGCCTTAAGTCAAAGAGCATGGGCGAGCTCGCTGGATAATTGCGATTGCCGATTGATTAATTGCAATGAAGATGTAGCTAATCGAAACAATTGCATATCTCTGAAATGGGATCGAAGGGAGACGGATCCGATGCTCAACGAGTTCAAGGCCTTTATCGCCCGCGGCAATGTCATGGATCTTGCAGTCGGCGTCATCATCGGCGGCGCCTTCGGCGGCATCGTCAAATCTTTGGTCGATGACCTTATCATGCCGATCGTCGGCGCCATTATGGGCGGCTTCGATTTTTCGAATTACTTCCTGCCACTCTCCTCGGCCGTCAACGCGCCCACACTTGCCGCCGCCCGCGCCCAGGGTGCGGTCTTCGCCTATGGCAGCTTCCTCACCGTTCTCATCAACTTTCTGATTCTGGCCTGGATCATCTTCCTGATGGTCAAGGGCGTCAATTATCTGCGCATGCAGGTCGAGCGCCAGGAAAAGGCCGCACCGGAAGAGCTGCCCCCACCGCCGGCGGATGTTCAGCTGCTGACGGAGATCCGCGATCTCCTCGCCACGCGCCCGACGGTTGATCAGGGCTGAAGTCGGCGGCTCCGCGCAGCGTACTGAGAACCTCTGGTGGGCTTCACAATGGCTCCGCACGCCCCACCCTCGGTCATGCTCGGGCTTGACCCGAGCATCCACACCGCACCCATCAGCAGCCACCGCATGGGTCCTCGGGTCAAGCCCGAGGACGACGGAGGGTGGGTTGGCTTTCCAGTCAAACTCGCCAGCGGCGGGCTGAGGTATGCCGCATTGGAGTCCCTCACCACATCGGCCCGGCCATTCATCACGAAAATCGATATGCCATCACTCGATATCATGGGATTTGCCGGCACAAATCTTCTATGAAGAGGCAAACCGGAGATATGCATGTCGATCGTAAACAGCCTCAGCCCGCGCGCCATAGCGGCGCCCGAAAGCGGGATCGTCGAAGTCGTCAATTATGCCCGCGGCCGCGAAGGCCTGCTGCCGCTCTGGGTGGGTGAAGGCGATCTGCCGACACCCGATTTCATCAGCAGGGCGGCGATGGATGCGCTGGCCGCCGGCGAGACCTTTTACACCTGGCAGCGCGGCATTCCCGAGCTTCGCCGGGCGCTGTCCGATTATTATTTCAGACATTTTTCCGTCCGCCTGCCGGTCGAGCATTTCTATGTCACCGGCTCCGGCATGCAGGCGATCCAGATCTCCGTGCAGGCGCTGACCTCGCCGGGCGACGAATTCGTTTACCTCACCCCGGCCTGGCCCAATATTGCCGCAGCCCTCGAAATAGCCGGTGCGCGCTCCGTCGGTGTGGAGCTGCGGTTCGAGAGCGGTAGATGGACTGTCGATCTCAATCGTGTCGAATCCGCCATTACGCCGAAAACCCGCGGCCTCTTCATCAATACGCCGTCGAACCCGACCGGCTGGACGGCGACGAACAAGGATCTCGCCCATATCCTGGCGCTTGCCCGCAAACATGATCTTTGGATCATGGCCGACGAGATCTATGCGCGCTACTACTTCGCCGGCGGTCGCGCGGCCTCGTTCTTCGACGTGATCGAGCCGGACGACAAGATCGTCTTCGTCAATTCCTTCTCGAAAAATTGGTCGATGACCGGCTGGCGCGTCGGCTGGATCGTGGCACCCCCCGAAATGGGCCAGGTGCTCGAAAACCTCATCCAGTATTCGACATCCGGTGTGGCGCAGTTCATGCAGAAGGGCGCCGTCGCAGCCCTTGATCAAGGCGACGATTTCGTCGCTGCCAACATCGCCAAGGCGGCGCGGTCGCGCGACATTCTCTGCGATGCGCTTGTTGCCACCAACCGGGTCGAGACGCTGAAGCCTGACGGGGCGATCTATGCCTTCCTCAAGATCGACGGCGTCACCGACAGCCGCAGCGCCGCCATCGACATCGTCGACAAGACCGGGGTCGGCTTGGCTCCCGGGGCGGCCTTCGGCGCCGGCGGCGCGCTTTTCCTGCGCGCCTGCTTCCTGCGTGACCCCGCCCAAGTGGCGATCGCAGCCGAGCGCCTCTGCGACTATATCGCCAAACGTTGAACGGGGCCTCTGATTACCCGCCGGGGCGATTGGCGTGCCGGAATCGTCTGATCGCTAAAACTCTAGCAAAGACCGAAATCCGCCTCTAACCACGACTCCAAACATACTTGTTCAAAGGCCGTCCAACGGCGCTGTGATAAGAAAATTGGAAAGAAAACCGGCGCCTGATGCCCCTGCTGATAAGTTGAAGCAGGGGTGCGGGCATGGCGGTTTTGGTGACGGGCGGGGCCGGATATATCGGCAGTCACATGGTATGGGCGCTGATCGATGCGGGCGAGGATGTGGTCGTGCTCGATCGCCTGTCCACCGGTTTCCGCTGGGCGGTGGCGCCGGCGGCGCGTTTTTATCTCGGCGACATCGCCGATCCCGACATCCTTAACAAGATCTTCATCGAAAACGACATCGACGCGATCATCCATTTCGCCGGCTCCGCCGTCGTACCGGTTTCGGTTTCCGATCCGCTCTCCTATTACGACAACAATTCCGGCAAGACCCGGGCGCTTCTCTCCGCTTCGATCGAAGCCGGCATCCGCCATTTCGTCTTCTCCTCGACGGCCGCCGTCTACGGCCAGCAGCAGAGCGATCAGCCGGTGAAGGAGACGGCCTCCCTCAATCCGGAAAATCCCTACGGTCAGTCGAAGTTGATGACCGAGTTCATGCTGCGCGATGCGGCCGCCGCCTATGATTTCAACTATGTCGCGCTACGCTACTTCAATGTCGCCGGCGCCGACCCGCACCACCGCACCGGCCAGTCGACCTCGGCCGCCACGCATCTCATCAAGGTTGCCTGCCAGGCAGCGCTCGGCAAACGCGACAGCGTCCATGTCTACGGCATCGACTATCCCACCCATGACGGCACCGGCGTGCGCGACTACATCCATGTGGCCGACCTCGCCGATGCGCATTTGAAAGCGCTGCAGCACCTGCGCAGGGACAAGGGGTCGCTCATTGCCAATTGCGGTTATGGCAGCGGCTATTCCGTGCTCGACGTCTTGAACATGGTCACCCGCCTGCACGGGCATTCCTTCAAGATCCACATGGCGCCCCGGCGCCCCGGCGATTCGGCAAGCGTCGTCGCCGACGCTTCGCTCGCCCGGCAGGTGCTCGACTGGAAACCCCGCTACGATTCGCTGGAAACGATTGTCCAGAGCTCGCTCGATTGGGAACTCGCCCTGTCGAACAGAAACGTCGACGACCTGCACAGCATCCACCGGGCACTTGCCGCCGCATCCTTTTGAGTCTCGGCTGCTGCTGCCTGTTTACCTCAGCATCCGCGGACTTCCATTGGCCGACGGTGTTCGTCTGGCGCGGGGCCTATTTTTTTCGCGGCCCCTGCCGCTGGGCTCGCCATCGAATATGCCGGCCGCTGCGAAGCCGCAGCGTCAGCCCGGGCCGTCCTCGTCGGCCTGAGCAATCGATCCATGCCGGCTGGAAATGCTCTGGAGCGATGCCGCATCCTCGTCTATGCATGGTGCAACGGACGAGGTGAACCATGCAGCACGGCGAAGTGATCATCGAACGGCGGGGCACTGCCGGCATCATCCGGCTCAACCGGCCGCGGGCGCTGAACAGTCTGACGCTGCCGATGATCCGCACGCTCACGGAAGCCTTGCATGGTTTTGCCTCCGAGCCCGATGTGGCTAGCGTTGTGATCACCGGCGAGGGCGAACGCGGCTTCTGCGCCGGCGGGGATATCCGTGCCCTCCATGAAAGCGCCCGCGTCGGCGATGGTCTCGCCGGAACCTTCTGGCGCGAGGAGTTCCGCCTCAACCACCAGATCGCCTCCTATCCCAAACCCTATGTCGCGCTGATGGACGGAATCACCATGGGCGGCGGCGTCGGCCTGTCGTCGCATGGCCGCCACCGCGTCGTCACCGAGCGCACGCGCCTAGCCATGCCCGAAACGGGCATCGGCTATGTTCCCGATGTCGGCGCCACATGGCTGCTGCCGCAGGCACCCGGCGAAGCCGGGACATGGCTCGGCCTGACCGGGCTCGATATAGGTGCTGCGGACGCGATCTATGCCGGCCTGGCCGACCTTCAAGTCGCTTCGTCGCGGCTCGACGCGATGATGGATGCTCTTTCGGGCCTGCCGCGCGGGAGTTCATCGCGCGACGTCGACGCCGTGTTGCAGGCATTTTCCGAGCCTCGGGGAGAAAGCCGGTTGCAGCAGAATGCAGCGATCATCGATCGTGCATTTTCCTTCGATAGCGTCGAGCAAATCCTCACGGCTCTCGCCGAGGAAGAGGGTGAGTTTGCCGCCGAGACCCGCCGGGTGCTGCTGACTCGTTCGCCGACCAGCCTGAAACTCGCTCTGTGGCTGCTGAGATCAGGCCGCCGCAGCACCTCGCTTGCCGAATGTCTCCACCGCGAACTCGGCGCCTGCCTCCAGATGCTGAATAATCCCGATTTCTTCGAAGGCATCCGCGCCGCTGTCATCGACAAGGACCGCAATCCGAAATGGTCGCCGGCATCGGTCGAGGCGGTGACGGCGGAAACGGTCGAGCGCTTCCTGAAACCGGCCGCGCCACCGCTTTCGCTTTGATGTCTTAACTCCTGCGTTGCTACTGGCGAGGGCAATACCTGCCGGGCGGGAGCTTCTGCGTCCTCTTGCTGGTCGCTCCACGCTAAATCCGCACTGCAACACGCCGAATCCATAGGCTGGCCTGTGCTAAAGCCTAGCCTTTTCTCTCCCTTGATCCGATCGACCGCCAAACACGCTCCGACATAGTGTCCGGGAGGTGACCCCTAACCGACACCTCTCGATCACGCAAAACAGGAGCGCATCATGTCACAGGCAGAAGCAAGACCTCGTACGACTGGTCAGCAGGAGACAGATATCAACTTGGACAGCACCCAGCCCGGCCGACCGCGGCCCGACGAACTGGTTCCGTCGCGCTACGCGGTGCGGATCGGCGAGATTGAAGTTCTAATCATCAGCGACGGGGTGCTGCCGCTCCCAACCGCGATGCTGGGGCACAATGTCGACGCGGCTGACCGGGCAGCGTGGCTGGGGGATATGTTCCTGCCGCCTGACGCTTTCGATTGGGCGCTGAACGTCGTCTTGGTCCGCAGCGGCGGGCAGACCATCCTCATTGACGCCGGGCTCGGATTGGACCCGGACTTGAACTTGCCACGGGCCGGGCAGCTGATCAGGAGGCTGGAGGCCGCAGGTGTCGATCTTGCGGCGGTGACCGACGTGGTGCTGACCCACCTGCACATGGATCACATCGGCGGCCTGCTGGTCGATGGGGTGAAGGACCGACTGCGTCCAGACCTCAGGATTCACGTGGCGGCTGCCGAGGCGAAGTTCTGGGAAGCGCCCGATTTCAGCCAGGTGTCGATGCCGCCGGGCTTCCCGGACGCGCTTCGGGCGACCGCAAAGCGGTTCCTCAGCGAGTACGGCAGCCACCTCAGGCTGTTCGACGAGCGGTCCGAGGTGGCGCCGGGTGTAGTGGCCCAACGCACCGGCGGCCACACCCCCGGACACAGCGTCGTCCGCCTGGCATCGGGCAGCGACAGGTTAACATTCGCCGGCGACGCCGTCTTTGCGGTCGGGTTTGAGCACCCCGACTGGTACAACGGTTTCGAACACTATCCCCAGGAAGCAGCTCGTGTTCGCCTCGATCTCTTGCGGGAGCTGGCGGCGACGGGTGAACAGTTGGTGGCCACGCACCTGCCGTTCCCCTCCGTCGGCCGAGTCGCGGTGGATGGCGACGCCTTCCGCTGGGTGCCGGTCTTCTGGGACTATTGAACATCAGATCAAAGCGCGTCGCATGAGTTACGATTTCATGCGACGCGTTCTATCGCCACATGCCGCGCATGCGGGCGCCGACATCGATGCGCACCTGGCGCGCTTGCGCTTGAGCGGCGGCTTCCGATTTCACCTGCGGCCAGCTGCAGGCCTCGAAGAACTGCAGCAGCGTCGCGGGAATGAAGCGGCTGCGCGAGGCATACACATGCCGATCGCCCTGCGTATTCTGCCCGTACGTGAAGAAGCGTTGCGGCACGACGAGATCGAGTCCGTCCCGGGCGCGCGTCATCGCCACATAAAGCAGCCGGCGCTCCTCCTCGATCTCGGCGGTGGCGCCGACGGCGAGATCGCTGGGGATGCAGCCGTCGACGACGTTCAGCATGAAAACCCGCGTCCATTCCTGGCCCTTGGCGGAATGGATGGTCGACAGAATGAGATAGTCTTCATCGAGAAGCGGTACGCCCGCCTGGTCGCTGGTCGCATCCGGCGGATCGAGGGTGAGCTCGGTGAGGAAACGCTCGCGGGAGGCATAACCGCCGGCGATCTGTTCGAGCTGCAAGAGATCGGCCTGCCGCGTCGCCGCATCCTCATGCAGCCTTTCCAGATGCGGCGCATACCATTGCCGCGCCAGCCCGATTTCCGCCGGCCAGCCGGCCTTGCCCGACTTCAGCTCCTGCAGCACCGAAACGAAATCAGTCCAGTCCTCGCCGGTGCGCGGCGGCGCCGGCATAGATGCCAGAGCAGACAACGGGCTCGCATCCTCGGCCATCGCATCCAGCGCTTTCTGTGCCGTCGATGGTCCGACGCCCGGCAGGATCTGCATGAGCCGGAAGCCCGCCACCCGATCGCGCGGGTTTTGCGCAAAACGCAAGGCGGCCAGCATATCCTTGACGTGTGCGCTGTCGAGAAACTTCAGCCCGCCGAACTTGACGAAGGGGATGTTGCGCCGGGTCAGTTCGACCTCCAGCGGCCCGCTGTGATGGGCGGCGCGGAAGAGCACGGCCTGCTGCTTGAGCTTGAGGCCTTCCTCGCGGTTGTCGAGCACCTTATCGGCGACATAACGCGCCTGCTCGGCCTCGTCGCGCACCGAAACGAGGCGCGGCCGCTCCGCCGATTGCCGCTCGGTCCAGAGATTCTTGGTGAAGCGCTCCGAGGCGAGATCGATCACGGCGTTGGCCGCCGCCAGGATTGGCTGCGTCGAACGGTAATTGCGGTCGAGCGTGACGATATTGGCGGCCGGGCTGAAGGCGTTGGGAAAATCGAGGATATTACGCACCGTCGCCGCACGGAAGGAATAGATTGACTGCGCATCGTCGCCGACGACGGTCAGCCCCTGTCCCTGCGGTTTCAGCGCCATCAGGATCGAGGCCTGCAGCCGGTTGGTATCCTGATATTCGTCAACGAGAACATGGTCGAAGCGGCTGCCGATATCCTCGGCAATCATGCTCTCGCCGACCATCTGCGCCCAGTAGAGCAAGAGGTCGTCGTAATCGAGCACGTTCTGAGCCTGCTTCGCCTCGACATAACAGGCGAAAAGCTCGCGCAGCTGTTTCTCCCAGGCCGCGCACCAGGGAAAGGCGTCGCGCAGCACCTGGTCGAGCGCGGTCTCCGAATTCACCGCCCGGGAATAGATGGCAAGGCAGGTGCCTTTGGCCGGAAAGCGGCTTTCCGTCTTCGAAAAACCGAGGTCGTGCCGGATAAGGTTCATCAAATCGGCGCTGTCTTCACGGTCGTGAATGGTGAAATCGGCATCGAGGCCGATCTGCTGGGCATAATCGCGCAGCAGCCGCGCGCCGATGCCGTGGAAGGTGCCGGACCAGTTGAGCGCATCGGCCATGATGCCGGCATTGGTGCCGAGAACGTCGCGGCAGATGCGCTCGACGCGCCGCGCCATCTCGGCTGCTGCCCGGCGCGAGAAGGTCATCAGCAGGATGCGGCGCGGGTCGGCGCCTTTGACGATCAGGTGGGCGACCCGATGCGCCAGCGTGTTCGTCTTGCCGGAGCCGGCGCCGGCAATGACCAGCAGCGGCCCGGCAATATGGCTGCCGTCGGTGAGCGTGCCGTGCTCGACGGCCATGCGCTGCTGCGGATTGAGCTTTTCGAGATACATCCAGCCGTCCGGTCGGGCTCCCGCAGAATCACTGCGAGAAGATTAGATGTTCCTTGAATGTTCGCGATTTCGGCCGCTGTCAAGTCCGCGGCGCGGCGATCGTCAGTCGGGGAAATCCGGTCCCACCTCGCGCCGCACCAGCTTCAGGTTGCGGTCGGGCTGGAGAATATAGGTTTCCTCCACACGCTGGCCCGTCTCATTGTAGAACTGGTTGTAGACGGCGCTGCCGATCGGCGATTTGCTGAGCTTGGTTCGCGGTTGGCCGCCATAGGTGATGCTGCCGGGAATGGGTTCGAGGGCGGCCGTATCGGCCGAGGAGCAGCCGGCCAGCAACGCCGCGGCAAACAGGGCAGGCAGAAACGCTTTCATCGCAGTCATCCCACTTCACAATGCCGACACATATGGAAAACCTGGCCTCTTTCGCCAAGGGCTTGGTCGTGCGCAGTCGCCCGTTGCGGCGCTGAGGGAACCAAAGCGCTCCCCCAGGTGTTGAAATGCCGACCCGAAACGCTGGAGACCATCATGCAGACGCTTCCTCGCCTCTGGGCGTTCACTCTGATCATCGGCTGCGGCCTTTTTGCCGGTTCAGCCTATGCCTCGCTCGAGACCGGTACGGATTATTCCGCGCTGCCGAAGGATCAGATCGCCCTCAACGAATATACCGAGACGACCGCCTGCACGCCGGCGGAGCCGCACTACCTACCGTCCTTCATCCGCGCGGCTGACGGCACGATCATCGGTGTGGGATATATCGAGATAGAGAGTGGGGCCGGCGCGGATTGCTGAATTCGATCTGCTCGAACGAGGCTCGCCTGCGTTTCCGGATGACGAGCCTCTGACCGTCATCATGACGGCTGGATGTTTTCTATCGAAACAGCTGGCTCAGGCGCAACGCCCTTTGCGTCAAAACCCGGCACCTGCTCGATGCAGGGTTAAGTGAAAATTAAACAATGTCTCGTCCCGGCACAGTTTGCTGACCAAACCGAAAACGGCCGGGCGTCTGCTGCGTCAATGCAGCTTGAGCTTCGCCTCTTCGGCCGCCGCCAGGAACTCGGCTCTCGCCTCCTCCATGCTTTTGCGACCGTCCAACGCCGCCCGGCAGGTGCTGCGGGCCTTGATGTAACGAAGTCCGCGCGAACTCGGCCAGAAATCCGCCAGGCATTTCAAGGCATCGAACGGCCCGTTGACCGTTCGCGCATCGGCTCCCTCGAAACCGACCGTGACCGGGCTGTTCCATCGTTCAGTTGCCATCGATACTCCTCCACGATTGTCGACAGAAACAGGGTGCGACGCCTCCCATTCTCAGGACGGACGCCGCCATGATAGGCATTCTAGCGCGATTTTTGCCGTCAACAATGGTGAATCGTTTGTTGCAGATGAGGCGAAATGCCAGCTTGAGTGAGGCGGATCGTCTGGGTGTGGACGCCCGGACGAATTTTTGAGTAGTTGCAGAGAAGTTGTATGGCGCTTGTGCGCTGCTACCGCTACCATGCTCGGGAAAGCTGAGGGGCCCGACATGGGGTTAGATGGAAATTTGATCCAGGCTGCGTTGCTCTGCGGGGCGCTGGCAATGCCGGTTTTAGCTCACGGCGCAGAGAGGGTAGCTGAAGAGGCTTTGCTGGCGCGCCTTTCCACTGAAGTCGTCCCAAGAATGCAGCGGGAATATATGCGGGTTAGGCTACCGTCATTTGGAATCGATATCGCTTCCTATTACGCACGCATAAGTCTTAATCGATGGTACGTCGAGGGCATATTCGAGCCAGATGAAGATCTCGTGATCACCGCCGAACGGATGGAACGCTGGCAACTATCCCCGTTCCTGCCTTATTATCTCGAAGAGACCGAAATTCCTGATTGTGCTGCAATGCTGACCGCTTCGTGCAGATGGCTGCCCCTCACCCTAACCCTCTCCCCGTAAACGGGGCGAGGGGAAGTGCCGCGCGAGAGCTTCGAGAGGGACGCAGGTTGCGGCATATCCCCTCGTCCGGCAAGCGGGCGAAGGACGGGTCGAGACCGTTGGCTCCACGCAGCTCGGTGGCGGCAGCCGGATCAGGGCAGCCAGACGCGTAAGAAAATGGTGTCCGGGAGAAAACTGGTGCTGCCGAGTGGGATTGAACCACCGACCTCACCCTTACCAAGGGTGTGCTCTACCACTGAGCTACGGCAGCAGGACCAGATCCGCATGGAGCCGGGCGGCTCAATTGCGGGAACGGGGCGGCTATTGCCACAGCTTGGCGACAAGCGCAAGCCGCAAAATCCAACTTCGCGTGGATAGAGGTGCAAGGGACTTTTGGATCGGCGCGAATTCGGCTAATTCTGTTGACATGAACGACAAGACCGAAACCGGCCAGAAGAGCCGTAAAGAGGCGATTGAGGCACAGGCGAAACTGCGCCGCGAGCGCGCCGCCGAAAAGCTCAGGGAAAACCTTTCGAGACGCAAACAGCAGGTGCGCGCCCGCCGTTCCGGCCAGGCCGACGAAACAAACGGCCTGCCCGCCGCAAAAATGGACGAATCATAATGTTCCGTCCCGCACGAATTGAACCCTCTTCATAAATCCCCTAAACACCTCACTCCTTCTTTCAAGGCAGAACTTTCAGGAAGTAAGCGCACATGGATCGTATCAGAATTGTCGGCGGTAATGAGCTGAATGGCATCATTCCGATTTCCGGCGCCAAGAATGCCGCACTGCCGCTGATGATCGCCTCGCTTCTGACCAGCGATACGCTGACGCTCGAAAACGTGCCGCATCTGGCCGACGTCGAACTTCTGATGCGTATTCTCGGCAATCATGGCGTCGACGTCGCCGTCAACGGCCGCCGCGAGCGCCAGGAGGATTCCTACGCCCGCACGATCCATTTCACCTGCCGCACCATCGTCGATACCACCGCTTCCTATGAGCTGGTCTCGAAGATGCGCGCCTCCTTCTGGGTCATCGGGCCGCTCTTGGCCCGCGAAGGCCATTGCCGCGTATCGCTGCCGGGCGGCTGCGCCATCGGCACCCGACCGGTCGATCTCTTCATCGACGGCCTGACGGCGCTCGGTGCGACCATGGAGATCGATGCCGGTTATATCAACGCCAGGGCGCCTGACGGCGGTCTGATCGGCGCGCGCTACACCTTCCCGAAGGTCTCCGTCGGCGCCACCCATGTGCTAATGATGGCGGCAACGCTTGCCCGCGGCACGACTGTCATCGGCAATGCCGCGCGCGAACCCGAAGTCGTCGATCTCGCCAACTGCCTGAACGCCATGGGCGCCAAGATTTCGGGCGCCGGCACCTCGACGATCACCATTGAAGGCGTCACCTCGCTCTCCGGCGCCCGTCACCGCGTCCTGCCCGATCGCATCGAGACCGGCACCTACGCCATGGCCGTCGCCATGGCCGGCGGCGACGTCGTGCTCGAAAATACCGATGTGGCGCTGCTCGAAACCGCGCTGGAAACGCTCCGCCGCGCCGGCGCCGACATCTCGGCGACCAACAACGGCATGCGCATCAGGCGCAACGGCGCCGGCATCAAGCCGGTCGACATCGTAACCGATCCTTTCCCCGGGTTTCCCACGGATCTGCAGGCGCAGTTCATGGCGCTGATGACCCGCTCCTCCGGCATCTCGCATGTCACCGAGACGATCTTCGAAAACCGCTTCATGCACGTGCAGGAGCTTGCCCGGCTGGGCGCCAGGATCACGCTCTCCGGCCAGACGGCGAAGATCGAGGGGGTCCAGCGCCTGCGCGGCGCGCCTGTCATGGCGACCGATCTGCGCGCCTCCGTCTCGCTCGTCATCGCCGGCCTTGCCGCCGAGGGCGAAACCACGGTCTCCCGCGTCTATCACCTCGACCGCGGTTTCGAGCGGCTCGAAGAGAAGCTGACCCGCTGCGGCGCCGTCGTCGAGCGCATCAGCGAGTAGAGGCCGTCATTCTGGTTGCGTAATCGGTCGCAGCATCTTATTTCCCTTGTCTGACGCATCGCCATTCCGGTGATGCCTGTTAAATAGCAAGAGCATGATGTCGTCCGAAAACTGCTCGCACTTTCGGCATCATGCTCTGGGGATTGAGCCTGAATGACTGACCTGAAGCTTGTTGCGCTTGATGACGAAGACCTCGCGATCATATCGGCGCATATGCAGGATAGCGTCTTCAAGGTCGGCGACATCGACTGGTCGCCGCGCGGTGCCCAGTTCGCGCTTGCGGCTAATCGCTTCGTCTGGGAAAGTGCCGCGCGCAAGCGCAGAGGATTCGAGCGCCGCCGCGCCGCTCTGGTGTTCAAACGCGTGCTTGCCGTCCGTTCCCTCGGCATCGATCGTGGCAAGCGCGATGAGGTGCTGTCGCTCTTGGCGCTCCGTTTCGAGAAGAAGGGCGAGGGGCCGGATGGCACGATCGAACTGGCGCTGTCGGGCACGGCCTCGATTGCGCTCGATGTCGAATGTATCGAAGTCCAGATGGCCGATATCGGCGGCGCATGGCAGGCGGCTGCCAAACCTCGCCATCCCTGAATGGCTTGACACCTGAAGTTTGAACATCGCGGTTCGAGTTGAAAAGGAATATCGGTCTTGGCAATCTGGCTGGATCAGGCGTCGGAAGGTTTCGAGCAGCATTTTGCCGCCTTTCTGACGACGAAGCGCGAAGTCTCCGAGGATGTCAATTCGGTGGCCCGTGCCATCATCGACGACGTCAGGGCGCGCGGCGATGCGGCGCTGGCCGAATATTCGCTGAAATTCGACGGCATCGATTTTTCCACCGTGCCGATGCGCGTGACACCTGAGGAGATCGACGCTGCGATCGAGGCGGTGCCTGCCGAAGTGCTGGGCGCGCTGAAGCTTGCGGCATTGCGTATCGAGAGCCACCATCGCCGCCAACTGCCGAAGGATGATATTTACGAGGACGATCTCGGCGTCGGTCTCGGCTCGCGCTGGACGGCGATCGAGGCGGTCGGGCTCTACGTCCCGGGCGGCACTGCGAGTTACCCGAGTTCGGTGTTGATGAACGCCGTGCCGGCCAAGGTCGCCGGCGTCGAGCGTATTGTCATTGCGGTTCCCGCCACTGGCGGTGCCGTCAACCCGGCGGTGCTGGCCGCCGCAAGGCTGGTGGGCGTGACCGAGATCTATCGTGTCGGCGGCGCCCAGGCGATCGCAGCTCTCGCCTATGGCACCGAGACCATCGCTCCCGTCTCCAAGATCACCGGTCCCGGTAATGCCTATGTCGCCGCTGCCAAGCGTCATGTCTTCGGCACCGTCGGCATCGATATGATCGCCGGTCCTTCCGAGGTGCTGGTGATTGCCGATAAGGACAACAATCCCGATTGGATCGCCGCCGACCTTTTGGCGCAGGCCGAGCACGACGCCAGCGCCCAGGCGATCCTGATCACCGATGATGCAGAGTTCGGCAAGGGAGTGGAGCAGGCGGTCGAACGCCAGCTGAAGACGCTGAACCGCGCCGAGACTGCGGCGGCAAGCTGGCGCGATTTCGGCGCTGTCATCCTCGTTGCCGATCTGAAGCAGGCGGTTCCCTTGGCAAACCGTATTGCGGCCGAGCATGTCGAGTTGGCGCTGGCCGATCCGGACCGGCTGCTCGATGGCATCCGCAATGCCGGCGCGATCTTCATCGGCGCTCACACGCCTGAGGTAATCGGCGATTATGTCGGCGGTTCGAACCATGTGCTGCCGACGGCGCGTTCGGCGCGCTTCTCATCCGGTCTTTCGGTGCTCGATTTCGTCAAGCGCACCTCGATCCTGCGCCTCGGCCCGCAGCAATTGCGCACCCTCGGCCCGGCGGCGATCGCGCTAGCGGTTTCCGAAGGCCTCGATGCCCATGCGCGGTCGGTCGCGATCCGCCTCAACCTCGATAGGTGAGGGGATGGCGGCGGGCGATTTCCGGCTTTGCGACGTCGTCCTCGACGATACGATCGGCCGTTCGACGCCCGATGTCGAGCATGAACGCGCCGTCGCCATCTTCGACCTGATCGAGGAGAACAGGTTCGCGCCGCTCGGCCATTCCGGCGGGCCTTACCGGCTGAACATTTCGCTGGTCGATTCGAAGCTGGTCTTCGCCATCAAGACGGAAGAGGGCGGCGATGTCGCCACTCACATCCTGTCGCTCACCCCCTTTCGGCGGATCGTCAAGGATTACTTCATGATCTGCGAAAGTTATTATGAAGCGATCCGATCGGCCACGCCAAGCCGCATCGAGGCGATCGATATGGGACGCCGCGGCATCCACAATGAAGGCTCGCAGACACTGAAAGACAGGCTGGCCGGTAAGATAGAGGTCGATTTCGATACCGCCCGGCGGCTCTTCACCCTGGTCTGCGTGCTCTACTGGCGCGGATGACGGCCATGGATCTCGCCGCTGACGTCGATGAGGGAAAGCGGCCGGGCGCCATCCTCTTCATGTGCGGGATGAACGCCATCCGATCGCCCATGGCCGAAGCGATCGCCCGTAGCATTCTGCCTGGCAATACCTATATAAGGTCCGCCGGCGTTCGCGCCGGCGAGCGCGATCCCTTCGTCGATGTCGTGCTCGAGGAAATCGGACTTTCTCTCGGGCGCCGCCAGCCGCAGACGCTGGAAGAACTCGAGGATGATTATTTCGATCTGATCATCACGCTGTCGCCGCAAGCCCATCACGCTGCCCTCGAGCTGACGCGGTCGAACGCGATCGACGTCGTCTACTGGCCGACCATGGATCCGACGGTCGTCAGCGGAACGCGCGAGCAGATGCTGGAAAGTTATCGCGAGGTTCGTAACCACCTGGCCGGCCTCATCGAAAGCCGGCTGCTCAGACGAAATGGCATTGCCGCGCAATCGGCATGAAAACAAATAAAGGAAAGCCCGATCAACAAGGTTCACAAACCCGCCTTGATTGTGTAGTTTCCGCGCAAATTTTAAAGGCGCGCGTTGCGCTGCCTCTTCAACCCACAGGAAGAAAACCACTATATGCCGAAAGAAGAAGTCCTCGAATTCCCGGGAATCGTCACCGAACTTCTGCCGAATGCGACGTTTCGCGTGAAGCTCGAAAACGAACATGAGATCATCGCCCACACCGCCGGCCGCATGCGCAAGAACCGAATCCGCGTTCTCGCCGGCGACAAGGTGCTGGTGGAAATGACGCCCTACGACCTGACCAAGGGCCGCATCACCTACCGTTTCAAGTAAGTTTGCCCGCTCCCCGTCCGCCGATGGTCGAAGTTTCATGGCGCTGAAATACAAGCTCATCCTGGCCTCGGGCTCGCCCCGTCGCGTCGATCTGCTCAACCAGGCCGGCATCGAGCCTTCGCGCCTGATGCCGATGGATATCGACGAGACGCCGAAGAAGTCGGAGCATCCGCGTTCGCTCGCCCGGAGGCTTTCGGCCGAGAAGGCTGAGGCGGCCCTTGCCGCCATCAAGGGCGATATCACTTGGAAGGGCAGCTATATCCTGTCTGCCGATACGGTCGTCGCCGTCGGCCGGCGCATTCTCGGCAAAGCCGAGTTCGCCGACGAGGCGCTGAGTTCGCTGCATCTGTTGTCGGGACGCAACCATCTTGTCTACACCGGCGTTTGCCTGGTGACGCCCGATCGCAAGATCCGCCAGAAGATCGTCGAGACCAAGGTGCGCTTCAAGCGGCTTTCCGGTTTCGAGATCGAGAACTACCTGGCTTCCGGCCAGTGGCGCGGCAAGGCGGGCGCTTACGGCATCCAGGGCCTTGCCGGCACGTTCGTGCAGAAGATGGTGGGCTCCTACACCAATGTTGTCGGCCTGCCGCTTTATGAAACCATTCTGCTCCTGACGGGCGAAGGCTTCGATGTGCACAGCCGGTGGCCCGAGGGCTGAGCCTTGATGCATGTCGCCCGGAGTGTGCAGCCGTTCCGGACCACGACATGCATAAACAACGAGCTGAAGCGCGTCGCGTGAATCACGTTTCATTCGACCGCTTTAGGGCCGATTTCATCGAACGGACCGATCATGCCTGAAGACAAGAAAGCGGCCGCCAAGGTCGAACCGCTGCGCAAGGCGCGCCCTTGCCCCGAATGCGGCAAACCCTCGCACCGCGAACACTATCCCTTCTGCTCCAATCGCTGCCGCGAGGTCGATCTCTCCCGCTGGCTTACCGGCTCTTATGCCATTCCGGTTGCGGACGACGAGACGAAGGCCGATTATCCCGACGAGGAAAACTAATGCACGTCGCGCAAACGTGTGCGCGGTTTTGCGGCAACGATATGCGGAAAAACAAGGACCCAAAGCACGAGGAGCGAATCTGATAGATCGCGATGCGCTTTAGATCATCCGCCTGCCGAAGCTCTTATTTTTCCTCATGAATCGGCAAAACTGGCAAGACCGTCAAAAAAGAGTCATTTGATGCTTGCCATGGGCGAACAAGATGCTATAACCCCGCTCGCTTCCGGGGCGAACCAAGGCCCCACGGTACTTTTTCTGAAAGCGCCGTCGGAAGCGGGTTAGCCCAGGTAGCTCAGTTGGTAGAGCAGCGGATTGAAAATCCGCGTGTCACTGGTTCGATTCCGGTCCTGGGCACCATACAGTTTCCTGAAACCAGTCTCATATGCGCGATCCAGAACAGTGCCGAGATTTCATTTCTCGAGCCTATGCTTGCGGTATCGACGGCTTTTCGAGTGGCGATGTGGAACATTGCGCGCCACATTCGCGATGCCGCGCAGTGGCCCGCTCTTGCATGCCGCCGGTGATGACGCGGCCCAAACTGCCGGTCACTTCACGGCAGAGCTCGAAAAATCCACGATCGCGGAAAGCCCTACGTATTCATCTCTGGGCCATCGAACGCAGCGGCAACCGCTTAAGTCACCACGTTCCAGTCCAGCCGCAGGACGTCTGATCGATGCTGTTCGCTTCTGGTGGTATCTTTCAGGGCGTCAAAACGCGCGGCGGAAGCGTCTCATGCGGCTCCAGGCGGATGTCTTTCGCACACCGCAACACTTCCAAAATGACAGGGTCTGCCTCTGTCACGCGCGAGATCACGTGGAACATGATCGGGTCAGGCCTTTCCTGGGGAAAGATCCTCATCAAAGTGCCGTATTGTAATTGCGACGCTACCATCGATTGAGGAACGAGCGCAAAGCCGTCGCCGGCGGTGACAATATCGATCATCATCCGCACATTGTTGCAGAGATTGAGCTGCCGAGCAGATCCCCCTATGCGAGCGATCGTCGATCGGACCACCTGATTGAGTGGGGAGTGCTCGCGCAGCGACCAAAGTGGAATCGCGTGTAGGGCGGAGCCGTCGACAAGCCGGGAGGCGACCGAGGGACTCGCGACCCAAACGAGCTCGGCCGCACCTATGGGCATGGAACGAAGCCCGGGATGGGCCACTGATCCTGCTGCAAATGCCAGGTCGCTCTGCCCGTTCTGGAGACCTTGAATGAGCTGAGCGGTCAGTTCGATATCGACTTCGAAATTCAACTCCGGCCAGTAACCCTTCAGATCTGCGATGAAGGATGGCAGACAGGTGACTGCTGCGATTTCACCAGCTCCGATACGGACCGTTCCCCTGATTTGCCCGAATCCCGAACTCCGGAGCAGGACATCCTGCAGTTGCTCCCAGAGCGGCGTGTAGTCGCGCACCAGCTCTCGTCCGGCCGGCGTCAGAGTCATTGCTCGACCGTTCTTCTGAAATAATGTGGTACCTAAACGTTGCTCCAGCTCCGCGACGCGAGCCGAGATTGTCGGTTGCGTCGCATTCAGGCGCTCGGCTGCAGCCCCAAAGCTGCCCAGTCTGGCGATCCAGATCAGGGTTTCCAAGTGATAGAGCGAAATTCGATTGATAGACATTGTCTATGTTTATTGCAAAAAACAAATAATTGGAACTTATGGCTTGAACATGGCTCAATGCCGCGACTGGAAGAGGAGGCTGACTGTCTTGGTGAAAAAACTGTACCCAGATGCTGCGAGCGCGTTGGAGGGGCTGCTTTTCGACGGCATGTCGATTTGCGCCGGAGGTTTCGGCCTTTGCGGGATCCCCGAGCGGCTCATCGACGCGATAAGAGATTCAGGGGTCTCTGGCCTGACGATCGCCTCTAACAACGCGGGTATCGACAACGAAGGTCTCGGCAAACTGCTCAGAACCCGGCAGGTCCGCAAGATGATTTCGAGCTATGTCGGCGAGAACAAGGAATTCGAGCGGCAATATCTGGCCGGCGAACTCGAAGTGGAGTTCTGCCCGCAGGGCACACTTGCCGAGCGCTGCCGCGCCGGTGGCGCCGGAATCCCAGGCTTCTACACGAAGACCGGCGTCGGCACGATCGTCGCCGAGGGCAAGGAAACCAAGATGTTCGGCGATCAAGAATATCTTCTCGAACGCGGCATCTTTGCCGATCTTGCCATCATCAAGGGCTGGAAAGCCGACGAAAAAGGCAATCTGATCTTCCGTAAGACCGCCCGCAACTTCAATCAGCCGATGGCTGGCGCAGCAAAGATCTGCGTGGCTGAAGTCGAAGAAGTCGTCCCGGCCGGCAGTATCGACCCCGACAGCGTTCATCTTCCCGGCATCTACGTCAAACGCATGATTGTCGGCAGTCCGTACAACAAGAAGATCGAATCGCTGACCGTTCGGAAGAGGGAGACGGCATAATGGCCTGGACTCGTGATCAGATGGCGGCCCGCGCCGCAAAATCCCTTCAGGACGGCTTTTACGTCAACCTGGGCATTGGCATACCGACATTGGTGGCCAATCACATCCCGCCGGGGATCGAAGTTGTTTTGCAGTCGGAAAACGGCATGCTTGGGATCGGGCCATTTCCCTATGAGGGCGAGGAGGATGCTGATCTGATCAACGCGGGCAAGCAGACGATCAGCGAATTGCCGAGCAGCAGCTATTTTTCGAGCTCGGACAGCTTCGCCATGATCCGGGGAGGGCACATCGACCTTGCCGTGCTCGGCGCCATGGAAGTGAGCGAGAATGGCGACATTGCCAACTGGCTGATTCCGGGCAAGATGATCAAGGGAATGGGCGGAGCCATGGACCTGGTCGCAGGGGTGAAGAAGATTGTCGTTCTCATGGAGCATGTCGCCAAAGATGGCTCGCCCAAGTTCATCCCTGCTTGCACCCTGCCCCTCACGGGCCGCAACGTCGTCGATACGATCATCACCGATCTTGCTGTTTTCGAGAGGCGGGCTGCGGATCAGCCGTTCCAGCTGATGGAAACGGCGGACGGGGTATCGGTGGAAGAAGTGGCGGCTAAGACGACCGCGCATTTCCTTCGCTGACGGCCGCCATCGCCGCCGCTGTCCCGCGGAACAGAGACTACACATTCGCTAGCAGTCGGGAGACGAGCTATGATCTCGGGTCCAGGCACAGTAGGTGGGAGGTTTTTATGAGCAATTCATCCGTGGTCATCGCCAGCGCAGGTCGGACAGCCGTCGGCTCGTTCAACGGCGCTTTCGCAACGGTCCCCGCACATGAACTCGG
>NZ_FMAJ01000014.1 GCF_900094625.1 Rhizobium aethiopicum | reverse complement strand
CAGAGCTTTTCCACCTGCTCCCGCTTTGCGGCCATCCACGCAAAGCGCCGCGCGATGTCCTCCTCGATCTCGGCCGCAGCCAGCGAGAGATGATCGAACCCGCGGCGGCGGGCGAAGTCTTGCGCATGTGCCCGGTAGCCGGCCTCGGTTTCAAAATCGAGCGTCGTCGTCTTGGCGCCGGAGCGCGACAGCCGGTCGACGAGCGGCTTGAACAGATCCGGCCGATGACTTTCCCGCTCGATGCGATCCTGTCGGGCTTCGGCGGTTTCGAGCTGCCTGGCCGTCCAGACGTTGCGGTCGACCTCCCGCTCCTCATGACGTTTCTGACCTGTCTCTTCATCGACAACAGCAATCTGGACCTTGACCCGCTCCACGCCGTCCTTGCGTAGCGTGACGGTGTCGCCCTCCAGGACCCCGCCCTCTTCGAGCGCTTTGGGCAGGCTCACGCCCCACAGCCGATGAACGGTTCCGTCGTCCGTCCTGACATCGGCATAGGGGCTGTCATCGGCATCCTCATCATCAGGCCGGAATTTGGCCTCTCCGGTTTTGACAAGCTCGCCGGTCACACCCGCGGCATGATCGACACGCGGCTTGCGTCCCCATTCCGGTCTTGGCTCAAAATCCTCCTTGGCGGCATAAAGATCGGCGCGATCGCGATGGCGGGTCATCGCCACATAGGTCAGGTGTTGGTCCATCATGCCGGTGGCAAGCACCAAGGTGCGCTCGACGGTGGTGCCCTGGGCTTTGTGGATCGTTGCGGCATAGCCGTGATCGACATTGCCATAGCTGTCTTCGCTGAAGACGACCTGGCTGCCGTTGTCGAGACGAACCGACATCAGAACTTCGCCGCGTTTGTCACCGGTGGAGATGACTGTGCCGAGCATGCCGTTCTTGACATATTGCGGACCATAACTCCTGGCCCGCGGCTCGAGGAAGCGGGCGTTCTCCAGGAAGATGATGCGGTCGCCGGCGGCGAACTCCCGCGCCCCGCGGGCCGTCTGGAAGGTGCGGCTGTCGGAAAGCGTATCCTCGCCGGCCATCACCGCACGCAGCGCCTCGTTCAGCTTGCGGACATCGTCATTGGTGTGGGCAAGGACGAGAAGCTCGTCACCCCTTAGATGGCCATCCCCGCCCTCAGAGACGGATCGAACAATTGCCTGTTTGCGCGCCTCGGTCCAGTCGCCGACAATCCGGTCGATCGTTTCCGCGCGTGTCTCTGCCTCGGCAAGGTGACCATGACGGGCATAAGTGTCGAGCCCCTTCTCCACCTCGCCGCGGGCAAAGAACCGTGAGGCCTCTCGCGCCCACTCTTCACGCTGTCGGCGCACGCCGGCAAGCTCGGCAAAGCCGATACGCTCGGTGATCGCCCGAAAGGCAGCGCCAGCCTGGATCGGCTGCAGCTGCATCGCATCGCCGACCAGGACAACTTTTGCGCCCGCCTCTTCGGCGATCTTCAGCACACGGGCCATCTGCTGCGAGGCCACCATGCCGGCTTCATCGATGACGAGCACATCACCGCGATGGAGTGTGTCGCGCCCATTCGCCCAGGCCAGTTCCCAGGCGGCCAGTGTCCGCGATTGGATGCCCGAACTATCCTCCAGCCCTTCCGCTGCCTTGCCCGCAAGCGCCGCACCGATCACCCGCCTGCCATCGCTTTCCCAGGCAACTCGCGCGGCCGCCAGCAGCGTCGACTTGCCGGCGCCGGCAAGACCAACAACGGCGGCAATACCGCTGTTGCCGGTGACATGACGGACGGCATCGACCTGTTCCGCATCGAGACTGAACGGATTTTTGGGATCACTGGTCTCGACGCTTTTGATGGCAGCTTCGAGGTGCCGTGGCGAGACGCCAGAGCCGTCACGCTTCAATAGGACCTGTGCGGACTGGGCCATGTCGTATTCGACGCGCAGAATGTCTCGTGTCGTGAACACGGCCGGTTCCGATATCTTTCCTGTCTCAGCGTCGATCTCCTGCGGCTTCAGCATCACCAGCTCGTTGGACGCCATCAGCCGGGCGCGAATATTGGCGAAGTCTGCGGGATCATCGACATAACGATGCAGCGCCTTGGCGATATCCTTCTCATCGAAGGTGGAGCGCTCATTGCCGAGCTGCTTTAGCAGAAGCTCCGGCTCAGTCAGCAACCGATCCGCCATCTCCTGGCGCCGGGCGAGATCGGCGGGAGCGAAGTAGAGCTCTCTGCACTTGCGGGCGAGTGCCGCCTTCTCATGCCCGAGATGCCTTTGCGCGATGCCGTCAAAACCCTGTTCGGCATAGGAGCGGCCGTCGAGCCGGATCTCATGACCGGCGAGCGCCAGATGCCGATTGGCTGTTTCCGCCCAGGCAATCTTCCAGGCCTTCAAGGTTTCCTTGTCGCCAGCCCAGCGCTGATAGATGATCTTGCCGTTTTTTTTACGACGTAGTGGCTCGCCATTTTCGCCCAAAACAGCAGAGTTTTTCGGACCAAAGCCATCTTCAGTCAACGCCCGCAACGTCGTCATCATATGGATGTGTGGATTACCGTCTTTGTCATGGTAGACCCAATCGGCGACAATCCCCGTCGCGGTAACAGTGTCCCGCACGAATTCGCGCACCAGCGCGACGTTCTCCACCCTCGTCAGTTCCTCCGGGAGCGCGATAATCAGCTCGCGGGCGAGTCTCGCGTTCGCCCGCGTCTCGAAAGCATCGACGGCATTCCAAAATGCCTCGCTGGCGCCGGCGACCGAATGGCCGTCGACCGTCTCGTGCAGCCAGGCGGGGATCTGATCGGGAAGTACCAGTTCCTCATGCACCAGCTCTGGGCTCCCGCCGCAATAGCTGAAAGATCTGCCCACTTGGTGATCCGTCATTCGTGTGCGATGACGATAGGCGGCGGCGGCGACGACGCTGCGTCCCGCGCCCCTACTGATCACCCGCGCCCTGACAAACATGATCGCCAATGATGTCTCCTACCCCCTGAATCAAGTTGCACCAGCGAGCATCGCCACCGGGAACAGACCGGAGCGAACGTCCACCGCCGCGTCCAAAAAGTGTTTGCAGGGCGTTTTTTTCCGACGTGCCGTTTTCGATCACCACAATTTAGGTTATTTTACTACCTTGTTCAAGATAGTATGGCGCGCGGGGTTTGAACCGCCCAATTACAAGCTCCGCCCGGTTGAGGCACCCAATGACCAAGCGCGTGAGAAGCGGTTTTGACACCCAGGCCGATGGGCTTAGCCGTGGGAAATTTGTCGTAGACGGTGCAGGATCTTTCGCCTATCGATGGTGCTATGAAGTCGTCCCTCAACCATATGCCGCTCCGCAAACAACGCGAGATTGGCCGCGTTCTGGAGATCCTCCACGAGGAATTCGAGGATGCGCTGAAGGATGGTACGGCCGAGTTCAAAAAGCGCGGCCGGATCGTGAAGATTATCCTATTTGGCTCCTACGCCAAAGGGGGATGGGTAGACGAACCTTTCACGATGAAGGGTTATCGCTCGGATTTCGATCTTCTGATCATTGTCAACAATCGCAAGCTCTGCGAGTTCGCCGACTACTGGCACAAGGCCGCCGATCGGCTGATCCACGAAAAGGCGATCGAAACCCCGGTGAGCTTCATCGTTCACTCCAGGCGCGAGGTGAACACCTATCTCAGGGAAGGACATTACTTCTTCTCCGATATTCGCAAGGAAGGCATCGTTCTTTACGAGCTCGATGATGAGCCGCTTGCGGAGCCTCAACCGCTCTCCCCGGCGGACCGGCTGCGCGTAGCAAAGGAGCATTTCATAGACCGATTTTCCCTGGCGGAAACGTTTCTGAAAGGATCTCGGTTCTACGCAGGAGAGCGGCAACTTCGCGTTGCGGCTTTTGAGCTCCACCAAACGATTGAGCAAGCGTATTCATGCGCCCTGCTGACACTCACGAACTACGGCCCTCCTTCCCATAACATCAAATTCCTCCGCTCTCTTGCCGAGGAACAGGATCGGCGTTTGACCGAAGCTTTTCCTCGTAACCAACATCGTGAGCGCGCTTGGTTCAACACGCTGAACGAGGCCTATGTGAAAGCGAGGTATTCCAGGCATTTCGAGATCAGCGATGAGGCTCTTGGCTGGCTTGCAGAGCAAACCGCGTTATTGCTTGCGCTGGTTAAGACGGCGTGCCTTGAGCATCTGGAGAGGCTTGAGCGGATTCGCGAGTAACTCGACATCGCGCGTAAATTCGGATGTCATACCCGTGTGCCAAAGAGTGGTGGGATTCTAGATATCGAGATATCGAGCGGTTCATTTGGTGGGTTTTTAAACCAAAGCAGCCGCGCCTTCATTTGACGTAAACTTGCCAGACCACGTCCCGGCTTCTTCTGAACGCCTCGCTCGCATCGAATGAAAAAAGTGCCCTGGCCCAAATGCCTGGGCGGGTTACCTCTGTACGGCAACAAATGCCGATCTCGTTGGTGAACTTCGGAAGCGCAACGAGCTGCCTCTCATTCATAATGTTCAGTTGCAGATGATGTTCGGCCGATCCTATTTGTCCGGCTTCAGCGATTCGCCAGTGCGCATCGGCATGCTGTCGATGATGGCGAAGAGTTCGCCACCGGTGATCGGCTCGCTGAGCGTGAGCTTCACCGTGCCGTCCTTGCCGACAAGGAAGGCGGCGAATTCTCCAATCTCCAACGCATCGAGATCGCGCCGGACGGACTCGCCGTCGAGGTCTTCGGTAGCGCCGAAAAGCGAACCTTCACAAGCACCGGAAACCTTCAGCACTACCACATCGCGCTCGTCAAGCGCCGCGCGCTCTGCCAACAGCTGGTTTTCCTGGCGGGCGGCGCGGGCATTATCCACGTCGGCGAAAAGGATGAAAACACGGTTCTTCCACTGGAACGCGGCGAGGCTTTCAACCGGCGCATAGGCGCTGTTGTCTCGTCGATCTTGGTCGCACCGTAGAGGAGGGTTTTCGACATCCATATTCTCCGTCGACTCGGAGAACGGATCGAAACGGCATGAGTTCCATTGCAACGGTGGGAACAGGATTTCATCTGTGGCGGGGAAATGGTACGGTTGGGGGGTCTCGAACCTCCGACCTCAGGTGCCACAAACCTGCGCTCTAACCAACTGAGCTACAACCGCATAAATCACGTTTGACGCGACGGGGGTCACATACGAGGACTTGGCGATGAATTCAAGCCCCATTCCTCGTCAATATACAAAAAGGCTGGACGCGAGGTCCAGCCTTTTGTTTGCGATGGGACAAACCCGATCAGGCGGTCTTGAAGGATGCCATTGCCTTTTCGGCAGCTTCCTTGGAAGGCTTTGCGAGCTTTTCGGCCACCTGCTTGGTGGTTTCCTGCATCGATTTTGCCTGGTCGACGGCGAGTTCGGCCTGCTTGCGCAGGAACGAGGTCTGCAGCTCGACGAATTCGGCGACGGACTTGACGCCGAGCAGTGCTTCCATGTGAGAGAGCGAGGTTTCGGCGTTGACGCGCAGGACGTCGATCGCCTTCAGGCCGATCTCGACGGTGCCGGCCTGTGCCGTCTGGACGGTGGCTTCGAGCGTCTTGCCGGCTTCTTCGCCAGCCGTCTTCAGCTTGGCATAGGCGTCCTTTGACTGCTGTGCGCCTTTTTCAGCGAATTCACGGAAGGATTCGGCCAGCTTGGACGGGTCGAAAGAAGCGATTGAAAAAACGTCGTCGGTCTTTATGGTAGCCATGGGTCGCATTCCTTTGGGCTGAGGCAGTCGCTGCCTGTGATCATCGAATGACGTCTATATAGGACATTCCATTGTGCATTGCAACATTTATTGTGCGGTGCACAAGTCGTTAACCCTATGGGCCGAAACCACCCCGCTGTTCTGGACCGGCATGCGACCTGCAGTTATTAATAAGCCGTTAATTTAGAAGGCCGACAGCGACAAGGTTCGATCATGCCCGCAGTCCAATATCCGTTCATCGATGTCGCCGTGCATGCGCGGGTACGGGAACGATTTTCACGCGGCGAGGCGATGGTGCTGTTTTCGGCCGATCTTGCCCGCCTGCTCTGGGCAAACGGCGCAGGGGCGGAGCTTTTCGGCCATTCGGCGGTCTACGACCTGCTCGACCAGGGTGCCGATCGCACCGACATCACCTTTCGCCAGCTGGAAACGGCGGCGCGCCAGCTTGCCGACATCGGTGACAACAGAAGCCTGATGATCCGCATCGCCAAAGGTTTTCAGCGGGTGCAGGTGCAGGCGGCGGCCGAACTGATCCGGCTGTCATCAGGCGAAAAGGCCATGCTGTTTTCGGTGCCGGTGTCGGCAAGGCCGCTGACGGCAGGTGCTGCGGCGGCCCAGATGCTGCAGGGGCTTGATGACCCCGATACGCATATGGCCGTCATCGGCGCCAATGGCGAGGTCATCGCGGCCTCGCCGGGCTTTGCCTCGCTTGCCATCTCCGGCGATACCGCAAAGGCCTTGATCAATCTGGCTGGCGCCCATCCCGACCGCCTGGTGAAGCGCCCGGTCGCCACCGGCCGGGGTTATCTGCCGGCTGCGGTCGGAAAGCTCAGCGACGAGCCGGCGCTCAACCTGCTCTTCGCCGTGGAAACCGCGATCGGTCATCTCGATCCGGTCGATGCGCCCGTGCTCGACGCAGTCGATGCACCGGCGCAGGCGGCGGACGCGCCCGCGGGGGAAGAAGGCCCGTCGCCGTCCGAACTTCCTCCAGAAGTGGCGGCTGCGGCAACCGGTCTCAGCGAGATCGTCGATGCGGTCTCGGGGATCGAAGAGGTCGAGGAGCTGGAGGAGACCGCCGACGACCGGGAACAGCCGGCCGAAGCGGCTCTCACATCCGCAGAGGCGGCGCTTGCGGACGAGAATCCGGCCGCGGACGAAGCCTCGGAGAACGATGACGGCGCGACCAAGAACCGCATGGATGAGGTAGACGAGCCCGCCGACGACACCGCAAGCCATTCCGACGAGACGGCGGAAGCAAGCGTGATGGTGGAAACACCTGTGGAGATCGACCGAATGCCGGTCGATGAAGCGCCGGAAGCCGTTCGCGAAGAGGCGGCCGTCTTAACAACCGCAGCTTCCGACGGGCCCCCTGCCCCGTCGCTTGCGCCGGAACCGGGTTTCGTCTTCAGGCCGAACAGCCGCGCCACGCGCTTCGTCTGGAAGATTGATGCGGAGGGCCGGTTCAATGAGGTCAGCCACGAATTTGCCGAGGCTGTCGGTCCGCATGCATCCGCCATCATCGGCTCTGCCTTCGGCGATATCGCCGCTCTCTTCAATCTCGACCCTGACGGCAAGATTTCCGAGGCGCTCGCCCGCCGCGACACGTGGTCGGGCAAGACGATCCTCTGGCCGATCGAAGGCACCAGCCTCGTTGTTCCTGTCGATCTCGCCGCCCTGCCGACCTACACCCGCAACCGCGACTTCGACGGTTTCCGCGGCTTCGGCGTCGTCAGGCTTTCAGACGCGCAGGAAGATCCGCTGGCGCTCGGCCTGACGCTCGGCCCGAACGGCATCGGCCATGATGCCGCAGGCCTCGGCCCGGCGGCCGAAGCTGTCACCGAACCCGCAGAGGACATTAACGCTGCGCCCGAAGCGGCCCCGGCGGAAACCAGCCTGGCGGACGAAGTCGAGGACCACCCGCAGAGCGAAGAGATGGCACCCGAAGCGACCGGCTTCGAGCCACCTGCCCGCGACAGCGCCGCCGAAGAATCGCGGGACGGCAACGATGACGGCGCCGGTGAAGCGGCGGCAGCCGATGCCGCAGACGAGCCCCCGGCGCTTCGCATTGCGGACGCGCCCAATCGCCGTTTCACCGACAAGGTCGTGCAGCTGCACAGCACAGGCGCAGCGTTGACGGCCGCCGAACAGGCGAATTTCCGCGAGATCGCCAAGCGCCTGGAAGCCTTCGGCGCCGGCAAGGAAGAGCCCGACGCCCCGGCACCGGCAGGAACCACCGCCACGGAAACGGCGGGTTTCGAAGAAGGCGCGGAGCCGGAAACATTCACGGACCAGACGCCCGTTGCCGGTGCGGCCGACACAGCTCCCGTCGAGGAGATGGCGCCGCAGGAAGCGATCTTCGAGAACGCGGCCGAGGCGCTGGACGAAGACGGCGCCTCTGAAGAGCCCGCCGCCATCGGCGAGGACGAGGCGACGGAGGGGCTCGTGGAGACGGTGAGCCAGATCGAGGTTCTCACAAGTTTCATCCCGCCGCGCGTGAAGATGACCGACGGGCTTTCGGCCGGAACGGTCGACCAGCTTCCCGTCGCAGTGCTGATCCATGTCGGCGATGCGCTGATCCATGCCAATCCCGAATTCATGCGGCTGACGGGCTACCACTCGCTTGACGCGTTGCGCGAGGTGGGCGGCATCGAAGCCCTGCTGCAGCGCCGCGATCTCGAGGAAAAGGCAGCCGGTTCCGGCACGATGATGCTGGTCAAGGCCGACGACAGGCTGACCCCGGTGACTGCGCGGCTGCAATCGGTGCGCTGGGAAGATGCCAATGCCCTGATGCTGGCGCTGATGCCGGTGGAGGGCAAGGAGGATGGCCGCGGCGAAGGCGGCCGCTCCGAGGCGCGTCCCGAGCGCATGGTCGAGAAGGTCGCCAAACTTCAGGTCGAGGTAGAGGAATTGCGCTCGATCCTGGAAACGGCGACCGACGGCGTCGTCGTCATCGGCACGGAGGGCGACATTCGTTCAATGAACCGGTCGGCGAGCGCGCTGTTCAATTACGACGAGCAGGAGACGCGCGGCAAACCCTTCGTCATGCTGTTTGCCCATGAGAGCCAGAAGGCGGTCCTCGACTATCTGAACGGGCTCTCCGGCCACGGCGTCGCAAGCGTGCTGAACGACGGGCGCGAAGTGATCGGCCGCGAGGCCGGCGGCGGCTTCGTGCCGCTGTTCATGACGATGGGCCGGCTTACCTCCTCGAACGGCTATTGCGCCGTCATCCGCGATATCACCCAGTGGAAACGCACCGAGGATGAGCTGCGCAACGCCAAGGGCGCGGCCGAAACCGCCAACGCCCACAAGACCGATTTCCTCGCGCGCGTCAGCCACGAAATCCGCACGCCGCTCAACGCCATCATCGGCTTCTCAGACATGATGGCGGGCGAGCGCTTCGGTCCGATCGGTCATCCCCGTTACATCGAATATGCCAACGACATCGGCCGCTCCGGCCGTCACGTCCTCGATATTGTCAACGATCTCCTCGATATTTCGAAGATCGAAGCGGGCGAGATGGATCTTGACTTCGCCGCCGTCGGCCTCAACGAGGCAGTCTCGGAGGCCGTCGCCCTCGTCCAGCCGCAGGCGAACGGCCAGCGCGTCATCATCCGCACGGCGCTGTCGCACTCGGTGCCCGAGGTCGTGGCCGATCTGCGCTCGATCAAGCAGATCGCGCTCAACATCCTGTCGAACGCCATCCGCTTCACCCCGTCTGGCGGGCAGATCGTCGTTTCCACCTCCTACGAGGCGAATGGCAGCGTGGTGTTGAGGGTCCGCGATACCGGCATCGGTATGACGCGCGCCGAGCTCGACCACGCGATGAAGCCGTTCCGCCAGGTCTCCTCGACCCAGTCACGCCATCGCGGCGACGGCACCGGGCTCGGCCTGCCGCTGACCAAGGCGATGGTGGATGCCAACCGGGCGACATTCTCGATCAATTCGGCGCCGAACGAAGGCACGCTCGTCGAAATCACCTTCCCCTCGCAACGCGTGCTGGCTGGCTGATCGATCAACGGGGCGGAGCCGTCTGAAACGCGGTGCACGGCAAGCAAAAAAAAGGCAGCCAGAGGCTGCCTTGAATGGGTGCTGTTCAACAAGAGCTCAGTCGATCAACGTCATGTTTCGTAAGCCCGCAGGCTTCAGACCGCCTCGTTCATGTGCGGCCCCCAAGTTGTTTCACCTTTGACGAAGGTTTCTTAACGAAAGGTTTCGATGACAGGGGATTGCTGAATGGTGAAAGCTTATAGTTTACGATTCCTTATCACTCCCCCAATTCGCTCAAATCTGCAAAGAGCCGTAAGGCCTCGGGGTTGGCGAGCGCCTCCCGGTTTTTCACCGGCCTGCCATGAACGACCTCACGCACTGCAAGCTCGACGATCTTGCCAGATTTGGTGCGTGGAATATCGGCAACCGCGATGATCTTTGCCGGTACATGGCGCGGCGAGGCGCCGGTGCGAATACGCGTCTTGATCGCCTTGACGAGATCCTCGGTCAGCGTCACTCCGGGGGCAAGGCAGACGAAGAGAATGACGCGCACGTCGTGGTCCCACTCCTGGCCGATGCACAGAGCCTCGGCAACCTCCTCCATCTGTTCCACCTGGTTGTAGATCTCGGCCGTGCCGATCCGCACGCCGCCGGGATTGAGCGTCGCATCCGAGCGGCCATGGATGAGGAGGCCGCCATGCTCCGTCCATTCGGCAAAATCACCGTGGCACCAGACATTGTCGAACCGGTCGAAATAGGCGGCGCGATATTTGGCGCCGTCGGGGTCATTCCAGAACATGACAGGCATGGAGGGGAAGGCTTTGGTGCAGACGAGTTCGCCCTTCTCGCCGCGCACCGGTTTGCCGTCGTCATTCCAGACGTCGACCGCAAGACCGAGGCCCGGACCCTGGATCTCGCCGCGCCAGACCGGCTGCAGCGGATTGCCGAGCACCAAGCAAGAGACGATATCGGTGCCGCCCGAAATCGAAGCGAGCTGCACTTCCTTCTTGATATTCTCATAGACGAAGGTGAAACCCTCAGGCGACAGCGGTGAGCCGGTGGAGGTCATCAGCCGCAGGCTGGAGAGATCGTGGCTGGCGCGCGGCGTCAGCCCGCCCTTGCGCACCGCATCGATATATTTTGCCGAGGTGCCGAAAATCGCGAATTTTTCTGCTTCGGCATAGTCGAACAAAACATTGCCGTCAGGCGCAAAAGGCGAGCCGTCGAACAGGCAGAGCGTGGCGCCGCTGGCGAGCCCGCTGGCCAGCCAGTTCCACATCATCCAGCCGCAGGTGGTGAAGTAGAAGAGCTTCTCGCCCGCCTTGAGGCCGCAATGCAGCCGGTGTTCCTTCAGATGCTGCAGCAGCGTGCCGCCGGCCGAATGCACGATGCATTTCGGCACGCCCGTCGTGCCTGAGGAAAAGAGGATGTAGAGCGGATGAGCGAAGGCAAGCGGCGTGAACGCGATCTCCTTGGCCTCATAGGGCGCAAGGAAGGCATCCAGCGTCGAAGCCCCGGGCGTCTTGCTCATCACCGCCTCGGCATCGCCAGCATAGTGGACGACGATGGTCGGGATACCGAGGCCTTTCGCCACCGCCGTAACCTTGGGGCCGACATCCTGCAGTTTGCCGGAATACCAGTAGGCATCGCAGGCGATGAAGAGCTTTGGACCGATCTGGCCGAAGCGGTCGAGAACGCCCTGATCACCGAAATCGGGAGAGCAGGACGACCAAATGGCGCCGATCGAGGCGGCGGCGAGCATGGCGGCGACGGTCTCCGGCATGTTGGGCATCATGGCGGCGATGCGGTCGCCTTTGCCGATGCCGAGTGCCGCAAAGGCCTGCTGCAGCTTCGACACCAGAGCGCGCAGCCGGTCCCACGACCAGCGATCCGAGGCCTTGTCCTCGCCGCGGAAGATGATGGCATCGGCCTCGCCGCGGCCGGCCAACAGGTTCTCGGCGAAATTCAGCGTCGCATCGGGAAAGAAGCGGGCGCCGAGCATGCTGTCGCCGTCAACGAGCACCTCTGCGCCGCGTTCTCCCTTGACGCCGCAGAACTCCCAGATGCTCGACCAGAATTTCTCCCGCTCGGCCACCGACCACGCGTGCAGGTCCTCAAAGCCCGAAAGCGAAAGCCCGAACTCGCCATTGCAACGCTCGATGAAGGCATGGATCGGGCTTGCGGCGACGATTTCGGCGGAAGGTACCCAAAGTGGCTTATCATCCTGCATTCACTCCTCCTCCCCAATGGCGCCCCTTATCAAGCTGCCTTGCAATATAAAGCGCGCAGCCGCCCGATCCTAAACCTATAAACCGCCTCGCATGGAACTATTCATGCGCCACGATCCGGCTCTTTGCTTTATGCATGCCGTTATCCCGGAACCGCTGCACACGTCCGGGCGACATGCATTAGATTTGCATAGGCCCGATATTTCATATATCGGGCGAAATCGGCGCGGGAAAACCCGCGAATTACCGGCGGAGATCATGGGCACGTCTAGACATCGCAGGTGGCGCAGGAAGATCGGACCCGTTTCGCGCTGGCTTCCGGCCTTCGCCCGCGTCTCGACGCTGTTTCTGCTGATCGCGCTGGCGCTGTTTGTGGCTCTCAGGGTCGCTGCGCCCTATCTCATCACGACCGGCTTCGTGCGCTCCGGCATCGAGGATGCGCTGTCGAAATGGACGGGTTATCATGCCGAGATCGCGGGCAATCCGGTACTCGAATTCTGGCCGACGCCGCGCATTACGCTTAACCAGGTCACCATCCGCCAGCCGCGCGAAAGCGGCGACAAGCTGCTCGGCAGCATTGAAAGCCTGTCGGCCGATTTCAGCCTCATCGATGCGCTGAGAGGCCGGACGAGCTTCCACGAATTCCATCTGCTGCGGCCCAGTCTGGCTTTGACGCGTGACGAAAACGGCCTCATCGACTGGAGTTATGCCGGCCTGCTTGCCCGCGCGATCAGCGGCGTGCGCTACGAAAACGGCGCGGAGGTGCTCGATCCCGCTCTCGATGCCGAGATCGGTGCGGTGACCGTTGAGGACGGCACGCTAGCCGTTACCGACATCAAGAACGCCAAGACCTTCCATTTCGACAGCGTCACGGCCGACATCGCCTGGCCGCGGCTCTCGGGCGCGATCTCGGCCGTCGTCATCGCCCGTATCAACGGCGTGGACCTGAAGGTCGATTTCGCCTCGCGCCAGCCGCTGCTCGCCTTTGCCGGCAAGAGCGCCGAGACGCGGACATCGCTGACGTCAAACCTGCTGACGGCCCGTTTCCAGGGGATCGCCAGCATCGCCAGCCTTTCGGCCCTTTCCGGCAATATCGCTGTCAGCATTCCCGATGTGCCGGCGCTTCTGGCATGGTCGGGCAGATCGATCCCCGGCGTCGGGACGCTGAAGAGCGCCTCGCTGGAATCTGACATCATGTCGTCGGGCAGCGGGCTGCGTTTCAACGATCTCAGCCTCTCGCTGAACGAGGCGAGCGCCACCGGCGTGATGGACCTCTCGACTGGTGCCGGCAAACGGCCGAAGATCGGCGGCACGCTCGCCTTCGACCGGATGAACCTCAAGCCGTTCCTCGACGCCTTCGCGCTGAGACTGGCAGCCGGCGAGGCGGAGGAAATCTCCAACGGAATCAGCGAACCGCTGCAGCTGCTCGACGTCGACGTCAGGCTTTCGGCGCGGCGCGCTGAGATGGGCCGCTTCGAGCTTTCCGACGTCGGTGCCAGCATGATCGTGACCGGCGGCGAGGCGAAATTCGATATCGGTGACAGCGGCTTCGAAGGCGGCCAGATGACCGCGCATCTGGAAGCGACCCGGCGCGATTTCGACGGCGGCGGCAAGCTGCGGCTGTCGATCCGCGATGCCGACTTCGCGGGCCTTGCCGAACGCCTGCAGCTCAAGGGGCCGCTGCCGCTTGCGACGGGATCGCTCGATCTCGACCTGCAGTCGCCGAAAGCGATCTGGACGACCGGTCCTGCCGACGTCAGCGGCAAGCTGCACTTCTGGACGAAAGAGGGAACGATCCCCGGCATCGATGCCGGCGCGCTCAGGACGCAAGCCGCCGAAAAGCCGTTCTTCCCGCTGAGCGCGGCAGCAGGCGGTGCCTTCAGCTTCAACCGACTGGACCTTCAGGCTGATTTTGCCAACGGTTCAGCCGAGATCCACGACGCCCATATCGCCGGACCGGCGCAGACGCTGACGCTTTCCGGCGTCATCACCTATCAGTCGAACGGACTGGCGCTGTCCGGATCACTGGAGGCGACCGATCCGGCCAAGGCGGCGGAGCTGCCGCTTCTGCCGTTCTTTGTCGGCGGCTCCTGGCCGAACCCGGTCTTCTCGCCGGTTCCGCTTTTTGGCGGCACACCCCACGGGCCGTGAAGCCTTCCCGGTCAGGCGACGGCGGCGGCCGCGCGCTCGTCGCGCTCGCGCTGCACTTCGCGCCGCTTGGTGATGACGGATGCGCAGATCACGCCGACAGCGACGATGGCGATCAGGATCGTGCAGATCGCATTGATCTCAGGCGTCACCCCGAGGCGCACCTGGCTATAGATCTTCATCGGCAGCGTGGTTGCGCCGGGGCCGGAGGTGAAGCTTGCAATTACGAGGTCGTCGAGCGACAGCGTGAAAGCCAGGATCCAGCCGGAAAAGACCGCCGGCGAGATGATCGGCAGCGTGATCTCGAAGAAGGTCCGCACCGGCGGCGCGCCCAGATCCTGAGCCGCCTCCTCGATCGACTGATCGAAGCTTAAGAGCCGCGACTGCACGACGACGGCGACGAAACACATGGTCAGCGTCGTATGCGCCAGCGTGATCGTCCAGAAGCCGCGGTCGAAGCCGATCGCCACGAAGAGCAGCAGCAGCGACAGGCCGGTGATCACTTCGGGCATGACGAGCGGCGCATAGACCATGCCCGAGAAGAGCATGCGGCCGCGGAAGCGCGTGTAACGCACCAGCGTCAGCGCCGCCATCGTGCCGAGGATGGTCGCAAACGTGGCCGACAGCAATCCGACACGGATCGTCACCCAGGCGGCATCGAGCAGGGCCTGGTTCGACAGCAGGGAGACATACCATTTGGTGGAAAAGCCGCCCCAGACGGTGACGAGCTTCGATTCGTTGAAGGAAAAGACCACCAGCAGCACGATCGGCAGATAGAGGAAGGCAAAGCCGAGCACGACGGAGATGATGTTGAAACGGGTCCATCGCAACATCGCCTATCTCCCCCGCTCTTCGGCCTTGGCCTGTGCATTCTGGAAAAAGACGATCGGGATCACCAGGATCATGAGCAGGATGGTTGCGACCGCCGAGGAGACCGGCCAGTCTCTGTTGGCATTGAATTCGTTCCAGAGCGTCTTGCCGATCATCAGCGTCTGCGAGCCGCCGAGAAGGTCGGGAATGACGAACTCGCCGACGGCAGGGATGAAGACCAGCATGCAGCCGGCAACCACCCCGGGGATCGACAGCGGAAAGGTGACGCGCCAGAAGGCCTGGATCGGCGTACAGCCGAGATCCTGCGCCGCCTCGATCAGCGTGCCGTCCATCTTTTCGAGCGCCGAATAGAGCGGCAGCACCATGAAGGGCAGATAGGAATAAACGATGCCGATATAGACGGCGGTTGTGGTATTGAGAATGATCAGCGGGCTGTCGATGACATGCAGCGACAGGAGAAGCTGGTTCAGCAGCCCTTCGGGCTTCAGGATGGCAATCCAGGAATAGACGCGGATCAGGAAGCTCGTCCAGAACGGCAGGATGACGAGCATCAAAAGCGTCGGGCGGATGCCGCGCGGCGCCTGGGCCATGCCGTAGGCAATCGGATAGGCGATCAGCAGCATCAGGAAGGTCGAAATCGCAGCAATGATGACGCTCGACAGATATGCGTTGAAGTAGAGCGGGTCGTCGACGAGATAGCTGTAATTGTCCCAGGAGAAGGTCGCTACCTTGCTCCAGAAACCGCTCCAGCCATCGGCAAATGAAAAGACCGGCTCATAGGGCGGGATGGCGATTGCCGTGGTCGACAGCGAGATGCGGAAGACGATGAAGAACGGCGCCAGAAAGAAGAGCAACAGCCAAGCATAGGGGATGATGATGACAAGGCGATTGTAAAAGCGTGATGCCAGCGTTCCCATGATTTCAGTCCTTCAGCAGCACGCCGCCATCCTCATCGAAGGAGACCCAGACGTCCTGATCGTAGGTGAAGGGGTCCTCGACGGAACGCTGTGCGTTCAGGGACGAGGCTCTGACAAATTTGCCGCTCGGCAGCTTGATGTGGAAAACGGTCATGTCGCCGAGATAGGCGATGTCCCAGATTTCACCCTTGGCCGCGTTGACCGAGGCGTTCGCCGGTGCTGCGCGCGTCACGCGGATCTTCTCCGGGCGAATGGCAAAACCGACCGTATTGCCGATCGCCGGCGCGTCGATGGCGGCAGTCCGGATCGTGAGGCCGGTTTCGACCGATATTTCGACTGCGCCGTTTCCTGATGTCGTCACCTTGCCGTCGAAGATGTTCACGTCGCCGATGAAGTCGGCCACGAAGCGGGAATTCGGCGCCTCGTAAATTTCGCCCGGCGTTGCCACCTGCACCACCTTGCCGTGGCTCATGACCGCGATGCGGTCGGCCATGGTCATCGCCTCTTCCTGGTCGTGGGTGACCACGACGAAGGTGAGGCCGAGGCTCTGCTGCAGGTCCATCAATTCGAACTGGGTTTCCTCGCGCAGCTTCTTGTCGAGCGCGCCGAGCGGTTCATCGAGCAGCAGCACTTTCGGGCGTTTGGCGAGCGAACGGGCGAGCGCGACGCGCTGGCGCTGGCCGCCGGAGAGCTGGTTCGGTTTGCGCGAGGCAAACTGCTCGAGCTTTACGAGCTTCAGCATCTGCCTCACGCGTTCGGCGATTTCGTCCTTCGGCATGTTGTCCTGCTTCAATCCGAAGGCGATATTCTTCTCGACGCTCATATGCGGAAAAAGCGCGTAGGACTGGAACATCATGTTGACCGGCCGCTTGTAGGGCGGCGTGCCGGCGAGATCGGTGCCATCAAGGATGATTTCGCCGGAGGTCGGCTGCTCGAAGCCGGCGAGCATGCGCAGAAGCGTCGACTTGCCGCAACCGGACGCGCCGAGCAGCGCGAAGAACTCGCGGTGATAAATATCGAGCGACAGATCATCGACGGCAGTAAAATCGCCGAAGCGCTTGGTGACATTCTTGAAAGCTATGAACGGTTTTGCAGACGGGTCGGTCCAGGGTGCGAAAGCGCGGCGGATATTGCCCAAAGATTTCATAATATTCCCCGAAAATACAAAATTCGGCCGGGCTCCCCCAACCCCCGGCCGGTAATTGAAAGGCCCGGACGTTTCCGTCCGGGCCTGGCATTACTTACTGGCCGGTGACGACCTTCGTCCAGATTCGCGTCGCCGTGCGCTGGGTCTTCGGATCCCACGGCTTGACGGTGAAGAGGTTCTTCATCACCTCTTCCGTCGGATAGACTGCCGGATCCTCCAGCACTTCCTTGCTGACGAACTGCTGCGAAGCCTTGTTGCCGTTGGCATAGAAGGTGTGGTCGCTTGCCTTGGCGATGACCTCAGGCCGCATCATGTAATTCACGAATTCATGTGCTTCGGCCACATGCTTGGCATCGGCGGGGATCGCCATCATGTCGAACCACATCTGGGCGCCCTGGGTGGGGATCGAATAGTTGACCTCGACGCCGTTCTTGGCTTCGGCCGCGCGGTCGCGGGCCTGCAGCATGTCGCCGGAATAGCCGAAGGCGATGCAGATATCGCCGTTGGCAAGGGCGTTGATGTATTCGGAGGAGTGGAACTTGCGGATGTAGGGGCGCACAGCCGTCAGCAGTTCCTCGACCTCCTTGAAATCCTCGGCCTTGGTGGAGTTCGGGTCGAGCCCGAGATAGCGCAGCGCCGTGGTCATGACATCCTTCGGCGTGTCGAGCACGTAGATGCCGCAGTCCTTGAATTTTTCGGCGACCTTCGGATCGAAAATCACTTCGAGACCGGGCTTGACATCAGGCCCGAGTATTTCAGCGACCTTTTTGACGTTGTAGCCGATACCATCGGTGCCCCACATGTAATCGACGGCGTATTCATTGCCCGGATCGTAGGCGGCGGTGCGCTGCTGGATCACGTCCCACATGTTGGAAAGGTTCGGCAGCTTCGACTTGTCGAGTTTCTGGAAGACGCCGGCCTGGATCTGACGCTGCAGGAAGTCCGCCGTGGGAACGACGACATCATAACCGGTGCCGCCGGCAAGCAGCTTGGTTTCCACGGTCTCGTTCGAATCGAACGTGTCGTAGACGACCTTGATGCCGGTTTCCTTGGTGAAATCGGCAAGGATGCTGTCGTCGATATAATCCGACCAGTTGTAGACGTTGACGACGCGCTCCTGCGCAACGGCCGGCGCGGCGGCGAGGAGCGCGGCGATGGCGACGGCCGTCACGGTTGCGATGGTTGACCTCATGACTTCTCCTGTTTGTGCGAAGAGTCCGCATCCGCGGACATCTTTTCCCTCTGGTTTTGCCCTCAGACTAAGAAGGAATTTCTAAGCCCACAAGCGCAAAAACTGCGCTGACAATCATTTCACAATCACCGGAAGTCGAAGGCGCTGAGGCCCGCCACCATCTCGTCGAGCCCGAGCGGCCGCGTTACCGGCGGCTCGGCGCGGGAAAGGCAGCCGCGCCGCTCGCAGAGCCGACAGGCCGGGCCGATCGCAACCGGATCGAGCACCGCCGCCTGCCCGTAGACCGTGCCGTCTGCGAGGGCTGCATCGCAGCCGACCAGAATCGCTGTGCGCCTGATCCTTTCGCCGAATTCGACGCTCGGCCCCTCCAGGGTGCGCGCGATCGTCAGGAAGGACGCGCCATCGGGCATGACGACCGTCTCGGCGAGAATCTGGCCGGGCTGCAGGAAGGCGGCGTGGATGTTGAGCTTTGGACAGCCGCCGCCGAAACGGGCCTGCGGAAAGCCCTGGGCGCCGGCTCGCCGCAGCCGGTGGCCAGCCGCATCGATCTCGACCAGGAAGAAGGGGATAGCGGCGGCCCCGGGTCGCTGCAGCATGGTCAGACGCGTTGCCGCATGGCCGAAGGCGACGCCGAAACGGGCGCGAAGAATATCGATGTCGTAACGCGTCGACTTGGCCGCCGAAAGAAAGGCCTCGTAGGGCATTGCCAGCGCCAGGGCGGCGATGCGGGCAAGCTCGAAGCGGGCAATCCGGCGCGCCTCGGCGGAGGAAAGCTGGAGATCGTCGAGCTCGGCATCGATGGCCGCCAGCAAGGCAAGGGTCGCTGCCTCGACTGCTATCTCGTGCGCACGATCGGCCGGTGACAGCCGTTCCGAAATGAAAAGCCGCATCGAATGACGATCGAAACGGCGGCGCAGATCCGGCATGACATGCACCGGCAAGATCCGCACCGCAATGCCGCGTTCGGCGCGCAGCCAGTCCTTCAGTCCCGCCGCAAGATCGAGGCCGCCGGGCAACGTTGCGGCAAAGGCTTCCGCCGCGGTCTCGATCCGGCTGAAATAGGCCGATCTGCACTCCAGCGTCTCGCGCAGCTCGTCCAGCGGCAGCCGGCCGGCGGCGACGGGCGCATGCCCTTCGGCCGCCATCAGCGCCGTCAGATCGGACAGCCGTGCTGCCTGTTCGCGATAAGCGCGATAGAGCTTGATCATGCCGCTCGCGGCATTCGGCGCCGCCTCGGCCACCTCCACCAATTCCTGGTCGCCGGGCAGTTCGCCCGAAAGCAGCGGATCGGCGAAGACCTCCTTCAACTGTCCGAGACTGCCGCCGGTCTGGCCCCGCAACTCCTCGAGATCGACGCGGTAGACGGCCGCAAGCTTCAGGAGGAGCTGCACCGTCAGCGGCCGCTGGTTGCGTTCGATGAGGTTCAGATAGGAGGGCGAAATCTCCAGCGCCTCCGCCATGGCGGTCTGCGTCAGCGCCAGCGCATTGCGGATGCGCCTGACTTTCGGGCCAGCGAATATCTTCCGTTCCGTCATGTCACACCCTTTGACAAAAATCAGGGCAGCAGGATTTACAAAGCTTTACAAATTCACAGCGCTCCCCTGTAAATTTCCCGCATACTAACCCGTTTCTGCCACCGATATCAAAGGTTTTTCTGGCAATCACGAGCATTCTTGTAAATCCTGTGATGCGACACCGGACACGACAAATTTCATGAGGAAAGCAGCATGACCGATTTTTACAAGCTTGTCCAAAACGCACCGGCGGGCCGCTTCGACGGCATCGAAAGGCCTTATTCCGCCGCCGACGTGCAGCGGCTGAGAGGCTCGGTGGCGCTCAGACATACGCTCGCCGAAATGGGGGCGGACCGGTTGTGGCGGCTCATTCACCAGGAGGACTTCGTCAATGCGCTGGGCGCGCTCTCCGGCAATCAGGCCATGCAGATGGTGCGCGCCGGGCTGAAGGCGATCTACCTCTCCGGCTGGCAGGTGGCGGCCGACGCCAATACGGCATCGGCGATGTATCCAGACCAGTCGCTTTATCCCGCCAATGCCGGACCGGAACTTGCCAAGCGCATCAACCGCACGCTGCAGCGCGCCGATCAGATCGAGACATCAGAAGGCAACGGCCTTTCCGTCGAGACTTGGTTTGCGCCGATCGTTGCCGATGCGGAAGCCGGCTTCGGAGGGCCGCTCAACGCCTTCGAGATCATGAAGGCCTATATCGAGGCGGGTGCGGCGGGCGTCCATTTCGAGGACCAGCTCGCTTCGGAGAAGAAATGCGGCCATCTCGGCGGCAAGGTGCTGATCCCGACGGCCGCCCATATCCGCAATCTCGACGCCGCGCGGCTTGCCGCCGACGTCATGGGTGTGGCGACGCTGGTCATCGCCCGCACCGATGCGGAAGCGGCAAAGCTGCTGACGTCTGACATCGACGAGCGCGACCAGCCCTTTGTCGACTACGATGCCGGGCGCACGGTCGAAGGCTTCTACCAGGTCAGAAACGGCATCGAGCCCTGCATCGCCCGCGCCGTCGCCTATGCGCCGCATTGCGACCTGATCTGGTGCGAGACCTCGAAGCCGGATCTGGAACAGGCGCGCCGTTTTGCCGAGGGCGTACATAAGGTGCATCCAGGCAAGCTGCTTGCCTATAATTGCTCGCCGTCGTTCAACTGGAAGAAGAACCTCGACGAGGCGACGATCGCTAAGTTCCAGCGCGAGCTCGGCGCGATGGGCTACAAGTTTCAGTTCATCACGCTCGCCGGCTTCCACCAGCTGAACTATGGCATGTACGAGCTGGCGCGCGGCTACAAGCAGCGGCAGATGTCGGCCTATTCCGAGCTGCAGCAGGCCGAATTCGCCGCCGAGGCGAACGGCTATACCGCCACCAAACATCAGCGCGAGGTCGGCACCGGCTATTTCGACGCGGTGTCGCTCGCCATCACCGGCGGCCGGTCATCGACCACGGCGATGCACGATTCAACCGAACATGCGCAGTTCAAGCCGGCTGCGGAATGAACCGAAGAGGAGGATAAGATCATGGCATCCATCACACGCGTCCGGGAACGGGCCGAGGAGCAGGCATCCAGCATGAGCGAGGATCAGCAGACGACGATCCGCATGCTCGCCAACGACCTGCATCGGCTGAACCAATCCGTCATGAAGGCCGTCGAGGCCGGCGTTTCGGTCGAACTGGTGCGCTCGGCCCGTCATCACGGCGGTGACGGCAATTGGGGCGATCTGCTGATCCCCGTCGTCGTCACCAACCGGCATTGAGGAGGTCGGCCGACAGTATCGGCCCTATTCCTCGGTCGCGGCGCCCGCGTGTCTGAGGAGACTCGCGGGCGCTTCGTCGTTCAACCGCGGCTCGGTCGTTTTCCGGCAAAGAGATCGGCATAGCTTCTGATGAGTTTCGTCATGCGGTCGGCGACTGTCCGGATCTCCGGGCGATGGCGATCCTCGGCATTCATGACGATCCACTGGCGATGGCGCAGTTCCGGCAACTCGCCGCCCTGACGCTGCAATTCGGGATGGAGATCACCGACGAAACAGGGCAGCACGGTCTTTCCGGCGCCGGCGCGAACCAGGTCCGGCAGCGAACGCGGCCGGTTGACGGTGGCGACGATATCAGCCGCAGCATGGGCGTGCGGCCAACGCAGATAGGACGAGATCGCCTCCTCCTCGCCGACGGCGATCCAGCGCTCATCCGGCTCGGCGGCATTGCGTCTGCTGTAGACGGCATAGGCCACCTCCCCGAGATGACGGGCGGCAAGGTTGCCCTCCTCCGGCTCGAAGGCGCGAATACCGATATCGCTCTCGCGATAGGCAAGGCTTGCCCGCGCCTCGCCAATGCCGAGGGCAATGGCGAAGGCATCGCCCGGCATGCGGATTGCCGCGAAATTCTCCGTCAGCAGCCAGGCCACCCATGTGCCGGCGGTGATACGCACGGTCGTGCCGCCCTCCCCCGACTGCCGCCAGGCTTCGACCTTGCGGGCGGCGGCCTCCATCTCCCTAAGGTGATCGAGCAGTGCCTGGCCATCCCCGGTCAGGCGATATCCGGTCTGGCTGCGCGAAAACAAGGCGCGGCCGACCTCCTGTTCGAGATCGAGCATGCGCCTGCCGATGGTCGCGGGGCTGAGCCCGCTTGCGGCACTGGCTCCCGTCAAGCCACCGAGCCGGGCGACCTGCAGGAACAGCTGATAGGAATCCCAATTTGCGTTTTTCATGTGTGAAAAACATAGCGGGATTCTGCCTGTTTATAAAGAGATATTCGATGCTTAAATCGTGCAATGTCTTCAGTAGGAAAGGACATCCCATGATCGACATGATCACCATTGTAGGCGTCCATGGATTTCGCCAGCATCGCGGGCCGAGCGACAGCAGGGCGGACGAGGATCAATTCTATGCCGAGTTCGGAGATAGCAGCACCGTTCGCTTCGCCGCCTGGTTGACCTCGCTCGACCTCATTTTCAGGCGCGTCGCGTCAACGGATAGGCGCCGCAGAGCTGCGGCGCAACCCTGCGGCAGTCGCGGCCGGGTTCCTCAGGCGACTTTCCTTGCGCCGAGGTGAGCGGCAGCCGGTTCCGCTCCTATGCGGAAACGCTCGATCAGCGCCATCAGCGTATCGGCCTCGCCGGCAAGCCGGCGGCTTGCCTGCGTGGTCTCGGCAACCATCGACGCGTTCTTCTGGGTCATCTGGTCCATGGCGTTGACCGAACTGTTGACCTCCTGCAGGGCGGCCGACTGATCGCGGCTGGCGGTGGCGATGGTCTCGACATGGCCGCTGATCGCGATGATCTCCTGGCTGATCGAAGCAAGGACGCTGCCGGTCTTCTGGACGAACTCCGAGCCGGCCGTCACTTCCCGGCTTGACGTCTCGATCAGCGACTTGATCTCGCGCGCCGCATCGGCAGAGCGCTGCGCGAGCTCGCGGACCTCCTGGGCGACGACGGCAAAGCCCTTGCCCGCCTCGCCGGCCCGCGCCGCCTCGATACCGGCATTCAGCGCCAGAAGATTGGTCTGGAAGGCGATATCGTCGATCACCTCGATGATCTGCTCGATACGCTGCGAAGCCTCTTCGATGCGCCCCATGGCGGCGACCGCATCACCGACCACAGTGCCGGAATTGTCGGCCGTCTTCTTGGTCGCGGCGACGACGTTGTTGGCTTCGCGGGCGCGCTCGGCCGAGGAGCGGACCGTGACGGTAATCTCCTCCACCGCGGCGGCGGTCTCCTCCAGGCTCGCCGCCTGCGCCTCGGTGCGCTTCGAAAGCTCACCGGCGGAGGCCGAAACGGCGCTGCTGTTGCGCTGGATCGTCGAGGCGCTGTCACGGATACCCGACAGCGTATCCTGGAGCCGCAAGAGCGAAGCGTTGAAATCGACGCGCAACTGCTCCAGCCGGCCGACGAAGGGCGTGCCGATCGTCTGTGAGACATCACCCTGCGACAGGCGCCCGAGGCCGGCCGCCAGTTGATTGACGGCAAAGTCGATCTGGCCGTCGAGTGAGCGCTTGTCGGCATCGTTCCGGGCGCGTTCGGCATCGCTGAGCGCGCGCTGTTCGGCCGCCTGCGTTTCCAGATCGCGCTTGGCCCGGGCGCTGTCGCGGAAGAGCGCCAAGGCCCGGCCGATTTCACCGAACTCGTTCTTCTTTTCGATGCAGGGGATCGCTCCCTCGAGATTGCCCGACGAGATCGAGTGGACGCTCGCGGTTAGCGCCTGCATAGGCCGCACCGACAGGCGGATCGTATAATAGGCGAGAACGCCGACGAACAGCATGACGATGGTGCCGGCGCCGAGCACCAGCATCTGCAGCTCATACAAGCGCTCGTAATAGACTTCCATCGGGATGCCGATGAAGAGAAGGCCGACATTGGCGTTCGATGCACTCTTGATCGGGAAATAACCCGTCATGAACTGGCGGCCGAAAAGCTGCGCCGGACCGTAATAGGCCTCGCCCTTGGCGAGAACCGGCTGGGCGGGATGATCGGCGGCAAGCTTGGTGCCGACGGCGCGGTCGCCGTTTTCCTTCTTCACGTTTGTGGATATGCGAACGTAGTCGCTGCCCTGCTTCTGGAAGATCGTCGCAACGCCTGCGATCGACTGCGCGGTGCGGTCGACCAGCGAATGATCGGCAAGGGCCGGAATAGCGTCTTCGGTGACGGCTGCAAGCTGATTGTCCTTCAGCTCGATCTTAGCCGCCTGATCGGCAGCGCCGTAGAGGACGGCCATTACGCGGGTAGCGTCCCTGGCGTCGGAGACGGCCCCATCCATCACATGGCCACTCAGATTGTAGTAGGTGGCGCCGACGATGGCGGCCGTGCTGATCGCCAGCAGAAAAAGCGTGATCGCAACGATCTGGCGGACGATAGATGTAGAAAAAAGGCGCAGCATCAAAACCCCCGACGGCAACGAGAGCTAAATTAAAGGAAAAGCGTTAAGGAAAATTTTCCGTAAATCTGGGGTGTCGAAGTTATTCATCTCCACGGTTTCCCGGTGTTTCGAATCGAGCCTGGCAAGGCGGCTGATCGGGGCTTGAGGAAATGCAAACGGCCCGGATAGCCGGGGCCGTTTCAATGGATAGGATTGAGCCGTGATCAGGCGGCGCGGTAGACTTGCGCTTCGGCCTCGCCGTGGATCTTGAACTGCTGGATAAGGCGGCGCAGCGCATCGGCCTCGTCGGCGAGTTCCCGGCTGGCAGCGGTCGTCTCCTCGACCATGGCGGCGTTCTTCTGCGTCATCTGGTCCATCTGATTGACCGTCGAGTTGACGCTCTGCAGCGCGTTGGACTGGTCGTGGCTGGCGCGGGCGATCATCTCGACATGCTGGCTGATCGTGACGATCTGGGCGCTGATCTTGGCAAGCACGGTGCCGGTCTCCTGCACGAATTGCGAGCCGGAACTGACCTCGCTGGTCGACTTGTTGATCAGGCCCTTGATCTCCTGCGCGGCGGCGGCGGAGCGCTGGGCCAGTTCGCGCACTTCCATGGCGACGACCGCGAAGCCCTTGCCGGCCTCGCCGGCGCGCGCCGCCTCGATGCCGGCGTTGAGCGCCAGCAGATTGGTCTGGAAGGCAATCTCGTCGATAACGCCGATGATCTGCTCGATCTGGCGCGCGGCGTCCTCGATGCGGCCCATCGCGTCGATGGCGTTGCTGACGACGACGGCGGAATCGTCGGCGCTGCGCTTGGCCTGGCGGACGATCTGGTCGGCATCTTTGGCGCGTTCGGCCGACGAGCGGACCGTGACTGTGATCTGGTCGACGGCAGCGGCGGTCTCTTCGAGCGAGGCGGCCTGCTGTTCCGTGCGCTTGGAGAGATCCTCGGCCGACCGGGCCATCTGGTTGCCGTTGCCCTGGATCAATTCGACATTGTCGCGGATCTGACTCATCGTTGCCTGCAGCCGCAGCATCGAACCGTTGAAATCCTGGCGCAGCTGTTCGAGACGGCCGATAAAGGGCGTTTCGATCGTCGTCGAGATATCGCCCTGCGACATGCGTTCGAGGCCGGCGGCAAGTGCGTTGACCGCAAATTCGATCTGGCGGTCCATGTCGCGCTTTTCGGCATCGTTGCGCTGGCGCTCGTGTTCGGCGGCAGCGCGTTCCTCGTCGCTCTGTTCCTCGATGCGGATCTTCGAGATGGCATTTTCCTTGAAGATGCCGAGCGCGCGCGCCATGTCGCCGATTTCGTCGTAGCGCTGCTCGCCTGTTATGCTGGTATCCAGAGCGCCTTCGGCGATGCGGCGCATGGCGCCGGTGATCTGGCTGATCGGCCGCTGCAGCGTCAGCACCAGAGCGATGCCGCCGAGGATCGACAGAAGGATGCCGAGGCCAGTGGTCATGACCGAGATGCTGTTTGCCTGGGTGCGCTCGGTGCCGGCAGTCTGCTTCTGCAGTTCGGCGAAATCGGTGAGCTTCTTCCAGATCTCGTCGAGTTCCTGGCGGGCGGCGGCGTAGGCGGTCACGCGCTCGCCGATCGTATCGACAATCTTCGAACCGCCGCCGGAGATGGCGTCGAGCGCCGGCTGGATCGCGCCGGAGATGCCTTCGGCAAAGCCCATGCCCTTGGCGCTGGTGGTCAGCACCTGCATGTCCTTGCCGAGCGTGCCGGCCTGCTGCTGCAGGCGAACGAGGTTATCCTTGCTTGAGTTGGCGAGGAAATCGGACAGGACGATCTGCAGCGCATAGACGGAATTTTCCAGGCGCCGCGTATCCTGAAGGACGGAATTGGTCTGCGCGATGCGGCCTTCGAGCTCGGCAAAGCGCTGGGTCGCTTCCCGCATCTTCTGCGTCGCGGTCAGCTGCGTATAGGTCGAGGTCTGGCGGAAGCGGGACACGAGACGGCCGAGTTCGGCGACGTTCTCGTCGGTCGGATTGGGCATCTGGGCGATCGCCTTGATGCTGTCGATAGTCGCGGCCAAAGCGTCGACGACGTTCTTCTGATTGGTCGGAACCGAAATGGCGATCAGGCGCTGCGATTTGATGATCTCAGGCATCTGTTCATTGATGAAGGCGATCTTGTCCTGCGGCGTCTGCGGCTTGCTGAAGCCGCTGGCGACGGTGCCGAGGAAATCGCCGCCCTTCAGCAGGCGGTCGGCTGTGCGAAGGGTGACAGTGGCAGCGCTCTCGTCGCGCTGAAGCGCGGTCTGCAATTCCTCGGCCTGGTATGAGACGGTGAAGCGGGTGCTGATCAGGCTCTTCTGCGCCGCGTCGATCTGCTCGTGCAGCGCCTGTTCCTGCTCATGCAGGCCCCAAAGCTTGTCGACGACGCCCGAAATGTCCTTGGTGCGGCTCGAAGCTTCCGCGAGGCTGTCGCGGCCGGCGGCCTCTTCACCGACCTGGTCCAGCGTCTGATCGAGCACACCCTGCTGTGTCTTCAGATCTGTGAGCAGTTTGTCGCGCGCCTCGGGACTGGTGATACGCAGGAAATCGTCCATCGAACCGTATAGATCCTTGAACCCGCTCAGCGACTGCAGCACGCTGTTGGATATTTCCATGCGGCCCTGGAGAAGCCCGGATGCGTAAAGGCCCGTCAAGCCCACCGCCGAAATGGTGACGACAAAGGGTAGAACGAAGATCAAGACCTTCGTCTTGATCCTGAAGCGGGAAAGAATCTTGTCAATCAACATGGCGTTCCGGGCCTTTCATACACTACTCCTCCCGCGGGCAGCCCTAAGGCGCGCCAGCCGAGTGCACATCGAACTAATCAATTTACATCGGGAAACCCGGAGGCCAGGCGGCAGTCATTGCCGGTTCATGTCCAAGCAGACTTGGAAATGCCCAAATAATCGCGGGTAATTGTGTCAGATTAGATATTAATTTTCAGATAAGCGGTGATGGCGGCTTAAGCCAAGGTGGTGAAATAATTGCAAATTATCAGCCGCGCGGCCAAGTTGCCGCGATCGGGAGCGGCAATATTGCTTCCGATGCTTCGGGCGGGATCAGATGAGGTGGGCGAGCAGCAGCGCCAGGCTGGCGGCTGTTGCACCGGCTGCGAGCATCAGGTATCGCATGGCCGCGATCCGGGCGTCAGGTTTTGCCTGGGTAATTGCGATGGCGCGGGCGCGTCGTGCGTTTCTGGTCATGCTCGAAAACCTCACTCTTGTGACACAACAGTCCAACAAAAAGGTCTGCCGGTAAAGCTTAATTTGGGAGAAGCTTCGCAAGCCGGCAATTGAGACAGGATGGCGCACCTCTCTTAAGAAGTATTGAATCGATATGCCGGATATTTCTATGCGCTTTCGCCGGCGGCAAATCCGGAGGCCCAGGCCCATTGAAAATTATAGCCGCCGAGCCAGCCAGTGACGTCGACGCATTCGCCGATGAAATAAAGGCCGGGAACGGCCTTTGCCTCCATGCTGCGGGAGTCGAGCGCTGCCGTGTCGATGCCGCCGAGCGTCACTTCGGCGGTGCGGTAGCCTTCGGAGCCGGAAGGTTTGACGACCCAGTTCTGAGCGCTGGCGGCCAAGCGCTGCAGCGTCCTGTCGGTGAGGTCGGCCATATTGCCCGTGATATTTTCCCGCTCGACGAGAAACTGCGCCAGCCGCTTCGGCAGGATCTCGGCCAACGCCGTCTGCGCCGACTGGCGGCCATTCAGCTGCTTTGCCGACTTGAGCTGCGCTGATATGTCGATATCCGGTTCGACAGCAACGACGATTTCATCGCCCTCCCGCCAATAGGAGGAGATCTGCAGAATGGCTGGTCCGCTTAAGCCCCGGTGGGTGAACAGCAGCGCTTCGCGGAAAGCGGTCCTGCCATGGCGGATTTCTACCGGGGCGGAAATGCCGGCGAGCGGGGCGACGGTCTCGAGCAGGCCGGGATCGAGCGTCAGCGGCACGAGGCCGGGGCGGGTTTCGAGCACTTCAAGACCAAACTGCTCGGCGAGGCGATAGGCAAAGCTGGTGGCACCCATCTTCGGGATCGATTTGCCGCCAGTCGCCACGATCAGCGACGATGCTTCGTAGACGTCCTGGCCGGTCGAGATGCGGAAGCCCGCCGCCACCCTTTCAACGCCTGATATCTCGGTGCCGAGATGCAGCTGCGCGCCGGCCCCGCGCATCTCGTCGAGCAGCATGCGGATGACGTCCTTGGCGCTGTCGTCGCAGAAAAGCTGACCGAGCGTCTTTTCGTGCCAGGCAATGCCGTGCCGGTCGACCATGGCGATGAAATCGGCCGGCGTGAAACGGGCAAGCGCGGACTTGCAGAAATGCGGATTGGCGGAAAGGAAATTCTTCGGCCCGGCGTGGATATTGGTGAAATTGCAGCGCCCGCCGCCCGATATGCGGATCTTTTCGCCGGGCGCTCTCGCATGGTCGATGACCACCACCGAGCGGCCGCGTTGACCCGCGCGAATGGCCGCCATCATGCCGGCGGCCCCGGCGCCGATGACGATGACGTCGCTTTTGCGCTGCAAACCCTTTTCCCCAATCAAATCGGCATCTTCTTTTCCATCGTCGGGCAAAAGTCAACGTTCTCAACCCCTCGCCAATTGGCAAAGTCCGGCTATGATGGCGCCACGATCAACCAGACCGGTGTGTCATGTCCCCAAAAAAGACGACGCTGAAGCCTGCCAGAAACGTATCCGCCTCGACGAAAACTCCCCCGGACCCTGGGTCCCTGCGCGGCGTTGCAAACTGGAAGGAAGCAGCACAGTGGCTGAGGGCAAGGGGCATCGAGGACATCGAATGCATCACGCCGGACCTTGCCGGCGTTCCGCGCGGCAAGATGATGCCGAGCTCGAAATTCACTTCCAACACCTCGCTGGCGCTGCCTTCGGCGATCTACCGACATACAATTTCGGGCGAGTATCCGGAGGAGACGGAGAGCTTCCGATACGAGCCGCGCGACAGCGACCTGAAGCTGATGCCCGATCTATCGACGCTGTCGGTCGTGCCCTGGGAGACCGACCCGACGGCGCAGGTGATCTGCGACATCGTCGATTCGGACGGGGGCGAAGTGCCCTATACGCCACGCAATGTCTTGAAGCGGATCATGAGCCTTTATCATGATCGCGGCTGGAAGCCGATCGTGGCGCCCGAGATCGAGTTCTACCTCGTCGCAAAGAACGACGACCCCGACTATCCGCTGCACCCGCCCAAAGGCCGGTCCGGTCGCTCGATCCTCGGCGGCCAGGGCTATTCGATCGCCGGCATCAACGAATTCGACGAACTGATCGACGACATCTATCATTTCTCCGAGAAGCAGGGGCTGGAGATCGATACGCTGATCCACGAAGAGGGACCGGCGCAGCTCGAGATCAACCTTCGCCACGGCAATCCGATCGAGCTTGCCGACCAGGTGTTCCTGTTCAAGCGCACGATCCGGGAGGCGGCGCTGAAGCACGACATATATGCGACCTTCATGGCCAAACCGATGCAGGGCCAGCCGGGCTCGGCGATGCACATCCACCAGTCGGTGGTCAATATCGAGACCGGCAGGAACGTCTTTTCCACCGCGGACGGATCGGCCTCGAAGGAATTCTTCCATTTCATCGGCGGCATGCAGAAATTCGTGCCGAGCGCGATGGCGATGCTGGCGCCCTATGTGAATTCCTACCGCCGCCTGCAGCCCGACATGTCCTGCCCGGTCAACAATGCCTGGGGCTACGACAACCGGACGACCGCCTTCCGCGTCCCGGTTTCCGATCCGCAGGCGCGGCGGGTGGAAAACCGGCTGCCGAGCTCGGACGCCAATCCCTATCTCGCGCTTGCCGCCTCGCTCGCCGCCGGTCTGCTCGGCATCATCAAAGAGATCGAGCCGACGGCACCGACGGAGGATTCGGCAAATGAGGGCTCGATCGACCTGCCGCGCGGCCTGCTTGAAGCCGTCGCCCTGCTCGAGGACGAACCTGCCTTCGAAGAGGTGTTCGGCACGCAGTTCATCGGCCTTTATGCCGGCGTCAAACGCGGCGAGTTCGAGACCTTCATGCAGGTGATCAGCCCGTGGGAGCGGGAATTCCTTCTGCTCAACGTGTGAGGGAAACGTCATGGCATCGCAAGAGATGTGGCAGAGCCCGATTGCGCCCGGGCTATCCTGGTATCAGGCGACCGTCGGCGAGCGGCCCACCTATCCCGCTCTCGACGGCTCGAGAACATGCGATGTCGCCATCGTCGGCGGCGGCTATACCGGCCTGCAGGCCGCCTACAACCTCGCCAAATCAGGGGTCTCGGTGGTGCTGATCGAGGCTTGGCGCTTCGGAGACGGAGCGTCCGGGCGCAATGGCGGCCAGCTCGGCACCGGCCAGCGATGGTGGCCGGAAGAACTTGAGGAAAAGATCGGATATGAACGTTCGAAGGCGCTGTTCGATGTCGCCGAGGCGGCCAAGCGCCATCTTCTCGATTTTTCCCGGGAACATCAGATCGAGATCGATTATGTGGGGGGCCAGCTCAACGTCGCGCACAAGGCAAGCTACGAACGCGACTATCGTGAGAATGTCGAAATCGCCGCTCAGCGTTACGGCTATCCGCACCTGAGCTTCATGGACGGCAAGGAAACGCAGGAACGGCTCGGCTCGAAGCGATTCCACTGCGGCGTGCGTGATGTCGGCACCGGCCATATTCATCCGCTGAAGCTGCTCATCGGGCTGGCGCGAGTGGCCGCCAATGCCGGCGCCGCCGTCTTCGAGATGACCCCGGCAAAAGCGGTCCGCCAAGGCGGCGGCAAGGTGACGATCGAAACCGAAAAGGGGACGATCACCGCCGACCGGGCGCTGATCGCCTGCAACGGCCATATCGGCGATCTGGAGCCAGTGACGGCAAGCCATGTCATGCCGATCCGCTCCTTCATCGGCGCCACCGTTCCGCTCGATGCTTATCCCGATGTGCTGCCGGGCGGCGAGGCTGTCGCCGATTCGCGCTTCGTCGTGCGCTATTTCCGCAGATTCGAAGGCCGCCTGCTGTTCGGTGGACGCGAGGCCTATACGGCGGACAATCCGCGGGACATTTCGCAGCACATCCGCCGGCAGATCGGCGAAATCTATCCCGAGTTGAAGGACATCGAGATCACCCATGCCTGGGGCGGCAGCGTCGGCATCACCATGCCGCGCCAGCTCTTCGTGCGCGAGGTGATGCCGGGCGTCACCTCGATCGGCGGTTATTCCGGCCACGGCGTTATGCTGTCAAATTACTGTGGCAAGCTCTACGCGGAAACGGTGCTTGGAAAATCCGGCGATCTCGACCTGTTCAAATCGCTCGATATTCCAGCCTTTCCCGGCGGAGCCTGGATGCGGGCGCCGCTGCTTTTTCTCGCCTTGTCGTGGTTTGCGCTTCGCGACAAGTTTTAGTCCGATTGCGGATTTCCTCTTTGCGGAATTCGCTCTAAAACCGGTGCCCGACAGATTCATTGCACTGCACACTGGCTTTTTTAAATCGATTAGATTAAAAGGGCCGTCAACCAGCCTGATTGAGAGACAACCTCATGAGCAGCCAGATCATTCCCGTTGAGCCTTTTGATTACGTCGTCTTCGGCGGCAGCGGCGACCTTGCCGAACGCAAGTTGCTGCCCGCGCTCTATCATCGTCAGATCGAAGGCCAATTCGGCGAACCGACCCGCGTGATCGGCGCCTCGCGCAGCCCGTTGACGGATGAGGAATACCGCAAATTCGCCCGCGACGCGCTGAAGGAACACCTGAAGAAGGGCGAGTACGACGAGATGGAAGTGGAGAAATTCTGCGCCCGTCTCTACTATGTCTCGGTCGATGCGCGTGCGGATACCGGCTGGGACCAGTTGAAGAAGCTGCTCGACGAAGGCAGAGATCGGGTGCGCGCCTTCTATCTGGCGGTCGCGCCCGGCATTTTTGGCGACATCTCACAGAAGATCCACGAGCATAAGCTCATCACCAAGTCGACCCGCATCGTCGTCGAGAAGCCGATCGGCCGCGACCTCGCTTCTGCCCTGCAGCTCAACGACACGATCGGCCGCGTCTTCAGGGAAGAGCAGATCTTCCGCATCGACCACTATCTCGGCAAGGAGACGGTGCAGAACCTGATGGCGCTGCGTTTCGCCAATGCGCTCTACGAGCCGCTGTGGAATGCCAACTATATCGACCATGTGCAGATCACCGTGGCGGAATCGGTCGGCCTCGAAGGCCGCGCCGGCTATTACGATACGGCAGGCGCGCTGCGCGACATGGTGCAGAACCACATCCTGCAGCTGCTCTGCCTGACGGCGATGGAGGTGCCTTCGTCGATGGATTCGGAAGCCGTTCGCGACGAGAAGCTGAAGGTGCTGCGGGCGCTGAAGCCGCTCGACGCCTCCAACGTCGAGCAGGCGACGGTCCGCGGCCAGTATCGCGCCGGCGCTTCGGGCAGCGGCCCGGTCAAGGGTTATCTCGAAGAACTCGAAGGCGGCGTCTCGAACACCGAGACCTTCGTCGCCATCAAGGCGGAGATCAACAACTGGCGCTGGGCGGGCGTGCCCTTCTATATCAGAACCGGCAAGCGCCTGACCGGGCGCATGTCCGAGATCGTCATCACCTTCAAGCCGATCCCGCACGCGATCTTCGACCAGGCCGCCGGACGCATCGTCGCCAACCAGCTGATCATTCGCCTGCAGCCGGATGAAGGCGTCAAGCAGTCGCTGATGATCAAGGATCCGGGTCCGGGCGGCATGCGCCTGCGCAATGTCTCGCTCGACATGAGCTTCGCCCAGGCCTTCAACGTCCGCAATCCCGACGCCTACGAGCGTCTGCTGATGGACGTGATCCGTTCCAACCAGACACTGTTCATGCGCCGCGACGAAGTCGAAGCCGCATGGAAATGGGTGGACCCGATCCTCAAGGGTTGGGAAACGACCGGCCAGCAGGTGCAGGGCTATACGGCCGGCACCTGGGGTCCGAGCCAGGCCATCGCGCTGATCGAGCGCGACGGCCGCACCTGGCACGACGACATCTAGGACGAGATCGATGGCATCGACCCTGCATTCCTTCGCCAGTGCCGCAGACCTCGCCGGCAGCCTCGCCGACAAGGTCGCCGACAAGCTTTCGGCGGCAATCGCCGCCCGCGGTGCGGCGTCCATCGCCGTTTCCGGCGGTTCGACGCCGAAGGCCTTCTTCCAGGCGCTTTCAACACGCGACATCGCCTGGGACAAGGTGACGATCACCCTCGTCGACGAACGCTTCGTTCCGGCCGACAATGCGCGCTCGAACCATCTGCTGGTCGATGCCAATCTCCTCCAGAACAAGGCGAAGTCCGCGCGTTTCGTACCGCTTTACCAGCCGGCATCCTCAGTAGAAGAGGCAGCACGGCTCGCGACAGAAAAGAGCGCCGAGATCGGTATCCCTTTCGACGTCGTCATCCTGGGCATGGGCGGCGACGGCCACACGGCCTCGTTCTTTCCCGGCGGCAGCAATCTTGCCCGGGCGCTCGACGCATCGACGCCGCGCGGCATCATCACCATGGAGGCGGAAGGGGCCGGCGAGCCGCGCCTGACCTTTACCTTCTCCAGTCTTCAGGATGCCGCACTCCTGGTGCTCCATATCGAGGGCGAAGGCAAAAAAGACGTACTCGCCAAGGCGGAACGCAGCGGTGACGAGGCAGAAATGCCGATCCGCGCCGTTCTGCGCCGGGCCACTTCCCCGGTCGAGATCTACTGGGCTCCCTGATCGGCCCCAGACCCGGATCCGGATTTCAGGCCGGAGCCGCCGAAACAGATAGAGACAACGAATAAGGCAGGGATTTTCCATGTCCGCTCATGCACGCATTTCTGCGATCACCGATCGCATCGTCGAACGCTCGAAGCCAACCCGCGAGCGCTATCTGGAACGCCTGCGCGCCGCTGCTTCCAAGGGTGTGCAGCGCTCGGTGCTCGGCTGCGCCAACCTCGCTCACGGCTTTGCGGTCTGTTCCCCCGCCGAGAAAGATGCACTCGCCGGCGACCGCATAGCCAATCTCGGCATCATCACCGCCTATAATGACATGCTCTCGGCCCATCAGCCGTTCGAGACCTATCCGGCGATCATCCGTGAGGCGGCCGCCGAGGCAGGCGGTGTCGCACAGGTGGCAGGCGGCGTGCCGGCGATGTGCGACGGCGTCACCCAGGGACAGCCGGGCATGGAGCTGTCGCTCTTCTCGCGCGACCTGATCGCCATGTCGGCGGGCGTCGGCCTGTCGCACAACATGTTCGATGCCGCCCTGTTCCTCGGCGTCTGCGACAAGATCGTGCCGGGCCTCGTCATCGCCGCGCTTTCCTTCGGACACCTGCCGTCTATCTTCGTTCCCGCCGGTCCGATGACGACGGGCCTGCCGAACGACGAGAAGTCGCGCGTGCGCCAGCTCTTCGCCGAGGGCAAGGTCGGGCGCGCCGAGCTCCTGGAGGCGGAGTCGAAATCCTATCATGGTCCCGGCACCTGCACCTTCTACGGCACGGCCAATTCCAACCAGATGCTGATGGAGATCATGGGTTTCCACATGCCGGGTTCCTCCTTCATCAATCCCGGCACGCCGCTGCGCGAAGCGCTGACGCGCGAAGCCGCCAAGCGGGCCTTAGCGATCACCGCGCTCGGCAACGAATTCACGCCGGCCGGCGAGATGATCGACGAGCGCTCGGTCGTCAACGGCGTCGTCGGCCTGCATGCGACCGGCGGCTCGACTAACCACACACTGCACCTCGTCGCCATGGCACGGGCAGCCGGAATCCAGCTCACCTGGCAGGATATTGCCGAGCTTTCGGAAGTCGTGCCGTTGCTTGCCCGCGTCTATCCGAACGGGCTTGCCGACGTGAACCACTTCCAGGCAGCCGGCGGCATGGGTTTCCTCATCAAGGAACTCCTGAAGCACGGCCTAGTGCATGACGACGTGCGCACCGTCTTCGGTCAGGGTCTCGAAGCCTATACGGTCGATGCCCGTCTCGGCGAAAACCGGACCGTGTTGCGCGAGCCCTCGCCGGATAAGAGCCACGATCCGAAGGTGCTCTCCAGCATCGAAACGCCTTTCCAGGCGAATGGCGGGCTGAAGATGCTGCGCGGCAATCTCGGCAAGGCGGTCATCAAGATCTCCGCTGTCAAGCCCGAGCGCCATGTCATCGAGGCGCCGGCGATCGTCTTCCACAGCCAGCAGGAACTGCAGGACGCCTTCAAGGAAGGCAAGCTCAACCGCGATTTCGTCGCCGTCGTGCGCTTCCAAGGTCCGAAGGCGAACGGCATGCCGGAACTGCACAAGCTGACGCCGCCGCTCGGCGTGCTGCAGGATCGCGGCTTCCGTGTGGCGCTCCTGACCGACGGGCGCATGTCCGGCGCCTCCGGCAAGGTGCCGGCGGCGATCCACGTGACGCCGGAAGCGGTGGATGGCGGCCCGATTGCCCGCATCAGGGACGGTGATATCATTCGCCTCGACGCGATCAAGGGCACGCTCGAAGTGCTGGTCGATGCGGCCGATATGGCCGAGCGCGAGCCGGTGAGCGTCGATCTCTCCGATAATGAGTTCGGCATGGGCCGCGAGCTCTTCGCCCCCTTCCGCCGCGCCGTCGGCGCTTCGGATCAAGGCGCCAGCGTGCTCTTCCACTGAGCGTGATCAGGTGCGTATAAGCAAAAACCCGCGGGGCGCGCGTGACGTGCCCCGCGGGTTTTCTATTTGCGATCCGAAACTGCCCGTCAGGCGCGGATATCGAGGACGTAATCCTTGTGCGCCGGGTGCGTGCTATAGACGAAGATCTTGTTTAGCTCCTTCTGCGTCAGCAGGCGCAGGAAGCGGACCTCGATCGTGTTGTTGGCGTTGACCTTCATCAGCAGGCAGCCGACCTTGGTGATGCGGGCATCCGGAATGTCCAGATAGAACTGCTTCGGCAGGTTGAACTGGGTCAGGATTGCGAGTGTCGCGCTGCTCATCGAGATGCGGACAATATCGCAGCGGCGCGAAGCCGCATGCATGACGCCCTTTTCGGTATATTCGATGCGCGCGGCATTCATTGTGTCCTCCATCTTGAACCGCGCCTCGCGGTCATACATGAAGGATTCTTCCTTGCTCAGGAAATGAGATCTTGGCTGTGACGGATTGGAAGCGGCCACGTGCTTATCCCCCTCATAAATCGATGAGGAAAAGGTAGCAGCCGATCTTTAACAGAAAGTGAGAATTCGGCTGCCCCCGCATAATTCCCGGGATTACCACCCCAAAAATGGCCGCCTCATTTCCGGTATGTATGGCCGGTCGCGTCAAAGAGATGCAGCTTCTGCCGGTCGGCGGCAAAGCGCATCTTCTGGCCCTTGTGGACATCGTAGATGCCCGGCAGCTTGACGACGATCGGCTCGCCGGGAACCAGGCCCTCGATGTATAGCAGCGTCACTTCGCCGAGCGCCTCGACGATCGACACTTCGCCCTCGAAAACGTAGTCGGCGCCGTCGGCGATCCTCAGATCCTCTGGGCGAACGCCGAAGCTCGCCCGCTTGCCCTTCTCGGAGCCGTCGGTCGCCACATCTAACGTCACCGACATGCCGCCGGTCAGCGTCACAGTCGTCTGGCTGCCGGTTTGCGCGATCGTCGCCGGAATGATGTTCATGGCGGGCGAGCCAATGAATTTCGCGACGAAGAGGTTGGCTGGGCGCTCGTAGAGCTCAAGCGGCGCACCGACCTGCTCGATATTGCCGGCCGAAAGGACGACGATGCGGTCGGCGAGCGTCATCGCCTCGACCTGGTCGTGGGTCACGTAGATCATCGTCGTATCGGCCATCTGCTCGTTGAGACGGGCAATTTCGATGCGGGTCGCGACGCGTAGCGCCGCATCGAGGTTGGACAGCGGCTCGTCGAAAAGGAAGACCTTCGGATCGCGGCAGATGGCGCGGCCGATCGCCACGCGCTGGCGCTGGCCGCCGGACAGCGCCTTCGGCAGGCGGTCGAGATATTTGGTCAGTTGCAGGCTTTCGGCCGCCGCCCGGACGCGGCGGTCGATCTCCTGCTTGCTTTCGCCGGCGATCTTCATACCGAAGGCCATGTTGTCGTAGACCGTCATGTGGGGATAGAGCGCGTAGGACTGGAAGACCATAGCGATGCCGCGCTTGGACGGCGGCACGTCATTGACCAGCATGCCGTCGATATACATCTCGCCGCCGGTAATCGCCTCGAGACCAGCGATCATGCGCAGAAGCGTGGACTTGCCGCAGCCGGACGGACCGACGAAGACGATGAATTCGCCCTGCTTGATATCGAGGTCGATACCATGGAGGACATCCACGGAACCGTAGGATTTGCGGATGTCCTTCAGTGTCAGTCCAGTCATTTCTCTCTCCCCTCCTGATTTCCGGAGCATGATGGGACATCATGCTCTAACTTCGATTCAGATCCGATCGGGATTTTAGCCCGGCCTCGCCAAAATCATCCTGATTTAGGCGAGACGGGCGAAATACGCCCCCCAGGCCGGAATATCGATCTTGTCGCCATAGTTGTTGCTGGTAAAGCCATGGCCCGTCAATGCCTGCCATTCTCCCGCAGGCAGAGTGACGCTGGTCTCGCCCGGGCTCATGTTGAAAATGCAGAGCAACTTCTCATTGCCGTACTCGCGGGTGAAGACCAGGCTATCGCCCTCGGTCTCTTCGAATTCGATCTCCCCCTTGGCGAAGGCCGGGTAGAGCTTGCGGAAGGCGATGAAGCGGCGATAGTGCTCCAGCACCGAACTCTCGTCGCCCTGCTGGACGTTGACGGCGCGCAGAATATGTTCGACCGGCACCGGCAGCCAGGGCTTGACGGTTGAGAAGCCGCCCTGGGCGACGTGGCTATCCCAGACCATCGGCGTGCGGCAGCCATCGCGGCCTTTGAACTCCGGCCAAAACTGGATGCCATAGGGATCCTGCAGATCCTGATAGGCGAGATCGGCCTCCGTCAGGGCCAGTTCCTCACCCTGATAAAGGCAGACGGAGCCGCGCAGCGTCATAAGCAGCGAGGCATAGAGCTTGGCGAAGGCGTCGTGATCGGCGACCAGCCCGCCCCAGCGGCTGACGTGACGCATGACGTCGTGGTTGGAGAAGGCCCAGCAGGCCCAGCCATCGGGCGCGGCCGCTTCGAAATCCTCCATCACCTCCTCGACGCGCTCCGGCGTCAGCGGATCGGGCGCGAGGAACTCGAAGGCATAACACATATGCATCTTGTCATTGCCGGAGGTATATTCGCCGACGATTTCGAGGCCGCGCTGGCTGTCACCCACCTCGCCGACGGCGGCGATTGCCGGATATTCTTCGAGAACGGAACGGAAGCGCTTCAGGAAGGCAAGGTTTTCCGGCCGGTTCTTGTCGTAGATGTGCTCCTGGAAATTATAGGGGTTGACTGCCGGCGCCGTCGAGGCGTTGCGCCGCTCGGGCGCGAGCGCGGGGTTGTCGCGCAGGAGCGGATCGTGGAAATAGAAATTGATGGTGTCGAGGCGGAAGCCGTCGACGCCGCGATTGAGCCAGAAGCGCACGACATCGAGCAGACGGTCCTGCACTTCCGGATTATGCAGGTTCATATCCGGCTGAGAAGTCAGGAAATTGTGCAGGTAATATTGCATGCGCGTCGGATCCCACGCCCACGCGGAACCGCCGAAGATCGACAGCCAGTTGTTCGGCGGCGAGCCGTCGGGTTTGGCGTCGGCCCAGACATACCAATCTGCCTTGGCGTTGGTCTTGCTGGAACGGCTCTGCACGAACCAGGGGTGCTGGTCCGAGCTGTGGGAGATGACGAGGTCGATCATCACGCGGATGCCGAGGCGGTGGGCCTCAGCGATCATCGTGTCGAAATCCACAAGCGTGCCGAAGATCGAATCGACGTTCTCATAATCGGAAACGTCGTATCCGAAATCGCGCATTGGCGAGGTGAAGAAGGGGGAGATCCAGATTGCGTCGACGCCGAGGCTTGCGACATGCGGCAGGCGGGCGGTGATGCCCTTCAGGTCGCCGATGCCGTCGCCGTTCGAATCCTGGTAGGAGCGCGGATAGATCTGATAGATCACCGCGCCACGCCACCAGTCCTTATCGGGAGTCGAGATCGATTGGGAAGCCACGTTCATGGAATATCCTGTTTGAATTCACGTTCGGAAATGGTCAGCCGCCCTTGACCGAGCCGGCCAGCAGACCACGCACCAGATAACGCTGCAGCCCGAAGAAAACGAGCAGCGGCACGATGATGGTGACGAAGGCCGACGCCGTCAGAATCTCCCAATTGCCGCCGCGAGAACCGAGCAGCGCGTTCAGGCTGCCGGTCAGCACGATGTGGTCTTTGTCGGTGCCGAGGAAGACCATGGCGACAAGCAGGTCGTTCCACACCCACAGGAACTGGAAGATGGCGAAGGAGGCTAGTGCCGGGAAGGACAAGGGCAAAACGATGCGGGTGAAGATCTCGAAATCGCTCGCGCCGTCGACGCGGGCGGATTCGATGATCTCCTTCGGCAGGCCGGCAATATAGGCCCGCAGGAGAAAGATGGCGAGCGGCATACCGAAAGCGGTATGCGCCAGCCAGATGCCGGGATAGGTCTTCGACGGCTGGTTGAGCATATTGCCGACCTCGTTATAGAGGCGCAGAAGCGGGATCAGCGACATCTGCAGCGGCACGACGATGAGGCCGACGACGAGCGCAATCAGCAGCGCGCGACCGGGAAACTCCATCCAGCTCAAGGCATAGGCGGCAAAAGCGGCAATCAGGATCGGGATGATCGTCGCCGGGATGGTCACCGTCAGCGAATTGATGAAGGACTGGCCGATGCCTTCGCCCCTCAGTACCGTGTTGTAGTTCTGCATCGTGAATTCCGGCGGCGCCGAAACGGAGACATAGATGCGCCGCGGCCTTTGATCGGGCGAGAAAGCGGCGTTTTTCATATAGCGATAGCTGCCGTCGCTGTTGATCTGCAGCGTTTCACCGTCGCCGAGATCGGCAGTCTGACCGGCCTCGAAGGCGGCCGGCTGCTGCACGCGATTGCCGAAAGCCTTGACCGAGCGGCCCGTCTGTCCTTCCAGTACATTGCCTGAAATGACGTAGTTGGCACCTTCCTGCTGTTGCTGATCCGGCGTCCCCAGGCGCACGGCGACAGTCTGCGTCGAGCCGACGAAGGACGTCCACCAGCCGGAGACGACGATCTGGTCCTTGTCGCGCAGGGCGCTGACGAAGATGCCGAGCGTCGGGATCAGCCAGATGATGACGATCAGCAGAACGGCAAGGTGAACGAAGAGACGGGCGGGGCCGATCTTGAAGTAACTTCCGACAGCGGTCATCTCAGTGGCCCTTCAGTTCGCGATTGGCGCGGCGCACGTTCCAGATCATGATCGGCGTGACGGCGAGCATGATGATAATGGCGATGACGGCGCTTCGGCCGGAATCGCCGCCGCCGCGGAACATCCAGTCGAACATCAGGTTCGCCAACACCATGGTCTGCCACTGGCCGTTGGTCATGGTTAGCACGATGTCGAAGACCTTCAGGACAAGGATGGTGATCGTCGTCCAGACGACGGCGATGGTGCCCCAGACCTGCGGCACCATGATGCGCCAGAAGATCTGCCAGCCATTGGCGCCGTCGATGACGGCGGCCTCGATCGTCTCCTCGGGAATGCCGCGCAGCGCGGCCGACAGGATGACCATGGCGAAACCGGTCTGGATCCAGATCAGGATGATCATCAGGAAGAAATTGTTCCAGAAGGGAATGGAGATCCACACTTCGGGCGTGCCGCCGAAGAGCTGGACGATGGCGTTCAAGAGGCCGATCTGGACGTCGTTGCCGCCACGATACTCATATATGAATTTCCAGATGACCGAGGCGCCGACGAAGGAGATCGCCATCGGCATGAAGACGATGCTCTTGGCGATATTGCCCCACCAGATGCGATCGGTCATCACCGCGATGACCAGGCCGAAGAAGGTGCAGGCGGCCGGCACCACGGCGAGCCAGAGGATATTGTTGAAGATCGACTGGCGGAATTCGCGGTCGCCGATCGCCCATTTATAGTTGGCGAGACCGACGAACTGCAGACCGGTGCGGTCGTAGAAGGAGAGAATGAAGGTCGCCACGACGGGATAGACGAGGTAGACGAAAAGCAGAAAGAGCGCCGGGCCGAGAAACAGCCATGGCCGGATGACAGCGCGACGGTTGAGATTGCGCGATGCGGCGCGGACGTCGCCGTCGCTCACCGGCAGTGCCATATCCAGGATTTTGTTCGAAAAATAGAAATAGGCCGAGCATGCGACAACGGCGGCGATCACGACGCCCAATGCGGACACTATCTGCAATAGCATTACGTCCCTCCCCTGCTTCCCCTGATCTCATTCCGACCGGTTTTTATTCTGACGGGCCAGCGCCGGTCACCGCCAATATGTGTGCGCACTTGACCACAGTATCCTCAGATGGCCGGACACTGTTGAATCCGGCCACTTGATGCAGACGATGCCGCCGGCAAGCCGGCGGCATATCTGAACGATTACTTGATGCCGTCCCAGGCGCTCTGGATTTCGCCGGCAGCCTCTTCGGCGGACTTGCCGCCGACGAAATCGACCATGCCAGTCCAGAAGGCGCCGGCGCCGATCTTGCCCGGCATCAGGTCGGAACCGTCGAAGCGGAAGGTGGTGGCCGACGTCAGGATCTCGCCTTCCTTCTTCATCTGCGGATTGGCATAGGCCTCGGTGCTGACGCCCTTATATGGCGTCAGGAAGCTCGACTGCGCCATCCAGACCTCGTGCGCGATCGGGGTCTTCAGGAAGTCGACGAAGGCACGGGCCGCCTTCGAGTCCTTGGCGATCGAGACGAGCGTGCCAGCGCCGAGAACCGGCTTGCCGAGTTCCGGTTTCGAGGCGTAGGTCGGCATGTAGAAGAAGTCGGCATCCTGGCCGAGCTTCGTGCCTTCTGGGAAGAAGGACGGAATGAACGAAGCCTGATGGTGCATGTAGCACTTCGGCGGAACGGCGAAGAGACCCTTCGGGCTGTCGCGGAAATCGGTCGAAGCCACCGCAGCCACGCCGCCATCGACATATTTCTCGTTCTTGGCGAACTTGCCGAATTCGTCGATGGCCGCAACGACGGCCGGATCGGTGAACTTCAGTTCGTTGGTCGTCCACTTGTCATAAGCTTCCGGCGGCTGCATGCGCAGCATGATGTCCTCGACCCAGTCGGTCGCCGGCCAGCCGGTGGCGCCGCCGGAACCGAGGCCGATGCACCAGGGAACGCCGCCATCCTTGACGATCTGATCGGTCAGGGCATGCAACTCTTCCATGGTCGTCGGGATCTTGTAACCGGCTTCCTCGAAATTCTCCGGCACATACCACACCAGCGACTTGACATCGGCCTTGTATGGGAAGGCGTAGAAGGCTTCCTTGCCATCCTTGCCCTTATAGGTGCCGTAACCGACCCAGCTGTCGCCGGCGCCGTAATTATCCTTGATCCATTTGGAGTTGTCATCACCGAGCGGTGTCAGGAAGCCCTTGCCGGCGAGATCGGCGAGAAGGCCCGGCTGCGGCAGAATGGCGATGTTCGGCGGCGAGCCCGCCTGGGTGTCGATGACGATCTGCTGCTCGTAGTTTTCGGAGGAAGAGTATTTCGCGTCGATGCCGGTTGCTTCGGTGAAATAGGCGAGAACGCTCATGAAGAACGCCTCGTCCTCGCCGCGCCATGGGCCGAAGATCGTCAGCGGCTGACCTTTCAGATCGGCATGCGCGGCCTTGAATTCGTCATAGCTCTTCCAGTTGAACTTGGAATCCTGTCCTGGCGCAAACTTCAGGTCGGCCGCGGACGCAGCACCGGCAAAAAGCGCTGCAACGGCAACGCCCATCAAAAATGACTTTTTCATGTGATCAACCTCCCATCACAATCCCAACCGCGCCGAATTCCTCTTCAAAAGAAATTTCAAAGCGCTTTGACAACCGAACTCATTCCACTGTCGGTGGACCCGAGTCAAGTTAATTCGCCAAATCCGCTGTGGACCCGCGCGAAATCGCAGGCGCAGCAGCGCCTATCCGGGAAATATGGAGCGATTTTTCTTGAGTCAAGCGCGCGAGATGATACATAATTGAAAGCGCTTTGGGTGCCATTGGGAGGTGGCAAGCCTTTGAAGTGGCTGACGGGCGGCCGGGAGGAAGCATAGCAGGTGAATCTCAAACAGCTATCGGAATTGCTGGGGCTTTCGCAGACGACGGTGAGCCGGGCGCTCAACGGTTATCCCGAGGTCAACGAAGCGACCCGGGAGCGCGTGCTCCAAGCCGTCAAGGAAACCGGATACCGGCCGAACAAGGCCGCCCAGCGGCTTGCGACCGGCAAGGCAGGCTCAATCGGCCTCGTCATGCCGACGGCGCCGGGCCACCAGTCCGACGTGCATTTCGGCGAATTTCTGGCCGGGCTCGGCGAGGAGGCCGTGCGCCACGATTTCCATTTCGTCATTATGCCGTCTGATCCCGATGATGAGGTGGCGGCGCTTCGGCGGCTTGCGATCAGCGGCAATGTCGACGCGCTGTTCATCGCCTACATGCGGGCTCACGACCCGCGGCTCGCCATGCTGAAATCGCTCGCGATGCACTACGTCGTGCACGGCCGCTCCTTCGGTGCGGAGCCGGATTATCCCTTTCTCGACATCGACAATGAAGGGGCCTTCTACGATGCGACGCGGCTCTTGCTGCAGCTCGGCCATACGCGCTTTGCCTTGATGAACGGGCCGATGCATCTCGATTTCGCCATCCGCCGAAGGAACGGCGTCATCTCAGCCCTTGGCGAACGCGGCCTCACGCTCGAGGAGGATTGCATGAGCCACGCGCTCATGACGGACGAACAGGGCCTGCTGGCGATGGAACGGTTTCTGCAACTGCCGGAGCGGCCGACGGCGATCCTCTGTTCCAGCACGGTGATGGCGCTCGGGGCGATCCGCGCGGTCAACCAGGCGGGTTTGCGGCTCGGTGAGGACATTTCGCTGATTGCCCACGACGACGTGCTGCCGCTGTTGAAGCCGGAAAGCTTCTCGGTGCCGCTGACGACAACACGCTCTTCGCTGCGGGCGGCGGGTGTGCGTATCGCGCAGCGGCTGATCGGCACGGTGAAGCAGGCCGGCCCCTTCCCCGACCAGGAACTCTGGAAGACCGAGCTGATCGTCAGGGCCTCGACCGGCCCTGCGCCGCAGCGGCCGTAATCATAATCAGAACTGCGGCGGTGTCTGCCCCGCAGTGCGATGGGCGGCGATGACCGTATTGGCCATCAGCATGGCGATGGTCATCGGTCCGACGCCGCCCGGCACCGGGGTGATGGTGCTGGCGACAGCAGAGACCTCGGCGAAGGCGACGTCGCCGACGAGCCGGGTCTTGCCCTCGCCCCTGTCGGGGGCCGGCACGCGATTGATGCCGACGTCGATCACAGTCGCGCCCGGCTTGACCCAATCGGCCTTGACCATCTCCGGCCGGCCGACGGCAGCCACCAGAATATCGGCGTTGCGGCAGACTTCGGCGAGGTTTTTCGTTCTCGAATGGGCCATCGTCACCGTCGCATTGGCGTTGAGCAGCAATTGCGCCATCGGCTTGCCGAACAGGTTGGAACGGCCGATGACGACGGCGTTGAGGCCGGAGAGATCCTCGCCGTGGGTACGACGGACGAAGACCATGGCGCCGGCCGGCGTGCAGGAGACCAGCCCGGTCTTCAGGTCACCAGTGGCGAGCTTGCCGGCATTGACGACACTCAGGCCGTCGACATCCTTTTCCGGCAGGATCGACTGGATGATCGGCTCGCTGTCAAGCGGCTTCGGCAAGGGCAATTGCACCAGGATGCCATGGATCGACGGATCGGCGTTGAGGGTGGCGACGAGGCCCGCCAGTTCCTCCTGCGTCGTCTCGGCTGGCAGCGTGTGCTGCACAGACTTGAAGCCGCATTCCTTGGCCATGCGGCTCTTGGAACCGACATAGGCGTGACTTGCCGGGTCGTCGCCGACGATGATGACCGCAAGACCGGTGGTCACGCCGCTGCTTTTTTCCAGCGCTGCCGTCGCACTCTTGACCGTCTGAATTACCGATGCAGCTACGTTCTTGCCGTCGATTACTGTCGCCACGCGTCTCTCCGCCCTGTTTCACGTCAATCTATTGATAGTTGACGAGTGTCAAATGCCCGCTAACGCCCTATCCTGTCGGAAAGCGGCAAGGCAATATCAAACTTGCAAGGAAATGTTGGTTCAGCGCAGCGGCGGCCGCGTTTCCATCACATGAACGCGGAGCCGGTCCCGCAGGCCCGAGATTTCGGAGCGCAGCACTTCCATCTCGTCGACCGCCGCCGGCGCCGGCACGGGCGATGGTGGCGGAGAAGGGACCAAAGAGGACGCCGGTAAATCGGTTGCGGTAGCCGCGACGGATTTGCGTGAGGACAGCAGGAAGGCCAGGGCAAAGCCGATTGCCAGGCCTGCAGCGGCTCCGGCCAGCGCGCGGCCGGTCAGACCATTCGTTGGCGATAGCGCCGAGGCCAACGGCGGCTTCATCAAGACCATATGACCGTCGTCGGCAGCTCCCGATGCGGACCCTGACTGCTCCAGCCGCGAGCGGGCGGCATTCGCCTTTTCGCGCAGCTCGGTCAACCGGGACAGATCGACGCCAGTATCCCGGCTCTGGGCGATCAGCGTGTTGCGGCGGTCGTTCAGGCCCTTGCGCGCATCAACCGCCGCCTTGGCAGCCGCATTGGCGAGCTGAGCGAGCCGAACAAGCTCCTTGCCCATGTTTTGCTTGAGACCATCCGTTTCAGCCTGCTGTTGCAACAGGCGCGGATGGCGCGGGCCAAGCTCGGCCGAAAGCTGCGCAAGCGTCGTCCTTGCAACCGCATATTTGTCCCGCCAGTCCTGCAGCGCCGGCGAGAGCATGTCGGAGGGGAGCGAACCATCCAGCACGCCCGCAAGTTTTGCCGCCTTCAACCGGTCGGTCTGCGCCTTTGCGGCAAGAATGTTTTGGTCTGCCTGTTTCAGATCGGCGTCGAGCCGATCGATCTGACCGCGAAGGTCGATCGCCACCTTGACGTTGCCCTCGCCGCTCTTTGCCGTAAAAGCGACAAGCTCCGCCTTGGCCTCATCATAGGCCTTGCGCAGGGCAGTATCGGATTCGGCGCTCCTGCCGTCGCCGCTGCCTGTGGAAACCGTTTCGGCAAGCCGTGCGGCGATGCGCATTGATTTGCCGCTGTCGCCGGTCGTCACCCTGACGAGGATCGTACCGGCGACCGGATCGGGCACGATCTCGATCGCTTGTTTCAGCGCGGCCTCGGCGCGCGAGGCCGGATCGGCGGCAGCACCGGTGGCCGAGAGGAGATCGAACGCGACACCAAGCGCATTGGTGCTGGAGCCGGCAAATTCCGGATCGTGATCAAGTTTCAGCGCAGCGACCGTCGAGGCCACCATGCGCGCCGACAGCAGCCCTTTCGCCGCAGCCTGCGTGAAGGCGGCGCGGCTGGCCGCATCCGTCTTTACCACCAGCGTCGTCTCGGCACGGTGGAGGACCGGCGCGACCGGCATCAGCGCCGACAGGCCCGCGCCAAGGATCGTCGCGGCAACGACAGTCATGACAAGGCCGAAGCGGCCGGTGCGCCGGCGCGGCTCGAACGGCCCGGGCCTGGCAAGATCATCCCGGATCGCGGCCGGAATCGCCGGCGCTTCAATTGCAGCGCTCGGCTCTGCATAACCGGCCGGCTCCGGCGGACGGCCGATATCGTTGGCGGCCTGAAGGCGATTGCCGAGGATGGTTTCGATGCGGTCGACCAGCGGGGCCGGGCGCGCCGCTTTTACGCGCTGCTCTTCCAGCGCGCGGCCGATGGCACGCAGAAGTTCGGCCTCGGGCGGCGCGATATCGGGCCTGGCCGATCGCGGCGGGCGATAAGTATGATCTAAGGGACGCGGCCCTGCGGCTGCGCGATCCTGGAAGCTGCTTCTGGCCCTGATATCGTACATTTGCGCCACATCTCATGCACATGATGGCCGAGTTCGCTCATCCGCACGCGATGCAGATGATTAAGCTACCCTAAATAACCATGGCAAAGAAATGGTTAACCGCAGCCGGCGAGAATTACCGTCGCCCGAGATCGATAGCGCTCCCGGCGCGACAAGAAACGCGCGGGCTCAGCTCGCTTTCTTGCGGTCGGCCGGCGCCTGCAAGACGCTGCTGCGGCGCTCTTCCGGGTGGTTGAGAATTCTTTCGCGCCGGCGGAAGCGATAGCGCAGGACATGGAAGAGGAAGACCGGAATGCCGACGACATAACGCCGCCAGAGGCGCGCTGGCTCCTGGACCAGGCGATAGGCCCATTCCAGACGCATCATCCGCACGGTTTTCGGCGCCCGCGGGACGGCGCCGGAGACGAAATCGAAGAGAGCGCCAACCGTCAGCACCAGACGCGCATGGTCGGCACGGATGTTGTCGTGGACCCATTTCTCCTGAAGCGGCGTCCCCATGCCGACGATCAGGATATCGAGCTTCTGGCGCTCGATCTCGTCGATGACATCGGTGGAATCGACCTTGTCGAAAAAACCGTCGGAAATGACGACAAATTCATGCCAGGGCGTGTGCTTGCGGAAATTTACCGCCGCGGCCTCGACGACGGAGCGCTTGCCGCCGATCAAGCCGATGCGGCGCGGCGCCTCCATGAAGGTGAGGAAGGCCGGCACGAAATCGGTGCCGTTCAGATTGGCGGGAAACGGGCCGCCATGGGCGATCTGCGAGGCGATGTTGAGGCCGATACCATCAGGCAGCACCAGATTGTTTGACATGATCCGGTAATATTCATCGTCGCGCAGCGCCGTCAGCATGTTATGGGCGTTCACGAAGCAAACCACGGTCTGGCCGACGGGAATGGAAGCGAGCTCGTTGATAAAAACGAGGGCATCGTCCCAGCCGAGATCGCAGACGGGCAGATCGAAGATCGTCCGCCGCGATGCAAGCACCGCGAAGTTTGCAATCAAATTCATTCCTACCTCCTGCCGAGGTTGCGTCATGCGCCCGACATCCCGGAAAACAAGCCGATATCCGCAATCGGGGGCCTCGAAAAGGGCCGGTCGCGTCAGGCATGGAACGGCGTCGCTCCGAACGCGGAAACGGCGCATGCCAAGCTGTGACAGCTGATATAGCAGGACGGTTTCAAACAACCCTTAGGAAAATTCCTTGAATTTTGATGCTCGCATAAGTGGTTTATTAACCAAATGCGGCCCAACGAAAACGGCGCCCGAAGGCGCCGTTTGTGCATCCAAAGCGCGTCGCGATCTTTCAGATTCGCTCCTCGCGCTTTAGCCCTTTGTTTTTGGGCATGTCGTGATCGCAAAAACCGCTGCAGACAGTTGCGCACGGCACGCTCCGTGATTCGTTATGTCAATGGACGGCCGGGGCCGGCGCTCCCTCGACAGACGCGCCTTCGACGATCTTGACCGGTGCGCCGAGCTTCTTCGGCTCACCGGACGAATTTTGCTTGATCTCTTGCTTGGAGAGATAGTCGAGCTGCTCCAGCATCACGTCGGCGACATACTCGCCGCCGAGGCGCTCGTTCATGCCCTTCTTGATCTCCTCGCGGAAGGCTTTCGGATCGAAGGATTTGATGTGGGCTAGATCGACCATCTTGTTGCCGACGAGCAGGCTGAAAAGTTGGTCGGTCGTCATCTCGGCCAGCGGCAAGGTAACGCCCTTCATCATGTCCTTGTTCATCATGAATGAGATGCGGCTGATGAAATAACCAGTAACTGCGCCGTCTGAGATAACGGGCACAGTGATCATTTCACCCTTCACCAGTTCGAGCGCGCTCTGCTTGGAATCCGTTACAGCGGGTGCCGGCGCCGTCGCCAGGTACACCGAAAAATAGACCGAGGCCAAGGTGATGGCGCAAACCCAGATACCGGTGAGGACGAGCTTGACCATCAGTTTCCACGCGCGGCGAATTGTTCCTGGGAATAGGTGCCGTCGGCGTCGGCGTCCTGAACCGCATTCTTCAGGAGGTCGGCCACGGCACGAACCGCTTCGAGATGCGCCTCGACACGCCGGGCGTTGAGAACCAGCTTCTTTTTCAGGCCGTGCAGCTGATCGAGATGGGCAGCGGCAAGCTCGGCCGGATCGGTATCGCGGAACAGCATCGACAGCTCATAGAGGCAGCGGCTCTTGTGCGCGTTGGAGACCTTGAGATCGAACTGCGGATCATTGCCGATCCGGGTGTTCTCATTGTCGATGATCATCTCGAGGCGTCCGAGAACGGATTTAATTCTGTATTCGTTCGAAACTATTTCCATTGTACCCTCGGTTATGCGTCGCTTTGAGCATGATGCCGAAAAGTGCGGTTTTCGGTCGACATCCGCTCTGATTATCTCATTGGGAACAGGATCCAGATTTTAGGCCAACGGGCCGGAAATCACCCTGTTCTATCTGGCTTGGATTCGGCAGTCGGTGTGCCGAAAGTCCTGCGCTGGAAGTCGTCGATCATGCTGAGCGCGGTGTTGCGGTCGTCATTATCGGTCGCGGCATTAACGATCTTGCCTTCCTGACGGCGCAGAAGTTCGCTGTACATCTGCTTGGCGATGCCGATGCCGTCGCCCTTGGCCATGGTGTTGCCGAGCTGTTCGGCCATCATGCCTTTCCAGATATCGCCGGTCGCGCCCTTGCCGTAGACGTCTTCACTTTCGCTCGGCAGCATCGACTTGACGAAGTTCTGCAGCACCATGGCCTCGAACTTCCGGTAGCTTTCCGGAACTTCCTCGGTCTTGGCGCGGTTTTGGATGTTGGCAAGGCCGCTCTTCTGGCCAATATGATCGAGAACGTCGACCGTATTGGAAAAGCCCTTGCCGTTCTCGGCGAGGCTCGTTGCGGCAAAGGCCGCGCGATTTGCCTTCAGTTTTTCCTGGGCCGCCTGAACCTCCATGGGGTCGGCAGCTTTGACCACGTCCAGGACCAGATCACTGGGGGGCGAAATAGCCACGTTACAATCCTCTGAATTAAGATCGTAACGATTATGGTTTTCGAAGCTTGCTGGAGGCTGGTGTTGCGAATTGCTGATCGATCACATCATAAACGGCATTGTCGTCGGCCTCGCGGCGCTCCGCATCGAGGGCATCTTTCATGCCCTCTTCCAGCCGGTCGGCCTTGGCGCGCTCGCGCGTCAGCCGCATCTCGTGGATCTGCTGCATGCCGGTCAGCTGCTGATCCTTAATGGTGAGCCTGCCGAATCGATCGGCATAGTTTTGCGAGAAAGCGTGGTGGACAGGGTCCATCGATCCTAGCGCGACGATGACGTCATCCATCGCCGCATTGACCTCGATGCGTTGACGGCTGGTTTCGGCCAGGTCGTTCTCCGCCATCCTCTCGATGTGCCGTTGCACCGACAGGAGACGCTTGAGCTTCTGGGAACGGTTCTTCTCGATCATGACAGCCTCATCGCCCGATATAGATCGAAGCGAAGGATTGGCCGAACTGGCTGACCAGCGCCGCAATCGAGAAATAAATCAGAAAGAGCCCGCCGAGCAGCAGATAGGGCGTGGAAATGAAGTAGACCGGGATCTGCGGCGCCAGCTTGTTGATGAAGCCGATCGAGACATTGAAGATCAGGCCGTAGATCAGGAATGGGCTCGACAGCCGCAACATGATGTAGGTCGTCTGCTCCAGCGTGTCGGTGAAAGAGATCAACGTCGCGCGCATCTGCACCAGGCCGCCGAAAGGCATGGTCGTGTAGGAATCGATCAGCGCGCGGAAGACGATGTGATGGAAATCCATGATGAAGAGAATCATGATGCCGGCAAAAGTGATGAAGGCCGAAAGGCTGGTCTCCGGAGTGTCTTCGATGACATCGACGGAACCCGGCTGGGTATAGCCGACCATCATCGCGATGATCGAGGCGGCGAACTGCATGCCGAGCGTATAGATCCTGGCCAGCATGCCGTACATCACGCCGACCAGTGATTCGCTGAAAATCAGGCCGATATAGGTCCCCGCTCCCGTGTGAACGGCCGGGTAAACGGTGTCCCAGAGCAGCGGCATGACGGCGATCGACAGGGCGACGGCAATGAAGAGGCGCAGCTGCTCGGGCACGCGCGCCGAGGAAAAACCTGGAAGAGCCAGCACACAGCCGCCGATCCGGCAGAAAACCAGAAACAGCGCGAGGACCGTCCCTTGCGGGTCTGCTATCATGAAATCGAGCCCAAAATCTTTATCTCGATGCCCTTGGCCAATTCGACATGCGACAGGACCGGGAGCGTGGCGAACAGCCGTTCGATGATCATGCGCACATAGGAGCGTGTTTCCGGCGATGTGACAAGGGCGAATGGCAGGCCGCGGTCCATGAACTCACGGATAACTTTGCTCGCCTGCTCGCTGAACTCCTCCAGGCTGCGCGGATCGATGTCGAATTCGATGACCTCGCCCTTGGCATCGCGCTTCAGCGCCTGGTGGAAGGCGAGATCCCACTTGCTGCCGAGCCTGAGCACACGCAGGACGCCATTATCGGCGAGATCGCCGCAGAGCTGCTGAGCCATGCGGATGCGGACGTGCTCGACGATCTGCTCGGTCTTCCTGACATGCGGGGCAAGCTCGGCCACCGCTTCGAGAATGAGGTGCAGGTTGCGGATCGAAACGCGCTCGGCAAGCAGGAGCTTGAGCACCGCCTGCAGGCCCGAATAGGACATGTGCGACGAGCAGATCTCATCGGCGAGCTTCTTGTATTCAGGATCGAGCCGATCGATTAAAACCTTGACGTCCTTGTAGGACAGAAGCTGCGGCAGGTTATTGCGAATAACCTCGCTCATATGCGTGAGCACGACGGAGACGTTGTCGATCGGCTGAAAACCTTCGCGTTTCAGATCGTCAGCGAAGTTTTCGAGGATCGAGACGGCCGGCATGCCGAAAGCGGGTTCGCGGATTTCATCGCCGGGAATGCTGGGCTTGCGGCCGGCGCCGGTGACGACGAGGACTTCGCCGACACGCAGCAGGTTGGAGGCGACCGTCGTGCCGTGGATGCGGATCTGATAGGACTTCTCGGCGATGGCGATGTCGTCCGTGACCTTGATCTCAGGCACGACGAAACCGTATTGCGTGGCGAACTTCTTGCGCATCTTGCCGACGCGGAACGCCAGCTCCTGATGAGCGCCAAGCAGGCGCGTCGAGACCATCTTGCCGAGTGCGAGCTCGATTTCGGAGGTGCGGAGCACCGATTTGACCGAGTCCTTTTCCAGCTCCTTGCTCTGGACGACCTTCTTTTCCTCCTGCTCGCGGCGAAGCTTGTTTTCAGCCTCGACCTGGCGCGGAATGAACCAGGCGCCGAAAGCGAGAAGGCTGCCGAGGATCACGAAGGGGACGAACGGCAGACCCGGCATCAGGGCCAGGACCAACATCAACACGGCCGAGACGGAAAGCGCGCGGGGATAACCGCTCAACTGATTGACAACAGCCTGGTCGGTGGAGCCGGTGGTGCCACCGCGGGAGACGAGAAGGCCGGCTGCGAGCGAAACGATCAGGGCCGGCATTTGCGAGACGAGGCCGTCGCCGACCGAGAGCTTGACGAACACGTCGGCCGCCTCGCCGATCGGCATGCCGTGGCGGAAATAGCCGATGATGATGCCGCCGAAGACGTTGATGGCGGTGATGATGAGGCCGGCAACGGCGTCACCGCGCACGAATTTCGACGCACCGTCCATCGCCCCGAAGAAGGAGCTCTCCTCTTCGAGCTCCTTGCGCCGGCGCTGAGCTTCCTTTTCGTCGATGATGCCGGCCGAGAGGTCGGCGTCGATCGACATCTGCTTGCCGGGGATGGCATCGAGAGTGAAACGCGCGCCGACTTCGGCGATGCGCGTGGCGCCCTTGGTGATGACGATGAAGTTGATGGTGATGAGGATCAGGAAGACGATCAGACCGATGACGAAGTCGCCGGACATGACAAGACTCGCGAAACCGGCGATGACGCCGCCGGCCGCATCGTGGCCCTCGTTGCCGTGAGACAGGATGACGCGGGTGGTGGCGATGTTGAGCGCCAGCCGGGTCATCGTCGCGATCAGCAGAATGGTCGGGAAGGACGAGAAATCGAGCGGCTTCTGGATCCACAGCGCGACCATCAGGATCAGCACCGAGAAGGCGATCGAGAAGGCCAGCCCCATATCGATCAGGAACGGCGGGATCGGCAGGAAGAGAATGCAGATGATGACGATGATGCCGAGGGCAAAACCGACATCGCGCAGGCTCGGGGCGACTTTCGGAAGGGGGAGTGCAGGTGGTTGCGCCATTACGAATCCGTCTCTTCATGAGAGGAGGCGGACATGCGGTCCGCCCAGTTCGGATCGAGAGTTAAATGGCGAAGCTTGCGCGAAGGTGGCTCAGAGCGGTTGTCGACGGAAATCCCCGACACAAGCCCTCTGCGCTTGGCAAAAGCCCTGCGCACTTTGTTGGAATTACGCTAGAAGCCGGACTGGATGCGCGAAAAGACCAGATTGGTGAAAATCGAGATCTGCGAGCCGACGAAGGGGGCGGTGACGCCGACCACCACCAGCACCGTGACGATCTTCGGCACGAAGGTCAGCGTTGCCTCCTGCACCTGGGTCAGCGCCTGGATCAAGGCAATGACGAGGCCCACCACCATCGCGGCGAAGACGGCCGGACCGGAGGCAATCAGCACGGTCCAGATCGCCGCCTGGAACAGATCCAATGCATCAGCTTCATTCATCTGAAGGCAACCTCATATCGCCTTGAAGCAGCCCCGCCGTCGCCGGGCTGCGATTGATCGGTACGGTCGGGCGCGTCGGCGCCCCTTCGCCATCAGGAGCTGCTGCTCGGAGCCTCGTCGGCGACAGTGATTCCCGCCTGCACGAGTATCTTACCGCCATCCTCGGTCGTCGCAATGATGCCGTCGGAATAAACCTTGACGGATTCGATGACGCCTTTGACGGTGCCGTCGGCGCTTTCCATATATTTGCCGACGTAGCTGCTGGCCTGCGTCAGGCTCGAGCTTGCCAGAAGCGTATCCAGCTTGGTGTTGGTCTGGATCGTCTGCTCGACCTGCGAGAAGCTTGCCAGCTGCGACATCTGCTCGCTGGCATCCATAGGATCGGTCGGATCCTGGTTCTTCATCTGAGCGATGAGCAGCTGAAGGAAATTGTCGTAATTGAGCGTCGCCTTCTTCTGGGCCGAACTCGATGAGCTCGAGGTCGAACTCGTCACGCTCGATGTGGCATCTACCGCCATGGTGCAATCTCCCTGCGAATCTGCTCGACCATCGTCGGGGGCAGTTCGTGGTTGTTGAGGATATTGTCTTCGATCGCGTAGAGACCGCGGATCGCCTTCAATGCGTCGAAGGCGCGGCCGGTCGATACAAGCGCGTCGATCCGCTTCAGTTCGGCGAGGATCTCTTCATTCTTGAAGCAGGTGAGCAGCATGGTGATCGACTTGCGGAACATCGCCGTCGAGTGCTCCTTGCCCTCGGGGTTAATGAGGATCATCTGCGCGATGAAATAGAGCTGGCGCAGCGGCGTCGTCGCGCCTTCCGGCTGGAGGACGTGGTTCTCAAGGAGGAACGTCACATCATTCAGGAATTCCAGCGCGACCTTGCGGTCGACGCGCAGGACGGCGCCGTTGATGAAGATTCTCTCTCCGGCTTTCAGAGAAATGCGAAGTGTACTTTTCATTTAAGTCCATCCCTGATGATGGTGGTAACGTCGATGATGCCCTGGTAGTTATTCGACAGACGTTTTCTGATCCTGTCGCATTCCTTCAATATCCAGATCGCGATCGAGATGAGGTTGGCCCTGAGCTGGATATCCAGCTGGTTGTCCGGGTGTTTCAGATCCTCAACAAAGCTGATCCACACCCGGCGCGTATAAAACAGGGCTTCAATGGCTTCCCGGCCGTATTTTTCCTTGTCGCGCGCCAACGCCAGCAGTTCTATGGACCGGTCGAGAACCTGCCATTCCCGCTCTTTCGCGTCGGCTACCGAGTCCTGCATGACTTCGGCATATGAGAACTGATACATTCATGCATCCTTCTTTATATTGCGCGCCTTTGCTCATCAAAGGTAGTTCACAAGACTCAGCTGCTGGATCTTCGAGACGATCGTGTAAGCGGTTTCAAGCTGCGTTTCCAAAGTCTTGACGAGGGTCGAGGCCTCGTACGGGTCGACGCCCTGAAGATCGACCAGCTTGTTCTTGATGATGTTGGACTGGGCGTCGAGAGCATCGTTGGACTTCTTGACGCGTTCCTGCGATAGGCCGAGCTGACTTGCCTGCGTTACGAGGCCGCTTGTCGCCTTGGCCGTGTAGCTGATGGCCTGCTTGGACACCGTCGTCATTGCATCGGTGCTGAGGTTCTGGCCGAGCAGCGCGGTGGTCATGACAGAGGCGAGCGCGAAGTAACGCATGCCTTCGGAGTTGGCGTTGGTCGAGGATTCAATCACTTCCGAGTTGCTGATGCGGCTCGTCATGTTCTGGCTCGATGCCTGCGACCAGCCGGTCGCCGCGTTGGTCCAATTTGCCTGATTGAACATCGGCTCGACCTGCGTCGTGATGAAGGTCTCCATCTCGGCGCCGGTGAGAGCGCTGACCGCCTTCGGCGGGACGAGAGCGGCTGCATAGGTGTTCAGTGCGGTAACGATGGCGGCGCTCGTCGCCGTCGTCTTGTCGGTCAGCGGCTGCACATCGGTGTTGATGCCGGAGAACAGGTATTCCCCGTTCACCATGGTGTTGGCCGTGTCCATCATCGTCGAGAGTGCGCTGGTCGCCGACTGGATGGCGACGGTGATGCTGCCGGGATCGCGGCTGCCCTGCAGCGCCGTCAGCTTCGAAACCAGGCCGTCGCCGACGTCCTTCATCTTGGAAAGGCCGAGCTGTGAGGATTCCATGCGTGCGCTGACAAGCGAATTGCTTGCTTTGATCGAAGCTATCCTGTCGGTCTCGCGGGTGAAATCCACGCTTCTGGCGGCATTGCCCCCGAGCGAGACACCGATATCGGCATAGACTCCCGTCGTTGCTTCCATCGTCGCCTTCGTCATCTGGTTCTGCGCCTGGCGGATCGTCAGCCGCATCGCATTCTGAATGGCCGAACTTGAAATAAATGAGCTCTTCATGGCTTAACTCGCGATATCCAGCAATGACTTCAGCATTTCGTCAACGGCGTTCAAAATCTTGGTCGCCGCCTTATAGGACTGCTCGATGTCGAGAAGCAGCGTCAGCTCCTCGTCGAGATTGACGCCCGTCTCATTGGAATAGGCTTCGTCGGAGCGCGACAGTGCCGCAGAGGTATTTTCCGCCGCCGTCGTGGCGTTGCTGCGATACTGCTCGAGCCATCCGAGGGAATTCGTCGCGTATTCCATGATGCTGACGTTCGAATCGATGCCCGTTGTAGCGTCAAAACCGACCGGCGCTCCCGCTGCCGGGTCGAAATCAATGTCGGCGCTCATCGCGGTATATAGGCGGTCGAGTTCGGTTGTGTAGCCGCTGACGCCTGACGTGTTCAGGACGAGGCCGGTAACGTTGACGCCGCCGTCGCGCAAACGCATCGGATCGCCGCCCTGCGAGGTGATGACGCGGCTGCTGACCGTGATGGTCGACGCCATGCCGGCAACCGCGACGGCGCCGGTATCGACCGTGCCGCCGCTCCAGGTGAAGAGGCCCGGCACATAGGCTGGTGGCCCTGCGGTATTCTGCTCCTTGAAGAGCGAGACCAGACCGCGAGCGACTTCGTCGAGCTGTTTCTGGAAATTGGGAGCGATCTCGTCGCGGATCTGCAGCAGCGACTGGAGGCTGCCCTGCCCCGTCGTCGTCGAGCCCTTGCCCAGCGGCAGTGCAACACCGTCGATGTAGACGGAATTGCCGACGGTCGTGGCGGTATAGACATCCTGGGACTTGAACGTCACCTTGCGCGGGATCGTCTCGAACAGGATCGTTCCGTCGGGCGTGCTCAGCACCATGTCGTTATTGTCGCGCGTCGTCGCGCTGACGCCGACGAGCTGCGAAATCTGCTTCAGGGCTTTCTCGCGTTCATCGAGAGCGCCGGATGCATCCGTACCGGAAGCCGTCGCAGTCTTGACCGCATTGTTGGCCTTCTCGAACTGGCTGAGCAGCGTGTTCAGCGTATCGACGGCGGTGGTGATTTCCTTGTCGGCGCTAGCGCGAACGTCCTGAACGGATCGGGAGGCATTGTTCAGCGAGTTGGCGACGTCCTGGGCGGCGGTGATGGCGCCTTGAGCGGCGACCGTGCTGCCGGGCGTCGTGCGGAACGCCTGAAGCTTCTGCTGGAAAACACCGAGATAGGTGGAGGGCGACGTTTCGTAGTCGTTGCCGCCCATGATCGATTTAAGGTCTTCAAGACCGCCCAGCAGGGTCTGCTGGGCGCTGTCCTGAGAAGAGGTCTTCAGATACTGACGCAGCAGGGCGTCTTCCTGTGCACGATTGATCTGAACGACCTGCGCACCGTTCAGGGACGTGGTGAGCATTGCCTGCCGGCGCACGTAATCTTTGTTGCCGGCATTCGAGATATTGTTCGATACGACACTACTCTGCGTGCCGGTATTGTTGAATATGCTCTGCGCGGTATTAAGTGCGGACGTGAGCGACATGGCTTAGCCGTTACCTTACTTATCTCTTGAGATTGACGAGTACGTCCATGATGTCGGAACCCGTCTGAAAAACTTTCGAATTGGCGGTATAGCTGCGCTGCGACTCGATCATCTCGGTCAGTTCGCCTGCAAGGTCGACGTTCGAACCTTCGAGAGCGCCCGCCTTAATCGTGCCGAGGCCGTTGGTCTGCGGGAAACCCGTTACCGTGACGCCAGACTGGCCGTTGGCGCTGTAGACGTTGCCGCTCATCAGCGTCAGCTTGTCAGGGCTTGCGACATTGGCCAGCGGAACGCGGTAAAGCGGCTTGGTGCTGCCGTCTTCATATTTGGCATAGACGATACCGTCCCCGTCTATCGTGACGTCCTTGACGGGACTCGCAGCCTGGCCGTTCGGTGTACCGGTGCCAGCGAAATCGGCGCCGAGCTGGGTGAAACCGGAGAGATCCATGTTAATCGTCAGACCGGTCACCGGATCGACGATCGGAATTGCGCCGGACGAAATCATCTTGCCGTTGGCGTCGAATGTCAGTGAGCCGAGGCCAACGTCACCACCGGCAGTAGTGTAGGGGAAGGACGACGTTCCGCCAACGGCCGCATCGGCGTTGCGATAGATCGAAACTTCCCAGGTGCTGGCAACACCGGGAGGCGCCGGCGGCGGCGTGACGACGGCGGTCTTGGTGAAGTAAAAGTCATACATCACCTTGTTTCCGAGACGGTCGTAGGCGACCATCGAGAACTTTTTGGTATCGGTCGTTGTCGTGGCAAGGTTGGCGCTCGGCGCCGTCGCAGGAGCGACCGGAGCTACCTTGGCGTTGGAATCGAGGTTGCCTTTGAAGACACCCGACGTCGAGGCGATGGCGGTCAGGCCTTCCTGATTGACGTTGACGGGAACGAGACCATCGAAACCGTTGACGACGACGGCAGGAGCGCCGGAGTCATAGGAATAACCCATCAGCTGGAAGCCGGCGGCATTGACGAGGTTGCCTTCGTCGTCCTTTTGGAAGTCGCCCGCACGGGTCAGGACCGGCGTACCGTCGGGTCCTTGCACGATGAAGAAGCCGTCACCGGAAATCGCAAGGTCGGTGGGCGACGTGGTGTAGGAAATATCGCCCTGGTCGGAGACAGCCTGGCGCACCGAGGTCTGGACGCCGCCGGAATTGTAGTTGCCGCCCGAGGAAGGCAGGACCAACGACGAGAAGCTGGTCGACACGGCCTTGTAGCCGGTGGTGTTCACGTTGGCGATGTTGTCGGCGACGGTGCTGAGGCGGTTCGCCTGCGCGTTCATGCCCGACACTGCCGTCTTCATGCTGCCGAAAATGCTCATCTGAAAACCTCGTTTTACCCGTTATGCTCAAGAGTATTTGCCGGGCCTTGCGTGAAGCTGTCTGTCATTGGGAGTTGCGAGGCCAATATCAGTCCAGCCGGGCGCCGCCCGGCCGAGAAAATCAGGCCCAATCGATGCAGTAGCCAAGGAAGCGCTTGGAATCGACCGGATCGACGCCGAGCTTCTTGCGCAGCTTCTTGCGCAGCTTCGAGATGTGGCTTTCGACGACGTTCTCCTCGACCTCTTCATCGAAGATGCCGTAGATGGCGTTGAAGATCTGGGTCTTGGTGACCCGGCGACCGCGATTGGCGATCAAATATTCGAGGATGCGGCGCTCGCGCCGGGGAAGCGCAAAGACTTCGCCATTGATCTCGGGGTCGCGACCATCGGAGAAGACGCGGATGCCGCCGATATCGGTGTAATTGGCGATCGCCTTCAGCCGGCGCCGGATCGCGGCCGCCCTTGCGAGGATTTCGCGGGGATGGACCGGTTTGCGCACCACGTCGTCGACGCCGCAATCGAACAGCGCGAGCGTGTTTTCGAGGGAAGGCTGATCGCTGACCGCGATCACCGGCGCCATCGAACGGTCCCGGATCGCCCGGGGCAGCTCGAGACTGCGCTGGCCCTGACCGATCAGGAAGGCCTCGACCGCCGCAATATCCGAATCGGCGGCGGTCTGCACCCACTCGCCGAATTCCGATGGATCAAAGCCGGTCGAGGGGATGCCCTCCCGGCCGAACAGAGATGTGTATCCGTCTTTTACGAGCTCGCGCTCATCAACCACTACGATCATTCGTCCGCCTCCGAATCAGCGTGGCACTTCGATGATCTATGGGTACGAATCGCGCGAATCGGCGACAACTCGTTAAAGTGAATGGCAGGAATTAATAATTGATTAAGACCTGCGTGGCGATTTGATCTAGATGTAGTAGGCGCCCTTGAATATCCACACAAAAGTTTCGTGGAAAAGTTAACGAGCAGTTAAATGTGACTTGCGCACCAATTTCGCGCCGGATTCCTGCCACATTACGGCACAGTTTCGTCATAATTCGGCGATTCTATTTTTGGTTGAATTAATTTTGGCAAAAGTTACTCGCATTGGGAGTCCATTTGCCGTAGCCGGTGGCCACCAAATTGGCGATGACGCGACAGACATATTGCTTCTGCGCGGGATCGTTATTCGGGCCTGCATGGTATCTGGCTACCGCCATCGTCCACGTCTCATGGCGGTCATGAAGGTTGCGGAGAAACTTCGCCGCGTATTCGACGTTGCGATGCGGATCGAACATATCCTCGGCGGAGGCGAAATTCTCGCTGTGGTAATAGTGATTGATCTGCATACATCCGATGTCGATGAGCTTTGCTCCGCTTCTACGGGCGACATCGAACTGCCGCATCGCGTCCTCTTCCGAGGGTGGAAAAAACGCCTTGCCTTCGACGTTCATGGCATAGGGGTAGAGTGAACCCTTACGGCCGGTTTCCGTAAGGCCGACCGAATAGAGGATGCCTTCCGGGATACCATATTTGGCGGCAGCCGACCGGATTTCACGTTCGCAGGCGCCGGTGGAAGCGGCCGCCTCAGAGGTAAACACCGCCAGCGCGGCTGCCGACAGCGCCGCCAGCGCGAGCGTCTTCAATACCGATCTCACCTGCGCCATTGAAGCCTCCGCCCGTCCGCTGCGCCGTCTGAATATAGCGCTCGCGCGCCTCGCCGCCCTGCCCCTGCTGTGGAAGCGACTGCTGCTGGGAGGCCTGCCCCTGGTTGCCCGCCTGGTTGCCAGCGTCGGCGCGCTCGACGGGCGCCATGCTGATGGTGACGTTGTCGACCGCATAGCCCTGGCTGCGCAGCGCTTCGAGAATCTTGCCGTGGTCTTCCTTCAGCTGCCGATAGGCTGCGCCGGTTTCGACTTTGAGGTCGACGTTGAGGGCGTCGCCGGCCAGGCGCATGGTCGCCGTCACCAGACCAAGATCGATCGGGTTCATCTGGATTTTCAGCGTATTGACCACCTTGCCGGTGTTTGTCCATTCCGCCGCATTGGAAAGCGCCGAACTCGGTTGCATGGCGCGCGCCCATTCGGAATCGCCGGAGAGAGCGGCGGTGACGGCGGCGGAATTGGTATTCTGCGCCAGGCCTATATAGCGACGCGATTCGAGGACCGAGACGTTTTCGACATCGGTCTTCCTAGAGCCGTCCTTCGGCCCGGCCTGTTCCGCGCCAATCTGAACATCCATCGACACGCCGCGGCCATCGGCGCGGCTGATCCGGAACGTCCTGCCGTCAGTGGATTCGGGGTTCTCCGCGCCGGGCACCCTGATGTCATCAGCCTTGACGCTTTCAAGATTGCCGCTAACGGCCGCCAGGGCGTCGGATGCGTGGCCACCCGTTTTGGCGTCAATAGCACCGGTCTTCTCGTCGACAGATCCAGCCTCGCCGGTCTTTCCAGAGGCTTGATGCGCGGCTGCCACGGCCGGCAGAGCGACCGTCCCCTCGGCGGGCTCCTGCTTCAGCAGGCCGAGCACATCGGAAATGCCGCCGTCATCGGCCTCGCTGTCCCTTTCCGCGTCCGTTCCCGAGATCTCTGTCTTGATGTGCTTGACGCCCTTGGCCGCCTGCGCGGCTTCGCCGGCGGACTGATCCTCAGCATCGAGTTTGCCGAGGTCCGCCGGCAGTTTGAGCCGATCCTTTGCCTGCTTTGCGACGGCCTTTCCGACATTGGCAGTCGTTTCCGGCTGTGCGTCGGTCTGTGCCTTCAGCGCCGCGTCACCAAGATCGATCAACGGTTTGGCACCGCTGCGGCTGCGGATCGTCAGCGCAGCCTTGCCAGCATCGCCATCGACGATGCCCTCATTCGGCTGTACATTGTCGGGCGCGTCGTTGCCAGCGCTGCCGCGTGCCGTGGCAAGCACATCGGAGAAGTCGCCCTTCTGACCGGCGGCATCGCCTTTTCCAGCTTTCGCGGATTTCGCGGCCGCAGTCGCTTCCGCACCAGAGGCTCCGCCCGAGACGCTCAAATCCATCATTGTTCGTTGCCTTCCTGCGCCAGAAGACCATCGATCTCGTCGAGCTTGGATCGGCTGGTCGTCACAAATGCGTTGAATGAGGAGTCGGTATCCTGGCTCTGGCCAGTCGATGCCACACCTCCCGGAACAGGCTGGGGAAGCGCGTCTCGCGTCCCCGGTTGCGTGGCTATCGCCGCAGCCTTTTCAGAAGTGATTTCTTGATGCGAAGTGTTAGGATCGGATGCTTGCGTCAAGCTTGCCGGATCCGGCGCGCGCAGGATCTGCTCGGCAACGGATCGCGCCGCCGCCTGCAGCGCCTGATCCCGCGGCGAAAGCCTGTTGCCGTCGATGCCGCTGACATTCTTCGCCGCCTGGTCGATATCCTCAGTGGGAAGGCCGGCCATGCCGCCATAAAAATTCGCGAGCGGGCCGAAGGCATTGTCGGTGCCCGCGCCAAGCAGTTGCACCCGTTCGACCGCCATGCGCGTCAGGTCGGACTTGCCCGATATTGCGGCAGCGCGGGCGATGCGCAGATAGACCTCGCGCTGGCGGGGGGCATCCATGAAGGACAGGATATCGACGACACTCTGCGGTGTCACGTCGTGATCATGAGCGACGACGAGCTTGACGAAAAGATCGGCGAACTGGCTGGCATAGGGCGAATGCAGGAAGCGTCTGACATAACGCTGCGAATAGGCGAGCCCCTTGTCGAGCATTCCCTTATCGACGCAGATGGCGAGAGAACGGCGCAACGCCGCCTCCTCGACGATCGTGCCAGGCGCAGCAAGACGGGCCTCGTCGTAGAGGCCAAGCGCGTCTGCCGGTTTCGTCGCAATGAGCACATTGCCGCCGATCAGCGCCAGGTAGGGGCCGATCTTCTTGTCGCGATACTCCCTGGCGGTTTCCTCCAGCGTCTTGGCGACGAGCAGTCCCTTGCCGCTCAGATATTTGCGCAGCACATCGGTAACGCGGTTGTCGAAATAGCCGTTGACGTCATGGGCGATCAGATATTCGAGCGTCTGCGGATTGCCGCCGCTCATCGTATAGATCAGCGCCGCATCGACATTGCGGTCGTCATCGAAGATCTGCGTATCGGCCGTGCGCAGCCGCTCGTCGATGGTGCCCAGCATGAAGCGCTGCATCTCGCCGGCCGAATGATCGCCGGCGACGACGGAATCCTGCACGAACTGCAGCGATCGCAGCATCTTGTACGGCGCAAGATCGTCGGGATCCTGCGCATCGGCTGCGGCAGGCGAAAACATCGCCAGGCCGAGGGCCAAAAATCCGAAGTAGCGATGCTGCCGACGCGCCATCCGACTATCCCTATTCCGCCTGCACCAGGATCTCGATCCGACGGTTGGCCGCGTTGAACGGGTCAGCGGGGAGCTTCAGCCGGCGATCAGCGAAGCCGGAGACCTGCGATATCCGCGTCTCCTCCAGCCCGCCGCGCACGAGCATGTAGTAGGCGCTCTGGGCGCGGTCCATCGAAAGCCGCCAGTTCTCGTTCTGCGCGCCCTTGTATTGGCGCCCGTCCGTATGGCCGCGGATGGCGACCGCGCCGCCCCTTTCCTTCAGGATCGCACCGATCCTTTCCATGGCGAGCACCATCTCCTGGCGTGGAACAGCCGAACCGATATTGAACATCGAATCGTCGTTCTGGTCGGAGATGCTGACCAGCAGGCCGCCTTCGGATGTCGTCACGGTCAGGCCTTCGGCAAGCTTGCCGGCAACGCCGCCGATCTGTTGGGCGATCTGCGCCTGAAGCTGTTCTGCTTCCTTCTTCTGCTGCTCGGCCTCAGCCGCGCTCTTGTCGGCATCCTTCGGACGATCGGCGTTCTTGTCAGCCTCCGCCTGCTTCTCATCAGGCGCCTTGCCCTCTGTCACCTTGCCGTCCTTGGCCTCGACGCCCTCGGTTTGCTTGGCGTCCTTGGCGGGCTTTTGATCGGTCGCCAAAGGCGCCGGCTTCATATCTTCTGCCTTGGCGACCTCCGTCGTCTCGCTCTCGGCCGCCTGCTCTTCACTCTTGCCGGGCGGCAGGGTTTTTCCAGCCGTTGTCACCTCGACCTGCTTCGTCCAGAAATCCGGATCGAAGGGATCGCGATAGGCTTCGCCGCCATCGGCGCCGGTGGCAGGGCCGGAATCGGCCGCGCCGCCATCGCCCTTGGCGCTGACATTGGCCTGCTGGCCGACCTCCTGCGCGATCTCGGCGAGAACCGAATAGGGATTCTCGAAGAAATCGGCTTCGGAATAATTGGTCTGGTCGCCTGAAGTCGATGTCTGGTCGTCACCGTCCGCGGCGGACTTGCCCTCGGTCGGATTTTCTTCCTTCTGTTTCGACTTTTCGTTCTTCTCCTCGCCCTCGGCATCGTCGACAGGCTTCTTCAGGCCTCTCTCAGTCGGCTTCTCGTCGGAAAGCTTGATCGGATTGAAATAGGTCGCGACCGCAGCCTTGGTCTCTTCGTTGGCGGCGTTGACCAGCCACATGACCAGGAAGAATGCCATCATCGCCGTCATGAAGTCGGCATAGGCAATTTTCCATGCACCGCCATGGGCACCGTCGTGATCACCGCCGCCGTGCCGCTTGACGATAATGATCTCGTTCCTGCCGTGGTGATGGTTTTCGCCTTCGCTCATTCGAGAACTTTCTTCAAGCTGGCCGCCCAGGCGGACATACGGGTCACGATGACGGATTCACCGATTTCGACGGCAAGATCGATATCGTCGGCCTCGATATGGCGAACCGCCGCGGCATGTTCGCCGAGCTCGGCCTTTAATATGTCGAAGAGGCTGGTCGGCCCCCTGACGACGATCGGCCCGGCCAAGCCTTCGAGGATCGCGTCGCGCAGCAAAGCGGCGAGACTTTCGGCAGCTTTGGCCGCAAGCGCTTCCGTCATGACGGGCGCAATGGCCATGGCCGCACCGGCGCTGACCAGCTGGGCGACCTCTTCGGCGATATCGCGCACGCGCGATGCAATGACCGCCGCCGCCTCGACTTCATAGCGAAGCTTCAGTTCTTCGAGCTCGCGCGCATGGATCTCGGCCAGAACACGCGCCTCGCTTTCGTATTTCTCGGTCAAATCAGCAGTCGCCGCGGCATGGCCTTGCGCATAGGCATCGCGGCGCTCCGCCTCGACGTCGACCGGCGGTTCGCTCGGCGTCTCCGGAAAAGCATCTCCGGCGAAATCGTCGATGTCGATGATCGGCGCTGACGGTTTCGGTTCGCCGAAATCCTTCAAGTACCGAGAAAGCGAAATGCTCATTGAAACCATCCAGCATCCGGGAGACGCGCGGCATGCCCGCCCCCGTTCAAAATGACCTTGCGCGCGACATGTCCTTCGCAGCGAACAAGGGCTTGACCTTGCGCCGGCATGATTTCGGACGATGCCTTCATGCCGGAACCTAGGAAGTCAAACTTGCGCGAAGATGAATGGCGCCGCCGCCATCGATGATCGCGCCCAGCTCTATTCCAGCAGAATGAGGATCTTGCTTGCTGCCGTGTTGAGGATCGAGATCGCTTCGACGGCCATCTGCTTCTGGGTTTCGATCGCCTTCTGGCGGATGGAAGCTTCGTCCATGTCGGTATCGACGAGCGCGCCGACGCTCTTGTCGATCGAGTCGGACAGATCGGCGGTGTAGTCGATCTGATCCTCGATACGCGTCTTCATCACGCCGATGGAGGCGGCCGTCGTCGTCAAGGAGGAAAGCAGGGAATCGGTCACATCGAGCATGTCCACGAGCTGCGCGTCGGTGGTGTTCTTACCGATCGCGACTTCCGTGCCCGTCGCCGGCGTGGCCGAACCGGCCTCCAGGAGATAGTAGTTTCGCGGTCCCACGCCGCTGTTGTTGATCGCCTGGGCATCAACCGCCTTGGTGAACAGGCCGCCGCTCGCATTGTTCTTGTCGATCAGGATGGTCTGCGACGACGGGAAGTCGATGCTCTGAGCCTGGTATTCGCCGGTCGAGGCGCGAACGAAGCCGGAGATGACCGACCATGTCGGCGGCGCGGCCTTGTCACTGTTCAGCAACCAGTTTTCCCCTGCAAACGACGTCGATTCGACGACAGTCTGCAGCTGCTCCTTATATTCGCTGATCTCGGCGTTGATCTTGTCCTTGTCGGCGCCCGGCTCTCTTGCGGAGACCAGCTTGGCGCGAATTTCGCCGATGAGATCGATTGCCGAATTCATTGCCGTGTAGGTCGCATCCACCTTGGCAGCGCCGAGACCGAGCGCATCGCCGATCGTGCCGAGATTGGTGCTGTCCGAGCGCATGACGGTGGCGACCGACCAGTAGGAGGCATCGTCTGCCGCCGTCTCAATCCGGTATCCCGAAGAAACTTGCTGCTGGGTCTGACTGGCTTCTTTGTTGATGCTGCGCAGCACAGCAAGTGCATTCACCGCGGCCGCGCTGGTAATCTTAACGGTCATCGACAGGGTCTCGGAATAAGATGAAAGGGCAGGCCGGATTGCCGGCAGCGACTGAAGTGGCGTCATGCCTCCGGCGAAATTTCCACCGGCCGTCGCAAAAAGCAAATCAACTCGAGGCAAAGTTAACTCGATATCAACTTATTCGGCAAGAGCGGCGCTGCCAGCGCGGCGAGCGGTTCTTCCCGCGGGACAAGCTATTGATGTAAAAGCAAGAACCGCGCCGTTTCGGGCGCGGTCCGGAAGGTTTTCGCCTTGCGACCGAACGGCGGCGCAAGATTCAGTCCAGCTTCAGCGACTGATTTAGCTGCGGAACAGCGTAAGGATGTTCTGCGCGCTGGAGTTGGCGATCGACAGCGACTGGATCGCCAACTGCTGCTGGGTTTGCAACGCCGTCAGCTTGCTCGATTCCTCTTCCATGTCGGCATCGACGAGGCGGCCGACGCCCGAGTCAATGGAATCACTGAGTGCTCCAACGAAGTTTTCCTGCAGCTCGATGCGGGTGGAAATCGAGCCGAGCTGCGAGGCAGCCTTGGTCATGGCCTCCAGGCCGGCTTCGATGGACGTCAGGGCCATCGAAATTTCTACCGAACCGAAGGTGCTGATGTTCATCGAGTAGATCGAGCCGATCGTACCGGATGATGTGCCGATAATACCGGAGCTCGTCTCGATCGTGCCGGTCGAGGTCATCCCGAACAGGACATTGCCCGTGGAGGTGGTGTCCAGGACATAGTCCGTGGTCTTGACCGAGACATTGCCGTTGCCGTCGCGGACGAAGGTCGACACGACGCTCTTGGTGCCGCTGGCGCCGGCAACCCAGTTTTCGCCAGAGAAGGACGCAGACTGGGCGATGCTGAGCAGCTGCTGCTGCAGCTGGCCGATTTCTTCCTGGACCTTGGTCTTGTCGACACCCTTTTCGGTCGCGGCGACGATCTTAGCCTTGATCTCACTGATGATATCGATGGCGCTGTCCATGGCGGAATAGGCGGTGTCGACCTTGGCGGCGCCAAGGCCGAGAGCGTCGGAAACGGCGGAAAGTGCCTTGTTGTCCGAACGCATGGTCGTTGCGATCGACCAGTAGGCGGCGTTATCGGCCGCCTTTTCGACACGGTAGCCCGATGATACACGGTTCTGCGTGTCTTCGAGGCTGTTGTTGATCCCACGGAGTGTCTGAAGAGCGGCCATTGCCGCGACGTTGGTCAAAATGCTGGTCATGAAATGTTAGCCCCTCGTCGGCAGTTGGGAAAAAGGGACATTCCGGAAAACTACCGGGAACGGGGACCAGCCTCATGCCTGTTAACCAGCTCTTAAATTTGGTTAACCCGCCGTCTCGTTGACCTGAGAGAACAGCATTATGGTTAATCAACAGTTAACGAGAATGAAAAAGCCGCGCTCCAGCGAAGCGCGGCTCCAATCTTTGGGGTCGCCGGGGCCGGCGGACCGATGTTTTCTGCGGGTTATTAGCCGCGGAAGAGCGACAGGATGTTCTGCGAAGAGGAGTTCGCGATCGACAGCGACTGGATCGCCAGCTGCTGCTGGGTCTGCAGGGCGCTGAGCTTGGAGGACTCTTCTTCCATGTTGGCGTCGACCAGGCGACCGACACCGGAGTCGATCGAGTCGCTGAGAGCGTTGACGAAATCTTCCTGCAGGCCGATGCGGGTGGAGATCGAGCCGAGAGCAGCGCCGGCGCTGGTCATGGCCTTCAGAGCCGATTCGACGTTGGTCAGAGCCGTCTGAATCTGACCGAGGGTGAAGGTGGTGATGCTCATCGAGTAGATCGAGCCGGTCGCGCCCGTCGACGTGCCGAGGATGCCGGTGGAGGTTTCAACCGCGCCGCCGCTCATGCCGAACAGAACGTTGCCCATGGAGGTGTTGGAGAGTACATAGTCGGTCATCTTGACAGAAACGGCGTTGGAGCCGTCGCGGACGAAGGTGGAGACGACGCTCTTGGTGCCGTTGGCGCCGGCAACCCAGTTTTCGCCGGAGAAGGAAGCCGACTGAGCGATGCTGAGCAGCTGCGCCTGGAGCTGGCTGATTTCTTCCTGAACCTTGGCCTTGTCGACGCCGTTTTCAGTTGCGGCAACAAGCTTGGCCTTGATGTTGCCGACGACGTCGATGGCGCTGTCCATGGCGGCGTAAGCGGTGTCGACCTTGGCGGCGCCGAGACCGAGGGCGTCGGAAACAGCCGAGAGAGCCTTGTTGTCCGAACGCATGGTCGTTGCGATCGACCAGTAAGCAGCGTTGTCGGAAGCCTTGCCGACGCGATAGCCGGACGAAACATGGGCCTGGGTTTCCTGGAGACCCTGGTTGATGCCGCGGAGAGTCTGGAGGGCTGCCATTGCAGCGTTATTGGTGTTGATGCTCGTCATAGTTTGCGTGCCCCTTGTTGGCAGATTTTAAAAAGGGACATTCCGGATTTTGGCCGGCCCACAGCGATCAGCATCATGCCTGTTAACCATTTTTGTTAGGGTTAACTCGCCGTTTCGATGGGCCTAGAAAACAGGAAGATGGTTAAGGAAGGCTAAATCGAAAGCGAAAATTTCGTAAAAATATCTGACACTTAGGAGGATTGTCATTAACCTTATTTTAAAACATTTCGCGGCCGGGAACACCCGGCCGCGAAACTTTGGAAACCTTGTGCCGACCGCTCTTAGCGGAAGAGCGACAGGATGTTCTGCGAAGAGGAGTTCGCGATCGACAGCGACTGGATCGCCAGCTGCTGCTGGGTCTGCAGGGCGCTGAGCCTGGAGGACTCTTCTTCCATGTTGGCGTCGACCAGGCGGCCGACACCGGAGTCGATCGAGTCGCTCAGAGCATTGACGAAGTCGTCCTGGAGGTCGATGCGCTTGGAAAGCGAGCCGAGAGCAGCGCCGGCGCTGGTCATGGCCTTCAGAGCCGATTCAACGTTGGTCAGAGCCGTCTGGATCTGGCCGGCAGTGAAGGTGGTGATGCTCATCGAGTAGATCGAGCCGGTCGCGCCCGTCGAGGTGCCGAGGATGCCAGTGGAGGTTTCAACCGAGCCGCCGCTCATGCCAAACAGAACGTTGCCCATGGAGGTGCTGGAGAGAGCGTAGTCGGTCGTCTTGACGGAAACGGCGTTGGAGCCGTCGCGGACGAACGACGATACGACGCTCTTCGTGCCAGTCGCGCCGGCAACCCAGTTTTCACCGTTGAATGAAGCCGACTGAGCGATGCTCAGGAGCTGCTGCTGCAGCTGACCGATTTCTTCCTGAACCTTGGCCTTGTCGACGCCGCTTTCGGTTGCAGCAACCAGCTTGGCCTTGATCTCGGTGACGACGTCGATGGCGCTGTCCATGGCGGTGTAAGCCGTATCGACCTTGGCGGCACCTACGCCGAGGGCGTCGGAAACGGCAGACAGAGCCTTGTTGTCCGAACGCATGGTCGTTGCGATCGACCAGTAGGCAGCGTTGTCGGAAGCCTTTTCAACGCGGTAACCGGAGGAAACGCGGTTCTGCGTCTGGTTGAGGCCCTGGTTGACGCTGCGCAGCGTCTGGAGAGCTGCCTGCGCGGAAGAATTCGTGTTAATGCTTGTCATAAATCTGTCCCCTGGAAACTAGATACAAAAAGGAGGACATACCGGACTGTATTACCGGCGATGACGGACCAGCTTCATGCTACTCGGCGCCCGCTTGTTTGGCCCAAACCCGTCATGTCCAGGGCAATCTCGCAGCCAATGCTTGCCAACTTCTTAAAAATACAGGTCCCGCGGACGCTCCTCGAATCGCATAGTTAATAGCTGCTCACGTGGAATAGTTAATGGCTGTTGAATTATGCTCTCGCGGATTCAAAATTCGGCGCAAACAGCAAGATTTGCCTCAGGAAACGGCTGGTATTCCTAGGAGCAGACGTTCATCAACCCACCGGTTTCAAGCAAGCTTCGGATGCCAATGTGGCAAGCGCCGGGATAGCATCATCGGATCGATCCCCCGTTTCGGGGGATGGCGGTGCGTGCGCGCGTCGGCGAATGACAATCATGCCAGAACATTTCCTTCACGGAGTTGGGTTTTGAACAGCAAAGTTTCGTTCTCTGCGGCATCCAAGGATTACCAGGCGGGCCGCTACACACAGTCCTTGGCGACGCTCAACCAACTGATGGATATCCAGCAGGACGCCAAGACCTATGCGCTGCTGGCCAAGAATCTCGTGCAGCTCGGCTTCAAGGCCGATGCCGCGAAAGCCTATGGTCTGGCCGGCAATTGCGATGGGCCCAACGCCTACGAATATCAGAAGCAAGCTGCCAAGCTCTATTACGAGACCGGCAACGAGGACGAAGCGCTGCTGATCGCCATGCGCAACCTCAGCAAGGCGCAGGAAGATGCCGAACTCGCCTTCATCATCACCGCGATCTATCTGAAGCGCCAGCAGCGCGATATAATCCGTCCGTTCAAGACGGTGCTGTCGGAAAGCATGAACCCCGATCACATGCGCCTGGCGGCACTGCTGCTCAGCGACGATCTCAACGACGCTACCAACCAGACGCTTGCGCGCAACCTCTTCAAGCGCTTTCCCGGCAATCACGCGTTCCGCTTTCTCCACCTTGTATTCGCCCGTGAATTCAACGATTTCGAAGAGGCGGCCAAGCATCAGGCCGTGATCGATAAGGCGCTGGCAAACGGAGATGTCGATATCCTCAGCAAGGACAACCCGTTCTACCATCTGCACTGGTGTGGCAACGAGGATTTGAACCGGTATGCAACGATCGGCACCACCCCGCTCAACCAGGAACGGGTGGCCTTCCGCCGCAATCAGCCGCACGCATGGTCTGACAAGATCCGGATCGGATACATGTCATCGGACTTCTGGGACCGCCACGCGACGATGAAGCTCCTGCAGCGCATTCTCGAACTGCACGATAAGGACAGGTTCGAGGTGACGCTGTTCTGCCATACAGGCCCCGAATACCTGAAGCACAACGACACCGAGCGCAGCCGCTGGGGCAGGATTGTCGACATTCACGGTTTCTCCGACCAGGCAGTGCTCGAAACCGTACGCGTGCATAATATCGACATCATGGTCGACCTGAAGGGCCATACGTCGGGCAGCCGAGCGACAGCTTTCAATCTGCCGCTCGCACCAGTGCATGTCGGGTGGCTCGGCTTCCCCGGCAGCACCGTCAACATCGATCTCGACTATGTCATCGGCGACCATTTCGTCCTGCCCGACATGGCCAAGCCCTTCTACCATGAGAAATTCTGCCGGCTTCCGGAGAGTTACCAGCCGAACGACCCGACGCACCGCCCGAAGCCGCGTCCCGTCACGCGGCAGCAGCTCGGCCTGCCGGAAGAGGCTTTCATCTTCGCCTCCTTCAACGGCAACCGCAAAATCACACCGGAAACGATCAACAGCTGGTGCCGGATTCTCAAGCGGGCACAGAACAGCGTACTCTGGCTGATGGCGAATACGCCGCGCAACCAGGCGAACCTCTTGAAGCAGTTCCAGGCCGCGGGCATTTCGCCCAAGCGGATCATTTTCTGCCCGCGCGCGCCCTATGAAGAGCACATCGACCGCCAGCAGGCGGCCGACCTCGGTATCGACACCTTCCCCGTCAACGGCCATACGACCACCTCCGAACAGCTTTGGGGCGGTCTGCCTGTCTTGACCGTCAAGGGCACAAACTTCGCTTCACGCGTCAGCGAGAGCCTGCTGAAGGCCATCGACCTGGCTGATCTCGTCGCAGCCGACCTGCAGGCTTATGAGGACCTTGCCGTCGAACTGGCTGAGAATCCGGGGCGGATCGCCGAGTACAAGGCGCATCTGAAGGAGAAGCGTTATATCGCGCCGCTCTTCGATGCCGAACGCTTCTGCCATCATCTGGAGCAGGCCTATGAAATTATGGCCGAGCGTGCCAAGCAGGGTCTCGCACCCGACCACATGGACATTGCGGCACTGCCGCCACGCACGGCGCCGTTCGCGGTCGAGTGAGCCTTTCCGAGACGCAATGCCCGCCGAAGCGATGCTATTCGCCTCAGCGGGTATTTGCCAAACTACCGCTTTGCTATCAGTTCACGCCCGATACGCTTGGACGGCTCTCTGCGCAGAACGATGGCCGTCGTGACCGAGCCATAGCGCGCAATGGCATCGACGATGCTTTCAAGGTCGGCGGGTGTCGGAACAATGACTTTCAGGTGAAAACAATCCTCTCCTGTCAGCCTGAGTACCTCGATGATCTGCGGCATATCGGAAAACTGCTTCAGGCATGTCTTGATATGCTCGTGCGTAGTGCGCAGGCGAATAATCGCCATCATGCCAAGCCCGACCGCGGCCGGGTCGATGACGGCTCTATACGCCTCGATCACACCGCGTTCTTCAAGCCGTTTGAGGCGCTCCGACGTGGCCGGTTGAGAAAGGCCGACCTTCCTCCCGAGCTCGGAGACGCTCATGCGTCCATCATCCTGCAAGACCTCGATGATGGCGATGTCGGTTGGATCAAGATCCGGACTGGTATCGGTGCGCTTTGCCATCAACCTTCAATCTATCGGATTTCCCGGCACTTTTCCGATAGATGCCAATTTGGTTCGGAGCTGTAAACCGCCATACTTCAGGCCTAGCGAAGAAGAGGCGAGATATGACCGAATTCATTCATCTGCCGGGCATCGGCAACTCCGGAACCGCTCACTGGCAGAGCCTTTGGGAAAATGCCAATCCAGCCATACGCCGCTTTGCGCCGACGAGCTGGGATCAGCCGGATCTGTCCGACTGGATCGAAGCGTTAGACCAGGCGGTGCGTAGAGCGAAAACACCACCTGTTCTCGTGGCGCACAGCCTCGCCTGCCTGCTTGTCGCACATTGGTACCAGCTTGCCTCCGTGCCGATACGGGGAGCGTTCCTCGCCGCCGTGCCAGACCCTCTGTCCTCGAGTTTTCCTGCGGACGCTGCAAGCTTCGCACATGTACCGCAGACGCAATTCGGCTTTCGATCGCTGATCGTCGCAAGCACCAATGATCCCTATAGTTCGCTGCCCTACGTCGAAATGCGGGCAAAGCAATGGGGTAGCGAGCTGAAAATCATCGGCGCTGCCGGCCACATCAATGGCCAAAGCGACCTGGGTGACTGGCCCGAAGGTTTGGCACTGCTGATGGATTTCGTAAGCCGCGCATAGCAGACAGCCGGTCTATCGAGGAACCGAAGTCCTGTGGCCAAGGCATGAGCCTCAGCCGGTCAGCTGAACGAGCGCACCAGGCTGCCGACGAGCAGGTTCCAGCCGTCGATCAGCACGAAAAAGAGGATCTTGAACGGCAGCGAGATCGAGGTTGGCGGCAGCATCATCATGCCCATCGCCATGGTAATGGTTGCGACGATAAGGTCGATGACGAGGAATGGCAGCACGACCAGAAAGCCGATCTCGAAGCCGCGGCGAATTTCGGAAATCATGAAGGCGGGGATCAGCACGCGGTAGTCGATCGGACCGGCCGTCGGGATATTCTGTCCGCGTTCGCGCGCCAGATCGACGAAGAGAGCCAGATCCTTGTCGCGGGTATTGGCCGCCATGAAGGTGCGGAAGGGTTCGGCAATACGCTGGACCGCCTCGGTCTCGTTCACCTGGTTGGCAAGCAACGGCTGGACGCCGTTCTGCCACGCCTGATCGAAGGTCGGTGACATGACATAGAAGGTCATGAACAGCGACAGCGACAGGAGGATCATGTTGGAGGGCGTCGAGGAGAGGCCCATTCCTGAGCGCAGGATCGAAAAGGCGATGACGAAGCGCGGGAAGCTCGTCACCATGATCAGGATGCCCGGCGCGACCGAAAGAACGGTCAGCAAGCCGAAGGTGCGGATGATCCAGGCGGCGACGGAGCCATCGACCGGCACGTTCAACAGGTCAGTCGGCAGCTGCTGGGCCACCGCCAGTTCCGGTGCCGCCATCATGGCGGCAAGGAAAACTATGAATCGAATCATTCGATGACAAAGGTCCTGAACATGACCTTCGATACTCGTCCTTGCGAGCGAAGGTCAACACGTTCCTGTATGTCATCCTTGAGATATTGAAAGCCCCGCGGCCCCTCGATCTGCTGAAGGGAAACAGTCCTGATATAAGCGAGGATATCCTGATGAATATCCTCGGAAACCTTGACATCCGGCGGCCCGTTGAACAGCAGCGCGACTTCGAGTCGGACCCAGTTTTCCGAGGGGTAGGCGAGGTTCGAAGTGATCGGTTCGAGCTGCACGACGTTGTTCTCTTCAGTCGAGATGCGCGCCAGCCCTTCTTCCGCTTTCTTTTTGGCCTCTGCTTCCTTGGCGAGCTCGGCCTCCTTGGCGCCCTTGACGTTGGGCGCGACGATCGTGCCCACCGCCCAGCCGCCGCCGGCGCCGAGCAGCGTCAGGACGACGACCCCGATGATCGTCATCAGCGAGCCGGATTTCTTCTTCGGTTGACCTGCGCTTAAGTCTGCGTCTGCCATCGTCGTTCGGCCTCAAAGCGGCGAGAAAAGATCGACGGCCTGCTGGCCGCGCGGAGGCTGCTGCACTTCCATCAGGCGCCCCCGGCCGCCATAGGAGATGCGGGCTTCGGCGATCTTGTCGTAGGAGATCTGGTTGTCGGCGTTGACGTCCTGCGGACGTACGATACCGGCGACGTTCAAAATGCGCAGTTCCTGGTTCAGCCGCACTTCCTGCGAGCCCGAGATGACGAGATTGCCGTTTTCAAGAATACCGGTGACGACCGCCGCGACCAGGAGCGTAATCTTGTCGGTGCGTTCGATCTTGCCCTTGCCGTCGGTGCTGGTGTCGGAACCGTAGGTGAGATCGGTCTTGGATTCAGGCGTCCAGCCGAAGATCTGAGCGTTGACATCCCAGCTCATGCCGCTCGAATTCGTGCGGCTGCGGTTGGTCTCGTTGTCGAAGGAGGCCTTGTCGTTGATCTGGATGTCCACGGTTAGGATGTCGCCGACGTTCAAAGCGCGCGCGTCCTTGAAGAGCGCGGCCTGCGAATCGCTCCACAGCGAATAGCCCTGCGCTACGGCCCGCGGCTGCTTCGGATAGAGCGCCATCTGCGGCGTCTGGCCATAGGCAAGGCCGCTGCCGATCGGGCTCATGGCGGGCGCACGGCCGATCTCGCTGACTGCCGTCGGGGACTGGCAGCCCGCAAGGAGTGCTAGGGCAGCGATCGCGGCCGGGAAACGCATGTTCATGAAGGATCCTTCGACGTATTGGGATCGGACGCACTGGCGATGATGCCGGCGATGACAGCGGCCTTTTGCGGGTCCATCTCGTTGAGGATGAGGCTCGACTGACGCGGTCCGAGCCGCATGATGACGGCCGAGGCCACCTCGATGTTCATATCCTGCAGCTGGAGCGCCGCCGCATCGGGCCTCATCTTCTTATAGATTTCGGTGAGGCCGGCTTCCGCCTGCTTCAGGAAGTCGTCACGCCGCTTCAGCCAGTCCTGATATTCGGCCTTGCGTTTGTCCATCTCCGCCATGCGCGCGTCGATGTCGGCGCGAAGCCTCTCCAGCTCCTGTTTCTGCAGGAGGTAGCGCTGGTCGCGGGCGGGATCGGCAATGTTGGTGCAGAACTGCTTGATCTCGTCCTGGGACGTGATGTCGCCGGCTGACGCATGTTCCTGTGCAAAGGCGCCGGGGATCGACAGAAGGACGAGGCCCGCTGCCGGCAGCGCCAGCCGGCGCAGCAGTTGCAGGACCCTCATGTCAGGGTTCAGGATCCTCATCATTGCAGCACAAGCTCCGCCTGCAGGGCGCCCGCCGACTTGATGCCCTGGAGAATGGCGATGATGCCATCCGGTTTCACACCGATATTGTTAAGGCCGGCGACAAGGGTCCTGAGATCGGGGCCGTCGATAATGGCAACGCGTCCGCCGGTCTGTTCAGCTGCGATATCGGTCTGCGGCTGGACGGCGGTCCGCCCGCGCGAGAAGGGTTCTGGCTGAATGATCTGCGGCGTCTCTGTGACTTGTACCGTCAGAGTGCCGTAGCTGACGGCGACCGGCGAGACGCGGACGTCTGAGCCGATGACGATCGTTCCGGTGCGCTCGTTGATAACAACCTTGGCCGGCGTATCGGTTTCAACGATCAGATTCTCGACATCGGCCATCAGCCGGGTGAGATCGGCCGAGCGCGGTTTCTGGATTACCACTTCCTGCGAATCCTTGGCTTCGGCGACCGGTCCGCCGAAGCGCGCCGAGGCATAGCCATTGACGATGTCGGCAATGCGGATCGCCGTCGAGAAGTCCGGATTGCGCAACTGCAGGACGAGATTGACCGAATCCTTGAAATGCGACGGCAGCTCGCGTTCAATGATCGCGCCGCCGGGCACGCGGCCGGCGGTCGTGACGCCTTCGGTCACCGTCGCCGCCTGACCTTGCGCCTGAAAACCGGAGACGATGACGGCGCCCTGCGCGACGGCATAGATCTGGCCGTCGGCGCCAGACAGCGAGGTCATGACGAGCGTGCCGCCGCGCAGCGACGTTGCGTCGCCGAGCGAACTCACCGTCACGTCGATACGGCTGCCGGGACTAGCGAAAGGCGGCAGGTTGGCGGTGACCATGACGGCCGCGGTGTTCTTGGCGCTGGATTGGCCGCCCTGCGTCGAAATGCCGAGATTCTGCAGCATCGCCCGCATCGACTGCTCGGTGAAGGGCGAAGACCGGAAACCGTCACCGGTGCCCTGCAGGCCGACGATGAGGCCATAACCGATCAGCTGGTTGTCGCGGCCGGCCTGAAGGGAGGCGATGTCCTTGATACGCGAGGTCAGCGCCCAGGCGGGCGCGACGTCGGCCAAACTGATGGCGACAACAGCGACAAGGCTCAAGAAGCGGAAGAACAAGTTCATTTCGCCCTCACATGGATCGTGCCGTCCGCAAGCACCGTGCCGCTGACGATGACGCCGGAATCCATATTACGTGCACGGATGAGCTGGCCCGTTGCGCCGTCTTCGAGCGGCGTGCCGGCAGCGGAGATCGTCATTGCGCCGAGAGAGAAGACCAGGCGGATCGAGGAGCCGCGCGTCACCGCATAGGGCTCGCGCAAGGCTGAGACCGCAATCGTGCGGCCCGGCAGCAGCGTGCGCTTGGAAACCAGGCCTTCGACCTGCGAAATCGATTTGGCATAGTCGCCGGCGAGGTTGGGATTGGTGACCTCAACCTCCTGAAGCTGGCTGCCCGACAATGTGTCGCCGGGGTAGATGATCGTCGTGGGGACGACGGCATAACCCATGCCGGCATCCGCGTCCGCGGGCAAAATCATGCCCGCGAGTGCGATCGTGGCCGCCGCCACTAAACCTGAGATGCGTCCTGCCCGGCAAAACATCATGTTTCGGCCCTTCCCTTTACTTCAGGTTCTTGCTGACGATGGAGGCCATTTCATCAGCTGTCGTGATCACCTTGGAATTCATTTCATAAGCACGCTGGGCCGATATGAGCTCGGTGATTTCCTTCACCGGGTCGACGTTCGAGGATTCCAGATAACCCTGCTTCATGTAGCCGAAACCTTCTTCGTCGGGGTTGCCGATGACGGCTTCGCCGGATGCCAGCGTTTCCTGGAAGAGGTTGTCGCCGATCGGCTGGAGGCCCGCCTCGTTGACGAAGTCTGCAAGCGTCAGCTGGCCGAGCGTGGTCGGATCGGTCTGGCCGGGCAGCTTGGCGGTCACTTCGCCGGAGCGGCTGATCGTCAGTTCCTTCGAGCCCTGCGGGATGGTGATGCCGGGAAGAACCTCATAGCCGTCGATGGTGACGAGTTGGCCCTGGTCGTTCTTGTTGAAGGCGCCGGCGCGAGTATAGAGCGTGGTGCCATCGGTCGACTGGATCTGGAAGAAGCCCTTGCCGATCAGCGCCACGTCGAGATCATTGCCGGTCTGAGTGAGCTCGCCCTGCAGGTGCAGATTGCGGACCGCCGAAGTCTGGACGCCGAGGCCGATATTCGCGCCTTCCGGAACGACTGCCTGGTTGGCGCGGTTGGCAACGCCCTTTGCGCGTTCGGTCTGGTAGAGAAGGTCGGTGAACTCGGCGCGGGCCCGCTTGAAGCCCGTCGTGTTGATGTTCGCGATGTTGTTCGCGATGACTTCCAGATTGGTCTGCTGGGCATCCATGCCCGTTGCTGCGATGGCGAGCGCTCTCATGTGTTCGTCCTCAAATCAGTTACATCTGCATCCTGGTGACTTCGAGAAAGGCCGTAACGACCTTGTCGCGGATGGCGATCGCGGTCTGCAGCGTCTGCTCGGCCTGGAGCATGGAATCGACGACCTCACGGGTCGTCGCCGTACCCTTGATGCCGGCAAAGGACATGCTTTCGGCGCCCTTCAGGCTGTTGACCGCGTCGGTCGCCATGCCGCCTATAACGGAGGCGAAGCTCGGGCCGTTGGCCGCACCTGCGGTGCCCGGCATGGTCGTTGCGGCGGAAGAGGCGGAATTTTCGGTGTCAACGGCGCCGAGCGCGCGGGTCATCGAAAGATTGCTGACATTCTGGACGCTGCTGATCATTTATTATTGGCTCTTCAGAAGATCGATCGTGGAGGAGATGAGGTCGCGGGTCTGCTTGATGGTCTGCAGGTTGGCGTCATAGGAGCGATTGGCTTCACGCATGTCGGCCATCTCGACAAGGATGTTGACGTTCGGCAATTTGACCACACCCTTGGCGTCCGCCGCCGGATTGCTGGGGTCGAATTCGGTGCTGAAATCGCCTTCATCAACGCCGACTTTCTTGACGTTGACGGTCTCGACGCCGCTGGTGCGGTCCATCTGCTGGCCAAAGGTGATCGTCTTGCGGCGATAAGGGTCGGCGCCGGGCGTGTCGCCGGTCGATCGGGCGTTGGCGATGTTTTCGGAGACGATGCGCAGGCGCGTCGATTGCGCCTCGAGCCCCGAACCGGCGATTTTCATAGCTGCGGAAAGCGGATCCATGACAATTACTTCCTGACGGTCATCAACATCATTCGGTTGAAGGAGCTGACCAGGGAGGTGTTCAAATCGTACTGGCGCTTGATGTCACCCGACTTGGAAAGCTCCTCCGCCAGCCCGACGGTGTTGCCGGATTCCTGAATGCCGATTTCCTGATCGAGCGCGGCTTCCTTGACGTCGATATCGCCGCTGTCGCTGAAATCGTTACCGCTCAGATGCGCCGGATTGGTCCGCGCCATGGTGATGTCGGACCTGTCCAGCACGGCATCGAAGGGCGTGACGTCCTTGGCGCGGAACTTCGGGGTATTGGCATTCGCGATGTTGCCGGCAACAACCTGCTGACGGATCGTCAGCCATTCCGCCTGCCGCGAAGCCAAGTCGAAAAGTTGGATCGGTTGCATGAGAACTCTCCGTTTTTACTACCCCGAACCTAGTGCGGTAATCTTGCGTGGGACTTACGGGAATTCGGCCTTCGAGGCGCTTCCAACAAAGCCGCCATAAGAAGGGGCCCCTGCCGGTTCGCGGCGGAGCCCCTGTCGTCTTCGACCCTTGCGAAGGGGGTCAATCCTTCTTGTAGATCTCGCCCTTGGAAGTGATGATCACCCACTTGCCGTCGCGCTGCTCGAGCGTCGCAAGGCGGCTTTCGTCAGGCAGGACCGAGCCGATGCGCACCACATACATGCCCGAGGGATCCTCGATCAGCGCCCTGCCGTTGGACACATGCAGCAGGCGGAAGGAAGACTTGCCCGGGAACGGCTGGTCTTCCAGCATCGCGTCGCCATCACGCGCCTTGCCGAGATCGGAGACCGTCGCCGTCGTAAGCGGGTCGACCGGCGGAACCTTTTTGGCCGTCTCGTTCTTGTTGACCATGGCCAGAGGCGAGACGCTGAAGACGTTGCGGGCGGGCCAATCCGGCAGTTCACGCGAATTGCTGCTGGCGGTAACGTTGATCCCGAACTTGTCCGCGTTGAAGAAGACGTACCAGGGGAAAAAGGCGGAGGCGCCGGCAAGCGCCAGGCCGGCAAAGGTTAGAAACCGGTCCTGTGTGGCGGTTTTCCTGCGCTGCTTCAGGGAAGCGATGCGTTCGTCGTCGAATTCAGCCACGTCTATCTCCTCTGGATGGATGCGCCGTGATTGCCCATGCCGGCTGCAGCCTTGAGCGCGCCGGCGAGATCGGCAAAGGCGTCGACCGAGTCGCGATCGCCCGGAGACTGTTTCAGGACGTCGTAAATGATGGGCACCTGCTTGACCGCCATGTCGAGATCGGGATCGGCGCCCTGGCGGTAGCCGCCGATCAGCCGCAGGTCGCGCGTTTCCTCGTACCGGTGGATCAGTACCTTCAGCCGCGACACCAGCTTTTCCTGGTCCGGCGTCCAGGCCTTGCGGGCAAGACGCGAGATCGAGGCGAGAGGATCGATCGGAGGATAGCGCCCTTCTTCGGCGAGGCTGCGCAGCAGGACGATGTGGCCGTCGAGGATGCCGCGCGTCGAATCTGCGATCGGGTCGTTGTGGTTGTCGCCGTCGACGAGGATCGAAATGATCGCGGTGATCGTGCCGGCACCCTCGGGGCCGGGACCGGCGCGTTCGAGCAGGCGCGGCAGTTCGGTGAAGACGGAGGCGGGATAACCGCGGGCGATCGGCGGCTCGCCGGAGGCCGTCGCCACTTCGCGAATCGCATGGGCGAACCGGGTGACACTGTCGACGACGAAGAGGACGTTCTCGCCCTTGTCGCGGAAATGCTCGGCGATGGTGACTGCCGTCAGCGGCGCCATCTTGCGCAGCATCGGGCTTTCATCGCTGGTCGCGACGACGGCAATCGCCTTCTTCATATTGCTGCCGAGCGTATCCTCGATGAACTCGCGCACCTCGCGGCCGCGTTCGCCGACGAGCGCGATCACCACCTTGTCGAAGGCGTCGGCGCGGGCGAGCATGGACAGAAGCGTCGATTTGCCGACGCCGGAGCCGGCGAAGATACCGAGACGCTGGCCGAGGCAGAGCGGCGAGAAGATGTCGATCGCGCGCACGCCGGTTTTGAAGCCGGTCCCGACCCGCTGGCGGGTCATCGAGGGCGGCGCAGTATTGGAGATCGAGCGGCGATCGAGACCCTCGGTGATCGGACCAAGCCCGTCGATCGGCTCACAGAGCGAATTGACGGTCCGCCCGCACCAGCTGTCGGACGGCGAAATACGGAAGGCGCCCTTGCGGATGACGGTATCATGGATGCCGATCGGCTCGCCCGGTTCGATCGGGCAGACGTAGATCAGCTCCGGCTCGACACGAACGACCTCGCCAAGATGGACGCCGGAGGCGGATTTGTGAGCGACGAACTCGCCGAGACGAACATGGCGGGAAAGACCACAAACCGTGTAATGGCCGGCGGCAATGGTCTGAACGCGACCGCCATGGGCAACCGCGAACTCCGGCGATGCATATTGGTCGACGAGACCCGCCAGATGCGCCAGCTTCGGGGAAAGGCCTTCCTCGGCCAATAACGTCGAGCTCATGCTTCAATCCCGTCCGAAAATGCGATGCATTTTCGATATGTGTTGCTGTGCATGTCGTCCTCGCGCAGCCGCGGCGCACTTGTGGGCAAAATGCATTAGCGGCTGCCCCCAAGCGTCTGGACGGCTTCCTTGAAGGAATCCTCGCTGTCGCGCATCAGCGACGAAATGCTTTCGAAGGCGCGGTTGACTTCGATCAGCTGGGTGATCTCGCGCATGGCGTTGACGTTGGAATTTTCCAGATATCCCTGCTCGACACCGACATTGAAGCGGTCGACGACGGCGCGCGGCTGGTCGGTGGTCATGATGCCGCTGTTCTCGTAGCGCAGGTAACCCTTGCTGATATCGGCCTCAAACAGGCCGAGAGAGCCGACCTGGCGACCGCTCTGATAAATGATGCCATCGGTGCCGACAGCCGGCTCGCCGGCCCTGGTGTCGAGCTGGATCGGCGCGCCGCCGGCGTCGAGAACCGGATATCCCCTGATCGACACGAGTTCGCCGGTCTCCTTGATCGTGAAGCGGCCGTCCCGCGTCAGTACGCGGCCGGCCGGCGTGTCGAGCGAGAACCAGGCATCGCCCTTGATGGCGAAATCGAGCATGTTGCCGGTGTGCTGCAGTTCGCCGCTTTGTTCGTTCAGATAATCGTTGCCCTGGGAAACGAAGGCGACCTTGGTATTCAGCTTGTTCTTGGTGGCCGCGACCATCTCGTCGAACTTCACCTCGGTGGCGCGAAAACCGGTGGTGTTCACGTTGGCCATGTTGTCCGCGATGGTGTTCAGGCGCTTTTCAAGCGCCATCTGCGACGACAGAGAAACGTAAAGACCGGATTGCATGTCGGTAAGCTCCAAACATTGGCGATGAACGGAACGAAAGCCGGGCGTCGTCTGATCTGGTTCGGCCGGAATTTCGCTGAGGCGGCATCTCAGAAACGGGCGCGAGCGCCCATTCGTCTCCTTTAGATTGACGGCAGATGCTTGCGCGAAGCTGGCAGGCTGAAATGCCCGCATGCGGCCTTTTCATCAGCCTCACGCAAGGCAGAAACCCTATCCGTCTCAAAGAAAAGCAACGTTCAGATTGGGCTGACGATGAACATCATTATCGGATTTATAGTGACTTGCGGCTGCGTCATCGGCGGCTTCATGGCAATGGGCGGCCATGTGGACGCTCTGTTCCAGCCCTTCGAATTCCTCATCATCGGCGGCGCCGGTCTCGGCAGCTTCATCATGGCAAACCCGATGAAGGTGGTGAAGGATTCCGGGAAGGCCCTCGGCGAAGCCTTCAAGCACGCGGTGCCGAAAGAACGCAACTATCTCGACACGCTCGGCGTGCTCTACTCGCTGATGCGCGACCTGCGCACCAAGTCACGAAACGAAATCGAAGCCCATATCGACAATCCGGCAGAATCGACGATCTTCCAGCAGGCTCCGACCGTTCTGAAGAACAAGGAACTGACGGCCTTCATCTGCGACTACGTGCGCCTGATCATCATCGGCAACGCCCGCAGCCACGAAATCGAGGCGCTGATGGACGAAGAGCTCAACACCATCATGCACGACAAGATGAAGCCCTACCACGCGATCCAGATCATGGGCGATTCCTTCCCGGCTATCGGTATCGTCGCGGCGGTTCTCGGCGTCATCAAGGCGATGGCCGCGATCAACGAATCGCCTGAAGTGCTCGGTCACCTGATCGGCTCGGCGCTCGTCGGCACCTTCCTCGGCATTCTCTTGTCCTACTGCCTCTGCTCGCCGCTGGTCTCCCAGATCAAGATCGTACGCAGCAAGCAGCATCGTCTCTACGTGATCGTCAAGCAGACGCTGCTTGCCTATATGAACGGCTCGGTGCCGCAGGTCGCTCTCGAATACGGCCGCAAGACCATTTCGGCCTACGAACGTCCTTCCATCGATGCAGTTGAACAGGAAATGATGAACCCCGGCGGCGAAAACAAGGCGGCTTAAATGACCATGAGCAATGCTTCGCATGACAAACCGGCAATGGATCCTGCCCTCCTCGCCAAGCTGACGGGCGGACTTGGCGACAGAGGCAGGGTGGCCAAAATCTGCAGCGCCTTCGGCGCTGTCTACAGCGAGTTCTTTCCCGATGTCATCAAAAGCGAGACTGGCCTCGACGTGACGGTCACCTATCTCGGCTGCGAGATCGGTTACAAGAACCACCTGATCGACGATCTGAGCGCCAACGTCACGCTCGTCGACGCGACATTACGCAACTGGTCGCAGAACATCACCCTTGCCTGCGGCAACGGTTTCGTCATCACGCTGATGGAGCACCTGCTCGGCGCCACCGCCGATACGATCGAGGAGCCGGCCGAGCGGCTGCTCTCGGTCATCGAACTCGACCTAGCCGTCATGGTCTTCGACAAGATTGCCAAGGTGCTGCGCTCGGCGGTCAACGCAGCGGGCGGTTTCGAACTTGGCCTTTCGGCCCCGCACGCCCATGACGTGCGTCCGCGGCCGGCGGAGGACCGCCCGGACGAATTCGCCGCCGCCATCAATATGTCGATCACGCTGGCCGGCATCGTTTCCGAATTCTCTTTGATCGTTCCGCAGACGGCGCTGCTCAAGACCAAGGTGACGCCGCCGAAGCCGAAGCGCCAGGCCGGCGGCAACTCGCCGGAATGGACCGAACAGCTCGGCGACCAGGTCCGCCGCTCGCATGTTACGCTCGAGGCCAAGATCAGGCTGCAGGACCTGACGCTGCGTACCATATCGAAGCTGATGGTCGGCGATGTCATCCCCTTCCGCGACAGCGGCGACGTGCGCGTCGAGGTCAGCGCCAACAGCAAGGAATTGTATGTATGCGAGTTCGGGCGTTCAGGCGAAAACTACATGGTCCGCGTCAAGGATACGATGAACTCGGATGACGAACTCATCCGTCATTTAATGAATTAATCGGTTCTCTGGCTTTTGGGCTGCAAAGGCAGTTTGAGGCAAGTTTCAACTGGAATAGTGATTTCATGGCTACGAAGAAAACACAGCAGGACAGTGACCTCTCCCTGGATATGCCGGGCAGCGAAGCCGATCTCGACCAGGCGATCGACGATCTGCGCGGCGTGCTGAAGAAGGATTCCGATGGCGACCTGTCGCAGTTCGGCGGCGACCTGGAGAACGATGGCTTCGCAGCAGGAACGGATCTGGCCGCCTTTGGCGGCGGGATTTCGGATTCCCCGTTCGGCGGCGATGATTTCGGCGGCGACTTCGGCGCCGGCAATGCCAGCCCGGCTGCAGGCATGGATTTCGGCGGCGACTCTTCGTTCGAGGCGTCGCCGGCGCCGCTCGGCAGCGCGCTGACCTCGAACTTTGAACTGATCATGGACATTCCGATCGATGTCCAGATCATGCTCGGCACCAGCCGGATGCAGGTCTCGGGCCTGATGAACCTCAACGAAGGGGCGACGATCGCTCTCGACAAGAAAATCGGCGAGCCTGTCGAGATCATGGTGAACGGCCGCAGGATTGCGCGCGGCGAGATTACTGTTCTTGATAACGACGACACTCGATTCGGCGTGAAACTGATAGAAGTTTTGAGTACGAAAAAAGCCTGATCCCTGTGGGGACGGAGAGGTTAGACCATGATGGACTTTGACGATTTCGGCGGCGCGCTAGCCGGGAAACCGTTGACCCAGGCTGAAAAGGCGGCGGCGGTCCTTCTCGCCATGGGAAAGGGTGTCGCCGGCCGGCTGTTGAAATATTTCACCCAGGCCGAGCTGCAGACCATTATCTCATCTGCCCAATCGTTGCGCGCCATCCCGCCGGACGAGCTCCTGTCGCTCGTCTCCGAGTTCGAGGACCTCTTCACCGAGGGCGCCGGACTGATGGACAATGCCAAAGCGATCGAAGCCATTCTGGAAGAAGGCCTGACCCCCGACGAGGTTGACAGCCTGCTCGGCCGGCGCACGGCCTTCCAGGCCTACGAAACATCGATCTGGGATCGCCTCAGCGAAGCTGAGCCGGCATTCGTCGCACAGTTCCTGCTGCGCGAACATCCGCAGACCGTTGCCTATATCCTTTCGATGATGCCCTCCGCCTTCGGCGCCAAGGTGTTGCTGCAGCTTCCCGACAATCGTCGCGCCGACATTATGAACCGAACGGTCAACATGAAGGCCGTCAGCCCGAAGGCTGCCCAGATCATCGAGAACCAGGTGATGACGCTGCTTGCCGAGATCGAGGCAGAGCGCAACGCAGCCGGCTCGACGAAGGTCGCCGATCTCATGAACGAACTCGACAAGCCGCAGGTCGACACGCTGCTCACCTCGCTCGAATCGATCAGCCGCGAGGCGGTCAACAAGGTTCGCCCGAAGATCTTCCTCTTCGAGGACCTCATGTACATGCCGCAGCGCAGCCGCGTCCTGCTGCTCAACGACATTTCGACCGACGTGCTGACAGTCTCGCTGCGCGGCTCGCCTGCCGAGATCCGCGAAGCGGTTCTCTCCGCCATCAGCCCACGCCAGCGCCGCATGATCGAATCGGATCTGCAGAGCGGCATGGGCGGCGTCAATCCGCGCGAGATCGCCATCGCCCGGCGTGCCGTGGCGCAGGAAGCGATTCGCCTTGCCAATTCGGGCCAGATCGAGCTCAAGGAGAAAGAAGGCGAGGCTTCGGCAGCCGCCTGACCTTTTGAGACTGTTGACAAATCCGGCCGGCAAACAGGCCGCTGTTGATCACCGTGCCACGGGCGACTACCCTTTACCGATCGGCCGCGCTGTTTAGCGTGTCGCAGAGCACCCGGTGTCTGCGGCGCGCTTCAGGTTTTTGTCTTGACACATCTCGTCATCCCAAAACCGCTGCCCAGTTTGGGGTGGCATGCATTCGCTGCGGCCTGTTTGTTTGACGGAGGGCTGCGACTTGGCAGATGATGACAAGGACAGCAAAACAGAAGCCCCGACCGCGAAAAAGCGAACCGACGCCGCGGAAAAAGGCAATGTGCCGTTTTCGCGCGAGCTGTCGATCTTCGCGACCATCCTCGCCACTTTCATCTATCTGGTGTTCTTTCTTCCCGATAGCGTCGGCCGCATGACTGAAACGCTGCGCGACATCTTCGAGCAGCCCGACCAATGGAAAATCGAGACGGGATCGGACATTCTGGCGCTGTTCGCTCGGCTCGGCTGGGCCTGTGCGTCGCTCCTGGCGCCTGCGTTCATCCTGTTCATGGTCTTCGGCATTGCCTCCTCGATCTTCCAGAACCTGCCGACACCCGTTCTTGAACGCATCAGGCCGCAGGTCTCGCGCATCTCTCTCACCAAGGGCTGGTCACGGCTGTTCAGCCTCCCCGGCCTCGTCGAGTTCGGCAAATCGCTGTTCAAGGTCGTCGTCGTCGGAGTGATTCTGTTCTTCGTGCTCAGGAGCGAATATTTCGGCTCGATCGACGCGATGTTCTCGGATCCGCAAACGATCCTCATGCGGATGATGACGGCGATGCGAAAGATCATCATCGTCATGCTGATCGCCACTGCGATCGTTGCGATCGCCGATCTTTTCTGGACGCGCCATCACTGGTTCACCGAACTCAAGATGACGCGCCACGAGGTGAAGGAAGAAAACAAGCAGGCGCAGGGCGATCCCTTTGTCAAAAGCCGGCAGCGGTCGCTGATGCGCGACCGCGCGCGCCGGCGCATGATCGCCAACGTGCACCGCGCAACGCTTGTCATCGCCAACCCGACGCACTACGCCGTGGCGCTGCGCTATGCGCGTGAAGAGAACGACGCACCGGTGGTTCTGGCCAAGGGCCAGGACCTGATTGCACTCAAAATCAGGGAGATCGCCGAGCAGAACGGCATCCCCGTGTTCGAGGATCCGCCGCTTGCGCGCTCCATGTTTGCGCAAGTCTCGGTCGATAGTGTCATACCGTCAGTCTTCTATAAGGCCGTTGCGGAGCTCATACACAGGGTCTACGCCGCAGACGCCAAGAACAAACGGGTAAGATAAGCCGAATGAAAAAATGCCCTCACTCTGCCCAGCGTGAAAAGATCCTCGCAGAGGCGATCAGCCCGGTCGCCACCGAACTGCGCCTTCTGGATGCCTCTGACCTTATTTCACTGCTGCGCTTCGAGTATTACGGCAATCTGGCCGATCTTGTCGCTTCGGCGGCGGAGCTTTTCTTTCATCCGGGCACTGTCAATTTCGGCCTGGGCGGAAATTATACGCTCGAGTGGGGCGGCAAGCCCGAGGTTGTTCTCGACCTGGAAATCAAGCCGCGCGGCGTCACCGTCTACGCGCAGCTCACCCTTGCCGAAGATCATGCCGGCATCGAAATCAACCACATCGCTTTCCAGAATCCCTCGCCCGATCCCGACGAGAATACCGTGTTCCTTGAAACGAGCCTTCGGCAATCCCGCTACAATGTGAAACCGCCCAGCGCGCTCGCCAGCTGAGAGCCTTCAGAACAATCCAGGCGCATCGCTATCTTTCAGATTCTCCTGGCCGGCGCTTAATTTGCGCGCATGCCCTAAAGCCGTCTTTCATTGAGGGCGGCCCGCGCCGGTTCAGCTGATATAGCCGAGCCGGATCGCCTTGGCGATCGCCTGGATACGGTTGACGGAATCGAGCTTGATGGTCGCTGAACCGAGATAGGCGTTGACTGTGTGCACGGACAGACCGAGTTTTTCGGCGATCTCTTCGCTGATACGGCCATCGCCGGCAAGCTGGAGGCAGGCGATTTCGCGTTCGCTCAGCGCTTCGGCGGCGGCCGAGCGGCGTTCGTCGAGCGACAGCAGATCCATCATAATATGGCAGCAGCGACCGTGCAGCTCGACGATCATGTCGCTTGAAGGATCGATATCATCACCGGTGAAAAGGATGAAGCCATTGCCCACAGCCCCGAGCCGCACCGGAAAGGCAAGGCCGGAGAAAGGCAGGATGCCATCCTTCAGGCGCGTCATGAAGGGAGCAAAATCCGCCGGGCCGGGGGCCGCCCGGTCGTGAGCACCGGCCCATGACAGCGGCAGCAGCGACTTTTCGATATGCTCGAGAAGGATATCGCCATACGCGTCGGTGAAGCTCTTGCCGAAACCGGCATTGGAAGATCCCCAATTCTCGAGCTCGCAGACAAGGCGCTGCTTTGCCGGAAGTCCCGAGCCGCTGACGCGGTAGATCGCGAAGCCTTGAGCGTCGGCAAGCTTCTGCATGGCGATCAGCCGCGGAAAAAGATCCGAACGGCTGGAAATCCTGTTCACCCGCACCATGCGCAGCGGATCGGCGCCGTTCATCACCCTGCTTGATGGATGCCCCATGAATCCCCCTATACGAGATTGTTGCGGACCGCGAAGGCAATGGCCTCCGACCGGGTCTTGGTCGCGGTTTTCCGCATCACGCTGGTGATGTAGTTGTTGATCGTGTTGCGGGAGATTCCGAGTATCATGGCGATCTCGTCGCTGGTCTTGCCCTCGGCAATCCAGAACAGGCATTCGAGCTCGCGATCGGTCAGTTCAAAATCGCGATCGACCCTTGCGCCCCCGCAGCGCAGGAAGCTCGCGACATAACCGGCAAGCAGTCCTACGTCGCGCAGGCGCTCCGGCGAGAGGATGAACCCTTCGCCGAACAGGAACATCAAGGCCAGCCGCGAGCGGCCGACATTGAAGGTCAATGAACAGTATTGGCGGCTGGCGCCCTCCGGCACATCGGCACCCTCTGGCAAAAGCGCAAAATTCGGCTGGAAGACCTGCATGCATTTTTCCAGCTCAGTCGAGCGGGCATAGCCGCTGACAAGATCATTAGCGACCTCCTTGACCAGGTCGAAGGGCCAATCCGAGGAAACGATGAAATCGAGGCCGCTTTCCTGGATGAGGTCACAACGCGCCAGCAGATAGTGCGAGGCACCGACATATTCCATCAGTGCACGCAGACCGGACTGCAACCTGCCAGTGCTGGCAACCCCGTGCAGGCGCTGGATCAGCTCGTCGCGCGGCAACAGGGCCGGTGCCACGGCGCTTGCGAAATTCATCATCTGCCTCTCGCCTTTGCTCGCCAGAACTATGTTCATATCCATCGGCAATGTCCTGCGGCTGAGAAGCGATCACACGCGGTGCAACTGCTATTTTTCTGCAAAGGATTCAATTCAAGTCCGCTCGAATCCCATTTCGAATCACCCAAGGGTAAGCCGGACGATGCAAAGTACCATCTCCGACTTCTGGGGATTTACTTTCGCCGCCGTCCGTGCCCTGATTCGAATGCCGATTTTGCCCCTCAACATATAGGGAGGCTAAGGTGATTCTGGCTGTGCCGCAACTCGATTCGCGTATTACGCGAGTGAAGCTCAACAGATTTGTTCACCTCGCCTGAAGCGCGTCGCGACCTTTCAGATCCAGCGGTCGCCTCGCCGGCACCGGCGCTGTCCGCCACCTGATAGAGTCCGGCGCTGGCGCAAACAGGGCCGGTTTCCCGGCCCCTTTTTATGCTGCGTCGTCGATCGCCCATTTCCTGAGGATTTTGGCGGCGCGCTCCTCGTTGATCTCCACCATGCGGGCAAGCTTGCGTTCCGGCCCCTCCTTGACGCGGCGGTTGAAGTTGCCGTCGTCGTCGCCGAGGCTGAGCAGATCCTCGGTGCTGTCGAAGCCGAAGTCGGATCCGAAGCCGTCCATGAGAGCGCCCCCGGGCGCTCCGGCTGCAGGCGCGAAGTCGGGGAGTTCGAGACCGGCGGCTTCCGGCGTCGCGTCGCCGAGGACCGAGGTGGCGCCGTTGCCGCTGACGCTGCGTACCAGCGGCCGCAGACCCATCCAAACCACCACGAAGGCGACGGCGACGAAGGCCAGCGAGTTGATGATGCCGGCAAGGTTGCGGCTCAGCATGTCCATGACGCGGACACCGCCGGTGGCATCTTCGAGCAGCTGATTCTCGAGGAAGTCCATCGCCGTGACGGTTACGACGTCGCCGCGCTTGGCGTCAATGCCGGCCGCCGAAGAAACGATCTTCTGCATTTCGGCGAGATAGGCGTCGATCTTGGCCTGGTCGGCGGGCTCGCCGACCATCTTGGCGATGCGGCCCTTGTTGACCACGACGGCGATCGACAGCTTCTCGACCTCGTAGCTGCTGCGGGTCGTCGCGGTCGTTTTGCTGTTGATTTCGTAGTTGGTCTGCTCTTCGCGCTTGTCGGACTTGTCCTGCGATTCCGGGCCGCCGGCGCCGCCGGCTTCCGGGGCCGCCTGGGGAATGTTCTGTTCGACGGTGGTCGCGTTGTCGGACTGCTTCTGCTGCGACTGCTGGGCTTCCTTCGTCGAGCGGACCGAGCGCTCGACCTTGGATTCGGGATCGTAGACCGTCTCCTGGATCTGCTGGGCGTCGGTGTTGAGGTCGGCGGTGACGCTGGAGCGGAAATTGTCCATGCCGAGGAAGGGCGCCAGCGCCTTGTCGATGTTGGATTCGACTTCCTGCTGAACGTTCTGGACGATATTGAGCGAGCGGTTCAGCGAGCTGTTGCTCGTTTCGTCGCCGGAAGCGAGCAACTGGCCGGCGGAATCAAGAATCGTGACGTCATCGACGTCGAGCCCCGGCACGGCCGAGGCGACGAGGTGGCGGATCGAGGTCGCCGCGCCGCGCCCGGTAGCGGCGCTTGCGCGAATCATGACGGAAGCGGTCGGTTTCTGCTCAGCCTTCCGGAAGTTTCCGACCTCGGGCATGACGATATGGACGCGCGCGGCTGTTATGCCCGAGATCGACTGGATCGTGCGAGCGATTTCACCTTCCAGCGCGCGAACCCGCGTCACTTCCTGCATGAAGGAGGTCAGGCCGAGCGAGCCGACATTGTCGAAGAGTTCGTAGCCGGCATTGGCGCTGTTCGGCAGGCCGCGTTCGGCAAGCATCAGGCGGGCCTTGCCCGTCATGCCCGCCGGAACGGTGATGCTGGAACCGTCGGTGCCGACCTGGAAATTGATGTTGGCTTCGGCAAGCGCCATGCTTATCTGGTTAAGATCGGGAGCGTCGAGACCGACGTAAAGCGTTTCCTGTGCCGGTTTGTTGACGAAAAGGGCAGCCGCAAGGATGATCGCGATGGAAACGGCGCCGACGCCACCCAGAATCATCAGGCGTGTCCGACCCAGGGCACCTAAGTTCTTAAAGATCTGAACTAATTGATTTAACAGATTCATTCTGTTCTCGCGCGATCCGTCAAAGACAAAGCAGGCTTATTGCCTCATCTGACGAATAATCGGCGAAACTTGTGCGAGCGTTTCGTGGGGAGCGTGCCGGAGCGAAAGGCTGAAGCATGTCGCGCAGCGATTTTTGCGAGAACGACGTGCGTTGAACGGGGACCCTTGATGCGGGAAGCGAGACTGAAAAGATCGCGCGCTTCAGAAGAAATCGAAATCTCCGGCCGCCTTGCTCAGCGGCTGGGAATGGCCGTGGCGGGTGGCGCCGCCCAGCGCCTTCTGCATCTCCGCCAGCTTGACGAGGCTGAGCGCGGTCGCGACATCAACCGTCCAGCCGAGCGGAATTTCGCCGGTGATGGTGTCGATGAATTCGGCAAGACCGCGCGACTTCTGCACGGCCAGATCGATGCCCTGCATGACCTTCATGGCGTCAGGCGAATTCAGGATTTCGGCGCCGCCGAGTTCGAGAAGCTGCGGTTCGATACGCTCGATCAGGTAGGCCACATCGTGCAGTTCCAAAACGATGCGCATCAGGATGTCGCTCAGCGCTTCGACAGGCGCGGGCGGCTCCATCACCGGAGTAAATGTCATATCAAAATCCTCGCCATCAAAAAAATTCGATACTGGTTTCGGCGGGCTTCTGCGGAGCGGCGGGACGCTGCTCGAGAGCGACCGTTCTCTGCGTTTCGGCGCCGGTCAACGGGTATTGCCGGGCACGGCCGGAGACGGGCCAATATTCGAGCTTGCGCCCGTGCTCCCCACCGGTGGAAGAGCCGACCACCGGTATGCCTTCATCCCTCAGGAACTGCATGGCGAAGGCCGCGTTCTGCTCACCGACGTTGGAAAAAGTCGAGATCGTCTTCGCGCCGCCGAAGATCTTCGCCTCCAGCCGGTCGCGCCGGGCGCCCTGCTTCAGGAGACCGTTGATCAGCAGTTCCATCAGATGCACGCCGTAGCGCGTGGCATCGCCGCCTGATGTCGGCGAGGTCGCCGAACCGGGCAGCAGAAAGTGGTTCATGCCGCCGACACCGGCGACGGGATCTCTGAGGCACGCAGCCACGCACGAGCCGAGAATGGTCGAGAGGACCGCATTCGGATCGCTCAGAACCTTGTACTCGCCTTGAATGATGTGCACGCGACGGGCTGCCCCCTCAGTGATCATTTCAGAGCTCCAAACACGGCTTCGATGGCCGCTTTCATCTTCTCGATCGTGAACGGCTTGGCGAGCACGTTGTTGGCGCCGAGCTGGGCCGCCTTCTGCACCAGCGCGCGATCGCCCTGGGCGGTAAGGATGATAAAGGCCGCCTTCTTGGTGTTCGGGTTGGTGCGTACCGCCTGAAGGAAGCCGATGCCATCCATCTTCGGCATGTTGAAGTCCGAGATCACCAGGTGGTGCGGCTGCTCGGTCATGATCTTCATGCCCTGCTCGCCGTCGCCTGCGGATGTGATCTGCTTGAAACCGAGCTGGGTCAGCGCATCACTGAGCAGCAACCGGCTCGTTACCTGATCGTCGACGATCAGAACTTTGATTTTCTCCGCGATCGACATTTATTCGGTCCCTTCCTTTCGGGCGGCTGTCAATTTCAATATTTCTTCACCGATGGCAGTCAGTGGCAGCTGCTGCTCGACGGCGCCAAGTTCGTGAGCAACCCTTGGCATTCCGTAAACGACACAGGTTTTTTCGTTCTGGCCGAGCGTTCTGGCGCCCGCGTGGCGCATTTTCAACAATCCGGCGGCGCCATCGCGGCCCATTCCGGTCAGGATCACACCGACAGCGTTGCGGCCTGCGAGTTCCGCGACCGAATCAAAGAGCACGTCCACCGAGGGGCGGTGACCGTTGACGGGCGCCCGGTCGACAAGACGGCAGCACGGCGCCGAGCCGCCGCTGACCTGGAGATGACGTTCGCCGCCCGGGGCCAGATAGATCTTGCCGATTTCGAGGCGGGCGCCGTCGGTCGCTTCCTGCACCACCGGCGCGCAGAGACGGTTCAGCCGTTCGGCAAAGCTCTTGGTGAAGGTCGGCGGCATATGCTGGGTGATGACCGTCGGCGGGCAATTGGCCGGAAATTTCTGCAGCACGGCGATCAGCGCCTCGACGCCACCTGTGGACGAACCGATCGCGACGATCTTGCGGCCGACGCGGAAATCGGCGACGGAAGGCGGGGGCGCGACGGCAGCCGCCGGTTGGGAGAACTGGCGCTGCGTGCGTGCGGCCGCCTTGACCTTCTCGGCGAGATCGCCGAAGGGCTTGGGTTCGCCGGGGCCCGGCTTGCCGACGCAATCGAAGGCTCCGATCTCGAGCGCCGCAAGCGTCGCTTCGGCGCCGCGATGCGTCATTGTCGATACCATGATGACCGGCATCGGCCGCAGCGTCATGATCTTTTCAAGGAAATCGAGACCGTTCATGTTCGGCATCTCGATGTCGAGCGTCACGACGTCGGGGTTGAGCCGTTTGATCGCTTCACGCGCTTCCAGTGCGTCGCCCGCCTGGCCAATGACATTGACCTCTGGGTCGGAGCTCAGCACGGCGGTAATCAGCCCCCGCATGGTCGGCGAGTCGTCAACAACGAGAACTCTTGCCGGAGCGCTCATGCCTTCCTCCCGAGACCTTTGGTCGTGTAGCGATAGGTCGTGATGCCGATATTGTCGAAGACGTTCTTCGCTTCGCCGGAAACGCGCTCGGAATGGCCGATATAGAGATGGCCGCCCTCCGGCAGCAGGCCGGCGAAACGCTGCCAGATCTTCATCTGCGTCGGCTCGTCGAAATAGATGACGACGTTACGGCAGAAGATGACGTCGAACTTGCCCTTGAACGGCCATTGCGCCATCAGGTTCAGCTCGTTGTAGGTGATCAGCCGCTTGACGCGGTCGTCGACCTGGAACTTGCGGCGGCCCTGCACCTCCACTTCGCTGAACCACTGCTTGCGCATGGCGGGCGAGACGGTTTCGAGCGCGCTCTCGTCATAGGCGCCGGCGCGGGCGATGGCGAGGATTTTTGGGTCGATGTCGGTCGCCAGGATCTTGAAGTCGTAATCGGCGGCATTCGGCATCAGCGACAGCACGGTCAGCGCGATCGAATAGGGTTCCTGCCCATCGGAGGATGCGGCCGACCAGATGCGCACCCTGCCCCCCGATCTCGCCCGCTGCAGCAGCTCCGGCAGGACATGGTCTCGCAGGTGTTCGAAATGATGGTTTTCGCGGAAGAAGCGGGTGAAATTGGTCGTCAGATGCGAGAGCATTTCGCGGCGCGCCGCAGCACCTGCCGGCGAAGCGACGAGTTCGCAATACTCCCGGAAACCCGACAGGCCAAGATTGCGGATATGCTTGGACAGGCGCGAATAGACCAGCGAGGCCTTCGTCTCGTTGAGGAAGATGCCGGCGTCCGAGTAGATCATGGCGGCGATATCCGTGAGGTCGCGGCGTGTCAGCGGATATTCTCCGCTGGCCAGCACCTCGTCGGCTCCCTGCCGCTGATCTTTTGCACCCATTGCACTCATGCGGCTTCGCTTTCGGTCTCGGAAAAGAGGGCTTCAAGTTCGAGCAAGCAGATCATGCGCTTGTCGATGGCGAGAATGCCTCGGGCAAATTGGCGCTCGAGGTCGGAGGAAATTTCGGGCGTCGGCTGCACGATCTCGTCGGTCACCGTCAGAATGTCGGAGACCGCGTCGACCAGGAGGCCGACGACTTTGCGATGGACCTGGGCAACGATGATGACATGACGAGCGGTCGGATCGGCCGGCTTCATACCGAGCCGGGCGGCAAGATCAATGATCGGCAGTACCGCGCCGCGCAGGTTGATGACCCCCAGCAGGTAGGCAGGCGAGTGCGGCATCGCGGTCGCCGGGGTCCACCCCCGGATTTCGCGAACCGACATGATGTTCACGCAAAATTCCTGATCCCCGATGCGGAACGCGATCAGCTCGCGATCCCCCTGGTTCAGACTTTTTACAGCGTACGACATTCCCTTACCCTACCGCTGCCAACGACATTTCCGCTTTGAGCGACTGACCGCGCGAGGCGCCGACAACTGCGTCGACATCGAGGATGAGAGCGACGCGGCCGTCGCCGAGAATGGTTGCGGCGGCGATGCCCGGCACATGGGTGTAGTTGGCTTCCAGGCTCTTGATGACCACCTGGCGCTGACCCTGGATGGCATCGACCATCAGGGCACGCTGGCCGCCGCCTTCGGATTCCACCAGGAGCGCCACGCCCTCGACGGGATTGGCCTGGGTTGCGCGGAAGTTCAGGATGCGGCCGACATCGACCAGCGGGCAGAACGAGTTGCGGATCGAGATCAGGCGATGGTTGGCGCCGAAGGAGTGGATCGCGGAAGCCTCCGGCTGGAGGGTCTCGACGATCGCGGTGAGCGGCACGACCAGTGTCTGGCCGGCGACGGTGACCACCATGCCGTCGAGAACGGCGAGCGTCAGCGGCAGGCTCATGGTGAAGACCGAGCCGTGGCCCGGCTTGGAGGTGATGTTGATGCGGCCGCCGAGCGCCTGGATCGAGCGCTTGACGACGTCCATGCCGACGCCGCGGCCCGATATGTCGGAGATCTTGTCGGCCGTGGAGAAGCCCGGAAGGAAGATCAGGTTGTCGATTTCCTCGTCCGACAGGTTCGCGTCGGCCGGGATGAGGTCGTTATCGATCGCCTTCTGGCGGACCTTCTCGCGGTTGATGCCGGCGCCGTCGTCGGCAAGCTCGATCAGGATGCGTCCCGAGCGATGCTTCGCGGTGAGGCGGACCGTGCCTTCTGTGTTTTTGCCGGCGGCAGCGCGCTTTTCCGGGGTTTCGATGCCGTGGTCGACGGCATTGCGGATCATGTGGGTCAGCGGCTCGGCCAGCTTGTCGATAACGGTTTTGTCGACTTCGGTGTTCTCACCTTCGGTGATGAGGCGGATCGACTTGCCGGTCATGTCGGCGATTTCGCGGACGATGCGCGACATGCGCTGGAAGACCGGCTTCACCGGCTGCGCGCGAATCGCCATGACCGAGTCCTGGATCTCGCGGGTGAGCTGCTGCAGCTCTTCCAGGCCCATATTGATCGAGGATGTGCCGGTCGTGTCGTTCTCGATGACGCTCTGAGACAGCATCGCCTGGTTGATGACCAGTTCGCCGACGAGGTTGATGAGGCGATCGACGCGATCGAGATCGACGCGGATCGTCTGGCCGGCACCGGCCGCATTGTTCTGGGCGGCGGCATTTGCGGCGGCCGCGGCGGCGGCCGATTCCTTCTTCTCGACGCGGGCGGCGGCTGCGGCCATCTGCGTGACGTTCGAAGCTGTCTCGGCGGCGGCAACGGCAGCGGCCGTTTCTTCGGACCGCGCGGAAACTTCTGTCGTTGCGTCCGTCTCGTCCAGGATCGACAGGTCGAAGGGAACCGGCACCATCGGCAGCTCCTCATTGCTGGAAGCGTCGTCGCTTGCCTCATCGACCGACTTCACCGACAACTCGCAATCCCACTCGGCGAATTCGAACACGGCGCGGATGGCATCCTCGCCCTTGTCCGTCTTGAGCGTGACGTTCCAATAGAAATAGGCCGCCTCCGGATCGAGCTCCTCGAGGCCGGGCAGCTCATCCATATTGCAATAGATCGTCATTTCGCCGAGGCGCGAGAGGTCGCGCAGCAACAGGGTGGCGTCGTTACCCTTGGAATAGAGCTCGTGGCGCGGCTTGAAGGTGATCTCGTAGGCCGGCAGCCCGCCCTCGTCGCCGAAATCATCGAAGGAAAATGGGATCGGCTGAAAACCGCTGTCGTCGGTCGGCTTGGGGGCTGGCGCCGGAGCAGCCGGAGCGGCCTTCGGCGCCGGTGCATCGGCTGCTGCCGAGGGAGATGGCAATTCGCCGTTGGCCAGCGCTTCCAGCTCCTTGACGAGGCCGCGGCTGCGGCTTTCATCGACGCTGCCGCCGTCGCGGGCAGCATTGGTCAGGTCGGCGAGCACGTCGGCCGACTTCAGCATCACCTTCAGGACGTCCTGGGTCGGCTCGAGCTTGTTGGAACGAACGCAATCGAGAGTGGTCTCGAAAACATGGGCGAAGGCGACCAGATCGTCGAGGCCGAAGGCGCCGGCGCCGCCCTTGATCGAATGTACGGCACGGAACACCGCATTGACGGTTTCCGGATCGCGATCGCCATCATTCATTTTCAGAAGACCGGATTCCAGTTCGGCGAGCTGTTCCTCGCACTCCTGGAAAAAGATCTCTTTGATTTCGTTCATATCCATAGGAGCAAATCCTGGGTTTAAGCGGTTACACGCTCAATGGCATCGATCAGCTTGGCCGGGTCGAAAGGCTTGACGATCCAGCCCGTGGCACCGGCCTGGCGGGCGCGGTTCTTCTTTTCCGCGTCGCTTTCGGTGGTCAGGACCAGGATCGGGATCGCCCGATATTTCTCGTTGCGGCGGACACCTTCAATAAAGCCGAAACCGTCGAGGCGCGGCATGTTGATGTCGGTCACGATGACGTCAGGATTGGATTCTTCGAGAACTTCGAGGCCTTCGACGCCGTCTTCCGCCTGGATCGTCTCGAAACCGGCATTGTTCAGCGTCACGAGCAGCATGTTTCGGATGGTGCGGGAATCATCCACGGTAAGTACTTTTTTCTTCATTGCCGAATCTCCTTGGCAAGCAGGTGGTCTATATCGACGCCAACCAGCTGCATGGTTTTGTGAAATGCATCGGAAACCTTTGAAAAGGTGAAGGGCTGCTTGTCCTGCTCCCAGGTCTTCTCGGCGGACATCAGAACCTGGGCACAAAGAGCGCCGATACGTTCGACGTCGGAGGCGTCGATCGAAAGACCGCTACCCCTGAAGGAGAGGAGTTTGTCGCGCAAGGCGGAAGCCTCATTGAGGTCGAGCACCGCTGTCAAATTCAGCGTCTTGCCACTCTTCTTTGCCACCATCAGCTTTTCCTTGTTCCCTTTTCCCCGGCCCCGAAAGACGAGCTGAGGCGATAATCCGATAGGTTAGTAAACATTCCGCCCACCTCCGGTGCCCGTCACGGACCGAGGAAGGCCAAAATCGTCGTTTTCGTATTCCGCGGCCAATACCGGCCGGGCGGCGATTTCGACCGCGCGCGGCGGCGTCACGCGAGCCGGCGCCGAAGGCGCTGGATGCGCCTTTTCGCGGGCAATGCGGAATTCGCGAATCGTCTGGCCGAGTTCGACGATGACAGTGTGAAGATGATCGGCGCCTTCGGCGGAGCGCTCCACAAAGCCGGCGCTGCTCGCCACCTCCGCACCAAGGCCCTTGACGTCGGCAGCCACGCCATCGAGGCTTGCGGCATGTTCGCCGGTCCTCGTGGCGATGCCTGATATGGCGGCGTTGATGTCGGTGACCTGGCGCACGATGCTGGCGATCGAATCCTGTGTGCGGCCGACCATCTGCACGCCGGCATCGACCTGCGTCTTGGTCGTCGTCACCAGCGTCTTGATCTCGCGAGCGGCTTCGGCCGAGCGCTGCGCAAGGGCGCGGACTTCCTGGGCGACGACGGCAAAACCGCGGCCGGAATCACCGGCGCGTGCCGCCTCGATGCCGGCATTCAGCGCCAGAAGATTGGTCTGGAAGGCGATCTCGTCGATGGCGCCGATGATCTGGCCGATCTTTTCGGCCGACTGCTCGATATCGGCCATGGCGCTGATCGCGCGGCCGACGACCTCGCCGCTTTCCTCGACCGCGGCGCGCGTCGAGGCGGCCGCCTGTTCGGCGGCGCGGCTGTCGGCCGCGCCGTCGCGCACGCTGCCGGCGATGCCGGCAAGGGTAGCGGCGGAAAGCTGCAAGCGGTCGGCCTGGCCGGACGCCTTGCCGGCGAACTGCCGCGACTGGCCGGCAAGCGAAGCGGTCGCCGCTTCGGCCTTTTCGGTGCGTTCGGTAATGGCGGCGAATTCGGCCTGGAGGCCATCCAGGGCGCCGTTCAGCGCTGCGGCAATCCCGGCATAGGCGCCGTCGGCGTCGACAGGCGCGCGCCGTGTCAGGTCGCGGGCCGCGAGACCCGCGATGACATCGTCGAAGATCCTGGCGATCTCAGCTTCACTTCCGGCGCGCTCGTCGGCAAGCGCGCGGCTCTGGGCGGCCCGCAGCGCATTGAAGCGGAGCGAGACGGCGATTTCCACATCGACCATGACGATGCGGATGATCGCCGTCATCAGATCGGAAATTTCACGCGTGCGGCGCTTGGCCGAGGGCAGCAGGGGGCGACCGGCGATCTCTTCGGCGAGGCCCGATACGACATGCTCGAGCATGACGCCGTGGCCGGCGACGTGCCAGCGCGGGTCGAGGCCCATCTTGCTTTCGGTATCGGAGAGAACCTTGACGCGCTCGGCATAGAGGCTGTCGAAGCGCGCATCCGTCAGCACATCCCAATGCGAGGACTGCAGATCATGCAGGCGATCAACCTGGCGCTCGCTGTCGAAATTACGCGCGGCGTCGGGAAAGGACTGGAATCTGTGGAAGAGATCGCGCAGCCCTGCCTTCAAATGTGCTTCGAGGGCCGGCCGGTTGCGGCGCACCAGTTCGCATTGATCGGCATCGAGACCGGCAAAACGCAAGCGATCGCGCAAGCTGCCTGCCTGCGCTCCACGAGCCTGATCTGATGGCATGTCCTGCCTCAAAGCCTGTCCCCGACCCACATTCCAGGCGAATGCCCGGCAAAAATTTGCAGCATTCGATGAACGCAAGCGCGGAGCCGGTCTTCACCACCGGCGACGACCGGCAGGTAAAAGCCCCTGATCAGCTATGTTTCGAAGCTGTATGAAGAGATGGATACCGGATCGACCCGGTACGGCGGTACGGCGTCATGCCTGCTGGGAACGAGCACATCTTCCCATTCCGACGTGTAACCCAATGTTTATGGTTAATTCCTTGCCCGAAGGTTAATAAGCCTTTCCAGGAGCAGGCTTTTGGAGCAATTCAGGGCAGTTCGCAGGAAATACTTCTACGGAGTTGCACGGCTGCTACAAGGCACACGCAAGCTCCGTGTTATATGCCGCTCGACAGCCAAGACATGACGTCGACAAGGACAGAGCAATGATTGTTCTCGGATTGGGTTCCTGCATGATCGCAATGGGCATACTTGCCGCCGTTGCCCGCCTCGATTTCCTCGCCGCCCATCGCGACATCCGCGCGCTTCGGGTGTTCTAAAGCGTTCTTCGCCCTTTCCCGTTGGCAGTCCGGCGCCTTTGGTGTAATCGCACTCGCGCCTTTCATGTCAGCGGAACACTTGGTTCATGTCTCCCAGATCTGGTCTCCTCATCGTCCTTGGCTTCACGCTCTGGCGCGTCGTCTCGCTTCATTTCGATGCGACGGACCTTTTCGTCGATGAGGCACAATACTGGTTCTGGTCGCAGAATCTCGATCTCGGCTATTATTCCAAGCCGCCGATGATCGCCTGGGTGATCCGGGCGATGACAGAGCTTTCCGGCTCGGATGCCATCTATTTCATCAGGCTCTCCGGGCCGCTGATCCATATGGCCGCCGCACTGGTGCTGATGAAGGTGGCGAAGCGTTTCGTCGGGCCTGAGATCGAGGGCTGGACCGGCGCCACCTACATTACGCTGCCCGGCGTGGCGCTTTCCTCAGTGTTCTTCTCGACCGACGTCATCCTGCTGTTCTTCATCGCCATCGCTCTGCTCGCCTATTTCGGCCTGACGCAGCGGCGCTCGGTCGGACTGGCGCTCGTGATGGGCCTCGGGGTCGGTCTCGCCTTCCTGACGAAATATGCCGTGTTGTTCGTCGTACCGGGCGGCGCGATCGCTCTCCTCCTCATTCCGTCGACGCGCATCGCCATTCGAGATTTCATCGTCGCGGTCGCGGTTGCTGCGGTCGTCGCCCTGCCGAACCTCTGGTGGAACCTACAGCATAACAATACGACGGTACGCCATACGCAGGATATTGCCCATTGGAGCGACCTCGGCATCAATCTTCGCCGCGGGCTGGAATTCTTCGCCGCCCAGTTCGGCGTCGTCGGGCCGATCGTATTTTTTGCCATGCTCTGGGCAGTCTATCGCATGATCAAGGGCAGGAGCGACGACCGGGAGAAGATGCTGGTCTGGCTGTCGATGCCGGTGGTGGTGCTGATTACCCTGCAGGCAACGGTCGCCAAGGCCTACGCCAACTGGGCCGTCACCGCCTATGTTGCCGGCACCGTGCTTGCCGTCTGGCTGCTTTGCCGGCTGTGGCCGAAGGGGCTGAGGCTGTCGCTCACCATCAACGGCATTGCAAGCCTGCTCTTTCCGCTGGCGACGATCTTTCCGCATCAGTTGCTGCTGCCGAACGGCGACGAATTGATGAAGCGCTATCTCGGCCGCGCCGAAGTTAGCCGCGAGGCAGCCGCGCTGACAGGTCAGGCCGGCACCGACATCATCGTCACCGACAACCGCGATATGGTCGCCGATCTTTTCTATACGCTGCGCGATACATCCTACAGGATCTACGCGCGGGCGCCCGCTGGCCTTCCGGAGAGTTATTATGAGCAGGAATTCGCCCTGCCCGCCGACATTACCGGCAAGGTGCTTTTCCTGACCGACGGGCCACTTACCTGTGCCAGCGAAACGCCCGAAGTGCTCAAGAACTGGCAGCCGGCGGACGGCTACTACGAGGGCGAAACGCTTTATATTTACAAAGTGTCCGCGACCTGCCTGGCGCCCTGAGCCGGCCTCAGCCGGCTCGATTGGGCAGGCAGAGACCGGTGCCCGCACCTTCTATCGCCACGAACCTGACGCCGCCTTCCTCGAACGCAAGGCGCAGCTGCGCCTCCGTTGCACGATGGATGTCGTGGTGGTGTCCCTCGTAATCGCGGATGGTGCTGCGCGAGACAGCCGCCTTCTCGGCAAGGTCGGCCTGGGTCCAGTCGAGCAGACCGCGTGCGGCCCTGCAGAGTGCGGGGCTTAGAATTGTTTCCCTGGCGCCTTGACCCATAATTTCAAATTACCCATATTGGTCGATATAGACCACTTATGTCATAATACTAACGGGATTTCCAGATCGGGAGATATCAATGCCGCACGATACGCCCTTGATTTCGACAATCGTCGGCGGCCTCGTGCTGGCTTTCATCTTCGGCGCTTTTGCGCATCGGTTGCGCATGCCGCCGCTCGTCGGCTACCTGATCGCCGGGGTTCTCGTCGGGCCGCACACGCCGGGCTATGTGGCGGATCAGAGCCTTGCGCCGGAGCTTGCCGAAATCGGCGTCATCCTGCTGATGTTCGGCGTCGGGCTGCATTTTTCGCTGAAAGACCTGCTGTCGGTACGCGGCATCGCGCTGCCCGGCGCGATCGCGCAGATCGCCTTCGCGACACTGCTCGGCTGGGGGCTCGGCGCCGTCATGGGCTGGCCGACCGGCGGCAGCCTGGTCTTCGGCCTGGCGCTTTCGGTCGCCTCCACCGTCGTGCTGCTGAAGGCGTTGCAGGAGCGCCGGTTGGTGGAGACGGAGCGAGGCAGGATAGCCGTCGGCTGGCTGATCGTCGAAGATCTCACCATGGTGCTGGCGCTGGTGCTGATCCCAGCCGCAGCCAGTATCGGCGGCGGCGGCCACGCTCCCGTCGAGCCGCTATCGGCGGGTCTGAACCACCTGTTCGGTCTCGATCTCGGCATCGGCGCCATCATCGCCATGACCTTGGTCAAGGTAGCGCTGTTCGTGGCGCTGATGCTGGTCTTCGGCCGCAAACTCATTCCCTGGACGATGCACCGCATCGCCCATGCCGGCTCGCGCGAGCTCTTCCGCCTCGGCGTGCTCGCCATCGCTCTCGGAGTTGCCTTCGGCGCGGCGAAACTCTTCGGGGTGTCGCTGGCGCTCGGCGCTTTCTTTGCCGGCATGGTGCTGGCCGAAAGCGAGCTCAGCCACCGCGCCGCCCAGGAAAGCCTGCCGCTGCGCGACGCCTTTGCCGTGCTCTTCTTCGTGTCGGTCGGCATGCTGTTCGACCCGAACATCCTGATCGACAGGCCGCTGCCGATCCTCGCCACCGTCTTCATCATCGTTATCGGCAAATCCGTCGCCGCCTTTCTGCTCGTGCTCGCCTTCAAGAAGCCGCTCGGCACGGCGCTGACCATTTCGGCAAGCCTCGGTCAGATCGGCGAATTCTCCTTCATCCTCGCCGCCCTCGGCGTCGAGCTCGGGCTGCTGCCGCAGGAAGGCCGGGATCTCGTTCTTGCCGGCGCCATCATTTCGATCGTCCTCAATCCGCTGCTATTCTTCCTCTGCGACCGCATGCGGCCTCTTCTCGAAGGGCCGAGGCGCGAGGAAACTGCGGCCGACCCCGCTTCCGCCGCGGATGCGGGCACCGCTCAGGAACAGGCGGCGCCTGAGGACGACGACGTGCATCCGACCGCCCTTACCGGCCACGCCATCCTCATCGGTTACGGCCGGGTCGGCAGGATCGTCGGACAGAACCTCAAATCGTCAGGCACGCCCTTCCTTGTCATCGAGGATTCCGACAAGCGCATCGGCGAATTGAAAGCGCAGGGGGTCGAAGCCTTTATGGGCAATGCGGTGGCGCGGGAGACGCTCGATCTCGCCAATCTCTCGACTGCGCGCAGCCTCGCCATCGCCATTCCGAACGCCTTCGAGGCCTGCCGCATCGCCGAGCAGGCGCGCAGCGTCAATCCATCCATCCTCATCGTCGCCCGCGCCCATTCCGACGCCGAGGTCGACGAATTGAAGCAATACGGCGCCGACACCGTCATCATGGGCGAACGTGAAATCGCACTGGGCATGGTTGACCGGCTCGCTCAAGTGCATCATGAGAGTGTTTCCTATGAAGACAGGCAGGAGCCTGCTACAATCATCCCGACGGGCACTGCTTCGCCGGAAAGAGAATGAGAGATTGGCGCGCTTTTGAGCCGATACGGGAGTGACATCGCCGGAACGGGGGAGATGGAGCTGGACCAGCACCGTCTGACGAGCCGTATCGCCACTTCCCTTCTCTTCGCCATCCTTGCCTATATCGGCCTGCTTTTCGGCGGCAACCTCATCATCTCGCCGGCCACTGCCGTCAACACGCTTTCCTCTTCCGGCCGTGATCCGCAGCCGCAGCAGCTGAGCGCGCGCGACGCCGTTCGCGGTGTGCTCGCCGCCGAGCGCAAGCTTGCGCCGAAACAAATCGCCTATGACGCGGGACCGCCTGCCGTTGCCGCCGCCCCTGCTGTCGGCTTTACCGGCTGGGACATCAGGGCTCCTCTTGCGGCATTTGCACCTCCATTTCATCCAGCAGTTTCCAGGACCCAACAGGCGCGCGCACCGCCGATCGTCGCCTGAGGCCTGCGCCGAGCGGCGCTTCCGACCATTGACGACATGCCGCCAGCGCCCGGGCGCCGGCCCTCGATATCAAGGAATACAACATGCGTACTTCACCATGGCTGGTGCTCACCTATACGGTGATCATCGTGATCGGCCTATTGATCGCCCTGCCGAACGCCCTGCCGCAGTCCACCCTGCAGCGCCTCCCGACATGGCTGCCGCATGAGCAGGTGTCGCTCGGCCTCGACCTTCGCGGCGGCTCGCACCTCGTTCTAGAAGTCGACGAGGCGGATCTGACCAAGGAGCGACTGCAATCGCTGCTTCAGGACGCTCGCCGCGTCCTGCGCGAAAAGGGCATCCAGCCGAAGGCCGTCGTGCGCAGCCAGAACCAGATCGTCGTGACGCTCGCCGACGCCTCGCAGAGCGATGCGGCCGTCACCGAACTGAGGACGCTCGCCAATCCGATCAGCACCGGCCTCAGCGCCGGCCAGGCGGATCTCGACGTCACGGCGAACGGAGCGACCATCACCGTCGGCTTCTCGTCGGCCGGCATCTCCGCCAATGTCGACAACGCGGTCCAGCAGAGCCTTGAAGTCATCCGCCAGCGCGTCGACCAGGTCGGCGTCTCCGAGCCGACCATTCAGCGCATCGGCGCCAATCGCGTGCTCGTCCAGCTTCCGGGCGCGCAGGATCCGTCGCGCCTGCGCGAACTTCTGGGCTCCACGGCAAAGATGTCGTTCCATATGCTGGCGCCGAACAACCAGCCTGGCCCCGGCGTCACCATGCTCAAGGACGACGAAGGCAACTCCTTTCCGGTTCTCGATCGTGTCGAAATATCAGGCGACCGCCTTTCGGATGCCCGCGTCAGCTTCGATCCCAACACGCGCGAACCTATTGTCAGCTTCCGCTTCGACAGCGCCGGCGCCACCCGCTTTGCCGAAATCACCCGTCAGAATGTCGGCAGTCCCTTTGCCATTGTGCTCGACAACAAGGTGCTGAGCGCCCCCGTCATCCGCGAGCCGATCACCGGCGGTTCCGGCCAGATCTCCGGCAATTTCTCGGCTGACAGCGCAACGACGCTTGCTGCCATGCTGCGCGCCGGCGCCCTGCCCGCCAAACTGACGGTGATCGAGGAGCGCACGGTCGGCGCCGATCTCGGCGCTGATGCCATCAAGATGGGCATTTATTCCGGCATCGTCGGTTTCGCCCTTGTTGCAGCTTTCATCTTCGTTCTCTACGGCACCTGGGGCATCCTGGCGAATGTGGCGCTGCTGATCCACACGATCCTGACCCTCTCGGCGCTGACGCTGGTCGGCGCGACGCTGACGCTGCCGGGCATTGCCGGCGTCGTTCTCGGCATCGGCCTCGCGGTCGACGCGAACGTCCTCATCAATGAGCGTATTCGTGAAGAGACCCGCAAGGGCAAGGGCGCCTTTGCCGCCATCGATACCGGCTTCAATCGTGCCTATTCGACCATTATCGACGGCAACATGACGGCGCTCATCGCTGCGGCCATCCTGTTCTGGTTTGGCTCCGGCCCGGTTCGCGGCTTCGCGGTGACCATGGCGCTCGGCCTGATCATCTCGATGTTCACCTCTGTCGCGTTCGTTCGCGTCGCGATGATCGAGATTACCCGCCGCCGCAAGTTCAAGGTGCTGAACATCCGGCCGCTGATCCCGTTCAGCCCTTACGACAAGCACATCCAGTTCATGAAGGCGCGCTTCTTCGGCGTCACCGTTTCGGCGCTGCTGTCGATCGCCTCCGTCGTGCTTTTCATCTACCCAGGCCTCAACTATGGCGTCGACTTCCGCGGCGGCATTCAGATGTCGGTCAAGACGAAAGAAGCCGCCGATCTTGCCAAGTTCCGCGAGGGCCTCGATAGTCTCGGCCTCGGCGAGATCACGCTGCAGACCTTCGGCGACAACAACAGCATTCTCGTTCGGGCTCAGCGGCAGGAAGGCGGCGAAGAGGCGCAGACTGCGGCGGTGACCAAGCTGAAGGCCGAGGTCGCCAGGATCGATCCGAACGCCACCGTCGAAGGTACCGACGTCATCGGTCCGAAGGTCAGCGGCGAGCTTGCCTCGGCCGGTATCCTATCGGTGGTGATCGCCAGCTTTGCGATGCTCCTTTATATCTGGGCGCGTTTCGAATGGCCGTTTGCCGTCGGCGCCATCGTTACGCTGGTGCTCGACGTCACCAAGGCGATCGGCTTCTTCGCGATCACCGGCCTCGACTTCAACCTCACGGCCATCGCCGCCATCCTGACGCTCGTCGGTTACTCGGTGAACGACAAGGTCGTCGTCTATGACCGCATGCGCGAAAACATGCGGCTCTACAAGTCGATGCCGCTGCGCGAGATCATCGACAAGTCGATCAACGAGACCCTGGCGCGAAGCCTTTACACCAATGCGACCGCCTTCCTCGCCCTGGTGCCGATGGCGATCTGGGGCGGCAGCGCGGTCTCGAGCTTCGCGATCCCGATGGTCTTCGGCATTCTGGTGGCCGGCGCCTCGTCGATCTTCATCGCCGCACCCATCCTGCTCTTCCTCGGCGACTGGCGCCGCCGCCATGCCAAGGCGGTACCGGCAACCGATGCTGCAGCCGAAATCATCCCGCCGGAAGAGGGCCGACCGCGCAAGTCAGCGACCTAAAAAACGGGTTGTTAACGCATCCTTGAAGAGGGCGCCGGTTGCAGAGCCGGCGCCCTGTTTTTATGTTGCCTATTGCCAGGATGAAATTATGCAGCATTTCAAGGTATTACAGCGTCCGTCGCGCGGCTGAGGAAGGCCCATGACGCCGCAGCAGAGATCGGGAAACCGCCAGATGTCACCCAACCCGACGAAACCGCTTGAGACCAGCATTGCCGGCGACAACGAGGAGCGCATCAAGCGCTTTCTCGCAACCGCCTCGCACGACTTGCAATCGCCGCTGCGCCATATCGCCATGTATGCCGAGCTGCTGCTCGACGATCTCGAGGAGACGCTCGACGGCGAACAGCTTCAGAGCCTCAAGATGATCATGGAAAAGGCGCAAGCCGCGCAGCGCCTCACCAAGGCACTGATGAGCCTTGCCGGTGGAGCGCCGCAGGTAACGCCTGAAGAGGTCGACCTGACGGCCCTGACCGAAAAAATCTGGATGGAGCTCATTGAGGAGACCGGGGCTCTCGAGGCGACACTCGCCAAGCGAGGGCTCCCTTCCATCCGCACCGACCCCGCATTGTTCGGCCTGGTGCTGCGGCAGCTGATGTCCAATGCCCTCACCTATCGGAGCTCGTCACCGCCGCATGTGGCCATGACGGCGGAACAAGAAGGGGCGAACTGGTTCATCCGGATTTCCGACAACGGGATAGGCATCGACCCCGCTTATCGAGAGCGGATCTTCGAGCCGTTCTGGAAATTGCCGAAGGCGGGGGCAGTCCCCGGCGCCGGTCTCGGCCTGACGACGGCGCAGGAACTTCTGAAGGCGCTTGGCGGGAGTATAGGTCTCGAGCATGCCGACGAAAGCGGCAGCCGCTTCCTCATCCGCCTTCCCGCCGGCTGACAGCGCGTTGCAATTTTTCAGATTCGCTGGACGTCTTTAAGTCCTGCTTTTCCGCAATTCGTTACCACAAACCGCCGTGCAGTTCTGCGGCTCAAATGCTGTAATCGTCCTTCCAGAAATCCGGGACATCGTAGTGCACATATTCGCGGATGATGTGCTGCAGCGTCTGAACGTCGATTTCGTCCTTGCCGATGCGGAAGTCGACCCCGTAATCCGGGAATTCCTGAAAATAGCCGCCCGATATGTCGGTCGAAACGACGCCGATCGGGCCGGTATAGCCGATGCCGCGCAGCTCCGGCACCGTCTCGCGGAAATCGGCATTGGGCAGAAGACGGTTGTCGAGCAGGATGAGATCGAAGCGGGCCGCGCCGATCTTCTTCAGCGCGTCTCCGATCGACGGCGAATATTCGACTTCGACAGGCGGCTCGGACAGATCGGCTATCTTCTTTTTGAGGGCGCGGAATTCGATGAATTCGTCGTCGACAAAGAGAACCTTTACGGCATTCTGTCGGACCGTTTCGGTGATCATTTCATTTTCCCCAGTCCCGATGCCAGTGTTCACGAAACCAACCCGTTCCTCAAGGCGATCGCCACCATGTGGACGCGGTTCACGGCGTCGAGCTTACGCGCGGCAGCAGTGATATGCGAATTGACCGTATGTTCGGACAGACCGAGAATGATGGCGATTTCCGCCGAGGTCTTGCCTTCGCTTGTCCATTTGACGATTTCCGATTCGCGCTGGGTCAAACGTCCGGATGTTTCCTGCGTCAGGATCTCCTCGTAGAGCTTGTCGAAAATGCGCATGGCATCGAGAAGCATATCGGCGATCTCACCCTGAGCCGGCTCTTCACGCTCGCCGCCGAACACGAGACAATATCGCCGCCCTTCCGGCGTGAACAGCGGAATGAAGAGGAAGACGGCGCTGCGGAACTCGTTGAAGAGCAGCTCGGAGGGATAGGTTTCCGGCTGCGCGCTCCTGCCGTGGACGGGCGTTGCCAGAAATTGAGCGCTCTTTGCCCGGACGGTTCCAAGCGCCTCCTTCAACGTCGCAACAAAAAGGCCGAGACGTCGCTCGGCGACATTGGTGATGACGATATCGCGTTCACCGAAAGGAGCTGAAGCCTCGGAAATGCGGGCAAGCGCGAAATTTTCGAAGCGGTAATGCTGCGCCGCCGCTTTCAGCAGACGGAAAAAATCGGTGCGGTTGATCGCCCGGCTAAGCTCCGGTCCGGCATGAAAAGGAGTTGCCGCGGCATTGCTCATTCCCACTCTTCCTCTCCTCCCGCCAAGCCCCCGATCCCGAAATCTTGGGATATACGTCTTAAACGCGAAGAGCTACAAAAATTGCGAGACGATTGATGAGAGATATCGAAACGGGGACTTTCGGTACACAAGGCGGATATCATCAATTATCTCAACTACAGGTGATGCACGGGCAGATATACTGAGGGGCAGTAGTTCTTACCTGGGTATCGTAAATCTTCCGCGTTCAACATCCATGAATGCGAGAAGGCAGTGCCAGACGTAAGCGCGAGAGAGCCGATAGGCCTATCAGCTAAGGGGTTGGCTGAAGTTCGTGGCGGCGAACGCGGGTCATTCGGTTCTCTCAGCGCTTATTTTACGTTCCGTCCTCTTCGTTTCGGTTGCATCTTGAGATGCACACTCGGCCTTGTCAATCGCGGCTTGTCATATCGCCAGGACGAAAGCCAGGAAAAGCACCATACGGTTTTCGCCGTTTCCTACACTTCCAGATTGAGAACGATCGCGGCGAGGTCAAGCGGCTTCTCGAGGTAAAAATCGGCACCGGCTTCAAACGCGCGCGCTCGATCCTCATCGGCGTCCGATCCGCTGCAGATGGCGAGACGCATTGTTCTGAAACGATCGTCCCCGCGCAGGCTGCTTACCAGGCCGATGCCGCTGTCTAGGGGCATGTAGAGATCGGCGACCAGCAGCTCCGGCGGAGCCCAGCCTTCCGCCACGCGCTGCTTCAGCGCCTCCAGCGCTGTCTCGGCCGTCGAAAAACAGAATAGATCGACGTCTATATGCTGCTTCTTGCGGATATAGTCGAGATAGAAGAGGTCGTCCCTGCTGTCGTCGACGTAAACTATGGTAGGCATCCGGCACCGTGATTTGGGTATTGTTCGAATGAACCTCGTTGACCTTCACCGTCACGATATCGCGATTTCGCGAAAATTCGACCTGTCCGACCGAAAAATCATTTCGCAAAAAGCGCGGCGGCGTCCTCTCCTGCCTATTGAGTATTCCCCGATTTCGGAAAAAATGGCCGCGCGAACCGAGAGAGGATACTCGCGTGCAGGATAAGGGCAGCGTGGACCTGCAGGACCAGCGGAGGCGATGGCGCTATCGGGCCTTCGCAATAGCGGTCGGCTGCCTGATGTTCCTTCTCGGAATGAGCGCCCTTGCCGGCTGGTGGCTGCAGATCAAGATTGTCATTTCGCTCATCCCCGGCTTTCCGTCGATGGCCTTCAACACGGCGCTCTGCTTCGTGCTTTCCGGCCTTGGGCTCGCCGCCTCGACGCTGACCGCCCGTCGCTTTCGAATAGCCGCAACGATCATGATCACATGTGCAACGGCGATCGCGGCCGCCCGGCTCGTGGAAATCGCAACAGTCGGCCGCGCCGTCCATAATGTCGACCACTTGATCAGCGGCTTGGTGATTCCGCGCAATTTCATCGCCGAGATCGGCGGCGGCATGGGGCCCAATACCGCGCTGATCTTTCTGATCGCCAATCTTTCGCTGCTTCTCTCGCTCCATGTCGAGAAGTCTGGAAATCAGGTGGCGCAGGAGCTGACGAGCTATGTCGTCATCACGCTTGGGATGATCGCGCTCGCCGGTTATCTCACCGATGCCGAACAGGGCTACCGCTGGGGGAGCTATGCGGCGATGGCGTTGCACACGGCGTTCGGCATGGTGCTCTTCGGCTCTGGCCTGCTGGCCCGCTCCTGGTGGATGCAGCCGGCAAACCGGGCGCAGATTCCGCTCTGGATTCCGGCGGCGGTCTGCTTCACCGGCCTTCTCGTCGATCTCTATACACCGCTCGGCCTCGCGAACGGCATTCTTTACGTGCCGCTGGTGCTGACGGCCCTCTGGTTCGGCAACAGGAACGCGCCGCTCTTCTTCGCCTTTGCCTGCACCGTGCTCCTCATGCTCGGCTTCTTCGCAATCAGGCACGACGAGACGGCATTCTGGCAGGAGATCGCCAATCGCGCCATCACGGCCGCCACGCTCTGGCTGATTGCGATCCTCGTCTACTATTTCCTGCGCAACAACCAAAATCTGGAGGCCGAACGCATCCGCTTCGGCGCGCTGGTGCGCAGCACGCCCGATGCCGTCATCGTCATCGACGAGCGTGGGACGATCAGGAGTTTCAATCCGGCCGCCGAAAGCATGTTCGGCTATTCCCCGCAGGAAACGATCGGCCGGAACATCAAGATGCTGATGCCTGAGCCCTATCACTCCGAACATGACGGCTATCTCTCCCACTACAGGCAGACCGGCGAGGAGCGCATCATCGGCACCACGCGCATGGTTTCCGGGCGGCGCAAGAACGGCATCGTCTTCCCGATCGAGGTGTCCATCAGCGTTGTCGTCAGCGGCGAGATCAAGACCTTCGTCGGCATCGTGCGAGACATCAGCGAGCGCGCGCGGCAGGAAGAACGGATGAAGACGACGCTTGCTCAGCTCGAGGCCTATACGGCCGAGCTCGAGCGCAGCAACCACGACCTCGACGAGTTCGCCTATATTGCCTCGCATGATCTGAAGGAGCCGCTGCGCGGCCTGCACAACCACTCCCGCTTCCTCCTCGAGGACTATGAGGACAAGCTCGACGTCGACGGCGTGCGCCGGCTGAACCGGCTCGTGCGTCTCAGCCAGCGCATGGAGAAGCTCGTCAACGACCTGCTCTACTTCTCCCGGCTTGGGCGACAGCAGCTGGCCGTCAGACGCACCGATATCGGCCTGATCGTCAAGGACGTGGTCGCGACGATGGAGCTTCTCCTGGAAGAGCGGCACGCCAAGGTCGTCACCGACGGCCGTCTGCCGGAGGTGATCTGCGACGCGCCGCGGCTAACCGAAGTGTTCCGCAATCTCATCACCAATGCGATCAAATACAACGACAAGCCGACGCCGCTGATCACGATCGGCTATCTCGACCGGTTCGTCGGCAAGGACGGCACGGTTGCCCGCAACGTGTTTTTCGTTAGGGATAACGGCAAGGGTATACCCCAGGAATTCCATGAGGATATTTTCCGCATTTTCAAACGGCTCGAAAAGTCGCAGGATTCCGACGACGGGACGGGAGCAGGCCTCACCTTCGTCCGCAAGATCATCGCGCGGCACAACGGCGATATCTGGCTGGAATCCGAAGTTGGCGTCGGCACCACATTCTATTTCACCTTGGGAAAGAAGCGCGAGGGCCAGAATGCAGCAGCGTGACACGCAACCGATCCTGATCGTCGAAGACAGCGAAGACGACTTCGAAGCGACGATGCGCGCCTTCAAACGCACCAATCTGCGCAACTCGATCCGCTGGGCGGCCTCGGGTCAGGAAGCGCTCGACATGCTCGGCGCGATGGTGCCGAAGCCAGGGCTGATCCTGCTCGATCTCAACATGCCCGGCCTCGACGGCCGTAAGACGCTGGAGGCGATCAAGTCGAACGACGGCTGGCGCAAGATCCCGGTGGTGATCCTGACGACATCGGACGATGAACGCGACATCGAAGGCTGCTACGCACTCGGCGCCAACACCTATGTGCAGAAACCGGTCGATCTCGACGGCCTCTTCGCGGCCATCCAGCGGCTGAAGGAATACTGGTTCGAAATCGCAATCCTGCCGCTCGAGGACTGACGGTTTGGCGGAAGACTGCTGCATTCTCATCATCGACGACAACATCGACGACCGGGAGGTCTATCGCCGTATATTGGGCCGCGTCTCAAGCACCGCCTATACCGTCCTCGAAGCGGAGACCGGCGAAGAGGGCCGTACGTTGAACAGCCGGAAACGGCCGAACTGCATCCTGCTCGACTATTCGCTGCCGGGGCGCGACGGGCTCGGCGTCCTTGCCGACATATTGGAGGACGATCCCGTCGCCAACGTCATCATGCTGACCGGCCAGGGCAACGAAACCGTCGCCGTCGAGGTGATGAAAAGCGGCGCGCGCGATTATCTCACCAAGGATTCGCTTTCACCCGAAACGCTGCATCGCTGCATCCAGAACGCAATCATGCACGGTATGCTGGAAGCGCAGCTGGAGCAAAAGCGGCAATCGCTCGAAATTTTCACACGCGCCATGGCGCATGACCTCAAAGAGCCGTTGCGGACGATCAAATCCTTCAGCCGGATCCTGCACGGTTCCGCCTTGCTTCCGGCCGAGGACCGCGAGTTGCTCGACTATGTGCTGAGCGCCGCCGACCATATGGAAGATCTGATCGTCAAGGTCTCGAACTTCACCAAGCTCGAAGCCTACGGTGGGCCGGAGCTGACGCCGGTTTCGCTGTCTGATGTGCTCGGCCAGGTGGAGGACAATCTGCGCCAGCAGACGGACAGCCGCGGAGCCGTCATCATCCGGGGACCGCTGCCGGAGGTGATGGGCGATGCGACGCTGCTGACCCAGCTTCTGCAGAACCTGGTGTCGAATGCCATCCGCTATTGCGATCAAAAGGTTCCGGAGATCACAATCTCCGGCGAAGCACGGGGGGACAGCTGTCGCCTGACGGTGCGTGACAACGGGCCGGGCATCAATCCCCAGCACCGCGAGTTGATCTTCCAGCCGTTCAAACGGCTCGTCGGCCGCGGCATCGAGGGCACCGGGCTGGGCCTTGCCATCTGCCGCCGCATCGCGCAGCTGCATGGCGGCGCGATCTGGTGCGAACCGGACAAAGGCCCCGGCGCCACCTTCATCGTCGAAATCCCACTCGCCGAGGCGCGGCCCGCGCCGCCCACCGCATCAGCCGTTGCGCCCAGCGTGAAGCCGGCGGAGCAGCCGGGCGAAGGCTCCGGCCGGCTTGCGGAAGTGCTGCTGGTCGAAGACAGCCCCGCCGACATCCAGATCCTGAAGATCAAGCTGATGCGGCGGGAGAAGGTTACTTTCAACCTGCATGTTGCCACCAACGGACGCGAGGCGATGCGGCTGCTCGAAGAGCGCGCCGGCATAACCGACGTGCCGCAGATCGATCTGATGCTGCTCGATATCAACATGCCGATCATGGACGGCTTCGAGGTGCTGAACGCGCTTTCGGCCGATGCTCGTCTGAAACGGATTCCCGTCTGCATTCTCAGCACCTCAAGCGACGAGACCGACATGCAGCGGGCCAGAAATCTCGGGGCGCGCGCCTATATGGTGAAGCCGCCGACCCTGCAGCAACTGGAAGAGGCGCTCGAGGATGTCGATCATTTGGAATTGTTGCGGCGCGGCGATTCGCTTGCGCTTTGTGCGGAACAAAACTAAGCGGTGGTCATTGGCAACGGTATGACTTTCGCAGCTCTCATACTCGCGCTCCTGACGACGCCGCTTCAATCAGGACTGCTCTCGATGGTATCAGGCATTCATCACGTTACGGCCATCACCCGGAAGGTGCAGGCAAACGTGGACTTTTACGCCGGCTTTCTCGGCATGCGGCTCGTCAAGCAGACGGCCGGCTACGAGGATGCGACACAACTCCATCTCTTCTACGGCGATTCGGCAGGTACGCCAGGTTCGCTCGTCAGCTTCCTCGTCTGGGAGGACGGCGCCCCCGGCCGGGCGGGTTACGGCCAGGTCAGCGAAATTTCACTGGCGATCGACCCGGGGAGCATCGGCTACTGGCTGACGCGCGCCATGAGCTTCGGGCTGCGTTCCGAGGGACCGGCCGATGAATTCGGGGAGCCTGTTCTCAGGCTGAAAGACCCCGACAATATCATTCTCAAGCTCGCCGGGGCGAAGGACCTTACAACGGCAACCGTCTGGGACGGCGCCTCGATCCCGGTCGAACATGCCATCCAGCGCGTGCGCGGCGCAACCATGCTGACGGAAAAGCCGGCCGAGAGCCGCAGCTTCCTGGAGCGCCATTTCGGCTACCGCTTCCAGGCCAACCGCGGCACGATCGACAGGCTGGTTTCGCAATCGGGCGACGTCATCGACGTACGCGATGCGCGCGGCTTCTGGTCCGGCGCGCCGGGAACCGGTACCGTCGATCATGTCGCCTTCCGGGCACCCGATGAGGACGCGCTGCGTTCGGCATCCAAGGCGCTGGAGAAGACCGACGCATCGCCGACCAGCATGCACGACCGCAAGTATTTCCGCTCGCTCTATGCCCGAGAGCCAGGCGGCACGCTGGTCGAGCTTGCAACCGACAAGCCCGGCATGACTGTTGACGAAGAGCATGCCGCCCTTGGCAGCAAGCTGTTCGCGCCCCCCGAGGCGATCACCAATCTCGACGACCTGAAGACGGTCCTGCCGCAATTTTCGATGCCCGGGGAGCCGCGCATCAATTACCGCGAGCTGCCGTTTGTCCATCGCTTCTACACGCCGCCCAATCCCGACGGCAGTGTCTTCGTGCTGCTCCACGGCTCGGGCGGCAACGAGACGACGCTGATGCCGCTTCTTAACAAGGCGGCACCGCGCGCAACGCTGATGGGCGTGCGGGGACGTGCGACGGAAGAAGGTTTTCCGCGCTGGTACAAGCGCATTACCCCCTTCTCCTTCGACCAGGACGACATCAAGACCGAGGCCGAAGCCTTTGCAGCCTTCATCGAAGGCGCCGTTACGTCCTACGGCCTCGACCCCAAGAAGGTCGTCTATGTCGGCTATTCTAACGGCGCCAACCTCTTGAACTCGCTGCTCTATCTGCACCCGAACCTTGTTCACAAGGCCGTGCTGCTGCGCTCGATGCCGGTCCTCAGCGAATATCCGCATGCCGATCTGAAGGGCACGGACCTGCTCGTCATCAGCGGCAAGACGGATGCTTATGGCAAATATGCGAGCGAGCTGGAGGAAAGGCTGAAAAGTTCGGGGGCCACCGTCGATTCCGACGTCATCCCCGGCGGCCACGATCTGGGCGATGCCGATGTGCCGATCATCCAGAAGTGGCTGCTCCAGAGTATGGGCGATGATGTACCGCCGCTGGAGCAGCAAGCGGTCAAGCCGCCGAGCGAGCCGTTCGGGCAACCATGATGCCGGCGAGCACCACGGCGGCGCCCAGCGCCTGCATCGTGCCGATCGCCTCATCGAGCAGCGCCCAGGCGAGGATTGCGGCGACGACCGGCTGCAGCAGCAGCGTCAGCGATGAAAAGGCCGGCGGCAGATAGGCCAGCGCATAGGTGATCGCCACCTGCCCGCCCGCATGGCTGACAAAGGCGAGGCCGAAAAGGATCGACCAGCCGTAGAGGGTCGCCGGCAGCATCCGGCCTTCGAAGAAGAAGGCAATCGGAAAGATGCAGACGGCAGCCGATGCCGTGCTCCACAGCATGATGCGGATCGTATCGAACCGGCTGCGCAACCTGCCGATCGCCAGGATATAGCAGGCATAGAAGAAGGCGGCGATCATCGCGGTACCGTCGCCGCCTAAATCCCCGTGGCCGAGTCCTGCCGGTCCGCCCTTCAGGATAACCACGCCCGCCAGCGCCAGGACCAGCCCCAACAGAAAAACGCCGCTGGTTCTCGCCCTGAAAAACAGGACGGCGATCAGCGTGACGAACACAGGCGCGAGGTTTGCAAGCAGCGTCGCGTTGGCGACCGAGGTCATGGTGAGCGAAAGATGCCAGGCGGCGAGGTCGAGCGCCAGCATCAGGCCCGGAAGAGCCAGCAGGCTATAATCGGAAAGGCTTTGCGGCTTCGGCCCCGCATCCTTCTTCACAAACGAGACGATGAAGATCGGGATCAGCGCCAGCGCCACGCGCCAGAAGGCAGTGGCCATCGGCCCGGCCTCGGACAGCCGGACGAAGATCGGCGAGCCGCCGATCGCCGCTCCGCCGAGAACGAGAGCGGCAAGGGCGAGACGATTGGAAGGCGAGGCTTCGGAGAGGCTGGAAGCAGTCTGCGACATGATCTCGATATTTCTGATTGCCCGAACACCGGCAGCGGGCGATTGAATGCCGAGTGCGTAGCAGAAGCCGACCGCCGGCGACAGTCGAATAGCGACACCGGAACGGAAAATCAGCCCCGCTGCGTGTTTGCCCTGGCCAGCCGCAGCTTTGCGGCGATTTCGGTCGCGACGAAAAAGGCATGCTCGGTCACCTGCGGCAGTCCCATCAGTTCGCCGAAGGTGCCGCGCGCCAGCGGACCGGAGATCAATAGCGAAGGCTCTGCCTTTCTCGACGCGCCGATCGCCTCCGAATGCTCGGTGCAGGCGAGGCCGAGGCCTGTGAGATCAAGCGACAGATAACCGCTCGCAGCAAGCGCCGCGAGCCAGGGCTGGGTTTCGAGAATGCCGCCATGCGCCGGGCCGGTGGTGACGACGACGGCGTCATAGCTCTGCTGCAATGACTGGCGCCGATAGCGCGGCTGCAGGCTGCAAACAACTAGCTCGCCTTCAATGCGCGCCTCGGCGACCGAACCGGCGAGGATTTCCAGGCGACCGGCAGCAATCGCCTCGTCGAGCACGGCTTCCACCTGCGGCGCGATGCGGAAACGATGCACATCCCAATAGGGACGCAGATGGCGGACGAGACGGCACCGTTCGGCAACCGGCAGCGCCTGCCAGAGATCGTGTCCCTGCGCCCGCACCTGATCGATCACGCCATGCCAGCTTATGCCCTGCGCCTCCGCAGCGTGTATGGCCGCGCGGATTCCTGCCAGCAGTGAAACGGCGGAACGAGCCGCATCGGAGAGGAAATCGCCGAACAACGGTTGCGGCACCGGCGCATGTCCGCGCGAGCGCAGGCCGCGGCGCGAGATCGCCGTTACCGGACCGTGATGCCCGCGTTCAGCAAGCGAGGCAATGACATCGGCGGCGGTCAAGCCGTTGCCGATGACCAGCACCCGGTCCTGGGGGCGGATCACCTCGAGCGCGCCTGGCTTCGTGGTGTCGGCGACGAAACGGGGATGGCCGGCGAGCCTGGTCGCAAGCCGGCCGGGGGCCGCCGGCGGCGGGTGGCTGGTGGCGATCGCGACGATATCGGCCTGCATCACGTCGCCTTTGTCGTCGCGGATCGACCAGCGGCCGTCCCGGCGCTCGACATGGGTCACGGCGGCGCGGCAATGACGCACGCTGCCGTCCTCCAACAGCGGCTTCAGAAGGGAGGCGACATAATCGCCGAAGAGCCGGCGCCGCGGAAAAAGCAGGCCATCGGGCCGTCGTGCCTGCGGGTCGCACGCGACAGCATCGCGGGCCTCGATCCAGGCCTGGAACTCGCCCTGGTCGTCTGGCTGCAGGCTCATCTTGGCGGCGGGAACATTGATGCGGTGGGCCGGATCGTCCGTGTCATAGGCAAGACCGCGGCCGAGCTCCGCCCGCGGCTCGAAGACCACAATAAGCGGAGCGTCGCCGCCATTTGCCCGGGCGAGATGATAGGCCACGCCCGCGCCGGAGACGCCACCGCCGATGATGGCGACGACGGGCTGTTCGGACGTCGGCAGAAGTTTGGACTGCATGATAGCCGAGACCGTTGCTTCGATGCCCGAGCATAGAAGCCGGACATTGCTCACGCAATCCTCCGGCGGCAATTGTCTATAATATTGGTGAAGATCAGCTTTGTTCCGATATCGTTGTCGAGAACTCGGGAGTGCCGCGAATGGTGTTGCTGACCGTGCAGATCTCATCTTCGGCGGCAACGACGATCTTGCGGCGGGTCTCCTCGTCAATATCGCCCTTGATCGAGAAGACGATGTTGAATTTTGCGACGCGTGACAGCCCTTCCGCCGCCTTCTCGCCGGTGACGTCGGCAGTGATCTCACCGATCCTGTCGAGAACGCCCATCTGGCTCGCTGCAATGCGGGCGCTGAGCACGAGGCAGGCCGCGAGCGAGGCATAGAGCAGATCGAGCGGGCTGAAGCCTGGCTGCGACGGCGCGGTGACGATATCGATCTCACCCTTGGTGGTGGACGTGACATGCGGGTAGCCGGTGCGGCCGAGAGTGGCGTTGGCGCCTGTCGGACGGGGGCGAGCCTTGAGATCAGCCATGACAAAAATCCTCTGACAACGGGCTCGCAGAGATAGCGAGTTGCGCTTCGGCCCGCAACGGCGCCGCCGACGGCCGGTAACGGAACCTTTCCATCCGTCATCGGTTGATTACACCTGAACGAAATCAGTGACAAAGGTGCATCGCGATGGCGCATGTCCGCAACATGGATCGTCAGGACCGGCGGATGGACGCCCGTGACCGGCTGATCGTCGCTCTCTATGCACAGCTCAGGGCCGAGCGGGAAACGCGCGAGACACTGGAATGGGCGATCCGCAACGGCGCCATTTCGCAGGAGGTGCTGGAGGCGATTGCCGCCGATCCGGTTCCCGTCGTTACCAGCGAGGACATCGCCTCGCTCGAAAAAATCATCGCGCTCGACGGAAGGCGCAAACCAAATCGGAACTAGAGCGTGATGCCGAAACCGCGCACCGGTGTCGGCCGCATCATGCTCCGCTATCGAACTCACAAGAGGAGATCCGAAATGGCCGATATCACCTATCAGGTTGTGCCGCATGACAATGGCTGGGCATACAAGCTCGGCGACACGCTGTCGGAAACCTATGCGACGGCTGAGGAAGCGATCCTCCGCGCCAAGGATGCTGCGTCGCGCCAGAAAATCGGCGATGGCGACGCCTTACTCGCTTATCCTTCACCCGACGGCGGCTGGGCCTTCCAGGAACTCGAAACCGACAAGAGCAGCAGTCGGCTCTGATTTGTCACGGAGGATGGAATGGCCGCGCGGGCAAGCTGGAAAGGTCATCTGAAGGTAGGCGACCTTGCTTGCGCCGTCGGGCTTTATACCGCCATCTCCTCCTCCGACCGCGTTTCTTTCAACATCGTCAACCGCAGGACCGGCCACCGGGTGGAACGGCAGTTCGTCGACAGCGAAACCGGCAAGCCGGTCGAGCGGGACGATCAGGTCAAGGGTTACCAGATGGAGAATGGCGACTACATCGTCGTCGAAGGCGACGAGATTGCCGAGATCCTGCCGGAAAGCGACAAGGTGCTCAACGTCAAAGCTTTCATTGCCTATGACGATATCGACAAGCTCTATTTCGACCGCCCCTATTACCTCGCACCCGTCAACGATCATGATGAAGAGGCGCTGTCGCTGCTCGTCCGCAGCATGCGAGACGGCAAGGTCGCGGCGCTTGCGGAAGCCGTCCTTTTCCGGCGCAACCGCACGCTGCTGATCCGGCCCCATGACGGCTACATCATCGCGACCATGCTGAACTTCGACTACGAGGTGCGCTCGGCCAACGCGGTCTTCAAAGACATTCCCCACATCAAGTTCGACAAGGAAATGCTCGAGCTCGCCGGTCACATCATCGAAACCAAGCGCGGCAGCTTCGATCCGAGCGCCTACGAGGACCGCTACGAAGCGGCCCTCGTCGAACTGGTGAAAGCAAAGATCGACGGCCGAGCGCCGCCAAAGAAGAAACCGACGCCCGAAGGCAAGGTCGTCGACCTGATGGAGGCGCTGCGCCAAAGCGCCAAGATGGGCGGCAAGGCGGCGAAGAAGGCGCCGGCACAGAAAAAGGCGTCGGCGCGCAGCGACAGCCAAAGGAAGAAGGCAGGCTGAGATGGCCCTCGAGACCTATGAAGCGAAGCGCAATTTCAAACTCACTCCGGAACCACGCGGCCGGTTGGGCCGCAGCAGCGGCAACGGTTTCGTCATCCAGAAGCATGACGCAACTACACTGCACTATGATTTCCGCGTCGAGATGGATGGGGTTCTGAAGAGCTGGGCGGTGACGAAAGGGCCGAGCCTCAACCCCGAGGACAAGCGCCTTGCCGTACACGTCGAAGATCACCCGCTTTCCTATGGCGATTTCGAAGGCATCATTCCAAAAGGACAATATGGCGGCGGCACTGTCATCGTCTGGGATCGCGGCACCTGGATGCCGCTCGGCGATGCGCAAAAGGCCTATCGCGAGGGCCATTTGGAATTCGAGCTCGACGGCGAGAAGCTGAAGGGCCGCTGGCATCTCGTGCGAATGCATGGGCGGCCCGGGGAAAAGCGGGAGAACTGGCTGCTGATCAAGGGAGACGACGCCGAGGCGCGTCACGACGGGGACATTCTCAAGGAGCGGCCGGAATCGGCCAAGACCGGCCGCCGGCTCGAAGAGGTGGCGGAAAATCCGGACGCGAGCTGGGATTCCAAGGCACAAGACGCCATGTCCGCTGCCGCCAAAAGACCGGCGTCAAAGGCCAAATCTCCGGCACCACAAGAACGCGACTGGCCGAAGGGTGCGCGCAAGGGTGCAATGCCCGATTTCATCGAACCGGCGCTTGCCAGGTTGAAGCCGAAGCCGCCGGCTGGCGATCGCTGGATCCACGAAATCAAGTTCGACGGCTACCGGCTACAGGTCAGGGTCGAGAACGGCGAGGTCAGGATGTTGACCCGTAGCGGACTCGACTGGACGGAGAAATTCGGCAGGGAGATACTCAAGGCCTTCGCCGGCCTTCCGGTACAAACGGCGGTGATCGACGGCGAAATTGTCGTCGAGCGCGATATCGGCGCCTCGGATTTTTCAGCGCTGCAACGGGATCTGAGCGAAGGCCGCGATGATCGCTTCGTCTTCTATGCCTTCGATCTTCTTCACCTCGACGGCTATAATCTGGTGAATGTGGCACTCGTCGATCGCAAGCGACTGCTCGAAAGCCTGCTGCCCGGCAACAATGACAAGCTGCGCTACAGCGGGCATTTCAATGAAAGCGGCGGCCTGGTGCTCGACCATGCCTGCCGGCTCAGCCTCGAAGGGGTGATTTCCAAATTGCGCGACAGCAAATACACGTCGGGACGCAAAGGCGACTGGATCAAATCGAAGTGCTCGCACCGGCAGGAATTCGTCATCGGCGGTTACGTGCCGTCGACCTCGATGAAGAATGCGATCGGCTCGCTGGCGATGGGCTATTACCAGGACGGCGAACTCAAGCATGTCGGACGCGTCGGCACCGGATATACGGCGGCAACCGCGCAGATGCTCTTTGAGAAACTGTCGCGGCTGACGCAGAACGAGAAATCCTTCGACGACAAGCTCACATCAGAAGAGCGGCGCGGGCTGATCTATGTAAAGCCACAGATGGTCGGCGAGGTCGAGTTCCGCGCCTGGTCTGCCGACGGCAATCTGCGCCACGCCGCCTTCCGCGGCCTGCGCGAAGACAAGCCTGCCAAGGACGTGACGCGCGAGACGGAAAAGACCACGGCCCCTCTCCTGCCGAAATTGACGGTGACGCTCACCCACCCCGACCGCATCTATTGGCCGGACGTGGGCGTTACCAAGGAAGGCCTGGCGAATTATTACGCCCAGGTCTGGCGCTTCATGGCGCCCTATGTCGTCAACCGGCCGCTGGCGCTCTTGCGCCTGCCGGCCGGGATCGATGGCCGGCAGCGGTTTTTCCAGAAACATGCCTGGAAGGGTATGAATCCGCATATTGAGGAGATCACCGATCCCAAGGACAAGCAGGGAGAGAAGCTGCTGCGCATTACCGATTTCGACGGCATCGTTGCGCTCGTGCAATCGGCAGCGCTGGAAATCCACCCCTGGGGTACGACGACCAACGATTGGGAAAAACCAGATATGATCACGATGGACCTCGATCCCGATGACGAGGTGGAATGGAAGGATGTGATCGCCTCTGCTTGCGAATTGAAGGAGCGGTTGGAGACCGAGGGTCTTGCCGCCTTCGTCAAGACCTCAGGCGGCAAGGGGCTGCATGTGGTGACGCCGCTCACGCCGAAGGCCGGCTGGGTCGAGGTGAAGGCTTTTGCCAAATGGCTCGCCGACAGCATGTCAGCCGACCATCCCGACCGCTACCTGGCGACGGCAACGAAGGCCAAGCGCAAGGGGAGGATCTTCATCGACTATCTCCGCAACGGCCGCGGCAATACGGCGGTCGCGCCTTATTCAACACGAGCACGGCCGGGCGCCGCGGTTTCGATGCCGTTGGAATGGAGCGAACTGACCCCCGACGTCGGACCGGCCTACTTCACCGTGGACAACACGCCGACCCGGCTCGACGCGCTGCCGCGAGATCCTTGGGACGGGTTTTTCGCCGCGGCAAAACCGTTGGAAAAGAAGAAGCGGTAGGCGAAACCTTCCAGCGCTAACGCGACTTCCGCGCGCCTTCCGCCGTCAGGCTCTTCTTCAGGGCATCCATGATGTTGATGACGTTACCGGTCGATTTTACCGGTGTGGGTTTTTTGGCCGGCGCTGCCTTCTTCAGGCTCTTCTGTTTGCCGCGAATCATCGATTTCAGGCGCCTCTGGATCGGGTCCTGCACCATGGTCGGACTCCAAGCCTTGGTCTCTTCCTTCACCAGCCGCTTCATCAGCGTCAGGAGCTTGCTGTCTACCTTCGCCCTGTCGTCGATTTCGACTGAAGGTTCGCGTACCTCGTCGCCGTAGCGCAGGGTCCAGAGCACGATGCCCTTGCCTTGGGGCTCCAGGAGCACGGCGCGCTCGCGGCGATAGAGGACCAGGCGGGCAATGCCGACGACGTCGTTTGCCTTCATCGCCTCGCGGATGACACAGAAGGCTTCCGCCCCGACCTTGTCCTCGGGCGCCAGAAAATGCGGCTTGTCGTACCAGATCCAATCGATCGAGCCGCGGGGGACGAAACTGTCGATATCTATGGTGCGGGTGCTTTCGAGCCCGACTTCCTCGATCTCCTCGTCTTCGAGAATGACATAGTCGTCCTCGCCGCGCGGATAACCCTTCACCTGGTCCCGGTCGGGCACCGGTTTACGGGTAACGCTGTCGACATAGCGGCTTTCGACGCGGTTTTTCGTCTGACGATTGAGGACGTGGAAATGCAGCTTGTTGCTTTCGGTCGTCGCCGGCGTAAGGGATACGGAAGCGGTAACGAGCGAGAGCTTGAGGTAACCCTTCCAGAATGTCTGGCGTGCCATGGCTGTCCTGCCCTCCGGGACCGATGGAACATTGGCAATCAACGGCAAAACCGGCCTTCGGTTCCAGGCCGGGCATAACCGGCAGCACCTGGCTCAGATCGAGAGATACCGCTTCTGCCACGGCAGCTTCTTTTCCTGCCATGCGCGCGGCGTGAACTCGTCGTAGGCGGTTTCGGCGATGGCGAGCATCCAGTTGCGGCCCTTGCGGGCCAACAGCACGCAAGACAATTCCATGCCGGGCGCGACGGCAATCGACGGCCGGTTGGCGCCGGGAATATCCACTCCCTTGTCGCGCCATTGGATGACGATCTCGTCGGGCTCGGACGTCCATTCGCCCGAAGCAACAGATGCCTTGCCGTCGGGATTGAAACGGAGCGGCGGCGCCACGACGTTCAAGAAGCTGCCGTCATTGCGATAATTGCCGGTGATCCGACCGGCGGTGGTTTTGCCCTTTCCCGACAGAACCATGTCCTGCGCGCATCGCATGAATATGTTGCGCCGGAAGCTCCCCGACCATTGGCGATTGGCGAAGAAGGCAATGTCGCATCCGCTGATGACGTTGTCGTGGATGTCGATATCCTTGCGAAAGGCGAGTTCCTGGTCGGAAAAGCCGCTCAGACTGATGCCGCGATTATTGTTCTCGATCCAATTGTCGTAGACATGATGGCCGGTACGGTCTGCCTTGTCGCCGATGCCGTAGCCGAAGGAATAGTCGTTCATCCTGCCGTCGCGCATGATGTTGCTGCGCACCACGGCATCGTCGCCGATCGATGAAAATGAAAAGTTCTTGCCGCCGATGAAGTTGTACTCGACGAGATAATTCCGGGTTTTATCGCAGACCAGCGCGCCCTTGTTCGAAGCGCTCGCCGGCGACTGCAGGAAGAGGTTGCCACGGATCACCACGTCTGAACTGATATTGTCGTCGCTGTTCTGATAGGCGAACTGGCAGCAGTCCGCGCCCTCACCCGCCGCCGCCCCCATGCGATTGTTTTCGAGAAGAACGTTCCTTGTCTTCGTCAGGTAGATACCGTCGCCCTTGACATTCTCCGTTTCGCAGCGCCTCACGACGAGATTGCTGCCATTGTGAAACTTGAAGCCACGCGGCGAGTTCTTGACGACGACGTCTTCGATCACCGTATCGGAAAACACCTGATAGGAGAGGCCTATATCCTCTGCACCATCGATGACCTCAGCCCGCGTGGATACGCCGTGAACTTTTTTTCGCAGGATTGCGGGCATCGGATCTCCATCGGCGCGGTTGCTGCAGCGCCGTGCATCTTACGAGAGGCGCAAAAGCTGCGGCAATGCTTTGAGCTGCTGCATGATTTATCTCTAAATCGATTCCGATTTAAGAAACACGCAGTCGCCCAAATTAATGCATGGCATGTGGCAGGAGTTTGACCGCCTGCCTTAACTCCGTACACCGCCACGAGACCTCCGATCGTTCATACGCGCTTCCGGTTCGCATCACCGTTCCGCTGACGATTGCTGTTCCGGGCGGTTTCAACCCGCGGACCATGTCGGCGACCGAACTCCCGCGCAATATGCGCGGCAGGCGATTTCATTTGACGGATATCCTACAAGTGGATATGTCTGTTGCATCTTCTCTTTGCAGACGGAAATGAGAACGCATGTCGCTGAAGTCCATGAAGCCCCTCGCCCGTGCGCCTCTTCTGCACGTGTCCGTGCAGGAAAGCCTGCGGGCCTACATCAGCGACAACAGATTACAGCCGGGCACACTGCTTCCGGCTGAATCTGAGCTTGCGAACCAGCTCGGCGTCAGCCGCAATTCCCTGCGTGAAGGCATCAAGGCGCTGGAATCGCTCGGCGTTCTGGAATCGCGCCGTGGCGTCGGCATCTTCGTAAAGGCATTCTCATTCGAGCCGCTGCTCGACAATCTCGCTTATGGGCTCGGCGGCGCGCTGCGCCAGATCGAAGAAGTGATCGAGATCCGCCGGACGCTCGAAGTCGGGCTGATCGGCAAGACGCTTGAAATGATCGGCGACGACGATATTGCAGAGCTACGCGCGACGGTCGACCGCATGCGGGTCCATGCCGAGCGGGGTCAATCCTTCGCCGACGAAGACCAGCTCTTTCATACCCTGCTCTTTCGCTGCCAGCACAACGAGACCCTTGCCCGGCTGATCGATGTGTTCTGGCTCGCCTTCTACAAGGCGTCGGATTTCGTCAACCTAGACAATGTCGACCCCGTTGCGACCTGGAGGGATCACGCGGCGATTGTCGATGCAATCGAGACGAAGGACGTCGCGGAAGCGCAGAAGCGCCTGGATCGCCATTACGACGGCATTTCCCGGGTGATCGCAGCCAATAAGAAAAGTGCAAACGTGGGAGGAGAACAATGAAACGACTGCAGAGACTATCATCCGCCATCGCGCTCAGTGCGATAATGGCGACGACCGTCGTCCCGGCCCTTGCCGGCCCCGTGCAGGCAGCCACGCTGTCCGGCGGTTTCGACGTCGGGCCCGGCGGTTTCCAGGGCAATTTCAATCCGCTCGCCGCGACAGGCGGCTTCACGTGGCTCAGCGTCTATTTCGAGCCGCTGGTGACCTATGACGAGAAGCTCGAGAAGGTCGTCGGCCAGCTCGCCTCGTCCTACGAGGTCAGTCCCGACCAACTGACCTACACCTTCACGCTTGCCGACGCCAAATGGCATGACGGCAAGCCCTTCACGGCAAAGGACGCCAAGTTCACCATTGAACTCGCCAAGAACGCCAAGACCGGCTCCGTTCTGGCAGCACGACTGAATGCCGTTTCCTCGGTCGAGGCCAAGGACGACAAGACCCTTGTCATCAAACTCTCGGCCCCATCCGCAAGCCTGATGGACACGCTGACGAAGGTGATGATGCTGCCGGAGCACGCGCTTTCGCAGATCCCTGCCGATCAGCTCGCCAAGAACACATGGTGGTCCACCGCGCCGATCGGCACCGGGCCGTTCAAGTTCAGCAAATATGTCACCGATCAATATGTCGAACTTGTCGCCAACACCGACTACCGAGGCGGCAAACCGGCAATGGAAAAGATCATCAACCGCTATTTCGCCAATCCGGCAGCGGCGATCGCCGCGTTGCGCGCCGGCGAGATCCAGTTCACCTACGTCGATTCCAACGATCTGAAGGCCTTCAACGACAATAAGGATTTCCGCGTCATCGAGGGCAACTCCTTCGTCGTCAACTATCTCGGCTTCAATCACGACTCGCCGATCTGGAAGGATGTTCGGGTCCGTCAGGCGGTGATGTACGCGATCAATCGCGATGCGATCATCCAGAGCCTCTACGGCGGCGCTGCCAAACCGGCAAACTGCGCCTATGTCGCCGACCAGGTCGTGCCGAAAGGCATCGAGGCCTATGCCTACGATCCGGAAAAGGCCAAGCAACTGCTGAAGGAAGCCGGCTGGGATGAGATTAACGGCAACAAGCCGATCACCCTGCTGACCTATTACACGACGCCGCTTGCCGCCAATGTCATGGCCGCGGTCCAGGCGATGCTCGCCCAGGTCGGCATCAACGTCACGCCGCGCGCCGTCGACACACCGACCTATAACAGCATCGTGCTCAATCCCACGCCTGACGTCGCGCAGTTCCAGATGGTCTATGCCGGCCTTCAGAACGGCCCGGATCCGGGCAGCATCAATGTCGGCCTCAACGAAAAGCAGATCCCGCCGACCGGCCCGAACGTTGCGCGTGTGCGCATGCCGATGCTGACGGCCGCTCTCGACGCGGCGCTTGGCGAGACGGATGCCGCAAAGCGCGACGGCCGCTATCAGGAGGTCTGCAAGGTGATGAACAAGGAACTGCCGTGGGGTCCGCTGTGGGTGGCGAAACGTTATGGCGTCGCCTCCGCCAAGCTCAAGGACTTCATCTGGACGCCTGCCCCCGGCGGCGGCCCGTACCAGGCGCATCCGGAGAAATGGGCGATCGCCGAGTAAGGCGTAACGCGTCCTGAGAACGCAAAGGGCGGGTCCGCGCGTCTTTCGAGGCGCAGTGGGCCGCCCGCACAGGAATGGATTTCATGCTGAGATACAGTCTCCGGCGCCTGCTGATCGGAGTGGGCATGCTGCTTGCCTTGAGCGTGCTGATCTTCGCCATGCTGCGCCTCACGCCCGGCGATCCAATCGACGCCTATATCGACCCCAATATTCCCATGTCCTCGTCGGATCTTGCCGAGCTGCGCGCCACGCTCGGCCTCGATCAGCCGCTGCCGGTGCAGTATCTTGGCTGGCTGCGGCAGGCGCTAATGGGAAATCTCGGCTATTCGATCAAGCGGCCCGACCAGCCGGTGCTCGGCCTCGTACTCTCGCGCGTCGGCCCGACAGTCCTCTTGATGGGATCGGCGATCGCGATCGCGATCGTTGCAGGCATCGCCACCGGCATCGTCGGCGCGGTCCGGCGCAATTCCATCACCGACCTGTCCCTGTCGGTCTTCGCAGTCACCGGCATTTCCAGTCCGCCGTTCCTGAGCGCTCTTGTTGGCCTCTACTTCTTTTCGGTCTATTTCAACTGGATGCCCTCCGGCGGCATGCTGACACCCGGCCAGGAATTTTCCGTCGCCGACCTTCTCCATCACCTCATTCTGCCCGCCACATTGCTGGCCGTCGCGCAGACAGCGCTGATCATGCGCTACATGCGCGCTTCCATGCTGGAGGTCCTGAACCAGGATTATGTGCGCACCGCGCGCGCCAAAGGTGTCTTCGAATTCTGGGTCATAACCAAGCACGCGCTGCGCAATGCGCTGCTTCCCGTCATCACGCTGATCGGCTCGACCATCGGCCTTGCGATCGGTGGCGCGATCTTCATCGAAAGCGTGTTCAACTGGCCGGGCATGGGCCTGCTCATGGTCGATGCAGTGGAGGGCCGCGACTATCCGGTTATCATGGGTTCGACGCTGGTGATCGGCGCCTGCGTGATCGTCGTCAATCTTCTGACCGACCTTGCCTATGCGGTGGTCGATCCGCGGATCAAGGTGGGCTGAGCGATGCTGGCACGAAACCCTGCCCGCAGCCCGGGCCCGATCGAACGCTCCATGCATCGCTTCCTACTCAACCGGACCGCCTTGCTCGGCCTTAGCATGATCGCGCTGATAATCGTTGCGATCCTTTCCTATCCACTGTGGTGGAGCTTCAAACCCAACGACATCGATCTGCTGGCGATGAATGCTGGGCCCGGGTCGGCACACTGGTTCGGCACCGATGGGGTCGGCCGCGACATTCTTGCCCGGGTCATGGACGGCGGCCGCATTTCGCTGCTGGTTGCCCTCACCTCGACCATCATTTCCGCCATCATCGGCTTCCTGGTCGGCGCCGTCTCGGCGCTTGCCGGCCGCTGGGCAGATGCGGTCACGATGCGTTTCGTCGAACTCGTCATGACGCTGCCGCCGGTCATCTTCCTGCTGGTGCTCGCCTCGATCGCCGGCACCGGCATCTGGCCGACGATCTTCGTAATCTCGCTTCTCTCCTGGCCTCTGCTGGCACGAATGGTGCGCTCGCGGCTCCTCGAACTTCGCGAACGCGACTTCGTGATGGCGGCAAGAGGCATGGGGGCGGGTCTGCCGCACCTCCTCTTCCGTCACGGCCTGCCGAACTCGATCGACATCCTTGTCGTCTTCGCGACGCTGCAGATCGCCAATGCCATCCTGCTCGAGGCCGGCCTTTCCTTCCTCGGGCTCGGCATTGCGCCGCCGGCGGCAAGCTGGGGCAACATGCTGAATGCCGCCCGCTCCACCGCCGTGCTCGAACAATACCCCTGGCAATGGCTGTTTCCCGGCGGATTCCTCGTGCTTGCCGTCCTTGCAATCAACTTCATTGGCGATGGTCTTCGCGACGCCTTCGACCCTCGCGCCGAATTAAACTGACGATCGAAAGAAAGCGAAAATGAGCAAATTCAAGGGTGTCGTTCCTCCCGTCATAACCCCGCTGAACAAGGATTACACCGTCGATTACCCGTCCTACACACGGGTGCTCGAAAACCTGATCGAGGCCGGATGCCACGGCCTCTTCGTGCTCGGCTCGACCAGCGAGGTGATCTTCCACGACGAAAGGACCCGGCAGCAAATCATCGAGCATTCGGCCAAAGTCATCAACGGTCGCGTACCGCTGATCGTCGGCGTCATCGACCCGACCACCGACCGGGTCATCAACCATGCCAGGACCGCGAAGTCGGCCGGCGCCGACGCGGTTGTCGTGACGGCGCCGTTCTACACTGTCACAAGCCAGGCCGAGATCATCGATCACTTCCGCTATATCCGCGATGCCGTCGACGTGCCGCTGATCGCCTATGACATTCCCGTTTGCGTGCATGTGAAACTGCAGCGCCAGACCAGCGTGGCGCTTGCGAAGGAGGGCGCGATCATCGGCATCAAGGATTCGAGCGGCGACGACGGCAATTTCCGCTACGTGCTGCTCGATCTCGCCGAGCACAAGGATGTCTTCCTGATGACCGGCTCCGAAATCGTCGTCGACACGGCGCTGCAGATGGGCGCCCATGGCGTCGTGCCCGGCATCGCGAATGTCGATCCGCATGGCTACGTCAGGCTCTGGAATGCCGCGCAGCGCGGCGACTGGGTCGCGGCCCGCGATGAGCAGGAGCGCCTCTGCCGGCTCTTCGAGATCGTCTCAGTCGGGGCGGGCCGTGTCAGCGGCGGCGCCGCCGGCATCGGCGCCTTCAAGGCGGCGATGAAGAGCCTCGGCATCATCGACACGGCGCTGATGCCGCGTCCGCGGGCAGCTCTCAACGAGGCTGAGACGGCAAGGATCGACGAAATCCTCCGCGCGACCGGCCTGCTTTCCTGATGGATTCCATGCAACAGACCGCCGACACCATTCTCGATGTAAAGGGGCTGCGGACGGTTTTCCGTATCCGATCGGGTGAGGTGACGGCGGTCAACGGCATCGATCTGACGGTGGCGGCCGGCGAGACGCTTGCTCTCGTCGGCGAGTCCGGTTCGGGGAAATCGGTCACCAGCCTTTCGGTGATGCGGCTTCTGACCCGCAATATCGGTGCGATCGCCGCCGGCAGCATTCATTTGAAGCGCAAGAACGGTGCGGTCAGCAACCTTGTCGCGCTCGCCGAACCGGATATGCGCGCCATTCGCGGCAATGACATCGGCATGGTCTTTCAGGAGCCGATGTCAAGCCTCAATCCCGTCTACACGATCGGCGACCAGATTTCCGAGCCGATCCGCATCCATCGCCGGGCGGACCGGAAGACCGCGATGGATGCGGCCGTCGCCCTTCTCGACAGCGTCGGCATTCCCGATGGCAGGCGCCGCGCCAGTCAATATCCGCACGAGCTCTCCGGCGGCATGCGCCAGCGCGCCACGATCGCCATGGCCCTTGCTTGTGACCCGACGCTGCTGATCGCCGACGAGCCGACGACGGCTCTCGACGTCACCATCCAGGCGCAAATTCTGGCCCTGCTGCAGACGCTGCAGCGGGAACGCGGCATGGCCATGCTCTTCGTCACCCATAATCTCGGCGTCGTCGCCGAAATCGCGCATCGGGTGGCGGTGATGTATGCCGGGCGGATCGTCGAGACCGGACCGGTGGGCGAGGTTTTCCGCAATCCGAGACATCCCTATACGATCGGCCTCCTGGCCTCGATGCCGAAGCTCGGCGATGCGAGCCGGATGAAGCAGGCGGGTGAAAGGCTGGCGGCCATTCCCGGTGTCGTTCCGAGCCTGATGGACATGCCGGTCGGCTGCGCCTTCCAGCCGCGCTGCAAATTTGCCATTGACGACTGCCGCGTGGCTGTGCCGCCGCTTGCCGACATAGATCCGCGCCACAAGAGCCGCTGCATTCGCTGGCAGGAGATCAGATGAGCGAGCCCCTTCTCTCCGTCCGCGACCTCGGGAAACATTATACGTCCCGCGGGGCCAGGCTGACCATCCTGCAGGACATATCCTTCGATATCGGCAAGGGCGAGGTGGTTGGGCTGGTCGGCGAGTCCGGCAGTGGCAAGACCACAATCGGCCGATCGGTCCTGCGGCTGGTCGAACCATCGGCCGGCAGCGTCCGCTTCGACGGCACCGAACTCACCACCTTGTCCTCAGCCGAAATGCGGCGTGTGCGGCCGCGGATGCAATATATTTTTCAAGACCCGTTCGCGAGCCTTTCGCCGCGCATGACGATCGGGGAAATCCTGACCGAGGGACTGAAGATCCAGGGCCTGGGTACGGCAAGAGAAAGATTGGAGCGCGCCCGCGCCGCACTCGAACAGGTCGATCTTCCGCAGGAGGCCGTCAACCGGTATGCCCACGAGTTCTCGGGCGGCCAGCGGCAGCGGATCGGCATCGCCCGCGCGCTGACGCTCGCGCCGGAATTCATCGTCGCCGACGAGCCTGTCTCGGCGCTCGATGTTTCGATCCAGGCGCAGGTGATCAATCTTCTGCGCGACCTGCAGCAGCGTCTGGGTCTGACCATGCTGTTCATCAGCCACGACCTCGCCGTAGTCGAATATATCTGCGACCGCGTGATCGTGCTCTACCTCGGCCGGATCATGGAAATCGCGCCAAGTGCTGGGCTTTATGCCAGGCCGCTGCATCCCTACACGCGGGCGCTTCTCTCTGCGATCCCCTCGCCCGATCCCAATGCGCCGCGCGAGCGCCAGATCTTGAAGGGTGATATCCCGAGCCCCGCCAATCCGCCGAGCGGTTGCGTCTTCCGCACGCGCTGTCCGAATGCCCTGCCCGCCTGCGGCGAGACCGTGCCGGAGCTGCGCGAAATGCAACCCGGGCATTTCAAGGCCTGCATCCGTGATGACCTGAATTGAAGGACGTGCGATGACCATCACAAGCCGCCGCCATCCGATCGCGGGCAATTGGGCAAGCCTGCTCCTGCCGATCGCCGAAGACGACAGCATCGATTTCGAAAAGCTCGCTTGGGAAATCGACATACTGATCGCTGCCGGGGTCGACGGCATCTATTCAAACGGCACCGCTGGAGAATTCCACAACCAGACAGAAGCGGAATACGAGCGAATTCAGGACGTGCTGGCGTCGCGATGCCGCGCGGCCGGCATGCCGTTCGTGATCGGCGCCTGCCAGCCCGATCCGATCATCATGCTCGATCGGCTGCGCCGCGCAACCGCACATAGACCATTGGCAATCCAGGTGATCCTTCCCGATTGGTGGCCGCTCACCAATCGCGAAGCCATCGATTTCCTGAAACGGGCGTCGGAGGCCGCCCAAGGAATCCCGCTCATCCTTTATAATCCCCCGCATGCGAAACGTGTCCTGTCGCCAGCCGAGCTCAGCCACGTGTGCGGCCCCTGCCCGTCGGTAGTCGGGATGAAGATCGCCGATGGAGACGAGGCCTGGTATGCGCAGGCACGAGAGCATCTTGCCGAATTTTCGCTGTTCATTCCCGGCCACCATCTCGCAACCGGCATGAAGCAGGGCGTTGCCTCCGGGGCATTTTCGAATGTTGCTTGTTTTAATCCCCGCGGCGCCCAGGCCTGGACCGACCTGATGCATAGGGATCTCGACGCCGCGCTTGATATCGAAAGCCGCATCTGCACCTTTATGGACAATCACATCGTCCCATTCCGCCGTGACCGCGGCTATTCAAATGCAGCGCTCGACAAACTGCTCGCGGCGATCGGCAACTGGGGCCCGGTCACCACAAGGCTGCGCTGGCCTTACCGCTTTATCGCCAAGCAAGAAGCGGTAAGGCTGCGCGACCGCGCGCGCGACATCATCCCGGAGCTCTTCGCTCAGTAGGTGATACGACGCAGGGCCAGCGGTTAAAATCAGGCGTTCGAAGGGATGCGGGCGATGACCTTGATCTCGAAATCGAAGCCTGCCAGCCAGTTCACCCCGATCGCGGTCCAGTTCGGATAGGGCGGCTTGGAGAAAATCTCCTGCTTGACGGCCATAATCGTTTCGAACTGATTTTGGGCATCGGTGTGGAACGTCGTCACATCCACCAAATCGTCAAAGGTGCAGCCTGCAGCATCCAGCGTCGCCTTGAGGTTTTCGAAGGCCAGCCGGACCTGGCGTTCGAAGTCCGGTTCAGGTGTTCCATCGGAACGGCTGCCGACCTGGCCTGAGACGAAGAGAAGGTCGCCGGTTCGGATGGCGGCCGAATAACCATGGTCCTCGTAAAGGGCGTGTCTGTTCGCCGGAAAGATTGCTTCGCGTCGATTCATTGTCATCTCGCTTCCTATTGTTGATTGGATGAGCAGCAGGCTATGAAGGAGCTTCACAGGTCGCCATGCCATCTGATATACGGAGCGTATATGAAATACGCAGCATACGGGTCGCATGTCAAGCTTCATATACGATCCGTATGTGAAGCTGGAGGTTAGATGGCAAAAAAACGCAGCCAGACGATGGAGGAAAATCGTGTGAAGCTGATCGCGGCCGCACGTAAGGCCTTTGCGGAGAAAGGATATGCGGCCGCCTCGATGGACGAGCTGACTGCCGAGGCCGGGCTGACGCGGGGAGCGCTTTATCACAACTTCGGAGACAAGCGCGGGCTGCTTGCCGCAGTTGTCGATCAGATCGACACGGAAATGGCGTCGCGCGCCCAGGCGATCGGCGCCCGCGCGGGTGACGATTGGCAGGGCCTGCTCGATGAGGGCGCGGCTTATATCGAAATGGCGCTTGATCCCGAGGTCCAGCGCATCGTCCTGCTCGATGGGCCTGCAGTATTGGGTGATCCTTCACAATGGCCGAGCCAGAGCAGTTGCCTTCAGGCAACCAGGCAGACAATCGAGCGCCTTATCGTGCAGGGCGCGCTCAAGCCGGTGGACCCGGAAGCAGCTGCCCGGCTGCTCAACGGCGCTGCGCTCAATGCCGCCCTCTGGATCGCTGCAAGCGACCAGCCGCAGGATGTACTGCCGAAAGCTGTCGAGGCGTTCGATGCCTTGGCTGCTGGTCTTCTCAAGACGTCCGCGTAAACGTGCGAGATGCTGGCGGCAAATGGGAGCCAGATAGGAAAGATGCGATGCGGAGTGGCCAACCCTGTCGTCTGTCACCAGTAGCTCCCGAAAACCAGGAAAACCGCACCGACCGCGATGACCACCAGCGCGGGCCAGTTCCGCGCTAAGCTAAGAAATCTCAGGCCTTGGCGCCGCGGTTCGAGCGTGGCGCCGCCTTGCGGCATCAGGTGCGGATCACTCGGCTTTCGACGAAGCGTCGGCCGGAAGAGAAAAACAAGGCCGCCAATTATCAGAGCGGCACCGATCAGAACTGCCCACATCTTGGCCTCCGCCGGGAATACGGGTGTGAGCTAAACCGGATCCGGCCGTGATTGTTCCGCTACGTCCGCGATATGCAACCGCGCTGTTGCGGCCGGCCGGAGATAAACGGATTTGTCACTTCCTGAGTAAACATGTATTCGATCGCCGAAACACCCTGCCCGACCGTCGCGGCTGATCTGCCGCGCGCCAACCGAACGCGATTGCAAATGACCGAACATGCCATGACCTGGGGGATCGCCGGCCTCACTGCGATGGGCGTCGTCGTCCGTCCGTTTCGGTGGCCGGAAGCCATCTGGGCTGTCTTCGGCGCCCTGCTCCTGCTCGCCTTCCGGCTCGTCGGACCCCAGGATGCTCTGGCCGGCGTCGCCAAGGGTGGCGATGTCTATCTCTTCCTGATCGGCATGATGCTGCTATCCGAACTTGCCCGGCGCGAAGGTCTGTTCGATTGGATCGCCGCCATTGCAATCGCGTACGCCAAAGGATCGCCCCGACGTCTTTTCGTGCTGGTCTATCTTGTCGGCGTGGTTGTCACCGTCTTTCTTTCCAACGATGCGACGGCCGTAGTGCTGACGCCGGCCGTCTATGCCGCCTGCCGGACGGCGCGGGTGAAGGACCCAATGCCTTATCTCCTGATCTGCGCCTTCATCGCCAATGCCGCCAGCTTCGTTCTGCCGATTTCCAATCCGGCCAATCTGGTGATCTTTGCCGGCGGCGACATGCCGTCGCTGTCCCGCTGGCTGTCGACATTCATGCTGCCGTCGATCATTGCGATCGTCGCGACGTTCCTCTGCCTCTACTGGACGCAGCGCCGCGCCCTTGCAGAAGACACTCTTGCCGCGGACACGCAACGGCCGCCCCTCTCCCGCAGCGCCCGCCTGGCGGGATGGGGGATCCTGCTGACGGCGATTGTTCTTATCGCTGCGTCGGCGATGCATATCGATCTCGGCGTGCCGACCTTTGCTGCAGGCATGATCACCACCACGATCGTTCTACTGCTGACGCGGCAAAGCCCGGCCGAGACGCTGAAAGGCATAAGCTGGAGTGTTCTGCCGCTGGTCGCGGGCCTGTTCGTCATCGTCGAATCTCTCGATCACACCGGCTTGACGAAGCTTCTCTCCGATCAGCTGGCTTCACTAGCCTCGACCTCGCAATCGCAGGCGATCGGCGTTGCCGGCCTGCTCGTCGGCGTGATCTGCAACCTCGTAAACAATCTTCCGGCCGGCCTCCTTGCCGGCAGCGTGGTGCAGGCAGCCGGCGTCTCCGACAAGATCGCCGGAGCCGTACTGATCGGCGTCGATCTCGGACCCAATCTGTCGGTAACGGGGTCGCTGGCGACGATCCTGTGGCTCTCTGCGCTGCGCCGCGAAGGCCTGCATATCGGCGCCTGGAGATTTCTAAGGCTCGGAACCGTCGTCATGTTCCCCGCGCTCTTTCTGTCTCTGGGATCGCTCCTGCTGTTTTGAGGTGCTGCCAGCGCGACGACCGCTCAATCACCGGATCCGGATAGAGCCGCAGCAGTGAGTTCGCCGCTATCAGCGCCGATATAGGTGTCCCATTCGTCTGCTTCCCAGAAGAACGACATGTTTCAGCTAATCTTGGAACGCCGACATTCGGCGGTCGCCGATTATGTCCACGAGACGGTGTCGGATTTGTCAAATGTCCTGCAATGCTGCCGCCTTGTTCGACAATTCAATTACTTTGTTTCGAGAGTTCATTGATCGAGCGCAATGCGCCGGCGCCAAGATCGCTCGAAGATGGCCATCTCACGGAGCGAAAGGAATGCGCTATGGGACCGTAACAGCCGTGATCCTACTTGCCGTCCCCGCCTGCTACGGCAGTGCAACTTGGTGGCCGCATCCGGATCAGTCGGATGATGCCTCGCAGACGAAGACGGCACCTAAGGAAGGCTACCCGGATCCATTCATCCCGCCGACCAAGGGTAACGGATTTTGATCCTGCCGAGGTCGGCGGAATCGGCGCCGGCGACTGTGAGGAGTTCTTAGCCGCATGCAGCAGACCTGGGTGACTTCTTGAAATTGGTCCACCTGCCACGAGCAGAGAAGCGATGATCTTTAAGCAAAAGACGAATGCGGACTTGGATGAACCGGTTTATGTTCAAGGTGGCAATGCGGGCGCCGGATACGATCCGCAATACAGGCGAGGCTCGAATACCTTGCCAGGAATGGAAAGGTTCGAAAAAGCGGTACAGATTTGCGAAAGAAATCTGTTCTGCGGCATTGCTCGGACAATTGTCTGATCAAACGGCCAAGAGGCCTTCGTGCAGGCAGTTTCCGAAGCAAGAATGATTACGTGCGCGCCGAATGCACCGCTCGGAGCTGCTCCCGGCGACACGTCGACTAGCAGCCATCAAGCGACTGATGACTATTCGCTGGAGGACCGATGATGGGCATCATCGACGAGCGTGAAGAAGCACTTGAGAAAGAGTACATCATGAAGCTCGAGCGTTCGTTCCATATCCGGGCGAGGCGCGACCGGATGCTGGCACGCTGGGCGGCCGAGCTCATCGGACGAAATGACTTCGACGTCTATTTCGACGAAGTCATTTCCGCCGGGTTGCTGACGTCAGGGGACGAGAAAGTCTTCAAAAAGGTTCTGAGCGACCTGCAATATGCGGATCTCGCGATAGACGCTCAGACGGTTCGCGAGAAAATGGAGCAGCTTCTGCTTGAAGCGGTAAGGTCCCTCGACGAGGCCGGGTAGATCCGGGTGATGTGGCCAGGCTGCCGGCAATTTCGTGCAGGAGAAATCTCGTGAACATTCCCATTCCCCACCCATTCGCCGCCGGTCTCGGCAGCCGTAGCGGCCTCGTCACTGAAGAGGCCGAGAGCCGGCTGGTGCGTTTCGGTCCAAACATTCTGCCCGAGCCCAAGGCTCCCTCTTTCGCGTTTGTCTTCTTGCGGCAGTTCCGCAGCCCCTTGATTTATATCCTGTTTCTGGCAGCCGCCATCTCCCTGGTGGTCAGTGATACCAAGGACGCAGTCTTTATCGGCGTCGTCTTGCTGCTGAACGGCTTGATCGGCAGCCTGCAGGAATATTCGGCAGGCCGAGCTGCGCTGGCGCTTCGAAAGCTTGAACAACCGCGTGCCGCCGTCGTTCGCGACGGCGAGGTGCGGGAAATTGAAGCACGCCTGCTGGTGCCGGGGGATCTCGTGCTTCTGGAAGCCGGCGGAAGGGTTCCGGCCGACCTCGCACTGGTCGAGGCGACCGACCTTCTGTGCGACGAATCCCTCCTTACCGGAGAATCGCTGGCGACGCGCAAGGCGGCACGGTCCGGTGGCGTGCCGGTTGAGGAGGACAAGACGGCAACCGCATTCGCGGGCACGCTGGTCACGCGTGGACGCGGCACGGGCGTCGTGACAGGGACGGGACTTAGAACCGAGATCGGCAAGATTGCCGCCGAAATCGGCAAAGCCTCCGCCTCGCAACCGCCGCTGATGATTCGGCTTGCTCTTTTCTCCAATGTGATCGCCTGGGCGGTGGGGTTGACGTCGCTTGTCTTGATCGGCATCGGCCTCATGCGAGGGCTCGCGTGGAGCGATCTTTTTCTTATGTCGGTCGGTCTTGCCGTGAGCGCAATCCCCGAAGGCCTGCCCATCGCAATCTCGATTGCGCTCGCGATCAGCATGCGTCGCATGGCGAAGCGCAACGTTATTGTGCGGCGAATGCCGGCGGTCGAATCGCTGGGCTCCTGCACCATGATCGCCACCGACAAGACAGGGACTCTGACGCTCAACGAGCTCACCGTTACCGATCTCCGGCTCCCCGGCGGCACCGATCTTGCCCTCGATGCGGGTACTGACCTGGACACCTGCGAGATCAAGGCGGCCAATATGAGCGTGGCGGAGGCACGCGTACGGGCCGGGCGACTGCTCAGAGCGGCCGCGCTTCCCAACGAGGGCTCCCTCATGCAGGACGTGAACGGCTGGAAAGGCGTCGGCGACACGGTCGACGTCGCCCTATTGGCCGCCGCGCGCAAGGCGGGCTTGGCGCAAGAGAAGATGGCAGCGGATTTTCCCTTGCTCGCCCGCATCCCTTATGAGCCCGATCTGAAATATGCTGCCTCCTTCCATCGTGGGAGCGATCGCGTGCGCATCTTCGCGAAGGGCTCGACTGAGACGCTGCTTAGCATGGCCGACCGGATGGATATCGGCGACCGGGTGGTGGAAATCGACAGAGATAGGCTTCTCGCCCAGAAGGAGGAGATGGCGGCCCGCGGGCTTCGGGTTCTCGCTTTCGCAGAGGGCGAAATCCGCAGTGATGCCGTTGTCACCCTCGGCCACCATCATCTTATCGATCTCGTATTCCTTGGCATTGCGGGCATGCAGGATCCGATCCGCCAGGAGGTTCCGCAGGCGATCCGAGAATGCCGCGCCGCCGGCATCGAGGTAGCGATGGTGACGGGCGACGACCCCAAAACAGCAGCGGCCATCGCCGCTCAGGCGGGTTTGCCCTTCGGCCCGAGCCAAATCACCACCGGCGACGCAGTGCGGGAGGCCGAAGCCGCAGGCCCGGAGCGGCTGGATGAGCTTACGAAACGCGCGCGCATCTATGCCCGCGTCGTTCCCAATCAGAAGCTTGCGATTGTGCTCTCCATGGCGCGCAATGGCCATTTCGTGGCGGTGACCGGAGACGGCGTCAATGACGCTCCAGCCCTGAAACACGCTCATGTCGGTGTCGCCATGGGCGTGAAGGGTACGGAGGTCGCCAAGGAGAGCGCGGACATCGTCGTTGCCGACGACAATTTCGCCTCCATCGTCAGCGGCATTCGCGAGGGTAGAACCGCCTATTCCAACATTCGCAAAGTCATCCTCATGCTGACGGCGACAGGAGCTGCGGAAATGCTGCTGTTCCTGCTGGCGATTCCGCTCGGTCTTCCAATGCCACTGCTTCCCGTGCAGCTTCTCTGGCTGAATCTCGTCACGAATGGCATTCAGGACGTGACGCTCGCGGGAGAGCGACCTGAGGGCGACGAACTGGCAAGGCCGCCTCGCCGCCCCAAAGAGCCAATCTTCGACGGGCTGATGGTTCGCCGGATCGTCCAATCCGCGCTCGTCATAGGCGGCGGTGGCTTTGCAGTCTTCTATTGGCTGCTGTCACAGGGCTATGAGGTCTCCGAGGCGCGCAATCTGCTGCTTCTGCTTTTCGTCATGTTTGAGAATGTACAAACTCTCAGCTGCCGTTCCGAGCATCGCTCGCTCTTCTCGCGATCCTTTTTCAAAAACCCGCTGCTGCTCGCCAGTATCGTAGCGGCCCAAGCCATCCATATCGGCGCCATGCATGTCCCGTGGTTCCGTGAGGTGCTTGGCCTGGCGCCGACCTCGCTCGCGGAATGGGCGCTGACGCTTCTGGCCGCCGCCTCGCTTCTGCTTGTAATAGAGATGGACAAATTGCGTGGACGTACCTCTTCAAACACGCACCTGCACGAGATCGAGGCTGAATGAACTCTCGGCGGAGGCAGCGTGTGCAGTCCTTGCGTCATGCCCACCCGCGCTCAGCCTTGCAGAGGCCTGATAGCTCTGGGATCGTTCCAGATTGACGTCCGTCACGGTCGGCCTCGTCGAATCGGCTAAACTATAGCCGCTGCGACGGCCTCGAGCGGCGCCGCGCCGCTGTTACCTGCCGCCGGCACCCCTCCCCAGGAAGCAGGCTCGCCTATGTGGCTGGTCGTTTTCGTGACAGCCGGCCTTCACATTGGCGGAGGCCTGCTTCAGGTGTCGATTGGGGTCACTGGGCCTTTTCATTGCGGGAGCGGCACTCCATCTCCTGGCGACAGCGGCCATAGGCGTCGCGCTCGCAACAATTGCCACAAGTCGGCCTGGTGCTGATGCCGCTGCAGACTCTCGGGCGCCACCCACGCCGCGCGAGAGCACGTCCGAGGCAACACAGCCGATCATGCTCGCGGCACCAACACGCATTTCATTACGATGGCACAAGCTGTAATCTATCGCGGCGCCGGCTTTTCATCGTCTGGGCGCAATTCCGTTGGCTTGCAGTGACTGCCGCGGTCCTGTTCGCTTTTCACTACGCGGATTCGCAGGTCGCTGAAGTGACCCCGGACAGTCCTGCTGTCGACGTCCATTGACGGCGATCAAGGAAATGACGTTGCAGAGGCTTTATCCTGCCTTCAGTTTCAGGAGCTCGGAAGATGCTACAAATTCGATCAATCATGACTCCCAATCCGACGACGATCGGGCCGAAGGCAAAGATCTGGGAGGCTGCCAATGCTATGGTCAATCGCCACATCAGCGGGTTACCGGTCGTCGATCAATCCGGCGACCTGCTTGGCATCATCAGCGAAAGCGACTTCTTGCGACGCGGCGAAATCCACACGCAAGCTCCCCACAGCCTGTGGCGAGATTTCTTCGCTTCCCGCGGCGAGCTGGCCGAGGAGTACGCGAAAAACTTCGGAAACGACGTCGGAGAAATAATGTCTTCCCCGGCGGTGACCGTGCAGCCGGATGCATCCATCGAAACTGCCGCCAAGCTGATGGCGGAAAAGAACGTGAAGCGTCTTCCGGTGGTCGAAGGCAACCAGCTCATCGGTATCGTCACGCGCTTCGACGTCATGGCCGCACTCGTCCGCGAGCTTGCCAGCCAATGCGCCGCACGAACGGATAGCGATATCCAAAGTGCGCTGGAGGCGGAACTCGCTCGTCAAAAATGGGGAGATTCCGTGACTCTGCACGTCGCCGATGGCGTGGTCACGCTGGAAGGCCGAGTGCTGGACTCGCGGGAAAAGACGGCCCTGCACGTGGCTGCAGAAAATACGCTCGGAGTGAAGCGGGTGGATGATCGAGTCCAGGTCGTGGCGCCTCCAGACATGCCGGTGCCGCCACCCGGCTTCTATCTTTGACGGCTGTCGGGGCAGTCTTTTCCTTCCTTCGGGAAATCACTGAGGGTGCCAGAACGATGTCCGGCCCAATCGGCCGTCCTCTGGGGTGAGCAGGCAAGGCGCGAATGCCCACTGGCTGAGATCCCAAGGTCATTTGCGGCGCGGCATCACAAACGGATCAACCGCGATCCTGCCTCCGCCGAACACGACCAATGCCAGCGCCATCGCCGCCCAGGGCAGGTGAAAGTTGGCCCAGCCATCCGGGATGGTGATCTGGATAATCGCCGTCATCAGCAGCAGACCGAGAGCAGCAAAGCGTGTGGCCAAGCCGAGGATCAACAGAATTGGCAGGACCAATTCTCCGATTCCGGCCGCCGTCGCCATTGCCAGGGGAAACGGGTAGGCAACTACGCTGCCGAAGATATGAAGCTTGAACTCCTGCTCGAAAAGATATCTTGCGCCCGATGAAAGCGTCAGGAAACCGTCCCACTTTGTCAGCCCCGACTTGAAGAATGGGATAGCCAGCGCAAAACGCAGTGCCAGCAGCGGCAGCGACTTGGGAACGGAGGCGAGCAGGCCTTCAGCACGTGTGACGAGGGAGGCAGCGGCAGAACCAAAGCCGCGCGAAGGGGCCACGTCGGTTTTCATGTGAAGTTTCCTTTTTACCGTTGAAAGGCTATAAACGCGCCGAGACCGGCAAGGCCGACCAGAGCCGTTCCAAAATCGAATTCGGGGGCAGCGGCAAATGCCGCGTCTGCCGCCTCGCCAAGGGTGGCGGCGTTGAACAATGAGGCCGCAAAGACCGCGTCCTGAGGCGGCAGGACATGAACATTAACCGACATCTCCGGTCGCAGGACCAGGACAGCTTGCCCGCCCCAGTCCGAGACCGGCGAAACCACTTCCTCTTGATGTGCGCTCCAGATCGAACCAATCGGGAATCTCGACCGGATCAGGTGCGCTGAGGGATGTCGGACGAGCCGCAGGTCGGAAAGCATCTCGGGCGCCACGGCTCCGAGTGCCGCAAGATCGAGAGGTTCGCAGTCGGCGGCGTGGTAAGCGTCTGTCCAGGCCGCCTCGAGTCGGGCGACATCGGGCAGATAAGCAAGCGCCCTTGCGGGTTCAAAATCTGCGACGAAATCCGGAAATCCGTCGCCATATTTCATGATCAGCGGCGAGGCCGGCTGATGACCCTGGGCGTAGGCTCGCGCCATGGCCACAAAGAACTCCGAGCCGACGAGCCTCTCCGTCACCGGAAAGCGTTGCGCCAATGCCTTTGTCAGTCCGACGAACACATTGTTGCGGTATACGGCAAACCGCGCCGGGTCGGGCCTGCCTCCTACGTTGACGATGCCGTCCGGCACCGGCCGGTCGGCATCGAGCAACGCATCGGCGAAGGCGCTTTGGCTGGTTGCGAAATCCATCGTCATGCCGCCCGGATCCCGCGTCCGCTGCGGCGAAGCGTTTCGGCGGCGAGTATCGCATCCGCGCGTTTCGCCTCTGAATACAGCGTGGCGAAATCAGGAACATTGTTGTCCCACTCAATCAGCGTCGGAAGTGCCCCGGTGCGCGCGAGGGTATGCCTGTAGAGCGCCAACACGTCGCTCTTCACCGCCGTCGCGTGCGCATCGATCAGCAGCCGGTCGCCGGCGGGGTCGACGGTTTCGTCGTAACCGGCAAGGTGAATCTCGCCGACGAACTCGGCCGGAAAACGATCTATATAGGTGGCGGCATCGAGCCGGTGGTTTACCGCCGAGACCATCACATTGTTGACGTCGAGCAGAAGGCCACAGCCCGTCCGCTCAGCGATCGTCGCCAGAAAATCCACTTCATCAATCGTACTCTCTGCGAACAGTATATAGGTAGAAGGATTTTCCAGCAGCAATTGCCGCCCTAGCGCCTGTTGCGTTTCATCGACATGGTCGACGACGCGCGCCAGCGTTTCTTCCGTATAGGGCAGCGGCAACAAGTCGTTGAGAAATCCCGTGTCATGCGTCGACCAGGCCAGATGTTCGGAAAAACTCTGCGGGCGGTAGCGGTCGAGCAAGCTGCGAAGCCGCTTCAGATGTGCCTTGTCGAGCCCACGCGCCGCGCCGATCGATAAGCCGACGCCGTGCAGCGAAAGCGGATAGTGTTCCGTGATGGCTTGGAGATAGCGATGCGGCGGCCCGCCTGCGCCCATATAGTTTTCGGCGTGCACCTCAAAGAAGCCGACATCCGGCAGATCGGCCAGAATAGTCTCGTAATGCTCGGGCTTGAGGCCCAGGCCGGCCCGCGCCGGCAGGAGGAGGGGTTGGGTTGCTGAAGCGGTCATCGCATTTCTCCCGGTTTGGCCAGAAAACTGCGGAGGCCCGGGCATCGGCGGGCCCCCGCATTCGGGTCAGCCTTTGGTCGGCTCGAGCTTACCCATGTGCCCGTTGACGTTCATGCTGGTGCAGGTGCCGGCTGGGACGGCCTTCCAGGCATTTCCCTGATAATCCATGGTCGATGTCCCTGCGCAGGTCGTGCCGGCACCGGCGGCACAATCATTTTGACCCTTGAGCGCGATGCCATAGCATTTCTCGTTACCCACCATTTTCTCCGCCGGCAGCGGTGCGGCGAAGGCAGCGGATGAAAGGGCGGTGGCTAGCGAGCCTGCGAGGGCAAGGGTCAGAGTGGAACGGTTCATAGATGGTCTCCTCTTGAAAGGTCCGCGTACCGGTCATCGGCCGCGTAGTCCTTCCTTCGAGCCAGCAATCCCGTTTGTTACAGGCATGACGAACACGAATTGGTGATCGGCGTTCTCAGGCGCCCACGGCGTCAATAAACCGGCGCGATCTGCTGCAAGGCGGAAGAAAAATTGCTGATGTATCCCCACCGGGGGTAGGTCGATTTCGCTGGAAATGGCGACGTGACCCCTTTATCTTGCGCGCGATGGCGTGTGCTGCGTGCGCCGCGGGCTTTCCCGAAATCGACGGAGACTGAAGATCAACCTTCCAAAACACAGGGAGCGCTGACTGGTGTCGTCGCCTATCTCTCCAGGTCTCATCCGATCCACCCTTCGCCAGTTCCTCGACAGCGGAGCTTCAGGCGGCCTCATCCTGATGGCGGTGGCCTTCGCTGCCATCGTGACGGCGAACTCACCGCTTGCAGAAGGTTACTTCCACGCCCTTCACGTCTATCTGGGGCCGCTCAGCCTGCTGCACTGGATCAATGACGCGCTGATGGCGCTGTTCTTTCTCCTCGTCGGGCTCGAGATCAAGCGCGAAATGCTGGACGGCCAGCTCTCCAGCTGGAGCCGCCGTATTCTTCCGGGCGCGGCGGCACTGGGAGGCATGGTCTTCCCTGCTCTCTTCTACATCTTGTTCAACTGGGAAAACCCGGCCGCGCTGCGTGGCTGGGCGATTCCGACCGCGACGGACATCGCGTTCGCCCTGGGCGTCATCTCGCTGTTCGGTCCGCGCGTGCCTGCGTCGTTGAAGATCTTCCTGGCGGCACTCGCGATCATCGATGACCTGGGGGCCGTCGTGGTCATTGCGCTGTTCTACACGAATGATCTCAATCTCCTGGCGCTTGCAGGGGCCGCGGCGGTGCTGGCGGCGCTCTATGGCATGAATCGCAATAAGATTTTGAAGCTCTGGCCATATCTGCTGCTCGGCGCCGTTCTCTGGGTGCTCGTCTTCGCATCCGGTATCCACGCGACGCTGGCCGGCGTTCTTCTTGCTCTTACCATTCCGCTGAAGATGACGCCGGGAACACGCGAGGCAAGCCACGACCAGTCGCCGTTGCACCATCTCGAGCACATCCTGCACAAGCCCGTCGCATTCGTCGTCGTTCCGGTCTTCGGCTTCGCCAATGCCGGCGTCTCCTTCTCCGGCGTCTCCGCAGCCACGCTGACAGAACCACTGACACTCGGCGTGGCAGCAGGTCTGCTGCTTGGAAAACTGGTCGGCGTCCTCGGCACGGTCTTCCTGCTCGTCAAACTCGGCCTCGCCGACCTCCCCGCAAAGGCGAGCTGGGGGCAAATGACCGGTGTTGCCGTCCTCTGCGGCATAGGCTTCACCATGAGCCTTTTCATCGGGCTGCTTGCATTTGACGATCCCACCATCCAAGACCATGTGAAGATGGGCATCCTGCTGGGGTCTCTGCTGTCCGGCATGGTCGGCGCGGCGCTCCTCGCAACGTTCAAGAGGCGATTGTGAGGCAGCGGGGCTGAAGGCGCCGATCCCTTGCAACAGAGAGCGACACCCGCAGGTCCCGTCGACGGTGCCGCGCCCAGCGACGAGCCGAATCATCTGCAAGACTCGGCTGCCCTGAAGAACCCGGCCGATAGCGCTTGTTTCAGAAGAACAGGATGCTCGATCAAAGCTTGGCAGCAACCATCTGGCGATAACAAATAAAAGTCTGTTCGAATTCTGCGCAAGCTTGGGTAAAATCGACCGATCACTGGCTCCTGCAGTGACTTTTCGTCCGTTCGCTGTTTTCTTCATTATCCCGAGTTAACATCGCTTACACTTCGGTTTCAGAATGTCGATACCTTTACGTTCAGTCTCATTGCAGAACAGCTGCCGTAGCTACCGCGTTGAAGATCTCATGGCGAACGCTTCTTTTGCCGCAGCTCTGCGCGATTCCGCGCTCGAGTTACTGGCAATCCATCGCAGAGCGCCCAGAATAGTGCGTTATGTGGCCGATCTGCAGAAGTGGCTGCTCAGCCAAGCGGCTTTGGCATTGCACTTTGAGCGGAAACTTGACCCGTCCTGCCCGCCATTGACCGTCTCCAATCTAGCAAAGTTTTTGGTCGAGAACCACATCGCCAGCCATAACACCGCGGTCGCACATGTGAAGGAGATGGCGTATTACAAATTGTTCGAGCCGGTGGAGACGACGGATCGGCGCGCCAAGCCGTTACAGGCGAGCGCCTATGCTGAAACCTTGATCCGGCAGTGGTTCGAAGGGCACCTTCGTTCCTTGGACGGCATGGACGCGGGAGATCGATGTTTGCGGTCAGAAGCGGATGAGACAATCCTGTATCGCGCGCAGCCGCGTATCGCCCGTCGGCTGTTTAATCATCCCGATTGGTATAGGCCGCCCGAAAGCATTACGCTGTTCGTCAGGTCCGAATCCGGAAGCAATATATTGCACGACCTCATGTCGCGTGTGCCACTGGCGCCGGTCGTAGGTGAACGCACCTGGGTCGGCGATGTCTCCGCACGTTTGACCGCAGCCGAGTATGTCATTTCCCGCAGTCATGCCAGCAGATTGCTGGCGGCGGCGCAAAATCAAGGATTACTAGGATGGGAGGCTACCCAAATGAGCGGGGATTGCTGGATTTCTGCGCGATTCGTTCTCGACTATAGACGCTGGCAGGCCACGAAATTCTCCGTGATCTCCGAGGTTTTGTCGAGCATCCGGTAGATGCAAGAAATATGGCATGCCGCACGCTAGAGCTTTTCCGGGTTAGATTGAAGCATTCTGTTGGCTCAAACGGAGTCGGTTTGTCGACCGGCCAGCGCGCGTCGTAGCAAGGCTCTACGGCCAAGCAGAAGGGGCCGCATCGAACTCGTCGACACGACCCGCTTTGGTCTTTGTTTTGCGATTATTGTGATCGCAGACTACTGTGCTATTCAGAACGCCTCAAAGCACATGGCGACGCCCATGCCGCCGCCGATGCACAGGGTGGCGAGGCCCTTCTTCGCACCGCGGCGCTTCATTTCGAACAGCAGCGTGTTGAGAACGCGCGCCCCGGAGGCGCCGATCGGATGGCCGATGGCAATCGCGCCGCCATTGACGTTGACGATCGAGGGATCCCAGCCGAGATCCTTGGTGACGGCGCAGGCCTGCGCCGCAAAGGCTTCGTTGGCTTCGACCAGATCGAGATCGCCGACCGACCAGCCGGCCTTCTCGAGCGCCTTGCGCGACGCCGGAATCGGGCCGGTGCCCATGATCGAAGGATCGACGCCCGCCGTTGCCCAGGAAACGATGCGGG
>NZ_FMAJ01000027.1:23255-43285 GCF_900094625.1 Rhizobium aethiopicum | reverse complement strand
TTTCGTCGATGAAGATCAGTTTCTCCGGATCGAGGTCCAATTGACCATCGAACCAGGCGCGCCGGCGCTTCAGGACGTCCGGTCGGTCCTGCTCCAGTGCGTGTGCGGTCTTTTTTAAGGTCCACCCACGGCCTCGAAGCCAGGCGCCAAGTGCGCTGCGGCTGATCTTCACCTGCCGCTCGACGGACAAGCGCTCAACCATCTCATCGAGCGTCACATCCCTACGCTCGTTGATCAACGCGACAACGAATTCCTCGTGTGCATCCACTGCCGAAGGTCGTCTCCAGCCCTGTGGCCGAGCAGTCAGCTCACCCTCTTTCGCTCTTGCAATCCAGCGGATCGCCGTCGAAATCCCAACTCCGAAACGAGCCGCAGCCTGTCGAGCCGACATGCCCGCCGCAGACGCTTTCAAAACCCGTATTCGAAGATCATCGCTCAGGGCTTGTCCCATCATCCACCTCTTCTCTGTGGAGTTGAATCAGCTTCGATGGACGCCGTCACATCACAATCGATTCATCGATCGCAGGACTTGCTCTAGGTCGCTCGTGGCGGGGCGAAACTCGGTTGCTGAAAACGATGATGCTCTTCGAACGGCGCCAAATGAAATTTTGCCGGCTGCATCCTCCTTGCAAGCGCGGACGATCCATTGGACGCCTGACTATCCTTAAAACGTCGTCTTTTTGCATTCGAGACGGGCAGGAAAGGCTTCATTAACCAACGCAACCAATAGGTATTCTCAGCTATGTCACAGACCCACAAGATTGATCTGCCGTTCGAATGAATGAAACGGCAATTGGAAGATTTGAGTAGACAAGTCGATCGTCCACCTCACCTAAAAGGTTTGCCTTTATGCCCAAGTCCATTAGACTCGCTTTATCTTTGATATTTGTTCTGCTCTCTCTTCTCGCGGCGGGCCAGGGCATCGTGAGTATCGTCAAGCTGCTGTCCATTAGGAGCAATATATCCGAAGTTGCCAGCAACTGGCTGCCATCGATCGATGTGATAAATCGGATCAATACGATCACCGGGGACTACCGCATCCTGCAGTTCAGGCTGGTGACAAACTCATCAGATTCGACGAGCCTTGCGCATAATATCACCACCTTCCGCCAGAAGATGGAGGATCTCGCGAATGCCCGTGGTGAATATGAGCCGATGGTGACATCCGGCGAGGAGCGTCAGGCCTATGACGCGTTCTCCGCTTTGTGGACGCAATATCAGGAGGATGGCGAGCGGATTGTTAAACTAATGCAGGCAGGCAAGAAGGATGAAGCATTCGCTCTTCTAACGAGTGACGCCACGACGAAACTGTATAATGATAGCGGAGCGCTCCTTGACCAGGATGTCGCAGTTAACAAGCGTGGTGGAGTCGCGGCCGTCGGAAACACGATGGGCGCCGTTTCATCGACGGTTTTGGTCACCATTCTTGCCATGGCGCTGGCAACTACGACGGGCATTATAGCCCTGCTTTACTGCATCCGGAAGATTACCGATCCGATCTCGCGGTTGACTACCACGATGGGCGTACTGGCAGATGGTAATCTCGACACTGAGGTTCCTTTCGCAATGCGCGCCGACGAAATCGGCAAGATGTCGAGAGCCGTTGAGGTATTCAAGCAAAACAGCATCAAGGCCCGCGATCTGAACGCGCAGGAGGCCGCGTTGCAGGCCAAGAGCGCCGACTTGCAGTCGAGCATTGCCGAGGTGGTGTCAGCCGCCGTAGCCGGTGACTTCACCCATCGCATCACCAAGAAATACGGCGATGCGGCTCTCGACCGTTTTGCAGGAAGCGTCAACGAACTGGTCACCTCTGTTGACCGGGGCATCGCCGAAACTCGCCGAGTTATCTCAGCGCTTGCCGATGGGGATCTGACGGAAAACATGTGCGGCGAGTTTCAGGGAGCCTTTGGTGAACTGAAGAGTAATGTCAACGCCACCATGGCAGCCCTTCGATCCGTATTAGGCGAGGTTCGCTCCGCCGTCGACACGATCAACGGCGGAGCCGGCGAGATGCGCATCGCCTCAGGCGACCTTTCAAAGCGCACGGAACAGCAAGCCGCGGCCCTGGAGGAGACCTCTTCGGCGCTTGAGGAAATCACGGTGGCGGTAAAAAGCTCGACAGAAAGAGCCACGGAAGCCAGCCATATGGTCGATGAGGCACGCAGAAGCACCGAGCAGTCGAGCGCGGTTGTCAAAGACGCGGTCGCCGCCATGGGCCGCATCGAGCAGGCCTCGGATGAAATCGGCCAGATCATTAACGTCATTGACGAGATCGCCTTCCAGACCAATCTTTTGGCCCTCAACGCCGGCGTCGAGGCGGCGCGTGCGGGTGACGCTGGAAAGGGTTTCGCCGTTGTGGCTCAGGAGGTGCGTGAACTGGCACAGCGCTCCGCCACTGCCGCCAAGGATATCAAGGCGCTGATCAACCGGTCCGGCGACGAGGTCAAAACTGGGGTCAGGCTGGTAACGGCCACAGGCGATGCCCTTGGTCTAATCCGAGGCCACGTGATCAAGGTGAACGAGCACGTTCATACGATCTCGACGGCGGCACGAGAGCAATCGACCGGGCTGGCGGAAGTCAGCACTGCGGTCAACCAGATGGATCAGACAACCCAGCAGAATGCGGCGATGGTGGAAGAATCGACGGCGGCCACCAACCGGTTGGCGGATGAGGCTTCCAATCTGGCGCGGCTTATTGCGCGCTTCAGGCTCGACGGTTCGACTTTTGTACGGCGTGTTGCCCACCAGAACGGTAAGCCGGCCGCCTCGCCAGCGCGTGCCCTCTCCCAGAAGCTTGCCGGCGCCTTCGGCGGACGTACTACAGCCGCTGTCGCGACTAAGGAATGGGAAGAGTTTTAATGAATCATGTCATAATTCATCGCAGGATATTATCGGTTTCCATCTGGCAGCCAGCAGTTCTGCATGAAGACGACGTTGATCCCGGAAATCCGGGGGTTAGCAGAGGCGACGCCGCTGCCCCTAACGCATGTTCTCGGTTCAGGGATCTGCCGGTTCTGTCATTCCGGTGATAGAGCTTGCTGCCGAGATAACCAATCCCATCGGTCTAGCCACAGCGCCATTGTCGTCGTTGAGGTAGCAGATGGTATCATCGGCCCGGTCGTCGATCAGGTCTCTGGCATTCTATCGATCAACGGCGATCGGATCCAACCGGTTCGGACTTAGGCGCGACTTCGACCCAACCTTCAGCTACGGAATCACTCCGCTTGAACAAGGGATGGAATGCTTCCTTAGTTTTGAGCAAAGGTTTGGCACCAATCAGGACGCATCGCAGCTGCCTAGCAGACTTTTGCTTTTTCACCTTCCGCGACTGTCTTCCTTCAAGACGCGGAGTATTAACGAAATTCAACGAGAGTTCGAAGATGTCCAAAGTTATCGCAATCAATTTCGGGCAACAGGCTAAGACAGATACCCACTTAGAAAGCCACGAAGATGCACAGTCGCAGCGCCTGGAGCAAGAGCGGCTGCAAATGATCCAAATCACCAATCACCTTGAAGCACTGTACGCTCGGCTGCTGACCGTCTGTGGCGACAGACCGAAAAATTAAGGGCGCAGCGATGGTATAGCCCGGTGGAGCGCTGCGAACCACAGCGCCATCGCGAAGGGCTATTTCCGGGTCAGCTTTCGGGCGGAGAGGCCTGCGAAGCACACATAGATCGCCTATGCGGCAGAACATCGCTCATATGCACTGTTTTAGATGGCAGTTCGCCGTAACGTCTCTTGTACTCTGCAGCAAAACGGCCGAGGTGTGTGAAGCCCCACTTAAGCGCTATTTCCGAAACGCTGATTTTAGCGCCGTTTTGCAGCAGTTCCTGTCGAGCTGCGCACATACGCAAGTCTCGGAGGTGCATTGTGGGGCTGGTATTACGAAATTGTCGGAAGCCGTGCTGCAAAGTCCGCACGCTGACCTTGGCCGCAGCGGCGATATCGTTAAGGGAAATGGGTTGAGCCATATGCTCTTCCATAAACTCCATTGCCCGTTTCACGTGGCGAGGCGTGGGAGACGGAGCCGGACGACGAAGTTCATCGGTATAGCGATGCATACAGCTTTCGATCAAAAGGTACTCTATCGCGTCGAGGAGCGAGCTATAGGCCGACGGGCATTGTCGCAGAGCCCCCCCGGCACTGAGGCCGCGATGGGCAGACAGGGCTAGTTCTCGCATGAGCGTTCCCGCGCTCGATGCAAGATCAAGGGTCGGCTGAATTTGCAGATTTCCGCTGATCGTCCGATCGAGCATGCGAGAAAGCTTGTCACGCAAGGATTGCGTATCGATCGTCAATGACAGTTGAGATCTTATGCCATCTTGTCGGGCATTTAGCGGAGCATTTGCAACATGCGGCGACTCTACCTGTTGCCCAGACCAATGAAAGACTGCATTCCCGGACGCCGGCAGGAAGACCGTTACGACGTCAACTGGGGAATCTATCATGACCGAGAACGCCTCTTCATGATGGGCATCCGCAACGCCAAAACCATCAAGGGAAATTCGACTGCAGCGAGAGTTAAGCGATCTACTGTCGTGTTGAGCAAGGTCAGATGACGCCAGGGGCGATGATATCAAAGGCAAAAGACGTTCGGGATCGGAGCCCTCGATAAAGTTGTCTTTCACTAAGGTCCCTTCATCGGGCTTGCTGAACAAACTTTCGGTCATCCAATATAACCTATCTATGAACACCAACTCGCACATGCCGGGACTAGTTTTCCAAACCTTCAAAGCTCGAGACCGGATGGCGTGCGAGCGATTTTGATCGCGTACATGACCGATTCGGACCTTTGTGGAGGCCGGTTGAATCTCTCATTCCCTAGGCTTTCGTCATGGCGGATCATCACCAGCACCGACATCCACGTTCTCCCGCTCGAGATGGCCTCCTAGTTTTTCAGCGCTGCAGTTGGGAAGCCTCTAATGATGCGATGACTGGCTTCCACAAGCCTCGAACAGATTGACAGATTGTCTGATATACGTTAATGCTATTCCTGATCAAAGGCAAGGCAGCATCAGGGAAATCTGCCACGGTTCTAGTGGAGTTCCCGCACGGCAAATCAATCTAAAGATGCCTCCCAAGGCGAGGGGTGACGGGCTGCTTTCGATCGCAGCCCGTCACGGGAAGGGTGGGAGTGCTATGAGTGGGAGAGAACCTACGCCAACCGACCTTGGAGGCCGTTGAGTCGACACGGAGAAAAATGATTGTGCTGTAGGATGGCCCCACGATTTCGCCACACGCTGGTCCTCTTAACCTGCGCATCAGCATACTTCGGTTATGACGTATAAGAGAGGCACGCTCCAGGCTCAACACTCGGAGACGCAAAGACGTCGACGAGTTCTTTTGGCCTACTAAGCGAGGCGGTCGCGGCAAATATCAATGCGTAAGCCGCGCCTCGTCGCATTGGGTTGACTTTGCGCTCTTCTTAGCGGGTACGGACTCCGGGCGTCTGATTGGGCAAAAGAAGAGCTTAAGGACGAAACCTGATGATGGTCAAACAGCTTGTGCTGCCATAGGCGTGCTGTTGTCTGTGCCGCGCGAACGCGAAAAGCGCGATCAAATCGGAACGTGGCGGCGAGAGAAGACTAACAGGAAAGACCACATCAAACTCAACCGGGTGTCGGAATACCGATGCTTACGGCATTGCGGGCATGAGGCCTCAAAATGACGCCGGTCTCGACATGTGTCCGCCGAAAATCGCAAAAAGGAATTGACAGATTGTCGGACAAAAATTTTACTATATCGCCCGCGCATTGCTTGTTCGCGGGAGACGCAGCGACGGACCGGGAGTTATAAGTGCTAAACTTGGCCAAAAATGCACAAATTGTCGACCTTCTTAATCTGCCGGAAGCGGCGACCGGCGCGTGATACAAGCGTCTCTGACTCACAAGGCGTGTCATACTCCATCGACCGAGGTACTGGTTGAACGTGACAGTGACGCCAACATTTCTCCTGGGGAAAAAGTCTGTGTCTTGATAGGCGCGTCAAATCCTGTTGGTCTTTGTTTGGCGCGCTCATTTATAGAAAAAGGCTATCGGGTCGCCGTAGGCGACGCCAATCCCGCCGACTTCGCCTCCCTGGCTGAAGGCCAAGGAAACAATTTTTTACCGGTCAAAGTCAACCCGAACAGAGACGTTTACGTCAACTCAATGGCTGACCAGGTGTATTTGCGCTGGAGACGGGTCGACGTTCTGGTGAACATAGTTTTCCGCAGAAATGAAACAACCCAAACTGTAACGGGATCGCTATCCAGCGCGAATCTGGGGCTTGATGCCGTATCCAATCTAATCAGAGTTACAGGTGCCTTTAGCTCTCGACTTCAGGGCGCGGAGCTTGCCGTAGTGGACGTCGCATGGTTCGAAGAGACGACCTCGCTGGAAGCAGAAGCCGTCCTTCAAGCGGCGTTGCGCACTACTACCTCCGCAATTGCTAGGCAATATTTCGGTTCCGGGCTGAGGATAAATGCTGTACACGCCAGCGATGTGAACTCTACGTCTTCAAGCGAAAATGACGTGCTTCGAACAGTGATCCACGCCGTGCAATTCCTGGCGAATTCGGAACTGTCCGGAAAGCTGACAGGGAACGTGCTGGAGATCGATCCTCGGTGCAGATAGATCCACTCCCACGTTCTGATCCGGCAAATCTGCAGGTATTAACCTTCCGTTAAGTTTCTCGAAAGACGCAATGGGTAAGAGGTCAAATCCTAACAACACGTAAAAAAGTTTCGATTGTTTTAGTGAAACTCTTATCCATGTTCGTTCAGGCTCAAACATTACTATTCCAAAAGCGAGGCCCCAGCACCGTTTGAGCCCTTTGGAGGTAAGTATGTTCGTCGATCGCCTGTTGTCCACCTTTACCATAAGAGCAAAGGTGTTGTTGGTACTTGTACCCTTGATCCTGATATTGGCGGCAGTTGGTGGGGTCGGCTTAAAAGCAACTGGCTTGCTTCAGTCTCGTCTTCGGCTTTCAAATGAGGTTCTTCAGACCTTGAGCGGGTTTCGAAGTGTCGCGGAAAGCATGAACCGCTTTTTGGCGCAAAGCTCAACGGAGTACCGAGATGAGGCGCTGACAAGTTTAAACGGGCAGAGCGCAACCATGCAGTCGCTCCAGGAAGCGGCGGCAGGTAGCGGGAGCGAAACTGGTGCGCTCGAAAACAGTGTATCGGCAATGTCCGTTATCTCGGGCAGCATCGGCCGCATGTGGTCTTTGCATAATGACGAGGAATCCGTTCGCAGCGACATTGTTTCCAACTTGTCGAAGATCAAGGAGGTCGGAGGCGCCCTTAAATTGGCTGCGGTTGATGTGCGCTCACAAGTACGCAATCAGGAGAACTCCGGGAAAACCATGCTCCGGGAGGCTACCCGCTCACTCGATACGGCATCAGTTATGCAACACATGGCGGAAGACTTGGTGAGCTTGCCGGACGGAGCGAAGCAGCCTCCGACTGTCGCCCAGCAAGGGCTTGTGATCAAAAAGTCGCTAAAAACAGTTAAGCGGGTAGTCTCGACTGCTGACGAGCAGGCCGTTACTAAAATTGAGAGGACTATCGCCAAGCTAATCGCCAACCCCGAATTTGTCGACCCTTCCACACGGCTTGCCGGCTCTGACCTACAGAGCTTTGCGACGAACCTGCGAGTGGATGCGATCCAGCACATGATTGAAGGAACAAATGCGATCCGGGCGTTGGATAAAGCGTTGACGGATTCCGAAATGCTTGTTGCGACGGCGACAACGATCGGCCAGGACGCCGATTCGATCGAAATCGAAATCAATAACCTGTTCCGTACAGCCAACGCAGAGAATCAGCAGCGCCTCGTTGAGCAACTTACAAAATTGGCGCGTGACACCGTGGCAGTTGGAGGCGTTGCCAGCTCGATATCTGGCTTCGATAAAATGCAGGAAGATCTATTCGCCCAGGTGGATTCTATCCAAGAGAACACAGAGAAGCTGGTCAAGATAGCGGAAGCCCGCCAAGCGCAATATTCTGAGGCGGACAAAACCGGCCAGGAGATCTGGAAAAACCTCGTAACCTTTGCAGCAACTCAGGAAAACGATGCTCGCAATGAAAGCAATCTTGCCCGCTTGCTGTCAACTATCGCCACAGTGTCCGGCGTCTTGGTAGCCTTGGCGGCTGGCGCCGGCCTGATGGCGACACTTCGCGCCCCGATCGAACGGATCGCGAAGCGCATGCAAGAGCTGGCAAAGGGCGATCTTCGATCGCAGATTGTCGGACGTGACCGGAGAGACGAAATAGGTGAAATGGCTCGCGCACTCGAGGTTTTCCGTGAAAATGCTGTCTCGAAGATGGACATCGAGACACGAACGGAAGCCGATAGGAAAACCGTTGAACAGGAGCGGATGGATCGTGAACGCGAACGCGCTCAGATGGAGGAGGAGGTCGCAACTGCCGTCACCATTCTAGGAGAGGCGTTATCTCGATTGGCGCGTGGCGACATCTCTCAAGAAATTGACCGCCAATTCCATCCCAATCTTGAGCCGCTGAGGCGCGATTTCAATCACTCGCTTTCGATCCTGAGAGAGACAGTGTCTCATATCGACGAGAATACCAATCAAATTCAATGGGGAACCAGCGAGCTTTTCAAAGCCTCAGATGATCTGTCGCGGCGAACTGAATTGCAAGCCGCCTCACTGGAGGAGGCTGCGGCCGCCGTCGAACAGGTGACGGTCACGGTCAGAAAATCATCCGAGAATGCCTATGAAACCCAGGCTTTCGTGTCCGTTGTTAAAGAACACGCCGAGGGTGCGGCAACCATTGTGACCGATGCGATCAACGCAATGGGCAGAATAGAAGACGCGTCCCACAAGATCGGCCAAATCATTGGTTTGATCGATACGATTGCGTTCCAGACAAATCTTTTGGCACTAAATGCTGGTGTCGAGGCGGCTCGTGCTGGAGATGCCGGAAAGGGTTTTGCAGTCGTAGCCCAGGAAGTGCGCGAACTTGCCCAGAAATCATCAGCTGCAGCCCGCGAGATTCGCCACCTGATTTCGGAATCCTCTTCGGAGGTGGCGATCGGCTCAGATTACGTGGGGAAAGCAGGTGAGGCGTTACACAACATAACGGCGTCGATCTTGAAGATTTCCGATCGGATTGATCAAATCGTCAATTCGAGCCGCGAGCAAGCGGCGTCCCTCGCCGAGATCAACAATAACGTCAATGTACTTGACCAGGGAACACAACAAAACGCTGCCATGGCCGAGCAGACAAATGCCGCGGCAAAGACTCTCTCGGATCAGACTAACGAACTCAGCGAGCGGCTCGCTTCATTCAAATTGACCGAAGATAAGTCGACGCGTCGGGTTAGGTTAGTGGCGTAAGCTGCGCATCGAACGAGACTGCCACGCGTCGGATGGCCACTGTGATAGCGGCGTTCTACTGAAGGGAAATCCGCTTACGGAAGCGAAATCCGGCCTTAGGCTCTTGGTCTCCCTTTCGCCGCCCGTCTGACTGTAAAAAACCCACCTAGAGCCGATCAACCTTCAAGAGATCAACTGCTTTGCAATGCTCAGAGACACGAGAGGTATCAAATCCGTGCGCATACGTGAAATTACAAGAGCCATTATTCTAATCACCGGCTTGGTGATCCCTTCTGTAGCGGCCGCCGGTGGCCTTACGGAATTGCCGCGGGAGGAACGAAAAACCTACGAGTTGCTCGATCCAAAGTTGCCTACAGGTGAATCTGTCTTCCGCACGTTTAAGGCACAGCGAGCACCGCCGTGGAAAATTGGGTACGCATCGACATATGCTGACAATTCTTGGCGTGCGAGTATTCTTGATGAGTTCACAAACAAGATTGTTCCAGCTTTCAAGAAAGCGGGGCTGGTCTCCGAGTTCATCGTCACCCAGTCAAATCTTGAAGACGCTGTCCAGATCAGGCAGATGCGGCAGATGGTAGACGACGGCGTTGATGCAATTATTATCTGCTGTTCGAACCTCACGGCGCTTAATCCTACGATAGAGTATGCGTATTCAAAAGGAGTGCCTGTGTTCTCGTACTCTGGTTACGTAACATCGCCGTTCGCCGTCAACGCAACTGAGAACAACATGCAAGGCGGGTTTGAGGCGGCGAAGTGGCTCGCTGAAGAAATCGAAGGAAGTGGCAATGTGCTTCTCGTTTCGGGGATCTCCGGCTTTGCCTCCTCGGACAGCTTTGACGTCGGCGCAAAGAAGGCTCTGGAGTATTATCCCGAGATAAAGATCGTAGGTCATGTCGACGGGAAGTGGACAGACAAGGTCGCGCAGGCCGAGGTGCAAAAATTCCTTGCAGCGAATCCCGGTCGAATTGATGGTATTATCGTTCAGTCGGGAGCTGAGAATGGTGTTATCAACGCGGTGCGCCAGTCCGGGCGCGACATGATCCCAATCGTTCTAGGGGGCGAAGCTTCGGCAGCCTGTTACTGGCGACGGAACCCCGACTTCGTAAGCAAGAGTTTTCATTTCTGGCCGCCGCGCTCTGAGGCGGGTTTCGTATGGGACGTAATGATGCGAACTCTTGAGGGACAGGGCCCCAAAATTCAGACAATCCTGCGGCCAGCAATTCCCAGTACCATAGAGGATGTAATGGCGGATTTGCCAGCTGATTGCGATCCTAACTCTGAGGATTGGATCGAGCCGAAGAATACAGCTTGGTGGTCTGCCAGCGCTGCTGCTAAATATTTCGATAACCCAGCGGATCCGCTCTCCTGGAAGCCGGCCGATTGAAGATCGCATGCGGGGTCTGTGTGGAATGCGGTGCCTTCATGATCGGCTCTCGTGCAAGGTAGGCTGCGCTAAGGAATGACAGTTCAAATTGGGAAATGCCCGGGTCGCCTCAGGAGACATGAGCCAAGCGATCCGGTTCCAACGAACATATTTGCTCCGCGGTAGCATTCTTCCTCCGGCCCTCCTCTCGCCAAACGGGACAACATACTCATTGCGCCAATCAATCTACGTGCTGCCGCGAAGGTTGTTGCTTCGAATGTGAAAGCAAAGTTCATTTCCGACCGCACTATCCGGCTCAGGCCGACGCGCGGTTCGAGGCCTTACTGACATATCTGCATCAATTTGTTGCTCGAATGATTTGGGTGGCGTTCCCGGAATTCCTGATCGGATGGATGATGCATCCTGTCTTGGCCCTCGGTAAGGAGCTTCACGATGAATTCGACTTTACAACCGCTTTGGCAACGCTCCTTTTTTCAGAAAAGGCGCAATCGCCGGAGAGACGAAGCGCTGCATCATGATACCTCAGCCGACCGAGGAGCGCTGCTTGAAGCATTGATCGGCGTGTTGCCCCTCCCAATTTTCTTCAAAGATCTGCACGGTCGCTATGTCGGTTGCAACAAGGTTTTCGAAGATCTCCTCGGTCGCTCGCGCGACGAGATCATCGGGAATACAGATTTTGATCTCAGTTCAACGCAACTGGCGGAAATTTATTCTATTGAAGAGAAAGGCCTTCTTGAAAGGGGTGGAGCCCAAGTCTCCGAGCGTAAGATCGCTCTCGCAAACGGCGCCATCCTGGATGTTGTCTGCAACAAGGCAGTTTTCAGAGGTCACGACGACGAGCCCGCGGGTCTGATTGGCGTTATCATCGACATAACCGAACACAAGTTGGCGGAGCAGGAACTCAAAAACGCTCTCGAACTAGCCCAAGGGATCGTCACCGCTATTCCAGACGTTCTGTTTGAGGTCGACGAGGATGGGCGATATCTTCAGGTCTGGACCAGAAATCCCGAACTACTAGCCCAGCAGCGGGAAATGCTACTGGGTAGGACGGTCGACCAAGTTCTTGCGCCTGATCAAGCGGCTATTGCAATGGAGGCGCTTCGAACTGCAAGCAGTGAAGGAGTTGCCTACGGTCGATGCATTAGCGTATCCTTGCCAAACGGCGAGACCCGATGGTTCGAGTTGTCGGTGGCTAGACGACCAAGCGCCGATCCTGACGCCGCCACCACGCTCCTGGCATTTTCGCGTGATGTCACGGAACGAAGGCAGGCGGAAGACGCCATCAACTCCGTGCGGACGCAATTGCTAAGTGTGCTGCAAACCATTCCTGACATGGTTTGGGTAAAGAATGTCGATGGCGTACACCTTTTGTGCAATCATGCATTTGAGCGGCTGACCGGGAAATCAGAGGCGGAGGTCGTTGGAAAAACGGACCTTGAATTGTTCGGGGCTGAGAGAGCTCACATTTCCGGAAAATCTGATGAGGCCACGATCGAAGCCGGTGGCATACTTATCGACGAGAATTGGGTGGTTTCCCCGGAGAACGGTCAGTCCATTCTTCTCGAAACACGTAAACTTGCGGTCCTCGGCGCCGGGGGAGAGGTTACAGGAGTCCTCGGGGTCTCTCGCGATGTCACGGAACTGAACGCCTCGCGGGAAAAAATCAGGCAAATGGCCTTTTACGATCCGGTGACTTCTTTGCCGAACCGCTTGCTGTTTAACGAGCGATTGCAAAAGGTCGTCAGTGACGCGTCGTCTCAACGTCGGCGGACAGGGGTAATGCTGATTGACATCGACCATTTCAAAGTCGTGAACGATACGATGGGTCACCCTGTGGGTGATCAACTACTCTGCCAGGTCGCTACCCGGCTTAAGAAATCTGTCCGCGATCTCGACACGGTTGCGCGTCTCGGCGGCGACGAGTTCGCGATTCTGTTGCCGGAAATCCAGACAACCGACGATCTCGATTGGGTTGCGTGCTCGATCCTCGAGAGATTCAAGGAATCTTTCCTATTGGATGGCAAGGAAGTCTACGTGTCATGCAGTGTAGGCATCGCGATCTCGCCCGACGACAGCACAGATGTCAACGATCTGGTGAAATACGCCGACTCTGCGATGTATCTTGCCAAACGCTCGGGGAGAAACAGTTTTCGCTTTTATTCGAAGGATTTGACTGTGGGCGTGGAGGAGCGCATGCAGTTGGAATCTGAATTGCGCCGCGCTATCGAGCGCGAAGAATTGGAGCTGCACTACCAGCCCAAGGTGCTTCTGGACAGCGGCGTTATGATAGGATCGGAAGCGTTGTTGAGATGGCCTCATCCCGAGATGGGCATGATTCCGCCGGTTCGATTCATTCCGGTCGCTGAGGATACCGGGCTGATCGTTGAACTCGGGCGATGGGTGCTGCGTGAAGCGTGCAAGACGGCGAAGGAGCTGAACGCCGATTGCCACCACCTGCACAAGATTGCAGTCAACCTTTCGGGTAAGCAATTCCAATGCTCACGGTTGGTAAACGAGATCGCTGCAATCCTCGGTGAAACCGGTTGCCGCGCGGAATGGATCGAAATCGAAATCACGGAGAGTCTGCTTCTCGATCGGAAGGGCGAGACCCTGCAGACGCTTCTTAAGCTGCGTCAAATGGGATTTTCGATTGCTATCGATGATTTTGGCACCGGTTACTCGGCGCTCAACTATCTAGCCCGCTTCCCGATCGACACGCTGAAGATCGATCGGTCATTCATAAATAGCTCGGACAAAAGGAACGAAGAATTGGTCAAAGCGATTCTGTCCATTGCACAATGTCTTGGACAGGACGTGGTAGCGGAAGGTGTTGAGACCGCCGAGCAGGCAGCATTTCTCGCAGCGAACGGATGCGGTTCGGCGCAAGGCTTCTTTTACAGCAAGGCCCTGCCGAAGATGGAATTGATCGCTCTTTGGGTGCGCGCGTCCGCCACCGGCTTCGTTTCAGATCGTTACGCCGCTTCGCGATGATGAGCGCGAATATGGGAAAAAGTCACCTGTCTGATGGACGGTGATGCGGTGCGCGCTGTGAGACAACTCAACTTGAGCCTCGTCAATCTCTGAATGTCTGCGGTTTTTCGCGGAACAGGGGGCAACGCTGGGTCAACGACCATGCGTTGTGCGGCCCCGCGAGCCGCATTCTCGAATGCTCTGCTCCTACTGCGCGGCATTCGGTAGGCCGGGGAAAACGCGGTACACCGGCTCCTAAAGCAAGGCAGTCGCTCTCGAATGGCTTTCTTCAAAAATATTTGACAGATTATCATACAATCTGCCAAAAATGTAGCCAAGCACCTGATGGGAGGAAAATCAGTGTCTCTTAGTATGCATCACCTGGCCAAGCTTCCGTATTTTTATCCGTTCGAATTTGGCGATGGAAAAATCACGGTACTGTCCGACGGGCCGTTAGAGCTAGGAGATCCTCGCCTGAACTTCTTGGGGGTAGAGCCACGCACGGTCAGCCTGATGCTAGAGGACAATTTCCTGCCAACGAACAAAGTTGTACTCGAGCAAAATGTGCCGCTTGTTGAGATAAATGGAAGAACAATTCTATTTGATACCGGGATGGGGTCTTCCAAAGCTTTCGGGCCCACCACAGGTCGGCTCCTAGCCAGCCTGAGAGAGGCAGGTCGAGATCCGACGGAGATCGATGCGGTGGTTCTGTCGCACGCCCATATCGATCATATCGGCGGTCTGTGCGATGCCAATGGAAGGTTAAATTTCCCGAACGCCGACATCTTCATCAGTGAGCGAGACTTCACGGACTGGACGGACGGGTCGTCGATCGATTCTTCATTTCAATTTCAAATCGATAACGCTCGGCGAAACCTGCTTCCCCACAAGGATCGGACCTTCTTTTTCAAAGACGGCGAGGAGTTCTTGCCGGGCGTTCACGCGATTTCGGCCCCCGGCCACACGCTCGGTCATCATTGTTTTATGCTGCAGTCGGGAAACGATCGCCTCTGTGTTCTCGGCGACCTTACGCACCATCATATCCTGTTGATGGAGAGGCCGATGATGGAATTCCGATACGACACGGACCCGAAGCTGTCAGCTAGATCCCGCACGCGCGTGCTTGATATGCTGGCGACAGATCGCATTGCGGTAATGTCCTATCACTTCGCATGGCCAGGTGCCGGGCATGTGGTGCGAAACGGAGACGGATTCCGCTATATCCCCTCTCCAATGCAGTTGCTTGCACATCGATAAGGAATTTCAAAGATGCAGATGCGTTCGGTAATCCTCAGGGAGTCGGGTCTGCCGAAGCCCTATTCAAATTCGAAACCTCTTAAGATTGAGCTTGTGGAACTGACGCCGCCTGGCCCCATGGAGGTGTTGGTCAAGATCAAGGCTGCCGGTGTCTGCCACTCTGACCTGTCCGCAATCAATGGGGACAGACCGCGTCCGCTTCCAGTCGCTCTAGGCCATGAGGCATCTGGCGTCGTCGCAGCAATCGGACCGAGTGTCGAGAAGGTTGAGGTTGGTGACCATGTAGTCATGTCATTTCTGCCGGTTTGTGGCCATTGCTCATATTGCGCTGAAGGCCGCGCCAGCCTCTGCGAACCGGGCTACCAGGCCAATGCTGCAGGAACGCTTCTATCCGGCGGCAAGCACATCCGTTTGAGAGGATACGAAATTAACCACCATAGCGGCGTTTCTGCGTTTTCCGAATATGCTGTCGTGTCGGCGAGCTCGGTAGTCAAAGTGACCAAAGATATCGATTTGGCGACAGCTGCTCTCTTCGGATGTGCCGTTATGACCGGCGTTGGAGCTGTGATGAACACGTGTGGGGTCCGCCCAGGCCGTAGTGTGGCGGTAATCGGGCTCGGCGGCGTAGGCCTTTCGGCGATACTTGGCGCTGTTGCGAGCGGTGCAAGCGATATCGTGGCGATCGACCTAATCCAAGCGAAGCTGGATCTTGCCAAGGAGCTGGGAGCGACGAAGACTTTTTTGGCCACCTCGCCGAATATTGTTGCCCAAGTAAAAGGCGCGACAAGCGGCGGGGTAGACTACGCGATAGAGATGGCTGGATCCAAAAAGGCATTCGAGCTTGCATATGAGATTACCCGGCGCGGAGGGATGACCGCTACGGCCGGACTGGCCAGCGCAAATTCCCGTTTCGAGGTTTCGCCCTTGCCGTTGGTCGGAGAGGAGAGAACGATCAAGGGCAGCTATATGGGTTCCTGCGTGCCATCGCGCGACATACCCCGCTATATCGACCTTTACCTCAAAGGTAAGCTGCCAGTGGACAAATTGCTGTCGAGCACTGGCCCCCTTGATGAGATCAATGAGGTTTTCGACCGTCTTGACAGGGCCGAGATCAATCGACACCTAGTCTTGATGGACTGATGGCGGGGAGAATTCTCTTGAACGAGTGGACAGTGCTCGCCATCCATTACGGCACCGCGCAAAGACCAGTAAGTGACCTGATACTAGAGACGGATGACATTCATGATCGTCCATCACAAATCGACTACTTCGTGTGGCTGATCCGTCTCGAGGGCCGATTAATTCTTGTCGACACTGGTTTCGAAGCCGGAGAGGGCGCGGCCAGAGGGCGGACCCTCTTGATCCATCCGGTGGCAGCACTGAGCAGCCTTGGCATCAAATCCAGCGAAATTACTGATGTCGTTGTGACACACCTGCACTACGATCACGCCGGAAACCTCCCGGCCTTTCCTAACGCCACTTTTCACATTCAGGATCGGGAGATGGCGTATGGAACGGGGCGGTGTATGTGCCATGAGCGAATGCGTCGGCCTTTTGCTACAGAAGGTGTCGTCGACGCGGTCCGGCTCGTTTTTCAGTCACGGGTACGGTTCCATGATGGGGATGGGGAAATTGTTCCTGGATGCAGGGTGCATCTGGTTGGCGGTCACTCGAAAGGTTTGCAAGTTGTTACGGTGGCAACAGGCGGCGCTTTGCTGGTTATCGCTTCCGACGCGCTTCATTTCCAGCACTATCTTGAAAATGACGGCGCGTTTCCCCTGTTTGCAGATTACCTAGAGGTAATCGAGGGTTACAACAAGCTCCGCGTCCTTGCCGGAGCAAACGGACTCATCATTCCGGGTCATGACCCTGAGGTGCTACGGAAATTTTCTCCCCTTGCGCCAGACCTCCAGTTCGCTAGAGTTCTCCTGTGACCCACAATAAACCGATTGAAATTTTTTGCTGTTTGCAGACAATCGGGTTGTCCTACGAAACGCTCCGGCAGTATATTGATTCTGTGCGTCACTAGAAATTTCATCGAAGGTTTGTTGTGAATGGGAACGATCGACCTCCAGATTACACGTCAAAACGCCTCTCTTCGAATCCTTGTTGAGGATAAGCTCCGGCAGGCTATTTCAAGTGGCCGTTTCAAGCCCGGGCAGCGGCTGGTGGAGCGCGAGTTGTGCGAACTCATCGGGGTTGGCCGAACTTCAGTTCGCGAGGCGCTACGCCAGTTAGAAGCTGAAGGGCTTATTACTAGCTATCCGCATCGGGGGCCGGTTGTCAGCACTATCAGCTACGAGGAGGCTAGGCAGCTTTATAGTGTACGCGCGCTGCTTGAAAGCTTTGCCGGCCAGGAGTTCGCCGAGAACGGTTCGAATGAAGAGATCGTTGCTCTCCTCGAGACCGTGGAAGCGTTCGAAGCCGCAGCCAAGAGCGGTTCCGGAACGCGGATCATCGAAGCCAAGACCGCTTTTTACGATTGTTTGATGACCGGCAGCAAGAACGTGTTTGTGAAGCAAATGCTGACGTCGTTGCACAACCGGGTCACATTGTTGCGGATGACATCGATGACCCAGCCAGGGCGGCTGCAGAACAGCGTTTTCGAGATAAGAGAGATTGCGGCCGCTATTGCGTTGCGTGATGGCGACAGGGCAGCCGCGCTTTGCAAGCGCCATATCGAAATCGCGGCTAAGGTGGCGTTGGACTACTTGAGCAAGAACCCCGTCGAAACCTCCGAGTAGTTCCACAAAACGAAGTTCAGGCGACGGCTAAGGTTGACAGATTGTCTGAAAATCTGCTTACCTCTCTTATGGGAGGTGAGGCACAGGAAGTGCGGCTTCCCAACAACATCATTTTGTTAGGGAGGACGTATGGGCGCCCATGCCGAGCTGATTAAACGCGTAACCCTGGCGATCGAAGATCCGGAGCTACCGCGACTGACCCCAGGTCTTACAACACGGATCTCGTTGCAAGTTGGACCAGAAAAGTCATCACTTGCTGTGGGAGGCGGGATAGTCGCACTGGACGGCGCGGACGAAAATGCTGACGTCATACTGAGTGCCCCAGACGGAGCTTGGGAAAAGGTTATGCAGGTGCCGCCGCCGGCAACCTACCATTCGTTCACCGCCTTTCAACTCGCTAACCCTGAGTTCACGTTATCTGGTTCGCCCGTAGCAATCGCTCAAGCGCGTCCCGCTCTGGAGCGACTGTTCGAGATCGTCGTAGCGTCTCCGCCCCTAGTTGCGCCGAAGGTCGATCGAAATATTGAACAGGTCACCGGACGCTATAAGCGGGTAGAGGTCGGCGGCGTAGAACACGATATCTTTTACGAGGAAGCCGGTGCAGGAACTCCTATCCTTTTCCTCCATACGGCTGGCGCAGACGGCCGTCAGTTTCTACCGCAACTCTCCGACACTGGGTTTGCGCGTACGAACCGATTGATCTCAGTTGATCTGCCCTTTCACGGACGTTCGATGCCTCCTTTAACTTGGGACGGCTCGCCCTATCAACTCACAACGGATCTCTACCTGACCTGGTGCACGGCGATACTCGACCAGCTCGTCGGAGACAGAGCTATCGTCGTTGGAGGATCTATGGGCGCGGCGATGTGCATGGTGCTGGCGGCGGAGCGACCGGAACGTCTAATGGGTGTAATTGCGGTCGAGCCGCCGTTGAAGTCAAAGGGCCGTCGCAACCCCTTTCAACACAACGTCAACGTTCATGGGTCGCTTCATAACTCAGCCTATGTCCGCGGAATCATGAGCCCGCTCAGCCCGCAAGAAGAGCGACGCCGCGCCAGTTGGATCTACTCGCAGGGTGCTCCTGGAGTTTATCCCGGCGATCTTTCGTTCTACAGCGACGAGTTCGACGGTGCCGTCGTCGGTCCGAAGATTGATGCCAAGCGAACACCGACCGTTCTTCTCTCCGGGACCTATGACTACTCTGCGACGCCTGCAGACGGAGCAGCGCTAGCGGCCCTCATTCCTGGCAGCCGTCATGTCGTTATGGAGGGGCTTGGGCACTTTCCGATGTGCGAAAATCCTGACTATTTCCGGAGCTTCTTGCAAGACGCTATTCGGTTCGTCGAAGATAACGGCTGATCACAAAGCAAACGCGTTGGCCATTTACCGATCGTGTCCCAGCACCTGGTGTAGCTGACGGGAGGTAGCAAAGCCGAGCGCCCGCGCGCTTCTCGTTGCGCTGTAGCGGGTGATCGGCTTTGCGGGCGGCCATCAGTGTTTTCCGCTAGGGTCGGGTTGTTCAAGACCAACCTGACGGAAAGATCACCGATGACCAATGACATGATGAACGTGCGCTCCCTTGTTGAGAAGAGTGCCGATGCAGATTTGTTGCGTGAGATGATCGGTCTTGCTGCCGAGCGGCTGATGGAGCTGGAAGTAGGCTCGGCTACGGGTGCAGACTTCGGTGTGAAGAACTCGATGCGGCTCACTCAACGCAATGGCTACCGTGACCGCGATTGGGAGACGCGGGCTGGCACCGTCGAGCTTCGCATTCCGAAGCTGCGCAAAGGCAGCTACTTTCCGAGCTTCCTTGAACCGCGTCGGATGGCAGAGAAAGCTCTGACGGCCGTTATCCAGGAAGCGTATATCCAGGGAATCTCGACTCGTTCTGTCGACGACCTGGTCAAGGCCATGGGTATGAGCGGCATCTCCAAAAGCTAGGTGAGCCGTCTATGTGAAGAGATCGACGTCAAAGTGAAGGCGTTCCTCGACAGGCCGATTGAAGGTGAGTGGCCGTACGTCTGGGTGGACGCGACCTATCTCAAGGTCCGGCGTGGCGGCCGCATGTCTCAGTCGCCGTCATTATCGCGGTCGGCGTCAATAACGACGGTCGGCGCGAGGTCCTGGGTATGGAAGTTGGCACCTCGGAGGCCGAACCGATCTGGACGGAATTCTTGCGCAGGCTGACACGTCGAGGATTACGTGGTGTGAACCTTGTTGTCTCCGATGCGCACGAAGGTCGTAAGCGGCAAGCTGAGACCGTTCAGCGCGCGTAATTCCACGGCATGAGTGCATCGAGATCGCTGCTCGGCCAGCCGTTGGCGATCCGCTCAAG
>NZ_FMAJ01000027.1:0-23245 GCF_900094625.1 Rhizobium aethiopicum | reverse complement strand
ATATGCGACGGCTTGCCGACAATCGTCTGCACTCGACCAGATCGTGTCCCAGTACGTGGCGTAGGTGACGGTAGGGAGTAAAGCCGAGTGCCCGCGCGCTTCTCGTTGCGCTGTAGCGGGTGATCGGCTTTGCGGGCGGCCATCAGTGTTTTCCGCTAGGGTCGGGTTGTTCAAGACCAACCTGACGGAAAGACCACCGATGACCAATGACATGATGAACGTGCGCTCCCTTGTTGAGAAGAGTGCCGATGCATATTTGTTGCGTGAGATGATCGGTTTTGCTGCCGAGCGGCTGATGGAGCTGGAAGTAGGCTCGGCTACGGGTGCAGACTTCGGTGTGAAGAACTCGATGCGGCTCACTCAACGCAATGGCTACCGTGACCGCGATTGGGAGACGCGGGCTGGCACCGTCGAGCTTCGCATTCCGAAGCTGCGCAAAGGCAGCTACTTTCCGAGCTTCCTTGAACCGCGTCGGATGGCAGAGAAAGCTCTGACGGCCGTTATCCAGGAAGCGTATATCCAGGGAATCTCGACTCGTTCTGTCGACGACTTGGTCAAGGCCATGGGTATGAGCGGCATCTCCAAAAGCTAGGTGAGCCGCCTATGTGAAGAGATCGACGTCAAAGTGAAGGCGTTCCTCGACAGGCCGATTGAAGGTGAGTGGCCGTACGTCTGGGTGGACGCGACCTATCTCAAGGTCCGGCGTGGCGGCCGCATCGTCTCAGTCGCCGTCATTATCGCGGTGGGCGTCAACAGCGACGGTCGGCGCGAGGTCCTGGGTATGGAAGTTGGCACCTCGGAGGCCGAACCGATCTGGACGGAATTCCTGCGCAGGCTGACACGTCGAGGATTACGTGGTGTGAACCTTGTTGTCTCCGATGCGCACGAAGGTCTCAAGGCCGCCGTCACCAAGGTTCTCAATGCCACTTGGCAAAGGTGCCGGGTTCACTTCATGAGGAACGTGCTCGCGCATGCTGGAAAGAGCGGCAGGCGGGTCGTATCCGCCTTCATCGCGACGGCCTTTGCCCAGGAGACCCCGGAGGCAGCAAGCGCACAATGGCGCAGTGTCGCCGATCAAATCAGGCCGAAAGTGCCGAAGCTTGCCACCATCATGGACGACGCTGAAGAGGACGTGCTCGCCTACATGACCTTCCCGAAAGAGCACCGGGCAAAGCTGCACTCGACGAATCCAATTGAGCGTCTCAACGGCGAAATCAAGCGACGCACCGAGGTCGTCGGCATCTTTCCGAACGACGAAGCCATCGTCCGTCTCGTCGGCGCACTGCTGCTCGAACAGAATGATGAATGGGCCGTCCAGCGTGCCAGGTATCTGACACTTGAGACCATGGCCAAATGAGATGAGCCCCAAATCAGCCTGCCCGCTGTGGCACGCTGATATCCCCTCCGACCCGACCTCGGAAAGCACGGCAATCAGCCGTCAGCTACCCCACTCCCATGGACACGATCGAAAAAACACTGATGCCCACCTACTCCTCAGAACCTTCACCACCTAAGGGGTCTACGTGGCTCCGCTTTTCCAAAGCATTTTAGAATATCGATTTTGCATGATGGCGACCAGTCCGGTTGCACTAGCATATGCGTAATCTGCAATTGGAGACCAACAACGGTGAAAACAGAACAGGCCCGCGGGGCGGTAAAATTTTCCGAGACGCCTCTAACATTCAAGCTAATCTTAGCCCTGCCGCGGCGCAGACACCTCCGACGGACTGTCAGCCGATTCGACGATGGTCTGGCGAAGGGAGCCACGCTTTCGCGGATCCTCGAGGCTTGGGCTGAGGTAAAGGGATCAGGAGCGGCGCATGCAACGCGCACCGCCCGCTTCATCGAGTCTAGCAGTCACGTATCCGCTTTATAGGCCGGACATGTGAGCGCACCGTTCCCATGTGAAGCGACTGAAAAGAATGCGCTTCATCACACCTTTCACTCTCAGGAGAGACCGCCATGGATAACTCAGAACGATCGCTGTGCTACAACATTTCCGAGGAAGATGATCGCACCCGGGCCATGGCGGGGTGGATCGAGAATATGACCGGGGCACAAACGCTTACGGGCATGCCGTCCCGATCAACGCCAGATCCCCATGCTCTTTCGCCTTCGTCGCCAACGCGACCATACTCGCTCTCTTCCGAACCTCCAATTAAGGTGCTCGACAGATCGACATTTGCCAGAAAAGTAAGGGAATTTTACGGTGATGAAATCAAGCACATTTCCGTCAATCCACAAGAGTACTCGCCCTTCGTGTCCTCTAAAGCCCTGCGTACGGCTACCATCGCTCGACTCTACGGCGGCACCGACAATGATACGCCCAGCGCGCGATATTTCAGCTATGATCTGGGAGAACGAAGCGTTGGGCTTTTAAGAACAGAGGATGGATTTAGCATCGAAAACGAGCCGTGGCGGGAACTATTTCCCGGTCGAAAAAGAATCACGTCGATTGTAGACCTTCGCGTTACTCATCCGCTTGTCGAGAACGCAGGCGATATTCTGCTCGAACATCAACTTCAACTCGACGGCGAACAGCCGTTGATCATGTCACGTCCCGCTACGCCGGAGATGGGAACCCGTCTAGAGCAGATGGGTTTCGTTGATGTGGGTGAAAATCGCTGGGTGCTCGACCCTACGCAACATCCCGACAAGTGGACAAAGAATAGCAAGGGTGGATGGCAGCGCGCCGACAAACCTTGGAGTTATCTCTCTAAAACCGTGGAGTATCTTAGCGACGATGAAGCAGGTGTCGAGGAGCATTCGAGTGACGCCAGTGTCGAGACAGATTCATCCGATGATGACCCGTCTTGGTACTTCGAACACCTCAATTTGAACCGCGGCTAAAAGCTTGCCTCATCGTGAGGACTTTTTGCGCCGCCGGCTGAGAGCCTGTGAATGTTTGGTGGCGGAGGCGATTGGATTGTGATTCTGTTGGGTCGTTGATTTGCTTGGAGGATGATGGTGGGCGACGACCTGTTCGAAGGATTGCCGGTGCATGGAGCGCGGCGAAGTGCTCAGGTGGGGCGCGGGGCGGCGCGCATGCGTGAGCCGGTGCGCGATCAGGTCGAGTTGCGTGCCGTCGATATCGACAGCTTGATCGGCCAGGATCACGCGGTGCGGGTCATTTGGAGCTATGTCGAGGGGCTGGATCTGAGCACGCTCGAAGATCGGATCAAAGCGCGTGAGCACCGGCCAGGCCATCCACCGATTTCGCCACGGCTTTTGCTGGCGCTGTGGCTCTATGCCAGCAGCGACGGCGTCGGCAGCGCGCGGGCGCTGGAACGGCAGTGCGGGAGCCACGACGTCTATCGCTGGCTGTGCGGCGGTGTCTCGATGAACTACCACACGCTTTCGGACTTTCGGGTTGGTTGCGCCGATCTGCTCGACCGGCTGCTTGCCGAGCATCTGGCGGCGCTTGCCGATGCCGGCCTCGTCACTCTCGATTGTCTGGCGCAGGATGGCGTGCGGGTCCGGGCAAGCGCGGGGGCCGCCTCGTTCGGCCGCAAGGCGACGCTTGATCGGCATCTTTCCATTGCCGAGGCGGTTGTGGATCAGCTCAAGCACGAGGTCGATGCGCGTTCGGATGCCAGCACTCGGCGCATCGAGGCGGCCAGGGAGCGGGCGGCGCGCGAGCGCGGCGAGCGGCTCAGAGCAGCCCAGGTCGCTCTTGACGAGATCGAGCGCCATCGCCAGGCGCGCGAAGAAAAGCGCGGCAATCGCAAAAAGCCGAAGGAGCCGCGCGCCTCCAGCACGGATGCACAGGCGCGGGTGATGAAGATGGCCGACGGCGGCTTCCGCCCGGGTTATAATGTGCAGGTTGCGAGCACGGCCGGTGAGCAGTTCGTGGTCGGGCTCGAGGTGACCAATGCCGGCTCCGATCACGGCCTCATGCGGCCGATGCTGGAGCGGTTGCGCGCGCTAAGCGGCCATCTGCCGCGGCGCTATCTCGCCGATGGCGGCTTTGGCAGCGCTGAAGATATCGAGTGGGCGCACGGCGAAGGGGTTGAGGTCTTTTGTCCGCCCACTCAGTCCAAGCACGGAACCGATCCCTTCTTGCCGCGGCGCGGCGACGGTCCGGGTGTGTCGGCCTGGCGAGCCCGCATGGCAAGCGAGACCGGCAAGGCTCAGTACAAACCCCGCTCGATCTGCGAATGCATCCATGCCCGCTGGCGCAACTGGAATCTGCGACAATTGACGGTGCGCGGCATCGAAAAGGTCCAGGCCGTCGTGCTCTGCTACGCACTCACCAACAATATCTTGCAAGGCCATCGGCTCGCCAACGGCTAAGCCAAGGCCATCACCCAGCGCCCATACGCGACCATCCGAACGCAGCGCGCAATCGTCTGACGCTCGACTGCATCGGCCAGCCAAGACCGGCCAAAACCGCACCATCTCAAAAGCTTCACAAGCTCTGAGTTGATACGCCCTTGTATTACGGGAGGACGCAGGCGAAGATTAGAGACTGCAATAATTGCTGCGACTCTCTGCGACGGCCCGCCTCATGCTGCACTCCGATCCTGCCGCGATGCAGATTGGCGGGGCTGGCTTCTGGGTGGTCCGCAACGATATCGCCGTTTGGGGTATCTTCTGATAATGGCCGTCGGGTTCGAAAACCTTCTGGTTGAGCCCGTAAAAGATCACCCAGGTACTCCCCAGGCGCCTCATGAATAACGACACCGAAGCGCTTGAACTCGAATCGCTCGTATCCGGACCCGTCGCCAAGCCCAAGGCGACCGTCCGACACGATGTCGATGAATGATCAACGTGCGAGCTGACCGGAAACCGCACGGTCCGGTCGACATCATCGGGACGCGCCCATGGGCCCCATCGGCACGCGTCGGCGAATAGCGGCGAGATCCGTCTCGTCGGCGCGTTCCAGTTCTCGACCATCGGCGTGCGCACATAGCCGAGCTCTTATGGCCGTCAGGCCCACTCGACGCGACGCCAACTCGCATGCCAAACTTTTCGTGATCAAGATCAGGCCCCTTCCAGGCAGCGTAGCCGTTGCGTCTGGGATCGCCCAGCAACCCGCCCAGCGAGGCCACATTGAAGATCACAGGGCCGCGCGGCAACGCCGCACCGCACCGTTCCGCTTCCAGGAAGATCCACGGCAACGACAATGTCGCCGTTTGTCGCAAAGGCATCGACCAGAGCGCGGCCAATCCCGCCTGCAGCGCGTGTAATGACGGCGGGTGTCTGCTTGCTTCATGGATTAGCTTCTCCTGCTCCGGCGTATGCGATCTAACGCTAAAGGAGCCAGATGACAGCAAGTTAGCACCACGTCCCGGAAAAGAAGAGTTCGGCACCAGCTGAACGCGCCGCTATTCCGCCTCGGCTTTCATGCTCTTTGCCGCTTCCGAGCGTATAGACCGGGTCGTTAGAATGCGATGTTCCGATCGGCTGCCTGAAACCGAACCGCTCAATCTCTGGCGACGCCGCCTGCTGTGTCTGCTCCTCGAGCCAATCATAGACCACTGTGCGGTCGGCAATTCTCCACTCCCCTTCCCTTTTCTGAAAATGGTCGCAATATCGACCACATAGGAGAAACCTGGCAAGTATGATCCGGCCGCAGTCCGGCCCTCGTTGGAGCGCAGTGAAGTAGCTCTCGACAGCTGCTTCAGTCGGGCTGATAAACTCAATCAGAACGTTGGTGATCTGGTGGATGTTACGCGGTTCGGTCTTGAAGACACCAAGCGTGAACTCAATGAATCCCTCGGCGGAGCCCGGATACGCTCCGTGAACGTCCTGCGCATCAGGCCAGAAGGAGCTGCGCAGCCCCGCCTCGTCCGCCCGTCTATCCCGCGGCAATACCGATAGGACAGTCGCGGATCGTTCGCGATCATGCAATTCGACCCATTTTCGTGGTCCATGGCCCGTCGCAAGTCTGGTCTTGAGTTGAAAATGGCGTTCTATGCATCTGCGAACGGACATTCGCGCCGTCGGCGCTTGACTTGGTCTCGCAATGCCACTTCCCAGGGAACGTCTGTGAACTCAAACAGCGTGCGTAGGACAGCAACTCCCGCGCAATCAAGGACCATTGGTGCGTTGGATTTTGTCTGCAAGAACAGCCAGGGCCTCTCTGCGCTTGTGTGGAAGGTAGGTAACGGTCCATTCGGCGACAATGCGATCGACGAGTTCGCCAGAAAGAGACCAATGTCGACTGGATCCCCGTTTGCGGCCGCCGGGGCTGCCGGTGCCTGTCTCGGCGAAGTCTCCTCCAAAGCCTGTGATCCGAACGATCCTGCCTGGCTCCCAATCGGGCTCGTCTGACCGAGCGGGAGCGGCTGATCGACGCGAGGGAGAAATCTGGGGCCAGGCGGCTCGCCTCTCGGCGTCACCCCACGTTCGGCTGGTTATGCCATCCGCGGGCATCAAATCGGGGTGAAAGAAAGTTCTAAGCCTGGTGTGGTCGAGCGGCCCGACCTGCCTCCTCAACTCAAGCACTCGAGGCGAGCCACCATTTTACCGGTGTAGGTCTATTGTCGAATGCCTGACAGCCCTATGTCGGGTCGCAAATGGAGGAACCGGACAAAAAACGCTAACCAATTGAAAACCTAAGCAATTTTCATTGGCATGGCCCTTGCTTCTTGAACCGCCAAGTTAAGCAGCAACGGAGCCTTTAATGCCCCCACCAATGATTTCGCTCAAGAACCTGACCAGCACGACAACTATGAACCAACTGCTGGCCACAGCGAAGTCCACTGCTTGCGCCGCGTCATTGTGCGGTTCGTCCGCAAAGCCGCACCACGTCGAGCCGGCTGTCTGGGAGAAAATCACGGACCTTTCCTGCTATTTAGAACAAGCGCACTACTATTTCGCGCGCATGCACGTCGTAGCCGCACCAGCTTGCAATATCCAGTGCAACTACTGCAATCGTAAATACTGCGCCAACGAAAGCCGGCCGACGCCTGACCAGGCGCTGCGAAAGGTCGTTGCGGTCGCCAATGAAGTCCCTCAGCTTTCCGTGCTCTTTATCGCCGGACCAAGCGATGCCTGTTATGACCGGAAGAAGACAAAGGCGACATTTGCACGCGGAGCCACAGAGGTCCCCGATATCAAGCTGTGTCTTTCAACCAACGGTCCGGCAGTGCCAGACCGTGTCGGCGAGCCTGCTGACATAAATGTTGATCACTTGACGATCACCATCAAAATGGTCGATCCGAGAGCCGGCGCGAAGATATCCGCGCCACTGCAGGGCCGAGCCGCAGCTCAGCAGAAGCCCGGATACAAGCAGACCCCGCGAGCACATAGGCATCCAAGTCTCGATATTCGTCCAACATGCCTGGCACTCTCGGGCGCAGCAGCGCTGAGCCCTTGGTCATCTCCCCGCGCAAAATCCCCGTTTGCTCTCTTTGATGCTTCGGGAGCATCCCGATCACCGCTTCTTGTGTCAGTCTGCTCCCGTCTCCAACGCTGCGGCGACCTCCTTGCGCAGCCATTTATGCTGCGGGTCGTGATGGCACCGCTCGTGCCAGATGAGCATGACCTTGTACGGTGCCGGCTCGAGGGGTGGATCAACAACCCTAAGCGGCAGCATCGCGGAAACTTGGGTCGCAACGCGGCGCGGGACGAGCAATACCAAATCCGTCCCCGAAGCCACCACCGCTGCCGTGAGAACGCTGGAAAAAAGTATGGGACTACGATCCTCTCGCAAGTTGGGCAAGTGGTCGTAGATCGGGCCGAAATGGTCGGGGGAGTCCGTACTGATGGCAGCGTGACGCAAGGTCGCGAAGTTGTCGATCGTCCATTCCTGCGCCAGCGCGGGATGGTCGTGGCGCAACAAACACGCGAAGCGGTCTGTATAGAGACTGCGCCGAAAATAGCCAGGCAGTTGCACGTCAATATGCCCAACGGCCAAATCAATATCACCTTGCTCAAGCCCCCGCACGGCACGATCAAACGGCAAACAGGCGAGTGTGTCGAGATGAGGGGCACGCTCGCGTAACCACGGCAGGAGGCGCGGTAGTACAGCCAAAGCTTGATGATCGGGGATCGCCAGCGTTGCCCCCCTCCCCCATTCTTTTGAGATTACGCTGCGGCTTGTCACCATCTCTCGGATCGTACGCAGTGCCGACGGCAGCCTTTGAGCCAAATGTTCGCCTTGCGGCGTTGGGATCAAACCCGTTGAAGACCGCACCAGGAGATCATCATTGAACAAGCCGCGCAGCCTTCCCAGTGCCCGGCTCATCGCCGGTTGACTCCGCCCGATGTGCTGGCCCGCGTGCGTCACGTTCCGGTATTCGAGCAGAGCCTCGAGCGCCACCAGGAGGTTGAGGTCTATTGATGCTAGGTTTATCTGGTGTCCAGTGAGGCGCTCTCCTCTCCAATCTTGCAACATCTTTCGCCTATAAGCGAGTTGATCCGTCACCTCTTTTTCTACATTGCGTTTCATGAAGTTCATTCCTCAACAATCAATTCCGGGTCCAACGTTTTTCGAGTTCATCTCGGCGGTGGAGCGCGGGTGACAACCTCCATGGCATTGTGCCATCACGCGTCCAATGGGCGGCCAGATCTGTGTGACGATGGCGATCACATGGAACATCGGGGTGTCCCACAGGAATATAGAGCCCGTGTCGACCTCCCCGAGCCCGTTGCAACAGCCTCGCATCCGATACTGGGGTGCTTGGGTGAGAGAGGCGCACGCGCTCGAGCACAGCGTTGCAATAGGCCTCGGTTGCATAATACGCGATGCGGTCGATGTCGCTGAGCTGAACACCTGCAGATGCGAGGCAATATTGAATCGAACGAATTGGTAGCGTGTTGGAGTGCTTGATCCGGTTAAGGCGCTCCTCCTCGACTGCCGCTATCATTCGGCCGTCGCGAACGCGAACCGCAGCCCCATTGTGCATAAAGCTGTTCGGTAGATCGAACGAATTTTCGTAGACTCTGCTTAGACGCCCACTCAGCCCTAGACACAGCATGTTGCTCTCCAGTCCGTTTCGAAAGGTAGGTCGCTCTGGCCCGACCGCCGGCTTTCGTAAGTTCAAAGCTTGTGTTTGACGTGTCAGATAGAGCTCACAGGCGAAGCCGATACTAATAGCGACCGGCTCGGCGACATTGCCGACAATCGATGCTGCGCAACCTTCTTGATGCTATAGTTGCGACGCCGCACGGAAACCCTGACCGAAGCATTTGCAGCAGAACTGCACGTAACCTATCCACATTACTCAGTCCTTCATATTTCGGCCCGACAGCCGCAAGAAAATCACGAGGTTTGGTGTTCCTGCAAAAGACGCAGATCATGTCCTTGCGGCTGCGAGCGCGCCTGCTCTGGCTTCTAGTCATTGTGAGGGATGCACTCACAGATTTAGTCGACCAGGCAACAGTGCTTCTTGTGAGAGCCCATTAGCACTGAAACGGCAGAAGCAACGGCCAAGATTTGGCCGATCACGTCCAACGTGATAACAATCGAGGCCAGGCAACTGACAGAGTGCTCCAACTCGTTTTCCAGCACAGTCTCTACCGAACCTGAGGACCCATTTTTAGAACTCCACACAATCGTTCTGCACAGCGCTCTTCAGCGTTTTTTCTAAGGGCAATTGTTTTGACCAGTAAAATTGTTTGTTTGGATGGAATGCGTGCAAAAAAGGGATGGGTGGATTCATAGCAAGGCGAGCGGCACTTTCAAACAGCGGCCGTGATGATCAACGTTTACGGCAAATCCGCCTCCGACGTCGGTGCCGACGACCGACCTCCGAAATCCTCGTGTATCGTCGTACCCGCAACACTCCTTCTCTACTCTGGTTTTCAGCCGATAAGCCTAGCCGCAGCTTCGCCAGTCGGCACGTCGATAAGCGTGATCGGGCTTGCTGCAAGGAAACGGCGTTGGTTGTTGGTCGGCGCTGCCGCATCCAGCACCGCAAAACGTGGTGCGTTGGATCGCGTCATGATCTGTCGGGCGTAGGCGCGCAGCATCTGGTCGTTGAAGCGGCAGCCGATGAAGAAGAGCCGAAGAGCCTCTGTTGGTGCGCCGCTCCTTCACCGCTTCGCTGACCCACCTGAGCGGCGGAACTCCTTCCGTCGCTGATGAGGCCGTTGATGGCCTGCTCGCCCGGCCTTCCGGTGGGTCGGCCGGCATCGAGAACAGGCGATTATTACGCGGCGGGCGCGGCGCGCGAGGTTTCGATGCGCTTCAGTCCATCGGTGATGGCCGCGAGCCCTTCCCGCAGCGTCTGCCCTATAGTGCCCGGACCGATGTCGATTGGAGGATTGTCAAGCATGGCTACAATGTCGCTGCCGTTGAGATAATCGAGCTTCTTCTGGACTGTGGTTCGGACACGCTCGGTCGCGCTCGACAGTGCCTCACCGTTGCGTTCGGTGATGGCGGAGAGCTGATCTGAAAGCTCTCCTCCGAACTGCAGGAAGATGTCGTCGACATACCTCCACGTTCCGCCGCGGGCTTCCACATCGACCATCTGGTTGATCTTGCTCTTTACCTCATCCCGCAGCGTCAAGGCAGTGTCGAGATGAGCCTGCCATATAGCTATGATACTTTCGACCGAGTTCTCGATGGATTTGGTCCGTTCGGGCTGGTCTGCGATGCCAAGAAGGACCAGAAGTTGATCATCGTTACCGGGCCGCGGGACCACCGCTGCGATCAGACGCTCCACAACCGCGCGCCTACGGGCTGCATCGCCTAGTTCCTTCGGCCATTGCGACGACACTATCTTCGCAATCCTCTCAGAATTCGCGTTCTCTAGCGGATAAGAAAGTTGTCGCTCCTGAGCCTTTGCCTTGATCAGACGGAACAAGGACTCTACTACCTCGTCTTGATCGAGAGCGCCCGTTGGAACTCTGTTCAGATCGATCCCATTCACCACGACCTCTTCGCGGCGGTCGCCGTTTGTCTCGCCCTGCCCCGCCCCATCGGGCATGTCATCCACATATTGAAGATTTCGCAGATTCTCAGGATAGGCCAGCATCAACAGAAGTCGGCCGGCGAAGTTGTGCAGCGTTGCCTCCTGCTCTTCCGGAGGCGTCGCAGCCAGCACACGTTGCAGCCAATCCGCGATCTTCGTGGTCAGATGGGACAACTCTGCGGTCTGTCCCGCGCCAATTTGCGCGCTGAGACTTACTGCGTGATTGGAAATGGTCGCGGCCGCGGCGGCAATGCCCTCCTTCACTTCCGGGAGAAGCTGCTCCAGGAGCTCAGCCCCGCCTTCACGCTTGCTTCTCTCTTCAGTTTCTTCAACACTCCCTGCAGAGTTCCCTTCCGCGCTATCGAGCGCCGTCATCGGCCGATTGAATTCTTCAGAGTCGTCGGGCGGAAGAAATTGGGAGTTCTCCTCGGCGTTCATCTCAAACTGCTGAATGTCTTCTTCAGTTAAGATTCCTGCTTCCTGCATGTCAGGCAACCTCATGCGGAAGTTCACGAAATACTTCTTCATCACCTTTTGGACCTGCGGGAACCCGGCCTTTCCACCATCAGCCAACTTGACGAGGATAACGCCGTTTTCGTTCATCCTGCCCGTGCCTCTCCGCAGAAGCGAAAAGTTCTCCTTACTACTATCCTCATCATCTTCAAAAGGCATGTTTTTCAAAGTTTGTGCCAATCCATTGAGCTTTTTCTTACTCACCAGGACAGCAGGCTTCCGCAGATCGCCAACCGTGCCAACCGCAAAGCAGAACTCCAAATCCGCTCTGTTCTTCGTCTGGTCGATCAACTGCAGAAATTTCTTCGCTCTTGTCCTATTGTGCTTCATTCCGGCCATTATATCTCTCCAGTTTCCTGTTCTAGATCAGTGTACGTCGGTTGATAGGGTGGGACAGGATCTGATCACCCAACTTCCCGAAGATCTGCCTGATGGAGGTGACCGCGCTCTCCAGCGGTCGAGTCGAGCGGGAAAGCGGCGCGCCGAGATCAAGCGACGATCGCCGCCAGTCGCAGCCGTGACCGCCTCCGATCCGGCCGGCAACCGACATGCCGACCTCTCCCGCCGCAGACCTGCGTGGGCGTCTCGTGACCCCATAGGGCTTTCCCAGCGCCAGTCGGATGCTATCCCGGCGTTCATAAGAAATCTGGACATCGGAATTCTGACAGCAGATTGCGTGACAACGGGCTCATCACGCTGTCAGGCTGGAGGTTAAAAACCGCCCAATGGCGACCGGACACCAGTCGTACCTGAATAAGGTCCCCTCCTCCCAATGGCTGCTTATCCGCCTCATTTAAGAGGCGAAACAGCGCCCAATGGCCGCTCTTGGAGAGGGTGGCGCCTTGAAAACCGATGAAAGCGACGGAAGCGCCGCCGACGCCGCCGGCCGTAGGCCAATGGAAATGCATGGCCGCGGCGGCCGTTCCTCGTCGATGTTCGAGGCGCTGGCCGTCGATGTCTACCACCACCTGGTCTGTCAACGGATCGGTCTCGGCGACGGTGAGCAGGAATCCAACTGACACCTGGCCGGCATCATCGAACATGGTGTCGCGGATCGTGGCTGCCCGTTGGAACTGGGCCAAGGTATTGCGGCCGATAGGGAAATCGACACCGCTCGTTGGCCGAAACTGCCACGAACCTTTGGATTTGTCGACGAATGGGGAAAGGTTCTCGGCGAAGAAAGTGTCGATCTCCGCCTTGCGGCCGAACAGTCGGGCGAAATCGCTCAAAGGGATATCCCGGCGGGATCCGCTCGCGAAGGGATACCGTCCTTCGGTAGCCCGTCGGCACAAATCGCCGGGGCCGCCCGCCCAACCGCTCGCCAACCCGCGCCTCATGCCGCTGACGGTTAGGTCCGAGCTGTGGCGGCTGAGGCCGAGGATCCATTGCCGGATGGGTTCGGGCAGATCGGCCGCCCCCGCCTCGATCTGTTGGATGGCGACGCCCGCCTGCCCGTTGTGTTCCAAGATGTTCGAACCCGCCAGCCCCTGCGCCTGGCTGAGGGAGCGATACAGTTCGCCGAGATCCCGGAGAGCACTGTCGATCGGCGCCTGCGCGCCCGCTTGGCTGTTCGACGGCACTTCGACCAGCTGGTGCAGCCACCGGAAATGATCGCCCATATAGAGCTGGACGTGAGCTTCAGGCGTGTCCGCGGCCGGTTGAGACCGGAAGAGTGCCTCGAGCTCGCTTGGCAACACCTCGCCCTGGGGGACACTGTCACCTTTAGTCAAGCCGTCCTCGGGAGCCGGTGGTTGCTTGAGCTTTAGCTCCTGCGCCGCCGCGAAAAGGAACAGGCGCATTGGTGACGTCGGCGCGGACAGCGTGTTCAAGGTGCGCAGCGCGTCATCGATACCCCCAGACGGGCGGATGGACATATCGCCAATGAGCTGGTCCCAGTGCAACGCGAACTCCTGAGCGTAGAGATCCGCCGCCGAACGCCGCAGCTTCTGGCTCACATCACCGGCTGCAATCGGCGCGACTACCTGTGAGTCGAGAACCCAGCCTTCTGCAGCGACAGCGTCAGCCACTTGCGGCAGCAATCGCAGGAAGGTTCCGTAAAACCCCGCCCTCGTGTAGATGCCAGGAACCCCCTCGCTGAGCGGCTGTCCCGATTTGCGAGCCAAGACGCCCTGCGCCAGCGGCCCGGCATGGTCGGCCAGACGCCAGGTTGGCGCCCGCGAGGCTTCGGGACTGGTCGCGATGATGTCGAGGACGCGGCGCGCCATCGAGACGGTCTGGAGCTTCGCGCGGCTCCTCTCGATCAGTTCGCCATTAAGCTCACTATGGGGCAGCGGCCCTTCCATGAGTGCATCCAGGTGATCAGCGAGCGCGCTGCGCAGGCCGGCATCGGCTTCGGCCGGAAACATCACTCGCCAGTCGGCAGCCATCCAGTTTTTGACGACCGCGCGCTGGAGCGGACCCTGCTGACCCAGCATCAGGTAAACCTTTAACGCCTGGTAGACGAACTGATCATCGTCGTGCCGCTCGACCAATAAGGTTTCCAACCGGAACATCAGCCGCGGCAGCAGGATGGTGTTCACGGCGCGGCGGTACGCCGCGAGCGTCTGAACCTTGATTTTCTTACTCTGGTCGAGACCCGAACTTGATAGGCGGCCGCCCGCGCTGTCGCCGTTGGCATCACGCAGCCGCTGAAGCAGTGGCAGGATGGGTCGAAGATCGCCACTCTCAACCCGGTCGAGCTTCAGCTTTTCGGCCCCTCTAGCATAGCTGCCAGCCATTAGGCGAACGCTCTCGATCAGCTGAACATTCCGAATATAGCTGAACGTCCATAAGACGCTGGCGGTAACAATGACCGCCGCTATCATCGTGTAGGCGCCATACCGGATCCGCCGCTGGCGCCGATCGAAGCGGTGATTGGCATCGACGAGCCCAGCTTCGGCGAAAACGACTTCGCGCAGCAGCCGGCTGATGAAATAATTACGGCCCGGGCCACGAAGCGCTGTACAGGGCGGCTGAGCGATCTCGAAGGTCTGAGATCTGGCGTTCGCAACTCGATCGAAGGGCATGCCAATTTGCGTGCCGCTTAAGAAGTAGACGCCGCGGAGCATAAGCGGTTCCTGGAACGAATTCCCGCCAAAGGCTTCCTTCAAGAACTGTTGCGTCAGGTGCTTGAGGCTAGCGACCTGCTGTGGGAAGCCGAACATGAGCGCGCGACGCTGGAGGTTGCTTTCGTGCTGCATTCGTTCAAGCAGCCTTTCGTTTAGGCGGCCAACAAGCGCATCGTATGCTGCGGCAAACGCCATCGGATCGCCTTCGTCCTCCGACGCCTCTTGCGCATAGGTGAACCCCCACACCGCCTCCCGCCCCTCGCGACCCAGATCGTCGAAGAATTCAACAAATCCCGCCAGCAGATCGCTCTTAGTGAAAAGCACATAAATCGGCAGTTGCAGGCGAAGCTCCCTGTACACTTCGAGGAGCCGCTCACGGATACAGCGCGCGCGATCGGCGAGCACTTCCTCGGATGTAGAATTCAGCTCGCTGATTGCGATCGTGACTAAGACACCGTTCAGCGGCTGCCGTGGCCGGGAGCGTCTGAGCATATGAAGCAAGCCACGCCAAACCGCTTTGTCCCGGTCTGCATCACCCTCCTGTATCGTGTAGCGCCCAGCAGTGTCGACGAACACCGCGTCATCGGTGATCCACCAGTCGCAGTTTTCCGTACCCGCTAACCCACCGGCGGCTCTCAGACCGGACCTCGCCGCCATCGGAAAGCTGAGCCCGGAATTGACTATTGCTGTGGTCTTCCCCGAGTTGGGCGGACCGATCATCACATACCAGGGCCGCTGATAGAGCCACCGCCTGCTGATACCTCCTGCGTAGCGGCGCCCCTTGAGTGTGGTAAGGGTCTCGCGAAAACGATGACGAATCGCCTCCAGCTCTCTTTCAGCAAGCGTGCTGGCTTGCCCCACACTTCGGTCGGAAGGCCTTGGGTCTCCCTTCTTCTGCTCGGCCCCACCCGCGTCCAGCGCTCCCGACACTCGTGATTGGACGAGGTCTTCAAAATAGGCCTGAACCTTGTAAAGCTGGGACTGGATCAAGTAGATCACGGTGTATCCGACCGGAATCAGCATCGATGCCGCGATCTGGCTGCGAAGGCTGTCAAGCGGCGCAAATCCTCCGACCGAGATATGCGGTCCGAGCGTGAAGATTAAGGCACATACGATCGCCGCCCCGCCGACACGGAGCCATTGCCACCTAAGCGCTTTCTTGATTGACTGCATGGCTTGTCTTCATTGTGTCTTTGTGATGATGATTTGAATCCGACGGTTCCGCGCGCGGCCCTCGGGCGTGTGGTTCGAAGCGACCGGTTCTCCGCTCCCTCTGCCCTCTTCTCGCACGCGGCCTGGGTCATCCATCATGGATTTGATAATCTCGGCAGCTGCGCTCGCACGCGCGAGCGAAAGGGAATCGTTTGAAGGGAAGGCGAGTGATTGCACCGGAATGGCGTCGGTGTGCCCGGTCAGGAGGACCGATCCCGACTCACCGTTCAGAGAACGACCAATTCGTAAAAGAAGCGGCAGGAACATTTTCTTCACTTCCGGACTAGCAGAATCGAACATCCCGGAGGCGCGAATGATAACGACGATCTGCTGTGGGTCCTCGGACACAGTGACAAGCCCTTCGCGGATTTCGGGCTCGAGGAAGTTACGCAGTCGGTCGCTGCTCATAACAACCTTTGGTGGCAATGCGATTCTCGCCGATCTGACAACGCCGTTCGGCGGCAATGTCGCGATATCGTTGAAGACAGCGTCGGCGCGGGCATTTAATGCATGCAGGAGTCCGGTATAGATCGAGAGGAGTAATCCTGCCCCAAACGCTACGACGGCCCAGATTGGAACGATTGTGCGGCGTGGCTTCGGATTATTTGAGTTCCTCCGCCAGTGCGGGGATAGTTCGCGCTCGAAGTCACCACGGGCTGCTCGGATCAGGCGGTAGACGTCTTCGCACAGCACACTGAGCTCTGCGGCTCCTCCCGCAGTGACGCGGTAGCGGCCTTCGAAGCCCAACCTCATGCAGTAGTAGAGCAGCTCCAGCAGTTCTATATTGATGGCCGGTTCATTTTTCAATTGCGTCAGCAGATCGAAGAAGCGCTCGCCGCCCCAGGTATCGCTGAACAGCGATCCCACCAAGCTGCGCGTCGTCCAGACGCTGTTGCTGCCCCAGGCTGTGTTCAGAACGATGTCATCGATGGTCGCGCAGAGGGCGTATTTGCAGACCTTGATCGCTCGCGAGGGCAATCCGAGCGGCGTGATCCGACGCTCAAAAGCATCGATCTCCCGCAGCACCCTAAGGCGCAGTGCTTCAACGTCGATATGGCTAGCACTGCTCTTGAGCTGAGCGCTGAGACCCAGCAGCGCCGCCGCGGCCGCGACCAGTGGATTAAGTCGGTCGAGCGCAAGCATCTCCCAGGTAAGTTCGTCCGCCACTGGCGATGACGGCGAAGGGACAGCCAACTGCTCCTCGGCGTGAAGGAGGACGAGTGGCTGGGATTTTGGCATCGTTTCCTCAATCACCATCATCAACCCGCCCACTTCCCTTCGGAGCGGACGCTCTCATCGTGGGATCGGCGGGCGGGTCGACTACGCTCTCGCACTGGGCGCGCGAAGTCGGCGCCGAAGCTCCGGAGCAAATCGGTTTCGATGCTCGATACGACGTCATTGAAGACGCGCACGTACGCGCTCCGGTTTCGCGCCTTATGGTTGCGGTGCAAAAGGGAACGGGGCCGCCCCATCGCCTTCTCGATCCCTGCTAGGGACAAGCGTGCACGAACGCTGGACAGAGCCTTCTGCACAGCCGCGAATGACACGTCATGCGTCCCACGGTCGGTGAAGGCTTGCTCAACGGCCAGGTCTCCGCGGAGGAACCCGCTGGAGTCATTGCACAGAACTGCGAGCAACGCCTCACCGACATCGGGAACGAGACTCAGGGTTTTTTCGTCGGAACTCTTATTTCTGAATAATTGTTCGCCAGCTCTCGCTCGGAGAGTATGCTGTGCAGCGCGGCGGAATACAGAAGCATTTTCCCTGCACGATCCAGCACGCTTACGATGCCGGCATTCCGGACATCTGCCAATGATAAGCCGCAGGCGGCAAGGAAAGCCGTGACCGCCGCTCGATGATTCTTGGCGAGATGATTGCTCCACCTTGGGTTGCGTCAAGATGGGGGCCCGATCTGGCACACTGTCTGCGTAGATATCCCACGGACTTCTCATCATGCCCGCCAGCGCGTCTAAACGAGTGCCTAAGAACGGCAATGGTAGGAACTCGCCGTCCCTCAGGTCCAGCAGCGCTTCTTCACCCCGGGTGCAATTGCCCGCCAGGAGCGACGAGGCCGTTTCGAGGGGGCCAAGAAGACTCAACTCCTCACTTGTCGCTGCAAGTTGTCCCTCCGGTTCGGCGGCACTCTCCGCAATGGATATCGAAGGCGACACCGCGACGACATCGGTCCTATAGGCGCCGATCTGAATAAAATCGCTGGTTTTCCGGGCGACCGGCGCCTCTGACGGAAGCGGCACCGCCTCGTCATTTTGACATGTGTCGTCGCGGCCTCGGTCGATCAGTACGTATCGCCGTGCCATGCACTCGATTGAGCAGTGGGATTTCGAGACCATCTGTTGATCATCCGGCAGAACCAGGCTGTTGCCTGCTCGGCTGGTAGTCAGTCCACCAGCCGCGTCGCCCGGCACGAGATATTCCGGAAAACTACATCTTTTGCTGTGTACACGTAGCGTGAGGGGCATTGGTGGGCTAACTCAAATGTGGGTTCTGTCCGGCTCGGATGGCCCAGAGAGCCATTTCGAGATTTGGGAAGTCGCCAGCAACGTGCAGCGCCAAGCCGGCGGATTGGGGCATCTCCTTCCAGAAGCGGCTATTTTGATCGATCTCGAAATAGCTGAATCCAACATGGAACGGGATCTGACGCGGCGCGACCGGTAGGGGATTGATGATAATGCCGGGCAGTGCGACATTGACGAGTTCCGTGATTTTCTCCGCCGGGCCGATCTTAATCTGAGACGGGAACTCGCGCCGGAGGCGCTCGACCTCAATATCAGCCCGAGCAGCCAGCACGAAGCTCGAGGTCGTAAAGAGAGAGCGGTCGGCCACCTCAGCCACATGGACACCGTATTTTTGCCGCTGCAGCGGTACGGGGACCGCAGTCTGCTCAATCACTGCACCCAGCGAAGCCCGGATCGACTGCATCACTGGCAAAAACGCCTCCGCGAGAGAGTCGTGCTTGTAAACACCAAGGGTCGGGGCACGTTTATCGACGCGGGCGAACGTGGCTAGTTCACCCGCCAACTGGAGCATGACAACATACAGCGATTCCGGATTTACAACGGCGGCCTTGGACAGGTGGCAGAAGTACGGCTCGTACCGATTGATCGCCTGCAGCAGAAGGAAGTCCGCGAGCTCTGCAACCCGGTTCGTTCCCGACTGAGAGACCCGAGTGGCCAGAGCTTCACCACGATGGTGAAGCAGGCCGGTGATCTCAGTGATGTAGTTCGAGAGGACCCGGGAGCTGGCGCAGTCGGGGGTTGGCGGCACGTGCGTTTCGTCCAGAATGATCTGTCGGTCGGCCCGGACCTCTATGATACGGGCGATTGGGATGCAAGTGTAGCCAGACCGGTCTGCCGCGTCCGGCAGCAATCGAAAATCCAGCCTCGCTACGTCGATGGAGGCGCTGCCTCGCTCGCCAGCGTTGGTGTCGACAACATCCTCAGTGGAGACTGCGAAGCGGATAGGTACGTCAATTCCCGCTTGCGCGTCGGTTTCAAGAGCGCCGGGTTGATAAAACGGTACCGCCAAGTGAATAAGCGAATCTCGAAAATCCGGCGGAACGTCGTAGGGAGTTGGCTGGTTGGCTTCGTCAGGAATACTGAAGGGCATCCCGTCCTCCAAGACGCCGCGAGCCGCTTCGATGGCGATCTTTCCGAGACCAAGCAGCTCTCGATTGAGCCGCAGCTCGCTGATACCCCACCCGTACCCATGCAAAACCGCCGTCCTGCTGCGCACCAGCTGTTCGACGTGACGATCGGCCTGCTGAAAATGCTGCGGGCGGAGGAACAAGCCCTCCGACCAGACGACCCTATTATTCCACGACATTCAAGACTCGCCTCGCGTCCACCTGACAGAACGGCTTTCTCCGTAAAAGTAGCAGAGCTTCACTGCCCCCTTGCATGCACATCTGATATCCAACAATGCGCTGGTAGAAGGGCATCGCGTGTCGGGACAGCTCAGATATGCAAGCGCCGAAGCTCATCAGGATTGGTCATGAGCCCCCTTGCAGCGCGACAAGCAAGGGGTCTCATCTAGACTGTCGCTCAGTAGCCCGTTGCCCTCAGAGCCTTATTGGTCGTTCATGTTCACACTGACCTACAACGCGCCAATTCGCCTGTCCTGTCACTCGTACGGGATGAATCTCGCAAATGACCGCCCGGAAGCCTTGAGAGCCGGCGCCGCAAGTACGGGGCCAAAAGAGCAGCGCAACAGGCAAGGTGACACGTGATGCGCATTGCCTCGTCGAAAATGTTCCTGAATACGCTGAGGCAGTGCCGCCGCCAACATCGTCTTCACGCGCCGCCGCCCCTAGGTGTTTAGTCCCGGCATTTGATGGATGGGGTCGATGATGAATCGATCCGGCTCCAAAGTCCATTGTCTGCAGATGAACTCGTAAGGCGTAAGGCCCTTTAGCGTCTTGAGCCGGCGCCCGAAATTGTAGGCGTCGATAAAGTCAGCCAGATGTTTTTTCAACTGCGCATGATCGTCGTAGTGGAAGCGCTTGACGGTCGCCTCCTTGATCGTTCGGTTCATCCGTTCGACCTGTCCGTTGGTCCAGGGATGCTTCACCTTGGTCAGGCGATGCTCGATGCTGTGATCGTCGCAGACCCAATCGAAGATGTGCTGGAAGGCATTTCGATCACAAGCTCGGTTGGTGAACTGAATGACATTGTCGGTCAAAACGGTGTGAATGGTGTAGGGCACTGCCGTGATCAGATTGCGCAAGAACTGAGCGGCATTCATCTTGCCGGCTTTGGTGTAGAGTTCCGCGAACGCGAACTTGGATGTTCGGTCAATTGCGACAAAGAGATAGAGCTTGCCCTCGGCCGTCTGCACCTCGTCAATATCGATGTGGAAGTAAGCGACCGGATAGCTTTTGAACTTCTTCTTCGGCTCCTTGTCGCCTCTGACCTCCGGCAGACGTGAAATGCCGTGGCGCTGCAAACACCTGTGCAACGACGAACGCGTCAGATATGAAATGGTCGGCTGAAGAGCGTAGAGGCAATCATCGAGCGGCAGCAACGTGTGCCGGCGGAAGGCGACGATAACGGCTCTTCTTCGAGGGAAAGGGTCGTCGAGTGCGGGTCCTTTGGGCCTGTAGGAAGGTCGACCAACGATGTCCGCTTCTTCCATTTCGCCACGGTTTTCTGGTTGATCCCGTATCGCTTCGAAAGCGTTCTCAGGCTCTCTTCACTATTTTGTATTGCTCGACGGATTGCCTCTGTCGTCGTGGCGCTCCCGTGTAGAACCTGGCCCATAGTGCTTCCCTCCATGCCAAGGAAAATATTGCACCATCAAATGCCGGGACCAAACACCTAAAGCGCCTTGACGACCAGCTTAGCGATTAGACAACCACCTCCTGGACACGATCCACGAACCGGTTGCAGTCCCGGTTCGCGCCAGGTGCGGGATAGCAGCCCTGGCGGCATGGATCATTCATGCGGCGAAGATAGGCATTTCCACATTTGGTGATGCCCAATAGCTAGCGAATGGGATATGCGCTGCGCCTCATGTTGGCGCGCGAGCACATGCTAGATGGCACGGTGGAGATCGACCGTTTTCATCTCGGTGAGCGACCGAGAATGGATCCGGACGGTCTACCGCCTGGACGGGGCCGAAAAGGCCTTTCGATACATGCAGGGCGCGCGACGGCGAAAGGGATCGAACCGCAACCTGCCTGATGGGCGGTGAGGCGTTCATGGCGATTGGCAAGAGCTTTGCTACGCATGAGAACGTAAAGCATTCGAGCCGCGAATTCGTCCAAGTCGCCGTCCACTCGGTGGGAGGTTTCAAGGCCCGGGTCCGCCGCACCATTGCCGGCGTCTTTCATCATATCAGCCCGCAGCATGCCTTGTCTTTCCACGAGATCGGCTTCCGCTGGTCACAGCGCATTGTTACGGGCCAGGCAGTGCGGATACTAGTCACGGCTGCCGCCGGCGCTGCGATTGCTGCAAGTCTTTCGCGCTATTACCGGCCGGCAATGCGCAGAAGTCCGGATGCCGGGATCATCGTTAAATCTCCCAGCCTTTTGTGATAAGGCCGCGTTGTTTAGCGGAAGCCAGCAAGGAGTTCGAAGACGAAGGCCGACCTCACTGGCGCCGCAATTGGCGACAGTTGCCACTACCCAGGTATCGGTGGGCCAATCCCACCATAGAAGAGATCATGTCGATGTTTCGTCGTAACCGGCTTGCGCGGCACCGGCGGCCGTCAGCGTTGATAGCAATCCGTGCCGATCGCCACATCAAGCGCGGACCTCCGGTCTGGAGAACGGGTCGTCGCTGCATCTCTCGAAGGATCGCCGCTGTTGTTATGGGTTCACGCAGGAGCTGCGCCATAGCCGTTCACTAACCGGATGCGAGCATATCACCTGTGCATGCAACCCAATACCGGGACTGCGCTAGTTTGAATCGCGGGCTCTTCTCCGTGGTTTTCGAGGTTCTGCTGCAATGATGCGTTTACGCTACCAGTTATCAACGGCCTGGCCATGTCTTCGGGATCTGCCGGCCTCCCGTCACCTGAGCTCGATTCCGCAGAGCCGCCCCATGCCACAACAGCAAAAAACGGGACCCACGGTGATTAAGCGGCGTCTGAACGAGGCTCGGCAAGCTGGAGCGGTCGATGGTCGCAGTCGCGCCCCTTGCACTCTGGTTAAGTCGCTTGAGCCCCTGATAAATTCTGACCTTCCGTCAGCAGTCGGTGCTCGACAGCTGACCCCTTGTTTCCTGAAGGCCATATCCCAGGGGGGTGAGCATGGTTGACAGGGACCCTCGGACTAAGGGGCAGTGCTCTTCGCGGCCGGATGAGGGCCGGCACCCAGCGGATCAAAAAGCGCAGTCTTCAGTGGCGCGTGTCGATCAAGTGGCCGACAACTTCAATTCGGACGACATCTGGCAAGAGAATTCTGTATTGCGTTACGTGGAAAGGCTAAGCGTCCACCAGCCAAGCCCGCCGACCGAGCTTCAAAGCCCTGAAGAACAAACCCCGCAAATGATGGCTGACATGACGGAACTGACGAGAGTTCCGGTCGTCCCGGCAGAGACCGCGTTCAACCTCACGAGGACAACAGATGAATACAATAATGCCGATCGCACTATTCACCTCGTCGAGGGCCAGCCGCTGGAGACTGGCCCTCAGCGCGGGGGGCTGCATGGCCTTGGGAATTTAGAAGCCTCAGCGGTTGCCGGGCCCACCGAGGTGCCGGGTGGAAGAGAGGAGCATTCGGCCATGTCCGAGGTGCCCGCGGAGCCCAGCGATCCGACCGGTGGCGGGCGCAAGAGGCGGACTACTGAGAAGGACGCAGATCCCAGGCCCAGCCGCAGGCAGACGTTATATGCTCAAAGGCCGCAGGCGTTGGCGCCTGATCTCAGCGCCGCGAATGCCGGCATAATCGTGGGGGCCTCAACGGGCGATCTCGTCAATCGAGCGGCGTTCCGGACGGTGTCGGCCCAGGACCAGGCGAGGCTGGACGAAATCGCCAGGCAGACACCGCGGCAGTCGAGGCAGAGCAAGGGGGCGTGGGCGGACGCGCTGAAGGCGGCCCATCCCGATCTCAGCGCCGCCGATGCCGCC
>NZ_FMAJ01000050.1 GCF_900094625.1 Rhizobium aethiopicum | reverse complement strand
AAGATCGTGCTGCAGCCGATCACCGACGTCGCGCACCTGATCCATGGGCCTCTCGGCTGTGAGGGCAATTCCTGGGACAACCGCGGATCGGCTTCCTCAGGTCCAACGCTCTGGCGCACCAGTTTCACGACCGACCTCACTGAAACCGAAGTGGTGATGGGGCACGGCGAGCGGAAACTTTTTAAAGCAATCCGCGAGATCAAGGAGGCCTATGCTCCACCGGCGATTTTCGTCTATTCGACCTGTGTGACAGCATTGATCGGCGACGACATCGAGGCCGTCTGCAAGCGGGCCGCGGAAAAATTCGGCCTTCCGGTGGTGCCGGTCAACGCACCGGGCTTTGCCGGCTCCAAGAACCTTGGCAATAAGCTCGCCGGTGAAGCGTTGCTCGATCATGTGATCGGCAGCGTAGAGCCGAACGACGTGACCGCCTACGACATCAATATCATTGGTGAGTTCAACCTATCCGGCGAGTTTTGGCTGGTAAAGCCGCTTCTTGACCGGCTGGGGATCAGAGTAAGGGCCTGCATTCCAGGAGACGCCCGATATCTTGACATTGCTTCTGCGCATCGCGCCAAGGCGTCCATGTTGGTGTGCTCGACAGCACTCATCAACCTCGCCCGCAAAATGGAGGAGCTCTGGGATATCCCGTTCTTCGAAGGCTCCTTTTACGGAATTACCGACACCTCGGAAGCACTCAGACAGATCGCCAAGCTGCTCGTGATGCAGGGGGCGGATCCCGAAATCCTCGAGCGCACCGAGGCATTGATCGCGGAGGAGGAGGCGATTGCCTGGATGAAACTCGCAGCATATCGACCAAGGCTTGAAGGCAAGCGCGTGTTGCTCAACACCGGCGGCGTCAAGTCCTGGTCGGTTGTCCATGCGCTGATGGAGGTGGGCATCGAGATCGTGGGCACCTCGGTCAAGAAATCCACGCCTGAAGACAAGGAACGTATCAAGCAACTCCTGAAAGACGAAAAACACCTGTTCGAGTCGATGGCGCCGCGCGAGCTTTATAACATGCTCGCCGACGGTAAAGCCGACATCATGTTGTCTGGCGGGCGCACGCAATTCATCGCGCTGAAGGCCAAGACACCTTGGCTCGATATCAACCAGGAACGCCACCACCCCTATGCCGGCTATGACGGCATGGTGGAGCTCGTTCGCCAGATCGATCTTGCTATTCACAATCCGATCTGGATGGAGGTGCGGGAGCCGGCACCGTGGGAATGCCAGCATGCGGTGGAAGAAGAACTGACGAATACCAAGAGCGAGAACGAGACTGGGTACGTCTTGCAAAACTTTGTCGGCGCGGTCGCCGGCAGCTTCGGCAAGCGTTGAGGAAAGCCGATGGTTCAAGTCTTTCCCCAGACCAAATCAGCTGCGGTCAATCCGCTGAAATCGTCGCAGCCGCTCGGCGCCGCGCTCGCCTTTCTTGGCGTCGAGCGTGCCGTGCCGCTGTTCCACGGCAGCCAGGGCTGCACCAGCTTGGCGCTGGTACTTTTAGTCCGGCACTTTAAGGAAGCCATTCCCTTGCAGACAACGGCATTGGACGCAGTGGCGACCATTCTTGGCGGCGCAGGCAATCTGGAAGAGGCGATCCTAAATCTCAAGAGGCGCGCAAAACCCAAGCTGATCGGAATTTGCACGACAGCCCTGGTGGAAACCCGCGGCGAAGATTTCGCAGGCGATCTCGCCAACATCAAGCGGGATCGTGCCGATGAGCTCGCGGGTACGGAGGTTGTGCTGGCGAATACCCCGGATTTCGAGGGAGCGATCGAAGAGGGATGGGCGAAGGCCGTCATCTCTATGGTCGAGCGCATCACCACTCCAGGCGAGCAGAGCCGCCACCAAAAGAAGATTGCGATCCTACCAGGATGGCATCTGACAGTCGCTGACATCGAGCTTCTGCGCGAAACGGTCGAAAGCTTCGGTCTGAAGCCGGTGATCCTGCCGGACATTTCCGGCTCTCTCGACGGCACGGTGCCCGGCGATCGTTGGGTTCCGACCACCTATGGCGGTACTCCCGTCGACGAGATACAAGAGCTTGGCACGGCGGCGCAATGTATCGCGATCGGCGAGCATATGCGCCGCCCCGCAGAGCTACTGCGGACCCGGACGGGAGTCCCTTACGCATTGTTCCAGTCGCTGACAGGATTGAAACGAGCCGACCGGTTCGTCTCGTTTCTTTCTGAGATTTCTGGTGCGCCGGTGCCAGCAAACATCCGCCGTCGCCGAGCACAGCTGCAGGACGCCCTGCTCGACGGACATTTCCATTTCGGAGGCAAGAAAATCGCAATTGCTGTGGAGCCGGACCAGCTCTACCAATTCGCTACCTTCTTCACCGGCATGGGCGCCGAAATCGCGGCAGCGGTCACCACGACCGGCACCTCAAAAATACTCGCGGAAATGCCGGCCGAATCGCTCCAGGTCGGTGATCTTGGCGATCTCGAAGAACTTGCCGTCGGCGCTGATCTTCTCGTCACGCATTCGCATGGACGACAAGCGGCGGAGCGCCTTGGGATTCCGCTCATGCGGGTGGGCTTCCCGATATACGACCGACTCGGCAGCCAGCATAAGCTCACAAGTCTCTATCAGGGAACGCGCGACCTGATCTTCGATGTTTCCAACATCTTCCAGGCCAATCAGCGCGCGCCGTGTCCTGGATCGCTTGATCCCTCCCGCAAAGGAGAACTGCCTAGATGATCGCCGCTCGTCGCCTTTCCCTCGTCCCTGACGGGGTTCACTCGTCAGCTCCAAAACGGAAGGCTGGCGCGTTGCGCGTCGCAATCGCCACTCAAGATATGAAATCTCTCGACGCCCATTTCGGATCGGCAAAACGTTTCGTCGTCTATGATGTGAGTCCCGACGACTGGAAACTGGTGGAAGTCCTGGACTTCGAAGACGTTTCCGACCAGAGCGGAAAGCATCGGAACGAGGACGTCGATCGTATTAACCCGAAGGTGAAGGCGTTGGAAGGTTGTCACTTATTGTTCTGTCTGGCGATCGGTGGGCCATCGGCAGCCCGAGTTGTTTCGGCCAAAATCCACCCAATTAAAGTATCCGATCCTCAACTGATCGAAGATGTTTTGTCGCGAACTCGGGCGATGCTCAGGACTACTCCGCCACCCTGGTTACGCAAGGTGCTAACCGAAGCAGGCGCCATTGAAAAGAAGCCTTTCGATGAGGAGGACTAAGAAATGGGTACATTGACAGGAAGTACGGATGGCCCTGCTGTCAACGAGGATGGGGATCTCGCCACCCCTTTTCTCAGATGCCTGATAAGGCTCAT
>NZ_FMAJ01000026.1 GCF_900094625.1 Rhizobium aethiopicum | reverse complement strand
CTCGACGTCATTGGGGATCGTCACGGTGCGGCGGGTGCGGCTGTCGAACAAGGTGACGGAATTGCAGGAAACGTCCAGGCCGAGGGCGGACTGGATTTCATGGGGTTCTGCCATCATAATTGGGTTCCATGCTTCGAATTGTCTGCGGGCGTGTCCTTCGGATAGCCCATTCAAGTCAGCAAGCGATGCGAAGCTGGAGCGGCAAAGTCCCTTCATGAGGTCGGTCGTTGACACCTATTCCTGTACGGGCGCTTTGCCGCACGAGCCCCGGGATGGCCATCCCGGGGCTCGTGTCCCAGCTTCCCCTGCAGTAAAGCATAGATTTGAGAGACAATTCCTGTGCTTGTCACAGGAATCCAGTGCGCCCAAGTCCTTGGGCGCGGGAGACTCTCTTGTTTGGATAAGATTCATTCACCGCAGACGCGGTGGCTGGGTTCCTGTGACGAGCACAGGAATGAGAGAGGAAGAGTTAGCGCCAGACATCGGAGGTTCCGCAAGCGGCTACTTTCATCCTCCTACCTGCCCAACACATCTCCCAGCACCGCAAACACTCTCGCATCCGACGTCTGCGACACATTAAACCGCATGAAATTCGTCGCCGATTGCGACAGGCTGAAGGCGTTTCCGGGCGCCAGCACGATCCGCTTTTCCAGTGCCGCCCGCGCCACGTTTGCCGCGTCGATGCCGTCGGGGAGGCGGCACCAGAGGAACATGCCGGCTTGCGGCTCCAGCCAAGGTTTTATTCCCAAGCCCTTCAGCCGCGCCGAGACCTCGGTCATGGCGCGGGCGAGGCGCTGCCGCAGCATTTCCATGTGTTTGCGGTAGCTGCCGTCGCTCAGGACGTTGAGCACCAGCTCGGCCGTCATCCGGCCGCCGCCGAAGGAGGTGGCGATCTTGAGGTCGGTGAGGCCCTCGATCCATTCGGGCCTGGCGGCGACGAAGCCGCAGCGGGCGGAGGCCGAAAGCGTCTTGGAAAAACTGCCGATATGGATGACCCGCTCCAGCCCGTCGAAAGCGGCGAGGCGGGGCGCTGGCATATATTCGAAATCGGCGAAGATATCGTCCTCGATGATGGTGAGGTCGAACTGGTCGGCGAGTTTCAGGACGCGGTGGGCGGTCACCGGAGACAGTGTCGCGCCTGTTGGGTTGTGGATGGCCGAATTGGTGATGTAGAGCCGCGGCCGATGTTCGGCGAGCGTTTGCACCAGGAGTTCGAGATCCGGGCCGGAGGATGTGTAGGGCACGCTGACGATCTTTGCCCGGTGGGCGCGCAGCAGTGCGTGAAAGTTGAAGTAGCAGGGGTCGTCGACCAGCACGGTATCGCCGGGTTCGAGCAGGAAACGGCAGAGCAGGTCGATCGCCTGCGTGCCGGACTCGGCCAGCAGGATCTGATCCGGCGAAGCCTCGATGCCGCGCTCTCCCATGCGGCGGGAAATCAGCTGGCGCAGCGGCGGCAGGCCGAGCGGCGAGCCATATTCGGCAAGGGCCGGTCCCTCGACGCGGGCAAGGGTTCTGAGCCCGCGGCGCATGGCTTCGTCGGGAAGCCAGGAGGGCGGCAGCCAGCCGCAGCCGGGCTTCAAGTCGCTTTCGCCGGCTTCAAGCGATTGCCGCGAGATCCAGAACGGATCGACCGCGCGGTCGAGCTTCGGCCCGGCCTCCGCCAGCGCGAAGGGGGCTGCCTGGTTGGCGACATAGAAGCCCGAGCCCGGACGCGAAAGGATCGCGCCCTCGGCGACCAGCCGCTCATAGGCGTCGACGACGGTCGATGTCGAAAGTTTCATGCTCGCCGCCAGGCCGCGCACCGAGGGCAATCTTGCCCCCGGCGTCAGGCTGCGCCCGGCGATACGCTGACGGATCGTCGCCATCACCATCTCGACGCGGGTGCGCCCCGTCATCTCTTCGTTCATCCGTACTGCTTTCTGAACCATAACAGTTTTGCGAAATCGTATCAGACCGTCACTGTCATGGCTATCCGTATCGGCTGATAAGGATGGACGGCCCGTTCTTGCGAATTCGAGTCAGGAGCGCGCCTTAGGTCATTGTTTTTATGCGTGTCGCAAACGGTGGCATGCATCGGAAGGAGTGCATATGGAACGCATGACGGCGGGATGGATCAATGGTTTGATCGGGGTGGTGATCTTCAGTGGCTCGCTGCCCGCGACACGCGTGGCGGTGGCGCAGTTCGATCCCGTATTCCTGACCGTTGCGCGCGCGGCGATCGCCGGGCTCCTGGCGCTCGGCCTGCTGATCGTCTTTCGTGAGAAGCGGCCGGCCGGGCGCGATATCCTCTCGCTTGCCGTGGTCGCGCTCGGCGTCGTGGTCGGTTTTCCGCTGCTGACGGCGCTGGCGCTGCAGCACGTCACATCAGCCCATTCGATCGTCTTCATCGGCCTGCTGCCGCTTGCGACCGCAACCTTCGGCGTGATCCGCGGTGGGGAGCGGCCGAAACCGGCCTTCTGGCTGTTCTCTGTTCTCGGCAGTACGCTGGTGGCAGGTTTTGCCCTGACGCAAGATCTGACGGCCTCGCCGGTCGGCGACCTGCTGATGCTGGCGGCAATCCTCGCCTGCGGCCTCGGTTATGCCGAGGGCGGCAGGCTGTCGCGCACGCTCGGCGGTTGGCAGGTGATTTCCTGGGCGCTGGTCTTGTCGCTGCCGATCATGATCGCGGTCGCGTTCGTCTACCGGCCGGCAAGTTTCGCCGGCATCGAGACGCCGGCGCTCCTCGGGCTGGCCTATGTCTCGCTGTTCTCCATGCTGATCGGCTTCATCTTCTGGTATCGCGGCCTCTCGCAGGGCGGCATCGCCGCCGTCGGCCAGCTGCAGCTGCTGCAGCCCTTCTTCGGCCTGGCGCTCGCCGCCACCCTGCTGCACGAGCCGGTGACATGGACGATGCTCGGCGTGACGGTCGCGGTCATTCTCTGCGTGATGGGGGCGCGGAAGTTTGCGCGCTGAACGCGGGCGGCGGCCACAAAGCCGCCGCTCAATCGTCAGCAAATCGCCCCGTTATCGCCGCATCGAGCCCTTTTCAGGCTTCATCGTCGCGACCTCGCCAGCCTTTTTAGCGGCTGAGCGATTGACCGGGGCGGTCTTGCTGCCGTCCAAAATCACCGGAAAAGGAATGAAAATGATCACTCGTTACACATCCCTCGCAACGATGACCGCCGCGGCCTTCAGCCTTCTTGCTCTCAGCCCGGCATATGCTACGGAGCTTGCCCAGGCACAACAGCAGCCGCCGGCACAGGGCCAGGCGCCAATGCAGGGACAGAGCGGAGGCAGCGGTGCGGCCGCCCCTGTCAGCGATCAGAAACTCGAGGCCTTCGCCGTCGCCTATGTGCAGGTCGACAAGGTCCGGCAGCAATATTCGGCCAAAATCGACGCGACGCAGGATCAGGCTGCGAAGCAGAAGCTCCAGGATGAGGCCCAGAAACAGATGGTCGAAACCGTCCAGTCCTCTCCCGACATCTCCGTCGAGGAATATTCCTCGATCCTGACGGCCGCGCAGAGCGACCCGGCGCTCGCCAAGAAGGTTCTGGAAAAGATCGGCACCCCGCCACCGGCGCAGCCGCAGCAATAGGCTTCTGCCTCAAGCGCAGTGCCCGCCGTTTGGTCCTGCGCTGCTTCGACCCCGCTTTTTCCCGTCGGAGCCGGTCGAACACCTCCGGCTGCGACGTGTTTTCACTTGGCAGGCACGACGAGCGCCTCATCCTTGCGCACGATATAGGTCGCCAGTTCCGAAGCCTTGCCGCTGCCGACATTCTTGGCCGAGTGCACCACACCGGAGGGAATGAACAGCGACTGGCCGGCCTTGAGGATCACCGGCTCACGGCCTTCGAGTTTGTATTCCAGCGTGCCCTCAAGCACGAAGGCGACCTCTTCGCCCGGATGCGAGTGATTCGGCGCGAGCACGCCCGGAGCGATGTCGACGCGCACCTGGACGACCTCGTGGCCGGGCACGTCGATATCGTTCTTGACGAGGTCGGTGCGCTCTATCGGCTGCTCCGCATGCGCTGCCGCCACGCCGCCGAGAACAAGGGCGAGCACCATGGCCTGGATCATTTTCATCGTGTCATCCTTCCTGAATTGACCGTTCCGGCTCGTTGGCCGCATCGCCATTTCAGTCGATGATTGAACCAGGCATGTGTCTGGAAACCTGTATTTTTGTAAGCTTGTGTATCTGCAGGCTGGCTCGGATTTCTTGCGAGGACGGATGCTCCCTACGCGAACCGCATCGCGGATTTCGCACGCGCCTTCGCCGCCACTTCCTCGCGATCGCGAGGCGGTTGCGACGTCTCCATTGAATCGAGCAGTTCGCGGGCGCAGGCAGCGATCGAGCTGACCGCGCGTTCAAACGCGGCCTCATTGCGCTTCGACGGCTTGGTCGTTCCGCTGAGCTTGCGCACGAACTGGAGCGCGGCATCGTGAATCTCTTCGTCCGTCGCCGGCGGATCGAAGTTGAACAGAGGTTTTATGTTTCGGCACATGGCTTGCTCACGTGATTTTCTCTGGCCGCCGGAGGGCAGCGTCTTGGCATGAAAGGTAGTCGCGTGAGCGCCAAATGCAACGGGCCAAGTGCGAGAGTGATTGTCTCCTGATCCGATGCTGCCGATGGGATAGCCTGTTTCGTTGTGCCGTGCCGTACCCCCCTCTGGCCTGCCGGCCATCTCCCCCACAAGGGTGGAGATCGGCTGGGCGTGATCGCTCCCCAAATAACTGCCGTATAGCTGCTGCGCTATGATCGCGAGGGAGCAATGGTCCAACCTCTTGCCGATCTCCCTCCTTGTGGGGGAGATGCCCGGCAGGGCAGAGGGGGGTGTGCGGCATGGCTTGCCCGGCGAGGGCGATCCCGCAGCTCCCTCGTATTTCAAGCCGCCGAAGTCGAACCTCTCACGCCGAGCGTCGCAATATCCGTCACGCCCCCCGATGACTCGAAATCAAAGATCTTCTGGGTCACCAGCGCCGCCGCTCCTCTTGCCCAGGAGTTGTCCTCCCAGTCGGGCAGCAGCGGCGGGGCGGTGCGGAAGGTGCGGGCGGAGAGCGCGTCGCGCAGCGGCGTGAGGAAGGGGTCGCCGAGTGAGACGGCTTCGCCGCCGGCGACGATGACTTCGGGGTCGGTGATGTTGACGAGGTTGGCGAGTGCGATGCCGATGCCGCGGCCGGAATGGGCGACGAGGGTGGTGGCGGTGGCGTCGCCCGAGGCGAGGGCTTCGCAGAGTTCGGGGAGGCCGAGGTCCTCGCGGCCGGTCGTCTCGCGCCAGCGGCGCAGCATCGAGAGTTCGGAGTGATAGGCCATCAGGCAGCCGCGCTTGCCGCATTCGCAGAGGCGGCCGTTCTCCTCGAACAGGGTGTGGCCGAACTTGCCGGCCGCACCGTTGGCGCCGCGATAGAGCTTGCCATCGATGACGAGCGCGCAGCTGATGCCGACGCCGACGGCGAGCACCGCCATGTTGCGGTGCTGGCGGCCGAGGCCGAAGAGCTGCTGGGCGATGGCATAGGCGTTGGTATCGTCCTCCAGCCAGACCGGCACGTGGACGCGGCTCGCGACCAGCGCGGCGAGGGGCACGTTGTCCCATTTGAAGCGGTGGCTGCGCACGCAGGCCGTCTGCTCGTGGTTGATGACGCCGGGCATGGAGATGCCGATGCCGGCGAGCTTGGCTTTCGGCCGGCCGGCGAGCTTCACCAGTTCGGGGACGGTGGCCGCCAGGAGATCGGCGACATAATCCGGATCGTGGCCCTTCAGATCGACGCGCGTGGCGGCGAGAGGATTGGTGGCGAGATCCGTCGCCACACATTCCACCGAATCCACCATCAGCTTGAAGCCGAGCGCGAGCGAATGCTCGTAATTGATCTCGACCGGGATCGGCCGGCGGCCGGCGGGGCCGGGCACGGCCTTGCCCTCGGTGACGATGCCTTCCTCCAGGAGATCGGCGACGACGAAGGTGACGGCGGCGGGGCTGAGCCCGATCACCGTTGCGATATCGGCGCGGCTCCTCGGCCCTTCGCGGCGGAGAAGGTTGAGGATGAGGCGTCGGTTCATGGCTCTCGCCGTGGTCTGGTCGCCTTTCAGCTTCACGATGCATTCCTTAATTTTGTAAATTAATTATTGCGGGCTCGCACAATCTATGCATAAGTTCGGCCGCCGATCAACTGAGGCAGCCGGATTGTACGGTCGAGTTCAGGAGGCGGGATCGGCGCGTGGAAGGCCTGCGTGAGCGCGCTCCAAGGAGGAGGCGGCTCGGGCCAGGCGGTGTTGTCGATCAACCGGGAGGAATTCAATGGTATTCTTAAAGCATTTTCCCTCAACCACCCGCAGAAGCTTTCTGAAAGGGGCGGGCGTGGTTTCGGCGGCGGCGGCGACGGGCAGCTTTCCGATACCTGCGATCGCGCAGGCGCAGGAAATCAGCATCATCTCGTCGGAGAATAACGGCGCCGCCCTCGATGCGCTGAAGGCGATCGCGGCGGGCTTTGGCAAGGAAGCCGGCGTCAACGTCGTCGTCAACAATATGGACCACGAGGCCCACAAGACGGCGATCCGCAACTATCTCGTCGCCGGCGCGCCCGACATCTGCTTCTGGTTCTCCGGCAACCGCATGCGCGCCTTCGTCAAGCGCGGCTTGTTCGACGATATTTCTGACCTTTTCGAGAAGGAAAAATACAAGGACGTGCTGGGTGCGACGGCCGGCGCCGTCACCGAAGACGGCAAGCAATACGGCCTGCCCACCGGCGGCACGCTCTGGGGCATGTTCTACCGCAAGGATGTGTTCGAGCAGCATGGGCTGACCGTGCCGAAGACGGCGGAGGAGTTCCTGGCCTATGGCGAAAAGTGCAAGGCATCAGGCATCACCCCGGTTGCGATCGGCACCAAGGAATTGTGGCCGGCGGCCGGCTGGTTCGACCAGATGAACCTGCGCATCAACGGCATCGACAGGCACATGGCGCTGATGAACGGCGAGATGAGCTATCTCGATCCGGCGCTGACGCCGGTCTTCGACCAGTGGGAAGCGATGATTTCAAAGGGCTTCTTCACGCCGAACCACACCTCCTTCGGCTGGCAGGAGGCCGCAGCACTTCTGGCGCAGAAGAAAGCCGGCATGATGAACCTCGGCGCCTTCCTGCGCTCGGCCTTTACCGAGGCTGATCTGCCGCAGCTTGCTTATGCGACCTTCCCGGTGCTCGATCCGAAGATCGGCCATTTCGAGGAGTTCTCGGTCAATTCAGTCCATATTCCCTCCAAGGCGAAGAACAAGCAGGGCGCGCGCGATTTCCTCGCCTATTTCTACAAGCCGGAGAACCTGGCGGCTTATCTGGAGCCGGGCGGCAACGTGCCGCCGCGCAACGACCTCCCGCCGAGCAAGGATCCGCTCGTCAATGTCGCCGTCGAAACGATGAAGACGGTGCAAGGCGCCTCGCAATATTACGACCGCGACAGCGACCCCGACATGGCCCAGGCCGGCCTTGTCGGCTTCCAGGAGTTCATGGCCAAGCCCGATCGGCGCAAGGCGATCCTGACGCGGCTCGAGGGCACGCGGAAGCGGATTTACAAGATCTGATCATCGGCGACGTGCTCTGACTGCCCCTCACCCTAACCCTCTCCCCGTAGACACGGGGAGAGGGGACGTGCCCTGCTTGACGTGTGCGGGGGACGGAAAGCGTGCGGCTCGGTCCCTTCGCCCCGTTTACGGGGAGAAGGTGGCGGCAGCCGGATGAGGGGCATGCGCCAAACACTCTTGCCGTAAATGAGGGCTCCTGACATGCAGACATTATGGCGCCGCCAGCGGTGGTGGCTGACTCCGGTCTTGCTCATCGCGCCTGCGATCGCGCTGTTCTTCACCGTCATCCTGCTCTCGGCGGTGCGCAGCGTCTGGATCAGCTTTCACGAGTGGGACGGTTTCGGCGACATGGTGTGGATCGGGCTCGGCAATTACGTCGAGCTCTACAACGATCCGCAATTCTACGTGTCGCTGAAGAACAATCTGATCTGGCTGATCATGTTCATGGCGGCACCGCCGATCGGGCTCGCGATCGCGCTGCTGGTCAACCAGAAAATATCAGGCATGCGCTTCCTGAAGTCGCTGTTCTTCATTCCGCTGGTGCTGGCATCGGTGACCGTGGGCGTCGTCTTCACCTGGGTCTATACGCCGGAATTCGGGCTGCTGGCGCTGATCTTCAAGGCCTTCGGGGCGGTGGCGCCGGCCGTGCTTTCCGATGAGCATTTCGTCACCTTCGCGATCGTCATCGCCGCACTCTGGCCGCAGATCACGTTCTGCATGGTGCTCTATCTCGCCGGCCTCAACAATCTGAGCGAAGAGCTGATCGGAGCCGGCCGCGTCGATGGCGCTCGGGGCTGGAACATGCTGCGCCACATCGTGCTGCCGCAGCTGACGCAGGTCACCTTCATCGCCATTGCCGTGACGGTCGTGGGCGCGCTGCGCTCCTTCGACATGATCTCCGTCATGACCGCGGGCGGGCCGTTCGGCTCCTCCTCGGTGCTCGCCTACCAGATGTACGAGCAGTCGATCTTCTCCTACCGCTTCGGCTACGGCGCGGCGATCGCCTCGGTGCTCTTCGTGATCATGGCCGTGTTCATCGCCTGGTATCTCACCCACATCATCCGCAGCGAAGAGAGGGGAGGCTGATGTACCCTCGTCCGATACCCGAAACCGCGATCTGGCAGCGCCACTTCTATGTGTTCGCCGTCGTCGTCGTGCTCATCCTCTGGCTCTGCCCGCTCTTTGCGATCGTGCTGACCTCCTTCCGCTCGACGGCCGATGTGATGGGCGGCAATCTCTGGGGCTGGCCGACCGAGATCGGCGTCATCGACAATTACAGGGCCGTCTTCACCGACACGCCGATGGCGCGCTATTTCCTCAACAGCCTGATCATCACCATTCCCTCGGTCATCGGCGTGCTCGTCATGTCGACGCTCGCCGGCTTCGTGCTGTCGCGTTACCGCTTTCGCGGCAACATGCTGATCTTCGCGCTCTTCGTCGGCGGCAATTTCCTGCCGCACCAGATCATGATGATCCCGGTGCGCGACCTGATGGTGCGCCTCGACCTGATCGATACGACCGTGGCGCTGATCATCTTCCACGTCGCCTTCCAGACGGGGTTCGCCACGCTCTTCATGCGCAATTTCATCGCGGCCCTTCCCGATGAGCTGTTCCAGGCGGCGCGCGCCGAAGGGGCCTCGCCCTTCCAGACGCTCATCCATGTGGCGATCCCGCTGGTGCGGCCGGCGCTCGCCGCGCTCGCCATCCTGATCTTCACCTTCGTCTGGAACGATTATTTCTGGGCCGTGGTGCTGACCGTCAGCGACAGCGTCAAGCCGGTGACGGCGGGCCTTGCCAATCTGCGCGGCGAGTGGGTCTCGGCCTGGAACCTCGTTTCGGCGGGCACGATCGTCGTCGCCGTGCCGCCCGTCGTGATGTTCTTCCTGATGCAGCGGCATTTCATCGCCGGCCTCACCATGGGCGCGGTGAAGGGATGAGCCGGCGTCTTCCGTTTCAACAAGAGAGGGCCAGGATATGACCAGTCTCGAACTTCGTGAGATCAACAAGAATTATGGCGCCTATCACGCGCTGCGCGGCATCGATCTTTCCGTGGCGCAGGGCGAGTTCATCGTCATGGTCGGTCCGTCCGGCTGCGGCAAGTCCACGCTTCTGAAGAGCATTGCCGGCCTGGAGGCGATCTCCTCAGGCCAGATCCTGATCAACGGCCGGGACGTCAGCCGGCAGGAACCGGGCGATCGCGGCATCGCCATGGTTTTCCAATCCTATGCGCTCTATCCGCACATGACGGTGGCGGAGAATATGGGCTTCGGCCTGCGCATGGCCAAGCGCCCCAAGGCCGAGATCGATGCGGCGGTCGCCCGCGCCGCCAGGATCCTGCGTATCGACGACCAGCTGGACAAGCGGCCGAAGCAGCTTTCCGGCGGCCAGCGGCAGCGCGTCGCGATCGGCCGGGCGATCACCCGCTCGCCCGAGGTCTTCCTGTTCGACGAGCCGCTGTCGAACCTCGACGCGGCGCTCAGAACCCAGATGCGCGTCGAATTGAGCAGCCTGCATGCCGAGCTCGGCGCCACCATGGTCTACGTCACCCATGACCAGGTGGAGGCGATGACCATGGCAAGCCGCATCGTCGTGTTGAACAAGGGCATCATCGAGCAGGTCGGCTCGCCGCTGGAGCTTTATCGCAACCCTGACAATCTCTTCGTCGCCGGCTTCCTCGGCGCGCCCAGAATGAATTTCCTCGGCGTCACCCTCGACGCCGTCTCCGGCCGCAGCGTGACCGTTTCCGCACCTGGCCTCGCACCGCTGACCGTGGAGCTTACCCAGCCGACGACGCTTGCGAAAGGAGCGGCTCTCACGCTCGGCGTGCGGCCGGAGGCGATCTCCGTTGTCGCCGAGGGCAGCGAGGGTGGGGCTGTGCACGGCGAAGTCCGCCTCGTCGAGCATCTCGGCCGCGAGACCATCCTCTATGTCGATGCCGGCAATCTTCGCACCATCGCGTCAGAAAGCGGCACCGGCAACATCACCGCGCAGCTCTCCTATGTCGCGCCCTTTGCCGCCGGGCAGAAGGTGGCGCTGAAGCTCGATGCGAACGAACTCTATCTCTTCTCGCCCGATGGCGGCCGCACGATCAGCGCCCGCAAGACCATTCTCGACAAATAAGGAAAGACCGCCCGTGTCCGACAAGACCCTCTCCGCATGGAACACCGTCCAGACCGACCGCTTCCTCGTCGGTGTGCCGCATTATCCCGAACATGTCGACGAAAGCTATTGGGAGCGCGATGCCGAGCGCATGGCGAAAGCCGGCTTCAATGTCGTGCGCATGGCCGAATTCGCCTGGCACATTCTGGAGCCGAAGCTCGGCACCTATGATTTCGATCTCTTCGACCGCGCCATAGCAATCCTCGGGCGCCACGGCATCGATTCGATCATGTGCACGCCGACGGCGACGCCGCCGCGCTGGCTGACGGCTGAACACCCTGAAATTTTAAGGGTCGATGGCAAGGGCCGGCCGATGAGCCACGGCTCGCGCCAGCATTGCGATACGGCAAGCCCTGTTTTCCGCGAGCACAGCAAGCGCATCACTCGGGCGATGGCCGAGCATTATCGCGGCAATCCTTTTGTTGTGGGATGGCAGACCGACAATGAGCTGAACACCAGCATGCCGGAGAGCTTTTCCCAGGCGACGCTCAGCGAATTCCAGGCCTTCCTCGCCGATAAATACCGCGAGATATCAAAGCTCAACGCCGCCTGGGGCGGCGATTTCTGGGCGACGGCCTATGACAGTTTCGATCAGGTGGTGCTGCCGATCGAATTCGGCCCGACCTTCCCGAGCCCCGGCCATCTGCAGGATTACCACCGCTTCCTCGCCTTCTCCACGGCGCGCTTCCAGCACGATCAGGTGGAGATCCTCAGGGAGGTGAAATCCTCCTGGTTCGTCTTCCACAATCTCGGCGGCTTGCGCGATATCGATTTCCGCGGCCAGTTCAGCAAGGATCTCGATTTCGTCGGCTACGACATCTATCCCATGCTCTATGACGAGTTCATGCGGCTCGGCAATCACGCCAAGGTGCAGGCGCTGCACCTCGATATCTGCCGCGGCTTCTCCGGCAATTACATCGTGCCCGAGCAGCAATCGGGTTTCGGCAGCCAGCCGGGCTTCTGCACGCTGACGCCGGAGCCGGGCGAACTGCGCCGCATGGCGCTCTCCTCCGTTGCCCATGGTGCCGACGGCCTGATGTTCTTCCGCTGGCGGCCCGCCCATTTCGGCGCCGAGATCTATTGGATGGGCATCATCGACCATGACGATATCGGCCGCCACCGCTATGAGGAGGCGACGCGCTTCGCGACCGAGATGACGGCGCTGAAAGACAAGATCCTCGGCACTTATGTGCGCATGGATGTCGGCATCGCCGGCTCCGATTTCGACAATCAGGAGGCCCACAAGACCTATCCGATCGGCCTGCCGAGCCCGCAGGACGACGCGATCCTGCTGCATCAGCATTGCTACGATCGCGGCATCGCCTGCGGCTTCATCCACCCGGAGGACGATCTCTCCAAGCTGAAGCTCTTCTATGTGCCCCATTGGGTGATGTGGAAGGACGAATGGACGGCAAGGCTCGAAGCCTTCGCCGCATCCGGCGGCACCGTCGTCATCGGCGCGCGCACCGGCACCCGCACGCAAGATAACCACGTCATCCGCGAAACCGCACCGGGCACTGCGCTTTCCAGGCTGACGGGTGTGCGCGTCGAAGATTTCGGCCGCTTGGCCGCCCCCGGCGCCAACGGCCTCTTCGACGTGATGGAGCGCTCCGGCGGCCTCGTCATCCCGCCGAACAAACCGGCCGAAAGCCACCGCCGCGTCCGCCGCTTCAAGATCGGCAACCGCGAAATGGCCGCCGGCCATTTCTACGAAAACCTCACCGTCGCCCCCGACGTCGAGATTATCGCCGCCTGGTCCAACCGCTACGCCGAAGGTCAGCCGATGGCGACCTCCCGCAAGGTCGGCAAGGGGCGGGTGGTCTATCTCGGGACGTATCTGACGCCGGAGCTGACCGAGGCGCTGACGGAGCGGTTGTTCGCACCCGCCGGCATCGAGCCGCTGGTCGGCGGGCTGCCTGAGGGGGTGGAGGTGACGATGCGGATGAATGAAGAGAGGCGGCTGCTGTTCGTACAGAATTATATGGATCAGGCTGTGACGGTTGGCGGGGTGCCGGCGGGGCGGGATCTGCTGGATGGGGAGAAGAGGGTGGCGGGGAGGCTGGAGCTTGAGGGGTATGGATGTGCGATTGTGGAGTTGGCGGGGTGAGGGGACGGCGCGCCTAGAAAGGCAATTAGGGAAAGTGGACAGCGTTAGTTTCGAAAGCCAGTTGCCTTTGAAAGCCAAGGCAACTGTGCATCGATCGCCGTCAATCCGCAAATTCACAGGCTATCGATAATGGCCCGTTGGATTGCGACCCATTCGTCAGGATATGGCTCGTGATCTTGCTGATGCGCCGTCTGGTACTCACCCCAGCCCCGAAGCTTCCAGAATTTCGCCATCACATCGAAGTGGCTATGCCCGGTTACCTCGCCGACCTTCACAGCTCCTTGATTGAGGAGGGACCTGAAGCTGTTTCCCATGGGGCCGGCAAGACAAAGGCCGGGAAGCATCTGACCATCAGGCCCGGGGTCGAGCCAGATTTCGTGGATCAGTTCGTTTTTCATTGAGATGTCTTACTAAAAGAAGCGCCTTGTCGGAAGAGGCGCAACGGTGTTGGGTCTGCACGCGACTATTCTCTGCCACGGAGTGATGCGATCTCGCACAAGCCCTAGTTGCTTTCACCTTCACCTATGCGACAATCTTAGCCATCGATTCCGACACCGAGCATTGCTGTGCATTTAGAAACATTGACCCTCCAAAATTTCCGCTGCTTCGGCCAGAAGCCCGTAGCCATTACCTTCAAGTCCGGCATAAACGCTTTCGTCGGCAACAACGGCTCGGGAAAGACCGCAGCTCTCGAGGCTCTGAAACGACTGTTTTCGCCAATTGCGGCGGAGCGTCAGATCCGGAAGACAGACGTCCATTTTGGGCCTACCGAAGATCTCCAAATGCTGAAAGGACTAGAGAGGGAAATCGTGATCGATGCCGTTTTTGGATTTGAGAGTCCAGCGGCGTATCCCATGGTCTTCAGCGATCTATTCTTTTCGGCGGCTGACAGCAAACTCCGGGTCAGGATTCGTCTAGAATGCAAGTATTCGACCTCCGACGTCCTGACCGACGATCTCGAAACAAAAATATACTCCGTTAAGACGCTAGATGCCGTTCCATTCGGGCCAGACGACGAACGGAAAAGTCCTCTCCGGGGTCGTCCGACGCAGTACGCCGAAGTGATCTACATCCCGGCGCACCGTGACGCTCGCGGAGTAAGCCAGACAGCGCTTAAAAACCTTCTCAGTCGCCTCGAAAGCGCTGCGGACTGGAGCGAGGACACACGGTCGAAATCAAAAGGATTCGCTGCGGATCTCGAGCAGAATCTAAATTCCACTGATGCTATGAAGTACGTCAGCGCGACTCTCGACGGTTTCTGGAAGTCGCTCCATGACGGCCATTATGACGGCACACCTCAGCTCGGCGTTGTTGCTACCGAGTTTCAGAAACTCATCAAGGATTTGACCCTGAGATTCACCAAGTCTCCCGGTGGCGGCCAACGATATCTCGACGAGCTCAGCGAGGGGCAAACATCCTTGCTCTACTTCGCTCTGGCGGCGACCTACCAGACACTCATGTGGCAAATGCAGAATTCGCTACCCGGCAATCTCGCAGGCTTCAGAACATCCGATTTCACAATGCCCGCCCTTACGATCTTTGCGCTTGAGGAGCCTGAAAACCATCTTTCGCCATTTTATCTACCTCGCCTAATCGCTCTTCTGGACAGCCTGAACACGACCGGATCGGCGCAGGCTATCGTGACAAGCCATGCCACAAGTATCCTCAGCCGCGTGCCTCCGAAGAACGTCCGGTATTTCCGAAATTCGCCGCAGACCCTCACAAGTACAGCCTTGCCGCTCCCCTTGCCGCCGGAGAAGACGGAAGAGGACAAATTCATCCAGCAAGTGATCCTTGCCAATCCGGAGATCTACTTTGCCCGTCTCGTTATCATCGGGGAGGGCGACACAGAGCGGATCGTCATTCCCAAACTTGCCGAAGCGCGCGGGGCAAGCCTCGATCCGTCCTTCATCGCATACGTTTCCATCGGTGGGCGTCACGCCCAGCATCTCTGGAAACTTTTGAATGGGCTAGAAATACCTCACCTCACCTTGCTCGATTTCGACCTGGGGCGGTACGGAGGCGGCACCGGGCGGCTAAAGAACGCCGTTACATGGCTGACCGCGCTTGGCCCGGAGTTCATCCCGACCTACTTTCACACCAGCCAACCGGACGTGGAAGTTCCCGCTACCGTCAACGGTATACCCAAGAACGACGACATCACCCCTCAGAACTATGACAGCTGGGTGAAGTGGTTACGGAAGTGGGGAATCTATTACTCAGCGCCCCTAGACCTCGACATGATGATGATCCAGGCGTTTCCCGAGGCATACACTGCCGAGAAGCCATATGTGGCGGAGAACTACAACGACGAGACAAGAAAGAAGTTGATGGAGGCCGTCTTCAGCGAGTCCGGCAAGGGACCGCCCGAGATCGAGGCAACGGGGAACAAGATTACCGAGCAGCAGGTGCACATCTATCGAGAACTCTTCAAATCGTCGTCAAAGCCCGGTTCACATCTTCTTGCATTTTCGAAGCTCTCGAAGGAACGGCTGGAGACTGGCTGCCCGGAACCACTACAAGCGCTCATCGAAAAGGCGAGGTCTCTCGTGTCCGCGGGCAAGGCACAGACTGAGGTGATGCCGTGACCTACCTGGATCCCGGACATTGGAAGCCGTCCAAGGGTGTCTCCCTGGAAGGCGACGCGCTGGAAATTGTACGCTCTACGAATTCGCGCTCCATTCTCGCAGGGCCGGGTGCCGGAAAAACGGAGTTGCTTGCGCAGCGAGCCAACTTCTTGCTCACAACAGGCGCCTGCCCCAATCCTAGACGAATCCTTGCCGTTGCGTTCAAAGTCGACGCGGCGAGAAACCTCCAGGAGCGAGTGGCGGCGAGATGCGACCCAAACCTCTCGGCTAGATTCGAATCCCTCACCCTGCACAGCTTCGCAAAAAGACTGCTCGACCAGTTCCTCGAAGCGCTGCCGAAGGACGCAAGACCGTCACCCGGTTACCGCATCTTTTCTCCAAATCGTGGCATATGGGACGACTTCAGAAACTCGGTCTCCCCCCAATTTCCTTCCGTCATGAACTATAACGACCGCGACCTCTATAAGCTCGTCCATTCCTTTCCATCCGGAGATCTGTTTGCCAACGCTGCTGACGGCATTCGCAGTGCCTGGTGGACCTACTGTATAGGCCGGTCCACAATCACATTCGAAATGGTGATGCTCCTGGCCGTTCGAATTCTTGAGACCCAGAAGTCGATCGTTTCCGCCCTTAGGCAAACGTACTCTCACGTCTTCCTAGACGAGTTTCAGGACGTCAATGAGCTGCAGTACAGGCTGATAAAGGCCGCGTTCCACGGCGGTGACGCGGTCGTCACCGCCGTGGGAGACACCAACCAAGCTATCATGGCATGGGCGGGTGCGCTTCCCGACATCTTCAACCGCTTCAACGTCGACTTCGCCGCTGTATCATCGAAGCTGTTGTTCAACTTCCGCTCCAATAGGCCGATTGTAACCCTTATCAATAGCCTCGCTTCGATGTTTGAAGCCAATCCTGTAATGACGCAGGCGGCACGGAAAGACGATCCGGTTCCTCCCGACGCGATCGAAGGATGGGTGTTTAAGGATCGAGAGGCAGAGGGGGAATACATTGCACGCTTCATACAGGAAGAGCTTGGGGCGCATCCTACGAGGGTGCCCGATGATTTCGTGCTGCTTGCGCGGGTTCGTGTCGATAACGTTGAGCAGCGCATCAAACCCCACTTTGTTAAGGCCGGGCTGCGCCTGCGCAACGAGTCCCGAAAAGTGGGCGAACTCGAAATACAGGATTTGATGAAGGAGCAAGTGTTCCGGTTCATCATGGCCGCGCTTAAGATGGCGGTGGGCGTACGACAAGGCGATCCGTTTCAGGTCTGCCGAGACACGCTTGCCGACCTCGACGGACACGACATTTCCACTGAGCGAGGGAGCTCCAGTAGTTTGCAGGCAGTTCAGAGGCTTGTCAGCGACCTTAGCGGAGCTTTGGTCGCCAAACGCGCCGCCGATATCAGCGGCCAGGAGATCGTAAACCTAGTGATGTCTCAGTCGAGACGGCACCAGTTCTCGCGCGCATACAATGAATACCGGGGCTCAAGTCGCCTTGCGGAGGTCGTGGATGCTTTTTGTCTCCTCTTCGACGAAAGTGCCAGACAACACGCCGAATGGAAGGACTGCGTCGACCTGATCGAGGGCCGCGGGGTCGTCAAACTCATGACAATCCACAAGTCCAAAGGATTGGAATTCCATACCGTCATATTCGTAGAGCTGAACGACGATGCGTTCTGGAAGAGTGGTGATGACGCGAATGTTTTCCTTGTTGCCCTTTCGAGGGCAAGAGAGCGCATCAAGTTTACGTTCGCACAAGACAGCCGTGGCTTCAAAAATGTGCAGGATTTTCTTGATCGTCTTGGAAAGGCGGGAGTCATATTCCTCGACAAGCCGTAGCCATAATTATGCAGAGTGCCCCACCAGGGATAGGAACTACAGTCGGTTATCGTGCATATCTGCGTCGGTAGGACGGCGAAAGTCACATACGAAGATGGTCGCCATCGACTCGCGACGACAGAGTGGCAGGAAGGGAGGGAGCGCCCGGCGGGCTTTCTGAGATGATAGAGGCGACACAATGTCCCCCTAGTTGCCCCAGCCAATTTGGAACCGATCAAATCGAACCTCGCTCAATGGCTGGTTGGAGGGGTTTAGCCTTACCGAACGAAGAACGAGATGAAGCTCGGGGGAATAGTATTGTTCGAAAATGATCGGAGGCAATTCCGTCAGTTTCAGACGGCTGTTGATGGCCCAGACTTTGTAGGAACAAGATCCAATCGTTTCCTCTCCCAAGCCGTCGAACCTGATAAAAGTCGTGCCCGAAACGGATTTTTTGCCATTGATGAAAAGCGTGGTGTCAGATTGCCAGTTCTTCTTCTGTGGCAGATCGTCCAACGCAATCGCATTCGCGTATTTCAGCTCATGCGTCCCGCTGGCACTCACTCTCTTTTCGACGAGCAAGGGGTGCAGATAGACCGCCGAAACCGGCTGCAGTGAACCGTCGCGCTCCATCAGCCGTTGTTCGGTGAGACCCGGGCCGTCCGGCTTGTAGAATACGGAATAGAAAGGCGCTTCTCTGGTCAGCAGCACGCCCTGTTTGGTCTCATTGGCGGTCAAGCAGTTGCTAAAGGCCGGTACCGCCAATGTTATTCCAACCAGCAGCGACAAACTTCTCAGCAAGATCGACATCCCAGATTCCCCTCATCCAAGTTCACTACCATGGTGCTTGGGTGAAATTGGGGAGATCGGAAAACAGACCTCTAATGTTGCGCACCGCCGATTGATGGTACTGTGAATTTCACAAGCTTTCCGCCCAGCACTTCGTGCACTGGTGTGGCGAGTTCGATGAGTACCTTGTGTTCGCCGGGCGGCAGGCCGGTCAGCACGATGGCGCCGGTGCCGCCCGCATCGGCCCACCGCCATGGCAGGTCGTCGATGCTGACATGAAGGTGCCCGGCCCGAGGCGAGACATCGGTCGCGCTGGCGCCGAAAATGGGCAGGATGCGGAAGTTCTCGGTTCGATAGGGGATGATGGCCACGCCTCTGGTGGCCAGCGGTTCTGCAAGGGGCTGATCCACGAAGAGCTCGGGTGCGGCTTCGTTCTTGATCGGAAGGAACTGCGTGGCCGCCTGATGCGGCGTCTGCGCGTGGAGGGATGTGCCGGCGAGCAGGAAAGCTGCCGTTGCGAGGGCTCTTGCGGTCGTGGTCATGACATAATCCTTTGTGGTCGCGCCAGTCGTGACCGGCATTGCCGGGGCACCGGCGCGACGTTGAATTGAGGCCGATCAGGCAGCGTTGAGTTCGACGGCGATGTTGCCGCGGGTGGCTTTGGAGTAGGGGCAGAGCTGGTGAGCGCGCTCGACCAGGGACTTGGCGATGTCAGTCTCGATGCCCGGCAGCTTCGCGTTCAGTCGCGCCTGCAGGACATAGCCGCCGTCATCGTTCGAGAGGAGGTCGATCTCGGCATTGACGGCAGCATCGGCGGGCACGCGAAGCTGGCGTTCGGCAGCGGCTCGTCCGATCGCACTGAGAAAACAGGCGGACCAGGCCGCAGCGAAGAGCTGTTCGGGATTGGTGCCCGGAGCCGAGGAACCGGGAGGGGAGAGTTTCACATCGAGGCGACCGTCGGACGTGCGAGACGCGCCGTCCCGTCCGCCGGTCGTGTTGGTGGTGCCGGTATAGATGACTTTCGACATTTGGATGCTCCTTGTTCAATTTCAGCTGGTGAGACAGCGCACTGCTGGTTGAGCGCCGCCACAGCCCAGCAGGGTTCCGGGCGGCAATGACGGGAATATGAGTTCGGCAAGATGCGTCCGGTAGCGAGCAGAAGTGAGAGCAAGCCTCTCGTTTTCGCTCAGTCTTGCATCAGGTTGCGAGAAGCCGGAGCGATGTGGAGGATGTCGAAAAGCAGCGCGTTGCGGGGCATATCGCTCCCAACTGCCGAGGATTGCCCGCCGTTCGAAACTTGCCGAACTCAAGAGGCTGCCTCTCAGGTTTCCGCGCTACCGCCGGTGCCGCCATTGCGCGATCTTCGAAGCGCTAACCGGGATTGAGACCTGCCGAGGCGGTCTTGATCTCTCATCCAGTCGGGAGACGGACATGAACACGCATCTCAAACGCAAGATCGCCTTCGCCCTGTCGATGGGCATCGTAACGACAGGGCTCATCTCTTTCACGCTGCTCGCGCTCAATCTGGGTTTTTCCGAGGGATTCGTGCTGACGTGGCTGCGCTCGTGGAGCATCGCCTATCTCATCGTCATTCCCGCCATCCTGCTGATTGGCCCACAGCTTCAGGCGCAGGTCGACCGCATCGTCCGCTGACGAACAGAACCTCGGCGGCCGGCTTGACAAATGACTATGCTTGACGATCAGCATCTACAGGATTTGGCGCGGACGGTCGGGAAGTACGCGTTTCATTCCGGTGATGGCGCATTGCCATAATTGTTGCAGGCCGCGCGAAGCCGCGGCAGAATCCAATCGATGAAGGCGCGCAGCTTGAGGGCAAGCAGGCCCTGACGGGAATAAACGATGTGGATGGGCTTGGGCCCGCCGTCATAATCCTTCAAGATCTGCACGAGCATGCCCGAAGACAGCTCCTCCGGAACTTGATAGTCGAAGAGGCGGGCGATCCCGGCTCCATTGCACGCGGCGGCGACGCAGTTGGCCGCCGTATTCACCTCGATCCGGCTCCGTGGCATTACCTCGACCGGCTTCCCGTCGATCTCGAAATTCCAGAAGAAGGACCTGTCGTTGAACATGATGCCGTCGTGATCGGCGAGCTCGGTCGGATGCCGGGGAATGCCGTGCCGTTCCAGATAGGCCGGGCTTGCGCAGGTCAACAGACGGAACTCGCCGGCCTTCACCGCATGGAGCGAACTGTCGGCCAACTCGCCAAGTCGGATGGCGACGTCGACCTGTTCGTTGACCAGATGCACAGAGCGGTCGAGGGACAGGAGGTTCAAGGTCACTTCGGGATGCTTGTTCATGAAATCGAGCGCGATCGGCAGAACGTAGCGGTGGCCAAACTCGATCGGCATCGTGATGGTCAGCAGTCCCCGTGGCGTCTGATATTCGCCTGACGCCCTGCGTTCGACCTCCTCGAGATCGGCGATGATCCTGCGCGCCGCATCGACATAGTCGCGACCGGCATCGGTGAGCTGCAGGTTGCGGCTTGTCCGGATGATGAGGTTTGCGCCGAGATATCGCTCCAGATCGGCGACCTTGCGGCTGACGCTCGGCAGCGGCGCGTTCAGCTTCCGGCTGCCCGCCGACAAGCTGCCGGCGTCAACCACCGCAAGCAGAACCCGCATTGCATCAAGCCGATCCATGACACCCCGACGATTGAAAGCCTCGATCTTGAGGATATGGGAAATCGGTTCTGATGAACAGCAATGGCCGCGGGCGCCGCCTCATCATCACCCCGGCTAACCTCTTGTCGTTCAAACGGCCTCGATGATGCAGAACCGCTTCACGATCCGGTGGATGAGCATCGAGAGGGTGGCTCCCATTTTCAGCGGCTGCCGGCCGGGGCTCCCGGCCGGTACATTTCCCCCATCCGATCAAGGAGACGCAACTCAAGGGGTAATCGTCATGGACAGACTCTTCTGCGTTGGCGTGTCGGCCGCTCTGTTTGCGGCCTTTGCCTTTTCGCTCAACTTTATCGTGCCCTTCATCATCGGCGGCTATTCCACCTTTGATTTTGCCCTCATCCGTCATGTTGTCTCGGCGCTCGTCGGGCTTTACATCCTGTTTTCCGAAAAGGGTGTCCTGCGCCACCTCACACTTCGCAACTGCCTGAATGCCATCTGGCTCGCTTTCATCGGATATGTCGGCTACTTCCTGACCGTGACGGGCGCGGCCGTCTTTGCCGGCCCGGTCATCGCTCCCGCCTTTCTCGGCCTGGTGCCGATCGTATTGATGGTCATTTGTAACAAGCGTCAGGGATCATTGCCATGGCGATCCCTCATGATACCGCTCGCACTGGTGCTGGCCGGCCTTGCTCTCGTCAACGGCACGGCATTCACGGCCGAAGGATTGAATTCCGTGCGATCATTGTGGGTTGGTGTGCCGCTGGCGCTCGCCGCCGTGGGACTTTGGGTCTGGTTCGCGCTTGCCAATCAGGCTGCACTGGCGGCCCGGCCGGAAATGCCCTCTGGTGTGTGGGCTGCCCTGATATTGGTCGGAGGTGGTATCCTGATGCTGGCCTTCTACCCCTTCGGTGCCGCGCTGGACCTCTTCCGGCTTCCAACGCTGGGATTCGGTTGGAGTGCCGCCGGCAGCTTGTATGTTTGGGGCGTTTCTTTCGCGCTGCTGGCAACCGTAGGCGGCGTCTGGGCCTGGAACATTGCGTCGCGGAGCCTGCCGGTTGCCTTGGCGGCGCAATTGATCGTCTCGGAAACGGCCTTCGGCGTGATCGGCGGACTTGTCGTGCATGCTCGTTGGCCGACCCCGATCGAAGGTGCCGGGATTGTCGTCCTGATCGCCGGCGTCGTTCTGTCCGTGCGGATTTTCTATGAACTCCGATTTGCGCCGGGAAAGATATTGCTTGCGCAGGAGTGAGCTGCCGAACGCGAGTCCGGCGATCGACGGGGCCTTCCCTCGCTTTCTCGCGGTAGGGGCAAGGCTATCTGCTCCGAGCCGCAGGCGACCAGTCCGCCGGCGGCTCCGGCCGGAAGTGATTTCGGAGGCCGATCACGTCGGCGGCGCGGCCTGGCTGCCGTGGGCTGTAGGAGCCACGCCGAACAAATCTTCGCCAGTCGTTGAAACCAATCCGCGAGTCAGGCGTTTGTGGCTGTTGACCCGTTGTGGAGTCATGCAGGGCGGACTCTCAATATCCCGCTGCTGTTCCCGTCTGCGATAGCTGAAGGCTGGCGGAGGCATTGAGTTAGGACGTTTGATGTCGAATGTAGAAGAATTCCCTGCGGCCGCCTCACGAAAGCTGAGCGAATTCGAGGCGCTTCTCAGTCTGGCGCCGAGCGTGCTCGATGCCATGCCCGGCGCCGTCTACGTCTGCGACCATGAAGGCTGGCTGGTGCGCTACAACTCCGAGGCTGCCGAGCTTTGGGGGCGCGCGCCGGCGCTCGATCAGAAGCATGACCGTTTCTGCGGATCTTACCGCCTTTTTCTGCCCGACGGCACGCCCTTGCCGCACGGCGATTGCCCGATGGCGGCGGCCGTTTCGCTGGGCACGCCGGCGCACAATGCCGAAGTCATCATCGAGCGGCCGGATGGTTTTCGTTTTCCTGCACTGGTGAACATTCGCGCGCTCAGAGATCACCAGGGAAATATTCAGGGCGCGATCAATTGCTTCCAGGACATCTCGGCGCATAAAGCGGCCGAGGAAGAGGTGCGCCGCAAGATCGGAGAGCTCGAGGACTTTTTCGAAAACAGCGCTGTTGGCCTTCATATCGTTAGCGGCGACGGCATCATCCGCCGCGCCAACAAGGCTGAGCTTGCTCTGCTCGGCTATAGCGCCGACGAATATGTCGGCCGCCACATTGCCGAGTTTCACGCCGATGCGCCTGTCATCGGAGATATCCTTCAGAGATTGTCATGCGGCGAGAAGCTGGACCGCTATCCGGCGCGGCTGCGGGCAAAGGACGGGTCGATCAAGCATGTGCTGATTACCTCGAACAGCCGCCTTCAGGACGGCAAATTCGTCAGTACCCGCTGCTTCACGACCGATGTGACCGATCTTCACGAGGCCGAAAGCGCGCGCCGCGAAAGCGAGGAGCGGCTGGCGGCAACATATAATGCTGCGACGATCGGGATCGCGGAAGCCGATGCCGGGGGCCGGCTTCTGCGGGTGAACGACGCCCTCTGCGAGATGTTGAAGCGCTCGCGCGAGGAACTTCTCAGCATGAGCTTCTTCGATTACACGCATGAAAGCGATCGCGCCGAGGATGGCGCGCTCTATGAGCGCCAGGTGCGTGGCGAGTTGGACAGCTATGCGTTGCGCAAACGTTCGGTGACGCCGGATGGGCAGACCATCTACCTTGATATTCACAGCTCGTCCGTGCGGGATGAATCCGGTCACTTCCGCTATGGCGTTCGGGTGATCCAGGACGTCACTGCGGCAAAGCAGATGGAGGATCAGATCCGAGCGAGCGAACAGCGCATGCGCGACCTTTTGGAAGCTCTGCCGGCGGCCGTCTATACGACAGACGCTGAAGGCCGCATCACCTTCTACAACAAGGCGGCAATCGAGATGTCCGGCCGTGTACCCCAACCCGGCGACATGTGGTGCGTTACCTGGCGTCTATACAATACCGATGGAACGCCTCTGCCGCATGACCAGTGCCCGATGGCCATCGCCCTCAAGGAAGACCGCCCGGTCCGCGGGGCCGAAGCCATCGCCGAACGTCCCGACGGCAGCCGGGTTCCGTTCATTCCCTATCCGACGCCCCTTCACGATGCCGACGGAAAGCTTATCGGGGCGATAAACATGCTTGTCGACATTACCGAGCGCAAGGATGCCGAGAGCCGGCAGAAGCTGCTGATCGATGAGCTTAATCACCGCGTCAAAAACACGCTTGTGACCGTGCAGTCGCTGGCGGGGCAAACGGCAAGGTATTCCAGCGATCTGGACGATTTTCGGCAGCGGTTCGAAGCGCGTGTGCTGGCTCTTTCGCGCGCCCATGATCTGCTGACGAAGCGGCAGTGGAAGGACACTCCTCTGGATAGCCTTGCTCGCGAGGTGCTGACGCCGCTTCTGGACGAGGCTGCGAGCAGGGTGACGATCAGCGGGGCTTCGGCGGATATCGAGCCCCAAACCGCTCTCAGCCTGACGGTTGTTCTCAACGAACTCGCAACGAACGCACTCAAATACGGAGCCTTGTCATCGGATGCAGGTACGCTTTCGCTGCACTGGCGCCTCGCTGATGAAACCGGGTCCGAACGGGAGTTGCTTCTCCATTGGCAGGAGCAGGGAGGTCCGAGAGTACAAGCACCTATGCGGCGGGGCATCGGCAGCCGCCTGATGGAGCGCTGCATCGAGCGGGATCTCGGCGGCACAATCGATCTCGCCTTCGAGCCTGCGGGTGTCATCTGCAGGATCTCGATCCCGTTGCGGGTCAGCAGATGATTGAGTTTTCCGATCTTAAGGTTCTTGTCGTCGAGGATGAGGGCGTCGTAGCGCTGATGATAGAGGACATGCTCGAGGATCTCGGCTGCAGCATCGCGGCATCGGTGGCGCGGCTGCCTGAAGCATGCGCAGCCGCCGCAGGCAGCGAATTCGATCTGGCTGTTCTCGATGTCAACCTGGCCGGTCAGCCGAGTTTTCCTGTCGCCGAAATTTTGCGCGAACGGGGAATACCGTTCATGTTCAGCACCGGCTACGGAAAAGGCAGCTTGCCGGAGGAATATGCCGGCTGTCCGGTGGTCGGTAAGCCTTTCTCGGTCGAAGATCTGAAACAGGAGATGACGGTGGCGATCGGCTCCAGGGGCAGCCTTAGGCGGACGAGAGGAGCTGATCGGTTGGCGTCGATGCTGCGGAAAGGGTGATCCTGGACCAGCTTCGTAAGCGACCGGTTGGCCTAAAGGGCGGAGCCTCGAAGCACCCGCCGCAGCGCTGCTCCAACAGGCGAGGTTCGAGGTGCTGTGCGAAATCTCGCCGCAACCGGCGCGAAGCAAGCCGGTACGCGTAGTGGTTATGGTGTCTGTCGGCGCGTTGCGCCTTGCTGCCGACCGCTGGGCGGAAGAGCAGGGCGGCAGGCCGTTCGCTGATTATGTGAAAGAGGCCTTTGCCGATCTGAACGCTGAGCTGGCCGAGGCATAAAGGCCGAAAACCGCCGGGAAATTTAGAAAAAAATAGAGCATTTCCGGTACTCAAACAAAACGGAAATGCTCTCCTAGTTTGGTGCGAAGCCCTACCAGACTCAGCTTCGCACCGCACGCACCTCACCCGTGGCTATTCGTCTGGCGCCGCCGACGCGGCGTTTTCCAGCGAGGTGCGGATCTGGTCGATCTTGCCGTCGGCATCGCCGACCCCGAGAATGGTCTTGGCTTCATCCAGGACCGCCGGGCTGACCTCACCGGTCTTCGTTGCGGAAGCCAAGGCATCCTCCAGCGCCTGGTCGCCCAGCAGGGGATCATCGGCCGCAGGCTCGATACCGTTGTCGAGTTCATACTGGGCATAAGCCACGGCGTAGGCCGAGATGGCGGCCATGCGTGGGTCCGATGTATTCATCAGCGCCCGATAATTCCGCTTCAGGGAGTTCAGGCCGGCAAGTTGCGCCGACAGGTTCTTCTCTTTCGTGCCGGCTGCTGCCTTGTCCGTCTTCTTGGATTTGGACTTGCTTCCAGCCTCCGACGATTTGCCTTTCACGCCGGACGATTTGGAGCTGCCATGGTTTGAACCGCTGTTCTGGCCGCCACCGTTTCCGTTGCCGCCGCCATTGCCGCCGCCGTTGCCGCCCCCATTGCCGCCACCGTTTCCACCGTCCTTTGCAAGGGCGGTCATGTCGAGTCCGACAATCGTTGCCGGGCTTGCTGCGAGCGTCAGTGAAAGCACGGCCAGGGATGCTAAGGTTGCTATCCGCATCGTTTTCCTCCGAATGAGACCATCAGGTGCCATGCAACTGCACGACGTAACCTGACTTGGAGGATAGAGTGCTATCGGCCGTTGCACATCGGACTGAGGTCCTGTTCGTGGGACCGGCTATGGTCCTAAGCCTTCGGGACGCGGCGTGCGAGCGGCGGTGATGGTCGACGCTCGCGAAGGCGCAAAAACCGGTTCAGGGAAGACTATCGCGAGCTTTCCAGGCCGCTATCGCTGCGCAGAAGGTTCAGCCAGGCTTGCGCCGCTTTCTCTCCGCCTGTAGCCCCGAAATGGCAATCGTCGTACCGGTCATCGCCATCGAGCAACGCGTCGGAATTCACGCCCTGTCGAATACCGTTGCCGCTTTTTGCCAGCGCCAGTTGTGCCTGTACGACCGCATTCTCTGGAATATGCTCCTTGAAGCCGCCGTTGCTCGGTTCGAGGCATTTCGATGCGATCGAAATGTAGACGGGTGCTTCGACGCCGTGCTGACGCATTGTGTCAACCATCGACATGAAACGCTCCCGATAGGCCTCCGCAGTGGTGCCGATAACCAGATCCGCCTCTCCTTGCACCCAGAGGACGCTCGTTACCCGATAACCGGATTCCTGCAGCTTTTTCATTGCATCGACCAGCACAGGATTGAAGTCGCCGCCTGCCGCCCATCGTGCGACCTCAGACCCCGAATATGCAAGAGGTGCGAGGACGACGCTGTCATTTTGTCCCGAATCGATCAGTTTGTTCCCCAGAAGCGTCCAGTACTCTCCCCTGGTATTGGTCGATCCAAGAAGCGGCGACGCCGCGATGAAGCACCGTTTGTCAAAGGCGTTGACGACGCGAGCGCCATGATTTGACCTGTGCCGTTGTCCACCGTAGTTGGCGGCGTTCGATTGGCCAAGAATGAGTAAGACAGCAGTTCGATCAGTTTGCGTCGGGCAGGTCACAAGCGTTTTCGATTCATCCCCGACGAGGCGTTCCTTGTCGTCGAAAGTATAACGGCTCGGAGCCGCCGGCTTCTCTCCGCCAACCATTTTCTTCAGCGCAGAAAGTTGTGGCCAAGGAAAGATCTCCTGTCTCGCGCTCATGCCGCCGAGAAAGTATATTGCGATCAAGCCGGCCAGGCCGACTGCTATTGTTCTGTGCATGTCGTTACCCCTCAAACATCATCCAATGACATGGAGCCTATCGGATCGATCAAGGCTGCTCCAGCCATGAAAGTTCCTTTAACCAGCCACATCTCTTGCTCGGGCATGATCTCGTCGCGAAAGATCGAGCCCGAAATCGACGACATCTCGCGTGCCGTCGTCGGAAACCTGCTCTAAGCTACAGACCGGACCAGTGATTGCAATCATCCGGACGGGTGAGATCGTGCTGCTGTGCAGCATGCAGTTTCCTGGCCGGACGAGCGAAGTAGGGGTAACAGTCATCGCCCAAAGGAGTGATAGGATGATCGATTTCAGACCGCTCACCGAAACGGATTTCCCCAGATTGTGTGATTGGTTAAATCGACCGCATATGCGCGCGCACTATCAAAAGGTGCCTGTAGAAATTGCGGATGTTGAGAAAAAATATTCGCCGCGTCTTAGTCCAAGCCATCCAACTCGCTGCCACTTGGCTTGTTATCAGGGCGAGCCTTTCGGGAAAATACAGTGCTATTTACTGCAAGATTATCCTGACTTCGCGGCTGAGATAGGCGAAGATGACGGGGTGGCCATCGACCTGTTCATTGGTGACGAGAGGTTCATGGGGCAGGGCCTTGGTAAAGCAATGCTTCGCTCGTATGTGCAGGATGTGGTTCCTTCCCTTTTTTCCGGAACCCTCAATTGTTTCGTCTGTCATGCGAAAGCGAACAAGGTAGCCATTCGCTGTTCGTTGTCTGCCGGCTTTCGTCCACACAGAGACGTCATTGAGGGCGGCGAAGCAAGCCTCTTGCTTTTGTTCGGCCGATCGACCTGAGGTGCCTGCCTCGCAGGATCGCTGGTGAGCGCGAAGCTGCTGTCTCCGTCACGGCGGTGATGTCGACGTGGGAAGTCAATTGGGTGGGCATTACCGCGGTCGTACGTATGGCGCGCCTACAACTCGCCGCAAATTACGCCAGCCGCAAATCGAGAAGCGGGTGCAACTTCTTCAAATTCGGAAGCGACTTCGCCTGCCACGGATGTTGATTGGTGCCTTTGATGACGAGCAGGAGGTCGCCCATTTTTCTCGCTTCGATCGTCAGCTTCGCCAGGAGATTGATGCCGGAGGAATTGAGGAACTCGAGGCCGGTCAGGTTGAACGTCACCTGTTTGTGTCCTTCGTGGAGGAGGCCTGTTATCAATGAATAAATCGGCGCGTAGGCGTCCGGTCCTGCCAGACGGAAGACGCCATCGAAATACACTTCGTTCTTTTCCGCCCATACGCGGAAGTTTTCGTCGCTGATTTCCATTCTTCGCTCACAGATTGGAGGAGGGGGGCATCGCCACAGCTGCAGTCGTCGTCAGTATGATATGCTCGTCATCATTCTCTTCGAATGTCCATGCCATTCTCGCATCGTAGTCGCTCAGAAGGGTGAGTAAACCCAAGCCGGAACCGCTTTCTGGCGATATGGCGTTGGTTTCGATTTGCTCAAGAAGAAGCGCGCCGGGTTCGTCCGATTGGAGGCGATGCAGCAGTGCTTGAAAGCGAGAGGCTGTTGCGCTGTCGATGGCATTCTTCACCCTCAGCAAGAAGCTTCCGTCGATCATGCCGGCTTCGATGAGGATTTCGCCGGGCTGTCGGAATTTGACGGCATTTTCGATCAGCTCGTTGCTGAGGTATCCGATGTCATGGTGCGCCTGCAGGTAATCCTTCCTCGAACGCGAATAGGGCAGCGCCATGATCTCCGCTATGAAGTCCGACGTCATTCCCGAATGCTTCCACCCAAGCTGAAGCGGCCCATCGCTCAATGTCAGGCGAGCGCCGGCATCCAGGCTGATGTCCGTCAGAGATTCGATGCCGTATATTTTGGGCGTCATCATGCCTCACCTATGCCTTACTGCAAGAAGCGTGATGTCGTCATAGATTTTCTGCGATCCGATAAACAACATCAGCGTCGCGATAATTCCGGAAACAACATTGTCGGCGCTCTGACCCTTCAATCGCAGCGCTTCGCTGCAGAGACGTTCGATGCCGAACATTTCTCCGGCGTCGTTTGCGGCCTCTGTTACGCCGTCGGTGTGCAGGAGTATGAGGTCGCCTTTCTCGAAGGCTATTCTACGGGTTTTGATGAATGCAGAAATATCGGCTTCCAACCCGATCGGTATGCCCAGATCCATGGTGTCGACGCGTTGGATCTCACCGTTCGCCCTCACAATGACAATTTCCTCGTGCTGCCCGGACAAGATCATCTCCTTGCCGTCATAATCGAGAAAGGCCAGGGTGAGATGCTTGTCTATTCTGGTCCTCACTATGTTTTTGAACAGGGCGCTGTTTAGATTCGCCAGAAATTCGACGGCGTCGGTGTTTCCTGCCTCCTGAAGAGCGCGGGCGACAGACTGGACCATCAGCATCAATACGCCGCTTTCCAGCCCATGGCCGGTGACGTCGCCGATGCCGATCTTCAGCCGCGTCCCGTTCTTCAATACGTCGTAATAATCACCGCCGACTTCTTCCGCGGGTCTCATATAAGCTGCGATCTCGATGTCGTGAAATTCCTCCAGCTCCTCTTGCAACGGAAGAACCATGAGCTGGATTCTCTCGGCGACGGCGAGCTCTGTTCCGAGACGGCGATTTTCTCGCTGGAGCTGAGCGTTCAGCGCCGAAATCTCTTCCTTCTGGTCTTCGATCTGGGCCGTTCGTTCTTCGACGATTTGCTCGAGATTTTCGGTGTGATAGCTGATCTGTTCGGCCATCCGGTTGAATGCTTCACCGGCAGCACCGACCTCGTCCTTGCTTGTTATCGCCACCCTGACGGAATAGTCCTGCGCCTGAATCCGCTTGGCGGCGCCCGCAAGTGCGCTGATTCCGCTCGTTATGCGTTTCGATGCCGCAAACACGGCGATCGCCACGATGATCAGCGACATCAGGATCGCCACGATCTGGTAGATCACGATCCGGTTGGTGGCCTCGGAGATTTTCGCCTGGGCGGCATAGAGGGAGGCATCGATTTCCCGCTCCGGCACAACCACGCCCAGCAGCATCGCCTCTTGTCGAACCGGGCCGCTGGACCAGAGATTGGTCGCCGGCAGTTTCTTTACGGTGACGAGATAGGGGACCTCGTTGCCATCTCGCTGCAGCAGCAGATGTTGAATGCCCTGTTCCCGGTCGAGAGCCAGTTTCGCAATCGCAGGCTGGGAGCTCCCTTTCAAGGAACGCTCCAGCCCGGTCACTCCGGTTCCGCTCGCACCGCTTGCGGAACGAAGGCCCAGCGTTTCTTCGCCTGTGCTGTTGATCGCGATCACGTTTCCGTCGGACATCGCCAGAAATCCGAAGCCGGACTGGGCCACTTTCACATTTTCAACCGTCTGGGCGAGCTGGTCGAGCGTAATGTCGGCGCCGGCTGTGCCGGCGACATCCTTCCTGTCGGCGGTCCAAAGCGGATGAAAGAAACTGACGATCAGCTTGCCGGTGATGGCGTCGGTATAGGGAGCCGTCTGTGTGATCTCGTCCGCGACCGGTCGCGTTTTTGCGTCCTTGGCCCAGGCCTGCCAGGACTCGTAAAGCCCCGGAAAAAAGAAGTCCCAGAAATCGGCCTCGTTGTGCCCGGGATAAAGGCGGTCGAAGGTCTGAGCCTGGTCGGTGTAGGGCGCCGTCCTGAAGATCGGCCTTTCCTTCGATCCGATGTAATACATTTGCAGCTTCGAAGCGCCGTGCTCCAGCAGGCTCGGCGCAACGAGGTCGAGAACCGCGCTTGTCTCTATGTCACGCTTGACATCGGCTGTCGGCTGGTGGTCCTGTCCGAGCAGGTAGCTCCAGACGCTCACGACGGAAGCGGAGCCGGGCGCGTTCTGAGACCATTTTCCCTTCTCATCGTAGGACAGACTGACGCTGCCCGGCGATGTGCGGGCGATCGCCGCGCCGACGTCGGAATTGCGGGCAGGATTGTCGATCTGCCCCTGGAGCACGCCTGCCAAAGTGTCGACGTCGTTGTGAACCTGCCGCAGGAGCAGGCTTACCTGGGCTGCGGTCGAATCCGCATAGGTGCGTATATATTCCTGGCTGGCGGCTTCAAGGCCCTGGCCGACCTCGAGCGTTGCGTCACGCGACAGCCGCTGAACATTCCAAAGAGCCAGGCCACCGCTGACCAGCAAGTCGAAGAGAACGGCTCCACCGACGAGCAGGATGAATTTCGCTCGAAACGAGCCCAGTCCCATCGGCCTTTTTGCTAATCCCCCATCCATTACAGCGGCTTTCGACCAGAGGCTGCCCAGATCGGCCAGCCTGCGTAACCTTTGGGGTGAAGAGCAGCAAAGACGTGATCCTTGAACCCTTGCCGGAACCTGCGAATGAAATCCGGCGAGTCGCCGCGGCGCACCGCCATCTCGCCTGCATAGACATTTTCCCAGGCTTCGATGATATCGGCGAAATCCTGGGGATCGCCGTCAAGGTTCGTCACCATGAAGCAGTCGACCATGATGTCCTCGAATCCGGCGTTGAGAAGGAGATGACGGCTTTTCGGTCCCATCTCCACGTCCATGTCGAAGTGCCTGAACAATTTCGCGACTTCCTCGTAGGTCCATCTTATTGATTCCGCATGCGGCTCTCCCAGGCAATGCGAATTCTTTTCGTTCGTGATGTAGACACGGCCTCCGGGCTTGCAGATGCGATAAAGCTCCCGCAGAAGCATCTCGGGGCGGTTGAAAATCTGTAGCGAATGTCGGCAGGTCACAAAATCGAATTGATTGTCCCGAAGCAGCATCTGCGAAGCATCGCCATAGGTGTACTCGATGCCCTCCAGACCGAAGTCGGCGGCGACCTTGCGGGCATAGTCGAGACTACGCACGGAATGGTCCAGTGCGACAAGGCGCGTCGGTTTGAATTCCCGCTGAACCAGGCCAGCGAAATCACCAATGCCGCAACAGATATCCGCCATGACAACACCGCTGCGCAGTCCATGGCGTGGCAAGAGCTCGCGTTCGTGCCTCCACGTCATTTTCGTCTGCGTGCGCAGAATGGGAATGAAGCTCTCGTCCTCGACGAAGCTTTGCCCGGGATAAAAGGCCGAATCGTAGATTTCAACCGACAGGTTCGGCTGCGATGCCGCCAAGGTCTCGAACAGCGAGGCAGACCACGCCATCACGCTCGACGTAATGATCTTGATCTGCCGTTCCGGCCTGGTTCGGCAGCCTGCCGCCAGCACCTCGGACAGGGCGGCGAAGGCCGTCATATTGATGTGCGTCAGGCGTTTGACATTGAGGTAAACCACTCCGCTGTATCTTTCCAGACTTTGCCGCACCAGCTCGAGAGCGTCGGCGATCTCGGCGGTGCTTTCTGGCCGCATCTTGCCGGACAGCACGAGCTCTTGATTTGTCGGATCAGACCGGACAGTGAAGGGCAGGGGAATAAGGCTCATCGGAAGTCCTCGCCCGAGGGGAAATCCGCAATCACTTCGATCCCGTCCGCGCCGTCTTGCTCGACGCGGATCGCGGCGCCGAATATTGCCGCCAGATTGCTGAGCAAAACCGCCCCATCAGAGTTGGCGATCAGGTGAGCGGACCCGCCGTCGAGAGCAGGCTGTCTTTCACCTGATCGTGGCTTCCTGGATTTGCGGCTGAATTCTCCCTCGCAAGGAAAGGCAATTCTCAGCCGATTGAACGTCGCGCTGCGATAGAGACTGAAACTTATTCTTCCGCGCCCATCCGTCGCACGGAAGGCGAGTTCGACGAGCTCGTTCGCAGCGACAGAGAGAAAGTTGGAGTAGCGAGCGGGATCGGTGTGACCCTGGCCAAGAATGTCGGAAAGATATTCGGTTATCTCGTCGCAAAACTGCCATTGAGACTTGAATGCTGCAACATTCATTTCCAGCGATACCATCGGCGAAAATGCGTGGTCGTCGAAGCGGGATGCTTCCTCTTCCAATATCCCCTCCATTCGTTTGTCTGGAGTCAGATTGCATGCGGTTCAAGCACGGCAAAAGGCGGTCGCGTTATGGTCGAGCGTGGCTCTTGGATGCTTCCGCCCGGGTAATAAATGCGTCAATCGCTTCGACCGCAAGTGGCCTGCTTACCAAATAGCCCTGAAGCCTGTCGCAGCCGACGCTGCGCAACCATTCCGCCTGACCCGGCGTCTCAACCCCCTCGGCTGTCACCTGCATGTCCAGGTCATGGGCGAGATTCACGACACAGCGGACGATTGCCTGGCTTTTCAGATCGGTTTCGAGATCGGTGATGAAATATTTGTCGATCTTGATCGTGTCGAAAGGGAAAGTCTTCAGATAGCTCAGAGAAGAATATTCGGTGCCGAAATCGTCAAGTGAAATTCGTATTCCTAACACGTTGAGGGTGTTCAGGGTGTCGATGTTGTTGACCGTGCGCTCGAGCAGCACGCTTTCGGTTATTTCGAGCTCCAGGCGCTCGGGTGGAAGTCCGACCAGGTCCAGCGTCTGGGAGATCCGGTCGGTGAGGCCGCTGGTCAGGAATTCGGCCACCGACAAATTGACGGCGACGATGTAGTGCTCCGGCCACTTCATCGCCTCACGACATGCCTGCTCCAAAACCCAGGCGCCGATGTCCGGCATCATTCCATCCGCCTCTGCCATCGGAATGAATGCAGCCGGGGGAATTTTTCCAAGCAGCGGGTGGTGCCATCTCAGCAATGCCTCGAAGCCGACAATGCTGCCGCACTCGGCAATGGGCTGGTATTCGACAAAGAATTGCTTTTGTTCCAGGGCCATGCGCAGGCTGCGGCGCAGCAGTTCCCGTTGCTCCAGCAATTCAAGCATGGCCGGGTCGAAGGCCTTTGCACGGCCGCGCCCTTCTTTCTTGGCAGTGTAGAGCGCGAGGTCGGATGCCTTCATAAGCTGCTCCGGACTCGTGCCGTCCGATGGAGCCGTGGATATGCCGATGCTGGTGCCGACAAAGACTGCGATGCCGTTTATCGTGAAGGGTTTTTTGAAGGCGGCAACCAAATCTTCCGCCAAGCGATGCGCTTTGGCTGGATGGCCCGCGCCAACGGAAATCACCGTGAATTCATCACCGGCCAATCGATAGGCGCTGTCGTCGCCGGAGAGGCAGGCTTGAATACGCCTTGCAGCCGATTGAAGAAGCTTGTCGCCGGCCGCATGCCCGAGCGTGTCGTTGACCGGCTTGAAGTCGTCGAGGTCGAGTTGCATCAATGAGAGCGTTTCGCTCGAGCCTGCGGTTTCCCCTAACAGCGAGGTCAGGTCCTCGCTGAACTGGCGCCGGTTCGGCAGTCCGGTCAGCGGATCATGGGTGGCGAGATGCAAAAGGGTTGCGCGCTCATCGTCAACGTCTTCCTCGGACCGGACCACGGCAAACAGGTCGCCGATGCGATAGATCGTCAGGCCGTGCGTTCCAGGGCTGCCGAAGTCGCCCGATATTCGCAAAGGCTGGGCGTTGTCATCCAGTGAACGGAAAGCGAGCATGATCGACGATTTGTCCAGCTCGGGAAAATGCTCCCAAAAGGACGCGGCTGGCTTGACAGAAGCCGGCAGTGCATTGCCAAGCAGATTTTCGATGGGATTCAGATCGCGGTCAAAGAACAAAAGCCGCTCGATCAAGCTCGAAGCTACTGCCTCCGTTTTTCCGAGGGCCAAGCGGGCAGCAGGAATTTTCCGCATGTCGGAGGCTCTCCCCAATAGGACGTCATACCAGACATTATAGCAACTTAACTGCCGCACAACTTGTGCACGTCAAGAAATACATTAGGCAATTCTGATTAACAATCCCCAACCTCTGCCCGACACGCTGGCGGCTATGGACCCCCCGCACTGATCTGGGGAGGGGTTACCGCCGTCGAGAAGCCGCGGCAGGGCTGACGGAAAAACGAATTTCAGCTCGGTTGTTCGTGCGCTCCGGCTCAGGCAATGGCAGCCCATAGCTCCCGCACCATCTGGCGCAGCGCCAGAGATTCGGCCCATCGGTCCGTGGAATCGTTGCCGTCTCTGCCGGTGATGGCATAGGGTTTGGGGCCTAATTCGCAGGTAAAGACCAGCTCGGCGTCATCGGCCGCGCGTGATCGCCAATGGCGAAAGCCGTACTCCCACCATTGCATGAAGAGATCGACCCAGGGCCGGTGGTGCGGAAAGGAGATTTCGATCTGCACCTGTTCGCGCGAAGCGACGCGGCCGTGAAAGGCATGGGCATTCTGCAGGATGCGCCGGATGGGCGCGTGATTTTCCTCATCGACCGGAAAGGCGAATTCGCGACCGACCAGGAAATGCGACAGATCGGCCAGCAAAGGCAGATCTGGACGGCGATCGAGCAGATCCAGCGTAAAGAACAGGTCCGTTGTCATCCTGTCGCGATGGGTTTCGATGAATACCGGAACACCCGCATCTTCGGCGAGCCGCATCCAGCCATCGAGAAGCGGCAGGCAGTCCTCGATGCGGCGGAGGCGGATATCGGGCTGCAGGTTGATGTGGCTGACCGGAAAGGCCGCGGCAAGTTCCAGCGGCAGACGCAGATCCTCGACACAGCGGGGGAAGCAGACCGCCTCGATCTTCAAGCCGGTGCCCCGCAGTGCCTGATCGAGGCGGATGACATCCTCACGATTGGTGTAATGCGCGCTGATGCCGTCGAAGCCCGCTTCTGAGATCGCGGCGATATTGTCGTCCCGACTGGGCTCGAACCCGTCCGTGTGCCGGCGTTCCATGGCCCAGAGCGACTGGAAGATCAGCAGCTTCTGCATCATGCGGCCCGCGCGCTTTTCAGAAGGGTCTTGAGGTTCACGTCCGGGTCGGCCAAAGTTGCAGGCTCGGGACTGATAGAAGCGGCAATCAGCATCTCGGCAAGCTTGATATGCTTGGCCAGGCCATTGCCGATGCCAAGACCCGCGGCGGCCACCAATCGCCCATTGTCGAGATAGAATTCGAGCTCTCCCTCCACCGCCGAACGCAGGACGGTCTGGTGCGCGGGCTGCGGCTGTCCTGCTACCTGGAGTCCAAGCTCGTACTGATCGGACCAGAACCAGGGAATGGCGGCAAAAATCTCGGCGGCGCCGGCCATGTTGCGCGCCGCGGTCTCGGCCTGCATTCTGGCGTTGCGCCAGCTTTCGTAGCGGATATGCCCTCCGCCTGGTTGGGCCACGGCGGCGCAATCGCCCGCGGCAAATATGTTCGGCGCGCTGGTGCGAAGACATGCGTCCGTCAGGATTCCGTTGCCTGTCGCCAGTCCCGATGCTTCCGCAAGGGCGATTTCAGGCTGGACCCCGATGGCGCTGACGACGAGATCAGCGGGCAGGATGCTGCCATCGCTCAGAACGACACCATCCTCGCCGATTGCCGCAACGCTTCGATTGAGGTGGAAGCGCACACCTTCGGCGGCATGCCGGGCATGCAGCTTGTCCGCAAAGCGGGCAGGGACGGCGCGGCCCAAAGCTTTCGGCGCGGCTTCGATGATGCAGACCGTGACGCCCTTTCCGCGAAGCACGGATGCGAGCTCCATCCCGATCAGACCGGCGCCGACAATCGCGACGCTCTGGCCGGGCGCGACATGGGAGAAGATCGCTTCGGCGTCGGCGTGGGTGCGGAAGTCGAGCGCGCGCGCTGCGCCCGCACATGCAAGCCGCCTCGGCCGTGCGCCCGTGGCCAGAAGCAGCTTTTCGTAAGGTAATAGGCGACCGTCGCTTAACGTTACGGTAGCAGCGGCGGCATCCAGCCTGGCGGCTGACAATCCGTTCAGATAGGTGACGCCCGCTGCCGCCAGCGTATCCGACGCGCAGATCAGCTTCATCTGTACCGCGTCGCCGACCGGTTTCGACAGAGGCGGCCGCTCATAAGGCAGGTGGGGTTCGGCTCCGACCAGCGTCACGGATCCGCGATAGCCCGCCTCGCGCAGTGCAAAGGCCGCCCGCGTTCCGCACTCGCCCGCGCCGATGATGACGATACCGTCCATCCTGTTCTCCGAAATACAGATTGATTTCAGGTCACCCTCCCTTGTGTGCGGGTCACCGCTCTCCTCGCGGAAGGCCGACGGGCCTGTCCGAGAGGCCCCCTAGCCGAGGGCCACGTGCACCTCGCCGTCGACCACCTGCGCCGAATAGGTCTTCAGGTTCTCGCAGGCCGGTAGCCTCAGTGCCTCGCCGGTGCGATAGTCGAAGGCGCCGGAATGTTTCGGACATTCGACCTCGAAGTCCATCACCAGTCCGTCGGCGAGATGGATCGCCTCGTGTGTGCAGAGCCCGGCCGTGCAGTAGACGCTGTCATCCGGGCCGCGGTAGATCGCGTAGGTGCGTCCGCCATGGTCGAAGCGGATGGCGCCTTCCTGTTCGATGTCGTCGAGTTTGCCAGCTGAAACCCAGGTCATTCGGCGGCTCCTTCGGCTTCCAGGCGCGCCTTGCGGGCGGCGAGTTTTTCCTTCCGCCTGCGGTAGCGCTCCTGCATCTGCGCCTCGCCTTCAGGGGAGCCGTCGTGCCAGGTGCCGAACCACTTATCGAGCGGGATCAGGGCGTCGCCGTAGTTCACCTCGAAGTACTTGTGGTGGAGGTAATGCGCATAGGCGTGGCTATCGACCAGCCTGTCCTTGCCGACCTCGACCTTGTCGAAGCCGACATGGCCGGGAATTGCCCCGAAGCCGGCATAGTGCAGCTGATAGAGCATGATGACCGGGTTGGAGGGCAGGATCAGGTGGTAAAACGCCGTTCCGAAATAGAGCAGATGCTCGACCGGATGCATCGACAGCGACGACCAGGGCGAGGGGTTGACGGAATTGTGGTGGACCGAATGCACCCATTTATAGAGAAACGGCGTGTGGATGAGCCGGTGGATGCAGAAGAAGTGGAACTCGTGAATGACCGGAACAACGAGCGCGACGAGCGCCAATATCCATGGATTTTCGGCGAAGCCGAGCCACGGTGCATAGCCGTTGGCATAGGCCCAGAGCATACCGATTTCGACGGCGGTCCAGATCACCACGCCCGACAGGAAGGTACGCAGGATATTGTCGGGGTTCTGGCTTTGAAACCAGAAGGCGCTGTTCGTCTGTTCGGCGGGGAACTTGCCATTGTACTTGAACCGGTTTTCCTGCCGCTTCAACACATAGAGATGCAGTTCGAAGGCGCCGTAGAAAAGGAGGACCGAAATGGCGTTGACGGCGTAAAGCCAGGCGATCCAGCCGAGGCTCAAGGTCTGCAAGGTGGCGACCGGGGGAATGATCCAGGCCCAATAGGCGAGCGCAGACGCCGCAAACATCAGGTTCCAGGGAAGGAAATAGTGCGGCAGCCATTTCCGGATTGCCGTCAGTTGCGGCGGGAAGGCGAAAAGCGGCGCGGTTTCGACCGGCTGGTTCGGCGCCCAATCGCCGCGCTTGTTACGCTTGCCGAAGTTCAGATCATCCATTGCATCTCCTCCGCGGGCCAGACTCGTTCGGATAAGGAGAGCACCTCGCGCGGATCTTCTCCCGACGCGAAAGTAGCAGGGGCAGTTGCGAACGCCGAAGCCTTCCTTGATCTGATTAGATCAAAGCGCTTCCTTGGTGATGGTAATGAAACGGATGGGTGCCTGGTCCGGATTGATATCGGTCAAGCCGATGCGGCGCAGGATGAGGTCGAGCGCCCGCCGCGCCTGCGCTTCCGGCGCCTGATCCAGCACGACATCCATGATGCCGTCCTTTAGCGCCGCGCGGGTATAGTCCGTCAATTCATGCCCGACGTAGAAGACGTCGCGACCGCGCGGATGCCGGCGAAGCACTTCGATGAGGGCGGAATTGGCGCCGCCGGCATTGTAGAGGCCGGCAAGGCCGGGATAGATCTCCAGGGCCTGCCACAACAGATCGGCGCTGGCGCGCTCATCATCGCCACCCAATCCCAGCCATTCGAAATTGGAGGCGCCGGGATGATCGCGAAAATAGTCCGAAAAGCCGCGGATCCGATCGCGATGCACCTGATAGATCGGATGGCAGATCGCAACGACAGGCCCGGCCCGAAGGGCCATTCGACTGATATAGAGCGCGGCCGTCCGGCCGGCTGCATTGTTGTCGATGCCGACGAATTCCCCGACCCACTCGGAAGCGCGGGTGACGACGTGGACCACCGGCAGACCCTGCGAATTTACCTTTTCCACTGCGGCGCTGATCAAAGGGCTGCTTGGCACGGCGAGGATCAAGCCGGCACGGGAAAGCTCGGTGGAGAGGATGCGTCGGGCAATCGCCTCCGCGTTCATCTCGTCGGTGAAGCTGCGGTGCACGACGACCAATGGATCAAGGGTCGCCGCAATCCTTTCGAAGGCGTGGGAGAGGCGACGGTAAAAGCTCGTTTCCGGACGGACCATCAGCACTTCGATCCTGAGCAGGCCGCGATGGGCGTCGGGAAGCTTGCGCGGGTAGTCCAGGAGACGCGCGGCGGATATGACCTTCTCGACCAGTTCCGGGCGAACGCCCCCGCGTCCGTTCAGGACCCGCTCGACCGTCGCCGTTCCGACGCCGGCATGGCGGGCGATATCCTGGTAATTCGGCTTGCTCACTTTCCAAGTCCTTCGGATGCCAACGCGATGTGATCGAGCCTATGGGTAAATTTTTCTTCTTCATACAGCCGAGCGCCACAACGCACAGGCAGTGACGCAACGCAAAGCTTGTTTCGCGGGTGCAGCCGATCTATGATTTCTCACAATTCAGCATGAGATTGCAGCCAGTATTTCACCGTTAAACCGGACGCGGGAGGCTTTGGCTTCCGGCCGGGTCGAAGGAACTGAGCAATGAAAGTCCTCATGGTTCTCACATCGCATGATCAGCTGGGAAATACCGGCAAGAAGACCGGCTTCTGGCTCGAGGAGCTCGCGGCCCCTTACTTCGTCTTCCGCGACGCCGGCGCCGAGGTCGTGCTGGCGTCGCCAAAAGGGGGGCAGCCTCCACTGGATCCTAAGAGCAACGAGCCAGCGTTTCAGACGGAAGACACGAGGCGATTTGAAAGAGACCCGGCCGCGACGGATGCCCTCGCCAACACGTTGAGGCTGTCCGACATCGACCAGGCGGATTATGACACCGTGTTCTTCCCCGGCGGCCATGGCCCGCTTTGGGACCTGACGAACGACCGCAATGCGCACGCGTTGATCGAGGAGACGCTCGCGGCGGGAAAGCCACTGGCGCTCGTCTGCCACGCGCCGGGCATCCTGACCAATGTCAAGGCGCCAGACGGCGGGCCGATCGCAAAGGGTCGGACGGTGACCGGCTTTACCAATTCCGAGGAGGCCGCCGTCCAACTCGTCGAGGTCGTGCCCTATCTGCTCGAAGACGTGCTGAGAGAACAGGAGGCGAAGTTTTCGGCGACCGTGGACTGGGCCGTGCATGTCGTCCAAGATGGGCCGCTGATCACCGGACAGAACCCGGCCTCGTCGAAGCAGGCCGCGCGCCTGCTGCTCAACGCGCTTGGCAATCAGGCCGCAGCATGACGCGAAACGTGTCTGCGGTGCGGTGCCGTTCGGCTTCGTTCGATTTTTCTTAGAGAAAAGATTGGCTCCGTGTCGGGTCGGCGAAGGCTTGTCCGTCCTTAGCTCGTTCATTCCGTCACCTTAAAAGGATCACGACCATGCCAAGCACCATACGCCTGCACCGCGTTTTTGCGACCAGCCCGGAGAAGGTTTATCGCGCCTTCATCGAAGCAGACGCGCTCGCCAAATGGCTGCCGCCGAACGGCTTCCTCTGCACCGTGCATCACCTGGAGCCGACTGTCGGCGGCACGTTCAGAATGTCTTTCCGCAATTTCACGACCGGCAACAGCCACGCCTTCGGCGGTGAGTTTCGCGAGCTCGTCCCGGGCGAACGCATTCGCTATACGGACAAGTTCGAAGACCCGAACCTGCCGGGCGAAATGGAAGTCACCGTTGCCCTGAAAAAGGTTTCGGTCGGCACCGAAGTGGACATCACCCAGGCCGGCGTGCCAGACCTCATCCCGCCCGAAGCCTGCTACCTCGGCTGGCAGGAGTCGCTCCGCAATCTGGCCCGGGTGGTCGAGCCTGACATCAACGAATGATGCAAATGCGCGAGACTAGACGAGCGGCGCCGCGCAGCCGCTTGCCACTTCTCCGCCCGTCATTCCACAATATTCTGTGGTAGGGGCGGAGAGGCGGGAGTTGCAGGGGCTGGGGGTGGTCGGCCGCGGTCGGCCGAATTCTAAGCGCAATGAGCGCTTGGCTTGATTGTGCTGATCGTCTAGCGCGCGGGAAGCAGCGAAGACAGCCACAGGGAATAGGTCAGGGATATGCCCGTCGACCACAAGACCATCGGCAGTGTCATCGCCTCAGAGATCAGCTTGGCGACTTCCTGTGGATCGAGTTCCCAGGAAAACAGCGCGACCGTCTGTTCCGGCTGGCGGGTCTTCGGGAGTGCTTTCTGCATCTCTTCGAGCACGGACGCGGTAGCGGCTTGTTCGGCTGCTGACGCGTTCTGAACTGGAACAATCGCGGTTTTAGCATTGTTTTCGGCTTCGCCGGACATTTGGAGCTCCTTGTTTGGCTTCGTTGGTAGAAAGCCGATCCGGGGCTAGAAGTTTCATGACATGTCGATGAAATGATCGGCGTCGACTCAGACGATGCTGACCTGATCGCTTGAAAATGGAAACGCTCTGAAGTTCCTGACGCTTCGTCAACACCTCGCGCGCGCCGTCGCACCTCATTGCTCATTAGGATCCAGGTCTGCGATTTCAGCGTCGGCGATCGCCGGCGCGCGCGTGCCGCGCTGACAGAGGCCTCTCTCGCAGCGAATTCGGGAAGAAATTAACCGTCGCAAGAAAATCGTCTTCCATTTCAAAGTATATATGTTAACACTTTATTAGGGATGGGGAGTATTACGGTTTAGATTTAAGAAAAATGGGCGTTGTTCCCGAAAATATCGGCATGGCGGTGCGATTCTGCGCTTGCTGCCGGTTTTATAATCTTGAATCCATGCTGGTTTACTTATTTTCTATTGTGGGGGGTATTTTGATGGGTACGCAGAGCAGCGGCGGTGGCAGCACGACTTCTTTCACCAATACGCCACAGGCGACGGATGACTCTTACATTTGGACGGAAGACCAGCTGCTCAGTCTCCAGCTCTACAATGCGGCCACCAAAACCATAACCCTCGACGTGATGTCGAATGATCTTGGCGGGAATGCCAAATCCCTGTTCTCCGTCGACGATGGAGACGGCAATCCAATTACCACCGACTATGAGCTACTTGCGAAAGATGTCGGAGCGAACGGGGCATCTGCCTGGGAGAAGACCCTGCTCGGCAATTGGGTCAGGATCAACAATGGAAAGATCGAATACCGTCTTAGCGATGGAAGCGGCATCGCTGGCTCGGGCGCGGATATCAACACGCTGTCTGCCGGTGAAATCCTCAAAGATAGTTTCGTCTACGCGATACGGCTCGGCAACGGCACGCTGAGCGAGGCAAATGTCACGATTTCGCTCACCGGCGCCAACGATGCGGCTTCGATCGTCGTCGATGCGACGGTCACCGACGACCGGGCAACGGTCGAGGCGGGTGCGGCCGGCAGCGGCGATCCGAGTGCCTCCGGCAAGCTGACGGTCAGCGATGTCGACGACGGCGAGGCGGTGTTTGCCGCCCCGGCCTCGCTCGACGGCATCTATGGCAGCTTCAGCTTCAATGCCGCCACCGGCAGCTGGACCTATACGCTCGACAATGACCGGGCGGCGACGCAGGCGCTCAATCAGGGCGACGCCGTCAGTGACACGCTGAGCGTCAGCTCGCTCGACGGCACGGCCAGCCACAACATCGTCGTCGCCATCACCGGCGCCAACGATGCGGCTTCGATCGTCGTCGATGCGACGGTGACCGACGACCGGGC
>NZ_FMAJ01000025.1 GCF_900094625.1 Rhizobium aethiopicum | reverse complement strand
GCCTTGCCGGCAACGAGGATGTGAATGTCAGAGCCGATCTGGCTTGCCGCCGTCAGCGCCTTGGCGGTCTGGTCGGAAAGATGATTGCCGTCATGGTCGGCCAGAAGAAGAATGGTCATGATAGTTGCTCCTGTTCCAAGCCGTTACAGCACGCCGGCTTCGTTCTTCAGCTTGTCGACGAGTTCGGCGACCGACTTGACCTTGACGCCGGCCTTGCGGCCGGATGGCTCCTCGGTCTTCAGCACCTTCAGCCGCGGCGTCGTGTCGACGCCGAAATCGGCGGGAGCCTTCTTGTCGAGCGGCTTCTTCTTCGCCTTCATGATGTTCGGCAGCGAGGCATAACGCGGTTCGTTGAGGCGCAGATCGGTGGTGACGACCGCCGGCAGCTTGATCTCGATCGTCTGCAGGCCGCCGTCGACCTCGCGGGTCACGGTCGCTTTGCCGTCACCGATCTCGATCTTCGAGGCGAAGGTCGCCTGGGCGGTGCCCAAGAGCGCCGCCAGCATCTGGCCGGTCTGGTTGGAATCGTCGTCGATCGCCTGCTTGCCGGTGATCACAAGCCCCGGCTGTTCGGCATCGGCCACCGCTTTCAGGATCTTGGCGACGGCGAGCGGCTCGACTTGATCCTCGGTCTCGACCAGGATCGCCCGGTCGGCACCCATGGCCAGCGCCGTCCTCAGCGTCTCCTCGGCCTTGGCGGGGCCGATCGACACCACCACCACTTCTTCCGCCTTGCCGGCTTCCTTCAGCCGCAGCGCCTCTTCAACCGAGATCTCGTCGAACGGGTTCATCGACATCTTCACATTGGCAAGCTCGACACCGGAACCATCCGGCTTCACCCGGATCTTCACGTTGTAGTCAACAACCCGCTTGACGGGCACGAGAATCTTCATGGGGCCTTCCTTCAAGAAAAACTGATTTCGCGAGGTTGTTAGGAAAATGCGCGCTCAAGCGCCGCTTCGATTGTCGAATGGCGACATGGATACGCGTTTTTCCTCCAAATTCAACGCTTGCCTAACGCCGGCAGAGATTCCTCGGCAATATATTAACGTTTACGTACGCGTCAATATATCTGTTTAGCGCCGGCCTCGGCCCCAAGGAAGACGCTGACGCTCGACCGCGCCGGCCGCAACGGGGGCGGCTTCACCCCTTACGGCACGGGGTGTAACGATTTGCCGGTCGAAGAGCGGCACCCCGGGGCGGCGCAGGACGAGGACCAGCAGGGCACCGGCAAGAATGCCGCCGACATGGGCGCCCCAGGAAACGTCGCCATCGGGCGCAATCGCCAACATGAAGAATTGTTGCCCGATCCACAAAAGCAGCGGCACGAAGGCCGGCAGTGGCAAGGGCACACGCAGGAACACCAGCACCCAGACCCGGACGCGCGGATGCAGCATGACATAGGCGGCAACAACGCCGGAGATCGCTCCGGAAGCGCCGACCAGCGGCGCTTCCGACGCCGTTGTCAACAGACCATGGCAGAGGGCGCCGATAGCTGCACAGAGCAGGTAGAAAAGCAGGAAACGCATGTGCCCCAACGCATCCTCGACGTTGTCGCCGAAGACCCAGAGGAAGACCATGTTGGAGGCCAGATGCCAAAAGCCCGTATGGACGAAGGAATAGGTGAGATAGGTCAGCGGCTCCGGCACGATTTCCAATCCCTGTGCCAATTGCGCGTGGCCGAAGGCGACTGCCGGGATGTAGCCAAGGCCGACCGTCGTCGCCTGGGCAGCCAGTTCGCTCTCCAGACTGGTGAAGAGCCAGACGGCGAAATTCAGCGCGATCAAGGCCAGCGTCACCCACTGGACCTTGATATGCTTCAGCGTATTAGCATCGTGAAGTGGTATGAACATAAGGCCCCCCGGCGATCGTGATCGCGGCAAACCTATCTGTTTTTTCCCGGAACCCAAAGCACATCAGCACGACCTCGGTCATTTGCGTGACGGGCCGCGACGAAGAGAAAATCCGAGAGGCGATTGATATATTTCATCGCTGTCTCGCCGATGATTTCATCGTCCCTGCGCGCAAGCGTCACCATCAGGCGTTCGGCCCGGCGCGCGATCGTGCGGGCCAGATGCAAGTGTGCGGCGGCCGCACTGCCGCCCGGCAGGATGAAGGATTTCAGCGGATTCAGATCGGCGTTCAGCCGATCGATATCACGCTCGATCCGCTCGACCTGCGTCTCGACAATCCGCAGCGGCTCATAGGCTGGAGGCTCACCGGTGTCGGGAGTGGCAAGATCGGCACCGAGGTCGAAGAGATCGTTCTGGATCGACATCAGCATCGCGTCGAGGTCGGGCACGCCTGTCGTATAAAGCCGCGCCAGGCCGATCGCGGAATTGGTCTCGTCGATCGTGCCATAGGCTTCGACGCGCAGGTCGTCCTTCCTCCGTCGTCGGCCGGAAGCCAGCCCGGTCGTGCCGTCGTCGCCTGTCTTCGTGTAGATCTTGTTGAGTCTCACCATGCAGCACCGCCGATCGGGGGGAGGGCTGTCGCGTCCCCCCAACGTCCGTCATGCTCGGGCTTGACCCGAGCATCCACACCGCATCCGTCAGCAGTTAGGAGGATGGAACCCCGGGTCAAGCCCGAGGATGACGGAGGGTGGGGTTGGCCTTCTCGCCAAACTCGCGCCGGCATACGGACGCACGCCGCGTCGGGGAGCTTCCTCAAGCCGGCGCTCGCCTCATCTTCCTTATTCCTGTCCTCGGGCTTGATCCGAGCGATGTCACAGGAATCCGGTGCGCCCAAGTCCGTGGGCGCGGAAGACTTTTTCAATGGCAGGCAGTGGTCATTCACGGCGCGGACGCGAGGAATGAGGGAAGATATGTTGGCGTGCATCATCAAAAAGCCCTCCACGGTTTCTTCAGGTCGGGCGGCCGCCGCCGGTGAACCATAGTGTCAGCATGATCAGCACTACCGCAATTGCCTGCAACAGAACACGAAGCTGCATCAGCTTGTTGGAAACGTTGGCGTCGCCGCCCTTCATCATGTTGAAGAGACCGCGGATCAGCACGAGGGCGACGAGGCCCATGACGATGATCGCAAGGATATAGGTGGCCGTGGACATGGCATTCAGCTTTCTCGGTCAATCGGTCCAGCGCATCAGATTGTAGAAGAGGTCCGCCGGAAGCAGCCGCTTCAGGAGCATGCCCTGTCTGGCCGGAGTCGTTACAGGATAATGTGGCCTTGGTTTTTTCGAGTTCAATGCGTGTTTCAATACCGAATAGACCGCGTCCGGGCCAAGTTTATGGCGGTTGACCGGCCCCGAGCCATCAAGCCTCGCCAATTGTCTGGTATAATCGGCTGCGTGCGGCGAATTCTCGACGTCGATGTTTTCCTTGAACTTTGCGAGCGCATTGGCGGTAAAGCGCGAGGCGATCGGCCCGGGTTCGATCAGGCTCAAATGGATGCCGCTGCCATGGAGTTCCATGCGCAGAGTGATGCTGAGGCCTTCCAGCGCGAATTTCGAGGCGGTGTAGGCACCGCGATAGCGGTAGGGAACCAGGCCGAGAATGGAGGAGCATTGCACGATGCGTCCATGACCATGTTTGCGCATCGAGGGAATGACCTGCCGCGTCAACTCGTGCCAGCCGAAGAAATTCGCCTCGAACTGCGCGCGCAGCGCCGCCGTCGACAGATCCTCCACGGCGCCAGGCTGGCCATAGGCGCCGTTGTTGAAGAGCGCGTCGATGCGGCCGCCGCTGCGGTCGAGCACCGCGGCGACCAGGTCGGAAATCGTCTCGGCCCTTGCATAGTCCATCACGAAGGCTTCGATGCCGGCCTCTTCCAGCCCGGCCAGATCTTCCGTCTTGCGCACCGTCGCAAAGACACGCCAGCCATCGGCTTTCAGCGCTCGGGCGCAATGAGCGCCGATGCCGGAGGAACAGCCGGTGACGATGATGGTGCGCTGTTCCGCCATGGAATGATTCCTGTACAAAATGGGACTCGTTTCCCATATTCGGCCAGAGGATACAATCTGGAAGCCGGGGACGGAATGCGGAAGGTGCTGCGCACGATCTACGACGTGGTCTATGACGCGATCTGTCACATGGTCGAGGACGACGGATTTGCGATGGCGAGCCACGTGGCGCTGTCGAGCCTGCTTGCGGTTTTTCCCTTCCTGATCTTCGGCACGGCGCTTGCAAGCTTCCTCGGCGCCGATCAGTTTTCCTCCACTGCCATTCATTTGATCTTCGACACCTGGCCTGAAGCGATCGCAAAGCCGCTCGCCGACCAGGTGCTCCAGGTCCTGACCATTCAGCGCGGCGGGCTGCTGACGATCTCGGTGCTGGCGGCCGCGTATTTCGCCTCGAACGGCGTCGAAGCGCTGCGCATCTCGCTCAACCGTGCCTATCGGGTGCAGGAAACGCGGCCGTGGTATTTCACCCGCCTCGCCAGTCTCGGATACGTGCTGATCGCGGTCATCATCTTCGCGGCGATCAGTATCCTGCTGGTGGCCGTGCCATTGGCTCTCGACTATGCCCGGAAGTGGTTGCCGTTGTTTGCCGATACGCTCGACGTCGTCTTCAGCTGGCGCATCTACGGCACGCTTGTCGTGCTGACCGTCGGGCTGCTGGTCATGCACCTGTGGTTGCCGGCCGGCAAGCGGCGCGTGTTCGACGTTATTCCCGGCGTGCTGCTGACGCTGCTTCTGTGGCTCGCCGGCGCGTTGATTTTTGCCTATTATCTCGCGACCTTCGCCAATTATACAGCGACCTATGCAGGTCTCGCCTCGGTGATGATCGTGTTGATCTTCCTCTACATGGTCGGCGTCATCTTCATCATCGGCGCAGAGATCAACGCGGCGCTGATCAAATTCCGCGTCTTCCGGATGTTCTCCCACACGCTTTCGATCGTCGGCAGAGAGCGTGTCGAACGGCGATCAAAGCCCGACAAGACGGCGAATATCGGCCCCTGACATGCCTCGGGCGCGCAATTCGGCAAGCCCACTGTCACCTTCGCTTTTCGAAAGCTTGCGGCCCTCGGCGTCGAGAATGAGACGATGATGGTGATAGAGGGGCTGCGGCAGGCCGAGCAGCACCTGCAACAGCCGGTGCACCGATGTGGCGTGGAAGAGATCAAGGCCGCGCACGACATGGGTGACGCCCTGCAGTGCATCGTCGACGACCACCGAAAGGTGATAGCTCGAGGGAGCATCCGAGCGCGACAGGATGACGTCCCCCCAGACGTCGGGTTCGGCGGCGATCTCGCCCGTCCTGCCGTTGCCGGTTTCCGTCCAGAACAGCAGCTCGCCGATCAGTTCGAGCGCCTTGCGCATATCGAGCCGCCAGGCGTGTTTTTTGCCGGAGGAAAGAATATCCCGCCATTCGGCCTCCGGCCGCTCGCGATCTATCGGCGGGTAATGCGGCGTGCCGTCGGGATCGCGCGGCCAGGGTTCGCCTGCTGCCTCGTAGGCGGAGACACGCGCCTTCACTTCGCCGCGCGTCAGGAAAGCCGGATAGACCAGGCCGCGCTCGATCAGCGCGTGCAGCGCCGCCTGATACTCCGGGAAATGTTCCGACTGCCGCCGCACCGGGCTTTCCCAGTCAATGCCCAGCCAGTCGAGGTCCCTCAGGATGCCGGCCTCGAATTCGGGGGTGCAGCGCGTCTGGTCGATATCCTCGATGCGCAGCAGCAGGCGGCCATTTTCGGCTTCGGCCATGTCGCGGTTCAAAAAAGCCGAAAGCGCATGGCCGAGATGCAGCGATCCGTTGGGACTCGGCGCAAAACGAAAGACAGGTTTTTGACGCTCGCTCGTGGTCATGCTTTCTTCTGCCACGGATTCTGGTTTGGAACCACTGGGAGGACGCGTGCAGATCATCCGCAACGACGATGACGTCAGGCTGGGGCTCGAAGCGCTGCTGGTCCTCGATCCGCGGCTTGCACCGATCGCAGCAGATGCGGGGGCGGTTCCGCTGCGGCTGCGCGAACCGGGTTTTGCCGGCCTTGCCCATATCATCGTCTCGCAAATGGTATCGCGCGCCAGCGCCGAGGCGATCTGGCGGCGCATGCTGCCGGCGGACGGCCCGCTGACGGCTGAAGATTACGTGATGCTCGCGCCGGAGGCATGGCGGGAATTCGGCTTGTCGCGCGCCAAGGCCGACACGCTGTCGCGGATCGCCGAAGCGGTTGTCTCCGGCCGCCTCGATCTTTCCGGACTCTGCCTGAAGCCGCCGGACGAAGCGCTTGGCGAGCTGACGGCGCTGAAGGGCGTCGGCCCGTGGACGGCGGAGGTCTATCTGATGTTCTGCGGCGGCCATGCCGACGTCTTTCCGGCCGGCGACGTCGCGCTGCAGAATGCCGTCGCCGCCGCGCTTGGACTTGCGGCGCGGCCGCAAGCAAAGGCGCTTGCCAAGCTTTCTGAGGTCTGGTCGCCGTGGCGCTCGGTGGCCGCCCGGCTTTTCTGGGCCTACTACGCCACGAAAATGCGACGCAACATGGTACCGACCGGCTGATCGGCAACGCTCTTTAAATTGCCTTTATCCTCTGAATTTATTGGACTTCACAATCCTGTAACAACCGGCCTAATATACAGGTGCAGATGCCGAATCGATCAGGAGAGTCCCTTGACGATTGCAGTCTCCCCGCAGGCCCTGCCGGCGCTCGTCCTGAACGCTGACTACCGGCCGCTGAGTTATTACCCCTTGTCGCTTTGGTCCTGGCAGGACGCGATCAAGGCGGTATTTCTCGACCGTGTGAACATCATCGCGGAATATGAACATTCGGTTTCCTCGCCGAGCTTTTCGATGCGGCTTCCGAGTGTCGTGTGCCTGAAGACTTACGTTCAGCCATCCCGCAATCCGGCTTTCACCCGGTTCAACGTTTTCCTGCGCGACCGGTTCGAGTGCCAGTATTGCGGCTCCCACGACGACCTGACCTTCGATCACGTCATCCCGCGGGCGCATGGAGGCGAGACGACCTGGGAGAATGTCGTGGCGGCCTGCTCGCCCTGCAATCTGCGCAAGGGCAGCAAACTTCCGAAGCAGGCGGGCATGTTCCCGGCGCAAAAACCATACCAGCCGACGGTGCAGGATCTGCACAATAATGGCCGGCTGTTTCCGCCCAACTATCTGCATGAAAGCTGGCTCGACTATCTCTACTGGGATAGCGAACTGCAGCCCTGACAGGTTCGCCTTACGCAGATTTGCGGACGCCGACGAAGGCGAAAGCTGCGAGCAGAATGCCTGCGATCACGTTCCAGCCTGCAAAAGACAGGCCAAGCACTCTCAGCGCCGCATCGGTGCAGGATGGGCCTTTGATCGTATTGAGCTCGGTGAGCAGATCGCCGGCATTGCCCGTCATGCTGTTTGCAGTGGTCGAGCAGGTCGCCGGCCCCGGCCAGAAATGCCATTCCACGCCGGCGTGATAGACGCCCATGCCTGCCGTCACCAGCATCAGGATGCCGGCCGCGAGAATGAGCGCCCGGGTGATCCAGTTCGGCAGGCCGACGAGCGAGGTTATCGCGCCGATCATGGCGATCGGGATGGCATAATAATAGGGCTGGCGCTGCAAGAGGCAGAGTGCACAGGGAATATAGCCGCCGATATACTGGAAGCCAAGTGCGGTGCCGACTGCCGCCGCCATGCCGATGGCGAGCAATAAGGAATAGGTAAAACCGGGGCGAGCGAGCGGCGAGGAGGTGGCAGTCATGGCGGAACTCCGCAAAATGGGCCTAGTGAGCGAAAGAGCGGTAGCCGACATATAACACGATCGCGGCACCGGCACCGACGCCAACGATCTGGCCGAGACGCTTCTCGACGAAATGCCGGATCGGCTCGCCGTAGCGGCGCAGCAGCCAGGCGAGGAACAGGAAACGGGCGCCGCGCGCAACGATTGCCGAAACGATGAACAGACCAAGATTGACGTGGATGACGCCGGACAGAATGGTCACGATCTTGATCGGCGGCAGATGAGCGAGGCCCGATGTAACGAGCAACAGCAGGATCGTCTCGTAGCTGACATAGGCCTTCATCTGTTCGAAAGCATCGAGCTTGCCGTAGAATTCGAGAACCGGCCGGGCCACCGTTTCATAGGCGTAATAACCGAGCGCCCAGCCGGCGATGCCGCCGAGGACAGAGGCCACGGTCGCCACCAGCGCATAGCGATAGGAGCGTTCCGGCTTGGCGAGCGCCATCGGCAGGAAAAGCACGTCGGCGGGAACGAGAAAGACGGAGCTTTCCACGAAGGCGATGACGGCGAGCCAGACTTCGGCCGATTTGCGCGAGGCCAGAGACATGGTCCAGTCGTAAAGTCTGCGAAGCATCCCATTCCTTTCCTGTTGCGGTGCAAAAAAAGCTTTAGGGTCCATGTGCGGCGCTGTAAATGCTCGCCCGTGTCCTTCGTGCCACCGCCGTCTAAAAATTTTGTGATCCGGACGCGTCGCCGCCCCTCTCAAGGTTTAATAGGATTGCGAATCGGCCATTCTGCGGCAAGCTTTACGTGGGTCGACGTGCAGGGTGGCATGAGAATGTTCAAAGTGATCGAAGGCGGCCTTGGGCGGGCCGTGCAAATGAATGACTGGGCCGAAGTAGGCCGGGGACCGAGCCGGGAAGATGTGCGCCACGAAGCGAACCGGCGGCTCAAGGAAAGTGGTTACCACCCGTCGCGCATCCGGGAGTTTGCCACCGGCGTGCCGATGCTGGCGTCGCTGAAATACCTGTCGCTGCAGATCGATTTCGCAGCCGAGACCTTATCGCGGCTCGACCCGATCCCGGACGATTTCCGCTCAGATGGCTATTGGCCGGCAGGTTAAGAATCACCCGGATTTGGAAGTCGGATCGGCGATCTCAGCGTCAGGAAAGATCCATCGATTTTTCCCATTGCTGACGCAGCACGTTCATTTCCGTGCGTTTCTGCGCCATTTCGCTGACGATGGCGCGCAGATTGGGATGGTGCGACATGAACATGTTGAAATCGCGCCGCTCTAGCACTTCGAACTGGCAGAAGTCGACGGCGATCACGTCTGCTGTGCGCCTTCCGCCGCTCAGCAGCGCCATTTCCCCGAAGAAGGCGCCCGGTTCCAGGCGGATTGCGCCGCTGGCGAGCCGCACTTCGACCGCGCCCGATGAGATGAAATACATGCTGTCGCCGCGGTCTCCGCGACGGATGACACGTTCGCCGGGCGGCGCCGACTTCGCCTTGAAGAGCAGCAGCAGTTCTTCCTGCGCGTCCTCGCCGACCTGGGAAAACAGCGGGAAGGTTTCGATCAGCTGCTGCATCTTCAACTGATGCTGGCGTTCACGTTCCTCGCCGAGCGCCCTGATCTTTTCCAGCTCCCTGCCGAGCGTCTTCTGCCTCTTTCTGCCGAAGCTTTCGAAGAGGACGGGCCATTTAGAATGGACATATTTTTTCAAGCCATCGGTCGCGAAGATCACGATCGGGTTGAGTGTGATCGACAGGATCGCTGCGGCAAGGATCAGATCCTGGCCTTCATGCGGCAGCAGCCCTAGTGACACGCCGAGGCCGGCGAGGATGAAGGAAAACTCGCCGATCTGAGCAAGGCCGCCGGCCAAGGTCAGCCCCATGCCGATCGGATATCGCAGCAGCATAACGATCGCGAAGGTGATGACGGCCTTGCCGACGATGACGAGCGCCAGGGCGCCGATCACGGCCAGCGGCTGGCGCACCAGGATCGAGGGGTCGAAGAGCATGCCGACAGAGACGAAGAACAGCACGGAGAAGGCGTTTTGCAACGGCAGCGAATCGGCCGCCGCTCTATGGCTGAGCTGGGATTCGCTCATGACGACGCCGGCAAAAAAGGCGCCGAGCGCAAAGGAGACGCCGAAAATCGCCGCGGAGCCGAAGGCGATGCCGAGCGCGATCGCCAGCACCGTCAGCGTGAAGAGCTCGCGCGAGCCGGTACGGGCGATCATCGTCAGCAGCCATGGCACGATGCGGGGGCCGAGAAAGATCGCCATGGCGGTGAAGGCCACGACCTTGAACAGGGTCAGCCCGATTGTCAGCGCAAGCGGCAGCTCGCCGAGGCCGTGATTGGTGGCATCGACGGCGTGGCCGCCGAGAAGCTCTGCCAGTGCTGGCAGCAGCACCAGCGCCAGCACCATCGCCAGATCCTCGACGATCAGCCAGCCGACGGCGACACGCCCGCTTGGCGCATTGACGAGATTGCGTTCTTCCAGCGCTTTCAGGAGAACCACGGTGCTCGCCACGGAAAGGCTGAGGCCCAAGACGATGCCGGCGCCGAGGCTCCAGCCCCAGAGCTTGCAGAGGCCGATGCCCAACAGAGTGGCCAGGATAATCCGGCCGATCGCGCCCGGCACGGCGATCCCGCGTACAGCGAGCAGATCGGAGGCGGAAAAATGCAGGCCGACGCCGAACATCAGCAGAATGACGCCCATTTCGGCGAGCTGGCCGGCAAGGGGGGTGTCGGCGACGAAGCCCGGCGTAAACGGCCCCATCAGGATGCCGGCCATCAGATAACCGACGAGCGGCGGCAGCCGGAGCCTGTCGGCGCCATAACCGAGGATCGCCGCGAAAACGAAACTGACGGCGACCGTCGCGATGAGTCCTACTTCCTGATGCACGTCTGCCCTCGTCTGATGGTAACGGCGGCCACTCTGTACGAAGTGCAAATAAAATTAAACAGTTGATTTGCATTCCACGGCTGCGGTGAGAGGCGTTGGCTTGGTCGCCAACAAATGAGCTCCCCATCTATTCCAGGATGACAGGCTCGCAGCCGATATCGGAACCACCTTTCTCCTGCTTCGTTGGCCTTTGATCACGAGAAGGAGGAACGATATGCGAAAGATCATTCTGAACTGTACCGTGGCGGCCCTCGCCGCCTGCTCCTTTGCAGCGCCTGTACTCGCCGACAGCGTGTATGTCAGGGAGCGTTCCTATGACGACGACTATCGTCATGAGCGGGTGCGGCCCGGAATCACCATCAGCGAACGCGGCGTGACGTTTGGAGCCGTTCGCGACCGTGAGCACCGCCGTTATCGCGACAATGGCTGCGAAACCAGGAGCGTCACCCGCCAGACCGATGAAGGCGAAGTCACCAAGACGGTCCGACGCTGCTACTGATCAGATCCGCGGGCAAAGACGAAGCCCGGCTCCCGCAAGCCGGGTTTCGCCTTTCGTGTGGCGCGGACAGCGCAATGAGGTGGTGGAAGTGATCAGGGGGTGTTATGAGCCCCCTTTGTTCGAAGCGCATTCCAGCGCACAGAACCCCGCACAGGAATTTTTCAGTATGATTGAGCTTACCCCTTCCCAGATCGTCGCACTCAAACTCGCCAAGGCCGGAGATCTCTATCCTCAGCCGGCGAATAAATGGACGCATCAGAACGCGACGGTGACCTACGCAAAGACCGACCGCTGGAAAGAGCGGCCGCAGAAGGTGAAATCGGTCACGGCAAAGACGCTGGGCGAGTTGAAAGAGCCGGGCTTCCTCGAACGGCGGCACCTCGACGATGACGCATCAAAAGATGTCTACGGCATCACGATGGCCGGCAAGATGTGGCTGCTGAAGAACAAGTAGTTTTCGGGAAGGCGCGGGATCTGTTGGGTCCCGTCCGCCTTCGTTCCTGACAGGACGACGGCGCGACAGCCTTCTTTGCTCCCGCAAAGCGGAGGCTGGTGCCCCATGCCGGGGTCGAACCAGCACTTCTTTCGAAACTCGATTTTGAGTCGAGCGCGTCTACCAATTCCGCCAATGGGGCAACGGATACGGACGGGCGGCTGTCTAACATGCGAGCGCCTGCGCGCGCAAGACGGGCCGGCGAAGTTATCGCAATGGCGCGTTGGAGGATCCGGCCTGGTTGCGAGGCCGGATCTTTTTCATATCAGTGGGCGGCGGCAGGTGCCGCGCTGGGCAGGCCGGACTTCTTCAGGGTGATCGCCAGGACCGAAGCCAGCAGGCAGAAGGCGCCGGCGACAAAGAAGGCGGGCAGGTAGCTCGAGAGCTCCGTGCGTGACAGGCCGGCGCCATAGGCGGCGGTGGCGGCGCCCAGCTGGTGTCCGGCAAAGACCCAGCCGAAAACGATGCCGGCCTTTTCGCGGCCGAAGCGATCGGCGGCGATCTTGACGGTCGGCGGCACGGTGGCGATCCAGTCGAGACCGTAGAAGATGGCGAAGATCGAGAGCCCGTAAAAGCTGAAATCGCTGAAGGGCAGGTAGAGCAGCGACAGGCCGCGCAGGCCATAATACCAGAACAGCAGCCAGCGATTGTCGAACCGGTCGGACAGCCAGCCGGAGCCGATGGTGCCGAAGAAATCGAAGATGCCCATGACCGCCAGCACACTGGCGGCGGCCACTGGCATGATGCCGAAATCGCCGCAGAGGGTGACGAAATGGGTCTGGATCAGGCCATTGGTGCTGAGGCCGCAGATGAAGAAGGTGGCAAAGAGGATCCAGAAGGTCGAGGTTGTCGAGATTTCGCGCAGCGTGGTGATCGGCGTCATCAGGGCAGCGCCGAGCGTGGTGCGGGCCGGCGCAGGCGCCACGTGAGCTTCTCCCAGTGACGGCAGATTCACGTCCGAGGGGCGGTCGCGCATGAAGAGAAGGACGAGAAGCGCGGCAGCCATGATCATGGCGCAGACGAAGAACACGGTGGCGCGCCAGCCGTAACGTTCGGTGAGTTCGGCCATCAGCGGCAGGAAGACGAGCTGGCCGGTTGCCGAGCTCGCCGAGAGCATGCCGACGACAAGGCCGCGATGCTTGACGAACCAACGGGCCGAAACCGTTGCCGCCAGCACCATGGCCGTGAGGCCGGTGCCGAAGCCGACGACAACGCCCCACAGCGCCAGCAGATGCCAAAGCTTCGTCATGAACAGCGAACCGATGAAACCTGCGCCGATCAGCGCCAGCGCAAAGACGATGACCTTTCGAACGCCGAAATAATTCATGAAGGCGGCGGCGAACGGACCCATGAGACCGAAAAGGATCAAGCGGACCGCCAGTGCGGACGAAATCTGCGAGGTTTCCCAGCCGAACTCGTCCTGGAGCGGTTTGATGAGGACGCCGGGCGCGCCCATGGCGCCTGCCGTCACCAGCATGGTCAGGAAGGTCGCGGCAACGACGACCCAACCGTAATGAATGTTGCGCCGCGCAAGGGAGGAGGCCAGGGCTGTTGAAACCATGAGGGAGCTTCCATTCGAAGTTCAAGTGGCGAAGAGACGGAAAGGGATTTACATGATGGTCATCATATTTCTTGCTTATTGATGATGGACATCATATATTTTGTCAAGCGACTATTTTTGGAGATGAAGATGCGGGTCAGCCGCGAAAAATTTGCCGAAAACCGAGAGAGAATCCTCAGTGTTGCCGGCGTGCTTTTTCGAGAGAACGGTTTCGACGGCGTCGGCGTCGCCGACATCATGAAGGCGGCGGGGCTGACGCATGGCGGCTTTTACGGCCACTTCGGTTCGAAGGACGAGCTGGCGCTTGAGGTCAGCCGCAAGCTGATCGACAAGGTCGAGACGCGCTGGAAGGAACATATTGCCGAGTCGCCGGACAGACCGCTGCAAGCACTTCTCGACCATTATATCCATTGGCGCACGGTTGACGATCCAGGCGGCAGCTGTGTCTTCGCGACTTTGATCCAAGAGGTGAGCCGCAGCCGTGGCGCCGTCCGCGCGGTCTTCAGCGACGGGCTGTCCGTCCTGGTCGACACGCTTGCCGATATCGTTCCCGGCGAGACCGAGGAGGAGCGCCGCGCTAATGCCGCGACGACCCTCTCATCGATGATGGGTGCCGTGATTCTTGCCCGCGCCGTCGAGGACAGGGCTCTTGCCGAGCAGTTTCTCGTGACGATGCGCCGGCAGCTCGACCCCGCCAGCGGTTACTTGAAGCCGGCGACGGCGTGCGGGACATAGGGCGCTTCCAATGCCGCGTTTTCCTCGGCGGTCAGTTTGACCGAAAGCGAGGCAATGGCATCCTTCAGGTGGTTCGGTTTGGATGCGCCGATGATCGGGGCTGTCACCACGCTCTTCTGCAGGATCCAGGCGGTGGCGACCTGGGCGCGGGAGATGCCGCGGGCGCTGGCGATTTCGGCGACGGTATCGACGATCCTGCGGTCGGCGTCGATGGACTGCGTGTAAAGCGTCTTGCCGAATTCGTCGGTTTCGCTGCGCGCCGTCGTCTCGTCCCAGTCGCGGGTCAGGCGGCCGCGGGCCAGCGGGCTCCAGGGAATGACGGCGATCTTCTGATCTTCGCAGAAAGGCAGCATTTCGCGCTCTTCCTCGCGGTAGAGCAGGTTCAGGTGGTTCTGCATGCTGACGAACTCGGTCCACCCGTTCAGCCGGGAGACGTAGAGCGCCTTGGCGAATTGCCAGGCATACATGGATGAGGCGCCGATATAGCGTGCCTTGCCCGATTTGACGACATCGTGCAGCGCTTCCAGCGTTTCCTCGATCGGCGTGGTATAGTCAAAACGATGGATCTGGTAGAGGTCGACATAGTCGGTGCCGAGGCGGCGCAGGCTATTGTCGATCTCGTCGAAGATCGCTTTGCGCGATAGCCCGGCACCGTTCGGGCCCGGTCGCATGCGGTTGAACACCTTGGTCGCCAGCACGATATCCTCGCGCTTGGCGAAGTCCTTGATGGCACGGCCGACGATCTCCTCCGAGGAACCGTTGGAATAGGTGTTGGCGGTGTCGAGAAAATTGATGCCGAGGTCGATCGCCTGCTTGATCATCGTCCGGCTTTCCTCCTCCCGCAGGCTCCAGGCGTGATTGCCGCGGGCAGGGTCGCCGAAGGTCATGCAGCCGAGGCAGATTTTCGACACTTCGAGACCGGTCTTTCCAAATTTGACGTATTCCATGAAACGGCTCCAGAATTGAGATGCCCCCGCGGCGTTTCAAGATCTAGTGCGACGCCGCCAAAGCCGCAGGGGGTAAACGAGGAATTTGCGGACGGTGAATGCAATAGTGCGTGATGGGGGCGCCGTTTTGGTCTGCGGCTTGCGCATCCCCGCAGCAAGGTGTTAGCTGCTGCAGCATTTCACTGGAATCCGCCTATGCGACTGCCGTCTTTCGATCGTTATGACGATCTCTACCGAGATTTTTCCTGGCGGATTCCGGAGGATTTCAATATCGGCCGCGCCGTCAGCGACGAATGGGCGTCGAGAGACCCGGAGCGCGTCTGTCTGGAGCATTTCAGCGCAGATGGCGACCATCTTTCGCTGACCTATGGCGAACTTTCCAGTTCCTCTTCGAAGTTTGCCAATGCGCTGGCGTCGCTCGGCATCAAGCGCGGCGATCGCGTCGCTCTGCTGATGCCCCAGTCCTTCCAGACCGTTATTGCTCATGTTGCAATCTATAAAATGGGCGCGATCGCCCTACCGCTGGCGTTGCTGTTTGGCGTCGAGGCGCTTGAATATCGGCTGAGGATTTCGGGTGCGGCGGCAATCGTCACCAATGATTTCGGCCTTGATCGCGTCCGGCAGGTCCGCGGTCGTCTGCCGGAGCTGCGACATGTGATCAGTGTCAGCAGCGCTGCCGACGCCCTCTCCTTTGCTGATCTGATCGCCTCGCATTCGCCGGTCTTCGCGGAAGAGAAGACAACGCCCGACGATCCGGCGCTGATGATCTTTACCTCGGGCACGACAGGGCCGCCCAAGGGCGCGCTGCATGGCCATCGTGTTCTGCCCGGGCATATTCCCGGCATGCAGTTTGCCCATGAAGGTTTTCCAGAGGCGGGCGACAAGGTCTGGACCCCGTCCGACTGGGCCTGGGCCGGCGGTCTGCTCAACGCATTGCTGCCGAGCCTTCTGCTCGGCGTTCCCGTGGTCTCGTCGCCAGCCCAGAAATTCGACGCCGACATGGCCTATCGGATCATGGCGGAGATGAAGGTGCGCAATGCCTTCATCCCGCCGACGGCGCTGCGACTGATGCGGTCCGTTTCGGATCCGCGATCGAAATATGATCTGGTGCTGCGCACCATAGGCTCGGCCGGGGAGGCGCTCGGCCGTGAGACCTATGAGTGGGCGCAGCGCGCGCTCGGCATAACCGTCAACGAATTTTACGGTCAGACGGAATGCAATTTCGTGCTGTCGTCGAGCGCCGCCTTTGGCGTCAGCAAGGCGGGCGCCATCGGACGGGCGGTGCCCGGGCATCGCATCGCGATCCTCAGCGAGGCCGGCGACGAATTGCCGGCGGGCGAATCGGGCCAGATCGCCATCGCCAGTCCCGATCCAGTCATGTTCCTCGGCTATTGGAACGATGCGGCGGCGACCGAGCGAAAATTTCTCAACGACTGGCTGCTGACCGGCGACGTCGGCCGGCAGGACGAAGACGGCTACGTCACCTTCGAAGGCCGCGACGACGACGTCATCACCTCGTCCGGATATCGCATCGGTCCGGCCGAGATCGAAGATTGCCTGATCGGCCATCCCGCCGTGCAGCTTGCCGCCGCCGTCGGCAAACCCGATGCTGTGCGCACCGAGATCGTCAAGGCCTATATCGTGCTGTCGCCCGGCCAGTCGCCGAGCGAGGCGCTGGCCGCCGACATCAGGGAATGGGTGAAGATGCGGCTTTCGATGCACGAATATCCACGCGAGGTGGAGTTCGTGCCGTCATTGCCGCTGACCACGACCGGCAAGGTGATCCGCCGTCTATTGCGGGAAAAGGCGGCCGCCGAAGGTTAGTTGTTCAACCCCGGCCCGCAAGCGACATGATCTTCTGGCGCAGCATCTTGGCCATGTTGCGGGTGCTGCGATACATGTGGAGCTGGGCGGCAACCTGGCGCATGTCGCGGTCGCCGTTTTGCGTTAGGCCGATAACCAAGGTTCCCATCTCCTCGCGCTCCTGCCAGAAACGGCTCATGATTGGGTGGTCGGAGACGGCGCAGGAATCCGAGCGCACGATATTGGCATCGTCGAGATGCCATTCCGTGAGTTCGCTCATCAAGAGCTTGCCCGGCGAATAGCGGGCATAGTTCTCGTCATAGGCGGTCTTCCAGGTATAGGCCTCGCCGCCCATCATCAACACCACGATGGCGGCGATCGCCTTGCCGTTGAGATCGATCGTATGGATGCGCACCGCGTCGACGGCGGCGAGGTTCGAGACGGCCTCGCGCGCGAAGGCGGTATGGTAGCGATCGGTGACGAGAGCGCTTCGCCGCTTGCCTTTCCAGCCGCCGGCCTCCATCGCCAGGAATTCCTCGAAGCGGACATGGACTTCGCGCGGCTGGCGGGCGACTGCGTAGACGGCCGTTCCCTGTTCCTCCAGCAGGCGCCACTGACGGCGCATCTCGCGCATATGCGAGGAGGATATTGTCTTGCCGAGATAGGCAGGCGCCTCCTCCTGGCTCTGCAGCATCGGCCGCAGATAGGGGTTGGCCACGGTAAGGGGAAGGTTGCGGCTGAGTGCCACGGCTTTCAGCATGCGCACGAAAATTCCGTTCAATCTCATATCCGGCAAGACAAGGATGCTCGGCAGGTTGAGATCAGGAGCGATGAGCCCCTCGAAGAAATTGTCGAGGGTTTCGGCCGCATCTTCGCTATCAACGAGCGGCGTACCGAGCGGGCCGAAGCTGTTCGACCAGCCGCGGATGATCGAGGGGCCGACGGCAAAACCCGGTCTATCGACTGAAAACGGCAGGAGGAAGCGCATCCGGCTGCGGCCGGCATTGTGGTCGCGGATCAGAGCGAAGTTTACCTGCCGGTCTTCGATCCGCGGCATGGCGGGTGCGAGGAAGCGGCCGGAGAAAAAGACGTTCGGTTCCATGGAGCGGTTGGAGAGGAAGTCGAGCTCATCCTGAAGTTCGTAGCCGAGCTTGCCGGGATAGAGGCAAAGCTCGCGCCCCGGCCGGCCGATCTCGGCGCGGGCCTCGGCCTGCGGCGCTTCGAAATGCAGCGCCGCCAGATCATGAATCATGCGGTTGGTGATGCTGTCGGTGCTTTTGGTAACGGGGGGCAGGCGCACCATCTATCGAACTCTCATTTCTGGCGTTGCGGCGGAGGGGCTGGCAAAGGCGAAGAGGACAATGCCGAGCGTGCGGCGCACGGCGACATGCAGGAGGATGGCCTCGACCGCCATGGCCGAGGCGGTGGCGACGGCGGTGCCTTCGATGCCATAATGCGGGATCAAGGAAAGGTTGAGGCCGACATTAGCCGCCAATGCGCCGGCATAGAGCGCGACACAGAGGTTCTGCTTGCCCGCCATCATCAGCAGCGTTTCGGCCGGACCCACCAGTGACTTGGCAAGGATGCCGGCGAGCAGGATCCCCATCAGCAGATAACCCGACGTGAAGGCGCCGCCGAACAGCGACAGCAGCAGGTGGCCGGCGGCGAGCACGACGAGGCCGACGCCGAGCGCCGGCCAGAAGGTCCAGCGGGCGGCGTCGGTTGCGGCGGCCGCCAGCTGGGCATGGTCGCCTTCGGCGATGATCGCCGAAAAGCGCGGGCCGGAAGCCGCCTTGACCGAGAAATTGATGAAATGCACCAGCGCCATGGTTTTGGCGGCGGCGAAATAGACGGCGACGTCGTGCGGCTCGAGGAAAATGCCGACGACGATGACATCGGAATTGGTGAGCAGGAAACTCACGCCCTCGATCAGGAAGATCGGGAAGGCGACGCTGAGCCAGGCGAGGAAATCTACCTTGCGGGGACCTTCGTCATAGTGCCGCCGAAGGCGGTAGAGTGTAGCGCTATATTGGCCGAGTGCAGTGACGAAGGTGGCAACAAGCGCCGCCTGCATGGCGGTGACGGCCGTATGCTCTGCGCCCATCGCAATCGCGATCAGCATGAAGGCGATGATGAGGATCGGCCGGATGATATAGACCGGGCTCAGAGCCATTACCGGCCAATGGTTCGCCCGCGACGTGCCTTCCAGAATATCGCCGAGTGCGATCATCGGCATGGCAAGCAGGCCGAGGAAAATCGGCACGAGGTAATAGGTCTCGATCATATCGCCGAAGAAATGCAGCCCGATCATGCCGGCGGCGAGCATCGCCGTGCCGGACAGCATCGCGAAGATGCGTGCCGTGCCGGTCAGTCCGCGGATTTCCTCGAAGGCGCCCGCCGCCTTGTACTGCGGCAGAAAGCGGACGATCACGGTGTGGAAGCCAAGGCAGGAGAGATCGCCGAAGACGACGATCAGCACCCAGACGAAAACGAAAATGCCATATTCATATTCGCCCATCAGCCGTGCGAGCACGATCTGCGAGATGAAGGCGAGGGCGGCGCTGAGGATGCGGATCGAGAAGGCCGTCAGCGCCATGCGCTGCGCGGCGGCCTTTTCACCACCTTCAGTGAGGACGGCCGCAAGCATGCGGAGCGTCCGGCCGCCGGCCGGGCGCAGGCCCGCGGGCAGCAGTTTCTCCGCTGTTTCTATGACCGCCATGATGAACACGCAAAACTCTGAGGTCAGGCAAATCGCCCCTGAAGTCTTGACAGATCAGGGTTAAGAAACGGTTCCGGACTGAGCCGCCATTCGACTGTGCAGGTCGGGTTCGTCGGAGCTGCCGCAGAAACGAAAATGCCGCCCGGAGGCGGCATTTTCCAGGTTTCACGATTTGTCTCAGACCTGCTCGAAGGCGCCGTGGCAATGTTTGTATTTCTTGCCGGAACCGCAAGGGCAGGCCTCGTTGCGCCCGACCTTGCCCCAGGTGGCGGGGTCGTCGGGATTGCGGTTCTCGGGCGAGACCATGACTTCGGAGGCCTGGTAGATCGGGGCGAAATCGTCCTCGCCGGTGGTCGGATCCAGGTGGTGAGCCTGCATCACCGGCGGCTCGGGTTCGGCCGGCGCCTGCTGCACCAGCTCGACGCGCATCAGCTGGGCGGTGACGGCCTCGCGCAGATTGTTGAGGAGGCCAGTGAAGAGTTCGAAGGCTTCGGACTTGTATTCCTGCAGCGGGTCGCGCTGGGCATAACCGCGGAAACCGATGACGGAGCGCAGATGGTCGAGGTTGACGATGTGCTCGCGCCAGAGATGATCGAGCGTCTGCATGACGATCGAGCGTTCGACATAATGCATGATGTCGTCGCCGAAGCGCTCGGCCTTTTCGGTAAAGAGGGCGTTGGCGGCTTGCGTCAGTCGCTCGCGAATATCGTCCTCGCCGATGCCTTCTTCCTTGAACCACTCTTCGATCGGCAGATCGAGGTTCAGGATATTGGTAACGCCGGCCTTCATGCCGGCGGCATCCCATTGTTCGGCATAGGCGCGCTCGGGGATATGCTTTTCGACCAGATCCTCGATTACTTCGCGTCGCATGTCGGAGACGGTCTCGGAAATGTTGGTCGATTCCATCAGCTCGAGGCGCTGTTCGAAAATCACCTTGCGCTGATCGTTGAGGACGTCGTCATACTTCAGCAGATTCTTGCGGATGTCGAAGTTGCGGGCTTCGACCTTCTTCTGCGCGCGCTCGAGGGCCTTGTTGATCCAGGGATGGACGATTGCCTCGCCCTCCTTGAGGCCGAGCTTGGTCAGCATGCTGTCCATGCGGTCGGAGCCGAAGATGCGCATCAGGTCGTCCTGAAGCGACAGATAGAATTTCGAGCGGCCGGGGTCGCCCTGACGGCCGGAGCGGCCGCGCAGCTGGTTGTCGATACGGCGGCTCTCGTGGCGTTCGGTGGCGATCACGTAGAGGCCGCCGGCGGCGAGCGCCTTTTCCTTCAGGGTTTTGATTTCCTCGACGATTGCCTGGATTTTCGCGTCGCGCTCCGGACCGGCTTCGACATCGCCGAGCTCGCGCTCGATGCGCATATCGAGGTTGCCGCCGAGCTGAATGTCGGTACCGCGGCCGGCCATATTGGTAGCGATAGTGACGGCGCCCGGCACACCGGCCTGGGCAACGATATAGGCTTCCTGCTCGTGGTAGCGGGCGTTCAGCACCTGGAAGTTATCGAAGCCCTGCTTGCGCATGCGCTCGGCAAGCAGCTCCGACTTCTCGATCGAGGTCGTGCCGACGAGCACCGGCTGGCCGCGCTTATGAGCATCGAGGATTTCGTCGATGATCGCCTTGAACTTCTCGTCGAAGGTCCGGTAGACCTCGTCGTCCTCATCGATACGCTTGATCGGCAGGTTGGTCGGGACCTCGATGACATCGAGATTGTAGATATTGCCGAATTCTTCCGCTTCCGTCTGCGCCGTGCCGGTCATGCCGGCGAGCTTGTCGTACATGCGGAAGTAGTTCTGGAAAGTGATCGAAGCCAGCGTCTGGTTTTCCGGCTGGATCTGCACCTTTTCCTTGGCTTCCAGCGCCTGGTGCTGGCCTTCCGAATAACGCCGGCCCGGCATCATGCGGCCGGTGAATTCGTCGATGATGACGACTTCGTCGTTGCGGACGATATAGTCCTTGTCGCGCTGGAAGAGCTTGTGGGCCTTCAGTGCATTGTTGATGTGGTGGACGATCGCGACGTTCTCGATGTCGTAGAGCGCATTACCCTTCAGGAGGCCAGCCTGGCGGAGAAGGTTCTCCAGCTTTTCGGTGCCTTCTTCGGAAAAGTTGGCGGAGCGCTGCTTTTCGTCGATTTCGTAATCGCTCGGTACGAGCAGCGGAATGAAGGCGTCGATCGTATTGTAGAGTTCGGAGCGGTCGTCGAGCGGGCCGGAGATGATCAGCGGGGTGCGCGCCTCGTCCACGAGGATCGAGTCCACTTCGTCGACGATCGCAAAATTGTGGCCGCGCTGGACCATCTGGTTCTTCTCATACTTCATGTTATCGCGCAGATAATCGAAGCCGAGCTCGTTGTTGGTGGCATAGGTGATGTCGCAGGCATAGGCCGCGCGGCGCTCCTCGTCGGAGAGGCCGTGGACGATGACGCCGGTCGTCATTCCGAGGAAGCCATAGACGCGACCCATGGTCGCGGCGTCACGCTGGGCGAGATAATCGTTGACGGTGACGACGTGCACGCCCTTGCCGGAAAGCGCGTTCAGATAGACCGGCAGGGTGGCGACGAGGGTCTTGCCTTCGCCCGTCTTCATCTCGGCGATCGCATTCGAGTGCAGGATCATGCCGCCAATCAGCTGCACGTCAAAAGGTCGCAGGCCGAGAACGCGGCGCGACGCCTCGCGCACGACGGCGAAGGCGGGAATCAGAATGTCGTCGAGCGTCTTGCCTTCGGCGAGAAGAGCGCGGAATTCGACCGTCTTTGCCGCGAGCTGCTCGTCCGTCAGCGCCTTCGTCTTCTCTTCGATGGAGTTGATCGCGGCGACGTTCGGCTGGTAGGACCGCACGCGGCGATCATTGGACGATCCAAATAACTTGCGGGCTATACCGCCAAAGCTGACCATGTGACTGGTCCTTTCTCAATATTCATCCGCGACGTTTCTTGTCCGCGGCCCAGCCGAAAATCAGGCGCACGCCTTGAAACGCCCGGAAACTGTTCTGGACGCGAGGTTGCGTGACAGATAAGAGGGGGGTCGAATGATGTCAACGGATTTGGCGGATACAGAAAGGCCACAATCCAGTGTTGATGGCTATTTTGAGCTGGAACAGGCGATGCTGAAGCCGGCGATATAACTGTGAAGGGTTATTTGATGTTGAGCACCAAAAAATTCGCCATGCTGGCGTTTGCAACTTTCGTTGCATGCCAGGCTCCGGCCCATGCAGAGGACGCGGTCGTCGCCAAGGTCGGCAATCTGGAGATCCACCAATCGGAACTCGATCTCGCCGTCGCCAACCTCGATCCGCAGCTGGCGCAGCTTCCCGAAGAACAGAAGAAGGTCGCAGCCCTTTCGGCCGCCATCGACGTGAAGCTGCTGGCCGCCGACGCCCTCGCCGAGAAGCTCGATCAGACCGACGAATTCAAGAAGCGCATGCAGTATCTTTCCGATCGCGAGCTGCACAATGCCTACTTCAAGAAGCACGTCGTCGACACCGTGAAGCCTGATGAAGTCAAGGCTCGTTACGACAAGGAAGTCGCCGCCCTGCCGAAGCAGGAGGAAGTCCACGCCCGCCACATCCTGGTCAAGACCGAGGACGAAGCCAAGGATATCATCAAGCAGCTTGACGCCGGCAAGGATTTCGCCGAACTCGCCAAGGAAAAATCCACAGATCCGAACAAGTCGGAGGGCGGTGATCTCGGCTATTTCTCGCGGGGCCGGATGGTCAAGGAATTCGAGAACGCAGCCTTCGCGCTCGAGAAGGGCACCTATTCCAAGACGCCTGTTAAGACCGATTTCGGCTATCATGTCATCAAGGTCGAGGACAAGCGCGACGCTCCGCCGCCGCCTTTCGACCAGGTGCAGGACCAGGTTCGTCAACTCGTCATGCGCGACAAGTATCTTGCCCTCCTCAACCAGGCCAAGTCGTCTGCCAAGATCGAGATCTCGGACGAGACGTTGCGCAAGGGTTACGACGAGGCCAACAAGCAGCCGGAGCGGGGCAGCGAGCCCGCCGCGCCGGCGCCGAAGCAGTAATATTCGCATCGGGCCCGGTTCTTCCGGGCCCTTCACTATGTTGTCGCATTTCCACTGATGCCGCCTGGAAATGCTCATTGGCAGGTCTCAGCATGTCCGGTTCCGTTTCCCCGCTCGCCCCGAAATCCTTCGTCCCGATGCCTTCGCTGCGCGGCGTGCGCATGGCGACGGCTTCCGCCGGCATCAAGTACAAGAACCGTACCGACGTGCTGATGATGGTTTTCGACAAACCGGCTGCTGTAGCCGGGGTGTTTACCCGCTCCAAGTGCCCGTCGGCGCCCGTCGATTTCTGCCGCGCCAATCTTCCCCATGGCAGCGCCCGGGCGGTCGTCGTCAACTCAGGCAATGCCAATGCCTTTACCGGCCTGAAGGGCCGCCAGGCGACCGCGTTGACGGCGAAGTCGGCTGCGGCTGCCGTCGGCTGCGCCGAAAACGAGATCTACCTGGCGTCGACCGGCGTCATTGGCGAGCCGCTCGATGCCGCCAAATTCTCAGGTGTCCTCGACAAGATGCAGGCCGAGGCGACCGGCGATTTCTGGTTCGAAGCCGCCAAGGCGATCATGACGACCGATACCTATCCCAAGGTTTCGACCCGCAGTGCCGAAATCGGCGGCGTCACTGTCACGATCAACGGCATTGCCAAGGGCGCTGGCATGATCGCGCCCGACATGGCGACGATGCTCTCCTTCGTCGTCACCGATGCCGACATCGCGTCCGACGCGCTGCAGGCGCTTCTATCCGACGGCGTCGGCCCGACCTTCAACTCCATGACCGTCGACAGCGACACGTCCACCTCCGACACGCTGATGCTGTTTGCGACGGGTGCAGCGGCCGAGGACGGCCAGGCCCGCATCGAACGTGCCGACGATCCGCGTCTTGCCCCTTTCCGGGTCGCGCTCAATGAAGTGCTGAAAGATCTTTCGCTGCAGGTGGTGCGTGACGGCGAGGGTGCGACCAAGATGCTCGAAATCACCGTGAGGGGCGCCGAGAGCGATGCCGCCGCTAAGCGCATCGCCCTGTCGATCGCCAATTCGCCGCTGGTCAAGACGGCGGCCGCCGGCGAAGACGCCAATTGGGGCCGAATCGTCATGGCCGTCGGAAAGTCCGGCGAGATGGCCGACCGCGATCGGCTCGCCATCTGGTTCGGCGATGTCAGGGTCGCCGTCAACGGCGAGCGCGATCCCGACTATTCAGAGCAGGCCGCCTCTGATGTGATGAAGGCGCAGGACATCCCCGTCAAAGTCGATATCGGCCTCGGCACCGGCACGGCAACCGTCTGGACCTGCGACCTCACCAAGGAATATGTTGCGATCAATGGCGACTATCGGAGCTGATCGTTCATTGGTGCAGGCATCCATATCCTCGCAGAATCTGCCGCTGGTCCGCAGGCTGGAGGCCGTCGGCTTTCGCGCCTGGCCGGCGGCATCCGTGCAATATGACGGCAGCTGGCAGGTCCGGCTAACAGCGGGCCACCCGTCCAACCGGCTGAATTCCATCGTGCCGCTCGATCCCTCGGATCACCGCGACGTCGAGATTCGGCTGGAAAAGGCAAGCCGGAAGTTCGAGGCCTATGGACGTCCCGCCGTGGTTCGCCAGACGCCGCTCGCGTCGCCGGTGCTGATCGAGCTTCTCAGGGCCCAGAACTGGACGCGGTTCGACGAGACCGTGGTGATGACCTGTGATCTTGCCGAGGCGGAACTGCCGGATACGCTCGATCATCTGCCGACCCATGATGTCGGCCGCTTCGTCGACGCAAACCTTGCCGTCGACGGGGCGCCGTCGACGCTGAAGCCGGCGCTTGCCGAAATCATTTCGGCGATCAAGCCGCCGTCGGGCCTCTTCATGATCGAAAATGCGGCGGAGGGGCCGCTGGCGACCGTGCTCTGCGTCCAGGACAACGATCTTGCCGGCATCATGTCGCTCTCGGTCTGCGAAAAGCGGCGGCGCGAGGGGCTCGGCACTGAAATCCTGACCTCGGCGCTGCGCTGGGCGCGCGTGCGCAGCGCCCGCTCGGCCTGGCTGCAGGTAAAGCTCTCCAACCGCCCGGCCATAGCGCTCTACGAGCGGCTCGGGTTTCGGGACGCCTATCACTATTGCTATTGGCAGAGGGAGTCGCGATGAGCGAGGCAGGCCGGAAGATATTGCTGGTCGCCGCCTGTGCGCTGATTGATGCCGACGGGCGTATCCTGTTGGCACAGCGTCCCGAGGGAAAGTCGCTGGCCGGGCTCTGGGAGTTTCCCGGCGGGAAAGTCGAGCCCGGCGAGACGCCGGAGGAGACGCTGGTGCGCGAGCTTGAGGAAGAGCTCGGCATCAGGACCAAGATCGCTTGCCTCGCGCCGCTCACCTTCGCCAGCCATTCCTACGAGACCTTCCACCTGCTGATGCCGCTTTATATCTGCCGGCGCTATGAGGGAATTGCCCAGGGCCGCGAGGGCCAGGCGCTGAAATGGGTACGTGCGCAGGCGCTTCGGGATTACCCGATGCCGCCCGCCGACGAGCCGCTGATCCCGATGTTGCAGGATTTACTTTAGCGTTAGCTGATTATTATTGTGCCACGCCGTTTTCGGCTGTGGATATTAATGGATCGTTTAACACCTTCTGCCAAAGATCGGCCTCAATCAAGCATCTGGCGTGCGTGTATTAAAAGGCTTGACCTCATGGACGATGATTTCTGGAAAGCTGTCCGGGAAAAGGAACGGGCTTCGTCTGCCTCGCGCAGGACGGGTGCGCTTAATATCGCCCTTCTCTTTGGTACGGCGGTGGTTGCGCTGACGCTGATCCTGACGCCCATGCTTGCGGATTCCTCGAAGAAAAGCGTCTTTGCGAGTGCGCCGGTCGATTTCGACACGATCACCACCGGGTCCATTCCGAAGAACGAAAGTGGCAAGCACTATACGATTCGTCGCAGCGTCCTTCAGGATACGCCCGGCTCGGTCTGCGTCGTGCAAGGCTACGGTGTCGGCGCCGGTTGCTGAAGCCGCTGCTGAAGCATGACGGCCAGCGCCCGGTGGCCGGAGAATTGATCGTTGCAGTCTGTTCACGCAGAAGGTTGGGGTATGCGACTTTTGAAAGCATTTCTTGCAGACGAGACAGGCGCGACGGCGGTGGAATACGGCCTGATTGCCGCCGTCATTTGCACAGCCCTCCTCTCCGGTCTCGGCATTTTTACCGGCAGCCTGCAGAATGTCTTCAACGTGGTCAGCAACAATATGACCGTCAATTGACGAAGCTGCCGACGATTACTGCCTGAGCCTGTGCTCGTCGACTTTCAGGGCATCGGCAAGACGTGCTTTGGCCGAGCCCGGCTGGAGCGGCTTCTGCTGGCTCTCGTGCGGAGCCCATCCAGAGAGATAGATGATCGAGAATGTCGCGCGAATGCGTCCGTCGGGGTCGGAGTAGCGCTCGGCGTAAATCTCTGCCGCGCGCAGGAAGAAGGCGCGCGTCAGCGGCAGGCGAGCGCGGGCTGCAAGCGGATTGCTCATGCCCATTGCCCTTAGGTCGCGCATCAGCGGAAAGAGCGAATCATATCGTACCGTATAGTTCTCGGCGTCGATCACCGGGAGCGTGAAACCGGCGCGCTGCATGAGACTGCCGATATCACGCACATCGGCGAAGGGGATGACGCGGGGGCTTGCGCCGCCCGTCATTTCGACTTCGGCGGCCAAGAGCACGTCGCGCAGTTCCTGCAGCGTGCCGGCGCCGGGAATGGCCGCCAGGAACAGGCCGTCCGGCTTGAGGGCGCGGCGAATCTGGATGAAGACTCCCGGCGTATCGTTGGTGAGATGCAGGCTGAGCGGCGCAAGGATGAGATTGGCCGATTGCGGCTCAAGCGGCACCTCCTCGAGCGGCGCCTCCATCAGGGTTTCCTCCGGACCCGCATAGGCCTTCTCGGCCTCGACGCGCATCATCGTGCCGATCTTGCCCGTCGCCACCGCCGCGCGGGCGGCCGCTCCAGTGGCGCCGTGCAGTTCGACAGCGGCCTCGAATGCCCGCTCGACGACGGCAAGCCTTTCGGCCATTTCCTCAGCGGCAATATCGAGCAGGAAGGCGGCCCTGGGATCGTTATTGACAAGCGCCCGGTGGCGATGCGCGGCGATCAGGGCTCTGTCGAAGATCGTTTCCATGGCAATCTCCTTAGTCCCGCGCCGTATACGCGGCAAGGCGATTTTCCTTGATGAGAGAACAGGCTAATCTCGGCGGCATGAAATCGATCCAGTTCGAGAGACCGGTGGAGTTCCTGCGGGCGCAGATCCTGCGGCCGTTTTCGGCGCTGGCCGATTTTCTGTATCCGCCCGCCTGTTCGGTCTGCGGCATTTCGACCGGCGGCCACCGAGGGCTCTGCGCGAAATGCTGGTCCGGCATCCGTTTCATCGAGCGTCCCTTCTGCGAGGTGCTCGGCATTCCCTTCTCGCATGATCTCGGCGCCGGCATCCTCAGTGCCGAGGCGATCGCCAATCCGCCGCCTTTCGACCGGTTGCGGTCGGCGGCAACGCACGATCATGCGGTGCGGGATCTCGTTCATGGGCTGAAATATCGCGATCGCACCGATCTGGCGCCGATGATGGCCGGCTGGATGCTCCGTGCCTCCGACGGCGCGGTCGAAAGCTGCGACGCGCTGATCCCGGTGCCGCTGCACCGCACCCGCATGCTGGCGCGCAAGTTCAACCAGGCTGCCGAGCTTGCCCGCCATATGGCGAGCCTATCGGGCAAACCGCTGCTTGCAGCCACACTCATCCGCGTCAAGCGCACCAGCCAGCAGGTCGGCCTCGGTGCCAAGGCGCGCGAGGACAATGTCAGAGGTGCTTTCGCGATTACCAAAGGTTGCGAGAACGAGGTTTTCGGCAAGCGTATCGTGCTCGTCGACGACGTCTACACGACGGGGGCGACGGTTGCCGCCGCAAGCCGGACGCTGCGTAAGGCGGGTGCGGCGGATATAACGGTTTTGACCTTTGCAAGGGCTCTTTCCGAGCCTATATGACAGAAAATACCCGGCATTCGTCTGGAGATATCATGGTACCCGTCACGATCTATACACGGCAGTTCTGCGGCTATTGCACCCGTGCCAAATCCCTGCTCGAACAAAAGGGCGTCGAATATGTCGAGCATGACGCGACCTATTCGCCGGACCTTCGCCAGGAGATGATCGGCAAATCGAACGGGCGCACGACTTTCCCGCAGATCTTCATCGGCGCCGATCATGTTGGCGGCTGTGACGACCTTTTCGCGCTGGATCGAGCCGGTAAGCTCGATCCGATGCTGGCGGCATGAGGGAACTCCGATGAGCTTTAAGGCTGCCGCCGTTCAGATGTGCTCCGGGGTCGATCCGGCGAAGAACGCAGCCGTCATGACTCGGCTGGTGCGCGAGGCTGCTGGCCAGGGGGCGACCTATGTGCAGACGCCTGAAATGACCGGAATGCTGCAGCGTGACCGGGCGGCGGCACGCGCCGTGCTTGCCGAAGAAACGCACGATATCATCGTCAAGACGGGCTCCGAGCTTGCGATGGAGCTTGGCATCTACATGCATGTCGGCTCGACGGCGATTGCGCTTGCCGACGGCAAGATCGCCAATCGCGGTTTCCTCTTCGGTCCCGACGGCCGGATCCTCAATCGCTACGACAAGATCCATATGTTCGACGTCGATCTCGAAAATGGCGAGAGCTGGCGCGAAAGTGCGTCCTACACCGCCGGCTCAGAGGCGCGCGTCCTGTCGCTCCCCTTTGCCGAAATCGGCTTTGCAATCTGCTATGACGTCCGGTTTCCGGCGCTCTTTCGCGCCCAGGCCGTTGCCGGAGCCGAAGTGATGACGGTTCCCGCCGCTTTCACCAGGCAGACCGGTGAGGCGCATTGGGAGATCCTGCTGAGGGCGCGCGCGATCGAGAACGGCGTCTTCGTCATAGCGGCTGCACAGGCGGGCCGGCACGAGGACGGGCGCGAGACCTTCGGCCATTCGATGATCATCGATCCCTGGGGCACGGTGCTGGCCTCGGCTGGCGCCACCGGCGAGGCGGTCATCGTTGCCGAGATCGATCCCAGCTCGGTAAAAGCCGCCCACGACAAGATCCCGAATCTGAGGAACGGCCGGGAATTCTCGATTGAGAAGATCGCGGGGGCAGTCGCAGGAGGCGTCGCCGCTTGATCCGCTATTCCCTTCGCTGTGACAATGCCCATGAATTCGAAGGCTGGTTTTCGGAGAGCGCCGACTTCGACCGTCAGGTCGAGAGCGGTTTCCTGACCTGCCCGGTCTGTCATTCCGCCGCCGTCGGCAAGCTCCTGATGGCGCCTTCGGTGTCGACGGCGCGCAAGAAGGACGAGAGGCAGACGCTGGCGATGGACGCCATGCGCCGGGAAGCCTTGGAAAAGCTGAAAGAGGCAGTCGCCGCGGTCAAGGCCAATTCAGAGGATGTCGGGGCGAAGTTTCCCGAGGAAGCGCGCAAGATTCATTACGGCGAGGCGGATGCCCGCGGCATCATCGGCCAGGCGACATTAGACGAGGCGCAGGCGCTCGTGGAGGAAGGCATCGAAATCGCCGCCATTCCGGTGCTGCCGGAGGACGTGAACTGACGTGCACTCCAGGTAGTCCTTCCGCAGCCTGTCCCCGCCCCGCGCGGAAGTGTAGCCGGTTATTGACGTCGAACGTTAACCCGGCCGCTTGGCCAGCAGCATATAATTCACGTCCATATCCCGAGACAGGTTCCACTGGTTCGAGAGCGGATTAAAGAAAACACCGGTGCGCTCGGTAATCTCGAGGCCGCTTGCCGTTAACGGCTTTTCTAGCTCTTCCGGGCGCACCAGCTTTTCATATTGATGGGTGCCGCGCGGGAGCCAGCGGAGAATGTTTTCGGCGGCGAAAATAGCAAGGGCTGCCGCCTTCATCGTCCGGTTGATGGTGGCGACGAAGATCAGGCCGCCCGGGCGAACCATTTTCGCACAGGTCGTCATGAAGAGCTCGACGTCGGCGACGTGTTCCACAACTTCCATGTTGAGGACGATATCGAAGGTTTCGCCGGCCTCGGCGAGCTCCTCGGCGGTGACCGCGCGATAGTCGACCGAGACACCCGAACCCTTCGCATGGGTCGAGGCGATACCGATATTCTTTTCGGAAGGATCGGCGCCGACCACGGAAGCGCCCATGCGGGCAACAGGCTCGGACAACAGGCCGCCGCCGCAACCGATGTCGAGTACGCGCAAACCTTCGAGCGGACGAGGGCTTTTTGGATCACGGCCGAAATTCTCGCAGGCCTTGTCCCTTATATAGGCGAGGCGGACGGGATTGAACTTGTGCAGCGGCCGGAATTTGCCGGTCGGGCTCCACCATTCCGCCGCCATTGCCGAGAAGCGGTCCACTTCGCCCTGGTCAATCGTGCTTCTGGCGGTCTCCGTCATCATCCACTCCTTCGTTCGTGAGATGTGAAGTCGGACGATCGCGGGCATAAGTCAAGGGGCGCAGAGCGGGAGACCGGCGAAGCGCGGAGCCGCCCGACAATTGCTTTTGTCACACGCGCTTGCCTCCCCCCGTCAAACTCGCTAAGAGACGCCGCAACTTGGGGCCTTCAGGGGCCTGGGCTTTAGAGCGGTTCCAGAAATGGAAGCCGGCTCTTTCGCCAAGCGTTCCGCCCCAGAGCTTTCGTGATGCCGGGTCCGGGTTTCCGCTTTCCGGCGCCAGTCGTGGTAGAGGCATATGGCACGCATCGTAATGAAATTCGGCGGCACGTCCGTCGCTGACCTGGACCGCATCAAGAACGTTGCCCGCCATGTGAAACGCGAAGTCGATGCCGGCCACGAGGTGGCGGTTGTCGTTTCGGCCATGTCCGGCAAGACCAACGAGCTGGTCGGCTGGGTGCAGGGTACACCGAAGGTCATCGGCGCCAATTCCCCGTTTTACGATGCGCGCGAGTATGATGCGGTGGTCGCCTCCGGCGAGCAGGTGACCTCGGGGCTGTTGGCGATCGCTTTGCAGGCGATGGACATCAATGCGCGCTCCTGGCAGGGATGGCAGATCCCAATCCGCACCGACAACGCGCACGGCGCGGCGCGGATACTTGAGATCGACGGTTCGGACATCGTCAAGCGGATGGGCGAGGGGCAGGTCGCTGTTATCGCCGGCTTCCAAGGTTTGGGACCCGACAATCGCATCGCCACACTCGGCCGCGGCGGGTCGGACACGTCGGCCGTCGCCATTGCCGCCGCTGTCAAAGCGGATCGCTGCGATATCTATACCGATGTCGACGGCGTCTATACGACCGATCCGCGCATCGTGCCGCAGGCGCGCAGGCTGAAGAAGATCGCCTTCGAGGAAATGCTCGAGATGGCCTCGCTCGGCGCCAAGGTGCTGCAGGTGCGCTCGGTTGAGCTTGCCATGGTGCACAAGGTGCGCACCTTCGTGCGTTCGTCTTTCGAAGATCCCGATGCTCCGGGCATGGGCGATCTGTTGAACCCGCCCGGAACGCTGATTTGTGACGAGGATGAAATCGTGGAACAGGAAGTAGTCACCGGCATCGCCTATGCCAAGGATGAGGCTCAGATCTCGCTTCGCCGTCTTGCCGACCGGCCGGGCGTATCTGCCGCGATCTTCGGGCCGCTTGCCGAATCCCATATCAATGTCGACATGATCGTCCAGAATATTTCCGAGGACGGATCGAAGACCGACATGACCTTCACCGTGCCGTCGGGCGACGTGGAGAAGGCGATCAAGGTTCTCGGCGACCATAAGGAGAAGATCGGCTACGATGTCGTGCAGAACGAATCGGGGCTGGTGAAGGTGTCCGTCATCGGCATCGGTATGCGCAGCCATGCGGGCGTTGCCGCCACCGCCTTTCGTGCACTTGCCGAAAAAGGCATCAACATCAAGGCGATCACGACCTCCGAGATCAAGATTTCCATCCTGATCGATGGTCCCTATGCAGAACTCGCTGTCAGGACTTTGCATTCCTGCTACGGTCTGGATAAGAATTGATTCCAGTGGCCGGCCTGCCCCTTCAGGTTGAGGAGACGGAGGCGGGCCGCCGGGACTGAGTGCGATGTTTCGGGAGCTTGAGACGCCATGAGAGACCTTTCCGTCGGTCCGCGCGTGCTGCTCAGACGGCTGCGCGAGTTGATGGCAGAGCCGCTGGAGCCGCAGGATCGTCTTGACCGGATCGTCCGACAGATCGCCGGCAACATGGTGGCGGAAGTCTGCTCCGTCTATGTGCTGCGCGCCGACGGCGTGCTCGAACTTTACGCGACCGAAGGCCTCAACCGCGAGGCGGTGCACCTGGCGCAGCTGAAGATGGGGCAGGGTCTCGTCGGCACGATCGCGGCCTCGGCACAGCCGCTGAACCTTTCCGACGCGCAGTCGCATCCGGCCTTCCGCTACCTGCCGGAGACAGGCGAAGAAATCTACCATTCCTTCCTCGGCGTCCCTATCCTCAGGACCGGGCGCTCGCTCGGCGTTCTCGTCGTGCAGAACAAGGCGAGCCGCAACTATCGCGATGAGGAGGTGGAAGCGCTTGAGACGACGGCGATGGTGCTTGCCGAGATGATCGCCACCGGCGAGCTCAAGAAGATCACCAAGCCGGGCCTCGAACTCGACCTGACACGATCGGTGACGATCGATGGCGACACCTATAATGACGGCATCGGTCTCGGCTACGTCGTCTTGCACGAGCCGCGCATCGTCGTCACCAACCTGCTGAACGAGGATGTGGAAAAGGAAATCCGCCGGTTGGCGGAGGCCATGGGGTCGCTGAGGATCTCGATCGACGACATGCTGTCGCGCCGCGATGTCTCGATGGAAGGCGAGCATCGGGAGGTGCTGGAAACCTATCGTATGTTCGCGCATGACCAGGGCTGGGTGCGCAAGCTCGAGGAGGCGATCCGCAACGGCCTGACGGCGGAAGCGGCGGTCGAAAAGGTGCAGAGCGACACCAAGGCGCGGATGATGCGGTTGACCGACCCTTATCTGCGCGAACGCATGCATGATTTCGAGGATCTGGCGAACCGACTGCTTAGGCAGCTGACGGGCTATACCGGGCGGACGACCGCCGAAGGCTTTCCGAGCGATGCGATTATCCTGGCCCGCGCCATGGGGGCGGCCGAGCTGCTCGATTATCCCCGCGCCAACGTGCGCGGACTGGTGCTGGAAGAGGGGGCGGTGACGAGCCATGTGGTGATCGTCGCCCGCGCCATGGGCATTCCCGTCATCGGCCAGGCGGCGGGCGTTGTGGCGCTCGCCGAGAATGGCGATGCCGTTATCATTGACGCCGACGAAGGGCACGTGCATCTCCGGCCGATGGCTGATCACCGGCGTTCCTACGAGGAAAAGGTGCGCTTCCGCGCGCGGCGGCAGGAGCAGTTCCGGGCGTTGCGCGCCATCGAGCCGGTCACCAGGGACGGCCAGCGGATCTCGCTGATGATGAATGCCGGCCTGCTGGTCGACCTGCCACAGCTCTCGGAATCGGGCGCGGAGGGTATCGGCCTGTTCCGCACCGAGCTGCAGTTCATGATTGCGTCTACCATGCCGAAGGCGGAAGAGCAGGAGCAGTTCTACCGCAATGTCATCAAACAGGCGGCAGGCCGCGTCGTCACCTTTCGCACACTCGATATCGGCGGCGACAAGGTCGTACCCTATTTCCGTGGCCACGAGGAGGAAAACCCCGCACTCGGGTGGCGCGCGATCCGGCTGTCGCTCGACCGGCCCGGACTGTTGCGCACCCAGCTGCGCGCCTTGCTGAAGGCATCGGCCGACACCGAGCTGAAGCTGATGGTACCGATGGTGACCGAGGTTTCCGAGCTGAAGATGGTGCGCGAGCTCTTGCAGAAGGAAGTGCAGCATCTCTCGCGTTTCGGCCATGGGCTGCCGCGCAAGCTTCAGTTCGGGGCGATGCTGGAGGTGCCTGCACTGCTCTGGCAGCTCGACGAACTGATGGCGGCGGTCGATTTCGTTTCGGTCGGTTCGAATGACCTCTTCCAGTTTGCGATGGCCGTCGATCGCGGTAATGCGCGCGTGTCGGACCGTTTCGACCCGCTTGGCAAGCCGTTTTTGCGCATCCTGCGCGACATCGTGCGCGGCGCGAACCGGAACAAGACGCCGGTCACCCTTTGCGGCGAGCTCGCCGGCAAGCCGCTCTCGGCAATGGCGCTTCTTGGTATCGGCTTCCGCTCGATTTCGATGTCGCCGGCCTCGATCGGGCCAGTGAAGGCGATGCTGCTCGGGCTCGATGTCGGCGCGCTGGCGAAGGCAATGGACGAGGTCCTTGACGATCATGCCGCCGACGCGCCGATGCGCGAGGTGCTTGCCCGCTTCGCCGAGAGCCACAATATTCCCCTTTAGAAATTTGCAAGAAGAATCGGAGTGAAGGGTGGCGAAGCTTCCCGTTGAAAAGATGCGTGAGCTGGAACGGCGTTTCGGCGAGATCGAGGCGCGCATGTCGGCTGGTCCGGCCGCCGACGTCTATGTGAAGCTCGCATCCGAATATTCCGAGCTGCAGCCTGTCGTCACGAAAATTCGCGCCTATCAAAAATCCGTCGGCGAACTTGCCGATCTCGAAACGCTGCTCGAAGACAAATCAGTCGATCGCGAGATGCGCGATCTGGCCGAGCTCGAACTGCCGGAAGTGAAAGCGCTGATAGAGGCGCTGGAGCAGGAAATGCAGATCCTGCTTCTGCCGAAGGACGCAGCCGACGAAAAGAGCGCCATCCTGGAAATTCGCGCCGGCACCGGCGGCTCCGAAGCTGCCCTTTTTGCCGGTGATTTGTTTCGGATGTACGAGCGTTTCGCGTCGGAAAAGGGCTGGAAGGTGGAGGTGCTCTCTGCAAGCGAGGGCGAGGCCGGCGGCTATAAGGAAATCATCGCGACGATCACCGGCAGGGGCGTCTTTGCCAAACTGAAATTCGAGTCCGGCGTGCACCGCGTGCAGCGCGTGCCGGAAACCGAGGCGGGCGGGCGCATCCATACATCGGCCGCGACAGTGGCCGTGCTGCCGGAGGCCGAGGAGATCGACATCGAGATCCGGCCGGAGGATATCCGCATCGACACGATGCGCTCTTCGGGCGCGGGCGGTCAGCACGTCAATACGACGGACTCGGCGGTGCGCATCACTCACCTGCCGAGCGGCATCGTCGTCACCAGCTCGGAAAAATCACAGCACCAGAACCGCGCCAAGGCGATGCAGGTATTGCGCTCCAGGCTCTACGATGCAGAGCGGCAGCGGGCCGATAACGAGCGCTCGGCCGACCGCAAGAGCCAGGTCGGCTCCGGCGATCGTTCGGAACGCATCCGTACCTATAATTTCCCGCAGGGGCGGGTGACCGACCATCGCATCAATCTGACGCTTTACAAGCTGGACCGGATGATGGAGGGCGAGATCGAGGAAGTCGTCGATGCATTGATGGCCGATTATCAGGCAAGCCAGCTGGCGCAGCTCGGCGAACAACAATGAGCCCGACGGTCGCCGATATGCTCGCCGATGCACGCCGTCGCTTCACCGAGGCAGGCATCGTCGATCCGGCAGCCGATGCGCGGCTGCTTGTCGCCGGCCTTTTGAAACAGTCGTCGACCGAGCTGCTGACGCGATCAGCCGAGAAGCTTTCACCCGAGCAGACTAAGGGGATTTTGGAGGCGGCGGAACGGCGGGTCGGCCATGAGCCGGTGCATCGCATTCTTGGCGAGCGGGAATTCTACGGCCTGCCGCTTGCCCTCTCGGCGGAAACGCTGGAGCCGCGTCCCGATACGGAAATCCTGGTCGATACGGTGCTTCCCTATCTTAAGGACCTTGCAAAGGCCGAGAGCAATCTCCATATTCTTGATATCGGAACCGGGACCGGGGCGATATGCCTGGCGCTTTTGAGCGAGTGTCCCGATGCGTCAGGTATCGGCAGCGACATATCGGCAGATGCCCTAGGGACGGCACGATCAAACGCAGAAAGAAATGGGTTGCAGGATCGCTTTCAGACCGTACAGTCGAGATGGTTCGAGAACATCCATGGTTCGTTTCACGCGATTGTCTCAAATCCGCCCTATATTGCCTCCAGTGTCATTCACGATCTCGCTCCCGAAGTGACGAAATTTGATCCGGTTGCGGCTCTGGATGGCGGCCCGGATGGGCTTGACGCCTACAAAGCCATAGCCAAGGATGCGGCAAGGTTCATGAGGCCCGACGGGATTCTCGGACTGGAAATCGGCTACGACCAGCGAAACGATGTGACGGCGATCTTCGAAGCGAAGGGCTTCAGGTGCCTCAAATCCGTGAAAGATTATGGTCAGAACGACAGGGCGCTCGTGTTCGCGCTCGCGTAAGAGGCGATAATAGCGGCATTGGACGGGACATTATTGTTATTGCGAAGAAAAGGCTTGGATTTCCCCGGGAAGCAATATAGGTTACGGACACGTGTTGGGCAGATAGGAATGAACGAGATTCGTTCGGTACTTGGTTTGCCTCGGGGGTCCGCTCTTTTAAACGAGAGTTTCAACGGTTGAACACGACCCAACGCGTGAATCAGTCAAACTGACTTGAGAACCAAGCGGCAGGTCGGCGCAGAGGCGCAGTATGCTCGCGGCACAAAGGTCCTGACCCGGTTTTCCGGTCATGGCGGTTGGTGCCATGTATCCATCACAAACAGAGAATTCAGGTGAACGATCTATGAGGCCAGGACAGCAAAACAAGCGCGGTCGAGGGCGTGGTAACAACAATAACAATGGCGGCGGCGGAAATAACAATAACAACAATTTCAACCGCAAGGGCGGTAACCCGCTGACCCGGACCTATGACAGCTCCGGCCCCGATGTGAAGATTCGCGGTACTGCACAGCATATCGCCGAGAAATACGCGCAGCTTGCCCGTGATGCCCAGAGCTCCGGCGATCGCGTGATCGCCGAGAACTATCTCCAGCACGCCGAACATTACAATCGGATCATCGCCAGCGCTCAGGCGCAGATGCAGGAGCGTTTCCAGCGCGACGATCGCGGCGAATACAATGACCGCGACGCGGCCGATCGCGACAGCGACGATATTGATAACAACGACAATGACGGCGATGATGTCGTTGTCGTCCAGCCGCCGCAGAGCAGGCAGCAACAGCCGCAGGCACAGCCGGCCGCCGCCGCGGCGCCTGTCCAGGCACCCCAGCCCGAAGTCATCGACGGAACCGGCCCTCAGCCGGAGATCGAAGGTATTCCCGCCGAGGTCGCCATGGACGAGGAAGGCTCCGCCGGTCAGCCGCGCGAACGCCAGCCCCGCCGCCGCAGCGCCGGCAATCGTCCCCGCCGCCCGCGCCGCGGCGCAGAAGGCGATGCAGCCGGTGACGGCGAAGGTGCTTCCGCCGAGGCGCCTGTATTGGCGGACGTCGCATCGGAGTAAGCCGAGACTTCGCCATCTGCTCGAATTTGCTTGAAAATCCCCGGCCTTCTGCCGGGGATTTTCATTTTCCGGGCTCTTTAAACTCTTCGAGCCGGCTACCATATTCTCCACGAACTGCTTGGCCCAATTCAGACGGGCCAAGCGCGGCCTGCCTTTTCAGGGGGTCGATCTCAATCATCGGTCTGCGCCTCGTAAGGGCAGGGCGATTCATGGAGGTAGAACATGAATATCGAGAAATATTCCGAGCGGGTGCGCGGTTTCATCCAGTCGGCTCAGACCTACGCGCTGGCGCAGGGCCACCAGCAATTTTCACCCGAACATGTGCTGAAAGTCCTGCTCGATGACGATCAGGGCATGGCAGCTTCGCTGATCGAGCGTGCCGGCGGCGATGCCAAGGCTGCTCGCCTTGCCAATGACGCGGCACTTGCGAAATTGCCGAAGATATCTGGCGGCAACGGCAACATCTATCTGGCGCAGCCGCTTGCGAAGGTGCTTTCGACCGCGGAAGAGGCGGCCAAGAAGGCCGGCGACAGCTTCGTCACGGTCGAACGTCTGCTGCAGGCCTTGGCGATCGAGTCCTCGGCTTCGACCCATTCGGCGCTGAAGAATGCAGGCGTGACAGCCCAAGGGCTCAACCAGGTCATCAACGATATCCGCAAGGGGCGGACCGCGGATTCGGCCAGTGCGGAGCAGGGCTTCGATTCACTCAAGAAATTCGCCCGCGATCTGACTGGAGAAGCCCGGGAGGGCAAGCTCGATCCGGTGATCGGCCGTGATGATGAGATTCGCCGCACGATCCAAGTCCTGTCGCGCCGCACCAAGAATAATCCGGTGCTGATCGGCGAGCCGGGCGTCGGCAAGACGGCGATCGTCGAAGGTCTGGCGCTACGCATCGTCAACGGCGACGTCCCGGAATCGCTTAAGGACAAGAAGCTGATGGCGCTCGATATGGGCGCGTTGATTGCCGGCGCGAAATACCGTGGCGAATTCGAAGAACGGCTGAAGGCTGTTCTCAACGAAGTCCAGGCGGAAAACGGCGAGATCATCCTGTTCATCGACGAAATGCACACGCTGGTCGGTGCCGGCAAAGCCGACGGGGCGATGGATGCATCCAACCTTTTGAAACCAGCCCTTGCCCGCGGCGAGTTGCATTGCGTCGGCGCGACCACGCTCGACGAGTATCGCAAACATGTCGAGAAGGATCCGGCGCTTGCCCGCCGCTTCCAGCCTGTCGTCGTCGACGAACCGACGGTCGAAGATACGATCTCGATTCTGCGCGGGCTCAAGGAAAAATACGAGCAGCATCACAAGGTGCGCATCGCCGATGCTGCGCTGGTCGCGGCCGCGACGCTGTCCAACCGCTATATCACCGACCGCTTCCTGCCCGACAAGGCGATCGATCTGATGGATGAGGCGGCAGCGCGGCTGCGCATGCAGGTGGATTCCAAGCCGGAAGAGCTCGATGAACTCGATCGCCGGATCATTCAGATGAAGATCGAGCGCGAGGCACTGAAGAAGGAAACCGACGTCGCTTCCGCCGACCGTCTGAAACGGCTGGAGACCGAACTCACCACGCTCGAAGAGGAGGCCGATGCGCTGACGGCGCGCTGGCAGGCGGAAAAGCAGAAGCTCGGCCTTGCCGCCGATCTCAAGAAGCAGCTCGACGATGCCCGCAACGAACTGGCGATCGCTCAGCGCAAGGGTGAATTCCAGCGTGCCGGCGAACTGACCTACGGCGTGATTCCGGACCTGGAAAAGCAGCTCGTCGAAGCCGAGAAGCAGGACGGCGAGCGTGGCGCGATGGTGCAGGAGGTGGTGAGCCCCGACAATATCGCCCATGTCGTTTCCCGCTGGACCGGCATTCCGGTCGACAAGATGCTGGAGGGCGAACGCGACAAACTGCTTCGGATGGAAGACGAGCTGGCAAAATCGGTAATTGGCCAGGGCGATGCCGTTCAGGCGGTGTCGCGCGCCGTTCGCCGCGCCCGCGCCGGCCTGCAGGATCCGAACCGGCCGATCGGTTCGTTCATCTTCCTCGGTCCGACCGGCGTCGGCAAAACGGAGCTGACCAAGGCCCTCGCCCGCTTCCTCTTCGATGACGAAACGGCGATGGTGCGAATGGACATGTCGGAATACATGGAGAAACACTCCGTCGCCCGGCTGATCGGCGCGCCTCCCGGCTATGTCGGCTATGATGAAGGCGGAGCGCTGACGGAAGCCGTGCGCCGCAGACCGTATCAGGTCGTGCTGTTCGACGAGATCGAGAAGGCGCATCCCGACGTCTTCAACATCCTGTTGCAGGTGCTTGACGATGGCCGCCTGACGGACGGTCAGGGCCGGACGGTCGATTTCCGCAACACGATGATCATCATGACCTCGAATCTCGGCGCCGAATATCTGACGCAGCTGAGGGACGGCGATGACAGTGACACGGTTCGCGAGCAGGTGATGGACGTGGTGCGCGGGCATTTCCGGCCGGAATTCCTGAACCGCATCGATGAGATCATCCTCTTCCACCGCCTGAAACGCGAGGAGATGGGCGCGATCGTCGACATTCAGCTGAAGCGGCTGGTGGCATTGCTGTCCGAACGCAAGATCGTCATCGATCTCGACGAAGACGCCCGTCACTGGCTGGCGAACAAGGGTTATGACCCGATTTACGGCGCAAGGCCGCTGAAGCGGGTGATCCAGAAGTTCGTGCAGGACCCGCTGGCCGAGCAGATCCTGTCAGGTCAGGTGCCGGACGGTTCGAATGTCAAGGTGACGAGCGGTTCAGACCGGCTGCAGTTCAGCACCCGACAGACGGTCGGCGAAGCGGCGTAAGCTACTTTGCAGGATGATGGCGGAATGGCGGCTTCGGCCGCCATTTTCGTTCAGTCGGTCGGCCGCTACCCAGAGGACCTCAACCGATCGGCGGTGATAAAGTTTATTTGCTTGCCACCTGGTCCGGCGTCGGCGGATTGTCGAGCAGCGTGTCGATACGCTTGCGCTCATCCTCGAATCTCGCCAGCGCCTCGCCTTGCAGCGATTTGCCGCCCGGCAGTCGGATGCGCAGCGGATCGACCTTGGTGCCGTTGACGATCAGCTCGTAATGCAGGTGCGGCCCGGTGGATTCACCTGTTGTGCCAACCCAGCCGATCACCTGGCCCTGGCGGATTTTCGCGCCGGGGACGACCCCCTTGGCAATGGCGCTCTGGTGATTGTAGGAGGATTCATAGCCGTTGGCATGGCGGATGATCGTCTGGTTGCCGTATCCGCCGGAATCCCAGCCGGCTTTTTCGACTGTGCCGTTGCCGGCGGCGATGATCGCGGTGCCACGGGGTGCGGCCCAATCGACGCCGGTATGCATGCGGGCGAAACCGAGGATCGGATGGCGACGCATGCCGAAACCGGATTTGAAAATACCATTCGGAACCGGATTGCGCAGCAGGAACTGGCGGATGCTCTTGCCGTTCTCGTCGAAATAATCGACCGTGCCGTCTTCAGGATCCTGGAAGCGATAGAAGCGCGTCTGCGTATCGCCGAAACGGGCATTGACGTAAAGCAGTTCGGAATCTTCGGTCGCCTGGCCTGCGCTGTCGGCGACGGAGAAGAAGGCCTCCAGCTTGTCGGTCGGTCTCAGCTGCGCCTGGAAATCGACGTTGCTGGCGAGCAGCTTGATGATCAGCGCGGTCATATCCTTGGTCATGCCGTAGGAAAGGGCGGCGCGATAGATGCCGTCATAGACGCGCGGCAGGTTCTGTCCCGGCGGGGGAGCGAAGGAATTGTTATCGAAGGCCGTAGCGATGGCATCCAGCATCGGCGGCTCGTTACCGGGCACATACTTGCCCTTGTCGTCGAGAGCCACGGTGACCAGATGACGCGTGCCGCGGTAAACGCTTGCCCGGATGATCTTTGCCTGTTCCCCCTTCTGGATGATGCCGATACGCAGCACGTCGCCTTTTTCGAGATCGCTGGTTCCCAACTGCTGCGCAATGAAGCCGGCAATTCCATCGGCATATTGCTGCGGATAGCCGGAGTCCGTTAGCGCCTTGGCGATCGGTGCGTCGACGCGCACCGGCAGGATGTCGTCGGCGAATTCCTCGGTCTGCGGCGTGATCGATTCCGATGCGGAGACCGTCATGTTCTGCTCGAGCACGCGGGCGGACAGGCCGGCGGTCAGATCGACATCGGCTTCCTCGTTGGAGAAGCGACGCGGATCGACGTAGTAGAGGGCCGCGAGCTGCTTGTTGCCGTCGGTCAGGACGGAGCCGTTGGAGCGCACGTTTTCTTCGACTTCCTCAAGCGACAGGCCGGCGGCCATCTTCATACCGGTCTTGCCGGTCGGGAAGGCAATGGTCTTCAGGCTGACTTCGGATTCGACGTCGGAGCCATAAATTGCGCCGGTGCGGCTCTGCGGGGCGGGCTGCGGTTCGTCGGCGGAAAAGATCGCCAGGGGATCGAAGTCCGGGTAGTCCTCAGTCGCCACATGATTGGCGGCCAGCGTCATCTTCACATGCGCGAAGGGCTGGCGGCGCACGACCTCCTTCTCGCCGTCATGGACGACGGTCGAAACTTCCATGATCGCCCTGTCGGATGGTTTTGCGGCGATGGCGGGCGCGATTAGCCGGCCGCCACGGACCACCGTCGTGTCCACATGCGCATCTGCGGCGGCACTCGCATAGGCCTCGGCAGGAATCGCCAGCTGCTGGCGGCCGTCAAGCGCGGCAAAAAGGGCAACGCCCATCAGGACAGAGGATGTGATACCGGTGAGGAACGTGCCCGAGAGCCAGCGCAAGGAAACTTCGCGCTTATCGGGCGCACGTCTGCCGTCGGCCAGAAGCGGAGGCTCGTTGCCCAACGAGCGGATCATCATTTTCTCCGTCATCATGGCAGTCGGGTCCGCGTCCTTACATTTGACGTCTCTGGCAGCATTTCCTGGCCGTCCTGGCTGGGGCGAAAGATGTGCATATTTTAGGCACTGAAGTCAAATCGGGTACGGGAAAGGCACTCTACCCGCATGACCCTGTGTGAATCATGCGTCCTTTAAGACCAGCAGATTGTGATCATGTCGGGGCGCGATAGGCGAAAGAGCCCTCTTTCCACGAAAACTCGACGAATATTCACTTCTCCGGCGCGGCACCCAGCCGGTCAGAATCCGGGAAACGACCGCATTGGCGAGCTTCCCAAAACTTCCTAGAAAAAACAACGAGTTGCCAGAAAAGTGATTTTTTTCGAAAAGCGCTGTTGACTTGGAAAAGGGGTTGGTTCTATAAGCCCACTCACTGAACGAGGGCGGCGGCGCTGCTGGCGACGAAGTCTCTCGCTCTTAAGAAACTCAAGCGGATTGGCGGATTGCTGGTTTGTTGCTTCGGGCTTAGGTTTGGAGCGGGTTTTGGTGACGGCATGTGTCGTCGGTTATTTGACAATTGAAGATTGGAAGAAAGAGAAACGTGGGCGGCGGAGCTTGCGGGATCTGAGAGATTGGATCCTTTGAAAGAGACTTTGGCGGTCACGTTTATCAAGAGAAGTTACACTGGTTTTCGGAGATTGAGTTTCGGCTTAGTTTCCTGGAAGACAGGTGTGAAGTTCTCGTCG
>NZ_FMAJ01000037.1 GCF_900094625.1 Rhizobium aethiopicum | reverse complement strand
TCGTCGAGGTCGTTCATCGCCTTCTTGTAGAACTCCGGTCCGCCGGTCGACAGCACGATGGAATCGAACATCGTCGCTTCCTGCCAGTTCTGGCCGCCGAGCGCCAAGGGGATGACGCCTGCGGCTTTTGCCTTGTCGAGCAGCGCGATCAGGTCGTCGAAAGTCTTCGGCTGGCTGCCGCCGATCTTGTCCATCACCGCCTTGTTGATCCATAGCCAGTTGACCGAATGGACGTTGACCGGGGCGGCAACCCACTTGCCGTCATAGACCGAGAACTTCTGCAGTGCGGCCGGCACCGACTTGTCCCAGCCTTCCTTCTTTGCCGTCTCGGTGAGATCACCCATGACGCCGGCCTGGGCATAATCGAGCACGGTATAACCGAGCATCTGCGAGGCCGTCGGATAGGTACCCGCCGCAACCATCGCCTTCAGAGCCGTCATCGCCGCATCACCGCCGCCGCCGGCAACCGGTACATCCTTCCAGGCAAATCCTTCCTTCGAAAGATCCTCCTTCAGGACGTTCAAAGCAGCTGCCTCGCCGCCTGATGTCCACCAGTGCAGCATCTGAACTTCTTTTACGTCGGCGGCATGAGCCGCGCTGAGGTCAGCCATCATCACGACGGCAACAGCCGCCGAGCTTAAAAACCTGCGCATGAATTTCCTCCCATTTGAAGATCGGCGGCAGGCTCTCCCTGCCACCCGATGTTTTTCCGCCCGTTGCGACGGTCGACATGCGGCCGCGCTCCTCCGCGCGGTTGCTAATTTAAAACGTGATATGGCCTTGGACGTCAAGCCATTTCTCGACTCCCGAGAAAAATATGATTGTATCGCTAGTGAGCTGAATTTGCATGATATTTTTTGAACTACTAACCGCAGAAAAACTAAAACGTTTTCATTCCTCATTGCACGCCTGAAAACCGGCCGACGTCATCATCAACCTGCTCGATCCAAACCAGGAGGTGGTCGGCTCCAGCACCTTGATCATGTAGGCATCGCGAAGGCTCAAAAATCGGTTCCGATTTACGGAATTATGCAGTAGAAGCACCGCGTAATCCGGTCGCAGCCCACCCGGTCAAAACAAGGGAATCAAAAATATGAAAACTATCGTTGTCTGCTCCGGCGGACTCGACTCCGTTTCGCTTGCCCACAGGATGGCGGCGGAAGAACGACTGATCGGTCTCGTCTCCTTCGACTACGGCCAGCGGCATCGCAAGGAACTCGACTTTGCCGCCAGATGCGCCGCACGGCTTGCAGTTCCCCATCATATCATCGATATCGCCGCGATCGGCGGCCACCTCAGCGGATCGGCCCTGACCGACGATGTCGAGGTTCCGGACGGCCACTATGCCGAGGAGACCATGAAGGCCACCGTGGTGCCGAACCGCAACGCCATCATGCTTGCGATCGCCTTCGGCCTGGCGGCAGCGCAAAAGGCGGATGCCGTTGCCGTCGCCGTGCATGGCGGCGACCATTTCATCTATCCGGATTGCCGGCCAGGCTTCATCGATGCCTTCCAGCGCATGCAGAACGAAGCGCTGGACGGTTATGCGAGCATTAAACTGCTTGCGCCCTATGTTGAGGTTTCCAAAGCTGCGATCGTCGCCGACGGCGCAAAACATGGCACGCCCTTCGCGGAAACCTGGTCCTGCTACAAGGGCGGCAGCCTCCATTGCGGGCGCTGCGGCACTTGCGTGGAACGTCGCGAAGCCTTCCACCTTGCCGCTGTCGACGATCCCACCGAATACCAGGACCGCGATTTCTGGAAGGCGGCGGTGTCGCAATATTCAGCCTCGGAGGTGCGTTGATGTACCGCATCACCAAGGAGTTTCATCTCTCCGCCTCGCACCAGCTGGATCACCTGCCCGCTGATCATCAATGTGCCCGGCTCCACGGCCACAACTATGTCGTGGTCGTCGAACTCTCCGCCGAGACCCTCAATGACGACGGATTCGTTCGGGACTATCACGACCTCTCGCCGCTCAAGCGTTATATCGACGAGGCTCTTGATCATCGTCACCTGAACGACGTGTTCGGTCATTCCAAAGTCACCTCCGAATTCCTGGCCAAGCATTTATACGACTGGTGCAAGCAGCGCTTCCCCGAGACGTCGTCCGTCCGCGTCAGCGAGACGCCGAAGACCTGGGCGGAGTACAGGCCATGAGCGCGGAGACCATCCGCGTCAGCGAGATCTTCGGTCCGACCATACAGGGCGAAGGCGCATTGATCGGACTGCCGACGGTGTTCGTCAGGACGGGCGGCTGCGATTACCGCTGCTCCTGGTGCGACAGCCTTCATGCGGTCGACAGCGCCTTCCGGGATCAATGGGCCTCCATGTCGGTCGAGGCGATTTGGCGAGAGGTCACCAAACTCTCCGACGGCAAACCGATGACCGTTTCGCTTTCGGGGGGCAATCCGGCGATCCAGCCTTTGGGGCCGCTGATCGAGCTCGGCCATTCCGAGGGATACCGCTTCGCATTAGAAACCCAGGGAAGCGTCGCCCGGAACTGGTTTCGCGATCTCGACATCCTGGTCTTGAGCCCCAAGCCGCCGTCAAGCGGAATGCAGACGCACTGGGGTGAAGTCGACAACTGCCTTCGGCTGGCCGCCGGCGGACCGGAAATCGCATTGAAAATCGTCGTCTTCGACGATGTCGACTACGCGTTCGCCCGAGAGGTGGGCCAGCGCTACCCCTATATTCCCTTGTACCTTCAGCCGGGCAACCATACACCGCCGCCGCCCGAAGACGATGATGCGCGAATCGATATCGACGGCGTGATGGATCGGATGCACTGGCTCGTCGAGAAGGTGACGGCCGACCGATGGTTTGCGCCGCGCGTGCTTCCGCAGTTACACGTCCTGCTTTGGGGAAATAAGCGCGGAGTCTAGAGCCCATCTATCGTTCCGGGAAGGCGAAGACATCGACAGGCTCACCGAGCCCGCGCAGCGGGAAGGTGCCGAGACTGTCCATGTCGTCCGCGCAGCCCGCCATTTCAACGAAGGCGCGCGACAAGAGCACCGGACGCTTGACCTCTTTGGTCAGGCTTTCCAGCCGCGACGCGACATTGACCGCCGGACCGATGACGGTGAAATCCAGCCGCCGGCGAGAACCGATATTGCCGTACATGACATCGCCGACATGCACGCCGACGCCGTAACGCAGCGGTTCGCGCCCCATGCGCAGGTGTTCCTCATTCAGTTCCGCCATCGACGCCTGCCCCTCGCGGATCGCCTGCAGCAGGTCGAGACAGGCCGTATCCTTGGCGAGTGGGAAGATCGCCAGCAAGCCGTCTCCCATGAATTTCAGGATCTCGCCGCCATAGCGTTCGATCGGATCCGACATGGCGTCGAAATAATCGTTGAGCAGATGGATGACATCGTCGCGCGGCCAGAGATCGGAGATTGCCGTGAAGTCGCGCAGGTCGCAGATCATGATTGCCGCGCCGACGGTCGCGCCACTGCCGCGGGTCGTCGCACCCGAAAGAATATGTTCGCTCGCATGCGGCCCGACATAGGTTTGCAGCAATGTGCGCGCCATGATGTTCTTCAGCCTGATTTCGCTGATCAGGGTCAGCGCCGGCAGGAGATCGCGCAGGAAATCGACATGTTCGCTCGTGAAGCCGCCCGGTTGGTCGGTGGAAAATGTCACGACGTGCCGTTTGCCGAAAGTATGTTCGACCGGCCAGGCGATATATTCCGCCAGGCCATCATCCCGCAACTCCTGATAGAGCGGATAATCGTGGGCGGCGACCGGATCTTCTAGGCGTTTACGCACCTCCTGCGCGCCGGTATGGATCGCGTTGATGGGGCTATTCTGGAACTCAGGCGTGTTTTCGACGCCATGGGCGAACGTATTTATCTTCGCCTCCGTGAGCCCCTCCTTCCAAAGGATGCGGGCGCCGATCCATTGCGGATGATTCGTCCTGAAATGCAAAGTCGCTCGCGCCAACGGCACGCCTGATGCCAGTAGCTTTTCGCACATCTCCACGAGGATATTGTCGATGAAGCGCTCGCCGCGCGTCTCGTTCACCAGCCAGTCGAGAATCCGTCTCCTGCGGACCGGCCAGACGCCCTCGTCCGCATCGAGGACCGTCCCGGCCTTGTTCAAAAACGACGACATCAAAAGCTCCCGCTGCGCCACGATATTAGTTTTGGCTCAATGTGGGCGATAGGGAAGCAAATGATAAGGGGCGACTATGATAAAGCTTCAGAAATCCCAGTCCTCGTCCTCGGTCGCTACAGCCTTGCCGATGACATAGGAGGAACCGGAGCCGGAGAAGAAGTCGTGGTTCTCCTCGGCATTCGGCGAGAGCGCCGACAGGATCGCCGGATTGACCTTGCAGGCCTCGGCTGGAAACAGCGCTTCGTAGCCAAGGTTCATCAGCGCCTTGTTGGCGTTGTAGTGCAGGAATTTCTTTACGTCCTCGCTCAGACCGACGCCGTCATAGAGCGCTTCGGTATATCTGGCCTCGTTGTCGTAGAGTTCGAGCAAGAGGTCGAAGGCGAAATTCTTGATCTCCTGCCGGCGCTCCTCGGACAGCCGCTCCAGTCCAAGCTGGAACTTGTATCCGATATAATAGCCGTGCACCGCCTCGTCGCGGATGATCAGCCGGATCATGTCGGCGGTATTGGTGAGCTTGGCGCGGCTCGACCAGTACATCGGCAGATAGAAGCCGGAATAGAACAGGAAGCTTTCCAGGAAGACGCTGGCAACCTTCTTCTTCAGGGGATCGCCGGACCGATACTGCTCCATGATCAGCGCCGATTTGCGCTGCAAAAATTCGTTCTCCTCCGACCAGCGATAGGCATCCTCGACATCGGGCGTCGAGCAGAGCGTCGAGAAGATCGAGGAATAGGAGCGCGCATGCACCGCCTCCATGAAGGAGACGTTGGAAAGCACCGCCTCCTCATGCGGGGTTACCGTATCCTCCATCAGCCCGATGGCGCCGACACCGTTCTGGATCGTGTCGAGCAGCGTCAACCCGGTGAAGACGCGAATGGTGAGCTGCTGCTCGGCCGTCGTCAGCGTCGCCCAGGAAGGAATGTCGTTCGACAGCGGCACTTTCTCCGGCAGCCAGAAATTGCCGGTGAGGCGATTCCAGACCTCGAGATCCTTGTCGTCTTCGATACGGTTCCAGTTGATGGCGCGCACGCGGGAGGCTGGCTTCAATTGTATGTTCATTGTGGTCCCTCTCAAGGAATGTTTCCGGATTTGCCCCTCATCCGCCTGCCGGCACCTTCTCCCCGCCTGCGGGGCGAAGGGGATATGCCGCACCGGCTTCGCCAACCCTCGACGCTGCGTCTGGCACGTCCCCTCTCCCCGTTTTTACGGGGAGAGGGTCAAGGTGAGGGGCAAATGCTCCGGAGCGAAATCAACTCACAGCGTACAAGACACACACCCCTGCACTTCCGTACCCGAAAGCGCCATCTGCCGAAGGCGGATGTAGTAGATCGTCTTGATGCCCTTCTTCCAGGCGTGAATCTGCGCCTTGTTGATGTCGCGCGTCGTCGCCGTGTCGCGGAAGAACAAGGTCAGCGACAGGCCCTGGTCGACATGCTGGGTCGCCGCCGCATAGGTTTCGATGATCTTCTCCGGCCCGATTTCGTAGGCGTCCTGGTAATAGTCGAGATTGTCATTGGTCATGAACGGCGCCGGATAATAGACGCGGCCGATCTTGCCCTCCTTGCGGATCTCGATCTTCGAGACGATCGGATGGATCGAGGAGGTCGAATGGTTGATGTAGGAAATCGAACCCGTCGGCGGCACCGCCTGCAGGTTCTGGTTATAGAGACCGGAGGTCATGACGGCCTTCTTCAGCGCAAGCCAGTCGTCCTGCGTCGGAATATGAATCCCTGATTTGTCGAACAGCGCCTGCACCTTTTCGGTCGCCGGCTTCCATTCCTGATTCGTGTATTTGTCGAAATATTCGCCCGAGGCGTATTTGGAATTCTCGAAGCCCTTGAAGCTCGCACCACGCTCGGCCGCCAGCAGGTTCGAGGCACGGATGGCGTGATAGGTCACCGTATAAAAATAGATATTGGTGAAGTCGACACCTTCCTCAGAGCCGTAGAAGATGCGTTCGCGGGCGAGATAGCCGTGCAGGTTCATCTGGCCGAGGCCGATCGCATGGCTTTCGTCATTGCCCTTCTCAATCGAGGGAACCGAGGCGATATGGCTCATGTCGGAGACGGCCGACAGAGCCCGGATCGAGGTCTCGATCGTCTTGCCGAGATCGGCGGAATCCATGGCGGCTGCGATGTTCAGCGAGCCGAGATTGCAGGAAATATCCTTGCCGAGATGCTTGTAGGAGAGGTCGTCATTGTATTGGCTCGCCTCGCTGACCTGCAGGATCTCCGAGCAGAGATTGCTCATGGAGATGCGGCCGGCCACCGGGTTCGCCCGGTTCACCGTGTCCTCGAACATGATGTAGGGATAACCGCTCTCGAACTGTATCTCGGCGATCACCCGGAAGAATTCCCGCGCCTTGATCTTCTTCTTCGAGATACGGGCATCCGCCACCATCTCGCGATACTTCTCCGTCACCGAAATCTCGGTGAACGGCATTCCGTAAACGCGCTCCACATCGTAGGGCGAGAACAGGTACATGTCCTCATTGTTCCTGGCGAGCTCGAAGGTGATGTCGGGCACGACGACGCCGAGCGACAGCGTCTTGATGCGGATCTTCTCATCGGCATTTTCGCGCTTGGTGTCGAGAAAGCGCATGATGTCGGGATGATGGGCGTTGAGATAGACAGCGCCAGCGCCCTGGCGCGCGCCGAGTTGGTTGGCATAGGAGAAGCTGTCTTCGAGCAGCTTCATCACGGGGATGATGCCGGAGGACTGGTTCTCGATCTGTTTGATCGGGGCGCCTGCCTCGCGGATGTTGGTCAGACACAGGGCAACGCCGCCGCCGCGCTTCGATAGCTGCAGCGCCGAATTGATCGACCGCCCGATCGACTCCATATTGTCCTCGACGCGCAGCAGGAAGCAGGAGACCAGTTCGCCGCGTTGCTTCTTGCCGGCATTGAGAAATGTCGGCGTCGCCGGCTGGAAGCGGCCGGAAATGATCTCGTCGACGATGTCGCGGGCAAGGGGCTCGTCGCCCCGCGCCAAAGTCATCGCCACCATGCAGATGCGGTCCTCATAGCGCTCGAGGTAGCGTTTTCCGTCGAAGGTCTTCAGCGTATAGCTGGTGTAATATTTGAAAGCGCCGAGGAAGGTGGGGAAGCGGAATTTCCTGGCATAGGCCTGATCGAACAGGTCGCGCACGAAATTGAAGGAATACTGGTCAAGCACTTCCTGCTCGTAATAGCCCTCGGTCACGAGGTAATCGAGCTTTTCCCGGAGATTGTGAAAGAACACCGTGTTCTGATTCACATGCTGCAGGAAATATTGCTTGGCCGCCATGCGGTCCTTGTCGAGCTGGATCTTGCCCTCATCGTCATAGAGATTCAGCATCGCGTTCAGCGCATGGTAGTCGAGCGTTTCGGCCGCCTTCAGCGTTTTTGCGCCCGCATCCCGCGTCAGATTTGTTCCCGTGTCCAAAATCGTCCCATCCCGTCTTTGACATTGGCGACATCCTCGGCAGTCCCCAGAAGCTCGAACCGGTAGAGGTACGGCACCTGGCATTTCTTCGAGATGACCTCGCCGGCAAGCCCGTAGGTCTCGCCGAAATTGCTGTTGCCCGCGGCAATCACGCCGCGGATGTTGGAGCGGTTTTCCGCATCGTTGAGGAAGCGGATCACCTGCTTGGGCACGGCTCCCTTTACGGCCCCTTGGCCGCCATCGCCGCAATAGGTGGGCGAAATCAGCACATAGGGTTCGCGAATGTGGATATCCTCAGCGCCAAGGGGAATGCGCGCCGCGCGCAATCCGAGCTTGGCGACGAACCGATGGGTATTTTCGGATCGGCTGGAATAGTAGACGATCAGCCCCATCGCTTTTCTCAGCTCAGGAAAGCGCGCTGATCATGTCGGGACGGAAGCCCGCCCAATGCTGGCCGCCGGCAACCACGACCGGAACCTGCATGTAGCCCATCCCACGGACGCGATCGAGCGCTTCGGCATCCTGGGAAATATCGACGATGTCATAGTCCACGCCCAGACGATCGAGGGCGCGGTAGGTGGCGGTGCATTGAACGCAGGCGGGCTTGCTGTAAACGGTAACGCTCATCATCTTCCTCGTAATGTCAATGGAATTCAGGACACAGGATTGGGATCGGACGCCGTACGGCGTCCAGGGCAACGCTTGATAATGATCTGGCAAGTTGGCGCTCTAAACGCCGGATATCATTCCTCGCAGGGTCTGCGCGGGCGGCGGCCTTGATGTTCTCGACATGACTTCAACCCTCGAAGTGCTCATGCGGACGTTCGGGGCAGCGCAACAGGCGCGGATCGTTCCGCCTGCAAGCACGCGACCTTCCGGACACCCCGCCCGTGGACGTTTCGTTCAAGGCAGGTCTCCTGGCTCGCGGGTCGAAGCACCCTGCCCAGCCTTCCCGGAGCATCATGCTCCAGTGACCTGAAATCGGACAGTTGCTCGCCGCTTACAGTTGCGGGGGCAGCTCCGGCATTGCCGCGCCATGATGGCGAGACGCACCGTATTCCCGTCTTAGCCCCCGACCCTCACGAATCGAAGGAACCTCAAACACTAGATATAGTACGCGAATCGGAATTCTCGTCAACGGATGGTTTGTGCATTGCGTTACGGCAGGTTTGAAATCGCTGCGTTCCTGTGAAAAACAGGGATAACGAAAGCTTAACAAAAACGGGCTGAGGAAAAGACCGTGATGAGCTGACAAACGATGCAAGACCCGCGACCTCATCCTCGGCCTTGTGCCGAGGACCTACCCAGGTCAAATGAGCATTTGGAAATAAGAGTTTCCTGCCAAATAATTTCAGACGCTCGGCACAAGGCCGAACATGATGGGGGAGACCTTGTCAGCGAACTGAGAGCCGATCTAGCTGATGACCTGTCCCGAATCGCAGGTCTTCAAAGCGCCATCGGCAAAACATTCATCCCCGTACACGAAGCAGTCTGAGCGCGTTGATCGTCACGAGCACGGTGGCGCCGGTGTCGGCCAGAATCGCCGGCCAGAGCCCGGTGATGCCCATGATCGTCGTCACCAGAAAGACAGCCTTCAGCCCGAGCGCGATGGTGATATTCTCGAGGATATTGCGCATCGTCCGCTTGGACAGCGCGATCATTCGCGCCACGTCGCCGACGCGTCCGTGCAGCACGGCGGCATCCGCGGTCTCCAGCGCCACATCCGTACCGCCGCCCATGGCAATTCCGATATCGGCGGCAGCAAGCGCCGGCGCGTCGTTGATGCCGTCGCCGACCTTGGCGATGATGAAGCCCTCGCGCTTCAATTCGCCGACGACCCGCTGCTTGTCCTCCGGCATCATTTCACCGCGCCAGTCGATGCCGAGCATGCCGGCGACGGCAGCCGCCGTCCGCTTGTTGTCGCCCGTCAGGATCATCGCCTTGACACCGGCCGATTTGAGCGCCGAGAGCCCGGCCACTGCGTCTTCGCGTGGCTCGTCGCGCATGGCGATCAGGCCGGCCGCAGCGCCATTGACGAGCAGCACCGACACGCTCTTGCCCTCATCGTTCAGAACAGTGACGCGCGACTCTTGTTGCCCGTCCAGCGCCCCGTGCTCGCGGGCGGCGGACGGTGACAGCAGATCCAGCCTCTCGCCGCCAACCTTGCCGCTGACGCCCTTGCCCGGCACCGCTTCCAGCTCGAAGGCGGGCGGCACGGGAACGCCATCGGCCTTGGCACGGTTGAGGATGGCGAGTGCCAAGGGGTGGCTGGAGCCCCGCTCCAGCACCGCCGCGCGCGACAGGATCTGCGCCTCGCTCAATCCGAAGGAAACGATGTCGGTCACCCGAGGCTTGCCTTCCGTCAGCGTGCCCGTCTTGTCGAAGGCGACCATCGTTACCTTGCCGAGCGTCTCCAGCACCGCGCCGCCCTTCATCAGCAGTCCGCGCCGTGCGCCTGCCGACAGCGAAGCAGCAATCGCCGCCGGCGTCGAGATGACGAGCGCGCAGGGGCAGCCGATCAGCAGGATGGCAAGGCCCTTGTAGACCCATTCGCTCCACGCGCCACCGGCGAAAAGCGGCGGAACGACCGCCACCAGCGCGGCGACCACCACGACGCCGGGCGTGTAATAGCGCGAGAACCGATCGATGAATCGCTCCGTCGGCGCCTTCGATTCCTGCGCCTCCTCCACCAGCTTGACGACGCGGGCGATGGTATTGTCGGCAGCGGCTGCCGTAACGCGAACCCTGAGCACCGCATCGCCATTGACCGTACCGGCGAAAACGACGGCATCGACGCCCTTGCGCACCGGCGTGCTCTCGCCCGTCACCGGGGCCTCGTCGATCGCACTCTCGCCTGAGACGATGATGCCGTCCGCCGAGATGCGGTCGCCGGGGCGGACCATGATGACCGCGCCGACGGCAAGGCTTTCCGCCGGCACCTCCCGCACTTGGCCATTGTCTTCGAGCAGCGCGGTCTTCGGCACCAGGGCCGTCAGCGACTGGATGCTTTCGCGCGCCTTGCCCGCCGCCACACCCTCCAGCAACTCGCCGACCAGAAACAGGAAGACGACGGTTGCCGCTTCCTCCCCCGCATTGATGATCACGGCGCCGACGGCTGCGATCGTCATCAGCATCTCGATCGAAAACGGTGTGCCGGACAGCGCCGCCATGACCGCGCGCCGGGTGATCGGCACCAGACCGACCAGCATGGCGACGATAAAGGCATAGGATGCGATTGCCGGCACGAGATGGCCGACAGCATAAGCGGCAATGAGTGCCGCACCGGAAAGAATGGTCAGGCGGCCCTTCCTGCTCTGCCACCAGGGACCCGCCATCGGCGTGTGATCGTGCCCATGCAGAGCTTCGATTTCCTTTTCGCCGTCGGCGTGGTCGTGACCCGCATGATCATGGTCGTGGCCCACGTGATCGTGATCATGTTGGTGTGAGCCGTGTTCCCGCGCAGGCGCGGCGTTTCCCGTAAAGGGCGAGACGGAATAACCAAGCCCCGTCACCTTCTTTTCGATCGCCTTGAGGTCGCTGCTGCCGTCATGCCGGATGGTCATCGTGCCTGCCACCACCGAGACGGAAACATCGGCAACGCCCGTCACGCGTCTTACCGCCGCATCGATCTTGGTCGCGCAGGCGGCGCAATCCATGCCTCCGACCCGGTATCGTGTCTCGCTCGTCTCAGCCATGATCCGCTTCCTTGTCAAACAGAAGCATCCCTCCTACATCCTCTAGCGACTCGAGGTACAAGAGGAAAATCATGAAAAAGATCACAATCGGCGAAGCGGCGCGCCGGAGCGGTGTCAAGGTGCCGACCGTGCGTTATTACGAGAGCATCGGCTTGCTCCCGGCCCCGAGCCGCAGCGAAGGCAACCAGCGCGCCTTCGAGCCCGCCGACATCAGCCGCCTCGCCTTCATCCGCCATGCCCGCGAACTTGGTTTCGAGATTGAGGCGATCCGCACGCTGCTCACTTTGCAGGATGATCCGCATCAGCCCTGCGCCTCGGCCGATGCCATCGCCAAGGCCCGCCTCGTCGAGGTCGAGCAACGCATCCGCAGCCTGATGGCGCTCAAGGCCGAACTGGAAACCATGGTGGAAGGCTGCGGCCACGGTCGCGTCGGCCAATGCCGCGTCATAGAGGTTCTCGCCGATCACGGCCAGTGCACCCATTCGCACCACTGAGAGTTTGCGCCCTTGCAGGTGAACTTCCCTCGCGCCAAAACTGCACCAGAAAGAATCGGGCGAGGGCATTGATGAATCAGAAGCGGGTTGCGATCATCGGCGGCGGCCCGGCAGGCCTTGCGGCTGCCGAACTGCTTGCGCTCTCCGGCCATGCGGTGACGGTCTATGACGCCATGCCGACCTTCGGCCGCAAGTTCCTGCTGGCCGGAAAATCTGGTCTGAACATCACGCATTCTGAGGATTATGCCCGCTTCGCCACGCGCTTCGGCGCGGCTTCCACTCGTCTGCGCCCCGTTCTCGATGCCTTTACTCCCGATGATATCAGGCATTGGGCTGCAGGGTTGGGGACCGAGACCTTCGTAGGCTCGTCGGGTCGGGTCTTCCCGACCGTGATGAAGGCTTCTCCGCTGCTGCGTGCCTGGCTCAGGCGGCTGGAAAACCAGGGCGTTACGCTGCGTACCCGCCACCGCTGGATCGGCTTTGCCGAAGAGGGCTACGTTTTCGAAACACCGGACGGGCGCAGCGTCGTCCAGTGCGATGCCGCCTTGCTGGCGCTCGGCGGCGCGAGTTGGCCGCGCCTCGGCTCCGACGGGAGTTGGGTGCCCTTGCTGTCGGAAAGGGGCGTCGAGATCGACTCCTTCCGGCCCGCCAATTGCGGCTTCGTCGTCGGCTGGAGCGCGAATTTCAGCGAGCGCTTCGCCGGCGAGCCGGTGAAATCGGTCACCGCCACATCCGAGGCCGGCACGTTTCCCGGCGAATTCGTCATCACCGCAAGCGGCATCGAGGGCAGCCTGGTTTATGCCCATGCGGCGAGCCTCCGCGACCGGCTGCGGAGCCATGGCAGCGCTGCGCTGGCGCTAGACCTTGCGCCGGGCCGGCCGATCGAAAGGCTGATCCGCGATCTCCAGCGGCAGGACACCAAATCGAGCTTTTCTAACCGACTGCGCAAGGGCGCGGGCCTCGATGGCGTCAAGACGGCGCTGCTGCGGGAACTCGTGCCCGACCGCGAAAGAACCGATTCCGAGCGGCTCGCCGGCATGATCAAGGCCCTGCCGATTCCGGTTCTCGACACAAGACCCATCGGTGAGGCGATCTCTTCGGCCGGCGGTATCCGCTGGAGCGGCATCGACCAAGGCTTGATGCTGAAGGCCCTGCCGGGCACTTTCGTGGCCGGCGAGATGCTTGATTGGGAGGCACCGACCGGGGGTTATCTCCTCACCGCCTGCCTGGCGACCGGCCGGGCGGCCGCACGCGGCATCGAGGCTTGGCTGTTACGCTAGATGTGGGGCCTAAACCGGATCTAGATCAATGAAGCGGAGCGCGATGTCGTGCGAAAATCGCTCACACTATTCAGCATCATGCCCTGATCGCCCGGGTGAGGAGAGGGGCGGCCGTCGAAGGGTGCAATTGCAAACCGGCCGCTTTTCGATCAGACTATGCTGAAGTTCCGTGGGAGGAGCAGATGCACGAACAGTCAGCGCATGCGGAGCATGTCTACACCGCTGCGCAGCGCAAATCCGCCGCCGCGAGTTCTCCGATCGTCGCATCCTGGCGGCGATGCATGACCATGCACCAGCTCGCTCCGGAAGACGAACGTGCGCCGCTGCGCCTCAGCGACCAGGAATTCCACCAGGCCCGCGAACAGTCCGAACGACTGATCGCCGGCGCGTCGGACGAGCTCGACCGGCTGTTCACGACGGTCGGCAAGGCCGGCTGCTGCATCCTTCTGACCGACAGGAACGGCATCGCGCTGGAGCGCCGGGGCACGGCCGGCGACGACAAGGATTTTCGCGATCTCGGCCTCTGGACCGGCTCCGTATGGACCGAGGCAAGCATCGGGACCAATGGCATCGGCACCGCGCTTGCCGACGAGCGCGCCGTCGCCATCTTCCGCGACCAGCACTTCTTTTGCTCGAATATCCGCCTGAGCTGCACGACGGCGCCGATCCGCGATCATCGCGGTGAGCTCGCCGCAGCCCTCGACATCTCCACCTGCCGCGAAGACGTCGGCGAAATGACGCTGGCGATCCTGACGCAGACCGTGCGCGATGCGGCACTGCGCATCGAGCTCAACCTCTTTCGTTCGGCCTTTGCTGGCGCCCGTTTCCTGATGGTCGCGGCCGGCGCCAATTCCGCCGCTGCCCTGCTTGCGGTCGATCGGCACGACCTCGTGCTCGGGGCCACCCGCGCCGCCCGCATCGCATTGCAGCTCGACGACAAACGGATCGCCGCCGGCATCCCGGCGGCCGATGCGCTCCAGGAAGCCGCCGTCTCGCAGCAGGAAGAGATGGTCGAAGCGGAAAAGGCCGCCCTCTTGCGAGCACTGTCGCGCACCAGCGGCAACGTCTCGCAGGCAGCCGCAGCACTCGGGATCAGCCGCGCCACCCTCCACCGGAAGATGAAAAAGTTCGACCTGCACTGAGCAGTGCGCTCGACGGTTCCATGGACACGGGCAATCATGGCGTGATCTGTCGCAACCCTGCGACAGTGTGCACTGCGGTATCGAGGCCGCGCCCTGTTCTCTCCGGCAAAACGCGCACATTTTTCCTTCCACTGGTTCGATTGGAACCTGGACCATCAAGGGAGGATGACATGCTTCATCAGAAAGTCGTCGAATCGCCATTCAAGCTGAAATACGGCAACTATATCGGCGGCGAATGGCGCGAGCCGGTCGAAGGCAAATACTTCGAAAACCTGACGCCGGTCACCGGCGGCAAGCTCTGCGACATTCCCCGCTCCAGCGACAAGGACATCAACCTGGCGCTGGATGCCGCCCATGCGGCCAAGGAGCAATGGGGCCGCACCTCGGCCGCCGAGCGCTCCAACATCCTGATGAAGATCGCCCAGCGCATGGAGGACAAGCTGGAACTGCTCGCCCAGGCCGAGACCTGGGACAACGGCAAGCCGATCCGCGAAACCATGGCCGCCGACATTCCGCTGGCAATCGACCACTTCCGCTACTTCGCCTCCTGCATCCGCGCCCAGGAAGGTTCGATCGGCGAGATCGACCATGACACCATCGCCTATCACTTCCACGAGCCGCTCGGCGTCGTCGGCCAGATCATTCCATGGAACTTCCCGATCCTGATGGCGACCTGGAAGCTGGCGCCGGCACTTGCCGCCGGCAACTGCGTCGTGCTGAAGCCCGCCGAGCAGACCCCGGCCTCGATCCTGCTCTGGGCCGAGCTCGTCGGCGACCTGCTGCCGCCCGGCGTGCTCAACATCGTCAACGGCTTCGGCATCGAGGCCGGCAAGCCGCTGGCGACCAGCCCCCGCATCGCCAAGATCGCCTTCACCGGCGAGACGACGACCGGCCGGCTCATCATGCAATATGCCAGCCAGAACCTCATCCCGGTGACGCTGGAGCTTGGCGGCAAGTCGCCGAACATCTTCTTCGCCGATGTGATGGCCGAGGATGACGATTTCCTCGACAAGGCGCTCGAAGGCTTTGCGATGTTTGCCTTGAACCAGGGTGAAGTCTGCACCTGCCCTAGTCGCGCCCTCGTCCAGGAATCGATCTATGACCGCTTTATGGAAAAGGCTGTCAAACGCGTCGAAGCGATCAAGCAGGGCAACCCGCTCGACAGCGCGACCATGATCGGTGCCCAGGCTTCGACGGAGCAGCTTGAGAAGATCCTCGCCTATCTTGACATCGGCAAGCAGGAAGGTGCGGAGGTACTGACCGGCGGTTCGCGCAACGATCTCGGCGGCGAGCTGGCCAATGGCTACTACGTGAAACCGACGATCTTCAAGGGCCACAACAAGATGCGTGTGTTCCAGGAAGAGATCTTCGGGCCTGTCGTCTCGGTCACGACCTTCAAGAACGAGAAGGAAGCGCTCGAAATCGCCAATGACACGCTCTACGGCCTCGGCGCCGGCGTCTGGAGCCGCGACGCCAATCGCTGCTATCGTTTCGGCCGCGAGATCCAGGCCGGCCGCGTCTGGACCAACTGCTACCATGCCTACCCGGCGCATGCCGCCTTCGGCGGCTACAAGCAGTCCGGCATCGGCCGTGAAACCCACAAGATGATGCTCGAACACTACCAGCAGACCAAGAATATGCTGGTAAGCTACAGCCCGAAGGCGCTCGGCTTCTTCTGAAATGCTATAGTGGGAGGGTAAACCCCTCCCACAAAAGGGAGAGGCTTAACCGGGTTGAATTGCCTCGTTCTCAAAGCGACGCATTGCTTTGCTGAGAGTTCGACAAGAAGACATCGGGGCGGCATCCTAAGCCCCTCCCCCTTGTGGGGAGGGGGTGGGGAGGGGAATCCCCTTTCCAGAACCTAGAAGGAAGAACCATGGAACTGACCGTCAACGGTGAACCGCGTGTTCTCGCAACCGACGCAGCCCTCGCCCTGATCGCGGAAATCCGGCGAGATCATCCCGATATCCTCTTCCACCAGTCCGGCGGCTGCTGCGACGGTTCTTCCCCCATGTGTTATCCCACCAACGAATTCATGGTGGGCGACAGCGACGTCAAGCTTGGTGAGATCGGCGGCGTGCCGGTCTATATCAGCGCCAGCCAGTTCGAGGCGTGGAAACACACGCAGCTGATCATCGACGTCGTGCCCGGCCGCGGCGGCATGTTCTCGCTCGACAACGGCCGCGAGAAACGCTTCCTCACCCGTTCGCGCCTCTTCGGCGGCGGCGAGGCCTGTGCCGTCCCGGATGCGACGGTCAGAAGGGTTTGATGGGTGCGCCGGCATGGGATAACATGCCGAAAGCATCTGAAGGCGCCTTTTCGCGGCGCGCACCGTGCTTCCGACCGAGGACTCGCCTGCAGCATTGCCTAGGACCTGCTTGCTGCTCCGTCAAAATCCCTAAAGATACCTGACTTGGCACGGCCGTGCGGGTTGCGTTGCGGCGCAGCCTGGATCAACAATGCGCGGCATCATCGAGCACCGACGGAGATCACCTGCATGACTGACCAGAAAGCCGTGATCGTCACGGGAGCCGGCGGCAATCTCGGCAGCGCCGTCGTCCGGGAGCTTGCCGGCGCCGGCGTGAAACTCGTCTGCATGAACCGTTCGAGCGACGAGCTGGAAACCTTGGTAGGCGAGCTTCCTGCTTCCACCGAATTTCTCTCGATCTCCGGAACGGACCTCACCGATTACGCCTCCTGCACGGCCGCCGTCGCTCGTGCGGTCAAGCGCTTCGGCGGCGTCGGGGCATTGGTCAACACCGTCGGCGGTTTTCAGATAGGACCGGTCGGGCCAGAGGCTCCCGCACAATGGGACACCATGATGACGGCCAACGCCCGCACCGCGCTGACGATCAGCGCCGCGGTTCTCCCGACGATGAAGGCCGCCGGCTACGGCCGCATCGTACATGTCGCTGCGGCGCCCGGCCTGAAAGCTGGCGCCAACCAGGCCGCCTACGCCGCATCGAAGGCTGCCGTCATCCGGCTGACGGAAGCACTTGCTGCCGAATGCCGCAACGACCGCATCACCGCCAACTGCATTCTGCCCGGCACGATCGATACCCCTGAGAATCGCGCGGCCATGCCCAATGCAAAAACGGACGCCTGGGTATCGCCGCAGTCGATCGCCCGGCTCATCGCCTTCCTGATTTCGCCGGCCGCAGCCGTCGTCACCGGCGCAGCAATCCCGGCGACCGGGCGCGAATAACAAGTCTTGCCTGCCTTGTAGCGCGCCTCGATCATCCGCCATCTGGCGTGACGTATGGTGCTTTTGTATTCTGGGATGGTGACAAGGGGCGGTCTCATTGGGGTATGACAAAGGCGAGATGGCTTTGTCAATGAAGCTGGGCTGTCTGGTTTCGGGCAGCTTCGTTCGATTCATTCATGCGGCGGGCAGGAGAGCAGGCGGGACACAATGGTGTTGATGATCGCATTGCTGCGGAATGTGCGATATGGCGGTGGTCCCGATGGCTGACGGGCCCGCACCGCGCACCGTCGGCGGGATCGGTCTGCGCGAGGAATGGTTCCTCGGCGTCAGCATCGCAACGAGCCTGATATTCCTCGCTTTTCCGGAGCAGCTTTTCCGTCGGCTTGCCGATCCGCTTTGGTTCGCCGTCCTTTTCGGATGGCTGTTTGCCGTCGTTCTCGGTTCCGCCCTGTCTGTCGTGCGACATGCGGATCATCTGGCGGAACGACTGAAGGAGCCTTACGGCACGCTCATTCTGACGCTCGCGATAACCTCGATCGAAGTGATGGCAATTTCTGCCGTGATGATTCATGGCGAAAACAACCCGACGCTGGCGCGCGACACTCTCTTTGCCGTCGTCATGATCATTCTGAACGGCATGGTCGGCCTGTCATTGCTGCTGGGTGCCTGGCGGCGGCCGGAGCAACAGCATAACCTGCAGGGCGCCAACGCCTATCTCGGCGTCATCGTACCCTTAGCGACGCTCAGCCTGGTGATGCCTACGTTTCTTTCCGGCCCGGACGGACAGGATCCGTCGGCGCCACGGCAATTGGTCCTCGGTATGATTTCGGTCGGCCTTTATGCCACCTTCCTGTTTCTTCAAGCCGGTCGCCATCAGGACTATTTCACCGACGCCAGCAACCGTCGCGAACCTCGTGGCGAAGCAGCGCTTCACCATCCGCCGGTGTGGCCTCATGCCCTGTTGCTGTTCGCCTATATGGGTCCCGTGGTCTTCCTGGTCGAACAGCTCGCGCGGCCGATCGATTACATCATCGAAACCCTGCATGCCCCAACCGCATTTGGCGGCGTCGTCATGGCCATTCTTGTCGCGACCCCCGAGGCAATCAGCGCCGTGCGCGCATCCATCGCCAATAACCTTCAACGCGCCGTCAATATCTTTCTCGGGTCGGTGTTATCGACGATCGGGCTGACGGTGCCGGCGATGCTGGTTATCAGCCGTCTTTACGGACATCCGGTAACCCTCGGTCTGGAGCATGGAGATCTCGTGATGCTGGTGCTCACGCTTGCCGTCAGCATCATCACTTTTGCAAGTGGGCGTACGCATCTGATGCAGGGTGCGGTCCATCTGGTGCTTTTCCTGGCCTACGTCATGCTGATTTTCCAGCAATGATGCGGGCAGGAGACAACGGACGGTCCGCGCCCGACAACCAACTGCATGCCGAACCGCGAAGGCCAACCCAAATGCCAGGCGTGGAGCTTATGAGGTTCATCAGCCGCGAGTTGGTGCTTGCTTGAGGTCTGGAATCAAAAGGCCGCCATGTGGGCGGGCTTGTTTGGATACGTGGGCAGGATTTGAACCCTTTGCAGGCTCACCCTTCAGGTTATGGTCCGACGAGCTACCATCGCCAGCGAAGATAAAGTCTTCGCGCCAGCGACAGCTGACCGTGATGTTGCAGGAGATGAAGGGAAGTTTGGTTGCGGGGGCAGGATTTGAACCTGCGGCCTTCAGGTTATGAGCCTGACGAGCTACCGGGCTGCTCCACCCCGCGATATTATTTT
>NZ_FMAJ01000031.1 GCF_900094625.1 Rhizobium aethiopicum | reverse complement strand
TCAAACGCTTTGCCGAGGAGCAACATCTGGCCGAACGCCAGGACCGCTCGAAGATCGTTGCGGCAGCCAGTGCCGTTCCGGACCAGCAGCAAGACAGGGGGGCAGGCAAGGAGAATGTGACCGTGCTGCCCATGCTTGCCGCTGTCACCGAGTTCAAGATAGCAGTCGACGACGAGGCGCGAGCGCGCGTTCTCTCCGCTCCCCTTTACCGTCAGCAGCGTGAGGCGCTGGCCAACGCGGCAAGGACGATCTGGCGCGATCCGTCAGGAGCCGTCGGCAAGATCGAGGAACTGCTTGCAAAAGGTTTTGCTGGCGATCGCATCGCTGCCGCGGTGACCAATGATCCGGCCGCTTATGAAGCGTTGCGCGGTTCGGACCGTCTCATGGACAGGATGCTGGCTTCCGGCCGGGAGCGGAAGGAGGCGGCCCAGGCTGTGCCCGAGGCAGCCGGGCGGCTGCGCTCTCTCGGGAGGGCCTATGTCAATCTGTTCGATGCGGAGCGCCAGGTCATCACCGCCGAGCGGCGGCGTATGGCGGTTGCTATTCCCGGCCTGTCGAAAGCGGCGGAAGAGGCGCTCATGGTTCTGACCGCTGAGGCAAGGAGGAATGGGCACAAGCCGACTGTTTCGGCGGTTCCTCTCGATCCGAGCATTCGCCGGGAGTTCGTCGCCGTCAGCAAGGCGCTTGACGAGCGCTTTGGCCGCAATGCCCTCATCCGGGGTGACAAGGATCTCATCAACCACGTGCCGCCGGCGCAGCGCCTGGCCTTTGCGGCGATGCAGGAGAGCTTGAAGGTCCTGCAGCAGACAGTCCGCACGGAAGGCGGTCAGCAGATCCTAGCGGGACTGCGTCAGCGAGGAGTCGACCGCAGCCACGGGATTGATCTTTGAGCCTCTGACTGGACGGCCATTGTCGCAGGGGCAAGCAGGCGTTCTGCCAGGAATGATGGGCTGGCTCATTATTGTCGGCACCGCCTCTGAGTACGAGACGTTGTTCACATACCGCTTCGACTCGCATGTGCAAATCGGCCGCCTAGGAACCTCCCACACCGCCGCGGGCATTCGCTTCAGTACAGGAGAAGGTTGAGGCTGATAGTGCGAGCGAATGGTTGGCGGCTCAAACCGGCCAGCCTGACCGATGGATTTCGGTCTGGGCATCTGAATTACAGGTGCACGCGTCCTTGCCTGAGCAGGGGCGACTTCCTCATGGGCTTCCGCTGGCCCCTCGCATCAATATTCGAAGGTCTTATCGTCCGACTTGTATGCCCGTCGAAATTCTTCTTCCCAGGGATCGAAAAATTTCTCACCCTTGGGAAGCGGCGGCTTAGCTGGCCGGTCGTCTTCTTTGTGCTGTTCGTTGGAATCATTCATGCGCTGCCTTATAGTCAGAAGACGCAAATGCGTCGACCACCTGCCGTACACGTTTTGTGGGCATCGTTAGAGTGTGTGATCGGATTCGCCAGTGATTTTCCGTAATTACTTACTAGGGCTATGACTTAAACACCAAGCGGCCATTGCTTCAAATCTTCGCGCTACTTGTTCCACCAGTTCCGAATCTGGCCCATCTTCAGAACCTTCGCGAACCTGATTTGCGGTCTTAGTGAGAACACCGGCGGCGTCCTCCCGCGAAATAAGCCCTTTATCCATCAACAAAAACAGAGTGTTTATTGCAGCCGATGAATTCGCGCCAAACATGATGCCATGTTCAGTATCCCACAGATTGCTGGTCAACTGTTTCTCCAAGTTATGTTGTCAAAGCATAAGAGCAGACAGGCGCTCGAAGGTCTAGACGCGGCGAGACCGATGGGATTTCGGATCCCTACAGGCTCCAGTGACAATCAATTTGACCCAAAGTACGACTGCTTGCCAGTTTGATGGAGCCGAGGGAACTGGCTGCGAGCTTGAAATAGAGTGTGGCGAGGCGTCGCCATTGATTGAGCGTGCCGAAGAACTCTCAATGTCCAGCGCTGCTTGTAACCGACGCCAATGCTTGCGATGGCATCCGGGCGGATGAGCGGTTCACTACCCTGATTACGGATGACGTCATACAGGCTATCGGCATCATAGGTGAGCTCCGGCGAGCACCTGTATCTCAAGCAGCCCCGAGCGAGATCGCAAGCCGGAGCCATGTTGTTCTGCTGTCCTGGCGCGAGATGGAAACGAACCGGCAGCCCGAGGCATCCACTACAGCATGAAGTTTGCTGACTGATCCCAAAGTCAGCGTTGGATCTGGTCTGCCCTCGGACTCTAAATCACCAATTTGTCAGAACAGCCTAGCCTCCGGCCACTCAGGCTCGAAGCGGTTAACCCCACTCAGCCGTACCATCTTCCCGGCATTAGAAGGAAAATTTGGTTCCGATCATTCGGATGGAACTCGTGCCATCCCGGACCGTTCTCCCAGCTGACGGGAGAATACGCATGTCGAAAACCCTGCTCTACGGCGCGACCAAGATCGACGAGACGAACGGCGCCTATTCGCCGATCGAAAGCCTGGCCGCTTTCCAGTGGAAGAACCGTGTCTTCATTCTCTTCGCCGACAAGAACAATGCCCGCGCGGCGCGGCAGGAAAACCAGCTGCTGTCCGGCCGCAGCGCGCTCGATGAGCGCGACATGGTGGTACTGAAGGTCTCGGCCGGCGCGGTGCGGGCACTTTTCGGTGCTGCCGACGGCCTCGACGGCGAAGCGATCCGCCACGATCTTGAGGGGCCGGAGGCAGGAGAATTCGCCGCCTACCTGCTCGGCAAGGATGGAACGGTCAAACTCACGGTCAGCGAACCGATCACCAATGGCGAGCTGTTCGCCATTATCGACAGCATGCCGATGCGTGCTGCCGAGACGCTGAAGTCGGACAAATAGCTCCGACGAACATCGCAACGTAGAAGGGAGACGGTCATGTCCGTGCCCAACGAACCCATTCCCGATCAGCCGCCGATGCCGGCGCCCGGTTGGAAGCCGGTGCCGCCGATCACCGAACCGGAGCCGGACCGGCTGCCGGACGAGGCGCCGGTTCCCAATCCCGATGAGAACGATGAGCCGGCCAAGCACGCCTCCGAGGTTAAAGGAAGATCTGCCGCTCGGCGCTGACGAGTTCCTGCAGGAAGTCGACGACACTGCGGACGCGCACGAGATTGCGCGCCGTTTCGTGATAGGTCGTCCAATAGGCGCGCCGGATCGAAACCTCCGGTAGAATACGCTCGAGCTCGGGATACTGCCGGGCAACATAATCGTGCAGAATGCCGATGCCGGCACCGGATCGGACCGCCTCCGTCTGGCCGATCGCCGTCGAAATCTCGAAGCTTGCATCCCAGCTTCGCATCACCTCGCCGGAGAAATTCAGCGAGGCGGTGAAGATCAGGTCTTCGACATAGCCGATGCGCGGATGCGCCTTCAGCGCCTCGACATCGCCGGGTCTGCCGTTTGAGGCGAGATAGCCTCGCGAGGCGTAGAGGCCGAGCGTGTAGTCCGTAAGCTTGGAGGAGACCAGCCGGCCTTGCTCGGGACGTTCCAGCGTGATGGCGATATCGGCCTCGCGCTGCGACAGCGAGAACGAGCGAGGCACGGGCACGAGCTGGATTTTCAGCTCCGGATGGCGCTCGATCAGTCTGCCCATGCGCGGCGCCAGAAAGGAGACGCCGAACCCGTCAGGCGCGCCGACGCGCACGGTCCCGGCGATCGCAGTATCGGTGTGGCCGAGGCTTGCCTGCGCGGCCAACATTTCCGTTTCCATCCGCTCTGCGGATGCCAGGAACACTTCGCCTTCGGCCGTCAGCTCGCAGCCATTCGTGCGGCGGATGAAAAGCCGCGTTTTCAGCGCCTCTTCGAGCGACGTCAGCCGGCGAGAGAGCGTGGCGTGGTTAAGCCCCAGCCGCTTCGAGGCGGCAAGGATCTGCCCGGTGCGGGCGACGGCGAGGAAAATACGAACGTCATCCCAGTTCATGGCTTGGCACGCATTGCGATCGGATCGACCTCGATCAGAGTCAGAGATGTCACCATGCCCGCGGTCTCCCTCTTATACTTCAGGAAATGCGGTGTCCGCAGGTGCGCCTCATATGCCTCCTGGTCGGCATAGACCTCAAGAATACGGACGCGGCCGGGGTCGCCCGTGACGGACACAGCGCTGAGGGAGAGGACACCGTCTTCGAGTGCGACGGAGGCCTCGATCTCTTCGGTGAGCAAGGCGCAATAGGCTTCAAGCGTGTCCGAATCGATCTCCAACTCGGCCATACGGACAACGGGTTTCCGCTTCATCGGTTCGACCTCCTCTTGACATTTGACTTGTCCGCCCGCGGTGCCAAATTTGTAAGCAACAGCGGCTGATGCAATGACTTGGCTATAATATGCGCACAACAGTTCCTTATATCAGCACATTGCTTTGTGCAAATTGAAGTGCGATTGTCAACCAATCCAAAAACAGGAGGAGCATCCCATGCGTGAGATCGGACATTTCATCGGCGGCAAGCAGGTCGCCGGCACGAGCGGCCGCGTCAGCAACGTCTACAATCCGGCCACCGGCGAAGTGCAGGCGACGGTGGCGCTCGCAAGCGTCGAGGAGCTGCGAGCCGCAGTCGAGAATGCCAAGGCGGCACAGCCAAAATGGGCTGCCACCAACCCGCAACGCCGCGCTCGCGTCTTCTTCAAGTTCGTCGAACTCCTGAACAAGCACATGGACGAGCTTGCCGAAATGCTCTCCAAGGAGCACGGCAAGACGATCGAGGATGCCAAGGGCGACGTCATTCGTGGCCTTGAAGTCTGCGAGTTCGTCTGCGGTATCCCGCATCTTGCCAAGGGTGAGTTCACCGAGGGCGCCGGCCCGTCGATCGACATGTATTCGATCCGCCAGCCGGTCGGCATCGGCGCCGGCATCACCCCCTTCAACTTCCCCGGCATGATCCCGATGTGGATGTTCGCGCCGGCGATCGCCTGTGGCAACGCCTTCATCCTGAAGCCTTCCGAGCGCGACCCCTCCCTGCCGATCCGCCTTGCCGAACTGATGATCGAGGCCGGACTGCCGGCCGGCATCCTCAACGTCGTCAATGGCGACAAGGGTGCTGTCGACGCGATCCTCACCGATCCTGATATCGGCGCCGTCTCCTTCGTCGGCTCGACGCCGATCGCCCGCTACGTCTACGGCACGGCGGCGATGAACGGCAAGCGTGCCCAGTGCTTCGGCGGCGCCAAAAACCACATGATCATCATGCCCGATGCCGATATGGATCAGGCCGTCAACGCGCTGATGGGCGCAGGCTACGGTTCGGCCGGCGAGCGCTGCATGGCGATCTCGGTTGCGGTTCCCGTCGGTGAAGAGACTGCCAACCGCCTCGTCGAAAAGCTGACGCCGAAGATCGAGTCGCTGCGCATCGGTCCCTATACTGATGACAAGGCCGACATGGGCCCGCTCGTCACCAAGGACGCCTATACCCGTGTTCGCAGCCTGATCGACCGGGGCGTCGAAGAAGGTGCCAAGCTCATTGTCGACGGCCGCGATTTCAAGCTCCAGGGCTATGAAGACGGCTACTTCGTCGGCGGCTGCCTGTTCGACCACGTCACGCCCGACATGGATATCTACAAGACAGAGATCTTCGGACCCGTCCTCTCCGTCGTTCGTGCCCAGAACTATGAGGAAGCGCTGTCGCTGCCGATGAAGCACGAATACGGCAACGGCGTTGCGATCTACACCCGCGACGGCGATGCCGCCCGCGATTTTGCCTCGCGCATCAACATCGGCATGATCGGCATCAACGTTCCGATCCCGGTTCCGCTCGCCTATCACTCCTTCGGCGGCTGGAAGGCCTCGAGCTTCGGCGACCTCAACCAGCACGGCACGGATTCGATCAAGTTCTGGACGAAGACCAAGACAGTCACTGCCCGCTGGCCCTCCGGCATTAAGAGCGGCGCCGAATTCGTCATGCCGACGATGAAGTGATCTACGCGACAGATCGATCTGCAATTCGGGGGCCGTTCGGCCCCCCTTTTCGATTTAAGGTTGTTGATTTCTGCGCCTCTTTGCTTTTCAGATGATGCGCCCGCCGCGTGACTCTCATCGCGAGGGCGGGCAGTCTGTTGGGGGAAGCAAAGATCATGGATAACAGAGTGTCCGCGGGCTCCGCGGCAAACGCCTTCGAGCGTGCCCGGTTCACCGGTACGGCATCGGAATATTTCGGCATCTGGATCGTCAACGTTCTTCTGACGGTCATAACGCTCGGGATCTATTCGGCCTGGGCGAAAGTGCGGCGAAACCGCTATTTCTACGGCAACACCGTTCTGCTCGGCCGCAGCTTCGAATATCACGCCACCGGCAAGCAGATCTTCATAGGTCGCGTCATCGTCTTCGCCTTCATTGTGGTGGCCAACATTTTGGCGACGACGATCCACCCGCTGTTCTCGGTCGTGACCACCATCCTGGTGCTCATCGCTCTGCCCTGGCTGATCGTCAGAGGCCTTCGCTTTAACGCCCGCGTGACCAGCTACCGCAATGTTCGGTTTGATTTCACCGGCACCGCCGGCGGCGCCTTTGTTTCCGTGTTGCTTGGCAGTTTTGTCGCTTTCCTGTCGTTAGGTCTGCTTGCGCCCTTCGCCAGCCGTTGGGTCAATCGCTATTTCTTCAACAATCTCCGCTACGGCAACCGGCCGTTCCACACCGATCCCAAAGTCCGCGCGCTTTACGGTGCGCTTCTCGTCCCCGCCTTGATGGTGGTGCTGGGCGCAGTCCTGCTTGCTGGGCTGATTGCGATCGTGCTTGTCGGGCTACACGCCTCGGAAGGCGGCTCGGTTGCAACCGACGCTGCTATGTTCACGGTGGTGTTGTCTGGGATGTATGTGGTGGTCTTCGGCCTTCTCATCATTTACGGCCTTGCCGGCCTCATCTACCGGGCAGCCGTGCACAACATCGTCTGGTCGTCGACGCGGATCGACGGCCGGCATGTCTTGCGGAGCGATCTTTCCCGTGCGCGTTATGCCTGGATCGCCATATCGAACGTGGTGGTGACGGTGCTCACCCTCGGCCTGATGCGCCCCTGGGCGGCGGTGCGGCTGGCACGTTATGTTACCGAGCACACGGCAATTCACATTGATGGCGAGATCGGCGAGGTCTTCACGCAGTTTCAGGCCAGCGGCACCGCCATCAGTTCGGAATATATCAGCATGGAAGGTATCGATTTTGGGTTCTGAACGCGAAGCCATTGCGAGAGGGGAATGGTATCCGCCGCATTCGAGCGGCGCCGTTCCGGCGCGCCTGTTGTCGCGCGGCGGCCGCCTGGTCGCCGTGACTGAAGAAGACGCAATTCTTTCTGATTGCCATGTTGGGCAAGTCTCCTTCACGCCGCGTGTCGGGTCGATCCCGCGGCGCGCGGTTTTTGCCGACGAGTCAGTGTTCGAAAGCGCCGACAACGATGCAATCGATGCCTTCCTGCGCGCCGGCGGCAGAAGCGGATGGGTGCATCGGCTGGAGGAGTTCCATCCCCGCCTCTTCGTCTTCACGATCGCCGCCGTTCTGCTTGCCGTTGGGATCTACCGCTATGCGCTGCCGGCGCTGGTCGAAGTCGCCATCTTTGTCACGCCGCCTGTAGTCTCCGAGGCGATATCGTACGGCGCTCTCAACACGCTGGATAATACGGCGATGAACCCGAGCCAGCTGACGGACCCACGGAAGGCCGAAATCGCCGACCGTTTTCGGCAGGTTGCAGCCAGTGCCGAAGGCGGCGCCGAGCGTTACGTGCTGAATTTCCGCGATGGCGGCCTGATCGGCCCCAACGCCTTCGCGCTTCCCGATGGCAATATCGTCATCACCGACCAGTTGGTGGAAATGGCGGGTGACGACGACGAGATGATATCAGGCGTTCTCGCTCATGAGATCGGCCATGTCGAATATAAGCATAGCCTCAGACAGCTCTATCACGCTGCGGGCGTTGCCGGTCTCGTGATGCTGATTGCCGGCGATGTCGGCTCCGGTGTCGAGGATATCCTGACGCAAGGCGGTGGCCTGCTCGCATTGTCCTATTCCCGCAGCGCGGAAGCCGAAGCCGACCGGCGCTCGGTCGAATTGATGCGGAAGGCCGGGATGGACCCCGTTGCGATCGCACGGTTTTTCGATCTGCTGGAAACCAAACTCGGCGATCATTCCCGCACCAGCATGTTGTCCACTCATCCAGGCACGCCCAAGCGCAAGCAGGCGATCCTGGATTATGCCGGCACCCTGAAGCAGGATTGACGTCGCGGCAAATGGCCTCATAAGCTGAATGCGAATTTCATATTTTGGAATTGTTCAAAACTATCAAACCGCCTATATACGTCTGAACAGGCACGAGTCAGGAGATCGGCATGCGGTTGACGAAGCAGACCAACTATGCGGTTCGCATGTTGATGTATTGTGCTGCCAACGAAGGGCAGCTCAGCCGGATTCCGGAGATTGCCAAGGCCTACGGGGTTTCGGAACTCTTTCTGTTCAAGATCCTCCAGCCGCTGAACAAGGCGGGCCTGGTCGAGACGGTGCGTGGCCGCAACGGCGGTGTGCGCCTGGGCAAGCCGGCGGCCGAGATCACCCTCTTCGACGTTGTCCGGGTCACAGAAGACAGTTTTGCCATGGCCGAATGCTTCGAGGATGACGGCATGGTCGAATGCCCGCTGGTCGACAGTTGTGGTCTGAACTCGGCACTGCGCAAGGCGCTCAACGCCTTCTTCGGCGTCCTCTCGGAATATTCGATCGACGATCTCGTCAAGGCGCGCCCCCAGATCAATTTCCTGCTCGGAATTACCGGTGAACACGAATACCGCAAGCCCGCGGTCGTTGCCCCCGCCGCCTGAATTCAAAGATAAAGACCAGCCCTGCGAAACCGCGGTTGCCTCGGCAATCGCGGTTTTTGTTTGCTGCGTCTCGAAGGCTCGAGAGGTGGAAGTGTCCATTCTGCGCTGCTAAGAGGGCGCAATTATCCAAAATGCGACGAAATTCTGCGCGTCTTTGTCCGAATATTTCCAAATGGGGCTGATTTTTGGCCAAAAATTTCTAAAATTGTCCAACTGGAAAAATTTTCTCCGTAGCCCGTTGCTTTCAGTAGATAAATATCGTTCCATCGATCGTCGATCGGGATGCCTAATGCGGTCTCCAGACATCAAAAAAGAACAACCGGGAAACAATATTATGAAAAAGATCTCTGTCATGCTGGCAGCGACGGCCCTGATTTCGGTCATGGCGACGTCGGCCTGGTCCAAGACCCTTGTTTATTGCTCCGAGGGTTCGCCGGAAGGCTTCGACCCGAGCCTTTATACGGCAGGCACGACCTTCGACGCGTCCTCGCGTACCGTCTATAGCCGCCTCGTCGAATTCAAGCACGGCGGCACGGAGATCGAACCCGGTCTGGCCGACAGCTGGAGCGTTTCGGCCGATGGTAAGGAATACACCTTCAAGCTTCATCCCGGTGTCAAGTTCCAGACCACCGACTTCTTTACGCCGACGCGCGATTTCAACGCCGACGACGTCGTGTTCTCCTTCGAGCGCCAGCTGAAGTCCGACAATCCCTGGAACAAGTATGTCGAGGGCGGCTCTTACGAATACGCTGCCGGCATGGGCTTTCCGGAACTGATCAAGTCGGTCGAGAAGGTCGATGACCTCACCGTCAAGTTCACGCTCAACCATCCCGAAGCGCCGTTCCTGGCCGACCTCGCCATGGACTTCGCCTCGATCGTCTCCAAGGAATATGCCGACAAGCTCGCGGCCGACGGCAAGATGGCGCAGCTGAACCAGCAGCCGCTCGGCACCGGCCCCTTCACCTTCGTCGCCTATCAGCCGGATGCCGTCATCCGCTACAAGGCGAACGAAACCTATTTCAAGGGCAAGGAAAAGATCGACGATCTGGTTTTCGCCATTACCTCTGATGCCGCCGTGCGCGCCCAGAAGCTGAAGGCCGGCGAATGCCACCTAATCCCTTATCCGAATGCAGCCGACGTTCCGGAACTGAAGAAGGACGAGAACCTGGTCGTCGAGGAGCAGGCCGGTCTCAACGTCAGCTACCTCGCCTACAACACCCAGATGGCGCCCTTCGACAAGCCGGAAGTCCGCCGCGCGCTCAACATGGCGATCAACAAGCAGGCGATCGTCGACGCCGTCTTCCAGGGTGCGGCCACCGTTGCCAAGAACCCGATCCCGCCGACAATGTGGTCCTATAACGATGCCGTTCAGGACGACAAGTACGATCCGGATGCCGCCAAGAAGGCTCTTGCCGACGCCGGCGTCAAGGATCTCAGCATGAAGGTCTGGGCGATGCCGGTATCGCGTCCCTACATGCTGAACGCCCGCCGCGCGGCCGAACTGATCCAGGCCGATTTCGCCAAGATCGGCGTCAACGTCGAGATCGTCACGCATGAATGGGCCGAGTACCTGAAGCTCTCCTCCGACGTGAAGCGCGACGGCGCCGTCATTCTCGGTTGGACCGGCGACAACGGCGACCCGGATAACTTCATGGATACGCTGCTCGGCTGCGATGCCGTCGGCGGCAACAACCGTGCACAGTGGTGCAACAAGGAATACGACGACCTGATGACGAAGGCCAAGATGACCGCCGATGTCGGCGAGCGCACCAAGGCTTATGAGCAGGCGCAGCTGATCTTCAAGAAGGAAGCCCCCTGGGCGACCCTCGACCACTCGCTCGTCTTCGTTCCGATGAGCAAGAAGGTCTCGGGCTTCAAGATGGACCCGCTCGGCATTCACCGTTTCGACGGCGTCGACGTATCCGAATAACAAGAATAATGTAAAAATGCCCGGCAGAGCTGGGCGCAGCCGGCGGTCAGGCACCCCCTGACCGCCGGAAACTATTGGACATCTGCCATGTTGCGTTTTTTCATCGGCCGCCTTGCGGTGCTGATTCCGACATTCCTCGGCGTTTCCCTGATTGCCTTCTCATTCATCCGCCTGCTGCCCGGAGACCCCGTGATGCTGCTCTCGGGTGAACGCGTGATGGCGCCGGAGCGGCATGCCCAGATCATGCACGACCTCGGTTTCGACCGTCCCATGTATGTGCAGTATTTCGACTATCTCGGAAAAGTACTGCAGGGCGATCTCGGCACCTCGATCGTCACCAAGCGGCCGGTCCTCGGCGAATTCCTGACGCTGTTTCCGGCAACACTGGAACTTTCGTTCTGCGCCATCATTCTCGCCGTCTGTCTTGGCGTGCCCGCCGGCGTCTTTGCAGCCGTCAAGCGAGGCACGTGGTTCGATCAGAGCGTGATGGGTGTCGCCCTCGTCGGTTATTCCATGCCGATCTTTTGGTGGGGCCTGCTGCTCATCATCTTCTTTTCCGGCTATCTCGGCTGGACGCCGGTGTCCGGCCGCATTTCGCTGATGTATTTCTTCAAGCCGGTGACCGGCTTCATGCTGATCGACAGTCTACTTTCAGGCCAGAAGGGCGCCTTCGCCTCCGCCGTCAGCTATCTCATTCTGCCGACCATCGTGCTGGCGACCATCCCGCTTGCCGTCATCGCCCGTCAGACGCGCTCCGCCATGCTCGAGGTTCTCGGCGAAGACTATGTCCGCACGGCGCGTTCGAAAGGTTTGAAGCCGCTGCGCGTCGTCGGCGTCCATGCGCTGCGCAATGCGATGATCCCCGTCATCACCACGATCGGCCTTCAGATCGGTGTTCTCCTTGCCGGGGCCATCCTCACCGAGACCATCTTTTCCTGGCCGGGCATCGGCAAATGGATGGTCGATTCGGTGTTCAAGCGCGATTACGCCGTGGTCCAGGGGGGGCTGCTCCTGATCGCCGGTGTCATCATGCTGGTCAATCTGATTGTTGATGTTCTCTACGGCTTCATCAATCCGCGTATTCGTCACTAGGAGCGGTCCATGAGCACGGTCACCGTCAAAACCGGCCAGCCATCCGCCCTTGCGGAATTCTGGCATTATTTCTCCCGCAACAAAGGCGCCGTTATCGGCCTCGTTGTTTTCGTCATCATTCTCGTCGTTGCGATTTTTGCACCGGTTTTTGCGCCGCATGCGCCGAACGAGCAGAACCGCGAGGTGCTGCTCGCCGTGCCGGCCTGGATGGAGGCGGGGAGCGCTTCCTATCCGCTCGGAACCGATGCCGTCGGCCGCGATATCCTCTCGCGCCTGATCTACGGAGCGCGGTTTTCGCTCTTCATCGGCGTCGTCGTCGTTACGCTTTCGGTCATATGCGGCGTGCTGATCGGCCTCGTTGCCGGGTATTTCCGCGGCAAGATCGATACGGCGATCATGCGCCTGATGGATATCATCCTGGCTTTCCCGTCGCTGCTGCTCGCGCTCGTGCTGGTCGCGGTGCTGGGGCCTGGTCTTACCAATGCGATGATTGCCATTTCGCTGGTCAACCAGCCGCATTTCGTGCGGCTGACGCGCGCCTCCGTTATAACTGAGCGTGAGAAGGAATATGTGATCGCTTCGCGTGTCGCCGGCGCCGGCACCCTCCGGCTGATGTTCAAGACCATCCTGCCGAACTGTCTTGGGCCGCTGATCGTTCAGGCCACACTTGCCTTCTCCGCAGCGATTCTCGATGCCGCCGCCCTCGGCTTTCTCGGCATGGGAGCGCAGCCGCCGACACCCGAATGGGGCACCATGCTCGCCGAATCCCGGGAGTTCATCTCGCGTGCCTGGTGGGTCGTGACTTTCCCGGGTCTTGCCATCCTCATCACCGTTCTCGCCATCAACCTGATGGGCGACGGCCTGCGCGATGCGCTTGACCCCAAGCTGAAGAGGTCGTGATGCCGCTCCTCGAAATCGAAAATCTGACCGTCGAATTCCAGACGTCATCCGGTCTTTTCCGTGCCGTCGACGGCGTATCGCTTACCTGCGACAAAGGCGAAATCCTCTCTGTCGTCGGCGAATCCGGCTCGGGCAAATCCGTTTCCATGCTGGCCCTGATGGGGCTTCTGCCCTGGACGGCCAGGATCACTGCCGACCGAATGCAGTTCGACGGCCAGGATCTGCGCGGCATCTCCGCCCGCCAGCGCCGCCGGATCGTCGGCAAGGAGATGGCGATGATCTTCCAGGAGCCGATGTCGAGCCTCAATCCATGCTTCACGGTCGGCTTTCAGCTCGGTGAAACACTGCGGGTCCATATGGGCCTCAACCGGAGGGAACGCCGCGAACGCTCGATAGAACTTCTCAACCTCGTCGGTATTCCGGCGCCGGAAGACCGCCTGTCGAACTTTCCGCATCAGATGTCCGGCGGCATGAGCCAGCGCGTCATGATTGCCATGGCGCTCGCATGCAATCCGAAGCTGCTGATCGCCGACGAGCCGACGACCGCGCTGGACGTGACGATCCAGGCGCAGATCCTCGATCTGCTCGTGCGCCTGCAGAAGGAGCATGGCATGGCGCTGGTGCTGATCACCCACGATATGGGCGTCGTCGCCGAAACCGCCGAGCGCGTGCAGGTGCAATATGCGGGCCAGAAGGTCGAGGAGCAGCCGGTGAGGGCGCTGTTCCGCGACCCGCACCACCCTTATACGGCGGCCCTGCTTGCCGCCCTGCCGGAACGCGCCCAAGTCGGACAGCGTCTTCCCTCGATCGCCGGCGTCGTTCCCGGCCAGCACGGCCGCCCGAGAGGCTGTCTCTTCGCGCCGCGCTGCGGTTATGCCACGGTCGAGTGCGAGCGCGGCGTCGTCCGCCAGGGCCCGGAGCTCGGGCGGGCGCTGTGCAACTATCCATTGAAGGACGGCAAGCCGCTCGGGCATCCCGGTGTCATGCGCGTTGAAACTGCAGGAGACCTGGTATGACGGGCGCTGTTCTCGAGGGCAGGGATCTCGCCCGCTTCTACACTGTCAACCGCGGTCTCTTCAAAGCCGACGCCACCGTCAAGGCCCTGAACGGCGTCAGCTTCAGCCTTCATTCAGGCAAGACGCTCGCCGTCGTCGGCGAATCCGGCTGCGGCAAGTCGACGCTCGCCCGCCTCGTCACGATGATCGAGGATCCGACGGCCGGCGAATTGCTGATCGACGGCAAGCCCGCCCGTGTGGGCGACCGCAGCCTGCGCAGTCAGGTGCAGATCGTTTTCCAGAATCCCTATGGCTCGCTTAACCCGCGTCAGAAGGTCGGTGCCATTCTGGAAGAGCCGCTGAAGATCAATACCGATCTCGATGCTAGCGCCCGCCGCCGCAAGGTGGAGGAGATGATGGCGCGCGTCGGTCTGCGCCCGGAGCATCACGGCCGCTATCCCCATATGTTCTCCGGCGGCCAGCGTCAGCGCATCGCCATTGCCCGCGCCCTGATGCTGCGGCCAAAGGTGCTGGTGCTCGACGAACCGGTCTCGGCCCTTGATCTGTCGATCCAGGCGCAGGTTCTGAACTTGCTTATGGACCTGCAGAAGGAAATGGGTCTTGCCTATCTCTTCATCTCGCACGGCCTCTCGGTCGTCCACCACATCGCCGACGAGGTGATGGTGATGTATCTCGGCCGCCCGATCGAGACCGGCCCTGCCGCCCAAGTCTTCGCCCGGCCGCGCCATCCCTATACGGCCGCCTTGTTGTCGGCGACCCCGATCGCCGATCCCGAGCGCGAGAAGAACCGCATCCGCCTGCAGGGCGAACTACCGTCGCCGCTGAAGCCGCCGTCCGGCTGCCACTTCAATCCGCGCTGCTGGAAAGCGCAGGATTATTGTCGCCAGGTTTCTCCCGAATTAAGTGGAGAAGGCGCACAAAAACATGCATGTCATTTCCCGCTCGACTGAGCGGGAAGCCGGTGCAGTTTTGGGAAAAAGGGTGAAGCGATTTTCCCAGGAATAGCGCGGAGCGCTTTTGCGGGGAATTGCGCAGACAAAGATTGGATGCTCGGAGGAAGCATGTCGGATCAACGGATGAACAGCGCCCATGCGATCGTCGTCATGGGGGTCAGCGGTTGCGGCAAGTCCTCGGTCGGCGAAAAACTCGCCGGCGCCTTGCGCCTTGCCTTTGTCGAAGGTGATGCGCTTCATCCGGCTTCCAATGTGGAGAAGATGTCGAAAGGCATTCCGCTAACCGATGAGGACCGGATGCCCTGGCTCGACCTGATCGGCCAACGGATGAAGGCCTCGCTGGAAAAAGGTGAGGGCATTATCGTCTCCTGCTCGGCGCTGAAACGCATCTATCGCGACAGGCTGAGGGTGGCTGCCGGCGGTAATCTGTTCTTCGTTTATCTCGAGGGATCCAAGGCGCTGCTGACCAGGCGCATGGGCGAGCGCAAGGGGCATTTCATGCCAGTCTCACTGCTCGAAAGTCAGCTGGCGACGCTCGAGGTGCCGACAGGCGAACCCGGCGTCGTCACCGTCGATATCGACGATACGATCGACGGCATCGCGGCAACGGCCCTTAACGGCCTCTCCACCCTCGGTGTCATGGCTTGAAGCGCTGCGGCGAGTAAGCCGAGATATCAATGAACGGCGTCTCGCCGGTGATGAGTTCGGCAAGCACGCGACCGGTCACCGGCCCGAGCGTCAGCCCATGATGAGCGTGGCCGAAGGCGAACCATAGGCCCCGATGGCGCGGCGCCTTGCCGATGACGGGCATCATGTCGGGTGTGCAGGGGCGCGCGCCCATCCACGGTTCGGGATCGAGCCTGCCTCCGAGTGGGAAGATCGTACGCGCCACGGCTTCGGCCCGGTCGAGCTGCACCGGCGTCTTCGGTGCGTCAAGCGTTGCGAACTCCGCCCCTGTCGTCAAGCGGATGCCGCGGTTCATCGGCGCCAGCAGATAACCGCATTCGGCATCGAGGATCCAGTTGTTGAGCACGGCATTGCCCTTGGCGGCATAATGCATGTGATAGCCGCGCTTGACGGCGAGGGGAAAGGAATAGCCGAGCCGGCGCGTCGCGACGGCTGCCCAGGGGCCGAGCGCGAGGACCGCATCCTCCGCGTCCAGCGAACCCTCCCTAGTCATAATCTTCCAGCCGGCGCCGAACTGGCCGAGTGAAGCGGCGTCGCCGGTGACGAACCGGCCGCCGAGGCTTTCGAAATAGCGGCGATAGGCCGATGTCAGCGCATGCGGATCGAGCACCGACCAGGGGTCGCGCCAGCGGATGCCGCCGGCGAAACGGACCGTCATATCCGGTTCGATGCGGGCAATATCGGTCGACGTCAGACTGTCATAGTCCACACCGAACTCGTTCTGCCAAAGGGCGGCCTCCGCAAGAGCCTCGTCGCGCCCGGCCTCCGTCCGGAATATTTTCATCCAGCCGTCCTTGCGGATCAGCGCCTGCGCCTGCGAGGCCTCGATCAGGTCCTTGTGTTCGGCAATCGAGTTCTCGATCAGCGGCGCATAGGCCCGGGTGACGACCGCGTGGCGCCTGGCATTCGAATTCCACCAGTAACGGGCAAGAAATACGAGCTGGCCCGGCAGCGTGCGAAGGTGATAATGCGCATCGATTTGGTTGTTGAGCGCATAACGCAGCAACAGGCCGAACTGCTGGGGGAAGCCGTAAGGCGCAACCCCTTCGCGCTGGATCAGGCCGGCATTGCCGAAGGAAGTTTCGCTGCCTGGATCCTTGCGGTCGATCAGCGTCACCTGCCGGCCGCGCCGCTGAAGATGGATGGCCGCCGACACCCCGACGATGCCTGCGCCGAGCACGATTGTATTCTTCGTCATATCAGCTGCATTCCGCTAGGTAATCAAGTGAAAATGCCCCTGCGGACAGCGCCGTGCAAACAAAAAAATCGCATTCATTTCAAAATCATTGCCCTTTTCAGTGCGGCATTTTCGGCCTTTACGCGCACATGCAGGATTGCAGCGTTTAAAAACGAAAAGACAATCGCGTAGACCGTCAGGCCGAAGGCGAGAGGAAGGGCGGCGATCTCGCCGACGACGATTGCATAGTTGGGATGCCGCAGGAAACGATAGGGCCCCGATTTCACGAGCGGCGAGCCGGGCAGGACGACGATACGTGTCGTCCAGCGGTCCTTTAGCGTCGCGAGCACCCAGAGCCGCAACGCCTGCAGCCCGATGAACACCACAAGCCAGAAGGGCTGAATCGGGCGGCCCGGTGCCAGCAGCCAGAGGCCCATGATCCAGGCGGCATGCAGCGCCACCATGATGCGATAGTGCTCTGGGGCGACTTCCCGGCCGCCTCTGGCGAGAAGGGCGGCGGTGTTGCGCCGGGCAAACACGAGCTCGCCCAACCGCTGCAGCGTCACAAATGTCAGAAGCGCGATCGACGGCCACATCATGCCGCCCCCCGCAGCGTCACGCAGCTTGCGGAAAAGCCTGGCCCCATGGCGATCATCGCGGAGCGCTTCGGCAGCCCGGCGCCGATTGCCCTCTCCAGCACGAACAGCACGGTCGGCGAAGACATGTTGCCGTATTCGGCAAGCACGGCGCGTTCGTGATCGAGCGTGCCGGGCGTGAGTGAAAGCGCGCTCTCCATCGCGGCCAGCACCTTCGTGCCGCCGGGATGGCAGATGAAGCGGTCGACGTCTGCCAGTCTCAGTCCGTTTCGCGCCAGAATGGCAGTCACCGCCGGGGCGAGCTCCCGTTCGGCAAAGGGCGGCAGAGATTGCGCCAGCACGATGCCGAAGCCGCTGTCGTCGATCTTCCAGCCCATGATGTCGAGCGTATCGGGGAAGAGGTGCTCGCCTGTCGATTCCACCTCGGCCAGCCCGCTTGCGCCGGCGCGGAGCACGCAGGCGGCCGCACCGTCGCCGAAGAGCGCCGTCGCGATGATGTTCGGCCGCGTCAGCTCGTCCAGTCGGAAGGCCAGCGTGCAAAGCTCGATCGAAACGAAAAGCACCACGGCACCCGGGCGGCTCTGTGCCAGCCGTGCGGCGATCGCAAAGCCGGAGACGCCAGCGGCACAGCCGAGCCCGAAAACCGGAACACGCTCGATATCGGCCCTGAAGCCCATCCTGCGGCTAAGCTGCGCATCGAGGCTCGGCGTCGTAAAGCCGGTGGAAGAAACGGTGACGATACAGTCGACATCGCCGGCGCTGAGATCCGCCCGACCAAGCGCCGAGGTGGCCGCCTCGACGAACAGGGCGCCCGCCACCTCTGCGTAGGCCTGCATGCGGTCCTGCCAGCCATGCCTATCGTCGAACCAGGCAAGCGGCCGCGCCGCATGGCGCTTTTGAATGCCGGCGCTGTCGAAGACGCGGGCAAGATGATGAAAATCCTCGAAACGGTCGGCAAACAGCCGAGCCGAGGCTTCGGCCGCCTGGTCTTGGAATATGACATGTTCGGGTGTGGCGATGGCGAGGCTGACGAGTTTGACGGTATCGGTCACGGAATTCTCCTTGGCGTTCCCGGCGCACCCTGAGAACACCCGGTCCCGATGATCTATTCGGCCTCGGGGCTTCACGAAGCAGTGATGGAGAAAATGGAGAGACCGGCGAATAAAGGCTGGGGCAGCGGTGTTCTCTCCCCGCAACGTCACTTTCGAGGAGTTTTCCAATGACGATCACGACAGTCCGCATCGCCTCCACCCTTCTCAGCGGCTGCCTCGCCGTATCTCTCTTCTCCGGCCACGCTCTTGCCGTCGGCGACAATGACAGCACGATGCCGACCTGCAAGAAGGGCGAGATCTACGACCAGAAGACCAAGAAATGCGTCAAGCAGCAGAGTGCCAATGTGTCGGACGAGAACCGTACCGACTATGCCTATTCGCTGGCCAAGGCCGGCCGCTATGAAGAGGCGCTTGCCATGCTCGACACGGTCAAGGACCAGGACAATGCGGAGGTGCTGAACTATCGCGGTTATGCCACCCGCAAGCTCGGACGCACCGACGAAGGCATCTCCTATTACTTGAAGTCGGTGAAGCTCGATCCGCAATATGCGAAGGTCCGCGAATATCTCGGCGAAGCCTATGTCATCAAGGGCCGGCTCGACCTCGCCAGAGAGCAGTTGAACTCGATCAAGGTGATCTGCGGCACGGCTTGCGAGGAATATCAGGATCTGAACGCGGTGATCCTCGACCCGTCGAAGATCTGAGCGGTAGCCACGCGCGGGAAATGCCGGGAAAGGATATCCGAATGTCGGTCGCGCGCACCCCATTTCCTGCCTATAGTCGGGCGAGAATGGAATCGCCGGTTTACCAGGCGGTTCGAAGGCATGCAGGATCGGCGGAGGCGGCCATCGCGAGCGAAGCGGATATCAGGAGCGGCCTGACGGAGAACCTGGCCAGGCTATGGCGTTATGGTCTCGTTCTCTCGCATCAGCGCGATGTCGCCGACGACCTGGTGCAAGCGACCTGTCTTCGCGCACTCGAGCGCGCCGATCAGTTCGTCCCCGGCACGCGGCTCGACCGCTGGCTGTTTTCGATCCTGCATTCGATCTGGCTGAACGAGATCCGCTCGCGCCGGGTGCGCCAGGGCCAGGGCTTCGTCGATGCCGGGGAGGCGCTGATCTTCGACGGCGCGCATGATACCGAAACGCATGTGATGGCAGGGCAGGTGCTGAAGCAGGTGAGCGCGTTGCCCGAGGCGCAGCGGACCGTGGTTTTCCTCGCCTATGTGGAAGGACTTTCCTATCGCGAGGTTGCAGGCATATTGGATATCCCGATCGGGACCGTGATGAGCCGGCTAGCCGCCGCCCGCGCCAGGCTCTCCGGCGCCGCACCGGAAGGGGGAAGGCCATGAGCACGAAACACACCATCCCCTCCGACGAGGACCTCACCGCCTTCATCGACGGCGAACTGACGGCAGAAGAGGCAGCCCGCATCGAGGCCATCGTGAAGGAAGACGACAGCGTCGCCGAACGGCTGGACTTCCTGGCGCGCGCCAGCCTGCCGTTCGAGCAGGCTTTCGCGCCGCTGCTCTCCGAAGCCCCGCGCGAGAAACTGGAAGCAATGCTCGCCGCCATTCCCACGCGCGAGAACGCAAAATCCATTTCTGCGCCCGCGGCCAGCCGCCGCCGCTTCCTCGGCGCGCTCGCCGCCTCGCTTGTCGCCGGCATCGCCATCGACCGTGCCGCGATCGGCATCGGCAGGCGCTTTTCGGCAAAGGACGAAAACAGCGAATGGCGCGCCGTGGTCGCCGATTATATCTCGCTTTATAGCGCTGAAACGCTCGCCGGCCCCGTTCCCGCAAGGGACGACCAGGCCGCCCAGATGGCCATTCTTGACGAGAAGCTCGGCCTATCACTCTCTCCTGAAGCCGTCTCGCTCCCAGGGGTCGATTTCAAGCGTGCCCTGCTATTGCAATATGATGGCAAGGCGCTCGCCCAGATCGCCTATCTCGACCCCGAGACCGGCCCGATGGCGCTCTGCATCGTCAGGTCCGACGCGGGGCCGAAGGCGCCGGATCTGGAAACCCGCAAGGGTATGAATGTCGTCTACTGGTCGAACGCGACGCATGCCTTCATGCTGATCGGTCATGCTGCGGCTGACCGGATGATGGCGATTGCGGACGGGGTGCGGGGAAGGGCGGGTGTGTAAGCGCAATGGGCATAACAGCAGGCAATATCACCTAATCGCTGATCTGAGCGTAGCAGTGGAGTGACCACTCAATTCGGCTTGGATGTGACCTGATGTGGTGGACGGCCTCCGCTCCCCCGCTCGTAATATGCCAAACCGTGGCTTTCGAAATTCACATGAGGGAGAGCCGTCATGGAGCAGGTTCGCACATAGGGTTGGATATCACCAAGCACATGTTTCAGGTGCAGCATGGCGAAGACGCGGCAGGCGCGGTTGTCGTCCGCCGAAAGCTGCGACGTTACGTTGTTGCAGGGTTCTTTAGGCATTGCTCAGATCAAAACATTGCCCGACTCCATTGCATAGCTCCCTAGATAACCTTATTGCTCGTACGTGTATTGGTCTTGTATGCTCGTTTAAGATATTTCGTGGCACCTGCAACGGGGAAGTGCTGTTTCTACGTCTTTTGCTTAATCCTCGGCTCCGCCGGTCATGCTGAATCAATTCGCCCAGGTACGCGTCTCCTTCGGCGTAACTTGAGACAACACCGGCGACCTGCGCGGTCCGCAACTGGAGTGAGATGCGAGTCCTTCATTTTTTCAAAACATATTGGCCTGACACCTTTGGTGGGATCGAACGAACTATTCACGCGATCGCAAAGGGAACCGCAAGGTTTGGCGTTCAGTCCGAAGTGCTTTCGCTGAGCCATGCTCCGCTAAAGAATAGCCGAGAGTTTGATGGCCACGTCGCTTACAAAGCGAAGCTTGACCTTGAATTCGCATCAACGGGCTTTTCACTCGAAGTATTCGGACGGTTTCGAGAGCTGAGCAAAAAAGCGGATGTCGTCCATTACCATTTTCCGTGGCCGATGATGGATATAGTCCATCTCACCACGCTTCTCAGTAAGCCGACCGTCGTCACGTACCATTCAGATATCGTCAAGCAGCGGATGCTCCTGCAGTTTTATAAGCCTCTGATGCGGCGCTTTTTGAGGAGCGTCGACAAAATCGTGGCCACATCGCCGAATTATGCTGCGACCAGCGACATCCTGCAGCGGTACAAAGACAAAACCATGGTCATACCGCTGGGACTTGATGAGGCAGACTATCCTCGCGCTTCGGAGGATCTGAAGGCGCGTTGGCGGGAGATATTCCCTCAGCCATTTTTCCTATTTGTTGGAGTGTTTCGCTATTACAAGGGCATTGACATACTCCTCAAGGCTGCTCAGCAAACCAAGTTGGATATCATCTTGATAGGTGAAGGACCTATGGAGGCGTCTTTGAAGGCTTTTGCCCGAGAGCACAGTTTGAGAAATGTCCATTTCCTCGGGGCGCTGCCAGATACGGATCGCAATGCGCTTCTCGAGTTGAGCACCGGGTTCGTCTTTCCCTCGCATCTGCGGTCTGAGGCTTTTGGTCTTTCGCTGGTGGAGGCAGCCATGTTTGGCAAGCCCATGATCTCTTGCGAAATTGGCACCGGGACGAGTTTCATCAATGCTCATGAAGAAACAGGTCTAGTCGTGAAGCCCAACGATCCACTCGACCTTGCAAACGCTATTACACGCCTTGGCGAAAATCACGGAGAGAATCGTCTTTTTGGCCATCAGGCAAGAGATGCCTACCTTCAAAAGTTCACGGCAAACGATATGGCGCGTCATTATGCAGCGCTGTACGAAGAAATTGGGCGGGGCAATCCATCATGACCCTTGCGAAAGTCGACGGGCTTGGTCGCCATCATGATCCGAACTCGGTTCGATAGAAAGATCATGCCGGAACCGCGCAGGCACACCCTACGGCGGCGATCCGGGCGGCAGACGCGCCTCTTCTGGGGCGGAAAATGACGGAACCGACGATGATCTCTGGGCGACCAGCTTCTGTGGTAGGCGGCTTCAAAGCAGATTGATCGACAATCACCGCTGCAAACTCCACCGCCCTCGCGCGGGCAGAATCAGCTTGCGCTGCCGAGCCATAGTTCGCCAAGTGGGACTGATCCGGCGTGCCTGTGGGGCGCTGAACTTCGATCGGTCAACCTACCACTACACCTCTCGTCGTGCCGATCAGGCCGGTCTGGAACGTCGTATCCGTGAGGTCTGTGAGACCCGTGCCCGCTACGGTTATCGTCGTGTGCAGGTGCTGTTGGAACGCGAGGGTTGGGGTACCAACATCAAGCGGACCTACCGCATTTACAGGGACTTGGGCCTGCAATTGCGTAATAAGACACCGAAACGCCGGGTCAAAGCCAAGCTGAGGGAGGATCGGCAACTGGCAGTCGGTCCGAACGATGTGTGGGCTATGGACTTCGTTCACGACCAACTGGCGACCGGCAAGAAACTGCGGGTGCTCACGGTGGTGGATACCTTCTCACGCTATGTGCCGGTGCTCGATCCGCGTCACAGCTATCGAGGTGAAGATGTCGTGCAAACCTTAGAACGAGTTTGTCGGAAAGTTGGCTATCCGAAGACGATCCGTGTCGATCAGGGGACCGAGTTCGTGTCTCGCGATCTTGATCTCTGGCCTATGCCAAGGGCGTCACGTTGGACTTCTCCCGCCCTGGCAAGCCGACCGACAACAGCTACATCGAGAGTTTCAACGGCAAGTTCCGCGCCGAGTGCCTGAACGCCCATTGGTTCATGAGCCTTGACGACACGCGTTCGAAGATGGAGGATTGGCGTAGAGACTATAACGAGTTCCGGCCACATAGCGCGATCGGCAACAAGGTACCGATTTCGCTCATGAACGGCTCATCGGCACCCCCGCCGAGCTGAGCCTTAACCCCGGAAAAATTCCAGCTCCCGCTGGCCCAAAATCGGGGTGCACCTCAAAAAAAACCGCTGGAGAACTCAAAACTGGATTAGACTTGGGGGCAAAGGTCAACAGGACTGCCGGCGCAAACATTGGAACGTTTTCGACATCAGGCGCGGCTATCCCTCGATCACGCAAACGGCGCGAGGGCCTCTCAGCAGTCGGCGGTATTTTGCGCCCACCTTCCGGATCACGACGTGATTGCCAGCCTTAAGAGCGCCTTTGTAATTTCTAGTTAGCGGGACCTGCGGAACTTACCCCCCGGACTTCGCTCCATGAAGTCTTCAGCCACGGTACTCCATTGAGGCTATACTGAGTCACTGGGATGCTATCGGCGTTCCAGTATTCGTTCTTCCAGTCGTAGTAATTGAACGTCCTCCGTTCGTGCTTGGCAACGGTTTTTGGCTCGCAATCATCAGTTTCGCGACAAATGATTGTTGGTATATCCGGAAGCCAAAGGCTATCTGAGGAGGTTTTCATCTCGCCTCTCGAGCCAACCGGCTTTACGGCGAACAGCGGATTTGCCCACCCGGATAGTTTCTGCCATTCGCCGGGTTCGTCAGCCTTGATACTCGGTATCGCCTGGCCGTGATCAGCCAGGAGCACGATTGTCGTCTTGTCGTACAGGCCTGCTTCTTTGAGGGAGAACAAAACCTTTTCGAACGCATCGAGTGCACATCCAGCTTGCCGCACAAAGGCCTCGCGGATCGCCGGAATTGGCGCGCCGGCATAAACGCAATCATCCTCAAGAACAACTGGCAGATGCGGCGTTAGAACATGCAGGAACTTCGCCGTTGGCCGATCGCCGCCTGTCGTTAGTCGCTGCGAGAAGAGATCAAGGAATTCGATTCCTTCCAAGTTGTGGTCGTTCGGTACGGCCTCGCCTTTGAATTCATCGAACAACCACTTTCCGTGGTTATAGGAGGCTTCCTTGAAAGCTACCGGCGCAGCGCGGAATGCAGACACGCCTAAAAGGGTGAGTAGTCCATTCCAACGCATCTCTGCCCGTGACGTCAGCAGTGCCTCAGGCAAGTAACATGTTGCGCTTTCCGGACAGACTCCGAGCATGGGGTTCACTAGAACCGAATCATAATTCGCGCCGGCCAAACGTGTCAGGAAGGAGTTTTTTCCAACGGCATCTATAAAATAGGGCCTGAGCGGTTGTCCTACCTGATAAATTGCGCCCCCATGGATCGAGGGTAGCGCTAGATAGGTGGTAGCCGAGATAGCCGCCATATCTTCGAAGTAGGTAAAGCCATCCAACGCTTCTTTGCGCTTGTTATCCGCCTTGATGATCTGACCAAAGACATCCGATGGAAACCCGTCGAGAAGGATTACCAAGAGGTTCTTATCGCCCATTGAATAGAGCTTGCCTTCATCCGGTGTCGGTGGATTTTTCTTGCCCTCTGTTATGGCTGAGTAGCCAGCAATAACGATGTTCCCCGCGGCCAAAAACACCAATGCCATCGAGACGAACTTGCGAGCGTTCAAAACGAAGACGGCGGCAACGACCATGATCGCCAATTCCGCTAGAGATCGTCCGCCGCTGACGCTAAAGGCGACTTCGTTCCCAGTGAGGGTGCCGACGTCTGTGCCAATAACCATAGCGTTGACGTAGACCAGCACTGCGGCCGCGCCGAGCGCGACCGCGACCCATTTAACGATTAGGCGAGGAGCCGCGATCGCTATCACTGCGGCGATAGCGACAATCGCAACAGCAGCGCCCGTTAGAAGCGGCAGATAAGTTGAAAACCTAAGCGGAAATTCCAGCGTGTTGCCGAAATAGAAATCATGCGGGACGGCAAAACATAACACGGTCGCGATCAGTAGGCCAGACGCGATAATCAGTAACCTCACTTAGCGCGCCCCCTTAGAAATCGATGTCAGCAGGCTCCACGGCTTCGAGAATGTTTGCGTTGAACGGACACCCTCGTGCCTCTCGATAAGATCGTCGGGAAGCATGTTGCGCCTCGGATTACTAGGATAAAGCGACGCGCCGACCCCAATGAGACCTGCGACAGCGCACCCAACATACAGTATTCGATCCAAATCCTTGCTGAGTCGATAGGCCATCCCACGCTCCCACGATTGATTTTTCCACCTCTTTAGCTCCGTTGCAGTTGCCGTCCTCAGTGTCAAGGGTGGGAAAGCGGTGGTTTCTAATGCATTGCGATGGCCATACGGGAGCTAGCCGCACCAACCCGCATCCTTGATGCACCTGACGAGGGCCGAAACGCTTAGGATGACCGCTGGGCCATCGATGCTGCTACCACCAGCTGCTGGCTTCAGCTGTGAAACGTAACGGGTGTTCCGTCCCCACATTGCCCCCTGCCGCCTGATCTGTGATCGAGGTTTCCATGGATGAAGAACGGGAGTTTCTCCATGGAGACTACATTGGAGTTTCTCACAACCAGGAAGCCTGAACGTGAGGTCGACCGACATTGGCCTGATGAGGTCAAGGCGAAGATCGTTTCGGAAAGCTTGAGGCCTGGCACCACGGTCAATGAAGTTGCGCAGCGCTATGGATTGCGAGCGAACAGCCTCTCCACCTGGCGGACGATGGCACGGCAGGGCAAGCTGATCCCGCCAGCACCGGATGATGCGGTTGAGTTCGCGGCGGTGATCGTCGATCCGCCTGTTTCGGAACTGCCGCCTAAAATGCTCAGTCGCCCCGAGATCGTCCTCGGGCCCGTCACCATCCGTCTTGAGGAAGGTGCGTCTGCTGCCCGGATCGCTGCAATCGCTCGCGCCCTGACGGCGGCGACATGATCTTTCCGTCAAACCGCGTCAGGATCATGGTGGCCACCAAACCCGTAGACTTCCGCAAGGGTCATGACGGCTTGGCAGCGCTGGTGAAGAATGAGCTGCACAAGGACCCGTTTACCGGAACGGTCTTCGTGTTCCGGTCACGCAAGGCGGATCGATTGAAGCTGATCTACTGGGATGGCTCTGGGATCGTCATGGCCTACAAGAGGCTGGAAGAGCACCCGTTCACCTGGCCCGGCATCAAGGATGGCCTGATGACGCTGACCCATGCCCAGTTCGAGGCCCTGTTTGCGGGCCTTGATTGGCGGCGGATTCATGCCGTGCAGACGAGAACGCCAGAGACCATCGAGTAGCTGCGGCACGATGACTCAGCACGGCAAATTCCACAGGCAAGTCGGCTACGGATTTGATAGTTTCCGACCATGCTGGATGCCGCCGACCTTCCCGATGATGTTGCCGCCCCTGAAGGCGATGCTGATTGCGGCGCAGGCACGGGAGGCAGCCAAGGACGTCGCGATAGCCAGTAAGGGCGAACATATCGCCCGCAAGGATGAGCGGATCGAACGGCTTGAGAAGCTGGTCGCAGCCTTCAAACAGGCCGCCTTCGGACGCAAATCCGAGAAGACCGATCCCGACCAATTCGATCTGGCACTGGAAGACCTCGAAACGGCTATGGCCGTGATCCATGCCCAGGATGAGGCGGACGTTCCTTCAGGAAACAGCATTGGCAAGCCACGCGCGATCAATCGCGGCTTCCTTCCAAAGCTTCTTCCGCGTGTCGAAGAGGTGATCGAACCAGACAGGCTAATCTGCGCCTGCGGCGGTTGCCTGCATTGCATTGGCGAGGATGTCTCCGAGCGGCTTGATGTGGTCCCGGCGCAGTTCCGCGTCATCGTCACCCGTCGCCCCAAATATGCGTGCCGTCCTGCACTGACGGTGTGGTCCAGGCTCCGGCCCCGGCAAGACTGATTGAAGGCGGCATTCCGACCGAGGCCACCGTCGCCCAGGTGCTGGTCTCCAAATATGCTGACCACCGTGTGCCACGAACACACCAACGATGGAGGTGTGGAGCTGTGTAGAAGATGAAGGAAGGCCCTTCGCAGCCGGCGATCAGGAGTTGGCTGCAAACCACCGCGTGCTGCTGTTGTTAAGAGCGATGGTGGTGAGCGACGCGGAAAAGGCGGGACGAGATTCCGTCAGGTGAGGTTCAGGGAGACGAGCGAAAGCAAACCGATGATGAACTGCCGAAATCGTATCAACGATGTCAAAACCGGGGTTGGTGGTCACCTTGGGATCAGTCTGGGCGGAGACCTGAAGGCCGGCCCCGGCGACATCCGGCTCGAAGTCGGCGTGAACCTGAACCAGGCTTTTACACGGAACGTGGGAACCTGTCGTCCTGATGTGAAGGGAGAAGACCGAGCGGGCGATCCCCGTGAGGTCCAGAGTACCGATGCAGGGCACAGGGACAGAACAGCTCGTAGTAGGGATGAAGGGTCTGTAATGGGTCTGGACCGAAGGGGCTGTGGTGTTCAGTCTTGGCATACGGCCAACCGGTGACGGGAGGAGCCGCATGAACAAGGCAAAGCCGTTCGACATCCCCAAGCGGGAGGTTTGGGAAGCCTTCAAGCGTGTGAAGGCCAACCAGGGAGCGGCTGGGGTAGATGGGCAGTCAATCCAGGACTTTGAGGTTCGGCTCGCCGATAATCTCTACAAGCTCTGGAACCGGCTGTCCTCGGGCAGCTATATGCCGCCACCGGTTCGCCGGGTGGACATTCCGAAGGACAATGGGGGAACACGACCGCTCGGTATTCCGACTGTCGCCGACCGCGTTGCCCAGGAAGTTGCTCGCCGATATCTGGAGCCTCTGCTGGAACCCCTGTTCCATCAGGACAGCTATGGGTATCGGCCCGGTCGATCGGCGATTGACGCGATCCGGGTCGCGCGCCAGCGCTGCTGGCGATACGACTGGGTCGTCGATATCGACATCAAAGGATTCTTCGACAACATCGATCACGAGTTGCTGTTTGAGGGCCGTGCGTAAACATACGCAGTGCCCTTGGATCGTACTCTATATCGAGCGTTGGCTGAAGGCTCCGGCGTCGATGTCAGATGGCAGCTTGGTTGCCAGGGACAAGGGGACGCCGCAGGGTGGGGTAATCTCGCCCCTGCTGGCAAACCTGTTCCTGCATTACGTGTTTGACGTTTGGCTCGAAACCGGATTTGCCGGCGTGCCGTTTGAACGGTATGCGGATGACATCATCTGCCACTGCCGCAGCGAGCGACAAGCCATAGCTCTCCGGGCGGTATTGGAACGGCGGTTCGCCGAGTGCGGGTTGATGCTTCATCCAGAAAAGACGAAAATCGTCTACTGCAAGGACACCAACCGCAGCGGTGAATTCCACATCCAGCAATTCGACTTCCTCGGCTACACATTCCGGCCGAGGCTGGCGCAATGGCGGGGAAAGCAGTACGGGGTGTCATTCCTCCCGGCTGCCAGCCCCTCCGCATTGAAAGCCATTCGCCATACTGTCCGGGGCTGGTCCCTCAAGACCCGCAGCGACAAGGCGCTCGACGATCTGGCTCGGATGTTCAATCCGTACATCCGTGGCTGGATCAACTACTACAGCCACTTTTACAAATCCGCGTTGTACGAGACGTTCCGTCGGATCGACGCGCATATCCTTCGATGGGCAAGACGCAAGTTCAAACGCCTGAGGCAAATGCCAAAGGTCGCGCGAACTTGGCTGGCACGCGTAATTCGGACCTCGCCGAATTTGTTTGCTCATTGGCCGCTTTTGTATGGCAACGGCCGAACGCTGGGAGCCGTATGACGCGAGAGTGTCACGTACGGTTCTGGGAGCGCGCCGGGGTGAAATTCCCTGGCGCGACTCGCTTGCCACTGTATCGCCAGGCGCAAATCTATAAGCGTCAAGGCATCGACCTCGACCGCTCGACGCTCGCCGACTGGGTCGGTCGGGCAGCGTTCGAATTGCGTCCCGTCTTTGATGCGCTGATCGCCGACCTGAAGCGCTCATCCAAGCTGTTCATGGACGAGACCCGTGCCCCGGTTCTCGATCCCGGCTCGCGCAAAACCAAGACCGGATACTTCTGGGCGCTGGCGCGGGATGATCGTCCTTGGAATGGCGGTGCTCCGCCAGGTGTTGCCTTTACCTATGCGCCCGGTCGCGGAGGCATTCATGCCGAACGGATGTTGCAGGGCTTCTCGGGCATTCTGCAGGTCGATGGATATGCCGGATACAACAGGCTGATCGCACCGGAGCGTGTCGGTCCTGACATCCAGCTTGCCTATTGCTGCGCGCATGCCTCACCGCCATCGTCAACGGTCGCAGGCAGAGTTGCATCGATGAGCTTTTGCAATGGAATTATTCGGGACGAACAAACGGCTGAAGTCTGCTGTCGGCCCAAGGCGGACTTCCAATCGTGTGCCCAGAATGCATAATCTCATCCAAAAATGAATGCGACCCGGCCCATCAGGACGCTCAATGTCAGACAACCCGTACATCCATGTTTTTACGGCGCACTTCGCGACCAATGATGAGGCCTCCACGTTCGGGCATCCTCACTGGGAGCCGGAACCAGGTCAGGATGCTTCAGACGAAGAATATTCCGCGTGGGAGGACAGAAACCCCATCTGGCCATTGAAGTCCGAGTTGGGCTGCTCCATCGACAGCGACTTTATCGAGATCGTCTGGAAGAGCGACCAAGAACCGGATTGGGACTATCTCCTCTCGCGGCTGGACCTCAAGCAGGTAGAGGTGATCAGACGCCAGACGGAGACTGCGAATACCCTTGTTTTGATCGATCAGACAGCCATCGGAGATGAACGCCTAGAGTTCCAGTCGACCGCGAGGCTTAACTATCACGGGCGGCACGAAGCTTCCCGATAATAATCTCGAGCGGACGCGGCGGTCGCAAATCCTGACATCGAAATCAGAATCGCTAATGCTGTTACAGATGTGTTCGGTAGGATAAGGCCCCCTCCTAACCATGAGCACGTGCCGGATGCACACAGCCAAACCGCTCCAATCCGACGTGGTGAAGGCTCAAGTCTGAGTGCGCCTTGCCCCTATAGGTGAACTGAGAGGTTCCCACCGCTTGACCAAAGCGGCGAGCCTCGAGTTCACTTTCATCCACGAACATGAACATGCGCCATCACCCCAGGTCGGCATGAGCCGCCAGAGATAGGTCTCGGCATTGATTGTCAGCACATGCCGCCAACGCTCGCCGGCGGAAAGGACAGTCTTGGCGTAAGCCAGTTCGCTGTCTGCTTTACCGCTGGAGATCAATTCCACTTCGCCATGCATGTTTCCTTGAATCGGTTCCTCCCATCCACCGAGCTGATCACCGCCGCCCTCCTTCATCTCGAAGCGTTCATCCGCAAGATCGATATATTGTGCTGGCTGAGACGCGGGCTGATCGACCAGCCAGAGACTGGAAAGAGCGGTTCGGACTTGACGTCGGCCTCCCATGGCTCGGACTTCAGGGAGCCATAATCGCTCACCCCCTTCTGCCAGGCCTCGCGCACGACCTGCGGTGTCGCCCGGCGTTCCAGTCCGCCCGCGTCACTCCACAAAAGAGAAATGCCCCAGCTGGGCGATTGCGTTTCATACTAGTCGGCGAAGGGATCAATGAGCGCCCACAACATACCGCTATCCGGCAGGGAAGGATCGAAGCCGGCTTCGCGCGCCATGACCGAAAGGTTCACCTGCGCGAGAAAGACCATGGGCGTCGGCGCCCGCGCCATTTGTGAGGCTCTTGCGGAGCCTCTTCGCAGTGCCATCGGGATCGGCCAGTGCAGGGCGGGTCGGCCAGATGATCCCCGGTGGGAGATCCGGCTCGCCTCCCACCTTACTTGCGCCCGTGAGGAGTGCTGCGTCGGCCACTGGATCACCGTGGCGGAGCCAGATCGTCGGACGCGCCGTGTTGACGAGCGCACGCGATAGCGCCGCATCGAGGCCCAAAGGAGCGCAGGCGCGGTTGATCGAGAGGAGATCAGCGAATGCGGCCATCTTCCATCCTTCTATGACGTCCCCCAAAATCGCAGGATGAAGGATTTTTGTGGCACCGCAATGTCCGCTGTTGGCGCATTCTTGCCATCAATGTCGTAGCGGCATTTTTCGGAAATTCCAATCGAGCTTGGTCAATGTGCGAGGAAAACGCCGCTTACTGTGAAACCTCAGTAGGTTGTCCTGAGCAAGAGCGGGCCAGGCCTGAGCCGTGGACTGCTCCCGATCTAGCGAGGGCGATGGTATTGCGCCGTTTCAGATCGCAGATCAGGGCCCACCCGCGACCGCGGCGGGATTTGCGCGACGGCTGCACCAAGGCATTGCCATAGGCAACCCAGTTCGCTGACGCTGGCATTTGATGGAGAATGCCAGCCGGATATTCCTAAATGTGCGCAAATCCCATGCGCCAGTTCCGGAGCCGCCACGATCGTTCGCGAACTGATGAGGGATAAAATTTGAAGCCGATTGACACCGAACCTTCCAATTGGCTCACACCTTTTCGACATGCACACGCTAACGAGCAGCGTTCAGAGCTCTTCTGCAAAGACTTCCTGCACCATAGCCCTTATCCGGCGAGAGGTCGGCCCCCGAGGCATCAATTCCGCATACTTCTTGCGCCATTTGTAAAACATTGCGTCCGAAATCCTGTCTTGCGGCACGCCTCGCTGATTGGTGTTCCGTCGTCCGCCTGCTTCAGCACAAACGCATTTGCAGTCCGAAGCATTAATCGCATCCTCCTCATTTCCCCGAAGGGATCACAAGTGGAAAATTCCGGATTTTAATGGCCTAATCTTACGGGCGCAAATCAGGTGTTGCTGATGTCATAGCGGCTCGAAGCCGCCTCGCTCTCTCCCATCCGCTATTTGTCGGCATAGGTAGCTCTGGTTCGGAGAATGGCGCTAATAGCTATGCATTTCAGCCGCTAGGCTCAAGCCTTGCTTTGAACCACCTGCGTAAAGCGAGTGCTGCCGCGATCGACACAAATGAGGGCAACCATATAGGCGAAGATTGGATCCAATGCCTTCTGATTGAACATGATGCCAAAACTTCCCGTTATGAGGTAGCTACTGGTGAGCAGAAGAGCGATCGCGACGGCCAGATCCCGGCCTGGTCCGGGTTCTTTTTTCCACGCAGCTATTAAAGGTGCCAGAAGCAGCAACAAGAGCGATACGATACCGATGATGCCAGCGTCTATCCCCGCGGTCAAAAAGCCGTTGTGGACATGTGAGTAGGTCAGTTGCGGCCTTATGCTCTCGGGTAGCTCCGCCAAAACCGAAGCCATACGGTTTTGTGGGCCATAACCAGTCAACGGGTCCTTACCGATTGCTGCCAAAGCGCCTTTGTACAAGGCGAGCCGTGCGCTGAGTGAGGTAATCTCGCCCTCGCTGCGTTCAAGCGCTGCCATATTTTCCTGCAGCGCCTGAACGCGGTGGAGAATTTGGCCACTGCCCAGTGCAATAAGCCCCGCGAACAGCAAAGAGCCGGTAATCGCCAGACTGCGCAAACTGAGATGGAAGCTGTGTTTGCGAAAATACCAGAGGAGGATGACGAGGTGAACGGGAATAGCCAACCAGGCCGAGCGCGTTCCGGAAAGTAGCACGCAGCCGAGGCCGGCGGCATATCCCAGGATCGCAATTCTCTGCTCGACGCTTCTGGGAGATTGAATATTAAGGAGTGAAACGCCGCCGAAAAGAAGGCCTATGATCCCAAGGAGCGCCGCATTTGAAGTCCCAGCCTCTGCTCTCTCCATTGAAAACATGACCTGTAGCAGGCTGAAAAGGAAGGTGACGATCATGCCGATTCCGGCGCCAAGGATAAACAGTGGCAAGAGGCGGCCATCGGGAGATTGGCGCATTCGCGGCAGTATCAGCCAGATCGAAAAGAAAGGCAGGAGCCGGAATATCCAATCCGCCACTTCGGAATAAGGCGGGTTGATGAATATGCTGACGATCATCACCAGCGGGTAGATTGTCATGCAAATCGCAACCGTCCAGTCCGACTTCGACAGGTTTAGAGGAAAGCGCCTTCTCGCGAGTAAGTAGATGCCGGATACCATCGACCCGAGGAGGATGAAGGAATTGAAGTTAGGCGAGAGTCCGGGAAGGATTGCGAAGAAAAAAACCGCAAGGCCATTGGCTCGATCAAAGGGGCCTCCCGATCCACCCCCGGGCTGAAGAACCGCAATCAGGAGTTGCTTGAAATAATTCACTTTGTTGGTCCTGAGATGTCGCCGGTCGAGTCTCGCTAAGCACGGGGCTCATCGCTGTCAAGGCCCGACCAGGCGTAGATTTAAAGGCTTTCGCAGGTGTCGCAATTGGGCAACAGGACGCATTGGATGAAGATTGTTGTTACTGATGTCGTGCGACGAGGTGGATACGACAGAGGAGTCAGATTGAACCGAACATTGGCTGGAACGCATTGTTCTTAGAGCCTTGCTCGTTGAACGTCTAAGGCTGCGGTATTGGTATCGGCACCGGTGAAGGCCAGATCCGAAACCTCACCGGTTGAGGAATAGCCGGAAACGAGTTCTGCCAAGGTCGCGCGCGCCGCGACCATGTCGTTTCGATCCAACGCCGCATTGAGCGAGTTGAGCTTCCTCGAAAGCTCCGGCCAGACCAGGAAATCCTCGCGCGCCTTCATGATCCTGGGATGTTCGGTTGTCTCAGGGTTATCCCCGATCAACAGTTCTTCATAAAGCTTCTCGCCGGGCCTCAGGCCGGTAACGGAAAGCTCGATGTCCCCTTCGGGATTATCGCCGTCGCGGACGGTCAAGCCGGACAGTTCGACCATCTTGCGGGCGAGATCTGCGATGCGCACCGGCTCGCCCATATCCAGCAGGAAAACATCCCCGCCCTCGGCCATGGCGCCCGCCTGAATGACAAGCTGCGAAGCCTCCGAGATGGTCATGAAGTAGCGGGTTATTTTCGGATGCGTCAGGGTGACTGGGCCGCCTTCCTTGATCTGCTGCCGGAACAGCGGCACGACCGATCCGGAGGAACCGAGGACATTTCCGAAGCG
>NZ_FMAJ01000024.1 GCF_900094625.1 Rhizobium aethiopicum | reverse complement strand
CGTTGATCGAACGCGGCATCGCAGAAGGAGCGGAGCTCGTCGCCGGCGGCCCTGGCCGCCCTTCGCATCTCAATTCCGGCTATTACGTGCGCCCGACGGTGTTTGCCCGCGTCACCAACCAGATGACGATTGCGCGGGAGGAAATCTTCGGCCCGGTGCTGTCGATCATCGGTTATGACAGTGAGGATGAAGCGATCGCGATCGCCAACGATACGCCCTACGGCTTGGCTGCCTACATTCAGGGCGACCCGGAGGAAGCGCGAGCGCTCGCAGGCAGGCTGCGCGCCGGCAGCGTTCGCCTCAACAGCTCCGCCTGGGACAGTGCCGCCCCTTTCGGCGGCTACAAGCGATCCGGCAACGGTCGGGAATACGGGAAGTTCGGACTGCACGAGTTTACCGAGATCAAGGGTATCGTCGGCTTCTTAAACGATTGAATGTCAAATGTGACAGGTCCGCGTTCGGGATGCCCGGGTGTGATAAGGTCGCGCGGGATCCGAGTGCATATGCGCGAGCGCAGGTGATTTGCGACGGAGCGATCGTGTGGAAGAACCTGCGAGCGCTCTCGTCGTGCCTGAGATTGGCACCCTCGCGCAAAGCGGCTGCTCGGGCACCACGAGAGATACTCGCAAGCCCCAGCGACATGACACAAGCAAGCAGATTATCGTAGCGGGGCCTTTGAAAAGGGCGCCCTACCTCTCGGTTCAAATTTCAAGTCACTCATCCCGAATTCACAGGTGCGCCCGTAGACGCACCTGAGTTTTGCCGTCACTCGTAAACGCAAATGTAGATCTTGCGCACGGTCTCTATCGTGCGCCAAACACCGGCAAAACCTGGCTTCATGACAAAGCTGTCACCGGCGCGATAGGTCTTCGTCTCCCCACCCTTCTCCTCGATTTCCACAAGACCTGAGATGATGTGGCAGAATTCGTAGGTGGTGCCCTTGATCGAATGATGCTCGCCAGGCGTCGCTTCCCAGACGCCGGTCAACACCTTCTCTCCCTTGGAAGCATCCTGGGCCCAGGTCTTGAAAAGAGGATTGCCCGAGATGAGCCGCTCCGGTGCGGGATTCGCCTCCTTTGCCGTGAAATTCGGATCCGTATCGATGCTGACCAACAGTGACATGTCATCTTCCTTTTTCGGTTGGCGGGTTCTGAGATTGACGAGGCAGGTCAGATTGTTTGGGTCAGATTGTTTCCGGCGTGGCGGGGCCTCCATCATCCGGGTCTGCCTCTGGGTGGGCCAAGTGTCACCCGAGATTAACTCAATGCAGAAGTTGGCGTTGCTGAAGAAAAGCGAAGCTTTAGCGGATAATTTCAAAATCCCGCCACAACCCGGCCAAACCTACCGCCGTCGCGAGAGCTGTCATCGGGGAACACCGTGAATCGGTGGTGAGCAACGACGGCGCTGGTCTGCAAACGCGGGGCTCCGAGCCTTCGCCATTCGAGGTGAAGGCCAAGTGCGGACCACTAATGCCCGGCCGCGCTTTTCAATGCGGGAATAAAGTAGTCAGCGGCATGTGCGCTTTGACAATCGGTGATTTCAGGACGACGAAGCTGAAATATTTATCGATGCCAACGTCCATGTCGGTGAGCCGTTCCATGATCGTCTGGTATTCGTCTATTCCGGCGGTGACGAATTTCAGCAAATAATCATAGCCGCCCGAAACCAGATGGCATTCGATCACCTGGTCGACCTTCTCGATGGCTGCGAGGAAACGGGCGAAGTCGATCTGCCGATGGTTTTTGAGGGTGATCTCGGTGAACACGGTCAGTGTCTGCCCGAGTTTGCTGACGTTGATCTGAGCCGAATAGCCTTCGATGTAGCCTTCGGATTGCAGTTTCTTCACCCGCATCAGGCACGGGCTCGGCGACAGATTGACCAGCTCGGCGAGTTCCACATTTGTGACGCGGCCGTTTTTCTGTAGTTCGTAGAGAATTTTTATGTCGATCCGGTCGAGTTTCATCATCACATGCGCCTTCGCTTGCTCGAGATCGCCAACGACGCAGCATATTATGCTGCGGCCGTCCAACGTCGAGCTTAGCACATCATCAGGGGCTGTCGACCGAATTGCGGGACATATCGAAGCATAAACGGCTACCTGCCACCCGCTAAGTCGGAATCTTCTGCTGTCGTCGGCTGATCTCCGGCAAAGTCGCGGCGGCGGATCCGCTAGACTGGCCCCAAACGGAGACCATGCCATGCCCGCACCGCTCACTCGCGTCGAGACCACACCGCAGCTACCTGATGCCGCCGATGCGGTGGTGATCGGCGGCGGCATTGTCGGCGTTTTCGCGGCCTATTATCTGGCCAGGCGCGGATTGAAGGTCGCCCTGATCGAGAAGGGCCTTGTCGGTGCGGAACAATCGAGCCGCAACTGGGGCTGGTGCCGCCAGCAGAACCGCGACGCTCGCGAACTTCCGATGTCGACGAAGAGCCTCGATCTGTGGGAGCGCTTCGCCACTGAGACCGGCGAGCATACCGGCTTCCGCCGCTGCGGTCTCTTCTATCTCAGCAACAGCGACGAGGAACTGGCTGGCTGGGCGCGCTGGCGCGATTTTGCCCGATCGGTCGGCGTCACGACGCATATGCTGAGCGGCGCCGAGGCGACCGAACGCGGACGGGCCACCGGGACCGCGTGGAAAGGCGGGGTCTTTTCGCCGACCGACGGTACCGCCGATCCTGCAAATGCCGCGCCTGCCGTCGCGCGCGCGATCCTGAAGCTCGGCGGCACGGTGCATCAATCCTGTGCGGCCCGCGGCGTCGACATCGAAGGCGGCCGGCTTGCAGGCGTCGTCACGGAGCATGGCACCATCCGGACAAAAGTCGCGATCCTGGCCGGCGGGGCCTGGGCATCGTCCTTCTGCCGCCAGCTCGGCATCCGCTTTCCACAGGCCTCGATCCGCTCGTCGATCCTCTCGGTTTCGCCAGGCGCGAGCGGCCTGCCGGATGCGCTGCATACATCCGCGGTTTCCGTGACCCGTCGCGGCAACGGCGGATACACACTCGCCATCAGCGGCCGCGGCCGTGTCGACCCTACCGCGCAGCAGTTTCGTTTCGCGCGGCAGTTCCTGCCGATGTTTGCCCGCCGCTGGCGGAGTCTGGCACCCGGCGGATTGGAGGGGTTTCGCTCGGGCCACGAATCTCTGGCGCGGTGGCAGCTCGACAGACCAACACCCATGGAGCGCATGCGCATCCTCGATCCCACAGTCGACGCGGCCACCATTGCCCTGACGCATTCGCGGGCGCTCAAGCTTCTGCCCGCCTTGAAGAACACCGAAATCAACGCCGCCTGGGCGGGCTATATCGACAGCACGCCGGACGGCGTGCCGGCGATCGGCGAGATCGCCACGGTTCCAGGTTTCATCCTCGCGGCCGGCTTCAGCGGCCACGGCTTCGGCATCGGACCCGGCGCCGGTCATCTGATTGCCGATATCGTCACCGGCGATGAGCCGATCGTCGATCCAAGACCCTATCATCCCAGCCGCTTCGCGGCGTCCGCCTGGGGCAAAGTAGCCGATTTCTAGACAATCTCGGCAAGCGTGCGCGGTTCTTCATAAGCGGAGGACAGAACGAAATGCCGCTTAGGAGGCCATGGCGATCCGCGGGCTCACGCCCAGCGACGCCCTGCGCGCGTCGGCGGTCTGGAAGCGGGAGATCCGTTCGTTCAGCAGTTCCACCTGCTGGCGGAGCCTGTGAATTTCGGCCGTGTTTTCCTCCACCATGGCGGCATTGTGCTGAGTGATATGCTCGATGTCGCGGACGGCGCTGTTGACCTCGTCGATCCCTTTGTACTGCGTGCTGGTCGCTGTCGAGATGACCTGCACTAGTCCGTTGATCGAGGTGAAATGCTCGATGATCGCGGAAAGCGCCTCACCCGTCTCCTCAACGAGCCTGACGCCCGCGCCAACCTGCGATGCGCTGTTGGAAATAAGATCCTTGATTTCGCGGGCAGCTTTGGCGCAACGCTGTGCAAGCTCGCGAACCTCCTGTGCGACGACGGCGAAACCCCTGCCCGCCTCTCCTGCCCGCGCCGCCTCAACCCCGGCATTGAGTGCGAGAAGATTGGTCTGGAAGGCGATCTCGTCGATCACGCCGATAATGCTGGAGACCTTGTCCGACGAACGGTTGATGGCGTCCATGGCTTCAACGGCCTTGGCAACGACGGCCGCGGAATGCTCCGCCTCCCGATGCGCCTCGGCGACGGAAACCGATGTCTGATGTGCGTTTTCCGCCGTTGTACGCACGCTGGCTGTGAGTTCGCCAAGCACGCGAGAACTGTCTTCGAGGGCGGCCGCCTGCTGTTCGGTGCGCCGCGCCAGATCATCGGCCGCGCCTGAAAGATTGGTGCTGCCCTCGGCGATTTCATAGGTTGTATTGCGGACCTCGGCGAGTGTCCGGCGGAGCGCGTCGATCGCCTGGTTGTAGGTCTTGGCCATCGCGACGTAATCGGCGGCCAGTTCCTCACTCATCACGGCTGCGAGATTACCGTCGGCGAGCTTGCCGAGCATGTCGGAAAGGGCATCGAGGGCCTCGCTCTGCTCAGCTTCGATGCGCGCCTGCTCGGCTGCGCGCCGCGCCTGTTCCTGTTCGTCGCGCGCCCTATTGGCCTCAGCGACTTCTTCGAGCCTAGTCTTTTCAAGCGCTTGGTCGCGGAAGACAGTCACGGACCGAATCATATCGCCGATTTCGTCGCCACGCTTGCCGTCGCCGATCGGAACATTGAGATCACCGGCGGCAAGTCTTGTCATTGTCTGGGTGATCCGCTTCAGCGGTCCGCGCAGTGTTTCGATCAGCATCAGACCGCCGATGATCGCAAGCACCGTGCCGGCAATCATGGCCGAGAGCGACATGGTGGCCGAGCGCTGGCTGATTTCCTTGCCACTCTCCTGCGCCGTGCTGACGAATTGCTCCAGAGTGTGACTTGCCGCGGCCACGAGTTCGGTTGCCGCCCCCTTCTCTGCCCGCCACCGGTCTGCAATCGATATCAGAAGCGCGGTGTCCTTTTCAATCGCGGCCAGGGACGGCTCGATCTTCTTCGCAAGATCCTGAAGGGCGGGGTTTTTTCCGCTCAGGGGTACCAGCTTTGCGGCGCTTTCACGCAGTGCCCTAAGGTCGGTCAGAGCGGCATTTCGGGCTTCGGCGTCAACGCGCCTGTTCAGCTCGCTCAAATGCAGGCGCAGATTGTCGATCGACTTAAAAGCGGCATTGACGATCATTGCCATCGAGCGAAGCGTCGAGATGCTCGCATCCATGCCGGTAAAACGCTCGATCGCGGTCTCGGCATTGCCCGAGGCGAGTTTGGCAAACTGCTCCTCGAAACGCTGCAGGTCCTGGTCGACCGGAGCGTAGCCCTCGAGCGACAGGCTGCTGTCCTTGGCCATCGCAGCGAGCTTGTCCAAAACGGGTTTCAGCGAAGCGATCTGCCCCTTTGCCTTGTCGGACGCCAGTGCCTCGCCTTCGCCAACCTCCTTGACGAGCGGCGGCATCAGGCTGCCTATAGCCGCGGCGAGCTTCTGCGGGTCGGCGGCGGCTGCGGTCGCCTTGCGCAGCTTCGAAATGCGTTCAGCGAGATCCTTGTAGGCCGACGCATCGAGAAGGAGCGCCCGGACGAAAGCTTCCTTTCCGTTCGCCTGATCCTGAAGAACGTCGAGCTGCTTGCGCGCGGATTGGCTTTCCTTGAAGAGCTGGGCGACCGCGTTGTCGATTGCCTGCTCTGTATTTGCACGCTCCTGCGCCACGGCCCAGAGCGCATCGGCGCCGCCCTGCATCTTGCCGCCGAGGTCGCGCACGGCGGAGATCTGCTGCTTCTGGGCGAGATCGGAGAGCATGGCGTCGAGCGTCACGGCGGCTTTCTGCTGGTCCGAAATACTGGCAATCAGCCGATCGCGTGTCGCGGTAGTGGGAAGATCGGTAAAGGCCGTCAGAGAGGAGCGCAGCTGCTGGAAACTCGAAAGCGTATCGATCGTCTGCCGGGTCAGGGTCATCTGGCCATTCAGCGTGCCGGCCGTGAAATAGCCGAACAGGCCGATGCCTGCTATGAGGATGACGAGAGGCACCACGAAGCACAGGACCTTAGTCACAATCCGCATGCGCTGCAACAGTCGATCAATCAACGACATAAAATGATGGCCCCCGCCCAGGAAATTCGGCTCTTTCTCCAGCCCCACCAGGCAACAGCACGCCTACGCGCAAATTGACCATTGTCTCAATTCCGGTGGACCGCCCGAGGGCATCACGATAGGCGTAACCCTTAAAAAAATGGTCAATGGTGTCGAGTTATCCGGCGCAAAGAAAATGGCGAAGCGCAGGGCCTACAATCTTTAAGCCCGTGCAACAGCCGTGCTTGAGATCGAAAACGTTAAGGCGCTTGCCGGAGCGAAAAGAACGGCGTGCTACTGCCTAGCGGGTCAATGACGCCGGCTGGCACAAGCTGGTACCGATACGACAACACAAAACGGGCGATCAGGCGAAGGTTGATCGCTTCGGTTCTTCACCGGCATCATTGGCAATTGAGGCGCGCAATGCTGCCGCCACAGGGGTGCCAAGGACGGCGAGATCGCGAACCGTGCTCATGTGATCCCCGACCGCGGCGTGCGATGCTCGTACTTCAAGCCCTTGGGCGTCAAGAATGTCTCTGAACGCATTTGCCTGGATTTTGAAGGGATCAGTTTCCAGTTCACCGGTCATGATAGCGACACGCGTTGCCGGATCGTGCTCATGACGCATTGGCGTAAACCGTCGCACCTCCTCGTCGCTCAAGGCGATTTCGTCGCGCAGGAAAGACGTCTGCAGGGGTTCGAGATCGTATAGCCCGCCAAGCAGGAAAGCAGCAACTACGCCAGAAGGCGCCGACGAGCGATGGAAGAGAAAGGTTGCTAGATGCGCACCGGCAGAGTGACCGCTAACGGAGAATTGCTTTGCTGTGGCGCCAAAACGATCCGCATGCGCCAGCAGGAAAGCCTTGGCCTTCAGGATCTGACCGATCAGGACGTCCATCCTCACGCCGGGCATCAACGAATAATCGACGATGGCTGCGACCGCACCAGCGCCTGTGATGGTCTCAGCAACGCAGGAAAAGTCCTCCTTTGAAAACATCCGCCAATAGCCACCATGGATGAACATGTGGATCGGCATGTCCGAGCCGGCATTGTTTGGCAGGAAGATATCGAGCGTCTCGCCCGTTCCACTCCCATAGGCGATGTTGGCCTTCATGGGCACGGTGCGCCGCGTAGCAAGGCTGCGAGCACGGATATCGCCAACGATCTCGTCGAAATTTGCGACGTGGTCACGGATGCGGAATGGATCGGTGGCCACAGGCTCCTCCTTCAGAAACTTGTCGCAATGTACTTGGCTTCCATGAACTCCGCGATACCGTGATGCTGGCCTCCTTCGCGTCCTAGGCCGCTCTGTTTCACACCGCCAAAGGGGGCAGCGGGATCCGAGACCAGTCCACGATTGAGCGCGATCATGCCGGCCTCGACCTTGGAGGCGACGCGTATGCCACGGCCAATATCGCGGGTATAGATATAGGCGGCGAGGCCATATTCCGTCTCGTTGGCGGCAGCGATGACCTCTGCCTCGCTCTCGAAACGGTAGAGCGGCGCGACCGGACCGAAAATCTCCTCGCAACTCATGTCGGAGGCCGGGGAAACATCGACGAGCACCGTCGGCGGATAGAAAAAGCCCCGTCGTACCAATGTTCGTCCACCGCAGAGCACACGCCCTCCTCGGGAAATGGCGTCCGTAACCAGGCGGTCGATCTTCTCCACCGCCTTGCGTGTGATCATCGGACCGCACTCGGTATCCGGGTCTACACCGGGGCCGACCTTGAGTTCGGCCATCCGTCGGGCAATTTTTTCCGCGAAGGCATCGTGGATTCCCGACTGGACATAAATACGGTTCGCGGCCGTGCAGGCTTCACCGGCATTGCGCATTTTCGCAACCATCAGCCCGTCGATCGCCGCGTCAATGTCCGCGTCGTCGAAAACGATGAATGGCGCGTTGCCGCCGAGTTCCATGGAGCAGGAGATGACATTTTTCGCCGCTTCCGCCAGAAGCGTGCGGCCGACGCCCGTCGAGCCTGTAAAGGAAAGTTTCCGCACGCGCGGGTCGGCCAGCATGGCGGCAATGACCGGGCCAGGCGTCGATGTTGTCATTACGTTCACGACGCCCGGCGGCACCCCAGCCTCCTCGTAGAGAGCCGCAAGCGCATAGGCCGTCAACGGCGTCTCACTCGCCGGCTTCAGGATGACGGTGCAGCCTGCGGCAAGGGCTGGCGCAATCTTGCGGGTCGCCATCGCGGCCGGAAAATTCCACGGTGTGATGAGAACGCAGACGCCGATAGGCTGGTAGTCGACGACAATCCGGTTCCCACCGGCCGGGGCGATCCCGAACTCACCAGAGATGCGGACCGCCTCCTCGGCGTACCACCGAAAGAACTCCGCCGCATAGGCCACCTCGCCGCGCGCGTCGCGCAATGCCTTCCCGTTCTCGAGCGAGATGAGACTGGCAAGCGTTTCGGAGCGCTCCACCATAAGTTCGAAGCAGCGGCGCAGGATCTCGGAACGCTTCCTCGGCGGAGTCTCGCGCCAGCTTTCCGCGGCACCTGCGGCAGCCTCCACGGCCGCTGCCGCATCCGCAAGGGTCGCATCCGGCACGGCGGCAATGACCGCCTCCGTCGAGGGATCGATCACCTGGATCCGACCCTCGCCCACTGAAGGCAGCCAGGCACCGCCAATATAGAGGCCGCGGGAAAACGCGCTGAGCCCGAAGGGATCGTGGTCTGGATGCGGAGAATGCTGGTTGACGTTCATGATGATTTCCCAGGTCAGAGGGCGGAAGCGGCGAGGTCGCCGTCATAGGCGGCCCGCACCAGGCCGCGCATGGCGGCCGGATCGAGGGGTCGTGGATTATTCTTGATCAGCCGGCCGATGCCGAGCGCCTGCTCGGCCGCCCAGTCAATCCGGTCTTCCGGCAGGCCGAGCCTGGCGAGCGTCGGCGCAATGCCGATCGCTGCAAAGAGGCGGCTCACCTCGCCTATCGCGGCATCGGCAAGCGTCTCGTCGCTCTCCACTCCGGTGGGGTCGAGGCCGAGCGCCCTGCCGACGATGGCGATCTCCGCGGCAGCGACCTTGCGATTATATGTCATCACATAAGGAAGCATGGTCGCGACGCCGAGCCCGTGCGGCGTGTGGGTCACGGCACCGACCGGATATTGCACCGCATGGGCCGCAGCGGTGCCCGCGGTCCCGAAGGCGCAGCCGGCTGCAAGCGCGCCCATCATCACATCGGCGCGCGCGTCGATGTCCGAACCGTCGGTGAAGGCCTTTTCCAAACTCCGGCTGAGGAGCCGAATAGCATGGAGCGCGAACTGGTCGGAGAGATCGCTCTTGCCGATAAAGACATGCTGCTGCGCAAGCTGCGGATCGCCGGGGCGGCGCATGGCCGTGAACGCTTCGATGGCATGTGTCAGCGCATCCGCACCGGCAACCGCCGTGAGCGCAGGCGGGCAGGATAAGGTGAGTTCCGGATCACAGATCGCCGCGGCAGCGATGAGATAGGGGCTGGAAATGCCAACCTTCAGGATACGATCGGGATCGGAAACAACCGCAACCGGCGTCACCTCGGAGCCGGTGCCTGCCGTCGTCGGCACGGCGATGACCGGCAGGACGGGTGCAGGCACCTTGAACTCACCATAGTAATCGTCGAGCGCGCCGCCGTGAGCGAGCAGGAGCGAGGCGCATTTCGCCATGTCGAGGCAACTGCCACCGCCGATGCCGATCACCATATCGGGCTCAAAGCCGCGCGCCGCCTCAACGCAAACTGCGACCGTATCGCGCGGCACGTCCGGCAGCGTCTGATCATGGACCAGCACAGCGATGCCGGCGGCTTCGACGGCGGCGATCATTTCCGCGAAGACGGGCGTTGCGGCAAAACGTGCGTCCGTGCAGACGAGTGCGCGCCGGCCGGTCCTGCTGGCGACTTTCGCGAGCGCATGGCGCTGGCCGATGCCAAACAGGATCTCCCGCGGCAGCCTCAAGGCGGCAAACAGGCTCATGATCTTTGTCCCTCAAAGGCCAGAATACGGGAGGGGGAAAGCGCATTGAGGTCTTCCCAGAGGCGCTGGTCGATCTCAAAACCGTTGCGGCTGGCGGCCGCACGCCGCTTGCGGGCTCGATCGCCGGGGACGAGAACCGGTTTGCCGGCCACCTCGGATGGTGATGAGCGCACGGCACCGAGATAGGCTGACAGCCGCGCCGGAAGCCCCGGCGCCAGGCTAGGCTCGATCAAGATGAAGACGTCGCCCTTGTTGCATGGCGACTGGCTGTCGAGCGTGCCGTGCACTTCCGGTGCGAGCGCCGAGCCTGCAAGAGCCGCCACCAGCAGCTCGATGGCAATGCCGAGGCCATAGCCCTTCGCATCGCCGAACGGCGCAATCGCGCCGGCCTTGGCGCGTCTCGGATCGGTTGTCTGCTTGCCGGCGGCATCGCGCGCCCATCCCTCAGGAATAGGCCTGCCGGTCGCCGCGTGATGATGAATCCTGCCCATCGGCACGATGCTGGTGGCTAGGTCGAGTACGAGAGGGTCCTCGGCGGTCGGCACGCCAATGGCGATGGGGTTGGTGCCAAGCATGGCCCGTGTACCACCGAAGGGGTGGACCAGCGCCTCGCTCGACGAGAGCGCGATGCTGACCAACCCCATCGCAGCGATGGCTTCAACGTAGTGCGCGAGCATGCCGAGGTGGTTCGCATTGCGTACGGCGACCATGCCGATGCCGAGATCGGGAATATGGGGCGCCAGCCGCTCGATCGCGGCCATGGCGACGACGGGGCCAAATCCCGCCGAACCCTCGACCTCTAACACCGCATCCGCCCGCCAGCGCTGCGTTCCCTTAGTTTGGGGGTCGACGACACCGCGGGCGATCCTCTCGATCAGGCGCGGGAGCCGGCACAGGCCGTGCGAAGCATGTCCCTTCATTTCGGCCGTTACCAGGACGCGAGCCTGCAGCGCCGCATGGTCACGCGGTGCGCCATGCTCTTCCAGCAGGCGGGTGGCAAGCGCAAGCGCTGAAGCTTCGGAAACTCGCATGAATTTTCCTCCCTATATAAAATCGTATAGGATATAGGATTGTCTTGGAGGCAGCATCGTGCTAGCGATCGAACCTGTCAAGAGGCAAGGCAGCAGATGATTTCGACGAAACTCAGAGAACCTTCAACGGGAACGACACAGATACCGCGCGCCAACAGCCTGGCCGTTGACGTCTACGAGGCAATCTTCAACCAGCTCATGTCGTTGAAAATCGCGCCGGGCGCGCGCATCACGGTCGACAACCTGGTCAGGGAGTTCAACGTCTCCCACACCCCGATCCGCGAAGCCCTCGGCCGGCTTGAAGGCGAAGGCCTCGTCGTCAAGCAGCATCTCGTCGGCTATCGCGCAGCGCCCCAGATCACGCGCCACCGCTTCGACGAGCTCTATGAACTTCGTCTGTTGCTGGAACCCGCCGGCGCTGCGAAGGCGGCCCGGGCGATGGACGATGAGAAGCTGGCCATCCTGACGGAGGCCGCGGGCGTGATGACACGCAGCGACAACAGGGACGAGCGGGCGAACTATTCGGCCTTCGCCCGCAATGACGCTATTTTCCACGACCGCATCATGGAATTTGCCGGCAACGAGTTGATCCGAGGGATGCTGGCATTCCAGCACACGCATTTCCACATCTTCCGCCTGATGTTTCATCGCCGTGTCACCGAGGAGGCACTCGGCGAGCATCAGACGCTGCTCGACGCCTTTGCGGCGCGCGACCCCGACGCGGCTGCGGATGCAATGCGCATCCACATCGAACATTCGCGCGACCGGCTATTGCCGGCGTTCGACGACATTTGATCCACCCGGCAGGCAAGGACGTGCCTGTCGATCTGACAACGAGGAGGAGAACCCATGGCAGGCAAGAAAATCCTGATGCTCACCGGCGATTTCACCGAGGAGTACGAAATCTTCGTCTTCCAGCAGGCGATGGAGGCGGTCGGTCACACGGTGCACGTCGTGTGCCCGGACAAGAAGGCCGGCGACATTCTCAGAACGTCGCTGCACGATTTCGAAGGGGATCAGACCTACACCGAAAAACTCGGGCACAACGTCACCATCAACAAGACGTTTTCCGAAGCAGAGGACCAGCTCGACCAGTATCATGCCGTCTACTGCGCGGGCGGGCGCGGGCCTGAATATATCCGCACTGACAAGCGGGTGCAGGCGATGGTGCGTCACTTCCATGAGTACAGGAAGCCTATTTTCACCATCTGCCACGGGGTCCAGATCCTGATAGCAGTCGACGGTGTCGTTCGCGGCAAGAAGGTGGGTGCGCTTGGAGCCTGCGAACCCGAGGTCACTCTGGCGGGCGGAACCTACATCGACCTCTCGCCCACTGAAGCCTATGTCGATGGGACGATGGTCTCGGCCAAGGGTTGGACGGCGCTCGCCGCCTTCATGCGCGAATGCCTGAAGGTGCTGGGAACGGAGATCCGCCACACCTGAGACGACGGCGCCAAGACGCGAAACGCTCCGGCAGTGACACCTGCCGGGCCTTTCAGTACCTCTGGCCTTGCAATCACACTCCGCCGCGGTTCCAGCCGCGGCCACGGTCGCCGAACATTTCATAGCCGCCATCAGTGATGGCGAGCGTATCCTCCAGCTTGATGAAACCGCGCTTCGGGTGAAGCATCGTCGTCTCGACCGAGATCACATTGCCGACTTCCAGCGGCTTGTCGGCATCAACTCCCTCATAGGCGACCGGGTGGTTCGTCATGAGGAAGGGCGCTTCGTGGCTGATGAGGCCCATGCCATGGCAGAAGAAGTCGGTGAAGGCCGCCGACGGCGAGGCCTTGAGCTCGGCTTCCGCCGCCAGGATCATTTCACTGCCCACAGCCCCCGCCCTGACCTTGGCGAAGGCCGCTTGCTGGATGCATTCGACTTCGGCCAGAAGATCCTCCAGCTCCGCATCCGGCTCGCCGAGCACACCCATGCGGCAGAGGTCGCCGATATATCCGTGATAATTGCCGCCGGAATCGATCGACAGGATCTCGTCCTCGACCCACGCCTGCGGCGAGCCCGCCCGATTGTGGCTGGCGCCGAGCGTGAGCAGGCAATATTCGAAGTGCAGCCCCCGGTTCGTTTCCTCCCGGCGCAGCTGCTCGATGATCTCCAGTTTCGTCGAGCCGGCGCGGGCCGCAGCGATCGTCGCCAGCATCGAGTCTGTGATCAGTTCGGAGGCGCGTTTCAGCTTTACCAGTTCATCCTGCGTCTTAACGGCCCTCAGCCGCTCCAACACATGTGTGGCATCAACAAACCGAGCGCCACCCAGCCTAGAGACAAGGAGATCGCGGGCGTCTGATGGCAGAAAGGCCGGCTCGATGCCTATCCGCCCGCCTGTCTTGCCGATTTTCTTCAGGTGCTCGACGGCGAGTCCGGCCGCATCCTGGGTGCCCCAGGTCGCTGTATGCACGGCAGGCGTCCAGAACGGATTGTTCTGGTGCTCTGCGCCCTCCATGCGGTTCCCGACATAGGCGGAGTGATCAGGCGCGCCTTTCTCATAAATCACGATCGGCAGGTACCGGCTATGCCCGATCGCATCCATGGCGGCGAAGAAGATGAACTTGTAGCCGCCCATCAGATATTGGGTGTTGTGTTTGGAGGTGGCGACGATGACGTCGATACCGGCTTGCTCCATGAGACGGTCGAGCTTGGCGGTATCGAACGGCGCCACCGCGGCCTGCCTTGTCTGCCCTGCATTGTCGTTCATCGTCTTTCCTCCCAAAAATGGATGCCCCGCCTCAGAGGCCCTGCGGCAGCAGGCGGAAGTCCGGCAAATCGCGAAGCGCAAGCTCCGGCCCCGCCGGTGAGTAGACCACGAAGAGGAGCATAGGCCCGCCGCCCGTGTTCTTCGTCGAATGAAAGCGACTTTCAGGAATATAGATCGTGCAGCCGCTCGCTACCTTCCGGGTCATCGGATTGCCGTTCTCGTCCTCAACCATCTGTTCGCCCTCACCGGAAATCACGAAGATGATTTCCTCTGCCCCCGGATGATTGTGGCGGGAATGGCCCTGACCACTTGGCAGTTCGACGACCCCGCCGGAAAAGCGGCTGGCGCCGTTGACCTCGGGCGCCACGGTCAGCGACAGCTTGCCCCAGTCGAAACCGAAGGCGCTCACATCCCTCGGATAGATGAAGTACTTGTCCTTTATCATAAAATGGCCTCCTCCATGCCCGTCCTCAGACGACCGCGCTTATGGCGAGCGCCTTGAAATCTTCCGTCTGCTTGCGGATTGCAGCCTCTGCCGGCAGGCGCTCCATCGAGCTTGCACCATAAAAGCCGTGGCAGCCAGCACAACGCTCGAGGACGTAGCGCGCATCCTCCGGCATGGAGATCGGACCGCCGTGGCAGAGGACGATGACGTCGTCGCGCACGGAGCGCGCCGCCTTGGCGATCGCGTTGATTTCGTCGACGCAGTCATCGAGCGACTTGCCGGATGTGGCGCCGATCGTGCCGCCGGTCGTCACCCCCATATGCGCCACGACGATGTCGGCGCCGGCGCCTGTCATTGCGATAGCCTCGCTCTCGTTGAAAACATAGGGCGTCGTCAGAAGGTCGAGCCCGTGGGCAGTCGCGATCATCTCCACCTCCAGATTGTAGCTCATGCCTGTTTCCTCGAAACTCTGCCGCATCCGGCCGTCGAAAAGGCCGATCGTGGGGAAGTTCTGGACACCTGAAAAGCCCATGCCCTTCAGCTCGGCAAGGAAGCGCGGCATCAGCACGAAAGGGTCCGTGCCATTCACGCCGGCGAGCACCGGCGTCTTTTTGACGACCGGCAACACTTCGAGTGCCATGTCCTTCACGATCTCGTTGGCGTTGCCGTAGGCCAGCAGTCCGGCCGCCGAACCGCGTCCCGCCATGCGGTATCGCCCGGAATTGTAGATAATGATAAGGTCGATGCCGCCTGCCTCCTCGGCCTTGGCGGAGATGCCGGTGCCGGCACCGCCGCCGACGATCGGCAGGCCGGCTGCTATCATGCCGTGAAATTTTTCGAGGATGGTCTTGCGCGGTATGGCTGGCATCGATCTTGTCTCTCAGGGGTTGGCGATGTCACGATAGGCCGCGACGGCGGCTTCTGCGAAATCCGGATCGTTGATATGGAGCGGCAGTCGAACAATACGTCGCGACGCCGTCGGCTTCACCGTCGCCTCGAGCGCGGCAAAGAGCGCGGCGTCGGCGTGCGGATCGAAGAACGCACCGCCTTCGATATCGAGGGCCGAGACACCCTTCTCGGGAATGAGGAAGCATACTGGGCCGTGGCAGAGGTTGAGCTTGTCGCCGATCCAGCGGCCAATCTGCGCACATTCGGCCGCCGTCGTGCGCATCAAGGTGACGTTCGGATTATGGCGGTAAAATAGCCGGCCGGCATAGCGTTCGGGGACGGTATCCGGAGCCCAGAAGTTCACCATGTCGAGCGCACCGACCGAGCCGACATAGGGCAGGCCCGTGCGGGCAATCGCGTCGAAACGGTCCGGGGTGGCCGGGAAGACACCTCCGAAAAGCAGGTCGCAGACCTCGGTGGTCGTGATGTCGAGCACGCCTGAGATCAGGCCGCTGTCGGCAAGCTTCTCCATCGCCCGCCCACCCGTGCCGGTGGCGTGGAAGACCAGGCAGTCATGGTCCACCCGCAGGCGCTCGACCATGGCCGATACGGCAGGTGTAGTCACGCCGAACATGGTAAGCCCGAGTGCCGGTTTCGATGCTGTCACCTCGGCAGGCCGGTGAGACATGGACGTGATCGCCTGGGCGGCGTTGTGGAGGATGACCCGGCTCAGCCGGTTCAGGCCCGCCATGTCCGTGACCGAGGGCATCATTATGATGTCGGACACATCGACATAGGGAGCAACATTGCCGGAGGCGAGCGTCGAAACCATGATCTTCGGCAGGCCGAGCCGCAGTTGGCGCATGCCCGCAGTGATGATCGAGGTGCCCCCGCCTCCGCCGATACCGATGATGCCGGCGATGTCCTGGCGCGCCACGAGGAAGCGCGCGAAGGCAATGCCCATCGCTTCGACCGCCCTTCCGCGGTCGTCGCAGGAAAGGACGGCTCCAGCACCCTCGGGATGGCAAGCGGCAACCTTGTCAGCCGCCACATCGACGGCGGTCCGAGGCTCACGGATGCCGACGTCGACGCGCGTAACCGCCCCGCCCGCCGCCTCGATGCAAGCGGCGAGATAATCAAGCTCTTCGCCCTTCGTGTCAGCCGTGCCGACCACGTAGATCTGCTTCATTTCCCCTCCGCAAACGGGCGGGTTTCCTCCCAGCATATCCCACGTTCGGAGCAAGCGATGGGCCTTGCAAATTTGTGAGACGCGCGTATCATAAAGATATGGATGTCTCACGTCAACAGAACGAAACAGCGAGGACCGAGCGAGGACCGCGAGCCCGCACGCGAAAACTGATGCTCGAAACGGCAACGAGGCTCATGCAGTCCGGCATTACTCCCTCGGTCAGCGAAGTGGCCGAGGCCGCCGAAGTGTCGCGGGCGACGGCCTACCGCTACTTTCCCAGCCAGGCCGCGCTCGTGCATGCCGTGGTGGATGAGGCTCTGGGACCGATACTCGGCTGGTCGTCCGACAGTCCGGATGCACGTACTCGCGTTGCCGACCTTTTGGCGACCGCGATGCCGCGCATCGACGAGTTCGAGGCCACCTTCAAGGCGGCGCTGAAACTATCGCTCGACCAGTGGGCGCAGCGCCAGGCGGGAACGCTCGGCAACGAGCCGCTGTTCACGCGCGGCCACCGGGTCGACCTGCTGAGGTGCGTTACGGCGCCCCTACAGGGCACCGTACCGCCCGAAGCCCGGGAACGCCTTGCTCAGGCGCTTTCGCTGGTCTTCGGCGTTGAGGTGCTGATCGTGTTGAAGGATATCTGGGGCCTGACCTCGGAAGGCGCGCAATCTGTTGCCGAGTGGGCCGCCAAGGCGCTCGTCGACAGCGCGCTACGGCAGGCGGAGGGTAGAGCGTGACATCGCAGCCCGCCAACTGGTTGGACCAGATGAAGTAACATGTTCCGCATGATGGCTGGGATTGGCGACAAGGAATTTGAGGCAGCCCGACAAAACAGTATCAGGTAAGTCGCAATTGCGGGAATATATCCAGAAGTCTGGAAGAAGAGCCGAAGATGAAGCTCTCCGAGGGTCGCTCTTGACGGTAATGGAGTTTGGTACTACCAGATCAGAGAATAATATTCAGGCTTGAGATCTGAAACGCGCAGGGGTCGGGGAGGACTCCAGCACGAAATCCACCCAGAAGGATCAAGAAGCCGGATCGGGAGGCCCGCGACGACGCGGGAAGGTGCATAAATGGGAGGAAACGTTATGCGCAAAACTATGACCGGTCTCGTTGCCGGTGTCGGATTGATATGGGCCTGCGGAACTTCCGCACAGGCCCAGGAACTGACGATTTTCTGGGCCGAGTGGGACCCGGCAAATTATCTTCAGGAGCTCGCAAACGAATACGAGGCTGAAACCGGCGTCAAGGTCACTGTCGAGACCACACCATGGGCCGACTTCCAGACCAAGGCCTTCACCGAATTCAACGCAAAAGGTTCAGCCTATGACCTGGTCGTCGGCGACAGCCAGTGGATCGGGGCGGCGTCGGAAGCAGGACATTACGTCGATCTGACCGACTTTTTCACCAAGCATAATCTGACCCAGGTGATGGCTCCGGCAACGGTGAAATACTACGCCGAATATCCGGCAAACTCGAAGAAGTACTGGTCAATTCCGGCCGAAGGTGATGCCGTCGGCTGGTCCTACCGCAAGGACTGGTTCGAGGACCCCAAGGAGATGGAGGCGTTCAAGGCCAAATACGCCTACGACCTCGCCCCGCCGAAGACGTGGGCGGAGATGCGCGACATCGCCGAGTTCTTCCACCGTCCAGACCAGAAGCGCTACGGCATCGCCATTTATACCGACAATTCTTATGACGGTCTCGTCATGGGTGTCGAGAACGCAATCTTTTCGTTTGGAGGCGAACTCGGCGACTACCAGAACTACAAGGTTGACGGCATCATCAACTCTGAGAAGAACGTCAAAGCGCTCGAATTGTATCGCGAGCTCTACGGCTTTACGCCTCCGGGCTGGGCCAAGTCCTTCTTCGTCGAGAACAACCAGGCGATCACCGAGAACCTGGCGGCGATGAGCATGAACTATTTCGCCTTCTTCCCGGCTCTGGTGAACGAGGCGTCGAACCCCAACGCCAAAGTTACCGGCTTCTTTGCCAATCCAGCAGGCCCGAACGGCGAGCAGTTCGCAGCGCTCGGTGGGCAGGGCATATCGATCATCTCCTATTCAAAGAACCAGGAAGAGGCGATGAAATTCCTCGAATGGTTCATCAAGGACGAGACCCAGAAGCGCTGGGCCGAACTCGGCGGCTACACGGCAAGCGCCAAAGTGCTTGAATCTCCGGAATTCCAGAACGCCACGCCCTACAACAAAGCCTTCTACGAGACCATGTTCAAGGTGAAGGACTTCTGGGCAACTCCGGAATATGCCGAACTGCTGATCCAGATGAACCAGCGCATTTATCCCTTCGTCACCGCCGGGCAGGGCACGGCGAAGGAAGCGCTCGACGCTCTGGCAGCCGACTGGAACGCGACGTTCAAGAAATACGGACGCAACAAATAGCAAACGCGATCAGCGGAGGGGCCCTGCCGCCCCTCCCATTTCATTCTGCATCTCGCGCCGACAGGCGCGGTTCGAGAGGGCGCGGCGCCCGGCATTCACTTCGCGCATCGTGATGCCTTCCGGGCATCCGGCGCCGAACTCTCGGAGGAGGAGAGGATTGGCCACCGCAGTCATGACATCGCTGGACACGACATCGCGTGCCGCATCGCGCGGCATGAGCGACATCCGCATCCGCAATCTGTTCATTATTCCGACGATCCTGTTCCTGATCGTCTTCAACATCTTTCCGCTGATCTATTCGCTCGGCTATTCCTTCACCGACTTTCGCGCCTCGTCGAACGCGCCGGCCAGGTTCGTCGGCCTACAGAACTACCGCGAGCTGCTGAACGATCCGTTCATCTGGTCGAATTTCGCGATCACCGCGAAGTATGTGATTGTTTCTGTTACGGGGCAGGTGATCGTTGGCTTCGGCACGGCGATGCTGCTCAACCGCGATATTCCGCTGAAGGGTCTTCTCACGACGCTGCTGCTGCTGCCGATGATGCTCTCGATGGCGGTGGTCGGCCTCTTCTGGAAGCTGCTCTACGATCCCTCCTTCGGCATCATCAACTACACACTCGGCCTCGGCTCCTACGAGTGGCTGTCGAATCCGGATGTAGCGCTCTATGCGGTCGCGATCACTGATATCTGGATGTGGTCGCCCTTCGTGATGCTGCTGTCGCTTGCCGGCCTTTCTGCCGTGCCAAAGCATCTCTACGAGGCCGCGGCGATCGATCGGGCAGGACCATTCTATACATTCTTCCGCATCACGCTGCCGCTGGTGGCGCCGATCCTGATGATCGCAATCATCTTCCGCACGATGGAAGCCTTCAAGACCTTCGACCTTGCCTACATCCTGACCAGCCAACCGACGACCGAGGTGATCTCCATCCGGCTCTACAAGATGGCCTTCCAGGAATGGCAAACGGGGCGCTCCTGCGCACTAGCCTACATCGTGCTCATCATGATCCTCGCCATCACCAACATCTACGTAAAGTACCTCAACAAAGTGAAGGAGCGCTGAGATGGCGGCCGTCCAAACCCGCTCCGAACGCGCGCTGAACCGGGTCGCCATCGCCGCAGTGCTGATCATTACGCTGATCTTCCTGGCGCCGATCTACTGGATTACCTCGACGGCCTTCAAGCCTCGCAACCTTGCCACCACCATCCCGCCGACGGTGCTCTTCGAGCCGGAACTCTCGCCCTTCGTGAAGCTCTTCACCAAGCGCTCGCAGCTGCGCGGGGCGCCGACGCCCGAAGAATATGCCGCCGCTCCCTGGTGGGAGCGGATGGTGTTCGACGGCGGCGAGAAGATCGTTCGCTCCGGCCGCGGCGAGGTGCAGCCATCCGGCTATCCGAACCGCTTCATGAACTCGCTGATCGTCGCCATCACGTCCACGGTGCTGGCGGTCGGCATGGGAACTTTCACAGCCTACGGTTTCTCGCGCTTCCGAGTGAAGGGGGAGGCAGACCTTCTCTTCTTCATCCTGTCGACGCGCATGCTTCCGCCCGTGGTTGTGGCGATTCCGATGTTCCTCATGTACCGCGTCGTCGGCCTCAACGACACGCATTGGGGTCTCATCATTCTCTACACTGCCTTCAATCTTTCCTTCTCAGTTTGGCTGATGAAGGGTTTCATCGACGAGATTCCGAAGGAATACGAGGAGGCGGCGCTCGTTGACGGCTACACGCGGATGGAGGCCTTTTTCAAAATCGTCATTCCGGAAGCGGCGACCGGCATCGCTGCGACCGCCGTCTTCTGCTTCATCACGGCCTGGAACGAATATGCGTTTGCGTTGATCATGACGAACCGGCGCGCGCAAACCGCCCCACCCTTCATTCCGAGCCAGGTCGGCTCTGGCCTGCCGGATTGGACGGTCATTGCGGCCGGTACGTTCCTGTTCCTGCTGCCGGTCGCCATCTTCACCTTCCTGCTCAGGAACCATCTCCTGCGCGGCATGAGCTTCGGAGCGATCCGCAAATGACCTTGCGCGCCTTCAACCAAAAATATCTGGAACCCGGTTCGCAGTATCTGATGATCTTGGGCATCATCGCGCTCTGCCAGCCCTGGAACCTGTTCCTGCACCGTTACGGCATGACGATGACGCTTGTCGGACTGATCGCCTTCATGGTGACGACCAAAATCCCCCGGGATGCGCAACAGACGAAGGCAGCCAATCATGACGCAGATTGAACTACGCGGCATCCAGAAATATTTCGGTGCCGTCCAAGTCATCAAAGACCTTAATCTCGCCATCGCCGACAACGAGTTCATCGTGCTGCTCGGACAATCGGGCTGCGGCAAAACGACGACGTTGCGCGCCGTCGCGGGCCTGGAGACGATCGACGAAGGCGACATCCTGATCGACGGGCAGCCGGTGCAGCATATCAAGGCATCCGGCCGGGACATCGCCATGGTGTTCCAATCCTTCTCGCTCTATCCGCACATGACGGTCTACGAAAACATCGCCTTCCCGCTCCGCGCCACCCGCATGAGCCGCGCAGATGTCGATAAGGCGGTACGAGAGATCGCCGCCGTGCTGCGCATCACCGATCTGCTGGCCCGCAAGCCTTCAGCCCTGTCGGGGGGCGACATGCAGCGAGTCGCAATCGGCCGCGCGCTGGTGCGACGCCCAAAGGCCATGCTGATGGACGAGCCGATCGGTGCGCTGGACGCGAAGCTGCGAGAGGAGATGCGGGCAGAAATCAAGCGTCTGCATATCAAGCAGGGTTCAACCACCATCTACGTGACGCATGACCAGGTGGAGGCCATGTCGCTCGCGGACCGCATCGTCATCATGCACGAGGGCATCCTCCAGCAGGTCGGCACGCCGGAAGAGGTTTACGGGCAACCTGCCAACATGTTCGTCGCGCAGTTTGTCGGAAGCCCGGTCATGAACATGGCGACGGCGACCGTCAGCCAAGCGAGCGGCCGCACGAGCGTGCAGGTCAGCGACGGGGTAACGGGTTTTGAATTCCCTGCCGTACTGGCCGACCGCCTCTCTGACGCGCGGGCGGAGAACGGCCAGCTGACACTCGGGGTTCGGCCGGAGGGCGTGGTCGTTTCACGGGAGGCGCGTGAGGGCTTCGTGCCGGTCGAGGCGCATATTATCGAGCCGCTCGGCTCGCACGATATTGTGGACCTGAAGGTCGGCCAGCAGATGATCAGGGCCCGCACCAAAAGTGGTTTCGTACCCGGTCCGGGCCAAGCCGTCTGGGCACGCATCGACCCCGCCCAGGCACATTTCTTCAACACGGCAACCGGCTCATCGCTTGGGATCAGACTCTGATGGCGCATATCGAACTCAAGGGCATCACCAAGACTTTCGGCAACCACACGGCACTGAAAAACCTTACCATCGGCATCGCTGACGGCGAGTTCTTCGTGCTGCTTGGGGAGACCGGCGCCGGCAAGACGACGACGCTGCGCCTGATCGCCGGTCTCGAAAAGCCGACAGCAGGCCAGATCTTAATCGACGGCCACGACGTCGCCGACTGGGGCGCGGCCGAGCGAGACGTGGCCCTGGTGCTTCAGCAGTACTCGCTTTACCCGCGCTATACGGTGCGAGAGAACCTGGAATTTCCATTAAAATCCCGTATCCGCCGCATTGAACCCCAGGAAATCAAGGAGCGCGTCGCACGGGTTGCGAAGACCCTGCGCATCGAGCATCTGCTCGACCGCAAGACGGACCGGCTGTCGGGAGGCGAGATGCAGCGCGTCTCGATCGGCCGGGCCATCGTGCGCAAGCCACGGGTCTTCCTGATGGACGAACCACTTTCGGCGCTCGACGCAAAGCTTCGCGAAGCACTCCGCACGGAGTTGAAGAACCTGCAGATGAACCTCGGCGCGACCTTCCTCTTCGTCACCCACGACCAGATAGAGGCGATGTCGATGGGCGACAAGATCGGCGTTCTGAATAACGGTCAACTGGTGCAGACAGGGACACCGCAGGAGATCTACCGGAACCCGGTCAACACCTTCGTCGCGCGCGCCGTCGGTTCACCGCCGATGAACCTGATCACCGGCACGCTTGCAGGCGGCGAGGCAGTGGCCAGCGAGGGTTACCGGCTGCCGCTCGGCAGCAGCCACGGGATCGCGACGGACGGTCGCCCGCTCACCTTCGGCATCCGCCCAGAGGACATCTTTCTCGACAGCGGTGCGCCGGGGGAAGCACGGGTGCACGACGTGGAAAACCATGGTGTCGAAAAGATCGTGACGCTACGCACCGGCGAGAGGTTCATCCACGCGACCGTGCCGACGCAGACGGCGCTTCGGATCGAGGATACGGTTCGTTTTTCGTGGAATCCGGAAAAGGTCGTGCTGTTTGACGCCAGAAGCGGCGTAAGCCTGCGGCATGCGGGCTGACCTGATCGGTGCAAAACATGCCTATGGCTCTGGCCAGGGCAGGACAGCCGGCCTTCCCGCTCGCATGCCGCGTTATGCCGGAAAGCGCCGACGGTAGTGGTCTATCACTTCGGGATTGCGTAAATTGACCGGCAAGTCGCCCTTGATGACCCGCAGCGCTTCGGCGGCCGCGCCTGTTCCCATGCGCATCATGCTCTCTTCCGTCAGACCAGCCAGATGCGGGGTGACGATGACGTTGGCAAAGCCGAAATAGGGGTGATCGAGCGGCAGCGGTTGCGTTGCAAAGACATCGAGCGCCGCCCCGCCGATGCGGCCGTCCCGCAGCGCCTCGATCAGCGCGGCGTCATCGACCACCGGTCCGCGCGAGACGTTGACCAGAATGGCGCCGGGCTTCATGCGGCCGATGCGCCTGGCATTGAGCAAGCCAGTTGTCTCGGGCGTCAGTGGGCAGCAGAGCACGAGGATGTCGGCACTTGCGACAAGTTCATCGATTGCCAGGAAACGCACGCCCTCCGGCATGCTTTCCGGCGACCGGCTCGTGGCGACCACCTCCAGCCCGAACCCGAACTTCGCGATCCTGAAGACCGCTTTGCCGACATTGCCCATACCGACGATGCCCATAGTGCGGCCGCCGAGGTCGACGGCGGCATCCGACTGCGCGCGGCCTGCTGCCCAGCCGTTTTGACGCAGGTCCCGGTCCATCTGGCGGAAGCGCCTGAGCAACGCCAGTGTCACCAGAAAGACGTGTTCGGCGACGGTCGACGCATTGACAGCCGGCACGTTAGCCACAAGCACGCCGGCTCGGGTCGCCGCCTCCATCGGCACCATATCGAGGCCGGCGCCGTGGCGGATCGCCGCGCGAAGCGCCGGCGCATCCTCGAAGAAGGCCGGCGGGATCGGCGCGCGCACGATGACAATGCCCGCGCCGCGGCCTTCTCGCAACAAGGTTTCGGGATCGGGTGCGGAAGCCACGCGCAGATCACCCGCAGCCTCAAGCATGGCCGTGGCCGCGGGGTGCAATGGATGCGTGGAAAAGATGAAGCTCATCGGCCCTCCCCCGCCGGTTACGCCTATCCGGCTGCCTTCGCTGGACCGCCAAGGAGACCCTTCCAATAGCTTTCCGCACCTTGAAGATGCGCGCTCATCAGCGCCTGGGCGAGATTGCCGTCTCGGGCAAGCAGTGCCTCGTAGATGCGGATATGCTCCTCATGCGAGCGCCGGCTGCGGGCGGCATCGGCAAAATAGATCGGCAGGCGGTGCTCGCCCATGACGTAATAGACGCTGCAAACCCGATAGAAGACGCTATTCTTGGTGGCTCGCACGATCTCCAGATGGAAATCCCGGTCCTCGCGCGCCAGCCCCTCGCCCGCGGCTAGCTTCGCCTCGGACGCGGCGAGGATATCGCGCAAGCGCTGGTAATTCTCCTCCGTCGCACGATCGCAGGCGAGTTCCGCGGCCTTGATCTCATGGATCTTGCGAAGCTCCACGGTCTCGTAGATCAGGATGGGATCAAGCGGAACGCCGGCGCGGGCAAAAAGCGCCATTGCCTCCACGCTCGCCTCCGTCGTCGTCAGATAGATGCCCGACTTGGCTCGACGCTCGACGATGCGCATTGCCTCCAGGATCGCCAGTGCCTCGCGAATCTGGCCCCGGCTGACGGTGAAATGCTCCGCAAGCTCGCGCTCCGATGGCGTGCGGCCGTTGCCGCTCGAGTTTGAGAAAAGGTGTGCCGCGAGATCCGAGAGCAGGGAATTTTCTTTCATCGTCACTGTCTTTGCGCGTGAGTCTCCAGGACCCGCTGATTGATCGTGAAGCCCAGGCCAGGCTTGTCCGGGATCTCTATCATACCGTCCTTGACCGACACAGCGTCCTCGACAAGATCATGGATCATCGGATTTGCGCCGAGGGAATATTCGATGACGAAGCTTGCCGGGGAAGCCGCGCAGAGGTGCAGGCCGGAGAAGAAGCAGGGCGCACCGGCCCAAAGATGCGGTGCGAAACGCAGGTTGAAGGCGCTGGCGAGTGAGCTGATACGCATTGCCTCCGTAATGCCGCCGCAGAAGGCCGGATCCGGCTGGAATATGTCGGCGGCCCGAAGCATCGCAAGATCTCGGAAGGCAAAACGCGTCGCCTCGCTCTCGCCGGCAGCGATCGGCACGTTCCCAGCCGCGCGCACTTCCGCCATGCCAGGCTTGTCATCGGCTATCACCGGCTCCTCGAACCAGGCGAGGTCGCAATCGGCAATCATCTGGATGAAGCGCTTCGCTTCGGCAACAGTATAGGTGCCGTGCGCATCGACCATCAGGTCGACGCTGGGGCCGACAGCTTTGCGAGCCGCCCGCACCCGCGATGCAGAGACATGCGCCGCACCATCCATCGCGCCGACGCGCATCTTGACTGACTTGAAGCCGCCGACCGCGATATAGGACCGGAGTTGATCGCCGATCCGCTCCGTGCTCTCCCAGCCGCCCGAGGCGTAGGCGGGCAACCGGTCCGCCTTGCGGCCACCCAGCAGCTTCCAGACCGGGACGCCGAGCGACTTGCCGAGAATGTCCCAGAGTGCGATATCGACCGCGCTGATCGCAGCGACGGAAAGACCACGTCGCGCGATCTCCGGCATGGCGTGACCCGAACTCGCCGCGGTCTCGTGGCGCACGCCGTTGTAGAGCATCTCCCATATGCTGGAGATGTCGGCAGGATCGCGGCCGATAAGCTTCGGCCCTACCTCGTGATTGATCATATGTACCAGCGTGCCATAGTTGCCCGCGCTGCCCGCGGCATTCTTGCCCTCTCCCCAGCCGACGATGCCGTCGTTCGTTTCGATACGTAGGATCGCAGCGTCGAAGGTCGTCAATCGGCCGAAGTCGCTGCGGTGCTGACGGCTCGCCTCGATGGGAATCTTAACCCACCAGGCCTCTACGGTCTTGATACGCATGTCTGATCCCCGCTCCCCACGGCCATCCGCGGGCCGCCGGCATATGTCTTTCCGTTCATTGCTTGATCAGCGGCAGGATCGTCTCAGCGGTGATCCGCATCTGGTCGTCGTAGAATTTTTCGGTGAGAAGGCTCGAACCGTGGTCCTGGATAAATTTCAGTTGCTCCGGAGGAATATCGACAGGGTTGCGCTCGACCATGTCCGGATATTTGGTGGCTGGCGTACGGTCGACCGGAGCCACGAATTCGTTGGTGACGGCGCCGCCGTAACCGATCTCCTTCAGCGTACCGATGATCTTCGGCCAGTCGAGGTGGCCGAGACCGGCGGCGAAACGATTGTTATCGGCGATGTGGAAATCGAACAGGCGCTTTCCGGCGAGCCGGATCGCCTCATATATGTCTTCCTCCTCGATGTTCAGGTGGAAGGCATCCAGGCACACCCCGCATTCGGGGCTGACAGCATCGGCGAGCGCCAACGCCTGGGCGGCACGGTTGAAGAAATAGGTCTCAAAACGGTTGAGCGGCTCGACGGCAATGCGCACGCCCCTCTTCTGAGCGTGGGCAAAACACTCCCTGGTGGCGTCCACCACCCATCTCCACTCTTCCTCCTCGGTCCCATCCGGCACCACCTTGCCGACCGTCGCCGGTACGAGCGTAAGGATCTCGCCCTCGAGTTCGCTGACCATGGTGATAACGCTATTGACATAGTCCACCGACCTGGCCCGCTGGCCTTCATCCTTGGCGGCGAGATTTCGCTCCCCGAGCGTCAGCGTAACAGCGCCCCAGCAGCGGATGCCATGCTCCTTCAGCAGCGCACGCGTCTCCTTCACGTCGTACTGTGCCGGCTCGCCGGATATCTCGATGCTCTCGTAGCCATATTTCTTGATGCGCTTCAGCGTGACGGCAAGCGGTTCAGCCCGCATCCAGTTGTGTGTCGAAAGATGCATGAGGTTCCTCCTAGACTGTTGCGGCGACGCTCGACGCCAGGCATCGAAACGTCACCTTTTGCGGACCACTCTCGTTACCTGCGGCAATCTGGTTTGGCCAATTCTTATTGTCTGAAAGGTCTAACTCAATTCCGGAGCAGCTGCAAGACGACCTCGAAACGCCGAGACAGTCTGCGTATTCGATTGTTTGCCCCGGTATTTCACCGCTCATGCGCGCAATCCTTGCTCCCAATGGCGAGTGAAGCGGCTTGACCAGAGCCGCCATTTTGGTATGACCAGATTTGGGAAATGACAAACGCTGGAGTCGCAACGCAGTGGCCAAGTCCCAAGGGGGGAGAGATGAAGATCGGCATGTGCATGTTCCTCTGGACGACAGCTGTCGGCCGGAAACACGAGGGACTGTTACGCGATATCAAGGACACGGGTTTTGACGGCGTCGAGATCCCGATCTTTTCGGGCACACCCGACGACTACCGGCGGCTGGGGGCCTTGCTCGACCGGATCGGCCTGGAACGGACCGCCGTTTCCGCCATGGGCGACCCCCAGATGAACCTCATCGCTTCCGACGCGGCAACCCGCAGACGCGGCATTGATTACGTGAAATGGGCAATCGACTGCAGCGATGCGCTTGGTGCGACAGTGCTGAGTGGGCCGCTGCATTCGACGCTCGGCAAATTTTCCGGAAGCGGGCCAAGCGCGGCGGAACTAAAGCGCTCGATTTCATCGCAGTTGGCGATCGGCGATCACGCGGCAAAGCACGGTGTCACGATCGGACTTGAGGCGCTCAACCGTTTCGAATGTTACCTGTTCAACACGATGGACGACCTTGCGGCCCATATCGACGCGGTCGGGCATCCGAATATCCGCGCCATGTACGACACGTTTCACAGCAATATCGAAGAATCCGATCCCATCGACGCTTTCACGCGCAATAGTGACCGCATCGTGCATGTCCATATTTCGGAGAACGATCGCGGCGTACCGGGACGCGGCAACATTCCCTGGGCGGAGACGTTCCAGGCACTGCGCGCGAGTGGCTACGACGGATGGCTGACAATCGAAGCCTTTGGCCGGGCGCTCAAGGAGCTCGCCGCCGCGACAAAGGTCTGGCGCGACTTTTTCGAAACACCGGAATCGGTCTATCGTGAAGGGTACCGTCATATCCGCGACGGATGGCAGACGGCGGCATAACCGCCAACCGACCAGAGGTTTCGATCCCGCCGGGCTGCACCGCACCGCAGACCGAACACGGCTGCGCTACCAGGAGGAATCCGGGCGCTCATGCTGCTCACGGAGACCGCCGGTTTATCACGCTTACCGACGAGACTGCGTTTTCAGCGCGTCCGTCTCGTGCCTCAGCCGATGGCCATCAGGCTCGCATTGCCGCCGGCAGCCGCTGTGTTGATGGAGGTCGACACCTCTTCCAGCAGCCAGTTGAGGCAATAGGCTTCCGGGTCGCCCGCCAGTTCCTCGCTCGTCGCAGCCTGGACGAGCAGAAGTGGACCCGGCAGCGCAGCGATCTTCCGGTTGACGGCAAGAACCCTGTCGCGATCGCCCTCGACCAGCGCGCCGGAGAAAGGCCCGTCCTTCGCCCAATTCGACGTCCAGGAAAGGCGGCCGGCGACAGCGGGAGGCAGGTCCGCCAGGACCGACTTCGATATCGAACCCGCATCGATGACGACGTGGTTGCCTGTGGAAAGGGCGGCCGCGATCTGGCGATGGAGTCCGGCTTCGGTCTGTGGCACGAGCAGGATGCGGCCGCGCGGATGGAGCGCATAGAGATTGCGCTCGCCGACGGGGCCGGTGAGCTCGCGTTCTAGTCCGAGCGCCGAGCGACTCGCATAACCGCGCGCCGCTTCGCCTTCACCCGTCAGGCCTTTCTTGTCGAGCCAGACGATGAAATCGCGAAGGGCAAGGTCGGTATGAACGGAATCCTGCTGCGGCGGCACGGGGGGGCGCTGCACCAGCCGGCCGATGTAGAGCGGGCCGCCGGCCTTCGGGCCGGTTCCCGACAGGCCCCGGCCGCCGAAGGGCTGCACGCCGACGACCGCGCCGATGATGTTGCGGTTGACATAGAGGTTGCCGGCCTTGATGCGGCTCGTCACATGCGCGATCGTTTCATCGAGCCGTGTGTGAAGCCCGAATGTGAGGCCGTAGCCCGACGCATTGATGTCGTCGATCAGGCGGTCGAGGCCGTTCCTCTTGAAGCGGACGACATGCAGGACCGGCCCGAAGACCTCCTTCGTCAGGTCCGAGAGCGACTTGATCTCGATGATCGTCGGCGGAACGAAGGTGCCTTTTGCAGCGCTTTGCGGCAGCGGCAGCTGCTCCACCTTGCGGCCGGCACCGCGCATCGCTTCGATATGCTGGTCGATCTCCGTCTTGGCGCCGTCGTTGATGACAGGCCCGACATCGACACTCAGCCGATCCGTGCGGCCGATCGTCAATTCACGGAAGGCGCCCTTCAGCATGGCGAGCGTCCTGTCGGCCACGTCATCCTGCAGGCAGAGAACGCGCAGCGCCGAGCAGCGCTGGCCGGCGCTGTCGAAAGCCGATGTCACGACGTCGGCCACCACCTGTTCGGCGAGTGCGGAGGAATCGACGATCATGCCGTTCTGACCGCCGGTTTCGGCAATCAGCGGGATCGGCTTGCCGGTCGCCGACAGGCGTTCGGCAAGCTGCGCCTGGATCATGCGCGCAACCTCGGTCGAGCCGGTAAACATGACGCCCGCCGTTTGCTGCGCCCCAACCATGCCAGCGCCCAGGCGGCCGCTGCCGGGCACGAATTGCAGCGCGCCGACCGGCACGCCTGCTTCATGAAGGATCTTCACGCTCTCCGATGCAATGATCGGCGTCACGCCGGCAGGCTTCGCCAGCACGGGATTGCCGGCGACGAGGGCGGCGGCAACCTGCCCGGTGAAGATCGCCAGCGGGAAATTCCAGGGGCTGATGCAGACGATCGGCCCGAGGGGCAGATGCGACGGCCCGAGGGTCTTGCGGGCCTGATCGGCGTAGTAGCGCAGGAAGTCGACAGCCTCGCGCACTTCGCCAATTGCATTGGCGGCGGATTTGCCGGCCTCGCGCATGATGATGCCCATCAGCACCTTGATGCGGGCCTGCATGATGTCGGCCGCCCGTTCGAGGCAGGCGGCGCGCTCGACCGGCGGGACGGCCGCCCATTGCGGCGCATAGTCCGCGGCCATCGCAACGACGCGGGCTGCGTCCTCGACCTTCACTTCGGTCACCGTGCCGACCACGTCGCGGTGATCGGCAGGATTGAGGACATCGCGCGTCACGCCGTCCGTGGAGCCGTCGGCGAGGATCGGAAGCGCATGCCATGGCGTCGCAGCCGTGGAGGCGAGCGTCTGCGCCAGGTCCGAAAGGGTGGCTTCGCTCGACAGATCCAGGCCGCTCGAATTGGGACGGGCGTTGCCATAAAGTGCCTTGGGTGCTGCGATCTGCACATGCGGGGCGCCGACAACGGGCATGGCCGCAACGGTCTCGGCCGGATCGGCAATCAGCGCCTCGACCGAGACGTGAGGATCGGAGATTCGGTGCACGAAGGAGGAGTTGGCGCCGTTTTCAAGCAGGCGCCTTACCAGATAGGCGAGCAGCGTCTCATGTGTTCCGACTGGCGCATAGATGCGGCAGGGCCGGTCGAGCTTCTCTTTCCCGACGACTTCGTCATAGAGTGGCTCGCCCATGCCGTGCAGGCACTGGAACTCGTATTTGCCGACTGCGAAGTCCGGCCCCGCCAGATGATAGATCGTGGCGAGCGTCTGCGCATTGTGGGTCGCGAATTGCGGGAAGACGGCATCGGCGGCGGCCAGCAGCTTGCGCGCGCAGGCGATGTAGGCGACGTCGGTGTAGATCTTCCGGGTATAGACCGGATAATCGTCGAGACCATCCAACTGGGCGCGCTTGATCTCCGCATCCCAATAGGCGCCCTTGACGAGACGGACCATCATCCGGCGCCCGGATCGACGCGCCAGATCGATGATGTAATCGAGCACGAAGGGGCAGCGCTTGCCATAGGCCTGCACGACGAAGCCGAGCCCGTTCCATCCTGCAAGCTCAGGGGCAAAGCACAACTCTTCGAGAAGATCAAGCGACAGCTCCAGCCGGTCGGCCTCCTCGGCGTCGATATTGAGGCCGATATCATAGGACTTGGCGAGAGCGGCGAGCGCCTTGACCTTCGGCAGCAGCTCGCCCATCACTCGGCCGGCCTGAGCTCTGCTATAGCGGGAATGCAGGGCCGAAAGCTTGATCGATATGCCGGGGCCGTCATAGATGCCGCGGCCATCCGCCGCCTTGCCGATGGCGTGGATCGCCTTTTCGTAATCCTTGAAATAGCGCTCGGCGTCGGCGGCAGTCGTCGCCGCCTCGCCCAGCATGTCGTAGGAATAGCGGAAGCCGCGGGCTTCCAGCGGCCGGGCGCGCTTCAGCGCCTCCTCGATGGTTTCGCCGGTGACGAACTGCTCGCCCATCATACGCATCGCCATATCGACGCCGCGGCGGATGACCGGCTCGCCGGCGCGCGCAATCAGCCGCGTCAGCGCCGCCGACAGGCTGCGGTCGTTAACCGTCGAGGTAAGCTTGCCGGTGACGACGAGCCCCCAGGTGGCGGCGTTGACGAACATGGATTTGCCACCGCCAATATGCGAGGTCCAGTTGCCCTCGGCGATCTTGTCGCGGATCAGCGCGTCGCGGGTGTCGGTGTCGGGAATGCGCAGCAGTGCTTCGGCAAGGCACATGAGCGCCACGCCTTCCTGGCTGGAAAGCGAATATTCCTGCACCAGCCCTTCGACGCCGGTGCCCTTGTGCTTGGCACGCAGCGCCTCGATCAGGGTGCGGGCCGTGCTGCGAATGTCATAACGCTTCGCCTCGGAAACGCGCGCTGCCGCAACGAGCGGCGGCAGGCATTCGGTTTCCGGACGGCGATAAGCGGCCGTGATCGCCTGGCGAAGCTCGGATTGCGGCCGGATCGGCGGCGCAAAAGCGGCGAACGGCGCACTGCCGGCGGGATCATTGGAGGATGCGGGGTCGATCGCTGCGTTCAACATGGGAGTCCCTGATCAAAGAATGTTTCGTCTAACGGATAAATGGAACACCGGGCTCGTCATCCCAGAGCCCATCATCCATAAAAGCGGGGCCGGAATATTCCGTCTCGCGAAGCGGGCGCGTATCCGGCTTGTCGCGTTTGAGGGTGAATGCCGCCGCAACCGCTCTTATCGCCACCGGTCTGTAGTGAACGAGCAAGTCTGGCTTTTGGTCGTCATCCGCGTTTCTCTCGTGCATCCATGATCTCCGCTTTGGTTCGGCGCCGCTGCCGCTCCCGGTAATGCGCCAGGCGCTCACGCCTTCCTCCCATTGCCGACGCATAATCTAGCACAGCCGCAAATCGCGATCTCACTTGCTTTTTGCGGTTTTCAAGTTGTATGAACTTATAAGGCGATCATCGAGAGTTAAAATGGCCACGGAAACCGACGTTTTTAGTGAATTGGACCAGTTCGACAGAAAGATCCTCGCGGCGCTAGCCGAGGACGGCAGGCTGTCGATCACGGATCTGGCGGCGCGTGTCGGATTGTCGAAGACGCCGTGCCAGCTCCGCTTCAAGCGGCTGATCAACGACGGCTATATCGAAGGCTTCAAGGCGGTCCTCAACCCGGCGAAAATGCAGCTCGACCACATCGCTTTCGTCGAGGTGAAGCTCTCCGACACCCGCGAGGCGGCGCTCAAAAGCTTCAACGACGCCATCAAGAAGATCAGGGAAGTCGAAGAGTGCCACATGATCGCCGGCCGGTTCGACTATCTCTTAAAAATCCGCACCCGCGATATCGGCCGCTACCGCCGCGTCCTCGGCGAACGTATCTCGACGCTGCCGCACGTTGCCAATACCTCGACCAACGTCGCGATGGAGACGATCAAGGAAGGCTGGGACAAGTTCGGTTCCAGTCTTTCGTGAACACTGCCCAGCGAAGCCGCTCGACCTGTTCCGACTACCTCTGCCGGTATCGGAAAGCCTCGACGAAGGCGGCGAAAGCAGGGGATGGATGGCGGCGGCTGGGGTAATAGAGATGATATCCTTGGAACGTCGGCGTCCAGTCCGCGAGCACTTCGTGCAAATCGCCGCTGTCCAGATATTGCCGGACGAGGTCCCTCGGCACGTAGGACAGCCCCACGCCATCGAGAGCGGCATTGATCGCCGGCCCTATGTTGCTCATCACGAGTTGGCCCTCGACACGGACGCTGAACTCGCGGCCGTCTTTTTCGAACTCCCAGGCGTAGAGAGCGCCTGATGTGGGAAGCCGCAGGTTGACGCAGTTGTGGTCCGTCAGCTCGTGCGGGGCCGCGGGCGCGGCGCGGCTCGCAAAATAGTCCGGTGATCCGACGACGGCATAGGAGACGTCGGGACCGACACGAGCGGCCACCATGTCGCGTGCAATCGCTTCGCCGAGCCGCACGCCGGCATCGAACTGGCGTTCGACGATATTGGTGAAACCATTGTCGACGATGAGTTCCACGGTGATATCGGGATAGTCACGCAGAAATGCCGGCAGCCGTGGATGGAATACGAGGTCGACGGCATCGTCCGGACAGACGATGCGGACATGGCCGGAAGGCTTGTCTCGCAGCGCGCTGATCGCGCTGATCTCCGCGGCGATGCTTTCGAAATGAGGCTGAATGCTTTCCAGAAGCCGCGCACCGGCCGCCGTCGGCGCCACATCGCGTGTCGTGCGGGAAAGAAGCCGCACACCGAGCCGCGCTTCGAGCGCGCTGATCGTATGGCTGAGCGCCGAGCGCGTCACTCCGAGCTTCGCTGCGGCGCGCGTGAAACTCCGCTCCTGCGCCACCTCGAGAAACGCACGCATTTCAGTGAATTCGTCGCGCCGCATTGTTGAATCTCCCTCATCACGACGTTCAGATTATAGCTTCTAGTTGCGCAAAACCAGCCCGGCTATCTCTCTCGCAATAGACAGGAGACCACGGATGAGCATCGAGCTGACATTGAACGAGACCTCGCTGAGGGAAGATGCTGCGACCCGGTGGAGCGCGGTGACCTGCCTCTCGCTGCTGACATTCCTTCTGGTCGGGCTGGAGTTTCTCCCCGTGAGCCTCCTGACGCCAATCGCAAGGGATCTCTCGGTGTCGGAGGGGCAAGCCGGATTGGCGATCACCGTGTCGGGCGTGTTTGCGGTCGTCACCAGCCTTTTCGGCAACGCATTGCTGGCGAAGATCGACCGCAGATCCGTCGTGCTGCTCTATACGGCGGTTCTTGTCGCATCGAGCCTGGCGGTTGCGCTGGCGCCCAACTTTCTCGTCTTTCTCGTTGGGCGATCGCTGGTCGGCGTTTCGATCGGCGGCTTCTGGTCGCTATCGACGGCTATTCTGGCGCGCCTGGCTGCCGACCGTGACCTGCCCAAGGCCATTGCCCTTCTTCAAGGCGGCACCGCATTCGCGCTCGTGCTTGCTGCGCCGCTCGGCAGTTTTCTCGGCGGGTTGATCGGATGGCGCGACACCTTCTTCGTCACCGCGCCGATCGGAATTGCCGCTCTCGTCTGGCAATTGGCGGTGCTACCGAGGATGCCCGCGACATCATCCGTCTCGGTGGCAGTGATATTCGGGCTGCTGCGCAACCGCACATTCGCGATCGGAATGGCGGCCACCGGTCTCGCCTTCATCGGCCAGAACGCCTTATCCATCTATCTTCGCCCGTTCCTGGAGGGCGTGACGGGGCTGGAACTGAATGTCCTGTCCATGGTGCTTCTCGGCCTCGGCGCCGGCGGATTGGCAGGAACCTCCGTCATCGGCTTCGTGGCCCGGCGGCATCTTCTCCTCGCGCTCGTCGGCCTGCCGGCGGCCCTTGCGGTCCTTGCCCTGCTGCTGATCGCGCTCGGGCCGTTCGCTGCGCTCACCGCGTCTCTGCTCGTGATGTGGGGATTCTTTTCGACGCCGCTACCGGTCGCCTGGAATACCTGGATGGCTGCCGTCGTTCCCGGTGAATTGGAAGAGGCAGGCGGATTGCAAGTGGCGCTGATCCAGCTCGCCATCGCCGGCGGCGCTTTCGCCGGCGGCATCCTGTTCGACTCCGCGGGGTGGTGGAGCACCTTCCTGCTGGCCGCCGTCCTCCTTACCGGTTCGGCTGTGCTCGCCGCCATCGCCGGCCGCCGTGCCTAAGCTTCCGAACCTTGAAAACAGGAGATCATCATGTCTCAAAGAGTCGAAGACAAAGTCGTCGTCATCACCGGAGCAAGCAGCGGGCTTGGCGAAGCCACGGCGCGCCACCTTGCGGAGCACGGCGCGTCGGTGATCCTTGGTGCGCGCAGAGCCGACCGCATTGCTGCGCTGGCTAGGGAATTGTCCGCCAAGGGCCATAAGGCCAAGGCAGTCCAGACTGACGTCACGGATCGACATCAGGTCAAGAACCTCGTCGACACCGCCGTCGCCGCGTTCGGTCGTATAGACGTGATGCTGAACAATGCCGGCCTGATGCCGCTTGCGCCGCTCGAACGGCTGAAGGTCGACGAGTGGGATCGCATGATCGACGTCAACATCAAGGGCGTGCTCTACGGCATCGCAGCAGCGCTTCCCCACATGAAGGCACAGAAGTCGGGGCACATCATCAACGTATCCTCCGTCTACGGCCATGTGGTCGATCCGGGTGCGGCCGTCTATTGCGCCACCAAGTTCGCCGTACGCGCTCTTTCGGAGGGGCTGCGGAAGGAAGTGAAGCCATACAACATCCGCACCACGATCATCTCGCCCGGCGCAGTCAAAACCGAACTGCTCGAGCATATCAGTGAGAAGGACATTCAAGCCGGCACACAGGAATTCGTCAGCAGGATCGCTATCGGCGCGGACACTTTCGCCAGAACGGTCGCCTTCGCGGTGGGCGAGCCGGATGATGTTGATATCAATGAAATCCTGTTCCGGCCGACGGCTCAACCAGTCTGACGAGGGCGCGCCATGGTTACGAGACCCCATCTCATGAGCCGCCGCACGGTGTTGGGCGGAGCCTTGGCGGCTGGCGCAATGCCACTCCTGGCAAGTGCGCAGGAGGGCCGCGACCCAGCTAGCCAAGAACCCACCAATGTCAGGATCAGGATGACCTTCAACCGCCTGCCCCTGACTGCGACGCTTTACGACAATCCCTCCGCCCGCGATCTTGCGTCCATGCTCCCCTTGGACCTCAAGATCGAGGACTACGGTAGGAACGAGAAGATCGTCCATCTGCCGCGCAAATTGACGGAGGAAGGCAGCGGTCCCTTCGGCAACGAGCAGCCGGGCGATCTCTGCTATTTCAAGCCGTGGGGTAATCTCGCTCTGTTTTACGCGGACTACCACTGGGACGGACTGATCCGGCTCGGCCGCTTTGAAAACGGTTTCGATCCGCTGCTGGTGCGAGGCGAGTTTCCGGTACGCATCGAGCGCATCTGACGACGGCTTCGCAGCGCGCCATGTGCGGACAGCCTTGCTTTCGAACGGCTCCCGCTGTCTGATGCCGCGAACCACCGACCGCTGCAGACGAACGAATAATCGGCGGCCGAATCCGAGAACGAGGAGCAGGATGGATCACGCCAACAGCCCGCAGGCATCGGCGAGCGGAGAGAAGGAAGCGCGCCGGCTGCGATACCTTCCCTGGGAGCGCATCGCATCGGATCTCGATCATCCCGCTCACCTCGCCCGCAAGGCGGAGCTTCGGCGGTCATGTGCCGCCACGCTGGCCGAGACGTCCTACATCGCCGAGAATGCCGCGATCTTCACCGAAAGCCTGACGATGGGCGAGCGGTCGTGGATTGCGGGGCACGCGCTCGTGCGCGGCGATGTCGTGCTCGGTGACGATTGCTCCATCAATCCCTATGCCTGTGTTTCCGGCAAGGTGACGTGCGGCAATGGGGTCAGGATTGCTTCGCATGCGTCGATCGTCGGCTTCAATCATGGCTTCGACGACCCCGCTCTGCCCATACACCGCCAGGGGGTCGTCAGCCTCGGCATCGTCATCGGCGACGATGTCTGGATCGGCGCTAATTGCGTGATCCTCGACGGCGTCACGATTGGGAACGGCGCCGTCATTGCTGCCGGGGCGGTCGTCACCGGCGACATTCCCGCGATGGCGATTGCCGGCGGCGTGCCTGCCCGAGTGCTGCGCAACCGAGGCTCGGCGGCCAGGAAATCCAGCGCGGGAGATACCGAAGACCAATTGGTCAGGCTCGGACAGAAGGCGAAGGAGCAATGGCCGGATGTTCTTGCACGATGGAGAACGCAGGGAATTTATGAATCACTGGAAGCGGACGGCGTCAGGCGGCCGGCGATCCGGCACCTATGCGATGCAATCGAGATCGCCGCCGGCTTCGGTCACCTGCCGCCCGAACTCGATCCGTCGGAGACCGTAGAGCGCCTGCAAGGTCTGCAGGACCAGGAGACCGGCCTTTTTCCGGAGGAGCATGTGCGTGCACACGGCAGCGTATTGAGGGATGATCCGAAGTCGCTCTACAACGTTCTATCGGTCGGCTACGCGCTTGAACTGCTCGGCTCACATCCGCTGCACCCTGTCCAAGCGGTCGAGCTCGACGCCGGAGAGCTGGATGAATGGCTGCGCGCGCTGCCCTGGCAAAGCCGGGCGTGGCACTCGGGCAGCGTGGTCGATGCCATCGGCACCGCCATGTATTTTAACGCCCAATATTTCGGCATCCGCCAATCGCGGCAGGCGCTGTTCGAGTGGCTGAACCGAAATGCCAACAGCGTGTCCGGCCTATGGGGCGAGCCGACGGCTGTGGAGGGATGGCTCCAGCCGGTGAACGGCTTCTATCGCTTGACGCGCGGCACCTATGCCCAATTCGGCATTGCGCTTCCGCATCCGCACGCCGCGCTCGAAACGGTTCATCTCAACTATCGCAATCACAAGGGCTTCGTCGGCGCGAAATATAATGCCTGCAACCTGCTCGATACGATCCATCCGCTGCTGCTGATTGCCCGGCAGGCCGATTACCGGCGGGGCGACGGCGAGGCGATTGCCCGAAATCTCATAGCAAGGGCCCTGGACAGATGGCAGGACGGTGAGGGTTTCCCCTTCGCCGACGGTGGCGAGCCGAGCCTGCAGGGGACGGAAATGTGGCTTTCGGTCATCCATCTCGCAGCCGATTTCCTCAGCCTTGCGGATCACTTCGCCTTCGTCCCGAAAGGCGTGCACCGGACGGCCACGTCGGGGCTCGGTCTGTAATCAACGATGCAGCGATGCCGCCAGCCAGGCGGCGGCGAGATTGCGGGCATTGCTGCGCTTGGCCTTGACGGGCACGATCACGTTGTAACGATCTTCGGCGGCGAGTTCGCTTGCATCGGCGCTCACCAGGGTTCCGTCCTCCAGGAAAGTGCCGATCAGCATGCGCCATCCGAGCGCGATCCCCTGCCCCGCGCGCGCGGCGGCGATGGTTTCGGTATAGTGGTTGAAGCGAAGCGACGGTTTTACCTCGATATTGGCGCCGGTGAGCGATACCCATTGCGACCAGTTGTACCAGGAACGGTCGAGAACGTCGGTCTCGATGAACTCGTCGGAGGCTCTCAACGAGCCACTCCCTCGACGCCTGAGATAGTCGGGTGAGCAGACGGGAGAAATGACGTCGCCGCGCGAGGCGATGACCGTTCCATCGTTGAAGGGTGGCATGCCGTAGCGGATGGCGACGTCGATCTCACCGTCGTCGAGAGCGATCGGGCTGTCCTGGGAGATCACCCGCACCAGAATTCCGGGATTCGCCCGGCGGAACTCGGCCAGCCGCGGCAGCAGCCAGAAGGAAGAGAAGGCGACGGTCGCCCCGATCGTCACCACGTCCTGGCTGCGCGATTGCATTGCTTCCAAGCTCTCGGCAATATCGGCGAAACTCTTGGCGAGCGTCGCGCCGAGACTGACGCAGGCCGCCGTCGGCTCGATCGCCCGGTGCTTGCGCAGGAACAGCGGCTGGCCGAGCTCCTCCTCCAGAGCGGCGATCTGCCGGCTGACCGCGGCTTGGGTGACGCCGAGTTCGGTCGCAGCCGTGGTGAAACTCTTCCTTCGCAGAACCGCTTCCAGCGTCACCAGCGCCGTCAGCGAGGGGAGCCGTTTTCGGAATCGCATCTAAACCTCTTTCGCATGATAAAAACTTATGCGAGCGTGATTTTTTATGACGTTGAAACCCAATAACTGCAAGGGCAATCTAGGGAAACTCTCACATAAGAGGTTCTCATGCTAAACAAGCTTCCATCTTCGATTTCGGCCCTTCTCGAAGCCCGTGCCGACGGTCATTCTCTGCCGGCCGGCCTTTACACCAGGGAAGATGTGTTCGAAGCGGATATCGACGTCTTCTTCCACAAGCATTGGATCTGCGTCGGCCTCGACTGTGACGTTCCCGAGCCCGGCGACGCCACAGTGATCGATATCGGCAAGACGAGCCTGATCCTCCTGCGTGACGACGACGGCGAAATTCGCGTCCTGCACAATGTCTGCCGCCATCGCGGTTCCCGCCTTCTCAATCCGGGCAAGACGATCGTTTCGAAGCTCGTCTGTCCCTACCACACCTGGACCTATGAGCTGACGGGCGAACTCAGCTACGCCCCTCATATGGGCAAGGATTTCGACAAGGACTGTCACGGCCTGAAGCCGGTTACCTTCAAATCGATCGGCGGCCTGATCTACGTCTGCCTGTCCGAGAATCCGCCCGACGACATTGCCGGCCTCGAACAGGCGATGGCCGAGCGTCTCGCTCCCTATGACATCCGCAACGCCAAGATCGCCCACCAGACCGACGTCATCGAGGACGGCAACTGGAAGCTGACGATGGAGAACAATCGCGAGTGCTACCATTGCTCCGCCAACCATCCGGAACTCTGCGTCTCCTTCGTCGATCTCGATTTCGGCTTCGATCCCGAAACGCTGAGTCCGGAAGACGGTGAGCAGGCAGAAGAGCATTTCCGGCTTTACGAGGAGCGCACGCAGGCATGGGAGGCCGATGGATTCCCCTCGGCTGCCATCGAGCAGCTCACCGACTGCGCCACAAACTTCCGCACGCAGCGGCTGATCATAGCAGGCGCGGGCGAATCCCAGACCCCCGATGCCACCGCCGCATCCTCCAAGCTGCTCGGTCACATGACACGCAAGGATCTCGGTGACACGCATCTCTGGGGCCACAACAGCTGGAACCATTTCATGGGCGACCATGCGGTGGTGGCAACCGTCATCCCGCTTTCGGCGGGCAAGACGCTGGTCCGCACCAAATGGCTGGTCCACAAGGATGCCGTCGAAGGGGTCGATTACGATCTCGACAAGCTGACGGATGTCTGGATCGCAACGACCGACCAGGACGCCGATCTCGTCGCCCGCTCCCATGCCGGCACGCTCGATCCGGCCTATCAGCCGGGGCCCTACTCCCGCTTCTCGGAGACGAACCTCGACAAGTTCGCCACCTGGTACATCGATCGGATGCGCGCCCATGGATACTAGAAGCCCACAGGCGTTGACGGTGAAAGCCCACGCCGACCTCTGGAATCCTGAGGAAGACGACGCGCTCGTGTGCCTCGACGTCCAGCAGGAGACCCATGACGTCAAGACCTTCACCTTCGCATCTCGCGAGGGCAAGCGGTTTGCGTTCAAGGCCGGGCAGTATTTCCTGTTCGACCTCGAACACAATGGCGAGGCAGAAAGCCGGTGTTACAGCATCTCCTCCTCGCCGCATCGCACGAATGCCTTTTCCGTCACGGTGAAGCGCGTTCCCGGCGGCAAGATCTCCAACTGGCTGCACGACACGCTCGTTGCCGGGGCATCCGTCAAGGCGAACGGCCCGCTCGGCCATTTCGTGCGATCCGGCACGGGCCAAAAGCTCCTGCTGCTCTCGGGCGGCTCCGGCATCACGCCGGTGATGTCCATTCTTAGAGAGATCGCCGACAGCTGCGAACCGGCCGATGTCGTCTTCATGCACGCCGCCCGCACGCCGCAGGATCTGATCTTCCGCGACGAGCTCGCCTGCATCGCCCGGAAATTGAGAGGCCTTCGGCTGCACTTCCTTCCCGAGATCGTCACCGGTGAAGCATCGTGGCCGGGGCTGACCGGCCGTATTTCGGCGGAGTATATGCGGCTTGCGGTACCCGATATCGCCGAGCGCACCGTGATGTGCTGCGGCCCCGCCCCGTTCATGGCGGCGGCGCGCCGCATTGCAGGCGAACTCGGCGTGCCCGCTTCGCACTATGTGGAGGAAAGCTTCGACGCCGCGGTCATCGACGAGGCTGACATTCCGGCGGTCAAGGAAGCGACCGCCAAGGTCTTTCAGGTCACCTTCTCCAAGCAGGCACGCTGCATCGACGTACCGGGGGACCAGAGCGTGCTTTCTTGCGCAAAAAAGGCGAGCGTCCGGATACCATCCTCTTGCGCCAACGGCGTCTGCGGCACCTGCAAGTCGAAGCTGACATCGGGCACGGTCGACATGAACCACAATGGCGGAATCCGCCAGCGGGAAATCGACGCCGGCTTCTTCCTGCCCTGCTGCTCCAAGCCGCTCAGCGATCTCGTCATCGAGCGCTGAGCGTCGGCCAGTTCAGTGCGCTCTCGCAGCCGCTGCGCGATGCTGCGAGGGCGTCTGCCCGAATGTACGCTTGAACGTCCTCGTGAATTGCGAGGCGTTTTCGAAGCCGACATCGAGCGCGATCTCGATCAGCGGCGCCTTCGACTGGGCAAGGATCGATTTTGCCCGCTCCATGCGGACACGGTTATAGGCCTTGGCAGGAGACATTCCCGTCTTCTCGATGAAGATTCTCTCCAGCTGCCGCCGGGAGAGCCCGACCATTGCGGCGAGCTTCTCGATCGGCATGCTGCCGTCGACGAACTGCTCCATAGTGATCATCGCCGCCTTGACGCGCGCATCATCGTAATCGTCGTAGAGCGGGCGCCGGGGCTGAATGTCGGCCGGAGCACGGGCCTTCTCGATCTGCAGCACTTCAAGCGCGTTTCGTTCCGCATCGCGGCTGATGTATTTTCTGACCAGCAGGGCCGCCATATCGGCGCTGCTGCTGCCGCCGGCGCACGATCCGCGCTGGCGATCGAGATTGAAGAGCCGGTCGGAGCGAACGGTGAGATCGGGAAAGCGCTCGCGATACTCCTTGTAATGCAGCCAGCTCACGCATGATTCATGCCGCTTCATCAGGCCCGCGGCGGCAAGAATGAACGTGCCGGTGCAGACACCGATCAGCGGCACTTTCTTTGCATCCGCCTGCTTGAGAAAGGCGATGGTCTGCTGGTCGACGGGGTTCTCCACGCTGAGAAGGCCGCCGACCACGGCGATGTAGTCGAAGCGCGCGGGATCGACGAAGTCGGACGTCGGGGCGACCTGGACGCCGCAGCTCGAGGTGATCAGATGCCGCGTGCTGCCGATCACCTGCCAGTCGGCAAGCACCCGTCCGGAACGGTCCTGCTCGTCGCTTGCAAGCCGCAGCGTATCCACGAACAGCGCAAAGGCCGACAGTGTAAACGACCGCGACAAAACGAACCCAACCTTCAGCCGGGCGGCGGGTTTCGCGGCGCCGTCTGCCTGCCGATGCTGCCCGGGTCGAATAGTCATCTCATCACCGTTCCTGAATGCACTCATCTGATCTGAAAACCGTGCGCCAGAGGGTCGCGATCGTCAACAAAAATGCTGTTGTGGCCGATGACCCGCGCCCAGCCTCCGCAACGTTCATGACTTCGGTCAGTCACGATCAATAACGCGAAAGCGATCGACGCATTGATCGAAGCCGCGATATCGAGCATCCTGATCGCGCCGTAGATCATTTCTCCGAGCCGAGACTTGATGTCTGCGGTGATGGCCATGCCGCAAACCATCATCATGATCTGATTGAATCATGCTGGAGCAAGCGCAAGGGAAGCCCAGATATTTGGAAAATTTTGCCGATGCCGTCCCGTGCGCCGCAAACTGGGCCGGAGGGACACGAGTGAATCCGCCGCGGCGCTTGATGCCTCGCGGTCCTAGCAGACTGGTTCTGGCCGACGTAGAGGCGAATTGCCGGTGCCGTAAGTCGCGAATCGAGAGCCGTCGTGGACGATCGATTGATCCAAACTCGATCGGGGAGCGCCTGCTCGGCGCCCCCCGAAAGAATTACGCGGCTAGGACGCCGCTCTTCTTGGCGGTCCAGGTGGCGATATAGTCCATCAGGCCGGGCGAGAGGCAATCATAGGGCTCAAGGCCCGATGCTTTCAGCTGCGCCCTGACGGCGTCCATCTTCGAAGGATCGAAGCCGCTTTCGATGATCGAAGATACAAAGGCTGCGAAAGTCGGCTTTGCCCAGCCGCCCTCCTGGAAGCGTTCCGGATGGATGAAGGACAGTCCCTGGAAGGCGTGTTCGCGTTCGACCGGACCGTACATATGCACGCCGCACTCCTTGCAGGCATGCCGCTGGATCAAGGCGGCGGAATCGACGACGGCGAGCTTGTCGCCGTTCTCGAGAACTTCGACGCTTTCGGTCGGAGCGACCGCCACCACCGAGAAGGCCGCTCCCTCGGGCTTCCAGCACTTTGTGCAGCCGCAGGCGTGGTTGTGGGCGATGTCACCCTTGATCCTTACCTTGACGGGATTGCTCGCGCATTTGCACACGAGCGTTCCGCCCGTGAAAGCGGCGTCAGTCGCTCGAAAGCCTGAATCCACTGCCGGATGTATGGCTATGCTGGTCATTGCCTTTCTCCTTCCCTCCCTGGCCGTTTGCGTTATGCCCGGCCGAGCTCTGCAATTACTGTCCCAGCCTCTGCGCATGCCAGCGCAGATGGTCCTCCATGAATGTCGAAATGAAGAAATAGGAATGGCCGTAGCCTTCCTGCATGCGAAGCCGGAGGTTGATATCAGCCGCCTCGCAGGCCTGCCTGAGCTCCTCGGGACGCAACCCATCCTCCAGGAAGCTATCCACCGTTCCTTGGTCGACGAGCAGCTCTGGGAAACGATGCCCGTCCTCGATCAGCGAGCAGGCGTCATAGGCCCTCCAGGTCGCCTGGTCGGCGCCGAGGTATTTCCGGAAGGCCGGCTTCGACCAGCCGGAGACCGAGGGATGGCTGATCGGCGCGAAGGCCGAGCAGCTGCGGAAGCGATCCGGGTTTTTGAGCGCAATCGTGATCGCGCCGTGTCCACCCATTGAGTGACCGAATATTCCTTGACGATTCATGTCGACAGGGAATTCCGCAGCAAGAAGCTGCGGCAGCTCGTCGACGATATAGCTGTACATGCGGTAATTCGCCGAATAGGGCGCCTGGGTGGCATCGACGTAAAAGCCAGCACCCTTGCCGAACTGCCAGTTATCGGCCTCATCGGGAACATGGTCACCGCGGGGGCTGGTATCCGGGCAGACGATAACGAGACCGAGCTCGGCGGCAAGCCGCCGATACTCGCCCTTGTCCATGACATTGGCATGCGTGCATGTCAGGCCGGACAGATACCATAGAACCGGCAGCTTTCCCTCGGCCGCCTGCGGCGGCACGAACACCGCGAAGGTCATGTCGCAATCGCAGGCCTCGGAGCGTTCGACGTAGACGCCCTGCGTGCCGCCGTAAGACTTGTCGGTCGCGATCGTCTTCATGGCTCAATACACCACCACGCCGCGGATGCTTTCGCCCTTGTGCATCAGCTCGAAGCCCTTGTTGATGTCGTCGAGCGGCATGGTGTGGGTGATCATCGGATCGATCTGGATCTTGCCCTGCATATACCAGTCGACGATCTTCGGCACGTCGGTGCGGCCGCGTGCGCCGCCGAAGGCAGTGCCCATCCAGTTGCGGCCGGTCACCAGCTGGAACGGCCGAGTCGAGATTTCCTGGCCGGCGCCGGCCACGCCGATGATCACCGACTTGCCCCAGCCGCGATGGCTGGCCTCCAGCGCCTGGCGCATCACCTTCGTGTTGCCGGTGCAGTCGAAGGTGTAGTCGGCGCCGCCGATCAGGTCGCCATTGCGTTTGGTCATGTTGACCAGATAGGGCACGATATCGTCGCCGACCTCTTTCGGATTGACGAAATGCGTCATGCCGAACTTCTCGCCCCAGGCCTTGCGGTCCGGGTTGATATCGACGCCGATGATCATGTCGGCGCCGGCAAGCCGCAAGCCCTGCAAGACGTTGAGGCCGATGCCGCCGAGGCCGAAGACGATGGCGGTCGATCCGATCTCCACCTTGGCGGTGTTGATGACGGCGCCGATGCCTGTGGTGACGCCGCAGCCGATGTAGCAGACCTTGTCGAAGGGGGCGTCGGGGTTGATCTTGGCGAGCGCGATCTCCGGCAGCACCGTGTAATTGGCGAAGGTCGAGCAGCCCATATAATGATGGATCTTGTCCTTGCCGATCGAGAAGCGGCTGGTGCCATCCGGCATCACGCCCTGACCCTGGGTTGATCGAATCGAGGTGCAGAGATTGGTCTTGCGGGACGTGCAGGAATAACACTCGCGGCATTCGGGCGTGTAAAGCGGAATGACGTGGTCACCCTTCTTGACCGAGGTCACACCCGGGCCGACATCGACGACGATGCCGGCGCCCTCATGGCCGAGAATGGCGGGGAAGAGACCTTCCGGATCGGCGCCCGACAGGGTGAAATCGTCGGTATGGCAGATGCCGGTCGCCTTGACCTCCACCAGCACTTCACCGGCCTTCGGCCCGTCGAGCTGCACGGTCATCACTTCCAGCGGTTTTCCGGCTTGAACGGCAACAGCGGCGCGAACGTCCATTTGATAATCCTTCCCTATTAAATCCAATTTCAATGTTAGGTATGCGCAGATACGGCCGAGAGATCGATAAGGTCCGCTTCGGCCTCATCTTCATCATCCCGGCTCGACCTGACACCAGACCGCAAGAAGCGGCTGGGCCGTACATCTTATCGCGAAGGATTGCCCGGCATCGTTCGCGAAGACTGTTCCGGTCGCGGCAGAAAACCATTGGGAATCGCCAAGGCAGATTTCGCCCGGCGACAGCAGAATGAAGGCACGCGGCTGCGTCTGAACATGATCGGGAAACCGGGTGTAGCGATCCATATAGATCACCCCCACCCGGAGATCGGCCCGCTCCTCCATGCCACCGGGACCGACCAGGACCGCATGCGAATGCGTGTTGCCGAAGTTCAGGCTTGCAAAGGGGCCGGTGCGGCCGCGCCTCCACAGCAGCTTGTCGGCGAGACTGTTGAACTGGCCGGCGATCGCCTCATATTTCCGGCCGGATTTTGCCAGATGGCTGATCGCCTCATCCAGCCCCTCGGGCACGCCGGGAAGAGGGCCGCCTTCCGGGTGCACCTTGCCTGTCTTGAGCAGCCTCTGAAGGACCTTGCCGGCGACGAAACTGGCAACGGCAGGGGCGTCGGCCGACAGCATCAGCCCGCCGATATCATTGAGGAATTCCTGCAGCGGCCGAGGACGCCTCTCCCTTCCGATGTCGTGCAGCCTCACATATGCCGGCTTTTCCTCATCGTTCAGGAGAAGGTCGGCACCAGGTCTGATTGGACGTCCCACCACACGCACCACGTTCAAACTCCCCGTCAAAGCGCCTTTTGCAATTCCGGCAGTGCGTCGAAGAGATCGGCGACGAGGCCGTAATCGGCGACCTGGAAGATCGGCGCCTCCTCGTCCTTGTTGAT
>NZ_FMAJ01000023.1 GCF_900094625.1 Rhizobium aethiopicum | reverse complement strand
CAATGCGCTGAATAGCGATCCCGGCATCTCGGCGACGACGGCGACGCTGCAGGAGCCGGAACATGGGCTGAGCGAGGCCCGTCTTGCCCAAACCGATGTGCTGACCTGGTGGGGCCACAAGGATCACGGCGCGGTCTCCGATGCCGTCGTCGACCGCGTCGCCAAGCGCGTCTGGGAGGGCATGGGTCTTCTCGTGCTGCATTCCGGCCATTTCTCCAAGATCTTCAAGCGGCTGATGGGCACGCCTTGCGCGCTGAAATGGCGCGAAGCGGGCGAGCGCGAGCGGCTGTGGACGATCAACCAGCGCCATCCGATCGCCGCCGGCATCGGCGAACATTTCGAGCTCGAGAACGAGGAAATGTATGGCGAGCAGTTTTCGGTGCCGGAGCCGCTGGAAACGGTGTTCATCTCCTGGTTCCAGGGCGGGGAAGTGTTCCGTTCCGGCATAACCTGGCGCCGCGGCGCCGGCAACATCTTCTATTTCCGCCCCGGCCACGAGACCTACCCGACCTATCACGACGCTACCATCCAGAAGGTGCTGATCAACGGCGTCAAGTGGGCCTATAACCCTGAGTGCGCGTTGACTGGTATCACCGACGCTCCAAATGTGCCGGTAGAGAAGGCACTGGAGCCGATCGTCGAACGCGGCCCGAGACTGCACCAGGCCGGCGAAGCCGGTTACCGCTGAATTCGATAAACGACCATGAGGACAGAAATGCGCTTGATCATTCTCGGAACCGGAGGATGGGCAAATACCCATGCCATGAATTTCTCGGAAATCGCCGGCGTCAAAATTGTCGCTGCCGTCGATACGGACGAGGTCCGGCTGCGGGCCTTCGCGCTCAGGCATGGTATCCCGCTCACTTTCACATCGCTCGATGACGCCCTTGCGTGGGGGGAGTTTGACGCCGTGACCAATGTCACGCCGGATCGCGCGCATTATTCCACGACAATGAAGATACTCGGCGCCGGCAAGCATGTCCTCTGCGAGAAGCCGCTTGCGGTCACCTATCGCGAGGCCAAGGAGATGGCCGATGCCGCGGCGGCGTCCGGCAAGGTTACGATGGTGAACCTTACCTATCGCAACGTGGCGCCGCTGCAAGCGGCGCGAAAGATCGTGCTGGACGGCCGTCTCGGCGCGATCCGCCATTTCGAAGCCTCGTATCTGCAGAGCTGGCTGGTCTCCAAGGCTTGGGGCGATTGGACTAAGGAATCCCAATGGCTTTGGCGCCTGTCGACAAAGCACGGATCGAACGGCGTGCTGGGCGATGTCGGTATCCACATTCTCGACTTTGCGGTCTTTGCTGCCGGAAGCGACGTCAAGGCGGCCGCGTCGCATCTCAAGGTTTTCGACAAGAGCCCCGGCAACCGCATCGGGGAATACGAGCTCGATGCGAATGACAGCTTCCTGATGATGGCCGAACTCGAAAACGGAGCGGCCGGCGTCATCCATGCCACGCGCTGGGCGACCGGCCATCTGAACGAATTGCGCCTGCGCCTCCATGGAGACAAGGGCGCGCTCGAGGTGGTGCATACGCCTGAAGGTTCGACCCTCAGGATCTGCGAAGGCGCCGACGCCGACAAGGCGATCTGGCGCAAGATCGAGGTTGCGCCTGTCATCACCAACTTCGAGCGATTTGCGAACGCCGTGCGAGCAGGCCAGCCCGATGAGCCGGGTTTCGGCCATGCCGCCAAGCTGCAATTTGTTCTTGATCACGCAGTCAAGACGGCCGGTGCTCTAACTGAGCTTTAGGTTCTTCGGCAGGAAAAAACTGCAAACGGGTGGTCGAGCTCGTCACATGCGCTGGTTCAACTCGTCCTCGCTGATGCCGAAATGCTCGAGGATGATGCCGACGTTCCGGCGGTGAGACTTGAAATAGACGTCGAAGAGATCGCCGACCAGCGGGACCGTGCCGCAGGCGGCGTCGACGCCGAGATTGACCGCCATGCGGGCGAGCTTATGGCCGGGAAGGCCGAGACGTCTTGCCTCGTCGATGATAAAAAGACCGACGAGGGAACCGGCAACGTCGCCGACGGCCGGGATGAGGCCGAGAACCGAGTCTGCGCCGATCCGTACGCCGAAAGGCAATCTGACTGCGGTATCCATGAGGCGTGCGATACCGACAGCTCGCCGAATTCGTCCGAGTTCGGCAGGGGTGAGATATGTCGTGTTCCCCGTTGGCATCAGCCGCAGCCTGGCGGGCGCGGTGAATCCGCCGCCTTCATGAATGATGGGAGGCGTTCAATCTTCTGAGGCAGCGAACGTGCGATGCAATCGCAGTAATTCTCCATGGCCGTGAAACGCCGCAAAGCCAAGAAGGTTCGCCGACCCCTCGTGACAGGCGACCGCACTTATCGCCCGTCGGGAACAACGACCAGTTTGCCTACAAAATTCTTCGCCATGAATTCGGTCTGTGCCCGGTGGAACTCAGACAGCGGGTAAACGCCGCCGACGAGGGGCCTGATTTTGCGACTCTCGATATAGCCGATGAGCCTGCGGAAATCGGCGCGGCTCCCCTGGCTCGATCCGTGCAGCTCGAGCTGCTTCAGATACATGGTCCGCAGATCGAGCTGGACGACGGGGCCGGCAATGGCGCCGGCCGTGGTATAGCGGCCTTCCGGACGCAGAACCTTCAGAAGATCGTTGAACAGCGGTCCGCCGACCAGATCTGCGACGACGTCGATCGGATGGCCGCGACTTGCGGAATGGACAGCTTCGACAAGGTTGCCCTTGCCGCGGGTGACGACCGCTTCCGCGCCGATATCGATCATCGCCGCCTCCTTGCCGGGGCCTGCCACCGCGATCGGGATGGCGCCGCGGGCGCGGGCAAGCTGGATGATAGCTGAACCGACGCCGCCGGAAGCGCCGGTGACGAGAACGCGCTCGCCGGCAGCAAGCCTCGCCCGCTCCAGCATCCGTTCGCCGGTCAGATAGGCGCAGCAGAAGGTGGCAAGCTCGACATCGCTCAGATCGGTTGCGACGACATGGGCGTTCTCGGCCGGCAGCGCCATATATTCGGCGTAGCCGCCATCCCGCCCGTGGCCCATGTAATCGATGTCGGCGAGACTGTCGTCGTCGCGATTATAGATCGAGAAGTCGACCAAGACACGCTCGCCGATCCGGGCCGGATCGACACCGGCACCGACGGCGATGATATGGCCGACTGTATCGGTGCCCTGAATGCGCGGGAAGGTCAGCGTATTTCCCTGTCGGCGCCAGGTGGAGACAGCGGCGGGGTCGTCCTCGGTGCCATAAGCGCCCTCGCGCACCCAGACATCGGTATTGTTCATGCCGCAGGCGGTGACGCGGATCAGGACCTCGCCCTGCGCCGGCATCGGGACCGGGACGTCCTTGTCGTAGACAAGCTTTTCCAAACCGCCATGGCCGGTGAGCAATACCGCCGCCATTTTTGCCGGGATCGTCATGCGGCTCTTCTCCTCAGATGGTTTTGAAAACACTTTCGACCGCATCCGCTGCCGCCTTGACGACGACGTCGGCTTCTTCGCGGGTCAGGCAGAGCGGCGGGGCGAAGCCTAGGATATCGCCCTGCGGCATGGCACGGCCGATGACGCCGCGTTCGAGAAGGGCAGATGCCACCTGCGGCCCGATCTTGCGGCCGGGATCAAAGAACTTGCGGTCGTCCCTGTCCTCGACGAATTCGATTGCCGCCATCAGCCCGTCACCACGGACTTCGCCGACATTTCGGTGGCTGCCGACCGCTTTCGCCAGTTCCGAGCGGAAATAGGCGCCCGTGGCGCCGGCATTCTCGACGATGCCGAGTTCGTCGATCAGTTCGAGATTGGCAATGCCCGCGGCAACGCAGATCGGATGGGCGGAATAGGTCCAGCCGTGGCCGATCGCCCCCATTTGATCGGAGCCTTGCACCAACACCTGCCACATTTTGTCGGAGACGATCGAGCCGGAAAGCGGAGCATAGGCCGAGGTCAGGCCCTTGGCGATGGTGATCAGGTCCGGCTTCATGCCGTAGTGATCCGAGCCGAACATCGTGCCGAGACGGCCGAAGCCGGTGACGACTTCATCGGCGACGAGCAGGATGTCATATTTGTCGAGCACGGCCTGGATCTTCTGCCAATAGCCCTTCGGCGGCGGCACGATGCCGCCGGTGCCGAGGATGGGTTCGCCGATGAAGGCGGCGACCGTTTCCGGGCCTTCGGCGATGATCATCTCCTCCAGCCCGTCGGCGCAATATTGCGAGAACTGCTCCTCGTCCATTGAGCGGTCCGGCCGGCGGAAATAATAGGGTGCTTCGGTGTGCAGCACCGGCGCACGCGGCAGGTCGAAGGCGTTGTGGAAGAGCGCAAGACCGGTGAGGCTGCCGGTCATGACGCCGGAGCCGTGATAACCCCGCCAGCGCGAAATGATCTTCTTCTTCTCGGGACGGCCAAGAATGTTGTTGTAGTACCAGATCAGCTTGATGTTGGTCTCGTTGGCATCAGAGCCGGAGAGCCCGAAATAGACGCGGCGCATGCCATCAGGCGCGCGGTCGATGATCATCTTCGAAAGCGTAATCGAGGCTTCCGTGCCGTGGCCGACGTAGGCGTGGTAATAGGCGAGGTTCTTCGCCTGTTCGGCAATCGCGTCAGCAATCTTCTGGCGGCCGTAGCCGACATTGACGCAATAGAGGCCGGCAAAAGCGTCAAGGCTTTTGCGCCCTGTCGTGTCGATGATGTAGACGCCTTCGCCGCCGGCAACGACGCGGGTCGGCGTTTCGCCACGGGCATGCATGCCCATATGGGTCGAGGGATGGAAAAAGTGATCGCGGTCCCACGCGGTGAGTTCGTTGCTTCTTTCGAGCATGTCCTATCCTCTTTCCTGAAATGAGCCGACTTGAATGGGGTCAGGCGGCCGTGTCGATGCAGAGATATTTGAGTTCGGTGAAGGCCTCGAGCCCATGGCGCGAACCCTCGCGACCGAGGCCGGACTGTTTCCAGCCACCGAATGGAACGGGGCCGCCCGTGATCTTGACGCGGTTGACAGCCACCATGCCGTATTCCAGCGCGCGGCCGAGGCGCATCTGCCGGGCGCCGTTTTCGGTAATGACATAGGCGACGAGGCCGTATTCGCTCTCGTTGGCGCGGGCGATTACCTCTTCTTCGGTGTCGAAGCTGGCAACAGCCGCAACAGGCCCAAAGGTCTCCTCGCGCATGATCAGCGCATCTTCAGGCACATTCGTCAGGAGCGTCGGCTCATAGAAGAGCCGGCCGGCCCTGTGGCGCTTGCCGCCTGTGACGAGCTGCGCGCCGAGCGCCAGTGCATCGGAAACCTGTTCCTCGACCTTGGCGACGGCGCGTTCATGCATCAACGGCCCGATGTCGACGCCATCCGTAAAGCCCGTCCCGACCTTGAGCTCGGCGACACGGGCGGCAAAGGCTTGAGCAAAAGCATCGGCGATCCGCCGCTGGACGAAGATGCGGTTGGCTGCGAGGCAATCCTGGCCCGACGTGGCAAACTTGGCGTTGACGGCGATCTCGACTGCCTTTGATATATCGGCGTCGTCGAAGATGATCAGCGGCGCGTGGCCACCGAGTTCCATCACCAGCCGCTTCAGGCTCGGAGCGCATTGGGCGGCGATCAGCCGGCCCACCTCTGTGGAACCAGTGAAGCTCATGGCGCGCAGGCGGGTATCAGTGCACATGCGTCCGACGATCGCTGCGGCATTTCCGGTGACGACGTTGAAGACGCCGGCGGGAATGCCGGCGCGTTCGCCGAGTTCGGCAAGCGCAAGCGCGGAAAGCGGCGTCTCGGAAGAGGGATGGGCGACGACCGTGCAGCCGGCCGCAAGCGCCGCGGCCGCTTTTCGGGTGAGCATGGCAGAGGGGAAATTCCAGGGCGTGACCACGCCGACGACGCCGAGCGCTTCCCGCCGGACGATCATTTCCGCGCCGGCCAGGTGGCTGGTGACGCTTTCGGCATTCAGCCGTTTGCCTTCCTCGGCATACCATTCGAGGAAGGAGGCGGCGTAGTCGATCTCGCCGCGCGCTTCCGCCAGCGGTTTGCCCTGTTCGAGCGTCATGATCAGCGCCAGATCCTCCCTGGCGGCGAGCATCAGCTCATGCCATTTGCGCAGGATCGCTGAACGCTGCTGCGGCAGCATGGCGCACCATGTGGCGAAGGCCTTTGACGAAGCGTCGATCGCGGTTTCCGTCTCCGCCGCGCCGAGGCTCGCAACCCAGGCAAGCGTCGCCGAAGACGCCGGATCCTTGACCTCGAAGCTCTTCCCTGCGGCACCGGTGATCCAGCGGCCGCCGACATAGGCGAGATCGCGCAGGAGATGACGGTCGGCAAGTCGCGACAGCGCGTCATGATAGGCGGGGCGGGCAAAAACGGCGGTCATGTCCAATCTCCTCGTTGCGGATGAGCCAAGTCTTCCATGGAAGCGGACGAGAGATTGTCTTTTGGCGGATGCGGAAAGAGAGAGATGGTCTAAAGGGCAGCGCTCCCGTAGAGAGATTGTCTACGGCGCGTTTTGCTCTCCGTCGGCGATGAAGGAAGAGACTGGAAGCACCGTTTCCTCCTTCACCACCTTGGTGACGATGTAGGTGAAGTAGCGGTCGATGCCGAGTTCGCGGTCGAGAAGCCCGTCGACCAGCCGCTGATAGGCGTCGATATCGGGTGCGATGATCTTCAAGATGTAATCGACGCCGCCGCCGACCGACCAGCAGGCGACGATCTCGGGGGTGGCGGTCACGGCGCGCTCGAAGCGCTCGAAATCCGCCTGGCGATGATTGGCGAGCGTCACTTCCATCATCACGCTGGCCACCGGCGCAATGCGTCGCGGCGCCAGGCGGGCGTGATAGCCGGTGATGACACCCGCCTTTTCGAGCTTGCGCAGCCGCATCCAGCACGGCGTCGGCGACAGCCCGGCCTTTTCGGCCAGCGCCAGCTTGGTGATGCGGCCGTTGCGCTGGACGGCGTCGAGAATACGCAGATCGATGGCGTCGAGCTTCATGGTGCTTTCTTTGAAAGAAATCATTTCAAACGCTGCGAAACGACAATGGGAGCGCATTTTGGCATTGTCAATTGAACTGATTTTCAGCAGTGTTAAAATCATGACAAAGTGGCGCCCCGACCCCTCGCAACTTCGCCGACCGGCCTACCTCTCGCTCGCCGAGCAGATCGCCAACGCGATTACCGACGGCAAGCTTGCTGACGGCGCGCAATTGCCGCCGCATCGCAAGCTGGCGGACGATCTGCATCTTTCCGTGCAGACGGTGAGCCGCGCCTATGAGGAACTCAGCCGCCGAGGGCTGATCTCCGGCGAGATCGGGCGCGGCAGCTTCGTGCAGACGCGGCCGCGCGAGCCGGAGCCGCCCTATCTGCCGGAACGGCTGGGAGAGTTGATCGATCTCTCGATCCTGAAACCGGTCTGCGAGCAGATCCATCTCGACAGGATGCGCCAGGCCTTCGGCTGGCTTTCAGAAAACCTGCCCTCCAGTTCGGCGCTTTCGTTCCGGCCGAACATGGTTTTTCCGCGCCACCGCACAGTTGCCACCGAATGGCTGGCGCGCTGCGGGCTGGAGGTGTCGCCGCTGAACGTCAGCGTCACGAACGGCGCGACATCGGGCATGACGGTGGCGTTGATGAGCGTCGCGCCGCCCGGCTCGACGGTGGCGACCGAGGCAATCAGCCACCATACGCTTGTGCCGCTCTCCACCTATCTCGGTCTGCATCTCGAGGGGATTGCCATCGATGAGGAAGGCATGATTCCCGAGGCGCTGGATGAGGCCTGTCGGACGGGGCCGATCCGGGCAATCTTCCTGCAGCCCTCGGTGATCAACCCGATGGCGGCGCTGATGAGCGCTAAACGCCGGCAGGCGCTCGCCACGGTGGCCGCCAAACACGACATAGCCATCATCGAAAACGATATTCTCGGCCCGATGGTCGAGGACCGCGCGCCGCCGATGGCGGCATTCGCGCCGGAGCGCACACTCTACGTCACCAGCTTCACCAAGATCACCGTTCCCGGCTTGCGGATCGGCTATCTCACCGCACCCGACCGCTATGTCGCCGCCGTCGCCAACCGGCATCTGGTCTCCAACTGGATGGCGACGCCGGCGATGGCCGAGATTGCCACCCGCTGGGTCAGCGACGGCACGGCGATGGAACTGGTCAACTGGCAGCGCCGCGCGCTTTTAAGCCGGCATGCCATCGCGGCGGAGATGCTGGCCGGGCTCACCTACCGATCCCACCCGCAAAGCCTGCACGTATGGCTGCCGCTGTCCGGCAATCATACCGAGGACGGTTTCGTGTCGCAGGCACGGCTGCACGGTGTGGCGATCGCTCCCGGCAAATCCTTCCGCACCGGCGATCAGAGCTGGACGCCGGCGGTGCGCATTTCGCTTGGCTCGACGACGGAAGGCGAATTGCGGACCGGGCTCGGCATCGTCGCTTCATTGGCGCAGGGAAATCCTGAGGAACTGCTGCTTGCAATTTGATGCCGGTGCCCTGTGTTTGGGCACGTGCAGAATAATTGTCATGATATTATTTTACGAATTGACATGATTTTGATGCGCCGTCATCGTTAAGGCATTGCTTGTCTCAACAGGGAGAGACATGAATGCCTTTGCCCATCATCCGCATTGACAACATCGTCAAGAGATACGGTCCTCTCACCGTGCTCGACGGACTGTCGATGAATGTCATGCCGGGCGAGAAGCTAGCGCTAATCGGACCGTCCGGCTCCGGCAAGACGACGATCCTGCGCATCCTGATGACGCTGGAGACGATCAGCGGCGGACATATCGAAGTCGATGGTGAACAGCTCTACCACATGTCGAACGGCAGCGGGCTGGTGCCAGCCGATGAACGGCATCTGCATCGCATGCGCGAAAAGATCGGCATGGTCTTTCAGCACTTCAACCTGTTCCCGCACAAATGCGTGCTCGACAATGTGACGCTGGCGCCGATGCTGACCAAGGGCGTCAGGCGGCCGGAAGCCGAAAAGCGGGCAATGGAGCTTCTCGACATGGTCGGTCTCGCCGATAAGGCGAGGAGCGTTCCGGCGCAGCTTTCCGGCGGGCAGAAGCAGCGCGTCGCCATCGCCCGGGCGCTGGCGCTGTCGCCGAAAATCATGCTGTTCGACGAGGTGACGTCGGCGCTCGACCCGGAGCTGGTCGAGGAGGTGCTGAACGTCATGCGCGGGCTCGCCTCGGAGACAGACATGACCATGCTTCTCGTCACCCACGAAATGGGCTTCGCACATGACTTTGCCGACCGCGTGCTGTTCTTCGATCGAGGCAAGATCGTTGAGGAAGGCAAGCCCGGCGACATTTTTCGCAACCCGACGCAGGAGAGGACGCAGATCTTCCTGCGCAAGATCATCGCGGCGGGGCACCGCGTCTGACGTCAGACATTGCCCGCAAAAACAGAGCAAGGAAAGCCAGAGGAGTTGGGAACCATGAAAGCAGGATATCTTTTGAGCGCCGTCAGCCTGTCGGTGCTGCTGGTGACGGCGGGCGGGCAGGCCTACGCCGCCGACGACAAGCTCGAGCAGTTGAAGGAACAGGGCTTTGCCCGCATCGCCATCGCCAACGAGCCGCCGTTCACGGCCGTCGGAGCCGACGGCAAGGTCTCGGGCGCCGCGCCCGATGTAGCGCGCGTGATCTTCGAAAAGCTCGGAGTTAAGGAGGTGGTCGCCTCGATCTCGGAATACGGCGCGATGATTCCCGGCCTGCAGGCCGGCCGACACGACGCGATTACGGCCGGTCTCTTCATGAAGCCGGAACGCTGCAATGCCGTCGCCTATTCCGAACCGATCCTGTGCGATGCCGAAGCCTTTGCTCTCAAGAAGGGCAATCCGCTGAAGCTGACGAGCTACAAGGATATCGCCGACAATCCGAACGCCAAGATCGGTGCGCCGGGCGGCGGCACGGAGGAGAAGCTGGCGCTGGAAGCCGGCGTGCCGCGCGACCGCGTCATCGTCGTTCCGGATGGCCAGAGCGGCATCAAGATGCTGCAGGACGGCCGCATCGACGTCTATTCGCTGCCGGTCCTCTCCATTCACGATCTGTTGGCGAAGGCGAATGATCCTAACCTGGAAACCGTCGCCCCCGTCGTCAATGCGCCGGTCTATTGTGATGGCGCGGCCTTCCGCAAGCAGGACGTTGCGCTTCGTGATGCCTTCGACGTCGAGCTGAAGAAGCTGAAGGAGTCCGGCGAATTCGCCAAAATCATCGAGCCCTACGGCTTCTCGGCCAAGGCGGCGATGTCGACGAGCCGCGAAAAGCTCTGCACCGCAGCCAAGTAACGTGATGTGAACAGCCGGCCATGCGTTTCACCATGGCCGGTTTGCCTCCCGCTCGATCCATAGAGAAGTGAGTTGCCGATGTCGGTGTGGTCCGGCTATCTGACACTGATCCTTCACGGTGCCCTGGTGACGCTCGAACTGACGATCATGGGCTCGGCGTTGGCGCTCATCATGGCCTTCCTGGCTGGCCTGGGCCGGCTGTCGCGCTTCTTTGCCGTCCGGGCTCTGGCGACCGCCTATATCGAGTTCTTTCGCGGCACCTCGATCTTCGTCCAGCTTTTCTGGGTCTATTTCGTGCTGCCCTTCGCCGGATTGACGCTGACTCCGCTGCAGGCGGGCGTGCTGGCTCTCGGTCTGAATGTCGGTGCCTATGGCGCGGAAGTGGTGCGCGGCGCCGTAAAGGCGGTCGGGCGGGAACAATCGGAAGCCTGCATCGCGCTCAACCTGTCGCGATACCAACGCATGCGCCACGTCATCCTGCCGCAGGCCTTGCCGCTGATGCTGCCGACTTTCTGCAACAATGCGATCGAGCTTTTGAAGGGCACGGCAGTCGTCTCGCTGATCTCGCTGACCGACATGACCTTTCAGGCGCAGGTGGTGCGGGCGCAGACCGGCAATACGCTGGTGCCGTTCGCGACGATCCTCATCCTCTATTTTCTCATGGCCTTGGCGATCTCGGCGGCGATGCGCCGGCTGGAGCGGCGCATGGCACGTGGGGTCGACGGCATAAGGACCTGATCATATGGAATGGGATTGGGATTTCGTCTGGCAGATCATGCCGACCCTTCTCGAAGGGTTCAAGATCACCATTCTTGCGACTATTCTGGGCGCCGCCGTCGCCATGGTCGTCGGCCTTGGCCTCGCCATTGCGCGGCGGTCGCCGCTCGCTGCCGTTTCCAGGTCCGTCGCTTTCGTCTCCGAGTTCATCCGCGGCACGCCGCTGTTGGTGCAGCTCTACTTCATCTTTTACGTGCTGCCGGATATCGGCATCCGGCTGTCGCCGCTGGTCGCCGGCGTCATCGGCATGGGTATTCACTATGCGACCTATACCGCCGAGGTCTATCGTGCCGGCATCGAGAATGTGCCGCGCGGACAATGGGAGGCAGCCAAGGCCACCAATCTGACGACGCGGCAGGCCTGGATCCACGTGATCCTGCCGCAGGCGATCCCACCGATGATCCCGGCGCTCGCCAATTATTTCATCGCCATGTTCAAGGAAACGCCGCTGCTGTCGGCGATCACCGTGCTGGAATTGATGAACCAGGCGAAAAGCATCGCCAACAGCAACTATCGCTATATCGAACCGATGACGCTGGTTGGCGTCTTCTTCCTCGTCATCAGCCTGATTTCGGTTCTCGGATTGCGCTGGCTCGAGGAACGCTATGCCAGGGTGGATGACTGAGCATGACTGAAAAGATCGAGATCATAACCGCTGGCCGGGCGCCGCGGCTGGATGAACGGCCGCTCAAAAAACGCGTCGGCCTGGTAATCCTTGCGACCGACCATACGACCGAAGTCGATTTCCAGCGGATGGTTGCCAGCGACGATATCGGCGTCTATGTCAGCCGCATCCACTACGCCAATCCCGTTACCCCGGAAAACCTTTTGAAGATGCAGCCGTCGCTGACGGCGGGCGCAGCCTTGATCCTCCCGGACGAGGCACTGGATGCAGTCATGTATTCCTGCACATCGGCCTCGGTCGTCATCGGCGACCGCAACATCGAGGCGGCGATCCATGCTGCCAAACCGGGTGCTCCCGTGGTGACGCCAACGGCGGCGGCGGTGAAAGGGCTGAGGGCGCTCGGCGCCAAGCGGATTTCGGTGCTGACGCCCTATACGATCGAGACCAGCCGGCCGATGGCCGACTATTTCGCCGGTCTCGACTTTGCGATCGACCGCTTCACCTGTCTGGGTCTCTCTGACGACCGTGAGATGGCGCGGATCGCGCCCGACGAAATTACTGCCTTGGCGCGCCAGGCGACGGCGCCGCAATCCGATGCGCTGTTCATCTCCTGCACGGCGGTGCGTGCAGCTCAGGTCGCGGCCCGGATCGAAGCGGAGGTCGGCAGGCCTGTCGTTACCAGCAATCTCGCTACCGCCTGGGCTTGCCTAAGGCTTTGTGGCGAGGATCGGCCGCGGCCCGAACTCGGGCGGCTGATGGCCATCCCCTATCCGGAGGGTCGGTGATGGCGAGCGCATTGCCGGTTTCGCTGGATGATGTCCGCGCGGCGGCGGGCCGGATAACCGGCCGCGTGCGCGTGACGGCGATGGCGCAGTCGCCATCCCTTAGCGAAATTGCCGGCGTGCCCGTTCATCTCAAGCTCGAACATCAGCAGAGGACCGGCAGCTTCAAGCTTCGCGGGGCGACCAATGCAGTGCTCTCCTTGTCCCCGGCGGAGCGTGCGCGCGGCGTCGTCGCGGCCTCGACCGGTAATCATGGTCGAGCGCTTGCCTATGCGGCAAAGGCGGAAGGTTCGGTCGCTACGATCTGCATGTCGCGGCTGGTGCCTGAGAATAAGGTTTCTGAGATCCGCCGCCTCGGCGCCGATGTCCGCATTGTCGGGCGCTCGCAGGACGAGGCGCAGCAGGAGGTTGACCGGCTGGTGCGGGAGGAGGGGCTGGTGATGGTCCCGCCCTTCGACCATCCCGCCGTCGTGGCCGGGCAGGGTACGCTCGGGCTCGAAGTCATCGAGGCATTGCAGCAGGTGTCGACGGTGCTGGTGCCACTCTCGGGCGGTGGCCTTGCGGCGGGTGTCGCCGCCGCGATCAAGGGCGTCAATCCGAAGACCAAGGTGATCGGCCTGACGATGGAGCGGGGTGCGGCGATGAAGGCGAGTCTCGATGCGGGAGAGCCGGTGCAAGTCGAGGAACTGCCGAGCCTCGCCGACTCGCTCGGCGGCGGCGTCGGCCTCGACAATCACGTGACCTTTGCCATGTGCCGCGATCTCCTCGACGACGTCATCCTGCTTTCGGAGGCGGAAATCGCCGCCGGCATGCGCCATGCCTATGCCGTCGAACGCGAGATCGTCGAGGGAGCGGCAGCCGTCGGCATCGCGGCCCTTCTTGCCGGAAAGGTCAGGGCCGATGGCCCTGTCGTTGCGATCCTGTCCGGCCGGAATGTCGACATGGAGCAGCACCGGCGCGTGATCAATGGTGAGATGCTGTTTGCGGAGGATGGGCTATGAGCCGGATGATCATTCTGACGGAAGCGGAACTGAGGAAAGTCATCACGCTCGATCGCGATGCCGTCGGCTGCGTCGAGCAGGCTTTCGAAGCGCTGGCGACCAAGGCGGTCGCCATGCCGCCGATCCTGCGGCTCGATATTCCGGAGCATCGGGGCGAGGTCGATGTGAAGACCGCCTATATCCCCGGCTTCGAAGGCTTTGCGATCAAGATCAGTCCCGGTTTCTTCGACAATCCCAAGATCGGGCTGCCGAGCACCAACGGCATGATGGTGCTGCTGTCGAGCCGAACCGGGCTGGTGCAGGCGCTGCTGCTCGACAATGGTTATCTCACCGATGTGCGCACCGCGGCGGCTGGCGCCGTCGCGGCGAAACATCTGGCGCGCGAAAATTGCACCGTCGTCGCGATCCTCGGCGCCGGCATGCAGGCGCGGCTGCAGCTCGAAGCGCTGACGCTCGTGCGGCCGATCGGAGAAGCGAGGATTTGGGCGCGCGATACCGCAAAGGCTGAAGCTGCGGCCGCTGACCTGACGAAAAAGCTTGGGTTTCCCGTCACTGCTATATCGGACCCCCGACGGGCAATTTCCGGCGCCGATATCATCGTCACCACCACGCCTTCCGAAAAACCGATCATCCAGGCCGGATGGCTGGCACCCGGCCAGCATCTGACGGCCATGGGCTCGGATGCCGAGCACAAGAACGAGATCGACCCGGCTGTCATCGCCGCCGCCAGTCTCTATGTCGCCGACAACCTGAAGCAGACGCGCCGCCTCGGCGAGCTGCATCACGCGATCGATGCGGGACTGGTCGCGGGCGATGCCGATTTCACCGAGCTCGGCCAGATCGTCGCCGGCCGAATTCCGGGACGGACGCAGAGCGACCAGATCACCATCGCGGACCTCACGGGAACCGGCATCCAGGACACAGCCATCGCTACGCTCGCCTTTGCGCGGGCCGGTGCGGCGAACGCCGGAACCATATTCGAAAGCTGACCGGTTCTGCGCCGGACAAGAAGGGAAGAGACATGACCCAGCCCAATCTCAAATTCTCGCTCGGCGAATATGCCGCGCGGCTGGAGAAGACACGTCGTGCCATGGAGGCGAAGGGGGTGGACCTGCTTGTCGTCAGCGACCCCTCGAACATGGCCTGGCTAACCGGCTATGACGGCTGGTCCTTCTACGTGCACCAGGCGGTGATCGTGCCGCCGTCCGGCGAGCCGATCTGGTTCGGCCGCGGCCAGGACGCCAATGGCGCCAAGTTCACCGCCTATCTGAAGCACGACAACATTGTCGGTTATCCCGATCATTACGTACAGTCGACCGAACGCCATCCGATGGATTACCTCTCCGGCATCCTGACCGAGCGCGGCCTCGGCAAGCTGACGATCGGCGTCGAGATGGACAATTACTGGTTCTCGGCCGCCGCCTTCGCGGCGCTGCAGAAGCATTTGCCCAATGCGCGTTTCGTCGATGCGACGGCGCTCGTCAACTGGCAGCGCGCCGTCAAGAGCGAGACGGAAATCGAGTACATGCGCAATGCCGCTCGTATCGTCGAGGCGATGCACGCCCGCATCTTCGACAGAATAGAGGTCGGGATGCGCAAATGCGACCTGGTCGCGGAAATCTACGATGCCGGCACGCGCGGCGTCGACGGCATCGGCGGCGACTACCCGGCGATCGTGCCGCTGCTGCCGTCCGGCGTCGAAGCCTCGGCACCGCATCTGACCTGGGACGATCGGCCGATGAAGAAGGGCGAGGGCACCTTCTTCGAGATCGCCGGCTGCTACAATCGCTACCACCTTCCGCTGTCGCGCACCGTTTTTCTCGGCAAGCCGACGCAGGCTTTTCTCGATGCGGAAAAGGCAACGCTCGAAGGCATGGAGGCCGGTCTTGCTGTCGCCAAACCCGGCAACACCTGCGAGGACATCGCCAACGCCTTCTTCGGCGTTCTGAAGAAATACGGCATCGTCAAGGACAACCGCACCGGTTATCCGATCGGCCTGTCCTATCCGCCGGACTGGGGCGAGCGCACCATGAGCCTGCGCCCCGGCGACCGGACGGAATTGAAGCCCGGCATGACCTTCCATTTCATGACCGGCCTGTGGCTGGAGGACATGGGTTTCGAGACGACCGAAAGCATTCTCATCACCGAGAGCGGCGTCGAATGTTTCGCGAACGTGCCGCGCAAACTGATGGTCAAGGATTGAGGCTGTCATGAACGAGATTGGCTTGCGGCCGTCGCCGATCAGCGCGACGGTGGATTTCGCCGCCGAGGGCATCCAGCACGGTTTCCTCAGGCTGCCTTACAGCCGCGACGATTCCGCCTGGGGCTCGGTGATGATCCCGATCACGGTCGTCAGCAGAGGCGAGGGGCCGACGGCGCTGCTGACCGGCGGCAATCACGGGGACGAGTACGAAGGGCCGATCGCGCTCTTCGATCTCGCCCGCTCGCTGAAGGCCGAGGAGGTGAGCGGCAGGGTCATCATCGTGCCGGCGATGAATTATCCGGCGTTTCTGGCGGGAACCAGAACGTCGCCGATCGACCGGGGCAATATGAACCGCAGCTTCCCGGGCCGTCCGGACGGGACGGTTACCGAGAAGATCGCCGATTATTTCCAGCGCGTGCTTCTGCCGATGGCGAATCTCGTGCTCGACTTCCATTCCGGCGGCAAGACGCTCGATTTCCTTCCGTTCTGCGCAGCCCATATCCTCCCGAACAAACACCAGGAGGCAAAGTCTTTCGACTTTGTCACGGCCTTTGCCGCACCTTATTCGATGAAGATGCTGGAGATCGATGCGGTCGGCATGTACGACACGGCGGCCGAGGAGATGGGCAAGGTTTTCATTACCACGGAACTCGGCGGCGGCGGGACGGCTACGGCCAAAAGTGCGGCGATTGCCAAGCGCGGCACCATGAATGTCCTACGCCACGCCGGGATCGTGGCGGGCGCCGCCGATATCGGTGCGACGACTTGGCTCGACATGCCGGACGGCCGCTGTTTCTCCTTTGCGGAGGAGGGCGGCCTCATCGAGCCCCTCGTCGATCTCGGTGAAGCCGTTAGTGAGGATGCCGTCATCGCTCGCATCTATCCAACCGGGCGCACCGGGGTGGAACCCCGCGAGATCCGCGCTGGCATGAGCGGCATTCTCTGTGCGCGGCATTTCCCGGGCCTGGTCAAATCTGGCGACTGCGTTGCCGTCGTCGCAACCGTCGATGAATGAGTGACGGAAGGAGCCCGACCAACGCGTCAAGCGGCTCGACGCGGCCTTGACATGCTGGTTGCCGCGTCGATCTGAAAGCGTCTGACGACCCCTTCCAATGTCTGCGTTTGGGTGCCGAGCGCGCGGCAGGCCGAAGCGGTTTCGACGGCCATCGTCGCGTTGCGTTGCGTCACCTGGTCGAGAGCATTGACGGAGGCATTGATCTCTCGGATCGCGACTGCCTGCTCGGAGGATACAGTGACGATCCGGGCGATGAGCCCGGCAACCTGCTCGACCTGTCCTTCGATTTCCTGAAGCGCCTTGCCGGTGCGGTTGACAAGCTCCACCCCGGTGGAAACCTGGGACGAGGATGTGGAAATCAGAGCCCTGATCTCCTTAGCGGCGTTGGCCGAGCGCATGGCGAGTTCGCGCACCTCCTGCGCCACGACGGCAAAACCCTTGCCCGCCTCGCCTGCGCGGGCCGCTTCAACTCCGGCATTGAGCGCCAGAAGATTGGTCTGGAAGGCGATTTCATCGATGACGTTGACGATGTCGCCGATCTGCGAGGAAGAGCCTTCGATCCGTTCCATGGCGGCGATCGCTTCGCGGACGACCGCCGCCGAACGTTCGGCGCTGTTGCGGGTCTCGGCCATCATGCCGGTCGCCTTGCCGGCATGATCGGAGGCGTCTTTCGCCTTTGCATTCATCTCGCCGAGCGCGGTTGTGGCCTCTTCGAGCATCGCGGCTTGCTGTTCCGTGCGCGATGCGAGGCTCTCGGTTGCGCTCGTAATGTCGGCCGAGGCGCTATCCACCTGTTTGGAGGTTTGGGCGATCTCGGCCATCGATGCGCTAAGCGCGTCCATGCTGTCGTTGAACTTGGCGCGCAATGTCTCGTACGTGGCAGCAAACGGCGTGGCGATCCGGCAATCGAGATTGCCGTGCGATAGCTGGTCCAAGCCATGGGTCAACTGAGCGATCACCGTTTCGCGGACCTGCTCCTCGGCGGCTTTTTCGGCCATCTGGCTGCGTTCACGTTCAAATTCCGCCTCGCGAAGCGCCGCCTCGCGCTTCTGCGCCTCCTGCCGCTCTAGCGCGTTGCGGCGGAAGACCGCCACGGCCTTGGACATGGCGCCGATCTCGTCGGAACGGCTGGCATAGGGAACCTCGGTCGAAAAATCGCCGTCCGCAAGGTTGCCCATATAAGCCTTCATACCGTCGAGCGGCAAGATTGCCCGGCGGCGCAGAAGATAGAGTCCCAGGAGCAGCAGCCCGAACGATCCGAAGCCGGCAGCGCCCGCATAGATCGTCCAGGTGACGATTTCCGCGGCGGCATTCCTTTCCTCGCCCTTCAGGAAGGCGTCGGATTTTGCAACAAGTTTCTCGACAGCGTCCTGGTGCGAATGAAAGGCGACGCGCAACTGCTCGATCGCCCCGTGCGCCCTGTCCTCGTGCTTGGTGGTCAGGGCCGGGATGATCTCCCGACTCATCACGTCCCAGAATGTATCACCCTTGGCGATCACATCTTTTTCGAGTTCGTCCTTCAACGCCTGCGGCAGCCGGGTGGTTTTCCAGTAGGCGCGGCGGTCGTCGTAGGCGGCCTTGAGATTGGCGATCTTGGCAAGATTGGAGTCGGTGAGTTCGGGGAATTTGCTCGCCTCGAAAGAGAGCATGTAGGATTCGACCACGAAGAGCGGCGGCGGCAGGATATCGGCAATGAGGTCCTTGCCGTAGACCACCTGCTCGTAAACCGGACCGTTGACCTTCAGCCGTTCGAGCGCCGATTGCTGCAACCCGATCGACATGAAAAGGCCAGTCGAAACAGCAATGCCGAAGACAACCAAACTGCGCGCAATAGTAAATGCCAAGACCGTCTCCAAATAACTTTGTGGCTCTCTTCTTCGAGGCGCCTGATTTACGTAGAGCATTCTTTCTGAAGAACGCTGAAATATGGTTAATTTCTACTCGGATGAGAGCGCGACTAACCGTTCCGGGCCGAGGCAGCCGTCCAAAAGTGGGGTGGTGAGCTGTTTGGCCGTTTAGCTTGCCGTCACCTGCCATCTTGATTGTTTATGCGTTGCAAAAGGGTCAGATGGCTGAACCGAGTCGGCTACGTCCTTCCATTCCGGGGTTTCCCGATAGAACGGAGCGGACATCGACCTTGAAGCGTAAGAAAGGCAGCAGCTGCTGGCGGAGCCCGGCTGGTCGAAACGGTCCCTCGCCAGCGCCATCAACTGGGTCATCGGTTGTCGGCGCCGTTGGATATGCGTTCGTTGAGCCGACCGGTGGCGGTTGATTTTTTTGTTGAAATCATACTACAGGAGAGGATGTCCTGGCATGCGGATGTCGAGCTCCTGCTATAGGGTAAGAAGAACTGACGCGGCGGCCGAAAGAGTCGTCATAAGCGCTCCATCGCTAGAGGGTGGGGGATGCAACGCATTGCAGAACTACTTAGTTCTCGAAATCGAAATCGCTGATGCCTCAACCGAAAAAGTCAAAAAATAGCAGGCTGCTTTTCCGGATCGATGAGATGCGCTTCGGCAGAGCGGTGTGATCGTCATGGATATTGCCGACGAGCGCGCAGATGAGCCGCGCAAGCGAGGGCGGCCGAAAGTCTCCAGCGACGAAGACAAGCGGACGCATATCGTTGAAGTCGCCCGCCGCGTTTTCGTAAAATATGGCTATGCCGGAAGCACGACTGCAGTCGTGGCTTCGGAGGCGGGTATTTCCAAGCAGACGCTCTACAAGCTGTTTCAGAGCAAGGAAGAGCTGTTTGCCGCCGTGGTCGGCGCACATCGGCGCCTGATGCTCGACCTGCCGAGACCCGCTGAAGATATCCCGATCGCCGAGAGCCTAGAACGTATCTTCATGATCGACATGGACGAGGACCTAGACGCGGAACGTGCCGGTTTCCTGCAGCTCGTCTTTCGCGAAGCGGCGCAGTTTCCGGAGCTTATCGACATTCTTCAGCGCGAAGGCATAATCGCCAGCCGGCAGTATCTCGCTGACTGGCTCGCCGATCGCAGGGCGGAGGGCAGGCTATCGCTGGACGATCCGGAGAGCAGCGCCCGCATGCTGATGGATATGATCTTCGGCGGCATGGGGCCCCCAGAAGGCCGCAATCAGGCCTGGCCGGATCGGCCTCAGATGCTTGCCCACCTTCGCCGTTGCATCGCCATCTTTGCCGCTGGCGTCGGCGCCGCTTGAAGCATCCCCACGCTCGACGGGATCAGCCAGGCGATCAACACGGTCGACCAGGGAACGCAGCCGTGGTCGAAGAGCAAACGGCTGCGGGCATGCGCTTGGGCGAGAGGCCGCTGCGCTCTTCAAGCTCGAGGAAGATGGAAATTGAGTCTCCGTCTCTGAAGGAGCGTGATCCTTCGACGACGGACGCTTGGAAAGCGCAGCGTGCCCATACAGTATGGGGCGGCGGCCGTTGCCTGAAGTATTGAGAAGAATTCTGATCAGCGTGAGATAGACCGTACGAGAGTTCCTGCCAAGGCTTTCGGAGGACCGGTTTGAGATTCAATCTTCACGGTCGGAGGCAGGCCCGTTCCACGCCGTCAGCTTCGCGGAGACCCTGCTTCCCGCTGAAATCATCAGGCAATACCGGAGATCGCGCCGCCCTGGTGGCGACGGAAGGGCAGGAGGTTGGCCGATTATTGCGGCGCCTGAAAATCTTCCGCTTCCCCACGCCCTTACGCCGGAGCCGGTTGGGCGCAGCCGCGGTGGTGGGAGCCGAGGCCGACGGCAAATGCTGCGCTGCCGAAAAAATCGCCAAGCACTCAGCTGCGCGTTTTTTCGGCATGCCCCATTGACAATTCATCCCCGATGGCACTTGATACATTATTCCAGTAAAACAGACATACGTCCATTATACTGGAACGATGGGAACCAATCCATAAGGGGAACGCCATGACCATTTCCTTTCGCACCGGCGTGATGTCGCTCGCCGCCGCCGCGCTGCTCTCCACGCCTGCATTGGCCGACGGCAGCAAGCTCGATGAAGTGCTGGCCCGCGGCCACCTCGTCCTCGGCACGGGCAGCACCAACGCGCCCTGGCACTTCAAGAGCGCCGACGACAAGCTTCAGGGCTTCGATGTCGACATGGGCCATATCATCGCCAAGGCGCTGTTCGGCGATCCTGAGAAGATCGAGTATGTCAATCAGTCCTCGGACGCCCGCATCCCGAACATCACCACCGACAAGGTCGACATTACCTGCCAGTTCATGACCGTTACCGGCGAACGCGCCCAGCAAGTCGCCTTCACCATTCCCTATTATCGCGAGGGTGTCGGCCTGATGCTCAAGGCGGACGGAAAATATGCAGATTATGCCGCGCTGAAGACTGCCGGCTCCTCGGTGACCATCTCGGTTCTCCAGAACGTCTATGCCGAAGCTATGGTGCACGCCGCATTGCCGGAGGCGACCGTCGACCAGTACGAATCCGTCGATCTGATCTATCAGGCGCTGGAGTCCGGGCGCGCTGATGCCGCTGCCACGGACCAGTCGTCGCTCGCCTGGTACATGACGCAGAACCCGGGACGCTATAAGGATGCCGGTTACGGTTGGAACCCACAGACCTATGCCTGCGCCGTCAAGCGCGGTGATCAGGACTGGCTGAACTTCGTCAACACCGCTCTTCACGAGGCAATGACCGGTGTCGAGTTCGACTTCTATGCCAAATCCTTCAAGACCTGGTTCGGCAAGGATCTGGCGCCGCCGCAGATCGGCTTCCCCGTCGAATTCAAGTGACCGCGATGCGAAGCGGGAGCTCACTCCCGCTCCGCTGGAACAGGATGATCTTGGTCCAGGTCGGGCCAAGATCTGGCTCCGCTTCTGAATCGAATGGTTGGAGCATGACGCCGTCTCGGCCGCTCATAGGTTCGGCGGCATGCTCTGGTCTGAAAGGACCCGCATGGGTTACACGCTGAATTTCGCTGCCGTCTGGCGCAATTTCGACTTTCTGTTAAGTGGACTTGCCCTCAGCCTCGGCCTTGCAGTGATCTCGATCCTGATCGGGGCCGCAATCGGACTTGTCGTGGCTTTCGCGCTGACGTCCAGGAGCCGTTTTGCGCTCGTGCCGGCGCGTGTCTATGTCACTGTCATTCGCAACCTGCCGATTCTCGTCCTGGTGCTTTTCGCCTTTTTCGCGCTGCCGCAGATGGGCTTGCGCCTCGACAAGATGAAAAGCTTCGTGCTGGTTCTCTCGCTTTATTCCGGCGCCTATCTCGCCGAGGTGTTCCGCGCCGGATTGCTGTCCATCCCGAGAGGATTGACCGAAGCCGGCCTCGCCATCGGCCTGACGGGGATGCAGATCCGCAGCTCGATCATCGCGCCGCTGATGCTGCGCAACGTGCTGCCATCGCTCTCCTCGACGATCATCTCGCTTTTCAAGGACACCTCGCTCGCCGCCGCCATCGCCGTGCCCGAACTGACCTTCGCCGCCCGCAAAATCAATGTCGAGAGCTTCCGCGTCATAGAAACCTGGATGGTTACATCAGCGCTCTATGTCGCGACCTGTTTCCTCATCGCCGCCGTGATGCGCCTCGTCGAGCGCCGTCTGGCCCTGCCGAGATAGTCCCGATGTCTCACACGTTTCTCGAACAACTCTGGATCGCCCGCTACGTCATCATGAACGGCATGGCCATGACGGTGTCGATCTCTCTGCTGGCCATTCTCGCAGGCTCCGTCCTCGGCGTTTTTGTCGGTCTGGCGCTGGTTTACGGCGGCTTTGTCTTGCGTCTGGCCGTGCGCGCCTACACCGATATCATTCGTGGCACGCCGGTGCTCGTGCTCGTGCTGGCAAGCTATTATGTCTCCGCTGCGGCCGGTCTCGATCTCGGACCTTTCTCCGCCGGAGTCCTCGCCCTTGCCGTCTTCTGCTCTTCCCACGTCGGCGAAATCGTGCGCGGAGCGCTTCAAGCGATCCCGAAGGGCCAGACCGAAGCCGCCAAGGCGATCGGCCTGACCTTTACCCAGACTTTCACCTCGGTGCTGTGGCCGCAGGCCATGCGCCAATGCCTGCCGGCCTGGGTGAATACGGCGGCCGAGATGGTGAAGGCCTCGACGCTGCTTTCCGTCATCGGCGTCGCGGAGCTTCTCCTGCGCACGCAAGAGATCATTTCCCGTAATTTCATGAGCCTCCAGTTCTATTTTCTGGCCGGCGGTCTCTATTTCATCGTCAACTACGGCATCGAGCACTTCGGCAAATATGTCGAGCGCAAGACCGCCCTGCCGTCCTGAGGAGACTTCCCGATGGCCAAGACCATTCTCGACATCAAGGGTCTGCGCAAGACTTATGGCATCCACGAAGTGCTCAAGGGAGTCGATTGCGCCGTCCAGGAAGGCGAGGTCATCTCCATCATCGGCTCGTCCGGCTCCGGCAAGACCACCTTGCTGCGCTGCGTCAACATGCTGGAGGAATTCCAGGGCGGCACGATCAACCTCGACGGCGAGGAGATCGGCTACCGTGTCGACGGTGCGAGCCGGCGGCGCAAGAGCGAGAAGGAGATTGCACGCCAGCGTGCGCTGACCGGCATGGCATTTCAGCAGTTCAATCTCTTCCCGCATATGAGCGCGGCCGAAAACGTCATGCTCGGCCTCGTCAAGGTGAAGAAGATGACGAATCCGGAAGCCCGCGCGATTGCTGAAAGATGGCTCGACCGGGTCGGCCTCGCCGCCCGCGCCAATCATTACCCCGGCCAACTCTCCGGCGGCCAACAGCAGCGGGTTGCAATTGCCCGCGCGATCGCCATGTCGCCGCGGTTGATGCTGTTCGACGAAGTGACCTCCGCGCTCGACCCGGAACTGGTGGGCGAAGTCCTGCAGGTGATCAAGGGGCTTGCTGCCGACGGCATGACGATGCTGCTCGTCACCCATGAGATGCGTTTCGCCTACGAGGTTTCGTCCCGCGTGATCTTCATGAACCAGGGCGTCATCTGCGAGGAGGGCGATCCGAAGGAAATGTTTGTGCGCCCGAAGACCGAACGGTTGGCGGAATTTCTCAAAACGTCGAGCTTCAACTAGAGAGGCGATGGTGATGGCTTCGCCCCCGTCACACATGCTCCGGTCCCGATCGCCGGGGTCGGATCAAGTCGGTCGATCTTGAGCGTCGGCGGCATCGGCGACAGGGGCAATGTCGGGGAAGGGCGCGCGCTCGCACAAATTATGGTCAGTCTGCACTCCCGGCAGGCAAATTTCCGCGAAAAATCCATGACAGCTTGAAAATCCCGAACGCGGGGATTTTGGCACGAGCTTTGCTTTCTGTCTTGTATGCAAGATAGCCACACATCCGAGACCACGCAGAAGTCCATTGAGGCAACCATCGTTTCCGGGATCCTTTCTGCCAAGATTCGGCCTGGGACGCGTCTTGGCGAGAACCAGCTGGCAGGGCTGTTCGGCGTGTCGCGAACCCGCGTCCGTGAAGCCATGATGCGCCTGGAGACACGTGGCATCGTGCATGTCAGCCCTCGGCGAGGCTGGTTCGTTGTCGAGCCGTCCGCTGAAGATGCAATTGCCGTCTATGAGGCAAGGCGTGTCGTCGAGGCCGGATTGCTGCGCAGCATGGGCGTACTCACAGACGAGGGACGCAAGGCGCTCGAAACCCATCTGAACGAGGAAAGAAATGCAATGGCCGCAGGCGACCGCCAGCGCCTGACCTATTTGATGGGCGATTTCCACATTCGTATCGCGGAATTGAGCGGGAACGCCATCATCGTCGATATCCTGCGCGACCTGACCGCAAGGACCATCCTCATTTCAATGCTCTATCAATCCGAATTTCATGCGGTGCAGTCCCACGAGGGACATTGCCGCATTTTCGAGGCGATGCAGGCAGGTGATTTCGTCAGAGCTGCTGCGCTCTCCGTCGAACATCTCGATGAAGTCGAAATGGGCCTCGATCTCACTGCGCGTCCGGATCCGCTTTCGGATCTGCGCAATTCCCTGTCGCTTCCGCCAAAGAGCGCCTCCTCCCTTTCCCAACAGCCAGACCTCAAACCCACAAGTTCAAAGGAGCAATGAATCCATGCTGACAAGACGAGTCTTCTTCGCAATCGCCGCTCTCGCCGCGACCTTCAGCCTCAACTCGCCGTCTCACGCCGATGCTCTCGCCGACATTACGGCGCGCGGCACGCTGCGTGTCGCTGTCCCGCAGGATTTCCCGCCTTTCGGCAGCGTCGGCACCGACATGGCGCCGATGGGCTATGATATCGACATGGCCAACCTCATTGCCGAAAAGCTCGGCGTCAAAGCCGAGCTCGTGCCGGTCACAAGCGCCAACCGCGTCCCCTACCTGCAGACCAACAAGGTCGACCTCGTCATATCGAGCCTCGGCAAGAATCCGGAGCGCGAGAAGGTGATCGATTTCTCGGTCGCCTACGCGCCCTTCTTCAACGGCGTGTTCGGGCCGGCCGATCTTTCGATCGCCAAGGCTGAAGATCTCGCGGGCAAGAGCATCGGTGTCACGCGCGGCGCCGTGGAGGATCTCGAGCTGACGAAGATCGCGCCGGCCGATGCGACGATCAAGCGTTACGAGGACAATAACGGCACCATCTCGGCCTTCCTGTCCGGCCAGGTCGACATTATTGCCACCGGCAACGTCGTGGCCGCCGCAATCCTCGCCAAAAATCCTCCCAAGCGCCCTGAGCTGAAGTTCCTCATCAAGAACTCGCCCTGCTACATCGGCCTCAACAAGGAACAATCCGCGCTTCTGGAAAAGGTGAACGGCATTGTCACCGCAGCCAAAACCGATGGCACGCTGAACGCTATATCGCAGAAGTGGCTCGGCACCGATCTGCCGTCCGATCTGTAAGGAAATCCGGGTCTTGCGCATGTCTCCCGCGCCCGCGGGATGACATGCGCTCCGTCACCGCAAGAGGGGAGATTCCTTGAGCTACCATTTCGAATTCGGCTGGCTGCTGCAATATTACCCTGAGATCCTCAAGGGCATACTGATCACCTTCGAGCTTATCGCGGTCGGCGGGGTGCTCGGTATTTCTCTCGGCATCTTCTGCGCCTGGGTGCGGGCGCTCGGCCCCGCCTGGCTGAAGCCTGTCGTCGCCGCCTATGTCGAACTGATCCGCAACACGCCGTTCCTGATCCAGCTTTTCTTCATCTTTTTCGGCCTGCCATCGCTTGGCCTCCAGCTTTCCGAACTGACGGCCGCCAATCTGGCGATGGTCGTCAATCTCGGCGCCTATAGCTGCGAGATCGTCCGTGCCGGCATTCAGGCTACGCCGAAGGGGCAGTTCGAGGCCGGCGAAAGCCTTGCGATGTCGCGTTTCGAAACCTTCCGCCATGTCGTGCTCGTGCCGTCACTGCAGCGCATCTGGCCGGCGCTTTCCTCCCAAGTCGTCATCGTCATGCTCGGTTCAGCGGTCGTGTCGCAGATCGCCGCCGAGGATCTGACCTTTGCCGCGAACTTCATCCAATCGCGAACCTTCCGCGCCTTCGAGGCCTATATCGTCTCGACATCAATCTATCTCGCGCTGGCGATCCTGCTCCGTCAGGTGCTGGGTCTGATCGGCTCGTTCATTTTCCCGAGGAGAGCAGCACGATGATCACGTTCACGCTCTGGGACATCCTGCGCAACCTGCTGCTCGCCACCCGCTGGACGATCCTTCTTTCGCTTGTCTCGTTCGTTGGCGGCGGTTTGGTTGGCCTGGGCCTGCTGTTCCTGCGCATCAGCAGGCGCAAGGCCGGCCGGGCATTCGCGAAATATTATATCGAGCTCTTCCAGGGCACGCCGCTGCTGATGCAGCTCTTCATCGCCTTCTTCGGTCTCGGCCTCTTCGGAATAGACGTGCCGGCCTGGCTTGCCGCGGGATTGGCGCTGATCCTGTGGAGCGCGGCCTTCCTGACCGAGATCTGGCGAGGCTGCGTCGAAGCGGTTGCTAGGGGGCAATGGGAAGCCTCCGCCAGCCTCGGCATGGGCCGCCTGCAGCAGATGCGCTATGTCATCCTTCCGCAGGCGCTGAGGATCGCCATACCGCCGACCGTCGGTTTCTCCGTTCAGGTCGTCAAGGGAACGGCGCTGACCTCGATCATCGGCTTCGTCGAGTTGTCGAAAGCCGGCACAGTGGTGACCAACGCCACCTTCCAGCCCTTCACCGTCTATGGGCTTGTCGCGCTCATCTATTTCGCCCTTTGCTGGCCCTTGTCGAAAAGCAGCCAGATCCTGGAGAGGAAGCTCAATGTCGCTCATCGAAATCACTGACGTCCGCAAGAGCTACGGATCCAACGAGGTGCTGAAAGGCATCAACCTGAATGTCGAACCTGGCGAGGTCATCGCCATTATCGGCAAGAGCGGCTCGGGCAAATCGACCCTGCTTCGCTGCATCAACGGCCTGGAGACCATCACCGACGGATCCATCTCCGTGGCCGGCGCACAGCTGCTTGATGACGAAGTGCATCTGAAGGCGCTGCGCCTCAAGGTCGGCATGATCTTTCAGCAATTCAACCTTTTCCCGCATCTGACGGCCGGCGGCAATGTCATGCTGTCGCAGACCGTGGTCAAGAAGACCCCCAAAGCCGAAGCGGAAGCGACCGCCCGCAAGATGCTGGAGCGGGTGGGTCTGGGCCACAGGTTCGATGCCTATCCGGACGAACTCTCGGGCGGGCAGCAGCAGCGCGTCGCCATCGCCCGCGCGCTCGCCATGCAGCCGACAGCCCTTCTCTGCGACGAGATTACCTCGGCGCTCGATCCCGAGCTGGTGGCTGAAGTTCTGGCCGTCGTGCGCGAGCTTGCGGCCGAGGGAATGACGCTGCTGATGGTCACGCACGAAATGCGCTTCGCCCGCGACGTCTGCAGCCGCGTCGTTTTCATGCATCAGGGCAGGATTCATGAAGCAGGCCGGCCGGAGGATGTCTTCGCCAATCCCCAGACTGCCGAGCTCAGGCAGTTCCTCGGTCTCAGCTGAAAAACCGGCAGGATCGTGGAAATGAATGTAAGGCTTTCCAGCGGTTGTGTCGTCGTACGGTTGGTGGCGAATGACTACCGCCATTCCTTGGTGAGAAATCCCCACCGACCTTGAACGGGGTCGCTTTGGGGGATGGGTAATGACGAGATTGTTGCGAGCATTTCGCTTGATGCAGCCGAAGTCCGAATGTCGGCATGCTGTCCCTCAGGATAAGCGCCGACGACCTGGAAGTCCGACGTGCTGCCGAGATTTTTGTGCCCTGTTCCGGCTGGAAGCACCAGACAGTCCCCCGCCGTCACCTTTATTGCTCGACCGCCGGGACCGCCAATTAGAAGGGTTGCGCTACCCGTTTCCACACCGAGCACCTCATGTGCGCTGCTATGATAGTGCTGATAATCGAAGACACCGTTTGTCCAGATGCCTGTCCAACCGTTTCCTGCGAAGCGATTTTGGAAATCACAGGATCCGTCCTCGCCAGAAAGCCCCTTGTAGATCAACACAGGAAATCGCGGATTGTTGGGGACCCAGTCGCTCGGCTCGAAAATTGTCGTTTCGACGCGCATGTTAAATGCCTGGCTTGTCATCGATTGTCGCTGCCCGTCGAGATTCACTGAGCGTCTAAAGGCGCTTCCCTGACGTCGGCGTCAGAAAACGAAACTTTGGTGATTGCCAAAGGTTCCTCGATGCGCGGCAGCTTCGGAGAGGATAGCGGAGACCTGGCAGCAGGTCGCCTGTGCTCCGCGCTCCAAGGAAGCCCATGAGAGGGCGCTTTGCGCCCCCCAATCCGACTGTGCGGTCGCCTCGGCTAGTCAGTGGCTCAGCATCTCATCGGCGATCTGCTTCCCATTCAGGCTCGCGGGGTAGTAGGTCGGCCAGTTGGTGACCTCGTTCAGTAGCGCGGCACGGTCATTGCCCCAATAAAGATGGTAGTGGTCGGCCTTCTCGGGGGCGACGATGTGGTCGCTGAACTGGATGAACCGTGGAGCGGCGTCGTCGCCGGCGCTTTTCCTGAAGATGAAACGGACGCCTCGATTACCCTTGTTGTAGGTAAGAATTTCGTGCCCATCCGTCTCGTAGTCTCCAGTGACGGACTCCTTGCCTCGGAAAAAGGTGACTTTCTTTCCATCGATGACGATCCGGTCGACGTCGGTCTTGTATCCCTTCTCGTAGTAGGCACGATATTCTCCGGCGCTCTTGTCGCCATGTTTCGCCTTGTCGGCCATGACCGGATCCAAGGTTCCGTCGACAAGATAGGCGTAGACCGACTGCCAATCGCCTTCCCAGTCCGACAGTTCACGCGCCTTTACCTGATCGTCATGGAAATACCCATCATACACCGACTCTTGTTTATCGTGGGAATGGCTGTGGTTGTGATTGTTTCCCGAAGATGTCTCAGCGCCTGCCATTCCTGCAAAAGTTAATGTTGCGGATAAGGCCAGAGCGTAGCTGATTGTCGTGATCGCCTTGTTCATTCGTTGATACCCTTTTTATTTGGCCGGCACGGCTCGTGCTGTGATGTAATAACATTACAAAAGCCGATTAGCGTGTTTCGACGGCAGGCGCAAGGCCGGGATTACAGGCGTCGTATATTTTTCGACTTGCTTGGGCTGCAACGTCAGAGCTTGACGTGCGGCCGCTCTGTCTTCGATCTCTCCGACAGGGCGGCCGTCCGGGAATTGTCAATTCTTGTTGCCGGGGGGCGGGGGGAGCAAGACGGGCTCGGCCGAATGCTTTGGTGCCATCAGCTGTGCAAGGATGTCGTCGGCCGATTCGCTAGAACCGCCAATCCCGGCCTCGCGCAGCTGACGATCGAGATCGCCGCCGTTTTCCAGCGCGGCCAGTTCGGCACCGGCTTCGATGCGCCCGGCGGTAATTTCCTGGCGCTTCTTGATGCGTTCGAGACTTTGGACGGCGCTGCCGAGACGGGTGTTGATGCCCGACTGGTTATGGGCAATTGCCGACTGGGCGCGCAGCAGCGACTCGTTGGCTTTGACATTCTCCACCTCGCGCTTCATCTGAGCAATGCGCGATTCTGTTTCCTGGATCGTGCGCAGCATCTGCTGCTGGCGCGGCAGCAGCCGATCGAGCTCTTCCTGATCTCGCTGCATTTCGGCGCGACTGGTGGCAATGCGCTGAGCGAGACCCTGCGCGAGATCCGTCCGGCCGGCAGAGATTGCCGCGCGGGCGCTGTCGGTGTCCTTGGCTTCCTTCGCGCGGTTTTCTTCGAGCCGGCGCATGACGCTCTTGTTCGAGGCCATGATGCCGGCCAGATCGGATCGCGCCCGGCGCAGCGACTGTTCGGCATCGCGGATTTCCTGGTCGAGAATGCGCATCGACTGGCTGTCGGCGGCCGCTTCCGCTGCCTCGTTAATGCCGCCGCGAATGGCGGTGAAAATCTTTCCCCAGGTGCTCACGCTGCAATCTCCCCGCTTTTCCATTCTTCAATCATGTGTGCCGCATCGACTGCATTGGCAGCCAGAATGGCGACCTCCTCGACCACGGTCTCGGCCGACGAGCGTGTCGACAGCGAGCCGAACAATTCGTACCATTCCTCACCGTCGATCGTGGTGATGCCGAAGCTCGACAGCGGCACGAACTTGTGCGTCTTGAGAACCATCCGTTCGAAGGCTTCCCGCTTGGGCACCTCCTTGCATGGCGCCAGGACAACGCTGACAAGAATATCGCGCTCTCCGCTCACCGCGACGAAGACGTCGAGATCGCCTCTTTCCTTAAGAGTTACGCAGAGGACGTCTCCATGTTCGGGTACGGCTACATCGACGTCGCCCAGCGCTTCCGGATCGGCCGCGAACAGGCGCGTTAAAGTGGTAAGGTTCCAGGTCTCCAAAAAGTCCTCCATCGGTTAGAGCGTCGAAAATATCTGGGTAGTCGGTCTACAACTTAAAGGTCTGGCGCGCGAAATAAATTTCGGTAGGCTACAGATTAGCAACGGGGGCGAATCGCTTGCCATTTATCGCTTCATTACTGCGGCGTGTATATCTGTCGCTCAGCGAATTGGCGTGGTCGGCTCTTCTTGTTATTCTCGTTGTCCATCTGGTTGCTTCCTACCTGCTCTTTTGGCTGGTCGGCGAAGGCGATCTCGTCGGCAGCCCGGTCGACTTTCTTTACTATTATATGGTGACGGCAACGACTGTCGGCTATGGCGATCTTTCCCCAAAATCGGGCCTCGGCCGGATCATCACCGTCCTGGTCGTTCTTCCTGGCGGCATTGCCATCTTTACCGCTGTTCTTGGCAAGTTGTTGACAGCCATCGGTACGATTTGGAGGAATCGCATGCGCGGATTGGGTGATTACAGCGAACGCACCGGCCATATCATCGTTTTGGGATGGCAAGAGGGGCAGACACACCAGACGCTGCGGCTGCTGCATTCCGAGCGGCATGCCAACGAACCGATGACTGTTCTGGTCGCCAAGGACCTGCCGGAAAATCCCGCCAGCAATTATGCCGACTATGTCCGCACGGAACGGCTTGCCGATGCGGACGCTTTGCTGCGGGCCGGAGTGGCCCAAGCGCGGGCGATCATCGCGCGCGGCGCAAATGACGACGAAACGCTGGCCGCGGTGCTGATCGCTGAGGATCATGCGCCCAATGCCCATATCGTGGCTTATTTCGCCGACGATCGGACAGCGCAGATGGTAAAGCAGCGTCGGCCGCGCGTCGAGGCGGTGGGTTCGCTCGCCGAGGAGCTTCTGTCGCGTGCCGCCCGTGATCCTGGCTCTTCGGAGATCGCCGCACGGCTGTTGTCGGCCGCCTCCACTGACACGGCCTTCTCCCTGGCGGTGCCGGCCTTGCAGACGCCGCTGTCCTATGGCGAGGTGTTTCTAAGCCTCAAGCGTCGGCATAATGTGACGCTCGTCGGCATGCTGAGCCAGGGCGTAACCGACCTGAATTGCCGGGACGAGACGCTGATGCGGGGCGGCGAGACCCTTTACTACATCAGCGGAATACGGCTAGATCCCGCTGCCATTGCCTGGGCTCGAATGGGAGACGTGACATGATCGGCTGGTTCGGCGGAAACAAGAATGAGAGGCCCTTGCTCGAAGAGCTTGGTCCGCTGAGCGCGGCCATCGGCGGGGCGCTCGAGATCGATTTCCTCTCCCTCGAAGCCGATGCTTTGGGCGGCGAGCCGGCCATGCCGCTGCCGCGAAGCGGGCCGTTCATCATTGCCGGCTACGGTGAGGTTCCGCTCGATGCCGCGACCGTTCTGTCGCGCTACTACGACGAAGAAAACCGGATGATTCAGGTGATGTCGGCGTCGGGCAAGCCGGGTGAAGCGATCGACGACATCAGCTTCTACCAGCCTTGGGACAGCGTCGTGCCTGCCGGCCAGAGCGAATGGAACCGCTGGACCGGGCCGGGCGGCCTGATCGGCCAGCCATCCTATGATGCCGATGGGATCCTCTATAAACGGTTCTGGGGCGACGGGCCGGAACGGGCGCAATTGGTGGAGTTTGTCGAAAAGGTCAGTGATGGCGAGGCGCAGCGCTCCATCCATCAGACTTGCATGTTGTATTACCGCCCACTTGGCTCGACTCGCGAGATGCTTCTGATCAACGTCGAGCGCGACCTCGATCTCGGACAGGCCCAGGCGGGCAGCTCGGTGGAATTTCTGATCGGTTATGGATTGGCTCCGGCAGACGTTCGCCGCGTCTGATGGACCTGTCAATTTCAACGGAGGACTTTTTCAATGCTCGATTACGTGGCGGGCCTGCCTGCCTTCCTCGGCTATTTCGCCGTCGGTCTTGCCGCCTACGGCGTTTTCGGGGTCATCTACACATTCTTGACGCCGCAAAAGGAAGTTCAGCTCATTCGCGCGGGCAATCTTGCGGCCGTCACGGCATTCTTGGGCGCGCTTGTCGGTTTCAGCCTGCCTCTGGCATCGGCCGCAGCCAATTCGGTCAGCATCGTAGACTACGTCATCTGGGCTGTCATAGGCATTCTGGCGCAGATCCTCGCTTTCTATATCGCGAACTTCACCATGAAGGACCTGCATGAAAAGATCACCGCCGACGATATCGCCGCGGGCATCTGGGGTGGGGGCATCGCGCTCGTCATCGGTATTCTCAACGCTGCCTGCATGACCTATTGAGGGAGGGAAAGATGCGCAGACGCATGAGCGGGCACAGGCGACCTTTCCTGGCCCTTGGCACCATCGCAGCCTCGACACTGGCCCTGTCCGGCTGTGGCGAGGAGGCTCCTTCGGACATCATGTTCACTTCCGTCGACCAATGCGTGGCGGCGGGCATGGATCGGCAGGTGTGTCAGGCCGGCTATCAGGATGCGATGCGCGCCCATCTCGCCGCCGCGCCACGCTTCAACGGCATGGCCGCCTGTGAGGCCGAATACGGCAAGGGGCAGTGCACCGAACAGCCGTCCAACACCGTCGCCAATAATAGCGGCGGAGGCGGTAGCTTCTTCGTCCCGTTCCTGGCAGGCTACATGCTGTCTTCGGCACTGAACAATATCGGCGACTATTACGACTATCGCCGGCGCCAGGAGCAGAGCGGCTCCTATTACGGCTCGACGCCGATCTATCGCAATCGCTCCGGGCAGACTGTCACAACCACTGTTCGCTCGGGCAGCGACAGCGTGACCGCACCCTCGCGCCAGAGTGTCAAGCCGGTCAACGTCAATACCCGCACCGTTGCCCGGCAAGGCTTCGGCGGCCGTTCGTCCTTCAGTTTCGGCGGATGACATGAAACGCATCACCCTTCCGGCGCGTCCTGATTGGCGTGACAAGGCGCGGGCCGTCGGCTTCGGATTTCACGTCATGTATGGCGAGCCTTACTGGCTCGACGATGCCGCCTATACGTTCACGCTCGATGAGATCGAGATGCAGATCGAAGAGCCGAGCCAAGAGCTGCACGACATGTGCATGGATCTGGTCGGCGAGATCGTCGGCAGCGAAGAGTCGCTCGACAGGCTGGCCATTCCGGACGACTTGCGCGATGTGGTGCAGCGGTCCTGGCAGCGCCGCGACCGGCACCTCTACGGCCGTTTCGATCTTGCTTATGATGGCAACGGCCCGGCCAAGTTGCTCGAATACAACGCCGATACCCCGACCTCGGTGTTCGAGACGGCCTATTTCCAGTTCAACTGGCTGACCGATCAGATCGCTTTGGGTGTTCTGCCCAAAGATGCGGACCAGTATAACTTCCTGCAGGAAAGCCTTGTCGAGGCGTTCGAGCAATTTCCCAAGGAGTCGATCTTCCACTTCGCTGCGATAACCGACAATGAGGAGGATCGAGGCACCACCGTCTACCTCATGGATTGTGCGGTGCAGGCGGGCCATCGCGTCGAGCTTCTGGACATTCGGGAGATCGGCATCGATGCGCAGGGCCGCTACACCGATCTCAAGGATCGGGTGATCGACCGCTGCTTCAAGCTGTACCCATGGGAGTTCATGCTGCGCGAGCCCTTCGCTCGCGAACTGGCGCGCTCTGGCGATGTTTTCGTCGAGCCCGCCTGGAAGGCCGTGCTCTCCAACAAGGGACTTCTTCCTCTGCTCTGGCAGCGCCATCCCAATCATCCCAATCTGCTGCCCAGCTATTTCGCCGACGACCCAGCGGCTTCGACCTTGACCGACTACGTGCGCAAACCGCTGTTGTCGCGAGAAGGCGAGAACGTCACGATATTTCGGGAGGGGAAGGAAGCGATTTCCGCGCCCGGCGATTATGGCGAAGAAGGCTTCATCGTTCAGGCCTATGCCCCGCTTTTCGAAAGCGATAGCGGCTTTGCCGTGCTCGGCAGCTGGATCGCCGGCGACCGCGCCTGCGGCCTTGCCGTCCGCGAGGACCGCTCGCGCATAACCGCAAATCTATCGCGTTTCGTGCCGCACGTCATAATCGGATCCTGATCCGCGTCGAAAGACGGCGGTGCTCGGTGCAGCACATGCGCCGCCGTTCACCTTAGATAAAACCTCTTGCACATCACGCCCGCCCATCGAAATCAGTCCCATCTCTGTCAGGTCATCAAAACCCGGGGAGAGTGACATTCCAGCTTTGCAGAAAACAGCACACTTCAACTTTGCGGGTACAGGCGAATCTCGCGTAAGCTGAATTATGGAACTGCCCATCCGCCGTTGAACCTTGAAGGCTGGAGGGAGGCGTTCGAGGAGGTTGGCATCATCGGTGACCTCCACGGCATGTCGGTCGGCACCTTCACTGACGGTCAAAAAATTTTCTGGGTATTTGGCTGGCTGGGTGGATACGACAAGCTATCAATGGCCGTCGGGTGCTCGCGTACTGTTCGCCCGGCTCGGCGTAAAATTGAAGACGAAATTCAGACCGGACTTGAAGCTGATGGTATGTTTGAGGTGCATCTCACCGCGATCAAACAAATGTGCACCCTGATCATCCAACCGGTCGCGTGATCATCAGCCAGACAATTGCAAGTACTGCAGCAAAGGCCGGAAAGCCGAAATAAAACCAGGTCCAGAACAACCGATGATATCGCGCCGGCAGCGGCTCGCCGATGGCCGCTGCTTCCGTGGCAATCTTGCGCATCTCCATCTGCATCCAAACGACCGGCAACCAAAAAGCACCCGTGATGAGATAGAGAACGATCGACCAAAGGATCCACCGGTCCCAAAGGGAGTAGCCGACATACCAGGCGAGCGCTATGCCAGTGACCGGCTGAGCGATCACCGCCGTTGTCGTAAAGACGAAATCCGCAATGACCACGATCCGCGCGACGGCGGCCACTGTCGTCGCATTGCGGGTGCGATGCGCCACCAACATGAAGAAGGCGATGCCTGCGCCGGTCCCGAGAAGAACAGCGGCACCGATAATATGCAGGAACTTGAGCACGAAATAGGTCATCGCTCCTCCAAAATCGCGAGAGCAACCAGGTGCAACACGAGGATCGGCCATATCTTTGTCAGCGGGCCGAGCGGCTCGTTCCACAGCTCGGGCAATATCGCGGTGCCGGCCGCCGCATAAAAGAGTGACAGCAGGACAGCTGCGTAGAGGCCCCATCGCGCAGTGCGGCGTATGGCAATGGCACATCCGATTACGATGTCTGTAAGTGCCCCGGCAATAACGCTTGGTGCCGCCAAAAAACCTGCACCGCCGGCCAGCATCAACTCGACACCCTGCTCGAAACCCGATGTCAGCGAAATTATACCCGTGGAAATCCAGAAGAGTGGCAGCATCACAAAAATGACGGGTTTCAGAAAGTAGAGCTTGGCAAACCATCGCTCCTGAACCGAAACCGGACGACGTGCCAAAGCATCGTCCAACGACAAAGGCAGGATGCCGGTGGCGGCGATCCATTCGCTTGGATTACCCACGGCGCCGCGGACGATCTCCTTTGCGGCCGTGCTTCGAACCGGCGGCCGCCAGCCCAGCAATCCGGCGATGTCGCCGATCCAATAGACAAGGCTGGCGAGCGGGCGGGGCAGCAGATAGCGCTTGGCCGGATGCCAGCCAAGCCATCTGCGGTATCGCGCCACAATCTCGTCGAACTCAAGGGCTTGAGGGCCGGCGATTTCGAGGGAGAGTTTTGACGGGGCCCTTTCGTCGACAAGCCGAAGAACGGTTTCGGCTATGTCCTCGAGCTGCACCACCTGAAGTCTACCGGTCGACGGCATCGATGGCAGGAACGGCAGCGCGGCAAGTCCGCGAAACAATGCACTCGAACCGAAGGCTGCAGCACCAAGGATCACGGCGGGACGCAGTATCACCCAGTCGAGATCCGTCGCCATCAGAGCCATATCGCCGGAAAGCTTCGTCTGCGAGAACGTGGACGGCTGCTGCCGATCCACGCCAATGGCCGAGAAATGGATGACTCGACGTACACCGGATTGCTCGCATGCACGGAACAACGCTTGCGGTCCCTGCGCGTGAACGCCGGCCATATTGTGCGTCATTCCGTCCTGCAGTGCACCGGCGCAATTGACCACGGCGTCCACTCCGCCGAGATGAGGCAGCCAGGCCGACGGCTCCACCGCTTTGGCCACATCGACTTCAACCCAACTGCTGATGCCTTCAACCGGCCGTTTTCCTGGGCGAACCGCGCGCATGACATCATGTCCCTCTGTCGCCAGGCGGGCACAGACGGCACTACCAACAAGTCCTGTTGCGCCGGTAACAAGGATCTTCATACTGACGACCTTCGCACTCAAAGCCCCGAACCTGTGAGTGCACGATTTCGTTCCAGCGCCAGTCCTCGTGCTAATGCATCGTTTGGTCTTCAAATTCGCCGTACGAGAAATCTGCGGCATGAGCAGCTGCTCGATGGTTGGTTCGGGAACAGTCTTCGCGGACGCCGGTTCGACTTCCCAAACACCTCTCGACGCACCGATCTTCAAGTACATGAGGCAGCATCTCCTCGATATCAAACAGTCTATCCAAGGCAAGCAAGCGCTGCTCTTCGTCGCCCGGGGATCACGCGGTCCACGACGACGTTTTCGTCGAAGGGAACCCGGCTTGGCTGAATTGCGCGCCGGCCTGTGTGAGAGCTTCCTGCGGCGTAGTTTTCAGCGGGCCACCTTGGTCAGTCGATGCAGCGAGAAATCGGCCAAATAAATCGCCCACGCCGGATCCCTGGAAGTGCTGCAACGCGGCGCACTCCGGATGGGCGCGCCATTTGCTTCGCTTTCCCAGGTTTCGACGAAGAAGCGGATGCGACCGTCATCGAGCGACCGGTCCAGTTCGTAACGAAGGCAACCATTCTCGGCGAACATCTCGGTGACGAGCTTTTCCTGGGCCGCGCCCAGAAGTTCTTCCTTTCCGGGCTTGGCCGTGGTGATAGCGATGATCGTAAGAGGAGCGCTGGACGGATGGCCTCCTCAAGCGATGGTATTGACGAGACCGCCTTCGGCACGCAGAGCGGCACCGTTCGTGGCGGATGAGCGGGGGCTGGCGAGGTAGGCGACGAGGTTTGCAACCTCTTCCGCTTCCACCATGCGCTGCAGGATCGATGCCGAGCGCGCGGTGGCGAAGAACTCGGCTTCGATCTGCTTGATTGCTGCGGATGGGTCCCTCGCCTGACTGCGCAGGAAAGTCTCGATGCCTTCCGAACGCGTCGGTCCCGGCAGGACCGAGTTGACAGTGACATTCGTGCCGCGGGTCAGTTGCGCCAGTCCACGCGCGATCGAAAGTTGCGCGGTCTTGGTCGTGGCGTAGTGGATCATGTCCTGCGGGATTGCGAGGCCGGACTCGCTCGAGATAAAGATGATGCGCCCCCAGTTACGCTCGAGCATGCCGGGGAGATAGGTCCGCGACAGGCGGACACCGCTCATGACATTGACGTCGAACAGATGGCTCCAATCGGCGTCGGTGATGTCGCCGAAGGCCTTGCTCTCATAGATGCCGAGATTGTTGACGAGGATATCGACCGAACGCTCGGCCTTGGCAATGATCGCGGCACCTTCGGCGCTGGCTGCATCCGCGACGACCCCGATGATGTCAGAACCAGCGGACGCCTTGATATCGGCAATCGCGCTGTCGAGCTTCTTGCGGTCACGTCCCGTAATGACGACGCGAGCGCCCTCGCCGGCAAGCGCGCGGGCGATTTCGAGGCCGATCCCAGCCGTGGCACCGGTAATGAGCGCGGTTTTGGCGGTGAGTTGCAGATCCATATTGTGTCTCCAGATTGTTGCTGAAGGCAATCTATGTTTTAGGATGAAGCTGTACTATTGCCTGAACAGGACATGTACCTGTGAATGAGGATCATCAATGCCGCGGATCCTGATGGAACGCTCCGGCGAGATGGAAGTGTTTGCACGCGTCGTGCAGGACGGGGGATTCTCCGCTGCCGCCCGCAATCTCGACATCACGCCGTCAGCGGTGAGTAAACTGATCGCACGCCTGGAAGCGAGGCTCGGCACCCGTCTTCTGGTGCGGACAACTCGCGCTCTGACGCTCACGGAAGAAGGTGAGGCGTATCATCATGCCGCGCTGAGGATCCTGCAGGCGCTGAACGACGCGGATCAGCAGGCAGCGGGAGGTGCCACGCGCGGACGGCTTAGGATCAATACCACGGTTGCGTTCGGCACGATGTTCGTGGCGCCGGCCGTGCCAGAGTTCATCGCGCGCAACCCAAATGTGGTCGTCGACCTCAGTTTCAACGACGGTGTCGTCGACTTGCTCGCAGAAAAGACGGATGTCGCCATAAGAATGGGCAACCTGCCGGATAGCAGCCTGATCGCACGCAAGTTGGGGCAGAGCCGCCGCGTCGTTTGCGCCGCACCGAGCTACCTGATGCGGCGACCACCTCCCGCCGTTCCGGCAGATCTGGAACGTCACGACTGCCTGACCTTCAACTTCCGGCGTGACAGGCCGACTTGGCCATTTACGTTAGACGGACAGGAGGTTGGCCAGCCGGTCAAGGGCAGCATCATCGTGAACAACGGCGAGACGATGAAACAAATAGCGCTGGCGGGAGCCGGCATTGCCCGCGTCGGTCTGTTCCATGTGGCCGACGAGATTGCTGCGGGGCGGCTTGTTCCACTGCTCGAGGAGTATAACCCCGGCGACCTGGAACTGGTCCATGCAATATACGTCGGCGGCGGTCCGTTACCGCACCGCGTTCGCGCCTTCATCGAGCATATGGTTTCGACATTGAACGGCTCGCCGTTACTAGGGTAGCCACAAGCACACGATTCACGAACGTGTCGGAGTGATGAACGAGACCGCGGCCATGGCAGGGATGCCGATCATGAAGAGCCTGCTCCGAGGACAAATCCGGCACGGCGCGGCTTATGCTTCATAGCTGTCCGGCCTCGTGCACGGGATCCGGCCGAACATCAGCCCGGGCCTGAGCTTCATTTATCTTCGCCTTCCGCCTGGATGCGATCCAGCACCGCTTCCGGAGCAATGTCTTTTTTGAGCTCTTCGACTTCATGATCTGCTTCAGTCGGGACTTCGAGCTTCTTTGCAATGGCTTCGACCATGGCGATCAGGCGTGTCGTTTCGTGCTCATTTAACAAGCTGACTTGAAGGTCGAGATCGGCCCGGATGTCATCTTGTGCAGCCATTCGGTTCTGGTTGATCAGGACAAACGTCGAGAGAAAGATCGCCTCGACCGACGCCTCCATCGCGAGGATCACTAGAGAGGGGTCCCACGGTTGCACCTGTGGGATCCACCCCACATTTGCGATGATCCAGAAGCCATAAAAAACGATATGAATGTAGACGAACACCATTGAACCAGCAAACTTGCTGACCGCAGCAGCGGCACGCTCCTGAGCAGACGCTGCGTTCTGGCTCTGCCGGCGGCGCTGCATGATGGCTTCGATGTTGCGGGCTAAGGCGGGTGTTAATCCTGCCGCGGCCGGCGTTGTTGGGCTCTTTCGTTCCGGATGGTCGTCGTTCATTGCGAAAGTCCTGGGATTGAAACTGCGTTAGCCAAGTGCGGAAGATCGATGGCTCTCTCGACCTTGCTGCGTAAGACGCTGATGAAGATTGGATGCGGTGATTGCCTTGTTGCGCAGAGGCCAATGCGGTCCCACCTCACGATCCTTTCGCTCGATCCATGTCTCTCAATGGACGAGCATCCGAAAGGTTCAAGGACGGTCTGGGCCGGTGAGGCCGATCGGCGGGATCATCTCCCCGATTTGCGGGTGGGCCGCATGGTTGGGGCACAGCCTGGTTGTCGAGCGACGGCCGTCGCATGGTGAAAGCCGAAGCGAACATCGATGTTGCGGCACGAGCGTCCGGATGGCGCATCAACTGACGCGTTCCGGCTACATTCCAAAGCCCGCATAGGTTTCAAGGGGACAACAGAAGTAACCTCCACCATGCCGGAAGCCACGAGGGAGGGGTGGCGAGCGTGATGCGTGTGCTCACTGCGGCATAATCGGTCACCGAGGTACAGTAAGCACCGTGTTGCCTTGCCTGTCTGCTTCTGCTCATCGGACCGGCTGCAGCACCTGTTTGGCGACATCGATAAAGGCACGCAGCTTCGGCTGAGCCTGCGCGCGCTGTGGGAAGTAGAGAAACAGGCCGGGGGTCGTCGGCAGGAAAGACTCTAGAACTCGGACGAGATCGCCGGCGTGCGATTCGGCCTCCACCGCAATGTCGGCGACATAGGCAAGACCGAGACCGGCGCGCGCATAGGAAACGAGCAGCGCACCGTCGTTTACGATCAAGCTGCCGGGCGGATCGACGGAGAAAGAGCGGCCGTCCCGCTCGAACTCCCACCGGTAGAGGACGCCTGACCGCGGGAAACGATAGCGGATTGCCTCATGCGCGGTCAGCTCCTGCGGTGCTTCCGGCCTCCCACGCGCGGCGAGATAAGCCGGGCTCGCCACCACCGACCAGGCGATGTCGCGCGTAAGACGCACCGCGACCATGTCGCGCGCGATATACTCGCCGATGCGTATTCCGGCATCGAAGCCACGCCCGGGCAAGTCGACCGTCGCATCCTCGACCGCGATCTCGATCGCAATTCTAGGATGCGCAAGTCTCAGCGCCGGAATAACCGGTTCGACAACAAGCGGCACCGCCATGCGCGGAACGGTAAGCCGCAGCAATCCCGACGGCTCGTCCGTTGCTGCCGCCTCCTCGACAGCTGCGATGATTTCAGCCGCAGCGGGATTGACGCGCGCCAGCAGGGCAGCACCCGCCTCGGTCAGGCCGACGCGGCGCGTCGTGCGGACGAACAAGGGCGTGCCGAGCCTTTCTTCGAGGGCCTTCACCGCCTGACTGACGGCAGCCGGCGAGACATCCAGCCGCGCTGCCGCCACGGTGAAACCGCCCGCCTCCGCCACCGCGAGGAAAGCCGAAATGCCAGAGAATGGATCCGGTCGCAGCTTCATGTTCCAATTATTAACTCAAACTTTAAAATCCTGAAAGCAGATACGGATTTTTCCGGCAAATACTCTCTGTTAGCCTTCCTCCATCCACGGCAGAGAGAGGAGACGAGTAATGACAGAAGAGATTACATCCGCCACGATGATGTTTCCGCGCAGGCACCTGCTGGCCGGCATGCTTGCCGCTGGCGCAACGGCTAGCACCGGGCTCACAGCGGCACCTGCGATGGCGCAAAGCCCTGGCGTTCTGGAGGGCAAGGTCGCAATCGTGACCGGCGGCACCTCCGGAATCGGTGCGGGGACTGTCGCCGCCCTCGCCCGGGCCGGTGCCAAGGTCGCGTTCAATGGTCGCCGGGAAGCGCTTGGGCGCGAAGTCGAGAGCCGCGTGCGCGACGCGGGCGGAGACGTCGTCTACATCAAGTCGGACGTACGCGATGCGCTTCAGGTCGAGCGTTTCGTGATCGAGACCGTCGAGCGTTATGGCCGCCTCGACATCGCTTTCAACAATGCCGGCATCGACCTACCGCCGGCACCGATCGCCGACACCGATGTTGCCGGCTTCGACGACCAGATCGCCGTCAACCTGCGCGGGGTGTTCGTCGCGATGAAATACGAACTGCCGCATCTCGTGAAATCACGAGGCGCAATAATTAATACCGCCTCGATCGGTGGCCGCCACGCCTTCCCGAACATCATAGCCTACGGAGCTTCCAAGGCCGCCGTCATCCACATGACCCGCGCCGCCGCTCAGGAGTACGGCCGGCACGTGCGCATCAACGCCATCGCGCCCGGCCCGATCGAGACACCCATGCTCGAGCGGGTGCGGCGCGACTGGAAGGTGACGACGGAACAACTCGTGGCCCCGTACCCCATGCGCCGCGTCGGTACACCGGAGGAAGTCGCCTCGCTGGTGGTGTTCCTGGCCAGTGATGCAAGTTCGTACATCAGCGGACACGTGATCGGCATCGACGGTGGCGACCTCGCGTAGTCCGATCACTGGACTAGCGGCCGAAGCCGCGACCGGTTGCGGTCATAAAGCTCGGTGGTCTGCTCGCGCAGATCCTGGCCAGCCTCCAGCGACGGATTCAACTGGTCGCCAATGCGAAGGCACTTCTTGCGGTCTCGATCACCCGTCATTTGAGCCGCAAGCAGGGCCCGATTTAGGGGCTCCCTCGCCTTTCCGGCGTGAATAGATGCTGGCGTCCCAGGCCGGGCCTTCCCGATGCGCGACTTATGCTGTACGAACTGTGCGGCTAACGTATTCGCTATTACGAGCGCTGCTGCTTCATCGCGTCACGCTTCGGCGCAGCGCCAACATCCGGCAGTATTCGCGGTTGAATTGCGAAGCGCTCTCGTAGCCGACCTGATAGCCAGCCTCTGCTGCGCTTGCAGCTTCAGCCACCATCAGCCGCCTTGCTTCGAGAACCGTGCGACCCTCAACCAGATGCTTTACACGCAGCGTCTGCATCCGTGCACTAGCGGGTGGTCGTCTAGGGCTTCGCCAGCGTCGTTCTAGAGGGTTCAGCGCGGGATGCGCAAGGACCAGCAGAACGGCGTTCGACGATGCGTGAGGCAATCATCACCCGCCGGGCGGGCATCCCGGAAAGCCGCGGATTTTCTATGCGCTCGAGGAGCAGGCGGAGGCCGACGGCGCCGGCCTCCTGCCCTTCCATCTTCACCGTCGTCAGCGACGGCGAAATCTGGGTCGCCGGTGAAAAGTCGCCGAAGCCGATGACAGAAACATCATCGGGAATCCGGTATCCCTGCCCCAGCAATTCGGAAACGACGGTCAGCGCCAAACCGTCATGGGCGCAGAAAAAGGCCGTGGGATGAAACCCCTTTTCCTTTAAGTCCCGGAAGGCCGCGCTGAAGCCGTTCTGCTCGTCGAACTCCAATACCTGCAACGAGACATCCTCGTGGCGCTCGGCGATCTCACGGGCTCCATAAAATCGCTCCCGCCGGCCGCGGAAGCCGGGCGTGCCACTGACATAGACGATCGATCGATGGCCAAGGCCAATCAGATATTGAAGCACCGCCTGACCCGCTTCATGGTCGGTGCCAGTGATCTGGTCGGCTTGCTCCAGCGCATCGACCCATCCGAAACGCACGATCGGAATGCCGGTCGCCGTTGCCGCCTCCACCGCTTCGCGATCATGCGGGCCAACGAGCAACAAGCCTGCGCATGAGTGCGCCAATTCCTCGAGTTGCCCGGCGCTATGCGTCCAGCGGATGCGCAGCGCCATCCCCAGCCTGTGCGCCTCACGCTGCACGCCATTCTGGACCTGCATGTAAAGCTCGCTATTGACGGCATCGAGATCGTGGAACACGACCGCAATGTCGTTTGACTGCGACTGGCCGGCAGGGCGCGTGTAGCCCAGCCGCTCGGCCGTTGCGCGAATGAGCGCACGCGTTTCCTCGCTGACGCCGCTCTTGCCTGCCAGCGAACGTGAGACGGCAAATTTTGAGAGGCCGACCTCTTGCGCGATCGTCTGTAAGGTAATTCGCCCCCTGCTTCTCACTCTCCACCTCCTCCACGCCGGCGTGCAGCCATTCCGCTACACGGTTCTCCCTGCAAAGACAAACTTTCGCACTAATAAAACATAACGCTTTACCTAACAATATCCAAATGTATTCTTCACCTCGGTCCGCTCGATAAAGCAAAAACCAACCGAAAGAGCGGACGTTTGGAGGAGAACCCTATGATCAAGCTGAAACGTCGCGCGTTTCTGGCCGGGACCTCGGCCGCTCTGTTTTTGCCGGCGCTGCCTGCGCTTGGCTTGGACTACAAAGAAGCGAATATTCTGAAGGACAAGGTTTCGAGCGGCGGACTGCCGCCGCTGAAGGACCGGCTGCCGGAAAATCCCCTCGTCATCAAGCCGGTCGAAAGCGTCGGGAGATATGGCGGCGACTGGAACATGGCCCTTGTCGGCGGTGGTTCGCTCTCCATGCTGTTCCGTTACCAAGCATACGAGCCGCTCCTCCGCTACAAGCCAGATTGGTCTGGCGTGACGCTCAACGTCGCCGAAGCCTTCGACGGCAATTCAGATTCCACCGAATATACCATCCGCCTGCGCAAGGGCATGAAGTGGTCGGACGGACACCCTTACACTACAGCTGACGTGAAATTCTGGTACGACACCATCCTGACCGACAAGCGCGTTGCCGTGATCGGTCAGGGACATTGGAAGACATCAGGCAAGCCGGCAAAGCTCGAAGTCATCGACGAGCAGACGTTTAAAGTTATCTTCGCGAAGCCTAACGGTATGTTTCCGCTTCAGGTCGCCTGGTCTAATAGCGATCACACGACCCGCTGCCCCAAGCATTATCTCGAGCAGTTCCATATTGACTACAATCCGAAGGCTGACGAGCTTGCCAAGCAGCGCGGCTTCGAAAGCTGGATTGCTGCCTTCCAATCCGCTTCCGGCTTTCAGGACGACAACGCTTTCTTCCTGAACTCCTCGAAAAAGCCTTGCCTGCATGCATGGATGTTCACGGTCGCCCCCGGCGAGAACACCGAACGTGCCATTGCCGAGCGCAATCCCTTCTACTGGAAGGTTGATACGGAAGGGAACCAGCTTCCCTATATGGACCGCATCGTCTACCAGATGGTCGCCGATCCCCAGGTGTTGCTCCTGAAGGCCATGCAGGGCGAGATCGACCTGATGGACCAGTACATCGCCACGCCGAACAACAAGTCGGTTCTCTACGATGCGCGTGAGCAGGGCAAATATGATTTCTATACACTGACTTCGACCGAAGCCAATGTGATGAACTTCATCTTCAACCTGAACCACAATGACGAAACCAAGCGGAAGCTCTTCCGCAACAAGGACTTCCGTGCAGCACTCTCCATGGCGCTCGATCGCCAGGCCTTGATCGATGCCGTGCTCGTAGGCCAGGGCGCTCCCGCCCAACCTTCGATCAAGCCGGGCGATCCGCTTTATGACGAACAGCTCGCCACGCAGTTCACGAGCTACGACGTCGATAAGGCGAACGCCATGCTCGATCAGCTCATTCCGGAGCGTGACGATCAGAACTTCCGCCTGGACGAAAAGGGCCGCCGATTGACGGTGATCTTCGAAATCGACCAGGCGCGCGCCGTCTTCCTCGATCTTTTCCAGCTCGTCATCCCGATGTTCCAGGCCGTCGGCATCGATGCACAGATGCGTACCATGGATCGATCGCTGTGGGAAACCCGCGTCCGCCAGGGCCGCGATTTCGACGCTACGGCACACCAGTTCGGCGCCAATGGCGGCGTCGCCGCCATGCTCGATCCGCGCTACTACGTGCCGACGGATTCGAACGCTATGTATGCGCCAGCCTGGCAGCTTTGGTATCTCGACCGTACCAATGCCAATGCGGAAGAGCCACCGGAAGAGACCAAGAAGCAGCTTGAGCTCTACGACAAGCTGAAATCGACTTCCGATCCGGCTGCCCAGCAGGAGGTCATGAAGCAGATATTGCAGGGTGCTGCCGAGAATTTCTATGTTTTTGGCATCTCTCTGCCCCCGGATGGCTACGGCATCGTCAAGAACAACATGAAGAACATCACGAAGACGATGCCGAACTCTTTCGGCTGGCCGACGCCTGCTCCCACCATGCCGGAGCAGTTCTACAAGGTCTGATGGCCTGTGACAGCGAATGAATTCGAGGCGCCGGCTGTGGCAGCCGGCGTCACGGTCCCTCATTGCCCAATGGTTGGATGAAGACGATGCTCGACGCCAGAAGACAGAATAGCGACACGCTGCGCACCCCGGATTGGTTCAAGACCGCAACACGCTGGACCCAGCTCACCTTCGTGGAGGACGATCCGGAAAAATATGATCCGGCCTTCTGGATCGACGTCTTCAAGCGCACCAAATCCAACGCGGTATGCCTCAGCGCCGGCGGCTATGTCGCCTATTATCCGAGTGACGTCCCCTATCACTATGTGAGCAAATATCTGGGCGATAAGGATATCTTCGGCGCACTTGTCGATGCCGCCCGCAAGCTCGACATGCACGTCATGGCCCGCGTCGATCCACATGCAATCCATGACGATGCCGCCAAGGCTCATCCGGAATGGGTGATGATCAACGCCGACGGCACGCCGCGCCGGCACTGGGCCTACCGCGACGTCTGGGTTACCAATGCCTATGGCGATTACAACACCGTCTTCATGCCCGAAGTGGTCAAGGAAATCGTCCGCAAATATGACATCGACGCCGTCTTCGCCAATCGTTGGCAGGGCCACGGCGTCGACTATAGTGAAGATAGCGCCCGCCGCTTCAAGGACATGTTCGGTCACGCCCTGCCGAAGAAGTCTGATGCCGAGGATCCGGCATGGCAGGCCTGGGTGCAATGGCGCCGCCGGGTTCTGACCGACATGATCGCCCAGTGGGACGATGCGGTCAAAGCGATCCGCCCGCATGCGAGCTTCATTCCGAATATGGGCGGCGCTTCGCTGATGGAGTTCGACCTCTCCGTCATCGCCAGACATTGCCCCTTCCTCGTCGTCGACCACCAGGGCCGCAAGGGTCTGGAAGTCGGTTGGTCTGCAGGCCGCAACGGCAAGCGCATCCGCGCCACCTTCCCCGACCGTCCGGTCGTGCTGATAACTTCGATCGGCCCGGAGGAGGAGTATCGCTGGAAGGACGCGGTCACCTCGGGCGAGGAAATGCAGCTCTGGATCAATGACGGTACGGCCCACGGTCTTTACGCGTGGTTCACGAAGTTCAATGGCGTCGTGCCGGACAAACGCTGGGTGGACCCGGTTGCCGACGCCTTCTCGCTGCAGGCAGCGGTCGAGCCCGTTCTCGAAAGCATGAAGCCGACGGCCGAAATCGCGGTCATCGACCCTTCGACGACGCTCCGCCACTGGGCGCCGGAGGAACGGCACAGCGCCGAAAAGCACGATCTCGGCTTCTACCATGCGCTTGTCGAAGCCCGCCTGCCCTTTGAGCTCCTCTCCGACCAGGTTCTGACTGAGGAAAATCTCGATCGTTTCAAGCTGATCATCCTTGCCAATGCCTCCTGCCTATCGGATGCTCAGAACGAAGCGATCCGCGCCTATGTGGCGCGAGGCGGCAGCGTCGTTGCATCCTTCGAAACGTCGCTTCGCGATGAATTTGGCAAGAAGCGCAGCGAATTCGGCCTTTCGGATGTGTTCGGCGCCAAATTGGTCTCCGGGCCGCGCGGCATCGTCAAGAACACCTATGTGGCTCTCTCAGGCGATCACCCTGTCAATCAAGGCTACGAGGGCGCCGAGCGCATCATGGGCGGCACTCGCATCATTCACGCAGAGCCGACCGGGGATGCGGCGACCCCCTTTCTCTATGTGCCCGATTTCCCGGATCTGCCGATGGAAGAGGTCTATCCGCGCAAGGCGCCCTATGGAGCCGCTGTCATCGCCCGCGAAACCGGCAAAGGCGGGCGCACGGTCTATATCCCATGGAATATCGGCGAGATCTTCTGGGAGGTCTTTGCCGTCGATCATGGACGGCTGATCGCCAATGCCATCCGCTGGGCGCTCGGCAAGACACCGCGCATCGAAGTGAAGGGTCCCGGCGTTGTTGACGTGGCGCTGCGCGAAAATGCCGAAGGAATCGCGCTCAGCCTCTTCAACCTCACCAACCCGATGATGATGAAGGGGCCGATCCGGGAAAATTACCCTCTGGCGGCGCAGACGATTTCGGTCGAAATTCCGGAAGGCAGGTCGATCGCCAAGGCATGGCTTGTCGTCACCGATCGCGCCGCAAAGTTCAGCATGAGGGATGGCAGGGCAGAGGTGGAGGTGCCTGACATCGAACGGCTGGAGGTGCTGCATCTCACCTGGAAATGAGATGTTGCGACAAGGAGAGGCGCCTTCGGCTCGAAAGGCCGCAGACGGACGGAGGTCCGAAGGAAGTGCCCGGTGGGGCGCTCTCAACGGGAGGAGAAGATTCCGATGTTTGGCTATATCTTCAAGCGCGTGCTCTACATGATCCCGACGCTGATCGGCATGTCGCTGATCTCGTTCCTGATCATCCAGTTGCCGCCGGGCGACTACCTGACGTCGATGATCGCGACGATGAGCGACAGCGGCCAGGCCGTCGATCCCGCGCAGATCGAGCGGCTGAAGGAGATCTACGGCTTCGACGACCCCTTCTATATCCAGTATGTCAAATGGATGTGGGGTATCGTCAGCCGCGGCGATTTCGGCTGGTCGTTCGAGTGGAACCAGCCCGTGTCCGGCCTGATTTGGGCGCGCATGGGCTCGACGCTGGTCATCTCGCTGTTGAGCCTGCTTTTCGTCTGGATCGTCGCCCTGCCGATCGGCATCTACTCGGCCGTGCGCCGTCACTCGGTCGGCGACCACGTCTTCACCTTCTTCGGATTTATCGGTCTTGCCGTACCGAACTTCATTCTGGCGCTCACGCTGATGTATATCGCCTATCGCTATCTCGGCCAGAGCGTCGGCGGCCTTAACTCGCCCGAGTATGCAGAAGCGCCCTGGAGCCTCGCCAAAGTCGTCGATTTCCTCGCCCACCTCTGGATTCCGATCATCATTATCGGCGCTTCGGGAACAGCCGCCCTCATCCGCATCCTCCGTGCCAACCTGACGGACGAGCTTCATAAGCCCTATGTCATCACCGCCCGCGCCAAGGGTCTTCCGGAATACAAGGTGATCATGAGATATCCGGTGCGCATCGCGCTCAATCCCTTCGTCTCGGCGATCGGCTGGGTGCTGCCCCATCTTGTGTCGGGCGTGACGATCACGGCGATCGTCCTCAATCTGCCGACAGCCGGGCCGCTGCTCTTCCGCGCCCTGGTCTCGCAGGACATGTATCTCGCCGGCAGCTTCATCCTGCTGCTCTCGGCTCTCACTCTCGTCGGCATGCTCCTGTCGGACCTCTTGCTTGCGCTGCTCGATCCGCGCATTCGGTTCAACTGAGGAGGTGGCGATGACACATGAAACCATCGGAACCCACGCCGGACCCCTATATGTCGCCGCCGCCGGACCTTCGATCAGTCCGCTGAAACAAGGCAAGACGGTTTCGGCGGCTGCCATCGGCCCCTGGCGGCTGATCGCCGGCAAACTCGTTCGCCAGAAGGTGGCGATGGTGGCCGGTTTTATCATCCTGCTCCTCTATCTCATCGGCCTCTTCGCAGAGTTCCTGGCGCCCTCGCTGCCCGCAACATCCAAGCCGCAATACACCTACGCTCCGCCGCAGGGTCTCAGCTTCTTCGTCACCAAGCCGGACGGCAGCTCGGAATTCAATTTCCACGTGAAGGGTTACAAGGTGGAGATCGAAAAGGTGGCTTTGCGGCGCACCTTCGTCGTCGACGACACCAAGGTCGTGCCTGTCGGTTTCTTTGTGAACGGGCCTGCCTACAAGCTCTGGGGACTAATCCCGATGAACCGCCACTTCATCGGCCCGATCAATCCCAACGATCCCATGTACCTGCTTGGCGCCGATCGCCTGGGCCGCGACGTCTTTTCGCGGCTGGTCTACGGGACCCGGATCTCGATGTCGATCGGCCTCGTCGGCGTCGCCATGTCGTTGGTGCTCGGCGTCGTGCTTGGCTCAATCTCGGGATTCTACGGCGGCTGGGTCGACACGTTGATCCAGCGGGTCATCGAAGTCGTCAGCGCCATGCCGACCATCCCACTCTGGCTCGGCCTTGCGGCGGCGATCCCGCTTACATGGTCGCCCGTCAACGTCTATTTCGTCATAACCATCATCGTCTCGCTGCTCGGCTGGACCAGCCTTGCGCGCGAGGTGCGGGGACGCTTCCTGGCGCTGCGCAGCGAGGATTTTGTCACGGCCGCCCGCCTTGACGGGTCGAGCGAGGCGCGGCTCATCTTCCGTCACATCCTGCCTTCGCTGACAAGCCACATCCTCGCCGTCGTCACCCTCGCCGTGCCGACGATGATCGTCGCCGAGACCTCGCTCTCCTTCCTCGGCATCGGACTGAAGCCGCCCGTCGTCAGCTGGGGCGTGCTGCTGCAGGATGCCCAGAACATTCGTACTGTCGCGACCGCGCCCTGGCTGCTGGTCTGGCCGTCCCTGGCGGTCGTCGTAGCCGTCCTGTCCTTCAACTTCTTCGGCGACGGACTGCGTGATGCAGCCGATCCCTATGACAATTGAGGAGGAAGCCATGACCGCACTTCCTGATGAGGTCGTTCTCTCGGTTGAAGATCTCTCGATCGATTTCCGGCTTCGCACCCATATCCTTCATGCCGTCGAAAATGTCAGCTTTCAGCTCAAGCGCGGTCAGACGCTCTGCCTCGTCGGCGAAAGCGGCTCGGGCAAGAGTGTTACGGCCCGCTCTTTGCTGCAGATCGTCGACAGGCCAGGCACCATCGTCGGCGGCCGCATCCTGCTGCGCAATGGTAACGAGGTTACCGATGTCGCCACGCTTGCACCCGGCAGCCGCGCCATGCGGGAGATCCGCGGCCGGCGCATCGGGCTTATCTTTCAGGAGCCGATGAGTTCGCTTTCGCCGGTGCACACCATCGGCTCGCAGATCATCGAGGCGATCCGCCTGCACAGCAATCCGGACAAGAAAGCGGCGCGTGAGCGCATGGTCGAACTGCTGCGGCAGGTCGAGATCCCCAATCCAGACCGGATGGCGGACCGCTATACGTTCGAATTCTCTGGCGGCATGCGGCAGCGCGCGATGATAGCCATGGCGCTCGCCGGCAATCCCGACATCCTGATCGCCGACGAGCCGACGACCGCTCTCGATGTGACGACACAGGCCGAAATCCTAGACCTCATCAAGCGTCTACAGGTCGAGCGCGGTATGGCGATGCTGCTCATTACCCATGATATGGGCGTGGTCGCAGAAGTGGCAGATGACGTCGCCGTCATGCGCTTCGGTCATATCGTCGAGCGCGGGCCGGTGGATGCGATCTATCACGGCGCCACCCACCCCTATACCCGGCAATTGCTGGCATCGACGGTGAAGCTCACACATCATGTCGAAGGCAAGCTGCCTGCAATCGCCCTGTCTCCGGAGGCGCCGCTGCCGATCCTGTCGGTGCGCCACCTCAGCAAGACCTTCGGTTGGCACGGCAAAGCCAACACACTGCGCGCCGTCGATAACGCCAATTTCGATCTCTATCCTGGCGAAAACCTCGGCATTGTCGGTGAAAGCGGCTCCGGCAAGACGACGCTTGGCCGCCTGATCCTGCGTACTGTTGAGCCCACGGCCGGCACCGTCCTCTACCGCGGCAAGGATGGCAGCGAGATCGACGTCACCAAACTCGGCAAGAAGGACCTGCGCAACTTCCATCGCGACGTCCGCCTCGTCTTCCAGGATCCGTTCGCCTCGCTCAATCCGCGCATGACCGTCAAGGACGTGATCGGCGACCCGCTGATCGTCAACGGGCTTGCAAAGGGCAAGGCGTTGGAGGACCGGGTGGCTGAACTCATGCGTCTTGTCGGCCTTGATCCGTTGGGAATGGAGCGCTATCCGCACGCCTTCTCCGGCGGCCAGCGTCAGCGTATCGGCATCGCCCGTGCCCTTGCACTCGATCCGCGCATCATCATCGCCGATGAAGCGACCTCGGCGCTCGATGTCTCTATTCGCAGCCAGATCCTTGACCTGCTGCTCGATATCCGCCAACGGCTGAACCTGAGCTTCATCTTCATTTCCCACGACATCTCCGTCGTCCGCTACTTCTGCGACCGCGTCGCCGTCATGCATCGCGGCAAGATCGTTGAGCTCGGCGAGGCGGAGCAAATCTGCACCGCGCCGCAGGAAGCCTATACCAAGAGCCTGATTTCAGCCGTTCCCAATCCCGACCCCCGCGACAAGCGCATGCTGCATCGGCAGCGTTTCGTCGCCCCGGCCAATGCTTGAAGGTATTCCAGTGCCGAAATTTTCCGCCAACCTTTCCTTCCTCTATCAGGACCTGCCCTTTCTCGACCGTTTCGGCGCTGCCGCCAAAGACGGCTTCAGCGCGCTCGAATATCTCGGCCCCTATGCCGAGCCGAAAGAGAAGGTCGCCGAAGCTCTGCAAGCGAGCGGATTGAAGCAGGCTCTATTCAACGTGCCTTCCGGTGACTGGGCCAGCGGCGAACGCGGCATCGCCTGCCTGCCCGATCGCATCGAGGAATTCCGCAGCGGCGTGTCGCTGGCGCTCGATTATGCCAAGGCGCTCGCCTGCGAGCAGGTGAATGTTATTTCCGGCCTGATGCCGAGGGGCACCGATCTGGAAACACTGGAACGAGTGTTGGTGGATAACCTGAAATATACGGCGATCCGTTGCGCCGATGCCGGCATCAAGCTTCTGATCGAGCCGATCAACCTGCGCGACATTCCAGGCTTCTTCCTGTCGACCACCGATCATGCCGAGCGCATCCTCGAAAAGGTGGACTCCGACAATCTCTACATCCAGTATGATTTCTACCACATGCAGATCATGCAGGGCGACCTGATCCCGACCTTTACCAGGTTGAAGGACAAGATCGCCCATGTGCAGATTGCCGACAATCCCGGCCGCAACGAGCCCGGCACAGGCGAGATCAACTACACCTTCATCCTCTCCGAACTCGACCGCCTCGGCTACGACGGCTGGGTCGGCTGCGAATACAAGCCGAAGGCCGGCACCAGCGAGGGCCTTGGCTGGATGAACCCCTACCGGAAGTGAGCGTGACATGGATATCGGTTTTATTGGACTGGGCGTCATGGGCCGCCCGATGGCGGAACATCTGATCGATGCCGGCCACATGCTGCATCTGAGCCGTGTGAGAGAAGCTTCTCAGCATCTCGTCACCAAGGGTGGCACCGCCGCCGCTCATGCGAAAGCCGTCGCAGAAGCCTCCGACATCATCATACTGATGCTGCCGGATACGCCTGATGTCGAAGCCGTGCTGTTCGGCGAGAATGGCGTGGCGTCGGGTATGTCCGCCGACAAGCTCGTCATCGATATGAGCTCGATTTCACCTGTCGCCACCAAAAACTTCGCCAAGCGCATTGAGGCGCTCGGCTGCGATTATCTCGATGCCCCGGTGTCGGGTGGCGAAGTCGGCGCCAAGGCTGCCTCGCTGACCATCATGGCGGGCGGTAAGGAAGCGGCTTTTGAGCGCGCCATGCCGCTCTTTGAAAAGATGGGCAAGAATATTACCCTGGTCGGCGGTGTCGGCGATGGCCAGACCGCCAAGGTTGCCAACCAGATCATCGTCGGTCTCACCATCGAAGCCGTCTCCGAAGCCCTGCTCTTTGCCAAACGAGCCGGCGCCGATCCGGCCAAGGTGCGCGCAGCCCTCATGGGCGGCTTTGCCGCCTCGCGAATTCTCGAAGTCCATGGCGATCGCATGGTCAAAGAGACCTTCGACCCCGGTTTCCGCATCCGCCTGCACCGCAAGGATTTGACGCTCGCTGTTGACGCCGCGCGCGCGCTCGATCTTTCGCTGCCGAATACGGCCGCCACCCAGCAACTGATGAATGCCGCGATCGCCAATGGTGACGGTGAACGCGACCACTCCGCCCTCATCCGCACGCTCGAGCTCCTCGCCGGAGGACCGCGCTAGATCAGGACAGCTTAGACCTCACCGGACGACATTCGATTGCCTCATGCCGGAGCCTTTCTTCGGGAGGCGAAGCCATGTCCGGGCATCGATAGAGAAGGACAGGAAAATGCTCAGAAACGATATCCAATTTCCTTACGGTGCGGTCTATTTCCGCAAGTCCAATCCGCCGCGCGACGATTGGGAACGTGACTATGCAACGGCGGGCGAAGACGGCCTCAATATTTTCCGCCACTGGTTCATGTGGAGTGCGATCGAAGTGGCCCCCGGCGTCTACGACTGGGAGGAATATGATCGCCAGCTTGATCTCGCCGCCAAAAACGGCATCAAAACGGTTATTGCCGAACTCATCCATGCTGTGCCGGACTGGGCGGTGCGCAAATATGCCGATGCGCTGCAGGTCAATGCCGACGGCACCAAGCTCGGCTCTTACATGGGCGTATCGGCTGCGACCGGCGGCTTTTCCAACAATGGCGGCGGCGCTGGCGCTTTGACGCTGAATTGCCCTGAGGTGAAGGAAGCCGCCGGCGAGTTCCTGACGGCGCTTGCCACCCGCTACAAGGATCATCCGGCAATTTATGGGTACGACGTCTGGAATGAGTGCAATTATTCCGCCGATGTCGATTACAGCAGCTATGCCAAGGCCGCCTTCCGCAGATGGCTGGAGAAGAAATACGGCAGCCTGAAAGTGCTCGCCAAAGCGTGGCATCGGTACAGCTATGCCGAATGGGACGACGTCGAGCCGCCGGTTCACATGGCGCCCTATCCGGAATGCATCGACTGGCTGCAGTTCAAGCGTGACAATTTCTATGACCAGATGCAGTGGCGCATCGATACGATCCGCGCCGTCGACCAAAAGAACGTCATAGCCGCCCACGGCGTCTCCGGTTCGATCCCGAACATGGCCGCCAATGGCTGCGACGACTGGCTCGCCGCTTCCAAGGTCGAAATCTACGGCTTCACCTGGATCCAGGCGCGCAAGGGCACCGAGCCGTGGAAGACCTGGTACGGCGTCGACATCAACCGCGCCGCTGCCCGCGGCAAGCCCTTCTGGCATGCGGAACGTCAGGGCGGTCCGCTCTGGCTGCAGCCGCAGGTGATCGGCCGCGACAAGGAAGACGGTCGCGTCGCCGAGCCCGAGGACATCCGCATCTGGAGCATGACCTCCTTTGCCGGCGGCGCTCGCGGCATCCTGAACCTGCGCTGGCGTCCGCTGCTCGACGGGCCGCTCTTCGGCGCCTTCGGCGCCTATGGCATGGACGGCAGCCGCACGCCGCGCTCCGACATGCAGAGCCTGATGGCGAAATGGGCCAATGACCCAGCTCAGGCAGGACTTTGGGAAGCCAAGCCGGTGCGTGGCGAGGTGGGCATCCTCGTCGTCCGCGAAACGCAGGAATGGGATTACCTGCTGAATTATGACCGCAGGGAAAAGCCCTATCCCGAAGCCATGTGGGGCGCTTATCGCGCCTTCCTCGAACAGGGGCTACAACCGGATTGGGTCCATATCGACGATATCGACGCTTACGACTTCCTCTATTTCCCCTACCCGATCATGTTCACCGCCGAACAGGCGGCACGCCTGAAAACCTGGGTGGAAAAGGGCGGAACGCTCATTGCCGAAGCTTGCCCGGGCTACTTCGGCGATCGCGGTCATGTCGGTCAGGTGCAGCCCAATCTGGGGCTTGATGAGGTCTTCGGCGTGCGCGAGGAAGACGTCGAATTCATGCCCGACATCGGCAACCGCATCCGTTTCAAGTTCGGCGACATAGCCGTCGATGGCGGAGGTTTGCTGCAATCTTACCGCCTGACAGGCGGCACCGGGCGCGGTCATTTCGACGATGGGCGCCTTGCAGTGGTCGAAAGTCGTTTTGGCAGGGGCCGCACCTTGCTTATCGGAACGAATCCCTCTGTCGCCTTCTATCGCACGGAGGGTAGGTCCAATGCCGCTTTTTTTGCCGGGCTTGTGGCCTGGAGCGCCAGGACGCGGCACGTAACCTTGTCAAACGAAGCAATCTTTGCTCGTATCCACAGAGGGGAGAGCGCAAGCTTCCTCTGGCTGGTCAACCCAACACGCGAGAACCAGACAACATCAGTCAGCCTCGCTGAAGGAAAGCTCTCCGGCGGCAAGGCCGCCTGGCCGCCTGAATTTGCTTTTGATGCAGACCGCATCGAGGTGCCGGCCCGAGACGTGTTGGTCCTGCCGCTATCCTAGTCAGCAGTGAACGAGATTGAACTTGGCCGGACGGATACAGGCAGTGATCTTGCATCCGTCGGCCATTCCTCCCCATCGCCGCTTCGGTAGTTTGACGCAATTTGCAAATGGCTCTTTCTTGCAGTTGAGATCCCATCAGGGGTGAGTAGCGGCCTACACCGTGGCAGAGTGAGGTCGCTAGAAAACTCTCTGGAGGCCAACCATGCCGATGACAGCAGATCAATCTCAAGCGCAGACCGCTACTCTCGTCGATCTTGGCGCAATTTTCATCTCGTTGGAATTAAGCAAATCAACATGGCTCGTGACAGCACTGTCACCTTGTAGCGAAAAGATGTCCCGACACACCGTCACAGGAGGCGACATCGCCGGTTTGTTTGCGTGCTTTGCTGCACTTCGCCAGAAAGCCAAGCGGCGAAAGAACATACTTTACCCACTGGTGATGATCCAAGAGGCCGGACTTGATGGCTTCTGGCTGGGACGAGTGCTGAGCCAGGAAGCTTGGATAGAGAGCCACATTGTAGAGGCGGCCTCAATCGCTATGCCGCGCCGGCATCGCCGGGCGAAGACCGACCGCATCGACGGTGAGACGCTG
>NZ_FMAJ01000009.1 GCF_900094625.1 Rhizobium aethiopicum | reverse complement strand
TGCTGCTGGCCGTCATGCCCGAACTCGGCACGCTCAACCGCCGCCAGATTGCCAGTCTCGCCGGGGTCGCTCCCCATCCCAAAGACAGCGGCAAGGCCAGCTGGCACCGCAGCACCACCGGCGGAAGACGCCAAATCCGACCCGCGCTCTTCATCGCCGCTCTCGCCGCCTGCCGTGGCGACAACCCGCTAGCAACCGCCTACAAGGCGCTGCTCAAAGCTGCAAAACCCAAACGCGTGGCTCTTACCGCTATCATGCGCAAGATCATCACCATCGCAAATGCCCGCGTCAGAGATGCCATGCGCCAGCAAAATGAAAATCAGGCCGCACTCCTCTTAAACTGACTTGGTGAGGGAGGATGTTGCGACGTATAGGGAAGAAAGCGCCGTTCAAACTGCCGCGATTCGACCTATCCTCGTGCACGAACCTTCAATGCCCAGCCTTCCGGCCGCTCTGCGACAATCTTGACGGTATCACCGATCGTGATCCGTCCGCTCCCGCGCGGCGTTGCGTTCCAGCCGAAGACCGGCCCTGGCACACGCCGGTCGGCGGACATGCGGATGCGGCCCATGGCCGGCATCGGGTTCGGTACCTGGCGAGAACCGGTCAGTTGGTCCTGTGTCGTCATGATGCAGCGGGAACAGGGTTTGACGAGATCGAAACGGATGCCCGCGATCTCGACCGCCGCCCAGCGATCCTCCGGCCAGGCCTCATCGGTGTCGATGACGATGTTCGGACGGAAACGTTCCATGCCGACCAGACCCTCGCCATGGACGGCGAGATCGGCATTCAGCGCCTTCAACGAGCCCGTCGTCGTCACCAAGATCTGGTAGCCGTCGGTAAAGGTGACAGGCGTGCCTTCGCCGGCCCATTCGGCGTTCGCCGTCCGCCGTGCCTGCTCGTCGAAGAAGACCAGCCGCACTTCGCGGCCAAGCCATTCGGAAAGCTGCCTGTTGCTGTGTGGATCGGCGACGGCGGCGCTGACGATCGATTTCCACACGGTCACATCCATACGGGCTTCGGGCCGAGGCGGCGGAACCGATAGTTCGGGCTTTCCTTCCATCAGCAGCCGAAAGGCGCCGGGTTCTGGCCGTATCTCGATGCGCGCTAGATCCGGCAATTCGCGCTGGGTGATGAAGTGGCCCTGCGGGTCGGTGATCATCGCCCTCCGGTCGCCGGCAAGCCCATAAGCGTCGATCTCGGCGGCAGGCAACGCAATGCCGCGGGCGCTCTTGAGCGGGTAGATGAAGAGGTCGCTGATACGCATGCCGTTCTCCTGGATCTCGTCCCCTAAATTTCGTCCATAAATGCCGAGAGAAAATCGCGCAGGCCCTTGTCGCGCGCCGCCGCAATCTGGCGGCCGGTCTCGGTCTGGAATCCTTCCGCCAGTTTGAACAGCTTCGTCTGGAAGTGGTCAATGGCATAACGCTTGTCGTCGAGGGGACGGTTCGTTGCCGCCGGGTCGAACGGATCGTAGAGCCGCGATCCCATTCGCCCGCCGATATAAAAGCAGCGTGCGACGCCGACCATGCCGATCGCGTCCAGGCGGTCGGCATCCTGCAGGATCTTTGCCTCGATCGTCTGCGGCGCCACCCCTGCGGAGAAACTATGGGCGGTGATGGCATGGGCGGTGGCTTCGATATCCGCTCTGCTCCAGCCGAGTTCGGAGAGGATCACCGATGCCTTTTCCGCCGCCAGGGCCGATGCTTTTGCCCGAAAGGGGGAATTCTTTTCGACGGCGACGCAGTCGTGCAGCAGCACGGCGGCGGCAAGGACCCGTCCGTCTCCGCCTTCGCCCGCATGGATGCGCATGGCGTTCCTGAAGACGCGCAGGATATGGGCCAGATCGTGCGAGCCGTCGTCGCCTTCGGCCGCGTGTGCGATCAGTGCCGCGGCGAGTGTTTCGTGAGGGGAGAAGGCTTCGGCCTCGAACATTGCGCCACCTCTTGTTGGAAGATCGTCGAGAGAGCGCCAGCCGAAAGCGAAGAGAGTTTTCGGGCTGCGACGCCGCTACGGAGACCTGCGGATTTCGAAGCCGGTTTGTAACGGCTTGGCGTGCGAGTCGCAATCGAGGCGGTGTTGGAGCATGTCGCGCAAACTGTGCAGCGGTTTTGCGATGACGACATGCGAAAATCAAAGGCCTAAAGCGGGCGAGCGAATCTGAAGGATCATGACGCGCTTTAGCCCTTGATCGTCGGAAGGGGCGTTGCATTGCTGTTTTTCGGCGGCAGGGAGAGAAGGTGGGGCACGTCCCGGACCGGGCGCGGCGGGCTGATATGATAGCCCTGAATCTCGTCGCATGCCTCGCATTCGAGCAGCGCCAGCTGGGCGGCCGTCTCGACGCCTTCGACGGTGACGCGCATGCCGAGCGCGTCGCCGAGCAGGATGATCGCGCGCATGATCGCATGCGCTTCCTTGTTGTCGACGATATCGTTGACGAAGGATTTGTCGATCTTGATCTTGTCGAAGGGAAAGCTCGAGAGATAGCTCAGCGAGGAATAGCCGGTGCCGAAATCGTCCATCGAGATGCGGATGCCGCGCTCCTTCAGGGCATGCAGGATCGGCAGCACCTCGTTGAGATTCTCCATCAGCACGCTCTCGGTGATTTCAAGTTCGAGCCGCGATGGCGACAGCGCGGCGGCGGCCAGCGCTTCGCCGACATCTTGAGTCAAGTCGCCGCTGCGAAACTGCATCGCCGACACGTTGACGGCGACTTTGATGCTTTCTGGCCATTGCGCTGCATCCGTGCAGGCCCGGCGCAACACCCAGCGGCCGATATCGACGACGAGCCCGACCTCCTCTGCAAGCGGAATGAAGTCCATCGGCGGCACGCGGCCTCTCACCGGATGGTTCCAGCGGATCAACGCTTCGAAACCGCAGATCCGCCGCCCCGCAAGATCGTAGAGCGGCTGATAATGCAGTTCGAACTCGTCGTTCTCGACGGCAGTTCGAAGATCCGCCTCCAGCGCATGGCGCAACTGCATCTGCGATTCCATCTCGCCCGTGAAGAAGCGCTCGCGTCTGCGCCCGTCCGCCTTGGCATGCGACAGCGCCACGCCGGCATTTTTAAGAAGGATATCGGTCTCCTCGCCGTCCGTGGGGGCGATGGCGATCCCCATGGAGACGCTGAGCTCCACCTGCTTCTCGCCGTTCAGGAATGGCTCGGAAAGCTCCCGGCGGATCTGGTCGGCCAGTGCCGTCACGTTCCACGGCTGCTGCTTGCCCGTCTGCAGGATGGCGAATTCGTCCGAACCAAGGCGCGCCAGCGTGTTTTCTGACCCCGCTGCGGCTCGAATGCGCTCCGCGACCTGCTGCAGGATCTTGTCGCCGACCGACACGCCGCTCGTGTTGTTGATCGACTTGAACCGGTCGAGGTTGAGGTGGACGAGGGCAATCTGCTCGTCCTCTTCGCGCTCGGCGAGCGTCGCATCGACCTGTTCGCGGAAATACATTCGATTGGGGAGACCGGTCAGGGGATCATGATGGGCGAGATAAGTGATGCGCTCGGCCGCCTTGCGATCCTCGGTGACGTCGGCATGGATGGCGATGCTGCTGCCGTCGGGAAGGATGGTCACCATGCTTTGGATGATGCGACCGTCATGCATCAGCCATTCGCGTCGACGGACGCTGCTGTTTCCTGCCTTGGCTGAGGAAGCTCGTGCGGTCCTGCGGACGGTTCTGGAGGTGGTGTTTTCGTTGCCGCGCATTTTGCCGACGAGCTCGGAGATCGTTGCGCCCGCAGCAATATCGTCCGGCATGAGGCCGAAAAGCTGAGGGAAGCGGATATTGTAAAGCGTCAGCCGCTGTCCGGCGTCGAAGACGCTGAGGCCGAGCGGCAGGTTGTTCAGGACGATTTCGAAGAGCCTATTCTGTCCGTCGAATGCTTGACTGAGGGCCGATAGGTTCCCTCTCAACACCTGATTGTCCCTCAGCAGGGTTTCCGTGTTCTTCTCGAATGCGTCATAAGTGCTTTCATGAGCGTGGTAGGTTGCGATTACCAACTCCATCAGGCGCTGCGCATCGATCGATCCATCGGCCATGGCAGCCTCCGTGCATTGCCGCCAGAAGAGCGCTTCGGCCTTCATGGGGAAGCGTCTTGCAGTATGGCAATCGCAAACGCGGCGCGCGTCTGATGAACGTGCCTCAAAATGACGGGCATGAAAAACCTTCTGAGAAAAAACATCGAAATCAATTTATGAGCTGAACGTCTGGTGGTAATGGCTGATGATCATTTTGGAGCTGCCAGATTAATATTCGGTTGCAGTGCAGCACCGGTGCACGTCGCTAGCCTTTGTCTTCTACGTTCAAAGTCGCTGAAATATCGGGATGGGCGATGGTTGGAAGCCAGTCTGCAGCCGATCCGTTAATTTCTGTCAACCATCGTTAATGAGTAGTTAACAACTTATTGACGCACTGCGCAAATCAGTTTAACCACCGAGTCAACAGTTATTTCCCACCTCGTATTGCGTACAAACACCACCGGCAAAAGGCGGTGAATGGAGGTTTGTATGACCCACACCACATCCGTTTCAGACACTTCATATGCATATCTTGCAACGCTTTCGCGCCTCGACTCCAACGGCGACGGCGTGCTGAGCCGTGGCGAACGTGCCGCCGACGAGAAGCCGGGCATCATCAAGGAACTTCTGGAAGAAGACACCGGGAGCGAGACGCAGCCCAAGTTTTCCGGCAGCTTGATTGCGCTGATGATGGACACGCGCGATAGCGGCATGACAGGCAGCATCGCCGTGCCCTATCCGTTGCAGCAGACTGCGCCCGCTGCCGGCAGTCAATCCGACGATCTCTACCGCAACACCTACGGTCAATTCGATTTCGAAGCTGTCGCCTGACGACGGCTGACTTCGGGTGATCTGCAAGCCGGCTCATTGGCCGGCTTTCTCTTTGGGTGGGCCGCAGAGGAACACCTTCCGGGTTGATACGTTCAGAAGGACAACCGGAGGGAAGGAGATTTCCATGGAAGCCACGCGCATCATCGCCGCCCTGAGCCTGCTGGCGATTGCCTTGCCGGCAGGTGCTCAGGACAAGCAGACGGCGGTCGCCAACTTCGTTGGCAAGGACGGCAAGGAAAACGGCCGCGCCCAATTAACGGCAGCCGCCAATGGCGGCGTCCTGATCGAAGTGGAGATAGCAGGGCTGCCGGCGAATAAATGGGTGGCCTTTCATGTTCATGAAACCGGCCGCTGTGACGCGGCGACCCGTCACGAATCGGCAGGCGGCCATTTCAACCCGGGCTCAGCCGAACACGGCCTCCTCGCCGCTAAGGGGCCGCATGCCGGTGACATGCCCAATCAATATGTCGGACAGGATGGCGTGCTCCGAGCCCAGATCTTCGATGGAATGGTCACGCTCGATGGCAAGAAAGATGGCATTCGCGGCCGCGCATTGATGGTGCATGCCAATTCCGACGATTATCGCAGCCAGCCTTCCGGTGATGCCGGAGAAAGACTTGCCTGCGGCGTGGTCCAATAGGTCGACGACCGCCCCGCGCTGCAATACTTCACTGCCGCGTCGGCTTTTCGGCCGTCGCTGTACCGTTGGACCTTTTTCCGCGCGCGGAATTTGAATCGTCCTGCATAGCGGCCGGATCGTCTTTTTCATCGAAGGCAAGTTTTACCCGCTTCACCATGTCGCGGCTGACCTGCCACCAGTCGCCGGTTTTTGCCCAGTAGCGCAGCGTTACAGATATCGTGCTGTCACCGAGGCTGTCGATGAAAACGCTGGCTGCCGGTGACGGCAGCACCTTGGGATTGCCTTTGGCAATGCCCATCAAGGTCTCCATCGCCAGATCGAGGTCATCCTCACGAGAAATGCTGATCTTCAGGTCGTTCTGCCGCGTCGGTTCGCGGCTGAAGTTGGTGATCGGCGTGTTCCAGAGCGTCGAATTCGGTGCCAGCCTGTAAAGCCCGTCGCCGGTTCTAAGTTCCGTCGCAAACAATCCGATCTCGCGCACTGTGCCGGCGACGCTGCTGGTTTCGATATATTCGCCGACGCGGAACGGCCTGAGGACCAGGAGCATGATGCCGGCGGCGATATTCTGCAGCGTCCCCTGCAGCGCCAACCCGATCGCCAAACCGGCTGCGCCGAGGGCGGCGATGATCGAGGCGGTCTGGACGCCGAATTGGCCGAGCACCGTGATGAACACCAGGATCAGCAGCGCATAGCGCACCACATTGGTGAAGAAGCGCGCCAGTGTCTCGTCGATGCCATGAATGCGCGACAGGCCCTCATAGACCCAGCGGCTGACAAAGCCGGCCAGCGACCAGCCGATGACGAGCAGGATCAACGCTCCGAGGATGGAGAAGGAATACTGGACTGCAAGAGCGCTTGCCTGGCTGAGTGCCGTGCGGGTAGCGAGGAGGACATCGGCGGCTTGTTGTTCCATGATCGGGCCCTGTGGCTGTTGCGGGGTCGAGGCCAAGATGGAGCGCACGACGGCAGCGTCAACCGCAGGCGGCCTCCCGGATCGCGAGCGGGAAGGGCGCATTGCCATCGGCATTAGCGCCGCGCCCGATTGCCCGTACGGCGGCAACCAGCCGCCCGCCGCGCTCAAGCAACGTGTCACCGATCTCGATCAGCCGGGTGTTCGGCGTGGCGAATGGCGAGGCGGCGCGCAGCCGGCGGGCGAGCTCTTCCTCGTTCTGATCCGGCGCGACCGACAGCGCGGCGATGAGTGCGGCGGCTGGCGACCGTGACACGCCCATCCAGCAGTGGATGAGCAGCGGCGTCTCCTGCCGCCACGATGCGGCAAACTCGATGATCGCCTGCACGTGCGTTTCGTCAGGTGCCACGAGACCGCCCGTGCCCTTGAATACGATGTCATTCATCGCAAGCGTCAGGTGACGGTCGGGCGCGATCACGCCCGGCCGGTGAAAGGCCTGGTCCTTGGCGATCAGGCTGATCATGTCGCGCGCCTTGTGACGCACCGCCATTTCGGCGATACGCGACAGCGGCGAGACGACGATGAAGCTCATGATGGCATCCTCCGCTCGGCCTCGATCGCCGCAAAACGCTCGCAGAACAACCGCTGTGCTTCCAGCGCCGGCAACGGTTCGATCAACAGCATCTCCTTGCTGATGCCGCGCGGCTGGCCGAAGAATTTCTGGGCCTCGGCGGGCGTGAAGCCGGCAAGCATAGTCGCCTCGAAATAGGCGGCGATCGTGTCGGCCTTCTTGATCCGGTCCTTGAGATCGCGTGACGGATGCGGCGGCAGGCCGAAGCGCAAGTGCACCGCCGCCTCCAGCCGCATTTCGACCGCCTTATAGCCGCCGCCGACGACCGATTTGAACGGTGAAATCATGTCGCCGATCACATATTCTGGTGCGTCGTGCAGCAGCGCCATCAGACATTCCTCGGGCCGCGCATTGTTGAAGCGGCGGAAAATATCTTCGACGACGAGGCTGTGCTGGGCCACCGAAAAAGCATAATCGCCTGATGTCTGGCCGTTCCAGCGGGCAACGCGCGCGAGCCCATGGGCGATATCGACGAGTTCGACATCGAGCGGCGAGGGGTCGAGCAGGTCAAGCCTGCGTCCGGACAGCATGCGTTGCCAGGCACGCGGAGCCTTGGGCGTCACGCGCTGGCCTCGTCGGTGCTGGTGGGGAAGGCAAGCCCGGACCATTGCGGCAGGGCGAGGAAAACCGGCGTTTCGCCAGCCATAAGCGGCGTGTTTTCCGCCATTGCCGCGCCCGCGCGGTCGATGCGCACGATTGCAAGTCCGCTGCCGCCCTCGACAGAACCGAGCGTCCCTACCGGCTTGCCGGCGGCGGTAATCTCCGTGCCGGCCTGAGGCAAGGCCGTTGCGGCGGACACCGTGACGACGCGCCGGCGCGCAGTGCCGCGGTGCTGCATGCGCGAGACGACCTCCTGACCGACATAGCAGCCTTTCTTGAAGGAGAGGCCGTCGTTCAAATCCATCAGCACGTCATGCGGGAAGGCGTCCTGCAAGGCGAAGTCCGATCCTGACGTGACGACGCCATGGCGGATGCGCAGCGCGTGGTAGAGCGAGGGCGAGTCGTCGCCGTGCCTCCCTGCACGGCGGCTCAGCAGGACGCCCGCCTTGGTAAAGCGGCTGTCTCGAGCGCCCCCTGTCTCACCATCCTCGCCCCAGCAAACGGTGACGCCACTGTCATCGAGGGGCGCGAGCGTGACCGCCGCTCGCAGCCTGTACATCGTCAGCCGCTTCAGCAGCCCGTCCCGCTGGCCGGCATCCGTTTCTATCGTGTAGCAGTCGCCGTCCTGCCAGACCATGAAGTCGAACAGGATCTTGCCCTGCGGCGTCAGCAGTGCCCCGGGGCGCGCCTCGCCGGGCGCCAGCGAGACGATATCGGTGGTGATCAGATTCTGCAGGAAGGATTGGGCGTCCGCGCCGCCGACGGAAAGCAAGGAGCGGTCGTTGAGGAATACGGCTGGCATGGCGGAACCTGTCGCGCGTTGGTCGTCGCTCAGAGGTATGACTTCGTGAAGTGGATCGCAAGCCTTGCGGCATGCCGCGGGGGCGGCGTCAGTCGCCCGCCGTGAAGAATTTCCACTTGCCGGTGGGGGTAATGCCGAGGCGGTAGAAATTATATCCGCCGAACTCCTGCATGTCGGAAAGATCGCCGGCGGTCACGATGCGCAGCAGCTCGACGCGCTCCGGCGGCGTCAGCGACTTCAGGTCCTTCTCGGCGAAATAGGGCCAGACATACATCTCGTCGGCTGTGCCCTGGCCGACATGCACGAAGCCGGTCGAGATGATGTCGAGCATGATGGCGAGAATTTCATCCCCGTCGGGATCGCCGGAAAGATCCTTAAGCGTGCCGATCGGGTCGTCGGTCGCCTCACCCACCGTCACCTGCGTCTGGTCCGAGCCGGTGCCCATCAGCGGCCGCAAGCGTTCGAGATCGCCGGAGGCGGCCGCCTCTACGATCTGCTCGCGCATCTTGCGGACAGGTTCGGGCGCCTTGCTGATGTCGTAGATCACCTCGACGGGCTTGGAATCATCCTGGGCGCCCGGCGTCTTGTCGACACCCTGATTGTTCTGGCTGTTGACCAGCGGATCGGCCATGGGAACGCTTGGGGCAGTCCCGCTCTGCGGCTGGCTCTGCGCCTGGCCGCTTCCCTGCGCGGACGGCGCATCGTTGGCTGCCTGGCCGGGGATCTTGTGCAGTTCGGAAAGCGCGTAAGCTGCAGGTGTCAGGAGCACATTGCCGGCTAGGCTGAATGCAAGCAGCACCGGCGCGAGCGCGATTCGCGAAACTTTCTCTTTACCGGTGCGCATCAAACTCTCTGATATTGTTATTGCAGGGTGCGGTTCGCGGAAAATTCGCCGGCAAGCATGCGCTCGCGCAGTGAATCCAGCAGCGCTTCGGCGCTGCTTTCCCCATGCAATCTGATTGTCTCGCGCAGCGCATGCGCAATGGCGGCGTCAGCGATGATCTCAGGCTCGATCCCGTCGGCCATGCCATCGGCCCAAGCCTCGTTCTGGTACTCCAGAGCCGCCTGCATCTTTTCGTGGACGATCATGTCGTCGATGTCGTTGAGGCTTGCTTCCATTGTCTTTTCCTCAGAACTTCTCATGTCTTACTGCACCGTTAATAACACTAACAGCCTTTTCCCAAAACGACACGTCCGCATGCGAAAACAGGTTAATTAAACGTCAATTTCCAAAGCGCGAGGTAATTTCTGTGGCGAGTGTTGCACCTTCGTTACGGTAGCGCTCTTCTGCCACGATGGCCGCCGGGGTGCAATCCGTATAGACGGAGGCGAAGGTGCGATAGCCGCGATTGAAGGCTGCGGTCAGCTTTTCCCTGCGCTGCGGTTCGTTGCCGGTTTCCGAATCGAGCAACTGCTTCATGCCGTCTCGCCACTCATCACCGCCAGCCGCCTTGCAGAGCGTTCTCAGATAATGCACCGAACCCAGCACTTCGGCGAGCCGCGCCAGCTTCTCGTCATAGGGCACCGTCGCCACCGGCGGCGCGATCGCCTCCTCCTGCGGAGGCGGCGTGTTCTTGCCCTGAGCCATGGCGGGGCCGGCGAACACGAGCAGGGACAGGACAACGCGCCGAACGGGAATCATTCTTCCAGTTGATACGTTGAGCATGACGGCAACAAGGCGCGCCAGAAAGTTTCCACTTCTATTCACCGCCGGCCAGCCGCTCAGCGCATTCGAGAACGCTCTGCGGCACAGGCAGCCGCCGGATCTCCTCCACCGTGTACCAGCCGAGCGCCGCCGCATCGTCGGCGGCTTCCGCCACCATTTCCCGGTCGGCGTCGACGCGAAAGACCGACAGGAAGAAATGGCTCTTGATGCTACCGTCCGGCCCGTGCGTCTTGAGGTCATAGGTCGAAAACAACTGCGGATTATGGGCCGAGATGCCGGTTTCCTCGCGGAATTCCCGCAGCGCCGTCTGCTCCGGCGTTTCGCCCGGCTCGGCGCGCCCGCCGGGAAAGGCATACATATCGGCGGAGGGCGGGTTGCGGCGCAACACCAGAAGGAAACGCCCATCGCGTTCGAGAATGGCGGAGGAGGCGGCTTTGGCGGTGGAGATCATAAGGCTGCTCCGTTGTGACGGCCTATTCTATCCGATGGGCTGGTTATTGCATGCGAGTGCTGCCGGCTTCCCCAATTTTCCGCGTCTGAGACACGCCCCAGACGCGTTGCAGCGGTTCCAGAGGTAACGACATCTGTGCAACAAGGAGTGAGAATATTCGAAAGGGCTTTGCGTGACCTATATCATTTACGCCTTTGCCGCCGTTTTCGAGATCGCCGGCTGCTTCGCCTTCTGGGCGTGGCTGAAGCTTGAAAAGCCGGTTTGGTGGCTGGCGCCGGGCATGATCTCGCTCGCGCTTTTTGCCTGGCTTCTGACACTGGCGCCGAGCGAGGCCGCCGGCCGAACTTTCGCAGCCTATGGCGGCATCTATATTCTCGCCTCGCTCTCCTGGCTGTGGCTGGCGGAAGGCCGCGTGCCCGACCGTTATGATATTGGTGGCGGATTGATCTGCCTTGCCGGGGCGAGCGTCATCCTCTTCGCGCCACGAGGCTGAAACGCCTCACACAAAAGGCGCGCGGGGCGTCTTGACCGGACTCGAGCCGGGTGCAAAGACAGGCCGATGTGTGGACGTTTCGCCCTGACAAGCTCCGTTGCCGATCTGAGCGACTTCTTCTCCGGTCTTGATCTCGACGATTTTCCGGCGCGCTACAACATCGCCCCGACGCAGCCGATCCTCGTCGTCATCGCCGGTGAAGGCAGGGAGCGGGGCAGCAACCGGGCTGACCGGCGCGCCGTGCTCGTGCGCTGGGGCTTCACACCGGGCTGGGTCAAGGACCCAAAGGATTTTCCGCTGTTGATCAATTCCCGCGCCGAGACCGCGATCGGCAAGGCCTCGTTTCGGGCGGCTATGCGGCATCGCCGCGTGCTCATTCCGGCCTCGGGTTTTTATGAATGGCATCGCCCCTCGAAGGAGAGTGGCGGCAAGCCGCAGGCCTATTGGATCAGGCCACGCCAGGGCGGCATCGTCGCCTTTGCCGGGCTGATGGAGACATGGTCCTCGGCCGATGGATCGGAGGTGGATACCGGTGCGATCCTGACGACGTCAGCCAATGCGGGCATCTCCGCGATCCACGATCGCATGCCTGTCGTCATCAAGCCAGAGGACTTTTCGCGCTGGCTCGATTGTAAGACGCAGGAACCGCGCGAGGTGGCCGACTTGATGCAACCCCCAGAGACTGATGTCTTCGAGGCCATTCCGGTTGCCGACAAAGTCAACAAGGTTGCCAATATGGGACCGGACCTGCAGGAGCCGGTCGTCATCGAAAGACCGTTTGAGGCGCCCGCGAAGCAAAGGCCCGATAACGGCCAGCTCAGTCTGTTCTGACGGCCGCTTCTGGCACTGCGGCCGGTTCGATGCATCGGCGGTGTTGAGGCATGTCACGAGAGCCTGGCCGCTGTCTCGGGATGACGGCATGCCGGAAAATCGGACGGTGGAGCGCGCATGCCTGCAGTTCCAAGCTCGCCGCTTCAGGCGGATTTCTTGACACTGTCCGGCTTGTTCTTCGCCATCAGCGATGCCGCGGCAACGGCCTTCAAGCCGACCGGGCGATAGTTGGCGGCGAGGTCGGGCTTGGCCGTCTGTTGTTCGCCGGTACTGCTCTTCTTCGAAGTCACGATACTCTCCTTGCGTGTGTCTTCCCTGGGTATTTTGTATTTTGCTGTTTCGTCAGAAATAGCGACAAAACGGCGGCGTTACCCATCAGGATTTGTAAACGCGCACCATAATTCGCGAGGCTTAACTGAAGCCTACGTTGGTTAATACTTACTGAAAGGAGCTGTTCCAAAAAAACTGCAAAGCGGTTCGCCCGGAAAATGCGTGGGCGTTCACCCGCAAAGACGGGGACAACGGAGAGAAGGGCATTTCCCTGACTCAGCAGTCAGGGGGCTCAGCTCAGATGTGCCGGCCGATATCGTCGTCGCCGACACCGGGTTCCTCGATCGTCAGGGTCCCATATTTCCGCCGCCACTTCCGTGCGCCGAAAGGAAGCGATACGAGGTAGGCGGCAACCGTGAAGACCATTACCTCCCAGGTGTAGCTCATCAGCAGAGCCACATAGAGCACGACGCCGAGCATCATCGGCAGCACCAGATCGCGCCTCAACCGGTTCCCCTCCGACTTTCCCGACCAGACCGGCAGGCGGCTGATCAGCAGGAAGGCGATGGCGACGGTATAGACCGACGAGATATAGGCGAAGGTGCGGTCGGTCGCGAGGCCGAGGAAACCGAGATAGACCGGTAGCAGCACCAGCATGGCGCCGGCCGGCGCCGGCACGCCTACGAAATATTCCGATTGCCAGCTCGCCTTGTTCTCGCGTTCAGCCATGACATTGAAGCGGGCCAGGCGAAGCCCGGCGGCGATCGCATAGATCAGGGCGGCGATCCATCCGAGCGAGCGGGCCTGGTCGAGCGCGAAGACATAGACGACGAGCGCGGGCGCGACGCCGAAATTGACGATGTCGGCGAGTGAATCCATCTGCGCGCCGAACTTCGAAGTCGCCTTCATCAACCGCGCTACGCGTCCATCGATGCCATCGAGAAAGGCGGCGAGCAGCACCATGGCGACGGCGAGTTCGTAACGGTTCTCGAAAGCGAGCCGGATCCCCGTCAGCCCGGCGCAGATCGCCAGGATCGTGATGAGGTTTGGAAAGACGAGGCGGAACGGAATCTCGCGCAGGCGCGGACCGCGGGCGGAATCATCCGGCCCATTTGGCTCGAAAGGCGGAAAGGGTGTTTCCATGTCGCGTTCCAATCGTTCCTAGAGCAATCCCGCAAAGGGCACTGGGTTCCGAACTTTAGCTGCGGCGGCTGATGACCGGACCCTTAGCCGAGGCGAATTCGGCGATGACCGTCTCCCCGGCAATCGCCGTCTGGCCGAGCGAGACCCGAGGCGCCGCACCGGCAGGCAGGAACACGTCGAGCCGCGAGCCGAAACGGATGAGCCCGAAACGTTCGCCGGCATCAAGCGGCTCATTGGTGTTTGCCCAGCAGAGGATACGCCGCGCCACGAGGCCGGCGATCTGCACGACGCCGATCGGGCCGTGCCGGGTTTCGATCACCAGTCCGTTGCGCTCGTTGTCCTCGCTTGCCTTATCGAGTTCGGCGTTGACGAAGCTGCCTGAGCGATAGTTGATGCTGGCGATGCGCCCGCGCATCGGCGCCCGATTTACGTGGCAGTTGAAGACGTTCATGAAGACCGAGATGCGCAGCATCGGCTCGGAGCCGAGATCGAGCTCGGCCGGCGGAGTCACCATCTGGATCGCGGAGACCCTGCCGTCGGCGGGAGAGATGACGAGATCATCGTCCTGCGGGGTCACCCGTTCGGGATCGCGGAAGAAATAAGCGCACCAGAGCGTGAAGATCATGCCGATCCAGAACAGCGGCTTGAAGATCCAGCCAAGGATCAGCGACGCGACGAAGAAGGCGGCGACGAAGGGGTAACCCTCCTTATGCACGGGCACGATCGTGTTGCGAACCGTGTTGAACAGGCTCATGGCTGCCGGTCTCCTTGCGTTGTCGTTTTTTGCTGGTTAGCGAAAAACCAGCTCCTGAGCAATGCTCCGGCCTTGGCCCTAGTTCCGTGATCGCGATTCTGAACAACAAAAGCCGCGCCGCCACCGGTTTTCGCTTCAGCTTGCCGGGGCAAGCCGCGTGATCATGCCCATCTCGTCGCTTTCGCGCACCTGCTTCAGGTGTTCCTCCGCCTGCGTCGCCTCGCGCTGACGGTTCCACATCGAGGCATAGAGGCCGTTCCCTTCGAGGAGGGCGGCATGCGTGCCGCGCTCGGCGATCTCCCCGCTTTTCAAGACGATGATTTCGTCGGCGCCGATGACCGTCGAAAGCCGGTGGGCGATGACCAGCGTCGTCCGGTTCTTCGAAACCACATCGAGGGCTGTCTGGATTTCCCGTTCCGTCGTCGTGTCGAGCGCCGACGTCGCCTCGTCGAGGATCAGGATCGGCGGCGCCTTCAGGATGGTGCGGGCGATCGCCACACGCTGCTTCTCGCCGCCGGAAAGCTTCAGCCCGCGTTCGCCGACCTTGGTGTCGAAGCCTTCGGGCAGCGCCTCGATGAAGTGAGCGATCTGCGCCACCTCGGCTGCCGCAAAGATCTCGCCGTCGCTGGCCGATGTGCGGCCGTAGCGGATGTTGTAGGCGACCGTATCGTTGAACAGCACCGTATCCTGCGGCACCATGCCGATCGCCGAGCGCAGGCTCTTCTGCGTAACCGTGCGGATATCCTGGCCGTCGATGGCAATGGTGCCGCTCTGGATATCGTAGAAACGGTAGAGCAGGCGCGACAGCGTCGACTTGCCGGCGCCCGACGGACCGACGACGGCGACCGTTTTGCCGGCCGGCACCTCGAAGGAAACGCCCTTCAGGATCGGGCGGGCCGGATCGTAGGCGAAGTGCACATCCTTGAAGGAGATCGCGCCATGGCCGATTCGAAGCTCGGCCGCCTCGGGCGCATCCTTGACCTCGGCAGGCACCTCGAGCAGATCGAACATCTGCTCGATATCGGTCAGGCCTTGGCGGATTTCGCGGTAGACGAAACCGATGAAGTTGAGCGGCATGGAAAGCTGCAGCAGCATCGAATTGACGAATACGAAATCGCCGACTGTCTGCTCGCCGCGTTGCACGGCCAGCGCCGAGAGTACCAGCATGATCGTCGTGCCGATGCCGAAGATCACGCCTTGGCCGAAGTTGAGCCAGCCGAGCGATGTCCAGACATCGGTCGCAGCCTTCTCGTAGCGCTCCATCGACTTGTCGAAGCGCTTCGCTTCCATCTCCTCATTGCCGAAATATTTGACGGTCTCGAAGTTGAGGAGGGAGTCGATCGCCTTGGTGTTGGCGTCGGTATCGCTGTCGTTCATCGACCGGCGGATAGCGATGCGCCAGTCGGATGCGCGGATCGTGAACCAGATATAGGCCCAGACGGTAAAGGCGGTGACGGCGAGATACGAGAAGCCGTAGCCCCACCAGAAGATCACCGCCGTCAGCAGGAATTCGATGACGGTCGGTACCGAATTAAGGATCGTGAAACGCACGATCGTCTCGATGCCCTTGGTGCCGCGCTCGATGATGCGCGACAAGCCGCCGGTCTTGCGCTCGAGATGGAAACGCAGCGACAGTTCGTGCATGTGCACGAAGGTCCTGTAGGCTAGCTGGCGCACCGCATGTTGCCCGACGCTGGCAAAGAGCGCGTCGCGCAGCTGGTTGAGGCCGAGCTGGATCAGCCGGGTGACGTTGTAGGCGATCACAAGGGCGATGGCGCCGGCAAGGAGCGGCGGTACCGCGCCGGCAAGGTCCATCCTGCCGTTCAGTGCGTCGGTGGACCACTTGAAGAAATAGGGGACGAGCAAAAGGACGAATTTGGAGACCAGCAGATAGACCGAGGCCCAGACGACGCGCATCTTGAGGTCGGCTCGCCCGGCCGGCCACATATAGGGCCAGAGGTTGAAAAGCGTCCGCAGCAGGTGTGATTCCGAGACTGTCTTGCCGTTTGCCATGCCCGTTTCTCCAGTCCGGATGATTTGCTTCGGTGTCCGGCAAGGCGTGGGGCAGGGGCGCGCCTGAAGCGCCTACCTAATTCCCGAACCGCCATCGCCAGATAGGACGTCGGGTCGACGAATACAACACGTGCGGACTTGAGGAACAGTGAAGCCGGGCGTTTCTGCCGCCCGGCTTGTCATTTCGCACCGCCCTATGGCCCGACGCACCTTTTCACAGCTGCTGTTTGGAGAGCCGTTTGCGGTGCAGTTCCTCAGCGTTCGGCAGCGCGTCCTTCGGCAAGCCGAAAATCTGGCCGGGACGGATGCGGTCCGGGTCGATGATCTTGTCTTCGTTGGCGATGTAGATCGTCGTATATCGCACGCCCAGGCCATAGGTCCGGCGCGAGATCTGCCACAGCGTGTCGCCGCGGCGGATGATGACCGCGGCATTGTTTGCTGTCAGCGGCGCCTGCTCGATTGTCTTCGGCTGGCTGCCGGCGGCGTCGTTTGCTGCGGGCGCGGCCGGTGCGGGAGCGTCGGTCAGTCCGCCGATGATTGCCCCCAGCCCATCAAGCCCGGCGCCGACGGATTTTGCATCCTTCGGCAGATCCTGCAGCACTTTCAGCGCTTTGGTGGCGGTCTGCGCGGAGGAGCCGGAGGCCTGCTTGAAGCTGTCGGAGGCATCCGCCGCCGGACGGAAGTCGGCGACCGAGCGCAGAGCGAATTCCGTTGCCGAGCGAGCTGCCGCAAGCTGTTCGGCGCCGGGCAGCTTGCCGTCGGCAAACAGCCCCTTCAGCAGGCCGAACGCCTTGCCGGCTTCGGCCTTGAGCTTGCCGAGTTCACCTTCGTCGAGCGCCACCATCGGGGAGACGCCATTTGCATCGGCGGGGCCGGCCTGAGCGGCAACACGCACCTGATCGCCCGCCGGGCGGTTGAAGTTCACCGCGGCGCGCACAATCACCTTGCCGGTCGCATCGACGACGTCGACGCGGATCTTGTGGTCGCCGACCGAGAGCGTCGCGACGCCCTCGATGACGAAATGGCCGTCGGGGCCGGCAGTATCCTGGCCGATAAGGCTGTCGTCGGCATAACCGAGCACCTTGGCGTTGGCGCGCGCCGTGCCGGCAATGAAGATCTTGTTGCCCTCGATCTCGACGGCATTGACCATCACATCGGGCGCAGCAGCCTTGTCAGCGTCGCCGGCACCGGGAACGGCCGGGGCCGCATCTGTGCCGCCGGCGGAGGCGTCAGGCAGGCCGGGCGTCTGCAGCGCCAGCTCACCGGTCGGTGCAGCCGTTGTAGCGGGAGCCGCCGCGGTCTCGCCGGTTGCCGGCTTGTCGGCAGGCGGCGCCATCGGATTGGAAGCGTCGGCGACTTCGGTCCCGCCCGTCGGTGCGGTTATGATGCGGCTCGCCGCGCCGGGCTTGGAGACCATGGCGAGCAGGTTGGCCGCATTGCCGTCCTTCGGCACGGAAACGGTGGCGACTTCTTCGGAAAGCGTGGTCTTGCCATCCTTGCCCGTCACCTTGAGCACGAGCTGGTGGTCTCCGGCCGGAAGCGGATTGTCGAGGACGGCGGCGAAATCACCGCTCGGACCGATATTCGCCGTCGTCACCACTTTTTCGCCGTCGAGCACTTCGAGCTTGCCGTTCGGCTCGGCGGAGCCGGCGATGACGGTCGACCCATCAGGCTCGACGCGCAGGACGTCGAAGGCGGGAAGTTTCGGGCCGGTATTCGCTTCTGCCGTGGTCGCTGCAGCGGCTGTCTCGGGCGCGCCGGTCAAGGCGGCCTCGGCCCTCGCGATCGCGGCAGGCGCATGGGCGAGGTTTTCCGGCAGCGACTGGACGATGGCGAGCGCCTTGGCGCCGCCTTCCTTAGCCTTGGCGGCGATAGCTTGCGTTGCGGGATCGATGCCCTCGGGAACAGTGAAGCCGACAAGTGCGGTGAGCGCATTGACGGTCTTGGTCTTGGCGGCAGTGAAGATATCGACGGCCGGGCCTTTGCCGTCGGCAAACAGCGCCTTGAGCTCGCCGAGCGCCACGCGGGCGTCGGCTGAAAGCCGGCCAAGCTGGTCAGTGACCGCAGCCGGGGCGACGGCCGAGCGCGATGTCTTTTCTGCTTCGTTAACCGTGTTCTTGAGCTCCGTGCCCGCCTGATTGATGGCATCGCCGACGTTGGATGCATCGCCGCCGATGCGCGGCATGACGAAGAATACCATCAGTAGGATTGCGATTACGAGCACTGCAAGGGCCAGCAAGCCGGCACGGTTCTTCATCATTATGTCTCCCAAGGCGGCAATTTGCCGTAGTACCGAAAATTGCTAGCGATTCCCGTTGCTTTTCACAAGCATTCAAAGCAATTAGGCAAGCTAGGCACGCTGCTTTTCAGTCAATTTTCTTGACTGCATTGAAATGGAATAGTTGTTTCGCCTCTATGACCGAACAATCTGTATCGATTCGATCCATCTGCGTTTACTGCGGCTCAAGGCCGGGACGCGATCCTTCCCACATGGCGGCCGGGCGTGCTCTCGGAAGAGAGATCGCCGAATACGGCCTGCGCCTCGTCTATGGCGGGGGCACCAGAGGCATTATGGGCGCGGTCGCGAGCGGGGTGCTTTCAGGCGGCGGTCAGGTCACGGGCATCATCCCGGAATTCCTGATCGATATGGAAGCGACTCGCCATTCGCTCGGTCAGCTCAACGAACTCATTGTAACTCCTGACATGCATGCGCGCAAACATACGATGTTCGAGCGTTCCGATGCCTTCGTCGCGCTGCCCGGCGGCATCGGCACGCTGGAGGAGATCGTCGAGATCATGACCTGGGCGCAGCTCGGCCGCCATGAGAAGCCGATGGTCTTTGCCAACATCAACGGTTTCTGGGATCCGATGATGGAGCTGATGCGCCATATGACCGAGGAAGGTTTCTTGCACACCGCCCACCGGGTGCAGCCGCTCGTCGTCGACGACGTCGCCGGCATCATTCCGGCGATCATGGCCCAGGCCGCTCAGCTCGCCGCCGATCGCGACGGCGAGGACGAGGTCATCTCGAAAATGTAGGCGCTAGCGCCCGCGGCTTGCTTTGAGCATCGACCAGCTATAGAGGAACAGCCCAGCCCAGATCAGCGGGAAGGCGATCATGCGCGCCGTGCTGAGCGGCTCACGAAAGGCGAAGACGGCGATCAGGAAGATCATCGTCGGCGCGATATACTGCATGATGCCGATCGTCGAGAGTTTCAAGAGCTTCGCGCCATTGGCATAGATCATCAGCGGCACGGCGGTGACGACACCGCAGCCGAGCAGCAGGATCGTATCGGTAAGGCCGGTGCGGTAGAAATGGCCAAGGCCGCTGCCGTATTCGAGATAGAGGATGTAGACGAGGGCCGGCCCGCTGAGAATCAAAACCTCAAGGAAGAAGCCCTGGTTGGGCCCGAGCGGCAGCGTCTTGCGCAGCAGAGCATAGAACCCCCAGCTGACCGCAAGCGTCAACGCCACCCATGGAATGCCGCCGCTATCCAGTGCGAGAATGGCCACGGCAAGCGCCGCAAGCGCGATCGCCGCGATCTGCAGCGGCTGTAGCTTCTCCTTGAGGAGCACCGCGCCGAGGAAAATACTGAACAGCGGATTGATGAAATAGCCAAGTGCCGCATCAAGCGAATGGCCGGCGCCGATCGCCCAGACATAGGTGCCCCAATTGACGGTAACCAGCGACGCCGTCAGCGCTCCCATTGCCAGCATGCGTGGCGAGCGCACTGCTGCGCTGATATCCGCCGTGCGCCCGAGCAGGACCAGCACCATCCCGGCCAGCGGCAGCGACCAGACGATGCGGTGGGCAATGACTTCGGCCGGCGAAATATGCGCCACCGCCTTCATGTAGAAGGGCAGGAAGCCCCAGAGCAAATAGGCTGCCAGCGCGAAAGCGAAACCGCGCGGACTATCTTCGTTCTTGGCCAGTGGAACGGATGCATCGGTCGACATCGGGTGTTTTCCATCTTTGTTCTGCTTCTGATCCGGCCTAGCTTAAGCGCCGTGAATAGGCCAATTCATTTCGTTGAATGAATGCCGAGAGGATTTGAAGTAACGAGCAGGCGATGGCGAACACGGGCTCGCAATGAGGGCGGGTAGGGCGGCAAGCCGCACGGCCGCCCGACCCAGCCGAACAGTCCTATTCCGCCGCGATCTTGCCCGCCAGCTGCCGGTTCTTCATCAGCTTGTAGATGACGGAATCCATCAGCGCCTGGAACGAGGCGTCGATGATGTTCTCCGAGACGCCGACCGTCCACCAGCGCACTCCGTCGCTGTCGGTGGATTCGATCAGCACGCGGGTGATTGCCGCCGTGCCGCCATTGAGGATGCGCACCTTGAAATCGGCGAGCACCAGATCGTCGATCTCGTGCTGGTATTTGCCGAAATCCTTGCGCAGCGCCAGATCGAGCGCGTTGACTGGTCCTTCTGCTTCGGCGACCGACATCAGCGTCTGGCCGTCGATGGTGATCTTCACCACGGCTTCGGAGACGATCTTGATGCGACCGTGGGAATCGAACCGTCGCTCGATCATCACGCGGAAGCCGTCGATTGAAAAGAAATTGGGAATGGTGCCGAGCGTGCGGTGCGCCAGGAGTTCGAAGCTTGCGTCCGCTCCCTCATAGGCATAGCCGGATGCCTCGCGCTCCTTGACGATCGAGATCAAGAGATCGAGCTTCGGATCATCCTTGGCGACGATGATGCCGCGCCGCTTCAGCGCATTGATGAAGTTCGCCTTGCCGCCCTGGTCCGATACCATGACCTTGCGGAAATTGCCGACACTTTCCGGCGGCACGTGTTCGTAGGTGCGCGGATCCTTCAGCAGAGCGGAAGCATGGATGCCGGCCTTGGTGGCGAAGGCGGACGCGCCGACATAAGGCATCTGATGATCCGGCGAGCGGTTGAGCAGTTCGTCGAAAGCATGCGACAGCCGGGTGAGGTTCAGCAGCCTCTCCTCGTCGATCGCCGTTTCGAAACGTGAGGCGTAGGCGCTCTTCAGCGCCAGGGTCGGGATCAGCGTCACCAGATTGGCGTTGCCGCAGCGCTCGCCGATACCGTTCAATGTGCCCTGGATCTGTCGGACGCCCGCTTCGACAGCAGCCAATGAATTGGCGACCGCCTGACCGGTGTCGTTATGGGCGTGAATGCCCAGACAGTGTCCGGGAACGCCTGACGCGATCACCGCCTCGACGATAGCGCGCACCTCCGGCGGCTGCGTGCCACCATTGGTGTCGCAAAGCACGACCCAGCGCGCGCCGCTTTCATAGGCCGCCTTCGCGCAGGCCAGCGCGTAGGCCGGATTGGCCTTGAATCCGTCGAAGAAATGTTCGCAATCGACGATCGCCTCCTTGCCCGCGCCGACCGCTGCCTTGACGCTTTCGGCGATGCATTCGAGGTTTTCCTCGTTGGTGCAGCCGAGCGCCACGGCGACATGGTAATCCCAGCTCTTGGCGACGAAACAGATCGCGTCGCTTTTGGCCTGCAGCAGGCCGGCGATACCGGGGTCGTTGGAGACCGAAACACCTGCCCGCTTCGTCATGCCGAAGGCGACGAAGCTGGCCTGGCTCGTGCGCTTCTCGCCGAAAAAGGCCGTGTCCGTCGGATTGGCGCCCGGATATCCGCCTTCGACGTAATCGAGACCAAACTCGTCCAGCAGGGTGGCGATCGCAATCTTGTCCTCGACCGAAAAGTCGATGCCGGGCGTCTGCTGCCCGTCCCGGAGCGTCGTGTCGAAGAGATAGATGCGTTCCTTCATGTCGTTTCCTCCCGGCGAGCGGGTGTTGTTGTACTGCGGATGCTGCCCCTCATCCGGCTGCCGCCACCTTCTCCCCGTTCTGACGGGGAGAAGGCATATGCAGCACCGTCTCGCAGGGCACGTCCCCTCTCCCCGCGAGCGGGGAGAGGGCTAGGGTGAGGGGCCGCCCGAAAAGATCAGTCCGGCTTCCCGGCGAACTTGTCCGTCGCCCGGATCAGCCGATCGAGGATGCCCGGCTCCGAATAGGCGTGACCGGCGCCCTCGATCAGGTGGAACTCCGCCTTCGGCCAGGCCTTGTGCAGCAGCCAGGCATATTTTGCCGGGCAGGGCATGTCGTAGCGACCGTGCACGATCACGCCCGGAATGTCCTTGAGCCGGCCTGCCTCGCGGATCAGCTGCCCTTCATCCATCCAGCCGGCATTGACGAAGAAGTGGTTCTCGATGCGGGCGAAGGCATAGGCGAATTCCGGCTCCTCGAACTTGCCGCTGGTCGAAGGTTCGGGCAGCAGTGTGATGGTTTCGCCTTCCCAGATGCTCCAGGCCTGCGCCGCCGTGAGGCGCACGTTCCTGTCCTCGTGTGTCAGGCGGCGATGATAGGCATGCATCATCTCGTGCCGCTCTTCCGGCGGGATCGGAGCAATGAAGCGTTCCCACTTGTCGGGAAACATTTCCGACACACCGAATTGATAGTACCAGTCGAGCTCGGCCTTGGTCAGCGTATAGATGCCGCGCAGGATCAGCTCGGACACGCGCTCGGGATGGGTCTCGGCATAGGCGAGCGCCAGCGTCGAGCCCCAGGAACCGCCGAACACCTGCCAGGCGTCGACGCCCGCCATCTCCCGCAGCCGCTCGATGTCGGCGACGAGGTGCCAGGTCGTGTTGGCGTTCAGTTCCGCGTGCGGCGTCGACCTGCCGCAGCCGCGCTGGTCAAACAGCATGACGTCGTAGAGAGCGGGATCGAAAAGCCGGCGGTGCGCGGGTGAGAAGCCGCCGCCGGGACCGCCATGCAGGAAGACGGCGGGTTTGGCGCCGGGTGTTCCCGACCGTTCCCAGTAGATCACATGGCCGTCGCCGACCTCGAGATGGCCGGAGGCATAGGCTTCGATTTCGGGATAGAGGGTGCGCAGTCTCTCGGTCATATCTTCACGCCTTTCGCGGGCCAGACCTGGGTGTCGTGATCGGGATGCTGAAAGGAGATGATCGCCTCCTGTCGGGCATAGAAATCCGGGTCTTGGTGCACCGGCGCCTCGAAGATCGTCTCGACCCATGGCAGGCGGGCGTCATAATTGACCTGGATCTGCGGCGCGAGATCGCTGCGGTCGTCGAAGGTGCCGATCGCAAGCTCCAGCCCGCCCGGATGACGATAGGTCATCGGCGTGCCGCAAGTGCTGCAGAAGCCGCGTTCGATATTGACCGAGGACTGAAAGTAGCTCGGCTCGCCGCGCGTCCACTCCAGTCCTTCCTCCGGAGCGGTGACGAGCGCGGAGAAAAAGCCGCCGAACTGCTTCTGGCACATGCGGCAATGGCAGATCGAGGGCCGGCCAAGCGCGCTTGATATGCGGAAGCGCACGGCGCCGCACTGGCATCCGCCTGTTCTGATCTTATCCGTCATGAGCTTTCTCCGAGTGGCCAGCTTTTCGTGTCGTGGTCGGGATGCTGATGGTTCGTTGCTGCGATCGCATTTTCGCGGTCGGGCGTTTCAGGCTCCGGTTCCACCGGCAGGGCGTCGAGCGCGTGGAACCAGGACATCTTGTTGCCTGTGTTTGATTGCATCACGGGCTCGACCGCAGCAGGATCATCCAGTGATCCAAGCGCGATGTTGATGAAGTCCGCTTCCGGGATATCGTAGAATAGCGGCGTGCCGCAATCGCCGCAAAAACCGCGCCGCACCAGATCGGACGAGCGGAACCACTTCGGTTCGCCGCGGGTCAGCTCGAAATGCTCGCGCTTGGCCGCTGCGAGCGGCAGGAAATAGTTGCCGGCCGCCTTCTGGCACATGCGGCAGTGGCAGATATGCGGATAGCCGAGTTCGCCCTGCGCTAGATAGCGAACCGCGCCGCATTGGCATCCGCCGGTCTGTCCCGTTGTCATCAAGCGCGGTCCTCCGGCGGCCAGACCGGCGTATCGTGGTCCGGATGTTGATAGGAAATCAGCTCGTGCAGGAAAGAGCCTGCCGTAAGATCCGCCTCGGTCCGTTCTCCGGGCAGCTCGTGCAGATGATCGACGAAGCCGATCTTGCCTTCCACACCCCATTGAATGGTCGGCGGCAGCTGCGACGGATCGTCGAATGCGCCTGCGGCAACCGCCATCCCATCCGGCGCTTCATAGGTCAGCGGCGTGCCGCAATCGCCGCAGAAACCGCGCTCGACGAAATTCGAAGAGCGGAAGGTCTTGCGCGCTCCCCGCGTCCACTCGAAATCGGTGCCGCGGACCGAGACCAGCGGTGCGTAATAGGCCCCGAACGCCTTCTGGCACATCCGGCAATGACAGATCGACGAATCCTTGAGCTCGCCGCTGACCCGGAAACGGATCGCGCCGCACTGGCAGCCACCGGTGTAAGTGGTCATGGCAGGTCCTTTCCGATGGTGCGGATGATGTGGGTGCAGACATTGTCGAGATCCCGGAGAATATCGTCGTTCCAGAATCGCAGGACGGTCCAGCCATCTGCCTTTAGGCGCTCAGTCCTGATGTCGTCGTTGGAGGCATTTTCGGCAAGGGCATGCTGCGAGCCGTCTATCTCGACGATAAGCCGATGGGTCGGGCAGGCGAAATCGACGATATAGCCCGCAATCGGCATCTGCCTGCGAAAGCCAAGCCCCATTAGGGGATGGGCGCGAAGTTCGTTCCAGAGCTTTAATTCGGCGTCAGTCATAGCCTTGCGCATACGCTTGGCATTTGCCCGCCGTTGCGGCGGAATTCGTGCATGTGACATGTCCGGCCTCTCGCTCCGGGCTACACCCCCCTCTGCCCTGCCGGGCATCTCCCCCACAAGGGGGGAGATTGGCAAGACGCACCGGCCTCGCCAAATCCCGACAGTGTACCGAGCAACTCTCACCACATCGTATTGCTGATCAGGGCGAGCGGGCGCTTCCAGCCGATCTCCCCCCTTGTGGGGGAGATGCCCGGCAGGGCAGAGGGGGGTATGTCTCGCCGCCCAACCCATCCTACCGCTTGACCTCCCACGTCGTTACCCGCTCTCCGGTTGCCGGATCCTTGCCGTCCTTCAGCTGGATGCCCTTTGCCGTCAGTTCGTCGCGAATCTTGTCAGCCTCGGCGAAATTTTTTGCCTTCAGCATTTCCAGACGCATGGCGACCAGCGCATCGACCGCCGCTGCGAAGGCTTCGTCGATTTCGACCTTCTTCGGCAGCAGCCCGAGGAGGGCGGCCGTTGCGGCAAAGGTGGCGCCTGCGGCGGCATCCGTGTGAGCCGCCGGCGCCAGCGCATGCAACGCCTGCACTGCCGCGACCGTATTGAGGTCGTCGGCCAGCGCATTCAGCACGGTCTCGTCAGGCTCGGCATCATCGGCTTCCGTCGCCGGCCATTTGGCGAGCAGGCGTTCGGCTTCTTCCAACCGCTTGATCGAGAAATCGATCGGCTCGCGGTAGTGTGTCATCAGCATGGCAAGGCGCAGCACTTCGCCCGGCCATTTGCGGCCGCCGAAAATCTGCGTGTGCAGCAGGTCGTGGATGGTGACGAAATTGCCTTCGGATTTCGACATCTTGCGGCCTTCGACCTGCACGAAACCGTTATGCATCCAAACATTCGCCATCACCTCGGTGCCGTGGGCGCAGCGCGACTGGGCGATTTCGTTTTCATGATGCGGGAAGATCAGGTCCAGCCCGCCGCCGTGAATGTCGAAGATATCGCCGAGATAGCGCCGGCTCATCGCCGAGCATTCGATATGCCAGCCCGGCCGGCCGCGGCCCCAGGGGCTCTCCCAGCCGGGTTCGTCATTGCCCGACAGTTTCCACAGCACGAAATCGCCCGGGTTCTTCTTGTGTGCATCGACGGCGACGCGGGCACCGGCCTGTTGCTCGTCGAGCGGGCGCTTCGAAAGCTGGCCGTAATCCGCCATGGATTTGGTGTCGAACAGCACTTCGCCGGCTGCGACATAGGCATGGCCGTTGCCAATCAGCTTCTCGATGATCTCCGTCATCTCAACGATATTGTCGGTGGCGCGCGGCTCGAAGCTCGGCTCCAGGCAGCCGAGTTCGGCGACATCGGCGTGATATTGCATCTCGGTCTTTTCGGTGACGGCGCGGATTGCTTCATTCAGCGGTAGGGCCGGATGGTCGCGAAGCGCCCGCGCATTGATTTTATCGTCGACGTCGGTGATGTTGCGGGCGTAAGTGACGCGGTCTTCGCCATAGACATGGCGCAGCAGCCGGAACAGCATATCGAAGACGATGGCTGGCCGGGCATTGCCGATATGGGCGAAATCATAGACGGTCGGGCCGCAGACATACATGCGGACGTTGTCGGGGTCGATCGGTGCGAAGGCCGATTTTTCCCGCGTCAGCGTGTTGTACAGCTTCAGTTCCGGCTTGCGGCCCATTTCACTCTCCCAAATGCACGATCAGAAAATATCGCGACCGGCAGGCCGGGGCGTTTCGCATCTTGACTATTTGGGAGACGAAAACGGCCAGGCCAGCGCGTGCGCTAGCGAATAATCTTTCCGCAGATAATGCAGATAACCGTTTTCATGGCGCGTTTTATGGCGCGGGAATGACGTTTGGTCAAGAGGGGCGAAGAAGGAAGGGCGGCAACTGGAGCGACCTGTCCGGTTGCGCTACGTCTGCTGAGCCTCGTCTGCCATTTTCATGGCGCAAATCGCGCATAGCAAGTTCGGAAGCTGCTGAAATACTGGAGGAATGAGTGGGGAGCGTTGTTCGGTGGGCGATCGGTGCGGCTGCAATTCTGGTGGTCGCATCCGCAGTTTATTTCGCATACAATTTCGGCATGCTTCGCTTCAACAATCCATCCCAATCGCATTATCCGATTCAAGGCATCGATGTCAGCCATCACCAGGGCGCAATCGATTGGAAGACGGTGGCCGCACAGCCGAATGTGCGTTTTGCGATCATGAAGGCGACCGAAGGCGGCGATCACAAGGATTCCCGGTTCGCCGACAACTGGCAGCGTGCCGGAGATGCAGGGCTGGTGAGAGGCGCCTACCATTTCTTCACCTTCTGCCGCCCGGGCAGGGATCAGGCGCAGAATGTCCTGGCCACCGTGCCGAAGGAGCCGGGAACCTTGCCGATCGCCGTCGATCTCGAGTTCGTTGGCAATTGCAACAAGGTCCCGACGCTCGAAGAAATGACCACGGAGGTCAACGCGTTTTTCGACGAGCTGAAAGGCGTCTTCCCGGAAAAGCCGATCTTCTACGTGACGCAGGAATTCTTCGATCAATATTTGAAGGGCAATGAGGCCCGCTTCCCCGAGCACTACCTTTGGCTGCGAAGCGTCTTCAAGGAGCCGGCGCAGCAGGGTTGCAGTCGCTGGTCGATCTGGCAATTTGCCGACAACGGCACATTGGACGGCATTCGGGGAGCAGTGGATCTCAATGCGCTATGCCCGTCGGAAACAGGCTTCGCGCATCTGTTCCCAGCTGTTGCAGCCAAGTGAGACATCCGGCCTATTCCGGGAGCCGGTAATCGACGAGCTTGTTTTCCCGCACGATGAACAGCTTGCCCGTCTCGGTCACACCAGGCCCCAACAGCGGCAGGATCGCCTTGGCGACCTCGGAAGGATGGGGAAGCGTCTGCGGGTCTTCGCCGGGCACCGCCTGCGCGCGCATTGCCGTGCGGGTCGCGCCCGGATCGACGCTGGTGATGCGCAACGGCGTAGATTGGCTCTCGCCAGACCAGGTGCGGGCCAGCGCCTCGACGGCAGCCTTTGAAGCGGAATAGGCACCCCAGAAGGGGCGGCATTTGTGGGCGGCGCCCGAGGACAGGATCACCGCGCGGCCGGCATCGGAGCGGGCAAGCAGCGGATCGACGGAACGGATCAGCCGCCATGTCGCGGTCACGTTGATGGTCATCACCTTTTCGAACACCTTCGCCTCGATATGGCCGATCGGCGATATGACGCCGAGCACGCCGGCATTGGCGACGAGGATGTCGAGTTTGCCCCAGCGCTCGAAGATCGAGCCGCCGAGCGCGTCGATCGCATTCATGTCGGCAAGGTCAAAGGGCACGAGGGTCGCGCTGCCGCCGATGCCTTTGATCGCATCGTCGAGATCCTCGAGCCCGCCGACCGTGCGTGCGCAGGCAATCACATGCGCGCCTGCCTTGGCAAGCTCCAGGGCCGTGAAGTAGCCGATGCCGCGCGACGCACCGGTGACGAGTGCGATCCTGCCCTCAAGATTGATGTTCATCTGTCCCGGTTCCGGATTTGCTTGCGAAGGCGAGGGGCTCGACAGCCCCTCGGGAGGGAAGTCAAAGCAGCGGCGGTTCAGCCGTTGCTGGCAAGCATTGAAAGCTTGTTGCCCATGGATTCGCCGTTCTTGTCGAGCAGCCTGGTCGGATAGTCGCCGGTGAAGTAGTGGTCGGTGAATTGCGGGCGGGCAGTGTTGCGGTCCTCGCCCCCGACGGCGCGGTAAAGCCCGTTGATCGACAGGAAGGCAAGCGAATCCGCACCGATATATCTAGCCATAGCTTCGACGTCGGCATACTGGTTTGCGAGCAGCTTGTCGGCGTCAGGCGTATCGATCCCGTAGAAATCCGGGAAGAAGATCATCGGGCTGGCGACGCGGATATGGACTTCGCGCGCACCGGCCTCCCGGATCATCTGCACGATCTTCAGCGATGTCGTGCCGCGCACGATGGAATCGTCGACGAGCACGACGCGTTTACCTTCGATCATCGCGCGGTTGGCGGAATGCTTCAGCTTGACGCCGAAGGCGCGGATCTGCTGTGTCGGCTCGATGAAGGTGCGGCCGACATAGTGGTTGCGAATGATGCCGTATTCGAAGGGGATGCCGCTTTCCTGCGCGTAGCCGAGGGCCGCAGGCGTGCCGCCATCGGGCACCGGCACGACCACGTCGGCATCGACCGGCGATTCTTTGGCGAGATTCATGCCCATGTTCTTGCGCGTCGTATAAACGTTGCGGCCGCCGACGACCGAGTCTGGCCGGGCGAAATAGACATATTCGAACAGGCAGAGCCGCTCCGGCTGCTGTTTGCTCGGCTTGCGGGCATCGATGCTGATCGAGCCGTCGGACTGGATCTCGCAGATGATGACTTCGCCGTTTTCCACGTCGCGGACGAATTTTGCGCCGATGATGTCGAGCGCGCAGGTTTCCGAACAGAAGATCGGCTTGCCATCGAGATCGCCCATCACGAGGGGGCGGATGCCGGTGGGGTCACGTGCGGCAATCAGCTTCGTGCGGGTCATGGCGAGCATCGAATAGCCGCCTTCCATCTGGCGGATGGCATCGATGAAGCGGTCGGATGTGGAAGCGTGGCGGGAGCGGGCGATGAGATGGAGGACGACCTCGGTATCGGAGGTCGACTGACAGATGGCACCGGTCGCGATGATCTGGCGGCGCAACGTCAGGCCGTTGGTGAAATTGCCGTTATGGGCAATGGCGATGCCGCCTTCTTCCAACTCGGCAAACAGCGGCTGCACGTTGCGCATCGCTACTTCGCCTGTCGTGGAGTAGCGCGTATGGCCTATCGACATGCTGCCGGGAAGGCGGGCCAGCGTCATCGGATTGGTGTAGTGGTCGCCGACGAGGCCCATGTGGCGCTCCTGATAGAAGCGCTTGCCGTCGAAGGAGACGATGCCGGCAGCTTCCTGCCCGCGGTGCTGCAGGGCATGCAGGCCGAGAGCCGTGAGAGCCGCGGCATCGGGATGTCCCAGAATTCCGAAAACGCCGCATTCCTCATGCAGCGTATCTCCGTCGAGCGGATCGTCGATTGGGAAGGAATGGGACTGGTTCATTTCTGCGGGCCTCTGCTCTCACAAGAATGGATCGGTATTTCCAATATCATATATCGGAAACCTGGCAGCTTTCCGATAACTTCATGCTGAACGACGCCTGCTTTTCAAAGCCCGTTCGCCGGCTCTGAAACGGCTGAGGCCCGGCGGAGCTGGAATGCCCGGCCGGACCTTAGTTTCACGTCCCGCTCAAATGGCGATTGCCGGACGGCGGGTCAAGCTCTTGAACACTGTGTCAATTCGCCGGCTGCTGCGCGGCGCCTGCAGGCGCGTCTTCCGCCGGCGCTTGATCGGCCGCCGGTGGCGTGGCGCCTTCGCCGCCCTGTGCCGGCGCTTGCATCTTATCACGGAAGCTCGCCTGTATCATCTGGGCGAATTGTTCCGGCAGCACTGCCTTCAGCTTCACGACCATCGAGTCCAGGAAGGGCTTCGACTTGGCCTCGTTGACCCAGGCCGGCCGGTGGTCGACAGAGACAAGCCAGTTCCAGAAGGCGACGGCGACGACCATCAGCAGCAGGCCGCGGGCCGCGCCGAACAGGAAGCCGAGCGTGCGGTCAAGCGCGCCGATGCGGCTGTCGATGATGAAATCGGCGATCTTCATGGTAATGAAGGAGATCACGATCAGCGCAATCAGGAAGACGACGGCTGCCGAACCGGCGATCGCGATGCGGTCGTCATCGGTGTACTTCTTCGCATAGGGCACCAGGTACGGATAAAGGTAGTAGGCGGCGGCAGCCGAACCGCCCCAGCTGGCGATCGAAAGGATCTCGCGCGAAAAGCCGCGGACCATCGCCAGCACGGCGGAGAAGAGCACGACGCCGATGACAATACCGTCAAAAATCGTAATGGGCATGTAAATTCAACTCCAGGACTGCCGCTCGGCGGCCGTGTCGCGCCTTGTCGTGTGCCTCCTATATCATCACCATTCCCGGCAATGAAAGGATCAAACCTCGTCTTCCACACGCAACGCCCCCTTCGACCCGGCGATGCGCGCGACCAGATCCGGCAGGCTTTCGACCTCGCTCCACCGCCCGCCGGAACCCTTCGGCAGCTCGGCGGAGGCGGAAGGAAGCAGCGCTGCGGAAAAGCCCAGCTTCTCGGCTTCCTTGAGGCGCTGGGCGGTGTGCGCAACCGGCCGGATGGCGCCCGACAGGCTGACTTCGCCGAAATAGACGCAATCGGCGGGAAGGGCAATACCGGCGAGCGAGGAAACCAGCGCCGAGGCGACGGCGAGATCGGCCGCCGGCTCGGAGATGCGGTAGCCGCCGGCGATGTTGAGATAAACGTCGTGCTGGCCGAGCCTGACACCGCAATGGGCCTCAAGCACCGCGAGGATCATCGACAGCCGGGCCGAATCCCATCCGACTACGGCGCGACGCGGCGTGCCGAGCGAGGTCGGCGCCACCAGCGCCTGTACCTCGACGAGCACGGGACGCGTGCCTTCCATTCCGGCAAAGACGGCGGCTCCAGGTGATTTTTCGTTGCGTTCGCCGAGGAAGAGCTCGGACGGGTTGGCGACTTCGCGCAAGCCTTTGTCGGACATTTCGAAGACGCCGATTTCGTCGGTCGGGCCGAAGCGGTTCTTGACGGTGCGCAGGATTCGGTAGTGATGGCCGCGGTCGCCTTCGAAATAGAGTACCGCGTCGACCATGTGCTCGACGACACGCGGTCCCGCGATCTGCCCGTCCTTGGTGACATGGCCGACCAGCACCATGGCAGCACCCGTCTGTTTGGCGAAACGGATCATCGACTGAACGCCGGTGCGCACCTGCGTCACCGTTCCCGGTGCGGATTCGGCGAGTTCGCTCCACAGCGTCTGGATCGAATCGATGATGACGAGATCAGGCCGTTTGCCCTCGGCGAGCGTCGCCAGGATATCCTCGACATTGGTTTCGGCCGCCAGCATCACGTCGGTATCGGCGGCGGCAAGACGCTGTGCCCGCAGACGGACCTGCGCAACCGCTTCCTCGCCGGAGACGTAGATGATCTTGTGACCACGCCGCGCAAGAGCGGCTGCGGCCTGCATCAGCAGCGTCGATTTGCCGATGCCGGGATCACCACCGATCAGCACGGCCGAACCGCGCACGAAGCCGCCGCCGAGTGCCCGATCGAGTTCCGACATGGCGGTATGGATGCGCGGCGCCTCCTCGATCTCGCCCGAAAGCGCCGTCAGCGTGACCGGCCGGCCCTTCTTCGGCGTCTTGCCGGGCCCGGAGCCGATCCCGCCCATCGGGTCTTCTTCGACGATCGTATTCCACTCGCCGCAATTATCACATTTGCCGGCCCAGCGGTTATGAACCGCGCCGCAATTCTGGCAGATGAACTGTGTCCTGGCCTTCGCCATCAATGACTGCTTTCGATAAAATCTTCAGGTGAGTGTCTTCCCGTCCATGCAGGACGCGCACCACGAAGTTCGGCGTCCCGGACGATGAACTAGATACAGCGATTCGTGTAAACGAATGCCCTGAGATCAGAGTTCAGCCAATCGCGATTGACGCCCGTGAAACCCGATCGCGCGATCTGCCGAGGACATTCCTACTCCTCGGCTACATAGCGCCGTTCATGGCGCAGCCCCATGCTGGTCAGGATCTCGTATCCGATCGTGCCCGCCGCCCGCGCCACCTCGTCCAGCGGCATGTTTTTGCCGAACAATTCGACATATTCGCCGGCGCGCACGGCGTTTTCGGGCAGGTCGGTAATGTCGAAGATCGTCAGGTCCATGGTGATCCGGCCTGCCACCGGGACTTTGTGTCCAGCGATGAAGCCTTGCCCGCCCTGCGGCACGGTCTGGCGCAGAGGCACGCCGCCGCTCGACTGGCTGCGCATATAACCATCGGCATAACCTGCGGACACGATCGCCAGCCGGCTGTTGCGGCCAAGCTGCAGCGCCCGCCCGTAGCTGACGGTCTCGCCGGCCTCGACGGTGCGCACCTGGATGACACGCGCTTCCGCAGTAGCGACGGGGCGCATCGGGTTGACCATGCCGCTGACCGCCTCGCCGCCGTAGAGCGAAATGCCGGGCCGGGTCAGGTCGAAGTGATAGTCTTCGCCGAGAAAGATGCCGGCCGAGGCGGCAAGACTTGCATCGATGCCTTCATAGGCGGCGTTAACCCTGCGGAATGATTCGAGTTGGCGCTGGTTCATCGCGTGGCTGGGATCGTCGCCGCAGGCGAGATGGCTCATGACCAGCACCGGCGCGAAGCTTGCCGGCCGCGAGACGTCGTTGGCGAGAGCCAGCGCGTCGTCAATGTGCAATCCCAGCCGGTTGAAGCCGGTATCGACATGCAGCGCGCAAGGGTAATCGCCGTACTCGGCAAGCACCGCCATCCAGAAGGCGAGCTGCTCGTCGGAAGAAATCACCGGCACCAGGTCGTTCTCGAAGAAGCGCCGCTCGGTGCCCGGCCATATGCCCGAGAGCACGAAGATGCGTGCATCAGGCGCATAGAGGCGAAGCGTCACCCCTTCATCGACGGTCGCGACGAAAAAATCCCGGGCGCCCGCCAGATAGAGCGCTTCGCCGGCATCCTCGATGCCCACGCCGTAGGCATCCGCCTTGACGACCGCGGCGGCGCGCGCTGCACCCGAGCGGCGCGCCATGTCGCGCCAGTTTTCCGTCAGCGCGGTCAGGTCGACCGTCAGCCGCAGTCCTGCGGAAGCGAAAAGGTCGTCTTCGAAGGGGATGGAAAAATCTGTCATGGATCGCCGTGAAGAAATGGAAGGAAACCGCCTCGCCCAGTCTAGAGAGCATTGTAGCCGAGGGAAAGCGCAGGCGGCCAGATACCACCCTTTGCCTCTTATAGGATCACTTTTGTTCAAGACGCATGCAGGCTTCCGCGCTACTCTTACCGGATGCAGAACGTATCACAGAAAGAGGCGGCGGAGGCCATGCCGCTTGCCCACGTTGAATCGGCCCGCTTCTGGCGGGATAGCCGCTTCCGCGACATGGAGTGCCTGAGCGCCACTTTCCTGACACATGAATACGCGCCGCATGCGCACGACACCTTCAGCATCGGCGCGATAGAAAGCGGCACCCAGATCGCCACCCTCAGCGGCAGGCGAGAGGAAACCGGGCCGGGCGACCTTTATCTGATCGATCCCGGCGTCATCCATGACGGCGCTCCGGGCGGCAACGGTTACCGTTACCGTATGATCTATCCGGACATGAAGCTGTTCGTCGATGTTCTGGAGGATGTCACCGGCAAGGCCTTCCACGCGACGCCGTCTTTCTCCGGCGCACTTCCACGCGATCCGCAACTCGCCAATGCCTTTCACGCCGCTCATCGAACGCTGGAGAGCCGCGCAGGCGCGCTGGAATCGGATGAAGGCATGTTCTCGGTGCTGGCGGCGATCTTTGCGCGTCACGGCAGCGCCATCATCGTGCCCGTCGACACGCAGGAACGAAGCGCCGTCGCCCGCGCCCGCGAATACCTGGTCGAGAATTTCGACAGCGATGTCGGCCTTGAGGAACTGGCCGGCGTGGCGGGATTGAGCCGCGCTCACCTTATCCGCGCCTTCCGCAAGGAATATCATATCACACCGCACGCCTTTCTGACGGATCGGCGCGTGCAGGTGGCCCGCCGGCTGCTGCGGCAGGGGCGCACGCCGACCGATGTCGCGCTGGAATGCGGTTTTGCCGACCAGGCGCATTTCACCCGGCATTTCAAGGCGCGCACGGGTGTGACACCCGGCCAGTTCCGCACGGGCTGATCACTTTCGTTCAATACGGCCGTTTCGGGCTGGGGTACTGCTCCGCAATCTCAATAGGGAGGTTGCCATGTTGCAGCACAGCCGGCCATCCGGCGAATTTTTTGCCGGAATGCGCTCCATTTTTCCGCTTGTCGTCGCCGTCTTGCCGATCGGCCTGGTTTTCGGCGCGGTCGCCGCCACCAAGGGCTTGTCTCCGCTTGAAACGACGCTGATGAGCGCGCTTGTTTTTGCAGGCGGTTCGCAATTCGTGGCGATGGACATCTGGACGCATCCGGCAAGCTGGATCGGCCTTGGCTTCGCGGCCCTTCTGGTCAATATCCGCCACGTGCTGATGAGTGCGTCGGTCGGCACGAAGATGCAGTCCTTCTCCGGCATCAAACGCTATGTCGCCATGCTTTTCCTCGCCGACGAGCTCTGGGCCATGGCGGAATTTCGAGCCGGCAGCACGCGGCTGACACCCGCCTGGTATGCCGGCATCGTCACGCCCTTCTACCTCACCTGGGTCGGCTCTTCGCTGACGGGTGCGCTGCTCGGCGCCTTTCTCGGCAACCCTGCCGTCATCGGCCTCGACTTCGCCTTTCCTGCGGTTTTCGTCGTGCTCGTCATGGGCTTCTGGAAGGGCCCGGAAACCGGCGCCGTCCTTGCCGCAAGTGGTGTCGCCTCGGTTGCGGTCCACCACTTTGTGCCGGGCGTCTGGTATATCGCCGCCGGTGCACTCGCCGGGCTGGCAACGGCGCTTTGGCAGGGCAGGGCGCGGGAGCAGGCGGCATGACGCTCGACCTCAATACCCTTATCGCCATCCTGGCGATGGCTGTCGCAACGGTCTTCACCCGCGTCAGCGGTCTCGCGCTGATCCATCATGTCGAGATGGATGAGCGCCGGAAAACGGCGATCGAGGCCATTCCGCCGGCGGTGCTGATGGCCGTCATCGCCCCGACCGCCTTTGCGGCCGGTTGGGCAGAGACACTCGCCTGCGTGGTCACCGCAATCGCCGCACGCCGTCTGCCGATGCTTGTGAGCGTCGTAATGGGCGTCGCGACGGTTGCCCTGTTGCGGGCCGCAGGGCTCTAAAGAAATTGACGCGGGAAACCGCGTCAATGTTCCTCGTACTGGATGAAGGAAGGATCGGCGAGATCGGCAAACCGCGTGAATTCCGCTTGGAAGGCGAGCTTCACCGTGCCGGTCGGACCGTGACGCTGCTTGGCGATGATGACGTCGGCTGTGCCCTTCACCTTGTCGAACAGCGCTTCCCATTCCGGATATTTCGGATCGTGAGGATCGCGCGGCTCCTGGTTCTTGACGTAATATTCCTCGCGGAAAACGAAGAGCACGACGTCGGCGTCCTGCTCGATCGAGCCGGATTCACGAAGGTCGGAGAGCTGCGGGCGCTTGTCGTCACGGCTTTCGACTTGGCGTGACAACTGCGACAGCGCGATGATCGGAACGTTGAGCTCCTTGCCGAGCGCCTTCAGGCCGGTGGTGATCTGGGTGATTTCCTGGACGCGGTTGTCGCTTGACTTGCCCGAGCCGGTCATCAGCTGCACGTAGTCGACCACGAGCACGTCGAGGCCGCGCTGGCGCTTGAGGCGGCGCGCCCGCGCTGAAAGCTGGGCGATGGAGATGCCGCCGGTCTGGTCAATATAGAGCGGCACCTTCTGCATCATCATCGAGCAGGCGACGAGCTTTTCGAAATCGGCATCGTTGATGTCGCCGCGGCGGATCTTGGAGGAGGAAACTTCCGTCTGCTCGGAGATGATACGAGTGGCGAGCTGTTCTGATGACATTTCGAGTGAGTAAAAGCCGACGACACCGCCGTTCTTGGCTTTCATGCTGCCGTCCGACTGCACTTCGCCCTCATAGGCGGCAGCGATGTTATAGGCGATGTTGGTTGCAAGCGAGGTCTTGCCCATGCCGGGACGACCGGCGAGGATGATCAAGTCCGAACGCTGCAGGCCGCCCATCTTGGCATCGAGCGAATGAATGCCGGTGGAGATGCCCGAAAGCCCGCCATCGCGTTCCTTGGCGACGGCCGCCATGTCGATGGCGAGCGCCACGGCGTCGTTGAATGATTGGAAGCCGCCGTCGTAGCGGCCGTTTTCGGCGAGCTCGAAGAGGCGGCGTTCGGTATCCTCGATCTGCGACTGCGGCGGCATGTCGAGCGGCGCGTCATAAGCGATGTTGACGACATCCTCGCCGATGGTGATCAGCGCCCGGCGCAACGCAAGGTCATAGATCGCCCGGCCGTAATCCTCGGCATTGATGACCGTGACGGCATTGCTGACGAGGCTTGCCAGATATTGCGAAACGGTCATGTCGCCGACCTTCTCGTCGGCCTTCAGGAAGGTCTTGATCGTCACCGGATTGGCGATCTTGCCCATGCGAATGATGTCGCCGGCGACCTCGAAGATCTTCCGGTGCAGCGGTTCGTAGAGATGGATCGGCTTCAGGAAGTCCGACACCCGGTAATAGGCGTCGTTGTTCATCAGGATGGCGCCGAGAAGCGCCTGCTCGGCTTCGATATTGTTGGGTGCTTCGCGGTAATGCTGCTCCGACGGAGCAACGGCTGCAATCTTTCGAGCGGCGTCGTTCATCATCATCCGTTCTGTCTTTTTCCAACTCCGGATTTGCAATTCCGGATGGAGAAAATCAAGGGGCTGCGAAAGGAGCGGGGCTCGTCGTGACTCAATCCTGAACGCTGTGCCCATTGTTCGACTTCTCCACAGTCCCGGGCGCCACAACTAAGAAATACTGGCAGTGTCACCTGCAGGACACGGTGCGGAGCCGACTCAGCTCACCCCGCTCCGGAGAAGGATATGTTAGCGCGATGACATCGGGCACGCAGCAAAAACATCCGGACAATCCCCTGTTAAACGCCGACCGGCGGCCGCGGGGACGCTGAACAAACGGAAACGAAAAAGCCCGGCGCGGTGGCCGGGCTTTCCTCTCGCGGAATGTCCGGCGAGAATTATGCTTCGTCTTCGTCGATGCCGTCGGCTTCCGGATCGAAGAAATCTTCCGGACGCAGCGCGTCTTCATCGACGCCGTAGATCGCGTCTACCGAGGTGAGTTCTTCGCCCTTTGCCTGGCGCTCTGCCTCTTCGGCAGAACGGGCAACGTTCAGTTCGACGTTGATTTCGACTTCGGCATGCAGCTGCAGCTCGACCTTGTGCAGGCCGATTGCCTTGATCGGCGTGTTGAGGTGAACCTGGTTGCGGCCGATGTTGAAACCTTCGGCGGCGAGGATCTCGACGACGTCACGGGCAGCGACCGAGCCGTAGAGCTGGCCGGTTTCGCCGGCGGAGCGCACGACGATGAAGGACTTGCCGTCGAGAACGTCGGCGACCTTCTGGGCTTCCGACTTGCGCTCGAGGTTGCGGGCTTCGAGCGTCGCGCGCTCGGCTTCGAAGCGGGTCTTGTTGGCGGCGTTGGCGCGCAGCGCCTTGCCGAGCGGCAGCAGGTAGTTACGGGCAAAGCCGTCGCGAACCTTTACGGTTTCGCCCATCTGGCCGAGCTTGGAGATGCGTTCGAGAAGAATGACTTCCATTTTCTTTTCCTTTCTTGTGTCTCAGATTTTCGTATCGGATTGTTTGGGGGTATCGCCATCTTTCGCCGGGGTGAGCGCGATCGCCTTGCGCGTATCGCTGAGACCCACGACCAGGATGAGGAGAGCTGGCAGCAGCATGAGCATCGAAGCCAGATAGCAGAGAATGAGGGCCGGTATGCGCCAGTCCTTGCCGCGTGTGCGGAAATGCAGCGAGGCGAAGCCGGAGAGCATGAAGCCGGCGCCGAAGGTGCCGATCACGGTCGCGCCGACGAGCGCCGGAACGCCGCCGAAGAAGCAGGCAGCAAGTCCGGCCAGGAAAATGAAGATCGAATTGCGGTTCATGCGAAGCGACGAAGGAATATCCTCGCGCGGCCGAAGGCCCCTGCCGGATGCCGCGACGATGCGCACGGCGAAATAATAGGCGGCAAACAGCATGCTGACCCACATGCCGCCCTGTACGACCGGCAGCATGAGCAGGATCAGCGATTTGGTCTGCGCGGTTGCCGCGGGATCGGGCATGAATTCCGGCTGCTGCTGTTTGACCGAGGTGATCAGCAGATCAACGATCGGATCGGTGATCTCGGGGCCATAGCCGATCATCACGCCGATGACGATGACGGCGAACGTCACCAGGCCGCACAGATGCAGCAGGATATCGGAGAGCGGGTACCAGGCAAGCAGATGGTCCGGGCCGCCAAGTTCGGAGGCGGGACGGGCGAGATTGGCGAGGTGGCTCAGCCAGCCGGCCGGCAGCAGCGTCACCAGCGTCATGATCAGGGCAAAAGACGGCGAGGTGAAGATAGCTCCGAGCGCCGCTGCGGTGACCACGGCCGAAATCGCTGCGGCATTGCCCCAGCCGAGCCCGACGAGCAGGATTGGCAGCGCCGAGGCTGTGTAGAGGAGCGCGCTGAAAAACGACGGCTGCATGCTTGCGCCCAGCACCAGCAGGGCGGCGGTCAATCCGGCGAGTGCGCCGATCAGCAGCGTTTTGATATCCGGTCGTTTCAAGGTCGCTGTCCTGCTTCATCAAGCAGTTAGAGGCTGTTGCTGAATCGAATTCAGAAACGTCTCAACATGGGTTTTAAGAATTCCGATCCGCGCCCATCGCGGAAGGGAGAAGGGAAGGCACGAATGCCTTCCCTCAGATATGATCCCGTCGGCCGATCAGGCGACGACGTAGGGCAGCAGGCCGAGGAAACGGGCGCGCTTGATCGCCTGGGCGAGTTCGCGCTGCTTCTTCTGGGATACGGCCGTGATGCGGGACGGAACGATCTTGCCGCGCTCGGAAATGTAGCGCTGCAGCAAGCGTACGTCCTTGTAGTCGATCCGCGGTGCGTTTGCGCCGGAGAAGGGGCAGGTCTTGCGACGGCGATGGAACGGACGACGAACCGGTGCGGAGGAAGCTTCAGACATTCTTATATCTCCTTATGCACGGTCTTCGCGGGGAGCGCGGTCCGGACGCGGGCCACGCTGGAAATCGCCATCACGGCGCGGCGGACGGTCGCCGAATTCGCGACGCGGGCCACGGTCGCCACCTTCGCGCGGGCCGCGGTCGTCGCGGTCGCGCTTCTGCAGCATGGCAGACGGGCCTTCTTCGTGCTTTTCGACGGCGATGGTCATGTAGCGAAGAACGTCTTCGCTGATGCGCATCTGGCGTTCCATTTCCTGGATCGCAGCGGCCGGTGCATCGATGTCCATCAGGGCGTAGTGTGCCTTGCGGTTCTTCTTGATGCGATAGGTGAGGGACTTGAGGCCCCAGTTCTCGATGCGCCCGACCTTGCCGCCGTTAGCTTCGATCACACCCTTGTATTGTTCTACGAGGGCATCGACCTGCTGGGCGGAAATATCCTGCCGGGCAAGGAATACATGTTCATAAAGAGCCATGACAGCTTTGCCTTTCTTGCGTTTGGTTCAACCCGATATTCGGCGGCTAAGCCTCAACGACTGCTCCTGATTGGGCGGACCCAGGCAAGAAAAGCGTTTCCGAGACGGTCGAGAGCGGAGACACGGGAGGCTGGAACGCTTCCGTTCCGAACGATTTCCATGGGAAAATCGGCCCTCCGTTCAGCCACCAGCCAGAAGACCGGGTTAACGAACAGCGCGGCTTATACGGATTTTTACGCGAAAGGCAAGTGCACGCGGCAGAAAAGCCCGGCGCAGGCCGATAAAGCCATACCGGGCCGTCTCGAATGCGGTCACAGCGTCAGCGGATACTGCCGATGCACCTTGGCGATCTCCGCCAGAACCTCGTCCGAAAGCGTCAGGTCGGCTGCGCCGATATCGACCTTCAACTGCTCCATCGAGGTCGCTCCGATGATGGCCGAGGCCATGAAGGGTCTCGACAGGCAGAAGGCGAGCGCCATGGCCGCCGGGTCGAGCCCGTATTTGCGTGCGAGTGCCAGATAGGCCTTGGTCGCCGGCTCCTGCAGCGGCTGCAACCGGCCGCCGATATCGGGATTGATCGAAGCGCGCGAACCCTTCGGCCTCTGACCATCGACATATTTGCCGGTCAGGATGCCGCCAGCGAGCGGCGAATAGGCGAGCAGCCCGACATCCTCGTGATACGAGAGTTCGGCGAGGTCGAGGTCGAAATGGCGGTAGAGCAGATTGTATTCGTTCTGGACGCTTGCAACGCGCGGCAGGCTCTTCTGTTCGGAGAGCGTCAGATATTTCTGGATGCCCCAGGTGGTCTCGTTGGAAAGGCCAATCGCGCGGATCTTGCCCTCCTTCACAAGCGCGTCAAGCGTTTCCAGGATATCGAGCATATTGGCGACAGCCTCCTGCCGATCCTGCTTGAACGGATCGTAGCTCCAGTTCTGACGGAAATGGAAATGGCCGCGGTTCGGCCAGTGGACTTGGTAGAGATCGACATAATCGGTTCTCAGCCGCCTGAGGCTGGCCTCGAGCGCCAGGCGGATGTTCTTCGCATCGGCGCCTTCGCCGCCGCGCAGATAATCCCGGCCGCGGCCGGCGACCTTGGTGGCGAGCACGATGTCTTTGCGTTTTCCTGATTTGCCGAACCAACTGCCGATATAATCTTCGGTCCAGCCCTGGGTTTCGGCCGAGACCGGCGTCGTCGGATAAAGCTCGGCGGTATCGAAGAAATTGACGCCTTTCTCGACGGCGTAATCCATCTGCGCATGCGCGTCGGTTTCGCTGTTCTGCGAGCCCCAGGTCATGGTGCCCAGGCAAATTTCTGAAACGGAGATGCCGGTGCGGCCTAGAGAATTGTACTTCATGGGAAACCTTGGGAGAGATCGAAGTCTTGGGGAAGTCTGCGCAAATCTAGGCCGGATTTGGCTGAGCGCAAGAGCAAAAACCGGGCTTTTGCGCGCGCGCGAAAGCCTTTGCGGAGTAGGTGCCGCCACTTGACTCTGCGGGAAAGAATGTCAATTGGAGGCAAAACGGCCTCCACAGGCGCAATCAGGGACATGAAAATGACTATCGCTTTCACTTTTCCCGGCCAGGGCAGTCAGGCCGTCGGCATGGGCAAGGATCTGGCCGAGAATTTCGCGGAAGCCCGCGCCGTTTTCGACGAGGTCGACGAGGCGCTCGGGGAAAAGCTTTCTGACGTGATGTTCAACGGTCCGGAGGACAGGTTGACGCTGACGGCGAACGCCCAGCCGGCGCTGATGGCGGTGTCGATCGCCGTCGTCCGCGTTCTGGAGGCCAAAGGTCTGGATCTGAAGTCCAGGGTCGCCTACGTCGCCGGCCACTCGCTCGGCGAATATTCCGCACTTTGCGCCGCCGGCACCTTTTCGCTCGCCGATACTGCGCGGCTGCTACGCATCCGCGGCAATGCCATGCAGGCGGCCGTCCCCGTCGGCGTCGGCGCCATGGCCGCGATCATCGGCCTCGAACATGCCGACGTCGTCGCCGTCTGCGAGGAGGCCGCCGCGATCGGCGCCTGCCAGATCGCCAACGATAATGGCGGCGGCCAGATCGTCATCTCCGGCGAGAAGGCCGCTGTCGAAAAGGCCGCCGGCCTTGCCACCGACAAGGGCGCCAAGCGCGCCATCCTGCTGCCGGTTTCCGCCCCCTTCCATTCGACGCTGATGGCGCCCGCCGCCGAGGCCATGCGCGAGGCGCTGGCTGGCGTGAAGAAGGCCGACCCGGCCGTGCCCGTCATTGCCAATGTCCGCGCTGCTCCGGTCACCAATGCCGAGGAGATCGCGGGCCTTCTCGTCGAGCAGGTCACAGGGCAGGTCCGCTGGCGTGAAACGGTCGAATGGTTTGCCGCAAACAACGTCACCACGCTTTACGAACTCGGTTCCGGCAAGGTGCTCACCGGCCTCGCCCGCCGCATCGACAAGACAGTCAACGGCATCTCCATCAGCGGCCCGGCTGATATCGACGCGGCGGTCGCCGCCCTCATGGCCTGATTGATATCTCCAGATACAAGGAACGTTTCCATGCTCGATCTTTCCGGCCGCAAGGCTCTCGTCACTGGCGCATCGGGCGGTATCGGCGAGGAAATCGCCCGCCTTCTTCATAAGCAGGGGGCAATCGTCGGCCTGCACGGCACCCGTGTCGAGAAGCTGGAAGCGCTGGCGGCCGACCTCGGCGAGCGCGTCAAGATCTTCCCGGCGAACCTGTCCGACCGCGACGAGGTCAAGGCGCTCGGCCAGAAAGTGGAAGCCGATCTCGAAGGCGTCGATATCCTCGTCAACAATGCCGGTATCACCAAGGACGGCCTCTTTGTGCGCATGAGCGACGAGGATTGGGACGCGGTCCTCGAGGTCAATCTCACCGCCACCTTCCGCCTGACGCGCGAGCTGACGCATCCGATGATGCGGCGCCGTTATGGCCGCATCATCAACATCACCTCCGTCGTCGGCGTCACCGGCAATCCGGGACAGGCTAACTACTGCGCCTCCAAGGCCGGGATGATCGGCTTCACCAAGTCCTTGGCGCAGGAAATTGCCACCCGCAACGTGACCGTCAACTGCGTCGCGCCCGGCTTCATCGAAAGCGCCATGACCGGCAAGCTGAACGAAAAGCAGAAGGAAGCGATCATGGGCGCGATCCCGATGAAGCGGATGGGCACAGGGGGCGAGGTCGCTTCGGCGGTTGCCTATCTTGCGTCCGCCGAAGCTGCCTACATGACCGGCCAGACGCTGCATGTAAACGGCGGCATGGCGATGATCTGAAACGATAAACTGTCGGCATGGTGATATTTCCCGCAATAGCATGTTGAGCAATCACGAAGCGTTGATTTTCTGGCTTTGCGGCAGACTTAAACCATGTTAAGCGGGCCAATGACTGTGAACAGTCGTCCCGAGAAAGCAGACGGACCGGCGGGCTTTTCGCAAGCCTGGGACATCTCTGAAGCCGGGTAAACGAGTTTGCCGAGGATGTCTGAAAACATCGCAGGCTGAAACAGGGTAGGGGTGCCGCAACGGCATTCCGATCAGGACATAAGGTCGAGGAAACCGACATGAGCGATATCGCAGAACGCGTAAAGAAAATTGTTATTGATCATCTTGGCGTCGATGCCGACAAGGTCGTCGAGAGCGCGAGCTTTATCGACGATCTGGGCGCTGACTCGCTCGACACGGTCGAACTTGTCATGGCATTTGAAGAAGAATTCGGCGTTGAAATTCCTGACGACGCTGCCGACTCGATCCTGACGGTCGGTGATGCAGTCAAGTTTATTGAGAAGGCCCAGGCCTGATCCTGTATATATGAGAAAGGGCGGGCCTAGAGTCCGCCCTTTTCTTTTCGGCATATTTCTCCATAGAATATATGAGACGGGGGAGAGCACGCGATGAGACGTGTCGTCATCACCGGTACCGGCATGGTATCACCCTTGGGATGCGGAACTGAGGTGACGTGGTCCCGGTTGCTCGCCGGCCAAAACGGCGCCCGCCTCGTTACCGAATTCGAGGTCGATGACCTTGCCGCCAAGATCGCCTGCCGTATCCCGATCGGTGACGGCAGCGACGGCACCTTCAATGTCGACCAATGGATGGAGCCGAAGGAGCAGCGCAAGGTCGATCCCTTCATCATCTACGGCATGGCCGCCGCCGACATGGCACTTGCCGATGCCGGCTGGCATCCCGAGACGGATGAGGATCAGATTGCCACTGGCGTGCTGATCGGCTCCGGCATCGGCGGCATCGAAGGCATTGTCGAGGCAGGCTACACCCTGCGCGACAAAGGTCCGCGCCGCATCTCCCCCTTCTTCATTCCCGGCCGCCTGATCAACCTCGTTTCCGGCCAGGTCTCGATCCGCCACAAGCTGCGCGGACCCAATCATTCGGTCGTCACCGCCTGCTCGACGGGTGCTCATGCGATCGGCGATGCCGCGCGGCTGATCGCGCTCGGTGATGCCGACGTCATGGTCGCCGGCGGTACGGAATCTCCCGTCAGCCGTATTTCGCTGGCAGGATTTGCCGCCTGCAAGGCGCTTTCGACTCAGCACAACGATAACCCGCAGAAGGCCTCGCGCCCCTATGACCGCGATCGCGACGGCTTCGTCATGGGCGAGGGCGCCGGCATCGTCGTGCTCGAAGAGCTGGAGCATGCGAAAGCCCGCGGCGCCAGGATCTATGCCGAGGTCGTCGGCTACGGCCTGTCGGGTGACGCCTATCACATCACCGCGCCTTCCGAAGACGGCGAGGGTGCCGGCCGTTGCATGGCGATGGCGCTGAAGCGCGCCGGCCTGGCGCCGGCCGATATCGATTACATCAACGCCCACGGGACTTCGACCATGGCCGACACGATCGAACTCGGGGCGGTCGAGCGTCTGGTCGGCAACGCGGCGTCGAAGATCTCCATGTCCTCCACCAAGTCGGCGACGGGACACCTTCTCGGTGCTGCCGGTGCGATCGAGGCGATCTTCGCGACGCTTGCCATCCGCGACAATATCGCGCCGCCGACGCTCAATCTCGACAATCCCGAACGCGAGACGGCGATCGATCTTGTTCCGCACAAGGCGCGTGAGCGAGAAATCAACGTGGCCCTGTCCAACTCGTTCGGATTCGGCGGTACGAACGCATCGCTCGTGCTGCGCCGCTACGCACAATAACGGTCCCGTCGTAGCAGGCCGTGTGAAAGCACAACGACCGGCAGCGGCTTCGTTGAACAGTGGCAGAACCTGTTTTTTGCCGCATTGCTTCGCGAAATAGCGGAATGAGGGCCCAGTTATAGAGGATTGCCGGTGAGCGATACGACGAACCAGAGCAGCGATACCCAGGCGCAGAAGGGACCGATCATCCCGAAGTCGCCGAGCGAAGCCCTGCGTCCCGAACGTGTTCCGGAGCCGCCGAAACGCTCGAAGAACGCTCGCAGCCAGATCGTCCTTTTCCTGAACTTCATCATGACGATGACGGTCCTGGTCTGCGTGCTCGCTGTCATCGGCTTCTACTACGCGACCTCGACCTATCAGAGCCCGGGCCCGCTGCAGACCAACACCAATTTCATCGTCCGCAACGGTGCGGGCCTGGCGGAAATCGCCTCGAACCTCGAGCGCAACGCGATCATCTCCGATGCGCGAATCTTCCGTTACCTCACGGCGACGCATCTTTCCGCCGGCGAGAGCCTGAAGGCCGGTGAATACGAGATCAAGGCGAGAGCCTCGATGAGCGATATCATGGAGCTGCTGAAATCGGGCAAGTCCATTCTCTATTCGGTTTCCTTCCCCGAAGGCCTGACGGTCCGCCAGATGTTCGACCGCATGCTGCAGGATCCGGTGCTGGAAGGCGATCTGCCGGCCGCACTGCCGATGGAAGGCAGCCTGCGTCCGGATACCTATAAATTCTCACGCGGCACCAAGCGCTCGGAAATCATCGAACAGATGGCGGCCGCACAGCAGAAGCTCGTCGATCAAATTTGGGATAAGCGTGACTCCACGCTGCCGCTGCGGTCCAAGGAAGAATTCGTGATCCTCGCCTCGATCGTCGAAAAGGAGACCGGCGTTCCCGACGAACGTGCCCATGTCGCTTCCGTTTTCCTGAACCGGCTTGGTAAGGGCATGCGCCTGCAGTCCGATCCGACGATCATCTACGGGCTCTTCGGTGGCGAGGGAAAACCGGCCGACCGGCCGATCTACCAGTCGGACCTGAAGCGCGATACGCCTTACAATACCTATGTCATCAAGGGTCTGCCGCCGACGCCGATCGCCAATCCCGGCAAGGATGCGCTGGAAGCCGTCGCCAACCCTTGGAAAACCCAGGATCTTTATTTCGTCGCCGACGGCACTGGCGGCCACGTTTTTGCCGCTACGCTCGAGGAGCACAATGCCAACGTCAAGCGCTGGCGTCAGCTCGAGGCCGACAAAGGTTCGGACCCGAACATCGCCGTCGACGGCCAGCCGGAAGAGCAGCCGGGCGAAAATGGCGCGACCGTCGTGCCGCCGAAGAAAAAGAAGATCAACTGACAGTTTTCGGGAGGCTCGCATGGCTTTGCAGTCCATGACCGGTTTTGCGCGGCGCGAGGGAACAAGCGGCCGCTGGCGCTGGGCGTGGGAGCTGCGCTCGGTCAACGGTAAGGGCTTCGATCTGCGCCTGCGCCTGCCGCCCGGCCTTGAACGCCTGGAGGCGGAGGTTCGCCGCCTTGCCGGCGAAAGCTTCAGTCGCGGCAATCTGCAGGCATCGCTATCGGTCACCGCCGACGAGAACCGTTTCGAGGCGGTTCTGAACAAAGAGGCGCTCGCTGCCGTGCTTGCCATGCGCGAGCAACTGGTGGACGTGATCGATCCCTCGCCGTTGAAGCTCGATACGCTGCTTCTCGTGCGCGGCATCGTGGAGTTTCGTGAGGGCGAGGATGGCGAGGAGGCGCTTGCCGCCCGTGATGCCGATATTATCGCCGGCCTGCTCGCCGCGCTTGCCGATCTCAGGGCGATGCGTGCACAGGAAGGGGCGGCGCTTTCCCGCATCCTTCTCGATCACGTCGCGACGATCGAGGGTCTGACGCGGATGATCGAGATGGATCCCTCACGTTCGCCAGCGGAGATCGCCTCCCGGCTGACCGCACAGGTCGCCTTGCTTTTGGACGGCATGGCCGCGCTCGACCGTGACAGGCTGCATGCCGAAGCCGCATTATTGGCGACAAAGGCGGATCTGCGCGAGGAAATCGACCGCCTGAAGGCGCATATCGCCGCAGCGCGCGATCTCCTGGTGAAGGGTGGGCCTGCCGGGCGCCGGCTGGACTTCCTTGCACAGGAATTTAACCGAGAATCGAATACCATCTGCTCGAAGTCGAATGCCTCGGCGGTCACCGCTGCCGGCATCGAATTGAAAGTCGTGATCGACCAGTTCCGCGAGCAGGTCCAGAATTTGGAGTAGGACATGAACCCGGCGAAATCCTCGCCCGTGCAGATCGCCCGCCGCGGTCTGATGCTTGTCATTTCGTCGCCGTCGGGCGCCGGCAAGTCCACTATCGCGCGCACGCTTCTGGAGACCGACAAGCATATCGGCCTCTCCGTCAGCGTCACCACGCGCCAGCGCCGCCCGAGCGAGGTCGAAGGCGTGCATTACCACTTCAAGAGCGTGCGCGAGTTCGAGCGGCTGCGCGACAGCGACTCGCTGCTCGAATGGGCCGAGGTGCACGGCAATTTCTACGGCACGCCGCGCGAGCCGGTCGAGCAGGCCATGGCCGAAGGCCGGGACATGCTCTTCGATATCGATTGGCAGGGCGCCCAGCAATTGCAGGAGAAGATGTCGGCCGACGTTGTCTCGATCTTCGTGCTGCCCCCGACCATGACGGAACTCCAGTCGCGGCTGCACCGCCGTGCCGAGGATTCCGAGGAGGTCATCCAGACGCGTTTGGCCAACAGCCGCGCCGAGATCGCCCATTGGCGCGAATATGATTATGTCATCGTCAATGACGATCTCAACACCGCGTTCGACGCCGTCCAGTCGATCGTCAGGGCCGAACGCCTGCGCCGCGACCGCCGCCACGGCATGTTCGATTTCGTCCGGGAACTGCTGGAAGAGACGCCGTCTCTCTAAAGATTGTTGGCGAGAAGGCAGAATTCCTCGACGGACAAGGTCTCTGCCCGACGCGCCGGATCGATGCCGGCCTTGACGAGAAGGCTTTCGCCGCCGAGCGGTTTCAAGCTTTGACGCAGCATCTTGCGACGCTGGCCAAAGGCGGCTTGCGTGACCTTCTCCAGATTGGCGACGGCGCAGGGAATGGGGTTTCCACGAGGAAGCAAGTGCACGACCGTAGAGGTCACCTTCGGCGGCGGCGTAAATGCCTGCGGCGGCACGTCGAAGGCCATGCGCGCCTCCGTCCGCCAGCCGCAGAGAACGCCGAGGCGCCCGTAATGGTCGTCGTCCTCGCCGGCGACAATACGCTCGCCGACTTCCTTCTGAAACATCAGCGTCAGCGACTGCCAGAACGGCGGCCAGCATTTCGGCAACAGCCAGTTGACCAGCAGCTGTGTGCCGACATTATAAGGCAGGTTGGCGATGATCTTGACCGGGCCTTCCGGTGCCAATGCTTCGAAATCCGTCTTCAGCGCGTCGCCTTCGATCACTTCCAACCGGCCGGGATAGTGATCGGCGATCTCGGCAAGCGCCGGCAGGCAGCGCGTGTCCCGCTCGACGGCAATCACCTTCTTGGCGCCGAGCGCCAGGATCGCACGCGTCAATCCGCCGGGGCCGGGGCCGACCTCGAAAACGGTGGTCCCTTCTAGCGCGCCTGCGGTGCGGGCGATCTTCTGCGTCAGGTTGAGATCCAGCAGGAAGTTCTGCCCGAGCGCCTTGCGCGCGTCGAGGCCGTGACGCTGAATGACGTCGCGAAGCGGCGGCAGGCCATCAAGTGCTGCCATCAGTGGCGGCTTTCCCAAGTGCGACCGAGCTGGGCGGCGAGTTTTAGCGCCGCAACCAGGCTCTGTTCACGCGCCAATCCCTTGCCGGCAATGCCAAAAGCGGTGCCGTGATCCGGCGAGGTTCGTACGAAGGGAAGCCCGAGCGTGACGTTGACGCTGTCGTCGAAACCGAGCGCCTTGGCGGGGATCAGGGCCTGATCGTGATACATACAGATGGCGACATCGTAGCGCGCCCGCGCTTCGTCATGAAACATCGTATCGGCGGGCAGGGGGCCGATCGCATCGATACCCTCGTCACGCAGGCGCTCGATCGCCGGACGGATGACGTCCTCGTCTTCCTGGCCGATCATGCCGGATTCGCCTGCATGCGGATTGAGGCCGGCGACCGCGAGCCGCGGCGCTTCGATGCCGAAGCGCTGCCTCAGATCCTCATGAGCGATCCGGCAGGTTTCCACAAGCAATTCGTCCGTCAGCGCCTGCGGCACGTTTCGGATCGGGATGTGGATGGTGACGGGAATGGCCCTGAGTTTCGGTCCCGACAACATCATCACCGGCGTGACCGGCCTGCCGGTCGCCCTGGCGGCAAGATCGGCGAGAAATTCGGTATGGCCTGGAAATCGGAAACCTGCTTCGTAGAGCACGGCCTTGGCGATCGGATTGGTGACGACCGCGAGTGCCTCGCCGCCCAAAACAAGCGAGACGGCTTTCTCGATGGCCGCGATCGTGCCCTTCGCCGTCGCCGCATGCGGCTCCCCGGCCACAATCTCGACGCCGGCCGGCACGCTCATGACGGGCAGCGCATCGGCAAATATGGCAGTTGTCTCGTCGGCCTTGTCGATCTCACGGATGGAAACCGCCAGATTGAGCTGGCGGGCTCGCAACGCCAAGATATTCGGATCGCCGATCAGGAAAAAAGGTGGAAGCCCGAGTTCACGCCGCCGGAGCCAGGCCATCAGGGTGATGTCCGGTCCGATGCCGGCGGGGTCGCCCTGGGTCAGCGCAAGCGGTCGTGAGAACGGTATCGCCATCATCGGTCAGCGATAGGCGATCTGCGCCTTTTTGCGCAGTTCTTCCAGGTATTTCTTGCTGTTCTCGTTTTCCGGCGGACCATTCTTGCCAGCCTTGGACTTGTCGAGATCCTCCTGGCGGAACACCATTTCGGCGGCCTGGTCGTCGGAAACCTGGCGCTGGCTGCAGATCGCCAGATATTCTACGCCCTTCTCGGTGACGCGGGTGCCGGTCGTGTTGCCCTTGGCCTGCTCGACCAGAGGCTTCCAATCCGGCGGGATCTCGGGCGCGAGCATGCGGCCGAGATCGCGCACGGAGACATCGCGCATCGTTGCGGCAAAGACCTTTGCCTGATCGCAGCCGGGAAATTTCGAGCGCGACGCCTCGGCCTCGCTCTTGCGCTTGCCGGTAATGGCGCCGCGCTTGGCCTCAGGAATGACGAAGATGATCTGCTGCAGCATATATTCCGTCGTCACCGGCTTCTGCTTGTTGTTCTGCATCATGCGCGAGACGAGATCATAGTTCGACAGCCGCGAGGTCGAGCCGTAGCGCGCGTTGACGACGCGCGGCCAGCTCATCTGCACGGCGATAAAGCCTTTGAAATGGTCGACCCCGACGCCGGCGCGATCGAGGATCTGGGACATCTGCGCGACGGAAAGTTTGTTGCCGGCCGAAAAGCGCGCGAAAGACGCATCGACGTCCTGCTGCGAAACCGACATGCGAACGCGGGCGACCTCCTGGCGCTTGAGCGTTTCGTCGATCAATTGCTCCTTGGCGGTCTTGGCGTCGGCCGTTGTACGCTGCAGGCGCAGGAAGGCCTGGCGCTTGGCGACATCGCCGCTGGTGATGGCGGTGCCGTTCACCACGGCCTGGACTTCACTTGCCGCGAGCGCCGGGGCGGAAAGCCCGGTCAGCAACGCAAGCGCTGCGCCGGCCAGAAAGGCGGTTATGGCTCTTTTTGCGTCAATCATCTGTTGACCTCCCAATAGCGCCGCGAACCTTGTTCGCGGCGTTCGTACCACAGTGCGAGACACGCTGACATCGCTCCGTCACGGCGCGATTCCCCTGTGCCTCAGATTATCGACTGGCGGCAATGTCCTGCACAGGCTTACGGCGAAAGAATGACTTGAGGCCATGTTTACGCCGTCCGCCCGTTAGTTGGAGAGGGTATCGGAGCCGATCTTGATGTCGCCAAGCGTGCGGAAGGTCAGCCGTGCGCCGATCGTCCAGTCGCTCGCCGACTCGTCGTCGGAATCCCTGCTATCCGTATAGGCGATCGTAAAGATCGTGCATTCGTCCTCGTAGGAAAGGCCCAGCGTCCGGCGGCTGATCACCTCGTTGTTCAGGTCCCACGCGATGCCGCCGAAGATCGACCAGTAGTCCTTGAACTTGACCCTGCTGCTGGTCTGGATCTCGTCATTATCCTCGGCGAAGCCGTATGCCGGCTGGGCGCTGAGATGGGTGTAGGTCACCTGCGTCTGGAAGGTGTCGTTCTGGTAGGCCGTCGTCAGGTCGCCGCGGCGAAACTCGAGGTCCTTTTCGTCGAGACGGTATGAGGCCGCGACGGAAACACCGTAGGGTGTTTCGACGCCGCCAAGGCCGACATAATCGGAGCGGTCGGTTTCGAGGCCCGAGTCCGCCCCGACATTGACGAGGTCATCGGTCGCGAACGAGTTCTGGCCGGCGATCTGATAAGACTGGCCGAAGATGCCGTGCAGCTTGTAACCGCTGTCGAAAGTGCCGGTATACTGGAAGCCGATATTGGCGCGGGTGCCGCCTTCGACGCGATCGTAGCCTGAGAATTTATCGCGGTCGAAGAGCGACGTAGCATCGAAGACGAAGCTTTGTGCGTCCTCGTTCGGCAACCGGCCGGCGAGTTGTTCGTCGGGGCGAGCATAGATCTGCGCGATCGGCTCCAGGATATGGGTGCTGTTATCCGTCGTCATCAGAATTGGATAACGCACCTCCAGCCCGGCGGTGAACATTGAGCGAGTGGCTGAATTGTCGTCAAGATAATTGCCGGTGTAGCCGGCCGGATCGTCCATGTTCAGCGCGAAGGCATCGCCGCGCGCGGCCAGAAGCGGCGTGATCACCAGGCCCGTCGGCGTGACATAGGTGCGTTTCCACTGAAGTTCGGCGGTCAGGCGCGAAGTCTGGCCCTTCAGGCCGCGAAAGCGGTCGAATCCGTCGACGGTATAGAAGTCGTCGTGTGTGCGCGAAATATTCGTCAGGTTGACGTCCGCGGAAAGTTCGCCGCCTGCAAGCGGCTGAGGCGCGACATAGTGATAATCGAGCGCGGGATAGACGATGGCCTGCTGTTTTTCGGCCGTGTTCGTCCGGTCGGCATCCTGGACGTCGAAATAAAACGCCCTCATGTCGAAGTAATTCCGTTTCCCAAGCCCCGTCAGGTAGATCTGGTTCGTGCGATCCGTGCCGCTCAGGCCGCGGAGCTTGTAGGTTTTCGAGAAATTGTTGTCGCTCTGCACCATGACGTCCCAGCCGAACGTCCAGCGCGGATTGATGCGGAATTCCGCCTTTGACGCCACCATGCCGCGCTGCTCGGCTTCGGCATCGCTGGTGCCGGAGCTGAAATTGCCCGGCTTCGCCTGGTCGATGCCGGCGACGCGCAGGATATGCGTGCCGTTCTCGAATCGCTGACGGAATTCGCCTTCGACGAGGAAGCCCTGGGCCGTGTAGCCGGTTGCGGTCACCGTCGCATCCATGCTCGGCGAGATCACGTAATAATAAGGAATGGAAAGACCGAAGCCGAGGTTCTGCGACAGGCTCATCGTCGGGAACAGGAAGCCGGACTTGCGCTTCACCGTATTGTCGGGAACCTCGATGAACGGCACGAAGGCAATAGGGTAACCGAGCAGCTCGAAACGTGCCCGCTCCAGGCGGATCGTATGCGTTTCGCCGTTCTGGATCACGCGCTTGGCTTTGACCTGCCAGAAGGGTGCGCGCTTCGGATCTTCGGCGCAGGGGAGGCAGGCGGTGTAGACGCCCTTGTTGAGAATCATCTTCGTGCCGCCGACACGCTCGCCGCTTTCGGCGACGATACGCGTATTGTCGGAGGTCTCGATGCGCAGCGAGTTCAGGAACCCGTCGGCGAAATTGTCCGTCACGTCCAGGTTGTCGGCATAGATGCGATTGCCGTCCGGACTGACGAGCTCGACATTGCCGAGCGCCATCATCCGGCCGGTCTTCTGATTGTACTCGACCTTCTGCGCGACCATCTTGTAGCCGCCATAGTTGATCTGCACGCCGCCGACCGCAGACACAACCTCGGCGTCACGGTTATAGACGAGTTCATTGGCCGAAAGCAGAAGCTTGGCGCCTTCGGGAATGTTATTTCCTAAATTTTGTTCAGGCGTGTTGACCTGGCCGTAGGAGGCCGGGGCGCTGCCGAAATAGGAACATAGAGCCGCACCGACAAGCAGGGCAACCGACTGTTTACTAAAATACTTGCGGTCGCCTACCGCCACTAGCCGTCCTCCTGATGAAGCAAAATAGTCGCGCCCAAGGCCAGCGCGACGACAACCGGTATCCACGTCGCCACGAAGGGAGGCACGACTCCACTGCTTCCGAATGCTTTTACAAGCACGGTGATGACATAAAGCATGAAGCCTGACAGGATTCCACCCAGAATCACGGGGCGGGATTGGTTGAACCGGCTAAATTTTAGGGACACTGTTGCAGCAATGAGAGTCATGGCCACCAACAGCAATGGCTGGGACAACAGAGAGTTGAATTGCGTCTCCAATGCCTTGGTTGAGATGCCGAAGGATTTGGCCGCCGCAATGCGGTTGGAAAGGTCAAAGAAACCAATTGTTTCCGGCGCTGTCAGCCGCTCCTGGACGAAATCTTGTTTCAGATTGGTGCGAAGTTGGACCGAAGCTTTGCGCAGCGGGATTTCGCCAGGCTTGCGCTCCACTACGCCGTTAAGCTGCCAGTAACCATCTTCCAACTTTGCAGTGGCGGCGTCCTGTCTCATAATGACTCGGCCGCTTGAATCGAAATGGATCAATACGGCGTCGACCAGCTTGGTTCCATTCTCCTGGACCGTCTGGGCGCCGATGATGACATCGTCGCGGCCGCTGATCTGGCGCAGCCACGGGATCTGCGGCGCCTTGCGCAGAACCGCGTTCTCGCCGCGCCAGTCGGATTCGACGAGCAGCGCCTGGCGCTGTCCCCAGGCGGCAAGCGGATTGAGCGCCGTCATCGTCAGCACGCCGAGCGCAATTGAGCCGGCGATGAAGGGGAACATGAACTGCCAGACCGAGATGCCGGCCGCGCGCGTGACGACCAGCTCATATTTGCGATTGAGCCCGATCAGCACTGTCATGCCGACGAAAAGCGCGATGAAGGGGATTGTCTGCTGCAGGATGAGCGGCAGACGCACGGCGGTCATCACGATGCCGCCGCCGATCGTGTAGCCGGGCAGGCCTGACATGCGTCCCGCCGTCTCGCTGAAATCGAGCAGGAAGGCGATGGCCGACACGCCGATAAGGAACCAGCCCGTCGTCGCCAGATAACGGCGAAAGAAATAACGTGACAATGTGCCGAACATCATTGGGCAGCGCCCCCGCCGGACCTGCTGGTCGCGGCAAGCAATCTTTCCTGCATTCTTCTCCAGGACCCCGTTATCCGGTCCCGGATGAACGATGGCATGACCAGTCGCTTGTGCAGGCCGAGGAAAATGATCGAAACGATGCTGCTGACGATCGGAATGGCATAGAGAACGGCGATATATTCCGGATCGGTGTCGATCTGGTTGGCCGCGTAGAAGGCAGCCCATCGGAGTGCGAAGGCATAGGCGAGCGCACTCACCATCGGGTGCAGCCGCGCTTCGCGGTGCGAGCGCGCATCACCGGCGATCGCCAGAGAAAACAGTGCAAAGACGACAGGCAGAATCCAGTCCGTCAGCCGGCGATGCAGTTCGGCGCGGTAGCTCTGCGGGCGGATCGTATAGTCCTTGTCGTTCGAATCCGGATTGAACAGGAACCACAGGTCACGGTCGCTGGCTTTCAGCGTCGCCTGACCGCGGCTCTCCGTCATGTCCGAGAGGTCGAAGGAATAGGAATCGAAATTGATGACCGAGACGTTGCCGTCGGGCGTTTTGCGGTGCACCTCGCCATCGTGCATGATCAGCGTCGTGCCGGTATCGTCGACGGCGCCTTCCTTGGCGTAATAGATGAGCTCATAGGCCGGGTCCCGCTCATCGGCGACGAACAGGCCCTTCAGCATGCGCCCCGCCAGCCGCTGCGAGATCTGCACATAAAGACCTTCGTCGAGCTTGCGGAAGGTCTTTTCCTCGATGACCGAGGAGAGAAGATCCGCGTAGGTTTCGGCGATCATCTGACGGGCCACGGTCTTTGCCCGCGGCTCGACGATATTGTCGACGAAGAAGGAAAAGACGCTGATGACGGCGGCAAGCAGCAGGATCGGGCGGATCAGAATGCTGCGCCTTGCTCCGGCTGCATCGATGACGGTCAGTTCGGAATCGTTGTTCATCGTCGTCAGCGTCTGAGTGATGGCGATGACGAGGGCGAAGGGCAGCACTACGGGAATGATCGAGGGCAGGATCATTGTCGCGAGCTTCGCGAACGAACCGATCGATTGGCCGCTGTCGGTGACGAGGTTGATGCGCTGCAGGACCTGAGTCGTCCAAATGATCGCCAGCACCGGCAGCAGCGCCACGAGAAACATCTGGCCGACGCGCCGCAATATGTATGTCTCGAGTAGTTTCATGCCGGCCCTTGAAAGCACCTGCAGGCCCAAACGGCTTGCAGGAGAATCCCTCTACGCTCTTTGTCGCGCTTTTGCGACAAGCAGGTGTCAAAAATTCATTCAAATTTCAGAATTTTTTTGGCTCTGTTGCGACTCAGTTAGCGCCAGCAGCGCCGCGAAGACGACAAGCGAGGACAGCCATCCGAGCGTCACGTCGGAGAGATAATGCGCGCCGAAGGATAGCCGCATGGCCGGGGTCAGGATCGAGATGACGGCGACCGGCGGCACCAGCGCGTAACGCATCGACCTCGGCACGAAGAGCAGAAGGCAGAACAGCCATCCAGCACTCGCCGCCTCGCCGGAGACGAAGGAGCAGTTCGAGACGCATTTGCCGGCAAGCGAACCGGCCTCGACAAAATGCAGTGTTCCGCCAAAGATATCCGTCTGCACCGGCCGCGGCCGTCCCCAGTGCTCCTTCAGGATAACATTGACGAGCAGCACCGGACCGATCAGCAGCGTTCCGAGCGCGACCTTGAGCTTGCGCGCCCGCTCGGCGTTGAAAGTTGCGCCGTGCTGCTGGTAGCACTCGATGAATTTCCACAGCATTACGATCGCGACGACATAGGGCAGACGGAAGAAGATGGTGCGCAGCAGGTCGAAATTTCCCGAATCGCGATACGGAAAGCCGCCGCAGATGCTTCCGGCAGCGGCGGTCGCGTCACAATCTGTGCCCACGAAAAAAAGCTGGGAAAAATAGATGTCTATTCCGGGGAAGGCGCGAAAGACGGCAAGCAGCGCCCACCACGTCCAGAACAGAAGCAGGAATGCACCGAAAGTCGTTTTCGGCAGGCGGATCACCGGCCTCCGCCATGGATTTTTCGAAAAAACTGTCAACGCGAATATCTACGAAACTGACGAAAACATGAGGGCCTGGACGGCCGCGGGCGACCATAACAATAGTCGCAAGCCATTGACAGACCCGCCAAACGCGAAATTATCCGCCACGGACGGATTTTAAAGAATCCCAGCGGAGAAGACATGTCAGCAAAGTTCGAAATTTCATTCTCGAAGTCGGCAAAACTCAATGGCGGACTGGCGATCCTGTTGAAGACCGCGGAGGCCGAGAGCGCCGCAGGCGCCGAAACGGCCGATCCGGCAGGCGTTGTCACCAAGGCTGCGAAAATCGCTCGGTTCTCCGCTAAATCAATGGCCGCGCTCGATATTGTCGCCCCGGAAGGGGCGCCCGTCGAGCGCATCGTCGTCGTCGGACTTGGCAAGGCCGGCGAACTCACGGCCCATGACTGGCTGAAGGCCGGCGGCGCCGCTGCATCGAAAATCAAGAACACCGATAAGGCCGTCATCTTCATCGACGTGCCCGGCCTGGAGATCGACGCACGCGCCGCCGCCGATTTCGCGCTCGGCATGCTGCTGCGCGCCTACAGCTTCGATGCCTATAAGACAAAGAAGAATGATGACGAGGAGAAGCCGGCAAAATCCGTCAAGGTGACGATCGTCACTGCCGATGCGGCCGGTGCCAAGAAGGCGTTTTTCGATTCCGAAGCGATCGCCGGCGGCGTCAATCTCGCCCGTGACCTCGTCAATGAACCGCCGAACGCGCTTGGACCTGTCGAATTCGCCGCCAGGGCGAATGAACTGGAAAAGCTGGGCGTCGAGGTGGAGATTCTGACAGAGAAGGAAATGCGCCGTCTCGGCATGGGCGCGCTGCTCGGCGTCGCGCAGGGCTCCGTGCGCCCGCCGCGTCTGGCCGTCATGCAGTGGAAGGGCGGCAAGGGCAAGGACCGTCCCGTTGCCTTCATCGGCAAGGGCGTCGTCTTCGATACCGGCGGCATTTCGATCAAACCGGCAGCTGGCATGGAGGACATGAAGGGGGATATGGGCGGCGCCGCAGCCGTGACCGGCCTGATGCACGTGCTCGCTGCCCGCAAGGCAGCCGTCAACGCCGTCGGCATCATCGGCCTGGTCGAGAACATGCCCGATGGCAACGCCCAGCGTCCGGGTGACATCGTCACCTCCATGTCCGGCCAGACGATCGAGGTGATCAACACCGACGCCGAAGGCCGCCTCGTGCTCTGCGATGCGCTCTGGTATTGCAATGATCGCTTCAGGCCGCAGTTCATGATCAATCTCGCCACCCTGACCGGCGCGATCGTCGTGGCGCTCGGCAACGTGCATGCCGGCTTGTTCTCCAATGACGACCAGCTTTCCGCCCAGCTGACGGCGGCCGGCCTTTCCACAAACGAGAAGCTCTGGCGCATGCCGCTCGGCAAGGACTACGACAAGCTGATCGACAGCAAATTCGCCGACATGAAGAACACCGGCGGCCGCCAGGCCGGCTCGATCACCGCCGCGCACTTTCTCAAACGTTTCGTACAGGACACGCCCTGGGCGCATCTCGACATCGCAGGCACAGCGATGGGCTCGCCGCAGGATGAGATCAACCAGTCCTGGGGATCCGGTTTCGGCGTGCGTCTGCTCGACGAGCTCGTTCGTGCCCAATATGAATCCCGATGACGGACATTCTCTTCTATCATCTGACCGAAACCAGGCTGGAAGACGCGCTGCCGCCGCTTCTCGACAAGAGCGTCGAGCGCGGCTGGCGCGTCGTCGTCCAGACGCGCGAGCCCGCGCGGCGCGATGCTCTCGATGCGCATCTCTGGATGTTCCGCGAGGAGAGTTTTCTGCCGCATGGCACCGACGAGGGCGATTTCGCCGAAAACCAGCCGGTGCTTTTGACGGTCACGGCGGACAATGCCAATGCGGCGACGGTTCGCTTCATTGTCGACGGCGCCGAGCCGCCGCCGGCCGATGCTTATGAGCGCGTCGTCTTTATGTTCGACGGTCACGACCAGGAGCAGTTGGAAGGCGCCCGCGCGCAATGGAAGAAGCTGAAAGGCGAGGGGCATAACCTCACCTATTGGCAGCAGACACCGGAAGGGCGGTGGGAGAAGAAGGCTTGAGCGTGTCCTTGCCGCCGTAGCCGTAGGCAAGGACCGTCCAGTCACTCAATCGTGGAAGGCTTCGACGAATTTCCGCTTGCCGAGCATGAAGGCGTCGGCGACGTGGCGCAACGGTGCGAGATCGACATCCGATTTGCCCATTTTGATGATCTCGGCGAAGCGGCGATAGAGCGAGGGATATTCCTGCTCCGGCTCGGCGAATGTCAGCGTCCCGTCGATGGAAAGCTTGGCGCCGCCCTCGGAAAGCACCATTTGACCGGCCGCCGTTTCCGCGACGATGTCCCAGCTCTGCTTGCCGGTCTGGAGCCAGTCGAATTCGGCATGAACCGGCAGGCCGTCCGCATCGCGGAAGTGAATGTCGGCAGCAATCGGCGCATCACGATTCTCCGGGAATTCCAGCACGGCCCCGGTGATGAAGACCGGCCGCGGCAGGATATGGGTGACGATCGACAGCGCATTGATGCCGGGATCGAAAACGCCGAGGCCGCCGGCCTGCCAGATCCATTCCTGGTTCGGATGCCAGTGACGGACATCCTCCTTCCAGATCACATGCACGCTTTTGATCGTCGTTGAGGCAAGAAACGCCTTGGCCGCTTCGACGGCCGGCGCATAACGCGAGTGCCAGCTGGCAAACAAGGATGCGCCCTGTTTGGCGGCAAGCGCCTCCAGATCAGCCACTTCGCTGAGCGTGGCGCCGGGCGGCTTTTCCAGGAACACATGCTTGCCGGCGACGAGCGCCTTATAGGCGGCCTCATAGCGGTATTGCGGCGGCATGCAGAGCGAAACAGCGTCGATCGAGGGCTCGGCGTCGAGCATGGCGTCGATCGTGGTGTAACTTTTGATGCCGTCGACCGTGCCGTGACGGCTTGCCGTGGCGACAAGCTCGAAATCCGGGTTGTTGGCGATGGAGGGAAGGTGCTGGTCGCGGACGATCTTGCCGACGCCGACGATGGCGAGATTGATAGGGGACATGGTGCTTCGCTCGGGCTTGTATGAAAAGTATGATTTATTGAGCTTCTTTTAGCAGAAAGAAGAGCGTCGACAAGCTCTGCTCCTCCTTTCCTTCTACCCTATCGCATGATGGTCTGCCGAAGAAAGCTGTAACCCATCGCCGCGCGCGCGGCGCGCTCTTCGGAATTGCCGTCGCCGCCGTGCCCGCCTGAGCCGAATTCGTGGAAGAGCGGCTTATGTCCTTCTTCCTCCAGCCGCGCGGCAAAACGGCGCGCGTGCGAGGGATGAACGCGGTCGTCATTGGCGGAGCTTTCGATATAGATCGGAGGATAAGCGACTTCGCTGGCCGGCCTGATATTGTGAAGCGGCGAATAACCGAGCATGAAGTCCCGGTCCGCCGGCGTTTCCGGATCACCATATTCGTCCATCCAGGCTTGGCCTGCGCTGAACAGGTGGAAGCGCGTCATGTCGAGCACCGGCACCTGACACCAGACGGCGCCGAAATCGCGCGGATAGCGCGTCAGCATCACACCCGTCAGCAGGCCGCCATTGCTGCCGCCCTGGCAGGCAATTCGTGATGGCGCGGTGTATCCGCGGGCGACGAGATCGCGGGCAATGGCGACAAAATCGGCAAAGGCCCGGTCTCGCCCCTGCCGCTTGGCGCTGCGATACCAGTCAGGCCCGAATTCGCCGCCGCCGCGGATATAGGCCTGCACATAGGCGCCGCCTTGCTCCAGCCAGCGTCCCGTCACCCCGGAATAACTCGGCGACAGCGAGACATCGAAGCCGCCATAACCGTAGATCAGGACCGGCAGTGCGCCCTTGGTCCAATGTCGCGGCAGCACCAGCCGATAGGCAACCCGGGTCCCGTCCTCGGACACAGCTTCCAGCAGTTCCGACGACATACCGGTCGCATCGAAATAGCTCGGCGCCACGGCTGTAAAGATCGGCTCCGGCTCTCTGCTGCGATCGGAGAGTTCGAGGCGGTAACACGTCGGCGGCTGCAGGAAGCCCTGACCGACGATGTGAAGCGTGTCGTCGCCAAGATGCAGGTCCGCATGGAGCGGCCTGACATGAGCCGTCTGAACATCCGCCGGCAACGCGATTTCCCGTTGTTCGGCATCTGGCCTTGTCAGGTCGAGCACCAGGAGACGCGGCCGCAGCCGGTCGGAAATGATGAAGACGCACCACTCGCGCTTCAGCATCATCTGCGAAATCGACTGGCCTTCACCAGGCTGAAACAGGATCCGTTCCGGCCCAAGCAGCGCCTGCGAGGCGGGATCGAAGGATTGCAGCACGAGGCTGCCGGTCGCAACGCGCTCATCGGTCTTTGCCCGCCAGAGACAATAATTATGATTGAATTGAAAATCGGCTTCCTTGGGCAGGTCGATATGCCGTCGCGCGCCATCGTCGGCAATGAGGAACGCACTGGCCACGCCGATTTCGTGTCCGGCGACGAAAATGTCGATCAATCCGGCACCGGCCGAACCGCCCGATAGGGCCGGGTCGATGACGAGATTAAAGCCGTAGACGTCCTCATCGGCAGCTTCGAACATGACCCTGGCATCTTCCGGCCGCTGTCCGCGCTTCAATCGCCGCCCGACGCGCGGCCAGCCCGAACGGGTCGCCGAAAATCGGTCGATCGAGCCGAAATAACAAATTTCGTCGCGGCTCAGCCAAGTGGCATGCGACCGCGCGGCAGGTGTGTCGAACCCGCCCTCGACGATCTGTTTCGTTTCAGCATTGAATTCGAGCAGGCGGACCAGGTCGGAGCCGCCATCCGAAAGCATGAGCAGGACGCGCGTCGGTTCCCACGGGCAGGTAACGGCGCCGCGCCAGTTCCAGCGCTTGCCCTCGTCGAGGCAAAAGGCGTCAAGATCGAACACCGGCTCCCAATCTGCCTCCGGCAATGGCTGCTGGTCGGCCGGCAGGCGCAGCCAGACGCCGAGCGGATTGTCCTTGCTCTGCCGGAAATCGAACAGCCACCCCCCGCGGCGCATCGGCACGATCAGCCTGTCCTGCCGCTCAATCAGCGCTTTTATCGCGTCGCGATCCTCGCTAAATTGCGGCGTTCTCAATGCCGCGCCGGAAAGGGCGTTGTGTTCGTCGATGAACTGGCGGGTAAGTGGGTCTTCGTCTGTTTCGAGATGAAGGTTCATGTCTGGGCTGCCGCTTGCATTGAGGTTGCCCAGATCTAGGCACCAGGTCCCGAGTTGGCAACCCGCCTTAGCGGGTCGCTACGAAATCAGCCGAGGCGACGAGGTCGTTCGGCACCTGCGCCTTCTTGAATTTCAGCGTCACGACTTTATAGCCCTCGGCTTCGAGCGTCGAAAGCAGAGTCGGCAACATCGTCGCCGTGCGCTTGTGAATGTCGTGCATCAGAACGATGCCGCGGCCGCGCTTGTGCAGCAGATCCATAATACGCTGAGTCACGGAAGCCGGCGTGGTGGCGAAATAGTCCTTGCTGTCGATGTCGACATCCATGACGACCATGTCGCGCATGGCGATGGCGGTGCGCAACCTCTGGCTCTCGGCAAGATAGGGGAAGCGGAAGAAAGAAACGTCGGCTCCCGTCGCCTTGGTCACCGCCAGCTCGCCTTTGATCACCTCGTCCATTGCCGCATCGAAATCAAGCGAGCTCAGATTGGCATGATCATAGGTGTGGCTGCCGACCGCATTGCCGTCCATCGCCACCTTGCGGGCGAGTGCGGGATGCATTTCGGCCATCTGGCCGACCATCATGAAGGCGCCCTTGACGCCGAACTGGTCGAGGATCGCCAGCACCTTGTCGGTCCGGCCGGGGATCGGACCATCGTCGAAGCTCAGGATCACTTCCTTGTGTTTGAGCTTGAGATCGGCAAGTGAGGAGACCTCCAGCGTCCGCCCGGAAAGGTGATGCGGGCCGGCAAAGGGCGGCGTTCCATCATCATTGGAGGGCTTGCCGGAAGGCGTCCGTCCCTCGGGCGCAACCACCGACGCGGTTTTGATCGAGGTGTCAGGGGGCTGTCTGGTCGTGCCGCAGGCGGAGAGGACGGCCGTAAGCGCGATGCAGGCCAGGATGAAAAAGCGATGCATGGAAAGGGCTCAACAAATCAGTAATGAATGTTGAGACAACCTTTCGAATTATGGTTAACGATCGGTTGAGATCGGCAGGACTTCACGTTAACGCGAGGCACTCCACCGCGTTTCCTGAAAGACTGTGGCTATCCTGCCATCGCCTCTTCGTATTCGTGCGACAGCATCAGCCACTCTTCCTCGGCGGCGGCGAGTTTTGCCGCGGCTTCGCCGCGCTGTTTTGCCTTTTCGGCGGCTTTGGCCGGCGTCTTGTCATAGAGAACAGGATCCGCAAGTTCCGCATCAAGGGTTTGAATCTGTTTCTCCAGCTTCGCCGTCAAGGATTCGATTTCGTTGATCTTTTTCTTCAGCGGCGTCAGCGAGGCGCGCTTTTCCGCATTGAGCTTGCGCTGGTCGGCCTTCGATGCCGTCTCGTCGGCGGCTTGCGGCTTCTCTTCTTTCCTCTTGCCGGAACTGACAATTAGATCGCGGTATTCGTCCATGTCGCCTTCGAAGGCGGTGACGGTGCCGCCATTGACCAGCCAGAGGCGGTCGACCGTCGCCTCGATCAGATGGCGGTCGTGCGAGATCAGGATAACCGCACCTTCGTAATCGTTCAGCGCCTCGATCAGCGCGCGGCGGCTGTCGATGTCGAGATGGTTTGTGGGTTCGTCGAGAATCAGCAAGTTGGGCGCATGGAAGGCGGCAAGCCCCATCAGCAGGCGCGCCTTTTCGCCGCCGGAAAGATCTTTGGCAGCGGTTGCCATCTTCTCGGTCGCCAGTCCCATCTGCGCGACGCGGGCCCGGACCTTGGCCTCCGGCTCGGCGGGCATCAGCCGGCGCACATGCTCCACGGCCGATTGTTCGGGAATGAGGTCGTCGAGCTGATGCTGGGCGAAGAAGCCGATCTTCAGGCTCGGCGCAAGCTTCACTTCACCGCTCTCCGGTGCGAGCCGCCCGGAAATGAATTTGGCGAAGGTCGACTTGCCGTTGCCGTTCGAGCCAAGCAGCGCGATACGATCGTCATTGTCGATGCGCAGGCTGAGGTTTTTGAGGATCGGCTTGCCCGGCTCGTAGCCGACGGCGCCGTTCTGGATCGCGACGATCGGCGAGGCCGGCTGCTTCTCCGGCTCGGGAAAGGTAATGGGCTGAACATGGTCTTCGATCACGGCGGCGACCGTTCCCATGCGCTCGAGCGCCTTGACGCGCGATTGCGCCTGCCGGGCCTTGGAAGCCTTGGCCTTGAAGCGATCGATGAAGCTCTGCAGATGTTTGCGCGCCGCCTCGTTTTTTGCCCTGGCCTTGGTCTGCAGTTCGTCGGCCTCAGCCTTCTGCCGCTCGAACTGGTCGTAATTGCCGCGGTAGAAGGTGAGCTTTTTCTGGTCGAGATGCACGATCGAATTGACCGCATTGTTCAGGAGGTCGCGGTCGTGGCTGATGATGATGACCGTGTGCGGATAACGGCGGATATAGTCCTCCAGCCACATCGTGCCTTCGAGGTCGAGATAGTTGGTCGGCTCGTCGAGCAGGAGCAGGTCCGGCTCGGCAAACAGCACGGCGGCGAGCGCCACGCGCATGCGCCAGCCGCCGGAAAAGGAGGAGGCCGGGCGGGCTTGCGCCGCCTGGTCGAAACCCAGGCCGGCGAGGATGCTCGCCGCCCGCGCTTCGGCCGAATGCGCGTCGATATCGACAAGGCGCATCTGAATCTCGGCGATGCGGTGTGGGTCGCTTGCCGTTTCCGCTTCGGCAAGAAGTGCTGCGCGTTCCTTGTCGGCCGCAAGCACGATCTCGATCAGGGAATCCTCGGTTCCCGGCGCCTCCTGGGCCACCTGGCCGATGCGCGCCGCCTTGGGGATCGACACCGATCCGGTCTCCGAGCCGAGATCGCCGGTGATGACGCGAAACAGCGTAGATTTGCCGGCGCCGTTGCGCCCGACCAGTCCCGCTTTCGTGCCGGAAGGCAGCGAAACGCTGGCATTGTCGAGAAGCAGGCGCCCGGCAATACGGGCGGAAATGTCGGTGAGCGTGATCATGGCCGGCGTTTTGGCCGAAAGCGCCCGCCAAGGCAAGAGCGCTTATCCCCCGGCGAGCTTGCTCGTCCCCCGGCGAGCTTGCTCGTCCCCCGGCGAGCTTGCTCGTCCGGCGGCGAGCGTGTTCTTCAGCGCCGACGGCGGTCATACGCCTCAGCGGCCGAAAGCCTGCACCGGCAGGCGACGGTTCGATTGCGCGGCGAGCAGGGCGACACGCGCATTGGCCTGCAATTGACCCGGTGTCGCCGCATCGGCGCTGAGCGCCACACCGACCGAGATGGTTAGCCTGCCGCTGTCACCCTTGTCGGAGGTCGCGAAGACGAGATTTTCTTCGACGGAGGCGCGCAGGCGCTCGGCGATGGCAATCGCATCCTGCATACCGACATTGGCAAACAGCAAGGCGAATTCATCAGCCTCGGTGCGGGCGACGAAGTCGTTCTTCTTCACCGATTTCCGAAAGAGCGCGGCAAGCTTCTTCAAGAGCTTGTTGCCTGCCTGAGTGCCGTATCTCTCGTTGAGCTCGGTGAAATCGTCGATATCGATCATGATCAGCGCGCTGCCGGCGGCACCCTCTTCACGTTCGTAGAGTTCGGCGATGTGCCGGTTCAGCGCGATGCGGTTGGCAAGTCCGGTAATCCTGTCGGCGACGGTGGCCGATTGCATCGCCGAAATGCCGCGCTCCAACGTTTCCAGCTTGTTGATGTCGTCCTGCAGTCTGGCGCCGATTTCCGTCTCCGTCGACATCACCGTCGCAAGCGAGGCAGTGAGGTAATCGACCTCGCCGATGAAGGCGGCAAGGCTCTGGTCCTCATGACCGGCGACAGATTTCAGGATCGTGACGCAGGCGCGGGCAAAGGCGTCTCTGTGCCGCAATCCTTCGGCAAGCCTTTCCGCCACCAAGCGCAACGTCCGGCTGGCCTCGTTGCGCGACGCCTCGCCCGCCAGCCCGCAATGGCCGACGAGGCGGTATTTCAGCCCGAGTTCGTCGAGCATCGCCTGTTGCGGCTGCGATCCGAGCGCGGCGATATCCTGCGCGAGACCGGGATTTTGCCCGATGACGGCCTCATGGAAGAGTTCGTAGTTGCGCGGCAGCGTGGCGACGTTGAGGCGCGCCATATGCTGGGCGATTTTCTGGATATCCGTCAGGAGACCCGGGCGCGCGGCCTCGCGCGGCATCAGTGCGTTTGCGCTTGCAGTCAGCATGACGATCCCTCGCGGTCCGGCCTTTTCCCTTCATTCCGCTATGCCTGCAAGGCTTTAAGAGAGGCTGAATTTTTGGGCGGGAAGCGCCGGGTTTACGATGGAACCGGCAAAGGCGGTTAATGCCGTCTTGATGGGAAAGGCTGTCTCACATCCACTCGCGGCCCTCGCTGCGCAGAAAATAGATAAGGTCCAGCCCGAGGCTCGGTTTGCCAAGCGCCGTCAGCATCATATGACACTGGCCGCGGTGATGCGTCTGGTGATTGAAGAGATGCGCAAGCGCACCCGAGAGCGGTTGAGTGATCTGGATCGGTTGGCTCACCGGCACATAGGTGAAGGCGCCGGCGAGGCTCGCCTCATCGAGCTTGCCTGTCCAGGCAAGGATGCGCTCGTCCTCTGCCTTGCGTGCGGCGGCGAGCGCATCCAGCTCTTGGTAGAGAATGGCATCAAGCGTCGCCGGCGCTTCGCCGCTACCGGTAAAGCGCTTCATCCATATGCGGTCGGCGACGAGCAGATGGTTGAGCGTGCGATGAAGCGAGCCGAAGAAAGCGCCGCGGTCGCTGCGGAACTCCGTGTCGCTGAGTTCGGCCACAGCCGCATAGACCTGGGCATTGGCCCAGCGGTTATAGGCGGCAAACATCCTGAAATGACTAAGCATCCGATCACCCTGCTGCTACTGGAGCAGTCTAACCCGTTTGCCGAGAAATCCGAGTGATGGGGCGATGAAATTTCCTGATTTGATCACACGCGCTTTCTGTCGTCGAATGCATGCAAGTGAGAAATCGAAAGGATTGTTATGACCAGAGCCCTCTATTCCCTCTGCGGCGCCGACGAACGGCACTTCTTTTCGCCCCATTGCTGGAAGGCGGTGATGGCGCTGGCACATAAAGGGCTCGATTTCGAAGAGATTCCGACGACCTACGCCCGTATCCGCGAAATCGGCGGCGGCGTGTCGCCGACCCTGCCCGTGCTGGACGACAATGGCCGGCTGATCTCGGACAGTTTTGCCATCGCCCTCTATCTCGAAGAGGCCTATCCCGAGCGGCCGTCGCTGTTTGACGGCGAGGGCGGCAAGGCGCTGTCGCGCATGGTTGAGGGCTATTCGCAGATGGTCATCCACCCGGCGATCATGCGGATCGCCCTTCTCGATATCCACGCGATTCTCGACGAAGGCGATAAGGCCTACTTTCGTCAGAGCCGCGAGGTCAGGCTCGGCAAGCCGCTGGAAGTCTTTGCCGCCAACAGCGAGGCGGAGAAGGCCGCCTTCGGCGCCAAGCTGGAGCCGCTGCGGCACATGCTGAAGTTCCAGCCCTTCATCGGCGGGCAATCGCCGCTCTTTGCCGACTATATCGTCTTCGGCGCGCTGCAATGGCTGCGCGTCTCCTCTGGCCTTGCCATGCTTGCGGCCGATGATCCCGTCATGCTCTGGTTTGAACGCTGCCTCGATCTCAACGAAAGCCGCGGCAGGACTGTGACAGCGGCGTGAAATTGCCGCCGGCCTCTTGTTTTCAGGCGTTGGGGCGGGTAAAGACCGCCCACTTTTCCCGAGAAAACAGAGGATTTGACTATGGCGATTGAACGCACCTTCTCGATGATCAAGCCTGATGCAACCAAGCGCAACCTGACGGGCGCCATCACCAAGATGCTCGAAGATGCCGGCCTGCGCGTCGTCGCCTCCAAGCGCGTCTGGATGAGCCGCCGCGAAGCCGAAGGCTTCTACGCCGTTCATAAGGACCGTCCCTTCTTCGGCGAACTGGTCGAAGGGATGACCTCCGGCCCGACCGTCGTCCAGGTCCTGGAAGGCGAAGGCGCGATCCTCAAGAACCGCGAAATCATGGGCGCGACCAATCCGGCAAACGCCGACGAAGGCACGATCCGCAAGGTTCATGCCCTGTCGATCGGCGAAAACTCCGTGCATGGCTCCGACGCTCCGGAAACCGCTGCCCAGGAAATCAAGTACTGGTTCTCCGACACCGAAATCGTCGGCTGAAGCCGCGCTTCGGCATTGCCTCGCAATGCCTTGAATTGACTCTCGAAAGCCGGGGCTTCGCTCCGGCTTTTTCTATGCCGGGCATTTGTCGGTATTCGAGAAGTCGACGCTTCCATCGGGCTTGAAGACTTCGGGGTTCTTTTCATAGCCCGCTCCGAGAACGAGCGGCTTGCTCGGCAGAACGGTCTGGTCGAGGTCGGAGCGGAACTGCGTCGTCAACTGCTGCAGCACCTTGCCGTCCTTGTCGACCAGCCGGACGTTCACCGTATACGGACGATCCTTACGCACGCAGTGCAGGTTTTCGCTCTGCAGCGCGATCTTGTCATCCATCGGGTAGATCTTCTGGTTCAGCACTAGCGGCGCGCCCCCCTCGGGATTTTCGAATTCGGCAATGATGGCCGAACCGTCGGGAATAGGTCCCGTCTTTTTCAGCGTCAGCAGATAGGTGGCGCTCGCCACCCGATAGTTGAAGACGAAGAGGTGGCCGGTGACCTCGACCAGATTCTCGGCCTGGCGCTGGCAGGCGGACAGCAGAAGTCCGGCTGCCGCCGCTGTTGCGATCAGATGTTTTCTCATGGCGTCTCCTCCTGCTTGCGCCGATAGTGCCGGTTCGCCTTGGCGCGGTTGCCGCAGACCGCCATGTCGCACCAGGCGCGGCTCCTGTTCTTGCTGCGGTCAATGAACAGCCAGCCGCAATTGCCGCAGATCTTCATGCGCGCCGGATCAGGCATGGCGATCAGCCTGAGCGCCGAATGGGCGGTCGCCGCGGCCAGATTGCCGGGACTGGCTCCGCGCAAGATCTTGGCCACCGCTTCCAGCAGCCCGGCCAACAAGTGGTTGTCGCTGCCGTCCAGTATACGCTTGCGGAAAAATAGGTCGATCGCTTCCCTCAGCGCGAAGAAATCCGCCTCGTCTTGCGCTGCCAGCGGCGCGATCTCGCCGAACAGGGCGCGTTCCGCGCAGAATTCGGCGGCACTGCGCGGAAAGGTCCGCATCTGCTCGCTCACCGCAAAGCGGTCGATCCGCCGCGCCTCGTCATGGCGCAGAACCACGCTGTTGGCGACATCGAGCGCCAGCGCGCCGCCGGCGAAACGATGAGGGGTCCAAGAAAAACTCATGCGGAAATTATAACTGGCGAAGTGTGTTTTACCAGTTATAATTTCCCGACGGGGAGTCTTCGGAATGGCCTATCTTCTGCAGCAGCTGGCGAATGCGGTTCCGCTTGCCGCCCTCTATGCCGCGCTCGCCTTCGGCTACGCGGTCGCTTTCGGCGTGACCAAGCGCGCCGACATCACCTATGGGGCGATCTTCGCCTTCTCGGGTCAGATCCTGCTGCTTTTCACCGAGCTCGCCTATGTCAGGTTCTGGCTGGTGCTGCCGGCCGCCCTTGCCATTGGCGCCTGCGTTGCGATCGTTTATTCGCTGGCGGCGGGCATCTGGATCGGTCGCTCGATCATGCTGCCACTCGCCAGCAAATCGCCGAATATGGTCATCGTCGCCGCTCTCGGCATCATGATCGTGCTGATGGAAACCGCCCGGCTCGCTGCCGATAGCCGAGCGATCTGGCTGCCGCCGTTCCTGAACGATGTCGTCGTGTTCTGGAGCGACGGCCCGTTCAAAGTGACTCTAACCTACATCCAACTGATCGACGCGGCGCTGATGTCAGCCATCGTGGCGATTGGTGCGCTGATCCTCAGGCGTATGGCCTGGGGGCGCCTCTGGCGCGCCGTCACCGACGATCCGCTGGCCGCCGAACTTTGCGGCACCAGCGCCAGCCGCGTCTTCCTTGTCGCTTATACCGCCGCCGCTCTCGTCGCCACCATCTGCGGCATCCTCGCCACCTTCTATTACGGTTCGATGGACTTCGGCGCGGGTCTGATGTTCGGGCTAAAGGTGCTGCTGATCGCAGCCGTCGGCGGCTATTCCAATCCGCTGCGTTCGGCGGGCGGAGCTGCCGGGCTTGCTGTCGTCGAAACCCTATGGGGCGCCTATGGCCCCTTCGTCTGGCGCGATCTCGTTATCTTCTCGCTGCTTGTCCTGCTGCTGGTCATGAGCCGCAGGGAGCGCGTCGTGCTTTAGAGCCTTTCCGGGTTAGATTGAAGCATTCTGCCGGAGCAGGTTTTCGTCAGGGCAAAGGCGATTGGCGACGGGCATACCCAAAGGTACGTCCGAGCCGATCGCCTTTGATCCTGGCGGAAAGATGCCCGGCCCTTCGGGTTGGCTGAAACGGGCCGGCTGATCGACCGGCCGGCTTGGCCGTAGAGCTGGGCAACGACGCGCGCCGGCCGGTCGACCATCCGACTCCGTTTGAGCCAACAGAATGATTCAAGCTAACCCGGAAAGGCTCTAGAAGTGGCGCTTGATGTTGTAAGAAAACCGCGCACAGTTTTCGGCATCATGCTCTGATCACTTCCACTTGTCGCGCGCCGCATCGTCAGCGTCCTTCGCCGCAACCCAGTCGCCGCCGGCGCCGTCCTTGCCATGCTCCTTCTTCCAGAAGGGGGCCGCGGTCTTCAGGAAGTCCATGACAAAATTGGCGCTGTCGAATGCCGCCTGCCGGTGCGGCGCGGCTGCGACGACGAGCACGATATTCTCGCCCACGCCGATCCTGCCGTAACGATGGATGGCGGTCAGGCCGAGCAGCCCGAAACGGGTGATGGCGAGTTCGCTGATGCGGGTCATCTCGGCTTCGGCCATGCCGGGATAATGCTCGAGTTCAAGTGCCGCGAGTGCACCGCCTTCATCGCGGCAGAGGCCGGAGAAGGTGACGACGGCGCCGATGCCGGGTTTGCCTTTGGAGAGGAGATCGACCTCGGCTTGCAGGTCAAAGTCTTCGTGCTGGACGCGGATGGTGGGTGTGGTCACAGCGAAATCCTCCGCTGCTTTAAAGCCGTTGTGAAGAATGCGGAAAGGCTGTGCCGTGTCCGCCCCCCTCTGGCTTGCAGGCCATCTCCCCCGCAGGGGAGATCACAAGTGGCGCGCTCTTCCTGACCATTTACAGCTTCATCGGGCTGAAACGCCGATTGTTTGAGGAAGCCCGTGCGCACGGCCAATCTCCCTCCTTGTGGGGGAGATGCCCGGCAGGGCAGAGGGGGGTAGCGACACGTCACCACCGTCACCGTCTCATCCCCCCGTCATCGGCGGAAAGATCCCGATCTCGCGTGCGGCGCCGATCGGCTCGTCATGTTCGACATGTTCCATATCCAGCGCCACGCGGATCACCTCCGGATATTGAAGTGCGGCTTCATATTCTTCGCCCAGCGTCTTCAAATGATTCAGAAGATCGGCGACGGTGATGACGGAGGAGGGGAGGTCGATCTCCTCTTCACCCTTGCCGATGCGCTCGCGCACCCAGGCGAAATAGACAAGCCGCGTCATTCCTCGTCATCCACGATATGTTTCAGCCCCGCACGAAAATAGTCGTAGCCGGTATAAATGGTCAGCAGTGCTGCGATCCACAAGAGCGCGATGCCGGTCTGCGTCGTATAGGGGAAAATCTCGTCGCCGGCCGGGCCGGCAAGCAGGAAGGCGATGGCGACGAGCTGCAGCGTCGTCTTCCATTTGGCGATCCGCGTCACCGGTACGCTGACTTTCAGCGCCGCAAGATATTCACGAAGGCCGGAAACCAGGATTTCGCGGCAGAGAATGGTGATTGCCGCCCAGATCGACCAGCCGGCAATGGTCTGGTCGGCCGCGACGAGCAGAAGGATCGAGGCGACCAGCAGCTTGTCGGCGATCGGGTCAAGCATGCGGCCGATATTCGAAGTCTGGTTCCAGATGCGCGCAAGATAGCCGTCGAGGAAATCCGTGAGCGAAGCGATGACGAAGATCCACAGCGCCACCCAGCGCGCCGTATTGCTAATCGACAGTCTGCCCTCGACGAAGAAGCAGAGAACGATCAGCGGCACGGCGAGGATGCGGCCGTAAGTCAAAAGGTTGGGAAGGCTGTACGCACGCGATGCCATGGATCGTTTCTCTGAATTGATGCGCCGCTGCAGCGCCGCGCGCCTTTACGAAAATCGATTCCGATTTTCGGGCCGATGCGGTAGATGACGGCTTTGGCCGCAGACCGTCAATATTGTTTCTGTCTTTTCACTGCCTTTGCGTGGAATTTGCGACGGACGCCGGTTATTTCGCGGCGTCATCGTGGAAATGGTTATAGACCTGCTTGGCGACGGCTTCCGAAATACCTTCCACAGCCATTAGATCGGAAAGCGCGGCGCGGGAAACCGCCTTCGCCGTGCCGAAATGCTGTAGCAGCGCCCGTTTGCGCGACGGGCCGATGCCGCCGATCTCGTCGAGCGGGTTCTTTACCATTTCCTTCTTCCGCCGCGCCCGGTGCGAACCGATCGCAAAACGATGCGCCTCGTCGCGCATGCGCTGGATGAAATAAAGCACCGGATCACGCGGCGGCAGCGTGAAGCTCTCGCGCCCCGGCGGGAAGAAGCGCTCACGCCCGGCATCGCGGTCGACACCCTTGGCGATGCCGATCGCCGTCACGCTGTCGGTGATGCCGAGCTCGGCCAGGATGGCGCGCACGGCCGTCATCTGCCCCTGGCCGCCGTCGATGAGGATCACGTCCGGCCAGGCGGGGAAAGGCATATCGGCGGCGTCGACAGCACCGGCCTGCGCCGTCCGGTCCGGAATACCTTCCTCCTTGATCAGCCGTGAGAACCGCCGCGTCATCACCTCCTTCATCATTCCGAAGTCGTCGCCGGGGGTGATGTCGGTCGATTTGATGTTGAACTTGCGGTACTGGTTCTTCACGAAGCCTTCCGGCCCCGCCACCACCATGCCGCCGACGGCATTGGTGCCCATGATGTGCGAGTTGTCATAGATTTCGATGCGCTGCGGCGCATAGGCTAGTCCGAAGGTGTCCTTGAAACCTTCGAGCAGCCGCGACTGCGACGCCGTCTCGGCGAGCTTTCGCCCATGGGCTTCGCGCGCGTTGCCGATCACGTGCTCGACGAGATCGCGCTTTTCGCCGCGCTGCGGCACGAGGATGGAGACCTTGTGGCCGGCCTTTTCGCCGAGCGCTGCGGCAAGCAACTCCAATTCCTCGACCGTCTCCGACAGCATGATCTGTTTCGGCACCGGCTTGTCGTCGTAGAATTGCGCGAGGAAGGCATTCAGAACTTCGGCGCTTGATAGTTGCGGGTCGGCCTTCGGGAAATAGGCGCGATTGCCCCAGTTCTGACCGGTGCGGAAGAAGAACACCTGGATGCAGGACACGCCGCCTTCGTGATGGATGGCGAACACGTCGGCCTCCTCGACGCCGGCCGGATTGATGCCCTGGTGGCTCTGCACATGCGAGAGTGCTGCCAGGCGGTCGCGATAGATGGCCGCCCGTTCGAAATCGAGATCCTCGGCCGCCTGGTTCATCGCTTCGGCCATGTGCGACTTCACCTTCTGGCTCTTGCCGGACAGGAAGTCCTTCGCCTCCTGCACCAGCTCGGCGTAGCCCTCGTCGCTGACCTCGTGCGTGCAGGGGCCGGAACAGCGCTTGATCTGGTAGAGCAGGCAGGGCCGTGTGCGTGTTTCGAAGACGCTGTCGGTGCAGGTGCGGATCAGGAAGGCGCGCTGCAGCGAATTGATCGTGCGTCCGACCGCGCCGGCCGAAGCGAAAGGCCCGAAATAATCGCCCTTTCGAGCTCGCGCGCCGCGATGCTTGAAAATGGCAGGCGCCCGATGATCCCCGGTGATGAGGATGTAGGGAAAGGACTTGTCGTCGCGCAGCAGCACGTTAAAACGCGGCCGCAAGCGCTTGATCAGATTCGCTTCCAGCAGCAGCGCTTCGGTTTCCGTACGCGTCGTCACGAATTCCATGTTGGCGGTCTGGCGCACCATTTGGGCAATGCGGTTGGAATGCACGCGGCCGACGGCGTAGTTGCCGACGCGCTTTTTGAGGCTACGCGCCTTGCCGACATAGAGTACGTCGCCCTCGGCGTTGAACATGCGGTAGACGCCGGGGCTGTTCGGCAGACGCTTGACGAACTCGCCGATCAGTTCGGCGCCGACAAGCCCGGTCTCGTTGAGGCTGCCGGCGTTCCAGTCGACGGCTTCCGCAACGGGCGAGGCGGAAACGTCGCCTTCCACCTCGATTTCGTCTTCACTCTCATCCGTATCGTCGTAGAGAACGCCGCCATCCGGCAGCTTTCGTCCGTTCATTCCTTAATCTCCGCCACGTCAGGCGTCTGCCAGGCTAGGTGCTGGCCGCCGTCGAGGGCAATCATCTGGCCGGTGATCGAGGGCGTGTCGTAAAGGAAGCGAATCGTTTGTCCGAATTCTTCCAGTTCCGGCCCTCGCTGCAGAATAAGGGCTGAGACCTGCGCTTGGAAGTCCTCCAACGTCTGCCGCTCGCTCGGCATCGAGGGGCCGGGGCCGATGGCATTGACGCGGATGCGTGGAGCCAAAGCTTGGGCAAGCGTCTGCGTTGCCGTCCACAGCGCCGACTTGGAGAGCGTATAGGAATAGAAGCTGGGTCTCAGCGCCCAGACCCGCTGGTCGATGATGTTGACGATCAGCCCCGCGGCCTCGGCCGGCACCTGCTGCGCGAAGGCAGCCGCGAGGATCGAGGGCGCGCGTACATGCAGGTCGAAGTGCAGCGCCCATGTGGCGGCGTTAAAACCCCGCGCGGAATCGTGTTGGAAGACCGACGCATTATTGACGAGCAGATCGAGCGGCCCGAGCGCTTCCGACGCCTTCGCGATCAGTTCGCCCGCTTCGCCGACATCGGTGAGATCGGCCCGCAGCGCGATCGCCCTTTGTCCCTTTCGCCGCAATTCCGCCGCCAGCTCCTCGGCTTCGCCGAGGGAGCCGTTTGCGTGGATCGCAACGGAAAAGCCACTTGCAGCAAGGTCTTCGGCCATTGCCCGGCCTATTCTCTTGGCAGCCCCTGTTATGAGGGCTGAGCGAAGTCTTTTGTGGTTCAAAATCTTGCCTTCTGATCCCGCGAGTCTGTGTGCAACCTATATAGGGGTGGGCGTAGATTATATAAATAGGCGGCTACGGTTGCATCCTCGGCGGGGATATTCTATGTATTATTTAAGAATGCGATTTCTTAAAATAAGTATTTCGAGTTTAACTGCCGAGTAAGGTTAATGAAGTGTATGTTGCTCTCAAGCAACATCGAATTTCGGCCATGCGGCAGCCACAATGATATCACAATTTGGCTCTTTCAAATCCGCAATTCAGTTCCAATTTCAGTCTCGATCCGGAAGGGACATCTGGCAATTTCCCCGCCAATGCTTCGCTGATAGACAGATGAAAAGCGGCGCGGGACTGAAAGGAGAAAAGTATGCGTGTACTCATTGCTGGCCTCATGGCCTCTGCTTTTGCAATCGCGGGCGTTTCCGCAGCTCAGGCGGCCGATGCCGTCGATCAGGTTCCGGAAGCACCGGTTGCGCAGGACGCCCCGGTCAAGCCGGCCGGCAACTGGGAGGGCTTCTACCTCGGCGGCGCCGGCACCTACAACATGGGCGACTTCGGTTCCGATCGCCACACCTACGGTTTCGGCGGCCAGGTCTTCACCGGCTATAACTGGCAAGCAGGCCAGATTGTTTACGGCGTTGAATCCGATCTCGGCTACAGCGGCGACGACGTTTCCTCGGGCGGCGTCGAGAACAAATATGGCTGGAACGGCTCCGTCCGTGGCCGCGTCGGCTACGACATGAACCCCTTCCTGCTCTACGGTACGGCCGGTCTTGCCCTCGGCAACGTCAAGGTTTCCGATGACACCTCGTCCGAAAGCAAGACGAACTACGGCTATACGGTCGGCGCCGGTGTCGAAGCCTTCGTGACCAACAACATCACGACGCGCCTGGAATACCGCTACACCGACTACCAGAGCAAGGATTACGACCTCGACTCCGGCAGCTTCTCGCGCGGTTACGACGAGAACAGCGTCAAGCTCGGCATCGGCGTCAAGTTCTGAGCCGATTGACCCTTCCGAACGTGCAGAAGCCGGGCTCATCGCCCGGCTTTTTGCTGTTCGCCCATTGTTTGCAGACGCTTTGTTGTCGTTCTCGGATTAGGCGCTGGCCTTGAGTTCGCGATGAGCGGGGAATTTCTTTTCGAACTGCGCCAGCCATTCGATCAGCGGCGCATGATCGGTTTCCCACTGGTCCTTGAAGCGCAGGTCGAGATAGTCGAGCGTAGCGGCCAGCGCAAAATGCCCGCCATTAAGCCTCTTGCCGAGTTTCGGCGGCTTGGCGCCGAGATGGGCGAGTCCGGCCGTCACCTTCTTCCATTGCCGGTCGATCCAGGGCTGGTGAACCTTTTCCTCGTCGCGGAAACGCCGCTCGTAGACGATGGCCAGCAGGCAGTCGCAAATGCCGTCGCAGAGCGCTTCGAGCACTTCCGCATCCGTGCGTTTTCCGTTTTTCGACGGGTAAAGCCCGCCCTTCGTCAGCCGGTCGAAATAATGCATGATCGCGATGCTGTCGAAGATCGAAACCCCGTCATCGGTCAGAAGCGTAGGGATCTTGCCGAGCGGATTGTTGTCCACCAGGATTGCCGGTCCGGTATTGGTGTCGACCCGGATGGCGTCGATCTCGATGCCGAGAAAATGCGCGGCCATCCGCACCTTGCTGGAATAGGGCGAGGCGGGGGAACAAAGAAGCTTCATGAGGTACCTGACGAGATTGTGACTAATGCATGGGCCAAAAGCGTGCAGCGGTTTTGGGACAACGACATGCATAAAACAGAGAACTAAAGCGTGTAGCGTGATCAACTTCTCTGCAACGCGCTCGAGCGGGGACTATCCCCGAAGCCGGTTTCCCGGTCAATCGGCCTTGGTCACCTTGTTCTCGCCGCGCAGCCAGAAGGCGCGGTGGGAGGCGAAACGGTCCTGCGCTAGGTGGTCCTTCAGCGCGGGAAGCATCTCGTGCAACTCATCCTTCAATGTGAACGGCGGGTTGACAATGACGAGGCCGGAGCCGGTCAGTCCCGTGATGCCGCGGTCGCTGCGCACGGTGAGTTCGGCGCAGAGCATCTTCGGGATGTCGAGCGCCTGCAGCGTCTCGTGAAATTCCTTGATGGGTGCGCCCTTCTTCAGCGGATACCACAGGCAATAGGTGCCTCCGGGAAACCGGCGATAGGCCTTTTCCAGGCCGGCGGCCAGACGCTGGTATTCGTCCTCTTCCTCGAAGGGCGGGTCGACGAGCACGATGCCGCGCTTTTCCTTCGGCGGCAGATGCGCGCCGAGCGCCAGCCAGCCGTCGAGTTCGGTGATGCGGGCGTGGTGATCGCCCTCGAACAGCCGATGCAGCCGGGCATAATCCTCGGGGTGCAGTTCCATCGCCGATAGCCGGTCCTGCGGACGGAACAGCATGCGGGCAAGCTTCGGCGATCCGGGATAGAAGCGGATACCGCCCTCGGGATTGAGTTCGCGGATTGCCGAGAGGTAGGGCTCGAGCAGCTCGGAAACCTGAGGCCCGAGTTCCGCATGTATCAATTTGCCGATGCCACCCTGCCACTCTCCGGTCTTTTGCGCTTCCTCGGAAGAGAGGTCGTAGAGCCCGATGCCAGCATGCGTATCAAGCACGCGGAAGGCTCCCTCCTTCTTCTGCATGTAGCGGATCAGCCGGGCCAACACGGCATGTTTCAGCACATCGGCAAAATTGCCCGCATGGTAGATGTGGCGGTAGTTCATTTTCGCTGATGTCCGTATGAATTCGCGTTATCCGGAGTTTTTCTGGCTTTTGGCCTTAGAAGCCTTGCAATATACAAAGGTCATGAACATTGCGACCCCCATCGAAGCCAAATCCCCGAAGCTGGACAGCAAGGTCGGCCACACGGCCTGTCCGCACGACTGTCCCTCCACCTGCGCACTGGAGGTTGAGATATCGGAGGATGGCCGCATCGGCCGCGTGCGTGGCGCAAACGATCATTCCTATACGTCAGGCGTCATCTGCGCCAAGGTCGCCCGTTACGCCGAGCGGCTCTACCATCCCGACCGCCTGATGCATCCCTTGCGCCGCTCCGGCGCCAAGGGGGCAGGGCAGTGGCAGCAGATTTCCTGGGAGAATGCGCTTGACGAGATCGCCGAAGCCTTCGTGCAAGCCGAGGCGAGGGACGGCAGCGAGGCGATCTGGCCCTATTTTTATGCCGGCACTATGGGTTGGGTGCAGCGCGACTCGATCGATCGGCTGCGCCATGCCAAGCGTTATTCCGGCTTCTTCTCGTCGATCTGCACCAACCCGGCCTGGACCGGCTTCACCATGGCGACCGGGGCGCTGCGCGGCCCCGACCCGCGCGAGATGGGCCGCACCGATTGCGTCGTCATCTGGGGCACCAATGCCGTCTCGACCCAGGTCAACGTGATGACGCACGCCATCAAGTCGCGCAAGGAGCGTGGCGCCAAGATCGTCGTCGTCGACATATACGACAACCCGACGATGAAGCAGGCCGACATGGCTTTGATCGTCAAGCCGGGCACCGATGCCGCACTTGCCTGCGCCGTCATGCATGTCGCCTTCCGAGATGGTTATGCGGATCGTGACTACATGGCGAGATATGCCGATGATCCCGAAGGCCTCGAAGCGCATCTGAAGACCAAGACGCCGCAATGGGCGGCTGCGATCACCGGCCTTTCGGTCGGGGAGATCGAAGCTTTCGCCCGCCTCGTCGGCACGACGAAAAAGACCTTCTTCCGCCTGGGTTACGGCTTTACCCGCCAGCGCAATGGCGCGGTCGCCATGCATGCGGCCGCCTCGGTCGCCACCGTTCTCGGCTCCTGGCAATATGAGGGCGGCGGCGCCTTCCATTCGAACAGCGATATCTTTCGCATGAACAACGCGGAACTGACCGGCCGGACGATGAAGGATGCCGATATCCGTATGCTCGACCAGTCGCAGATCGGCCGGGTACTGACCGGAGATCCGGTGGCTTTGCGCCATCGCGGCCCGGTGACGGCGATGCTGATCCAGAACACCAATCCGGCAAACATCGCCCCCGAGCAACGCCTCGTCAGACGTGGCTTTGGCCGCGACGATCTCTTCGTCGCCGTCCACGAGCAGTTCATGACCGAAACGGCCGAGATTGCCGACATCGTGCTGCCTGCGACCATGTTCGTCGAGCACGACGACATCTATCGCGCCGGCGGCCAGAACCACATCCTGCTGGGACCGAAGCTGGTCGAGCCGCCGCCAACCGTGCGCACCAATCTCTTCGTCATCGAAGAACTGGCCAAGCGCCTCGGCGTCGCCGACCGCCCCGGCTTCGGTTTCACCGCTCGCGAAATGGTCGACCGTGTGCTCGAATCGAGCGGCCTGCCGGATTACGATCATTTTCTCGAACACAAATGGTTCGATCGCCAGCCGGCTTTTGAGGAGGCACACTTTCTGAACGGTTTTGCCCATCCGGATGGCAGGTTCCATTTCCGCCCGGACTGGATCAATCAGCCGGCGCCGAACAAGCCGCCGGCGGCGATCGGCGTGCTCGGGCCGTATGCCGAGCTTCCGGCCTTCCCGGATCAGGTCGATGTCATCGAAGTCGCCGATCCCGAGCATCCCTTCCGTCTCGCCACATCGCCCGCCCGCAACTTCCTGAATTCGAGCTTCTCCGAAACCAAGACCTCGCGTCAGAAGGAAGGCCGCCCCGAAGTGATGATCAATCCGGCCGACGCCGAAGCCAACGGCATCGCCAATGGCGATCTCGTCCGCATCGGCAACAGCCGCGGCGACCTGCGCATCCACGCCCGCATCACCACCGAAGTGAAATCAGGCGTGCTGATTGCCGAGGGACTTTGGCCGAACAAGGCGCATGTCGACGGCGAGGGAATCAACGTCCTGACCGGCGCCGACCCGGTCGCGCCCTATGGCGGGGCCGCTGTTCACGATAATAAGGTCTGGCTTCGCAAGGACGCAGCATGATGCAGCCGAAATCACGGGTGAAGATCGTCAGCGAGGAAACGCTGTCGAATGGGTGGACGCGGTTGAGCAGCTATTTGCTCGATTATATCGACAGTAGGGGCGCGACCCAGCAGCTGAAGCGGGAGGTCTACCACCGCACGCCGGCCGCCTGCATCCTGCTTTATGATCCGAAACGCGATCTCGTCGTTCTCGTCCGCCAGTTCCGCCTTGCCGTGCATCTCAATGGCGATCCCGCTTGGATGATCGAGGTGCCGGCCGGCCTGCTCGACGATGATCATCCCGAACAGGCGATCCGCCGCGAGGCGATGGAAGAAACCGGTTACCACCTGCGCGATGCGCGCTTCCTCTTCAAGTGCTACCCGTCGCCGGGCGCCATTGCCGAAGTCGTCCATTTCTTCGTCTCCCTGATCGACACTGCCGATCGCGTCGCCGAAGGCGGCGGCCTGGCGGAGGAGCACGAGGATATCGAGGTTCTCGAAGTCCCGCTCGACGAAGCCGCCGGAATGATCGAAACCGGCGAGATCTTCGACGCCAAGACGATCATGCTGCTGCAATGGGCGTTGTTGAACAGGAATAAACTTCGATAGCGGATGAGCGCTCTCGGGAAGCCGTTGGGTTGGGCTCAAGACGGTTTCGCTATCGCGGTTGTGGCGTTCGAAAATTTCATATGTTTGTCACGAAGCGGTTCTATCCGCTGCGGTCTGGCAATCATCGATGCCGTCAGGAGAAAGCCCATGTGGCTCAGCAATTTCACCCTCGTACTCCCAAACGAGGTGGTGAGTGAAGGTTCCGTGTGTGTTGAGGATGGCGTCATCGCCGATATCCGGCCCGAGCCGGTAGCGGCTGCCGCCATCGATGGCGGCGGCCGGCTGCTGATGCCCGGTTTCGTCGATCTCCATGGCGATATGATTGAGCGCGAGATCGCACCGCGGCCGAATGCGACGATGCCGATCGATTTCGGCATCCACGAACTCGACAAGAAGCTTGCCGCCGCAGGTGTCACCACGGCCTTCGCCGCCGTGTCCTTCGCCACCGAAAGCGTCTACGGCCACGTCCGCTCGCTGGAGACGACGTCCGCGGTGATCGAGGGCATCAACCGCCTGCGCGACGATCTGCTGATCGACCACCGCGTCCACGCCCGCTACGAAATTACCAATGTCGGCGCCGCTCCGGCGCTCGAGCGCCTGCTGAATGACAATCAGATCGACATGGTTTCGCTCACCGACCACACCCCGGGGCAGGGCCAGTACAACAACCTGCAAAGCTACATCCTCAGCATTTCCGAGCGCCGCGCCATCTCCGAGGAAATGGCTGCCGAGATCGTCGCCAAGCGCATCGCCATGCGCAGCAATCCTGAGATCGAGGCCAAGCTCAGAGAGGTCGTCGCGCTGTCGCTGAAACACAAGCTGTCGCTCGCCTCGCATGACGATGACAGCGTCGAAAAGGTCGCCGAGATGCATGATCTCGGCGTCACCATCAGCGAGTTTCCGGTGACCGCGCCTGCCGCCGAGGAGGCCCGCCGCCGCGGCCTCTGGACGCTGATGGGCGCCCCGAACGCGCTGCGCGGCCAGTCGATGTCGGGCAACCTCAGCGCCCTCGATGCCGCCAAGGCTGGATTGCTCAGCATCATCGCCGCCGATTATCACCCGGCCGCGTTCGTGCCCGGCATCTTCAAGCTCGCCGACGTGGCGGAAGGCGACCTGCCGGCCGCCGTCGCCATGGCGACCGGCAACGCCGCCCGCTCCGCCGGCCTGTCGGACCGCGGCGAAATCGCTATCGGCCAGCGCGCCGATCTGGTCGTGGTCGAGCCGGGCGATATCAACCGCATCCGCGCAACATTCCGCGCCGGTCGCTTCGTTTATAGCGACGGCACGCTGCATCCGCTACGGGCGCTGGCGGCTTGATGCATTTCGCTAGAACTTGATGGCTGCCCCTCACCCTAACCCTCTCCCCGTAAACGGGCGAGGGGACGTGTCATGCGAGAGGTTTGCGCGGGACCGAGAGGGTGCGGTTGCACTTTACGCGCGGTCGCCGATCAGCGAAATAAGCTGGCCTCGAGGGACGACGGCGGAAGACTCGTTGCCGAAGGCCTTGCCGCCTTCCATCGTGACGCGGCCTTCGGCAAAGAGCCGCAGCGCCTGCGGATAGATCTGGTGTTCGACGGTGAGCACGCGGGCGGCAAGGCTTTCGGCCGTGTCGCCGGAAAGAATCGGTACGGCCGCCTGGCCGATCGTCGGTCCCTCATCCATGGCTTCCGTGACGAAATGCACGGTGCAGCCGGCGATGCGCATGCCGGCGTCAATTGCGCGCTGATGCGTGTGAAGGCCGGGAAACAGTGGCAGCAGGGAAGGGTGGATGTTGAGCATCCGGCCTTCGTAACGCTGGATGAAGGTCGCCGTCAGCAGCCGCATGTAGCCTGCCAGGCAGAGGATGTCAGGCGAAAGCGAGTCGAGCGCGGAAAAGATCGCCGCCTCGTGCGCTTCCTTGCTGTCATAATCCTTGCGGGGGAAGGCGAAGGTGGCGATGCCCTCGGCGGACGCCTTGGCAAGTCCGCCGGCCTCCGCCTTGTCCGATATCACGCCGACGATCTCTGCCGGATAGTCGGCGGCTTTCGCGGCCGCAATCAGCGCCATCATGTTGGAGCCGCCACCCGATATAAAGACGACGACGCGTTTGCGCGGCGTGCTCATAAGGCGAGCGTGCCCGTGTAGACCGTGCCGGCAGCACCCTCGTCGCGGCCGATCATGCGGCCGAGCGTGACGACCTTTTCGCCTTCGGCTTCCAGTGCCGCGGAAACGGTCGCGACGTTTTCACTTGCAACGACAGCAATCATGCCGACGCCGCAGTTGAAGGTGCGCAGCATTTCCTTGACTTCGACGCCGCCCGTTTTGGCGAGCCACGAAAAGACCGGCGGCACCTTGACGGCGGCAAGATCGATCTCGGCCGCCAGATGCTTTGGCAGCACGCGCGGGATATTCTCCGGGAAGCCGCCGCCGGTGATATGGGCGAGTGCCTTCAGCGCGCCGGTCTCGCGGATCGCCTTCAGGAGCGGCTTCACATAGATGCGGGTCGGCTCGAGCAGGGCTTCGCCGAGTTTCTTTCCTTCGGCGAACGGTGCCGGTGCATCCCAGCCGAGGCCGGAGAGTTCAACGATCTTGCGCACCAGCGAGAAACCGTTGGAATGGACGCCGGAGGAGGCAAGGCCGAGGATCACGTCACCCTCGGTGATATCGCCGGATGGCAGCAGCTTGCCGCGTTCGGCGGCGCCGACGGCGAAACCGGCCAGGTCATAATCGCCGGAGGAATACATGCCCGGCATCTCGGCCGTCTCGCCACCGATCAGCGCGCAGCCGGCCTCGCGGCAGCCGGCGGCAATGCCGCCGACGATCGCCGCGCCCTGGTCGGGGTCGAGCTTGCCGGTCGCGAAATAGTCGAGGAAGAACAGCGGCTCGGCGCCCTGCACCACGAGATCGTTGACGCACATGGCGACGAGATCGATGCCGACGGTGTCGTGGTAATCGGCGTCGATTGCGATCTTCAGCTTGGTACCGACGCCGTCATTGGCGGCGACGAGGACGGGGTCGGTAAAGCCCGCGGCCTTGAGGTCGAAGAGCCCGCCGAAGCCGCCGATCTCGCCGTCGGCGCCCGGACGGCGGGTCGAGCGCACCGCCGGCTTGATCTTCTCGACGAGGAGGTTGCCGGCATCGATGTCGACGCCCGCATCGCTGTAAGTCAGGCCATTTTTCCCAGACTGGCTCATGCTGGTCTCCGCTGGCTATTTTCAGGCGGCTGACATGCCGCGTCATCTGCCGGTCGCAATTGCATGACAGGGGCCTTTATGCAAGCGCTGCATGGGAAAAGCCCCCAATTTCCCGCGTCTTCAACCGGCCTTTCCGGGATTTGGCGCAACAGGGTTGACCATCTTTGCGCCTGCATCCTATGTGCTGAATGACCGCGCCGGATAGGCCGCGGCGTTTAGCGGCGAGCGATCAGCGGGGAAGCGATGCCACAGCATGTCAGCGGCAATAGTCTGAAGCGCCAGATATTCTTCTGGCTGGCCGTGCTCGTCTTCTTCATCGTCTTTCTTTATGTCTTCAGCTCGATCCTGCTGCCCTTCGTCGCCGGCATGGCGATCGCCTATTTTCTCGATCCGGTGGCGGACAGGCTGCAGCGGCTGGGCTTGAACCGCATGATGGCGACCATCGTCATCCTGATCGCCTTCGTTATCATCTTCACCTTGGCGCTGATGATCCTCATCCCGGTGCTCGTCAGCCAGTTCAACGATTTCGCCGAGCGGCTGCCGGGTTATATCAGCCAGCTGCAGCAGTTCATCGATACCTCGAAGAACTCGCTGCTGCCGCAATGGATCAGGAGCCAGGCCGGCACGATCAAGGACAATTTCTCCGGAATCCTCTCCGAGGGCATGGGCTTCTTGACTGGGCTCTTCGCGCAGATCTGGAATTCCGGCAAGGCGATCGTCGACGTCATATCGCTGCTCGTCGTCACCCCCGTCGTCGCCTTTTATATCCTGCTCGATTGGGACCGCATGGTCACCAAGGTCGATCAGTGGATCCCGCGCGATTACGTCAGCGATGTCCGTCAGATCGCCAGCGAGATCGATCAGGCGATCGCCGGATTTATCCGCGGCCAAGGCTCCCTCTGCCTCATTCTCGGCATCTATTATGCCGCCGGCCTCTCTCTCGTCGGGCTGAACTTCGGCCTGCTGATCGGCCTCTTCGCCGGCATGATCAGTTTCATTCCTTATGTCGGCTCACTCGTCGGTCTCGTTCTCTCCGTCGGCGTGGCCATCGTGCAGTTCTGGCCGGATTATCCATGGATCGGACTGGTGCTCGTCGTCTTCTTCAGCGGCCAGTTCCTCGAAGGCAATATCCTGCAGCCGAAGCTCGTCGGGTCCAGCGTCGGTCTGCATCCGGTCTGGCTGATGTTCGCGCTCTTTGCCTTCGGCGCGCTCTTCGGTTTCGTCGGGCTTCTGATCGCCGTGCCGGCCGCCGCGGCCGTTGGCGTTCTTGTTCGCTTCGCGCTTTCGCGCTACCTTCAGAGCGATCTTTATTTTGGCGGGTCGTCAGACGGCCGCGCCCGGAAGACGAAATCAGTACCCAATGAATGACGTGAAAAACGCTGATCCGAAGCGCAAGGCCGGAGAGCAGCTGCCGCTGGCGTTTTCGCATGCTGCCGCAAGCGGGCGCGACGATCTCCTGATCTCGGAACGCCTCGCCGCCGCCGTGTCGATTGTCGATGCGTGGCCGGCATGGCCGTCGCCGGTCGTGGTGCTTGCCGGCCCCGTCGGCTCGGGAAAATCGCACCTCGCCCGCATCTGGCGGGAACTGAGCGGCGCCGTCAGCATCCATCCCGAGCTTGGCTCGGATGCGGCGATCGCCGCCGCAGCCGGCCCGGTGCTGTTCGAGGACGCAGACCGCCTCGGCTTCGACGACAATGCGCTTTTCCACGTGATCAACAGCGTGCGTGAAAACGGCACCAGCCTGCTGATAACGAGCCGCCTCTGGCCGATATCCTGGCCGGTTTCGCTGCCCGATCTGCGTTCGCGCCTGAAAGCGGCGACGGTCGTCGAGATAGGCGAGCCCGACGAGGCGCTGTTGTCGCAGGTGATCGTCAAGCTCTTCGCAGACCGCCAGCTTTATATAGATGACAAACTCGTGCTCTATATCGTCAACCGGATGGAGCGGTCGCTGAATGCGGCCCAGACGATCGTCGAACGGCTCGACCGGCTGGCCCTGTCGCGGGGCACGAAAATCACCCGGTCGCTTGCTGCGGAAGTATTGAATGAATTGGGAAATTCGGAACCGGCCGATTGACTGTCACAGTTCCGTCGTCAAACTGATATAATTGCCGTCGGCGATTGAAACGGGGTAAGCGGACTATGGATAGCGCAGTCGCAGAACATCAGGAACTCACTCCGGAGATCAACGACAACATCCCCCCGCTGGAAGAGCTGCTCACGAGCCCCGAGCGCTTCATCAACCGCGAATTCTCCTGGCTGCAGTTCAATCGTCGTGTTCTTGAAGAGACGTTGAATACCGAACATCCGCTGCTCGAGCGCGTCCGCTTCCTGTCGATCTCGGCCGCCAACCTCGACGAGTTCTTCATGGTGCGCGTCGCCGGTCTCGAGGGCCAGGTGCGCCAGAACATCGCCATACGCAGCCCCGACGGCAAGACGCCGGCCGAGCAGCTCGACTCGATCCTCCAGGAGATCGACCATCTGCAGATGGAGCAGCAGGCATCGCTCGCCGTGCTGCAGCAATATCTCGCCAAGGAAGACATTCTGATCGTGCGCCCCGGCGCCTTGAGCGATGCCGACCGCCAATGGCTGGCCGCCGAATTCGAACAGGCGATCTTCCCCGTCTTGACGCCGCTGTCGATCGATCCGGCCCATCCGTTCCCCTTCATTCCCAATCTCGGCTTCTCGATCGGCCTGCAGCTCGTCAGCAAGAACGGCCGCGAGCCGATGACGGCCCTACTGCGCCTGCCTGTTGCGCTCGATCGCTTCGTTCGTCTGCCGGATGATGGAAACACGATCCGCTACATCACGCTGGAAGATGTCGCCAACGTCTTCATCCACAGGCTCTACCCGGGTTACGAGGTGCAGGGCTCCGGTACATTCCGGGTCATCCGCGACAGTGATATCGAAGTCGAGGAAGAGGCCGAGGATCTCGTCCGCTTCTTCGAAACGGCGCTGAAGCGCCGCCGCCGCGGCAAGGTTATTCGCATCGAGACCGATTCCGAAATGCCGGCCTCGCTGCGCCAGTTCGTCGTGCAGGCGCTCAGCATTCCCGACAATCGCGTCGCAGTTCTGCCGGGCCTCCTGGCGCTGAACACCCTTTCCGAGATCACCAAGGCGCCGCGCGACGATCTCAGGTTCCAGCCCTATAATGCGCGATTTCCCGAGCGCGTCCGCGAACATGCCGGCGACTGCTTCGCCGCCATCCGCGAAAAGGACATGGTCGTTCATCACCCCTACGAATCCTTCGACGTGGTGGTCCAGTTTCTTCTCCAGGCTGCGCGCGATCCTGATGTCCTGGCGATAAAGCAGACGCTTTACCGCACCTCCAACGACAGCCCGATCGTTCGCGCGCTGATCGACGCCGCCGAAGCCGGCAAGTCGGTGACGGCGCTGGTCGAGCTCAAGGCCCGCTTCGACGAAGAGGCGAATATCCGCTGGGCGCGCGATCTCGAGCGCGCCGGCGTGCAGGTCGTCTTCGGCTTCATCGAGCTCAAGACCCACGCCAAGATGTCGATGGTCGTCCGTCGCGAGGAAGGCAAGCTCAGGACCTATTGCCACCTTGGGACCGGCAACTACCACCCGATCACCGCCAAGATCTATACGGACCTCTCCTATTTCACCTGCAATCCCGTCATCGCCCACGACATGGCTAATATCTTCAATTTCATCACCGGCTACGGTGAACCCGAAGAGGGCATGCAGCTCGCCATCTCGCCCTATACGATGCGCCCGCGCATCCTGCGCCACATCGAGGAAGAGATCCAGCACGCCAGGAATGGCGCGCCGGCGGCGATCTGGATGAAGATGAATTCGCTTGTTGATCCCGACATCATCGACGCGCTCTATCGCGCCAGCCATGCCGGGGTCGAGATCGATCTCGTCGTGCGCGGCATCTGCTGCCTGCGGCCGCAGGTGCCCGGCCTTTCGGAGAAGATCCGCGTCAAGTCGATCGTCGGCCGCTTCCTCGAGCACAGCCGCATCTTCTGCTTCGGCAACGGCCACGGCCTGCCGTCGGACAAGGCGCTGGTCTATATAGGTTCGGCCGACATGATGCCGAGAAATCTCGATCGCCGCGTCGAGACCATGGTTCCGCTGACGAATCCGACCGTTCACGAGCAGGTCTTGTCACAGATTATGCTCGGCAACGTGATTGACAATCAGCAAAGCTACGAGATATTGCCGGACGGTACGTCGCGGCGCATGGAAGTGCGCAGGGGCGAGGAACCGTTCAATGCGCAGCAGTATTTTATGACCAATCCGAGCCTGTCAGGCCGTGGTGAAGCTCTGAAATCAAGCGCGCCGAAACTGATCGCCGGCCTGCTCGAGGGCCGCAACAACAAGTAAAACTGGACCATATGGTTGAATCTGAAGCCCAGGGGCGCCTTCCAGGGATCGCCCCGGTCTCCGTTGTCGACATCGGATCGAATTCCATTCGTCTCGTCGTCTACGAAGGCATGTCCCGCTCGCCGACCATTCTTTTCAACGAAAAGGTCCTCTGCGGCCTCGGCAAGGGCATAGCCGTCACCGGCAAGATGGATGAAGAGAGCGTCGGCCGCGCTCTGGCGGCGCTGCACCGTTTCAAGGCGCTGTCCGACCAGGCACGCGCCGCTACCATGTATGTTCTGGCGACGGCGGCGGCGCGCGAAGCGAGCAACGGTCCTGATTTCATCCATCAGGCGGAAACGATCCTCGGCCGCAAGATCCGAGTGCTCTCGGGCGAGGAGGAGGCGAAATTTGCCTCGCTCGGCATCATCAGCGGCTTCTACAATCCCGATGGCATCGCCGGCGATCTCGGTGGTGGCTCCCTGGAACTGATCGACATCAAGGGCAAGGAGATCGGCAAGGGCATCACCCTGCCGCTCGGCGGCCTGCGCCTGTCGGAATACGCCGGCGGCTCCCTTTCCAAAGCGCGCGACTTCGCCCGCAAGCAGGTGAAGACGGCAAAGCTGCTGACAAAAGGCGAAGGGCGTACCTTCTATGCCGTCGGCGGCACTTGGCGAAACATCGCCAAGCTGCACATGGAGATTACCCATTACCCGCTGCACATGATGCAAGGGTACGAGGTCTCGCTCGAGGAGATGATGCTGTTCCTCGATCAGGTGATGACCGCGCGCGACTCCAGGGAGCCGGCGCTCCAGGCCGTGTCGAAACATCGCCGTTCGTTGCTGCCCTTCGGCGCCATCGCAATGAAGGAAGTCCTGGGCACGATGAAGCCGTCGGTGATTTCCTTCTCGGCGCAGGGGGTGCGTGAGGGCTATCTCTATTCTCTGCTTTCCGAATCCGAGCGCCGCCTCGATCCGCTGCTTTCGGCCGCCGGCGAACTGGCGATCCTGCGTGCGCGTTCGCCCGAACATGCCCGCGAGCTGGCGGAATGGACGGGCCGGATGATGCCTCTCTTCGGCGTCCAGGAAACCGAAGAGGAAAGCCGCTACCGCCAGGCCGCCTGTCTGCTTGCCGATATCAGCTGGCGCGCCCATCCCGACTACCGCGGCCTGCAGGCACTGAACGTCATCGCCCATTCCTCCTTCGTTGGCATCAGCCATCCCGGCCGCGCCTTCATCGCGCTCACCAATTATTACCGTTTCGAGGGCCTGCACGACGACGGCGCTACCGGCCCGCTGGCGCAGATCGCCACGCCGCAGTTCATCGAGCGCGCCAAGCTGCTCGGCGGCATGCTGCGCGTCATCTACCTCTTCTCGGCCTCGATGCCCGGTATCGTCAAGAACCTGACCTTCCGCAAATCGTCGAACCCCGACTTCGACCTCGAATTCGTCGTGCCGCCTGAATATCGCGATTTCGCCGGCGAGCGTCTGGATGGTCGTTTGCAGCAGCTGTCGCGGCTGACGAACAAGAGGCTGGCGTTTCGGTTCGAGTAGCCTGATTTGCGGCCGTTGTGCCCCACCGCACCCCCTCAACAAAAAGGGCGGCGCTCTCGCACCGCCCTCTCTATTTCACATTAAACCAGAATTACTTAGCGTTCAAAAACTCGCCAACTTCGAGCAAGCTGAACTCGTTATTGTCGGCCTTGTCGACGGCGCGGCCGGCCGAGAAGGGCAGGTTGTTGTCATTGCCGATGATGATGTGCGTGGCGTCGACGCGGTCGACGTTTTCGATCGTGACGAAGGGCATGTCGTAGACGCCGTCCTTGCTGCCGGCCTTCTTCTTGTTGTCGGGGTCGTGGATGTTCATCAGGTCGATATAACCGATCTTGCGGACGGCCTTGCCGATATTGGCGTCGTTGAACTCGATCTTGTAGACGCGCTTCAGCACCGCCGGAGCTTCGAAGCAATCCGGCTTCGGCTGCTTCGGGTCGGCGCAGGCCTTGTCGCTGGTGCCGGCGCCGCTGTCGCGCTCGATAACGAGAGCAGTCGTGTCGTCGAGCATGTTGAAGTCGCCGATCGACACGCCTTTGTCCTCGAACGGATAAAGCCAGCTCCGGCCCGTCCACTTCTTGGAGGCGACGTCGAACTCGAGGACACGGATGGCGGTGTGACCGTCGGCTGTTTCCATCGTGCCGTCATCCTTATAGACGGCGCCTTCGAGCAGGCCGTAGAGTTTGGAACCATCCTCCGACACGGCAAGGCCTTCGAAGCCGCCGGAGCGCTTCAGATTGAAGACCGGCATCTTGGCGGCTGGATTGCTCGGCAGCTGGATCAGCGGGTTGTCGGGCGAAAGCACCGGCTTGCCGTCGAGCGTGGTCGGGATCACGTCCGTCAGGCGACCTTCGGTATCGACCTTCAGGATATAGGGGCCGAATTCGTCGCCGAGCCAGAATCCGTCGGCAACCGGCTGGATCGATTCGATGTCGAAGTCGGTGCCGGTGAGGTAGCGCGTATCGGTGCCTTCGAGCACGATCGGGAACGGAGCGATCTTGTTGGGGTCGGAAAGGAAGAGGTTCTTGACAACCTCAGCCTTGTTGGTCGCCCAGTCGAACTTCATCTGGTGCAGGAACAGCATGGAGTCGGACGAGTTGGCCTTGGAGCCGAAGCCGTTGTCGGAGAGCGTCCAGAAGGTGCCGTCGGCCATCGTCTTGATGCCGGAGAAACCTTGGACCGGTTGGCCGTCGAAGGGAAGCTTGAGGTCGGTGACGCGGGCGCCGTCCTTGCCGGGAACGCTGCCGAGCCCTTCGGTGCGCTTGCGGTCCGCCGTCGTGAACTTGCCGGAATGCTTGAGGAATTCAGGGGCGTCGGCCGGAGCCGGAACCATGGTGTTGGCAGGCAGGATGGCCTGGCCCGCGAGCTTTGCCGGAAATTCCTGCTGGTTGGCCGAAACGGGGCCGGCAATCAGAATGAAAAGCGATACGGAAGCAAGAAGGACGTTCTTCATAATATCCCCATGGAACGGATGCGAATGCACTCGCTTAACAGGGCTTCCGTGTCGGTGAATTGACGATTGGGTGAAGCTTTGGTGACGTGCCTTGCTCAGCCGTGCAGAATGACCGCGGGCGTGTTCAGCACGGTCACCGCGCGCGAGGAAAGCGCCATGACGCCGAGTGCCTGGCCGCGTCCCTTGACGGCATGAATGCCGAGATCCTCACAGGCGACGTCGTCTGGAAACTCCATGCGCCGGGCAAGCTCGGCAGAGATCAGGACCTGCCGGTTCAAGCTGCGGCAGAGCGTTTCCAGCCGAGCGGTCGTATTCACCGTGTCCCCGAAATAACTGATCTTGTGGTGGTCGACGCCGACTTCCGCCGTAATGATCTCGCCGCCGTGAAGGGCGGCGCGAAGCTTCGGCACCTGTCCGTAGCTTTTCCGCCAGCCGGCCGCATTGGCTTCGATATCGGCAAGAATGTCGAAGATGCAGCGAACGCATCGCGCATCCTTGACGCCGCGGGCAAGCGGCCAGGTAATGATCGCCGCGTCGCCGACATAGTCATTGATCATGCCCTTGTGACGCCGGACAGGCTCGGCAAAGGTCGCAAACAGCGAGCTCAGCAGCTGCTGTGCCCTGAGGTCGCCGTGCTTTTCCGCAAAAGCCGTCGAATCGACGAGATCGATGAACAGAAAGACGCGTTCTTCCTTGACCGGATTGCGGTAGCGGCTGACGAGCATGCTGAGGAATACCTCGCGGCCGAGCAATTCCCGCACGCGCAGGATGAAGATCAGCGCCGAACAGACGGCAAGCGCATAGAGGAAGACCTCGAACGGCATGATGACGAGATCGAGGAGAGACGACGGCTTCACCATGCCGAGGGACCAAAGCAGCAGGCCGGCGCAGGCGAAGCCGATGCTCATCAGGATCTCGTAGATCACCAGCTCCGTGAAGATGAAAACGGGGGTCGGCAGTTTGTGGATGCGTCTGTAGAGAGTGCGAAACAGGACCTTGCGCTCGAAGGCGAGGATCGGCATGCCGATGAAGAGCGCGAAGATCGCCCCGATAACAGGCGTCTGATTGGAGTAGAACATCATATCGTAGACGACGCCGCTGGCAGCCAGCACGATCGTAATCAGGATCCAGTTCTGCGTCGGAGATATTTCCCGCATGCCGCCTCTTCTCGCTCCGAAATTTCTCCTGGCCATTGTTTCAGTTGGTAAAATAGCGTCAAGCGAATTCGAATTAATGCATATCGGCCCGAAGTGCGCAGCGGTTCCGGGATGACGACATCTATGAAAACAAGGAGCTGAAGCGCGTCGCTTGGCTGAAGTTCGATGCGACGCGCTTTAGACTTCAGAGCGTAACCGTTTCAACCTTCCGGCCGGCGAAACGCAGCCCGATCTGGCCTTGGATCAGCTGCAGCGCCGGCTCGCCGAAAAGGTCGCGCCGCCAGCCGTGCAGGGCGGCGACCTCGGCCTTTTCGCCGTCGGCGGCGATCTTATCGAGATCCTCGCTATTGGCGATCACCTTCGGCGCCACGCCATGTTTTTCCGAGATCAGCTTCAACAGCACCTTCAAGAGCTCGACGGCGGCAGCTGCACCCTCGGGCGCCTGCGACTGGCGCGGCACATGCGGCATCTCGGCCTTCGGAATAGCGAGCGCCGCGTTGACCGCTTCGACGACCGCGCTGCCGGCGGCCGAGCGCTCCCAGCCCTTCGGAATGGTGCGCAAGCGCCCGAGCGCCTCGGCGTCCTTGGGCTGCTGCTGGGCGACCTCATAGATCGCATCGTCCTTCAATACGCGTGAACGCGGCACATTGCGGGCCCGTGCCTCACGCTCGCGCCAGGCGGCGACATATTTCAGGATCGCCAGCTCCTGCGGCTTGCGCAGACGCATCTTCAGCCGCTGCCAAGCATCGTCGGGATGCATGTCGTAGGTTTCGCGCGCTTCGAGAATGTCCATTTCTTCGCGGAGCCACGAGGTGCGGCCTTCACGCTCGAGTTCCGCCTTCAGCGACACGTAGACGTCGCGCAGGTGGGTGACGTCGGCCAGCGCGTATTCCAGCTGCTTTTCGGAGAGCGGCCGGCGGCTCCAGTCTGTGAAACGCGACGACTTGTCGATATGGACGTTCTTGATGCGGCTGACCAGCTGATCGTAGGAGACGCTGTCGCCGAAGCCGCAGACCATCGCCGCGACCTGCGTGTCGAATATCGGATGCGGAATGAGATTGCCGCGATTGAAGATGATTTCGATGTCCTGGCGCGCAGCGTGAAAAACCTTCAACACCTTGGTGTCGGCCATCAGCTCGAAGAAGGGGGCGAGATCGATGCCCTTCGCCAGCGGATCGACGAGCACTTCCAATGTCGGGCTCGCCATCTGGATCAGGCAAAGCTCCGGCCAGAAGGTCGTTTCGCGCAGGAATTCGGTGTCGATGGTAATGAAGTCGGACTTGGCCAGCTCTTTGCAGGCGGCCGCCAAATCGGCGGTGGTTTCGATCATATCATTCATTCGCAAGGAAAAGGTCGGTTGAACCTTCCTTCTCCTTTCGCTTCAATATGTCAATACAACAGCATAGGCTTCGCGCATTGCTGGCGAAGAATCACGTCCAAACTGTGGCAGCCAAGCGCCTCAGCTCACTCTGACATAACTCGTCATCCCCGTCTTCTGGTGCTCGATGATGTGGCAATGCAGCACCCAGTCGCCGGGATTATCGGCGACGAAGGCCAATTGCACCTTCTCGTCCGGCTGGACGAGATAGGTATCGGACACCAGCGGCATCACCTCCCGCGTCGATGAAGAGATTGCCGTGAAGCTCATTCCGTGCAGGTGGATCGGATGCGGGTGCGGCGTGGTGTTCTCGAGGTTGAACACATAGCTCTTGCCGAGCTTCAGTTCCGCCAGCGGCGCGGTCGGATCGGGCGTGTCGCCCGGCCACGGCACCTTGTTGATCGCCCAGAAGCTGTAACCGAGCGTGCCACAGATACTCTCTACGGCGGCGTTTTCGGCGGTGGCGCTCAGTACCAGCGGGATTTGTTCAGCAGCGGAAAGATCGGCCTTCGGAACAGGATTTTGACCAAGAGGTCCGAGATCGTCGATATCGCGCTTCAACGATGCTCCGACCGCACGCAGGCTGGCGATCGTCTTCGGCGCCGTGCCGCGGATGTCTTCCAGCGTAGCGAGGGCGCCTTCTCCATCGGGCATGCGCACGGCAAGATCGAGCCGCTGGCCAGGCCCGATCTGCAGGAGGTCGAGGGGGAAGCGCTTCGGCACCGGATTGCCATCGACGGCGATGACCGTCGCCTCGGCTCCTTCCATCCTCAGCGAGAAAACGCGCGTGACGTCGGTGATGGCGATCCGCAGCCGCACCAACCCGCCGGCCGGCGCGTCATATTGTGGCTCCTGGCGCCAGTTGGCGGTGCGCACCGTGCCGTAGGTGCCGCCTTTGGCAGCATCGCGCGGCCGGAAAGGCGCGATGAACTGTCCGTCGCCGCCGAGCCGCCAGTCGCGCAGGTTCAGCACCACCTCCGCGTCGAACTCCGGATCGGCGGGATCCTCGACGACGAGCATGCCGGTCATACCGTGTCCCATCTGCGTCAGCGTATTGCAATGCGGATGATACCAGAAGGTGCCGGCATCGGGCGGCGTGAAGGCGTAATCGAAGCTGTCACCGGTATAGATATAGGGCTGCGTCACGAAGGGCACGCCGTCCATGCGGTTGTCGATGCGAAGCCCGTGCCAATGGATCGTCGTCGGCTCGTCGAGCCCATTTTTCAGTCGCGCCGCGTAGGGCCGCCCCTTGATCATCCTCAGAACCGGCGGCATGCTGCCATGGCCCCAGCTCATGACATCTCTGGTCGGTCCCGCCTCGGTCAGCATGGCCTCGGTCTTTAGCGCCGTCAGCAGCTGCGGCTCCGGTGCCGCCTCGGCAAGTCCGAATTTGCCGGCAATCGCCATGCCTGCGCCATAGGCGCCTGCGACGGCGGAAGCTTTCAGCAGGTTGCGGCGGGTAACGAGGGGCATCGGGCGCTCCATGACGAGAATGCGTCCTTTTAAAGTTGACCGGTATTTTCATCAATACGGCAGGCGCGGGCCAAACTGCCGCAGCGCAGACGTCGCAGCCTCGCCATAAACCCGTGCCAAACACCCGGCTGCGCGTGCCAAGCCTTGACAAATCGGAGCGTCCATGCGCTTTTCCGCCCGATTTTCTTGTCGGCGCTTGAGGGTCTCGGAGCCCTTGCAGCCGTCTCACCACATGCCAGGATTTGAGATCATGCATCGCTACCGCAGCCACACATGCGCCGCCCTCCGCAAGACGGATGTCGGCTCGACCGTCCGCATCGCCGGCTGGGTCCACCGCGTTCGCGACCATGGCGGCGTTCTCTTCATCGATCTTCGCGACCATTACGGCATCACCCAGGTCGTCGCTGACCCGGACAGCCCGGCCTTCAAAATGGCCGAAACCGTGCGCGGCGAATGGGTCATCCGCATCGACGGCCTCGTCAAGGCCCGTACCGAAGACACCGTCAACAAGACCATGGCGACTGGCGAAATCGAGCTCTATGCCCAGGAGATCGAAGTGCTCTCCGCCGCCAAGGAACTGCCGCTGCCGGTGTTCGGCGAGCCCGAATATCCGGAGGACGTCCGCCTCAAATATCGCTTCCTCGATCTTCGCCGCGAGACCCTGCACAAGAACATCGTCAAACGCACCCAGGTAATTTCGGCCATGCGCCGTGAAATGGGCGGCGCGGGTTTCACCGAATATACGACGCCGATCCTGACGGCCTCCTCGCCGGAGGGCGCGCGCGACTTCCTCGTGCCGAGCCGTATTCATCCCGGCACCTTCTACGCCTTGCCGCAGGCGCCGCAGCAGTACAAGCAGCTCTTGATGGTCGCCGGCTTCGACCGCTATTTCCAGATTGCGCCGTGCTTCCGCGACGAAGACCCGCGCGCCGACCGCCTGCCGGGCGAATTCTACCAGCTCGACCTCGAAATGAGCTTCGTAACCCAGGAAGATGTCTGGAACACGATGGGTCCGCTGATGACCAAGGTGTTCGAGGAGTTCGCCGAAGGCAAGCCGGTCACCAAGGAATGGCCGCGCATCCCCTATGACGAGGCGATCCGCAAATACGGCTCCGACAAGCCCGATCTGCGCAACCCGATCGTCATGGAAGCGGTGACCGAGCATTTCGCCGGTTCCGGCTTCAAGGTCTTCGCCGGCATGATCGCCTCCAACCCGAAGGTCCAGGTCTGGGCAATCCCGGCCAAAACAGGCGGTTCGCGCGCCTTCTGCGACCGTATGAACGCCTGGGCGCAGAGCCAGGGCCAGCCCGGTCTCGGCTACATCTTCTGGCGTAAGGAAGGCGACAAGCTCGAAGGCGCCGGACCGCTTGCCAAGAACATCGGCGAGGAGCGCACCGACGCCATCCGCACCCAGCTCGGCCTCGATGACGGCGATGCCTGCTTCTTCGTCGCTGGCGAACCGGAAAAATTCTACAAGTTTGCGGGCGAGGCTCGCACCAAGGCCGGCGAAGAACTGAACCTCGTCGACCGCGATCGCTTCGAGCTATGCTGGATCGTCGACTTCCCCTTCTTCGAATGGAGCGAAGAGGAGAAGAAGGTCGATTTCGCCCACAACCCGTTCTCGATGCCGCAGGGCGGCCTTGAAGCGCTGCAGAACCAGGATCCCCTGACGATCAAGGCTTTCCAGTATGACGCCGTCTGTAACGGCTTTGAAATCGCATCCGGTTCGATCCGTAACCAGTCGCCGGAAACCATGGTCGCCGCCTTCGAGAAGGTGGGGCTCAGCCAGCAGGATGTCGAGGATCGTTTCGGCGGCCTCTACCGCGCCTTCCAGTATGGCGCGCCTCCGCATGGCGGCGCCGCCTTCGGCATCGACCGCATCATCATGCTGCTCGTCGGCGCGAAGAACCTGCGCGAAATCTCGCTCTTCCCGATGAATCAGCAGGCCCAGGATCTCCTGATGGGCGCGCCGAGCCCGGCAACGCCGACGCAGCTGCGCGAACTCGCGATCCGGCCGATCCCGCCGGTGAAAAAGGACTGACGGTTCTCAGCTTGAATGCAAAAGCCCGGCGATTGTTGTCGCCGGGCTTTTTTATCTCGGTCGCTCATAATGCCGCATAGATCGCCTCGCGAAGATCGACTGTGAATTTGCCCCACATGCCTTCGAGCGTCGTGTTCGTCAGCGCAACGACCGTCAGTCGGTTGACCGGGTCGATGAACCAGCTATGGCCGTAGACACCGCCCCATTTCAGCGTGCCGGCGGGGAAGGGAACGCCTGCCTCGGCCGGGTCGGTGATAACGGACCATCCGAAGCCAAAGCCTGAGCCGGGTTCGTATTGCTGGCGGTAGCCGCCGGCCTGGTCAGCCATCATTATTCGTACGGTTTCGTTTGAGAGCAGCGGCGCACCGCACTTGCGGATGGTTTCGAGGATGGCCAGGACCTCACCTGCCGTTCCCGCCATACCGGCGCCGCCTGAATGATAGGAGGCCGGATCGAAGATGCGGTTCGGCGCGAAGCGAATGGGCCGATCAAAGACATGACCACCGCATCCTCGCCGATCAACTTTCTAGAGTGACCATTGTGAAAAATAGCGAGGACGTGAAAAACCCTCCCGCCCGCCGCCGCGGCCGCCCACCGGCTTTCGACCGCGAGGCCGTCCTGTCCGCCGCCCGCGAGACCTTCTGGGCGCACGGCTATGAGGGTGCCTCGATCGCCGATCTCACTGCGGCCATGGGCATCACGCCGCAAAGCCTTTATGCGGCCTTCAGCTCGAAGGCCGATCTTTATCGCGAGGCGCTGCAGCAATACCGGACGCTGGGCGCCAACACGTTTTCGGCGCTTGCCGAACCGATCGACACCGTGTCCGCCTTCGAGCGTATACTGAAAGGTTCGGCCGCGATCTTTTCGGCGCCGGAGCATCCGAAAGGCTGCATGATCTCGACGGCGGTGCTGAACTGCGCCAGCGAGAACGAGGTCGTTGCCGATCATGTCGCGGCGCTGCGCCGCCAGTCGCTCGATGGCTTCGCAGCCAGGATCGAGCGCGGCATCCGCGAGGGCGATATCAAGTCCGGGACCAATGCCCGCGCACTGGCGCGATTTCTCGCCGCTATTGTTCAGGGAATGTCGGTGCAGGCAAGGGATGGGGCGTCACATGAGGATCTGCTCGATATCGCAGCGCTGGCCATCACCGAACTCTCCCGCCATCGTGCCTGAAAACGAAAAAGGCCCGACAGCTCGTGACTGACACCAGCTGCTGGGGTCAGTCACACACTGCCGGGCCAATCGTCGGTAAGACCGGACGATTAGTCGTTGGCCGAAACCTTGACGCCGAGCACCTGCGGCAGCGTGTTCGGTGCGCCCATCGCAGCACCCACGATCGTCGGGAACGGCACCGGCTTTGCAGGCGCGGCCTTGACCGTCAGGCTCTTCGGGTCGTCGAGGTAGGTGTTGACGGCGGCTGAAACGGCGTTCTGCAACTCCGGCACATTGAACTGCGCCAGCATGATCGGTGTCATCGCCTTCAGTGAATCCGCCATCTGCTTGCCCGACATATTCTGCTGTGCGCCGGCATAATCGAGCGCGCGCTTGGTGATCGAAGCATCTTCGAAACGTATCTGCGCACCCTCGAAGGACAGCTGCTGCATCAGGCCGAGCATAGCAAGGCCGAGCGCCTGCTGCGCCTGTTCCTTGTTCGGATTGGCTTCGGATTCCTTCATCGCATCCTGCATCGATTTTATGAAGGCCATCGTGTAGCCGGAGATTTTGAAGCCCAGATTGAGCTTGCCGATATTGTTGAAGTCCAGCGCGAATTCCGAAATGTCGATTGTGCCCGGCGCGAGTTCCCAGGCACCTTTCATAGTGATGTCGCCTTGGACGTGCTGCAGGGCGAGTTTCTCGATCGCATCCTTGCTCTGGGGATCCTCTGCCTTGCTGAGGTCGGCCTTCATGCTTTTGAAGGCGCCGTCGAAATCAAAGCCGGATTCATCTTCGCGCAGCGTCAGATTCATGTCGCTTTCGAGCACGGAAAACACTTCCGCACCGTCCTTGACTACCTTCAACGGGCCGGTATGGGCGGTTTCATAGAGCATCATCGTATCGAGGCTGTCACCGCCCGGTGTGGCCGGAACGGAAATGCCGCCGAGCGTCAGCTCCTGTGCGGTCACGGTGACGCCGTCTTTCGTGGTGTTGATATCGGGGAAGGCGGCCTCTTCGATGTAATAGCCGCCGTCCTCGTCTTCTTCCACGCCGGACAGGGTGACTTCGCCGATGGGGAGGCTCTCGCCGCCGGTCGGTTTGACGCTGACATTCTTCAGGGTGACGGTCGTGCCGTTGATATCGACGCCGTCAGCCGAGATGGTTCCGCCCTGCGCGGCATAGGCGGCATTGAGCTTCTTCAGCAGATCGTTGCCATCGAGGGCGAAAGCCGAGCCGGCGAGTGAGAAAAAGGCTGCGCCCGACAGCATCAGCCGCGTTGTCCGGTGAAAGTTCATGGGGTGATTCCTCTGGTGGCGTGTGGCGGTTTGGAAATCTGCAGTTACGCTACTACGGATTAGGTCGGCTTTATATTGCGGCCCACTAATTTTTTGTTGAAAGGAAGGGCAAACGAAATCCAAATTGCGGGTGATGAGCTTGTCTCAATTCTTCAATGTCGATCGGTAGACTTCATCCACAGCTGCAATGGCCTGGATTCCTTGCCCGTCGGGCTCTTCTGAGCTAGTCAGGACCCATGGGACAAGAGATTTTGCCGCCTTCTGGCGGAGACGACGACAACATCCAGCCGGTCGACCTCAAGGCGGCGCTCGAGCAGCGGTATCTCGCCTATGCGCTGTCGACCATCATGCACCGCGCTTTGCCCGACGTGCGCGACGGGCTGAAGCCTGTCCATCGTCGCATCGTCTATGCGATGAACGAGATGGGACTGAGGCCGACCTCGGCCTTCAGGAAATGCGCCAAGATCGTCGGCGAAGTGATGGGTAACTACCATCCGCACGGCGACCAATCGATCTATGACGCGCTTGCCCGTCTCGCCCAGGATTTCTCGCAGCGTTATACGCTGGTCAACGGCCAGGGCAATTTCGGCAATATCGATGGCGACAGTCCCGCCGCCATGCGTTACACCGAATCGAAGATGACGGCGGTCTCCGAACTGCTGCTCGAAGGCATCGATCAGGACGCCGTCGATTTCCGTGACACCTATGATGAATCGAATTCCGAGCCGGTGGTCCTTCCCGGCGCCTTTCCGAACCTGCTTGCCAACGGCTCCTCCGGCATCGCCGTCGGCATGGCGACCTCGATCCCGTCGCATAATGCCCACGAGCTTTGCGACGCGGCGCTGCATCTGATCAAGCATCCCGATGCCACAGTCGAGAAGCTCGTCGAATTCATTCCCGGCCCGGATTTCCCAACCGGCGGCATCATTATCGACAGCCGCGACAGCATCATCGAGAGCTACCGCACCGGCCGCGGCGGTTTCCGCGTGCGGGCAAAATGGCAGACGGAAGATCTCGGCCGCGGCGGCTATCAGATCGTCATCACCGAAATTCCCTTCCAGGTGCAGAAATCGCGCCTGATCGAAAAGATCGCCGAGCTGCTCATCGCCCGCAAGCTGCCGCTCCTGGAAGATATCCGCGACGAATCGGCCGAGGACATCCGCGTCGTCCTGGTGCCGAAGTCGCGCAGCGTCGACCCGACGATCCTGATGGAATCGATGTTCAAGCTGACGGAGCTCGAAAGCCGCTTCCCGCTCAACATGAACGTCCTGTCCATGGGCCGCATCCCCAGGGTCATGGCGCTGAACGAAGTGCTGAAGGAGTGGCTGGACCACCGTCGCGAGGTCTTGCAGCGGCGCTCCCGTTTCCGTCTGGCGGCGATCGAAAGACGTCTCGAAATCCTCGGCGGTCTTCTGGTCGCCTATCTGAATATCGATGAAGTGATCCGGATCATCCGAGAGGAAGACGAGCCGAAGCCCGTCATGATGGCGCGATGGGATCTGACCGACAACCAGGTCGAGGCGATCCTTAACATGCGGCTGCGCGCCCTGCGCAAGCTCGAAGAGTTCGAGATCCGCAAGGAATTCGACGAGCTCACCAAGGAAAAGGGCGAGATCGAGGCGCTGCTCGCCTCCGACGACAAGCAGTGGCAGACAGTCGCCTGGGAAATCGGCGAGGTGAAGAAGAAATTCGCCAAGGCGACCGAGGTCGGCCGCCGCCGCACCCAGTTCGCCGATGCGCCTGAGGCCGATGAGGAAGCGATCCAGCAGGCGATGATCGAGAAGGAACCGATCACGGTCGTCATTTCCGAAAAGGGTTGGATCCGCGCGCTGAAGGGTCATATCGCCGATACGGCGACGCTGACCTTCAAGGAAGGCGACGGCCTGAAGGTGGCCTTCCCGGCGCAGACGACGGACAAGATCCTGATCGTCACCACGGGCGGCAAGGCCTTCACGCTCGGTGGCGACAAGCTGCCGGGTGGCCGTGGCCATGGCGAGCCGCTGCGCATCATGGTGGATATGGACAATGATCAGGCGGTGCTGACCGCTTTCGTCCATGATCCCTCGCGCAAGCAACTGATCGTTTCCACAGCCGGCAACGGCTTCGTCGTTCCCGAAGCCGAGCTGGTCGCCAATACGCGTAAGGGCAAGCAGATCATGAACGTCGCGCTGCCCGAGGAAACGCAACTGCTCGTGCCCGTCAGCGGTGACCATGTCGCCGTCGTCGGCGAAAATCGCAAGCTGCTGGTCTTCCCGCTCGCGCAGGTGCCGGAAATGTCGCGCGGCAAGGGCGTTCGCCTGCAGCGCTACAAGGACGGCGGCATATCCGATGTCCGCTGCTTCGCAATAGCGGAGGGCCTCGTCTGGGAGGACAGCGCCGGCCGCACCTTCACGAAGAACAAGGACGAGCTTGCCGAATGGTTGGCCGACCGCGCGAGCGCCGGCCGCACCGTGCCGAAGGGTTTTCCGCGCAGCGGCAAATTTGCCGGCTGAGCTTTCACGGGGCCGCGTGTGCTATCAGGCGCCGGCCCCGTAACTCATTGATTACCTGCAAATTTTAGATTTATCGAGGCGGATTCAAGGATGCGCAGTAAATTCTGCGCTCGGCTCTTGGCGAGTTCCGGAACCTCTCTATCTCACTCCTGTTACCAAAAATAAGAGAAAGCCGGTTCCGTGGGCGGACGGAGCGGCTGTGGGCCGTGCGCTTAGGGAAGACGCGTGCGCCTTTAACGGAGGAAATTCGATGCTCGCCGCCAACACGATCAAATGCCGCGTCAGCCACACCTATAAGACGCCGCCGGCTGTCGTCTATGACGCCTGGCTCAACCCCGAAATCGCCCGGCGCTTCCTGTTTGCGACCGACGATGGCCATGTCATCCGAGCCGATATCGATCCGCGCGTCGGCGGACGCTTTTTCATCGTCGATCGCCGACCGACAGGAGACGCTTTTCACCAGGGCATGTTCCTGGAGTTGAAGCGCCCTCGGCACATGGCGTTCAGCTTCTCAGTCGAGGAACATGATCATAACTGCGACCGCGTCGAGATCGATATCGAGTCTCTCGGCAATGGCAGCCGCCTGACATTGACCCACATAATGTGCGCCGAGTGGGCCGAACACGAGGAAAAGACCCGGCAAGGCTGGGCGCATGTGGTCGAGGCGCTGGACCGGGAATTGGAACAGCAGCAGTTGAAGGCTACGGGTTGAGCGGCACGCTGAAATCCCGAAGGAAGCGGGTCGCGCCTTCCTCGTCGATCTCGCCGGCGGCGACGGCAAGGACGAAAGCGTAGAGATGGGCGTCAGTGGTCTCTACCTCGTAGCCATTTTCGAGGAGGAATACACCGGCGGTGACGATCGCGATGCGCTTGTTGCCTTAGAATGCGTGGTTGCGGGAAATGCCGAAAAGATATGCGGCGGCGAGTTCGATGACGTCTTTGCAGCCGTAGTAGGCTTTATGCGTTGGCCGGCCGAGAGCGATTCCAGCGCGCCTTCGTCACCCGGTCCGGCAAGCCCGCCGAACCGCTCGATCTGCATTGTCTGCAGGCTCTCCACGAACGGCCTAGGCAGGAATTTCACGGCCATTATTCGGCCCAGCTTCTTCAGGGCAAGCTTATATTTGTCCATGAAATAGCGCGCCGCCTCAAGCTGACGGGACAGATCCTCATCGGCCGGTTTCAAAATGATAACGCCGTTTTCCATTTGCAATTCCAGCAAGTCGCCTGCTTTTAGTCCAAGGCGATCCAACACCTCTTTGGGAATGATGACACCATCGGAATTTCCGATCTTGCGGATCGTGACGTTCATCGCTCTGTCCTCTGTGATAACGCCGTTGCAAGATGGCGCCGAGCAGGCGACAACGTCACATCAACCCTTGCCTGATACTCTTCCGCCGCGCCATCCAGAGGGAATGCGCGGCAATGGTCGCCACGAGGATGCTGCCGCCGACGAGCGTCATCGTCGCAGGCGTTTCGGCAAAGATCAGCCAGACCCAGATGGGCGCGAGCACCGTTTCGAGCAGGTAGAACATTCCGACTTCAGGCGCGGAAAGATAGCGCGGCCCGGTCGCGAGGCACCAGAAGGCGACCGGCATCACGATGGCGCCGTTGAAAAGGATCCAGCCGGGATGGGTGATGGAAAGCCCCGCGGGCAGCACTTGCGCGAAGCCAAGCGCAGCTGGCAGGACGGCGGCAAGCAATGGCACGAAGCCCATTTCCCGGCGCGACGCCCGGCCGATCGTGATGGCTGCGGCAAGAATAAGGGCGCTGAGAAGCGCCATGGCGTCGCCAAAAAAATGGCCGCTGGAAAGCCCCTCGCTCACGATCAGTCCGACGCCTGATATCATGAACAGCATGGCGATATGCGTTGCGGCCGATGGCCTCTCCTTGAGGAAAATCCAGGAAAGAAGCGCTCCGAACATCGGGTTGAAAGCGACGATGAAGACGACATTGGCTGTGGTCGTATTGAAGACGGCCAGCACGAAGGTGAGGGAGGAGAAGCCGTAGAGCAGACCAGCGAACAGGCCGGGTTGCCCCGGAACGAGGACCGGCCATTTGCCCGAGGCAAGGCGCATTGCTCCAAGGATGACCAGCGTGGCGAGAACCGTTGCTGCGCTCCGCATTCCGAGAATCGACCAGATGTCGCCATCGCCAAGGCGAACAAGCGGGATATCGATCGACAGCGCCAGGCCGCCGATCGCCGTCAGCAGCAGGCCCTTCCTGTGCTCGGAAGCGGTGGCGGACATTCAGTCGTGGGTGCTTTCGGGCATGGATGTGGGGTCGAAACGCTCCCAGCCGCGCGGCGTCAGATGCTCCTGCGGCTGAAAACGCGTCTTGTAGTCCATCTTCCGCGACCCTTGAACCCAATAGCCGAGGTAGACATGCGGCAGGCCAAGCGCTTTCGTGCGCCTGACATGGTCGAGAATCATGAATGTGCCAAGCGACCGACGGTCGAGCGCCGGATTGAAATAGGAATAGACCATCGACAGCCCGTCGCTCATCGTGTCGGTCAGTGCAGCGGCAAGCAACTCGCCCTTCGGCCGCTCTTCCAGCCCAGAGCCTTCCTCGCGTCGGCGGTATTCGACGATTCGCGTGTTCACATGCGTGTCTTCCACCATGATCGCGTAATCGAGCACGGTCATGTCTGACATGCCGCCCTGCTGGTGGCGAAAATCGAGATAGCGTCGGAAGAGCGAATATTGTTCGCTGGAAGGCTGGGCGGCGAATTCGGTGGCGATGACATCGGAATTGGCGGCAAGCACCCGCTTCATCGATTTCGTCGGTTCGAATTCCTGGGCGAGGATTCGCACGGAAACGCAGGCCCGGCAGGATTCGCAGGCCGGGCGGTAGGCAATGTTCTGCGAGCGGCGGAACCCACCCTGGGTCAGGATGTCGTTCATCTCGGCGGCACGCGGGCCGACCAGATGGGTGAACACCTTGCGCTCCATCTCATGCGGCAGATACGGGCACGTAGCCGGAGCCGTCAGATAAAACTGCGGGGATGGCGTCGCCTGCGTATTCATTTGTCGCGGAAATTTCCTTGTCGAGACAGTGCCGTTTTCTGACAGCATGACCTAAGAATAGAAAACGTCAACAGCGCGGCGGTCTTCGCCCTACATTTCAGTCTTCTAATTTGCGAAATGGAGCGTCGTCATCTCGGGTGCAGGGAAGGCGGAGACCTTTTTCGTCTCCGCCGCGAGACCTCCGTATGGGTCTCAGGCAGTGCGCACCGTCACCGTGCCGACCAGGAGGTCGTGGATGAGGCGGCTGCGCTCGATAAACAGGCCGGCAAGCAGGATGAGCGGCGTCAGCACCGAGTTAAGGATCCAGAACAGTGCCAGATGCACGATCGCCGTTAGGAAATCCATCGGCCGGCCATCGACGCGCACAATCGCGATTCCCATCGCGCGCATGCCGAGCGAGGCTTGGCTCGGCCCGCCGACGGTCAGGCCGAAATAAACGCCGGCGACGATGACGAAGAGGGCAGGGTAGAGGAAGAAGCCGAGGCCGAGCGTGACGATCGACAGGAAGAACAGAACGATCGCCGCGGGAATGCACAGCAGCGCCACGATGAGGTAATCGAGGATGAAAGCAAAGACACGGCGGCTCAACACGCCGCTATAAGCGCGCCAGTCCTCCGGTGCAGCATAAAGCGGATTGGGGTTGTAGCTCATCTCAATCTCCTCTCGCAAACGCGACGCCGCTGATATGGTGTCGACGGGGCGAAATACAATCATTCGCCCCGAAATCACCTCTTTGCGAGAATTTTCGCCACCTCGACCGCAAAATAGGTGAGGACGCCGTCGCATCCCGCCCGCTTGAACGAAAGCAACGTTTCCAGCATCGCCCGCTCGCCGTCGATCCAGCCATTCATCGCCGCCGCCTTGATCTGCGTATATTCGCCTGACACTTGATAAGCGAAGGTCGGCAGGCCGAAGGCCTCCTTCATACGCCAGCAGATGTCGAGATAGGGCAGGCCGGGCTTGACCATCAGCATGTCGGCGCCTTCATCGACGTCGAGCGCGGCATCGCGGATCGCCTCGGTGCCGTTGGCCGGATCGATATAATAGGTCTTCTTGTCGCCTTTCAGCAGCCCGCCGGTCGAGATCGCCTCGCGGTAGGGGCCATAGAAGGCGGAAGCGAATTTCGTCGCATAGCTCATGATGCCGACGTTCTGGTGGCCGGCCGCATCGAGCGCCATGCGGATCGCGCCGATGCGCCCGTCCATCATTTCCGATGGTGCGATAATGTCGGCGCCGGCATCCGCCTGCATCACGGCGGCGCGCGCCACCTGATCGACGGTTTCGTCGTTGACGATCTCGCTGCCTCTCAGGATGCCGTCATGGCCGTGGCTGGTGAAGGGATCGAGCGCGACGTCGGTGATGACGCCGATATTGGGCACCGCCTTCTTGATCGCCGCTGTCGCCTGGTTGATCAGGTTGTTGGCTTCGAGGCTGTTCGACCCGGTGTCGTCGCGCAGCTCCATCTCGATGTTCGGAAAGGTGGCAAGCGCCGGAATGCCGAGGCCGGCCGCTTCCCGCGCAGCTTCCACGGCCTTGTCGATGCTCATGCGGTTGACGCCCGGCATGGCCGGGATTGGATCGATGATGCCGGAGCCTGGGACGATGAAGATCGGCCAAATCAGGTCGTCGACCGTCAGCCGGTTCTCCTGCACGAGGCGGCGCGTCCAGTCCGCCTTGCGGTTGCGCCGCATGCGGCGATGGCCGGTGATCTCGTCGACGAGATGCGTCTTGTCTTGCATGATATCTATCCCTGGCCCATTCCATTTATTGGGGCGCTCATTATCATGGCGCCCGGAAAATCCAAACCGGACGATTGGCCGCGGCGGAAAAACTGCTTGTAACGATCCGATCCGGGACCGATGTTGCGCCATGGAAACCGATTCCCCGACAATACCGAAACGCACCCTGGCGGACCTTCTCTTCATCCTCTTCCTGAGGCTGGTCGCCGTATCCTGCTTCTGGTTCGGGCTGCAATATTGGGCGATGCTCGTCGGCTATTCGCTGGTCGGTGCCGGCCGCTTCGATCTCCTGAGCCTGCCATGGAAGGTGGCGAGCACCAGCCTCGCCGTGCTTTTCCCCGTCGCCGCCCTCGGCCTGTGGCTCACCGTTTCCTGGGGGCCCGTCATCTGGGTGCTGGCCGCAGGCGGACAGATCCTGATGTATGGGCTGCTGCCTGACATTTTCGGCTCTAACCAGCTGATCATTCTGCTGCACCTGATGGTCGCCGTCGTCTACTGGATTTTCCGCCTCCTGCTGTGGCTGGAAAAGCGCCGGCATCGCCGCCAGGTAAGCGTTGATTTACCCTGAGACAACGTGGAGTTTCCGGTAAGGCTCCATTAAGCCTGCGGTTTAAGTCGAATTTTATATGTATTCGATAGGGTCTCACTCAAGGCGGGAAGAAAACACACCGCCAATCAAACAGTGAGGCAGTCAATATGAATACGAAAATCAAGCCGCAGGCGGTATCTAACTTTCGCGACCAGCAGGATCAGGGCATCCGTGATCTTTACATGGAATCCCTTCATCTTGTCGAACGTCTTCATCGCCGTCTTCTCGACGTCATCAAGGACGAGTTCGACCGTCAGGGCCGCAGCGACGTCAACGCCATCCAGGCGCTGCTCCTTTTCAACATCGGCAATTCCGAGCTGACCGCCGGCGAGCTGCGCTCGCGTGGCTACTATCTCGGCTCCAACGTTTCCTACAACGTCAAGAAGCTGGTCGATCTCGGCTTCATCAACCACCAGCGCTCACGCATCGACCGCCGCTCGGTCCGCATCAGCCTGACCGAAACCGGCCAGGACATCGCCGAAACGGTCGCCAAGCTCTACGAACGTCATATCGCCTCGATCGACAAGGTCGGCGGCATCGGCACCGACGAGTTCACCCAGATGAACAAGCTGCTCCAGCGCCTGGACCGCTTCTGGAACGATAGCATCATGTATCGCCTCTAAGACCCTCGACCTCCTTTCAGGGTTGAAGAAAACCGGATGCGTTCCCTGCGCGTCCGGTTTTGCCGTTTCCCCGTGGCATCTTTGCAACGAATGGCAGGCAAGCGTAAGCGCTGGTATTCAAGCCGTTTTTTAGCCGTTATTAACCGGCACGATTTACCCCGTCACACGGTTCGTTGCGTGATGAACCCGGCCATCGGCAGCTGTCTTCGGCCTGGCAACACGAATTGGCCATATTGGTGTGGCAGCGGAAGGTTAACAACCGGCGCTTTCAATGGATCAGGAACGTTCAGACTTTCGCATCGCAATCTTGTGATGCGACGGGCGGGATTGTCTGATGCGCCGGGAGAACGAATGGATAGGGATCTGCGTTACGGCGCAGTGATTTCGCAAAGGGCCGCGCTTCCTTCATGGCGGCATTCAGTGGTTGGGACTATGTCGAAGAAAAACGGAAATGAAGCTCTCTCACGTCGCGCTTTCCTTGCGTCCGCGGCAACGATTGGCGCCAGCGCGGTTGCCGCGCCGGCATTCGCGCAGTCGGCGCTCGATACGCTGATCAATGCGCCGCGCCGCGGCAACTGGGACGACCAGTTCGACGCTAAGGCGGCTTCGCGCACGGCAACCGCCGTCGTTTCCAACACGCCGATCCTCGGCCCCCAGTCAGTGCCGAGCGCCCAGCAGGCGATCATGCAGTATCAGCAGATCGCCGCCGCCGGCGGCTGGCCTGAAGTCAATCCCGGTGATCAGCGCCTGCAGCTCGGTGTTTCCTCTCCCACCGTCCAGGCATTGCGCCAGCGTCTCGCGATCACCGGCGACCTGCCGCGCGAGGCAGGCCTCTCCAACGCCTTCGATTCTTACGTCGACGGCGCCGTCAAGCGCTTCCAGGCGCGTCACGGCCTGCCGGCCGATGGCGTGCTCGGCGAATTCACGCTGAAGGCGATGAACATCCCCGCCGATGTCCGCCTGCAGCAGCTGAACACCAACCTCATCCGCCTGCAGACCTTCCCGGAAGACCTCGGCCGCCGTCACTTGATGGTCAATATTCCGGCTGCCTATGTGGAAGCCGTTGAAGACGGCAGTGTTGCAACGCGCCATACTGCGGTTGTCGGCCGTCTGAGCCGCCCGACGCATATTGTCAACTCGAAGGTCTATGAAGTCATCCTCAACCCGTACTGGACGGCACCGCGCTCGATCGTCGAGAAGGACATCATGCCGCTGATGCGCAAGGATCCGACTTATCTCGAAAAGAACGCCATCCGTCTGATCGACGGCAAGGGTAACGAAGTGTCTCCCGAGACCGTCGACTGGAATGGCGAAGCGCCGAACCTGATGTTCCGTCAGGACCCCGGCAAGATCAACGCCATGGCCTCGACGAAGATCAACTTCTACAACAAGAACGGCGAGTACATGCACGACACGCCGCAGCAGGGCCTGTTCAACAAGCTCATGCGTTTCGAATCCTCAGGCTGCGTCCGTGTTCAGAACGTCCGCGACCTGACGAATTGGCTCTTGCGCGAGACTCCGGGCTGGAGCCGTCAGCAGATGGAGCAGGTGATCGCAAGCGGCGTCAACACGCCGATCAAGCTCGCCATGGAAGTTCCGGTCTATTTCGTCTACATCTCCGCCTGGGGCATGCCCGACGGCATCGTCCAGTTCCGCGACGACATCTATCAGATGGACGGCAATGCCGAGCTCGCGCTCGACACCACGGCCGGCATGGAACAGCCGGTTCAGTAAGCGACAACCTCAGTATCGTGATTTGTGAACCGCGCCTTTGGGCGCGGTTTTTTGCATGAACAGGAGGGGACGCTCGACTTGGCCGCCACGCCTCGGCGCGGCGCCGTCACAAAACAGCCCGAGCGCGCGCTTTGCCCAGCAAATGTCGTTCTTCGTATTGCCCTTGCCACGGCGGAAGGCTAATACCTCAGCGCATTCCAGTTGAGGAGCCCGCCCATGACCAATGCTTCCACCGAATCCTTCTTCAATCGCTCGCTTGCGGATGTCGATCCGGAAATCTTCGGCGCGATCGGAAAGGAACTCGGTCGCCAACGGCACGAGATCGAACTGATCGCTTCCGAGAACATCGTCTCCCGCGCCGTGCTGGAAGCCCAGGGCTCCATCATGACCAACAAATATGCCGAGGGTTATCCCGGCAAGCGTTATTACGGCGGCTGCCAGTTCGTCGACATCGCCGAGGAACTGGCGATCGAGCGCGCCAAGAAGCTGTTCGGCGTCAATTTCGCCAACGTTCAGCCGAATTCCGGCTCGCAGATGAACCAGGCCGTGTTCCTGGCGCTGCTGCAGCCCGGCGACACTTTCATGGGTCTCGACCTGAATTCGGGCGGCCACCTGACGCATGGTTCGCCGGTCAACATGTCCGGCAAGTGGTTCAATGTCGTCTCCTACGGCGTACGCGAAGGTGACAACCTTCTCGACATGGATGAGGTCGCCCGCAAGGCCGAGGAGCACAAGCCGAAGCTGATCATCGCCGGCGGCACCGCCTATTCCCGTATCTGGGACTGGAAGCGCTTCCGCGAGATCGCCGACAGCGTCGGCGCCTATCTGATGGTTGACATGGCCCACATCGCCGGCCTCGTCGCCGGTGGGCAGCATCCGTCGCCGTTCCCGCACTGCCACGTCGCGACGACGACGACCCACAAGTCGTTGCGCGGCCCGCGCGGCGGCGTCATCCTCACCAATGAGGAGGATCTCGCCAAGAAGTTCAATTCGGCAGTCTTTCCGGGTCTGCAGGGTGGTCCGTTGATGCACATCATCGCCGCCAAGGCCGTCGCCTTCGGTGAGGCGCTGCAGCCGGAATTCAAGGATTACGCTGCTCAGATCGTCAAGAACGCCCGGGCGCTTGCCGAGACACTGATCGCTGGCGGCCTCGACGTCGTCTCCGGCGGCACCGACAACCATCTGATGCTTGTCGACCTGCGCAAGAAGAACGCCACCGGCAAGCGCGCCGAGGCCGCGCTCGGTCGCGCCTACGTCACCTGCAACAAGAACGGCATTCCCTTCGATCCGGAAAAGCCCTTCGTCACCTCGGGCGTGCGCCTGGGCGCGCCGGCCGGCACGACGCGCGGCTTCAAGGAAGCCGAATTCCGTGAAATCGGCAATCTGATCGTCGAGGTCCTCGACGGCCTGAAGGTCGCCAATTCCGATGAAGGCAATGCTGCCGTCGAAGCCGCTGTGCGCGGCAAGGTGGTCAACCTCACGGACCGCTTCCCAATGTATGACTACATGGGATAAGGAGTAGCGATGCGCTGCCCCTATTGCGGTTCGGAAGATACGCAGGTCAAAGATTCGCGTCCGGCGGAGGACAATACGTCCATCCGCCGGCGGCGTATCTGTCCGGATTGCGGCGGCCGCTTCACCACCTTCGAGCGCGTCCAGCTGCGCGAGCTGATGGTCATCAAGAAGACTGGCCGCAAGGTGCCCTTCGATCGCGATAAGCTGGTGCGCTCCTTCGAAGTGGCGTTGCGCAAGCGTCCTGTCGAGCGTGATCGCATCGAGCGAGCCGTTTCCGGCATCGTCCGCCGGCTGGAAAGCTCAGGCGAGACAGAAATCCCCTCCGAGCAGATCGGCCTGCAGGTACTGGAAGCGATGAAGAGCCTCGACGATGTCGGCTTCGTGCGCTACGCCTCCGTCTACCGGGATTTCTCGCTTGCCGAGGATTTCGAGAAGGTTATTTCCGAAATCAACGCCAAGATCGCCCGCGACCCGCTGGACAGATGAGCAATGAGCGGCACGGGGCATGACGAAGGTTTCATGGCGGCGGCGATCCGCCTGTCGCGCCGTCATCTCGGCCGTACCGCCACTAACCCCTCTGTCGGCTGCCTGATCGTCAGGGACGGCGTCATCGTCGGCAGTGCAGTCACGGCGCTCGGCGGCCGCCCGCATGCCGAGCCGCAGGCGCTCGCGCAAGCCGGCGAGCTTGCCCGCGGCGCGACCGCCTACGTGACCCTCGAACCCTGCTCGCATCACGGCAAGACACCGCCCTGCGCCGAGGCGCTGATCGCCTATGGCGTTGCCCGCGTCGTCATCAGCGTCACCGATCCCGATCCGCGCGTCTCGGGCCGCGGCATCGCGATGCTGCGCAACGCGGGTATCGAGGTGGATGTTGGCGTGCTGGAGGCCGAGGGCCGACGCTCGCTGGCCGGCTATCTCACCCGCCAGACGAAGAACCGCCCCTATGTGACTCTCAAGCTTGCCGTTTCCGCCGATGGCATGATCGGCCGTGAGGGGGCAGGGCAGGTGCTGATTACAGGTCTGCAAGCCCGCGCTGAGGTTCAGGCGCTGCGCGCCGAAACCGATGCGATCCTCGTCGGCATCGGTACCGCGATAGCAGATGACCCGCTTCTAACGGTGCGCACGCCAGGCCTCGAAGCACAGTCGCCGATCCGCATCGTGCTCGATCCCGCGCTGGCATTGCCGTTGACGAGTAAGCTGGTTGAGACGGCACGGGAGGTGCCTGTCATCCTGGTTGCGAGCGAGGAGGTTTCGCCGTTGGCGGCGGATGCCGAGGGATTACCCCCCTTTGTCCTGCCGGACATCTCCCCCACGAGGGGGGAGATGGGCAAGGAGCGCGGTCAGAATTCCGAAGATGACCTGTCACCACCAGGATCTGAAGATGCTGGAATTAGAGTTGGCCAAGATTCGATCTCCCCCCTTGTGGGGGAGAAGCCCGGCAGGGCAGAGGGGGGTGCCTCATTCGCTGACGCTGAATCTCGCCGCACCGCGCTCGAAGCCGCCGGCGTCGAAGTTGTCTACTGCAATCCCTATCACCTCGAGGTCCTGCTGCCGGCTCTTGCGACGCGTGGTATTTCCTCACTTCTGGTCGAGGGCGGCGCAAAGACGGCGCGGCTTTTCCTGGAGGCCGGCCTTGTCGACCGTATCCAGCTTTACCAGGCGCCCGTCGTCATCGGTCAGGGCGGTATTGAATCCCCGTTGCAGGCAACCGACATACCATCCGGTTTCGCCCACAGGGGCACGTCTCTATTCGGCGCTGATCGCCTCGACGAATATGAAAGAGAGAATTGATGTTCACCGGAATTGTCACTGATATCGGTACGATCGAAAGTGTTTCCGCCCTTAAGGAGGGCATCAAGCTCCGCGTTGCGACGAGTTACGATCCTGCCACCATCGACATGGGCGCCTCGATTTCCCATTCCGGCATCTGCCTCACCGTCACCGGCCTGCCTGAAGAAGGCAGCAATGGCCGCTGGTTCGAGGTCGAGGCCTGGGAAGAGGCGCTGCGGCTGACGACGATCGGCACGTGGCAGGAAGGCAGCCGCATCAATCTCGAACGGTCGCTGAAGATTGGCGACGAGCTCGGCGGCCATATCGTTTCCGGCCATGTCGACGGCAAGGCGGAAATCCTTTCGGTGACATCGGAGGGCGACGCCACGCGCTATCGCCTGCGCGCACCCGAGCACCTGGCGAAATTCGTCGCCCCGAAAGGGTCGATCGCACTCGACGGCACTTCGCTGACCGTCAATGCGGTCGACGGCACCGATTTCGACGTCCTGCTCATCCGCCACACGCTCGACGTCACCACCTGGGGTGAGCGCAAACCCGGCGATTTCGTCAATTTCGAAGTCGACACCATGGCGCGTTACGCTGCCCGGCTTGCGGAATTTCCTAACGGGAAAACTGAATGACCTCGCCATTATACTGCGCGCGCACCGTCTCGCAAAAGCCGAGCTTGGCGGCGACCTTCAACGAGGCCAGGTTCTCCGGGCTGATGATGCAACTCATCGGCTTCCCCGGAAAATGTGCTTCCGCCCAGTCGATCAGAGCCGTTAGCGCCTCTGTGGCATAACCGCGGCCGTGGGCTGCGGGCATTAGCGCCCAGCCCACCTCCAGCGTTCCTTCGATCGAGGGCTCCATGTCGCGGCGGGCTTCGAGGAAACCGGCTTCGCCGATGAAGCGGCCGCTCTCTTTCTCGACGATCGCGAGAAAACCGAACCCCATATGGTGCCACATGCCGGCAATGCGCAGCATACGGCTCCAGCTCTGCTCGCGCGTCGACGGCGCGCCGGTGATGAAACGAACGACTTTTTCGTCCGCCCACAGCGCCGCATGCGCCTCGAAATCGTCGAGGCGGTGAGGGCGAAGCGTCAGCCGCTCCGTTTGTAGGGTGGGTATGTCGATCACGATGAGTCCTTGTGGAAATCGCGTTCAGGCGCCGGGCTCGCCTTCCCAATAGTCGAGCTCGCCTTCGGTCCTTCTGATATGTCGGAAGCGCCCGGTTTCTGTCGCGTCCCTGTTTGTCTTGGCAAGGAACTTTCCGGAGTCGGGATATTCGACGATCTCGGTCTTCGCCATCGTTGAAATGCCGAGATAAACGAGGGTTGCTGTGCCGGTATTGATGATCTGGTGCGCTGTTTCCGGCCCGCCGGCAGGTGCGCCGAGCACGTCGCCCGGCTTGATCGCGTGGCGCTCGTCGCCGAAGCGGTATTCGCCGGTGCCTGATATCACATAGAAAAGCTCGTCTTCGACGTGGTGATTGTGGAAGGGGCAGCTCGATTTGCCGGATGGCACCTCATTATAGCTGATGCCGAGGCCTGCCATGCCAAGCAGCGTGCCGAACGAGACGTCGGCGCCTTCGTAGAACTCGCCTTGTTTCCAGCGATCGAGCTTGAGATCAGCGATATTGATGACCGCTTTCGGTTCCACCGCCATGATGTCCTCCTGTTGCAGGAAGAGAAGCTATCATCTTGCCGGAAAATTCAATGGCGATCGCGCGATCACCCTGGAAAATTCCCGGCATGGGCGGAGAGGAGACCGCCGCCCATGCTTCGAGCGCCGCGCGCTTCGGGTAGGGCGCGCCGGACGTTCTGTTGCGTGTAATGGGCTGGAAGCCTCAGCGGACGTAGAAGGTCAGGCTTCCGTCAGCCGCCTGTTCGGCGTTGACGATGTTGCGGACATCGACGCCCTCATTGTTCAGTCGGTGGGTAAGCGACCTGTTGGAGTCGATCGAGGCCTGGATGCCGCGAATGGCCTGGCCGGAGCGTTCCGGGGCCGAGCGCGGACCGGTCGTTTCGTCATCAAGGTTGTGCCAGTTGCGGACCTGCTCGACATTGAAATCATTGCCCTGGAAGGTCCTGAGCGTCTGCTCTATGCCATGGGCGGAGTTCATGCCGATGCTCTCTGCCCGGCTGACGCCGGCAAAGGCGAGGGAGGAGAGGGCTGCGGCGATGGTGATTGTGACCATGCGGTTCATGATATTATCCTTTCATCTGCTTTGACGGTCGGCTGTCGTTGCAGGGGATCGTCTGCGTCACGACCAAGGAATTGGCGTCGCCGCATTCGCGAATCAATGGGTTAAGCCACTGAAAACGCATTAAAAATTCTTCATGAAAACGGCCTTCGAATTGCCATTTTCCGCGCTTGCGGAAAAGCGCCTCGCCAAGCGCTGGACGGCTTGGCACGGATGGTGCGGCTATCCCTTTGTCGATATTTCCTCTTTCGCATTGCAGCGTTGGCCGAAAATGCTTGCCATTCTGATGAAGGCATGTTTTGACCGCGGGCTGTCGAGTGGAAAACGTCGCGCCAACCGAAGGTAAACAATGTCGAGAGAGACCGCTCCCCATATTTTGATCGTTGAAGCCCGCTTCTACGACGACATGGCCGACGCGCTGCTCGAGGGCGCAACCTTTGCGCTCGATCAGGCCGGTGCCACCTATGAGGTCGTCACCGTTCCCGGCGCGCTGGAAATTCCGGCAGCGATTGCCATGGCGCTCGATGGGGACGACAATGGCGGTAGGCATTATGACGGCTATGTCGCTCTCGGCATGGTCATCCGGGGCGAGACCTATCATTTCGATATCGTATCGAACGAATCCTCGCGCGCTTTGATGGATCTCGCGGTCAGCGAGTCCCTTGCCATCGGCAACGGCATTCTGACAGTGGAGAATGACGAACAGGCCTGGGCGCGGGCGCGCCGTTCGGACAAGGACAAGGGCGGATTTGCCGCTCGTGCGGCTCTGACGATGATCGAGCTGAAGCAGAAATTGGGTGCATAACGAATGAACGACGACAAGACGGAACGGCCGGTCAAGACTGCGAACCAGCGGGGCGCTGCCCGCCTGGCGGCCGTTCAGGCGCTTTATCAGATGGATGTCGGTGGCACCGGCGTCCTGGAAATCGTCGCCGAATACGAGGCGCACCGCCTTGGTCAGGAAATCGACGGCGCCACCTATCTGAAGGCCGATGCCGGCTGGTTCCGCTCCATCGTCTCCGGCGTCGTGCGGGATCAGGTCCGTCTCGATCCGCTGATTGCCGCAGCGCTGCAGGACGATTGGGCCCTGTCGCGCCTCGATAGCACCGTGCGCGCCATTCTGCGCGCCGGCGTCTTCGAACTTCTCGATCGCAAGGACGTTCCGGTGGCGGTAATCGTCACCGAATATGTCGAGATCGCCCAGGCCTTTTTCGATGACGACGAGCCGAAGCTCGTCAACGCAGTACTCGACCGCATTGCAAAGCAGGTCCGGGGCGAGGCGAAGAAATAACTTCTTAGCCGCCGACAACCTCCCTACGTCTTTCTTCGTACCGTACTGGTTTTCGCCCGTTGCGGTCTTGACGCCACGTGATCGACCACGCAATCTCCGCACCGCTTAGCTGTGCATTTCTGTGGAGAGGAAAGGCGATTCGGCGGCGTATCTGCCGGAGAAGGAGTGAGCTCCGGCCTATGGGAGGAAAGAGCGAAATGACCATCCTTTTATGCGTAATCGCATGCGGTCTGCTCTCGGTGGTCTATGCCGCCTGGGCAACCCGGTCGGTGCTTGCCGCCGATCAGGGCAACAGCCGCATGCAGGAAATCGCGGGTTATATCCGCGAGGGCGCTCAGGCCTATCTGACCCGCCAGTACAAGACCATTGCCATTGTCGGCGTTGTTGTTTTCATCGCTGCCTGGCTGCTTCTCTCCGTCACGGCCGCCATCGGCTTCCTGATCGGCGCTGTGCTCTCAGGCGCTGCCGGTTTCATCGGCATGCACGTCTCCGTCCGCGCCAATGTGCGCACCGCCCAGGCGGCTTCCGCCAGCCTCTCCGCCGGCCTCGACATTGCCTTCAAGTCAGGTGCGATCACCGGCATGCTGGTGGCTGGCCTCGCGCTGCTCGGCGTCTCCATTTATTATACGATATTGACCTTCGGGCTCGGACATGAGAGCGGCTCGCGCGAAGTCATCGATGCGCTGGTCGCGCTCGGCTTCGGCGCCTCGCTGATCTCGATCTTCGCCCGTCTCGGCGGCGGCATCTTCACCAAGGGTGCCGATGTTGGCGGCGACCTCGTCGGCAAGGTGGAAGCCGGCATTCCCGAGGACGATCCGCGCAATCCGGCAACGATTGCCGACAACGTCGGCGACAATGTCGGCGACTGTGCCGGCATGGCTGCCGATCTTTTCGAGACCTATGCGGTCTCCGTCGTCGCCACCATGGTTCTCGCCGCGATCTTCTTTGCCGGCGCGCCAATCCTCCAGTCCGCGATGATCTATCCGTTGGCGATCTGCGGCGCCTGCATCATCACCTCGATCATCGGCACCTTCTTCGTCAAGCTCGGATCGAACGGCTCGATCATGGGCGCGCTCTACAAGGGCCTCATCGTCACCGGCCTGCTGTCGATCGTCGGTCTCGGCGCCGCCACCTCGCTGACAGTCGGCTGGGGCTCTCTCGGCATGGTCGCCGGCGCCGACGTCACCGGCACGAACCTCTTCATCTGCGGTCTCGTCGGCCTCGTCGTCACCGCGCTGATCGTCGTCATCACCGAATATTATACCGGCACCGGCAAACGCCCGGTCGTTTCGATCGCGCAATCATCGGTCACCGGGCACGGCACCAATGTCATCCAGGGTCTGGCGGTCTCGCTGGAATCGACTGCGCTGCCGGCGATCGTCATCGTCGGCGGCATTCTCGCCACCTATCAGCTCGGCGGCCTTTTCGGCACCGGCATCGCGGTCACCGCCATGCTCGGCCTTGCCGGCATGATCGTCGCGCTTGATGCCTTCGGCCCAGTCACCGACAATGCCGGCGGCATCGCCGAAATGTCGCATCTGCCGCCGGAAGTGCGCAAGTCGACCGACGCGCTCGACGCCGTCGGCAACACGACAAAAGCGGTCACCAAAGGTTACGCGATCGGCTCCGCCGGTCTCGGCGCCCTGGTGCTCTTTGCCGCCTACGCCAACGACCTGCGATATTTCGCGGCCCATGGCGACCAATATCCCTACTTTGCCAATATCGGCGAAATCTCGTTTGAGCTGTCGAACCCCTATGTCGTCGCCGGTCTGCTTTTCGGCGGTCTGATTCCCTATCTTTTCGGCGGCATCGCCATGACGGCGGTCGGCCGCGCCGCCGGCTCGATCGTCGAGGAGGTGCGCCGGCAGTTCAAGCTGAAGCCGGGCATCATGCAGGGAACGGAGAAGCCGGATTACGGCAAGGCCGTTGATCTTCTGACAAAGGCTGCGATCCGCGAGATGATCGTGCCGTCGCTGCTGCCGGTGTTGGCGCCCGTCGTCGTCTATTTCGGCGTGCTTCTGATCTCCGGCTCCAAGGCCTCGGCCTTTGCCGCCCTCGGCGCATCGCTGCTCGGCGTCATCATTAACGGTCTCTTCGTCGCCATCTCGATGACTTCAGGCGGCGGCGCCTGGGACAATGCCAAGAAGAGCTTCGAAGACGGTTTCGTCGACAAGGACGGCGTGCGTCACATGAAGGGCTCGGATGCGCACAAGGCCTCCGTCACCGGTGATACCGTCGGCGATCCCTACAAGGACACCGCCGGCCCCGCCGTCAATCCGGCAATCAAGATCACCAACATCGTTGCGCTGCTGCTGCTTGCCGTTCTCGCCGGATAAAAATGGCGCTTGGCGAATCAAAAAACCCGCCGGAGCGCTCCGGCGGGTTTTTTCGTTCGAAGCTTGTCCGATCAGCGCAGGCTGCTCGGATTCTGCGGCGTTCCGCCGGCGCCGCCGCCGAACAGGCTGCGGGCTGCACTTGCTGCGCTGCCGCCGGAGAGCATCTGCTGAAGGAAGGTGAGTTCCTTGCCGCCGGTCGGCGTAACGCGCCCGATCGTATCGAAGACCTTCCCGTCCTGCAGCGTATAGTTGGCACGCCGGCTGACGACGCCCTCCTTGTCGAAATAGATGGCCAGAACGGTCTGGTCGACGACCTTGAGCTTCTGGAAGGCGACAGCGCGCGTGCGCCGCTGCGAGATATAATAGAAGACCTCGCCGTCGAACGTCGCCGTCGTCGACGGCGTGCCGAGCGAAAGCAGGACCTGTTCGCGGCTCGAACCTTCCGGAACGAGATCGAGCGACTGCTGATCCACGACATAGCCGCCGTTTAGCACGGTGCTGGTCTGGCAGCCTGAAAGAGCTGATGTGGAGGCGATTATGAAGGCAATGGCCGCGCTGCTGAAGAATTTCATGTCAGACTTGAAATACCGTTTCTTCAACGACATCTACTCCCTTGAGTGTCGATAGCAGCCATTTTGGGCCTTGCACGCTTTCCTCCTGCAAAACCATTGTGGCCATTCCGGGTCGAATTTCCCGAATTCGCTTCGCTGGCGCCTCGAAGGCGTCGTCCCGAAACTGGCCACGACCGGCATTGCAATTCGCGCCTGCTTCGGTAAACCAGCTTTCGAAATCATGCAACAAGGCCAGACGCCAGCCGGCGTGAAGAATGAGGCATTTCCGGAAAAAACAATGATCTTCGGGCTCTTCCGCAAGAAAAACAACAATCAGGCGATCGTCGACAGGCAATATGCGGCGCTGACAGCGGCCGCGCGCATGCCCGATCTTTACGAGCGGCTCAATGTACCGGATACGGTCATGGGCCGTTTCGAAATGCTGTCGATCGTCATGATTCTGTTTTTTCGGCGCACGCGCGCCTCAGCCGTCAGCGGCCAGGAAATCGCCCAGGAGATCGTCGACGCCTTCTTCCAGGATATCGACTATTCGATTCGCGAACTCGGCATCGGCGACAACAGCGTGCCGAAACGCATGAAGAAGCTCGCCGGCATGTTCTACGGCCGGCTCGAAGCCTACTCGAAGGCGATGGATACCAGCGATCCCGAAGCGCTCGCTCTCGCCCTACAGCGCAATATCTACCCCGAAAGCCAGGCGCCGGCCGATATGTCCGGCCTTGCCGCTTGGATGGTGGCCGCGGAAGCTCATCTGTCGGCCGTTCCGGAAGAGATGATTGCCGGCGGCTCGGCAACGCTGCCGCCGGTCGCCTGCCCACCGGTCGCCTGAAGGAGGAAACTATGAAAAACGATCCGGACGATGTTCCATTCTCCTATCGCGTCAAGGTCGGTCATATCTCCGCCAACCCCGTCGAGGTCCATATCGAGGCCGACTCCGGCGAGTTGAAGGCGCTTGCCGAGACCTGGAGCGTCGTCTCCGTCGACGGTCTCAGTGCCGACCTGCAGATTGCCCGCTGGAAGCGCGACGGCGTGCGCGTCAAAGGTCGCGTGCAGGCGAAGATCGTCCAGTCCTGCGTCGTGACGCTGGAACCGGTCGAAGCCATGATCGACGAAAGCTTCGAGCAGATCTTCGTGCCTGAGGGCTCCAAGCTTGCCCGTCAGCCCGGCAATGACGCCGGCGAGATGCTGCTCGACCCCGATGGTCCTGATCTGCCTGAACCCTTTGTCGGCGATACGATCGACGCCGGCGCGGTGGTCGCGGAATTCGCCGCTCTTGCGATCGACCCCTATCCGCGCAAGCAAGACGTCGAGTTCGAAGGTCATATCGAGGATAGCGGCGAGAACGATAAAAAGCCTTCCGCTTTCGCGGTCCTTAAGGACTGGAAAAAGGATTGAAGCCTCTCTGGCGTTTGACACAATTCAGTTGTATGCGACGCCAAAACCGGTATTTTGGCCCAAATTTCGCCATCGGCGAAAAGAAGGATCAGGGACGCGTGATCAGAATATCTCTCGACCTCATGGGTGGCGACTTTGGTCCCCAGGTTGTCATCCCCGGCGCCGCCAAGGCGTTGGATCGGCATCCCGATATTTCCTTCGTTTTCTACGGGCTTAAGGAACAATGCGATCCTATTCTCGCCAAGTTTCCGAAACTTAAGGAAAAATCGGTCTTTCACGACTGTGAGCTTGCAGTCAGCATGGAAGAAAAGCCGAGCCAGGCGTTGCGCCGCGGCCGCTATGTCTCCACCATGTGGCGCTCGATCGAGGCGGTGAAGACGGGCGATGCCGATGTCGCGGTCTCGGCCGGCAATACCGGTGCGCTGATGGCGATGGCGAAATTCTGTCTTCGCACGATGGCCAATATCGAGCGCCCGGCGATCGCGGCGATCTGGCCGACGCTGAAGGGCGAGAGCATCGTGCTCGATGTCGGTGCGACGATCGGCGCCGATGCGCAGCAATTGATGGATTTCGCCCTGATGGGCGGCGCCATGGCGCGCGCACTTTTCGAGATCGAACGTCCGACGATCGGTCTGCTGAACGTCGGAGTAGAAGAGGTGAAGGGCCAGGAAGAGGTCAAGGAAGCCGGCCGGCTGCTTCGCGAGGCGAACATCGATTCGCTCGAATATTCCGGCTTCGTCGAGGGTAACGATCTCGGCAAGGGTACGGTCGACGTCGTCGTCACCGAAGGGTTTTCCGGCAATATCGCGTTGAAGACCGCCGAAGGCACTGCCAAGCAGATTGCCGAATATCTGCGCGCCGCCATGTCTCGCACCCTGCTCGCCCGTATCGGCTATCTTTTCGCCAAAAGCGCTTTCGACATGCTGCGTGAGAAGCTCGACCCGAGCAAGGTCAACGGCGGCGTGTTTCTCGGTCTGAACGGTATCGTCATCAAGAGCCACGGCGGGGCCAATGCCGAAGGTATCGCTGCGGCTATCGAAGTCGGCTACGACATGGCTAAGAACGGCCTCAATCAGAAAATAGAAAACGATCTTAAGAAATATCATGCCAAGCGCTTGCCCCCGATGGGCCCGGAAGCTGCATGAGTGATGGGGTTCAATCGAATATGATCCGTTCAGTGGTTCGCGGGTTCGGAGCCGCACTTCCGAAGCGCGTGATGACCAATAGTGACATGGAGGCCATCGTCGACACATCCGACGAATGGATCGTCCAGCGCACCGGCATTCGTCAGCGTTATGTTGCCGGCGATGACGAGACGACCGCCTCGCTCGGCGAGGCCGCCGCGCGCGCGGCCCTTGCCAATGGCGGCCTGACGCCCGCCGATATCGATCTTATCATCTGCGCCACCTCGACCCCTGACAACACCTTTCCGGCAACCTCGGTCAACATCCAGAGCCGTCTCGGCATGAGCCACGGCTTTGCCTTCGACGTCCAGGCCGTCTGCACCGGTTTCGTCTATGCGGTCACAACCGCCGATGCCTATATCCGCGGCGGTTTGGCGAAGCGTGTTCTCGTCATCGGCGCGGAGACTTTTTCGCGCATCCTCGACTGGAACGACCGCACCACTTGCGTGCTTTTCGGCGACGGTGCCGGCGCAATCGTGCTCGAAGCTGCCGAAGGCGAGGGGACATCTGCCGATCGCGGCGTGCTGACCGCGCATCTGCGCTCCGACGGCTCGCACAAGGACAAGCTCTATGTCGATGGCGGGCCGTCGAGCACGGGAACCGTCGGCAAGCTGCGCATGGAGGGCCGCGAAGTCTTCAAATACGCGGTCGGCATGATCACCGATGTGATCCAGGCGGCCTTCGATTCGACCGGTACCACGGCCGACGATCTCGACTGGCTTGTGCCGCACCAGGCAAATCGCCGAATCATCGACGGTTCGGCGAAGAAGCTGAACATTGATGCGGACAAGGTCGTCGTCACCGTCGATCTGCACGGCAATACCTCGGCCGCCTCGATCCCGCTCGCGCTTGCGGCCGCCGCCGGCGACGGCCGCATCAAGAAGGGCGACCTCGTGATGCTCGAAGCGATGGGCGGCGGCTTCACCTGGGGCGCCGTTCTCCTGCGCTGGTAAGCACGAATCCTAAAAAACTGGCGGCGAACAAGAGCTTGACCGTGAGGCGCAAGACAAATACTCTTCGTTCGCTTTCAAAAAATATTTTGTAATGGGCGGGGAAACCATGACCGGAAAAACAGTGACGCGAGCAGACCTGGCGGAATCCGTTTTCCGAAAGGTTGGCCTTTCCCGGACCGAATCCGCCGAACTTGTGGAAACCGTCATCGACGAAATCTGCAACGCCATCGTGCGTGGCGAAACCGTCAAACTTTCCTCCTTCGCCACTTTTCAGGTTCGAGATAAGAACGAGCGGATCGGCCGCAACCCGAAGACCGGCGAGGAGGTTCCGATCTCTCCCCGACGGGTGATGACCTTTAAGGCTTCGAACGTGCTGAAGACGCGCATCCTCAAGGCGCATGTCTCCCGCAAGGTCAAGCTGAAGCCGCAGAATCCGGCTCCCTGATATCGGACTTCCTCTTCTCGGAACGGCTTTTTTTCTCGCACTGGTCCATCCCCTGTGCGCAACGTCGATACATGACTTGAATTGTCGGCGCCAAACCTTTGAAATATGATGAGTCGCCGTTGGATCGAGCCTGCGAGGTTGCGTAGCAGTATGACGTTGGACAAGAGCCCCGATGCCTTCCGCACCATCAGCGAAGTCGCAGACGATCTTGATCTGCCGCAGCATGTGCTGCGCTTCTGGGAAACGCGTTTCCCTCAGATAAAGCCGATGAAGCGTGGCGGCGGACGTCGTTACTACCGGCCGGAGGACGTCGACCTCCTCAAGGGCATCCGACATTTGCTCTACGATCACGGCTATACGATCAAAGGCGTGCAGAAGCTTCTAAAGACCAACGGCAACAAGTTCGTCGTCTCGGTCGGCCACGGCGACCTTGCCAGCGTCGAGGCGCTTGCCTCGGGCGCGCAGGAAATGGGCGCAGGGGAACCGCGTGTCGGCATGGCCGAAGAGGACCAGATTGTCGGCCGCGCCAAGCCGCCGATTACCCGCCGGTTCTTCAATTTCGTCGCCGGCGATGACGAGCAGCCGGAAGTCTCGATCGGCAAATCGAGCGTCGGCAAGGAAGACAGGGCGCTGCTTCAGGAGGCCCTTTACGACCTCCTGGAATGCAAGCGTTTGCTCGATCAGGTGCGCTGAATGTTCAGGTTTCCGTAAGCTGCTTCATCGCCTGTTCGAGCTCGCTGAGCTGGAACGGCTTTCGCAGCACAGGCAGCGCGCTGGGGCTGCTGCCTTCCGGTGCGCTGCCATAACCCGTTGCGTAGAGATAGGGTTTGCCGCGCTCATCGAGCAGCTTGGCGACCGGCAGCGAGCTGCGGCCGGCGAGGGAGACGTCGAGGATCGCGGCATCGAACTCCGTGTCCCTGGCGGTTGCAAGTGCTCGTTCCAGATCGGGAGCGCTCGCGCAAACCCGATAGCCGAGATCGCTGAGCATGTCCTCGAGCAACATGGCGATCAGCGCATCGTCCTCGACGATGAATATGTCTTTCATGATCCCGTCCACCCATTCCCCTTGCCGGGCACGAAGATTTATGTGGACCGCTTGCCAAGCGCGTCAAGACGCGACCCGCAACGGTGGTAAAGCCTGTCGCGCAAAACAGTGCAGCAGTTTTGCGACGCCGACATGTGTAAACATAAAAGCTTAAGACGCAGCAAGCGAATCCGAAAGATCGTGCCGCGCTTTGGAAACAGCATATTGCCCGGCGAAATTCGATGTGCAAAAGCTTGGATGCCGTCTCCGCGACGGCCGATAAGGGGTGTGGGATGGATTTTCTGAGTGCCACGGATTGGCTGCGTCACAGGCCGGGCTTTACTTATCCGTTGGCCGTTGCCTTTGTTGGTCTGACCTTTTTGCTGAGGCTTGCCGCCAGCGACTATCTCTCCGGTTTTCCGTTCCTGAGCTTCCTTCCGGCGATCCTGCTCGCAAGTTTCATGGGCGGTGCCGGACCGGGCCTTGTGGCGGCCATGCTCGCCGGTTTCATCGTCCAGCAGTTTTTCGTCGAGCCCCACGATGTTTTCTGGCCGGTAAGCGCCAGTCAATGGATTGGTCTTGCGACCTTTTTCATCAATGCAGTGATCATCGTTGGCCTAATGGAGTTGATTGTTGCCGCCCACAGCAGGCAGAGCCGCCTGCGCAGCGAACTCAACAGCTTCAACGCGCGCCTTGAAGAGACGGTGGCCCAGCGCACGGCCGAACTCCGGCATGAGATGGACGAGAACGCCGCCGCCCAGGCACAGGTGCGCCAGCTGCAGAAGATGGAGACCATCGGTCAGCTTACCGGCGGCGTCGCCCACGATTTCAACAACATGCTGGCGATCATCATCGGTAACCTCGATCTCGCTCAGCGGCGGATGACCGGGCACGAAGATCCGCGCCTGCTGAACTCCCTCCAGAATGCCAGAGACGGAGCTCAGCGGGCCGCTGTATTGACCGCGCGTCTTCTCGCCTTCTCGCGCCAGCAGCCACTGGCCCCGGAGGTCATCGACGTCAATAAGCTGGTCGGCGGCATGTCGGAGTTGCTGCGGCGCACGCTCGGCGAACATATCCGGATCGAGACGGTGCTTGCTGGCGGCCTCTGGCCGACTTTCGCGGATCTGAGCCAACTCGAAAACGCCATGCTGAATCTTGCCGTCAATGCGCGCGACGCCATGCCCGGCGGTGGCCATCTGACGATCGAGACCGCCAACACCGAACTTGACGAGCGATATTCGCGTATGCATTCGGAGGTCGAGGCTGGCCAGTATGTGATGATCAGCATTACCGACACTGGCACCGGCATGTCGCCCGATGTAATCGACCGCGCCTTCGACCCGTTTTACACCACCAAAGGACCCGGCAAGGGGACCGGTCTGGGATTGAGCCAAGTCTACGGCTACATCAAGCAGAGCGGCGGCCACATCAAGATCTATTCAGAGATCGACCGGGGAACGACGCTGAAAATCTATCTGCCGCGGCATGTCGGCAAGGCGGATGCTCGGCTTGCCGCCGCGGGCGCCCAACCGATTCCCCAGGGAAGCGTCAACGACACTATCCTGGTGGTGGAGGACGATGAGCACGTCCGCACCATGACCGCCGAAAGCCTGCACGAACTCGGTTACACCGTGTTGCAAGCGGCAAGCGGCGTGGAAGCGCTTCTGCTTCTGGAGGGGAATCGCGACGTCGACCTGATCTTCACCGATATCGTTATGCCGCAGATGAGCGGACGTCAGCTTGCCGATGCCGTTCAAGAAAAATGGCCGGCGATCCGGATCCTTTACACGACGGGCTACACTCGAAACGCCATCGTCCACAATGGTGTGCTTGATCACGGCGTTTCGCTGCTCGCCAAGCCTTTCAGCCTGGAGCAACTCGCCCATAAGATCCGCGAACTCCTGAACGTGCCTGTGAGAGCGGGAGAAGAGGGGACGTGAAGTCGCAATGCGCGTCTCCAGCCCCCAAACCCCTATTCGAGAACCTGGATCACGCGGTGCGTCTTCGGCTCGACGATCACGCGCCGCTCGTTGATGACGGTGTAGCCATAGCCGTCGACATTGGGCACGGTATGGACTTCAACCGTATCCGGCAGCGTTGCGCCGACCGTGATCTCGCCGTCATAGACGATGGATGGCGTGTTTTGCTCCATCACATAGGTCCGCACCTCGCCGGGCAGGACGACGGAGCCGGTTGGTGCGGGGTCGGTGACGACGACGGTGCTCTGTGCGAAGGCGGTCGAGCAAATGGTCAGCATGGCGGCCGTGGCCAGCACGATCTTGCGCATGAGGATGTTCTCCTTTTTGAACTTGGACATCAAGGCAACGCCGGCCTTACGGCATAGTTCCGCCACCCTCTCGCCCTCGTGGCGAGTCGGGGTGCCAATTGTTTGTTGCTAAACTGATTTATGCACCATACGGTTGAGCCGTCCGAATCAGGTTTGGCGAGTCGTCCGATGGCGTCAGGGTCGGGCTCTTTACTCTTCGTTAACCATGTCGGCGATTTATGTCAGGTGAACGGCCGGACGGCCGTTGATTCGAAGGTCCGTCGCGTTCGGTCTGCGAATGGATATCTGGAAAGACGATTACGGCGGCTCGAGACATGCGCCTGGGGAAGACGATATCGCTGGTGGCCGTGGCGGGCGTAATGTCCGGCTGCACGTCGACAGGCGGTGTGCGACAGCCTTCAGGGCCGGAGATGGTGGCGCCTGAGAAGGCGCTGGTCCTGCCGCCGCCGGGCGGCCCGTCGATTATCAGCGTCGTCGAGCGCAAGCGCGGCAATGGCGTCGAACAGACGATCTCGCTGTTTACCTCATCGTCCGTTCCCGGCCAGAATTTTCTGAAGGCCCAGTTCCTTGGCGCTTCGGGAGCCAATCCCGGGATGGGCAATGCCAAATTCAGCATGATCAACGAGAGCGGCATTGCTCGCGAGGTCGCCCGTTCGGCCCCGGGCGTGCCGATGGCGACATCGGCGACTTTCTTGCAGAACGCCTATGGTCCCTTCGGCTATGCCTCCGGCCGCAGCCGCGCCGGGGACACCTGCATCTATGCCTGGCAGCAGATCCGCTCGAGCGCGGCCGCCAATACCCAGGCACGCAATTTCGGCATGATCCAGCTGCGCCTGCGCCTGTGCGATGCCCGCGCAACCGAGCGCCAGCTGCTCGGCATCGTCTACGGCTATACCATCACCGGCACCTTCGACGGCCTGACCTGGAATCCGTACGGTAACCCGCCGCCTGCCGACGCGGCGCTCGGGCGTACCGGTGAACCGATCTATCCCGATGAGGGCGGATATCGCCCGAGCCCGATGCCGATCGGTTATGAGCCGGCGCCCGCCGCAGTCCGTCTGCCTCGGAAGGCACCTGTTCGCAGCGCCCCGAGCCCGCAACCGGCTCAAGGCGCCGCACCCTTGCCCGCGCCCATCGGTCCGCGCGTGCCGCTGCCGAGCGAGGCGCCACAGACGAGTGCAGCGCCGGACGCGGCCGCCGCCCCGCTGGAACAATCGGCAAGAGCGATCGGCGCCACCGTACCCTCGCCGGACTGCATGGGCGACGCGGCCATGACGGCCGTCTGCCGGAGATAACGAGCGTGCCGGGGTGCCTGACCGTGCCCCGGTGGAGCAATTTCGAAGGAACGTAGATGCGCAAAGCCCGCAGTGTCTTCATATGGGCCGTGGTTACGCTCTGCATGATCGTGCTGATCACCCTGCCGGTTAATCTGCAGACCCAGCTCATCACCAGCATCACGGTCGTCACGGTGATGGCGCTGATCAAGATTCTGAGGGGCGAGGGGACGTGGCGGTTGGTGGCGCTGGCCTTCGGCACGTCGATCGTGCTGCGCTACGTCTATTGGCGCACCACCAACACGCTGCCGCCTCTGAACCAGCCCGAGAATTTCATTCCCGGCCTGCTGCTCTACCTTGCCGAAATGTACAGCGTCGCGATGCTTGCGCTCAGCCTTTTCATCGTCGCCACACCGCTTCCGTCGCGCCCGTCGCGCGCCGCCAATCCCGGGCGATTACCTCACGTCGACGTCTTCGTGCCATCCTACAATGAGGATGCCGGCCTGCTGGGGAACACGCTGGCTGCCGCCAAGGCCATGGACTATCCGGCCGACAAGCTGCATGTCTGGCTGCTGGACGATGGCGGCACCCTGCAGAAGCGCAATTCCGGCAAGTTGCTGGAGGCCCAGGCGGCCGCGGCTCGCCACGTCGAGCTGAAGCAGCTCTGCCACGACCTCGACGTCACTTATCTCACACGCGACCGCAACGAGCATGCAAAGGCCGGCAATCTCAACAACGGCATGAAACATTCGACCGGCGAACTCATCGCCGTCTTCGACGCGGACCACGCTCCGGCCCGCGACTTCCTGCTCGAGACCGTCGGCTACTTCGAAGACGATCCGAAGCTCTTTCTCGTCCAGACCCCGCATTTCTTCATCAATCCCGATCCGCTGGAGCGCAACCTGCGCACTTTCGACAAGATGCCGAGCGAGAACGAGATGTTCTACGGCATCATTCAGCGTGGCCTCGATAAATGGAACGCGGCCTTCTTTTGCGGCTCGGCCGCGGTGCTGAGCCGCAGGGCATTGGAATCCCAGAACGGCTTTTCCGGTATCAGCATTACCGAGGATTGTGAGACGGCGCTGGCGCTGCACGGCAGCGGCTGGAACAGCATCTATGTCGACAAGCCTTTGATCGCCGGCCTGCAGCCCGCTACCTTCGCAAGCTTCATCGGCCAACGCAGCCGCTGGGCGCAGGGAATGATGCAGATCCTGCGCTTCCGGTTTCCGCTTTTGAAGCGCGGTCTGTCGATCCCGCAACGCCTGTGCTACATGTCATCCACGCTTTTCTGGCTCTTCCCGTTCCCGCGCACGATCTTCCTGTTCGCGCCGCTCTTCTACCTGTTCTTCGATCTGGAAATCTTCACGGCCTCCGGCGGCGAGTTCCTCGCCTATACGCTAGCCTATATGCTTGTGAATCTGATGATGCAGAATTACCTTTACGGGTCGTTCCGCTGGCCGTGGATTTCCGAGCTCTACGAATATGTTCAGACCGTGCATCTGCTGCCGGCCGTCGTCTCGGTCATGCTCAACCCGAGAAAACCGAGCTTCAAGGTCACCGCCAAGGACGAATCGATTGCCGTCAGCCGCCTCTCGGAGATTAGTCGGCCGTTCTTCGTGATCTTTGCGGTGCAGATCATCGCGCTCGTCATCACCTTCTACAGGATCTATGCCGAGCCCTATAAGGCCGACGTCACGCTTGTCGTCGGCGCGTGGAACATTATCAATCTGATCATGGCCGGCTGCGCGCTCGGTGTCGTGTCGGAACGTGGCGAGCGCGCCTTGTCGCGCCGCGTCCGCGTCAACCGGCGCTGCGAGTTCTACGCCAACGGCAAGTGGTATGCGGCCTCGATCGAGGATGTCTCCGTCCACGGTGCAAGGCTGCATATCTTCAACAAGCATCTCGATGAGCTGATGGTCGGCGCCGCCGGCGAGATGCGCTTCCGACCCTATAGCGGCGCGGAACTGGAAACCCTGCCGCTCATCGTCCGCAACATCGAGCCATCAGGCGATATCAGCAATGTCGGCTGCCAGTATGTACCGAAAAGTGCGCTCGACCATCGCCTGATTGCCGATCTGATGTTTGCCAATTCCGATCAGTGGACACAGTTCCAGGAATCGCGGCGCCGCAATCCCGGCCTGATCCGCGGCACCATCTGGTTCCTCGGCATGTCGCTCTATCAGACCAGCCGCGGCCTTGTTTACCTCTTCCGCAGCATGCGGCCGGAACGGGAGGCGCAGCAGCAGGCGGCAAAGGTCAATGCCGGATGAGAAAGATCGTCGCCGCCTCGCTTCTCCTTTTGCATGCTACCGCTGTCGCCCAGGCGCTGACGGCGCCCTTCGATATGTCCGGCGAGCGGCCGCCCGGTGCGTCCACGGCCCCGAGGCTGACGCCGCCCGCTCCGCCCGCAGCGACCGCGCCGGTTCCTGTCACGCCCGCCATCTCGGTAACGCCCGCACCGGCGGGGCCGTCAGCGCGTGCGCCCGTTCCTGCGCCGATCACCGTCCAGCCGCAGGCCGCGGCGCCGGCACCTCGGTCTGGCGCGGCGGCAAACGCCGCTTCGCAGCCGCGCTCAAGCGATGTCCGACGTTATCTTGTGCCCTTTTCGAAATTCAGCCTCGGCGGCGAATATGACCGCCGGTCATGGTCTGTTTACCTGACGCCCGAGCAGGCAGCCGCCAAGGCAAGTTTCACCTTCGCCTACCAGAATTCGATCGTTGTCGCGCCTGAAGCCTCGGCGCTGACCGTCTATCTCAATAATCGCCCGATCGGCCAGCAGCGGATCAGCTCGGCGGACGGCACCTCCGCCGTCACCTTCGAAGTTCCCTCCGGCCTGCTGCAGCCGGGCGCCAACCTGGTGACCTTCCAGGCAGAGCAACGCCATCGCACCGATTGCAGCATCCAGTCCACCTATGAATTATGGTCGAATATCGATCCGGCCGGAACCTATCTGAGCTTTGCCGGCGGCAATGCCGCGGAGCTCTCGAGCGCCGACGCGATCCGCGCCATCGGCGTCGACGGTGCCGGCAGGACGGAGTTTGACATCGTCGTGCCGGCGCTGGAGCAGCCGGGGACGACCATGCCGCTGTTACGGCTGGCACAGGGTCTGTCGGTGCTGAGCAGCATGCCGAACCAGGTATTTGCCTTCAGCACCACTTCGCTTCCGGCCGCCGGTCCTGGCAAGCTCGGGGTGCTCGTCGGGACCGCCGCGGAGCTGCGGCCGCTCTTTCCCGGCCTGCCGGCCGGCGCCGAAACTGCGCCGCTCGCAGCTTTTGTGACCGATCCGCGCGGCGGCTCGCCGGTGCTTCTGATCAGCGGCCCGTCCTGGCAGGCAGTCTCCTCGGCGATCGACACGATCGTTTCGCCGACGGACAGGTCGGCGGACGTCCGCCGCGACGCGCTGACCACCGAGCGCTGGAGCGCTCCGAATGCACCGCTGGTCTTTTCCGACACCCGTATCGCCCTCTCGCAACTGGGCGTGAAGACCACGGAATTTTCTGGCCGGCGGTTCCGCACCAGTTTCAATATCGCAGTGCCGGCTGATTTCTATGCCAATGCCTATGGCGAGGCGAAGGTGCTGCTCGATGCCGCCTATACCGACAATGTGCTGCCCGGCAGCCACATCGATATCTATGTCAACGATAACATCGCCTCCACCGTGCCGCTGACCTCGACCACCGGCGGCATTCTCCGCCATCTGCCGATCCGCGTGACGATGCGCCATTTCAAACCCGGTCTCAATACGGTCGCGATCGAGACGATCCTGATGACGAAGGACGATGCCGCTTGCGCTCCCGGTGCGACCGCCGGTGCCAATCCTCGTTTTGCCCTATTCGATACCTCCGAGGTGCACATTCCGGATTTTGCACGTGTCGGGCAGCGTCCGAACCTGGCCGCGATGTCCGGCACGGCCTATCCCTATGGCCGGACGACGGAACCGACGCCGCTGTTCATCGATCGCGTCGATGCCGATACGCTTTCGGCCGCCGCCACGCTGCTCGGCCAGATGGCGGTGATGGCCGGTCACCCGGTCGCCGTCGAAACCGTCGCTTCGCCGAACACGATCGGGGATCGCGACGCCATCTTCATCGGCTCGATTTCGCAGATGCCGGCAACGGCGCTGACGCAGGCCAATGTCTCCACCGCGAGCCAAGCCTCCTGGCGTCCCGTGGCCGACACCCAGCCCGGTGTCGTCGATACCGGTACGGCCTTCGAGGAGTGGAATTCCAAGGTGAGCGGCGGTATCTTGCGCAGCCGCATCACCGCCTTGCGTGAATGGCTGGGGCGTAATTTCGATATTACCCGCAGTTCGCTGCAATTCATCCCCGGCGCCGAGAAGGTCTTCACCCCGTCAAACGTCGACACACTCATGGTTGCGCAAGGCTCCAGCCCATTGGGAGATGGCTCGTGGACCGTGGTGGCGGCGCCTTCGGCCAAGGACCTGCGTGAAGGGCTCGAGGTGCTGACCGGTCAGCTGAACTGGCCGCAAATATCCGGCCATATCACCACCTATTCGAGCAAGACCGGCAAGATCGATACGGTGCCTGTCACTCGTTTTGAATTCGTCCCGTCTACTCCCTGGTCGATCGCCAACTACCGCTTGATCGCCGCCAACTGGTTGTCGACGAATATCCTTTCATATGCCTCGCTGCTTGTCGTCTTCCTGCTGCTGATCGGCGTCGCGACCTCGCGGATGCTCAAAACGCTGGGTCGGTCGAAATGAGGTGGTGGCGCGTGTTCCTGCTTGCGGCGACGGCTGCGTTCGCCCCCGCGAGCCCGTCCGCCATCGCACAGCAGGCGATGATCAACGCCGATGCGTGGGCCGCCTACAAGGCAAAGTTTCTCGATGCGAGCGGCCGCATCATCGATAACGGCAATGGCAATATCAGCCACAGCGAAGGGCAGGGCTATGGCATGCTGCTCGCTTATCTCTCGGCAAGCCCGGCGGATTTCGAGCAGATCTGGTATTTTACGCGCACCGAACTACTATTGCGCGACGACGGCCTGGCCGTCTGGAAATGGGATCCGAACGTCAAACCGCACGTGACCGACACCAATAATGCCACGGATGGCGACATTCTGATCGCCTATGCCCTGGCGCTTGCCGGCACCGCATGGAAGCGCAACGACTACATCCTCGCCGCCTCCCGTATAGCGCAGGCGCTGCTTGCCGAGACCGTCGTGCGCTCGGCGGGCCGGACGCTGCTGATGCCGGGTAGCGAGGGTTTTGGCGCCGCCGACCGTGATGACGGCCCTGTCGTCAATCCTTCCTACTGGATTTACGAGGCGATGCCTGTCATGGCGGCGCTAGCTCCCTCCGATGCCTGGAAAGAGCTGTCGGACGATGGCGTGGCGCTGCTGAAGACGATGCAATTCGGTCCGCGCAAGCTCCCTGCCGAGTGGGTCAGCCTCAGCGGCGCGCCGCGGCCGGCAGAGGGTTTCGACGCCGAATTTGCCTATAATGCCCTGCGCATTCCACTCTACCTCGCTCGCGGGGGCATCACGGACAAGACGCTGTTGAACCGCCTGCGAAAGGGGATGTCCCAGGACGGCATTCCCGCCACCATCGATCTGACCACCGGCCGGCCGAAGACGCCGTTGCCGGATCCTGGTTATAGGATTGTTAACGATGTTGTGGCCTGTGTAGTCGACGGGACCAAGCTGCCGGTCTCGGCGCTGCAATTTGCGCCGGCACTCTATTATCCGTCCACGCTTCAGCTGCTGGGGCTGGCCTATATCGGGGAGAAGCATCCGGAGTGTCTGTGAAATCTTCTCTCGTGGCGATTTCAGCGGCAGTCGTGGTGGCGACCCTCATCACCGGGCTGAAGGATCGTGGCGCCCTGCAGGAAAAGTTCGGCCTTGGCTCCGCAGCTAAGCCGGAGTTGATGATGATGGGCGGCATCAAGCCTGGTGATGCTCCCGCGGGCAATTCCGAATTCAACGCCGAGACAGTCGCCGACAAGATCGAAGCGATTACGTCTGCGCCGCAATCCGCACCGGACGCGCGCGCGCCGAATGCCGCCGCGGAGCAGCCTGCAGCGCCGCAGCCTGGCGCGCCTCAGACAGCTGCAGAGCCGGCCGCGGTCCCACCGGCGGTCGTTTCCGAACCGCCGGCGCCTCAACAGGCCGCCGCCCCACCTCCTGCCGTCGATGAAAGCGCGCTGCGCTATTTCGCTAGCCGCGGCGACAAGGTGCGCCTGCAGGCTGAAATCTCTCGGCTGCAGGCGCTTTATCCGGACTGGGTTCCGCCGGCCGATCCACTCGCCGTGCCGCAAAACGGCGACAAGCAGCTCGAGGCCATGTGGAAACTTTATTCCGATGGCCGCTACGCGGAACTGCGCAAAGCGATCGCCGACCGTCAGGCCGCCGATGCCGGATGGCAGCCGCCGCCCGATCTCATCGACCGGCTTGGTGTTGCCGAAGCCCGCTCCCGCCTGATCAACGCGTCGGATCTCAAGCAATATGCAACGGTGGTCGACATCGCGGCTGCGACGCCGAGCCTGCTTACCTGCAGCGAGATCGATGTGCTCTGGCGCGTCGCAGAAGCCTTTATCCGGACGGAGAGGACGCAACGCGGGCAGGATGCCTACACTTACATCCTGAAGAACTGCACCAATGCCGCCGAGCGGCAGGCGACGGTCGAAAAAGCCTCGGCGCTGCTCGACTACCAGCCGATGCAGGCACTGCTTGCGCTGGAAAAGCCCGTTGTCGACGGCGGCAGGGAATTCGATGCGGTCCGCGACAATCTTGCCCGGCGCTTCGTCGCCGAGGGCAATGGCGACCCGAAGCTCGCCATAGCGCCGGCTTATATTGCTCGCCTCGAAAAGCTCGCCGAGAGCCAGGGGCTTGCCTCCGATGCTTTGCTGCTCGGCTGGTACCAGCTTCGCCGCAACAACCCTGCCGATGCAGAGAAGTGGTTTCGCGCCGCCCGGACCAACGAGGATACGGCGGCCGCCTCGCAGGGGCTGGCGCTGGCGCTGATCGCCCGCAAGGCGCCTCAGGAAGCCGAGGACGTCATGTTCCGCTGGCGCGCCGATTCCGATGAGGCGACGGCGACCTATCTTGCCGCCACCGCCAATCTGATGGCGTTGCAGCCGCCGGCCGATCTGACCGAGGACGTGCTTCATCGGATCGCCGCCGAGATCATCGCTCGGAAATATGTGCCGACAGCGCAGCAGTTCGGCTGGTATGCCCGCTCCCTCAACCAGTTCCAGACCGCCGTGCGCTGGTTCGAAACCGCGCTTGCCTGGAAATCGGACGACGAACCATCCGCCTACGGCCTTGCCGTCACCCGCGAACAGCTGAACGACCGAAACGGCGTACTCGACCTCCAGCGCGCCTGGGCCGGCCGGTCGGCGCGGATAGCCAATCTCAGGGACACCTCCTTGCCGGCGTCGAATGCCGACACGCAGGCTTCTAGGCCGCCGCTTGCCCCGCAGCAGCCGGCCCAGCCGGTAGTGCCGCAGCAGCGTCGGGCGGCTGCCACGGAGCCGCTTACGACCGAGCCGCGCGCTGTGCGGCCGCCAGAACCGGAGGTCGTAGTCCGCGCCTTAAGGCCGGCGATGCAGACGGTGACTGTCGAGCGTGGTTCGCGCCGGGCATGGGGTTGCTCGACGACCATCGACGCCGGACAGCTCGGGCCAGGCGAGGCGCTGTCGCGGGGGTGGTGCCTGATGGATATCAACCGGCCGATGGAGGCGATCTCAGCCTTCGAGACGGCATTGCAGAGCCCGGTCCGCAAGATCCGCGAGGACGCAGCCTATGGTCAGAGCCTCGCCTATCTGCGCGCTGGCCTTTCCAACAATGCCGCCGTTGCGGCAACCAAGGCGCCACAGACCCGCCAGCGCGCCGCCGAACTGCAGGTGGCAATCCTCGCCGATCGTGCGTTGTCGGCCTTCGACGCGGGACGTTATCGCGAAACCCTCATCTATCTCGATCAGCGCGCCCAGCTGCAGCAGGAGCGCATCGACCTGATGGTTCTGCGCGGCTACTGCTACCTCAATCTGAAGATGTACGGCGACTCGACGCGTATCTTCGAAGCCGCCGCCGCGACCGGCAACCGCGACGCCGTCCGCGGTCTGGCCGATGTTCGCGCCGTCACGCATCCGGACGCCAACGACTGACGTTGACGCGGTGGCCGCTCTCGGTTAGTCGGCTGCCGGAGAGGCTGCCGATTGCCTCGTCCTCGCAAGGAAACAACCGTGCCCGATCGCCATGACGTCCTCGACAGATCCTATGATGCCTTCCTCTTCGATATGGATGGAACGCTGCTGAACTCCATTGCCGTCGTCGAACGCGTCTGGAGCGAATGGGCGAGACGTTATGGTTTCGAGCCCGAGGTTTTCCTGAAGACGATTCACGGCATCCGTGCCTCCGACGTGATCCGCGGCCTCGGCTTGCCGGGCGTCGATCCGGCTCACGAGGCGGATCTGCTGCTGGCCGAGGAGATGGAAGACGTTTCCGGCATCGTCGAAATCCCCGATGCCGTCCGCTTCCTTGACGCCATTCCCGATGGCAGATGGGCGATCGTCACCTCGGCGCCGATCGAACTCGCCAGGCGCCGCATGGCAGCAGCGGGCATTCCGACGCCGAAGGTGATGGTCAGCGGTCAGGAGGTCCGGGCCGGCAAGCCCAGCCCCGAAGGTTATCTGCTCGGTGCAAGCCGCCTCGGGGTCGATCCCACCAGATGCCTGGTCTTCGAAGACGCGGTCGCCGGGATCCTCGCTGGCGAAGCCGCTGGCGCCGACGTCACCGTCATCACCGAAACCCACGCCACGCCTTTCGAAACACCGCATTTTTCGATTGCCAACTACCGATCATGGCAACCCCGCCAGACCGCCGAAGGTCGGCTGAAGCTCGCCGCGATTTGACCGTTACGGGCGAACTGCTTGCTTTTTGTCGGAAGCAGGTTTTTTCTGCTTGCATTGCACGCGCCGAAAAACTAAACGAAGCAAGCCGTTTCGGCAGGTCGGGGCGTAGCGCAGCCCGGTAGCGCACTTGACTGGGGGTCAAGGGGTCGCTGGTTCGAGTCCAGTCGCCCCGACCATTTATCCCCTTGAAATCCCAGTCAGAACTTTACGCTAACGGTGAGTGCCGCGCGTGCGTGGCCGTGGTAGAGAACGGCTCGTCAGTGCGGTTTCTGCGCGATTGCAATCATCGATTTTGCCAGGAGCGGAATTCTGCCGACATATTCGAAGTCGACGTCTTCGAAGCCTGTGTCGAGCAGCAGCGTACTGAGTGTCTCAGGGGACCAGAATTTAATATGGCCGTGGTCCTTGAGAGGCATGAAGTGGTCATCCATTTTCCCGCTTACCGCCAAAGCCAGATTCTTCCAGTAACCGTGAAAAGGCGTCGATACGACCGCGATCCCCCCGGGTTTCACCAGATCGTACATGGTCGCAGTAAAAGCCTTGGGGTCGTAAACATGCTCCACGACCTCCAGGCTGATCACCGCATCGAAGGTCCCATATCGGCTGGAAAGATCTTCGTAGCCGGAACCGATTTCCAGCGGTAGATCGGGATGCACCGTTTTCGCTTTCGCGATGCCGTCTTCTGACGGATCGACGCCGACGACATCGTAGCCCTTCGCCGCAAGCAGGGAGGCCGCGCCGCCGGTGCCGCAACCAAGGTCGAAGACCGCCGTTTCGTTCGCCTCGTTAAAACTGTTTTCAAGAACATCGACGACGGTGGGCAAGATATAGGAATGAGCGGTCGCTGGCTTGGCGTGAACATAGCTAGTAGCGTCCAGTTCGACAGACATTTTACCTCCTGAAAAAAGTGAGCGCGCCGGAGCCAATGGTACGGGGGAGTTTGACTGCAGTGTGGTGCAGTTATGGTATTAAGGTGATTAAAGCCGGCAACCGTTGATGCTGCGGTCGATCATTTGCGGCGCTTCAGCGCCATCTTCCGATGCCGATCGGCCCGCATCCTTTAAGCTCCTCTTCATCACGATGCGATCGATGGTCATGCTCGCGCCGGCAATACTCCCGAAGCTGATTGACAGGCTGCCGTGCAGATGCTGAAACGGGCGAAATTCGGAACCGCGCTGTTGTGGCGGAAAAATGGTCGGTGCATCGGCTTCGGCTTTGACCATTTGAAGTAATGATGCGATGAAATTGCCCGTTAAAAGGGGGCGTTGATAAGCAACTCTTCTCGGTCTTTTGGATGGTTCGTCAAATAGATGGATGATTAATCGTTCATTTTCTAACACTATACCGAAATGTACGCTGAATTGCCTGATTTTGAACTGAAAAGAACCTTCTACCGCTTCGCATTTTTGCGAACAGGTGTAGACTAGCATTCTCCCTCTTGAAGATAGCCTGGTGCGAGCGCATGGCGGATATGAACCAGAATCTAACTTGCCGGCAGGCTCTCGCCGGCGCTTTTCAGGCTCTGTCGGACGAGGCAGTCGAGGCCGGCTGGCCGGAGGGCGACGTCGCCCTTGCGCTTGCCGAACTTGCCGAGGAGCGCGTGATCGAAATGGCCGCCAAGGTGATCATGGAAGGCTTCGGTCCACCCCCGTTCGTCGTCGCCGGCGGTGGCCGCAACAGCTGAAGCGCGTTGGATCAAGATTGAATGGCGAAGCGAAAATGAAATGTCGCGACGCTTTTGAACCATCTCACAACAGCAACCCGGCCGTCTTCGCCGCGGTGACAAAGGAAGCCCGTGCGGCGCGTGGACTGCGCAGTCCGTCGAGCGCATCAAGGCAATGCTGGAGCGCCACGCGATAATCGCGCCCGCGCTTGCCCGGCCATCGTTTCACATATTCGACGGCATCCCAGGCGGTGGAAACGATCAGACTGCTGGTTGGAGAAGAGACTCGGACGGGTGAGGGAAAGCGTTTTTCGCTCAACGTTTGCACTCGCTAATTCCTGTTACGAAACGCGGCGGTAACGTGCGTGCGGAAATATTGTTCCGCAGGAATTTGCGCAGTTGCTAAAATTCGGACCCTCGCGCATAATACTTTCATTGTCGGTTGCGGAGGGCGTCCGGCGATGCAAGCGTGGATGCGTTTGCCCTCGGAGGGATGTGCGGCGTGATGTTACGATCATCAATTCATCCGCATGATTTACCGCTCTTTTCGGAAGATCTCGATCTGCTTTCGCAAGTGCTCGACAAGGTCTGCGACGAACGCGGCCTCGTCAGGACGACGCCGGAGGCCGAGAGGATCGGTGCGGTCATTATTCAGCTTTACAGGCAGGGCGTGAGAGACGGCGGCAAACTCGCCGATCTTGCCAAGACCTATCTCTGACATGCGGTTCCCGCGACGTCGGATCTGTTCAGTCAGTCGTCGTTGGCGGCGTTGAGATTTTCCGGCCGAATGCCGTCATCCGTTGACGTGCGTGCCCGCAATCGGATGCCGGGGCCGCCTTCATCCTGGTTGCCGCTCGACAGGAAAATGATGCCGTGCGCCTCGAGCGTGCTGCGCACGTCGAACAGCGCATGCGGCTCACCCTCGAACTCGCCCTTTTCCAGCGCCGTCACGGTATCGACCGGCAGGCCGCTTGCAGCGGCGAGCTCTTCGATGCTCATTCCGATCATGGCGCGCGCGCCGCGTATCTGCGTTGCTGTTATCATGATGGAAAATCTAGCGCATTTGCCGCGCTGCGCAAGTGGCCCGGCAGTTGATTGCGGACTCATCAGGCGGGATGATCTGCCTTGTGCGGACGCCTCGTTTGGAGCGGATCGTTCGCCACGGCGAATGCACTCGCGCCCTCTATCAGTCTTCAGGCTTCCCGCAATTTTACTCCGAACAGATCGTCATGCATGCGCTCGACGGCGATCCCCATTCCTCCCATGAGGGCGGCGCGGTTGCCGAAGCGGCTGATCTCGATGCGCGGCGGGTAAGGCGTGCACCGTGGGAGAAAACGCCGGATGGCATTTACGAGCTCCGGCCTTGCGCCGATGCTGCCGCCGGTGATCACCAGTTCAGGGTCGAGAGTTGCTCCGATGGCGGCAATGGCGACTGCCACCAGCCTTGCCGTCTCTTCGATTGCGGCGATGGCGCTCGTTTTGCCCGCATTGAACGCAGCGAAGAGATCGGCCACGGTAGAGGCGTTGCGTCCGCCGAAACCGGCATATCGGCGCAGCATTGCGACGCTGCCGACCGCGCTCTCAAAGGTTCCCAGCGTAAAACCGCCGGGATCGAAAGCATCGCCGCCGAGTGGAAGATAGGCGATTTCGCCGGCCGCGCCACGCGCGCCGCGCAGCAGCGCGCCATTGGCGATGATGCCCATGCCGACTCCCGTCCCGAGCGCCACGAAAGCAAAATTGCCGACCTCGACACCGTGCCCCCGCCATCTCTCGCCCTGTGCAGCGAGGTTGACGTCATTTTCGACGACCACCGGGATGCCCATCCTGTCGCTGAAAACCTGCCGCAGATCCATTGCATCAATGCCGGGAATGTTCGGCGCGACGTTGATATGTCCGGTGGCCGGATCCAGCACGCCGGGACTGCCGAGAACGACGAGACGCAGCTTGTCGGCGGTCGTCCCGGCCGCAAGCGCGAGTTGAGCGATGAGGTCACTGAACTGGTTGACGAGATGCGGTCCGCCGCGCGGGTCGGTGGGCACTTTGGTTTCGGCAACCACGTTTCCTAAGAGATCGCAAATCGCCGCAGCGATCTTGGTGCCCCCCAGATCTATGGAGACAGCCAAGCCAGCCCTTGCGTTGATTTCATAGATGATGGCGTTCCGACCGGGGCGACCATCGGTCTGACCGACAGGTTTCAGCCACCCATCATCCTCAAGATCGCGCACGACATCGGAAATCGTCTGTTTCGACAGGCCGGTCAGCTTGGCGATATCGGCCCGAGAGATCTTTCCGTTGGCTAATACGGTGCGGATGACTGCGTTGGTCGAGATTTTCCGTGCGATGGGAGTCTGTGTGATAGAGGACGTCATTGCCATCCGCTGCTCCAAATTAGTTCGAAGCCTGTACCTAACGATGAACGGGCACTGGGGCTCAACCACCATGAAATGATCGGCCGGGGTCATAAAGCTCGTTTCCTCAGCCGAGTTCACTACACGGAAGCCTGTAATTTGTCTACGTCCTTGACAAAAGGGGAGCCGCCTGTAGGCTGGGATCAACGTGCAATGAAAATGCGCGATTGAAAGAGGGTCGAGGACAAGTATGCGTCATACATATTGTCTGGGTCGCCTGGCACGCGCCAAGATCGCCCATGGAGCAACCGGCCCAAGCTGCTTCAGCTATTTTTCCGTTTCGCATTTTGCTGGATCGTCGACGCCGCCGTCCAGGGTCATGCCCATGATAAAGGCCGCGGCGGATGGACAGCTTTCAGCCGATGCAGCCGTCTTGCTGCCGATCATGGCGCCTCGTCTTCAGGCGGATGTTCATCCGGACGGATATGCCGATCTCGCCCTTTGGGGCGTTGGCAGCCTGGGGCGTGTGCGGTTTTCTCCGATAACCGGCCCGTATACCTACGCGCCCAACCGGTTCGTCTCGAATCAGGGCGGTGTGTTTGTCGCGCAGTCGCGGCCTGTGATGCTGATCAGCGGAGTGAGCCTGCAGGGCATCTACCCAGCGCGCCGCTGCGCCTGGTGGCACGAGCCGGATGGGCGGGACGCGAGGGCGAAGGTCTCTCGGAGCGATCATTGGCAGGCCTTCGAAATGGGCTGGGGCGTCCTTATCGTGGAAGCTCTCGATTCCGGCCTGCGGATTGCCGTCGGCGCCTCGAGAGACGAAGCCGAGAAAGCGCTCGACCTCACTAATGCAACCATCATCGCCGAAGCCGCGGAATATGTAACGCGTTGCGATATGATGCCCGGCGCCGACCCGCTGATGCGCAGCATGGTCAATCAGGGGATACATGCAGCCCTTTCAAGCATAAGGCGCGAGGAAAATGGCGCCTTCGCCGGTCTTGCCGCCGGACAGGCCTATAGCGCTCCGGCGCGGACCTATTACCGTGACGGCTACTGGACGATGCAGCCGCTGCTGACGCTTGCACCTGAGGCCGTGCGCGAGGAGATTCGCCTTCTCGCCAAGGGGGTGCAGCCGGATGGAGAAGCGCCAAGCGGCGTAATCTTGACCGGACCTGCGCAGTCGGACGCTTGGCAACGCTTCGTCGCGGATTGCAAGGCCAATCCCAAAACCCACAAAAGGGCAGTTCCGGAATACCACAACCGTCCGCAGGACTGGTGGAGCGACCACTTCGACAGCCCGCTGTTCTTCATTCTTTTCCTGAATGACTATGTCAGCGCAACGCAAGATTTAGCCGAGGCGCAGCTGCACTGGCCAACAGTCAAGGCAATCACTGACCGGTACCTCCGTCTGGCTGGTCCTGATAGCGTTCTGCCGCTGAAACCGCGCAACGATCGGGACTGGGCGGACAACGTCTTTCGCGAAGGGCTTGTCTCGTACGATCTTGGTCTTTTCGTCGGCGCCATGGATGCGGTAGCGCGGCTTGGCGAGAAACTCGACCCGGCGCTTGCCCAGCGCGCGCGCCAAACGGCAGAACTCGCCCGCGCAGAAATCGAGGCCAGGTTGTTTGTGCCGGCAACGGGTGGATATCTCGACTATGGGACATCAGGCGCCTTTGTCGAAGATCATTTGGCCCTCGACAGCCTGACCTTGTCGCGTTTCGGTGCTATTCCGCGGCAGAAGGCCATCGGTCTGCTCAGAGCGTTTGAAACCAGGTTGGAAACGCGTCACAATCAAGAGCAGCCCTATGGCAGCTGGGGTGTGATGTGCGCCTATCCGCCGTTCAAACGGCAGGGCGATTTGCGATCAAAAACCGCCTTTCCCTACCGCTATCACAACGGCTCGGACTGGCCCTATTGGGACGGCGTCTATGCCGAGGAACGCCTGCGTCTCGGACTTGGAGGCGCCCGCTACGCGCTGACGCGCTGGTGGGAAACCTGCCTCGCCAATGGCTGGATCGGCGCGGTGGAATATTTCTCGCCGCCCTATGGACGCGGCTCGCTGCTTCAGGGCTGGAGCGCGATGCCGGCGGCCGTTGTTTTGAAATACGGGCTTGACGCCGCAAATTCGGAGCCGATGTGATGAGCGGCTTGGCGTCGGCGGTTTTAGCGGGATCCCTCATCGATCCGCATTGCAAAGGCCACGGCGCCATCGCGTTCGAATTCGGAAAAGCCAAGGTGACGGTAGAAGCCTTTGGCGCGTTCGTTGGCGGGGTCGACGCCGAGATGCACGGCCGTGACCCCATGATCTCGAAGAGCCTGCAGCTCGGTGTCGATCATCCTTCGTCCCCAGCCGCCTGCCTGAAGCCCGGGAAGGATGTTGATGTGAAGATGCGCCGGGTACTGGTCCTGAAGCCAGACCGTCCCGCTGCGCGGATTTTGAATTCGTTCCAAGACGTCGCCGTCGCGCGGACGGCTAGGCGCCAGTCCACCGATCTCTCGGCGCACGAGCGGCCACCAGTTTGCCGCCAAATCCTGGTCGAACTGGCTGGTGTCGGGTGCCCCCACGACATAGCCGACCGGGCGGTCGTCATGGACGAGAACGAAGGCAAAGTCTTTGGCGAAGTTCAGGTATGGCACCGACCAGATGTAGCCGGGAAGACGCGGGTCGCTATAGAGCGCGCTGGCATCGTGGCCGCCATTCGCGGTTTTCAGACAGATTTCAAAAAAGGCTTCGATATCCGCTTCAATCGCGGGACGGATGAAGCAGCTGGTGTCCATCACTTTGCCACCTCCTGCGTGGCGCTTTGTCGTTTTAGGTCGCGAGGAGAGTTGATGCATTGACGATTACCTCAGATTCGCCGGCCAGGCAAAGCTCTGGGGAAGGAAACGTTCGGCCGGTGCCTGGCACGCGGCCTGAGCGGGGAGTGGAGAATAAACCAAGTGAGGTGGAGCAGATGAAAAGAAGCGTGAAATCGATCAGCATACTGCCTGCATACCGATTGAAAGCAGCTGTCGCGCTTGTCGGCGCGGCGCTTGTGAGTTTTTCCCTTTCTGCCGCCCGCGCCGACGACCTGGCGGTATGGGACGACCAGACCTACGAAGGTCAGAGCGCAGTCATCGAACAACTGAACAAGGAGTTCGAAGCTGCCCATCCCGGTGTCACCATCAAACGCACCGCCCGCACCTTCGACGACATGAAGCTGACGCTGAAACTTGCGGTTTCTGCAGGTGACGGCCCCGTCGTCACCAAGGTCAACCAGGGTGCCGGCGACATGGGCGCGATGGTCAAGGAAGGACTGCTCCTGCCCGTCGACGACTACATCAAGAAATACGGTTGGGATAAGCGGCAGTCCGATTCCGTGCTTGCCCGAGACCGCTGGGAAGATGGAAAATTCGGGGTCGGCAAGACCTACGGCATATCGGGCCTCGCCGAGATTGTCGGCCTCTATTACAACAAGAAGATTCTTGCCGACGCGGGAGTCGCGGTGCCGCAAACCTTCGAGGAGCTTCTGGCCGGTCTCGATCAGCTGAAGGAAAAGGGCGTCGCGCCGTTCATGATGGGCTCGGCCAAGCAGCACCTCGCCTTGCACATGATCGGCGCCATCGAGCAGGCGCATATCGATGCGAGCAACCGCGCCGAGCTCGATGATCTGATCTACGGCCGGGGCGGCTCCTGGAACACCAAGGGGAATATCGAATCCGCCAAACTCGTACAAAAATGGGCGCAGGGCGGTTACTTCTTCCCCGGTTTCGAAGGCATTTCAGGTGATGACGCCGTCCAGCTCTTCATATCAGGGCAGGGCGCCTTCCTGATCTCCGGCACCTGGTATTTCGGTGACATGCAACACAATCCCGATATCGGCTTCATGGCCATTCCCGCCCCGAAAGGGATCGCCAAGCCGCTCAGCGTCGGCGGCGTCGATCTTGCCTGGGCAATAACCAGCCTTGCCAACGACAAGACCAAGCAGGACCTGGCCGGGGACTATATCGACTATATGGTCTCGGAAAAGGCGGCTGAAACCTGGGCCAATGCCGGCTACCTCCCGGCAACTTCGCTGGCGCCGGACGCAAAGCCGAAGCTCACGCCACTGCTTACGTCGGGCATCGAACTGTGGAAGAACCTCAATGCCAACGATGCTCTCGGCCATTATCCCGACTGGTCGAGCCCGACGATGCTGAAGACAATAGACGACAACACGCCACTTCTCTTGTCCGGCAATATCACGCCCGAAGCCTTTGTCGACGCCATGGACAAGGATTATCAGGCGTATCTGAAGGATAAGAAATAAGAAGCGGGGAGGCCTGTCGCGGCCGTCCGTCCGACGGTCGTGACCGGCATCTCGTGAACCACTTTAAAGACCAGCGCAGCAAGCTGCGGCTTACTGCGTGATGACCAGAGCTTTGGCTTCACGGAGAATTGGGATGATGCGCTCTAAACTCGACGGCTCCCAACCTACCAATTTGCTTTATCTGTTGCCTGGACTGCTGCTCTACGCGGCTTTTGTCTTCGGCCCGATCATTGCGGCTCTGGGGCTGAGCCTGACCAGCTGGGACGGCGTCAGCATGCCCCGCTGGGTTGGGTTGAGCAATTACATCGACCTCTTTTCAGATAATCGCTTTTATATCGCCCTTCGCAACAATGCCGAGCTGATGATTTTTTATTGCGTCTTGCCGCTCGTTCTCGGCATCACTCTTGCTGCCTGTGTCTGGAATCTGAAGCAGCGCGAGCAACTCGCTCTCAGAACCTTCTTGTTCCTGCCTTACATCATGCCGACTGCCGTGTTGGGCATCATCTGGGCATGGCTCTACAATCCGGCCTTTGGCCCGTTCAATCAGTTCCTCAGGGCGGTGGGATTAGGCATGTTTGCACTGCCGTGGCTTGGAAACTTCAATTTTGCGCTTCCCGCGGTCGGGATCGTCGCGACCTGGTATTTCTTCGGCTTTTGCATGGTCATTTTCCTCACCGGAATTCAGCGCATCGACCCGTCTCTCTTCGATGCCGCAAAGGTCGACGGCGCTTCGGCGCGAAAGACCTTTTTCTGGGTGACGCTGCCGCTTCTGATGCCGGAGATAAGGGTCGTGCTGCTGTTGACGGTGATAGCCTCGATCAAAAGCTTCGATCTGATTTTCACGATGACCCGCGGCGGACCCGCGAACGCCACGCTGGTGCCGAATATCTACATGTATCAGCTCGGCTTCGAGCTCAATCGGTTCGGCGCGGCTGCGGCCATCGCTATTGTCGGGGCCTTGCTGACATTCGCGATCAACTATGCAATTCACCGGTTTGTGGGCTCGCAGAGCAGAGGGGTGGCTTGATGAGCCGTTCGTCCAACATCCCCGCCGCTACGCTCCCACTTCGCATTCTCCTCTGGCTTCTCGCATTCGTAACGATCACGCCATTTCTGCTTCTGCTTCTGACGTCGATAAAGAGCAAAGCCGACGTCCTGAAGGGTGCGTTTGCCTTGCCGGCATATCCGCATTTTGAAAACTACCTCGATGCCTGGAATGCCGGACATTTCAACATCTACTTCTGGAATTCGATCATCGTTGTCATACCCGTCGTCGCCGCGAGCGTCTTTCTGGGCCTGCTGACGGGCTTCGCCTTCGCTTTTCTGTCTTTCCCGCTCAGACGGACGCTGTTCGCTATTCTGACGCTCGGCATGATGGTGCCGGCGGAGGCATTCATCATCCCGCTCTATTATGAAATGCGGTATCTCGGATGGATCAATACCTATGCCGCCGTGATCGTGCCGCAGATCGCGATGTCGATCCCATTCTCGACGATTTTCCTTGCCAGCGCGATGCAGCAATTGCCGGAAGAAATTCTCGAGGCGGCTGTCCTCGATGGCGCCGGACGCTTCTATATCCTGCGCAAGATCGTCGTACCGCTCATGGTGCCGGCAATGTCGACACTGGCGCTGTTCTTGTTCATATGGACCTGGAACGAGTTTCTCATCCCGTTCATTCTCGTCAACGACGATGCCTATCGGACGCTGCCCCTCGGCATGCTGTTTTTCCAGGGGCGTTACACCGTCAACACGCCGGTTCTGACCGCTGGTGCGGTGATCGTCATTGCCCCGCTCATCCTGACCTACCTGATTTTCCAGCGGCGGTTCATCGCCGGCTTGACGGCCGGGGCGACGAAATAGAGGTCTGCCGAGAGGCGGCAGGACCTAGGCCGTTCCCCTGGGAATTCGGCCACGCCGGTGACGCGATTCCAGCGCCGCGCAGCCCCAGACCGTGCCGAAGAGCAGATAGACATGGCGCCAATGGTCGATGTCAATGACATTGCCGATCGCTGCGTGGCCGAGAACGGAGATCCAGGCAATCATCAGGAAGGGTTGCCAGGGCCGATCGAGCAGCAGGTTCCGGAAACCTAGAATGAGCGTCCAGAGGAGCATTCCGACATAGCTGACGAAGCCGAGCCAGCCGTAGGAGGTGAGCGATTTCAGCCAGATATTATGCTCGTCTTCAGGAAACATCGTGCCGAACACGAGCGGACCGATGCCGAGCGGGCGCTCCATCATCATGGTGAAGCCGATCCGGTGACGCTCAAACCGGCCGAGATGTTCGCCGTCATATTGCTGCACGAGCTGAGCGCGTGCCGAGAACAACTCTGCGACCTTCGGAATCTGCAGCGCCACCAGCAGTGATGCGACCAGCATAATGATCGCCGCCAGGGACAGGATCAGCACTCGCAAACGGAAGGCGCCGCTGCGCTCCTTCAGCAGCATGATGAAAACCAGGAGCATTACGCCCAGCGCAAAGAGCCCCCAGGCGGCGCGGGAAAAGGAGAGGAAGATACCGAGCGCAATCACCAGAAGGGCGGCTGCCTTCAAGGGCGATTTCTTCAAGTCCCCGGTCAGAATGCCATGGATGAGGTGGAGCGACGGCGGCACCAGGAAGGGGCCGAAGACGTTCGGATCCTGAAATGCGCCTTTGGCGCGGTCGTAGAGTGTAAACACTTCCGAGCCTGGAAAGGCGTGGAAATAGCCGAGCACGCCAAGCGCCGACGTGGCGACGGCTGCGAAGGTCCAGGCGTTGAAGATCAGTGGCAGCCGCTTGTGGCTGTCCTCGATGATTGCCGCGTAGAAGACTGCGGTCAGCGCCAGGAAGGTCGACACCGCGATATACATTGGCGCCGTCGCCAGGTCTTTCATCTGCGTCAGCGACAGCATGCCGCCGATGTTGAAAGTGAGCAGCAGGGCAAGCAACGGCGCGACGCCGCGCGAAATCCTGAGACCGAGGATGAACCAGAGGCCGATCAGCCCGGCCATCCAGAGTTCATAAGGCGCCGGCTCATCGATGACGAAGCCAGAGAGGAAAACGCCGAAGGCGACGAACCCGGAGCCCACCAGGCGCAGCGCTGCCCTCTGCGGCTGGGCGACACGCGAATATGTCGCCTCGATCGCGCTCAATAGGCATTTTCCGTGTTGAGCAGCCGGATCGGCGTCAGGAACAGGATCTTGAGGTCGAACCAAAGCGACCAGTTCTCGATATAATAGAGGTCGTAGGCGGTGCGGAACTTGATCTTCTCGTCATTGTCGACCTCGCCGCGCCAGCCATTGATCTGCGCCCAGCCGGTGACGCCGGGCTTGACCCGGTGGCGGGCGAAATAACCCTCGACGACATCCGCGAAGGCGCGGTCGCGCGCCTGGGCAAGAACCGCATGCGGACGCGGACCAACCAGTGAGAGCTCTCCCCGCAGCACGTTGAAAAGCTGCGGCAGCTCATCGATCGAGGTCTTGCGGATGAACCTGCCGACGCGGGTGACGCGTGGATCGCCCTTGGTCACCGCGGCCTTGCCAGTGGGATCGGCCATGTTGGTGTACATCGAGCGGAACTTGAAGACGTTGATGACTTCGTTGTTGAAACCGTGACGCTTCTGCATGAAGAAGACAGGGCCTTCCGAGGTCGCCTTGATGGCGATCGCGGTTGCGGCCATCAGCGGCCAGAGCAGCGCAAGCGCGAAAAAGGCAAAGAAGATGTCGAAGCCGCGTTTGGCGACGGAATCCCAGTCGCGGATCGGCTTCTTGAAGATATCGAGCATCGGCACCGAACCGACATGCGAATAGGCGCGTGGCCGGAAGCGCAATCGGTTGGCATGCGCGGCAAGGCGGATATCGACCGGCAGGACCCAGAGCTTCTTCAGGAGATCGAAGATGCGGGCTTCGGCCGAAAGCGGCAGGGCGATGATCAGCATGTCGATGCGCGTCAGCCGCACGAATTCGACGAGCTCGGCCACGGTGCCGAGCTTCGGGTAACCGGCGACCATGATCGGCGAGCGTTTTTCGCCGCGGTCGTCGAAGATGCCGCAGATGCGTATGTCGTTATCCGCCTGCTGTTCGAGCATCCGGATCAGCTCTTTGGCGGGCTCGCCGCCGCCGACGATGACGGCACGGCGCTCCATGATGCCGTTGCGTGCCCAGTTACGGATGCCATAGGCCACGAGGAAACGTTCGGTCGCGAGAAAGAGCGCCCCGGCGATGAACCAGGGAATGTAGGCATCGACCATCGCCCATGTGGTGCCGCGGATGAGCGCGAACAGGCCGATGGTGAGGACGAGCGCGATCGTCCACGCTGCGACAATGCGGGGCATAAGGCGCAGCTTCGCCCGAAGTGCGGGAATGGTATAGGTGTCGGCGATCTGCAGGGCGACGCCAGTCAAGGCCGAAGCGATCGCCGCCATTCCCGCCCGCACCAGCAGGGTATCGCTGCCGTCGCCGGGCCAGAAGTAGTGGGCGATCAGGGCGATCGAAAAGAGCGCCAGGAGTTCCAGGAGCCGCAACTGGCCGATAATGATGACAGGCGAACGTGTTCCGTCGCGGAACTGTTCGGCGATCTGCCGGGCATAAGGGTTGATTTCGATCGGCCCGGAGGAGTGCTCCTGACCTGCTTTGCCGCGCGCCTCGACATCGGAAATTTGCTTGCGCAGCGCTTCCACGTCGAATTGATCGCTTTTTTCCAGTTTGTTCATGGGGTTTTGTCGCTCGTTGTCAGCAACCGGAATACCAGAAAGCCCCTAAGAAATATTTACGGGGCGACGGACATTGCTTGTCCGGCGACGGGATCGACGAGCTCATGGTACAACTTCAGGACATCCTGCGCCATCACCGTCGAGGAAAACACCGCCTTTACTGCCTCATGCGACGGCATTGTTCTGGCGTGCCAGCCAGGCGTGCTCAGCGCTTCCGCCATGACGCGGGCAAGATCCTCGGAATTGCCGGGCTCTACAAGGGCCGGGCTATCCTTGCCGAGCACCTCGGGAATGCCGCCGACGCGGCTTGCGATGATCGTCTTGCCGGCACCGAGCCCTTCGAGCACGATATAGGGCATGGCTTCGGCGCGAGAGGGGACGACGAGATTTTGCGCCATGGCAAAGGCTTCGTGGATGCGCATTGCCGGCAGCATGCCGATACGTTTGCCAAGGCCGCGCTCGACCATCATCTCGCGGTAGCGGTCCCGGTCGGGTCCGTCGCCGATCATCAGCGCCGAAAGCGGCCTGCCGAGCAGCCGCTCGGTCTTGGCGAAGGCATCGACAAACAGATCGGGACCCTTGAGGTCCCGAAGCATTCCCACATAGATGAAATGCACGGCATCCGACCGGGTGTAAATCGGCTCGAATTCTCGCTCTCCGATGCCGTTGTAGATCAGTTTCGTCTTCGTCCGCGGCTTGCCCACCTTGCGCATGTAGGTGTCGCGCTCATACTCGCAGATGAAGACCAGCGCATCGGTGAAATATTCCTGCAGGCGCTCCATTCTGAGGATGAATTGTCCGCTGAGCGAGGAGCGCGAATAATGCAGGCTTCCGCCATGCGCGGTATAGAGGCGGGCTACGCGATACCTGTTCACCCGCAGCGCTGAGCCGGCAAGTCGCGCGAGCACGCCGCCCTTGGCGCCGTGCCCGTGCAGCACATCCGGCCGCAAACTTTTGATCTTCTTGTATGTATCCCACATCGTCGCAATATCGGAGGGGCTGACGGAGCGCCGGATCGGCACGCGTGTCAGACCGAGCGAGAGATAGGGACGGATATCGTCGAACAGGCTGTCCTCGTGTTCGCCGCCGGTCGAGCTGTCGCAGAGGATGCCGATGTCATGGCCGGCCTTGCTATGCTCCTCGACCAGATCGCGGACATGCCGGAAAATTCCGCCGACCGGCGACCTGAAGCAGTGGAGGATGCGGAGCGGCTTTTCTCTTGTCATTGCTCAAAAGAGCCGTTCGCGGACGTAGACCGTGTCGCCGGCGATGATCGGCCCGGATATGTTGATGCGGCCGGTCAGCACCTGTCCGTTGATCTTGCGGGTGACGTCGACCATGCTCTGGTTGGCGCGGCTGGTGAAACCACCGGCAACCGCGATCGCGTTCTGCACCGTCATTCCCGGAACATAGGCATATTGGCCGGGCTGGCCGACTTCGCCCATAATGAAGATCGAACGGTAGCGATCGACGTCGATTGTGACGTCTGGATCGCGAAGATAGCCCTGCTGCAGTTTCTGGGCGATCTGCCCCGAGAGTTGCTGGAGGGTTCGGCCGCGGGCAGGGACCTGGCCGATGAGGGGGAAGGCGATATAGCCGGCCTGGTCCACCGTGTAGGTATTGGTCAGGCTCTGCTGGTCGAAGACGGTGATGCGCAGCCGATCGCCGCTGTCGAGCGTGTAGGGCTGGATGGTCGCCTCGTTGAAGGCTTTCGGCGCCGGCTTGTACGTCGTGCAGCCGCCCAATGCTGCCGTCATGGCTGCAAGGCTCAGGGCCAAAAGGATCTTGGGCGGGGCGACAGACATCCGCTTGTGCTCACTGAAGATGAACTCGGTGCAGCCGTTATCGATCCGTTAGGGTTAATGCCCGGTAAAAGGCGCGTGACAATTTCCCGAGTTCTTTGCCATTCTTCGCTATTTCTTCGCAGTGCCACCATTAACCGTTGCGTTACCATGGTCGTTTACGCTTGCGGCACCTTTGTTGTGGAGTAAGAGCATGTCCGGCGTAGTGCGTGATCAGGATGTGGACATCGACCTCGGCCAGCTGCTTCATGCCGTCTGGGCGCGCCGGCTCACGATTTTGACGATCACGCTCGTGGCGGCTGGCGTCGCCTTTGCCGGCGCCAAGATCATCTCACCGCAATATCGCAGCGAAACACGCATCCTCATCGAACCCCGCGCCCCGGCCTTCGCCAGCACCCAGCAGGCGAACGACGCCGGCGCTGGGCCGCTGATGGACGAACTGAATATCGCGAGCCAGGTGCAGCTCTTGCAATCTGCCGATCTCCTCAAAAAGGTGATCAACGACCTGAAGCTCTACGATCTGCCGGAATTCGACGATGCCGCCGACAATTCGGCGATGAGCAGTATCCTGGTGAAGCTGCATCTGAAGAAGAACCCGATGGAGAATCCGCCGGAAGAGCGGGTGATCGACGCTTTCGTCGAGCGTCTGCAAGTTTACCAGGTGCCGGGATCACGCGTCATCGGCATCACCTTTACCTCGCAGGACCCGAAGCTCGCCGCCGCCATCCCGAATGCCATGGCGAATGTCTATCTTTCGAGCCAGAGCGGCGCCAAGCTCGATTCCAACTCCGAGGCGACGCGCTGGCTGGAGCCGGAGATCGAAAACCTGCGGCAGAAGGTCAGCGAGGCCGAGAGGAAGGTCGCCGAATATCGCACCACCCACGGTCTGCTGCAGACCAACGGCACGACCACTTTTCCCGCCCAGCAGCTGAATGACATCTCCGCAGAGCTCACCCGCGTGCGAGGCGACAAGGCCAATGCCGAGGCGAGGGCGCAGGCGGTGCGCAATGCGCTGTCATCGGGCGAAGCCTCCGACACGCTGCCTGATATCATGTCTTCCCAGGCAATCCAGCGGCTGAAGGCGACGGAATCCGGGCTCCAGTCGCAGATCTCAGATTTGCAGACCAGCCTGCTCAATAGTCATCCCCGTCTGAGGAGCCTGCGTGCCCAGCTCTCCGATATCCGCGGCCAGATCCGCCAGGAGACGCAGAAGATCCTGGCCAGCATCGAAAACGAGGCGGAGGTTGCCGATCTCCGGGCGAGTGAACTCGAGCGGCAAAAGGACACGGTGCAGGCCAACAGCGCCCGTGCCGGCGAGGACGAGGTCGGCCTTAATGCGCTGGAGCGTGAGGCGAACGCCCAGCGCCAGCTGCTCGAAACCTATCTGGTACGCTACCGCGAAGCCGCCTCGCGCGCCGACAGCAATTCGAGCCCGGCCGATGCCCGTATCGTTTCCAGGGCCATCGAGCCGGTCGATCCCTATTTCCCGAAAGTGGTGCCGATCGTCGTCGTCGCAGCCGTCGCAACGCTGATCCTGAGCGCCATCGTCACCATGCTCGCCGAACTCTTCAGCGGCCGGGCGCTTCGCCCCGTCGATGGCTCCCGTGACAGCATCGAGGCGGGAACGGTCGTCGAGGAGAAGGATGTGCCGCAGGCCGCCCCGGTCGTCGCTGCCGTCATAAGGCCCGTCCAGCCGAGCATGCTCGCCGTTGTCACGGATGATGACGGAAGGGACATGAGCGAAGACGTGAAGGTTGCCGAAGAGGCACCGGAGGACGAGAATGAATTCTCTGTCACCTCGGTTGCGGATTATCTCACCGGCAGCCGCGCGCCGCTTGCCATCTCGATATCTCCGACCGGTGACAACGGCTCGGCGGCGACGGTTTCGTTGACGCGCATGCTCGCCGATGCCGGCCGCCGCGTCATCCTGATCGACATGACCGGCTCCGGCTATCCCACAGAGCTGATGGCTGAGGACCAGGCCGCCCTCGGTGTCACCGATCTGCTGTGCGGCGAGGCCGCTTTCGGCGACACGATCCATGGCGATCGCCTTTCCGATGCCCATCTGATCCCGCAGGGCCAGAGCGACGTGCGCCGCGCCATGCGCGGTGTCGACCGCCTGTCGCTGCTGCTCGATGCGCTCGCCGCCGCCTACGACCTCGTGGTGGTCGAATGCGGTGCGGCCGATGTTGCCGGCGTCTCGCGGCTGACGCGCAGCCGGGATGTCGAGATCATCCTCTCCCTGCCGCAGCTCGAGGAGACGATCTTCATTGCTCTGATGACGGAATTCCAGACGGCGGGTTACGAGCGCGTCGTGCTGATGTCGGGCGGCCAAGCGGACGAACAGGAGCTCGGACAGGCCGCCTAGAGCACTCGCGGAAAAGTGGCCCGCGATTTCAGCCGATCCGTGCGCGGATGCCCTGGGCGAATTTATAGAGTTTCGGACGCGCCTTAATATGCGCCTTGCCGCGGGTGACGATCCGGTGCGCGGCGCCGGCGGCGACGCCGAACGGCGAGACCGGCAGGACCACGTCATAATGCGCGGTCTCCACCGGCGCCCAAGAACGCTTGTAGCTCTGGTCGCCGAGGCCGAAATCGAACAGCGCGACACCTCTGCCATGCAGCCCCGCGATAGTCTGCCAATAGAGGAATTCGCCGGGACTGGTATCCGGCGCAAGATCTTCGTCGATCGCTCCGAATTGGCAGATGACGTGGTCGCCCTTGCGCGAAACGCCCGAAATCGCGGCGACCCGGCCCTCATTCTCGCCCTTCAGCCGCAGCGCATGCATCTGCAGGCCGAAATACTGTCGCGTATCATCCCGCTTATCGATGAGGCCGTGCAGAAAGGCCTGCGTTTCCCGATCGGCGAAGACGTCGGGCAGGCCAAGGCTGGCGAAGCGGATACTCTTCAAGCGGAAGAAGACATCGAGCAGGCGGTGCTGTTCTTCCGACGTTTCGGGGATGACGTATTCGAATCCGCCGACCGCTTCCAGACGCCTCGACTGCACGCGGAATTTCTTCCGCCGGCTCTTGGCGTTGAGCCGCTTCAGCGTCTCCTCGAAATTGGAGAGGAACGGCAATTGATAGGCATGGTTCTGGTTCTGCACCATCGGCAGTCCAGTGAGCGGGGTCTGCCGCCCGCGCCATTTCAAAGGAATATTTTGCAGCAGCAGCAGATCGGCGCGGCCCTTTAAGGCCTGCCGGAGCTGTCCCGCGAACTTCTCCGCATCGATGCTCCCGCCGCTCTCGGCAAAATTGCCGGAGAACAGACCGGTATTGATATTGCTGTGATCGGCAGCGATGAACTTCGCGACGGCCAATCCGCGGGATTTGACGATCTCGACCGGCAGAATGAAGGCGGTCTCTCCGGCATAGGTGCCCTTGAGGATCGCGAGCGGCCGCTGAAAGGCATTTACCCAGGCCGCGCACCAATCATAGCTCTGATGAAGCGAGTGGAGATCGTCGGCCTCCAGGGCCCGCCAATCATCCTCCAGCGGCTGCATCGCGTCGAATACCGCAATGTCGATTTTTGCCATGGCTAGTTTCATGCTCACCTGGCGTAGGCGTGAAATCGCCATATCGGCCAGCCCGCCATCGTTAGACGGCTGTCCATCAACATCGAGCTCTTGCGTCTGCACGGGAACTTCTCCGGTCAAAATGCTGAACGGGAAGGTAGGTATGCAGGACGTATATTTGGTTTAACGGTTGCCCATCGGCGAGGTTTTCTGCCGATCACGGTTATTCCGCCGTTAATGGCTTACTGCTGCCGCGGCCCGGCCATCCACTTAATGATCAACATTGCCGGCAATACCCAAAGCAGGCCGGTCAGCAGGAAATAGAGCAGGTGCCCCCACCAGGGGGCGTTGCCGAGCGTCGCCACCGCGATCGTGTTCGCCACCAGCGCGTAGAGGAGTACAAGCACGATGATAAGGATCGTGCCGATAAATTTGCGAAGGCGGACGGGCATTTTTTATCTCTTATATGGGTAGCGCGGAGCGGCGCGACGGCATGCCGCAAAGCTTCGGGGCTTGTTTTGCATGAGCCGGTAGGGCAAATCAACTGCCGGATAGAAGGAGACATCATGGCCGTCGCGAACCCCACCATGGAACAGGCGATCCTGAGCGAAGTACGCCGGCAGAACCGCAATCGCCGCGCCTTGCGACTGTGGCTCGGCGTCGTGCTCCTGGCGCTCTTTTGTCTCGTGCTTGTCGGCGGGGCAACGCGGCTGACCAATTCCGGCCTGTCGATCACCGAATGGAAGCCGATCCACGGCGTCATCCCGCCGTTGTCGGCCGCCGAATGGGAAGAGGAGTTCCGCCTCTACCAGCGTATTCCCGAATTTCAGCAATTGAACAGTTCCATGACCGTCGAGGAGTTCAAGGGTATCTTCTGGTGGGAATGGGCGCACCGGCTGATCGCCCGCGGCATCGGCGTGATCTTCGCGCTGCCGCTCCTCTATTTCTGGCTGACGCGACGGATCGAGAAACGCCTGCGCTGGCCGCTCGTCGGCATCCTGGCCCTTGGCGGCCTGCAGGGTTTCATCGGTTGGTGGATGGTGTCTTCTGGCCTGTCCGTCCGCACCGACGTCAGTCAGTACCGGCTGGCGACACATCTCGTTATGGCCTGCCTGATCTTTGCCGGCTGCATATGGATTATGCGCGGTCTCGCGCCGCATTCCGCCGATCCGGCGCCGACGCGCAGTTCGCGCGGCTTCGCTGCCGCAATCGCCATTTTCGCACTGTTCCAGATCTATCTAGGCGCGCTGGTGGCGGGGCTCGATGCTGGTTTTTCCTACAATACCTGGCCGCTGATGGATGGCACCGTCATTCCCTCCGATCTGCTGATTCAGCAACCCTTCTGGATCAATGCCTTCGAGAATCCGAAAACCGTGCAGTTCATCCACCGCATCGGCGCCTATACGCTCTTCGCACTGGTGCTGATCAATATGGTGATCGCCCTTCGCGCCGCACCTTGGACCACCCATGCCCGCCGCGCCGTCCTGCTTTTCGTACTGGTGACCGTTCAGGCGGCGATCGGCATCGTCACGCTGCTGATGCAGGTGCCGCTGCACTGGGGGCTGCTGCACCAGGCCGGCGCGCTTGTTGTATTCGGTTTCGCCATCGCCAACTGGCGCGGCTTTTACGGCGAATATCCGCACGAGACGATGATCGCAGAGCGCGACTGAAGCTGGCCTCAACGCGTCGGTCTGCGGGCGGGCCGCCCAAACCGAAATCGGCCTAACGCAGCACGCCGTCGAGCAGCGGCATGCCGATGATGGCGGCGGCGGCGATCAGCACGTAGCAGGCGATGCGGAAGGTCCGCTCCTCGGCAAGCCCGAACAGTTTCGAACCGCCGTAAAGCCCGGCCGCATAGCTCGGCAGAATGACGGCCGTCAGTGCGAAGACGGCGGGCACGAACAACCCGCCGATATAATAGCTGATGGCGCTGAACACGGACGAGATCGAGAAATAGAGCACGACATTGGCTCTGACGCGCGTGAAGTCGCTCTTGCCGCCGAGCCAATAGGCGACGACCGGCGGTCCGCCGAGCTGCGCGGCGCCGCTGAAAAGTCCGGCGATGAGCCCGACGCCGCTGCTGAGCGGCGTGGAAGGTGCGCCGTGGTAGCGCCATCCCGATACAAGAAGCGTAAGCAGACTGATGGCAATGATTGTGATGCTCCAGCGCAGCAGCGTCGGGTCGAGCAGCGCCAGCAGCGCCGTGCCGGCCGGGACGCCGAGTGCCGCACCCGCCGCCATGACGAAGACCTCGGACCGGTTGGCGTTGCGCCAGGCAGGCGGGATCATCCCCAGCGTCGCGATGCCGTCGATGACGAGAAGGATCGGTGAGACCAGCTTCGGCCCGACGATGGCCCCGCCGAGCGGAATGAAGATCAAAGCTGCGCCGAAACCGGAAAAGCCGCGGGCAAGCCCGGCGATGAAGGCAAACGCCATCAGCGCATAGATGCCGCGACCGGGCAGGGCGGCGGCAAACCACCCCTGCATGTCCGCGACAAGCCCATCCAGCATCATGACCTCAGCTGGCGAGCATCAGGTCCATGTTCTGCACGGCAGCACCCGAGGCGCCCTTGCCGAGGTTGTCGAGCAGCGCCACCAGATTGACCTGGGAACCGCCCGGCGTACCAAAGACGAAGAGCTTCATCGTGTCCTTGCCCTCGAGCTCGACGGCGTTGACGCGGGGAAGCGCCTTGCTTTCGGCGAGCGGCACGACCGTAACGATATCCTGTCCGGCATAATGAGCGACGAGTGCGGCATGGATACTCTCCATCGTCGTGCCCTCGGAGAGATCGCCGAGATGCAGGGGCACCTGTACGATCATGCCCTGCGCGAACTTGCCGACCGACGGCGAGAAGATAGGCGCGCGGTCCAGCAGACCGTGCACGGTCATTTCAGGCACGTGTTTGTGGACGAGCGGCAGGCCGTAGAGGAAGTGCGGCGCGGTGATCGCATCCGGATGATCCGGATTTTCCATCTGGGCAATCATCTGCTTACCGCCGCCGGTATAACCGGAAACCGCGTTGACCGTGACGGGGTAGCCATCCGGCAAAATGCCGGCGGCGCGCAGCGGTCTGATCAGACCGACGGCGCCCGTGGGATAGCAGCCGGGATTGGAGACAAAACGGGCGGCCTTGATCCTGTCGGCCTGTGCTCCGTCCATTTCGGCGAAGCCATAGGCCCAGCCGGGGTTGACGCGGAAGGCGGTCGATGTGTCGATGACGCGGACGTTGTTGTTGCCCGAAACCATCTGAACCGCTTCCTTCGACGCGTCGTCGGGCAGGCACAGAATGGCGATGTCGGCGCTGTTCAGCATGTCTTCGCGCAGGGCGGCGTTGCGCCGCTCGGCCTCGGGAATGGACAGAAGCTCGACATCGCGGCGGCCGGCCATGCGCGTGCGGATCTGCAGACCCGTTGTGCCGTGTTCGCCGTCGATGAAGATTTTCGGTGCCATGTTAGACCTGCGCTTTCAAGAGGTTCTGAAGGTTTCCGGATTCAGTTTGAGAGATGGATGAGTCAGTCGTGTGACGCTGCGATGGCGCGTCGCTCCGCGTGAAGCCCCAGCATATACATTGCCACCGTCGCCCCTGCAATGGCGGTGATATCGGCATGGTCGTAAGGCGGCGATACCTCGACGATATCGGCGCCGCGAATATCGAGCTGATGCAGGCGCTGAAGCACCGAAAGGATCTTGGCGCTCGACGGTCCGCCGGCAACGGGGGTGCCGGTGCCCGGGGCAAAGGCCGGGTCGAGACAATCGATATCGAAGGTGAGATAGGCGGGGGCGCCTCGTGTGTGAGAGATGATCGCTGAGGCGATGTCGCCGGCATTCATGTCCTCGACCTGATGACCAGAGAGGATATTGATGCCGCAATCCTCCGGCGCATGGGTGCGAATGCCGATCTGGATCGAGCGGTCCGGATCGATGATGCCTTCGCGCACGGCCCGCGCCACGAAGGAGCCGTGGTCGATGCGCCGCTCTTCGTCGAACCAGGTGTCCTGGTGAGCGTCGAACTGCACGAGCGCCAGAGGGCCATGTTTTGCCGCATGGGCTTTCAGCAGCGGCCATGTGACGTAGTGATCGCCGCCGAGCGTCAGCAAAAAGGCGCCGCTGTCGAGGATCGCGTTGGCCTGGCGTTCGATGGCAGCGGGCGTGTCCTGGTGATTGCCGTAATCGAGCAGGCAATCGCCGTAGTCGATCACGGCCATGTCGGCAAACAGTTCGCGGTTGAAGGGATATTGCGCGTCGTTGTCGAAGACCGCCGAGGCGCGCCGGATCGCCTGGGGACCGAAGCGCGTGCCCGGCCTGTTCGATGTGGCGGCGTCGAAGGGGATGCCCCAGACGGCGACATCGACGCTGGCAAGTTCTTTGGTGAAGCGACGGCGCATGAAGGACAAAGCGCCGGCAAAGGTGGGATCGCTGGCAGCCGAAGTGAGGCTGGTCGCCGTGAAGGCATGATCGATGGTCCTGTTCGCCAAGGGGGCTCCTTCTCTGTGGGCGCCAAATTAGTCGCTTTCGATGTCGCCCTTATATCGTCCGGCCACCGGTCGCGACCAAGAGGCCGGTCGGCGTCTGCCTGATCCTGCCCCGAAAGGAACTGATGTTTCCTTTCGGGGCAGGTAAGGGGTAGGCGAGGTGCGCCGAGATTTCAAGCGATCCCTCGCTTGACGACCGCTCTGCCGCCATTCCGCAGCAGCTTCGTCAGATTGCCTTCTTCGGAAGCTGGCGCAATCCGGCCAGCGTTATCAGCGCTGTCGCGCCGGTGTAACCAGCGAGCGGCCAGACCGTGTCGCCATCGAGCAGAAATACGAACAATGTGCCTGCAATACCGACCAGCAGGCTTTCCACGCAGAAGTAGAGCGCCACGGCCGTTCCCGCGGTATTGCCGAAAGCCGCGAGCGCACCGTTGGCCGTGACGGCTGTCGCAAAGACAATGCCGACCGCGATGATCCACATCGGCAGGATGAGGCCGACAAGCGGCGCCTGCAGAAACATCTCTCCCGTGGCGAGCATCACCGCGCCGAGTAGCAGCATCGCCATGCCTCTTGCGAGGCTGCCGGCGATGCCCCAGCGTCTGACGAAGCGTTTGGCAAAGCGCGCCGTCGCGATCATCACCAATGCCACCGAGGCGAAGATGACGCTGAAGGTGAAGCCGGAAAAGCCGGCTCGATCGATCAGGATGCGCGGCGCGGTCGAGAAGAAGACGAAGAAGGCTCCCATCGCCGCGCTGAAGCCGGCCGTGTAGATCCAGAAGGGGAAGCTCGCGAAGATCGGGCGCAATGCGATGGTTGCCGCCGCAGTAGTCGGGCGGGTTTCATGCCACCGCATACCGGCATTGAGAATTGCGACGATCGAGAGGAGGCCGATAACGAGAAAGATCGCTTGCCAGCCATAGCGCTCGGCAATCAGCGCTCCGAGGATCGGCCCGAGCGCAGGCACAAGCGATAGCATGGATCCGAGCAGGCTGTAGATCACGCTGCTTTCTGGCCGTTCGGCGTAAACGTCGCGCACCGTCGCGAAGGTGGCGACCAGCGCCGCTGAGGCGCCGATGCCTTGCAGCAATCGCAGGGCGACGAACAGCGACGCGGAGGAGGTCCCGGCAAGCAGGAAGGATGCAAGGGCAAAGAGCGCCGCCCCGCCGAGCAGCACGGGCCGTCGCCCGACGATATCGGAGATCGGACCAAAGACGATCTGGCCGACGCCGAGCACGAGCATATAGAGGCTGAGGGTCAATTGAATGACGGCAGGCGAGGTGCCGAGTGCCTCGGGCATCATCGGCACGACCGGGAGATAGATGTCCATGGCAAGCGACGCCAGGATGTCGAAAGGAGCCATCAGCAACAAGGCTGCCGGCATGGAATAATTCCAGGACGGAATTTTCGGATAAGACATGGGTAAGATCCGCTCAAATGATTCATTCGGCGGCAATCTGTCTTTTCATCAGGATTTGCTGGGACAGATGCCGCAACAACAGCGCAGTTGTTGCGGCTTAGTTGTCTGCGGACTTGGTTGTTCCCATGATGCGACCTTGGCTGCGGGTTCGCCCGTTCGCGAAGCGCTTTGCCGGATTTCTACCAGCAGAACCGGGATGCGGCAATGGTGGCCGGCGCAGGCGATCCCAGGAGTTCCTTCAAACCAGCAAACAAAAAGGCCGGGTTTCCCCGGCCTTCGTAATTCCGTCTGTCCGAAGCGATCAACGCTTGGAGAACTGGAACGAACGGCGGGCCTTCGCCTTGCCGTACTTCTTGCGTTCGACGACGCGGCTGTCGCGGGTCAGGAAGCCGCCCTTCTTCAGCACCGAGCGCAGGCCCGGTTCGAAGTAGGTCAGCGCCTTGGAGAGGCCGTGGCGAACCGCACCGGCCTGGCCGGACAGGCCGCCGCCGGCAACGGTTGCGACGATGTCGAACTGGCCATCACGGGCAGCCGCGACGATCGGCTGGCGCAGGATCATCTGCAGCACCGGACGGGCGAAATATTCCGCGAATTCCTTGCCGTTGATGATGATCTTGCCGGAGCCCGGCTTGACCCAGACGCGGGCGACAGCGTTCTTGCGCTTGCCGGTGGCGTAGGAGCGGCCGAGCGAATCGACCTTGCGGACATGGGCCGGAGCAGCAGCTTCGGAAGCCGTGCCGAGGTCCTTCAGGGAGGAGAGGTCAGCCATGATCAGGCGCTCCTTACGTTCTTTTTGTTGAGCGCGGCAACGTCGAGGGCGACCGGCTGCTGGGCTTCATGGGGATGGTTGGAGCCGGCGTAGACGCGCAGGTTCTTCATCTGGCGACGGCCGAGCGGGCCGCGCGGAACCATGCGTTCGACCGCCTTTTCGAGGACACGCTCCGGGAAGCGGCCTTCGATGATCTGGCGTGCGGTGCGTTCCTTGATGCCGCCGGCATAACCGGTGTGCCAGTAGTAGACCTTGTCGGAATACTTCTTGCCGGTGAAAACGACCTTGTCGGCATTGATGACGATGACGTTGTCGCCGTCGTCAACGTGGGGTGTGAAGGTTGCCTTGTGCTTGCCGCGCAGGCGCATAGCGATGATGGAAGCGAGACGGCCAACGACCAGCCCTTCGGCGTCGATGATCACCCACTTCTTCTCCACCTCTGCAGGCTTCTGAGAGAAGGTTGCCATAGTGAATACTCTCTTTTGGGACCCTGGCCCGAAGGCATGAAGGGCGTTTCTTGTTGCTTGGATTGGCAAGCGCGAACCTGCCAAAAAGAAAGCAGCCCGGACAGGCTGCGTTCTGGCGCGGTGTATAAAGCGAATGTGACATAGGGTCAATATCGGCTTTCGCGGACCCTAGAAAAAATCGTAAGTAAAAACAATCTCTTACAGATGTGGTGTTGTGCTACCTCACATTTGTCGTCGGAAGATCTGCCGTGTTTGGCATTTTTAGCTTCCCCCTGCCGGTTTCAGAGAGCATCTGGCGATCGAAAACTAATCGTCGAATGCACGCAGGCACTTTATCATTTCCCGAAGACCGCGTGTCAGATGTTTGTCCCGGCGAAGGACCATGCCGAGGCGGCGTGTCAGGTTCGGCTGCAGCGACGATGTCGTCAGGAGGCCGGCGCGGTCGCGCTTCACCGCCAGCCCCGGCAGGATCGACCAGCCGAGTCCGACCGCCACCAGCTCCTTGATCGCCTCGATACTGCCGAATTCCATCGCCGGTCGGACCTTTGTATCCGGAGCGCTCAGCCACGCGTCGATTGCCCGCCTCGTATTGCCACCCTCGTAAAGCAGCAGCGTCCTGTCGCGCATGAAGGCGGCGTCCGGTCCGCCCTCGGGCACGGAACTGCCCGCGGGCGCGACAGCCAGCAATTCTTCCTCGTAGAAGGGTTCGATCTCGAAGTTCCGTCCCGATGCCGGCAGGGCGACGACGGCGATGTCGAGACTGTTGGCTTCCAGATCACGCAAAATGTCGTCGGCATTGCCGATGGAGACGGTGATTTCGAGGCCGGGCATGGATTTCCGGGCGGCGGCGATGGCGCGCGGGAGCAAGTGGATCGAGGCGGTGCCGCCGCTACCGATGCGCACCCTGCCGCTGGCGCCATCCCTGTGCGGCATCATCGCTTCTTCCGCCGCGCCCGCTTCCTGAAGCAGGCGTCTTGCGTGCGAAAGCAGGTCGAGGCCCGCTGCCGTCGGTTGCGCCCGCCGTCCGACGCGCTCGATCAGCCTGACGCCGAGCCGCTGTTCGAGCCCCTTGATCTGCAGGCTTACGGCCGGTTGCGTTACGCCTTCCTTGTCGGCGGCAGCCGTAAAGCTTCCGAGATCGGCGACATTGATGAAGGTCGCGAGCTGATCGAGATTAAGAGCCATACCAAAGAAGTCCTTATACATATCATAATACCCATAAGCTTCTTTTGTTGCACCTTCCAGCGCATCTTTCCTCCGTTGCGAGAGGATGAAGAGATGATCGGGGAATTCGGCGAAATCCTAGAGACACGGCCTGGCACCCTTTGGCTGAAATTTCGCGCGACGGCGCGCCGGGGCCGCCGCCTTCTGGCGGCCATCGAGCGTCGGCTCGAAAAGCGTCGCAGCCGCCGCAGGCTTTCGGAACTCACCGATGACGAGCTTCGCGATATCGGCCTGACCTCCGCGCAGGCGAAGGCAGAGACGTCGAAATCATGGTTCTGGGTTTGACCACGAGGGCAGCAGCGGGCAGGGCAGGATCCTGCTCGAAATCGGCAGCGCCTTGTGGCAAAACGGATCGGTGGAAATCGAGCGCAGGGAGCACCATCATGGCCGAAATCGTATCCTTCCCAAAGGAAGTGGAGAGAACGGACGGATTGTTGCTTCGCTCGATGCGCGACGGTGTGCTGCGGCTCGTGCTTAACGACCCGCCGGCCAATGCGCTTTCGATCGCGCTTCTCGAAGCGCTGATGGCCGAACTCGAAAAGGCGGAGGCGGATTTGGATGTGCGGGTGGTCGTCATCGCCTCCACCGGCACCGTCTTTTCCGCCGGCCATGACCTCAAGGAACTTACGGCTCACCGCGTCGACGACGATCAAGGCGCCGCTTTCTTCGAGAAAAGCTTCCGGCTCTGCGCCGACTTGATGCTGAAGATCACGCGTCTGCCAAAGCCTGTCATCGCCGAGGTCGATGGGCTTGCAACGGCTGCAGGCTGTCAGCTCGTCGCATCCTGCGATCTGGCGATCTGCACCGACACGTCGACGTTCTGCACGCCGGGCGTCAATATCGGCCTGTTCTGCTCGACGCCGATGGTGGCCGTTTCCCGTGCCGCGCACCGCAAGCAGGCGATGGAGATGCTCTTGACCGGCGAGACGATCGACGCCTCGACCGCCAAGGATTTCGGCCTCGTCAACCGCATCGTGCCGAAGCAATATCTGGCGCAGGTGGTTTCCAAATATGCCGCCGTGATCGCCGGAAAATCGCCGTTGATTCTGAAAATCGGCAAGGAAGCATTTCATCGGCAGCTCGAACTGCCGGTGGAGGCGGCTTATGATTATGCCGCCAGGGTGATGGTAGAGAACATGCTGACGTCGGATGCGCAGGAAGGGATTGGCGCCTTCCTCGGCAAGCGCAACCCGGAATGGAAGGGCGAATGATCAGGCGAGTTTCAGAAGCAGACCTCCGATCGCGATGACCGTGCCGGCGACGTAGCGCCAGATGCTGGCCTTTTCCTTGAAGACCGTAACCGAGATCACCAGTGCAAAGAGGATCGCGGTCTCGCGCAGAGCCGCTACGGTCGCCACCGGCGCCTTCGTCATCGCCCAGAGCGCCAGCCCATAGGATGCGATCGAGCCCGCGCCGCCGATAAGGCCGCGCCACCAGTTGCGGCGCACGTGACGCAGCACCGTCAAGCTGCCGCGCTTGGAGGCCGCCCAGGAAAACAGCAGGATGGGCGGCAGCAGAGACATCCACAAAGTATAGGATACTGCATTGCCGGAAAGGCGCGCGCCGATGCCGTCGACATAGGTGTAGCTGGCGATGACGACGGCATTCGCCATGGAGAGCACGACCGCGCGGCTGCTGTTGCGCCGCGCCTCCAGAGCAAGCGTCAGCACGCCGGCTGAGATCGTCATGATGCCGGCGAGAGCGGCGCCGGAAAGATTTTCCTGCAGGACGACACCGCTTGTCGCGGCGATCAGCAACGGCGCGCAACCACGCATCAGCGGATAAACGAGGCCGATGTCACCGACCCGATAGGCTGCGGCGACCAGCTGGAAATAGGCGAACTGGAGGATGGCGGAAGCGCCGATAAAGGGCCAGGCCGCGCTTTGCGGCAACGGCAGAAATGCCAGAAACGGCAATGCCGAGACAGCGCCGCCGGCCGAAATCAGCGCCGCATCAAGGGATTTATCGCTTCCAGCTTTGACAATCGCGTTCCAAGTCGCATGCAGCAACGCACCGAACAGGACGAGCAGGATGACGTCGAGAGGCAAGGGATGAATCCAGTGCTACGGGAGAAGGCCAGGCGCTTCGCCCCGGCGGGGCAAACTTCTGGAAAGACAACTGGGATTTGCACGAAAACGCATCGCCGCGGTCGCGGTGCGCTCCGATCTCTCATACCACCCTTTCAACATCCAAACAATGACGGGTTCCGTGGACAAGTTTTACGTGCGCGCGACATGCGTTCAATCCAGACGATCTTCTCAACTATGAGATGTTTCTAATGGACGCGAGAACGTAAGGTGACTTTAATGGGAACAAAAAGGGGAACTTGCCAGAGCGACTGCCGAGCGGATCTCTCTATGTTGCTGAAATACAGATATTATTCTATAACTTTGACATACGGGAAAAACAAATCTTGTGGTTGTTGTCTCCAAAAGAAATCGCAGCGCGAGATTGAGCCAAAAGCCTTGCGCAAACGCGAAAGGCGTACGGTGCCTACCGGGCTCACGATGGCAAAGACGTCACAGCTGATGATGCGGAACGAACAGCATCCCGTCAAGGTTGTCGATGCTTTGGCAGTTCAGGACCGGGCAACGGGGATCGTCCTTTGCCGGGATATGCGTCCATTCCGCATAATCGGTCGCGTCACAGTAATTGCTGTTGCGGACGTAGCGATCATAAAGCGGCAGCCCGCGAGGAGACTGGTAACGGAAGATGACGGCGCCCTGATTGTGAATTGCTGCGCGCACGCTGGCGCAGTTCATGGTGAGCGGGTTATAGCGCGCGATCGCCCATGCCGGCGAGGCGGCGAGCGCAAGCATGAGAGCAAGAGCAATTTTTCTCATTGAATCATCCTCAGGACTCTTCAACTCATATATACGCGAGACATGGGCAGCCGGTTTCACCGAGATGCAAAAAAATGTCGGCATGCTCAATTGCCGTCCCGGAATGGAGAAACGGATATGAATCACGACGTCTACACGGATGATTACCTCGCCGGAATCCTGCAATCGGTAAAGACCATCGCGCTGACCGGCGCCTCGCCCAATCCGGCTCGGCCGAGCAACGGCGTCATGGGCTATCTGCTGTCGCGCGGCTACGAGGTCATCCCCGTCAATCCGGGGCAGGCGGGTAAACAGATCCAGGGCCGCACCGTCTACGCCCGGCTTGCCGACATTCAGGTTCCGATCGATATGGTCGATGTCTTTCGCGCTTCCGAGTATCTCGATGGAGTGGTCGCGGAGGCATTGGCGCTGAGGCCGCTGCCGAAGTTCATCTGGGCGCAGCTTGGTGTCCGCGACGATGCCGCGGCGGCCAAGGCAGAGGCCGCCGGCATCAAGGTGGTAATGAACCGCTGCCCCGCGATCGAATATCCTCGGCTCATTGCCTGAGCAGGGCTGCGCTGAGACGGATTTTCCACCGAACGCCCACGTGTTGAAACGGATCGCGATTAACTTTCGTCGGCGACAGGCTATGATCCGGCCCGTCAGCAATAACTGGAGGACGACATGGCCAAGAATGATCCGGGATTCAACACCTTAGCGATCCATGCCGGTGCGCAGCCCGATCCTGCGACCGGCGCGCGGGTAACGCCGATCTACCAGACGACCGCTTTCGTCTTCAATGACTCCGATCATGCCGCAGCCCTTTTCGGCCTGCAGGCTTTTGGCAACATCTACACCCGCATCATGAACCCGACCCAGGCCGTGCTCGAGGAGCGCGTCGCCGCGCTCGAAGGCGGCACGGCGGCGCTTGCCGTCGCTTCCGGCCACGCGGCGCAGATGATCGTCTTCCACACCATCATGCGCCCAGGCGAAAACTTCGTCGCCGCCCGCAAGCTCTATGGCGGCTCGATCAATCAGTTCGGCCATGCTTTCGAGAATTTCGGCTGGCAGGTGCGCTGGGCCGATTCGGTTGATCCGGCGAGCTTCGAAAGTCAGATCGACGACAAGACCCGCGGAATCTTCATCGAAAGCCTTGCCAATCCGGGCGGCACCTTCGTCGACATCGGCGCCATTGCCGATGTCGCGCATCGCCATGGCCTGCCGCTGATCGTCGACAACACGATGGCAACACCCTATCTCATTCGCCCGATCGAGCACGGCGCCGATATTGTCGTGCATTCGCTGACGAAATTTCTCGGCGGCCACGGCAATTCCATGGGCGGCCTCATCGTCGACGGCGGCACCTTCGACTGGTCGAAGTCAGGCAATTACCCGATGCTGTCGAGCCCGCGGCCGGAATATAACGGCATGGTGCTGCACGCGACCTTCGGCAATTTCGCCTTCGCGATCGCCGCCCGGGTTCTTGGCCTGCGCGACCTCGGGCCGGCGATCTCGCCCTTCAACGCCTTCCTGATCCTGACCGGCATCGAAACACTGCCTCTCAGGATGCAGCGCCACAGCGACAATGCGATCGCCGTCGCCAGATGGCTGAAGGCGCACAGCAAGATTGCCTGGGTGAATTATGCCGGCCTCGACGACGATCCGAACCACGCCCTGCAGCAGCGTTACTCGCCGAAGGGCGCAGGCTCCGTCTTCACTTTCGGCGTCCACGGCGGGTATGAGGCTGGCAAGACGCTGGTCGAGGGACTCGAGCTCTTCTCCCATCTTGCCAATATCGGCGACACCCGCTCGCTCGTCATCCATCCGGCCTCGACGACGCACCGGCAGTTGAGCGACGAGCAGAAGATCGCCGCCGGCGCCGGCCCCGATGTCGTGCGCCTTTCCGTCGGCATCGAGGACGTTAAGGACATCATCGCCGATCTCGAACAGGCTCTCTCGAAAATCTGATGTGGCCGTCACATACCTTTGACACCTACGTCAGTATCTCGGCACCTTCTTTGAACGGGTTGCATCGAGTTGACCGCCGAGAAAATCCTGAAACGAGGGGCTTCCGGCGGTCGAATTTTGAAAAAAAAGCTCCTCAAAAATCTGGTTGTGCTGGTATCCCTGGCCGCACGGTTGCGGTGAAGTGATCGCCCTATTCTCATTGCTATTTTAGCATACTGGAATATGATGGGTGTGAGCTGTTTTCATTGCCGTAAAACCAGATGCGCAGCCGAAAACGTCGGTTGCGTGGAGGGATTTCCATGTCTCTGCGCTCTCGTGGTACAGTAGCTCTTTTCCTTCTTCTTCTCTCTTCAACGATGATCCCAGCGGCCGCCCAGACGGTCAAAAAAGCCACAGTCGGCGGCAAGGATTTTGATGCGGCGGCGGCCGCCCAGGCCAGACGATACCTGGAGGAGGGCCGCGAGACATTCCGCTTCGACACGTTCGGCAGCGAGGACTTCTGGGGAGGCAAACTCAAGCTTCACGAGGCGGTCGCGGGTGAGAATCTGGGTGGCAAGGGGCCGGGACTCAGCCCTAAGAAGGCTCTGGAACTCGGTCTGAAGGTCGACGTCAACGCCATTCCGAAGGACGTCGCCGCAGCGCTCGACAAAGGCGAGGTCGATCTCGAGGATCCGGCGAGCACGCTTCTCCTGCTGAAGGCCAATGCCGTTGTCGGGGTTAGCGGATTTTTCGGCGACGACGGAAAGACGCTGACGTCGGTCGGCATCCAGTGCGCGGTGTGCCATTCGACAGTCGACGACGCCTACGCTCCAGGCATCGGCCATAGGCTGGATGGCTGGCCCAACCGCGACCTGGACATCGGTGCGATCGTCGCGCTAGCGCCTGACCTCACAGCATTCACCGAGATGCTGCAAATCCCGGAAGCCGAGGTTAAGAAGGCGGTTGCGGCTTGGGGGCCGGGCAAGTTTGACGCCGAACTCAACCTGGATGGAAAGGCATTCCGGCCGGACGGCAAGACGTCGGCGACGCTCAATCCCCCCGCATTCGGATTGGCGGGCGTGAATAACCATACCTGGACCGGTGCCTGGGGCACGGTTAGCTACTGGAACGCCTATGTCGGCAATCTCGAGATGCACGGGAAAGGCGTGTTCTACGATCCGCGGCTGGATGACGCTGAGAAGTATCCGGTCGCCGCCAGGACAAGGCAGGGCCACAAGCAGGACAAGGAAGACCGCATCACCGCCAAACTTCCGGCGCTGCACTTCTATCAACTATCCTTGCCCACTCCGCAGCCGCCGGACGGTACATTCGACAGCGCTGCGGCGGAGAAAGGAAAAGCCCTCTTCAACGATAAGGCCAAGTGCGCCACTTGCCATGTGCCGCCGCTCTTCACCGAGCCCGGCTGGAACCTGCACACGGCGGACGAGATCGGAATAGACGATTTCCAGGCGATGCGATCACCGGATGGCCGCTACCGGACAGCGCCGCTGCGGGCCCTGTGGAACGTGGAGAAGGTCCACAAGGGCGGCTTCTATCACGACGGTCGGTTTGCCACGCTCGAGGACGTCGTCGAGCACTACGACGATCATTTGAAGTTAAGTCTGAGCGCTCAGGAAAAGGGCGACCTCATCGAGTATTTGAAGTCGATCTAAGTCAGTACCTGGCTCCGTGCGCTCCTATAGGGAGATAGTTCATGAAAGAGCGTCGTAACGGCGGACTCTGCGGATCCGGCCCGAACCAAAAGCTTTCTCGCCGAAAACTTCTGAAAGTCTCGATCGCTGGCGCTGTCGCCGCCAGCACCGGAGTGCTGCCGTCCTGCATGACAAGTCCAACATCGCCGGCGGCGCGCGGGGCCGGAACAACGCCCAAGCGCGAGGCACGATATCAGGACTCGCCGAATCGTGGCCGGCGCTGCGGCGGATGCGTCCATTTCATGGAGCCGAACGCATGTGAGATCGTCGCAGGAGAAATCAGCCCTAATGGCTGGTGCCGCTTCCATCAGCCGAGGCCCGCCTGAGCGGCGGATCGCTGGCCACTCGCGCCTTGGACTAGGAGAGTAACTATGGTGACAAAGACAGCTCTGCTGTTGAGCATCGCACTGCTTCCAGCATCCGGCTGGGCGCAGCAGGAAGGCGTGCTCCACAAGGTCGAGTCGAACGTCTTCAGGCCCAAGCCTGAACCCTTCAGCGAGGATGTCGTGAAGCGGCTCAAAGTCCCCGAGGGCTTTGAGGTGAGCGTCTTTGCCCACAACCTCGGCAACGCTCGCATGATGGCGGTCGCCGACGACGGTACCGTTTACGTCACGCGACCGGAGGAGAAGGACCTCATCGCCCTGAACGAGGGCGCTTCGGAGCCGCGGGTGATTGCCTCCGGCCTCGAGGGTATACACGGCATCGCGATCCGGAATGACCGCATCTTTCTCGCCACGGTTCATGCCGTGATGGCGGCCGATCTAAATGAGGACGCGACGATCGGCATGCTGGAGACGATCGTGGACGACCTTCCCGACGGCGGTCAGCACGGACGCCGGACGCTCGCCTTCGCACCCGACGGCGCCTTGCACATCAACGTCGGCAGCTCCTGCGACGCATGCTTTGAAAGCAGCGACGAAAAGGCGGCCAATCTTCGGCTCGACCTCAAAGACAAGAAGCGAACAGTATTCGCGAAGGGGCTGCGCAATATGCTCGGCTTTGATTGGCATCCGGAGACGCGTGTGATGTGGGGCGTTGATCATGGGGTTGATCATCTGGGCGACGAACTGCCGGGCGAGGAACTGAACAGGATCGAGCAAGGCAAGCACTACGGCTGGCCGTTCTGCTACGGGGACAGACAGCCGGACTGGGCAAGTTTCACGATGCCAGAGGACGCGCCAAAAGATGAATTCTGCCGCACCAAGACCGTCGGCCCGGCGCTGACGTTTGATGCCCATGCTTCCGTGATCAACATCCGCTTCTACAATGCGGAGCAGTTTCCGGAGGAGTATCGCCACGACGCCTTCGTCACGTTGCGCGGTTCGGCAAACCGGTCCGATCCCGTCGGATACAAGGTCGTACGGGTCATGTTCGACAAAGGCGAACCAACGGGCACGGAAGATTTCCTCACCGGATTGTTGAGCGACGATCACAAGTCCGAATACGGGCGGATCTCGGGACTGGCAATAACGCCGGAGGGCTCGCTGCTGGTCTCGGAGGACGCAAACGGCGTGATTTACAAAATCAGCTACAAGGGTGGCGATAAGTGACCGATCAGGGTCGATCGCGAGGCGCGCCATCTGCAAGCTGTACCGAGTTCGGAGAGGGGGTGCCCGGCCGCTTGCAGTCAGCCCGTCCTCCGTGTCAGGCACTTCGCTCCCAGTCAGGCTGGTCGCACAGATTTCAATTCCAAATTTCAGAAAACAAGCATATATTGCATGTGAGGTTGCAGTAACCGCGCCTTGAGGGGTCGAGGACAATGTGCTGGAATACATCATCGGCATTCACGCCGGTCGCGCTCGCTCTGCGCGGTCCGGCAACGCGCAAGATCGTCCGGACGCTCGGCGACGCGGCGCATCTCCTGATCAACGACTGGCCTTCCGATGACGGCGAGGAATACGTCGCTGCGGTAAAAGCCTGTGTCGACGCAATTAGCGGCAAAATTGCCCCCGAACGGTTTCGGGATGCGCTTTTGCGTGCTGCCGATGAAGCGGGTATCGCTGCTCTCACTGTCGTCCCGCAAGGCGTGGGAGAGCGGCGACCGGACCTGCACTCAACCGCGCCGGGATAGCCCGTATTTTAAGCGGCTACCCGTTTATCGGTATGACGTTGCGCCAGATGCGACCATGTCGCGGGCGAGGAAAAAATTCTCCCAAACTGCAGGCAAGTCTCGCCCTCTTGCCCGACATCTTCACGAATGTCGTTGCCGGCGGAGGAACAAATCATTTTGATGTCTATGAACGTCAATAGAGCTCTCCTGCAGGATGGACTCCAAGTACTTGTCGGGTTGCCGCTGAGCATTGTCCGCAATGCGGCGGATATGAAGGTTTTGCATTTCGGAACCATTCGCCCCCCTCGCTCAGGCAGGGGAACGGTCGGGGAATATGCCCTCCACATTCAATGCCCATGGCGGATCGTCTCTGAGAGTGTGGTAATCACGGGGACATCAGATCGTTTCGTCACGCTTCAAGGAGGGGCAGGGTGGAACGACGATGTTCCTCAATCGCAAAACCTGCAGTTCATCCGCATTGCAGCCCTGCTAAAGGGGTTTGACGAGGCTACGAAGTCCTTCATAAACACCACGGAACAACTCGTAGTTATGACGGCTAGCGCGGACACCTACGGCGGAGCTGATCTCGCGCTGTCAGGGGGCTACCGACTACAGATTTTCCCTGATGGCTCGCTCGAAGAAGATTGGCGTTTCATTCAGAACGAGGGACGCCACTTCGTTATCGAAGGCGGTCGAGTGCGGATCGACGAATAGCGAGGCGGTGACACCGGAGCTGCGCGGCGACCAGCGCAAAGCTTGATCTTCCCTTAAACGTTTGCTGCTGAGTACACTGATATCGGAAAGGTCCACGATGGTTGCGGCGAATTTCATCATTTTCAACATCGATGGCGTTGAACCCGAGTTCGGCGCCCCGGAGGCCGCCCGGATCATCTCCGGCGATCCGCAGTTCCGCACCTGGAATCTGGAGGAAGCCGAAGGCGGCCTCTATTCCGGTATCTGGGAGGCGACACCGGGCAAGTGGCGGATCGTCTACGAGGAGTGGGAATATTTCAGTCTGCTGTCCGGTCATTCGATCGTTACGGAGGACGGCGGTGAGCCGGTTCACCTGAAGGCGGGTGACCGGATGATCCTCAGGCCAGGCTTTACCGGAACCTGGGAAGTCGTTGAAACGACTCGCAAGGACTACGTGATCAAGCTCTGAGCAGCGCCTGCAGATCGGAACGATGCCTGTCCCGGTTTGCGGCGATTACGGCCGATTTCTCGTCGAATAACCGCATCTCTTTCGCGGATAGAAGGCAATTTAACTTTCCCATTAATCGGACCTACATCGTCAAATGCTAGACCTCATCTGCAGCGCATTGCGGACATGATGTCTCCTGCCGTCACCATAGACATGGCCTTGCAATTCATCTTTTCGGGATTGGCATGTCGTCGAATCTTGCGGGTAGGCACGTTCGCACCCAGACGTTTTCCATTATTGTGACAACCGTTTGCTTCCTCCTGGTCGCGCTCGTGCTGACCGGCCTTATGGCCCATGTCGTCGCCACGATGACCCGGTCTGCGAACGAGATCGATGATGCCAGGGCCAATCGCGCCGCCCGCGCGTCGATCGCAGCCTTTGTCAGCCGCCTGAGCGCCACGACGACGGACAACGCCGTATGGGATGATGCCTATAAAGCGATTTCATCTGCCGGCGCCGCGGATTGGGCCTATGAGAACTGGGGCAAAACCAGCGAGGATTACCCGCTCTACGACGGCGCGATCGTGATCGGTCCCGACCGCTCCTCCGTTGTCTCCGCCTATGGCAAAGGCAAACCCTTCGAACCGCGTGCTTTTTTTGGCCAGGCTTTCTTCCGGCAGATCAACACAGCCGCCGACTTCGAACAGGCGCCGGTGGTCAACTTCATCAAGAGCGAAAAGGGCATCGCGCTGATCGCGTCACAGGCAATCCAGCCTTATGACGAGGAAGGCGAGCTCCCGAAGCTCAGCGTGCTGAGCTTTTACAAGGAACTCAACGCGGAGGTGCTCGGCACACTTTCGAACGAACACGAACTCGAGGGTTTGCGCCTTGCAGCCGCGCCCGAGCCGGGCCTGCTGAATACCCCGATCACGGACATGAGGGGAGCCGTCCTCGGCCACCTCGTTTGGCCGAGCAAAGCGCCGGGAAGCGCCGTGTTCCAACAGGTCTATCCTTATGTTGCAGCCGCTACCATCATCCTCGTGCTGTTCCTCGCGGGCGTTCTGCTGGTGGGCGCATCCGAGGCGCGGCGTCTTCGCCAACTGGCGCAAGCAGCGATTTACGAAGCGAATCACGACAGCCTGAGCGGCCTTTTGAACAGAAATGGGCTTTTGAGCCTGCTAAACGAACTGGAGAACTCGCGCACTTCGCCAACCAAGCTTTATCTGATCGACCTCGACGGCTTCAAGGCCGTCAACGACGCGTGGGGCCACGCAGTGGGGGACGATCTGATCCGGATGGTCTCGAACGTGTTGATGTCGTGCCATCCTGAAGTCGTGGCCGCGGGCCGGCTGGGAGGCGACGAATTTGCTTTGGTGCATGTTGGGTCAGCCACATGCGAAGAGATGGAGAAGACGATTCTGGCGCTGCTTGCCGAGCCCTTCAAAATTGATGGACGGACGATCGAAGTCGGAGCCAGCATTGGGGCTGCCGCACACGACGGGGATATCGAGGCCCTGGAGCTTCTACGCAGAGCCGACATGGCTCTTTATCGTGCCAAGGCAAATGGCCGCGGGCAGGCGATCGAATACGACCCCCAACTGGATCGCGAGCGCCAGCGGATTGCCGATCTCGAAAGCCTGCTGAAGACCGCAATCGGCACGGGCGCAATCGAAGCGGTTTTCCAGCCGCTCGTTTCTGCTTCGACCGGTGCTGTGACCGGTCTTGAGGCACTGGCGCGCTGGCGAACGGAGGCAGGAAACGTTAGCCCGGAAATCTTCATCCCGCTCGCAGAAAGATGCGGGCTTATCGATGCGCTCGGCGTTCATATGCTGAGAACTTCGGTCAGTCATGCCAAGAACTGGCCAGATCTGGCATTGTCGGTGAATGTGTCACCGGTTCAACTTTGCAATCCGGAATTCGCCGCGGAGGTGATCTCCATTCTGCAGGCGCTCGATTTCGATCCTAAGCGCCTGACGCTGGAGATTACCGAAGGCGTTCTTATGACCAATCCCGATCAAGCCCGGAGGTCGATCGACCAGCTGAAGCGCGTCGGCATAAAATTCGCCCTGGACGACTTCGGTTGCGGCTATGCAAGCATCGGCGCATTGCGGCAGTTCGGCTTCGATCGTATGAAGATCGATCGCTCGCTGGTATCGGCTCTCGACGAAGGCGCGAAAGGGGCTGACGTCCTTCGGGCAACCATATCGCTCGCCACTGCTCTGCAGATTCCGGTGACTGCCGAGGGAATCGAGAACTCCCGCCAGGCAGCCATCCTGCGCGACGCCGGCTGTGATCAGCTGCAAGGCTATTTGATTGGAAAGCCTATGTCAGCTGGAGACATCTCCGGCAAGTTGCGGGAAGACGCGGCTGCCTGACGCAACAGGCATCGTGGCATATGCCGCTCACCACTGCAGATCCAGCCGGTCCAACCCGTGGAAATGATAGACGTCCTTGACCACGGGCGTCTTCGCCAGCCTGAGGCCGGGAAGTCGCTCGAACAGGATCGGCAGCACGACATTGAGCTCCAGCCGTGCCAGCGGTGCCCCGATGCAGAAATGGATGCCGGCGCCGAACGAGAGGTTGGCCGCCTCGTTGCGATCGGGCCGGAAGGTGAGGGGATCAGTGAATTTCGCCGGGTCGAGATTGGCGGCGGCGAGGATGAGGCTGACCTTGTCGCCGCGCTTGAAGGAGACGCCGTCGATTTCAGCAGGCTCGAGCGCCCAGCGCTGGAAGATGTGCACCGGCGCGCAGATGCGCAAGGTCTCCTCGACGGTGCGCTCCGTCGCCGCTTCGTCCCGGAAGAGTTCGGCCGGATCGCAGCCGCTGTTTAGGATGGCGTGTACGGAGTTGCCGATCTGGTGCACGGTCGCTTCATGGCCGGCATTGAGCAGCACGATCGTCGTCGAGATGAGCTCTTCTTCGGTGAGATACTGACCCTTGTGCTCCGTGTGAATCATGTGGGTCAGCAGGTCTTCGCGCGGCTCGGCCCGGCGCTCCGCGATAACCCCCCTGACATAGTCGGAAAATTCCTTCGCCGCCCGTTCTGCCGCTTCCTCCTGCGCGCGCGTGCGGCTGAACATGTACATGCGGACATAGGCGTGCGACCAGGCAAGCAGCTGCGGCCCCATTTCCTCGGGAATGCCGATCATCCGGGCGATCATCGTCACCGGGATGATGTCAGCGAAGGCCGACAGCAGCTCGACCTCGCCCTTTTCCGCGAAGCCGTCGATCAGCCGGTGGGCGAGTTCGGTAAGCTCCGGCTTCATCTTCTCGACATGGCGGGAGACGAAGGCGCGGTTGACGAGCGTGCGCAGCCGCGTGTGCTCCGGCGGTTCGAGCTCGAGCAGGGAATAACGTTCCGAGAGATCGAAATTTTCAAGATGCGCCATCGGTTCGGCAAGGCCGAGCTCCTCACGGCTGGCGATATGCAGGATCTGCCGGCCGAAGCGGCGGTCGCGCAGCAGCCCGTTCACATGGTCGTAGCCGGTGAAGAACCACTGTTTCTGCTCGGTCCAGTAGAAGGTCGGACAATGGGCGTGAAGTGCGGCATAGACGGCATTCGGATTGCCGTAGAAGGCCGGATTGCGGGCGTCCAGCGAGACATGGCGCAGGGCAGGGTCGATCGAGAGGAAGGGCGGTATCGTCATGAACCGAAGGCTTAGCGGATTTGCCGGGCCTCGAAAAGATGGCGGTGAGGAGTGCCGGGCAAAACGATGCGGGCCGGATCGGACACGCCAACGACTTTAAAATCTGTGTTTAAGCTTAAGGATTGATTCTGTTTTCCAGGATTGCGGCTAGCCGGCGCGTGACAGCGCGCCCATGCGCCGCAGTGCCTCGACCTGGTCGTCGACCGTCGGCACGAGCTCGCCGGCGGTGGTGCTCGGGGCGGCCGGCGCTGGTGCCGCCGCTTCCGCTTCGCCGAAGGTGACTGTGCAATTGCGGCCAGCGGCCTTGGCCGCATAGAGCGCCCGGTCGGCGGCCGAGATCAGTTTGTCGATATTGGCTTCGATCGAGGAGGCGAGCGCAATGCCGATGCTGACCGTGACAGGAACGATCGCGTCGCCGGTGCTGACGGGAAGGCGGCAGAATTCGGTGCGGATGGCCTCGGCGATCGCCTCGGCTTCCGTCTGGTACGCAACGGCCGCGAAGGCGGCGAATTCTTCGCCGCCCATGCGGCCGAAAATGTTGTTCGGAATATACTGCCGGGCCATGCGCGCGAAAGCGGTTAGCACGGCGTCGCCCGACTGATGGCCGAAGCGGTCGTTGACGCGCTTGAAATGGTCGAGGTCGAAAAGGATCACCGCGACCTGCCGCTGCTCGCTATGGGCTCTCTCCTGGATGGAGTCGAAATAGCCGAGCAGGCCACGGCGGTTGAGCACGCCGGTCAGGGAATCGGTCAGCGTCATTGCGCGCAGATGTCGTTCGGAGCGCTCCATGACCAGTTTGCAGGTGAGCGCGAAGGCGATGGTGAGCAGGAAGGCGCTTGCCATGGCCGAGACGCCGCCGAGGTTGGTCGCCTCGATATCGTTTGGGAGCGTCACCGCCATCGTTAGCGCCGAGCCGAAACACAGGCAGCCTTGGATGACGAACACGCCCATCAGCTTGATGCGGGTGCGCTCGCGGCGCATGTCGCCGGCGGCGACCGCCATGGCCAGTGCCGTCGCGCCCGTCGCCGAAGCGAGATTGTAGAGCACGACGCGGTTGGAATAATCGGAGTTGACCCAGGGCAGAAAGACCCCGGCCAGCCAGATTGCCGGCGGCAGCAGAGCCCACCACTCGATCTTCTTGCGGTCGAGCGCGAGAAAACCCGCTACCCAGGCGCTCTGGCCGAGCAGCGCGATGGCATTGCCCACCTCGATGGAAAGCAGGCTGGGGATTTCGCCGCGCAGCGAGATCATCGCAAAGCCGATGCCGGTCAGGAGGAAGCCGAGGCCCCAATAGAGGTAGGCTTCGTTCCTGACATTGTGGCGCCAGGCGACGAAAAGCACCAACGCGAGCGTCATGGCCTCCGAACACCAGATGGCGAGACCTGTAGCAATATTGAACACGGCAGCAACCCCTTGCCCGTCGACCTTGTCTGTTGGCCCGCATCCTTGCTGAGGAAGCTCGCCAGTTCCTTAATGTCGTTGCGCTGCGGCATGATTTTCGGCCGGTATCTGGCGGTAGGCTTTCCGTCGGGTAAACGTGCGTAAGCGCTGCCGAATGGAGTAACCTTTCCTTCATCCTGTCGTGGAGAAAAGCCGGGGGAGGCGACATAGAGGGCTCGCGGTCGACTGGCGTTTGCGAGAAAGAGGCTGCGGCGTCGAAGCCTCGCCGCCTTGCCCGCCTTCTTAACGTTATCCCAATGCGTGTCTTGAAGAGGAGGGCAGGGACACTCTATGTAGGGATAAGACATTTTCTTTGATTCCCGGCCTGCCGGCATGACGTTGACAAAGGACGCACATGAGAAACCCAGTTGATACCGCAATGGCCCTCGTGCCGATGGTCGTGGAACAGACCAACCGCGGTGAACGCTCCTATGACATCTATTCCCGTCTGTTGAAGGAACGCATCATCTTCCTGACCGGCGCCGTCGAGGATCACATGGCGACGCTGGTCTGCGCTCAGCTTCTCTTCCTCGAGGCGGAAAACCCCAAGAAGGAAATCGCCCTCTACATCAACTCTCCCGGTGGCGTCGTCACCGCCGGCATGGCGATCTACGACACGATGCAGTTCATCAAACCCGCGGTTTCGACGCTCTGCATCGGCCAGGCCGCGTCCATGGGTTCGCTGCTGCTGGCGGCCGGCCACCAGGACATGCGCTTCGCCACGCCGAATTCCCGCATCATGGTGCACCAGCCGTCGGGCGGCTTCCAAGGCCAGGCCTCGGACATCGAGCGCCATGCCCGCGATATCCTGAAAATGAAGCGCCGGCTGAACGAGGTTTACGTCAAGCACACCGGCCGCAGCTACGAGGAAGTTGAAAAGACGCTCGATCGTGACCATTTCATGGATGCGGACGAGGCCCAGGGCTGGGGCGTGATCGACAAGGTCCTGACATCGCGCCTCGAGATGGAAGGCGAGCAGGCCTAGTAATTAATTGGGATAGTGTTTTCCTCGCCACAGTTCTATCTCATTTGTGATCGAACAAGGCTTTCAACTGGCGACGAAGACGCTAATAGTAACTATTAATGCTATGTTGAATTTTTGTGACATAGCATTTGGCATTCGAAGGGGAATTCGTTGCCGCCGGAACCCGCACATGGTTGATTGGGACCGGTTCGTAGCCCCTGAAGCCCTTCTCGGCAAAGGCTCCGGAAACGGAGTGCCGCCAGGAGCTGATAGAGTGGACCGCGATTTCGCCTTGAAATGCGGCGTGCTGGAAGGAAAGTGATATGAGCAAGGTCAGCGGCAGCAACGGCGGCGACTCCAAGAACACCCTCTATTGTTCGTTCTGCGGAAAGAGCCAGCACGAAGTCCGGAAACTGATTGCCGGACCGACCGTCTTCATCTGCGATGAATGCGTCGAATTGTGCATGGACATCATCCGCGAGGAGAACAAGTCCTCGATGGTCAAGTCCCGCGACGGCGTTCCGACGCCCCAGGACATCATCAAGGTCCTCGACGAATACGTCATCGGCCAGCGGCAGGCGAAGAAGATTCTGTCGGTCGCCGTTCACAACCATTACAAGCGCCTGGCGCACGCCTCCAAGAACGGCGAAGTCGAACTGGCGAAGTCGAACATCATGCTCGTTGGCCCGACCGGCTGCGGCAAGACCTATCTGGCCCAGACGCTCGCCCGCATCATCGACGTTCCCTTCACCATGGCGGATGCGACGACGCTGACGGAAGCCGGCTATGTCGGCGAAGACGTTGAAAACATCATCCTGAAGCTCCTGCAGGCCGCCGACTACAACGTCGAGCGCGCGCAGCGCGGCATCGTCTACATCGACGAAGTCGACAAGATCTCGCGCAAGTCCGACAATCCGTCGATCACCCGCGACGTCTCGGGCGAGGGCGTGCAGCAGGCGCTCTTGAAGATCATGGAAGGCACGGTCGCTTCCGTTCCGCCGCAGGGCGGCCGCAAGCATCCGCAGCAGGAATTCCTGCAGGTCGACACGACGAACATCCTGTTCATCTGTGGCGGCGCTTTCGCCGGCCTCGACAAGATCATCTCCGCCCGCGGCGAGAAGACCTCGATCGGCTTCGGCGCGACCGTCAAGGCCCAGGACGACCGCCGCGTCGGCGAAGTCCTGCGCGAGCTGGAACCGGAAGATCTGGTCAAATTCGGCCTCATCCCCGAATTCATCGGCCGTCTGCCGGTTCTGGCGACGCTCGAGGATCTTGACGAGGATGCGCTGATCCAGATCCTGTCCGAGCCCAAGAACGCGCTGATCAAGCAGTATCAGCGCCTGTTCGAGATGGAAGATGTGGAACTGACCTTCCACGAGGATGCGCTGCGCGAAATCGCCCGCAAGGCGATCGTGCGCAAGACCGGCGCCCGCGGCCTCCGCTCGATCATGGAGAAGATCCTGCTCGACACGATGTTCGAACTGCCGACGCTGGAAGGCGTGCGCGAGGTCGTGATTTCGGAGGAAGTGGTGCGCGGTTCAGCCCGTCCGCTCTACATCTATGCCGATCGTCAGGAAGAAAAAGCCAACGCATCCGCGTAATCTCTGGGTTTTCGCACCATTATTTTAAGGGGCTTGCCTTCAGCGGGCCCCTTTCTATTTGAAAAACCGTACGAGGCGCTGTTAGTATTTTGCGGGTGGAAACCGGAATTGCCTTTGCCGATGTTGCGCAAGGGGCGGTGCTTGGTAAAGATGCAGCGATTCCGTAAGCCTATTGCTGGCGTTGTATTTTAGCCGGGTCGGGAGTGGTAAGCGCCGGTCCAGCCACGCGCTTCATAGTGTTGGCGTTCCGTTGTAACAATCCTGTCACATCCGGGGAACGCGGGCGTTAGCGTGGCTTGAAAAGCGTAGTCAGAACCTCCACTTGTAGGCCAAGTGAGAGTGCCGGCCGGTCCCAAGCGGCCGTGCAGAGAGCCCGGCAACGGGACGATGGAAAGGACAAAAAATGACGAAGAAAACGTCTGTAGCGAGCAGCACTGCCTACCCCGTTCTGCCCCTGCGCGACATCGTGGTTTTCCCGCATATGATCGTGCCGCTGTTTGTCGGCCGGGAAAAGTCGATCCGTGCGCTCGAAGAGGTCATGGGCTCGGACAAGCAGATCATGCTGGTGACGCAGATCAACGCCAGCGACGATGATCCGGACCCTTCGGCGATCCACAATGTCGGCACGGTTGCAAACGTGCTGCAGCTGCTCAAGCTGCCCGACGGCACCGTCAAGGTCCTGGTCGAAGGCCGTGCCCGCGCCGAGATCGATACCTATACGAGCCGTGAGGACTTCTACGAGGCGCTTGGCCATGTGCTCGAGGAGCCGCATGACGATCCGGTTGAACTGGAAGCCTTGTCGCGCTCGGTCGTCTCCGAATTCGAAAGCTATGTGAAGCTCAACAAGAAGATTTCGCCCGAAGTGGTCGGCGCCGCCAGCCAGATCGACGACTATTCCAAGCTCGCCGATACGGTCGCCTCGCATCTGTCGATCAAGATCACCGAGAAGCAGGAGATGCTGGAGACGACGAGCGTCAAACAGCGCCTCGAAAAGGCGCTCGGCTTCATGGAAGGCGAGATTTCGGTGCTGCAGGTCGAAAAGCGCATCCGCTCGCGCGTCAAGCGCCAGATGGAGAAGACCCAGCGCGAATATTACCTCAATGAGCAGATGAAGGCGATCCAGAAGGAACTCGGCGACGGCGAGGAAGGCCGCGACGAGATGAGCGAACTGGAAGAGCGCATCGCCAAGACCAAGCTGTCCAAGGAAGCCCGTGAAAAGGCCGATGCGGAGCTGAAGAAGCTGCGCCAGATGAGCCCGATGTCGGCCGAAGCCACCGTCGTGCGCAACTATCTGGATTGGCTGCTCGGCATTCCCTGGGGCAAGAAGTCGAAGATTAAGGCTGATCTCAACAATGCCGAAAAGATCCTCGAAGCCGATCACTTCGGTCTCGACAAGGTCAAGGAGCGCATCGTCGAATATCTCGCCGTCCAGGCCCGCGCCACCAAGATCAAGGGCCCGATCCTCTGCCTCGTCGGCCCTCCGGGCGTCGGCAAGACCTCGCTCGCCCAGTCGATCGCGAAGGCGACGGGCCGTGAGTATGTCCGCATGGCGCTCGGCGGCGTTCGCGACGAAGCCGAAATCCGCGGTCACCGCCGCACCTATATCGGCTCGATGCCCGGCAAGGTCATCCAGTCGATGAAGAAGGCGAAGAAGTCCAACCCGCTCTTCCTGCTCGACGAGATCGACAAGATGGGCATGGATTTCCGCGGCGATCCGTCCTCGGCCCTGCTCGAAGTGCTCGATCCGGCGCAGAACTCGACCTTCATGGACCATTACCTGGAAGTCGAATACGACCTGTCGGACGTGATGTTCATCACGACGGCGAATACGCTGAACATTCCTGCACCGCTGATGGACCGCATGGAAATCATCCGTATCGCCGGCTACACCGAGGACGAGAAGCGCGAGATCGCCAAGCGGCACCTGCTGCCGAAGGCCATCAAGGAACATGCGTTGCAGCCGGAAGAATTCTCGGTCAGCGACGACGCCCTGATGGCGATCAGCCAGCAGTACACCCGTGAAGCCGGTGTCCGCAGCTTCGAACGCGAATTGATGAAGCTCGCCCGCAAGGCGGTCACCGAGATCATCAAGGGCAAGACGAAGTCCGTTCACGTGACGGCCGCAAACATCGCCGACTATCTCGGCGTCCCGCGCTTCCGCCATGGCGAAGCCGAGGGCGAGGATCAGGTCGGCGTCGTGACCGGTCTTGCCTGGACGGAAGTCGGCGGCGAGCTGCTGACCATCGAAGGTGTGATGATGCCAGGCAAGGGCCGCATGACGGTCACTGGCAATCTGAAGGACGTCATGAAGGAATCGATCTCGGCAGCGGCCTCCTATGTCCGCTCGCGCGCTGTCGATTTCGGCATCGAACCACCGATGTTCGAAAAGAACGACATCCACGTGCACGTGCCGGAAGGTGCGACGCCGAAGGATGGCCCCTCGGCCGGTGTTGCCATGGCGACCGCCATCGTCTCGATCATGACCGGCATCCCGGTGAATAAGCATGTGGCCATGACCGGTGAAATCACCCTTCGCGGCCGTGTGCTGCCGATCGGCGGTCTCAAGGAAAAGCTGCTCGCAGCGCTTCGCGGCGGCATCAAGAAGGTGCTGATTCCGGAGGAGAACGCCAAGGACCTGGCGGAGATTCCGGACAACGTGAAGAACAGCATGGAGATCATTCCGGTGTCCCGGATGGGCGAGGTGATCAAACACGCGCTGATCCGCCGGCCGGAGCCGATCGAGTGGGATGGCACGGTGGAAACGCCTGTGATCACATCGGTCGAAGGTCTTGATGACTCGGGTGCGGCCATAGCGCATTGAGTGGCATTTGCCACATTTATGCCCAATTGGCGCAAAAGACGCGAAAAGGCTGGCGGAAACGCCAGCCTTTTTTGTGAAAACGTCATGGAGACGCTTGCTTTTCCTTGATTTGCAGGGCTTTTGGGTTCCCGGCGGGCCTGATGAAACCTATTCTGCGCCTAGCTTAGATTTGAGTCGTTTCATACCATTTTGAAAGGGGTGGAAACATGAACAAGAATGAACTCGTGTCCGCGGTCGCCGAAAAGGCAGGACTGACGAAGTCTGACGCGGCTTCCGCTGTTGACGCGGTTTTCGACGTTGTCCAGGCCGAACTCAAGAACAAGGGCGACATCCGCCTCGCTGGTTTCGGCAGCTTCACCGTTTCTCATCGTGCCGCAACGAAGGGTCGTAACCCGTCGACCGGTGCCGAAGTCGATATCCCGGCTCGCAACGTGCCGAAGTTCACGCCCGGCAAGGGCCTGAAGGACGCCGTCAACGGCTGATTAGAGATTATCCGCCAGTCGTAAACGAGAACGGCTGAGCAGGATTTCGAGGGGTTCGGCACTGCCGGACCCCTTTTGTTTTGCCGCTTGCCGCAGGCAGCGCTTTGTTTTACGAACGATGCTGTTCTCAGGGCGGGGTGAAAGTCCCCACCGGCGGTAAAGGGCTGCGGCCCAAGCCCGCGAGCGCCTTCCGAAGCCTTGGCCGGGGAGGGGTCAGCAGATCCGGTGCGATTCCGGAGCCGACGGTGAAAGTCCGGATGAAAGAGAATGAGCATGGCTGCGTGCGGGCAGGGGACTGCCTGCCTCCGCATACTGTCGCTCATGCGTCCTGATTTGTGTTGGTCCCTGTTTTGGATGGAAGACATGAATCAGAATTCCCTCACAGTCTCGCAATCGCGCGCCATTGCCGGCGCTGCCTTCATGGTGCTCGGAGGCATGGCCTTCTCGCTCCTCAACGTCGTCACCCAATGGCTGACCATGAAGCTCGCGTTTCCGCCAGCCTCCGCAGCCTTCTGGCAATATGCCTTCGCCTTCCTTTTCTCCTTGCCCTTCCTGCGCAAGGCCGGTCTTTCAGCTATGCGGACGGCCTATCCTTGGCGGCATGTCGTGCGCGTCTTCCTTGCCGCGCTCGGCGTCGAGGCCTGGGTTTTGGGTCTTGCCTCGGTTCCGATCTGGCAGGCGATCGCGCTCGTCATGACCTCGCCCTTCTTCATCATCCTCGGCGCCCGCCTGTTCCTCGGCGAACGCGTCGGCCCGGCTCGCTGGGCGGCAACCGGTGTCGGCTTTGCCGGCGCGATGATCATCCTGCAGCCTTGGTCTGATGGTTTCACCTGGGCTGCACTGCTGCCTGTCCTTTCGGCGCTGCTCTGGGGCGCCTCGTCGCTCATCACCAAGAGCCTGACCGGCATCGAGAGGCCGGAGACCATCACTGTCTGGCTGTTGGTGCTGCTGACGCCGATCAACGGCGGCCTGGCGCTTGCCGCGGACTTCGCGGTGCCGACGGGCATGACACTCGCGCTCTTCCTTCTGGCAGGCCTCCTGACGGTGGTGGCGCAATATTTCCTGACCCTTGCTTATGCCAGCGCCGACGCCGCCTATGTCCAGCCCTTCGACGATCTGAAGCTGCCGCTCAACGTCTTCGCCGGCTGGCTGTTCTTCGGCTACGCGCCCTCCGGCTATCTGTGGTTAGGCGCTGCACTCATTCTTTCCGCATCGCTCTTCATCATGAGGAATGAGATGCGGCGGGAAAGGCAGGCAGCCTGACACAGACCCTCTGAAATCTTGCCGGCTGTCATGTCTCTGTCATGGCAGTCCCGCAAAACCCCTCTGTTCGATCTTTCGACATTGGGGGTTTCCATGACAATTTCATCCCGCAAGGCAGCGCTTGCTGCCGTGCTTCTCGCATCTGTTGCCTTTCCCGCTGCGGCCGAGCCGGTCTTCAACCGCATCGCCTCCTTCCCGGTCGCCCAGAACCTGCCTGGTGACAAGGACAAGCTGTCGGTGACATCGGCAGAAATCATCACCGCGACCGACGACGGCAACACCCTGATCTATAGCGACAGCCCGCTCGGTGCGATCGGCTTCATCGACATCACCGACGCCAAGGCCCCGAGAGCCGCCGGCGCGCTGATGATGGATGGCGAGCCGACATCGGTCACCTCGAGCGCCGGCAAGGCGCTGGTTGCCGTCAACACCTCCGAAAGCAAGACAAAGCCCTCAGGCCGCCTCGCAGTCGTCGACGTGGCGACGAAGAAGATCGAGAGTACCTGCGATCTCGGCGGCCAGCCGGATTCGATCGCCCTCAACAAGGACAAGACGCTTGGTGCCATCGCGATCGAAAACGAGCGCGACGAAGACCTCAATGACGGCAAGATCCCGCAGATGCCGGCCGGCGACCTCGTCGTCTTCCAGGTCAAGAACGGCACAGTCGATTGCGGCACCATCAAGCACGTGGCGCTGACCGGGCTTGCCGGTGTCGCCCCTGAAGATCCGGAGCCGGAATTCGTCGCTTTCAACGGCCTGAACGAAATTGGCCTGACGCTGCAGGAAAATAACGAGATCGTCATCATCGACGCCAACACGGCTCAGGTGAAGACCCACTTTACCGCCGGCAGCGCCGATCTCTCCGGCATTGACACGAAGCGCGACGGCGCCCTGAAATTCTCAAGCGAATCGAACGGTGTGCTGCGCGAGCCTGATGCCGTGAAGTGGCTGGACGACAACCGCCTCGTCGTTGCCAATGAAGGCGATTACCAGGGCGGCTCGCGCGGCTTCACCATCTTCGACAAGACGGGCAAGGTCCTCTACGAATCGGGCGCATCCTTCGAACGCGCCGTCGCCCGTATCGGCCACTATCCGGAAAGCCGTTCGGGATCGAAGGGTGTCGAGCCGGAAGGTCTCGAAGCCGCCAAATTCGGCGACGATAATTATTTCTTCCTGCTCGCCGAGCGCGCTTCGGTCGTCGGCGTCTATAAGGATACCGGCGCCGATCCCGAACTCGTTCAGCTGCTGCCGTCAGGTATTTCGCCGGAAGGCGCGATCGCGATTCCCCAGCGCAACCTCTTCGCCACCGCAAATGAACTCGATCTCGGAAAGGATGGCGGCGCGCGCTCGCATGTGATGATCTACGAGCGTTCGGAAGGCGAAAGAGCCTATCCGCAGATCGTCTCCGCCGAGAAGGATGGCAATCCGATCGGTTTCGCAGCGCTTTCGGGTCTCGCCGCCGTTCCCGGCAAACCGGGCATGCTCTACGCCGTCAGTGACAGCGTTCTGGGCTCGCAGCCGACGATCTACACGATCGACGCCAGCAAGAAACCGGCGGTCATTACCGACGCTCTCGTCGTCAAGCGTGACGGCGCTCCGGCCCAGAAGCTCGACATAGAAGGCATCGCGGCTGCCGCTGACGGTTCCTTCTGGCTGGCCTCGGAAGGGTATAGCGAACGCCTCGTCCCGCATGCCCTCTACAACGTCAATGCCAAGGGCGACATCAAGGCCGAAATCGCCCTGCCTAGGGAATTTGCCGCCAACGAAATCCGCTACGGCTTCGAGGGCGTCACCATTGTCGGCACCGGCGACGATGCCACGCTCTGGATGGCCGTCCAGCGCGAGTGGGGTGATGACGAGAAGGGCTTCGTGAAGCTCGTCTCCTACAATCCGAAGAAGAAGGAATGGGGCGCCGTGCGCTATCCGCTCGACAAGACGGAAAGCGGCTGGGTCGGACTGTCCGAGATCTCCGCCCACGGCGACAGCGTCTACATCATCGAGCGCGACAATCTGGTCGGTGACGCCGCAAAGCTGAAGAAGCTGTACAAGGTGGCGATTTCGGAGCTGAAGCCGGCGAAGCTCGGCGGCGAGCTTCCGGTCGTCAAGAAGACAGAAGCGCACGATTTCATCGGCGACCTGAAGTCGGCTACCAACGGCTACGTTCTCGACAAGCTGGAAGGTTTTGCCTTCGACGCATCGGGCAAGCCCTATGCCGTGACCGACAATGACGGTGTGAGCGACTCCTCGGGCGAAATCCTGTTCTTCTCGGTGAACCTGACCGCCACGAACTGAGTTCGCGTTCCATGAAACTTAAAGGCCGGGTTTTGCTCCGGCCTTTTCCTTTGGCCGGTTCGCCCATGAACAGCCGCTGGCCTACGCCATGAGTTTAGGCAATGCAGCCGCCAGTGCGTTGATCGCAAGACGAGTCCTGAGCGGTAGGTGTGGTGTCTGCAGCCACAGCGCATGACAATCATACGGGAATTCTGGCTGGTCCGGCAGCACCACCACCAGCATCCCTGCCTGCACACGGTCCCGGATAAGCCAGGAGGGCAACCAGGCGAGCCCCATGCCTGCCGTTGCCGCATCAGCAATGGCATCGAGATCGTCGAGCCTCAAACGGCTCTTGGGCCTGATTTCAATCGGTGGCTCGTCGCCGCGCGGAAAAAGCCACGGGCGGTACCGGGTGGAGCGCGCATATACGATTGCATCGTGCCTGCCGAGATCCTCGAGCTGCTCGGGCCTGCCGTGGGTATCGAGATATGCCGGCGATGCGCAGACCACCATGCGCTGGCGCGCGACACGGCGCGCAATGACGCCCGACCTGTCCTCCAACTCGCCGGTGCGGATCGCGAGATCGTAGCCGCCCTCCGCGAGGTCGATGACAGGGTCGCTGAGCGATAGATCAAGTTCGAGGTTCGGATGCCGCTGGGCGAGTTCGATTAGGATCGGGACCACGCAGCGCCGTCCGAAATGAACGGGCATGGTGACGCGCAGCCTTCCACAGGGTTCGGTAAGATGATCGACTGCAAGCGCATCCGCAGCCTCGGTCTCCGCAAGGATCATCCGGCAGCGCTCGTAATAGGCGCGTCCGAAATCCGTCAGGCTCTGGCGACGCGTCGTCCGGTTGAGGAGGCTCACACCCAGGCGCTCCTCGAGAAAGCGGATGTGCTTGCCGACCATCGGTCCGGAAAGGCCAAGCGCCGCGGCCGTCGCTGCGAATGAGCCCAGATCGACGGCCTTCACGAAGACGGCCATGCTGGTGAGACGATCCATATTGCAAACTCTTGGTTTCTTCTGTCTTGCCTTCTGGCCAATTTATCTTCTGGAGGCGGCTTGGCATAGATCATTCGGTTCAATCATTTTGGAGTTGATATCGAATGGCACGCGTAATCCGCTTTCATGAGCTTGGCGGTCCCGAGGTTCTCCGCGTCGAGGATGTAGTGATTCCCGCGCCCCAGCCGGGGTTGGTTCAGATCCGCGTCAAGGCGCTGGGCATCAATCGCGCTGAAGCTTTGTTGCGGTCAGGCGCCTATATCGAAACTGCGCCGCTGCCCTCCGGCCTCGGCCTCGAAGCGGCCGGTATCATCGAGGCGGTGGGCGAGGGGGTGGATGGTTTTGTGCCCGGCGACCGTGTCAGTATCATCCCGCCCATCTCCATGGTCCAGTGGCCGGCTTATGCGGAACTCATATCCTTTCCCGCCGAATTCGTCGTCAGGCATCCGCCGACGCTGTCCTGGGAAGCCGCCGCTGCCGTCTGGATGCCATACTTGACGGCCTACGGCGCACTCATCGACATTGCGAGGTTGAGCAAAGGTGACTTCGTCGCCGTGACCGCGGCGTCGAGCAGCGTGGGGCTTGCTGCGATCCAGATTGCCAACAAGGTCGGTGCGACGCCGATTGCGATTACCAGGACCTCCGTCAAGCGTCAGGCATTGCACCATGCCGGTGCTGCGCATGTCCTCGCTTCACAGGAGGAAGACCTGCAAATGAAGCTGAAGGCCGTCGCCGGCCCCGATGGCGTGCGGGTCGTCTTCGATGCCGTCGCCGGCCCCATCGTGCAGCCGCTGAGCGCGGCAATGTCATCGGGCGGCATTTTCATCGAATATGGCGGATTGAACCCGGAGCCGACGCCGTTTCCGCTCCCTGCGGTGCTCGGCAAGGGCCTGACGCTACGCGGTTATCTCGTCCATGAGATCGTCCGCGATCCGACGCGCCTGCAGGCTGCAAAGACCTTCATCTTCGAAGGGTTCGCGTCCGGCGCGCTGGAGCCTGTCATATCAAGGACATTCCCTTTCGAGCATATCGTCGAGGCGCACCGCTTCCTGGAATCGAACGAGCAGTTCGGCAAGATTGTCGTGACGGTCTGATCCGGTCTTTCTTGGGATGATGTTTTAGCCCGGCCAAATGGCTAGGTGGGCTTGAACGGCCCGTCAGGGCTTACCAGCGCTGATGCACATGCGGCGCGATCAGCCGCTCGTAGATCTCCCGCGTCGCCGCCATCACATCGGCCGAGAGCGGCGCGAGGTCGGCGGCAGCCGCGTTTGCCTTGGCCTGCTCGCCATTGCGGGCGCCTGGGATGACGACGGTGACGGCTTCAGCCATCAGGATCCAGCGTAGCGCGAAGGCGGCCATGGTGGCGCCGGTCGGCACCAGCTTGCGAACTTCCTCGACCGCCTGCAGGCCGACCTCGAAAGGCACGCCGGCAAAGGTCTCGCCGACGTCGAAAGCTTCGCCCTGGCGGTTGAAATTGCGGTGGTCGTCGCTGGCGAAGTGTGTGTCCCGGGTGATCTTGCCGGAGAGAAGGCCGCTTGCCAGCGGCACGCGGGCGATGATCGCTACGTTCCTGCGGCGTGCTTCCTGGAAGAACAGATGGTCGGGGCGCTGGCGGAAGATGTTGTAGATGATCTGGATGCTGACGACGCCGGGATATTCGACCGCCTTCAGCCCATCCTCGACCTTCTCGACGCTGACGCCGTAACCCTTGATCTTGCCGGCTTTCTGCAGATCGTTCAGGCCTTCGAAGATCTCAGGCTGGTAAAGTACCTCGCGCGGCGGGCAGTGCAGCTGCACGAGGTCGAGACTGTCGACCGCAAGGTTCTTGAGGCTGCGGTCGATGAAGCCTTCGAGATTGGCCTTGCTATAGCCTTCTGCGACATGTGGGTTGAGGCGGCGGCCCGCCTTGGTCGCGACCATCGGGCGCTCGCCGCCGCGCGTCTTCAACACATCGGCAATGATCTTTTCCGAGCGGCCGTCACCATAGACATCCGCCGTGTCGATGAACGTCATACCGGCATCGAGCGCCGCATTCAGCGCTGCGCGGCCGTCCGCCTCGCTGATATCGCCCCAGGAGCCGCCGATCTGCCAGGCGCCGAAGCCGACATTGGTCACGATGAAAGGCATGCGGCCGAAAGCATGGTGTTTCATGAAAAATCTCCCCGGGGTTATGAAAGATGCTGGCCTATCAGGCGGGCGGCTGTGCGGCAATTGCCGATCCGGCCTTGATTGCCCGCCTCGATGAAATATCGTCCGGAGATAAGGCTTCAACCGCAATGGATGAAAGGAACGATCATGGAGATCAAACCCGCCGGCTTCAGCCCCTCGACGAAACCGCCAGCCGACTATTTTACCGGCGCCGTGCGTCAGGATCCGCTGATGGAGCCGCCGGCCCCGGCTCGAGTGAGGGCAACCTCCGTCACCTTTGAACCAGGCGCCCGCACGGCCTGGCACACGCATCCGCTTGGCCAGACGCTGATCGTCACCTCAGGCAAGGGCCTCGCCCAGAGTTGGGGCGGGGACATCCGCGAGATCCGGGCCGGCGACACCGTATGGTTTGCGCCGGGCGAAAAACACTGGCATGGCGCCGGCCCGAACACGGCGATGACCCATATCGCCATTCATGAGGCATTGGACGGCAGTCATGTCGACTGGATGGAAAAGGTCAGCGACGAACAATATTCCGGCAAGGCGTGAGCCGATCAAAGCCGCTTCAAACAATAGGAAAAATGCGCGTGCGATTCGACCGTCAGGAATTCGAATTGCCAGCCATAATCCTTGCAGAACTTGGTGACCGCCTCGACGACGCCGTAGACGATCGGCTTGACCGTATTGCCGGTGCAGAAATCATGCCCGGCGATACGTCCTGACCGTCTCACCTTCTTCTCGCAGAGCAGGAGCTCTTGCCAGGTGAGCTCGAAGGAATGGTCGGTGTCGATATAGGCCCAGTCAAGAAAGTCATCCTCGAATTCGGCGAGCTTGTCGAGCGATGTGCCTTGCATCAGGTGCAGCCGGCCCGCCTCGATCTCGGCCGCGAACTTCGTGTGAATCGCGTCGAGCCCGGAGCTGTAGCGATCCATCGACCAGGGATCGATGAGATAAAGGTGCGCCGGGCGATTCTTTTCCAGGATCTCCGCCGTATATTCACCGAAGGCTGCACCCACTTCGACGCCGATGCCGCCATTCGGGATCCGGTAGAGCAACTCGCCACGGTCCGGCAGCAGCCGGGCATGTTCCATATGATGAGCGCTGAGCGCAGTGCGTGGCATGTTCGCCCGAAGCGCCTGCCTTTCTTCACGTGTTTTCATCTCTGATCTCGGGATTGCGGGCGGCTGACAGCCCTGATGGGATTCGAGGGGAACGTAGGAGCGGCCGATGCCGATGACAACCGCATGACAGGAATTTGCTTCTTTCGTGTAAACCGCTAAGTTTCACCTGTGGACCGCCGAAAGAGCCTCGGGAGGAGCGATTTCATGAGACGCATGTGGCCTGAAGAATTTAACGCCATCATCAGCGGAGCCGAGGAGGTGATGCTGGAATTACCCGCCGAGGCCGGCGAAGCGCCGTTGCAGCGCAAGGCGCTGAAGGCGCGCATCACCATGCAGGATTACGAGCGGATCTGGCCGCTCGCCGAGATGCGCTTCCGGCTTGGCGAACAGGATGGCAAGGCCATAACGCTGATCACCACCAACCCCCATTACCACGCCTGGCACCCGAAGGACGGCGGCAGCGTCGATTCCGTCTCGGACAGTGGCCGCCATTACCAAACCGATTATCTCGTGGTGCACTTCCTGCTCGACGACGTGAAGGAAAAATCCCCGGCCTGATGTGCTGAGGCCCCGGTGCCGGCCGCAAGGCCGCACCGATCTCCTGTTGACGCCGAGTTGATCCCGCCGTTGATGACAGCAGCGGCGATATCGCTAAGCTTGGGCAAAACTTATCCTTACGAAATTGGAGGTTCCCGTGGCGGGCAATGTGCTGGATATCCCGGTCAAGACTGTGGATGGTCGCGAGACCACGCTCAACGAATACAAGGGCAGGGTGCTCCTGATCGTCAACGTCGCCTCGAAATGCGGGCTCACGCCGCAATATGAGGGACTGGAAAGGCTCTATGGCGAAAAGCGCGAGCGGGGCTTCGTCATCGCCGCTTTCCCCGCCAACGACTTCAAGGGGCAGGAACCCGGCACCGACGCCGAGATCCTCGATTTCTGCACCACCACCTACGACGTCACCTTCCCGATCTTCTCGAAGATTTCGGTCAAGGGCGAGGCCCAGCACCCGCTCTACCGGCAACTGACCAAATCGGGCGTGGAGACGACGGGTGACGGACCGATGCGCGAACGCCTGAAATCGCATGGCATAACAGGCGGTGACGAGGACGACATCCTCTGGAACTTCGAAAAATTCCTGATAGGCCGCGACGGCAAGGTCGCCGCCCGCTTTGCGCCCGATGTGACCGCGGATGATTCGCGGTTGGTTTCGGCAGTGGATCAGGAACTGGCGAAGAGATAAACGCCCTCGGCCGATCAAGTGTCAGGATGGCAAATGATGTGCGCGGAGGCAGCATCAGATCCCAAGCGTGCCCACAGCGGGCGGCGTAAAGTCCTTGAAGCCCAGTCTCGGCCAGTCGCACCTTCTGTCAAATTTCACTTTTGATTCGTGGCGCTGACATTTGGGATTGGTCTTGAACGCATATCCGGGCAGGTTGACGTAGGTGGCACTTGGAGCGCCAACGGCAATCGCGATGCACAGCGTCAATGCGGAGCATAGAGTTCTCATGGCACCCCCCCAGGCGTCGTAAGCCTTCAAGCGCGGAGACTTCCGGGCGACGAATAATCTCACTTTTGCCTGCCCTCATCCATTCGCCCAATAGGAGGTGGGTTGGCGGACGGACATAGTCCGTTTTGGCGGAGCATCGGCTTTCAGCCGGCGGCGCAGCTGAAGCTGCCAGGCGCCTCGATTGAATCAGCTGCGAGATTGGAATTGCCGATATGGTGACGAAGCAGTGCGGGCGTCTGTCTGAGAAGCCGCGGTATTATCCAGCTGTTTGGCACTTTGGGAAAAATGGTGGGCGATGAGAGACTCGAACTCCCGACATCCTCGGTGTAAACGAGGCGCTCTACCAACTGAGCTAATCGCCCATCGCTAACGAAGCCGGATCGGCCTGCCGCGTTGGTGGCCGTGATCTATGCGGATCGCGGAAAAACCGCAAGAGTGTTTGTGAAGATTTTTGGATTTTTTTGGCGGTCATCCTGTCTCATGCCGCGCCACTCGGATGCGGCCGGCTGTGGATAAAGGCGAGGGGGAGGCGGCGGGCATATGCGTTTTGCCGGTGCCGCCGGCTTCGATCGTGCCCCGGTAGGCGTGCGGACATTGAAATTGTCGGCCTTTCATTCTCTCCGCGACCGCTTTGCCAAAACAATTCAGCGACTGTCATGGTTTTGTCTCCAAACCTGCTTGACACTAAAAGGCGAACCCCGTAGTTAGCCGCTCATCGAAACGGGCAGCCGTTTTGGTGAGGGTGCGAAGGCATCCGGATTGCTTGAAATGAAGTGCGGGTGTAGCTCAGTCGGTTAGAGTGCCGGCCTGTCACGCCGGAGGTCGCGGGTTCGAGCCCCGTCACTCGCGCCATTTCAAAGCAGGCGTTCAAGCGCCGCCGTCCGGCTCTTCCGTCCGTCATGCGCGGGTGTAGCTCAGTCGGTTAGAGTGCCGGCCTGTCACGCCGGAGGTCGCGGGTTCGAGCCCCGTCACTCGCGCCATTCTCTTCCGAAAGCTATGCAGTTTCCAGGGGTCAGGCATGCAGCTTGAATCGACTTCTGCGGATTTGTCGCGACATCGTTGCATCTGCTTGATAATGTCCGCCCGCGACGCGTCGAATTGCCTCTGTAAAAGTCTTGCGCCGGGGCTTCGGCTGCGCTAACCACGGCTTGTTGCAACGCACGTTCGCTTGCCGGGCAATTGCCCAAATGCGCCGTCTGGCGCCTCCGGCAAGCAAGGATGAACATGATGACTGAACTGCTCAGTTCCTATATTCCGATCGCTATCTTCATCGCTATTGCGCTCGTTATCGGCCTGGCGCTGCTCATTGCGCCGTTCGCCGTGGCTTTCAAAGCGCCCGATTCGGAAAAGCTCTCGGCTTACGAATGCGGCTTCAACGCCTTCGACGACGCCCGCATGAAGTTCGACATCCGCTTCTACCTCGTGTCGATCCTCTTCATCATCTTCGACCTCGAGGTCGCCTTCCTCTTCCCTTGGGCCGTTTCCTTCGGCGCTATCGGCTGGTTCGGCTTCTGGTCCATGATGGTCTTCCTCCTCGTGCTGACCATCGGCTTTATCTATGAATGGAAGAAGGGAGCCCTGGAATGGGAGTGACCCCTGTGAGCAATCAGCCGCTCGTCGCCCCGCAGCCGAAGGGGATCATCGATCCCTCCACAGGCAAGCCGATCGGCAGCAACGACGCCTTCTTCGGTGAGATCAATAACGAACTCGCCGACAAGGGTTTCCTCGTCACCTCGACCGACGAACTGATCAACTGGGCCCGCACCGGCTCGCTGATGTGGATGACTTTCGGTCTTGCCTGCTGTGCCGTCGAAATGATGCAGCTGTCGATGCCGCGTTATGACGTCGAGCGCTTCGGTTTTGCGCCCCGCGCTTCGCCGCGCCAGTCCGACGTGATGATCGTCGCCGGCACGCTGACCAACAAGATGGCGCCGGCTCTGCGCAAGGTTTACGACCAGATGCCCGAGCCACGCTACGTCATCTCGATGGGCTCCTGCGCCAATGGCGGCGGCTATTATCACTATTCCTATTCGGTGGTGCGCGGCTGCGACCGCGTCGTCCCGATCGACATCTACGTGCCGGGCTGTCCCCCCACGGCAGAGGCGCTGCTTTACGGCGTGCTTCTGCTGCAGAAGAAGATCCGGCGCACCGGCACGATCGAACGCTAAGGGTTAAGGACAAGGCATATGAGTGAAGCCCTGACTGAGCTTGCGTCCTATCTTGGCGAAGCGCGCGGCAATCTGATTGCCGCCTCGCAGATGAAGTATGGCGAGCTGACGCTGACGGCGACGGGTGAAAACCTGATCGAGCTTTTGACCTTCCTGCGCGACGATCCCAAATGCGGTTTCGTCAACCTGATCGATATTTGCGGGGTGGACTGGCCGCAGCGCGAGCTGCGCTTCGATGTCGTCTACCATCTGCTGTCGCCCAAGAGGAACCTGCGCATCCGCGTCAAGGTCGCAACCGACGAGGATACGCCGGTGCCGTCGGCCTGCGCCGTCCATCCCGGCGCCGACTGGTTCGAACGCGAAACCTGGGACATGTACGGCGTCCTGTTCACCGGCCACCCGGATCTGCGCCGCATCCTGACTGATTACGGTTTCGAAGGCCATCCGCTGCGTAAGGACTTCCCCACGACCGGTTTCGTCGAGGTGCGCTACGACGACGCCGCAAAGCGTGTGGTCTACGAACCTGTCGAACTGAAGCAGGAATTCCGAAACTTTGACTTTATGTCGCCCTGGGAAGGCACCGACTACGTGCTGCCGGGTGATGAAAAAGCGAAGCAATAATTCAAGGCGGCTGGTGGGTTGGTGCCCGCCTTTCGCCAACTATCTGAGAACGCGAGCCCGATCGCCATGACAGAACATAACGTCCGCAACTTCAACATCAATTTCGGACCGCAGCATCCGGCGGCGCACGGCGTTCTTCGTCTTGTCCTGGAGCTTGACGGCGAAATTGTGGAGCGGGTCGATCCGCATATCGGCTTGTTGCACCGCGGCACCGAGAAGCTTATCGAGACCAAGACCTATCTTCAGGCGGTACCCTACTTCGATCGGCTCGACTATGTCGCGCCGATGAACCAGGAGCATGCCTATGCGATGGCCGTTGAAAAGCTGGTCGGCATCCAGATCCCGATCCGCGGCCAGCTGATCCGCGTGCTCTATTCGGAGATCGGCCGCATCCTGTCGCATCTCTTGAACGTCACGACGCAGGCGATGGACGTCGGCGCGTTGACGCCGCCGCTCTGGGGCTTCGAAGAGCGTGAAAAGCTGATGGTGTTCTATGAGCGCGCCAGTGGCTCGCGCATGCATGCGGCCTATTTCCGTCCGGGCGGCGTCCACCAGGATCTGCCGGAAAAGCTCGTGCAGGATATCGGCGACTGGTGCGATCCCTTCCTGAAGGCGCTTGACGACATCGACGATCTTTTGACCGGCAATCGCATCTTCAAGCAGCGCAACGTCGATATCGGCGTCGTCTCGCTGGAGGATTGCTGGGCCTGGGGCTTTTCAGGCGTCATGGTGCGCGGTTCGGGTGCGGCCTGGGATCTGCGTCGCGCCCAGCCTTACGAATGTTATTCCGATCTCGAATTCGACATCCCGATCGGCAAGAACGGCGACAATTATGACCGCTACCTGATCCGCATGATCGAGATGCGCGAATCGGTGCGCATCATGAAGCAATGCGTCAACCGCCTGCTGTCGGATGCGAAGACCGGTCCTTTCTCCTCGATCGACGGCAAGGTCGTGCCGCCGAAGCGCGGCGAGATGAAGCGCTCGATGGAAGCGCTGATTCATCACTTCAAGCTCTATACCGAAGGCTACCATGTGCCGGCCGGCGAGGTTTACGCCGCGGTCGAGGCGCCGAAGGGCGAGTTCGGAGTCTATCTCGTTTCCGACGGCTCCAACAAGCCTTATCGCTGCAAGATCCGCGCTCCGGGCTACGCCCATCTGCAGGCGATGGACTTCATGTGCCGCGGCCACCAGCTTGCCGACGTTGCTGCCGTCCTTGGCTCGCTCGACATTGTTTTCGGCGAGGTGGACCGCTGATGCAGCTTCTGCCGCTGGCCGTCGCAATTCTTCTCTCGGCGTCCGGGGTTTCGGCTCAGGAGGCCGACACCCTCGGCACGCCGCTGGGTCATAAGGAAGTGACGCCGCCGGGGCAGCAATCGTCCATGGGCGAGCTTTTGTCCAAGGGCTATCAGATCAAGGCCGCCATCCCGAATGGCGGCAAATTCGTCGTATTTATGCAGAAAGACCAGTCGGCCTATGCCTGCGAAATGCAGTCTTTGACCGCTTCGCGGTGTGGAACCCTAAACTGACAAGGCGTGAGGAAGAATGTCCGTTCGTCGATTAGCCGAAGATCAATTTCAGCCTGCCGCATTCGCATTCAGCGATGAAAATGCGGTCTGGGCGGACAAGACGATCCAGAAATACCCCGCCGGCCGCCAGCAGTCGGCTGTCATTCCGCTGCTGATGCGGGCGCAGGAACAGGACGGCTGGGTCACGCGCGCGGCGATTGAAAAGATCGCCGACATGCTCGACATGGCCTATATCAGAGTGCTCGAGGTCGCGACCTTCTATACGCAGTTCCAGTTACATCCCGTCGGCACACGCGCCCATGTCCAGGTTTGCGGCACGACGCCCTGCATGCTGCGCGGTTCGGAAGCGCTGATGTCGGTCTGCAAGAGCAAGATCCACGCCCGTCCCTTCGAGCGCAATGCCGAAGGCACGCTCTCCTGGGAAGAGGTGGAATGTCTTGGCGCCTGCGTCAACGCCCCGATGGTGATGATCGGCAAGGACACTTACGAAGACCTGACGCCGGAGCGCCTCGAGGAGATCATCGACACCTTTGCCGCCGGCAACGGCGCGAGCATCAAGCCGGGACCCCAGATCGATCGGATATTTTCGGCGCCCGAAGGCGGTCCGACTTCGCTGACCACGGAAGAGCCGAAGGCAAGGACGCGCGCCAAGAAGACCGAGGCCGAAACCGTCTCGGCTCCGGCAGACGGCGCGCCGGTCCCGCCGTCCGAAGCCGCCCGCCCGAAAAGCACCGATGCCGAAACCAATGCCGCGCTGAAGACGCCGGCAACGGCGCCGAAGGCGGCTGCGAAAAACGCCAAGGCAGCCGAGCAGCAGCCGGTTTCCGGCACGGCACCTGCTGAGCCGGCGCCTGCTGCAGCCAAGGCCGAAACCGCTCCGGCAGAGAAGCCAAGCCTGACCGACAAGAACCGTCCGGCCGGCATCGAAAAGCCCGCCGCTCCAGATGATCTGAAGATGATCTCCGGCGTCGGTCCGAAGATCGAGGCGACATTGAACGAAATCGGCATCTTCACCTTCGCGCAGGTCGCGGGCTGGAAGAAGGCCGAGCGCGAATGGGTCGACGGCTACCTGAATTTCCGCGGCCGCATCGAACGCGACGACTGGGTCAAGCAGGCCAAGGCGCTCGCCAAGGGCGGCGAAGCGGAATATATCAAGGTCTTCGGCAAGAAGCCGCGGTAAGAGGTGAAGCATGTTACAAGATAAAGACCGCATCTTTACCAACATCTACGGCCTCAAGGACAAGTCCCTGAAAGGCGCGATGAGCCGCGGCCACTGGGACGGCACCAAGCAGATCCTCGAAAAGGGCCGCGACTGGATCATCAACGAGATGAAGGCTTCCGGCCTTCGCGGTCGCGGCGGCGCCGGTTTCCCGACAGGCCTCAAATGGTCCTTCATGCCGAAGGAAAGTGATGGCCGCCCACATTACCTCGTCGTTAATGCCGACGAATCCGAGCCAGGCACCTGCAAGGACCGCGACATCATGCGCCACGATCCGCATACGCTGATCGAAGGCTGCGTCGTCGCGAGTTTCGCCATGGGCGCCAATGCCGCTTATATCTATGTACGCGGCGAATATATCCGCGAGCGGGAAGCGCTGCAGGCGGCGATCGACGAATGTTATGATTACGGCCTGCTCGGCAAGAACAACAAGCTCGGCTGGGACATGGACATTTTCGTCCATCACGGCGCCGGCGCCTATATCTGCGGCGAGGAAACCGCGCTGCTCGAAAGCCTGGAAGGCAAGAAGGGCCAGCCGCGCCTGAAGCCGCCATTCCCTGCCAATATGGGCCTCTACGGCTGCCCGACGACCGTCAACAACGTCGAATCGATCGCGGTCGCGCCGACGATCCTGCGCCGCGGCGCCGGCTGGTTCTCGGCCATAGGCCGTCCGAACAATGTCGGCACCAAGCTGTTCATGCTCTCCGGCCACGTCAACAAGCCGTGCACCGTCGAAGAGGAAATGGGCATTACCTTCCGCGAACTCGTCGACCGCCATGCCGGTGGCATCCGTGGCGGCTGGGACAATCTGCTCGCCGTCATTCCGGGCGGCGCATCCTGCCCGATCGTTCCGGCCAAGGACATTATCGATTGCCCGATGGACTTCGACGGCCTGCGCGGCGTCGGCTCCTCTTTCGGGACGGCCGCGGCGATCGTCATGGACAAGTCCACCGACGTCATCAAGGCGATCGCCCGCATCTCCGCCTTCTTCAAGCATGAGAGTTGCGGCCAGTGCACGCCCTGCCGCGAAGGCACGGGCTGGATGTGGCGTGTGATGGAGCGCATGGCCAAGGGCAACGCCCAGAAGCGCGAAATCGACATGCTGTTCCAGGTGACCAAGCAGATCGAAGGCCACACCATTTGCGCCCTCGGCGACGCCGCCGCGTGGCCGGTGCAGGGCCTGATCCGTAACTTCCGTCCCGAGATCGAAAAGCGTATCGACCAGTATACGGCGAGCGCGCTCGACCACGGCGCGGTTCTGGAGGCGGCTGAATAACATGACGGACAAGGCATCCAAGAGCGGGAAGAAGGAAGAGACTGCCGATTTCGCGGCCGGCTTCGGCCGTCTTGCGGCGGAGATGCTGGAAAACGCACAGGCAATGCCGGTGCATCCGCTGATGGCACATCCTGCCGCAGCCTTTGCCGCCGCAACGGCAATCGGCTTCGGCTTCTCGACGCAGATGGCGGGCGCCTTCTTCGGAGCCTTCCAGAGCGCTCTGGAAACCACCGGCAAGCTCGCGGCCGCGCTCGATGACACGCCGCCGGACGAGCCGGCGCCCGCAGTCGATATCCGGCCTGAGAATATCCGCCCGGTCGTCAAGGCTCTGGGCACGCAGGCGTCCGAAAAGCCTGCGGTCGAGAGGAAGGCGGGGCCTAGACTGACAGTTGTCAAGCCGGCGAGCGAGCCGGTGCCGGCAAACCAGCCGAAGCCGGCGGTGAAGGCAAAAACGGCTCAGCGGACTGCAAAGGCCGACGATCTCAAGCTGATCGCCGGCATCGGTCCGAAGCTGGAGCAGGTGTTGAACGCCAGGGGCATTCGCAGCTTCGCCGACATCGCCGCCTGGTCCGACGAGGATATTGCTCGGCTTGACGCCGACCTTGGCTTTAACGGCCGCATCGCACGCGACGACTGGATCGGTCAGGCGAAGGTTCTGGCCGGGCGAGGCCGCAGAAGGAAATGAACTGTCCGGCCGTGCAAACCGGCCGGAAATAGGCGCATCAGCGAAGGGGCGGGGGCCTCACGCTGCAGATGCCGGTGCGGGTTCCGCGTCTGGAACGCGCGACAGACAATTTGGGCGACATCGGCTGCCGGCAGGACTAAAAGTCCGGCTCGGCAAAGAGAATGTTGCAAAACAGGTTTGTTTGCCGTCTTCAGGCAAACGGGAAACAGGACTGAGCGACAATGGCAAAACTGAAGATTGACGGCAACGAGATCGAAGTTCCGGATCATTTCACGCTGTTGCAGGCGTGTGAGGATGCCGGCGCTGAAGTTCCGCGCTTCTGCTTCCATGAGCGCCTGTCGGTCGCCGGCAATTGCCGCATGTGCCTTGTCGAAGTGAAGGGTGGCCCGCCAAAGCCACAGGCTTCCTGCGCCATGAGCGTGCGAGACATCCGCGGCGGCCCTAACGGCGAACTGCCCGAGGTCTTCACCAACACGCCGATGGTCAAGAAGGCCCGCGAAGGCGTGATGGAGTTCCTGCTGATCAACCATCCGCTCGATTGCCCGATCTGCGACCAGGGCGGCGAATGCGACCTGCAGGACCAGGCGATGGCCTTCGGTATCGACACCTCGCGCTACCAGGAAGACAAGCGCGCCGTCGAGGACAAGTATATCGGTCCGCTCGTAAAGACGGTGATGAACCGCTGCATCCATTGCACGCGCTGCGTCCGGTTCACGACCGAGGTTGCCGGCATTTCCGAACTCGGTCTGATCGGCCGTGGCGAGGATGCCGAGATCACCACCTATCTCGAACAGGCGATGACCTCAGAGCTGCAGGGCAACGTCGTCGACCTCTGCCCGGTCGGCGCGCTCACCTCCAAGCCCTTCGCCTTTACGGCGCGCCCCTGGGAATTGAACAAGACCGAATCGATCGACGTCATGGATGCCATCGGTTCGGCGATCCGCGTCGATACCCGTGGCCGCGAGGTCATGCGCATCCTGCCGCGCGTCAATGAGGTCATCAACGAAGAGTGGATTTCCGACAAGAGCCGCTTCATCTGGGACGGTTTGAAGACCCAGCGCCTCGATCGACCTTACGTCCGCCGTGACGGCCGTCTGCAGCCCGCCACCTGGGCCGAGGCCTTCGGCGCCATCAAGGCTGCTGTAAGCGCCACTTCAGGCGAGAAGATCGGCGCGATCGCTGGCGATCTCGCCTCCGTCGAGGAAATGTATGCGCTCTCCGAACTGGTCAAGTCGCTGGGATCTGCCAATCTCGACTGTCGCCAGGATGGGGCGGCACTCGATCCGTCACTCGGCCGTGCAAGCTATCTCTTCAACCCGACGATTGCTGGCATCGACCAGGCCGACGCGCTGCTGATCATCGGCGCCAACCCTCGTTTCGAGGCGGCGATCCTCAACGCCCGCATCCGCAAGCGCTGGCGCCGCGGCAAGTTCCCGATCGGCGTGATCGGCGAGCCCGGCGAATTGCGTTACAGCTATGACTATCTGGGCGGCGGTCCTGACACGCTGAAGGATCTGGTCGATGGCGGCCATGCCTTCGTTGATGTTCTGAAGAATGCGGCCAAGCCGATGATCATCATCGGCCAAGGCGCGCTGTCGCGCAGCGATGGCGCCGGCGTTCTCGCCAGTGCCGCCAAGCTTGCCGGTTCGGTCGGCGCAGTCGTCGAAGGCTGGAACGGCTTTGCTGTCCTCCACACCGCTGCATCGCGTGTCGGTGGCCTCGATCTCGGCTTCGTGCCGGGCGCCAAGGGCGCCAATGCCGCCGAAATGCTGCAGTCGATGGACGTGCTCTTCCTGCTTGGTGCCGATGAACTCGACTTCACCGCCAAGAAGGCGGGACTGACCGTCTATATCGGCTCGCATGGCGACAACGGCGCCCATCACGCCGACGTCATCCTGCCGGCCGCAGCCTATACCGAAAAATCCGGCACCTGGGTCAACACCGAAGGTCGCGTCCAGATGGGCAACCGCGCAGGTTTTGCGCCGGGCGACGCCCGCGAGGACTGGGCGATCATCCGCGCGCTGTCCGACGTGCTCGGCAAGAAGCTTCCCTTCGATTCGCTGAGTGAACTGCGTGGTCGCCTCTATGCCGCTTTCCCGCATTTCGCCGCCATCGACGAGATTGCCGAAACCGATAGCGCCCAAATTGCCGCAGTCGCGAAAAAAGCCGGCAAGATGAACAAGTCAGGGTTTGCGTCGCCGGTCAAAGACTTCTATTTGACGAACCCGATAGCGCGCGCCTCGGCTGTCATGGCCGAGTGCTCGGCATTGGCCCGCAACAACTTCAAAGTCGCGGCAGAGTAAGGGCAGGAACTCATGGATTCTTTCTTCTCAACCTATGTCTGGCCGGGGATCATCATGATCGGTCAGTCGCTGCTGCTTCTTGTCTGCCTGCTCGTGTTCATCGCTTACGTGCTGCTTGCCGACCGCAAGATCTGGGCGGCGGTGCAGCTGCGCCGCGGTCCGAACGTCGTTGGTCCCTTCGGCCTGTTCCAATCTTTCGCCGACCTTCTGAAGTTCGTCTTCAAGGAGCCGATCATTCCGGCCGGCGCCAACAAGGCGGTGTTCCTGCTGGCCCCGCTGGTGACGGTGCTTCTGGCGCTGTCCACCTGGGCGGTGGTGCCGCTGGCCGACGGCTGGGTGATCGCCAACATCAATGTCGGCATCCTCTATATCTTTGCGATCTCCTCGCTCGAAGTGTACGGCATCATCATGGGCGGCTGGGCTTCGAACTCGAAATATCCGTTCCTCGGCGCGCTGCGCTCGGCCGCACAGATGGTGTCCTATGAGGTCTCGATCGGCTTCGTCATCGTTACCGTGCTTCTCTGCGTCGGTTCGCTGAATCTCACCGATATCGTCAATGCGCAGCATACCGGCCTCGGCACTATGTTCGGCCTGCCGGCGTCGTTCCTGGATTGGCACTGGCTGTCGCTGTTCCCGATGTTCATCGTCTTCTTCATCTCGGCGCTTGCCGAGACGAACCGTCCGCCTTTCGACCTTCCAGAAGCAGAATCGGAACTGGTTGCCGGCTTCATGGTCGAATACGGCTCCTCGCCATACATGATGTTCATGCTCGGCGAGTATGCGGCCGTCTGCCTGATGTGCTCGCTGACGACGATCCTCTTCCTCGGCGGCTGGCTGCCTCCGGTCGATATCTGGATCCTCAACTGGGTCCCCGGCATCATCTGGTTCATGCTGAAGGCCTGCTTCGTGTTCTTCATGTTCGCGATGGTCAAGGCTTTCGTTCCCCGCTACCGCTACGACCAGCTCATGCGCCTCGGCTGGAAGGTCTTCCTGCCGCTGTCGCTCGCCATGGTCATCATCGTTGCATTCGTGCTGAAACTGATGGGATGGGCGTAATGGCCCCGGCTCTCGTTTCCGGCCAAATTGGAGGTTGAAGATGGCAAGCTTGTCCAGCTCCATCAACTCGCTGTTCCTCAAGGAATTCGTCGGCGCGTTCTTTCTGTCGATGCGCTATTTCTTCCGCCAGAAGGCGACGATCAACTATCCCTTCGAAAAGGGTCCGGTCTCCCCGCGCTTCCGCGGCGAGCATGCATTGCGCCGCTATCCGAATGGCGAGGAACGCTGCATCGCCTGCAAGCTCTGCGAGGCGATCTGTCCTGCCCAGGCGATCACCATTGAGGCCGGTCCGCGCCGCAACGACGGTACGCGCCGCACCGTGCGCTACGATATCGATATGGTGAAGTGCATTTATTGCGGCTTCTGCCAGGAGGCCTGCCCGGTCGATGCGATCGTCGAAGGTCCGAATTTCGAGTTTGCGACAGAAACCCGCGAAGAACTCTATTTCGACAAGGCCCGGCTTCTGGATAACGGAGACCGGTGGGAACGTGAAATCGCCCGCAACATCGCGATCGACTCGCCGTACCGCTGATCGAGATCTTGAGATGCCGCGATGGAGCTTAGGCGCTTTGTCGTGGTCAATATGCACAGGAGCTTTGCCGGCCAGCGCCGCAGAAAGCTCTATCGGGCAGGGAAACTCCCGGCTGCCCGGGGGAAGATGAAAAAGGCACCAACATGGGTCTGCAGGCTCTATTTTTCTACCTTTTCGCCTTTGTCGCGATAGCGTCGGCGTTCATGGTCATCTGGGCGAAGAACCCGGTTCACTCGGTTCTTTTCCTGATCCTGGTGTTCTTCAATGCAGCCGGCCTCTTCCTGCTGCTCGGCGCCGAATTCCTGGCGATGATCCTGCTTGTCGTCTATGTCGGCGCCGTCGCCGTCCTCTTCCTGTTCGTGGTGATGATGCTCGATATCGACTTCACCGAATTGAGGGCAGGCGTCCTCGAATATGCGCCGATCGGCGGGTTGATCGGGATCATCCTGGCGGCCGAGCTGATCGTCGTCATCGGCGGCAGCGTCATCTCGCCCGAGATTGCCAAATCAGTCGCCATGCCGATCCCGGCGCTGACGGAGCGTACCAATACGGCCGCTCTCGGCGACGTACTCTACACCAACTACGTCTATTTCTTCCAGATTGCCGGCCTGGTGCTGCTGGTCGCCATGATCGGCGCGATCGTTCTGACGCTGAGGCATCGCACCAACATCAAGCGGCAGAATATTTCCAGGCAGGTTGCCCGCACGCCCGCCACCGCCGTCGAGGTGGTTTCGGTCAAGCCGGGGCAGGGCGTCTAAAGGCAGGTCAAGGAACAAAGAACATGGTCATCGGACTTTCCCACTACCTGACGGTCAGCGCCATCCTCTTCACGCTCGGCGTCTTCGGCATCTTCCTGAACCGGAAGAACGTCATCGTCATCCTGATGTCGGTCGAACTGATCCTGCTTGCGGTCAACATCAACATGGTCGCTTTCTCTTCCTTCCTGAACGACATCGTCGGCCAGGTCTTCGCGCTGTTCATCCTGACGGTCGCGGCTGCCGAAGCGGCGATCGGTCTTGCAATTCTCGTTGTCTTCTACCGCAACCGCGGCTCGATCGCGGTCGAAGACGTCAATATGATGAAGGGCTGAGTGGCTCATGTTCCTCTATAAGGCTATTGTCTTTCTTCCCTTGATCGGCGCGATCGTCGCCGGCCTTTTCGGCCGCGCCATCGGCGCTAAGGCTTCGGAATATGTCACCAGCGGCCTGATGATCATCGCCGCGGTCCTGTCCTGGATCGTCTTTTTCAGCGTGGGCATGGGCCACGCCGAAGGCGGCCCGATCAAGGTCGAGGTGCTGCGCTGGATCCAGTCCGGCGGCATTGACGTCTCCTGGTCGCTGCGTGTGGATACGCTCACCTCGGTGATGCTGATCGTCGTCAACACGGTCTCGACGCTGGTGCATATCTATTCGATCGGATACATGCACACCGATCCGCATCGGCCGCGCTTCTTTGCCTATCTCTCGCTCTTCACCTTCGCCATGCTGATGCTGGTAACGGCAGACAACCTCGCCCAGATGTTCTTCGGCTGGGAAGGCGTCGGTCTCGCTTCCTATCTCTTGATCGGCTTCTGGTTCAAGAAGCCGTCGGCGACGGCTGCGGCGATGAAGGCCTTCATCGTCAACCGCGTCGGCGACTTCGGCTTCGTGCTCGGCATTGCCGGTGTCTTCGTGCTGTTCGGCTCTATCAACTTCGACACGATCTTCGCCAATGCCTCGAACTTCGCCCCGCATGAAGGCGGCGGCGAGGCGAGCGAAGTAATCCTCAACCTGTTCGGCATGCAGCTCGATAAGGCGCATGCGCTGACCGGCATCTGCCTGCTGCTGTTCATGGGCGCCATGGGCAAGTCGGCGCAGTTCCTGCTGCACACCTGGCTGCCGGACGCCATGGAAGGTCCGACCCCGGTCTCGGCCCTCATCCATGCCGCCACCATGGTCACCGCCGGCGTCTTCCTCGTCGCCCGCATGTCGCCCCTGTTCGAACTGTCGCACGATGCACTGACCGTCGTCACGGTCATCGGCGCGATCACCGCCTTCTTCGCGGCCACCGTCGGCCTCGTGCAGAACGACATCAAGCGCGTCATCGCCTATTCCACCTGTTCGCAGCTCGGCTACATGTTCGTGGCGCTCGGGGTAGGGGCCTATGGCGCGGCGATCTTCCATCTCTTCACCCACGCCTTCTTCAAGGCGCTGCTCTTCCTCTGCGCCGGCTCGGTCATCCATGCCGTCGATGGCGAGCAGGACATGCGCTACATGGGCGGCTTGCGGCCGCACATCAAGTGGACGTTCTGGATGATGATCATCGGCACGCTGGCGATCACCGGCGTCGGCATTCCCTTCACGCCGATCGGCTTTGCCGGTTTCTTCTCCAAGGATGTGATCATCGAGGCGACCTATGCTTCGCATTCGCCGGTCGCGGGCTTCGCCTTCTCGCTGCTGGTTATCGCGGCTCTGTTCACCAGCTTCTATTCCTGGCGCCTGATCTTCATGACCTTCTTCGGCAGGCCGCGCGCTTCGCATGAGGTCATGCACCACGTTCACGAGTCGCCCCAGGTCATGCTGGTGCCGCTCTATCTCCTGGCAGTCGGAGCGGTCTTCGCCGGCTATTTCTTCGAAGGCCGCTTCTACGGCGAGGAATATGCCGAGTTCTGGAAGGGCTCGCTCTTCACCGGCGCCGAGAACGAACTCGTCGAAGAGTTCCATCACGTGCCGGCGCTGGTGGCCCTGAGCCCCTTCATCGCCATGCTCCTCGGCTTCGTCACCGCCTGGTACATGTATATCCGCTCGCCGCAGACGCCGCGCGTCCTCGCCAAGCAGCACCGGGTTCTCTATCACTTCCTGCTCAACAAGTGGTATTTCGACGAACTCTACGACTTCCTCTTCGTCCGCACGGCAAGAGCACTTGGCCGCTTCCTGTGGAAGAAGGGTGACGTCGGCGTCATCGATACTTATGGCCCGAACGGCGTGGCGGCCCGCGTCGTCGCCGTCACCGACCGCGTCGTGCGTCTGCAAACCGGTTACCTCTATCACTATGCCTTCGCCATGCTGATCGGCATTGCGGCGCTCGTTACCTGGATGATGCTCGGGAGTTCCTTCTGATGACCGATTGGCCTATTCTTTCAACGGTCACCTTCCTGCCGCTCGTCGGCGTGGTGCTCCTGCTCTTGATGAATGGCGACAGCGAAAGCGGCCGGAAGAACGTGCTGTGGATCTCGCTGATCACCACCGTCTTCACCTTTGTCGTCTCGCTCTTCATCTGGATCGGCTTCGACAATGCGAACCCGGGCTTCCAGATGCTCGAAAAGCATGATTGGCTCGGCACCGGCATCGGCTACCATGTCGGCGTCGACGGCATCTCGATGCTGTTCGTCATCCTCTCGACCTTCCTCATGCCCTTTTGCGTACTGGCGAGCTGGCTCTCGATCGAGAAGCGCCTGAAGGAATACATGATCGCCTTCCTCATCCTGGAAACGATGATGATCGGCGTCTTCGTCTCGCTCGATATCGTGCTTTTTTACGTCTTCTTCGAGGCGGGCCTCATTCCGATGTTCCTGATCATCGGCGTCTGGGGCGGCAGGGACCGCGTTTATGCGAGCTACAAGTTCTTCCTCTATACGCTGCTCGGCTCGGTGCTGATGCTGCTCGCCATCATGGCGATGTACTGGCAGGCCGGTACCACCGACATCACCGCGCTGCTCGCCTACAAGTTCCCGCCGGCGATGCAGACCTGGTTGTGGCTCGCCTTCTTCGCCTCTTTCGCGGTGAAGATGCCAATGTGGCCGGTTCATACCTGGCTTCCCGATGCGCACGTTCAGGCGCCGACAGCAGGCTCGGTAATCCTGGCCGGCGTGCTGCTGAAGCTCGGCGGCTACGGCCTCATCCGCTTCTCGCTCGGCATGTTCCCGGTCGCGTCGGATTATTTCGCGCCGCTCGTCTTCGCCTTGTCCGTCATCGCCATCATCTATACCTCGCTGGTGGCGATGATGCAGGACGACATCAAGAAGCTGATCGCCTATTCCTCGGTGGCGCACATGGGCTACGTGACCATGGGCATCTTTGCCGCCAACATGCAGGGTGTTCAGGGTTCGATCTTCCAGATGCTGTCGCACGGCATCGTCTCCGGCGCGCTCTTCCTCTGCGTCGGCGTCGTTTACGACCGCACCCACACCCGCGAGATCAACGCCTATGGTGGCCTCGTCAACAATATGCCGAAATATGCGGTCGCGATGATGGTCTTCACCATGGCCAATGTAGGGCTTCCCGGCACCTCTGGCTTCGTCGGCGAATTCCTGACGCTGATCGGCGTCTTCCGGGTCAACACCTGGGTCGCGCTCTTTGCCGCTACCGGCGTCATCCTCTCGGCCGCTTACGCGCTTTGGCTCTATCGCCGGGTGATCTTCGGTGCGCTGGAGAAGGAAAAGCTGAAGGCATTGCTCGATCTTTCGCCACGCGAGCAGTTGATCCTCTATCCGCTGGTCGCACTGACGATCTTCTTCGGCGTATACCCGGCTCCGGTCTTCGACGCGACGGCCGCCTCGGTGGATCTGCTGGTCAACAACTACACGGCCGCCGTGCACGCAGCGCAGAATGTTGCGCTGTCTATGAAATGATGACGGGACTTATCGGACATGACCGCTGAAACAATTCTCCTCAGTCTGCATCTTTCCGCGCCGGAGCTCATCCTCGCGGTCGGCGCCCTTGTCCTGTTGATGGTCGGCGTCTTCTCGGGCGAGCGGTCGGGCCCCGTCGTCACCGGCCTCGCTATCGTCCTGCTGCTCGCCTCCGGCCTGTGGCTGCTCTTCGTGCCGGCGGAAGGCCTTGCCTATGGCGGCGTTTACATGGCCGATGGCTTCTCGCGCTTCATGAAGCTGGTGGCGCTGATCGGTTCGCTGGTCGCCCTGTTCATGACGCTCGGCCACGCCCGTGAAAACCAGCTCGACAAGTTCGAGTTCCCGGTTCTCCTGGTGCTGGCGACCCTCGGCATCCTGCTGATGATCTCGGCCAACGACCTGATCTCGCTCTATCTCGCGCTGGAACTGCAGTCGCTGGCGCTCTACGTCGTCGCCGCGATCAACCGCGACAGCCTGAAGTCGACCGAAGCCGGCCTCAAATATTTCGTACTCGGCGCACTGTCCTCCGGCATGCTGCTCTACGGCATGTCACTGGTTTACGGCTTCACCGGCCATACCCACTTCTCCGAGATCGCCCATGCGCTTTCCGTCGAGGGCGCGCGTTCGCTCGGCCTCATCTTCGGTCTGGTCTTCATCCTCGCCGGCATCGCCTTCAAGATCTCGGCCGTTCCCTTCCACATGTGGACGCCTGACGTTTATGAAGGCGCGCCGACGCCGGTCACCGCCTTCCTGGCCGCTGCCCCCAAGGTTGCCGCCATGGCGATGATGACCCGCATCGTCATCACCGCCTTCCAGCCGGTTCTGGCGGACTGGCAGCAGGTCGTCGTCTTCATTTCGATCGCCTCGATGCTGCTCGGCTCCTTTGCCGCGATCGGCCAGAAGAACATCAAGCGGCTGATGGCCTATTCCTCGATCGGCCACATGGGTTATGCGCTGGTCGGCCTTGCCGCCGGCAACCAGACCGGCGTTTCCGGCGTCATGCTTTACATGGTCATCTACATGGTCATGACGCTCGGCAGCTTTGCGATCATCATGTCGATGCGCCGCAAGGACGGCACCATTGTCGAAAACGTCGACGATCTCGCCGGCCTTTCCACCACCAACCCTTTCATGGCAGTGGTGCTGACGGCGCTGATGTTCTCGCTTGCCGGCATTCCGCCGCTCGCCGGCTTCTTCGCCAAGTACTTTGTCTTCGTTGCCGCGATCGAAGCAAAACTTTATGCGCTCGCCATCATCGGCGTTCTCGCCTCGGTCGTCGGCGCCTACTATTATCTGCGTGTCATCAAACTGATGTGGTTCGATGAGGCGACCGGCGAATTCGCCCGTGTCTCCGGCTCTCTGCGCCTGGTATTCGGTCTCTCCGGTCTTTTCGTCACCGCCTATGTCCTCATCGGCGGCCCGATCGGCGGCGCGGCAGCGCTTGCCGCCGCGACCCTCTTCTGATGGCGTCCGACGGGCAGCGCCGGATATCGCTCGGCGATTTCAGGCACGAAGCCCTGTCGGAAACATCATCCACCAACAGCGAATGCCTCGCCCGGGCTCGGGCGGGTGATCCCGGCAATCTCTGGATAACGGCCGAAAGGCAGACCGGCGGCCGCGGCCGCCGCGGCAGGCTCTGGGTTTCCGAACGCGGCAATCTCTACGCATCTCTTCTGCTGATCGACCCGGCGCCGATGGAGCGCCTCGGCTCGCTGCCACTTGCGATTGCCATCGCCGTTCACCAGGCAATCCGCGCCGTGCTGCCGCCCGGCGGCGAACCGCTCGAGGTCAAATGGCCGAACGATATTCTCATCGGCCGAAAGAAGACCTGCGGCATCCTGGTCGAAGGTGAGGGGCTGCCGAATGGTCGTTATGCCCTGATCGTCGGCATCGGCATCAATGTCTCGGTCATGCCTGACAATCCGCTCTATCCCGTCACCTGCCTGCGCCAGCATGCAAGCGCGGCGTCGCCGGAGGAACTCTTCGCTCATCTCTTTGCGGCGATGGCGGAACTGCTTGAAATATGGGATCAGGGCCGCGGTGTTGCCGAGATCACCGCGCGCTGGCGCGACATCGCCTGCGGCATCGGCGAAAAGATCACGGTGAATTTGCCGGACAGATCGATTTCCGGCCAATTCGCCGGAATTGATGATAATGGCTTGTTGATGCTCGATACCGGCGCTGGCAGGATTATGTCTATTGCCGCCGGTGATGTGTTTTTTGGATAGTGGAAAAAACGAAAATTATGGCGAAACAGGACGAACTGGTATTCCTGCCTCTGGGCGGCGTCGGCGAGATCGGGATGAATCTTGCCCTTTACGGCTACGGCCCGCCCGAGCATCGCCAGTGGATCATGGTCGACTGCGGCGTGACTTTTCCCGGGCCTGACCTGCCGGGCGTCGACCTCGTGCTGCCCGATATCCGCTTCCTCGCCAATGAGCGCAAGAACCTCAAGGCGATCATCATCACCCATGCCCATGAAGACCATTACGGGGCACTCGCCGACCTCTGGCCAGGCCTCAACGTTCCGGTTTACGCCTCCGCCTTTACATCGGGTCTGCTTGAAGCCAAACGCAGCTTCGAAAAGGGAACGATCGGTGAAGTGCCGGTGACGCCGTTCAAGGCAGGCGACACAATCAATGTAGGCCCCTTCAGCATCGAAGGTGTGGCCGTCAACCATTCGATCCCTGAGCCGATGTCGCTGATGATCCGGACGCCGGCCGGTAATGTCATCCATACAGGCGACTGGAAGATTGACCACGAGCCTTCGCTCGGACCCCTGACCGACGAGACGCGTTTCCGCCAGCTCGGCGACGAGGGCGTGCTGGCCCTGATGTGCGATTCCACCAATGCGCTGCGTGACGGCGTTTCGCCCTCCGAGAAGGATGTGTCGGAGAGCCTGCGCAAGATCATCGAGGATGCCGAGGGCCGGGTGGCGATCACCACCTTCTCGTCGAATGTCGGGCGTATTCGCACCGTTGCCGAGGCTGCCGAGGCTGCGGGCCGAGAGGTGCTGCTGCTCGGCAGTTCGCTGAAGCGTGTCGTCGATGTCGCGAGCGATCTCGGCCTGATGGAAGGGGTTAAACCTTTCATTTCGGAGGAGGAGTACGGCTATATCCCGCGCGACAAGGTCGTCGTCATCCTGACCGGCAGCCAGGGCGAGGCGCGGGCTGCGCTTGCCAAGCTTTCTCGCGACGAGATGCGCAATGTGGCCTTTGCGGCAGGCGATATCGTCGTGTTTTCCTCACGTGCCATTCCCGGCAACGAGAAGGCGATCCAGGACATCAAGAACGGCCTCGTCGAGCAGGGCGTGCATATCATCACCGACACCGAGGCGCTCGTCCATGTGTCCGGCCATCCCCGCCGCAACGAGTTGCAGCGAATGTATGAGTGGACGCGGCCGAAAATCGTGGTGCCGGTGCATGGCGAGGCGACGCATCTGACGGCGCATAAGGAGCTTGCCGAGCAATCCGGCATTGCGATGGTGCCGCGGGTGCGCAACGGCGACATCCTGCGGCTGGCGCCTGGTCCGGTCGAGGTTATCGGGGAAGCGCCGCACGGTCGCATCTACAAGGACGGTCTGCTGATCGGCGATTTCGACGAAATGGGCATCGGCGAGCGCAAGAAGCTCTCCTATGTCGGCCATGTCGCAGTCAGCGTCGTGCTCGACGCGCGTTACGACATTCTCGGCGATCCCGACCTCGTCTCGATCGGCTTGCCGGTTTATGACGATGAAGGCGAGGAGATGGAGGATACGCTCTACGATGCGGCCATCAGCGCCATCGAAAGCATTCCGCGCGCCCGCCGCAAGGACATCGACATGCTGCAGGAGGCCGTGCGCCGCGCCATCCGCGCCGCTGCAAACCACGCCTGGGGCAAGAAGCCAGTTGTCACCGCCTTCGTCACTAAGGTCTGACCATGCTCGGCCGGGTGAACCATATTGCCATTGCCGTTCCCGACCTTGCCGCGGCGACGGCTGCCTATCGCGACACGCTCGGGGCTGCCGTATCGCAGCCACAGCCTCTGCCGGAGCACGGGGTCACCGTCGTCTTCGTCGAATTGCCGAACACCAAGGTGGAATTGCTGGAGCCTCTCGGGCAGGATTCGCCAATCGCAGTCTTCCTCGAAAAGAACCCGTCCGGCGGCATGCACCATATCTGCTATGAGGTGGACGATATTCTTGTCGCCCGCGACCGGCTGGTCGCAACGGGCGCGCGGGTGCTTGGCGACGGCCAGCCGAAGACGGGCGCGCATGGCAAGCCGGTGCTCTTTCTGCACCCGAAGGATTTCTTCGGGACGCTGATCGAGCTCGAACAGGCCTGACGCCATTTGAATCGACGCATTTTCGCTGCGGCAGAGTGACCCGAAGGCGGCGAAATGTTTCGTTCGCTTTGAGTTGGACGCTGTTCCGCCGTATAAGGGCGTAAGCTCCAAGCGACGCAGCGCTTCTACGCGCTCTGTCGGCAAGACACCGCCGGGAAATATAATGCTACAGACCTTCCTCCAGGGATTCGCCGTCTACTTCATCATCTGGTGGATGACGCTTTTTGCCGTCCTGCCGATCGGCCTGCGCACCCAGGCGGAAGACGACGATATTGTCCTCGGCACGGTGCCAAGTGCGCCCACCCGCTTTCGTGCCGCCTTCGTCTTCTCGCTGACGACGCTGATTTCGGCGCTCATCTACGGCCTCTGGTACGTCTGCGACACCTATTTCGGCTGGGGCTTCGACGCCCTTCCACAACTCGGGCCGAGCTTCTATTAAGAGCTAGCTTTTGCTCAAACTTTGGGCATATGTAAATTCAGCCGACGGTATGCCGTCATACCAAGGTCATGCTGTTCCGGCAAAGAGCTCACGTAACGGAATGAGGCCCATCTCTTAACGGAAGGAGGGGTGGGTTCTTAAATGGAATTGGAAGCGAAAAAGCAAAAAAAAACAAGGCTAAAAGCCTTGTTTTAAGTATCGCGTGATCTGTAACCGTTGCCGGGGCTGCGACGAGCGCGCCTAAGATCTGATCCTCCCAAGACTTGACCGCGAATTCGGCAAGAATTTATCCTTCTTGCCTGTTTTGTGAGCTAAAGCTAGCTCAAACATTGGGCTTTGTCATTAGCTTTTTTTGCATTTTTGCTACACTCCAGCATAATTTTTCTGTTGACAAGATTTTCGTTCAAGTCCTTATAAACACGCGCTTTTTCATGCCCTGACATTTTGCGGGTGCGAACATGCGTATCCGGGAGGCAGCCGACATCAGTTGCGGGTTTCCTTCCTGCCGCGAAGCGGCTATGAACGCTCCCACATTAACGATGTACCTTCGATTCCGCTCAATCGCGGGATCTCAACTGCTTCGGAAACGCCATGCGTCTGTCTCGCTATTTCATGCCCATCCTTAAGGAAAACCCCAAGGAGGCGGAAATCGTCTCCCACCGGTTGATGCTGCGCGCCGGCATGATCCGCCAGCAGTCGCAGGGCATCTATTCATGGCTGCCGCTCGGTAAGCGCGTGCTCGACAAGGTCAATGCGATTATCCGCGAGGAACAGAACCGCGCCGGTGCCATCGAGCTTTCGATGCCGACCCTGCAATCGGCCGAGCTCTGGCAGGAAAGCGGCCGCTACGACGCCTATGGCAAGGAGATGCTGCGCATCAAGGACCGCCAGGATCGGCCGATGCTCTATGGTCCGACCAACGAGGAGATGGTGACGGATATTTTCCGCTCCTCGGTCAAATCCTACAAGGACTTGCCGCTCAATCTCTATCACATCCAGCTGAAGTTCCGCGACGAGATCCGTCCGCGCTTCGGCACCATGCGCTCGCGCGAATTCATGATGAAGGATGCCTATTCCTTCGATCTGACGCGCGAGGGTGCAGAGCATTCCTATAACAAGATGTTCGCCGCCTATCTCAGAACATTCGATCGGCTCGGCCTGCGCGCCATCCCGATGCGTGCGGACACCGGCCCGATCGGCGGCAATCTCAGCCATGAATTCATCATTCTCGCCGATACCGGCGAATCTGAGGTCTTCTGCCACAAGGACTTCGTCGGTTTCGATATTCCTGATGAGCGGACCGATTTCGATAGCGTCGAAGGCCTGAAGGCGATTTTCGACAAGTGGACCTCGCTCTATGCGGCGACCTCGGAAATGCACGACGAGGCCGCCTTCAACGCTGTTCCCGAAGCCGAGCGCCTTTCCGCCCGCGGCATCGAGGTCGGCCATATCTTCTATTTCGGCACGAAATATTCCGAGACGATGGGCGCTAAAGTGCAGGGACCTGACGGTAAGGAACACTTCGTTCACATGGGCTCCTACGGTATCGGCCCGACACGCCTTGTTCCCGCCATCATCGAAGCATCGCATGACGACAACGGAATCATCTGGCCGTCGTCGGTTGCACCCTTCGATGTCGTCGTAATCAACATGAAGGTGGGCGATGAGGCCTGCGACGATACCTGCGAGCTGATCTACGCCGCTCTGACGAAGGCCGGCAAGGACGTGCTCTACGACGATACCGACGATCGGGCCGGCACGAAATTCGCGACCGCCGACCTGATCGGCGTACCCGTCCAGATCATCGCCGGACCGCGCGCGGTCGCCAACGGCGAGGTCGAAGTGAAGGACCGCAAGACCGGCGCCCGCGAAACGATGACCATCGAAGCGGCGATCAACAGGTTCGTGGCTTAAGGAAACGGAGGCGAAATGGCAGAGGCAGCAGTGGACCGGAGTTCAAAATCCGGCTTGGGTCCGGCTGGCAAGCCATTTTCCACCTTTGAGCGCCTCGTGGCGTGGCGCTATCTGCGCGCGCGCCGCAAGGAGGCCTTCATATCGGTGATCGCCGGCTTCTCCTTCGTCGGCATCATGCTCGGCGTTGCGACGCTGATCATCGTCATGGCCGTCATGAATGGTTTCCGCACCGAACTGGTTTCGCGCATTCTCGGCATTAACGGCCACATGATCGTGCAGCCGATCGACGGCCCCTTCACCGATTATCCCGACCTCGCCAGCAGGCTGGCCGCCGTGCCCGGCGTCAAGATGGCGCTGCCGCTGGTCGAAGGCCAGGTTCTCGCCTCCGCCCAGGCCGGCGGCAGCACCGGCGCTCTGGTGCGTGGCGCGCGCGCCGAGGATCTGACCAAGCTCCAGACGGTGTCCCGGAACATCAAATCAGGCGACATGGTCGGCTATGCCTCCGGTGAAGGCGTGCTGATCGGCACCCGCATGGCCGATCAGCTTGGTTTGCGTGTTGGCGATCTCATTACATTGACGTCACCGGATGGCGACATCACGCCGATGGGCGTCAGCCCGCGCGTCAAGTCCTACAAGATTTCCGGCCTCTTCGAGATCGGCATGTCGGAATACGACTCCTCGATCATCTTCATGCCGCTCGAGGAAGCGCAGCTTTTTTTCAATGCCGAGGGGCTGGTGCAGTCGATCGAGCTTTTCGTCGACAATCCTGACGATATCGACGCTCTGAGGCCCAAGGTGGAGGAGGCGGCCGGACGCCAGATCGCCATCACCGACTGGCGCCAGCGCAACCAGACCTTCTTCTCCGCACTCCAGGTCGAACGCAATGTCATGTTCATGATCCTGACGCTGATCGTGCTTGTCGCGGCGCTCAACATCATCTCCGGCCTTATCATGCTGGTGAAGGACAAGGGCAGCGATATCGCCATCCTGCGCACGATGGGCGCCAGCGCCGGTGCGATCATGCGCATCTTCTTCATGACCGGAGCGGCGATCGGCATCGTTGGCACCATCGCCGGCGTGCTGCTTGGCGTTCTCGTCTGCCTCAACATCGAATCCATCCGCCAGTTCTTCTCCTGGATTTCGGGCGAAGTGATCTTCAATCCGCAGGTCTATTTCCTCAGCCAGCTGCCGGCCGAAATGGACCTCAGCGAAACGATCTCGATCGTCATCATGGCGTTGACGCTCTCCTTCATCGCGACCATTTTCCCGGCCTGGCGCGCCTCCAGGCTCGATCCGGTGCAGGCCCTGCGCTACGAATAAGGAATGCCGCCTTCATGAACCGCAACGTCGTTCTCAAGCTTACCGGCGTCGAGCGCCATTACGGGCAGGGCGATACGCTGCTCCCGATCCTGAGGGGCGCCGATTTTTCCATGTCGAAGGGCGAGATCGTCGCTCTCGTCGCCCCTTCCGGCACCGGCAAGTCGACGCTGCTGCATGTCGCCGGCTTGCTGGAGCATCCGGACGGCGGTGAAGTCAACATCAACGGCCATGCCTGCGACGGCCTTTCCGACGACAATCGCACCGCGATCCGCCGCAGCGAAATCGGATTCGTCTACCAGTTCCACCATCTGCTGCCGGAATTTTCCGCGCTCGAGAACATCATGATGCCGCAGCTCATCGCCGGACTGTCCTGGAAGGAAGCCGGGGAGCGGGCCGGCCAGCTTCTCGATTACATGCGCATCGGCCATCGTGGCGCCCACCGCCCGGGCGAGCTTTCAGGCGGCGAGCAGCAGCGCGTCGCGATCGCCCGCGCCGTTGCCAATGCGCCGACCCTGCTGCTTGCCGACGAGCCGACCGGCAATCTCGACCCGGAAACGGCAAGCTACGTCTTCGACGCGCTGGAGGCGCTTGTGCGTCAGTCCGGTCTTGCGGCCCTCATCGCCACCCACAACCACGAGCTCGCCCGTCGCATGGATCGGCGCGTGACGATCTCGGACGGCAAGGTTGTCGACTTCTGAAGTTTCGGTCAGGGGGTGACCAGCCCACCTCGATAGTCGAGCACATAAGCCTTCCGGCCATCGACCATGATGCATTCATGGCCGCTGAACCGTTCGCAGCCGCCTTCGCTGCGGTCGATATAACGGCCGAACGGATGATCGAATTCCATTCCGCCAAGAAACCGGCCTTCCCGATACATTGCCGAGAGCGCCGCCTTGATCACCGTTCCAGCCGCACCGCCATCGATGAGATCAGGCGCGACCACACAGCCGAAATAATTCATCGCCCAGACCGGTTCCTCGGCAAACCACACCACCTCCTGTCCGGCGAAATCGGTGCCGCCGAAATAGCTGTCGAATACCCCCAGTTCCCGCTGAAGTAGCCGATATCATGCGCACCCGGCCGGCAGGGCAGGCGAGGTACGCCGCCCCCGACATAGGTCGCGGCCTTGGCCTCTACGATGAAGTCATTCAGCACCGTGGTATCCAGCATTCTCGTCATCCTCCCCTGAGTCACCATGGTACGGATGTAGCAGAATAATTAGAACATAAGAAGAACAAAGCGGCGGAAGCGCTCATCGCCTGGAGCCGTGGTTCAGGCGTCGATGCGACGCACGCACCGTTTGGCGAGGGAATGTCGAGTCCGTGCGGAGCATCCCGGTGCTGAGGCGGGCATTTGATTCGGCAGCACGCGCCAGCATTTTTCAAACGCAAGCGCGGAGGAAAAGATTCCTGTTGACACTAGAACATAGATCGAACAAACTAAAAACATAACGAGTAAAGGAGAGCCAGATGACTGACATGATCCGTGATATCGCAGCATTCACCTCCATCGCAATGTTCGTTGCCAGCTTTTCACTTATCGTCATCGCGATCTAAAGATTTCAGGGGACCGCATGTCAGTCATGCGGTTGGGACGCAGGACTTCTTCTGGACATCATTGCCCTCAATGCCGACAATGCGTCCGATTCATTTCGGGTGTTGGGAAGGCATATCATGGCGGAGACGGAAAAGGGTTCAATGGGTGCGGTGACCGGCGGCACACCGGGCTTCATCCACCTGAGGGTCCACTCCGCCTATTCGCTTCTCGAGGGCGCGCTGCCTCTCAAGAAGATCCTCTATAAAGCCACCGGCGACAGTCAGCCGGCGATTGCCATTACCGACACTAACAACCTTTTCGTCGCCCTTGAATTCTCGCAAAAAGCAATGGACGAGGGCCTGCAGCCGATCATCGGCTGCCAGCTCTCGATTGATATGGAAGATGGGCTGGAAACGGAAAAACGCGGCGGCCAGCAGGCGCTGATCAAGCTGCCGTCGATCGTCCTTCTCGCCGCGACGGAGGCCGGTTACGAAAAGCTGGTCGACCTCGTCAGCCGCGCCTATCTCGGCGGCGAAAGCAACCAGGCCATTCATATCAGAGCCTCCTGGCTGGAAGAGGCAGGCACGGAGGGGCTGATCGCCTTGACCGGCGCCCTGACCGGCCCGGTCGACGCGGCTGTCAGGGAAGGCCATTCCGCCCAGGCGGAAGCACGGCTGCTCATGTTGAAGCGTCTCTTCGGCGACAGGCTCTATGTCGAGTTGCAGCGGCACGGCACCTACGACAAGCGGCATGAGCAAAAGATCGTCGGGCTTGCCTATGCCCACGATCTTCCGCTGGTCGCCACCAACGAAGCCTTCTTTCCGACCCGCGACGATTACGACGCCCATGACGCGCTGATGGCGGTCGCCCACAACGCCATCGTCTCCGACGACAGCCGCTTTCGCCTGACGCCGGATCATTATCTGAAGAGCCGGGCCGAGATGGCCAAGCTCTTCGCCGACCTGCCGGAAGCGCTTGAGAATACGATCGAGATCGCCAGGCGCTGCTCCTTCGTGTTGAAGACCCGAAAGCCGATCCTGCCGCGCTTCACGGGCGCTACCGATGATGCCGAGGAGGCCGAACGCGCCGAGGCGGGCGAACTGCGCCGCCAGGCGGTCGAGGGGTTGGACATGCGGCTTGCCACACTCGGCATGTCGCCGGGTTACGAGGAGAAGGATTACCGCGAGCGGCTGGAATTCGAGCTCAGCGTCATCGAGCGCATGCGCTTTCCCGGTTACTTCCTGATTGTTGCCGACTTCATCAAATGGGCCAAGCAGCATGATATTCCAGTCGGTCCGGGCCGCGGTTCGGGCGCCGGTTCGCTGGTCGCCTATGCATTGACGATCACCGACGTCGACCCGCTGCGCTTCTCGCTGCTCTTCGAACGCTTCCTCAATCCCGAACGCGTCTCGATGCCGGACTTCGACATCGACTTCTGCCAGGATCGCCGCGAAGAGGTGATCCGCTACGTCCAGGCCAAATATGGTCGCGAGCAGGTGGCGCAAATCATCACCTTCGGTTCGCTGCAGGCGCGCGCCGCCCTTCGCGACGTCGGCCGCGTGTTGGAAATGCCTTATGGCCAGGTCGACAAGATCTGCAAACTCGTGCCGAACAATCCGGCCAATCCGACTCCGCTCTCCAAGGCGATCGAGGAGGAGCCGAAGCTGCAGGAGGAAGCGGCGAAGGAACCGGTGGTGGCGCGCCTGCTCGACATCGCCCAGAAGATCGAGGGGCTTTACCGCCATGCCTCGACGCATGCCGCCGGCATCGTCATTGGCGACCGGCCGCTGTCCAAGCTGGTGCCGATGTATCGCGATCCGCGCTCCGACATGCCGGTTACCCAGTTCAACATGAAGTGGGTGGAGCAGGCCGGTCTCGTCAAATTTGACTTTCTCGGCCTGAAGACGCTGACCGTGCTGAAGGTCGCGGTCGATTTCGTCGCCAAGCGCGGCATCAACGTCGATCTCGCCGCCATTCCTCTCGACGACAAACTGACCTACGAGATGCTGTCGCGCGGCGAGACGGTCGGTGTGTTCCAGGTGGAAAGTGCCGGCATGCGCAAGGCGCTGATCGGCATGAAGCCGGACTGCATCGAGGACATCATCGCGCTGGTCGCCCTCTACCGCCCGGGCCCGATGGAGAATATCCCGACCTACAATGCCCGCAAGCACGGCGATGAAGAGCTGGAATCGATCCATCCGATGATCGACCACCTGCTCAAGGAAACGCAGGGCGTCATCGTCTACCAGGAACAGGTGATGCAGATCGCCCAGGTGCTGTCCGGCTATTCGCTTGGCGAAGCGGACCTTCTGCGCCGCGCCATGGGCAAGAAGATCAAGGCGGAGATGGACCAGCAGCGCGAACGCTTCGTCGTCGGCGCCGTCAAGAACGGCGTCTCGAAGCCGCAGGCCGACAATATCTTCGAACTCTTGGCGAAGTTCGCCAATTACGGCTTCAACAAGTCGCACGCCGCCGCCTACGCCATCGTCTCCTACCAGACGGCCTATATGAAGGCGCATTTTCCGGTCGAATTCCTCGCCGCTTCGATGACGCTCGACATGTCCAACACCGAAAAGGTCAATGATTTCCGTCAGGATGCCAAGCGCTTGGGCATTGAGGTGATCGCGCCGTCGGTGCAGACCTCATTCCGCCATTTTGAGACCGGCGACAGCCGCATCTATTATGCGCTCGCCGCTTTGAAGGGCGTTGGCGAATCCGCCGTCGACCACATCGTCGAAGTGCGCGGCGACAAGCCTTTTGCCAGCATCGAGGATTTCTGCCTGCGGATCGATCCGCGCCAGGTGAACCGCCGCGTGCTCGAAAGCCTGATCTATGCCGGCGCCTTCGATTGTTTCGGCACGGACCGCGCCCAGCTTGCCGCCGGCCTCGACCGTATCCTCGGTTATGCCCAGCGCGCCCAGGAAAACAAGCTGAGCGGTCAATCGGATATTTTCGGCAGTACCTTGACGTCAGGTCCGGAGAAGATCTCCTTGCCGCCCCATTCACCCTGGCTGGCTTCGGAGCGGCTGCTCAAGGAATTCCAGGTGCTGGGCTTCTATCTCACGGCCCACCCGCTCGATTCCTACAACAACATTCTGCAGAAGATGCGCGTGCAGACCTTTGCCGAGTTCTCCGCGGCGATCAAGCAGGGGGCTGCCAATGCGCGCCTTGCCGGCACCGTCATCTCGAAGCAGGAGCGCAAGACCCGCACCGGCAACAAGATGGGCATCATCGTCTTTTCCGACTCGTCGGGCCAGTTCGAGGCTGTTTTGTTTTCGGAGATGCTGAATCAATATCGCGACATGCTTGAGTCCGGAAAATCCTTCCTGCTGACCGCGACCGGCGAAGAGAGGCCGGAGGGCATCGGCCTCCGCATCCAGACGATCCAGTCGCTCGAGGAAAAATCGCTGCAGATGCAGAAGGCGCTACGCGTCTATGTCCGCGACTCCGGGCCGCTGAAAATGGTAGCCGGCCATCTGAACGCCAAGGGCGACGGCCTCGTATCCTTCATTGTCATCAAGGAGGAGGGGAAGCGCGAGGTGGAAGTGGCGCTGCCGGAAAAATACCGCATCACGCCCGAGATCGCGGCCGCCCTTCGCGCCGCCCCCGGCGTCGTCGATGTCGAACTTGTCTAACGAACAGGGCAACCGGGAGAAGCCCGGCTGCCTGTCCATGCTTTTCAGCCGGCCTGTAGCCGGCATGACGCGTCCGCACAGCGGCCTCTGCCGAAGCCCATGATGACCATGCCGATCAGCGTCGCTCCGACCGGCACCATCAGGGCGGTCCGTAGCGCCTCCAGCCGTTCGGACGGGCTGTCACCATCGCCGAGGGCAAGCGTGCCGACGGCGCTGACGGCGGACAGGCCCAAGGCTGCACCGAACTGGAATGAGGTGTTCACTAGGCCGCTTGCCAGCCCCTGTTCGTCTTCGGCAATACCTTCCGTCGCGATGATCGTCAGCGGCCCATAGCCTAGCGAGAAGGAGAGGCCGAGCAGAACCATTGACGGCAACATGGCCGCATAGGTCCAGTCGAGGCCCATGCCGAGGAAGAGCGCGTAGCCGGCGATGGCGAAAGCAAAGCCGCCAAGTACGACGCGTCCGTTGCCAAAGCGTTCGACGAGCAGGGGTGTGAGCAGCGGAGCCAGAATGGCATCCATGCCGATAACGATAAGTGCGAGGCTGGTTTCGAAGGAAGACCAGCCCAGTAGCTCCTGCAGATAAAGCGAGACGACGAACTGGAAACCGAAGAAGGCGCCGGTAAAGAGCATCGCCCCGAGATTGGATCGCACAAGAACGGCAGATCGGAAAATCCCGAGCCTTATCAGCGGCGCGCGCGACTTGCGTTCAATGAAAGCGAAGGCGAACCAGAACACCATGCTCGCCCCTGCTGCCGCGATCGTCCAAGTCAGATCGTTGGCCGCGTTTTCCATCCGTGTCAGCGCATAGGCGGCAAGCAACATGGCGCCGGTCAACGTCAGCGCGCCCGCAATGTCGAATTTTTGTCGCTGGGCGGCGTCTTCCTTCTTCTCTACGATCAGCTTCATGCCGGCCAGCAGCAGGATAGCGGAGAAGATGACCGGTGCGAAGAACACCCAGCGCCAGCCGACGGCTGAGAGAAGCCCTCCAATGACAAGACCAAGCGAGAAGCCGGCCGAGGCTGTGCCGGCATAGATCAGCACGGCCTTGTTGCGCTGCGGTCCCTCTGGAAAGTTGCCGTTGATAAGAGCAAGGCCAGCCGGTGTCATGAAGGCAGCTGCCGCACCTGTAACGAAGCGAGCCGCCAGCAGCATCCAGCCCTCCGTCGCAAAACCGCCGAGACCAGAAAACAGCAGGAATATCGTGAGAGCCGTCAAAAAGACCTTGCGCTTGCCGTACATATCGGCGACTCGCCCTCCGAGCAGCATCAGGCCGGCATAGGCAAGCACATAGGCCGAGACAACGGCGCTCAACGTTGTCGTCGAAAGGCCGAGTTCGGCCCGGATCGAGGGCAGGGCGATATTGAGCATGGCCGCATCGACGCCTTCGAGAAAGATCGCGCCGCAGAGCACCGTTAGCATACCGGCAGTTCCGGCGCCCATTCTTGCGCTCTCTGCTGTCAAGGGAGGACTTGTAGACATCATGAAGTTCCTTATCCGTGAGGGAACAACGAGCATGGTTACATATTGATCCTCGGTTCCCTATTGTAACCATGGCTGACATAGGGCATGGTTCGAACCCATGGAAGAAGGCACTTCAAACTCACCGAGTGACTGCTGCAGCACCGAGCGCGATTACGACATCCACCAGTGGGACGCGCGGGAGGGATGCGAGGTGCGTCAGATCCTCGATCGCATTGCCGACAAATGGTCGCTGCTGGTCATTGCACTGCTCGAAAAGCGCACCCTCCGCTTTACCGAACTGCGCAAAAGTATTGATGGCATCAGCCAGCGCATGCTGACGACGACGTTGCGTCAGCTCGAGCGTGACGGTCTAATCGAGCGGACGGTTTATCCAGTGGTGCCGCCAAGGGTCGATTACGCGTTGACGGATCTGGGCTGCACGCTGCACGATACGATCAAGGCGCTCGTCGTCTGGACGGAGGCGAACCAGGCAAAGATTATTGCCGCCCGCCGAAGCTACGACGAGCGCGCCGGCGAGAAGCTTTGGTAGGTCTCAGCTCTCGCGGGTGACGGTAATGAATTCGGTACCTTCGCCTGTTTCGGAGCCGATGCCCGTATCCGAGATTGTCAAAGTCGAGCCGGGAGAAATCAACGCGTCGATCCGGTGACGGGTTTCGTCCGGAATCGAGATTCGACTGAGCGCCTTGGCGATAGGCCGGCCGCTGATGATCGAGCTTTCCTGATTGGTGATGCCGAGCCGCTTCATCGTCTCGCGGGAGAGAATGTTCGTGAGCGTCACTCCAAGCCAGCCCGCCGTGCCGGCGGTCGCATCAATCGCATGCAGCGTCAGGAGATGCGTGCCGAGCGCCAGGCTCGGATCGGCGATCGTGACCGGCGCCTCGAATATCGGCTTGAAGGACTGTCGCACCATGATGACGCCGTTCGGCGGCTCACCCCTGCCGGCCGCCGCATAGACCGATTTGAGCAGGGTGTCGGAGATCAGGCTCCTGTCATCGGCAAATTCCGTTGGCCGCAGCGCCTTGAAAGCCCTGATCGCCTGCACGGTCGTTGGGCCGAGCAAGCCGTCCGGATCGCCGGCGGAAAAGCCGAGCTGGTTGAGAAGGACCTGGATATCGATCACCGTCTCGCGCAGTGTCCGGCGTGTAATGAGTATGGCGATCGGCTCGGACGGCACCGCAGCTGCCGGGGCTGCAACCGGCAACGGCATTGCAGCCGTGTCGTTCATCGCTACCTGTACAGGGGTCTCGGAACTGTTGAGGATCGAGGGCCGCAGCTCGACATCCGAAAGTAGCGGCATCGCCGGCGAATCCGGCTGGAAAAGATTGGGATGGTCGATCGGCTGCGGCGCCAGTTCGCCATCGCTGATAATGACGGGGATACCGGCCTCGGTCATGCCATAGAGCATCTTGGCGAAGGCGCCGGGCATGCGCACGCAGCCATGCGAGGCCGGATAGCGCGGCACCGAATTTGATTCGTGCAGCGCGATGCCGGACCATGTCAGTCGCTGCATGAAAGGCATCGGCGCGTTCGAATAGAGATTGGATTCGTGGTACCTCTGCTTCTCGATGACGGAGAAGATGCCGCTCGGCGTCGTGTGGCCGTCCTTGCCGGTCGAGACCTTCGAGGTTGCGACGACCTCGGTGCCGTCATAAACCACAAGCGACTGCTTGTTCTTCGAGACGAAGATCTGCAGGGTGCGTGCATCCGTCGCAAAAGCAGGGTGCACGAGTGCGGTGGCCGACAGCAAGCCGAGGCCGAAGACGAGACGCGAGAACATGATACCCAACCATACGCAATACTGGTTCGGCACATTATGGGACGAAGTTTAAGGAAGATTTTATGGGTCTGGCGACAGATCCGCCTCACGCCTTAGTGATCGCGCTTGGTGCTGCCGAACGTATACCCGGTCTCCACCGTCTTCTTGCCGAACTTGTCGCGCAGCTTGTCCATCGCCGCTTCGGCGGCGGCTCGCCGGCTCGATTGCCGGTCGATGAGATCGGGCGGATCGGCTCGCGCAGGGTCGCCGAGATCGGTGACGCCGATGCCGATCAGCCGGAATTTCGTGCCGTCCGTCTCCTTTTCGAGAAGCTCGAGCCCGATGCGGAAGATCCTGTCGACAAGCTGGGTCGGGTCCTCGAGCTTGCGGTTGCGGGTGCGTGTCTTGAAGTCGGCGCTCTTCATCTTCAGCACTACGGTCCGGCCGGCTATGTCGCCCTTCTTCAGGCGCCAGGAAACCTTTTCCGAAAGATTGCGCAAGATCGGCACCAGATCGTCGTAGCGCGAGATGTCCTCGAAGAAGGTCGTTTCGGCGGAAACGCTCTTGGCCGCATCGTTGAGATGCACCTCGCGATCGTCGACGCCGCGCGATAGCCGGGCGAGCCGTTGGCCGATGCTGCCGTAGCGGCGCATCAGGTCGTTCTCCTCCATCTGCTGCAGCTGACCGATGGTGCGGATACCGTCTGCCTCCAGCGTCGCGGCAAAGGCCTTGCCGACACCCCAGATGGTGGTGACGGGACGCGGTGCCAGGAATTCGACCGCTTCCTCACGGCCGATGACGGAAAAGCCACGCGGCTTCTGCAGGTCGGAAGCGACCTTGGCGAGGAATTTGCAGTAGGAAAGCCCGACGGAGACGGTAATGCCGATCTCGTGCTCGATGCGGCGGGCGAACTTGGCGAGCGTGCGCGCCGGCGGGTCGTGATGCAACCTCTCGGTGCCGCCAAGTTCCAGGAAGGCTTCGTCGATCGACAGCGGCTGCACCAGCGGCGTCAGATCCTGCATCAGCCCGCGCACCTGGCGCCCGACCCGCACATATTTCTCCATGTCAGGGCGGATGACGACGGCCTGAGGACATGCCTCCAGCGCCTTGAACATCGGCATCGCCGAACGCACGCCGTGGATGCGGGCGATATAGCAGGCAGTGGAGACCACACCGCGTTTGCCACCGCCGATGATGACGGGCTTGTCGGCAAGTTCGGGATTGTCGCGCTTCTCGACGGCTGCGTAGAAGGCGTCACAATCGATATGCGCAAGCGTTAATGCATAGAGCTCGCGATGACGCACCACGCGCGGACTGCCGCAGGATAGGCAACGGCGCGCTTCGCCCTTCTGCTCGGCAAGGCAGTCGCGACAGAAGCCGGGTGTCTTGTCGGGTGTGGGTGTCATGATGAGAACAAAGATTGAACGTCGGGACATTACGCCTTAAGCTTGCGAGTCACAAGAGAGGGCGGGAGCTTTGCCTTTGGATAACGATCTTCGTTTCGAGCCGGTGACGTCGGAGCGCTGGAGCGACTTCGAAACCCTGTTCGGCCCATCAGGAGCTTTCTATAATTGCTGGTGTGTGGCACTGCGCCTGCCGCCTGCGGTAAGGACCGAGATGGCGGCCGATGAGCGCAAGGCGCACATCCGAGATCGGATCAAGGCAGGCCCGCCACCGGGCATTCTCTGTTATGCCGGCGATGAGCCGGTCGCCTGGGTGCAGGTCGGCCCGCGCCACGACGTGCCGCAGTTCAATTCGCCACGCACCGTATCGCGGCCGCTGGAGGAGGGCGATGCGAACGATCCCTCTATCTGGGCCGTGAGCTGCTTTTTCCTGCTGCCCAGGCTGCGCGGCAAGGGACTGAGCCATCGCCTGCTTTCGGGCGCGATCGACCATGCGCGGCGTCAGGGCGCGCGGCGGCTCGAAGCCTGTCCGATCGATCATGTGAAGCAGTCGAAATCCGTGACGCTCTGCATCGGCTCGACGGCGATCTTCGACGCTGCCGGTTTCGAGACGATTGCCAGCCGCAAGGACGGCCGGCCGCTCATGCGGCTGGAACTGCGCGACTGAACGTGCCGGAAAGGAAATGCGCCTCGATCAGCGCGGCGGCATGCGCCCAGTCGGTGGCGCGGGTGATGTCGTCGGCGGCTGCGGGCGCGAAACGATGGACAGGTGAGTCCGGCATCAGGTGAATGAGCAGGCAATCAGCGACGTGATCCCTGACGGAATGCAGATTGTGCGCCATATCGTCTATAAAGGCGACAGGAAAGGAGCGGCTTGCATGCAGTGCGTGGACGATCGGCCCCTTGGGTTGCTCGCTGGCAAGCAGCGGAAAGAGCAGGCCGGCGCTGTCCAGCAGGCGGCGACGCTGATCCTGGAACCGTGGCGGCATCGCCGTCAGAAAGAGGATATCGGCCGCCTGCGAAAGCCGGCCGAGCGTTTCGACGACGCGGTCGATCGGCGTCTGCCACAGTTCCTGCGCTTCGAAAAAATCGTCGATCAGCCGGCCGACCTGTTGACCCTCGATCTCCGTGCCGTCCGCTTTCGAGACGATGTTGCCGTGAAGCCGGAACGATCGCGGCAGGAACTCGTGACCCAGGCTTTGAAGAAAAAGCTGAAAAGGGTCGATGAATCGCAGCACGACGTCGTCGACGTCGCAGACGATCAACGGCCGTTCGCCGAGGCGGATGTGCGAAATGTCGAGCTCGCGCACCCTCAGTATTCTCCCGAATCGAGCCCCGGCGAGGAGAAATGCCGCCAGGCGGCGGTCACCGTCTCCGGACTGAGGCCGCTCGCGGTACAGAAGGCCATCGCCGTCGGTTCGTGGTTCATCAGGAAGTCCATCATGCCTGAAAGGAAACCCGGATCGTTGACTGCGTTGCGCACCTGGGCGGGCGCCACGCCGGTGATTGCGAGGAAGCGGCCGAACATGTCGGGATCTGCGGCAAGCCAGCCGAGTACGGCGATGGCCGTCTCGTGCGGGTCGACCGCCTGTGGTTTCGAAGTCTTGAAGTTGCTTTGCATTTCGAGGGGTAAGTTACCTTTTCTTCAACCAAATACCGCTAGCGTGCGCTATCGGTTTCACGGAGCTATTCATCCGCATGTGCCTTTCTCATGGGACGAACCGCTGCGCGCACGGACGTAGGGACAGCTTGTCATGCCCAAACAGGTGATGATTGTAGAAGATAACGAGCTCAACATGAAGCTCTTTCGCGACCTCATCGAGGCGTCCGGCTATACCACGATCCAGACGAGAAACGGCATGGAAGCGCTCGATCTGGCGCGCAAGCATCGTCCCGACCTCATCCTCATGGATATCCAGCTTCCCGAGGTCTCCGGCCTCGAAGTCACGAAATGGCTGAAGGAAGATGACGAGCTGCACGTCATTCCCGTCATCGCCGTCACGGCGTTCGCGATGAAGGGCGATGAGGAGCGGATCCGTCAGGGCGGCTGCGAGGCCTATGTTTCCAAACCTATTTCGGTTCCGAGATTCATCGAGACGATCAAGACCTATCTGGGCGATGCCTGACGCATCGGAAAGACGTTTATGACTGCGCGAATACTGGTGGTTGACGATATTCCAGCCAACGTGAAGCTGCTTGAAGCGCGGCTGCTTGCGGAGTATTTCGACGTGATGACAGCCGCCGACGGTTACGAAGCGCTGGCGATCTGCGAACGCAACCAGGTCGATCTAATCCTGCTCGACATCATGATGCACGGTATCGATGGCTTCGAGGTCTGCGAGCGGCTGAAGGCTAGTCAGAAGAGCGCCCATATTCCCGTCGTCATGGTCACCGCACTCGACCAGCCGGCCGATCGTGTACGTGGTCTGAAGGCCGGCGCCGACGATTTTCTCACCAAGCCGGTCAACGATCTGCAGCTGATCTCGCGGGTGAAGAGCCTGCTGCGGCTGAAGACGTTAAGCGATGAGCTGCGCATCCGCGCCGACACTGCTCATACCATGGGCATGGGCGATCTCATGCGGACAGGCGAAGGCCGTGGCGACGAGGCCGGCCAGGTTCTGCTGGTTGATGGCCGTGCCAATTCGCAAGAGCGTATCGTCAGGGCGCTGAAGCCCGTCGCCGATGTGCATGCCCTCTCCGACCCGCAGGCGGCCCTCTTCGAGGCAGCCGAGCACCCGTTCGACCTCGTCATCGTCAACGCCAATTTCGACGATTACGATCCGCTTCGCCTCTGCTCGCAACTGCGCTCGCTGGAGCGCACACGCTTCTTGCCGATCCTGATCATTACCGAGCAGGGCGCCGACGACATGGTCGTCCGGGCGCTCGATCTCGGCGTCAACGATTACATCATCCGTCCCGTCGATCCCAACGAGCTCGTCGCTCGCAGCCTGACGCAGATCCGTCGCAAGCGCTACAACGATCGGCTGCGCGCCAGCGTCAAGCAGACGATCGAGCTTGCCGTGACCGATCCGCTGACCGGCCTCTACAATAGGCGTTATCTCGACAATCACCTGAACGTGCTCTTCAACCGGTCAATGGCGCGCGGCCGGCCGCTTTCGGTGTTGATCACCGATATCGACCGTTTCAAGCAGGTGAACGACACTTACGGCCATGATGGCGGCGACGAAGTACTGCGCGAATTCGCAAACCGCGTCCGCTCGACCATCCGCGGCGCCGATCTCGCCTGTCGTTACGGCGGGGAGGAATTCGTCGTGGTGATGCCGGACACCTCGCCTGAAGTCGCCGCCGCTGTCGCCGAGCGCCTGCGCGCCGCGGTCGAAAGCGCTCCTTTCATGCTGAAGCGCTCCGGTGAAGCCTTGAATGTGACCGCTTCCTTCGGAATCGCCTCGCGCATAGGCGCGGTGCTGACCCCGGACCAGCTGATGAAACAGGCCGATCTTGCTCTGTACGAGGCCAAGAATACCGGGCGCAATCGCGTGGTCGCAGCAGCTGCCTGACGAATCACTTTGGGCGCCATGCACGCCATTTGGGGTTTTCCACTGCCGTAAGCGAATTGTTACCGATTTTTAATCTTCGCCCGTGCGGCGCAGCCTGAAATTTTGCGACCTGGTAGCCCAAAAATGGACTCTGGCGTTGCTGTGGATATGGTGCAGCGCGACAGTCTCCGAAATGCAAGGCGCCTAGCTCACGATGAAATGGAGACTATAAAAAATGCCCGCCGCCAACAGGATCCAATAGAGGACGGCGGCATCACCTCACGTAAGGGGAGGGCCGGCTTAAGTTATTAAGTTATAGTATCGAATTTCTTCCGAGGTGCCGTCATCAGGCTTAGCCATCAAGCACAGGCTTCAAATCTTTATATGTTACAAAACTGCACTTTTAACCATAGAATCAAGCTCGGAAAATTCATCATTAAGAATTTGTTGATTTTCTTTCATTTCTGCGCAAATTATCGGCTCATAAGAGAAGCGCTCCCGCAGAGGAGTTGTCCATACCCCATGATGCTCAGGTCCGCCGCATCTCCTGGGTCGTGGGGTTGGTCGGCTGGTAGGCAAGCTATAGCGGTTCCTCGTGCCGTTTTGCATGCTGGCCGACCCCCTTTCAAGAAAACGCCGTCACTTCCCGAAGATGGAAGGGCGGCGTTTTCTATTTGCGCTATCATCGCGAAGAGGCCAATCCCGGCAAAAAAAACGCGCGACCCGTAGGCGCGCGCTTTTTCGAAACCCCAGATATCAAGCGATCACTTGATCTTGGTTTCCTTGAACTCGACATGCTTCTTAGCAATCGGGTCATACTTCGTCTTCGTCATCTTGTCCGTCATCGTACGGCTGTTCTTCGTCGTGACGTAGAAGAAACCGGTGTCGGCTGTCGACAGCAGCTTGATCTTGATTGTTGTAGCCTTGGCCATGGTCGTCCTGCCTTTAAGAAAATGAAAGCCGTGGAAGCCGGATGGGCTCCACGGCAAATTCTGGCGCGAAACTACGAATCCCGCCCGAAAAGTCAAGTCCGTTTTCGAATGAACATCAATCTGATGCCGGAAAGTAGCGCGTAGAAACCGAAGAAAGCCGCGATTGCCCAGGCGAAACCATTATTTCCGGCGACATCGATCGCGGCGCCGATCGCTTGCGGCCCGGCCACGGTTCCCATCGCATAACAGAAGACGAACGCGGCATTGGCGGCCGCAAGATCGGAGCCCGTCAGCCGCGAGCCTAGATGGCTGAGGCCGACCGTATAGAGGCCGGAGACGCAACCGCCCCAGAAGAGCAGGAGCCCGGCCATCAGCAGCCAGTTGTCGATCAGCACCGGCAGCATCATCGAGCCGATAAAGCCCATCAGCGCCATCCCGGCCAGAAGCGGCCGCTTGTCGCGGATGCGGTCCGAGAGCAGGCCGAGCGGAATCTGGAAGATGACGTTGCCGACGCCCATCATGGTGAGCAGAAGTGCTGCCTGCGATTCGGTGAAATGGGCGCGTACGGCAAAGACCGGGAAAAGCGACAGCCCGCCCGCTTCGACCGCGCCGAAAATGAAAACGGCCGCCGTCGCCGTCGGCACCAGGAAGACGTAGCGCATGAAATGCAGCTCCGGCTTTTCCTCGAGTATCGGGCTTTCGTCGCGAGCGATGAAAATCGGAATGGCGGCAAGCAGGATGGCGCCGGCGCCGATCAGGAAGGGGAAGATGCCGTCGCTGCCAAGCAGCGAAAAGAGCAGCGGTCCGGCCGCAAAGCCGAGCGAAAGCACCGTCGCATAGATGCCGAGCACGAAGCCGCGTTTGGAAGGCGGCGAGGCGGCGTTAATCCAGAACTCGGAGAGAATGAACAACGTAGTCGTCGCGCCATGGAAGGCGAAACGCAGCGGAAACCACATCCAGAAATCCTCGGCGTAGTAGAAGCCGAGCGCGCTCAGCGCCGATATCAGCACGGCCCAGAGCATCGTCGGGGCAACGCCGTATTTATGGGCGAGCTTGGTGGTGATGGGTGCCGCTGCCATCGCCGCGATTCCAGCCATCGCCGTGTTGAGGCCGATCAGGGTGGAAGAGATGCCGCGTTTTTCGAGGATGATGCTGAGGAGGGGGAGGCCGAGGCCGATTGCTATGCCGACGGCTGAAATGGACGAGACGGCTGCCACCAGGGAAGGCCAATGAATTTCTTCGATATCGCCTGGTGTGCCGTTTCTCGGCTGAGACATTTATCCATCCTTAGAAGCTGCGCGAGCGAATCGACCTCTCGCCTCACATAGAAGGACACAGACGTGCCAAATCCAGGTGACGAGCAGCGTTTCGCAGTATTTCCGATGTGATCTGCGGAATGTAAAGCCTGTTCAGACAAGAAAAGCTTACCATGTCAAGTCGTTGAGGATCGTCGACTCCCGCGTGTCGGTGGTGGTCGGTGGAGGGCTGGCACTACACGCCAAATATGTCTGGAAGGTGAAGGCGCTCAATCCGGCCGGTGGGGAAGCTCGTAATCATCGGGACTGTCGCTCTCTCCGCCGAAGCCATGCATACGCAGCGCCCATTGCAGGCCGATGACGCCGCCCTTGATCGGCTGGATCGAGGCAAGTGCTGTGATGACGGTGATCGGCGCCCAGATGGCAAGATGGACCCATACCGGCAGCACGAAAGTCATGTCGGTCAGCATAAAGCCGCCGACGAGGACGTGGCCGAGGACGAGGATGACGATATAGGGCGGCAGGTCATCGGAGCGATGGTGATGCATCGCTTCGCCGCAGGCGGCGCAATGGTCGACAGGCTTCAGGAAGGCGCGAAAGAGCTTGCCGCTGCCGCAAGCCGGGCACCGGTTCAGCAGCCCACGCATGATGGAACGCCCGAGCGGACGCTCGTTTTCCGGCGTACCTCCGTAGCGGACGACCGGGTCGGTCGGTGTGCTCATCGCATCTTTCCTTTCAGGCCGAAAGCATGGAGTTCCCGCGGACGATTGCTGCTTTCGGCACAGCGCCTAGCGGCGTCCGCGGGGCGGCCGCGTCCCCGGTTTCTTCCGGACCTGGCCCCTGTCGCGGCGGCCGGCCTTGTGGAAGGAGCGCACCGCCGCCGGCATCTCGCGTCCTTCGCTCAGCATTTCGAAACGCAGCGCGCCGGCAAGCGGGATTGCTTCGGCAAGCTTCACCGTGACGCTGTCGCCGAGGCGGTAGCCGAGGCCCGTCTTTTCACCCGAGAGCGCCTGATGCGCCTCGTCATAGATGAAATAATCGGTGCCAAGCGTAGACATAGGGACGAAACCGTCAGCGCCATAGTCCGGCAAGGTGATAAAGAGCCCGGATTTCGTAACTCCGGAGACGCGACCGGCAAATTCCTCGCCGACGCGGGTGCTCAAATGATGGGCGATCAGCCGGTCGATGGTCTCGCGTTCGGCCGCCATCGCCCGGCGCTCGAAGGTCGAGATCTCGGCGGCGATATCGTCAAGGCTGGCTTCTTCGTCGGGCGTGATGCCGCCTTCGCCGAAGCCGAGTGAGCCGACCAGCGCGCGATGCACGATCAGATCGGCGTAACGGCGGATGGGGGAGGTGAAGTGGGCGTATTTCATCAGGTTGAGGCCGAAATGGCCGATATTCTCCGGGCTGTAGATCGCCTGGCTCTGCGAGCGCAATACCATCTCGTTGACCATGGTCTGGTGCGCCGTGCCATCCGCCTTGGCTAGGATGCCGTTGAAGCTGTTGGCGCGCATATTGCCGCCCTTGGCGAGCGAGATGCCGAGTGTCGCCAGGAATTCGCGCAGGATCTCCTGCTTGGCAAGCGTCGGGCCGTCATGGATACGATAGACCAGCGGCTGGCGCTTCTTTTCGAGCGTCTCGGCGGCGCAGACATTCGCCTGGATCATCATCTCTTCGATCAGCTTGTGGGCATCGAGCCGCGGCGGCACGAAGACCCGGTCGACCGTGCCGTCGGGTTTCAGCAGGATCTTGCGCTCCGGCATGTCGAGTTCCAGCGGCTGGCGCCGGTCGCGGCCGCGCTTCATCACTCCATAGGCGTGCCAGAGCGGTTTCAGGATCGGCTCGAGCATCGGTCCGGTCTTGTCGTCCGGGTTTCCGTCGATCGCCGCCTGCGCCTGTTGGTAGGAAAGCTTCGCGGCACTCTTCATCATGATGCGATGGAACGTGTGGCCGATCTTGCGGCCTTCTGCCGAGAACCTCATGCGCACGGCAAGCGCCGGCCGGTCCACGCCTTCCTTCAGCGAGCAGAGATCGTTGGAAATGCGCTCCGGCAGCATCGGCACGACGCGATCCGGAAAATAGACCGAGTTACCGCGCTTCAGCGCCTCGCGGTCGAGCGGCGACTTGGGGCGGACATACCAGGAGACGTCGGCAATCGCGACGGTGACGAGGACGCCGCCGGGATTGTCGGGCGAGGGGTCCAGCTCGGCGTAAACAGCATCGTCATGGTCTTTGGCGTCGGCCGGATCGATGGTGATCAGCGGCACGTCGCGCCAGTCCTCCCGATGCGACATCGTCGCCGGTTTTGCGGCTTCCGCCTCGGCGATCACGGCCGGCGGGAAGATATGCGGGATGCCGTGCGCATGGATGGCGATCATCGAGATCGCCTTTTCCGAGCCGACCGAGCCGACGACGGAAAGCACCTTGGCGCGCGGCAGGCCGAAACGTCCCAGGCGAGCGACTTCGATCTCGACCAGGTCGCCGTCCTTGGCGCCGCCAGTAAAATCCGGGTCGATCACCATCTCTTCGCCGCGCCGCTCGATCGGCAACAGCCGCCCGCCGCCGCCGGGTGCTGTGCGGAAGACGCCCATCGCGGCGCCGCGGCGCCTGTCGATCACCTTGATGATACGCGCCGTATAGGCCGGCCCGCCTCGATCGACGGCCGGGAAGATTTTTGCCAGGATCCGGTCGCCGAGGCCGGCGACGGGCGCCTTGCCCTTGCCCTGGCGGCCTGCGGGCGATTGCTGGCGGATGGCGACGGCAGGCGCCGCACCCTGGTCCTCCGGCCACTCCGCCGGCCGGCCGATCAGGTCGCCATCCTTGTCGCGCGTCGTAATATCGAGAACGGTGACGGGCGGAAGGGCACCGGGACGAATGAGCGACTTGCGGCTCTTCTGCAGCATGCCTTCCTGTTCGAGCTCCTGCAGCATATGCTTGAGCTCGACGCGGCTGTCGCCTTTCAGCCCGAAAGCTTTGGCGAGCTCGCGCTTGGAGGCCTTCTGCGGATGATCGGCGATGAAGCGCAGAATCACCTCGCGCGAGGGCAGCGCGCCGTGGACGATGTTCAGCGGCTCGACGGCCGGAGCATCCTTGCCGGCGCGGCCGATCTTGCCCGGGCGCTTGCCCGCAGGGTTCGTTCTGTCGCGCGGTATCCTGTTCACGTCAGCTCTTTTTCGATTTTGCGGGCGCTTTCGCCTTCGTTGCCTTCGGCTTGGCCGCCGTCTTGGTGCTCTTGGCCTCGGCAGCCGCAGCCTTCGGCTTGGCTTTCGCCTTGGCCGTCTTTCCGGCGGGGACCTTGCCGGCCTTTTCGGTGACCAGCGCGAGCGCCTCCTCGACGGTGATCGCCTGCGGATCCTTGCCCTTTGGCAAGGTGGCGTTGACCTTGCCCCAGTTGACATAGGGGCCGTATTTGCCGTCGCGAACGGTGATGGCGCCGCCATCGGGATGATCGCCGAGGGTCTTCAGCGCCGCCGGCGTTCCGCGCGCCCCGCGGCCTGGCGCCTTGTTTGCCTTTTCCGCGATGACAGTCACGGCTCGGTTGAGGCCGACGGAGAAGACGTCCTCGACGGTCTCCAGATTGGCATAGGAACCGTCATGCAGGAGGAAGGGCCCGTAGCGGCCGATGCCCGACGAGATCATCTTGCCGGTTTCGGGATGTTTGCCGATGTCGCGCGGTAGCGAGATCAGAGCCATCGCCCTCTCGTAGTCGATGTCTTCAGGCTTCCAGCCCTTCGGCAGCGAAGCGCGCTTGGCCTCCTTGCCGTCCCCGCGCTGGATATAAGGACCAAAGCGGCCGGAACGCAGCGTCAGTTCCTCACCAGTGGTCGGATCGGTGCCGAGGTTCTTCGGTTCGTTGAGGGCGACCCCTTCCGCTTCCCCGCCGTTTTCGGAGGAAAGCTGGCGGGTGTAGTTGCATTCCGGATAGTTCGAGCAGCCGACGAAGGCACCATATTTGCCGAGCTTCAGCGACAGGTTGCCGGTGCCGCAGACCTGGCAGATCCTGGGATCGCTGCCATCTTCGCGTTTCGGGAAGACCAGCGGCGCCAAAGCCTCGTTCAGCGAATCGAGCACGTTGGTGACGCGCAGTTCCTTGGTGTCCTCGATCTGCGCGAAGAAATCCTTCCAGAAATCGCGCAGCACCTGCTTCCAGTTCAACTCGCCGGCCGAAATCCGGTCTAGCTTTTCTTCGAGGTCGGCGGTGAAGTCGTATTCGACATATTTGGTGAAGAAGCTTTCGAGGAAGGCCGTCACCAGCCGGCCCTTGGCCTGCGGGATCAGCTTGCGCTTGTCGATCGTGACGTAGTCGCGGTCGCGCAGCGTTGCCAGCGTCGCCGCATAGGTCGAAGGACGGCCGATGCCGAGCTCTTCCATCTTCTTGATCAGCGAGGCTTCCGAATAGCGCGGCGGCGGCTCGGTGAAATGCTGGGTCGAATTGATCTTCTGCTTGGCGAGCGTCTCGCGCGCATTGATCTCCGGCAGGCGGCCATCCTCGTCGCCGTCGTCGCTCTGCTCGCCGTCTTCCTTCTGGTCGGTATAGGCGGCGATGAAGCCGTCGAAGCGGATGACCGAACCGACGGCGCGCAGGCCTGCCTTCTCGCCCTTGTTGTCGGCCGTGATCTCAGCCGTCGTGCGCTCGATCTCGGCCGACGCCATCTGACTGGCGATGCCGCGCTTCCAGATCAGGTCGTAGAGCCGGATCTGGTCGGCATCGAGGAATTTGCGCACGCGGTCAGGAGAGCGGTAGAAATCGGTCGGACGGATCGCCTCGTGCGCCTCCTGGGCGTTCTTCGCCTTGGTGGAGTAGAAGCGCGCCTTCTCCGGCAGGTAGCGGTCGCCGAACTGGTCTAGGATGGCGCGCCGCGCCGCGTCGATCGCCTCGGGCGCCATCTGCACGCCGTCGGTTCGCATATAGGTGATGAGACCGACCGTCTCGCCGCCGATATCAACGCCTTCATAGAGCTTCTGGGCGATCTGCATCGTGCGCGAAGCGGAGAAGCCGAGATTGGAAGAGGCGGCCTGCTGCAAGGTCGAGGTCGTGAACGGAGGGCCGGGGTTGCGCTTGACCGGCTTCGCCTCGACCGTGTCGACAATATAGCTCGCGCCTTCGAGCAATGCCTTCAGGCGGCCTGCGTCCTCGCCGTTGCCAATCGCGCGCGGCGGCAGCCGCTTGCCATGCGCCGAGACCAGTCTTGCCTCGAACTCGTCGCCGCGCGGTGTCTTCAGAAGCGCGGAGAGATTCCAGTATTCTTCCGAAATGAAGCGCTCGATCTCGGATTCGCGATCGCAGACCAGACGAAGCGCCACCGATTGGACGCGGCCGGCCGAACGCGCGCCGGGCAGCTTGCGCCACAGCACGGGTGATAGATTGAAACCGACAAGATAATCGAGTGCGCGGCGCGCGAGATAGGCGTCGACCAGCGGCACGTCGATATCGCGCGGATCGGCCATCGCGTCGAGCACGGCCTTCTTGGTGATGGCGTTGAAAACGACGCGCTTGACGGACTTGCCGTTCAACACCCGCTTCTTGTTGAGCATGTCGAGGACGTGCCAGGAAATCGCTTCGCCTTCGCGATCCGGGTCGGTCGCGAGGAAAAGCCCGTCTGAGGATTTCACCGCGTCAGCAATGTCCTTCATCCGCTTGGCCGAGGCGCCATCGACCTCCCAGAGCATTTCGAAATCCTGATCGGGAAGAACTGAGCCATCCTTGGCAGGCAGATCGCGCACATGGCCGAAAGAGGCGAGCACTTTGTATCCCGAACCCAGATACTTGTTGATCGTCTTGGCCTTGGCAGGCGATTCCACCACTACAACATTCATCATGATTCTCTAAAAAAACAGCCACGCCGGCGCAGGAGCCAGCGCAACATGCAGCGTAACCTGGATACCGGCTCTCCGACATGGACAGGGAAATCGTTGCGGTCAAGGGGTTTGCTACAATTTTACTTCTTGCGTACGGTGCAATCGAAGAGGGATCGCACGTCAAACGCATCTTGTAATTGCTTTCAAGTCGCTTTCAACACGCAGTTCCTGCAGTTCTCAAACCCGCTCTTCCAAAACGCGCAAGGCTCAGTTGGAGAGCGAGACGAGCCCACCCTGATGCCGGTGCAGCCTGCCCGTTATGTCGAGTTCCAGAAGGATGAGATAGACGGCGGATGCGGAAAGGCCGGTGTGGCGGATGACATCGTCAATCTCGACCGGTGTCGGTCCGAGCGCATCGATGATCCGCGCCCGCTCGGAATCGCCCGGCGGTACGATCATGGTCTTGTGGTCACGCGTCGGTTCTTCCGCCAGCGAGGACGGGAAGAGATCGAATTGCGCAACCGGCGCCAGGGCCTCGATGACATCGGCGGGTGCGGTAACGATTGAAGCGCCGTCTTTCAGCAGCCCGTTGGTGCCATGGCAGCGCGGATCGAGCGGTGAGCCCGGCACGGCAAACACCAGCCGGCCAAATTCGCCGGCAAGCCGCGCGGTGATCAGCGATCCCGAACGCTCTGCCGCTTCGACGACCACGAGGCCGAGCGCGATGCCGGCGATCAGCCGGTTGCGGCGCGGGAAGTCGCGGGCGCGCGGCTCCCAGCCGAATGGCATCTCGCTCACCGCGAGGCCGTTGCCGCCCGTTATCTCATCGAGCAGACCGATATTTTCTGGCGGGTAGGGCTGATCGAGACCGCCGGCGAGCGCTGCGATCGTGCCTGTCCCGAGACTGGCCCGATGCGCCGCCGTATCGATGCCGCGCGCAAGCCCGGAGACGACGGTGTAACCGGCCCGGCCGCAGTCGCGCGCCACCATCGCTGCGAATTTGGCGCCGGCGATTGAGGCGTTTCGGGAGCCGACGATGCCGACGGCCGGCCGTTTGGCGGCGGTAAGCGCGCCCTTGACGGCAAGAAGCGGCGGTGCGCCGTCGATCTGCTTCAAGGCCTCGGGGTAATCAGGTTCGCCGATTCCGACGAAGCGGGCGCCGAAGCGATGCGCGACTTCGAGTTCGCGATGCGCCTCGGCCTCGCTGGCAATGCGGACCGCGCGCGTGGCGCCGCCTCGCGCCGAAAGCTCCGGCAGCGCCGCGAGCGCTGTCTCGGCCGACCCGAAGTGATTGATGAGGTCGCGAAAGGTCGCAGGGCCGATATTGTCGGAACGGATGAGGCGCAGCCAGGCAATTCTCTGCCGCTCGGTCAGTACAACGCCCTTTGGCGCCGCGCTCAGCGCATCCATTATCCCTTCGCCCCTATCTTGCTTTCCGTTCCACTCATCAGGCGCGAGATATTCGTTTTGTGCTTCCAATAGGAGATCAGCGTCATGACCGCCATGACAGCCGCAACCTTTTCGTTGCCGAGGATCCACAATGCGATCGGGATGACGAGCATGGCGACCAGCGCCGACAGAGAGGAGTAGCGTGTGGTGAAGGCGATCGCCAGCCATATGACGGCGAAGAGCACGACCATGATCGGCGCGATGCCGAGCAGGGTGCCGATATAGGTGGCCACACCCTTGCCGCCCTTGAAGCCGATCCAGACCGGCAAGAGATGGCCGATGAAGGCGAAGAAACCGGCGATGATCGCAGCCTCCTCGCCGAAGAAATAACCGACGATCCAGGCCGCGGCCGACGCTTTGAGCGCATCGAGCAGCAGCGTCGCGGCGGCCAGCTTACGGTTTCCGGTTCTGAGCACGTTGGTCGCGCCGATATTGCCGGAACCGATGCTGCGCACATCGCCGAGGCCGGCGGCGCGCGTGAGGATCAGGCCGAAAGGAATGGAGCCGAAGAGATAGCCGATAACGGCGGCGGCAAGCGCAATCGGCAATGTGATCTGCCATGACATGAGATTGGATAGCATATGTCCCCTCAGCCCTCCCTGGCTTCTCGGTCCAGCCGTCCCTTAAAGTGCGTGGACAAGCTTTCCCGAGACGTATGTCGCGACTGCCCGCCCGCTGAAGCGCGCATCCTCGAACGGCGTGTTCTTCGATCGGGAGAGAAGCATGTCTTTGGCGACAAGCCAAGGCTCATCGAGATCGATCAGCGTGATATCGGCCGCAGCACCCGTCTTCAGCGTGCCGGCATTCAGCCCGAAAATTTCAGCCGGGCGAGTGGACATGGCGTCGATCAGGCGCATCAGGCTGACCTGGCCGCCATGGTGAAGCCTGAGGGCCGCCGCCAGCATCGTTTCCAGGCCGACCGCGCCGTCGGCCGCCTCGCCGAACGGCAGCCGCTTGGTGTCGACGTCCTGCGGATCATGCGAGGAGACGATGATATCAATCGCGCCGCTCGCCAGCGCCTCGACCATCGCTACCCGGTCGTCTTCCGGACGGAGCGGCGGATAGAGCTTGAAGAAGGTTCGGTATTCGCCGATGTCGTTCTCGTTAAGCGCCAGATTGTTGATCGAGATGCCCGAGGTTACCCTGGCGCCGCGGCTGCGGGCGCGTTCGATTGCCTCGACCGATGCCGGCACCGAGATCATCGCGGCGTGATAGCGGCCGCGCGTCAGCTCGGCGATCCTGAGATCGCGTTCGAGCGGAACGAGTTCGGCTTCCCTTGGAATGCCGGAGAGCCCGAGCCAGCTGGCGAAAAGCCCCTCATGCATGACGCCGTTGGCGCCAAGATATTTGTCGCGTGTCTCGCAGGAGATGACGGCGCCGAATTCGCGCGCATAGGTCATGATCCGGCGCAGCACCTGCGTGTTGTGGACGCTGGAGTGGGCATCGGTGAAGGCGACGGCACCCGCCTGCATCAGTAGGCCGATTTCCGTCATCTCCTCGCCGGCAAGACCCTTGGTGAGGGCGGCTGCGGGATAGACATTGACGGTGGCCGTATCGCGCGCCGTCTTCTTGACGAATTCGACGAGCGCGATGTCGTCGATGACGGGATCGGTGTCCGGCATCATGATGATCGAGGTGACGCCGCCGGCCGCCGCCGCCCGGCTCGCCGAGGCGATCGTCTCGCGGTGCTCGCCGCCGGGTTCGCCGACATGAACACGCGCATCGACGAGGCCGGGCGTTGCCACAAGACCGGTGCAGTCACGCACGACGGCGCCTTCCGGCGCGCCCTGGTTCTGCGCCGCGCTGCCGGCGGCAAGGATCACGCCATTCTTGGCGATGATCGTTCCGACCTCGTCGAGATTGCGCGAGGGATCGACGATGCGGACGTTCTTGAGGACGATCGGGTTGCTCATGCCATCATTCCGTCGGTTCGGGGACCTTGGTTCTGCGAGACGAGCAGCGTCTCCATGACGGCCATGCGCACTGCGACCCCCATTTCCACCTGTTCGGCGATCACGCTCTGCGGACCGTCGGCGACCTCGGAGGCGATCTCGACGCCGCGATTCATCGGGCCGGGATGCATGACCAGCGCATCCTCCTTCGCCGCTTTCAGCGTTTCGGCGTCGAGTCCGTAGAAGTGATAATATTCGCGCACCGACGGCACAAAGGCACCGGACATGCGCTCGCGCTGCAGCCGCAGCATCATCACCACATCGGCGTCCTTCAACCCTTCTTTCATAGAGTGGAAGACCTCGACCCCCATCTCGGCGATGCCGGCGGGCAGGAGGGTGGCGGGCGCTACGACGCGGACGCGCGCGCCCATCGCATTAAGCAGCAGGATATTGGAGCGCGCCACGCGCGAATGCAGCACGTCGCCGCAGATCGCGACGATGATACGCGACAGCTTGCCTTTCGCACGGCGGATCGTCAGCGCGTCGAGCAGCGCCTGGGTCGGGTGTTCATGCTGGCCGTCGCCCGCATTTACGACCGAGCAGGAGACTTTCTGGGCGAGAAGCGCGGCCGCACCGGCACTTGAATGGCGGATCACCAGCACGTCAGGGCGCATCGCATTCAGCGTCATCGCCGTATCGATCAGCGTTTCACCCTTCTTCACCGATGAATTGCCGACCGACATGTTCATGACGTCGGCGCCGAGCCGCTTGCCGGCTAGCTCGAAGGAGGCCTGCGTGCGGGTCGATGCCTCGAAGAAGAGGTTGATCTGCGTCAGCCCGCGCAGGGTCGACGTCTTTTTTTCTCTCTGGCGGCTGATCTTGACGGCCTCATCCGCCTTGTCGAGAAGATAGGTGATATCCTGCTCGGTGAGGCCCTTGATGCCGATGAGGTGGCGGTGGGGGAAAAATACCATGACCCTGCCTCTTGCTGTCTCTTGCGGGTCTATAAAGAGTGCGGCCCGCCGGGGCAAGCATGCGCTGTGGGCAAAGGCTTATGTCCCCATGCATTTTCGCCAGAATTCCGATAGAGCAGAGTCAGCGAATCATAACTTCCGGTTTCCTTTTGCCGGGCTCTTGCACTAGAAGCGAATAATGACCTCCGCCAACCGGACTGACGACAAACTCGCAGAACTCAACCAGCCGAGCCTGTGGTCCGGCATCAATGCCTATCGATCCGATCCGCTGATCGTCGATCTGACGGCGGCCCTGCCGCGCGGCATCCGCGAGGACCTGGAAAACATGGGCCGCTACGTCACCTCGCCGGAGGCGCAGGAACTGGCGCGGATGGCAAACCAGGGTGCGCCGCAGCTGCGCACCCACGGCCCGCGTGGTGAGCGCCTCGATGTCGTCGAATTCCATCCGGCCTGGCATGCGCTGATGCGCCGCTCCATGTCGGTCGGCCTGCATTCCTCGGTCTGGGATCCGCAGGCCGATACCGAAGCCAAGGATGAGGCCCACAAGGTTCGCGCCGCGCGCTTCTATCTGACGGCACAGCTGGAATGCGGCCATCTCTGCCCGCTAACGATGACGAGTGCTTCGGTGGCCGCGCTCTCGGCTTCGCCCGCGGTGCAGAAGGACTGGGCGCCGAAGATCCTGTCGCGCAAATATGATTCGTCCAACCGGCCTGCCATGCAGAAATCCGCCGTGACCATCGGCATGGGCATGACGGAAAAGCAGGGCGGCACGGATGTCAGGGCCAACCGCAGTGCCGCCGAAAAGGTCAGTGAAGGCATTTACCGGCTCTCCGGCCACAAATGGTTCATGTCTGCGCCGATGAGCGATGCCTTCATCATGCTCGCGCAGACGAAGGAGGGCATGGGCTGCTTCCTCGTGCCGCGCCTTCTGGAGGACGGGTCTGCCAACGGCCTGCAGTTCCAGCGGCTGAAGGACAAGGTCGGCAACCGCTCCAACGCCTCGTCTGAGGTCGAATTCTCAGACACGTTCGGCTTCCTGCTCGGCGGCCCGGACGCCGGCATCCGCACCATTCTCGACATGGTGACGCTGACGCGGCTCGACTGCGCATTGGCCTCCTCAGGCATGATGCGAGCCTCGCTGGCCGAGGCCGTGCACCACACCCGGGGCCGCAACGTCTTCGGCAAGATGCTCGTCAACCAGCCGATCATGACGCGCGTGCTGGCCGACATGGCGCTTGATGTCGCCGCCGCCACCGCGCTGTCCTTCCGTCTAGCCGATGCTTTCGACAAGGCGCGCGGCAACGCCGAGGAAGCGGCCTATGCCCGCGTCATGACACCGGTCGCCAAATACTGGTGCTGCAAGATCGCGCCCGCGCTGATCTACGAGGCGATGGAATGCATCGGCGGCAACGGTTACATCGAGGAGCGCCCGATCGCCCGCCATTACCGCGAGGCTCCGGTCAACGCCATCTGGGAAGGCTCCGGCAACGTGATGGCGCTTGATGTGCTGCGCGTGCTCAACCGTGGCAAGGATCTGTTCGAGACGGTTTTTGCCGGCCTCGCCCGCGATCTCGGGCCGGCCGGGAAAAAGACGATCGACGTGCTGCGCGCCGCAATCGCGCTCTGCGAACAGGACGAGGGCGCGGCGCGCCTGCTCGTCGAGCAACTGGCACTTGCCGCCGGCGCTGCGGAACTCTATCGGCTCGGGGCAGGGCGCATCGCCGATGCCTTCATCGAGACACGCCTTGCCGGTGGCTGGCGCTCCACTTACGGCATGCTCGATTCCCGTTTCGACGCCAGCTACATCGTCGATCTGCTCTACCCGCCGGCGGCCTGACCTTAGGCGGAGAATGATCGCTTTTCACCGGCATCGAGCCGAGCGATATCGAAGCGCTTCGCACTATAAGCTGCCCCTCACCCTAACCCTCTCCCCGTAAACGGGGCGAGGGGACGTGCCCCGCGAGAGCTTGGCGGGGAACGGAGAGGATGCGTCATGGTCCCTTCGCCCCGTTTTACGGGGAGAAGGTGCCGGCAGGCGGATGAGGGGCTGGCTTCGGCGATCTCCCGGACCTGGTTGGCCGGACTTATCCCGCGCAGATGCCGAGTTAAGACCGGCAGTGGACGACTATCACCGTCTGTCGTCCGCCTGGTCGCAACGCATTTCCTCGAGGTTGCCTTCCCCAGTCTATCCCTGCGAGATCTGCAATCGCATTTTTCCGGCGGTGCCTCTCAATGAATATCCGTAAAGCCTGTTCGGCGGGGGCCTCTTTTGTCGCCAATCCCGTGACGATCATTGCTGCGTCGAGCAAGCCATCATCGATATCGATCGTCGTCCGCATAACCACCTCGAGTGTACCAATATCGTGAAGGTACACGCCCCGCCCTCAGGGTTCAACTTTGCTAAAGAAGCATCGCCATAAACAAAAATCCGGCCGCGTCGCCACGGCCGGATTATCATTTGCGTCCGAAAATCAGGGTTCAGAAGAAGCCACGGCGCTGCCACCAGCCGGCTTTCTTCGGCTTGCCGTCATCGCTTTCGGCGGTTTCGCTGCGGGTCGATTTCACCGTCGGCTCGGAGGAGGAGATGTTGGATTCGCGGTTGGCGCGAACCGGTTTCGCCTCTTCCTGAACAGGCGTTTCGAGATCAGCGGAGGCTTCGACCACCTCCGGCTCTGCTTCTAGGGCGGGTGCCGCTTCCGCTACCGGTTCTTCGACCGGCGCTGCGGCTGGCTTGCGGCGGCCGCGGCCACGGGCAGGCTTTACCTCTTCGGCGACCACGGCCACGTCCTCGACGGCCGCCGTTACAGCTTGGCTGTCGCTGGCCTGTTCGGCAACTGTCTCGACAATTGCGGCCTCACCGGAGCCGACGTCATCCGAAGTGCCGTCGTCTTCGTCCTCGTTGCCGCTGCCTTCGCCGGCTTCATTTGCCGTCAGTTCGGAGCCGTCCTCGCGGTTGCGGCGACCGCCGCGCTTGCCGCGGCGACGGCGCTTGCGGCGCTGCGATTCCTCGCTTTCGGCGCGGCTCTCGGGTGCAGCGGCGGCGGTTTCGTCGCCCTCCGCGCCCTCGTCGTCGCCGTCCTCCTCTTCGTCGCCGGCTTCGCCTGCAGCCGATGCCGGCTGCTCGGCATTGCCGTTGCGTCCGCGACGCCGCCTGCGGCGCTTGCGCTTGCGGCTGCCGTCAGCTTCGCCTTCCGAGCGTGCCGTGGCGGCGCGCTCGGCAGCGGCCGGCTTTTCCTCGAGTTCTTCGTCTTCGTCCTCATCCGCCTCTATGACGATATCGTCGTCGTCATCCTCGGGAATGGCCGCGAAGTTGAAGAGGCTTTCGATCTTGACCGGGTTTTCCACGGCTTCGCCGCGGTCGATCGCGAAGTGCTGCGCACCGACCGAACCGTCAGCGTCTATGATGATCGCAACGCCGAAGCGGGCTTCGTAATCGACGATCGTCTGGCGCTTGTGGTTGAGAAGATAGAGCGCGATGTCGGGCGTCGTCCGCACGGTGATGTTGTGCGTCGTATTCTTGAGCAGATACTCCTCGATGCCGCGCAGCACATGCAGGGCGACGGAGGACTGCGAACGGACGTGGCCGGTGCCGCCGCAATGCGAGCAGACCTGGGTGGTCGATTCGAGAACGGAGGCTCGGATGCGCTGGCGCGACATTTCGAGCAGGCCGAAATGCGAGATGCGACCGACCTGAATGCGGGCGCGGTCGTTCTTCAGGCATTCCTTCAGCTTCTTCTCGACGGCGCGGTTGTTGCGCTTCTCTTCCATGTCGATGAAGTCGATGACGATCAGGCCGGCGAGGTCGCGCAGGCGAAGCTGGCGGGCGATTTCTTCCGCGGCTTCGAGGTTCGTCTGCAGCGCAGTGTCCTCGATCGAGTGTTCACGCGTCGAGCGGCCGGAGTTGACGTCGATCGAGACCAGCGCTTCCGTCTGGTTCATGATCAGGTAGCCGCCGGAACGCAGCGTCACCTGCGGCTGCAGCATGCGGTCAAGCTGGGCTTCAATGCCGGAGCGCGAGAAGATCGGGTGGATGTCGCGATAAGGCTGGACCACCTTGGCGTGGCTCGGCATCAGCATCTTCATGAAGTCTTTGGCTTCACGATAGCCTTCTTCGCCGGCCACGATGATCTCGCCGATATCCTTGTTGTAGAGGTCGCGGATTGAGCGCTTGATCAGCGAGCCTTCCTCATAGACGAGGCAGGGAGCGGTCGATGCCAGCGTCAGCGTGCGGACGTTTTCCCACAGGCGCATCAGATATTCGAAGTCGCGCTTGACCTCGACCTTGGTGCGGTTGGCACCGGCGGTGCGCAGGATGACGCCCATGCCCTGCGGCACTTCGAGCATGCGCGCGATTTCCTTCAGGCGCTTACGATCGGCAGGGTTGGTGATCTTGCGGGAAATGCCGCCGCCGCGTGCCGTGTTCGGCATCAGCACGGAATAGCGGCCGGCGAGCGAGAGATAGGTGGTCAGTGCCGCGCCCTTGTTGCCACGCTCTTCCTTGGCGACCTGCACCAGCAGGATCTGGCGACGCTTGATGACTTCTTGGATGCGGTATTGCTTGCGCGGCTTGCGCTGTACGCGATCCGGCACTTCTTCCATCGCGTCTTCGGCGCCGACGGATTCGATAACTTCCTCTTCACCGTGATCGTCGTCGTCGTCATCATCATCGTGGCGACGCTTGCTGGTGTCGACGTCTTCGGAGATCGAGTCGGTTTCCACCATTGCGGCCATCGCTCCGCCGGTCGAGCCGTCATCCTCGTTGTCGACGGTCGAAGCGCCTTCGGCTTCGACATCGGTGGGAACGGCATCCTCGGTCGCGGTCGTTTCGGCAGCCTTCTTGCGACTCCGGCGCGGCCTTGCCTTCTTGGCGGGTGCTTCCTCGACGGCTTCAGGCGATGCCGCCACCTCTGCCGTTACGGCAACCTCTTCCGACGCGGCATCTTCCGTTACGGCAACCGGTGCCTCGGCAGGCACGATCCCGACATCCGGCTGGTCCTGGGTCGAAAGATCGACGATTGGCGCGGTTTCGACGTGTTCGACGTCTTCGTCGCGGCGATGCTCCTCGGCCTCGGCCCGAAGCAGCGCCTGACGATCGGCGAGCGGTATTTGGTAATAATCGGGGTGAATTTCGGCAAAGGCCAGGAAGCCATGCCGGTTGCCGCCGTAATCGACGAAGGCGGCCTGCAGCGAGGGCTCGACCCTCGTTACCTTTGCAAGGTAGATGTTGCCGCGGATCTGCTTCTTGTGCTGTGACTCGAAGTCAAATTCTTCTATGCGGTTCCCGCGAACGACAACGACGCGCGTCTCTTCCTCGTGAGACGCATCGATAAGCATTTTGTCTGCCATGTAAGCTGTGCTCCTCGGCGTGGCCGCGAGAGCGCATTCCCGACTGCTGTTGAAACAGAAAGAATGCGGTCCACCGTGGCCGCGCCGGATAATGAAAGTCGCGCATGGCGCGAAGAGGAGAGCAGCAGCCAGACCGCAACCGGAACCATATCGGTCCGGGGCCTGTAAACTTCAGATAAAACCTGCTGCAAAACCATCAACAACCAAGCGTGATCGACAATACGAAGACCCGGTTCGGGGTCCGATGAATTTGCTCCCTGAGAGCGTGGTGGCTGATCCACCAATGAAGTTCCGACAAGAAGCCGGAAAATCAGGATCCAGTTCTCGGGTTGAAGCGCATGAGACGGCGGACGATGACCGATGTGGCGCCAGGTCCAGATCTGGCTGGCAGCCCTGCGGCGACTCTATCCCGTCAACACTTCTACCCTAAAATGCGTTGTATGTTTTCTCTGTCACAATAGCAAGGGAAAAGCCAAATGTGCCATAATATTGATGGATTTCGAATCGCATAGAAGCTGGGGACAAGCGATTGGATTCGACAGGCGGCAAGGGGTTTCGCTCTCGGGCGTCCGCTCCGGCCATATCAGGTCCATCGCGGCATAAATAGGATGTGGCGGTTTATTGTTTAAGAGGGCTTGGATCGCGGCGCAGTCCGCAACGCGGCGATCGACATTCGTGCGGATTCTGATGGCGGCGCTGGTCGCCGGTTGCCTCCTGCCTGGTCTCGCGGGTTCGGCCGAGAGCAAGGATCCGCTGCTCGCTTACGGGGCGCGCATCATCGGCGATGATGCCAGAACGCGCATCGTCATCGATTTCGACCGAGAACCGCGTTTCTCCGTCCATTATATCGCCAATCCGGAGCGTATCGTCGTCGATCTGCCGGCCACCGCCTTCGGCTTTCCCGCAAAGGATCTCGCCGCTCGCGGCCTCTTCAGAGATATCCGCTACGGCAAGATGGACGAGGAGAGTGCCCGCATCGTGCTGACGACAGCAAGGCCGGTGAAGCTCTCGCTCGCCAAGGTTCAGGCCGACGAGGCGGGCAGGGGGCATCGCCTGGTGCTCGACGCCGAGATGATCGACAAACAGGCCTTCGCCGAACTGGTCAAGACTCAATCCTGGGACGATCGGGCCGAGGCAGCCCAGACGACGAGCGCCATCCCGACGCCTGAGAAAGCCGCCCCGGGCGATTTCGTCATTGCCGTCGACGCCGGCCATGGCGGCATCGATACGGGCGCGATCGGCGTCGATACCAAGACCGAGGAAAAGCAAGTGACGCTTGCTTTCGCCAAGGCTCTTGCCGACCGGCTGAACAAGGAGCCGGGCATCAAGGCGATCCTGACGCGCAGCGACGACGAATTCCTGTCGCTTTCCCAGCGCGTGCTGATCGCCCGCCAGAACCATGCCGGCCTGTTCATTTCGCTGCATGCCGACGCGCTGAAGCAGAAGGAGATCCGCGGCGCGACCGTCTATACGATCTCGGACAAGGCCTCCGACAAGCTCGCCGCCGACCTTGCCGAACGCGAAAACCTTTCCGACCAGATCGCCGGCAAGGAGACGGTTGCCGAGCCGCCCGAGGTCGCCGACATCCTGCTTGATCTGACGCGGCGCGAGACTCAGGCCTTCTCGATCTCGCTGGCCGAGAGCGTGCTGAACTCCTTCAAGGATCAGGTCGGCACTATCAACAATCCGCACCGCCACGCCGGCTTCCGCGTGCTGCAGGCGCCCGACGTGCCGTCGATCCTGCTCGAGCTCGGGTTCCTGTCGAATGCCGACGACGAGAAACTGCTGCTCGACGAGACCTGGCGCGGCAGGATCGCCGATCTGCTGACCGAGGCGGTGAAGCGATACCGCACTGGCGTCGTGGCAAATGGCGGCTGATGAATGCCGTTCCAAAGAAATCCCTAGCGAATGCCGGAACGACGGCAGCCTGAAAAACAAAGACTTAACCTGCGTCCCCTGATTCAAATTTTGAGCAAGATGTTTCAATGAGGGACAGATCGGGCGTTGCTTGGATGTGACAGTCCCGATGAAACGCTGCCGCAGCGGTGAATGCGGCGGGCAGAGCCCTATTTTGCTCACATTCGCGCCGTTACTCCGGCTTATGTTTCGCAGCCTGAAGAGCGGAATCGGCTTGTGGCGGTAGCGCTCATGGAGTAAGCCGCGCGGAACGTGCAAATTGCCTTGATCTGTGCAATCGTTGCGGCTGCGCCGATTGAAGATCGAAGAGACCGGTAGCTGAAAATATGGTTAGACTTCTTGGATATTTCTTCGGAATGGCCTGCGTCCTGTTTCTGGTCGCGGCGGCGGGTATTGCCATCTATCTCGCCAATGTCGCCAAGGATCTCCCGGACTATGCCGTTCTGAACAGCTACGCGCCGCCGGTGACGACCCGCGTCCATGCGGGCAACGGCGCTCTCATGGCCGAATATGCCAAGGAAAAGCGTCTCTTCCTGCCGATCCAGGCCGTTCCAGACCGCGTCAAGGCCGCTTTCCTCTCGGCCGAGGACAAGAATTTCTACAACCATCCGGGCGTCGACCTCACCGGTCTCGGCCGCGCAATCCTCGTCAACCTGCAGAATTTCGGTTCCGGCCGCCGCCCGGTCGGGGCTTCCACGATCACCCAGCAGGTGGCTAAGAACTTCCTTTTGAGCTCGGACCAGACGATCGACCGCAAGATCAAGGAAGCGATCCTCTCCTTCCGCATCGAGCAGGCCTACAGCAAGGACAAGATTCTCGAACTCTACCTGAACGAGATTTTTTTCGGGATGAATTCCTATGGCATTGCCGGCGCGGCGCTGACCTATTTCAACAAGTCCGTCACCGAGCTGACAGTCGCCGAGGCCGCATATCTGGCATCGTTGCCTAAAGGCCCGGCCAATTATCATCCTTTCCGCCATCCCGAGGCAGCGCTGGAGCGCCGCAATTGGGTGATCGACCGCATGGTCGAGAACGGCTACGTCAGCCAGAGTGATGGCGCGGAAGCCAAGAAGCAGCCGCTCGGCGTCACCGCCCGCAGCACCGGTCCCTCGCTCTTCGCGTCTGATTTTTTCGCCGAAGCCGTGCGCCGCCAGCTGATCGATCAATATGGCGAAAAAGTTCTCTACGAGGGCGGCCTTTCCGTGCGCACTTCGCTTGATCCGCAAATGCAGATCGCCGCCCGCAAGGCGCTGCAGGATGGCCTCGTAACCTATGACGAGCGGCGCGGCTTCCATGGGCCTATCAAGCAGATTGATGCAAGCGGTGACTGGGGCAAGGCGCTTGCCGATATTCCGGCGCTGTCCGACGTTCCGGAATGGCGGCTCGCCGTCGTGCTCGCCGCGTCCGACGATAACGTCGACATTGGCCTGCAGCCGGCCAAGGACGGCAGCGGCAAGGTAGCCGCAGACCGTCAGCGTGGCACGATCGACGCCAAGAACATGCAATGGGCTTTCCGTTCTGCGGACGGCTCCCGCAAGACGGCGAAATCTCCGGCCGGAGTCCTGAGTGCGGGCGACGTCGTCTATGTCGAGAAGCTCGGCGACAACGCATCGACCTCCTATCGTCTGCGCCAGCCGCCGAAGGTGCAGGGTGGCCTTGTCGCCATGGATCCGAAGACCGGCCGCGTGCTCGCCATGGTCGGCGGCTTCTCCTATGCCCAGTCCGAATTCAATCGCGCCACCCAGGCGATGCGCCAGCCGGGCTCGTCCTTCAAGCCCTTCGTCTACGCAGCGGCGATGGACAATGGCTATACGCCGGCCTCCGTCATTATGGATGCGCCGATCGAGATCGTTTCGGGTGGCCAGGTCTGGAGGCCGGAAAACTACGGCGGCGATGTCGGCGGCCCGTCGACGCTGCGCTCGGGCATCGAGCACTCGCGCAATTTGATGACGGTGCGCCTCGCCAACGATCTCGGCATGAACATCGTTGCCGAATATGCCGAACGTTTCGGTATCTACGATCACATGCTGCCGGTTCTTTCCATGTCGCTCGGCGCCGGCGATACGACAGTGCTGCGCATGGTCTCGGCCTATTCGGTCATCGCCAATGGCGGCAAGCAGATCAAGCCGACCCTGATCGACCGCATCCAGGACCGCTACGGCAAGACGATCTTCAAGCATGAGGAGCGCCTGTGCGAGGGCTGCAATGCCGGCGACTGGCAGAACCAGGAAGAGCCTAATGTCGTCGATAACCGCGAAACCGTTCTCGACCCGATGACCGCCTACCAGATCACCTCGATGATGCAGGGCGTCATCCAGCGCGGTACCGCCGCCGGCAAAATTGATCTCGGCGGCCGCGACGTCGCCGGCAAGACCGGCACCACCAATGACGAGAAAGATGCCTGGTTCGTCGGTTTCACGCCGGATCTGGTCGCCGGCCTCTATATGGGCTTCGATACGCCGGCGCCCCTCGGCCGCGGCGGTACGGGCGGCGGTCTCTCCGCCCCGATTTTCAACGAATTCATGCAGACCGCCGTCAAGGACATGCCGGAATCGAAGTTCGTCATTCCATCAGGCATGAACCTGATCCCGATCGACCGCAAGACCGGCATGGCCGCCGCCGACGGCGATCCGAACACGATCGTCGAGGCCTTCAAACCCGGCACCGGCCCGGCCGACAGTTTCTCCGTCATCGGCATGGACAGCACCATGGCGCCGGAGGAGATCCTGAAGACCTCGCCGCAGGCCAACCAGGCCGTCCAGACCGGCACGCCCGGTCTGTTCTGACCGAGAGCTGAATTTTTGAACACCAGCCGCGGCCCTTTACATCCGCGGCGGGCGTCTCTAGAGCAATTCCAGCAAAAGTGCGTCGCGGTTTTGCGCCCGGAATTGCGTTAAACCAAAAAAGATAGAGCATCTCCGTGGCTCGGAGAAAGACGGAAATGCTCTATCTCACCAGCACTTGAGAAGACCGAGACAGAGAAGCGGAAAATGCGAGCGGAAATCGAAAACGTGGTCGATGAAACCAAGCAGGCTATCACCCTGCTGAGGAGGCATCTTTGACTGGGATCAGGCGATAAGGCGACTGGACTGGTTGAACAACAAGGCAGAGGATCCGAACCTCTGGAATGACGCTGCCGAAGCGCAGAAACTGATGCGCGAGCGCCAGCAGCTCGATGACGGCGTCAACGGCGTCCGGCAGCTCGAACAGCAGCTGAAAGACAATGTCGAGCTGGTCGAACTCGGCGAGGAAGAAGGCGACGACGGCATCGTCAAAGAGGCCGAGGATGCCTTGAAGGCCTTGAAGACCGAGGCCGCGCGCCGCCAGGTGGAGGCGATGCTCTCCGGCGAGGCCGACGGCAACGATACCTATCTCGAAGTCCATTCCGGCGCCGGAGGTACCGAAAGCCAGGACTGGGCGAACATGCTTCTGCGCATGTACACCCGCTGGGCCGAACGTCAGCGCTTCAAGGTCGAGCTGCTCGAAGTCCACGACGGCGAAGAGGCTGGCATCAAGTCTGCGACCCTGCTCGTCAAGGGCCACAATGCCTATGGCTGGCTGAAGACGGAATCGGGCGTGCATCGTCTGGTGCGCATTTCGCCCTACGACAGCAATGCGCGTCGCCACACGTCCTTCTCGTCGATCTGGGTCTATCCGGTCGTCGACGACTCGATCAATATCGAGATCAACGAGAGCGATTGCCGCATCGACACCTATCGTTCGTCCGGCGCCGGCGGCCAGCACGTCAACACGACCGACTCGGCCGTGCGCATCACCCATATCCCGACCGGGATCGTGGTTGCCTGCCAGCAGGAACGTTCACAGCACAAGAACCGCGCCAAGGCCTGGGAAATGCTGCGTGCCAGGATGTACGAAGCAGAGTTGAAGAAGCGCGAAGAGGCCGCGAACGCCGAAGCCGCTTCCAAAACGGATATCGGCTGGGGTCACCAGATCCGCTCCTACGTGCTGCAACCCTACCAGCTGGTCAAGGACCTGCGCACCGGGGTCGCCAGCACCGCGCCGGACGACGTTCTCGATGGCGATCTGAACGAGTTCATGGAAGCGGCCCTTGCCCACCGCATCAGCGGCGCCGCCGACGCGGTCGTCGAGGATGTCGACTGACCGGCAGCATTATGGAAATCGGAAAGCCCTGGAAATGGGGCTTTCTCCTGTTCAGGCTATGGGCGGACGTCGCCAGCCTGAAACAGCGCTGCCGATAGATCGGCAATCTCGTCATGAACGGCCCTGCGCTCGATGCCCGGCGGATCGGTGAAGAGCTCGGCCGCAAATGCAAAGCCAAGCTCCGTGCCCTCTGGCACAAAGACATAATGCCCGAGGCCCCCGCCGAAGATGTTCAGCGCGCTGCGAGTAAGCCGCTCATGCAGCCATGAAGAACACTCTTCGGCCGGTGCCGCCTTGTCGGCATCGCCGACAAGGATAAGAGCGGGTGCCTCGACAGTTTTCAGGCTTTCCTCGCTGAAACAGAAAACGGAGCGGCCCGGCGCGCAGAGGAGCGCCGACTTGATCCTGTCGTCACGATAGGATCGCGACATGCGGGACCATGACTCGCGAAACACATCGCTGCTGCGAAGCAATGAGGGGATATGATCGGCAAGCTCCGGAAATTCCCTTGGACCGCGCGGACCACCCGGCTTCAGCCTTGACGGTTCGAACTGCGAGAACTGGGCGACAGCGCCGAGAAGCAGCATCACGCTATACGCTCCGGCCGAAAATCCGGCGGCGAATACGCGGTCTGTATCGATCCGCCCCGTGAGATCGCCAAGCCAGTCGCGGCAGCGGTCGAGCATCAGGCTCAGATCCGGTGCCCGTTCCCAAAGACAGGCAAAACCTTCGGCGCGATAGGGCTCGCTGCCGGTATTGCCGTGGTGGTCGACGCCGAGCGCTGCAAATCCGTGATCGACCAGGCGTCGCGCCAGCCATTCCAGTCCGGCCGCAGATCCGCCTGTGCCGTGTGACAGCAGGACAAGCGGATAAGGTCTGTTTGAGGTCCGAATCGGTGCGTCGCGAGCGACCGCCGCCTTCCGAAACCAGCTTCTTTCCTGAATATGGCGTTCCTGCACGTGATCGGCAGCCGGATACCATAGTGACCAGCGGACGGGCCTTGGGCCGGCCGCGTCCCAGTCCGGTCGTTGCTCGTCGTAGAGGACGCCCTCGCGAAAGCCGAGTTTCATCATCGCCGCCCGTGCGAACAGCGTCTCGCTGTTCAATTGGTCGCTTTCTCGATGGTGATGTCACCGAGTTCGTCGATCAGCACGGTCCAGCCATTCGGCTCGGCCGCAGGATCAGTCTTCAAATAGACGGTGGCGAAGAGGCCGGGTTGCTTGACGATGCCGCTCGAATTCTCCGGGCGGATATCGGTCACATAAGGCTTCAGGTCGCTGATCTCCTGCAGTTCGATGGTCGAGGCAACCGCCGGACCTGTCTCCGTCTGGGCGATCTGCTGAAGATAGACTTTCGAGGTCCTGTCCGGCTGGCGCACCGCGAAGAGCTTATAGTAGCCGTGGCGCTTTCCCTGGGAATCGGAAACGCTCTCGGCAGCGGCGGGCGCCCGCTCGACAGGCGGTGCGTTCCCGTCGTCCTCCCAGTAGCCGGTGCTGGTCGCGAAAATCACAGAAGCCGGCAGGATGGCGTCCTGTGCAGGTTCGGCGATCGCAGCCGAGTAGCCGACGAGGAAAATCGTGGTCATCAATGTCAATCGCGTTGCCATCATCTCAATCCTTGAACTGCTCGGCGAGAATTCGGTCGGACCAGGAGCGGTCGGGATCGGAGAGGATACGCGCCGTCATATGCTCGGACTGGGCGATGCGGACATGCAGCACCGATTTGACTTCGGTATTGTCTGCCACCGCATTCACCGGCCGCTTCTCCGGCTCGAGCACGTCGATATCGACAGTCACTTTGTTCGGAAGCAGGGCGCCCCTCCAGCGTCGCGGCCTGAAAGCGCTGACCGGCGTCATGGCGAGCAGCGGTGCCTCGAGCGGCAGAATAGGACCATGGGCGGAGAGATTATAGGCGGTCGATCCGGCGGGGGTGGCCACCATCAAGCCGTCGCAGATAAGTTCCTCCAGACGGACGTGCCCGTCCACCACGACCCTCAGATTGGCGGCTTGGTAGGACTGGCGGAAAAGATAGACCTCGTTGATGGCGAGCGCCGTCGAATTGGTACCGTCGGCGTTGGCGGTCGTCATCTTCAATGGACGGAAGGCGTTTTCGACGGCGACGCAGATGCGCTCCTGAAGCCGCTCGGTGCTGTAGTCATTCATCAGGAAACCGACCGAACCGCGATTCATGCCGTAGACCAGCTTGCCTGTGTTCATAGTGCTATGCAGCGTCTGCAGCATGAAGCCGTCGCCGCCAAGCGCGACGATGACGTCGGCTTTGTCCTGCGGTACGTCGCCATAGATGCGAATCAGCTCTTCGCGCGCTGCGAGCGCCTCCATCGTCGGTGAGGCGATAAAGGAAAGCGTCTGGAATGAACGGCCCATGCAATGCCCTTTGTGAAGCTGCTCTAGCTAAAGGATAAATGGCCGCTGCGACAAGGGCGATTTGCATGGCTAACTGTTTTGGAGGGAGGTCGTCTTGTCGGCAAGGGCACGGATTTTCCTTTACAGGACCGCAGAATCTGTTAGTTGGGCAGCTATTGCCCTTGTAGCTCAGTTGGTAGAGCACCTGATTTGTAATCAGGGGGTCGCGGGTTCGAACCCTGCCGGGGGCACCATCCCTCTTTGCGCGAGCGGCGCGTTTCTTGATGAACCCTGGCTGAAGGCCTGCTTCAGCAGCAATTCAGCCGTGCCGACGCACTGTCTTCCTCATCGCCAATGAGGAAACAGCCATGAAGTTCGCGCATATTTTTCTGACAGCAGCCATTTCCCTCGGCGCGGCCTTTGCTGCCGCTCAGCCCACCGCCGCTATGCCCTTCGACCGGCCCGCGGTATCCGCGCAAAATGGCATCGTCCAGGTTCATGACAGCTGGCGACACGACCGCTTGCGTGACGACCGCGACTGGCGCGATGATCGTGACTGGCGCGATGGCCGCGATTGGCGCCGGTCCGAATGGCGCTATGAACGCCGCCATTGGCGGCCATGGCGTGCCGAGCGTTGGGAAGAGCGCCGTGAGTGGCGCCGTCACGACCGCGACATGCTGCGGCTATACCGCAGCTGAGCATAAGGCCGCACTGAAGGCCTGTCGGTCTTCGGCTTAATGCGTGACGGGGTCGTCGACCGTCGCCTCGATCCTGTCGCCCTTGCCGGTCTGTCCGGCACCGGAAGGTGACATCATTGCGATGCTGAGCACGGAAGCGACCATTAAGGCAATGACGGCGATCATAATGCGCATAAGCCCAATCCTCGTTCGGTTGGGATTAACGCGCAATTGCCGTCGCCGTTCCTCTTGGCCTATTGCACCGGTCCCGGCGTTGCAGGGCCGGGCGCCGTCGGCGACAGAGGATCGGGCTGGTGGACGGGATGCGACGTGTCCACCCAGATGATGCTGAGGATGATTCCCACAAAGGCCGCGATGAAGAGGATGCCGAAAATCAGCGGTCGAATGGCCATAAGGGAATCGCTCCTTCTTGCTTGTGACCGGTCGCTACGATCGATCGCCGCCCAATCATAGTGCTCCAGAAGGTCATTCCAAGGCAAAACTGGATTTCATTTCTGCTAACCTTGCGTCGCGGTCAGCGAGCCGTCTGTTCAGCGGCCTATGGCTTCAGATACAGCCGCGCCGCATAAAGCGCGATCGCCGCTGCATTCGACACGTTCAGCGATTTGATCGCGCCGGGCATGTCGAGGCGGGCAAGCGCGTTGACGGTTTCGCGCGTCTTCTGCCTGAGCCCCTTGCCCTCCGAGCCGAGCACCAGTGCTAGCTTGTCGCCCGAGAAGGTGCCTTCGAGCGGCGCTGGCCCTTCCGAATCGAGGCCGATGGTGGAGAAGCCGAGCTTATGCAACTCGCCGAGCGCATCGGCGAGGTTGGTGATCTGTATATAAGGTATCAGTTCCAGCGCGCCGGAGGCGGACTTGGCAAGCACGCCCGACTCGGTTGGGCTATGTCTCTGTGTGGTGATAACGGCCCCGGCATCGAAGGCGACGGCCGAACGCATGATCGCGCCGACATTGTGCGGATCGGTGACCTGGTCGAGCACCAGCAGGAGAGGGCTGTCCTTCAGCGCTTCGAGCCGGCGCACCGGCAGCGGCCGTGTTTCCAGCATGACGCCCTGATGGATCGCGTCTGGACCGAGCACCTTGTCTATCTCGTGCGGCGAGACGATTTCTAAGGCAATACCGAGCGTCTCGACGTCGATTTCCAGACGCGTGAGCGCATTCTGGGTTGCGGACAGCTTGATCTTCTTGCGCTCCGGATTGTCGAGCGCGGCGCGCACCGTATGCAGGCCGTAGAGATAGACCTGCTCGGGCGCGAGCGCCGGCGGCTTCCAGTCCTCAGCCCCGCGCTTGCGCTTCTGTGGCTGAGGTGTCGGGATCTCGCCGCGTTCGCGCTTGGCGTCGCGGTGGGCGCGCCTCAGATTGGCGTAGTGCGTATCCTTGGCGGATGGGTCCGTCGCGGCCTTGCCGCCCGATTTCTTGTCTTTGCTCATGCGGCTTTATAGCCATGGCGTTCGCTGCCGCATAGGCTTTCTTTCATGTGCCGGCTTTCGGCTGCGAATGAAATTTTTCGTGTTTTTTCCGTTGTCATCATGTTGACAGACGGAAATGCTCCGGTCATATACGCGGCGCAGACGACGGGCGGCAACGCTTCGAAGTCTGACGAACTTGGTCTAACGATCCGGACGAAAACTGGAGAGATGCCCGAGTGGTTAAAGGGGACGGACTGTAAATCCGTTGGCTCAGCCTACGTTGGTTCAAATCCAACTCTCTCCACCATTCGTCATCGGATCGGACCATCCCGCGGGTATAGCTCAATGGTAGAGCAGCAGCCTTCCAAGCTGAATACGCGGGTTCGATTCCCGCTACCCGCTCCAGTCTCTCTTAAAGCCAATCGATACGAGATCGCAGCCGCGAGCGCCGTGAGCGTGTTTCCAGACCAGGCGGACCGGCGGCTGTTGCTGTCCGCCGGGCGAGGGTGTCAATAACCGTCGGCAGCGGGTCATCCTTGCCGATACATTCGATTTTTCTCTAAGATTTCAGGGATTTTTAGAGGGGCTGCGGCGAATCGCCTTGCAGGCGGCGAATTGTCTCCCATATGCGCTGTCACGCCAAGATCGGCGTCTGCAATTAAGTCTTGCGCAATTTCGCCGAAAGCCTTAAACGGCGGCACTAAACCGGTTCGCCGGGGCCACCATTTCGTTCACAGGAAGCATTCAAATGGCAAAGAGTAAGTTTGAGCGCAACAAGCCGCACGTCAACATTGGCACGATCGGCCACGTTGACCACGGCAAGACGTCTCTGACGGCAGCGATCACGAAGTACTTCGGTGAGTTCAAGGCGTACGATCAGATCGACGCGGCTCCGGAAGAGAAGGCGCGCGGCATCACGATCTCGACGGCGCACGTTGAGTATGAGACGCCGAACCGCCACTACGCGCACGTCGACTGCCCCGGCCATGCCGACTACGTCAAGAACATGATCACCGGTGCTGCCCAGATGGACGGCGCGATCCTGGT
>NZ_FMAJ01000018.1 GCF_900094625.1 Rhizobium aethiopicum | reverse complement strand
AGCACACCCTTCGGCTTGCCGGTCGAACCTGACGTATAGAGAATGAACAGCGGGTCCTCCGCCTTCATCTTCACCGGTGGGCATTCCGCCTTCACCGTGGCCACTTCCTGATGATACCAGAGGTCACGGCCCGGCGCCCACCCCGTCTTGCCGCCGGTGCGGCGCACGACCAGCACCTTGCTGACATTGACGTGCTGGCGGGCGGCAATATGGATCGCCGTATCAGTATTGTCCTTCAGCGGCACCGGCTTGCCGCCGCGCAGACCTTCGTCGCAGGTGATGACGAAGGTGGATTCGCAGTCGACGATACGCCCTGCCAGGGCCTCGGGCGAGAAACCGCCGAAGACCACCGAATGCACCGCGCCGATGCGGGCGCAGGCGAGCATCGCATAGGCCGCCTCGGGGATCATCGGCATATAGATGGTGACGCGATCGCCCTTGTTGACGCCGTGCTTCTTCAACACGTTCGCCATCCGGCAGACATGCTCGTAGAGCTCGTTATAGGTGATCTTCTTGTCGATGTAGGGATTGTCGCCTTCCCAGATGATCGCCACCTGGTCGCCGTTCGTCTTCAGATGCCGGTCGATGCAATTATAAGAGACATTGGTCTGGCCGTCCTCGAACCACTTGATCGAAACCTTGCCGGTAAAGGACGTGTTCTTGACTTTGGTATAGGGCTTGAACCAGTCGATCCGCTTGCCGTGCTTGCCCCAGAATTTGTCGGGGTTCTCGATGCTTTCCTCGTACCATTTCAGGTACTTCTCCTTATCGATCAGGGCACGCGCCTTCACCGGCTTCGGCACCGGATGGATCTTCTCCGACATGGAACTCCTCCTCATGGGACATGCGACGGGCCAAGCGATCTATGAGCCCGGACTTCAAATCAGGGCAATTCATAGCAGGTCGCATCGCCACGGCAATTAGACAAAGGTCATTTGATTTCGGAAGAATTGCAATTCTGCGACAGTACGGTTATATAGCGCCATATTTCCCGGACATTGTGGTGACAATCCACGGACCGCGACCGGCGCGGACGATAGAAGGACTATATCCATGGCTCAAACATTGCTCATGCCGAAGGCGACCGCCATCTGGCTTGTCGACAACACGGCGCTGTCTTTCGATCAGATCGCGCAGTTCTGCAAACTGCATCCGCTGGAAGTCAAGGCGATCGCCGACGGCGAAGCGGCGCAGGGTATCAAGGGTCTCGATCCGATCTCGACGGGACAGCTCTCCCGCGACGAAATCGCCCGCGCCGAAGCCAATCCGAACCACAAGCTGAAGCTTTCCGAACCGAAGGTGCGCGTGCCGGAATCCAAGCGCCGCGGCCCGCGTTACACGCCGGTTTCCAAGCGTCAGGACCGCCCGAACGCCATTCTCTGGCTCGTCCGCAACCATCCGGAGCTGAAGGACGCGCAGATCTCCAGACTCGTCGGTACGACGAAATCGACGATCGAGCAGATCCGCGAACGTACGCACTGGAACTCCGCCAACCTCGCGCCGATGGATCCGGTGACGCTCGGCCTCTGCAGCCAGATCGATCTCGACATGGAAGTGGAAAAGGCCTCCAAGGGTCGCCCGTTGCCGACCGCCGCCGAGCTTGGCGCGACACTGCAATCGGCGCAGGAAACTGAACGCCTGAGCCCGAGCTACGAGCGCGAAGAGGAAAAGGAAATCGACGCCGACGCCGTCTTCCGCAAGCTGAGCTCTCTGCGCTCGGCCCCGAAGGACGAAGACGAGGACGACCAATACTGAGATATCAGTTGTCTCATGTAGAAAAACCCTGCCGCTCTCGGCAGGGTTTTTTATTGCGGAAACGAAGAGCTAAGCGCGACGCGCTCTAAACCCGTCGATCCTGAATTTACATGGGCAACGAGCCGAAACCGCGCTTGCGCAACGCCTCGCCGATCTCTTCCAGAATCGCGGGATCATCAATGGTTGCCGGCATTTTCCAGGGTATGCCGTCGGCAATTTTCTGCATGGTTCCGCGCAGGATTTTGCCGGAGCGCGTTTTCGGCAGTCGGTTAACGGTGATGGCCGTTTTGAAGGCCGCGACCGGGCCGATCGAGTCGCGAATCATCGCTACGACCTCGGATTCGATCGCCGCCGCTTCACGGGAAACATCCCGTTTCAGCACCAGGAAACCACAGGGCGCCTGCCCCTTCAGCGCATCGTTAACACCGATGACCGCACATTCGGCGACATCGGGATGCCGCGCGCAGACCTCCTCCATCGCCCCGGTCGAAAGCCGGTGACCGGCGCAATTGATGATGTCGTCGGTGCGCGACATGATGAAGAGATAACCGTCCTCGTCGACATAACCCGCATCGGCGGTCTTGTAGTAACCAGGAAATTCATCGAGATAGGCCGACCGGAAACGATCGTCGGCGTTCCAGAGGGTCGGCAGACAAGCCGGCGGCAGGGGCAGCTTTATGACGATATTGCCGAGCGTCCCCGCCTCGATTGGGTGGCCGGCGTCGTCGAGCACCGCAATCTCGTAACCGGGCATCGGCAATGTCGGCGATCCGCGCTTGACGGGAAGGGCGCCGAGACCGAGCGGATTGGCCGCGATCGGCCAGCCGGTCTCCGTCTGCCACCAGTGATCGATGACCGGCACGCCGAGCATGCGCTCCGCCCATTTCAGGGTTTCCGGGTCCGCCCTCTCGCCGGCAAGAAACAGCGCCCGGAAATCCGGCATCGGATATCGGCGCAGCGTTTCGCCCTCACCGTCCTCCCGCCGGATGGCGCGGAATGCGGTCGGAGCTGTGAAGAGCACACGCACCCTGTATTCCGAGACGATCCGCCAGAATGCGCCGGCATCCGGGGTGCCGACCGGCTTTCCCTCGAAGATCAGCGTCGTCACGCCGGCGATCAGCGGTGCATAGACGATATAGGAATGCCCGACGACCCAACCGATATCCGACGCCGTCCAGAAGACCTCGCCCGGTTTCAGGCCGTAGATATTCCGCATCGACCAGCTGAGCGCGACCATATGGCCGCCGTTGTCGCGCACGACACCCTTCGGCTGACCCGTGGTGCCGGAGGTGTAGAGGATGTAAAGCGGATCGGTCGCCTTGACGGGAACACAGGCGACCTCGGCGCCGCGATGGCGCGCCACCGCCGCACCGAAATCCTGATCGCGGCCGCTGACGAGATCTGCCTGAAGCTGCGGTCGCTGCAGCACCAGGCAGTGCTCCGGCTTTACCCGCGCAAGCTCGATCGCTTGGTCGACCAATGGCTTGTAGGCGACGACGCGACCGGGCTCGAGGCCGCAGCTCGCGGTGATCACCAGCTTGGCGCCGCTATCGTCGATGCGTGTCGCCAGCTCGCTGGCGGCAAAGCCGCCGAAAACGACCGAATGGACTGCGCCGATACGAGCGCAGGCAAGCATCGAAAACACCGCCTCTGGCACCATCGGCATATAAAGGATCACGCGGTCGCCTTTGCCGATGCCAAGCCCCAGCAGCGTCGCGGCGATGGCCTTCACGTCGCCGAGCACCTCCTCGTATGAAAACTGACGCTTTTCGCCGGTCATGGCGCTGTCGAAGATGACTGCCGTCTCGCCGCCGCGTCCCGCCGCGACATGCCGGTCCAGACAATTGTGGCAGGTGTTGGTTTCCGCTCCCGAGAACCAGCGGCCATATATGCCCTCATCAGGTGAAAACACCCGCTCCGGCGGCTTGAACCAGTCGATGGCCGCGGCGGCTTCGCGCCAGAAGGCTTCCGGGTCGCCCTTCCAGGTCGCGTAGACCTGATGATAGCCGTTCTGCATCTGCTCCTCCCCAGGACATCGCAAACCTCCCTGTCAATGTAGGCGGCGTGGGGAAGGACGGGAAGCCCGACCAAAGCAGGTGTCAGCGCGCGCCGAAAATCGCCGAACCGACACGCACGCTGGTGGCGCCGAAGGCGATCGCCGTCTCATAATCGCCCGACATGCCCATGGAGAGTTTTTCAACGCTGCATTTTAATGCGAGCTTTGCCAGAAGCGCGAAATGCGGCCCGGGATTTTCCTCGGCCGGCGGAATGCACATCAAGCCGTCGATGGACAGGCCGAGCTCATCGCGGCAGAGGGCGACGAAACCAGGCGCGTCCTCGGGAGCGATGCCCGCCTTTTGCGGTTCCAGCCCGGTGTTGACCTGGACGTAGAGCCGCGGCGTCCTGCCTTGCCGCTTCATCTCTTCGGCAAGCGCGCGGGCGATCTTTTCGCGGTCTACCGTCTCGATGACGTCGAAAAGCGCCACCGCATCCGCCGCCTTGTTCGATTGCAGCGGCCCAATCAGATGCAGTTCGACATCGGGATGCTCGGACTTCAGATCAGGCCATTTTCCCTGACTTTCCTGTACCCGGTTCTCGCCGAAGAGCCGCTGCCCGGCGGCGATTGCAGGGCCGATCGCATCGGCCTCGAACGTCTTCGACACGGCGACGAGCTGAACCGAACCGGCCGGACGACCTGCCTGGCGTTCCGCCGCCGCGATCCGCGACCGCACCTCGTTCAAGCGCTCTTGAAGATCCATTGTTCTGCCTCGACATACCCGTGTGAAAAGAATTGGCAATGAACTAGCCAGCCATTCTGTGCTTGCCAAGACCCGCTCTGGTGAAATCGCCTCCGCCCCATGAAGATCGGACGCCTCCAACGGCTGCAAAACTTGACGCTAAAGTGGTTTCATGGTGAAGGTCTCGACCAACTCCCCTGATTTTCCGGAATTATGAATACCATGGCCACCGAACGTTATAATCCGCGCGATGCCGAGCCCCGCTGGCAGCAGAAATGGAACGAAGACAAGGTCTTCGAGACCGATAATTCAGATCCGCGCGAAAAATATTACGTCCTCGAAATGTTCCCCTATCCTTCGGGGCGCATTCATATGGGCCACGTCCGCAATTACGCCATGGGCGACGTCGTTGCCCGCTACAAGCGTGCCCGCGGCTATAACGTGCTGCACCCGATGGGCTGGGATGCCTTCGGCATGCCGGCCGAGAACGCCGCCATGGAGCGTGGCGTGCACCCCGCTTCCTGGACCTACCAGAATATCGGCTCGATGAAGGCGCAGCTGAAGGCCATGGGGCTTTCGCTGGATTGGAGCCGCGAATTCGCAACCTGCGACGTCGAATATTACCAGCATCAGCAGCATCTGTTCCTGGACTTCCTGGAGAAGGGGCTGGTCTACCGCAAACAGTCGAAGGTGAACTGGGATCCGGTCGACAATACCGTTCTGGCCAACGAGCAAGTGATCGACGGCCGCGGCTGGCGCTCCGGCGCGCTGGTCGAACAGCGCGAGCTTACGCAATGGTTCTTCAAGATCACCGATTTCAGCCAGGACCTGCTCGACGCGCTGGATACGCTCGACCAGTGGCCGGAAAAAGTACGCCTGATGCAGAAGAACTGGATCGGCCGCTCGGAAGGCCTGACGATCCGCTGGGAGATCGTGCCGGAAACCGCGCCGGCCGGCGAGACCGAGATCACCGTCTACACGACCCGGCCGGACACGCTATTCGGCGCCTCCTTCCTGGCGATCGCTGCCGATCATCCTCTGGCCAAGGATGCCGCAGCGAAGAATGTTGAGATCGAAGCCTTCTGCGAGGAATGCCGCCGCGCCGGCACATCGCTCGCCGCGCTCGAAACCGCCGAAAAAAAGGGCTTGGATACCGGCATCCGCGTCAAGCATCCGCTCGATCCCTCCTGGGAACTGCCGGTCTACATCGCCAATTTCGTGCTGATGGATTACGGCACGGGCGCGATCTTCGGCTGCCCGTCCGGTGACCAGCGCGACCTGGATTTCGCACGGAAATACGGCCTGCCGGTCGTGGCTGTCGTCATGCCACGCGATGGCGACTCCGCAAGCTACTCCGTCGGCGACACCGCCTATGACGGCGAGGGAGTCATGATCAATTCGCGCTTCCTCGACGGCAAGACGACGGAGGAAGCCTTCAATATCGTTGCCGACCGGCTGTCGGCCGCTTCCCTCGGCAATGCGCCGCAGGGCGAACGAAAGATCAATTTCCGTCTGCGCGACTGGGGCATTTCGCGTCAGCGCTATTGGGGCTGCCCGATCCCGGTCATTCATTGCGACGCCTGCGGCGTCGTGCCGGTGCCGAAGCAGGACCTTCCGGTCAAGCTGCCTGAGGATGTGACCTTCGATCAGCCCGGTAACCCGCTCGACCGCCATCCGACGTGGCGTCATGTCGCCTGCCCGCACTGCGGCAAGGATGCACGCCGCGAGACGGATACGATGGATACGTTCGTCGATTCGAGCTGGTATTTCACCCGCTTTACCGCGCCATGGGAAGCAAAGCCGACCGATCCTGAGGCGGCTAACCGTTGGCTGCCGGTCGACCAATATATCGGCGGCATCGAGCATGCGATCCTGCATCTGCTCTATTCCCGCTTCTTCACTCGCGCTATGCGCGAAACCGGTCATGTCGCCGCCACCGAACCATTCAAGGGCCTTTTCACCCAGGGCATGGTCGTCCATGAAACCTATAGCCGCGGCGCCGGCGCCAGCAGGGAATGGGTGGCGCCTGCTGATATCCGCATCGAAGAGCTTGACGGCAAACGTCGCGCCTTTCTGCTGACGTCAGACGAGGAAATCGCTATCGGCTCGATCGAGAAGATGTCGAAGTCGAAGAAGAACGTCGTCGATCCAGACGATATCATTGCCTCCTACGGCGCCGACACTGCCCGTTTCTTCGTTCTGTCCGACTCGCCGCCGGAACGCGACGTCATCTGGTCGGAGGCTGGCGTCGAAGGCGCCCACCGCTTCACCCAGCGCCTGTGGCGGCTGATTTCGGAAGCGGCTGATGCGCTCTCTGCCGTAGCGCCGGCACCCGCCACCGACGGCGAAGCGCTGGCGATTTCGCAGGCGGCGCACAAAACGCTGAAGGCCGTTCAGAACGACTACGACAAGCTCTGGTTCAACAAGGCCGTCGCCCGCATCTACGAGCTCGTCAATGCGCTCGCCGCGCCGCTGACGAGGGTTGCGGCAGGTGAAGGCGATGTTGCCTATCGCGCGGCCGTGCGTGACGCTGCCGAGATCCTGATCCAGCTCGTTGCACCGATGACGCCGCATCTTGCCGAGGAATGCTGGGCGACGCTTGGCAATGGCGGCCTGCTGGCCCGCACGGGCTGGCCACAATACGTGGAAGCGCTCGTCATCGAAAATGACGTCGTTCTGCCCGTGCAGATCAATGGCAAGAAGCGCGCCGAATTGACAATTTCTCGCGATGCGGATCAGAATGCCGTGACCAACGCCGTGCTGGAACTCGATGCGGTGAAGAACGTGCTGAACGGTCAGGCACCGAAGAAGATCATCGTGGTTCCGCAAAGGATTGTGAACATTGTCGTCTGATATCGCTTGCAAGCTGGCCCGTAATGCCGGCATCGCCATGAGCCTTGCGTCTGCGGTTTTTCTCTCCGCCTGCCAGGTCCGGCCGCTTTATTCAGAGCAGTCCGGTGTGGTGGAAAAGCTGTCTTCGGTCGGTTTTTCCGAGGCGGGCGGCCGGGTCGAACAGCAGGTTCGTAATCGCCTGATCTTCCTGGCCTCAAGGGGCGCCGGCGAAGCGGTAAACCCGCAATATCACGTCGAAATGCGCGCTACTTCCAGTGTCGCCGAAACCCTTCTGCAGCAAACGGGCGATACGTCCCGCGCCGGTCGTGTCACCGTTACCGTCACCTATACGCTGAGTGCGATAGCCGACAGCCGCGTGATCAAGGCCGGCAGTCGCCAGGCGACCGCGCTGGTAGATTTCTCTGAGCAGGAATTTGCCAAGCAAAGGGCGATCCGTGATGCCGAGAACCGCGCAGCGGATCAGGCGGCGGAATTCGTAGGAGCCGATCTCGCCGCTGCCCTCAGCCGCTGAGGGCAGCGAGGTGGCAGAAATAAAGTCGCATGAATTCGAGACCTTCCTGCAGAAATCGGCGGGAAACTATCGGATTTTCGTCATTTACGGGCCGGACCGGGGTCTGGTTTTCGAACGGGCCGGTCAGATCGCCGGCAAGACCGGAGTCGCGCTCGATGATCCTTTCTCGCTGACCAAACTCGATATCGGCGATCTGCAGAAGGATCCCGGACGCTTGGTTGACGAGGCTCGGTCCATCGGGCTGTTCGGCGGCGAAAAACTCATCTGGATTCGCGGTGCCGCCAACGAAAAATATCTCGTCGATTCCCTGGCGCAGCTTGCGGAAAAACCGCTGGAAGCGGCCTATCTGATTGTGGAGGCCGGCGATCTGAAAAAGGGATCGCTGCTTCGCAAGACCGCGGAAGCCGCGCGATCCATCATGACGGTCCCCTCTTACCCCGATGATAGCCGCGCGCTGAACGGCTTGATCGATACCGAACTCGGGGCAGAAAAACTTGGCATTACGCCAGCAGCCCGCCAGGCGCTGATTGCCCTAATCGGCGGCGATCGCATCGCGTCGCGTAATGAAGTGCGAAAGCTGGCCCTCTATTGCAGCGGCCTTGACACGATCGAGGAACATCACGTTACCGAAATAATCGGCGACGCCAGCGCGATTTCAGTTGATGACGCCGTCGATGCTATCCTCAGCGGCGATCTCAATGGCTTCCTGCATGCCATGCAAAAGATCAGTAGTTCCAAAACCGCGATCTTTCTTGTGCTGCAGGCCTGCCTGAAGCAGTTCCAGCTTCTGGACATGATGCGTTCGGAAATGGAAGAAAAACGTCTGCAGGCGCCTCAAGTCATGCAGACGATGGGGCGGCATCTGCATTTTCGCCGCAAGCCGATCATTGAGCAGGCGCTCCGTCACTGGTCGGCAGAAAGTATCGGCCGTGAATCCAACCGCCTGCAGGCGGCGATCCTCCAGAGTCGGCGCCGGCAGGTGCTGGAAGACAGCGTTGCGATGCAAACGCTTCTCTCCACCACCCTTCAATCCGGCCGCAAACCGGGGTGATTATCGCCTTTCCAGCAAGCGGCAGACTTCCTCGAGCTGTTCCAGCGACTTATAGGAAATCTTGATCTGACCGCCACCGGTTTTGTGGTTGATTGAAACCTCGAGCCCGAGGGCGTCGGAAAGCGTCCGTTCGAGCGCCAGCGTATCTGAATCCTTCTGATCACGACGCATTGTCGGCTGCTGCGGCTCTGATTGCGCCTTGATATTGTTCTGCGCCAACTTCTCGGCATCACGCACCGACATGCCCTTGGCGACGATGGTGCGGGCAAGGCTTGCCGGGTCGGGCGTCGAAACGAGCGCGCGTGCATGTCCAGCCGAAAGACTGCCCGCGGCAAGAAGATCGCGAACCGGATCGGGCAATTTCAACAGCCGCAACGAGTTGGCGACGTGACTGCGGCTTTTACCGATAATCTCGCCGAGGTCATTCTGGGTGTAGCCGTATTCGGCGATAAGCTGCTCATAGCCTAAAGCCTCCTCGAGAGGATTGAGGTCCGCTCGCTGCACGTTTTCGACGATAGCAATCTCAAGCGCGGTCTTGTCATCAACGTCACGGATAATGACGGGGATTTCAATCAGGCCGGCAAGCTGAGCCGCCCGCCAGCGCCGCTCGCCGGCAATGATTTCGTATCTGTCTTGCGACATTGTCCGCACGACGATCGGCTGAACGATGCCGTGCTGACGGATGGAACTCGCAAGGTCGTGCAGTTCGGTGTCATCGAAGAAGCGACGGGGATTGCGGGGGTTACGGCTGACGAATTCGATCGGGATCATCCGGTCGGCGCTGACGGTTCGTTCAGCTTCCACCGGAACAGGCTGATCCATTTCGCCAATCAGCGCTGCAAGTCCGCGGCCCAGCCGTCTTTTCGATATATCGTCATTCATGATCTACACTCACCCATATTCCGAAATAATCCTACGCGGCCAGTCTCTGGCGCTCCCGCTGAATGACCTCGGAAGCCAGCTGCAGATAGGCCTGACTACCCGCGCATTTCAGATCATAGAGAATAGCGGGCTTGCCGTACGATGGTGCCTCGGAGACACGGACATTGCGGGGGATTAACGTATGATAAACCTTTTCCCCGAGATGGGTCCGCACATCATTGACCACCTGCTGCGCCAGATTATTACGCGCATCGAACATCGTCAGGACGATGCCCTGAATATCCAACCGGGGATTAACCGTCCGACGCACCTGGCTGACGGTTTCGAGCAGCTGACTCAGCCCTTCCAGTGCAAAGAATTCGCATTGCAGCGGCACCAGCACCGAATGGGCGGCCGCCATGGCGTTCATCGTCAACAAATTGAAGGAGGGCGGGCAATCCAACAGAATATAGGAGAACGCCGTTGCTTCGGGGGAGGACAGCGCTTTCCGCAACTTGAAGACCCGATCGGCCTGCTGCGAGATCTCCATCTCGACACCAAGCAGATCCATGGTCGAGGGCACGATAAACAGGTTGGGAACCGCGGTTTCAAGCGTCACGTCGCTGATCCCGCGTTCACCGATCATCAAATCATAGGAGGAGAGCTTGCGATCGCGGCGGTCGATCCCGAGGCCGGTGCTCGCATTCCCCTGCGGATCGAGATCCACGATCAGGACACGTTCGCCGATAGCGGCCAGCGCCGTTGCCAGGTTAATTGCAGTGGTCGTCTTCCCAACGCCACCTTTCTGATTTGCGATGGTTATTATCCGATGTCGTTCGCCAGCCATTGCCGCAATATCCGATCTGTTAAACCAAGCGCCGGAGATTCGATATTTCTAAAATCACAGATTCCTGCTCGACAGCGCTCTTATGTTCTAACAGATCGAATTCCCACCGACCACGGGCTTCCTCGATTTCCCTCAGGTAATCCCGGCCTTTGTGAAAGAACCCGCGACAATTCTGCTTGCCGAGCATCCATGGCGCAGAATAACCGATTAATCCCTCAAGATCGGCAAGGGCGCGAGCCGAAACCGCACCGCAATCGCCGATCTCGGCGTAGGCTTCCTCGATTCGAATGGTATGAACACTGCCTCGCGCACCCGTCTCCCGCAAAGCCGTTCGCAGGAAAGCGGCCTTCTTGTGGTTGCTTTCAACAAGATGCACCCAGCCATCTTGCAGTTCCGCCAGAAAGATTGCGGTGATGACGCCGGGAAAGCCGCCGCCACTGCCGAGATCCACCCAAGTGATCGGCTGAGGGCAGATCTGGAAAATCTGACTGCTGTCGGCAATATGACGGCGCCACAAATCATCGAGCGTTGAGGGCGCCACCAGGTTTATCGTCTTCGCCCATTTCTGAAACAGCGTCGCAAAGTGTTTAAGCCGTTCCTGTGTTTCACGTGAAACACGCAAACCGTTCAGTTCCATTCTGAAGGACTCTCAAATCTTGTATCAGGCGCTCTGGCGCCCTAAACCGTTCTGCCGGCGCAAGTGCACGAGCAGCAGTGCGATTGCTGCAGGGGTCATCCCCTCGACAATTGCCGCCTGAGCGACGTTGGAAGGACGAATCTTGCTGAGCTTCGCCTTGAGTTCGTTCGAAAGCCCCGAGAGCGCGTCATAATTAAAATCAGCGGGTATCCGCCGCTCCTCGTCACGCCGCTGATCGGCGATCGCCGCCGCCTGCCGATCAAGATACACCGAATAGCCCGCCTCGATTTCCAGCGCTTCCGCCACCTTTGGCCGGATCATGGCCAACGCCTCGGGCCAAACATGTCGAAGTGCGGCGAAATCATAGGATGGGTAGGACAGCAGATCGTAGGCCGTCCGGCGCTGCCCATCCAGGTTAATGTTCAAGCCCGCGCGTCGTGCTTCATTGGGCGTCAAGGTCAACACCGCCAGCTGGGCGCGGCCGGCATCGATCTCGGCCTGATAGGCCGTGAATCGCCGCGCACGCGCAGCACTCACACATCCGAGCTGCATCGCCGACGGTGTCAACCGCACATCGGCGTTGTCGGCTCGCAACGTCAAGCGATATTCCGCCCGCGACGTGAACATTCGATACGGCTCCGTAACGCCACGCGAAGTGAGGTCATCGATCATCACACCGATGTAGGAGCTCGTGCGGCTGAAATGGAACGGTTCCGAATCGGAACTTCGCAGGGCGGCATTCAGCCCCGCTGCAAGCCCCTGAGCCGCTGCCTCTTCATAGCCGGTGGTGCCATTGATCTGGCCGGCCATAAACAGGCCTCTCAATCGCTTGACCTCAAGCGACGGGGTGAGCTCTCTCGGATCAACATGGTCATATTCGATGGCGTAACCCGGCTGCAATATCCTGGCGGCTTCGAGGCCGGGAATCGTCTTGATGAACTCCGCCTGAACCTCGGCCGGGAGCGAGGTTGAAATGCCATTTGGATAAACCGTGTCGTCATCCAGGCCTTCGGGTTCGAGAAAGACCTGGTGTCCGTCGCGCTCACCGAATTTTACCAGCTTGTCTTCGATGGACGGGCAGTAGCGCGGCCCAACGCCTTCGATCTGCCCCGAATACATCGCCGAGCGGTTGATGTTATCGACAATGATCCGGTGCGTTGCTTCAGTTGTCCTGGTGACGCCGCATTCAATCTGCCGAGTGGTGATCGAATCGGTCATGAAGGAGAAGGGCACGAGTTCCTCGTCTGCACCCTGCCGTCCGACGGACTGCCAGTCGATTGTCTTGCCATCCAGCCGGGCCGGCGTTCCGGTCTTCAATCGGCCCAGCCGCAGCCCCAGGCGCGCCAGGGTAGCCGACAGTCCGATCGACGGAGCCTCGCCGACACGACCGGCTGGCGTCTTTTCAGAACCGATATGGATAAGGCCGCGCAGGAAGGTGCCGGTTGTCAAGACCACCGCTGGCGTCTTCAAAAGCCGGCCGTCTTTCATGATCACGCCCGTGACGCGGCCATCTCGTACGTCGAGATCGAATGCGTCGCCCTCGATAACATCCAGGTTCGGCGTCGCGTCAATCGCGGCGAGCATCGCCAACCGGTAAAGTTTTCGATCTGCCTGCGTCCGCGGACCGCGGACAGCGGCACCCTTTTTCTGGTTCAGCATTCTGAACTGAATACCGGCAACATCGGCAACGCGGCCCATCAGGCCGTCCATCGCGTCGATCTCGCGAACCAGATGTCCCTTGCCGAGGCCGCCGATCGCCGGATTGCAGGACATGACACCAATCGTGTCTCGCCTGTGGGTGACCAGGGCGGTTTTCGCGCCGAGGCGGGCAGCCGCGCTGGCCGCCTCCGTCCCCGCGTGGCCGCCGCCGATCACGATCACATCATAGACATTGTCAGTCATATCCAAACTCCAAGACGGCAGGAGTTGCACATGAAACGAGGGTCCGCGGCCCGAAAAGGTTTCACGTGAATCACTTACCGATGCAAAACTCCGAGAAGATCACGTCGAGCAGTCGTTCGACATCCACCCGCCCGGTAATTCTCCCCAAATATTCCGCTGCAAGCCTTAGCTGCTCGGTGCGCAGTTCAAGATTCGCACCCGTCTCCAAGATTGCCACGTCGAGCGCTGCCAAACATTTCGTCAGCGAATCCCTATGCCGCTGTCGGCTGGGAATCGCCAGAGACAGGCCACCGAAGCGTTCGGCGACAATGCGCCCGATCAGCTGCCGCAACTCCGCCAGACCATCACCGGTCGCCGTCGAGATCTGCAGATCATAGCGATCGGAACCGGTCGCAACGAGATCCTTCTTCGTCCCGACAGTAACATGGAGAGAAGCCTGATCCAAATCGCCGGGGATCACCGGATTGCTGCTGTCGATCAACAGCAGCACAAGATCGGCATCGCGCAGCGCAACGCGCGCGCGCCGCACGCCTTCCATCTCCACCCTGTCATCCGCATCACGCAGACCGGCCGTGTCATAAAGTTTGACAAGATAGCCGTCAATATCCAGATCGACCTGCAGGACATCGCGGGTCGTTCCGGCGATCTCGGTGACGATCGCGACGTCACGCCGGGCCAGAGCGTTCAGCAGGCTCGATTTTCCGGCATTCGGAGCGCCGGCGATGACCACCTTGAAGCCGTCCCGGATGATCTCGCCGGCCGAACCCGCCTCGAGATGCAGCTCGATCTCGCCGCGAAGCCTAACCATGTCGGCCCAGACCATATCCGACACCGAACCAGGAACGTCGTCCTCATCGGGAAAATCCAACTCTGCCTCGATCAATGCTCGAGCCCGCGTTAATTGTTTCGCCCACGAATCGTAAATTGCCGACACACCGCCGGCACTCTGTTCCACCGCGAGTCGGCGCTGCATCTCGGTTTCAGCGCCGATCAGATCGGCCAGGCCCTCGACCTCGACAAGATCGAGTTTGCCGTTTTCGAAGGCGCGCCGTGAAAACTCACCCTCGCGCGCCATGCGGACACCAGGGATATCGCCGAGTTCGTGAAACAATGCCGCCAGCACAGCTTTACTGCCATGCACCTGCAACTCGGCGACATCCTCGCCGGTGAAGGAATTGGGAGCGGGAAAAAACAGCACCAAGCCACTGTCGATCGGCTGGTGGTTACGAGTCCGAATCGTTCGGTAGGACGCTACTCTGCCGGCCGGCACGGATGCGACTAGCTGGACCAGTATGTCTTTAGTCGCCGGGCCGCTGATGCGAATAACCGAGACACCAGAGGGCGGACCGCCGCTTGAAAGCGCAAAGATGGTATCATTCAACATTGCCGTGCTGTCCGGGTGCTCAGTTAACTCGAATCGCTTTCCTCAAACAAAAAGCTGGCGACATCGAGACGATGCGCCAGCTCTTAAAGCGAGAATCCGGCTAAGGATCAGGTGTTCATCGAATCGAAGAAGTCTGAATTGTTCTTCGTCTGTTTGAGTTTGTCGATGAGGAATTCAATCGCATCGGTGGTGCCCATCGGGGCGAGGATACGGCGGAGAACAAAGATCTTCTGCAGATCCTGGCGCGGAACAAGAAGGTCCTCCTTGCGCGTGCCGGACTTCAGAATGTCCATTGCCGGGAAAATGCGCTTGTCGGCGACCTTGCGGTCAAGAACGATTTCGGAGTTGCCGGTACCCTTGAACTCTTCAAAGATGACTTCGTCCATACGGCTGCCGGTATCGATCAGCGCCGTCGCGATGATCGTCAGCGAACCGCCTTCCTCGATATTGCGCGCGGCGCCGAAGAAGCGTTTCGGCCGCTGCAGGGCATTGGCATCGACGCCGCCGGTCAGAACCTTGCCGGAAGAGGGAACGACGGTGTTATAGGCGCGGCCGAGACGCGTGATCGAATCGAGCAGGATGACGACATCGCGGCCATGCTCGACAAGACGCTTGGCCTTTTCGATGACCATTTCGGCCACCTGGACGTGGCGGACCGCCGGTTCGTCGAAGGTCGAGGAAATGACCTCGCCACGAACGGAACGCTGCATGTCCGTCACTTCCTCGGGACGTTCGTCGATCAGCAGAACAATCAGGTAGCATTCCGGATGGTTCGCCGTGATCGAATGCGCAATGTTCTGCAGCAGCACGGTCTTACCGGTGCGCGGCGGGGCGACGATCAATCCACGCTGGCCCTTGCCGAGCGGCGCGACAAGATCGATCACACGCGGCGACAGATCCTTGGAGGTGGGGATATCGAGTTCCATCTTGAAGCGCTCGTTCGGGTAGAGCGGCGTCAGATTGTCGAAGTGGACCTTGTGGCGGATCTTTTCCGGATCGTCGAAATTAATGGTGTTGACCTTGAGCAATGCGAAATAACGTTCGCCTTCCTTCGGTCCACGGATCGGTCCCTCGACGGTGTCGCCGGTCTTCAGGGAGAAACGGCGGATCTGCGACGGGGAAATATAGATATCGTCAGGGCCCGGCAGGTAATTCGCATTCGCCGAACGCAGGAAACCGAAACCGTCCTGCAGCACCTCGACGACCCCTTCGCCGATGATTTCAACATCCTGGCTGGCAAGCATTTTGAGGATCGCAAACATCAGCTCCTGCTTGCGCATTGTGCTTGCATTCTCGACCTCGAGCGATTCGGCGAAAGCCAGAAGATCCGTCGGGGATTTGCTCTTAAGTTCCTGAAGCTTCATTTCAGCCATGAAGTGACCAATACTCTTTTCAATTTCGAAGGGGAAAGGCGATGTTGGGTCGTATTCGGTACTGCGAATGGGGCTCGCAGACGACTGAACTCTACACACATGCCACGTAGATGAGATGCGCGGAAAATAGCGACTCGTTATCGCCGCCGCAAGGGGGCTGCTTAAAATGAAGCAAATTTAACCTGAGGATGATTTCTCCTCAGAACGGCTTCACCACGACGAGGATGACGATCATGATCATCAGCAATGTCGGCGCTTCATTCATGAACCGCCAATAACGGGCGGAGCGGCGATTTTCGTCACGCTCGAAAGCCCGCACGGCGCTGCTGAAGAACATATGAACAGCGGTCAGCAGCACGACCAGACCGATCTTCGCATGCAGCCAGCCGCCCTGGAATCCGTAGACCGACCAGGCGAGATAGAGACCGAAGATCCAGGTCAGCATCATCGCCGGCGTCATGATGATGCGAAGCAGCCGGCGCTCCATCACCTTGAAAGTCTCCGACTGCACCGAACCCGGTTCGGCGTCGGTATGATAGATGAACAGACGCGGCATGTAGAACAGTCCGGCCATCCAGGAAATGACCGCGATAATATGGAGCGCCTTGATCCAGAGATAGAGATTGTCGGGGTTCCAGGCGAAAAGTCCGACCGCCATCAGCGCGAAGAAGGCCAGCGCGAAATGCGCGCGGCGCCTCGCGTAGCCGCCGGCTCTGCGGTCGGTCTGCTTTTCCGTCGTCACGCCTGGCCTCGCATCCGCGAAGCCCGCACGCGCTCGACCAGCAACCGCACATGTTCGGGGTCGGCTTGCGGCGTGATGCCGTGGCCGAGATTGAAGATAAGCGGTCCATTGCCGAGATGCTGCAGAATGTCGTCAATACCCTCTTCCAGCGCCCGGCCGCCGGCAACCACGCGCATGGGATCGAGGTTGCCCTGAACCGGACCATCCTTCTGAAGTTCGGCGGCAAAGGCCAAGGGCACCGCCCAATCGAGGCCGATCGCATCCGCATCGGTCTTCTGACGATAGGTTTTCAGCTGATAGCCTGCGCCCTTGGCGAAGGCGATGATGCGAGCCTGCGGCCGCCGCGATCTGACCGACGCGATCATCCGTGCAACCGGCCTGATCGCGAAGGCCTCGAACTCCTTCTCGCCGAGAACGCCGGCCCAGGAATCGAAGATCTGGACGGCATCGGCGCCGGCATCGATCTGAGCGACGAGATAATCGGCCGAGACGTCGGCAAGCAGCATCAGCAGATGCTCGAAGGCGCGGGGATACTTATAGGCGAACAGACGGGCAGGGGCCTGATCCGGCGTGCCGTGACCGGCGATCATATAGGTCGCAACCGTCCAGGGCGCGCCGCAGAAGCCGAGCAGAGCCGTTTCAGCAGGCAACTCGTGGCGCAATCGCCGCACCGTTTCCAGAACCGGCTTGAGATAATCGACGACCTCTTCGCCGTTCAATCTGCCGATTCCCGCCTCATCGATCGGATCCATCTCCGGTCCGTGGCCTTCGGTGAAACGGACATTCCGCTTCATCGCATCGGGAATGACGAGAATATCGGAAAACAGGATCGCCGCATCGAAGCCATAGCGGCGGATCGGCTGCAAGGTCACTTCGACGGCGTAATCGGGCGTGTAGCAGAGATCGAGAAAACTTCCGGCTTCTGCCCGGGTCTCCCTGTATTCCGGCAGATAACGTCCTGCCTGTCTCATCAGCCAGACAGGAGGAGGGAAGAGGCTTTCGCCATCGAGAACCCTCATGATCTTTCGCCGCGTATCGCTCAAGCGCGTCTTCCCTATAAAAAATCAAAGATATTTTAAAAGGTTTCTATTTCTTAGAGTCGGTGTCTATCAAGGATTAAAATCCGTCCACCGCCGATGCCATTTGTCGCGCATTGCCATCCAAACTCGAAAGAATTTTTCGCTTCTTTCGAAATTCCGGGGAGAAGGAAAATCTGAAAATGATTCCAGATCCTTCCCGGGCAATGGCTTCTTTCGTGCCTGTGGATAGGCTGTGGAGCTTGTCCCGACAAGTCGACTTCATCCCCAGCCTCCACAGGCGCCGCCAAAACCAATCGGCAAAACTCGAAATGTGGACAAGGGGGCATGTTTTCCCTTGCCCGAGGCAGCCTCGCCGCCTTAGCTCTCCGTCATCCAGTCTTTTCAACAGGCAGCGGAAAATAACGTGGAGAACAGAACGAACTTCTTTCATCTGCATCTGATTTCTGACTCGACCGGCGAGACTCTCATCTCCGCCGGCCGTGCCGCCTCGGCGCAGTTCAGATCGGCTCAGCCGATCGAGCATGTCTATCCGCTGATCCGCAATCGCAAACAGCTGCTGCCCGTTCTGCAGGCGATCGATGATGCGCCCGGGATCGTGCTCTACACCATTGTCGACCGGGAACTGGCGAGCCTGATCGATGAGCGCTGCGTCGAGATGGGGGTCGCCTCAGTCAATGTGCTGGAGCCGGTCATGAACGCGTTTCAGATCTATCTCGGCGCCCCGTCGCGTCGCAGGGTCGGAGCCCAGCATGTGATGAATGCCGGTTATTTCGCCCGCATCGAAGCCCTGAATTTCACCATGGATCATGACGACGGGCAGATGCCGGACGACTACAATGATGCCGATGTCGTTATCATCGGGATCAGCCGGACATCGAAGACGCCGACCAGCATCTATCTCGCCAACCGCGGCATCAAAACCGCCAATATTCCGATCGTCTACGGCGTTCCCTTGCCCGAGAGCCTATTTGTCGCCACCAAACCGCTGATCGTCTGCCTGATCGCCACGACCGATCGCATTTCCCAGGTGCGGGAAAATAGGATACTCGGAGCCACGCAAGGTTTCGATCGCGAACATTACACCGATCGCGCCGCAATTTCCGAGGAGCTGAAATATGCCCGCTCGCTCTGCGCCCGCCACAATTGGCCGCTGATCGACGTCACCCGCCGCTCGATCGAAGAAACGGCCGCGGCAATCGTTGCTCTGCGCCCGAAGCTGCGCTAAGCGCTGATCCACGCCGGCTCTCCGAGGAACCCATGACACCGAAACTCATCCTTGCATCGTCGAGTCCGTTTCGCCGGATGCTCATGGAAAATGCCGGTCTCTCCTTCGAGGCGCATGCCGCCGCGATTGACGAACGGCGGCTGGAAGCACCGCTGGAGAAAGCCGGCGCAAGGCCGGATGCCGTCGCCCTGGTACTGGCCAGGGCCAAGGCCGAGGACGTCAGCCGCCGTTTTCCGGATGGCATGGTCATCGGTTCCGATCAGACGATGTCGCTCGGCGGCCGTGTCTTTCATAAGCCGAAAGATATGGCCGACGCCGCCAACCACCTTCAGATTCTCTCCGGAGTGACCCACCGGTTGAACAGTGCAGTGGTCATTGTCAGCAACGGCGTGGTCCTGTGGGAACATCTCGCCCATGCGCAACTGACGATGCGGCCATTGACGGCGGACTTCATCGGCAGGCATTTGGCTAGGGTCGGCGAACGGGCGCTTTCCAGCGTCGGCGCCTATCAATTGGAGGGGCAGGGCATCCAGCTCTTCGAGAAAATCGAAGGTGACTATTTCACCATTCTCGGTCTGCCGATGCTGCCGCTTCTAAAAAAACTGCGCGAACTCGGAGCGATTGATGGATGATTCACGTGAAACATTCGGGCCGAGGGCGTTTGTCACCGGCTTTCCCATCAAGCACTCGCGCTCGCCCCTGATCCACGGATACTGGCTGAAGACGCTCGGCCTGCCCGGCAGCTATCGCGCCCATGAGGTGCCGCCCGACGCTTTTGCGGATTTTATTGCCTCGTTGAAGAATGGCAGTTCCGGTTTCGTCGGCGGCAATGTCACCATTCCTCACAAGGAGCTCGCGTACCGGCTCGCCGACAGACCGGATCAGCTGTCGCAGGAGCTCGGCGCCGCCAACACGCTCTGGCTGGAAGAGGGCGTCCTGCATGCGACGAACACCGACGGCGGCGGCTTCACCGCCAATCTCGACGAACGTCACCCGGGCTGGGACCAGCATGACACCGCCGTGGTTTTTGGCGCCGGCGGCGCGAGCCGGGCCATCATTCAGGCGGTCCGCGATCGCGGCTTCAAGGAGATCCATGTCGTCAACCGCACGGTGGAGCGCGCGCGCGAGCTCGCCGATCGCTTCGGCCCGCGTGTGCACGCCCATCCCGCGGGCGCGCTTGCCGAGGTCATGAAAGGTTCGGGCCTCTTCATCAACACGACCTCGCTCGGCATGGATGGTGAAGCGGCGCCGCTACTTGATTTCACGACCCTCGCAGCCAAGGCGGTCGTCACCGATATCGTCTATATTCCCTTGAAGACGCCGATCCTGGCGCAGGCGGAAGAGCAGGGATTTTCAATCGTCGACGGTCTCGGCATGCTGCTGCATCAGGCTGTTCCCGGCTTCGAGAAATGGTTTGGCAAGCGCCCCGTCGTCGATGCGGCGCTGCGCGGGCTGATCGTCGCGGACATGGAATCACATTGATGCTGAAGATTGGTCTCACCGGCTCCATCGGCATGGGCAAATCGACGGTCGGCAAGCTGTTCGCCGAGGCCGGGATCCCGTTGAACGACTCCGATGCGGTGGTCCACGATCTCTATGCCGGCGAGGCAGCGCCATTGGTGGATGCAGTCTTTCCCGGATCGATGAGGGACGGCGCGGTCGACCGGCATGAGCTCGGCCGCCAGCTCGCGCTCGACCCGGCCGGTTTCAAACGCCTGGAAGCAATCGTCCACCCGTTGGTCCGTAAGCGCGAGGACGAATTCCTGGCGCGGCAGCAGGCGGCCGGTGCGGAGATGGTGCTGCTCGATATTCCGCTGCTCTTCGAAACCGGCGCCTGGGAAAGGGTGGATGTTGTCGTCGTCGTCAGCACCGATCCACAGATTCAGCGCCAGAGGGTGCTTGCGCGGGAAGACATGACCGAAGAAAAATTCAACATGATTCTCTCGCGCCAGACACCTGACGCGGAGAAACGACGACGCGCCGATTATCTGGTCGACACAAGCAACAGCATTGCGGAGACGCGGGAGCGGGTGCTCGAGATTGTCGCCGAGCTGAAAATGCGGATTGCCAAGGGAGATTTCCGGAATGCGTGAGATCATCTTCGATACGGAAACCACCGGCCTCGACAATCGCGCCGATCGTATCATCGAAATCGGCGGCATCGAGCTCTTCAATCATTTCCCAACCGGCAACACGCTCCACATCTACATCAATCCTGGGGATCAGAAGGTCCATCCGGATGCGCTCGCCGTACACGGCATCACCGATGAATTCCTGAAGGACAAAAAACCTTTCGCTGAGGTCGCCGACGAAATCCTTGCCTTCTTCGGCGACGGGAAGTGGATCGCCCATAACGCGACTTTCGATATGGGCTTTATCAACGCCGAATTCGCGCGCATCGGCTTGCCCCCGATCCTGCCGGACAAGGTCATCGACACGCTGTCGATGGCGCGACGCAAACATCCGATGGGACCAAATTCGCTCGACGCCCTATGCCGGCGTTACGGCATCGACAATTCACATCGTGCCAAACACGGCGCGCTGCTCGACTCCGAGCTATTGGCCGAAGTCTATATCGAGATGATCGGCGGCAGACAGGCAGCATTCGGCCTTAGCATCTCAGGTCATTCCGGCCAGACGGCCGGCGGCGACATGGCGATGGAAGACGATGCGGTGATTGCCGCGGCGCTCGAACGGCCCCGCCCGCTCGCCCCGCGCCTCAGCCCGTCCGAAGTCCAGGCGCACGAGGCGCTGGTCGCCAAGCTTGGTGAAAAGGGCATCTGGGCGAAATACGGTGCCCTGAATTGAAAATGCCCGGGACCGGCCCGGGCATCCGTATGTCAGAATCAAGAAACTTCGATCAGTTCGGAACGGCCTGCACCTTGGCGCGAGCCTGTTCTTCGGCAACACGCTGGGCGAACATCTGGGTGAAGTCGATCGGGTCGATCATCAGCGGCGGAAAGCCGCCATTGCGGGTGACGTCGGCGATGATCTGGCGCGCGAAGGGGAAGAGCATGCGCGGGCACTCGATGAAGAGAACCGGCAGCATGTGCTCCTGCGGGAAGCCGGCAACGCGGAAGACACCGCCATAGACGAGTTCGGTGTGGAACACCGTCTTGTCGCCATCCTTTGCTTCGGCATTCAGAGACAGCACGACATCGAAATCCGTGTCGGAGAGCGGATTGGCGTTGACGTTCACATTGATGTTGATCGTCGGCGCCTTGTCGCGGGCCTGCAGCGAACGCGGCGCACCCGGATTTTCGAAGGAGAGGTCCTTGGTATATTGCGCAAGGATCGAAAGGGTGGGGTTCGTCGCACCGTTGCTGTTGTTATCGTCTGCCATTGGCTTTTCCTCGAAGGGCATGGGAATGGTGCCGCCATCTAACATTTCGGGGAGGGGCTTACAACCCTGGGCGCAAGGCGCGCCCGATCGCCGGCACGGCCTCAATCACCGAGATGTTTTCCAGACCATGGCGAGTTGCGATCCGGCTCCCTATGATAGTCCTCCTCGTCGAGATCGACCACCTTCGAATTCGGATTCCGATCGCGGAAATCGGGTTTCGGGCCAGCGGAAAAGCCGCCCTTGGCGTTGACGACGACGAAGCGTTTGGCGATCGACCGCCAGACGAAATCGCGCACCGGCGGAATGAGGATAAGGATTGCGATGATATCCGTGAGGAAACCGGGAATGATCAGCAGCAGTGCGGCGATGACCGTCATCGCCGGCTTCAGCAGATCGCGCCCAGGCATCATGCCGTTCCGTCCTTCGCTCGACATGCGGCGCAGGATTCCGATCCCCTGCCGGCGCAGCAGGACCACGCCGACAAGGAAGCTCGCCAGCACGAGTGCAAGCGTCAGCGCCAGGCCGATCGCCCGGCCGACGACGACGAAGCCGGCAATTTCGCCGAGCGGCAGCAACAGAATGAAAGCCGGCAGGATTGAAAAACGCATGGTCGTCATGTCCCGGCCCTTGCCGGTCTCCTCTTGGCGCCGGCGAAGATGCCAGCCATCATTTGAATCATCTGTATAGGCGGACTATATGGGAGTACAAATCAGAGATGTTAACGGCGGCTGCGATACGATATGAGTTCGAACGACTTCATCACATTATTCTTCCTGGTGGCGGCGGTGCTGATTTTCTTTCAGCTTCGCTCCGTGCTCGGCCGCCGCACGGGAAATGAGAAGCCACCGCGCGATCTATATACGCCGCGCGATGCGGCTCCGGCCGAAGCCGCCGATGCCGGCAAGGTCGTGACGCTGCCGCGTCGTGATGCGACGGCCGAAGACGAGGATCGCTTCGCCGCCATCGATGCCGTGGCCGCGCCGGGTACACCGCTCAATGAATCGCTGCGCGCCCTGAACAAGGCCGATCCCTCCTTCAGCCCGAAAGAGTTTCTGAACGGGGCCCGCATGGCCTACGAGATGATCGTCATGGCCTATGCCGACGGCGACCGGAAGACGCTGAAGAACCTGCTGTCCCGCGAAGTGTATGACGGCTTCGATGCGGCGATCGGCGAGCGTGAAGCTCGCGGCGAGAAGGTGAAGTCCACCTTCGTCGGCATCGACAAGGCCGAAATTACCCATGCGGAGACGAAGGGCAGCGAAGCGCAGATTACCGTGCGCATCGTCAGCCAGCTGATATCGGCCACTTATGACAAGGCGGACGTGCTGATTGATGGCGACGCCGAAAACGTCGCCGAGGTCAACGACCTCTGGACCTTCGCCCGCGACACCCGTTCACGCGATCCGAACTGGAAACTTGTGGCGACCGAATCGGAACATGAGTGACCACGCATCGGACTTCGTCCTGCAAGCTATCAGCTTCGATCGTTTAAAAGGCTGGGAGGATGATGATCCTTCCAGCCTTTTTGAAGGCATGCGGAGCTGCCATCGGCAGATCACCGATGTCAAACCCTACCGCACCGGATCGCTCGGCCTGAGTTCGGAAGATCTGCTTCCGCTTCTGGCCGCCGCCGAAGATTTCAAGCCGTCGTCGCCGGCATCGGCGCGCGGCTTTTTCGAAAGACATTGTCGGCCCTTTCTGATCCGGCGCAAGGATGGCAATCCCGGCTTCGTCACCGCCTTCTACGAGCCGGAGATCGAAGTGTCGGAGAAGCCGGACGGATTGTTCCGGTTTCCCTTCTACCGCCGCCCGGATAATCTGATCGATCTTGATGACGGCAATCGCCCCGACGAACTGGATGGATCCTATGTTTTCGGCCGTCTTCGTGATGACGGCCGCATCAGCGCCTATCCGGACCGCCGCGAGATCGATCAGGGTTTTCTCGAAGGCCGCGGCCTCGAAATCGCCTGGGCGAAATCGAAGATCGATGTCTTTTTCGTCCATGTGCAGGGTGCCGCCCGCCTGCGTTATAACGACGGCCGTATCGGCCGCATCACCTATGCGGCAAAGGCCGGCCACCCTTTTTCGGCGATCGGCAAGCTCTTGATCGATCGCGGGCAGATCGACCGCGACGAGATCTCCATGCAGTCGATCCGCGCCTGGCTCGGCCGCAATCCCGAGCGGGTGGACGAGGTGCTATGGCACAACCGCTCCTATATTTTCTTCCGGGAGGCTCCGGTTGTCGATCCTCAGGCCGGCCCAATCGCCGCCGCCAAGGTGCCGCTCATCGCCGGCCGCTCGCTGGCCGTCGATCGGATGATCCATACCTTCGGCTTTCCCTTTTTCATCCGCGCCGACAGCCTCACCCATCTTGATCACGGCGGACCCTTCCGCCGGCTGATGCTTGCGCTCGATACCGGTTCGGCGATCGTCGGGCCGGCCCGCGGAGATATCTTCACCGGCTCTGGGGACTTGGCCGGAGAGCGCGCCGGCACCGTCCGCAACGACGCCGATTTCGTCATCCTCATCCCCAAAGCCGCCGCCGGACGTTTCGACTGATGGCCAGGGATCGCAAGCTCAGCGCCGATGAGAGGATCCTCTGGGGCAAGGTTGCCCGCAGCACGCGGCCAATGCCCGGCAAGACCAATGAGTTGACCGAGCTTGATGCTTTTCTTGCCGAAACTGAAGCAGCAGCCGAACGGCAGAATGCCGAAAAACAGATGCCTGCCTCGTCCACGCCGGAACAGCCAGCAGCCCCTTCGGCGTCGAAACGGCCGGCAGGAGTGCATCATCCGCTCGAAAGGCCGGTCAAGCGTAAGATTGCCAAGGGCCGGCTCGCGCTCGAGGCGCGCATCGACCTGCATGGGCTGGTGCAGAGCGAGGCCCATGTCATCCTTCTCGATTTTTTGATCCGTGCCCATGAGCGCGGCATGCGCCATGTGCTTGTCATCACCGGCAAGGGCAGCTCGCTCGGCAGCGACGGTGCGCTGAAGCGGGCCGTTCCCCTGTGGTTCTCGAAGCCCGAATTCCGCTACCTTATCTCCTCCTATGAGTCTGCCGCACAGCATCATGGCGGCGAGGGCGCGCTCTATATCCGCCTGTCGCGGCGGCATGGGGAAAAGGCATGACCCCCTTCGGAGAGGCGGTTCGCAGGCTGAGGGCGCGCAAGGGCGTCTCGCAGAAGGAGATGGCGCAGGCGCTGAACGTCTCTCCCGCCTATCTCTCAGCGCTCGAACACGGAAAACGGGGTCTTCCGACATTCGACCTGTTGCAACGCATCGCCGGCTATTTCAACATCATCTGGGACGAGGCCGAGGAACTGTTCCTGCTTGCCCGTTCTTCCGACCCGCGCGTCGTCATCGACACGTCGGGCCTGGCGCCGGAATACACCGATTTCGCCAACCGGCTGGCCCGGCGGATCCGCGACCTTGACAGCGCTGAGATCGCCCGGTTATCGGCTCTTCTCGAAAATGGCGGCAAAGGTGACGGAAAAGCGTCATAATCCCCTGTTTTATGGCTTGTCCAGGGGACTTGCCATTGGGAACCGGGCTCAAAAAACCTATATACGAGAGTAAAGAAAGCCGGTGATTCGCAAGGCCCGCCGCCGCTTTACGACAACAGGGAAAATCTCGACAGAATGAGCGATACATCCGCGACGGAAAACGGCGTAAGCACCGAATATGGCGCAGATTCCATCAAGGTCCTGAAGGGCCTCGACGCCGTGCGCAAGCGCCCCGGCATGTATATCGGCGATACTGACGATGGCTCCGGCCTCCACCACATGGTCTATGAGGTCGTCGATAACGCTATCGACGAAGCCCTTGCCGGTCATGCCGACATCGTCACCGTCACTCTCAATCCGGATGGTTCGGTGACGGTCACTGACAACGGTCGCGGCATCCCGACGGATATTCATACCGGCGAAGGCGTATCGGCAGCCGAAGTCATCATGACGCAGCTTCATGCCGGCGGTAAATTCGATCAGAATTCGTACAAGGTCTCGGGCGGTCTGCACGGCGTCGGCGTTTCCGTCGTCAACGCGCTTTCGGTCTGGCTGAAGCTGAAGATCCGCCGCCACGGCAAGATCCATGAAATGAGCTTCACCCATGGCGTCGCCGACGCGCCGCTGAAGGTGACGGGGGATGCGCCTGATACGACCGGCACGGAAGTCAGCTTCATGCCGAGCAGCGAAACCTTCACCATGACCGAGTTCGACTACGGCACGCTGGAGCATCGCCTGCGCGAACTCGCCTTCCTGAATTCGGGCGTGCGCATCCTTTTGAGCGACAAGCGCCACTCCGATATCAAACAGGAAGAGATGCGCTATGACGGCGGCCTCGAAGCCTTCGTCGCCTATCTCGACCGCGCCAAGAAGCCGCTCGTCGACAAGCCTGTCGCCATCCGCGGCGAGAAGGACGGCATCACCGTCGAAGTGGCGATGTGGTGGAACGACAGTTATCACGAGAACGTGCTCTGCTTCACCAACAACATTCCCCAACGCGATGGCGGCACCCATATGGCAGGCTTCCGCGCCGCCTTGACGCGCCAGGTCGTTTCCTATGCCGATAACTCAGGCATCACCAAGAAGGAAAAGGTGACGCTGCAGGGCGAGGATTGCCGCGAGGGGCTGACGGCGGTGCTGTCGGTCAAGGTTCCGGATCCGAAATTCTCCTCGCAGACCAAGGACAAGCTCGTTTCCTCGGAGGTCCGCCCGGTCGTCGAAAGCCTCGTCAACGAGGCGCTGAGCACCTGGTTCGAAGAGCATCCGAGCGAAGCCAAGATCCTCGTCGGCAAGGTCGTCGAGGCGGCGGCGGCGCGCGAAGCGGCCCGCAAGGCACGTGAATTGACCCGCCGCAAGGGCGCTCTCGATATCGCTTCGCTGCCCGGCAAGCTGGCCGACTGCTCCGAACGCGATCCGGCCAAATCCGAAGTATTTCTCGTCGAGGGCGATTCCGCCGGCGGCTCGGCCAAGCAGGGCCGGTCGCGCGAGAACCAGGCGATCCTGCCGCTGCGCGGCAAGATCCTGAACGTCGAGCGCGCCCGTTTCGACAAGATGCTCTCCAGCCAGGAAATCGGCACCCTGATCACCGCGCTCGGCACCGGCATCGGCAAGGATGAGTTCAACGCCGAGAAGCTGCGTTATCACAAGATCATCATCATGACGGATGCCGATGTCGACGGTGCCCATATCCGCACCCTGCTGCTCACCTTCTTCTTCCGCCAGATGCCGGAACTGATCGAGCGCGGCCATCTCTACATCGCCCAGCCACCGCTCTATAAGGTGGCGCGCGGCAAGTCGGTGCAGTATCTGAAGGACGAAAAGGCGCTTGAGGAATATCTCATCGCCCAGGGCCTGGAGGATGCATCCTTGAGGCTCGGCAGCGGCGAGGTTCGCACCGGTCAGGATCTGCGTGAGGTCATCCTCGATGCGATGCGCATGCGCGCTTTGCTCGACAATCTCCATTCGCGCTACAATCGCGCCGTCATCGAACAGGCGGCGATCGCCGGCGCCCTCAATGCCGAGCTCGTCAGCGATCGGGCAAGAGCGCAGGCATTGGCGAGCGAGGTCGCAAGCCGTCTCGACATCATTGCCGAGGAGACCGAACGCGGCTGGGAGGGCGACCTGACGAGCGACGGCGGCCTGCGCCTCGAGCGCATGGTCCGCGGCGTCAAGGAAGTGGTCGTGCTCGACATGGCGCTGATCGGCTCCTCCGACGCCCGCCACATCGATCAGCTGACCGCGCGCCTCAAGGAAATCTACCAGACGCCGCCGTCGCTGCATCGACGCGAAGGCGACATCGAGATTTCCGGACCGCGCGCCCTGCTCGACGCGATCTTCGCCAGCGGCCGCAAGGGTCTCAGCATGCAGCGCTACAAGGGCCTTGGCGAGATGAACGCCGAACAGCTTTGGGAAACGACGCTCGACCCCAATGTCCGTTCGCTGCTGCAGGTCAAGGTCGCCGACGCCACCGACGCGGATGGCCTCTTCGCCCGCCTAATGGGTGACGAAGTCGAGCCACGGCGTGAATTCATCCAGGACAACGCGCTCAGCGTCGCCAATCTCGATATCTGACCGAGATTTCTTCAACAAAAAAGCCCCGCCGTTCCTCGAACGGCGGGGCTTTCTTTTATCTGGTTTCCTCAGTTTGCGACGAAACGGCCGTTGAAGGCGAGCTCGGAGAGCGGCTTGCGCTGGCTCGGGACCTCACGCGCCTGGTTGCGTTCGGATAGAACGCTCTTGTCGGCCAGGCGGCCGACGGCAATGCCGGCTTCGACCCGATAGCCCGCCGGAATATCGAACGACTTCCTGATCTCCTCATGTTTGATGCCGCCCATGCCATGGGCATAGAAACCGGAGAGGCGCGCCTGGAGCGCCAGGTACCCCCAGGCCGCACCGGCATCGAAGGAATGGGTGTAGCTCGGCTTTTCCTCACCGGAACCGGCGGCGCCGGTGAAGGCGCGCGAAACGACGAAGATCAACGCCGATGCGTTCTTCGCCCATTCCTGATTGGCATCGACGAGCAGCGCGACGAACTTCTCCCAATGCTGCGAACCCTTGAGGGCGTAGATGAAACGCCAAGGCTGCTGGTTGGACGAAGACGGCGCCCAATGGGCGGCGTCGAGCAGGCCGAGCAGCTGTGCTTCCTCGATGATCTCGCCGGTAAAGGCACGAGGCGACCAGCGGTCAAGGAATATCGGATCGATCGAATAGTCGGATTCGCGGCTATTGCTGTTTGTCATGCTTGTTCCAGGTTGCGGCAGAAGGTTCGGGCTAGTCAGTCCAGACGATGTCGAGTTCCTCGCGGAAGGCGAAGCGCTTCAGATGATCGTCGATGACGCCCTGCATCCTTGCCTGCTGCGCAGGATCGACGACGGAAAGCGTCATCGTCAGCGCCGCGTGGTCGGCGGTGAATGTCACCTCGGCGCTCTCGCTGAACGGCACCCGTCCCTTATGCGGATCGAAATCGACGCTGAACTTGTGGCTCCAGTGTTTGCAGAGCTGCTGCAGGTAGCGGCTCGCATGTTCGGTGCGTACGACGGCCTTGGAGAGGTGCATTGCGAACTCCATCTCATCTTGGAAAGCGGCCAAGTCATATTTCCTGCTTCACCGGCTTGGCAAGGGTAGTATCGTCGCAGCTGGGTGGACGGACTGTCTCCATAAGAGCGACTTACCCACGGGACTGAGGTAATGAACAGCTGGCTTGAAGCCGGCGACGACCCGCCAATCCGGATCTTTCCGAATTTTTCTAGGAGCGCCGTACCGCTTCTGGTCAAAGCCGTAATGACACCGATGAATAATTCGTTCATAGGTGGCTGCAAATCCGTTTTCGATGAGGAGGCATTCCATGAAGCTGATGCGTGTTGGCGAAGCAGGTCGTGAAAAACCGGCGCTTCTCGATGCCGATGGCAAGATCCGCGATCTCTCGGCGCATGTCGCCGACATTGGCGGCGAGGCAATCTCGCCGGCCGGTCTTGCACGGATAGCGGCGATCGACCCGAAGGGCCTTCCGGAACTTGCTCAAGGCCGTATCGGCGCCTGCGTTGCCGGCACGGGCAAATTCATCTGCATCGGCCTCAATTTCTCCGACCATGCCGCCGAAACCGGCGCCACCGTGCCGCCCGAGCCGGTCATCTTCATGAAGGCGACTTCGGCGATCGTTGGTCCGAATGACACCGTGCTCATCCCGCGCGGCTCGGAAAAAACCGACTGGGAAGTCGAACTCGGCGTCGTCATCGGCAAGACGGCGAAATATGTCAGCGAAGCCGACGCGCTCGACTATGTCGCTGGTTACTGCGTGTCGCATGACGTTTCCGAACGCGCTTTCCAGACGGAACGCGCCGGCCAGTGGACCAAGGGTAAATCCTGCGACACGTTCGGGCCGATCGGCCCCTGGCTGGTCACCAAGGATGAGATCGCCGATCCGCAGAACCTCGGCATGTGGCTGAAGGTCAACGGCCAGACGATGCAGAATGGTTCCTCGAAGACCATGGTCTATGGCGTCGCTCACATCGTTTCCTATCTGAGCCAGTTCATGTCGCTGCATCCTGGCGATGTCATCTCGACGGGAACGCCACCCGGCGTCGGCATGGGCATGAAGCCGCCGCGCTTCCTCAGGGATGGCGATGTCGTCGAGCTCGGCATCGAAGGTCTCGGCAGCCAGAAGCAGAGCTTCGTCGCCGATCGTTAACGACACTACTTGCGCTGAACCTTAAGCTTTTCGGTTCTATGGTGATGCCAGGGATCAACTCTCTGGCATTTCCTGTGCAGGTCTGGGACGTCCATGTTGCTGTGCAACAAAAACCTGTTAGTCTGCGTTACGTGCCAGCGTGCGAAAAGAGTCGATGTCTCTCAATCGACGTCATCTTTTCGATAAAGAAAGGCAGCGCCTTCTATGTTCTACCAGCTTTATGAATTGAATCATGCCGCCATGGCGCCGTTTCGCGCCGCGGCTGACATCATGCGATTTGCCTATGCCAATCCGCTCAACCCGTTCGCCCAGACGCCGTTAGGCCGCACGATCGCAGCAAGCCTCGAAATGTTCGAGCGCACGACACGCCGCTACGGAAAGCCCGAATTCGGATTGAAACAGACGGTGATAGGCGATCAGACGGTTTCCGTCCGCGAAGAGATTGTCTGGTCGCGTTCCTTCTGCAATCTCCTGCATTTTTCGCGAAATGTACCGCCTAGTCGCGCTAGCGACCCGCGCGTCCTGATCGTCGCGCCGATGTCCGGCCACTATGCAACGCTGCTGCGCGGCACGGTCGAGGCATTGCTGCCGAGCGCCGATGTCTACATCACAGACTGGATCGACGCCCGCATGGTGCCGATGGCCGAAGGCACCTTCGATTTCGACGACTATGTCGACTATATCATCGAGATGCTGCATTTCCTCGGTCACGATACGCATGTGATTGCCGTCTGTCAGCCCTCCGTCCCGGTGCTGGTCGCAGCCGCGGTAATGGAGGAAGCCAAGGATCCTCTGTCGCCGTCCTCGATGACGCTGATGGGCGGCCCGATCGACACGCGCATCAACCCGACGGCGGTCAACAAGCTCGCCCAGGAGCGGTCGTTGCAGTGGTTTTCCGACAATGTCATCATGAACGTGCCCTGGCCGCAGCCGGGCTTCATGCGGCCCGTCTATCCCGGCTTCCTGCAACTGTCGGGCTTCATGTCCATGAACCTCGACCGGCACCTCGTCGCTCACAAGGAATTCTTCATGCACCTTGTGAAGAATGACGGCGAGCCGGAAAAGCATCGCGACTTCTACGACGAATATCTCGCCGTCATGGATCTGACGGCCGAGTTCTACCTGCAGACGGTGGAAGAGGTCTTCATAAAACATTCCCTGCCCAAGGGCGAGTTGATGCATCGCGGCAAACGTGTTGACCCGGCCGCGATCCACAAAGTGGCGCTCCTGACCGTCGAGGGCGAGAATGACGACATCTCAGGCGTTGGCCAGACTAAGGCGGCGCAGACCATCTGCGTAAATATTCCCGAGGATATGCGCATGCATTATCTGCAGCCGGATGTCGGCCATTACGGGGTTTTCAACGGTTCGCGCTTCCGCCGCGAGATCGCGCCGCGCATCATCGATTTCGTCCGCCAGCATTCCCGCTCCGCCGTAAAACGCCCGGTGCAGCGCGTCATCAAGGGCGGTCGGACGGCTTAATTCAGGGATAGCTGAATTAGCGACGCCAATTCAAGGGCTTGTCCGATTTCGCCGGCAATCGTCTTGAAGGCGCCGATTGCGGTAACCACATCGATTTCCAGCGTTCGGCATCTTGCCGGGCGCGGAAAGCGAGGATACCGCACGATGAACCAGTCAGCATTGCTTCGACCGGATTGGACTCCGGCTACCATTGCCCTGATGATTCTCGGCTTCATGGTTTTCTGGCCTCTTGGTCTGGCCATGCTTGCCTATATCATGTTCGGCGATCGTCTGCGCGGCTTCAAGCGCGACGTAAACCAGGCGACCGATGGTTTTTTTGCCTCCTGCCGCCGTTCGCATGGCCGTCACCGTCCGCATTTTTCGACTGGCAACGTCGCCTTCGACGACTGGCGCAAGGCCGAGCTTGACCGGATCGAGGAAGAGCGCCGCAAGCTGGACGAAATGCGCCAGGAATTCGACGACTATCTGCGTGAACTCCGCCGCGCCAAGGACCAGGAAGAGTTCGACCGCTTCATGCGTGACCGCAAGAATGCAAAGCGTGACGACAACGGCCCGGTCGCGGAGTTCCAGACGCCATGAAGGCTTAAAGCATGACGCGCAAAAGTGTGAAGCGGTTTTGCGGCAACGACATGCGTAAACAAAGACCTGAAGCGCAAGGAGCGAATCTGAAAGATCGCGACGCGCTTTAGGCGATCAAATGATGACCGGCATCTCGCGATGCCGGTTTTTCCATGTCCGCCCACCCGGCAAATCGTTTAGATTCGCCGGCGAATCGTATAGAAAACATCCATGTTTCCGCTTCTGAAGACACGGCCAAAGGCGCGCAAGCCGGCTCCGCCCGAGACGCGGACCCTCGATGTCGCCGGTCGGCTCATGCCTCTGACCATCAAGCAGCATGATCAGGCAACGCGCATCACGTTGCGTATCGAACCGGGCGGGCGGGCCTTGAAGATGACGGTGCCGCGAGGCCTTGCGACGCGCGAGGTCAATGCCTTCCTCGATCGGCACCAGGGATGGCTGCTCACGAAGCTTGCCAAATTTTCGACCGATTCGGGCTTACGCGACGGCGGCAAGATCCTCCTGCGCGGTGTTTCCCATCGTATCGAGCACACAGGTAGCTTGCGCGGCTTGACGGAGGTAGTCTCCGTGGAAGGCAGCCCGGTGCTGCGTGTCAGCGGCATGCCCGAGCATGTCGGACGGCGCATCGCGGCCTTCCTCAAGAAGGAGGCGCGTGCCGATCTCGAACGACTGGCGGCGATGCATGCGGCAACGATCCGGGCGCCGATCCGGTCGATCTCGATGAAGGATACCCGCAGCCGCTGGGGCTCCTGCTCGTCGGAAGGAAACTTGAGTTTTTCCTGGCGCATCGTCATGGCACCGCCTGCGGTGATCGATTATCTCGCCGCCCATGAAGTCGCCCATCTCAAGGAGATGAACCACGGTCCCCGCTTTTGGGCGCTTTGCAAGAAGCTTTGCCCCGGCATGGAGGAAGCGAAATCCTGGCTGAAGCGGCACGGCAGCCAGCTGCACGCCATTGATTTCGATTAGTTGAGCCTTCTCTAAATACAGCATTCCACGCAAATTGGCTCGACTCTTGCCGCATTTCGTGTCACTTCGCTGCCATGAAACCGGATATCAAGATCTGCGGCTTGAAGACGCCCGAAGCGATCGATCGTGCGCTGGAGCGCGGCGCGACCCATATCGGTTTTATCTTCTTCGAAAAGAGCCCGCGTTACGTCGAGCCCGATGTCGCGGCAAAACTTGCCGAACCCGCGCGTGGCAGGGCGAAGATCGTCGCTGTCTTGGTTGATCCCACAAATGACGATCTGGACGAGATCGTATCGCTGCTGAAGCCTGATATTCTCCAGCTCCACGGCAACGAGAGCCCCGAACATGTGTTGACCATCAAGGCGCTCTATGACCTGCCTGTCATGAAGGTCTTTTCGGTGCGCACCGCAGACGACCTGAAGCGCGTCGAGGCCTATATCGGCATCGCCGACCGTTTCCTCTTCGATGCGAAAGCGCCGAAGGGTTCGGAACTGCCTGGCGGCAATGGGATTTCCTTCGATTGGAGCCTCTTGAGCTGGCTCGACGGCAGCATCGACTACATGCTTTCCGGCGGGCTGAACAAGGACAATGTCGCGGATGCGCTGGCGAACACCAAGGCACGTGGTATCGACGTCTCCTCGGGCGTCGAAAGCGCGCCCGGCGTGAAGAGCGTCGCGATGATCGATGAATTTTTCGATTCGGTCGAAAAGGCCGATGCGCCTGTCATGGCCTCAGGGAGTTGAGAGTGAACGAAACGCCTAAACCGAATTCCTTCCGTTCCGGGCCCGATGAAGATGGCCGCTTCGGCATTTATGGCGGTCGTTTCGTCGCCGAAACGTTGATGCCCTTGATCCTCGACCTGCAGGATGAGTGGAACAAGGCGAAGAACGATCAGGCGTTCCAGTCGGAACTGAAGCATCTTGGTGCCCACTATATCGGACGGCCGAGCCCGCTCTATTTCGCCGAACGGCTGACGGCCGAACTCGGCGGCGCGAAAATCTATTTCAAGCGCGAGGAGCTGAACCACACCGGTTCGCACAAGATCAACAACTGCATCGGCCAGATCCTGCTTGCCAAGCGCATGGGCAAGACGCGGATCATCGCCGAGACCGGGGCCGGCCAGCATGGCGTCGCCTCGGCAACCGTTGCCGCCCGGTTCGGCCTTCCCTGCGTCGTCTATATGGGCGCCACCGACGTCGAGCGCCAGGCGCCGAACGTATTCCGCATGAAGCTGCTCGGCGCGGAAGTGAAGCCGGTGACGGCCGGCAGCGGCACGCTGAAGGACGCCATGAACGAGGCGCTCCGCGACTGGGTCACCAATGTCGAGGATACCTATTACCTGATCGGCACGGCTGCCGGCCCGCATCCCTATCCGGAGATGGTCCGCGATTTCCAGTCGGTGATCGGCTCCGAAGCGAAAGAGCAGATGCTGGCGGCCGAAGGCCGTCTGCCGGACCTTGTCGTCGCTGCCGTCGGCGGCGGCTCGAATGCGATCGGCATCTTCCATCCATTCCTCGACGATCCCTCAGTGAAGATCGTCGGCGTCGAAGCCGGCGGCAAGGGCCTGCAAGGCGAAGAGCATTGCGCTTCGATCACCGCGGGTACACCGGGCGTTCTTCATGGCAACCGCACCTATCTGCTGCAGGATGGCGATGGCCAGATCAAGGAAGGCCACTCGATTTCGGCCGGTCTCGATTATCCCGGCATCGGCCCCGAACATTCCTGGCTGAACGATACCGGCCGCGTCGATTACGTGCCGATCATGGACCACGAGGCGCTCGAGGCCTTCCAGACCCTGACCCGCCTCGAAGGCATTATCCCCGCGCTCGAGCCCTCGCACGCGATTGCCGAAGTCATCAAGCGTGCACCGAAGATGGGCAAGGACGAGATCATCCTGATGAATCTCTCCGGCCGCGGCGACAAGGATATCTTCACCGTCGGCAAGATTCTGGGAATGGGACTGTAAGACATGACCGCACGCATGGACAAACGCTTTGCCGAGCTGAAGGCCGAGGGCCGTCCGGCGCTTGTGACCTATTTCATGGGCGGCGATCCTGACTACGACACCTCTCTCGGCATCATGAAGGCACTGCCGGAAGCGGGTTCCGACATCATCGAGCTCGGCATGCCTTTCTCCGATCCGATGGCTGACGGCCCGGCGATCCAGCTGGCCGGCCAGCGGGCGCTCAAAGGCGGCCAGACGCTGAAGAAGACGCTGCAGCTGGCAGCTGACTTCCGCAAGACCAATGACGCGACGCCGATCGTGATGATGGGCTATTACAATCCGATCTACATATACGGCGTCGAGACGTTCCTGGACGATGCGCTGGCCGCCGGTATCGACGGCCTGATCGTCGTCGACCTGCCGCCCGAGATGGATGACGAACTCTGCATTCCGGCCATCCGCAAGGGCATCAACTTCATCCGCCTGGCGACGCCGACCACCGACGAGAAGCGCCTGCCGGCCGTATTGAAAAACACCTCCGGCTTTGTCTATTACGTCTCGATGAACGGCATTACCGGCTCGGCACTGCCCGACCCGTCGCTGGTTTCGGGCGCCGTCCAGCGCATCAAGCAACATACGGAACTGCCGGTCTGTGTCGGCTTTGGCGTCAAGACGGCGGAACATGCGAAGGTCATCGGCGGCTCAGCCGATGGCGTCGTTGTCGGCACCGCCATCGTCAATCAGGTCGCGACGAGCTTGACGAAAGACGGAAAGGCGACCGCGGATACGGTTCAGGCGGTCGCAACACTGGTGCGCGGCCTTTCCTCGGGAACGCGTTCGGCGCGCCTTGTTGCTGCCGAATAGTTTGCCCACATTGGCACCAATCAGTTAGGAGATTTCGAGTTGAACTGGATCACCAACTACGTTCGCCCGCGGATCAATTCCATGCTGGGCCGCCGCGAAGTTCCGGAGAATCTTTGGATCAAGTGCCCGGAAACGGGCGAAATGGTCTTCCACAAGGATCTGGAATCCAACAAATGGGTCATTCCCGCATCCGGTTATCACATGAAGATGCCGGCCAAGGCGCGCCTTGCCGATCTTTTCGATAATGGCGAATACGAATCACTGCCGCAGCCGAAGGTTGCCCAGGACCCGCTGAAGTTCCGCGATTCGAAGAAATATAGCGATCGTCTCCGCGATAGCCGCCTGAAGACCGAACAGGAGGATACGATCCTCGCCGGCCTCGGAAAGGTCCAAGGTCTGAAGCTTGTTGCCGTCGTGCACGAGTTCAACTTCATTGGCGGTTCGCTCGGCATCGCCGCCGGCGAGGCGATCGTCAAGGCTTTCGAACGCGCGACCTCAGAAAAGTGCCCGCTGGTCATGTTCCCAGCTTCCGGCGGCGCGCGCATGCAGGAAGGCATTCTCTCGCTGATGCAGCTGCCGCGCACGACGGTGGCCGTCGACCTGCTGAAAGAATCCGGTCAGCCCTATGTCGTTGTTTTGACCAATCCGACGACCGGTGGCGTCACGGCCTCCTATGCCATGCTCGGCGACATCCATCTTGCCGAGCCCGGCGCCGAAATCGGCTTCGCCGGCAAGCGTGTGATCGAACAGACGCTGCGTGAAAAGCTGCCGGAAGGCTTCCAGACCTCCGAATATCTTCTGGAACATGGTATGGTCGACATGGTCGTCAAGCGTCACGACATCCCGGAAACGCTGGCACGCCTTCTGAAGATCCTGACGAAGAAGCCCGTCTCGGCAGCGAACGACATGAGTGGCGGCGCCATCGCTCTGGCGGCGAGCGCCTGATAACCGACAAGCAGGCGGGGTGCCGAATTGATACCCAGAGGCCAAACAGCGGTGAGTGAGGCAGCGCAAGAGATTGAAAAACTCATGGGATTGCATCCCAAGGGGTTTGATCTGTCCCTCGATCGCATCACCCGTCTTCTCGATGTGCTCGGCAATCCGCACCGGAAATTGCCGCCGGTCATCCATGTCGCCGGCACCAACGGCAAAGGGTCGGTAACAGCCTTCTGCCGCGCCCTGCTCGAAGCCGGCGGTTACAGCGCTCACGTCCACACCTCGCCTCATCTCGTCAATTGGCACGAGCGTTATCGCATCGGCGTGGCGGGCGGACGCGGCCAGCTCGTGGAGGACGTCGTCTTTGCCGAGGCTCTGCGCCGCGTGGCCGATGCCAATGCCGGGCAGCACATCACTGTCTTCGAAATTCTGACGGCGGTCACCTTCATCCTGTTTTCCGAACATCCGGCCGATGCCGCGATTATCGAAGTCGGTCTCGGCGGCCGCTTCGACGCCACCAATGTCATTTCCGATCCGGCCGTTTCGGTCATCATGCCGATCTCGCTGGATCACCAGCCCTATCTCGGCGACAGGGTCGAGCTGATCGCCGCCGAAAAGGCCGGCATCATGAAGCCGGGATTGCCCGTCGTCATAGGCCATCAGGACTATGACGCGGCCTTGGACGTTCTGATGTCGACGGCCGAGCGGCTGCATTGCCCGAGCGCGGTCTTCGGGCAGGATTTCATGGCGCATGAAGAATATGGCCGGCTCGTCTATCAGGACGAGTACGGCCTTGCCGACCTGCCGCTGCCGCGCCTTCCCGGCCGTCATCAATATGACAATGCCGCCGCCGCCATCCGTGCCGTCAAGGCCGCTGGCTTCACCGTCACCGAGACGATGATGGAAAAGGCGATGAATTCAGTGGAATGGCCGGGACGGCTGCAGCGCCTGAGCGAGGGCCGGCTGCTGACGCATGCGCCCGCCGGCGCCGAGACCTGGGTCGATGGCGGGCATAATCCCGGCGCCGGCGAAGTGATCGCCGAAGCCATGGCCAATTTCGAGGAGCGCCAGCCGCGGCCGCTTTTCCTCGTTATCGGCATGATCAACACCAAGGATCCGGTCGGCTATTTCAAAGCCTTTACCGGCTTGGTCGAGAAGGTGTTCTGCGTGCCGATCCGCGCCAGCGACGCGATGATCGATCCGGTAATATTGTCGAATGCCGCCTATGACGCAGGTCTGGTTGCCGAGCCGATGGCGACGGTCGCCGATGCGCTGGAAGCGATAAAGGCCACTGTCGATCCGCAGGCCCTGCCTCCGCGCATCCTCATCGGCGGCTCCCTCTATCTTGTCGGCGATGTGCTTTCGGATAACGGCACGCCCCCGAAATGAGAGGCGCGAAATAAAAAAGCCCGGTCGAAGCCGGGCTTTTTCATGGGATACAATAAACGATATCAATCAGGCAGCGTTGGAAATCCAGTTCGAAAGCGCCGTCTTCGGTTTGGCGCCGACCGAGATATCGGCGACTTCGCCGCCCTTGAAGATTGCGAGAGTCGGAATGGAGCGCACGCCGAACTGGGCGGCGAGTTCCGGATTTTCGTCGATATTCAGCTTGGCGACCTTGACCTTGCCTTCCATTTCGACCGCGATCTCTTCGAGGCTTGGAGCGATCATCTTGCACGGGCCGCACCATTCAGCCCAGAAATCGACGACGACGGGTTCTGCGGATTCCAGGACTTCCGACTGGAAGTTATTGATATCGACTTTCACGGTAGCCATGGGCTGCTCCTTTACCGGAATTAGGTGTTGAATCACATGTGATGGTGCGGCGCCGAATTTTCAATGTCCGGTATTTCACTTTGTCTTCAGTCCTGCAAGCGCCAAACCGAGCGTCGTCTCGCTCAGCGTATGGAGCGATGCATTCTCGGTATAAACGAGCATGCAGTCGATGCGTTTGCCGGGATAGAGCGGCGCCAGGATCTCGCGATAGATCGCCAACTGGGCCTTGTGCGCAAAGGGGATCGCCTCTTCGGTCGCCGGCGGCACCCGGTTGGTCTTGTAGTCGAGAATGACGACGCGATCGGCAAGCACGGCGAGTCGGTCGATCCGGCCGGAGACGGCATAACGCCTCTCTTCGAGCGTGAATGTTCCCATAATCGAAACTTCCGGCTGAGCCTCTACCCCGAGAACCGGCTGCAGGCCCGCTTCGTCCAATAGTTTCAGAACCGAATCGACCAGCCTGCGGCGTTCGGCTTCCGGCCAGAATCGCGCCGCCCGTTCGGCATATCGGCGTGCGGCATCGGGCCGTTCGCCAAGCGGAATTTCCGGAAGCGCCTGCAGCATGCGATGGATCAGCCGGCCCTTTTCCAGCGAACGATCGCTGCGCTGCTGCTCGCCGAACAACGGCGAAGCAACGAACAAGCTGCCTTCGTCTTCGTCGACGATCGTCCCGGCGCCGGAAGGGCTGAGGGGCCGAGGCAGCTCAGCCTGCGGCGGCAAGGGACGCAACAGGCCTTCCGGCAATTCTTCCTGGCTCGCGCGCGCCTCGTTGCGGTCGACACGCTCGAAGCTCCGCTCCACTTGCGGCACGCGCCATCGGATGCCCGGCCATGCCCCGTCGGGGCCGGAGAAGGTGGCCGGCTCCACATGGGGATGGCCTTCGCTCAGCGCGGTGGAAATCATCATATGCCAGGTGTCGCTATTTGCGCGTATGCCACGATAGCCGCAGACGATCAGCCGGTCGGCGGCCCGCGTCATTGCGACGTAAAGCAGCCGGCGATACTCCTCTTCAGCCAGCATCTGGATGCGCGCGGCATCGTTTTGCGTCAGCGAGTTTGCAAGGTCGGAAACGGGAACCCAGGCCGGCAGCGGCGGCTCGTCCGCGGCGGTTTCGATCAGGCGAAGCTTCGGCAGATGTGTATGGGTGAAGGCTTTGGAGCCGCCGTCGACGAGGAAGACGATCGGCGCTTCAAGCCCCTTGGAGGCATGCACGGTCATGATCCTGACCTCGTTGCGCCCCTTGTCCTGCTCCCGCTTCACCTCGGGCGCTTCGAGCTCCAGCGTTGAGATGAAGGATTGCAGCCCGGGAAGGCCGGAGCTCTCGTGGTCGAGGGTGAAGGTCAGGAATTCGTCGAGGATATCACTGACCTCGGTGCCGAGACGGGCAAGGAATTGCCGCCGCCCGCCATAGCTGCCCAGCACGCGCGCATAGAAATCATGGACCGACAGACGCCTCGACTGCCGAAGAAACAGCTCCAGCCTTTCGACGACAGCACGGAATCGTTCGGTGCCGTCGGCCGCAAATCTCTTGAGATGGCTCCAGACGCTCTCATTGTCGCCCCGCAGGCCGGCGATTGCAAAGACATCGTCCTCGGAGAGATCGAAAAGCGGGCTCTTGAGCACGGCAGCGAGCGAAAGGTCGTCTTGCGGCAGAAGCAGGAAACGGCCGAGCGCCAGCAGATCCTGTACGGCGATATGGCTGGTCAGCGTCAATCTGTCGGCACCGGCGACGGGAATGTCGCCGCGGCGCTTCAGGGCGCGTGTCAACGCATTGACGAAGGCGTCGCGCTTGCGCACCAGCACCAATATGTCGCCGGCTTCGATCAGCCGCTCCTTGCCTTTATCGACAATCGTTTGAACGCCGACGAGCGTGCCGATCGAATGAGCGATCCGCCGCGCGAGGATTGCGGCCGGCGCGCTTTCCGGCGTCGCATCGAAGGGCGCCGTCCAATCCTCTTCCTTCACCACCGCTTCCGGCGCGACCATCTCCCAGAGATCGACGGCGCCGGGATGTCCGATGCGGCTGGAACGGTGCACGACCGGCTCCCCGACCGCGCTGAGACCCCGCGCATTGTCCGATGTCCTGAAGATCTGGTCGACGGCCTCGAGCACGTCGGCGGTCGAGCGGAACGAGAGCGGCAGCCGCACAGAGGAAAAACTCTGCCCACTGTCGGATACCCGCCGCCGCGTCCGGTCGCTCTCTTCGGAAAAACGCTCGGGCCGCGCTCCTTGGAAGGAATAGATCGACTGTTTCTCGTCGCCGACCGCAAACAGCGTGCGCACGATCGGCCGGGCGCTCTCGCCGGAAAAGAAATCTGCGGCGAGCGACTGAATGACGCTCCATTGGATCGGGCTGGTATCCTGCGCCTCGTCGACCAGGATATGATCGATACCCCGGTCGAGCTTGTAATGGATCCAGGGACCGACGCCACTTTTTGTCAACAGGTCGGCGGTCCGGGTGATCAGGTCTTCGAAATCGAGTTGGCTGCGCTGCTTCTTCAGCTCTTCATAATCGTGGTTCAGCCGACGGGCGAGCACGAGCGCGGCCTGCGTGGCACCGAACATTCGCATCAGCTTCAATCGGTCGCGGCTTGCCGCGACATGGGCGCGGGCGGCGGCGATGGCGCTCGTCAACTGCGGCGCTTCCGCAAGCATCGCCTTGACGAGGAACTGCGAATCCGATTTCGGCTCGCCCTTCGCCGTCAGGAAGATTTTCTCCAGCATTTCTGCGCGTCTCGCACCATCGCGCTCCCGGCCGGCAAGCCTGAGGCCATAGGCAACCTCCTGCGCCTTGGCCCCGCCTTTCTGGTCGGCAAGCGACAGATAAAGCTCCAGGATGCCGCCGGAAAGCTCCGGCAACGGCCAGTATTGCGCCGCGATCCGGCTTTCCGTATCGCCCGCGGCAAGGCCGAGCCTTTCCCGCAGAACCGTCTCTACGCCGCCCAGTCGTTCTGCCGCCGCCGTGAAGCGGCGAATGGCGTTCCGGTTGGCGACGATGTCGGTGAGCAGGTTCTCCAGGCCGGATTCGTCGCCGAGATTGAGCACATAGGCGAATGCCGCGGCAAGGGCGCTGCCTTCCTCCGGCGCGGTCGCCGTCAGCAGCGCCCGGCGCGCATCAAAAAGCAGTGCAGCCGCCGCGCGATCGTCAAGGACCGAAAAATGCCCGGCAACGTTGGCCTCCAGCGGGAATTGGTGCAGCAGCGCTTCGCAAAAGGCGTGAATCGTCTGGATTTTCAGACCGCCCGGCGTTTCCAGCGCCTTCGCAAACAACCGGCGCGCCTCGGCGAGTTTCAGCAGGTCGGGAGCCGTACCTTCGATCTGCATGATCCGCTGGCTGAGATCTTCGTCGTCAAGCACCACCCAGTCCGCCAGCCGTTCGAAGACGCGGTTCGACATTTCGGAGGCCGCGGCCTTGGTATAGGTCAGGCAGAGAATGGCGGAAGGCCGCGCGCCGGCAAGCAGCAGACGAATGACACGCTGGGTCAGGACATGCGTCTTGCCGGAACCGGCATTGGCCGAAACCCATGCGGAGCGCTCGGGGTCTGAGGCGATCGCCTGCTGGATCGTGGTCCAGCCGATCCAGGCGCCGGGATCGTCGTCATTCGGAAGAGCAGTCTCGTCACTCATCGCCGCCCTCCTCAGTCTCGGCCGTCGACCATTCGGAGACCCGGGCGAGATGATCGTAGTCGCCGCCGAAATCGAATTGCTGCGCCGGAATGAGCCGCGAGGTAAAGCCCTTTTCGCCGGACTGCAGCAAACTGACGAACTTGATCAGCTGGTCGACCGATTCTCCGGCAAGGTCCATCGCCGATTTCGCCTTGTCGCTGCGGGCCGAGTTTTCGTTGTTCACCGTATCGACCTGGAAGCGGCTTCCCGGACGCAGGCGAACATAGAGCAGATCCTGCGGCGCAAGACTGCCGGCATCGCGGAAGGCGCCGGCGCTCAAGGCCGCCGCCTCCAGCGCGAGCTGCGGATCGAGAAGCGCGCGTGCCTGCGCCGGTGAGGGGTTGTAGCCGGTCTTGTAGTCGATGATATCCGCTGCGTCCGGTCCCGTGACATCGATCCGGTCGGCCACGCCGTTGAGCCGGATATTGATCGCCTCCAGCTCCACGCCGCCGCGCACCTCCGTCAGCGTCCTGCGTATGCCGGGACGCCGTCCGGCCTCCCATTCGAGGAAGGCGCGGGCCACTTCGCGAAAGCGCGGGCGCCACACGGCATCGATATGCGGCGGCAGCTTTTCCATGTCGAAAAGCTCGGTGAGGATCCGCTCCATCGCCGCTGCCGCTTCCGGGGTGCCGGCGACATGCGCCTCGCGGATGAACCGGTCGATGATCTTGTGATAGAGCGTTCCGCGTTCGGCCGCTCCCGGGTCGCGGTTGAACGTGTCGACCGGATCGAGCCGCAGGATGCGGCGGGCATAGATGGCGTAGGGATCACGGCGCAGCCGTCCGACCTCGCTGAAGGAATAGGATTTCGGCTGCAGCGTCAGCGGCGGTTTCGGCGAGGGCCGCTGCGCCGCCGCCTGGGCCTCCCCTCGATCGATCAGGCCGGCCCATTGCAGGAAGCGGTCACCGCGTGCCCTTAAGGCCGTTTCAAACGCCTCTCCGCCGAGCGCCAGCAGTCGCTGCAGCCAGCGTGAGGCGACTGTCGGCGTCGAACCCTGGCGCAGCGCGCGCGAATAGATCAGGTGGCGGGTGCCGTTGGCCATCTCGAAATCATGCGCCAGCTGGCCGATGCGCCGCTCCGGCGGCTCGAGCCCGATCTCCGTCTTCATCATGCGCGGAATGAAGGGATTGTTGGCGCTCTGCCCTGGCCAGGAACCTTCGTTCAACCCGCCGAGGATCAGCGTGTCGAGGCTCTGCAGGCGGGCTTCGAGCGTGCCGAAGATGAAGAGGCGGGGATGGCTGAGCGCCCGTGGCTTCACCGCATGGCCAGCCGCGAGGGCGGCCATGATGTCGATCCATTGCGGTCCGTCGGCCTCCATCTGGCCGTCCGTGTCGATCACCTCGCTCAGCAGCGAGGCAAGGGCGTCTCCTGCCTCGTGTGACCAGAGATCGGCGAGATTGCCGTGCGGATCTGCCGCGACCGCTTCGAGCGAACGGCCGGTCCGCTCCGCCCATTCGGACAGCGTGAAACTTTTTGTCTTGCCGCGCTCTTCCGGCCGGTGCCGGACCAGCGCGGAAGCAAGAGGCTCGGTTGCGCGGCTAACCCGGCGGGCAAGCTCGGATGCGGTATTGGCGGCCTCGGCGGCAAGCGCCTTTCGCCATTGCGGCGTATGTCGGTCCAGGGCCTGTTCGCTGAGCTGATGTGTCAGGAGCAATTCAAGCGCGCCAATATCCACCTCCGCCACGCCGCCGCGCAGCGCCAGCAGTTCAAGCGCTTCGGTAGCGGAAATCAAGGCGTCGCGGTCGAGGCCGAAGCGGGCCAGCGGATGTTTGAGCAGCGAGACGATCGCCACCGGATCGCCCGGACGCAGCGCCGCCTCCAGCAGCAGTTGCAGAAGCGTGCCCTGCGACGTCGCCGACAGCGGTGTGCCAGCCGAATCGTCGGCGAGGATGCCGAAGCGGGAAAGCTCGGCCATCACCCGACGGGCGAGATTGCGGTCGGGCGTGATCAGGGCTGCCCGGCTTTCGCCATCCTGTCCCGGCCTTTCCAACGCCATCCTGAGCGCGATGGCAATCGCGGTTGCTTCCTCGCGCTCGTTGGCGGCTTCGATCAGCGAAACATCGCCGAACGCGGAAGTCAGCGCTCCCTCGGGCAGCGCGCCCTTCCAGGCTCCCCAGTCGCTGGTCGCCTCAGCCGGGGCGAGCGCCCGCGACAGGATTTCGGCGCGCCGCTCAAGCTCGGCCTCCGGCCTGTCAAGGAGACGGATGTCGGCTCGTGTCAGCCTCAACCTCTTCAGCAGCAAGGACAGGCCATATTGCGGGTGGCTCCGGCTGGCCGGGTTGGCATGCTGGCCCGGGGCCGGTTCCGGCGCGACCATTTGCCAATGCCTTTCGGGCATGGAGAGATCGAGGCCCGGAAGTACGATCACGCCCTCCGACAGACCGGCGACGGCGGCGATAAGATCGGCAGTGGCGGGAACCGACCCTGTCGAACCGGCGATGATGACCGGCCCGGCGGGCTTCGTCGCCGAAAGCCTGGCTGCCTCGGCCCGAAGAATGGCATTCCTGTGCCGTGCCGGCGAGGATTTGCCGAGCTCGGAAAGCCGCTCCGGCCAGAAGGCGCTGGCGATCTGCAGGAACTCCGCCGTCAGCTGCCACCAGGCGGCGTAGTCGCCGGTGTCGAGTTTCTGCAGTTCCGACCAGTCGAGATCCTCGGTTTCGATGGAATCGATCAGCTCCGCGAGGTTGCGGGCGAGCCAGATCGCATCCGCCGGACTTGCCGGCGCAACCAGCGGCGAATCGGAGTGGATATGACGGACGATCTCCGGCAGTTTGTTTCGCCAGGCAAGGATCAGGCCCGCCAGTTCCAAGAGCCGGGCGGTATTCGACAGCGGCTGGGCGAGATCCATCGTTGCCGGCAGCGCCTCTTCGAAATAACCGCTGTCATCGTCGGTTTCGCCGAGCGGACGGATCACCGGCAGGATCGCCGAGCGGCCGCCAAGCAGATCGACGAATTCCGAGCGCAGCACGCGCACGGCGCGCCTGGTCGGCAGATAGATGGTGACCCGGGCGAGCGACAGGGGATCGTCGGCCTCATGTCGGAAAAGCGGCGTCAACCGGCCGTCGCAAAGGGCCGTTGTTAGGGTTTTCAGGAATGGAAGGCCCGCCGGGATCGTCAGGATGCGTGGCTGGTGCCGTTCCGCCATGAGCTCACGCGAACGCCCGCAATCGGCGGATCGTTTCCTCCGCTTCGCCGATCGCCTCCGGCGTTCCCACCGTCAGCCAATGGCCTTCGAGCACAATGCCGAACAGCCGCCCACGTGCGATCGCCTTGTCGAAGTAGATATTGAGGTTGAAGGCATCCTCCGGGGCATCGTCAAATAGCGCCGGGTTCATGGCGATCGCCCCGGCATAGACGACGGGATTGGACGGATCGTCGCGATAACGTGTCAGCCGCCCGTCTGCCGCAAGGCTGAAGTCGTTCTTGCCATTATGACCCGTCGTATCCGCGATCCCAACGCAAAGCAGCGCCATGTCCATGCGCTCTGCATCGAAGAATTCGGCTAAGCGCTGCAGATTCGTCGGCCGTCCCGGCTGCTCGCCGATCCAGAAGAGATCGGCGTTCATGACGAAGATATCGTCGCGTTCAAGCAGCTTCAGGCCCTTCGCCAACCCTCCGCCGGAATTCATCAGCCCGTCCCGCTCGTCTGATATGATGATGTCGAGGCCGCGATATTTGCCGAGATGATCGAGCATCTGATCGGCATGATGGTGAACATTGACCACGGCCCGCTCGACACCGGCCGAAACAAGCGCGTCCAGCGCATAATCTATCATCGGCTTGCCGTCGATCTTCACCAGCGGCTTCGGAATCGTCTCGGTGATCGGGCGCATGCGGGTGCCGAGACCCGCGGCCAGTACCATGGCTTGTCTGATGGTCATCTTGATCCGGAACTTATGATTCGCTCTGGCCTATTCCAGCCCTTGCGCACCAATCGCGCAAGGGGGCAAGCGCTTCGTGCTGGAGCGCGACGTTGAGATAGGCGAGGGTGCGCGGCATATGTTTGAGATAACCGGCCTTGCCGTCCCGCTGCAGCAGCCGTACCCAGAGACCGGCAAGCTTGCAATTGCGCTGCGCCGACATGATCGCCCAGGCTTTCAGGAATCTGGCTTCGTCGAAGTGGCCCTGCGCGCGGCGAAGCGCCAGATAGTCATCCATCAGCTGCCGGAACAGCTGCGGTTCGATGTTGACGCGCGCATCCTGGACGATGGAGGCAAGGTCATAGGCGGTGGGGCCGATCATCGCGTCCTGGAAATCGATGAGACCGATCCTTTTGATGCCGGCCTGCTGGGGTCTCCAGATGATGTTCGGCGAGTGGAAATCGCGCAGCAGCAGGTTTTTTTCGGCCGCCGCCAGCTCATCGATCAGCGCGTCCCAGATCGCCAGATATTCCTCACGCTCGGTGTCCGACGGTGCGCTGCCGCGCCTCCAGGCAATGTGCCAGTCGAGCACAAGCTGCACTTCCATCTTCATCGCCGTGCGATCGAAATCAGGTATGTGATGCGTATGGGTAGCGGAAACCGGTATATCCCGCGGAAACGGCATGGAATGAAGATGGGCAAGACAGGCGACGCTTTGCCGGTAACGGGCGGCGATCGGCCGCCCCTCGTCATCGAGCACGCCCCCGGTGCCGAGGTCTTCGATCAGCAGGATGCCCTGTTCGTAGTCGACCTTATAGATCTCCGGCGCCGCAAAACCCCGTTCGCGCAGCGCATCGGCAATCGCAACGAAGGGATAGGCGTCCTGTGCGAGATGCGCCACCTTGGGATAGGGCTTGCCGTCGTGGACCGGCGGGCCCTCGGGATGCGGCCGCCAGTCCATCAGGATGATGCGGCCCTTCGCGTTCTCGCGATAAATCGCCTCATAAGCGCGTAGCGAGGCATCGCCGGTCAGGAAGCGACGTTTGGCGCCGGAATAGCCGGCGTCTCCCAGGAAATTGCGGATCGCCAGGACGCGACGGATGCGCAAGGCCTGTGCGCCTGCGGCGATGATCGTCGCCCGGCGGCCGTTGCCTTCATGCGCCAGCGTCAAGGCGATGGATTCCCTCGGCAACTCGCTCGCGGCCATTTCCGGCCATTCGACGAGACAGATGCCGTTCTGCAGGGCCTCGTCGAAACCGAGCTCCGTCAATTCGGCGGGGTCGCCGAGCCGATAGAGATCAAAGTGCGACACCGGGATACGCAGATCGTAGGATTGCACCAGCGTGAAGGTCGGGCTCGGGACTTCGAGCCCTTCGTCATCGGCAATGGCACGCAGCATCGCACGGGCGAGCGAGGATTTGCCGGCGCCGAGGTCGCCTGAAAGGGCAAGACAATCGCCGGCCTTCAAGGCCAGCGCCAAGTCCTCGCCGAGGCGAAGCGTGGCCGCTTCGTCTTCCAGGAAAAGCGAGATCGTATCAGCGGTCGTCATTCGGCGGCGGCGGAATGCGGTATGTTGACTGAGGGGATACGGCAGACCACCGTCGTACCCTTGCCCGGCTCGCTGTCGATCGTCACGTCGCCATGATGCAGGCTGACGAAACTGTCGACGATCGAGAGGCCGAGGCCGGCGCCACCGCGTTTTCCGCTTTTTGCCCCCGTCGCGAACCGGTCGAAGACGGTCGCAATCATGTCGGGCGAAATGCCGGGGCCGCGATCGCGGACGGCGAAGACGAAATCCGTGCCTTCGCGATGGCATTCCAGCGAGACCGAAGTGCCCTCGGGCGAGAAATTCGCGGCATTGGCAAGAAGCTTCAGAAGGATCTGCTTCAGCCGCTGCGGATCGGCGATGATCGAACCGAGGTAGGCGGGGGCGGTGATTTCGAGAGCGACGCCGCTTTCCTGCAGCCGATCTGCGATCTGCATCGAGACGTCGTCGAGCAGGTCGTTCAGATCGATTTCCGCATAGTTCAGCCGCATGATGCCGGCATCGACGGTCGCAAGGTCGAGAATATCGTTGACAAGCGTCAGGAGAACCGAGGACGAGGTCGAGATGTGGTCGATATATTCGGCCTGCCGCTCGTTCAGCGGCCCGACGCCCGGCGTGCGCAGGAGGTCTGTGAAGCCGATGATATTCGTCAGCGGTGAGCGAAGTTCATAGGAAACATGCTGAACGAAGTCGTTTTTCAGTTCATCGGCTTTGCGCAGCGCCTCGTTCTTCTCGGTCAGCGCGCGCTCGGCTCGCACGCTGTCCGTCATGTTGACGAAGGTCAGCATGGTCTGCGCGTTCGGCAGCGGGATGACGGCGTAATCTAGAACCAGGCCGGAGAAGAGTTCCAGCGTCCCCTGACTTGAGCGGCGCTCGTCGTCGAAGCTGGTGATCAGTTCCGCGAAGGTCTTCCAGCCGTCCGGCCGGTCATAGGACGGCGCGCAGGCCTCGCCGAGCGCGCGGATATGAGTGCCGGGCTTGGCCTCTGCCTCCGTGATCCCCCAGAGCGCGCGGAAGGCCGGATTCGACAGGCGGATGCGCCCGTCAGGTCCGAACACCGCGACACCTTCGGAAAGATGATCGATCGTTTCGCCCTGTACCTTGACCAGCGTGTTGTAGCGTGTTTCCAGGTCGACCTGTTCGGTCAGGTTCTCGAACACCCAGGTTGCGCCCCCCTGCGGATGGGCGGTCGCAAAGACGCGCAACGTCTGTCCGTTCGGCAGGTGCCAGAGATCCGATTGCGTGTCGAGGGCGCGATAGACGGAAAGAGCCGCTTCCTTCCAGCTTTTCCAGTTGAGCTGGTCCGGCAGCTTCTTGGCTGCCCGCAGCCGCTCGAGCAGCTCGCTATTGTCCGGGCGGCCCTCTAGGAAGGCGATATCGAGCTCCCAGAGCGCGACGAACGCCTGGTTGTAGAACTGCAGCCGGCGGTCGCCGTCGAAGATGGCGACGGGTGTGGCGAGATGGTCGAGCGTTTCGGCATGGCTCTTCAGCGTCCGTTCCAGCTCGGCGCGCACCGCCTCTATATCAGTCACGTCGATCGCAATCCCGGCCGAGCCGCCGGGGACCCTGACGTCGACGACGTCGAAGAAGGTGCGATTGCCGTGCACGACGGTCGAGATCTTGTCGTGGAAAGGCGATTCCGGCGTCGTCGTTGCTCGAATTCGCTCGCGCGCCACGGTCGTCAGCATCTCGCGGCCTTCATTGATCGCCTGTTGCGGCGAGCGCGCTTCGACCGCGTCGCCATAAGCCTGGTTGACCCAGGTGAGGCGGCCCGCCGGGTCGCGCTGCCAGGCCGGCATGTCGATCGCGTCGAGCATCGTCTGAAAGGCCGAAATCGACGTCATCAGCCGGTCGCGCTCGATTCTGAGTTCGGCAAGCTCGGCGCGCAGATTGTTGAGCGCCACAAAGCGGACGAAGGCGCGTCCGCCGGAAACCCGGCCCTGTGCCTCGAGGATTTCATCGCGGATGGTCTCGACCACCATATCGAAGCTCTGCGCCCCGTCGCGAAGCCGGTCGATTGCCTTCTCCAACTCCGAGGCGGAGTGTGACTTCAGCCAAAGGCCGAAGGCCAGGAATTCACCGTCCTGCGGCGCGCCGGTCTCGGGCGGGAGCTGGCCAAGCAGTTCCGGGCGTGCATTGCCGTCCCAGATGACGATCCGCCGGTTCTTGTCGGCGATCAGCGCCTGATATTGCGAAATGCGCTGCTGGGCATCGGAGAGCGCTGAACGGATTTCCCGGCTCTCGTTTTCCAGATTGCCGCGCTGGCGCACGAGCCAGAGCGTCGAAAGCAGGGCCGCCGATATGACGCCGATGACGACGGAAACGCCGACGACCTGTGAGGAGGTAAAGAGGTGAGCTGAGGCCGCCGCCTGCTGTTCGGTCTGTGCCAGTACCGGCCGCGCCAGCGCGGCAAGCGCCGTGCCGGCCGCGCAGGTTTTCAGGAAGCGCGCCAATGATCCATGCTCTTGCTGTGCGGCCTCGTGTGCCGTTGCAGATTTATATTCTGGGCCTTCCATCGGCGACCGGCGACCGGCGCGAGCGCCATCGTCCGCCTGACCGGTCAGGCTGTTTTTCACTTCCGACATCCGCGGTATGTCTCCGTCCTTCAATGTGCCGCATTACGACAAGACATCCCATTTTCGGAGCGGTCGGACGGGGTCCGGCGTCCCGAATCAAGTCTTAAAACAATACTTCGGAAGGGAATCGGCGGGAAGGGAGTGGCCGAAAAATAAGCCGCGGCATTTGTCAATGCCGCGGCTTCTACATCTTGTGGATATTGATCGCCCTATCAATATCTGTAGTGGTCCGACTTGAAAGGACCCTGAGGCTTCACACCGATATAGGCAGCCTGCTCTTCGCTGAGCTGGGTAAGCTTCACGCCGAGCTTGTCAAGGTGAAGGCGCGCGACCTTCTCGTCGAGATGCTTCGGCAGGATGTAGACCTTGTTCTCGTACTGGCCGGGCTTCGTGAAGAGCTCGATCTGCGCCAGCGTTTGGTTGGTGAAGGAAGCCGACATGACGAAGGACGGGTGGCCCGTCGCATTGCCGAGGTTGAGCAGACGGCCTTCGGAGAGAAGGATGATGCGGTTGCCCTTGGGGAATTCGATTAGATCGACCTGCGGCTTGACGTTGGTCCACTTGAGGTTACGCAGCGCGGCGACTTCGATTTCATTGTCGAAATGGCCGATATTGCCGACGATCGCCATATCCTTCATCTGACGCATATGGTCGATGCGGATGACGTCCTTGTTGCCGGTCGTGGTGATGAAGATGTCGGCTGAGGAGACGACGTCTTCGAGCAGCACGACTTCATAACCGTCCATGGCGGCCTGCAGGGCGCAGATCGGATCGGCCTCCGTGACCTTCACACGGGCGCCGGCGCCCGAGAGCGAGGCGGCAGAACCCTTGCCGACGTCACCGTAACCGCAGACGACGGCAACCTTGCCGGCCATCATCACGTCAGTGCCGCGGCGGATGCCGTCGACCAGCGATTCCTTGCAGCCATATTTGTTGTCGAACTTCGACTTGGTGACGGAGTCGTTGACGTTGATCGCCGGGAAGGGCAGCAGGCCCTTCTGGCTGAGCTGGTAGAGGCGGTTGACGCCGGTGGTCGTTTCCTCGGTGACGCCCTTGATGGCGTCGCGCTGCTTGGTGAACCAGCCCGGAGAAGCGGCGAGGCGCTTCTTGATCTGTGCGAAGAGGATTTCTTCCTCTTCGGAATGCGGATGGGAGAGCACATCCTCGCCGGCTTCGGCGCGGGCGCCGAGTAGGATGTACATGGTGGCGTCGCCGCCATCATCGAGGATCATGTTGGAAAGGCCGCCATCGGCCCACTGGAAGATCTTGTCGGTATAGACCCAGTAGTCTTCGAGCGACTCGCCCTTGATGGCGAAAACCGGAACGCCGGCTGCGGCAATCGCGGCGGCGGCGTGGTCCTGGGTCGAGAAGATGTTGCAGGAAGCCCAGCGGACTTCGGCGCCGAGCGCCACCAGCGTTTCGATCAGCACGGCCGTCTGGATGGTCATGTGCAGCGAACCGGTGATGCGCGCGCCCTTGAGCGGCTTTGCCTCGCCGAACTCGGCGCGGCAGGACATCAGTCCCGGCATTTCCGTTTCGGCTATGGTAATTTCCTTGCGGCCGAAATCCGCAAGCCCGATATCGGCGACGACATAATCTTTTTCAGTGCTCATAGAGGTCTCCAGGCTGAAAAACGTCTCAAAAATTGGCGCAGGCGCGAGCAAGCGCACGGCATGCCAGCCGTTTAGCAGGCTTCGCCTGGGAAGGCAATAAGGATATAAAGAAGTCTTTATATGTTTATATGAACTCCACCGGAGCTCACATTTCTTCGCCGAACTTGTTCTGGATCAGCTGGTCGAGGGCCTCCAGCGCTTCTTGAGCCTGGCTGCCGCTCGCCGAGACGACGACGCTCGAGCCGGGGCTTGCCGCAAGCATCATGAGGCCCATGATCGAGGTGCCGCCGACCGTCATTCCATCCTTGGAAACGGTGATGGCTGCATCGAAATTCTCGACCATCTGCACGAATTTGGCGGAGGCGCGCGCGTGAAGACCGCGCTTGTTGATGATGAGGAGTTCCCGGGAAAGCGACGTCATGGAGGCCCGTTATTTTCCGCTGAGCACGCGGCTCGCGACGTTGATATATTTCCGCCCGGCTTCGGAAGCTTCCACCAGCGCCTTCTCCATGTTGTTCTCGCCGCGCACGCCGGCGAGCTTGATCAGCATCGGCAGGTTCACGCCGGCAATGACCTCGGTATGGCCGCTGCTCATGACCGATATGGCAAGATTGGACGGCGTGCCGCCGAACATGTCGGTCAGGATGACGACGCCATGGCCATCGTCGGCACCGGAAACGGCTTGCAGAATATCCTGCCGTCTTTGGTCCATATCGTCTTCGGGGCCAATACAGACCGTCTCGATAAATTTCTGAGGACCGACGACGTGCTCGACAGCATGACGAAACTCTTCAGCCAGCTTGCCATGAGTGACAAGCACAAGTCCGATCATGATATTACTGCTCCCATATACGCAAACGGTGGCTGAGATATCGCAATGCAGCAATTACGTCCACCGGTGGCGGCACATCTTGGCGATGAAAAGCCGAAGTGCAAGATAAAAATGCAAATATATAAGGCGGATTGATCAATCCGGAAGCCTTCAGCAGCCGATATCAGGCGCTTTTGCCATCAGGATCGCGAGCGGTGAGGCAACATTTGTGAGCAGCCGCAATGCGGGAAGCGAAAAGCCCGGGGCGAGACTGACGATTTCGCCCTCGGCAGGGACGCGGTTTTCACCGGAAGCGCTGCCGGGAAGCACGGCATAATGCATGATTGCCTGCGGCACGTGATCCTGCTGGACGATGCCGGTGCCGCGAAGCTCGATCAGCCCGGCGATCGATGGCGGGCATGCGGCAATCACCGAGCCGGCTTCTTCCGACAGGAGGACCTGGTCGTCAGCGACCAGCGCCGTAAAAAGACCCAGCCGGCGGGCCTCGGTCATGCAGGTGAAGGCCAGCATCGACTTTCCCCAGCCGGAGGGCCCGCTGAACAGGAGCCCCGTCCTGCCGACGACGATCGCCGTCGCATGGATGTTGGGGGCCGGCGCCGTCATGCGGCGGCATCAAGCGGCAGGGCAAGGATGAAGCGCGCGCCGAGCACGCGTCCGTTCTCGCCATCGGTGATGTTCTCCGCCCTCAGCGAACCGCCGTGGGCTTCGGCGATCTGACGGCTGATCGAAAGGCCGAGGCCGGAATTCTGGCCAAAACCTTCCGATTCCGGCCGGTCCGTATAGAAACGCTCGAAGATGCGGTCGATATTTTCCGCCTGGATGCCGGGGCCGTTGTCTTCGATGGTTGTGACGCAGCGCGAGCGTGTGCGCACCAGCCGCACGGTGATCTTGCCGCCCTTCTCGGGCACGAAGGAGCGGGCGTTCTCGATCAGGTTCGTGACGATCTGGCCGATGCGCAGATCGTGGCCGTTGACGACGAAACGCGTCTTGATGTTCGGTTTGCGTTCGATCGTGTATTCGATTTCCACCTGCTTCTTGCTGCCCCTGATCTGGCGGGACACGTCGATCAGGTCGCGCAGCAGCACTTCCATGTCGACCGAGCCGGCGTCGACGCGTGCGAGTTCGGCATCGAGGCGCGAGGCGTCCGATATATCGCTGATCAGGCGGTCCAGGCGGCGCACATCGTGCTGGATGACATCCAGGAGCCGTTTTTTGGAATCCTCGGATTTGGCGAGCGGCAGCGTTTCGACGGCGCTGCGCAGCGAGGTAAGCGGGTTCTTGAGTTCGTGGCTGACATCGGCCGCGAAGCTCTCGATCGCATCGATGCGGTCATAGAGGGCCGTTGTCATCTCGCGCAATGCAATGGAAAGATTGCCGATTTCATCCTGGCGGGCCGAGAAGTCGGGGATCTGTTCGCGCGTCTTGGCGCCACGGCGCACGCGGATCGCCGCTGCCGAAAGACGGCGCAGCGGATTGGCGATGGTCGACGACAGCACCAGGGAAAGCAGCACGTTGACGAGCGTCGCCACGCCGAAGACCCGCATGATCGCAAGCCGTTCGGCATGAACGATATTATCGATGTCGCCCGCCTGCGTCGACAACAGCAGCACGCCGAGCACGGCGCGGAATCGCTGGATCGGCACGGCGACGGAAACGATGAGCTCGCCCTTCTCGGTGGTGCGCACGACTGCGCCGCGCACGCCGGTCAGCGCATTCATCACTTCGGGATAGATCGAGCCGTCGCCGCCCGGCGCTTCCTTGTAGAGCGGCAGGTTGCCGGGCTGCAGTGCCTTGTTGAACAGCGTCGCGAACCAATCGCTCCAGGTCTGCTTCTCTTCTTCGACCGGCGGCAGGTCGAAGCGCAGCACTTGGCCGCGCGAATAGAGGTGACGGGAATCGAGCAGCAGATTGGCGTCGGCATCAAAGATGCGCGCGCGTGTGCGGGTCGGCGAGATCAGCCGGCGCAGGACCGGGGCGACCTTCTCCGGATCGATCGGAAATTCCAGGTCCTCGTCGTTCGGCACCGGGGTGATGCTCTGGCCGGCCTGCAGCTCGAGCAGCTTCTGCGGATCGATGGTGATCGAGTTCGTATCGACGGACGCGGAGGCCGAAACGGCGCCGGCAATGATTTCACCCTGCGTCAACAGGCTTTCGGCGCGGGCGTCGATCAAGCCTTCGCGAAACTGGTTGAGGTAGAGAATGCCGCCAACGAGCACCACCAGCGCGACGAGATTGAAGAACAGGATGCGCCGCGTCAGGCTGGAAAACACCGCATTGCCGAAGATGCGGCGGATCAGTGTAAAGGGATGCGACCAACGGCGGCCTCGGACGCGACGGGTGCTCACGCCCTCCGCATCGTCCAGATCCCTTTCCTGCACCAACTGTGCCAATGACAGGCCCTTTCGAAGGGTCGGGCCGGATGGGACCGGCCCGCAACCCTCAACAATTGCTCGCGCTGCGCCGTTCGGGCTCAGGCTGCTTCGCGAAAGCGGTATCCCACTCCGTAGAGCGTTTCAATCATATCAAAGTCGGTATCGACCATCTTGAATTTCTTGCGCAGCCGCTTGATGTGGCTGTCGATGGTCCGGTCGTCGACATAGACCTGTTCATCATAGGCTGCATCCATCAGCGCGTCGCGGCTTTTCACGACGCCGGGGCGCTGCGCCAGCGAATGCAGGATCAGGAACTCGGTCACAGTCAGCGTCACGGCCTCGCCCTTCCAGGTGCAGGTATGGCGCTCCTGGTCCATGACCAGCTGTCCGCGCTCCAGCGAGCGGGCCTGCTGCACCGCGCCGGCTTTCGGCGTACCGCTGGGGCTCGTGCCGCCGGCGGCCGCGGCTTCACGGCTCGAGGCGCGACGCAGAACGGCGCGGACGCGCTCCACCAGCAGGCGCTGCGAGAAAGGTTTGGTGATGAAATCGTCCGCGCCCATTTTCAGGCCGAAGAGTTCGTCGATCTCCTCGTCCTTGGAGGTGAGGAAAATAACCGGGATATCCGACTTCTGCCGCAGGCGGCGCAGCAGCTCCATGCCGTCCATGCGCGGCATCTTGATATCGAAGATCGCCAGCTGCGGCGGTCGCGCCAGAAGGCCGTCGAGCGCCGAGGCACCGTCCGTATAGGTCTCGACCTTATATCCTTCGGCCTCCAGTGCGATCGACACCGAGGTGAGGATGTTGCGGTCGTCATCAACGAGCGCGATTGTCGGCATTGTGTTGGTCTCCGTCATCAGTGCGCAATCTCCCGGATTTGTTTGTCCCCAGGCGGTCTCAGCGACCGGATGCGCTTATGGAGGATAAAGGTGGAACAAATTGTGGCAAAGATAAAGGGGAGGATTGTTCTAAAATTTACCGGCAATCTGAAGTGGTGCGGCAAAATGTTTCAACGCGGTCCCTTAAAACGATTTAAAAAGGACGCGGCAAATTTAAATCGATTAATTATTTGATATTACTACCTTTTCTCAATTTTAGTCTCTTGTGTTTTAAAATTTCTCCCCGTATTTTCACCTTCAGTTTAACGGCAACGAGCCTGAGCGAAGGGAACTAGCCATGGAAAAGTTCGGAGTTCATAACCCGGCAATAGAGCTGGAAACGGTTGGATTGAGCGGCGCAGCCAGCGTTCGCTATAACTTTTCCGCCGCAGCGCTCTATGAAGAAGCGATCCGCCGGGGTGAAGCCGAACTGACCGCCCAGGGCGCGCTCCGGGCCATTACCGGCCAGCACACCGGCCGTTCGCCGCGCGACAAATTCGTCGTTCGCGACGCCAATACCGATGGTCAGATCTGGTGGGACAACAATAAGCCGCTCTCGCCGGAGCATTTTGCCCTGCTGCGCGCCGACATGCTGGCCCATGCCGCGGGCAAGGAGCTTTTCATCCAGGATCTCGTCGGCGGCGCCGAGGAGGGCCATGCCCTGCCGACCCGCGTCGTTACCGAATACGCCTGGCATTCGCTGTTCATCCGCAATCTGCTGATCCGCCCAGAGGCTGCGGCGTTGCCGACCTTCGTGCCGAAGCTGACGATCATCGATCTGCCGAGCTTCAAAGCCGATCCGGCTCGTCACGGCTGCCGTTCGGAAACGGTGATCGCCTGCGATCTCACCAATGGTCTCGTGCTCATCGGCGGCACCTCCTATGCCGGCGAAATGAAGAAATCGGTGTTCACGGTGCTCAACTACCTGCTGCCGGCCAAGGGCGTCATGCCGATGCACTGCTCGGCCAATGTCGGCCCCGACGGTGACGCGGCGGTCTTCTTCGGCCTTTCTGGCACGGGCAAGACGACGCTTTCGGCCGATCCGGCCCGCACCCTGATCGGTGACGACGAACACGGCTGGAGCGAAAACGGCATCTTCAATTTCGAGGGCGGCTGCTACGCCAAGACCATCCGCCTCTCGGCGGAAGCCGAGCCGGAAATTTATGCGACGACGCAGCGCTTCGGCACCGTGCTCGAAAACGTCGTGCTCAACGAAGGCCGCGAGCCCGATTTCGACGACGGGTCGCTGACCGAAAACACCCGCTGCGCCTATCCGATGCATTTCATCCCGAATGCTTCGGAAACCGGCCGGGCCGGGCATCCGAAGACAATCATCATGCTGACTGCCGACGCTTTCGGCGTCATGCCGCCGATCGCGCGCCTGACGCCCGATCAGGCGATGTATCACTTCCTCTCCGGTTACACCGCCAAGGTGGCCGGTACCGAAAAGGGCGTCGTCGAGCCGGAAGCGACCTTCTCCACCTGCTTCGGCGCACCTTTCATGCCGCGCCACCCGGCCGAATACGGAAATCTGCTCAAGGAGCTGATTAGCCGTCACGGCGTCGAGTGCTGGCTTGTCAACACCGGCTGGACCGGCGGCGCCTACGGCACCGGCAAGCGCATGCCGATCAAGGCGACGCGCGCCCTTCTGGCCGCCGCTCTGAGCGGCAAACTCGGGCAGGTCGAATTCCGCGCGGATCCGAATTTCGGTTTTGCCGTGCCGATCTCCGTCGACGGTGTCGATGGTGGCATTCTCGATCCGCGCTCGACCTGGACCGACAAGGCAGCCTATGACGCGCAGGCCGAAAAGCTCGTCTCGATGTTCATCGCCAACTTCGCCAAGTTCGAAAATCACGTCGATGGCGGCGTTCGCGACGCGGCTCCTGGCGTGAAGGTCGCAGCCGAATAACAGGCAGACTTCTGATTCACGTGAAACCCGGCATCGCAGGATTGCCGGGTTTTCTCGTTGACCGCCGATATTTTCAATTGGTCAGCGATATGAGATAGAACGCCGCATGGCCAGCGACGCGCTCTATATCGATGACAGGATCACCATCGCCGGATGGGAGCTGACGGAACAGTTCGTTCTGGCGGGCGGTCCCGGCGGCCAGAACGTCAACAAGGTCTCGACCGCCGTCCAGCTGTTCTTCAACATTCCGAGTTCGCCATCGCTCAATGATCGCGTCAAGGCCAACGCGATCAAGCTCGCCGGCCGGCGTATGTCGAAGGACGGCGTGCTGATGATCGAGGCGAGCCGCTTTCGCAGCCAAGATCGAAATCGCGAGGACGCGCGCGATCGGCTGAAGGAACTGATATTGGAGGCGGCCAAGCCACCGCCGCCGCCGCGCAAGAAGACCAAACCGACCAAGGGATCGGTCGAGCGCCGCCTGAAGGAAAAGTCGGGCCGTTCCGAAGTCAAGAAAATGCGCGGCAGACCCGGCGGCGGGGAATGACATGCCCAGCCTCCTGAACGGCATCCGCCATCTGCCGGGATATCTGGACAGGATGCGCCAGGAAGACTTGATCGAAGTGATCCGTGCCGTCGTCGCCGAAGCGCCGCTTTTCGTCCCCGTTATGCCCGGCACCGGCAAGCCGATGTCGGTGCGCATGACCAATTGCGGGCCGCTCGGCTGGGTGACGGACAAGGAGCGCGGCTATCGCTACCAGCCGACCCATCCGGCCACCGGCAGGCCCTGGCCGGCCATGCCGCAGCCCTTGCTCGATATCTGGAATGGTGTTTCCGGTTATGAAAAGCCGCCGGAAGCATGCCTCGTCAATTTCTATTCAGACGAGGCCCGCATGGGCCTGCATCAGGACAAGGACGAGCAGGATCTGCAGCCGCCTGTCGTGTCGATCTCTCTCGGTAACAGCTGTCTCTTCCGCATCGGCGGTCTCAACCGCAATGATCGCACGCTATCTTTCAAGCTTGCGAGCGGCGATCTGATCGTGCTGGGCGGCGAGGGGAGGCTTTGTTACCATGGCGTCGACCGCATCTACCCCGCGACATCGACGCTGTTGAAGAACGGCGGCCGCATCAATCTGACGCTGCGCCGCGTTCATCCGTGAAAATTGATCGCCTGCTATAGTTTTCTGAGTGCGACCTGTTCGATCAGGTGATCCTTACCCTTTTTCAGGATGAGATCGGCGCGCGGCCGGGTCGGCAGGATGTTTTGCCGCAGGTTTTTCAGGTTGATGTTCGTCCAGAGATCTTCGGCGATTTCGAGCGCTTCCGCATCGGTGATCGAGGCGTAGCGATGGAAATAAGAGTTGGGATCGCGGAAGGCGGTTTCCCGCAGCCGCATGAAGCGCGTCACATACCAGTTGTGGATCTGGTCTTCTGCGGCATCGATGTAGATCGAGAAGTCGAAGAAGTCGGATACCATCGGCACGATCTTGCCGTCGGCCGGCAGGTCGCGCGATTGCAGCACGTTGATGCCTTCGAAGATCAGAATGTCGGGCCGGTCGACGATCTTGTATTCGTCCGGCAGCACGTCATAGACGAGATGCGAATAACACGGCGCCTTCACATCAGGGCGCCCGGCCTTGATCGCCGAGAGAAAGCGCAGGATCGCGCCGGTATCGTAGCTTTCCGGGAAACCCTTGCGCTGCATCAACTTTTCCCGCTGCAGCACCGCGTTGGGGTGGAGGAAGCCATCCGTAGTGATGAGATCGACCTTCGGGCTGGAAGGCCAGCGGCCCAGGAGCTCCTTCAGGATGCGGGCTGTGGTCGATTTTCCCACAGCGACCGAGCCGGCAATGCCAATGACGAAAGGCGTTTTCGTCACATCCGACATGCTGAGGAAGCGGTTGCGCTGGTCGAACAGCATCTGCGAGGATTCGACATGCGACGATAGCAGGCGCGACAGCGAGAGGTAGATGCGCCGGACCTCGTCGAGATCGATCGGATCGCCCATCGAACGCAGCCGCTTGACCTCGTCTCCGGTCAGCGTCAGCGGCGTGTCCGCTCGAAATTTCGCCCATTGTTCGGAAGAGAAGAAGTGGTAGGGCGAATAGGATTCAGACTGGAAGTGATCCAATATCTCCGGCACCCCGATAATCTCAGTCGCGATACTCATGAACTCTGCCGGCTGGCCTTTTCCTTGAGACCGGACTGCGCGGTTCTGCGCTCGAGTTCGGCCATGACATCCTCTAACGGTATTTCAGCAATCTTCAATACGACCAATAGGTGATAGAGCACATCGGCGGCCTCGTAGGTCAGATTGTCGCGGTCGCCGGTCACCGCCGCCATCACCGCTTCGATTGCCTCCTCACCGAGCTTCTTCGCCGCTTTCGGCTGGCCGGCGGCCACGAGCTTGGCGGTCCAGGATTGCTCCGGTGAGGCTTTCGATCGCTCTTCGACGATGCGTTCGAGGTCGGAAAGGGAAAATCCGCTCATTGTCCGCTCTCCGGGTTCAGTCGAGACGCATGGCGATGCCGCACTTCGACATATAGTGCTTCGCCTCGCCGACGGAATAGGTGCCGAAGTGGAAGATCGAGGCGGCGAGCACGGCATTGGCATGGCCCTCCTTCACCCCGGCGACGAGATCGTCCAGGTCGCCAACGCCGCCGGACGCAATGACCGGCACACGCACCGCATCGGCGATCGTCCGTGTCAGTTCCAGATCGTAGCCGACCTTGGTGCCGTCGCGGTCCATCGAGGTGACCAGCAGCTCGCCGGCACCGCGCGCCACCATCTTCTGAGCGAATTCGACGGCATCGATGCCGGTCGCGTTTCGGCCGCCATGCGTATAGATTTCCCAGGCGCTGAGATTGTCGCCGCCGACCGCCTGCGTGCGCCGGCGCTTGGCATCGATCGAGACGACGATGCACTGGTCGCCGAACTTGTCGGCCGCCTCGGCGACGAAATCGGGATTGCTGACGGCTGCGGAATTGATCGAGACCTTGTCGGCGCCGCACAGCAGCAGCTTGCGGATGTCGGCGATGGTTCTGACCCCGCCGCCGACGGTCAGCGGCATGAAGCACTGATCGGCGGTGCGCGACACGACGTCGAAGATCGTTTCTCGATTATCCGAGGAGGCGGTGATGTCGAGGAAGCAGAGCTCGTCGGCACCGGCCGCGTCATAGGCCTTCGCCGCTTCGACGGGATCGCCGGCATCGACGAGATTGAGGAAATTGACGCCCTTGACGACGCGGCCGTCCTTGACGTCGAGGCAGGGGATGACACGGGCCTTGAGGGTCATTTACGCTGTCTCCTTGGGCCTGCTGGCCTTGATCAGCGCCAGTGCTTCCGCCGGATCGATGCGGCCGTCGTAAAGCGCCCGGCCGGAAATCGCCCCTTCCAGCTTGTGCGCATCCGGCTGCAGCATGCGCTTGATGTCTTCGATCGAGGCAAGGCCGCCAGAGGCGACGACCGGAATGGAGACGGCGTCGGCAAGTTCCAACGTCGAGCTCCAGTTGATGCCGGTCAGGATGCCGTCGCGGTCGATATCGGTGTAGATGATCGCGCTAACGCCGGCGCCCTCGAATTTCCTGGCGAGCTCGACGATGCCGAGTTCGGAAGCCTCCGCCCAACCCTCGACAGCCACCTTGCCGCTCTTGGCATCGATGCCGACGGCGACGCGGCCGGGGAATTTCCGGCAGGCCTCGATGACCAGATCGGGATTTCTGACCGCGACGGTGCCGAGAATGACCCGCCGCAGCCCCCGCGACAACCAGGCCTCGATGTGATCAAGTGTGCGGATGCCGCCGCCGAGCTGCACGGGGTTTTTGGTCGTCTTCAGGATCGCCTCGACGGCGTCGCCATTGGCTGAATGTCCCGCGAAAGCGCCATCGAGATCGACTACGTGCAGCCATTCGAAACCCTGGTCTTCGAAGGATTTCGCCTGGGCGGCCGGATCGGTGTTGTAGACCGTCGCCTGCTGCATGTCGCCGAGCTTGAGGCGGACGCATTGGCCGCCCTTCAGATCGATCGCGGGAAAAAGAATCATGTCGCCTTACGTCCGTAGAGTGATCGCTGTCATCAGCGCATTCCACGCATCTACGATATCCGAGCGGAAAATGACAGCGGCAATGGTGGCGGCGCTCAAAAGCAGGAGAAGCAGCAGCGTGACGGTGAAGTCGGCGCGCACCTGCCGCCAGAAACCGAGGCGCTTCCTTACGGATTTCTCGATCTCTTGCGCCCGCCGCACGGCGTCACTGTTGACGGCGGCGAGCCGGATATCCGGCTCCATCGCCTCGACATAGGTCTCGGCATAGATCGAAAGAATCTGTGAGGCGCGATCGCGCAGCGTGTTGCGCAGATCGCTGGAGAGATAGTTGCTGGAAACGGCGGCAAGCTCGGCCTCGTTCGGCGAACGGCCGGCGTTCCGCTTGCGATAGCTGACGACGAAATCGCGCTTCTGTCGTTCGTAAAGGGCGTAGGCAAGCAGGCCGATCAGATCGTCTTCGCCTTCGATATAGAATTCCAGCACGGCTTCTGTCATGTCGCCGGCGTTGATCCCATTGGCGCGCAGTTGCGAATTCTCGTTGCCGGCAAGGAAGTCGTGGATCATCGGTCCAGCCTTTCTTTCAATGCCTTGGCTGCATTTGCAAGCGCTCTCTGATGGACGGTTTCGTCGACACGGCGAATGATCGTCCCGTCGGGAAGGCGGATGTCCGAGAAGGGAGGCAGACCCTCTCGGGAGGACCGCAGCATATAGAACACCTTGCCTGATTTCCGCGAAGCTGGCATCGAGCACACTCCTGTTCCGCCCTTTCCATAAAGAGGAAATAAGGCGGAGCTATTACGGATTCCAGCGTAGGAAATTGGCGATCAGCGCCAGGCCGAGCTTCTGGCTCTTTTCCGGGTGAAACTGAGCACCCACCATGTTGTCGCGCCCGACGAGCGCCGTCATCCGCCCGCCATAATCGACCGTCGCAATGACATCCGCGGCATTTTCCGCTGCAAGATGGTAGGAATGCACGAAATAGGCGTGCAGTCCCTCGGATCCGGTTGGAATACCTTCGAACAGCGGATGTTCACGCCTCAGGTCGAGCGTGTTCCAGCCGATCTGCGGAATCTTCAAGGCAGGATCGTCGGGTGTCATCTCAATGACGTCGCCGGGGATCCAGCCGAAGCCGTGCGTGACGGTCTTCTCAAGGCCGCGCGACGACATCAGCTGCATGCCGACGCAGATGCCGAGGAACGGCCGTGCCTTCTTCTCGACAGTCTCGATCAGCACCTCGGCCATCTCAGGCACCGCATCGAGGCCGCGCCGGCAATCGGCGTAGGCACCGACGCCCGGAAGCACGATGCGGTCGGCGGCGGCGACATTCTCCGCCTTGTCGGTGAGATCGATATGCGCATCGATGCCCGCCTCGCGGGCGGCCCGTTCGAAAGCCTTGGTCGCCGAGCGCAGGTTGCCGGAACCGTAATCGATAATCGCGACGCGCATCATCAGCGTCCTCCATCAAAACCGAAAAGTCCAAGCGAGGTGGCATGGCCGTGCCGGCCGCCCGGGCCAGCCTTGTTCTGCCAGTCCGGTGCTGCGGCGTCGACGTTCTCCGCAATGCCTGCCTTGCCAGCGAAATAGACATCCTCGGCAATGCCGAGCGTATCGGCTGCAACAAGCTGGTCTTCCGTCCAGCCTTTGGCGGCGAGGTTGCGGAGGCGCAAATTCTGGCCCTCCAGGCCGACCAGCAGATTCACGCCCAGTGTCATCGCCATCCCCGCCGGCCAGAGACCGGGTTGATCCATCAGCCCACCGCCAACCGCCTGCAGGAGGAAGGCTGCGATTGCATAGAGCCAGAGCCGGTGCACCAGCAGCCATGCCCATGGAAAAAGGAAGCCGAGCCACGTGAAGCCGTCGCGGATCGTTCGCGTCTCGTCGAGGCGAGTGTCTGCGCTGCCGGGCGGCGTTAGAAAAATATAGCTTGATGTCATTCTCGCCGCTCCCTTGAGGGGCTCAGACGAGCGTGCCCTTCGTCGAGGGAACACGGCCCGCCTGTCTCGGATCGATCTCTGTCGCCGTACGCAGTGCACGGGCAACGGCCTTGAAGCATGTCTCGGCAATATGGTGATTGTTGGCGCCATAGTGGTTGAGAATATGCAAGGTGATGCCGGCATTCTGGGCGAGCGCCTGGAAGAATTCGCGCACCAGCTCGGTGTCGAAAGTGCCGATCTTCGGCGCGCTGAACGCGACATTCCAGACGAGGAACGGCCGGCCGGAAAGATCGACCGCAGCCTTGGTCATCGTCTCGTCCATCGCGAGATCGATGGAAGCGTAGCGCGTGATGCCGCGCCGGTCGCCGAGCGCTTGCGAGATCGCCTGGCCGATCGCAATGCCTGTATCCTCGACCGTATGATGGTCGTCGATCTGCAGGTCGCCCTTCGCCTCGATTTCCATGTCGATGAGCGAATGCCGCGAAAGCTGGTCGAGCATATGGTCGAAGAAGCCGACGCCGGTCGAGATCTTCGATTTGCCGGTGCCGTCGAGATTGACGGAAACGGAAATCGACGTCTCGTTGGTCTTGCGGGAAACGCTGCCCGTACGGCTTGCTGCGGTCTCGGCCATCTGGCCCTCCATCGGAATAAGGCCGTTCCTTATCAGGCGTATCGGCAAATATCCAGAAGCCGGGCAGGAGAAAAGCCCGCCCATTTGCAATCGGCCCCGGCCTGCTTACATAGGGTTCAACAAGGACGGTATGCGGTTTTATGTAAAGGCCCGCGTCATGGGCAGACAGGTGTTTTATGACAACAATCATTACAGTTCGAAAAGGCGGCAAGGTGGTGATGGCGGGTGATGGCCAGGTGAGCCTCGGCCAGACCGTCATGAAGGGCAATGCCCGCAAGGTGCGGCGCATCGGCAAGGGCGAGGTCATCGCCGGTTTCGCCGGCGCCACGGCTGACGCCTTCACCCTGCTCGAACGGCTTGAAAAGAAGCTGGAACAATATCCCGGGCAGCTGATGCGCGCCGCCGTCGAGCTTGCCAAGGACTGGCGCACCGACAAATACCTGCGTAATCTCGAAGCCATGATGCTCGTCGCCGACAAGTCGATCACACTGGCAATCACCGGCAACGGCGATGTTCTGGAGCCGGAACACGGCACGACGGCGATCGGTTCCGGCGGCAATTTTGCCTTCGCCGCCGCCCGTGCACTGATGGATACCGACAAATCGGCCGAAGAGATCGCCCGGCGCGCCCTCGATATCGCCGCTGAGATCTGCGTCTACACCAACCACAATATCGTGGTGGAATTGCTGGATGTCGAAAGCTGAATCCCGGGCCTTCCGGCTGACCTGCCGCGGCGCGACAACGATGAATTGCGGCCGGGCGCCGATGGCTCCGGACCGTCAGGAGAATGATACGTAATGACGACCTTTTCCCCCCGCGAGATCGTTTCCGAACTCGATCGCTATATCATCGGCCAGCATGACGCCAAACGCGCCGTCGCAATTGCACTGCGCAATCGCTGGCGTCGCCAGCAGCTCGACCCGAGCCTGCGCGACGAAGTCATGCCGAAGAACATCCTGATGATCGGCCCGACCGGCGTCGGCAAGACGGAGATCTCCCGCCGTCTGGCAAAACTTGCCGGCGCGCCCTTCATCAAGGTCGAAGCGACCAAGTTCACCGAGGTCGGTTATGTCGGCCGGGATGTCGAACAGATCATCCGCGATCTGGTCGAGGTCGGCATCGGCCTGGTGCGCGAGAAGAAGCGGGCCGAGGTGCAAGCCAAGGCGCATGTGAGCGCCGAGGAGCGTGTCCTCGATGCGCTGGTCGGCACCACCGCTTCGCCGGCCACCCGCGAAAGTTTCCGCAAAAAGCTCAGGGACGGTGAACTCGACGACAAGGAAATCGATATCGAGGTGGCCGATGCCGGTTCCGGCATGGGAGGCTTCGAAATACCCGGCATGCCGGGTGCCAATATCGGCGTACTCAACCTGTCGGAAATGTTCGGCAAGGCAATGGGCGGACGCACCAAGAAGGTCCGCACGACGGTCAAGGCCTCCTATACCGATCTGATCCGCGACGAATCCGACAAGCTGATCGACAACGAGGTGATCCAGCGCGAAGCCGTTCGCTCCACCGAAAATGACGGGATTGTCTTCCTTGACGAAATCGACAAGATCGCCGCCCGCGACGGCGGCATGGGCGCCGGCGTTTCGCGTGAAGGTGTCCAGCGCGACCTGCTGCCGCTCGTCGAGGGTACGACGGTCTCGACCAAATACGGGCCTGTGAAGACCGACCATATCCTCTTCATCGCGTCGGGCGCCTTCCATGTCTCCAAACCCTCCGATCTTCTCCCCGAACTGCAGGGCCGCCTGCCGATCCGTGTCGAGCTGCGTGCGTTGAATAAGGAGGATTTCCGCCGGATCCTGACGGAAACCGAAGCAAGCCTCATCCGCCAGTATCGGGCGCTGATGGAAACCGAAAGCCTGAGCCTCGATTTCACCGAGGACGCGATCGACGCGCTCGCCGACGTCGCCGTACATTTGAACTCCTCGGTCGAGAATATCGGCGCCCGCCGCCTGCAGACGGTGATGGAGCGGGTGTTGGACGATATTTCCTACAATGCGCCCGATCGGGCCGGGGCAGCCGTCACCATCGACGCAGCCTATGTGCGCGAACATGTCGGCGATCTCGCGCAGAATACGGATTTGTCACGCTTCATTCTGTGATATCGGCGCACCGGTTCATGGCTTAACCGCTGTAATGCCGACTTGTGACGAATTCCACTCTCGACAGCGGGCCTTTTCCTTTCTAGTGAAGGCCCGTTTTGTTTTCCGCTCCGGCTTTATTCGGCCAAGATTCTGGTCCAGTCAGCCGCTTCGCGAACAGGACGATGAACGGACGGGATAGCGGATCGTGCGACGCCTTTTGACAAGCCTATTGATTGCCGTGGCCCTGGCGAACTCGGCGCCGGCCTTCGCAATGCAGGCGGTGCCGGCGGGCAATCGCCATGCCGAGCAGCCCGATATTCCGGGCGCATCCGTCCGCCGCACCAAGGGCACGAAAAGCAGCTTCGATCTGAAATACGAGAAGGTGCACGAGCTTCTGGCGACCGATCGCGAGCTGATGGCCAAGATCCGCAAGGTCTCCAGCGCTTACGGCATCAATCCCATCCATGTTATCGGTGCGATCGTCGGCGAACATACCTATAATGTCGATGCCTACGACCGGCTGCAGGCCTATTATGTCAAGGCCGCCTCCTATGCCGGTGAGAGCTTCCGCTTCGCCTATGACGGCGAAGGCATCGACGATTTCGTGGCGCGGCCGCAATTTGCCGGGTGCAAGGGCAAGAGTGATTCCTACACGCTCTGGTCTTGCCGTGAAGATGTCTGGGAAAGCGACTTCCGCGGCAAGACGGTCGGCGGCGAGAGCTTCCCCAACAACCGTTTCAGCGCTGTCTTTTTCCAGCCCTTCTATGCCGGCCAGACCTTCGGCCTCGGCCAGGTCAATCCGCTGACGGCGCTGATGCTCTCCGATCTGGTGAGCCGGGTCTCCGGTTATCCGAAGCTGAACGAGAAGAATGCCGGCGCCGTCTACAGGGCCATCATGGATCCCGACATCTCGCTCGCCTTCGTCGCCGCCTCGATCCGCAGATCGATCGACGATTACAAGGAGATTGCCGGCATGGACATATCAGGCAATCCCGGCCTGACGGCGACGCTTTACAATGTCGGCAATTCGCGCCAGCGTGCCGCAGCCCTTGCTGCGAAAAACCGATCTTCAGGCGCGACCGTCTGGCCCGAGGAGAATTATTACGGCTGGCTGATCAACGACAAGCTGGACGAACTCAAGGACCTGCTCTAGCTTCAAGCTTGCCGGGAAGGCGTCGCTCTTCCCCGAAAGGCTTTGACGATGGACATGCGTCCGGATCCCTTCGTTCCGCCGGCACCGCTGCCGCGCACCGTGCCGCCGAGCCGGCTTGATATCATCCGTATCATCCTGCGCAACCCGCTCGAACTCTGGGGCGAGCCGTCCTACACGCTGCCCTGGATCAAGACGAGCTTCTTTGGGCAACACACGCTGATCGTCAACGATCCCGGCCTGATCAAGCACGTGCTGGTCGATAATGCCGGCAATTACCGCATGTCCGACATTCGCCAGCTGGTGCTGCGGCCCATCCTGCGCGACGGTCTGCTGACGGCCGAAGGCCCGGTCTGGAAGCGGTCGCGAAAGGCGGTCGCGCCTGTCTTCACGCCGCGCCACGCCAAAGGCTTTGCCGGCCAGATGCTGCGGCAATCCGAAGATTTTATCCGCAAATATGAGGGCGCCGATGCGGCCGGCCAGGTCTTCGATATCGCCACCGACATGACCGATCTGACCTTCGCGATTCTTGCCGATACGCTCTTCTCCGGCGAAATCGTCTCATCGAGCGGTCATTTCTCCGACGACGTCAACCAGCTCCTCCACCGCATGGGCCGCGTCGACCCGATGGACCTGCTGCGCGCGCCCTCCTGGGTGCCGCGCCTGACTCGCATCGGCGGCCAGAAGGTGCTGGAGAAATTCAGGGCGATCGTGCGTGACACCATGGATATGCGGCTTGCAAAGATGAAGTCCGATCGCGCCGCGGCACCGGACGATTTTCTGACGCTGCTCCTCGAACAGGCAGGCCCCGACGGCCTGACCAAGGAGGAGATCGAGGATAATATCCTGACCTTCATCGGTGCAGGCCATGAGACCACGGCGCGCGCGCTCGCCTGGACGCTTTATTGTGTCGCGAACAGCCCGCATATCCGTGAGGCGATGGAGACGGAGATCGACGCCGTCCTGGCAACCGGCGCCGAGCCTGTGGAATGGCTGGATCTGATGCCGGTCACGCGGGCGGCCTTTGAAGAAGCGCTGAGGCTGTATCCGCCCGCACCTTCGATCAATCGCGCCGCGATCGCCGATGACTTCTGGACGAATGCCAAGGGCGAAAGGATCGAGATCCCGGCCGACATCACCGTGCTCATCATGCCGTGGACGCTGCATCGCCACGAACTCTATTGGGAAAAGCCGCGCGCCTACATGCCCGAACGGTTCCTTCCGGAAAACCGCGGCAACATCGGCCGCTTCCAGTTTCTGCCGTTCGGCGCCGGTCCGCGCGTCTGCATCGGCGCGACCTTCGCGCTGCAGGAGGCGGTGATCGCATTGGCGGTCATGATGCGCCGCTTCCGTTTCGACCAGACGGAAACCACCAAACCCTGGCCGGTGCAGAAGCTGACGACGCAGCCGCAGAATGGCCTTCCGATGCGCGTGACACCGCGCATAATTTCCCAACCGGCATAAATCTTTCGAATTATTACGGAATTGACTGTAAGTGAAAGCCGGGCAAAGTGGCAGCATGCAAAGGCATTGCCAGGGAGATATCGCATGAGCCGCATTGATAAGCACGGTCTTGCCATCGAAACCGTCCTTCATGATTTCCTTTCCCAGGAAGTTTTGCCGGGCCTGGCGATCGATGCGGACAGGTTCTTTGCCGATTTTTCGGCGATCGTCCACGATCTCGCCCCGCGCAACCGGGCGCTGCTGGCGAAACGCGACGAACTGCAGACGAAGATCGACGGTTGGTACCGTCAGCATGGCGCCCCGTCGGATATGGACGACTATCAGTCCTTTCTGCGCGGCATCGGTTACCTCCTGCCGGAAGGTTCGGATTTCCAGGTCTCGACCGAAAACGTCGACCCGGAGATCGCCTCGATCGCCGGTCCGCAGCTCGTCGTTCCGGTGATGAATGCCCGCTACGCTCTGAACGCCGCCAATGCCCGCTGGGGTTCGCTCTATGATGCGCTCTATGGCACCGACGCCATCCCCGAGAGCGAGGGCGCCGAGAAGGGCAAGGGTTACAATCCGAAGCGCGGCGAAAAGGTCATCGCCTGGGTGCGTGATTTCCTCGATACGGCGACGCCGCTGCAGGACAGCAGCTGGAAGGATGTCGGCAGCTTTACCGTCAAGGACGGAACGCTTGTCATCAGATCGGTCGACGGCGAGCAGGCAATGCTCAGCGATGGCCGGCATTTTGCCGGCTATCGCGGTGATGCCGCGGCGCCGAGCCACATTCTCCTGAAGAACAACGGCATTCATATCGACATCGTCATCGACCCGGCAACGGCGATCGGCAAGTCCGATCCGGCGCATATTTCCGACGTCTGGCTGGAATCCGCGATCACCACGATCATGGACTGCGAGGATTCGATTGCCGCCGTCGATGCCGAGGACAAGGTCGTCGTCTATCGCAACTGGCTCGGCCTGATGACGGGCGATCTTCAGGAAGAGGTGGCAAAGGGCGAAACCCGCTTCATCCGCAAGCTCAACCCGGATCTGAACTACATCGGCCCGGATGGCGCTTCGTTCGAGGTGCATCGCCGCTCGCTGATGCTGGTGCGCAATGTCGGCCACCTCATGACCAATCCGGCGATACTCGACAAGGACGGCAACGAAGTGCCTGAAGGCATCATGGATGCCGTCATTACCGGCCTCATCGCGCTTTACGATATCGGTCCTGCCGGCCGGAAGAAAAATTCCCGCACCGGCTCTATGTATGTGGTCAAGCCGAAGATGCATGGGCCTGAAGAAGTTGCCTTCGCCGTCGAGATTTTCTCCAGGGTGGAAGATGCGCTCGGCATGACGCGCAACACTATCAAGATGGGCATCATGGATGAGGAGCGCCGCACGACGGTCAACCTCAAGGAATGCATCCGCGCTGCCCGCGAACGCGTCGTCTTCATCAATACCGGCTTCCTCGACCGTACCGGCGACGAGATCCACACCTCGATGGAAGCCGGACCAATGATTCGCAAGGGCGATATGCGCCAGGCGGCCTGGATTTCGGCCTATGAGAACTGGAACGTCGATATCGGCCTCGAATGCGGCCTCTCCGGCCATGCCCAGATCGGCAAGGGCATGTGGGCGATGCCGGATCTGATGGCCGCGATGCTGGAACAGAAGATCGCCCATCCGAAATCCGGTGCCAACACCGCCTGGGTGCCGTCGCCGACGGCGGCGACCCTGCACGCCACCCATTATCACCGCGTCAACGTCGCCAAAGTCCAGCAGGGGCTGAAGGACCGGGCCCGCGCCAAGCTGTCAGATATTCTCTCGGTGCCGGTTGCGGTGCGGCCGAACTGGACGCCGGAGGAAATCCAGCGAGAACTCGACAACAACGCCCAGGGTATCCTCGGTTATGTCGTGCGCTGGGTCGATCAGGGTGTCGGTTGCTCGAAGGTGCCTGATATCAACAATGTTGGCCTGATGGAGGATCGCGCGACATTGCGCATTTCGGCCCAGCACATGGCGAATTGGCTGTATCACAAGGTCGTCACCGAAGCTCAGATCGTCGAAACGATGAAGCGCATGGCCTCTGTCGTCGACCGGCAGAACGCGTCGGACCCCGCTTATCAGCCGATGGCCGGCAATTTCGACGGTTCGATTGCCTTCCAGGCGGCTCTCGATCTCGTCCTCAAGGGCAGGGAACAGCCCAATGGTTACACCGAACCGGTGCTTCATCGCCGTCGCCTCGAGCTCAAGGCGAAACACCCGGCGTAAAGGGGAATATGAAAAGGCCGCCGAGACGACAGTCCGGCGGCCTTTTTTATACCGAATTCGCTATCTAGTTTTACTGAATGACGACGACCTTGGAGGTCGCCTTGCCGGGACGGACGCGGCTATACAGGTCGATGACGTCCTGGTTCATCAGGCGAATGCAGCCGGAGGAAGCGGCGGTGCCGATCGAAGCCCATTCCGGCGTGCCATGCAGGCGGAAGAGCGTGTCCTTGCCGTCCTCGTTGAAGAGATACATGGCGCGTGCGCCGAGCGGATTGCTGAGACCCGGGCCCATGCCGTCTTCGACATATTTGGCGACGTCGGGCCGGCGAACGGCCATTTCCTTCGGCGGGTGCCAGGTCGGCCATTCCTGTTTCCAGGCGACGTAGGCGGTACCGGCCCATGCGAAACCCTGTTTGCCCACGCCGATGCCGTAACGCATCGCTTTGCCGTTCGGCAGGATGTAGTAGAGGAAGCGCTCGCGCGTGTTGACGACGATCGTTCCGGGCCGCTCGGTGGTCTCGTAGCTGACGACCTGGCGGCGGAATTGCGGCTTGACCCTGTCGATCGGGATCGCCGGCAGGGAGTATCCGGCATCCTTCGTCAGGCCATAGGCGTCATTGAAGATCTGGGCCGTCTGGACTGTCGGGCCCGCGCCCTTGGTGTCGGCGGAGGCGCTGTCTGAGGTCGTGGAGCAACCGGCCAGAGCGAGCGTCGTCAGCAGGCCAAATACAGGGAATGCATTGCGGATGCGCATGAATGACTCTTGAAGTTTTGGGCAAGGAGAAGGTCTTTCGACCATCGTTGATTATGGTTTATTTTCGATTAACTTGCGCTTTGCAAGACCGCTGCAGCGCGAGGAATCCGTCTGTCGCGCAAATTAAAAGCGCATGGTTTTTTTGCAACAACACGCCTGGGTCTGCGACGGTTATCCATGACGATTTTGAGCGTTTACAATAACAATCCGTTAATCGACGGCCGGCAATCGGACAGGGCCATGATGGTGCGGCGCGGGACGCAGATATTGCTGCATGAAATGCGCCATGCCGTGCTGCCCGAACTGCCGCTCGCCAGCGGCCGCCGGGCCGATCTGATCACGCTCTCGGAAAAGGGCGAAGTCTGGATTATCGAAATCAAGACGTCGATCGAGGATTTCCGGGTGGATCGCAAATGGCCGGAATACAGGCTGCACTGCGACCGCTTGTTCTTTGCGACTCATCAGGATGTGCCGCTCGACATCTTTCCCGAGGAATGCGGGCTCTTCCTCTCGGACGGCTATGGCGCCCATATGATCCGCGAGGCGCCGGAGCATCGCATGGCGCCTGCCACGCGCAAATCAGTCACGCTCAGTTTCTCGCGCGCCGCCGCGCAGAGGCTGATGATGGCCGAATGGGCAAACGGAAAACCGTTCACCGTCGATGATGTGTGACGGACGTTTGGTCTATTTCGGCGCGCGTTTGGCAAGAATGCGCTGCAGCGTACGCCGGTGCATGTTGAGCCGGCGCGCCGTTTCCGACACATTACGCTCGCACATTTCATAGACCCGCTGGATGTGTTCCCAGCGCACCCGATCGGCCGACATGGGGTTCTCGGGAAGCTCGGCTTTTTCACCCGGCCGTTGCGTCAGGGCTGAAAAGACGTCGTCGGCATCGGCGGGCTTGGCGAGATAATCGACGGCTCCGAGTTTAACGGCCGTCACCGCCGTGGCGATATTGCCGTAGCCGGTCAGCACGATGATCCGCGTGTCGTCGCGCCGCTGGCGGATAGCTTCGATGACGTCGAGCCCATTGCCGTCGCCGAGGCGAAGGTCGACCACAGCATATTTCGGCGGTCTCCCTTTTGACTTCGCAACACCCTCCGCCACCGATTCGGCCGTCTCCACGTGGAAGCCGCGCGTCTCCATCGCCCGTGCGAGACGGCGCAGGAACGGCCCGTCGTCGTCGACGATCAGCAAGCTGGCGTCGGGCCCGATATGGTCTTCATCCGACGCGGCGAAATTTCCATGATTCTGTTCTGTCATCGTCTCGGGTCCTGCCGGTTGAACGCGCGATCTTGGCCAACCGTTTTTCGTTCTACTTATGCCCATAAACTCATTTTGTCGAATTTGCGTCGATCAGCATCCGCGGCCATTCGATGCGGATGCGTGCGCCGGCTCTTTCCGGCTCCCGGTTCTCGAAAATCAGCGATGCGCCCGAGCGCTCCAGCAGCGTCTTGGCGATGAAAAGCCCGAGCCCGAGGCCGCCGGCCGTATCTTCCTTCTGCCTCTTGGTGACATAGGGCTCGCCAATTCGCGTCAGTATGTCAGGCGAATAACCGTTCCCGTCGTCCTCGATGACGATCAGCACTTTGTCGTGATCGTGCTCGACCGTGACGGTCACCTTCTCTCTGGCATAGTCGACGGCATTTTCGATGAGATTGCCGAGCCCGTACATGATGCCAGCATTCCGGTCGGTGACAGGCTCGCCCTTGCGCGGGCTCTTTTCGATCAGCTCGAGCGCGATGCCGAATTCCCGGTGCGGTGCGACGACCTCTTCGATCATCGAGGAAAGCGGCAACCGGCGCATATGCGCCTCGCCTTCGGAAGAGAGCGTCGTCAGCCGCCGCAGAATGTCACGACAGCGCTCGCTCTGGCTGCGCAGCAGCATGACATCTTCGCGGAAGCGATCATCGTCCTTGAGCTCGCGCTCCATTTCCTTGGCGACGACGCTGATCGTGGCAAGCGGCGTGCCGAGCTCATGGGCAGCGGCCGCAGCCAAGCCGTCGAGCTGCGAAAGATGCTTTTCCCGCTGCAGCACCAGTTCGGTTGCAGCCAGCGCGTCGGCAAGCTGGCTCGCCTCCATCGAGACGCGATAGGCGTAAAATGCGGCAAACGCCATCGTCGAGGCGATCGAGCACCAGACGCCGAACTGCATGACATTGTGGACATTGATCTCAACCCCGTCGAACCAGGGCAGCGGAAAGGGCGAAAAGGCAAGCACCGTCACGCAGACCATCGCAAAGCCGATCAGTGCGGTGCTGTAGCGGACCGGCTGCGAGGCAAAAGAGATGATGACGGGCACGCAGACAAGTGCGGCGAAAGGATTGGCAAGACCGCCGGTGATGAAGAGCAGCGCGCAGAGTTGCAGCAGATCGAAGCCGAGCAGCGCGAAGGCGGCAGGCGGCCCCAGCCGATGCGTCGAGGGATAGCGGATCGTCAGATAAAAATTGACCCAGGCAAGAGCGGCGATCAGCGAAGCGCTGGCGATCAGCGGCAAGGGAAATTTCAGCCAGAAGGCCACGATGAACACCGTTGCTGCCTGACCGCCGACGGCAAGCCAGCGCAGCCGCACCAGCGTCTGCAGGCGCAGTCTGCGGCTGCTGTGCCGGTCTTCCAGCGTATGGCTTTCCGTCTTGTCGATCATGCCGGGCTTTTCGATCATGCCGGGGCTCCTTGATGGCTCTCATGTACCACGTGGTTTTGCCCGTGTCGTCGGCAGCGCCTCTTCCGGCCGCTCCGGCCAGGGATGGCGGGGATAGCGCCCGCGCATCTCGGCGCGTACGTCCTTCCAGGAGCCGGCCCAGAACCCCGGCAGGTCGCGTGTCGTCTGGATGGGGCGATGCGCCGGCGACGTCAGCTCCAAAAGCAGCGGCAGGCGGCCTCCGGCGATCGCCGGATGTTGCTTCAACCCGAACAGTTCCTGCACGCGGATCGTCAGCGCCGGCTCCTCGCCCTCATATTGGATCGGATGTCTTTGGCCGGTCGGTGCCTCGAAATGCGTCGGGGCAAGCCGGCTAAGCTCGCGCTGCAGCTCATAGGGCACCAGCGACATCAGCCCATTCGAAAGCCCGGCCGCGGAAACCTCCGAGAGGCTTCGGGCACCGTCCTGAAAAGGCGCGAACCATTCCTCTAGTCGGGAAAGCAAAGCCGCATCGCTGACGTCTGGCCAGGGGTCGCCGATCGTTCTGTGAAGGAACCCGATCCGCTCACGCAGCTGGATGGCCTCCTTCGAAAAGGCAAGTTGATCTAGCCCGATTTCGCGCACGCCTTCCATTAGCGCCCGGGTGACGGCCGCCCCGGAGGGGCGCGGCAGGGGCGTCTCGTCGAAGACGATTGCGCCGAGCCGGGTTGCCCGCCGCGCCCGCACCTGCCGGCTCTGCCGGTCGAAGAATATCTGGTCGTCGGTTCTGATTTCGCCGGGCAATTCGGCTTCGATATCGCCGCGCGTCACTTCGACTGCCGCCAGGATCCGCGCCTGCGCCGCGCGGCCGGTGAGATCGGCGATCACGAGCATCTGGCTGCCGGCGAGCCTCTCGGTGTCCGACAGCTCGGCTCCCCGCCCGTTGGCCAACAAGAATCGGCCTCGCCCGCCCCGCTGAAGCGCGATCCGATCCGGGAAAGCGTGCAGCAGAAGCTGGCCCGCAAGCGCCGGCGCCGTTGCGGCAGCTCTGTCCAGCCCGCTCGCTAGCCGCGCCGCCAGCCGCCGTGCCGCGTCGGCTCTTTCGCCGCGCTCCGCCTTGAAGCGTCTCAGCCGCTCCTCGATGTCGAGGTTCGTTCCGCCAAGCCCCTGTTCGGTCAGGAGCACGGCGATCGATGCCGCATCGCGTGCATGCCCGGATTCGCCCGCCGAGACGACCATCGCGGCAAGCCGTGGCGGCAGGGCGAGATCGCGCATCACCTTGCCGCGCGCCGTCAGCGCACCATCCTTGTCGAGCGCGCCGAGCTGACCAAGCAGCATCCGCGCTTCCTTGAGCGTCGTTTCCGGCGGCTGATCGACAAAGGCCAGGGAGCTGGGATCCTGGACGCCCCAGTGGGCGAGATCGAGCACCAGCCCGGAAAGATCGCTGGACAGGATCTGCGGCGGCGTGAAGGCCGGCAGTGCCGCCGTCTGTCCCTGGTGCCACAGCCTGAGAGCAATACCAGGTTCCGTTCGCCCGGCGCGGCCAGCCCGCTGATCGGCTGAAGCCCGCGACGCGCGCACCGTCTCGAGCCGCGTGATGCCGGTCGATGCCTCGAACACCGGCAGGCGCTGCAATCCGCTGTCGATCACGATCCTCACGCCGTCGATGGTGATCGACGTCTCCGCAATCGATGTCGCGAGTACGATCTTGCGCATGCCGGTGGGTGCCGGTCGGATTGCGGCATCCTGATCCTTCTGCCCGAGGTTGCCGTAAAGCGGCGCAATCAGCGTTTCGGGTCCGAATCGTCCCTGCAGCCGCTCCGCCGTCCGGGTGATTTCCGCCTGGCCGGGCAGGAAGACGAGGATTGAGCCGGTTTCGTTGGCATGCGCCTCCATAATCGCGCGCGTTACAACATCTTCGATGCGCTCGCCGCCCGGCCGGTCCTGGTAACGGATATCGATGGGAAAGCTGCGCCCCAGGCTTTCGATGACAGGCGGATACTTAAGCAGGGCGGCCACACGTTCGACGTCGAGCGTAGCCGACATGACGAGGATACGTAGATCCTCGCGCAGCGCCGATTGCACGTCGAGCGCCAGCGCCAGCCCGAAATCGGCGTCGAGCGAACGCTCGTGGAATTCGTCGAAGATCACGACCGAGATTCCGGCGAGCTCCGGATCGTCGAGGACCATTCGGGCAAAAACCCCTTCCGTCACCACCTCGATCCGGGTTGCTGCCGAAATCCTGTTGTCGAGGCGCATGCGGTAGCCGACCGTGCCACCGACCTGTTCTCCGAGCAGCGACGCCAGCCGGCTTGCCGCCGCCCGCGCCGCCAGCCGCCGCGGCTCCAGCAGGATGATCTTGCCGTCGCCGCGCCAGGCTTGCTCAAGCAGGTAAAGCGGCACAAGTGTCGTCTTGCCGGCTCCCGGCGGCGCGGAAAGCACCGCGCGTTTCTGCTCGGCCAAGGCGACGCCGATGGCCGGCAGGACATGCGAAACCGGAAGTTCCGGCAGGGACCTACGGCTTGTCACTGTCGGCCCGTCACCGTTTCATAGGCGAGAATCGCCCCGGCGAGATCTTCCAGCGCCGCGCCAACGGATTTGAACAGCGTGATCTCGGCGTCATCGCTGCGCCCGCCGTGGGCGCCGCTTACGAGTTCCGCAAGCTCGGCTTTGATATCGATCTCCTTGAGCACGCCGCTTTTCAGCGGCTGGACGATGTCGCCTGCCTCGCTGATCGCGCCGGCACGGGTATCGACATAGACGCTGGCGCGACGGATGGCCTCGTCGTCGCTTTCGCGCATGCCCGGCTTGAAGGCGCCGACAAGATCGAGATGGGCGCCTGGTTTCAGCCATTCGCCTGATATCAGCGGCTCGCTGGAAAGCGTCGCGCAGGAGATGATATCGGCCGTTCGCGCCGCGGCCTCGGCGTTCGCAACCGCCTCGGCATCCAGGCCGAGCGCCCGTGCTTCGGCTGCGATCTTCTCGGCAGCCTGTCCGTTTCGGCCCCAGACCCGGAATTTCCTGAGCGGTCGGGTCGTGCCGTGAGCGAGCATAAGATTGAGCGACAGCCGGCCGGTTCCGCAGACGAGCATCTCCTGTGCGTCGGAGCGGGCAAGATAACGGGCTGCCAGCGCCGATGCGGCCGCCGTGCGCCGTGCAGTGAGCTCGCCGCCGTCGATGACCGCCAGCATCTCGCCGGTGGTGCCGGAGGAAAGAAGATAGGTCCCGAAGATCGTCGGCAGTCCCCGCCGCATATTGCCGGGAAAGACCGAGACGGTCTTCACCCCGGCATAACGCCCCGGAACCCAAGCGGGCATCACCAGCAATGTCGCGTTCTCCTCGTTCGGTACAGCCATGTCATGGTGATGGCGCACCGGCATCACGCAGTCGCTCTGGAACATCCGGGCGATCGCCTCGATCAGTTCCGGCCAGGGCAGGGCCGCGCGCGTTCGTTCTTCATCGAGGACAAGCATTCTTCACTCCGCCGGGTTGTTTACCGCTGCCAAATTACCGAGGGTGACGCTTTATAGGCAAGCACCCTGGAATTTCGCGTCAGGGTCCCCATATAGGTCTTGTCTCCCCTGCCGAAGCCTTTCCTTGAGGATTCGGCAAAAACGAATCTCAAAACCGCCCGATCGGACGGTGGATTTGCTCGTTTCTGGAGATTGGAGCTAAAAGCCCTTCTGTTTCAACCCGTTACAAAAATGTCAAAAAACTTTTGTTTGGTGTGTTGACTTGGAAAAGGGGTTGGTTCTATAAGCCCACTCACTGAACGAGGGCGGCGGCGCTGCTGGCGACGAAGTCTCTCGCTCTTAAGAAACTCAAGCGGATTGGCTGATGCTGGTTTGTTGCTTCGGGCTTAGGTTTGGAGCGGGTTTTGGTGACGGCATGTGTCGTCGGTTATTTGACAATTGAAGATTGGAAGAAAGAGAAACGTGGGCGGCGGAGCTTGCGGGATCTGAGAGATTGGATCCTTTGAAAGAGACTTTGGCGGTCACGTTTATCAAGAGAAGTTACACTGGTTTTCGGAGATGGAGTTTCGGCTTTGTTTCCTGGAAGACAGGTGTGAAGTTCTCGTCG
>NZ_FMAJ01000008.1 GCF_900094625.1 Rhizobium aethiopicum | reverse complement strand
AACTTCGCTCAAAGTTGGCTGGGGCGCATTATCGCTCGCAAGCCTATCAAACTCGCGGCAGTTGCCTTGGCAAACAAAATGGCAAGGATCATTTGGGCGGTGATGACGCGCGAGGAGACTTATCGACCGGCATAAGTATCTATCGCCAGGATCAGCCGAATCCTGACGGTGGTGGTGCAACGGCGCTGAATGGAAAGATGACGCGACAGTTGTTAGACGAGATCGGAACACCCAGTAGACTTGTAGGCGCTTCGAGCGCGAGAGCTTGTTATGGACCCGATCCGCGAATCTCATCTGGGCCGGCGGCCAAGTATGCCGCCTTTATGTAGGCCGGACACATGCAAGCTGCCGACTTTCGCGCATCACTCAAAAAAGCCTCTTGCATCACGGGAGCCATCCACACATGCAGGTCTCGATCAGCGACGCGACGGTCGCCCAGTTCTCCGCTCGAGCATCGTGTCCGGCAAATGACCACGCAGCTCCGCCTGTATCCGATAAAGCTCGCTGATATTGCCGCCATCGCCCATAAGGTCAGAGCTCCCTGATGTACTTCACCAACTCTCGATAGCTTCCCCGACCACTTTCCTTCCGTTACAATCTCTTTCGGATGTAGAGGAGTTCCGCCATGAGCGAAGACGCCTTCAACATGTCGATCCGCAAGTTCCTAAAGGAAGTCGGCGTGACCTCGCAGCGTAAGATCGAGGAGACGGTGCGTAACGGGCAAATCGACGGCAAGAAGCTGAGAGTTCGCATGACGCTGACGGCCGAAGGCAGCGGCCTCAACCACGTGGTGGAGGGTGAGATAGAACTTCCATAGGCCGGGGAATTGATTAAGTGACGTCGACCGGCCGTCGGCGCCCTCCATTTGATGCTCGCTCGCGGCTGCTTTGCTAGAGTTGGAAGAACTAGAGCCGAGCAACAGGATTTTTGAATCCACTCTACGCTACAACTTGAACTAAGGCCCGATGCTGAAGACGAGATTCCAGTCGTCGCTAGGTCCACATCAGATCAGCGAAAGATGTCGTGAGAAGAGCCATCCCGGCTATGACCAGCACCGCCGCCATGATGCGGGAGACGTTCTTTCCGGCAGGAGCGAGCTTCTCCACGGCTACATAGACTGCGATGGCGGCGATCCACCAGATGTTCATGATCCCGCCGACGAACAAAAGCATCATCAATGCCCAGCAGCAACCGATGCAAAATCGACCGTGGACCAGGCCCATGCGGAATGCAGCGGCCCTGCCCGTCCGGCGATGGCGGATGAGCGCCTCGACTGGACCCCGGCAGTGATCGAGGCATGCGGCTTTGACGGGCGAAAGTTGGTACAGCCCAGCGCCGATGAGGACTGCCGCGGCCAAATAGCTGGTCGCAAGGTTCATATACATGGCGGACATCAAGCCGCTTGCGGCAAGAACACCTTGAACAGAGGTCGCCACAAGGCTGAACGCGGCCCACATTGCCAGGTAGCCGGCAAGAAATTCGAGCGCCCCCCGCGCGCCACGGTCTCGATGAAGCGCTCCATAGAGCAGGATGGTCGGCGCCGCGCTCGGCACCATCATGGCGACCATCATCAGCCACCACATGGCGAAAACGATCACACCATAGCGCACCGACCACGCTTGGGGGCTGATCATGTCGTCGGTGCCCGCAAGCAGCGCCCCGCCGGGTCCGGTCTCGACGGACATCTCCACGGGAGACATGCCCGTCCGCGCTCCGTCGAGGATGTACCAGGCGGACAGGGCAACGCAGAGCGCTAGCGACACGACCACGATGGCCCGGTCGCGTCCGAGGATACGTTCGACTGTTGGCTGCGCCATGGGTGTTCTCAGGCGGCGTGTTCGATGACGCCCTGGCCGTTCATGTAGACCCGGCAGATATGGGCGTGGCTATCCTTGTTGTTTTCGAGCGACATCATGCCGAATGTCCTGGTCGTGCCGCTGGCAATCTCGGCCACCCGGTATTCGAAGCCATGCGGCAAGTTGATGCGGGCGCGGTGTTCGGCTCCGGTGATGGGATTACGGATAGGCTGGATGTCCATTTCAAAGACATCGAGGACCCGGACATGGCCCGTCCGCTTCTCGACGTCGACCTCCAGATCGATCGGCTTGGTCAAAACGTCGAGCTTGTTCGGAGACATCTTGCTGAACACCCAGAACATGGTCGCCATATCCTCGGTGTCGCCGCCGGAGACGATGGTCGCGACGGCGTCGCGTTGTGCCGGAGTGGCACTTGAATCCACGATCAGTTGGACCGTCCCGTTCCCGAGATGGATCGGACCAGGCCATTTGGCGGTGAACGCCATCTTCACGCCGTCCAGCCTAACATCGCCGTAGAAACCCGATTTGATGGCGAATCCCACCGCAGCCTCGCAGTTACCGTTCGTCGGCAGCGAGTTGAACTGACAGGGGCATCCGGAGCTGCAATTGCAATTGGTGATCGCAAGCGCATCGATCTCCCAAGGCGTCATGACAAAGCCTCCCCCGTTGATCTAAATGACCGCTAATAAAGATATCACTAATTTAATGTTCGCGGTAGGGTATGACGATCGCCGGCGCGCAGGAAGAGATGTGTGCGCTGCCGTCGGAAGTTGCCTCTTCTCCAGACCGGGTACGAGTTCACGAGGCGCAGGCGGTCGCCTGCTGCCGATACCCCATTGCCATTGAACGCGCGGGACATGACGCTCGCGAAGGGGGCCGTCAAGGCCAATCTACCAGGTGGACGCTTCGCTTGTCCTAGCTGCTTCTTGCGGCTCAAGTCTTCGAAACAGCGCGGTCCGTCGCACCCGCCCTGACGAGCCCATCCCGCATGTGCTGCACATTGGAATCCTGCGCGTAATGCAGGGTGGAAAGAAAAGTCTCAACGTCGAAATCCGACGCGAGTGCTCGCACCTTCTTCAAATGGGAGCGCGCGCTGTCGGCGTCGCCACGCCAGCCGTGGCAGGCCGCGGCAAAGGCATGCTGTTCATGATCCATCGTCGACAAGCGCTTGAACGCCTCGAGCGCCTCGTCATACTGTCGGGCTGCGAAATGGGCCTTTGCCAGGTGGCTCCAAAAGCGTTCGGGATGATGGGGGTTGAGCCGCATCGCCTTGCGTATCCAGTCCATGCCCTCTTCCGGCCGCCCGAGCCAGGTAAGAAGTTCACCTTGCTGCACGACGACCAAGTCGTAATTCGGATTGAGGGAAAGAGCCCTTTCCTGATGATATTGCGCCTCCGAAAGCTGGTTGCTGCTGACGCGGACTGCGGCGAGAATGCGGTGCACGTCGGCATCGTTGTCGTCGAGAGCCAGTGCCTTGTCGAGTTCGCTAGTCACCTGCTCCCAGGTGGCGTCCTTGTCTTCGCACCAGCCGTGCACCCACGCCTGGCCAAGGATGCACGCTCGCCACGCATGGGCGTGGGCGTATCCGGGGTCGAGTGCAATTGCTTTGTCGATGAAGGCCTGGGCCTTCAAATTGTCCTCGGCTGTGCTTCGGTGATGTAAGACCTTCGCGGCAAGGGCACATTCATAGGCGACCATGTTCGACGGCTTCATCCTGGACAAGTGGTCGCGCTGGGCCGCCTCGACGCGTCCGGGAAGTGTGGCCGCGATTGAGGCCGTCACCTCATCCTGAATGGCAAAGACGTCGTCGAGCTTACGATCATACTTGTTGGCCCAGATATGTGTGTCGTTGACCGCATCGATCAACTGAACGGTGACGCGCAGCCGGTCTCCGATCTTTCGCACGCTGCCTTCTACAAGGTACTGGACTCCAAGCTTCTCGGCGACTTCACGCACATTGGTCGATTTATCCTTGTAGACGAAGCTGGAATTTCGGGAAATCACGAAGAGCTCGTGGTGGCGAGAGAGTTCCGTGATGATGTCCTCAGTCAGGCCGTCGGCGAAGAACTCCTGATCGGGATCACCGCTCATGTTGTCGAACGGCAGCACCACGATTGATGGCTTGGTGTTCGTACGTCGCCTCTGAGACGTTTCTTTCACCGCCGGGTGAGCAGCAATTTCCTCATCGATGCCGATGCGATAGAGCCGCACCGGGCGGCTGATGTTCTTGAGCACCTTTTCGCCCAAGTCTTCGATCGATACTTCGAGCCGATCGGCGATCTGCGCCGCAACCGCCGCTGTGATGCAAATGCCGCCGACGTCGGCGAGCTGTTCGACCCGAGAGGCGACATTCACTCCATCGCCAAAGATATCGCCGTCGTCGAATATGATGTCACCAACATTTATGCCGATCCTGAACTCGATCCGCCGGTCCGTGGCGACGTCGGAGTTGCGCCGCTTCATGCGCTGCTGTATTTCGACGGCACAACGCACCGCGTCACTCACGCTTTGAAACTCGACCAGCATACCGTCGCCCGTCGTCTTGATGATACGACCATCGTTCTTGGCGACCGCTGGATCAATCAATTCAATTCGGTGGGTCCGCAGGCGGGCAAGCGTGCCTGCTTCGTCGGCTTCCATGAGTCGGCTGTAACCCGCCATATCGAGCGCCAGAACTGCAGCGAGCTTCTGTCTCATGGAAGCACCAAGGGTAACGCATTGGCCAGACCGCAACATTTTAGCGGAATATGATGCGATCTCCTATCGAATTTGGCGTTCCTTCATGTTCGAGGCGACATCGACGCCGTCAGCTCTGGCAGGAAAGCGAAAGCTTGCTCCGGTCCTCCTGACCGACGGAAACAATGCCCAGAGTGCTGTTTTCGTCTGCTCCGTCACTTCGAGTTGGACTGCTTTGCCTTCTTCCGAATGAAGATGCTGATCGGCTATCCAACCACAGTTCCTCGACTCTTGCGTGACGAGGTCCCATATACGCAGCTTGTTATCGATGGAAGCAGGAGCGCCCGCCCCATCATTTGTGCAATCGCCTCTTTTGCCCGCGCCCAGCTCGCTGTAGGAGTGTCCTGCCGCGAACGGCCATATTGGGGTGAAGACCCTTCTGAGAAACAGAGGTGAATGTGCCGCAATCGATTCGACATCCCGCTCGAATGGTACCGATTGCTTTCCTGGCCGCCATCGCGATAGGCACACTGCTTTTGATGCTGCCGATCTCTCGCAGCGGACCGGCCGGTGCGCCATTCCTCTCCGCCCTGTTCACGGCGACCTCAGCCGTTTGCGTGACAGGCCTCATCGTCCACGACACGCCCCATTATTGGTCCGGCTTCGGACAGGGCGTCATTCTCGCGCTGATCCAGGTCGGCGGTTTCGGCATCATGACCGGGGCAACTCTCCTTGGGCTGCTGGTCACAAAGAAACTCCGGCTGTCAAATCTCCTGGTGGCGCAAGCCGAAACCCGGAGTTCAGGCCTTGGCGATGTCAAGAGCGTGCTGCGGCTGATCTTGACGGTTACTCTCGCTGTGGAGGCGGTTACCGCACTGGTCCTCATGCTCCGCTTCCATTTCGGCTATGGGCTCCCTTGGCTGGAAAGCTTCTGGCACGGCCTCTTCCAATCGATCTCCGCATTCAATAATGCCGGCTTTTCCACCTTTTCGGACAACCTGATGGGCTTTGCGGGCGATGTGGCAATCCTTGGTCCCATTATGCTTGCAGTGGTCATCGGCGGCCTGGGTTTCCCCATTCTCTTCGAACTGCCGCAGGGTGTGCGCGATCCCTCGCGATTTTCCGTTCACGCCAAGATCACGCTTGTCGGCACCGCTATCCTGCTCATAGTCGGATTTGTTGCGGTTGCCGCCTACGAATGGACCAATCCGGCAACTCTGGGCCCGATGAGCTTGCCCGACAAATTGCTCAACGCCATGACCCATTCGGTGATGACACGCACCGCCGGCTTCAACTCGGTCGACGTGGGCAAGATGACCACCGAGACGCTGACGCTGAGCAACGCACTGATGCTGATTGGCGGCGGAAGCGCCGGCACGGCCGGCGGGATCAAGGTCACGACCTTCATGCTTCTCGGTGTCGTTGTCTGGGCTGAAATCCGCGGAGATGCGGACTCGAACATATTCCGGCGCAGGATCGGCCGGCATGTGCAGCGGCAGGCGCTTACCGTGGTCCTCCTGGCGCTCGGTGCCATTGGAGCCGGCGTGCTTTTCGTCCTGAGCGTCACGCATTTTTCCCTTGAAGCCGTCCTGTTCGAGGTCATCTCGGCCTTCGCTACCGTCGGCCTCTCCACCGGCATCACCGCCGATCTTCCGCCATCGGCGCAATTGGTGATCGTCGCCTTGATGTTCGTCGGAAGGGTTGGCACCATCACGGTGGCGAGCGCCCTGGCGCTCAAGGAAAGATATGTCCCCTACCGCTATCCAGAGGAGCGCCCAATCGTTGGCTAAAAATTCGGCTTTCACGGGTGACGGCGTCGTTGTCATCGGCCTTGGCCGTTTCGGAACTGCGGTCGCGCAGTCCCTCGTCCTCCTTGGGCACGACGTCCTCGCCATGGACGAAAGCGCCCAGCTGGTGCAAGACTGGTCCCATCGGCTGACCCACGTCGTCGAGGCAGACAGCACGAATGCCGACACGTTGAGAAAGCTCGGCGTACAGGATTTCGCCCATGCGGTAGTCGCGATCGGGACCGACCTTGAAGCAAGTGTGCTGACGGTCCTCGCGCTCTCCGAGCTTGGCGTGCCTGATATATGGGCGAAGGCGTTAAGCCCGAACCACGGACGAATTCTCGAGCGAACCGGAGCACACCACGTCGTCTATCCGGAAGCGGCGATGGGCGAGCGTGTTGCCCATCTGGTGACGGGAAAGATGATCGATTTCATCGAGTTTGATGACGGCTTCGCAATTGTGAAGACCACCGCGCCCGCCGAAGCAACGGGAAAGACGCTGAGCGAGTCGGGGGTGCGCACGAAGCACGGGGTGACCGTGGTGGGGGTGAAGAGGCCTCATCAGGACTTCACCTATGCGACGCAAGAGACGATGGTCGAGCGAGGCGACCTGCTGATCGTCTCTGGACCAACTGCCATGGTCGAGAAGTTCGCAGCATTGAAATGACCGAATGCTTGTTCAGGATGAGAACCGAACGGTGCGGGGCCTGACGAGCTGTCGAAGGATAGCGTCGATCCGAGTTGCGTGTCTCCCTGACAGCCGCTTCTGGCGCAAAGCGGTCATATTGCTGCTCTTGAGCGGACTTGAGCCAGCAATCCTGAAGAAACAAGTCCCTGCTCCCCCGAAATCAATGAGTTGAGGCGACATCGACGCCGTCATCAACGCCATCGAGCTGCCCCGGAGCAACGGACCGGCCGAAGGCCAGATCAACCGTCTCAAGCCTCAAGCACGCAATATGGTCGGGCAGGTCCAGAACTGCTGAGGGCACGAATGCTACCACCGCTCCACACGAAGTGAGGAAGACCCGGCTAACTCAACGACATAAGCCCCATTCTGCGAACGAGCATGACGTGGCGCGAATGTTTCAGTGTGCGACGCCTTGTTCCTCGTGTGCTCTCACGACGGCGTCCGCTTCCTTGCCGTATAGCTCCTCGAAGTGATCGAAGGTCTTGGAAAAGTAGCCAATGCCCTGCGTCGCCGAGCGCAGCGCCCGCGCCAGATCGTCAAGCGCGCCGCCCGGAACAAGTGCCCGGAAGATGTCCCATCCCTTGGCGGTTTCATCCCGGTCGAAGCCGAGAACCTGACCCTTGAGGGCGGAGACGATCTGGACGAGGCTCCCGGAATAGATCGACGGAATGTGAATTTCGCTGCGGAAGACCGGTTGCATCAAAACGGCCGACCCTTCCGAAAGCGCCTGTCGCACTCCCATTCTCGACGCGGTCCTGAAGGCGTGTTCCGAACTGTCGACGGCATGGTGCTGACCATCGAACAGCGTTACGCCGACATCGATGACCTGGAAGCCGAGCGGCCCTTTCTCCATCGCTTCGCGCGCGCCTGCTTCGACGGCAGGGATGTAGTTGCGCGGAACGACGCCACCCTTGACGGTTTCGCTGAAGGTGAAGCCCCGGCCGCGCTCGTTGGGACGAATGCTCAGCTTCACATCCGCGAATTGCCCGGCACCGCCGGTCTGTTTGCGATGCCGGTAGTGAACCTCGGACGGCTTCGCGATTGTCTCGCGGTAGATCGGGCTGGGCGTTCGATCGGTTACGTTGATGTGGAAGACTTCGGACAGGGTTCGGCAGAGATCGCGCAGATGTACCGGGCCCTGGGCGCGGACGAGCTGGGCGCCCGTGCCTTCCTCCTGCAAAACGACAAGACCGCGATCGGTCTCGGAAAGTTTTGCCAGCGTTTCGGACAGCTTGTTTTCATCGCGTTCGCTGCCCGGGACCAGGATCCTTTCAAGCATCGGCGTCGGTGGCTCGGTCCATTCGGGCGGGGCGACCGTCGCGTTCGACGTCAACAGCGACGGAACGGGCAAGTGGTCGGACTTGACCGTTGCGAAGACATCCCCCGGTGCAGGCGTGATCGCCGAGCTGGACCGTCCGTTTGCGGGATCCTGCACGGCGCCGAGGCTGGAGCCGCCCAGTGACGCGCCTTGCCGCAGTCCCTCACCAAACGTACGCACCAGCACCGTCTTGCCGATATTCTGACGATGATAGGCATGGAAGCTCACGGCGGTCAGCTTGTTTTCATCGACATTGCCCGCACGAGCCAGGCGCTGTCGAAGAGCCGTGACCTGCGGCGCCTCGTGGCGCAGCGCCTTCATCAGCCTCATCATGCCGTTGCCATGGCTTGCGGCACCGATCAGGACTGGAATGATCCTGTTTTCGCTCAGAACCCGTGACGAAATGGCATAGAGGGCGTCGCTGGGTGGCTCGCGATCTTCGATCAGCTCCTCGAGAAGCCAATCGTCGAATTCGGACAGGTGTTCCAAAAGCTCCGTGCGCGCCTCGTGCTCGCGCTCGGCGGCACTTTCGGGGATTGCGATCAGCGCCGAAGGCTGGCCTTCCCGGTAGCGCCACGCCCGTTCCGAAATCAGATCGCAACTGCCTATGATCCTGTCTCCCTCGCGGATCGGGATCTGGCGAAGCAAAAGCGTGTGGTTGGCGTAGTCCTGAAGCGCGGCGATCACGTCCCTCAACCGCCCTCTCGGTTCGTCCATTCGGTTGACGAAGAGGATGCACGGCGTGCCCGAGGCTTCGACTATCCGCAGATAGGGCGCGGCGAGCACAGCCTCCTCGGGTGCCGATGAAACACACAGGATGCAGGCGTCGCTGGCAAGAAGCGCGTGCTGCACATGCGCCAAGGCTTCGTTCGGTCCCGGCGCATCCAGCGCGCACCACGCCTCGTTTCCAAAGGTGAATTCTGTGAGGTTCAGTCCATAGGGGGAGCTGGATTTTCTCGGTGTTCCCCCCAACGAGCCGAGCTTTTCCACGACTGTTGATTTTCCCGTCTGCGAGGGTCCAAGCACGGTAAAGCAGCGCATCGGCATTCCTCCAACTGCCATAAACACAATTCTCAGCCATCATAGGATGCCCTGAACCGCTGCAAGGCGCCAGAGGGGTTCAGTTTCACAACGTTTGACCTAAAGACGTAGGAGATGTTCTTCAGTTGCCGGCGGGGCTGACCGCAGGGGCTGCAGACGCATCCAGAACGATCCATCCAGAGCCTCTGACGCTACTCGCGCAAGTCGTCAGGCGTGAACTTGCCGGCTGCCGCGCCAACCCGGCGGCAAGCGCATCGCGTTCATCGATACCATGCAAGAGACCGCCATTGAGGCGCGGCTCGCGGTCAGTCCGGAAGAGGAATGAACTCACCACGATCGCCGATCGGAAGGTCGAAGCGTCCCTCCCCCCATTTTCCGGCTCGCCACTCCGCCTTCGCTTCTTCGATACGTTCCTCCGACGAGGCAACGAAATTCCACCAGATATATCTGGGTCCTGAGAAGGTGGCGCCGCCGAGGATCATGATCCGCGCGCCTCCTTCACCAGCCGCCACCGTGATCCTGTCTCCGGGACGAAACACCATCATTTGCATCGCTGCGAACTCTTGCCCGGCGACGGAGATCGAACCGTCGACGATGTAGATCGCACGATCTTCATGCTCGTCCGGCATCGGCAGACGCGCGGCCGGCGCCAGTTCGACGTCCGCATAGAAGGTTTGCGAAAACATCCTGGCGGGCGCCTGCGCGCCATAAGCGCTACCGAGGATCAGGCGCGCCGAGATACCGTTATCCTCGATCATGGGCAGCGCGTTCTTGGCGTGATGTTCGAATGACGGGGTCACATCCTCATGACTTTCGGGCAGAGCCAGCCATGTCTGGATTCCGAACAAGCTGTTCGGGCCGGTCCGTGCTGCGGCACTCGTGCGTTCCGAGTGAGATACGCCCTTGCCTGCGACCATCCAGTTCAACTCTCCCGGTCTTATGATCTGGTCGGCGCCGGTGCTGTCCCGATGGTGAAAGTCGCCGCGATAGAGGTAGGTGACGGTGCCGAGACCGATGTGAGGGTGGGGACGAACGTCGATGCCCTGCCCGGTCAGGAGCTCGGCGGGGCCGGCCTGATCGAAGAAGATGAACGGCCCGACCATCTGCCGTTTCGGCGCGGGCAAAGCGCGACGGACTTCGAAGCCGCCGAGATCGCGAGCTCGAGGAATGATCAGCGTTTCAATCGCATCCATTCCCACTTGATCAGGGCAGCCGGGTTCGATGGCGGGGTTCCAACTCATGTACTACGTCCTTCTGGTGGCGTTTTGATCCGATGCGTTTGCCTTGGGGTCCACAGGAGACGGAAGCTCACAAGCTACAGTCTGCGCGCGCGCCGGTCTACGTCCGCATGATCGGTTGCGCCAAGGCCAGCGAAAAGCTAGGGGCGGTCGGCTGTTTGATCGCCGGCCCGAGCGAGGACGTGATTGGCGAGCGAAGGCCGCTCCCGGCTTTCGCTCGCCAACGCGTAACCCGATTACATTCCTGTGCCGGTTTTGGGCACTGGGGTGTTGAGCAATTGCTGCTCCCACAGATATGCAATCCCGCTACCGCCAACATGCTGGACGATGACATCTGTGATCCTTGCCGCCTGTTCGGCACGAGCCCAGTCGCGCTGCCATTCGGCTGCGAGCGCCAACCAGGTCATCATGTTGACGCCGGCTGCGATCATGCGCTGGATTGCGACCTGGTGCGCCTCGACCGAGACTGCGCCCGAGGCGTCGGTAATCACCGTGACGTCCCAGCCTTCGCCCGCAGCCTGAATTGCCGGCATGGCGACGCATACCTCTGTCCAGAGACCCGCTATGATCAGTTGCTTGCGGCCGGTCGCCTTCACGACGTCGACGACCTTCTGATCCTGCCAGGTGTTGATGAGCGTCCGGTCGATGATCTCCTGGCCGGGAAACACGTCCGCGATCTGGGGGAACAGGTTGCCGCCGCGCTCTGCGATCACCGTGGTGAGGATCGTCGGAACGTCGAAGGCTTTGGCCGCCTTGGCCAAACCCACTGTGTTGTTGACCACCATTGTGGGCTCGTGGCTGTTTACGTTCGCGAGCTGATAAGGCTGATGGTCGATGAGAACGAGCACCGAATCTTCGGGACGCAGGAGAGAGTTGAGGCCGTTACGAAAGGTCATGGAATATCCTGGGTTGGCGGTTCGTCGAGGCACATGTGAACGCTCCCTCGGGAGGCGATCCGCGCGAACCCTGTCATTCTCACATGCGATACGGTAGTCCTCGGATAGGGTGAGCTGTGTTGCAGAAAGGGGAACGCCGCGTGGAAATCGAGGATCTCAGGACATTCGTGGAAGTTGCCGATGCGGGCGGAGTGACACCTGCCGCGCAACGGCTCGGCATCTCCAAGTCAATGGTCAGCAGGCGCATCGCCCGGCTTGAGGCAGATCTTGGCGCGCAGCTTGTGGCGCGGACGACGCGTGGTATCGCACTTACCGAAGAAGGCGCCACTTTCCGAGACTACGCAGCGAGAATCTCGGCTGAGATCGATGCGGCGCGTGAGACGATCCTTCCGGCCGGAGAGCTCTGCGGCCGCCTGCGAGTTGCAGCGCCTCTTTCGTTCGGGCCGACGCACTTTGCGCCCGTCCTGTCTCAAATGGCGCGTCGGCACCCGCAACTACACGTCTACTCATGCTACACCGACCGCTTCGTCGATCTCATCACGGAAGGTTTCGACTGCGCCATCCGGGTCGGCTACCTGCCGGATTCCAATCTCGTCGCCAGACGAGTCGGACCACTGTATGGAAAATTCGTCGCCAGCCCGGACTACATCGCGGCGAACGGTTCCCCTGAGACGCCGGACGAGCTTCTCAACCATCAGGCTCTTATGCAAGGAACCGAAATCTGGCAGGTCACCGATGGAGACCAAGTTCTCAACATTCGGCCACAGGGACGCTTCAAGGCCGACAACGGCGTAGCCCTCCTTGCGGCCGCGTTGGAAGGGCTCGGGATAGCAAGACTCCCGAACGGCCTCACGGATGAACATATCTCCTCGGGTGCGCTCGTCGAGGTGATGCCACGCCACCCCCCGCCTCCAGCCGGCATCTTCGTCGTCAGGCCTCCCGGACAGCACCCGGCCAAGAAGGTCCGTGTGCTGACAGAAATGCTGATCGAATGCTTCGATTCCGGCTCGTAGAAAGCGCCTCGAATCTGTGGCAGGTGAGATCGTCAACGGTGCCGTGAACTGCTCGCCTTTCGAAGAGCGCTCCCATAAACACTCCATGCAGCGTTTGGTAGTTCCGCATAGACTGCCATGGATCGGCGTCGAGCTTGCTGCCTCCAGCATTCCACGAAAGACAAGACGGCCTTCGGCAGCGAGCGCGGAGCTGTGGCCCTGCAGGTCTATCGACCGCACCGACGAGAGCCGAAACGGCGGATACCTTGGCCGCTGTTCCTCTTCGCGCAACACTCTGTCGCGATCGTCGCCACTACGGGGATCCCTGCGGAAGCACAAAATAAGCCGAACTGGTCGTCGAGCGCTTCTGCGCCTCCCGACCTGCTGAAACTTGACTGTCAGTAACGGAAAGGACCAACATGATCGATCTAAGCGGAAAACGCGCCTTGATCACCGGCGGCTCGCGCGGCATCGGTGCAGCTATTGCCGAGGCGCTTGCCGAAAACGGAGCCGACGTGGCGTTCACCTATCAGCATTCGGTTGAGAAGGCTGAGGCGGTGGCAAAAAACATTGAAAGCCGCGGCCGGCGCGCAGTTGCCATCCAGGCCGACAGCGCCGATCCGAGCGCAATAGCTCGAGCAGTAGAAAAGGCCGTATCTGCGCTCGGCGGGCTCGACATCCTTGTCAACAGCGCAGCTATCGGCCATGCCGGAACCATTGCCGACCTGGATGTGGAAGAATATCAGGCCGTGATGGACGTCAACGTGCGAGCGCCGGTGCTGTTCGCAAAAGCTGTTATCCCGCATTTGCAGGAAGGTGGCCGTATCATCACGATCGGTTCGGCCCTTGGCGAGCGGGTGCCATTTCCTGGAATTACGCCTTACGCCATGTCCAAGGCGGCGCTCACCTCATTCACCCGCGGCCTCTCGCGTGAACTGGGGCCAAAGGGCATAACTGTCAATCTCGTGCAACCAGGCGCGACGGATACGGATGCCAACCCCGCCGACGGCGCGGCCGCCGATTTCCAGCGCAGCCTGACGTCACTAGGACGCTACGGCGAGCCACGCGAGATCGCGAACGCCGTGGCCTTTCTTGCGAGCCCCGCCGCCAGCGTGATCACCGGCGCAACCCTGACTGCAGACGGAGGGGCAATCGCCTAGCCGCAGATCACTAGTCGAGCACCTCTCAGTGGCGGCGGCTGTCAAGCCGGTCACGCTGAGAGGTGATAAGTCAACCGCCGGCAATACAAAGGAACATTGTCACAAGGCGCGCTCGGCACGGCTGCAGACATAGTGGAGCGTCGGATCGATCAGATCCGGGCGCCGCCCGTCGCATCAATCATTTGCCCCGTCGTCCAACGCGCATCGTTCGATGCGAGGAAGGTGATGACGTCGGCGACGTCCTCCGCCCGTCCGACACGTGAGAAGACCGAGAGTGCTTCGGCGCCGGCGCGCGCATCCGGCGATGCCAGCCACTCGGCATTCATGTCCGTCTCCGTCACACCCGGCAGCACAGCATTGACTGTAATCCCGCGAGCCGCAAATTCAGGTGCCAGCGCAAGTGTCAATGTCTCCAGCGCGCCCTTGGAGGCAGCATAGGCCGGATGTGTCGGCGCCGCGATCCGTGTAAACCCGGTCGTGACATTGATGATCCGGCCGTTCTCGCGAATGTGGTCGGCTACGGCCTGGATCAGGAAGAACGGCGCCTTGTAGTTAATCGTCATCACCTCGTCGAACGCGGCTTCGCTCGTCTGCTTCAACGGCAGTGCGGGCGCGATGCCGGCATTGTTCACCAGAATGTCGAGACCGGGCGAGCCCGTCTCGGTACGCGCGGCTTCGCTGAACTGTGCCCAGAGGCTGTCGGCCGCGTCCTTGCCCTGTCTGAGATCGGCCTTCACGGCTACGGCCTTGACCCCGAGCGCCTCGATGTCGCGTACCGTGACATTGGCCGCATCCGCGTTGGCGGCGTAGTGCACGCCAATCAGCGCGGCGCCCTCTTTTGCAAACGCAAGGACAGCAGCTCGGCCAATACCGCGCGAACTTCCGGTTATAAGGGCCGTCTTGTTTGCTAGTCTTCGGGACATTTTTCACTCCGTTGCTAAATTAAATAGTGAACCCTATAATAAAAAGCGACAGGCGTCTGTCAACAATTTAATAGGGATCGCTATTTTAATGACTGAGGCTGTCCGCAAACGAGGCAGACCGCGTGTTCTCGATCGCGACATCGGGCTCGACATCGCGGCACGGCTTTTCTGGGAAAGGGGCTACGAGGGAACATCGACCGCCGACCTTACAAAGGCGATGGGGGTCAATCCGCCCACGCTTTATTCGATGTTCGGCTCGAAGGAAGAATTGTATCGTCAGGCGCTCGACTCCAGCATTGCCCGTGAAAACAGCCGACGGTCGGAAATCCTGCAATCGAGTCTTCCGGTTTATGAAGCCCTGAGCCTTTACCTTTACGATATCGCTGACGGAGACACCCAGCCGGGCAAGCCGCCAGGCTGCATGGTCTCGACGGCCGTCCTGCAGCATGCGGAAGAAAATGCATCCGTCGCGCGGATGACGGCAGCATTGCGCGAGACGTCGATGCAGACCCTCAAAGCCCGCTTCGACCGTGCCGTCGAGGAAGGCGAATTGCCTGCACATACAGATACCGACACGCTCGCGCGCTTCTATGGTGCGATCATCCAGGGAATGTCCGCTCAGGCATGCGACGGCGCCTGCAATGCCCTGCTGAAACGGCTGATCGACCTTGCACTCACGGCCTGGCCCGGAAAGCGTCAGACCTCCGCGGGGGAACTCGGATTAAAGCCACCTAACCACTGATATGACCGGCAAAAAACGCAGTTATCGCCTCTGGCTGCCACAGGAAGAGGCGAAACTTTTGCGCGGCCTTGGCGAGGGTGGGGTGAAAGCTACCGCCGTTTGAATATGATAGCCGGCGGCAAGGAAGCCGGTGCTGGTTTATCAGAAGCCCCGCAGGCGGCAGCGGCGGAATAGTCAGAGCCAACGGCGAATCTCGGCCTTGTAGCGGCGGTAGTCGTCGCCGAACTTCGCTTCGAGATAGCGCTCCTCGCGGGCGATCACCTGCGTCTGGATCGCGATCAGCACCAACGGGAGCAAGGCGAAAGCGATCGGCCCGTCGAAGCCGATGGCAAGGCCGGCATAGATAAGGGCCATGCCGAGGTACATGGGATTGCGGGTCCACCGATAAGGACCGGTCGTTGCGATGAGGGTCGTTGGCTGCGACGGCCGAACGTTGGTGCCGAGCCGCCGGAACAGCCCCGCCGCCGCAAGCATCATCGCCGCGCCGGCAACGAACAGCAGCGCGCCCGTCGCGGCCAGCAACCGCCAGTCGATGCCGAAAGAGCGCAGGGGGACGAACCGCTCCGCCGCCAGCCCCAAGAGCAGCGCTCCCAGATAGATGAAGGGCGGAGGGAAGCGCACACCCGCGCTGTCCGGTTCGACTGCCATGCTCATCTCCAATCTGTGTTCTCAAACCAGCATCGACTGCTGGGCGGAGATACCCGCCGTTGCGCCTTGCGATATTGCCGTGGTGACAGAGGCCATGGCTGGGTTCGCAAGATCGCCGGCAGCATAGATGCCGGGCGTGCTGGTTTCGCGGCGGTCGTCGACTTTGAGGGCGATGCCGAAGGGCGTATTGACCGTGGCAAGGCCAAGTGATTCATGCAGGCGTGCCGACGGCGTGTTGCGCGGATGCGCGAACAGGATATCTACCCCGGCATTGCGGCCGCTCTCAAGATTGACGTTGGTAATTCGGCCCCTGTGATGGGCGATCTCGGCGATCCGGCCTTCAACGACACTTATGTTGCGGCGCGCCAGATCGGCTCGGATATCGGGTGAAATGTCGTGACCATCGGCGAAGACCGTCAACGTTTCGGTCCAGTCGTGGTACAGCCTGACATAATTGTGCGACGGCGGGCCGGACCAGACGAGGCCCCAATGCTGGTCGGCTACTTCAAAACCATCACAATAGGGGCACGGCACGATCGATGTTCCCCAGCTTTCGGCGAAGCCTGGAACATCAGGCATCTGGTCAGCGACGCCATAGCTCAGGATCAGGCGGCGCGCGCCGAGGCTTTCGCCCTCGCCAGTGACGACGAAGAAATTGTCGATGATGCCAGAGATGCTGTCGGCCCGGGCATTGACCAGCCTGACCGTGGGATAACGCGTCAGCTGCTGCCGGGCCTCTGCCAGGATGTCCAGCGGTGGCTTGTGATCGTGGCCGAGCAAGCCATGTGAATGGCCTGCAAAGCGATTGCGCGGCTGGCCGGTGTCGAGAACGACGACCTTGCGGCGGGCACGGCCGAGCTGCAAAGCGGCTGCGAGGCCGGCAAAGCTGCCGCCGATGATGATGACGTCATCCATGGTGATGGGCTCCGTGCTGTGGATGGAGGGAGTTGGGCTGAGCGTGGCGCGCAATATCGTCCGGCGATGCGCATTCGCTATCGCCGGGCGGCCAAGGGAAACCTGATTTGGAGGACACGATAAATCCACTCTTGGAATTTCGGACACTAAGTAGTATCGTAATTCAAGAATAATGATACTGTCAAGTATTGGAATTGTCGTGACCGAAAATAATCAGGCCCGGCGCGGCCGTCCCGCCAACGAGGCGCTTGGCCAAACGATAATCGACGCCGCGGGTGAACTCTTTGCGGAACTGGGTTTTCAAGCGACGACATTGGACAAGGTCGCCCAGCGAGCGAAGATATCCAAGCTCAGCATCTACAGGCACTTCGAGAACAAGGAGGCGCTGTTCAGCGCGGCCTTTGCGGCCCGCTGCCATCAGTTTGTACCACCGGCCCTTTTTGAAGGCGTCGACGGTTCGGCCGAAGATCAACTCATGGCTGTGGGATCATCGCTACTTCGCACGCTGTTGCGACCGGACGTCCGCAACGTCGAAGCGATGGTCATGACCGACACGATAAATCAAAAGTCGTTGAGCAAGCTTCATTACGAAGCCGGCCCCGCCCATATCATCGCCCATATCGAGGCCCTGTTGCGTCAGTTGCACGCGAAGGCGGTTCTGAGCGTGCCCGATCCTCTCCTATCCGCCCGCCTATTTGCCGCGCTTATCAAAGGATCCGATCTCCTGATTATCGCACGCTTCGATCAGGCGAGAGCAGAGGACGAGAACGAAATTGAGTCCTATTGCCGGTCGGCCGTCGCCATGTTCATCGCCGCGCACGGTGGCAGCGACCATGCGGCGGGATAGCGAGGACAAGGCCGCGAAGAGATGTTAGCCTTCGGGAAGCTGCAACGGTGGTCTGAGTGGCGGAAATGAGGGCGCATTGCCGCCCGGCAGCATTGGCGATCGGCCGGTGGTGTCTCTGACCGCATTTCTGCTAAAGCTGGGGAGCAAAACCGCCCGCGATGTCACCAACTGCCGAAGTGTGAAGGGCGCAACGGGCTGATGGGCCTCTCGCTCATCAGGCCTCTTGTCTTGGAGGAGGAGCGATAGGATGAGCACCGACCCGGATACCGTGCGGTCCTATGATATGGTCGCGGCGGAGTACGCTGCCGAGGCCGCGGCGATGCCCGGATGGGTCGCGACAGAGATCGGTGCGTTCGTGTCCGAGCTGGGCGGCTCGGGCAGAGTGCTGGAGATCGGAAGCGGCGGCGGGCGAGATGCACTTGAGCTTGAGAATCGGGGAATTAGCGTCCGGCGCACCGACATTTCGAAGGGTTTCGTCGAACTGCTTCGCGAAAGCGGCTTCGAGGCCGACCTGTTGGACCCGCTGACCGAAGACCTGGCCGACCCGCAGCGTCCCGGCACGCCGTACGACGGCATCTGGGCTTGTGCCTGCCTGATTCATGTCGCGCGCGAGGATTTCCACACGGTGCTTGGGCGGCTTGCCGAGGCGACCCGGACCGGTGGCCGACTGCACGCATCGGTTAGAGAGGGCGAAGGCGAGGATGTGTCCACACACGGCAGTGCTGCAGCGCCTCGGCGCTACGTCGAGACCTACTGGCGCGAGTCTGCCCTGCGGTCCGCACTCACTGACGCTGGCTGGATCGTCAGCGAGGTACGTCGGTGCGTCGGAAAGCCCAATGATCGGTGGCTGAGCGTGCGGGCGTTTCGGGCGTGATGCACACAGAACTTCCGGGAATGGCCGGTTGTGGCGCGACTATGAACTCCAAGTGATCGCCGCAATGTCGGCTTCCGGGCGAAGGTAAAGATCCCCTCTGTGGCCGACATGGGGCGCATAGCCGCTCCGTCAACTTTCTCGTACGAGGGCCACTCGCGCGCCGCTCGCGGCCCCAGTGTCGTCCACCTCGACGCCGTCGGTCATAAAGAGGGATGACGGCTTGATGGAGGTGGAGGTCGGGTGATCAATTTCCGAGCCGAGAGCCCGTAGGTCGATGGTCGAACAGGCTTTTTGCAGCCGATTGCCGTCACGAAATGGCGGCGGTTGAACGATTGCAGTCTATCCGGACGATTGACCGATTTGAGGCCGGAAGCCGCCCGTCGCTGCTTGGAAACCCAACACGAAAAGCGGACGTCACAGTTTTCGCCGCCAAGGGTTGGGATTCGCCCAAAGCAGACAATGAGGTACCCGCAGGAACGTCAACTGCTGACCAGCCCACACGGATAAGAGGCAAGCGCGCTGCAGAAATGGCGGAGATATCTGCGCCTGCGCAGGGGCTGTCGGCGGGGACGAAATTGGCGTAAGCTGTGAAGGAGGTTCACCATGCGCAGCAGCATCACTGCAGCTATCGTCGCGCTCGTCGTTTCGCTCGGCAGTCTAGCGAGGGCGGAGATCCTGATCGGGGCGGCAGGCCCGGTCACAGGACCGCTCGCCTGGATTGGGGAGCAGATGCAGCGCGGCACAGAGATGGCAGTGGCCGACATCAACGCGACTGGCGGCGTGCTCGGGCAGAAGGTGCAACTCATCACGGTCGACGACTTTTGCGATCCCGAGCAGGCTGTGGCGGCCGCCCAGAAACTGGTGGCTGATGGTGTGGTGCTCGTCGCCGGGCATTATTGTTCCCAGGCCTCGATCCCGGCATCCAAGGTGTACGAGGCCGCGGGAATTCTACAGATTTCACCGGGTTCGACCAATCCGCTGTTGACCGAACAAGGTCGTGCCAATGTTTTCCGCGTCATTGGGCGCGACGACGCGCAGGGGGTGGTAGCCGGCAACTATTTGGCCGATCGCTGGGGTGACAAGAAAATAGCGATCCTTCACGACAACACCACCTATGGGAAGGGGCTCGCCGACGAGACCAGAAAGCAGTTGAACAAGCGGGGTGTCACCGAAGCGATCTACGAGGCCTTCACCCCTGGGAAGAACGACTATACGGCCGAGATCTCGGCGTTACAGGGCGCCGGCATCGCCGTGTTGTATGTTGGCGGGTATTTGCCCGACGTCGCGCTTATGGTTCGCGCTTCGCGAGACCGTGCCTACGCACTTCAACTCGTCTCAGGCGATGGCATGGCGAGCGAGGACTTTGCACTGATCGCCGGATCTGCCGCCGAGGGTACCCTCTTCACGTTTAGCGCGGACCCACGGCGCGCACCTCAGGCGGCTCAGGTCGTCGAGCGTTTCCGTGCCGAGAATTTCGAGCCAGCAGGCTACACACTGCTCAGTTACTCCGCCGTCCAGGTCTGGTCGCAGGCGGTGAAGAAGGCCGGCTCTCTAAGGCCGCAAGAGGTGATCACCTCAATGCAAGGTAATCAATTTGAAACGGTAATGGGCCGGGTCGATTTCGACGACAAGGGCGACCTCACAGTTCAAAGCTGGATTTGGTATGTCTGGAAGGGTGGCGAATACGTGCCGCTGGAATAGTCAGCCGCCGGCCGGGTGGATCGTTTTAGGTCAATCTGTGCAGACTTTATTGGCTGTGCAAGCAAGACCTTGCAGTTGCCGCTATGTTTGAACGCGTCGGCATACGCGGGCGCTTGTTGCTCGCTTTCTTCGGCATCAGCACCTTCGCAGTGCTCGCGACCGCCGCAGCTCTCTATGCCTTCCTTCAGGTCGGCGACGTGGTCGATCGCATCACCAAGGAACGGGTGCCGACGGCGCTCGCCTCTCTCCAATTGTCGCGCCAGGCTGAGAGGGTCGCCTCCACCGCGCCGTCCGTGCTGGCGGCGACCAGCACGGTTCAGCACAAGGAGGTCTCGGCTGCGATCGGAGTCGAGATGGGGCGTCTCGAAGAGTTGCTCGCCGCACTTAAAGGCACCGCATTCAGCGCGACGGCGGTGACTGAAATCGAAGCCGCCGTGATTGGTCTACGCCGAAACCTCGATGCTCTCGACGATCTTGTGGCCGTTCGCCTTACCATGGTTCAGCGCAAGGAGGCGTTGCTGCGCCGCTTGTCGGACACGACAAATGCAAGTCAGCGTCTCGTCGCGCCCGGCATCGTCGTGATGAACTCCAAGGTTCCCCAGTGGCGCGCAGCGGTGGCTGATCCCGCCGCACCACCCGACGCGCGTGCTGCGGCGACGAGCGACCTGGTCAAGGCAATTGCGGCCTACATCCCCCAGCAGAGAGCGCAACAGGAGATCTCGGCAGTCAACGACGCGCTGGTCAAAACTGCCAACGCGCCTACGCCGGGAGACCTGAAGCTGATCCTGTTTCCGCTGCGTCGGTCGCTCGCCGTACTCGAAACGCTCTCCACCGAGATCGACGAAAAGTTGCGGACCCGCTTCCAACAGCGGCTGGACGAGTTGAAGTCGCTGACCGATGGTGAGAACGGGATCCCGAAGGTACGACAGGACGAGTTTGCCGTCCTTGCACAGGGCGAAAAGCTTCTGGCTGAAAACAGTCGGCTATCGCGCGACCTTACCGCAGCCGTCGATCGCCTGGTTGCAAAGGCGAACCATGAGATCGCCGCGTCCGCCCTCGAAGCCTCGGTCGTCCAGCGCTACGGCACCGGCATTGTCCTTGGCTCCGCCCTTCTCAGTCTCCTGAGTTCGGTTCTGGTTGTCTGGCTCTATGTCGACCGCAGCCTTCTCGCTCGTCTCGGAGAGGTAAGCCAAAGCATGCTGGCAATCGCGGGCGGCAATCTGCATGCGCAGATGCCCGCCGGGGGCCGCGACGAAATCGGCCGCATGGCCGGGGCGCTCAGGCTATTCCGGGATACTGCGGTCGAGGTGGAGGAAAACAGCCTGCGCGAGGTCGCAGTAGCGCGCCAGCGGCTTGTGGATGCCATCGAGAGCATCTCCGAAGGATTCGCTCTGTACGATGGCGAGGACAGGCTCGTGCTGAGCAATAGCCGCTACCGCGAGCTGTTGTACGCCGGCCTGGAGGAAATGACACCCGGCACGACATTCGAGCAGATTGTTCGCCGGTCCGCTGAGGGCGGCTACATCAAGGATGCTGAGGGGCGAGTCGAGGAGTGGGTTGCCGAGCGGCTTTCGCGGCATCGCAACCCTGGTGAAACGTGGGTGCAGCGGCGTCGCGACGGGCGATGGATCATGATTAGCGAGCGGCGGATCACGGCGGGTGGCACGGTGGCCGTCTACTCTGATATCACCGAGCTGAAGCAACGGGAGGAAAACCTTGCCGAGAAATCCGCGGCTCTCGAGGCGCTTTCCAGCAAGCTGGCGAAATACCTGGCGCCGCAAGTGTACAACTCCATATTCACCGGCCGCCAGGACGTCAGGATCGCCAGCCAGCGGAAGAAGCTGACGATATGCTTCTCCGATATCGCCGGCTTTACCGAAACCACAGACAAAATGGAAGCCGAGGATCTCACACAACTCCTCAATCACTACCTGACGGAAATGTCGAAGATTGCTTCAGATCACGGCGCGACGATCGACAAGTATGTTGGCGACGCCATCCTGATGTTTTTCGGCGATCCGGAAACCCGCGGCGTCAAGGATGATGCGCTCGCCTGCGTGCAGATGGCTCTCGCCATGCAAAAGCGAATGAGCGAGCTTGGGGAAATCTGGCGCGATATCGGGATTGAAACACCGCTGCGCTGCCGCATTGGCATTCACACAGACTACTGCACTGTCGGCAACTTCGGCAGCGAGGACCGGATGGATTACACCATAATCGGCGGCGCCGTGAATCTCGCCTCGCGCCTTGAGCAGGAAGCGTCGCCGGGCACCGTGCTCATTTCTTATGAGACGTTTGCGCAAGTGAAGGACACGATCGAGTGCGAGGAACTGGGGCATGTCCACGTAAAGGGAATAGCCTATCCGGTCGCCACCTATCGCGTGGTCGATCTGAAGGAAAATCTGGTCCGCAGCTGTCATACTGTCCGGACCGAACTGCCGCACCTGAGATTGGAAGCCGAGCCCGAGCTTATGTCGACCGATGAGCGAAATCAGGCCGCCGCCGCACTTCGAGATACGCTCGATCGGCTTTGTCACAAGCCTGGGTCGTAGGCTCACGTTCGCGCGGGTTGTCGCCTTCCATAGCCATCAATCTCGTCGACGGCCCTCGGGCTCACCACTCGACCTTCCTTTTTACAGCGGATTGCCATCACGAAATGGCGGCGGTTGAACGATTGCAGTCTATCCTGACGATTTCGATGGGCGTCGCCGAAAGAGCTGATCCCAGATGTCGTACCCCGCAGGGACAATCCCGATCAGCAGTGCAGCGGCCAAATCGAACCGTGGAACAAACGCCAGGATGACCGCGCAGAACGCGACAAGCGTCACGAATGCAAATACTGCAAAAAACCGGCTTCTGTTCATCGGTCTATCCTTCCGGAATGGGCCAGACACAGCGTCACCTCGGTCCTCCATAGAGCAGATTCGGCAGCATGTAGACGATGCTCGGGAATAGATAGATGACCACCATGCAGAGAATGACGATCAACATATACGGCATCATGCCGCGGAAGATGTCGGTCAGTTTGACATGCTGCGGCGAGACGCCCTTCAAGTAATATGCCGACATCGCCATGGGTGGTGATAGGAAGGCCGTCTGCAGGTTGATTGCCACGAGGATACCGAAGAACAGCGGATCGATCCCGAAATGCGGCAGCAGCGGAATGAAGATCGGGATGAAGATGACGATGATTTCAGTCCATTCCAGGGGCCAGCCGAGAAGGAAGATGATGATCTGGGCGAGGATCAGGAACATCAGCGGCGACATGTCCAGGCCGGTCACGAAGTCACTGATAAACTGCTGGCCGCCGAGATAGGCGAATACCGATGCGAAGGTCGCCGAACCGACGAACAACCAACAGACCATCGCGGTCGTTCGCGCCGTCAGATACACCGACTCCTTCAGTCGCTGCCAGGTCAGCGCCCGATAGGCCGCAGCAAGCGCCAGTCCCCCCAATGCGCCGATCGCGGCGGCTTCCGACGGCGTTGCCAGGCCAAAGAGAATGGCACCGAGCACCGCAAGAATCAGAAAGGCGAGCGGCGCGAAGGATGTAAGCATCATCCAGGCGAGTTGGACCGGCGTGTGCTCGCCCACATCTTCTTTCGTTGGCCGCGGCGCCAGTTGCGGCTGCAGGATTGCCCGCACCACGACATAGATGAGATAAAACCCGGCCAGGGCGAGGCCGGGCAGGAGCGCCGCCGCATACATTCGGACGACCGAGATCCCGGAGGTGGCCGCATAGACGATCAGCAGGATGGAAGGCGGGATCAGGATCCCGAGCGTGCCGCCCGCGCAGATCACGCCCGTCGCGTAGCGCACGTCGTATTTTGCCTTCAGCATCGCTGGTAGGGCGAGCAGTCCCATCAACGTCACCACGGCCCCGACGATGCCGGTTGCCGTGGCAAAGAGTGTGCAGGTGGCCAGGGCGGCGACCGCCATCGAGCCGGGCACCCGGCGCGTGACGCTGAATAGCGTCGAGAACAGCCGATCGACGATGTTGGCTCGCTCGACGATGTAGCCCATGAACAGGAACAGCGGGATAGCCGTCAGCACGTCGTTCTGGATGACCGAGTAGGTCTGGTTGACGAACAGATCGAAGATCCGGTTGTTGAATAAACCGCCGATCCAGGTCTCCGCCAGTGTAAAGGCATCGCCGCCGGATTCGAGCGCGCGGTCATAGCCGCGCCACATGCGGGCGGCATCGTAATAGGCATAGTATCCGAAGCCGACACCCAGAGCCATCAAGGTGAACGCCACCGGGAAGCCGAGGAAGATGGCGAGGATCAGGATCAGGAGCATCCCGACGGCGATATGTGCATCCGTCATTGAGCGTCCCGATCCCGTGGTTCACGTCCAGCGTCAAGTTCCCGCGACGGAAGGAAACCCTCCTCTTCGGACTTGAGCACCTCCAGGCTTTTTGTTTCCAGTAGTACCTTTTCCAGTTCTTCGACATCTTCGGCCTGCTTCGGCCATTCGCCCGTCCTTATGCAGAGAATGCAGCGGAAGACCTGCGCCACGCCCTGCAGGAACAGGAGAATGCCGGCGGCGACGATCACGGCCTTGAACTGGAAGATCGGCACACCGGCGGGACTGTTGGAACTGACCTCCAGGTAGCGCCAACTGCGCGCTGCATATTTCCAGCCCGAGAACACAAGCGCGGTTATACCGGGAAAGAAAAAGATGAAGTACAACACCAGTTCCAGCCTGGCCTGCGTCCGCGGTTTCCAGAGCCGGTAGATGAAGTCGCCGCGCACATGGCCATTACGTGAGAGGGTATACGCTCCCGCCATCATGAAGATCGCTCCATAGAGCATGTAGCTCAGATCGAAGGCCCAGGGGGTCGGCGCGCGAAAGAGGTAGCGTGCAACAACCTCATAGCCGACGCCGAAGGCCATGATGAGTATCCCCCACGCGAACATCTTGCCGAACCACGCCGACAAATCGTCGGCGAATGCAATGTAACGGAGCATGCAAGCGCCTCCCTAACCTCGATGAGGGACAAGGCCCGGAAATACCGGGCCTTCACCATCTATTTTCCGAGGTTCAATTTTCCGGGGAAATAGTGCTCATAGGCGAGTGCGAGATCGGCGGAGTTCATCAATTCGTAGTACACGACCCTCTCCACCCACTGCCGCTGGCTGTCGAGCACCTTCTTCATGAACGCATCCGCTTCAAGCGTGGGGATGATCGCATCCCAGGCCTTCAGTTGCGCATCCAGAATTTCCTTTGGAGTGCGGTGCACGGTCACGCCATGTTCGGCCTGGAGTTTTCGAAGGTCGCTCGAATAGTTGTCCATCGCGGACGCTGTATTCGCCGTGCTTGCTGCCTCCACGCCATATTCCAGGATCGCCTGCAGATCGTCGGGAAGGTCGTCGAACACATCCTTGTTGAAGAGGAACTCGAAAGATTCGCTCGCTTGATGGTAGGACGACAGCATGTAGTTCTTGGCGACATCCTGCGAACCAAACCGTAGGTCAGAGGAGGGATTGTTGAACTCGAAGGCGTCGATGACACCTCGCTCCATTGCCGGCACGATCTCGCCGCCCGGAAGTTGAGCGACGCTCATGCCCATGTTCTGCATGAGATCGGCGGCGAGCCCGACCGTACGATATTTGAGGCCGTTGACGTCGGCCACGGTCGCGACCTGGTTCTTGAACCAGCCGAACGGCTGCGCGGGCATCGGGAAGCCATAGAAGCCGTAAAGGTTCAGCCCCATGATGTCCTGGGTGAGTTCTCGGTAGAGATCCTTGCCGCCACCTTGATGGAACCATCCGAGCATGGTGGTTGCGCTGCCGCCAAATACCGGCCCGGTTCCGAAGAGGGAGGCTGCCTTGTGCTTTCCGTACCAATAGACGGGAACGGTGTGGGCTGCGTCGATCACGCCATCGTTGACGCCGTCGAGCACCTGAAACGCGCCGACGACCGTACCGGCAGGCATTAGTTCGAACTTCAGGCGTCCGCCGGACATTCGTTCGACCCGTTCGACGTACTGGCGGGCAAAATCCATCCAGATGTCCGACGCGGGCCAGGATGTTTGCATTTTAATGACGGTGGGTGCCTGGGCCAGCACGGCCGGGGCGGCAAGAGCCCCAACTGCGGTTACTCCAACGAGTGTAGATGCTCCCAGCAACTCTCGACGCGATACTGCCTTTTTGTTCATTGTTCTTCCTCCCTGGATTGTTGTCGAATTCTCCCTACATTTCTTGGTAGTCTGCCAAGTTGAAGAAGAGGGCTCACAACCTTTTCGCGATCAGTGTCGACAACTGATTGTTCTCATTTGTCTAATATACACACTTTTTGCAGTTCTGACAGACGTTCAAGTGTTGTTGATGACAGCTTGCGGCTGTGTTTCAACGGCCAAGGCACAGTCGACATTGTGCTTTTGAAAGGGGAGACGAGGACGATGCCGACACCACAGCAACCCAGTCTAATCGTTCGACAGAAATCCCCACAGAACATCGAGTTTCCGTTTGCGTCGCTCTCCGATTGGCTGATCCCAACCGAGCTGTTCTTCGTGCGAAACCATTTCCCGTCACCGGACCTCGATGTGCGAGACTGGAGATTGCGCGTTGGCGGGGCGGTGGAGCGACCGCTCGAACTTGACCTCGACAGCATCAAGGCGATCCGGAGTACGACTCTCACCGCCGTCGTCGAGTGTGCAGGGAACGGGCGCGTCTACTATGAGCCGCCGAAGGAGGGGTTGCAGTGGCAGAACGGAGCCGTCGGCAATGCCGCGTGGACAGGTGTTCTTCTGCGCGAGATTTTGGAAATGGCGGGCGTCAAGCGAACCGCACGTGAGGTTCTCCTCGCAGGCGCCGACAGCGGCGTCGTCGACGCGAACAAGAAAACGGCTTCTCCCGGCCCCATCGCTTTTGCGCGCAGTTTACCGCTTGAGAAGGCCATCGCTGACAGCACGATCCTTGCCTATTCGATGAACGAGGAGCCGTTGACGCGCGAGCACGGCTACCCACTACGCGCGGTCGTGGGTGGCTGGTTCGGCATGGCTTGGGTCAAGTGGATCACGCATATCACGGTTGTGGAGCAACCCTTTCTTGGCTACTGGCAGGCGCGCGACTATTTCCGTTGGGAGCGCAGCCTCGGGGAACCCAGGCTGGTCCCCCTTGCGGAGATGGAGGTCAAAGCGCAAATCGCGCGTCCCGTACAGGGGGCGCATCTCATCGTCGGCCAACCGTACCGGATTTTCGGAGCCGCCTGGAGCGGAGAGGCTGTTATCCGGCAGGTGCAGGTCTGCGCCGGAGATGGCAGGGGCTGGCGCGAGGGAAGGCTTCTCGAAACAGAACGTCCCTTCGCGTGGCGCTTGTGGGAGTACATGTGGACCCCTGAAGAAGTGGGGCGATATACACTGCGATGTCGCGCGATCGATGCGGCCGGGTGCGTGCAGCCCGACCTCCAGCGTCCCGACTGCGAGAGCTACGCGGCCAATTGGATCATCCCGGTGGAGGTCACGGTCGTTCCCGAGCCACTGACGTACGCGGAGGAATTCGTGATCTAATCACCGCATGGGCGGAACGGCGGCTTCGCAAAGAATGGGTACCATAGGCGTTTGCTTCAAGGCCAATGCTCTGGACCCATCGGTGAACGATGCGCGCGTATTGTCGGGTCGAGAGGTGGGTCGACTGGCGGCGTCTGCCGGGAAACAAGTAACTTCCTCCAGTTCTCTTGATCGACGGAAGCCATGCCATGAGCGCGATTTTCGTCTGTTCCGTTTTCCACCCATCTGATCATCGACGCGACTTCCCGATAGCGGATTTTCCGCGCCAGCGACCGCCTAAGATCGTCAGCTTGCTTGGACTGCCGCATTCGGAAGGCGATACCTTTGCAGGTCCCGCTGCGTTCGAGGGCGAGCATCAGACCGGGTTTGCCAGACGTAGCTCGCCGCCTCTCAATATGCAGTGAGAAGGAGCGGTGCCAGCCGTAGATTGTTCCAACCTCTCTCGCATCGAAGTCGAAGTCCGGATTCCTGATCAGGGAGCCGTAAGCGAATATCCATAGCGGCTCGTTTTTGCTCTCCTCATTGACCCGCCGCACCAAGGCATCCAGTTCATCCTCTGGGATAGATGTCCATCTTGGCTCCGGCCCTTCCTCTGGGACAGGCCTCAGCGTCCGCGTGACGAGTTCCGGCGTGAGCGCCATCTTCGTTCTACTCATGATGTCAGCCGACATCTTGCTTCGACAAGCGCGATGTGAGCGGAGCAGAAATCGAGATAGGCCCGGACTATCGTCGAGGGATGACGCTGCCTCTTATAGACCAGGTGTAAAGCCGTTTCCGGGAAGGGGTACTCGGGCAGAAGCTCTACCAGTTCGCGTGACTTCAGGTATTCGGCTGCAAGAAACGATGGCAGTTCCGTTGCCACATCTCCTGCCATCGCCCTTGCTCTAAGGTGCAGATAATCGTTCGCCGTGAAGATCGCATTGATCTTTTGCGTCTGGCTCCCGAGTGTCCAGGTGGGCTGCGCATCGAGCGTAGAGCCCCATGCCGCACAAGGCAGCCGCAAGATGTCTTGCGGACCTTCTGGCCTATCATGTGCTGCCACAAGCTTGGGGCTGGCGACAAGGATATGCCGAAACGTCAGCATGTGACGCGCGATAACAGTGTCGTCAGCGATTGTGCCTACGCGAAGCGCGACATCCACTCCGTCCGCGAGCAAATCGACGCGCCTCTCCGTGGAATAGACGTTGATCTGAATGCCGGGGTGGGCACGCTGGAACGAAGCCAGCAAGTCCCACCACGGCTCGAAAGACTGCGGGAGCGATAGACGCAAGCGGCCCACCAGTTGTGCCTGCTCGCTCAAGATTGCTCGTTCAGCTTCCTCAAGAAGATCAATTCCACCGCTCGCTTGCTCGAACAACCGCGACCCGGCTTCTGTGGGTCGGCATCCCTTCGCAGTCCTCTCCAGCAGTTGAACCTTGAGGTCCGCCTCCAGCTCAGCCACCTTCCGGCTAAGTGTGGGCAGTGGCACACCGAGGCGGGCGGCAGCAGAGGAGAGACTGCCCGTCTGAGCCACCGCGACAAACATTCTGACAGCGTTGTAATCCATGTCTGGCTTATCGTATATGAGAGGCTGGTTGTCAATTTTGCCTCTACATTACCAATATTGGTTGGCCTATTTTGGGCGATCGGACGGCTTCTCGTCCGCAAAGATTGGAGATGAGATGCTCGGTTCATCGATACTAAAGGCAGGAGTGATCGCCGCCATGATTTCAACTCTCGCAACCACGTCCCCTGCTCTCGCGGAAACCGCGTATTCAGGAAGGGACAAACTGATCGCTCACTCGGATGAGTTTCAGAAACAGATCATTGAGGTGACCGATGGCGTGTATGCGGCTGTTGGGTACTCTGCCAGCAACGTCACGCTGATCCACGGCAAAGACGGATCGATCATTGTTGACACATCAGCCAACCCGGTCGATGCGAAGGCGATCATGGCGGCATTCGGAGAACGGTTGCGCCATCCAATCAAGGCAATCATCTATACGCATAATCACCCGGATCATACGGGCGGCGCGACGGTGTTCGTGGGCAAAGACAAGCCCGAGATCTACAGCCACAAACTGCTGATAACAGCGAACCCGGATACCGGACGCGGACGCCGTGATGGTGGTGACGCTTTCGGAACCATGTTGCCCGACGAAGACTTCATCAATGCAGGGACGCAACTCGAATATGGCAGGACGACCCCTCACACGCGCGACGGCTTCATCCCGCCGACGAAGATGTTCGAGGGCGCGGAAAAAGAGCTGACGATTGCGGGTGTACCGCTCAAGTTGATCTTCACACCGGGGGAAGCTGACGAAAATATCTCCGTATGGCTGCCGGACCGCAAGGTGCTGATCGCAGGTGACGTGTTCCTAAAGACATTTCCCAATATCGCGCCACTGCGCGGCTTGCCCACGCGTCCGGTAGAAAAATGGGTTACGAGCCTCGATAAGTTGATCGCTCTCGGCCCGGACTTCGTCATCCCCGGCCACATGGGTACCATCCAAGACGCTGCTGAAGCGAAGGATGCCCTCACTGCGTACCGTGACGGCATCAAGTTCGTTTACGACAAGACCATGGAGGGCATCGCAAAGGGCAAGACGCCGGATGAGCTGGTTCAAGAGGTAAAGCTCCCGGAGAAACTCGCGAAACACCCTTATCTGCAGGAGTTCTACGGAACCGTGGCATGGTCGGTACGAGGCATCTACTCACAGAACGCGGGCTGGTTCGATGGAAATCCGACCAACATATTCCCGTTGACTGACAAGGAACGGGCAGAAAAGCTGATCGCACTGGTTGGCGGAAGCGATAGGTGCTGAAAAGCGCCCAAGATGCTCTGGAAGCAGGCGAGTTCCAATGGGCCGCTGAACAGGCTGACTACCTTCTGGCGGTCGACGGGAAGAACGCAGCCGTCCTCGATGTGAAAATCAGAGCTTTCCGTGAGTTGGGCGAACGGCAGATGAATGCCACCGCCCGAAACTACTATCTCACGGTGGCCAACAGCCTGAAGACAGCTCGCTCCAGCGACAGGTAGACTGTGACAAGGCATCGCCTAACTAAGGCTAGGCGATGCCGCATGTCGGCCAAAGGCATGTCTGACGCAAAGCGCTCATATTGCTGCTCTTGAGCGGACTTGAGCCACGGGGCTGACCGCAGGGGCTGCAGACGCATCCGAGACGTTCATCCAGAGACTGACGGTCTGATGGAGGTGGAGGTCGCCTGGGCACTAACTCTTACGATTTCTTGACTCACCCGCGCTTGACCAATACCTTGCGCACTCGGTCGTTGGGCTTGTCCTCAAATGACGAACCATTCTCTCCAGCGTCGCCTTGCCGCCATCGTCGTTGCCGATGTGGTGGGATATTCACGCCTGATGGAGGCTGATGAAGTCGCAACGCTTGAGAATCTCAGGGAACTCCGTTCTGGCGTTATCGAGCCGGCTGTGACGGGTCACCATGGTCGCATCTTCAAGGTCGTGGGCGACGGCTTCCTGATCGAATTCGGTAGCGCGGTGGACGCGGTCGCAGCTGCGTTGGAAATGCAACGGGCCACCACTGCCGTTGAGGCTTCCGAAGACCGGCGCCTGCTTTTACGCGTGGGCGTCAATCTCGGAGATGTCATTGACGAGGCTTCGGACGTCTTCGGCGACGGGGTCAATGTCGCAGCGCGCCTCCAGACGCAGGCCGCGCCAGGAGGTATCTGCATTTCTGCCAGCGTTCACGGCGAGATCGTCGGCAAGATCGCCGAGCAGTTCTTCGATGCAGGCGAACGCTACCTGAAGAACCTGACCCGCCCAGTCCACGTGTGGCATTGGCCGGATGCGCTGCAGAGCATATTGCCGCTGCCGGAAAATCCCTCGATCGCTGTATTGCCGTTCACGAATATGAGTGGGAATGAAGCGGACGAGCCCTTCGTCGACGGCTTGACTGAAGACCTGATCACCGACCTTTCCCGCACGGCTGGCCTGTTCGTCATCGCGCGTAATTCCGTGTACGGCTACAAGGGCAAGCCGGTCGACGTACGGCTGGTCGCCCAGGAACTCGGCGTCCGCTACGTCCTCGAGGGGAGCGCCAGACGCGCAATGGGCCGTGTCCGCATCAATGCCCAATTGGTCGACACGCTTGGCGGCCAGCACTTGTGGGCCGAACGGTTTGACAGGACGGTGGAAGATGTTTTCGAGTTGCAGGATGAGGTCAACGCCAAGATTGTTGAAGCTCTCGTCGGCCGGCTGACCATTCCGACGCCGCGCAATCGGCCGAAGAACTTTGAGGCCTATGACCTGTGTGTGCGCGCCCGCCTCCTGACAGAAGAGTCGCCGCAAACCGAGCGTGAGGCCTATATGCTGCTCCAACGCGCGGTCAAGCTCGAGCCATCCTATGCCGAGGCGCTCGGTCTGCTCGCCTATAACCGTTGGCTTGCCTGGACTCATTTCGGCGAGCCCGAAGATCCTAACCGCCGGATGGCGGTGACATCAGCGCAGAAAGCCGTCGACCTGGACCCCAACGATGCCGGCTGCCGTTACGTTCTGGGGACCATTTTGGCTTATGAGCGGCGATGGGAGGAATCGGAGGCCGCCTTTGCCAAGGCCCTGGAGCTGGACCCCAACCACGCCGACACCTGGGCTGCCATGTCTGACATGTCCGTGCTGGACGGCAGGATTGCCGACGGACTGGCGCAGATCGAAAAAGCTCTGCGGCTCAATCCCTATCCAGCCTGCTGGTATCTTTGTCATCTCGGGCAGGCGCAATACGCTGCGCGTGACTATGAGGCGGCAGCCGCTACACTCCGCAAGAAAGACACGTATCGTACCAACTCACGCAAATTCCTGGCTGCTGCGCTTGCGCAGTTGGGCCACCATGAGGAGGCGCGGCGAGAGGCAGAATTGTTCCTGATCGCCCACCCTCATTTCACGATCGGCCATTGGCTCAGCTCCCAGCCGCTGCGCGATGCATCTGTACGAGACCACTTCGTCGACGGCTTCCGAAAGGCTGGCCTGCCGGAGACGTGACAGCGGGCGGCGACAATCCCGATACGTTCGCCCGCTCACGCCTATCGGCGTATTCTCGCCGCCTCGCCGGACTATCTTGCCCGCCATGGCCTTTCATCAACCGCGTTCAACCAGCTTGCGAAGAGCGGTCTCAAAGGTCGTTGTGCCCTTGTGCGATCGGGCCTCGCTGCCTTCGAACTCGATCCAGCCTTCGTTGAAGCCGTCAAGCATGCGCATACGGGGTCGGGGGTTCTGCATGCCCTGGTTCAAAAATAACGCTTCCCATGTCTCTCTTGCAACCGCCTCAGCACGGACCGTCTTGCCGAGCACGGCAGAGAAGGCCTCCGCCATCTGCAGCGGCGTGATGCGAAAAGGGCCCTCAAGCTCGACGATGCGTTGACCGGTCCAATCCTCCTGCAGCATTTCAGCCGCAACGGCGCCGATATCGCGCACGCAAACCATTGGCACGGGTTTGGTGAGCGGCTGCAGGAAACTTGGCATGATGCCGCTCTCCCTTGCAGGCGCGATGTCCCAGGCTGAATTCTCCATAAACCAGCCGGCGCGCAGGAAGGCGACCGGCATCGGAAGTGTCGACAGAGCCTGCTCGACGAGGCCGAGCTGGCTCAGCAGGTTCTCCTCCTTTGCCTGAGCGCCGATCGTCGATAGGCAGACCACCTTCTTCGGTGACGCCCTTGTGAGCGCCGTCGTCAGTGCTTCGATGATTGCCTTTACCTCCGGGAAACCCGGCGCAGGATCGAAGCTTGGCGGCAGAAGCAGGAAGACGCCCTCGGCGCCTTCGAAGGCTAGCGCGAGCTCCGGCGCGTCCGTCATGTCGGCAATGGCGATTTCCGCACCGCGATCCCGCCAGGCGCCTGCTTTTTCCGCGTTGCGCAGGACTGCCCGGACAGGAAGCCCCTGATCTATCAGATTCGCGCCGACCACGGCGCCGACTTGGCCTGTTATTCCAGTCACAGCAAACATTCTCGGCCTCCTATCGGCAGCGGCCTGCGCCGCGATCAATGAAAGATGCGCCAAAATCGCTTTTGACTGAATTGCCCTTTTGTCAGATATTTCATGACAAAATATCAGGAATTGGATGATGTTCGACGGACGTTTGCTGAATGGGGTCAGCGTGCTGGCCGCCGTGGTTGAGAGCGGCAGTTTTGCGCGGGCAGGCGAGGCGCTGGGGCTGACAGCTTCTGGTGTCAGCCGGGCGGTGGCGCGGCTTGAGAGCCGTATCGGCGTACGCCTGCTCGAGCGGACGACGCGCTCCCTGAGGCTGACCGATGAGGGCACGCGCTTCTACCAACAGGTCGTGCCGCTACTTGGCGGCATCGAAGAAGCCGCTGCCTATGCGGCCGGGACGACCAAGACGGTGCGTGGGAGGCTACGGATCAATGTGGATCCCTATTTTTCGCGGCTGATCCTCGGTCCGAAGCTCGGCACGTTTCTCGACCGCTATCCCGATCTTCAGATCGAGGTGGTCACAAGGAACGAGATCGGCGATCTTGCCGCCGACGGCATGGATGTGGCGGTGCGCTTTGGCGAAATCCCGGCGAAGAGCTCGCTGATTGCCCGGCAGCTTTTTCGCACGAGGGTGATCACGGTTGCCGCGCCGTCCTATCTTGCGAGGCACGGCACGCCGAAGCTGCCTGCCGACCTAACCGATCATACCTGCATCCAATATCAGGACCCTTTGACGGGGAGGCCTTTCAAATGGGAGTTGCGGCGCGGAAAGAAGGTGGTGCCGATCGAAACTCGTGGCCGCGTCCTCGTCAATGATGCAGGCACGGCGCTTGCCACCTGTCTCGCCGGCATCGGCATCGCCCAGGTCTTCTCGCTCGGCATGAAGCCCTATCTCGACTGCGGTCAGTTGGTCGATCTCTATCCGGATTGGCCTGATGAGACCTTTCCACTGCACTGCTTCCACACCTCCCGCCATCATGTGCCTGCCAAGGTTCGCGCCTTTATTGATTTCTGCGTCGAAATCGCCAGCTAGATGTCTCTGCCTGCCTTTTTCCTTACGATCAGCGATCGCAGACAGAAGTACAAGGTTCTCGGGAGCTGTGTGGCGGCGTTGCTCGGTCCGGCGCTTGCGCGCACGCTACCGATTATCCCGACATCAGTGTTGAGGTCGTGATCGACTATGGGCTGACCGACATTGTCGTAGGGCGTTTCGATGCATTCTCGGTCCTGCTCGATGCATTGCGGCATTCGAGAAAGCATAGTCCCGAGCAGGTGCTGCCGGAATGGTCCTGCAGGCCTGTGCCGATGTTCCTCATCTACGCCCCTAAACCGCCGGCCGACAGCGATGCTGCGGACGGTGATCGATTTCCTGGTGGAACGGTTTGGCTAACTCGATCGACGTCGACATGGCGACGGGCATGTCGGCTCATCGTCCGCACGGCGAGACCCTTCTCACCGGATCAAAGCCCGTGATAAAAGCGCTCATGGGCATCAAGAACTATTTGATCGAAGGCAGTTCGGGCACTGGAAAAACGTCTGTCGCCTCCGAACTGGAGCGGCGGGGCTACCATGTTGTCCATGGTGACCGCGTCCTGGCATATGTGGGCGACCCCGAAACAGGCCGCGCACTCGCGGGACCACCCGAAGGCGCCGACCGCATTGCCTGGGGATTCGCACATTGGATCTGGCCTGCCGAAAAGGTCCGGGCCATTGCTGCCGACACCACCCACCCTGTTACTTTCTTCTGTGGCGGCTCGCGCAATTTCCACAAATTCCTTCACCTCTTCGATAAGGTTTTCGTGCTCGACATCGACGTTGAGACTTTGAACCGAAGATTGGATGGGCGGCCCGATGAGCCGGGCTTCGAGCCGGCCGAGCGGGCTCTCGTACTCCGTTACCATAATAGCCGGGAGTATCTTCCCGTCGGTATCAATATCGACACGGCGGGTAGCATCACATGCGTCGTCGACGACATCCTCGCTCAACTGACCTGAAGTCCTATAGCTGAATCGGATGCGAGCGCCTGAACGCTGCCGGCGAGTTGGGCGGAAACGCACCTTGGGCCTCGTCATTCCTGGCCTTGGGCCCCCAACCCATGGCCATAGCCGATGATGCCGACGTGGGCCCTCGGGGCAAGCCCGAGGACGACGGAGGGTGGGCGGGTGGTACCCGGGTATGCGCGCGCTCAAGAAGCGCGCGCTTTTACTTGCATCTCAGCGGAAACCGCCGCTGGCGGCCAAGCGTTCGCCGGTCAGCCAGCGGGCGTCGTCGGAGGCGAGGAAGACCGCGACGTCAGCGATATCATCAGGCTGGCCGATGCGGCCGAGCGGCGTCTGGGCGGCGATGCTCTGCTCGAGATCCGAGCCGATGACGCCGGCCGTGTGCGTGCCCTCGGTCTCGACCATGCCCGGCAGGATGGCGTTGACGCGGATCTTGCGCGGGCCGAGCTCCTTGGCAAGCACGCTGTTGATGCCCTCGACGGCTCCCTTGGTGCCGGTGTAGACGGCAGTGGACGGCAGCCCCAGGGTGGTGACGACCGAGGAGATGTTGATGACGCTGCCGCCCTCGCCGAGATGTTTGACCGCTGCCTGCGTGGTCATGAGAACACCGAGAACGTTGACGTCGAAGATGCGGCGATACTGTTCCTCGGTCACCTCGTCGATCGGCGCGAATTCATAGACGCCCGAATTGTTGACCAGCACGTCGAGCTTGCCGAATTCCTTGACTGCGGCATCGACCAATCCCTGCGCCTGCTCGGCCTTCGACACATCGCCCTGGACCGCGATGGCCTTGCCGCCCTTGGCGCTGATCGCCTCCACCACGGCATCTGCTCCCGCCTTGCTCGAGGCGTAATTGACCACCACTTGCGCCCCCTCTGCTGCGAACGCCTTGGCGATCGCAGCGCCGATGCCCTTGGAGGCTCCGGTTACGACTGCGACCTTTCCTGTGAGCTTAGCCATCTGTTGTTCCTTCTGATCCGGACAGCCGCCGGAATTGGCAGCCTCGTTCCGTAGTTCAGAAATTCGGAACTGTTGATCTCGATGTCAAGTGGGACTATATAAAATTCATGAGACCGCTCTTTCACCCAGCCCTGGAGGACATAAAGCCCGAGGCGATCCTCTATGCGCTCTCCGATCCCGAGCGCGTCGCCATCTATGCGAAGCTTGCCGGTGCGGCCGGCGGCGGCACCTGTTCTGCGCTGGCTGACCTCGGTGACCGCATCATTCCAAAATCGTCACTGTCGAACCATTTCAAGGTGCTGCGCGAATCCGGGCTGATCCGCAGTGAGCGCCAGGGTGTCGAGATGCGCAACCAGACCCGCTGCGCCGAGCTCGACGAGCGCTTTCCCGGGCTGGTCAGCGCGATCCTGATGGCTTACGGACAGCTTGCCAAAGAGCCGAAGACGGGTTGATCCGCCCCTAGAGCAGAAGGCTCCCGCATGCGGTCAAGCCGGGGACGAGACCTGCTGGTGTCGTCCGTTATAAGGTTTTGGCAGAAACTTATAACTATGGTGTGAGATCGCCCCACTCGCTGCCCGTCAACTTTAAAACCAGGAAACGCGACCGAAGCTCCCTCGCCATCGCGCGACGATGTAGCATCGCTGTCGCCGGCCCTCGGCAAAGCAGCATTCGAGCACAAGAAAGGAAAAATCTTGGCCGAGAATGATTATGATGCTTTCGCCGCGGCCTATGACGCCGACAACGAGGCGAATGCCTGGAATGCCTATTACGAACGGCCGGCCATTCTCTCCCTGGTCGGCGAGGTTGCCGGTCTTCGTGTCCTTGATGCCGGATGCGGCGGCGGGGCGCATGCGGCGGTCCCCATCGAGCGCGGCGCTCAAGTGACCGGGATCGATTCGAGCGCGGGCATGCTTGATATCGCCGAGCAGCGCCTGGAAGGGCGCGCGCGCCTGCTTGCCGCTGATCTCAACCAAGCCCTGCCGTTCGAAGATCAAACCTTCGATCTGATCCTTGCCTCGCTTGTCCTGCATTATCTGCCGGACTGGTCGGGGCCGCTCGTGGAATTCCACCGGCTGCTGCCGCGAGGCGGCCGTCTGGTCTTTTCCACCCACCATCCCTTCATGGACCACCCGTCGAGCGGCCGCGACAATTATTTCGAGACCTACAGTTTCGACGAGACTTGGCAGCGCGGCGGAAAGGATATCGCCATGCGCTTCTGGCATCGGCCGCTGCACGCCATGTTCGACGCCCTCAAATCGGCCGGCTTTACGATCGATATCGTCAGCGAGCCCCAGCCCGATCCCCGCGCCCGCATGCTCTTTCCGCAGGCCTACCGCAGCCTGACGACCACGCCGCGCTTCCTGTTTTTCTCGGCGGTGAAAGCATGAGGGGGATCAGGCGGGGTTTTTCTGAAGCGCGTCGCGTCCAAAATATTCCGCCGGCTCGGGAACAACGGGCTTCGCCGATCGTAACTATTATGGGCCGTGCGGAGGTGCTTATAACACAGCCATGCACTTCGATACTCTGTGCGGCCCACTCCAGTTCAAAGCTAGGGCGCGTCCACGTATGTGCGAGCGCCCGCATGATTGCCCACTTCTGATCGACACAGCGATTGGAGCCGCACCCGCACCCTCCGTCATCCCAGGCCTTGAGCCTGGGATCCATGCGGGCGAGGCACTGCGTGCCGACGGTGTGCGACGCAAACAACTGCAGCCGCGTGCGTGGCTGTGGATCCCAGGGTCAAGCCCTGGGATGACGGAGTGTGGGGTTGGCCTTGTTGCCCAACGCACCCGCCGGTGCGGACGGAGGATGAGGCACGCTCTGCGGCAGACCCCCATATCACCCCTTCGCCCTGCGCAGCGCAATCAGCCCCCGCCGCAGCCACAGCAATTGCTGTGGCGGCATCTGGCGCAGATGTTCGTAGTCCATCACCGCGACATTATAGACGGTGCTCCGCACCTGCGGCCCGTCCTCGCAGCGCAGAAGAACGGCCTGCAGTTCCATCATGCGATTGCTGGCCTTGCGGGCGCGGTCGGCGAGGCTTTCGGTCACCTCGCCTTCGTGGCCCTTGACGGCAAAGAGCGACTGGGCCCTGGGGCTCGGGGCCGGGATGCCCGTCGTCTTGTGGTAGCGGGCCATGACCTCGGCATAATCGTCGCCGGCCTGGCGCTGCTCGTCGGTGATCAACCCGTCGAGGAACATGCGGCCAAGGGTATAGCCGGCATAGGGGCTTCTGACGGTCTCGTCATCAACCTTCCTGCCGAAGCCGTGGATGCGCCGGCGCGCCGCCATCGCCACGCTGATATTCTCCTTCTCGGTTTCGAACGGCTTGATCTTGCCGCAGGGGAAACGCTCGACATTGGCCTTGCGCGGCCGGCCGGCGCCCTTGTTTGCCCGCTGTATCTTCACCTTGGTGGCCTTGCCGCCCATCGGGATGGTCCTTCCTATTGAATGATGCCGTTTCGAAGTGCGGCGGCGACCAGCGCGGTCTCCTTGAACACGCCGAGTTTCGCCTTGGCGTTGGCAATGTGGGTGTTGACGGTGATCGGCGAGATGCCGAGGATGGTGCCGATCTCGGCGGCGGTCTTGCCTTGCGCCATCCAGCCGATGATTTCCCGCTCGCGCGGAGTCACGGCGCTGATCACGGCGCTCATGGCGCCGGCCCGTCGATCGTCGGCACACGCGGCATCGTCACCTCGGCGCCCGACAGCGTCACCCGCCTGACACGGTCGGGATGGCGGATCGGCGCGGGCGCCGCGCCGGCGGTCGCCAACTGCTTGCGCGCATCCTGCCTTGACGGAAACCTGTCGCGGTTGCGATGCGCCATGTTGATGACGGTGTTTTTCTTCGAGCCGAAGAGTTCGGCGATCTCACGCGCCGAAAACCCTTCCTGCCAGAGCTTCTGCGCCTTGACGATCTTGTCTTCCGTCCAGAACAGATCTCTCATCCCACTGCCTCCTGTGCGTCTCGTGCGGCCTTTGCGATGACCGGATTGTCGGGAAACATCTCAGCCAGCGCCCGTTTGGCGCTGCGGCTGCCGTTTGCCGCCTGTCTCAGCAGCCGCATCTTTTCGGCCGCGACCTTCGGCAGCGGCTGTTCGGGTGGCGCCTCGACGCGCGGCCGGCGTTGCGCCATCATCACCGCCTGCTGCTGGCGGGCGATCTCGGCGAAGCTCGCCGAGCTCGGGGCGAAGGCGCGGTTATGATCGCGGACCTTGCCCGAGAGGAACAGCTTGGCGGCCAGCCAGACCGCCTCTGCCGGAATGCCGTCGATGGCAACGAGATAGGCGCGGAGCTGCATGTCGGGATCAATGCCGGCGGAGGCCGGAAAGCCCGAAAGCATCCCCGCTATGATCTTGACCGGAGAGGAAATCTCTTGCGGCATCGACCGATGTCCTTCTGCCCACGCTTGCATTGATCGGCCCGGCTTCCCTCGCCTTCTCATTGAAATACCAGTCGGATTTGATCGCCCGCCAGCCGCGCAGGATCTGCATCTCGGCGGCCTCGACCGGGTTGCCGGTCTTGAGATACTCCCTGACCTGGATCCTCGCCGCATAGACCGTCAGCGGCTTCTTCAGCGTGCGGCTGCGATGCACGATGATCGCCTCCGCCAGCTCCTGCCCCAGCACCGGGCTGAGGATCTCCATGATGTCCTTATCGATCTCTTCCTTTTGCATGCGCATCCCTTTCCGCTCGCCCACTGCCGATCTCAAACCGGCAGCCTGCGTCGGGCGCCGGCGAAACCGACCAGGGCGCCGGGCTTGGCGGCGCGACCGGCAAACCGCCTGGCCTTGCCGGCGGCGTAATCCTGCTGGGCGGTGTCGCCCTTCTCGGCGCTGCGAAGCCGGTGGATCTCGCTTTCCACAGAGGGTACCGACATGCCGACGATGGCCGAGATTTCGATATAGTCCCGGCCGGAGCGGAAGAGCTCGAGGGCGTTCATGTGAGTGCCTTGATAGGCTGTGGCGATGCTCATCGCTTGATCCTCTTTCTCATTTCGATCCGCAGCCGGCCCTTCCCGCCAGGCGGGCGCCGGCCAGATCGTTCAGTTTCAAACCTGTGGAAGAGGCTGGCGTCGCCGAGGGAGCGCGACGCCAGCTGCCGATAGCCTTCAGGGAGGAGTGAGGCTGTCGGGTTTGGTGGTCGGCTGAGAACCGGGCAAGACCGGCGTCTGCCGCATCTCCTCCGGATCCGTCTGCCGGCCGCATTGCTCGCAATGGCGTTCGATCACCTCGGCGATCGACAGCGTCCTGCCGCAGTGCGGGCAACCGGTGTAGCGGGCATTGGCAAAGCCCGAAAGCCGGGGCCGGTTGTTGAAAATCTCGATGCTTGTCATGGCTATAAGGGTACGTAAAATACCTCGCACACGTCAAGCGATTTAGGGCATTACATATACCTTTTTTTAGGGTATAATTTATATCATGTTGAAAGATCAAGAACAATTTGAGCGCGAAGAACGCGCAAGGCGTCTGGTCATGGCCAGGAAGAACGCGGGCTTTGCCGGGCCGAAAGCGATCGTCGATCGTTTGGGCTGGAACGCCAATGTCTACAAGGCGCACGAGTCGGGCCGGAACGGCTTCGGCATCGCCGACGCGAAGAAATATGCCAAGGCGTTCAGGGTCAATCTCAACTGGCTGCAGTTCGGGACCGGCGATGCGCTCGATCCGGAGGAGCGGCCGGTCTCCGTCGCCGACGTGCCGAAGATCTCCTGGGTCAGCGCCGGGCAGCTGACCGAGCAGGCGCCGATCACCGACTTCTCGGAATTTCCGACGGTCGCCGCGCTCGATCTGCCCGATGGCGACTGGATCGCGCTCGAGGTCGAGGGCAATTCGATGAACAAGATCTCGCCGCCGGGCTCGATCATTTTCGTCAATCGCCGCGACAAGCGCCTGGCGCCGAACGCGCTCTATGTCGTCGCCGACGAGACCGGGGCCGCCACCTACAAGCGCTACCGCCCGAACGACAACCCGCCCTTCCAGCCCGCCTCCTACGAGGAGGTGCCGCCGCCGGAATTCCAGGGCGCCGTCACCATCGTCGGCCGCGTCCGCCGGTCGGTGATCGAGATGTGATAGCAAGGCACCCGGAAAATGCCAGTTCATTCAGTGGCTTAATTCTTATCATTCCAGCAAAATTCCAACCACTTCCCAAAAAGATTCAAGATCATCCGCCTGCGCTCACGAACCGGCAGACCTGGCTCCAAATCGCGACACTTGCCGTGCTGATCACAGCTTTCGGCGCCACGCTGGCGATCCTGCTTTGATGCGAACCTCTCGCAAGCCCGAGGCCGGCTCCGCCCGGCGCTTCGATCACCACACGCAATGCATGCAGCAACCTTGCGAGACCGACGGCTGCAAACAACCGCCTCGAAGGCAGGCCTCAAAATCTGAAAGCCGCGACGCGCCGCAGAGCGGATCATCGCCGCCGCGCCGCGCGCCTGCGATATCCTGATCTCTCTCACTCCTCTCTCTTCCATCTCTTTCCAGTTCCTGAAGGCTGGTGAGGGAGGGTTCCGGCCAAAGCTTCCCCCTACCCCATGAGCAAAGCCCATGAAGCCGGGAGAGCATTGGCCATGTCCTGAAGGCCGGAGCCGGGATGGGACACGTGCCAGAGGGGCCATTCGCTTCGCCCTCGTCCTGATTTTCTGACAGCGCACTTAAGGACTTTCGCTTCCCGCGCCGCTGGGCTTCGTCAGCTCGGGAGTTGCACCCGGTCGCCCAATCATCTGCCCGAGACATAAGCCTACGATTCGTACCTCGTCAACCTATTAGGTATTTTTTATACCTCTTGTCGTTGACGCGCGAGGGTATCTTATATACCTTTCTTTCAAGCAACGACCAGCCGGCGCGAGAGAGGGGCAAAGCGATGCAGCATATCCGCGGGATCGAGACCGAGCAGAGCCGGCGGGACGCCCGCTGGAATGCGGCACAAGGGCTCGGCGATTGCGCCGCCTATATGGCCAACGAGGCCCAGCGCATGGGCGCCCTCGGCTTTGCCTATCTCGCCCGCCCCGAGCATTCGGTCCGCGGCCCGTCATGGCTGCGCGGCGCCACGGCCAGCGTCGAGGCGCATTACCGCTACGCCCGCGAGATCATGGGCATCACCGATGGCGATCAGCTCTATGCTTGAAGGAGAACAGGACATGTCCGCCGATTGCGTCATCAAGGCCTTCTCCGGCTGCGCCTGCCCGCCCTGTCAATGCGGAAAAAAGCCCCTCACCCCGGCGCCCGTCACCTTCGTCTCCTGGCGGATTCAAGCAATCACCTGCATCGCCTTCGGCTTCCTGGCCGCGATCCTCTCGGCCGCGTGGATGGAGCCGCAACTCAAGAATCGCGATCTCGATCACCAGGAGCAGGTGTCATGGAAGTAAGCGAATGCTTTTCCAAGCGCCGCCGGTCAGGAGCTGAACTTGATATCGCTCGCCTTGGCTGCGGTAATGAATGCCCGCCGCACCTGCTCGGGCTCGGCGACATCATTGAAGACATCGAGCACAAGCAGCTCGGCAGCCTTGGCCGCCGGCGTCTGCTCCGGCCAATCGTTGAGCAACGTATTGCCGGCCTGGACGACGTTATAAACGGTCCTGGTTTTGCCATTGATGGTGATCTTCACCGGCTTGAAGCTTCGTCGCCTGCTCATGATGCAGCCCCCCAACGCGGAACACGCGACTCAACGAGCGACGTCGGGACTCGTTCCGGTTGAGGTGACTATCTCACATGTTATCGTCGCTGGGCGAATCAACTTGCCGGCAGCCAGACGTCGAAAGCCAGAAAACGTGGCGACCAGTTGCCGCCTGACGCACAGGAGACGCAATGCTTGGGCTGGTTGTAAATAATTCGTTCTTTCGAGAAGAAACGGACAATCATACGCCTAGTCCATCTGAATATAGCCGCCAGAATGGTATTCACCATAGTATTACTCATTGCAATAAATATTGATTTGCGCAAGTAATTGCGCAGCGCCTAGCCGCGCAAACTATGAAACACCCCCCTTTCTCGACCCCGCTTTCGCGGGGCTTTCTTTTTCTCAGTCGCACCTCCGGATGCAGGCCCTGACCCAGCAAGCCGGCGGCAGCTTTGGGATATCCACTGAGGAATTCGACCGAACGTACGAGCATGCTTTAAACGACTGGCGGTCAGGAGCTGAACTTGATTGCCTGCTTTGGCCGCGGTCGCCTGCTCATCATGCAGTCCCCAGGCGGAGTAGCGCCTCAAGAGCGACGTCGGGCCTCGTTCCGGTTGAGGTGACTATCTCACATGTTATTGTCGCTGCGCGAATCAACTTGCCGGTAGCCAAAACGTGCCAAAGCCAGAAAAACGTGGCGACCAGTTTACGTGGACATACGCCCTCTGGCTGTTGCCGCTTCTGGGGCAGGATTGGCTTTATTGGCTTGCTCCCCAATGGGACTGGTGGACGGTCGATCTTTTCGTCTTCCTCGCAACGCTGATCGCCATCGCAGGCTCCCTCTGCTTCAACCTGGCGCTGCGGCGCTGGCGGCGGGTCCTCTCTCTTCTGACAGCACCCCTGCTGTTGCTCTTCGCGCTTTATCTCCTCGGCACGGCCGGTATAACGTCCGATAGCGTTCGATTTGCGCTGACCAGGCAACCATATCTGGCTGAGATCGAACGAAGCGACCCGCCGGACGAGGCGCCGCGCTTCCGCACATTCGTATGGGACGACACGTTCAGGAATAAGACATACTCGACGCTCGTCTATGATGAGAGTGACGAGATCGCCTTGCCGAAAGGCGCGCAATCTGCAGCCTGGCGACAGCGCCTTCATAAAGCCTGTTCGGAAAACAAGAAAGAATGCGTCAGTCTCGATCCGGGTCCGGACGAGGTCGTCAGCCTCAGAAAGATCGGCGAGCACTTCTATATTCTGGACAATAGTCTGCCGAACGCGTTTCCTTAAGCCAGATGCTGCCGGGCACTTCATCGGCTGGCGGTACGAGCAAATCCGCACCGGCTTTCTCGGCGTAATCCAGAAGCAGTTCGACAGCGCGCGTCAGCAAGAGGAATACTCGCCCCTTCTTGTGGCTCGGGTGGAGTATTCCTTGTACCTTGATCACGTGAAGGAGGCGCAGACGAAACTGAAGACTGAGGTCTACCAGCACCTCCACGAATTGACTGACCTCAACCGGGAACTGACCGTAGAGAATATAATGGAGAAATGGCTCGATACCGTTCTCTCGGACAAGTTCACCGATCTAAGCCTCGCCGGTCTAAAGGTGATGACCGACAACGCCGATATCCTCAAGACTGCTGACGACAACTGGCGGCGCAAATTTCCCGAACTCGCCGCAGCTCAGCTCGATTAAATCTGGTGCGCCAATCTGCTCTGCATACTTTGCAGCTGCTCGAACATTACGGTTGCCGGGCCTGCCTCGTGAAATTGGAAGACGTACATCTCGTCGCGCTGGATACCCCATAGCGTTCGTAGAAGTTCACGTGTCAGTGTAGCATCACGACGATCCATGTCGACGTCTTTGCTGTTGCTCAGCTGCCAAGTCAGCGTGCGCAATATTTCATAGATTGCGTCGAACTCATAGAGGAATGGAAACCTGAAGCTCAGGCCGATGCTTACGCCTTCGGACCCATATCGCCCGGAACCATCCCGACTGATGACCAACGTCCCATTGCGAAGCTTACCATAATACAGCTTGTAGTGTCGGCCGGTAATGCGAGGCAGGTTATATCCTGACCAGTCATCGGCGATCCCGACATCGCTTTCGATTACGCGCCATTGCCCTCCACCATATGACAACCGGTCATTCAGCAAGCGACCAGCGCAGACAGTGCGCTCGAAAATTTCTTCGGTCTGCTTCCGCGACGTGTTTAAAATCCATGGCCTCCAGGGTAGCTGCCTGCTTATGAACTTCCGGATGTACGACCGGATCGGGAAAGACTTCATCGAAATCTTCGGATAGCCGGATTGCTTCGCGGTGTTCTTCGATTTCGTCCTGCAGCGTCTGTCGAGCTGATTTGGTCTCCGTCTTTTTCCAGAACATCTTCCCCTCCACCCCTCGAATCTTGCACCGCCGCGTCCGCTGATACCGTCAGCATATACAATGTTGATGAGTTCTTTGCATGGCTATTGATGAAAACTTCTTGATGAAGGAAATCCTGAAACTGAACACCGCCGTCGCCGGGATTTCGGGTAACATCGATGGTTTCCTGCGATTCATCTATCGTCGGAAGCGGCGGCAGATCATCGAAGCAGGGAAAGTGGCTTACGCTGAAGGAGAAGTAGGAGAATGACTACCCTGAGGAAGAGCGTTGCCCTCGTTATCGGAACGTTGGCAAAGCGCCCGAGGCAATGGACGCTTCTCGATCAGGGCTCATACCCAGATGGGCTTCCCCATTTTGATTAATCTATGAGTGAGAAACGAAAAACCCCGCCGGAGCGGGGTTTCTAGCTGGTCGGAGTGGAGTGATTCGAACACTCGACCCCCACGTCCCGAACGTGGTGCGCTACCAGACTGCGCTACACTCCGTGACCAGCGGCGCTTCTATAGAACAGCCTATCTGGTTGCACAAGCGCCAAATTTCAAAAACCCGACGGATTTTTTGACGGGTTGATGACAGCGGCCGGGATGGGACGCCGCTGCAAAAAGACACACCCTCGGCAAATCGAACGGAAGTGCAAAAGGGGCAATTTTCTTTTGCCGGGTTCCGCGCTAAAGGGCTCGGCGGGACAGGCGAAACCGCCGTGACGGCGGCTTCGCAGCCAATGCGCTAGAGATCAGGAACGACACGATGAAACTCCGCACCATCACCGCGGCCGGGCTTGCCATTGCGCTTGCCGGATGCACGACCATTCCTTCCGCCGGCAATCCGATCGAGGCCCGCTGGGTCGGCAAATCGGCCGGCATCTTCTTTGCCGCCTATGGGCCGCCGATCAGCGATCGCGAGGAAGGTGCGAGCACCATCTACGCCTGGCGCGGCGGCTACAAGACCGTGCGCATTCCGGCGAAATACGCCGAGGGCGCCGATGGCAAGCGCGGCAAGCAGATTTCCGCCGCCCGCACCGCCTATCTGCGCTGCCAGGCCGAAATCACCACCAATTCCGACTACACGATCCGCGACATCCGCACCGTCGCCGACATTCCGGGCGTCAACGGCCCGTCCTATTGCGCCGAGTTCCTGGCGCCCGAACAGAAGTAACGGGCTCATCCGGCTTATGGAGACAGGCGGCAAGGGTGCCGCCTGAGACCGCCGGTAACGCGTAGATACCCCCTCTGCCCTGCCGGGCATCTTCCCCACAAGCGAGAGATCGGATGGGCTTCAGGGTTTCCCTGAGCAATTTCCGTTTACAACGTCGCTCGTCTTTTCAGACGAATCTGCGCATCGGCCAGCGAGGACGAAGTCTTCGCCTCCTGCCAATCTCCCCCCGTGTGGGGGAGATGCCCGGCAGGGCAGAGGGAGGTTCCACAGGATTCGACGCCCACGTCTGCCCACGCGCCGCGTGATGTCGATAATCGCGATCGTCTTGCCGCGTCCCCTCATTACGATAATGATAGGAGACCATCGCTGCCCGCCGAGCCGGCCGATTGAGCTCAGCCCTCCGCCGGGCCGTAGAGGCCGAGCTCCTCGAGAAGCGCCCGCTGCCGGTCGGCGTTTTCGACCAGGAGGGCGGTGTAACGCTCGACGATGCGCGCGCGATGGCCGGGATCGGAGACGGCGGAGAGCGCGCCCGTGATGGCGGCGATCTTTTCCGAGGTCTGGCGCAGTTCTTCCAGCAGTTCCGCCTTGACGCCGGCTTCCGCGACCACCTGCTTCGTCACCTTGCCGATGCCGGCCGGCGTGCGGCTGCCGGCCGAGACGTAACCCTCCGGCAGGTCGCCCTTGAGATTGACGACGGATTTGAAGCGGATGACGTCGAAGATCTGGTCGACCGCCTGCTTGGCGCCGGTCACCCGCGAGGGGTGATCGGTGTCGGCGGCGGCATGCGGCAAGAGCTCGAGCTTGCCCTTGTGGCGCTGTTCGAGCGGCAGGTAGGGCAGCATCGGGCCGCTGAGCGTGCCGGTCGCGGCATCGCTGAAGAGGTCGGCGTCGATTGCCGCATGGGCGATCTTGCCCGACGACAGCGCCGCGTCGAGCGCGTCGGTATCGACCACTTCGCCGCGGTCGTAATTGACCAGCACCGCGCCATGGTTCATGGCGGAGAGCACTTTCGCGTCCACCGTGCCGGCATTGGAATAGATGCCGGTCGATGCATCCAGGCGGCCGAGGCCGATATGGACGGAGAGCACATCGGCGCCGCTGGCCGCTTCGGCCGGGCTTGCGGCATAGTTAAAGCCCTCGGCCTCGATCCAGCGCTTGTGATGCTCGCGGGCATAGATCGCCACCTGCATGCCGAAAGCCCTAGCGAGCTTGGCGACTTCACGGCCGATATTGCCGTAGCCGAGCACGGCGAGCTTGCGGCCCTCGAGCTTGGCCGTCGGGAAATCCTTGAGCTGGCGGCCGGTATCGAAATCGCCGCCGGCGACCATCCGGTGCAGCCGGTCGACCGGCAGGTCGGGAACGACCTTCAGGATCGCCTTCACGGCCATCTGTGCGGTCGCGCGGCTGTTGATGCCGGGCGTGTTCATCAGGGCCGCGGTGCCGCCCTCGCCGTTGCCGCCGCCCCAGGAGGCCGAGCCCATATTGCCGGTGCCGGCGCCGATGCGCACGCCGCCGAGCGGGAAGACCGAGGCCTTCGGGATGAAGGTCGCAGCCGCAATCAGGGCGTCGTACTGGCCCTTGTCGGTCTGCGGCAGGATTTCCGCCTCGGTGCTCAAGTTCGGCTGGTAGAAGAAGTGGATGCGGCCCTTTTCGAGGCCGGCGCGATCGCCGAGCGGGCCGAGATGGAAGACCCCGCCCTTCTCCTCGATATAGGCCTTGACCTCGCTGTAGTCAGGCTCACCGTCGGCGCCGAAGCGCAGGCCGACCAGATCGGCGATCAGCACCGTATAGGCGCGGTTCGGATCATCCTTGCGCAGCGCGCCTTCAGCTTTGACCGGCGCCTCGAAGGTTACGCCGTGTTTTTCCAGCTCTTCCTCGAGAACGACGATCTTGGCTCTGAGATAGGCATATTGCAGATTTTCCAGGAGCGCCACTACATCTTCCGGCTCGCGGATGCCGCCAACCCAGGCGCGGTAATCGCCCGGCGTGCCCGGGAAGGCGTTGACGTAGCGGGCCGCGTCGAGGCCGGGCTCGTATTCGCCGTTCGGATGGGTGATGCCCTCATAACCGAGCAGCTGCTTGGAGCGGGCAATGATACGAGCGTGGATGGCGGCATCGGTGATGCCCTGATCCTCGACCTTCAGCAGCGTCACCGCCGCACCGCGCCGCTCGGCATCGGTGACGGTCAAAGACAGAAGCGGGTGCGACTTGACCCATTCGTCGATCACGGCGCGATTGGCGGCGGAGCGGCGGTTGAGCTCGACGACCGAGCCGACCCTGGCCTCCGACTGCAGCAGGCCGAAGGTGGTCTCCGCAAAGGCGAGCGCGCTATAGGTGTTGATGACGCCGCCGAGCATGCGGTCTTCGGCGGCATCGTAGAATGGGCCGGCATCGACGGAGCGCTTAGCCGAAAACGGCTGGCGCGGATCGATCGGCGGCGCGATCTTCAGCTGCCGCGGGATCGCCCAGGCGGGATCCTGCTGGTTCTTCTCGATCAGGGCCAGGGCATGCGGGGTGAAGGAGGCGACGAAATAGCCGGAGATGCCGCCGATCGCCTTCTGGAACGGCATGAACAGGCAGCATTTCGCCATCACGGCGCTGACCAGTTCGGGCTCCCAGGGCATGGCGCCGAGCATCGAGGTGGCGTCGAACACCGCATGGCGGTTGGCCGGATCGCCATCGAGCCAGTTCAACAGCTCGTGGATTTCGCCGCTGGTATAGGCATTGGCCCCAGTCGTCTCGTGGCCGACGCCGACGAAGATCGACACGCCGAGGGCCGACAGTTCGGCCGCCGTCGGGATCACGCCCTCGGAGGCGGCGAAATGAATGCGGCTCTCGCAGCCTTTTTCGGCGAAGCGCTGCATCTCGATCAGCTGTGTGGCCCATGACTGGCGGAAGAAGCCCGCCGCCTTGGACGGATCGCTCTCCGGCCGCGGCGTATCGACATAGACGCGCTGGCCGGCATCGTTGGCATTCATCAGGTGCTGGATGCAGACGGTGAAGCCGCTGTGGCCGCCGCCGAGACCGACCGCCATGCGGTTGGTTTTGGGAAAGCCGAAATAGCGGTGGATCGCCCGCATCATGTCGGTCAGGATCTTGTCGGCCGGATAGCCGCGATGCATGCTGCGGGAAATCTCGGCCGTGGTGAAGCCGCCGATATCGTTGCCCTTGTCGTCGAACTTGCGATAGGTCTTTTCGATCCAGGCGTCGAAGGCGATGCGCCGCAGGCGGCTGTCGACCTCGTCGGTCGTCGCATCGGTGATCGGCCCGACGCCGAAGAACGGGTTGGACGGCAGTCTCGGCGCGCCAGACGCGGTCTGTCGAAGGGCGCTCAACCGCTGTTCCTGCATCTGCGCGATATCTGTCATTGCCTGCCTGTCTCTGTCCGGAGCTGAAGTTGCCTTCATGGTGAAGCGACTGCCCCGGCGACACAACCTCATATGCGCCGAACAACAGGCGAAACGCGTCATCAGGATACTTCGCCCACGCAAGCCCGACAGTGCACCGGCGATTTATGCCTCCCACTGAGATTGATCAGGAGCCGGAATCTCTTGGCAAATACGCCCGCTGCTCCGGACAGGGACGCAATCGCGCCATCATAGACGACGGTGATGACACGTCTGTTCGGCGTGAAGAACGAAGTGTGCACTCTTTGGCATGAACGCATCGACATCTGGCAGTTCCGCCACTGGCAACGCCTGCTGCAGCCATGCGAATTTGCCCGGCCGACAACAATGGGAAACACGATGCGCCGCGATACCGAACTGCTGGATGCGATCCAGATCTATTTCGACGCCCTCTATGCCTGCGATCTCGCCTTGTTCGACCAGGTCTTTCACCCCGCCTGCAGCCTGTTCGACGCAGACGAGGGAAGGATCACGGTCGACCCGATCGCAAATTACCGCCAGGTGATCGCCAAGCGGGTGTCTCCGGCCAGCCGCGCCCAGGATCGCGAGGATGAAATCATCCTGATCGACTGGCTGTCGCCGAAGGCTGCCACGGTCAAGGTCCGGCCGCGCATCCATGCCAATATCTTCATCGACCACCTCTGCTTCGCAAGGGGCGCCGAGGGCTGGCGCATCGTCGCCAAGGTCTGGCATCTCGAAAGCGTCAAATCCTGAACCTCAGGCGAGCGCGGCGGTGCCGCTGTAGGCGACATCGCCGGCCCGAAACCGGCGGGGCGCTGGTCGATGCCGCCACGCGATCGAGGCTTTACCGGAGCGGTGATGCCAGTCGTGGCGGGCGCATGGCGACGCCGTTGCGCCCGCTTGCCCGCCGTGCTCGGCTGTGGATCCCAGGGTCAAGCCCTGGGATGACGGAGGAGAGGTGGTGCCGGGAGCACACGCCTCGCCGGCGTGGGATGGGGCTTCTGACGGAGGAGAGATAGTGCCGGACCCGTCAGCTCCACCGGCGCGATGCAAAGGCGCGCGTCCTGCACCGGCGGTACGTGTGGTGAGAACGCCACCCAACACTCCGTCATCCCAGGGCTTGATGTAAAGCCCTGGGATGACGGAGGAGAGGTGGTGCCGGGAAACACAGGACTCGCCGGCGCGATGAGGCCGCGGCTCAGCGGCGGTAATGGAACTGCGGCAAGCGGAGGCACACGCTGCACCGTCTGTGGGTTTGGCAAGAACGCCAACACACACTCCGTCATCCCAGGGCTTGAACCTGGGATCCACAGCCAAGCACTCGACTTCATTGGTCTCCCCGCAGCGGCACCGCATCCGCGTCACGACGACGGACCGTTCTTCCATGTCAGCTTAAACACGCGCAGCCAGTTGTCGAAGGCGAATTTCGACAGGCTCTCACTGTCGAAGCCGTTTTTGCGCATCGCTTCGAAGAGCTGCTGCAGGCCGCTCGCATCCTTGATCGCGCGAGGAATCACCGCGCCGTCGAAATCCGATCCGAGGGCGACCCGGTCTTCGCCGACGCGGTCGATCAGATATTTGATATGGTCAACGATGTCGTCGAGCGGGGTATCGTCAATCAGGTGGCCATCCGCCCGGATGTCGTTGACCGAGAGGTTGAAGCCGATCACGCCGTCGGTGTCGCGGATGGCGTCGAGCTGCCTGTCGGTGAGGTTTCGGGTCGACGGGCAGACGGCATGGGCGCAGGCATGGGTGACGACGAGAGGGGCGTCGCTCAAGGCTGCCACATCCCAGAATCCGCGTTCGTTCAGATGCGCCAGATCGATCATGATGCCGAGCCGATTGCAGGTCCTGACCAGCTCCTTGCCGATCGCGGTCAGCCCGGGACCGGTATCCGGCGACCTGGGATAGGCGAAGGGAACGCCGTAGCCGAATATGTTCGGGCGGCTCCAGACCGGCCCCAGCGACCGCAGGCCCGCATCATAGAGCTGCTTGAGATAGTCGAATTCGCCATCCACCGCTTCGGCCCCTTCCATATGAAGCACGACGGCGAAGGCGCCCTCGGCTCTGGCGGCCGCGATCTCATCGACATTGACCGCCAGGCGCATCCGACCACCGGAGCGGCGGATCAATCCCTCCAGCGCCAGACGCTGGGCCTCGATCTGCCGGCGGGCATAAAGCGGATCGAGGCTCTCGGCATAGACGACTTCGTAGCCGTCTTCTTTTATGATCAGGTCATTTTCCGGCGGATGCTCCGGGCCCGCATGCAGTGCAAACAAGCCGCCGACCAGGCCGCCCTCACGCGCCCGCGGCAGATCGAGATGCCCGGTTTCCGACCTCAGCAGGAAGTCCCGGCCGGACGGCGTGTATTCGGCGATGAACTGAACGGCGTCATTGTGCCCGTCGAAGATTTCGATGTCGGCCATGTCGGTTTGCTCCGAGGGTTAACTTTGCATGGTCGGGACGCTTGGATTGCCGAATAGTCACTGCGGCGTGTGGCACCCCCCTCTGTCCTGCCGGACATCTCCCCCACAAGGGGGGAGATTGGTTGGGCTCACGGGCTTCCCCAAACAATGACCGCTTACATCCGTATATCAATAGAAGGGACCGAGGTGTTCGCCGCTTGCCGATCTCCCCCCTTGTGGGGGAGATGCCCGGCAGGGCAGAGGGGGGTGCCACAGAACCGGACGCCCCCTAACCTTCGCCTACGCCGCCTCTTCCTTCTCAGCCGCCCCCTCCGCCAGCTTGCGCGCCGCGACGAAATCGACCTTGCCGGAGCCCAGCACCGGCACCTTGCCGATGGTGACCTCGGCCGGGACCATCATGTCCATGGCGCCCCTGGACTTGGCGAAGGCGAGGAATTCGGCGCGGGTGGCGGTTTCGGCTTCGGTGAGCAGCACCAGGCGCTCGCCCTTCTTGGGGTCGGGCAGCGAGGAGACGACCGAGAGCGCGCCGGGCCAGAGCTCGGCGGCGAGCGCCTCGATTGCCGCCAGCGACACCATTTCGCCGCCGATCTTGGCGAAGCGCTTGGCGCGGCCGCGGATCTTGACGAAGCCGTCCTCGTCGATGGTGACGATGTCGCCGGTGTCGTGCCAGCCATCGGCGAGCGGTTCGAGCACGCCGGGCTTTTCGGCGCGGAGATAACCGGCCATGACATTGGCGCCGCGCACATGCAGCCTGCCGCCCTCGTCGATGCCGGGCACCGGCTCGAGCTTCCAATCCATGCCCGGCAGGATTTTGCCGACCGTGCCGGAGCGGTTGTACATCGGCGTGTTGATCGAAATCACAGGCGCGGTCTCGGTGACGCCGTAACCTTCGAGGATGCGCAGGCCGAATTTCTCCATGTAGGTGTGGCGGGTCGAAGCCTTCACCGGCTCGGCGCCGGAGAAGATGTAGCGGATCGAGCGGAAATCATAAGGATGCGCCGTCCTGGCATAGCCGTTGAGGAAGGTATCGGTGCCGAAGATGATCGTGGCGTTGGAGACATAGATCAGCTCCGGCACGATGCGGTAATGCAGCGGCGATGGATAGAAATAGACCGGCACGCCCGAGATCAGCGGCAGCACGGTGCCGGCCGTCAGCCCGAAGGAATGGAAGACGGGCAGGATGTTGAACACCTTGTCGCCGCTGTGGAAATCGATGCGGGCGGCGGCCTGGGCGGCGTTCGACAGGATGTTGCGGTGGGTCAGCACCACGCCCTTCGGCGTGCCCTCGGAGCCCGAGGTGAAGAGGATGACGGCCGGATCGTCGGCCTGGCGCTTGACGAGCGGCCGCGCCTTGCGGAGAAGCCCGATGAGCTTGTCCTTGAATGAGATTTCGGTTGTGAGATCATCGAGCCAGACGATCGTCAGCTGCTTTTCCAGCTCCTCGATGACAGGGCCGAGCTTGGCCTGGGTGACGAAGGCGCGCGAGGTCAGCACGTGTTTGACCTCAGCCGCCTTGCAGGCAGAGAGGATATTGGCGGCTCCGGCGGTGAAGTTCAGCATGGCCGGAACCTTGCCGGCGCTCATGACGCCGAGCAGGGTGGCGGCGGCGCCATTGGCATTCGGCAGCATGACGCCGAGGTTCTTCTCCGGGAAACGGGCGCGGAACTTGGCGCCGAGCACGGCAGCACCCGTCAGCAGCTTGCCATAGGTCAGCCGGCCGGTGACCGGATCTTCGACGGCGAGCTTGCCCATGCCGAATTCGTGGCCGGCCTGGATAACACGCTCGAGCACGGTGGACGAGGTATCGGCGGTGCGGAACAACAGGTTCGACATCACCTGGTAGAGGGCGGCACCCGCTGCCGTGCGACGCTTGCGGCCTTTCAGCTCCGGCGGCACTTCGAGCTTTACCGGCTCGAGAATGGTGACCTTGACCTTGGGAAACAGCCGGCGGCGGATCTTGCCGTTGTCGAGATAGGAGAAATAGGTCTTCTCCAGCCCGTCGATCTTGACCGGCACCACCATCGAGCCGGTCTTGTCGGCGACCATGGCGGCACCGTCATAGACCTTCATCAGCGTGCCGGTCACCGTCAGCCGGCCTTCGGGGAAGATGCCGATCGGGTTGCCTTCCTGCGCCACCTTGATCAGCGAGCGCGTCGCCATCGGCTTTGTCGCGTCGAGCGGCAGGAACTTGCACAGTTTCAGGAAGGGCCGCACCCACCAGGCCTGGGCGATCTTGTAATCGACGGCAAAGACCGGCTCCTCCTCGGTGATGGCGAGCGCCAAGGCGCCATCGAGCAGGCTGACATGGTTGAGAGCAATGATCGGCGCCGGGCCGGCCTTCTTGATATTCTCCAGCCCCTCGACCTCGAGACGCATGAAGGCGCGGAACAGGATCGAGATGAAATCGCGGAAGGCATTGGTCGGCAGCGTCTTCAGCATCAGCCAGGCGACGGCGAAATTGACGATGCCGAGGCCGATCAGGATCTCAGGGATGGAGGCGCCGAGCGCCTGGATGACGGCGACGAGGCCGAGGCCGACGGTGATGAACAGCGCCGACAGCACATTGGCGGCGCCGATGACGCGGGCGCGGCGGTCCTCATGCGCCCAGCTCTGCAGGCCGGCGAAAGTCGGCACCGCGATGAAGGCGCCGGAGATTGCCATGCCGGCGAGATCGATGGCGACGCGGATGGTATTTTCGCCGGCGAAGAAGGCGAGGATGGTCGTCGCGTGCGACGTCGAAGCGAGGCCCCAGAGGTTCCAGGCGAGATCGAGGCTGAAGAGGCCGAGCAGCGCCGTACCAACAGGGGCCGGCAGGAGCACGATGCGGCCTGATGACATCCAGGCGGCGATGCCGGAGCCGATCGCGACGGCCACCGCAAAAACGGTGAGATAGGCCGGCACGACGAGCTCGGAGCCGCCGAGCAGCTCGGTCACCATGGTCGGCAGGATGGAGAGAATGAAGGCGCCGACCAGCCAGAACCAGCAGTTCATCAGCGCCGAACGCCACAGCCGCTTGTCCTCACGGATTTCCATGACCAGCGTGTAGCTGGAGCGGATGACATTGCGATCGATCTGAAGATCCGGCGCCTTGGAGCCGGTCGGCGGGATCATGCGGGCCGAAAGCCAGCAGAGCAGCGACAGCCCCATCATCATCGAGCCGAAGAGCAGCACATTGTCGCCGCTTGAGAAGGCAAGGGCGGCGATGATCGTGCCGCCGAGAATGGCGATGAAGGTGCCGCCCTCGATCCAGGCATTGGCCTTCGGCAGGTCGCGGCGTTCGAGATGATCGGGCAGGATGCCGTATTTGATCGGCCCGAACAGCGCCGAGACGACGCCGAAGCCGAAGAGCGCCACCATCAGCACAAAAATCGAGGAAAAGCCGAGGCCGACGACGGCAAGAGCGGCGATGCCGATCTCGCAGCGTTTCAAGAGTTCGGCCACCTTGGCCTTGTCGTGCTTGTCGGCGATTTCGCCGCCGAGCGCCGAGAGCAGCAGGAAGGGCACGATGAGGATGACGCCGGCAAGCGTCACCAAGGCTGCCCCCTCGCTCGCCGACATCTTGAAGAGGATGAGGAATACCAAAGTATTCTTGAGGAAATTGTCGTTGAAGGCAGTCAGGAACTGTGTCCAGAACAGCGGCGCGAATTTCCTCGATGTCATCAGATTGTTTTGCACGGCGAGACCCTCTTTTGGTGGGCAGAGAAGGCCACAGAGTTGTTACGCAAAAGTTGAGTGCGATAACAACTCTGCGATGTGGTTAAGGAAGATCAATCTTCATCGCTACGATTGAATTTGACCAGCAGCTTTTCGGTGCGGGCATCTTCGACCTTGCGGATCAGCTTCTCGGATTCGGCATTGTCGCGCAGCGTCTTGGTGATATTCACCGTCGTCTGCACCAGCATCAATATGCCCATGGCGAGATAGCCCTTCCCCCAGAGATCGAGCGGCATCATGTAGAGGCCGAGCGCCAGCATGAAGGCGGCGGCGCCGAAGGAGATGTAGGAGAAGCTGACCCAGCTGGCGGAATGTTTCTGGAAACTGTCGTTCATGGTCTTTGTCCCTTGGTTCGATGAATGAATGGCTGGATGGAATGCGATCAGGCGGCCGGGGTGATGCGGCTCTTCAGCCGGGCGAGCACGTCATCGGCCGATGAGGTGAGCGGCGCGCCGCAGCCGGCATTGGCAAGCTTTTCGATGATGCCGGCCGGCCGCGTGGCGCTTTCCATCTCCTTCAGCGCCGCCGCCGTCAGCTCGTTCTGGCTCTGGCGCAGGCGAAGCCTGGCCAGCGTCTCCTCGGCCTCGTCGAGCGTGGCAAGGCCGGGGCCGGCGACTGCGATATCGAGCTTCTGCGCTTCCTGCGTGGCGCGGGCCAGCCGCTCGCCGCGCTGCAGCGCCTGCAGCCGCGCCTCGGCATCCCTGACGATGCCCTTCAGCTTGGCGATCGATGTGGTGAACTGGCTCTGCGCCTGTTCCGACGCATCGCGCTCGGCCTCGAGAAAGGCGATCGCCTCAGCCGCTTCCCGCGCCAGGGCCTCATTGCCCTTGGTGAGCGCCGCGGTGGCGCGGGTTTCGAGATCGGCGATGCGGGCAAGGATCGTCTGATGCTGCGCCTTTTCCTGCTCGTTCTGGGCGATGGCGACGGCGACGCTGCGCCGCGCCGTCTGGATCGACTGGGCGGCCTCGCGGATCTGCTGGGCCAGCAGCGGCACGGCGTGGCGATCGGCGAAAGCCTGCTCGGCATCATGCGCCCTGCCCCGCAGCAATGTGGAAATCAATTTGAACATTTCTGTCCTCCGGTTTATGAACGTTGTTCACGAGATGAGTTATGGCAGAATCATGAACGACGTTCAAGATAAATTTTGAACGTCGTTCAAAAAATCGAAGGGAAATGGTTAATGGCCGGCAGACGAGAAGAAAAACGCGAGGATTTGAAAGCGCGGCTGATCGAGGCGGCGCACGCCCGCATCGCCCGCGACGGCCTGACCAACCTGCGCGCCCGCGACATCACCCAGGACGCCGGCTGCGCGCTCGGCGGCCTCTACACCGTCTTCACCGATCTCGCCGAGCTCGTCATCCACGTCAATTCTTCGACGCTGAAGGCGCTGGAGGCGAGGCTGACGCTTGACGAGGCCAAGGGCAAAAGCCCGACCGACCGCCTGCGCAATCTCGCCCAGGGCTACCTCGCCTTCGCCGTCGAACACCGCCATCTCTGGAAGGCGCTGTTCGACCACTTCCCCCCCGCCACCAGCCCGACGCCGCAATGGCACCTCGACGAACACCTCTTCCTGATGGACGTGATCGCCGAGCCGCTCGCCGAACTGCAGCCCGACATGCCCCCCGAAGACCGCGCCATCCGCGCCCGCACATTGTTCGGCGCGGTGCATGGAGTGGTCAGCATCAGCCTGGAGGGGCGCTTCGTCGGCCTGCCGCTGGAACGGTTGGCGCGGGAGGTGGACGAGCTGGTGCAGACGATCGCGGCGGGGGCGGAACTGCGGCGGCAGGGGATGTGAGGGTGTTGAAATGGCGGGGTGGAGCGGCGGACCAACGTTGCCGTGTTCGCCGCACCGCCACCACACACTCCGTCATCCCAGGCCTTGAGCCTGGGATCCATGCCCCGAGCATTGTGCTCGCCGTGTCAGACGGAGCGGCATCATCCGGCGAACGGCCTCGCGGTTCCGGCCTAAACCCCACCCCCCTCTCCGTCATCCCAGGGCTTGACCCTGGGATCCACCCGCAGCACTCGGCGTGCATTAATTTACAAAGGCGTGCCCCTGCCCTCCCGCCGACCGCCAACGCCGCGCTCGCCGCATGGATCCCAGGGTCAAGCCCTGGGATGACGGAGTGTGTGGGGAGCGCCCCGCCAAGCTCCAGCCTCCCCGCACGCGGCCGGACCTGCTCCACCATCCCGCCTCTCCCCAATCGCGCCTCCCTACTCCGTCCTCCCAGGCTTGACCCGAGCACCCCTACCCAGCACCCTGCGCCCTTCACGCCCCCCGCGAAAGGAACCCCAATGAGCCGCATCTTCATCACCGGTTCCACCGATGGCCTCGGCCTCGCCGCCGCCCGCACTCTCATCCGCGAAGGCCACGAGGTCGTCCTCCACGCCCGCTCCCGCGAGCGCGCCGCGGCCATCGCAGAAACCTCCGCCGCCGCCCTCGGCCTCGTCATCGGCGACCTCGCCAGCGCCGAGGAAACCTGCTCGATCGCCGAACAGGTCAACGCCATCGGCCGCATGGACGCCGTCATCCACAATGCCGGCATCTATCTCGAGCGCAGCCGCGGCGACACGCCGGAGGGTCACGCCAAGACGCTGGCGGTCAACACCCTCGCCCCCTATCTCCTCACCGCCTGGATCACGCGGCCCCACCGGCTGATCTATCTCACCAGCGGCATGCACCGCAGCGGCACCAGCGCGCTCGACGATATCGACTGGAAGAAGCGGCCATGGAGCGCCAGCCAGGCCTATTCCGAAAGCAAACTCTACATCGCCACCCTCGCCGCCACCATCGCCCGCCACTGGCCCGACGTCCTCAGCAACGCGGTGGATCCCGGCTGGGTGCCAACCAAGATGGGCGGCGCCGGCGCGCCTGACGATCTGGACATGGGGCATCTGACGCAGACGTGGCTTGCGACGAGCGAGGACGAAGCTGCGAAGGTGAGCGGCGGGTATTGGTATCACCGCCAGCAGCGGCAGGCGGCTGCGGAGGTGAATGATGTCGGATTTCAGGAGGCGCTGGTGGAGAGGCTGGCGGAGTTGACGGGGGTGAGGTTGTTTGAGGAGCGAGTTTAGACAATCGCGAAATGCGCGGGAGTCACGCGATCGGCACCCCCCTTTGTTGCGCCGCCGCGCGCAGTCGCTCATGCACGCCTCGCGTAGCTGGCGCAATCATATAGCCAGTTTCCAAGTCACCGATCATCACCGATTGATCTCGCGGGGCGACAAGCCAATGCAGGCCGATCAAGCCGCAGATTAGCGCGTCAAGCCTGTCCTGGTCAGCCTTGCTAGGCGTCTCAAAGCTCACCGCGACCGAACACCAGTCTTCCAAGTGGCTCAACGAGTTCAACATGCCGAAGCGCCTGGTCGCTTCAGCAACCGCCCGCCAGTCAGTGATCTTGAAGCGCCTCCTGTTGACCGGATTGTATTTCGGAGCTGCAAGCCTCGAACAGAAGGTGGCTTCGATTGCAGCCAGTGCCAGCGCGGGAAAAACCTCTATCAAGAAGAGGCCGCTCGATGCAACCCGTGCGAGTTCCGGCTCTTCCTTCGCACCCAGCGCCTGTTTGAAGCGCCAGATCGGCGCGGCGTCGTCGAACATCCCTATCTTTGACCGGCTTGCAGGCTGAACGCCGCCTCCGATCCAGGAGATCAGAGATCCGGCCACTTTATCGACGGGACGCGAGCCAGTCAGGTTCGGAACGATCGTTGGCTGATCTAAGGCGACAAGGCACTTCTGTGCATCGGCGCGCTCACTCTCGACAATATCGAGTGCCTGCGCGAACGAAGCGAGCTGCGGCGCGAGATGCAGATGAGCTCCGTCGCCATCTAGACGAATGACACAGATTGCTCCCGGAGCTTTCGGATTGTCAGTCCAGGCTGAATCAAAGCCGATGATTGAGGCGAAACTGGTTTGCAATGCTATCCCATTTCATATCGCCGTAGCAGCGGCTGTGCCTTCTCGCTATGGATTTGAGCGGTAGTTCCAAATCGCAGGTCCCGTGGTTACCTCGTCACATTGCGAGAGAACCCGTCTTGACGCCCCCATCACGGACGGGTCCAGTTTGAGCTGCCAAGTACTCCCGATTGATGGATCTGCAAGCAAACGGAATTCTTAACGCGCGTGAGGCGTACAATGCTGCGGTTCCGCAACGTGCTTTCCGTCACCGAGTCAACCAAAAAATGATGGACGCTTCAAGACCCCGAGTTCCACTAACTCCTGAGAGGGCCTGTTATACATCCCGGTTCCTCCAATCAGGATCAAGCGATGATGAAATCTGAATTAACAAACTTCGCCCACCAATTTAGATGAAAGGCACTCGACCTATAGACTTTGTTTTGTGCTTTAGTGTTTTGCGCTCAATCGGAGACGCTAACGATGCCAGCGAATGTACAAACTTGTTCCGATCATCTGCGCTAGCCCAATTCACAATTTCAGCGCCTTGGTGTTGTGCGGCCTCCAATGATGGCCTGGCTACTCTTTCGAGCGAAGGAGATGCTATATATACGAGTTTCGACTTTGTTGTTTCTGCTCCAAATCGCATTCTGGCCAAAGCCTAATTTCTTTTCCGTTTCGTTACGATACACATACGAGACAAAAGGCGGTGCTCGGGCTTTCTCCGAAGGACTATTCCATCGAACGGGCCGAACCAAGAAGAGAATCGAAAGAAACACTGGCTGGGGCGCCTGGATTCGAACCAGGGGATGGCGGTACCAAAAACCGCTGCCTTACCGCTTGGCTACGCCCCACCAGAGCTTGAGCGGCGAACCGCTTGCTCACAAATCGACGCCTGATTAGCAAAGCTCTTTGCCTGTCACAATGACTAAGTTTAAGCCTCGTGCAGATTTATGCGCGCGAAGCGGCGGGCGGCGTGCTAGCATAAGGCGATATTATCAACCTGAGATCATCGTCCCGCATGGAAAGTCCCGCATTCGACCTTGCTTTCGAGCCGGCCTATGGGCGCGCCGTGCCGGTTGCTCCCGATATCTTGCGCATCACGGGGGAAAATCCCGGGCCCTTCACCTTTTTCGGCACCAACAGCTATCTCGTCGGCTCCTCCTCGCTTGCCGTCATCGATCCCGGGCCGGAGGACGAGGCGCATTATCAGGCGCTGATGGCTGCGATCGGCGGACGCGAGGTGACGCATATCTTCGTCAGCCATACCCATCGCGATCACTCGCCGCTCGCCCGCCGGCTGCAGGCGGAAACGGGGGCGGTGACGGTGGGGCAAGGGCCGCACCGGCCGGCGCGGCGGCTGCGCGAAGGCGAGGTCAATCCCTTTGCCGAGAGCTCGGATATGGATTTCGTGCCCGATATCGCGCTCGGCGACGGCGAGACGATAACGGGGGATGGCTGGTCGCTGACAGCGGTGCTGACGCCGGGGCATACGGCCAATCATGCCGCCTTCGCGCTCGAAGGCCGGGATATCCTGTTCTCAGGCGATCATGTCATGGCCTGGTCGACCTCGATCGTCGCGCCGCCGGATGGGGCGATGGCGGATTACATGGCCTCGCTCGACAAGTTGATAAGGCGCGAGGACGGCCTGCTGCTGCCCGGCCATGGCGGGCCGGTCAACGAGCCGAAGACTTTCCTGCCGGCGCTGAAGGCGCATCGGCTCAGGCGCGAGCAGGCGGTGCTGGCGCGGGTCGCGGCCGGCGATCGAGAGATATCGGAGATGGTGAAGGCGATCTATCGCGATACCGATCCGAAGCTGCATGGGGCGGCCGCACTTTCCGTGCTCGCCCATATCGAGCATCTCATCGAGCGCGGCGAGATCGCGGCGGATGGGCCGCCTTCGCTTGCCGCGCGCTACCGGCCGGCGTAAAGGAGAGGCGGAGGGGAGATGAGCATGGGCCGCGCCGATTACAGCTATCGCACCGATCCCGCCGTTCCCGCCTTTGCCGATGACCGGCCACTGATCGTCTTCGATGGTGAATGCGTCTTCTGCTCCGGCTGGGTGAAGTTCGCGCTGAAACACGACAGGCGGCAGCGCTACCGCTTTGTCGCCGCGCAGACGCCGCTCGGGCAAGCGCTCTACCGGCATTACGGCCTCGATACGCGCGACTACGAAACAAATATCCTCATCGAGAACGGCCGCGCCTTCTTCAAATCCGACGGCTCGATCCGCATGGTGGCGGGGCTCGGCTTTCCCTATTCGCTGGTCAAGCTGTTCCGGCTGCTGCCGCGGCGCGCAGCGGACGCGCTTTATGAATTCATCGCCCGCAACCGGCTGAAGATCGCCGGCCGCCAGAGCTGCATGGTGCCGACGCCGGAGCAGCGCGGCCGCTTCATCACATGAGCGGCGGCACCTTTTCCCTGCTGATCATCGGCGGCTACGGCAGCTTCGGCGGCCGGCTCGCCCAGCTGCTCGGCGAGGAACCCAGGCTCCGGTTGCTGATCGCCGGCCGCTCGCTGGAAAAGGCCGATGATTTCGTCTTCGATATGCGGTCGCCGAAAGGTGGCGCCGGGCGGCTCGGCAGCAACGATCTCGGGGCGTGGCTGCAGGCGGTGGCCTTCGATCGTGACGGTGACCTCCGAGAGCAGCTGACGCGGCTGAGGCCCGATCTCGTCGTCGATGCCTCCGGGCCGTTCCAGAGCTTCACCGGCGATGGCTACAAGCTGGTGCGGGCCTGCATCGAGCTCGGCATCGATTATGCCGATCTCGCCGACAGCACCGGCTTCGTCGCCGGCATCAGCGGGCTCGATGCTGAGGCGAAGGCCAAGGGCATCTTTGTTCTCTCGGGGCTGAGCAGCCTGCCGGCCCTCTCCTTCGCGGCGCTGCAGGCGATGGCGCCGCATTTCTCCCGCATCGAAAGTGTCTCGGCCGGCATTGCCCCGTCGGCGCATGTGAAGATCGGCCTCAATGTCGTCAGGGCGATCGCAAGTTATGCCGGCAAGCCGGTGGCGGTGCTGCGCGAGGGGCAGCCGGCCGAGGGGCGCGGGCTGATCGACGAGATGCGGGTGACGATCGCGCCGCCCGGTGTGGCGCCGCTCGCCAGCCGGACGTTCCTGCTAGTCGATGCACCGGATCTTGCGCTGCTGCCGCAGCACATTGCCGGGCTGCAATCCACCTTTACCGGGGTCGGCACCGAGCCGCAGGCGCTGCAGCGGCTGCTGAGCCTTGCCGCCCGGCTGGTGAAGATCGGGCTCTTGCCCTCGCTCGCGCCGTTTGCGCGGGCGCTGCAGGCGGCCAGCCATCGCCTCGCCCTCGGTGCCCATCGCGGCGGCATGTTCGTGCGCGCCGGCGGCCTCGATCGCGACGGGCGGCGGCTGACGGCCGACTGGTCGCTGATTGCCGAAGGCGATGACGGGCCGTTCATTCCGGTTCTCGGCGTCGAGGCGCTGGTGCGCCGGCTGCTCGAAAACAAGCGGCCGGAAAGCGGCGCGCGGCCGGCGGCGGGGGAATTGTCGCTTGCCGATTTCGAAGCGGCCTTCAGCCGGTTCTCGATCACATCAGGCATCCGGCTGGATTACCAGGAAGAGCCGCAGCCGCTCTACCGGCGCATTCTCGGCGACGCCTGGGAGAAGCTGCCGCCGGCGCTGGCGGCGATCCATGGCGGCGGCACCCGGCTTGCCTCCGGCCGGGCGCGGATCGAGCGCGGCCGCGGCCTCCTCGCCCGGCTTATCGCCGGCATCATCGGCTTCCCCGCCGCCGGCGAGGATGTGCCGGTCGCGGTGCGCTTTGTCGCCGATGGCGACGGGGAGATCTGGACGCGGTCTTTCGGCGGCAAGACCTTCCGCAGCTGGCAAACCGCGGGCAAGGCCGGCGACCGCCACCTGCTTGCCGAGGTGTTCGGGCCGTTCCGGGTGCTCTTGGCGCTGGTGCCGGAGGGAGAGAAGCTCAGGCTCGTCGTGCGCGGCTGGCGCTTTTGCGGCATTCCGCTGCCGCTGTTCCTGGCGCCGGGCGGCGATACTTATGAGGAGGAGCGTGACGGGCGCTTCCACTTCCATGTCGAGATCGGCGGGCGGCTGACGGGGCTGGTGGTGCGCTATTCGGGGTGGCTGGTGCTGCAGTGAGGGGTGGCCTGCGGCTGTGCTGGAGTCCGCGTCAGCCCTTCCTCGCATCGTGCCTGTCACTCATCCGATCTCGACATCGGGCGGTGGGTCTTCCTGCAACAAGTGTTATAGTTCGATTTCGGCCGTTTCACCCGAGACGATCCGGGAAAGGAACCATTCCATGGCAGACCAGAACCGCCCGCTGCAAGTTGGAGACACCGCACCCTCCTTCGAGCTCGCCACGGCCAATTTCGACGGGACGGTCTCCTTGGCCGATTTGCGTGGCCGCCCGTTCCTGATCGGCTTCTTTCGCGGGCTGCACTGCCCGTTCTGCCGGCGCCAGCTCGAACAGCTTGCCGGCATAGAGCCGACCCTCAGCGCCGCCGGGGTGAAGATCGTGGCCGTTATCAACACGCTGGTGGAGCGCGCCCGCCTGTATTTCCGCCACCGCCCGACGCCGGTGACGCTCTTATGCGATCCCGACTGCCGCACGCATCGCGCCTATGGCGTGCCGCGTGCCGAGTTCCCGCCCGACGGCAGCAGCGAACAGCCGGACTGGCCTTATCGCGCGACGATGGCGCAATTCCAGGCGGCGCGCATCAACCCCACGGGCGAGTTCTCGCAACCGGTACAGCCGATGGAAGCCAACACCGTGCTCAACGCCAGGGACGGCTTCGAGCTCGACGAAGCCGATCATGCGATCTTCGCCAAGCACGCCACCCAGCTCGTCGGGCACTTCCTGGTCGATCAGAACGGCACCATTGCCTGGGCGCAGATGGAGGCGCTGGACGGACCCGACAGCCTTTGCATCTTCCCGACGGCAGCGGAGATCATCGCCGCCGTCGGCGAGCTTGGGCGCTGATCTGCAGCGTTATCGGTCGAGGGCCGGATGATTGCCGGATCAGGGTGTTCGATCCCACCTCTCCGCCCTCACCTGTGCTCGTCACAGGAATGAGGGAGGTTGGGATGGTCGTCTCGCAGATCTTTGCCGGCGTGCCGTGTGGCACCCCCCTCTGCCCTGCCGGGCATCTCCCCCACAAGGGGGGGAGATCACAAGGGTCAGGACCTTCCTGCCTCGTCTCTATCGTTTTGCCGAGCTGCGAGGCCAACTGTTTGGGGAAGCCGGCAAGCCCAGCCAATCTCCCCCTTGTGGGGGAGATGCCCGGCAGGGGCAGAGGGGGGTGTGCACGGCACACCCTCCCCGTCATTCCTTCTGGACGTTTGACGAAGCAGAGATGAGGGAGGCTTGCTCGGGTTATATTGCAGGAGCGTCGAGTTCGCGGCACCGGAACAGAGGTCGTGCCTGCCGCACCCTCTCCCGGCCCTTCGCTTGGGCTCAGGGCGTTCGCCGCTGCAATCGATTCACTGGATCGATTGCTGCCGCCTTTGGCGGCACCGCGGCTCACCCACCCGCAATTCCCAGGAGTTCGGCGTCGAGCGCCTTCAGATAATCGCCGGCGATTGCGGCGCTGAGGCCGAGGTCGTGTTGGCCGTAGCGGGAGGCGACGCGGATGTCGACGAAGGTGGTTTCGGCCTCTTCGCGCAGCCGGATGAGGATATCGAAGCGCAGGCCGAGGACGAGCGTGCGGGTGGTCGCCTGCAGCGTCACGCCGTTGGCACCGCGGATCAGCTTGGCGACATCGTCTAGATAGGGGCGCGGCGTCGGCACCGGGATGATGCCGGGTGCGTCGGTCACCGCATCGTCGCTGCCGGGCGCCGGCTTTTCCGGCCTGTCCTCGAGGTCGCGGTCCGGCTCGGTGGTGCCGGCGCTCTTGACGATCACGAAGCCGCTTTGTTTGGCGACCTTGCGCACCGCTTCCAGCACGCGGTCGAGCGCGCCCTCATAACGCCGGCCGGTCAGCTCGGGATAGGCGGCCAGCTGCTGTTCGCGATCCCCAGGCGTCACGAGATTGCGCTTCAGCCAGATCTGATCGGATTTCGGGGTAGACAGCCAGTCGGGTGCTGCGACCGGATCAGTGGAGACGTCGTAAATATCAGGCAGGCTGAGATACCGCTCGGCCGCTACGGCGCCGAGACCCAGTGGAAAGGCGGCATAGATCAGCGCCGCCAGCGCGGCGAGCCCGCCTTCGGCCCCGGTCAGCCAGAGGCTGCGCAGGCCGATCGCCGCGAGCAGTGCCGTCAGCAGCGCGCAGCCGGCGGCAAACATCAACAGCAGCACCAGATAGGGGGTAGCGAGCCCGCCGAAGCGGTGGGCGATCAGCACGGCGAGCGCCAGCACCAGCGAAAACGCCCCAAGCAGCCGCGAAAAGCGGGCGGCGCTGGAAACGGGACGGTCGTAGCGGATGGCCATCAAACTTACCGGTTGCTCGTCAGCGCCGCGTCCTCAACCACGCAAATCGCCATAGACCTGTTTAGTGCAAGATTCGGCTGAATTGAAACTGTTGTCTCGGAATATCGGATGGAATTCATCGGCGATGGCCGGGGCGCGGGCCGCCCGCTTCATAAGCCCTTGCTGATAAGCCGAAAAAAGGCCATTCTGGCGCGGTTTTTATCTCCTCACGGTGAAGACGGGAGAAACGGGATGATTTCACCCGAGATAGCAGCAAGGCCGCAGTCTGCGCTTGGCGGGATCGACCACAGCGAAGCGATGCTGCCGATGGAGCTCGTCGAGCTCGAACTTTCGCTCGAAGGTTATGCCGGCGGCGATGCCGGCTTCTGCGAGGCGGTGCGCCAGGCGGCCGGCCGTTCCGGCGGCGAGCTGCTGTTCGACCTGCCGGCCGGCGGCCTGATCGAGGATTGCCGCCGCATCGCCGTCCTGCGCATTCCCGATGGTGGCGACGGCATGCGCGTCGTGCTGGCGCTGCTCGATCACAACGGCACCGAGATCCGCATGCAGGCACCCGACGAGGACACCGCCCATCTCGTGCGCTTTGCCGATGCCTTCATCGAGGTGCTGGAGCGGATCTGAGCGTGACCCGAGAGTTTCAGCGCCGCTCGGCGGCGGTTTCCGCCAGGCTGCGGAAGGGAAACTTGCGGCCGCATTCGCACTTGATCATGAAGCTTTCCTGGTGATTGGCGGCGCGCTGCACGGCGAAGCCGCGCGGCAGCTGATCGACGTTGAAATCCGGGTGCTTGCGCCTGGGGTCGTCGATCTCCGAAGCCTCGGCAAAACCCGCATTGCCGCATTGCGGGCAGTTCAGTTTCTTCGAGAATCGATCGCGGATGGCCATGCTCAGTTCCATGTTGCAGGCCCTCTCATACAGAGGAATGCCGCTTGTGCATAGCAAGGCGGGCGGCGAAAGTGGAACCATCCGAAGGCCGTGCCGTTCCTTTTTCGAAAAGGAGGCGATCATGCCGAACAGAGATCCGATCCCGACACCCGCTACCGATACCCCGCGCGGCCCGACGCCGACGCCGGGCATTCCCGACCGCGTCCAGGAAAAACCGCCGCTGACCCCGGCGCAGGACCCGGGCGACACCAAGAACCCGCAAGACCCGCCGCTCGACCCGGCGCTGCTGCCGATCGGGGATCCGGCCGGGGCGGCGTGAAGATGGTGTCGTGTGATTTGCCCCTCACCCTAACCCTCTCCCCGTAAACGGGGCGAGGGGACGTGCCCCGCGAAAGGCTGACGGGGACGGAGACAGTGCGGTATATCCCCTTCTCCCCGCGCGCAGGGAGAAGGTGCCGGCAGGCGGATGAGGGGCAACTTGACGCCCTCGCCCGAATGGCATTTCCTCAGGGAAAAGCAAGGACCAAGCCGATGCGCATCCCCATCCTCCTCACCCTCCTCGCCACCATCGCCGGCCTTTCCGCCTGTCAGACGATGACGCCGGAGGAGCGGCGGGCGGCGGATGAGCAGAAGTGCCTGAGCTATGGTTTCCGCCGCGGCACGGATGCGTTCGCCACCTGCCTGCAGCGCATCGATCTCGACCGCCGCGCCGAATCGCGGGCGCAGAGTGCGGAGATGATGAACCGCATGGCCTGGGATCTGAACGGACCCTATATCTACCGCGATCGCTGGCGGTATCGTCACTGAGGACCCGTGCTGCCGGTATTTACCTGCTTTCCGCAATCACCGCCTGGGCGGCCGCCAACCTGGCGATCGGCACGCGGAACGGCGAGCAGGAGACGTAGTCCAGCCCGATCGTTTCGCAGAAGCGGATCGAGGCCGGGTCGCCGCCATGTTCGCCGCAAATGCCGAGCTTCATGTCGTTGCGGGTGCGCCGGCCGCGTTCGGCGGCGATGCTGATCAGCTCCCCCACCCCGTCGAAATCGAGCGAGATGAAGGGATCGTGCTCGATGATGCCCTTGCGCTGATAGGTGGGGATGAAGGCCGACGCATCGTCGCGCGAGATGCCGAAAGTGGTCTGCGTCAGGTCGTTGGTGCCGAAGGAGAAGAATTCCGCCGCCTCGGCGATCACATGGGCCCGCAGCGCTGCGCGCGGCAGCTCGATCATTGTCCCGACGAGATAATCGATCTTCATGCCCGCCTCGGCCATGACATTGCCGGCGATGGCGTCGATGCAGGCCTTGACGTAATCGAGCTCGGAGCGCAGGCCAACGAGCGGCACCATGATCTCGGGCACGACGGCCGCCCCGGTCTCCTGGGCGGCTGCGACCGCGGCCTCGAAGATGGCGCGGGCCTGCATCTCGACGATCTCGGGATAGGAGATCGCCAGCCGGCAGCCGCGATGGCCGAGCATCGGGTTGAACTCGTGCAGCGCATCGACGCGCTGGCGCAGCGCTAAGGGCTCCATGCCCATGGCGAAGGCGACCTCGGCCACCTCGTCGTCGGTCTTCGGCAGGAATTCGTGCAGCGGCGGATCGAGCAGGCGGATCGTCACCGGCAGGCCGTGCATGACGGTGAAGAGGCCGGTGAAATCGGAGCGCTGCATCGGCAAGAGCTTGTCGAGCGCCAGCCGCCTGCCCTTCTCATCCTCGGCCAGGATCATCTCGCGCATGACATGGATGCGATCGCCCTCGAAGAACATGTGTTCGGTGCGGCAAAGGCCGATGCCTTCGGCGCCGAAGGAGCGGGCGGCGCGCGCATCGGCCGGCGTGTCGGCATTGGTGCGCACCGTCATGCGCCTTGCCCGGTCGGCCCAGCCCATGATGCGGCCGAAATCGCCCGACAGTTCCGGCTGGATCATCGGCACCTCGCCCTTCAGCACCTGGCCGGCCGAGCCGTCGATGGTGATGATATCGCCCTTCTTCAGCGTCACGCCGATGCCGAGCAGCCGCTCGTTGCGTTGATCGATGCGCATGGTGCCGGCGCCGACGACGCAGGGAATGCCCATGCCGCGGGCAACGACCGCCGCATGGCTGGTCATGCCGCCGCGCGTCGTCAGGATGCCTTCGGCGGCATGCATGCCGTGAATATCCTCCGGGCTGGTCTCGACCCGGAGCAGAATGACCTTGCGGCCCTCGGCCTCCGCCTCGACCGCCTCTTCGGCGGTAAAAACGATGGCGCCGGTCGCAGCTCCCGGCGAGGCCGGCAGGCCGGTGCCGATCACCTGGCGGTTGACGCGCGGATCGATCGTCGGATGCAGCAGCTGGTCGAGGCTCGAAGGCTCGATGCGCAGCACCGCCTCCTCCTCGGTAATCACCTTCTCATCGACCATGTCGACGGCGATCTTCATCGCCGCCCGGGTCGAGCGCTTGGCCGAACGGGTCTGCAGCATCCACAGCCGGCCGCGCTCGATGGTGAATTCGATATCCTGCATGTCGCGATAATGGATCTCGAGTTCGGTGCAGATGCGGCAGAGCTCGCGAAACGCCTCCGGCATCAGCTTTTCCATCGAGGGTTTTTCCGAGCCGGAAGAAAGCCGCCCCTCCTCGGTGATGCTTTGGGGCGTGCGGATGCCGGCAACGACATCCTCGCCTTGCGCATTGACGAGGAATTCGCCGTAAAGCGCCTTCTCGCCGGTCGACGGGTTGCGGGTGAAGGCGACGCCGGTCGCCGACGAATTGCCGAGATTGCCGAACACCATCGCCTGGATGTTGACGGCCGTGCCCCAGCCTTCCGGAATATTGTGCAGCTGGCGATAGGTGACGGCGCGCGCGCTCATCCAGCTGGAAAAGACCGCGCCGACCGCGCCCCAGAGCTGGACTTCCGGATCCTGAGGGAATTCCTGCTCGAGCTCCTCCTCGATCAGCCTTTTATAGAGGGAGACGATATGCTGCCATTCCGAGGCGCTGAGCTCGGTATCGAATTCATGGCCGAGCTTGGCTTTTTCGTCTTCGAGGATCTCCTCGAAGGCGTCGTTTCCGAGGCCCATGACGACATCGGCATACATCTGGATGAAGCGGCGGTAACTGTCCCAGGCAAAACGCGCATCGCCGGCATCGTGGCCGAGCGCCTGCACCGTCTCGTCGTTGAGGCCGAGATTGAGCACGGTGTCCATCATGCCGGGCATGGAGACGCGGGCGCCCGAGCGGACCGAGAGCAGCAGCGGCTGGCTGGTCGAGCCGAAATGGCGGCCGGTGATCGCTTCGATCGCCGCGATCCCGGCGCGCACCTCGGCCTTCAGCCGGTCCTCGATATGCCCGCCATTCCTGTAATAGGTGTCGCAGGCGCTGCTGACGATCGTCAGCCCCGGCGGAACGGGAAGGCCGAGAGCGCACATTTCAGCGAGGTTCGCGCCCTTGCCGCCGAGAATCTGGTGATCGCGCGCGCCACCCTCAGCCTGTCCGTCGCCGAACCTATAGACCCACTTGGTCATCTTCCCCCCAACACCAGATCGGGATCAGATTGATCCCTCAGCTGTCGACAAACCTCGCTCTCTTCTCGGCGCCATCCTCGCCTTGTGGCGAGGATCTGCTGCGTATCACCGGTTGCAGATGCTCGGGACAAAACCGAGCATGACGAAAGACAAGCAGGCAAGCACTGTCGTCAGCCTGAGAGATCAGCTTAATGCCTTGGAGTTGAAATGAAAATCGACAAATGCGGCGAAAATGCTGCGTCGCACAATATTTTCGCGGGTAGCGGCGGTCGAAGCCATGAAAACCGCGCCTGATGTGAAAGAAGGCATAAAAAAAGCTTTGCGGGACTGCAACATTGTCCCGCAAAGCCTTGTTTCCGTCCGGCCAGGAAAACCGGACGGGGGGTCCCTCAACCCAGAACGGCTCATGGAGCCGCCCTGATCCTCGTTTTCCGCAATCCTAAGAAAAACTGCCTGTCGTTTCCCCGGGATTGCTCAAACAGCTTTCCGGTCCTTGCCCTCTACCGGAAAGCGCATCGCAAATTCGACAAATACGCAACGTTGACCGCCCGCTTTTCAGCAAAGTCATCAGGTTGCGTTGAAACAACTTCTAATGCAAGTCAGGGAAAAGAGCATCACCCAAATGGAGTAAGGGCCCATACACAGCCGACCTTTTTTGGTGTTTATCCCCGAATGCGGGTAAATTGCCCGCGATCTGTGCGGAGTCCGTGTCTCGAGCGCGACTCGCGGCCGGATCATCGGCCGTCGGGTGCTTCCAGGTCGGCGATGACGCCGACACCACGAAAGGCTCTTTGAGCGATGAATCGGAGGGAAAAGGGGGAGTCAGGAACTACCTGATCGAACGCGTGTCCGGCAGCGGTAGAACCACGGTGGCCGAAGAGTTGCGCGGCGCGGCCAGCATTTTGTCCTGTTTCGACTTCAGACGACCGAGATGGGGAAGCTGACGCTCAAGCGCGGCAGATGAAATGTCGGGGTGCAGGTTGGCCGAACGTCTTCAAGCCGACGAGCTATGGAGAAAGCGATGACGATCACCATTACCGCCTTTGAACGTTCGCCCGATCGCGGCCGCGGCCTGGCGCGCGACATGCGAGTTCGCTGGGCGCTCGAGGAAGCGGGACAGCCCTATGATGTCAGCCTCGTCTCGTTCGAGACGATGAAGCAGCCGGCGCATCTGGCGCGTCAGCCTTTCGGCCAGATCCCGACCTATGAGGAGGGCGATCTCAGCCTGTTCGAATCCGGCGCGATCGTCCTTCATATTGCCGAGCGTCATGGCGGCGGCCTGTTGCCCAGGGACGCCAATGGCCGGGCGCGGGCGATTGCCTGGATGTTTGCCGCGCTCAACACGGTGGAACCGCCGGTCTTCGATCACAGCCTCGCCAGGATCCTGGAGCGCAACGAGCCGTGGTACGAGCAGCGCCTGCATGCCCTCGAGAACAGCATCCGCAAACGGCTGGACAGCCTTTCGACCCATCTCGGCGATGCCGACTGGCTCGACGGCGCCTTCAGCGCCGGTGACCTGCTGATGGTGTCGGTGCTGCTGCGGCTGAAATCATCCAATATCCTCGACGAATACCCAAACCTTGCCGCCTATGTCGCCCGCGCCGAGGCACGCCCGGCCTACCAACGCGCCTTCGCGGCACAGTTGGCGGTTTTCCACGCTGCATCGGGCGGCTGACCAACGTTTCCCAGGCGGGCCGGTGTAAAAGGCGTAGGAGCAGATGGCAAACTCGGCAGCAGAACAGCGAGACCGAAGGGGAATGCAACGACGCGCACCACGTTCCGCGCCTCCTGCCGCTCCCTCCCCTCGTTCTCCGTCATCCCAGGCCTAGCGCTGGCGGATGCGGCATGGGTCCTCGGGTCAAGCCCGAGGAAGACGGAGGGCGGGTGACAGCCGCAGCAAAACAGTGACGGATAGCCAGATACGAATTCGGCGGCGCCCCTGTCTGTCGGTGGCCTCCTGCCGGTCCGTCCCTCAATCCCCGTCATCCCAGGCCTTGAGCCTGGGATCCACGGCCTGGCGCTGGCGGATGCGGCATGGATCCTCGGGTCAAGCCCGAGGAAGACGGAGGGTGGGGTGACAGCCGCGGCAAAACAGCGATGGATCGCTAAATACGAATTCGGCGGCGCCCCTGTCTGTCCGTGGCCTCCTGCCGGTCCGCGCTTCCTGCCGGTCCGTCCCCTCGTTCTCCGTCATCCCAGGCCTTGAGCCTGGGATCCACGGCCTGGCGCTGGTGGATGCGGCATGGATCCTCGGGTCAAGCCCGAGGAGGACGGAGGGTGGGGTGACAGCCGCAGCAAAACAGCGATGGATCGCTAAATACGATTCGGCGGCGCCCTGTCTGTCCGGCCTCCTGCCGGCCGCGCCTCCTGCCGCTCCGTCCCCTCAATCTCCGTCATCCCAGGCCTGGAGCCTGGGATCCACGGCTCCCGCGGACGATTTCAGGCGATTTCGCGCAGGCGTTCCGCGGTCTGCAGGTCGACCGAGACGAGCGTGGAGACGCCCTGTTCGGCCATGGTGACGCCGAAGAGGCGGTTCATGCGGGCCATGGTGATTGGATTGTGGGTGATGATGACGAAGCGGGTTTCGGTCGAGGCCGCCATTTCGTCCATGAGGTTGCAATAGCGCTCAACATTGTGGTCGTCGAGCGGTGCGTCGACTTCGTCGAGCACGCAGATCGGCGCCGGATTGGTGAGGAAGACGGCGAAGATCAGCGCCATCGCCGTCAGCGCCTGCTCGCCGCCCGACAGCAGCGTCATGGTCTGCGGCTTCTTGCCGGGCGGCCGTGCCAGGATTTCGAGGCCGGCTTCCAGCGGATCGTCGGATTCGATCAGCTGCAGCTCGGCGGTGCCGCCGCCGAAAAGATGGGTGAACAGCCGCTGGAACTGGCCGTTGACGACGTCGAAGGCGGCGACCAGGCGCTCGCGGCCCTCGCGGTTCAAACTCTGGATGGCGCCGCGCAGCTTGCGGATCGCATCGATGACGTCGTCGCGCTCCTTGATCAAGGCTTCGAGCTTCTCGCTCAGTTCCTTCTGCTCCTCGTCGGCGCGCAGATTGACGGCGCCGAGCCGCTCGCGCTCCATCTTCAGCCGCTCGAGATCGCGCTCGACCTCGCGCGGATCAGGCAGCGCCTGCAGCGGCTGGAGGCCGGCGAGCCGCAGCGCCTCATGCGGCGGCACGTTCAGCGCCTCACGGATGCGGCTTTCGCTTTCCTGCCGCCGCTCGCGGGCGGAAACCAGGCGCTCCTCGGCGCGGCCGCGGCGTTCGCGGTATTCAGCAAGCTCGGAAAGCGCGGTCGCCGCCCTGTGGTCGGCCTCGCGCTGGATGCGTTCGGCTTCGGCGAGCAGATCGCCGGCATTTCGCCGCGCCTCCTCGGCCTTCTGCAATTCGCTGAGCAAAGCGCGACGCTTGTCGTCGAATTCATCCGGCGCCATTTCGAGCTCGGCCGCCTCTTCGCGCGCCTCTTCCTCGCGCTCGCGCAGTGTGGCGACATGATCCTCGCCGCTTGCCGCCCGCTGGCGCCAGGTTTCGCGCTCCTGGCCGATCGCCATGATGCGGCGCTGGCGGGCCTCGTTCTCCCTGGCGAGGCTTTCATGACGGGCGCGCGCCTCGGCGAGCGTGCCGCGGTCGGTCGCCACTTCCGCCTGCTGGAAACGCAGCCGTTCGTCGATCTGCGTGAGGTCAGGCGCGTCCTCCAGCTCGATGCGGGCATTTTCTTCCTGGACGCCGATCTCCTCCAATTGCGCCCCCAGCTGGCTGGCAGCCTCGCTGACCACGTCGCGGCGACGGATGAGATCACCGGAAGCACGCTCGGCGGCAGCCAGCGCCTCGCGCGCTTCGCCGAGATGACGCGCCGAAAGCCGGCTCATGTCGCGGGCCTCGGCCAGCCGCCGCTCCTCGATGCGGATGGCATCGGCGGCGGCAGCCTGCCGCTCCTCGGCCTCGGCAAGCACGTCACGGGCGATTGCCGCTTCGCTTTCGAGTTCGCCAAGGCGGTTCTTCTGGGCAAGGCGCAGCGCCGCAGCGCTTGGCGCGTCGGCACCGGTGACGTGGCCGTCCCAGCGATAGACGGCGCCCTCCTTCGTCACCAGCCGCTGGCCGGGCTTCAGCGCCGCCATCAGCGAGCGCGCGTCCCCTTCCCCGACCAGACCGATCTGGCGCAGGCGGCGGGTGAGAGCTGGTGGCGCGCTGATATGGGTGATGAGCGGCACGACGCCTTCCGGCAGCGGGGGATCGCCAGCGCCATCGCCATTCTCCGACCAATGGGCCGGCGCCTCGGCATCGAGCGGCGATTCCAGATCGTCGCCGAGTGCTGCACCCAGCGCCGTCTCGAAGCCGCGATCGACCTTCAGCTCCTCGGCAACCGGCGGAAACTTGCCGGCGGCAGCACCGGCGGCGAGCATGCGGGAAATGGTGCGGGCCTCGGTTTCCAGCGCATTCAGGCCGGCGCGGGCCTGATCGACCGGGGCACGCGACAGTGCCTCGGCCTGGCGGGCGGCAGCCAGCGCCTGTTCGACCGTCTGGGCGGCGGCCTCGGCATCGGCAAGCGCGATTTCACCGGCTTCGACGATCGCCCGTTTCTCCTCGGGATCGGCCAGGCCTGATATCTTCTCTGCGATGGCCGACAATTCCGCGTTCGCTTCGTCCATCTGGCGCTCCAGGCGCATGCGGCGGTCGGCGAGATCGCGGATGGCGCGCTCCAGCTGGTTGCGGCCGGCGGCCGCCTCGGCGCGCTCGGCGGTCAGCTGGGTGAAGATACGTTCGCTGTCGGCGAGTTTTGCGGCGGCAGTGTCGAAAGCCTCGCGGGTTTCCTCGGCAAGACGGCCGGAATCGGCGAGGATTTCGGAAATTTCGGACTCTTCGGCGTCGAGCTTGGCGAGGATGACGGCATTATCGGCCACCAGCCGCTCCTCGCGGCGAATATCCTCGGCAAGCTGGGCTAGACGGCGGGTCAGCTCGTCGCGACGGCGCAGGATGCGGCCGGCATCCTCCTCAAGCTGACTCCTTGCAATCTGCAGGCGTTGCAGGGCGGCGGCGGCGCGGGCCTCGCCCTCGCGCAGTTCCGGCAGCTTGAGGCTGGCAATACCCTGCTGCTTGGCCGCCTCCATCTGCGCTTGCGCCTTTTCGGCGACGATGACGGTTGCCTGATTGAGGGCGCTGTCGGCCTCGGCCTCGGCCTCCTTGGCCTGCACCCAGCGGATATGCAGCAGCATCGCCTCGCGGGCGCGGATATCGGCCGACAGCGTCTTGAAGCGGTTGGCCTGGCGGGCCTGGCGCTTCAGGCTCTCGATCTGGCTTTCGAGCTGCGAGGTGACGTCGTCGAGGCGCTCGAGATTGGTTTCGGCGGCGCGCAGCCGCAGCTCCGCCTCATGGCGGCGCGAATGCAGGCCGGAGATGCCGGCCGCCTCTTCCAACAGCTGGCGGCGGGCCTGCGGCTTTGCCTGGATCAGCTCGCCGATGCGGCCCTGACCGACCATCGAGGGCGAACGGGCGCCGGTGGAGGCGTCGGCAAACAATAGCTGCACATCCTTGGCGCGGCTTTCCTTGCCGTTGATGCGATAGAGCGAACCCTGTTCGCGCTCGATGCGGCGGGTGACCTGGATCTCGTCGCTGTCGTTGAAGGCGGCCGGCGCGGTGCGCTCGCCATTGTCGAGATAGAGGGCCACTTCGGCCGTGTTGCGGGCCGGGCGGTTTCCCGAACCGGAAAAGATCACGTCGTCCATGCCGGAGGCGCGCATGTTCTTGTAGGAATTCTCGCCCATCACCCAGCGCAGCGCCTCGACGAGGTTGGACTTGCCGCAGCCGTTCGGACCGACGACGCCGGTCAGCCCCCGTTCGATGATGAATTCCGTCGGCTCGACGAAGGATTTGAAGCCGACCAGGCGCAGCTTGTTGAACTTCATGCGGAAGCTCCGCGGCGGAGGGTGGAGGTAGCACCCCCCTCTGCCCTGCCGGGCATCTCCCCCACAAGGGGGGAGATCAGCAAGTGGCTAGGGCTTCGCCAAATACGCGAGCGTCTGCGCGGAGCGGTCACGAAAGCCGAGACATTGCCCCCAGCCGATCTCCCCCCTTGTGGGGGAGATGTCCGGCAGGACAGAGGGGGGTATTCCCTGCCGCCACCGCGCCACAAAAAAACGGGCGCACGGCTTTCGCCGTCGCCCGCAATGGTCGAACGGTCCGGTTCAGATGAGGCTGTCGATGAGCTTCGACATGGTGTCAACCGGCATGTCTCCAGAATAGCGCTTGCCATTGATGAGGAACGTTGGCGTGGCGTCGACGCCGAAATCCTTGGATCCTCTTTCCCGCGTGGCGTTCACTTCATCCAGAAGCTTCTGGTTCGTCAAGCATTTCGTGAAGCTATCCTCAGTAAATCCGGCAAGCTTGGACATCTGCAGCAGTGCGGCGCGGCCATCTTCGGCGGCAGCCCAGACCTGCTGCTGCTTGAACAGCATTGAGACCATCGGGAAATACTGTTCCGGCGTGCTCAATTGCTCCGGGCTGGAGGCGTTGCAGCGGGCGAGCATGAAGGCGGCGGCGGCGCGCGGATCGAAGGGGAATTCGCGGATAATGAACTGCACCTTGCCGGTATCGATATATTTCTGCTTGATCGTGTCGAAGGTGGTGTTGTGGAAATGGGCGCAATGCGGGCAGGTCATCGACATATATTCGACGATCTTGACCGGAGCGTCGGCCTTGCCAAGCGCCATCTCCGGCAGCGCGCCGGGCTTCAGCACCTCGGCCATGTCGACATCGCCGTCGGCCTGCGGCATCTCGGTCGCCGAGGTGGCCGCCGTCTGCATTGTATCGACATCTGTGCCGTCGGCCATGGTCTTGCCGGAAGACGACGCATCGGCAGCGTCCTTGCTGTCGTTGCAGGCGGCAAGCGCTGCGGCAGCTGCGGCGATGGCGATCCCACCGAGGAGGCGGCGTTTCGTCAGTTGCATTTCGGACATCTGCATGGGTTCCCCATAAGTAATGAGAGTGACGGCGTGACTGTGCGATATAACGGCCGGCAGCCGCCTACAAGGCACGGTTGGCCAACTTCCTTCAAAGAATTGTGACCGTGATGGGACCGCTGACCAAATCAATGGATTCAATGACGCGCCATACGCTCGATCAGTTGTACGGTATCAGTCTCATCCTGGAGGCACACATCGCCCTTGCCACGACGGACTAAGAGGTGGCCGCATAGCGCCTCTTGCCGATTGCGTTCCCCAATCTCCGTCATCCCAGGCCTTGAGCCTGGGATCCATGCTCAGGCTGACGGATGCAGAATGGATTGGGAGAACCCCCTCTAGCGCCCTCTCCCCCGCTTGCCCATCACCGCTGTGCCCAAGCGCTGGATCGCCTGGCGCAGCTTATCGCCTTCTATCCCCTCCATCATGCCTTCGAGCTTGCGGGCGGCTTCGCCTTTCAGCGGCGGCGGCGTGCGGGAGCGACGGATGGCCTGGGAGACCGGCTTCTGGACGATGCGGATCTGGTGGACGGCGGCGAAGCCGAAGAAGCTGTTGATGCGCTGGATGAGTTCGCCCTGGGCATGGGTGAGGAAAAGCGCGCGCGCGCCTTCACAGGCGATCGTCAGCACGCCGGGGCGGAAGCTGCCGTCGTCACCGCCGCCGCGGGCCCAGGCGATCTTTTCCGGCCGGGTGCAATCGGCGAAATCCTCGCCGGCGATTTCGCTCCAGGAGCCGAGCAGCGCCGTATTGATGCCGGCGCGCCGCGCAAGGACGGGATCGATCAGCCCGTTCGCCAGCTCGGAAATCTGTTTTGCACCTTTGCGTGGATAACTCATCGAAAACCTTGGGTGCCCCTACCAACCGCACAGGGAATTGACGGGACCGACTTGATCGCGCGGCATTGCTTCGCCAAGTATAGGCACTTCCCCCGATCCCGGCAAATCATGACGATCACGACACTCGACACGCCCTCGGCAAAGCCCCTCCTCGACTGGTACGACCGCCACCACCGCGATCTGCCCTGGCGCGTTTCGCCCGGCATGGCGGCGCGTGGCGTCCGGGCCGATCCCTATCGTGTCTGGCTTTCCGAAGTGATGCTGCAGCAGACGACAGTGCAGGCGGTCAAACCCTATTTCGAGAAGTTTCTTCAGCGCTGGCCCGAAGTGACCGATCTTGCCGCGGCCGAGAACGACGAGGTGATGGCCGCCTGGGCCGGGCTCGGCTATTACGCTCGGGCCCGCAATCTGAAGAAATGCGCCGAGGCGGTGGCAAAGGAACATCGCGGCATGTTTCCCGACACCGAAGAGGGACTGAAATCGCTCCCCGGCATCGGCGACTATACCGCGGCCGCCGTCGCGGCGATCGCCTTCAACCGGCAGGCCGCCGTGATGGACGGCAATGTCGAGCGGGTGATCTCCAGGCTTTATGCCATCGAAGCGCCGCTTCCGGGCGCCAAGCCGGCGATGAAGGAAAAGGTGGCGCTGATGACGCCGTCGGGCCGGCCCGGCGATTTCGCCCAGGCGATGATGGATCTCGGGGCGACGATCTGCACGCCGAAGCGGCCGGCCTGTTCGCTCTGTCCGTTCCGCGATGCCTGTCAGGCGCTGAAATCTTCCGATCCCGAGTTCTTTCCGGTCAAGGCGGCGAAGAAGGAAAAGCCGGTGCGCCGTGGCGCGGCCTTCGTCGCGGTGACTGGAGAGGGCGAGATCCTGCTCAGGCGGCGCGCCGAAAGCGGCCTGCTCGGCGGCATGACCGAGGTGCCGACATCAGCCTGGACGGCGCGCCTCGACGGCGAAACATCCGTCACGGCCGCGCCCTTCGACGCGGCATGGCAGGCCAGCGGCACCATCACCCATGTCTTCACCCATTTCGAGCTCAGGCTGTCGATCTGGCGGGCGGCGATCTCCGGCCCGTTCGATACCAATGACGGATGGTGGGAGCCGGTTACAAATCTTGAAGCTCAGGCCTTGCCGACCGTCATGAAAAAAGCGATCGCAGCGGCTATTCCTCTCGCGTTCAAAACATCCAGGGCATAAACATGACCTCCGAAATAAAGCATATCGTTTTCGACATCGGCAAAGTTCTCATTCATTACGATCCGCACCTTCCCTTCGCCCGCCTCATTCCCGACGAGGCCGAGCGCAACTGGTTCTTCGCCAATATCTGCACCCATGACTGGAACGTCGAGCAGGACCGCGGCCGTACCTGGGCGGACGCCGAAGCGCTGCTGATCGAAGCACATCCGACGCGCGAGGAGCATATCCGCGCCTTCCGCAAATACTGGCACGAGATGGTGCCGCACGCCTATGAGGAGAGCGTCGCGATCATGGAGGGACTGATCGACGAGGGCCGCGACGTGACGATGCTCACCAATTTCGCCTCCGACACTTTTCGCGAAGCGCAGCAGCGCTTCCCGTTCCTGACGAAACCGCGCGGCGTCACCGTTTCCGGCGATGTCGGCTTGATCAAGCCTGACATCGCGATCTATGAGACGCATACGAAAAGCTTCGGCCTCGATCCCGCCGCAACGATCTTCATCGACGACGCGCCGGCCAATGTCGAAGGCGCCAGGGCTTTCGGCTGGAACGCGGTGCTGTTTTCGGGCACGGAGAAGCTGCGCAGCGATCTCGCCGCCCATGGCTTGAGGGTCTGATATCAATGGCCTTCGACCCGGCAGAGGAAATCGAACGCTTCCACGCCGCGATCAATGCGCTCGATTTTCCTGCTATCGAGGGCTATTTCGCTGAGGATGCGACCTATGTCTCGAACGGCGTCGGCAGCCTTTCCGGGCGACCCGAGATCATGGCCGCCTTCCGGCGCTATTTCGACGACTACCCCGATCAGACGGCCGAGAATTCGCTTGTGGAGCGGCTGACGCCGCTGTCCGGCCGCGCCGTCTGGTCGCTCCGCGCCACGAACAGCCGGACCGGCAAGCCGCTGGTGCGCGAGGGCGAGGAGACGATCACCTTCAATGAAGATGGCCGCATCACGCGGGTCGAGGTTACCGACTACAAGTCGTTTTGACCGGTGATGCTGAAATAGAAGACGCCCGAGGTTGAAACCCCGGGCGCCTTGGTCTTCTTCCGCAACTGGAGGAAACCGGAAGAAGGTATCTCGATCCCGCGAAGGCGCTGCTCAATCCACCTTTGCCAGATCACTGCGGATGACGGACCTGAGATCGTCGATCGGGCGCAGGGACTGCCCTTCTTCGAAGTGCCAGAAGGTCCATCCGTTGCATGCATCGAGCCCCTGCACCTTGGCGCCGAGACGATGAATGGAGCCGGCCTCGCCGCCGGAGGCTACCGTGCCGTCGGCGCGCACGATCGCGCTGTAGCGGCGCTTGGCGTCGGTCAGCACCTGGCCGGGCTTGATGAGGCCGCTTTCGACCAGCACGTTGAAGGCGACGCGAACCTCGGCCTTCTTGCCGGTCATGACGGTCAGTTCCGCCTTGCCGAGCGGCTCGACGGCGGCGATGCGGGCCGATGCCGCATCGATATAGTCCTGCTCGCGCTCGATGCCGACGAAGTGGCGGCCGAGACGCTTGGCGACGGCGCCCGTCGTTCCCGAACCGAAGAAGGGATCGAGCACGATATCGCCGGGTTTGGTCGAAGCCATGATGACCCGGGCAAGCAGCGCTTCCGGCTTCTGGGTCGGATGCACCTTCTTGCCGTCCTCGCCCTTCAGGCGTTCATTGCCGTTGCAGATCGGGAACAGCCAGTCGGAACGCATCTGCACGTCGTCATTGGCGGCCTTCATCGCATCGTAGTTGAAGGTATAGCCCTTGGCCTTGGCATTCGGGCTCGCCCAGATCATCGTCTCATGGGCGTTCTGGAAACGGCGGCCCTTGAAATTCGGCATGGGATTGGTCTTGCGCCAGATGATGTCGTTGAGGATCCAGAAATTCAGATCCTGCAGCGTGGCGCCGACGCGGAAGATATTGTGATAGGAGCCGATCACCCAGATCGAGCCGGTCGGCTTGAGCACCCTGCGGCAGGCGAGCAGCCAGGCGCGGGTGAAAGCGTCATAGGCCTCGAAGGAGGCGAACTGATCCCATTCGTCATCGACGGCATCGACCAGGGACTGGTCGGGACGATGCAGCGTTCCGCCGAGCTGGAGATTATACGGCGGGTCGGCGAAGATCACATCGACGGAGTGGTTGGGCAAGGCTTCAAGGGCGCTCACGCAGTCGCCCTTGATGATCGTGTCAACCCAGGAGTCCGCCTTGACGGAAGCCTTGAGGTCGGCAAGCGGAAAAACTGACGCCATTCTGATACTCACTCATACGCTTTACGCTTAACTCTCCGTTATGGTTACCCAACTTAGTTACCAAAGCCTGAAGCGATGACCGATTTCGGGAATTTATTGTGGCGACAGTCGGCTCGGCCGGCCGCACGGCTGCCTGCCTGGTGGCTGAACGAGTTCACTCTCCGCTCTTGCTAAGTTCCAACACCCTCGCCAAAGGGCCGTCCTTGGCAGCGAGCCGTGACCTCCCAGGCGCGACCCCCTGTTGCAGTATCGCGAATAGTTGTCCACGTACCCATAGCTGCGCCTCAATCAGCCGATCGGCAGGTTGCTGCCACTGAACCAGTAGCTCGGAGGTGCTTCCTATCGGTCTGAAATCGACATTGCTTACGAATTCTGCCGGATTTGAAAAAGGCAGTTTTGAAGGGTCGCTCCAATCGACTGTCTCAGGTGCAGGACCGCGATTGTACAGCCAAACATCGCTGACAATCCCTCCCTCGGAATCCAAGAGATATGCATAGCCCTTCGCACCGTCATCTTCGATTATGATCGAGTATCCTGTTCTTTCATCCGAAAGCTGTGCCCAAAAATCCTCCGGTCTCTCCAACCTGCTTCGCTCCTGACCGTTACATGGCGCAGATACGTTCGCCAAAAGGCGCTTTGTCAACAACACCCAGCATCGCCCGCAAAAATTCATTCAGCAGGCGACACAATCCGTATGTCCTTAAGTGTTCAGCGGCCCTCGCCTCTCGGATTAGGCCGCGTCATGAACGCTGCGGCTATCACTCGGCGCCTCCTCGCGTTCGAACATGCCGTAATCGCGCACGACACTGGCGATCCGCAGCCGGTAGTCGGCGAAGACGCCGCCGCGGCCGGCCTGCTGGGCGGCGCGATGGGCCTCGCGGTTACGCCATTCCTTGACCGCTGCCTCATCGCGGAAGAAGGAGAGCGACAGCAGCTTGCCGCGGTTGGTCAGGCTCTCGAAACGCTCGATCGAGATGAAGCCATCGATCGTTTCGAGCTCGGCGCGCAATTCACCGGCGAGATCGAGATATTTGTGGCGTTCGCCCATATAGGGCACGACTTCGAAGATGACGGCGATCATGGCAACACCAGCTTGGCGTGGGGAGCGGAGACGTTTTTCAGGAAGATCCGATCCTCCTTCAGGATGAAACGCTCATGCTTGGCGAATTCGTAATTGTCGCGGCCGAGCGGATCGGCAGCCAGCCGTGCGCGGTAGGCTTCGTAGGCGGCGAGGCTTTCGATGTTGTAGACTCCGTAGGCCGTCGTCGCCGATCCCTCATGCGGGGCGAAATAGCCGATCAGATCGGCGCCATTCCTCGGGATCGCCTGGCCCCAGTTGCGGGCATATTCGGCAAAGGCCTCCTTGTTGAAGGGATCGATCTGATAGCGGATGAAGCAGGTGATCATCGGGTTCTCCTTTGTGCTTCCCCGTTTTCGCACATTGCCTGGCGACAATGCTTCGGTTACGATCGAACTATGAAGGAAGGTCCGGACATTGCCCAGATCGGTGCGCTCATCGGCGACCCCGCCCGCGCCAATATGCTGGCGGCGCTGACCGGCGGGCGGGCGCTGACGGCGACCGAGCTTGCCGGCGTTGGCGGCATCACGCTGCAGACGGCAAGCACGCATCTGGCCAAACTCGAAGCCGGCGGCCTGCTGAGCCAGCGCAAGCAGGGGCGCCACCGCTATTTCACGCTCGCCGACGAGGCCGCCGCCCGGCTGATCGAAAGCATGATGGGCTTTGCCGCCGGACGCGGGCATCTGCGCCACCGGCCCGGCCCGAAGGAGCCGGCGCTGCGCAAGGCGCGCATCTGCTACGATCATCTGGCAGGCGATTACGGCGTGCGCATGCTCGACAGCCTGATCGCCTCAGGCGCGATCGAGGCGGTCGGAGAGGGTCTGGCCCTGACGGAAAAGGGCGAGAGCGATCTTGCCCGCATCGGCATCGACGTCGGCAATCTCAGATCCTCGCGCCGCCCGCTCTGCCGCTCCTGCCTCGACTGGAGCGAAAGGCGCGCCCATCTTGCCGGCAGCCTCGGCAAGGCGCTGCTTGCAAGCTTCCTCGACAAGGGCTGGGCCCGGCGCACCGCCGAGAGCCGCTCGATCACCTTCTCGCCGGAAGGCGACCGGCAGTTCCTGAGGCTGTTTCCGGTTGAGATGTAGTTGTCGCGTTTCTGTACCGATGTGCTCCACCGGCCACCGGCGTTTCAGGGCTGATCGGTTGCACTCACCGCGGCTCCCACAAAATCAGGCCAAGGTCCGACGCCCGTCCGACTGAGGTCCCACGACAGGAACAGCCGGATAAAACCGTCGTTTGTCAAACAGCCGCCCATCCATTGCAGATGTGGCGGCGACTGACAAACAATCGGAGGAATACCCTATGATGAAAGTAACACATCTCGCATTGGCGGCGGCCCTTCTGGCCGGTACGGCGGCGTCCGGCTTCGCCCAGTCATCGAGCACGGTCGGCACCGGCGGTTCGACGGCCGGCGGCGGAACTGCGAGCAGCACGGTCGGTACTGGTGGCAGCTCTGCCGGCGGCACCTGCCCTGATGGTACGACCACCTGCAATTCAGGCACGTCCTCGACGACCGCCACCGGCGGCTCGTCGGCGGGCGGCGGCACCTCCAGCAGCACGGTCGGCACCGGCGGCTCGGCCGCGGGTTCAGGCGACGCCAATTCGGCCTCGAGCGTCGGGACCGGGGCTTCGTCTGCGGACGGAGACAAGACCGGCAGCACCGTCGGCACCGGCAGCAGTGCGGCAGGCACCTCGCATGACAACCAGGGCAAGAAGGGTTGCGCGCCCGGCCAGGTCAAGAAGGACGCCGCCGGCACCGAGGATTGCAAATGATCCAGGGCCGGCGCCTTAAGGGCGCCGGCCAAACCCCTTGGAGATAAACCCATGACCCGGTTTTCCACAATCGCACTGACGGCTTCGCTCGCCATGATCGCCGGCCCGACAATGGCCGAAGAGATCAAGCTCGACGACGGAACGACATGCACCATCGTCCAGTCGCAGGCGGGGGACACATCGACCACGGTGACTGCGGGCAACGGTCACGTGTCTTCGTCGACAACGACCGCCGGCGGCTCGAGCAGCTCTTCTTCGTCATCCGCCTCCGCCGGCTCCTCGGCCGGATCGGGTAGCGTCGACAGTTTTTCCACCGCAAGCATCACGCGGCCGGACGGCACCGTCATCACGAAGCGCTCCGATGGAACCTGTTCCATCACCAAGCCGAACAAATAGGAGATGGCAATGAAACCAATCAATCTTATCGCAGCCGCCGCGATCGCGCTCTTCGCCTCGAGCCCGGCCGTCCTTGCGGAGGAATGCAATGCGGCCGGAACCGTCGGAACGGCTGGAAGCGCTTCGGCCGGCGGCACATCCGCCAGCTCGGCCGGAACGGCAGGCGCCTGCCAGACCGACGGCGGCACGACATCCTCGATCGGATCGGGCGGAAGTGCGGCCACCACCGACGGCAAGGCGCAGAGCAAGACGCATGTCAACGACAATGGCGACAAGCTCAAGGCGCAGACCAAGGCCCAGGCGGTTGATCAGGGGACGTTCAGCAAGTCCCGCACCAAGACCAGCACCGATGGCGACACGCTGCAGAGCACGACCCGCACCATGTCGCATGTGCCCGGCGAGAAGCCGGTCAAGAGTACCACCACCAATAAAATCATCCTGCCGGAGCAGTAGGTCAGAAGGGCTCGCTTCACTCGAACCGAGGCGAGCCCATGGCCTCTATGGGCCGGCGTCGAAGCGCTTCTGACATTATGCGCCCTCGTGAAGAGCCGACCCTGACCGTGTTCAGTTCATCGAGTGGAACGTCTCGAAAATAAGTGCCCTCAGCCAGCGATGAGCGGGATCAGCGTCCATGCGCGGGTGCCAGGCCTGAACGATGTTGAAACCCGGCACGGCGACCGGCAGGTCGAAGGTTCTGATCTCCCTCATCGCGGCGGATTTGCAATAAGACTTCGGAACCGAACCGATCAGATCGGATGAGGCTGCAACGGCGATCACCGCCGGGAAACTTGGCACGATCAGTCTGGCATCCCGATCCAAGCCCAGTTCGGCGAGCGCCCTGTCGACCGGACCGGCGTAGTCCGCCTGCGTCGAGAAAAGCACGTGGCCGCAGGCGGCATAGCGCTCGGCCGTTATCCGATCTGCGTCGAAGATCGGATGCCCCACCCTTGCAACGCCAACGAACCGATCCTCGAAGAGGCTCTGGCAACGCAGCTCGCCGCTGTCGCGCGGGAGCACACCGATGTCCAGATCTATCGCCGCCTCCCGCAAAGCCTGAACGTCCTTGTCGGATCTCGGCGCAAAACGAAGCCTTATTCCCGGTGCAGCATTCGTCACTGCAGCGCTCAGATCCGCGGCGTAGAGAAGCACGAAGGCTTCATTGGCGCGGATCGTGAAGTGGCGCCGCACCTCCCGAATGTCGACGGTCGACGGCGGACTCAGCACCGCTTTCACAGCGTCTTTCAACAGATGCACGTCTTCGGCAATGGCCAGGGCATGGGGTGTCGCCACCATGCCGCGGCCTGCCGGCACCAGGATCGGATCACCGAGCGCAGTCCTCAAGCGTGACAGTGTCCGGCTCATGGCGGATGTGCTGAGGCCAAGGCGGCGTGCGGCAGCCGATACGCTTCGCTCGGCCAGCAAAGCGTCCAGCGCGACGAGAAGGTTCAGATCGAGATCAGACATGGCGCGATCCTACCAAACGTGGCGCCACGCGCAACTGAGCATTGCTTCCGTTGCGTCTGGCGCAATGGCCCGGCTGGGACTAACTAATCCCCATCCCAGGCACACCGAGGATTTCCCATGTCTCTCAGCTACACCGCACCCGTTTCTCAAGAAGGTCTGGCATCGCCCCGACGCTATCTGGCGGTCGCCCTTCTGCTTCTGGCGGTTGTTCTCGTCGTATTGGATGGAGCGATCGCCAATGTCGCCTTGCCGTCGATTGCGCTCTCGCTGCAGGCGGAAGCGGATAACACCGTATGGGTCGTCTCGGCCTACCAGCTGGCCGTGCTCGTCGCCATTCTTCATGTGGGGCGCTCGGCGAGATTTACGGCGCCCGGCGGGTCTTCCTGATCGGCGTCGCGCTGTTCACCGCGGCTTCCGCAGGCTGCGCCTTGGCGGACGACCTGCCCTTGCTGATCCTTGCGCGTTTCGCGCAGGGCCTTGGCGCGGGCGCGATCATGGCGCTGGCGATGATGAACCTGCGCCAGGCCTTGCCGCAACGCATGCTGGGCCCGATCATCGGCATCAATGCCATGGTCATCGCAATTTCCTCCGCCGCCGGCCCCGGAATTGCCGGCGCCATCCTTTCCGTCACGACCTGGCCTTGGCTGTTTGCCGTCAATATACCGCTCGGGGTCATCGTTCTCCTCGGCGGCGGCCTGCTCGGCCACGTTGAAGGCGCGAAGCGGAAGCTGAAGGCGAAGGCGTTGCTGGCCAATACGCTGATGTTCATCCTGTTCTTCTCAGGCGCCGACCGGATAGCCACCGCGCCGGTCAGCGGTGCCGCCCTCATCGCCGCCTCACTCGCCTGCCTGTTCGGCCTGCTGCGTCTGGAACGAAACAGTGACGTACCTCTGTTTCCCACGGACCTGTTGGCGGCGCCGGCATTCCGCATGGCGGTGATCGCCTCGATCTCCTGCTTCTGCGGACAGATGCTGAGCTACATCGCCCTGCCCTTCTACCTCCAACACAGGCTGCACATGACGCCGGTTCTGGCTGGTCTCTACATGATGCCCTGGCCTGCCGCGACCGCAATCATCGCGCCGATCTCGGGACGTCTGGCAAACCGGGTCAAGACGTCATGGCTTTGTGCAATCGGCGGGGCGCTTATGGCGCTTGGCCTTCTCGTGGCCGGTCTCACGCCGCCAGACCCGAGAGGTATCGGATTTCTCGTCGGCACGGTGATCGCCGGCCTCGGCTTCGGACTGTTCCAGACTCCCAACAACCGAATTCTGCTGCTTTCGGCACCGAAAGCCAGAAGCGGTGCGGCCGGCGCCATGCAAGGGACCGCGCGGCTTCTCGGCCAGACCCTGGGCGGGGTCTCGATGTCGATCATTTTCGCAACGCTGCCGTTATCGGCAGCGCTCGACTTCGCGGTCGCCATTGCAGCCGGCTGCACTGCCATCGCCGGCCTGGTCAGTCTGAGCCGGGCTCGTTACGAAGTGGCGGGGCAGCCTGCAGCGGCCTGAACTGCCCGCTTCATGGGCGTCCGGCGACAGTGGTTCCATCGAGCCGGTCGCCTGCCGCATCGCAGCCATGCTTGCGTTCAGGTTGAGCTTTGGCCTGCCATCGTGTAAAGCCGCAGCATCCCCTGATAAGACCCGGATTTCCAGCAAGGCGTGAACATATGGACGGCTTCGACCTCATCATCTTCGACTGCGACGGCGTTCTGGTCGATTCCGAAATCATCGCCGCGGGGGTCGAATCCGCGCTGTTGACGGACGCCGGATATCCGATCAGCGTCGAGGAAATGGGCGAGCGTTTCGCCGGCATGACCTGGCACAACATCCTGCTGCAGGTCGAGCGCGAGGCCAGCATCCCGTTTTCCGCCTCCCTGCTTGATAAGTCCGAGAAGCTGCTCGACATGAGGCTGGCGAATGACGTCAAGGCGATCCCAGGCGTCGAATTCGCCGTCTCCCGGCTGCCGATGAAGCGCTGCATCTGCTCGAATTCGAGCACCAAGCGGCTCGACATGATGCTGGGCAAGGTCGGACTGAAGCCGCTGTTTGCACCCAACATCTTCTCCGCCAAGGATCTCGGCGCCGACCGCGTCAAGCCGAAGCCGGATATCTTCCTGCACGGCGCAAGCCGCATGGGCGTCTCGTCCGACAAAACTGTCGTCGTCGAGGATTCCGTGCACGGCGTGCATGCGGCGCGCGCCGCCGGCATGCGCGTCATCGGCTTTACCGGCGCCTCGCACAGCTACCCTGCCCATGCCGACAAACTGACCGATGCCGGCGCCGAAACGGTGATCTCCCGCATGAACGACCTGCCGGGCGTGGTTGCCGCGCTGGCTGCCTGGGAAGGCGTGCTTTAGGTTTAGGTGCTGGGGTCGGCCCGCACCCGCCCCTTCACTGGGAATTGCTCAGGCTCCCCGCTCCGTCATTCTCGGGCCTGCCCCGCCCACTGCCCGGGTCGTACCGATAGCAGCCCCTCACCCTAACCCTCTCCCCGTAAACGGGGCGAGGGGACGTGCCCTGCGAGAGGTCAGCGGAGGATCGAGAGGTTGCAGCATATCCCCTTCTCCCCGCTGGCGGGGAGAAGGTGCCGGCAGGCGGATGAGGGGCCGCCCTCGCCGATCTCCCAGGGCTGGGATGTCACATGATCCGGACGCTGTGGGCCAAGTCCGCTTTTCCGGTGATAGCTCAGCTGCTCTTCTTGCTCTTCGCCGGCTGGGTCTCGAAGCCGATATTGACGCGCACCAACGCGCCGGCGCCAACCGGAATCTGGATGCCTTCCTTGCGGAAGATGACCTGCGTGCCCGGGGAGCCCGCGGGGATCTCGGTCGGGAACTTGGTGACCTCGGAATAGAGCACGTTCTCGCCATCGAGGATGGTGACGCGGACCGGCAGCGTCACCGGGCCGGGATTGCCGGCCGGGCCGGTGATGAGGCGCAGCTGGGCAACAACGGTCATCGTCAGGGCCGTGTCGTTCAGCGTGCATTGACGGGTGTAATCGCCGAAGGAGGCCTGGAAGACGATCTGCTGCGGGTCGTCCTTCTTGCCCTTGGCATAGGTGCGGAAGATCGCATCCTGGTCACGCAGGAAGATCTGCGGGCAGGCGCCCTGGACGACGGGAGCGACGGCGCCCTGGGCCGTCTTGGCGGTACCGATCGAGGGGTTGTTCGAGGAGGGATTGGCCGGCGCCAGCGGCATGATCTGGGCATTGCCGTTCGGCTGCGTCGGCGCCGCCTCCGGCTTGCTGTCGCCGCCGATGCCGAGCGAGTTGCAGCCGGCAAGCAGGGCAACGAAAGAAGCGGAGATGATAAGACGCGAGACCTTGCCGAGCACTATGTTCCACCCTTTGCACAAGCGTTTCTTGGAGGCCCCCGTCTTTTTCGCGAGGCCTTTCACGACGGTTTGCGATGGTCTATATCAGCGGCGCAAACAAAAATCGATTGGGTACGCGCCGTTTTGATGCACTTTTCGCCGCCGGATGCGGGCAACTTCAACAAGATAACGGCAATGGTATGGCCTGAAGGCAGCCCCTTGCCGGTTTCCGGCAGAGCGGGCCACGGCTCGGCCCGGCCAAATTTCTTCCAGCGATAGATCAAGGATGACCAACGTGGACTATATCTCGACCCGCGGCGAGGCCCCTGCCCTCGGCTTTTGCGACGCCCTGCTGACGGGACTGGCGCGCGATGGCGGGCTCTATGTTCCCCGGGAGTGGCCGCAGTTTTCGAAGAAGGAGATCCGCGCGCTGAGGGGCAAGAGCTATCAGGAGATCGCCTTCACCATCCTGTCGCCCTTCACCAATGGCGAAATCCCCGCGGCGACCTTCCGGGCGATGATCGACGAGGCCTACGCCACCTTCCGCCATCCGGCGATCGCCCCGCTCGTCCAGACCGGGCCGAACAGCTTCGTCATGGAGCTGTTCCACGGCACGACGCTCGCTTTCAAGGACGTGGCGATGCAGCTGCTTGCCCGGCTGATGGATTATGCGCTGGAAAAGCGCGGCGAGCGGGCGACGATCGTCGGCGCCACTTCGGGCGATACCGGCGGCGCGGCGATCGATGCCTTCGCCGGGCGCCAGCGCACCGATATCTTCATCCTCTTCCCGCACGGCAAGGTCTCGCCGGTGCAGCAGCGGCAGATGACAACGTCGACTTCGTCGAATGTGCATGCGCTTGCCGTCGAGGGCAATTTCGACGACTGCCAGAACCTGGTGAAGGCGATGTTCAACGACGCGGCCTTCCGCGACAAGGTCGGTTTGTCGGGCGTCAATTCGATCAACTGGGCGCGCATCATGGCCCAGATCGTCTATTATTTCACGGCGGCGGTGGCGCTCGGCGGGCCGGACCGGAAAATCTCGTTCACGGTACCCACCGGCAATTTCGGCGATATCTTCGCCGGCTACTGCGCCAAGCGCATGGGACTGCCGATCGACCGGCTGGTCATCGCCACCAACGAGAACGACATCCTGGCGCGGACGCTGAAGACCGGCCGCTATGACATGAAGGCGGTCAAGGCGACGACCTCGCCGTCGATGGACATCCAGATCTCGTCGAACTTCGAGCGGCTGCTGTTCGAAGCCTATGGGCGCGATGCCTCGAAGGTGCGCGCGGCAATGGAAAGCCTCAAGCAATCCAATGGCTTCGAGATCGGCGGCCAAGCGCTGAAGGCGATCCGCCGCGACTTCCGCGCCGGGCGCGCCAGCGAAAGGCAGGTCGCCGAGACGATCCGCCAAGTCCATGCCGAGACCGGTTATCTCCTCGATCCGCATTCGGCGATCGGCGTCTTCGTCGCCGCCAAGAAAGAGAAGCCGAATACACCGATGGTGACGCTTGCGACCGCGCATCCGGCGAAATTCCCCGCCGCCGTAAAATCGGCCTGCGGTATTGACCCGGCGCTTCCGACGTGGCTTGCTGGTCTGATGCAAAGGGAGGAGCGTTTCCAGATTATCAACCCGGAGCTGAAAGCCGTTGAGACCTTTATCGGCGATCACGCCCGCAGCGAAAAGACGGCAGGCGCAGAAAGATAGCCAATGACAGTTGAGTGCACCCGGCTCAAATCCGGGCTGACAGTAGTCACAGAAACCATGCCACACCTTGAAAGCGTGGCGCTCGGAGTCTGGATCAAATCAGGATCGCGTAACGAGACGCAAGACGAGCACGGCATCGCCCACCTGCTCGAACATATGGCCTTCAAGGGTACGGCCCGGCGCACGGCCCGCCAGATCGCCGAGGAGATCGAAGATGTGGGCGGCGAAGTCAATGCCGCCACCTCGACCGAGACGACGTCCTATTACGCCCGCGTTCTCAAGGACCATGTGCCGCTCGCCGTCGACATCCTCGCCGACATCCTGACCGAATCGGCCTTCGAGGAGGAAGAGCTGGAGCGTGAGAAGCAGGTAATCCTGCAGGAGATCAACGCCGCCAACGACACGCCCGACGATGTTGTATTCGACCGCTTCTCCGAGGCCGCCTATCGCGACCAGACGCTCGGGCGCGCGATCCTCGGCACGCCTGAGACCGTCGTTTCCTTCACGCCGCAGCAGATCCGCACCTATCTCGGCCGCAACTACACGACCGACCGGATGTTCATCGTGGCGACCGGCGCCGTCGATCACCAGGAATTCGTGCGCATGGTCGAGGATCGCTTCGCGAGCCTGCCGACCGCGCCGTCCGCCCCGCCGGTCATGGAAGCGGCGCGTTATATTGGCGGCAGCGTGCGTGAGCCACGCGACCTGATGGATGCGCAGATCCTGCTTGGCTTTGAGGGCAAGCCCTACCACGCCCGCGATTTCTACTGCTCGCAGATCCTCGCCAATATCCTCGGCGGCGGCATGTCCTCCAGGCTGTTTCAGGAAGTGCGCGAATTCCGCGGCCTCTGTTATTCCGTCTATGCCTTCCACTGGGGCTTTTCCGATACTGGCATCTTCGGCATTCATGCCGCCACCGGCGGCGAAAACCTGCCGGAGCTGGTGCCCGTCATCATCGACGAGCTGCACAAGTCGGCCGAAGAGATCCACCAGAAGGAAATCGAACGCGCCCGCGCCCAGATCCGCGCCCAGCTGCTGATGGGCCAGGAGAGCCCGGCCGCGCGTGCCGGCCAGATCGCAAGGCAGATGATGCTCTACGGCCGGCCGATCTCCAATCCGGAGATGATGGAGCGACTGGAAGGCATCACCATCGAACGGCTGACCGACCTCGCCGGCCGGCTGTTCTACGACACCGTGCCGACGCTTTCGGCGATCGGGCCGCTCGAGCAGCTTGCGCCGATGGAAGACATCACCGCCTCGCTTTCGGCCCCGGCGCCGAAGACGATGCAGGCCAGCTGAGCCGAGGTCCGTCTGCCGGGAGTGATCGATGCCAAAATCGGTGTTTCGGTTCCTGTCACGGCAGCCGGATGCGGTCGAGCTGGAGAATGACAGATACCTCTTGCGTCTGCCGCGCTACCAGGATTTCAGCCAATGGCACCGGCTGCGTGCCGAAAGCCGCAAATTCCTGGAACCCTGGGAGCCGACCTGGCGGCGAGACGAGCTGACGGAAGGCGCCTACCGCGCCCGCGTCATTCGCGGCAAGCAGGAATATGCCTCCGGCCAGGCCATCCCGCTGTTCATCTTCCTCAAGGAAAACCGCACCCTCGTCGGCGGCATCACCATCGGCTACATCAGGCGGGGTGCGGCGCAAAGCTGCATGATCGGATACTGGATGGGCGAGCGCCATGCCGGCCAGGGGCATATGTTCGCCGCCCTTCAAATGGTTATTCCTTACATCTTCACCGGGCTTGAGTTGCACCGTATCGAAGCAGCCTGTATTCCAGATAACGCGCGCAGCATGCGCCTGCTTGAAAAGGCCGGGTTTCAGCGGGAAGGCTATCTGCGCGGATACTTGAAGATCAACGGTCAGTGGCACGACCACGTGATGTTCTCACGGCTCGCCACCGATACGGATAAAGGCAGGAAAACCGACAGCCGATGACAAGAAACCGCATGCTGCCCAAGTCACCGTCCGGACGAGTGATCGCGGTGATCGCAGCCCTTTTCCTGGCGGCCTTCGCCCTGGCGGCAAACGTTGCTCAGGCGGCCGAACCGGTGAAGATTTCCCGTGACGATACCGCGCTCGATCTCACCGCGACGACCGAGATCTACGCCAACCAGGGCGAGGCCTTCCAGGTTTCGACGGCGGCCGGCGCCGACGGCATCCGCCGGCGCATCGAGGTCAGGGCGAGTTCGGAGAACCATCAGGGCGACTGGGCGGTGTTTGCGCTCGCCAACGTCTCGGAGGAACAGCTGGAGCGCGTCATCGTCGCGCCGCATTTCCGTCTGGTCAATTCCAAGCTGTTCTGGCCGGATCTCGGCTCGCAGCGCATCATCGCCATCACCCCGAGCGAGGGCTTTGCGCTCGACCGCCAGCCGAGCGACGAGGCCGACGTCTTCCGCATCACGCTGAACCCGGGCGCCGTCATCACCTTCGTCGCCGAACTGTCGACGCCGGAACTGCCGCAGATCTATCTCTGGGAACCCAACGCCTACAAGGACACGATCAACGCCTTCACGCTCTATCGCGGCATCGTGCTCGGCATCGCCGGCCTGCTCGCCGTGTTCCTGACCATCCTCTTCGTCGTCAAGGGCACCTCGATGCTGCCGGCGACGGCGGCGCTCGCCTGGGCGGTGCTCGGCTATATCTGTGTCGATTTCGGTTTTCTCGGCAAGCTGATCAGCGTCGCCTCGGCCGACCAGCGAATATGGCGGGCCTGCGCTGAAGTTGCGCTGGCCTCGAGTTTCGTCATCTTCCTCTTCACCTATCTGAACCTCAACCGCTGGCACGCGCATCTGGGTTACGCCACGCTTGCCTGGGTGCTCGGCCTTGCCCTGCTCTTCGGCGTGGCGATCTACGATCCCTCGATCGCCGCCGGCATTGCCAGGCTCTCCTTCGCGCTGACGGCGGCGACCGGGCTGCTGCTCATCATCTATCTCGGCTTCAACCGTTACGACCGGGCGATCCTGCTGGTGCCGGCCTGGGCGCTGACGCTCGTCTGGCTGTTCGGGGCGTGGCTGACGGTCACCGGGCGGCTCGACAACGATATCATCCAGCCGGCGCTCGGCGGCGGCCTGGTGCTCATCGTGCTCTTGATCGGCTTCACGGTCATGCAGCACGCCTTTGCCGGCGGCGCCTTCCAGCAGGGGCTGTTTTCTGACCTCGAACGGCAATCGCTGGCGCTGACCGGCTCCGGCGACATGGTCTGGGATTGGGATGTGGCGCGCGACCGCGTCGTCACCATTCCCGACGTCTCGGTCAAGCTCGGCCTATCGCCGGGCACCATGCATGGGGCGGCGCGCAACTGGCTGCCGCGGCTGCATCCTGATGACCGCGACCGCTTCCGCGCGACACTCGACGTGCTGCTCGAACACCGGCGCGGGCGGCTGAACCATGAATTCCGCATCCGCGCCGAGGACGGGCATTTTCACTGGCTCCTGATCCGCGCCCGGCCGGTGCTCGGCTCCAACGGCGAGATCATCCGCTGCGTCGGCACGATCGTCGACGTCACCGAGCAGAAGAATTCCGTCGAGCGGCTGCTGCATGACGCGCTGCATGATAATTTGACCGGCCTTCCGAACCGGCAGGTCTTCCTCGACCGGCTGCAATCGGTGCTGGCGCTGGCGCCGGGCGGAGAGACGCTGCGCCCGACGGTGATGGTGATCGACATCGACCGCTACAAGCTGGTCAATGATTCACTCGGGGTTGCCGCCGGCGACAACATCCTGATCGCCCTGACGCGGCGCCTGCGCCGGCTGATGAAGCCGCAGGACACGCTGGCGCGGCTTGCCGGCGACCAGTTCGGCCTCATCCTGGTGTCGGAGCACAATCCGGCCAAGGTCGCGGATTTTGCCGATGCGGTCAGCAAGGCGATCATGGTGCCGATCAACTTTGCCAATCGCGAGATCATCCTGACGGCTTCGATCGGGCTCGCCTCCTGGGTGGACCGGCAGGAAAGCGCCAGCGGCCTGCTCAGCGATGCCGAGCTTGCCATGTACCGGGCGAAACGGGCCGGCGGCAGCCGCGTCGAGCCGTTCCAGCCGGCCTTCCGCGACTTCGGCACCGACCGGCTGCAGCTCGAAACCGATCTGCGCCGCGCCATCGAGCGCAAGGAATTGTCGATGGTTTACCAGCCGATCGCTCGGCTTGAAGATGTCGAGGTCGCCGGCTTCGAGGCGCTGATGCGCTGGGAACACCCGAAGCGCGGCAATATTCCGCCGTCGGAATTCATCCCGCTCGCCGAGGCCTCCGACATCATCGGCGCGCTCGGCATGTTCGCGCTCGAACAGGCGACCAACGACCTGATGAGCTGGCAGCACCAGACCGGCGAACTGCCGATCTTCGTGTCGATCAACCTGTCGAGCGTGCAGTTGCTCAATAACGAGCTTTATGACGACGTGCGTTCGGTACTCGCCAAGACCCATTGCACGCCCTCGCGGCTGAAGCTGGAACTGACGGAATCCATGGTGATGGAAAACCCGGAACAGGCCCGCCTCGTGCTGCAGAAGCTGAAGGAAGCCGGCATCGGGCTGGCGCTCGACGATTTCGGCACCGGCTATTCCTCGCTTGCCTATCTCACCCGCTTCCCGTTCGACACGATCAAGCTCGACAAGGCGCTGGTGCGCGACAGCAGCGACAAGAAGGCGACGGTGCTCCGATCGGTGATATCAATGGCGCGCGAGCTCGAGATGAAGGTGGTGGCCGAGGGGATCGAATCCAACGAGGACGCGATCGAGCTTGCCAAGATGGGCTGCAGCTACGGGCAGAGCTATCTCTTCGGCCCGCCGATGCCGTCGGAATCGGTGCTGCGGCTGCTTCGCGACCGGTTTCCGCTGACGAAACGGGCGTGAGCGGTCTCAGGCCGCCCGGCCTCCGCCGGACGCGCCTCTCCACCATGAATGGTCATTGACCAACGAGGGGCGATATGCGCCTCTGCATCGTCGCATAAGGAAAATTTGATGCTCAAGCTTCTGCTCGCTCTCTCGATCGGCGCTCTTTTTGTCTCGCCGCTCGAGGCCGGAGAGATTAAACCCGTCACCAAGGCCTGCGAGCCCGGGGCGAAGCATTGCGAGCGATGGACCGCCGAATTTGCGACGGCGCTGCAGCAGGCGCTGAAAGGCAATCACGCGGGGCAGCAGACCGTGGCCTTCTGCCTGTCTTCCGGATGCCGTGGCGCAGTGGTCATCGACAAGGTCGCCTCCTGCAGCTGGCACCTCGTCATCGCCAATTCCGGCGCTGCCACCGTGCTCGACTCATCCAACCTCCGCCACACCTGCCGACCGATGACGCCGGCCCAGAAAGACGAAGCCCGGGCTCATGCCCGTGAACTCGTGCGCAAGATCTATAACCGCGACCCTGCCGCAACCGACCAGATGTAAGTCTGTCCTCATCCGGCAAAAATAAATCCCGTTGCCGTCCCGGCTTTCGTCGCTATGCTGCCGACGCAGAAAATCGGGAGGACCATAATGATCCTGCATTGCGTGTTCCTGCGGCTGAAGACGGCGCTGACGATGGACGACAAACAATCGCTGTTCGATGCGATCGCCGGGCTGAAACAGGTCATCCCCGGCATATTGGATATCAAATATGGGCCGAATGTTTCGCCCGAAGGCCTGCATGCCGGCTTCGTCGATGGTTTTGCCGTGACCTTTGAAAGCGCCGAGGCGCGGGATGCCTATCTCGTCCATCCCGAGCATGTGGCCGTCGGCGAGCGCATCGTCTCCTCGACGGACGGAGGCCTTGCGGGCATCCTGGTCTTCGACCTCAATCTCTGAGGGCGGCAAGCCGGTATGCCGGACGTTCACCGGGTTCTCCGGCAGATTTAGCGAAAGGTTGATGCGAGATGCAGGGTTCCGCTCTCGGCCGCGCTGTCATGACCGTCGCACTCGCAAACCTCGGCTATTTCGGGATCGAGTTTGCGGTTGCGCTGTCGATCGGGTCGGTCTCACTGTTTGCCGATTCGGTCGATTTCCTCGAAGACGCATCGGTCAATCTGCTGATCCTCATGGCGCTCGGCTGGTCGGCGCGGTCGCGCGCACGCATCGGCATGGCGCTTGCCGCGATCCTGCTCGCGCCTGGTATCGCCACGCTCTGGACGGCCTGGCAGAAGTTCACCCTGCCGGTCGCACCCGAACCCTTTGCGCTTTCCCTGACCGGCTTCGGGGCGCTGGTCGTCAATCTGAGCTGCGCCATGCTGCTCGCCCGCTTCCGCCATCATAGCGGAAGCCTGACGAAAGCGGCTTTCCTGTCGGCCCGCAACGATGCGATCGCCAATATCGCGATCGTCGGCGCCGGGCTGGTGACAGCCTTTCTCTGGAGCTCGGCATGGCCCGATCTGATCGTCGGGCTCGCCATCGCAGCCATGAATGTCGACGCGGCGCGAGAGGTCTGGACCGCCGCTCGCCAGGAGCATCGGACCGCAGCCTGATTTCCGGCGGTATTGCTCGCGCCTTCGGCGACGGCGCGAGCGGGCTCAGCTCGATTTCGCCATGGCCGCGGCGAGCTGGTCGACATTGTAGCGGAACATCTTCTCATAGGTCGGCGCCGGGCCCTTGGCGTCGGAGAGCGATTCGACATAGAGCTCGCCGCCCGGCTCGGCGCCGGTGGCCTTGGCGACCTGCTTGACCAGACGCGGATCGTTGGAATTCTCGAAGAAATAGGCCTTCACATGCTCGCTCTTGATCTGGTCGATCAGTTTGGCGACGTCGGCGGCCGAAGCCTCGCTCTCAGTGGAAAGACCGAGCGGCGCGAGGAAGCTGACTTTATATTCGCGGCCGAAATAGCCGAAGGCGTCATGGCTCGTCAGCACCTTGCGGCGATCCTCGGGGATCTTGTCGAATTTCGAATGGGCATAGGCGTTCAGCTCGTCGAGCGTCTTGGTGTATCTCTCGGCATTGGCCTTGAAGGCGGCGGCGTCGGCGGGATCGGCTGATGACAGCGCCTTTTCGATATTGGCGACCCAGATCTTGACATTGACCGGGCTGTTCCAGACATGCGGATCGGTGATCGTCTCGCCATCCTCTTCCATCGTGCGGGTGGCAATGCCTTCGGAGACCGTGACCGGCTTGCCCTTGTAGCCCGAGGCGCTGATCAGCCGGTCCATCCAGCCTTCCAGCCCTTCGCCGCTGACGAAGGTGACTTGCGCCGCCTTCAGATTCTTCGCGTCAACGGGCGACGGTTCGAATTCGTGAGGATCGCCGTTCGGACCGACGAGGCTCGTCACCTTGACATGGTCGCCGCCGACCTCTCTGACGACGTCGGCAAGCACGGTGAAGGAAGCAACCACCTTCAGCGTTTCGGCCGAGGCGGGTGCGGCCGAGAGCGCCATCAGTGCGGACAGTGCGGAGGCGGAGAGAAGCAGTCTGCGCGGTATCATCGAAGTCTCCTTGAAGTCAGCCCTTCAGATGCGGGCGGGGAAAGAAGCGCCGGGCGATGCCGGAGGGCGCGAAAAAGATCGAGAAGGCGTAAATTGCCGCCGCCGTCATGATGATCGTCGGACCGGAGGCGAGTTCGAGATGGTAGGAGGCGATCAGGCCGAGATAACCGGAGGCGGCGCCGCTGGCGGTCGCAATCAGCATCATGACGGGCAGGCTGCGCGACCAGAGCTGGGCGACGGCCGCCGGCAGCATCATCAGGCCGACCGCCATCAGCGTGCCCAGCGCCTGAAAGCTGGCCACGAGATTCAGCACGACGAGCAGCAGGAAGAGGACATGGTAGACCGGCCCACGTCCGCCGACGGCGCGCAGGAAACCCGGATCGAAGCACTCGACCACCAGCGGCCGGTAGATGGCGGCAAGGACGACAAGCGTCAGCGAGGTGATCGCGCCGATCTGGTAAAGGGCGGGCGCATCGATCGCCAGGATGGTGCCGAACAGCACGTGAAGCAGATCGATATTCGAGCCGCGCAGTGAGACGATCAGGACGCCCAGCGCCAGCGAAGCGAGATAGAAGCTGGCAAAGCTCGCATCCTCGCGCAGCACGGTCATACGGCTGACCGCACCGGAAAGCAGCGCCACCGACAAGCCGGCGACAAGGCCGCCGAGGCCCATGGCCGTCAGCGACAGCGAGCCGGCGACGAGATAGCCGATCGCCGCGCCCGGCAGCACGGCATGGCTCATGGCGTCGCCCATCAAGCTCATGCGCCTGAGCATCAGGAAGACGCCGATCGGCCCCGAGCCAAGCCCGAGGCAGAGGCAGGCGACAAGGGCGCGACGCATGAAACCGAAATCGGCAAAGGGCGCGAGAAAGAGATCGTAGGCCGTCATGCCGAGGGTGCCTCTTGCGGTTCGCAGGCCGCAGCATCCTCGTCCCAGCGCTCGGCCATGGCGCGCGCCTTCATCAGATTGGCGGAAGACATGACGTCGACGGTCGGCCCCCATCCCACAAGCTCGCGGGCTAGCAGCAAGCTTTGCGGGAAATGCGCCCGGACGAGCTCGAAATCATGCAGCACGGCGATGACGGTGCGGCCTTCGCCATGCCAGCGGGCGACGATATCGACGAGATCCCTGGTGGTGCGGGCATCGATCGCCGTGAATGGTTCGTCGAGCAGGATGACGCCGGCATCCTGCAGCAGCAGCCGAGCGAAAAGCACGCGCTGGAATTGGCCGGCCGAGAGCGATCCGACATGGCGGCTTGCAAAGCCGTCGAGGCCGACCGCAGCAAGCGCCTCGCCCGCTCTCCTCACCTCAGCGGCCCCGACACGGCCGAAGGCTCCCCTCGCCTTCCAGACGCCGAGCATGACGGTGTCGATGACGGAGATCGGAAAACGGCGATCGATCTCGGCCGCCTGCGGGAGATAACCGAATTCCGCCCGCCCCAACCGATGCTCGACCCTTCCTTCGGCCGGACGAAGCTCGCCCATGATCGCCTTCAGCAGCGTCGATTTGCCCGCCCCGTTCGGCCCGGCAATCGCCGTCAGGCTGCCCGGCGCAAAGGCGCCGGAGACATGATGGACGGCCGGATGCCTGTTATAGGCGACGGTGAGATCATCGAGACGGATCAACGGCATCATGGCAGCAGAACTGCCCAGTGGATGGCGAGCCAAAGAACGGCAACGACCAGCGAGACCCCCGCCACCCTCGCTAGAGCCGATTGTCCCATGAGGCTGACGGGAAGGCGGTCGGGGCTCGGCGGCATGGCTGATCCTACAATGTAATAACATTACTGTTATGTTATAACGATTGCGGCAGGATTGAGGCGGGGAGCTCGTCCTGATTTGTTATGATGGGATAGGGAGGTGCGGCCATTTGACAGCCAAGACCGTGGACCGCGCTGCGTCGATTTCAACCTGGGTAGCCGATCACAGCAGCCCCTCATCCGCCTGTCGGCACCTTCTCCCCGCTCGCGGGGGAGAAGGGACACGCCGCACCGGCTTTCCCGAACCTCAACGCTGCGTTCGGGCACGTCCCCTCTCCCCGTCAAAACGGGGAGAGGGTTAGGGTGAAGGGCAGTTTAGTGCCCAATGCCTACCGAAACTCAGAGCAGTTCCAGCATCGCCGCCGCACCGGAAACCGTCGCCTGGCCAGGGCTTTCCTCGATGTTCAAGGCTTTCACCACGCCGTCTTCGACCAGCATCGAATAGCGCTTGGAACGCAGGCCGAGGCCGCCGGCGGAGAGGTCTGCTTCGAGGCCGACGGCCTTGGTGAAGCCGGCGTCCCAATCGGCGAGGAAGTGGATCTTGCCAAGGCCGCCGGAGGATTGCGCCCAGGCGCCCATCACGTGCCAGTCGTTGACGGCAAGCACGGCGATCTCGTCGACTCCCTTGCCGAGGATGGTGTCGCGGTTTTCGAGATAACCCGGCAGGTGGTTCAGCGAGCAGGTGGGCGTGAAGGCGCCCGGCACGGCAAAGAGCACGACGCGCTTGCCGGCGAAGAGCTGCTCGGTGGTGATTTCGACCGGACCGTCGGCGGTCTTTTCCTTGAAAGTGGCGGCGGGAAGCTTGTCGCCGATCGCGATGCTCATGGTTCTCTCCTCTAGTTCTTGCTTTTTGGGTTTGGGGGCTTTGCTGCAGGCGCCGCGGGGGTTCGGGGCGACTATAGGTGCCGGTCAGTCAAAGGCAAGCGTGGTCTCCATCGCCCTGTCGCCATCGATAACAAGCACGCGCCAGCGCTCGCCTGAAATGTCGTAATCCTTAGGCAGTTTGCCGATCGCCATGTCAGCCTTAAAGGTGGCGCCATCACGTTTGCCGCCGCTCTGCTTGGTGAAGGCATAGCCGCTCGGGCCGGTGACGATGATATCGGGCGTGCCCTTTCCGTCAGCCGGCAGAGCGAGCGTCAGCGACAGCGTCTTCAGGTCAGCTGAGAGCGCATGCGCCGTCACCCTGAAATCCGCCGATGGCGGCTTCGGCAGAGAAGCATCGGCGGCCGCAAGGATCGCCTCCTCCTCCGGACGCGACATGGCAGAGCCAAGCTTGAGGCTAAGATTCGCCTGGAAAGGAATGCAGATATCCTTGCAAATGCCGATGAAGATCGCGGCGTCGATCTCGACCTCGCCCTTCCCAGCCGTCAGCGACAGCGGCAGCGTCACCGGCGCGTCATAGGCGATATCCTCGATCCCGCCTTTGGAAAAATGCTTCGGGACGGGATAGGCGATGGCATCGAGGCTTACGCCGCTTGCCGGCGCGATGGTCACCTGAGGCGGAATGCCGCTGTTGCCGGGCTCGCGCCAATAGGTGATCCAGCCGGGCTTCGGTTCGATCTGCAGACCGGCGCGAATTTTGCCGCCGGCATCGGGCGCCAGCGCCACGAGGCGCATGCGGCCGCCTTCGGCCTCGGCCCAGGCGCTCATTTCCGCCCGGGCGGAACAAAAGGGCACAAGGGCCGCGGTCACCGAAACGACCGCCAGCAAAAGCCGGCGCGGGACCATTGAAATAATCATCATGGAACAAAGGTTTACCGAAAGTGCCCTGCGGCCGCCAGAAGCCGGGGCGATTTAAATCTTCATTTTCAGTTGATTGATTTGTGACATTGGCCCATCTTTCTCTTGTCGGGGCCTTTGTGCGGTCTGGCAGCAGGAGGAACGATGTCCTTATCGACGCTGAAGAACAGACGGGAACGTGGCTTCTTCGATGGCCAGTTCCTCATCGCCATGCCCGGCATGGAAGACCGCAATTTCGCGCGCACAGTAATTTATATCTGCGCGCATTCGGATGCCGGTGCCATGGGCTTCGTCATCAACCGCCCGCAGAGCCTCACCTTCACCGATGTGCTGCTGCATCTCGAGATGATCAAGCAGGAGGAACCGATCGTGCTGCCGCAGCGGGCGCGCGACTTCCCGATCCAGACCGGCGGCCCGGTGGAAAGCGGCCGTGGCTTCGTTCTGCATTCGGACGATTATGCCAGCGACTCCTCGATCCCGGTCAGCGACGACATCTGCCTGACGGCGACGCTCGACATCGTGCGCGCCATCTCCAAGGGCGCCGGGCCGAAACGCGCGACGATGCTGCTCGGCTATTCCTCCTGGGGGGCCGGCCAGCTCGAGAACGAGGTTGCGAACAATGGCTGGCTCACCTGCCCGGCCAATGAGGAAATGATCTTCGACCGCAGCCTCGAGGACAAATACGAGCGGGCGCTCGCCGGCATGGGCATCAATGCCGCCATGCTCTCTGCCGAAGCCGGCCACGCCTGAGACGGCTCGCCTGACCTCCGCTGGAACGAATAGGCGCGAGTGACGTTCCCTTCCCGCGCGGACGAGAGGTCTGACGCCGAGCACGGAGACATCACATATGGGTAGCACCAGCGACAAGATTTCAGGCAAGACAAACGAAATTGCCGGCAAGACCAAGCAGGCCGCCGGCAAGGCCACCGGCAATCGCGACATGCAGGCCAAGGGCGCCGTCCAGGAAGCCAAGGGCAAAGGACAGACCGCAGCCGGCAAGGCGAAGGACAAGCTCAAAGGCGCCGTCGATCGGCTCTGAACAACAAGCTCAGCCCTCATCAACCATGCCTGCTGCGCACGCGCGCGGCAGGCATTTTTAATCCCGCCTGCTTTGCAGAGATAATACGATGAAGCTATTTGCCTGTGACAATTGCGATCAGGTCGTCCACTTCGACAACCGCCACTGCATGCGCTGCAACCACCGCCTCGGCTTCCTCCCTGGCGACCTTGCCATGCACGCGCTGGAGCCGCGCGAGGAGATGGTCTGGCAGCTCGCTTCCAACCCCGACCGCAAAGTCCGCTTCTGCGCCAATGCCGGCCTCGATATCTGCAACTGGCTGGTGGAGGGCGACGGCGAATTCTGCGTCGCCTGCCGCCATAACCGGCTGGTGCCGAACACCGATACCCAGGACGGCATCGACCGCTGGCGGCGCATCGGCCAGGCGCAGCGCCATCTGTTCTATTCGCTGCTGCGCTGGAAGCTGCCGCATCCCGATCGCAGCGAGGATCCGCAAGGCGGCCTCGTCTTCGATTTCCTGGAGGATTCCCTCCAGGGCAACGGCAATGTCGTGCCGGCCATGACCGGCCACGAGGAAGGCCTGATCACCATCCGCGCCGCCGAAGCCGACGACGCGACGCGCGAACAGGCGCGCAGCTCGATGAACGAGCCCTATCGCACGCTGCTCGGCCATTTCCGCCACGAGGCCGGCCATTTCATCTGGAACAAGCTGGTGCGCGACCGCAATCGCCTCGACGATTTCCGCGCCGTCTTCGGCGACGAACGGCAGGATTATCTGGCCGCGCTCCGACAGCACTATGCCGGCGGCCCGCTGCTGGGGTGGCAGGACACATTCATCAGCGCCTATGCCGCATCGCACCCGTGGGAGGATTTCGCCGAATGCTTCGCGCATTACCTTCATATCGTGGACACGCTGGAGACCGCCCGCGCCTTCGGCATCGCCATCGATCCGCGCGGCCACGAAGAAATAGCCGGCGAGGTCGATTTCATTCCCTACAGGGCAAAAAGCGCCGAGCAGCTCGTCAGCGCCTGGGTGCCGCTCAGCCTGGCGATCAACGCCATCCAGCGCAGCATGGGCCAACCGGACGCCTACCCGTTCGTGCTCTCCTCACCTGTCGTGGCAAAACTCGAATATCTGCACCGGCTGATCCAAGGCGCGGCGGGGCGGCCGTAGTGAGGGGCAGCAATCGGCGCACGCCCCCTAAAACGAAACCGCCTTGCCCTTCTTGAACGGCTCCATGCCCCGGCGGGCAAGTTCGTCGGCGCGTTCGTTTTCCGGGTGGCCGGCGTGGCCCTTGACCCAGTGCAGCGTCACCTTGTGGCGGTTGCGGGCTTCTTCCAGCGCCTGCCAGAGTTCGGCATTCTTCACCGGCTTCTTGTCCGATGTCTTCCAGCCGTTTTTCTTCCAGCCGAAAATCCACTTGGAAATGCCATCCTTGACATAGGCGCTGTCGGTGTAGAGGTCGACTTCGCAAGGGCTCTTCAGGGCCGATAGCGCCGAGATCGCCGCCATCAGTTCCATGCGGTTGTTGGTCGTCTCCGCCTCGCCGCCGCAAAGCTCCTTTTCGACGTCGCCGTAACGCAGCACTGCCCCCCAGCCTCCGGGACCCGGATTGCCGGAGCATGCGCCGTCGGTGAAGATATCGACGTGTTTCATAGGCTCAATCCGTATTCGGCGGCCGAGCCGATCTGGCGATGGAAGCGCAGCTTGCGCAGATATTCGAGCGGGTCCTTCTTGGTGACCATGGCCCCCTCCGGCGTCGTCAGCCAATCATAGAGCCGCGTCAGGAAGAAACGCAGAGCCGACCCGCGCGAGAGCACCGGCAGGGCGGCGATCTCCTCGCCGCTCAAGGGCCTGACGCTCTGGTAACCCTCGAGCATCGCCGTGCCCTTGGTGATGTTGTAGGCACCGTCCTTCTCGAAGCACCAGGCATTCAGGCAGATCGAGACGTCATAGGCGAGCAGGTCGTTGCAGGCGAAATAAAAATCGATCAGGCCGGAAAGCTCGTCGCCCAAAAAGAAGACGTTGTCTGGGAAGAGGTCGGCATGGATGACGCCGGAAGGCAGGCTCTTCGGCCAGGCGGCCGCGAGAAAATCGAGCTCATTGCGGATCTCGCCCTGAAGCCCCGGCTCGACCTCGTCGGCGCGATCCTCGGATTTTTCCCAGAGCCCCCGCCAGCCGTCGATCGACAGCGCGTTCGGGCGTTTCAATTCGAAGCCATCGCCCGCCACATGCATCTCTGCCAGCGCCCTGCCGACCTCGCGGCAGTGTTTGGCCTCCGGCTTTCTCAGCCACATGCCTTCGAGGAAGGAGATCAGCGCGGCCGGGCGGCCGGAGAGCGAGCCGAGCAGCGCGCCGTCGCGGCGCGGCAGCGGCAGCGGGCAGGAGAGGCCGCGGGCGGCAAGATGCTGCATCAGGCCGAGGAAGAACGGCAGGTCGCTCTTTTCCACCCGCTTCTCATAGAGCGTCAGGATCAGCGGGGCCTTGGAGGTATGCAGCAGGAAATTGGAGTTTTCGACGCCTTCGGCGATGCCCTTGTAGGAAAGCAGCGTGCCTGCATCATATTCCGTCAGGAACCATTTCAGATCGTCTTCGGCGATATCGGTGTAGACTGCCAAGGGAGGTCTCGTCTCTGTATTGTGGATGGTGGATTGCCGGGGCCGCGATGGCGGCCTAGCCGTTGACGAAGGCCATGTCGGCTGCCGTCAGCTCGATGCTGCGCAATTCGCGGTTGACCAGAAAGTTTTCGGTTTCCTGCACCGTCTCGGCCAGCTCGACGCGGGCATCGAAGCGGGCGCGGAAGGCTTCGATGATCTCGTTGACGATGACCTCAGGCGCCGAGGCGCCGGCGGAAAGGCCGAGCGTCGAAATAGCGCCGATCTCCTCCCAGTCGAGCTCGGCGGCGCGCTGCACGAGGATCGATTTCTTCGCCCCTGCCCTCAGCGCAACCTCGACGAGCCGCTTGGAATTGGAGGAATTCGGCGCGCCGACGATGATGAAGAGATCGCAGCCGGGGGCCGCCTGCTTCACCACTTCCTGGCGGTTGGTCGTCGCATAACAGATCGAATCCGCCGCCGGCGCGGTCAGCTTGGGAAAGCGCTCCTGCAGGCGGGCGATGACGCCGGCGGTATCGTCGACCGACAGCGTCGTCTGGGTGACATAGCCGAGATTGTCGGGATCGACGGGAGCGTAGGCATCGGCATCCTCGATCGTCTCGATCAGAGAAACCGTGCCTTCCGGCAATTGCCCCATCGTGCCGATCACTTCGGGATGGCCGGCATGACCGATGAGGACGACGTGGCGGCCGAGGCGATTGTGGCGCATCGCCTGCTTGTGGACCTTGGAAACCAATGGACAGGTGGCGTCGAGATAGAAGAGATTGCGGCTCGCCGCATCCTCCGGCACGGATTTCGGCACGCCATGGGCGGAGAAAACCACCGGCTGGGCGCGATGCTCGGGCGGGATCTCATCCAGTTCCTCGACGAAGACGGCGCCCTTGGCCTCCAGCCCCTCGACGACATAACGATTGTGGACGATCTCGTGGCGCACATAGACCGGCGCGCCATAGGATTTCAGCGCCAGCACGACGATCTGGATGGCGCGGTCGACGCCGGCGCAGAAGCCGCGCGGACCGCAGAGCCTGATCGTCAAAGGAGGTTTCGCCGCAATATTCATGTCCGTTCCGTCAAAATTCCGTCCAGCGTGGGAGTAAGCGACCTCTAGCCCAATATGGCGGGGAATTGAAGCGATACTATTGCCGAGGCGCCTTCCCCGGTCTGCGAAACCAGGAGATCGCCACCACGACGACGAGCACGGCGGCAAGCCCGTACCAGGTCAGGGCATATTGCAGATGATCGTTCGGCAGGTCCACCTGGGTGACGCCGCCGATCGGCAGCCCGGCCGGATTGGGCGTGGAATCGGCGTCGACGAAAAACGGCAGCACCCGCGCCTTATCAAGCCCGACGCTCCCGGCCATCACGTCGAGATCCTTCCAATAGAAGATGTTCTTGGCGACGTCGTTATCGGGCACCAGCCGGGAAGGTTTGCCGGCAAGCTTTGCGCGCGCGAGGCCCGTGACCGTCTGCTGACCCGTCAACTGGCCCTGCATGCGCATTTCCGGCTCCTTGTTCTCATAGGGAACGAAGCCGCGATTGACGAAGAGGATGCGCCCGTCGGCAAGCTCGAGCGGGGTATAGACGTAAAAACCGGTCTGGCCGCGCCAGGTGGCGAAGAAGTGCCGCTCCTTGTTGTTGATAAAGCGACCGGCGGCGGTGACCTTGCGGTATTCGATGTCGCCGCCCGCGGCCGCAATTGCCTCGATGTCGGCGAGCGGCACGGGTGCGGCAGCCTGGCGCGCGGCGATATCGGCGAGCAGACCCTCTTTCCAATAAAGGCGCTCCACCTGCCAGGTGCCGAGCGAAATCAGAATGGCGAGAGAGATCAGCACCAGGATGCCAGTTATAACAGGCAATCGGCGCCGCGCTGAGGCATGTGAAGTGTCAGTCACTCAGGCGTCCTTCGCGGGCATTATGGCGGTACTGCATGGCGATCAGGATGCCTTTGAACCAGCGCAGCGTCAGAAGCGACAGGATGATCGTCAGCGGCCCGAAGATGAGGATATGCACCCAGATGGGCGGCCCGTAATTGACCTCAAGCCACAGCACCATGCCGATGATGATGAAGCCGACGATCAGGATGACGAAGACAGCGGGACCGTCACCGGAATCGGCGAAGGAATAATCGAGGCCGCAGGAGGCGCAGCGCGGCTTCAGGCCGAGCAGGCCATTGAACAGCTTGCCATTGCCGCAACGCGGGCAGCAGCCCTTGATGCCCGTTTTCACCGGATCGACGGGGGGAAAATGGGCGCTATCCTCGCTCATGCTGTTCCTTTGAATGGCGTCTTACGTCCGCTGCATTTCGATGCTGCCTTAACTCTCCCATAAAGTATTCGCATCCCGAATGGAAATGCCTGCGCGGTTTCGCCTCAGCGATTCGCGCCAAACAGAAGAAGAAGACTGATGACCAATGACAGCCATGCAGGACAGATCGTCATCCTGAACGGTGCGCCGAGAAGCGGCAAATCCAGCATTGCCCGCGCAATCCAGGATGAATTCGAAGGCCCGTGGATCAACCTCGGCGTCGACAGCTACAATGATATGACCCCGAAGCGTTATCTGCCCGGCATCGGCCTGAGGCCGGGCGGCGAGCGGCCGGATCTGGAGGAGTTGGTGCCGTTCCTCTATGCGGCGCTCTATGAATCGATCGCCATTCATGCCGGCCTGGGGCTGAATGTCGTGGCCGATCTCGGCCATCACGACAACTACTCGCAGCCGCTCGGCATTCTTACCGATTGCGCCCGGCGGCTGCAGGGGTTTTCCGTGCTGTTCGTCGGCGTGCGCTGTCCGATCGAGACGATCATGCGGCGGCGGGAGGTCACACAAGAGGGCCGCGAAACGCTGTATCTGCGCGCCACCGAAGAGGCGCCGGTGCCCGAACCGGTGCAGCGCTGGCAGGACGAGGTTCATCGGCCGGGCATCTACGACATGGAGGTCGATACCTCGGTACTGACCGCGCTCGAATGCGCCGAGGCCATCCGCCACCAATTGGATCTCGGTATACCTACGCCCTCAGCCTTCGAGCGGATCGCCGGCGGGCGGTAAAAGTAGGCCGAAACGCGGGATCGATTGCGATGAGAATTGAACTTCTGCAAGTGAAAGAGGTCGAGGAGTGGCGGACCTATCATGCCATCCAGCGGCACGTATTGTTCGAGCTGCGCGGTCTCGACGGTTACGATGACACGCATCCGGATGAACATGCACGGGGCCATATACCACTTCTGCTCAGAAAAGACGGCGTCGCTCTCGGCACGGTGCGCCTCGATCTGTCGGATGGCACGACCGGCATCGTGCGACTTGTCGCCATCATGCCGCAATATCAGAGGCAGGGGCTCGGGCGAATTTTGATGTTCGAGGTCGAGAGACTATCGGCACAGCATGGTCTCAGCCGCTTGAAGGTCCATGCCGCGCCGGATGCAGTTCTTTTCTACCAAAAGCTGGGCTGGGTGATGGTCGACGCTGACAAGAGCAGCCCGCTGATGGCGAAGGAAATTCAGTCCTCCGATCATGGCAGCGGATCGGGCGACGTTTAACCGTTTCCCCTCTTTCGAGATTCGGCAATCGACGCACGGAGGGCGACATGCCCCTCATCCGGCTGCCGCCACCTTCTCCCGTAAACGGGGCGAAGGGGTATATGCGGCAACCTCTCCGTTCCCACTTATCTCTCGCGGGGCACGTCCCCTCTCCCCGTCAAAACGGGGAGAGGGTTAGGGTGAGGGGCAGCCGTCGGCATGGATCGCCGGGTCAAGCCCGACGATGACGGAGTGTGGGGAACAGATAAAAAAGGCGGGCACCCGGCCCGCCTTTTTGTTTGCATATCGTTCCGATCAGCCTGCGGCGACCGGAGCGCCCCAGCCGCCCCAGACGTAGATGCAGAAGAACAGGAACAGCCAGACGACGTCGACGAAGTGCCAGTACCAGGCGGCCGCCTCGAAGCCGAAATGCTGCTTCGGGGTGAAGTCGCCGCGCAGCGCGCGCAGCAAGCAGACCAGAAGGAAGATCGTGCCGACGAGGACGTGGAAACCGTGGAAGCCGGTCGCCATGAAGAAGGTCGCGCCGTAGATCGAATTCTTGAAGGCGAAAGGCGCGTGGGCATATTCGTAGGCCTGCACGCAGGAGAAGAAAATACCGAGCAGCACCGTCAGCGTCAGGCCCTGGATCAGGCCCTTGCGGTCGTTGTGCAGCAGCGCGTGGTGCGCCCAGGTGACCGTCGTGCCCGACAAGAGCAGGATGACGGTGTTGTAGATCGGCAGGTGCCAGGGATCGAGGACCTCGATGCCCTTCGGTGGCCAGACGCCGCCGGTATAGGCGAGCCGCGAAGCCTGGATCGCTTCGTTCGGATAGAGGCTGACGTCGAAATAGGCCCAGAACCAGGCGACGAAGAACATCACTTCGGAAGCGATGAACATGATCATGCCGTAGCGCAGGTGCAGCGAGACGACGCGGGTATGGGACCCTTCGTGGGCTTCCTTCACCGTATCGGCCCACCAGCCGTACATGACGTAAAGAACCAGCACGAGGCCGATGTAGAAGAGCCAGGGATTGGCGAGTTCGACGCCGGCGACCGTGAAGGAGCCGCCGTTCAGGTAACGCATGTAGCACACGCCGCCGAGCGCCATGATGAAGGCGCCGAGCGAGGCGAGAATCGGCCACGGGCTCGGATCGATGATGTGGTAATCGTGGTTCTTCTGATGCGCGTCAGCCATGTAGCTATCCCCGGATGTCTTCCTCACCTCGCTTCCGGCATATCCGGAAACGAGCCTTGATCAAAGTTTCTTTTCAATCTTTACCGCTCCACCCTCATTCGAAGCGACAGGCTTCGGACCCTCTTTCGGGTAGAACGTATACGACAGCGTCACAGTGTGGATATCCTTCGATTCCACCGCCTTGACGATATCAGGGTCGATATAGAACACGACCGGCATTTCCAGCTTCTCGCCCGGCTTCAGGTCCGTTTCCGTAAAGCAGAAACATTGCACCTTGTTGAAATAGGCACCCGCTTCACCCGGGGTGACGTTGAACACCGCCTGACCGCGCTGGGTCTCGTTCGACCGGTTCTCGGCGACGAAATTGACCTGAATGGTTTCGCCGATCTTCGGATTGACCTCGCGCTCGACCGGCTTGAAATTCCATTGCAGGCCGGGAGCGACATTGGCGTCGAAGGTCACGCGCATCTTGCGGTCGAGAACGACGCTCGACATCTGCTCAACGCGCTGGGTCGTGCCGTTATAGCCGGTCACCTGGCAGAAGATGCGATAGAGCGGCACGGCGGCATAACTCATCGCACCCATGCCGAAGACGAAGCTCAGGCACATCATGACGACGGCGCCGTTATTGCGGCCCTGCTTCCTCGCGGCGGCCTTTTCGCTCATCCGGCCGTCCCCCCGCCGATCTTGACGATCGTGATCGCGTAGAAGAGGACGACGAGGCCGGCCAGCACCAGCCCGAGGGCGATGTTGCGGTTGCGGCGCGACTTCATCTGCTTTTCGGTGAGCTTGACGAGATCCATCAGAACGAGCCTCCCACTTGCGAAACCAGCATGGCGGCCAGCCGGTCGATCATCAGGGCGGAGAACACGGCGAAGAGATAGAAGATCGAGAAGGCGAAGAGCTTCTTTGCCGGGATCATTTTCAGGTCGCCATCGGGCATGCGCCAGACGGCGATGGAACAGTATATGAAAATGGCGCCGAGGCCGGCGGCGACAAGGCCGTAGCCGAAGCTCGCAAAACCGAGGAAGGACGGCAGAACCGCGCAGATGGCAGTCAGCACCGCATAGGCGACGATCTGATGCTTGGTAACCCGCTCGCCGGCGACGTTGGGCAGCATCGGCACGCCGACGGCCTCGTAATCGCGCATCTTGAAGAGGGCAAGCGCCCAGAAATGCGCCGGCGTCCACAGGAAGATGATCAGGAAGAGAACGGTGCTCTCGATCGTCACCGAATTGGTGACGCAGGCCCAGCCGATCATCGGCGGGAAAGCCCCGGCAGCGCCGCCGATGACGATGTTCTGCGGCGTCGAGCGCTTCAGCCACATGGTGTAGATGACGGCATAGAAGAAGATGGTGAAGGCGAGGATGCCGGCCGACAGCCAGTTGACCGCAAGGCCGAGAATGACGACCGAAAAGCCCGACAGCACCAGGCCGAAAGCGAGCGCTTCCGACGGTGCGACGCGGCCAGCCGGGATCGGGCGCTTGGCGGTGCGGCTCATGATGGCGTCGATATCGGCATCGTACCACATGTTGAGCGCACCGGAGGCGCCGGCGCCGACGGCGATGCAGAGGATGGCGATCAGGCCGAGAACGGGATTGATATGGCCCGGGGCCAGCACCAGGCCGGCAAAAGCGGTGAAGACCACGAGCGACATGACCCGGGGCTTCAGCAATTCGAAGTAATCGCGCGCGCTCGCTTCCGACAATTCGCCGTCCTCTGCAAGCGCCTCGTGATTGTCGATGACCGTCATCATTCCGTCCTGAATGTCTCAATGTCAGGACGCCGTTTTAACACGGCGTCCTGATATCCGCGCATATTACTTGATACGCGGCAGCTGTTCCCACTGGTGATAGGGCGGCGGCGAAGGCAGCTGCCACTCGAGGGTCGTTGCACCCTCGCCCCACGGATTGTCGCCGGCGACGCGCTTCTTGGCGAAGGCTTCGAAGACGCTGTAGAGGAAGACCAGTACGCCGAAGGCCGAGATGTAGGAGCCGACGGAGGATACGTAGTTCCAGCCGGCATAGGCATCGGGATAGTCGATGTAGCGGCGCGGCATGCCGGCAAGGCCGAGGAAGTGCTGCGGGAAGAACACCAGATTGACGCCGATGAACATGATCCAGAAATGCAGCTTGCCGACCAACTCGCTGTACATGTAGCCGGTCATCTTCGGGAACCAGTAGTACCAGCCGGCGAAGATCGCAAAGACGGCGCCGAGCGACAGAACGTAGTGGAAGTGCGCCACGACGTAATAGGTGTCATGCAGCGAACGGTCGAGACCGGCATTGGCGAGCTGGACGCCGGTGACGCCGCCGACCGTGAACAGGAAGATGAAGCCGATCGCCCAGAGCATCGGCGTGCGGAACGAGATCGAGCCGCCCCACATCGTCGCGATCCAGGAGAAGATCTTCACGCCCGTCGGAACGGCGATGACCATCGTGGCGAAGACGAAGTAACGCTGCGCGTCGAGCGACAGGCCGACCGTGTACATGTGGTGGGCCCAGACGACGAAGCCGACGGCGCCGATCGCGACCATGGCGTAGGCCATGCCGAGGTAGCCGAAGATCGGCTTCCTCGAGAAGGTCGAGATGATGTGGCTGATCATGCCGAAGCCCGGCAGGATGAGGATGTAGACCTCGGGGTGACCGAAGAACCAGAACAGGTGCTGGTAGAGGATCGGGTCGCCGCCGCCTTCCGGAGAGAAGAAGGAGGTGCCGAAGTTGCGGTCGGTCAGCAGCATGGTGATGCCGCCTGCCAGAACCGGCAGCGACAGCAGCAGCAGGAAGGCGGTGATCAGCACGGACCAGGCAAAGAGCGGCATCTTGTGCAGCGTCATGCCGGGGGCGCGCATGTTGAGGATGGTGGTGATGAAGTTGATCGCACCGAGGATCGAGGAGGCGCCGGCAATATGGAGCGCGAAGATCGCAAGATCGACCGCCGGTCCCGGCGTGCCGCTCGTCGCCAGCGGCGGATACATCGTCCAGCCGCCGCCTGTGCCATAGGCGCCCGCCGGGCCTTCGACGAACATCGACAGCAGGAGCAGGATAAAGGCAGGAACGATCAGCCAGAAGGAGATGTTGTTCAGGCGCGGGAAGGCCATGTCAGGGGCGCCGATCATGATCGGCACCATCCAGTTGGCAAAACCGCCGATCATCGCCGGCATGACCATGAAGAAGATCATGATCAGCGCGTGCGCTGTCGTGAACATGTTGAACATCTGCTTGGCGCCATCGATGGCGGCGTCACCCTCATAGCCGTAGACCATCGAGGCCAGGCCGTGGAAGATCTGGATGCCCGGCTCCTGCAGCTCCATGCGCATGGCCACCGACAGCGCGCCGCCGATGATGCCGGCGATGATCGCGAAGATCAGGTAGAGCGTGCCGATGTCCTTGTGGTTGGTCGAGAACAGCCAGCGATTGGCAAAGCTCGGCTTGTGCCCGTGATCGTGGTGGTCGTGATCATCATGCGCATGGTCGTGATGAGCATGATCGTCGTGAGCGGAAGGTCCAGCCATTGTCCCGATCCCTTAATTACTGTGCTTCGGCAATGTCGACGGTCTTTGCGGGACCATCGGTTGCGGCCATGAGTGTCTTGTAGGCGCCGGGCAGGTCGCTGGCGGCTGCGGTCAGCCACTGCTTGTACTTGTCCTCGGAGACGACGCGGATGGCGATCGGCATGAACGCGTGGTCCTTGCCGCAGAGCTCGGAACACTGGCCGTAGAACAGGCCTTCGCGCTCGGCCTTGAACCAGGTCTCATTCAGGCGGCCCGGCACCGCGTCGATCTTGACGCCGAAGGACGGCATGGCGAAAGCGTGGATGACGTCGGTGGGTGCTGCGGTCACGAGAACGCGCACCGTCTTGTTAACAGGCAGGACCAGTTCGTTATCGACGGCGAGGAGACGCGGATAGATCGACTTGTCTTCCTTGCCGGCGGCGGCGCGGTCCTGATCCTTCAGGAGGTAGGAATCGAAGGCGAGCGGCGTTTCGCCCGAGCCCTCATATTCATAGTTCCATTGCCACTGAGTGGCGGTCGCCTTGACGGTGACGTCAGGATTTTCCGGCAGCGTCAGCTGCGCCGTCAGAAGATTGAAGGACGGAATGGCGAGAAGCAGCAGCACAAGGACCGGCCCCACGGTCCAGATGACCTCGATCAGCGTGTTATGGCTCGTCTTCGAAGGCACCGGGTTGGCGCTGGCGCGAAACTTGAAGCAGACGACGATGAGCAGGATCAGAACGAAGAGCGTGATCGGAACGATAAACCACAGGGTATATTGTTCGAACCACCGGATTTCCCGCATGATCGGCGTTGCCGCCGGCTGCAGCGTTGCCTGCCACGGCGTCGGCTGGTCGGCATATGTGCCGGAAGCAAAAAGCAGACAGACCAGCGCGGTCAGAGCTGCATAAGCCTTCTTCATCACCTTATTATCTCCCTCGAGCGCTTGACCTGCGAAACGAACGCAGAATCCTTGCCATCTTCAGCGCTTCAAACCACAGTTTGGCATTTGCCGCAACAGTCCAGAGCAATTGTCTATGCGGCATTTTTGCTTAAAGAGCAGGCAGGCGCGGACGGCAAAACATCCCAAGTTTTTCATCAGCATATGAAAAAACGCCTTTCCGGCCAATCCGGCCGCCGCACATTATTTGACAAAGGTCCAATTTCTGCCGTAGTCCCCCGGTTTTCACGGGGTGGGGCTTTTCATTTCCGGTGGGCGGCTTCAACAATAGCCGCAATGATTCGATATCCAGAGGTTTCCATGGGTTTCCGTTCCCTCGCGCAGTCGCTCGTCGTGACCGCCAGCATCGCGGCCGCGGCAACGACGCCCGTTTTCGCACAGCAACCCGCCCCTTCCCCGCCCAATCCCGCCACATCCGCACCGGCCGCCCCCGCCCCTGCCCCGCAGCAGCCGAACGCCGCCAGCCCGAGCATGGAACCAGTGACGCCCGGCCAGACGCAGCCGCAGGCGCCGGGCACGGTGAAATCCAATCATGGCGCCTGGTCCGTCGTCTGCGACAAGCCGGCCGGCGCCTCGGCCGAACAATGCGCTCTTATGCAGAACGTCATCGCCGAGGACCGTCCGGAGGTCGGGCTCTCCGTCGTCGTGCTGAAGACGGCCGACCGCAAGTCGAAGATCCTGCGCGTGCTCGCGCCCCTCGGCGTGCTCTTGCCGAACGGCCTCGGGCTCAATGTCGACGGCAAGGATATCGGCCGCGCCTATTTCGTGCGCTGCTTCGCCGATGGCTGCTATGCCGAGGTCGTGCTGGAGGACGAACTGCTGAAGACCTTCCGCAGCGGCGCCCAGGCGACCTTCATCGTCTTTCAGACCCCGGAAGAAGGCATCGGCATCCCCGTCGACCTCAAGGGCTTCGCCGAAGGTTTCGACGCGCTGCCGTGAGCGCGGCGGGCGACTTAAGCTCCTCGCGATCTTTCAGGTTCGCTTGTCGCCAGCGGCCCCGCGCTGCAGGAACGCAGCACTTTTCGGCTTCGGCCTCCACGGCCATTAAAAGAATGCAGAGTCTGCAGAAAACTGGCTTTTTCAATACAGGATTCGCTGTTTACCGCTTGCCCGCGGGCCAATGTGGGGCCATTCTTACATCCGATCCTGGCGGCGCGGTAAGACGAGGTCAGGCCTTGCTCAATCTCGACCTCGAAGCACTTGACGTGGCGCCTTTTCTCGACTGATCCCGAGCGAGGAGGTTGTCCATGTCTACGCCCTATGTCGACCAACCGCTAAAACCAGGGGACCGGGTCCCGAACGTTGTGTTTGATGCGATCTCACACGAGGGGAAGATCGCGCTTGATGATTTTCGCGGCCGCAGCCCATTGTTGATCGGTTTGTTCCGAGGCCTGCATTGTCCGTTCTGCCGGCGCCATGTCGCGGCCATGGCCTATCTCAACCCGAAACTGCGTGAGAAAGGCGTCCAGTCCCTGGCGGTGGTAAACACCCCGGTCGAACGGGCGCGGCTCTATTTCCGCTACCATCCGATACCCGATCTTCTTGCTGCGTCCGATCCGGTACGAGCTTCGCACCAGGCCTTCGGCTTACGCGAGGTCGGGATCGACACGCTCATGGCGATACGGATCGATCTTCCGGGCGAGTTGCCCGAGCCCATGGGCGTGAGGGCAATGGACGAATTTCTCAATGAGAAGGAAGGATATCAAATGACGGAAGCCGATCAGCAGATGATGACCGCCGACCATGGGCAGCTTGTCGGTCAATTCCTGATCGACCGGGAGGGTATCGTGCGCTGGAGCTTCACTGAAGCTCTGGAGCCCGGGCTACAAACATTCAAGGGACCGAATTCCCAGGACTTGATGTCGGCAGCTTCCCAAGTCGCGCATTAACGACAGAAAATTCGCTCGACGACCCACCCGCCGGGTGGGTACACGCCAAATCGGCGTCTGATGGTGACCCATCGCTAGGGCCGCCCGCGTCGCGCAGCGATCGACGCCTGCATCGCTTTCGAGACACATCCCACCTGCCGAGATCATCGACCCGACAAAGAATATTCGCCCTTGGGGCTTCACTCCTTGTTGTATCGAGCCCTATCTAGGGAATAAGCGCATTCCCGAACGCATGCCATTGGAGCCAAACCATGACCACCGATCTCCTGACGCTTTTCGATGCCGACGAAGCCACGATGCGCGGCCTTGTCGCCGAGGCCTTGTCCGGCGCCGATGACGGCGAGCTCTATATCGAACATGCGCAGGCGGAAGCGCTGACCTTCGACAATGGCCGGTTGAAGGGCGGCAGCTTCAATACGGAACAGGGTTTCGGCCTGCGCGCCGTTGCCGGCGAAGCGGTGGGTTACGCCCATGCCGGCGATCTTTCGGTGGCGGCGCTGAAGCGGGCGGCCGGTGCGGTCGGCGCGGTGACGCGCGGGTATTCCGGCACCTATGCCGCAGCTCCCCAAGGCACCAACAAGAAGTTCTACGGCGACCAGAATCCCATCGGCCAGCCGAGCTTTGAGGAGAAGGTCAAGGTCCTGCAGGATATCGACGCCTATCTCAGGGGCAAGAACGACAAGGTGCGGCAGGTGACGGCCTCGGTCGCGGCAAGCTGGCAGGTGGTCGACATCCTGCGCGCCGATGGCCATCGCGTCCGCGACATCCGGCCGATGACCCGCATCAACATCTCGGTCGTGGTCGGCGAAGGCGAGCGACAGGAGAGCGGCTCCTATGGCAGCGGCGGGCGCATCGGCTTCGGCGATTTCATTGCCGAGGGCAGCTGGCAATACGGCGCCGACGAGGCGCTGCGCCAGGCGCTCGTCAATCTGGAAGCGATCGACGCGCCGGCGGGCACGATGGACGTCGTTCTCGGTTCCGGCTGGCCGGGCGTGATGCTGCACGAGGCGGTCGGTCACGGGCTGGAAGGCGATTTCAACCGCAAGAAGACGTCGGCCTTTTCAGGCCTTCTCGGCCAAATGGTCGCCGCCCCCGGTGTCACCGTCGTCGACGACGGCACGATCGACAACCGCCGCGGCTCGATCACCATCGACGATGAGGGCACGCCGTCCGGCTACAATGTGCTGATCGAGAACGGCAAGCTCGTCGGCTATATGCAGGATCGGCAAAATGCCCGGCTGATGGGGATGGCCCCCACCGGCAACGGCCGCCGCCAGGGTTATGCCCATGTGCCGATGCCGCGCATGACCAACACCTATATGCTCGGCGGCGACAAGACGCCGGAAGAGATTATCGCCTCGGTGAAAAAGGGCATCTATGCCGTCTCGTTCGGCGGCGGCCAGGTCGATATCACTTCGGGCAAGTTCGTCTTCGGCTGCACCGAGGCCTATCTGATCGAGAACGGCAAGCTCGGCGCGCCGATCAAGGGCGCCATGCTGATCGGCAACGGGCCGGATGCGATGAAGCGGGTGTCGATGATCGGCAACGACATGAAGCTCGATACCGGCATCGGCAATTGCGGCAAGGCAGGCCAATGGGTGCCGGTCGGCGTCGGCCAGCCGCATCTGCGCATGGATCAGATCACCGTCGGCGGCACGCAGACCTGAGGCGGAGGAGCGGATGGCGGAGATCGAGATCAGACCTTTTGCCGCTGGCGACGCCGATGACGTATTGTCGGTGATCCTGCCGATCCAGCGCGAGGAGTTCGGCATCGACATCACTGCCGATGCGCAGCCGGATCTCCGGGTCATCCCGGACTTCTGTCAATCCGGCAAAGGTCAGTTCTGGGTCGCCGTCAAGGACGGCGCCATTGTCGGCACGCTCGGGCTGAAGGATATGGGCAACAACCAGGCGGCGCTGCGCAAGATGTTCGTCGCCGCCGAGGTTCGCGGCCGCGAGCATGGCGTGGCGGCGCGGCTTCTCGAGCGCATGTTCGCCCATGCCAGGGCTGTCGGCCTCGCCGATATCTTCCTCGGCACGACCGACAAATTCGTCGCCGCCCATCGCTTCTACGAGAAGAACGGTTTTACCGAGATTGCCAAGAGCGCCCTGCCCCGCTCCTTCCCGCTGATGGCGGTGGACAGCAAGTTCTACCGGTATAAGGTCGGCTGACGACGAGAACCGTGTCGTTCCCAGAAAGCGGTCGGCGGAGTTCGGTATCAGGCTTTCGGGGGCTTCACTACGGTTTTTGCGACCCTCCTCAACAAGCCTTTCAGCTCGGGCTCGCGCACGAGAACAGCGGCTTCGAGCGGGGGGAGCCACAGGCTGTTTCGCTGTTTTTCCTCTGGAAACTTCTCTTCGATTTTTCCGGCTTTCAAGAGATGAACCTGAACGACCGAGGGAACGCGTTCACCGTCGGCCCGCGTCTTTATATAGGTGTAGAAGCCAAAGGGGCGCTTCTTCGCCTTACCCTTCACGCCGGCCTCCTCCCAAGCCTCGCGTTCCGCCACCTGATGGGGTGCGAGCTTGCCGATAGGCCAGCCTTTGGGAATGATCCAGCGGCCACTGTCGCGCGATGTGACCAGCAGCACCTCGACTGCGTTGTCGCCGGCCTTTCGGTAGCAGATCGCCGCAAACTGCTCGATCCCCTCGCCGCGAAACAACTGCTCGGACGCGCTTGCGAGCCGGCCGAGATAGGACCTAGCTTTCTTCGGCATGCACCTCAGCCGAGCCGGATCGGCCATCATCGGTGCCGAAAGCCATGTTGATCTCCTGAGCGACAAATCGATTGTTGGATGACAAGCGTGGGGCTTGCGTCGAAGGACGAATCAAGCAGGTGGCCGGTGGCCCGGCAACCATCCACAAGCTGCTGTCCCTTCCAAAGGAGATTGTCACAAATCTGTCATAAACCCAAATTCGCCCCTATCTCTTCAAGGGGATAGGGTTTAGGACGCTTGCAACGGACAAGGTCTGCCTTTGTCGTCAATGGCGCAGATCAAACATCGCGAGGTATTCATGCTGGGTTGGTTTCGAAAGTTGATGCCGCGCGAGGACCGGTTCTTCGTGCTTTTCGAGCAGCATTCGAGAACGATCGTCGACGCCGCACAGGCTCTGGACAGGCTGCTGTCGGGAACAGAGATTGAGCATCAATGCGAAACGATCGTGCGATTGGAAGATCAGGCCGACAATATTACCCGTGAAGTCATGCAGGCCGTCCGGCGAAGCTTCATCACGCCGTTCGATCGGGGGGACATCAAGGATCTCATCCAATCCATGGATGATGCGATCGACATGATGCACAAGACCGTCAAGACCATACGGCTCTTCGAGCAGACCAGCTTCGATCCGGGCATGCGGGAGATGGGCAAGACTGTCGTCGAGGCCGCCAATCTCATCGCCGAGGCCATTCCGTTGCTCGATCGCATAAACGCCAATGCACCTCGCCTTTCGGCTATCGTCGAGCAGGTGACCCGCGTTGAGGGCCGCTCCGACGAGCTGCACGAGCATGGCCTCAAGGATCTGTTTCGCCGGCATGGCGCGAATAATCCGATGGCCTACATGATCGGCAGCGAGATCTACGGCGAGCTGGAGAAGGTGGTCGACCGTTTCGAGGACGTCGCCAACGAGATCAGCGGCATCGTGATCGAGAATGTCTGATGGATGCTGCTCTCGCTTTTCCGCTCCTCGTCGGCCTTATCGGCGTCGCCCTGTTGTTCGATTTTCTCAATGGCCTGCATGATGCGGCCAATTCGATTGCGACAATCGTGTCCACGCGGGTTCTGAGGCCGCAATATGCAGTCTTCTGGGCGGCATTTTTCAATTTCATCGCCTTCCTGTTCTTCGGGCTCCATGTGGCGGAGACGCTCGGCACCGGCATCATCGATCCGGCGATCGTGACGCCGCAGGTGATTTTCGCTGCCTTGATCGGCGCCATCGTCTGGAATGTCGTGACCTGGCTCTTCGGCATCCCCTCCAGTTCCTCCCATGCGCTGGTCGGCGGCCTGGTCGGCGCGGGCCTTGCCAAAACAGGCTTGAGCTCGATTGTCTGGAGCGGTCTCCTCAAGACCGCCGGCGCAATCGTCATGTCGCCGATGATCGGGTTTCTTCTAGCCTTACTCCTCGTGTTGGCGGTCACATGGACATTCATCCGGCAGACGCCGTTCGCCGTCGACCGATCGTTTCGCTTCCTGCAATTCGTGTCGGCGTCGCTCTATTCGCTCGGCCATGGCGGCAATGACGCACAAAAGACGATGGGCATCATTGCCGTGCTTCTCTATTCGCAGGGCTATCTCGGCGACAGCTTTCATGTTCCGTTCTGGGTGGTCATTACGTGCCAGGCTGCGATGGCCCTCGGCACCTTGTTCGGCGGCTGGCGCATCGTTCATACGATGGGGTCGAAGATCACCAGGCTGAACCCGATGCAAGGCTTCTGCGCCGAAACGGGCGGCGCCTTGACGCTGTTCGGCGCCACATGGCTCGGCATCCCCGTTTCCACCACCCACACCATCACCGGCGCCATCATCGGTGTCGGCGCAGCAAGACGCTTATCCGCCGTCAGATGGGGGCTTGCCGGCAACATTGTGATCGCATGGGTTATCACCCTGCCGGCCGCGGCAATGATTTCGGCAATTTCGTTTTGGCTCGTGACGCTTTTAAGCCAAAGCTACTAGGGTCAACGCGATCTGACAGATGGGGGCTGGGTTCATATGCCCGGCATTCCCGCCGGCCGAAACAGCCACTTCCGTTCGATCGCAGCAGCAAGATCGAGATCGTTGTGGCGGGCAAACAGCAGAAGATGGCCAAGAACGTCGGCGGTCTCGTCGGCGAGGTCGCGCTGCATGTCTTCGGGAGAGCGGCCCTTGGCGCGGCCGCGGCCGGTCAGGCGGTTCCATGCCTGAGTGAGTTCACCCATCTCCTCCTGCAGCTTCAACAGGAACCAGTCGGCGTCACGCTCGATGTTGTTGGCAGCGACATGCACAGAGGATGAGATTTCGAACTGGTCGGCAAGACGACGCAACATGGATGTTCTCCTTTTGTTTATGGAGGAGACGCTGATTCCCGTTGCTTGTCCAGAGGAATTGCCGCAGTGGTGTCGCGGCGGATCAGCCGTGATCGGGCAGCAGCATGCAGTCATAGGAGCGCTGCTTCAGTGCGTCACAGGCCGAAACGGCGGCGTCCCTGCTGGCGAAGCCTACGAAGCGGGCGCGATAGATCCTATTGGCGCCCTCCCCGACCGCTTCGGTATGGGGTGAGGCGGAAACAAGCGGCGCGCCGCCTTCCGACTGCGCCTGGGCGAGAAGCGCGCGCGCCGCGTCGGCGCTCGGCGCCGCCGAAATCTGGATCTGCCAGGTTCCGTCGGTTTTCTCGGCCGAAGCCTTGACGGTCTTGCCGGCGTTCAGGATCTCGTCCATCGCGACAGGACGCTCCATCGGCACGACGGCATCATCGGCATAGGCCAGGCTCCTGGCTGCGAGATCTTCGTCCGGACGCGGCGCGTTGAGCGGGACCGGGACATCGGAAGCGTCGGCTGCGGAGGCGACTTCGACCGGCTCCCTGGCGCCAACGCTCGCCACCAGCTTTGCGCCGCCGGACGACGAGGCACGGCCGAGATAGCGGTCGAGCAACGCGGCCATCTTCGCGTCGCGGCTGCGGGCGGTGCGGCCACCGAGCACGACGCCGACGACGCGGCGGTTGCCGTCCCTGACGGCGCTGACGAGGTTGAAGCCGGAGGCATTGGTATATCCCGTCTTGATGCCGTCCATGCCCTGGTAGCGGTACATGAGATTGTTGTGGCCGCGCACGGTCTTGCCGCGGAAATTGAAGCTTGCCATCGAGAACAGGCGGTATTCATTGGGGTAATTCTTCATCAGCGCCACGGCGAGCGTCGACATATCGCGTGCCGTCGTCACCTGGCTGCTGTTCGGCAGGCCCGAGGCATTGGCGAAGACCGTCCGGCTCATGCCGAGCTGGCGAGCCTTGGCCGTCATGATCCGGGCAAAGCCGCTCTCCGAGCCGCCAAGCTTTTCGCCCATGGCGGCAGCGGCGTCATTGGCGGATTTGACGATCATGCCATAGACCGCCTCGCGCACCGTAATGGTGCCGCCCGCCTTGACGCCAAGCTTGGTCGGTGGCCGGGCGGCCGCGTATTTCGACATTTTGATCGGCGTATCCCAGGCGATCTTGCCGCGTTTCAGCGCCTCGAAGGTGAGATAGAGCGTCATCATCTTCGTCAGCGAGGCCGGATGGTTCAGCGTATCGGCGTTTTCGGAGGCGAGGACTTTGCCGGTGCGGGCATCGAGGATCAGCGAGGCGCTGCCGGCAAGAGCCGCAAGCGGCGCCGAAACGGCCAGCGTCACGGTCAAAACAGCCGCCAAAAGCTTTCTCATGGAATTCCCCCTGATGCGCTGGCTCTCGATGGGCCGGCCATGTGTCGTAATGTGACAGAAGCCGCAAGTTTGGCGCGACTTTGCGGCAACGCCTACCATTTTTCTACCCTTTTCGTCATCTTGGTTAACAAAAAATGAAAGAAGCTGTGCGAAATCGGGATTCAGCAAGGCTTAAGCCGCCGTTGCTAGTTTGCGGCAAAAGGCAATGGGCGGCGCATGACGGGGAATTTGAAGCGACTGGCAAAAAGAGCGGCGATCGGCGCCGGGCTCGAAGCGTCCTGGCTGGTCGCCGTGGCCGGCCTGATGCGGCAGGCGCGCGGGCGCGGCGTCATTTTCACGCTGCATCACGTCCGCCCACAGCGAGCCGAGGCCTTCGCGCCGAACGCGCATCTCGAAATCACCCCGCATTTTCTCGATGCGGCCCTGCAGCGGCTGACGCGCGACGGCTATCGCTTCGTACGGCTCGACGAGGTGCCGGTGCTGTTGGCCGAGCCCGAGGGCGGCAGGCCGTTTGCGGCCTTTACGCTCGACGACGGCTACATCAACAATATGGAACATGCGCTGCCGGTGTTCGAGCGGCATCGGGCGCCATTTACGGTGTTCATCACCAAGGGTTTTGCCGAAGGCTCCCACAGCATCTGGTGGGAAACGCTCGCCGTTCTCCTACGTCAGGCGGGCGAAATCCACTTCGATTTCGGCCACGGCAGCGAGCGGCTGGCGCTTACCAGCCCTAGGCAGCAATGGGATGCCTTCGACCGCTTCGCCTGGTATATCCACCGCTTCGACGAGGCGCGCGCCGTCGCCGCCATCGACACTCTGGCGCGGGAAATCGGCATCGAGCCGGCCGATATCGTACGCGACCTGGTGATGGGACCGGCGCAATTGCAGCGGCTCGCCGGGCATCCGCTCGCCGCACTTGGCGCCCATACGATCAGCCATCGCGCCCTTGCTCGCCTGCCGGAGGCCGAAGCGCGAATCGAGATGGAAGTTTCGGCCGATTACGTCGAGGCGGTGACCGGCATTCGTCCCGCCACGATCGCCTATCCCTACGGCACGCCGCAGGCTGCAACCACCCGCGAGGCCGCAATTGCCGGCCGGCTGGGCTTTTCGGTCGCCGTCACCACGCAGCCCGGGCTGCCGGCGGCGGGCAGAACCGGCTATCTCCCGCGCATGTCGCTGAACGGCTTCTACCAGAAGCGACGCTACGTTTCGGCGCTTGCCTCTGGCATTCCGCTGAAGCTGATGGGCAGGTAGAGGATTAGGGATACATCCGCACCTTTTCCCACGCCCCGACCGGCAACGGGCGGCGGAATTCGATGCGGTCGTGCAGGCGGAAATTCTGGTCTTTCCAGAATTCGATCGAGGTCGGCCGGATCCGGAAGCCCGACCAATAGGCCGGTCGCGGGATATCGCCGAGGGCATACCGGGCGGTATATTCGGCCACCGCCTTCTCGAGCGCGAAACGGCTTTCGAGCGGGCGTGATTGTTTCGAGGCCCAGGCGCCGATGCGACTGCCGCGCGCCCGCGTCTTGAAATAGGCGTCGGCCTCGGCGTCGCTCACGATCTCGACCGGCCCGCGCAGCCGCACCTGACGGCGCAGGCTTTTCCAGTGGAAACACATGGCGGCTTTCTTCTGTCCCAAGATTTCGCGGCCTTTCCGGCTCTCGAAATTGGTGTAGAAGACGAAACCGTCGTCGTCGAATCCCTTCAGGAGAACCATGCGGACATTGGGAAGACCATCCTCATCGACCGTTGCCAGCGCCACAGCATTCGGATCGTTCGGTTCGGAGGCCTCGGCTTCCTTCAGCCACTCGGCAAAGAGCTTGAAGGGCTCGCCACTTTCGGTAAAGTCACCGCTTGTTAACTCGTTTGCCGACATATTGGTTCAAATGCCCCGGATTATTCAAAACTCGCCCAGCTTTTGATAACTGGACAGGATGCAGGGTGGAAGTCATAGCAAAGTCACATCGCCATACAAAGGGCCTGCGGCAACGCAGCAGCGCCTGCCTGGTTGTCGGCGCCGCAATGCTGTCGCTTTCCGGCTGCCTTGCGGGCGGCATGGATTTTTTGAGCGAAGCCAAGGTCGACCGGTCGGTGGCCACCGGCACCGTGCCCCAGACGCCACCCAGCACCGACACGCTCTCGGATGAGATGACGGTGCGCAATGCCGTGACTTCGGCCGATGTGCACAAGCTCGAAGGCCAGCCGCTGCCCTGGGCAAATGCATCGACCGGCAGCGCCGGCGTCATCGATACCATCGTCGAAAACAACGAATCGGGCCAGGTCTGCCGGCAATTCCGCACGACACGGCATTCCTATGTCGGCATCGCCAAATTCTACGGCAAGACCTGCCTCGTCGGCGGCGGCAACTGGCAGCTGCTCAGCTTTCAGCCGGAAAGTTAATTTCCGGCGGGAAAGTTAATTTCCGGCGGGAAATTTGGCCCGCAGGCCGATTCGGGGCGCCGACAGGTTAACGGCCGCCCAACTTACGCGGGATGCTTAGCAAAGAGCTAACCATTCGCGGCGAAACACTCCCCATCGCTCCACAGAAATAAGAAGTGATTAGCAACTCGGCCGCACGATCGGCTTTGAGAGTGGCTCTCCGCGCCTTTGCGGCCGGTGGCGCCTCACGTGTTGATATTGGACTTTGATATTGGGCGGGGATGCCGGGCAAGGACAGGCGCCCGCATCGCAACACCGGCGGTTTTGACATGCGCGATCCTTACAAAATTCTGGGCGTCAAGCGCGACGCGGCGGCGGACGAGATCAAGGCGGCCTGGCGCAACATGGCCAAGGCAGCGCATCCCGACCACAATCAGGACGATCCGACGGCGACGGCCCGCTTCGCCGAGATCGGCCGCGCCTATGAGACACTGAGAGACCCGCGCAAGCGCAGCCTGTTCGACAATGCCGTGCGGATGGCGGAAGCCAAGAAGCAGGAACAGACGATCATGCAGCAGCGTCAGGCCGCGCGCGAGGCTGCGGCCCGCGCCAAGGCGGCGCAGGCCAATGCCGAGCGGGTGATGGAAGAGCTTGCCCGGGCCGCTCAGAAGGCCGCGGGCGATGGCTCGAGACAACAGACCGACGCCAGTGAAGGCGCCGAGGAGATGGTCGAACGCATTTTCGGCGCGCAGGCGCGCGCTGCGGCGGGCGGCCAGGCGCAGGGCCGCGCGCAGCAGGCCCACAGCCAGCAGACGCATTCTCAGCAGACACATTCTCAGCAGGCACAGGGCCAGACACAGGCCGAAGCGGGCAAGCGCGGGGATGGCGAGACCGCCGAGACCAGCGAGGAGCCCGGCGAGACCTCAAATAATGCCGGCGCCAACCTGTCGCTGCCGCTCAGCATCCTGACATCGCTGGTGCGACGTTTCACCGGCGCCAAGGATACCGGCCTGGAAAAAGCGCCGGACGAGGTGACGACGGCGACGGTGACGATCGACGAGGTGCTGAAGAGCGGCTGGGTCACCGCGTCGCTGCCGGAGGGCCGCGAAATCGGCTTCGCGCTGCCGGGCGGCACGACCGATGGTCACGAGATCAGGCTCAAGGGACAAGGCTTCAAGCTGCCGGGCATGCAGCGCGGCGATGCCGTCGTCAACATCCGCATCGCCCCCGATCCGCGCTTCACCGTCGATGGTTTCGACCTGCACGCCGTGCTGCCGATCAGCATCGAAAACGCCGTTCTCGGCACCGAGGCACGCATTGACGGTCCATCCGGGCCCTTGGACATCACCGTTCCCGCATGGTCGGGCTCGGACAAGACGATCGCGATTGCCGGCGAGGGATTGCCGCGGGAAGACGGCAGCAGGGGCGATCTCGTCGTCGAATTGCGCATCATCCTGTGGGAAAAACCCGACGACAAGATCACCGATCTCATGCGGAGCATGCGCGAAGGCCTGTTCCTGTGAAATTTTTATGACATTCGCACCCTTTGTTACGATCCCTAACAGTTGATGATCCAGGCCAAGCTTGAACCGATTAACGGCCTATGCCATAGGCAGGATCGATCAGAATCCTAGGGAGCAAAATATGGCTCAAGCATCCGGCCTCATGGCAGGCAAACGCGGCGTCATCATGGGTGTCGCCAACAATCGTTCGATTGCGTGGGGTATTGCCAAGGCCATTCATGCGCAGGGCGGAGAAGTTGCGCTCACCTATCAGGGCGATGCGCTGAAGAAGCGCGTCGAGCCGCTCGCCGCTGAAATCGACGCGACGCTCGTCGGCCACTGCGACGTCGCCGACGAAGCCACCATCGACGCGGTCTTCGAAAATGTCAAAAAGCTCTGGGGCAAGATCGATTTCCTCGTGCATGCGATCGGCTTCTCCGACAAGGACGAACTGACGGGCCGCTATATCGATACCTCGCCCGACAATTTCAACAAGACGATGCAGATCTCCGTCTATTCCTTCACCTCGGTTGCACGCCGCGCCGAGAAGCTGATGACGGAAGGCGGCTCGATGCTGACGCTGACCTATTACGGCGCCGAGAAGGTGATGCCGAACTATAACGTCATGGGCGTCGCCAAGGCCGCCCTCGAAGCGAGCGTCAAATATCTCGCCGTCGACCTCGGGCCGCAGAACATCCGCGTCAACGCCGTTTCGGCTGGACCGATCAAGACGCTCGCCGCCTCCGGCATCGGCGATTTCCGCTATATTCTGAAGTGGAACGAATATAACGCCCCGCTGCGCCGCACTGTTACCATCGAGGAAGTCGGCGATGTCGGCCTCTATCTCCTGTCTGACCTGTCGCGTTCGGTCACCGGCGAAGTGCACCATGCCGATAGCGGCTATCATGTCATCGGCATGAAGGCGGTCGACGCCCCTGACATTTCGGTCGTCAAGGACTAATCAGCTCCGGAGCCGAGACCGTGCTCATCTACGTGATCAGACACGGTCAGACCGACTGGAATGCCGAGCGCCGCCTGCAGGGCCAAAAAGACGTCCCGATGAATGCCACGGGCCTGGAACAGGCCCGGCAGAACGGCATCGCGCTGGCCGAGATTCTCGGCGAGACGGTCGGCGAATTCGATTTCGTCGCGAGCCCGCTCGGGCGCACGCGCGCAACGATGGAAATCATGCGCGCCGCCATGGGCCTGCCGCCGCTTGCCTATCGCACCGATCCGAGGCTGGTGGAGATTTCCTTCGGCGACTGGGAGGGCTCGACGCTCAAGGAACTGAGGGCGACACAGGCCGAGCGGGTGGCCGAGCGCAATGCCTCGAAATGGGACTTCATCCCGCCTGGCGACGATGCCGAAAGCTACGAAATCCTCTCCTGGCGCACCGGCGCATGGCTGCGCTCCGTCGATCGTCCAACCGTCTGCGTCACCCATGGCGGCGTCATCCGCACGCTGTTCCAGGCGATTGCAGAGCTGCCGAAAAGCAGCGCCGCGGAAGGCGGCATTCCACAGGACCGGATCGTCAGGATCGATACGAGCGAGCGGGCGATCGTTTGGCTATAGGCATCATCCGCCGCTCAGTTAAATCGGATTGGGAATGCGAACGATCTGGCGGAGGGAGATTGCGGAGACCTGCCCCTCATCCGGCTGCCGCCACCTTCTCCCCGCCTGCGGGTAGAAGGGACAAGCCGCGAACTCTCCGTTCCCCGCAAAGCTCTCGTGGGGCACGTCCCCTCGCCCCGTTTTTACGGGGGTCCGAAGGACGGGTCGAGACGAGTGGCTCGACCCCGGTCGGGCTTAGGGTGAGGGGCAGCTAATCGCCGCCTACTTGACGATGTCGAGATCGTTGATAACGCGTTTGCCGTCGACCTCGGTATAGAAGACGATGACCTTCACGCCGGCTTCGAGGCCGTCGAAATTGAATTCCTCGGGTGCCTGATAGGTCTTGCCGTCGTCGAGCGTCAGCACGAGATTGGCCGTGTCGACCTTCTTGATCGTTGCCTCGACATCGGCGCTCTCGGCAAAACCGCTCATCGGCGACAGGAAACTTGCTGTGGCCAAAAGCGTGGCGACGACGAAACGCATGGCAACAATCCTCTTGAAACGCTGCACGAGAACACTGGCCACAGATAAGCTCCTGAATATGGCGAAAATTGCCCGTAAGAATGGCTTTTCCCGCCCAATTGATGAATAGGATTTTAAATACAATCAAGACGCCGCGTTAACCATGCCCCTCCCCGACCCGGATCTTCCAGCATCGAGAACAGGCAATCGTAAATTAACGCCTGCCTCCTAAAGTTGCCGCGAATATGGGGGTCTGATTTTGCCATCCAAGCTCGGCGACAGCAAGTAGTTGCGGCGCGTTTTGAAGAATACCCGCGTCTCCTTTCTGGTTTCTTCGTTTGTCGCCCTTGTTGTCATCATGGTCGGCGTCGCGCTCGATCGGGCCAATACTGCCGCGCATATGCGCGAACTTCATATCCGCACCGAAAACGAAACGAACCTGCTGCGCGCCAGGGTGAAGGCCGAGATCAACATGAGTCTCACCATGGTCCGCGATCTGGCGAACCTGACTTCCGTCAGCAACGCCGCAAGCCGGGAGGAGACGGAGCGCCAGATCAGGTGGCTGCTGATCCAAAACCCGGCTTTCATCCATATCGCCCTGGCGCCAGATTTCATCGTCAGCGACACCTATCCGCAGCCCCCGGGCGGCGGACGGATCGGCCGCGATGTGCGCGAAGGCCTCTTCTCGCGCCAGGGGACGACCGGCGCGGCCAGTTACCTGACGGCGCGCTTCTACGGCCCGATCAGCGCTGACGGCCGGGCCGCCTTCGCCATCTTCTTTCCAGTTTTCGTCAAGGAGCACGGCCAGCGGCGCCTCTGGGGCGCCGTGGAGGTCGCCATCGACCGGAAGATCTTTTACGAGGCGACCGGGCTGATGCCGGCGCGCGACCGCGAAAACCAGGAGCGCTATCCCAATCTCGACCATCTCTGGATCACGGTGCGCGATATCGGCGCAACGGCCGGCAGGGCCGGTCCTTCGGCGCCGTTCTTCGGTCCGGCCGGTATCGACGACAAGGATCCGATCCGCCGCGAGATCAGCTTTGCAGGCGGCAAATGGGAGCTTGCCGCCATCCCCGAAGGCGGCTGGAATGCGATACCGGAAAACCGCACGGAGCTGCGGCTGATCGTCGTTGCCGCCGGCTGCATCATCATCGTCCCGATCTTCCTCGCCACGCTGCTGCTCGGCGAACGCAACCGCAACATTGCCGAGCTGGAGATGCGCGAAACGAAGCTGATGGAACTGTCGCAGCGGCTGAACCTGGCGCACGAATCCTCCAATATCGGCATCTGGGAGCTGCAGGATCATTCGAGCAGCCTGCTTTGGGACGCATGCGCCGCTGCCCTGCACGGCAAGCCGGCGGAGGAAGGAAGCCGTCCGCTCGACGAATGGCTGGCGGCGATCGTGCCGCCGGACCGCGAGATCGCCGAGGTGCATTTCTTCAGCTGCAGCATTGCGGGTGTCGCCTGCACGGCGCAGTACCGTGTCATGCTTGCCGACGGCGGCACGCGGCATCTGCGCTCGGTCGGCGCCCTCTACCGGGATGCCGGCGGCGCCGCCAAGACGATCGGCATCGTCTGGGACGTGACCGCCGACGCGGAAGCCACCGACGCGCTGCGCAAGGCCAGGGATGTCAGCGAGGTCAAGAATGCCGAGCTCGAGCTGGCGCTTGAAGAGCTTTCGAGCCGCGAGGGCCAGCTCGCCGAACTTTCGAGCCGGCTCGACCTTGCGCTCAATTCCTATCAGTGCGGGATATGGGAGGCGCGGCCCGATCGGGGCGGCTCGATCTGGAACGAGCGGATGCACGAACTCTACGGGCTTGCCCCGCGACACGCCTTCATGCCCGAGGAAACATGGCTTTCCTGCATCCACCCCGAGGATCGCGGGCTGGCGCTCGAAAGCGCGCGCCACTTCAAACGAAGCGGCGATACGCACACCCTCGTTTGCCGTGTGCTCGCCAGTGACGGCTCGGTGCGCTATCTGCGCTCGGTCGGCAAGGTCTACCAGACGGCCGCCGGCGATATGAAGATCATGGGCATCGCCTTCGATGCCACCGAAGACATGCTGATGACGATCCGGCTGAAGGCGGCCAAGGACGAGGCTGTCGCCAAGAATATCGAGCTCGAACTTGCCAAGGGCAGGATCGAGCACAATTCGCTGCACGATCCGCTGACCGCGCTCGCCAACCGCCGTAAGCTCGACATCGCCCTCGAAAACCTGAGCCGTGTCGGGCGCCGGCAGCGGCAGAGATTCGCAATCCTTCACATCGACCTTGACCGCTTCAAGGAGATCAACGACACGCTCGGTCATGCCGCCGGCGATGCGATGCTGGTGCATGCCTCGAAAGTGCTCGCCAGGAATGTCCGCGGCAGCGATCTCGTGGCGCGCATCGGCGGCGACGAATTCGTCATCCTAGCGCTTGACGTCGGCGACAGCGAGATGGCGGAGCTTTCGAGGCGGATCATCGAGGAGATGCGCCAGCCGATCGATTTCCAAGGCTTTTCCTGCCGCTGCGGCGTGTCGATCGGCGTGGCGCTCGCCAACGGCATCCATGTCGATGCGCGCAAGGTTCTGATCAATGCCGACATCGCGCTCTACCGCGCAAAGAGCACGGGCCGCAATCGCTACGAATTCTTCAGCCATGATCTTCAGGCCGATATCATCAACACCAAGCGCACGGCCGACGAAATCCTCGCCGGCATCGACAACGGCGAATTCACCGCCTGGTATCAGCCGCAATTCTCGGCACGGACGATGGAACTGACCGGCGTGGAGGCGCTGGTGCGCTGGAAGCATCCTTCCAAGGGGTGGCTCGCGCCCGACAAGTTCCTGCGCATCGCCGACGAGATCAATGTCGTTCAGACGCTCGACCGGATCGTGCTGGAAACGGCGCTGCGCGACAAGATGCGCTTGAAAGCCCTGGGCATCACCGTCCCCAAGGTCTCGGTCAATGTTTCGGCCCGGCGGCTGCATGACGGCAGCCTCCTGGAATCGCTCGCCGACCTCGATATTCGTCCCGGGGAGATCTCCTTCGAACTGGTGGAATCGATCTTCCTCGACGAGAGCGAAGACGTCGTCTCGTACAATCTCGAACGCATCAAGGCACTCGGCATCGATATCGAGATCGACGATTTCGGCACCGGCCATACCTCGATCGTCAGTCTGCTGAAGCTGAAGCCGAAGCGGCTGAAGATCGACCGCCAGCTGGTGCAGCCGATCGTCGGCGCTTCGCAGGAGCGGGCGCTGGTTCGCTCTATTATCGACATCGCCCGCTCGCTTGGCGTCGAGACGGTGGCCGAAGGTGTGGAGACGGCGGCGCATGCCGCTTTGTTGCGCGATCTCGGCTGCGACATGCTGCAGGGCTACGCCTTCTCGCCGGCGCTCTCCTTCGACGATTTCGCCGCTGAGGCTGCCGGAACCGGATGGCGGCTCGCTTCGTGACGGCCATCCCGTTGTAAAAGTCGGAAACAGGATTTCGGCAGCTGGCGGTTTGACGCAAAGAAAGGCTTTTGCCTCGGCGGTTTTTTGGCCTATGAGTGTCGCGCCTTTTCAAGCAATGGCGCGGCCGGGCGGCGACCGGCCCTGGCGCCTCCGTGGGAACACATGTCGCACAATACATTCGGTCACCTCTTCCGCGTAACCACCTGGGGCGAAAGCCATGGTCCGGCGCTCGGCTGCGTCGTCGACGGCTGCCCTCCGGGCCTGCGCTTTACGCTTGCCGAGCTGCAGGTCTGGCTCGACAAGCGCAAACCTGGACAATCCCGCTTCGTGACACAGCGGCGCGAGGACGATCTGGTGAAGGTGCTGTCCGGCGTCATGCTCGATGCCGACGGCGAGACGATGACGACCACCGGCACACCGATCTCCATGCTGATCGAAAACACCGACCAGCGCTCGAAGGATTATGGCGAGATCGCCCGGCAATACCGTCCCGGCCATGCCGACTATACCTATGACCTCAAATACGGCATTCGCGACTATCGCGGCGGCGGCCGCTCCTCGGCGCGCGAGACCGCAGCCCGGGTTGCGGCCGGCGGCATCGCCCGCCTCGTCGTGCCGGGTGTTACGGTGCGCGGCGCACTGGTGCAGATCGGCAAGCACAAGATCGACCGCAGCCACTGGGACTGGGACCAGGTCGGGCAGAACCCTTTCTTCTCGCCGGATGCGGCGATCGTGCCGGTCTGGGAGGAATATCTCGACGGCATCCGCAAGGCCGGCTCGTCGATCGGTGCTGTTATCGAGGTGATCGCCGAAGGCGTGCCGGCCGGCCTCGGCGCGCCGATCTATTCCAAGCTCGACCAGGACATCGCCTCGCTGCTGATGTCGATCAACGCCGTCAAGGGCGTCGAGATCGGCAATGGTTTTGCCGCCGCCGAAACCTCAGGCGAAGACAATGCCGACGAGATGCGCATGGGCAATGACGGCACGCCGATCTTCCTTTCCAACAATGCCGGCGGTATTCTGGGCGGGATCTCGACCGGACAGCCGATCGTCGCGCGTTTCGCCGTCAAGCCAACCTCCTCGATCCTGACCGAACGCCAGTCGATCGATGCCGATGGCAAGAATGTCGACGTGCGTACCAAGGGCCGGCACGACCCCTGCGTCGGCATCCGCGCCGTGCCGATCGGCGAGGCGATGGTCGCCTGCGCCATTGCCGATCATTATCTTCGCGACCGCGGCCAGACCGGCCGTCTGAAATAGGAGCGTCCCATGTCTTACGACCAGAAGCGCGTCGTCGACGCCATCAGGGCCTTCGAGGCCGGCGAAATCGTCGTCGTCATGGACGACAATGACCGCGAGAACGAGGGCGACCTGATCGTTGCCGCCGTGCACACCACACCGGAAAAGATGGCCTTCATCGTGCGCCACACCTCTGGCATCGTCTGCGCGCCTATGCCGAAGGAAGAAGCCAAGCGCCTCAACCTTAACGCCATGGTGGCCGAGAACGATTCCGCCCATACGACGGCCTTCACCGTCTCGGTCGACTTCAAGCACGGCACGACGACGGGCATTTCGGCCGACGACCGGACGCTGACGGTGCGCAACCTCGCCAATCCGAATGTCGGGGCCGCCGATTTCGTCCGTCCCGGTCATATCTTCCCGCTGGTTTCACGCGAAGGCGGCGTGCTGATGCGCTCGGGTCATACGGAAGCGGCCGTCGACCTCTGCCGGCTCGCCGGCCTGCCGCCGATCGGCGTCATCTCCGAACTGGTCAATGACGACGGCACCGTCACCCGCGGTCCGCAGGTGGTCGAATTCGCCGAAAAGCACGGGCTGAAGCTCGTCTCCGTCGCCGATCTCATCGCCTATCGCCAGCGCAAGGAGACGCTGATCGAACATGGCGCGAGCTTCGATATCGAAACGCCGTTCGGGAAGGCCAGGGCCCATACCTATGCCCTGCCCTGGGATCCGATGCAGCATCTCGCCGTCGTCTTCGGCGACATCCGCGACGGCGTCGACATTCCTGTGCGCCTGCATCCGGAAAATGTCGCCGAGGATCTCTTCGGCAAGAACAGCCCGGTCGATTTCTACATGCAGAAGATTGCCGAGGAAGGCCGCGGCGTCATCGTCTATCTGCGCGAGGGCTCCGTCGGCGTCGGCCATTACGACAATGGCCGCAAGGCCCGCAACCAGGGCCGCGAAGCCCATGCCGAAGCGCAGACGCGCGACAGCGAATGGCTGGAAATCGGCCTCGGCGCCCAAATCCTCAAGGACCTCGGGGTCAGCTCGATCAAGCTGCTCACCAGCCGTGAGCGCCACTATGTCGGCCTCGAAGGTTTCGGCATCAAGATCAGCAAGACGGAGATCTGCTGAGGCGATTTTCCCTCTTCTGGAAAGATGCCGTCTTGGCCGCCCCTCATCCGCCTGCCGGCACCTTCTCCCCGCCTGCGGGGAGAAGGGACAAGCCGCGACCTCTCGGTGCCCGCCGACCTCGCGTATGGCACGTCCCCTCGCCCCGTTTTTACGGGGAGAGGGTTAGGGTGAGGGGCAACATCCGCGTCTGCGGCGAAGGGATTACCCCCTCCACCCCTCCAAAAGCACGACCTTCTCCACCCCGGCAAACCGCGCCACCCGGTCCAACTCCGCATGCAGCCGCTCCAAGCGCCCGGCCGAAGCCTTCACGCCCGGTTCCAGCCACATCCGCCTGACATCGAGCGTCGATTTCTTCCGGTCCGCCTTCATGTCGATACGGCCGATCAGCCGGTCGCCTTCGAGCAGCGGGAAGACGTAATAGCCATATTCGCGCTTCGGCTCGGGCACGAAGACCTCGATGCGGTAGAAGAAGCCAAACAAGCGTTCGGTGCGGTTGCGGTCGCGGATCATCGGGTCGAAGGGGCTGAGGACGCGGATGCGGGGCGGAGCACTGGGATGGCTGTCGAGCGTCGAGAGGAAATCGGCAAACGCCCAGGACGGCCGCGGCTTGCCGTCCAGCGCCGGTTCGACCAGCACTTCGGCCAGCTCGTCGCGATGGGCGGATACCCAGGCCTTGGCCTCGTCGGGGGAGACCAGGTTCCAGAAGGCTGCGATCTCGCCGTGGGTGGCAAAACCAAGCCGGGCAAGCGCGCTGCGGCAGGCCCAGTCGATGAAGTCTTCGCGGCTCACCTCCGGCTCGCGAAATTCGGCGGGGATGACGCGTTCGGTGAGATCATAGATCTTCTGGAAATTCGAGCGGCCGGCGATGGCGAGCTTGCCGGTGTGCCAGAAATATTCGAGCGCCGTCTTGTTGGGATGCCAGTTCCACCAGCCGCCGGAAACGTGGCCATCGGCCTTGACGTCGCGCGCCAACATCGCGCCATCGCGCCGCACCCGCTCATAGGTCTCCTCGAAGGCAGCCTCAAAACCCTCGCCGCGCCACTTTCGCCAGCGCTCGATCAAGACCTTCTCCTGGTGGCGGAACTTGTGTTTCCAATAGACGAAGAAGGCGCTCGGCAGTATCGAGGCATCGTGCGTCCAGTGCTCGAACAGCGCGCGTTCCTTCTCCAGCAGCGCCTTCAGATGCTCGCGCCGATAGGTCTGGTTGCGGGAAAACAGGATCTGATGATGCGCCCGCTCCACCGTCTGGATGCTGTCCACCTGGACGAAGCCGAGATCCTGGATGAGCTGCAGCAGGCCGGCCCTGGTCAAGGCGCGGTTCGGTGGGGCGCTGAGGCCCTGCTTGGCAAGGAAGACGCGGCGGGCGTCGGAATTGGAAAGCAGATTCGTCATGGCGGCATCATAATCCGGAAAATCTTCCTAGCCACCCGATATCGACAGCGAGATTTGGTCTTTGTAGAAGCACTGCTATCAGGTTGGCGCCAGCGGCTGCCCCTCACCCTAGCCCTCTCCCCGCTCGCGGAGAGAGGGTCGTGCCATACGATAGGCATATGGGAACTGAGAGCTCGCGGCATGTCCCTTCCACCCGTCAAGACGGGGAGAAGGTGGCGGCAGCCGGATGAGGGGCCGGTGTCGGCAATATCCTCCGGTGGGAATGCAAGGGAGTTGATTTGGACATACAATTCGAAAGTGCCGGTGTCAGTTTCGGGGCGCGGGTGGCGCTGGAGCCGCTGACGCTCGGCATCAGCGGCAAACGCATCGGCGTCATCGGGCTGAACGGTTCGGGCAAGACAACCTTTGCGCGGCTGATCAATGGGCTGACCAAGCCGACCATCGGCCGCGTCATGGTCAATGGCCGCGACACGGCCGACGAGAAGGCTGTTGTCGCCGATGTCGGCTTCATCTTCCAGTCGCCGCAGAACCAGATCATCCTGCCGATCGTCAAGGACGACATAGCTTTCGGGCTGAAGCGGCGCGGTTTCAGCAAGGCGGAGATCGAGGCAAGGGTCGAGGGCGTGCTGGCCCGCTTCGGCGCCGAAGCGCTGGCCGATCGCCGCGCGCACGAGCTTTCCGGCGGCGAATTACAGGTGGCCGCGCTCTGCTCGGTGCTGGCGACCGGCCCCGGCATTCTCATCCTCGACGAGCCGACCAATCAGCTCGATCTGAAGAACCGGGCGCTGGTCGAGAGGATTATCGCCGGACTGCCGGAAAGCGCCATCGTCATCACGCATGACCTCGATCTGATCGCCGGCTTCGAACGGGTGCTGCTGTTCCATGAAGGGCGGCTCGCCGCCGACGCACCGGCGACCGAAGCCATCGCCCGCTACAGGGAGATCGCCGCCTGATGCAATCGCTCTACGTCGAAGGCAACAGCCGGATGCATCGGCTTTCGCCGCGGGCAAAGCTTCTGTCACTGACGGCCTTCGCCATCCTGCTGTTCATCAGCCACAATCTGCTTTTGCTCTCGGGCGCCGTACTGCTGACGGCGGTCCTCTACGGCACGGTCGGCCTGCCGATCGGCGAGGCGTTGCGAAGGCTGCGGCCGATCTTCCTGACGATTGCGGTCGTCGCCCTCTTCAACCTCATCTTCAGCCCCTGGCAGGCGGCGCTGGTGCCCGTGCTGCGGCTGACGGCGCTGATGCTTCTCGCCGCCAGCGTGACGGCGACGACGACCATTACCGAATTCATCGACGAGGTGACGGCGCTGGCCCGCCCGCTCGAACGCACCGGCCGGGTTCAGGCCGACGATGTCGGTCTCGCTCTCGGGCTGGTGCTGCGCTTCGTGCCTGACATCATCAACCGTTACCAGGCGATCCGCGAGGCGCACCGGGCACGCGGCCTGAAGGTCCGGCCGACGAGCCTGCTTGCGCCGCTAATCATTCTGACGCTCAGGGATGCGGATAATGTCGCCGCGGCGATTGACGCGCGCCGGATTCGGCGGCATGGGAGTTAACGATTTTTTAATACGGAGTTCATGATGAGCACCCGCGACCTCGTCCTTACCGCCCTCTTTGCCGCGATCATCGTGGCGCTCGGCCTGCTACCGCCGATATCGCTCGGCTTCATTCCGGTACCGATCACCGCCCAGTCGCTCGGCGTCATGATGGCCGGCGTCGTGCTCGGCGCCCGGCGCGGCGCGATCGCCGTGCTGATCGTGCTGGCGCTCGTCGCGATCGGCCTGCCGGTGCTTTCGGGCGGCCGCGGCGGTCTCGCGATCTTCGCGTCACCGACGGCCGGCTTCCTGATCGGCTGGATCTTTGGCGCGTTCGTCACCGGCTATCTCAGCGAGCGCCTCGTCAACCACGGCCAATCCGGCCTGGTGCAGACGGTGAGCTTTTTCCTCGCCGCCATGATTGGCGGGATCGTCGTGCTCTACGCCTTCGGCATCGCCTATCTCGCGACCGCCGCAGGCCTGGGCTTCACGAAAGCCTTCGTTGGCTCGATGGCCTTCATCCCGGGGGACGTGATCAAGGCTGTCGTCGCCGCCCTCCTCGGCCGCGCCGTCATGGCCGGTTATCCCTTGCTGCCGGCGCGCGCTTGAGCGCGTAACGGCCGATACTTGCCGAGCATACCGACGATGGCCGCCTTCCGCGCGAAGGCGGCCATTGTGCGTTGAAGGAAGTCACGTGGATGCGCGCGTCAGCCCCTGTACAGGAGCAAGGTAGAGTGAGCGCAGCGGCAAGAGCCTGAGCGGAATAGAGTATCATGGCGTCCCCTGCCGATCACTCTCCTCAACCTCCGTCATTCCAGGCCTTGAGCCTGGAATCCATTCCCCGTGCTGCGAGAGGCCAGATGGATGCTCGGGTCAAGCCCGAGCAGGACGGAGAGTGGGGTAAACTTCAAGGCAAGAAGCGAGACGGGGAAATCGGCCGTCACTGTGCCTCCAGCCTACTCCCTCTCCTCAACTGCACCTAAACGCGAGACTGCTTTGCCTGAAAACCGGTCCGTTCACCAAGCCGGTCGAGAAACCCTCGCAGGGCCCGGCGGATCGGCGGCTCTCCCCACTTGCAGACGGCAAGCGACATTGCGCAGACGATCGCGACGGCGGAAGCCAGCGCCGACAGCGGCGCCATTCCCAGAGCTGTCAGCCAGTCGAGAAGCTGGACGCCAATCGCGAAGTGCAGGAGATAGAGCGGGTAGGTCATCGCGCCGAGGGTCTTGACCGATTGAAGGAAGGAGCCCGGCAGGCGACTGATCCGCTTGCTGTAGCCGACGCTTGCGATGATCGACGCGAGCCCCGCCACCCAGATTGCGATCGCGGGAAACGACGAGAAGGCATGACCCGCTGCGGCGAGCGTGCGGTCGCTGGTGTTCTCGCCCGCCATATAGATCTGAACAGCCCCCGTCGCCAGGGCGCAGAGGAAACCCAGCCATGAAAGCTGGTTCATCCGACCTTGAGACAGCAGCCATATGTAGATGCCGATGGCGAATTGGCAGCCGTAATAGAAGGGAATGGCCCGCCAGGCGGTCTCGGTGAATATGGCCGGGATGGCTGCATCGGGAAAGGCATAGAGCAGCGCAATGAACGCGGTGCTCGCCAACGACAGGCCGAGCGCCAGGGCGGGCATCCTCGTCTTTTGCCCGGTCGCGCACATGATGAAAACGATCGCGTAGAAACAGATTTCGCATGCCAGGGTCCAATATTGGCCGTCTATCCATGGGCCGCCGGGATAGAGCGTGATCGAGCGCAGGTAATTCTTGAGAACGCGCCTGTTGACGTCTTGCGTCGCGATGACGATCAGCGTCAGCGACGCGCAGATCCATACCGCTGGATAGAGCCGCAGAATTCGCCCCTTGAGAAAGGACATGGCGCTGGCGGAAGCGGCGGAGTTGACGATGACGAAGCCGGATATGACGAAGAACAATTCGACGCCGACCCATCCGGGCTGGGCGATGTTCTCGATCTCGGGCATTGTATAGGGTCTGAGATATAAGGGCGAAGCCCAGGAAGCAAATCCAAGATGAAATACGGTCACCATCAACGCGCATACAAATCGTAGCGCGTCGATCCCATAAATATACGGGCTTCCAGCCTCAGATTTTACCATATTGATCGTCTCCAACACCTTTGCCCCAGCGCCGACTCGACTGAGATAGGGCGCGAGTTTCCTGCGGCGACCAGAAATTGGATTGCGTGTCGGATCGATTCGTCTATTCGCGCGTCAGATCAGTTCTGCGATCGCCGCGCGCGCCTGACATTTCGGCCTGTTTGCCGGCTTGGAAAGGAGCGGAATTCTGGACAACAAAAAACCGCCTGGAGGCGGTCGGGCATTCCATCGATTTCCGTTTTAAACTAGTCTCCTCCTCCACCGTCCCCGCCACCTCCACCGCCGTCGCATCCTCCGCCATCGGAGGCCTCGAACTCAACTCCGCCATCGCCTGAGCTGCGCCGGGTGTTTGCGGTGGTCTGAGCGGTTGTTCCTGCTCTTCCCGCGGTCAGGGCAAATGCCAGGTAGCCTGCCACGAGTATGATCGTCAGAAGAAATAAATCCAATCAGTTTCCTTTCGTTTGCTTCAGGAAATCTTGTTTCCTGATAGAAATAGTGGATTACTTTCCCGCATCTGGCAATAGGCGCTATATGAAATTTTTATGACAACGTCGGCTACGTCAACTCGGAAGATTGAACGTCGAGATCAGCCACATCTCAGAGGCGAACGCGCACAATAACGGGGTCCCGCCTGTTCCAGCCGGCTGATTCCATTCAGCGCATCAGCAGCGACACAAGCCCGACCCGCGAATTGATCCCGAGCTTGGCATAGATGTTTCTGAGGTGCGTTCTGACGGTCTCGTAGCTGATGTCGTCGGCTATGGCCACTTCCCTTGCGGATTGGCCCGATGCAATGCTCGAGGCGATGCGGATTTCCGTTGCTGTCAGTTTATAAAGCTGCATCAGCAAATCTCGCCGCTCATAGAGCGGGCTGGCCACGGTCGGCTCGACGATCACCGCCACGGTCGGCCCCTCCACGAACTCCGTGAATGCATCGGAACGAAGCCGGACGAGGGTGATGCGATAATTGTCCTGGCTGCTGCCCTTGACGATCGCGGTGTGCGGTGTTGTCTGCACCCCATTTCTGGATGTCAGGAATTCGAGAACCGCCATCGACTTCTCGCATTGGAGCCGGAATTTGCCGTCCGCGGCGATCTGCACAGGCAGGCCGGCCGCCATCAAGGCCTCTGCGCTTTTATTCCAGCGGCGGGCTTTCCCCTCCTCAGAGACGTAGATCAATGCGACGCCGATGCTGTCGAGCAGCGTCTGCGTTTCATGCTGATGCCGGGCGAACAGATCGCGCTTGCGGATGAAGTCGAAGGCCCTCTTCAGATGCGGCGCGAGCTGCGTGTAAAGCTTGGCCGCCTCCTTGTTCAGATCGGCGTCCGCCGACGATGTCGACGTCGACAAGATGAAGGTGCGGCTTTCCTCGCGGATGATGGAAACGCCAACGCTCGTCTCGCACCCGGCCTGCCGCTTCAGCCAGTCATTGTAAAACTCCGATTTGGTGAGCTGCTCGCGCGGAAAGATCTCGTCGCCACACAAGCCCTGGCCGACGGGAACGAGGCCCAGTCTAGGAATCCAGGGATTGACCGAGGCAAAGTGGCTGCTGAACTGATCGATCTCGGATTGAGAGAAACCCGACATGAAGGGTACATGGGCAATGGACGAGGTCAGATCGTGGTAGTGGAGTGCGGCCTTGCCGCCGGGCGAGGTTTGGGCAAGCCGATCAAGGAAATCCTGCCAGCTACACTCTCCGAAGAGGCTTCCGTAAATCAAGTCCGTCAAATGCGATGCGACGTCGGCCGATTCAACCATGATCGAATTTCAACATTAGGAGATGAAACGTCTTCGGACAATGAATAGCGTCAAGTCCACAAATGCAACGGGATTCGCGCATCAACGTCCCAAGACTTGCGATCACCGCGAACTGCATGGGCGATATCAGCGTTCACCAGTCCATGCGCCAGTCAATACTTCAACTTCAGCGTGCCTCATCTTCGGCAACCGTCAAATTGCCGCTCGACCCCTCGGGAGCCGGCGTGCAACCTGCTCTCGCCCACGCCTTGGCCGCCGCAGGCGATGGCCTGCGGCGGGTCTGGCGGCCGTCGTCAGACCAGCCCCGGCACGACGAACACCAGCCAGGCCACGATCGGGCCGATGATGGCGATCAGCGCGCTGTAGATCAGCAACTGCCGCAGCACCTGTTCTCGCGTGTCATCCGGCGCATTGGCAACGACCAGCGCACCGTTGGTGGAGAATGGGCTGGTGTCGACGATCGTCGTCGAGATGGCGATCGCCGCGACCACGCCGACGGCGCTGACATGGCCTTGCAGCAGGAACGGAACGGCGAGCGGGATGATGGCGCCGAGCAGCGCGGTCGAGGACGCAAAGGCCGAGACGATGGCGCCGGTAAAGCAGAGCAGGAGCGCCACCAGCAGCGGCATGCCGAGACTGGAGATGCCGTTTGCGACGTAGTCGACCGTACCGGCCTTCTCCATGACGCCGACATAGGTGATGATGCCGGCGATCAGCAGCACGGTCGACCAGCTGACCTTATCGATCGCCGCCTTCTGGGTTTTCGGAGACAAGAGCGCCAGGGCGACGGCCACAGTCATGGCGACGAGGCCGACATTGAACTTGAAAACCAGGGCGCCGATACCGAGCGCCGTCAGGCCGATCAGGGTGGTAATTCTCTCATTGTTCAGGCGCAAGGTCGTCGCGGTATCGGCCGCCGTGCCGTAGGCATGGTCCCGGATCGGTTTTGCCGGCGTGCCGCCGTGGCCCCGGATCGACGCCGACACGCCTTCGGGATGCAGTTCGGGCAAAGGGCCCAGCGACGCGGCGTCCTGCCTTACGACCTTCGCGCCGCCGAAAATGAAGAAGACCAGCACCGCGATCGCCAGGTTGAAGAAGAAGCTGGAGAGAAATAGCGACGTCGGAGCGAACGGCAGGCCGGCCTTCGCAACGATCTGGTTGGTGATGCCGCCATAGATGCTGATCGGGGAAAAACCGCCCGCCTGCGCACCGTGGATCACCATCAGGCCCATCATCACCGGGTGAATGCGGTACTGCACGGCGAAACTCAAAGCGACGGGGGCGAGAATGGCGACCGCGGCGGGGCCGAGAGCACCGAAACCGGTGATGACGGCGGCCACGAGAAACATCACCCAGGGGATCAAGCCGATCCGTCCGCGCACCAGGCGGACGGCACATTCGACCAGCCAGTCGATCGTGCCGTTGATCTGCGCTATGGCGAAGAGGTAGGTGACGGCGACAAGCGTCAGGAACAGATCGCTCGGAAAACCCGCAAATATATCGTTGGTCTTCATGCCAATGACCAGGGAGCCGAGCAGGAAGGCGCCGGCGAAGGCCAGTGCTCCCATGTTGATCGGCTGGATCGTCGCAATGATGAACATGGCGACCAGCAGGCCTATGGCCAGTATTTCAATACCCATGATTCCCCTCCCTCCGGCGCCTCCAGCGCCGTAGCTGTTGTGTTCAAGATTGATCCGGGATACCGGCGCGCCCTCCTCCCAGAGGGCGGGGGCCTTACCTCCTGGTATAAAGATCGGCGTATTGCTGCCGCAGGATATTCTTCTGAACCTTGCCCATCGTGTTGCGCGGCAAGTCCTCGGCGAAGATGATGCGCTTGGGTTGCTTGTAGCGCGCGAGACGGTCCTGGAGGGCGCTGACGATGGTCTTTTCATCCAGGACGGCGCCGGGCTTGCACACGACGACGGCCGTTACGCCTTCTCCGAAGTCGGGGTGCGGCACGCCGATCACAGCGCTCTCGACCACGCCCTCGATCCGGTCGATCTCGCTTTCGACCTCTTTCGGATAGATGTTGTATCCGCCCGAGATCACCAGATCCTTGCCGCGGCCGACGATGTGGACATAACCGTCCCGGTCGATCTTGCCGAGATCGCCGCTGATGAAGAAACCGTCGGCGGTGAATTCGGCCGCGGTCTTCTCCGGCATGCGCCAATAGCCCTTGAAGACGTTCGGCCCCTTGATCTCGATCATGCCGGTTTGTTCCGGCGGCAGCACCTGTCCGGTGGCGGGATCGGTCACGCGCACCGTCACATCAGGCAGCGGGAAGCCGACCGTTCCGGCAATGCGTTTCCCGTCATAAGGGTTCGACGTGTTCATATTCGTTTCCGTCATGCCGTAGCGCTCCAGAATCGCATGGCCGGTCCGGGCCTGGAACTCGTTATGCGTTTCCGCCAGCAGCGGCGCCGAGCCGGAGATGAAAAGGCGGATGTTGGCAGCCGCCTGCCTGTCGAAGCTCTGGCTTTGCAGGAGGCGCACGTAGAAGGTCGGCACACCCATCAGCATCGTTGCCTGCGGCATTAGTGAAACGACCTCGTCGGCATCGAATTTCGACAGCAGGAACATCGAGGCGCCGGCAAGCAGGGTGACGTTGGTGGCGACGAACAGCCCATGCGTGTGGAAGATCGGCAGGGCATGGATCAGCCGATCATCTGATGTGACGCGCCAGTAGTCTCGCAAGGTCAGGGCGTTTGAGAGCAGGTTTCCATGTGTCAGCATCGCCCCCTTCGAACGTCCGGTCGTTCCCGAGGTGTAGAGGATCGCGGCCAGATCATCGGCGGAGCGCGAGGCATCGATGAAGTCGGCCGGCTCGTCGCGCGCTAGATCGAGCAGCGAGCCGCTGCCGTCGGCGTCGAGGGTTTCGACGATCGCGCCGTGGCGATTGGCGATTGTCTCCACGCCTTCACGAGCGGCCGAGGCGACGACCACCAGACGCGGCTCCGCATCGCCGATGAAGTAATCGAGCTCGGCCAGCGTATAGGCGGTGTTGAGCGGCAGGTAGACCGCACCGCTTCGAAGACAGGCAAGATAGAGGATCAAAGCCTCGGCGCTCTTCTCGACTTGGACGGCAACCCGGTCGCCGGGGCGAATGCCGAGCGCATCCATCGCGCTGGCGATGCGGCCGGCAAGGGCGAAGGCGTCGCCATAGGTCCATGTGTGCGCGCTGCCAGTCCGAATGAACGGTGCATCGCCGGGCGCTGCGACCCGCATGGCGTCAAAAAGGTGGTTGTTCACTTTCGCCCTCCTCCGAGCGTGGAATTCATCAGTTGCGCGAATGCTCGAGAACCTTGCTGGCCATTGCCGCCCCGGCGGCCTTCGTCGTTCTGACTGAGCAGGCTTTTGACGGCGGGCGAGGCGATCACTTCGCCGCGCTGCGCCAGCGCCTCGTGGTTGGCCACGATGTCATCGAGCTTGTAGAGGTAGTTGACCATCAGACCGTGCGCCTGCTGGATTGCCTTGGGCGAGCGGTCGCCGAGAAAATTCACGCGTTCAAGCCGAGCGCCGTTGCCGAGATGGAAGCGGGCGACAGGATCGACGGGGCGTCCCTCCGACGTGCGTTCGGTCAGGAAGTAGCGCGCCGCAAGCGGCAGCAATACGCGCTCCACTTCGGCCGCGCTGTTCTCCTTGTCCGGCCAGTTCGGATCGTCGAGCAAGGTCAGGGTTTTCAAGGCCGCTTCGGATAGGAAGCTGTCGGCGGTCGAGGCGCGCGCCTTGGCAAGCCAGCGGGCAAAACCCGGGACCGGCGACAGCGTGACGAAATTCTTCAGGCCGGGCAGGTCTTTGCGCAGATCTTCCACGACCTGCTTGATCAGGAAATTGCCGAAGGAGATGCCGCGCAGGCCATCCTGGCAGTTGGAGATCGAATAGAAGACGGCCGTCGTCGCCTCATCGGCAGAGATCTGCTCCCTGCCCTCGTCAAGCACATCGGCGATCGCTTTCGGCACGGATCGGGTGAGCGCCACCTCGACGAAGACGAGCGGCTCGTCGGCCAAACGGGGATGGAAAAAGGCAAAGCATCGACGGTCGGCCGGCGCTAAGCGACGGCGCAACTCCTCCCAGCTGGCGATCTCATGCACGGCCTCGTATTTGATGATCTTTTCGAGAATGTTTGCCGGCGTCGACCAGTCGATTGGCCGCAGCGTGAGGAAGCCGCGATTGAACCAGGAGCCGAACAGATGGGTGAAGTCGGCGTCCAGCGCGTCATAGGCGTCGGATCGGTCTTTGGAGGCAAGCAGCTGCTGACGCATCTGCACGAGCGTGGCGGTGCCGTTCGGCGCGTGATTCAATCGGCGCAGCAGCTCCTGCCGCCGCGGCTCCGCTGCCTGGTGGAGCGCGATGACCGCGGCGGAGCTTTTGTCCGTGCGGTAATTTTCAATCGCCTGGTCGAGCTTACTCGCATCAGGCCCGAATTTCTCATGAAGCATATGGAAGAATGTCTGCGCGGCCTCGCTTTCGAGCGCGCCCCAGCGGCCGAGGATCTCGGCCGCAAGCGCCATGCCGGATGCTTCACCCCGGCTCGACAGCAGCATTTCACAGAGGGTCTGAAGGTCGGCTTTGGCGGCGGCCTGCGTATTGCGGGAGCCGGAAAACAGCAGCTGGCGTCCGTGATCGGTGATGCTTTGCAGCATGTCGGTGAAGAAAGAAGCCTCGGGCATGCCATTCTCCTCTCTTCCGAAGAAGCCGCTTCATGCAGCCACTGGACATCACTTCCCATCGCCGGGCTTCGCCGGTAGTATATAGATTGTCACCTTTCGTACACGACGTCAACATTCGTGTATACAAGAATGACGATTATGTATGAAGGATGCGAGACAAATGTCCGAGAATGTCGGCCGATGGCTTCGGGATGAGATTGAAAATGCGATACTTTCCTACGAGTTCGCCCCGGGCGAACGGCTGGATGAAACCGTGCTTGCCAATCGGTTCGGCGTCTCACGAACGCCGGTGCGCGAGGCGCTGATGCAGCTCGACGCCATCGGCTTGATCGAAATCCGCCCACGCCGCGGCGCCATCGTGATCGATCCCGGGCCGCACCGGATCTACGAGATGTTCGAGGTCATGGCCGAGCTCGAGGGCCTGGCCGGGTCGCTTGCCGCACGCCGCCTGGACAAGGCCTCCCGCGAAGCGATCACCGCCACCCATAGCCGCTGCGAACAATCCGCCGGCGCCGGTGACAGCGATGCCTATTATTACGACAATGAGGAATTTCATAAGGCCATCTACGCGGCAAGCAGAAGCGATTTCCTTGAGGAGCAATGCGCGCAATTGCATCGACGCCTGCGCCCCTATCGCCGCCTGCAGCTGCGCGTGCGCAATCGCCTGTCGACCTCGTTCTCGGAACATTGCGCCATCGTCGATGCGATCTTTGCCGGAAACGGAGACGAAGCCCGCCGCCTGCTGCGAACACATGTCGGCATTCAGGGAGAGAGGTTCAGCGATCTGGTCGCAAGCATGGCGGCGAGATGACCGGACGGCGGATGAACTAATCCAAAAACCGATAAAGCCAGTCGCGCGTTTCCTCCGGCAGCGAGGCCGGCAGCTCGTCCTCTCGGCTGCGGGCCTGCCAGATGATCTCGACCTCGGCGGCGCGTTCGTCCCCCGTGTCGATCGAGACCAGGAAGCCGATGGAGCGCACGCCGATCTTGTCGATGGCGGCTGTGAAGATCACCGGTTCGTCATGGTGCAGCGGGCGGTGAAGCATGCAGGAAATCTTGCTGGCGGTATAGAGTGGTTCGTCATCGACGTCGGGCCGCGCCGACCAGAAGCTCGCAATGACGGATTCAGCGTAAGAAATATAGGAGGCCAGGAACATCTTGCCGTTCATATCGACATCGCGAAACGGCACGCGTATTTCCGTCACCCCAGGACGCTTTGACTCACTCATCAACAATACTGCCTTACACCATTCCCCCAAACAGACATTACTGCATAATTCCTTGGACTGAAACAGATTTGATTCAAAGTGTTAGAGCCACGCTTGCAAGTTCTCGAAAGCGCACCGGTGTGACGATGCGAATGGACAAGCACTGCGAAGAACTGTTCGCGCCCCTGAGACTGCCGGCTTGTTGAAATCGGCGGGTAACGCCCCATCTGCTGTGGATCATGACTGAAGCGGCCGATAGAGTGTCTCCATGAGCACCCGTCTTTACGAACACCCGATCTTCCTGGAACATGTGACGCCCGCCGGCCATCCGGAGCGATCGGACAGGATCCGCGCCATTAATGTCGCGCTGGAACATCCGAATTTCGAGCGGCTGGAGCGCCGGCAGGCACCCGAGGCGAGCGAGGATGCGGTGCTGCTGGCGCATCCGGAAGAGCATCTGACCGCGGTGATACGGGAAATCCCCGAGGAGGAGGACCGGATCAACCAGCTCGAAGCCGATACCTATGCCAGCGTCAAAAGCCTTCAGGCGGCGCTGACCGGGATCGGCGGGGCGATGGCAGCGGTCGACGACGTCTTTTTCGGAAAGGCCGACAATGTCTTCGTCGCCGCGCGTCCGCCCGGACACCATGCCGAGAAGATGACGGCGATGGGCTTCTGCTTCTTCAACAATGCGGCGATCGCCGCCCGACATGCGCAAAAGAGGCATGGGGCCGAGCGCGTCGCCATCGTCGATTGGGACGTGCACCACGGCAACGGCACCCAGGACATCTTCTGGGACGATCCATCGGTGCTGTTCTGTTCGACGCATCAGATGCCGCTCTATCCCGGCACCGGCGCCAAGGAGGAGAAAGGCAAGCACAATACCATCGTCAATGCGCCGCTTTCGCCGAATGTCGGCAGCGACCATTTTCGCGAGGCGTTCAAATCGCGCGTGCTGCCGGCGCTCGACGATTTCCGGCCGGATCTGATCATCATCTCCGCCGGCTTCGACGCGCATCACCGCGACCCGCTGGCGCAAATCAACCTGACGGGCGAGGATTTCGACTGGGCGACGGGCAGAGTCCTGGAGCTTGCCGACCGGCACGCGAAGAACCGGGTCGTCAGCCTGCTCGAAGGCGGCTATGATCTCGAAGGCCTCGCCGAATCGGCGGGCATGCATATCCTGAGAATGATGAAGGGTTGAGAATGACTGAGAGCGCCAAGCCGGAAGTGTCCGGCCTTTCCTTCGAAAAGGCGGTCGCCGAACTCGAAAGCATCGTTGCCCGGCTGGAACGCGGCGACGTGGCGCTTGATGAATCCATCGAGATCTATGAGCGCGGCGAAGCACTGAAGAAACATTGCGAGACGCTGCTCTCGACCGCCGAAAACCGGATCGAGAAGATCCGGCTCGACCGCGCCGGCAAGCCGCAGGGCGTCGAGCCGCTCGACGGCGCCTGAGGCTTACCGAAACACGCTTCCGAAGACGCTTGGCGATTGGCTTTCTGCCGATCTATGATCCCCTTCCGGCACCATCAGGGGACAGACAATGACGGACAGATTGAAGGGCAAGGTCGCCATCATCTCAGGCGGCGCGACCGGCATGGGCGGTGCTGCCTCGAAGCTGTTTGCGGCCGAAGGCGCGCGCGTCGCGATCATCGACCGCAATGGCCCGGCGGCCGCCGAGACCGTCAAGCAGATCCGTCATGCCGGCGGCGAGGCGGACTGCTGGACGGCCGATGTCTCGGAGGAAGACGCCGTCAATGCTGCCGTGGCGAGCGTCGAGGAGCGCTTCGGCGCGGTGACCGTGCTCTTCAACCATGCCGGCACCATCGTCATCAAGCCGTTCCTCGAAACGACGCTTCAGGAATGGGACTGGCTGCATGCCGTCAATGTGCGCTCGATGTTCCTGATGACCCGGGCCGTGCTGCCGAAGATGATTGCCGCCGGCGGCGGATCGATCGTCTGCACCTCGTCGATCTCGGCGGTTGCGGCCACGCCGATGGAAGTGCTGTACGACACCACCAAGGCGCCGTGCACATGTTTGCCCGCGCCATCGCCGTCGAATTCCGCGACCGCAACATCCGCTGCAACGCCGTCTGCCCCGGCTTCATCCGCACGCCGCACGGGTCGCGCGAGGTGGCCGACCTGCAGGCGCTCGGCGTCGATGTCTCCGATGCCGCCATCGCCGCCCAGCAGGGGCGGATCGGCGAACCGGAAGACGTGGCGCGCGCCGCCCTTTATCTCGCCAGCGACGAGTCGAACTTCGTCAATGGAGCCCATCTTTTCGTCGACAACGGCTTCACCGCGATCTGATCCTATGCCGCATGGGTATCTGTTGGACGCGCAAAGCTCCATGCGCTACCTGTGGCCGACGTCCTTGCAAGCGGAGATCAATCATGTCCTTCTTTCCCGGTAAAGATCCTCTGCCCGGCGATGCCTTCGCCTGCGACGCGATCGAGAACCTGATCATTCCGCGTACGAGCGATATCGGCGGGTTTCAGGTACGACGCGCGCTGCCGACAAGGCAGCGGCGGCTGGTCGGGCCGTTCATCTTCTTCGACCGCATGGGACCGGCGATCCTGAAGCCCAACGAGGCGCTCGACGTCAAGCCGCACCCGCATATCGGCCTGTCGACGGTCACCTATCTCTTCGACGGCGAGATCCGCCATCGCGACAGCCTCGGCACCGAAAAGGTCATCCGTCCCGGCGACATCAACCTGATGACGGCCGGCCGCGGCATCGTGCATTCCGAACGCACGCCGGACAATCTGCGCGGCCATCCGCTGCTGATGTCGGGGCTGCAGACCTGGCTCGCACTGCCCGACGACCAGGAGGAGATCGACCCCTCCTTCGCCCATACGGAAAAGTCGGAAATGCCGCTGATCGAAACACCAGGCGTGCGCGGGCGGGTTGTCATCGGCTCGTTCGAAGGCATGAGATCTCCGGTCGGCACGTTCTCCGACACGCTCTATGTCGATCTCAACCTGCAGCCGGGCGTCCGCTTTCCCTTCGGCGCCGGCCATGAGGAGCGCGCCGTCTACGTGCTGTCGGGCGAGGTCGTCATTTCGGGCGACCGTTTCGCCGCCGATCAGCTGCTGGTCTTCCGGCCGGGCGATCCGATCACGCTGGAAGCCGGCGGCGACGGCTGCCACCTGATGCTGTTCGGCGGGGCGGCGTTGAATTCCAAACGCTATATCTGGTGGAATTTCGTCTCCTCATCGAAGGAGCGGATCGAAAAAGCGAAAGAAGAATGGCGCACCGGCCGCTTTGACATCGTGCCTGGTGACGAGGAGGAATTCGTGCCGCTGCCGGAGAGCTGACGGCAGCGGTGCGCCGCCGTCACCGTCTCCCGGAATTCAGCCCGCCGCGAAATAGCGCGTCAGCGCACCTTTCGTGCGGTTGACGTAGCGATCCTGCCAGCTGTCATCGACGTTGAGAAAGCCCGACCAGCCCTTCTTGCCCTGGCGTTTCAGTTCCGCCTCGACCGCGCGGAAGCGGTAGTGATCGTAGACATCGAGGATGTGGACGGCATAGGCCTCGGCAAGCGCGCGGTCGCCTTTGACGATCAGCATGTTTTCGTCATTGGCGTAAGAGGCCTTGAAGCCGAGATTATGGCTTCCTAGGACCACAACGCAGTCCTTCGACAGGGGATCGATCACCAGCACCTTGTCGTGAATGATGGCGCCGACCTTCTTGGCCGTCAGTTCCTCCGCGCCGAAATCCGCCAGGAGCTGGCGGTCGTCGATGCGCGAGGCCCGGACGATCGAGACATTGGCCTCGTCGAACGTATGCGGCGAGATGGACGCGGTATCGTCGTCCTCGTCGTCGGGATCATTCTTCTTGCCGGCGACGTAGTTGGGCATGGCCTGGGGGCTGGAAACGGCGCCGGTGACGATCAGCTTCTGATCCTTCAGGCCGATATCGATCGCCTCGCCGACGATGCAATCCCTGCCCGACTGACCGGGATAGAAGGCGAGAAACAGCACAGCGTGCTCGGCGCGGCGCATCAGCCGGTAAACCTCGCGAAGATCGGGCGGCGTGTCCTTGCCCTTTCTTCGGCTTTGCATGTTCGGCGCGAACCACGTTTCGACCGAGGCGCCACTGCCGGTGGGCACTGTGGACGGCGTCTCGTTCGAGAGCCGGAACGCCTTGCTCTGCTGATTGTCGGGCATGCCGTCGTCGAATTCGACGGGCGCTTCCAGCGTCGTATTGTCTTCCAGCATCCGCTCCCAATAAGCGACGTAGGCCGCGGCAACCGCATCGTTCCTGACGATCAACGCATTGTTGGACTGGCCGGCAAGGCCCGTCGCCGTCCAGTTGGTGCTGCCGGTGAAGACGCTGCGTTCAGCGCCATCGGGCGGGATGTGCACGACGAACTTGTTGTGGCCGATCTGGCTCGAATTGTTGAACATCCGGTGGTGAATCTCGACGCCGGCGTCGATCAGCGCCTTGCGGGCGTGGGCATTCCGCACATCCCACTCGTCTCCGACTTTTCCCGTATTGGCGAGGATGATGCGCAGCCTGTCCTTGTTGGCAAGCAGCAGGTCGAGCAGCTCCTTATCCTCGAGCTCATAGAGCGCGACCAGGAAGCGTCCGGGCGCATTCATGAACTCCCTGAGCATTGGAATGACATCGCCGGCAAGATATTTGCGGATGCCGTTCTCCGGATTGGAGATCATGTCGATCAGTTCGTTCGGCTGTTTCACGCCGTCCTCCAGCAGGACGTTTCGCAGCCACTGGGCGGCGAGAATGCCGTTGGTGAAGGTGGACTCGAACTGGCCACGTTTGCGCGTCACATGCACCGGATTGGAGGCGACGGCCGGGCCGAGATAACCGAGCGGCCGCGGAGGTCCCTGATAGGCCTTGACCGCGATTTTCTCGAAGCTGCCGTCCAGCTTCTTGATCGGCCTGCCATTTTCGTCGCGCTTGTTGATCTCGATCATCCGAGGCGTCGGATCCGGCGCAGCCTGCATGCCGGGCTTCAGGTCGCCGAGCGGACGGATCTCGTAACGCACGCGGACCTCGTCCGGCCGCCGTCTCATCTCGTTGCGCCGCTTGCGCAGCGTCAGATCGCGCCAGGAGAGCTTCTGCACTGGCCAGAGGGAGGTGGTCTGCGGCAGCCAATACGGATTGCGCTGTCCCTTGAAGGCGACCCAGGCGGCGCAAGTCACACGGTCCTCGCTGCCATCGGATCTTGTCGCGACGTTTCCCTGTTCGTCGAGATAGACGCGGACGACTTCGAACCCGAGGCATCCATCGATCTTGTCGTCTATGTCCCAGGCCACATAGGCGACCTCGTTGTTGACATAGGCATGCGCTGCAACAATCGTTCCCATGATCGGTCCCCCAGCCAGCGCCGCAACAGTGCTACCATTCCGTGTCATATACAAGCTGCTCGCCGGTCTTCACGCGTCCGATCGCCCGGGCAAATCGGGCGAATGCAACTCACAGAAATAGAAAGTGATATCTTCCGAAACCGCTCACACTTTTTTCCGCCATGCTCTAAGGTGAAAACCTTCGGTTCCTGAAATGCACTTGTTTTGCCCCGATCTAATCGAATAAAGCGAAACGAGGAAAAGCAAGAAAGAGCACCCGCCCGTGACACAACTGCCGAAGACCCCCCTGCTCGACCAGGTCATCTACCCCGCCGACCTGCGCAAGCTCGAGGATCGCGACCTGCCGCAGCTCGCCCGCGAGGTCCGGGACGAAATGATCGATGCGGTGTCGCGCACCGGCGGCCATCTCGGCGCCGGCCTCGGCGTGGTCGAGCTGACGATCGCCATCCACAGCGTCTTCGATACGCCTGATGATCGGCTGATCTTCGATGTCGGCCATCAATGTTATCCGCACAAGATTCTCACCGGCCGGCGCGACCGGATCCGCACGCTGCGCCAGGAAAACGGGCTGTCCGGCTTCACCCGCCGGGCGGAAAGCGAATATGATCCCTTCGGGGCGGCGCATTCCTCGACCTCGATCTCGGCCGGCCTCGGCATGGCGATCGCCGCCGATCTCGACAAAACCGACCGGCGCGTCATCGCCGTCATCGGCGACGGGGCGATGTCGGCCGGCATGGCCTATGAGGCGCTGAACAATGCCGGCGCGCTCGATGCGCGCCTCATCGTCATCCTCAACGACAACGACATGTCGATCGCGCCGCCGACCGGGGCGATGAGCGCCTATCTCGCCCGCCTCGCCTCCGGCCGCACCTATATGGGCTTCCGCGACTTCGGCAAGAAACTGACGGCCTATCTCGGCAAGAATATCGACCGGGCGATCACCCGCGCCGTCGAACATGCGCGCGGTTACGTCACCGGCGGCACGATGTTCGAGGAGATGGGCTTCTATCATATCGGACCGATCGACGGCCATTCCTTCGACCACCTGCTGCCCGTCCTGCGCAATGTGCGCGACAATGGCCGCGGACCGGTGCTGATCCATGTCGTCACCCAGAAGGGCAAAGGCTATCCGCCGGCCGAAGCCGCCGCCGACAAATATCACGGCGTCAACAAGTTCGACGTCATTACCGGCGCCCAGGCCAGGGTCAAGCCGAATGCGCCGAGCTATACCAGTGTCTTTGCCGAAGCGCTGGTGCAGGAAGCCACCCTCGACGAAAAGATCGTCGGCATCACCGCCGCCATGCCGAATGGCACCGGCCTCGACAAGCTCGCCGAGGCCTTTCCGTCGCGCTGTTTCGACGTCGGCATCGCCGAACAGCATGCCGTGACCTTCGCCGCCGGCCTTGCCGCCGAAGGCTACAAGCCGTTCGCCGCCCTCTATTCCACCTTCCTGCAGCGCGCCTACGACCAGGTCGTGCATGACGTGGCGATCCAGGGCCTGCCGGTGCGTTTCCCGATCGACCGCGCCGGCTTCGTCGGCGCCGACGGGCCGACCCATGCCGGCTCGTTCGACACCGCCTTCCTCGCCACCCTGCCCGGCTTCGTGGTGATGGCGGCGGCCGACGAGGCCGAACTGAAACACATGGTGCGCACGGCAGCAGCCTATGACGCCGGGCCGATCTCGTTCCGCTATCCCCGTGGCGAAGGTGTCGGCGTCGACATCCCGGCACGCGGCGAAATCCTGCAGATCGGCAAGGGCCGTATCGTAAAGGAAGGCACCAAGGTCGCGCTGCTTTCCTTCGGCACCCGTCTGGCCGACTGCCTGCTTGCAAGCGAAGATCTAGAAGCCGCCGGCCTTTCGACGACGGTCGCCGATGCGCGCTTCGCCAAGCCGCTCGACCACGATCTGATCCGCCAGCTCGCCCGCCACCACGAGATGCTGATCACCGTCGAGGAAGGCTCCGTCGGCGGCTTCGGCAGCCAGGTTATGCAGTATCTTTCGAGCGAAGGCCTGCTCGACAACGGCCTGAAGATCCGCTCGCTCGTCATGCCCGACATCTGGATGGAACAGGCCAAGCCCGAAGCCATGAACGCCCATGCCGGGCTCGATCGTGCGGGGATCGTTTCGACGGTGTTCCGGGCGCTGGGGCGCGGGGTTGCTGTTGGGGTTGCGGGGTAAGTGATCGGTCGAGGGTGCGCTGCCCCTCATCCGCCTGCCGGCACGACCGGGACGAGTACCGAAGGAGATTGGGGCAGCAACCGGCAGGGCGCAAGATTTCCTATATGCCGCCCATCTTCTGCCCCCATTGCTGTACTTGCTCCAGCAGCCACCCACCCTCCGTCATGCTCGGCCTTGAGCCGAGCATCCACACCGCATCCACCGATGGCGGTGGCATGGATCCTCGGCTCAAGGCCGAGGATGACGGAGAGTGAGGAGATGCCGCAGTCAAACAAGACGTCTAAGCATCGGAAACATGATGCTTTTCGTGTTGATCATTAGTGCCCCAATTAAGAAAAGGCGGCACATCACTGCGCCGCCCCTTCCTTTGACGTCCCTTCCGAAGCGCCGCTCTCAGAACTCCGTCCAGTCTTCCTGAACCGCAACCGCAGCACTTGCCTGTCTTCCGCCGAAGGCCTTGCTGACCTTGCTGGCGAGGGCGCGGGCCGGTGAGGCGACCGGGCGGGAGGCAGGCGTGGCGGCGGTCGTCCTCTGGGCCGGAGCGGCAAGCTGGTTCCCGAGCTTGAACTGGCGCAGCAGCTCGTCCAGGGCGCTGGCTTCCTGGGCGAGCGCATGGCTGGCGGCGGTCTGCTCCTCGACCATGGCCGCATTCTGCTGCGTGCCCTGATCCATGTTGTTGACGGCGGTGTTGATCTCCTGCAGCCCGATCGACTGTTCGCGCGTGGCGGTGACGATCGCGTTGACGTTGCGGTTGATTTCCTGCACCTCGGCGACGATCGCTTCCAGCGCCTTGCCGGTTTCGCCGACCAGCGTGACGCCGGTCTGGACATGCGTGCCGGAATTGGTGATCAGGTCCTTGATTTCCTTTGCAGCCTTGGCGGAACGCTGCGCCAGTTCGCGCACTTCCTGGGCGACGACGGCAAAACCCTTGCCCGCCTCGCCGGCGCGTGCCGCCTCGACGCCGGCATTCAAAGCCAAGAGGTTGGTCTGGAAGGCGATATCGTCGATGACACCGATGATGTTGGAGATTTCGCCGGAGGACCTTTCGATCTGCTGCATGGCCGAGACCGCCTTGCGCACGACATCGCCGGATTTTTCGGCGCCGAGGCGGGTGCGCTCGACGAGATTGCCGACATCCTCGGCGCGCATGGCGCTGTCACGCACGGTCGTCGTCACCTCTTCGAGCGCTGCGGCGGTTTCTTCGACGGCGGCGGCCTGCTGCTCGGTGCGATGGGCAAGATCATCGGCGGCCGAGCGGATCTCGCCGGCGCCGGCATTGATCGCCGAGGCATTGCGGCCGACCGACTGGAGCGCGGCCTGCAGCTTTTCGACAGCATTGTTGAAGTCGTTGCGCAGGCTGTCATATTGCGGCGCGAAGGGCGTCTGGATGCGGGCGGCGACATCGCCGACGGCAAGGCCGGAAAGAGCGCCGGCCAGAGCGTCGACGGCGTGGCGGAGCTCGCCTTCTTCGCGCGCCTTCTGCTGATCGCTTGCCTGGCGCTGGCGCTCGGCGTCATCACGCATGCGGTCGGTTTCACCGGCAAGGCGCAGCTTCTCGATCGCCGCCTGTTTGAACACCAGCACCGACTGGGCCATGCGGCCGATTTCGTCGCCGCGCTCGACAGCCGGAACCTCGATATCGTTCTGACCGCCGGCGAGACGGTCCATGGCCGCGGTCATGCCGACGACCGGGCGGACGATGGTACGCGACATCAGCCAGGCAAGAAGGGCGGCGGCCAGCGAGGCGATGATACCGCCTGCCAGCAGTGTCGTCGTCAGATCATTGTTGGCATCGGCGCGGATTGCGGCGAGCGCATTCGCCTTTTCACGGGCGGTGGCCTTGATCTTAGCGGACGCCTGGCGGAAACCGTCGAGCTGACCCTTGGTGGCGTTGACGCCGATCTTGATGACCTCTTCGATCGGCATGTCGGTTTCCTTGCGCGCCTTGGTCTGCGGCTCGGCAAGTTCGTGGAAGTAAAGGTCGGCGGCCTTCTGCATGCCGTCGATCATCTCGACCAGCTGCGGCTCGCCTGATGCCGTCTGCCTGGCGGCGGCGATCGCCTTCAGCATGCGCTCGCGATTGGCAAAGACATCGCCATAGGTGCTGTCGCTGCGGAAGAGGATGAAGCCGCGCAGGTTGACCGCCTGCTCTAGCATTGCCTGCAGCGCATCGTCGATCTGGTTGACGAGCAGCTCCGATTTTTCCTGCTCGGCAGAAGCGGCCGCCGACGCCGTCGCCTTGGAATAGACGAAGGCCGAAACGGACATGAAGATCAGAATGAGGGCTGCGAACGTGGCCGCAAGCTTCCCGTTCAAGGATATGTTTTTAGCAGACATCGGTGAATTTCTCCTGGCGACAGTCGACGCGGCGAGAGACGGTCGCGCGCAAGACGCAACCGCAGAGACTTGGAATCGGAAACATGATCGGCGGAAGACGCCTGCGCCTTCATGGCACCAAGCGGTTCGGGCGAACCGCTGCAATCGCGACGAACCTATGCGGGCAGGCTTTAAATTTGTATAAATCGCACATCGCAGGAATTGGCTGTCGTGACTGGTAATAAAATACTTGCAAGCGGCGGCTTTGCCGGTCATTCACAGCCGATGCCCGATCAGAACAGCCAACGCCTCGACCAGCTTCTCGTCTCCCGCGGCCTCTTTGCCAGCCGCTCGCGGGCCCGCGACGCCGTGCAGCGCGGCACCGTGCGCATCGCCGGCCAGGTGGTGACGAAGGCGGGCGCGCTCTTCGGCGCGGATGCGGCGATCGAGATCGATGACCCCGCGCAGGATTTTGTCTCGCGCGCCGCACTGAAGCTCGCAGCCGCCCTCGACCATTTCCGGCTCGACCCAGCCGGCCATCACTGTCTTGACATCGGCGCTTCCACAGGCGGCTTCACCGAAGTGCTGCTGCAGCGCGGTGCCGCGCATGTCACAGCAATCGATGTCGGCCATCGGCAGATGCACCCGCGCATTTCGGCCGATCCGCGGGTGACGAACCGCGAGGGCCTCAACGCCCGCAATCTGACCGCTGGCGATATCGGCGAGCCCGCCACCTTCATCGTCTCCGACGTCTCCTTCATCTCGCTGAAGCTGGCGCTGGGCCCGGCGCTCGATCTGGCCGGACCGGGTGCCGTCGCCGTGCTCCTGGTCAAGCCGCAGTTCGAGGCCGGCCGCGAGGCAATCGGCAAGGGCGGGCTTTTGAAGGACCCCTCGTCCGCTCCCGCCGTCGCGTCGGAGCTGGAGCGCTGGTTAACCGAGGACATGGGCTGGAAAAGCCTCGGCCTCATCCCCTCCCCGATATCAGGCGGCGACGGCAATCGGGAATACCTTCTGGCAGGATTGAAAGCGTGAGCACCGAAACCGTCACCATCGAGAAACTCGGGGCCCAGGGCGACGGCATCGCAAGCCATGCCGGCGGGCCTATCTACGTACCCTTTTCCCTGCCCGGGGAAACAGTGGCGATCGCCCGCGTCAAAAGTCACGGCACGATCATGTCGATCGCAGCGCCCTCACCCGACCGGCAGGAGCCGCCCTGCCGGCATTTCGGACCGGACGGCGTCAACGGCACCTGCGGCGGCTGTACGCTGCAGCATCTGGCAGATGCCCCTTACCGCGCCTTCAAGCGTCAGCTGGTCATCGATGCGCTGAAATCCAAGGGGTTGACGCCGGAGGTCGGCGAGACCATCCCGGCCCACCCGGGGGAGCGACGGCGTGTGGTATTTGCGGCCCGCCGGACCGAGAAGGATATGCTTGTTGGTTTCAACCAGGCCGAAAGCCACCATATCGTCGCCATCGAGGAATGTCCGATCTCCTCGCCCGGGATCGTCGCCCGGCTGCCGGCGATCAAGGCGATCGCCGCATCGCTGGCGACCAGCGCCGAACCCTTCCGGATCGCGGTGCTCGAAACGCTCTCCGGCCTCGACCTGGCGGTCGACGAGATCAAGAAGCTCTCCGACCCGCAGCGGCGCAAGGCGATCGAAACCGTGCTGGCCTTGCGCGGCATCGCCCGCGTGACGGTGAATGGCGAGATCCTGGTCGAGCCGTCGAAGCCGCTCGTCGATTTCGGAGGTGTCCAGGTTTCGCCGCCACCGGGCGGTTTCGCCCAGGCGACCAAGCCGGCGGAAGAGGCGATGGCGGCGCTCGTGCTTGCCCATGCCGGCAAATCGAAACGGATCGCTGATCTCTTCGCCGGGGCCGGCACGTTTTCGCTGAGGCTGGCACGGGTCGGCCGGGTCCATGCGGTCGAAGCCGAGGCAAAGGCGCTCGCAGCCCTCGACCTGGCCGCCCGCAAAAGCCAGGGCCTCAAACCCGTGACGATCGAAAAACGCGATCTCTTTCGCCGTCCGCTGATGACGCCGGAGTTCAAGCCCTATGACGCCGTCGTCTTCGATCCGCCGCGCGCCGGGGCGGAGTTCCAGTGCAAGGAGCTCGCCCGCTCGGCGGTGAAGAAGATCGCGGCCGTCAGCTGCAACCCGCTGACGCTGGCGCGCGATCTGGCGATCCTCGTCGAAGGCGGCTACCGCATCACCGGCGTGACGCCGATCGACCAGTTCCTCTGGTCCTCGCATGTCGAGGTCGTGGCGACGCTGGAGAAGTAGAGGCCGCTTCAGCGACGCATGAAGGCCTCGAAAGCGGCCCGCGCCTCTGCACTTTTCAGCCGGGCAGAGAAATGGCGGGCTTCTTCATCGATCCGGGCGATGATCTCCTCGCGCGGGCCGCGGACGAGCTCCCGGGCGATGCGCAGCGCCTCGGGCGGCTTGGCGGCAAGCTTTGCGGCAGCCGCCAGCGTCTGGTTTTCAACCTCTTCCGGCGTCGTCACCTTCCAGACGAGCCCGGCTTCACGTGCTTCCGCGGCGCTGAAGGCTTCTCCGGCGGCGAGCATGGCAAAAGCCCGCTGGTGGCCCATGATGCGCGGGCCGATCAGGCTGGAAGCCGCTTCCGGCACCAGCGCCAGATCGACGAAGGGCGTGCGGAACTGGCTGCGGTCGGAAGCGATCGTCAGGTCGCAATGCAGGTTGAGGGTCGTGCCGATGCCGATCGCCAAGCCGTCTATTCCGGCGACAAGCGGTTTTTCGGATCTGGCAAGCGCGTAGAGGAAATCGATCAGCTCCTCTCCCATGCTGCCGCCCATGGCGGCGGCCAGAAAATCGCCGATGTCGTTGCCGGCTGAAAAGCTGCCTTCGGTGCCGAGGAAGGCCGTCACCCTGATATTCGCGTCCTTATTGGCGGCGTTCAGCGCATCGGCCATGGTGCGATACATCGCGCGCGTGAAGGCGTTCTTCTTTTCCGGCCGGTTGAAGCGGATGATCTGGACGCCCGGATGGGCGGAAGGCTGCTCGACGATGATGTGATCGGTCATGGAATCTCCTCAGGCAAGCAGAATGCGGGCGGCGGCAAGACTTGCCGCGCCGTTGACGACCCGGTCGCGAAGGGCTGCGGTCTCGGCAAGCAGGTTTTCGGCGGCGAAGCGGCAGAGCGCGATGCGGCCCTCGCCTTTGCCGTCGCCACTCTCGGCGAGCCCACCCTTGGCGAGATAACAGCCGGTCAGCACCAGCCCGAACAGGCGCTGATAGGGTGTGGCGCCGGCGAGCGCTTCAGCGGCCCTCCCGTCTGCCAGCACCTCTAGAAGCCAGGCCGTGGCCTGTTCGAGGTCGGCGATGGCTGCATCGAGCCGGGCAGCGGTCTCGCCGAAACCGTCGAGATTGGAGCGGCGGACACCGTCTGGGATCTCCTTCAGCTCGGCGATGAAGCCCTTCACCTGCTCGCCGCCGGAAAGTAGCAGCTTGCGGGTGACGAGGTCGATCGCCTGAATGCCGTTGGTGCCCTCGTAGATCGGCGCGATACGGGCGTCGCGAAGATAACGGGCCGCACCCGTCTCCTCGATGAAGCCCATGCCGCCATGCACCTGGATGCCGAGCGAGGCGACCTCGACGCCGGCATCGGTCGAAAAGGACTTGGCGATCGGCGTCAAAAGGGCGGCGCGCTCCTGCCAGTGGCGGCTGTCGCCTGACCGGCGGGACATGTCGATCGCATGGGCGCAGGAATAGGAGATGGCGCGCGAGCCTTGGGTCAGCGCCTTCATGGTGAGAAGCATGCGGGCGACGTCCGGATGCTCGACGATCGGGCTCATGCCGGCGCCCGTCCAGCCCGGAGCCTTGCCCTGCGTGCGCTCGCCGGCATAGGCGAGCGCCTTCTGGGTGGCGGCCTCGCAGATGGCCACACCCTGCATGCCGACCGCCAGACGGGCATTGTTCATCATCGTGAACATGCAGGCGAGCCCCTTGTTCTCCTCACCGACCAGCCAGCCGATCGCCCCCTTTTCGTCACCGAACCGGCCGTCGCCATAGATCATCGTGCAGGTCGGCGAACCATGGATGCCGAGCTTGTGCTCCAGCGAGTGGCAGAAGAGATCGTTGCGGGGCCCAAGCGAGCCGTCGTCGTTCACCAGGAATTTCGGCACCAGAAAAAGCGAGATGCCGCGCGTGCCGGCCGGCGCATCCGGCAGCCGGGCCAGCACCAGATGGATGATGTTGTCGGCGGCGTCGTGTTCGCCCCAGGTGATGAAGATCTTCTGCCCTGATATGCGATAGCTGCCGTCGGCGTGCCGCTCGGCACGGGCTTTCAGGACGCCGAGATCGGAGCCGGCATGCGGCTCGGTCAGGTTCATGGTGCCGGTCCATTCGCCCGATACCATCTTTGCCAGATATTTCTCTTTCAGCGCCGCACTGCCGTGGGTGCTGACCGCCTCGATGGCGCCCATGGTCAGCGTTGGAGCGAGCGCAAAAGCCATGGATCCGGAATTCCACATTTCGAGCGCCGCGACATTCAGCATATCCGGCAGGGCCTGGCCGCCGAAAGCTTCGGGCGCCGTCAGGCCGTTCCAGCCGCCGGCGATCCAGTTGCGGTAGAGATCACGCCAGCCATCGGGCAGCCGGACCTCGCCGTCGATCAGCTGGGCGCCCTGGCGGTCGCCGTTTTCGGCGAGAGGCGCCACTTCCTCTGTGGCAAAGCGTCCCGCCTCGGCCAGGATGGCGTCGACGAGATCATCGCCGAGATCGCCGAAAAGGCCCTTCGACATCGCCTCGCCCATGCCGGCTACATGCTTCAATGTGAACGCGATTTCCTCGACCGGCGCCTTGTACATGCTTCCTCCTCCGTGGGACCGGCCTGCACCTCATGCAAGCCACTCCCTGGCAAGGGCTAGTTGATTTTTACGTAAACGTCAATTTCCATTCACGCGCCACCATGTGATAATTGGCCGTCATGGCGCTTTGCTCTTGCACAGTTGCACACATGGACGGCATTGAGAAACGCAGGATAATTTATCGCCCTCGCAAAGGATCGGCGACCAATGGATACATTGCCCGTCAACATACCCGGTTTTGTCTGGGCGTATCGCTTCTCACCGGATGAAAAAACGGCGGTGCGGCTGAACAACAGCGCGACGGTGGCGGACCTGACCGCCGACAACTGTTTCTACTGGCTGCACCTCAACCTCGTCGACGCCCGTGTGCCGGCCCTGCTCGAGACGCTCGAAGGACTGACGGAGGAGGCGAAATCGGCGTTGACGACGCATGACACGCATGCGGCCCTGACCGTCGACGAGCAGATGCTCTACGGCACGCTCGTCGACTGCCAGCGCGATTTCGCCCAGGACACCAACAATCTCGGCTGGCTGCATTTCGCCATGTCCGACCGCTTCATCATCACCACAAGGCTGCAGCCGCTGCGCAGCGTCGAGCGGGCGCGCACGCTGATAGAGAAGAATCCGGGCAAATTCTCGCGGCCGGTCGATCTCTTCGAACTGCTGGTAATCGAATTCCAGCGCACGCTGATCGCAATCGTCATCGAGCTCACCGAAGAGCTGAACCAGATCGAGGATATCGTCTACGACAACGCCCCCCGCGACGAGCGCCGGCGGCTGGCGCCGGTTCGACGAACCGTGGTGCGGCTGCACCGGCATCTGCGCACAGTGCTGGCGCTGATGCGCCGCGCGGCCGCAGCCGACGAAGACGAGATGCCCTTCGGTTTCGACGATGTGGCGCGGCGGCTGACGAGCCGGCTGGAAACGGTCGACCACGATGTCTATGCCCTGCAGGACCGGGCCCGCCTGCTGCACGAAGAAATCGATTCGAAACAATCCTCCGAGACTAACCGCCACCTCTATCTGCTGTCGATCATGACGGCCTTCCTGCTGCCGCCGACGCTGGTGACGGGTTTCTTCGGCATGAACACCGCCAACCTGCCGTTTGCCGTCGGCGACTACGGCACGGAATATGCCTTCATCCTGATCATCGGCTCAATCGCCTTCGCCTGGTGGCTGCTGCGGCGGGTGAATATTCTTTGAGGGTGAGAGTTCGACGTGACTGTGGGGACGCGCAGTCGCTTCCATACCATCAAACGCCGCGGTACTTGCCACAGAGCTCACCCAACACTCCTTCATCCTCGGGCTTGACCCGCGGATAAACGTAGGCCTCCTCCATCAGCACTGGGGATGGATCCTCGGCTCAAGGCGAGGATGACGGAGGGTGGGTTATCCGCCGCCGACGCAGCGGCGTTGCCCCTATCGCATCATGCGGGAGGCGGCCACCGTCAGCTTTGCGACGCTTCGGCAATCTAATTTCTGGCCTCGGCGATGGCGGACAATGTCAGCGATCGATGCGCGGGTGATGAGCTGGTTCATGCCACCACCCGCCCGGAACGGTTCTTGCACGGTTACTAATATGTTCACCGTGGGGAGGCCTAATGTCATGAAGTGGCACACACCTGGAGAATTCAGCCCTCTGATGCTCGTTGTAGACGGGCCGGAAAAATACATACTTGTCGCGAGCCTTTGGGATGCGGCGCAGCTGCTGACGGCTTGCTGGCCACTCGACGACGGCGAAGAATATCTTACAGCGGTGAAGGCTTGCCGAGATGCCATCCACGGGGACCTTCCGGCTGAGGACGCGCGAGAAGCGCTGATCAGTGCTGCCAAGGAAGCAGGCATTCCGGTGATTACCGTCGTTCACTGAGTTCGCAGCCGGCTATGAAATCCGTTCACGGGCTCCTTCATGCCGCCGCCCGATCGCTCCGCTCCGCACGTTTGGCCCGTCCCCTCTCCCGTTTCCGGGAGAAGGTTAGGTGAGGGGCAGCATTCGGGGCCTATCGATACGGCGAATAGCACTGCTGGCGTGGGCCGTTATAGGGCTGGAACGTATTGTCGTAGGCGCGATAGGAACGGTAGCGGTTCGCACACCAGGCGACGTGAGACGAACCCATGCGCGGTGCGGGCGCAACGTAGCGCGGCTGGGCGGCGATGGCGCCGCCGATGACCGCGCCGGCGCCGAAGGCGGCGAGCGGGTACCAGTAGCCGTTATAACGGCGATAGCCGGGGCGGTAATAGGAATAACCGCGATAGCCGCCATACCAACCGGGTCGGTAGTAGGCGCCGGGGCGATAGCCGGGCCGGTAATAATCACGACGATAGGGCCGCCGATAATAATCGCGGTAATAGTACTGGACATTCTCGACAGCCGAGGATTTTTCAACCTTCGGCGCGGCCGGCATCTGTATTGCCTGTGACGGCACGAAGCTCGTCAGCACGACGGCAACGGCCAGAACCGCGGTCGCCATCTTGTTTCTCAGCCCGATCATTTCTCTCTCCCATTCAACGGCGATCACCGCCTGCCCTGCAACGTATGGGGGCGCGAATGGTTCCAAAAGCGGCCGGGACCGGCTGCTTTTGAATGAGCGGAACTGAACCGTGGCTAAACGGCAGCGGTCAGGCAACGGCGGAGATTTTCGCCTTGTCGCCCTGCAGGCGGTTCACCATGAAGTTCGAGTACCATTCGAGGAACTGCATGACGCCGCCTTCGTGCAGGCCGGAATAGGGGCCGGGCTCATAGGCGGGCGAGTGGATGCCGAAGGCATTTTCCTCGACGATCCGGCGGTCCTGGTCGTTGGTCTCGGTCCAGACGTGGGTCAGTTCCTCGAGATTGTAATCAACGCCCTCGACGGCGTCCTTGTGGACCAGCCACTTGGTCGTCACCGCCGTCTCGTTGGCGCTGAGCGGCAGCACCCGGAAGGAGATGGCATGGTCGCCGAGCAGATGGTTCCAGGTCGTCGGGTAGTGGAAAAGCAGCATGGTGCCGATATGGCTAATCGAGATGTCGTCGGCGATCCGTCGCTGGACGGCGGGCTTGCCCGACATGGTGTAGCTCTCGGCATCCTCGATCAACGGCATGCGGGCGGTGCGGAACTGACCGTCCGGCGAAATCTGGAACTTGCTCGGCAGGCCGGCGGCCTCGCAGCGCGCCCAATGACCGGCAATCTCCGGATCGTCGGCGCCGCCATCCGTGCCGGTGACGCTCGGCGCCTCGGGATAGGTGCGGCAGAGTTCCGGGTGATTGGCGGCGCAGTGGTAGCACTCGCGGTTGTTTTCCCAGACGAGCTTCCAGTTGCCCTTCTCGATGATCGTGCTCTGGAAAGCGACCTTGGTCTCGCCTATCCGGTGCGGCGCCATATAGGGCTCGATCTTGTCGCGCACCGGCTTGAAATCCGGGGCGGCGTCTGCGAGGCAGATAAAAATGTAGCCTGCGACGCTTTCGCAATGAACGGGCTTCAGGTTGAAGCCCGTTTTGTCGAAATCGTCGCCCATGTGACGGGCAAAGGCCAGTTTGCCGTCGAGATCGTAAGTCCACTGATGATAGGGGCAGACGAGGCGCACGGAAGAGCCATGCTCCTTCGTGCAGACGCGCGAGCCGCGATGGCGACAGCTGTTGTGGAAAGCGCGGATGACATTGTCTCGGCCGCGGACGATGACGACCGGATAGCTGCCGATCTGGACGGTGAAATAGGCACCCGCCTTCGGCAGTTCGCAATCATGGCCGATGAACAGCCAGTCGCGATAGTAGATCATCTCCATGTCGAGCTTGAAATAATCCTCGTCGATATAGAACGGCTGTTCGAGGCTGAAGCCCTCACGGCGGTTCTTGAGCTGACGTAAAACGTTGCTGCGAATATCCATCTTCGTGTCCTCGTGCACCCGGCTGCCGCCTTCAAGCGGAAAGCTATGGAAGCGCGCCTGCTTCCTTCTCCGGCGGGAGAATTGTTCATGGCGCCATTTAATCACCTGGCATTCCTGCCGCTTGGTTGTAATGCGACATCGGCTTCGAAATTGACGACAGCATGCTGCAAGGCCTCAGGCAGCCCTCGCCGTCAATCCAATCGTCCGACTCTGCGGCAATTATCGTCAATTGCGACATTGCGTAAAGACCGGATCGGCAAAGAGGGAAGCCCTCGGATGTCGACGATTGTCGCATTTACGACATCGACGGTGTCCGCCCGATGCACCAGCCGCTTCTTAACACCGCGTTAAGCATACAATCCTATCCTGCTGTCGATCCGAGACCGACGAAGCACGTAAACCATGGCCAGACTCCGCTATTTCGACGCGAAAGAAGTAATCCGGCCGCAGGAGCGGCAGCTGGTCGCTGCGCACTCCGAATTCCTGCGGACCGGCCGCATCCCGCGTGAGCGGCGGCACTGGCTGGCAGAGGAAAAGCGCTATCTCACCCATGACGAGGTCGCCGCGAAGACCGGGCGCAAGCTGCAGGTGGCCGGCGAGAAAACGCATCAGCACATCAACGGCTTCCACCACTCGATCCAGTTTCCGAAGATGATCTTTCACCGGACGCTGCAGGACAGCCCGCATCTCGGCTATTGCCACGTCACCGCCTCACGGACGAAATTCGCCCGCTACGAAGAGGTGAGCTGGGCCTTCTATATCGCCAATTTCTATTCCGACATCGGCGACAACGACAACTTCTTCGAACGTATCGATGTCGGCTATTCGCGCATGTATTTCGCCGTCGCGATCAAACCGGGGGAGGATTCGTCTGAAAAGATGGCCATCGACCGCTCGGTGCGCGGCAACGGGCTGCTCTTCCGCACCCACGATCCCCAGGCGGCGATCCGAAACATTCTGCTGCTCGGCGCCGGCAACGAACAGCTGCGCGAAATCATCCGCCAACTCTGAACCCTGTCGAACCGGATTCAACAACGCGATTGATCGTAAGCAGCGGAAAGCCTAATGACTGCCGGAACGAAATACCGGGCAGCACATGGCACGCACCATCAATATAGAGGCAAACAAGCAGGCGGCGCTCGAGGCTGCCTGCGCCGCTCTTTCCGATGGCTTTGCCATCGCCATGCCGACGGAGACCGTCTACGGCCTTGCGGCTGATGCCACCAATCCGGCAGCCATCACCCGCATCTACGAGACAAAGGGCCGGCCACGCTTCAACCCGCTGATCTGCCATATGGCCGACCTTGAGATGGCCGAACGCCACGCCGAGTTCGACCCCGTGTCGCGAGCACTCGCCGAAGCCTTCTGGCCCGGCCCGCTGACGCTGGTACTGCCGCTGAAGGCTGAAAGCCGGGTCCACGCGCTGGCGACCGCCGGTCTCGACAGCGTCGGGGTTCGCGTGCCCAAGGGCTTCGCCGGCACGCTGATCGGCGCCTTCGGGCGGCCGCTCGCAGCTCCGAGCGCCAATACATCAGGCGCCATCAGCGCGACGAGTGCGGCCCATGTCGAAGCCGATCTCGGGACGAGAATCCCGCTGATCCTCGATGCCGGGCCGAGCGCCGTCGGCGTCGAATCGACCATCGTCAAGGCCGAGGGCGGCCGGCTGCGGCTGCTTCGGCCCGGCGGGCTGGCGGCACGCGAGATCGAGCGCGTCGCGGGCAAGCCGCTGCTGCGCGCAAAAAAGGCATCGGCGGCAATCGAGGCGCCGGGCATGCTCGCCTCGCATTATGCGCCGGGCGCGAGCGTTCGCCTCAATGTTACGGCGGTGGAACCCGGCGAAGCGCTGATCGCCTTCGGCGGTGCGGCGGTCGAAGGCGCACGGGCGGCACGCATCGTCCTCGACCTCAGCCCGCGCGGGGACCTGGCGGAAGCGGCGGCCAATCTTTTCGACTATATGAAGCGGGCCGACGCCAGCGGGGTTTCGAGCATTGCCTTTGCGCCGATTCCGGACGACGGGCTCGGCGAAGCCATCAACGACCGCCTGCAAAGAGCTGCCGCCCCGCGCGACTGAAAAATCCGATAGAGCAACAGAGGATCGACCTGATGAGCAGCCATGGCATTTCCCCCGATCTTCTCGACCGCTTCGCCGCAATCGTCGGCGAGAAATACGCCCTGCGCGGCGAGGCCGATCTGGCGCCGCGCCTGATCGAAAACCGCGGGCTCTATCACGGCTCCTCCCCTCTCCTCTTGAAGCCCGGTTCGGTCGAGGAGGTGTCCGAGATCATGAAGCTTGCGACCGAGACCGGAACGGCGATCGTGCCGCAGACCGGAAATACCGGTCTCGTCGGCGGCCAGACGCCGCGCACGGGCCAGGCCGACATTATCCTCTCGCTCGAACGCATGACGAGGATCCGCGACGTCGACCCGGTGGCGAACGTGCTGATCGCCGATGGCGGCGCGATCCTTGCCGATGTGCAGAAGGCGGCCGAGGCGCATGGACGGCTCTTTCCGCTGTCGCTCGGCTCGGAAGGCTCCTGCCGCATCGGCGGCAATCTCTCCACCAATGCCGGCGGCACGGCCGTGCTTGCCTACGGCAATATGCGCCAGCTCTGCCTCGGCCTCGAAGTGGTGTTGCCAACCGGCGAGATCTGGGATGGCTTGCGCCAGCTGAAGAAGGACAATACCGGCTACGATCTGCGCGATCTCTTCATCGGCGCGGAAGGCACTCTCGGCATCATCACCGGCGCGGTGCTGAAGCTGTTTCCCCAGCCGCTCGGCCATCAGGTGGCGTTTGCCGGCCTGCATTCGGTCGAGGATGCGCTCGCCCTCTTCAACCTTGCCGCCAGCCTCTGCGGCACCTCGCTCACCGGTTTCGAACTGATGCCGCGCTTCGGGGTCGAGATCACCACGCGCCATATCGACGGTGTGCGCGATCCGCTGGAAGCAGCCTACCCCTGGTACGTGCTGATCGACATCTCGACGTCGGATTCGGCCGAAACCGCGGAGCGGATGATGAATGGCGTGCTGGAGCAGGGCTTCGAGGCCGGGCTGGTGCAGGACGCCGCGATCGCCGCCTCCGTTGCCCAGCAAAAGGCGATCTGGCATATGCGCGAGAGCATGTCGGACGCGCAGAAGCCGGAAGGCGGTTCGATCAAACACGACGTGTCCGTGCCGGTGTCGAAGATCCCGCATTTCATGGCCGAGGCGGAGAAAGCGGTGATGGCGGCCATGCCGGGCGCGCGCATCTGCGCCTTCGGCCACATGGGCGACGGCAATATCCATTACAATATTTCCCAGCCGATCGGCGCCGACAAGGCCGCCTTCATCGCCCGCTGGCGCGAAATGAACCATATCGTGCATGGGCTGGTGCTCGCTCATGGCGGCTCGATCTCGGCCGAACACGGCATCGGCCAGCTGAAGCGCGACGAACTGGCGGCAATCCGTCCGGCGATCGAAATCGAGCTGATGCGCCGCATCAAGCGCGCCTTCGACCCGGCTGGTATCATGAACCCGGGAAAGGTCGTCAGCCTCGAGATATGAGGTTTGCCCCTCATCCGCCTGCCGGCACCTTCTCCCCGCACGCGGGGCGAAGGGGATATGCCGCGGCCTCTCCGTCTCCCGCCAACCTCATCGCAGGGCACGTCCCCTCGCCCCGTTTACGGGGAGAGGGTTAGGGTGAGGGGCAGCCGTCCGCACCAGTGGCCGTTTTGGCTTGAGCCTACTGATCGTGGGAAACTCGGAGCAATTCCCCGTTGCTCGAACCACCTCAAGCCTGCCGTATTAGCCGCCGCCGGTCAGGATCTGCAAGGCAGGCGACTGCTGAGTGCTGTTCTGGACGTCGTACATCGCGGTGAAGCGGCGCAGCAGCTTGTCGACCTTTTTCGGATCCTGGAGATCCTCGAGCTTGACGAAGCGATTGATGAGATCGGCCTGTTTGGCGACGTCCATGCCCGATATCTGTGACGGCAGGCTGTAGGCCGTCGTGATGACCTGATAGAGCGCCCTGTCGCCGAGAATCGAATAGATCGAGGTGATGCTGGAGGCCTTGCGGCTGAAATAGAGCGCCAGACGCACGCCGTCATTGCTTTCGCCCTGCTGGGTTTCCAGCGTCTGCTGCAGGTAAAGCTCCTGCGTTTGTTCCTCGGCCGCCTTGTTCTGGATGGTGCCGATCTTCGCGCGGGTCAGATTGCCGTCCTTGTCGAAGTTGAAGGCGGCGACGATATCCTTGAAGCGCGCGTCCGCCGTGGCGTTGAGATAGCTCTTCTTGTCGTCGGGATCGGAGGTGAAGATCTTCTTCAGGGTCGCCTTGTCGTAATCCTTCGGGTCGAGATTGTTCGCCTTCAGCACCAGATCGGTCAGGCGGCTGTCATCGAGGAAATCGTCGAGCGACTTCACCTTCGCCATGGTCTTGGCGAAGTAATCGACCTCTGCCGTCGCGTCCTTCGCAGCCTTGTCCTTCACAGGGCCGTCCTTCAGCAGCATGGTCATATGTGCCTTGTAGTCGGTGGCGTATTTGGCCATGGTCGCGTCGGGCAGCGCCTGAAAGGGCGACGCCGCCTTGCCGTCGGGGCCGAAATTGAAGGCGCGCGCGAGGTTGGTGATGCGTTCGTCCTTCAGCGAGGCAATATAGCCGTCCGGATCATAGGCATCGCTCGTCAGGATCTTGCGCATCATCGAGCGCGACACCTCCTGGTCAGTCAGGCCGAAGGCCTGCAGCGCCACATGAAAGGGATCCGGCAGATTGTCGTTGCTCTTGGTGAAGTCGGCGGCGGCATTGGTGCGCAGAAAATCGTTGACGCTGTTGATCTCCGAGAAATCGAGCAGGCCGCTGCTGTCGGCCATCATGCGCTTGTAGTTGGAGGCGACCTCGGCAATCGCCTCCTCGCGCTCGTCGTCATAGCGGGCGGCATAATTGTCGTTGGTGGCCTGCGCCTGAGCGGCGGTCTGGATCGAGCTGACTGCCGGAAGCGATCCGTCGGCGGCGAAGTTAAAATCGGCATTGAGATCGGCGTAGCCGGCTGCGGCAGCCGCCGTTGCATCGGTGAGGATGCTCTTCAGATCGGCATCCGAGATATCGAACGGCAGATTGTAGGTGCTCTTCAGGAAATTGGTGATGGCGGGATCGGCGATGAGATCGTCGACATTGGAGATTGTCCCCATCCTGGCGGAATAGTCGTTGGTGCGCGCTGTGGCTGCAATTTTGATGTTGGTGATCTGACCGTCCGTTTGTGCCGCCATTCCGTCCTCGAGCGTGCCGTCCGCCTTGAAATTAAAGGCGGCTGCAACGTCGGCATAGGTGCCGGTGCCGCTCTGGTCGGTTAGGATAGTGCGAAGAGCGAGGTCGGTGACGGTCGACGGAATGCCGAAGGCGTTGCGGACGAAATTGTTCAGCTTCTGATCGGCCAGCAACTGATCGACGTCGGATATACCGGCGATGGTCGCCTGGTAGTAGACGGCCGCGTCATCGGCCTTGCTGTCAGTGCTCGCGCTTTGCGCGGCCGTCTGCGAGGCATAAAGGGTCGCGACCGACCCGTCCGTCTCGAAATTGAAGAGAGCGTGGACGTCGCTGTAGCCCTGGGCGCTGGCGGCCGCGGGATCAACGAGGAACGTCCTCAACGTCGCATCCGAGACGCTGTCTGCGATCTGCATGCTGGTTCTGATATAGCTGACCGCGACGGGATCGGACATGATGTCGTCGACATTGGTGACATTGCCGATCATGCCATTGAAGTGCGTCGCATTCGCCGCCGACTTGTCGGTGGTCGACTTGCGCTGCGCGTCGGTCTGGATCACCGAACCGTTGATCGAGCCATCCGCATTGAAGTTGAAGTCGGCATTGGGGCCGGCCTTCCCCTGGGCGGCGGCATAGGCCGGATCTGTGAGAATGGACTTCAGCTCGGCATTGCTGAAATTCACGCCGAGGCCATAAGCATCCTTGATGTAGCGCGCCAGCACGCTGTCGGCGAGCAGGTCGTCGACATTGGTGATGCTGCTCGATTGCGAGGTCACGGTATAGTAGTTGCCGGTGCTCGCCGCGGCGTCCTTCAGCTTGTTCGACTGGGCAATCGTCTGGGCGCGCGCCGTGGTCGAGATCGTCCCGTCTGCCTTGAAATTGAAGGCATTATAGACATCGGTGAAGCCCATCAGCTGGGCATAGCCGGGATCGGTCAGCACCGTTCGCAGCGCTGCCGCGGTGAAATCGGCCCCCATGCTGTAGGCTGTCTTGATGTAGGAGGTCAGCCGGCTGTCGGCGACCAGCTCGTCGACATTGGTGATCGTGCCGATCTTGGCGGTGTAGTAGGCCTTGTTGTAGTCGGCCGCCGTCTTGCCGACATAGTAGACGTCGGAGCCGACCGCATTGTCGATGATGACCGATTGGGAATTCAGCGTATATGTCTCGATGACCGAAGCCTTCTGCGACGCCGTCTGCGCCGTGCCGGTGACGGTACCATCGGCATTGAAGCTGAACTGGGCGGCAAGCGCCTTGTACTTGTCGCCACCCTGCGTATTGACGAAGCTTGAGGGATCGCTGAGATCGCTCGTCAGCACCTGCCGCAGAAAATCCTTCGACGCATAGGTGGGATCGATTTTGAATGTCTTCAGCACATAGGTGCGCAGGCGCGTGTTGTTGACCAGGTCGTCGACGGTCATCACGCTGTCGATATTGTTGCTGTAATAGGTGCTCTCGGTAGCCGCAGCCTTGTCGGCATCGACGAAGGACTGCTTGTAGAGACCGATGAGTTCGTCCTCCTGCGCGTCCGTCTGCACATCCTTCTCAGGCGCATTGAAATTGAAGGCGGCGGCAAATTCGCGGTAGCGCGTATCGGAGAGCTTGTTGGCGTAGCTGTCGGGGTCGGTCAGATCGCTCTCGAGCACCTTCTTCATGAAGGCCTTGGCATAGGTCATGTCCTCCAGACCATAGGCCTTCATCGCATAGCTGTAGAGCCGGTAGTCGCCGAGGAAGTCGTCGACGTCTTTGACCTTGTTGATATTGTCGGCGTAGTATTGGGCGTCCTTCTTGACCGTCGCCTGCGACGCAACCTTGTTGAGGCTCGACGTCATGTCCTTCGACAGGATCGTGTAAGCGAGGGAGGCCGTGATCATGAAAAGCGCCCTTTTCGGCAAAATCTCTAAAAAAACGACGAACTGCTGGTAAGCCCATTTTGCCACGCAAAACTTACCCGAGACTTACCTTTGGATTGCGTCATTTCAGGACGACAGGCCATTCACCTTCCGGAAACCCTGCCGGATTCGGTTTTGATAACCATCAGGGGAGGCAAAGTTTTCTTAACCGCAATTTTTAAGCTGTACGGAAGGGGGGCCGCCTATTGTCGGACATAGAGGACGAAAAGTCCCGAGGAGAAGACCGCAAACCGGCTCTCAGGTAAGACAAGGGTAGAATGACATGAACAATCCCGTTTTGAAGCCCGCTTGGGCTGGCACGACGCTGCGTCTCGATCCGTCCCGCTTTCCGCAGCAGGTCAGCTACGCCATCCATGATCGTTCGGATGACGTCAGCATCACGATAGACGAACGCGGCGCGGTGCTGCGTAAAGTCCTTCCCTCCAGCGGCCTGCCGCTCTCGATTGCCCTGCCGAAGCGCGTCTTCAAGGGTGTCGCCGCCCGCGCCATCGACCATGGCGACGGCGAGGTAACCGTCACGCTCGAACTTCACCACGCCGATCCCGAGCTCTGCATTCCCCTGCTCGTGGCCCATGATCTCAGCGATATTGCCGCCGACTGGCGCAGCTGGTCCGAAGCTTTCCGAATTCCGATGCTGATGGTCGAGGCCGACGGCGTCGCGCGGCCGCTCGAAGATCATATCGGCGCGCTGCGCACCGGCGACCTCAAGCCGCGCCGCCGCCATTCCTACTTCGCCAATCGCCGTCCGCGCTTCCTCGTGCGCCGCACCACCGGGCGGCTGGGCGTCGCGATGAAGATCGAAGGCAAGGAAATCATCGCCCGCACATGAACGACATCGCGCCAGTTCCGTTTCGGCCCTGTCGCTTCGCAACCGTTTTAAAACCCGGCGCCCGCGCCGGGTTTTACGGTTTCATACTTTGTCTCGTTCAGGGAATGGCGAAGAGCAATGAAAAGAACAGCCCGAAGAAGATGACGAGGCCGACGCGATTGTTCGACTGGAAGAGCGCCAGGCATTGGGCGGGATCGTTGATATCGAGCCGGACGATCTGCCAGGCGAACATGCCTGCCGCACCGAACAAGGCCAGAAAGGCGACGATATTGGCGCCGGCGAGCGCGAAGGCCGCAAACATCAGCACCAGCGTCAGCCCATAAAGGCCGATCAGCCATGTCCGCGTGTTGTCGCCGAAGAGGCGCGCGGTGGAGCGGACGCCGATCAGTTCGTCATCCTCCTTGTCCTGATGCGCATAGATGGTGTCGTAACCGATTGTCCAGGCGACGGAGGCGGCATAGAGCAGGATGGCGGCGAAGGAGAGGCCGCCCAATATGCCGGCCCAGCCCATCAGCGCACCCCATGAGAAGGCAAGGCCGAGAAAGAATTGCGGCCAGTCGGTGAAGCGTTTGGCATAGGGATAAAGCGCGACGATGCCAAGCGAGAGCAGGCCCAGGAAGACCGTGAACCAATTGAACTGCAAGAGCACGAAGAGGCCGACCAGCGCCTGCAGGCCGATGAAGATCTTGGCGTGGGCGCGCGTGACGCGGCCGGAGGGAAGCGGGCGCGAACGGGTGCGCGCCACCTGCGTGTCGATCTCGTGGTCGACGAGATCATTATAGGTGCAGCCGGCGCCGCGCATGGCGACGGCGCCAATGAAATAGAGGAAAAGGTGGGAGACCAGCAGACTGCCGGAATAGAGCCCTTCGCCAATCGCCGCATTGGCGGCAAGGGTGGCCGACCAGAAACATGGCCACATCAGAAGTTGCCAGCCGATCGGCCGGTCCCAGCGCGCGAGCTGGGCGTAGGGCCAGAGCCATGGCGGCAGGATCCGGTAGACCCAGTTGTCGGACGGCGCATCGGAGACGCGATCGTTGAAGTCGTCGGTATGTTCCATGCCGCTCATCTAGCGGCGGGCCGGCGATCCGGTCAAGAAGCGATCGCCGCGCGCCGCTCGAAGCATTGCGCGGCGCCGTCGCTCATTGCAGCGAGAAATTGAACTTGTAGGTCGCCGAGACCCCGATCAGCAGCTGGTTCTTCGAGCCGCGCTCACGCACCAGGCTGCTGTCGGCGGCGGGGCCGGCAAGCCGCTTATATTCGAGGAAGGAGCTTGCCGAGAGGTTTTCCGTCGCCTTCCAGGTCAGGGCCGCGCCGGCGCCGTAGGACTGAATGCCCGACGAGGGCCTGTAAGGATCGAGGCCGCTTGCCGCCGCCCGCTTGGCGTTGACGCCATAATAGGCGTCGTAATAGCCGCTTGTCGCAAATGTCGCGCGCGGGCCGCCCGACAGTTGCAGGTCGGGCGCGATATCGGTGAAGGCATCGACGGCGAGATCGGCGACGACGCCGTCATGCGAGCGAATGCCCTGGCGAACTTCCGCGCGGGCGCGCAGGAAATCAGTCGGATAGACCTCGACGAAACCGCCGGCTTCCGCCCCCCACTTGACCTTTTTCATGCCCTTCAGCTCGTGACCGTCGCCCTCGTCGCGGGAAGGCACGAACTTGCCGACGATGCCGGCGCGGAAAGCGCCCTTATCGATGAGGGCGAAGGCGGGATTGTCGTTGCGCGAGGAAAAGCGCGGACCGGCGCCCTGCCGTCCGACCGAAATCAGCGGGCTGAACTTGAATTCATTATGCGAGGCGCCCTCGAATTTCGGCGCGGAAAAGCCGGCGACACCGACGCTCAGATACCAGTCGCCCGACCAGAAGTGCTGGCGGCTTTCCTGCGCGACGGCCGAAATTGTGGATGAAAAGGCAATAAGCAAAGCAATCGATACGACTGATCGATGAAACACGTCCGCACTCCAGAAAACGCAAAAACACAGCCGCGGAGAGCGGCGATGGCTACATTTATCGTGAGGTCGTTACGCCAATGTTAACCACGGTGAAACTCATGGAAGTCATGCCGTGCGGCCGACGCCGGCAATTAATTGTCGCCCTATCTCTGGTTCCATCGGCGGATGATCCGTTCGGTCAGGTCGTGCTCATAGCCGAGCACGCTGATGCTGGCGGTATCGAGCACGAAATGCGCGCCGCCTTGCGGCGGCAGGCCGAGCCAGCGGGCGGCCAGCACGCGCAGGAAATGCGAGCTGGAAAAGATTAGGACGGTGCCCGCCATTTCACGCAGGCCGTCAATGACGGCGTCGGCGCGGGCGCCGACATCGGCAGCCGTTTCGCCGTTCGGGCAACCGTCGCGAAAAAGCTGCCAGCCGGGGCGCTCCGCCAGGATCGCCTTGGTGGTGACGCCTTCATAAGCGCCGTAGTCCCATTCGGCGAGATCGTCTCGGATGAGAGCTTCCGATCCAAAGCCGGCGAGCGTGCAGGTCTTGCGGGCGCGCGCGGAAGGGCTCGACCAGACGGCGGAAAAGGAGAGCCCGGAAAGCAGTTCCGTAAGTTTGCGCGCAGCGGCTTCGCCGTTCGCGGTCAAGGGAATATCACTGCGTCCGGTATGGCGCCCGGACAGGCTCCATTCGGTTTCGCCGTGGCGGACCAGGTAAATCTCCGGAAACGCACTGCTCATCCGCATGCCCCCTTTCATCACAAACGGCGCCGCCGGATCAGAACGTCACCTTTTCCAGTGGTGCCCGCCTCGCCTCGAATTCCCTCAGCTTGGCTTCGTTTTCCGCGATATAATTGCGGTTGTCGGGAACGGTGAACTGGTTCTTGGCGATTTGGATCTGCAGGATGAACAGCTCATCCCAGCGGAACCCCATTTCGGATCCGGCCAGATAAAATTCCCACATGCGGAAGAATTGCTCGTCGTAAAGTGCCACGGCTTCTGCCTTGCGCGCCACGAAACGCTCGCGCCAATGGCGCAGTGTATAGGCATAGTGCATCGGCAGGATTTCGACATCCCTGACCAGGAGCCCGGCCTTTTCAAGCGGCGCCACGACCTCGCCGACCGAGGGAATATAGCCGCCGGGGAAGATATATTTCTCGATGAAGGCGTTGGTGCCGAAGCTCGGCTTCGGGCGGCCGATCGAATGCAGCACCATGACGCCGTTGTCGTCGAGCAGATCCGACACCTTGCGGAAGAAAGTGCCGTAATTGCCGATGCCGACGTGCTCGAACATGCCGACCGAGACGATGCGGTCGAACTTCCGGCCGTTCATGCTGCGATAGTCCTGCAGCTCGAAACGCACACGGTCGGAAAGACCGCGTTTTTCGGCGCGGGCGCGGGAGACCTTCAGCTGCTCTTCGCTGAGCGTGATGCCGGTGAAGTCGGCTCCCTCCGTCGCCTCGGTCAGATACATGCCCATGCCGCCCCAGCCGGAACCGATCTCCAGGATGCGCTGGTTGGGGGCAAGCAGAAGCTTGGCGGCGATATGACGCTTCTTGGCAAGCTGCGCCTCGTCGAGACCGATGCCCGGCGGCTCGAAATAGGCGCAGGAATATTGCCAGTCCTCATCCAGGAAAAGATCGAAGAGCTTTGCGGAGAGATCGTAATGATGGGCGACATTGTGCTTGTTGCGATTGACCGGCACGCGGCTCTTCAGCTGCTGCCAGGCAATGCGGCCGACAAGCAGCGCCGCCATCTTGAAATCGAAGATCTCGTTGGTGGTGTTCTGCTTCACCAGCGACAGGAAATCGTAGATGTTGCCCTGTTCAAGAATGAACCGGCCTTGCATGTACATTTCGCCGAGCTTCATCGTCGGATCGCGCCGGATGGCGTCCTCGGCCTCCTGATCGGCAAGGCGGGCGACAACGGTTTCACCGCTGCCGTCGCCGATCATGTGGGTCTTGCCGTTCGCAAGGGTAAGTCTCAATGAACCCTTGCGGATGATTTGCTGGACGATCGATAAGAATGCTGACGCCATGGACGCCTCGCAAATGTGACAGGATGGTCACATCAACTTAATCGCTCTCTTTCGCCTTACAAGCGCCTGAGTTAGCAGACGTGAAATAACGCTGCCAAACTGTGGCATTTTTGCCAAAATATTGGCTAAACCCTTATTTTCGCTTCATGGCTTCGGCCAGTGCCGCGCCGAAAGCACCCTGGCTCTCGGGTTTCGGAGCCGCCGGCCGGCGCTCGTTCTGCGGCCGGGCACCCTGATTCCCGCGAGAATCACCACGCGGCTGAGGCGCCGAAGAACCGTCGTCGCGGCGCATGGAGAGACCGATGCGCTTGCGCTTGGCATCGACTTCCACAACCCGTACCTTGACGACATCGCCGGCCTTTACGACCTCGTGCGGATCCTTGACGAAGCGATCGGCAAGCTGCGACACATGCACCAGACCATCCTGGTGCACGCCGATATCGACGAAGGCGCCGAAGGCGGCGACATTGGTCACCGTGCCTTCGAGCACCATGCCTGGCTTCAGGTCGGAAATTTCGTTGACGCCCTCGGCGAAGGTCGCTGTCTTGAAGCTCGGGCGCGGGTCGCGGCCGGGCTTTTCCAGCTCGGCGATGATATCGCGAACCGTCGGCAGACCGAATTTCTCATCGATGAACTGGCGCGGGTCGATCGATTTCAAGACGGCGCTGTCGCCCATCAGCGCGCGCAGGTCGCGGCCGCAGGCGGCGACAATCTTCTTGGCGACGCCGTAGGCCTCGGGGTGGACGGAGGAGGCGTCGAGCGGCTCCTTGCCGTTCGGGATGCGCAGAAAGCCGGCGCATTGTTCGAAGGTGCGGCCGCCAAGGCGCGCGACCTTCAGAAGATCGCGGCGCGTCTCGAAACGGCCCTCGCTGTCGCGATGGCGGACGATCGCCTCGGCAATCGACGGGCCGAGGCCGGAGACGCGGGAGAGCAGCGGCGCCGACGCCGTGTTGAGATCGACGCCGACGGCGTTCACCGCGTCTTCGACAACGGCATCGAGCGAACGCGACAGCTTCTGCTGGTCGACATCGTGCTGATACTGACCGACGCCGATCGACTTCGGCTCGATCTTGACGAGTTCGGCGAGCGGATCCTGCAGGCGGCGCGCAATGGAGACGGCGCCGCGCAGCGACACGTCGAGATCGGGAAATTCGGCCGCACCTGTTGCCGAGGCGGAATAGACCGAAGCACCCGCTTCCGAGACGATGACCTTGGTCGGCTTCGGCGCCGGCAACTCGGCCAGCATGTCGGCCACCAGCTTTTCCGTTTCGCGGCTGCCGGTGCCGTTGCCGATCGAGATCAGCTCGACATTGTGCTTGCGGATCAGCGATGCGAGCTCGATCTGGGCGCCGCGCACGTCATTCCTCGGCTGGAAGGGATAGACGGTCGAGGTCGCCACCACCTTGCCGGTGCCGTCGACGACGGCGACCTTGACGCCGGTGCGGATGCCGGGATCGAGGCCCATCGTCGCGCGCGAGCCGGCGGGCGCGGCCAAGAGCAGGTCCTTGAGATTGCGGGCGAAGACATGGATCGCCTCCTCTTCTGCCCTTTCACGCAGCTCGCGCATCAGGTCGAGCGACAGCGACATGGAAAGCTTGACGCGCCAGGTCCAGCTCGCGACCTCCATCAGCCAGCGGTCGCCAGGACGGCTGGCGCCGATCTCGTAAGCCGCCGCAATCATGCGCTCGACCGGCTTGTTCGGCGATGCGGTCTCGGCGTCGGCCTCGATCGTCAGCGTCAGTACCTCCTCGTTCCAGCCGCGCAGCATGGCGAGCGCCCGATGGCCGGGTGCAGTCGCCCAGCGTTCGGAATGGTCGAAGTAATCGGAAAACTTCTCGCCCGTCGCCTGTTTGCCGTCGACGACCCTGGCCTTCAGCAGCGATGCCTGACGCATATGGGCGCGCAACTTGCCGAGCAGGTCGGCGTTTTCGGCAATGCCTTCGGCGATGATGTCCCGCGCCCCTTCGAGCGCCGTCTTCACGTCGGCCACGTCTGCGGTGACGAAGCCCTCGGCCAGAACCGCCGGCTCGCTTGCGCGCTCGGCCAGGATCGCTTCGGCAAGCGGGCCGAGGCCCCGTTCGCGGGCGATTTCGGCCCGCGTGCGCCGCTTCGGCTTGTAGGGCAGATAGAGATCCTCGAGCTCGGCCTTGGTCTGGGCGCCGGCAACCTTCACCATCAGCTCTTCGGTCATCTTGCCCTGGCCGGTGATCGATTCGACGATCGCGTCACGCCGAGCTTCGAGTTCGCGCAGATAGACCAGCCGTTCGGCGAGATTGCGCAGCTGCGTGTCATCGAGCCCACCGGTCACCTCTTTTCGGTAGCGGGCGATGAAGGGCACGGTGGCGCCCTCGTCAAGCAGCTCGATGGCGGCCTTGGCCTGGTCAGGCCGGGCGTTGATTTCGGCCGAGATGCGGGCTGCGAGAAAACGGAGGTCAGCGGCCATGGGATTTCCTGTGTCGACGAAAGTTGCGGGACCATAGCGGCGAAAAGCGGCAAGGCAATGCCCGAGCGTGGTTTCCACAGCGGAAGTTAATCGAACGGGGGATCATCGGACGCTCACCTAGCCATCGCTCTCGTCCGTTTTTGCGGTTGTGCAGATGCGGCATTCTTTGATAGCAGAAGCAACGTTTTTGGATCGCCCTGCCCGCGGGCGCAAGGAAAAGAGTGACATGCCAAACCTTCTTCTCGAACTTCGCTCCGAAGAGATTCCGGCCCGCATGCAGCGCAAGGCTGCGGGCGATCTGAAGAAGCTCGTCACCGATGCGCTCGTCGAAGCGGGTCTGTCCTATGAGGGCGCGCGCGAATACTGGACGCCGCGGCGGCTGGCGCTCGACATCCACGGCCTGACGGCGCGTTCGGCCGATGTGCGCGAGGAGCGCAAGGGGCCGCGCACCGACGCCAACGAGAAGGCGATCGAGGGTTTTCTGCGCGGCGCCGGCCTGTCGTCGATCTCCGAGGCCCAGGTGGTGAGCGATCCAAAGAAGGGCGATTTCTACGTCGCGGTCATTTCCAAGCCCGGCCGCGCGACGGAAGAGATCGTCGCCGAGGTAATGCCCGGCATCATCCGCGATTTCCCCTGGCCGAAATCAATGCGCTGGGGCAAGGCCTCCTCCAAACCCGGCGCCTTGCGCTGGGTGCGGCCGCTGCAGTCGATCGTCTGCACCTTCGGCCCCGAACACGAGGAGACGGTCGTCATCCCCTTCGAGATCGACGGCATCATCGCCTCCAACATCACCTACGGCCATCGCTTCCATGCACCCGAGGCGATCACCGTGCGCCGGTTCGACGATTATGCGGCGAGCCTGGAAAAGGCCAAGGTCATCCTCGACGCCGAGCGGCGCAAGGACATCATCCTGCATGACGCGCGCGACATCGCTTTCGCCAACGGGCTGGAGCTGGTGGAAGACGAAGGCCTGCTGGAGGAAGTCTCCGGCCTCGTCGAATGGCCGCAGGTGCTGATGGGCAGCTTCGAGGAGGATTATCTCTCGATCCCCTCGGAGATCATCCGCCTGACGATCAAGACCAACCAGAAGTGCTTCGTCACCCGCAAACAGGGTGAAGAGACGCTTTCGAACAGGTTCATCCTGATCTCCAACATCCAGGCGCATGACGGCGGCAAGGAAATCGTCCACGGCAATGGCAAGGTGGTGTGGGCCAGGCTTTCGGACGCGCTGCATTTCTGGAAGCGCGACCAGGGCGACATGCCCGACCTCGAGACGCTCGCAGCTTCGGCGGCAAAGTTCGGCCTCGAGCTGAAGAAGCCGCTCGATCAGCGCATGGCCAAGCTTGACGCGCTCGACGTGACGTTTCACGCCAAGCTCGGCACGCAGGGCGCCCGTGTGGCCCGCATCCGGGCGCTGGCTGGGGAATTAGCTGGTATCACCGGCGCGGATGCGGCGCTCACCGATCGCGCCGCCGTGCTCGCCAAGGCGGATCTGCGCACCGAAGCCGTCGGCGAATTTCCGGAGCTGCAGGGCCTGATGGGCCGCAAATATGCGGCGTTGCAGGGCGAAAACGCCTCCGTCGCCGCGGCGATCGAGGACCATTACAAGCCGCAAGGCCCCTCGGATCGCGTGCCGGAAGACAAGGTTGCGATCACGCTGGCGCTTGCCGACAAGCTCGACACGCTGACCGGCTTCTGGGGGGTCGACGAGAGGCCGACGGGTTCGAAAGACCCGTTTGCGCTGCGGCGTGCCGCCCTCGGCGTCGTCCGCATCCTGCTCGAGCGGCGGATCCGCCTGCCGCTTTTGGCGACAACCAAGGACGGCGATCTGCTCTCCTTCTTCCATGATCGCCTCAAGGTCTATCTGCGCGATCAGGGCGCCCGCCACGATCTGATCGACGCCGTGCTGACGCCTGAAGCCGACGACCTGTTGATGGTGGCGCGCCGCGTCGAGGCGCTGACGGCCTTCATCACCTCTGAAGACGGCAAGAACCTGCTTGCCGGCACCAAGCGCGCCACCCAACTGCTCGCCGCCGAAGAAAAGAAGGGCACTGTGATCGCCGACGGCGTTTCTGCAGCGCTCTTCAAGCTCGATGCCGAGAAGGAGCTGTTTGCCGCCATATCGAGCGCCTCGAAGGATGCGGCGAACGCCGTCGCCGGAGAGGATTTCCGCTCGGCGATGGAAGCGCTTTCCAAGCTGCGCGGCCCGGTCGACCGCTTCTTCGAAGACGTGCTCGTCAACGACGAGGACGCCGCCGTCCGCGCCAATCGCCTCGCTCTGCTGCGGTTGATCCGCGAGGCGACGGGAACGGTGGCAGATTTCTCGAAGATTTCGGGGTGAGCGGTTTTGGGCTGGGTTCTCTTCCCATGCTAACGCAAATGCTGTGCTTGCCGCATGGATCCTCGGGTCAAGCCCGAGGATGACGGAGTGGGGAGTGAGCACTGCGGCAGTTGCAGCGCCGCAGAAGCATATAATCAGCGACTTCGGACCACTGCCAGCTCAGCGGCAGACGTCCCGCTTCTTTCCAACGGTGTCCCACCCCTCCGTCATGCTCGGGCTTGACCCGGGCATCCATGCCAAGCACTCTGCTTGCGTGGTTTATTTGGCCGGTCACGGTAAATCACTCTAGCATCACCGTCCCCGTGGGATTACTCAGACAGCCATGCAGAGCAAGATCCTCGTCAGCGCCTGCCTCATGGGGCACGCCGTCCGTTATGACGGGCGGGCGAAGCCTTTGCTTCACCCGGCGATCGAAACGTGGCGGGCCGAGGGGCGGCTGGTGACGATCTGTCCGGAGATGTCGGCGGGCATGCAGGTGCCGCGGCCGCCGGCGGAGATCGCGGATGGGGCGACCGGCGAAGAGGTTCTGGCCGGCGGGGCGCGGGTCGTCGAGCTGACGGGTGGCGATGTGACAGCAGAGTTTCTGCAGGCGGCGGAGAATGCCGTGGCGCTCGCACGGCAAACCGGCTGCCGCTATGCGCTGCTCATCGACGGCAGTCCCTCTTGTGGGTCAGGGTTCATCTATGACGGCAGTTTTTCCGGACGCCGGCAGGCCGGCACCGGCGTGACCGCGGCGGCGCTGAAAGCGGCTGGGGTCGAAGTGTTTTCCGATAGCGAAATCGACCAGTTGCTCGACCGTCTGACACCACCAGCCTAAAACGGCACGGCCGCCGGAAAACCGACGGCCGCTAAGGCTTTGGTGATGAAAAATCCAGGTTGCCCGCGCGCCGTTCAGGCAGCGCGACGACCTTGATGCCTGGCCGGGGCGGCGCTGTTGCCGCTGACCCGGAAGCCGCGAATGAGGTTGATCAGCTCGTCGGTGTCGCTGGCGAGCGTTTCGGCCGACGCCGTGGTCTCCTCGGCCATGGCGGCGTTCTGCTGGGTGGCGGCGTCGAGCTGGTTCACCGACGAGGAGATCGAGCGCAGCGTCGTGTCCTGTTCGGACGCGCTGTGGGCGATCTTGGCAACGATGTCGTTGGCGGCCTTGATCTGGTCGGAGATGCGCTTCAGCGCCTCGCCTGCCTCGCCGACCAGACGGACGCCCTGGTCGACCTGGCTGGAGGAGCGGGCGATCTGGTCCTTGATCTCCTTGGCCGCCGCCGCGGAACGCTGGGCGAGTTCACGCACTTCCTGGGCGACGACCGCGAAACCCTTGCCGGATTCGCCTGCGCGAGCAGCTTCCACGCCGGCATTCAGCGCCAAGAGATTGGTCTGGAAGGCGATCTCGTCGATAACGCCGATGATCTTGGTAATCTCCGACGACGATTTCTCGATGCCGCTCATCGCCTCGATCGCCTGCGTGACGATCGCATCGCTATGGTTGGCTTCAGTGCTGACCGAGTGGACGCGCTTGCTCGCCTCATGGGCGCCATCGGCCGTCTGACGGACGGCAACGGTGAGTTCGTCGAGCGCGGCCGAGGTTTCCTCCAGGCTTGCCGCCTGACGCTCGGTGCGCTGCGACAGCTCGTTCGAGGCGCGGCGGATCTCTTCCTTGCTCGTGCCGATGTCGGTGCCCTTGGCGCTGACCCTGGCCATGGCGGCTTCGAGATGCGACAGCGCATCATTGAAGTTGTCGCGTAGCGCGGCATATTTCTGGCCGAGATCGGCGCAGCGGACGGTGAGATCGCCGCGGGCGATCAGCTCCAGCGCCTGGCCGATCGTCGTCACCACGCTTGCCTGGAGCGCCGCCTCGTCCTGTTGCTGGCGCAGGTTGTTTTCGCGCTCGCTTTCCAGCGCCAGCTGCTGGGCTGCCTCGCGATCGGACATCTGATGGCGTTCCCGGATCTTTTCCTGCAGCGACAGGGTCGCCTTTGCCATCATGCCGACCTCATTGTTCATGCCGGTATGCGGAATGGCGATGGAGACATCCTCTTCGGAGACCGCCTTCAGGGCGGCATGGACATTGTTGAGAGGCCCCGATATGCCGCGGATGACGGCGTAAGCGGCCGCCATGGCAAGGAAGAAGAGGACGATGCTGCCGGAGAGTGCGGTCAGGATCGTGCTGTTAACCTGGGCATCGAGATCGTCCATATAGACGCCGGTGACGACGACGACCTTCCAGGGGTCGAAGGCCTGGCCATAGGCCGTCTTGCGGTAGTCGCCGGCAGGATGGCCCGGCTTGCTGGTGGAATAGAATTCGACAAGACCGCCGCCCTGTTGGCCGAGCTTGACCAGCTCTTCGCGATAGAGCTTGCCCTTGCTGTCCGGCTGCGCCCTCAGATTCTGTCCGACCTTCGCGGCATCGTAGTGGAACAGCATCTGGACGTCATAGCTATAGCCGAAGAAATAGCCGTCCGGATCGTATTTCATGCCGTTGACGGTGGTATAGGCCTGCTTTTGGGCATCCTCGAGCGTCATTTCGCCCGATGTGACCTTGGCCTGATAAAGCTTGAGAACCGAGACCGCCGACTGAACCTCGGCGCGGAGCATGTCGTAACGCTCCTTGTAAATAGCATCGACCGAGGAGCGGATCTGCAGCGAGGTGGCGATGGCAAAAGCCGCCATCAGGCCGACGACCAGCAGGATGAGCTGCTTCGATATCTTTAAATTTTTCATGAGTCCTCGCGAAGGCGACTGGGGGAATACATTCCGGCGCGGTCTTCTACCGCCTGTGCGAGCGCATCCAGGAGGACGCGTCTACCGCTGCTAAACAACATGCTGCGACCGGCGAGTAAGAATTGAAGCTCACTCAATAAGAAAGCTTTAATTTTATTCAAACTACGCAAAATTTCCCTAAAAATCAGGGGGCAACATTACCGCACAATCCGCAATTTTCTGCCGAGGGTAGAACGTCACGCGTTGTCGACGTTCCGGAGAGCCTCAAAGCAGGAATGCACCCCCGCTTCTCGTCGAGGGTGCATTCGCTCCACCGCGGTGGAGCCCCGAGCGACCAAAACCTTGATCGGGCAGGGGCAGGGAACGTTCGGCGCGGCTGAGCTTGCCATGGAAGCGGGGCCGTTTGCGCCTTGGGATTTTTTAGAATCGCAGCTTGAATTCGGAAACGTCGAGGGCCGCGGGCTGCTCAGCCATGCCGGCGGCAATCGGCCTGGCATCGCCACCGATGACGGCCGCGGTCGTTGCGTTCATGTCGATACCGTGGTCGGGCTGGACCGAAGGCTCGGCGGCAGCCAGGGCTTCCGGCGTTGCCTTGCTGACGAAGACGACGGGCGAGCCGCCCATCCAGGCTTCGGTGCGATAGATCTTCCTTTCGCCACCGACGTCGCGGACTTCGGTTGCCTGGAGGACGCCGGGTTTCAGTTCCGGCACCGTATAGTCCTTGCGGCTCTCTTCGGCCTGCAGCGGCGGGCAAGCGGCGCAGCTTTCCGTGACGATGCTGCCTTCGGCAGGCGCCGGCGTTTTGCCGATCACCTCAATCGAGGAGGCCATCGCCGAACCTGCCATCAGCAGGATTGCCGCACCGAGGAAAATCTGACGCATCAACGCAACTCCGTCTCACTACGGCAGCGGTATAACGCAGCTTTGTTTCCATCCCGTCAGGGGAAAGGGTAAAATTTGAAGGAACGCGGCGGTTTATACTTTGCCGGAGGCTTTTTCGCGCTCGATCGCACGCCAGCCGATGTCGCGCCGGCAGAAGCCGTTCTCCCATCGAACCCTATCCAGCAGGGAGTAGGCGCGGTCCTTCGCCTCGGCCACGGTGCCGCCTGAAGCTGTGACGTTCAGCACGCGGCCGCCGGTTGCGACCAAAAGGCCGTCCTTCATGCCCGTGCCGGCATGAAACACCTTCTCGCCCTCGCCTGCCTCCGGCAGCCATTGGATCGGCGTGTTCTTCTCGTAGGCGCCGGGATAGCCTTTCGAAGCCATGACCACCGTCAGCGCCGGATCGTCGCTCCATTCGGCGCTCACCTGATCGAGCGTGCCATTGGCGGTTGCAAGCAGCAGCGGCAGCAGATCGCTCTTCAGCCGCATCATCAGCACCTGGCATTCCGGATCGCCGAAGCGGACATTGTATTCGATGAGCTCCGGCCCCTTCTCGGTGATCATCAGTCCGGCGAAGAAAACGCCGGAAAAGGGATGGCCGCTTTCGGCCATGCCGCGGATCGTCGGCTCGATGATCTCCTTCATCGTGCGCTCGACCATCTCGGCCGTCATGACAGGCGCCGGCGAATAGGCGCCCATCCCGCCGGTATTGACGCCGGTATCGCCCTCGCCCACCCGCTTGTGATCCTGGGCGGTCGCCAGCGGCAGCGCATGTTTTCCATCGCAGAGACAGAAGAAGCTCGCTTCCTCGCCATCGAGATAGGCTTCGACGACGACTTCGGCGCCAGCGGCACCAAAAGCACCCTCGAAGCAGTCGTCGACGGCATCGAGCGCCTCGTCGAGCGTCATCGCAACGGTCACACCCTTGCCGGCGGCCAGCCCGTCGGCCTTGACGACGATCGGCGCGCCCTGGGAGCGAATATAGGCTTTGGCTTTCGGCGCGTTGTTGAAGCGCTGATAGGCGCCTGTGGGAATGCCGTAGCGGGCGCAGATATCCTTGGTGAAGCCCTTGGAGCCTTCGAGCTGGGCAGCGGCGGCAGAGGGGCCGAAGACTGCCAGGCCATCGGCGCGCAGCCGGTCGGCGAGACCGGCGACGAGCGGCGCCTCGGGGCCGACCACGACGAACTCGATCGCCTTTTCCCGGCAGAAGGCAGCCACAGCTTCTTGATCCTCGATATCGACTGGCACGAGGACGGCGTGTTCGCCGATGCCGGGATTGCCGGGGGCGGCGTAGAATTCGTCCATCAACGGCGATTGCGCCAGCTTCCAGGCGAGCGCGTGCTCGCGTCCGCCCGATCCGATCAACAGAACCTTCATGCGCGACCCCTTTCCTGTTCCGTCAGGCGGTTAAGGGCCAAGGGCCGAAAGGTCAAGCGGGAAAGCTCACCAGCCCCCGCCTCCCCCGCCTCCGCCACCGCCGCCGGAGGAGCCGCCGCCGGAAAAACCGGAGGACGAACTCGAGGGCGGTCGTGAGGGTATCGTCGAAGCGATGGTCGAGGCCATCGACGAGGAGAAACCGCCGACGCTGTCGGAGAAGCTGTCGCTATCGAAATCGCCGGAGTACCAGGAGGGGTCGTAGGCCGCGGCCGCGCCGGCGGCCGCGGCCGCAAGCCAGGTCTCGAAGGTGCGCGACCAGGGCTTTTCGACTCCCAAAGCCACGGCGTAGGGAAGCAGCGTCTCGAAATGCTGCGGCGACATTTCAGGGGCGCCCGCCATGTTCATGCGGTCCTTTTCGGCAAGCGTCAAATATTGCCGCAGGCCGTCAATGCCGTCCATCATCCTGGCGCCGAGCGGTGTCGGCGCGCCCATAATGAAGAAATAGAGGATGTTAAGCAGCACAATGCCGCCGATCGCAAAGAGCGCCGGAGTCTCGTGCAGCTCCACAAGCGACGAGGCAAAGGCCAATACGCTGAGCAGAAGGATGCCAAGCCCGACGAAAACAATAATTGATGTGACCACGAGTGCGACAATCCTGCCGAACAACGACCTGCCGCGATAAAGCGGCCGGGTGAACCTGGCGACGAAGACGGCAATGAAGGCCGCGATGCCGACCGGCATCAGCATCATCACGACCGTATCGGGCTCGAGCGACCCGACAATGAACGGCGCCGTCAGGAAGACGGCACTGAGCGCGAGGCCGCCAATGGTGTAGCCGATGTTGGAATTGTAATATTTGCCGCGGTGTTCCTTCTCGATCGCCGAGCGGAAGGCTTGACCCACCGATTTCACATGCTCGCCATTGGCTTTGTCGATCGTCAGCGTCCTGCCAGCGGCGCCGGCGGCCTTCAGGAGCTCGGTCTCGCCGGCCTGCAATTTTTGCCTGTCGAGCGGCCTGCCGGTGCCGCGAATGGTGATCGAGTTCTTGAGATCTTCGAGCTTGACGTAACCGCGGACGGCCAGATCGAGGGCGGTTGCGGCAAGCGCGGTCCAGCCCCCGCCGGAGAAGCCCTTGTTGTCGATATAGTTGACCAAAGCCGGCGAGATGCCCTCCGGCGCATCCCAGCGCGGCACGACGACGCCGCGGGCGGGGTCGCGGCCGACCTTCAGCCAAGACCTCGCATAATAGGCGAAAACCAGGATCAAGCCGCCGAAGCCGATGAAATAATCGCGGTTATCCTTGAGCCACCATGCGCTCTCAAAATCCTTGCTCGGTGGATCGATCGACCCTTTCGGCATGCGGATCGCGAAAGTCAGGCCGTCACTGGGGTGGAGCGGTGCGGTGGTGGAAAAGACGAGACCGGCTGCGGTTTGGCTGACGCGGGCATTCTTTTCCGTCGCGCCCTTCGGGCCGGTGAAAAAGGTCGTCCCCGTGGCAGCGACACCCGGCGGCAGCTTCACCGTTGCGGTGACCGAGCGGATCGGGAAGAGCCAGCCATTGCCGGTGACATTCCAGTAGAGTTCGTCATGATCGTCGAAATAGCGGATCTGGCGGTTGGTCCTGTAGGTGAAGACGTAGCGATGACGGCCCGGCGCCACCGTCACCTCGGCGGAGCCCGCATAGATGCGGATGCCGCCCGATATCCGTTCCGTGTGCCAGGGCTCGTCCGTGCCATCACGTTTCACCGAGACGATATCGAAATCGACGCTGCGGCGACGGCCGCCGGCATCGGTGAAATAAAGCGGGAAGTCCCGGAAGATGCCGTGCTTGATCCGATCGCGCTCGGCATTGACAACGACGGTTTCCGTCACCGTCATCGCACCGCTCTTTTCGAGCGCAATGTCGGAGACGAAACTGTCGATCAGCTCGGTGGCGAAGGCCGCCGGGGCGGCCACCAACAAGAGCAGCGCCAAGCAAAAACCGTAAAACCGACGCCCCATCCCTGTCTCCCCGCCGGCAGCCTCGACTGCACTTCCCGTCAATCCTTGTCGCGATATGTCACGCCGAGTGCGGCGAGCGTCCGCCAGTAAGCGGGGAAGGTCTTGCCGACGCAATCGGGATCGAGAATCGTGATGCCATCGATCCTGAGGCCGGCGAGCGCGAAGCTCATGGCGATGCGGTGATCGGCAAAGGTGTCGATCTCGGTCGGCAGCGTCTGACCGGCGAGAGCAGGATCGGAATAGACGATCAGATCGTCGCCCTCCTCGACTGCCAGGCCTTCGCGGATATTGTTGAGCCCCGTCGACAGGGCACGGATGCGGTCGCATTCCTTGACACGCAGATTGGCAATCCCGACGAAGCGGACCGGCGTCTCGTTGAAGGCGGCAAGCACGGCGATCGTCGGAACGGCATCCTGCATCTGCGAGCCGTCGATTTCAGCCGGCAGGTGCGGAAACTTGGCGATCGTCTCGTACGCCTTGGCATCCGGCTGGGTGAACGCATCGTTCGGCACGCCGAGATCGATCTTGCCATCGCTCAGCACTTCGGCGGCCCAAAGATAGGTCGCGGCGGACGCATCCGGCTCGATGACGAAGTCGGCGGCGTGGTAGCCGGTCGGCTCGACGCGCCAGGTGACGGGACTGGTCTTTTCGACCTTGGCGCCGAAGGCCTTCATCGCCGCCGTAGTGAGATCGATATAGCCGAGCGCGCCGATATCCTCGCCGACGAGTTCGATGTCAACAGGACGGTCGCCGCCGGCCGCCATCATCAGCAGCGCCGAAACATATTGGCTGGACAGCCCGCCATCGATCAGGATCCGGTCGGCCTCAAAGCGGCCGGTGCCCCTGACGGTGACCGGCGGGCAGCCGGTCTCGGCGCTCACATCGATGCCGAGCGCGCGCATCGCCTCGACCAGCGGGCCGATCGGCCGCTTGCGCATATGCTCGTCGCCATCGACGACGACTGTGCCGTCGACGAGAGCCGCAGCCGCCGTCAGGAAGCGCGTGGCCGTGCCGGCATTGCCGAGGAAGAGCGGCGCTTTCGGCGGCATGAGCCTGCCGCTGCCGGTGACGACGAAGGTGGTGTCGTCGGGTTCGTCGATCTCAACACCCATGGCGCGCAGCGCATCGGCCATATAACGCGTATCGTCACTCTTCAGCGCGCCCGTCAGCCGGCTTGTGCCCTTGGCAAGGCCGGCGAGCAGCAGGGCGCGATTGGTGATCGACTTGGAGCCCGGCGGCATGGCCCGGCCCGAAAGCGGCTTGCCCGGCGGGATGATCGTGAGTTTGGCTGTGCGTGTCATGCTATGTCTTCCGTCCATGAGCGAGGCTGAAAAGGCGTCGCCATCTGCCCTTGCTCTTAATCGTTTTCTCGCAAAGGCAAAATGCCGGATCGTCAGAATTTGACACTGGGAACGGCGCGATCGGCCTCGTTGGTGATTTCGAAGTATTCCCGCTTGGCAAAACCGAACTGGCCGGCGACGAGATTGGAGGGGAAGCTCTCGACCTTGACGTTCAGGTCGCGGGCCGCGCCGTTATAATAACGCCGCGACATCTGCAGCTCGCCTTCCATGGTTTCCAGCGAAGTCTGCAGTTCGGAGAAATTCTGATTGGCCTTGAGATCGGGATAGGCCTCGGCGAGCGCGATGACCCGGCCGAGCGCCTGGCCGAGCAACCCTTCCGCCTGCGCCCTGCCGGCGACATCGCCCGCGGGCACGGCCTGCGCCTTGTTGCGGAGGGCAACCACCTCCTCGAGCGTCGACTTCTCATGGGCGGCATAACCCTTGACGGTCTCGATCAGGTTCGGGATCAGATCGGCGCGGCGCTTCAACTGCACATCGATGCCCGACCAGGCTTCCTCAGCCATCTGCCGGGAGCGTACCAGGTCATTATAGATGAAGACGATGTAAAGCAGGATAACAACGGCAACAGCCAGTATTACATACATGCAGATGGGCTCCCCGATTCGATGATCGCACGTTAGTGATTCAGCGGGGGAAAGTCATCTTGGCGCGGTTGTCTTCTACCGAATTCAAACAGACTTCGCTATCGCCGCCCCCTAAGAACTACTCCGCCAATCCGGAGCATAGGTCTCCATCTTTTCGCTCTCTCGCCATAGATTGAAGCGCTCGGTCCAGCGTTGCTCGACATCAAGTGCAACGGCGAACGGCAGATAATGCTCGTAGCATTCAACCGACATTACCGGGCCATCTATCTCGCCACGGAAGTAGCGCTCCAAGATGAGCATGTTGCTGCGCATCTGCCGCTGCTTCGGCGTGGGCCTGCGCGACGTCGCCAAAACCGCAATAATGCCGGCAATGTGCAGCAAGATCGCCATCAGATATGGCCACTGTTCGCTGATCACCTCAGTCGTGCCTATATAGACAAGTGCAACAATCGCCAGCCCAGGAAAAGTCACAAAGAAGGTAAAAGCCTGCCTAGCGTCCGTTTGGCCAGAAAGTCGTTCTGGATGGAGGAACGCCATCACAGCAATGAGAGATAGAAGCAAAATGCCGCAGATGGCCGTTGAAAGGAGCAGGAGGCCCGAGAACCAGGCAAGGACAATGCCCATGACCAGAATGGAGAAAATCGCCACCGAACTCCATCGGTCTTTGCCTCTGAACTTCAGGTATTCCCCAGCGACAGCTTTATGCAATTCATCTCTCGAAGCCCGGCGGGCAAGTACAACCCTACGCCGATCGCCGGCCGGGCGCTGCCCTTCGATATGGCCGAACACCAAGCGCGTCGCAGCCGGAAGAGCATACCATCTGGAACGACCCGGCTTGCCCTTTTTACGCTCTTGCTTTGGGAATAAGCTCGAAGCCTCCGCATCCTCATCCAGGCTGGAAATGCGAAGCATTCGCTTTACTGCAAGTTGGCAGACAGACGCCATGAAGGCCGCTTTTGCCGCATCCTTCTTCCAATTCCGGAACAGATAGGCTGCCAGAGCCGGGGATATGTTTTTAGTCATTTTGATGTCGACCGCTATCAACGATGCGGGCGATCGCCACCCCTGCCATCTAAAGAGGACAAACAAACCGGCGATGAGCGGTCCCAGAATGCTGATGAATGGGAGAAAATGATCGGAAAGCCACCACTCTACCCGCTTGCCGCTCGTGATAGTTACAAAGGTCCCTGCGGGATATTCGATCTCGATGTCAGGTAGGGCACGGTCCCCTTTGCCTGCTGGAATAGACACCAAGATCTCATTCGGTGCGCTCCGCATGATGTCATAGGCAGCCTCTCGATCCTGTTGCGAAGGCCGTATGGTTCCGCCCGGCGGTAGCTTCAGAGTAAGCGTTTTTTTGGCAGCCTGGCCGTGCACGCGGCCCATATAGGCCGGTAGGAAGAGAACCTCGCGGTCTCCTTCCTGACGAACCAGGCGTCCGAGCCAGTAAGCGATCTGGATCTTTGTGAGACCGGTGGGCAGATTTGCAGAGCAGTCTTTGCAATGCTCCTCTCCGATGTAGATCGCGTAGCCCGGCACGTTATTTTCCCGGGAATAATATTCGTCGCGCCCGTCACGCCGGGCTGCAGCCAATTCGAAATCCCGCCAGTGAACACCCCCTGACGCATCTGTGAAACGTTGCGGGATATCAACGTAAACGCCGCCGTAATTTACCGACTGTTTTACCGCTATGTCGAAGAACTCCGACACAAAGGCGGTGCCGTCGGTGTAGATTTCGACCGTACTGTTCGCCGACCGGACGGTGAACTCTCGGTCGAAATTGCTGCATGACGTCAGGACGACCATCATGGCGCATAAGATGGGCGTTGCTAAAAGGCGCAACGTCCTGGAGGAACTCTCATACAAAAGTTTAAAGCAAAGAAAATCGCTCTTCAAAAGAGATACCGAAGCCATACCTGATCGTAACACCCACGAGACAATGTGGGCTCGGTTTGCGCAATACAAAAGAAGCGTAGCGCCGGAAGCGACCGAAATTTTTCGAGACGGCTTTTACGCCGCCTCGCCCGTGAGATTGACGCCGCCGGCGTCGGTCAGCAGGAAGGCTTCGCCGCAGGCCTTGGCGAGCGTGCGCACCCGAAGGATATAACTCTGGCGCTCGGTCACCGAGATGACGCCGCGGGCGTCGAGCAGGTTGAAGACGTGGCTGGCCTTGATGCACTGGTCATAGGCCGGGAAGACGCATTTGTGCAGGCGCTGATTGTCGCTTTGGCCCGGCGCGCCGGCATCGAGCAGCGCCCGGCATTCCTTCTCGGCATCGACGAAATGGCGATGCAGCATTTCGGTATTGGCGAATTCGAAATTGTGACGCGAATATTCCTGCTCGGCCTGCAGGAAGACATCGCCATAGCTGATCTTCTCGTCGCCCTCGCGGCCGTTGAAATTGAGGTCGTAGACATTGTCGACGCCCTGGACATACATGGCGAGGCGTTCGAGACCATAGGTCAGTTCGCCTGCTACAGGCGCGCACTCAATACCGCAGACCTGCTGGAAGTAGGTGAACTGCGAGACTTCCATGCCGTCGCACCAGCATTCCCAGCCGAGGCCCCAGGCGCCGAGCGTTGGGCTTTCCCAGTCGTCCTCGACGAAGCGGATATCGTGCAGCAGCGGGTCGAGGCCGATCGCCGCCAGCGAGCCGAGATAGAGCTCCTGCAGATTGGGCGGGTTCGGCTTCAGGATGACCTGATACTGGTAATAATGCTGCAGCCGGTTCGGGTTTTCGCCATAGCGGCCGTCCGACGGGCGGCGGGAGGGCTGAACATAGGCCGCTTTCCAGGGCTTGGGGCCGAGGGCACGCAGCGTCGTTGCCGGGTGGAAGGTGCCGGCGCCGACTTCCATGTCGTAAGGCTGCAGCACCGCGCAACCCTTGTCCGCCCAGTAGCTATGCAGGGTCAGGATCAGCGCCTGGAAGGAGCGCTTCGGGTTCATATGGTCGGGGAGAGCTGACATGGGACGGCACCGCTGGCTTGGGAATTATCGGCGCGACAGGTGCCATGGAGGGCGACAGGGGTCAAGGGTTTTACGGCGTCGGCCGTCGACGTCGGTATGGAAGCGGAATCTAGCTGCCCGACCATGACCTTGTGATTGGGTGGGCCCAGCCCACCTAAGCTTGCGCGGCGGAGCGGCAGCCGCATGAGGCAGATCCAGGCTGCTGCGCCTATTCTTCCTCCCGCTTCAGCCGGTATTCCCCGGTCACCGGGTCCTTGACCAGTGTGCCGACCGCGCCGGTCTGGCGCTCCTTTTCGGCGCGGCGCGACTTTTCTGCCAGCCTGCGCGCATCGGAGACGAAGCGGCGGTAGAGCCACCAAGCGGAAAAGACCAGGATCAGGATCGTGATAAGCTGTGCCATGCCCCTCTCTTGCTCCTCTCAAAGCCCGAAACGGCTCCACAATGCTCTCTCTTCGGCCGCTTCGACAAGCCCCGTTGCGAGTCCCGATGCGGCGCCCTCGAGCGTGACGGGCGCTATACCGGGAATGCGGCGGCCGAACAGGCCGCGGCCGGCGGTGACGAGTTCCAGCCGGGTCTTTTGCCCGTAGCGTCGCTTCAATTCCTGCCGCATGTCGCCGAGGCCGTCGATAAGGCCGAGCTCGAGGCCGCGCGTGCCGCTCCAGAACAGGCCGGAAAAGACCGTCGCATCGTCCGTCAGCTTGCCGGCGCGGCGCTCGCGCACCATTGCGATGAAGACTTGGTGGATTTCGAGCTGCAGGCTCTTGAGGTACTCGATGTCCTTTTCCTTTTCCGGCTGGAAAGGATCGAGGATCACCTTGTTTTCACCAGCCGTATAGACGCGGCGCTCGACGCCGATCTTCTTGAGGAGCTCGGGAAAGCCGAAACCGCCGGAGACGACGCCGATCGAGCCGACGATCGAGGTGGCGTCGGCGATGATCTCGTCGCCGGCAAGCGCGATCATATAGCCGCCGGAAGCGGCGACGTCCTCGACGAAAACAAGCACCTTCTTCTGCTTTTCGCGGGCGAGCTCACGAATGCGGGTGAAGATCAGGCGGGATTGGACGGGCGAGCCGCCCGGCGAATTGATGGAGATGGCGACCGCCGGCGCCTCCTTCATGGCGAAAGCCTTTTCCAGGACCGGGGCGATATTGGCGAGATTTAGGGTCGGCCGGAACTGGCCGCCGCCGCTGATGATCGCGCCCTGCAACCTTACGACAGGGATGGAAAGACCATCCTTGCGGAACCGTTTCGGCAGCAGCCTTCTCAACAATCCGGCCATTTTTCATCCTTCGCTTTCGGTTCGCACGATCGTCATTTGGCGATCGCATCCATGTATGCGCTGGAACGACAAACGCAATGGCCGCGTTCCTGAAAAACATCGGATTGATTTTCTTGTTGCGAATGACTTGCATTATCATTCTAATTCGTCATAGTGCGCTCCGGTTAAACAGGTGGAAATGGCATGGACGCCCTTAATCCCAATGCAAAAGGCGGCTGGCGGCACGAACGCGGAGAGGCGTCGCTGTCGGATGTCTACCGCTCGGTCGGAACGGGGCGGCCGAGCTCGATGTGGCGCCGGGCGGCGGCCTTTGCCGGGCCGGGCTATATGGTCGCCGTCGGCTACATGGATCCGGGCAATTGGGCGACCTCGCTCGCCGGCGGCTCCAAGTTCGGTTATGCGCTGCTCACCGTCGCGCTGCTTTCCAACCTGATGGCGATCGTGCTGCAATCGCTCTGCGCGCGGCTTGCGATCGCCTCCGGCCGCGACCTGGCGCAGGCCTGCCGCGATGCCTTTCCGAAATATGTCTCGGTGCCGCTTTGGGCCTTTGCCGAGATCGCCATCATTGCCACCGACATCGCCGAGGTGATCGGCACGGCGATCGGCCTCAACCTGCTGTTCGGCATTCCGCTGGAACTCGGCGTGCTGATCACCGCGCTTGACGTCTTCCTGATCCTCTTCCTGCAGAAGCTCGGTTTCCGCTGGGTGGAAGCCTTCATCATCGCGCTGCTCGGCGTCATCGCGCTCTGCTTCGGCGTGCAGATCTTTCTTGCCGATCCGCAATGGGGCGCGGTTATAAAAGGCTTCTTCCCGACGACCGAGATCGTCACCAATCCGGAGATGCTCTATCTGGCGCTCGGCATTCTCGGCGCGACCGTCATGCCGCACAATCTCTATCTTCATTCCGGCATCGTGCAAACGCGGGCCTACGGCCATACGGTGCCCGAAAAGAAGGAAGCACTGACCTTTGCAACGATCGACTCGACCGTCGCGCTCTGCTTTGCGCTGCTGATCAACGCCGCGATCCTGATCCTTGCGGCCGCCGCCTTCAATGCGCACGGCAGGACCGATGTCGTCGAGCTTGGCAATGCCTATTCACTGCTTTCGCCGCTGCTCGGTCTGGCGATTGCGCCGACGCTCTTCGGCATCGCGCTTCTCTGCTGCGGCCTCAACTCGACGGTGACGGCAACCCTTGCCGGCCAGATCGTCATGGAAGGCTTTCTCAAGATACGGCTGAAGCCGTGGGTGCGCCGGCTGATCACCCGCGCCATCGCCATCGTGCCGGCGGCGATCGTCACCATCTGGTACGGCGACCAAGGCACGGCCGAGCTTTTGATCCTCACGCAGGTCGTGCTCAGCCTGCAGCTTTCCTTCGCCGTCTTCCCGCTCGTCATGTTCACCGCGAGCAAAGCAAAGATGGGCGAGCTCGTGGCGCCGCGCTGGCTGAGCGGCATCGCCTATGTGATCGCAGTCGTCATTGCCGGGCTGAACATCAAGCTGCTGCTCGACTTCGTCGCCGGCTGAAGCAATTGCGGGAACCGTGTAGACGGTTTTTCGTCCGAAATTGCGTTGAACACAACCAGGCTAAAGCCTCGGATAGGCCGCTCGGCCATTGTTGAAATCATCGACGAGAGGGGAGAACTTGTGGCTCCCCTCTTCGTGCATGATGAGGGCCGCGCGCAGCGATAGCCGCGCCCGCGAGCCCTTGATCGCAGTCACCAGGATGCGCACCGCATTTTCGCCTGGGCGCGGATGGATGGCTGTGATCTCGATGCCGCCGAAGCGCCGGCCGCAGGCATCGATGATCTCGGCGATCGATTCGGGCCTCGCGATCATCGACAATTGGCCACCCGGGATCATGATGGCGCCGGCCGTGCGGATCCAGCGCTCGAACAGGCCGTCGGTCATCGCATGGGCTTCGGCCTTCAGCGCATCCGGCGTGCGCCGGTCGCCGGCATCGTTGAAAGGCGGGTTCATGATGACGTGGTGGAAGCTCTCATCGATGAGGCCGGCATCGTTGCGGGCCTTGGCGGTCAGCGCCACATCCGCCTCGATAACGCCGACGCGGGCGGCGAGATGGGCATTTTCAGGCAACAGAATGCTGCGGCGGGCGTAATCGGCCATCTCGGCAGAGCGCTCGAAGAGCACCACTTGCGCCTTTGCAAGGCGCGAGGCGACGGCCAGGCCGGCAGCACCCGCGCCGGCGCCGAGATCGGCAACCCTGATCGCGCGAGCGTCGGCGACGAGGGCGGCCAGCAGCATCGCATCCATGCCGGCGCGGTGGCCCCTGCCCTTCGGCTGCACCAGATGGAAGGCGCCGCGATGGAAGGCATCGATGGTTTCAGCGGGTCCGCCGGTCATCGCCCGCTCACGTCCTGTCACGCAATTCATCGCCGAGACCGGCATCGATCAGGATGCGGCGCGCCTGATCGGCCATCTCCTCATCCACCAGCAGACGGCGCTGCAGCATCCCGAGCGAGCCTTCCAGCACGCTCATGCCCTGATCGGCGATGAAGCAGTGAATTCCCGCATCCTTCATCAGGCTTTCGGCATAGGAGAGCAGAACGGGATCGTTGGCGCGGATAAGTTCATGCATTTGCCGTCGTTTTCCTTTTCAATTTCGCCCAGCGCGACAATTCACCCCTTGCCGCGTCCATCGCCCCTTTCTATTGTCAGATGCAATGAGTGAACAGGAGTCCGGGTCGTTGGGCGTGGTCATACCGCTTGAAGAAAGCAAAAACAAACTGGCATCCATCAAGCCGTTGGTCGATCTCACCAGGGCTGACATGGAGCGGGTGAACCAGCTCATTCTGTCCAAGGCCGGCTCCGACGTGCAGATGATCCCCGAAGTGGCCAACCATCTGATCTCATCAGGCGGCAAGCGGTTGCGGCCGATGCTGACGCTGGCGGCCGCCTCGCTGTTTGATTACCGCGGCGAAAACCACGTCAAGCTCGCCACCTCGGTCGAATTCATGCACACGGCAACGCTGCTGCATGACGACGTCGTCGACGAAAGCGACCTGCGCCGCGGCAAATCGACGGCGCGGATGATCTGGGGCAACCAGGCAAGCGTCCTGGTCGGCGATTTCTTGCTCGGACAGGCCTTCCGCATGATGGTCGATGTCGGCTCGCTCGACGCACTCGACGTCCTGTCCTCGGCTGCCTGCGTGATCGCCGAAGGCGAGGTGCTGCAGCTTTCTGTCGCCAAGAACATGGAGACGACGGAGGACGATTATCTCGCCGTCATCCGCGCCAAGACGGCGGCCCTTTTTGCCGCTGCCGCCGAAGTCGGGCCGATCGTCGCCGAGGCCGGCAAATCCGGCCGCAACGCGCTGAAGTCCTACGGCATGAATCTCGGCCTCGCCTTTCAGCTCGTCGATGACGCGCTCGATTATGGCGGCAAGGCCGCCGATCTCGGCAAAAATGTTGGCGACGATTTCCGTGAAGGCAAGATCACCCTTCCCGTCATCCTCGCCTATCGCCGCGGCACCACGGAAGAGCGCGCCTTCTGGCGCGACGCGATCGAGGCCGGCAACAGCAGCGACGCCAACCTGGAAAAAGCGCTGGGGCTGATCACCAAATACGGTACCCTCAGTGACACGATCGGCCGCGCGATCCATTATGGTACGATCGCGCGGGATGCGCTGGCGCCGCTTCCCGATACGGTGTGGAAATCCGCCCTGATGGAAGTGATCGACTTCTGCATAGAGCGCGTCAACTAGTCGAATGCCCTCGATCGAAGGCTGATTTTCTTGCGGCGCCGCTCCAAAAAAGCCATCCTGTTATGAATCAGTGATCACAACTGATTTGCGACCGGCTTGACGGCCGGACGCTCTCGAAGAAAGGTTTCCTAATGCGGCAGAGAATTGCCACCCGTCTTCTTACGAGCGCAGCGCTGACGGCTGTCCTTTCGCTCGGCGGTGTTGCCGGCGTGAACGCCGAGGATGCGGCCAAGACGGATGATGCCGGCAAGATCGAGAGCTTCGATGCCGATAGCGTCACCACTTTCTCCGGCGCCTTTCTCGCCGCGCGCACGGCCGATGTCGATCACGATTACGAAACCGCAATCGCACTTTACAAGAAGGCGCTGCAGATCGAGCCCGGCAACCCCGAGATTCGCCAGCGGCTGATGATCTCGCTGCTGCTCAACGGCGACATCAAGGAAGGCGTCAAATATGCCAACGATCTGAAGGGCGATCCCTCCGTCGAGCGCATCACCACGATCGTGCGCGGCATGGATGCGGTGCGTCGCGACGACTACAAGAGCGCCGAATCCATCCTGAAATATAAGGGGCCGAACGATCTCGACCGGATGATGAACGACCTGCTGCTCGCCTGGGCCCGCGTCGGCGCAGGCCGCGGCAAGGAAGCGCTCGCCATGGTCGAGAAGATGAAGGGGCCGGACTGGTTCCGCATCTTCCAGAATTACAATGCCGGTGCGATCGCCATCGTCGCGGGCGACGTGAAATCCGCCCGGCAGCACCTGAACGACGCCGTGCTCGACAAGGAAGGCGGCGCAACGGCGCCCGACACCTTCATGCGCGCAGTGATGGCGCTTGCCCGCCTCGAAGCGACGCAGGGCAACAAGCAGAAGGCGCTCGACGCCGTCTCAGTCGGCGATAACCTGCTGCCGAATTATGCGCCGCTGAACGCGTTGCGCGACAGTATCGAAAAAGGCGAAAAGCAGGAGCAGCAGGTCAAGACGGCCGAAGAAGGGGCCGCCGGCGTGCTGTTTTCCGTCGGCGGCGCGCTGAACCGCGACGGCGCCGAGGATATCGTCTCGCTTTACCTGCAGACGGCCAAGGCGCTCGATCCCAACAGCGCCGATACGCTGGTGCTGCTCGGCGGCATCGCCGAAAAGCAGAACCAGATGGACCGTGCCATCGCACTCTACAAGAAGGTGCCGGAAAATTCGCCGATGCGGCGCATTTCCGAGCTGCAGCTCGGCCTTGCCCTTGCCCAGGGCGGCAAGGTCGAGGAGGCGCGCAAGCACCTGCAGGCGCTGATCGCCTCCGACCCGAAGGATATCCGCAGCTATCTCGCTTATGGCAGCGTGCTCTCCGACGCCAAGGACTATGAGGCGATGGCCGCCAATTACGACAAGGCAGTCGAAGTGATCGGCCCGATCGCCGGCCGCTCAAATTGGAGCGTCTTCTTCCAGCGCGGCATAGCCTATGAGCGGCTGAAGAAGTGGGACCTGGCTGAACCGAACTTTCGCAAGGCCCTGGAGCTCAACCCCGACCAGCCGCAGGTGCTGAACTATCTCGGCTATTCCTGGATCGATATGAACCGGAACCTCGACGAAGGTCTCGCCATGATCAAGAAGGCCGTCGAGTTGCGCCCCGACGACGGTTACATCATCGATTCGCTCGGCTGGGCCTATTTCCGTCTGAAGCGCTTCGACGATGCCGTCGACGAGCTGGAACGCGCGGCACAGATCAAGGCCGGCGACGCAACGATCAACGACCATCTCGGCGATGCCTACTGGCGCGTCGGGCGCAAGCTCGAAGCAGTCTACCAGTGGAACCGGGCGCTTGCCTCCGAGCCTGAAGCGGCCGAAATTCCGAAGATCAAGGAAAAGGTCGCAAACGGCCTGCCCGCCGACGACGACGCCAAGGCGGCCGACAAGAAGCAGCCGGATCCGGTGCCCGTGACGCCACCGCCGGCCGATAAGAAGTCCTGACGGGCGCGAGCGATGCCTGAGCAGGGCTTGGCCGAGGCTATCGGCGTTACCGAAGAGGCGCGCGCGAAGATCAACCTCGCCCTGCATGTGACGGGCCAACGGGCGGACGGCTATCATCTGCTCGATATGCTGGTGACCTTCGCAGATTGCGGTGACCGGCTGGGCTTCCTGCCCGCGCAGGCCGACGCCTTCACTCTGTCGGGCCGTTTCGGCGAGACGCTTGCCGGCGACGGCGGCACCAACCTGGTGCTCAGAGCGCGCGATCTGCTGCGCGAGGTCGTGGGCGGCCTCGCCTTCCCCGTTCACATCCACCTCCAGAAGAACCTGCCGGTTGCCTCCGGCATCGGCGGCGGCTCTGCCGATGCGGCGGCGACCTTGCGGGGGCTGATGCGCCTCTGGGGCACGAGGCTGCCGGTCGAGGCGCTCGCAACGCTGGCGCTGAAGCTCGGCGCCGACGTGCCGATGTGCCTTGAGAGCCGGCCGCTGATTGCCCGCGGCATCGGCGAGGAGATCGAAGCCGTGGCTGATCTGCCGGCCTTTGCCATGGTGCTTGCCAACCCGCTGAAGGGCGTTTCGACGCCGGAGATTTTCCGCCGGCTGGCGACAAAGAACAATCCGCCCCTGAACCTCGCAAGGTCCGCCGGCTGGCTCGCGGCGATCGGCGCAGCCCGCAACGACCTCGAGCCGCCGGCGCGCGAAGTCGTGCCCGAAATCGCCGCCATCTCGGCGATGCTGCAGGCTGAGGGGGCTCTGCTGACCCGCATGTCCGGCTCCGGCGCCACCTGCTTCGGGATCTTTGCGAACATCGCCGCCGCACAAGCGGCGGCGATGGCTCTTCACAAGACGCGGCCCGACTGGTATTTCCAGGCGACGGAAACGGTCTCGGGAGGCATATGATGGCTGGTTTGGACGAAAAGCGGCCCTTCATCGCCGTCGGCATTGCGGTTCTCACCGTCTCGGATACGCGCACGCCCGAGACGGACAAGTCCGGCGATACGCTGGCGGCGCGGATCGCCGAGGCGGGACACAGGCTGGTCGAGCGGGCGATCGTGCCGGACGACCGCGAAAAGATCGCCGCAAGGGTCAAGGCCTGGACCGAGCGGGACGAGATCGACGTCGTCATCACCACAGGCGGCACCGGCTTTACCGGCCGCGACGTGACGCCCGAGGCGCTGGAGCCGCTGTTCGAAAAACGCATGGACGGCTTTTCCGCCGTCTTCCACCGGATCTCTTATGACAAGATCGGCACGGCGACGATCCAGTCTCGCGCCACCGCAGGTGTTGCCAACTCCACCTTCATCTTTGCCCTGCCCGGTTCGCCCGGCGCCTGCCGGGACGCCTGGGACGGCATTTTGAAAGCGCAACTCGATTATCGCAGCGCGCCGTGCAACTTCGTCGAGATCATGCCGCGCCTGGACGAGCACCTGAAACGCGGCGCGAAGAAATAGATTTCGACACTCAATCCGGGTTTTCGGGTGGGCGCGGCGGCGTGGCTATGTGGCTATGCCCGGCAGGGCCGGCATGGTTTCCCAGCTGTCACCCGACAGCAGGATGCAGCTTATGCCCTGAACATCCGTGACGACGAGCGTCCAGGTTCCGGTTTTGGCGGCATAGACCTCGAGAACGGCGTTCTGATTGACCAGCCCGACCGCTGTGAGTTTTTCACCGAAATTCCTCTCGAGGAAACCGATTACATCGGATCGGCCTGCGCAACTGAGCATCGTTTGCGATGCTGCCGAATGCGGATGCGCGATCACCAATATCGGCAATATGACGGCCAGCAGGCCGAAGACCATACTGCGTACGTCGTAGATCCTGCCGCGTGGCATCACGCACCTCCTTGCGCCGGGAACCCGGCAGAAAAGGAGATTGTCGCCGACCTGTTCTGCCGTCTACCGGCATTCCATGGCATCCGTTGCGAAGCGAGGCGCTTCGGCGGCGCCATGGTGAATTATAGCGCCAAATTCGATGGGGCGCCATCTTTGCGCGACGGCGGGAGCCAAGCGTTTCTAGCGCGCAGCGCGCGCGACCCAAGCGGGAATCAGTTCGCTGGAGAGTTTGCGCGGCTTGTAGCCCTTGGCGAAGTCGGCAAGAGACATGCCGCTCCTGGCGCTGGCAAGCGCCAGGCCTTTGGGCACCAGGAAACCAAGCTCCAGCGGCGCCACGGTCCGGCCGATGCGCTCAAGGAACGGGCGCCGGTAACCGCGCGATGCGGTAAAGCGGGCCGGCACCTTGTTCAGCGCGATATATTCGGCGATCTCATCGATCCAGCCGGCCTGCGGCCTTGCCCCCGGCTCGACGAAAAGGAGCCATTCGCCGCGGGCCGCGCGGACGATGTCGTTGATATCCCAATCTGAATGGAACCTGCAGCCGGCAGCGTCGGCGACGCGCGAGGTGCCGTCGCGCGAGCCGTGATCGAGCACGATCACATCGCTGACCAGCCCCTCCACGGCGCCTGCCACCAATACCGATAAGGTCTGCGCCAGTTCGGATTCCTGATCCTGGCATTCGAGAACAACCGTCAACATCGATCATTCATAATGCGCCGCACAATTTTTTACCAGCAGCCTTTTCGGCATTTTGTTCTTGCATTGTTCTCGTTTTGCCGATAGGAATTTAATCATCAACACGGGCGGAGGCAACAGCTTTCCGCCGCGGGAGAATCCGATGAGAGAGCAGTCCCTGGCAGGGCAGGCCGCATTCGCGCCTGCCAATACGGCAGATGTTGCCGATGCGATGATCGTGTCTTCCGGCCTCAGGATCGAGGCCGATCGTCGGCGCGGGCGTGGGGCAGGACTGAACCCGACGGGCCGTTTCGAAGCGCTGCAGCGGGAGACGTTCGACGACGGCTGGCAGACGCTGGAAGAGCTGCCGCCGTTCAAGACCGACGTGCAGGTCGAAAAGCCGCGCACCGCCATCACCCGCAACGAATCGCCAGACGTTTCCTTCGAGCGCTCGATCAATCCCTACCGCGGCTGCGAGCATGGCTGTATCTATTGCTTCGCCCGGCCGACCCACGCCTATATGGGGCTTTCGGCAGGGCTCGATTTCGAGACGAAGCTCTTCGCCAAGCCCGATGCGGCAAAGCTGCTGGAGCGGGAGCTCGCCAAGCCAGGCTATAAGGTGCGGGTGATCGCGATCGGCACCAATACCGATCCCTATCAGCCAATCGAAAAGGAATGGCGCATCATGCGCGGCATCCTCGAAGTGCTGAACAAGGCCAACCATCCGGTCTCGATCGTCACCAAGTCAGCGATGATCCTGCGCGATCTCGATATTCTCCAGGAAATGGCGAAGAAAAATCTGGTGCGCGTCGGCATCTCCGTGACCACACTGGATCGTAAGCTTGCCCGAGCGATGGAACCACGCGCCGCCACACCGCCGCGACGGCTGGAGACGATCCATGCGCTTGCTGAAGCAGGCATCCAGACGGCTGTCATGGCCGCCCCGCTGATCCCGGCGCTAAACGACCACGAATTGGAGCGCATCCTCGAATCGGCCAAGGCTGCGGGCGCGACCGAGGCGAGCTATGTCATCCTCAGGCTGCCGCTCGAGGTCAGCCCGCTCTTTCGCGACTGGCTGCTGCAGCATTATCCCGATCGTTACCGGCATGTGATGTCGCTAGTGCGCTCGATGCGCGGCGGCAAGGATTACGACGCCGAGTTCGGCAAACGCATGAAGGGCGCCGGCCCCTATGCTTGGCAGATCGCCCGGCGTTTCGAAATGGCGGCGAGACGCTTCGAGCTGACCCGCCGCAGCGTGCCTCTGCGCGACGATCTGTTCGTGCCGCCCGACGGCAGCGGCGTGCAGCTGTCGCTGCTCTGATTTTCAAGTTTGCGCATCGGCTGCTCAGAAAAACCGCCCTGTTTTCGAGCCCCTGAGCGCAATTCCCGCGGATGGCCCTGACCGCCACCATCCGCCGGATCGTCCCCGGCCCGCCGCCCTGATCCGGGGACTTGCGGGAAATCGGGTTGGCGTGCGAGGTTCAGCCGCATGAAACGTCGCACGCCACCCGATTCTCCCCTGCTTTTCGACACGGTCCCGCTGGTGCCGGATTTCAAGCTCGAGCTCAAAGCCCGCAAGGCCGGTCACTGGCCGGTCGCCGGCGCCGACGAGGCCGGGCGCGGGCCGCTGGCCGGACCCGTCGTCGCCGCCGCCGTCATCCTCGATCCGAAGCGGATCCCCGACGGTCTCAACGACTCCAAGCAGCTTTCGGCGCAGCGGCGCGAGGAACTCTTCGTGCAGATCCTGGCGACCGCGACCGTCTCGATCGCCTCGTCGAGCTCGACGCGCATTGACGAGACTGACATTCGCAAGGCGAGCCTCGACGCCATGCGCCGCGCCATCTGCAGCCTCGCGGTTCCCGCAAGCTACGTGCTGACGGATGGACTCGATGTGCCGCCCGGCCTTGATTGTCCGGGACAGGCCGTCGTCAAGGGCGATGCCCGCTCGGTCTCGATCGCCGCCGCCTCGATCGTCGCCAAGGTCACGCGCGACCGGATGATGGCGCGCGCGCATAATGTGTTTCCCGATTACGGTTTCGCCGCACATGCGGGCTACGGCACGGCCCAGCACCGCGCCGGCATCGAGAAACACGGCCCCTGCTCCCTGCACCGGATGAGTTTTCGGCCGTTGCGCAAGGGCGAGGATGGGCCTGAGATGGACGAACTGATCTCGGAATAGCGTCGCCAAGAAAAGGCCGGTATATCTCGCCGTTAGATTGCCGATCAGCCCGGCATCCGCCTGCCGGCATCTTCTCCCCGCTTGCGGGGCGAAGGGACACGCGGCACGCTCTCCGCTCGCCCTCAGCTCTCACATGGCACGTCTCCCGCCAGAACGGAAAGGGCGAGGCTATGCAAGAGTAATCGGGAATTGGATAGAGCTCGGAGGACGGAAAGGTCAGGGCTTGTCCCTTCGCCCCGTTTACGGGGAGCAGGTGCGGCAGGCGGATAAGGGGCAGGCGCCGCACCCATGGAGACCGCACTGCCTCCACACGAGGCCAAACAAGGAACAAGCCTTATCAATAACGAAAAGGCCGGGACATGCCCGGCCTTCCTTCATTCCATTCGGTAGCGCTCAGTTGAGCCGCGTCTTGACCTGGCCGACGGCATTGCCGAACAGCTCGGACTGGACATTGGCGTCAGCCTTCTTGGCGAGTACCGTCTCGGCGGCCGCGATCGCCAGGTCGACGGCGGCGGAACGCACCGCCTTCATCGCATCGGCCTCGGCCTGCTTGATCTTCTGCTCGGAAAGCGCCGTGCGGTTGGTGACGAATTCTTCCGTCTTCTTCTTCGCTTCGGCGGTAAGCATCTCGGCTTCGCGCTCGGCGGCGGCAACGATATGGGCGGCTTCCGCTTCCGCTTCCTTGCGCTTGCGCTGATATTCGGCGAGCAGGTGCTGGGCTTCCTCGCGCAACCGCTTGGCTTCGGCCAGCTCGTTGCGGATCTGGTCGGCGCGGTCGTCGAGCGACCGTGCCATCATGCCCGGAACCTTCAGATAGACGACCAGCGCCAGGAAGAGGATGAGGCCGACAAAGGCGAAGAAAGTCGCATCAAGGTGAAATTCCATCGATCAAGCCTCCTTCTTGACGGCCGCGACGGCGGCGGCGACGTCCGTCTGAGCAGCGGTGCTGCCGATCAGCTGTTCGACGACGGCGGCGGCCGTTTCCTCGGCAATGGTGCCGACATCGGCGAAAGCCTTCGCCTTGATGTCGGCGATCCGGGCTTCGGCAGCCTTGATCTTTTCCGACAGGCTGGCCTCGACGGTGCGGCGATCCTCTTCGGCCTTGGCCTTGGCGGCGTCGCGCGCGGCGGAGCCGATCGCATGCGACTTGGCGCGGGCAGCGGCCAGTTCGCCCTCATAGGTCTCGACGGCTGCGTCGGCTTCCGACTTCAGGCGGCCTGCTTCTTCCAGATCCTGGGAGATGCGCGTGTGGCGCTGGTCGAGGATGGCCCCGATGCGCGGCGCGATGACCTTTTGCATAAGGAGGTAGAAGACGCCGAACGTGATCACCAGCCAGAGCAGCTGGGATGCGTAGGTCGTCGAATCGAAGGGCGGGAACGGGCCACGGGCGTGTTCGCCCTCGGCAACGCCGGTCTCGGTATGGACCTCGCCTGCGGCCGGAGCGCCATGCGCATCCGTGCCGGTCGCTGCCGCCGGTGCTTCTTCAGCGTAAGCCGGGGTCACAAAAAACATGCTCACCTCCAGGTGGACTGCAAATGCAAAGGATCACGGCTTGCGGTCGCAGGCCGTGATCCATCAATTCGCCGATATCAGACGGCGAAGAGGAGGAGGAGAGCGACGAGCAGCGAGAAGATGCCCAGAGCTTCCGTAACGGCGAAGCCGAATACCAGACGGCCGAACTGGCTGTCAGCGGCAGACGGATTGCGCAGAGCGCCGGAGAGGTAGTTGCCGAAGATGTTGCCGAGGCCGAGAGCCGTACCGGCCATACCAAAGCAAGCCAGGCCTGCACCGATGAACTTTGCTGCTTCCGCTTCCATGTTGAACTCCTTTGAAATGGTTGTTGCGGCGAATGACTGACGCCCTTTGACGTCGATGTCGTTATCCTTAGTGCCCGCCGGGATGGATCGCGTCATTGAGGTACATGCAAGTCAGCACCGCAAAGACGTAAGCCTGAAGGAAGGCGACGAGGAACTCGAGACCGGTCAGGGCGACCGTCATGATGAGGGGAAGGATGGCTCCGCCGACACCGACTGCACCGAGGGCTCCAAGCGAGGCGACAAAGCCTGCGAACACCTTCAGCGTGATGTGACCGGCGAGCATGTTCGCGAAAAGACGAACAGAGAGCGAAATCGGACGGGACAGGAAGGAAATGATTTCGATCGCGACGACCAGCGGCAGCAGAATGCCCGGCACGCCCGAGGGCACGAAGACATTCAGGAAGTGGAAGCCGTGCTTGTAGAAACCGTAGACGAGAACCGTGCCGATGACGAGCAGGGCAAGGGCGAAGGTGACGATGATCTGGCTCGTTACCGTGAAGAAATACGGAAACATGCCGAGCAGGTTCGCCGTCAGAACGAACATGAAGAGCGAGAAGACCAGCGGGAAGAACTTCATTCCCTGCTTGCCCGCGCCTTCCTTCAGCATGCCGGCGATGAATTCATAGGACATTTCCGCGACCGACTGCGAACGACCCGGCACGATAGCGCGGTTCGAGGTCGAGAAATAAAGGAAGCCGGCGGCAACTGCTGCCGAAGCGGCCATGAAGAGCGATGCGTTGGTGAACGAGAAATCAATTCCGCCGATTTCGATCGGCACAATCTTCTGGATCAGGAACTGATGAGTCGGATCGTTAGACACCGCAGGTTCTCTCTCTTTGGCCCGCAGGACGCGGGGTCATTGCACTGGACCGGGAACCGGTCCTTATTTCTTGTCGTCCTTACGGTCCAGGGGGTGAGCCACCTTTCCCGCAGAACGCAGCACGTTCAGAACGCCGGCACAGAATCCGAGAAGCAGAAGAACAATCAAACCCCATGGCGCCGTGCCAACAAAACGGTCGAGGACATAGCCAAGGACTGCACCGACGACGATCGCGGAAATGAACTCGCTGGAAAGCTTCATCGCCTGGGCATAGCCTTTGCGGCTTTCCTCGGCGCGGGCTTCGCTTGCCTCTTCCACTTTCGCCTCTACGCGCTTGGTCGCGAGTTCCGCTTCCAGCTGCGCACGGCGCTTCTCAAGACTTTCCTCGCGGTCGTCCGCCATGGATCTCTCCTCGCCTGCCCGTCGCCCGCACTCCCGCTACCCCGGTCATTCGGACCCCGGACGCGAAGGTTGAGACCCTTCCGGCCCGTTCTGAAGTCGCGCGCAACATAGTTTTAGGGATTGGTATAGTCAAGGCGTAGACAGCTTCTGTCCAGCGAGAAAATAATTTCGTTAAATCAAATAGATAAGCCGATTTCCGGCCGATCGCTTAAATTCGATGGAAAGAATCCGCTTTTAAGCCCGGCAAATCGGCTTCCCCGGCCGATTTATCTCAGCTCCAGCCGCCACCATAGGTGCGATAGAAGACGTGAAGACCGATGCGGCCGACCTTTTCCATGTTCTTTGCCCATTTCGGGCGGACATAGACGGCGTGATAGTGCGTTGCCGAGCCCACCTGCGGCAGCCAGATCTTGCCTGATGTCACCGCCATGGCCACGTCGCGGGCGGTCCGCCAGTGATACTCGGAATTCACCCGGTCCTTGATGCTGTCGCAGGCGAAGGAAAACTGGCAGCGGTTGCGCCAATCCTCGTTCTGATAGACGACGCCGCAGATGCTTTTGGGATAGGCGGGGTTGCGGACGCGGTTGAGGATGACCTGAGCGACGGCCGCCTGGCCCTTCACCGATTCCCCGCGCGCCTCGAAATAGATGCCGGAGGCAAGGCATTGCTGTTCGCGGGCGGAAAAGACGCTCGGCGGCAAGATGCTTGCGGCCCAGGCGTGATCGCGCGGGCCGATCTCGGGGACGAAGCGGCCGCTGTCGGGTTCGGCCAGGATCGAATCGAAGGGCGACTGGCGGGCATAGTCTGGTGCGGCCGGCGCATAGGCGGTGGCAAGCACGTCGGCCTTGTTGCTGGTGACGAGACTTGCAAGCATCGCCGGCACGCCAGCCTCCGGCATCACCGGCTGCTTCTTATAGAAAGATGTGGCGATTTCGATTTCCTTGCCCCGGATCTTCGGCTTGACGAAGGCCGACCTGTCCTTGAGGTCGAAGTTCGGGGTGAAGAGCATCCTGGTGCGCTCAAGAATGGAGCCGGCGGAAAAATCCTTCGGCGGCTGCATCTTCTCGACTGCGACGATGCGGCCCTTCTTCATGCCGCGGTTGACGCGGTCCTCGTCCGGGCTGTCCTCGTGGCCCTTGTCCTTGGCGGTGCCCTTGTCCTTGGCGGTGAAGGCGACCTTTCGGCCATCGGGCAGCACCATGCCGGCGCCCGAGGCGATCGAACCGGTCGCCGCCGGATCGGCGAAAGCGAGTTCGGCCTGATGGATGGAGCCGGCCGGTGAATTGGTCAGCACCATGCGCCAGCTCTCCCCCTCACGGTCGAGACCGGCGAGCATGGTGGCAAGATCGGCGTGGGAGGCAACGCTCGGGAAGATCAGCCAGCCGGCGAGCCCGAATATGGCGGGCGATACCCAGTTCTCGGGGAGAAGACGCAGCTTGCTACGGGAAGGGCTCTTTCGACGCAACACGAACTCCGGGCATGAAACGCGGGAACATGCCATCGAAAATCCCTCATTAACCTTGACGTCCGGTTAACGACGTGTGCCGGAATGTGGCCATGCGGATGTTCTAATGTGGCTGGTTTGACGCGGACGCAACCCCACTCTCCGTCATCCTCGGCCTTGAGCCGAGGATCCATGCCGCTGTTGTTGGTGGGTGTCGTGTGGATGCTCGGCTCAGGGCCGAGCATGACGAAGGACGAGGTGGCGGAAGGAGCCAGGGAGCGCGGACACCACGTCGGCAATGTCGGCCGCACCCGTCAAATAATAACGTGCGACCCCAGCTCTACCACGCGGTTTGCCGGCAGGCGGAAATAATCCGAGGGATTGGTGGCGGCGTTGGCGAGCGCGATATAGAGGCGGTCCTGCCAGTAGGGCATGCCCGACTTGGCATCCGGCACCAGCTTGCGCCGGCCGAGGTAGAAGGAGGTCGACATGATGTCGAACTTCAGTCCGGTCTTGCGCAGCGTCGCCAGGGCCTGCGAGACGTTCTGCGATTCCATGAAGCCGAAGAGCAGCTCGACGCGCGAGAAGCGTTCGGAGATCGGCTCGACCCTGTAGCGGTCGTGGCTGGGCACACGCGGCTTGTTGACGGTACGGATCGTCAAAATGACGTTGCGGTCGTGAAGCACGTGGTTGTGTTTGAGATTGTGCAGCAGGGCGGCAGGCGCCGATTCCGGATCGCTGGTCAGGAAGATCGCGGTGCCCGGAACCTGGGCCGGCGAATGCTCGCTCTTGCGCTCGATGGAACTGACGAAGGAGGCGAGCGGAATATCGGTGTGGCGGGTCTTCTCGAACAGGATCGCGGTGCCGCGGCGCCAGGTCCACATGACGATGGTAAAGCCGGTGGCGATCAGGATCGGGATATAGCCGCCATCGTGGATCTTCAACAGATTGGCGCCGAGGAAGATCAATTCAAGCAGGACCAACGGCGCGAGCGCAATCACCGCAACCGGCAGCGACCAGTTCCAGCGGGCGCGAACGAATTCGAAGGCCATGATCGAAGTGACGACCATGGCGCCGGTGACGGAGATGCCATAGGCGGTCGCCAGCGCGTCCGAGGTCTTGAAGCTCAGGACCAGGAAGATGACGCCTATGAACAGCACGGCATTGACGGAGGGCACGAAGATCTGCCCGGTATTGGTTTCCGAAGTGAAGAGAATTTCCATGCGCGGCAGGAAGCCGAGGTTGATGCCCTGGCGCACCATAGAGAAAGCGCCGGTGATAACCGCCTGGCTGGCGATGATCGTCGCCGCGGTCGCCAGGATGACGACCGGCAGCAGCGCCCATTTCGGATACATCAGATAGAAGGGATCCGACATCGTCATCGGATTGCCGAGAACCAGCGCCCCCTGCCCGAGATAGTTAAGGGTCAGCGCCGGGAAGACCAGCAGGAACCAGGCCCACTGAATCGGCCGGCGGCCGAAATGGCCGAGGTCGGCATAAAGCGCCTCGGCGCCCGTGACGGTCAGGAAGACGGCGCCGAGCACGACGACGCCGTAAAAGCCCTCATGAAGCAGGAAGGCAACGGCATAATAGGGGTTGAAGGCGGCAAGGATGCCGTAATCATCCGAGATATGGGAAATGCCGGCGGCGGCCATGACGAGGAACCAAAGGGCGGTGATCGGGCCGAAGAACTTCGCGACGGCGCCGGTGCCGCGCGATTGGACGACGAAGAGCAGCGCCAGGATCACGACCGAGATCGGCACAATATATTCCGCGAGGCTGGGTGTGACCAGCTTCAGGCCTTCGACGGCCGACAGCACGGATAGCGCCGGCGTTATCATCGCGTCGCCGAGGAAGAGTGCCGCGCCCATCAGGCCGAGCAGCATCAGCAAGGCGGTATGGCCGTTGGCGGTCTTCATCAGAAGGGCGAGCAGCGACAGCGTGCCGCCTTCCCCATCGTTGTCGGCACGCAGCAGGAAGAGCACATATTTGATGGTGACGATGATCGTCAGCGCCCAGATCATCAGCGAAATTAGGCTGATGACCTCGAAACGCGTGACGCCGTCATGGGCGACGGGCTTCAGCGCCTCGCGAAAGGCATAGAGCGGGCTCGTGCCGATATCGCCATAGACGACGCCGACGGAACCCAGCGCGAGATAGAACAGCTTTCTCGGCGACATATGGCGTTCGTTCGGATGGCTCTCTTCGGACATGAAGTTTCAACAGGCTCCTCAGAGCCAGCCTTTCCAGCGAAAAAAGAAGAAGGGTATGACGGCCGATATCACCATCAGTGCCAGCGAATAGGGATAACCCGCGGCCCAGGCCAGCTCCGGCATGACCTGAAAATTCATGCCATAGATGGAGGCGACCAATGTCGGCGGCAGGAACACGACCGATGCGATCGAGAAAATCTTGATGATCGAGTTCTGCTCGATGTTGATCAGGCCGAGCGAGGCGTCGAGCAGGAAGGTGATGTTGGCGGCGACAAAGGAGGCATGCTCCGACAGCGACTGGATATCGCGCGAGACGGTGCGGCAAAGCTCCCTCGCCTCATGGTCCTGCTGGATCGCCGGGATGGTGTGAAAGAAGGTCAGAAGACGGGCAAGCGAGCCGAGACTGTCTCGCAGCTTGCTGATCATGCGGTGATGACCGGCGATATCGCGCAATTTTTGCTCGAGGTAGTTCGAAGGCTTGCGCACCTTTTTCGCCCGGCCGAAGACATGCGTCGACAAGATGTCGATGCGCGAGACGGTGTTTTCGAGGATCTCGGCGGTCCGGTCGACGATCGTTTCCAGCAGCCTGGCGAGAAGGGCCGCGCCGCTGCGCCAGTTTTCCGGCAGCCGGTGAAGGGCGGCGATGAACAAGTCGAAGGATTTTGGGTGGGCGTACCGGATGGTGACCAGTCGGTTTCCGGTCAGGATGAAGGCGACATCGGTCAGCGTCGGCGCGTCGGTACCCGCCTTCCAGACGAGCGAAGCGGCCATGAAGACGGCGCCGTTTTCGATATAAAGGCGAGCGGAAGGTTCAATGTCCTTGAGATCCTCGCGGGTCGGAACTTCGATGCCGAGAACCTTCTCGACATAAAGCTCTTCCTCGCGGCTCGGCTCGACCATGTCGATCCAGACGACATCCTCGGGAAAGGATGTGGTCTGCGAGAGATCGCGGATCTCGACCGATTTGCAATTGGAACAGTAAGCGGTGATCACCGGCAACGTCTCCGATGCTCACGACATTTCGTGGTCATCGCCATCTTCATCGAACGCCTTTCCATACGGCCGCCATTCGCGGCGATGCGAGGGTGGCTTGTTCCAGGTCCAGACGAAAGTGGATCAAGAAAGTTCATACGACTCCGGCTGCATCCGGCCTCGAAATCCGGCATGCGCATTGTGCTCCACCGCATCGCAGTACTCATCCTTCGACCTTGCAGGCGGGCCGGGAGCTTCGAAACGAAGACGGCCGTCATTGAGCATCTGCAGCAACGCCATCATGGCGCCGCGGCATATGAAGCAAAGCCGTGAAATAATCAAGACATCTTCCGTGAACTGCGCCTTTTCACCACGTTTCCCCCACACTTCGGGGTGATCGCAACGGTGATTCGACTGTTCAGCGCGTTCTTGTCATGCACGCCATCGTGCCGACGGCGCGCCGCATATCCCGGAGGCGCCGCCTCATTCAAAGACGATCGCCGGCGCCGTGCGCTGGGACTGGCCGGCGAGCTGCTGCCACACCTTGGCGGCGATGCCGCGATAGATGCCGGCGACGGTGCCGTTCGGATCGGAGGCGACGAGCGGCGTGCCGGCGTCGGAGGTTTCGCGGATGTTCATCGTCAGCGGGACTTCGCCGAGGAAGGGCACGCCAATGCGCTCGGCCTCCTTGCGGGCGCCGCCATGACCGAAGATGTCGTAGCGCGTGCCGGTATCGGGCGCGATGAAATAGCTCATGTTTTCGACGATGCCGAGAACCGGCACTTCGACCTTGCGGAACATGTTGAGGCCCTTGCGGGCATCGATCAAGGCGAGATCCTGCGGGGTGGAAACGATGACGGCGCCGGCAAGCGGCACCTGCTGGGCCATCGTCAACTGCGCATCGCCGGTGCCGGGCGGCATGTCGACGACAAGAACGTCGAGCTCGCCCCAAGCGACTTCGCGCAGCATCTGCAGCAGCGCCGACTGGACCATTGGCCCGCGCCAGATCATCGCTGTCTCCTCATCGACGAGGAAGCCCATCGACATGACCTTGAGGCCATAATTCTCCATCGGATTGATGATGCGGCCGTCGATCTGCGTCGGACGGCCGGAGATCTTCAAGAGCCGCGGCATGGAAGGGCCGTAAATATCGGCATCGAGAATGCCGACCCGAAGACCGTTGGCGAGCAGGCCGAGCGCCAGATTGACGGCGGTGGTCGACTTGCCGACGCCGCCCTTGCCGGAAGCGACGGCGATGATCGCGCCGATACCGGGAACGCCGATCTTGCCGGTGCGGGGCGGCTGTTGCTGCGCCGCATGCGCGTGATGCTGGTGATCGTGGCCGCCATGATCATGACCGGCGTGGCCATGCGGCGGGTTCGGCGCCGGGCGGGCAGCGGGCGCGGCGGCGGCCGCCTTCTTGTCCGCCGTCAGCGTGACGAGCGCACCCTTGACGCCCGGCATCTCCTTAATGACGCGCTCGGCGGCGAGCCGCATCGGTTCCAGCTCCTTGGCGCGCTCGGCCGGAACGGTGATGGAGAAATAGACCTTGCCGTCGGAGATGAAGACGTCGGAGACCATGCCGAGCGCGACGATGTCGTGTTCGAGATCCGGTCCGCGCACGGTCTTCAGCGTTTCGAGAACCTGTTCCTTGGTGACGTCGGTCATTCCACCCTCACTGCTTCTTCTCGCAAACTAACGCGCCGCGCGTCTTTCGAGACGCCAAAGGACGCTGTAGCGCTTTAAATTGCCGCACGCTTCTAGCCTCAGGCCATTTCGACAAAGGCTAAAATCATGCGGTTAGAGATAGTGGAGCCGCACGTCTTCGCCAAACGAAATCATCTGGATGGAAAAATCAATTTGCCGGCTTGAAAAACGCCGGCGGGGATTGCGAAGCCGTTGCGGCCATCAAGTCCGCCGGGCTTTCACCCTGATGGCCGCAACGGCCTCTCTCCCCAAGAACCGGCGCAATGCGGGGCGAACTAGCGCAAGCCGAAAAAAAGGCCAGAAAAAAATGAACGGGAGGAGGAAATCGTGAACAGCTGCGAAAGAACCGGTGCCGAAAGGCAACAACGGCTACCCGACACCGCAGGCCGGGAGAGAAGCGGCATCGGCGTCGGGCAGCGGTGTGTCGGCCGCGCCATTTCCTGGCGCTGGTCATCAAAGTCCCCTCTGGACCTCTGCCAGAAGAGATGCAGAAAGCGTGCCAGATGAAATAGTCTGGAAAAGCGCTGAGAAGTCGCGGGGCAGCGCTGATTTCTGCCTAAGCGCTGAGCGGCCGGCCAAAGCGGGCCGCCAGCTTTGCAACTTATTTGATCAGGCCGATCCGCAGTGCCTTGGCGACCGCCTGGGTGCGGTTGACGGTGTCGAGCTTCTTGGTGGCGCGGTTTAGGTAATGATTGACCGTATGCTCGGACAGCGCCAGGATCTCGGCGATCTCAGCGCTGGTCTTGCCGGCCGCCGTCCAGTTGAGGCAGTCGATCTCGCGGTCCGTCAGCGTGTCCGTCATGCGACTATCGAGATTGCGGATTTCAGCCAGCCTATCGAAGACATGGATAGCAATATAGCAAAGCTCGCGCATCTCGGCCGCGCTGAACGGTTCGCGGTCGCCGGCGAAGGAGACGGCGCCGCGGATGCCGGAAGCCTCATGCGTTGGGAAACAGGCACCACGCATCATCTTGAAGCGCTCGAACAGCGTGGCGACCAAAGCCGACTTGCCATCATCGCGCGACGAATTTTCTCGCGACATGTCGTAGAAGAAGGGCCGCGTCGATGTTCGAAGCCGTCTCAACACCACGCTGTTCATCATCAGCCCCTCCTGGTCGTAGAGCGCCAGAAGCTCCGCCGGCCAACTGGTGATGACGGTGCTGCCCTGGATGTCGAGTGAGGTGATCGGCGGCAGATTGAGGACCATGAAGGCGCGGCAGCGATAGGCTTCCGTGACGCGTTTCAAGAAACGGAAAATATCGAACTGCGTCTTCAGGCTGGCGATTTCCTTGATGTAATCGTCGTCTTCCGTGGATGTTTGCGACAAGGGTGCCATCACATTTCTTCATCTTCGGCACAGCGGCCGGCAAACCATTCGCGAAGCCTGGCCATCGCGGCCGGTTCGATTGCATCGAGGAATGATGATCGCGAGCTGAACCACATGGTATCGGCCTCGGCGGACAGCGCTCGGCCAGTGGTTGTAGATTTCGCGGACCATTCCACTTGTCGTGATTCGCCACCAAATCTCAATATCGCGCCCATCATAAGCATGCTCCGCGACGCATCCGGCAAGAACCACGGCGGTTTTTGTCAGCGGCGCGGGCCGAGGCGGATGCGCATGCCTTCCATTATGCGTGCAGCCGCCAGCTGCACGGGAACGGCCCACTGACGCAGAAGTTCCATCGACAGCCGGTAGGCCGGGCCGGTGACCGAAATGCCGCCGATGAATGTCCGATCCTCTGACCATACCGGTGCGGCGACGCAGCGGATGCCGGCCTCGTGCTCCTCGCGATCGAAGGCATAGCCCTGTTCGGCTATCTCGCGGATTTCGGCGGTTAGCGTCTCGGCCGAAGCATGCGTCGAGGCGGTAAAGCTGGTGAAGCTGAGGCCGGCGAGGAGATCGACGAGATTTTCGGACGGGAGAAGCGAAAGAGCGGCCTTGCCGACGCCGGTACAGTAGCAGGGCGACGCGTTGCCGATCTGCGAATACATGCGCACCGGCTGGCGGCCTTCGACCTTGTCGAGATAGATGATCGACTGTCCCCGGAGGACGCCGAGATGCACCGTCTCTCCGGTCGCCTGCTGGAGTTCGACCAAATGCGGTTCGGCAATCAGGCGGAATTCGTTGCGCGCCCAGCTGCGCGCGGCAAAATCGAGCAGGCGCAGGCCCGGCGCATAACGTCCGTCGCCATCGAGCTCAAGCAGCCCCTCCTCCACCAGATGGCTGAGCTGGCGATGCAGCGTGCCACGCGGCTGGCTAGTCAGCGCCAGGATATCGGTGAAACGCAACGGCGTATCCGCGTGGGTGACGAGATCGAGGAGAACCATCAGTTTGCCGAGGGTGCCGGTCTCGCGGGTTGTCTGTGCCATGCTGTCGGTGGAAGTCATCGTCTCTGTGCCATTGCATTGGTCCGCCTTCGAAAGGCGAGCGCCCTTGACAGAGAGGCCAGCATAATCCGATAATTCCACATAGTCAAATTAAGTTCCGAATAATGGAACATCGAGATCGGAGGAAACGGTGAGCGCAGCAGAGGCAGCACAATTTCCCGAATTCAAAGATCGCGCTGTGCTCGTGACTGGCGGCGGATCGGGCATCGGCGCGGCGATCGTCGAAGGTTTCGCGCGTCAGGGCGCCAAGGTCTCCTTCATCGACATTGCCGAGACCGCAGGCAGGAAACTCGCCGAGAGCCTGTCGCGACAAACGGCGCACCCGGTCCTCTTCTACCATGCCGACCTGCGCGACATCGAGGCGATCCGGCGCACGGTCGATAATGTCGTCAAGACATCCGGGCCGATCCGCGTGCTCGTCAACAACGCGGCCTGGGACGACCGCCACGAATTCGATGCGGTCACGGAGGCCTATTGGGACAACAACCAGGCGGTCAATCTGCGGCACGTGTTCTTCACCTCACAGGCGGTGGCGCCGTCGATGCGGTCGGCCGGCGGCGGCGCGATCGTCAACATGTCGTCAATCGCCTTCAAGCTGAACATGGGCGGATTTCCCGCCTATGCGGCGGCGAAGGCGGCGGTCGTCGGACTGACGAAGAGCATGGCCGGCAGGCTTGGACCGGAGAATATCCGGGTCAACTGCATCCTGCCCGGCATGATCGTCACCGAGCGGCAGATGCAGCTCTGGCTCACCGAGGAAAGCATCGCGCGCTCGGTCGAGCAGCAATGCCTGAAGGTCGCGCTCAAGGCCGATGCGATCGTCGGTCCCTGCCTGTTTCTTGCATCGGATTGCGCAGCGGCAGTGACCGCCCAGTCCCTGATTGTCGATGGAGGCGTTTTGTAATGGCTGATCCGGCTTATGTCGCGGTGGACTGGGGCACCAGCAGTTTCCGGCTCTGGCTGATCGGCAGGGACGGAAGCGTTCTTGCCGAACGGCGCAGCGGCGAAGGCATGACGAGCGCGGCAAAGACCGGCTTTTCGCAGGTGCTGTCAAGCCATCTCGCGGCGATCGAAGCGCCGGAAAGCCTGCCGGTAATCGTCTGCGGCATGGCCGGCGCAAGACAGGGCTGGGTCGAAGCCGGTTATATCGACGTGCCCGCACCGCTCGCCTCGATCCTCACCGCGGCGGTCCGCGTGGCGGGCGAAAGCCGGGACATCCGCATCCTGCCGGGCCTTGCCCAGCGGCCCCCCGCAACGCCCGACGTCATGCGCGGCGAGGAAACCCAGCTTCTCGGCGCGCTCGGCAGTACAAGCATTGGAGCCCAGGCGGTCTGCATGCCCGGCACGCATTCGAAATGGGTGCATGTGACGGATAGGCAGGTCACCGGCTTTTCCACCTTCATGACCGGCGAACTCTTCGAGGCGATCAGCAAACATACGATCCTGTCGCACGCCGTCGCCGGTGCTGAGGAGCAGCCGGCGGATGCGGCGGCCTTCGAAGCGGCGGTCTTGGCAGCTTTCGCCCGGCCCGGCCTTGCCACCAACCTCCTGTTTACCGCCCGCTCGGGCCAGCTCCTGCACGGGATCTCCGCAGCCGCCGCGCAAGCCCGGCTTTCCGGCACGCTGATCGGCCTGGAAATTGCCGGCGCGCTGCAGGATGCCGCCAACGGCACCGATATCACCCTCGTCGCCTCCGGGCGCCTGCAGGCGCTCTACGAACAGGCCTTCAGAACCCTCTCCCTTGCCGTCACCGCCATCGATGCGGACGCAGCCGTGCGCCGCGGGCTATCGGCAGCCGCCGAAGCCATCTGGCCGAATTGAGAAAGCTGACACGATGCACCGTATCCCCTTCCCCGACATGAAGCGTCCGCTGATCGCCATCCTTCGCGGCATCCGGCCCGACGAGACCGAGAGCGTCGTCGGTGCCCTGATCGAAAACGGCCTGACGGCGATCGAAATTCCGCTCAATTCGCCGGAGCCGTTCAAATCGATCGAGATCGCCGCCAAGATGGCGCCGGCCGAAGTGCTGATCGGCGCCGGCACGGTGTTGACGATCGAGGCGGTCGACAGCCTGAATGCGGCCGGCGGCAAGCTGCTGGTGACGCCGAATGTCGAGCCCGAGGTGATCATCCGGGCGCGCGAATATGGTATGGTGACGATGCCCGGCGTCTTTACGCCAACCGAGGCGCTGGCTGCTGCACGTGCCGGAGCCACCGGTCTCAAATTCTTTCCGGCGAGCGTTCTTGGTCCCTCCGGCATCACGGCGATCCGGGCGATCCTGCCGCCGGAGCTGACGATTGCCGCCGTCGGCGGCGTATCGGACAAGAATTTCGCCGATTACACCAAGGCCGGCATCTTCGCCTTCGGCCTCGGCACCAGCCTCTACAGGCCCGGAATGACCGCGGCAGAGGTTGCCGAGCGCGCCAAGGCAACCATTTACGCCTATGATGCAGCCATGGGAGCGTGAGCGTATGACCGACATTTACGAGTTCGAGGGCAAGACCCTTTGCAACACCAATTCCGTCCTCGGCGAAGGTCCGACCTATGATCCCGACAGCGATACCGTCTGGTGGTTCAACATCCTCGGCAAGGAGCTGCACGAGCTCAACCTTTCGACACGCGCCAAAAAGGTGCATCCGCTGCCTGTGATGGCAAGCGTGCTCGCCCGCATCGACGCCGGACGGCAGCTGATCGCGACCGAGGAAGGGCTTTTCGTGCGCGATGTGACGAGCGGCAACCTCACCTTCTATGCCGCGCTCGAAAACGACAGGCCGGAAAACCGCTCGAACGACGGCCGCACCCATCCCTCCGGCTCGCTGTGGATCGGCACGATGAGCAAGCGGGCGGAAAGCCAGGCCGGCGCCATCTATCATGTCGCCGGCGGCAAGGTGACGAAGATCTTCAGCGGCATCAGCATTCCGAATTCGATCTGCTTTTCCCCCGACGGCACGATCGGCTACTACACGGATTCCCGCGTCAACCGGCTGATGCGCGTCATGGTCGATCCGCAGACTGGTCTGCCCTCGGGCGAGCCGATCGTGCTCGTCGACAGCATGAACGAGCCCGGCGGGATCGACGGTTCAGTAGTCGATGCCGACGGTTATATCTGGAATGCCCGCTGGGGCGCCGGCTTTGTCGATCGATACAATCCTGATGGCCTGCGCATCTCGCGCTACAAGGTTCCCGCCGTCCAGCCTTCCTGCCCAGCCTTCATCGGCGCCAATGCCGGCCGGCTGGCGGTAACGACCGCCTGGGAAGGGCTTGACGAGGATGCCCGTTCGGCCCAGCCGAGCGCCGGCGCCCTTCTGGAACTCGGCATCGACGTCAAGGGCGTGTTCGACCCCATCTATGTGATCTGAACACGGCGTCTGCCGACCGCCATTCAAAGGCGCTCCCAAGCGGAGCGCCTTTTCGTTTCGGCGGCTGTCTGCCGATGAAAGTTCCGTGAGAATCAAGAAATTTTCCGTGTTTTCAACCGGAACCAATCGGCGCACCGCTCATTTTCCCTTCGAACCGGCGCGGCAAGGATCATGCGTTGCCGGGTCAGCTATCACTCTAGGGAAATGAAAGTAGGTTCGAAATGACACGCAAACTTTTGACGACCGTTGCCGCTGGCGCGCTGTTTGCCACGGCTTTCGCACCGGCGGCATTCTCGCAGACGACGCCGCAGCCTGCCGACCCCGCCGCCCCCACCCAAACCGCGCCCGCCGATCCGGCGGCGCCCAAGCCGGTAACTCCTGACGTCACCCAGCCTGCAGGCGATGCCGCCCAGGCTCCGGCGGCAGCACCGAGCACCGACACCGCACAGGCCACCTATCTGACGGAGCAGGCTGCCGACCAGGTCAGCGCCAACACCTATATCGGCCAGTCGGTTTACAACCCCAACAATGAAAGCATCGGCAGCGTCAACGACCTGATCATGAAGAAGGATGGCGGCATTGTTGCTGCGATCGTCGGCGTCGGCGGCTTCCTCGGTATCGGCGAAAAGAACGTCGCCGTACCGATGGAAAAGATCACCATCGCCCAGAACACCCAGGACGGTAGCGTCAAGCTGACGACCAGTGAAACGGCTGAATCGCTGAAGGCTGCGCCGGAGTTCAAGACGCTGGCAATGCAGTCTGCAGAAAAGGCCCCGGCCGCAACCGGCACCGATACGACGGCAACCGGCTCGACCACGCCTAAGTAAACCGCGCGCGGTAGTATAGCGTAGGCGATGGCGCTCCTAGGGGCGCCATTGCTTTATGCTGATTGCCTGCACCAAATGCCGAACACAAACCGCTGTGCACTTTTGCTGGACTTGGCTTCTCTGAATTGCTTATGCGCTGACGCGCTCGCCGAGCGGCACATCGTAATAGTTCTCGTGCAGGAAGCGCAGCGTGGCGATGCCATCGGCGGGGCGGCCGAAATGATAGCCCTGGCCCATGCCGCAACCGAGCGTGCGCAGTTTCACCGCTTCGGCGTAGTCCTCGATGCCTTCGGCTACCACTTCCAGCTCCAAGCCTTCGCACATGGAAAGGATCGCCTTGATGATGTGTTCGGAGGCGCGGTCGGAATTGATGCGTGAGACGAAGGCACGGTCGATCTTGATCTTGTCGAAGATGAAGTCGCGCAGACGCCCGAGGCTCGACTGGCCGGTGCCGAAATCGTCGAGCGAGATGCGAACGCCGGCGGCGCGCAGATCGGCGATGATGCGGTGGGCGGTATCGGCCGAGCCCATCACCGCGGTCTCGGTGATTTCCAGTTCCAGGCGATGCGGGTCGAAGCCGACGCGGCCGAGGATCGACAGGATGCTGCTGCTCGTGCCGGGATCCATCAGCTGAGCCGACGAGAGATTGAACGACAGGAAGAGTTCGCGCGGCCAGGACAAGGCGGCCTCAGCAGCCTTGCGAAGCAGCGTCTCCGAGAGAGCGTCGATGAAGCCGCGCTCTTCGGCGAGCGGCACGAAGACGCCGGGCGAAACGAAACCGAGATCGGGATCGTTCCAGCGGGCGAGCGCCTCGAAGCCGACGACCTGATTGTTGGCGAGCGAGACGATCGGCTGAAAATGAACGTCGATCGCGTCGGAGATGATAGCGTTTCTGAGCGCCTGCTCCAGCTGTGTCGCCCGCTTCATCTCCTGCGCGATTTCACGCGAATAGACGGTGATCTGGCCGCGGCCGCGACGCTTGGAACGATAGAGGGCGGTTTCGGCGCTCTTTAACAGTTCTTCGCAGTCCTCTCCGGCGAAGGGATAGATGGCAAAGCCGAAGGAGGCGGAGAGACGGACATTGCGGTCGCCGAGGTCGTAGGGCGCCGACAGAACCTCGCGGATCATCTGGCCGAATTTCTCGGCGCTCGCCCGCTCGAATATCAACGGCAGCACGAAGGCGAATTCATCACCATCGTGACGGGTGACCAGTGCGCCGTCCGGAATGCAGGCCCTGAGCCGATGGGCGACCTGGCAAAGGATCTCATCGCCGGCCGAGGACCCAAAGAGATCGTTGATCGGCTTGAAGCTGTCGAGATTGGCGATGCCTATGGTGAAGGGAGCCGGATCGCTGGCGCGCTCGGCGGAGATCTGCTGGACCTTGTCGCGCATGCGATTGCGGTTTCCCAACCCGGTGAGCGGATCGGTATAGGCCATCGCCTGAAGCTCCTTGTGACTCACGGTCAAGGAAGCTATTTCCGCCGATTTCATCATCCAAACCCGAGCTTTCCCACGCAGCCGAGCAAAGAATGACCGGCATTTCTTAACAATTTGCTAGTAGATCAACAGCCTTGACAGCCTGATTCGCCCCAATTCTGGGGAGTTGACCGCCCGTGCCGGGGCAGGATGTCTCTGCCAAAACGACAGGCCTATCGCATCATCCGCTCGCGCGAACCCGTGTAGCCTCTCCCGTGAGGTATTTCTGAAAGATCGTCTCCAGCATGTCGGGACTGACAGGTTTCATGATGACGTCGTCCATGCCCGATTTGGCGCATTCGGCGCGGTCGCGCTCGAAAGCCTGAGTGAGCACGCCGATGATTGGTGTGCGGGCTGCACCGCCGGCTTCCTCCATCTGCCGGATCAGGCGCGCGGCCTCGAAGCCGTTGAAGCCCGGCAGCGAAATATCCATCAGCACCACCCCGGGCCTGTGTTCGGCCCAGAGGCGCACGACCTCGTCGCCGGTCGCCGCGATCCTGTGGCGGTAACCGAGGCCCTCGAGGATCTGTGAAAACACGATCTGGTTGATGTCGTTGTCTTCGGCGACGAGAACCTGCAGGCCGACCGCATCGTCAGATATGCTGATTTCCCAATCCGCATCCGCGCCGGCACCGCCGTTGCGGCTGTTGCGGTTGAAATGGCGGGCGATCTGGAAGGTGAGCTCGTTGGCGATCTGAAAGCCGTCCATGACGAGCGCCGGGATGCCGTATTGCTCGGAAAGCTCGAGGCAGCGCATGCCCATCTGGTTGTCGATGATCAGCAGATCGAGCGAAATGCCGGAGGAGGTGGCGATCTCCAGGAACCGCTCCTCTTCATCCTCGCCGCGCACCGAGCAGGATTCGAAACCATATTTCGCCAGCGTCCGCAGAGCGGCTGTCTCGGCGGCGAGGTCTGCTGTGACGACGAGAATCTTGCGGCCGGAGAAATTCTCCGGGACGATCGCCTCCATCGCCGCCGGCTCGCGGCGTTCGACCGCGGTCGGTACCGGTACATAGGCGCGTCGATAACTCTGATTGGCGGAGGTGGTGATCGCCGAGGCGCGGTCAAACTCCTCGAGATCGGCGCCGTCGCGCGGCAGGTCCTGCATGGTCGACACCAGGAAATAGCGGCCGGGCTTGCCGATGCGGTGCTTGCGGCTGACGATGTCGCGCTCGATGCCGTCGCGGGAGATCTGCCGCTGGCGGGAGATCGACATCTCGCCGGTTTCCAGAACGTGGCGGTCGCTCTCTTCGAAGCGCTTGGCGATCTCGGGCGAGAAGAGATCTGCGCTCTTGCGCCCGAGCACCTCGTCGGCGCTCGTCTGGTATTTCTCGCAAAATGCGAGGTTTACCGCCACATAGGTAAGGTTGCGATCCTTGACGAAAAGCGGAAACGGCAGATTGTCGAGAATGTCTTCGGTAAGCTGCACCCGCTCCAGGTCCGAGCGCCACTGCTCCTCGCGTTTCCTGTCCTCGGAGATGTCGGAGACGATGGTGACGCCGTAACCGCCCGGCAGTCTGCGTTTGACGAAGCGGACCCAGCTGTCGGCGCCATGACGCTCGACGGATTCGAAGCGCTCGCGCCAATGCGAGGCGATTTTCTGCGACAGCCAGTCCTCGCGGCCGAGCGAGCCGCCCTGCCTGATATCATATTGCTGGCGAACGCCGGTATCGTAAACCGCCCCGAGGAAATCGCGCAGCCGGGTGCCCGGCTTCAGCATCTCGGACGGCAAGGGGAAGAATTCAAGGATCTGGCGGCTTGCGAAGATCAGATGATCGTTCTTGTCGTAGATGATGAAAGCTGCCGAAAGGCTGTCGCACACCACATCGAAAAGCGCCGTCTGCAGATCGGCCTCGGCGGGCGTCCCGTCGATTTTCCATGATGTGTCCGCCTTTTCTAAGCCGGCACTCATTCTCTTACGTCCCACATCTGTTCGATTTCGCAGCTTCCGGAGGTACTTGAATAGAAATGCCATTTTTCTGTTAAAACCGGCTTAACACTACCTATTCCCCAAATTGGGGGAGCCGCGCATAAGGTTGGGGTAAAGCGCTTCCAAAGCTCTTCCCTCGAGCCTGCGAATCCTCGAAAATAGCCCATGGCCATCAGACAGCTTTCCGAAACGCTCATCAACCAGATCGCCGCCGGCGAAGTCATCGAACGGCCGGCGAGCGCCGCCAAGGAACTGATCGAAAACGCTCTCGATGCAGGGGCGACGCGCATCGAAATCGCCACATCAGGCGGCGGCAAGGCGCTGCTGCGGGTCAGCGACAACGGCTCCGGCATGGACGCTGCCGATCTGGAACTGGCGGTGAGACGCCACTGCACCTCGAAGATCACCGAGACGCTCGAGGATATCAGAACGCTTGGCTTCCGCGGCGAGGCGCTGCCTTCGATCGGCTCTGTTGCGAGGCTCAGCATCGCCAGCCGCAAGCGCGACAGCGCCGGCGGCCACGAGATCGCCGTTGCCGGCGGCAAGATCGTGCATATCAGGCCGGCTGCCGCCAATCCCGGCACGATCGTCGAAGTCCGCGACCTGTTCTTCGCTACGCCCGCCCGGCTGAAATTCCTGAAGACGGAGAAGGCCGAGGCCGGCGCCATTACCGAGATCGTCAAGCGTATGGCGATCGCCTTTCCCGCCGTGCGCTTCTTGCTGTCGGGCTCGGATCGCACGACGCTCGAATTTCCGGCCACGGGCGACGATCATCTGGCGCGCATGGCGCAGGTGCTCGGCAAGGACTTCCGCGACAACGCCATTGCGCTCGACGCCGTGCGCGAGGAGATCTCGCTGACCGGCTTTGCCGGCGTGCCGACCTTCAATCGCGGCAATTCCGCCCATCAATACGCCTTCGTCAACGGTCGGCCGGTGCAGGACAAGCTGATCCTGTCGGCGATCCGCGGCGCCTATGCCGAGACGATCCCGTCCGGGCGCTATCCGGTGGCGGTGCTGTCGATCAGACTCGATCCGGCTCTCGTCGACGTCAACGTGCATCCGGCCAAATCCGACGTGCGCTTCCGCGACCCAGGCCTGGTACGCGGCCTCATCGTCGGCGCCATCCGCGAGGCGCTGGCGCGCGACGGCAGCCGGGCCGCAACGACCGGGGCGAGCGATATGCTGCGCGCCTTCCGTCCCGGTTTCCAGCCCTACGGGCAGCGACCACAGGCGCCTTGGTCGGCAGAGACCTCCCCTTCCCGCCCCTACCAGCCGGCACCGGCATTTTCCGAACGGCCGCAGGCATCCTTCGATGGCCTGTCGATGCCGACCGCACGGGCCGAGCCGCAATTTTCTCCCGACCCCGTGTCTCCCGGCCTGGCCTCTCCCAGCCCGGCCGCCCCGGAAACCGTTGGGCGTTATCCGCTCGGCGCGGCGCGGGCGCAGATCCATGCCAACTATATCGTCGCCCAGACCGAGGACGGGCTCGTCATCGTCGACCAGCATGCGGCGCATGAGCGGCTGGTCTTCGAGGCAATGCGCAAGGCGCTGCATTCGAAGCGGCTGGCCTCGCAGGTGCTGCTTATCCCGGAGATCGTCGACATTCCGGAGGAGGATTGCGATCGGCTGATGCTGCATGCGGCCGAGTTTGCCGAACTCGGTCTGGCGATCGAGCGCTTCGGTCCCGGTGCGATCGCGGTGCGCGAAACGCCGGCCATGCTCGGCGAGGTCGACGCCCATGGCCTGATCCGCCAGCTTGCCGACGAGATCGCCGAATGGGATACGGCCTCGGGCCTGTCGGCCAAGCTCGAATATGTGGCGGCGACCATGGCCTGCCATGGATCGGTTCGCTCCGGACGGCGGCTGCGGCCGGAGGAAATGAACGCACTGCTGCGGGAAATGGAAGTGACGCCCGGCTCCGGCCAGTGCAACCACGGCCGGCCGACCTATATCGAACTGAAGCTCAGTGATATCGAGCGGCTTTTCGGCAGAAGCTAAAAAAGCTGGAAAAGCGGGCTTGCCGGGAGTATGGCAGACGGATGACAAGTTGCAGGGAACGGAGCGTATGAATTTGTTCGAAGGGCACGGGAACCGCGAGGCGAAGATCCGCTATCTCGACGGCGATTTCCAGATTCTCTCGCCCGGCTCCTATGTCGTCTGCGCGATGACCGGCAAAAACATTCCGCTCGACGAGCTGCGCTACTGGAGCGTCGCCCGCCAGGAACCCTATGCCGATGTTATTTCTGCGATCGAAGCCGACAAACGCGCCGGCGTTCTGCCGAACCAGCGGCGCTAGGGCGCCTGCGCGAACGGGCCGATCGGCGTTTGCACGAGGATCGGGAATTTCGACGATCGTGATCGGCCATCGATTGCATCCTAAGTCCACAAGCTCTGTTTGACATCTCGGCACTACGAGCAGCCACACGTCCGGCCCGCCCGGTGAAGGACGAGCCGTTTGCTTGACCGATATGCGCAAGGCAAGGGCCCGTAGGCGCTCGTTGCAAATTCCGCGAGAGCGATAGCTCACTCAAATTTTGCCATGTTCTCGGGCGTCACGAGCGCCGCGCCGGAGTCAATTGAAGACTCAACCTTCTCTCCACGGATTGACTTTACCAGTGCGTCTACACCGAGCTCAGCCATCTTGGTGGGAAACTGCGCCACCGACGCATCCTCGATTCCACTCTTCAGTGCTTCCTCTTCGCCGCAGCAGAAATCGAACCCGACGAGCACAATCTTGTCATTGGCAATGCCAGCGTTCTTGATCGCGCGTGCCGCGCCAGCAGCCGGCGGGCCGCAAGCGGCATAAATGGCCTTCAGGTCTGGGTTTTTCGTCAACAAATCCTCGGCGACACTGATCCCGAGCTCCTCGGTGCAGTTCGTCGCGCCTTTGCCGACGATCTTGACGTCAACCCCTTTTAGTCCTTCCAGCATACCCTTCACACGGTCATCAAGCGCTGGCACACCGGGCACGCCCTCAAGGATGCCAAGCGTGTCGCCGGCATGAAGAACGCTCTTGAGATATTCCCCGGCGATTTTGCCTGCGGCCAGGTTATTGGTCGTGGCAAGCGCCGTCCTGCCGTTCCAATCCGGAATATTGTTGTCCATCAGCACGACCTTGACACCGGCCGCCACCGCTTTGTCCAGGGCAGTGGCCACGGTGGGATCGACTGGCGTGAGGGCAATGCCCTGCACGCCTCTTGTCACCATGGACTCGATCTGTGCGATCTGGCCTTCGATGTCGGTTGCGGACGTACCCTGGCCATAGATGATCTCGACGCCAGGATTTCTCTTGGCATAATCTTTGGCTGCGTTCTCCATCGTTGCGAAGAACGGTACAGGGAATTTCGTGATAAAGCCGAGCTTCACCGGCTCCTGCGCCAGGGAAGGGACTACAGCGGCGACCAGGAGCGCAACAGCTCCCAGCAGGGATTGCGATTTCATGACTACTCCTCCCATGTTTCGACCGCCCTCCTCTAGAACGATCTCGTTGTCCGCTGCCCAAACGAAGCAGCGATCTCCTCAAGCCTCGGCGCCGACAATCATCGCGACAATGTCCTGCTTGTTCGCTTCCGTTGGCTTCACTTCACCCACCTTGCGACCCTGGCGCAGGACAACTGCCCGATCAGCGATTTCCACGACGTGCTCCATATTGTGAGTGATGATGATCACGGCATTGCCGTCGGCTTTCAGCTGACTGATAATGTCAAGAACCTGGCGAGACTCGCGAAGACCGAGGGCTGCCGTTGGTTCGTCGAGAATTACCAGCTTGCGCGCAAAAACAATGGCGCGCGCGACCGCGATCGCCTGCCGCTGTCCCCCAGACATCAGCGCTACCGGTGCGTCGAACCTTGGCAGCTTAACCTTCAAGCGATCGATGACGCTCGCTGCTTCCCGCTTCATTTCACCCGTGCTCAGAAAGCGGAGCGGACGCGGCAACCAGGAGGGGAAAGAGATTTCTCGCCCACAGTAGAAATTCTGTACGGGGGTTAAATTGTCGAAAAGCGCCAGATCCTGGTAGACGGTTTCAATGCCGGCGCGGCGGGCGGCGGCGGTCGAATGGAGCCATACCGGAACACCATCCACGAGGATCTCTCCTTCGTCGAGACTATGAAGCCCGCTGATGCATTTGACGAGTGTCGACTTGCCGGCGCCGTTGTCGCCCAGGAGAGCAGTTACCTCACCTGAATAAGCATCAAAGCTCACATTTTTCAGGGCATGGATGGCGCCAAAGCGCTTCTGGGCGTTTCGAACCGAAAGTGCCGGTATCGTGGATGATGGGTTCATTTTGCTGCCGCCGATTGCAGCACGCGTGCGCGCGCCTCGAGATGGTTTCGAAGCACGTCAGCCTCCACGGCGATGACGATGACGAGCCCAATCGCAATCATCTGAAAGAAGACGTCGACGCCGAGGAGGTTGAGGGCATTGCGGATGACGCCGATCAGCACGGCGCCGATCAGGGCGTGACCGAGGTGGCCTCGTCCCCCAAGGAAACTGGCCCCACCGATGATCACAGCGGCAATCGTGTCGAGTTCCAGGAGATTGCCGTAGATCGGCGAGGCGGCGCCGGTCCGGCCGGCAAGCAGCACCGCGCCGACACCGGCACAAAAACCAGAAACGATGTAGGTCGACAGCAGGACGCCGCTTACCGGTATACCCATGCTTCTGGCGGCGTTCGGCGAGCCGCCGACCGCATAGATCCATCGGCCGCAGACCATCGACTTCGTCAGGATGAGAAAAAGAAGCCCGAACATTCCAACTACAAAAAAGGAGTTGGGCAAGCCAAGGGTCACACCGCCACCGATCGCGGTAACGGCATCGGGCATCCCGCGCATGGTCGTGTGGCCAGGCGCCAATTCCAGTGCCAGACCGCGGCAGATGCTCAAGGTCGCAAGGGTTATGATAAAGGGGTGTGGCAGTCGGCCATAGACAAAGACCAAGCCGTTTATCGCGCCGATAACAGCACCGGCAAGCAGCATGGCCATGATGACGATGAACGAGGAATCAACTTGCTGGTAGACGAGTCCGCCGATCACTGTCGCCAGAGCAAGATTCGAGCCTACAGACAGGTCGATGCCGCGCGTCAGGATTACCAGCTGCTGGCCGATTGCCACAACAGCGATCACTGCTGTCTGCGCCAGGATGTTCCCCAGGTTAACAGGCTTTAGAAAAGCCGGCGTGATCAGACTGACGACGGCGATGAGCAGAATGAGGATCAGCAGCGGGCCGAGGCTCAATAGCTTCAGTGCCAATGTGATGCCAGATTGTCTCGGATGGTAGGTCGCATCCTGCAGACCGCCAGGCCGGGACGAATTCTGAGGCAGAATCCCGGAGTCTTCCAAATTCCCCTAGCCTCCCCCGTTTTTTATACATAAGAAACTATGATACACGTACGTCAACTTGTTTTTTATGGATAGATGGACGTACTGGAGATTGTGGTGTGAGGACAGATACGACTTTCAAGCGGGCGTTCAATGATATGATTGAGATCATCAGGACGCTCGATGTAGGGGACGAATTGCCCTCCGAAAACGCGCTGCGCGCCCAGCTCGGCGTGAGCAGGACGACAGTGCGGAAGGTACTGGCTGGGATGTCCGCACGGGGGATCATCCTATCTGAAGGGCATAGGCGGATCGTACATGAGCAGCCGCTACAGATCGAACGTTATCCGCAGGAAGAGACGCTGGCAATTTCGGAACAAGTCGAGACAAGCTTCATGGAATGGATGCTGCGCGGCGACGCCTGTCCGGGCACAGAAATCAACGAGGCGGAGTTGGCTCGGAAGTTCGGCGTCGCGACAACGATTGTCCGTGAGTTTCTGAATCGATTCCACAAATATGGGCTGATCGAGAAGCGTCCGAACGCAGGCTGGGTGTTTAAAGGGTTTACGGCCAGCTTCGCCCTCGAACTGTTCGAAATCAGAGAGATGTTCGAAATGCGCTCGGCACGGCTGTTTGCAACCCTGCCCGACAGCTCGCCGTTCTGGAAGCAGATCCAATCGATGCGGGCCGCACATCTGGAACTGCTCGCCGGCATCGACGCCCGGTTTCAGGATTTCTCAGAACTGGACAGCCGGTTCCACCGGCTGATTACGGCAGTCGCGCCAAACCGCTTTATCGACAGCTTCCAAGACGTGATAGCCATGGTCTTCCACTATCACTATCAGTGGAACAAGCGCGATGAACGCGCGCGGAACGAAGTCGCCATCAAGGAACATCTCGCGCTGATCGAAGCGCTCGAAAGCCGCAATATTGCATTGATCGATCGCGCATGCCGGTTGCATCTGACTTCCGCCCGCGAAACTTTGCTGCACTCGATCGCATGATCGCGTTGCAGTGCAGATGGACGTGGCCGAGATGCTTCGCAACTAGCTTGTTAGAGCGACTCAGCCTTTGCTGAAATTTCTTTAGCCCCGACCTTCAATTCCTTGAGGCGCCGATCACGGCAGGCAATGATTGCCCGGTCGATGATCAGGCCTGGGGCGAGATGATCCTCGAAGACCATGTCGACCTCGATCACTCGGGCCTTTTGCGCCAACTGCTCCGCCTTGCCGTGATGGCCGGACAGGCGAACGAAATCCTTTGACGTGGTGACGATCAGGAGATCCTGGCGGTCGGCGGTCGTCAGGATGTCGTCGATCTCCTCCTCGGTCAGATGCTCGTGGTCGCCGAAGGTCTTGGCAACTGTGATCTCGGCACCGCGCGACTCGACGGTGCGGAAGAATTTGGCAGGATCGGCGATACCGGCGAAGGCGAGCACCTTGATGCCGGAAAGCCTGTCGTCGCCGCGCACCTTGAGCGAGGCAGTGAAATAAGGCTTGGCCGCGCGCGCCGCCATGCGGACGATGCCATCGGCAGCATTGCCGCCGCCGACCTTCAGCAGCGCCGTCGCCGAACGCAGTTGCTGACGGATCGGCGCGCGGACGGGGCCGCCCGGCACGATATGGCCGTTGCCGAGGCCGCGCGTCGCGTCGATGACGAGCAAGGCATAGTCGATCGCCAGCCGGGCGCTCTGAAAACCATCATCCATGATGATGAGATCGGCGCCTTCCACCACCAGACGCTTGGCACCTTCGACGCGCCGGCGGGAAATCACCGTCAGCGCTTCCTGGGCGAGCAGCAGCGGTTCGTCGCCGACGGCGACCGCTCGGTGATGCCGGGGGTCTACCACCGTCGTCACGTCGAGCGAGCCGCCGTAACCTCTGCTGAGGAACCCGGGTTTCAGGCCTTTCGCCTTGGCGGCGCGGGCAAGCGTCAGCGCCGTCGGCGTCTTGCCGGCGCCGCCGACGGTGAAATTGCCGACACAGATGACGGGAACGGAAACCGAGGCGCGGCGCGCATGGGCCATGCGATGGCCGGCGATACGGCCGTAGACAAAGGAAATCGGCGCCAGCAACCAGGCCCGCCAATCGGCTTTCCTCCACCAGAACGGCGGCGCTTCTGAAATCATTTTGCCGTCCCGCTCCCCTGCCCGCCCTGCGACGGCCAGCCCCTTGCTCTTCGACCGGCCGGATTGAGAAGCCAAAATCGGTGAAAATGCAAGTCCTTACCTATCAGGCTGGCTGCAGATCCGGCAGCAATGTCTCAATGGCGGTGATATCGTCGAGCACATGATCGGCCGCGGCCGCAAGCGAATCGCGCGACCCGGTTCCGGTCAACACCGCGATCCTGAGGCCCGTACCGGCATTCAGGCCCATGTGCAGATCGTGATTGTTGTCGCCGACCATCGCGACCTCTTCAGGCAAGAGACCGGTCGCAGCACAGAAGCCGAGCACCATGCCCGGCTCAGGCTTGACGCCGAAGCCGCTGTCGTAGCCGGCGATATAGTCGACATAGGGCGCGAAACCGAAGCGCTCCGCCGTGTAGCGGATGGAGCGCTCATTGTCGCTGGAGGCGACGCCGAGCTTGAAGCCGCGCCGATGCAGCCTTGCGAAGAAGCCGGCAAGGTCGGTCACCGGCACGGAAAACTGGGCGGCACCGGAAAAGAGGTCGTCGAGACGGATGGTCAGTTCGCCGATATCGAGCATCGAGCCGGCGGCGACGAGACCTTCGGCGATCTGCCTTGTATTGCCGGCGGCAAGCAGGCTGTCCGGAACGATATGACCGCTGACCGGATCCATGCCGCAGGCCGAAAGCAGCCGGTCGGCAAGGAGGGGGTCGCCCTCAGCGGCGATGCGGGCGAGTTCGCGATTGACCGGCAGCCAGCTCTCGTCATAGTCGAGCAGCGTGCCGTCCTTGTCGAAGAGGATGCCTTTGATAGGCGCCGGGCTCGACATCGCGTCTCCTCAGATCTGGGCCGCGGCCTTGGGCAACAAACGCGCCTTGACCGTCAGCGGATTGATATAGGGTTCGAGCCCCTTCACCGTCGCGGTCAGCGCGCCGCGCATCTCGTGCACGGCGGCGATGCCGGCATCGATCATCGTGCGGCGGGCTTCGTCATTGATCAGCAGGTAATGCACGCCCTTGGCCAGCATCTCGGTATCGCGCACCATGCGGGCGCTGCCGCTGCGGGCGAGCTTCTGATAGGCCTCGCGGAAATTCTGCACATGGCCGCCGGAGAGGATGGCGCAGCCGAGCATGGCGGGCTCCAGCGGATTCTGGCCGCCTTCGGCAAAAAGCGAACGACCGACGAAAGCGACTTCGGTCAGTCGCAAATAAAGGCCCATTTCGCCGATCGTATCGCCGAGGAAAATATCGACGTCGGCGGAGAGGACGTCGTCGCGGGTGCGGCGGGCGACCTTCAGCCCCTGCTTGACCAGCGCCGCCTCGATCTCGTCGCTGCGCTCGGGATGGCGCGGCACGATGATCGTCAATTGGCGGTCACGTTCCCTCAAGGCGCGATGGACGATGCCGGCGGCATTCTCCTCGCCGTCGAAGGTCGAGATCGCCGCCCAGGTCTTGCGATCGCCGATCTGTTTTTTATAGCGGGCGAGGACAGCGCTGTCATAAGGCGGTGCGTCGGTATCGACCTTCAGATTGCCCGAGGTGATGACGGGAACGGCGCCGAGATCGCGGAACCGTTCGGCATCGACGTCGGACTGGGCGATGACCAAAGCGAGATTCTCGAACAAGGCTTCGGCGATCGCGGGGCGGCGGCGCCAGCGGGCAAAGGAGCGGTCCGACATGCGGGCATTGATCAGGATCTGCGGGATGCGGCGGCGGCCGAGCTCCAGCACCGTGGCCGGCCAGATCTCGGATTCGGCGATGATGGCGCAATCGGGCTGCCAATAATCGAGGAAGCGGCTGACGGATGGTTTCAGGTCGAGCGGCACATATTGGTGGATCGCTTCCTGGCCGAGGCGCTCGGCGGCGAGCTTGGCCGAGGTGATAGTGCCGGTGGTCAGGATGACATGGATATCGCGGCGGCGGATTTCGCGGATCAGCGGAATGACGGCATTGGTTTCGCCGACACTTGCGGCATGGAACCAGACGAGCGGACCCTGCGGCCGGTTGGCGCTCGCATAGCCGAAGCGTTCCAGGCGGCGCGCCCGGTCTTCCTTGCCCTTGGCCGTGCGGTAGGTGAGATAGAGGCCGACGACCGGAGAGGCTACGGTTCCCGCCAGACGGTATGTGCTCAGACCGAGCCGCGCCATCCGGGAGCTCATCGCGCCAGCCTCCGACCCAAGACGATCGACATCAAACCCATTCCCTAATTATCGTTGCGGCCGGCATGGCCGATCAATTTGTTCAGAATGCGTCAAACGATCCGGATGGACGGGCGCCCGATGCACGAAGGCCCGCTCGGCTGGCGGCGGCTGCCGAGGTCAGTTGCCCCCGGCCTTTTCCTGTGGATCGAGCAGACGGTGCATGTGGACGATGAAGTAGCGCATGTGCGCATTGTCAACCGTCTGCTGCGCCTTCGCCTTCCAGGCGGTCAGCGCCGTGGCATAGTCGGGAAAAATGCCGACGATATCGAGACCGTTCAGATCACGGAACTGGACCTCATCGAGGCTTTCCAGCTCGCCGCCAAAAACGAGGTGCAAAAGCTGCTTCTTGTCACCGGAGTCAGTCATTTTCTTGTTCTCTTTCTGCCTAGTTCCTCCGCCACCTCATCTGCGGGATTTTGACGGAAACGTCAACTGTCTCGTCGGCCGTCAAAGGCCGCGAGGAATTCATCGATGCGCGGCGCCGGCGCCGCACAGAGGACCTTATGGGTGACGTCGGCGCTGTTGTAGAGGATCGGTCTGCCGTCGAGGTCGACGAGGCGGCCGCCGGCGCAGGCCAAAACGAGATCGGCGGCAGCAAGGTCCCAGTCGTGCGAATTACCCTTGACGAAGGTGCCTTCCAGACGGCCGTCCGCCACCATGGCGATACGATAGGCTAGCGAGGGGATATATTTCTCGCGTCTCACGCGGTCACGGAAAGACGGCGGAAAGGTCTTCAACAGGTCTTCGCCGATCGCAAGCCGGCTCATCTCGTCCGGTCCGGCGGCGGAAACGGTGAAGGGCGTGCCGTTCTTCAGCGCCGCGCCGCCCTCGACGGCCTCATAAACCTCTTCGAGTGCCGGTGCATAGAGAACGCCGGCGACGGGGCGGCCGCGATGCACGACCGCGACGCTGACGCACCAGACTTTCTGTCCGCCGAGGAAGGCGCGCGTGCCGTCGATCGGATCGACGATGAACAGGGTCTCGCGCGCCAGGCGGTCGGCATCGTCCTCGGTTTCCTCAGACAGCCAACCATAATCCGGCCGCGCCTTGCGCAGGATCGATTCCAGCGTCTTGTTGGCGGCGAAATCAGCGGCGCTGACGGGAGAGCGGTCCTCGTTTTTCCACCAGACCTCGGGAGACTGGTTGAAGAAGCCGTAGGCGACCGCGCCGGCCTCCTTCGCAGCATCGGCGATCAAGGCGAGATCGCTCTGCCAGCGGAGCTTTTCCCTATCGATCATCCCGTCAATCCGTTTCCCGCTGCCCGTTTCTTACTGCCCTGCGAGCGTCATGCCTTCGATCGCGAAGGTCGGAGCCGCGACGCCGAACTTTCGGTCGATGTCGTTTGCCGGCGTCAGGCGCATGAACATGTCCTTGAGATTGGAGGCGATCGTGACCTCGGACACCGGAAAAGTCAGTTCGCCGTTCTCGATCCAGAAGCCGGTGGCGCCGCGACTATATTCGCCGGTGATCATATTGACCCCGTGGCCGATCAGTTCGGTGACGTAAAAACCGTTGCCGACGCTGCGGATCAGTTCCTCCGGCGAGATGTCTCCTGGTTCCAGGGCGAGATTAGTGGAAGACGGCGTGACAGTGCTGCCGCCGCGCACGCCGCGGCCATTGGTCTGGAGAAGGCCAAGCTCGCGCGCGGTCGAGGTCGAGAGGAACCAGTGCTTGAGGACACCATCCTCGATCATGACAAGCCGCTCGCCGGACACGCCCTCACCGTCGAACGGCCGCGAGGCGGGCCCACGCACGATCAGCGGGTCATCGGTGATCGACAGGCCTGACTTCAGCACCTGCTGCCCCATCCTGTCGCGCAGGAAACTGGTCTTGCGGGCGACGGCGGCGCCATTGATCGCACCGGCGATATGGCCGACAAAGCCGCGGGCGACACGCGGATCGAAGATCACGGTGACGTTCTTGGCGGTGGGTACCTGGCGCGGATTGACGCGCTTGACCACCCGTTCGCCGGCACGGCGGCCGATCTCGGCGGGATCGTCGAGCTCGGCATAATAGAGGCGGCTGTCGAAATCATAGTCGCGCTCCATGCCGGTGCCTTCGCCTGATATGACGCTGACCGAGTGGCCGAAACGGGAGCCCATGTAGCTGCCTTGGAAGCCGTGCGAGGTGGCGAGAACGAGGCCGCCCATACCGGCCGACGCGCCGGCGCCGGATGAATTGGTAACGCCCTTGACCGCAAGTGCGGCCGTCTCGGCGGCAAGAGCCGCCTCGCGCAGCATCTCCGCGGAGACTTCGGTGGCATCGAGCAATTGCAGGTCGGGATAGGACGTCGCAAGGTTCCCTTCGTCCGCCAGGCACGCAAAGGGGTCTTCCGGGGAAACCTTGGCCATGGCGACGGCACGTTCGGCCAGCGCCTGAAGATCGAAGCCCGGATTGGCCGAAACGCTGGCGACGCGCTTGCCGATGAAGACGCGCAGCGAAAAATCGTCGCTTTCGGAGGATTCCGTTCCCTCGACCTTGCCAAGGCGCACGCTAACCGATTGCGACCGCGACCGGACGACGACGGCGTCGGCGGCGTCGGCCCCTGCCTTCCTTGCCAGATCGATCAATTGACTTGCGCGGGAAAGAAGTGTCGAGGAATCGATTTCTGAGGACATGATTTGGCCTTTCCTTCGGCTTCCATTTATTGTGCACTCTGCCAGGCATCAAGGCCGCCGCCGCCGATTCTTTGTCAGCGCTGCCCGGATGTTTCCCGCCGTCGAGAGAAATTGCCAGCATGTCAGCGCCCAATGACCTTTTTTCCGAAACGATCCTGCTGCTCGGCGGCGCGGTGGTCGCCGCTCCGATCTTCAAGAAGCTCGGGCTCGGCACTGTGCTCGGTTACCTCGCTGCCGGCATCGTCATCGGTCCGGTCTTCCATGGCATCACCGACGGCGAACAGATCCTTGCCGTCGCCGAGCTCGGCGTCGTCTTCCTGCTCTTCATCATCGGTCTGGAGCTGAAGCCGAGCCGGCTTTGGCAGATGCGGCGCGACATCTTCGGCCTCGGCACGGCGCAGGTGGTGGTGACAGGCTTGGCCCTGACGGCGCTCGCCTGGTTTTCTGAAGTGCTCGATTGGCGCGGCAGCATCGTCGCGGGCTTCGGCCTGGCGCTGTCTTCGACGGCCTTCGCCATGCAGATCCTCGAGGGCGACGGCGACGTCAACACGAGATACGGCCAGCGTTCCTTCTCGATGCTGCTGTTCCAGGACCTGGCGATCGTGCCGCTGCTCGCGCTGATCACCGTTCTCGACGGCGGCGGCAAGGGCAGCAACGCGCCGCTTTCCGATTTTGCCATCGCCGTCGGCGCAGTCGCCGCGATGATCGTCATGGGGCGCTACCTGCTGACGCCGCTCTTCCAGGTCATCGCTCGCACCGGTGCGCGCGAGGCGATGATCGCGGCCGCGCTCTTCGTCGTGATGGGATCGGCAAGCCTGATGCAGCTTGCCGGGCTTTCAATGGCAATGGGCGCTTTCCTGTCCGGCGTGATGCTCGCCGAATCCTCCTACCGGCACGAGCTCGAGGCCGATATCGAGCCTTTCCGCGGCGTGCTGCTCGCGATCTTCTTCATCGCCGTCGGCCTGTCGCTGGAGCTCGGCGTTCTCCTCGACAACGCGCTCTTCGTCATCGTCGCCGTGCCCATCGTCATGGCCGTAAAGGCGATCATCATCTACGGGCTCTGCCGGATAACGGGGTCCGCGCACAATGATGCAATCCGCATCGCCTTCCTGCTGCCGCAGGGCGGTGAATTCGGCTTCGTGCTGTTCACCACCGCAGGCGCAGCCGGTCTGATGTCGACGAGCAAGGCGTCGCTGCTGGTGGCGATCGTCACGCTGTCGATGGCGCTGACGCCGATCGGAGCGGCGCTGTCGAAGCGGCTGCTCAACGGCGATGAACAGGAGGAACTGGACGAAGATTTCGAAGGTGCGGGCGCCGACGTGCTGATGGTCGGCTTCTCGCGTTTTGGCCAGATCGCCGCCCAGATCCTGCTTGCCGGCGGGCGCAGCGTCACCGTCATCGACTTTTCCGCCGACCGCATCCGCCAGGCCTCCTCCTTCGGCTTCCGCATCTATTTCGGCGACGGCACTCGCAAGGACGTGCTGCGCTCGGCCGGGATCGACCGGGCGAAGATCGTCCTCGTCTGCACGCAGAAGAAGGAGATCACCGACAAGGTGGTGGAGCTGGTGCAGGCGGACTATCCGCATACCCGGCTCTATGTGCGCTCCTACGACCGCCTCCATTCGATCGAACTGCGCAACAAGGGCATCGATTACGAGCTGCGCGAAACGCTGGAATCGGGCCTGCTGTTCGGACGGCGAACGCTGGAGGCGCTCGGCGTCTCCGAAATCGACGCCTATGAAATCGGCGAGGATATCCGCAAGCGCGACGAGGCGCGGCTGGCGCTGCAGGTTTCCGAAGGGCTGCAAGCCGGGCGCGACATGCTGTTTGCCCACCCTGTCCGCCCCGAACCGCTGGTCAAGCCGAAGCGGGCCGCCGATCCCTTCGAGGGCGATCCGCTGGCAGGCACCGCAGACGCGACGGCCGACGCATGAACGAGCTACCGGACGTGCGACGTTCGAGCGGTTCAAAACCGGTGCACCCTACTGCCAGAATCTGTCGGCATGTCTCTCTACACATCCTCCTGCCCAACATACAGGAGGCTTACCGTGATCGACAGCAACAGCATTCTGCTCTTCGTAACCGACGCGCCGAAGAGCGCCAAATTTTATGCGCGGCTGCTCGGGCTGGATCCGGTGGAGTCGAGCCCGACCTTCGCCATGTTCATCCTGTCTTCCGGCCTGGCGCTCGGGCTGTGGGGCAAGGCGCCCGTCGAGCCGGCGCCGGCTGCTGCGGGCGATTCAACGTGGCGGAGGACTGAACCATGTCCCGCAGCTGGATCGCTGTTGCATCAGCAAACCATGTCCATCGGCCGCGCTGCCGGGTTCATGCAAGTCTGTCACGGCAAGGCCGCTCCGCTCAAGCGGAGCGCGCCAGGCGACCGCGTGATCTACTATTCGCCGACCGAAACGTTCGGCGGCAAGGATCGCCTACAGGCGTTCACGGCCATGGGCGTGGTCGAGGAAACGGCGGCATATCAGGTGGAGGCTCACCACGGCTTCCGCCCTTGGAGGCGGGATGTCGCGTGGTGGCGGGCGACGGAAACACCGATCCGGCCACTGCTCGGCCGGCTGTCGTTCACAAGCGATCGGGCCGGCTGGGGCTATCGACTGCGCTTTGGTCTCTTCGAAATCGACAATGACGATGCCGAACTCATTGCCGAGGCGATGCTCGCTGAACCGCTCATGCCTGTCGCCTGGACGCGGACAATGGTACCGGTGCAGGGGACGTTAGCGCTTTAGCCGCGCCTCGATCTCGCGGTCGAGGGCGAATTTCAGCTCGTCCTTGACGCCGACGGACATGGCCAGCACTTCGCGGGCCTTGAGGAAATCCATGACGCCGGTGCGGCCGACCGTCGGGCGCAGGAAGATGTGCGGCTGGCAAAGCTTCAGCTTCAGCGAGATCGCCGTCTGCATCATCAGCTGGCCCGAACCGAAAATGCTCTCCATCCGGTTCGGGATATGGGTGCCGTCGCCTTCCGGCGCGCCGACGACATCGATGCCGATGACGATGTCGGCGAGATCCATCAGGCATTCATAGGGCACCGGATTGCTGATGCCGCCGTCGATCATCACGCGTCCGCGCAGGCGCACCGGCATGAAAACGGCGGGAATGGAGGAAGAGGCGGCGAGTGCGGGAAACAGCTCGCCCTCTTCGATGATGACCTCGTTCTGCCCATAATAATCCGTGGTGATGACCTTCATCGGCACCAGCAGATCGCCAAAGCGGGCCGGCAGCTCGGTGGGCAGGAAAGCTTTCAGGATCCGCTCGAGATTGAACTGGCCGATGCGGATGCCCTTGGCGACCGCATCGCGCACCGTTGTCGGCCGCATGCCCCAGATGCGGGCGACGACGGCCGTCTTGTTGCCGACGGTTGCCAGCGCATGTTCGCGGATTTCGGCGCCGGACATGCCGGCGGCCATGCCGGCTCCCATGATGGCGCCGATCGACGAACCCGCAATCGCCACCGGGCGGATGCCGAGTTCATCGAGCGTCTCGATGATATGGATATGGGACAGGCCGCGTGCACCGCCGCCGCCGAAGGCGACCGCGACCGTTGGCAAATCGCTGATCGCAGGCAGTTTCGGACTGATGATCTCTGCCTGCTGCACGCCCCGCCCCTGCGCCTATTGCGGCTGATATCGGAAGAAATGCACCCTCGTATCGCCAAAGATGCGGCTTTCGAGGAAAACATAGGAAGGGTGGACCGAAACGACAATGTCGGCGCGTTCTTCAAGCACCGCGATCGCGCCCGGCCGCAACCAGCCGCCAACGGCGGCCGCCGCCATCGCCTTTTCGCCGAGGCCCTTGCCATAGGGCGGGTCGGCAAAAAGCACGTCGAACGGTTCGAGATTGCCGACGCTGCCGAGATCGGTCGCATCGCGGCGCAGGATGCGGGTGCGGCCGTGCAGGCCGAGCGCATCGATGTTTTCCCAGAGCAACCCCCTCCCCTCGACGCTGTTTTCCACGAACAGCGCATGACGACAGCCGCGCGAGACGGCCTCAAGGCCGACGGCGCCGGTTCCGGCAAAAAGGTCGAGTATCCGGGTGCCGTCGACGCATTCCGGATAGGCATGGCTCAAGATGTTGAACAGGCTCTCGCGCGTCCGGTCTGCAGTCGGCCGGATTTCGTTGGATTTTGGCACGGCGAGAGGCCGTCCGCGAAACTCACCGCCGACGATCCGCACCGCGCGTCATTCCCTTTCCTTTGGCACCACCTCTGGACGGCCCGCCTGCGGGCCTGTCGCCACCCGGCCTGTCACCGCCCGGCTTGGCGCCCTTCGGCTTGCCGGAAAACTTCTTGGGCCCACCGGGCTTCCCCGCAAAGCTCTTGCCGCGTGGCTTATCCCCCGAAGGCTTGTCTCCGAAGGATCTCTCTCCGCGCGGACGCTCGGAGCGGCCCTCGCCGGCAAAGCTTCTGGCTGCCCGGGGGCGTTCGTCGCCATCCTCGCGAGGCCTGCGATCGCCGCGGGGCTTGCCGCCAAAGGGTCGATCTCCACGTGAAGGACGGTCGCCGAACGGACGATCGCCACGTGGACGCTCCGACCGGCCCTCGCCGGCGGAGGCTCTGGCGGCGCGAGGTCGCTCGTCACCATCCGCCCGCGGCCTGCGGTCGCCGCGCGGCTTGTCGCCGAAGGGGCGATCTCCACGCGACGGACGATCGCCGAAACCGCGGTCTTCGCGAGCAGGACGGTCACCGAAGCCGCGCTTGCGGGCAAAGCCTTCGTCCTCATCCTTGCGGCGAGGCTGCTCGCTCGAGCGGATCCATTCGCCATCCTCTTCGCGCACACGGTTGATCTGCGTGCGCGGACGATCCTCGATACGATCGAAAGCATTGTTCTTTGCGCCTGGCTGCTCGCCGCGCCGGCGCGCGGTCTGCGCATTCTTTGCGGCCTTGGCCGCCGCCTTTTCGCCGAGCGGCCGGGCGCCCGGCGCCATCCACACATTGGCGCTGCGGCGCTGGCCGAGCGGCTGGGGACGCTTCGGCTTGTCGTCATCCCTGCGGCCGCCGTCGCGGCGCTCGTCGTCTCTGCGCCCGCCGTGGCGGTCGTCACGTTTGGTGTCGAGGCGGCTCAGCGCCCGCTCGCGCTTGTCCTCCTGGCGACGCGGCCGCTCGCGCTTTTCCGGCGCCGCGGCCTCTTCCTCGTCCTCGGCGGCGACAGCCGGCGCATTGTAGATCGGCGCGTCGAAATTCGCCTTGGCTTCTTCGATCAGACGCGGGCCGAGCTGGTCGCGCAACGTGCGGCCGCGCACTTCGATGACATGGCCCTCCGGCAGGTCGCCGAGCTGGAACGGCCCATAAGAAATGCGGATCAGACGGTTGACGTCGAGGCCGAGGGCGCCGAGCACGTTCTTGATTTCGCGGTTCTTTCCTTCGCGAAGGCCCATGGTGATCCAGACGTTCGAGCCCTGCGTCCGGTCAAGCGTTGCTTCGATCGAGCCGTAGAGCACGCCGTCGACGGCGATGCCGTCCTTCAGCTTGTCGAGGGCTTCCTGATCGATCTCGCCATGGGCGCGGACGCGGTAGCGCCGAAGCCAGCCGGTCGCCGGCAGCTCGAGAGCGCGGGCGAGACCGCCGTCATTGGTGAGCAGCAGCAGGCCTTCGGTGTTGATGTCGAGACGGCCGATCGACATGACACGCGGCAGTTCTTCCGGCAGATTGTCGAAAACAGTCGGGCGGCCTTCCGGATCGGCATTGGTGGTCACCAGGCCCGCCGGCTTGTGATAAAGCCAGAGCCTGGTGCGCTCGATGCCGCGGATCGGCACGCCGTCGACCTCGATGCGATCGGCAAGCGTGACGTTGACGACGGGGGTTTCGAGAACCTTGCCGTTCAGCGTCACACGGCCTTCCATGATCATGCGTTCGATGTCGCGGCGGGAGGCGACGCCTGCGCGCGCCATCACCTTGGAAATGCGTTCCGCCTTGGTCTCGCTGTCGGTTTCGGCCACCGACGGGCGCGCGGCTGCGGCCTTTGCCGGCTTTGCGCCGCCCGGCTTTGGGCCGGCCTTTGGCCCGGCATCCCGTGAAAAGGGCTTCGCGCCCGGGCGTTTTGGCTTGTCTTTGGGTGTCATTTGCTGTTTGCCTGCCTTTTGGGCCTGTCTATCAGGTCACGCATCTGCGGTTAAGTGGAAATTCGTGCGATCGTGAAGACAAATCGTTTCATGGAGATGGCGCTTGAAGAAGCGCGCGCCGCCGGAGAACGCGGCGAAGTGCCGATCGGCGCGGTCGTCGTTGTCGACGATATTGCCGTTTCCAGCTCGGGAAACCGCACGCGCGAGCTCAAAGACGTCACTGCGCACGCCGAAATCGCCGCAATCCGGCTTGCCTGCGAGGCGCTTGGACAGGAGCGCCTGACCGGCGCCGACCTCTATGTGACGCTGGAGCCTTGCACCATGTGCGCGGCAGCCATCTCGTTTGCGCGTATCCGCAGGCTCTATTACGGAGCCGAGGACCCAAAGGGCGGCGCCGTCGACAATGGCGTGCGATTCTATGCACAAGCGACCTGCCACCATGCCCCGGAGATCTATTCCGGCATCAACGAGGTCCAGTCGGCCGAGATCTTGCGGAAATTCTTTGCGGAACGGCGAGAGGCGCCGTAGTTCTCAGGGCCTGCGCGCAATGCCGTCATCCCTGCCCGCGCCACTGCTGTATAGTTTGCGTTGACACCCTAACGGGGGACGTGCCCTGCGAGATATTGGTGGGGAACGGAGAGGCTCCGGCTGTCCCCCTTCGCCCCCGTTTACGGGGAGAAGGTGCCGGCAGGCGGATGAGGGGCTGGTCCGGTGATATCGATGAACTCGAACCAACCGAAAAGCATGGGCTACACGCCGATAAAAGCTGCTACTGCAGGAAGTTCCACCACTGCTTGCCGGAATTGGCGATCGCCGCATCCTTCTTGCGCTTCTTCTGCTTCTTGAGCTCGGGTTCGCCGAGATCGTCGAGCTTTGCCGGATCGTCGACGGTGCGGTAACCGGGCGGCGGATCGGAAATATAGCGGCGCTGATCGATATAGGAGCCCTTCTGCAGGGCGCGGGCCTCGCGATAGGCCTGGGTCTGGGCTTCAGTCGTGCGCCGGCCGCCTTCGATGGCGGAGCTCGCCAGCGGCGAGCGGTAATTGGGATTATCCGAGTTGGCGTCAGCCTCAGAAACGAGGCGAGCGCGGGTCTCCTCCGGCGATTCAAGCCATTGCGGATTGTCCTTGCTGGCCACCGTCGGCTGCGGCGCGACGAGGGTCTCGCGCTGCCCTTGGGCAGGCAGCACCAGCGTCGGACGCGGCGTATATTTGACGCCCTTGTTCTTCGGGTCCGGTCCGGTCAGCGACACGGATTGGCCGAGATCGTCGGTCAACTGCTCCATGGCGGTCTTGTCGGTGCCGTATGTCGGGCTGCTGGCGCAGCTGGATACAAGCGAGCAACCCGCCATGACAACAGACAGGCAGGCGCCTACACGGAACCAATGCGTTGCGAACATGAAAACCCTTCCAGCCACCGGTGCAATCGTCGCCCTACCGGACAACCGTCCCCCTGACGCAAAAATCCGGCCATTTTCAGGCAGCTTTTACCGGATGAACAGCGCAAAGGCAATTCACCCGGCAAATATCTTCAGCCGCGGATGCCGAGTTCGCGCAGGGCGGCAGCGTCACGTGCCGAGACGTCGGGATAATCCGGATCGGAACCGACATCGGTCGTGATGCGCCAGGAACGGGCGCATTTGACGCCTTCGGCAAGCTTCGGAATGACCGCGACGTCGGCCACCTCGGCCAGGCGGAAGGCGTCGGCCGGGCCGGCATCGGCCTTGATCGTGATATCAGAGGTGATGCAGACTTCGCTGAAGTCCTGGCCTTCGAGCGCCTTGCGAAGCTCCGCATCGGCGACATGGACGACGGGGGCCGCCTCCAGCGAGGAACCGATGCGCTTGTCCTTGCGCTCGATTTCGAGCGCGCCGGTCACGACGCTGCGGATCGCGCGGATCTTCTTCCACTTTTCGGCCAGCGCATCGTTGCGCCATTCCCTGGCGACCGGGGCGAACTGCTCCAGATGCACCGAGACGGCCGAGGGATTGCGCGAGAGCCACGCCTCTTCCGTCGTAAACGGCAGCATTGGCGCAAGCCAGGTCACCACACAATCGAAGATCATGCGGATGACATAGAGGGCCGAGCGGCGGCGAAGGCTGGAGGGCGCATCGCAATAGAGCGCATCCTTGCGGACGTCGAAGTAGAAGGCCGAGAGCTCGACATTGGCAAAGTCGATCAATGCGCGGGCAATCCTCTTGAAGTCGAAGGCGTCGTAGTTTTCGCGCACGAGCCGATCGAGCTCGGAGAGGCGGTGCAGCATCAGCTGTTCCAGCTCCGGCAGATCCGCGAGCGCGATGACCTCGCCCTTGTCGTGCGCCAGCGTGCCGAGCATCCAGCGGATGGTGTTGCGCAGCTTGCGATAGGCATCGACATTGGTCTGGATGATCGTCTTGCCAACGCGAAGATCATCGGCATAGTCCGAGGTCATGACCCAAAGACGCAGGATGTCGGCGCCGGCGTCCTTCATCACCTCCTGCGGCGAGGTGACGTTGCCCTTCGATTTCGACATCTTCTCGCCCTTCTCGTCCATGGTGAAACCATGGGTGAGGACGGCGTCGTAAGGGGCGCGGCCGCGCGTGGCAGCCGATTCCAAGAGCGAGGAATGGAACCAGCCGCGATGCTGGTCAGACCCTTCGAGATAGAGATCGGCCGGCCATTTCAGATCCGGGCGATCTTCCAGCGTGAAGGTATGCGTCGAGCCCGAGTCGAACCAGACGTCGAGGATATCCATGACCTGCGTCCACTTGGCCGGGTCATGCTCGTTGCCGAGGAAGCGCTCCTTGGCGCCTTCGGCGAACCAGGCGTCGGCGCCTTCCACGTCGAAGGCATTGAGGATGCGCTGGTTGACGGCCTCGTCCTTCAGGACTTCGCCGTGCTCATCGACGAAGACGCAGATCGGCACGCCCCATGCTCTTTGACGGGAGAGAACCCAGTCCGGGCGCTGCTCGATCATCGCTCGCAGACGATTCTGGCCAGCGGCCGGTACGAAGCGGGTGTCGTCAATCGCGCCGAGGGCCCGGCTGCGCAGCGTCGTTCCATCCGGCAGCGTCTTGTCCATATAGACGAACCACTGCGGCGTGTTGCGGAAGATCACCGGCTTCTTCGAGCGCCAGGAATGCGGATACTGATGCTTCAGCCGACCACGGGCAAAGAGCGCGCTGCGTTCGATCAACGCCTTGATGACACGGTCGTTGGCATCGCCCTTCTTGCCATTATCGTCGATGACGCGCGCGCCTTCCAGGCCGGGGGCATCTGCGGTGTAGAAGCCGCCGTCGTCGACCGGGAACGGGATCTTGGTCTCGATGCCGCGCGCCTCGATCTCACGGGCATGCGCCATCCAGACATCGAAGTCCTCGCGGCCGTGGCTCGGCGCCGTGTGGACGAAGCCCGTACCGGCATCGTCGGTGACATGGTCGCCCTCGAGCAGCGGCACGGCAAATTCATAGCCGGCGTCGAGACCCTTCAGCGGATGCGCACAGGTGATGGCGGCGAGATCGGCAGCCGTAACATCGACAAGTCGCCGGTACTGCAGCTTCGCCTTGGCAAAGGATTCCTCAGCCAGCTTGTCGGCGAAAACAAGCTTCTCGCCCGGACGTGGGCCGAAATCGTTCTCCGCAGCGGTGACCTCATAAAGGCCGTAAGCCACACGCGAGGAATAGGCGATCGCCCGGTTGCCGGGGATCGTCCAGGGCGTGGTCGTCCAGATGACGATGAAGGCATTCTTGACGCTGTCGGGGCCCTTCTCGACCGGGAACTTCACCCAGATCGTGTCGCTCTCATGGTCATGGTATTCCACTTCGGCTTCGGCAAGCGCAGTGCGTTCGACCACCGACCACATGATCGGCTTGGAGCCGCGATAGAGCTGACCGCTTGCGGCGATCTTCAAGAGCTCACCGGCGATGCGGCTTTCCGCATGGAAATTCATCGTCAGATACGGGTTTTCGAAGTCGCCGACGATGCCGAGGCGCTGGAACTCGTCACCCTGAACCTTGATCCACTTTTCGGCATAGGCGCGGCACTCGCGGCGGAACTCGATCATCGCCGACGGCTCGCTGAGGTCGGGCTTGGCCTTGCCCTTGGCGCGGTAATTCTCCTCCTCGATCTTCCATTCGATCGGCAGGCCGTGGCAATCCCAGCCGGGCACGTAATTTGCGTCACGGCCGCGCATCTGGAACGAACGGTTGATGACGTCCTTGAGGATCTTGTTCAGCGCATGGCCGATATGGATGTTGCCATTGGCATAGGGCGGGCCGTCATGCAGGACGAATTTTTCGCGGCCGGCGGCGGAGGCGCGTAGTTTCTTATAGAGATCCATCTCCTGCCAGCGCTTGACGAGCTCCGGCTCCTTCTGCGGCAGGCCGGCGCGCATGGGGAAGTCGGTTTCGGGCAAATAGAGGGTCTTCGAGTAATCGATCTTTTCGGCGGTGTCGGTCATATCGGGACAATCGTTTCTGGCGGCCCGGAAAGGGGCGCTACGGGCGTGAAAAAGCTGGTGACGGAAGCGCTCGTGTCCAAGCGCCAAAAACCCGGACCTCCCGGCCGCTTAGCGCGCGCGGAAGGCCGGGCCGATAATTCGCATCGTGATCGCCAGCCGAAATTTCGTCATAGCGCCGGTTCATAGGCGTTTTTGCCGGGAAAAGGAAGAGAAGAAATAGCAGGCCGATAATCCAGGTTACGGCCGATTCGGCCTGTGCGGAATAGCGCGAGCTGTAGCAAAATTTAAGGGAAACAAAGCTTCCGATCAAGTTCACCGAGCGGCGCCACACCCGCCAGTAGCGCCCTTGCCTCCTCCTCGTCGCGTTTGATCTGGGCGACGAGCGCATCGAGGCCGTCGAATTTCAGCTCGGGTCTGATATGGCCGAAGAAGGAGACGGCGCAGAGCTGGCCGTAGAGATCGCCGCTGAAATCGAAAAGGTAGCTTTCGAGCAGCGGCGCGCCGTTTTCCGTCACCGTCGGGCGGCGGCCGTAGCTCGCCACGGCATCGTGGAGCGTTCCGTCCTGGCGGCGGAAGCGGACGGCATAGATGCCGGCGGCGAGTTCGGCCTCGGGCGGCAGGCGCATGTTGGCGGTGGGAAAACCGAGCTGTCGGCCGAGCTTTTCGCCGTCGATCACCTCGGCCTCAACCGTATAGCGATAGCCCAGCATGCCGGCTACCTCGCTGACATTGCCATCCTTCAGCAGAGCGCGGATGTGGCTCGAAGAGACGACATCGGCGTTTTCGTCGCGGAAGGCATCGATCAGGGTGACGCCGAAACCATAGGTCTGGCCGGCATTCATCAGGAAGGCGGGACCGCCCTCGCGGCCGCGGCCGAAATGGAAATCGAAGCCGGTGACGACTTCGGAGGCGCCGAGCCAATCCTTGAGGATCGAATGGATGAAATCGTCGGCCGAGCGCTGCGAAAATTCGTAGTCGAAAGGATATTCGATGACGGCATTGAAACCGAGCGTCTCCAGGATGCGGGCCTTGAGCGGCGCGGGCGTCAGCCGGAAGACCGGCGTTTGCGGCCTAAAGACCGTGCGCGGATGCGGCTCGAAGGACAGCACCAAGGCAGGGATGCCGCGCGCCTTGGCGATGTCGAGTGCGCGGCTCAGCACCGACTGATGGCCGCGATGCACGCCGTCGAAATTGCCGATGGCAATGACCCCGCCCTTCAGATGGGCGGGCAAGGGTTCCCGGGTTTCATTGCGGTGGAAGACGGTCATCGGCTGGCTTCTCTTCATGCAAGGCGCGGCATCCACCACTTCGGCGCGGCGTTTTCCCGATCGAGATAGGCATTGAGGATCGCCTCGTCCGTTTCGCCGTTCAGGGTGTATTCCTTGGCGTGGATACCGCCGCTGATGTAGAGAAGATCGAGGCCGTAATTCAAGGCGCCGCGCACATCCGTCGGCATGCCGTCGCCGATCGCCAGCACACGGTCGATCGGAAAATCGCCCCGAAGCTCCCGGGCGGCCGCAAGCGTCGCTTCGTAGATCGGCCGGTGCGGCTTGCCGGCAATGCGGGTTTTGCCACCCAGTTGCTCGTAATAGGCGGCCATGGCGCCGGCGCAAGGAATGATGCGATGGCCGCGCTCGACGACGAGGTCGGGATTGGCGCAGATCATCGGCACGTCGCGCGCCTGAAAATCCAGGAGCATGTCGGTGTAATCCTCGGGCTTCTCGGTCTCGTCGTCGAAGAAGCCGGTGCAGACGAGCGATTGCGCTTCGCCCGCCGGTCGGCGCTCGACGCCGATGCCTTCGAGAAGCGCCTTGTCGCGCTCGGGGCCGAGCAGAAAGACCGTCTTCGGCCCCTCGGCGATCAGCCCGCGGGTGACGTCGCCGGAGGTAACGATCCTGTCATAGGCGCCGTCGGGGACGCCGATATGGCGCAGCTGCTCGACCACCTGCCAGGAAAGGCGCGGCGAATTGGTGATGAGCACGACTGCAAGGCCGCTCTCGCGTGCCGCTTGAAGGGCTGCGGCCGCCTTCGGAAACGGATCGACGCCGTTGTGAACCACACCCCAGACGTCACAGAGCACCACGTCATAGCGATCCGTGATCTCCGAGAAGTTGCCTATCCGCTTGGCCATTCCCATTTCCCGATTTGCTTCAGTCACCGGTGACATTGCAAAGGCGCAAGGCGATGGCAAGGCATTTTCTTCACCTCGGCATGCAAGACCGCCGGCAATCCGGCGATGATGGACGGGCAAGCGATTGGCGGCCCCATCTTGGCGAGAGGCCGCGGGCTTTGCGAGGCGCAACGGCTGAACATTATTTTGGCTGCAATCTCCGATATTTCGCCGCCCCTTCACAATTCCGGCACAAAAATTCGTGATTGCTCTCATTGACTCCTCTCGGAGCCATCCCTAAATGCTCGAGCGCTAGCACTCACCTTAGAGGAGTGCTAACACTTATCCATGTGGGCCACTCCGGTCCGCGAATGTCATTCGATCGAGGGATTAGACAATGGCAAGCACCAATTTCCGTCCGCTTCACGACCGCGTCGTCGTTCGTCGCGTCGAGTCCGAAGAGAAGACCAAGGGCGGGATCATCATTCCCGATACCGCCAAGGAAAAGCCGCAGGAAGGCGAAATCGTCGCCGTCGGTTCCGGCGCTCGTGACGAGTCCGGCAAGGTCGTCGCTCTCGACGTCAAGGCTGGCGACCGCGTGCTGTTCGGCAAGTGGTCCGGAACCGAAGTCAAGATCAACGGCGAAGACCTTCTGATCATGAAGGAAGCCGACATCATGGGCATCATCGGCTGATCGGCCGACGCGCTTCCGAAATGACTGACGGGCTTACTGCCCGAACAAATCGAATTCAGGAGACACAAACATGGCAGCTAAAGAAATCAAGTTTGGCCGCACCGCGCGCGAAAAGATGCTGCGCGGCGTCGACATTCTCGCCGACGCAGTGAAGGTCACGCTCGGCCCGAAGGGCCGTAACGTCATCATCGACAAGTCCTTCGGCGCGCCGCGCATCACCAAGGACGGCGTTTCCGTCGCCAAGGAAATCGAACTCGAAGACAAGTTCGAAAACATGGGCGCCCAGATGGTCCGCGAAGTCGCTTCGAAGACCAACGACATCGCCGGCGACGGCACCACGACTGCAACCGTTCTTGCCCAGGCGATCGTTCGCGAAGGCGCCAAGGCCGTTGCCGCCGGCATGAACCCGATGGACCTGAAGCGCGGCATCGATCTCGCCGTCGCGGAAGTCGTCAAGGATCTCCAGGCCAAGGCCAAGAAGATCAACACTTCGGAAGAAGTCGCCCAGGTCGGCACGATCTCGGCAAACGGCGAACGTCAGGTCGGTCTCGACATTGCCGAAGCCATGCAGAAGGTCGGCAACGAAGGCGTCATCACGGTTGAAGAAGCCAAGACCGCCGAAACCGAACTCGAAGTCGTCGAAGGCATGCAGTTCGACCGCGGCTACCTCAGCCCCTACTTCGTCACCAACCCGGAAAAGATGGTTGCCGACCTCGAAGACGTCTTCATTCTCCTCCATGAGAAGAAGCTCTCGAACCTGCAGTCGATGCTGCCGGTTCTCGAAGCCGTCGTCCAGACCGGCAAGCCGCTCCTCATCATCGCTGAAGACGTCGAAGGCGAAGCTCTTGCAACGCTCGTCGTCAACAAGCTGCGCGGCGGCCTGAAGATCGCTGCCGTCAAGGCGCCTGGCTTCGGCGACCGCCGCAAGGCCATGCTCGAAGACATCGCCATCCTGACCGGCGGCACCGTCATCTCCGAAGATCTCGGCATCAAGCTCGAAAGCGTCACGCTCGACATGCTCGGCCGCGCCAAGAAGGTTTCGATCTCCAAGGAAAACACCACGATCGTCGACGGTTCGGGCGCCAAGTCCGACATCGAAGGCCGTGTTGCCCAGATCAAGGCCCAGATCGAAGAAACCACCTCCGACTACGACCGCGAAAAGCTGCAGGAACGTCTTGCCAAGCTCGCAGGCGGCGTTGCCGTCATCCGCGTCGGCGGCTCGACGGAAGTCGAAGTCAAGGAAAAGAAGGACCGCATCGACGACGCCCTCAACGCGACGCGCGCTGCCGTTCAGGAAGGCATCGTACCGGGCGGCGGCGTTGCCCTGCTCCGTTCTTCCGTCAAGATCTCGGCCAAGGGCGTCAACGACGACCAGGAAGCCGGCATCAACATCGTTCGCCGCGCTCTGCAGTCTCCGGCCCGCCAGATCGCCGAGAACGCTGGAGATGAAGCCTCGATCGTCATCGGCAAGATCCTCGACAAGGATCAGGACAACTGGGGTTACAACGCCCAGACCGGCGAATATGGCGACATGATCGGCATGGGCATCATCGACCCGGTGAAGGTCGTTCGCACCGCCCTGCAGGATGCCGCTTCCGTCGCATCGCTGCTGATCACCACCGAAGCTATGATCGCCGAGCTGCCGAAGAAGGACGCTCCGGCTATGCCGGGCGGCATGGGCGGCATGGGCGGTATGGACATGATGTGATAGGCGACAGCCTATCGCAACATCGTCCATGAAACCGCCCATCACCTAAAGTGGTTCAGCGCGTCAAGCGCGCTGAACTGGCGGTATGGACATGATGTGATAGGCGAAAGCCTGCACTGACATCCATTCCGGCACATCCGGAACAGGAAGGGCGGCTCTCGGGTCGCCCTTTTCCTTTGCCGGGTGCGATTCGATCCATTGTGCGCCATTTTATGCCGTGCAGCGCGTCGGCCGGCGCCGAAGCTTTCGCCAGGCTTGCGTCGCTGCTTATTTTCCAATTCCGGGACGTGCGCGAGAGATTGCTTCCCGGGGCGCGAACCGGTTGAAATGCGCTGAAAACGGGGCACTTCCGGCCGAAGAGTGTGGGGTCCCGACATCTGCCACAAATAATGCCGATCCGAATAGTCTCAAAAAGCCGTTGCCGTTCGTGCAAAAGCTCCTATAAATCCGCGCTGCAATTGAAGCGCTCCCGGTGATCATTTTCGCTGACAGACGAGCGCGGGAAGGCGACGCCACAGATGCGTGTTCTAAGGACTCAGGTCCGGAGACTCGAATGGCTGCAACGATCGCCGGTTTAGGCGCGGGCATTATGCCCGCTGTCCCATGATCCTGTTTCTTTGTGTTTGCCGAGCGTGCGGCGGAGGAGCCGCATCCGAACTGGGGAACGCCTTGTTTAAGATCGCCAAAGCCAATGCAGCCGTGCCCTTGATGACCGGCTCGCTGAACGACAATCATCAAAATCACCAGATGCTGGCGCAGTTGTCGGTTTCCGAAAGCTGGACCGGAGATTTTTCGAGCGGCCTGATCCGTCTTGGCAAATGGAGCGCAATGCTGCACGGCCTCTCCGCCGAGGAATGCGGGCTGCTGAACCTGATCCGCTGCTACGACGTCAAGGATCGCGCCCGCGTGCTGGAACTGTTCGAGCAGGCGGCGACGCACTGCTCCTCCTTCTGCTTTTCCACGACGGTCATCATGCCGAACGGCTTGCGCCAGCCGCTGTTCTGCATGGGCGAGTCGAGCGGGCTCGAGGAAAAATACAGCGGCAGCATGGTCGGCCTCTTCGTCTTCCCGCGCTTCAAGCTCGAAGGTGCAAGGCAGATCACAAGCCGGCAGTAGGCTGGGATAGTTGCCCCTCACCCTAACCCTCTCCCCGTTCTGACGGGGAGAGGGGACGTGCCCGACGAACGGCCAGTGAAACGCTGAAGGTCGCGGCATATTCCCTTCTCCCCGCAAGCGGGGAGAAGGTGGCGGCAGCCGGATGAGGGGCTGGTCCGCGATTTCCCAGGCGGAGGACCTTCCAAAGGCGAGTTTTCTAAACGAGTTAAGGCCGCTCCCGAGGGCGGCCTTCGTCTTTCAGCCGAAAGCCTGTTACTCCGGCTAGACCGGGATATTTAGGCCCCTTTCGCTTGCCGGACGGGCGATGCAGCGGTCCAGCCAATCGGAGACCGCGGGGAATTTCGCATATTCGAGGATCTCACGGCCGCCATAGAAGATGTCGGCACCGCGAACCCAGGTGAAGGTGGTGATGTCGGCGATCGTATAGAGATCGCCCATGATCCATTGGCGGCCCTGCAGCCGGCCTTCGAGCACACCGAGCAGCCGCTTGGATTCATCGCGGTAGCGCTCCACCGGATAGGAATTGTTGGCGACCTTCTCGGCGGCGAATTTGTAGAAATGACCGAATTGACCGAGCATCGGGCCTATTCCGGCCATCTGGAAAAACACCCACTGGATGCATTCGTAGCGGCCCGTGGCATCGGCGGGGATGAGCTTGCCGGTCTTTTCGGCGAGATAAAGCAGGATGGCGCCGGATTCGAAAAGCCCGATCGGCTTTCCCCCAGGCCCGTTCGGATCGATGATCGCCGGAATGCGGCCGTTCGGATTGAGAGATTCGAATTCCGGCGACTCCTGCTCGCCCTCGGCAAAGGAAATATAATGCGGCTCATAGGCAAGGCCGAGCTCTTCGAGGGCGACCGATACCTTCACGCCGTTCGGCGTCTGCAGGGAATAGAGCTGGATGATGTCGGGGTTTTTCGCCGGCCAGCGCGTGGTGATCGGAAATGCGGAAAGATCTGCCATCGGAGGCTCCATGTTATCAGCCGACCATAGAAGACGAGGCTCCAGGAAGGCAAGCGAGGGCATCGTTCCATATAATTGAACGAACTGTCCCCGTCCGTTTATCTTTCCACGACGGAAGAAAAAAGCGACATAGGAGACATCCGAGGTCCAACCGGTGCCGGGGCACCAGGATCTCCAGAGCCATTCAAACGGAGACATCGTCCATGTCGAACAACGTCATCATCCTGATTGCCCGCATTCTCCTGTCTTTCATGTTCATTCTTTCCGGCTTCATGAAGCTCTCCGATCCTGCCGGTACTGCGGGCATGATCGCCGGTGCCGGCTTCCCGGCAGCAACCCTGTTGGCCTATGTCGCAGGCCTTTTCGAACTGCTGGCCGGCCTTGCTGTTCTCACAGGCTTCCAGGTCCGCATTGCCGGCTGGCTGCTCGCCGCCTTCTGTGTCTTCACAGGCGTCGCCTTCCACCTGCCCTACGCAAGCGGCACGGAGCTCGTCAATATTCTCAACCAGATCATGGTCATGAAGAACATCACGCTGGCCGGCGCCTACATACTGCTCGCCACCGCCGGTGCCGGTGCCTATTCGATCGACGCACGTCGCGGCGCCTACGCGACGGCCTGATACCACAAGACATCCTCCCATAAATGCGAAAACCCGCCGTCACCGACGGCGGGTTTTCTTGTGCCTTGATGGCCGGGATCAGAGGGCCGCGCGCACCGCCTCCATGATCGCCTGCACGGCGGGCTCGTCCGCATGGCTGTCCCGGCGCGCACGCACGAGGCAGGCCTCTGAATGCAGGATGACGCCGTCCTGGAGCACCTTCAGATGATTGGCGCGCAACGTCGAGCCGGTGGAGGTGATATCGACGATGATATCGGCCGAGCCGGAGGCGGGCGCGCCTTCGGTGGCGCCAAGGCTCTCGACAATACGATAGAGCTGGATGCCGTGCTGGCTCGAAAAGAACTGCTGGGTCAGGCGCCAGTACTTGGTGGCGATGGCAAGCCGCCGGCCGTGGCGGGCGCGGAAGTCGGCGGCGACATCGCCGAGATCGGCCATGGTCTCGACATCAAGCCAGATCTCCGGCACTGCGACGACGACATCGGCGTGACCGAAGCCGAGCCGGGCGCAGAACTCGACGCGCTTATCGACCTCGGCAAAACCCTCCCGCATCAGATCCTCGCCGGTGACGCCGAAATCGACGGTGCCGTTGCCGAGTTCGCGGGAGATTTCGGAAGCCGAAAGAAAGGCCACCTCCACATCGTCCCAGCCTTCGACGCGGCCGCGATAGGAGCGATCGTTGCCGACCGCCGATATCGGCATACCGGCCCGTTCGAAGATCGCCGAAGCGTCGTCCTTCATCCGGCCCTTGGAGGGAAGCGCGATGGTGATGGTCATGCGGCTGCCCTTTCGGTTTCGATGCGGTCGAGCCAGAAGGAGAAGCCGACGGCCGGAATGCGGTCCGTTGCGCCGAGGAAGGTCAACAGCCGGTCGAAGCGGCCGCCGCCGGCCAGGACCGCGCTCGAGCCTTCAACCGTCACCTCGAAGACGAGGCCGGTGTAATAATCGAGCGGACGCCCGAAAGCGGCGCGATAGTCAAGGCAGGACAGATCGACGCCGGCATCGGCAAGGGCGCCGACGCGGCCGTTGAAGCGCGACAGCGCATTGCCGAGCTTCAGGCCGGCAGCGTCGGCAAAGCCGGCAAGTGCTGCGGACGCATTGACGAGCGGTACATGCAGCGACAGAAACTCCTCCAGCACATGGAAAGCCGCATCATCGAGACGCGTTTCGGACAGGATCAGCTTTTCCTTGAGCCGCCGGGCGATCTCCAGCGGCGAGCGGCTGGCATTCGTGGAATAACCCGTCGCCTGCATCTCATGCTCGATATGGGCGACCAGCGCCTGTTCGTCGCCCGACGCAACGAGCCTGGCGATGTCGTCATCGAGTCCGGTGACGTATTGCGGGCTGACGAGGCCGGCCAGCAGCGCTTCCAGCTGCGTCATGTTGCCGAAGGCGTGAATCAGCCGCTTCTGCCAGCCGAGCGGCAGACCCAGCGCCTGGACGACCGCCTCGAATACGGCCTGATCGCCGAGCGTCACGGCTAGGCGCCGGCCCGGCAGCAGGCGGGCGAGAATGCCGGTGGCGTCGCCGATGGCGCGGGCATCGGCGCTCGGTATGTTGATATCGCCCAGATCCTCGATACCGGCCTGGTAGAATTCATTGGCGCCGTCGCGGCGTTGGCGGAAGACTTCGCCGAGATAGGCGTAACGTTTCGGCGTGCCGGTCGCCGTCTCGATATGGCGCAGACAGACGGGGATGGTGAACTCCGGACGCAGGCAGAGGCTGGCGCCGGTTTCGCTCTCCGTCATGAAGATGCGCCGTCGCAGATCCTCGCCGGCAATATCGAGGAACGGCTCGGCCGGCTGAATGACGGGCGTGTCGATGCGCTCGGCGTTGCGCACGCTAAATTCGGCGAGCAGGTCGGTGGCAAATTCGGGGAGGTTGATCAGGGGCATAGTGTCGCTCCCGGGAAAAGTCCCCTCCCCAACCCCTCCCCACAGGGGGGAGGGACTAACCCGCGGCCAGGGTCGATGCAAATCGAGAGCGCCGTCATTGAAGCGAACGTTGAGTTAGGCACAGCGGCGCCACGTAATGCCCCTCCCCCCTGTGGGGAGGGGTTGGGGAGGGGACTATTGCGCATTGCCAGCCCTCTTCCGATCCTCCGCCTGCGCGGCAAGGATTTCCCTCACCTTGACCACAAGGTCGCCCTCCGGGACCGTCTCCTGCGCTACGCGCGCTTCGCGCCAGCTGGCATTGTCCTCGATCTCGCCGGAAAGCCGCTTGCCCTCGATCAGATCCTTGATCTGCACGACGCCTTCGGCGCGCTCGTCGCCACCCTGGATGATGGCGACGGGGCAGCCGCGGCGGTCGGCATATTTCAGCTGGTTGCCGAATTTCTTCCAGTTGCCCTGGAACATCTCGGCGCGGATGCCGGCGGCGCGCAGTTGCTGCGTCATCCTCTGGTAGCGCCCCATCGCCTCGACGTCGCCGTCCATGACGGTGACCAGCACCGGCTCGATGACTTCGCTCGCGCCAAGCTTGCCGAGGTTCTTCAGCGCCGTCATCAGGCGCGAGACGCCGATCGAAAAGCCGGTTGCCGGGACCGGCTGGCCCATGAAGCGGGAGACGAGACCGTCATAGCGGCCACCGCCGCCGACGGAGCCGAAAACGACCTTCTCGCCCTTCTCGTTGGTGACGTCGAAGAGAAGCTCGGCCTCGTAGACCGGGCCGGTATAATATTCGAGGCCGCGCACGACGGAGGGGTCGATCTTGATGCGGTCGGCGCTATAACCGGCGCTCGCAACGAGCGCGCCGATGAAATTCAGCTCGTCGACGCCTTCGCCGCCCTTCGACGTTCCCGCGACGAGTTCGGCGAGGCGTCCGGCGCTTTCGGCATAATCCCTGATGCCGACGAAGAACAGAACCTTGTCGATCTGCGCCTGGTCGAGCCCAGCGCCCTTGGTGAAGTCGCCTGATTCATCCTTGCGGCCGGGACCGAGCAGCAGCGCCACGCCCTCCGGACCGAACTTGTCGAGCTTGTCGATGGCGCGCAGGACGTTCAACCGCTGACCGGCCTTGTCGCCGCCGCCGAGGCCGATCGCCTCCAGCACGCCATCCAGAACCTTGCGGTTGTTGACGCGGATGACATAGTCGCCGCGCTTGATGCCGAGGGCTTCCAGCGTATCGGCCATCATCATGCACATTTCGGCATCGGCCTGAACACCCGGCGCGCCGACCGTATCGGCATCGAACTGCATGAACTGGCGGAAGCGGCCGGGACCCGGCTTCTCATTGCGGAAGACGTAGCCGGCGCGATAGGTGCGGTAGGGAAGCTGGATCTCGTTGAAATTCTCGGCGACGTGGCGCGCGAGCGGAGCTGTCAAGTCGTAGCGCAACGACATCCATTGCTCGTCGTCGTCCTGCAGCGAGAAGACCCCCTCGTTCGGCCGGTCGCTGTCGGGCAGGAACTTGCCCAGCGCATCGGTATATTCGAACAGCGGCGTTTCCACAGGGTCGAAACCATAATGCTCATAGACTTCCCGGATCTTTGCCGTCATCTCGTTGACGGCGCGGATATCGCCGGCCGCACGGTCGACGAAGCCGCGCGGCAGGCGGGCCTTGAGCTTTTGCGGTTTCTTCTGCTTGTCGTTCATTTCCGGGAATTCCACTGACTGTGACAGTGGCGGTGTCCTAGCGGATTGGGCGGGGAGCGGCAAGGGCGAAGGGCCTTGGTGGCGCTGCCAGAATCGATTGAACAAGAGGCATTCTTCACAATGCGGACCTGCTCATGATCACCGAGGCACTACTCTATGCCGCGACATTGCCGCTGACCGGCAAGCCGCATCGGAAGTTCATCCGCTATTCGGTCAATCTCTGGTCACGGGCCGGGCGCTGCGCCGAGGATTGGGCCGACCACGAGGAGAAGAGCCGCAACGCGATCCGCGCGGCGGCGGCCGGACTCCGTCAGAAACGGACCGCGGTCGTGCTTGGCTCCGGCCTGTTGCGGGACGTGCCGATCGAAGAACTGGCGCGCGATTTCGACGCGGTCGTGCTCATCGATCTCGTTCATCTCGCCTCAGTGCGGCTGTGGCTTGCGGCTAAACGCTATCGCAACGTCCGGCTGATCGAGCGCGACCTCTCCGGCTATGACGATCTCGCCGCCGGCCAAGAGCTCGAACCCCTCGGCTTCCTGCGCTCCGTGCCCTATCTCGATTTCGTGGTTTCTGCCAATCTCCTGTCACAGATCGGCCGCGGCGTGAAGCGGCGCCATGAAACCGAGGCCGGTCGAATGCCCGAAGATGCGGTGGAAAGGCTGATCGCGGCGCATCTCACCGGACTTTCGGGACTTCCCTGCCAGCATTGCCTCGTGACCGACATCGCCTATGCCGTCGTCGACCGCAACGGCAAAACGCATGAGGAGGCCGACCTGTTGCACGGCGTCGCCCCGCCGTCGGCAAAAGCCTCATGGACATGGCCGGTCGCGCCGCTCGGCGAAGAAAGCGGGGATTACCGCATCGAGCACAAGGTGCTTGCCGCCTGGTGAAAGGCGTGGCGCGCGGCCGCGATCGATCGAGACGTCACGTTCAGGACTTGGCCTGCGCCGGGATTTGCCTACATTGAGGTCATGCGCATGATCGCTCTGATGACGATGATACTCGGCTGGCTGGTCTACAGTGCCATGTCCGCATGGGCTGGCTGTCCGATCTGCACATCAATGAACCGGCCGGCTGCGCCGAAGTCCGCCACCATGGACCACGCAATGGCCGGGATGAACATGCCCGCAGCTACGGGTAAGGCGGAGGCGCTGAAAGATCCCCGCGCTACCGGCAGGGCTGCGCACATGCCGCTTTGCGCGGCATGTCTGCCGCCGGCGGCCATGGCGGACCGCGACGCAAAGCCGGTTTTCCTCTATCCCGCGCCGGCGCTTGCCCGCGTCCTGGATGACAACCGCCCTGCTCCGCTGGCGCCCCCTCCCCGAATGTTCTGACTTCGCATTCATCCATGCCCAACGGGCGGGGCGCGCCGCCCGGAAATCTATTGTCAGACAGTGAAGGAACTCTCATGTCTTTGAAAATCATCGCCCTCACCGCAATGCTCTCTGCCCTCGCCGCCCCCGCCCTTGCCGAAGACAAGCCCATGGACATGAGCAAGCCGATGGCCGGGCATGAGGCCTCCAGTCAGGCGTTCAAAAAGGCGAACGACAAGATGCACAAGGATATGATGATGACGTACAGCGGCGACGCCGATACGGATTTCGTCCGCAGCATGATCCCCCACCATCAGGGAGCGATCGACATGGCCAAGATCGAACTTCAATACGGAAAGGACCCCGATCTGCGCAAGCTCGCAGAAGCCGTCATCAAGGCACAGGAAGCCGAGATCAAGGAAATGAACGACTGGCTCAAGGCCCACGGGAAGTAATCGCCTGGTGAAGGGGAACGCCTGATATTACAGGCGTTCGTCATACTCGATCAGCCCCTCATCCCGCTGCCGCCACCTTCTCCCCGCCCGCGGGGAGAAGGGACATGCCGCACCGCTTCCTCCATCTCAACGTTGCGCCTGGCACGTCCCTCGCCCCGTTTACGGGGAGAGGGTTACGGTGAGGGCGGCATTCGGCGCGAACCGGACAGCCGTGGCAAAACACCGACACGTCAATCCTTCGGCTCGAAATCGACCGGGCGGCGACCGGCGGCCTGGCGGGCGAGCATCCAGCCCGGATATTCAGGGGCCAGCGCGCTTACCTCGTCGAGCCTCTGCATATCGCCTTCGTCCAGCTTCAGCCTGACGGCGGCAAGGTTCTGGTCGAGCTGATCGACGCGCTTGGCGCCGATGATGACCGAGGTGACGAAAGGCTTGGCTAGGATATAGGCGAGCGCGACGGTTGCGACGCTGGCGCCATGCTTTTCGGCGATCTCGCGCATGGCGGCGACGCAGGCCCAGGCCCTGTCCCTGTCGACCGGCGGGAAATCGAAGCTGGCGCGGCGGCCTTCGCCGTTGCCGGCGGCACCCGGACCATATTTGCCGGAGAGCAGGCCGCCGGCGAGGGGCGACCAGACCATCAGGCCGAGCTTTTCTTCCTGCATCATCGGCACGATGTCCCGTTCGAGATCGCGGCCGGCGATGGAATAATAGGCCTGCACCGTCTCGAAACGGGCAAAGCCGCGGCGTTCGGAGACACCGAGCGCCTTGGCAATGCGCCAGGCCTGCCAGTTGGAGACGCCGATATAACGCACGAGGCCGCGGGAAACGAGATCGTCGAGGGCGCGCAGCGTCTCCTCGATCGGCGTTACCGTATCGGTCGCGTGGATCTGATAGAGGTCGATATGATCGGTCTGCAGCCGCTTCAGGCTTGCCTCGACCGAATCCATGATGTGGCCACGCGACGCGCCGCGGTCGTTCGGCTTGTCGCCCATGACGCCATAGACCTTGGTGGCGATGACGACGTCCTTGCGCGGGATGTCGAGGTTCTTCAGCGCCTGGCCGAGCAGCCGCTCGGATTCGCCGGATGAATAGACGTCGGCCGTGTCGATGAAATTGACGCCTGATGCCAGCGAGCGCTCGACGATCCGGTCGGCGGCGTTCTGGTCGACATCGGCGATGGCGCCCCACATGCTGCCTTCTTTGGCTTCGCCGAAGGTCATCGTGCCCAGGCAGATTTCCGAGACGAAAAGCCCCGTATTTCCGAGTTGGTTGTAACGCATGGTCGAAAAAATCCTTTGTATCTGCCGCAAGAGGGACTTGCGAACTTAAGAACTTCATTTTTTGATTATTGGCCTGCGCGCGACAGGCACAGCCGTGGCTGGCTGCTGGGTGAGGCCAATCCGATGTAGTGCGGCGGCGGCGCTTTTCAACGCCAGGCCTTGCCGCATAGGAAGCGGTGCCCTTGTCTCGACACAGGCGGCCGATAAATTGCCGGCCATAGTTCAAGAGGTGCGCATGTGACGACGCGAGCACTGACGACGATCGGCTTCGATGCCGACGACACGCTTTGGCAGAACGAACAATATTACCGACTGACGGAAGCCCATTTTACCAAGCTTCTCGCCGATTTCGCCGAAGGCCCGAAGATTTCCGAGCGGCTGCTGGAGGCCGAAAAACGCAACCTTCGGCATTACGGCTTCGGCATCAAGGGCTTCACGTTGTCGATGATCGAGACGGCGATCGAGATCACCGAAGGCAAGGTGCCGGCCAGCGTCATTGCCAAGATCCTCGATACCGGCCGCGACCTTCTCGGCCATCCGGTCGAGACCATGCCGCATGCGCGCGACACGCTGGAGGCGCTCGCCGGCAAATATCTGCTTGTCATGATCACCAAGGGCGATCTCTTCGACCAGGAGCGTAAGCTCGCCCAATCCGGGCTCGGCGACTTTTTCGATGCCGTCGAGATCGTTTCCGACAAGACGGCCGTCACCTATCGCCGCATCTTCGCCAAGTTGGGTGACGGGCCGGAGCGGGCGATGATGGTCGGCAATTCCCTGAAATCGGATATCGTTCCGGCGATCGCAGCCGGCAGCTACGGCGTCTTCGTGCCGCACGAACTCACCTGGGTGCTCGAACATGTGGACGAGCCGAAGGAGGCGCCGCGTTTCCGCAAGATCGACCACCTCGGCGAGTTGCGCGAGCTGATCGAACGGCTCGCACAGTAGGGCCGTGCCTCATTTCGCCTTGGGCGGCGCCTTCGGAAACAGCGATGGAGTTTCCGGCTCGGCGGGCGGCGGCGGCTGCTGCGGGGCGGCCGCCAACGGCGCGATCAGGATGCTGAAGGGAGCGCCGAGGCCGCGGCGCGGCGAGACCTTGGAGTAATAGGGGCGCAGCAGCCAGGTGGTGTTTTCCTTCACCGTCGTCTGAAAGCTCATGCCGTCTTCATCGGTGCCGAAAAAAGCCTCGTCATCGGGTTTCGACAGGTCGAAGATCGCCAGGAAGGCAAATTTGCTCCTGGTGGAAAAATCGATCTTCACATGCTGACCGGCGCGCACCGGCAGCGTGTAGACATGGCCGTTGCCGAATTTCGTCCATCCCTTAAGCTGCATGGTGACAGCCGGGAACTGCAGCTTCTCCAGTTTCTCGCCGGGATCGAGCTGCGGCGTCTGCGCCATGGCAAAGGCCGGCAAGAAGAACAGGGCAACCGCAGCGATCGATATTTTCACGGACAGATCTTTCATGGTCGAACCAAGGCGGCGCGCATCGCCTCCACCTCGGGCCGGCAGAAGCAGCCCTCCAGATGATCGTTGACGAGGCCCATCGCCTGCATGAAGGCATAAACTGTGGTCGGGCCGACAAAGGTCCAGCCGCGCTTCTTCAGATCCTTCGAAATGAGCACCGATGTCGGCGTCGTCGGATTGGCGACGATATGGTCTCGGTCGACGACCGCCGGCCGCTCGTTGTGGCCGGGCTCGTAGCGCCAGAAATAATGGGCGAGTGAGCCGAATTCGTCGCGGAGTTCGATGGCGCGCTGGGCATTGTTGATCGTCGAAACAATCTTTCCGCGATGGCGGATAATGCCGGCATCGGCAAGGCAGCGGGCTACATCCTTGTCGCCGAAGAGGGCAACCTTGTCGAAATCGAAGCCGGCGAAGGCGGCGCGGAAATTCTCCCGCTTGCGCAGGATGGTCAGCCAGGAAAGGCCGGATTGGAATCCTTCGAGGCAGATCTTCTCGAAGAGCCGGGTATCGTCGGTGACAGGGCGGCCCCATTCCTCGTCGTGGTATCTGAGATAATCCGGCAGGTTGGCATGCCAGTGGCAGCGGCTCCTGCCGTCCTCGCCGATGATGATGCCAGTCGTACCCATATCCGCTTCATTCTCCGGGATGCGCTTCGTTTCTGCGGTCATGGTCCCGGCTTTACCATCTGCAAACCGTCTTTCCAAACCGATCGGTAACCCTGACGAAAAGTTTATCCGGCCGCCCGGTCTTTCATGAATCGATCTTTACCATTCGCTGGCGGATAGGGTGGCAGCGTCTCAGCGGGCGGAGATATCCCGCCACCGCATTTTCGGTCATTTGTAGAGAGTTCGTCCGATGATGAAACACCTAGTTCTTGCCGCGATCATCTGCGGCATCTTCTCCACGGCCGCCATTGCAGACGACCGCTACGCCACCCGCCCGCCTGTCGTGCTCAGCCCCGACCTGACCGCGCCATGGATCAATCAGCTCGGCGGCACGGTTCGTCCCGTCGTCTACCAGCGGCCGGTCGTCCAGCCACAGCAACGCGGCCTGTTCCAGCGCCGCGTCCTGCGCCGGGCGCCGCAAGCAGCACCACAGACCGTGTCGGCAATCAATCCCGGCATACCGGCGATCCGCCGTCCGATCGAGCCGCAATATCTGCCGCAGATGGTCGATTACGACACCACCGAAAAACCCGGCACCATCGTCATCGATACCAATAACCGCTTTCTCTATCTGGTCATGGAAGGCGGCAGAGCGCGGCGCTACGGGGTCGGCGTCGGCAAGCCGGGTTTCGAATGGGCCGGCGCCCACAAGATCACCCGCAAGACGGAATGGCCGGACTGGACGCCGCCTTCCGAGATGATCAGCCGCGAAGCCGCCAAGGGCCACTACCTGCCTGCGCGGATGGATGGCGGCCCGGAAAACCCGCTCGGCGCGCGCGCCATGTATCTAGGCTCGACGCTCTACCGCATCCACGGCACCAATGCACCATGGTCGATCGGCAGCGCCGTTTCTTCCGGCTGCATCCGCCTGCGCAATGAGGACGTCGTCGATCTCTACGACCGCGTCAACGTCGGAACCCGCGTTATCGTCATGTAACGACAGACCCAATTACCAGAGCCAGCAAAGCTGTGCAGCGGTTTTGCGTTCGGGATTGTGTAAAAACAAAGAGATAGAGCATTTTCGTGTTTCGAAGAAATACGGAAATGCTCTATGACGCCGCAAGAACAAGCGGCTCCACCCGCTAAAATTGCTTTATCCCGCCATCGCGATCTTGAATCGGGCAGAAGATCATGTAGCTTCGGGCGGATTTGCTTGAGGGGAACCGATCATGATGAAATTGATGCAAGGACTGGCCGCGGCCGGACTTGTCCTGTCCTTGATGTCCACGTCAGCCGTGGCCGCGCCTGCAGGCTCAGCCTCCGACAATACACGGCGGCCGGCGCAAATCGTGCGCGTGGCGCAGATGCCGAAATATGTGAAGCCGCAGTTCAAGCGCAAGAAAGTGCGCCTGGTGACGACGGAAGCGGCCGGCACCGTCATCATCGATACCAACAACAAGTATCTCTACCTCGTCGAAGGCAACAACCGCGCCACCCGCTACGGTATCGGCGTCGGCCGCGACGGCTTCGGCTGGTCAGGTGTCGTCAAGATCGGCCGCAAGGCCGAATGGCCGAGCTGGACGCCGCCGGCCGAAATGCGCCGCCGCGAAGCCGCCAAGGGCCACATCATTCCCGCCTTCCAGGAAGGCGGCGAGGACAATCCGCTCGGCGCCCGCGCCATGTATCTCTACCAGGGCGGCCGCGACACCATCTTCCGCATCCACGGCACCAACCAGCCCTGGACGATCGGCCTCAACATGTCTTCCGGCTGCATCCGCATGATGAACGCTGATGTGATGCATCTTTATGATCGCGCCGCCGTCGGCACCAAGGTGATCGTCATCGGCCCCGGCAACAAGCAGGGCAAGGTGGCGTTCGAGGACAGGGGCATCGACGTGCTGCGCACGATGTTCGGCGGCTGAGCAACACTTTCAAAAAAAGAAAAGGCGCATTTTGACGCGCCTTTTCTTTTCCTTAGACTTTGCGGCGGAAAGCTGGCACTGGTGCCTAAGAGTCGACATATTTGCAATATCGGGGCTATTCAATGACATATGCGCTGCGTTCCTCCGCTTCCATGCTCGCGGGCATCGCGCTTTTCACCATCTGTTCAGCGGCTTCCGCCTCGGCGGAAGACCTGCAGTTCTCCATTTACGGCGGTTACCAGACCGCGCCGCACAGCGGCGTCGACGTTTCGGACGGCACGAGCTTCACCGCCGGATGGGAAGGCAAGTCTTTCGGCGCCCCGCCTTACTACGGCGCCCGCGTCACCTGGTGGCTCGAGGACTTCAACAAGCCGAACTGGGGGATCTCGCTCGATTTCACCCATGACAAGGTCTATGCCGACGACGACACGCTCGCCAAGGCCGGCTGGTCGCATTTCGAATTCACCGACGGCCTGAACCTGCTCACGGTGAACGGTCTCTATCGCTTCCAGGATCCGGCCCGCCGCTGGACTCCCTATGTCGGCGCCGGTGTCGGCGTGAACATTCCGCATGTCGAAGTGATTCGCCCGGAGGGCAAGACCTGGGCCTATGAATTCGGCGGCGTGACGCTGCAGGCGCAGGCCGGCGTTGACTTCAAGGTGACCGAGCGCTGGTCGACCTTCGTCGAATACAAGGGCACCTATTCGCGCGTCGACGTTCCGATCGACAGCGGCGACCGGCTGAAGACCAACATCTTCACCAATGCCGTCAATGTCGGCGTATCGTTCCACTGGTAATGAATTGAATTTCAGCTGCGGGGCTATTTCGTGCCGCAGCTGACCTTGCCCTCGGCGGCGTAAGGCTTCTCGCCGCCTTCGATCGTCAGGGAATAGGTGCCGCTGAAATTCGCCGCCGGCTTGCCGCGTTGGCCGGCGACCACAACCAGATCCAGCGTTGCGCCGCCGGTATCGTCACCGCCGCCATCGAAGACTTCCAGGAGCAGCTCGCCATCGAGCGACCAGTGATTGCTCAGATGCTGCGATTCGAAAACACGTTTTGCAAAGGCCGCTTGCGCGGGATCCTTAACGATCAGCGCACCGCGGAAATGGTTAAGCCGGTGGCCAGCGCCGCTTGCAAAACCGCTTTCGAGGGTGAAGCGCGCTTGCGCGTCATCAGCGGAACAGAATAAGCGGCTGTCGGCATGGGCCACGCCTGCTGCACCGAACAATCCCGCAAGTACAATTATTCCCCGCCACATCACCCAACCTCCCGGGAGCGGCCCGACGGGCCTGCTGCATACTCTTCAGCCTAACGGCAAACCCGTTAATTTTTCCGGCATAGCGCCGCCATAGGCCCAATCGAGAAGCTCGACCGTATGCAGGATCGGGATATTGGTGCCGGTGGCGATCTGGGTGATGCAGCCGATATTGCCGGTGGCGATGATATCGGCCTTGGTGGCTTCGATGTTCTTGACCTTGCGCGCCTTCAGCGCAGCCGAGATCTCCGGCTGCATGATGTTGTAGGTGCCGGCCGAGCCGCAGCACAGATGGCCCTCGGCAGGGTCGCGCAGCGTAAAGCCCGCCGCTTTCAGCAATTGCTTCGGCACAAGCGTGATACGCTGGCCGTGCTGCATCGAACAGGCGGAATGATAGGCGACCGTGATGCCCCTCGGCGGATGGGCCGGCAGGTCGAGGGTCGCCAGATATTCGGTGATGTCCTTCGCCAGCGCCGAGACCCTCGCGGCCTTTGCCGCATAGGCGGGGTCGAGGCGCAGCATGTGACCGTAATCCTTGATCGTCGTGCCGCAGCCCGATGCGGTGATGATGATCGCATCGAGGCCATGGCTCTCGATCTCGCGCGTCCAGAGATTGACATTGGTGCGGGCGCTTGCGAGCGCCTGTTCGGCGCGGCCCATATGGTGGACCAGCGAACCGCAGCAGACCTCGCCTTCCGGCGCCACGACCTCGATGCCGAGCCGCGTCAGCAGCCGGATCGCCGCCGCATTGATACCGGGATCGAGCACCGGCTGAGCGCAGCCGGACAGGATCGCCACCCGGCCGCGCCGTTCCGCCTCGGGCCGATAGGTGCCGGGTTTTGCAAAGTCCGAAGCCGCCGGGATGCGGCGCGGCGCAAGCGCCAGCATGGCGGCAAAGGGTTTCAGCGCTGCCCCCCGCATCAGGCCGGCAAAGGGGCGGCCGAGACGCGCGAGAGTAAGCGCCAGGCGGAAACGGCCGGGATAGGGCAGCACGCCGGCGAGAAGGGCGCGCGTCAGCCGGTTCATGAACGGACGCCTGTAGGTCTTTTCGATATGGGCGCGGGCGTGATCGACAAGATGCATGTAGTCGACGCCCGAAGGACAGGTGGTGACGCAGGCAAGGCAGGAAAGACAGCGGTCGATATGGGTGACGACCTCGGCATCGGCGGGGCGGCCGTTCTCCAGCATGTCCTTGATCAGGTAGATGCGGCCACGCGGGCTGTCGAGCTCGTTGCCGAGCGTCACATAGGTGGGACAGGTGGCGGTGCAGAAACCGCAATGCACGCATTTGCGCAGGATCTTTTCGGATTCGGCGACATGCGGGTCGGCGAGCTGGGCCGGGGTGAAGTTGGTTTGCATCTAGCGGGGCCTCTGCTTGGGGGGCGTTGTGCCTGGGGCACCCCCCTCTGTCCTGCCGGACCCTGGGTCGAGCCACAGGTCTCGACCCGTCCTTCGGCCCCCCACATGGGGGGAGATCGGATCGGGGCAACGGCTTCCCCAAACAACTGAGACACTGCAGTTTCGATACGGCAGTGAGAGAGCGATGGTCCAACCTCTTGCCAATCTCCCCCCTTGTGGGGGAGATGTCCGGCAGGACAGAGGGGGGTAACCCGCGCGTTGAGCCATCTTATCCCTCACCCCATCTTCCCCGGATTGAATATTCCCGCCGGATCGAACTTTTCCTTCACCCGCCGCGACAGCATCGCCACCGCTTCGGGCTCCGGATGAAATGCCGCAGTTGCCGCCCTCGCCTCGTCTGAGGCGCGGATCAGCGTCGCATGGCCGCCGCCGAGCACCTTGATAAAGCGGCGTACGAGCTCGGCTTCGGGGCCTGCTTCCATCCTCATCCAGACGAGACCGCCCTGCCAATCGTAGAAGGCGTCGACGCCGGCTTCCAGGCGGAGTGCGGCGACGAGCTGATGACCGGTGCCGGGGGCGACCGAGACGCGCCAAACCGGCCGCGCCGTGCCGTCGGCATAGGGTAGTACGTCACGAATTTCCCGCCAGAGCCTGCGGCTTTCCGGCTCATCCAGCCGCGTCACGGTGGCAAAGGCCGACATCGCCGCCGCAAGTTTTTCGACGCGCACCGCGACCGAAGCGGCAAGGCCCTCGATGCGCAGAACCGTCGCCTCGCCCTCGGGCATGTTGCCGGCAAGGAATTTCCAAGTCACCGTCAGCGGCAGATGGGCGGCACTGGAGACTTCGAGCGGCAGCGCCATCGCCGCCGCCATGGCGTTTGCCGCCTCGGCGTCATTGAGGCCTGACAGAACCACCGTCTGCTCTGTCTTTGCAGACGGCGGCACCCGGAACGTGACTTCGGTGAGAAAACCGAGCGTGCCGTGCGAGCCGGCGATCAACTTGACGAGGTCGAGGCCGGTGACATTCTTCATCACCCGGCCGCCAGCCCTGATGATCTCGCCCCTGCCGTTGACGAAGCGCACGCCGAGCAGGCTGTCGCGGGCAGCCCCCGCAACCAGACGGCGCGGGCCGGAGACATTGGCGGCAAAGACGCCGCCGATGGTCGGCTCGCCTGAAGTTCCCATGACCGGGCGATGATCCATCGGTTCGAAGGCGAGCATCTGGCCGCTCTGCGAAAGCGCCGCCTCGACCTCGGCAAGCGGCGTGCCCGAGCGGGCGGTCATGACCATCTCTCCGGGATTATAGGCGACGATGCCGGCAAGCCCGGTCGAGCGCAACCGGTCTTCTGATGCAACGGCATTGCCGAAGCCGGCGCGGCTATTGCCGCCGCAGATGGCAAGCGGCCGGCCGCGCTCAGCATGATCGCGGACGAGCGCAGCCGCCTCTTCCTCGCTTGCGGGCATCAGATCGATCATGCGGCGGGGCGCCCTTCCAACGGGAAGACCTTCGAAGGATTGAGGAGCCAGCCGGGATCGAAGGCGGCGCGCACCGCCATCTGCTGGGCGAGATCGGCCTCTGAATATTGGTGGCGCATCAGGTCTCGTTTTTCGATGCCGACGCCATGCTCGCCGGTGAGGCAGCCGCCGGCATCGACGCAGAGCTTGAGGATATCGTTGCCGGCGGCTTCGGCGCGGGCAGCATCCTCGGGATCGTTGGCATTGAAGAGGATCAGCGGATGCATGTTACCGTCACCGGCATGGAAGACGTTGGCGACCCGCAGGCCGTAATGATCGATGATCTCGGCCGTCTTCTTCAGCACGTGGGAAAGCTGGCTGAGCGGCACCGTGCCGTCCATGCAGATATAATCGGCGATGCGGCCGGTGGCGCCGAATGCGGATTTGCGCCCCTTCCAGATCAGCGCCGCCTCGGTGGCCGACTGGCATTCGCGCACGGTCTTTACAGCGTGGCGGTGGGCGATGTCGACGATGTCCGTCAGCGTGGCGTCCATTTCCGCTTCCGAACCCTCGACTTCGACGATCAGCAGCGCGCCAACATCGAGGGGATAGCCGGCATGGGCGAAGGCTTCGCAGATCTCGATTGCCGGCTTGTCCATGAATTCGATGGCAACCGGGATGATGCCGGCGGCGATGACATCGGCAACGCAGGCGCCGGCCTCTTCCGAGCTTTCGAAGCCGAAGAGCACGGGGCGAGCGCCTTCCGGCTTGGCGATCAGCCGCACGGTCGCCTCGGTGACGATGCCGAGCTGGCCTTCGTGGCCGCAGACGAGGCCGAGAAGGTCGTAACCCGCCGCGTCCAGCGCCTTGCCGCCGAGCTCGATCACTGTGCCGTCGACCAGCACCATCCTGACGCCGAGCAGATTGTTGGTGGTGACGCCGTATTTCAGGCAGTGGGCGCCGCCGGAATTCATGCCGATATTGCCGCCGATGGTACAGGCGAGCTGCGAGCTCGGATCGGGCGCATAGAAAAACCCGTCCGCGGCGACGGATTCGGAGATGTTGAGATTGGTGACGCCGGCCTGAACGACGGCGGCGCGGTTCGGCAGATCGATGTCGAGAATGCGGTTCATCTTCGACAGGCCGAGGACGACAGCATCTTCCTGCGGAATGGCGCCGCCGGAGAGCGAAGTGCCGGCGCCGCGGGGCACGACGGGAACGCCGTAACGGTGGCAATAACGCATGACGGCCGAGACCTCGGCCGTGGTGCGCGGCAGCGCTACGGCGAGCGGCAGGCGACGATAGGAAACGAAGGCGTCGGTCTCGAACGGCACCAGCTCGCGCGCCTCATGAACCAGGCACTCCGGCGGCAGCATATCGGCTAAATCGGCAACGATCCGGGCGCGGCGCGCCAGCACGTCGGCGCGCGGGGCGAGAAACGGAATGGCGTCGGACATGGTGTTCTCCCTGGCCCGGACGACGGGAAATCATAGCCGGAAATGAAAAGGCCGGACGGCGCCGCCAGCCCCTGCCGCCGATGAACCGGCTTAGCACTTTCCCGAAAATGGCGCAAATGCTAAGCACTTATGCCAAAAGTGGAAAAAGTCTGAAGGCCTTATGACCAATCTCGGCGATCTCGAAATCTTTGCCAAGGTCGTTTCGACTGGAAGCATGTCGCTTGCGGGGCGGGCGCTCGGCTTTTCGCCCGCGGTGGTCTCCAAGCGGATCAAGCGGTTGGAGGACCGGCTCGGTACGCGGCTTCTGCAGCGTACGACGCGGCAGATCTCGCTGACGGAAGCCGGACAGGGCTTCTACGACCGCGTTCTCGGCATTCTCGCCGGACTGGAGGAGGCGGAATCCTACATTTCCGGGCGCTCGGCGCAGATGCACGGCACGCTGAAGATCTCGGCTCCGACCTCCTTCGGTCGCATGCATATCGCGCCGCATCTGAAGACGTTCATGAAGGAGTACCCGGAGCTTGCGGTCAACCTGGTGCTGACCGACGAACTCAGCGACATCGTCGGCGGCGGTTTCGATCTGGCGATCCGGATTGCCGAACTCACCGATTCCAGCCTCGTCGCCCGACGGCTGGCGGCGGTGCGCCGGCTGCTCTGCGCATCGCCGGATTACCTGGCGGCGCATGGTGAGCCTTTGCATATCGATGATCTGAAATACCATCGCTGTCTGCCGGCGCACAATAACGACACCTGGCGGCTGAATGGTCCGGAGGGAGCCCTCAGCCTGCGGCCGGAAGGCATGCTGATCACCAACTCCAGCGAGGTGATCCGCGAGGCTGTCATCGCGGGGCTCGGGATCGCGCTGCGCTCCACCTGGGATATCGGCGAGGAACTGAAGGCCGGCCGTCTGGTGCAGGTGCTGCCCGCCTATGAGGGCTCGCACAATGTCGCGCTCTCGGCCGTCTACCCTAGCCGCCAATTCCTGCCGGCCAAGGTGCGGCTGTTCATCGACTATCTGACGGAGCTCTACGGACCGGTTCCCTATTGGGAGCGCTGACAGCTCGGCGCCTCTTTTTCCCGCGACGGATCGAGATAGGCGCCGGCGACCATTGCGTCAATGTCGTCTGGCACCGGCACGACGCAGGATTCGGCACCGACCTCGCCTTTGGCGACGTTCGAGGCAGCGGGCGGCCTGGAGCGTGAAGCCGAGATTTATCGACGCGACCGTATTGCCGAGCGGCCGCGGTCTGGCGGAACTTGGCTATATGGCCGCCGCCAAGCACTGGAAGGAGCGCGGGCCGCTCCCTTGAGAGGGAAGGTTTCGATATGATCGGCCTCCTAGAGGTCGATGCCGACGACATGAGGGATGGCTGCGAAAGGCCTCAACCTCGATCTCATGCAGGAAGTGGCCGCCATTCATCAGGACCGCGCCATCCTTTAGGAGCGGCAGATCAGCCTCCATCACGATACCGGGGAAGCCTGTCACGGTAATGAGGAGTATATGCGTCCGAGGTAACGGGAGCTTCAAACAAAATTATCAATGCCACACCGGCGATATTCGGCAATCATATTCGCCCCTTGCCGGACAGCGGGTATGTTAATATCGTCATGGGCCGATAGTGAAATGTCGAGGTTGAAATGGCCATCTCCATTCGAGTCGGCAAAGAATCCGACGCGGAGGCGGCCATCGCAGTGTTGCGCCGGTCTATAACGCAATTATGTAGCGCTGATCACCAAGACGACGACGACGAGATTGCGGGCTGGCTCTCTAATAAGACCGCCGCGTCCTGGGCAGCATGGATAAATCGCGAGGACGCCACAGTTCTGGTCGCGGAACTTACGGGCAACGTTGTCGGGGTCGGCATGATGGATGGACGGGGCGAAATCCTGCTCAATTATGCTCACACTGACGCACGCTTCAAGGGAATAAGCAAGGGGATCTTGCTCGCGCTTGAAGCCCAGGCCCGTGCGCGTGGGATAAAGATGTGCGTCTTGGAAAGCACCCGAACCGCCAAGAAGTTCTACGAGGATAGGGGATACGAGGCAGCGGCGGGCAGTACTCTCCGCCTGTCGAAACGGTTGTAACGGCGGGGAACGGCTGAGCTAGGCATGAGCTGAGTACCGCAGATGTAGGGCAGTTTGGCGGCGCGCTTGGTTTCGGAAGATGATTTCAGACTTGGGCACCATTTCTCAAGTTTGGCTGGATGATTCCGTCTAGCACTCGGGGTGCGTGTCTGCAGCATGCGTATTGACAAGCACATTTGCTGACACTTGCGGAAACGTTGCGACAGCCGTGTCGACCGTGCTTCCGACAACGGTAGACACCGCCATACCGCTGCCGTTCGGCGTAGTCCGGGATCGCGTCCAACTCGCCCTTACAGACCAGCGTCTTCCGTTTATGAAATCCGAATCGGTTCAAATGAGACGCAGCGCTTACAGTGTCGTTCGCTCCTACCGGTATCGACCCTTAAATGTCCTGCTACTCCAACCTCGACACCGACTGCCGGCGCTCGGTGTGGCGATTGGCATGCGACCGGGACATAGCGCATTTCGGCGCAGCTCAGCCGGCCCGAAGCGTCATCAGCAGCGCCACCGTTTTCGGCTCCAGGGGCGCGCGGGCTCGAATTCGGCGGATGTGGCCATTGGCGGCCAGCAGCTGCTGCCGATCCAGTCGGTGCGGGTCGCGGTCTTTGCCAGCATCTCCTCACTGTCGCCCTTCTTCGCCACCTGTCACCGCCACAAAAGCGCAAGGAGCAAGGCCGCGACCGGAGGACGAGCCCTGGTTGGCACATATATAAAAAATCCGAGTGGAACAATTGGCGCCGCCATTGATTAGGGCGCGTGACGGGCTCATATTGTACACCTGTGCAAAATGACGCATTCTAGACAGGACGTGACGGTTTCCTCGAGCCAGCCCCAGCTCGATTTCCCCTATGAACGGCGATTAAACTCCGTTCCGATCGTCCTTTTGGATTGCGTTAGCTTTCCATGATATATGTATATGAGTGATTCCTAACAACGACTGTAAAGGTGATCCGACAATTGACTCTTTTCGCCCGATTGGCATCCGATGTGCAACTGATGTTCCGGCGACCGCCGCGACAGCAATATGGTGCGCTCTGCTACCGGGTGAAGAAGAAGAGCGGTGATGTCGAGGTCCTCCTGATGACGAGCCGCGACACCGGCCGCTGGGTCATTCCCAAGGGCTGGCCGATGAACGGGAAGTGCGCCCATGAGGTCGCCGCGCAGGAAGCCCTCGAAGAAGCCGGCGTACGCGGCTCGACCGAGGCGGAAACGCTCGGCTCCTACACCTACCCGAAAGTGTTGCGCGACGGGGTGCAGGTGGTCTGCAAAGTGCAGGTCTATGCACTCGAAGTCACCGACATGGCGAAGAATTTCAAGGAGAAGGGCGAGCGCACTATCGAATGGGTCTCGTTCGACGAGGCCGCAGGCCGCGTGCGCGAACCGGAGCTAGGCAAACTTTTCCTCGCCTTCAAGCAAAAGATGACCGACAGGCTTTCGGCCAAACAGGCGGAGCAAATTCCGGCGGCCAAACAAATTCCGGCGGAATGAATCCTGCCATCTTGCACTGCTAGGAAAGCAGCGTAGAAGCAGATTCATCCCTCAGGAAAAAGAATGCCGCCACGTCCCGCAGTTCTTACGAAACGCACGCTCGACAAGGACCTCGATAAGATCACCTATGTCGAGGACGCGGCAAAGCATGTGTCGCGACGGCTGGTGGCGCCCGGTCTCGGGCTGATTTTCGTCGGCTTGGTCATGCTCTTTGCAGGCGTCTACGTGTTCGACCGGCCGGGTGCCGTGCTCGTCGTGGCGGCAGCGGCCCTTGCCGGTTACATGGCGCTGAATATCGGCGCCAACGACGTGACCAACAATGTCGGTGCGGCCGTCGGTGCACGCGCCATGACGATGGGACAGGCGCTTGTTATCGCCGCGACTTTCGAGGTCTTGGGCGCCACGATAGGCGGCGGCGAAGTGGTCAAGACGATTTCCACCGGCATCGTCGACGCCGCCCAGGTGCCGCCGGCAGTAGTTGGCTGGATCATGATGGCGGCGCTGACCGCAGCGGCCCTCTGGATCAACCTTGCCACCTGGATGAAAGCGCCGGTTTCCACCACCCATGCGATCGTCGGCGCGGTAATCGGCGCCGGCATCTCAGCCGTCGGGCCGGAGCCGGTGAACTGGCGGGTGATGCTGGAGATCACCTCGAGCTGGATCACCTCGCCGCTGATCGGCGGACTGATCGCGGCCGGGCTGCTCTATCTCGTCAAGACCCTGATCATCTATCGCGACGATAAGATCGAGGCGGCGCGGCGCTGGGTGCCGGTCCTTGTCGGGATGATGGCGGGCAGCTTCATGGCCTATATGGTGCTGCAACTGTCGCCAATCGGCCGGTTTCCATCCCTCACCATCATCCTGATCGGCATCGGCATCGGGCTGGTGAGTTGGCTTGCCGCCCGGCCGCTGGTTCTCGCCCAGGCGCGGGATCTCGAAAACCGCAACAGTTCGCTGCGGGTGCTGTTCCGGCTGCCGCTGATCTGCTCGGCCGCACTGCTTTCCTTTGCCCACGGCGCAAACGACGTGTCGAACGCGGTCGGGCCGCTGTCAGCGATCGTCCATTCGGTCGGCATCGGCGGCGACGGCGGCGTCGGCCACCCGCTCCTCTGGGTGATGCTGATCGGCGCTTTCGGCATCTCCGTCGGCCTGCTGCTCTTTGGGCCGCGGCTCATCCGCCTCGTCGGCGAGGAAATCACCAAGCTCAACCCGATGCGCGCCTATTGCGTTGCGCTGTCGACCGCTCTCACCGTCATCGTCGCCTCATGGCTCGGCCTGCCGGTCAGCACCACGCACATCGCGGTCGGGGCGGTCTTCGGCGTCGGTTTCTTCCGTGAATGGTACACCCGCCATTCCAAGCGCCGCGTCGCCTATATCAGGAGCAAGGCCGAGAGCTTCGATATCGACGAACCGGAGGAGCCCAATATCCACGAGACGCGGCGACGCTATCTCGTGCGCCGCTCGCATTTCATGACGATCATCGCCGCCTGGATCGTCACCGTGCCGGCCTCGGCAGCGCTTGCGGGGATGATTTATTGGGTTATGTTCGCGCTCTTCGTTTGAGATCCCGAGTTTTTTCCAATGCGCGCCAATTTCCGCATGCAACGGCTTTTCGTCGACGCGCCGCTTTCAAGCGGCGCCGTCGTCGAGGCGAATGCCGACCAGTTCAACTATCTCGCCAACGTGCTGAGGATGGAGGATGGCACAGACATCCTGCTCTTCAACGGCCGCGACGGTGAGTGGCGGGCGGCGCTGTCCTTCCCGACACGCAAACGCATCCTGCTGACGGCAACCGAAGAGACGCGGCCGCAGCCGGCGCCCTCAGACCTGCATTATCTCTTTGCCCCGCTCAAGGTCGGCCGCATGGATTATCTCGTGCAGAAAGCGGTCGAAATGGGAGCCGGCCTGCTGCAGCCTGTTATGACCCAGCATGTGCAGGGCAGGATCACCAATCTCGACAAGCTTCGCGCCAATGTGGTCGAGGCGGCCGAGCAATGCGGCATTCTCGACATCCCCGATGTGGCCGAGCCGGTGAAGCTTTCCGACCTGCTGGAACGCTGGCCGAAGGAGCGGCGCATCATCTATTGCGACGAGAGCGATGCCGGGCAGAACCCGCTGCCGGTGCTGTCAGCGATCAGGGAAAAACATCTTGCTCTGCTCGTCGGGCCGGAGGGCGGCTTTTCGGAGGACGAACGGGCGCGGCTTCGAAGCCTCGATTTCGTCACCGCAATTCCGCTTGGGCCGCGCATCCTCAGGGCCGATACGGCAGCGGTCGCGGCGCTGGCGGTGGTCCAGGCGGCGATCGGCGACTGGAGCTGACACCGAAAACGAGTGGACATGGAAATTGTTCCTATTTTTTTGATGCGTCATTGAAAGAATTTCACTTGCAACATACGTGGCTTGGGTCCTAATCAGCCTTCCAGCTGCCCGGCCCCTGGGCGCCTTTTCGAATACAGGTACCCCGCATGGCCCGCGACACCACCGACCAGACACCGCTCTCTTCGGTTCAGGATCTGACCGATTACATCGCCGCGGGCAACAAGCCGCGGGAGCGCTTCCGGATCGGCACCGAACATGAGAAGTTCGCCTTCTTCCGCGCCGACAACAGCCCGGTTCCCTATTTCGGCGACGCCAGCATTTCGGCCCTGCTTACCGGCCTGCAGGCGAAAAGCGGCTGGGAACCGATCATGGACGGCGGCAACATCATCGGCCTGGCCGAGCAGAGCGGCATGGGTGCGATCTCGATCGAGCCGGGCGGCCAGTTTGAACTCTCCGGCGCACCGCTCGAAACGCTCCACGAAACCTGCCGGGAATCGAACCAGCACCTAGCGACCCTGCGCGAGATCGCCGAGCCGATGGGCATCCGCTTCCTCGGGATCGGCGGCAGCCCGAAATGGACCTATGCGCAAACCCCGCAAATGCCGAAATCGCGCTACGAGATCATGACCCGCTACATGCCGAAGGTCGGCACCAAGGGTCTCGACATGATGTACCGCACCTGCACGATCCAGGTGAACCTCGACTTCTCCTCCGAAGCCGACATGCGCCAGAAGATGCGCGTCTCGATGAAGCTGCAATCGCTGGCGACCGCGCTCTTTGCATCCTCACCCTTCACCGAAGGCAAGCCGAACGGACTGCTGTCCTGGCGCGGCGATATCTGGCGCGATGTCGACAACCGGCGCGCCGGCCTGCTCGACTTCACCTTCCGCGACGATTTCGGTTTCCGTGACTATGTCGAATGGGCGCTCGACGTGCCGATGTATTTCATCGTCCGGGACGGGCGCTATCACGACTGTACCCATGTCACCTTCCGCCAATTTATGAACGGCGCATTGAAGGGCGAAGTCGCCGATGCGGCGCCGACGATGGGGGACTGGACGAACCATCTTTCCACGCTCTTCCCGGACGTGCGGATGAAACGCTTCCTCGAAATGCGCGGCGCCGACGGCGGCCCGTGGCGGCGCATCTGTGCGTTGCCGGCTTTCTGGGTCGGCCTGCTCTACGACGATGCAGCCCTTCAGGCCGCCGACGAGCTGACGAAGGATTGGAGCTTTGCCGAGGTTGGCGCCCTGCGCAATGCCGTTCCGGCGCAAGGGTTGAAGGCCGCGTTTCGCGGGGATGCGCTGCTCGAGGTGGCGCGCGAGGTAGTCGGCATCTCAAGGGCCGGGCTCAAGGCGCGCGGCAGGCTCAACCGCGAAGGCCAGGACGAGAGCATCTTCCTCGCGCCGCTCGACGAAGTGCTCGCGAAGAAGGCGACACTCGCCGAGGACCTGCTGTCGCTTTATCACGGCCGCTGGAACGGCTCCGTCGAACCGGTCTTCGAGGACTATCAGTACTGAGCCTGCCCCTGGTTGTCTCCGGTCCGGAAATCCGCTCGGCACTTTCGCTGGCATTGCTTTAAGTTCTTATGGCAAAAAGCCGTTTGCACATTACCGTTTCCGGATATAGTGGCGTGACACGCGTCACGACTCGGGGAAAGGGACCTCCATGCTGCCACTCTTCGACATGATGATGCAGGCGCAGAACGGCGCGGCGATGGATGCAATCGCCCGGCAATTCAACCTGGCGCAGGAACAGGCGACCAAGGCGATGGCGGCGCTGATGCCGGCTTTTTCCGCCGGCCTGAAACGCAGCACCAGCAATCCTTATGATTTCGTCGGGCTGATGCAGGCCGTCGCTTCCGGCAACTATGCTCGATATTTCGAGGATATGAGCCGAGCCTTTACGCCAGAGGGCATTTCCGACGGCAACAACATCCTTGCTCAGCTCTTCGGCTCCAAAGAGGTTTCGCGGGCTGTCGCCGCCCAGGCGGCACAGATGACAGGGATCGGACAGGACATCTACAAGCAGATGCTGCCGGTGCTCGCCGACACGCTGATGGGCGGGCTCTTCAAGCAGACGACCGGCCAGATGGCCTCTCCGGTCAACCCCTTCGTCAATACGCCGATGGGCGAGAGCATTCAGAAATGGCTGGAGAGCACCGGCTTTGCGCCGAAACCAAAAGCCGCCTCGGAACCCAATATTTTCGACAATCCGTTCACACAGGCGATGCAGCTGATGTTTTCGATGCCGAAACAGCAACCGACGCCTGCCCCGAACCCGTTTCTCGACAATCCCTTCGCCAAGGCTTTCCAGGAGATGATGGCAGGGCTCGGCCAGCAGTCGGCGGCCCAGCAGCCGACTGCGAAGACGCCGGAACCGCCGAAGGAAGAGGCGAAGGTCAATACCGAGCGCTACACTGAAATGCTGAACGCCATGTTCGACAGCGGGCTCGAAGTGCAGAAGAGCTATCAGAGGAATCTGGAGGCGATTTTCGAAACCTACCGTCCGAAGTCCTCCTCTGACACTTAAAGCGCGTCGCCTCAAACGTGTTTCATGCGACGCGCTTTCGTTCTTTGTTTACGCATGTCGTTATCCCGGAACCGCCGTACACTTCCGGGCGACATGCGGAAGCATAAAAAAACCCGGCGATGGCTTGGGAAAGCCGATCACCGGGTCAAGCGGCAGGGCTATTGGCTATCACCCTGCGGGGAAACTCGACGCCCCTACTCGTCGCAGGAGCGGAAGAACTGCAGGCGCCAGCGATTACGCGCCGAGCGCGTCAGATGTTCCGACGGGTCCTCGAAAAAGGTCGAGGCCAGGAACGCAGAGGTCAGATCGGCCCTCGTGAGGCCGATATCCCTCAGCTGAGTATCGTTCAGATCGTGCAGCGCGTTGACCTCCATGCGATTGCGGAACCCGCGAAAGAGAGAGGCCAACGGTGCGAGACCTGCCGCCAGACGCTGGGAAAACGTCAGGTCCGGCTTACCGCGGTCGAGTTCTAGTGTCCGGTCTGTCATGCGCATTGCACTCTCCTTTCTTTACAGCGCCACGTCTCTTTTCAGACGTGTAAGGGCTGTAATGGTTTGATCTGCGCGCAACACAGCCCACCCCTGCCGCGAGGTCGTGCGGGAAGGAGCATGCTGAATTCCGCTCGGACAGGCAGGGCGCCCGTCCTTCACTTTGCTTGATTTGCATCCCGAAGATGCCAAAGACCTATTGATCAGTCCAACGAATGTTTCTAATGATTATCATCAGCTATCTTTATAGGTGAACCATGTCCGCGCCTCTTGATCTCGACCAGTTGCAGACTTTCATCGCCATCGTCGATTCCGGCAGCTTCACCAAGGCCGCCGACAGGGTCTACAAGACCCAATCCGCCGTATCCATGCAGATGCGCCGTCTCGAAGAGCGCATCGGCAAGCAGCTGTTCATCAAGGATGGCCGCGGCAACCGGCTGACGGTCGAAGGCGAAAAACTGCTCAATTACGCCCGCCGCATCATCCGCCTCAACAATGAGGCAATCGCGGCCTTTGACGACAACAGGCTGGAGGGGACGCTGCGCATCGGCACCCCCGACGATTATGCCGACCGCTATATGCCGGAAATCATCGGCCGCTTTGCCAAGACGCATCCGAATGTCGAGCTCTACATCGTCTGCGAGCCGTCGATGGACCTTGCCGAGCGCATGCACAAGGGCGAACTCGATATCGCGCTCGTCACCCACAATCCGCGCGAGCGCATGTCCGATGTGGTGAGAACCGAGCCGCTCTGCTGGGTCGGTTCGGCCAACCATCCGATCCGCGACGACGCGCCGGTGCCACTTGCCGTCGGCCGGCGTGACTGCCAGTGGCGCCAGCTCGCCTGCTCGGCGCTCGATGCCGTCGGCCGCGAACACCAGATCCTGTTCACCAGCTGGTCGTGCACCGTCGTCGCTGCGGCCGTGCTGGCCGGCATGGCGGTCTCAGTAATGCCGGAATCGGCGCTGCGGACGGGCATGAAGGTGCTGAGCCAGGCCGACGGTTTCCCGGCGCTGCCGCCGGTGCAGATCGGCATCATGAAGCGGCCGGGTGTTTCGATCTCGCTGATGAACGCGATCACCGCCCATATCACCGCCTGCCTCGACAACATCACGCCGGCTGTCATCGACGACAATCTCGAGGCGGACGTCAAATCCGCCCAGGCGCGCTATCCTAGGCTGAAGGCCGCCAATATGGTGCCGAGCTGGTAGAGGCCGCTCAGGCGGCAGTCTGCACGCCTGCGGCGAAAAGAGAAGCGCGGATGACACGTTTCCACTCATCGAGCATGCGCCGCGCGATCGCCTCCTCGCTGACGGCGGCAAGCCGGATGACGGCGCCGATCAGGTGGCTGAAAAGGTAAGTGCGCGCGAACATTTCTTCGTCGCAAAGGTCGGGAGCCAGCCTGCGTACGGCGTCATGAAAGATGCCGGCGACGCGGCCGCTATGCTCGATATTCAGCTGAAGCAGATCCTGATCGGTCTCGGTTCCCATCCAGACGCCGAGATAGACGGGATCGTCGCGATAGGATTCGTAATACCAGTCGATGGTGGCGCAGACGAGATCGAGGGCCTGGTCGAGTGACTGGACGTCGCTGAACATCGCCGCCGTCTTCGCCTGGATCGCCGAAGCATGCTGGTCGAACAGGGCCTTGACGATCGCCGCCTTCTCCGGGAAATATTGGTAAACCGAGCCGATCGGCACCTTGGCGGCGACGGCGAGTTCCGTCATCCGCATGGCGCTGACGCCCTTTCTGGCGATGATCTTTGCGGCGGCGGCGAGGATAAGATCCAGCCTCTGAATGCTGCGCTCCTGCTTCGGCTTTCTGCGTAAGCCGATGCGATCCATGCTTTCCGCACCCATGTCGTTCCCATTCTTATTGTTTCGCGGCGATCTTCTGCCACCAGCGCATCAAGCGGATATGACATGCAGGCCTTCATCAGCGGTAAATGGAAAAGCTCGCATTTTAACGACCGGCAAAGCCGTATGAAATCAGGCTTGTAGCGCGCGCCGCTGAGTTGCAGACGCATCCGACAGCCTTGAATGGTTGCGGAATTCGGCCGGTCCGAAGAGCAATGTCGCCGTCCTTCGGTGAGACGATTTAGAACTTCACCGACAGCGTCGTTTTGACGCCATGCTGCTGCGCATCCTCCGCGACCTGGCCGGAATAGGCGATGCCGAGGCTGGAGCTTGCGCTGAAGTCGAAATCAAGTCCGGCATCGAGGACGAAGGCGTCGGCCGCCAGCGGTACGCCGGCGACGGTAAACCTGTCGCCTCCTGCAAAAGCCATATGCGACAACGGAACGATGTCGCCGGCGGCATGGCGCCAGCCTGCCATGCCACGCAGGGTGGCGCCCACCCCTCCCTGGCCGATATCCATCTCGACATGCAGACCAAGCGTGGTCATGGTCGTATCGGTCGTATCGGTCGTGCGGCCGGCGCTGTGGAGTGCCGCCGCCCCGCCCTCTTCGGTGAACCCTGCCGTGCGAACGCCCACATGGGCGAGATTGACGAAGGGCTCGAAAGAGGCTGCCGCCGTATCGAACCGGTAGCCCAGTTCCGCGAAGGCCTGCAGCGTCCCTGCTCCGTAGCCCGCTTCCAGCCTGTCCTCGAAGCTTCCGATGACGACGCGGCGGCTGGTGTCAATCTCGTGCCAGCTATGAGCAAGGCCGGAGCGAAAAGCGAAATTGCCCCACTCGGTGCCGGCGTAGAGGCCGAGGTGATAATCGTTGCTCGACCCCGACGAGGCGCGATGCCGCGGGTCGAACCCGGAGTTGCTGAAGCCCGCCATCAGGCCGAACCTGATGTCATCATAGGCGGTGTCGACGCCGGCCAGAAACCCGCCGGTCTGGTGGCGGAGCGTCGCGGCATTGCCGTCCGTGGACGCCTCGCTCAGGCCGCCAAAGGCCGTGCTCCAGAACACCGGCATGTCCGAGGCATTGGCGTAAATCAGTTCCGGGCCGCCTGGCGAGAAGGCCTGTCTTGGCGCCACCGCAACGCCCGAATCGCCGAATGCGGACCGCAGCCGTTGGTTGGCGGCCTCACGGACAAAGAGGCTCTGCGAGATCAGCGCCGTCTTGATCGAAGCATGAATTTCACCGGAAAGAGCGTCGAAGCTCGCCTGGACCTCTGTTTCGTCACTGGGCAATCTGACGATCGCATCGTAGATATCGTTGCCGGTTCCGAGATTTTCGGCGGCTTGGGCCGCAGCCATCTGATTGCGCGTCGCAGCCATATCGGCGAAGCTGACATCGTTGCGTGCGATCTCCAGATAGACGTTGTTCGGATCATAGGAGAGGCCGGCTACCAGGAAGGCGTAATTGGACGTCACCGCGCCGAATGTCCCGCTGATCCCGCCGGTCGCCGTCAGGATCGTATAGGTGGAGAAGGGCTTGTAATCGCCATTCATCCCGACATGGGCAACGCTGGCGCCGTTGAGGAAGGCGGTGCCCGTGACCGAGATCAATTCGCTGGCAGTGCTGCCGGGATCCACCTCGACCTCATAGGTGGAACTGGGATCGAAGGTGAGATTGCCGCCGATGGTCAATGTTCCGATGGAGTTGCCGGGTGCAATGGTGACGCCCGCCCCGGCGGTCACCGCACCGATATGACCCGACCCGGCCAGCGTGCCGCCGGTCATCATCAGAATGCCGCCAAGGCTGCCGTTGACGATCAGGCGTCCGTCCGAAATCGTGGTCGTGCCGGTAAAGCCTGAACTGTTGCCGGTCAGACGCAGGGTGCCGGTGCCCAGCATCGTGAAATCGCCGGTGCCGGAGAGTATGCCGCCATAGGTACTGTCGCTCGCCTGATCGAGCGTGAGGTCGGCGCTGCCGATCGCGATCTCGCCGCTGCTTCCGGAAAGCTGCGTCATGGTCAGGTCGAAGCCGCCGAGATCAAGGATGCCGCCGTTGACCGCATAGGCGCCGTTCTGCACGAAAGCGCCGGCGCTGCCTGCCAGCAGCGTCCCCGCCTCGAGCGTCGTCACGCCGGCATAGCTGTTGGTGCCGGAAAGCGTCAGCGTGCCAGTGCCCTGCTTCGTGAGGCCGCCGGTGCCCTGGAGGTCTGCAGCGATGCCGATGGCAAAGCCGTTCGTATCAAGAAAGGCACCGCCTGCGTCGAAGGTTACCTCTCCTGTGCTGAAACCGCCGAGGAAATTTGCCTCATTGCCGGTTGCGCGCAGAATGCCGCCGTCGAAGACGAGGTTCGCGTCACCGGCGCCGCTGTCGACATAACCGGTTTCCAGAACGCCGCGGCCCCCGCCGACGCTGCCGACAAGTTCAACAGTTCCCGCCGCGCCCGAATCGTCGGCAAGGACGACCCCGGCAGCCGAAACCATGCCACCATTCTCGACGGTCACGCTGCCGGACCCAAATATGCCGACATACAGCGCGCCGGAGTTGATCCAGTTCGCGCCCGCGCCGGTCACGCTGACCACGCCTATGCCATCTGTACTGAAGCCGACATAACCTTCACCGGCGGTGACCGAACCACCGTCGGAAATGGTCAGCGCTCCCACGCCCGCCTCGCCGACCGAGACATCGGCGGAATTGCTCCAGAGCGAGTTCGCACCCGTGACGATGACCCCGCCGGAGGCGCTGGAATCATTGCTGATATAGCCGGACGCGCTGTTGACTGTTCCGCCATTGGAAATGATCAGAGTGCCGGCGCCGCTATCGCCGATTACGAGCTCCTGCGAATTCGTCCAGATCGTGCCGCTGCCTGTCACCGTCACCCCGCCGCTGGCGGCGCCGGAGAAATAACCGATATAGCCGTTGACGTTGTCGACAGCGCCGCCATCATCGATGCTGAGCGCGCCGGTGCCATCAAAACCGATGTACAGGTCGCTGGAATTGCTCCAGGTCGAGCCTGTTCCCGTGACCGTCACCGTGCCGCTGGCGCCGAGGTCGATGCCGAGCCCGCCGGTGATATTGCTGACGACGCCACCATTGCGGATGACGAGGGCTGCATCGTCGCCGGTTTGATCGCCTACGGCCAGATGATTGTTGATCGTCCATGGACTCGGTTGCGTGCCGGGGCCAGTGCCGCTTGGGTCGCTCCCATCGACAACCTCGGTATCGTTGCCGCCGATTACCTGCTGCGCCCATCCCGGCTCTGCTGCCAGCGTCACTGCCAGCGCCGCGCTGCTCGCCGATCCTGCAAGTCGCAGCATGGCCATCCGAAGGATTGCCGCCCTGCCTGTCTTCTCGTCCATATTCGCTCGCAAATCGTCCCCACCACTATGCGCTCGCGCAGAAATAGAGGAATCAATTTAAATATTAGTAACCATGTTCCTGAAACTGTTCTTCGTCCGCCGGAAGAACGGTGGGTTACCTTGGCGGTAACATCCATTTTGCCCGCAACTATATTGCTCGCATACGACCAGCGATGCGCCTTTCAGGTCGCGCGGAGGGAAAGTAACCTTTTGAATTGGCGACTAATTTCGCCTTTGAACGGATCCCAACCTCAAGGAATGTAGCGTAAAAGCTTTATCCGATTGCCATCCACACGGCGAGCCAGACCCACAAGGCGGCGAGCACCAGATAACCGGCGGCGAAGATCGGGCTGCGGTAGCTGAGATCGTTGCTGGTGACGTGAATGGCGGCATGAGCATAACGCAGGGCGACGAAGACCCAGGCGAGGCAGACGGAGACGAGATTATCGGCCTCGGTCACATAGAGAAGCAAGCAGCAGGCATAGAAGAGCACAGGCAGTTCGAACTGGTTGGCCAGGCAATTTTTGACGACCAGGCTTTCGGCAGGCTCGTCACGGTTTTCGCGGTAATCCGCTTTCTCGATCTTGCCGGCGCGGACCATTCTCCCGCGACGCATGCCCAGAAGCACATAAAGGCCATAGACCAGGGCCACATGCGCAAGGAGTGGCCAGAAGATTTGATAACCGGTCATATGCGCCTTCAGTCCTTTCCGCTTTTGCAGTCTTTTGGAGCAATAGCCGAACGCGGAACCGGATACTACGCGGCCTTAAATCGCAGGGATCGACGGTGCAGGTGCCTCAGTCGCCCGGCGAGAGCCGGCGGGCAATGGCAAGCCGGGCGGCGACGATGAAGCAGATTGCAAGACTTGCGAATTTCAGTCGCGTCATCCACGGCAGCAGGTGCGTGGCAAGACCTGCAGACGCGCCGTTGCCGAAGGCGATCAGGCTTGAAATGTTCTCGCCATAGTCGGAGATGCCGTAGATGAAGGGCAGCAGATAGATCGCTTTGGCGGCGAGCGGATGAAGCGACCGGCCGAACCACGAGCCGACAGGACCAAGCTTGAGAAAGACCAGGAACAGCAGCGCCGTCAGCAATGCCGGAAAGATCAGCTCCGGCCCGAAATACATGGCGCTGAGCAGCCTTGCCGCCGTCTCATTCTCGTCGAGCAGCTTCTGCATGTGGAAGACGGCCGATTCGTCGTAACCGGCGAAATAGGTGTCGAGCACCGCTTGCCCGGTTTCGTGCTTGAAGGGCACGACGAAACCGAAGGTCGTCCAGGCGAGCACGGCAAGGCAGAGGGCAGCGAGCAGCGCGACGCTCCAGAGCGGAATTGCGCTGCCCGCCTTCATGGTCAGAGGCCGGCGCCTGGATAGTTCGGGCTCTCGCGGGTGATCGTCACGTCATGAGCGTGGCTTTCGCGAAGACCGGCGCCGGAGATGCGCACGAAGGTGGCGCGCTCCTGGAAATCCTTCAGATCCTTGCCGCCGACATAACCCATGGCCGCCTTCAGACCGCCGGCGAGCTGGTGGACAACTGCCGCTACCGGTCCCTTGTAGGGCACCTGGCCCTCGATACCCTCCGGCACGAGCTTCAGCGTGTCGCGCACCTCCGCCTGGAAATAGCGGTCGGCCGAGCCGCGGGCCATGGCGCCGACGGAGCCCATGCCGCGATAGGCTTTGAATGAGCGGCCCTGGTAGAGATAGACCTCGCCCGGGCTCTCATCGGTGCCGGCCAGCAGCGAACCGATCATGACGGCCGAAGCGCCGGCGGCAATCGCCTTGGCAAGATCGCCGGAGAATTTGATGCCGCCATCGGCGATGACGGGCACGTCCTGATCCTGTGCTGCCTGGACGGCCGACATGATGGCTGCGAGCTGGGGAACGCCGACGCCGGCAACGATGCGCGTCGTGCAGATCGAGCCCGGGCCGATACCGACCTTGACGGCATCAGCGCCGGCGTCGATCAGCGCTCTGGTGCCGTCATAGGTAGCGACATTGCCGGCCATGATCCTGACCGAGTTGGACAGCTTCTTGACGCGGGCAACGGCGTCGAGGACGCGCTGCGAATGACCATGGGCTGTGTCGACGACCAGGAGGTCGACGCCGGCCTCGATCAACCGTTCGGCGCGCTCGAAACCGTCATCGCCGACGCTGATGGCGGCGGCGGCGCGAAGCCTGCCCTGCGCGTCCTTGGAGGCATTCGGGTTCAGCTGCGACTTCTCGATGTCCTTGACGGTGATGAGGCCGACGCAGCGGCCTTCGGTATCGACGACCAGCAGCTTCTCGATGCGATGCGAGTGCAGCAGGCGCTTGGCCTCTTGCTGATCGACATTCTCCTTGACGGTGACCAGATTGTCCTTGGTCATCAGCTCGTGGATCTTCTGCTCCGGATCGGAGGCGAAGCGGACGTCGCGGTTGGTGAGGATGCCGACGAGGCGGCCGGACTTCTCGACAACCGGAATACCGGAGATGCCGTGCGATTTCATCAGCCCGAGCGCTTCGGCAAGCTTTGCCTCCGGGCCGATAGTGACGGGATTGACGACCATGCCGCTTTCGAACTTCTTCACCTGGCGAACCTCTTCGGCCTGCTCGACCGGCGTCAGGTTGCGATGGATGACGCCGAGGCCGCCGGCCTGCGCCATGGCGATCGCCAGCCGGCTTTCGGTGACGGTATCCATGGCCGAAGAGAGAATCGGGATGTTGAGATCGAAATCGCGGGCGATGCGGGTCGAGATATTCGTCTGCCCGGGCATGACCTCGGAGTGGCCGGGCTGCAGCAGCACGTCGTCGAAGGTAAGCGCGTCCGCGCCGGTTGCCGTTTCAATGATGCGAGCCATCGCCAAATTCCTTCAGTTAAGAAAATGCAGCCCGGCCCGGAAACGAATCGTCCGCCCCGGCGGTGTGCATGAGTTGCTTGGAAGTTGGCGAGGGCTGGTAACACGTCTATGACAGGAAGGAAATAGCAAAAAGCCCGGCAAATCGGCGGGGCTCGTCATGGGTGCCATGCACGGTGAGCAACTCCCAGGCAAAGTGCGGGGCAGGTTTGCCTGAAATTGCGTCAAACAGGGGATCGAGCGGTTCCGGCTCCGGCGAAGAGCTGAACCGCTCCGGATCAGATGTCGAACTGATAAGTCTTCGGAACGAAGCGATAGCCGCCATCCTGCTTCTCGGCAAAGCCGACCGCCGGGAACGGCATGTGGTAGCCGAGAAAGGCGGTCTTGTCGGTCGCGATCATGTCGAACACCTTGCGGCGGCTGGCTGCCGCCTGCGCCTTGTCCATATCGAAACGGACTTCCCAATCCGGGCGCAGCAGCGACAGGATGTAGTGGTTGGCCGTGTCGCCGGTCAGCACAAGGCGCTTGCCCTCGGATTCGACGTGAAACACCATATGCCCCGGGCTGTGGCCAGCGGCCAGCATCGCCGTCATGCCGGGTGCGACGCTGTCACCGTCCTTGATGAAGGTGGCTTTTTCGACGAGCGGCGTCACATTTGCGAGCACCGCCTTGTGGCCGCCTTCGGCGGGCGTTCCTTCACGCGCCTTGTTCGACCAGAAATCATATTCGGCCTGGCCGATGACATAGCGAGCATTCTTGAAGGCAGGAACGCCACTTTCCATCAGCCCACCGATATGATCGCCGTGCAGATGGGTGAGCGCCACGAGCGTGACGTCATCGGCTGAATATCCTGCAGCCTTCAGGCCTTCGGCAAGCTGGCCGGCACCGCGTGCCCGCCCGGCCGCACCGAAGCCGGTATCGACGAGAATGACATCCGAGCCGGTATCGATGAGAGCAGGCGAATATCCGTTGAGAAACTTATCTGCCGGCAGGAAGTTTGCGGTCAGCAGTGCCTTGACGGTTTCGGGATCCTGATTGGTGCCGAAGGTCTCATTGGGCTTTTCGGAGACGTTGGTGCCGTCACGCACGACGCTGAACTTAAAGGAACCAAGCTTGAATTGATTGATTTCGGGCAAAGGCGTTGCATTCATATTCCTGCTTTCTCCAGTCGCGGCCGCTTCGGCCTTCTCTCTTAAAATCATCGGCGCCGCCAAGAGCCCGAGGCCTGCGGCAAAAAGCGTGCGCCGCTTCATTCGCGTTGAAATTGCCATATCCACTCCCTTTGATGCGCGGCATCTCGGCCGCACTGCCCCGACGACAAATCGCCCGGTTTCGTACCCGGGCGAAGCAAACATATGTCAATCTTGATATGGAAGGATGTCGGGCAAGCCATCTCACGCAGACGTGAACCAAACGTGCCACCGAAGCGGATTGCAGGATTGGCAGGCTCGGCAAGTGGGTCTACACAGCAAATGCCTTTCCTGCTCCAATCCGCAGCCTATCAAGGCTCCCGCCTATGAACCGCATCGTCCCGCTGATCCTTGCTGTCGCTCTCTTCATGGAGCAGATGGATTCGACTGTGATTTCGACGGCGCTGCCGGCAATCGCCAGGGATCTCAATGTCGGGCCGATCACGCTGAAGCTGGCGCTGACCTCCTACATGGTGGCTCTGGCGATGTTCATTCCGGTCAGCGGCTGGATGGCCGACAGGTTCGGCGCCAAGAAGATATTCCGCCTCGCCATCTTGGTCTTCGTCATCGGCTCGATCTTCTGCGCCGCGTCTTCCAATCTCGTCGAATTCGTATTTGCCCGCTTCCTGCAAGGCATGGGCGGCGCGATGATGACGCCGGTCGGCCGTCTCGTCCTGGTGCGCACGACGCAGCGCAGCGACCTCGTTTCCGCCATGGCGCTGCTCACCATTCCCGCTCTCGTCGGCCCGCTCACCGGTCCGCCGCTCGGCGGCTTCATCACAACCTATTTCAGCTGGCACTGGATTTTTCTGATCAACGTGCCGGTCGGCATCATCGGCATCTGGCTGGCGACGATCTTCCTGCCGGAGGTAGAAGCCATGGCGCCGCCGAAGCTCGATTTCACCGGCTTCGTACTGACCTCGCTCTCGGCCGCAGGCGTCGTCTTCGGCCTGTCGGTTGTTAGCCTCCCCGCCCTGCCCCCGATCATCGGCATCACCGCGACCGTGATCGGCCTTGCCTGCGGCGTCCTCTACGTCAGCCATGCAAAGCGCCACCCGGCGCCGATCCTTAACCTCAACCTGTTCAAGAATCCGACCTTCCGGGCCTCGACGACAGGAGGCAACCTCTTTCGAATCTGCGTCGGCGCCATGCCGTTCCTCACGCCGCTGATGCTGCAGCTCGGCTTCGGGCTGACACCGTTCCAATCCGGCCTGATCACCTTTGCCGGGGCGATCGGGGCAATCACCACGAAGTTCATGGCCAAGCGCGTTTTCGCAGCCACCGGCTTCCGCACGACGCTGATCGGCGCCGCCATGGTGACGACTGTGGTGACCGTCATCACCGGCTTCTTCACGCCGGCAACGCCGCACCTCGTCATCATTGGCGTGCTGCTTCTCGGCGGTTTCTCCCGCTCCTTCATGTTCACCGGCGTCAATGCGCTTGCCTTTGCCGATATCGATGATGCGGAAGCGAGCCAAGCGACATCGATGAGCTCGGTGATGCAGCAGATCAGCCTGGCGCTTGGCGTCGCGGTGGCGGCCGCAATATTGGAAACCTCGATCTATATCCGTGGCGAGGCCCTGCAAGTCGCCGATTTCCATCTCGCCTTCTACATTATCGCCGGACTGACCGTCATTGCGACCATCCCCTTCATCCGGATGGACCGCGATGCCGGCGCGCTCCTTTCCGGGCACCGCTCAAGGCGCCCGGCGGGACCGATTGAAACCGAGCAGCCGGCCGTGAAATAGGCCGCTTTCTTCATCAGAACCGACGCGACGATCAAGCGTCCTGTTCTTCGCCTTCCCTGTTGCGCCCCTTGAAGCCCTTGGCCAGCAGGAACATCTCGACAGATTCGGCGCGCGACGAGTTTGGCTTGACATGGACGACCTGGCGGAAGTTCTGCTTCAGCATGGCGAGCAGATCACGCTCGGTGCCGCCCTGGAAGGTCTTGGTGAGGAAGTGTCCGCCCTCCCCCAGCACCTCGACGGCGAAATGAGCCGCGACTTCGCACAGATGCATGGTGCGCAGATGGTCGGTGCGGTGGTGGCCCGTGGTCGGGGCGGCCATATCGGAAATGACGAGATCCGGCGTGCCGCCGACAGCCTCCATCAGCTTTTCCGGCGCACTGGGATCGAGGAAATCGAGCTGCAGGATTTTGACGCCGGGAAGCTGGGCCATTTCGAGGAAATCGATCGCGGCCACACGCACATCCTCATCCGTCGAGCCAGTGACTTTTGCGGCGATCTGCGACCAACTGCCGGGGGCCGCCCCCAAATCGATGATGCGTCTGGCGCCGCGCAGGATGTGGTATTTCTCGTCGATCTCCAAGAGCTTGAAGGCGGCGCGGGCGCGATAGCCTTCGAGCTGGGCGCGCTGGACATAGGGATCGTTGATGTGGCGCTGCAGCCATTGGCGGGAGGATGCCTTCATCTTCTTGTTCTTGACACGCTGGCCGAGCTTGCGGCCGGTGCGGTTTCCCGCGATCGGTGCCTTGGTCATGCTTTCCCCTATCTCGCGCGCTGGCCGCGGCGGTTGCGATGGCGCCGCCACACGCCGTCGTCGGCCATCATGTCGGTGAGCAGGCCCTCCCTCAAGCCGCGATCGGCAACGCGCATGCGCGGGCTCGGCCAGCGGCGGCGGATCGCCTCGAGAATGGCGCAGCCGGCAAGCACCAGATCGGCCCGGTCAGGCCCGATGCAGGGGTTGGCGGCACGGCTTTCGAAATCCCAGGAAAGGAGCTTTGCCTGCATGGCGGAGACTTCGTCATCCGACAGCCAGATGCCATCGACCCTGCGCCGGTCATAACGCGGCAGGTCGAGATGGACGCCGGCAAGCGTCGTCACCGTGCCCGATGTGCCGATCAGGTGGAAATCACCGGTCTCAGCAATCTCGATCTCCGGGCAATGGAAGCGGCCGAGCATCGATTCGACCTCGCGCACCATGCCCTCGAAAACATCCGGCGTGACGTCGCGCCCGCCGTGACGCTCCGAAAGCGTCACGACGCCGACCGGCAGGGAGGTCCAGTGGGTGATGTGATTGGCCAGCCGGCTGAAGCGATTATCGCCGATCCGGATAACGGCGATCTCCGAGGACCCGCCGCCAATATCGAAGAGGACGACGGAACGGGTCTCGCGGCCGACGAGCGAGGAGCAGCCCGAGACGGCAAGCCGCGCCTCGGTTTCCCGGTCGATGATCTCAAGCTCAAGGCCGGTTTCGGCAACGACGCGGCCGAGGAACTCGGCGCCGTTGATCGCCTGACGGCAGGCTTCGGTGGCGATCAGCCGCATGCGGCGGATCTCCCGGCTCCTGAGCTTGCCGGCGCAGATCCTCAGCGCCTCGATCGCCCTTTCCATCGCCTCGTCGGACAGACGGCCGCTGGCGGCAAGGCCCTCGCCGAGGCGCACGATGCGGGAAAAGGCATCGACGACGCGGAACTGGCCCGGACGGGTCGGCTGGGCAATGAGCAGACGGCAATTATTGGTGCCGAGATCGAGCGCGGCATAGAGCTCTTCCGGCCATGCATGCTCTCCGGCCGGGCGATCCCCCAGGTGACCGTGGCTCTCCTGGCGCCCCTTGCGGCCGGCGCCCGCGCCGTTCTGTATCTCGCGCGGCACGGCGTTGCGCGCCGTCTCTTCCGCGCGGCTTTCTTGCGCCGGCACATGGGAAGGTTTTGCCGATGTCAGCGGCCGGCCCTGCAGCCCGCGCTTGCCGCGGTGCTTCCGCCGGTTGCGCCGGCTCGACGCCGAATCTCCGCCGGGCCGGGCGGCATTGGCTGGCGCGCCGGTCTGTTCCATCGCCTGGGTTTGAAGCGAACCGTCCTGCGAAATGCCCTGACCGCCACGGCGGCGGCGCTTTCGCTTTCGGGCCGGATGTCCGGCCGCATCTTCCATGGGGCGCGCAGGCTGCCCGGCACTGCCGGAGAGCTCATGCGAAGCGGCTTGAGCGGCGCTGCGGGTTTGCCCGCCACGCTTGCCCTTGCGACGCCTGGACTTCTTGCCGTCCCTGCGTCCTGCCGCCGACGCCCCGTCAAATTGCGGCTTCGCGCCGCCTTCGGGGTCTTCCACGTTGTTTTTCCACCGCGCCGCGCAAGTCCCTGGGGTATGCAGCAGGCGCTCGTTTGATTTTTGCGTTGCCGCAAGAATATCAGCGCCTGGCTAAATCACCAAATTCTTTTTTGGGAGAGGGCTTTGCGGAAGAGTTTCACGCCTCGGCGGAACGGCCGATTTTTTTCAAAACAGGTATTTGCAATCAGCGGGCTTTTGTTTATAAGCGCCGCACACCAGCCGAACCGCCGCCGGTTCGCACTTGCTGGGGAATAGTTCAATGGTAGAACAGCGGACTCTGACTCCGTCGATCTTGGTTCGAATCCAGGTTCCCCAGCCAAAATTTTCCCAGGCAAAACAACGGCTTGCAGTCATGCACCGGCTTGAGGGCATCATCGCCAAAGACCGGAACAGCACGTATCGCGGCGGGCGCGGCGGCGAATGGCAGGAAATCAAATGCATCCAGAGTGACGGCTTCGCGATCGTCGGCTATCAGAGGTCCAGCTCGGCGTTCGGAAATATTGGCGCCCTGCTGCTTGCGGCGCGAAAAGAAGGCCAGCTCGTCTATGTCGGATCGGTCGGAACCGGCTTTAACGCCGGCGAGGCCTTGATGCTCCGCGCTGCGATGGACAGGCGTAAGGCGTCAGCGCCTGCTGTGAGGTATACCGGCCGGCGCACGAACCTGATCTGGATCAAGCCTACACTCGTCGCCGAGATCGAATATCGAGCCTGGACGCACGACGGAAAGCTGCGGCACCCTTCATATAAAGGGTTGAGGGTTGTTGCTGATCAAGCGGCGGTTTATGCCTTCGAATGATGCTGAACTAGGGAGTCGATTGGCAGAGGGGTGGATTACCAGACCTAAGTCCGATTTTCGCCGGTAAACAGTTGGCTACCTGATTAAGAATGACAAAAACCCAAATTCTCATTGCCGTTGCTTTGTTGCTTACCATCTGCGCCTTATTCGCCTATGGCAAAATCTTAGAAATACTCCTTTCCCCAAAGGCGATTTCGTCAGTGTTGATCTCCCCTTGGATTGGACGTTCAGGACTTTAGTGGCATTTATGATCTGCTCGCCCGGTCCGGGAAACACTCAACAAAATCGGTCAGATCGCCGGTGCCACATTCCGCGCCGACTGCCGCGGCTTACCCCTTTCAGGCGAGTGACCTATCACAAGAGGCAAGATGACACGTCGTCCGAGGCGGGGCATTCTTGATGGATGTTGCAACTTACTAGGGAGACACGTGGTGACATCTAGCAAACTTGCTCTCGCCCTCAGCATCGCGATGGCATTCGCCGTTGGAGGCTCCGCTTATGCGGGTGACTATTGCCCACCGGGCGAGACCGCCAAGGGCAATAATGGCTGGGGCCAGGAAAAACATGGTGGCAGCGACGGCACCAATAATGGAAGCTTTAGCGGTGCCACAGCCGATACGAAGTCCGCTAGCACTGAGCGGTAACCACAAGGCGAGTTAATTTCTCTGAGGCGGCACTCACAGTGCCGCCTTTTTCAATAACCTGAGGCTCGCCGTGCGCTTTTGGAAATTAGGGAAGCCCGTTGCAAGATGACGCTATGAACTCTCAGCTAGATCGGAGTTTTTATGCCGGCAATGCATTGATTCGGAAAAGGAGGCATCGCCCGGAATTGAACCGGGGTACAAGGATTATGCATTCCCATCCACCTCGCCATCTTCGTCGAGCCCGTGCACAGGCAGATAGGTGTTCTGCTCCATCCACTCCCGGACGATGAACCTGACGGTATCGTTGCGCGTCTTGCCGAACTCGCTTGACAGATCCCGGAGAGCTTCTTCAACGTCGTCGTCGAATACGATCAATCCAGAGTTGCGCAACAGCAGGGCTGCGCGACGAAGCATTATTGAAGGTCGGGCCGGGAGACATGCGCGCTGCGGTCGGCGGCGTCTTCAGGAGGGTGGCGGTGTCGGGCATCTTCGTCATCGTACCCCTCAGAGGTGCGAACGCCAGCGCGGTATGTAACAACTCGCCGGCAGCGAAAGGGTAGGAAATATCTCGCAGCGCGACAGCCGGTAATAGCCCTCTGCCTCCATGCAGTAGCTGGTATAGAAGCCAGACTCGTCAGAGGCTATCCACGACGTCGCCGGACGTCACAGCAAGGAACTAACCCAGATTTAGGCGGAGGGATTGGAGTGACCGTCCGCTGTTGGATGAGTATCGGACAACGCTCCCGATGCTGCGGGTTGTCCGTTGCTGACGGACGGCTTTTTGGAATAGGCAGCGCGGCGCCGGCAACCGCCAGACTAGGACTCATCCATCATGCCCCCTCACCACCCATGCGGTGGTATCTTGATCGGGGTGCTGGTTGTTGCTCTGCTTGATTGCCGCGGCCCAGTCGGCGCCGTTGCTTTCGGTCGCGCCGGTGTTTTCTATGCCGGTGATCGTATCAAACCATGGAACCATGTTCTCAGTGCAGGTATTGGCACGCGGCGAGAAGGCGTGCGGATTGTCAAGCGAACCGATCATCAGGTTGGTGCGACCGTTTTCGAGGTGGTGGAAGAACAATGGCGTGCCGCAATTGGCGCAGAAGCCGCGCCCGACAAGCTCCGAACTCTTCCAGACGCTCGGCTTGCCGCGTGTCCAGGTGAGCGCATCATCGGGCGCGGCGACGAGCGCGGCAAAGATGTTGCCCGAGGCTTTCTGGCACATGCGGCAATGGCAGAGATGCGGATTGTCGAGCATAGCGGTTGCGTGGTAGCGCACGGCACCGCACTGGCAGCCGCCGCTCACCTCCATATCGAGGCGTTTCATTCTTCTCCTCCTTCAAGAGGCGGGTTGGGCTTAACTCTTTTAGGTTTTGGTCTTTTGATCGTCCAGCCTCCGACAAGGATCCGCACAAGCAGTCATCCTCTCGCAGCGTTTAGGTCAACCGCAGCATAGCCATCCGCCACCACATCTTGATTAATGTTCTCTGACGCCCATGTTCTGATCCAGATGGCTCTGTTTGAGATCGACGGCGTGAGGACAGATGACGATTTTGCTCTACGAGAATGCCATCCGCACCCTGCGTGAGAATAAAATGGAAATTCTGGGAACGACGTGTGCCACCGATGAGCAAATAAGGCGGGTAGAAGCGCGATTGCGGCTCAGCCTCCCGCCATCCTACAAACAGATGCTTTCCGATTTCGGCGCGCTCGAGTTTGACACCACGGAGATATATGGCTGGCTTTCTCAAGGTATCGATGCGAAATTCACAACCAATGTGGTCTACGCGACGGAGCGGGCACGCGACGATGATCGCATCTCCAGGACAATGGTTCCGTTTCTTGCCTCGGGCTATGGCCCGTTCTTCGTCATGGATTGCGCTGAAATCGGCGCAGACGGCGAAGCTGCAATTTATGAAGTTTCCCCGGGCGGGCACCAGAAGGGCATAGACCGGCTGGCGGACAGTTTCGGCGCGTTCCTCAGCGAAGAAGTCGACCGCGTGTTGCAAGGGCGGGACGACGGGTGGGAGTCTGGCGAGGAAGACCTTTCATCCCCACCCTACTCTAACGGCGGTTATTGGAAGGAGCGGGCGAAGGACTTTGACTAACGCAGCCGCTGAGCAATCAGTCTCGAGACACTGACTTTATCTTTGTCCGCAATGGCTGAGAGCGGGCAAACATATCGGCGGCTCTGCGCCAACCGCAGACATCCGGCATCGCAAACCGTCTATTCTGAGGCGTTGCAAAAGTCAGGAAAACAACCGTCGCTTTAATGGGGATTTTGCAACAGGGATTATAGGCTGTCCGTGTCTTCCCGAACCTTCAGAATACGGTCGATGAGGCCCCATTCCAGTGCCTCTTCCGCCGTCATGAAGCGGTCGCGATCCATCCCGCGTTCAAAGTCTTCATAGGATCGTCCGCAATGCTCCGCGTAGAGCCGCGTCATACGTTGCTTGGTCCTTAGAATTTCCTCGGCGTGAATCAGCATGTCGGAAGCCTGCCCTTGGAAGCCGCCGGAAGGCTGGTGAATGAGGATACTGGTATTGGGCAATGCAGCCCTTTCGCCAGGTTCGCCTGCCATCAGAAGAAACGATCCCATAGAACGGGCCGTCCCCATGCAAAGCGTGTGAACCGGCGCGCGGATAAAACGCATGGTGTCATACATGGCGAGGCCGCTGGTCACGACGCCGCCCGGCGAATTAATATAGAGATTGATAGGTTTTTTCGGGTTTTCCGCTTCTAGAAACAAAAGCTGCGCACAGACGAGGGCCGAAACCGTGTCGTTGACCTCACCATTGAGGAAGATAATCCGCTCGCGCAGAAGCCGGGAATAAATATCAAACGATCGTTCCCCCCGGCTCGACTGTTCTATGACCATAGGGACGAGCTGAATCGCTTCGCGCATCGGCGACCTCCAGACTTTCAGAATTCATGGGTGAGGCTCGCCGCGTCAGGCGGCGAGCATAAGGGGCGGGCTGTTGCTGTTCGCGGCCGCCCCTGCCATTCGGTCGAATCTCGCGTCCGTCAGTTCGTGGACGATCCGAAGGCAGGTTCCGCCCGTCGCGTTCGGGGTGATCGTGAACGTCACAGTGCTCTCAAGGAAAGGCGGGCTGTCGTCGCGCAGCTTGTAGCGAACTTCTTGGCCGGGGGTGACAGTGACCGCATCGGGATCGGCCAGTGCCTCGCTTGGCAACCACCTTTCCCTAAGTTCGGGAATGCTGATAGCGCGCCAGACCTTTTGCGGCGGATCGCCCAGGTCAAATTCCAGTTCGACGCCGCTATCCTGCTCCTTGGTCTCTTCTTCGTTCATTGATCCATGTCCTTCAGCAAGACCTTGAGAGCTTCAATGCGCGTGGGCCAATAGGCGCGATACTTCGCCAGCCATTGAGCGATGAGAGCCAGTCCCTCCGGATCGACCTCGTAATTCACGAAACGCCCCTGCCGTTCTTCCCTCACGAGCTTTGCGCTGCGCAGAACCGCGAGGTGCTGCGACATTGCCGGCTGGCTGATCTCCATGCCCTCGCGCAAGGCGCTTGCGTTCATTCTCCCTGCCGCCAGCTTGTCAAAGATCGCGCGCCGGGTCGGGTCTGCCAAAGCTCGGAAAAAGTCATTCTCGATCATGCGCTCACATAAGCACACACTTATGCGATTTGCAAGCCTGTTTCGAGGCGGCTTTGCGTTGTCGCAAAAATCCCGACTGTTGCGATGCTTCGGTCTTTCTTGAAAGCGTTCGAGGATTCTAGCCGCAAAACACCATGCGGGTGTTCGGCCGCGCGACGCGGACGTCGGCCGATCGACTATTCAAACAGAATGAGGCTGGCCGGGGTTGGCGGCATCGGCTTGACCGTGACACCGGCAAGGCCGGCCAGCCTTGCCATCTCAGTCAGCTCACTTTGCGTATAAGCCTGGCCCGCCGGCGTGCTGGCGAGCATCTCCCAGGAGAACGCCGCGGGAAAAGGCGGCGACACACCATCTTCGTTCGGCACGAAATCGACCGCGACGGTCCGGCCATTCGCGGCTAGGCTGGCGATGATCTTTCGTAACAGTTCGGCACATGTCGGCAAATCGAAGTGGTGCAGAAAATTCGGAAGCAGAACGAGGTCAAAACCGGTGCCCCACTCCACATCGAAGGCACTGCCGGCGACCGTCCGGTAGCGGTCGGCCACGCCGGCTTTTACCGCATTCTGCCTCGACAGCTCCAGTACGGCGGCCCAGTCGATTGCGACGATCTCCGCCGCTGGGAAGGCCTTGGCAATTTCTATCCCGAAAACGCCTGGGCCTGCGGCGATGTCCAAGACCTTTTTCGGAAGCCTCGGCCAGCCGGAGATTTCGCCAGCCAGTATTTTGGCACTGAGTCCGGTAAACGAGCCCATGCCGCGCGCAAATTTCAGCCAGACCGGATTGTCTGCCGACATGTTCGCAAGCCCGGCCGAACCGCCGTTTCGCACGACCGCGGCCGGGTCGCGCAGAAAATTATCGTGGATTTCGGGTGCGGCGACGAACTCTACGGCAGAGCCCATATAGGCCGGCGAATTGCGGTCGAGGAACATTCTGGTCGAGGGCGTCATTCGGTACTGTCCGCTCTCCTTCGTCAGGAAACCATGGACGACGAGGTAGTCGCACAGGATGCGCACCCCACGCTCCGAGGCGCTTGTTGCCGACGCCAACAATGCTGCCGTTTTGCCCTCGCCGATATGAGTAAAGAGATCTAGCTCGATGGCCGCCCTGATCGCTGCCGTCTTCCGGCATGCAAACAGCGCATCGACCACGAGTTCGGGTGACACAACGCCAGCATGGGCGTTCTCGACCATTGTTTCCATGGGATCCCCCAGAGCCCTCGCCCGATCTTGCCTGGCAGCGCCAGCGGCAGAAATTATGCGTACATCAACATATTCTACAATACTCCGCGTGCTAACCACATCGGGCTCCCCGGCTTAATGGCCGAACTGTCGTTCAGCGGCTGGCGCCAGACGGGCGGCGCCCGCCTCCGGCACGTTTTTCCTGGGGAACAAAACTAGAAGATTGAGGTTCGGCGCTTGCAAACATCAAATCGACGGAGCCCGCGATGTCTGACGAATTTTCCATTTCGGAAGGAGAACGCAGTCAGTCTGCGACCGCCTCACCAGCCACAGACCTAAAGAACAAGATCAGTGAAGATATCCGCTCAACTAGGGAGGCGGCGAAGGAGGCATCCAGCGCCGCCTTGGAAAAGGCCAGTGACGTCGTTTCGGAGCAGGCGCATTTTGCCGCCCGCCAGGTGAGCGGCATTGCAGCGGCACTGGAAAAGGTTGGCGCGGAACTGGAGGGTTCCGATCAGCAACAGGTCGGACGCTACGCCCGTGAAATCGGCCGCACTGCTGAGAGGGTCGCGAACAGGATTGAGGGCAAGGACCTCGGTGAGATGGCTGTCTTAGCCGAGAATTTCGGCCGCAAGCAGCCCATCGCCTTTCTCGGCATCGCGGCGTTTGCCGGATTGGCCGCTAGTCGGTTTTTGATCGCCTCCGCAAAACGGACCGATAAAGCTCGGACAGCTGCGCCGTCGGCGCGCAAGACGATTTCTGACTATGAGGACAACCCAAATGGCTAATCCGTCCGAAAACACACCATTGGCCGAATTGATCGGCGGGCTCTTGAGGGACGTCACAACTCTTCTGCGCAAAGAGATCGATCTCGCTAAAACCGAAGCATCGGAGAAGCTGTCGGCTGCACTGAGCGGCGTCGAAGTCCTTCTGATAGGAATGGTCCTGGCGATCGGTGCCATCGGTGTGCTGTTGAGCGCCATCGTCAGCGGTGTAGCCGCGTTGCTCGTGGCGCAAGGATTTGGCCAACCTGAGGCCACTGCGCTCGCCTCCGTCACCGTCAGTCTCGTGATCGGCATCATAGCATGGATAATGATCAGGCGAGGTATTGCCGCCTTCCGTCGCGGCAATTTGGCGCTTGACCGGACGACGACTTCGCTTCGCCGCGATGTGCAAACCGTGAAGGACAAACTTTGATGGAAACGTCTACAGACAAAACGTCCGCTGAGCTTCAGCGGGAAATCGATCAAGATCGCCAGCGACTTGGGGAACGTATCGACGCGATCCAGGAGCGGATGTCGCCCGGGCAGATGGTCGACGAGCTTCTCGCCTACGCGAAGAACAGCGGGGGCAGCGAATTCGTTGGGAACCTTGGCCGGACCCTGAAGGAAAATCCGTTGCCGGTGGCGTTGATGGGCGTCAGTCTGGCCTGGCTAATGGCCAAAGGCACCCCTTCATCGGAGACCGCAGCGACGTCTTCCACCGAGCCCGAATATGCGCTTTATCCGGTTCAGGGGCCTGTGCGCCGTCTCGGTCCGCCCGCATCGGTCGGTGGACAGCGATATAGCCATTTCGCCGACAGCACCGGCAAAACCCTGAAGGCACTAACTGACGAAACGGGGGGCCGCGCGGGTCATTTTATCGATGAAACAGGCAAGACCTATCGCGGTTTCGTCGATGCCAGCGGCAAGCAAGTCGATCAGATACTCGATGAAACGGGAGCGATCCTGGATGCCGCAACCGGCTGGGCCGCCGAAAAATGGCAACAGGCGAAGACCGCGGCGCAAAACATGACCGATGGCGCGAGGGCAACAGCAAGCTCGCTGGCCGACCGCACCTCATCTGCCGGAGCAACCCTGCGCGACCAGACAAACAGCCTTAACACTCTGATCCTCCGCCAGTTTCGCGATCAGCCACTGGTCGGAGGCGCGTTGGCCTTTGCAGTAGGAGCTGCAATCGGCGCGGCACTTCCAAGCACCGAAACCGAAGATGAATTGGCAGGCGAAGCATCGGATTCCGCCAAGGAAGCGATCGGCGCTCAGGCGGCCGAGCTTGCCGATCAAGGAGCAGCCATTGCTTCAAGCGCATATCAACGTGCCGCCGCGGTTGCATCCGACGCTCACGACGATATCAAGGATCGACTTTCCGAGGAAGTCGAGGCGCTGCGGAAACCGGAAATCCGCGAAAACGAGCCAAAAGGCTGAGCCGGAGATGATCCGTCTCAGTCTTCGACGACGCTCCATCCTGCAAAGTTCTCTGGCTCAGGTGCGGGCCGCTGGATCCGATCTGTTTTCGAACTCCAGAAACCAGGCGTAAGTGGCTCGGATGCCATCTTCAAGCGAGATGCGCGGTTTCCAGCCCATGTCCTGCAGCTTCTGATTGCTCATCAACTTTCGTGGCGCCGGAGGAGGAATCATAGCCCTTTTTCGTCAACGCCCGCCCCCTCCACTCTAAAGCGATGCCAATATCGGCAAAAGCCCACTCGACAAACTGGCGGACGCTGGTCGTCTCCCCGTCGCCAATACGTACTCGTCTAGCTTGTCCTATTGCAGCATGAGCCACATGCCATCGACATATTGGCGCGTGGCCCCAGTCAGGCTTGGCGTCGAGGTTGCCGGGAAGAGTTTGTCCTGAAGGCCGAGATGGATTGCGGGACTGCCATGGTGATCTTGCGCGTGACGAAGGTCTCGCCTCGAAGCGGACTTTCATGGTTGAACAGAATGCGGTTCGATGCATGCACGCCGTATGCCTCGCGATATTTCACAACAATTCGATAAGCGCAGAGCTTTGGCATTCTTGCCGCGTAGGCTCAAGCTGACGCCAGCCCGAACCTCCATGTCGCTCACGATCCGTTGTCTATATCAACAAAGTCATGTCCGACCCAGTGTCGACGCGGGTGACTTACCTAGCTATGGCCGCGGGCGCGCTAAAGCCCAAGCGCAGAGGCAATGCTCGTGATTAACCGGTCGGGTACGATCGCCAACATTGCGAAATACAGGAGCGCGATCTGCCCAATCCTGGCGCTCTGGCTTGCCCCGCCGAGTAGCCCCACGCCAGCAGCGATCAACCAAGGGTGCTCGACATTGTAAGGAGCCGCGTGAATGAAGACCGCGCTCACCGCGAAGTAACCGAGCACACGCTGCACCCGCTTAAGCGGCGGCAGGAAAGTGCTCGCGATTTCGGCAAGGACATATCCCGCCTCTGGATGCTGCATGACTATCACTCACAAAACTGGAAACGATGCGCTTGCTAGTTGAAATAGCAGTTCCTGACAAGCTACAAACCCGAACTGTCTCACTCTTGAGAATTATGTTGCCAGGTTGCAACGCCTGATCCTGAAATCCATACCCTGTCGCACAAAACGCCCTCCCGTGAGGGCCGCGCTCATATAGGAGTGACATTCTTGAAGCTTTTGTTGCCGTTTTACGTGCCCGCAATTGGTTAGGCTATTTGAAATCATAATTTTTCGTTTCGGATCCCTGGTGAGAAGTATAGGAGAATTCGATGACGGCCTGGAAGTTTTCGAAGCGCAGATCGCCCTTGTTCTGAAGCATCGCTGGACGGCACGCCGATCGGTGAACTATGCCGCAAGGCAGGAATTTCGGACGCGACGCTTTACAATTGGCGCAAAAATGCGCCGACTGGATGCCCTCGGAAATGAAGCGGCTGCGGCAGCTGGAGGAGAACGCCAAGCTGAAGCGGATCGTCGCCGACCTGTCGCTGGACAAGGCCATGCTGCAGAATGTGCCGTCAAAAAAGCTCTGAAGCCTGCCCGCAAGCGCAAACTTATCGATACGATAAAGGCGGACTGGAAAGTTTCGATCCGGCGTGCGTGTTCGGTGTTGAAGATCGACCGGTCGTGTCTACAAGTCCAGGCGCGGTGAGCGGGCCGAATTGAAGCTGAAGATTAAGGACATCTGCCAGACACGCGTGCGCTACGGTTATCGTCGCGTTCATGTCCTGCTCAGGCGTGACGGATGGCCCATCAATCCGAATCGAATCTATCGCCTTTACAAGGAGATGGGCCTGCAGCTGCGCAACAAGGTTCCCAAGCGACGGGTCAAGGCGAAGCTGCTAGCTGACCGCATGGAACCGACCCATTCCAATCATGTGTGGGCGATGGATTTGACGTGCCCCCGTTAAATTAGGCCATTCAGACCTGGAATTTTCCACTTATGATCCCTGATGGGAAGAAGAGGAGAATTCGATGAAGGCCTCGAAGTTTTCGGAAGCGCAGATCGCGTTTCGTGTTGAAGCAGGCAGAGGACGGAACACCGGTCGGTGAGGTGTGCCGCAAAGCCGGCATCTCGGACGCGACGTTTTACAATTGGCGCAAAAAGTATGCCGGCTTGATGCCCTCAGAGATGAAGCGTCTTCGCCAGCTCGAAGAGGAAAATGCCAAGCTGAAGCGGATTGTTGCCGACCTGTCGCTGGACAAGGCAATGCTTCAGGACGTGCTGCAAAAAAGCTCTGAAGCCTGCCCGCAAGCGCAAGCTTGTCGACACGATCAAGGCAGACTGGAAGGTTTCTATCCGGCGCGCATGTTCGGTGCTGAAGATTGACCGGTCGCTGTATGTCTACAAGTCCAGGCGCGGTGAGCAGGCCGAACTGAAGCTGAAGATCAAAGACATCTGGCAGACACGGGTGCGCTACGGCTATAGGCGTGTGCATGTCCTGATCAAGCGTGACGGCTGGCCCGTCAACCCGAAGCGAATCTATCGCCTTTACAAGGAGATGGACCTGCAACTCCGCAACAAGGTTCCCAAGCGTCGGGTCAAGGCAAAGCTGCGGGCTGACCGCACGGAACCGACCGATTCCAACCATGTCTGGGCGATGGATTTCGTTCATGACCAGTTGGCCACCGGGCGCAAGATCCGGGTGCTGACGGTGGTCGATACCTTCTCGCGCTTCTCGCCAGCGGCCGATGCACGCTTCAACTACAAAGGCGAGGACGTGGTCCAAACGCTCGAACGAGTATGCCGGCAAGTCGGGTATCCGGCGTCCATTCGTGTCGATAATGGCAGTGAATTCATCTCCCGAGATCTTGATCTGTGGGCCTACCACAAGGGTGTCGTGCTCGACTTCTCCCGTCCCGGCAAGCCGAAGGACAACAGCTACATCGAGAGTTTCAACGGCAAGTTCCGCGCCGAGTGCCTGAACGCCCATTGGTTCATGAGCCTTGAAGACACGCGCTTGAAGATGGAGGATTGGCGTAGAGACTATAACGAGTTCCGGCCACACAGCGCGATCGGCAACAAGGTGCCGATTTCGCTCATGAACGGCTCATCGGCACCCCCGCCGAGCTGAGCCTTAACCCCGGAAAATTCCAGCTCCCGCTGGCCCAAAATCGGGTAGCACTTCAGACCGACAACAGCTACATTGAGAGTTTCAACGGCAAGTTCCGCGCCGAGTGCCTGAACGCCCATTGGTTCATGAGCCTTGACGACACGCGTTCGAAGATGGAGGATTGGCGTAGAGACTATAACGAGTTCCGGCCACATAGCGCGATCGGCAACAAGGTACCGATTTCGCTCATGAACGGCTCATCGGCACCCCCGCCGAGCTGAGCCTTAACCCCGGAAAAATTCCAGCTCCCGCTGGCCCAAAATCGGGGTGCACTTCATCGCCATGCCTTGGCTTATGGCTTCTCGGCATAGGCCCAGGGTAGCGATCATCGATCTGGTTGTTGCGATGACGTTGCTCATCTTGTTGATGACGTCGGTGAGGTAGGCCATTGGCTCGACCCCTTTAGTACAATCCGCAGCTGTCCACATCGCAAAGGAACAAGCTTTGACGGCCAGTAATATCGATTTCCACGACTTGCCACGGCAAACCGCGATTTCGACCTGCGCCTCTTAGCCAGTCAACAAAATCCTAGTTGCCTCGCCTAAACTGGAAAAGCGTTCTCCCCGACTCCGAAACTACCTGACGTCGTTCGATTACAGCATGGGCGGCCAGAATTCGCTCAAATTCATGAACGTCGTAATTCGGAAAGATGTCATCCCTAAGTGCAAGCATACGCTGTACCGTCGGGTCGGATTTCGGGACGAACTCAATTACGCCAGTCGGAGCGATCAAAAGAAGCCATCGAACAAGCTGGTCTAGCGGCACATTATGTGCAATCGCAAGGTGATGCTCAAACGCCAGCGCCAGTAAGCCGTCGGCTATAATTCTCTCGCCGAATCCTAAACGTTCGGTCCCCATCCAGCCTTGGTTGGGCGACGGGTTTCTCGCATCAAGAAACAGAGGAAGCATATTCAGCTTTCGCGAGATTGCATTGTCATACGCGCGATCTAGTGCCTGCACGTCGAAATCAAACCCAACAACTGATGTTGCACCGGATGCAAGTGCGCGCTCTGAGTATTCGCCGGTATTGCAACCCAGATCGATCACCGTCTTAGGTCGAGCCGATCGGACATAGCCGCCGACAAAATCATGTTTGGCTTCGCGCTCGGCGTCATTGTAAGTGTTTACAAGAGAATAGTCAGCCCAGACTGTTTTCTTTTTATCCGCAGGCTGAAGCCGGGAAATCCAAGCGCGCATCTGTCTTAACATTCCCGTGAACGCTTGCTTCGGTAGCTTGCGTTCTTTTACCGAGAACTTTTTCTCGTTGCTGCTCGTACCAGATTGAAACTTATCTTGCAGAACGATGTTCGTTAGAACGTTCCAAGAGAGCTTCTTATAAAATGGCAGAATCTTTGCCAGATCGGAAACCGCAATGCCCTCCATGGATCCCCGGTACCATGCGTTGTGTGGAACATCCAAATAGGCACGCAAAAGCAGAGGGTTTAGGAACTGCTCACAGAATTGACGATGGCCAGTCCAAAATTCGCCATCTCGATAAGGTTGGATCGAGAGATGGTCAATAAAAATCGGGTTAGGGCCTACAAATTGAACGTTGTACGCCGTGGCGTCTGAAAGTGTGAACCCCTTGTCCAGGAGAGCCAGGTGCAAATCAAGATGGAATATCGCTGCGGTTTTCAGCAGCCGGAATGACCACTCGTATGGGTGCGTGATCCAAGGAAGACGCTCGACTTCTAAGACGATTGAGCTTCCATCGCTGCTCGGTTGCTCTTGGAGTACACGAACCAACCGCCCATCGTCACTCAACCATTTGAGAATACCGGCAGCCTTAGCTGCAGTATAGCCCGCAGCGCCGTACTCCGTCACGGCACGGAAGAAGCTGTCGCCACGCCGAAATACATAACCAGCGGGATCGCGAAAAGAACCGGCCACACGAACGCCGTCCACTGAAGTTGCCTCTAGCATTACTCTTTCCTGCTAACGTCACGCTTCCTGGATTTGCCGCGACCGCTGAAAAAAGCCTTCAAACGCTGATAATAGACCGACAGCGTCGCAAAGCCCATTGCGATGCCTCCCAGTACAACTTGTAAGATCATGCTGCCGGTGCCGGGGTCGAGATAAGCATGTGCTTGATCAGTGAATGCGATCACAAAAAGAAACCCCGAGACGGCGACTGTCAGTTTGTTTTTCATCGGCTACTCCGTGCAGTGGAGTAGCCTACTACATCAACAGACTGCCAGTGTCTGTCACAAATCAGACACACAGCCGCAGTCGCTTAGTAGAATCCTCAGTTTTCAAGGCGAAATTTCGGTCGACTACCACAGAGCCGGCCGCATCCTCCGTTCGCCTTTGTGGCTCGCACGAGTCTCGATCGCCGTCTAGTGACCAGGTGCTCAGATGACCAGCTAACCAGGAAATTGTGAAAATCAGAGAGGGATTGTTTCGCCGGTGCGAAACGGGTAATGGTCCGACATCGAAGGGCTGGTGCGCAGCTGCGCGAAGAGCGATGACTAGTGCAGGCACAGCAATTGTTAATGGTTTGCCAAACTTTCGCGGGTCCAGGTGTGATTCAAGCTTATCCTACCAGTTTGCTTTCAGCGGCGCGCATCTTTCTCCGCTACCGTGGCCTGCTTTGGGAGCTTACCAAGCGGGATTTCGCTGGACGGTATAAAGGATCCTTTCTCGGTCTCGCCTGGTCGCTTTTCAACCCGCTGCTAATGCTTTCTATCTACACGTTTGTTTTTGGCGTTGCCTTCAAGGCACGTTGGGGAACTCCGAGCGAGGATAGCAACGCCAACTTTGCGATCGTTCTGTTCTCCGGACTTATCATCCATGGGTTATTCGCGGAGTGCCTTGTACGATCGCCCACATTGATCACGAGCAATGTGAATTATGTCAAGAAAGTAGTATTTCCCCTGGAGATATTGCCCCTGGTTAGTCTTGGATCAGCGCTCGGCCATTTTCTCGTGAGCCTAGTGGTTCTCATCGCTTTCTGTGCAATTGTCGGCACGGGGCTTCACTCAAGTGGAATCTTGCTGCCGATCGTCCTGTTGCCGATGCTCTTGATCGTAGTCGGCCTCAGCTGGTTTTTCGCGTCACTTGGCGTCTATCTTCGAGATTTCGCCCAAGTGATAGGAATAGTTAGCACTATCCTTCTCTTTTTAGCTCCAATTTTCTATCCAATCAGTTCGCTTCCCCCGGTTTACCAGAAGCTTTTAATTTTCAATCCAATTACCCTCCCCGTCGTTCAGGTACGCGGCTTGCTACTTTGGGGGGAGAGAATCAATTGGGGTGCCTGGGCGATAAGCATGGTCGTCGGACTGGCTGTCTTTAATCTGGGTTTCGTCTGGTTTCAAAAAACCCGAAAGGGCTTTGCAGATGTCCTCTAGTGGTGCCGTGATCTCTGTCGACGGGCTTTCCAAGCGGTATGATATTTACGATACACCGCGGGATCGGCTTAAGCAGATTATCATCCCACGACTTGCTAAAGCGGCGGCGGCGATCCGGCGTGCAGAGCAGGACGTGACAAAACAGTATCATCGCGAGTTTTGGGCTCTGCAAGATTTATCGTTCGAGGTCGCACCGGGCGAGACGGTCGGAATTATCGGGCGCAATGGAAGTGGTAAGAGCACACTACTTCAGATCCTCGCCGGTACGCTTGCCCCCACCTCAGGGAGGGTGAATGTAATAGGGCGTGTCGCTGCACTTCTTGAATTAGGCAGTGGGTTCAACCCAGAATTTAGTGGCAAGGAGAACGTTCTCCTGAACGCGAGGATCCTTGGCCTAAGCCGAGAACAAATCGACGCTCGCTATGAGGAGATTGTGGCCTTCGCCGACATAGGCGATTTCATCGACCAACCAGTGAAAACGTACTCAAGCGGTATGTTCGTACGACTGGCGTTCGCAGTGCAAGCCCACATTGATGCCTCGATCATCATCATCGATGAGGCGCTCGCCGTCGGCGACGTGTTTTTCCGCCAGAAGTGCTATGCAAGATTAGACCAGATTCGCGCTTCAGGCGCAGCAATCCTGCTAGTCTCCCATGCGATGACGGATATTGAGCAGTTTTGTGATCGCGCGATCTTGCTGGATCGGGGAAAAGTGAGCTTTATTGGGGAATCGACTGAGGCGGCTAAACGGTACTATCAGCTTCACCAGTCAAACCAAGTAGCGGCCACCTCGACGCCCCGGGATGTCACGGCGACGATTGTGGGGCTTACATCGACAGGGACGGAGTGTTGGCCCGATGATGCCAGCTTTTCGGACGCAACGAAACTAACGCAAATTGGCAATGGGTGGGCAAAGTGTCTAAGGTACGCTGTCTGCGATAGCACCGGTAGGCGTTGTATGAGTTTCGCTCAGGGTGACGAAGCGACATTCTATTACGAGTTCCTGACGAAACAGCCGATATCCGTTCCTCTTGCGGGTATTGTCTTGCAAAATGAACGTGGGGTAAACGTACATGGAAAAGGGTCCTTAGAGTATTCTACTTCCACTCCCGATCACCTGCCGGCAGGGACGCTAATCCGCTGCCGCCAAAAGGTGGAACTCAAGTTAGAGCTGGGCGAATACACGTTTGAGATGGGCCTCGCTACGATCGATCCCGACACCTACAAAAGTATGGGCGAACTGAGCCATGAGCAAATCTTCTCGCGTATTGTACGCCTCTGCCACTTGCCTAAGGCGGGTCTGCTCGCTATCGGCTGGCGTTCCGCGCGTGAGGCTGCTCCACTAACTCACCACGGAATCGCTGACCTCCCGGGAGACTTTAAATACGCGTTTGGAGCAGATAATGCAGGCTGATGTCTCGACAAGAATTCTCGATAGTGCAGAAGTACTTGAGGGGTACGACGCTGTTGCGGAATTATACCCGTTTATTCCGCCATTAAGCCACTGGCGAGCTTGGGAATATGCCGCTTATAAGCATCACAGCATTCACGGTCGTATTCTGGACGTTGGCTGCGGTGATGGCAGATATTTCAAGTTGATATGGCCAGAGGCAGATAATGTAGTCGGTGTAGACATGGATACCTCCATCGCCGTCAGCGCCCGAGCAAGCGGCGTTTATTGTAGGGTTCATGCGGCCGCTGCGGATCGGGTACCTGAACCTGACGCGAGCTTTGACAGCGCGTTCGCGAACTGCTCCCTAGAGCACATGGACAATATCGACGGTGTTCTGGGCGAGATTGCAAGGTGCCTAAAGCCAGGTGGAACTCTTTCCTGCAGCGTTGTTACAAATCGATTCGTTGAGTGGTCAATTCTCCCGGCAATGGTTTCAGAGGCAGGGTTCGAACGGGCAGCGAAAAAACTCCAATCTGATTTTATGGCATATCACCATCTTGCAAACCCCCTTCGCGTTCATGCATGGGTCGACGCTTTCAACCGCGCCGGTCTCGTTGTTGAGGAGCACATTCCAATTCTTCCTCGGTTTAACAGCGGCATTTGGGTTCTGATGGATAGTCTTTGGCACGTGCAGAAAAAGATGGGGGGCGAGTTCGGGGATGTTATTCATCCGATCCTTGCCTCGAATCCAATGTTTCCAAGTGCTTTTCGGAAGATATTCGAAGGTTTGCTGGAGATGGAGGTGGACTGGACCGACTGCACGGGCGCGGTTTTCGCGGTTAAGAGGGTGAGTTGATGGGAAATCGGCTTTGCTGGTGTGGAAGTCATAGAACGAAACCATTCAGCGATGAGTATATGCTGTGCGCCGAATGTGGCACGTTGATATCCATGGTTGGCTTGTCTGACGACGAATTGAAAGTCGACGACGACGACGGGGCCTTTTACGGGAAACAGTACTGGCTTGAGCATCAAAGCAAAGACCTTGGCTTCCCCAATATTTTCGAGCGAGCTCGCAAAGATCTCCTCGACCGAAATCTACATTGGTTGAGAACACTGTTGAAGTACAAGGCACCGCCGTCGGCGGTCCTTGAGTTGGGGTGCTCCCACGGTAGCTACGTTGCGCTTCTTCGACAATCGGGCTATGACGCTGTTGGCATCGAGATGAGTCCGTGGGTCGTTGACTTTGCGAAGACGGCTTTCGAAATCCCGGTTTTTGTAGGGCCGGTGGAATCGGTCGACTTTGGTGACCGCAAATTCGACGTCATCGCCTTGATGGACGTCCTGGAACATTTGCCCGATCCGGTAGGGACTATGCGCTTCGCGCTTGATCTCCTCAGTCCCGGCGGAATTCTCCTTATACAGACCCCGGAGTTTAAGGAGCAGATGAGCTATAAGACGCTATTGGAGACGAATGCCCCCTTTCTCGAACAGTTCAAATCCAACGAACACCTTTATCTCTTCACCAAGGAATCTGTCTCCAAGCTATTTGAGCAGCTAGGCGCCCAACATATCCGGTTTGAACGGCCTATATTCTACCAATACGATATGTTTTTGGTCGTGAGTCGTGAATCAATTTCAATCACGGCCGAGCAGACGGCGGCGGAGAAATTGGAGACGCCCAGCGGGCGGTTTGTCCAAGCGCTTCTTTCACAGAACGACGAAATAGGAAGGCTTTCAGAGCACATAAGAGTTATTGATGCAGATAGAGAGGCCCGGCTTCAACAAATCCACACGCTCACCAAGATGATCCACGATCTCCAAGGCGTAACCAAGACATAAATACTGAAATGTCATCATTAACACTTCCAAAGATCTCTATTATAACGCCCTCACTAAATCAGGGACGGTTTTTGCAGGATTGCATTGACTCGATTCGTGCTCAGAACTGGGCAAATTGTGAGCATATCATTATCGACGGTGGGTCAACAGACCAGACGATCGATATAATTCGACAAAACGAAAAGTGGCTAACCAGCTTTGTAAGCGAAAGAGACAACGGGGCGGCAGACGCGATAAACAAGGGTATAAGGAGATCTAGCGGCGATATTATCGCGTGGCTTAACGCCGACGACTTCTATTTACCAGGAGCCTTTCGAACAGTAGCAGATGCATTTTCGAACGATCCCTGTGCGAGTTTCTGGTTCGGAAACGGCATCCGAGTTGACGAGAGGGGCGTCGAAAAAGCAGCATTCAATAGCAGCTCTGTTCGCTACGACCGTCGCGCCCTGATCGAGGGCTTGGATTATATACTTCAACCGGCGGCTTTCATAAACCGCCAGGTTCTGAATGAGGTTGGTTTCCTCGATGCTAGCTTGCGTTGGAGTTTTGATTGGGATCTTTGGCTCCGGCTTGGCGCCCATTCGCAGCCGTCGGTAATTGATGCTCAGCTTGCGGCATCGCGGGAGTGGGAAGAAACACTCACCTCCAATGGCGGCTTCCGTCGCGCGGAGGAACTCCGACTTTTGGCAGAGCGCCACAGCGGCCAAGAGATGACCCCTGGCGCCCTCTGTTACTGGCTCGACAGTATGGATTCGTACATGACCAAATCGTCAGCTGCTTTCAGCCGCGATACGTCTGCCGCGCTGGTCCAATTATGGCGGGAGGTTCAAAAGGATATGCGACAACTAAACGTTGACTCGTCGGGAAATCCGTTGCCTGAGGACGCGCCGCCTTCATTAATGGAAAGCAACGGCGATACTTTTGATCTAAAGCCGCTGACGATCGCGGTTGATCTCTACCCATTAATCGCGGGCGTGTCTGGAGGAATTGTGCCTTGGGTACAGGGTGTGCTAAGAGAGTTGGCACGGCTCTTTCCTAAGGACAGGGTCGTGATGTTTCATCGACCGGGTAAGCCGCCTTTGTCGGTCGATGCAGCCAACGTTGAATACGTTCCGTTAGGCGATCATCCCGTCGACTTCTACGCCGAGATGACCCGTCACTGTGAAAGTATCGGTGTCGAAGCCGTTATTCGAACCTACCCTCAGGAACAGCATCCTAATTTTCCATTTACGCGACAGATCTTCGTGATCCCTGATATTCAGCACGAATTCTTTCCAGAATTTTTTTCAAAACAGGTCCTTGCCGTTCGTCGTCGGGCCTTCGCTTACGCGCTTTCGTGCGGCGGGGCGATTGCCACAATGACGGAACATTCGCGGCAAACAATAATAGGTAACGGCTGGACATTGACAGACGACGTATTTCTGATGCCAGCGGCCCTGCCGGAAGAGCTCCGCGAGGCCGCGAGCGTTTCCGACCTGCCGGCCGCCGCCGCAGCGTTTCAGCGATACTTTTACATGCCAGCCAACCTTTGGCCCCATAAGAACCATCGTCGCCTGTTTGAGGCGTTCAAACTCGCATCTCCGCATCTTCCTTCTGGCACCGGGTTGGTGTTATCCGGGAATCCAGAGGATTTGGATGGAATTCTAAAGGATTTCGAAGACCTTCCTATCGTCCATCTTGGATTTGTGCCGCACCGTCAAGTTGCGGCACTCTTCAGTCGTGCGACGGCGCTTGTTTATTTCTCACTTTTCGAGGGCTTCGGCATGCCGCTGCTTGAGGCATTTCACCACGGAACACCCGTTCTTTGTAGCAACACGACATCCTTACCCGAGGTTGGCGGAGACGCCGTACTGTCCTGCGATCCAAAGGATATACACGCCATGGCGGGGTTAATGCAGCGTATAACGGCCGAGCCTGGATTACGTGATATTCTTTCGGAGAAGGCAAAATCACGCGTTTTGGATTATACTTGGTCTAAGCCGGCGCAAGAGTTGCGAAAGGCCCTCGATCGCGTCGCCTACAATCCGATCAAGTACTCTGAGAAGAAACCTCTTGTCAGCATTGTAATGCCGACCCGAAATCATGCGCATTTTATTCGGCAGTCAATCGATAGTGTGCTCAGCCAATGCTATGGAAATATCGAACTGCTGGTAATGGACGGGGCTTCGACAGACAACACTGTGGAAATTCTAAGAGAGTATGGGGATCGCATTCGGTGGATCTCCGAGCCGGACAAGGGCCAGGCTGATGCGATCAATAAGGGAATGGAGATACTCGACGGCGACGTCCTCGCTTATCTGAATTCGGATGACATCCTGCTGCCGGGCGCTGTCGCGTGCGCAGTCCGATATTTCAATGACCATCCCGAGTGCGATATGGTCTATGGAAACGCGGACTACATTGATGTTAACGGCGTTGTTACAGGCAGTTACGCAACCGCTGAATACACGTTTGAGCGCTTAATGCACGATTGCTGCGTTTGCCAACCCGCGGCCTTTTGGAGGCGCCGTGTCGTCGAAAGAATCGGGCCATTTGACCTATCGCTGCAAACTGCGATGGACTACGAATACTGGCTGCGTATGGCGACGTCCGGGGCGATCCTACATCATACGATTGAAAAGCTGGCGCAGTCTCGGTTGCACGAGGACGCTAAGACTTTAGCGATGCGGGGGAAAATTTTTGAAGAAGTGTTTGAAATCTGCGAGCGCCATGGCGGCTATGTCAGCTTCAGTTATTTTCTTGGTCTGTGGTCTTACCGTTGCTATGAAGCGTGGCGCGGCGGCAGTGCATTTCGTCGAATAGCGCCACACGCCTACAAGCTCGCAGCACTGGCCCACTTTGTCGGCCAAATGGCGCGGATCGGCATGGACCGTAAGAAGACAGCCTACGTCAGCCGCACCCTCTTTGGTGTGGTTGAAAGCAGGTCACCATTAATGGGGAAATTAGCTCGCCGAATGTGGGCAAACTCGGCCACTTTGCGGCAGCGCTTTCGATGAGGTACCTATGACAGAATATCCCTCTTCCGAAGATATGTGCCAATGAAGAGAGCGCTCATCACCGGCATCACCGGCCAAGACGGTTCATACCTAGCCGAGCTATTGCTTGAGAAGGGATACGAGGTCTTTGGATTCGCTCGCCAAGAGAGTTGGTATAGACCGAATTGCGCAACCCACCTCGCGGGGAGAGTGCACTTACTTTTTGGCGATTTAATTGAAGGTGTCGACATCGCGAATGCAGTCCAGGACGCGCAGCCCGATGAGATCTACAACCTAGCATCTCAATCACGGCCTGGCGAATCTTGGGCCCGGGCACCGGAAACCCTGCTGGTCAACGGTCTTGCGGCAACTAGACTTTTTGAAGCAGTTCGCCACCACAAACCATCAGCACGTGTTTATCATGCCTCGTCGTCGGAAATGTTTGGGCGCTTGTCCGAATCTCATCGACAAGATGAAATTACCTCCTTCACTCCTGTTAATCCTTACGCTGCGGCAAAAGTTTACGCGCATCATATGGCCGCAATTTACCGAGATAGTTATGATCTATATATAGCGTGCGGGATACTCTTCAATCATGAGAGCGAGCGTCGACCACTACACTTTCTCACTCAGAAAGTAGCGTACGGAGCTGCCTGTGCCGCTCTAGGAATCAAAAATTCGCCTCATCGCAACGAGCGAGGGAGGCCCATTGTTGAGGTTGGAAAGCTAGCGCTGGGAAACCTGGCGGTAGCACGGGATTGGGGATATGCGCCCGATTTTGTTCGCGCCATGTGGCTGATCTTGCAGCAGGATCAAGCGCTCGATTTTACAATCGGAACCGGTAAAATACATACTTTGACCGAGTTGTGCGAAGTAGCGTATCATAGTGTGGGTTGCGATTGGCGGGAATGTGTATTAAGCGATCCTGTTTTGGTAAGGCCGCTGGAGCCAGGTCATGTTTTGGCCGATGCCTCAAGAGCTAGGGAGGTGCTTGGGTGGCACCCAACGGTGAGTTTTGAAGAAATGGTGGCACGAATGGTGAGGGCACAGATAGCGCGTCTCAAGCCACTTGTAGATAGCGGAGAGGTAGCGTGAAGAAAGCTCTTATTACCGGCGTAACCGGCCAGGACGGATCATATTTGGCCGAGTTGCTTCTCGGTAAGGGGTATGAGGTTCACGGCGTTAAGCGCAGAACTTCGTTGTTCAATACTGATCGAATTGATCATCTTTATGTTGACCCACACGAAGCTGGTCGTAAATTTGTCCTTCACCATGGGGACCTTACCGACTCCTCGAGCCTCGTTCGAATAATTCAGCAGGTTCAGCCGGACGAGATCTATAACCTCGCCGCACAATCACACGTAGCAGTCTCATTCGAAGAACCGGAATATACTGCCAACTCGGACGGGCTGGGAGCGCTCCGGATACTGGAGGCTATCCGAATTCTGGGACTTGAAAAGAAGACGCGGTTTTATCAAGCGAGTACGTCTGAGTTGTACGGCCTGGTACAGGAGATCCCTCAGCGAGAGACAACACCTTTCTATCCTCGTTCGCCGTATGCAGTGGCTAAACTTTATGCTTACTGGATTACCGTCAATTACCGCGAGTCATACGGGATGTACGCGTGTAATGGTATACTCTTCAACCATGAGAGTCCGGTGCGTGGGGAGACCTTTGTTACGCGAAAGATCACTCGGGCGTTGGCGCGGATTAAACTCGGGCTTCAGGATTGTCTCTATCTGGGAAATCTTGATGCTAAGCGGGACTGGGGGCACGCTAAGGACTACGTTGAAATGCAGTGGCTGATGTTGCAGCAAGATCAGCCCGAAGATTTCGTGATCGCGACTGGCGTGCAGTATAGCGTCAGGGATTTTGTGAACGCTGCCGCTGCCGAAATTGGATTGAACGTAGCGTGGAGAGGCGAGGGAATCTCCGAGCGGGGGTTCGACGAAAATGGCAATTGTATCGTGTCCGTCGATCCTCGCTATTTTCGCCCTGCGGAGGTTGAAACGCTGTTAGGTGATGCGAGTAAGGCTCGCGAGAAGCTGGGTTGGGTTCCGCGCATTTCTTTTGAAGAACTCGTGTCTGAGATGATGCGGGAGGACCTGAAATCTGCAGAGCGCGATGAAATGGTAAAGAAGCATGGTTTCAACACCTTCAACTACCACGAGTAAGCGATGAACAGAGACGCCAAGATTTACGTTGCCGGCGACCGTGGAATGGTCGGATCGGCCATCGTACGGAAGCTCAAGGAACGTGGCTACTCGAATTTAATAGGTCGCTCAAGCGAAGAACTTGATCTTAGGCGGCAGATTGCCGTCGACGAATTCATGGCGTTTGAAAAACCAGACTATGTATTCATGGCGGCTGCTAAGGTTGGGGGTATTCATGCAAACAACACATATCGGGCCGATTTCATCTATGACAACTTGATAATTGCATCGAACATCACCAAAGCTGCCGCTCGAGCCGGGGTGAACAGAATGCTGTTTCTGGGCTCGAGCTGCATCTATCCACGAGACTGCCGTCAACCCATTCGCGAAGTGGATCTCTTGACGGGTGCGTTGGAGGCGACGAATGAGCCCTACGCCATCGCCAAAATCGCGGGACTGAAGCTTTGCGAAAGCTTTAATCGACAGTATGGCACAAGCTATGTTTCAGCCATGCCCACTAATCTATTTGGCCCCAATGACAACTACGACCTAGAGAACAGCCACGTTTTGCCCGCGCTGATCCGAAAGGCACATGAATCTAAGTTGCGGGGCGACAGGACGTACAGTGTCTGGGGTTCCGGTCGTCCCATGCGCGAGTTTCTTTATGTCGATGATATGGCCGATGCCTGCGTCTTTCTTATGGAAAATGAGCAAATTCGGGATGGGCTGTTCAATATAGGCACGGGTCGCGACGTGACGATACGGGAACTAGCCGAAACAGTGAAGGAGGTCGTCGGGTTTGCTGGACAGATTATCTTAGACTCTTCTAAGCCGGATGGCACACCGCGCAAATTACTTGACGTAAGCAAGATGCGGGAGATGGGCTGGGAGGCGAAAACGGACCTGCGTGAGGGAATTGCTCTCGCCTATGCTGATTTTCTAGATCGATATGGGGGGTGATCTGGAAGATCGGGTAGTCACTGTCGCGGTTCCCTCTTTCAACCAAGGTCGATTCCTTGACAAGGCGCTTACATCTATTTTCGAGCAGGAGATACCGGTGGAGGTGTTCGTACTTGACGGTGGATCTACTGACGAATCGCTAGACATTATAGCTCAATGGAGACATCGCCTTGCTGGTTTCAGGAGTCATAAGGACGATGGACAAGCGGCGGCTATAAACGAAGGCATTGAACGAGGACGTGGAAAATTCGTTTGTTGGCTAAATAGCGACGACTGGTTTCTACCTGGATCGCTTTCCCGTTTAGTTAGCTTCGCCGAAGCCAATCCAACTGCCCCCATGGTCTACGGTCAATGCTTGAATTACTTAGACAAGATCGGGGCGTTCAGCAAGGTATGGGTTGAACCGTTCAACGAGAGTCGGTTAGCTACTCGGTGCATAATATCTCAGCCTGGCACACTTATACGTAGAAGCGCGTGGCAGCTCGTAGGCGGCCTTGATCCGAGCTTGACGATGACCATGGACTACGATTTATGGTGGCGATTACACAAAACCGTTGGCTCTCCCGTATTCCTTGGCGAAGTGGTAGCTGTAAACCGGGTGCATTCCGAAACGAAAACCACGACTCAGCGGCGGCTCCACTATGAAGAGGCGATCGAGACAGTTCGCCGTCACCATGGGAGGGTGCCTTTAAAGTGGTGGCTGGCACAGCCTTATTCTGTATGGCTTAAGTCCTTGCTTCGTCGCCTTCAATCGTAGTCCCGTGATGAAGACGGTGTGGGATGGCGAGGTGATCTGAACCCTTCAAACTGGACCGGTTTTGGTTAGAGTTTTCCGGTGGGTTTTCCTGGCTGGGAAAGGAACGGAAGACGATGAAGGCATCGCAGTTTTCGGACGCACAGAAGGCGTTCATTCTGAAGCAGGGTGATGAGGGTGTTCCGGTCGCAGAGATCTGCCGGAAGGCGGGGATCAGCCAGGCGACCTATTTCAACTGGAAGAAAAAATACGCCGGCATGTTGCCGCCGGAGATGAAGAAGCTGAAGCAGCTCGAGGATGAGAATTCGCGGCTGAAGAAGATTGTCGCGGACCTGACGCTCGACCGTGAGATGCTGCAGGACGTCATTCGCCGAAAGCTCTAAGGCCTGCTCGCAAGCGAGAGATGGTGAAGGGCATGTGCCGGGATTGGGCGATCTCGATCCGGCGTGCCTGTGGGGCGCTGAACTTCGATCGGTCAACCTACCACTACACCTCTCGTCGTGCCGATCAGGCCGGTCTGGAACGTCGTATCCGTGAGATCTGTGAGACCCGTGTCCGCTACGGTTATCGGTAACCGGTGTTCGGCCCCCACGTTGTCTTGCCTGCCGTGATCTGTGATCGACGTTCCATGGACGAGCGACAAGGAGATTCTCCATGGAGACTACGTTGGAGGTTCTCACGACACGGCGGAGCCGACGCCAGGCGCTTCGCGACTGGCCTAACGAGGTCAAGGCGCGGATCGTGTCGGAGAGTTTGCGTCCGGGCGTGACGGTGAATGAAGTGGCGGAGCGCCACGGGCTGAAGGCTAACCATCTGTCGTCCTGGCGCACGCTGGCGCGGCAGGGCAAGCTGATTTTACCTGCGCCGGAGGATGCGGTCGAATTCGCGGCCATGGTTGTTGAAATACCCGCGCCGGAGCCGCCGACTGCCAAAGCAGTCTCCCGTGCAGAGATTGTCGTGGGTCCGGTCACGATCCGTCTTGAGGAAGGGGCGTCTGCCGCCCGGATCGCCGCCATCGCGCGTGCCTTGGCGGCGGCGACATGATCTTTCCATCGAACCGCGTGCGGGTCATGGTGGCGACCAAACCAGTAGACTTCCGCAAAGGTCATGATGGATTGGCGGCGCTGGTGAAGAACGAGCTGCACAAGGACCCGTTCACCGGAACGGTGTTCGTGTTCCGGTCTCGCAAGGCAGATCGGCTGAAGCTGATCTACTGGGATGGCAGCGGGATTGTGCTGGCCTACAAGAGGCTGGAAGAGCAAAGCTTCACCTGGCCCGGCATCAAGGATGGACTGATGACGCTGACCCACGCTCAGTTCGAAGCCTTGTTTGCGGGCCTCGATTGGCGGCGGGTTCATGCCGTCAAAACGAGAACGCCGGAAACCGTCGAGTAGCTGCGGCACGATGACTCGGCAGGCAGATTCCAAGGGCAAAACGGGCCGGGATTTGGTAGCTTCCGCCCATGCTGGATGCCGCCGATCTTCCCGATGATGTTGCCGCCCTGAAGGCGATGCTGCTCGCAGCCCAGGCACGCGAAGTAGGCAAAGACGCCCAGATTGCCCGCAAGGATGAGCGGATCGAACGGCTTGAGAGGCTGGTCGCCGCCTTCAAGCAGGCAGCCTTCGGGCGCAAATCCGAGAAGGCTGATCCCGACCAGTTCGATCTGGTACTGGAAGACCTGGAAACGGCTATGGCCGCGATCCATGCCGAGGACGAGGCGGAGGCTCCCGGCCGGAACAGAATTAACAAGCCACGCGCGACGAATCGCGGCTCTCTTCCAAAGCATCTTCCCCGAGTGGAGGAGGTGATCGAGCCGGAAAGCCTGGTCTGCGCCTGCGGTGGTTGCCTGCATCGCATCGGCGAGGATGTCTCCGAGCGGTTGGATGTGGTCCCGGCGCAGTTCCGCGTCATTGTTACGCGCCGTCCCAGATATGCGTGCCGTGCCTGCACCGATGGCGTCGTTCAGGCTCCGGCTCCGGCACGGTTAATCCAGGCAGGGCTGCCAACGGAAGCGACCGTCGCCCATGTGCTGGTCTCCAAATATGCCGATCACCTTCCGCTCTATCGACAAGCCCAGATCATGAGCCGCCAGGGCATCGATCTCGACCGATCCACGCTCGCCGACTGGGTCGGCCGGGCAGCCTTTGAGCTGCGTCCCGTCTTCGATGCGCTGATCGCCAACCTGAAGCGCTCGACCAAGCTGTTCATGGACGAGACCCGTGCGCCGGTCCTCGATCCCGGCTCCCGCAAGACCAAGACCGGATACTTCTGGGCTCTTGCGCGGGATGATCATCCTTGGGGCGGCGGTGCTCCACCAGGTGTCGCCTTCACCTACGCCCCCGGTCGCGGAGGCGTTCATGCCGAGCGGATATTGCAGGGCTTCTCCGGCATCCTGCAAGTCGACGGCTATGCCGGATACAACAGGCTGATCGCGCCAGACGGGGTCGGTCCCGACATTCGACTTGCCTATTGTTGGGCACACGCCCGTCGTAAGCTGGTAGAGATCACCCGCAACGGAATAGCACCGATTGCCGAGGATGGCGTCAAACGGATCGGTGAACTCTATCGGATCGAAGCCGAGCTGCGAGGTCTTGATCCGCTGGCCCGTCTTGCCGGGCGACAGGAAAGTTCAGCGCCACTGATCGCCGACATGCAGACCTGGCTCGTCCATCACCGCGCCCGTGTCGCGACCAAGTCCCCGCTCGGCGAAGCCTTGGCCTACATCGCCAAATACTGGGATGGCCTGAAGCTCTTCCTGACCGACGGTCGCATCGAGATCGACAACAACGCGTCGAGAGAACCATCCGACCGATAGCCCTCAATCGCAAGAATGCTCTCTTCGCCGGGCACGATGCCGGAGCGGAGAACTGGGCGACCATCGCCTCGCCGGTTGAGACTTGCATGTGTGGATGGCTCCCGTGATGCAAGAGGCTTTTTTGAGTGATGCGCGAAAGTCGGCGGCTTGCATGTGTCCGGCCTACATAAAGGCGGCATACTTGGCCGCCGGCCCAGATGAGATTCGCGGATCGGGTCCATAACAAGCTCTCGCGCTCGAAGCGCCTACAAGTCTACTGGGTGTTCCGATCTCGTCTAACAACTGTCGCGTCATCTTTCCATTCAGCGCCGTTGCACCACCACCGTCAGGATTCGGCTGATCCTGGCGATAGATACTTATGCCGGTCGATAAGTCTCCTCGCGCGTCATCACCGCCCAAATGATCCTTGCCATTTTGTTTGCCAAGGCAACTGCCGCGAGTTTGATAGGCTTGCGAGCGATAATGCGCCCCAGCCAACTTTGAGCGAAGTT
>NZ_FMAJ01000046.1 GCF_900094625.1 Rhizobium aethiopicum | reverse complement strand
CAATGCGCTGAATAGCGATCCCGGCATCTCGGCGACGACGGCGACGCTGCAGGAGCCGGAACATGGGCTGAGCGAGGCCCGTCTTGCCCAAACCGATGTGCTGACCTGGTGGGGCCACAAGGATCACGGCGCGGTATCCGATGCCGTCGTCGAACGCGTCGCCAAGCGCGTCTGGGAGGGCATGGGTCTTCTCGTGCTGCATTCCGGCCATTTCTCCAAGATCTTCAAGCGGCTGATGGGCACACCGTGCGCGCTGAAATGGCGCGAGGCGGGCGAGCGCGAGCGGCTGTGGACGATCAACCAGCGCCATCCGATCGCCGCCGGCATCGGCGAACATTTCGAGCTCGAGAACGAGGAAATGTATGGCGAGCAGTTCTCGGTGCCGGAGCCGCTGGAAACGGTGTTCATCTCCTGGTTCCAGGGCGGGGAAGTGTTCCGTTCCGGCATGACCTGGCGCCGCGGCGCCGGCAACATCTTCTATTTCCGTCCCGGCCACGAGACCTACCCGACCTATCACGACGCAACTATCCAGAAGGTGCTGATCAACGGCGTCAAGTGGGCCTATAACCCTGAGGGCGCGTTGACTGGTATCACCGACGCTCCGAATGTGCCGGTAGAGAAGGCACTGGAGCCGATCGTCGAACGCGGCCCGAGACTGCACCAGGCCGGCGAAGCCGGTTACCGCTGAGGAGCATTTATGCGACTACTCGTTCTTGGCACGGGCGTGATGGCGAAAAACCAGCTCACCCACTTCAGCAAAATCGACGGCGTGACGGTGGTCGGCGCGGTCGATACCGATCCCGACCGGCTTTCCGCCTTCGCCGACAAGTTCGACATCGAGAAGCGGTTCCTCTCTCTGGAGGAGGCGATCGCCTGGGGTGAATTCGATGCGGCGACCAACATCACGCCCGACCGCGTCCATCACCCGACGACGCTGGCGCTGATTGCCGCCGGCAAGCATGTGCTCTGCGAGAAACCGCTGGCGGAAAACTATGCGAAGGCGCTGGAGATGACGGAGGCAGCCGAAAAGGCCGGCGTCATCAACATGGTGAACCTCACCTACCGCAATGTTGCGCCGCTGCAGCGCGCCCGTGAAATGGTGCTGGCCGGTGAGCTGGGGACGATCAAGCACGTCGAAGCCTCCTATCTCCAGAGCTGGCTCGTCTCGCGCGCCTGGGGCGATTGGCGGACGGAATCGACCTGGCTGTGGCGGCTTTCCACCGGCCACGGCTCTAATGGCGTGCTTGGCGACGTCGGCATTCACATTCTCGATTTCGCCGCCTATGGCGCCGCCACTGACATCGACCACGTCTTTGCGCGGCTGAAGACCTTCAACAAGGCGCCGGGCGGCCAGATCGGCGAATATATGCTCGACGCCAATGACAGCTTCACCATGTCGGTCGACTTCGCCAATGGCGCGCTCGGCGTCGTCCATGCCAGCCGTTGGGCGACCGGCCATCTGAACGAGCTGAAGCTGCGCATCTACGGCGAAAGGGGCAGCCTCGAAGTGATCCATCGCCCGGGAGGGTCCGAACTGCGTGGCTGCCTCGGCGATGATGCCGAGACCGCCACCTGGAAGGAGATCGAGGTGCCGCCGGTGCCGACCAATTACCAACGCTTCGCCGAAGCGGTGGCAAGCGGCATTCAGCCAGATCCGAATTTCCGTCACGCCGCCAACCTGCAGAAGGTGCTCGATCTTGCCATGGTGACGGAACGCGAGCGGCGCGAGCTGAAGGTGTGATTTCCGCCTGGGGTATGGAAGCCGCCGTTCAGGCGGCGGTTTGCCGTCCTACGTGCGCCGATTGGTCTTCGGTGCAAATGCGAAAAAAGGCCCCGCTGAAGCGGGGCCGGAGGTAGCCGAGCCGCAGCATGCGGTCTCGGCGGTTTGATTATTCAATCACCTGCACGACACGATGGGTGCGCGGTTCAACGATCACACGGCGGTCGTTGATGACGGTATAGGCATATTTCGGGTTGTCGGGCACGGGTGTGACGACGACATCGGCCGGAAGCGGCTTGCCGACGACGATCGGTTGCTCGACTACCACGCGGGAGGTCGGGGCCGGCTGCTGTTCGACATAGGTGACGACCTCGCGCGGCGGCGGGTCAATAGCGGCACCGGCAACACCGCCGGCGATGCCGCCCACTGCGGCACCCACGGGGCCTCCGACAATTGCGCCGGTAATGGCGCCGCCGGCCGCACCGGTTACGGCGCCATCTGCAAGCGCATTGGTGGCAAGCGACGACAGCGCAAGGGCGCTGGAGACAAGTAGGATCTTGTACATTTTGCTTCTCCTTTGCTGGGGTTGCACTCGACTAACGAGGTCACCAAATCGAGGTTCCCGCAGCAAAGAGTCACGCTTTGGAAGGCCGGTTCACATTCTGTGAGGCGGCTGAAGCGTGTGTGGGTGTGAGATTATTCCAGGCGCCGGCGGAAGAGCCAGGCGGCGGCACTGAGGGTGACCGTGGCGATCAGCGCCAGCGGGATCGTCTGGTTCACGACTTCGCTGAAAGGGATATCCTTGAGGAAAACGTCTTTGACGATCACCAGGAAATAGCGCAGCGGGTTGATGAGCGTTATCGGCTGCAGCCAAGCTGGCATATTCTCGATCGGTGTGGCGAAGCCCGACAGCAGCATGGCCGGGACCATGAACAGGAAGGCGCCGAGGATTGCCTGCTGCTGCGTCATCGACAGCGCCGAAATGAAGAGGCCGAGGCCGGCGACCGAGCCGAGATAGAAGACCGCGCTTCCGTAAAGCAGGAAGAGCGAGCCGCGCAGCGGCACCTCGAAGAGGAAGACGGCGGCGAGGATATAGACGGTGATGTGGAAGAGGCCGATCATCATCGGCGGGATCAGCTTGCCGATCAGGATCTCGTGCATGCGCAGCGGTGAGACCATCAGCTGGTCGAAGGTGCCGAGCTCGCGCTCGCGGGCGATCGACAAGGCCGTGACGATGAGGCCGATCAGAAGCGCGATGCTGGCGATCAGGTTCGGCACCATGAACCATTGATAGGTGAGGTTCGGGTTGAACCAGTTGCGGGGCACCGTCGAAACCATTTCGGCGCCCGTTCGCTTGCCTGCCGGGGTCTCGGCTGCAAGGGCAGCGCCGATCTGCGAGAGGTAGCCCGCGACGATTTGCGAGGCGTTGGAGCGGCGGCCGTCGAGCACGACCTGCAAGTCGGCCGCGGTTCCCGCCTCGATGTTGCGCGAGAAATTGGGGCCGATCTCGACGGCAGCGATCACGGTCTGATTGTCGATTGCCGCCTGGACCTGCGCCTGGCTGGTGGCGAACTCGATGTCGCGAAAGGTCGGCGAACCGTCGATGCGCTCGATCAGCTCTTGGCCCCAATGGCCGCTGTCGCGGTTGAGGATCATGACGTCGACATTGCGCACTTCCAATGTGGCGGCATAGGAGAAGACGAGGAGCTGAACGATCGGCGGGCCGATCAGGATCGCGCGGCCCTTGGGGTCGCGCAGCACCGCGAGCAATTCCTTGACGATGAGGGCGTAAAGCCTTGTCCATCCCATCTCAGCCGATCCTCTTTCTGGTGCTGCGCGCGGCCAGCACGAACATGATGCCGCCGATCGTCAGCATCACGGCGATTGTCTTGACGAACATCGCCCAGATGTCGCCGGCGAGGAACACTGTCTGGAGGCTCGGGATGAGGTAACGCGCCGGCACGATGAAGGTGATCCACTGGATGACCGCGGGCATGGAATTGATTTCGAACAGGAAGCCCGACAGCAGGAAGGCCGGCAGGAAGGCAGTGATCAGCGCCAGTTGCGAGGCGAGGAACTGGTTTTTCGTCGCCGTCGAGATCAGCAGGCCCTGGCCGAGCGCCGGGATCAGGAAGGCGGCTGACAAGGCGTAGAGTGCCGCGACCGAGCCGCGAAACGGCACGCCGAACAGAAAGACCGCGAGCAGCACGCACAGCGTCATCGAGGTGAGGCCGAGCAGGAAATAGGGCAGGATCTTGCCGGCGAGCAGTTCGACCGCCGTCACCGGCGTCGCCATCATCGCCTCCATCGTGCCGCGCTCCCACTCACGGGCTACGACGAGCGAGGTGAGGAGGGTGCCCACAAGCGTCATGACGATGGCGATGGAGCCCGGCACGAGGAAATTGCGGCTGGTGAGTTCCGGGTTGAACCAGAAGCGCTGCTCGACCGCGATGGCGGGACTGCGGGAGGCGACATCCGCCTGCCTCTGCTGCTCCCAGTTGGCGACGGCGCCCTGCGCATAATTCTGTACGAAATTCGCCGTGTTCGGATCGGAGCCGTCGACGATCACCTGGATAGCGGGACGGTTCCCGGCGATATAGCGCGTGGTGAACTCCGCCGGGACGACGACGATCCCGCGTACCTTACCGATCACGAGATCTTCCTCGAACAGGCGCCGGTCACGCCCGATCGCCACATCGAAATAGCGCGAGGCCTGGAAACTCGCCGACAGATCCTGTGTCAACGGCGTCATCTCCTCAGTCACCAGGCCGATGCGGGTGCGGCTGGTATCGAGCGAGACGCCGTAGCCAAAGAGAAAGAGCAGGATCAGCGGCAGCACGAAGGCGATGAGGATGCTGCTCGGATCGCGGACCGCCTGGAAGCTTTCCTTGCGCACAAGGGCAAACAAACGCCTGAGCCGGCCGGACGAGGTGCTCATGCGGCATCCTCCGCTTCCGATTGCTGCACCAGCGCGATGAAGGCATCCTCCATCGTCGGGTCCGGCTGCTCATTGGTCACGACGCGGGCCTTCAATTCATCGGGAGAGCCGAGCGCGATCGAGCGGCCGCGATAGATCAGCGATATGCGGTCGCAATATTCCGCCTCATCCATGAAATGGGTGGTGACGAGCACGGTGACGCCTTTTTCCACCAGTGCATTGATATGCGTCCAGAATTCGCGCCGGGTGATCGGATCGACACCTGACGTCGGTTCGTCCAGGAAGAGGGCGCGCGGCTCGTGCATGACGGCGCAGGCAAGCGCAAGGCGCTGCTTGAGACCGAGCGGCAGGTCCTTGGCGGCCTCGTTGGCATGGCGGGCGAAATCGAAGATATCGGCCATCAACTCGATGCGCTTGCGCCTATGCGGGCCGCGAAGGCCATAGACGCCGGCGAAGAATTCGAGGTTTTGCATGATTGTGAGGTCGCCATAGAGCGAGAACTTCTGCGCCATGTAACCGAGCTGGTTGCGGGCTTCGGCCGCATCGCGGCGCAGGTCGAAACCGGCGACGCGGCCTTCGCCGCCGGTCGGCTTCAACAGGCCGCAGAGCATCTTGAAAGTGGTGGACTTGCCGGCGCCGTTCGGGCCGAGCAGGCCGAAGATCTCGCCGCGGCGGATTTCGAAGCTGATGTCGTCGGCGGCGGTGAAATCGCCGAAGCGCTTGGTCAGGCCCCTGGCCTCTATCACCGGGCGGTCACCCTCAGCCTCCAGCGGTTCTTGCGCCTCGGCAAGCCTGGAGCGGCCGCCGGGGCCGCCGCCCAGCATATCGACAAAGGCATCCTCGAAACGGGGCGGGGCAGGGGAAAGCGCGGCGGCGTCACCGGCCTTGCCGATATCTGGTGTCTTATCCTTTGCCGCGACGAGGCGGATCGCCTCACCCTGGATCACGCCGTCGATGACGCCATCGGCCTGCAGCAGCTCGGCGAGAACTTGCCGGCGGCGGCCGGTGACGTCGGAGACCCGGAAAACGCGGTCGTTGACACGCTCGGTCATCTCCTCCGGCTTGCCCGAGAAGAGCAGTTTGCCTTGGTTCAGCAGCAGCACGTGGTCGCAGGCTTCGGCTTCGTCCAGATAGGCGGTCGACCAGAGAACGCCGATGCCTTCCTTCGTCAGGTTCTCGACCATTTTCCAGAGGTCGCGGCGCGAGATCGGATCGACGCCGACGCCCGGTTCGTCGAGCAGCAGCAGGCGCGGCTTCTTCAAAAGCGCGCAGGCAAGGCCGAGCTTTTGCTTCATGCCGCCGGAAAGTTTTCCCGCCAGCCGGCCGGTGAAACGCTTGAGGTCGGTGAAGGTGAGCAATTCGTCGAAGGCGCCGGCGCGTTCGCTCTTCGGCAAGCCGCGCAGATCGGCGTAGAGATCGAGGTTTTCCTGCACGGAGAGGTCCTCATAGAGGCCGAAACGCTGTGGCATATAGCCGATCGCCGCCTGAATGCCGGCGGCATTCTTCCTGGTGTCGAAGCCCAGAACCTCCATCGTCCCATTGTCCGGCAGCATCAGACCGGTCATCAGCCGGATCAGGGTCGTCTTGCCGGCGCCGTCCGGGCCGACGAGGCCGGTGATCGCACCGCCGCCGATCACGCCGGAGATGGCATCGAGAGCCGGAGGCGCGTCGCCGAAGCGTTTGCTGACAGCGTCGATCCGAACGAGCGGCCTGTCGTCCCGGTCCGGCGCGGGCGCTCTCATTGTCGGCCTGCCGCCGGCCCGGAGAGCCGCACCGTGACCGGCATGCCCTGGCGCAGATCCGGGCCGGGCCTGTCGATGACGATCCTCAGGCGATAGACGAGGTCGGTTCTGAGCTCCGGCGTCTCCACCGATTTCGGGGTGAATTCGGCGACCGGCGAGATGAAGCCGATCCGGCCTTCATAGGGTTTGTCGGGCGCCGTATCGGAGGCGACGGAGACCTTCATGCCGGGGTGGATGCGGCCGAGATCGGGCTCGGCGACATAGCTTCGCACCCAGACGGGCTCGGTCAGGGATAAGACGAATACGGAATCGGCCGGCGAGACGATCGCGCCGGTTTCCCGCACACGGGAGAGGATGACGCCGTCATTCGCCGCACGCAGCTCGGTGTCTTCAAGCGAGGTGCGGGCAGAGGCGAGCGTTGCCTCCGCGGCTTTCACCTGCGCGTCGGCGGCGGCAATATCCTCGGCCCTCGAGCCCTCCTGCAGCAGTTTCAGCGCCTCGTTGGCGGAAGCTGAGCGGGCGGCGGCCATCGCCTTTGCGGCAGTCGCCTGGTCGAGGTTCGCTTCGGAAATCGTGCCCTGCGGGCGAAGCTGGCGGGCGCGCTCATAGGCGAGGTTGGCATTCTGCAGGTCTGCGAGGCTTTCGTCATAAGCGGCGCGCGCCTGGGCGATCTCGGTCGGCCGAGGGCCGGCCTTCAGCTTGTCGAGCGTTGCCCGAAGAGCAGCGGCATTGGCCTCGCCGGAGCGGACGGCGAACTCATAGGGCGCGGCGTCGAGCTTCGCCAGGACCGTCCCGCTCTTGACGACATCGCCCTCGTCGACTCTGAGTTCAGAGAGGCGGCCGCTGACGCGAAAGCCGAGCGAGACCTGGCGAATATCGACATTGCCGTAAAGGACGAATTCGCGGCGGGCTTCCGGCAGCCAGCCGAGCCGCGCGGGCAGGTCATACCGCCAGGCGGCCGCACCCGCTGCAAGGAGGAGAATGACGGCGACGGGAATGATGCGTTTCATGCTGCGCCTCCTTTCGGCGCACCGATGACGTCGGCCAGCTCTGCGGCCAGGCGCCGCAGGATTTCCACCTGCTCCGGACCGAAGGTGTCCCATTCCATCTGGGCGAGCACCGCGGCGTGGGCAAAGCGGAAGATGAGGATGCTGCCGACGAGATTGAAGGTTCGCAGGCGCACATGTTCGGAGGCCGGGTCCTCAGCCAGAATGGCGCCGACCAGGCGCCGGCCCATTTCGATCATCGGCCGCATGATCCCTTGATAAACGCGCTTGAAGGCCTCGGTCGGCTCCATCTGCTCGCGGATTAGGAACCGGGCCCACGGTTCGGATTCCTTGGCGACGAAGAGCGTCACCATGGTCTGGAGAATTTCGGTCAGGAAGACGCGCGCCTGCGTCTCTCCGAGCGGTTCGCCGGCCGCGTCGAGCGCCATGAGGTGCGCCCCGATGCGGGCCCGCATGCCGCTGACATGCGCGTCGATCTGCATCATCAGATATTCGGCGGTGGCGATGTAGAGACCTTCCTTGCTGCCGAAATAATAGGGGATCGCCTGCAGGTTGACGCCGGCAGCTTCAGTCAGCTGGCGGGTCGAGGCGCCGTCGAAACCGTAACGGCCGAAGACGTCGAGCGCAGCGGTCAGCATTTTCTGGCGCGCGATCTCGGCGCGGGCGGAAGCTGGTGGATTTGGGTTGTCACGTTCCTGGGGCATGACAACCTTATACGACCATCGCCAAAATAAGTCAATCGAATGATTTGATAACTGTTGTGATGCTACTTCGGAAGGCCTGCTCCTCATCAGGATGACTTGCTGGAATGAGCCAAAAGCCGCTCTCGAGACCGTCGTGCGGGCTTTCAGCGGGCTAAGAGCCAAAAAGCAAAGAGGCCCGCAGCGAACGGGCCTCTCATGCTCTTGGGGTGGCTGCTAACAGTAGCAAGGCACTATCGCTGAATTTGACGACACTAATGTGTCCGGCCTCGGTCGGCGCGGCGCGAAAGGCTCTCCGTTTTTTCTCGTTATGCGCTCATTTTTCGACACAAAACTGCCTTGCTCTTTCCGTATCGCCAATTCGATGCGTATCCAGATCTATATTATCGCGTTCCTGTTGAGCGCCATCATGTGGTCGATCTCGTTCGATGCGGCGCGAGAATCCTATCATGCTGCCCAAAGCGCGGGATTGATGCCGAACTTGCATATCAACAAGAAGCTGGATCGCATCCTGTGAGACTGTCCCAGAGAAGATCACGTTTCGTAAAATTTGAACGATCTGCTTAAAAGCCCTGCAAATACCGACATGTAGAGTGTTCCCATGAAGGCGGCCGAAGCGTGGACAGACGCGTCGATCGCTTGGAAACGGGCGAAAGGTAAGCCCGCCGCCGATCCGAAAACGGGGACGTCGACATGCAGAAAACTCTCGCCGCCATCGCCTTGACCATGAGCATAACCACGGCTGCCGGTCCGGCCTTCGCCATCGGGCCCGCGAGCCTCGCCCGCGACCTGATGTACACTTCCGCCACCGGCCATTCGCCTGAAATTCCCTTGACGACACGCGCCGGTTTCATGCGGCCGAGCGCCCCTCATGCTTTACGCGGCCTGGCTCCCGTCGAGGGTAGGCGCCATCAGCTCAAGGCCTATTCGCAGAGCCTGACCGTTGCTATCGACTATGTATTTTCGAAGGCGGCCGGTGTTGTGGGAGCGGTCACGCTTCTCCGCTAAACCGACACGCTTCAGGCATTCAGTTCTCCCCGCACGTCGAGATACCACTCGACGAAGGCCTGGACGCCGACATCCAATGTCGTCGCCGGCTTGTATCCCGTCAATGCCACGAGCAGATCGGGGGCGGCGAATGTGCGCGGCACGTCGCCCTTCTGCATCGCCAGCATCTTGCGGATGGCAGGACGGCCCAGCGCCTTTTCCACTGTTTCGACGAAATCCATCAGGCTCACCGGCTGGCCGCCGCCGATATTGACGACGCGAAAAGGGGCCTGGCGCGACAGCGTTTCGACCGCAGCGTCATCGAGACGATTTCCTTCACCGGGCGCAATCGCCGACAACCTGACGATCGCTTCGATGAGATCGTCGATATAGGTGAAGTCACGGCTCATATTGCCTTCGCCGTAGATCTCGATCGGCTGGCCTTCGAGCATGTTCTTGGTGAATTTGAACAGCGCCATATCGGGCCGGCCCCACGGACCGTAAACGGTGAAGAAGCGAAAGGCCGTC
>NZ_FMAJ01000005.1 GCF_900094625.1 Rhizobium aethiopicum | reverse complement strand
CTCCTCGTCCTTGTTGATGGCGACGATGACCTTCGAATCCTTCATGCCGGCGAGATGCTGGATGGCGCCGGAGATGCCGCAGGCGATATAGAGATCGGGCGCCACCACCTTGCCGGTCTGGCCGACCTGCCAGTCGTTCGGCGCATAACCGGCATCGACAGCGGCACGGCTGGCGCCGACGGCAGCCCCGAGCTTGTCGGCAACCGGCAGGATGACTTCCTTGAACTTCTCGGCCGAGCCGAGCGCCCGGCCGCCGGAGATGATGACCTTGGCCGAGGTCAGCTCCGGACGTTCCGAGGCCGACAGCGCATCGGAGACGAAACGCGACAGACCCGGATCGGAGACAGCCGGGATTGCCTCGACAGAGGCAGAGCCGCCTTCCGCGGCGGAGGCGAAGGAGGCGGTGCGCACGGTGATGACCTTCTTGGCATCGCTGGCCTGCACCGTCTGGATGGCATTACCGGCATAGATCGGCCGCTTGAAGGTATCGGGGCTGACGACCTCGATGATCTCCGAGACCTGGGCGACATCGAGCAGGGCGGCCACCCGCGGCAGCACGGTCTTGCCGGCCGAGGTGGCGGCCGAGACGATCGTGTCGTAGGAACCGGCGAGCGAGACGATCAGGTCGGCCAGCGGCTCGGCGAGATGGTTGGCGAGCTCGTCGCTTTCGGCGAGCAGCACCTTGGCGACGCCGGAGAGTCTGGCCGCCTGTTCGGCCGCAGCCCTGGCTGCCTTGCCGGCAACGAGGATGTGAATGTCAGAGCCGATCTGGCTTGCCGCCGTCAGCGCCTTGGCGGTCTGGTCGGAAAGATGATTGCCGTCATGGTCGGCCAGAAGAAGAATGGTCATGATAGTTGCTCCTGTTCCAGGCCGTTACAGCACGCCGGCTTCGTTCTTCAGCTTGTCGACGAGTTCGGCGACCGACTTGACCTTGACGCCGGCCTTGCGGCCGGATGGCTCTTCGGTCTTCAGCACCTTCAGCCGCGGCGTCGTGTCGACGCCGAAATCGGCGGGAGCCTTCTTGTCGAGCGGCTTCTTCTTCGCCTTCATGATGTTCGGCAGCGAGGCATAGCGCGGTTCGTTGAGGCGCAGATCGGTGGTGACGACCGCCGGCAGCTTGACCTCGATCGTCTGCAGGCCGCCGTCCACCTCGCGGGTCACGGTCGCTTTGCCGTCACCGATCTCGATCTTCGAGGCGAAGGTCGCCTGGGCGGTGCCCAACAGCGCCGCCAGCATCTGGCCGGTCTGGTTCGAATCGTCGTCGATCGCCTGCTTGCCGGTGATCACAAGCCCCGGCTGTTCGGCGTCGGCCACCGCTTTCAGGATCTTGGCGACGGCGAGCGGCTCGACGGCGTCGTCGGTCTCGACCAGGATCGCCCGGTCGGCGCCCATGGCGAGCGCCGTCCTCAGCGTCTCCTCGGCCTTGGCAGGGCCGATCGACACCACCACCACTTCTTCCGCCTTGCCGGCTTCCTTCAGCCGCAGCGCCTCTTCCACCGAGATCTCGTCGAACGGGTTCATCGACATCTTCACATTGGCAAGCTCGACACCGGAACCATCCGGCTTCACCCGGATCTTCACATTGTAGTCAACAACCCGCTTGACGGGCACGAGAATCTTCATTTTCAAATCCCCTTTGTATTCCGAATGGTGGCCCTTACCGAGCGCTTTTCTGCGCGTCGCGCGCTATTGATGCGGCCGCTCGGCTAGCAACGCCCAGAAGGCGAAGAGCGGCGTATCGACCGACCTCATGGCATGTCTGATCCCTGGGATATTATAGAAAGATCCGCCGATGCCCGGCGAAAACCAGTCCCCCTCCCCCTGCTTGAACTCCCCCTCGGACAGTACGAGATAGACTTCCTCGGGCGCATGATCATGATCCGGATAGCGCACATGCGGCGCCATCAACGTCACGCCGAACCAGAGGTCGCTCCGCTCCTCCAATCCGCCCGGGCCGATGATCATCGCATTGGCATGCCCATCGACGAAATTGTCGCTGGCCGAGTGGTCATACTTGGTGCGCCGACGCCATTCAAGCATCGGCTCGATGCCTTTGAACGCCTCGATCAAGCGCACCAGCGAAGGATAATAGGCGCTACCGACGGCAAGCGCCATATCAAGGTGAGCGCATACCGGCAGACGGCTTCCGTCTCCGGCACGCGCGGCCCCCGGCTGCTCCAGCGCCGCATAAAAATGCCGGATCGAACGCCGGGCCTCCGGGACTTTCGCGAAATCGTCGAAAGCAACAGACGCCGCATCCAAAAAAAGTTGCAGGCTCTCCCTGCGTAAACTCATGTCATCTCCTCCCGAGACGATCGGGGCCGGCGGGCTCCTTTCTTGCCATCATATATCCTTCGCGATGCGCAGGCCGTCATAGATGGCGGCATGCGTGTTGCGGGCAGCGACAGCGTCGCCGATCCTGAACAGCTGGAATTTGCCCTCGGAATTGCGAACGACCGACTGGGGTTCCCCCGCGAGAAGCTGGTCATGCGACATCTCACCGAGATTGCTGGATTTGGGCTTCAGCTCGAAATAGAGTTCGTCGAGCGGGATGGTCCCGTGATTGACGACGATCTGATCGTAGCTGTGTTGCCGGGCAATTCCGCCGTAATCGCTGCCGACATGGGCGACAAGCTGATTGCCGCTTTTCTCGACGGCTTCCAGACGATAGGTGACGGTGAAGGTCACGTCGTGCTTCTGGAGTGAGCGCATATAGGGCACCAGGTTCATGGCCATGACTTCGGGCGCGAAGGAGCGGTCGGGGGTCATGATCTCGACCTTGGCGCCTGCCTTGGCGAGAAATTCCGCCGCCTGAAGGCCGGCATGATCGCCGGCATCGTCGAAGATCAGCACGTTGGAACCGGGTTTCACATCGCCGGAGATGATGTCCCATGATGAGACCACCAGCTCGTTGCCGCTGGTGAGCACCTCGGTGTGCGGCAGGCCGCCGGTGGCGATGATGACGACGTCAGGATTTTCGGCCTCGATTGTGTCGGTTTCCGCCCAGGTGTTGAAGTGGAAGGTGACATCGTATTTCTCACATTGGCTCATGCGCCAGTCGATGATGCTGATCATTTCCCTGCGGCGTTCGCTTTGGGCAGTGAGGCGGATCTGGCCGCCCGGGTTGTTCGCCGCCTCGAGAACGACCACCTCGTGGCCGCGCTCTCCCGCAACGCGCGCCGCCTCCAGCCCCGCGGGGCCGGCGCCGACAATAACGACCTTCTTCCTGTGACCGGCCTTCGCCAATATATGCGGCATGGTCAGTTCGCGGCCGGTGGCGGCGTTGTGGATGCAATAGGCCGCGCCACCCTGGTAGATCCGGTCGAGACAATAGTTCGCGCCGACACAGGGGCGGATATCCTCCTCCCGCCTTTCAATGATTTTGCGGACGATGTGCGGGTCGGTCATGTGGGCGCGGGTCATGCCGACCATATCGACCTTGCCGGAAGCGATCGCGTGGCGCGCGGTGGCGACGTCGGGAATCTTCGCCGCATGAAAGGTCGGAAATTGGGTGGCGGCGCGGATCTCACCGGCAAAGTCCAGGTGCGGTGAGTTCGCCATGCCCTGGATCGGGATCACGTCGGTCAATCCGGCGTCAGTGTCGATATGGCCGCGGATGACGTTCAGATAGTCGATAAGCCCGCTATCACGCAGCCGCTTCGAAATTTCTATGCCTTCGGCCTGCCCATTGCCGCCGGGCAGACACTCGTCGGCGGTGTAGCGCACACCGAGGATAAATTCGTTTCCCACTCTTTCGCGGATCGCCCTGAACACGTCGAAACAGAAGCGCAAGCGGTTCTCGAGCGCGCCGCCATAGGGGCCTTCAAGCTCATTGGTGAGCGGAGACGCGAACTGGTCGATCAGGTGGCCGTAGGCCTCCAGCTCGATGCCATCCATACCGCCCGCCTTCATCCGTTCGGCCGCATCGGCGAAATCCTTGATGATGCGCTCGATATCCCAATCTTCCAGCTTCTTCGGGAAGGCGCGATGCGAAGCCTCGCGATGATGCGACGGGGCGACGACCGGCAGCCAGTCGCCCTTGTCCCAGCGCGTGCGCCGGCCGAGATGGGTAAGCTGGATCATGATCGCCGCACCCTCCTCATGCACTGCATCAGTCATTTCCCTGACCCAGGGAACGATTTCGTCCTTATAGGCGAGCAGGTTGTTGAAGACGGGCGGGCTGTCCCGGGAAACCGCGGCGGACCCTGCCGTCATCGTCAAGGCCACACCACCCTTTGCCCGCTCCACGGTATAGGCCCGATACTTCTCCTTCGGCATGCCGTCCTCGGGATAGGCCGGCTCGTGCGAGGTTACGATGATACGGTTACGCAGCGTCAGATGCTTGAGCTGGTAGGGCTGAAGAAGAGGATCGTTCGACATGGGCCGTGGTTCCGGATTAAAACATCGGAGCAGACGCTAAGCACAATGTACACATGTGTCAATCTTGAAAACAATGAGGTCGTTATTTTCGACACAACTGTACATTTTTATTGTATGAGGCCGCGGAATTTGGTAGGAGAGAATGCATGGACCAGGCTCTAAACGACACCGGTTGGCGCGGATCGCAGGAGGGATGGCTGGAAGCAGCCTACCAGTCACTGCTGGAATCCGGCGTGGATTCAGTGAAAATTCTGCCGCTCGCAAAGAAGCTCAATCTTTCGCGAACGAGCTTCTACTGGTTCTTCAAGGATCGGGAGGAGCTCCTGAGTGCGCTGGTGGCGCGATGGCGTGAGAAAAACACTGGCAATATCGTCAAGCAATCGGAAGCTTATGCGGAATCGCTGGCCGAAGCGATGCTCAACGTCTTCGATTGCTGGCTGAACACCGATCTCTTCGACGCCAAGTTCGAGTTTGCAGTGCGCAGTTGGGCCCTGCAGTCGGACGAGCTTCTGGCCGAGGTCCAGCAGGCCGATCAGATCCGGTTGGAGGCGCTCAAGCGCATGTTTATGCGGTTCGGGTTACCAGAAACGACATCGGATGTCAGAGCGCGGACAACTTATCTCGTTCAGATCGGCTATATCTCCATGCAGTCGAAGGAGGAACTTGCCGTCCGCATGAAACGGATTCCCGAATATATCGCGATCTACACGGGCGAAGTGCCGCAGCAGAGGGAGCTCGACCGCTTCTTCGCACGGCATGGCTATAGGCCCGGCTGAGGAAACCGAGATGAGCGTTTCCTTGAGGATCGGTATTATTGGCGGTGGCGGCTGGCTCGGTGGAGCCATTGCCGGCTCGATCCTCGATTCCGGCCTGGTCGATCCCCAAAATCTCTGCCTCTCCCATCGCGGTGACCAGCCACTTCGTTTCCCGGATTCCTTCTGGACCAAGGACAATCAGGAGCTTGCCGGCCGCTCGGATGTTATCCTTCTCTCCATCCGCCCCGACGATTGGCGTTGGCTCGCCGTCGACGCCTCCGGCAAGCTCGTCATCTCAGTCATGGCCGGAATTCGTTTGAGCGCCCTTTCCGAGCGCCACAAGACTAGCCGTGTGGTCCGCGCCCTGCCGAATGCCGCTGCCGAAGTGGCAAAATCCTATACGCCCTGGATCGGCGCGAGCAGCATTACCAGAGATGATCGGGCCGTCGTCCGCGCGATCTTGGAGACCTGCGGATCTGAGGACGAAGTCGCACGGGAAAGCGACATCGATTATCTCACAGGTCTTACCGGCTCCGGGCCGGCATTTCCGGCGCTGCTTGCTGCAGCGATGATGCGCGACGCCGTCGCCCGCGGCCTGCCGGCCGAGCTAGCACGGCGTGCGGTCAATACGGTGATATCAGGCGCCGGCCGGCTGCTGGAGCGCCGCGACGAATGTCCCGACGACGTCGTTCAAACCTTTCTCGACTATCGCGGCACCACCGCGGCGGCCATCGAAGGCATGCGCGCCGCAGGATTCGATATTTCTGTCGCCCATGGATTATCGGCGGCATTCAAGAAATCGGTGAGTATGGGAGACGCTTCCTGACGACCGTCGAGGGCGGGTACTGCGGCACCCCGCCTGGCCACATCTGCCGCTAAATAGAGGGAACGAGAATGAAGAAACTACTCGCATCGACATGTTTGACGTTCGGCCTAATCGGCGGCGCGTCTTTCGCCGGCGCCGCCGAATGCGGCAGCGTCACCATCGCCAGCATGAACTGGCAGAGCGCCGAAGTTCTCTCGAACCTGGACAAGTTCATCCTGAACGAAGGTTACGGTTGCAGCGCCGATATCACCGTCGGCGACACTGTTCCGACGATCACCTCCATGGCCGAAAAGGGACAGCCTGATATCGCGCCCGAAGCATGGATCGACTTGCTGCCCGACGTCGTCAAGAAGGGAACGGATGAAGGCCGCATCGTTCAGGTCGGCTCGCCGCTGCCCGACGGCGGCGTCCAGGGCTGGTGGATTCCGAAATATCTTGCCGACGCCCATCCCGACATCAAGACCATTGGCGACGTGCTGAAGCATCCGGAACTCTTCCCCGATCCCGAAGATCCGAAGAAAGGCGCCATCTTCAACGGGCCACAGGGCTGGGGCGGCACCGTGGTGACCACGCAGCTCTTCAAGGCGTTTGAGGCTGAGAAGGCGGGCTTTACCCTCGTCGATACCGGTTCGGCTGCCGGGCTCGATGGTTCGATCTCCAAAGCCTACGAGCGCAAGGAAGGCTGGGTCGGTTATTACTGGGCTCCGACGGCTCTACTCGGCAAGTATGAGATGGTGAAGCTCGAAGCCGGCGTGCCGAACGACGCTGCCGAATGGAAGCGTTGCAACACCGTCGCCGATTGCCCTGATCCGAAGCCGAATGCATGGCCGGTCGACAAGATCGTGACCCTGGTCGCCAAGCCCTTCTCGGAGAAGGCCGGCCCCGAAGTCATGGACTATCTAGCGAAACGTTCCTGGTCCAACGAAACGGTCAACAAGCTGATGTCGTGGATGACCGACAACCAGGCGACCGGTGAAGACGGTGCCAAGCACTTCCTGAAAGAAAACAAGGACGTCTGGACCAAATGGGTCTCGCCCGAGGCGGCCACGAAGATCGAAGCTGCTCTCTAAGCCAAAATTGCGGTGCGCCAAAAGCGCACCGCTTCTCACACGCCGACAAAAGCAAAAAGACTGCCACGGCTCTTTGACGAAAGGGGAACCGAGATGGAATGGTTTTATAAATTCCCACACATGAACGATGACGCGCTTCGCAATCTGAAGAAAGCGATCGATGACGGCTTTCGCGGATTTACCCGCAGCTACGGCGACGGCATCGAAAGCCTCTTCGTCCCGCTGCAGCATTTCCTCATCGCCGCCGAGCGCTTCATGACACAGACGCCATGGCCGATCATCACCTTGATCATCCTCGTCATTGCCTGGTTTGCAAGCCGCAGCTTGAAGATCGTGCTCGGCTGTCTGGTGACGCTGATGCTGATCGGCTATTTCGACATGTGGGACGATACGATGCGGACGGTCTCGATGATCTTCGTCTGTACCGTCCTTTCCATCGCCATCGGCATTCCGATCGGCATCCTGATGGCCCGCTCCGACCGGCTGCAGCGGGTCGTCAATCCGATCCTCGATGTCATGCAGACGATGCCGAGCTTCGTCTATCTCATACCCGTCGTCATGCTCTTGGGTATCGGCAAGGTGCCCGGCCTGATCGCCGTCGTCATCTATGCCATTCCGCCGATGATCCGCCTGACCGATCTCGGCATCCGGCTCGTCGACAAGGATGTGCTGGAAGCTGCAGATGCCTTCGGCACCTCCCGGTCGCAGAAGCTCTTCAAGGTGCAGCTGCCGCTGGCGCTTCCCACCATCATGGCCGGCATCAACCAGACGATCATGATGGCGCTCGCCATGGTGGTTATCGCTTCGATGATCGGCGTCCAGGGCCTTGGTCAGCCGGTGCTCAAAGCCATCGCCAACCAGTACTTCACACTGGGTATTTTCAACGGGCTTGCCATCGTCGGCATCGCCATCATCTTTGACCGGGTCAGCCAGGCATACGGCACAAGGCTCCAGAAGCATCGGGAGACCGTCCATGGTTGAGCAACGTTTCGGCGGCATCAAGATCCGCAATCTCTACAAGATCTTCGGTCCCAACCCCGCTGCGTATGTCGCAGCGGTTCAGAAAGGCCTGACGAAGGCCGAGCTCAACGAAAAGCACGGGCACGTGCTCGGCTTGAGGGATATCAATATCGAGATTCCCTCCGGCCGCATCCAGGTTATCATGGGCCTTTCCGGATCGGGCAAGTCGACGCTCATCCGGCACATCAACCGGCTCATCGATCCAACCGCCGGCGAAGTGCTGGTCGACGGCGTCGATGTCGTGAAGATGAACGAGACCGAATTGCGGACGTTCCGCCGGCAGCAGACGGCCATGGTGTTTCAGAAGTTTGCGCTTCTGCCGCACCGGAACGTTCTCGACAACACGATTTTCGGCCTTGAAGTGCAGGGCATGGAGCGCGCGAAAGCCATCGACGTCGCCATGCGCTGGCTGGAGCGGGTCGGCTTGAAAGGTTTCGAGCAGAGATATCCCAACCAGCTTTCCGGCGGCATGCAGCAGCGTGTCGGCCTGGCGCGGGCGCTCTCCAACGATGCCCCGGTTCTGTTGATGGACGAAGCCTATTCGGCCCTCGACCCCTTGATCCGGACCGATATGCAGACGGTCCTCCTCGACATTCAGAAGGAGATCAAGAAAACCATCGTCTTCATTACCCACGACCTCGACGAAGCTCTGCGCCTGGGCGACCAGATCGCGATCCTGCGCGACGGCGAAGTCATCCAGCAGGGCACCAGCCAGGACATCGTGCTGCGCCCGGCCGACGATTACATTGCCAACTTCGTCAAGGAGGTGAACCGAGGTCGGGTCGTTCATGTCGAAGCCGTCATGACACCTCTGCACTCTGCCGCGGCGCCAGGCGGCTTGACGATCGCATCGGGCACGACGGTGGAAGAGGCCGTCCGAATGCTGGCTTCGACGCTGAACGATGATGCCAGGGTGGTTTCCGCGTCGGGAGAAACCTTGGGCCTTGTCACTTTCCGCCAGCTCGCCGGTGCAATGGTGAACTCGCAGGAGGTCGCTGCCCCACGCGAAAGCGCCCTTTCGGTCGCGCTCTGAACCTGCGCACGCCGGCTCTCTCGGTCTAGCCGCCGGCACCGGCGTCGGCGCGTCACCACGCCCCGCAACCGGCAAGCCGGCTGCCTCAGAGATCACGAATGCGGCCTCGTCGGGAGCAGATCCTTGACATCATCGGCCGGTACGGGAGGCGCCTGGCAAAAGCTTTCGGGTGGCCGTCAGGCTCATCGACGCATCGGATGCCGAGGCCATCGGTACCGATGCTGCCTGCCAACGGACTCCTCCGAAGCCTGCTTCCAGAAGGCTCATGCCACTTGTCTGGACACTCCCCCGGCATTGAGAAAGGAAGTGTCGTTACACCAGAGCTCTATGCCTTCTCCGGAACCCGGCGAGTCGGAGTGGAGCTTTATTTCCAGGGCAACGAAAGAGGGGGCAGGAAGCGCCCGCCTATACGTTTTGCGCAAGACCAGTCCATACTGCGTCACGAAAAGCCGATTGGCCGACAATATTGGCGCCTGACAATTGCTCCATGGGCGCGGAACACTAAAGTAGACCCCGACCGGGGCCATGATGGTTCGCGGTCTACAAGCCAACCCCTTCATCGATGACCCCAAACGATGGAAGGGTTTACATCCATACGCACCCCATCCCGTGCGTATGCCAACTGCCTGTCAGCCTGCCGAAGGCGATCTCGAGCGGTCCACTTTAGAACCTTCGGCAGGCGACTTCTGAATGGCGCATCGAAATGTGCCACCTGCGCAAGCTGGCTAATCGTTTCATCAACGGGCAACCGTCCGAGCAGCAGATCAAAGGCCTTGCCGAGCGCTGCCGGGTCTGTCAGTTCCTGCCGACCGGCCAGGAAAAACCGACAGATGAAAACTTCCGACAAAGCCTTTAAGAGGTTGAAATTTCCGGCCCCGTCAGGCTGGGGTTCCACCTGAATCGGCTTGTCCCATCCAGCAAGACCCACACCCCCATCACGCTGAAATCGGCAAGCTTCGCTGCCGCTTGCTGCGCTCCGGCCCTTTTTTCGTTAATATACGGCCGAACCCCTTTCATCATCCCCTCCATCAGGCCCTGACGATTCAGGTGGAGGTGATGCTGGCGACGCACAGGCAAAAAGAGGGACGTACTTCATCTGAGACCCATGCGACCGAGGCGGCGCGTCAGATGAAATTGCGGGAAACAGCATGACGGAAAACAGCGCCCAGCCATTCTCCTTCCGATTCCATGGTTCGTCCTTCGACAACATGGTGGAAACCCTCGGCGGCGCTTTTGGCTCGTTTGATGCCGAGCCTGTCGGCCGCGCCAAGGACTTCCAATGGGGATTGGATTTTTCAGTGGCGGGGAGCGCCGTCCTACTGAGCGGCTACCATGAGGCGGAGTTCCAATTCAACATCGAGCCGACCGTCAGCACGGCGGAGTATCTGTCGCTCGTCGTCCCGCGCCGCGGCGGCATGGGAGTTACCTACGGAGCGCGCAAGGCGGAGGCCGGCCAAGGAAAACTGCTTCTCTACAACAATTTCGAACCCGACAGCGTCCTCATGCATGGGCAAGGCAATGTCATCGACGAGCTGCTGATCAACTGGCCCGTCATCCTCCAGACGATCGGCCAGACGTTCGAAATGCCGTTCAGCGGTTCACTCGACCTGTTGCCGGAACTGGATCTGTCGACGCCGGTCGGGCGGACGATCGGCAACCTTACGGAAACGATCATGTCAGGCATGCGCGACGACGGTCCCCTGCTGCAGTCGCCGATCGCCATGGCGCACATGACACAGGCGCTGGCCGATCTGGTCGTGCGCATGGTGCCGCACCGACTCTCGCATTTCCTCGAAAAGGGTCCGGCGCTGATTGCTCCGAGGCATGTGCGCAGGGCGATCGAATTCATGCAGGCCAATATCGATCAGCCGATCACCATGCCAAAGGTGGCGGAAGCGGCCGGCGTCTCCAGCAGAGCGCTCGAAACCGGTTTCCGCGCATTCAAGGGAACGTCCCCGGCCGCTTACCTGCTGACGCTTCGTCTGCGCGCGGCGCGCCAGGATCTGCTCGATCCCGAGTGCACCGAGACGATGAAGGCCATCTGCCTGAAATGGGGCTTCTTTCATTTCGGCCGCTTTTCCGCGGTCTACAAGACCACTTATGGCGAATATCCGTCCGAGACGAGAAAGCGCGTAAGCCACCGATAACGCGCATCAGCGCATCGCAATCTTTCAGCTTCGCTCTTTGCGTTTTCGTCTTTCAGAGCGCTGCCAGCCTATAGTGCACTCGCATCGTTCTCGGATCCCGCTTGACGATCTGAAGCCTATCATCATGCTCCGCCAGGGCGCTGAGGTCCCGCAACACGAGGGCATGCGCGATCCCCAGCATGCGCGCAAAGGAGCGGCTGTCGGATGCTATCCCGAGCTCGGCAGCGACGAGCAGACCGGCTTGTATAGGGGTCAGTGCGACGTCACTCTCCTGCGCCGCAGCGACAAGGGCAAGAAACCGGTCGGCGGCGGAAGCCTCTTCGTTCACGCGGCATCTCGCTTGCGGAAGGACACCATGACCGATTTCGAGGTCGGCGTGTCGCTTTCCTCGCCGGCGCTGCCAAGCGGCACGATGACGTTCAGTTCCGGATAATAACCGGCAATGCTGCCCCGCGGGATATCATAGGGCACGAAGCGGAAATCCGGCGCGACGCGCTCGATGCCGTCACTATGCTCGCCGATCACATCGACGCGGTCACCGGCCTCGGCGTTCATCGCCTTCAGGTCGGCCGGATTAATGAAGATGACCTGGCGCTCTCCATAAACGCCCCGGTATCGGTCATCGAGGCCGTAGACCGTCGTATTGTATTGGTCGTGTGACCGGAACGTCTGCAGGGCGAAATGGCCCTCGCCCCTTCGAGCACGCTGGTGCACCGTCTCCTCTGGAAGCGGCTGGCAGGAGAATGATGCCTTGCCTTCCGGCGTCTCCCACTCCCGATGGGCAGCCGCGTTGCGCAGATGGAAGCCGCGCGGCTTGCGCAGGCGAACATTGTAGTTTTCAAAACCGGGAATCGTCGCCTCGATATGATCGCGAATGCGGTCGTAGTCGTCGGCAAGTTCCGCCCAGTCGACCACGGCGGAGCCGACCGTCGCCTGCGCAATACCGGCGATGATTTCGACTTCAGAGAGGAGATGCGGCGATGCCGGACGATTGATGCCGGCGGAACCATGCACCATGCTCATCGAATCCTCGACGCTGACGAGCTGGGAATTGCCGGCGGCGTTCAGATCCATCTCGGTGCGGCCGAGGCAGGGCAGAATGAAGGACGCGTCGCCCGGCATCAAATGCGAATGATTGGGTTTGGTCGCGATGTGCACCGTCAGCTTCAGCCGCCGAAGTGCTTTTTCGACAAGCGAGCTGTCGGGCGTTGCGCGGGCAAAATTGCCGCCAAGCCCGATGAAGGCCTCGGCCGAGCCGTCGAGCATCGCACCGATCGCGGCAAGGACATTGTGGCCATGCTGGCGCGGAACGGTGAAGCGGAAATGCGTCTCCAGCGCATCGAGGAAGTCATCCGACGGCTTTTCATTGATGCCGACGGTCCGGTCGCCCTGAACGTTGGAATGACCGCGCACCGGGCAAAGACCGGCGCCTGATCTTCCGATATTGCCGCGCAGGAACATGAAGTTGGCGATCTCGCGGATCGTCGCCACCGAATGCAGGTGCTGGGTGACACCCATCGCCCAGGTGCAGATAACCCGTTCGGCCTTGATATAGACATCGGCCGCCCGTTCGATCTCCTCCCGGCTCAGTCCCGACTGATCTTCGATCTCAGCCCAGCTCGTCGCCTCGACCGCCGCCCGATACTCGGCGAAACCTGCGCAATGTTCGGCAAGAAAGGCATGGTCGAGAACGGAGGATAGGCCGGCCGCGGCCGCCGCGTCTTCGGCGGCCAGCACCGCCTTCGCCATGCCTCTGACCGCGGCCATGTCGCCGCCGAGCTGCGGCTGGAGATAATGGCTGGCAATGTCGGTTGAGCCGCCACGCAGCATCTCGGCCTTGTCCTGCGGGTCGGAGAAACGCTCCAGGCCGCGCTCGCGGATCGGGTTGAAGACGACGATCCGCGCTCCGCGCATCGCCGCCCGGCGCAGGTCGCCGAGCATGCGGGGATGGTTGGTGCCGGGGTTCTGCCCGATCACGAAGATCGCGTCGGCCTGTTCGAAATCCTCAAGCAGCACGGTGCCCTTGCCGACACCGATCGCCTGACGCATGCCGATGCCGCTCGCCTCGTGGCACATGTTGGAGCAATCGGGAAAATTATTGGTGCCGTAGATCCGCACGAACAACTGATAGAGGAAGGCAGCCTCGTTGCTGGCGCGGCCGGAGGTATAGAACTCCGCCCGGTCGGGATTATCGAGACCCTGCAGGATGCTGCCGATTTCAGCGAAAGCATCCTCCCACGCCACCGGCAGGTAACGGTCGCTTGCTGCATCGTAGCGCATCGGATGCGTCAGGCGGCCGTTGAGCTCGAGCTCGTAATCCGACTGCTGGCGAAGCGCGGAGACCGTCCTTGCCGCGAAGAAGGCAGGTGTCGCCCGCTTTTCCGTGGCCTCCCAGGCGACGGCCTTCACGCCGTTTTCACAAAATTCGAACGAAGATCCGTGTTCCGGATCGCCCCAGGCGCAGCCCGGGCAATCGAAGCCATCCGGCTGGTTCGCCTTCAGCATCGCCCGCGCCCCGGAAATGGGCATGCCGCTTTGCAGCAATTGCTTGCCGCAGCTTTTCAGAGCGCCCCAGCCGCCGGCTGCCGCCGATTTCTTCCCAATGAATTTTGTGTCCATGCGCCCTGTATTGTCGAACTGCGATAAACATCAAGGGCGTGCGCGCGATGGCACGATAGAAGAATCCTATCAAGAGAGTGAAGCCTTGTCGGGATTCGAGTCTAACCGGTTTCCTTCATGGCATGCCCGTTTTCGGGGGCATGTGCCAGGATGCGGTTGCGGCCGTGTGTCTTGGCCTCATAGAGCGCGGCGTCGGCCTCGGCCAGCAACCGGTTCGGGCTGGTCCGCAGGGTCGCGCCGGTCGCGCAGGATAGGCCGATGCTGGCGGTGACCCGGCCGAATTCGCTGCCGGAATGAATGATATTCTCCTGGGCGAGGCGTCGCGCGAATTGTTCGGCGACGATCATCGCCCCCTTGGCACTGGTATCGGGAAGGAACACGGCGAATTCCTCTCCGCCGTAGCGCGCGACGATGTCCGCCGGCCGACTGACGGACTGGCGCAGACACTTGCTGACGACGCGCAGGCATTGGTCGCCGGCGGGATGGCCATAGGTATCGTTATAGGCTTTGAAGCGATCGATATCGACCATCAACAGGCTGAAAGGCGTGTTTTTCCTGGCGCTGCCCGCAGTCTCACGCGCGAAGGCTTCGTCGAAAGCGCGGCGATTGACGATGCCGGTAAGCCCGTCGGTCTCGGCAAGATTCTTCAATTGCTCCGCCGACAGCCTGAGCGCGATTTCCGCCTGCTTGGTCGCCGTAATGTCCGAGACGACGGCCATCGCCGTACCGTCTCCCGCAATCCGTGTGCGGATGCCGCGCCAGTCGCCGTTGTGAAGCTGAACCTCTTCATCCTTATTGCTGTGCAGCGTCGCACTGGCAGCCTTGATCCACTCTTCCGGATCACCCTCTGCGATAGCCGGCCGCTCGCCGGTTTCGACGACGCGGCGCAGGATGTCGCTGATGTGCGCGCCGACCACGCGGCCATCGCCGGACAGCGGGAAGGCGTCGCGATACTGATCATTGCAAAACAGAAGAAAGCCTTTGCTGTCGTACATCGCGATGCCGTCGGACATGTTCGCCATCGCATGTGACAGCAGGTTCTTGCTTTCGCGCAGCTCCCGCTCCAGCGCTGTGCGCTCGGTCACATCACGCGTCACGCCTGCAAGGCCGATGATCCGTCCCTGCTTGTCCCTGAGCGGCACTTTGGAAGCGAGCAGGAAACGGCCTTCGATCCGCTCGGTGGAGTCGATCAGCGGCGTCCCTGTCTCCATCACCTGCTGCTCGAGATGATACAATTCTTCTGCGAGCGGCTGCGACATCAGATTGAAATCCGACAATCCGGTCATCTCCGCCGTCGTTCTGAAACGGAAGAGGCGTGTCATGTTTTCATTGACGGTGATGAAGCGGCTGTTCCGATCCTTCACATAGAGATAGTCCGGCGATTGCGAAAATGCCGTCACCAAAATGCTGCGTTCGAGCTCCCATCGTTGCGTCTTCAGGAGGACAAAGCCGCCCAGAACGGTTGCCAGACAATTCAAGGCCGTCAGCGGAAACCCCACTCCGGCCAGCACGCGGGCGGTCACAAGGGTGGGAAGCAAGGCCATTGCGGCAACCAGAGTGGCGCCAAGGGCAACGCCGAGCAGAACAACGTCGGTGAAGCTAGGAGATCTCTTGCGGGTCCAGAAATGGCCGGCCACGCCGATGCCAGCCGCGAATGCAATGGTAATAATCCCATCGACCATCGCCGTGCCGCCGACGGCAAAACGGAAGGCGATCGCCAGCGATGCGGCAAAAGCCGCCGCAATCGGCCCCCCGAACATGCCGGCCAATGCAAGCGGCGAAAATCTGAGGTCGATATAGATGCCGGGATGAAACTCGATCGCGAGCAATATGGATCCGATGGAGGCGCCGCCGGCTATTATCCCGAACGCGATCTTCTCCTGCGTGAAGGAACGACGCTGAAACTGGATCGAAAAGAGCGCCCAGAGCGACATCGCCAGAGACACGAAGGAAAGGTTGCCACCAAATTGCGTCCAGATGCCATTCACCGCGTTGGGTCCACCTTCCAAACCATGTAACAAACATGTCATACGACAACACTGGTTTGGGCTTCGTTAAGTCGGACAGCTGGTTGCGCCATTCACCGGCGAATGCACCGAATATACCGCTCTTCTGCGGGATCCGGCTGGATGAGGCGCCCTTGTCCGGGACCATCGCAGACCGAGGTTTCTCAGGCTCGATTCCACCCAGAAGCGTTATTGGTTAGAATGCAGTGTCGAGCACGAGCAGCAAACGAATATGGAATGCGGAGCCTTGACATGAGGACGCGACATTGGGATCGCAGGGGCGACGGCGGGCTGGCCTTTACAGAACTCGGGTTCGGCACCGCACCGCTCGGCAATCTTTATCGGGCGATAACCGATGAGGAGGCGGAAGTAGTCTTGGATGCGGCCTGGCAACACGGCATCCGCTACTTCGACACCGCGCCGCTCTACGGGCTTGGCCTCGCCGAGAGGCGGGTTGGCCGGTTCCTCGCAACGAAACAGCGCAGAGACTTCGTGGTGTCGACCAAAGTCGGCAGGCTCCTCAAAGTCTGCCGACCCGAACAGCGGACCGGCATCGGCAAATTCTTCGACACTCCCAATCGCCGAGAGGTTTTCGACTACAGCTACGATGGAGTCATGCGATCTTTCGAAGCCTCGTTCGAGCGCACGGGGCTCGACAGCTTCGATATTCTGTTCGTGCACGATCTGGATGTCTTCAATCACGGCACCCAGGCGGTCTGCGAGCAATATGTCGAACAATTCATGAGCGGTGGGTATCAGGCCATGATCTCGCTGCGCGACCAGGGAGTGGTGAAAGCCATCGGTGGCGGAATAAACGAGTGGGAGATGTGCCAGACGCTTGCCGAGCGAGGCGACTTCGACCTGTTTCTGCTTGCCGGACGCTATACTCTACTCGAGCAGGAGGCGCTGGAATCCTTCCTTCCCATGTGCGTCGCCCGCAATATCGGCATCGTGCTCGGCGGGCCCTATAATTCCGGCATACTGGCGACAGGCCCGATTGCCGGCGCGCAATATAATTACTCCGACGCCCCGTCACACATCCTCGACAAAGTCCGGCGTATCGAGCACGTCTGCCTGAAATACAATCTCGCCCTCTCGGACGCGGCTCTCAACTTTCCACTCTTCCATCCGGCTGTCGTTTCCGTCATCCCAGGCGGCCAGTCGATCGATCAAGTGGCGTCAAACGACCGGGCGCGGAACAGACATATCCCTCGCGAGCTTTGGGAGGAGCTGAAATCGCTCGGACTGATGCGAGGTGATGCGCCGGTCGGAGGTTAATCAAGCCATAGGACTCCGACTTACCTCCTTTATGCACCTACGTCGCGCACCGCCGGGACCGCAGGTATGGTGGTGTTGTAAAGAGTGAAGGGCGCTGCTTGGGCCGCAATCGTCATCGCCGCGAGTGCGCCTGCCGGGCGGAGGTTGTCGATAGTGATCGGCCCGCCCAGAGCCGGGTGGAGTTTGGGCGCATAGATTTGCCCCACCTCCAATTCGCCATGTGCGCTGAGGAGACGTTTGAACATCGGCTTTCCCTGCTCGTCGGGATTGTCGTAGGACTCTGCGTTCACATTGCCGATCACGATGCCCAACGTGATTTTAGAGTCCATATCAGGCTCGGGCGAAAACAATTCCGAGCAGCTGACGCGTCCATAAAGCATATTGATTTTGATGGTTTTATAATCTTCGTTCCAGGCGACTATCTCCCCGAAAGCCGAAAATCCGAGAACATGCGTTCGCTCCGGCTTCAGGTCCTCATCGCCGCCAAGAATTAGCGCCAGGACCGATTTATACTCCTCCGGATTGCAGAACTGGAAATAGCCCTGGAGCCATTTTCCAGCGGGATAAAGGCTCATAAAGTCAAGAAAACTATCCGGAATACGACCGCGGTAGGCATCCAAGATAGCTGGCGGCAACGATGATCCGCCCTGCGGTTCGCCAAAATTCTTCAAAGCATTTTGATAGGTAACGAAAAGTTCGCTCATTATTGTTGCCTTATCTTTCGGGCTCATGCAAACAACGCAGGCGCCGGTCGCCGATCACCCGATCGTCCGCACCACACGCGGCGGATATGAATTCATGCCCATGAGTTTGAGGTTCTGTGCCTGCGCCAGAATGCTCATATGTGGCAAGGCTTCGCAGGCAACGAGCGAAGCGGCGGTGCGATTGCCGCCGAAAGCGAGAATAGGTTTGAAGCCGTACATATGCCCAGGCCCCACTTTGCCGAGCCGCGACCGGGCGGACTTGAAAAGTGGCTTCCCCTTCGCGTCGAGTGGATCGAAGGAAGCGTCGTCGGCCAGCAGCAGGCGCGTCAAAAGCGTTATATTTGGATCGATTCCACTCTTGGGCGCAAAAAGCCAACGGCAGGATACCTGGCCGTCAACGAGATTGACCCGGACATCACGGTGGTCCTCGTTCCAGGCGATGATTTCGCCAAATGCGCTGAAGCCGACCGGATGTGTCCGGCTTGGCTCTAGATCAGAGTCGCGCCCCAGTGCCTGATCAAGGATCGGACGGTAGGTGTCCGGGTCGCAAAGTTGAAAATAGCCGTCCAGAAAAACACCGAAGCCGAGCCTTTCCCAGAGTTGGAAGACCGATGTGGGGAGGCGTCCTTCGTACTTGCGCGGATCCGCCGCACCGCCGTGGCCCTTCTCGGCCCCAGCGGCAGTGAACTTGGCTATTACGGCCTCCAGTTTTTCCCGATATTGCTCCATGAAAAGCCTTGGCTCCCTCTGCTCAAGCCGGCGCCTAGCATCAGCTTCCGATCGGACGTACCGACTGCGGTGGGAAAGAGGCGTTGTCCATCAATAGCATCTCATGCGCTTGCGCCAAGATCCAATATGCGGCAACGCTTCGCAGATCACCAGATTTGCCAAATCCCGGTTGCCGCCCAGCGCCAGGATTGGTTTGAACCCATAGATCTGCCCCACGCCGAGCTTGCCAAGCTTTGAACGCGCCGGCTTGAAAAGCTTTTGGGCGTCGGCATCGTATTCGTCGAATGTCGGACTGTCGAGCAGCATCAATTCGCTGGTAACGGCAAGATTAGGATCGTAGGTCTTGCCGTTGACCAGCGCCTGGCACGACACCTGTCCCTTCACAAGATCGATGGTCACATTCTGATGAACTTCATTCCACGCGATGATCCTTCCGAATGCGCCGAAGCCCAGGACATGCGTCTGCTCGGGATGGATAATGGGGGGCACCAGCGAAGACGAGTTTCAGGATGCCGCTATATCGGGCAGGATCGCAGAGTTGGAAATAGCCGTCGAGAATGGTACCGATGCCATTCTGCTGCCAGAAGTCGATCAGCGCCTCCGGTACCTTGTCCTGATAGGATCCGACATCAGGGGCGGCAGTCCCGCTTTCCGGGGCGCCGAAGTCCTCGACGATGGAATCGAGCCTTGCTTGGTAGTTGTTCACGCGACCTCCAATCAAGAACAGGATATCTCCTCGGTCTCAAAGACATTTCGAGGCGACATTAACAATCGGCCCTTCCAAGGGAAAGGCAATGTCGAACTGCAGAGGTTAGTCCATCGTGGTGCGTTTGCACTCAGACCGACAAGCGCGCCAGAGCCTCGGCAAGCGTCAGCCAGAGATCGTGCGGCGGCGAAGGAATCGGCCGAGAATCCTCGTCGGAGGCCCGGATTTCGAAAGCGACCTCATTCGATCCGGAGCGCGCGAGCATGCGGCGGAACTTCGTCGCCCTCTCCGCGACTGATCGGAGCCTTGTTCGCCAAGCACCGTGCGGACCGTCGCCAGAGCCAGATTGAAATTCTTTTGCAACTGTCCAAACGCGCCGCGATGTTTGTCCCGCATGCCGGCCTGGAGATCCCCTTGAGAGAGAGCGGCCATCGCCGCATTGAAATCGGACAGATTGTCATGAATCACCGCGACCAGTTCATTGAGAATGGTTGCCGAACGGCGAAAATCCGAATCCGCATAGTCGTCACTCATGCGCCTCGTCAGATCACCGCAGATGACGGCAGGGACCAATGCCGCGATTTCAGCACAGAATCTGGCTTTCTGATCGGGATCGGTCACCGCTTCCCCGGCCTCGCGGTCGCGATACTTCATACCCTGGCCGGGGCCGTTCGTTGTCTCGACCATGCGCACCGGCCCTAGAAGGAAACACCGTTGCCGCAGGACCCGCAGTGGGGCATGAGAGCAAAACTGCTATGAACCATGTCGTATTCCCATAAGCCTGCCGACCGATCTCGCCGCCGCCACATTCGAGCAAAGCTGGGTGACAGAAGCGACCCCATCCAAGGCGGTAACGCTTAACGAAATCCTTCACCGCCTCCGCAGGCTGGCTCTTTTTCGCGCAGAGCGGATAGTCTCTGCGCTTTTTGATCATGACTAAGCGGCGCGAATTGGATCAGGGCGCCGGCAGCTGCGCATGCACCCACAGAGCCACACTCTCCCGCGCTGGTCGGTTGGAGCGCGCTGCGATGCTACGTCCGTACCATCAGAAACTAAGCGCCTCGACGAGGCGGGCGACGGATTACGGCATTGGCTCCCAATTCAGCTCTCCAGTCATCAGGCGATGAGCTTTGCTGCCGCCCGCCTGCGGCCAACCCTGATGTCGGCTCCCGACGACTGCAACCGGGAACCTCTTCCACCGTCGCCAGTGTCCGCGTTTCCGAGATCAGGCCGCCCACATGCGGCTTCGGCTCCGGTTCGACCATCGGCAATCAGAGTTGCGGCCCTTGCGTCCTCCTGCTTCGCGCATTTCTTCTTCACCCGTCCCAGACGCCCCCAGCTACAATCTAGATTCCCAACGCCTTGATAAAGGCGGCGGCCTTTCCGTGGTCATCGAGCTTCGCCAAAACTCTTGTGCCAATATCGGCCATTTTTTCGGGCAACACTTCGAAATCGTCGTCCGTGATGTTTCTGCCGTTCTCCACCACGAAGAACGTTATCCATTCCGCAATGATCTTCGATGAAGGTCGGCAGATCATCGGCGATCCTTTCGAAACGCGAGCTTCCGGCGCCATGGCGGGTAAAATGCACTGCACCATCGGAAGTAGGGACGAATGGATTTGCACTCGCGTCTGCGAAAACGTAGCAAACGTCAGGCCAGCCGGCAGAGGCCGAACCACCTTTAGCATCGATCCGGTAGCCGACTTGATGCTCCTGCAGCGTATCGAGATCGTAGAGATGCAAGTCTTCCGCCGCCCAGGGAATAACAGCACCACCGGGGTAACCTGAGGCCTGGATATCCGCCACATCCTCTCGGCGGAATACCCCGCTCAACTGCGACAGAGTACCGCCGAGGCGGAAATGTGGGACCATGGTATACACTTGATCGGCACCGATCAGCCCGAGCCGTCTGCGCGCGGCATCGAACGGGCTTGCCGGTTCTCGCATCCACCCAGCCATGACCATCGAACACACTGGCGTCCACGGCGGAAGCTACCGCCATATCATCATCGAGGGGTGGGACACCCTCAATGACCTGGGTGGTAATGTCGGTGGTGGTGACGGTTCCACGATTCATATTGAGCGTGATCAGCTTGAACTTGGGATGCCAGACACTGACTTCGCCGAATGCATCACGCATGAATGGCACCATTTTCCCGGCATCGAATTCCGGATCACTGGCAAACAACACGTGCAAAACAGGCATGATCGGCTCGGGATCGCAGATCCAGAAAAGACCCTTGTTACTGTCCGCGACCATGTTCGATCCAGAAATCAACCATGGCGTCAGGCAGCTTCCCGCGATATCCCTCAGCCTGCGAAGCAGAAACCGCCGTACCGTCTTTGCGTGGCCCGCATTCATCCAGTACTTCCGACAGGGGGCGCCGAGGTGTAACAGACATATTGGCTCGGGTTGCTCGACATGGTCAGGGCAGTCCTTTGGCGTCACCACCTCGCTCTAAAGATCAGGATGCTCGATCCCCCATTCATTCCCATCGAGCCGCAGAATATCCTTCTGACCAACACCCAAAGAACATCGCCGACAGCCCGGCATAGAAAATATATTCACCGCGCAGCTTCGGCAGCGCGGGAGAAAAACGACGCAGATCGGACGTGCCGGGAGCGAGTTCGAATAGGCCGCCCGGTCGAACGCTCGAAGGCAATATTAGCTTGCTTCGATAGGGCGTGATCATGTGAAAAAGATTGAGCTGTCGACGCAGGTTGACAGGCGTGAACCCGCGTGCGTAGCTGCCGTGCAGCAGCACGCCTTCGCGTCCGCAGATCCAGACGCTATCCACATGCTCGATGTAGATGCCCGTCAACGCAGCTTCTGCAAGATGAACCTTGAGTTCGTGAAGCGCCGAGCCGTCCCAGAAATAGAGGACCGGCCGTGTCCCTTCTGATCCACACACATATATCGCATCCTCTGATAAGCCTTTTATCGCATTCAAGGAGATGTTCTTGGGCGCTTGTTGCTGAAACTCTCTTAGCCACGAGAGGTAACCGGGATCATCAGTGCGAGGCCGCCCTTCTTTTTTCTTTTGATAACTGGCCATGTCGAACAGCAATTTATGGGTCAGCAGGTTCCAATTGTCTCGACCCTGTCGCCGATATATTTGACCGCCCTGACCACATGCATAGAGTTTGTCGCCGACCTGGGTGATGGCAGACATTCGTCCATGTCCTTTGGCGTCGGTGACCCAGGTTCCCGCGCCAGGGATTTTTTCGCGAAAGTTCCTTTCCACCAACCATGGTAAACGTCACCTTCAGACGACAGGTAGGTGAGATAGTCTGCCGTAGCGTCGATTTCCGGATTTCTGAACAAGATGATGTCCTGCATATGGAAATCGAAGTCGTCGAAATACCATTGCTCTCCGATCCGAGCGTCGTGTTCAAAGCGGAATATACGGGATTCAGGAGTATATACGTCAGACCCTGTCATGACGGCATTGACTATAACGACGTCGTCGGAGCGGGCACAGGCGCGAGTGAATTCGATCGTGCTGTTCGCGCTCTTAAGGTCTTGCATTTGCACCTCTCTTAGCACCTGTCCGCAACGCGTGAAGCGTATCACCAGGCAACGGCGGATATTGTTTGGCCAGCTCGGACAACATTGTCTCTATTTGCGCCCGCGTGCCCCCCGCCGGAAGTCAATGCATCGACAATCGCAGCCCAAATCCCTGTGCGGCGCATCGACGGCACCTGGAGCGGGTTATTTGTTGTTGTTGCGACCCGCCGGGATACACTGGCGAACCTTCGCAGCGAACATGCGCGGCACGCCCGATCGGTTCGCAGATGTTCTCGACAGTTCCCAATTTTATCCCGCGCGCCGTCCCCGGTTTGTCGCGATAACGAAGATGTCGTGGGCGACCGCCGCGTACTAATCGAATGTTAGCCAAGGAATGCCTTGGACCAGCCGGCCGCCATGCTCGCAGGCATCGCCGAAGCGGGCGACCTTCTGGCCGCCGATATTGGCGATCGACGATCCACTTGTAATACCGGCCGTCGTCGGAACGCCCGTGCATGTGCATTTGTCGCCGACCGTTGCGATTGGCACGCCTTCGACGCAGACGAAAGATTGAGATGTCAACGACACCGGCCCTCCAGCATGCGGCCTTGGACCGGGATCGACCATCGGGCAGACATGCATATGGCCTTTGAGCGTGACTGGACTCCCGACCATTCTAGAACTCCTCGTTTTGAGACCGACAAACCTGCTTCGAGCCACAAGCCTTTGGCCTGCGAACTGCTCAAACAGGCGTCTGGCATCAGCCTCCGATCACGCGCACCGGCTGCGGCGGGAAAGTAGCATTGTCCATCAAGTGCATCTCGTGCGCCTGCGCCAAGATCGCCATATGGGGCATCGCTTCGTAGATCGACAAATTGGCGAGAGCCCTGCTCCCGCCGAGCGCCAGGATCGGCTTAAATCCATAGATCTGCCCTACGCCGAGCTTGCCGAGTTTGGAACGCGCCCGCTTGAAAAGCTTCTTGGCGTTGGCATCGTATTCGTCGAGAGTCGGATCGTCGATCAGCATCAACTGGCCAGTAACCGCAAGATTGGGGTCGTATCTTTTGCCGTTGACCAGCGCCGAACATGAAACCTGCCCCTTCACCAGATCGATGGTCACGTCTTGATGAACTTCATTCCATGCGATGATCGTTCCGAACGCGCCGAAACCCAGAGCGTGGGTTTGCTCGGCACGGATATCGGTGTCACCATCGAAGACGAGCTTCAAGATGCCGCTATACTGGCCAGGATCGCAGAATTGAAAATAGCCATCGAGAACAGCACCGATGCCATTCTGCTGCCAAAAGTCAATCATCGCCTCCGGAACCTTGCCGCGATAGTGTCCGAGATCAGGCTCCGCAGCCCCACTTTCTGGGGAGCCAAAGTCCTGGACGATAGAATCGAGCCTTGCTTGATAGTTATTCACGCGACCTCCAATAAAAAACAGACATACCCAGAAAATCCAGTGGCTGGGGACTATGACATGGGAATATTGCCGGGACCACCTTGTCCCTTACCTGCGCCGCCGCTGGAGCCCCCGGACTTCTTGCCCGATTTGGAAGATTTGCCATCCTCGCAGATTTTCAAGTCGGCATTGGTACGCTCGCCTTTTTCCTTGGCCTTTTGCGCATGCTCCTTGAGTTGCTGCAACCTTGTCTTGTCGGAATTAGGCCCTGTTTTGGACCACTGCGAACCGATCGACCGATTAGTAGACCTCGGACCCATGCCGCCGTTTTCCGTCGAGAGCCGTCCCGTACCACCGGCGGACAAATCCGGCGTGTGAATGACATCCATCGTCTTGATATCATTCGCCGCCGCTTCCCTAGCAGCTTTCGCCGTCGTGCTAGGATCCTGCTTCACGATTTCTGCAGCTCTATTCTTGATCCAGGCTTCCCGGGCGTTCGCCCGATCCACAGCATCCTTGGCGCCTCGACCGAGGTCCTCGTAAGTATCCATATTTTTAACAAGCGTATCCGGCGGGATCTCATTGATTGCGTCCTGCTGCTCTTTGAGCTGGCGCTTGAATTCCTCGATCTGCTCTGGCGTCGACCCTTCCGGCGGATTGAAGCAGTCGATCTCGCCACAGTCGACACACGGTTTGGCCGCTTCCTGCTCCTTGGTCTCGGTCTCGGCGGCTTCGTTAGCGCCTTCCATGTAGCTCGCGATGGCTTCCGCGGCCGCGCGGCCGGCCATGCCTCCGACTCTCGACCCGATCGCGCGACCGATCCAGGCTCCAACCGGCCCGCCGAAAACGCCTCCGATAGCTCCACCCAGAGCGCCGCCCGCGATTTGGCCGCCGATCTGGCCTACAGTTCCTGCCGCCACTGAGGTCATGATGCCGCACCATTAAGGACGTTGCCGAAACGTAGCGCGTCAACCGTGTGACCGATCAGTTCCTTGACCCGGGTGTCCGGCGACGCTCCCTTTTCCTGGATGAAGCTTCGAACTTCCGGAAGATCCGCCGCCTTGCCGTCCGACACGACCATTACATATGCCCAGCGCGCACGTCCTCGCTCGGTCCGAATTTTAAGCTCATCGGCCGTTCTTTCGCTGGCCAGTGTGGCTCCCCACACGAAGTCGTCGTCCACGCCCGAAAAATGTGGCGGTGTATTCTTCTTTAGGTAACGGGCAATCCGCAGCCGCGATGAGTGCAGCATGGCGGCCTTCAACCTTTCCATCTGGTCCGGCTCCAGCCGAAGCGGGCCGATCGCCGCATCCGGCATGTTGTCGGCCTTGCGCGCCCGTCGGACGCCCCCGTAATCAGGCCCATTGAAGACGACGCTATCTGCTGGTCCCAGAAAACGGGCGAACTGCGCTCTCGTCAGGATCGGCAGCACCGCGCCGAGGACGTTTGGATCCCAATGGCGGAAGAGAACCCGCTCGTAACGCTGCTGTTGTGCCCCACCCTGCTGTCTGTCCTCCCCATCTTCGCGCGGGATCATGACCTCGTTCAGCGTCCTGAGGTGGCGATAGAGCGCGTCCGGTCCTGCGGGGCACGACCAATAGACCGCGCAGTTGTGATGCGTATCGAGCCATTCGACATGTGATCGCATCGATGCCGACAACGCCTCGGCCATCCATGGTCCTGCACGACGAAAATCGAGAGGTACCCCCTCCAGGAACAGCGAGCGGCAGGAGATTGCTTCGGAGGCAAGTGCATCCGGCAGATCGTCAAAGGCGCCGCCGTCCAGCACCACGACGACAGGCCCGTTCATCTCATCGACAGCCTTCCTTAGAACTCCAGCAGACTCGGCGATGTCCGGCAGATCGATTACTGGGGTTGCTTCCATCATCAGATCCTTACAAACGGGGTGGACGACTTCGACATCTGCCGCAGGCAAGACGGCTCCTGCCCAGGACCGCCTTTCTTGAAGTTGATTTGATTGCCTTCGATATCGATTTTCAATGCGTAAAGGCGGATGCCGGTCTTGTTGATTTCGATGTAGCCTCCGGGGGCGGACAGGAAGATCTTGTCTTCTGCGAACACCTCCCAGACCTTTGATTCACCGCGGTATTTTTCACCTGCTACGAGGCCATAGAGCTTCCCGACATTCACGGTGATTTTCTCGCCGACGACCGTGCCTTGAGCCTTTCCGATATTAGTGTTTTGCTCCTCGCCGATCGTGATGCTCTGTACCTTTCCGATCGCCAGGTTCTGCTGCTTGCCGACGTTGATCATCTCCGTCTGGCCGATATTGGTGACCTTGCTCACGCCAATCTGTTCGGCCTTCGCCACACCGACGCTGGTGGACTGAAATGATCCGACAATCGTGTTCATGATGCCTGGCAACGGAAACAGGTTTGAGGCGTCCTCCCCGACGCCGGTACCGGACCCGGCAAGAGCCGTGCCCGCATCGGAGCGGGGGCTGGGACCTGAGACGACGCCCTGGCGGCTACCAAGCCCGCCAATACTCAGGAAGCCCAGCGCAGAGGAAGCAAGCGTACCGACAAAAGCACCGAGGCCAGGCCCACCGCCTCCGGCAATCTGACCAGCCTGTGAAAGCAGGCTCGCCGTCTGTCCCGCCATTCCCTGCACTGAACCCATCAACGCCATCGCCATCGGCCCGGTGCCGCCGACGACGGTGTTCATCGAGCCGCCGACCTCGTGTTTCTGATTACCACTGACTTCCACCGCGCGATTGCCGCCGATCGCCGACACCTCGTGCCGATCGACGCGTTTGGTGCGGTCGTTCAGCACCCGCGTCGTCTGGTCCTTCTGCGCATGGAAGAACATATTCTCCTGGCCGGCCTCGTCCTCGAACGTCATTTCGTTGAAGCCGGTGCCCTTATGGGTGTTGGAACGCATGACCATGCGCGTCTTATTAGCCGGCAGATCGTAAGGGACCGTGTTGCTGGGATTGGGCACAACGCCGGTCACCAGCGGCCGGTCGGGGTCGCCATCGACGAAGGCGACCATCACCTCCATGCCGATGCGCGGAATAACCTGGGCGCCCCAGGTGCCGCCGCCCCAGACCTGGCTGACGCGCACCCAGCAGGTGTCGGAGCCGTCCTTCTTCGCTTTGCGGTCCCAGGGGAACCACAGCTTGATGCGGCCGTACTGGTCTGGGTGGATCTCCTCGCCGGCGGGGCCGGCGACGATCGCCACCTGCGCTCCCTCGATGCGCGGCCGCTTCGTCTCGCGATGCGGCGTCATCGGCACGCGTGACGGCACCGCCTCGAAGGTGTTGGTATATTCGGGCTCGTTGCTGTTGGTCTCATAGGAGCGGTCGACGACGGTATGGACCGCCTTGACCACGACATGCTCCTCATAGACATGGTCGGGATGGGCGACCTCATAAGGGGTGAAGCGGCGCCCGGCCTCTAGAATGCGGGACGTCGAACCGCCGAAGACGCGGTCGTGGTCGGCTTCGGAAGCCTGCATCCGGAGTTTTTCCGCCCGCTCCGCCTCGGCTACCGAGGAGATGCGCGCCGGGTATTCGTAAAGCTCGCGCTTGGTGGCCTCCGGCATCTGCACGAGCGACGGGGTCATGGTGCCCGGCACCATGCGTGGCGTCTCGAAGTTCCAGTCCGCACCCGCCCGCTGGCCCGGCACGTAGGAATAGCGCCGGCTCCACTCGGTGATATGGTTGCGGTCGGCCGAGCCCTGCGCCAGGCGAACCCGGCCCTCGCCCTGCGCCGAAGGCGACGGGCCGAGCCAGGATCTTGCGCTGTCGGCCACATGCAGCTTGTGTTTGCCGTCCTCGTGCGAGAACCAGTAGAAAAGGCCGTCTTCCTCGAAGCGGCGGGTGAGATAGGCAAGGTCCGTCTCGTTCCACTGCACGGAATAATGCTGCGGCGGCGGTGGCGTGATGACGCCCGATGTGTCCGGCGCCGGGATGCCGTGCTCGGAAAACAGCGTCTCGACGATGTCGATCGAGGTCTTGTCCATCCAGATGCGGCAGTCGGAACGGCGCGATAAGAGCCACATCTGCGGGCGCAGCACCATGGAATAGGATCTGAGGCCGCGGGTGATCGGCGGCCCCTCGTTCAGTTCGGTCACCAGGCCGTTGAACGGCCGGCGCACGGCGCCTTCACCATCGCCCTGCTGCACCTCGACGGAGATATCCATCAGCCGGCCGATCAGTTCCTCCGGCTTGACCGACGGCTTCTTCGCGCGCGCCGAAAGCTTGATCTCGAAGAGCGAAGAAATGCCTTCCTCGATCGTCACCCGCTCCGGCAGAAGCTGGTCCTCGCCGAGCGGCGAGACGATCTTCAGAATGCGGTTCGCCTGGATGAAATCGGCGGCGAAGGATTGCAAATCGTCCATAACATCGTGTTCCGTCTTCAAAAGCCGATTACTGCTGCTGTTGCGGCCGAGGATGGGTCTTGAGGTAATCCGCCAGCGCCTGGAAATATCGTCCCAGCATCTCGCCATTGGCCTGGTCGGACACCCGCCTGTAGCTGTCGACGAGCGCGTCGCGCTTGGCCTTTCCGCCTGCGCTCCGGTAGAAATCCGTCAGCACCGACAGATCTTCCTGGGAAAGTGTGGCGAGCACGAAGGTCAGCCGCATCTTTTCGTCCGCCCGCGCTATATCTTTGGGCAGCGGTTTTTCGTTCTCGCTCCTCGCGCGCTGCGACGCGATCACACCCTTCATCTCGGATTGCAGCTTGTCCCGCGAAACCGACGCCAGTTTTCCGGCATCGGCGCTGGAAACGGCTTCCAGCGACAGATACATGAGCTGCGAGGTGACCGCGCTTTCCACGGCAAGATCCGGGCCGGCCATCAGATCGGCAAGCGCTTTGATGCCGGGGCCTTTGTCAGGGTCGGCAAGGCGTGTTTCGATCTCCTTCGCCGCTACCTGATCTTGCGCCTGATACATGCGCGCGACCTTTGCCTGCCCCTCTTGCCATGCCGCGGCCGCTTTGGCGAAAGCCTTGGGGTCCACGGCATCGCTGCCAGCCGCAGCCACCGCTTTCGAAATTTCGGCAAGCATGCCGTCGACGTTAAAGGAAGACCGCGCGGCGGTCTCGAGCAGCGGCTGCGCATCCGACGTGGGAACGCTCCGGTCGGTGGCAGCCTTGGCGACGCTTTCGACGGCGGCCGGCGCGGCGGAAAGGCGCGACGACACCGCTTCGATCTGCAACAGGGAGCGATCGGTGGAGTCGGATGCGCCGACCATGGCGGCGGCGCTCGCGACCATGACGCCCGCGAGAGCGACCGCGGCCAGCGGCCATCGCATGCGCCTCATAAACCCGTGCTTGAGAAGACCGGTTAACCGCATCGACACCGCCTTAGATCATCCTGACGTCGGTGAGCTGCTTCGGCCGCGCATCGGTGGAAAGGCGGTTGATGATCTGTTCCGCCTTTGCCATCTGGGCGCCGCCGGTCGGGTCGATGAACAGCTTCTCGAGAGAATTCTGCTCCGGATAGAAGGAAGAATTGCCGGTGAGACGGCTGAGCGCGTTGATGCGATCCCGCACGACCGATCCGATATTGTCGTATTCGACACGTTGACCGGGATCGTAGGGCTGGAAGGGCCGGCCCGTCAGGCGCGGCGAAATGGATTTCGGATAATCGGCTGCCGACGGCAGCTGCGGGATGGCCTTCTTGCTGTATTCGATGTCGCGGCCGGTGCCACCAACAGTGCCGCCGGTGGAAGGCGCATAGGTCACGAGCTTATCGGAATCCAGAACCGCGCTCATGTAGAACAAAAGCTCCATCTTCTGAGAGAGCCGGTTTTCGTCCACACGCCTGCTCTCGGGCGGATTGCAGAACGGCGTCTGACCGACAAGATCGGCAAGCCTGGATTTGCCAGCTTCGCTGATCGTGTTGTCGTGCTGCACGCCCCTGACGAAATCGTGTACGCAGACGTGGTTGATGGCGATGAAATCGTCGATCCGGGTCTTGAAGTTCAGAGCGGTCGGCGCCGCGGCGATCGGCGCGCTGCTCGTCAGTTTCTCCGCAGCGCTGGTCACCTGCTTGTTGGCGAGCTTCTTGGCCTCGTCGAGCACACCACCGAGCGCAAACATCACCACCTTGTTGCCCGCGGCGGCATGCATGACGTTGAAGGTGCGGTTGAGGTTGTTGTTGCAGATCACGCTCAGCGCGGCGCGGCCGGCCAGCACACGCACCGAGGTCGTCGCGAAGGCGGCCATCATAATGCTGCCCGTCAGGATCGAAGCGGAAAACACGAAGAGCTCGGCCAGCATCCGGTCGCGGGCTTCCTGAGCCTTCGTGGTTTTCTGGTAATTGTCGATGGCGAGATCGTAAGCCCTGACATAGGGACTGGAGACATTCGCCTCCCATTGGGACTTGTACTTGGGCAATTCTACAAGAATATCGTTCAAACGATCAATTGCAGCCGACACGATCATCTCCATTGTCTAAAGCGCAAGGATGTCTCTCAATTCATCTGCGGAAACAGCATGTTTCAGCCTTCCCCGAGAGCAGGGAAGGCAGCCGGAAACACGAGCTGCAGTGCCAGCCGCAAGGCCGGCACTGCCGATGTCGAGAAGCCCTTAGGCTGCCTTGGTGGTGGCCAGATCGTAAGAGGCGATCATCGGCGACTGCGGCGAGTGCTTGTCGTCGTAAGGCGTGTACTTCACTTCCATCTTGGTGAAGTTCAGCTTGATCGTCTCGACCGGGCGGTCACCGTTGGAATCGATCGAGTAGCTGGCGATCAGCGTGTTCTCGAGCGAATACTCGATATAGGTGTCGCCAGGATTGCCGGTGGTGACGAGATGGATGACGGAGCGCTTGCCGGTGCGGCCCGAGCAGGCCTCCTGGAAGAGCTTGGTCGACGAGGAGTCGCTGACCTTGGTGAGGATCACTTCCGAAACGGTCGGCTCGGAAGCTTCGCGGTTGGCCGCCGAACCAGCGGAGGTGTTCATGTTGCGGGAAACGTTCCAGTGGATGGCTTCGATGTCCATCCATTTGCGATGCTGCTCGTGGGTAGCGTCGCCCTGGATACCGTCGATCTGAAGATAAATCGGCATGCTGTCAGCTCTCCTATTGGCGGTTGAGTGCCTAGTTGCGTCTAAGGCGTAGTTGCCTTTCTTTTCGCTGCTCCCCGAGCGCGCTTGCGGCTCGGGGTTACTTCATCCGACAACCGGTTTTCCCCCGGCGTGCCGAATTCCTGCGGGGCGGCTTCTTCGGCCTCGAGGCCGAAGCTTTGCCCGTCATATCCGATGACGATCCCCGTAAACTTCTTCCCCCCTGCCACGGCATCGAGGAAAAACGTCGAAAGTACAGGCAAGAGGTCGCGCGCGATCATGACCTCGATCGCACGGGCGCCCATCTCGCTGGTCTGTGCGCGCGCAATCAGCGCGTCGCGGGCCGCCGGCGACAGCGAAAGCCTGGTTCCGTAGGCGGCACCCACCCGCTCGCGGATGCGGCCGATCTGGATATCGACGATGCCCGACAGCGTCTCGAGCCCAAGCGGCATGAAAGGCAGCATCGTCGTGCGGCCGAGGAAGGCGGGCTTGAAATGCTTCTGCAATTCCGGCAGCAGCAGCGCCTCGAGCGCGTCGGCTCCCGGCATCGTGTCGGGATCGGCCGAAAGGGCGGCGATCATTTCGGAACCGGTGTTCGCCGTCATGACGATGGTGGTGTTCTTGAAATCGATGTCCCGGCCCTCGCCGTCACGCAGGGTTCCCTTGTCGAACACCTGGTAGAAGATTTCCTGAACGCCCGGATGCGCCTTGTCGATCTCGTCGAGCAACAGCACTCCGTAGGGCCTGCGCCTCACCGCTTCGGTGAGCACGCCGCCTTCGCCGTAACCGACATAACCCGGCGGCGAGCCGAGAAGCATGGAAATCTTATGCTCCTCCTTGAACTCGGACATGTTGATGGTGGTGAGGTAGCGGCTGCCGCCATAGAGCATGTCGGCAAGCGCCAGCGCCGTCTCGGTCTTGCCGGTGCCGGACATGCCGACCAGCAGGAAGACGGCCGGCGGGCGCCGCGGATCGGAAAGCCCGGCGCGGGCCGCCCGCATGGCCGCAGCGATCCGATCGATCGCGGCATCCTGACCAAGTACCCTCTCCTTCAGCCTGATCTCGAGCGTCTTGACGGTTTCGATCTGATCGGCGAGCAGCCTGCCCAGGGGGATTCCCGTCCAGCGGGCGACGATGGCGGCAACGACCTCCTTGTCGACCACCCGCGGCAGGAGCGGCGTTTGCTCCGCCACGGCCGCAAGGCTCCGTTCGGTCACGGAAAGGGCGGCGCGCGCGCTTTCCGCCGTCATCGCCTGCGGCGGGAAAGGCGCGACGTTCGTGCCGTCGCCGGCATTGTCCGGCGCCAGCGGGACGATGGCATCATCCGGCGAGAAAAATTCCTCCAGCCGGTCGGCTTCCCGGACAAGCCGGTTTTCTTCCTCGAAGCGCGAGCGGAGCGCCTCGATCTCCGCGACGATTTCCTGCTGCTTGCCGGCGATCTCGCCGAGCCGGGCAATCTTTTCCGGCGTCTCAGGTTCGCGTGCAAGCCAGCTCGCCTCCGTTTCCAGCAGATCGCGCTCGTCGGCAAGCTGCTTCAGCGCCTCCGGCACCGTCTGGCGCGCCAGCGCCACGGCAGCGGCGGCCGTATCGATCAGACTGATCGCCTTATCCGGCAGTTGCCGATCCGGCAGATATCGCGCCGAAAGGCGGACGGCGGCGACGATCGCCTCATCGCGGATGCGCACCCTGTGATGGATTTTCAGGCTTTGCGCGACACCGCGCAGCATCCGGATCGCGGCTTCCTCGTCCGGCTCACGGACATGAACGGTTTGGAAGCGGCGGGTGAGAGCGGCATCCTTCTCGATGAAGCGCTTGTATTCGCCCCATGTCGTCGCCGCGATCGTCCGCAGTTCCCCGCGCGCCAGAGCCGGCTTCAGGATATTGGCGGCATCGCCCTGCCCTGCCTGTCCGCCGGCGCCGATCAGCCCGTGGGCCTCGTCAATGAACAGAATGATCGGTTCCGGCGACGTCTTCACCGCATCGACCACGCCGTGCAGGCGCCGCTCGAACTCGCCTTTGACGCCGGCGCCCGCCTGCAGCAGGCTCAGGTCCAGGAGCAGCAGCTTCACATCCTTCAGCCGGTCCGGAACATTGCCGTCGGCGATTTCGAGTGCGAGTGCTTCCGCCACCGCGGTCTTGCCGACACCCGCCTCGCCGACCAGGATCGGGTTGTTCTGCCGACGGCGCATCAGGATATCGATCAACTGCCGCAGCTCGCGGTCGCGGCCGATCACCGGATCGATTCGCCCCGCGCGAGCGTCCGCAGTCATGTCGCGGGTGTAGAGCCGCAGGAATTCGTTGTTTCCGGAGCGTGGGCCGGGCACGGATACATGGTCCGGCTGAGCGGGAACCGCCTTCTCCAGCAGACTGTCGAGCATTGCTCTATCGACATTGCGGATCGACGGGGCGATGCCGCGCACAACCGCCCGCAATGCCGGATCGCTCAGCAGCGCGGAAAGCAGATCGGCAAAAAGCACCACCTGGCGCCCGCACTGCAGCGATGCAACCAGCCAGGCCTCACGCGCAAGGGCAAGCAGGTTCGCCGAGAGCGCCAGCGAAGCGCCGTCCTCCCGGGGAATGTCGGCAATCGCTGCGTCGAGCTCCGTCCTCAGCGTTTCGGCGGAGAGCTTGAGCTCATCCAGGACAGCCGAAAGTCCTGCGATATCAAGAAGGGAACGAAGCCAGTGGGGGATGTCCACGACGGCATGCTGGTGGCGCGCGGCAAGCGACGCCCCTGTCTCAAGACCGACACGTAGATTGGGCTCAAGCGTTCTTATCAGACGATTGAGATCGATATTCGACATCCGCAAGTCCCGTTTTAACGACGAAATTCAGTGCGCCCTCATGATGCGAAGCAACAACTAGGGCGCACATAAACCCTTGTCCAGAAGAAAAACGACTCTATTTTTGAAGATGAACATATCTAAAGCTCGTCATAAATCCGTCATCAGCCGGAGATGGTTGACAACCCAATACAGGCCGCACAAAATGTCCGACTTCGGCAGTATGCTTTCATTTTTGAGGTATTTATAAGCGTGAATGTGAGCGAAATCATAGAGCCACTCGAAAAGGATTGTCCGTGCGGAGAAAACGTCCGGATTAATACTGCGTCACGTGAAATATACTACAGAATAAAGGACGCCAGGAATGCCGCGCGTACAGCCGAGCGTAGTATTTCTCCGGGTGATGTTATTGCGCTTGCACCTGCCTGGCACGACGTTAGCAATCTTGGATTGCAAATTCTTTCTTCCCGTAGCAAAGACATAGAAGTATTGGCCTGGCTTGCAGAGGCACAGTTGCGCCTGCGTGGCTTCTCAGGATTGCGCGACGTCTATGTTGCAACCATGTCGCTTTTGGGCAACCATTTCGACACTCTGCATTCGATCGGAGATGGCGATTTCGAGGAGCGGTTTGCGCCGTTTGCGGGTCTTAACGGTGTTGGCGGCGAGGGAACGCTGATCCAGGCTATTCGTTTGACTTCGTTGATCCCGGAAGGAAAGTTCGCGCAGTTTTCGCTGTGGGATTTCCAGCTTTCGCAGCGGCCGAACGAAACCGAGCGGCGCAAGGAATTGCAGCAGGCGGCTGCAGAAGCCGGTGTCGCTCAGATGTCAGCTCATCTCAGCGTGGTGACCGAGTGCATCGCCGCTTTCGATCGAATCGTCGAAATACTTGACATACACTGCGGTGATCAGGCGCCGCCGAGTTCGAACACACGCAATGTTTTGCAGGAAGCGGCATCTGCAATCCGGATGCTCGCCGGCATCGAGGCTGCCTCGGACGCGTCTGAAACCTCTCCCTCGCAAACCTCCGAGCCCAACGCGACCAATGTCGCCGATGCCGAGGCCGTCCGCATGCGTCCCGTCAGCGCCGAGATGATTCGTTCACGCGAGGAGGCCTTCGAACTGCTCGCTGCCGTTGCGCGCTATTTCCGCCGCACCGAACCCCATTCACCGATCTCCATGTCGATCGAGACGCTGGTGCGTCGCGGCCGCATGGATTTTTCCGAGCTTCTTGCCGAGCTTCTGCCGGAACAGCACGCGCGCAACGCGGTGCTGACCGCAGCCGGCATACAGCCCGCAATCGACAGGGGAGGCTAACGGCCTCGGCCGGGGAGCATCCTCAATCCGCAATCCGCCGATGAGACGAAGGAGAATCTCGATGGCAAGTGTGCATGAGAAACTGGAACGGGTCCGCAAGCCGCGTGTCCACATCAAATACGAAGTGGAAACCGAAGGCGCGATGGTGGTGAAGGAACTGCCCTTCGTCGTCGGCGTGCTCGGCGATTTTTCCGGCAATCCCACGCAGCCGCTGAAGCCGTTTGGCGAGCGCAAGTTCGTGCAGGTCGACCGCGACAATTTCGATGACGTCATGCGGCGCATGACGCCCGGTCTCACCATATCGGTCGAGAACACCCTGGTGAGGGACGCAACCGAGCTTCCCGTTTCGCTGAAATTCGAAAGCATGGCGGATTTCGAACCTGGCGCCGTCGTCGACCAGGTGCCGGCACTGAAAGCGCTGCTGAACGCCCGCAACCAGCTGCGCGACCTGATGAGCAAGGCAGATCGCTCCGAAGAGCTCGAGCGTCTGCTCGAGGACATTCTGCAGAACAAAGCCGATCTCTCGCAGCTGGTGGCTGAGCTTGGCCGCGGCAAAGCCGACGAGGCAAAGGACGTTTTGAACTGAGTGCATGGGATCGCGGGCCCGATAGCGACCCGCGCCCTGGATGCCTGAAAAGTCGTTGTCCGGCAGCGGTCCCTTTTTGAAGGGAACCCTCATCCCGAGGGCCGCCGCTTTCTGAAAAAGGATCGATAGATGACCGCTGAAACACAATTGCAGACTAAGGAAGAAGCAGACTTCGCGCCCGACCAGGACCTGCTTTCGAAGGTTGTTGCGGCAACCCGCCAGACCGAGCCCGATCGTGCGCAGGACCTTCTGCGTACCCTTACCGACCAAGCCCTCAAAGGCACCGTCACCTATGACCGCAACCTGACGATCACCCTGAACAACGCCATTGCCGAGATCGACAAAGCGATATCGAGCCAGCTTGCGGCAATCATGCAGTCGCCCGAGTTCACCAAGCTCGAAGGTGCCTGGCGCGGCCTGCATTATCTGGTCAAAAACACCGAGACCAGCGCCAATCTGAAGATCCGCGTGCTCAATGCTTCCAAGCGGGATGTCGCCAAGGATCTCGCCAAGGCGGTCGAATTCGACCAGTCCAGGCTCTTCAAGTCGGTCTATGAAGACGAGTTCGGCACGCCCGGCGGCGAACCGATGGGGGCGCTGATCGGCGATTTCGAATTCGACAATTCCTTCGACGACGTCCAGCTCCTCCAGGGCGTCTCGATGATCGCCGCTGCCGCTTTTGCCCCGTTCATCTCGGCCGCGAGCCCGCGCATGTTCGGCTTCGAGGATTTTCGTGAGCTGGCAAAACCGCGCGATCTCGAGAAGATCTTCGAGACGGTGGAATACGCCAAGTGGCGCAGCCTGCGTGATAGCGACGATTCCCGCTTCGTGACGCTCGCCATGCCGCGCGTGCTCGCCCGCATGCCCTACGGTCCGAAGACCAGCCCGATCGAGGAGTTCAATTTCGACGAAACCGGCGGCTCCAAGACCGGCGAGCTGCCGCATGATTCCTACTGCTGGATGAACGCAGCCTATGTGATGGGCACGCGTCTGACCGAGGCTTTCGCCAAGAACGGCTGGTGCACCGCCATCCGCGGGGCGGAAAACGGCGGCAAGGTTGAAGGCCTGCCGATGCACATCTTCTCGAGCGACGACGGCGATCTCGACCTGAAGTGCCCAACGGAAGTCGGCATCACCGACCGCCGCGACGCTGAGCTCGGCAAGCTCGGCTTCCTGCCGCTCTGCCACTACAAGAACACGGACTATGCCGTGTTTTTCGGGGCGCAGACGGCGCACAAGCCGAAGCTTTACGATCGGCCCGAGGCGAATGCCAACGCCGCCGTTTCTGCCCGCCTGCCCTACATGATGGCGACCTCGCGTTTTGCCCATTACCTCAAGGTCATGGGCCGCGACAAGATCGGCTCCTTCATGGAAGCGGAGGATTGCGAGGCCTGGCTCAATCGCTGGATCTCCAACTATGTCAACGCCAATGACGACGCCGGCGAGGAGTCGCGGGCGAAATATCCGCTGCGCGAGGCGAAAGTCACTGTTCAGGAAATCCCCGGCAGGCCAGGCGCCTACAACGCCGTCGCCTGGATGCGCCCGTGGCTGCAGATGGAGGAATTGACCACTTCGCTGCGCATGGTGGCCCGGATTCCTTCGAAGAACTGATGAAATCAGCTCGGGCGCGACGGGCGTTCCGTCGCGCCCGACCCTGCATTTAAATCTGTGTCAGGTTGACGATGAGTTCCAGCACTGAATGGCGGCGCCGGGCGGATCAGCTGATTACGCTGATCGACGAAGCGCTGAACAGGCAAGTCAATGCCATACTGCACCATCCCGATTTCCAGGCGATGGAGGCGAGATGGCGTGGGCTTGCCATGCTCGTGCACGAGGCAAGCCGCAGCGGCGATGTCAAGGTCAAGCTGCTCAGTGTCAGCTGGCGCGAACTCGCGCGCAGCATGGAGCGCGCCAGCGATTTCGATCAGAGCCATCTCTTCGAACTGATCTACAGCCGCGAATTCGGAATGCCGGGCGGCGAGCCCTTCGGCCTGCTTGTTGGTGATTATCACCTTTCTCCAACCGATCCCGCCGATGGCGATCCGGTCAGCACGCTGTCGCAGATCGGCATGGTGGCGGCCGCTGCCTTCTGCCCCTTCGTCGCCGGCGCTGCGCCGGCGGCGATCGGTCTGGAAGATTTTCACGAGCTGAACCGGGTCAACGACTTCTCCTGGCTCGCAAACGATACCGACCGCATCCGCTGGAACGGCCTTCGCGCAGGCGAGGATTCGCGCTTCCTCGGGCTCGCCGCGCCGCGCATCCTGATGCGCTCGCCACTGACGCCCCAATCGCGCCATCGCAATGACGGCTTTCCCTTCCGCGAAAGCATTGCCGCCGACGGCAGTTCGCTGCTCTGGGGCAATGCCGCTTTCGCCTTTGCGACTGTCGTCATCCGGAATTTCATCAATTCCGGCTGGTTCGCCGATATCCGCGGCGTCACGCAGGATGCCGTCGACGGCGGCCTGCTGAGTGCGAGCGAATTGCCGCCTTATGATTTCGGCACCGAAAGCAACGGTCTATCAGCCCAGGCGCCGGTGGAACTCCACCTGACCAGCGGCCAGGAGCAACAGCTCTGCGATCTCGGCATCATTCCTGCCGCGACCACCTATCTCTCCTCTTCGGCGATTTTCAATTCCAACCAGTCGCTGCATGCGCCGCCGCATTATTCCAACGAGCACGCCCGCCAGAACGCGCGGCTCGCCGCCATGCTGCAATATGTGCTCTGCGCCTCGCGCTTCTCGCACTATCTCAAGGTCATCATGCGCGACGAGATCGGCCAGCTCTCCGATGCGATCTCGATCGAGCGGAAGCTGGCGGACTGGCTGACCGCCTATACGCTCGGCAACGACGACGCCGATATAGCGCTTCGCACCCGTTTCCCCTTGCGCTCCGCCGGCATCAGCGTCGCCGAAATTCCCGGCAAGCCCGGCAGCTTTTCCTGCACGGTCCGCCTGCAGCCGCATTTCCAGCTCGATGACGTCGCCACGAGCTTCCACCTGATCGCCGAGACCGCGACCACAGGCCAGATCCTGAGCCGCCCCGTCGCTATGCCCCAGAGGATGTCCGCATGACGCTTTCCGCCAATATCGCCCAGTCGCTCAGCAATGACGCTCTCGACGAGGCGCTGGAAGAGGTCAAGGCGCACCTGAAGGCCAAGCCATCGGATCAGGAGGCGCGGCACCTCTATATCGATCTGCTGGTGCTATCAGGCGAATATGAGCGCGCCGACAATCAGTGCAGCCTCGCCGCCACCCTCTCCCCCGACGCGACCATGGGCTTTGCCCTGCTGCGCAACGAGCTTCGGGCGATGGCGGCGCGCGATGCATGGTTTGCAAGCGGCGCCGTACCGGAATTTCCGCAAGGGCCGAGCGACCTCGACAAGCTGGCGCTGCGCCTCGGCATCGCCCATCGTGAAGGCAATGCACGTGATACGAGGAATGCACTCGATGCGTTGGAAACCGTGAGGGGCGAACGTCCGCTAATCTGGAACGGCAAGGCGATTTCCGATTTCCGCGACCTCGACGACCGAATTCCCCATGCCCTCGAGGTCATCATGACCGGCGGCGCCTATCTCTGGATCGATTTCGCCAAGATCGCGGCAGTCTCCATAGAGCCGATCGCCCGGCCGCGCGATCTCGCCTTCCGTCGCGCTGAACTGTCGCTGATCGATGGTGCGGCTGCGTCGGTGCTTCTGCCGGCGGTCTATCACGGCACTGGCCAGGATGCGGCGCTCAGGCTCGGCCGCGAAACCGCGTGGATCGAGGAAGCGACCGGCATCACCACCGGCCGCGGCCAGCGCTGCTTCCTCGCCGGCGACGAACTCGTCTCCTTCCACGATACCCAGGAGCTGGAGATCGTGCCGGCAAGCTCCGCCGACAGGCAGGCCGCGCATGGTTGATCCGCTCGAACGCTACCGGCAACGCGACCGCGTCCTTGCCCGCTCGATCCTCGACAGGCTGATCGACGAGGCTCCGGATCGCGCCGCCGATCCACCGATGAGCTTCGTCGACCAAGTTCGCGAGATGCGCGAGGCGATCCGCCGCGATCTCGAAGCGCTGCTCAACACGCGGCGCTGCCCGGCCACGCCGCCGGCTGCCCTTGCCGAGCTGAAGGACGCGCTGGTGAGCTACGGTGTCGACGGCGTCGTTTCGGCCAATCTGATGACCGACGAGGCGAAGCTCAAGCTGGCGGCGGCGATCGAGCGGCGCATCGCGCTTTTCGAAACGCGGCTTTCTGATGTCAGGGTGACGATCCTGAAAAGCCGGACGATGACCGAGCGGGCGCTGCGCCTGCGCATCCAGGCGAGCTTCCGCCTGCATGAAGGCATGCCGCCGATCAGCTTCGAATCGACCATCGACCCGTCCACCCAGCGTTTCCTGGTGGAGGCCGCGCATGGCTGAAGGCTTCCTGCACCGTTACAACGAGGAACTGCTGGCGCTGCGCCGCCGGGCCGCACGTTTTGCCGATGCCTTCCCGAAGATCGCCGGCCGCCTGCGCATGACCGGCGACGTCGCCGACGATCCGCATGTGGAGCGCCTGATCCAGAGTTTCGCCTATTCGGCCGCCCGCGTGCGCCAGAAGCTCGACGACGAATTTCCCGAACTGACCGATAGCCTTCTCGAAACGCTCTATCCGCATTACCTCGCGCCGCTACCGTCGATGAGCATCGTCAAGTTCCGGCCGAGCGATACGCTCGCCTCGGTCCAGACCGTGCCGCGCCATACGGAGATCCTGGCCGAGCCGGTGCGTGGCGAAGCCTGCCGCTTCCGCACCACGCAGGACGTGGAGATGGCACCGATCGAAATTACAAGCGCCACCCTTTCCGGCCAGCCAGTCAATGCGCCGCTTTCGCCCTATGCCGGCATTGCCGGCTGCCTCAGGCTCTCCATCCGTTCGCTCGACGTCCGCAAGCCCTTCGGCAGCCTCGGCGTGAGCCGGCTGCGCCTGCATATTCCCTCTCCCTGGCAGCAGGCGGTGGCGATTTACGAACTGCTGGCCAACCACACGCTCGGCATCGCGCTCGCCAAACATGCGGACGACCGTTCTCCGGTCTTCCTGCCGGCGAAAAATCTCAAGCCGGTCGGCTTCGAGCCTGAAGAGGCCATGCTGCCCTATCCGGCGCCGAGCTTTACCGGCTATCGGCTATTGACCGAATTCTTTGCTCTGCCGCGGAAGTTTCTGTTTCTCGACATCGAAGGACTCGATGCCTGGTCGGGAGAAACGCTGGAACTCTTCATCTATCTCAAGGAAAGCGACGCAAAGCTCGAGCGCGCCGTGTCGGTCCGCGACTTCGCACTCAACGCGACGCCGGTTGTCAACCTCTTCCGCCAGGTCTGCGAGCCGATCGCCATCGACGGCACGCGCACGGAATACCGGCTCCTGCCCGATGCACGGCGCCAGAAGACCCGCGAGATCTATTCGATCGACCGGGTGCTGCTGACCGGGTCGCGCGGCCAGGAGGAATTCTGCCAGCCCTTCTTCGGGCGGTCGCAGCGGGCAGGCACGAGTGCCACCTATTGGCAGGCCTATCGCCGTTTCGACGAAGACGACAGAACGAGCGACATGGACATCGCCTTCGTCGACCGGCAGCGCCGCTCTACCGGTCCCGTTGATACGGTCGCGAGCGTCGATACACTCTGCCTCAACCGCGACCTGCCGGAACAGCTTCCCTTCGGCGGCGGCCACCCGTTCCTGCAGCTCGCCTCCGGCCATGAGGCGGTGGCCGGGGCCGACGCGCTGATCCCGCCGACGCCCTCGGTCCGGATGAACGACCGGGAGGGCCGAAACTGGCGGCTGATCTCGCACCTCGTCCTCAACCACCTCTCGCTCTTCGACAATGGCGGCGCGGCGCTGAAGGACATCCTGTCGCTCTACGCTTTCCGGGACAGCCCCGAGACGAAACAGTTGGTCGATGCGCTCGTCCGCATCAAGGCTGCCAATTCGACCGCCCGTCTCGGCAGCGGCGGCATGGTGCCAGGCACGGAGATCGCACTGGAATTCGACCCGGCCGCCATCGACCGGCCCTCGGCCTTCCTGTTCGGGAGCCTGCTCGACCGCTTCTTCAGCCTCTACACCTCGGTCAACAGCTTCACCCGGCTCACAGTCGGCATGAAAGGGCAGTCGAGACCGATCGCCCGATGGCCGGCGCGCGCCGCCGAACGCCCGCTTCTCTAAGGAAGGACCGCCAGCCAATCATGGACATGCAAACCGCCAGCAAGCCAGACGCGCTGACCGACCTGCTCGAGCGCGACCCCGGCCGCTTCGAGCCGGTGACGGCTTTTCGCGTCGCGCAGGCGTCGGTCGGCGAAGGGCGGCTCGATGTCGCCGCCCATGTCGGTGTCTCGCCGGCGCCGCTTGCGGTCAGCGGCTACAAGCGCAAGGCCGGTCGCGCCAGCCTGCGCAGCGCCCTTGCCGGCCTCGTCGGCGCGCTCGGTTCCATGCCTTCGGCCTATAACGAACTCATCATGCGAGAGGAGCGCAACCGGTCGCGGGCGCTCGCCGGTTTCTTCGACCTCTTCAGCGCGCGCATGGCGGAGCTCTTCGCCGATGCCTGCGAAAAATATCGTATCGCCCGGCGCCTGCGCTGGGGCGGCACATGGGCAAGCAATGCCTTCCTCACCACGCTGCTCTCGCTCACCGGCTTCGGCACCAAGCGCCTCGTCGAAAAGAGCGGCGTCGACGAGGAGCTGATCCTGCGCTTTTCCGGCTTCTTCGCCGCACGCAACCGCAATGCCGTCAACCTGCGCGCCATGCTGACCGAATTCAGCGGCCTGCCGGTGGAGATCGAATTGTTCCGCGGCCGCTGGCTGACCATCCCGATGGAGGAGCGCAGCCGCATGGACCGGCCGCAGGGCGTGCAGCTCGGCGTCAATGCGACGGCGGGTGCGGCGATCCACGATTTCAGCGGCGGCTTTCGCATCGTCATCGGTCCGCTCGGTTATGCCGACTATCTCTCGCTTGCGCCGGGCGGGCGCGCCATCACCGAACTCTTCGCCCTGGCGCGCCTCTATGTCGGCGCAGCCCTCGACTTCGACATTCAGGTCATCCTGAAGAAGGAGGACGTTCCCTTCTGCCGGCTCGGGCAGGCCGGCGATCCGCCGCGCCTCGGCTGGAACAGCTGGGCGCGGATCGCGCCGGCGGCAAAGGACAGCGGCGACGCGGTGATCGTCGAGCGGCTGCCGGCCGAAGATGCGGTGAGGAGGCGAGAATGCGGCTCGAACTGAGAGAGATCACCAGCGATACGACGGTCACCCGGCCGAAATGGTTCTTCGAGCGCGGCCGGCGCACGCTCGGCCGGGCGCCCGACTGCGACTGGCGGCTGCCGGAGGACCGGCGCTCGATTTCGAAACTCCATTGCATCATCGAGCGTGACCGCGACGGCTTCCTGCTGCGCGATCAGAGCGCAAACGGCTCCCGCGTCGACGGCGTCACCGTGCATGAAGGCGAGATCGCCAGGCTTTCCGACCGGTCGCGGCTGGAAATTGGCGGACTAACCTTTTCCGTCCACATATCAGGCAGCCGTGACCAGGAAATCGAAGATCCCGATGCCGGGCTGGTGCTCAGCGACGAGCCGCTGACCATTTCCGCGATCCTCGCCGACATCGCGCCGGGCGGCCGTACCGCAAGCGGCATTCTCGGCGAGCGCGCCGCCGATGATTGGGCCCTGCCCGAACAGGGCGGCAAGAAGGGTGCGCCTTCTTCCCGCAATGTCGAGATCGGCTGGAGCGGCCCGCCGGAGACCCGTTCGCTCACCCAGCTTCTGCCGGAGGATTGGAACTCCGACGAGACCGATTACGGAAGCCACCTCGAACATGGCGCGGCCACCCACGTCTCCGTGCCCATCGCCCAGCGCCGGCCTGATGTGATCGCGATCGTCAACGACAACGATCCACATCCCGAAGCCGAGGCGTTTCCGACGCTGACGATCGGCCGGCCCGAAGCTTTGACGGACCGTCTGGAGCCGCTGCTCGCCCGGCTCGAAGAGGCCGTCGAAGGTGCCTACGGTGTCTTCGAGATGAATGCGCCTTCCTCCAGCCGGGAGCAGGATTTGCTTGCCGGCAGGGAGGAAGCGCTCCTCGCCCGCCTCGAGGCGCTGCTCGGGCAACAGCTCAAGCTCAATTCCGGACTCGAGGCCCTTGTCCAGGCGGCGGGCCGGCTGGAGCCGCGCATTGTCGAAGCACGGGTCGAGACCGGCGCCTGGGGTCTGCCCTGGCGGGACCGGAACTATTGGCAGGCCTACCGGGCGGAATTCGAAAAGGACGGCAAGAACCGGTCGATCCAGGATGTTTTCCGCGACGCGATATCAGGCGCGGTCAACGGCAGAGAGGCAGGACCTCGTCCGCAAGACAGGCAGGAAGGAAAAGACGCGCATCATGAGGAATGAGAACCGGGTAGCCTGGAGCGAAGGCATGTTCCTTCGCGTGCAGCATTTCCAGCAGGCGGACCGCTGGACCGAGCGGCTCGTGCGCACCGCCACGCACGGCCTGTCGCCCTATCCGTGGGGCATAACGGAGATCGGCATCGACCGCGGCGCGCTGGCGATCGGCCAGTTCGCGTTGTCGAACCTGCGCGGCGTGTTGCCCGACGGCACGCCGTTCGAAGCTCCGGTCGATGCGGATCTGCCGCCGCCGCTCGATCTCGACGAGAGCACCAAGAATGCGATTATCTATCTCGCGCTGCCCGCCCGCCAGCCCGGCAAGGCGGATGTCGCGCTGAACGGCGGCGCTCAGCGCAACAGCGTCCGGCTTGTCGCCTCGCCCTATGAGGCGCCTGACGCCAATGTCGAAACCGACTTCATGGCGCCGATCGATGTCGGCCGCCTCAGCCTGCGCTATCTCAGGACCGGGGACGAGCTTGCCGGTTACGAACTGATCGGACTCGCGCGCATCATCGAAGTGCGTTCCGACAGGGCGGTGATCCTCGATCCCGATTATATCCTGCCGAGCCTCAACTGCACGGCCGCCGGCCGGTTGAACGAATTGATCACCGAGCTTCTCGGCATCGTGCGCCACCGCGCCGAGGCCATCGCCGAACGGATCGGCGATCCCACCATCCGCGGCACGGCGGAGGTCGGCGACTACCTGCTCCTGCAGATCCTCAACCGCGCCGATCCGATGCTGAAGCATATTTCGGCCAATGCGACGCGCATCCATCCTATCGTCTTTTACGAGAACTGCATCCAGCTTGCCGGCGAACTCGCCACCTTCACGACCGACCGTAAGCGCGCCACCGACTTCCCGCCTTACCGGCACGACGACCTGAAGGCGACCTTCGCCGCCGTCTTCGACGATCTCAGAGCCTCGCTTTCCTCGGTGCTCGAACAGGCGGCCGTGGCAATCGAGCTTGCCGAACGCCGGCATGGCGTCAGGATCGGCACGATCAACGACCGCACGCTGCTTCGCGACGCCGGCTTCGTGTTGGCGGTCCGGGCCGAAATGCCGGCCGAGGACGTGCGTCGCAAGCTGCCGGCGCAGATCAAGGTCGGCCCGGTCGAGCGCATCGCCGACCTCGTCAACGTGGCGCTGCCGGGCATCCCCGTGCGGCCGCTGCCGGTGCTGCCGCGCCAGCTCCCCTATCGCTCCGGCACCATCTATTTCGAACTCGACACCAAGAATCCGCTCTGGAAACAACTCGACACTTCGGGCGCCATCGCCGTGCACCTCGCCGGCGATTTCCCCGGGCTCGAAATCGAACTGTGGGCCCTCAGAGAATGAAGAACGAATCCGCTTCCAACTGGCAGAATCTTCCGACTATCGTCGAACTCACAGAAGATGGCGTGATGAAAAAGCAATCCGCCCGCAAGATGGCGGAGATGCTGGACGACGTTCTCGATTTTCCCGAAGGCGGAAAGGCAACGGAACCGGCGGGAGCGCCTGCAAAGGGCGGAGCATCCGTCGAAACGCTCGTCAAGGATTTCCGCTTCGGGGCCGAGGACGTGCCGACCCTGGTGCGCTCGGCAGCACCGCTTCTCAACCTTGCCCATGGCCTGCGCTACACCGAAGAGCAGCCCGACATCCATGAGCTGCGCGCGGTGGCGATCGCAGCGGTCGGCCGCTATGAGCGGGATCTCGCGAGCGCGCGCATCAGTCCCGAGCGGGCGCGCGCCGCCCATTATGTCGTCTGCGCCACGGTCGACGACGTCGTCCTCAGCAAGGCCTGGGGTGTGCGCGCCGGCTGGGCTCGCTCGGGCCTTGTCTCCACCTTCCATATGGACGTGACCGGCGGCGAGCGGGTGTTCGATCTGCTCGACCATTTCCATCAGAGCCCCGGCGCCAACAAGGACCTGCTGCTCCTCATCTATCTCTGCCTGTCGCTCGCCTTCGAGGGCCGCACCCGCGTCTCCGCGCGCGGCGGGCTGGAACTCGCCCGTATCCGCGACAGCCTCTACAAGACGCTGCTCGGCCAATACGGCGTCTTCGAACGCGAGCTTTCCCCGCATTGGAAGGGCGTTTCCGCCCGGCACCAGCCGCTGCGGACCGCCGCCGCGCTCTGGACGCTTCTTTCCGTCCTGACGCTGATCCTGGCGCTCGGCTACCTCTTCTTCACCCTTTCGCTCAACCGCGCCTCCGACGGCACTTTCGAGCGCCTGGCCAACCTGCCGCCGCGCGACACCCCAAGCGTGCTCATCGACATTCCTGAGCATCCACGCGAACCTCCGCCTGTTGTCGTCGCCGAAACCCCGCCGCCACCTCCCCCGCCGCAGGTGAAGCCGCCGAGCCGGCTCGACAATCTGCTCGCCTTCCTCCAGCCGGAGGTCGAGAAGAAGCTGGTCACGCTGTCGGATTCGAACGGCAGGCTTTTGGTCCGCATCAGCAATTCCGGCCTGTTCGCCACCGGCAGCGCCGAAGTCAGCGAGAAATTCCACGATCTGCTGCAGCGGATCGGCGGCGCGCTCGCCGCGGAAAAATTCCGCGCCGTCGTGGTGGGCTATACCGACAATGTGCCGATCCGCACCGTTCAGTTCCCCTCAAACTGGCACCTGTCGGAAGCCCGCGCGAAGGCGGTCGGCGACATATTGAGCGCATTCACCGGGCCGGGCGCGATCCTGACCGAGGGACGCGCCGACAGCGATCCGATTGCCGCCAACGACACGCAGGAAGGCCGGGAAATGAACCGCCGCACCGAGATCCTGGTGCTGACCGATCCGAGCGAACGGCTGAGCGACGCGGGTTTCAAGACGTCGCCGATCGAGGCCGAAAACCCCAATGAACCGGCGCCCGCAGCAGGAGGCGCTCCGCGATGAATCCCTTAAGCTACTTCTATACGCTGCGTTCCTATGTGGAGGCCTATGCCGGCCTGCTCGGCCGCCGCTTCATCTCGGTCATCTGGGTGGCGGCGATCTGCATCGTCATCTGGTTCTACGGCTATCTCGCCGCCTACGGCGACGTCAAGCCGCTGGCGAGCGCCTCGGCACGGCTGACGCTGATCGGCATTGTCATCGCCGCCTGGCTCGCCTACCTCGTCCTCACGGTGATCCGAGACCGCCGCCGCGACAAGCAACTGGTCGAAGGGATCGAACGTGACGCCGAAGCCGAGGCTGCGGCCAGCCAGCAGGCTGAGGTCGGCGAGATCCACAGCCGGTTGAAGGAAGCGCTGCAGCTCTTGCGCCGCATCACCAAGCGACGTTTCGGCTATATCTACGAGCTGCCCTGGTATGTGATCTTCGGCGCGCCGGGCTCCGGAAAGACGACGGCGCTCACCAATTCCGGCCTGAAGTTCCCGCTCGGCGATGCGCTCGGCAGCAATTCCGTGCAGGGCATCGGCGGCACGCGCAACTGCAATTGGTGGTTCACCGACGAGGCCATCCTCATCGATACCGCCGGCCGCTACACGACGCAGGACGATCTGAACGGCACCGCCAAGGCCGGCTGGGAAGGCTTTCTCGGCCTCTTGCGCAAATACCGCCGTTCGCAGCCGATCAACGGCGCGCTGGTGACCTTGTCGATCGGCGATCTCTTGACGCGCGACCCCGAAGCGCAGCGCGAGGAAATCAGGGCGATCCGCCAGCGACTGTCCGAACTCGACGAACTCCTGCATGCGCGTGTGCCGGTCTACCTGCTGCTGACCAAGGCCGACCTCTTGACCGGCTTCGTCGAGTTTTTCGACGGCTTCAACAAGAGCGATCGCGAACAGGTCTGGGGCACGACCTTCGGCCTCGACGAGAGTTACAAGGCGGCAAATCTGCCTGACCGTTTCGTCGAAGAATTCACCCTGCTGCAGCAGCGCGTCGACGCCATGCTGATCGAGCGCCTGCAGCAGGAGCCCAATCCGGAGCTGCGCGGCCGCATCTTCCGCTTTCCGGCCGAGCTCGCCTCCCTGAAGGAGCGCCTGCACGACGTCATGACGGAGTTGTGCTCGGGTTCGAAACTGGTGGAGTCGCCGCTCCTGCGCGGGATCTATTTCGCCTCCGGTACCCAGCGGGAGGAAACCGTCGCCGTTCCCCGCCTGCGGCGCAGCTACTTTCTCTCACGCCTCTTCAAGGAGGTGATATTCGGCGAGGCCTCTCTGGTTGCTCGCGACAAGCGGCTTTCGGGCCGGCAGCTCCTTTTCCGTCGCGCCGCCTATGCGAGCGCGGTGCTGCTCCTTGCCGTCGTGCTGACAAGCTGGACGGCTACCTATTTCCAGAACACCACCGCGCTCGCCGGCGCGGAAAGGCGCATCGACGCCTATGAGCAGCTGGTGCGCGGCGTGCCGGTTCGCGACGTCTCGGATGCGGACTTCCTGCGGATCCTGCCGGCGCTCGATAATCTCGCCGCCGTCACCACCGATTTCTCCAAGAGCCGCGTCTGGCCGGTAAGCCTCGGCCTGGACCAGGAGAGCAAGGTCGCGAGCCGCCAGCGCGAAGCCTATCAGCGGGCTCTGAACACGCTGCTTTTGCCGCGCATGCTGGTGCAGCTTCAGAAGGAGATGACCGAAACCACCGACGTCACCCGAACCTTCGACGCGCTGAAGCTCTACGGCATGCTCGGCGGGCTCGGCCCTGTGAATGCGGACTTTGCCTCGCTCGAGGCGGAGGACATGTTCACCAGGCTCTATCCCGATGAAGGCAGGGCCGCGGCCCGGCAGGCGCTGATCGCCCATGCCGAAGCCATGGCGCGCGGCGCGCTGCCGCCGATCGAACTCGACAAGACGTTGATCGCCAAGGCGCGCGCGATCATTCGCTCGCAGAATATCGCCAGCCGCGCTTACGATATCCTGGCAGAGTACCGCGCATCCCGCGCCCTTCCCGGTTGGAGCCCGGCCGGCGCGCTCGGGCCGCTCGGCGAACAGGCGTTCGAGCGCACTTCCAAAGCGCCGCTCGGCGAAGGCATTCCCGGCCTCTTCTCCGCGACGGGCTATCGCACCGTCGTTCTGCCCGGGATTACCGACGCCGCGCGCGAAGCGCTCGACGAGCAATGGGTTCGCGGCGATCTCAATCCCGCAGGCGTCACGGTCGACACAGTCGCTCTGGCCACACTTCAGCTTTACTTCGATAATTTCGATCAGCGCTGGGCCACACTTCTCGCCGATATCAGGGTAAAACCCTCGCAGACGATCGGCGATGCGGCCGAAACCACCCGCATCCTGGCCGGCAAACCCGGTCCGGTGGAGACGATCGCGAAATCGATTGCCGCCGCAACCGACCTGCGCGCACCCGGCGCCGAGATCGCCGCCGCCGGCGACAATCTGCCGGCATCGACCACGGCGCACGCCAGTGCCGCGAATGCGCCCGATCCCTTCGGGCGTCTGCGCGACGCGCTGAAAGCACCTTCCGGCCGGTCTCCAGCCACCGACCAGTCCAAGGATGCGCCGCGATCGGAGATCGGGCAGTTGGAGCCGATCCTGCAAAGAGTGCAGGAACAGCTTTCGCGCGCCACGACCTCGACCGCCGAAGTCGCCAAGGTCTTCGACGTGGACAGCCAGTTGACCGAGGCCAATCAGGATCTGTTGCAGCAGGCGCGCAAACTACCCGCCCCGGTCGACACCTGGATGGCAGGGCTTGCCGCGGATGTCGGATCGCTGGCCGTCAAATCCGCCCGGTCCCGCATCAGCGACGCCTGGGCCGCAGAGGGCGCCGGCTTCTGCTCGCATGTCGTTACCGGCCGCTATCCTTTCGACCGGAGTTCGGCTCGCGACGTCGCGATGAGCGATTTCGTCAGGTTGTTCGGGCCGGAAGGCCTGTTCAAGACCTTCTTCAAGGAGAATCTCGAAGCCTTCGTCGATACCAGCGCTTCGCCATGGGGCTGGAAGGGCACCTTCGGCGCGGCGAGCATTCCGAGTGCTGCGATCGCCCAATTCGAGAATGCGGACAAGATCAACCGTGCCTTCTTCCCGGCCGGCAGCGAGAACCCGTCGATCACGATCAACGTCAAACCGGTGTCACTGACAGATGCGGCGAGCGCCGTGATGCTCGAGATCGAGGGCGAACGTGTCGTCTATTTCCATGGCCCGATCCAATCGAAATCGATCACCTGGCCGTCGACGGATGCCAGCAATGCGTCGCGCATCGCTTTCCAGCCGGGTGGCTGGCAGCAGGCCCTGACGGAGAACGGCGACTGGTCGCCCTTCCGGCTGTTCGACGCTGCCAATGTCATCATGCAGGGCGACGACCTATTCCGGGCGAAATTCCAGCAGGATAACCAGGCGGCGGAGTTCGACGTGCAATTCGGCTCGGTGCTCAATCCCTTCCGGCTGGAGGCGCTCGGCGCCTTCTCGTGCCCGGCACAATTCTAATCGGCCCGGTATGAACGAGCGCGCCACCCTCGAGCGAAATGCCGCCGAAGCCGACAGGATCGGCTTCTACGGCAAGTTGCCGAGCCATGGCGATTTCGTTTCGATGGGGCTCGGCCGCAGCCTGCAATCCGCGCTCGATGCCTGGCTGCAGGCCGGGCTGCAGGCGGCGCATCAGGAGCTCGGCGAGGATTGGGAACGCCGTTTCCGCACGATGCCGGCATGGCGTTTCATCGTCGAACGCGGTCTCTGGGGATCGGCGACCGTTGCCGGCGTCCTGCTGCCCAGCCTCGACCGCGTCGGCCGCAGTTTCCCCCTCATCATCGCCGCCCAGCTTCACGGCTTCGCCGAGCACCCGCGCCAGCTCTACCTCGACGACGCATGGTTTACGGCAGTTGAGGCGATCGCCGAAAGCTCGGCCAAACGCGATTTCGACATCAACCAATTCACCGCAAGCCTGAAGCGGCTGCGGAGCTTGCGGCCGGCCGATCTTGCGGAAAACGAGACAATGCAGGACAGAGCCTCCAGCCGAGGCACGATCTGGTGGCACATCGATCCGGAGGAACGACGGGCCAAGGGTTTCGGCGTCAGCGGCGCGCCGGAACCTGCACATTTCGCCAAGCTGCTGCGCGAGAGTTCCGGCATGGTCTCACCGCCGCCGCAACCCGAAACGCCCGCGTCACCGCGCCCTGTGATTGTCGAACCGCATCATCATTCCCTGGTTCTCCGGCACAGCCACGCCACACATCCCGGCACACGGCTCAACGTCAATGCCGACGCGCTGCTCATTTCTCAGACGCCCTCGCTCTTTGCCGTCGCCGATGGCGTCGGCGACGGCAATGCCGCTACCGAAACCGGCAAGCTCGCCGTCCATGTGCTGGCTGAAACCGCCCCGCACGAGACGATCGAAGCTCTGATGCAGGAAATCAAAGGCAAGCTCGGGCGCGCCCACGGCCTGCTTCAGTCGGCCCATCTTTCCGAGGGGCGCGAACCATCAGCCGCCAGCATCGTGGTATTCGCAGCCCTTCCGGAAAGTTGCGCGCTGCTCTGGGTCGGCGATGCCCGCTGCTATCTCCTGCGCGACGGCATGATGCGCTGCCTGACCCGTGACCATGTGGACGTCGGCCTTCGGCGCACGCTCTCGCGCGCCATCGGCATGCGCGGGCATCTCGTTCCCGAAACCCGCTTCGGCGGGTTGCAGGCCGGCGACCGGCTCCTGCTCTGTAGCGCGGCCCTTCCGAACGCCGTTCCCGAGCGCAGCATCGCCGAAATTCTCCTTTCGGCAAAAATCGAAACGGCGGCCGACATTCTCGTGCAGGAAGGGCTGATCGCCAATTGCCGGGAAAACCTGAGCGCCATCGTGATCGACGTGACCACCGATGACGCATGATCATTTCGTGGATTTCGAGGAGATCGCGCGTCGCTTTTCACACCTCTGGCAGGCATTGAACCACGGTGCGGATCGTCCCCATTCGCCCGAGACCCGGCAGATCCTGATAGACCGGGTCAGGGACGCGCTCGATCGTGGCGAGGCCCGCCTGAGCGATACCGGTTCCGAGATCGTCGCCAACAGCTTCGTGCTCGAAGCGCTGGTTCATGATGGCGCAGCCACCCAGGTCTATCGCGCCCGCCATCGCGATCTCGGAACGCTTCACGCGATCAAAGTGCCGCGGCCCGACCACGCCGATGACCCCGTGTTGAGGAAACTCATGCTGCGCGAGGCAGAAGTCGGGATGAAGCTCCGCCATCCTCATATTGTGGGAATGCAGACCGTACTGCGCCTTGCCGACGGACGTCCTGCCCTGGTCATGGAATGGCTCCGGAACCGGCTTGCGGATCGCTTGCAGGAAAAACCCTTATCTCCGGATGAAGTCATCTCGATCATGACTTCGGTGCTGTCCGGCCTGGTGGCCGTCCACTCCGCCGGTTTCGTGCATTGCGACTTGTCGCCGCTCAATCTTCTCTTTGCCGACGGCGATCTCTCCAGCTTGAAGATTGCCGATTTCGGCATCGCGATCGAGACAGGCTGCCGGCATGGCCAACTCGACCTCGCCTTCGCCGGCCAGCCGGATTTCGTATCACCGGAGCAGATGGCCGGCGAGCCGCTCGACAGACGATCCGATTTGTATGCCGCGGGGCTTCTGCTGTCCCTGCTCCTGCGCCATTGCGACGGGGAAGGCGAAGAGCTTCCGGCTTTGGCAAGACGCCTGTCGCAGCGCAATGCCGAAGACAGGCCCGAAAATGCGAAGGCCGCCTTGCATCTGCTCGGCGGCCCCCCAGAACATACGGCAGACGCTTAATTGCCGCTCGAACCGGGGATCGGCGCTGCGGCCGTCGGCACGCTCTTCTGGTAGACGTTGAAGAACTTCGCAAAGTCCACCAGGCCCGCATTGCTGGCGTAGATGATATCGCCGTCCATCATCTGGAAGCGCTGCATCAGCGCGAGATTGGACACGTCCTTCATGTTGACGCGGTAGATCACCGGCTTGCTGCTCAGCACAACCGGCGCTGCGGTCTTGCCGTTCGCCGCGACCTGCGTATAGACCGGCTGATTGCGCAGCACATAGAAATTGCTCGCATCGGCGCGGTCGTCGAGCAGGCCGCCGGCGCGGCCGAGTGCCTGGACGAGCGTCAGCTTGCCCGGCTGAAATTCGAATTCGCCCACACTCTTGAAGGCGCCGAACGCGGTGAAGGTCGGCGCGTCCTTGTCGACATAGATCTGGTCGTCGGGCAGCAGATAGACGTTCTGCTTGTTGTCGTCGATGACACGCTGAAGCGGCACGGTGGCGCGCTGCCTGCCGCGCATCAGCGTGACGGTCGCCGAGCCCGGATCGGAAGATGCGCCGCCGGCAAGTGCGACCGCATCGAGCACGCGCTCCTTGCGGGCGGTCAGCGGGAAACGCCCGGCGGCGCGCACGTCGCCATTGACGGTGAAACCGCTGGAGGGCCGGTCGACCACGGTGACGACAGCCTGCGGATTGACGGCCGAACCCTTCAACCCGGTGACGATGCGCGTCTGCAGCGCCTCGGGGGAGGAATCCACCACCCGCTGCTTGCCGATGAAGGGAAGCGTCACATTGCCCGTCGAATCCACCGTGAACCGGCCGAGATCGAGGGTCTTGCTCTGGGTCGAGGAGAACAATCCATCCTCCCCTGGATCGAGAATTGTCACCTCGATGACGTCGCCGCGCCTCAGCCTCGTATCGGCGAATCCGCTCGAGCGCATGGTGCTGAGGCCGGTATCGGTGGCGGCATAGGCAAGCGGGGCTGACGTTACCGGACCAATCGGCGCTTCCGAGAGCCTGACGACAGGGATTCGTTCGTTACCATTCGGCGAAGTGGCATTGTAAAAACCACCGGCAGTTGGCCCATCGGATGGCCGAGCGCATGCGCTAAGAACTGCGACAAGGACCAACGGCGCCAGCTTTCGCATCAGGTATCCTTTTGGCAATGTTGAGAGAATCGGAAAATATCAGCGAGAGATGACCGAGCAATACCAGTTGCACGCGAAAAATCAATTGTGACAGCTCAGAGGCAGTCCAGTGTGACTATTTAGCAACCATAGCTGTGGGTGGAACCAAGTCCTGCATCTGCGTATTCGTTCAGAACTACCTTCATAGCGGATGAGCAATGGCCCTGCACATCAAACGAATCTACGAGCCGAAAGAAGACAGGGACGGCACGCGCATTCTGGTCGACAGGCTATGGCCGCGCGCCTTGAAGAAGCAGGAGGCGGCAGTCGATGTCTGGCTGAAGGAAATCGCGCCGAGTCCGGCGCTGCGCCGATGGTTCGGCCACGACCCCGCCAAATGGAGCGAATTCCAGCGCCGGTACCGCGAAGAACTCAAGGAGAATTCATCCGTTGTCGAGGAACTCGAACGCTGGATCGGGCGGTCGGACGCCACGCTTCTTTATGGCGCGAAAGACCAGGCCCACAATCATGCGATCGTGCTTCAGCATTTAATCGCCGAAGACTGAAACGGCCGGCAACCATTTCCCGCTTTGAAAATTCCGGGAACCTTTTCGATCGATCTGCATCCAATGCTCGCTTCCATCCGACATAAGGAGACAGATCATGTTCAAACGAATTCTCGGCGCAACCTTCATCGCGGCATCACTCGGCACCGCCGCGATCGCCGCCGATGCCAAGCCGACCGACCCTCAGATCGCCCACATCGCCTACACGGCGGGGCAGATCGATGTCACCGCTGCGGAGCAGGCGTTGAAGAAGAGCAAAAACGCCGAGGTCCTCGAATTCGCCAAGACCATGGAGCGAGACCACAAGGCCGTTAACGACGAGGCGCTCGCCCTCGTCAAGAAGCTGAAGGTGACGCCTGAGGACAATGCGATCAGCCAGTCACTCTCGACCCAGGCGAGCAAGGAACTGAAGACGCTTGACGGCCTCGACGGCGCGGCCTTCGACAAGGCCTATGTCGAAAACGAAGTCGTCTATCACAAGTCGGTCAACGATGCCCTTACCAAGGTGCTGATCCCTTCGGCGCAGAATGAAGAGCTGAAATCGCTGCTGGAAACAGGCCTGACTTTGTTCAAGCAACACCAGACGCATGCCGAGCATCTCGCTTTGATGATCAAGTAGGCTTGCGATGGGGTCGCTGACAAAATTGTTGCCGCTGTTGTTGACGCTGCTCTGGGCAAGCAGCGGAGTGACCTTAGCAGCGGAATATCAGCTTACCATCACCGGCATGAAGTTCGGCCCAGCGCCTGCCGAGCTGCATGTCGGCGATGTGATCATCTGGCGCAACGATGATATATTCCGGCATACGGCGACGGCTCGTAACAAAAGCTTCGATGTCGACCTGCCGCCGAAATCGCAGGCGCGGATGACGGTCGGCCGGGCGGGAGCGGTCGATTTCTATTGCCGCTTTCATCCCGCCATGACGGGAAAACTGAAGGTCCGGCCGTAGGCCGGGCTCCGATCAAGCAAGGTGGAGATTTTCCATGGCAGCCATTCCGGTTCCGGTCGCGCCACACCGGCAGCACATATCGACACTCCCCGATGCCGAGCTCGTACCCCTTGCAAGACAGGGTGACGAGCCCGCCATCCGTGCCATCGTCCAGCGTCACAATCAGCGCCTGTTCCGCACGGCGCGCGCCGTCATCCGCAGCGATTGGGAAGCCGAAGACGTCGTGCAGGCCGCCTATGTCAAGGCCTTCACCAATCTCGCGACATTCCGCGGCGAGGCCGAGCTTTCGACATGGTTGACCCGGATAACGCTCAATGAGGCGCTGGGCCGCGTGCGCGCACGAAAGAACACCACCGGGCTTGAGGAAATCGACATGCAGACGACATTGCGGGGCGGCGAAATCCTTCCGTTTCCCTCCTCACTCTCTGCAACCGATCCGGAAATCGAGCTGTCGCGGAGCCAGGCGCGGCATCTTCTCGAACAGGCAGTCGATGACCTTCCGGACGAATTTCGCGCCATCTTCGTGCTGCGCGAGGTCGAGGGCATGAGCACGGAGGAGGCCGCATCCTATCTCGGCATCAAACCCGAAACGGCGAAGACACGGCTGCACCGGGCACGGAAGATGATGCGCCAGTCAATCGAAAAACAGCTCACCGGCGCCTTCTCGGCCCTCTTCCCCTTCGACGGCGCCCGCTGCGCTTTCATGGCCGACCGCGTCACTGCGGCCCTTCGCCAGACATCGTGATATCCAGCACCGTCCGGCCTCGATGCCTCAACGCGAGGCGGGCAGGCCGTATTTCTTCTCAAGATCGTCAAGCATCAGGTTTGCCGCGATAATGCCGCCGGCCGTATTCCAGATGGCGTCGCTGACAGCGTCGACCTTGCCCGCCTTGACGACGGCGAGGTTCTTCCAGAGCGGATCGGAGGTCCAGTCTGCGGCGGCGGCCGCCGTCTTGCCGTCGCCGGTGTCGTAGACGAGGTAGAACAGCCGGTCGCCTTCGAACTCAGGCGTGCGCTCCTTCGTCACCTCGTCGGCGAATTCCATCCGGTCCTGGTTTGCCGGTCTGCCAAATCCGACCTGACTCAATATGTTGCCGGCGAACGTATCCTTCAGCAAAATCCGGGTTCGTCCGGGCATGAAGCGCACCAGCGAAATCTTTTCCGCCTTCTTGTCCCCCAGCGCCTTGCTGATCGCCGCGACGCGATCGTCATAGGCCTTGAAGGCCGCATCCGCCTCCGGCAGCTTGCCGACGGCCGTAGCGTAAAGCTTCATGTTGCCCTTCCAATCGCTCCTGATCCGCTCGGAAAGGACCGTCGGCGCAATCGCCGACAGCTGAGAATAGATCTTCTCCTGGCGGAACTTGGTGCCGAGGATCAGATCAGGCTCCAGCGAGGCGATCAGTTCGAGATTGACGGCCGACTCATCGCCGACGACTGTCACGCCGTCCATCTGCTTGGCGATATGGTCGTACCACGGTTTGCCCAGCCAGGAGCGCACGGCCCCGACCGGTGTGATGCCGATCGCAAGCAGCGCTTCCGTCCCCTCATTGGTCAGAACGACGATCCTCTGCGGCGCATCCGGCACTTCGGTCATGCCCATGGCATGGGTGACTTCGCGCGCACTTGCCGCACTAACGGCGATGAGGGACAGGAAGGCTGCGAACACCGCGAGCAGGATGGATTTCGTACGCACAGACGCCTCGAACTTGACAATCGAATGATTTTCCGACCAATCGGTCGGGCCATAAGATGAGATGTATTATCCACTTAAAGTCAAGCTGAAACCGTGCGCCCGATAGCCGTCTCCACTTCTTCCCGTCCCGTGATATCGCTGACCATCGCGTTGTGGGCCGCCCTGACGGCTGCCGTCGTCGCAAGCGTGGCGCTTGGATACCGGCAATATTCGCCGGCCGCGATCTGGAGCGCGATCTTTGCCTTCGACGGCTCGGAAAGCGCTGTCGTTATAACCACGCTGCGCATCCCCCGCGCCCTTCTCGCACCGCTTGTGGGCGCTGCTCTCGGGGTCGCAGGCGTCTTGACCCAGACGCTGGCGCGCAACCGCATCGCTTCGCCGGATACGCTCGGCATCAATGGTGGTGCCGCGCTCGCAGTGGTCGCTTCGAGCGTCTGGTTCGGGGTCGGTTCGGTCCCCGGGATGTCGGCCGCTGCCATCTCCGGCGCGTTCGCCACCAGCCTGCTCGTCTTCGGCGTCGCCGCCAGCTCCGGCGGGTTTTCGCCGATCCGCATCGTTCTGGTCGGCGTCACCGTCGGCGGCCTCGGCTATTCGATCGTCCAGATCATCCTGACCACCAACGAAGCCCAGCTCAAGGAGCTGCTCTTCTGGCTGACGGGCTCGTTCGCCGATCGCCCGATCGCCTTTGCCCTCGGCGGCGCGCCCGTGGTTTTGGCAGGCTTAGCGGTCGCATGGATGCTCGCGCAGCCGCTCGATGCGCTGCAGGCCGACGATACGACGGCAGCAAATCTCGGTGTGCCGCTCGTTGTAGTGCGCTGGACCGGCTTCCTCACCATCTCGCTGCTGACCGGCGCCGGCGTCTGCATGGCAGGCCCGGTCGGCTTCGTCGGTTTCGTCGTGCCGCATGTGGCCAGACGCTTCGTCGGCCTCAGTCATCGCAGACTCATCGTCACCTCGGCGCTGATCGGCGCGATCTACGCGACGGCGGCCGATGTTCTCGCGCGGTTCATCATCTATCCGGCCGAAGCGCCCGTCGGCGCAATCACCTCGACCGTCGGCGGCGTGGTTCTGCTGGTCCTCCTCAAGCGGAGGGCCGCATGATGCCTCCCGCCGATTCGCTCGCCGTCTCCAGAGCGCCGCTGACGCTGGCGGCAATCATCCTTCTGTTCGTGACCCTCGCTTTGACGGGGATCGCGTTCGGGTCGACCTGGATCCCGTTTGCCCAGGTGTGGGAGGTGCTTCTCGGCGCGAACATCCGCGGCAAGACAGTGATCATCCTGCAGTTCCGCCTGCCCCGCGTGGTGATCGCCGCTCTGGCGGGCGGCGGCTTTGCGGTCGCCGGATATCTGCTGCAGCGCGTCACCCGCAATGAACTCGCCTCGCCCGGCATACTCGGCGTCGTCGATGGCGCAGCGCTTGCAGTCGTCTGCTTCCTCGCCGCGCTCTCCAACGAATCCAACGCGCTGGTCACCTCGGTCGCCTATCAGCCGGTCGCCGCCGTCACCGGATCGATCCTCGCGATCTCGGTCGTCTTCGCATTCGCCGGCAGGCAGGCGGCGTCGGCGATCCGCCTGCTGCTCTTCGGCACCGCCGTCGCCGCGGTTTTGAAATCGTTGACCGTTATCGCCATGCTGGTCGGGCCTGTCTACCAGGCCGGACAGGCGGCGCGCTGGATCGCCGGCGCGGTCAATGAGATCAACTGGAATGAAATCCGCATCACCGCGATCGGCATGCTTCCGCTCGTGTTCATCGTACTGATCGTGGCGCGCAGGCTGCCGCCGGCCGATCTCGACGAGATATCGGCAAGGAGCGTCGGCCTCAACCTGCCGAGCTTCCGCATCCATATTTTCGTCCTTGCCGCGGCCATTACCGCGCTCTCGGCCGCCTTCGTCGGCGGCGTCGGCTTCATCGGCCTGATGGCGCCGCACCTCGCGCGCCGGCTGATGGGGCGGACCGTCCACTTCGGCCTCCTCGGCAGCTTCTTTATCGGCGCCTCGATGCTGGTCGGCGCGGATCTCCTCGTCCGGCTGCTGTTTTCGCCGACCGAAGTGCCCGCCGGAACTGTTCCCGCCGTCATCGGCGCTCCCTACTTCCTCTATCTCCTGATGAGAAACCAGCGCCATGACTGACGCCGTCGCCATCGACAACGTGATATCGATCGAAGAGCTCAGCCTCGATTACGGCAAGCTCAACGTCCTCCATTCCCTGTCGCTCGCCATCCCCAGAGGCAAGATCACGGTGCTCGCCGGCGCAAACGGCTGCGGCAAGTCCACACTGCTCCGGGCAATCCGCAGGCTGCACAAGCCGAGCAAAGGCCATATCCTCCTCGAAGAGTTGAACCTTCACAGCCTCGGCGAAAAGGCGCTTGCCCGGAAAATCGGACTGCTGACCCAGAGCCCTTCGGCGCCCGAAGACATGACGGTGCAGGAGCTCGTGCGCCTCGGCCGTTACCCGCACCAGACGCTGCTGCAGCCCTGGAGCGCCGGCGATGGAGAGGCGATCGAGCAGGCGATGGCCGGCACCGGCGTCGGGCATCTGCGTGATCGCCGGCTCGGCTCCCTCTCGGGAGGGCAATTGCAGCGCGCGTGGATTGCGATGGTACTGGCGCAGGAGACCGACATCATCTGCCTGGACGAGCCGGTCAACCATCTCGACCTCGCCCACCAGCTCGAATGCCTGGAGCTGGTCCATCGTCTCAAGGAACGGTTCGGCAGAACCGTGGTGCTCGTCCTGCACGACCTCAATCTCGCAGCGCGCTTCGGGGATTGGCTGGTCTTCCTCAAAGGTGGCAAGATCGTCGCCACCGGTGCGCCGGCCGACCTCGTCACCGAGGAGAGGGTGGCCGAGGTCTTCGGCGTGCAGGCGAGGATCATTACCGATCCGGTCCATGGCCGGCCGCTTTGCATTCCGCTTCGCCTTGCCGAAAAATCGCTCGCGTGAGACAAAGCGGCGGAACCAGTGAAATCCCGCTGCCCGCTATCAACCCTCGACGATCAGCTGGCTTAGCTCGCCGTTCGATCTATCGAGTTCGTCCAACACCTTAACGACCCGTTCCTCCTCGCTCAGGATGCACTCGCCGGCCTCGATCCATCCGGGCTCGACAATTGCGGCAGCTCGCATTGGAGATGATCAACGCCAAGAGTGGTGAAGTCAGCGCCCAGTCCCCGGCCATGCCGACCCAGATGTCGGAAGGCTGGATTGCCGTCGTGGGAGACTTTTTTCAACAACAGGAACACGTCCTCGCAAGAGGTTCAAAGACGCTTGCATGACCTGCTGATGCAGCGCTGAGAGCGGCCCACTCCACACATGCGACAGTGCAGCGAATATCCACTATTCGCAAACATGTCCGATAAGCGCAGCAAACGCCGCGTCGGCAGCGCATCTTCTACCGGGAACCGAGAAATTAACAAACCCTCAAGTCTTCTCGATACATCTTGCCTTTGCTATTTTTTCTTGCGTCACGGTGTTTTTTGAAGTCGGCCCTTTCATTACGTGATCGAATTATTCGCGCCCTTCGCAGTCTCGGAAGGGACAGGGGCGGCAACGTCGCGATCGTCGTCGCCCTCAGCCTCCTGCCGATGCTCGTCGCCGTCGGCGCGAGCTTCGACTATATTCGCAGCTACAATGTCCGGCAGCGGATGCAGAGCGACCTCGACGCCGCCCTGATCGCCGCGGTCAAGCAGATCAACAACACCGAGGACACCGACGCTCTCAAGGAGAAGGTTGCCGACTGGTTCCATGCGCAGGTGGACAACAGCTACACGCTTGGTGATATCGACATCGATACCATGAACCACAACATCACGGCGACGGCCAACGGCACCGTTCCGACGACGTTCATGAAGATCGCCAACATCGAGACCGTTCCCGTCAGCGTGGCGAGCGCCGTCAAGGGGCCGGCCACGTCCTATCTCAATGTCTATATCGTCATCGACACATCGCCATCGATGCTGCTGGCGGCAACGACGTCAGGTCAGTCGGCCATGTATGCCGGCATCAAATGCCAATTCGCCTGCCATACTGGCGATTCACACACCATCGGCAAGACGACATATGCCACCAATTACGACTACAGCAAGGAAAAGAAGATAAAGCTGCGCGCCGACGTCGCTGGTGACGCCGTGCGCGAAGTGCTCGACATGATCGACGAATCCGACGAGAATCATGAACGCATCAAGGTGGGGCTTTACAGCCTGGGGGATACGCTTTCGGAGGTTCTGGCGCCGACGCTGAGCACGGATACGGCTCGCACCCGCCTCGCGGACAGCAGCTACGGCCTTACCAGCGCAACCTCGAAGGCCGCCACCTATTTCGACGTCTCACTTGCGACGCTCAAGCAGAAAGTCGGCGCCGGAGGGGACGGAACCTCCTCGGGCTCGCCGCTCAAGCTGGTTCTCCTGCTGACGGACGGCGTCCAGTCGCAGCGCGAATGGGTGACGAATGGCTCAAAATACTGGCCTAAAGTGGCGCCCCTCAACCCCGCTTGGTGCGACTACCTGAAAAATCAATCCAATACGATGGCCGTTCTCTACACCGAATATCTGCCGATCACCACGGACTGGGGCTATAACGCAACCGTCGGCTCGACCATGGCAAGCGCCAACTGGAAGAGCACCTGGGGCGGCACCATGAACAGCGGCGTGTCGACCAGCATTACCAGACGGGATTATATCCCCTACGCGCTTGGCGACTGCGCGTCGTCGAAGAGCCTGTTCATATCGGCATCGTCATCGACGGAGATCACGGCAGGCCTGTCGACGCTCTTCACCCAATATCTCTCTTCCGTCCGGCTGACTCAATGACCGCAAGAAAACGCTTTGCATCGCTTCGCCGCCTGCTCGGCGATCGCAAGGGGGTGGCCGCGATCGAATTTGCGATCCTGGCCCTGCCGCTCTTCATCATGATCTTCGGCATTATCGAAGTGTCGCTGATGTTCTTCGTCAACTCCGCGCTGGACGCTTCGGTTCACAAGATCTCCCGAATGATCCGCACCGGCGAGGTCGCGTCCACGAAGATCACCCTGGCCGGGTTCAAGACCAAGATTTGCGACGACATGCTTCTGTCCTTCAGCTGCTCCGACGGTCTCGTCGTCAAGGTGAGCGTGCTTTCCGACTTGTCGTCCGCCACCGCCACGGATCCTATCGACAATAGCGGCAATCTGGCCGTCACCGAGACCTATGATATTGGCAAGGGCAGCGACTACATTCTGGTGCAGGCATTCCTACCCTGGGCAGCGACCGTCAATTTCTTCAGCCTGTCGGGCGCCAAGCTTTCGGACGGACGCTATCTCCTCGGATCCTCCGCTCTGTTCCGCAATGAGCCCTTCTGACATGATCATGAAACGGAGCCTCGCTCTTCTCGCCTTCGCCCGATCTCGCATCCGCCGGTTCGCACGTGACCGTTCGGCCGCCTCGGGCGTGGAATTCGCTTTGGTGCTGCCGATCCTGATCATGCTCTTGTTCGGCACGGCCGATCTCGGCCATGCCCTAACCGTCAGCCGCAAGATAGACGAGATCGCTGCCAGCGCAGGCGATATGATTGCGCAGCAGAGCACCTGGACTCAGACCGACGTCGCCAAGCTTCTTTCCGGCGCGAGCTTCATACTGCAGCCCTATGACACCACTGGGCTGACGATCACGATCACAGTCAATGATGTCGACAACAGCGGCAAGGCGACCGTCAACTGGTCCGCCGCGCTCAACACATCGTCGCTCGGCTCCGGCACGGCAAGCGCGATCGACATACCGGCAAAGATCCAGGAGGCGGGCGTCCAGGTCGTGCTGACGCGGGTGCAATACACATTGACGACACCGGTATCGGCGTTTTTCTCGAACTTCACCGGGCAGAACGGCTACAGCTTCGACCATCATTTCTTCAATCGCCCGCGCGTGAGCGACACGATCAGCTACAACTAGTCTCCTGCTATCGGATAGGTGGATTATGAGATCCACGCCGCTTGTCGTCACGTCGATAATCGTGCATTGCGGGCGGGTTGGCCGGTTGGCTTCTCAAGGCACATGCAATGAGTTCCAGCGCTTCGCCCTGTCGCAGGCCGATAACCCTGAGACCGAAGACGAGCTGGTCGTCGACACCGCTCACCCGCGCAATCTGCTGCAGCTCAATTTCGAGGGACCTAAGAAGGCTCGGCTCTGGCTGCGCAGCTACGACTATCATTACAGCCTCTACTTGAGCGGCCCGCGGAGATCGGACCGGCTCACCCAGAGAGCTTGACGATGCCGTAGGGATTGAACTTGAACTCGTCCACTTCATAGATGGAATCGAAGGAGAGGCTTGCGCCGCGCGCCTTGAGCGTCGGATCGAAACCCTGCTTGGCGATCTCGTCGGCAACCGCATCCATGATGGCAACGACCTGCCTTTCGCTGCCTGATGTCTCCGGCACATAGACTTCCGGCAGCCCCACGAGATGGAAGCCGACGCTCTCCAGATATCCCCGCGCCGAGAGCGGCCGCTTCGCGAAGGCCAGGCGGCCGATGCGCTGCTGGGCGAGCGGATCGCCGGCCTTCTGCGCGCCGGCGGCCTGGCCGATCAGCGCTCTCCATCGGTCCAAGCCATGCGCGATGCCGGCGCTTTCGCCCTTGACGGCAACCGCTCCCGCTTCGATCAGCCGCTCGACGAGACGCAGGGCCGTCATCGACACCTTGACGGTTTCTGCCTGCGCCATGCTCGGCCCGAGGACATAGAGGACGGATTGGTGATCGGCGACGGCTTTCTCGTCCGCCTCGTCCCACGCATGGGGTTCGACCCGATCCCAGCAGACATCGAATGACCGGCTCATGCGGTCATCCGGCTCTGCCTGCGAATAATCCTCGTCGATGCTGAATCCGGTGGCGAAGTCACGAATTGCTTGGCCTGCCGCCTCGGACAAGCGGCTGAGATCGCGATCTCTCCCGAGAAAACACAGGACATGCCGTGGCGTCACCGACGATGCCTCCTCCTGGGTCACCGTTTCCGGGCTGGCTTCCCCAGCGAAAGACGGTTTCCAACCCATCAGGGCCCAAAGGGACCCCAAAAGCGAGCGCCGCAGGATATGCACGTTTGATGCCTCCGTCCGGTCGAATGTTTACAGCTTCCGCTTGTAAACATATTGCGCCGGAAACGAAAGCGGGATCGTTGAGGCCGCGGACGCCGTTGTACATTTCGCCTGTCGGCGGTCGCGTGCCTTTGCTATGAACGCGCATAGGCGTCTGCTGATCTCGTGGACGATTCCTTTCCTCAAGGGGCTCGGCTTTTCAGGCCACCGCCTGCGCGCCGGTGATCTCCACCAGCGAACCGCACATGAAAGCCGCTTCATCCGATGCTAGGAAAGCGACGAGCGCCGCCACCTCCTCCGGCTTGCCGATGCGGCCGAATGGGACGAGCTTGTCGAGATCGGCGATCGTCCGGCCGGAACGTATGACGCCGGCCTCCAGCATCGGCGTGTGGATTTCGCCGGGGCAGACGGCATTGACCCTCACCTTGTCGGGTGCATAGTCGCGGGCAAGGTTCTGGGTGAAGGCGGCGACGGCCGCCTTGGTCGTGTTGTAGGCGATATGGTTCGGCGCCGGGTAGAGCCCCCATTGCGAGGCGGTGTTGACGATCGCTCCGCCGCCGGCGGCGATCATATGCGGCAAGGCCGCGCGGCAGAGATGGAACATCGAATCCAGATTGACCGCGAAGCTCACCTGCCAGTCTTCGTCCGACAGCGACAGCAGGTTTCCGCGCCGGTTGATGCCGGCATTGTTGACTAATACATCCAGCCGCCCCTTGATCGCAAAGGCCTTCTCGATAAGGTCGAAGCTGTCGAACTTCCGGGAGATGTCGGCCGAAAGGGCGGTCGCCGATCCGCCCGCAGCCTCAATGAGCGAGGCGACTTCAGCCGCGGCCTGCGCGTTGGCATCCGTCACCACGACCAAGGCGCCCTCGCCGGCAAGCCTCTTCGAAATGGCCGAGCCTATGCCGCCGCCGCCGCCCGTGACGACCGCGACCTTGCCATGGAACCTTTTCATCCAAGATCTCCTATCTGATGTAGCTGCCGCCATTGACGTCGAATGTCGCCCCGTTGACCGAGGCCTGCGAAGGGCGGAGCACGAAGGACACCAGCTCGGCGACCTCCTCCGTCTCGGCCATCTCTCCGATCGGAATGTCGTCGACCGCAGCATCTTTTCCATGCTTCGCCACGAAATCCTCGGCCATCTCGGTGCGCACCCAGCCCGGAGCAATGGCGACGGCAACGATGCCGTCGCGCCCGAAGCTCCTCGCTATCGACTTGGTGAGATTGATCAGTGCCGCCTTCGTCGCGCCGTATGGCATGGCGTCGGCGGCATAGCCGCGCTGGCCGGCGCGGCTGGCCATATTGACGATCCGCCCGCCGCCATTTTGCTTAAAATGCACGAGGGCTTGCTTGCAGAGGTCCGCCGCCGCGAAGAAGTTCACCTGAAACTCCTTCTGCCAGGCGGCCCGCCAGTCTGTGGGATCGGCATCGACCGAAACCTCGGTGCGTATGCCGGCATTGTTGACGACGGCATGGATGCGTCCCGCGACTGCGAGCGCGTCGCGCCAGAGCGTGAAGGCGCCGTCCGGGCTGGAGAGATCGGCCTGGACGATCAGGCCGTCGCCGCCGATCTTGTGAAGCAGGGCTCGCGCCCTCTCTCTGTCGCGCGCGTAGTGGATGACGGGCCGCGCGCCTTCCGCAGACAAGCGCTGGACGATGGCGGCGCCGATCCCGCCCGAAGCTCCCGTCACAAGAACGGTCTGGCCGGCGAGTGATTGAACGTGAGACATGCTGGGCTCCTAACCGAGCAAATCGACCTGAGGACCCCAGGTATCGGACAGCGCGAACCCCCTGGCGAACGGGTCGTCGCCGGAGATGCGAAGCTGTTCGCGGCCATAGACGAAGGCCCGGCCTGATATTCTCGGCAACACGGCACGGCGGCCGCCAACTTCGGTCTCGCCAATCGCCTCGGCGAGAAACTCGCCGCCGATGATCGACCGCGACGTTCTGTTGTCGCCGACAGCAACTTCACCGCGGGCGTAGAGTGCCGCAAGGTTCGCCGAACTGCCGGTTCCGCAGGGTGAGCGGTCGACGCGGCCGGGCTGCAGCGTTGTGCAGGTTCTCACCGCGCCATCGGCTTCGCGTCCACGGAACATCACGTAAGCGATCTCATCGACGCCGCTCAGCAGGGGATGGGCGACAGAAACCTGATCTGCTAGCAGCGACTTGAGCTCAATCCCCGCCTCCGCCAGCAGCCGGGCGTTGGCAGGCGTTATATCGAGACCAAGCTGATCGACATCGACAAGCGCATAATAGACGCCGCCGAAAGCGACGTCGATTTTGACGCGGCCCCATTTCGGCGTCTCCACCTCCCGGTCCAGCGCCTCAGCAAAACTCGGCACATTGTCGAGGCTGACGGAGAGGCAGCGGCCGTCGCGGCAGGCGGCGCGCGCAACGATGAGACCGGCCGGCGTGTCGAGCCGCACCACCGTCTCCGGCTCCGACATCGCAACCCGGCCGCTCTCGAGAAGAGCGGTGACCACACAGATGCAGTTGCTGCCGGACATGGGATGGGCGCGGTCGGCCTGAAGAACGATGAAGCCGCCATCCGTATCGGGGCGCGTCGGTGCGACCAGCAGGTTCACCGACATCGCAACGTTGGCGCGCGGCTCGAAGGTTACGAAGCGGCGCAGGCTGTCGTCGACCGTATTGATGTGGTTCATCTTGTCCAGCATCGTCGCGCCCGGTATCTCTGGCGCACCCGACATGATGACCTTGCCGATCTCGCCCTGGCAGTGCACCTGCAGCAGGTCGAGGCTCCAGTCCCAGTTCATTCGGCCGCCTCCGGCTTGAGGTACCAGCCCCAGGGATCTTCGCTGACGAAGCGGGTGATCTGCTTGGTTTCGAGATAGTTGTCGAGGCCCCAGCGGCCAAGTTCGCGGCCGATGCCGGATTCCTTGTAGCCGCCCCAGGGCGCTTCGGTGAATGTTGGCTGCGAGCAATTGATCCAGACGATCCCGGCGCGGAAGGCGGCCGCCACGCGCTCGGCTCTGACGTCGTCCGTCGACATGACGGCCGCGGCAAGGCCGAAGCGGGAATTATTGGCGAGTTCAATCGCCTCCTCCTCCGTCTTGAACGGCCGGATGCAGACGACGGGGCCAAAAATCTCCTCCACCCAGGCGGCGCTGTCGAGCGGGACGTCGGTCAGAACGGTCGGCTGGAGGTAATAGCCCTTGTCGAATCCTTCCGGGCGCGCTCCGCCGCAGGCAATTGTCGCACCTGCCTGCCGTGCCGCTTCAATCGCCGCGACCACCTGCTCATGCTGGCGCTTGGAAACCAGCGGCCCGAGGAGCACGCCCTCGTCCAGACCGTTGCCGATCTTGATCTTCTTCGTTTCTTGGACAAGGCGCGCAAGCAGCCGTCCGAAGATGCTGTCCTGCACGAGGACCCTTGACGTCGCAGAGCAGACTTGGCCCTGGTTCCAGAAGATGCCGAACATGATCCATTCGACCGCCGCGTCGACATCGGCGTCTTCGAAGACGACGAAGGGCGACTTGCCCCCGAGCTCCAGGCTGACACGCTTGATGTCGCGAGCGGCGGCAGCCATGATCTTCGAGCCGACCGATCCGGAGCCGGTAAAGGCGAGCTTGTCCACCCCCTTGTGATCGATGATCGCCTGCCCGGCAACGGACCCCGCCCCCGTGACGATATTGAGCACGCCGGGCGGCAGCCCGGCCTCGTCGGCGACCGCCGCCAGTTCGAGCGCCGTCAGCGACGTCAGCTCGGCAGGCTTCAAAACGACGGTGCAGCCGGCGGCAAGGGCCGGGGCAACCTTCCAGGCCGCCATCAGCAGCGGATAATTCCAGGGAATGATCGCGCCGGCGACGCCAAGCGGCTCGCGCACCGCCTTGGAGGTGAAGCGTGCGTCGGGCAGCGCAATCGTCTCCTCGGGATTGTTGTCGAGTTGTTCGGCGAGCTCCGCATAGAAATCGAAGCACGCCGCCGCGTCGGCGACATCCCAATCGGCCTCCGGCAAGGGCTTGCCGTTGTCGAGAACTTCGAGGCGCGCGATGTCGGCCTGGCGGGCGCGGATGCCCTCGGCGATGGCGCGGAGATATCGGGCGCGCTGGGCGCCGGACAATTTCGGCCAGCCGTCCTTGTCGAAGGCGCGGCGCGCCGCCTTGACGGCGAGATCGACATCTTCCGCCGTCGCGGCTCCGATCGTCTGGATCACCTCTTCGGTCGCCGGGTTTGTCACGGTACAGGCGCCGCCCTTGACCGGCTTCACCCATTGTCCGTCGATATAAAGTTCGCTTCGCATGTTCACTCCCTTTCTCCTTGCGCCGATCCGCTCAGAAGCGGTCGACGCGATAGGGTTTCATGTCTACGGGCGGCGCGATGCCCGTGATGAGATCGGCCATCAGCCGGCCTGTTGTGGCCGCATAGGTGAGGCCGAGATGTCCGTGGCCTGTGGCGTACCAGACGTTGCGGCACTTGGCGGAAGGTCCCATGACCGGCACGGTGTCGGGCAGCGCCGGGCGATGGCCCATCCACTCCGACGTTCGTCCGGTTTTCAGCTCCGGCAATGCCTCCCGAGCCCGCTTCACCAAGATCTTTGCCCGCCGGTAATCCGCAGGCGCATCTAGGCCGGCCATCTCTACCGTGCCGCCGACGCGGATGCCGCCGGCCGTCGGCGTGACCATGAAGGCGCGCGCCGGCCAGATGATCGAATGGCGCATGGAAATTCCGGGGTCCATGATCTGCGTGTGATAGCCGCGCTCGGTTTCGAGCGGGATATGCTCGCACAGCAGAGCCGAAAGCCGGGCGGTGAAGGCGCCGGCTGCGAGTACGATTCTCTCCACCGCAACGCTTCGCCCATCCGCCAGGCGAAGCGCGGAGACACCGGCCTCGCTTTGCTCGAAGCCGGCGACGTCACCCTGAACGATCCTCCCGCCGAGCGCCTCGAACCTCTCGGAGAGGGCGGTGACGAGCTTATACGGATCTGATATCGACCGGTTGTCGGGGAAGAGCACCGCCTTGCCGATCTTCGTCGTCAACTCGGGTTCCAGGTCGCGGATGGCATTGCCGCCAAGGATTTCGTGCCGGAAGCCGAAGCGCGCGAGGATGTCGATATGCTCGCGGTCGGCCTTGAACTCCGCCTTGTCGGCATAGAGGCTGAGGCACCCCTCGGCCGTCAGCATCTGAGTGAGGCCAGCCTGCTTCAAAAGCACGTCAAGATCTTCGTGGACGCGCCGGCAGAGCACGGCGCCGGCGGCCTCGAGCTCCCGCAGCTTCGACGGGCGACTTGCGGCCAGGAACCTTAGGAACCAGGGCACCAGTTTCGGCATGTAGGCGGGCCGGATACGCACCGGCCCCTCCGGGTCGAGCAGCCATTTCGGCATCTGCGCCCAGATGCCCGGCCGCGAGGCCGGCATGAATTCGGTGACGGCGATGCTCGCCATATTGCCGTACGAGGCGCCGCGGCCCGGCGCCGCCTTGTCGAGCAAGGTGACGACGTTTCCACGGCGCTGGAGTTCATAGGCAATAGTGACGCCGATGATGCCGGCGCCGACGACCACGATGGAAGACACGCGAACCTCGCAAATTCGGGATCTCCGGGGCGGGCTCGGCCGCCCCAGTCTATTCCTTGTTACCAGTTCAGAATCGGCTCCATAGCCGCCCGGAATTCCGCCTTTTCCTCCGCCGTCAGTTCGCCGAGCGGCGCACGGCACTGCCCGACCGGCAGGCCCTGAAGTTCGCAGCCATATTTGATCTTCTGCACGAACTTGCCGCTTTCGAGGATGTTCATCGCCCGATAGAGCGTTTTCATCTGCTCGCGCGCCTTGTTCAGATCGCCTGACTTGAACGTGCGGTCGAGATCACAGCAGGCCTTGGCCATGCAGTTCGACGGCCCGCAGATCCAGCTTTCCGCACCCCAGAACATGAAGTCGAGCGCGATATCGTCGGAACCGCTGACGAGCTGGATCTTGCCCTCATAGCGGCTGGCGATGTCGATCGCCCGCTGCAGCACGCCCGAGCTTTCCTTGATGCCGATGACACGTCGATTGTCGGCAAAATGATCCATCAGTTCGAAACTGATGTCGGAACCATCCTTGGCTGGATAGGAATAGAGGACGAGGTTCACATCGACGGCGCAGAGCACGGCTTCATAGTGCTTGATGAGCTCCGCTTGGGTCGGGCGGGTATAGAATGGCGGCGCCAGCAGGACCGTGTCATAGCCGATGTCTCTCGCCAGCGCCGTCTGCTCGATCACCTCGCGGGTGGCAGGCGCATTGGTGCCGGCGATCAGAATTTCGCCGGGCCTCGCGAAATCCTTGACGAACTGCAGCACGTCGCGGCGCTCTTCGCTGGATTGGCTGAAATATTCTCCGGTCGACCCGTTCGGAACCCAGCCGGTGACGCCTGCCTCGCGGAGATGGATCAGAAGTCTCTCGAAAGCCTTGAAATCGATCCTGTTGTTGGCATCGAAGGGAGTAATGAGCGCGGGCATGACGCCGGAAAGTTTCATGGAATGTCTCCTGTCCTGGGAACAGTTGTTTCTAGATTGCAAGCTTCTTGAGGATGCGTCCCTCGATGAGGGAAACCGCTCGCGTGAGGGGGAAAGCGATGATGAAGTAGATCAGGGCGACGATCGTCAGCACTTCGACGGGACGGGCCGTGTTGTTTGAGATGTTCTGGCCGACGAACATCAGGTCCGCCATGCCGACGGCCGAGACCAGGGCGCTCTCCTTGAAGAGGCTGACGCAGTTCGACAGCAGCGTCGGGATCGCCCGCAGCACCGCCTGCGGCAGCACGACGTTGACGACCCGCACCCTGTTCGGCAGGCCAAGCGCGACGCAGGCGTCCAGCTGTTCCCGGCCGATGGACTTGAGGCTCGCCCGGAAGGTCTCGCTGGTGATGGCGCCCATATAGAGCGTCAGCGCGATCACGCCGGACGCCAGGTTCGAAAGCTCGACACCGAGCAGCAGCGGCAGGCAGAAGAAAATCCAGAAGAGCTGGATGAGGACGGGCGTGCCGCGGAAGAATTCGACATAGCCGCCGGCGACTGCGCGAAGTGCGAGGTTTCGCGACGTTCGGGCCAGTCCGACGAGGAAACCGAGAGAGCAGCCGAGGACGATGCAGATCAGCGTCAGCTTGATCGTCATCCAGAGACCCAGCAGAAGCGCGTTTTCAAAGCGCAGCAGGATCGAGAAATCGAGCGTCATCATCCGGGCCTCCTAGCTGACGAGGATCTGGCGGCGGCGTTCGAGCAGGCCGACGATCTGGGTTATCGGGAAGGACACGGCGAAATAGATGAGAGCTACGACCGTGAAGGTCTCGATCGGCCGGTAGGTCTCGGTGGCGAGCGTCTTGCCCTGGTACATCAGGTCCTGGATCGCCACGATCGCAACGAGCGCGCTCTGCTGGAAGATGACGATGCCGTTGGTCAGAAGCACCGGGATCGAGGCGCGGAAAGCCGTCGGGAAGACGATGTAGAGCACGCGCTGGAGCGGGTTGAGGCCGAGCGCGATGCCGGCATCGAGCTGTTCGCGCGGGACCGCCTGGATCGAAGCGCGGTAGGCCTCGGCATTGAACGCCATGAGATTGGGCCCGAGCGCCATGATGCCCATCGTCATCGGGTCGAGAAAGACGTCGAACAGCATCGGCACGCAGTAGAATATCCAGACGATCTGGACGATGGCAGGCGTGCAGCGGAAGAATTCGACGAACAGCATGAAGGGCAATCGTAAGACCCGATAGGGACTCATGATCAGCAGCGCGAGCGCGAAGCCGAAGACGATGCCGATGACATTCGCCGCCGCCGTGAGCTGCAGTGAAACCCACAGCCCCTGAAGAAGCGGAGCAAGGGTGACTGCGTTGAAGTCGAACGTGTAGTTCACGGCATGCCCTCCCTACTGCTTGATGTGGAAGACCCGGTCGATGAATTCCTTGGTGCGCTCCTCGCGCGGCGCAGCGAGCACCTGTTCGGGAGGCCCGTCCTCGACCACCACGCCGCCGGCGCAGAAGATCACCCGGGAGGCGATGTTCTTGGCGAACCACATATCGTGGGTCACGATCATCATCGGCATGTCCTGGGCGGCGAGTTGCAGGATGACCTGCTCCACCTCGCTGACGAGTTCCGGATCGAGAGCCGAGGTGACTTCATCGAACAGCATGAGTTTCGGGTCGAGCATCAGCGCGCGGGCAATGGCGACGCGCTGCTTCTGGCCGCCGGAAAGCTGCGCCGGATAAGCCTTGGACTTGGCGCCGAGCCCGAAGCGTTCGAGCAGCGCCTGGGCGCGATCCGTCGCCTTTGCCTTGGCTTCCCCGCGCACTTTGCAGGGGGCGAGGATCAGGTTCTGGGTGACGTTCAGATGCGGAAACAACGTGTAATGCTGAAAGACCATGCCGATCGAGCGGCGAACATGGGTGTCGATCTCAGTCTTCTTGGCCGCACCGGCGGAAGAAATATAGGGCTTTCCGTCGAAATTGATCGAGCCGCTGTCGATCTGCTCCAGGCCCATCATCACCCTCAGCAGCGTGCTCTTGCCGCCGCCGCTGGGGCCGATGACGACAACGCGTTCGCCGGGCTTCATTTCAATGTCGATGCCTTTCAGCACCTGGATTGCTCCGTTGCCGTAGCTTTTGTGGAGCGCCTGCATTTTCACGAGGGGAAGGCTGAAGGACGTGGTCATGCCAATCTCCGCTGATCGAAGCTGAAAGGGCCGGCGCGATCCCCGCACCGGCCCGGCGAGACTACTTCGCGCCCTTGAGCACTTCGTCGACCGCCTTGCGGATCAGCTCATCGACATGACCGGTCGCGACCTTCTCTTCGAGGAAGATATCGACGACTTCGACATCGGCCGCCGAAAGCTGATGCGGCAGGCCGAAGGCGACGCCCTGCTTGGCAAGTGCCGGAGTCGGGTTGAGCGCCACCGCCCAATCCGGGTTCGACTGGGTGAAGAGCTGATTGGTGTCGGAGGCGTCGACCAGGATGTCGGCACGCTTCGAGGTGACCGCCAGGCGGGTCTCGTCATTGCCGGGAAGACGCATGATCGTGGCGTTCTTCACCGCTGCGGAAATGGCCTTGTCCTGCGCCGTGCCGGACATGACAGCAAGCGTCACGCCCGCCTTGTCGATATCGGCGACCGAAGCGGCGCCGGGCGCAATCTTCGGATTGTTTTTGTTGTAGGCGAGCGAGATCTGGTACTCCATCGCCGGAACCGAAAACTGCACGGCCATGGCGCGGGCCGGTGTGCGGTTCAGCGCCAGCGACATGTCCCATTTGCCCGCTTGCAGGCCGGCGACGATGTTGTCCCAGGTCGTATCGACGAATTCAGGCTTCACCTTCAACACGTCGGCGAATTCCTTGCAAAGATCGGCAAAGAAGCCGGAATATTCACCTGTCGCCGGGTCGCGCATGACATAGGGCGGCGCGACGGCGGCACCGCAACGCAGGACACCCGCCTTCTGCACGCCCTGCCAATATCCCTCGGCGGTCTCAGCCTCAGCGGCGGTTGCGGAAAGAGCTCCCATCAGGGCGAGCGCGGGCAGCGCCCGCAATGCGGACGTTGTCAAAGAAAGCATCGGGCATTCCTCTTTTGTTGTGCGCGGAAAGCGCGCGGTTCCACTCGTCGGCTCTGGCCGTTTCTGTTGTCGTGTGTCGGCTGCGTGTCGACCGACTAAAATATGTCAACAGCGTGTCGACAAAGTCAAGCGGAAAAATTTCATTGCCGACACGCTGTTTTTCTGGCCCAATGGATCTACGTCTGGAGAAAGGGACTTAAGTGTCTGAAGAATCGGAAGTGAAACGGATCCGCGGCACGGGCTGGAAAAGCGTTTACGAAACGCTTCGCAATGAGATCCTTTCGCTCGCTCTGCCGCCCGGTCAGCTCCTCGACGAGATGACTCTCGCCGAGCGCTTCGACATGTCGCGCTCGCCTGTGCGGGAGGCCTTGATCCGGCTCGGCGCCGACGAACTGGTCGTGACGCTCTCGAACCGGAGCACCATTGTTGCCCCCATCGAGGTTGCGACCTTTCCCAAATATGTCGAGGCGCTCGACATCGCGCAGCGGATGAATACGCGGCTTGCCGCCGCGCTCAGAACCGAGGCCGACCTGAAGATCATCGCCAAGCGGCTGAAAACCTTTGAAGCGGCGGTCAAGACAGGCAATCACCTCGCCATGTCGGAGGCCAACAAGGAATTCCACATGGCGATCGCCCATGCCGGAAAAAACCAGTATCTCGCCTCGTTCTATGAGAAGCTGCTGTCGCAGGGACAGCGCATGCTCCACCTGCATTTCGAGTATCTGGAGCGAACCCATGAGGGCTATCTCCTGACCGACGAGCATGCGCTCATGCTCAATGCCATCAGGGACAAGAACGTGGATCTCGCCGATGAGCTTGCCCACGCCCATACGCGCCAGTTCCAGGACAATTTCATCAACTTCATGCGCGAGAACTACACGACGGATGTCGCGCTAGGGCCGCGCAGAGCCGCGGAGTAGATCAGGTGAACGTCAACAGCATCGGATTCGTCGGAACCGGCGTCATCACCGAGGCGATGGTTCGCGGGCTGCTCGCAGAGCCGGCCTATGCCTCGCAAATTCACGTCTCTCCCCGAAGCGCGCACATTGCGGAGACGCTGGCAGGCGAATTCGCCACCGTCAGGATTGCCAACGACAACCAGGACGTCGTCGATCGCAGCGAAATGGTGTTTCTGGCGATACGGCCGCAGGTCGCCGAGGAAGTCGTTCGCGCGCTTTCATTCAGGAATGGCCAGACGGTCGTGAGCGTCGTCGCGGCAACGGAGCGCCAGGCCCTCATCGACTGGGTCGGCGCGGAGGTGCGTCTCGTGCAGGCGATCCCCCTGCCCTTCGTCGCAACACACCAGGGCGTGACCGCCATCTATCCGCCCGATGATACGGTCGCAGCGCTGTTCGATGCGCTCGGAATGGCAGTCCAATGCCAGTCGCGAAAGGAATACGACCTTCTCGCAGCCGCGAGCGCTATGATGTCGACCTATTTCGGGATCATGGAGACGGTTGCCGGCTGGCTGGAAAAAAGCGGCCTCGAACGGGCGAAGGCAAATGCCTACATCGCCCCGCTTTTCGCAAGCCTGGCGCACAAGGCGAGCGGCCCTGGTGCCGAGCCGTTCAGCACGCTGAGCCGCGAATTCGCAACCAGGGGCGGGCTGAACGAGCAGGTTTTGTCCGACTTCGACAAGAAGGGCGGCATCGCCGCGCTGACCGAAGCACTCGACGGCGTGCTTGCCCGCATCGAGGGCCGCTGACACGCATCAGAAGGTCGGCGGCGTGCAGGCGCTGATGACTTCGCAGGGCACCGGCCCGACACAGCGGAACCGGTGCGGGCGCCGGCTTTCGAAATAATAGGCATCGCCCGGTCCGAGGATTCGCCGCTCGTCATCGACGGTCACTTCGAGCCTCCCCGAGAGCACGATCCCGCCCTCCTCCCCTTCATGGACGAGAGGCACCTTGCCGGTGTCCGCTCCCGGCTGGTAGCACTCCTTGAGGATCTGCAGGCTGCGGCCGAACAGGTTCTCGCCCACTTGCCTGAAGGAGATGGCGCCCTTGCCGATCTCCACCAGTTCCTCGGCCGCATAGAAGGCCTTTCTCGGGCGGTCGGGTTCGAAGGCGAAGAATTCCGCAAGCCCGATCGGAATGCCGTCGAGAATGCGCTTCAAGGCTCCGACCGAAGGATTGGAGGCGTTCGATTCGATGAGCGAGATCGTCGAGTTCGGAACGCCGGTACGCTTGGCGAGTTCGCGCTGGGAAAGCTTGTGGGCGATGCGGAGATGGCGAAGGCGGCCGCCGATATCGATGGACATATGCGCTCGTTTCTGTTGTCCAGAATATCGAAAACATATCTTCCTGTTCTCAGTCTTTCAACGGGTTACGCGAGCAAAGAAAAGGGCTTGTTTGAAAAGCGGAAATCGCGCCATTCTCGTCCATTCGCAAGGAGGCCAGGATGGACCAGATCAACAAGACGAACGCGCCCGTACTCGAAAATTTCTGGATGCCGTTCACCGCCAACCGGCAGTTCAAGGCGACGCCGCGGCTGCTGGCTGCCGCCGACGGCATGTATTACACCGATGTCGACGGAAACCGGGTGCTTGACGGCACGGCCGGGCTCTGGTGCTGCAATGCCGGCCACGGCCGCAAGAAGATTTCCCAGGCCGTCGAGCGGCAGCTTGCAACTCTCGACTATGCGCCGACCTTCCAGATGGGCCATCCAATCGCCTTCGATTTCGCCGCGAAGCTGGCTGCGAACGCGCCAGGCGGCGACACGGCCAAGCTCGACCGGGTCTTTTTCACCGGCTCGGGTTCGGAATCGGTCGATACGGCGCTGAAGATCGCCATCGCCTATCAGCGCGCTATCGGCCAGGGCACCCGTACGCGGATCATCGGCCGCGAGAAGGGATATCACGGCGTCGGCTTCGGCGGCATTTCCGTCGGCGGCCTCGTCAATAATCGCCGAGTCTTCCCGCAAATTCCGGCCGACCATATGCGCCATACGCTCGACGTCGAGCGCAATGCCTTTTCCAAGGGCCTTCCCGCCCATGGGGTCGAACTGGCCGATGATCTCGAACGCCTGGTGCAGCTGCACGGCGCCGAAACCATCGCCGCCGTCATCGTCGAGCCGATGTCGGGATCGGCCGGCGTGGTCCTGCCGCCGAAGGGTTATTTGGAGAAGCTGCGCGCCACCGCCGACAAGCACGGCATCCTGCTGATCTTCGACGAGGTCATCACCGGTTTCGGCCGTCTCGGAACGCCTTTCGCAGTGGATTATTTCGGCGTCGTGCCTGATCTCGTCACCACGGCAAAGGGTCTCACCAACGGCGCGATCCCGATGGGCGCGGTCTTCGCCAGCCGCAAGATCCATGACGGCTTGATGGTCGGGCCCGAGAATGCGATCGAGCTCTTCCACGGCTATACCTATTCCGGCCATCCGGTCGCCTGCGCCGCCGGCCTCGCCACCCTCGAGATCTATGAGGAGGAAGGCCTGTTGACGCGCGCAGCCGAGCTCGCCGACCATTGGCAGGAGGGCCTCCACTCGTTGAAGGGTCTGCCTCATGTCGCCGACATCCGCAATCTCGGCCTGGTCGGCGCGATCGAACTGGCGCCGCGGGACGGAGCACCGGGAACCCGCGCCTACGACATCTTCGTGGATTGCTTCAAGAAAGGCCTGCTGATCCGCGTGACCGGCGACATCATCGCGCTCTCTCCGCCGCTCATCATCGAAAAGCACCAGATCGACACGATCGTCTCGACGATCGGCGATGCGCTGAAGCGCGCGGCATAATCCCACGATCCCACTGCCATTCCCGCTGATGACGGATCTGCGGGAATTGGAGCCACAGCGGCGGGGGGTAAATAGCCCCGCCGAGGCGGCGAGACGCTGACGCGACGTCGACGAAGTCCAGGATATTGACCGGGATAGGGCGCCCATTGCCACGCCTCCCAACGCGCTTTAGTCCTGCCTCGATCAGGCCTTCAAGGTCTGCGACGGCAGCTGACCGAAACGCTTCTTGTATTCGGCGGCAAAGCGCCCGAGATGCACAAACCCCCATCTGAGCGCGATATCGGCGACGGTCTGTTTTGCGCCGGACTCGAGCAGATCGCGATGGGCGGCCAGCATCCGGATTTCCTGCAGGTAGGCGATCGGAGTGGTGTTCCTGAACTGTCGGAAGCCCTGCTGCAAGGTCCGAACACTTACATTGGCCGCCGTCGCGATCTCGCTGAGCGAGATCGGTTCCGCAATGTGTTCTTGCATGAAATCGATGGCCCATTTCACATGCCGCGGGGCCGGCAGCGGAGCGGAACGCGCCAGCTCCTCCGAATAGTGATGGGGACAGCTCTCCAGAAGTAGGTAGACCGCCGCATCGCAGAGCGATTTGACGGCCAGCGGCGAACGTTGCAACAAGCCGCTGCCGCTGACGCCGCGGTGAAGGTTTGAGACGAGTTGCTGCAGAAGCAGCCCGGGACCTGCCGTCACATCGATGTGGGGTTGAAAGCCGACGTCGCCGCTGATCGTCCGCTCGCACATATGCGCGAACTGCGTGGCGATCCTGGCCCGATCGATGAAGAGGCAGAGATGACGGCGTGGGCCGACGATCCTGGTGCCCCTGACACTGCCCTGCTCGAGGATCACGCCGCGACCCGGCACTGAATATATCTGCTCTCGCTTCCCGCCGAAGGACATAGTCCCCTCGATCGGCAGGAATATAGCCACTTTGTCGACGATCCCCTCGCGCTTGCAGAAAAGCGTGCCCTCATAAGAGCAATCGGCGACGCTGACATCTTCCATCGCGACGAAATTGCAGCGATACGCAATGGGCGTCTTGCCTTCTGCCGTAACCTTTATCGTGGATTTCGACGTCGACAATGCTTCCGCGAGCTGATCCGCGTCCGTTCCGTTCTGCACCGTTTCGCGAAACGACATATTCGCTACGGCCGGCGATTGGACCACACTGGGGGCATGCCGATGGTTACCGGACATCCGTGACCTCGCAAAACGATGTGCACAAGTAATAACCGATTTGCACGATCACGTTCATTCTTTTTGCGTCCATGCGCTTCACCCGTATCGGCTGACTGCGAGATCCCCAGCGTCGATGTCGGGCCTGCGGGCGCCGACGAGGTCGCTGATCAGCCGGGCCGAACCGGTGCTCATGGTCCAGCCGAGCGTGCCGTGGCCGGTGTTGAGAAAGAGCCCGATGATCTTGGTCGGGCCGATGACCGGCGTGCCGTCCGGCGTCATCGGGCGCAGACCCGACCAGAATGAAGCCTTGGAAACGTCGCCACCGGGGAAAAGGTCGGTGACCGAATGCTCGAGCGTGCTGCGGCGGGCGAGGCCGAGATCGTTGGTATAACCTGATATTTCGGCCATGCCGCCGACGCGGATGCGGTCACCGAGCCGCGTAATCGCAATTTTGTAGCTTTCGTCCATGACGGTCGATTCCGGCGCGCGTGACGCATCGGTGATCGGGACGGTGAGCGAATAGCCCTTGACCGGGTAGACAGGCAGGCCGATACCGAGCGGCTTGAGCAGCAGCGGCGAAAAGCTGCCGAGCGCGACCACCACAGCCTCCGCATCCATCCGCCCGCGGTCGGTGACGATCCCGCGCACCCGGCCCGTCTCGACATCAAGCGCCTTGACCGTCGTGCCATAGGCGAAACGGACGCCGAGCGCCTCGGCTTTGGCGGCCAGCGCATTGGTAAACTTGAAGCAGTCACCGGTTTCGTCCTTCGGGGTCAAAAGGCCGCCGACGATCTTGTCGCGCACATGCCTGAGCGCCGGCTCGACCCGGATGCAGCCGTCGCGGTCCAGCACCTCATAGGGGATGCCGTCGGCAGCCAGCGCCTTGACGTCCTTTGCCGCGCCATCGAGCTGCTGCTGCGTGCGGAACAGCTGTAGGGTTCCCTGCATGCGTTCGTCGTAAGCGATGCCGGTTTCGGCGCGAAGCTCCGCGAGCGCGATGCGGCTGTAATCGGCAAGGCGCAGCATGCGGCTCTTATTGATCGCGTAACGCTCGGAGGTGCAGTTCGACAGCATCCTCGCCATCCAGGAGAGCATGGCGATGTCAAATTTTGGGCGCAGGATGAGCGGCGCATGTTTCATGAAAAGCCATTTCATGGCCTTCATTGGAATGCCGGGCGCCGCCCATGGCGAGCAATAGCCGAAGGAGACTTCGCCGGCATTGGCAAAGCTCGTCTCCAGCGCCGGCCCCGTTTGCCGGTCGACGACGGTAACCTCATGGCCTGATTTGGCCAGTTGATACGCGGATGTGACACCGACGATGCCGGCACCCAGAACGATGACTTTCATGATGTCCCCAAGGATGAAGCCGACGGGCTTTCAGCAATATTGCTTGTGATAACGATCGCCGAGACGGGTTAGGATTTCGTAAGATATCGTCCCGGCGTCCCGCGCCACGGCTTCGAGCGTCTGGTTCGGGCCAAGCACTTCAACGAGGCTGCCCAGCGTCAGCGCGCCTTCGGGCAGCGCCGAGATGTCAACGGTCGCACTGTCCATCGAGACGCGGCCGACGATCGGCAGGCGAATGCCGTTGAAATAAGCGGCGCCGAGGTCGCCCAGCGACCTGGGCAAGCCGTCGGCATAGCCGGCGGCGATGGTGGCGAGACGCATTTGCCGCTGGGTGACATGCGCGCCGCCATAGCCGATCTTGGTGCCTGCCGGCACGGTGCGGGTCTGCACGACGGCGACATCGAGGCTGACGACCGGCTCCATCGGGTTCCTCCCGCCGGTGTTGGGAGCGCCGCCATAAAGCGCGATGCCGGATCGGGCAAGCACACCGTGATAGGCATCGCCGAGGAAGACGCCGCCGGAATTGGCGAAGGATATGTCGAAGCCCGGAAATTCATCGGCAATGCTGGACATCTCGGCAAATTGCTCGCCGTTCTGCTCGCTCTCGATGTCGTCGGCCGAGGCCAAATGGCTCATGATAAACAGGATCTCGACATTGGTGCCATCGCGAAGGGCCGCGGCAAGTTCGGCTCGTTCCTCCTGGGGAAAACCAAGCCGCGACATGCCGGTGTCGAATTGCAGGACGGCAGGCAGGCAACGTTTCAGAATGCGCGCCGTCGCCGACCATTGCCGCCACTGCGCCAGCGAATTGAGAACCGGGACGATGCCCATCTCGGCACAGCCGATCTCGTTGCCGGGCTGCAAGCCGTTCAGTACGAAAATCTGGGCGTCGCGGGCAAGAGCCGGCCTCAGCCGCACGGCCTCTACGAACTGGGCGACAAAGAAATGCCGGCAACCTTCGCCGTAGAGCGTTGCCGCGACCCGTTCGGCGCCGAGGCCATAGGCGTCGGCCTTGACGACAGCGCCTGCGCGGACCGGCGCCAGCATCGATGTGAGCTTCTGATAGTTGCGGCCGAGCGCCGCAAGATCGATCGTCAGATAGCCCGCGGCTCCCTGCGCGGTCGTGGCCTGTGTGCGGGAAACCAAAATATCGCTATCCATCTCGACCCCTTCTCCATTGCCCCGGAGTCTATGAAATAATGGACGAAATTGCCTATCGTTCTGTAGTCGATTATTGCGCTTTATGCGTCTTTTCTGCATGATATGTCATTCATTGGAATGATCAATCATGACCGCTCTCGATGCAACCGATCGCAATATCCTCAGACTGCTGCGTCTCGACGCCCGCATGAGCAATGCCAGGCTCGCCGGCCAGATCGGCCTGTCGCCGTCGGCCTGCCTCAGGCGCATCAAGATCATGGAAAAATCAGGCGTGATCCGCGGCTATACCGCGCTGGTGGACACCGGCAATGCGGATGAGATGATTGCCGTGATCATCAACATTACCCTCGAGCGGCAAACGGAGGATCATCTCGACCGTTTCGAGGCGGCGGTCCGCCGGCACCCGGAGATCCGCGAATGTTTTCTGATGACGGGCGGCTCCGACTATCTGCTGCGCGTCGAGGTCGCCAGTGCGGGCGAGTTCGAACGCATCCACAAGGAGATCCTGTCAACCTTGCCCGGCGTCCTCAGGATTCATTCCAGCTTTTCGATCCGCAACGTCCTGGCGACGCGCACGCGGAGCAGGCGCTGAACCGCGAGCCCCCGCTCATATCAATTCAAGCGCCGTGGCCTTGGCGACCGCTTCACTCGTCGTGGCGACGGTCAGCTTCCGGCGTGCGGAGGCGAGATAGAGCTGCACCGCACTCGCCGAAATTGACAGGCGGGCGCAGATCTGCTTTGCCATCAGGCCGCCGGCCGTCATTTCAAGACATTGCAGTTCGCGGCGCGACAATTGCGGAAAATCCGCAGTTTTTCTCAAGCCCGACAGAACCATGGCCCTGTCGTGGAGATGGTGGGCGAGAAACTGGAGGTCGCGCATACTGTCCATGCGAAACTGCCGCCAGTAGGAGTCGGGGTGATTAGACGTGACCGTAAACAGCGATCGCTCCCCCTGAGGTCCCCGCACCGGCAGCGTCACGCCTTGACGGCCGATACCGAAGGCCATGGCCTCCTTGAAGAAGCCATAGGCCCGGCCGGAATCCCATTTTGATGCGGACCATTCCACAGGCAGGAAGCCGCGCCGGCCGAGCCGCACGACGGGATCGATGTTGAAATAATCGCGATCAAGATATTGTTTCACCCACTCGGGCGGGTAGGTCAGCATCAGCAATGGATTGCTGTCCGCCGCCCCCGAGGTGCGGGTCACATGCAGAACCATGTGCGATATCGCATAGATGTGGCGGACTTCGTCCAGCGCTGTTTCCAGATCTTGCAATGTCGGCGACGCGGAGATCCGCTCAAGACAGTAGAAAAAACGAGAACTGCTCAGCATGAGTGGACTCGCGGTTGTGTGACTCCTCAACTGCTCGCGATGGTAACATTTCGCGATTACCGAGAACAGAATTATTTTTGGCAACCATGGCGCGACATGAAGAACAGGTTAAAAACTGACGGTCCCACTACAGGGCGGCGGGACAGCGAGTGCGCTTACCGCATGCCGCCATCGACATGGGCTCCGCCAGGATTGGGAGAGGCTTGCTCCAGCAGTCGGGACAGGTTGGCCCGAAGTGTCCGACAATTCTCCGCCGTCACATCCCATAGGCCGACATACAGCTTGCCGATCTCCGGCCGGGATCGGGCAAGCGCCGTCGGCCTCCAGCCGATCCTGCGGTACACAGCAACCATCGCGGCGTCATAGACGCCGACAATGCTTTCGATACCGGTGTCGAGCGCAAGATCGCAAAGCCCTGAGAGCAACTCCGTGGCGACGGCGCCCGATTGCTCCATTTGTCCGGCATGCGGATGAAGGCAAAAGCGGGTACATTCCCAGGTCGTCGGGCTATCGACGTCGATGGGCTGATCGAAGAAATGCCGGAACTCGCTTTTGAGCATCGTCGCTCCGGTGGTCGGCAACAGGCGCAGCGAACCAGTAAGCGTGCCGGAAGGTTGGTGCGTAACAAGATAGACGGGATCTTCGGCCTCGTCGTATCGGTCCCTCTCCCATTGATCCCGGACATCGACCTGCCATCCCAGCCGATCGCGAAAAACGGCGGCGCGAGCCCGAAACATTTCATCGAAAGCCCGTCGATCGGTATCGAGCATGTCTTTGGTGAGTATCCGCAACATATCCGTCCCTCCTGATGTGCTGACGTTTCACAACAGGAGGCCGAACGGGAGCAATCTGGAAATTTCACCAGGTTGACCGGTGCCCGGCTTTGCCTTCCCCTTCCATAAGAAGTTTCTGATATTCGTCGATCGGAAGCTCGTGGTTATTGCCAATTTTAACGCAACCAAAGGGAGGATTCTTGATGACCTACGACATGGCACGCGGCAGACGTATTCGAGAGGCGATATCCCGGGGCAAGTTCCGGAAAGTTCACGCCCTGGCGGCCGAACTAGACGTGTCCGTCGCCGCCGTCTCACGCTGGCAGAATGGCGGTCATACCTCGCTGGAAAGCGCCTGCGCGCTCGCCGACCTGCTGGATGTCTCCCTCGACTGGCTGCTGCTCGGGCGCGGCACGATGGACTGGCATAGGAACAGCGCGATCTCGCCCGCAGAGTTGCAAATGATTCTGGCATTGCGCAACCGGTCTGCGGCAACACGATCCAATCTCGTTGGGCTGGTCGAATCCATCCCGCCGGAGCACGCATAAAGCCAAGCGCAATTCTTTGAGATTTTTCAACCTGAGATCAACACGTTCAGGTTGCCAAGAAACAAAACGTCGACGATCTTTCCAGTTAAAGATGCAATTGCAGCGAGGGCAGACGGCCAGCCACCTGCCCTCCGCAGAGACCTTGTGTTCACTCTCAACGCCCATTCGATCGGAATATTTCCTCGATCTGATTACGGCAAGTCTCAACCGATTTTGGAGTCAGTCAATGACAGTTGCGCTTTGGAGTCAGTCAATGACGGGTGCGAACCCGGCCCATATCGGCGCCAATGCGCCTACGGTCAAACCGCGGCCAGCCTTCGCGCAGACCGATTTGGTCGCATTGTCGCGCTATTTTTCTCTTCTGATGATGCGCAACATCACAAGCGATGGCTACGTCATCGAGGATCCCACATCGCCCGGCGTCTTTTCGGCCCCCGGCTGCGTCATCGCCGCACCCTCCTACCCTGCGAACACGCCGGGTGTCGACCAGGATTACGTTTTCAACTGGGTCCGCGACGGCGCCATTACGGCCATCGAGATCGCGCTAGCCGGATTGCTGCCGGTCCCGGGCGGAGTTTCGCCGAGCCTGGTCGACTATGTAAATTTCGCAGCGCTCTGCCAGGCGAATGCCAAGAATTCCGCGACCGTCACACTTGGCCACGCCTGCTTCACCATCACCGGCGAGGTTCGCCCGTGGTCGGAGCAGAATGACGGGCCGGCCATTCAGTCGATCGCGATCATGACCCTGTTCGATCAGTTGGATGGAGCCACGCAGACGATCGCCAAACAGTTGGTCGAGGCCAACCTCGCTTATCTTCTCGAAGTTTACCAGAACAAGACCACAAATCTCTGGGAGGAATATGAAGGCTATTCGTTTTTCGCCAGAGCCGTACAGCTGCGCTTTTTCCGAGAAATTTCCACAAACACGATCGGTATTGCGGTGCCTGCCGGGGTGGCCGATGCCATCTCCTGGCTGGAAAGCCAGCTGGCGATCCACTGGAACGGGCAGCTCTATGTGAGCATTCTGGATGCCGCGGAGCAAGCCGGTTATGACGCGAACATCGATATCGTCTCTTCGGTCTGCTATGGCGGGATCGAGCCGACCGACACCAAGCTTCTGGCAACGGCGGCCATTCTGCGGCGCCAGTGGGCCGATCCTTCGTCTTCGAACTATTACCCGGTCAATGGCGCCGACGCGGCCAAAGGGCTCGGACCACTCTTCGGGCGCTATCCAGGTGACCATTACGATGGCGATGTGGCAGCTCCAGTGGTCGGCGGGCATCCCTGGGCTCTGTGCACAGCCAACTTTGCCGAGTTTCAATATCGGCTTGCCAATGCCATCGATGCCAGCGGCGCCATTCCCCTCGATCAGTTCTCCGAACCCTTCTTCGCGGAACTGGGACTTGGCGCATCCAGCAGCGCCGCCGAAGCGTCGGCTGCCCTGCGGGCTTCGTCTGACGTCATGTTGCGGGCCATCGTCTATCACAGCGATCACTATGAGCTGAGCGAACAGTTCGATGGTACCGTCGGCTACGAGAAAAGCGTCCGGAATCTGACCTGGAGCTATGCCTCCTTTCTCTCCGCAGTCAGAGCCCGCTCTGCCGCCGCCCCGGCCGCCAAGTCCAAACCCCGAAACTCCCGCGGCCCGAAATCATGACGATTTCAGGTCGCCCGGTCTGAAATCTCGATTGAGTCCAGAACACATGATCCGCAAAGCCTGACGCGGCTTCCGGGAATAATGGAGGACCAAAGTGCTTTTCCCCCTCGAATCGGCGATAAGAGCCGATGCCAAAACCGTCGCAGAGTCTGATGACTATGATATCGTGATCGTCGGCAGCGGCGTTTCCGGAGCAATCATTGCCAAGCAGGCTGCGGAAGCCGGCAAGCGCGTCCTTATCCTTGAAGCCGGAACCGGTGCCAATAGTACTCTCGCAGGCTATGACAATCTGCTGACGACTTTTTATTCGGCAGCCTCCAAGGACAACCAGTCGCCCTTTCCGCTGAACGCGAACGCAGCCATACCCCGCAGCCCGCAGCTTCGCAAGCTGCAGGCGGGGGAAACCGATAGCTCGAACTATATAGTTCAATCCGGCCCTTATGTCAGTGATACGGTATATACCCGCATTTTCGGCGGAACGACCATGCACTGGGAGGCGAAAACGCCCCGTCTGCTTCGCTCGGATTTCAAAACGCGCACGCTTTTCGGCCAGGGGCTGGACTGGCCGCTGAGCTTTGAGGAAGTCGAGGAGGATTACCGCCTGGCCGAGCGGGAAATCGGCGTATCGGCGAATGTCGAAGATCAGCAATATCTCGGGCAGACCTTCCCGGACGACTATGTCTTTCCCATGCGCGGCATCCCGCTTTCCTATCTGGATCAGCAGGTCAACAAGGGCATCGAGGGCACCAGCGTCGAACTTTACGACAAGACCTATCCCCTGAAGGTCAGGCCCTATCCGCAGGGGCGCAATGGCATACCAAACCCGGCCTATGACGGTGGGAAGGGCTACCGTCCAATCGGCGCAGTCGATACGCATCAGGTCGAAGAGGGCGGTCGCTGCCAGGGCAACACCAACTGCGTACCGCTCTGTCCCGTGCAAGCGCGATACCACTCCGGCAAATCACTTGCCAAGGCGTTCGCTCTAAGCGGGGAAAGGGGCGAGCGGCTTGTCGAATTGTTGCCGCAGGCCGTCGCATCGAAAGTCAACATCGATCCGGATAGCGGGAAAGTCCGCTCTCTCGAGGTCAAGATTTACAAGGACCCGGCCTCACCGGCCCACGAGACCATCACCGTGAAGGGCAAGATTTTCGTGCTTGCGGCAGGCGCCATCGAAACGGCGCGTCTCATGCTGGCCTCCGGCCTGCGCAGCACCAGCGGTCTTGTCGGACGCAATCTGATGGACCACGCCTATCTGCTGAACTGGGCGCTGATGCCGGAAATCTGTGGCACCATGCGCGGAACCAGTTCGACGGGCGGTATCGTCGACCTGCGGGACGGCCCTTTCCGGGAAAAGCAAGCCGCCTTCGCCATCGATATCCATAATGACGGCTGGGGTTGGGCCACGGGTTCGCCGACCTCCGACCTTCTCGAACTGGTGGATGATCGCAACCTCTACGGGGCGGATCTTCGGCGCGGCATGATCGAGCAGGTTTCGCGGCAGTTGCTGCTGGCATTCATGATCGAGGTCATGCCCGTCGAAAGCAACCGCATTACGGTGGATCCGCAATATACCGATGCTCTGGGCAACATGCGGCCCATCCTGTCCTTCACGGTTCCGGAATACACCATGAAGGGTGCGGCCTATGGCCGCCAGTTTGCGCGCACCGTCTTTACCCGTCTCGGCGCGCAGGATTACACCCGCTACGACCCCAGCGATTTCGGCTATGTGGCCTATGAGGGACAAGGCTATGCGATCCGCGGCGGCAATCATCTGGCCGGCACCCATATCATGGGAACGACGAAGACCAATTCCGTCGTGGACAAGAACCAGCGCAGTTGGGACCACGAAAATCTCTATCTCGTGGGCGGCGGCAGCATGCCGACGATCGGCACGGCCAATGTCACCTTGACGCTGGCCGCCATGTGCTTCCGAAGCGGTCGCAACATTCTCAAGTCTCTGCATTGAACGAAGGCCGGCATCCAGCGCGCGAACGAACCGATGGTTCGATGCAAGCGACAAGAAGCCGGCCGGTGCACCCAACTTATCTTTCACGGAGCATGAGCATGGATTCCTACAGTATCAAGACGCTCGATGAGCTGAAAGAGTTCCTCTACCGGGCGATGCAGCTCGAACATGCGACGATTCCGCCGTATCTGACGGCGCTTTACTCGATCAAGCCCGGCGTCAACCAGGATGCAACCCAGGTTTTGCGCGTGATCGTCGTGGAAGAAATGCTGCATCTGACGATCGCGGCCAATATTCTCAATGCCATCGGCGGCAAACCGGATCTTGTCAGGCCGGACTTCGTAGCGAGATATCCCGCCGCCCTGCCGGACGGCGAGACCGATTTCAAGGTCGGCATCCAGGCTTTCGGCCGTGAGGCGCTAGCGACCTTCCTGAAAATCGAGCGGCCGGCCCAGCGTCCTGAACATCTCGTCGGCAAGGGCCTGATATACCGCAAAACTCCGCCTGATATCACCGCGCTTGCCAGCCATCCGAGGCATGAGGACTTCCATTTCTACAGTATCGGCGAGTTCTACTCGGCGATCGCGGAAGGCATCAAATACCTGGAAGCGGAAGCGCATGGGGCGGGCACAACCATCTTTACCGGCGACGGGTCGCGCCAGATCACCTCGGAATATTATTACTCCGGCGGCGGTGAGCTGTTTCCCGTGACCGATTTGAAAAGCGCCTTGGAAGCCATCGAGCTCATCATCGAACAGGGCGAGGGCGACGGCGGCGGTATCTACGACGATGACGACCACGAACTGGCCCACTACTATCGTTTCGAGGAACTGGTCAAAGGCCGCTATTACCAGAAGGGCGACCAGCCCGGCCACCCCACGGGTCCGCACTTGCAGGTCGATTGGGAGGGCGCCTATCCCATAAAAGAGAACCTGAAAGTGGAGGACATATTCGAGGGTTCGGAACTGCGTGAGGCGGCGATCGCCTTCAACACCCGCTATGGCGAATTTCTCCAGCTTTTGACGCGAGCCTTTAACGGCCAGCCCAGCCTGCTGCTGGAGGCCGTTCCGATGATGTTCGAATTCCGCAACATGATCCTCGAACTCATCCGCAATCCGCTGCCGAAGCACCCCGGTAAGAACGGCAGCCCCACCTATCAGATCCCCGGCGGCATCAAACAACCAGCCGTCACCCGGCAGGCGGAGGTGAACGCATGACCAGCCGTTTCGAGCCATTCCTGGGTCTTTCCGCCGAATTAACGGCTTTCTCCCACTTCGATCTTCTGGGAACTGGCCTGGCGGAAACCTATCTCGCCACGCTCGACAAGGTGGTCGGCGGCGAGATCACCGACGCGCTGCTGGCCGCGTTCACCGCCCTGCCACCTCCGGAAAGTAAGGCGCGTATCCAGGCAGTTCGCACGACCATTCTCGGCAATGAATTGCTGGGAGACGTGGCCCGCGCGCTGATCAAGCTCTGGTATTCCGGCACCTGGTTCGAGCTGTCCTCCGCCTGGACGGAGCGCTTTGGCCCCAGGCCTGCGAATATCACCTTCGTTGTTTCTCCCGATGCCTATATCGAGGGGCTGCTCTGGAAGGCGATCGGAGCCCACCCTGCAGGCGCCAAGGGGCAAGGTTTCGGCTCCTGGGCCTTTCCGCCGAAGATTCCGGCTTTTTCTCCGGCTCTCGATTTCCAAAACCTGACCTGACGTCACGTCCGCTCGTCTTCAAAGAACTGGATCATTGCCATGACGACATATCTGCATCGACTGACGCCCGCCAAGGTCTGGCTCGGTGTCATCCCCACGCTCTGGTGGAATGACGATTTTATCAACATCGACATCGGCATCCCCTACGAGCAGGCACTGAGTGAGATGGCGCTCGCCGGCTATGTCGGATGCGGCGTCGGCCATAAATATCCGACGGATCCGAAAATCCTGCGGCCTGCCCTCGAACTCAGGGGATTAAGGATTTCCGAGCCTTGGGTGAGCACTTACTTCACCATCAAGGCGATGAATCGTCATACGCTTGAAAGCGTCGATGCTCAGCTCGATTTCCTCGAAGCGATGGAAGGCGGCAGCGACGATCCGCGCAGGGCCGATCTCGTCGTTGCGGAGTTTGGCGGAGCGGTCAATCCGCTTCCGGTCGCCCTGTTCCCGAACTGCCCCGAATTCTCCGAGGACCAGTGGAAACAGCTGATCGAAGGCCTGCACGCGGCGGGAGAGAAAGCCAGGGCCCGTAACCGCCGGCTCTGCTATCACCCGCATCTCGGAACGGGGGTGATGAAGACGGAAGCGATCCACCGGCTGATGGACGAGACGGATCCTCGCCTGGTCAACATGCTTCTCGACACCGCGCACCAGGCGGCTGCCGGTGTCGATCCGCTGGCGCTGGCCAGAAAATACGGCCACCGCATCAAGCATGTTCACCTGAAAGACATTCGCGCCGAGGTGGTTGCGAGGATTCACAACAGCGAATTGTCCTTCCAGCAAGGGATCGAGGCGGGGATATTCACCGTGCCAGGTGACGGTTCCATCGAGACCTTTCCGGAAATTCTCGATGCGTTGGCCGAGGCGGATTTCGCCGGGTGGATCTGCGTCGAGGCAGAGCAGGACCCGGCCAAGGCCAATCCGCTGCAATACGCGAAAATGGGCCGCGAATATCTGCGCAAGCTGCTTGGATGGTAGCCCGGCGCGGACCGTTTGTTTCAGCCCGATGGCAATGTGAAGGAGGCGGGACCGACCTCGCCTCATCACAATGCCGGGCGAGACATCATCCTGAACCACGCATTACTGGATAGCCACAGCTGGAGCGATGAAGATGGAAGAGGCACGCAGGCGAGATATCTATTTCAGCTTCTTTATGTTTACAGCCGATTTGAGGCCGAATGACGCGGGCTATACTCAGGTTCTCGTCAGACATCTGAAAGCTCTTACCGAGATCGGCTACACCGGCTTCGATGTGCATATCGCCCCAGGACCGGCCCATGTCGGTCATCATGCTGAGGTTGAAAGCTATATCAGCCTCAAGAGGGCGTTCGATCAGGCAGGCTTCCGGGATGTGAAGTTCACAACCAATGTGGGGACCACGCGAACCTTCGATCCGACCTCGCCCTACGAGGAGCAGCGCAAGCAGGCTTTGTCCTATCTCAAATCGCGCGTCGACATTACCTCGGTGCTGGGCGGGGAAAATACGATCATGTCGGGGCCGTTCCTGTACCCCTATGGGATCTTTCCGCTGACGGATGACGGTGAAGGGATCTGGAGCGACGCGCTTCAGGATTGGATGAAGCCACGATATGCGGCGGCCGCCTCCGTCTTCCGGGAATTGGCGCAATATTCTGCCGAGAAGAGGGTGAAGCTCGCCATCGAACCCGTCAAGAATTGGGAGACACCCGGGCCGACCATGGTCTCGGAAGCGCTGGATTTTCTCGAAAGCGCCGACATCCCTGTCTGTGGAGTCACGATCGATACGGCTCAGGTCGTGATGGAAAGCCAGGGGCCGGCAATATTCAGGGAAAATGTCGCCCGGGCAGCACAGCAAAGCCGGCTGAATTACGTTCATATCTCAGCGCCGGACCGGGGCGCGGTCAGAGATAGCTGGATTCCCTGGGAGATCATGCTGGACGAAATCGAGCCGGTCTATTCCGGCCCTTATCTCGTCGAAGTCTTTAACGCGATTCCCCCCTTCGCGAGCTCGATGCGAATGACGCGCAGACGCTTCTGGCGGCCCGGCGAGGACGCGCCGGAGGCGGGCGTCGATAGCGCCTACGACGTTGCGCGCACCGCCCTGAGGACATTGGAGGAGAAAATCGCGTCCCACGCCCGTCGATCTAACCCATGATGGCGCCCTGGCGCACATGTGGAAACAAAACCGGGAATGCTGGGGAACCACGTCTCCGCCATGCCCGGGGGAACGTCAAACCTCAGCAAACGACCTTGAAATCAGGGAGATACCTATGGTGGCGCAATTGCCGGATCCCATCAAAATCGTCAGGCGAGCAGGCGATGTCCGTATTCATACCTTCATTTCAGCTTTCACGGATGACAATATCGCCAATGCAACGCACATCATCGAAAGTAGGAACAAGCTTGTTCTTGTCGATGGGCAATTCCTCGTTCCCTATGCGCTGCAATTCAGGGCGTATGCCGACAGTATCGGCAAGGAAATCGACCGGATTTACCTGTCGCACAGGCACCCCGACCATTGGTTCGGCCTGGGAGCCGCATTCAACGACATTCCGATTCATACGTTGTCGGAAACGAAGGAGTTCCTGAAGCAGCATGGGCAGGATTCCCTGGATGACCATTGGAAATTGGGCAACCTCGCTCCGAAGAGCTTGGTGATTCCCGAAAATACGGTTCGCGCCGGCCACGAGATCATCGACGGAGTCAAATACGTATTTGATGAGGTCGTTGATACGGAGATCGATTTTCTCCTCACCATAGGTCTTCCGGACGTGGGCGTTTTTATTGCGCAAGACCTGATCTACAGCGGAACGCACCTCTATCTGACGAAATACATGGAGCATTGGATCGGGATTTTGCAGGGCATGCTGCTGTCCGACTATGAGCTGTTCCTTCCCGGCCACGGCTTTCCGGCCGACAAGAACGAAGTTGCCAAAAATATAGAGTATTTGTCCGCCGCCATGGAGGCCGCCGGCAACGGACTCACCAATGATGCTTTCAAGCGCTTCCTGCTGGAAAGATTTCCCGAGCGAAAATGCCCCGGAATATTCGACATATACATACCGCGCTTATTCGATAACGCGAGCGAGTTCTAATAAAGGTCAATTGTCGTCAACAGGGGAGCCGTTGGACCATGGGCGATACATACACGGTTGGGCAATATCTGGTCGACAGACTTGGCGAACTGGGCTTGGGACACCTGTTTTCCGTAGCGGGCGATTATTCGATCGAATGGGTAAACAGCTATGTCGAGAAGAGCGGTATTCAGGTCATCGAAGAGGTGAACGAACTGAATGCCGGTTATGCGGCCGACGGCTATGCGAGACTGAGGGGAATTGGCGCGCTGTGCGTCACCTATTCCGCAGGCTCGCTTTGCGCAACAAATGCGATCGCCGGATCTTACGTCGAGAAAGTGCCGGTCGTTCTGATCAACGGTGCGCCAAGCATTCAGAAAACGCTGACATTCGAACAAACCGGCTACAGTTCACATCACTTCATCAGCGGACGGGAAACGGATCTTCAGGTGTTCGAATACATAACCGCCGCTACCGTCCGCATCGACAGCCCTCATCTTGCGCCAATGCTCATAGACTATGCGCTGACACAGTGCATCACGGAAAGACGTCCGGTCTATATCGAGTTGCTGGAGGATATGGTCGACCTCGAATGCGCACGCCCGTCGAATGCATTGAAGGCGGCGCCCGTCATATCCGACGAGGACAGTCTCAATCAGTCGATCGCGCAAATCAGCGAAAGATTGGAGAATGCCACCAAACCCTTGATCTGGATCGGCGTCGAGATCGACCGGTTTGGCCTTCACGACCAGGCGGAGCGGCTCATTCGGGACCTCAAAATTCCCTACGTGACCGAGCTTCTGAGCAAGGCCATCCTGTCGGAAGACGATGTCCAATTTGCCGGGGTCTTTGATGGCAAATCGTCGTCACCCTATGTCCAGTCTTTGGTCAAAGACGCCGACTTCGTATTGGCGCTGGGTGTCTGGTTGACTGATATCAACGATTTGGGCTGGCCTATCGATCTCGATAAAACCGCATTCGCCTCTTGGGATACGGTAAAATATGGCACGATCTTCAACGCACAGGTTGCGCTGGCGGATCTCGTCAACGGCTTGATCGACAAAAGGCTGACGTGCAAAACCCAAACTCTTCCGGCGAAAACGGTTCGGCGAGCGCCGGTCGTGAATCCGGCAGCCGAAATCACCTATCAGGGCTTCTATGATTTCATTCAGCAGCAGATCGACGGAAATACGATCGTTGGTGCGGACGCTAGTTTGAATTATTTCGGGAGCCTGCTTCTTGAAGTGGGTGCTCGTCGCGGTTTCATCGTCCAATCATCCTATTCGGCGATCGGTTATATCGGCCCGGCCGCGACCGGGGTTTCGCTGGCGAAGCAAGATAAACAGAGGCTGCTGGTCTTTGCGGGGGATGGCGGGTTTCAGATGACCGCTCAATGCCTCTCGACGCAAACCCGTTTCAACCTCAACCCGATCGTCTTCGTGATGGACAACGGCATCTATGGCGTGGAGCAGTGGCTTGCCGATGCATCGGTCTTCCATGGCAACAAGCCGTTCTACAATTCATGCATTCTGCACCGATGGAATTACAGCAAGTTGGCAGAGGTCTTTGGCTGCCAAGGCTGGAAAGTGGATACCTATGGCGAACTGCAGAGCGCCATAAACGGCGCCAAAGAAAACCTGAACAGCCCGTCGATCATCCAGGTCGTCGTGCCTCAGCGGTCGATCCCCGACAATGCGAACTGGAAAGCAAGCTAGAGCGCGCGCGCGACATCCGGTTGCCCGAACTCTAGTGCCTCCTGCTCCAATCGGGCCGCCAGATCGGCAAACGACTGCGGCCGTCCAAAAGCATAACCCTGGAGAGTGTGAACACCGAGATCGGCGAGCACTTTGGCATGGTCGAGCGTTTCCACCCCTTCCGCAATCACTTCCATGTCAAGCGCCCGCGCTATGTCGACCAGTGAACTCACCAGCCTGCGGCTGGGCACGGATTGCAGGATCGGCATCACCAGCTGGCGATCGATCTTGACGCGGTCCGGTCTGAGCTCGAGCAGGCCCAGCAAGGAGGCATGCCCCGATCCGAGATCGTCGATCTCGATGTCGATACCGAAGGACTTGATCGCCTGGATGTTCTGGCGCACCCGATCACTCAGGCTGTCCAGGAATATCGTCTCTATCAACTCGAAGCTCACCCGGCCGGCCGGGATGTCATAGCCGCCGAGTTTCGTTGCCAATTCGGGATCATTGAGACGATCGGCGGAAAGGTTGATGGATACGCGGATGCCCTCCATCAGGGAAGCCGAGGATTGCATATCCGACAGAACAGCCTTCAAAACGACATCGTCTAGCTCTGCCACCAATCCATGCAACGAGGCGAGAGACAGGAAATGCGCCGGGGCGAGGATTCCTTTCGTCGGGTGGTTCCATCTCGCCAGAGCTTCGACACCATTTACCCGGAATGACCTGGCATCGACCTGCACCTGGTAAAACGGACGGATCTGGCCGAGCGCCAGTCCGGATCGCAGATCCTGCGCGAGCTGCCTTTCGTTCGCCAGGGTCGAAGCCATCTCGTCGGAAAATATCTCGGCGCGATTCCGGCCATTCCGTTTGGCATGGTACAAAGCCAAGTCCGACTGGGAAAGCAGCTTGGCGAAGTCTGCGCTCATGGCGCTGGCCACGCCAATGGAACATTGCACGCTCAGCGTCTGGTCGCCAACAGGAAGCGGGCTCTCCAGACGTCGCTGAATATGGCCAAGGACCGTCTTCGTCTTGTCGGGCTTGTCCTCAGCGATGACGACCGCAAACTCATCGCCGCCGAGGCGTGCCGCGACGTCACCGGCGGAGATGGCTTCCAACAGAATCTCACTGACATGACAGAGGATGAGGTCGCCGACCGCATGCCCGAAACGGTCATTGATCTCCTTGAAACGATCAACGTCTATATGAAGAAGCGCAACCTTCACGCTCTCCTGCCGGGCAAGCTCCGACAGGGCAGAATCGAAGCTGCGCCGGTTCAATAGGCCGGTGAGGTGGTCGTGATCGGCGGCGAACCGAGCTTCCGCCCGGCTGCTCTCCAACTCCTTGTTGAGAAGGACGTCGTCCGTCACATCCCATTCGGCGCCGACAAAACAACCGTCGCCGGAAGCATCGACGAAATAGCGAGCGCGCGAGCGCAGATAGCGGATCGCTCCGTCCGGCCGGACGATGCGGAATTCGGATGCATAATCCGATTTGGTTTCGATGGCGCGCAGAAATATTTCATTGGTCGCCGCCAGATCGTCGGGGTGGACGCTGTCGAGCCAGATGACATCGAGCGGCGCTTTCGGGACGCCATAGATCAGCTTGAGCTGCTCGTCCCAGCGCGTCTGATTTTTTGCGATGTTGTGCTGCCAGATTCCGATGCCGGATGCCTCAAGCGCCAGGCCAAGCTGGCGGAGCAGATTCTCAAGCTCGACATTCGTTCTGGATCGTTTGTTGCTCAAGGCGATCTCGCTGTTTCGTTCGCCCGAATGTCGCATTGAATATTTTAAAGAGTGCTAATCGAGGGCAAGCCGTCGCTGTTAATCAGCCCAGCGTCCCTCCGTGCCGTATTTATGTGCACTGCACAAATATAGCGCTCCCGCCAGTGCTGATATATTCGCATCGCACAAATCATAATCATAATTCAACACAGCACAAAAAATAAGCACCCAAGAAATCGTCCGGTTTCTTCTTTTTATTCAGAACGTTACCGATTTTTGCCCGAACTGGCACGCTGGTTGCAGGTTCCTCCTTGCCCGGTCAACGGCGACCGAGGCGGACGGGCACGGCATAAGCGCCCGCATTAGACAACGGCGTCGCAAGGTCTTTGCTGTCGGGGATTTCCCATCCCGCGCACACAAATTCCGGCGGCGTTTTTTTGCGTTCGAACTCACCAAGCAGAGGGGAACCTGCAGATGAAGAAGATTTCGACGACTGGGATTTCGACAACCGGCATCAGCCGCCGGAGCATGCTCAAGACGACTGCAGCGGCTGCCCTCATAGGCGCCGTCAAGACTGCCTTTCCCTCCGGCGCCTTTGCAGCCGGGACCGGCCCTGAAGTAAAAGGGGTGAAGCTCGGCTTCATCGCGCTCACGGATTCCGCGCCGCTGATTATCGCCAAGGAAAAAGGCCTGTTCGAAAAACACGGGCTTCCGGAAACGGATGTGGCCAAACAGGCCTCCTGGGGTGCGACCCGTGACAATCTGGTGCTGGGCGGAGCGGCCAACGGCATCGACGGCGCTCATATCCTCTCGCCGCTCCCCTATCTCATGCAGACCGGCAAGGTGACGCAGAACAACAAGCCGGTGCCGATGGCGATCCTTGCACGGCTCAATCTCGACAGCCAAGGCATCTCAGTGGCCAAGGAATATGCCGAAACCGGCGTGCAGCTCGATGCTTCCAAGCTGAAGGCCGCCTTCGAGAAGAAGAAGGCCGAAGGCAAGGAGATCAAGGCCGCGATGACTTTCCCGGGCGGCACCCACGACCTCTGGATCCGCTACTGGCTTGCCGCCGGCGGCATCGACCCGAACAAGGATGTTTCGACCATCGTCGTGCCACCGCCGCAGATGGTGGCCAATATGAAGGTCAGCAATATGGACGTGTTCTGTGTGGGCGAGCCGTGGAACGAGCAACTCGTCAACCAGGGCATCGGCTTCACCGCAGCCAGCACCGGCGAGCTCTGGAAGGGTCATCCGGAAAAGGCGCTGGGGCTCCGCGCCGAATGGATCGAAAAGAATCCCAACGCTGCCAAAGCCCTGCTGATGGCTGTCATGGAAGCGCAGCAGTGGTGCGAAAGCATGGATAACAAGGCGGAGATGGCCGACATTCTCGGGAAGCGCCAATGGTTCAACGTGCCGACCAAGGACGTGCTTGGCCGCCTCAAGGGCGACATCAACTATGGCAACGGCCGCGAGGTCAAGGCCACCGACCTCTACATGAAATTTTGGAAGGACGGCGCCTCCTATCCGTTCAAGAGCCATGACACCTGGTTCATGACGGAAAATATCCGCTGGGGAAACCTGCCTGTTACAACCGATGTCAAGGCGCTGGTCGACCAGGTGAACCGCGAAGACATCTGGCGCGAGGCCGCCAAAGACCTCGGCGTCGCCGCCGCCGACATTCCCGCATCGTCTTCCCGTGGCAAGGAAACGTTCTTCGACGGCAAGGTCTTCGACCCTGAAAATCCCTCGGCCTATCTGGAGAGCCTTTCGATCAAGGCCGTCTCCTGACCCGTCTTACGGCGCGCCACCAGCGCGCCGGCCCTTTTTTTTACGTGAGGAGCGCGTCGATGTCCGCCCTGGCAAATAAACAAAATCCCTCCGCGACCGTCGCCGTCAAGCGCGCGGCAAAGGTCCTGCCGTTTTCGGGCGGGCATGGACCACGGATTGACTTTCGTCGCGCGGGCTTGACTGCACTTCGCAATGTCGTTCCGCCGGTCGTCGTGCTGGCGCTTCTCCTGCTCGTCTGGCAGGTGCTGTGTTCTTCGACCGACGCGTCTTTGCCGTCGCCGCATCAGGTCTGGCAGGACAGCTATGATCTGATCGCCTATCCCTTCTTCAATTACGGCTCCCAGGATATCGGGCTCGGCTGGCGCGTGCTCGTCTCGCTGCAACGCGTCGCTTATGGATTCGGGCTGGCCGGGATCGCCGGCGTCATTATTGGTGCGATCATCGGACAGTCGGTCTGGGCGATGCGCGGCCTTGATCCGATCTTCCAGGTGCTGCGCACGGTTCCACCACTTGCCTGGCTGCCACTGTCACTCGCGGCCTTCCAAGATTCCAACCCTTCGGCGATCTTCGTCATCTTTATCACCTCGATCTGGCCTGTCATTATCAACACCGCGGTCGGCGTCCGCAATATTCCGCAGGACTACCGCAACGTCGCCGAAGTGCTGCGCCTCAACCAGCTCGAGTTTTTCTGGAAGATCATGCTGCCTTCGGCAGCGCCTTACATATTCACCGGCCTCAGGATCGGCGTCGGCCTCTCCTGGCTCGCGATCGTTGCAGCGGAAATGCTGACCGGCGGCGTCGGCATTGGCTTCTTTATCTGGGACGCCTGGAATTCATCGCGTCTCCCGGACATCATCGTCGCGCTGGCCTATATCGGCATTGTCGGATTTGCCCTCGACAAGCTGGTGGCAGCGCTCGGCAAACTCATCACCCGTGGCTCAATGGCCAATTGAGGAGCGCAGTATGAACGCCTATCTGAAGCTCGATCGTATCGACAAGCATTTCGATCGCGGCGGCGTGCGCGCCGAGATCCTGAAGGATATCAACCTGACGATATCAGAAGGCGAATTCGTCTCGATTATCGGGCACTCCGGCTGCGGCAAGTCCACGCTGCTGAACCTTATTGCCGGGCTCACTCCCGTTTCCGCGGGCGCGGTGCTCTTTGAAAACCGCGAGGTCAACGAACCGGGCCCGGAACGCGCCGTCGTCTTTCAGAACCACTCGCTCCTGCCCTGGCTGACGGTCTACGAGAACGTCAACCTCGCTGTCTCCAAGGTCTTCAACAGAACGAAGACCAAAACGGAGCGTCATGACTGGGTGACGAAAAATCTCGACCTCGTGCAGATGGCGCATGCCAAAGACAAGCGGCCTTCTGAAATTTCCGGAGGTATGAAGCAGCGCGTCGGAATCGCCCGCGCGCTTGCCATGGAGCCGAAGATCATGCTGCTAGACGAGCCCTTCGGCGCACTCGACGCGCTCACTCGCGCCCATCTGCAGGACGCGGTGATGGAAATCCACGCCAGGCTCGGCAATACGATGGTGATGATCACCCATGATGTCGATGAAGCAGTGCTGCTGTCCGATCGCATCGTGATGATGACCAACGGCCCGGCGGCCCGCATCGGCGAAGTGCTCGACGTGACCATGCCGCGTCCTCGCAATCGCATCGAACTCACCTCGGACCGAACATATCTCAAATGCCGCGAAGCGGTGCTGAAGTTCCTCTACGAACGCCACCGCTTCATCGAAGCCGCGGAGTAAGATCCCGCGGCATTCCACATGCCAACGGTTATGTGATTGCCAATCGCCTCGCGGCACGCATAGTGGATCCATGCAGCAGTCGGAAAATCAACTTCCCGCCATCGACATCGCGCTCTGGCAGTATCCGAAGAACGAGCGCGACCGGAACCGCTGGATGCGCTCGCTTTCAGCAAATGAGCTGGAGCGCGCCACAGCCTACCGATTCGACCGGGATCGAACCTCGTTCATCGCCGGCCGGTATCTCTTGCGGCGAATATTGAGCGCGCGTGCCGGCATAGAGCCGGGCGATGTAATGTTGCTTGCAGACGAGCGCGGCCGGCTGACGCTCGACCGTCGTGATGCGCCGCAATTCAGTCTCGCCAATGCTGACGGGCTGGTGGCTGTCGCCGTCGCTTCAGGATGCGAGTGCGTCGGAATAGATTGTGAGCGCGCCGATGCCGAGATCGAGGAAGCAGCATTGGAAGCCTATTGCAGCGCCGACGAGCGACGCTGGCTCGACCATCTGCCCATGCGTGAACGTCCGCGCGCGGCTGTCGCGCTCTGGGCTCTCAAGGAGAGCCACCTCAAGGCGCTCGGAGTCGGGCTGGCTGAAGATCCTCGCAACGTCACCTTCTCCTGGGAGGACGGCACTCCTGTCGCGGCAAAGGGCGGCACTGTCGACCGGCGATGGCATCATCGTCTGATCGAGGGCGGCAGCCAGCACGTCATCGCGCTGGCCGTCCGTTCTCAATCCGGTTTCCCCGGCATTCGCATGACTATGTTTCAGGACGACATCATACCGTCTGAATAGCCGGCCATCTGATGCGGCATGGTGGAGGCGGCCTGCGTCGCCCAGACCAGTTGGGCGTTGTCCGGTTCCGCATCGAAATGCTGCCGGCCGAGAAGCGCGTTGATGATGGTTGCACTGCGCCAAGCCATCAGGCTCAACTGCGAGTCGGCAATACCATGCGAATATCGGCCGGCATTCTGCGCGAACAGCCGGTTGGTTCTGGGGCCCGTCCACTGCATGGTGTAATCGTCATTAAGCGTGGGATAGCCGTTCCTGTCGAGGTTTATCCTTTCGCTGAGCGAGCCGAGCGCATCCGGCAGTCGGAACCTGTAGCCGGTCGCAAGAACCACCGCGTCGGCATGAAGCACCTCGATCCCGCCGTCGAAGTGGTTCCGAACGATGAGCCGATAGGCATTGCCGTTCCGCTCCATCTGGATCACGTCGCGGTTCGGCGACAGAGATGCGTTGAGCGCGCTGGGCTCGATATATCGCAGCGCGTAGAGGCGGCGGTAGATCGAGTGGATCGTCGATACCGACAGGCCATCGCTGGTCAGGATCGAGTTCTTCAGGGCTGCCTGCTTCTGCTCGCCGCTGAGCTTGAGATAGGCCTGCACATATTCCGGCGAAAAGACCTGGTTCGAAAACGGCGTGTCGTTGATCGGCTCGAAATTGTGACGCCGGCTGATCCAGGTCAGCTCCGTCATCGAACCGGGATCGCCAAGCAGCGCCTCGACCACCTCGCCGCCGCTCTGGCCTCCGCCGACCACGACGATGCGGGCGGCGCGGAGATCGTTGAGCCGCGACTTGGCCTCGCTGTTGTGGAAGCAATCCGCACCCAGGAAGGGTTTCGCCCAATCGGGCACGAAGGGCGAAGATCCCGTGCCGATCACCAGGTTGCGCGCTTCCTCCTGGCCGTTGTCAAAGCGCAGGACGAAGCGGTCGTCGCGGTGCTCAACGTCGCGGATCTCGCTCGCAAAGCGCAAGCCCTCGACGCCCTGGGCGACCCAGGCGAGATAACGCGCGAATTCCTGCCGGGGCACGGCCTCGTAATTGGCATTCAGGAAAGCGTAGAGCCTCTTATGTGCCACCAGATAGGAGATGAAGGACCAGCGGCTGGTCGGCAGGACCGGGGTGACGAGGTCCTTCAGGAAGGACGATTGCAGCTCGACGCCGGGCATCATCATGCCGGGATGCCAGTCGAAGGCGCCGCGCCGCTCGAAGAAGCGGCTGCGGATCTCGGGCACGGATTCCAGCAGGCAGGCAAGGCTCAGATTGGAGGGACCGATGCCGATGCCGGCAAGATCGAGCGGCTCGTTCAGGGCATCCCTGCGGGTAAAAGCGACGGTCATGCGTTATCCTTCTCTGTTTCCTTGAGACGCAGGGCAAGCCTTGAGTGGAAGGCGGGCGACCCGATCATGTGCAGGTGGTTGGTGCCGGTGATGATCTCGGCCGCATGCGCGCGCGGCGACAGGCGGCGCCAATCGATCAGATTGAGGCCACGATTGAGGCTGTCATCGGCCGCCCAGGGATAGATCGGCACGTCGTGGGGAACGAGCCGATGCTTGCGGAAGATCAGGGCATTGTCGATCAGCACCCAGAAGGTGTGTTCGCGGCTGCTGATATCGGGCCCATCGGTCGGAAGCGGGTCTTTCTCGTCGCCGACGAAACGCAGGAACTGCTCATAGGTATCGGCGTCCATTGTCGAAAGCAGCCGGTCCCATTCGGGCCGCATCGCCGTTTTCTGCAGCCATGCCTGCACGTCCCGGTGAAGCGCGTCGCGCTCGCCCGGCCGGAAGCGCGGCTTGGCGCCGATCGCAAATTCCGATCCGAGATCGCAAACATCGACCATCGCCATCATCCGGACGTCGACCTGGTTGGCGAGCGTGCGGGCAGCTTCATAGGCCAGAAGCCCGCCCCATGACCAGCCGAGGAAGTAGCAGGGCGCGCCGCTGCTGTGCTTCCTGATATGGTCGACATAGCTCTCGATGATCTCTTCGACCGGCGCACCGACTTCCTTCTTTTCGGAAAGCGAGTGGCAAATGAAACCGGTCGCCGGCTGATCGGCCCCGAGATAATCGACGAGCTTCACATATTCGCGGGTGCTGACGAGAAGTCCCGGGAAGCAATAGAGCCGCGGCTTGGCGCCTGATGCCCGCAACACGATCACCTCGGAGAGATCCCTTTCCTCCCCCTGTTCCATCACGCCGGCAAAGCCGCGGATGGTCGGGTTGTTGAAGATATCGGCGACAGTCAGGGGGATCTTCGGCCGACGCTGCCGGAGCAGCGACAGGATGCGGATCGCGCCCAGCGAATTGCCGCCGATCGTGAAGAAATTATCCTCGACGCTGATCGCCTCCAGCTTGAGAACCTGGCGCCAGACATCCAGCACCTCTTCTTCGAGCACGCTAGCCGGCTCGACGATGGCGCGCTTGACCGGCTGCGGCGCCGGCAGCGCGAAGCGGTCGAGCTTGCTGTTCGGATTGGTCGGCATCTTTTCGAGTTCGACCACGGCCGCCGGCACCATGTAGGACGGCAGGCTGCGTTCGAGGCCAGAACGGACCGTCTCGACGTCCAGCCGTTCCTCCTTCCTAGGAACCACATAGGCAACCAGCGCTTTCTCACCGGCATCATCGTCGCGCAGCACAACCAGCGCTTCGCCGACGCCGGGTTGCTGAAGCAGCGCCGCTTCGATCTCGCCGAGTTCGATGCGGTATCCACGCAGCTTCACCTGATGGTCGACGCGGCCGACGAATTCGACGGTTCCATCTTCACGCCATCGCGTCAGGTCACCGGAGCGATAAAGCCGGCCGCCCTCTTTCGAAAACGGATCGGGGATGAAGCGGTCGGCCGTCGTGTCAGGCTTGCCGAGATAACCGCGGGCTATGCCCTCGCCGCCGATATAAAGCTCGCCGGTCACGCCGATCGGGCAAGGATTGAGATCGGGATCGAGCACATAGACGCGCCGCAGCCCGACGGCGCGGCCGAGCGGCGCGTAAACGCCCTGGAATTTCGTGCCGGCTCTCACCTTCCAGACCATTGGCGTCATGATCGTTTCTGTCGGGCCGTAGCCGTTGATCAGCCATTCCGATTTCAGCGCGCGCGACAGAAGATCGAAGGTCGATTGCGCCAGCCCCTCACCGCCGAAGGAATAAAGCCGCATCGGCGGCGCGCCGTCCGTAATGTCGGCCCATTCCGCCAGCTGCTGCAGATAGGTTGTCGGTATACTGGCATTGTTGGCGCCGTGCCTACGCATCGCCGTCAGCGTCTCTTCCGGCGTCCAGAGCGGCTGATCGGGAAGAATAATGCTGCCGCCTTCCATCAGCGGGTTCATCCACCGCTCATGGCCTCCGTCCGAGCTGAAGGGCAGGAATGGCAGTTCGCGCGACTCCGAACTCATGCCGTAGACGCGCGAAGTATTCTGCAGATGATGCGTCAGCGGCCCGTGCTCGACGGCGACACCCTTCGGCAGTCCGGTGGATCCCGACGTGTACATGACGTAGGCGAGCTGATTCTTGTGCGTGGGAACATAGAGCGGCGTATCCGGCTCGCCTTCGAGATCGAGCTTGTCGAGTTCGAGGATGGTAGCGTCGAGCTCCTCCGGCAGGCGATGGCGCAGCCAGCTGTGGGTCAGAACGATCTTGACGCCGCCATCGCGCAGGATGTGGTGGTTGCGCACCGGCGGATGATCTGGCTCGACGGGGATATAGGCGCCGCCGGCCTTCAGCGTCGCGAGTATGCCGACGATCGCTTCCGGCGAACGCTTGATGAAGATAGCGACCGTCATCTCGGCGCGAACGCCGAGCTGCCGCAACCGATGCCCTAGGCGGTTGGTGCTCGCCTCCAGCCAGCCATGACTCCACTCCTCGTCGCCATAGACAATCGCCGTCTTCGAGGGCGTCCGGCGCGAATGAGCCGATATCAGCTCGTGGACCGGCCTGTCGTCGTTGACGACGTCATCCTCGTAGGGCGCAGACAACCAGTCGAGCTCGTCGCTGCCGACGAGTTCGATGTCCTTGATCCTGAGACCCGGCTGGGCGACGATCTGTTCGAGCACAAAGCGAAAATGCTTGGCTACACGGGCGATCAGGGCGCCGTCATAGAGATCCTGCGCATAGTCGATCAGCCCGTACGCAGCGCCCTCAGGACGCGCCTCGATCACTAGGGAAAGTTCACTGTCGGCGCGGGCGCCTGGCGGTTCCAGGTTCGTCGCCTGTCTCGGCACGGGATAAGGTTCGCGGAATTCAAACAATGCCTTGACCACGGCTTCCTGGGCGGCGGCCTCGTCGACCACCAGCTCCTGCGTGATACGCTCCAGCGGCACGAGCCGGCGAAGCCCCTCCTCCGTCACCGATGAGATCGCCTCGACGACGTCGTCGAGCGATTGGCGGGAGGCGAGTGGCAGGACGAGAGGAAGCACCTGTTCGGCGCGGCCGCGGCTGGCGAAATGTTCCGTGGGTGGCCGCGCGACCAGGAGGCCGGTCAGCAAAGCATAGCTGCCGCTATAGCGCGCCAGCAGCGCGCAGAAGGCGGCGTGAAGCACGCGCTCGACGTGGTGTCCCTTGCCCTGTGCATGCCTTTCGAGCTTGCCCCAAAGATCAGGCTCGATCGCAAACCGATGCTCAGCGCGCGCCACGCCTGCAAGCCCGCCGCTGTTGAAGCGGGTGGGGAACGTCGAGGCCGCATAATCGAGACCGATCGTCTCGCGCCAATAGGCAAGTGCTTCTCGCGCCGCATCCGTCTCCAGCCATACTTCCTCCCGTGTTCCGGCCGAAATTTCCGCCGGGAGAACGTCGCCGGCCGGTGCGCCGTCGAGAATGCGCACCAGCGAACCCGCAAGAACGGATTTTTCGCGGTCGTCTGAGATGATCGGATGCAGCACGATCGTCAGCAGCGACTGCCCATCGGCAAGCCGGATGATCTGGATGCGCGCTGCCGGCCCTTCCAGGAGATCGAAGCGCTTATCGCGGAAGGCTTTTCGCGCGGCCAAGGCTTCGGCCTCGGAAAGAGCGGCTCCTTCCTTGCCGAGGATTTCCATCGGCACGGCGTTCGATGCGCCGCGATACTGCTCGATGCGGCCGCCCGCCAGCCGGCGGAAGCGGGTGGCAAGTGACGGGTTCTCAGCCACGAGTGTGCGGCAGGCGCCGGCAATCGTCTCGGGATCGCCCCCGGCGCTGAACCGCAGCCCGATGACGTGATCGGGAAAGACGGTGTAATTGCCGATCTGCTCCAGCGACCAGATGCGCTTCTGCGCGATCGTCAGCGGAAAGCTCTCGAAGACGGCGTCCACAGCATCGGTCGGGCGGGCATCGGCGAAATTGGTAATCTGCTTGTTCATCTTGCCATCCAGACTTTTTCAGAGACGCGCATCGGCTGCCATGGCCGAGCGCAGGGAAAGCGGGCGCGGATCGGCCCAGACGGCGCGGATATGGGCGAGGCATTCCTGGCGCGAACCAGCAAAACCCGCCGCCTGCCAGGTCAGCGGAATCCGCTTATCCTGCGGCCAAACCGAATAGTGATGCTCGGTGTCGTGGACGACGATCCAGAGATCGTCGCGGGGCTCAAGATTGTCCATTCGAAGCTCCTGCAGAGATTGACGTCATGCGCAAATGACGGATCCCCCCTGCTGGAGTTTAGAAAATTGCTGAGAATTTTTTTCTTCTCTAACCCCTAAATCCGCCTTGGGATGGATCGTCATTCTACCAAATCAGTGCAGGAGCAGACTTCATGCTCGCAGCATCAAAAGCCCTGCCAATCAAGGAGAACATCATGGATTTCGACGCCGCCAAACAAAGGCGGGTTCTGCCGGCGCGCAGCCATGTCAGGCTTGCCCCAAATATCGTCCATCTCAACACCGTACAGGGGAATCACGAAATCGTCCTCGAAGTCGAAGCCGGCATCGCCTCGCTGACCTTCTACGAGGGAAATCCCGTGCAGTCGGCGGAGCTTCTCATGGCGGCCGCCGAAGCGGTGACGGCAGAAGATCGGTCGATCAAATCGGTCATTTTCGAAGGCCATCAGGCAACCCTTCCCCGGCACTTTTCAGGTACCGGCGGAAGGCTTGATTCCGCAATCCTCTGGCAATGGCCATCGCTGTGGCTGCCGCAGCTTTCCTATCCGCTGCCGCCCGTGCAGGAGATGACCGCGGGGCGCTATCATCCGCGCCGGCCGGCAAAGCCGAAGGGCACCGTCTACCAGCGCTTCATCCCGTGGCTGGACCGGGATATCAGCTTCAGGGTGGCCGATCCCGAGACCGATCTTGCGGCCTTCCACCGCTGGATGAACGACGAGCAGGTCAACACGATCTGGGAGGATGCGGGCTCTATCGACAAGCACCGGGAGATCTTGGAAGAGAGGATGGCCGATCCGCATGTCCTGCCGCTGATCGGCAGTTTCGCCGACATTCCCTTCGGCTATTTCGAAGTCTACTGGGCCAAGGAGAACCGCCTCGGTCCCTACTACGATGCCGACGATTACGATCGCGGATGGCATGTTGCGATCGGCGAGCCGGATTATCGCGGCAAGAAATGGATCAGCGCGTGGCTTCCCTCGCTGATGCATTTCATCTTCCTCGACGATCCCCGCACGGAGCGCATTGTCGGCGAGCCGCGCGCCAGCCACGAGCAGCAGATCCGCAATCTCGACCGCTCGGGCTTTGCCAAGGTCAAGCATTTCGATTTTCCGCATAAGCGGGCGCTGCTGGTGATGCTGAGCCGCGAGCGCTTCTTCGGCGATCATCTCTGGGTCCCCGCATCATGAACGATATGAGCGAGATGAGAGGCAGCCTGCGGAAACGGCGGCTCGCACCGGAAGATCTTGCCAGCCCGCAGCTTTTTCGGCTGCTGCTGCGGCTCGGGCTGCCCGCAATGTTCGGCCTGTCGATCAATGCCGCGCATCACACGATCAACATGGTCTTCGTCGGCATGATCGGCGAAGACCAGATCGCCGCGATCATGATCGTGCTGCCGATCCTGATGCTCGTCGCGGCTTTCGGCGAAGGCATCGGCGTCGGTGTGGCGACCGAGGTCGGGCGGGCGCTCGGCGCTGGCAACCGGTCACGTGCGAGCACCCTCGCCTCGGTCAGCCTTGCCGCCGGCGTCGCCTTCGGCGCAGCAAGCGCCATCGCAATCGTTGCGTTTCCATCTTTCCTGCTGTTCGGCGCGACACCCGCCATCGAGCCGCTTGCGCAGCACTATCTCCTCATCATCGCGGTCTCGATCCCGCTGACCATGGCGCAGATCATTCTCGATTTCCTGGCGATCGCCGAAGGCAATGCCCGCTTTAGCATGTGGACGCTGGTCGCGTGCTTCGCGCTGAACATCATCCTCGATCCGATCATGATCTTCGGTTTCGGTTTCGGCTTGCAGGGAGTGGCGCTTGCGACCATCTTCTCCCAGCTCGTGGCGCTCTCAATCTACGGTGCCTATCATGCGAGACGGCTCGGGACGGTCCGGCTGACGTTCGGCTGGCGGTTCGACGATCTCAGGCATCTTAAGCCGGTTCTTGCCGTAGGCGCGCCGACGACGCTGACAAGCCTCGCGACGGCCGGCGCAATCGCCGCGATGCTGTCGGTCGCCGGCACCTATCACGGTGAGGACGGTATCGCCGGCATGGGGATCGCCTTGCGGCTGCTTGCGGTCGGCGCACTGCCGATCATCGGCATTTCGCTCGGCGCACAGTCCATCCTGAGCTTCGCCTGGGGCCGTGGCGATATCGGCCGCGTTCTGTCGGCAGCCCGCATGCTAACCGCAGTGACAAGCGCGGTCGGCGCCGCCTACGGGCTGACGGCAATGATCTTCTCCGAGCATCTCGCCTCGTTCTTCACCGACGATGCATCCGTCGTGTCGATCGCAGGACAAGTGATCATCGTAACCCATCTCCCCTTCCTGCTGTTCGGCCTCCGGCAGACCGTGCTGATCCTCTTCCAGGCACAGGGCAGGCCGAAGGCCGCCCTTGCCGTCGGCTTGGCGCAGAACGGATATCTTCTCTTTCCGCTGCTTGCTCTCCTGCCGCCCTTCTTCGGCTTTTCGGGCCTGCTCTGGGCCATGTTCCTGGCCTCGGCTCTCACCGGTCTGTTGTCATGCTTCTGCCTGGTCCGGTCGCTCGGCGCCCTTCGGCAGCGCTCGGCCGAACCTTTGACCTCCATCCGTCCCCATCCCCGTTTTTGCCCATGAGAGGATCATCATGAATCAGTCCTTCAGCCCCCGCGACCTTGGCACCCATGCGGCCGACGATCTCTTCACGCCCGTCGATCCGGCCGCCTTTAACGCCGTGTCGCCGCCGATCTTCCAGACGTCGCTCTTCACCTATGACAGTTACGAAGCGATGGAGGATGTCTTCGCCGGTCGGGCGCGCAACTTCATCTATTCGCGCGGCGACAATCCGACCGTCCGCGAATTCGAACTGCTGGTCGCCCGCCTCGAAGGCGCGGAGGATGGGCGCGCCTTTTCGAGCGGAACGGCCGCCATCACCTCGACCATTCTCAGCCTCGTGGAAGCGGGCGACCGGGTCGTCGCCGTCCGCCACCTCTATAATGACGTCTACCGCCTTCTGGTGAAGCTGCTCGACAGGCTCGGTGTCACGGTGGATTTCGTCGATCCCGCCGACCATGACGAGGTGCGCAAGGCGCTGCCGGGCGCCAAGCTGCTTTATCTCGAAAACCCGTCTTCCTTCGTCTTCGAACTTCAGGACATCGTAGCTCTGGCGGCCATGGCGAAAGAGGCCGGAGTGACGACCGTCATCGACAACTCCTGGGCGACGCCGCTCTTCCAGAAGCCAATCCAGCACGGCGTCGACATCGTCATTCACGCCGCCTCGAAATATCTCGGCGGCCACAGCGATACGGTTGCCGGCGTCGTCGTCGGCACGAAGGAGGCGATCGCCAGGATCAACTCGACCTCCTACCCCTATGTCGGCGCCAAGCTTTCGCCCTTCGAGGCCTGGCTCCTGCTGCGCGGCATGCGCACGCTGCGCGTCCGGCTGAAGGAGCATGAGCGCAGCGGGCTTCTGCTCGCCGACCGGCTGAAACAGCATCCCGACATCGCCCGCGTTCGCCACCCGGCCTTTCAGGATCATCCCGGCCGGGCGACGCTGTCGGGCTATGCCGGGCTCTTCGCCTTCGACCTCACACCCGACATCGACGTCGCGCGCTTCGTCAATGCGCTCCGCGAAATCCGCCTTGGCGTCAGCTGGGGAGGACCGGAAACGCTCGTGGTCCCCGCCAAGGTCGCGCTGCAGATCCCCGACCGGATCACCACCTTCATCCGGTTCGGCGTGAGCGAGCAGACAATTCGCTTCGCCGTTGGACTGGAAGAACCGGAACTGCTGTGGAGCGACCTGCAGCAGGCGCTGCACGCCGCACGGCGGTAGGATCCCGGCGAGGTTCATGATCGGGGCCGGCGGGTTCAGTGATCGCCAAATGGCAATGCTGCTCCGCCGCCTTGATCATGAAATTGACGAGCGTCCTCGAGACGCCGAGTTCGGCCGCGATATCTTTCTGCGGCACGCCGTTCAGGCGATGGCGGATGAAGGCGTCGTTGGTCCGCTTTGGCAGCGCTTCCAGCGAGGCGAGCACGTCGCGCAGGGTTTCTGCAGCAACGAGCTGGTCGAGCACGGTCGGGATCGGCGCCGTGATCTCCTGCACCTGGTCTATCGACCTATAGTTGTTCATCTGCTGGCGCCGGCGGCGGCTCTCGTCGAGGGCGAGGTTGTAGACCATGCGGAATGCGTAACCGATGGGGCAACGAATGCCTTCGACGTTCACCCCGTAAGCTTTGATGACACCATCCTGAAATATATCCTCAGAATATGACCTTGATTTAACAACGCTTTCAATCGTTTTAAGGAGTTTTTCCTTGTTTTCGATCATCGCGTTGACAACCGCATTTCCGTTCACATCACGATGCGATGCTCGCATTGCCCTGTACCCTTTTTACAAATGGAAAATCAGGCTCTGTCGTTGCTGGTCGGTTCGGCCTCGGTGTTGCCTTTTGAACAAAGGTACACGATGTGATTGCAGTGTCTAATTTAAGGTGATAACAGGAGTCAAGTTTAAATCGACCGACCGGAGACGAGAAAAAATGGGACGAACAGTTGAGATCCTGACGGGCAAGGCGGAGCTCTGCCGATCGATCATGGGAGCCCTGCCCGACTGGTTTTCGGAACCCGAGGTCATCGAAGCGAGTGCAGAGGCGGTCGAAGATCTGCCGGTGTTCGGCTATATCGAGGCGGATGTCGTCACCGCCATGATTGCGCTGAAGCCGCACCTTCCTGGCGCCGTCGAGATCGCGCTGATCGCGACGCGGCCCGAATATCACGGCCGCGGCGGCGGACGACATCTCGTCGATGCGGCCGAACGCTTCGCCTATGAATCGGGCGCCCGGCTGCTGACGGTCAAGACGCTCGCGCCGCGCGGCCGCGACGAACCGCAATTCGAGGCGACGCGGCGCTTCTACGACCGAACCGGCTTTGTCAGGGCCGAGGTTTTTCCCAGGCTCTGGCATGAGGATCATCCGTGCCTCTTCATGGTAAAGCCGCTCACTGGCGAACAGCCGAGCGAGACCGCGCTTTGAGACGACGAGACTTTCTTCTGGGCGCATTGGCAATGACCGGCGCACCCGCCATCGTGCACGCTGGTGATGGCGGCGTCGTGTCGCTCGATTACGGATTGGCATCGACGATGCTGGCGCTCGGCAGCGTGCCGCGTGCGATCGCGTCGCTGCGGAACTGGCAGGAATGGGTTGTCGAGCCGGCCATGCCGAAAGGCGTCGTCGATATCGGCACCACGTCGGAGATCAATCTCGAAGTCCTCACCAGCCTCCGGCCATCGCTCATCCTCAGTACGCCATTCCTGGCCGCGCTCGATGAAAAACTCTCCCGCATCGCCTCCGTGGAGACCTTCACCGTCTATGCCGAGAACGGCGATGCGCTCGACCGCTCCTATGCCGAAACGCTGCGTCTCGGCGCTGTGATCGGGCGACGGCAGGAAGCATCGGCATTTCTGTCCCGCGCCGATGCCACATTCTCCCAGCAGCGCGAGCGGGTGAAGAGCCTGTCCGCGCCGCCTGTCGCCGTGATCAACTTCATCGATCAGAGGCATGCGCGCATCTATGGCGGCCCCGGGCTTTACGGCGGCGCGATGAGACGCATCGGCCTGGAGAATGCCTGGAAGGGCGAGGCCAGCTATTGGGGATTTCAGACAGTCGGTCTGGAACAGCTCGCCGAGCTCAGTGAAGAAGCGCACCTCGTCGTCGTGTCGCCGCTGCTTCCGCCCGATGTCCTGACCCGGCTTTCAGAAAGCCCGCTCTGGACCAGCCTTCCCTTCGTCCGGCGGCAGCGGATCTCGGTCGTTCCAGGCGTCCTGATGTTTGGAATGGTTCAGGAAGCGTTGCGCTTTTCGACCTTGATGGTCGATGTTCTGGAGACTGCCGCCTGATGAAGCCTCAAAATTCCTGCTTCGGCGCGCCCGCACTTGCGGCGCTATTGCTGTTTTCAGGCCTCAGCCTCGCGGTCCTCGATCTCCTGCCGGCGCTGCCGCATCTGGAGGCAACAGGCGGTTACGACGCCCAGCACCTTCTGCTTCTCTATTCCACGCTGCCGCGCATGGCGACGGCGCTGATCACGGGAGCCGCGCTTGCGCTGTCGGGAACGATCCTGCAGCAGGTGCTGCGCAATCCGCTGGCCTCGCCGACGACGCTCGGCGTTTCGGCCGGCGCCAATCTGGCGCTGGTATCCGTCATGCTAGCCTTTCCCTCACTGACCGGATGGGGCCGCGACGCGGTCGCGCTCGGCGGAAGTGCCGCTGCCGCCTTGGCGATTTTTTCGATCAGCGCCCGGCACGGCTTCTCGCCCTTTTCCCTCATCCTGTCGGGCATGATCATCGGCCTCTGGTGCGGGGCGGCGGCGGCCATCCTCATTCTCATGAACGATCAATATCTCTCCGGGATCTTCATTTGGGGCGCCGGATCACTGTCGCAGCAAAGCTGGGTGATCCCGCTATCGCTACTGCCGAAGGTCGCGCTGCTTGCCGCCCTTGCCCTTTTCGCTACGCGGCCGCTGGCGCTGAGCCAACTCGGCGATGCCGGCGCGACCAGCCTCGGCTTGCCCGTCAAATGGACGCGGGGCTTCATCCTGGCGATCGCGATTGCGCTTAGTGCGCTCGTTACCAGCGCCGTCGGCGTCATCGGCTTCATCGGGCTGGTCGCTCCGCAGATCGTCCGGCTGGCCGGCGCCAGACGCATCCTCAGCCAATTGATCTGGTCGCCCGTTGCCGGCGCCGGCCTTCTCCTCCTGACCGACGAGGCCATCAAGCTTCTTGCTCCCGGGGATTTCGTGCCGACGGGCGCGGTGACGGCACTGCTCGGCGGGCCGATTCTGATTGCGCTTCTGCCACGCCTTGCGACAGCCTCGCGCACGCTGCCCGCCATGGCCTCGCCACGGCTCGCGATCAGCAATCGAACGGCATCGCTTGCCTTGCTGCTCGTCTCGGTCGTCGCATTGGCGGTGGCCGCGATCTTCTTCGGCCGCGCACCCGACGGCGCCTGGGCATGGCTGCCGGCCGCCTCGTGGGACGAAATCCTTCCCCTTCGCCTGCCGCGCGTCGTCGCGGCGTTCGGCGCCGGAACTGTGCTCGGGGTGACGGGCCTCATTCTGCAGCGGCTGACCGGAAACGAAATGGCAAGCCCCGAGGTGCTCGGCGTATCGGCCGGAGCAACGCTCGGTGTCGCGGCTGCCATGTTCGCCTTTGCCGCGCCGGGACTCCCCGTCCAGCTTGCCTTTGCCGGCGGCGGAGCGCTTGCCGTGCTGCTGCTGATCTTCCTGTTGAGCGTCCGTTCCGGCTTCGGCCCGAACCGAGTCCTGCTCGCAGGCATCGGCTTCGGCGCGATGCTCGATGCCGGGATTGGCGTCCTTGCCGCGACCGGTGATCCCCGTGGCCTCGCGCTCATCCGCTGGATGGCGGGCTCGACCTATTTCGTCGACAATGCCGTTGCCGCAAGCGCCCTCTCGATTGCGCTTGCGTGCCTCATCGCGGCCTTTCTCGCCAGCCGGTGGCTTGCGCTGTTGCAACTCGGGCCGGAGGCAGCGAGCGAACTCGGCCTCAGGATCGTCCCCACCCGCGCGGCGCTGTTCGGGCTCTCTGCGATCATGACGGCAGCCGCGACACTGGTCGTCGGCCCCTTGAGCTTCATCGGCCTGATGGCGCCGCACCTCGCCCACGGCCTCGGCCTTCGCCGGCCCTCCACCCAGCTCCTCGCCGCCGCCCTCATCGGCGCAACCATGCTGGTCATCGCCGACTGGGCCGGCCGCATGCTCGCCTTCCCCTATCAGGTGCCAGCCGGCTTGATCTCGGCTCTGGTCGGAGCCCCGATGCTGCTGATCGTTTTGCGCCGGCGGCCTTAAGAAGCCGCCGCCTCCTATCCCGCCAATGCCACGGCATCTGCTCCTGCCGCGATGCGCAACGGAGCGGAAGGGTCGGTCGCCGCACGCCATACCGCCTCGACCACGTCGACGGCCTGTGTCAAGGCAGTTTCCGACTGCTGCTCCCAGGACGCGAACACATCAGCGACGACCGACGAATAGGCTTCCGGGAAACCGCCCTGTTGTCGAATCCGTGAGCGCGCCGTATCGCCGAACCGCGTCTCCGGCGCCCGCCCCGGGAGAACGATTCTCACACGCACATTGAAGGGCTCGAGCTCGAGCGCGGCAGATTCGGTAAAAGCGTTCACCGCGGCTTTGCTGGCCGTATAGACCGAGAGGAGCGGAAGCGGCTTGAGCGTCACGCTTGATGTGACGTTGACGACGACCCCTTCCTGGCGCTCCCGCATCTGCGGCAGAACCGCCTGCGTCATCGCGATCGTTCCAAGCGTGTTCGTCTCAAAAATATCGCGAGCGATCTCCATCGGCGTTCCCTCAACCGCGTTGAGCCAGCCGATGCCGGCATTGTTTACCAGCACATCGACAGGACCTGCGGCGTCAACCGCAGCGCGGATGCTTCCAGGGCTGGTGACATCCAACGCAACGATCGCAAGATTGTCCGAAGGCGGCAGAAGGTCTTGGCGAGGCGTGCGCATGGTGGCGATCACCTTCCAGCCCTGCGCGAGAAAGAACCTGGCAATTTCCAATCCAAAGCCTGATGAGCATCCTGTAACGAGAACGGTCTTCATATCTGTCTCCTATCTATGCTGACGGCTATAGATGTAGACGGCGATACCGCTACTGAATATCATGCGTAGTCCTTGTTTCATTATCAGGAGTATCGATGAGCGACCCTCTGGCTGAAATGGTCACACTGCTGCAGCCGGCGGCGCGCTATTCGAAGTTCGTCAGCGGCGCGGGGACGTGGCGCGTTGAGCGCCAGGAAACGGGCCAGCCTTTCTACTGCGTCGTGCTGGAGGGTTCTGCGCGGCTGAGCGCGGAGGACGAGCAGATCACGCTGCGCGAAGGCGACTTCATCCTGATCCCGGCGGCCCATGCCTTCACGATGTCGAGCCTCGACGACGGATTATCGCCCGGCATCGATCCCCTCACCGTCACCATGCTTCCTGAAGAAACGCGTCACGGCGATCCCGAAGGGGCTCCGAATGCACGATTGCTGGTCGGCCACTTCGCTTTCGGCTCGCCTGATGCGGCCCTGCTGGTTTCCCTGCTGCCGCGGATCATCCATATCCGCGGCGACAGCAGACTGTCGACGATCGTTCAGCTCGTCACCAACGAAGCTCGCGCCGAACGGCCGGGAAAGAACATGATCCTGGCGCGGTTGTTGGAAGTCTTGCTTGTGGAGGCGCTGCGCTCGAATGCCGGGGAGAAGGCGCCGCTCGGAATCCTGCGGGGCTTGAGCGATGCACGCCTTGCCCTGGCCATTCGTCGGCTGCATGAAAGCCCCGCCAGGGAATGGACGGTGGAGCAGCTTGCCGGCGAGGCGGCCCTGTCCCGGTCCGCATTTTTCAACCGCTTCCGCCGCGCCGTGGGCATGGCGCCGATGGAATATCTGATATCGTGGCGCATGGCGCTCGCCAAAAATCTGCTCAGGCAGGACGATATCGGAATTCAGGAAATCGCCGAGCGCGTCGGCTATGGCTCCGCAAGTGCGTTCAGCACGGCATTTACGCGCTTTGCCGGATTGCCGCCGTCTCGATATGCCGAGCAGGCAAGAACCGTCTGATTCAATGCCGCCCGTCCGGCAGCGGACAGGCTTCGCCGCAGCCGCCGACGCCTGGCAGATTATAGCGCAGGCAGCAGACCTTGCGGCGGGCGAACTCCAGCCCGCATTGCTGGCGCGCCATGCGGATCATGCCGAACATCGGGTTGCGCCCGCCGCCCGGCCACTCAGCATCGTTCAGCAGCGCCAGACCACCTTCGACAAGGCTGGGCTCGTGGCGGTGCGCGATCTCTTTGAGGATCCAGGAAAGATAGGCCGCGGCATTATTCCAGAGCAGCTTCGGCGCGACGCCGGCATTGGCAGCAATCGCCGCAATGACAGGCTCGGCATGGCCGAGCATCAGGCGGTGAAGCTCGCCGGCCGGATCGGTGGCAAGCTCCGGGCTTTCGGACATCACGAAGGCTTCCGGCTCGCCCGTCTCAGCATTATACACGAGTGAAAGCCGGTCGATCTCCAGCGGCAGCGCAATGCGGTTCACGAACATATGGACGCTCGGAGCGATCGTCAGCATGCTGAAATAATAGAGAGTCCACATGGAGACGATCGCGCGGCGATCGCTGCCCGGAAATTTTTCGGCATAGCGGGTGATGATGCCGTCAAACACGTCCCGATCGCCTAGGTCCCTGCAGGGAATGACAATCCCGGTCGGCGGTGGAGAGGCAAGCAGCTTGCCGCGGCAATAGGCGAACGGGCCATCACCCACCAGGCCGTCAAGGTCGACGGACTGGTGAGCGACAGGATGATCGGCGATCGAAGGGCGCGAGACCACCCCGTTCATCTCTGCCGCCATGATGCTACCACCGGTACTTCAGAGTTGCCGTCATGTTGCGACCCTGACCGAGGTAGCAGAAGCCCTCGTTGCAGACGGTGTCGCGCTCATCGGCAATGTTGCGGATATTGAAGGCTGCCGTCAGGCCTTCGTATTTCTTGTCGATCGCGCCGAAATCATAAGCGGCGGAGGCGTCGATGTAGAAGCTCGAGGGATTCTTAGACGTATTGGCCGTGTCCGTCCAATTATCGCTGGTATAACGGACCCCCGCGCCCACAGACAGCCCATGGAAGGGGTTGGTTTCCTGGAACGTATAGTTGGCCCAGAGGCTGGCGACATGCGAGGGTGTCAGGGCTGGCGTATTGCCTTCGTTTACACCGCCTCCCGTGACTTCCGACTGGTTGTAAGTGTAGGCAGCAATAAGATCCCAGCCATCGGCCACTGCCGCACGGGCTTCAAGTTCGATGCCCTTACCGGTTACTTCACCGATCGAACCATAGGCAAACATCACCGGATCGACCAGTACTGGCTTGTTCTTTTCGACGATGTGATAAGCAACGGCCGACAGGAGGATGTCGGAGCCGGGCGGCTGGTATTTCACGCCGAGCTCATACTGTTCACCCTCTGTCGGTGCTAGGATTTTGCCGGATTGCGACCGATTGTTCACCGGATCGAACGAGGTGGCATAGGAGACGAAGGGGGCGATGCCGTTATCGAAGAGGTAGAGTGCACCGGCTTGCCAGGAGAAGGCGCTCTTGTCGACCTCCTCCGAGCTGATCGCGGGCAAGGTCGCATCACGCGTCTGGTTCACCCAGGTCTGGCGGCCGCCGAGGTTGAAGCGCCAGTTCCCGACCTCGACCTGGTCCATGGCGTAAATGCCGACCTGCCGCATATCGGCCTCGGAAGCCAAGATACTATAGTCCGGCGTGGCGCCCGAAACACCATAGGTCGGATTGGCGATATCGAAGTCGAACGCCGGATCGGCGGCTCCGGCGCCATATCCAAAGCTCGACTGAAGATTGGTGTAGTCGAGCCCGAACAGCATCGTATGGGCAAGCGGGCCTGTATCGAATTTCGCCTCGAGCTGATTATCGATCTGGAAAAGGTTCATTTCATCCCGGATCGCATTCGTGCCACGATGCGCGACGGTTCCGCTCCACCCGGTAACGCCGAGATAGCGGGCCTCCAGATCGAGATGCGAGTAACGCAGGTTCTGCCGGAAGGTCAGACCATTGTCGAATTCATGCTCAAACTGATAACCGGCCTGCTGCTGCTTGACTTTCTGGTAGTCGTAGTCGGGATCGCTCGCCCTAAGCTTGAGAATCCTGTTGTCGGATGTCGTAATTGCTCCGACGTTGGAGTCGGTCTCGTCGGCTTGCGCAAGACCGTAAATCGTAAAGGAAGTGCCCTCGTCAGGCTTCCAGGTGAAGGACGGCGCCAGGAAATAGCGGTCGTCGGCAATGTCGAAATTGGTATCGCCGCGGCGGGCGAGGCCAACGATGCGATAAAGGAAATCGTCGTTGCCCTCGCTGATCGGCCCGCCGAAATCGAACATCCCCTGCAACCGATCCTCGGTGCCGTAGCTGATTCCAACTTCGCGGATCGGCTCCTCGGTCGGAAGCTTCGATATCTTGTTGACGAGACCGCCCGGCGATCCCGCACCGTAGAGAACGGAAACCGGGCCCTTGATCACCTCAACGCGCTGCAGCTGATACGGATCGGTGCGGAACATGCCGTAATTAATGTAGGGCTGGCGCAATCCGTCACGAAAATCCCCGACCGTCGTGACGTTGAAGCCGCGAATGTAAATCTGGTCGAAACGCGGATCGAAACCGTTCGGCCCGGTCGTAACGCCGGCCGTATAGCGCACGGCCTCGATAATGCTTTGCGCGCCGCGCTGCTCGATTTCCTTCTCAGTGGTGACCGAGACCGAACGCGGCGTCTCGACCAGCGGCGTGCTGATCTTGGTCGCGGCCGCACTGTTCTTGGCAGCAACCGACGTTCGGTCGGCCTTGCTATCAGAGGCTGCACCTTGAATGACAATCGGTTCCAACGTTGTCGCGGTGTCGTCTGAGGAAGGGCTTTGAGCGGCAGCCGGCGATGCTGCAAAACCGGTCAGGACGATCGCGGTCGTCGCAAATAGGGTATCTCTATAAATTCGCGATACATTATTAGAAACACTCAAAAAAACACGCGCCATTGCTTGGTCCCTACGTCACGGATGCGGGCGGAACCTATGGAGCGAAATGGAGCTTGTCAACATAAGATGATTGTTTTTGTCACCTTTTATTTGATGATCTGGCCGTGACGGCCATTCGCGAACAGGTTGCACGCATCACCGACGCTGGAACGATCGCACGGAATATCTGCGATGCAGGCTCCGGCCGCGCCTCCTGTCCATTCCAGGTCCCCCAAACAGTCGGCATAACATTATCGCGCTTGGAGTAACGACCGCGGCAATACAGCCTCAGGAGAGGCCCAATTCGTTATCGATCTTGGCAGGGAAGGGAGTTTTCTGTTGAGGCAAATGAAAAATCTGCTTTACTGCCGCTTCGCTTGTTGGCTTTCAGGGGGGAATTGGCCGATGGTGTGGACCCGCAGGAGTATTGTGCTCGGTGGATTGGCGTTGCTTGGGACCGGCGCCGTTCGGAAACCGGCAATCGCGGCGGCATCTTCTTATTTCGGCGGCACGGCCGTCGACAACGGCGTGACATTTCGCAGCACCAATTTCGCCAAGATCGACAAGCGATGGCACCGGCAGGTGGTCAAATATTTCAGCAGCGAGCCGATCGGCACCGTTGTCGTCGATACAAGGCACCATTTCCTTTACGTAATCATGGAGAACAAGACCGCCATCCGCTATGGCGTCGGGGTCGGCCGGGAGGGCTTCAAATGGTTCGGTCGCGCCACCATCGACGCTAAATCGCTATGGCCGCGCTGGACGCCACCGCCGGAGATGCGCAAGCGCCATCCCGAGCTACCGGAGTTCGTCTCGGGTGGCTCGCCGAAGAATCCACTCGGCCCCCGCGCCATGTATCTGCATCGCGACGGCGTCGACACGGGCTATCGGTTCCACGGCACGCTCGAGCCATGGAGCATCGGCAAGGACGCCTCCAGCGGCTGTATTCGCATGTTCAACGAAGACGCTATCGATCTTTACCAGCGCTGCCCCATTGGCACCGCCGTGCAGGTTCTGCCCCATATCGCCGACCAAGCTGGCGGCGCCACCCAGGTTAGCGAAACAACTCCGGTCGAATGAGGAATATCACCCTGATGTCTGCGATGATCGGATACACGAAGCGCCTTGCCGGCGCAGCCATGCTCCTGGCGCTCGCCGCCTGCTCCACCACTGAGGTCGCCTCCTTGGAAGAACCGGCGGCGGCGCCGCTGACCGGTCAGACCAACGACCCCGCCCCCGGTTTCGAGAATGTTGCGCAGGGGAGCGAAGAGGATTTCATTCTCAATGTCGGCCGACGGATCTACTTCAAGCAGGACTCCGCCGCGCTCGATTCCGTCGCCATGGCAACCCTGGACAATCAGGCCGCCTGGCTCAACAGGAACCCGACCTGGCTGCTCAAGCTGCAGGGATTTGCCGACGATTCCGGCTCCGCCTCCAATATGCAGACGCTGTCGCAGAAGCGCGCCGATGCAGCGATGGCCTATCTTGCCTCGAAGGGCGTCGATCCCAAGCGCATGTGGGCCAAGGGCTACGGCAACGACCGCGAAGTCCGCGACTGCACAGAGCGCTCCTGCAAGGTGCAGAACCGGCGCGTCGTCACCAATCTGCGCACACAGCCGGATGCGGTTTGATTGTAGCTTGCCCTGGTTCAGGCGAGCGCTCGACGAAGGCCCGGTACTTTACCCATGGGTCGCGCCGCGAGAGCTCCAGGGCGACTAACCGAATCCCCGATCATTCGAAGGGCGGGCCGGCCACGCGACGCCGGCCCCAGTTGACGTAGAAGCGGCATCAAGATCGCGCTTCGAAACCCGCCGCTGCGGTACGGTCCTTGCCTGCCGATTTCGAAAAAAGGGGCTTCCCGGCAAGCTTCGCACTGCTTCCGCGACGTTTCCTGATCTCCACGATAAACGGCTTTATCCTGGACTTCATGGAGAAGATCTCCTTAAGCCACCTGACGCTCGCCTTCGATCTGAAGAGGCGCCGGCTGAAAGGGACTGTCTCCGATGGCGATCTTGCGCGGCTTCATGGCTTCCGGCACTTCACGCTTCAGGGCAATCGCAAGAATACCATTCGTCAGCGACGCGTTCTCGACCCTGACGTGATCGGCGAGTTCGAAGCGGCGCTCAAATGCGCGCCCGGCGATGCCGCGGTGCAGATATTCGCCGTCCTTCCCTTCGTCCTTTTGCCCCTTCACCACCAGAACATTCCGCTCCTGGGTGATGTCGAGGTCGCCGTCGGCGAAACCGGCAACCGCCATCCGAATGCGATAGTCGTCTTCGCCCGTCTTGACGATATCATAGGGCGGCCAGGCATCGATCGCCTGGAGGCGCTGCGCATTGTTCAGGAGATTGAAGACACGGTCGAAGCCGATGCTGGACCGATAAAGGGGGGCGAAGTCAAGTTCGTTTCTCATAGCCATATCCTCCGTAAAGCAACATGGGGTGGAGACGCGTCGGAAACTGCGCCTCCGCTCTGATCATCGGCCCGCTACTGCGCTGCCGACGAAAATGATCTGGTTTCGCGCGATTTTCGATTCAAGAGGAGAATCGAAAAATTTTCAGCCTGCTTTATCCGACGCCGGGAAGCCTCTTCAGCACTGTTTTTCATTCATCTAAATCGATAGGCGCCGGGCCGTTCCGACATAGGGAATCATGCGGTCGACGGCAGCAGCACGTGGCCGGCTGGTGACGGCACGTCGATCACGGATCTAATGTCGGCGGCATTCGCCGCCAGAACCAGCTGGTAACCACCCGGCTCCGCCCGGAAGGCGCCGGCCTCGATATCGAAATAGGCCAGATCCCGCGGGAGAATCTTCATGACGGCCGTGCCGGTTTCGCCGGGTTGTAGCGAGAGCTTTGCGAAGGCGCGCAGCTCCTTGTCCGGCCGTTCCACTTTCGCTTTCGGCGAGCGCACATAGAGCTGGACCAGCTCGGAGCCGGCACGGTCGCCGATGTTGGTGACCTCGACGCTGACGGTTACGCCGTCCGGCCCCATTTCACTCATCGAAAGCCGCGGCTCGCTCCAGCGGAAGCGGGTATAACCGAGGCCGAATCCGAAGGGGAAGAGCGGGTCGACCCCGCGCGTATCGTGATAGCGGTAGCCGACGAAGACGCCTTCGGCATAATGCACATGCCCGTCCCTGCCGGGATAGACGGCGGGATCGCCCGTGATGGCGGAATTGTCGGTCAGCGCCTTCGGGAAGGTCTGCGGCAGGCGCCCGCCTGGCTCGACATCGCCGAACAACACGTCCGCGACGGCATTGCCGAGTTCCTGGCCGGGATACCACATTTGCAGCACGGCGCCGACCTTGCCAAGCCAGGGCATCTCGATGGGGCCGCCGGTCTGCAGCACGACGACGGTGTTGGCATTGGCGGCGGCGACCTTCTCGATCAGTTCTTCCTGCCGGCCCGGCAGCCGCATGTCGGGCAGATCAAGTCCTTCCGTATCCCACTCGCCGTCGCGGCCGACGAAGAGCAGTGCCACATCGGCATTGCGGGCGATTTCGACGGCGGCCTCGATATCGGCCTCGCCGAGCGGCTTTTCGACGCCGAAACGGACGGCGATGAGGTTGATCCCCTCCTCGCTCGCCGGGGAAGGCTCGTATTGAACGGCGATTTCGTAGGACTGGCCCGCTTCGAGCCTCACGGTGCCACGCTGTTCGTCATTGGCGGTGCCGAAGTAATTCTCGCCGCGCGTCCAGCCCTCATGGCCGTCGACGGTGAGCGCGCCATCGACGAAGAGCCGCGCCAGCCCGGCATTGGTCATGCCGAAGACATGTTCGCCGCTCTCCTCCGGGGCATAATGCATCACCATCCGGGCAGAGAAATCGGCGGGGTCGAGTTCGCCCGACGGCAGCTCGAACCAGAAGAACTCGCCCTTGTCGACGGTCTCGACATGAAGCGGATCGCCCTTGCAGCCGCGCCCCTTGAAATATTCGACCGCGATCTTTCCCTTGAATACATCGATCAGGCGGTTGTGGCGGCAGCCGACGGCATGGCTGATGCTGTTGGCATTCGAAAGAGCGGCGCGAATGCCTTCGAGCGGGCTAACCGTATAATGCGCCGCAATCTGCGCGCTGCCGCCGCCCATGACACGAGCGCTCCCGGCATTCGGCCCGATGACTGCAATCCGGTCAAGCGAGGTCTTGGTCAGCGGCAGGATGCCGTCATTCTTGAGCAGCACCGCGCCTTCAGCGCCGAGGCGCCGGATCAGCGCGCGGTCTTCCGGCAGGTCGATCGCCCGTTCGGTGAGGTCGGGTTTGCTCTTGAATGCGCCGACCCGCTCGAGCAAGAGCAGCATGCGCCTCGCCGCCGCGCGCACGGTCGCAGCCTCCACCTCCCCTTCACGCACGGCCGCAACCAGCTTCTCGCCGCGGTCGCGCGCCGGGCCTGGCATTTCGAGATCGAGGCCAGCATTGATCGTCTCGGCCGTCGAATGCGAGCCGAACCAGTCCGACATGACGATACCGTCGAAGCCCCATTCCTCGCGCAGCACCTTGGTCAACAGCCAATGATGCTCGCTCGTATAGGTGCCGTTGAGCCGGTTATAGGAAGACATGACGGCCATGACGCCGGCGCGGCGCACCGCCTGCTCGAAGGGCGGGAGGTAGATTTCGCGCAGCGTCCGCTCGTCAATATCGGACGACATGGTCTGCCGCTCGATCTCGGATTCATTGCCGGCGAAGTGTTTTATGGTGGCCGCGATCCCCTCCCCCTGAACGCCCTCGATATAGGCGACGGCGAGTTCCGATGTCAGCATCGGATCTTCGGAATAACATTCGAAATTGCGGCCGTTGAGACCGGAGCGGTGGATATTGACCGTCGGCGCGAGCAGCACGGCCGCTCCCTTGCTCTTGGCCTGGCGCGCAAGAGCAACCCCCATCTGCCTGACGAGATCTGGATTCCAGCTGGCGCCGAGCGCAATGGCGACGGGAAAGCAGGTCGCCTTTACCCCGGCAACCAGCGAGCCCGCACCGCGCGCGCCATTCGGCCCGTCCGTCACCTTGATCTTCGGCACACCGAGGCGCTCGACGGGCACGGTCGTCCAGAAATCGGCGCCGGAGAGCAGGGAGACCTGCTCCTCGAGCGTCATCTTGTCGAGAATGGCATCGATCATGCAAACCTCCCGTTTAAAGGCATTGTGAGGACCGGAAGACATCCCTCTGGCTTATGGTCGCCTTCAGCAGCCGTTAAACCTACCGATTACTCGGTATTTTTAAGATGTCAACTGGGCAGGCGTGTTGTATCAATCGGCACTGGAGAAATCGGCGGAAGGCTTGCCGACCGCAGCGGGAAGAGGCAGACGGGAGACATGGCAGAGTTTTCAAAAGAAGAGACCGGACAGGCGGAAGTGCGCCGGCGCCGTTCCCGCAAGGGACAAGAGCGCCGCACCGAGATCCTGGCGGCGGCGATGCGGCGCTTTGCCGACGACGGCTACCAGAATGCCGCGATAGGCGATATCGCCCGGGACGTCGGCCTGTCGCTGCCCGGCCTGCTGCACCACTTCCCGACCAAGGTCGATCTGCTGCTCGCCATCCTCGCCAAGCGAGATCTCGATAGCGCCGATTTCATCGGGCACTATCGCTCCGATGTCAGCGGTCTGCTCAAGGGCATGGTCGAAATCTTCCGCCGCAACGCCGGAATGATCGAGGTCATCAGGGCCTTCGCCATCCTGAATGCCGAAAGCCTGATGAAGGACCACCCCGCCAAAGCGTGGTTTCTGGATCGCGCCACTGAGATGCAGAAGGATATCGCCGCGACCTTCGAGCGGGCGATCGCCGGTGGCGCGATCGACAAGCGGATCGACAGCAAGGCGATGGCCGCCGAACTGATCGCCGTGATGGACGGCCTGCAGATGCTGTGGCTGCGCGATCCCGATCGCTTCGACATGGTCGGCGGCCTGGAAGCCTATGTCGGCCGGCTGCTGGCGAGCCTCGGCCTGGAGGGCTGAACATTCTCTTCATCGAAACGCGTCAGCCAGATCATGATGCGGCTGACGGCTTCGTGGTATCTTTGCCCGACCAGCAAGCCCGTATGCGTCGTGCCCCAGAGACCGAGATACTCGCCGAAGACAGGGTCATAGACCTGGTTCAAGAGGGTCTGGATGTTGTCGTGCGCAGCGGCGAGCTTGCCGATGCACGGCTGATCGCCCGCCATCTCGGTGATCAGCTTTTCGTTGTGTGCGGCAGTCCCGATTATTTCGGGCGCCATGGGCTACGCTTCCTTCCAAGATTCTCCTGCCGGGAAACTGGCAACCCCCTATTCCGCGCCGATTGACCGGCGTTTGTATTCGGATGGGCTGCAGCCGACCAGATGCTGAAATTGCGATGAGAGATGGAAAGCCGAACTGAAGCCTAGAAGACCGGCGACTTCTTTTATGGGTTTGTCGGTATTGGCGAAAATATCCTGCGCCCGCCTTATCCTCAGCGACACAAGATGCTGTTTCGGTGAAACACCGGTTTTGTCGCGAAAGACGCGTCGGAAATAGGAATAGCTGACACCGAGTTCTCCCGCCACGTCCTCTACCGATATCCGCTGGGTGCACCGTTCCATCAGCAGCATGCGAGCCCTCTCCACCAGCCGGTCTGCGGGAGCAGCCGACGTCAGTTCTTTCTGCTGCGACAGCAGCGCCAAAAGCTGAAGGCCAAGTGTCGAAAGCAGCGGCTGATTGGCAAGCCCGTCGTCGACCGCAAGGCCATGGATCCTCTCAAAAACAGCGCCGACTTCCGGCGTCGACGGCAGGACGGATCGCGTCGGGTCGATCAGGCCCGCAGTGCGGGCGAAATCGAAAGCCGTGCTGCGGCATTCGATCCAGTTTTCCGTCCAGCCAAGTTCTGGATCGGGCGCAAAGCGATGCCAGACACCGGGAAACAGGAGCACGATGGAGCCTGCTTCGACGCGTTGCGTCTTGCCGCGGCGTCCGAATTCAAACAGACCGCGCCCTTCGGCGATGAGGATCACCTGATAGGCCTGCAGGATGCGGCCTCTTTTCCAATCGAAATGATGATCATCCGGGTGGCGCATCGGAGGATAGACGGAATGAGGCAGGATTTTCGTATGCCCGGTCGAAACCGCCGTGCATCCCCAGGCAGAACACAGCCGATTATCGGGCAAATACAGGAAATAATTCTGGGTCATGCGCATCCGCCGAGGATCATTTTTTGTATGCTTCAGATCATTTTTGGAGAAAAGACCGTGATGTCAACTCGCATTCGTGGTGTTACGGTTTACCAGAGGATGGAGCCGGCATCAGGAGTTGCCGCCGGAGGCAGATAGCCAACCGCAACCCGGTTGCGGCCCTGGAGGAGAAAAGTCAGTGTCATCATTGCTGAGTGCGGCCGGCTCTCGCCTGCTGCAATACCCTGCGCATTGCTGCTCGAGGCCAGAGCGCGCATGACGGATCGCAAGCTCAAAGTCGGCCTCTTCGGCATAGGTCTCGCGACATATTGGCCGCAGTTCGAGGGTCTGGAGGAAAGGCTGACGGCTTATGTCGGCCAAATGGCCGAGAAACTGGCCCGTCCCGATATCGAGGTCGTCAACCTCGGCCTGATCGACACGCCCGAAAAGGCCATCGACGCGGGTCATCGTTTCCGCGAGGCCGATGTTGACATCATCTTCCTGCATGTGACGACGTACGCCTTGTCGTCCACGGTCCTGCCGGTCGTGCGGCGCGCGCGCGTCCCCGTCGTCATCCTGAACCTGCAGCCGCAAGCATCGATCGACTATCGCAGCTTCAACGCGCTGGGCGACCGGACAAAGATGACTGGCGAATGGCTTGCCCACTGCGGCGCTTGTCCTGTGCCCGAGATCGCCAATGTGTTCCGCCGGTCGGGCGTCGCCTTTCATCAAATCACCGGCATGCTGCACGACGACCCGGTCGTCGACCATGAGATTGCCGACTGGATCGACGCGGCGCGCGTCGCCCATGTGATGGCGCATAACAGGCTGGGCGTCATGGGCCGCTATTACAACGGCATGCTCGACATCTATTCCGACCTGACGGCTCATACGGCAGCCTTCGGTACGCATGTCGAAATTGTCGAGATCGACGAATTGGCGCGGCTGCGGCGCGAGGCGACGGACGAGGAAATCACCGCGACTCTGGCAACCATCCGGCGCGAATTCGACATCGATCCGGACTGCGATCCGACAGAGCTTCGAAGGGCGGCCGGCACGGCCGTTGCCTTACGCAAGTTCGTCGACGCCAAAAAGCTAGGTTCGCTTGCCTATTATTATGAATCGTCACCCGGCCATGAATATGAGGACGTGATCACTTCGGTCATCATTGGCTGCTCGCTCCTGACGGCACAGGGCGTCCCGGTGGCCGGGGAATACGAGGTCAAGAACGTCCAGGCAATGAAGATCATGGATAGTTTCGGCGTCGGCGGATCCTTCACCGAATATTACGCGATGGATTTCCGCGAAGACGTGGTGCTCATGGGTCATGACGGACCAGGGCATATCAAGGCTGCCGAAGACAGGACCAAGATCCGCCCGCTGAAGGTCTATCATGGCAAGGTCGGATCCGGTGTAAGTGTTGAGATGTCCGTCAAACATGGGCCGGTGACCCTTCTTTCGGTCATCGAGCGCGAGGGGCGCATCGTCCTGCTCTGCGCAGAGGGAGAGTCCGTGCCCGGGCCAATTCTGGAAATCGGCAATACCAACAGCCGCTACAAGTTCGAGATCGGCGCCCGCCGCTTCGTCGAGAACTGGAATGCGGAAGGGCCGGCGCATCACTGTGCCGTCGGCGTCGGACATATAGCCGGAAAAATCGAAAAACTCGGCAAGCTTCTGGATCTCGAGGTGATCCAGATCTGCTGAAAACTCGCATGCATGGACCGTGGCCTGGCGCTCCGGTCAAACAATCAACAGGTGAGGAGGACCTGACATGCCCATAGGGAATTCGAAAGAGCCGGCCCGCAGCCGCCGCTTGGCGGGGCTGCTCGTCGCGGCCGTTCTGGCGCTGGGAGGCCAGCCGGCTGGTGCTGCCGAAATTCATCTTGATGCCCCGGCGCCGACCCCGCCTGCGGAAGTGGCAAAATTCGAGCCGATCGCACCCGGCAGTGCCAAGGGACTGACGCTCGGCTTTACGCAGCTCATCCTCGGCGTTCCCTTCACGGACGCGCTGCAGCGCGGCATGGAGAAGGCCTCCGAGACGGCCGGCTTCAAGCTGGTCACCTGCGACTCCAAAATGGACGCCGCCACCGCTCTTGCCTGCGTGCGTCAATTCAAGACGCAGAACGTCAACGGCCTGATCACCTTCCAGGCGGATGCGGCAGCTGCCGCCAATATCTGCGCCGAAGGCCCGCAGGTTCCGGTCATTGCGATCGATATCGAACAGAAGCCGTGCGAAACGGCCTTTGTCGGTGCCGCCAATTCCTATGCAGGCGAAATCGTCGGCCACGAACTCGGGATGTATTTCGCCAAGAATTTCAACTGCGAATATGATGCCTTCGTCTCGCTGGAATCGACTGCAGTCGGCGTCGTCAACGACCAGCGCATGGGCGGCATCCGCAAAGCCTTCGAAGCCGTCTGCGGGCCGGTCAAGAACCTGCGCATCATCGACACGGGCGCCGGCGGCCAGGCCGATGCCGCTCAGCGCCAATTTACCGATACGCTGACCGCCCTGCCCGGCGCCGGCAAGATCATCACCGTCGGCATCAACGAAGATGTCATCACCGCAGCGCTTGCGGCGGCACGCACGCAGGGGCGAAACCAGGATCTCTATCTCGGCGTTCAGAATTTCGATCCCGACAACTGCCAGATCTGGACTGCCCCGCATTTCATCGCCACGGCGGCTTATTTTCCCGAACGTTATGCGGATCTGATCGTGCCCAATCTGGTCAAGGCGATCAAAGGCGAGAAGATCAACAGCCAGATCCTGGTTCCGCATGAGCTGATCACGCCGGCGAATGTCGCCCAGATCTATCCGGAGTATGCCTGCAAATGACGACGGACTTCCTTGCCGTCCGCGGCATCCGGAAATCGTTCGGCCCGGTCGAGGTGCTCCATGGTGTGGACCTCGATCTCGCCGCCGGAACGATCACCGCCCTTCTCGGGGAAAACGGTGCCGGCAAGTCCACATTCGTACGCATTCTGGCGGGTGATCACCGGCCGGACGACGGCACGATTTCGGTGGACGGCAAGGTCGCATCCTTCCACGGCGTCGGCGATGCGCGCGATGCCGGCATCAGGCTGATCACCCAGGAAATCGCCGACGCTCCGACCCTGACGGTTGCCGAAAATATCGTCCTTGGTGCCTGGCCGACGAGAGCTGGCCTTCTCGATCGCGGGGCCATGCAGCGGATGGCAAAAGAGGCGCTGGATCTGCTCGGCGCCGATCTGCCGCTGACGGCGAAGGTGGCAAATCTTCGGCTCGGCGAGCGGCAGATCATCGAGATCGCCCGGGCGACGATCGGCACGTCGAAGTGCATCATCTTCGACGAGGCGACCGCCGCATTGTCGGACGCCGAGGCGCGCAAACTCTTTCAGCTGATCCGGCGCCTGGCCGAACGCGGCACGGCCGTTCTCTACATCACCCACCGGCTCGACGAAGTCTTCACCTTGGCCGACCGGGTCTGCGTGCTGCGGGACGGCCGCGTTTCCCTGGACCGGCCGACGGATGAAGTCACCCAGGAACAGGTCATTGAGGCAATGGTCGGCCGGGCGGTTGCGCATGCGCGCCACTCGCTTGGCCCGTCGTCCTCCAGCGCCAAACCGGTTCTTCGAGCGGAACGCCTTGGATCGGACGCCTTCGCGGATATCTCCTTCGCTCTCGGACCGGGGGAGATCCTCGGCATGTACGGCAAGGTCGGTTCCGGCGTCCAGGAGCTCGCGGCGTCGCTGGTGGGTGCGCGAACATTCGACAGAGGCGAGCTTCTCATCGACGGCAGGCCCGCCCATTTTCGCCATCCCGCCGAGGCGATCGCCGCTTCGATCGGCCATCTGCCGGCGGACCGGGCAAGCGAGGGACTGCTGCGCACCATGACGCTCGCAGAAAACCTGTCCGCACCGAGCTGGCCGCGACTGTCGCGCTCCGGCATGCTGAGCGGCGAGCGACTGCGGGCGGCCTATTCCCGTTGGCATCGGAAGCTACGCGTCAAGGCGGACACCGCCGGCAACCAGATCATCACCGAATTGTCCGGCGGCAATCAGCAAAAGGTTTTGCTCGGCCGCTGGCTGGAGGCGGGCTCCAGGATCCTGGTGCTGACGGAACCGACACGCGGTGTGGATGTCGGCGCCCGCCAGGAGATTTATCGCATCCTCGCCGAACTGGCTGCCGACGGCCATGCCATCATCATCGCGACCTCGGACTATGAGGACATCAACGCGGTCGCCAGCCGCGCTCTCGTCCTGGTCCGCGGGCGGTTGATCGCGGAGATCCCGCACGATCGCATTTCCACTGAAACCCTGACCGAAGCCGCGGGAGGCGGTGTCCATGCATGACAAGCTTCAATCCGAGGCCATGACAGCTATGGCGGATATCGACACGAGTAGCGACAAAACCAGCTTCTGGCGCAAAACGCCGGAATCGGCCGCGCTGCTCGCCTTCCTGCTCGCTGAGATCGTGTTCTTTTCATTGAGTTCGCCCTACTTCCTGACCTGGGGCAACTGGGTCAACGTGATCACGGCATTGTCGATTACCGGCGTGCTTGCGGCAGGCGGAACCATGCTGCTGATTGCCGGCCAGTTCGACCTGTCGGTCGGCAGTGGCGTCGCCTTCGTCGCCCTCATCATGGCCCTCACCGTCAACAGCATCGGCATCGTTCCGGCAAGCGCCCTCGCAATGCTTGTGGGCATGGCGATCGGCGTGATCAACGGCTTCCTGGTTACCAAGATCGGCGTCAACGCCTTGATCACCACCCTTGGAACCCTGGCGATCTTCCGCGGCCTGACCCAGTCGATCGGCGGCGGCAAGAACATGTTGATTGCAAATTTCGACTGGGCAATCTGGCGCCCTTTCCTCAACATCCCGCTGTCTGCGCTGGTCTTCGTTCTCGTGGCCATCGTCGTCGGCATCGTCCTCAAACGCACGGTTTTCGGCCGGTCGATCTACGCGATCGGCGCCAATGAGAATGCCGCGCGTCTGGTCGGGATCAAGACCAAGCGCGTAGTGTTTTTGGGCTTCTCGCTCTCCGGTGCCTTTATCGGGCTCGGCGGGCTGATGAGCGCCTCGCAGCTGGGCTCCACGTCGGGCACCACCGGCCTCGGCCTGGAGCTTGCCGTCGTCACCGCCGTCATCCTCGGCGGAACGTCGCTGAAGGGCGGCACCGGCACGATGTTCGGCACGGTGATTGGGCTGCTGATCGTCGGGGTGCTGAACAATGGTCTGACGCTGATGAACATCAACTCTTCCTGGCAGCAGGCCGCCACCGGTTTTCTGCTCATCCTTGCGGTCTCCTTCGACCAATTGCGGCAGCGGCTTGTCGGCGGGCGCTGAGAACAGGCCATGACGAAGCAAACAACGTTCAGGCTCATCGACAATGTCGATGTAGTGATGCGCGATGGTGTGATCCTAAAGACCGATCTCTGGCTCCCGGCGACGGAAGGCGCCTGGCCGGTGCTTCTGCAGCGCACGCCCTATCGCAAGGATGCGCCGTTCGGCTCACAATATATCTCCGCCTTGGAGTTTCAGACGGCACTGCGCCGAGGTTATGCGATCGCCATCCAGGATACCCGCGGACGCTATCAGTCGGACGGCGAGTTCGTTCCCTTTGAATTCGAGGGGCGTGACGGCGCCGATACGATCGAATGGCTGAGACGCCAGCCGTTCTGCAACGGCAAAGTCGGGATGTTCGGTGCTTCCTACGTCGGCGCCACGCAGGTGCTGGCGCTGTCGGAAAATCCGGCGGGTCTGAAAGCGATTGCTCCGCAATTGACGACGGCGCGCCATGGGGAAACCTGGATGTATCGCGGCGGTGCACTCGAACTCGCATTCCTGCTGTTATGGGTGATTGAGGCGCTGGGCGCCGACCACATCCTGCATCGGACAGCGGTGATGCCGCCCGATGTGCGGGAGCGCTCGCAAGCGTTTCTGGAGCGCTTGCAACAGGATCCTTTCGCAGCCTTTGCCCGATTGCCAATCCTGAATGAAGCGATTGCCGAACTCGCACCCTATGTCCGGGACTGGTTCGATCCCCGGGCGATCTGGGGCGAGTCCGAGTTGTTTTCACCCGATTGGGTCGAGGCGAACGAAACCGCGATGCTGGTCGTCGCCGGCTGGAACGATATCTTTCTCGAGGGCTCGATCGAGCTCTTCGAGAAGGCAAAGTCCCGATGGACGGGGCAAAGCGACATGCCCGATCGGCTCATCATCGGCCCATGGTCGCATGGCAATCCCAGCGATTGGCAGGGCGGGGAATGGTTGGGTTACGGGGCATCGGCCGTCGATCTTCCGGAGGAGAACCTGGCTTTCTTCGACAGCGCTCTTCGGGATCGGCAGCAGGATTCTCCGACGGTGCGTTATTTCCGTTCAGGATCGAATAGTTGGCACGCCGCTCCGGATTGGCCTCTGCCTGACATGGTTGCCGTGCCGCATTTCCTCGATTGCAGCCGAGCTACGCTGGGTTCAAGTCCGGGCGCAAAAGCGAGCGCCAGCTATGTTTCCGACCCATCCATGCCGGTTCCGACCATCGGCGGTGCGACATTCCTGCCCGGCCTTCTTCTCGGCCGCAATTCCGGTCCGCTCGATCAGGCGCCGATCGAGATCCGAGACGACGTTCTGGTTTTCACCGGCCAGCCCCTGCGGGACGATATCGAGGTGACCGGGCTTGTGACGGCATGCCTGTGGGTCGCCTCCTCCGCCACGACCTGCGACTGGACGGCCAAGCTCTGCGACGTGGCCCCGGACGACCGGAGTCTCGCTATCGTCGATGGAATCATCAGATGGAAGCGCGGCAGCGAAGCGGGCGATGATCCCGCCGAGCTCACCATCCGCCTCGGACATGCCAGCCGGCTGTTCAAGAAAGGACATCGGCTGCGACTTCAGATCGCCTCGTCCAACTTCCCGCGCTTCGACCGGAATCCGCAGTCAGGGGTCCCTTCTACCCTCGCCCGGGCATCGGATTTCGTGCCGGCCAGGCAGCGAGTCTTCTCCGGCGCGGCCTATCCGAGCCGTCTGATCCTGCCGGTGGTGACGGCTGCCTATCCTGAGGCGAGATCACTGGCCGGGTTGAGGGCATAGCCAACGCTGGCAAACCCACGATTCAGACTGCAGCGTCTGGACGAAAGCCGTGTTCGAGGCAGCGTTTCAAACTATTTTCCATCGAGCCATTCCTGCAATTCCGCCTCCGCCCGTTCCAAAGCGCTGTAGTTCAGGAGTTTGCGTAGGAAAGCGATCGTGACGGCGCGGGCGCGCAGATTGAAGCGGCCGTCCTCGTGGTCGTCGCCGGCCGTCTGGTAGACGTCGAGCTTGTCGTAGAGCTGCTGCAGGCGGTTTTGCACGCTGCGCAGTGACAGGCTCCGGCGTTTGGCGATGGCCCGATCGGTCAGGCCGAGGGCGATATCGACAAGGATCTCGTATTCGGAATCGGTGAAGCCATTGGTCTGGCCCAGGCTTTTCTGTTGCAGGCCGCGCACCTCGCGGTCGATGACGCACTGGCTCTCGATGAAGATCGAGCGTAGCGCGAGCTTCAGCCGCTCGTCGGAAGCGGATTTCAGCACATAGCCATAGGCGGCGCCATCCGGCACGATGCGCGAGACGCCGCGCACGTAAGCCTCGTCCGAATAATTTGACCAGAACAGGATGCGGGTCTCCGGCCGCTCCTTCCAGATCGTGCGCGCCGCCTCGATGCCGTTGCGGCTCGCCATCTGCAGATCCATGACGATGTGCGCTGACTTATGATCGCGGGCGAGCTTCTCGCCGGCCGTTCCGTTCTCCGCCTCGATCACCGTATCGCATTCCGGCAAGGCGGCGTTAACAGCCTCGTGCAAGTAGGAGCGGTGCAGCGGGTCGTCCTCGACGATTAGAACCTTCATCCTGCCTTTCTCCTCAATCTGGCTCAGCCGCCGGGCCGCTCGGCGCCAGCGGCAGCACGACGCGCACCGCAGTGCCGCGATTATTTTGGCCGGCGCCGATCGTGAAGCGCGCCGAGATCAGCCTCGCGCGGGTCTTCATATTGTCGATGCCGCCGCCGATCCGTCCGCGCGTCTTGGCAAGCCCTGTCCCGTCGTCGGAGATTTCGATCGACAGCTGTTCGTCGTCGGCTTCGAGCCGCACCATGATTGCCAGCGGGGCGGCATGGCGCACAGCATTGTTGATCGCCTCCTGCGCTATGCGGAACAAGGCGACGCTGACGGTCGGTTCCAGCCTTTCCAACGCGCCGTTCGTTTCGTCGACGAGTCCCCATTCGATGCCCGACCCGGTGTCGCGCGTCGATCGGTCGAGATGATGCTCGATAGCCTGTGCGAGGCCGAACAGCTGGAGCACGGAAGGTTTTGCCTGCTCGATGATCTGCCGCAGATCCTGCATGCAATGCTGCAGCGACCGAGAGACGGGTTCGAGCGTCTCAGGCGTCACCTCGCCGTTGCGCGACAGCCGATCGATCCGGCGGGCAAGCCGAGTCAAGTCGGCGAGCGTCTGGTCGTGAAGGTCCATGCCGATCCGCTGGCGCTCCTGCTCCAGGGCTTCTGTAAGCTTCAGCGCACCCTGACGCAGCCCCTCCTCGCGAGCGCGCGCCTCCGCCTCGACGATCGCCGAGCGTTGAGCCTGCTCGGCTGCCTGCAGCGCAAAGAAATAGGGCGTCAGAAGATCGGCGATGATACGAGCGCGCTCGACGTCCTCCATCGTATAGACGCCCGCCTTGTGAGACGAACAGGAAAGTGCTGCGATGATCGTCCCCTGCACCTTCATCGGCACATGCAGCCGGCTCCTCAGCGATTGTTCGACGATCGGCCGCTTGAACGCACCCTCGAAATGGAAGCGCGGATCTTTCATGGCGTCGTCCGAGAGCAAAAATTCGACTTCACCCCTCAAGAGCGAACGGATGGGACTGTTGACGACAGGCGCGCCGGCGATCTCGCCCCAGGCGGTCTCGATGCCGGTCTCGTAGGCCGTGTGATAGTTGCCGCCCTCGAGCAGCACGCAGACATCGAGATGGTCGTGCGGGATGATGTGGGCGACTTCGGCCGCGACCGAACGGATGGCCGAGCGGAAATCGAGCTGGCCCGCGAGCAGCCGGGAAATGCCGAGATAGTGGTCGAACAGGGCTGCCGGTGCGAGATGCAGCATTGTCAGTTCCTCCCCGTCACGACAGGCTCCTCAACCCGGCGTGATCGTTTCCCAGTAAGCGCCCACGGATGGGCCGCCGTCTTGCGTAAACCCGCAGCTTGTTGCGCAAAACCCGCAAACGAGTTGCCGCCTTGCCCCTGTACAGGCCGGCCGATCTCCCGCATCCTGCCCATACTGAGAGGAGGAAGCTCAGTGCAAGAACAATTTTCACTCGGGCCCGGTTCAGCCGGCAGGAGTGAAGCGATCCGCCGACCGGCGCGATCATGAGGGAGGAAGACATGACAATCCGTAAGATGTTTCTGGCATCGGCCGCCATTGCTTGCGCCGCCATGCCCATTTCCGCCTTTGCCGACACGTCGGCCAAGAAGATCGCCCTTTCCAACAACTATGCCGGAAACTCCTGGCGCCAGGCCATGCTGACGAGCTGGGGCAAGGTGACGGGCGAAGCCGTGAAATCAGGTGTCGTTGCCGCCGCCGACCCTTTCACCACCGCCGAGAACCAGGCGACCGAACAGGCTGCGCAGATTCAGAACATGATCCTGCAGGGCTATGACGCGATCGTGCTGAACGCCGCCTCGCCAACGGCGCTGAACGGCGCGGTCAAGGAAGCCTGCGACGCCGGCATTACCGTCGTTTCCTTCGACGGCATCGTGACCGAACCCTGCGCCTGGCGCATCGCCGTCAATTTCAAGGAAATGGGCCGCAGCGAGGTCGAGTATCTGTCGAAGAAAATCCCGCAGGGCGGCAATCTGCTCGAGATCCGCGGCCTCGCCGGCGTCTTCGTCGACGACGAGATCTCGGCGGGCATCCACGAAGGCGTCAAGCAGTTCCCGCAGTTCAAGATCGTCGGCTCCGTTCACGGCGACTGGGCGCAGGACGTCGCGCAGAAGGCGGTCGCCGGCATCCTGCCGAGCCTGCCCGAGATCGTCGGCGTAGTGACGCAGGGCGGCGATGGTTACGGCGCCGCACAGGCGATCGCCGCGACCAACCGGAAGATGCCGATCATCATCATGGGCAACCGCGAAGACGAGTTGAAGTGGTGGAAGGAGCAGAAGGACGCAAAGGGCTACGAGACCATGTCCGTATCGATCGCGCCCGGTGTCTCGACGCTCGCCTTCTGGGTCGCCCAGCAGATCCTTGACGGCAAGCAGGTCAAGAAGGACCTCGTCGTGCCCTTCCTGCGCATCGACCAGGACAATCTCGAAACGAACCTCGCCAACACCCAGGCCGGCGGCGTGGCCAATGTGGAATACACGCAGGCGGATGCGATCAAGGTCATCGAGTCGGCAAAATAACTCTCCCGGCGACTGCCGCGCGGGCCGCAAATGGCCGCGCGGCAGTCCTTTCGAGCAGGTGTGGCGGGCAGCATGAACGAGGTTTTCGAGGCGGTGATCGCCGTCGACAGCGCCAAGGTGAGCTTCGGGGCGGTCAGGGCGCTTGACGGCGTCACCCTGCGCGTCATGCCGGGCGAATGCGTCGGGCTCGTAGGACACAATGGAGCCGGCAAATCCACCATCGTCGGCGTCATCAATGGCGGCCTCACACCCCATGAAGGAAGTGTCGCCAGCGACGGCGAGCGGCTGGAGCGCTACGGCATCAATGCGGCGCGGGCCCGCGGCGTGCGTTGCGTCTTCCAGGAGCTTTCGCTCTGCCCCAATCTCTCCATCGTCGAGAACACCCGCATCATGCACCGCGATCTCGGCGGCTTCGGCTGGCGCAGGCGCGCCGCAAGAATCATCGAAAAGAGCCTAGATGCTGTCTTTCCCGGCCACGGCATCGACAGCGGCCGGGCCGTCGGCGATCTCTCGATCGCCGAGCGGCAGATGGTCGAAATCGCCATGGCCTTTTCCGACGCCGGCATAACGCCGCGGCTGGTGATTCTCGACGAACCGACCTCGTCGCTCGATGCGAGCCTCGCCCGGCAGATGCTCGACCATGTCCGCCGCTTCGTCGCCGCTGGCGGCTCCGTCATCTTCATCTCGCATATCCTGCACGAGATTCTCGAAACCTCCGACCGCATCGTCGTCATGAAGGACGGCCGCGTTGTGGCCGAACGTCCGGCCGATGGATTCGACCATCATGGTCTGGTTGAGGCGATGGGCACCGTTGCGAAGGAGGAGGAGGGCCAGCGGCCGGCGCGCGCGCAATCCACCGCTCCTCTCGTGCTGTCCCATCAGACGGCGGGCCGTCCGTTTTCCGCCCGCAAGGGTGAGATCATCGGATTGGCGGGGTTGGCCGGCCACGGGCAGACCGAACTCCTGCTCGCGCTGCATGCGGCCCAGTCTGGCAACTGGCTGCCCGAGCGCGACCCGCTCGTCACCTTCGTCGCCGGCGACCGCCGCCTCAACGGCGTCTTCGAACTCTGGAGCATTCTGCGCAACTTCTCGGTCGCCTCGCTCGGTGACCTGTCGCGGCGCGGCCTCATTCTCGCTGATAAAGAGGAGGCCAGGGGCGCCGACTGGAAGCGGCGGATCGAAATCCGCACGCCCGACATGGCAAACCAAATCTTGTCGCTTTCCGGCGGCAACCAGCAGAAAGTGCTCTTCGCCCGCGCCCTTGCCACGCGCGCGCCCGTCGTCCTGATGGATGATCCGATGCGCGGCGTCGATGTCGGGACCAAGCAGGAGGTCTACGCCATCATCCGCGACGAAGCTTCGCGCGGCCGCACCTTCATCTGGTATTCCACGGAAATGGACGAGGTTCGTCTCTGCGACCGTGTCTACGTCTTCCGCGAAGGCCGTATCACGGCCGAACTCGCCGGCGACGCCGTCAGCGAGAGCAATATCATCGCCGCCTCCTTCGAGGGGGTGGCCGCATGACGTTCCGGCTCTCGTCCGACGCCATGCGTCTTGCCATTCCCGCTTTGTCGTTGACCCTGCTGCTCGCTGCCGTCTTCTGGCTGCAGCCGCGCGCCATGAGCTATGTCGGGCTCAACCTGCTGTTCAACCTGGCTGTGCCGATCGCGCTCGCGACGGTCGCCCAGATGCTTGTCATGGCGGTGAACGATCTCGATCTGTCGATGGGCACCTTCGTCAGCTTCGTCGCCTGCGTGAGCGCGACCTTTCTGCGCGATGATCCCGTAATCGGCGTCCTGATCCTTGCGGGGGCGATTGCAGCCTATGCGGGCCTCGGCGTCATCATCTATCTGCGAGACCTGCCGTCCATCGTCGTCACTCTCGGCATGAGCTTCGTCTGGGGCGGCCTTGCCGTACTGCTGCTGCCGGCGCCGGGCGGGCAGGCGCCGGACTGGGTGCGCTCTCTGATGACCGTCAAGCCGCCGCTGGCGCCGATGGCGATCGTCGCCAGCATCGTCATCGCCGCCGTCGCTCATCTTCTCGTCATGCGCTCCTCGCTCGGCGTGCTGATCCGCGGAATCGGCGGCAACCAGCGCTCGGTCGAGCGGGCCGGGTGGTCGATCGTCGCCGCCCGCGCCGCCGCCTATGGCCTGGCCGGCCTTTTCGCGGTGCTTGCGGGCATCGCCCTCGTCGGTCTGACGACGTCTGCGGATGCGAATATCGCGCTGCGCTACACGCTGCTGTCGATCGCCGGCGTGATCCTCGGCGGCGGCGAATTCATCGGCGGGCGCGTTTCCCCTGTCGGCGCCGTCATCGGCGCGCTGACGCTGACGCTTGCCGGCTCGTTCCTGTCCTTCCTGCGCATCTCGCCCGATTGGCAGATCGGAGCCCAAGGCGCGATCCTGATCATCGTGCTCGCGCTTCGCCTGATGCTGAACCGCCTGGAGAAACGGGAGAAACGCCGCCGATGACTCCCCTCCTCAGCCTCCTCGGCAAACCCTGGATCTGGTCATGGCTTGCCGCCTTCGTCGTCTGGTTCCTGACGATCATGGTGACGCTCGGCGCCAGCACGGTCGGCCTGTCGCAGGCATCACTCACCTTCGCGGCCTTCTCTGTGATCGTCGGCATCGGCCAGATGTTCGTCATCACCCTCGGTCCCGGCAATATTGATCTGTCGGTTCCCGCCACCATGACGCTTGCCGGTACGGTGGCGCTGAAGCTGATGAACGTCGAAAACGGGATGATTCTCCCCGGGCTTCTTGTCGCCGTCCTCATCGGCCTCGTCGTTGGCCTCGGCAACTACGCGCTCATCAAGGCTCTACGCATTCCGCCGATCATCGCCACGCTTTCCGTGAGCTTCATCGTGCAGTCCGCGGCGATCTGGACGAACCGCGGCTTGCGCATCAAGCCGCCGAGCATGCTTGCGGAGTTCACCACCACCAACACGCTCGGTGTGCCGAACGTCGCAATCGTCGCGTTCCTCATCTCGCTGCTGGCCTGGTTCCTGCTCGAGAAGACGATCTACGGGCGCTGGATTTCGGCGATCGGCCAGAGCATGCCGGCCGCGCGCATGGCCGGCATCCCGGTCGACGGCACGCGTTTCGTCACCTACCTGTTCTGCGCCATGCTCGCATCCGTCGCTGGCTACCTGCTCGCCTGCTTCTCCGGTGGCGCGGCGCTGAATATGGGCTCGGAATATCTGCTGACCTCGATCGCCGTCGTCGTGATCGGCGGCACGGCCGTGGCCGGCGGCGATTCCAACGTGCCGGGCATCTGGGGCGCGTCGCTATTCATGTTCCTGGTCGTTTCCATGCTCAATACCTATGGGCTCGGTGCGGGCATCCGCCTCATCATGACCGGCCTCATCATCATCAGCGTCATCATGCTTGCCGGCGGTCGCCGGGCCGGCATGCGATAATCGGGAAGACCGCCATGGCCGAGGCCAGCATCTACGAAATTCACGACCCGCGCTTCCGGCAGTTGATCGTCACCAGCGCCGGGCTTGACGAACTCCATTCCGACTGCCGCTGGGCGGAAGGTCCCGTCTGGTTCAACGATGCCAACCAGCTTCTGTGGAGCGACATTCCCAATCAGCGCATGCTGCGGTGGACGCCCGAGGACGGCGTCTCCGTCTACCGGCAGCCCTCCAACTTCACCAACGGCCACACGCGAGACCGGCAGGGCCGGCTCATCTCCTGCGAACATGGCGGGCGCCGCGTCACACGCACCGAGATCGACGGCTCGATCACCGTGCTCGCCGACCGCTTCGAGGGCGCGCGGCTCAACTCGCCGAACGACGTCGTGGTGAAATCGGACGGCACGATCTGGTTTACCGATCCTACCTACGGCATCATGTCGAACTACGAAGGATACCAGTCCGAGCCCGAGCAGGCGACGCGCAACGTCTACCGGCTCGACCCGGCGACCGGCGAGCTAACCGCTGTCGTCACGGATTTCATCCAGCCGAACGGCCTTGCCTTCTCGCCTGACGAGACGATCCTCTATGTCGCGGATTCGGCGGCAAGCCACGATGAAAGCCTGCCGCGTCACATTCGCGCCTTCGACGTCGTCGACGGCGGCAGGCTTGCGAACGGTCGCGTCTTCTGTCTTATCGACAACGGCATCCCGGACGGCATCCGGACTGACGTGCAGGGCAACCTTTGGTCCAGTGCCGGTGATGGCGTGCACTGCTTCGATCCGGCCGGCAAGCTGATCGGCAAGATCCGCGTCCCTCAGACCGTCGCCAACCTCACCTTCGGCGGCCCCGGACGCAACCGTCTGTTCATCGCCGCCACGCGCTCGCTCTATTCCGTCTACGTTGCCGCGACCGGCGCCCAAAGGCCGTGAGCCGGTGATAGCCGCATTCATGGATCCTTACATTTGCTGGACCAGTTATGCGGAGCCGTCGAGGCTTCACGGGTGAACGCCCCGCCGCATCGAAGCGGCGGTGCGTCATCTGGTAAATCGGGCGTCAGACCTTTTCCAGCCTCCAGGTCCGGACCTCGAACGGCATGATGTCGGCGGGACCCTTCCGGTCCATCGGCTCTTCGAGAATGGTCAGCGGCTCCGATGCCGTCCATCCCGAAGGCAGGCCGATGGAAAGGCGGCCGCGGCGGCCGGCGGGCTCGTAGAGGCGCAGGATCAGGCCCTCGCCCTCTTCCGCCGCCTTCAGGCCAGAGAAGGCGACGGGAATGCCGTCTACGGCAAGCGGCGCGAAAGTGCCGGCGGAGAGGCCGCTGGCTTCCGCCGTGATAAGCGGCTGGTTGAGATCGATCGCCTCGTCGAGCACGCCGCCTTCATGCCAGGCGCCGTCATGCGGCATCAATGCATAGGTGAAGCTCTGTTCGCCCTCATCGGCCAGCGGATCCGGATAGACCGGTCCGCGCACCAGGCTCATGCCGATCACATTGCCGCGGGCGCTGTGCCCGTATTTGGCATTGTTGAGCAGAGCCACGCCGAAGCCCGGCTCGCTGAGATCGACGAAGCGATGGGCGACGGCTTCGAACATCGCCTGTTCCCAGGAGGTGTTCGTATGCGTCGCCCGCTCGACCACGCCGAAAGCGCATTCGAAGGTCGCCTTGCGTGCCTGCACGTCGACCGGGCTGACGGTGCGCAGCAGGGTGCGGCGGTCGTGCCAGTCGATCGTCGTTTCGATGTCGAGCCGCTTGCCGTTAGCGGTCAGCACATAGGTCTGCGTGACGCTCGAATGCCGGTAGCGGTGGACGACGCGGATCGCCGCGCGATGCGGGCCGCTTTCGACGAGGCTGATGCTTTGGGGCGCTTCGAGGCGGACGGCCTTTTCGGCGTAATCGGCGTCGACGTCCCAGGCATCCCAATTGCGCGGCTTGTCGGCCGGATAGACCCAGAGCTGGTTGGCGGAGCCATCGACCGCTTCGCGGCCGCTTGCCTTGTGGATGAGGCTGGCGACGGCTCCGTCCTTGCCGATGACGACCGCGAGATGATCGTTTTCGAGGCGATCGGAGCCGGCTTTCAGCCCGCCCGCTGGTTTCAGCGCCCGCCTGTCGAAGACGGCGACCGACAAGGGAGCGACGATATCGGCGGCCGCGAGCACCGTGCCGTCGGCAAGTGTCGCGCTTACCGGCCGAGACGCAAGCGACGGATTGACGACGATGAGGGCATCAGCGACCCCGCCCTTCGGCAGATTGACCGACAGCGCCTGCAATGACTTCGCCTGCTCGGCCTTGGCATGGTCGATGACGCCGCCGAGCTCCTGCTCCGCGTCCTGATAAACCTCGCGGATGCTGGAACCCGGCAGGATGTCGTGGAACTCGTTCTTCAGCACCACGCGCCAATCCGCTTCGAGGCTCCGCGGCTTTTCGGCACCGAGCAGATGAACAAGCGAAGCGAGAGTTTCGGCGGTGATCAGCGCGCGTTCTGCCTGGCGGTGCTTGCGCTTGACGCCGCTTTGCGTCGTTAGCGTCGCACGGTGCAATTCGAGATAGATTTCGCCGTCCCAGACGGGAAGCTTCCTCTCCCCAGCGCTGCGATGCGCCTGCTCGTAGAAGCCCTTGACGGTCCCCCAGCGCGCCTGCGGAATGGCGGGAAAATCGCGCAGTTGCACTTCGCGCTCGACCATCTCCGGTGTGACACCGCCGCCGCCGTCGCCGTAACCGACGGCGAGAAGCGAGGCGTGATGTTGCACTTTGCCGCGGAAATTCTTCCATGTCGGCAGGTAGCAATCGGGCTGCACGAAGCCGTTATAGCCCTGCATCGGATTGTCGAAAGTGTGGGTCAGCACCTGGCTGCCGTCGAGGCCCTTCCACCAGAAAAGGTCGGAAGGAATGTGGTTGGTCTCGCTCCAGTTGACCTTGATGGTAAAGAAGCTGTCGATGCCGCCCTGTTTCAGGATCTGCGGCAGCGCGCCGGAGAAGCCGAAGCAATCCGGCAGCCAGCAGACGGTATGGCGCGCGCCAAAAGTCTTTTCGAAATAGCGCTGGCCATAAAGCACCTGGCGGACGAGGCTTTCGCCGGTCGGCATGTTGGTGTCGGGCTCGACCCACATGCCACCCACGGTTTCCCACTTTCCTTCCGCGACCTTCCGCTTGATGCGATCGAGAAGCTCCGGATCTTCCTCTTCGATCTGCGCGTAATAATGGGCGGTCGATTGGTTGAAGCGAAAATCCTCTGAGCGCTCCATCAGCGACAGCGCCGTGTTGAAGGTACGCCGCATCTTGCGCCGCGTCTCGCGATAGGGCCAAAGCCAGGCAAGATCGATATGGGCATGGCCGGTCAGCACCAGTTCGCCATTTGGTGGGAAGCGCTTCTGCAGTTCCTTCAGCCGCTCCGCCAGGGCCTCGAAGGCGGCGGCGGCCGAAGCGCTCTGCTCGTCGGAAAGACCTGCGGGGTCGGCTGCAAGTTCCGGCAGCTCCCAGATCTTCTGCTGCATGACGGCATCAGCGGTGCGGGAGATGTAAGCCGCCGTATCCGACGGCCAGTCGAGGCTGCGCAAGGCCTGCTCGGCGGCGCCGACCAGATGCGGCACGACCTCATGCTCGCCGAGCACACCGATCGCCTCGGCGATCTGCTTCAGGAGAAGATGCAGGCGATGGACGGGACCGTCGAGCCAGATCAGCCGGGCCTTGTTGAGCCGAGGCGCTCGGTTCGGCTCGCCGAAGGGAAAGCGGGCGACGCTTTCCGTCGCAATCGAGAAGCGACGGCCCTTCACCGGGAATTCCTGATGATAGGGATCGAGACCGAATGTTTCGCTCCCGCCAGCGGGATAGCTCAGCGTGATCAGGCTCTCGCCGCCGAGATCGAGCTGCAGGCGGATATCTTCGAGCGGCCAGTTCGCAGGCGCTTCGGCGCTCGCGGCAAAATGCACCACGCCTTGTCGATGCGGCCAGTCCTGGTGATGGGCGATCGGCTCGCCCTCGAAGGTCCAGCCGTCGATCTGGCTGCTATACCGGTCCCGCCAGTGCGCGAGCTCGGCGATACGGACCTTCAGACTGTCGAGGCGTTGAGCAATGGTGAGCGGCATGGCTTATCCTGTTGAAAAATCGGCAGCGTGCGATCGGGAATCATGGTTTTGGGAGATGAAGATAATGCGATAGATATCGCGAATGCCGGCCCTCCTCCCAACGGGTCCTGCCGCCCCTTAGATTAAGTAACTTTGATTTCCAGTCAAGGGAGGAAAGCTTCCGGATAGACGTGACCTTGCCTCAGCTTCTATCCAGTTTTGAGTTCGCTCCAGCGGTGTTGGATTGCTGTATTCGGGGCGGTAGCGGCGGGTTGCGGTGCGGAGCCATTTCGGCTGCGAAGCACCGCATCACGTCGCGGGTTGATTGTCTGAGCGAACTCGGCAGGTATCACCCAGCCGAGTCCAGAGTGCGGTCGATGATCGTTGTAATCGCCGCGCCAGTTTGAGAGCGCTGATCGAGCTTGGGTCAGTGACGAGAAGAGAGTTTCATTCGAGAACTCGCCTCGGATGGGCAAAGGGCAAAAGACGGGGCGTCGTACAGGCAGCCGTTGACGCTTGCCCCTTCCGATCCCATCTGCTCCGGTATGCCCAAGATGAAGAAGACAACGAAGAGCGATGATCCCGAGCTGATCAGGGAGTGGTCACTCCCCGTGCAGGCGACGCTCGGATCGGCTGTCAGGGTGAAGGGAATTCTGCAGGAGATCCGGTCCCGCCTGCCCCCGGCGGTCAGAAAGTCGCTGGATATGCAGTCGGGCGAGCTTGCCCTCGTCATGCCGGAGACGTCGAAGACAGCGTTTCGCGCGACCTCGTCGATTGTCTCCGAAGCGCTGCGGGGTATCTCGGACCTTCCGATCATCCCTCGTGAGATAGAGGACATCCTGGGGATTACGGCTTCTGAAAGGAAGCGTTGGCTGGAGGATGGACGTCTTCCGAGTGCTGGAACGAGGACCGTCCGGCTTCAAGGCCGAGCGCGACGGATCACCTTCCATGTATTTGATCCACGGGTCGTAGAGGATCTGCTCGATCGCGGGGCCGTGGACGAATGGCGCGAGCAAGACGCGGTGGTGAAAGCCGAAAACAGGAGACGCGCCGCCTATCAGGCGAAGCTGTCGCGTTCACTGAAAAAACAAGAAAAAGCCAAACAAGCTGATGAGAACAATGACGACCCCGCGACCGGGCTGAGCGGTTGGGACGAGTTCGGGAGCGAAGGCCTGCTGCGGTAGGATTGGCGGCGTTCGCATCGGCAAATTACCGCAGGACTTACCTAGCGCCAGAGGATCTGGAGGCGGCAGCCGTAGCTGCCACCCCTATTTCCCGTGTCACGCGGCTGCCGGTCGGTTGATTGTCAGGAAGTGCCGGACGACGGGCTTCTCAGGACCGACATGGTAAGCCAGAACCTTCCCCTGCAGATCGGCGTCGGCGTTCGAGACCCGCTTGTGCTGGCGAAGATGTTCAGCCCAGGATTCCACCATGAACCACTCGACGATCTTCTCAGGGTCCGCCGAGTCCTCAGTGACACCCCATCCGTAGGCACCGTCGCGGCGACGTTCCATGGAAAGATGGTCGAGAGCGTGCAGGAAGGCTGTGCGGTGCTGCTTCTCGACCTTGTATTCGATCAGGATGAGAACTGGGCCACGATCATGAGCAACTGGCTCGGCAACGAGCGGCTCAGGCCAGTGGTTGGACGGCACAAGGTCGGCATCGCCTGCGGGAAGCTTCACGCGGTGCATGATGAACCCGGCGATGAGCAGGCCGGCCGCTCCAATGAGCAAGGTGGACTGGAGGCCGACAGCTTCGCCGACTGCACCCCAGCCGAGACTTCCGGCAGTCATCGCACCGTTGAAGACGGTCAGATAGACGGCAAGACCACGACCACGCACCCAGTTCGGAAGAACGGCCTGCGCTGCCCCGTTGAGTGTAGTCAGGGCGGTGATCCATGCTCCCCCGAGGAAAAGAAGGACCACGATGGCGATGATCTTCGGCGGCGCAAGTGACAGGACTCCCATGACGGCTGCTGTGACAAGCGCGGCGCCGAGAAGCAGTCCGTCGGAGCTCAAGCGTTCACGCAGCTTCGGCATCACCAAGGCTCCCCCGATCGCACCGGCACCTACCGCACCAAGCAGGATGCCATAGAAGCTGGCATCACCACCGAGGAGTTGTCGGGCAACGAGCGGAAGAAGAGCCCAGACCGCGCTGGCGAAGGCAAAGAAGATCGCGGCCCGCAGAAGCACGACGTGCAGTGGCTCGCTCGAGCGGGTGTAGCGAAGTCCGGCCCGGAACGCACCGAAGAATTTCTCCTGAAGCGCATCGTTGGAGTTCTTTGTCCGCGGCCACCAGACAAGAGCTGCGATCACGACGATATAGCTGGCCACGTCCGCGCCATAGGTGATCCCGGCTCCAAAGGCTGCGAGAAGGAGGCCACCCGCAGCAGGCCCGATGGAGCGGGCGATGTTGATGCCGAGCGAGTTGAGCGCCACCGCGCTCTTCACGTCCTCGCGCTTCACCAGTTCCGGCACAATTGCCTGCCATGTCGGTCCCATCAATGCGGCGCCAATGCCGCCGAAAAAGGTCAGGCCGATCAGCGCGCTGACCGAAAGCATGCCTGTCTGCGAGAGAACCATCAGCGCGATGCTGACAGAGGCGAGTAGCACCTGGACGGCAATCAGGAACTTGCGGCGGTCGAGGATGTCGGTGAGAACGCCTGCGGGGATGGCAAGCAGGAAGATCGGCAGGGTTCCGGCAGCCTGGACCATGGCGACCGCGGCCGGCGATGCGGACAGATCCGTCATCAACCAGGAGCTTGCGACATCGCGCATGAAGCTTCCGGTGTTGCCGATAACGGTGGCGATCCAGAGGACAGCGAACACGGGCTGTGCAAGCGGCGCGAAGGCTCCCGCGGATGACTTTGCGGCGCTCATTTGCCTGCTCCCTTTGTGAGGTCAAATGCTGCAACGAACACGAATGCGCCCGACAGGCCGAGGTGCTCAAAGAAGGCATTGGTGGCCATCATGCGGTCCATCCCAGGCGCCATTTCCCAGAAGCGGAGGGCGATGAGGGTCGCTAGAAGCGTGAAGCCAGCCAGCGCCAGCGCGCCCGCCCAGCGCAGGAAGCCCGAGATAACCATGGCGGAGGCCGTCAGCTCGAATACGATGACGGCGACTGCGAAGAAGGAGGCTGGGTGAAGACCGAAGTGTTCTATCTCGCTCAGGGCACCGCTGAAGTCGAAGATCTTGGTGAGTGGGCCTTGAATGTAGGCCGCGCAAAGACCCATCAGCGACGCCGTCCGCACGACAGGCGATCTGACGACGCGTGCCACGCCGCTCCGGATTGGGTTGGATAGATGAGATTGGTAGGTCATATCTGCTCCTGTATGTTCGCCGCGAGCGGCTGCGTTCGATGGAGCGATATTGGCTGCTTACCGCATTGCCAACAATTGCAGCAATAGTTTCTATTTAATTGCAAAATCGGCAATTATGAAGTGACGCCCGGGTGCCGGTCGGCACCCGAGCTAAGTCTTCGTCAGACCGCCCAGCAGGAGCAGCCGAGAGCGCCGAAGAATCCCTTGAGGTCGGCAATCGGGAGCTTGGATGTCCAGGCTCCGGCATGGTCATGGCCGTGCACGCCGCAATTGCTCGCACATCCGCAGGTAGAGATCGCGGTGCGGCGCAGCGAACGAGCGCCTGCCCCTTCCGTTTCACCCCATGCCGCGTAACCGCCGAACTTGCGGACAGGCGACCAGTCGGGCATCGCGGGCGGGATGTCGTTCTCATCGAGCGCTTTGAAGTCGCCCGCGCCGTAGACGATCTTGCCGCCGACCATTGTCAGTTCCGAAACAACGAAGGAGATCTCGTCCTCGGCGCAGGAGAAGAAATCCTTGTCCGGCACCACGAGATCAGCGAACTGACCCTGCTCGATGCGGCCTTTCTTGCCTTCCTCGTTGGAGAACCAGGTCACTTTCTCGGTCCACATCCTGAGCGCCGTCTCGCGGTCGAGGCAATTGGTGCGCGGATAGAGCTGCATGCCGCCGACGGTCTTGCCAGTTACCATCCACGAAATCGAGACCCACGGATTATATGAGGCGACGCGGGTGGCATCGGTGCCGGCCGAGACGTTCACGCCCTTGTCGAGCATCTTCCTGATCGGCGGTGTCGCTTCCGCCACGCCGTGCCCGTAGCGCTCAACGAAGTATTCGCCCTGATATGCCATACGGTGCTGTGTGGCGATGCCACCGCCGAGGGCGGCGATACGGTCGATCGAGCGATCCGAGATAGTCTCGGCATGGTCGAAGAACCAGTTCAAACCTTCGAGTGGAATGTCCTTGTCAACCTTCTCGAACACGTCGAGGGCACGGGAGATCGTCTCGTCATAGGTGGCGTGCAGACGCCACGGCCAACGGTTTTCCGCCAGGATGCGGACGACATCTTCCAACTCACCTTCCATTTCCGGAGCCATCTCCGGACGGGGCTGGCGGAAATCCTCGAAGTCGGCGGCCGAGAACACAAGCATCTCGCCCGCACCATTGTGCCGGAAGTAGTCGTTACCCTGCTTGTATTTGACCGACTGGGTCCATTTCAGGAAGTCCTGCTTCTCTTCCTTCGGCTTCTGGGTGAAGAGATTGTAGGCCAGCCGAACCGTCATCTGGTTCTCGTCGGACAGCTTCTGGATGACCTCATAGTCGTCAGGATAGTTCTGGAAACCACCACCCGCGTCGATCACACCTGTCACGCCAAGGCGGTTCAACTCGCGCATGAAGTGGCGGGTCGAATTGACCTGGTAGTCCAGCGGAAGCTTGGGCCCCTTGGCAAGCGTCGAATAGAGAATGCCTGCATTCGGCTTCGCCAGCAGCATACCGGTAGGATTGCCGTTGGCATCGCGGGTGATCTCGCCTCCGGGCGGGTTCGCGGTGTCACGGGTGTAGCCGACAGCGCGGAGAGCCGCACCGTTGAGCAGCGCACGATCATAGAGGTGCAGAAGGAACACGGGTGTGTCAGGCGCGACAGCGTTGATCTCATCGAGAGTGGGCAGCCGCTTTTCGGCGAACTGATGTTCCGTGAACCCGCCGACGACGCGAACCCACTGCGGCGCGGGCGTGATCGCCACCTGGCGCTTCAGCATGTCCATCGCGTCGGCGAGCGAGCGCACGCCGTCCCAGCGCAGTTCCATGTTGTAGTTGAGACCACCGCGAACGACGTGGGTATGGTTGTCTATCAGGCCGGGAAGAACGCGCTTGCCCTTGAGGTCGATGATCTCAGTGCTGGGACCAGCCAGCGCCATGATCTCGCTGTTGGATCCGACCTCCAGAAACAACCCGTCCTTTATTGCGATCGCAGTCGCATTCGGATTGGTCCGGTCAAGGGTCGTCACGCGGCCATTGTGGAGGATCAGGTCGGGATGCATGATGTCTACTCCGGTCTGGTTGGGATCGGCAGCTTTCGCTGGTGAGAAGAGGTTCGAAAACGCCAGGCTCGATGCACCTCCGAGAAAGGATCGACGCGTCGTCATCAGCCCCTCTCCTCTACAGTCGCATCTGCCTGACGAGCAATGTTGATGTCATCGCCACCCTTCGGCAGGTGACCGAACATGTGCGGCTTGATCTGATGAAGCCATGAGATGGCCGCCGGCTCGCTTTTCCAAAGCGTCTTTGCGAACGGAATGATCTGTTCGCCGACAAGGATTCCGAGAAGGCCGATCAGAGCAATGACAGGCGGCGCTGGTGATCGGACGTTGAGCAGGCCGTAGACGATACCGACGAGCAGGCCAGCGCCAAGCGATAGGAGATAGAGTTTCATGGGATGTTCTCCAATTGCGGAAGGACCGCTCCGAGGGGTTATCGGAGCGGCCTGATCAGGCCGTTACTTCGCGGGGTTCGGGCCGATGCGCTTACCGTGCTTGACACGCTCCTCTGCGCCGTGAACCATCGTGTAGGCATAGTCGATGCCCATGCCGTAAGCGCCCGAATGTTCCTTTACGAGGGTCGTGACCGCATCGTAGGTCTCCTTGCGAGCCCAGTCGCGCTGCCACTCGAGCAGGACCTGCTGCCAGGTGACCGGAATCACGCCTGCCTGCACCATGCGATCCATCGCGTATTTGTGTGCGTCGGAGGAAGTGCCGCCGGAAGCATCGGCAACCATGTAAATCTCGTATTCGGGAACGTCATGGAGAGCCGAGAGCGCGAACGTCGTGTTGCAGACTTCGGTCCACAGACCGGAGACGACGATCTTCTTCCGGCCCTCGGCGGCGTTCTTCGCCAGCGCGTCGCGGACGTTCTGGTCGTCCCAGGAGTTCATCGAGGTGCGTTCGAGAAGGTCGTTCTCCGGGAAAACGGCAAGCAGCTCCGGATACGTGTTACCCGAGAAGGATTGCGTCTCAACTGTGGTGATCGTGGTCGGGATGTTGAAGATCTTGGCGGCCTTGGCGAGGCCGACGACATTGTTCTTCAGCGTCTGACGATCGATCGACTGGACCCCGAACGCCATCTGCGGCTGCTGGTCGATGAAGATGAGCTGGCTGTTTGCCGGGGTCAGGACTTCGAGCTTGGACATGGTCAATTCCTCTTCGGTTTGTTTGGACCGCCTGTTGCGGTGTTAGACATGGGCAGCAGCGATTGATCGGACGCCCGCGCGACGCCCGTTCTGCAATCCTTTAAGTGTTGCTGGGTCCGTCTCGGAGCCGGCTCACTCGTTGTCTTGGCTGCTGAAAATAAACGTATCGCGCGGCTAACGCGTACGGAATTGCAATAAGAATTTCTATTGAATTGCGATATTTGTAACAATAGATTGACTGCTAGCGCGGTGAAATGGAAAGCGCCGCGGCCCTTTCGGAACGCGGCGCTCTTATCGCGGCTGTGTCGGGAGTTTGCTGCTCAGGCCGTCAGCGGCACAAGATTGGCCTGGATCTCGTCGCGGTAGTCCTCGTATCTGCTCGGGAGTTTGAGAGCCTCCCCGAGATGCGCCGTGTCCTCATCCAGATCGAACCCCGGCTCGTTCGTGGCGACCTCGAACAGAACTCCGCCAGGTGTACGGAAGTAGATGGCCCAGAAGTAATCGCGGTCTATGACGGGCGTGACCTGATAGCCCGTGTCCATTAGGGACTTGCGCACCTCGAGCTGCTTCGCACGGTTGTCGACGGCGAAGGCGATGTGGTGAACCGAACCTGCGCCCGGACGCGCAAAAGGCGTCTTCGGCAATGCTGCGAGATCAATCGTATCCGCCCCGTTGCCATCGGGGATAACGAAGCGGGTCACATCGCCTTCCTTCTCGGCGCGCTGATAGCCCATGAAGCCGAGCAGCTCTTCGGTCGCAGCGGTGTCATGAAGGCTGAACCTTGCACCCGCGAAACCGCGGATGGCCCCATCGTCTGGGATTCCATCAACAACCCACGGAGCCCGCGCGTCGTCGGGGGATTCGATCAGCGCAAACCCGTCGCCGTCCGGTCCCATGAAGCGAAGTCGGTTCGCACCGAAGACGGTGTCCACTTCCAGGCCGTCCACACCTTGAGCGGTGAATCGATCCCGCCAGAACTTCAGCGAGCCTTTCGGCACCGAGAACTGGGTCTCGCCGACCTCGCCGACGCCGGAGCGGCCGAGCACCATGTTCGGGAACGGGAAATAGGTCATCACAGTCCCGGCGGAGCCTGTCTCGTCACCGTAGTAGAGGTGATAGACGCGGGGGTCGTCGAAGTTGACCGTTTGCTTGACACGGCGCAGGCCGAGAGTATCGGTGAAGAAGCGATTGTTCTGCCGCGCGTCCGATGCCATCGAAGTCACGTGGTGCAGTCCCTTGATGTCCTTGATCATGGAGATGCCTTTCAGTGGGCGTTGAAATTGTTGATCTCAAAACTACGCACGTTGATCGCCATCGGGTATTGCAATATTCCTCTCGATTGAATTGCAAATCTTGAAACAATAACATGAACGATTATAAAGCCCTCAGAACCTTCCTGCTCGCAGCCGAGAAACGAAATTTCGCCCAGGTCGCGCGTGAGCTGGACATGACGCCTGCGGCCGTCACACGCGCGATCGCAGCGCTCGAGGCGGAACTTGGCGTGCAGCTTTTCGTGCGCACGACGAGGCAGGTCTCGCTGACGACCGACGGCGCAATCTTCGCTGCCCAGATCCAGCCAGCGGTTAAGACGCTGGAAGAAGCGCGCCGGGATGTGATGAATGCACACAAGGCCGACGAAGGGCGGCTCCGGATCAGCGCGCCCACCTGGTTCGGCAAGACGGTGCTGCCGCCGATCCTGTCAGGTTTCAAGGAACGCTATCCGAAGATGAGCTTCGAGATCTCCTTGTCCGACGGTTTGGTGAACATCGTCGATGACGACTATGATCTGGCGATCCGCATCTCATCCCAGCCATCCGACAAGTACACGATCTGGAGAAAGATCAGAGTAGTGCCACGCATCCTGGTCGCGGCCCCGGGGAGCCGTTTCGCCGATATGCAACATCCCAACGAACTAAAGCCAGACGACTGCCTCGCCTATAGCGGCGAGAGCCGGCGAGAAAACTGGCTATTGTCCGACGGCGGCTCAAGTATCACGATCTCGGCGGGTCGTGCCTTCAGCGCCAACAGTGGCGAGGTACTGGCGGACATGGCCGCCGACGGTGCAGGTGTCGCGCTGCTTCCAGGATTCAACATCGCCGATCACATCAGGAGCGGTCGTCTCGTTCACGTCTTCAAGGGATGGGCGCCGCCTGACCTGTGGCTGACGCTGTTTTACCCGCCGTACCAAGCGCTTCCACCACGCATTGCTTCATTCTCGAAGTTCTTCGAAGAGCAGGTTGCGGCCCAGATGGTCATGTTGGATTGACGGATACCGCCGCGCATCATCACGGATTTGGAGAAGATGTGCACCTTCTCTCACATAGAACCATCCTGTTAAAGTGCCCGTAGTCTTGTGGCGACCATTTGCTGTAGCTGCCACAGGTTTCGATCTAAGATGTTCCGGCCCGCCAGATCCAAGACCGTCCGATGCAGGTATTCCGCGCACGACCCCGCCGGTCCGCATGCCTGAGCGATCAACACTGCTGCTTCATCGAGCGGTATCTTCTCCGTGAGCCGCGATCGCTTCGTGCTCGCCCAAAATGTCACTGCGCGACGTGTACCCGTCGGCGTCTTGACTGAAACCCATCGCACCATGTCGCACACCTCGGCATATCGAATTTCCCGCGCCAGAAGCGTACGCAGATTCTGCTTCTTCGTCGCGCAGGAAAACTTCAGGACGAGGCCCGAACAACTGCCTCCCGGCCGAAGCGCCAGCATCACACCCGGCGCATCGGAGGTGGCCCTCAGCCGTTCTATCCTCAACGAGAACGCACGATGCCACCCGTACGCAACCGCATCTTCCCTTGCGGCCACTTCAAAGCCCGGGTTCCACATCAAGGATCCATAAGCGAACACCCATATCTCCTCGTCGCCGGCCTCCTGCTCGACTCTGCTGACGAGTTCATCGAGTTGCTGAGACGAGATCGGGGTCCAGTTGGGCTCCGGGCCCTCGTCTTCGACTGGCTTGAAGGTTTTGGCTACGAGATCGGGGGTCAGTTGCATGGCAACCTGTACCCGTGTGTTGGCGGCGAGTGTTTTTCGCATGGTGGGAACCGTTTCAAGGAGATAACCGCCGGAGGACCATCCGCGTCCGGCGGTTCTTGGGTGTAGCTGTCGCCTGATCAATCAACGGGCTTGTCTATCACCGCACGAAATGCGATTTCGACGATCTGTTCAGCAAAGGCCAGCGCGGAAACGCCGATCAGATTGCTGGCGCACTGCGGCATGTCCGTGGCGTACATTTCCTTGCGAACCGTCGAACCTGCGGCGAATGCGCTCGGAACATCAAGAACGTACAGGGTCTCTTCGACGACATCATCGAGTGTGGCGCCAAATTTGGCGAGGAGCTTTTTCGCATTGACGTAGGTCTGGCGGATCTGCTCCTCCATCCGCGAGAAGTCCACAGGTCGACCATTGGCGTCGAGTTCTGCCGGAGCGATGAGCTTACCGTCGTCATCGTGGCTCAGCTGCCCGGAAACATAGATCGTGCCCTTGACCTGGACAGCCTGGACGTATCCGAAGGCGCGCTCCCAGGCGACGCCATGATTGGCGACCGTTTTGGCGTTGGAGTTGTTGGTCATGGTGGGTTCCTTACCAAAGAGGGTAGCGCGCCGAGCGCTCGTGGATGGTTCGGGAGGCGACGGGTGCGTGGGAGGCACGCACTCGTCGCCAGGACCGCTCAGGCCTTTAGGAAGGCGAGGAGGTCGGCGTTCAGCACATCGGCATTGACGGTCAGCATGCCATGCGAGAAGCCGGGGTAGGTCTTTAGCGAACCGTTCTTCAGAAGCTTCACCGACTTCAGCGCCGAGTCCGCAATCGGGACGATCTGGTCGTCCTCGCCATGCAGCACGAGCACAGGAACGGTGATTGCCTTCAGGTCCTCCGTCTGGTCGGTTTCGGAGAAGGCCTTGATACCGTCGTAGTGGGCTTTAGCGCCGCCCATCATTCCCTGCCGCCACCAGTTCTGGATCACCCCTTCCTGCACCTTGGTGCCTTCTCGGTTGAAGCCGTAGAACGGCCCGGCTGGAACGTCGCGGAAGAACTGCGCGCGGTTGGCGGCAAGGGCCGAACGGAATCCGTCGAACACTTCCATCGGTAGGCCTTCGGGATTGGTCTCGGTCTTGAGCATCAGCGGCGGCACGGCCGAAACGAGAACCGCTTTGGCGACGCGGCCGGCAGGCTCGCCATGCTTGGCCACATAACGGGCGACCTCGCCGCCACCGGTGGAATGACCGATATGGACGACATTCTTCAGGCCGAGCGCCTCGACGACGGCAAAGGCATCGGCTGCGTAATGGTCCATATCGTGACCATCGGCCACCTGGGCGGATCGGCCATGGCCACGACGGTCATGGGCGACGACGCGAAAACCTTTCGACAGGAAAAACAGCATCTGCGCATCCCAGTCGTCGGACGACAGCGGCCATCCATGGTGGAACATGATCGGCTGGGCGTCCTTAAGGCCCCAATCCTTGTAGAAGATTTCAACGCCGTCTTTGGTGGTTACATAGGCCATGGTCTTGGTTCCTTCGATTAGGTCATGCTGGGAGCAGCATTGGCTGCGAGGCTGAGAAAGGGTGAAATGCCATGGCCCCTGCTGTGGCGCCTATGGACAGCAGCGCGTCTCGGCGGGTTATGGAATAAGGAGGCTGGGTGATCTCCGTCCTGTGATTTCGTTATTGAAAACTTCAGGCGACGCCGTGTTCGTCTGATAGGGGTGATATTGCCGCCGTATCCTCACATCCACAATTGCGAGAATTATTTAGAATTTATTGCCTCGAGTGAAATAATCAGAGGTTTGGCCCGGAACGTCTGTAGAGCAAACCGGATCACTACTGTCGGCAAAGACCGCTTAATCGCGTGGGATCCGAGGATGGTCAGACAGATGATTTCAACGATGTTGGAACAGGCGTCTCGAGCAACTGCACCAAGTGACGCCTCTTTCAAAACGAGCAAAAGAGCCCCTATAAATGATCTGGAGGTCGAGGCACGTGTTGCTTAGAATGCCACCTCTATCTCGACCATATTCAGCAACCCGCCTTCGCGGGTCTGGGGCTTCCATTCGGGCGACATATTCCCCGTCGACCTTTGGTGGCTGGATTCACAGCAGACGTTCTCGGTTTGAAACCGTGAATCCATGTCAAGCAATAACAAAATCTTGATTGGCAGTGACAGTTATCACGTTTCGGATCAGCGCTATTTCCGTCAGTCATAGGAAACCGCCGGCTTTCGAGCATCGAGGGAGGGTAGGATGTTTCAAATTCGAAAATCATTGGCATTCGTGGCAGCCATAGTTGTGGTTGTCGTGGCGTCTTCCTGCACGACGAGCTCGACCGACTCCGTGCAGACCGGCTCGGTTGGATATAGCAGCGTCGACTATGGACTCAGACCTGCCTGCCGCGACGGCTTTGGCAACGATCGTCCTTGCAGCTATTAAATCGCATGGCTGCTCCACAGGATCAGGAAATACGCCGTCGGAAGCGATGATGCCCCGGAAAATCGTTACGAAAATCGACAAGCGTGCTACACAACCGGGATAGCGCTCTCAAGAAAGACAGTCATGCGGTATCTTCGGTCAGGGCCGCGTCGGCTTCGTACTCAGGAGATGGGCGCCCCGCGCGCCAAAACGGTTGGGCTGAGGTCAGGTGAGATTGCCGACCGGAATATTCGCGTCATTCTGGAGGCCATCCGCCGGCATGGGCCGCTGACGCGCACCGAGCTTGGCCGCCATAGCGGGCTGACCGGACCTGGCATCACAAATATCCTGCGGCGGCTCGCCGAAGAGAAGCTCGTGACGTCGAACCGGCGCAATGGGCTCGGCGGTGGGGCGACGGCCACGGAGTTTGCGCTGCGGCCGGAGGGGGCGTTTTCGATCGGCGTCAAGCTTCGCCGGACGCGTGGCGAGATCGTGCTGATCGATTTGAGCGGCCAGGTGCATGACCGGGTTTATTTCGACGTGGAACAGGAAGACGGCGTCGGCGCGGTGCATGCAGCGGCCCGGGACATGGTCGATCGGCATGCGACATCGCCGATCGTCGGGCTCGGGATCGCCGCCAATAATTGGAGCGATGCGCGGAGCGAGCAGCTCTCGGCGATGTCGATGGTCGCGCCTCTCTATGTCGAGAACGAATGCACGGCGAGCCTGCTTGCCGAGCGCACGATCGGCAGTTCGACGCCGGAAGGTGGGCTGGCGATGATCATCATCGACGATGACGTGCAGGCTGGCTTCCTCATCCGGGGCATTCCCTATTCCGGCGTGCACGGGCGGGCGGGCAGCATCGGTGAAATGCTGACCGGGCCAGACAATCTCCAGCTCAACACCGTCGTCGGTTTCAGCTCCCTGCGCTCACGCATCGGCGACCAGGACTTCGCGCGCCTGCTGAAGGGCGAGGAGTTCTCATCGCCGTCGCTGTCGCAATGGATACGCGAGGCCGCGGGCCACCTGCTCGACCCGATCATCGCCATGGCTGGCTTCATCGCCCCGAGCGTCGTGATGATCGGCGGCGACCTGCCGCAGGGCGTGATCCAGGCCCTGATCCATCAGCTCTCCGTCGAGCGGCGCGACACCTCGACCAGACCCTTGCTGACGCCCTGGATTTCGCCGATGCGGCCGGCAAGCTTCAGCGGCGGCGGCGTGGCGCTGGGTGCCGCCCTCCTGCCCTTCCTCAACACGCTGCTGCTGCCGCCGGCTTCGGCCTGAACCCAGAACTGCAGCGCACTTTATCCGGCTCAGTCGAGCGCCTCGTCGGCGTGGCTGAGATCGGAGGCGAGCGCCTTGTCGAGTACCTTCTGGATATTGGCGGCGCGACGGAAGGAGGGCTCCTGGGTCTTGCCCACCCGCACGGCCTGAACGAAACGCTGGTAGTTCGTCTCCACAGGATCGAAGGGCACATCGCGCCAGGTCGCCGTGTGCACGTCCTCTCCGAGACAGGCGCGCAGCGTCGATTTGCCGGTATCATAGATCATCTCGACCGATCCGGTTTCGCCATAGACCCTGAGGCGCAGCTGATCCAGCTGACCGGCGGCGGTGCGCGTCGCCTGGATCGTGCCGATCGCGCCATTGGTGAAATCGACATTCATCGTGAAGCTGTCATTGGCGTCGAGATCATATTCGCCGATCCTATGATCCGGCGCCTTGTCGAAGGTCTTCAGCCGCGCGAAGACATGGGCGATGTCGAGGCCGGAGCCATAGGAGGCGAAATCGACGATGTGGATGCCGATATCGCCGAGAGCGCCGTTAGAGCCGTGTTTTTTACTGAGCCGCCACAGCCATTTGCTTTCGCTCTTCCAATCGCCCCAGTGGCGGCCGACCAGCCAGCTTTGCAGATGCGACGCCTCGAGATGGCGCACCGCGCCGATATCGCCGGCGAGCACCATCTGCCGGCCCTTCTGCAGCGCCGGCGAGTTGCGATAGGTGAGGTTGACCATGCCGACCTTGCCGGCCCGTTCGATCGCCTCGGTCATTTCCATCGCTTTCACGGCATCGGTGGCGAGCGGCTTTTCGCAGAAGACATGTTTGCCGGCGGCGACGGCCTGGAGCGTCGTCGGGTGGTGGATGCTGTCAGGGGTGACGTTCGCCACCGCATCGAACTCGCCCCAGGCGAGCGCCTCCTCGAGTGTGGTGAAATGATTGGCGATGCCGTGTTCGGTGCAGAAGGCGGCCAGCCGCTCCGGCACGACATCGACGCCGCCGACGACGCTGACGCCTTCGATCGCCTTGAAGTGGGCGGCGTGCTGATTGGCCATGCCGCCGGTTCCGAGAATGAGTAAACGCATCTTCTCCTCCATGGGTTTCAGTTTCCGCTGCTGCTGCGGCCGAGCCAAAACAAACCGACGCCATCGCGGCCATCCGCGATCGCTCTAGCGATTCTTCAGGAAATTGTGGGGCGGATGCGCCGCGCGGCGGTGAGGCACACTCGATACCTAAATTTTAACGCGCATCCCTTCCGAAAACCGGGACGCGCGCTAGCTGCTGTTGAATGTCGCCAGCATCTCAACCTCCCAAGCTCTGGCTTGACATCAAATCAAAGTAACTTAATCTAATTAATGCAGCACGGAAATGAGGAGAGGTCAACCGACCGCCAGGCTGTATTCGTTCAAAATGGGGAGGAGACCCATCATGAAGAGCGCAACCGTCAGCGCATTGGCGCTGAGCACTGTCTTATTTTCAGCATCGACGATTTTTGCCCAGGAACTTGCCAGCAAAGACCGGATCGGCACTGCCGATGCGGCCAAAACCCTCGTCGTCCGCCTGACGAACGACAGCCCGAACAATTCCGATCCCGCCATCGCCGAGGGCTACCAGAAGCTCTTCGTTGATTTCATCAAGAAGCACCCGGACTGGAAATTGCAGATGCAATTCATGTCCTCGGATATCGGCACCGAACAGGCCAAGATGCTGGAGCAGGCCAAGGCCGGCAATGCTCCGGATTGCGCCGCCGTCGACTCCTTCGTGCTGTCGCAGTTCATGGTCAACAAGGTGCTGGCGGATTTCACGCCCTATTTCTCCAAGGAAGAAGTGGACGATCTCTTCCCCTTCATCCGCAGCGGCATCACCGACAAGGACCAGACGATCCGCGCCTGGTGGTGGGATACGGACCTTCGCGTGCTCTACCGCAACAAGTCTGTCGTTGCAGATGCGCCTGCGACCTGGGACGACCTGAAGAAGGCTGCGCTCGCCTCCACCAAGGAAGGCATGGAAGGCGTGCTCTTCAACGGCGGACGCTGGGAAGGCACGACCTTCGACTGGCTCGCCAATTATTGGGCGCTCGGCGGCAAGCTCGTCGATGATTCCGGCAAGCCGGTCTTCGGCGAAGGCGAGAATAAGGAGAAATTCCTGAAGGCGCTGAACTACTTCAAGGATCTCGTTGATTCCGGCGCAGCGCCGAAGCGCGTCACCACGATCGCCAACTACGACGACATGAATGCCGCGGCAGCTGCGGCGACGACGGCCCTCTTTATCGGTGGCAACTGGCAGTATGCGCAGCTGAAGTCGACGCTCGACGAAGAGGAATTCAAGAACTGGACCTTCTCGCCGATCCCCGGCCCGTCGGCCAATGAACGCTCGACCGGCACCGGCGGCTGGACGATCGCCTCCTTCAGCAAGGACAAGGAGAAGATCGAAATGTGCGCCAATCTGGCGCGCGAGGTCTATATGGGGCCGGCAAATGCGCTGCAGCAGCAGTTGCCCACCCGCAAGTCGCTGTTCGACAAGTACGAGGTGTTCTCGACGGAAGCCAACAAGACCTTCGCCAATGCGCTTGTCGACGGCCAGGCGCGCCCGGGCGTGCCGATCTATCCCGAGATCTCGAACCAGATCCAGATCATGATGGGTGACGTGCTCTCGGGAACGAAGAAACCGGAAGAAGCCCTGGATGCCGCATTCAGCGCGGCGATGGAGGCTTACAAGCGTCTGTGATGCCACGGCGTCCCTGGCGGCCAGCCCCTCATCCGGCTGCCGCCACCTCCCCGCAAGCGGGGAGAAGGGAATATGCCGCAAGCTCTTCGTTCCCATCCACCTCTCGCGGGGCCACGTCCCCTCTCCCCGCGAGCGGGAGAGGGTTAGGGTGAGGGCGGCCATCCTTACGAACTGGGACAGAGAAACCAATGAGCCCTATTGCCATCGAGGCCGACAGCCCGCCTCAAAGCAGAACGTTCATGCGCCGGTTCGCCGGCGCGCCGCTGCCCTGGATCATGCCCGTGATCATCGTCATCGGCATATTCTACCTTTATCCCGTCATCGACGTTTTCCGGCTTTCCTTCACAAATGCGACGCTGATCGGCGATACCCAGGACTATACGCTGGGGTCGATCGCCAATGCGCTGAGTTCGCCGCAGCTGCCGGATATTCTCTGGGCGACGCTGATCTTCGTCGGCGGCAGCGTCATCGGCCAGCAGATCCTGGGCCTTGCGGTCGCCGTCACCGTCATTCGCGGGGAAAAGCGCGGCCTGTTCGGCACCACGATCCTGAGGACGACGGCGCTCGTCGCCTGGGTCGTGCCCGGCATTGCCGGCGGCATCATCTGGCAGATGCTGTTTTCCGAAGCGCCTTATGGCGCGTTGAACAGCATTCTCAGGCTGATGCACATGCCGACCGTCGCCTGGCTTTCCGACCCGGCGATGGCGCCGTGGTCGACGCTGATCTCCAACATCTGGCGCGGCACGGCCTTCTCGATGGTCGTCATGTACGCGGCGCTGAAATCGATCGATCCCTCGCTCTATGAAGCGGCAGAGGTCGACGGCGCAACCGCATCGCAGCAGTTCTTGTTCGTGACGCTGCCGCAGCTGCGCGCCGCCATTCTCGTCAACATGATCCTGATCACCATCCAGACGGTGAACACCTTCGATGCGATCATCACGCTGACGGGCGGCGGCCCCGGGCGCGCGACCGAGGTGATCTCGCTCTACGTCTTCAACATCGTCTTCCGAAATTACGATCTCTCCGGCGGCAGCGTGCTCTCCGTCCTGATGCTGATCATCAGCCTCGGGCTTGCCTTCGTCTATGCGTCGTTCCTGCCGAAGGAGGAAGAGCAATGAGCGGACGCACCGGAACCCGGCTCGGCGATGCCATGAGCTATCTTTTCATGCTGGTGATGTTCGTCTTCTTCGCCGGCCCCCTCACCTATCTCCTCTCGATGGCGCTGCGTGACAAGCGCGAGGTCTATCGCGGCGCGGCGCGTTACATTCCCGACAATCCCACTATCCAGAATTTCATCACGGTTCTCAACAACAGCTATTTCCCGATCTATCTCTGGAACGGCTTGAAGCTTGCGGCTCTGAGCGGGCTCGGCGTGTTGATCGTTGCCCTGCCCGCCGCTTACGCATTCTCCCGCTTCCACTTCCGCGGCAAGGGCCTTTCGATGATGGGGCTGCTGCTCTTCCAGATGATTTCGCCGCTGGTCATCATGGTACCGCTCTATCGCTACATGAACCGCCTCGGCCTGCTGGATACGCATTTTGCCGTCGTCATGGTCTATATCGCCCTCGGCGTTCCCCTGGCGACCTGGCTGTTGAAAAGCACCGTCGATGGCATTCCGCGCAGCCTCGACGAGGCGGCGATGATCGACGGCTGCAACCGCTTCTCGGTCTTCTGGCGCATCATCCTGCCGCTGTCGGCGCCAGGCATCGCTTCCGTCTTCATCATCACAGTCATTGCCGGCTGGTCGCAATTCCTGGTGCCTTTCCTGCTGCTGACCAAAAATGACCTGATGCCGATCGGCGTCGGAATCTTTAACTTCCGCGGCATGCAGACCGACTCGTCCATCCAGCTGCTTGCCGCCGCCTGCCTGATTTCGGTCGTACCGGCGATCGTCGCCTTCCTGTCGCTCCAGAGGCTGATCCTCGGCGCGATGACCAGCGGCGCGGTGAAGGGATGAAGGGAGCTGCTTCACTCTCTAGCGTGAGGAAGGATTGAACACATGAACCAGACACTCGGCGCCAGGCACTCCCCCGATCTGACGGGCGCCAATGTCGAAGATGCCGGCGAGCACAACAGGGCTGTCGTTCTGCGCTGCATCCACCGACAGGCGCCGATTTCGCGCGCCGAAATCGCCAGGCGAACAGGATTCACCAAACCGGCGATCGCCCGGATCGTCGATCGCCTGCTCGACGAGGGCCTGATCATGGAGGCGCGCCGGCGGCATGGGCTGAGAGGACAGCCGGCGATCGAACTCGAGATCAATCCGGATGCCTATTACGCCATCGGCATCAACATCGATCGCGACCACCTGACGATCCTCGCCGTCGACGCCGTCGGCAATGTGCGCGCCCGCGTGCATCACGAGAAACGTTTCATCCTGCCGGCCGAATTCATGCAGCTGACAGCTGATGCGATCTCACATTTCCAGCGCAGCCGGCTGATCGATGACGCGCGTCTTTGCGGCATCGGGCTGGCAATGCCCGATTGGCTCGGCGAGATCTCGCTACTCGGCAAGCCCGATAGCTATCAGGAATGGACTGATTTCGACGTGCGTGCAGCCATCGAAAACCTGACGCAGCATCCCGTCTTCATCGAAAACGAGGCCAATGCGGCGGCCCTTGCCGAACTCGATTACGGCCTCGGCGCGGAAAGCAGCAGTTTCTTCTATATCGCCGTCAATGCCTGTCCGGGCGGCGGCCTCGTGCTCGACGGCAACGGCCATCGCGGCGCCATGGGCCTCAGCGGCGAGATCGGCTGGCTTCCGATTGCCGACGGCCGCGACGGCGAAGCGCAGAAGGTCCAGCTTCTCGGCGAGATCTTCTCGCTGTTCTTCCTCTATGATTTCCTCGCCCGGCACGGGATCAAGGTGAGCGTTCCCCAGGATCTGCTGGCGCTCGATGCGCGCGGCAAACGCCTCGTTTCGCAATGGCTGAAGGAAATGAGCGCGCATCTCGCCGTCGCCGTCAAACATATCGCCATGATCGTCGATCCCGACGCCGTGCTCGTCGGCGGCCGGCTGCCGATCCGCATCGTCGATGAATTGCTGCGTTATGTGCACGAACATCTCGACGCGGAGGACACGAACCTGCCCTCGCTGCATCGCGCCTCGATCGGCGAGGACGCCTCGGCCATGGGCGCGGCCGCGATGCCGATGGCGGCGGCCCTCATGCTTGCATCGGCTGATGTGGCGCAGCGCACGCGCTCGCCGCTCAAATTCATGGATCGGCTGAACAGTTGAAACGGCCGCAAGGCCCCGGATCTCGATGAAGATCGGAGGATATGATGAAGATCGGCTTCTATACCTCGACATTCAACGACCGCCCGCTGGAGGAAGTGGTGGATTTCGCCGCATCGGCGGGGTTCGAAGCGATCGAGATCGATGTCGGCGGCCATATCAAAACGCCCGAGCGGGTAGCCGACGCCGTCTCGCTGGCAAGAAGCCGCGGCCTCTTCGTCTCGTCGATCGCTCTTTTCGGCAACCAGCTCGATGCCGACCGCGACAAACGCCGGGAGCTTCGGGTAAGAACTTCAGAATTTGCAAGCGCCATTGGGCAAGCGGGCGTCCCGATCTTCGTGATCTTCCCCGGGCGGAACGACACGGCGAGCGACGAGGCCAATTACGACGACTTCGCCGACTTCGCGAACGGGCTGATCGCAGAGACACAGGCAAGCGGCCTTACCTTCGCGATCGAGAACTGGCCGGGACCAAAGGACAATTTCGTCGGGACGACGCCGAAGGGATGGCAGGAGCTTTTCCGCCGGATCGAGGACCGCCGCTTCGGACTCGAATTCGATCCCTCGCACCTCATCCGCATCGGTGTCGATCCCTATCGGGCGCTGGAAGCGGTAAAGGATCGCATCGTCATCCTGCACGCCAAGGATACGGCGATCGATGCCGAGGCCCTGCAGGCGATCGGCTATCACGGCAAGGGCTGGTGGCAATACAAGCTGCCAGGGCTCGGCCTGCTCGACTGGCCGCGTTTCCTCAGGCAGGCGCGCGGCTACGGTTTCGACGGCACGTTGTCGATCGAGCACGAGGATGCCGCCTATGGCTGGCCGGGCAAGGATCTCTCTGCACGCAAGGAGGGCGAGCGCCTCGGCCTCGATTATCTCAAAAGTGTCCTCAACGGACTTTGACGGCGAATTCGGGAGGAAATCCATGGCCCATGTTTCGGTCAGCAATGCGCGCAAGGATTACGGGGCGTTCAAAGCAATTAAAGGCGTGTCGGTTGATATCGGCGACGGCGAATTCGTCGTGCTGGTCGGCCCGTCCGGCTGCGGCAAATCCACGCTTCTGAGGATGATCGCCGGGCTGGAGGACATCACCTCGGGGAAGATCCAGATCGGCAGGCACATCGTCAACGAGCTTGCGCCCAAGGATCGCGACATCGCCATGGTGTTTCAGAACTACGCGCTCTATCCGCACATGACGGTGGCCAAGAACATGGGTTTCTCGCTGCGGCTGAAACGCATGCCGAGATCGGAGGTCGACCAACGCGTCGGCAATGCGGCGAAGATCCTCGGGCTGGAAAACCTCCTGGAGCGTTATCCGAAGCAGCTTTCGGGCGGCCAGCGGCAGCGCGTCGCCATGGGCCGCGCGATCGTGCGCGATCCGGCCGTCTTCCTTTTTGACGAGCCCTTATCGAACCTCGACGCCAAGCTCCGCGTGCAGATGCGCTCGGAGATCAAGGAGCTGCATCAGCGGCTGCAGACGACGACGATCTACGTCACCCATGACCAGATCGAGGCCATGACGATGGCCGACAAGATCGTCGTCATGAAGGACGGGCTGATTGAACAGTCCGGCTCGCCGCTCGAACTCTATGACCGTCCGAACAATCTTTTCGTCGCCGGCTTCATCGGCTCGCCGGCGATGAATTTCATCAAGGGCAGCATGACGGAAAACGGCTTCCGGACCGAGGACGGCCTGCTCCTGCCGAGCGAGCGCCACCCCAGGGACGCCGTGACCTACGGCATTCGCCCCGAACATCTCCGAATGGACCCTGACGGCATCGAGGTGACGACTGTCGTCGTTGAGCCCACAGGGTCGGAAACCCTCGTCATCGTCCGGCTAGGAGGGCAGACGCTGACCTGCGTCTTCCGCGAGCGGATCAGGGCCGCCCCCGGTGACGTCTTGAGGATCGCCCCTGGTCACGACACCGTTCACTTGTTCGGCGCAGACGAGCAGCGCATTACAGCAGGCGAAGCGCCACTGAGTTAAGCCCGCCGAATGCCCCCTCCCCTTCGGCCGGGCGCCGCCGGGGGCGCGTTCGCCGCGCTCCCGGCCCAAAATTCCCGGTCCTTTCAAGCATCGTGAGAGAGCCGCCAAGTGCTTGAACGGGCGCCGAAAAGGTTAATATGCGTTAACCTTTAATTTCTTGGCCGGTATCGGAGAATCGCGGATAATAACGGTTACAGGGGCTTTTGGTCCCGAAAATCGTTATCCGAGAGATTGCTGCCGATGAACGCTAATTCAAACGCCTTGAAGGCCGCGCCGCTGCATTTCGAGGATCAGATCCTCGAACACGGCGACGTGATTTCGAAGAAGCTGCATCTGCTCAGCGTGCAGCGCTTCCCGCCGAACGCGAAGAAGACGCTGCGCAGCTTCTCTCTTGCCGAGGTCGCCAATTACGTCGGGGCGTCGCAGAGCACGCTGAAGAAATTGCATCTTGAAGGCAGAGGTCCCTGCCCCCTAACCTCGGCCTCCGGCCGGCGCTCCTACAGCGCCGAGCAGATGCTGGAGCTCAGGCGCTATCTCGATGAGCATGGCCGCTCCGAGAGCCGCATGTATGTGCCCCATCGCCGCGACCATGAGAAACTGCAGGTGATCGCCGTCGTCAACTTCAAGGGAGGCTCGGGCAAGACAACGACCGCAGCCCATCTCGCCCAGCATCTGGCGCTGACCGGACATCGCGTGCTTGCCGTCGACCTCGATCCGCAGGCCTCCCTCTCTTCGCTGCACGGCTTCCAGCCGGAATTCGACCAGTCCTCCTCGCTCTATGAGGCGATCCGCTATGACGGCGACAGGAAGCCGCTCTCTGAGATCATCCACAAGACGAATTTTCCCGGCCTCGATATCGTGCCGGCCAATCTCGACCTGCAGGAATATGAATATGATACGCCGCTGGCCATGGCCGACAAATCGAGCAATGACGGCAAGACCTTCTTCACCCGCATCTCGCGCGCGCTCGCCGAGGTAGACGACCGCTACGACGTCGTCGTCATCGATTGCCCGCCGCAGCTCGGCTACCTCACGCTGACGGCGCTGACGGCGGCATCAAGCGTCTTGATCACCATCCATCCGCAGATGCTCGACGTCATGTCGATGGGCCAGTTCCTGCTGATGCTCGGTGGCATTCTGAAGCCCATCCGCGCCGCCGGCGCCGAGGTGAACCTCTCCTGGTACCGCTATCTCATCACCCGCTACGAGCCAACCGATGTGCCGCAGGCGCAGATGGTCGGCTTCATGTCGACGATGTTCCACGAATTCATGCTGAAGAACCAGATGGTCAAATCGACGGCGATCTCGGACGCCGGGATCACCAAACAGACGCTCTACGAGGTCGAGCGGGCCTCGATGAACCGGGGAACCTATGATCGCGCGATCGAGGCGATGGACGCCGTCAACGCCGAGATCGCCAGCCTTATTCACCAGGCATGGGGGCGGTGAATTTGTCGGCTGACAAATTTGTCGTTTCCGTGAACCGAATCAATGCAATGACCGCAATCGGAGGAAGCAATGGCACGAAAGAATCTGCTTGAAGGGCTGGCCGATATGCCTGACGAAAACGCGGGCGCGCCGAATTATCCGATGCGCGGGGCAGGCCGGTCCCTCGTGCGCTCGCTGGATGAACTTGCCAAGCAGGCGGAGAAATTCCTAGAGGGCGAGGCGGTAGTCGATCTCGACCCCGATCTCGTCGAAGCCTCCTTCGTCAAGGACCGCCTATCCGAGGACGACGAGGATTTCTACGCACTGGTGGAAGCGATCCGGGCGCGCGGGCAGGATACGCCGATCCTAGTGCGTCCGCACGCACGCATCGACGGGCGCTATCAGGTGGTTTTCGGCCACCGGCGGCTGCGCGCCGCCCGCGAACTCGGCCGCAATATCCGCGCCGTCGTCAAAACGATTGATGATCGCACCCATGTCATTGCCCAGGGTCAGGAGAATTCGGCGCGAGCCGACCTCACCTTCATCGAGCGCGCGCTGTTCGCCCGGCGGCTGGAAGAACTCGGTTACGATAGGGAGGTAGTCTCGACGGCCCTTGCCGCCAATGCGGCTTCAGTCTCGAAAATGCTGTCGGTGATGGATCGCATCTCGCCGGCGGTCGTCCAGGCGATCGGCCCAGCGCCGGGTGTCGGCCGCGAGCGCTGGGTGGAGCTTTCGCTGCTCGCCGGCAAGGCGGCCAACGCGGCAAGTGTCGCCAAGGTCCTGCAAGACGCCAACTTTCCGCGATTATCTTCCGACAAACGTTTCGAGACGCTCTATGCGGCACTCAATAAAAACGCGCGGCCGGTGAAGAAAGCCGTCACCGCAAGGAAGGTGAAATGGCAGCCGCGGGACAAGGCGGTCGAGGCGGAAATGAAGAATGACGGCAGGGCGTTCTCCCTCTCGATGAAGGCGAGGAATGCCGGCCGCTTCGGAGAATTTCTCTCCAACAGGCTGGATGCGCTCTATGAGCAATTCCTCGCCGAGGAGAGCAAAAAAGGAGACTGAACCCGCAAAAGAAAAAGGCCCCCAAACGAACGAGTCGTGGAAGCCCTTCTCACATCCTTAGCAAGACAGAGAATCGCATTTTCACGAATCCCAGTCAAGAGTCTTGCAGCACCCTTGCGTCTTTCCAAAGCATGTCGCGTAAAAGTGTGCCGCGGTTTTGCGGCAACGACGTGCGCGAAAACAAAGCCTAAAGCGCAAAGCGAATCTGAAGATCGCGGCGCGCTTTAGACGCGCAAACGACGCTGTAGCACTTTTTCCCTCGCATCGTTTCGGTGAGCGGATTTCTTTTGCCTGAATGGAGGTAAAGGAAATGGAGAGTGAATATGTGACGACGCCCTTCGGGCGGCGGCCGATGTCGCTTGCCATGCTGCTGAAACAGCGGCGCGGCGAAGCGATCGCGGCCGGGACGACGCGCAACAAATGGAAGCTCTTCCGATCGGTCTGCGAGGCGCGGGCAGGGCTCGACGTGACCGACCGGGCGTTGACGGTGCTCGATGCGCTGCTGAGTTTTTATCCCGAAGATGAACTCTCCAGCGAAAAGGCGCTGGTGGTCTTCCCATCGAACGTGCAGCTTTCGCTTCGAGCCCGCGGCATGGCCGCCGCCACTTTGCGCCGGCACCTTGCCGTGCTGGTCGAAGCCGGTCTCATCTCCCGAAGGGACAGCCCGAACGGCAAGCGTTATGTGCGCCGCGGCCGGGAAGGCGGGATCGACGAGGCCTACGGCTTCAGCCTCGCCCCGCTTCTCGCCCGCGCCGGTGAAATCGAAACGACAGCGGCGCGGATCGCCGCCGACCGCCAGATGCTGCGCACCATGAAGGAGCGGCTGACGATCTGCCGGCGCGACATCGCCAAGCTGATTTCCGCGGCCGTCGAGGAAGCCGTTCCAGGCGATTGGGAGCGCATGTCTTCAATGTTCCAGACGATCCTGCAGCGCATTCCGAGTGCGGCAAGTGTGGAAAACCTTGCGCCGATCCTCGAAGAACTGGAGAAAACACGCGCAGATATCGTCAACTTGCTGGAATCGCACGAGAAAATGCAATTGCCGAGCGCCAGTGAATCCCAGATTGAGCGCCAGATACAGAATTCCAACCCTGAATCCATATCTGAATTTGAACCAGGGAAAACCGGGCGGGGGGCGGCGGATGATCAGCAGGGGATGAAACCTGACGATGAGGGGCTGGAAGCGCAGGCGAATGGCGGGGATGGGCCGCGCCTTACCATCCGAATGAGCGCCGGGAAACCGAAATCCTTCCCGCTCGCCATGATTCTCCGGGCCTGCCCCGACATTGCCGATTACGGCCCGGGCGGCGCGATCCGCAGTTGGCGGGATCTGATGACGGCTGTTATCGTCGTGCGCGCGATGCTTCACGTCAGCCCGTCTGCCTATGAGCAGGCGTGCTCAGTGATGGGACCGGAAAACGCCGCCACCGTCATGGCCTGCATCCTGCAAAGGGGAGGGTGCATCCATTCCGCCGGCGGCTATCTCCGGGACCTCACGCGGCGCGCTGAGCGAGATGAATTTGCGTTGGGTCCGATGCTGATGGCGCTGCTGCGGGCAAAAAGCTCGGCTGTCGCCAGGGTCAGCTGACGGCGTTCTTCCTGCCGCGCAGAAGGGCGGCGCGGATCTGTTCGTTCTTGCTGATGACGGGAGGAGGAACCACGGGCGCCGGTTCGGGCTCCTCGGCTCTGGCGGCGCTATGCTTGAGGCTCAGGAAACGCTTCTGCGCGACCAAGCGGTCTTCCTCCGACAGCGCTTCGACGGGCTCGCCGTCAAGGTTATGGCGCATGGAATCGGGTTGGGCGCTGGCGAAATAATAGCGCCGGCAATGGACATAGGCAGCGGTCGCGCGCCTCAGCGTCGTCACGCCGGCATCGGGCTTCAGGAGCGGGCGCAGCTCGTTGAAGAGGCCGACGGCAAAAGGGAGGACCGGATCACCGGCCTTGGCCGGAAGCACGCCGACCGGCCGGATCAACAGCGTGTTGATCGCGTTTGCCTTCTCCACGTCGAGCTCGGTCGCCGCAATCGGCCCGCGGCTGATCTTCCAGGGTTTGTCCATGCATCCTCCATAACGGCCGACTGTGATGGTATCTTGACGGAGAGGGTAGATAGAGGCGCAGATCGCAGATTGCTAGCCCCGCAACAAGCCGGCTCGAGACGTCTTTTCCGGGCGGATATAGCCGGCCTGATCGGCTTGCCATGCATCTAATCGTTTTTTGTCACGGAAGTGCATTGACCTTCGGCATCGATTACACTTCTTATCCGCGCCCAAGATGAGTGACCGGCCGCGGGGAGGATGTATGCGGGTTTTCTCGAATATTGAAGAGCTGCGCCACACGCTCGATGCGCTGAAGCGGCAGGGGCGTACGGTCGGCCTCGTGCCGACGATGGGATATCTCCATGCCGGCCATATCAAGCTCGTCACGCGCGCCCGGGCCGAAAACGACATCGTCGTCGTCTCGATCTTCGTCAATCCGCTGCAATTCGGCCCGGCCGAAGACCTCGGCAAATATCCGCGTGATCTCGAACGCGATGGCGCCATGCTCAAGCAGGCCGGCGTGAATTTCCTCTTCGCGCCGGGCGTGGAAGACATGTATCCCCGCCCGATGAAGACGGTGGTCGACGTTCCCGATCTCGGCCGCGAACTCGAAGGCGCGGTCAGGCCCGGACATTTTGCCGGCGTCGCCACCGTCGTCTCCAAACTTTTCAACATCGTCCAGCCGCAGACCGCCTATTTCGGGGAGAAGGATTACCAGCAGGTCGTCATCATCAAGCGCATGGTGGAGGATCTCGCCGTGCCCGTCCGCGTGATATCCGTGCCGACGGTCAGGGACAGCGACGGCCTCGCATTGTCATCACGCAACGTGTATCTCAGCCCTGAAGAGCGGCGTGCCGCCGTGATCGTCCCTCAGACCCTTGAGGAAGCCGAGCGTCTGGTCGCCGGCGGCCTTAAGGATCCCGCGGAACTGGAGGCAAAGCTGATGGCCTTTCTCGGTCGCGAGCCACTGGCAAAGCCCGAAGTCGTGGCCGTGAGGGATGCTGCGACGCTTGAGCCGGTCACGACGATCGCAGCACCTGTCGTCGTCGCGCTCTTCGTCAGTCTCGGTTCGACACGGCTTCTCGACAACAGGGTTCTCGGAGGTAACAAGCTTATCGGCGAGCGGGGCTTGCCAGGAAAGGGAATGACCAGATGAGTGCTGCCGGATCTCAGAAGCGCCTGACCCCAGCCCGCATCTCCGCCATGAAGGGTGGTGTGCCGATCGTCTGCCTGACGGCCTATACGACGCCGATTGCGCGGCTGCTCGATGAGCATTGCGACCTGCTGCTGGTCGGAGATTCGCTCGGCATGGTGCTCTACGGCATGGAGAGCACGATCGGCGTCACCGTCGATATGATGATCGCACATGGCAAGGCTGTCATGCGCGGCGTCTCCAAGGCGTGCGTCGTCGTCGACTTGCCGTTCGGCAGCTATCAGGAATCGAAGGAGACCGCCTTCCGCAACGCCGTCCGCATTCTTCAGGAAACCGGCTGCGATGCCGTCAAGCTGGAAGGAGGCGAGGAGATGGCCGAGACCATTGCCTTCCTGACCAAGCGCGGAATTCCGGTCATGGGCCATATCGGCCTGATGCCGCAGCAGGTCCAGACCGCAGGCGGCTATCGTTCCGTCGGCCATTCCGAACACGAGACATCGAAGATCCGGCGCGACGCGCATGCCGTCGGCGGCTCGGGCGCCTTTGCCGTCGTCATCGAGGGCACGGTAGAACCGCTCGCTCGCGAGGTGACGGCCAGCATTCACGTACCCACAATCGGGATCGGCGCATCATCGGCCTGCGACGGCCAGGTTCTGGTTTCCGATGATATTCTCGGACTCTTCAACGATTTCAGGCCGCGTTTTGTCAAGCGCTACGACGAACTCGGCAAGAGGGTCGTGGACGCCGCCGCCGCCTACGCCGAGGAGGTGCGGGCGCGCAAATTTCCGGCAGCCGAACATACGTTCAAGCGCCGCAGCTGAGGCGAGGGCAGGGGTCTTTGGCACTCAGCTGACAGCCATCGCCTATCATCCGCCCGCATGCTGCTTGCGCATCGTCTCCGCCGAGCGGCGCACCGCCTCGGCGACCTCCTGCAACTGCTTGGCCATCGGCGTCGAATTGCGCCAGACCATGCCGATCGTTCGCGACGGCTGCGGGTAAGGGAAGCGGGAGATCGACACATGGGCCGAGCGTGTTTCGACGGGAACGGCCATCTCCGGAATGAGAGTGACGCCGATGCCGGCGCCGACCATCTGGACGAGTGTGGAGAGCGAGCTGCCTTCCATGATCTCGCGCGGCCGGGCCGGGCCCACCTTGCAGAAGGACAGCGCCTGGTCGCGGAAGCAGTGGCCCTCTTCGAGCAGCAGCAGCCGCATTTCACGCAGCGCCTCACGCTCGGGCACCGGCTTGTTTCCATCCTCCTGCCGCCTGACCAGCACGAATTCCTCCCTGAAAAGCTCGAGTTCGGTGAGCGAGGCTTCCGACACCGGCAGCGCGACGATCGCCATATCGAGCTGGCCCTGCGCCAGTTCCTGAACCAGCTTGCCCGTCTGCGTCTCCCGCACCTCGATCTGAATCCCGGCGAAGCTTTTGTTGAGATCGTTTATAATGGCCGGCAACAGATAGGGCGCGATGGTCGGGATGATGCCGATGCGCAGCCGCGTGAGGAAGCTGTCGCGCGAGGCGCGGGCAAATTCCCCCAGCTCGTCCACGGCGCGCAGGATGTCGCGGACCCTGAGCGCAAACGTCTGGCCGAAGGGGGTGAGCTTGACCTCCCGCGAGCTTCGCTCGAAGAGCTCGCTGCCCAACTCTTGCTCAAGTTCTTTGATCTGCATGGAGAGCGCCGGCTGAGAGATGGCGCAGGCGTCGGCGGCGCGGCGGAAGCGGCCATCCCGCGCCAGGGCTTCAAAATAACGCAGCTGTTTCAGGGTAAGATTCTTCATAATCTCAGCTTATCGCAGCAATCAGTAAATCCAACTTAAAATTATTGAACGCTTCCGATATGAAGACTGCAAGGGAGAGAGTGGGGCGTCAGCTCGGCTCATCTTTTTGAACCGCAGACAGATCAAGCAATGAAGGAGACGATCATGGACAACCCCACTGACAGCACAGGCAAATGTCCTGTAGCCCATGGCAATACGCCGCGCGGCCGAGCCAACCGTGACTGGTGGCCGAACCAGCTGAACGTGCAGATTCTTCATCACAATTCCGGCCGCGCCGACCCTTTGGGCAAGGAGTTCGACTATGCCGAGGAGTTCAAGAAGCTCGATCTCGACGCGCTGAAGCAGGATCTTCACGCGCTGATGACCGATTCTCAGGATTGGTGGCCGGCCGACTTCGGCCATTACGGCGGTCTCTTCATCCGTATGGCCTGGCACAGCGCCGGCACCTATCGCATCACCGACGGCCGCGGTGGCGCCGGTCAGGGCCAGCAGCGTTTCGCGCCGCTGAACAGCTGGCCTGACAATGCCAACCTCGACAAGGCCCGCCGCCTGCTGTGGCCGATCAAGCAGAAATACGGCAACCGCATCTCCTGGGCCGACCTCCTGATCCTCACCGGCAACGTCGCGCTCGAATCCATGGGCTTCAAGACCTTCGGTTTCGCCGGCGGCCGCGCCGACGTCTGGGAGCCGGAAGAGCTCTACTGGGGTCCCGAAGGCACCTGGCTCGGCGACGAGCGCTACAGCGGCGAACGGCAGCTCGCAGAACCGCTCGGCGCCGTACAGATGGGCCTCATCTACGTCAACCCGGAAGGCCCGAACGGCAATCCCGACCCGGTCGCTGCGGCGCGAGACATCCGCGAAACCTTCGCCCGCATGGCGATGAACGACGAGGAAACTGTGGCGTTGATCGCCGGCGGCCACACCTTCGGCAAGACCCATGGCGCGGGCGACCCGTCCTTCATCGGCGCAGAGCCGGAAGGCGGCGCGATCGAGGACCAGGGCCTCGGTTGGAAGAGCTCGTTCGGCACCGGCGTCGGCAAGGACGCGATTACCGCCGGCCTCGAAGTCACCTGGTCGCAGACGCCGACCAAGTGGAGCAACTACTTCTTCGAAAACCTCTTCGCTTACGAGTGGGAGCTGACGAAGAGCCCGGCGGGCGCGCATCAGTGGCGGGCCAAGAACGCCGAAGCATCCATCCCGGATGCCTATGAGGCGGGCAAGAAGCATGTGCCGACCATGCTGACCACCGATCTTTCGCTGCGCTTCGATCCGATCTACGAAAAGATCTCGCGTCGCTTCCTCGAAAATCCCGATCAGTTCGCCGACGCTTTCGCACGCGCCTGGTTCAAGCTGACTCACCGCGACATGGGACCGAAGGTGCGTTACCTCGGCCCTGAAGTTCCGGCCGAAGACCTGATCTGGCAGGACGTCATTCCGGCCGTCGACCATCCCCTCGTCGACGACAAGGACATTGCCGATCTGAAGGCAAAGGTTCTCGCGACCGGCCTTACCGTGCAGGAACTGGTTTCGACCGCCTGGGCATCGGCCTCGACCTTCCGCGGCTCCGATAAGCGCGGCGGCGCCAATGGCGCGCGCATCCGCCTAGCTCCGCAAAAGGACTGGGAAGCCAACCAGCCGGCCCAGCTCGCCAAGGTGCTCGGTGTTCTCGAGGGCATCCAGAAGGACTTCAACGGCGCCCAGACCGGCGGCAAGAAGATCTCTCTCGCCGATCTGATCGTGCTTGCCGGCGCCGCCGGTGTCGAGAAGGCGGCGGCAGCGGGCGGCAACGCCGTCAGCGTGCCCTTCACGCCCGGCCGCATGGATGCTTCCGAAGCCCAGACGGATGCGCATTCCTTCGCGGCGCTCGAGCCGCGCATCGATGGCTTCCGCAACTATGTGAACAGCAAGCGCCTGCAGTTCATGAAGCCGGAAGAGGCGCTCGTCGATCGCGCCCAGCTCTTGACGCTGACCGGGCCTGAAATGACCGTCCTCGTCGGCGGGCTGCGCGTGCTGAAGGCCGGCAACCCCGAGCATGGCGTCCTCACGTCGCGCCCGGAAACGCTGACGAACGACTTCTTCGTCAACCTGCTCGACATGGCCACGCAGTGGGTTCCCGCCGCCGGCAAGGACGGCGTCTATGAAGGCCGCGACCGCAAGACGGGCGCCGCCAAGTGGACCGGCACCCGCGTCGACCTGATCTTCGGCTCGCACTCGCAGCTGCGCGCCTTCGCCGAAGTCTATGGTCAGGCCGACGCCAAGCAGAAGTTCGTCAAGGACTTCATCGCCGCCTGGAACAAGGTCATGAACGCCGACCGCTTCGACCTCGTCTGATCGGCCGCAGTTTTGGCCGGGCGCAGTTACAGCTGCGCCCGGTTTTTTCTTTTGGGTGCATCGCCAGAGCTCAGGCGACATCATCGAACGGCCCCAGCACTACCACTGTGCCGCACGACGGCATCACCCTAACGAGCGCAGCCCGCGGGCATGACGCGCAACGCGCCGCATCCACCTCGCCCTTCAGGGCCGCTCACAATGCTCAGGCTGGGTTCGCGCTTGTGTGACGAAAACGTCGCTGACGAGAGCCTTCCGCAATGACGCCCACCGCGACGAAGCGTCTCGGCGCTCCCGCTAGCGGGGCAGAACGCCGAAGGGCGAGAGCGACAGCAGATCAGGATCGACTGTCGCCGTCGCTTTCGCCACTTTGGCGTGGCTCATACTGTAGCCATAGGTAAGGACGCGCACACCGTCGATCATAAAAAATTGCGCCTGGTCCAGGCCAGGCCGCAGGGTCCCGGTCACGGTGACGGTCTCGTACATCCGTGCGAGGTGCAAAGGCTCTTGCGGAACGACACGCACCAACTGGTTGGGCGGCGGGGAGGGCATGTGGCTGCAGGCTCCGGCCCAGGGGACGAGCATGAACTCGTAGACGAGATCGCCGTCCCGGTCGATCGGCAGAACGAAACCCGTCAATTCGACCGGAAGAGCTTCATCATGCCAGGCAAGCGTTTCGCCCAGCAGGCCGCTGACGGTTGTGCCCGACGGGGGCACAATCGCTTTGGCCTGATCAGCCGGCCGCAACGCGCTCCAGAAGATGGGCTGCGCTGCGGCGAAGGCACCGGAAATCGGCCAAGCGGAGCCAAAGGCCAGCGCCGCGAACATCAGGCGAAAAGGTCTGTGCTTTGTCATCGCGTCTCCCGGGTAGCCGTGTCGGCGGCCACTGCCAAGCGGATGCTACTCCCGATTTCGCTCGGCCGTCAAAGCCCTTGTCCATGTTGGGCGTCCCTTCTCGGGTCTTCGTACAAGCGAGCGAACTCTCAGAACAGACGCACCAGGTCATGGACTTAGCGTCACCTCTTGTCCTCAAGGATTGATCCAGCGGCAAGAGGAGAGAGAGCCGGTCTCGTCATAGCCGAACAAGGCTCTTCGATTGTCCTGCTGCCTCAACTCAAACCAGTCCAGCGTCCGGGCGCGAAAACTCAGAACGCCGAAGCGCGCCTTTCCTTTCGTTTCGTCGAGAGGTTCCGTCTCAACAATTTCGAAAGCGCACTCGTCTCCGGGCGGACCGCCCGCATAGGTGACCCGGGTCCGGCTGGGCAGCCTGTTCCAGGCGGTATCGGCACGTTCGCTCTCGGGGCCATGACGCTCGATCGTTCCCCGAAGCCGAAGCTGGAGCCGGCCGATCGGGCTAAAGCAGAGTACTGTGACCTGAGGATTCGCCAAGAGTTCTCTCCATTTCGGGCTTCGTGTATCGGTGTGAAATTCGAGGCTCCGCGTCGCTCTGTCGGCCGTACGCAACACGACCGTGCGTGCTTGCGGCCTGCCCTGCGGGTCGACCGAGCAGAGGTTCACATAGCGGAAACCCGACTGCGGATTCACCGCAGCCCTTTCGAGTTCCGTCCAAGCCGGGGCGTCGATATCTGACAGCTTCACCGCAGTCTGTCTCAGACCGAACGGGCAATGCCGCCGTCGACGCGGATGTTTTGGCCGGTGATGTAGCCGGCCCCCTCCGACAAGAGAAAAGCGATGGTGGCTGCGATTTCGTCGCTCGTGCCGTAGCGGCGCATCGGAACGGTGTCGCGCCGCTCTTCGGTGGCGGGCAGGCTGTCGATCCAGCCGGGCAGGACGTTGTTCAGGCGGATGTTCTTGGCCGCATAGGTGTCGGCGAAGATCTTGGTGAAGCTCGCCAGTCCTGCTCTGAAGACCGCCGAGGTTGGGAACATCGGCGACGGTTCGAAGGCCCATGCCGTCGAGATATTGACGATCGCGCCGCCGCCCTGCGCTTCCATGATTGGCGTCACGAGGCGGATCGGCCGCACCGCGCTCAGGAAATAGACCTCCATGCCCTTGTGCCAGTCCTCGTCCGAAATTTCGAGGATCGGCGCGCGCGGGCCGTGGCCGGCGGAGTTGACCAGCGCATCGATCCGACCCCATGTCTCCATCGCAAGATCGACGAGGCGCTTGACGTCGTCGTTCGACTGGTTCGAGCCGGTGACGCCAACACCGCCGAGCTCCTTTGCCAGCGCCTCTCCCTTGCCGGAGGAGGAAAGAACGGCGATGCGGTAGCCGTCCGCAGCCAGCTTCCGGGCAGCCGCTGCCCCCATGCCGGACCCGCCTGCGGTGATGAGAGCTACTTTTCCTTCAGACATTGAAACCTCCGATAGCTGATTTTGCGCAGCATTATGGCAGATGCCGGCTGCACTTTCGCCCGAGAAGAAAGCTGCCAGACTGTAGAAAATTTATGGGAAGACGCGGCTGCCGCTGCCTAAGGCGTACCGCACGAAAACAACGCCGCTACCCCTCCAGCGCCTCGATCATCTCAACCCGCGTTGCATGCCGACCGCCTTCGAAACGAGCGGTCAGGAACGCATCCACGATATCGAACGCCAGCCCTTCGCCCACGACGCGCACGCCAATCGACAGCATGTTCGCATCATTGTGCTCGCGGATCATGCGGGCTGAGAAGGTGTCGGCGCAGACGCCGCAACGGATGCCCTTGACCTTGTTCGCCGCCATCATGATGCCCTGGCCGGTGCCGCACAGAATGATGCCGAACCGGCAATCCCCGGAGGCGACGAGCCGCGCCGCCGCTTCGCCGTGCTTGGGATAGTGCGTGCTCTCCGGCGCAGTCGGTCCGATATCGACCGCCACCCAGCCTCGCTCCGCAATATGAGTGGCAATGGCCTGCCGGAGCTGAATGGCGGCGTGGTCGCTGGAGAGGACGATGCGGTTGCTGGCTATCATGGAAAGTCGTCCCGTTTCCCGAAGCAACTTGGCGGCTTGGCCGACTTGGCTTGGGTGCACTTGTTTTTCAATTTTTCAGGTGCCCGATAACATAACCAGACGAGTGCGCCAACTATGCACGGCCGCAGGATGCGGCACGTTCCGACCCATGGCGGTGGGCCGGCGCTCCCACAAATCTCCAGTGCAAGACCGCATATTCGCGCGGTTGCAAGCCGGCCCCGGTCGAATTCAGAACATCGTGTTCTTGTTGGCCGCCTCTTGCGGAACGGCCTGGATGACATCCCAATGCTCGACGATCTTGCCGTCCTTGACGCGGAAAATATCGACGATTGCTTGGCCGCGGTCGTCGGCGCCGTTCGTCGCGTGCACATGCAGCCAGACGAGATCGCCATCGGCGGCGCTTCGGACGATCTCCGCCTTCGACTGGGCATTGTCCTTGAAGAAGCCCGTGAAGAAGGAAATAAGCGGCTTTTTGCCGTCGGGAACCTGCGGATTGTGCTGCCGGTAATCCTCCGCGATGACCGAGGCCGCCGCAATATCGTGCTTGTTGAAGAACTTGTCGTAGAATTCCACCACCAGCTTCCGGTTAGCTTCCTCTACCTTCAAGTCGCGGGTGGCCGGTTCAGCAAAGGCGCCCGACGGCGCGACAATGCCTGCCAGAATGGCGAGTGCGAAAAGCGATTGAAATCTCATGCATCAAGCTCCTTGGTATGGATCAGCGATCTAGTCTAGAAAACAGACTGTACGAGCTGGTCTATGAAACCTCGCCATCCCCGGCAAGAAGGCAGGTTTTGGTGGCAAGTTCAGTCTGCGATGACCAAGGAGAGGGCATGCCTGAAGAAACGGACGAGCCGAAACTACAGCCGGGAGCCGGCTGCCCGATCAGAGGCGTGCTCGATCGCATCGGCGATCAATGGAGCCTCCTCACCCTCGAAGCTCTGGAAGACGAGAAGAAGCGCTTCAACGAGCTGCTGCGCGAGATCGGCGACATCTCCAAACAGATGCTCTCCAAGACATTGCGCCATCTGGAGCAAGACGGCTTCATCAGCCGCACCGTCTATCCCGAGGTTCCGCCACGGGTGGAGTATGAGCTGACGGAGATGGGGCGCTCATTTCTGATCCCGATGAAAGCGCTGATCGGCTGGGCGGAGCGGAACCATTCGGAAATCATGAGTGCGCGGCAGCGGCATGAAAGCGGCTAGCTGCGAGATGCCTATCCATTGGGGCTTGCCAGCGCGCCTCAAGCAGGTGGATAGGCATGCCGTGCAGCACCCCTCTGATCTGCCAAGCCCGGGAGGTGCCAAACGGCAGGCCGCGACAAAGAAAAAATCTCGCCCTCAAGAGCCTCATACTGAGGAGCCCCGCCAGGGCCCTCGAAGGACGAGGTGGGTGCGCCGACACTTGATGAATGCAAGGAGGGCGTCCTTCGAGACTCGGCCCGCGGCTTGCGCGCCGCAGGATGAGGAGTGTTGGAGAATGTCGCTCTTGCCCCTCACGCCAGCAACACCTTGCCCCCCGTCCGGAAGGGCAGGGCGGCGCGTAGCGCCTCGCCGATTTTTTCCAGCGGAAACACCTCTCGCACCTCGGTCGCGATGACCTTCGAAGCGATCTGCGCGGCGACCTGGGCATACGCGCGCTGGACCTCGCCCATCGTTTCGGAATGAACCCATTCCCGTAGGTGGCAGTAGGAAAAGGCAATGTTGGGATGGGAGGCCCAGAATGAAGGCGGAATGCTCTCTCCCGACAGCAGGCCGTAATGCAGGAAATGCCCGCCTGGCCTCAGCGCGTCGGCAAGGGTCAAGGCGCGTGCGCCACCGACGCAGTCGAGCACCGCGTCGAGCCCGTGCCGGCCGGCGAGGCCGGTGGCGAGGTCGCCGTCCGCTTTGTCTACGATGACGGCCTCGAGCCGACCGCCGAGACGTGCGAGGGATTCTTCGCTGCGGACGATTGCGACCGGTTCGACGCCGGCGGCATTCGCCATGCCGATCAGGATGGACCCGATCGAAGAGGCGGCGGCGTTGATGGCAATGCGCATGCCGGGTCTCAGCCCCATCTTCTTGTGCAGCATCAGCCAGGCCGTCATCGGGTTGACGTAGCTGGTCGCTGCTTCGAAGTCGGAAAGCGCGTCGGGCACGCGAAGGCACCAGCTCGGATCGGTGTCCTTGAATTCCTGCCAGCCGCCGGCGCTGCGCACCGGCAGCACGCGCGTCCCCGGCACAAGTCCGTGCACCTCTTCGCCGCACGCTTCGACCACTCCGAAAGCTTCGAAGCCGGGGATGAAGGGCAGCGTCGTACGGCCGGCATAGGCGCCTGAAATGGTGATGATGTCGGAGGGATTGATCGAGCGCGCCAGCAGGCGGACACGAACCTGGTCGCGCCGTAGCGGTGCCAGTTCGGCCCGTTCAATCTCGACGACCTCCTCGGCCGGCCCGAATTTTCGCACGACCGCCTGATATTGCATTTGCATCCCCCACACAGTCGGTTAGAACACGCCGTCGAAATTTCGGTGATCGAATGAGCGTTGACGACAGGCCTTTAGCATCGTTCCGGGTCTCGATGCGAGACATCGACATTTATGGTCATGTCCACAACTCGGTTTATCTCGATTATTGCGAGGATGCGGTCGTCGAGTTCCTGCGCCATCGGGAGATCCTCAGCCACTTCCGCCACACCACTTCAGGCGTTGCCTATCACGTGAAGAAGGCGGAGATCACCTTTCACAACCCGATCGATGTCGACGATATCATCGAGGCGACGGTCAAGGTCGAGAAGATCGGGCGGTCGAGCCTCTCCTTTACGATCGAGCTCTATCGCCAGCGCGACGGCGCCCATTGCGCCTCGGCCGGCCTCGTCTGGATCTGCGTCGGCCTTTCCGACAGCCGCCCGACGCCGATGCCCGAGGCGACCAGAGCCGCCTTGTCGCAGGGCTGAGCCATGCCGATCCACGCGGAGCTTCTCAGACATGCCTTGGAGAGACCGGAAAGGCCGGCGGTCGTGCTCGACGGCCACTGCCTGAGCTACGGCGAACTTTATTCCCGCTCGAGCGCGATCTGTCGCTTTCTCCAGGAGCTTCCGGGCTCGAACCGCCGCTCGCTCGATCTGCCGGGCGTCGAGAAGCTGGTCGCCTTGAGCCTCGGCAACCACATCGGCTTTGCCGAATATTTCGTCGCCGCCACCGCGCTCCCGAATGCCTCAGCGGTGATCGACCCGATGATGCCGGAAACGAGGATCGAGCGCATCGTCGAGCGCCTGACACCTGACGTGCTCGTCGTTGACGATGTTTCGAGCCCGAGTGCCGAAATCGGCCGCAGGCTTGGCATCCCCGTCATCGTTGCCGGCGCCGAGTCCTTCGACCTCGCGGCAGAACCGGACGACTTGCCGGTCGATGCCGAGGGCATCTTCCTGATCGGCTTCACCTCGGGCACAACAGCCGAGCCGAAGGCCTATTATCGCTCGCGCGAGCAATGGCGCCGGAGCCTCGACCGGGGACGTCTCGTTTTCGAACTCCAGGACGCGCCCTCGACCCTGTGCCCGGGAGCGCTGGCGCATGGGCTTGCGCTTTACGCACTCGTCGAGGCGCTCGATGCCGGGGCAACCTTCCATTCAGTTGGGAAATGGGATGCCGGCGCGGTCGCGCGCATTCTCTCTTCCGGGATCGAACGGCTGGTTGCCGTGCCGACCCATATAGCGGGCATCGCCCGGGCATGGGCGGGCGAGCCGATGGCGTCCTTGCGCGACGTGCTGACCGCCGGCGCCAAGCTGAACTTCAACGAGGTCGAATCCATGCGCCGCCTTTTCCCAAAGGCGCGCATCCGGGAATATTACGGCGCCTCCGAGATGGGTTTCATGACGGTCTCGACGCTCGTGGGCAGTGCGACCGATTTTCCGATCGACCGGGTCGGGCAAGCCTATCCCGGCGTCGAGATTTCCATCCGCGACCCCGAGGAAAACGATGTCGGCACCGATGTGCCCGGCACCATCTTCGTCAACAGCGACCTGATCGCCGACGGCTATCTCTGGGGCGACGATGGCCAGGCGTTTAGGGCCACCCCGGCGGGTGCGACGGTCGGCGATCTCGGCGAGATCGATGAAAACGGCATGCTGCGGGTAATCGGCCGGGCGGGCGGCATGATGATATCGGGCGGCAACAACGTCTATCCCGCCGAAGTCGAGAGCACCCTCAAAACCTGCCCCGGCGTCGAGGACGCCGTCGTCTTCGGACTGCCGGATGCCTATTACGGCCAAAGGATCGTCGCCGTCGTCTCGGGCGAGGCGATGGACGCGAAAATGCTGGCAGAGCATTGCGCGGGCAGGCTTCCAAGGTTCAAGATCCCCAGGCAGTTCTACCACATCGGCCCCTGGCCGCTGACGAGCAGCGGCAAGATTGCGCGCGGGCAGGTAGAGGCATCGGTGATTTCAGGAGATGGTATTGTCCTACGCCTATCAGCCTGACGAGGATTGGCAGCCGGTCGTGGTCGCCGCCTACCGCACGCCGATCGGCCGGGCCTTCGGCTCGCTTTCGACGGTTGCGGCTGAAGACCTGCTTACCCCGATCATCCGCCGGATCCTCGCGGAAACGGGAATTGCGCCTGACACCATCGACGATGTGCTGGTCGGCAATGCCGCGGGCGGCGGCGGCAATATCGGCCGGCTGGCGGCGCTCCATGCGGGCCTGCCCATGGCGGTTCCCGGTGTCGCCGTCGACCGGCAGTGCGGCTCGGGCCTGGAAGCAATCATCATGGCCGCCCGATTTATCCAGGCGAAGGCGGGAGTCTGTTTCCTCGCCGGCGGCGTCGAGAGCGTCAGCACCGCGCCATGGCGTGTGGAAAGGCCGATATCCAATGGCGCCGTGCCGCGCTTTTATGGACGCGCGCGGTTTTCTCCTGAGGCGATCGGCGATCCCGAGATGGGCATTGCGGCCGAAAACGTCGCGCGCCAATTCGGCATCTCCCGCCAGCGGCAGGATGAATTTGCCCTGCGCAGTCACAGGCTCGCCGTTGCAGCCGCCGAAGCCGGCCGCTTCCGGCCCGAGATCGTCGACATCACCAACGGCCACGGGCTAGTGGAGCGGGATGAATGCCCGCGCCCGACCACCTCGCTCGAGGCGCTCGCCAACCTGAAGCCCGTCTTCCTGGCCGACGGTTCGGTGACAGCAGGTAATGCCTGCCCTGTGAATGACGGCGCCTGCTTGATGCTCGTCATGAGCCGCGGTTTGGCCAGAAGCCTTGGCATCGAAAAAGGCCTCGCCTTCATCGACAGCGCTGCCGCCGGCGTCGACCCCAACTTGCTCGGCATCGGCCCGGTCGCCTCGACCGGCAAGCTCCTGCAGCGCCAGCCAGGCCTCTCGCTTTCGAAGATCGAGGCCATCGAATTCAACGAGGCTTTCGCCGCACAGGTCCTGGCTTCGCTCGATCAGCTGGACATATCAGCCGACGCGGTCAACAAGGAGGGCGGCGCACTGGCCCTCGGTCATCCGTTTGGAGCCTCCGGCGCGATTCTCGTTAGCCGGCTATATAGCCAACTGGTGCGTGGGGACGGCTGGTCGCCCTGCGCGACGGGCCTGGCCATGATCGGCATCGGCGGCGGTATAGGACTGACGGCGCTGTTCGAAGCGGTCAGGCTTTCTTGAAAGACTCTCCGCCTGAGGCACGTTGTTCTGGTTCGCGCCATTGGCTGGCCCTCTCCCCTAACCCTCTCCCCGTTTGAACGGGGAAGGAACGTGCCATGCGAAGGGCCGGTGGGAACCGAGAGGTCGCGGCATGTCCCTTCGCCCCGCCTGCGGGGAGAAGGTGGCGGCAGCCGGATGAGGGGCGACACCAGCGCAAAATCCCCTCCAATATCGCAAGACCCTTCGATCACACGACTAGCCGCCCTACTGCCTTGGCATAGGTCGACAGCGACCGAGAGAGAATGGTTCGGGCCCGCGATCCGGCGCATTCTGCTGTCGATCGGTTCCGGCCGATGAAGCCGCTTACCGTCGTGAGGCACGCGGTTTCGGCACTCCGAGCAATTGCTGCTCGCCTTCATTCAGGCAAGTCAACAGAGGATATTCCTCGTAAAGGACAAGGGAGATTACCATGAAGATCGTCGTCATCGGCGGCACCGGGCTCATCGGCTCGAAGACCGTGGAGAGATTGCGCAAGAAAGGGCATGACGTTCTGGCGGCCTCGCCGAATTCGGGCGTCGATACGATCACCGGCAAAGGTGTCGCAGAAGCGCTCGCCGGCGCTGAGGTCGTGATCGACCTCGCCAACTCGCCCTCCTTTGAAGACAAGGCCGTTCTCGAATTCTTCCAGACCTCGGGCCGCAACCTGCTCAAGGCGGGGGCCGGCGTGAAGCACCACATCGCGCTGTCGATCGTCGGCATGGAGCGGCTGCAGGGCAGCGGCTACATGCGCGCCAAGATGGCCCAGGAGCAGCTGATCAAGGGCTCCGGCATTCCCTACACCATCGTCCACTCCACCCAGTTTCATGAGTTCATGGCCGGTATCGCCCAGTCGAATACGGTTGGCCAGACCGTGCGTCTGTCGCCGGCCTATCTGCAGCCAATCGCCTCGGACGACGTCGCCGATGTCATGGCGGAGGTGGCGCTCGCAGCCCCTGTGAACGGCACGATCGAGATCGGCGGCCCGGAGAAGATCCGCCTGACCGATATCGTCACGCGCCTCTTCAAGGCGACGCACGATCCCCGCCAGGTGACCGCCGATCCGCACGCCCGCTACTTCGGCGTCGAGCTCGACGACACTTCGCTCGTGGCCGGCGCCAAAGCGCGGCTTGGCAAGATCCGCTTCGACGACTGGCTGAGCCAGCAGCCGCCCCAGAAGAAGAGCGCCTGATAGCGAGGCACCTGTCGAACCATTCTTATCATCCGAGGAGACCAGATATGCTCAGGAAATTGATCTCGGCGGCGGCCTTCGCCTTCGTCCTTGCCGCCGGCACTCAGGTTCACGCCGGAGGCGAAAAAGCCAAGGTAACCGTCGTTTTCGACCAGAAGCTTCCCAATGTTCCCGGCAAGAGCATGAAGGGCGTGCTGGTGGAATATCAGCCCGGCGGCATGTCACCCGGCCATACCCATCCGGATTCGGCCTTCATCTATGCCACCGTTCTCGAAGGTTCGATCCGCAGCGCTGTCAACGACGGCCCGGTGAAGACCTACAAAGCCGGAGAAAGCTTCGCCGAATTCCCCGGCGATCACCACAGCGTCAGCGCAAACGCCAGCACGACCGAACCGGCGCGCCTGCTGGCAGTCTTCGTGCTGGATACGACCGAGACGGAACTGACGATCGACGACAAATGACCTCACGCCCGATGCCCGGCGCCGCCGGGCATCGGTTGCGCTGCCGCGTCAAACCGCCTGCAGCGCCAGTTCCAGATCGGCGATGAGATCATCCGGATGCTCGATGCCGATCGACAGGCGGATTGTTGATTCCAGCACGCCGATGCGCTCCCTGACATCGGCTGGCACGCCGGAATGCGTCATGGCGGCGGGATGGCTTGCGAGCGACTCCGTGCCGCCAAGGCTGACGGCGAGCTTGAAGACCTGCAGCGCGTTCAGGAATTTGAAGGAGGCCGGCTGGCCGCCGCGGATATCGAAAGAAAAGGTCGAACCGGCGCCGGTGCATTGCGCGGCGAAGGTGCGGCCCGACGGCGAGTCCGGATCGTGGTAGGGGAGATAGTGGACCGTCTCTACCTTCGGGTGATCGCGCAGGAAATCGGCGACGGCGCGCGCATTGCTGTTGGCCCGCTCCATGCGCAGCTGCAGCGTTTCCAGCGACCGGCCGAGCATCCAGCATGAATGCGGATCGAGCTGCGTGCCGATCGCCCCGCGCAGCGCCTTGACCTGCTTGATGACAGCCTTACGCCCGAGGACGGCGCCGGCGATCAGATCGGAATGGCCGCCGACATATTTGGTCAGCGAGTAGAGCGAGATATCGGCGCCATGCTCGATCGGCCGCTGGAAGACCGGCCCGAGAAGCGTATTGTCGCAGACGACGATCGGCACATGCCCCTGCCTTGCGCCGATCGCATCGGCCACACGCCGGATCATCGCGACGTCGACCAGGCTGTTGGTCGGGTTGGCGGGTGTCTCGATGAGGATGACCGAAACGCGGCCCTTGCCGACCGCCTCATCCGCCGCCTTCTGCACCGATGCCTCGCTGACGCCATCGGCAAAGCCGACCGCGGCGACACCGAAATTGAGGAATGTCTTCGCCAGCAAGGTTTCCGTGCCGCCATAGAGCGGCTGCGAGTGCAGGATCGCATCCCCCGGCCGGACGAAGGCAAACAGGGTGGTGGCGATCGCCGCCATGCCTGAGGAAAACAGCGCGCCGCTTTCCGTCCGCTCATAGACGGCAAGCCTGTCCTCGACAATCTCGCTATTCGGATGATTGAAGCGCGAATAGACGAGGCCGGCGCCCTTACCCGCCGGCGGCTCACGACGGCCCGAGACGTAGTCGAAGAAATCCCTGCCATCCTCGGCGGAATTGAAGACGAAGGTTGAGGTCAGGAACACCGGCGGCTTGACCGCCCCTTCCGAAAGTTCGGGATCGTAGCCGTAATTCAGCATCTGCGTTTCGGGATGCAGCGCATGATTGCCGATATGGGTTTTGGAAGGATGCGGGGCGGTCATGATCGTCTCCTCTGTCGAACCTGCCGAAGGGTAGGATACATCAAATCGGGGAGCAGTCACCGAGACTGCTCGATTGAAGAGTGGAGCATGATGCCGTCCGAAAACCGCTCACAGCTTTCGGCACCATGCCCGGACGCTCAGTGCGCGGTCTCGCCCAAAGTGTCGGCGACATAGGCGCCGCGCGCGCCCATCGGCAGCGGGTGTCCCGTCGTCGTGTCCCGCGCGGTCTGATGCTCCAGCTCGGCATTGAGCTCCGCACCGACGATGAGGATGACGACGGAAAGCCAGATCCAGATGAGGAAGCCGATCAGCGCGCCGAGCGTGCCGTAGGTCGCGTTGTAATTGGCGAAATGCTCGAGATAGAAGGAGAAGCCGAGCGACATGACGGCCCAGGCGACCGCAGTCAGCCCCGCGCCCCATGTCATCCACCGGATCCTGGCGGGCTCGCGGCTCGGGCCGAAACGATAGACCAAGGTCACGGCCACCGCGACGACGAAGAGAAGCACAGGCCATCTCAGGAGAAGCGCCATCTGCTCCTTGAACTGATCGAGCCAGAGAAAGGAGAGCACGACCGGCATCACGCCGACGAGCGCCACCATGAGGACCGCAAAGACCATCGCGCATAGGGTGAAGCAGAGGCCGATCAGATTGAGCCGCACGAAGCTCCGCTTCTCCCTCTCCTCATAGGCGACGTTCATCGCATCGAAAATCGCCAGCGTGCCGCTATGGGTGCTCCAGAGCGCGATGGCGAGACCGACGAAAAAGGTAATGCCAAGCGTGCTCTCGCGGTTTTCGACGAGAGCCTTGATCTGGTCGGCAAGAAGATCGAAGGCCCCGGGCGGCAGGAGGACGGCCAGCTCGCGCAGATGTTCGGAGATGGTGACGGGATCGGCAACAAGGCCATAAAGCGAGACAAGGGCCGCAAGCGCCGGAAATAGTGCCAGGAGCAGATAGAAAGTCACGCCCGCGGCAATCAGCGTAACCCGGTCATCCCATACTTCATGGAACACGCGCCAGAACACATCGCGAAGGCCCCTCATCGGAATGGCTTCCGGCGTGGCTGCGCTGCGCCCATGATCGTCACCGGCCTGGGCAACTGCAGCAGGCGGAGCCAGCGAACCACGGTGTCTTGCCTGCATAAACACGAATGCTCCAACCGCGGCGGCCATCATCGCCGCGGCGAGGGGATGTCTCTTGAGGTGGAGCCCATCAGCCATTACCCTATCCTCCGATTTGCTTCGTGGATAACGCCGGGTGCCGCTAAAGGATGCAAGTTGTTGCTTTCTTGCGGAGATTTCTGGTGAGGGAGGAGCTGCTGCTGCTCCGAGCACTGCGAGTGCTGGAATTCGACCCGGCTTGTCAAACTATACATAGCTGATTTCATTGGTTATCGGCCCACTTACGGAAGCGAACGCGGCGTTTGGTTTCGTTACATCGGCGCCGATGCGATTTCAGGTATTGGCGCCGCATGGCATCCCTGCGGCGCGAGAGCGGCAATTAGCGCCTCGAAATCGCTTTGAAATCGCGATTTTGGAACCGATTGGCTGTCGAAACCATAGGCGAACGCGAGCCGACACCGGCGACAGCGGAGCGAGCGCGATGATGAAAGCCGATCCTATTCCGGAAGTCCGGCCTTGCGCAATGCCGACGCCAGCCCATCCATCAGTTGAGGCCGCACCACATCCATTCGTACAAACTCGCCGATCGTCCATCCCGGCGCGACCTCCAGAAGTCGCCCGGCAGCGGCTCGAGCGGCCTCCAGCCGACCGAGATTGGCGTGGCTCGCCACAAGGCTGGCATGGAGAATGCTGAACCCGGGGTTCACCTGGATACCGAGCGCTGAATACTTTACCGCGTCCTCAAACCGCGAGGTAAACAGGCTGACCCAGGCCAATGCGAGATAGGAATGGTAGTTCATGGGATCGAGCGGGCTCAGCCGAAGGGCCTTGAATGCGTGGTCGCGCGACTGGTCATAGGTTTCGTTGAACATGTGCACCATCGCGCTTAGCCCGTAAGCGAGCGACGAATTGCCGTCCAGCATCAGCGCCCTGTCAAGCGCATTGATCGAGCGCTCATAACCATGGGTCATCGTGGCGTGGACGAAAGCTCCCAGGCAGAGCGCCTGAGGATCCTCCCCGCCGGTTGCGAGTGCCGCGTGCGCGTGCCTGAGCGCAGCGGCTCTATCCTCGGGATGGAAGCCGCCACGCAGGAAACGCTGCTCGTATCCCCAGGCGGCATAGCCATGTGCGCAGGCATAATCGGGATCGAGACGCAGGGCCTCGTTCAGCAAGCGCAGGGCTTCACCGGTAGCCGCAGGCGTATTGGCATAGCTGTATGGCAAGGCGCGGAGGAAAAAATCATAGGCATCCAGGCTGCCTGGCCGTTTGCGGCGCGCGCGCTCGATCTCCGCGCGCCGGATCGTCGGCTCAAGCGTTCCAACGATGCGTTCGGTCAGTTGATCCTGCAGATCGAAAATGTCCTCCGCCGCGCCCTCAAACCTGTCGGCCCAGATATGGGTTGCGTCCCGCCCTTCTATCAATTGCGCAGCGATGCGCAGCCGGTTCGCCGACCGTCGGATACTGCCTTCCAGCACATAGCGAACGCCTAGTTCCCTGGCGATCTGCCTGACGTCCATGGCCTTGCATTTATAGGCGAAGGTGGAGTTTCGCGCGATGACGAACAGGCTCGGAATCTTCGAAAGGTTGGTGATGACATCCTCGACCAGTCCATCGGCAAAATACTCCTGTTCGGTGTCCCCGCTCAAATTTTGGAAAGCCAGCACAGCTATCGACGGTTTGTTCGGCAGTGCAGGCGGCCTCGCCAATCGCGTCTCCGGAGAAGTACCTTCCTGCACGAGGCGATGGACCGCGATCGGCTCGGCAATGTTCTTGACCTGCTGCTCGCCCATCGATTCAAAACCGAAGGCAAGCGTCTTTTCTACCTCGCGCACGACTTTGCCGGAGATACAGATGCCGCCGGGATCGGCGAGCTGCTGCAAACGCGCTGACACGTTGACGCCCTCGCCATAGCGATCCTCGCCATCGACGATGACTTCACCGAGATTGAGCCCAATCCTCAGTTCCAGCCGCTCTCTCTGCGGCACCTCCGCATTGCGTTCCTTTAGCGCGCGCTGTAGCGACACCGCGCATTCGACAGCATCCACGGCACTGCCGAATTCGGCAAGCAAACCATCGCCCATGAGCTTGAAGATAAAGCCGCGCCGCTTGGCGATTTCCGGCTCGATCAGCGCCTTGCGCATGGCGGTGAGACGCTCGAACGTCCCCGTCTCGTCACGCTCCATCAGCGCCGAGTATCCAACCACGTCGGCCGCTAGGATAGCCGCAAGCTTCCTGTCCATCAGCCCCTCACACGACGAGATGCCGAACATTAACATATAAGCGGAATGCCACCTAGGGCGCTTCCCCGGCATCGGGCGGCGGGCGGGATGAAGCATTGGCTCCACCCCGTTGTCCGCGGACAACGGATCCACGGAACACCTGCCGATCATGCCGACAAAGGATGCCGCAGAACACCGGCGCTCGACAGAAACGGAGCCGCCCCACGACACTGTCGAGCGCTACGCCAAACCACCGCTACAGGGCGCCACGTCAACTGGCGTCACCAGAAAGAAGCTTGGCGGACCCTCGCTGGCGGGTTGACCATAAGCGACGCCACTCCGGTTGTCCGCGGACAACGCCCGACCCCACCTTGGAGCTGCGGCAAGGCACGTCCGCACCACCGCGCTTCCCCGCAGCAACATCTGTACGATATCGACACAGCCCCTGGCTTGAATCCGCCGCATTGCGGCACTACCTCGTAACGAGCCGAAGCGCTGCCCTGCTAGCTGCTTTGGCCCGATAGACAGCACTCCTCCTCCCATGCTGTCGGTCACTATCGAAGCCCGGCGCCCTCTCCCGCGCCGGGCTTCTTTCACTTTGACGCCGCGTATCCGCCTCGCCCTTCGAGGCTCCGTGTAGTAGGTGCGCAGCCGCAGGCCGAGTCTCGAAGAACGCGCTGCGACGCTGCTCCTTTCACCCACCTAGCGTAAGATGCATCCATGCCGTTCAGAGGCCTCTTGAGTGCCGGCGCGATATCCTGCACCTTCCACGCCGGATGCAACGCCCTAAGAGGCAGCGAATAAGATCAGCAGGAACAACCGAGGTGACGGATGAACAGGCTTGCGCAATGCCATTGCGGATCACTCCCCGCAAGGACATCGGGCGGTCCGCTCATGGCGAGCATCTGCCACTGCCGCGCTTGTCTGCGCAGAACCGGCGCTATGGCCGCAAGCGGTGCGATCTTCGCGAAATGACGATCGAGGGAGATCGCAGGATTTTCGAGCGGGACGCCGCGCAAGGGCGCAAAGTGCGTTTCCACTTCTGCCCGAACTGCGGCACGTCCCTATACTCGGAAGGAGATTTCAATCCCGGCCTCTGCATCGTCGCTGTCGGCGCATTCGCCGACCTGTCATTCCCGCCGCCCCTGATTTCCTTCTACGAGGGGTCCAGGCATGATTGGTTTCAGCTTCCCGATGGGATGAAGCATGCGCAACGCGGGCTGGTTTCGGCAGCGGCTGCGGACAAGGAGCAGAGCAACGGCTAGTGGCGTTGATTACAGGCCCCACGTCGGACCACCTTCCGATAACCTAATCTTAACCGGGTCACCGCTCACCTCGACGGGTGGACCGCCAAGCGCACTCCAGCGAAATAGGTTGAGATGCCAGCCAACGGAGATCAATCTCGACCGCTCGATGAGGCCATCGGCACCCGCCGCTCTGGCGGCATCGGCCGTGCGCCATGAGGGCGACTACTGCCCGGCAGCCAACACGGAGCGCCAGGAAAGACTTGAAGCAATCCGGTCGATGCCGAGCCACTCACACGCCTGCTGATCGTGGTGATCGAGCACATGTGCATCGCTGACCAACAGGGGCACGACAGCACGCCGCCGTGCGTCTTCGTGCATATAACCGAAATCGCCATGATCGCCCATTCTGCCGCAGGGCTCGCAGAGAGGGCGGGCTGTCGGAGCCGGTGATGACGACCGGCGTTCGTCTCATCCGGAGGATCGAGTACGCGGTCGAGCCGCTCGAGAAGGACAGAACGGAAGAAGCGTCCACTTACTTTGCGAAAAACGGTCGATGCTTCATCTCGTGGCGGTTGTTCTTGCAAATGAGCCTCGGAATTACCGATGCAAGAGATCGCCATCCTAACCGTCGCCTCAACTGCGGCAGGCCCTTCGCTTGGCGCGAAACACGTACACGCTTCAAGCGCATTCCTCACTTATCCACCAATCTCGTCGCCAGCCATAATCGACGTTCCCAGCAAGTAGCGGAAGTAACGCGCTCTATCGCTTCCGCAATGTACGTTGCTCAAACAAAATCAAAGGCTTGTTTCTTTTGACGCAAATCGATTAGACGCTGGGCCACCGTGCGAAGTTGGTCTTAGACGACACCGAATGGGCTTTCCGAAATCGCGCGGCCGGATATTATTTCCCGCACCGGGGAAACGATCCTGTCAGAAACCGTGAGCGCGAGGCTGCGGGGTTCGAGACGCCAGCGGAGCTTGAAACTACCATGAAGCTATTCGTTCTCCTCATGGGCTTTCCTGGTGTCGGAAAGCTGACGATCGCGAGAGAGTTGAGCCGGCTGCTGGCTGCGAAGGTCATTGACAATCATTGGTTCAACAACCCCATACTGCGTCTGCTCGACGACGACGGAACGACGCCCCTCCCGAATGGAATATGGGAATATACCGGAAGGGTCCGGCAAGCCGTCCTCGATGCAATCGTCGCCTATGGCCCTCCCTCGTCGAACTTCATCTTCACCCAGGCCGGCGTCGAAGGTGATGAACGCAGTCTTCGCACCTTTCAGCAGATTGCCGGCGCGGCGCAACAACGCGAGGCGCTGCTGGTGCCTGTGAGATTGCTCTGCGACGAGGGCGAGTTGGCGCGTCGCGTTACCACACCGATGCGTCGGGAGCGGTTGAAATCGATTGATGCGCAGGCATCGAGGGAGAAAAGCAGACGAGCCCAGGTCCTCGCTCCCCCACACCCGCTTACGCTGAATTTGGATGTCACCTCAAAAACGGCAGAAGCAAGCGCGGCTGCCATTCACGATCATATCTTGGGCATAGCGCAGACGATGAGTCAGGACTGAGCCTCGGACACAATCCCTGCATAGGCCAGGTAGCTCGCACCCAGATCGTTCAGAGCGCAATCCCATTCTTGACCGCCCAAGCAGTAAAGCGCTCTTTAGCGGCGGGTCTGGATGCGATCGCCGCCTCTAACCTCCTAGTCGCTTCCGCCTTGTCACCCGCCAGCCAAGCCGCGCTAAACGATTGCAAAGACGGACTATCCCGGAGAGCCGCAGCAACATTCGACAGGTCACGGTGGGCGTCGAGCCACGGCAGGCCGACCGACTGCATTTTCTCCACTAGATCAGCGGATATTGCACTTAGGTTTGCTCCTGGCTCAATGATCCACCAATGGTCTTGACCATACGCAAGATTTCCCAGCCGTTCTCGAACGGTAGAATCGTATTCTTTGGGTTTGCCATCGATTGCGTGCTGTCCAGAGAGAACAGCAACGGACGTCATGTAGGCTCCGAGATTTATCGTGAACCGCCCCCTATCGCCGAAATTCGAACTACTTGCTTGGACATTCGCGATGAGCCAGTTTTCTCCATCGGCTTTATGCCACGTCCGCCCGGACTTCCTGAAACCGTGCGCTCGCAGCAGGTCCGCAAATCCGAGCTTGATAACCTCATCGATGCTGTGCGCGATATCGCTCATGGAACCTCCTTGTCTGAGCGGAGACAAAGCCCCGGCGCGATGTATTCATTCGTCAGCGCTGCGCCGGCATCCGACCCCTGATCTCTAGCCCGTCCCTCACACCACCAACATCCCCTGCCGATCGGCCAGCGTCACTTCCGCCCGCGTCCCGGCGTTGAACTCCAGAAAATCCGCTTCGATACCGTCGCTGAAGATGACGCCGTGTTCCGGCATTTCGGAGACGATGGTGAGCGGCTGGTCCTCAGAGACGATGCCGGCGACGATGCTGGCGCCGGTGGTGCGGCTGGGAAAGGGTTCGCGCACGAAGTAACGGAGATAATCCGCGTCCCAGGCGAAGGACATGTCGATCTTCCGGTCGGCGGGTTCGATCCCGAGCGCGCTCGCGGCTCCGAGCCAGCCGGAATAGAGGCTCTTCAGCCAACCGGTCGAGCCCATGCCCGTGGAAACGATGATGCCGCTGGAGGATTGGCGTTCCTCGCGCTCCGCGGCATGCAGGATATAGCGGGCCGAGACGTGGCTTTTCGGGCCGATGAAGAGGTCGTTGACCGCGTGGATGACGGCGCCTGTATTGAGCGTCGCCCTGGCCATGCTGACGTGCTTGATCGGCCGCTTGTTTTTCAGCGCCTCGCTGATCACTTTCGGAAGGCTCTTCGGGTTGAATGGCAGCAGCGGGCCGTCCCAGCGCTTGGGGTCGGGGTTGACGCCGAGGACCGGCTGCCCGTTGAGATATTTGAGTGTGTTGGCCACCAGCCCGTCCTGGCCGAGCACGACGATGACATCATCGGGACCGAAGACGAAGCTCGCGAGGTAGCGGCGCTCGAGACGCTGGACACGGGCGACGGCGCGCAGGCTCGCTTCGACCTCGGCGATCGCCGCTTCGTAGCGCTTCTTCTCGGCGAGATAGTCGCTGAAGTCAGCGCCGAGATGTTCGACATAGAACTGCGCCTGCTGCACCGTGTTGAAGCGGGCGATGAGTTCGTCGAGCCGGGTCGGCCTGATGACCAGGATGATCTTACGTTCGTCAGAGGCCGGCACGGTCCTTGCCCTCCTGCGGCTGCAAGATCTCCCTGAGAAGATCGGGCGAGACGTTCAACTGGCCGATCTTCGTCGCATTATCGGCGAGGTCGCGGAAGGCAAGCGCCATGAGCTGGCCCGGCTGCATGCCGACCGAGGCAAGCGCCTGCAGCACTTTCGGATCGGCCTGCTCGAAGGATTTCATCATCGCCGTCATTGCATAGGCCTGGGCGTCGGCCTCGGCCCGCGCATTGGTCGCCGCCAGTGTCACCAAGTCGCGGTTCTGCTCTTCGAGCGCGATCTTGCCGGCCATTTCTTCGCGGCGGATCTGCAGCTGCCGTTCCTGCACGGCGCGTTCGGCTTCCATCTGGGCTTCGCGCACCTGCCGCCTCTTGTTCTCCAGGGTGATCTCGGTGGCGATCTCGTTTTCCTTGATCGTCCGCTCCTGTTCGATCGCGGCGTTGCGCCTGCTATAGATCGCTTCATCGGCCTGCCGCAGCAGCGCTTCGCGGGCATGCGCTTCCAGCGCCTTTGATGTCTCGGCCTTCGGCATGACGGCGAGCAGCGACAGGCCGAGGATTTCGAGGCCGAGCGCCTCGATCGTCGGATGCACCTTGAGTGCGTCCGCCACCCCGGCGACGAGCGCCTCGCCCGAGGCCAGAACCTCCTTCAGCGACAGCGTCTGAACCTCGGCGCGCATCGCGACCTGGACGCGGTCGATCACCCGGGTCGAAAGCTTCTGCGGATCTTCCGAGACATAGTGGCCCCTACGGTCGAGGGTGAAATTCAGGAGTGCGGCCGTGCGGCGCGGGTCGGCGATGCGGTAGGTGATCTGCCCCTGCACCGTCACTTCCTGGAAGTCCGATGTCACCAGAGGAAAGATGAAGGGATCGTTGACGCTGGCAGTCGGCACGAGCACGAGAGAGCTCGAAGGCGAGAAATGCCAGAAGGCAAGACCTGCGCCCTCGCGGACGGCCTTGCCGTTCTGATACTGGATGACGTATTGCGTGGGTTCCGTCTTGATAAAGCGCAGTCCGAACATGTCCGTTTTCCTATCCCTAGCGCGAGCCCCTCGCTCGTGTCGAACAGGAGAGAACATCACTTAGTGATAAATGTCAACTAACTTAGTTGAAGATTTACAATAAGGCCGATGCATGCTATCTTCCCATCATGACAACATACGACAATGACGCCTTGAAACCGATCGCGACGGTCGACCTCGCCATCTTCTCGCTGGCGCCGGCTGGCCTGTCCGTGCTTCTCGTGCGCCGCGCAAACGCGCCCTTTTCCGGCGAGTGGGCCTTGCCCGGCGGCTGGATCCATATCGACGAGGATGCGGATCTGGAAGGCGCGGCGCGGCGCGTGCTGAAGGAAAAGACGGGCGTTGAAACGCCCTATCTCGAACAGCTGCAAACGACGGGGAGCGCCGATCGAGACCCGAGAGGCTGGAGCATCAGCATCGTCTATATCGCGCTGCTGTCGGCCGATGATGTCACCGAAGGGCAGGATGCGATGGCTGAGGATGCCGCATGGCGGCCGATCGAGGGCGAGGGCGCCGGCTTGTCCCTTGCCTTCGACCATGCGGCGCTCCTCAAGGAGGCGCTCGGCCGTATCCGGAGCAAGGTCGAATATTCGAGCCTGCCGGGTCACCTTCTGCCTGTCCGTTTCACATTGAGCGAGCTGCAATCGGTCTATGAGAGCCTTCTCGGTCGCAAGCTCGACAAATCGGCCTTTCGAAAGCGCGTTGCGGAAGCCGATTTCCTGGAGCCGGTCGAAGGCGAAATGCGACGGGCGAGCAATCGGCCCGCCCAGATGTTTCGCCTGAAGGATGCTCAGTCCCTGGTGCTCTTCGACCGAAGAATTTGACAGGCTGCCGGGCGCGGGATTAGGCGCTCAGACGCTGCTGCGTCTGCTGGTCGAAGAAATGCACCTTCGATGTTTCGAAGGAAAGCTTCACCCGCTGTTCCGGCGCGAGCTCGACACGCTCGCGCACGACCCAGGTCAGTTCCCTGCCGTCGACTTCGACGGCGACATGGGTTTCCGATCCCGTCGGCTCGACCACCTTGACCACGGCATCGATGCCGGTCTCGCCGCCGAAGGCGATATCCTCGGGACGGATGCCGAGTGTCACCGGCCGGTTTGCCGAACTGGCCGGAGCCCGCGAAAGCTTCACGCGCGGCCCTCCGTTCAGCGCCAGCGCCGGGCTGCCGGCATCGGCGATGCTTCCTTCGAGAAAATTCATGGCGGGCGAGCCGAGGAAACCGGCGACGAAGATGTTGCGCGGCTTGTCGTAGAGTTCGAGCGGGCTGCCGATCTGCTCGACGCGGCCACCATGCAGCACGACGATCTTGTCAGCCATGGTCATGGCTTCGATCTGATCGTGAGTGACGTAGACGATCGTCGTCTTCAGCCGCTGATGCAGCGCCTTGATCTCGGCGCGCATCTTGACGCGCAGCTTGGCATCGAGGTTGGAAAGCGGCTCGTCGAAAAGGAAGACCTTCGGATCGCGCACGATGGCGCGGCCCATGGCGACGCGCTGGCGCTGGCCGCCGGAAAGTTGAGCCGGCTTGCGGTCGAGCAGCGGCTGCAGGCCGAGGATGGCTGCGGCCTCGCCCACTTTTTTATCGATCTCCGGCCGCTTGGCGCCGGCGAGTTCCAGCGCGAAACCCATGTTCTGGGAGACCGTCATCTGCGGATAGAGGGCGTAGTTCTGGAAGACCATCGCGATGTCGCGATCCTTGGGCTGCAGATTGTTCACCACCCGCCCGTCGATCCTGATCTCACCGCCTGAAATGTCCTCGAGCCCGGCGATCATGCGCAGCAATGTGGATTTGCCGCAGCCCGAGGGACCGACGAGGATGGTGAATTCGCCATCGGCGATCTCGACGTCGACGCCGTGGATGATATCGACAGCGCCGAAGGACTTTTTGACGTTTCTGATGCTCAAACCAGACATTTGCGATCCTTCCAACTGTTTTAGCGCTTCCTGCGCACGCGCAGCGCCTGATACGGCTTGCGCGGGATTTTTACGCCGAAGGCGGCGTCCGGCTTGCCGCCGCGCACGACCGAACCGTGGCGGGTCGGATGCGGAACGGGTGCCGCGACCTTCTCGGCCGGCGTGATCGTCATCTCCCAGGTGTCGATGATATCGACGTCGTAATCGTCGCCATCGACCGGCAGGCCAGTGGACCAGACGACCGGCTGATGCTCGCCGAAATAGATCAGGCGGAAATCGCCATCGCCGTCACGCGCGCCCGACACGCGCGACCACGGCCATTCGCCGATGACGCCGAGCGGTTCCAGCCCGTGCTTGACGTCGGCCTCCAGCAGGTCGCGCAGGAAGCCGATGCGCTTCCATGCCTCGCCGCGCAGTTCGCCGCCCTTGGCCCACCAGATCAGATCCTCGGGATGGGAATAGGTCTCGCCGTGGCCGGCATAGCCGCCGCGCGCCATGGTGATCCAGAAACGATGCACGAGCTCCTGCGCATGAAGGTTGCCCCAGGACTGCAGGATGTCGCCCTCATATTCCGGCTCGTCGTTGATGACGGGCTTGCCATAGGCATTGCGCCATTCCTGGGTGCGCTTGACGTCGGGGTTCTGAATGCAGGTATGGGTGACCCACGGTTTGCGGTGATCGAAATTCGCCGTCACGTCGCCATTATGGATGGAGCGCAGGTGCTGGTAGGGATCGTTTTCCTCCAGGACGTGGAAGTAGCGGTCCCATTGCGCCATCGGCTTGGTGTCGATCAGGAAGTCATATTCGTTGGCGAGCGACCACCAGACATTCCGGTAGGCGGCAAGGCGGGCGGCCAGATATTCGACATAGCGGAAATCCTGTTCCGCCGACATGTCGGCATAACCCCAGCGGTCATAGGGATGGAAGATGATGATATCGGCCTCGATGCCGAGGTCGCAGAGTGCGGCGACCTGCCTTTCGAAGTGCTGGAAAGCAGCCGGGTTCGGGCGGTCGAAATCCTCTTTCCCGTCGGCTGCGCGCTCGAAGCAGGCATGCAGCGGCTCGTTGACGTTGTAGGGGTAATCCTTGGGAAACACGCCCATGCGCATCTTGTTGAAGCGCGCCTTCTCGAGCGTCTCCAGCGTCTGCTTCTGCATCTCGAGCGGCTGGTGCGTCCAGGCATAGCAGGTCGTTCCGAAGGAGAGGAACGGAGTGCCGTCGGCATAGGCGAAGTGGAATTTGTTGCGCACCCGCACCGGGCCGTGATTGCCTGATGAAGGCGAGATTGCAGTGAGTGCGCCGGTCCTGCCGTCGAGTGCCGAAGTCCTGGAGCGCGTCTTGAACGACCACTCGCCTTCGCTATCGGGCATGAAGCGGATGCGGTAGGTGCCGTTGCCGTCATAGAAACCCGGCACGCGGACTTCGCGGCTCTTATGCGTGAAGACGGCATCGAATGCCCCGTCGAGATAGGGATTGCCGCCGGCAGGCCCCTCGAAGGAAGCCTCGAACACACCCCATTTTTCGACTGTTGCCTCGGACATTCTGTCTCTCCTCGTAAAATGGTTTCGCGATCAGCCCTTGACGGCGCCGGAGGTGAGGCCGGAGACGAAGTAGCGCTGGAACATGAGATAGACGATCGTCGCCGGAAGCACGGTCATGACGATCGCGGCATTGAGCTGGCCGTAATTGCTGGAAAACTGCCCCTGGAAGGACATCAGGCCGAGCGGCAGCGTCCACATGTGCTGGTCCTGCAGCAGCACCAGCGCCATGGCGAATTCGTTCCAGGTGGAGACGAAATCGAGAATGAGCAATGCTGCAAGCACCGGCAGGCAGACCGGCATGAAGATCCTGCGGAAGATCGTGAAGTGGCTTGCGCCGTCGATGAGCGCCGCTTCCGAGAGCTCCTTAGGAATGCTCTTGAAGAAGCCATGCAGGATGAAGACCTGATAAGGGACGCCGAAGGCGATGTAGGGAAGGATGACGCCGGGATAAGTGTCGATCAGCCCAAAGGAATTGACCAGCGTGAAGAGCGGCGCCAGCATCACCTGGAAAGGGATCATCGTGCCGAAGACGACGACGAGCAGCAGCGCCTTGGTGATCTTCAGCCTGATCTTGGCAAGCGCATAGGCGGCCATGGCCGACAGGAAGAGGCCGAGCGGCACCTTGATGACGGTGATGATCACGCTGTTCAGGAAGGAGTTGGCGAAATTACCGCGGCTCCAGGCAGCGCTGTAATTTTCTAAGGCGAGCTCGGCCGGCGGCATGAAGGCGCCCGTGCTCGTCACTGCAGCCGGCGACTTCAGCGAGGTGAAGACGATGAAGACGAAGGGCGCGACCCAGACGAGCGCCACGAGGACGAGCGCGATCCAGAGACCAATCAGGACGGGGTCCCGCTTCATCGACGACGGCCGGACTTCCAGGTTCACGGCGGCGTGGTCGCTCGATACTGCTGTCACGATTCGACCTCCTCGTGCTTCTGGGTCCATCTCAAATAGGGAATGACGACGGCCATGGTGATCAGCAGCAGTACGACGGAGATCGCCGCACCCCGGCCGAAATCGAAGATCTGCATGGCCTGCGTGAAGGCCCAGAGCGCCAGCATCTGGGTGGACTGGGCCGGGCCGCCGCCGGTCAGGCCGTAGACGATATCAAAGGCTTTCAGCGACGAGATGGTGGAAAGGACGAGTACGATGGTGATCGTCGGGCGCAACGCCGGCAGCGTCACACGCTTGAACACGGCCCAGCGGCCGGCGCCGTCTATGCGCGCGGCCTCGACCAGCGTCTGCGAGACATTCTGCAGGCCCGCCAGGAACAGCACCATCGAGAAGCCGACCGTCTGCCAGAGATAGGCGACGAAGACGGAATAGAGAGCGATATCCCTATTGCCGAGCCAGTCCTTGATCCAACCCTGCATTCCCCAGGAGGTCAGCAGCTGGCTGAACAGGCCGAAGAAGGGGTCGTACATCCACTTCCACATGGTGGCGACGGCAATTGGCGCTATGATGACGGGCAGGTAGAAGATGGCGCGCAGGCCGTTGCGGCCGAAGATTTTCTGGTTGAGGCTGAGCGCCAGGAGCAGTCCGACCATCGGCGGGAAGATCAGGCTCATCACGGTCCAGATCACCGTATTGCGAAAAGCCACCCAGAAGACCGGATCCTTTGTGAAGATCGTCGAATAATTGGCAATGCCGACGAATTGCCGGTTGGGATCGAGCCCGTTCCATTTCTGGAAGCTGAGGATCACGACGTTCAGCATCGGATAGAGCGCGAAGACCGCATAGATCGCCAGCGCCGGCACGAGCAGGATGAGCGCTTGCATGCGCGGATCATGGGTCGATTGTCGAAGTGACATGCTTTCCTCCTGGCGCGGCTTTTGCAGCCAGCTCACGAAAGAATGTGCCGGCCGATCAACATGGCGATCGTCCGGCGCTGGGAGGAATCAGCTTCTGCTGGCGATGAAGCTCTGCAGCTGCTTGGCCGCCTCGGCCGGCTCGATATTGCCGGAGGCAACGTCATTGATGACGCGGAAATATTCCGTCGTCACGTCGAGCGGGAAGGCCTGGTCGCCGTTCATGTAGACCTTGCCGTATTTCTGGAAGATGCCAAGCCACTCCGCTTCGAGCGGCTTCTGGTTGGCATATTGGACGTTCTTGTTGACCGAGGTCGAGCTCAGCTGGCCGAGCAGGTCCTGCTGCACCTTGGTCGACAGGAAATAGTCGAGGAACTTGGCGGCGATGTCGGGATTCTTGCTCTTGGTGCTGATGTAATTGTACTCGGCGAAGCCGTAGAGGCGCTCGGTATTGGTGGGGAAGGGGAAGATGCCGTAATCGTCGAGATTGGCGCCCGAGCCGTTCATCTGGCTGACCAGCCAGTCGCCTTCGAGCATCATCGCCGCGCGGCCGGCGGTAAAGAGGCTGTAGGACTGCTTGTTGTCGATGCCCATGAAGGGCTGCAGCGTATAGTCCTTCGTCCACTTGGCGAATTCGGCGAAGGAATCCGCCGCGCAGGGCTCCTTGGTCCAGTCGAGCGTCATCGCCTTCAGCGCATCGTGCTTTTCAGCGCCGCACTTGGTCTCGAGAATGACGTCCATCAGGCGCATGACGTGCCAGTTGACAGTACCGCCGAAGGTGAAGGCGGGAATGCCGGCGGCCTTCAGCTTCTCGGCCGCGGCGAGAAGCTCGTCATAGGTCTTCGGCTCTTCGGTGATGCCGGCCTGCTCGAAAAGCTTCTTGTTGTAATAGACCGCTTCGCCCTTGAAGGTGAAGGGAACGCCGTGCTTGCCGCCCGGATAGAGGTCGGCGAAAGCCGCTGCCGACGGCAGCAATTCGTCGGTCCACTTGTATTCGGCGTAATATTTGTCGAGCGGCAGCGAGAGGCCGGCCTTCACATATTCGCCGCCGAGGCCGAGACCCGCCCAGCTGAAGTAAATGTCGGGGCCTTTGTCGGAGCCGGCAGCGACGCGCAGCGCCGTCTTGTGCTCGTCGACGGCGCGCTGGACGATTTCGACATGCGTTCCGGGATTTGCTGCTTCGAAATCCGAAGCCGCCTTCTTCAGCGCCGTGTTGGCGGCATTGTTGTCGAAGTTGAGGGTCCAGAGGGTGATGTCTTCGGCGAGAACCGGCCTGGCGGCGAAAGACGCCATGGCGATCGCGATGATCCTCGCAGTCTTCAATTTCGCGGAAAGGGTCAGCATTACGTCCTCCTCTTGTAAAGCCGGGCCCCTTGTCGCAGGTAATGATTAGCATGTCAACTGGTATGATGAGCTAACCATCATGCTGCCGCGCGAATTTTGCGATCGAAGCGATGATGATCGCAGCCGAAGCAGCGCCGGGATCGATATGCCCGATCACCCGCTCCCCCAGCCGCGATGCCCGCCCCTTGGCCGCCGTCATGTTCCTGGTCGCTTCTGAGCCTTGGTGCGCTGCCCGCTCTGCCATGTCGAGAGCTTCGGAGAGGGACGTCCCGGACGCAGGAGCGAGGGCGGCGTCGGCCGCGGGCCGCCAGGTGTCCACCATGGTTTTCTCGCCGGGCTCGGCCTTGCCGCGTTCCTGGATGCCCTGCGCCATCGCCGCAAAAGCACGCAGGAAGTCGTCGTCGCTGAGGTCGGACTTGTCCTTGACGGCGGCGCCGGCGCGCATGAAGGCTGTGGCATAGAGCGGGCCGGACGATGCGCCGACCGCATTCAGGAATGCTTTTGCCGCCGCGTTGAAGGCGGCTGTCGGCGCAGTCTGCGCGGGGTCGAGCGCGCCGACTGCCTTGGCCGCCGCCTCGCAGCCCGCATCCATGGCAAGGCCGTGATCGCCGTCGCCGATGACGCCGTCCAGTTCGCAAAGATGGTCGCGTTGCGCCGCAATATCATCGGCGATCAGGACAAACAGGCGCTGCAGGTCTTTGGTGGAGATTGCCATCGATCACCTCTTGAACATGGCGCAATCGCAGGGATGGTCGATCAACCGCCGAAGCTCGTCGTCGAGATGCATGAGCGTGACGGACGCTCCGGCCATCTCGAGCGACGTGCAGTAATTGCCGACGAGCGAAGTATGGATGATGAGCCCGGCATCATCGAGCCGCGCCTTCACGCGCCGCATCATGATGTAGAGCTCCATCATCGGCGTGGAACCGAGCGAATTGACGAGCACGGCGACACGGTCGCCCCGATCTGCCTTCATTTCCCGGAGAATGTTGTCCATCAATTCGTCGGTCACGACGTCGGCAGGCTTCAGCGGACCGCGGGCCGTGCCCGGCTCGCCATGGATGCCCATGCCGATCTCCATCTCGTCCTCGCCGATCTGGAAGTTCGGTTTCAATGTCTGGGGCAGCGAACAGGGCGAGAGCGCAACCCCCATTGTATAGGTTCGCGCATTGGCGTGGCGGGCGGCGCGCTCGACTTCGTCGAAGGAATAAAGCAGGTCGCAGGCAGCACCAGCGATCTTGAAGATGAAGACATTGCCGGCCACGCCGCGCCGCTTCTCCCCCTGATCGGAAGGGGCCGACGCCACATCGTCGGTCGTAAGCACGGTGCGGACCTCGATTTCGTCAAGCGCCAGCATTTCGGCAGCCATGTCGAAGTTCATCACGTCGCCGGCATAATTGCCGTACATGAACAGCACGCCGGCGCCGCCGTCGACCGCCCTCGCGCAGGCCATGATAGGATCGGGCGGCGGCGAGGCGAAGACATTGCCGATCGCAGCCGCATCCGCCAGTCCCTTGCCGACATAGCCGAGAAAGGTCGGCTCGTGTCCCGAGCCGCCGCCGATCACCAGCCCGACTTTGCCCTTGCGCGGGCCGTTTCTGGCGATGATCGCGCGCGGCATGCCTTCGGCGGCATAGAGGTGCTCGGGATGCGCCGCGAGTACGCCCTGCAGCATCTCGTCGACCGCATCCGCGCCTGCATTGATAAGCTTCTTCGTCTTCACGCCGATCCTCCCTGAACGAGCTCCGACCTGCATAGATGCGGCTGGCGCGCCGGAGGTCAATGCGCCAGCGGCAAGACCGCTATCGCGAAGGGCGCGAGCAGCACATGTCCGCCCAATGCGCCGCAGTCGACCTTTCGCTCTTCGCCCGTCAGATTGACGATATGCAGCTTAGCGCCTGCGGCATCCAGGGCAATAAAAGCGAGAACGTCGGAGGGCGAAGACGAGACGCATTCCTGCCAGGAGGCGCCCGCCAAGCCAGACAAAGTGCGCACGGCGTTGAAGAGTGGCCGACGCCCGCCCTGTTCGGTCGGCTCATCAGGGCCCGCGATCAGGCCGAAGGGACCGCTCAGGGCCGAAAGCGTCAGGCATTCGAGACCGGCATCCAGCACCCGGATTGCGTAGCCGAGCGCGAAAGCCTCGGCGAAGCGTCCGTTATGGCGCGGGTCGCGATTAGCCATCGGGATGCGGCCACCGGAGGGATTGTCCATCGTGCGGCTGCCATAGGGATTCTGCCGCATCGGGATCGTCGAGGGGCCGATGCGATAGGGCTTATCGCCGTAAATCGCGCGCACGGAGCGGGTGATGAAGGGCAGCGCTTCCAATGTCTGCATGACGCTGAGATCGTCGGCCGCATGCACGATCGGATTGGTGCAGTGGCTGACGAAATCGATATCGCCTGCCGGCACGCGTTTCCGATTGAGTTCGGTGAAATAGCTCAGCATGCCGCCGCCGAGGCGAATGCCTGGGAAGGCGACACGCGCCGCTGCATAAACCTCTTCGAGGGGAGGGCAGTCCGGCCAATTGCTGCCGGGCGGCGTCGATTGCCTGTCGACCGAAGGAGAGAGCAGGATCGCATCCGGCCGGAAGCCCGCGATCTGCATCTGCCGCGCGATTTCCGCCGCCTCGCTTGCAGGCGACGCTTTGCAGGGAAGCGCGATCTCCAGCGTTGAGCGGCCGTTGTGGACAGCGGCGATCGCGGCAAAACTCTTCAGCGCTTCGGCGCCGTGCCCGGCATCCGGATCGAAATGGAAGAGAAGCTCGCGAGGCGCGATCTTAGACAGCAGGGACGCAGCCGCGAGGGTCGCATCGGCCTCCTCCGGCGCCACGATCACGCCGACGCCGGGCATTGTGCCGGTCCGCGTTCCCAGTTTGAGGCTGATCGTCGCGCCCGGCGTAAAGACCGAGGAGCGCTTTTCGGAAGAGCCGGCATCCCTGATGATGAGCGAGGTTTTCTGCCGGACAGGCTGGCTGCCCGGAATTTGATAGGGCCAGGGCAGGGCGAGCGGCCGGACGTAGGTCTTGTAGGAGGCATCGGACCAGTTCCTCTGGTCCTCCATTTCGAAAGTATCGCCCTCCATCCGGCATTCCGCCGCAACCCCGGGCATGACCTCATGGGTGATGGCGCGCATCTCCTTGAACGGCTGCCAGGGCTCGATTACATCGGGAAAACGCGTTTCGACGGTGCGGCCGTCGACATGCTCTACCGTCGCCGGCGAACCGGCGATGCCGACGATCGGATGCAGGATGCAGAAGCCGCATCGATTGGTTTCGAAGCCGGTCTCGGTGACGGCTTCGGCCTCGAAGTCGAGCCGGTCCTGAGCTCCCGCAATATGGACATCGATGATGAGCTTCGCTTCGCCAGGCCCGTCGCAGCGGGACTGATAGGTGACTTCGAAACGGTCGCCGTTTTGTTCGATGTTGAGATCGGCAATCTCGGGGCTATAAGTGCCCCAGTCCCGGTCGCGAACGAGGTAGGAAACGGCCCGCAGCACCTCGATCCCGTCATAGCGGATCGTGCGAAGGTTGCCGTCGGCGAGATCGGCCGTCAGCTTTCCGGCCGTCAGGCGAACCGGCGGCTTCTCCTGAGCGCGGGTGCCGTAGAGCTGGAACGCATCCGTCGTCATCGCAGCATCGCCCTCACATCGATCGTCGTCCCCTGAGCGGCGCTGTCATAGGCGGCCTCGACGAGGGCGAAGGTCTTCAGATTGTCGGCCCCCGAGGTCGAGTGCTCCGCGCCGCGCCTGAGCTGATCGACCCAATGCTGCTCTATCGCATAGACGCTCTCCTGTATGTTGTGCCAGGGCCGCGAGGCCCAGGGCAGCAGCTTCGGCGAAACGTCCAGTCTTGTGGTGCCTTTGCCATTGGCGATTTCGAGGCCGTAGCCCTGGCTCAGCCGGATCGTGCCTTCGGAGCCGTCGAGTTCGATCAGCGTCTCGGGGAACGGCTCCTTCGAGAGCTTGGTGGCGTAGCTGACGTCGACCACAGATGTGGCGCCGTTTTCATGATCGAGCAGAATGGTTGCGACATCCTCGCCCTTGATCCGGGGGTTGACCCGCTTCGTGCGCGCCGTAAGCGAGCTGACGTCGCCGAGGATAAAGCGGGCGATATCGAGCGTATGGATGCCGAGATCCTCGATGATGAAGCGCTCGCCTTCGGCGAGGTAGGGCTGGCCGGAGAAGACGTCGTAGCCCGAACGGAAGGAGAAGCGGCCCCAGAAGGGCGTGCCGATCGCGCCTGTTTCGAGCGCCTTGCGGACCGCCTGGATCGGCGTCTGCCAGCGAAAATTCTCGTGCACCATCAGGGCAACGCCTGCATTGCGACAGGCCTCGACCATCGCCTTCGCATCCGCCAGCGTCTTGGCGAAGGGCTTCTGGCAGATGGCCGGCACCGTGTTGCGGGCGGCCATCTCCACCAATGCGCGATGGCTCTGGACTGTCGTGGCAATATCGACAAAATCGAAGCCGCCATCGGCAAACATCGCCTCGGCGTCGCTGTAGCGCCGTTCGATGCCGAACTGGTCGCCGACGACGTCGAGCCGTTCCGGATCGCGGTCGCAGATCGCAACGATCTTGGCGCCCTCGACATTCTTCCAGGCGTGCATCTGGTTGATGGCGAAGAAGCCGCAGCCGATCAGGGCGCCTTTCAATTCCGTCATCTCAACCTGCCTTTGCCATCTGCATCAGCGTTACGCGCTGCTGCAGGCGGCGCTGCGCCTGGTCGACGACCACGGCGATGATGATGACAAGGCCCTTGATGACCATCTGCCAGAAAGAGGAGACGCCCATCATGACGAGCCCGTCGGAGAGGATGCCGATGACGAAGGCGCCGATGATCGTGCCGCCGATTGTGCCGCGCCCGCCCGACATCGAGGTGCCGCCGAGAACGGCCGCGGCAATCGCATTGAGCTCGAAGCTTTCGCCGGTCGCCGGATGCGCCGCCATCAGCTCGGAGGAGATGACGACGCCGACGATCGCAGCGCAGAGGCCGGAGAACATGTAGACGAAGATCTTCACGACATTGACCCGGATGCCGGACATGCGCGCCGCCCGTTCATTGCCGCCGACAGCGAAAATGTGACGGCCGATCGGCGTCGAGCGGGCGACATAGGCGGCCGCAAGCGCCAGCACGATCAGTATCCAGATCGATACCGGAAGGCCGAGAATGCGTCCCGCGCCGAAGAAATCAAAACCGGTCGTGGCATATTCGGGCCGGCCGACGAGGTTCGGAAAGGTCTGACCATCCGACGACAGCAGCGCGAGGCCGCGGGCGACGTAGAGCGTGCCGAGCGTGGCGATGAAGGGCGCGACGTTGAGCTTGGTGATCAACAGGCCGTTGATCAGACCGATGATGAGACCGATCGACAGCGTGATCAGCACGATCTCGAAGAGATTGAAATAGATGGTGTAGCCGATCGGCAGTTCGATGCCGTAGAGGATTAGCCCGCCGGCGACCATGCCGCAGAGCCCGACGATCGAGCCGACTGACAGGTCGATGCCGCCGGTGATGATGACGAAGGTCATGCCCATGGCCAGGAACGCGTTCAACGCCACATGCTTCGACATCAGGATCATGTTCGCGGTCGATGTGAAGTTCGGCGCGAAAATCGCAAAGAAGATGATGACGGCGAAAAGCGCGATAAAGGTCCTGAGCTTCATCAGCGTCAGAAGCGCGGAGCCGTTGGCGCCCTTCGGCGCAAGAGTGGTGGAGGTAGCCGCCATCATGACGCGAGTTTCCCTTGATGTCCGTGTCCCTTGGCCGAAGCCGCGATAATGGCGTCTTCCGTCGCCTCGTCCCTGTCGAATACGGCGACGAGCTGGCCGTTGCTCAAGACCGCGATGCGGTCGGAAAGCGCCATGACCTCCTCGAGGTCGGAAGTCGAAAACAGAATGGCGAGCCCGTTTGCCGCCAGCCGGCGCATGGTGCGGAAGACGTCGGCCTTGGCGCCGACATCGATGCCGCGGCTCGGCTCGTCCATCAGCAGCACCTTCGGATTGGTCATCAGCGCCTTACCGATGACGACCTTCTGCTGATTGCCGCCGGACATCGAGGTGACCTCGAAATCCGGGTTCGGTGCCTTGATCGAGAGATCACGGATCGCTTCCTGGATGGCGTTCTTCTCCGCGCCGCTGTCGATATGAAAGAGCCGGGTGAACCGCGAAAGGCTCGCAAGCGTCAGGTTGGAAGCGATGGAGAGCACCTGCACCAGGCCTTCGCGCTGCCGGTCTTCCGGAATGAGGGCGAGGCCGCGACGGATGCGCCGCGTCGTATCGCGGGCGCGCACTTCCTTGCCGTCGATGAAGACCTTGCCGGTCGAGTGCGTATGGCGGCCGATCACACATTCGAAGAATTCGCTGCGCCCTGCACCCATCAGGCCGTAGATGCCGAGGATCTCGCCCGCCCTGACCGACAGCGAGACATCGTTGACCGCAAGCCCACCGGTCGGCCTGGGAAGGCTGATATTTTCAGCGCGAAAGACCTCCTCACCGACGGAATGGGTGACGGATTTCGCAAAATCCTTGGCATCCGAGCCGATCATCGAGCGGACGATCCAGCGCGTGTCGATGTCGCGCACCATGGCATGGCCGGTGACCTGGCCATCGCGCAGCACGGTGATGTAATCGCCGATTCGCATCAGCTCTTCCAGCCGGTGCGAGATATAGACGATCGCCACGCCCTGGGCCTTCAGCTCGGCGATCACCTTGAACAGGATCTCGACTTCGGCCGCCGAGAGCGCCGATGTCGGCTCGTCCATGATCAGGATGCGGGCATTCAGCGACATCGCCTTGGCGATCTCCACGAGCTGCTGCTGGCCGATCGGAAGGTCCTCGACCATCGCATCGGCCTCGATGCCGGCGTCGAGACGGCGTAGAAATTCGTTGGCCTTCTCGACCTGCGCCTTGTGGTCGATGCCGAGCAGGCCGCGAGTGATCTCGCGCCTTGCGAAGATGTTTTCGGCGACCGACATGTTGGCGAAGAGATTGAGTTCCTGGAAGATCATGCCGATGCCGTGCGCTTGCGCCTGGGCCGGGCTGTCGAAGGAGACGGGCTCGCCATCCAGGATGATGCGGCCGAGCGTCGGGCGCTCGACGCCGGCGATGATCTTCATCAGCGTCGATTTGCCAGCGCCGTTTTCGCCGACGAGCACGTTCACCGCGCCGCGGCGCAGCTCCAGATTGGCGCGCTTGACGGCGACGATGCCGGAATAGACCTTCGACACGTCGTCGAGGCGCAGGATGACATCGTCCTCGTGTATCTCTGCTGCCGTCATGACGCCACCTTCAATTCCGAAGGCGTCACGAGCGGAAGCTCGCCGCTTTTCGGCAGCGGAAAGGCGCCGATCACCGTTACCGTCTTGCCGACAAGGCCGTCGCGCGGAACGGCGGAGAGAAAAGCGGTATTGGCCTTCTCGTTGAACGCCTTGCCGAACTGCGCCCATTCGATCTGGTTCTTGAACTCGTTGAAATTGACGAAGTCGAGCGTGTCGCGCAGGGCCGTGCCCCGCAGCGCCGGCCCGATCTGCACTTTCGCGTCCGCCTTGCCGTCGCCGTCCGCGTCGACGTCGAGTGTCGCCGCACGCGAGGCCGTGTCGGCTGCGACGACCTTGCCGGTGATCTTCACCGCATAGGTCCAGGGCGAGCTGCTCTGCTTGCCGGGATTGCCGTATTTCTCGCCCGCGGCATCGGGGCTCGTGGCCACGAGCGGCATGACGTCCTTCAGCTCGCCGGCGCGCTTTTCGAAATAGGGAACGACCTGAGGCTGCCAGATCGCCTCGACCTTCGCATTCGGGTCAAAGGCGGTCTTGGCCGCTGCCGCCGCCTTCTCCTCCGCGGTCGGAGTCTTGATGATCTTGCAGCCGGGCAAAGCCGCCGCCACGACGGCAGCAAGCAGAGCGCCCTTCATTCTCAACATCCGGTGAACCTCGGCGTCTTGCAAAACAGATTGCAGAGGGCGCGGTCCACGCACCCTCTGCCAATCGCGGCTGATCAGTTCGTCAGCGCGAAGGTCTCGAGTTTGTCGGCGTTATCGGCGTTGATGAGAACGCAGTCCATCAGCTGCTTCTCTTCCTTCGGCGTCGTCTTGTTCTTGATATAAGCGTCCGCCTGTTCCACCGCGAGCTGCGCCTGGGCGTAAGCCGGCTGCAGGACGGTCGCCTTGATGCCGCCCGACTTGATGGAGTCGCGCACATCGTTGGAGCCGTCGAAGCCGACGACGATCACGTCCTTGCGGCCGGCGGCCTGTAGCGCGGCGATCGCGCCCATGGCCATGGTGTCGTTGCCCGAGATGACGCCCTTGATATCGGGATTGGCCTGAAGGATGGTTTCCATCTTCGAATAGGCTTCCGTCTGGCTCCAGTTGGCCGACTGCTTGGCGACCAGTTTCATCTCCGGATAATCGTCGATGACGTCATGATAGCCCTGCGATCGGATACCGGCATTGGTGTCGGATTCCTTGCCGACCAGCTCGACATAATTGCCCTTCTCGCCCATCAGCTTGACGAATTCCTGCGCCCCGAGCTGCGCGCCCTGATAGTTGTTCGAGACGATCTGGGCGACGGCAACCCCTGTGGCGTTGATTTCTCGATCGATCAGGAAGGAGGGGATGCCGGCATCCTTGGCCTTCTTGACGGCGGCGACGGAAGCGTCCGCGCCGGCATTGTCGAGGATGATCGCCTTGGCGCCGCGCCCGATCGCCGTATCGATCATTTCCGACTGCTTGTTGGCGTCGTCGTCATGCGTCATGACAAGGGTCTCGTAGCCGAGTTCCTTCGCCTTGGCCTCGGCGCCGACGGCTTCGGCCTTGAAGAAGGGATTGTCATGCGCCGGCGTGATGATGGCGATGAGATCGGCTGCAAAAGCCGGCATGGCCGTGCCGAGCGCCAGTGCGCCGGCAAAAGCTGCAAGTGTCAGTCTGCGCGTCAGTTTCATTCTTTCCTCCCTATGGTGAATGACGCCCCGTTCTCCCCGGAGCGGTTACGGGGGGAGCGCTTTGCCTCCCCGGGCCGGTTCAGGTGATGCGCCGGATGCTTTCGGCGATCTCCTGCGGTTCGAATACTTTCTTCCAGTCGTCGCGCATCAGCGCGGGGATGCCGAACTCGATCGCCTTGTTGCAGGCATCCGAGAACACGCCGTCGACTTCCTTGAAGATGACAGCTCCAAGCACGTTCATATGGCCGAGCAGGAAGTCGCGGGCCGCCTGTTCCGGCACGCCGCGCGCCACGCATTCGTCCATCGCCTGGCGCATGATGACGAGCAGTGACGCGCAGACGGTTTCAGAAAGGCCGGGCTCCAGCATGGCGAGTTGGTCGACCGTGACGCGGTGCGAGCGCATCACCGGCGCCCAGATGATCTTCGCAATCTCCTCGCCGAGCGCATAAGCGCTTTCCGGGCCCTGCATCAGCGCCGAGACGATGTGCTGCTTGGCGAAGAGGCCGCCGAAATGATCCTTCTTGGCTTGCATGTCGGTCTCGTCGTTGAAGATCGGCGGATGGCAGGGATGGGTGACGAAATAGGTGAGGTCGTTACGCTTCGGCAGGTGGCCGGCAAAGGGTGCCGCAGCGTCGAGCGCCACCACCATGGTGCCGGTCGCAAGCTTGTCGACGATGCCCGCCGCGACCTTGCCGATCGCCGTATCCGGCACGGCGAGAATGACGACGTCCGCGCCGTCGAGAGCGGCATCGACCGGCACGCAATCGAGGCCAAGATCGTTCTTCAAACGGGCCTTGCCGGCGTCGCTCACCTCGACATGGCGCACATCGAAGCGCGAGCCTTTGAGGTTTTTGGCAAGCCGGTATCCCATTTTGCCGCCGGCCCCGAAGAGAGCAATCTTGGTCATGTTTTCCTCACCTTTTCAGTTCTCGATATGATCATATACTGGTATGATGAGTCAATCACCATATCACTGATTACGCAATTAAGACCCATGTTTTTCCGCATCGAGCCGGTCGATCGCTTGGACGTTGCCGGCGGAAGGGCCGGCGGGGTCGAATTCCGAGGCGAGCCAGGCGTCGACGATCGACTTCGCCAGCTCCGGGCCGATGACGCGCGCGCCCATCGTAATGATCTGGGCGTTGTTCGATTTGACCGCGCGCTCGGCGGAATAGGTGTCGTGGGTCAGCGCGGCGCGGATGCCCGGCACCTTGTTCGCGGAAATGCACACGCCGATGCCGGTGCCGCAGAAGAGGATGCCGCGCTCATGTTCGCCATCGACGATCGTTTGCGCCAAGCGGTGGGAAAGATCGGCATAGAAGCCGGATTGGCTGAGATCATGAACTTCGAGGTCCGCCTTGCCGGCGAGATGGGCGGCGATGACATCCAGGAGCGGCTTGCCGGCACTGTCGGCGCCAATTGCGATCTTCATGGCATTTTCCTTTCACTCGCCGTCTGGCATGGAGATAAGCGGTCGATAGCCGCGCTGACGCGGCCGAGGATGTCGAGATAGCCTTCGACGGACCAGGCGGAGCGGCCGATGAACAGCCCGTCGATATCAGGCTGCGCGATCAGTTCCTCGCAATTGTCGGGATTGACGCTGCCGCCGTAGAGAACAGGCACCGGGCGGCCGAGAACGGCCTTCGCCACCTCGGCAATCCTGCCGTGCCGCTCGGAGGCGTAATCGGCTGTCGCCGGAATACCGTTGACGCCGATTGCCCAGACGGGCTCGTAGGCAAGCAGGACCGGAGCCTTGCCGGCCTCGGTGTCGACGCCAGGGCCGCCTCGACCTGCCGCCGCAGCACGCTATCGGCCTGGCCCTCCTGGCGCTCCTGCAAGGTTTCGCCGATGCAGATAAGCGGTGTCAGCCCATGGCGGATCGCAGCCGAGACCTTGAGGCCCACGGTTTCGTCGGTCTCGCTGAAATGTTCGCGTCGTTCGGAATGGCCAAGCTCGACGAGATCGAGCCGGCAATCCTTCAGCATCGCGGGAGAAACTTCGCCGGTCCAGGCGCCGGCATCCTCCCAATGCATGTTCTGAGCGCCGACTTTCACCGAGGTTTCATCAAGCACGCGCTTGACCTCCCGCACCGTTGTGAAGGAGGGAATGACGAAGCGCTGCACGCGGGTATCGCGGCCGCGATCCGCATCGGCGAGGCGGGGCGCGAAGGCGAGCGCTTCCTCCAGCGTCTTGTTCATCTTGAAGCTGGTGCCGACCCAGACGACCATCAATTCTTCCTTCCGTCGCGGATCTGCGTGAAATAGCCGTCGGTGCCGACCTGGCCGCCCTTGAGCGCGATCTGCAAGCCGTTCGTCGCGGGATGGTCACCATGGGCGAGGCAAAGCGGCGACCCCGGCGTCTGGGGAAGCGGCAGCAACGTCGTCAGCGCGTCGATTTTCAATTGCCGCAGCGCGTGGCTTGAGGTGTCGCCGCCGGCGACGATCGCGCGCGAAAGCCCCTCCGCTTCGATCAGCCTGCGCAGGATCGTGCCGAGCGCATTGCCGAGGCGATGACGCGCACCCGGCAGCCTGTCGATATCGGCGCCGCGGTCGGCGGATGGACCGAGCGCGGTATAGAAAATGACGCTCCTGCCCTCCCTGAGCTTGCCGAGGCCGACCTGCACCGCCGCCCCCACTGCGCTTTCGCCGGTCTCCGAAACCAGCGCCAGCGGATCCAGCGCAATGGCCTCGAAGCCGTTCTCGACGGCGGCGCGGATCTGCCGCTCGGTTGTCGGCGAGACGCTGCCCGAGACGACGGCGAGACGGTCGACAGGGCCCGGATCGGGAAACTCGGTGCTGCTTTCGCCGATGACGCCGATCCGCCGCCAGGCGTCGAGCAGGGCATATTCTATCCCCGACGAACCGGCGACGAAGCTGCCGGAGCGACCGGCCACCCGCAGGAGCTGCCGGCCAGCGGCGGCCTGCGTCGCCTCGGAATCGACGTCGATGAGCAGGATGCCTTCCGGGCTCGACGCCAGCGCGTCGATGCGCAGATCGGCGTCTCCAGCCGTGATCGAAACGAGATCGGCGAGGAGAACGGGGAGCGAGGTCTGTTTCGACAAATGCACAGCAAGATCCGCCTCGTCCATCGGCGTAACGGGATGGCGGCTCATCACCGGATGGCGGTCGATGCGGTAGACTCGGCCCTGATAGGCGGCGAAGAGATTGCCGAAAGCCGTGTAGCGCTTCAGCTGCGGCGCGCCGACGATGACGGGCACGATCGCTTGCCCGAAGATCTTGCCGCCGATTTCGATCGCCTTGCCGATATTGCCGATGCCGGGGCTGGAATCGAAGGTCGAGCAGACTTTGTAATGGCAGACGGCCGCTCCGAGCGAGCGCAGCCAGTCGAAGGCGGGCACCAGATGCAGCTCCATCCATGCCGGCGTTTCGCTGCGGCTCGTTCCGGCGATGCCGATCGCGCGGCAATGCTTGAAACGGGCGAGCAATTCCGGCGTCGGAAGGCCGAGGAAGAGTGCGGTCTCGACGCCGTTCGAGGCCAGTGCCTCCATGACGTCTGTCGAACCGGTAAAATCATCGCCGTAATAGCTGACGAGAAAGTCACTCATGACGGTCACGCGCCCTTACCGTCGCTGAATTTTGCGATCGAGGCGGCAAGTTCCGGATGATCTTTGGCGTAAGTCTCAAGCGGTATGTCGGCGACCGCCGCCTGCCAGGCCTGCTGCACGGCGCGAACGCCGGCCGCCGGGCCGCCGGGGTGGCTGACGATGCCGCCGCCGCAGAGATAGAGAAGATCGACGGTACGACCGGTGCGCTGATAGGTCTCCGGCGCCTGCCCGCCCCATTGGCCGGAGCCGGCGACCGGAAGCGGCCGATCGGCGTCATCGAACAGCGGCGCGCTGACGGCCTTGAAGGAAGAGACGAAGCTGTCGTCCGGCTCCCAATATTTCACCCTGATGCCGTTGATCTGAAACTGGTCGACGCCGAGCAGCCGCCAGAATTGCTGATAGACCTTGAAATCCATGCCAGCGCCCGGATCGCGCGTCAGCACGTCCCAGCCGTTGCGATGCGCATGCAGCACCAGACTGGAGCGCTTGCGCAGGAAGCTCATGCCGCCGAAGCCGATCGAATTGATGTTGACGACGGCGCAATTGCCGCCGGCGGCCGCGACGATATCGTGGTTGCGCATCATCTCGTCCGGATCGGCATGCGAGATGCCGAAGGCATACATGACCTTCTTGCCGGTCTTCTGCTCGTGATCGAGAATGCGCGGCATGATCGCGGCGACGCGCTCCTTGAGCGGCGAATAGGTCGGGCTCATCAGCTTTTCGTCGTCCTTGATGAAATCGACGCCGGATTGGATTAGCTCACCGACGAGTTCCGCCGTCTCGTGTGGACGCAGCCCAAGCGCTGGCTTGACGATGGTGCCGATGATCGGGCGGCTCTCGACACCGGTCAGTTGCCGGCTTCCGGCAATGCCGAATTGCGGGCCGGGATGGGCGGTTTTGAAAGCCTCCGGCAGCTTCATGTCGACGATGCGGATGCCGGTCATGCCCTTGATCGAATAGACGCCGCCGATCGCGATAGTCATCAGCGCCGAAAGGTCCGTGCCGATCGCCTCCAGCGGGAAGGCGATGTCGACGTCGGCGCGGTGGAGCCGCGTGCCGGGTGCGGCCTCGGGCCAGGTCGGATGAGCCGCCTCTTCAAGCGGGCGGACCGCCAGCACGCGGGCGGCAACTCGCGCTTTCAGCTCTTCGGTCTCGCCGGGAACCGGCACGAAGGTTCCGGTCGACTGGTCGCTCGCGATCTTGTCCGCCATCGCCTCGACGCTGCCGGGCGTTTCGATGCGGTAGGTTAGTGTTATCATCATCAGACGGACGGTTGCTCCTCTCGCCACTAGATTGTCATGGCGTCAACTCGTGATCTGGTATAATGAGTATTCCAATCTTTGAAAAGCGGAATCTTCGGCTGTGCAAATTTTTGGTGCGAGCTTTGTTCTCGGCCCGGAAAACTGTTAGGAGGAACCATTTTGAGCCAGCGAGATCTCATGACCCAGCCAATCGAACAAATCGTCCGCCGGAAGCTTTCCGACGAAGTGTTTGATCGACTCGAGCGGATGATCACCTCGGGCGAGCTTCAGCCCGGCGATGAAATGCCCTCGGAGCGGGCGCTGATGGAACGCTTCGGCGTCGGCCGGCCTGCGATCCGCGAGGCCATGCAGTCGCTGGCCAACAAGGGCCTCGTCAGCATCTCGCATGGCGAGCGGGCGAAGGTGCTGAGGCTGACGGCAAAATCGATCTTCCGCCAGGTCGATCTCACCGCCAAGATCATGCTGTCGCAATCGGCGGATTCGCTGGAGCATCTGAAGAGCGCCCGCATCTTCTTCGAGCGCGGCATGGCCCGCGAGGCCGCACAGCGAGCCTCGGCAAGTGACATCGCCGACCTCAGGAACATTATCGAGCGCCAGCGCATGTCCCTCGGGCGGGCCGAAGAGTTCATCGATGCCGATATGGAATTCCACACCCGCATCGCCCAGATCTCGGGCAACCCGATCTACGTTGCCGTCAGCGAGGCCATGCTCGCCTGGTTGAAGGAATATCACACCGAGATGCTGATCTGGACCGGCAAGGAAAAGTTCACCCTCGCCGAACACGACGAAATCGTCGATCGTCTCGAAGCCAACGACGTCGATGGATCGGAGATGGCGCTCCTGAAGCATCTCGAAAGGTCGCGGGCACTTTACACGAAATAGCCCGCACCAGACCGTCGTCCATATTTGCTCCCATGCAGACCCGTGATCAGTGCCGGGCGTGCGGCGAAATTTGTCGTCAGCAGGTCCGGAACAATGCCGTCCTGGCGAGGTTGTGGAGGGGCCAACCCCGCAACATCCCAAGGAGGATATCAGGATGCGTATGAAACTCGTAGCAGCCTCGCTTCTCGCACTCGGCATGGCAACGTCAGCCTTCGCCGAGTCCAATCCGGCTCCGGCCGGCGCCACGATCGACAAGAATGCGGCCGATCAGGGCGGTGGCGCGAGCGGCGACATGAAAGCCAAAAAGCCGATGGCTACTGATACCACCACGACCGGCTCTACGACCGGCGGCACGATGAAAATGGACAAAACCAAGTGCCCCGATCCGGTGAACAATTCCGACAATCTCCAGACGCAGGGCGGCAGGAGCAATGCTACCCCGATGGACGAAGCCTGCGCCGCGCATAACAACTGAACGGCTTTCTGAGCAAACACCCCGCTCCGGCGGGGTTTTTGCTGTCGGCGCCTTCCTTGACTCCTCCAAAGGTCACTGCTAGCTTTGGGTAATCGATAACCCAAGCAAGACCCATGACCTCTTCACTCAGCGACATAGCCGCCCGCGCAGGCGTTTCCGTCAAGACGGTATCAGGCGCGCTGCATGGCGGCTCGGCGCGCATGTCGGAGAAAACCCGGCAGCGGATCAAGGAAATCGCCGAAGAACTCGGCTATGTCACCAACTTCGCCGCCCGCAGCATGCGGCAGGGTTGGATGCCGCTCGTCGGCCTCATCGCGGACGACCTGATCACGTCACCTTTCGCAACCGAGATTATCAGGGGGCTCGACGGCGCCGTGCGCTCCGCCGACATGGCCGTCTTCGCAATGACGCTCGGCGGCCATCGCAGCGTGGCGTCGATCCTCGACGAGATGCGCCGTTTTCGCCCGCGCGCCATCGCCTATGCTGCCATGTACCACAAGAGCGTCGACCTGCCGCGCGAATTTGCCGATTCGGTCGGGGTCATGATCAACTGCCGGGAGGCCAATGACCGGGTGACATCGCTGGTGCCGGATGAAACCGGCGCAGCGATGGAGATTACCAGCTACCTGCTTGACGCGGGCCGCCGCAATATCGCCTTTATCAACCTCCCGGGCCTGCTCGCCGGCGAACTGCGGGAACTCGGATTCCGGCAGGCGCTCGATCATTCCGGCGCCGACGGGGCAGGGGCTGCCGTATTGCCCGCAGTCAGCAAGGCAATCTACAGCGATCGCGCCCATAGTCTGGTGCCCCTGCATATACATGATCTCATCAATAGCCCGCGGCCGCCCGACGCCATTTTATGCGGCAATGATCGTGTGGCCATGGAGGTCTACGCCGCATTGCGGCGATGCGGGGCGACCATCCCAGATGACGTCGCGGTCGCGAGTTTCGATAATCAGGTTGAAATAGCGTCCCGCCTCGATCCGCCGCTCACCACCATGGCGCTGCCGCACCGCGCCATGGGTCGCCAGGCGGCTCAAATCCTGCTTGCCGAAGACCGGGTGCCGGTCGGGGTGCAGAAACTGCCGTTCCAAATGGTGGAGCGGGCATCCGTGTAATTTGAGCTATACCCGTTCATCTGAGGAGGAATTCAAATGGGTAATCGTTTACTTTGGTCTCTAATCTTGTCGTCGGCACTGACAACCACATGGGCGCATGCGGCCGAAAAGACCGCGATCCAGGTCATGCATCAGGGCGATCCCGGTTTTGTCGCCGCCTATGGCAAGGTGGCCGAGCGCTTCGAGGCCGCAAATCCCGATATAGATGTCCAATTCATCTACGCGCCGCACGACGCCTATAACGAGAAGTTCAGCGCGGCTGTCATGGCCAAACAACTGCCCGACGTCATGGAGCTCGATGCGCCGTTCCTCGCCAATTATGTCTGGTCGGGTTATCTTCAGCCCATCAAGCCGCTGATCGACAAGGATCTCCTCGACGACATGACGGAGTCCAACATCGCGCAGGGCACATACCCGATCGACAAGGATCTCTATGCGATCGGCCTGACCGATTCCTCAGTCGTTCTCTACGGCAACAAGAAGTATCTCGAAGCGATCGGCGCCCGCATCCCGAAATCAGTCGACGATGCCTGGACGCGGGAGGAATTCGAATCCTATCTTGAGAAGCTTTCGAAGCTCGATGGCGTGAAATGGCCGATCGACACCTTTCGCGGCTACGGCATCAAGACGGAATGGATCACCTATGCCTATGGGCCGATCCTGCAATCGTCAGGCTGCGACCTGATCGACCGCAAGGCCTGGAAATCCGAAGGAACGCTCGACAGCGACGCCTGCGTCGATGCACTCGCCATGATGCAGAAATGGGTCAAGAACGGCTGGGTCGTGCCGCAGTCGGCCGGCACCAACCAGTTCTTCGCCGAAGGCAATCCGGCCGCACTGGCGCTCGGCGGACACTGGGTCTATGCCGAAGCCGCAGCGACCATGAAGGACAACATCGTGGTGCTGCCGCTTCCCAAGTTCGGCGCCAAGGGCGCAAGCCCCGACGGCACCTGGATCTGGGCGATCACCAAGACGTCGAAGCATCCTGATATCGCGGCCAAGTTCATCAGCTTCCTGCTGAAGGACAAGGAGTTCCGGACCTACGTCGCAAGCCAGTCCGGCTATCCCGGCTTGAAGAGCTTCGCTGCCGAATCTCCGCTCTATGCCGATGGCGGTCCAATGGCGATTGCCTTCGAACAGGCATCGAAGACAGCCGTCGGCCGTCCGCCGCATCCAGCCTATCCCACCATCACCTCCGCCTTCATGCAAGCGGTCGACGAGGTGTTCAATGGCGGCGATCCCAAGGAGGCGCTGACATCCGCCGCCGAGAAGATCGACCAGGATATCGAGGACAACGACGGATACCCGCCGTTCGGCGACGAACAATAACCGCTATCGCTGCCCTGCGAGGTCTTCGCCAGACATCGCAGGGCGGGAGCGGCAGGCTTGGAGAGGAGGAACTGCATGGTCATGCAACAATCGACATCGTCGACGTCAATCGGAAAGACGCGCCGGCCTGACAAGGGACGGCTGATGCAGGAAGCGGCCATGCTCGCGCCGGCCGTGATCCTGTTGACCGTCTTTCTGATCGTGCCGTTTCTGCTGTCCTTCTGGACGGCAATGACCAACCAGCCTCTGGTGCCGCGGCCGACGCCGGTCCGGTTCGTCTGGTTCAACAATTTCATCCGCATCTTCCAGGACGACCTTTTCTGGACCGCCCTCTGGAACGTCTCGCGCTTCACCTTCTGGATCATCCCAGCCCAGTGCGGCCTCGCTTTCGCAACCGCCCTGCTGCTGCATCAGAAGCTGCCTTTCCGCAATCTGCTGCGCGGCATGTTCTTCCTGCCGGCGATCACGTCGATGGTCGTTGTCTGCGTCATCTGATGGCACCCTGTTCCAATATCCGACGGGACCGTTCAACCAGATCCTCGGCTTTGTCTCCGGCGGTGCAATCCAGCCGATCGATTGGCTCGGCGATCCCGAATGGGCGATGTTCTCGCTCGTTCTGCTCTCGGCATGGCAGGCCTATGGCTTCCAGATGATCGTCTACCTCGCCGGCCTTCAGGGCATCCCGGACGAACTCTACGATGCCGCCAAGATTGACGGCGCGAACGCTTTCCGGCGCTTCTGGCACGTCACCATGCCCGGCCTGCGGCCGACCCATGTATTCGTCCTCGTGATCACCACCATCCAGGCGTTCAAGCTCTATACCCAGGTCGCCATTCTCACGCAGGGCGGACCGAAGAGCAGCACCGAGACGGTGGTGCATTACATGGTCCGGGCCGGCTTCGAGGAGCAGAAGATGGGTTATGCCTCCGCCGTCTCCGTCATCCTGTTCGTGATCGTTCTCATCATCGCGCTGATCCAGCGCCAGCTCCTGAGGCGCTTCGATGTCTGATATCGCTCTCTCGATCCCGCAGGCCCGCGCGGCGCGGCCTCGCTCCGCCACAAGGGTTCTGCGCATTGTCCAGACGGTCTCCATCTTCGTCATCGCCCTTGTGATCGTCTCCCCGTTGCTGCTCCTCCTTGTGGCGAGCCTCAAGGACGACCGGTTCCAGATCCTGGCCGACATGGGCAGCTTCCGCGCCTTCTGGGTTTCGAATCCAACGCTTTCAAACTATGCGGAGGTCGGCCACCTCTCAGGCGAACTCGCCTTCGGCCGTTACCTCATCAACTCGCTGATCATTCTGATCACCACGGTCTGTTGCGGACTGATCGTGAATTCGATGGCCGGCTTCGTCCTGGCCTGGGGATCGCTGCGGGGCCGCGCGGTCATCCTGTCGGTCGTGATCGCGCTTTATGTGATCCCGCAGGAAAGCATCATCATGCCCCTCGTGATCATGGTTTCCAGGGCGGGAATGTCCGACACCTTCGCGGTGCAGATCGTGCCCTGGGTCGCGAGCCCTCTCTACATCTTCCTGTTCTACCAGTTCTTCACGCAGCTGCCGAAGGAGCTGCTGGAAGCTGCCGAGATGGATGGCGCATCGTTTTTCCGAGCGTATCGCTCCATTTTCCTGCCGCTCAGCCTGCCGGCGCTTGCCACCGTATCGATCCTGATGGGCATCGAGACCTGGAACCAGTATCTCTGGCCGATCCTCGTGACGCAGACGGATTATGCCCGGCCGATCGCCGTCGCCATCGCGACCTTTTTCGGGCAGGACAGCATCTATTGGGATCGTGCGATGGCCGCCTCCGTTTTGATGATGATCCCGATCCTGGGGCTCTACCTTGCATTCCAGCGCTGGTTCGTGAGCTCCTTTATCGGCTCTGCCGTGAAAGGTTGAATTGATGACAAGTCAAGCGATGTCTCCGTCCGATGACGGCGGGCTGGAGACGATCAGCGCCATCCTGCCAGCGGGAACCACGATCCATGCCTGGATAAAGGCTTCTCATGGCGGCGCGCCGGGAAGGCTGACCGCACATGTCGACGGCGGTCCGGCCGGTGCTGTCGAAACGTCAAATCCCCATGAATTCGAGTTCCGGCTGCTGACGCTGGCAAGCGGCGGAGAAGCCGCCTTCTCCTACGACCCCGTGACAACAGACGTCTCGGTCCTCTATGCCTTCCGTCAGCCTGGCGTTCTCGAAGAAGGCGTCCGGCTGCTGCATGTCAAGCCTTCGAATGCCGCGCCCGAGGTTGCCGGCGGCTATCACTTCCGCCCGCCTTTCGGCTGGATGAACGATCCCAACGGGTTCGGACGATTCGGCGGCAGGGCGCACCTGTTCTACCAGCACTATCCCCACAGTCTTCGGTGGAACAACATGCACTGGGGGCATGCGGTCTCGGACGATTATCTTCACTGGACGCATCTTCCGATCTTTCTTCCGCCTTCGGACGAACTGGCCGCGCGGGCGGATGGGCGCGGCGGCGCATTTTCCGGCTCGGCGATCGCACTCGATGGCGCCGGCATTCGCATCTTTTTCACCGAGCACATGAAGGACCGGGAACCGGAGGAGCAGGTCCAGTGCACGGCCACCAGCCGCGATCTTGTCACCGTCGAACCGGCGAGCCTGATCCTCCCTGCGCGGCCCGCGGGGCTCGGCCTGACGACCGACTTCCGCGATCCCTATGTCTTCATGGGTCCCGACGGCAAATGGAAGATGCTGCTCGGCACGCGGGATCGCGAGGGCGGCGTCATCCTGCTCTACGAAACGGACGATCCGACCGCGGCGACGGGATGGACCTTCCTCGGCATGCTCCATCGCGAGAACCGATTCGGGATGACGGCGGCGGAGTGCCCCTGCCTGGTGCCTCTCCACGGTCCCGCGAGCGATCCGTCGACGCGCTGGGCCTTGATATTCGGTCTTCTGACCAGCCGCGATCCGGCAACGGGCCGGCGCAACATGACGCTTGCGAGTGTCGGCCGTTTCGATGGCCGCAGCTTCTCCGTGGAATTCGAACAGGAGCTGGATTTCGGCACAGACGCCTACGCCTTCCAGGCCTTCCTCGATGGCAGCGGTCCGGTCGGCATCGCATGGCTGGCGAACTGGACTGACGTCTCCAAGGACTTCGACATGGCGACAGCCATGACGCTGCCGCGCCGATTGGCATTGCGTGGCGGCGCGCTGATCACGCCGCCGATCACCGGTGTCGAGAGCCTGCGGCAGCGCAGGCTGAATGCCGACGGTCTTCTGGTCGGCGGGACCGTCGATCTTGCCAACGGCGCTGTCGAAATCCTGCTCACCCTCCATGAGGCGGGCAACGCGTTCCGCCTTGCATTCGAACATCCCGAGGCGGCGGTCGCGGTTGAACTGAACGACGACGGGCTGAGCATTCTCTTTTCAGTGACGAATACCAAAGCGTCGCCACGCTACATCGCCGCCTGCGCGCGTCCGTCGAACATCCGGATATTCCTTGATGTAGGTTCGATCGAGGTCTTCGCCGACGATGGCCGCTGGACCGGAACCAAAAGACTGCCTGGCTTCAAGGGGATAAGCTCGATGCGTCTTTCCGCGCCCGAGGGCAATGTGCGCGCCGCCGAAATATGGCAACTCGGTCTTTGATCTCCGCGGCAACTCGGACAAAAGCACGGCCGCCGGGGGCGGCGGCCGTTGCAAAGGAGCATAGCGATGTTGGCGGATTCAGGCCGCCTTGCCCTTGCCTTTCACATTGGCGGAAGACTCGGCAAGCCGCGTGAGCTTCTTGTCGGTTGCCTCTTCCTCGGCAAGCGTTGCCTGTAGCAGGGGCACGGCGTCCTTGAGGCCGAGCTGCTTTGCCCAGGCGATCAGCGTGCCGTAGCGGGCGATCTCATAATGCTCGACGGATTGCGCCGATGAAATCAGGCCGGCGTCGAGAGCGACAGTGCCCTTGAACTCGTCCATGATCTCTTCGGCTTCGGCAATGATGCCCTGGATGGCTTCGCAGGTCTTGCCGCGCGCCGGTTTGCCGATCATCTCGAAAACCTGCTCGAGGCGTTCGACCTGAGCCTGGGTCTCGTCGCGATGCTGCAGGAAGCCGGCCTTGCCCTCTTCCGATTGCGCGGCGCGGGCCATTTTCGGCAGGGCCTTCAGGATCTGCTTTTCGGCGTAGTAGATGTCCTTGAGAGTATCGAGAAACAGGTCGTTCAGAGTCTTCTCGGTTGCCATTTAGTCCTCCTATGGCGTGTCGTAACAACGATCAACTCTCGCATGGGGCGGATGTTCCGATTGGTAGATGACGCCCCCGTGGCCGGAGGCGTCATCTCTATCCGGCCAAGGAAGAGGCCGCCCGACAGCATCGAGACGGCGATCACCGAACGATTGCGCGAGGAGGTTGTTCCCATTTGGAGCGGCGGAGACTTTGCCGACCAAACCGCGGCTTTTGTCCGATATCGTACGGCAACGAATAGGAAGCCAGCGACTTTCCTTTGCATTCCAGGAGAGAAAAATGGCTTCCTCGTCTTCAGTACGCTCAGCGTCCAATTGTAAAGAAAAATCCGCAATCGAGCTGGAGATCGTCGAACTGACGCCAGCATTGCGCGCCTTTGCCCGACGCTTCCTGCGCAGCGATGATGACATCGATGATCTCGTCCAGGAAACCTTGCTGAAGGCGCTGAACTCGCTTCATCTCTACCAACCCGGTACCTCGCTCAAATCCTGGCTTTTCACCATCCTGCGAAACACGTTCTGCACCAACTACCGCCGGCAGAAACGCGAGCCGGCTGGAATGGACGCAGCGATGGAACAGGTCGCGATCGCGCCGACCCAGGAGTGGGTGCTGCGGGAGCACGAGCTGCAGCGGGCATTGACGCGTCTTTCCGACGACCGGCGGCGGGCTCTGACACTGGTGGCTGCCGGAACGAGCTATGAGGATGCCGCCAAAATGTGCGGCTGCAGGATCGGCACCTTGAAAAGCCGGGTGAGCCGCGCCCGCGAGTGCCTGGCTGCGATGCTCGGAAACCATCTCGTCGATTGAGCGACCTTGCGCCGACCCCACTCGCCTCGACCGGCGAGCGGAACAAATGGTCGTCGTCCTGGTTCCAAACCCAAGTGGATAAATCAGCCGATGAACCGGTATGGGGCTACCCCGCCGGGCAGGCTGGAGAGTCATGAACGCGCGAAGCCACGCCATCTTTCCCAAAGTAAACCGCGCCGGCTGGATCGATACGTTTCGAGTGATCACGACGGTCATGGCTCCGACGGTCGCCAAGGGCGTCATCATTCGCCGTCCGGCAATGGAGCGCCTGGCGGAGCGGCGGGGCTTCGATACAAGCGCCGTGAAACAGATGCAGCGGCTGAAAAACAAATACGGCGCGGCGCCTCTTCTGCTGCCTATCCCATTCCGACCACAGCTGCTGATACTGGATCCGGCCGATGTCGCCACTGTGCTTCAGTCCTCGCCCGAACCATTTGCCGCTGCGACCGCGGAAAAGCACGCGGCCCTTGCTCACTTCGAACCGAAGAACGTCCTTATCTCGTCGGGTCCCAGGCGGGCGAAGCTTCGGCCGGCCCATGAACACGCTTTGGCAACCGCCAACCGCCTGCACCCCTATTCACTGCATTTCAAGAGTGTCGTCGACGCCGAATTCCGGCAGGTCCTGAACGGCATCGGATTCAACCGGCCGGATGAGCTCGATTGGCCCGCGTTTTCGCAGGCCTGGTACCGGGTCATCAGGCAAATCGTCCTCGGCGAGCGAGCGCGCAATGACATCACATTGACCGAGACCTTGAACGAACTTCGAGGCAGGGCAAACTGGGCATTTGCCGCCCCGGTCGATCAGCGCAAGCTTGCCCTGTTTCATCGGCAGGTGGGTGGCTATCTCGCAGAGCCGGAGAAGCACAGTCTCATCAGCCGGCTTCCCGACGGCGACGAGCTTGCTCCGGAGAACCAGGTGGCCCAGTGGCTGTTCGCCTTCGATGCGGCCGGGATTACCGTTATGAGGACGCTGGCGGTGCTGGCCTGCCATGTAAGCTGCTGGGTCAAAGCTGTGGAAGAAGCCACGGGCGCGGATCTCGATCGCCCCTTCACCCGCAGTTGCCTGCTCGAGGTCCTGCGGCTCTGGCCGACGACGCCCGTAATCCTCAGGCAGCTGACCAAAGATATCAAGGCGGGCGGCAGGATCATCGCTCGCGGCACGGGCGTCATTATCTTCGCCCCCTTCTTCCATCGGGACCCCGCGCTTGTCTACGCCAATCGAATGGAACCGAGCATCTGGGGACGAAATGACGCGTTGCCGAGCGCGGGACTCGTGCCCTTCAGCGCCGGCCCCATCATTTGCCCGGCACATAATCTCGTGCCGACGATTGCAAGCCTTGCCGTCGGCACGTTCCTATCGGCGGCCGATATTGTGCTGCTGCAACCGTCCTTAACCGTCGGTAACCTGCCCGGCACGCTCAATCACTTCGATATTCGGTTAAGGCTGACCGCGCGACGCAAAGAGAAGTAGATGCGGCCGCAGCGGGACGAATGTCCCGTCCGCTCCTGCGCATATCCTTGGCGTCACGACGTAGCCAAGGATGGAGACGTAGAGCCGAATCGTCGGACCATTTCACAAGGCTCGGCTTCCCTAAAAGGGCGGGGATTGATCGCTCTAGTAGTTCCAGGAGAGGGCAGCGCCGAGCACGATCAAAAGCCCCACCAATACGATGGCTCCTATATAGATCACCAAAGCGCGACGATCCGACTCGTGGTTCATCTTTCTCTCCTTCGGCCATCGAACCAGGAGAAACCGGGAATGTTCCGGTCAGGGATCGAGAGGGGATCTACCAACGGAGCAGACGAGGGCCGGTTACGGCGCCGAGAGCGCCGGTGAGCAGGATGCCGAGCGAATACCAGATCAATACGAAAGGCATTCCGTTTTCGGTGCAGAACCAGGAATAGACCCAAGCGCCGGCCCCTCCCGCGGCAATCCCGGCAACGAAGCCCGTCAACCGCATATCCACTGGCGCCGCGCGGCGCAGTGCCCAGACCGTGCCGGCATAGACCGGGATCGCAAAGCCGACGATAAGCGGCGGGCAATGCAACGTCGAGGAGCCGAGGATCAGCAATCGATAGGCCTGGACCGGCTCCGTCAACAGCTGGATCGCTGCGACGGCCGCCATGGCGGCGAAGATTACGGCAAGCAAACCGAAAAAGCTTCCCTCGGAACCATCTGGGCGGGAAAGCCTAAAGACGGCTGCAAAGGCGGCGGCCGCAATCAGGGCGTTATAGGCCGATTTGATCCAGAAGACCGGCAGCGTCAACACGTCCGCCATATCGGTCCGGGGACCAAGAATAACCAGCATCAGCAGCAGGGAGAGCCCGAGGGCCGGCGCAATACCGAGCGCAAAGACGCGCCATAGCGCATTGCGCGGCACCGGCTTCAGGTCGCTTGCCAAGCGCTCGATGATGTCGTCCGTCTTTGTCACGATGTGCCTCGCAATCTCTCCCCGAGCGCCTTGAGCGCCCGATGGATGCTGACTTTCACCGCCGATTCGGATTGGCCGGTGCGGTTTGCGGCGTCGGCGACCGAGCCGCCCTCGAGCTTCACCTGCCGGATCAGCTCCTGCTGTCGCCGTGGCAAGCCGTCGAGCAACCGCTCGACATCCATTCGGGCCGTCAGCCTCTCCTCGCTGAAGTCGCTTTCGATCTCGTCGTCAAGCTCGGTCTCGGCCAGCCTGCGTCCGCCGCGGCCTCTATGATGGTCAACCAGCTTGTAGCGGGCGATCGAGAAGAACCATGCGGTAAAAGGTCTCTTCCGGTCATAGGTTGATCGGCGGGAATGCAGTGCCAGCAACGTCTCCTGGACCAGATCTTCCATGTCCGCTCTCGTCGCCGCAGCCATCCTGCGGCTGTAATAGCCGACGAGCAGCACGCGCAAAGCCGTCAGCAAACGCCGATAGGCAGCCTCGTCCCCGTCAAGGGATAGAAGCATCAATGCTTTCAGGGCTTCTTCCGAATGGGCGGTTGTCATGCTGTCAGAGAGCTCATTCGCAAAAGCAGCCAATCGGTTACAGCAAAAACCAAGATTTTTGCACCAAAGCTCTATCACATGCATGTGAAGCTGTAACGCGTTCCGACGCCTTGCAGCGATGCCCTCGTGCACGCAGATCGCCTGACTTCAATGGCGTCAAATGCTGCAGCGCCAGCGGCAAATGGACAGGCCGCCCGGGTGGATCCAACCGACGACTTCAACGGGGCGATTTCCTGAGAGGTCCAAGCAACCGCTCATATTCCTCCTCCGCCTTGCCGTATGCATCGGAGGCGAACTCTTCCAGTCCGGCGCGATCCCTGATGATCACCAGGCCGCGGAGAGAACGGATGAATCGGTCGCCTTCAAGGAGGTGCAACGCCGTGGTAACGCTCGGCCGCCGCACCGCCAACATCAAGGCGATGAACTCATGCGTCAGGGCGAGCTCATCGCCGTCGATCCTGTCGTGGCACATCAAGATCCAGCGGGCCAATCGTTCGTCTATCTCGTGGACCGCATTGGAGAGGGCGGTGAACCCTGCTTGAATCGCGAGAACATGCGTGGATTTGTGGAGCAGGTTGGCAAACATCGGCTGGGTCTGCATCAAGTCCCACAGCTTGGTTTGTGGCAGGCGGTAGGAGAAGCCTGGCACCTGGACCGCGACTTCCAAGATACTGAGCGGCGCGTCTACGGCTGCCGCGGTCGGAGCAAATCCATCCCGACCGAACAATCCTGCTTCAACCCGGTTACCCTCCGAGGAGACATTGATGACCGAACCTATTCCTGAACAGGGAAAGTAGACATGCTCGATCGCCGCACCTGCCTCGACGATGATGAACCCGCGCGGTGTCGCGCAGGGCTCGAGATGAGCGGCAACCGCCGAGTACTCGTTCTCCGGAAGGAGCGCGAGCAGACGATTCTCCTTCGGCCGCATGATAGTTTCTGCCAACTCTCACTCTCCGGCAAGTGCGGGCGTCGCGGGGTATCAGATCGGGTTCGCCGGCTCGCCAGCCGGCCGACCCTATCGAACTCATAGAATCCGCTTTAGTTCCGCCCTGCCGTATCGCGCGGTCCACGCGGCCCGACGGCTCCGTTGCGCCGGAAACGCCTGAATTCTTCTAAACCTTTGCGGTTTCGCCCGCTTGGCGCAGCGAGAGGAATTTCGTCGTAAGGGCCACCAGATTGTCGTTGATCCATTCCGCCATCGCCTGCTCTTCGGCCAGATTTGCCTGAAGGCCGGACAGGGCAGCGCCGTGACCGCCGGCTTCGGCCATTGTCAGCAGCGACTTGTAGGCCGCAGCCTCGAAATTCTCGAAGGCGTAATTTGCGAAGGCATTCTTCAGGATTTCGTCGCCGGCAGCCGTATGACCGAGTGCGGCCATGGAGCCGGTGAAGGAGAGCGCCAGGTCCTTGAGCGTCGACTTGTCCTCGTTCAGGCCGTCAAGAATTTCCTCCAGGCGAACGATCTGCCCGTCGGTTTCGCGGATATGCCGATCGAGCTTTTCGGCGACTTCAGGGTAATTCTCGATCCGTTTCAGCTGCGGCTTCATGATGCTCAGCGCCTGGTTTTCCATGGCGTGGGCGTTCCTCAGACCAATGACGAAGATTTCTCGAATTTCATTCTCTGCCATGTCGGGCCTCCTTTTTCGCAGCGTCTAACCGAAATTCGTCGCGTTGGTTCCCCCGGCCTTCCGAAAGAGCCGGGAACCGGCGCGCGGTCCGGTTGTTGGGGGCTACTCCGGAATCATCCGCCCATCCGACAAACGTGGAGAATGATAATGAGATTGATATCCAAGCTTTGTCTTCTCTTACTGCTTGCGGCTCCGGCTTTCGCGGCCGACGACGCTGCGCGGCAAAAGGCGACCGATTTTGCAGCGCGCGCCGCCATGTCGAACATGTTTGAGGTCGAAGCGGCAAAGATCGAACTTGCCAAAGGCAAGGCCGCAGAGGCCAAACAATTCGCCGGTGACATGCTGAAGGATCACGGGCGCGCGGGTTCGACCCTTGCCGACGCCGCCAAGGAGGATGGCATCGCGCTGCCCTCGGCACTCGCCGACGAGTACAATAAGAAGCTCGAGGCGCTCAACCAGAGCGATCAGGAAAACCTTGACCAAGCCTATCTCTCGACGCAATTGACGGCACATCAGGAGGCCGTAGCCCTTTTCGCGGATTATTCGCAAAAAGGCCCCGACGGCGCCCTGAAGCGCGCATCGCAGAAGATTCTGCCGGATCTCAGAATGCATCTGACCAAGATCCAGGGACTGACCTCGAAGTGAAGGCGCCGCCCGCAGGCGAAGGCGAGATGGCCTTCACCCCCGAAGAACTCGCCGGTGCGCGCAGACTGAACGCGCTCCTCAACCTCCTTCCGCGTTACCACACCGACCGGCGCTGGAATGCCAGGGTGGTGCAGACCGTGGTTCGTGCGATCCAGTTCCTGGGTCCAGACCGGCCGTCGCACAGCAATGAGGTGGCGAGCCGCACCATCACCGCCGGCGGCAGACGGATTGGCCTGAGGCTGATCCGTCCAGCCGGCACCCGCCGCGGCCTCTATGTCCATTTTCATGGTGGCGCGTGGGTGATGGGTAATGCCCGCCTCGATGACGGCATCACCCGCCCGATCGCCAGAGACTGCCGGGTGCTCGTGGCCGGGATAGATTTTCACAATGCCGTCGACGACCGGCTGGACCTTGCTCTTCAGGACAGCAAGGCATCCGTCGAATGGCTGGTCGATCATCTTGCCGAGTTCGCAGTCGAGCGGATCATCCTCGGCGGCGAGTCCTCCGGCGCGCATCTCGCCGCGGAAGCGCTTCTTCATCTCAGAGCGCGCGGCAAGGCGAAGGCCGTTGCGGGATTCGTTTCGATGTGCGGCGCTTTCGACCTCGGCGGTTCGCAAAGCCTGCAGCTGTCGACCGGTAAAAGCCTGGTGATCGACGGACCATCGGCGCTCCGCAATCTTCAGCGATTGACGCCAAGCCTCTCCGCACGTGAAGCGAAAGGCCCATTGTTTGCCGATCTCTCGGGCCTTCCGTCCGCCTTGCTGGTTGCGGGGTCGCTCGATCCTATCGTCGACGACAGCATCTTGATGTCTCGGCGATGGCAGAGCCAAGGCGGCAATGCCTGCTGCGTCGTCTTTCCGGAGGCGCCGCACGGCTTCAACCGACTGCCGACGAACCTGGCGGCAAGGGCAAACGGCCTGGTCAGGGCATGGACGTCTCAGACGCTCGACCAGAACGCGCGCGGGCTTTGACTGACCAGCCGCCTGGGCCGCCAGTCTGTACGCTATTGCACAATATATTGCTCAACGATTCTAGATGGTTAGGTTCGCCCGCAGCAAGGGCCGCATTATCACTGATGCGCGGATGGACATGGATAATCAACAACTGAACTTTCGGAATGAACTTTTGCGCGCCATGGGGCCGCAAGAGCGGGAACTGCTGCTGCCGCATCTGGAGCCCGTCGATCTCGAGGTCCCTTTGGTCCTTGAAATGGAGAACAACCCAGTCAGCGACGTCTATACTCGAATCGGGACTTGCCTCGATCGTGGCGAGATTTCCGGGCGGGCGCGATATCGAGGTCGGCATCGTCGGCCGAGAGGGCATGACAGGGCCGCAGTCATCCTCGGCGGCAACCAGTCCACGAACCGGACATTCATGCAGGTCTCCGGCCATGGCTTCAAATTGCCGGCATCGGTCCTATTAGCTGCGATGGAGGAAATCCGCCCGCTGCGCAGCCTACTTCTCGCTTATGTCCAGGCATTGCTCGCGCAGACGACATCGACGGTGCTCGCCAACGGCCATGCCAAGCTCGAGGAGCGGTTGGCGCGATGGCTGCTGATGGTTCATGACCGGACCGACGGCGCGACCGACCGTCTGGCTAACCCATGAATTTCTGGCCGTGATGCTCGGCGTGCGCCGCGCCGGCGTCACGGTCGCGCTGCACCTGCTCAATGCCAAAGGTCTGATCCGATCCACGCGGCGCCAGATCGTAATCCTCAACCGGCCGGGGTTGATCGAAGAGGCGCATGGGTCCTACGGAGCAGCCGAGGAGGAATACCGGCGGCTGATCGGCAAAGACCTCGCGCGTTGAGAGGCATGCCGCCAAAGCGAAGTGTGCGTCAAAGGCGCGCCTTCCGCTCCTTCTCGGACGCATGCCAGGCGGTGTCGATACTGCCTTCTTCCGCCTTGTGAAAAAATTGTGAGCAGACGAGCCAGCCTTTCAGCGGCCGCAGAATGAGGACGCAGGCAATGACGGTGACCGGCAGGGAAACGAAGAGGTGCATCCAGAGCGGCGGCTCGAACGTGAACTGGAACCAGAGAGCGAAGGCGAGCGCCGGAACGGCGACGATCGACATCCCGAAGAAAGCCGGACCGTCGGCCGGGTCGGCAAAGGCGTAGTCGAGCCCACAGACCTCGCAGCCATGAGCGAGTTTAAGGTAGCCGGAAAACAGGTGGCCCCGCTGGCACCGCGGGCAACGCCCCAGAAATCCCGTCAACGCCGGGTTCGTCGTTACCTGATGTTCGGAGGTATGGTCATCAGATTCCATTCTCCTTGAACTCCGCCCGTGGGCCGAGGTTCCGCAGATCCGGGTTTTGCAGCCTGCCCGTCAGCCCGATCCGGGCATAGTGCTTTTCTCGTCCGCCTCAGGCAGCGAGCCGGCGCCCGGCGTTTTGCTTTGATCTGTGAGATGATCCTTGGCGTGAGGACCGGCCGGCGGGTTTTTCCTCGCATCGGACGTTTTCCTATCGGTTCCCTCGACGTCGGCCCGGGCCTTTTCATCGTCGTTCATGGGTTGCTCCTCATCTTGACGAATTGGCCGGCTAAGCCGCCCGGGCTGCGTCAATGCCAGACGGCCGACCGACAGTAGCTTCTCCTCCTCGGTCACGCCGTGGCGATAGAGGCGGATCAGCAGCGCCGCAATAACCTGCATTTCGGGTGCGCTGAGTGGCTTGCGCGCCTCACCACAGATCACGTTCACAACGGTCTGCAGATGATGAAGATCCGTCGAATTGAGCGCTTTCAGATGGATCGACTGAGAGTCGAGCATGGCGTCTGCCCTGGTCCGCAACGTTATGCATTTGAATAATGGGACTCGATTGAGGCGGAAACAACTCGTCGTCGACAATTGTACGGAAACGGACAAGACTAGTGAAAATATGACGGGTCCCGCCCGAACAAAGCGGCGATCATCGCCTCGATGTCGGAAGAGCGCCCGCTGACGACAAAGCCGCCGGGAGCAGTTTCGAACCGCTCATCATGGGCGAAGATGAAGGGAATGCGACGCGTCTCCAGCCATTCGTTCATCCAGAGCATGGCCTCGTCTGATATCGACACGTCGATGATCACGGCATCGAAGACGAGACCTTCGCTCAAGCACTCCATGGCGCTGGAGACGACGACAGGACCAGCGAGCAGCGCCTTTAGCGCAACGAACCGCTTCCGGGCATCCTCTGAAAGGAAGCCAGCTTCACCGATGATAAGGATCGTCTTGCCGGCAACGGGGCTGAGCGACTTCATGGCGAACTGCCTACTGTGATCCTGGTTTTAGGGTGATCATGCTGCTCAACGGCGCTTCAGAAATTCAGGCTGGTCCGCGCCTGCACCGTGCCTACCAGATTCGACCCTGTCATGCGACGTTCATTTCGTCGTGTCCGCCGAACCCCGACCGGGCCGCCTTGTTCCCCCGGCGCGGCTTGGACGGGGCGTCGGCCCTCCGGTTCGTACGCTTCCGCACGAGCTGTTGAAATCGAAGATCCGAAGTTTAGGATTACTGCATATAACCGGGAGGAATGCGGATGATACAGCACTCGGGAATCACCAAGCCGGCCCTGCAGCCAGATGACGTGGCGATGCTGACTGCTGTCCTTGACGAATGGTGCCGGGAAAAATCATGCGGGATCGCAAGCTCCGAGGCCCTGCATGTGGCGAGAGAACTCATATCCTGGTTCGAATGCGGCATTCGGGACAGGCAAAAGCTGGCCGGTCTGATGAGGCATCTGCATCTGGATGTGGAGAGCCCGGCGATCGCTGCGGATGCGTCGCCTTGCGCGGCCATGACCGCTTGATCCGCCGCGTGGTAAAAACGGCACCCCCGCGCCCGCGCAGCCGATCTTCCTATTGACCGCCACCCCTGCAGAGGGTGACTGCCTGAAGAAGACGAGATTGTTGCTGGTGCTGGTCGCGCGATGAACCAACCATGAGCTATGCCATCGATTCTGCAGCGGTGGGGCCTCTTATGCCAAGATTCTATTTCAATGTCGTCTCAGATGCAGGTACGGTTGTTGATCTGGAAGGCTCGGCACTGGCATCGCTGGAGCACGCCCGGTGGGAAGCCGTGCAGATGCGAGGGCGCTGATGAGCCAAGCCGTGCTTGAAGGTAGGAACATTTCGAATAGAGAAATGCACATCTGCGACGACGACGGGAATATCCTCCTGATCGTGCGCTTTAACGAGACGTTCAGCTGCGAGTAGCGCGGCCGCGATTTGCAATCCGATCAACCATTCGTGCTCTTGCTCCGGAATTCGATAGCGTCAGCAGCGATTTCTTCCCGACGACTGATTGTACCTCGCCCAGCACAGCATTTTGCTTCAACATCAGCGACGAGCATCTCAAAGGCACGGCAGAACGTCTGCCCATAACCCCGTCGGGAACTAGCGCGCGCGCTCCTACCGCCCGCCCTCGCGATCGCGGGTTATGATCAGTTGGTGCGTCAACATTGCAGGCGCAGCTACTTTGTGAAGAAAAGCTGGGCGCATACATCCCTTGCCATGTTCATTTGACGCCGATTGAAATGCAAGGGGCTGCACGGCACATCAAGGCGTGACCTCACTCCCTCGGCAACCGGATCAAGAACCGCGTGCCGGGCTCTTGGTTTTCGACGTGAAGCTCGGCTTTCAGCTGCTGCACAAGGGCACGGATGATCTTCATTCCCAGGCTTTTTCCGTCTTTGTCACACGAGAGCACTTCGTCCGGCAGGCCTTTTCCGCAGTCCGCGACCTCCAGATGGATATCCTCACCGAAGCTGCGGGCGCTAACGGTGACGGTGCCGGTGGCCTCGGGGTAGGCGTGCTTGAAGGCATTCGTCACCAATTCGTTGACGAGGAGCGCGATCTGGATGGCACGGTCGGCATCGACCGTGCAGGGATCGGCATCGACGGATAGCGTGTGGTGGGTGGTCGTTTGCTGCAGGCGATGGCAGAGGCTCGACAGGAAACCGGCCAGATCCACCGTTTCGATCTGCGGCTGGCGCCACAACTGATCGTGCACTTCGGCAATGGTTCCGACACGCGCCTCGGCATCGCGAAGTGCCTGTCCGACCTCCTCCTGCTTGGTCGTACGGGCCTGCATGGCGAGCATAGCCGCAACCAGGGCCAGGCTGTTCTTGACGCGATGGCTCATCTCCCGCAGCATGATCTGCTGGTGCTCGTCGGCGAAATGACGTTCGGTGTCATCGCGGAGCACTTTGAGATAACCGGCGCGCTGGGCGCGTAGCGGCATGGTTAAGCCGCTGCCCCAGAATGTCGTGCCATCTTTCCGCAAGTGAAATCGCTCGTTCTCGGCGCGGCCCCGCTCGGCCGCCGTCTTCATCTCGCGTTCCAGGGCGCCGTCGTCCCGGTCCTCGGGAACAAACAGAACACGTGCGTCGCAACCGATGATCTCGCAATCCTCATAGCCGAAAATCCGGCAGGCGCCGGTGTTCCAGCTGATGATCCGGCCATCCCGATCGAAAGCGAAGATCGCATAATCGATCGCGCTTTTGAGAATGAGCTGGAGCCGCTCGGCGCTGGCGCGCAGAGCTTCGTCCTCTTGAAGCGTCTGCGTCCGGTCGCGGACGATTTTCAAAAGGCCGTAGATCTCTCCGGCATCGTTGCGAAGCGGCATCATCAACCCGGATGCCCAGAACGAACTGCCGTCCTTCCTGACGTGCCAGCGATTGTCGCCGGCACGGCCGGCGGTAAGCGCAAGCCTGATCTCCTTGAGCGGGATTCCGGCGAGCTGATCCTCGAAGGAAAAAATGACGGCGCCGTTCTGCCCGATGATTTCGCCCGCCATGTAACCGAAAAGGTTCTCCGCACCGGCGCTCCAAGTCACGACGGTGCCGTCGCGATCCATCGCAAAAATGGCGTAGTCCCGAGCGCTCTCGACGATATGCCGGTAGATTTCGGTCTCGTTGCTCGGAAGGGGAAATTGATCCATGCCAGCGCCCCATGGAATTACCGTCAGTTACATTAGCACTTGCTACAGCATTTTCTGCGCCGCGTGCGGTTGCGTACAAAACGCGGCCGAGGAACCTTCTTTCGACGAAGGGAGTTTAAGCCCGAGTGCCTTGCACCCGCCCGTTCCGGAGTTCATAATTCAGGATGACGGTCGAGCGGATCTTGTGGCGCTGGCCGGGAGACAGTGTCCTCTTGCCAAACAAAGGGCGGAGCGATGCGAGCGTTCGAAAGCGGAAATCTCATTCTGTCGCAATTGGCGGATCCGGAGCTCCTGGCTCTGGATCGCATACTGGAGCCACTTCCTCTCCCGCGCGGTTTCGAGCTTGTTCATCTTGGCGTGCCGGTCAGCTACTACTACTTCCTGGAAAACGGCATCGCTTCCATGGTGGCGACGAGTCCCGAGGGGAGGAAGGCCGAGATCGGCATGCTTGGCAGGGATGGAATGTCGCCGCCTGCTCTGACGACGGGGACGGAGCGATTTCCGTTCGACGTGATGATGCAGGTCGGCGGCCATGGACGCCGTGTCGATGCAGGCGCCCTGGCATGTTTTCTGACAGATCGGCCCGCGGTCCGCCGGCTGCTTTCGCATTCTCTCCACACCTTCATCTTGCAGGTCGCCAACACTGCGCTTTCCAACGCGGTTCACAAAATCGATGTTCGCCTGGCGAAATGGATCCTGATGTGCCACGACCGTCTGGAAGGCGAGGAGATTGAAATTACCCACGAATATATGGCGACCATGCTCGGCGTCCGGCGCTCCAGTGTTACCGACGCGCTGCACGTTCTCGAAGGCAAGCATCTTATCTATTCCACCCGCGGTCTCGTGATCATCCGTAACCGCGCCTCGCTCGAAGCTTTCGCGGCCGACGCTTATAACGTGCGCGGGACAACGGGGCACGATTGGCCGCACACCAGCCGCCATCCCCCGGCCGCGCTAGTCATATAGCCGAACGCCTGTGATACCCGCCATCACGCGCAATCGCGGCGCATCCGCCGAACTTGCCAGTCCCTGTAAGGCTTTAACATCCTACCCGGGAAGCGTCTTTCAATGGCGCTTTCGGTCAACACGATCTGAGCGAAGATCTCGTCTGCCGGCGAAAGACGGCCCATGGCTCCACTGCGGATTTCCAGCTCGGCCATCAGCTCGAAAAGCCCCTCATCGGTCATCGTCTCGAGAGCCGAGGCGAAGGCGCGCTCCGAGACAGCGGTGAGACTTGTCACATTGCACCTCCTGCCGATTACCGTGCCCACCCCTCGACAGGGCGGGTAGCAGGCTCGGCGATTTCCACATGCGTCACCGTCCCGTCACCGTCCCGGCAGATCTTTTTCCGTCGTCGCTGCACCCGGAAGCCTGTTCTGCGAGCCCTCCCGGTCGGAGGCGCGCAGCGGAGCCGTCGGTTCGCTGGAGACATAGACACCAAGCCCCAGCGCGCCGATGGCAACGATAAAGGCACCGGCGATGGCGACGATCGATCGTCGGCCATCCTGCTTGATCATCCCGAAAGCGAGTGCAAATCCGAGAAGGGCTGCGCCTCCCGCGACGGCAAAAAGCCAGATATAATTCATCCTCTTTCTCCCGATATCAGACTGCCGAACCCGGAAAAATCGCGAAGGTTCCCACGATTTCCGCCCTTTACGGGCGCGCAGGGCTGAGGTGACCCTGGCATCCGACGGTTGCGGCTGTGCGTAACGGCAAAGGCGTCGTGCTTGATCCGGCGACAGTCGATCCCTCCAAAACGTCCGGCCTACTACGACGTTGACATTCGCGCCGGAGTTTTCTGCGGCGCATTGACGCACAACGAAAGCGGTGCTATCCATACACTAATTGGTCAGGCCAATTGACCAGCTGCGCGCTTGAGGAGAAGCCGCCCGGGAGGCCGGAAATGTTTTCGCCCATCGAATCGCGCCGCCTCTACAGGCAGGTGGCGGATCAAATTCGTTCGATGATTGCCGGCGGCGAGCTTGTCGTCGGCCAGAAGCTGCCGGCCGAGCGCGAGCTGGCGGAGCAACTGTCCGTGTCACGCCCAACGGTGCGCGAGGCGCTGATCGTTCTCGAGGTCGAAGGTCTGGTCAACATCCGCATGGGTTCCGGCATCTACGTTGTGCGTCGGCATGCCGTCAGCATGGCGGCCAGCGAAAGCGAGCCGGTAGAGGGGCCTTTCGAACTCTTGCAGGCGCGCGCCATCATCGAATGCGCCATCGCTGAAGAGGCGGCAAGCCGTGCCCGGCCGGAAGATATCGCGGTGCTCGATGAAGCGCTGATGCGCATGAGCAGCGGCGTCAACGATGCGGCGACCGTGCTCGCCGCCGACCGCGCCTTCCACACCGGCATTGCCGCGATCATCGGCAATGCGACGCTGACCCGCGTGACGGGCCAGATGTTCGACATGCGCATGACCCCTTATTTCGCGAAACTTGCGAGCCATTTCGAGGGGCCGACGACATGGCGCAGCGCCGTCGACGAGCACCGGGCGATCCGCGATGCGATCGCCGCCGGCGACGCGGCAGGCGCGAAGGCTGCGATGCGCAGCCATCTCACCCTGTCGCAGAAGAGATTTTCCGAGAGCTTCGGGGAGGAGTTTTCGGGAGAGGAGGAGCGCGGCCGCGACAAGGCGGCCGCGAAAGGAGCCATCAAGACCTAAACCCGAGCTCGGGAGGAGAGAGCAATGAAGATGAGACTGGCAACGATACTTTGCACCGCAGCCGCGCTCATGGCGACGACGGCGGTCGCGCATGCTGAGACCGTATTGAAATGGGCGCACGTCTATGAAACTTCGGAACCCTTCCACACGGATTCCGTCTGGGCCGCGGAGGAGATCGCCAAGCGCACCGACGGGCGCTACAAGATCGAGGTCTATCCCGCCTCGCAGCTTGGCAAGGAGGCCGACATCAACCAGGGCCTCAAGCTCGGCACGGTCGACATCATCATCTCGGGATCGAGCTTTGCGGCCCGTGATTACAAGCCGATCGGTGTCACCTACTTTCCCTATATCTTCCGTAATCCCGATCATCTGATCGCCTATACGAAGAGCGATGTCTTCAAGCGTCTCGCCAAGGGCTATGAGGACAAGACCGGCAACCACATCACCGCCGTCAGCTATTACGGCACGCGCCATACGACCTCGAACAAGCCGATCGCCAAATGCGCCGACATGCAGGGCCTGAAGATCCGCGTGCCCGACGTGCCGGCCTACCTCGCCATGCCGCGCGCCTGCGGCGCCAACACGACGCCGATCGCTTTCGCCGAGGTCTATCTCGCCTTGCAGAACGGCACGGTCGAGGCGCAGGAAAATCCGCTGACGACGATCGAGGCAAAGAAATTCTTCGAAGTTCAGAAGAACATCATCCTCACCGGCCACATCGTCGATCATCTGAACACCGTGATCTCCAAGACGCGGTGGGCAAGCCTCTCCGACGAGGACAAGAAAATCTTCGGCGAGGTCATGCAGGAGGCCGCCGAGCGCACGACCAAGACGATCGCCGGCAAGGAGAACAGCCTCGTTGCGACCTTCAAGGAGAAGGGCCTCAACGTCACGGAGGTCGACAAAGCCGACTTCGAGAAGAACGTGATGGAAAAGGTGAAGTTCGAAGATTTCGGCTACGAGAAGTCCGACTGGGAAGCGATCCGGGCGATCCAGTAAGAGCCACCGGGGCATTGCCAGGCGTCGCCGGTATGCCCCTCATCCGGCTGCCGCCACCTTCTCCCCGCCTGTGGGGAGAAGGGACAAGCGGCGATCTCTCCATCCACCGCCAACCTCTCGCGGGGCACGTCCCCTTTCCCCGTCAGAACGGGGAGAGGGCTAGGGTGAGGGGCAGCGCGCCCGCGCCGCGCCCTCCTTCTCCCAACCGGAACAAGGCCGATCATGTCGCAAGAAATTCACACGCCAATCACGGCCGAGGAAATCGGTCACGAATTCGAAGGGCATGCGCCGACGGCCAAAGTCGCGGATTATGCCGTCGAGGACTGGATCACGCTGATCGTCTTCTGGCTGATGGCCGGCTGCGTCTTCCTGCAGTTCTTCACGCGTTATGTGCTGAACGACAGCTATGCCTGGACGGAGGAGATCGCCATCAACTGCCTGATCGGCGTGGTCTTCCTCGGTTCCGCCATGTGCGTGCGCACCTCGCGGCATATCCAGGTGGATGTCTTCTATCACTATATGCCGGCGGGGCTGGCGCGCGTGCTCGCCACCTTCGTCGATATCGTCCGCATCGGCTTCTTCGCCTATGGCTGCTATCTGATGTGGCGCTACGTCGAAATCGTCGCCGACGAGCAGATGGTCACCGTCGAGCTGCCGCGCAACATCGTCTTCTACTCCGTTCTCATCGCCTTTGTGCTGATGCTGATCCGCGCGGTCATCGTCTTCATCGCCAATATGCGCCGCGGCTATTCCGTTCTGGAACGGCCGGAAGAATTCCAGACCGTGGAAGGGTGATCCGATGCTGCTGCTTCTTGGCTCGTTTCTGGTTCTGATGCTGGTCGGCGTGCCCGTCGCCATCTCGATGGCCGTCGCATCCGTGCTTTATATCGTCCTTTACGGCGTCGCGCCCGACATCATCGTCGCCCAGCGCATGATCGCCGGCGTCGAAAGCTTCCCGCTGCTCGCCGTGCCCTTCTTCATCCTGGCCGGCAACCTGATGAATTCCGCCGGCGTCACCGGTCGCATCTATGCATTCGCGGTCGCTCTCGTCGGTTGGATGAAGGGCGGTCTCGCGCAGGTCAACATTATCGGCTCGGTCATCTTCTCCGGTATGTCCGGCACCGCACTTGCCGATGCCGCCGGCATCGGCACGATCGAGATCAAGGCGATGAAGGATCACGGCTATCCGGTCGAGGCGGCGGTCGGGGTGACGGCGGCCTCGGCGACACTCGGGCCGATCTTCCCGCCGTCCCTGCCTTTCGTGATTTACGGCATGATGGCAAATGTCTCGATCGGCGCTCTCTTCATGGCCGGCATCGTGCCGGGCGTCGTCATGACGCTCCTGATGATGATCACCGTCGCCACCTTCGCCTACAAGAAGCGCTGGGGCTCCGATGCGCCCTTCGACGTGCGTCAGCTGCTGTCGGCGGGCATGGAAATCATCGTCGTCCTGATGGTGCCCGTGGCGATCTATCTGATGATGCGCGCCGGCGTCTCGATGAACGCCGCGGCCGGCATCGCCCTTCTCGTGCTTCTGGCGCTCGACTGGTATTTCAGCTTTTCCGCCGTCATGGCGCTAATGACTCCGGTCATCCTGATCGGCGGCATGACGATGGGCTGGTTCACGCCGACCGAAGCAGCCGTTGCCGCCGTCCTCTGGTCGCTGTTCCTCGGCCTCGTGCGCTACCGCACGATGACGCTGTCGACGCTCGCCAAGGCAAGCTTCGATACGATCGAGACGACGGCGTCGGTGCTCTTCATCGTCACGGCGGCGTCCGTCTTCGCATGGCTGCTGACGGTGAGCCAAGCCGCGCAGCTGCTCTCCGATGCGATCCTATCGATCACCGACAATAAATGGGTCTTCCTGATCCTGGTGAACCTCTTGATGCTCTTCGTCGGCTGCTTCCTGGATACGATCGCCGCGATCACCATCCTCGTGCCGATCCTTCTGCCAATCGTGGCGAGGTTCGGCATCGACCCGGTTCAATTCGGCCTCATCATGACGCTGAACCTGATGATCGGTCTGTTGCATCCGCCGCTCGGCATGGTGCTCTTCGTGCTGTCGCGGGTCGCGAAACTCTCGGTCGAACGCACGACCATGGCGATCCTGCCCTGGCTGCTGCCGCTCTTCCTGGCGCTGATCCTGATCACTTTCGTGCCGGCCATATCGCTGTGGCTGCCGGAGCAGGTCGGGCTCTTGAGATAGGAGAACACGATGCAGACGCGTCTGGCGCGGCTTTACCAGAAGGGCGATCTCAGGGTCGAAAACGACAGCGTTCCCGCTCCCGGTCCGGGCGAGGTGCTTCTCAAAATGGCGGCTGCAGGCATCTGCGGCTCCGACCTGCATTATTATCAGGATGGCGGTTTTGGGCCGGTCAGGGTACGCGAGCCGATCATACCGGGCCACGAGGCCTCGGGCATTGTCAGCCAGGCGGGCGAGGCGGTCGACCTCACAGCCGGCACGCTGGTCGCGGTCAATCCGAGCCAGCCCTGCGGCCATTGCGAATATTGCGCCACGGGTCTGCCGATCCACTGCCTCGACATGCGCTTCATGGGCAGCGCGATGCGCCTGCCGCATGAGCAGGGCATGTTCCGGGAGTGGCTGGTCGTGCCGGCCAGGCAATGTTTTGAAGTGGGAGCGGCGACGACGGCTGCGGAAGCGGCCTGCAGCGAGCCGCTCTCCGTCTGCCTGCATGCGGCATCACGAGCCGGGGAGATCTCGGGCAAACGCGTCCTCGTCACTGGCGCCGGCCCAATCGGCTGCCTGATGGTTGCCGCCGCCCGTTATCATGATGCTGCCGAGATCGTCGTGACCGATCTTGCCGATGCGGCGCTCGCAAGGGCGAAGGCGGTGGGCGCCACACGCACGATCAATGTTTCCCGGGATGCGGCAGCGCTTGCCGAATTCGAGGCAGGAAAAGGCTATTTTAATCTCGTCTTCGAATGCTCGGCCGCAGCCCCCGCGATCCGCAGCGCGATTGCCGCGATCCGGCCGCGCGGCACGATCGTCCAGGTCGGCGTGACGGGCGAAATCCCGATCCCGCTCAACGCCATCGTCGGCAAGGAGTTGCATATCCACGGCACGCAGCGCTTCCACGAGGAATTCGCCACAGCGGTCGAGCTGATCTCAAGCCGCAAGATCGATGTCCGGCCGATCATCAGCCACAGCCTGCCACTGGAAGAGGCGAACGCGGCCTTCACACTCGCCGGCGACCGCACGGCTGCCTGTAAGGTGCAGCTTACGTTTTAGACGCGTGGCGCCGGCACGCCATCACTCCGTTCCTGCACGCCATTCGCGTAGGCGAGATGGATCTTCGCCCCGATCGTCGTCCGCGGCCGAGTTCGGTATCGCGCCCCGGCACGCATTCGGCCGGGGCGATGTCGGCGGCAGCCGCGTTGGATGCACCGAGCCCATTGCAGCCGCAGGCGGCTAAAACACCGCGCTCAATTTCTCCGAAGGCCGGCACATGATTGTGCGTCAGCGCCCATCGCCCCGCGCCAGCGGTATTGCATGCCGACATCGGCAAGATCAGGAATGCGATGGGCGAACTTGACGTCATGCAGGCGGCCGGCGCGGCGGATGGCCGCATTGCTGATTTCAATGCCGATCAAGCACCGCTCCGGGAGGCAATTCCATTGTCAGGATTCGTCTGCGCAAGGCGAGCGCGAGACTGCCCTTGCGATCCAGACCCGCGATCTCAGTGCCCATGCACATCCGCTCTATAGTTCTTTTTGGAGACAAAAAGCAGACAATAACAAGCAAGCTTGCTGAAGAAAGTGACCCCATGTCACGACGCCGCGAAGAGGCTTCAGAGCGGAGTGCGACACCGCACGGAAACAAAATGGCGGCTGTGGTGTTACGGAAAGACACGCGCAAAGCGTTCCCCTTTCGGGGAAAGTAGCCTTAACGAGAGCAAAACGATGGACACAGCAACGCACTGGGCCTTTCTCCTCGGCATATTGACGTTAGCGAGCTGGATAGCTGGAGGCCTCGCGGCCGTGCTTGGAAACGTGGAGCTTGGCCGTCACGGGCAAAAAACGGCCGAGTATCTGACGTTGGGCCTAAGCGCAGCCGGCTTTGTCTCCGCCATCGTGATGGCATTGATCCTGATAATCCGATGAGCTCAACCACCCGCGCCGGCATAGACCGGACCTTCCCGCGATCGTCGGGCGTCCTGTTTGGCCTCGGGCTCGGCGGTTTCTTTGACGGCATTGTCTTCCACCAGCTTCTGCAGTGGCATCACATGTTCAGCGGGTGGTATCCGGCCGATTCAATCGAGAACCTTCAGTCCAACACCTTCTGGGATGGGGTTTTCCACTCCGCCACCTACCTGTTTTTCCTTGCCGGCCTGTCTATTCTCTGGCGCCACGCACGCCGCCCGCATTTCCGCTGGTCGACGAGGGAGTTGGTCGGCACGATGTTCATCGGCTTCGGCCTGTTCAACCTGGTCGAGGGACTTGTCGATCATCAGCTGCTCGGCATCCATCACGTGAATGAAACGGTCGACCGTTCGGCGTGGCTCTACTGGGATATCGGTTTTTTGGCGTGGGGCGCGATCATGTTGGTGGCGGGCTGGATGATCGTTCGGGAGAAACAGCGCTGATCGATCTGCTATTGCTACCCCTGGCGCCGCGCGGCGACCTGCTCGGTGGCAGCAGGCGGGCGATGAAAGACTGAGACCTGGTTGCGGCCCGCTTCCTTGGCGTGATAAAGCGCCATGTCGGCTTCATGCTGGAGAGTGGCCAACGAAACGTCCGTGTCCACAGCCGATTTAAACGCCACGCCGACACTCAGCGTCACCGAGGGGCCGACGCCGGAGGATGGGTTCGGCAGGGCGGCGGCTTCCACGCTTTCGCGGATTCGCTTGGCGACCGCGACGGCCTCTTCTTCGTCGACATCCGGCAGAACGATGAGAAACTCTTCGCCGCCATGTCGTGAGACGAGATCGCGGTCGGCGCGCACGCAGCTCTGGATAATGCCCGCAACCTTGACGAGGCAGCGATCGCCTTCGCTATGCCCGAGGCGATCGTTCAACGCCTTGAAATGATCGATGTCGCACATCAGAACGGCTGCGACGACCCCGGTTCCACGGCCATTGCGCCAGAGACCTTCCAGGGTTTCCATCATCCAACGGCGGTTGGCAATGCCCGTCAGCGGGTCGGTTCTGGCCAGCCGCTCCAAGCGGGCATTGGCGTCCGCAAGCTCGGCGACACGGCGCTGATCCCTGCAGTCCAGCAGAAATGTCTTCTGCGCCAGGATGTTCATCGTTCGCCTGGCAACCACGGTCGCGATGATCCCGCAGGAGAAGAACAGGGTCGCGGCGACAACGCTGCCTGCGTCCAGCATCGGGTTGTGCCATTGAAGGATAAAATACAGGCAAAGGGCATAACAGGCGATCGCCATCGTCCAGGCCAACGGCACGCTGAAGATGGTGATTGCGCTGGTGGCGACGAACAGCATGATGCTTAGATGCCGCTCGTAATATTCGCCGCCGGCAAAAACCCCGACAAGCGCGACCGAAAGGAGAATGAGGCACATGCCAACAAGCAGCGCTGCCCGCTGAGCTGTTGCCGAACGCGGTTTGTTCCAAACGACCGCGGTCAAAATCGCCGCCGGCGGCAAAAGGCAGGCGGGGACGATCATCGACAGGACCACTTGCGGGGGAAGCAGGAGGGCGTTCAGCGCCAGCGTCAGAACATCGACAAATGCCACCCAGATCATCCAGGAACGGATGACTTTCGCGGTCTGACGCCATACCCTTTCTTCAAACCGGCGGAGCAGTTCGCCCTTTAGGCTGATATCGCGGGTCCGGCCCGATAAAAGACGTTCGACCTCATCCGCGATTGCGCCAGTCAGCGGCCGCGGCGGGAAAGACCCGGCTGAAGATGTTTCGGAGGAAGTGCTTTTGGCATCACTCATCCTTGGCTTATCTAGCCGCGATGCAAAGCTCGGCAAGGTTTACGCGCAGGCATCGGGATTCGTATGTTGATATTTTGTAAACAAGATTCCGCGCGTGGTCTGGGCCAGATCGTCTCGATCATGCTACCAACCCCTTTACGAGAGGGGAGAGGATGAGACTCAAGCTGGTTGCGGTTGCGGTCGCGGCGCTGGCGCCGGTGGTTGCGATGCTCTTCTACAACGAGGTCGCGCTCCGCCGTCAGCGCAACGAGGAAGTGCGCACCTCCGCGGCACAGGCAGCGAGGCAAGCATCGTCGGAAGTCGAACGGATCATCGAAGGCCTGCATGCCCTTCTTGTCTCGGTGTCTGCCATGCCTTCCGTCAGGCACCTCGACGTCGAGGCTTGCGATGACGCCCTGAAGTCGGTTGCCGAAAATATTCCGAACATCCGCACCATCTTCGTCGCCGGGCTCGATGGGCGTCCCATCTGCGGCAGCATGGCTTTTCCCGAGGGCGTGGGCTTTTCCGATCGCGATTACTTCAGGCAGACTCTGGAGACGAAAGACTTCTCCGTCGGCACCTACACGCAGAGCCGCCTCTCCGATCGGCCGGTGCTGCCGCTTGCGACGCCCCTGATGGACGGCGATACGGTCAAGGCCGTCATTATCAGCGGGATCCGGCTGGACTGGCTGCAGAACCGCATCACCGAGCGCGGCGTTGCTCCCGGCAATGCGGTGACCATCGCCGACGGCAAGGGAACCATCGTCGCACATGTTCCGTCTCCCGAACAATTCGTGGGCAGTGTCGTGCCCGAGGAATTCCGGCGGCTGATCCACGCCGAACAGCCCGACGTGACGGAGGTCACCAGCCGGGACGGAACGGAGCACATCCTGGGTTATCGGCCAATAGCCTTGCCTTCCAGCCCCCTCTATGTCAGCGCGGGCTTCTCGAAACCGGAAGCCTTCGCGCCAATCGACCGGGCGACGTTGATGAACACGCTCGCCATCATCGGCGGTGCGCTTTTCGCCTTTGTCGCCGCGATCTTTATCGGCAACCGTTTCATCCTGGTGCCGATCTCCAGGATCGCGGATGTGATGGAGAAGTGGCGCCGCGGCCAGACGACGGCGCGAACCGGCATGACTGGACCGGACGAGCTGGGACTCGTCGGCGCGACCTTCGATCGGCTGCTCAACGAACTCGAAGAGCGCAGACGCCAAAGCCAGGAGGCGGAGGAAGAACGGAGCCTTCTCGTCCGGGAGTTGGCACATCGCGTCAAGAATGGCTTTGCGCTCGTGCAGGCGATCGCCCGGCAAACCTTCTCGCGCTCCGATCCAGAGAAATACGGCTCCTTCGTCGAAAGGCTCGCAGCCCTCGCCGGCACCTATGACCTCATCCTGTCGCGGGAGGGGTCGGCTTCGCCCATCCGCGACATCGTCTTCGCAGCCCTGCGCGCGCATGTCGCCTCGCAGGCCGATCGCATTCGTCTCGATGGCCCGGACCTGGTTCTTCCCGCAGACACCGCCTTGCCGCTCTCGCTCGTCATTCATGAGCTGGCGACCAATGCAACCAAGTATGGAAGCCTCGGAAGCGAAAATGGGACAGTCAGCATCGAGTGGAAGCACGGTGATGGCCGCGTCCATCTCCTGTGGACGGAAGCGGGCGGGCCGCCCGTCTCGATGCCCGCGAAAAAGGGCTTTGGCTCCGTGCTTATAGAACGTGCCTTTCCGTCGAAGGCGCAAGCGCGGTCGCGCGCCGATTACCGGGCAGAAGGCCTAGTCTTCCAAGTTATCTTTTCGATCGGGGAACCGGTTGTCGAAGGCGAAGTTGACCCTCTAAGCCGGGATGTAAAGCATACGAGCGCAACATGAAAACCAAGGTGGTCGTGGTCGAGGACGAAGCTCTGCTGCTGATGATGGCGGTAGGCATCGTCGAGCAGGTTGGCTTTGAAGCGCTCGAGGCACGCAATGCGGACGAGGCGCTGATGCTGTTCGAAAGAGTGCCCGGCATCCGGATCCTGTTTACGGACATCGACATGCCTGGGAGCATGGACGGTTTGATGCTCGCAAGGGCCGTCCGTGATCGCTGGCCGCCCGTGGAAATCATCATCGTGTCCGGCATGAAACAGCCGGACGCGGGTGCTTTGCCCGAGCGCGGCCTTTTCTTCTCCAAGCCTTACGATACCCGACAGCTTTCCGACGCGCTCGTCAGGATGGCCGCGTAGGCTGCGTCCGCTGCACAGGCTGCGCGTCTGAAATGACGCCGGACAATGCATCCTTTTGGAATCTCGTGCGTTTTCCCTGCTCCAACATCAGGAGACCACCATGTCCAAACGCGAACTCATCGATACAGGCACCGACAAGCGCTACGTCCGCCGCGACGATCAGGGCCGCTTCACCGAGTCAGCCGACGTCAGTCGCTCGCTCTCGGTGGACAAGCGGCGCCAGGCAAAACATGATGCGAAACCCGGAGAAGGCGATCGCGGCGATCATCACGCCAAAAAGCACTGAAGGCAGCGATCGCGCCGCCGCCTCCGCTGAGGCAGCGGCCCGGCGCTATCTTTCCGCCATGGAGGGCCGCTGCAAATCGATGCGACTGGTCACGACCGGCTGGCCGGAAGCCGGGTCCTGGTCGACGGTCTGCAGTCGAAGCCTGTTCTCCCCGACTTTCTCGATCAGCAAAATCGCATCCCGATCGCCGTTGACCAGCCGCGCCCAGGTCACACGCAGGTTGAGGGCGGCGCCTTTCCTCGTCCCTGCAAGCTTCGACGGCAGCCCTGACGGACCGACATAATTGCCGGTATAACGAGCGCCGGCGGCCTTTACGGTCGCCGAGAAGGTTCTGGTGAAAACCGCAAGGCCCCGACACTTACCGTTCATCGAGACAGCAGTGGCGCCCGCATCGGATCGCAGCGTGCAGGAGACTTTGAGATTCGTGCCGCCTATCTTGGTGAGCACCATCCCGGTTCCGCTCCAGTCACCTGCTAAGGACTGTAAAAATCCCGACTCCGACGCCGTCGCCTTCGCCGGCAAGCTAGGAAGCAGGAACAGAGTTGCGATCAGAACAGCACGCATGAAATCCCCCCGCGGTTGCGTGCCCTAACAACAGGCGAGAGCGGCAGATTGTTCCACGACGCCGGGGCGCAGCACCCTTGGACATGGAGGAGCTGACTTCCTCAGTTGCCGCCCGGTCGCTGTGAGGCGACGTCGATCCTGCGCAGCTTGAAGAAATAACGACGTGCATCCCCGTCGACGCACATCATACCGGCTACCTCGTCGTCTCCCGTCCTGCGGAAGTAGTCGGCGATCGGCTGCCGGTCGTAGATCATTGCGGCAGTGGCAACGTTCTCGAAGGTCTGAAGCTTCAGCGACGCAGTCGTCCCGCGCGCCCGGAGTGCCTTTTGCAAATAGGAGAACCAGTTCCGCGCGATCCGAGTGCGCCCAAACGGCGCCACCCTTATCGCCAGGCTGATCGGAAAAATACCGGGTTCGATGGCTACCAGACGGCCGGACCGCCACTGAAAGAGGAGGGCATCCGCGCGCATATCGGGGTGAAAGCGCTTGCCGAACCAGCCAAGGTTCTCGAGGACGCCGTCGAGCGGGTGGTCCGACGGGATGCCTGCACCTTGCCACAGGCCGATCATCTCGATCGGCTGGACAGGCACCAGCGACGAGAACCAGGCCGTCATCTCCTTCTGCCGCTCCGTCCTTTTCATGCATTTTCCCCAGCCACGCGATCGAACTTCTCACCCCGACGAAAGAAGAGGCCGACACCGGGTCGGCCTCAAACCGTTTGTTCACATCGAATGGCATTAGCTGCCAGCCGTCTGCCTACCGGGATTTGTTATAGAGCTTCTGGGCGATCTCGAACATCTCTTCCGGCGCATAGTCCGGAGTGAAGGCGGAGGGAACACCGACAAGCTGGTGGATCTTACCGCCTTCCGGCATGCCCTCGATGACTTCGAGCTCGCCCGGCGGATCGTCCGGCAGCGCGACCTCGTCATTGCTCCAGATGCCGGCGATTTCCTTGTAATCGTTTGGGCTCCAGGTGTAGAGGCGGCGATGCGATCCTTCGTCGAGATATTTCTGCGCCTCCGGGATGTTGGCGAGTGGGATATTGGGGCAGGGGAGAAATTTCTCGATCTCGACGCCGGTGATCTTCTTCAGCGCAAGCGCATAGGCGTGCGCATGCACGGAGCCGCGGACAAGCAGATAGCCGCAGACTTCGCGCCCCGTCGGGTCCGTGACCGTCTCGTAGACCCTGAGCTTATGAAGCCTGGCGCCGCACTCCAGATGGAAATTGTGCAGCAGGTCGAAGACGATATTGCCCGTCGTGGTGATGAAGTCGTTGTTCCACGAGGCGCCGTTGCTGTTGACCGGCATTGCCCCGCCGCCGCCGGACAGGAAGCTCGCGGCAAGGCGGATGTCCTTCATGTCCTCGAAGGGCGCGCCGGAAATGTCGCCGCCATCGCCTGCGTCGCCGTCGGGCATATCAGGGCCGTTGGCAAGCATGGCGACGCCGTTGCTGACCAGCTCGACATGGCCGAGCTCTTCCGCGGTGATGCTGGCGACCAGACTGTAGAACGGCCGGAGCTTGGATTTGGAGCGGAAGTTGAAACTTTGAAACATGTAGTTGCCGAGAGTGGACATCTCGCCATATTTGCCGCCCAGCAGCTCCTGGAGGGCTGCAGCGGCATTTGGGTCAGCCGCCTTTGGCGCGGGCAATTCCGCCTGCAATTGATCGACGCGCATGAACATCAGAAAGTTCCTTTGGTTGAGAAAACACTGCCCAACCTCGCCGGGCGGCGCCGGTTCCCGCCCATATGGAATGTTCCCGATCGCGCGGGATCACGGCCCTCGCTTCGTTGACAATATGGATTCCAGCGATACGGGCCTGAGGCCCTGGGCATCGACGCCGACATCGAACTGGCGGGGCAGGGGCTTCAGGCGCCCATGGGAGTGTCCGTGCAGATTGATCGATTTCTTGCCCATCTTATTCCATGTGCGAAACGGATAGTGGCACAGGATCAGCAGATGATCGTCCAGCGTCATCTCGCTATAGTGCTGGACGCTCGCCCACCCCGTCGCCTCTGTCGTCGTCGGAGGGTCATTATTGCCGATGATGAGGTGCTTTCGCCCGTTCAGCATCGAAAGGAGCTGGTCACAGTCCCCGCCGCGGAAAGACATGAAGTCGCCGAGATGCCAGATGTCGTCCTGCGCATCAACAATCTCGTTCCAGTTCCGGATCAGCGTCACGTCGTGGGAGGTCATGTCAGGAAAGGGGCGTCGGTCGATGCGAAGGACGCGAGGATCTGCAAAGTGGGTATCGCCGGTGAAATAGATCATCTGACAGAGATGGCGCAGCCCGCCCGGTTGGAAAGCCGATGTGTTGGCTAATGGCCAGGTGTCGGAATCGAGTGTTTCACGTCGTCCAGGGAGGGGCTGCGCACGACGCGATAGCGCGCCTCGACAAGGTTATAGATCCCGAAGGCCGCCAGTCCGATCGCGACGGCGACATAGAGGATCGAGCCGAAGGGAAGCCGTCTCACCCACTCAAGCGCGTCCGCCATGCTGCCCGCCTGCTCAGGGTCAACGCGAAAACCCGCATAGGCGAAGAAGATTCCGGTGATCACGAAGACGACGCCGCGCGCGACAAGACCGTAGACGCAGACCGTGGTCACGACGCCGCTGGCGTCGGCGAGCCTGAGATAGCGCTCGAATTTCTTGGTGATACCCTTTGCTGCCGTCACGACCCCACCAATGATGAAGCCGAGGCCGACGGCTACGGCAAGATAGGCGCCGAACGGCTGCGACATGATCCATTCAGCCAAGCCCTTCTCAGCCGATCCTTGGTTTCCGCCGCCGCTGAAGAGTGCGTGTCCCAGCGCGTATCCGGCAAGCCCGAGGTAGACGACGGCGCTGCCGAAGAGAACTGTGCGGGTGGCGATGGCCTTGGTGTCGCTGCCATGGCCGTCGCTGTCCGCCAAGGACTGTGCCAGTCGCCAGCCGACGAAACCAAGAAGTCCAATGCCGATGAGCCCAACCCAGACGCGGCCGAAGGGCTGTTCGAGAAGCGTCGAAAGTGCTGACTTCGTTTCCGGCTTTCCCCCGGCGACGCCGGAGAAGAGGGCGAGGCCCGCCACGAGGAGGAACACGGCGCCGCGCGCCACATAGCCGCTCTTGGCAAGCAGGTCGAAACGAAATCCTTTGGGCATGGTATTCTCCGCGTCTGTGGGACTGTCACCCCTAACGCGCCACCGCGCGGAAAGTTGTCGTCGAGGAGGAGACCATGATCAGCCCGGGAGCTGCCGATGCCTGTCCGTAGCGCCGGGCTCCTCATCTACCGTCTATGCGAGACGAGGCTGGAGGTCCTGCTCGTCCATCCCGGCGGTCCGTTCTGGGCGAAGAAAGACGAGGGCGCCTGGTCGATCCCGAAAGGATTGATCGAAGCCGGTGAAGACGAACGGTCGGCAGCGATCCGGGAGGCGCAGGAGGAACTCGGATACGAAATTCGAGGAACCTTCGCCCGGCTTGGAGAATATCGCCAACCAGGCGGAAAAGTGGTGGTCGTCTGGTCGGTGGAGGCGGACGCAGCGCTTGATGTCGAGACGGTGCGAAGTTCAAGGTTTCAGATCGAATGGCCACCGAGATCGGGCCGCATCCAAAGTTTTCCCGAAGTCGACCGTGCCGGATGGTTTCCTACCGCAGAGGCTGAGGTCAAGATCCTCAAGGGCCAGCTCGCAATGCTTGCCGATCTCTTAAAACAGCTCGATCGAGACCAGTAACTGGGAGAAATCAATCGACGCCGGTGATCTCGGGAGTGAAGGCAATAATTTTTTCGGATATCTGGCTTCCGTCTCCGTTGCTGGCAGCGAGCAGAAGCGCGGCGGCGACCTCGCCCATCTGACGCCGTGGCGAAATCGAGGTCGCGATCCTGACGGGCAGGGCGCTGGCGACATCCAGTCCGTTGAATCCGGCAATGAGGATTTCCGCAGGGCTGGCAATGCCGAGCTCCAGACAGGCAAAGACGCCGCCCGTCGCCATGTCGTCATTGGAATAATAGATGCAATCCAGATCCCTGGTCGCCGCAAGCATCGACATCGACAGCCGCTTGCCGTGCGCCACCGAGGAATAGGCGGCGTTGAACCGCTCGTCGACGAAAGAAAGACCGCTCTCGCGCAGGATCTTCTGGAAGCCGGCTTTCCGCTTGCCGGCCCGCAGATCCCTATCGATCGCGCTGCCGATATAGCCGAACCGCCGCCGGCCGGCGGCCAATAGCGCTTTTGCCATCTCTTCTCCGGCCTTGCCATGCGAGAGGCCGACGTTGAAATCGACGGGCGTGCCGTCGAGGTCCATCAGCTGGATCACGGGGATGGCCGCATTCTGCAGCATCCTGACCGTTTCTGCCGGCTGATCGAGACCGGTCACGATGATGGCGGCGGGCCGCCAGGAGAGCATGTCGCGGATGATCTCGCGTTCCTTCGCCATATCGTAATCGGAGATGCCGAACACCGCCTGCATTCCGGATCCTCGCAGCCCGGCGGAAATGCCGGCGAGCATTTCGGGAAAAACGATATTGGACATGCTGGGAACGACGACGGCGACGAGGTTGGTGCGCTGCGACGACAGTGAGAGCGCCAGCCGATTGCCGACATAGCTCAAGCGCTCGGCCTGCTGAAGCACTTTTTCGCGAGTCTCCTTGGAGACGTCGGCGGCGCCGCGAAGAGCGCGCGATGCCGTCATCTTGCTGACGCCGGCCGCAGCCGCAACCTCTTCCAGTGTGGATTTACGCATCGCACCGGACCCCATAGTCGAACTGTCCCGCCAGCGGGCAACGTCAGATTCATAGGCTCTTTTTCAAAAAAGGAAAACACTCCCTACTTGACATAAAGGGCTAAAATAGGCGTTGTTACCGATACCGGTATCGATAACAGCATTCGACATCGGGAGAAAAAGCCATGCGGGAGACAGGCAAGGGCCATGATCATCGGACCGGAAGTAACGGGCGTGGGCAAGGCTTCGGAGCAGCCTCCACCCGAAAGTGTTCGACCCTATCATCGGCGGATCAGGAAAGGTGACTTGACCCACAGGTTGCAAACCTGTCTGAATTCCATCCGGCATATTCGGAGCGGGCGGTTCCAGATCGCCGGGCCGGGCTAGCATCCGCAAGGACAATAGGACGAGCAGCGCGTTCTTGACCGAAGACACCGGCCGACAGGAGGAAGAGCCGATATGCATGTGATGATTATAGGCGCGGCCGGTATGGTCGGCCGCAAGTTGGTTGACAGGATTGCGCGCGAGCCGCTCGCGTTCGGCCGGCCCGTCACCCGGCTGACGCTGGTGGACGCCTTTCAGCCGCCGTTGCCGGAAGCGCTGCGGCACGTCTCCACGGCACTGACGGTCGACCTGGCTGCCACTGGCGCGGCCGACAGGCTGGTCGAAAGCCGGCCGGAACTGATCTTCCATCTTGCCGCCATCGTCTCCGGCGAGGCTGAGGCGGATTTCGATAAGGGTTACGCCGTCAATCTCGACGGCACGCGCGCCCTGTTCGATGCGATCCGTCAGCTCGGCCTGAAGAGCGCCTATGTGCCGCGCGTCGTCTTTGCCTCCTCGATCGCCGTCTTTGGCACGCCGTTTCCGGAGGTCATTCCGGACGAATTCTTCACCACGCCGCTGACGAGCTACGGCACGCAGAAGGCAATCGCCGAACTGCTGCTCGCCGACTATTCGCGCCGCGGCATCTTCGACGGCATCGGCATCAGGCTGCCGACGATCTGCGTGCGCCCCGGCGCGCCGAACAAGGCGGCCTCCGGTTTCTTCTCCAACATCCTGCGTGAGCCGCTGGCCGGCAAGGAAGCCATCTTGCCCGTCAGCGACAGTGTGCGGCACTGGTTTGCAAGCCCGCGCGCGGCCGTCGGCTTCTTCGTCCATGCGGCGACGATCGATACGGCAAGGATCGGCGCGCGGCGCAACCTCACCATGCCGGGCCTCTCCGCACTGGTCTCCGAAGAGATCGAAGCCTTGCGCCGCGTGGCCGGCGACAAGGCGGTCGCCCTCATCAAGCGCGTGCCCGATCCGGTGATCGAACGCATTGTCGCCGGCTGGCCGACCCAGTTTGATGCCGAGAGAGCATCTTCCCTGGGCTTCAAGGCGGAGACAAGTTTCGACGAGATTCTGCAGGTGCATATCGAGGATGAACTCGGCGGGAGAATTCCATGAGCATGTCGGTGAGCGGAGAAGCAAGGATAGCGCTTGTTACCGGCGGCGGCACCGGCGTCGGGCGTGCCATATCACGCGGACTTGGCGCCGCCGGTTACAGGGTGGTCATTTCAGGACGGCGGGCCGATGTGCTTGAAAGGGCAGCGAGCGAGCTTGGCAGTGAAACGCAGGCTGAGTTTTTCGCGGTTCCCGCCGATGTCGGCGATCCCGCTTCGGTGCGGGCTCTGTTCGATTCAATCGCGGAAAAATACGGACGGCTCGACCTCTTGGTCAACAACGCCGGCGTCACGGTTCCGGGGGTGCCGCTCGAAGAGGTTTCCTTCGAGCAGTGGAGCGCCATCGTCGCCGCCAATCTAACCGGCGCCTTCCTCTGCACCCAGCAGGCCTTCCGTCTGATGAAGAGCCAGAACCCGCGGGGCGGCCGCATCATCAACAACGGCTCGGTCTCGGCCACCACGCCGCGCCCGAATTCGGCGCCCTATACGGCGACCAAGCACGCCATAACAGGGCTGACGAAATCCACCGCCCTCGACGGGCGCGAATTCGACATCGCCTGCGGCCAGATCGATATCGGCAATGCCGCAAGCGACATGACGACGAGGATCGCTGCCGGCGTGCTGCAGGCCAACGGCAGCATCGCGGCGGAGGCGACGATCGACCCGGCCCATATTGCCGACGCGGTCGTCTACATGGCCGGCCTGCCGCTCAGCGCCAACGTGCTGACCATGACTGTCATGGCGACGAAAATGCCCTTCGTCGGGCGAGGGTGAGGAGGCGGGCTGCCGCCGGCTGAAAACGACATATATGCAGTGCTCATGATCTGGGAGGAGGGAGTATGGCAAACGTTCAATTCGCGGATGTCCGGAAATCATTCGGTGCGCATCCTGTCATCAAGGGAGTGGACATCGATATCGCCGACGGCGAATTCGTCATTCTCGTCGGCCCCTCGGGCTGCGGCAAGTCCACGCTTCTGAGGATGCTGGCGGGGCTCGAGAACATTTCTGGCGGCGAAATCAAGATCGGCGGGCGTGTCGTCAATACGCTGCCGCCTAAGGACCGCGACATTGCGATGGTGTTCCAGAATTATGCCCTCTACCCGCATATGACGGTGGAGCAGAACATGGGCTTCTCGCTCATGCTCAACAAGGCACCGAAGGCAGAAGCCGAAAAGCGGGTGAAATATGCCGCCGGCATTCTCGGCCTCGACAAGTTGCTCGATCGTTATCCGCGCCAGCTTTCCGGCGGCCAGCGCCAGCGCGTCGCCATGGGTCGGGCCATCGTGCGCAATCCCGAGGTATTCCTGTTCGACGAGCCGCTGTCCAACCTCGATGCGAAGCTGCGCGTCGCCATGCGTGCCGAGATCAAGGAACTGCACCAGCGCCTGGGGACGACGACCGTCTACGTCACCCATGACCAGATCGAGGCGATGACGATGGCCGACAAGATCGTCGTCATGCATGACGGCATCGTCGAGCAGATCGGCACACCGCTCGAGCTTTACGACCGCCCTGCCAATCTCTTCGTCGGCGGTTTCATCGGCTCGCCGGCGATGAACATGATCCACGGCAGGCTCGATCCGGAAAACCCCGGCCAGTTCGTCGCCGCCAACGGCACGCGGCTGCCCGTCTCAAATCCACCGGCGAGTGCGGTCGGCCGCGACCTCGTCTACGGATTGCGCCCCGAATATATCTCGCTCGATCCCAACGGCCTGCCGGCCGAGATCGTGGTGATCGAGCCGACCGGTTATGAGACCCATCTGACTGTCCGCCTCGGCGGCAGCGATGTCAGCTGCGTCTTCCGAGAGCGAGTCAATGCCCGCCCGGGCGAAGCCATCCGGGTCGCGATCGACGCCAAGCATGTCCATCTCTTCGACGCCGAAGGCGGCATGCGATTGACCGACTGACGCCATCCGGCGGGATGACCGGAGAGGAGGAGTCTCCCGTTCCGCCGGAGCGCAAGCATTCGACCCACGGGGGGCACAAGCCTCCCTGGGAGCTTGCGCCGCCGGGATGCCAGACCGCCGTTCACCAAGCGGGAGGTGAATGCCGGAGAATTGCTCCCGCTGTTTCTATGAGGAGGAATCTCATGACGATCAAGAGACGTGAATTTCTTGCTGCATCGGCAGCCGTTGCCGGTGTCGCCGGCCTCGGCATCAAGCCATCCCTGGCCCAGGCCGAACCGACCTATACGCCGGAAAGCGGCGCGAGCCTGCGGCTGCTGCGCTGGACGCCTTTCGTGAAGGGCGACGAGGATGCCTGGATCGCCAATACCAAGAAGTTCACGGAAGCGACCGGTGTGGAAGTGCGCATCGACAAGGAGAGCTGGGAGGACATCCGTCCGAAGGCAGCGGTTGCCGCCAATGTCGGCTCCGGCCCGGACCTCATCATGTGCTGGTTCGACGACGCGCATCAATATCCGGAAAAGCTGGTCGATCTCACCGAACTTGGCAACTATCTCGGCAACAAGTACGAGGGCTGGTACGACGGCGTAAAGGGTTATGCCACGCGTGGCGACACCTTCATCGCCATGCCGCTGACGGCGATCGGCAATGCCGTCGTCTATCGCGACAGCCATGTGAAGGCGGCCGGCTTCAACGAATTCCCGAACGATACCGCAGGCTTCCTCGAGCTTTGCAAGGCGATGAAGGCAAAGGGCACGCCCGCCGGCTTCCCGCACGGCAAGGCCGTCGGCGACGGCAACAACTATGCCCATTGGCTGCTCTGGAGCCATGGCGGCAAAATGGTCGATGAAAGCGGCACGGTCACGATCAACAGCCCGGAAACGCTCGCCTCGATCAACTACGCCAAGGAGCTCTATGCAACCTTCATTCCGGGCACGGAAAGCTGGCAGGACGTCAACAACAACCGCGCCTTCCTCGCTGGCCAGGTATCGCTGATCGCCAACGGGGTTTCGGTCTACTACACCGCGAAGAACGACCCGAAGCTCGCCGACATCGCCAAGGACATGCGCACGACGAACTTCCCGATCGGACCGGTCGGCAAGAGCGTCGAGCTTTTCCAGACGAGCTCGCTGCTGCTCTTCAAGCACAGCAAATATCCGGAAGCGGCCAAGGCCTACATCAAGTTCATGATGGAAGCCGATCAGATGAATGCCTGGATCCAGGGCTCCAGCGCCTATTGCTGCCAGCCCCTCAAGGCCTTCGCCAAGAACCCGGTCTGGACCGCCGATCCGGTTCACGCGCCCTATGCGCGCGCCTCGGAAAGGCTGCGCCCGAACGGCTATGCCGGCCCGCTCGGCTACGCCTCGGCGGCAACCATGGCCGACTACGTGCTGGTCGACATGTATGCCGCCGCCGTCACCGGCCAGAAGTCGCCCGAGGACGCGATGAAGGAAGCCGAACGCCGGGCGAACCGCTACTACCGCGTCTGATCCGGAGCCGGGACATGCGGCATGCCCGATATCCGGGCATGCCGCGAGCCTCTAAAGCGCGTCACATCAGATTTGATCCATGCCGCGCTTTAGTTCCTTGTTTTCATGCATGTCGTTGTCCCGGAACCGCTGCACACTTCCAGGCGACATGCATCAGGACTGAATGCAATCTGGAGACAAGCAATGTCGACCTTGAAATCAGGGGATACGCGCGGCCCCTCGCTGATGCAGAACAACAACGTGCTCGGCTTCCTCTTCATGCTGCCGGCTGCCGTGTTCCTCGTCTGCTTTCTCACCTATCCCCTGGGGCTTGGCGTCTGGCTTGGTTTTACCGACACGCGGATCGGCCGGGACGGCATCTTCATAGGCCTGGAGAACTACCAGTTCCTGGCAGACGACGCGGTTTTCTGGCTGTCGGTCTTCAACACCATCCTTTACACAGTCATCGCCTCGGCGCTGAAATTCGCGCTCGGCCTCTGGCTGGCGCTGCTCCTGAACCAGCATCTTCCGTTCAAATCCTTCTTCCGGGCGATTGTGCTGTTGCCCTGGGTGGTTCCGACGGTTCTTTCGGCGCTGGCCTTCTGGTGGATCTACGATTCCCAGTTCTCGATCGTCTCGTGGTCGCTGATGAAGCTTGGGCTGATCGACGCGCCGATCAACTTCCTCGGTGATCCCACGAATGCACGCATATCGGTCATCGTCGCCAATGTCTGGCGCGGCATCCCCTTTGTGGCGATCTCCCTGCTCGCCGGTCTGCAGACCATTCCGGCCTCGCTGCAGGAGGCAGCCTCGCTCGACGGTGCGACGAGCTGGCAGCGTTTCCGCTATGTCACACTGCCGATGCTGACGCCGATCATCGCCGTCGTCATGACCTTCTCGGTGCTCTTCACCTTCACGGATTTCCAGCTGATCTACGTGCTGACCAAGGGCGGGCCGGTCAACGCCACCCATCTGATGGCCACACTCTCCTTCCAGCGCGGTATTCCGGGCGGGCAGCTCGGCGAGGGCGCGGCCATCGCCGTCGCCATGGTGCCCTTCCTGCTCGGAGCCATCATGTTCAGCTTCTTCGGTCTGCAACGCCGCAAATGGCAGCAGGGCGGCCAGGATTAAGGAGGAAACAATGTCGACCAATCTCAAAACGGCCGATGAGGTCCTGACCGACAATGCCGAGGGCATGAGCTATCTGAACCGCCTGCCGCGGCGCGTAGTGATGCTTTACCTGCCGATGGCGGTCTTCGTTTTCGTGCTGCTCTTTCCCTTTTACTGGATGGCGATCACCGCCGTGAAGCCGAACGAGCAGCTGACGGACTACAACAACTACAGCCCCTTCTGGGTGGTCGGCCCGACGCTCGACCACATCCAATACCTGTTCCTCGAAACATCCTATCCCGGCTGGCTGTGGAACACGATGCTGGTGGCCGTGGGGTCGACGGCGCTGTCGCTGGTGGCCTCGGTGTTCGGCGCCTATGCGATCGAGCGGGTGCGTTTCACCGGCTCGCGGCAGATCGGCCTCGTCATCTTTCTCGCCTATCTCATTCCGCCGTCGATCCTGTTCATCCCGCTTGCTTTCATCGTCTTCAAGCTCGGCATCTACGACTCGCGCCTGGCGCTGATCTTCACCTATCCGACCTTCCTCATTCCCTTCTGCACCTGGCTGCTGATGGGCTATTTCCGCTCGATCCCGTTCGAGCTCGAGGAAAGCGCGCTGGTTGACGGCGCCAACCGCTGGCAGATCCTCGTCAAGATCATTCTGCCGCTTGCGGTACCAGGCCTGATCTCGGCCGGCATCTTCGCCTTCACGCTCTCGTGGAACGAGTTCATCTACGCGCTGACATTCATTCAGTCCTCGGAGAACAAGACCATACCGGTCGGCGTCCTCACCGAACTGGTGCGCGGTGACGTCTTCGAATGGGGATCGCTGATGGCGGGGGCACTGTTCGGCTCGCTGCCTGTGGTCATCCTCTATTCCTTCTTCGTCGACTATTACGTGTCTTCGATGACAGGCGCGGTGAAGGAGTAGCAATAACGTTTCGGCGGCGGGTGGTGAGGATGTCATCCCGCCCGCCGGAAGGATGCCGATCGGCTCATCACGCTATCGGACGAACTGGTTCACGAAATCGGCGCCGAGGCCGACCTTTTGATAATGGGCGGCGCACATGTCGATCTTGGTGAAGACGTCCTCGAAGCCGGTGTGCTCGCCGTTTTCATCGACATAATACATGCAGCCTGAAATGTTGAAGAAGGTGATCATCTCCTCGACATCGTCAGGCACGGTCAGCGTATGGGTCTCGCCCGGCGGTTCGAAGACGTAGGATCCTTCGGTGGCGATCCAATCATGTTCGAGGTAGCGCCAGCGGCCCTTGATGACATAGCCGTGGACTGGTCCGGGGTGCCGATGACGGCTGAGAATGCCCGCGCGCCGCACCCGCAGGAGATTGCACCACCCGCCCTGCAGCGTGTTCAGCATCAGGGGGCGGAACCAGACATCGGGGGCCTGGGGAACCCAGATCCGTTCATCTTCGGGAACCGCAGCGACGACGATTTCGGGCGGCGACATAGGGTGGACAGATTGGTAGGCCATGGAACCTCTCTTTTTCATGCTGCGGCATAGCCGCCATCGACCGGCAGGATGACGCCGGTCGTGAAGCCGGCCGCTTCCGAGCACAGGAAGACGATCGGGCCGGCGACGTCTTCCGGTTTGCCCCAGCGGCGCATCGGGGTGCGCTGCAGGATAGGCTCTGCTCGGCTTGCGTCTTCGTAGAGGGGACGTGTCAGCTCGGTGGCGATCCAGCCGGGCGCCACCGCGTTGACCCTGATCTTGTCCGCCGCCCAGGCGACGGCCAGCGATTTGGTGAGCTGTGCTATGCCGCCCTTGCTGGCAGTGTAGGCAGGCACGGCAGGTCCGCCGAAGAAGGACAGCATGGAAGCGGTATTGACGATCGCGCCGCCCTCTCGCGCCAGCAGCGGCCTGGCCGCGACGCAAACCCGCATCGTGCCCGAGAGATTGACGTCGATGACCTCCGCGAATGTGGCGGGATCAAACTCCGCGCCGCCACGCCGGATGAGGCCGGCACAGTTGACCACCGCATCGAGCCTGTCGAAGGAACCGACCAGCCTATCGACGGAGGCCTGGTCACGCACGTCGAGCACGACGCCGGCAAGGCCTTCCCTCTTCGGCATGACATCGATTTCGGCGGCATCGATCCCGGTCGCCGTCACACGATAGCCTGCGTCCCGAAGCGCCAGGGCGGCCGCAAGACCGATACCGCGACCGCCACCCGTCACCAACGCATGTTTCATCCGTCAACCTCTTGCTCAGACATGCCAGAACCTCTTTTCTCACGGGAATAGACGCTATCGCGCCATAGCCCCGCGTCGAAAGTGCCGCGGCCGCATTGGCATATCATTGGGCTCGCGTCTCGATCCGAAAGAAGTCCGCGCGCATGAGGATCGAGCCGCGTCACTGGCAATTTAAAACCATCCTGAAGGCGGCGTCGCAATCATTTTGCGTCGGACGCGAAATCTTTATTGCAATTCATTCGCAATTGCAGAATATGGAGGGACTGGAGTCATCTCTTTGCAGCGTCACGAGGAAGGCTCGAACCGCCAATTGCAATTCACGCTTAATAGCACCGGAGATATTCATGCTCGATAAGGTAAGACGGTCGATCCTGACGGGGATGATGGGAGCGGCGTTTGCGGCCGTGCTGTCAGTCGTTCCGGCATCGGCGCAGGAAAAATTCAAGGCGGTGACGACATTCACCGTCATCGCCGACATCGCCAAGAACGTTGCGGGTGACGCGGCGGTCGTCGAGTCCATCACCAAGCCGGGAGCCGAGATCCACAATTATCAGCCGACGCCGGGCGATATCCAGCGCGCCCAGGGCGCGAAGCTCATTCTGTGGAACGGGCTCAATCTCGAGCGGTGGTTCGAGAAATTCTTCCAGAACCTGGACGATGTGCCTGACGTCGTCGTCTCCAGCGGCGTCGAACCGATGGGCATTGCCGAGGGACCCTATGAGGGCAAGCCGAACCCGCATGCCTGGATGTCGCCGGCGGCAGCACTGATCTATGTCGACAATATCCGCGACGCCTTCGTCAAGTACGATCCCGCCAATGCCGAGACCTACAAGGCCAATGCCGAGGCTTACAAAGAGAAGATCAAGGCAACTATCGAGCCCATCAAGACACGGCTTGCCGCCGTGCCCGAGGCCAAGCGCTGGCTAGTGTCGAGTGAAGGCGCCTTCTCCTATCTCGCCCGCGATTTCGGTTTGAAGGAACTGTACCTGTGGCCGATCAATGCCGACCAGCAGGGCACGCCACAGCAGGTGCGCAAGGTGATCGACGCCGTACGCAAGAACGCTATCACCGTCGTCTTCTCCGAGAGCACGATCTCTTCCAAGCCCGCCGAACAGGTGGCGCGTGAGACAGGCGCCAAATATGGCGGCGTTCTCTATGTCGATTCGCTAAGCGAGGCCGATGGTCCGGTTCCGACCTATCTCGATCTGCTCAGGGTCACGTCGGAAACCATCGCCAAGGGCTTGGCGTCTTCGTCTTGATCGGCCAATCAAGGGCCTCGCCCTCGGGCGGGGTCCATGAATTTGTTCATGGGGGTATTTTTCGATGAGTGCTGAACCCGGCCGGCAGAAACATGCCACATCAGGCTTCGATGGGGCCGGGATTCTGGTGGACGGCGCGACCGTCACTTATCGCAATGGCCACACGGCGCTGCGGGATGCGAGTTTCGTCACCCCGACCGGCACGATCACCGCACTGGTCGGCGTCAACGGCTCGGGAAAATCCACTCTCTTCAAGTCGATCATGGGCTTCCTACGTTTGGCCAGGGGCGAGATCCGTGTCCTCGGCATGCCGGTCAAGGAGGCGCTGCGAAAGAACCTCGTCGCTTATGTGCCGCAGTCGGAAGAGGTCGACTGGAATTTTCCGGTTCTGGTCGAGGACGTCGTGATGATGGGCCGCTACGGCCATATGGGCATGATGCGCATTCCGAAAGCCGCCGATCATCAGGCGGTGACCGCGGCACTTGTCCGCGTCAACATGAGCGAATTCCGCAAGCGCCAGATCGGCGAACTCTCCGGCGGCCAGAAGAAGCGGGTGTTCCTCGCCCGCGCGCTGGCGCAGGACGGAAAGGTCATCCTGCTCGACGAGCCGTTCACCGGCGTCGACGTCAAGACCGAGGAACAGATCATCAAGCTGCTCCGCGAACTGCGCGACGAGGGTCGCGTGATGCTGGTTTCGACGCATAATCTCGGTTCCGTGCCGGAATTCTGCGACCGGACGATCCTGATCAAGGGCACGGTGCTCGCCTTTGGGCCGACCTTCGAGACCTTCACCCAGGAAAACCTGGAGAAGGCCTTCGGCGGCGTGCTGCGCCATTTCGTGCTGAACGAAGCACCAAGCGGCAGGCCGACATCGATCGGGCTGATCAGCGACGACGAACGGCCCCTGGTGTTTCGCGAAGGCAAGGCGACCGCGGGCGCATCGGATGGGGAAGACGGAGGCTGGGAATGACGGCCATTCTCACCGAACCCTTCACCTACAACTACATGCTGAACGCCATGTGGGTCTCGGCCCTCGTCGGCGGCGTCTGCGCCTTTCTCTCCTGTTACCTGATGCTCAAGGGCTGGTCGCTGATCGGCGATGCGCTCTCGCATTCGATCGTTCCCGGCGTGGCGGGCGCCTATATGCTCGGGCTTCCCTTCTCGATCGGCGCCTTCTTTTCCGGCGGGCTTGCCGCCGCCGCAATGCTTTTCCTAAATCAGCGTACCAAGCTGAAGGAAGACGCCATCATCGGCCTGATCTTTTCCTCCTTCTTCGGGCTCGGCCTGTTCATGGTGTCGCTGAAGCCGACGGCGGTGAACATCCAGACGATCGTGCTCGGCAACATTCTCGCCATCACACCTGAGGATACGCTGCAACTGGCCATTATCGGCTTCGTGTCGCTGGCCATCCTGCTCGTCAAATGGAAGGACCTGATGGTCACCTTCTTCGACGAGAACCATGCCCGGTCGATCGGCCTCAATCCGACCGTGCTCAAGATCATGTTCTTCACGCTGCTTTCCGCCTCGACCGTCGCGGCACTGCAGACGGTCGGCGCGTTCCTGGTCATCTGCATGGTGGTAACCCCGGGCGCGACCGCCTATCTGCTGACCGATCGTTTCCCGCGGCTCCTGCTCATCGCGGTCGTGATCGGCTCGATCACCAGCTTCGCAGGCGCCTATGCGAGCTACTTTCTCGACGGAGCAACCGGCGGCATCATCGTCGTGCTGCAGACAGCGATCTTCCTGCTCGCCTTCTTTTTCGCCCCCAAGCACGGAATGCTCGCCGCGCGCAGAAGGGCCGCACAAGCCCTGGAGGCGGCGCGATGAGTATCATCGATACGCTGCTTTCGCCTTTCCAGTTCGAATTCATGGTCAACGCGCTTGTGATCTCGATGCTGGTCGCCGTTCCGATGGCGCTTCTGTCCTGCTTCGTGGTGCTGAAGGGCTGGTCGCTGATGGGCGATGCGATCAGCCACGCGGTCTTTCCCGGCGTGGTCATCGCCTATATCGTCGGCTTTCCCTACGCCGTCGGCGCCTTCGCAGCCGGCATGTTCTGCGCCATCGCCACAGGCTTCCTCAGGGACAACAGCCGTATCAAGCAGGATACTGTAATGGGCATCGTCTTCTCCGGCATGTTCGGATTTGGCCTGGTGCTCTACGTCAAAATCCAAACCGACGTGCATCTCGACCATATCCTATTCGGCGACATGCTCGGCGTCTCCTGGGCCGACATTGCGCAGGCGGCCGCGATCGCCGCGGTCACGGCGGGCATTCTCGGGGTCAAGTGGAAAGACTTCCTGCTGCACGCTTTCGACCCGACGCAGGCAAAGGCCGTGGGGCTCGGGACCGGCCTCCTGCATTACGGCCTGCTCGCGCTCATCTCGCTTACGATCGTCGGCGCCCTGCAGGCGGTCGGCATCATCCTGTCGATCGCCATGCTGATCGCGCCGGGCGCCATCGCATTCCTGCTGACCCGCAAGTTCAGCACGATGCTCGTCCTGTCGGTCGCCATCGCCGTCACCGGCTCCTTCGCCGGCGTCTACCTGTCCTTCTTCATCGACAGCGCCCCCGCACCGACCATCGTGCTCGTGCTCTCAATCATTTTCGTCCTCGCCTTCATCCATGCCACGCGTCAGGCGGCGCGGGTCGACGCTACCGAAACGGTTTAGCTGTTTAGGGCGGGCTTTCTGAGCGGATCGAGGATCAAGCGTTCGGGCTGTGAAGCCCATGCTTTGCAGATGAAGTCGTAGGGTGTGAGCCCCTTGAGGGTCTTTCGTCTACGGCCGAAATTGCAAGCGGTGAGAAGTCGGCCTGGTGCTAGCGCCGTTGCACGGCCCCTCGCGCCAGCGGAGGTCATTGCCGGTGCCGCCGACGGCGACTTTGCCGAAGACGCATGGGCCTCTCTCGCGCCAACGTCCGTGGTTCGCCATCGGCTGAAGTCCGCTTCGACTTATCGCGAATTTCGAGTGTCCAGGGGGCTGATGAGCGACCTACTCATTAGACCGGCGGCCCGACGATATCGATCTTGTTGGCCGCACAGATCGCAACCAGTCTCTCGATCATTTCGGAGCTTGGCGCCATCGCCTCCGGCAGATTTGGCCTTTCCGCGGTACGACTTGCCTGGCGCAGCATGGTCTCGAAGTCCGAGCCTTGCATGATCGTCAGGCAGTGGGCGCCCTCCGTGCTTTCGACGCGGAAGGCGTGCGGCACGCCCTTGGGCGCCATGACAGTATCGCCTGTGCCAGCAGTGATCTCCTGGTCGCCGACCCGGAAGCGCATCACGCCGCCGAGAATATGAAACACCTCATCTTCGCGCTGATGAATGTGCAATGGTGGCGCCTCGTCAAAGGGCATCCAGTGCTCGATGACAGAAATGCCATCCGATCCGGATTTGCTCGAAAGCTTGACAGAGACAACCGTATTGCCGAACCACAGCAGATTGCCGGTTGCCTGGGGATCGATATGCATGCTCATGTGCGTTCCTCAATGATTTCGATTGCGAATGCACTGGACGTACGATCCGTCTCGGCATTGATCCAATCGAATGATCTTATGGAGCCAATCCAAGCCATGAATTTCAACGCTCTCGATCTCAACCTAATCCGCGTCTTCGACGCGCTGATGCGCGAGCGAAGCGTGACGCGGGCGGGCGATCGGATTGGACTGTCGCAGCCGGCAGTAAGCGCGGCGCTGAACCGCCTGCGGCATGTTTTCAATGACAACCTGTTCGTTCGACACGGAAGCGAAATGCAGCCGACGCCGCTGGCATCGGAATTAGGCGAGCGCGCGCGCCTGGCCTTAGCGGAGATCGAAGGCATGGTTCGCACGGTGCGCGGGCTGGAATTGGGTGAACTCGACCGCACGTTCACGCTGATGGGCGCCGATTTCTTCTCGACCCTGCTCATGCCCTTTCTGTCGCACAAGGTCTATATGCAGGCGCCGGCGGTGAAGATGCGTCTGCTTGATAGTGCGCGCGGCGAAGTCGCCCGCCTGCTACAGGATAACGCTGTGGATATGGCGCTTGAACGGCCTTTGGAGATGCCGGGATGGATATCGAAGGAACTGCTGTTCCGCTCGCCATTCGTCATCATCGCTTCCGCGGACAATTCTGCAATCGCAGACCTGCCGGAAGGAGCGGTTATGCCTATATCAATCTTCTCGTCGCTACCACATGTGATCCGCTCGATAGACGGCACCTTCAGGGGTATGGTCGACGACGCGCTGGCGACCTATGGCCTGAAGCGTCAGGTCACGCTTGCCTTGCCGCATTTCCATGCCGTTGCATCGGCGATCGCGCAAAGCGCGCACATAGCTGCCGTTCCGCTCCAATTCGCCGATGCGGTTAAGACAAATCTCCGCCTACGCTGCTTCTTGCCGCCGATCGACGTGCCGGTGCCAGATGTCAATCTCTACTGGCACTCGCGCTACGACGAAGATCTCGCCCACCGCTGGATGCGAGACCAGATCCTCAAAGCGGTGGCCGCGCTGAAATTTCCGATCGACGAAAGGGGTATCGCTACGTCAGTCGAGCTGAGCTAGCACCGAGACCGCACTCCATCTGGACGCGGCACTGACCGGTGCCGGCGTCGCTTGAGACATCGATCCTTAAGCCTGCAACACCTTTCTCGGCGTGCGGCGCGAACAGAGGACGAACCGCACTGGAAACGAGCCGAACACGTCAAACCCTTGTTCACGATTAGCGGAACCGTTGAATCGTTACCAAGCTCGGCTACCGGGTTCCTGCCCTGGCCGAAATAACAATCCTGAGCGGGACTGAGGACCGCTTCGATAGGAGCGTGCGCGCCACTAGGCTCTTTCTCGCGAAGACTCTCATCGTCGGCTGCCGTGCGTCCAAAGATCACGGTTATCCCTTTACAACTAACATGTCAGCCTGCTACACCTGACCCGTTAGCTGGGAGGAATGAAGTTGACATCAAAATTCGGGCTTTCCGTCGCCCTCGCCACGCCGTTCGACGAGAACGGCAATATCGCGATCGAGGCGATGATCGCGCAGGCACGGCGCTGCCTTGCTGCCGGATGCTCCAGCGTGACGCTGTTCGGGACGACGGGTGAAGGTTCCTCCATCGGTAATGGCGAACGGGAGCGCGTGCTGACCGCCTTTCTCGGTTCGGGAATTGCGCCCAACAACATCATCGTCGGCGTGCTGGTCGATGCCGCCGAGGATGCGGCGACGCAGGCCGGTCAGGCTCTTTCCCTCGGCGCTCGCAATATCCTTCTTGCCCCGCCGTCTTATTTCAAGAACGTCAGCGACGACGGCGTCTTTCAGTGGTTTTCCGCCGTATTCGCCCTGCTGGGCGGCAAGGCGCGCGATATCATCGTCTACAATCTTCCTTCGGTGACCATGGTGCCGCTGAGCGTATCGCTGATCGGCCGACTACGAACCGCCTTTCCCCAGATCGTCATAGGCGTGAAGGATTCCTCCGGCGACTGGCCTTACACCGAAGCGCTTCTCACGGCCCATAGCGATCTCATCATCCTGGTCGGAGACGAACGGCATCTCGCCAGGGCAGTGCGCCTTGGCGGCCAGGGCGCGATATCGGGCATGGCGAATTTTGTGCCTCGCGAACTCAAGCCCATGGCCGAGGAGGGCATGGACGACGCCCGCGTCGAGGATTTCGTGGTCGAATTGCTGAAGCATCCCGTCATCCCTGCCGTGAAGGCGATGGTCGCGCGCTCGACGTCGGAGGAGTCCTGGATTGCGGTTCGTCCGCCGCTTGTGTCAATTTCAGGCGAAGCGCAGGCGCAGCTCGCTCGGGCTTTCGATAGACTTTTCCACTCGAAAGCCGCATAGGTCGGGCATGCTTATGGAGGAGGCGATGGACGGAACGGACGAGCAGCCGACACTGCGGGAAAAGGCGTATGCGAGCTTCACGCGCCATCTCCTTGCACGTGACGTGCGCCCCGGCCAGTTCGTTTCGCAGCGCCGCCTCGTAGAACTGACGGGACTGCCGCTCGGCGCCATCCGCGAGCTCATCCCCCGGCTCGAAGCCGAAGGACTGATCAAGACCGTGCCGCAGCGGGGTTTGCAGATCGCCCATATCGATCTCAACCTCATTCGCGAGGCCTTCCAGCTGCGCGTGTTCCTGGAGAAGGAAGCCGTGGCGCTGTTTACCAAGTCGGCCTCGGACGAGACGATCGCGAAGCTCCTGAAGCAGCATCGGGATATCGCCGACGCCATTCGCAGCGGCGACGGATCGCATGAGCTGGAACTGCGTGCGCAGGCCGTCGACTGGGGCATGCACGACGCCTTTATCGATGCGCTTGAAAATACCATCATCTCGAACGCCTACCGCGTGAACTCGATCAAGATGCGTCTGATCAGCCAGGATCGTTTCCGCATCGACGGTCACGTCGGGCCTGTCATGGGCGAGCATCTGAAGGTGCTTGAGGCGATCGAACGACGATCGGCGGAGGACGCCGTCAACAGCCTTGTCGCACACATCAATCATGCGAGGGATCGTGCGCTAGGTATATAATCGGGAATAAGCCGCCGGAGATGAGGAGATCGCCGGCACATAAAGGAGGAGGAGTCACATGCCATCATTCTTCAATCCGACGCGCAGAGGATTTCTGGCCGGCACGGCCGCGCTTGGGGCGAGCAGCATGCTCGGCATGCGCGCGGCATCGGCCGCGGTCGACTGGAAGCGCTTCACCGGCACGACGCTGGAAGTCAACCTGGTCAAGAGCCCGCGCAGCGAAATCCTGCTGAAATACCTGCCTGAATTCGAGGAACTGACCGGCATCAAGGTCAATGCCGAAGCGACGCCGGAACAGCAGCAGCGCCAGAAAACGACGATCGAGCTCAGCTCCGGCAAGCCGAGCTTCGATGTGGTGCACATGAGTTACCATGTCCAGAAGCGGCAGTTCGAAAAGGGCGGATGGCTTGCCGATATCAGCGGCTTCCTCAAGGATGCTTCGCTGACCGACCCATCGCTGACGGAAAGCGATTTCGCCGAAGCCGGCCTCGCCTTCGCCAAGGATGGCGATGGCGTTCTGCGCTCTCTTCCCTTCTCGGTCGATTACTGGATCATCTATTGGAACAAGACCCTGTTCGAGAAGAAGGGGCTCGCCTATCCCACGAACTTCGAAGAGCTGGCAAGTGCTGCTGAAGCGCTGACCGATCCCTCGACCAACACCTATGGCTTCGTCGCCCGCGGCCTGAAGAACGCCAATACGCCGGTCTGGACGTCGCTGTTGCTCGGCTATGATTCGAGCCCGCTCGGCCCTGACGGCAAGTTGCGCACGACGTCGCCGGAAGCGATCGACGCCGCCAAGCTTTACCAGAAGCTGATGACCAAGACCGCCCCTCCCGGCGTTTCCGGCTTCAACTGGGCCGAGGCGCAGTCGGCCTTCCTGCAGGGCAAGATCGGCATGTGGCTCGATGGCGTCGGCTTTGCGCCGCCGATCGAAAATCCGGAAAAATCGCGCGTTGTCGGCCAGGTCGGTTACGGCATCATGCCGAAGGGCCCCAAGGCACAAGCCGCCGGCACTTTCGGCGACGGTCTCGGCGTCGTCGCGGCCAGCCAGAAGAAGGAGGCCGCCTATCTTTTCTGCCAATGGGCGATTTCGCATGAAATGGGCGCACGCCTGCTGCAGGCCGGCGCCGGCGTTCCTTTCCGCCAGTCGGTGCTCGAAGATGCGAAGGTCCGCGAAGGCGTCAAGATGCCGGCCGCATGGCTGGATGCCGTCGTCGGCTCGGGCAAGATTTCGAAGCTCGCGCTGCCGGTCATCATTCCGGTGACCGAGTTCCGCGACATCTATGGCGTCGGCCTCACCAACATGATCGGCGGCGCCGATCCTGAAACCGAACTGAAGACGGCGACGGCACAGTTCGAACCCGTCCTGGCGAAGAGCGAGGGATAATGGCCTCGGCAGGCATCGAAACGGCCGCTATGGCCAAGGCGTCGAAAGCAAGGAGCAAACCGGACCGGTTTGCTCCCAACTACTGGCCCTTCGTCATCCCGGCGCTCATCGTCATATCAGCCGTGATCGTCTTTCCATGGGTGTTTACGGTGTGGATGAGCGTCAACAGCTGGACGCTCGGCCAGTCGCAGGTCTTTGCCGGGCTGGACAATTATATCAGACTCGCCACCGACATGCGCTTCTGGGAGTCGCTGTGGCATACGGTGCTCTATACGACGCTATCGGTGGTGGTTCCGCTTTTCCTGGGGACGCTCGCCGCGCTGATCTTCGATGCCCAATTTCCGCTGCGCGGTCTCATTCGCGGCATATTCGTGATGCCGATGATGGCGACCCCGGTCGCCATCGCCCTCGTCTGGACCATGATGTACCATCCGCAGCTCGGCGTTCTCAACTATCTCCTCTCCTTCGTCGGCATCGGTCCGCAGGAATGGATCTACAATCAGAGCAGCGTCATTCCCTCTCTGGTGCTGGTCGAAAGCTGGCAGTGGACGCCGCTTGTCATGCTGATCGTGCTCGGGGGTCTCGCGGCGGTGCCGCGCGAGCCCTATGAGAGCGCTGAGATCGACGGCGCCAATGTCTGGCAGAAATTCCGCTATCTGACGCTGCCGATGATCGCGCCCTTCCTGATGATCGCGGTGATCATCCGCAGCATCGATGCGGTGAAGAGCTTCGATATCATCTATGCCATGACCCAGGGTGGTCCCGGCACGGCGTCGGAAACGATCAACATCTATCTCTACAATACCGCCTTCGCCTATTACGACATCGGCTATGGCTCGGCCATGGCGGTCGTCTTCTTCATCCTCATCGTGCTGCTCTCCTTCGTCCTGATGATGATCCGGCAGCGCGTGAACTGGTCCGACGGGGAGGCACGCTGATGAAGCGCAAGACGCTCGACCGCATCGGACTGCTGTTCGTCGCGCTGGTGATGATCTCGCCGGTCGTGCTGTTCTTCCTCTGGATGATCTCGCTGTCGCTGAAATATGAGATCGACAACGGCGCCTATCCGCCGATTTTCATCCCGGAACGCTTCGCCTGGTCGAATTATTTGAAGGTCTTCGAGGAGAACAACTTCTTCCTCTATCTCTGGAATTCGGTGCTAGTGACGGGGGCGGCCACGCTTCTGGCGTTGCTGATCGGCGTGCCGGCCGGCTATGGCATCGCCCGTCTGAAGGCGGAGAAATCCGCGATGGTCATCATGATCGCGCGCATGACGCCGGGCCTCTCCTTCCTGATCCCGCTCTTCCTGCTGTTCCAGTGGCTGAACCTGCTCGGCACGCTGATGCCGCAGATCATCATTCATCTCGTCGTCACCGTACCGATCGTCGTGTGGATCATGATCGGCTACTTCGAGACGACGCCGATGGAGCTGGAAGAGGCCGCGAGCATCGACGGCGCGACACCTTGGCAGGTCTTCCGCCTGGTCGCCCTGCCGATCGCAAGGCCAGGCATTGTCGTCGCCTTCATCCTCTCGGTGATCTTTTCCTGGAACAACTTCGTCTTCGGCATCGTGCTCGCCAGCCGTGAGACGCGCACGCTTCCAGTCGCGGTCTACAATATGCTGTCTTTCGAACAGGTCAGCTGGGGGCCGCTCGCCGCAGCCGCATTGATCGTCACCTTGCCGGTGCTGATCCTGACGGTGTTTGCGCAGCGGCAGATCGTGGCGGGCCTAACGGCCGGTGCCGTCAAGTGAGCGGGTGAGACAAAGATTTTGACGGCTTCTTCCGCCCTCGAGCCGCCTTCCGGTCCTGCACGCCGCGTACTCTCAGTCGGCGCGGCGGTGCTTGATACCTTGTTCCGTGTGCGCTCACTACCCACCGGCCAGGGCAAGATCCTGCCCTACGAAATGCTGCAGGTCGCCGAAGGCATGGCGTCAAGCGCGGCATTCGCCGTCGCCCGCCTCGGCGGCCATGCCAGCCTCTGGGGTGCGGTCGGCGACGACGCCACCGGCGAACGCATAATCGCGGATCTTAGCGCCAGCGGCATAGACACGAGCGGCATGGTGGTTGCGCAGGGCGCCCGCTCGGCCGTCTCGACGATCCTCATCGATGATGAAGGCGAGCGCCTGATCGTGCCCTTCTACGATGCTCGGCTGCACGAGACGGTCAAGCCGGTCACAGAGCGGGATGTCTCCTCCTTCGATGCGGTGCTCGTCGACGTGCGATGGCCGAAGCTCGCGCTGGCAACGCTATCGGCGGCGAGAGGGGCGGGCAAGCCGGCCATTCTCGACGGCGATGTCGCCGGCGACGGCGTGATCGAGATGCTGGCGCCGGCGGCAAGCCACATCGTCTTCTCACAGCCGGCCGCCGAGCGCCTTGCCGGAACGGCGGATCTGGTGGAGAGCGTCGGCCTTCTCAAGCGGAAATTCGAACATGCCTTCATCAGCGTCACGGCTGGCGAAACCGGCTCCCTGTGGTTCGATGATGCGAGCCGCGAGATCCGTCAGCTTGCCGCCCCAAAGGTGAAAGCGGTCGACACCCTTGCAGCGGGTGACATCTTCCACGGGGCTTTCGCGCTGGCGATCGCAGAAGGCATGCCGATCGAAGAGACGATGCGATTGTCGTCCATGGCGGCGGCTCTCAAATGCCAGGTCTTCGGCGGACGCATCGGCGCCCCCACCAGAGCCGACGTCTTCGCTGCCCTGCGGGGTTGGAACATTAGCGCCGTGTCGGCAGGTACGCGAAATCGAGGACATTGAGTCCGGCGCAGGGCGGCAGCCAATGTGAGTATTGCCCAGTCGGCTCTGTCGAACCGAGTGCTGATATTTGAAGGGGAACGATCCTTCCAACTAAACGGCGGGTGGAGCTGGGGCGCCTTCTATTCGGTCCGTTCGGATCCTGATCAATGTCGATTTGGGATACCAGGCATCCATAGCCGCCACCTTCACATCGCAACTTGTTCCACTTCAGCATTGGCCGCAGGGACTGTCGAGAAGCCCGCTCCTGATGAAGGCGGTTCTGCCTCTGTCGAGGCAATCCCGGCTGTCTCCGCTCCGGGTCTGTCGCGTTTCGTCTCCGATGCGCTGTCGGCCTCGGAACGTCCGGAGCTGACCTCGGCCAAGGTCATCATCTCCGGCGGCCGGGCGCTCGGCTCGGCCGAGAAGTTCAAGGAAGTCATCCTGCCGGTTGCCGACAAGCTCGGGGCTGCCGTCGGCGCCAGCCGTGCCGCTGTCGATGCCGGTTATGCGCCGAACGACTGGCAGGTCGGCCAGACCGGCAAGGTGGTGGCGCCCGATCTTTATATCGCCTGCGGCATCTCCGGCGCCATCCAGCATCTCGCCGGCATGAAGGATTCGAAGGTGATCGTCGCCATCAACAAGGACGAGGAAGCGCCGATCTTCCAGGTCGCCGATTACGGCCTCGTCGCCGATCTCTTCAACGCACTGCCGGAATTGCAAAAGGCGCTTTAACGGGGATCATCCTTGGAATCCACCATCGGCCAGCGGCGAATAAAGGTCCCTCAAAACAATGATGTGAAAGGTGTGGTCAGCCCTTGTCTGGCTCGAATGCGCCGGCACAGAGCGCCTCGATCCGCTGACCGCTTCCTTCTCATCGCGGATCGCCGGGCTTTCTTGTCGCCAGCCGTTAACGCGATTGGGAGTCCGGTCAGGCGTTACGCTCACGCTCTTCCAATATTGTCACAGGCCGATCCCATTGGATGAGCACGACGCAGCCGGTATCGCTCCAGACCGAGTGCTCGGTACCGGCTGCGTTGACGATGTAGCTGCCGCGGCCGTAATTTCCTGCTTCATCCGATTGCACTCCGTCGAGCACGAGAATTGTTTCCAACCCCTCATGCCGATGGCGGGGAACGCCGGCACCGGCTTCGTATTTCAGGAGCGCCACGCCGGGCTGGTCGCCCTCGAAGGGCCGGATCCAGTGGATAGTCACCTGATCGCGGAACGGGCCGAATTGCAGATCCCTCCAGCCGCCTGAAGTCAGAAGTTCGCGAGTGGTTTCAGGCATGGGCGATGCTTTGCAATATGTCGTCGACACGGGCCGTCCAGCCGACGATCGCTCCCTGGGCGCGGATCATGGCGATCGCGGCTGCTCTGAACTCCGGAAAATAGCTTTCCGTCGCCTCCTCGGCGAGCAGGCACTCATAACCGCGGTCGTTTGCCTCGCGCATGGTGGTCTGCACGCAAACTTCGGTCGTCACACCTGCGAAAACAAGCTGTTTGATACCCTTCCGCTGCAGTACTTCTGCGAGTTCGGTCGCATAGAAGGCGCCCTTGCCGGGTTTTTCGATAACCACCTCGCCTTTGACTGGAGCAAGCTCAGGCAAAATAGCGGTGCCGGGCTCGCCGGCGATGAGGACGCGGCCCATCGGGCCTGCGTCGCCGATCCTGAGTATGGGATTGCCGCGGTTGCGTTTCGCCGGCGGCAGATCCGAAAGGTCGGGCCTGTGGCATTCCATCGTGTGAATAACCGGCAGCCCAGCATCACGGAAGCCCTGGATGAGGCGTCTGACATCAGGCACGATCCGGGTGATGCGGCTGACGTCGTTGCCGAGGCTGGCGCCGAAGCCGCCTGGTTCGGCGAAATCACGCTGCATGTCGATGACGATAAGCGCAAGCTGGTCGTGCTTCACCGGAAACGCAAAGGGTTCCGCTTTGATCTCCGCCATCAGTGATGCCCCGCCATATGGGCGCCGATCACGCCGACGTCGGCCGAACGCGCCGGTGTCTCGTAGACCAGCCTGCCGTCGGAGATGACGATGATGCGATCGGATATTTCGAGTAACTCATCGAGGTCCTCGGAAAGCAGCAAGACCGCAGTTCCGGAATTGCGAGCCTTCATGATGCGGGCGCGGATTTCGGCGACCGCCGAGAAATCGAGACCGAAGCAGGGGTTAGAGACAATCAGCAGGTCCACGTCGCCGGTGAGCTCGCGGGCGAGCACCGCGCGCTGCACATTGCCGCCCGAGAGTGCGGCGATCGGCGATGAGGAGGAAGCGGTCTTCACCTTGAAATCGGCGATCAACGCCATGGCGCGCTTCTTCATCTTGCCCTTGTTCAGCCAGATCGCATTCTTGCTGCCCGTTTTCAGGTCAAAGGTGCGGAAGGCGAGGTTTTCGCTGACGCTCATCCTCGGAGCGCAGGCATTCTGCAGCGGCTCCTCTGGGATGAAACGGACATTGTTCTTGCGGGTCTCGCGACGCGTTGCGCTATAAGCCTCGCCTTTGACGCTGACACGGCCGGTATAGGTGGGTCGCTGGCCGGCAAGGATTTCCGTCAGCTCCTTCTGGCCATTGCCGGAGATGCCGGCAATGCCGACGATCTCGCCTGCGCGCACCATGAGATTGTCGATCTCAATGGTTTTGAGGCCGGAACGATCCGGCGCTTTGACCTGCTCCACTTCGAGCACCGGCTTTGCAGTTTCCGGGACGGGGACGCGGGTGTCGAGTTCGGCGAGTTTGACGTCACCAATCATCATCGCCGCCATCTCGGCTGTGGAAAGTTCGCCGACTTTTCCAGTGCCGGCAAGCTTGCCGCGCCGCAGTATCGAGACGGCATCGGCAAATTTCGTCACCTCGTGGAACTTGTGGGAGATCATCAGCACGGTCAGCTCGCTGCGCTCCGTCATTCCGCGCACGAGGCCGAGCATCTCTTCGGCTTCTGCAGGCGTCAGCACCGAGGTCGGCTCATCGAGAACCAGGAAGGAGCGGCCGAGATAGAGCTGCTTGACGATTTCGAGCTTCTGCCTTTCGCCAGCGGCAAGCTCGCTCACCGGCCGGTCGAGCGGGATCTTGAAGGGCATCCGCTCCATGAAGGCGGCAAGATCCTTCCGCTCCTTCACCCAGTTGATGACAGCGGGGACTTCAGCGCGGCTGATGACGAGGTTTTCGGCACCTGTCAGCGAGGGAACCAGCGTGAAATGCTGATAGACCATGCCGAGGCCATAGGTCGCAGCGTCCTTGGGCGAAGCGATCGCCACTTCGCGACCATCGACGGAGAGCGAGCCCGAGGTCGCGTGATAGAAACCCATGATGCATTTGACGAGCGTCGATTTGCCGGCGCCATTTTCACCGAGCAGGGCATGGAAGGTGCCGGCGGGCACCTTGATCGAGACCTGGTCGAGTGCGGTGAAACTGCCGAAGCGCATCGTCATGTCGATCGTATCGATGCCGACGGCCTTGCCGGCCTGCGGGAGTGGCGTGTCGCGGATCGTGCTCATGGCAGCTGGCCCACGAGCTTTTCGGCGTTCGAGACGGAGCCGAAGACGCCGCCCTGCATCTTCACCATCTTGATGGCGGCGAGATGGTTGCCGTAATCGGTCGCGCCGCAGCAGTCTTCCAGCAACAGGCATTCGAAGCCGCGGTCGTTCGCCTCGCGCATGGTGGTGGAAACGCAGACATCGGTGGTGATGCCGGTCAGGATGATGTTCTCGATGCGCTTCTGATTGAGGATCAGCTCCAGGTCAGTGGCACAGAAAGAACCCTTGCCGGGCTTGTCGATGATCGTCTCGCCTTCGATCGGATAGAGTTCTGGAATGATGTCCCAACCGGGTTCGCCGCGGGTGAGGATGCGCCCGCATGGGCCCGGATCGCCGATGCCTGCGCCGATGCGCTGCGAACGCCAGCGTTTATTGGCCGGCAAGTCGGCGAGATCGGGTCGATGACCCTCGCGGGTGTGGATGATGTGATAGCCCTTGGCGCGCATGGCGGCCAACACGCGTTTGATCGGCTCGATAGGCGCCTGAACAAGCGACAGGTCGTAACCCATGTGATCGACATAGCCGCCCTTGCCACAGAAATCGGTCTGCATGTCGATGATGATGAGGGCCGTATTGTCCGGCCGCAGGGCGCCATTATAGGGCCAGGGATAGGGATCGGCGTCGACATAATGTCCTTTGGTCTCGACCATGGCGTCCATCGTCTTCTTCTCCTATTCACCCGCAAGACTGAATGTTTTGCCGTCGCGGTTGGACCGTTGTCGTCCTTTCAATGCGCCGAGGCTGGACATCAGCTGCTCCTTCATCATTTCGTCAGCGACAACGCGCCCGGCGCACCGGCAAGCGAACGTGTCGGCGAGGAGGTTGCGACCATGATGACGAGGGTGAGCACGTAGGGCGCGGCGTAGAACAGATAGTAGCCCTGGGTCACGCCGATCGATTGCAGCGCCGGACCGAGCGCGCCGGCGCCGCCGAAAAGCAAGGCAGCCAGGAAACAGCCGATCGGATTCCAGCGGGCGAAGATGACGAGCGCCACGGCCATCAGGCCCTGACCTGAAGAAATACCCTCGTTCCAGGAGCCGGGATAATAGAGCGAGAGATATGCGCCGCCGATTGCCGCCAACGAACCGCCGACGGCGGTAGCCAGCAGACGCACCCGATCCGGGCTGATGCCCATCGCCCGGGCGGCATCCGTGCTGTCGCCGACGACACGCAGGATGAGACCCACCCGCGTATTGCCAAAGGCCCACCAGAGGACGAAGGCAAGAAAGGCGCCCAGGATGAAGAGCACATTGATGTTCAGCGCGGCCTGTAGTTGCGGCAGGCTCGACCAGAAACCGAAGGGGATGGACGGCAGATGCGGCGCGGCAGGCTGAATGAAGGATTTGCCAAGGAAGAAGGCCAGGCCGAGGCCGAACTGCATCATGGCGATGCCGATCGCAATGTCGTTCACCTTCGGCCATTTGCAGATCCAGCCGTGAACGAGACCGAAGACGGCTCCCGTCGCCATGGCGGCGAGCACGCCGAGCCAGGGCGAATTGGTCATGACGGCGACGGCGTAAGCCGTCATCGCACCGAACACGAGCGTGCCTTCAAGGCCGAGATTGATGCGGCCGGAGCGCTCGGTGATCGTCTCGCCGAGGCTGACGAAGATGAAGGGGGTGGAGACGCGGATGGCGCCCGCGAGGATCGCGAGTGGGACGCCCCAGATGCCGATGCCCGCTTCTTCCATCAGAGGCTCCTTTTCCACAGGTCGGGATTGAAGATCTTGAAGCGCCCGTAGAAGGTTTCGCAGAAGAGGATGACGATGAAGAGCGTGCCCTGCAGCACCAGCACCGTGGCATCGGGCAGGCCCATTCGGCGCTGGATGAGGCCGCCGGAAGCATCGATGCCCCCAAGCAGGATCGCAACAGGGATGATCGCCAGCGGATTGTGGCGGGCGAGGAAGGCAACGAGGATGCCGGTATAGCCGTAACCCGCAGCGAGCGAGGCATTGGCGCTTCCCTGGACTGCCACGACCTCGATCATGCCGGCAAGCCCTGCGAAGCCGCCGGCGATCGCGGTGAAGCCGGCGATCAGCCTGCCGACCGGCAAGCCTTGGATCTGGGCGGCGCGCATGTTACCGCCAGCGATGCGCGCCGCAAAACCGTAGCTCGTCGCCTCGATCAGGATCCAGGAGAGGATGCAGGCGAGGATGCCGATGACGAGACCCCAATGCACATCCATACTGGGAATGTTGCCGAGCATGTATTCGGCCGGCAACGGCTTGGTCGAGGGCTTGTTCAGACTGGCGGGATCGCGCAGCGCCCCTTCCACGAACTGGTTCATCAGGGCGATGGCAATATAGGAAAGCAGCAAGGAGGAGATGGTCTCGTTGACGCCGCGGTAATGGCGCAGGAAACCGGCAAGGCCGATCCAGATACCACCGACGACCATGGCGGCAATCGCCATCAAGATAAGGGTGGGAAACACAGGGGCGGTGCCGGCAAGCGGCATGGCCATGGCCGCAGCGGCAACGCCGCCCAGCACGACCGCTCCTTCCCCGCCAATGATGACGAGGCCGAGGCGGGCGGGCAGGGCGACGCAGAGTGCCGTCAGGAGAAGGGGTGCGGCACGGCTTAAGCTGTTCTGCACCGAAAACCAGCTGCCGAAGCCGCCGGTATACATGAGCTGGAAGAGCATGCCCGGCGATTTGCCGATCGCCAGGATGAAGAGGGAAAAAAGCCCGAGCCCGATCAGGATGGCCGCAAGGCCGATGACCACGGGTTCGGTCCTGCGCGCCGACCATTCGAGCAGCGGACGCAGCGAGGCCGCGTTGCCGGAGACGACTGATATTGCGGGATCATTGGCCTCAACGGTCATGGCGCCTCTCCCTCGCCCGGTTTAAGCCGTCGACCCGACGACGCCCTCAACCAGGTAGTTCATGCTCTCGAGTTCGATCGCATCTTCCGCGTAAGCCTTGTCGGCCGTGACGACAGCGTCGCCCTTGTTGTCCTTCAGCGGGCCCTTGAAGACCGAGAAGCCGCCCTTCATCATGTCGGCATGGGTCGCTTCGAATGCCTTGCGGCCTGCCTCGGAAACGCCGGGGCCGAGGGCACTCATCTTCACGAAACCGTCCTTCAGGCCGCCACGCACGAAGTTGCCAAGCTTCTCGCCGGCCTGCGCCTTCTTGACGGAGTCGCTATAGACATTGCCCCAGGCCCATTCAGCGCCTGTGAGATATTTCTCCGGCGCAAGAGGGCTCTGGTTGGCATGGTAGCCGCAGACGAAAGCACCGCGGCCGGCGGCCGTTTCGACCACAACCTTCGGACTGTCGACATGGCAGGTGATGACGTCGGCGCCCTGGTCGACCAGCGCATTGGTGGCTTCGGCTTCCTTGACGGCGAGCGACCACTCGCCGGTGAAGATCACCTGGCAGGTGATACCAGGATCGACTGTCCGCGCGCCGAGCAGGAATGCATTGATGTTCTGCAGCACCTGCGGGATCGGCTTGGCGGCCACGAAGCCGATCTTCTTGCTCTTCGTCGCATGGCCGGCGGCGATGCCGTTTAGATATTGCCCTTGGAAAATATACCCGAAATAGGAGCCGGTATTGGCCGGATGCTTGCCCTCCTGCCACATCCCGCCGCAATGACGGAATTGGATATCGGGATATTTGGCAGCCATGGCCAGCATGTGCGGATCGAAATAGCCGAAGGAGGTCGGGAAGAGCAGCGTGGCGCTATCGAGATTGATCATCGATTCCATCGTCTTCTGCACGTCGACCGTTTCGGGCACGTTCTCTTCTTCGACGACGGTGATGCCAGGCATCGCCTTGATGGCAGCGGCTCCCTCGGCATGCGCCTGGTTGTAGCCGTAGTCATCCTTGGGGCCTACATAAATGAAGCCGACGGTGAGAGCCGTCTGCGCAAGCGCGCGCGAGGAGAGAAGGCCGTGCGCCGCGCCGACGAGAGTGGCGGCGGCGGAAGCCTGAAGGAAATGGCGGCGTTTCATGGAAAGGAGTTTGGTCATAGGAATGCTCCCCTGACGGCGGTTCTGCCGGTTCAATTGGTTACGGCAAAGTGTATGCAATGATTATGCCAGATTCTATGTCGTTGCTTTTATTGATGACCTTGTCACCCCCCCCGGCAAAGATACGAGAAGTGCATGCAATTTCATCTTGAAGTTAGATGAAAAAATATGCACAGCCTATAAAATTGTCGGATATCTGTGTCACTGTTCTTGAAGGGCTGACAAGGCCGACAGTCTGAGATACATTTTTGCTAGTGACATCAACAATGTATACTCATGTTTGACTTTACAGGCTTGAGCGGGCATGTGTATGCAGCCGTAACAATGTAGAATCATTCCTTGAAGCAAGTCAGGCGCAGAGAAATCATCAGGGCGGGGACAACCGTCGAGCAGATGGTGCGGGCGATCGCCGACATGATCGTCACCGGGCAGATGCTGCCGGGCGAGAAGCTCGATGAAGTTTCGCTGGCTGCTCGTTTCGAAGTGTCGCGCACACCTGTGCGCGAGGCGCTCCGTGAACTTGGGGCGATGGGGCTTGTCGACCGGGAGCCGAACCGCAGCGCCGTCGTCACCACCGTGACCGAAACCTATCTGCATTCCATGTTCGAGGCGATGGCGGAACTCGAAGCGATCTGCGCCAGGCTCTCGGCCGAGCGCATGACGGTCGATGAGCGGCGCACGCTGGAGCTGGAGCACAAGGCATCGATGAAGCTGGTACATACCTGCGCGGAAGAGGACTATGCGGCTCACAACATCGAATTCCATACCCGCCTTTATCGCGGCGCGCATAACGATCATGTTTTCGAGATGGTGACGCAGACGCGGGCACGGCTCGCTCCATTTCGACGCGCGCAGTTTCGGCTGCCCGGCCGGTTGGCGAAATCCTACGAGGAGCATGGCCGGATCGTGATCGCAATCATGCGAGCAGACGGCACTGCCGCCGCACAGGCAGCCTATTCTCATGTGGAGACGGTCAGTGATGCGAGCGCGGTGTTTGCCGCAACTGGCGAGCCGAGCGGGCGAAGTACCTGAGGTCGTGCACGCTCATCGCGACGATTCCCGATCTCGTTACCCAACAGATGCAATGACGCGTCGTCTTCCGCTCAGACGAGGAAATGCCGATGAAGAAAATTTTCAATCCGCCCTCGGTCCGCCGTCCGTTCGGAAATTATAATCATGGGTTGCTTGTGCCGCCGGGCGCTTCGCTGCTGGTCACCTCAGGTCAGCTCGGTATCAGTCTCGACGACGAGGTGCCGGAAGATATCGGCAAACAGGCCGAGCTATGCTTCGAAGCGATCAAGGCCATTCTTGCCGATGCGCAGATGAGTTTTGCGGACGTCATCCGCATTTCAGGGTTCGTGACGAAACGGGAGGATTTTCGAGCCTATATGGCGGTGCGCGATCGCTACACGCTCGACCCGAAGCCCGTCTCGACCTTGATCATCGTCAGCGGGTTCACCCGGCCGGATTTCCTCGTCGAAGTCGAGGTCACAGCCGCCAAAGTATTATGATGTCGGTGGCGCGATGCTTCAGAACCGTTCCATCGACGTCTTCACCTTCGTCAGAAACCTTGCCCGCGTTTCCTGCGTACAGTTGTTCATGTCATAATGAGCAAGGAAGGTGACGGGCCGCAGCGGGTTGATCTGTGCTCTCAGCACGCGCTTGACGATCTTCTTAGGCGGGTTCCCGGCGACGAAGGCACGGAATGGCGTTGCTCCATAAGTCAGCACGGCCGCGAGCTTGCTGATATGGCGTAGCCGCGATTCCACCTTGCCGTCGACGAGTTCGAAGGAGACGCCCGGAAGCCACACGCGGTCGAAATAGCCTTTGAGGATTGCCGGGAAACCGAAATTCCAGACCGGCGTCACCAGCACCAGCCCTTCGGCCCGTTTCAGCCGCTCAACATAGGGTTTCACCAGATCGGTATTGCCGGGATAGTCGTGATAGGTGAGCCGGTCGTGGCGAGAGAGCACGGGATCGAAATTCTCGGCATAGAGATCGCAGGCATCCACCTCGTGGCCGCCTCTCCGGAGGCTTTCCAGCGTCTGTTGGTAGAGCGCCTTGCCGTAGCTTTCCTCGACCGGATGCGAATGCAGCACGAGAACCCTCATGAGGCCTCCATGACAGCCGCAAGGCCTGGGAAGAGATAGTTCTTGCCGGCATCGAAATCGAAGTCCGGGTTCTCCCAGGCGATCATCTTGCCGGGGTTCAGGAGCCCCTTGGGGTCGGTCTCGTGCTTGAAGGCGAGCTGCACCTTGTCGGTGCGCTTCATGCCGCCTTCCTCCAGCGTGTAACGGTGCGGATTGAAGATCGGGCAGCCGTGATCCTGATGGATCTTGATGATCTCTTCGAGCCGCTCCTCTGTGGTGTAGCGCACCAGCGGCAGGCCGGAGCACTGGATCTGCCCGTCGAACCGGATGAATTCGAGATGACCGGGGACCTCGTCGCCGAAGATCTCCACCATCTTGGCGACCTTGGCCACGTGATCCGGGCCCGGGTACTGGACCTGCAGATAGGTGAAGCCGGGATCGACCTTCAGCGCCCGCAGCGTCGTATGGTTCCAGGCGAGTTCATAGGCATGCGGGATACCCTTCATGCTCTCGACCTTGTCGGAGCGGAAGATCACCTCGCCCTTGTGGGCTGAGGTGAAGGCGAGGAAGGCATCCATCGCATGCGGCGCGATCATCAGCACCACCACCGACTGCCCATTGCGAATATAGGGCCTGTGGCGGGTGAAATAGTCGTGCGGGATCGGAGCGGCGATCGGCGCGATTTCCTTGACGAGGATGCCGTTGCATTTGGCGAGCGCATCCGAAAAGCGCACGCACGCCATGAAGTCGTCATAGCCGACGAGAACGTCGACCCAGTCATAGGCGGGCGCCAGCGGCATTTCGATCTCGGTGATAACGCCGTTGGTGCCGTAGGCATGGCTGACCTTCTGCAGATCCCAGCCGGTGAGATCGAGCACGCGTGGCTCGGCTTCCATGGTGACGACGCGCAGGCGTAGAATATTGCCGAGATCGCGCAAGCCACCCCAGGTGATCGAGCCGACGCCGCCGGAGCCGCCGGCGACGAAACCGCCGACGGTCGCCATCTGCGCCGTCGAGGGATGGAACCGCAGCTCCTGGCCGGAATGAGCCTTTGTCTGCTTGTCGAGCTGGGCAATAATGATGCCGGGCTCGCAGATCACCCGGCCAGGATGGATTTCCTTGATCTTGTCCATGGCGGCAAGGTTCAGCACGATCCCGCCGGAAAGCGGCATCGCCTGGCCGTAATTGCCGGTGCCGCCGCCGCGGGGCGTGACCGGCACGCCGTGCGCGAAGGCGACCTTCAACGTCCGGATGACCTCTTCTTCGTTTTTCGGCGTGACGATGAGATCGGCGGTGACGTTGTCGAGCTGCGCCTTCAGTATCGGCGAATACCAGTAGAAATCGCGGCTCTTCTGGCGCACCAGCGCCGGATTGTCTTCGATGGCGATGCCTTCGAGTTCTTGTCTGATCGTCTGATAATCCGGCATGTCAGGCTCCAACGACGCTGTCGAGTTCACGATAGTCCGGCAGGCTGCGGTCGATCACCTTGCCGCGGCGAAGGACGACGCGGTCGGACTGCGGACGGGAAAGAAATTCGCTCCAGCGCCTGGCGCTAAAGAGCACGAGATCGGCCGCGGAGCCGACGGCGATGCGCCCCATATCCGGCCGGCCGAGAATACTGGCGGGGGAGGTGGTGACGACACGCGCGGCCGTATCCAGCGGATGGTCGAGATGCAGGGTGCGGACCGCCTCGCGGAACACTTCCACCGGATCCAGATCACCATAGGCATAGAAGGGATCGCGGGTATTGTCGGAGGCGACAGCGGTTACGACGCCGGCTGCCGTCAATTCATGGAAAAGCGTTACGCCGCGCCAGCGCGGTGTGCGGCCGGGATAGCGGTCCTGCAGATACAGGTTGCACATCGGCGGTGAGACAATGGCGAGGCGGGCTTCCGCGACGAGATCGACGGTGCGCTTTGCCGTTTCCTCGTCCTGGCGGGCGAGCGAGCAGCAATGGCCGGCCGTCACCTTGCCGCCGAAGCGGTTGCGCAGCACGGCCCGCGCAATGGCCTTCAGGGTTTCGGCAGTCGGATTATCGGTCTCATCGACATGAAGATCGACATCGAGGCCGTGATCGGCTGCGGTTCTGAACAGCATGTCGAGCTGGCTGTCGATATCGGCGCTCATCCGGGTAACGCCGCCGATCAGCCCGCCCTTTTCGCGGACCACCGTAACGAGATCGGCGAAATAGGCCGCGTCCGCCATGTTTTCCATCGGAAAGAGCGCCACCGCCTGCAAGGCGATCCTGTCCTTCCAGGTCTCGCGCATTTCGGCAAAGACTTCGAAGGAAATGCGGTGCTGCGGCGCAAGGGAATCGAGATGGGTTCGAATGAGGCTGGTGCCGTGCGCATAGGCAGAACGCAGGGAAAACTCCATGCGCTTCTTCACGTCGCCAGCCGACCAATTCGCTTCGCGGTCTGCGCGCACGGCCTCCAGCGCTCCCGGGAATGTGCCGTCCGGATTGGCGTTGCGCGGCCAGATGTGGCCCTTGTCGAGGTGCGTGTGCATGTCTGCGAAGCAGGGCCAGACCATGCCCTCCTTCAGGTCGGACTTCGCCAGTTCCACGGGCGCGTCCCCGGGCGGCAGTATACCAGCAATGATGCCGTCGGCGATGACGATATCGGCTCGGACGAGCCCCTCGACAACGGGCGCCTCATAACTGGCGACGGCGGCGGCAGGCAGGGTTGCGTTGCTCAGCACGAAGCGACCGGCATTGGGCGGGGAGATGAAGGAATAGGTCATCAGTTTTCCCGTTTCAGGCTGCTCTCGTGCCAGCGGTGCAGGGCAAGCCACGAAATGAAGGAGGTGACAGCGAAGATCGCCACGCCGAGCAGCGAGAGCATCAGCAGCGCCGCAAAGAGGCGCGGAATATTGAGCCGGTATTGTGCTTCGAGCAGCCGGAAGGCAAGGCCGGAGCCGGCGCCCGCCGAGCCAGCGGCAAATTCGGCGACGACGGCGGCAATCAGTGCAAGGCCACCGCCGATACGAAGGCCGGTCATGAAATAGGGCTGGGCCGCCGGCAGCTTGAGAAAGAACAGCGTCTGCCAGTGGGAGGCGCCATAGAGCTCGAACAGGTTGATGAGGTTGTGGTCGACGCTCTTCAGCCCCTGGGCCATATTGGAAAGGATCGGGAAGAAGGCGACGAGGAACGCGCAGATCAGCAGCGCAACCTGGGTCGACGGCGCATAGATCAGGATCAGCGGCGAGATCGCCACGACTGGCGTTACCTGCAGGATGACCGCGAGCGGATAGAAGGCGAGTTCGATCCAGCGCGACTGAACGAGGAAGATCGCAAACCCGACGCCGCCGACGAGCGCCAACAGCAGCGATATCAGCGTGATCTTGGTGGTGACCCAGAGCGCAGGGGCAAGCGTGCCCCAGTCGGTCACGAAAGCATCGGCGACCGCCGCCGGACCCGGCAGGATATAGGGCGGAACGCCGGACAGCGCCACATAGGCATACCAGATGAGGATCAGCGCCGCGATGACCAGGAGGGGGATCAAGATGCGTAGTGCCAGATCGCGGCGTCGGGCGCTTGCTGTCGCCTTGACAAACAGCGGCGCCGCGGATTTTTCGTCACTCATCGGTAGTCCTCCACCGCATTGATCGCCCCGATCAGCGAATGCGAGACCGTCTCGCAGGCTTTGCGGTATTCTTCCGAAGTGCGGTAATGGGCGTCGCGCTCAAGCCTGGTCGTCAGCGGCAGGTCGGCATGCACGCGCCCCGGCCTTGCCTTCATCACGACGATGCGGTTCGAGAGATAGGCGGATTCGAAGACCGAATGGGTGACGAAGATGACGGTGATGCCGGTCATCTTCCAAAGCCGGAGCACATCGTCGTTCAGCTTCTGGCGGGTGATCTCGTCAAGGGCCGCGAAGGGTTCGTCCATCAGCAGCAGTTTCGGTTTCGTCACCAGCGCGCGAGCGATCGATACACGCATCTTCATGCCGCCTGATAGTTCGCGCGGATAGGCGTTGGCGAAATCCTGCAAACCGACGGTTGTCAGCACCTCCAGGATCTGGTCGTGCGCCGCCGTCTTCGAAATATGCCTCAGCTTCAGCGGCAGATGCACATTGTCGAACACGTTCTTCCAGGGCATCAGCGTCGGCTCCTGAAAGACGAAGCCGATATCGCCCTCCGGGAGCCCTTTGGGATTGATGCGTGAACTCGGCCAGTCGATCGAGCCCGAGGTAACATCGCCGAGGCCGGCGATGATGCGCAGCGCCGTCGACTTGCCGCAGCCGGAAGGACCCAGCAGGCTGATGAACTCGCCGCTTTCCACCATGAGCGACATGTCCGAAAGGGCGATGGTTCCGCTGGAGAAGGCTTTCGAGACCGATTGCATGACGACCAACGGCCGCTTGCGCATCTCTTTCGGGGATAGGGCCTGAGCTTCTGCTGGGGGCATTGCCTGTCTCATTCATCCAAAGAACGGGATCCGCCGCGTTCGCAGCGGATCCAGATGGCATTTGCGGCTTACTTCTTCATCGCCATTCCGGTGCCTTTGCAGACGAATTTCGTCGTGAAAGCCTTGGTGTAATCCGTCTCTGGCTTGAACACCTTGATCGCTACCATCTCATCGAAGAACGCCTTGTAGTGTGCGTCCGTCAGGCAGCCGATGCCCTTGTCGAGGCTGTCGCCGGATTCGATGATGCCGTATTCCTTCATCTTGGCGATGGAGTAGGCGATCTGGCCATCCGTCATTTCAGGATTGTCCTTCTTGATCAGCTCGTTGGCCTTGGTGTTGTCGCCGTATAGATAGTGGTACCAGCCTTCGATCGAGGCATCGACGAAGCGTTGGACGACATCGGGCCTGCCGTCGATCATCGCCTGCGTCGTGGTGATCATCGTCGAATATGGCGAGTATCCGTTGTCGGCGAGCAGGAAGACTTTTGGCTCGAAGCCGGCCTGTTTCTGGATCTCATAGGGCTCGGAGGTGAGGTAGCCCTGCTGCGCAGACTCCTCGTCCGCGAGGAACGGCGCGGGGCTGAAATTGTAAGGCTTGTACTGCTCGTCCCTGAAGCCTTTGAAGTTCGCCTTCATCCACTCGAAGTAGGTGAGATAGCCGTCCTTGCCGAGAAACAGCGTCGTGAGCTTCGCAAGGTCTTCGAATTTTTCGATGCCGGCATCGGGATGCGCGATCAGCACTTGCGGATCTTTCTGGAAGATCGCTGCGACATCAACGAGCGGAATGCCCTGTTCGACGGCCGAGATCTCGCCCTGTGGCCCACCCATGTAGAAATCGATCTTGCCGGAGATCAGCAGTGCGCTGTTCGCCGCATTCGGGCCTCCCTGGACGATCGTCACATCGAGGCCGTGTTTCGCATAAGTGCCATCGGCAACCGCCTGATAGAACCCGCCATGTTCGGCCTGCGCCAGCCAGTTGGTGCCATAGCTGACTTTATCGGCCGCGTGCGCGCCAGCAATGCAGGCCAACATTCCGCCAAGACCTATAAGTGCGGAAGAGACGCTGTGCTTCAATATATTGGACATTGTCGACGTTCCCCTTCTGAATTCGCAACGTCTGAGGCGACGCTCGATTTTCTTCATAGGAGCGATTGCTTTGCTCTTTGAAAAGCATCAAATTTCGTGCGCAACGATGCCTTTTCGGCATCTCAAAGAATGCCTGTGCCTATTTTACGCTGCGTGCTTTATTTTTGTGCAACGAGGTTGTGATGCTGCACTCCAGAAAACTTCTCTATATCAACGAGATCGCACGCTCGGGCTCAATCCGCAAAGCAGCGGCGCGGCTGAATGTGGCGTCTTCGGCGATCAACCGGCAGATTCTCGCTTTGGAAGAAGAAATGGGAGCGCCGCTGTTCGAGCGGCTGCCGCGCGGTCTGCGCCTGACGGCAGCAGGCGAACTCTGCATCGAGCATATTCGCGACGTCTTGAAGAATTACGAGCGGCTGGAGGGGCGCATCCGCAGCCTGAAGATGCAACAGGCGGGCAAGGTGCGGCTGGTGACGACGGTCGGCCTGGCGGCAGGGCCGCTGCCGGAAATCATTGCGCGGTTCCAGTCGGAGCATCCGCGCGTCTTCATGCAATTGCGCAACGACGCCGGCACGATGACGGTCAATCCGGTGCTGTCAGGCGAGGTGGATATCGGCCTCGGCTTCAATATTCCGGCAACGCCCGGCATCCGCACCCTCGGCAACTTCGACATTCCGATCGGCGTGGTTCTGCCGCCCGGGCATCATCTGATCGGCCCCGGCCCGATCAACCTGGCCGATATCGTCCAGGAGCGCCTGGTGCTGGCCCAGCAGGGGACCAGCCTGCGTGACGTGATCAATCTGGCCTTGGCGCGCTTGGACGTGCATGTCGAACCGGTCCTCGAAACCAATGCATCGGAGATGCTGAAAAAGCTGGTTAAGTCGGGGGCCGGGCTGACGATCCTCAACCCGCTCGATGTCATCAACGAATGCCGGCAGGGCGAATTGGTCTTCCGACCGATCGCGGAGCCGCATGCGCGCCGTCAGCCGATGAAGCTTTTTGCCCGCGCACGGGCGCCGCTTGATTCCGCCACCAGCCTGTTCGTCGAATATCTGCTGGCCGAACTGGCCGGCCTGGTGCAGGAGCTGCAGGCCAAGGGCCACATCGCGGCGGATACGTCCGTCGCGATGTGAGCCACGGTTCACGACAAGGCTTTACTTCGAATAAAGATTGGAAAGCGGATAGCTCTTCAGGTCATGAAGCAGATCGACAAAACCCTTGACTTGATGGCGGCAGATGGCTTCGCCTTTTTCGGCCGTGCCGAGCGATGCGTCGCCGACGACGCCATAAGGATTAAGGTCGTGGGCGATCCAGGCCAGCGAATGCGGCGGCAACGGCTGCATGTATTTCGAGTGTTCGCGCATCCGTTCCCCTTTGGACGTGAAATTCTCAGCCTTGTCCATCCGTACCAGATCGGGCCGGAAGTAGAGCATGAGCGACGTTTCCACCTCACCGCCATGGATGCCGTATTTCAGTTCATGTTCGCTGATCATGCCTTGGGGATGGCCGAAGCGACCCCATTGCGTGGAGACGACCGCCATTGCGTAGCGCACGCGCAGCTCTCGCGCGACGATGCTCATGATATCGACATTGCCCCCATGCGAATTGACGATCACCATCTTGCGGATGCCGGCTTCGGCAACCTTGGCGCCGATCGCGGTCCAGACCGGAATGAGCAGTTCGGCGCCGAGCGATAGCGTTCCCGGTCCGTAAATATGTTCGTTGGCCTTGCCGATCTCCTGTGTCGGCAGGACCAGACAATCGAGGTCGGCGGGCTTCTGCTTCCGCAACTCGGCAAGCATGCCGTTGGCGATGGCGACATCGGTTGCAACAGGCAGATGGGGGCCATGCTGTTCGGTCGAGGCGATGGGAAGCACGGCGATCGTGGTGTCAGCGGAAAGTCCGGCAAAGTCGTAGGTGTTCAGTTCATTCCAGTAGAATGGCATTGCCATCGCCGCACCTCTCATTGCTCATCTAGCAGTGAGTAGGGAAAATCATTGCGCACGAAAAGCATCAATTTGCGCCCATACCGATGCCTTTTAGAGGCTAGTGAGGCCTTATCGCGCTTTAGCGCCTCTGCCTATCGCGGCAATTTATGAAATGAGGGCATGCCGTAAGAAAGTGTGCGTCGGTTTCAGACAACGGCGCACAGAAATCAATGAACTGGGGCGGGCGGATGCACGCTGTTCCTATCGCCTGCCCGTCCAGACCGCGCGGGTCCTGGCAATCAGACCGGCAAAAACCAGCTGCTTTACCTTTGATAGAAGTTTTTGCATCCGATCTCCCTTCAGGCCACCGGGCTGGCCGCCCTGATATAGTTGCGCCAGCCGCCGAACTCGGTGATCTCTCGTCCACCGCTCACCGCATGCCCCTCGCAGAGAAATCCGGTTACGCAAGTTCCATCACTGAGGGTGATCTTGCCCACACCAAGCGGAGCCGGAATGTTCTGGACGAAATGGGCGAATGCCGCCGGTGGCAGGGCCCAAACTTCAACTTCCACGCCATTGCCGGAAAAGTCCGGATCTCGCACCAGCCCCGGCTTGGGCGGGATCGTGCCATTGAGGGCAAAGAGCCGATAGCTGCCCTCCGTCCGGGCTGCTTTCAACATGTATCCGCCCGCGCGCGTCAGCTCATGGTTCAGCGGCATATCCGTCAGATGCGCGCCGACGACCACGATCGGAACGAAGTCATCAGCAGGAGGTATCACGTGGCTTGCCTCCGGCAGCGCGGCTTTGCGGTCCTTACCCATGCCGGTCTCTGCCGCCCGGTGCAGGGCGTCGGCAAAGGCCGCCATCGCATCGTCGGTGAAGGCAGGCCCCACCAGCATTACACCTGCGGGCAGATGGCCGTCGGCGTCAAAACCGGCGGGAATGGCAATCGCCGCGCAGTCAAGCAAGTTGGCAAAGTTGGTATAACGGCCGAAATGGCTGTTTTTGACGATCGGGTCCGTCTGCATTTCCTCGACGGTGTAGGTTGTGGGGGAGGTCGGCAGCACCAGGAAATCAACTTTCTCCCATTCGGACCGGGTTTTCTGCCGCAGCGCTTCCAGCCTGTACCGGCCTTCGAAGGCGTCGACGGCATCATAAGCTCTGGCCGCTTCGATGATCGCCCGTACCGTGGGTTCAAAGTCATCGCCATTTGTTGCCAGGAACTCTTTGACCGCCGCAAGCCGTTCGGCGACCCAGGGGCCGTTGTAGAGCAGTTCAGCCGCCTGCCGGAACGGCGCGTAGTCGAAGGGAACGATGGTGGCGCCGAGCGCGCGCGCTCTTTCGATCGCGGCGTCGTAGAGAGCTTCGACCTGCCTGTTGCCGAAGAATTCCCGCTCGCCTGCGTCGAGCACACCGATCCGCAGACCGGAGGCGGGCAGGCTTGCTGGAACCGCTTTGCGCGAAAAGGGATCGGCGGCATCATAGCCTTCCATCACCTTGCGGATCGCGACGCCGTCGCCGACCGTTGGGGCAAAGACGGTGACGACATCGACGCTGCGGCAGGCAGGCACGACCCCGACATTCGGCACCAGTCCGGGTGTCGGTTTAATGCCGACGAGATTGTTGAAAGCCGCCGGCACACGGCCGGAGCCGGCTGTGTCGGTGCCTAGCGCGAAGCTCGCCAGGCCCGAGGCGACGGCAACTGCCGAGCCGGAGCTCGAGCCGCCCGACACATAATTCTTGTCGAAGACCGAGCGCGGCGCTCCATAGGGCGAGCGTGTGCCGTTGAGGCCGGTCGCGAACTGATCGAGATTAGTCTTGCCGATGACGATTGCGCCCGCGGCCCTAAGCCTCGCAACGACAGTTGCGTCCTTCTGCGGCTGGTAGGAATAGGCAGGGCAGGCAGCTGTCGTCGGCAGGCCCGCCACGTCGATATTGTCCTTTACCGCAAAGGGAATGCCCCAAAGCGGCAGGCTGTTCGGCTCCGGTGCACGCTCCGTCAGAGCGCGCGCTTCGGCCCGCAATATCTCGTCAGGCGTCGGGGTGATGAAGATAGCGGGATCCGTCGAGGCGGCCCGGCGGGCGATGACGATCTCCATGACATCGAGCGGGCTTTTGCCTGCCTCATATGCTGCACGAAGGCTGGTCAGATCAAGAATGGTCGGCAGCATGGTTCAGCACTCCTCCAGAACAACAATGATATCGCCCGCTTTGACGTTTCGTCCGGGGCCGGCGCGCAGGTGGCGGACTCGGCCTGGCGCATGTGCGGTAACGTTGATTTCCATTTTCATGGATTCGATGATGGCAAGCGTATCACCGGCCATAACCGGTGCGCCCGGCTCCACCAGCAGTTTCCAGATATTGCCGGGCACCGAGGTGGCAACCCCAAAGCAGCCTTCGGGAATGTCCCCGTCCGGGCTTTCGCCGGAGCCTTCGTCGGTGACAAAGCTGTCGAGGCCTGCCTCCTTCCAGCGCTGGCGCTCGGCATCGAAGGCGGCCTGCTGGCGCACCTTGAAGGTCGCGATCGAGGCGGCATTCGCCTGCAATTCCTGCTCATAGGTGGCATAGGAAAATTCCGTCTCCTCGATCTTGACGGGATAACCGCCATGCGGGAAGGCGCTGCGGGCTTCCGCCAATTCCTGGTGGCTGACCGGAAAGAAGCGGATCTGATCGAAGAAATCGAGCAGCCAGGGCTTGCCCTTGGCGAAGACCGGCGTCTGGCGCCAGGTGTTCCATACTTGAATGGTGCGGCCGAAGAGCTGGTAGCCGCCCGGGCCTTCCATGCCATAGATGCACATATAGGCCCCACCGATGCCGACGGCATTTTCAGGCGTCCATGTGCGGGCCGGATTGTACTTCGTCGTCACCAGTCGATGGCGCGGATCGACCGGGGTCGCCACCGGTGCGCCGAGATAGACGTCGCCGAGGCCGAGCACGAGGTAGCTCGCATCGAAGACGACGTCGCGCACGGCCTGTTCGTCTGCCAGCCCGTTGATGCGGCGGATGAACTCGATATTATCAGGGCACCAGGGCGCATTCGGCCGCACGAGTTCCTGATACTTGCGCATGGCAAGTTCCGCATCCGGATCGTTCCAGGAAAGCGGCAGATGCACGATGCGGCTCGGCACCTTGACGTCCTGGGCTGCGGGCAGGCTCGCTTCGATTTCGGCCAGCAGGCCGAGCAGGCGTTTACGGGTCAGCGTCGTCCCGTCGTAGTGAATCTGCAGCGAGCGGATGCCGGGGGTGAGATCGATGATACCCGGCAGGCGCGCCTGCAAGACGGCCTCCATCAATAGATGCACCCTCAGCCGCAGGGCGACATCGAGCGTCATCGGTCCATATTCGACCAGCAGATTGTCATCGCCCTGCCGGCGGTAGACGACCGAGACAAGCCCGTCGTCACGTTTGCCGATGATCGGCGATCCCGCTTCTTGCTTCCCGCGATGCACGACCGGGCCGGCAATCGGATCGTCAGGTCGCGCGATTGGATGGAAGCGGATACGATCACCCGGCTTGAACTGGCCCATCTTCCACTGTTCGTCGCGAGCAATGACTGCCGGGCAGACGAAGCCGCCGAGGCTTGGACCATCGGGCCCGAGAATGATCGGCATATCGCCGGTGAAATCGATCGCGCCGATCGCATAGGCATTGTCATGCAGGTTGGAGGGATGGAGTCCAGCCTCGCCGCCATCGCTGCGCGCCCATTTTGGCGCAGGGCCGATCAGGCGCACTCCGGTTCGCGCGCTGTTGAAATGCACCTCATAGCCGGTCGAGAACAGTATCTCGATATCGTCCTCCTGAAAGAAATCGGGCGCACCATGCGGACCGTAGACGAGGCCGACTTCCCATTCGCGCGTCAGCTCTGCCGGCTCGGTCGCCGGCTTAGGCACATCGGCGGTGGCCTGACGAGCGAGATGAAGGACATGGCCGGTTTTCAGCGTGCCGGTGGCATTGCCGCCGAACTGGCCGAGGCCGAAGGTGGCACGCGAGCCGAGTACGACGGGAGCGGCAAAACCGCCCGCCACGGCGAGATAGGCACGCTGACCCGGTCCATCGATGGTGCCGATCACGAGGATCTGGCCGGCGCGGACGGTGACGGCTTTGTCATGCGGCATTCTTATCCCGTCGACGGTCATCACCATCCTGGCGCCGGCAAGGGCGACCACTGTGTCGGTATGAAATTTCAGCACTGGGCCGGAAACCGTCAGCTCCAGTGCTGCGACCATGTCGCGATTGCCGACGAGACGGTTGGCGTGACGGAAGGACCTCTCGTCCATCGGGCCGCTCGGCGGCACGCCGACATGCCAAAGACCAAGCCGGCCAGGCAGTTCCTGAAGGCTCGATTGGGCGCCCGGCGCGATCACTTCGATGACGTCAGGCACGAAGGAAAAATCCCGCAGTGCAGTGGTTGCCACCTTGCCGCTCGCCAGAAGCTCGGAGCTGGCGATGGCCTTGAGATAGTCGAGATTGGTTTCGATGCCCGATATCGATGTGCCCGCAAGGGCCGCCTTCAACTTTTCGATCGCCGCCAGGCGGTCCTCGGCCGACACGATCACCTTGGCGAGCATCGGATCGTAGAAGGGTGTGATCTCCGTGCCGGTCTCGATCCAGCCGTCGATGCGTGCGTCCCTGGAGAACGCCACCTCTGTCAGCAGGCCGGCACTCGGGCGGAAATCGGCGTGAGGCATCTCGGCATAGACGCGCACTTCGATCGCGGCCCCTTTCGGCTGCAGAGCCTCCGAACCGGACAGCACATCCTCGCCTGCGGCCTGGCGGATCATCCACTCGACCAGATCGATCCCGAAGACAGCTTCGGTGACGGGATGTTCGACCTGCAGGCGGGTATTGACCTCAAGGAAATAGAATTCCTCGCGTAGCGGATCATAGATGAACTCGACGGTGCCAGCGGATTCGTAGGAAACCGCAGCACCAAGATCGACAGCCGCCTGGTGCAGGCGGGCGCGGATTGCGTCGGAAAGGCCGGGCGCGGGGGTTTCCTCGACCACCTTCTGGTTTCGCCGCTGCAGCGAGCAGTCGCGTTCGCCGAGCGCGATCACTCTGCCCTTGCCATTGCCGAAAATCTGCACCTCGACGTGCCGGGCCTCGGCTACGAACCGCTCGATATAGACGCGCGCATCGCCAAAGCTTGCCCGCGCAGTGCGCTGCACGCTTTCGAAGGACGCCTTGAGGCCCTCGGCATCGGCGCAGAGTTGCATACCGATGCCGCCGCCGCCGGCCGTGCTTTTCAGCATGACGGGATAGCCGATCGTCTCTGCTGCCGAAAGTGCTTCATCGGTGTTCGACAGCAGGCCGGTGCCGGGCAGCAGCGGCACGCCGCTTAACCTGGCCAGTTCCCGCGCCGTATGTTTCAGGCCGAAGGCGGAGAGGTGTTCGGGCCGAGGGCCGATGAAGGCGATGCCTTCGGCGGCGAGGCGCTCTGCGAAACTGATATTCTCTGACAGGAAGCCGTATCCGGGATGTACTGCCTCGGCCCCCGTCGCCTTGCAGGCGGCAATGACGGCGTCGATATTGAGATAGCTTTCGATGGCCGGCGCCGGGCCCAGACGCACCGCTTCATCAGCCATCATCGCAGGCCTAGCGAAACGGTCGGCATCGGAATAGACGGCGACCGAGGCGATGCCCATCCGTCGCAGCGTCTTGATGACCCGGATGGCGATTTCGCCCCGGTTGGCGATCAGGACTTTCTTGAACATGCTCAGTCCTCGCCATCCCAGATCAGCACCCGGATCGGAGTCGGATCGAAACCGTTGCAGGGATTGTTGATCTGCGGGCAGTTGGAGATGACACAGAGCACGTCCATCTCCGCGACGAGTTCGACATAGTCGCCCGGTGCGGAAATGCCGTCGACGATCGTCATTTCGCCATTCGGCTTGATCGGCACGTTCATGAAGAAATTGATGTTCGGCACGATGTCGCGCTTGCTCATCCCGTGTTTGCTGACCTCGAGGATGAAGTTGTCGCGGCAGGCATGCAGGTATTTCGTGCCATGGCCGAAGCGCACCGTATTGCTCTCGCAGGAGCAGGCACCGGCGGATGTGTCATGGCGACCGCAGCTATCGGCCGTCATGGTCAGCATGACATTGCCTTCGTTCGACATGATTTTCGTGCCGCTGCCAATATAGGCAGCGCCTTGCAGGCGCATCGTATCCTGATTGGAATAACGCTCGGAAAAATCATCGGCACGGTAGAAGAGCGTATCGATCGCCTGCTGGCCAAGACTGTCTTCGATGCGGATCGTCTGGCCCTTGCGCACGATGCCGGACCATGGAGCTTCGGCCGGAATGAAGTGCTCCTGCGCGGCATTTTGAACATTGCGGGCAGGCGAGGTTTGGATGAAATCGGTCATCGTCGTCTCCTCAGGCCTGCATCAAGGTGTTGTTTTCGAAACCGCGCACGGCCTCGGCCGTCGCCGTGCGGCAAAGATCATCGGCAGCAGGGACGGTCGCCCGGTAGCGTGTGATGACGACAGGCTTCGGCTGATAGCTGGGATCGGGATCGAGCGGATGCGGGCAGGTGGAAAAGCCGACCAACATGTCCATCTCGGCGCGCAGCTCGACGTAATCGCCGCTGTTGGAGCGCTTGCCCTGCCAGCCGAAACCTCCGTCCTCGGCCAGCCGGACGGGCGCGAAAAGGTTGAGAATGCCAGGGATATCGCGTCTGTCGAGGCCGAGCTTGACGGCGACAAGGATCAGATTGTCGCGGGTGTTGCGGGTCTTCTCGCCAGGATATTTCGTTGCGTTCGAGACGGCCGTCGAGCCGCCCATCAAGCAATCATGGGCGCCGGAACTGTCTTCGATCATCGAGAACATGACGCGGCCCATATCGGAGAAGATCACGCGCCCCTTGCCGAGTGCGGTCGTCCACTGGACCTTGGCGGTGTCGACGAGATTGATCCGCTCGCTCGTATCCTCGGCATTCCAGGCGACGAGCGCCACGGTGGAATTGCCCTCCGCCTGATCGATGCGGATCGCCTCGCCGCGCAAGAGTTTCGTCGACCAGTACCAGCCGCCGGGAATGGTCTCCTGATGGATGACGGCAGCGGCATCGACGGCCGGTGCCGGCAGTGGGCTTGGGCCGGGCAGGGACTTGGGCGCGAATTCCAGACCCTTCTTCTGGTGCTCCTCGTAGCGTGCGCGATTAGCGGCGATTTCTTCGGGCGATCGTCTCACATGCATCATAGCGTCTCTCCTGATGATGCCAGGTCGTCCCGGCCGTGCCCCAGGGAAGAGACCGGGCCGTCCCGGTCAGGGCTGAAGATCGATGGCTGGCCGGCAAGGCGCGGCGGCCAGATGGAAATATCGTTGGTGATGGTGGCGCCGTAGCGCTCCTTCTCTTCCGGCCGGTCGCGGCGGCGCTCGAAGGCGACGACGCGGTTGGCCAGCGTGAAAGCCTCCCGCATGTCATGCGTGACCATGACGACGGTCATCTGCGTTTCGTGCCAGAGCCGCTTCATCAGCGCGTGGATCTCGGCGCGGATGCCAGGATCGAGCGCGCCAAACGGTTCATCGAGCAGCAGCACCTTCGGCTTCATGATGAGCGCCTGGGCGAGCGCCAGGCGCTGCTGCATGCCGCCGGAAAGCTGCGCGGGATATTTGCTCTCCGAACCGGCGAGCCCAACCTCGGCGATCAGTTCGCCTGCTTCCTCAATGGCGTTGCGGCGTGCCGCGCCGACAAGCCTAGCCTTGTACCGCGCAGCGGAAAATTCCTTGCCGAGCAGCACGTTGCCGAGCACCGTCAGGTGCGGAAAGACGGAATAGCGCTGGAAGACGACGCCGCGATCCGGTCCCGGCTCCGCCGGCAGCGGCTCGCCGTCGAGCAGGATCTTGCCCTTCGTCGGTTGCTCCTGGCCGAGCAGCATGCGCAGGAAGGTGGTCTTGCCGCAGCCGGAAGGGCCGACGAGGGCGACGAAGGCGCGCGAGGCGACGGTCAAGGACACGTTTTCGAGCACGATCTGGTCGCCATATTCCTTCCAGACCCTTTCGATCTTCAGTTCGCTCATGCCTGCTTCTCCAGCTCCGACCAGGGGAAGACGGCGATGCGCAGGCGATCGAGCAGGGCGTTCATGACCACGGCAAGCAGGGTGATCCAGACGACATAGGGAAAGATGATATCCATCGAGAGATAGCGGCGGACGAGGAAGATGCGATAGCCGAGGCCGGAGTCCGACGAGATCGCCTCGGCCGCGATCAGGAACAGCCAGGCCGGGCCGAGCTGCAGCCTGAGGCAGGTGATCAGCCGCGGCAGGATCTGCGGCAGCACGACACGCAGGCCGATCTGCCAGGAGGAGCCGCCAAGCGTTTCGGCCTTGACGATCTGCTCACGCGGCAATTCCAGCGCCTTCAACGCCAGATCGCGGATCATCGTCGGCGCAACGCCGATGACGATGAGGGCGATCTTCGACGTCTCGCCAAGCCCCATGACGATGAAGAGGATCGGCAGCAGCGCCAGCGGCGGCACCATGGAAATGACAGCGATGAAAGGGGCAAGTAGCGCCCTCAGATAAGGCAGCATGCCAATCAGCATGCCGATAACGAGCGCGGTCGCCGTCGAGATGCCGAGGCCGGAGAGCAGGCGGACCAAGCTTGCGCCCGTATCCGACCAGAGCAGAAATTCGCCGGTGCGCTGGTCGGCGACGAAGGCCAAACGATTGATCGCATCGGCAAAGCCGGCAAGGCTCGGCAGAAGCTTGTCATTGGCGTTATCCGCCAGTCGCGCGGCCGAGCCGAAGGCATAGGCAAGGGCGAGCAGCACGAAGGGCAGCATCATCAAGGCGAACTGCGTGCCCCGGCTCGGCCTCGTGTTGATCCAACGCATGGGATGTGCTCCGCTGATGAGGGGAGGGAGCGCGGGCAGACCGCGCCTCCTTGCGATCAGAGCGAACCGTCGGCGGCTGCCTTCATGTAGGTCTCGGTGAAGCGCAGCTTCACATTGCCGGTGTCGCCCAGCACCTTGCCATCCGGCATTTCGATGCCGATGACGTCAGCCGACGGCGCCCCATTGCCGAGCAGTCCCTTCTCGAAAAGGAAGTTGCGCACCAGATCCATGGTCTTCGGCAGATTCGGCGAAGCGGTGAAGGCAACGGCATCGGCCGGCTTGTCGAAGAGCTCGGTGGCGGCAAGCTGGGCTTCGAAGCCGGCGAGATCGGTGCCGGAAGCCGAGCCCATGGCCTCGCGGGCTGCCTTGCCTTCCGCGGTGTCGGCGCGCAGCAGTGCGGCGGTCTCATACCAGATGCCTGCGAGCGCCTTGCCGAAGTTCGGATTGTCTTTCAGTACGCCGCTATTGGCGACCATCAGGTCGATGATTTCGCCCGGCACCTGAGAGCTGTCGAAAACCTTCTTGGCCGAGGGATGTTCGAGAATGGTGGAGACCAGCGGGTTCCAGGTGACGACGGCGGTGACATCAGGCGTCTTGTAGGCCGCGACCATGTCGGCGTCAGACGTGTTGACCACCTTCACGTCGCGTTCCGTCAGCTTGATGCTTTCGAGCGCACGGGCGAGCAGATAATGCGAGACGGAGAATTCGACGAGATTGACGGTCTGACCCGCGATATCAGCAAGGCTCGCCTTGTCCTTCAGGATCACGGCGTCATTGCCGTTTGAGAAGTCACCGACGATCACGGCCGTCGTATCGACGCCGCCGGCTGCCGGGATCGACAGGCCGTCCATGTTGGTCAGGGTCACGGCGTCGAAGGCGCCGGCCGTGTACTGGTTCATCGACTCCACATAGTCGTTGAACTGCGTGACCTCGATGTTGATGCCGTATTTGTCGGCCCACTTCTTGACGATGCCGTGGTCGGCCGCATAGCCCCAGGGCATCCAGCCGACGTAGATGGACCAGGCGACCTTGAAATCAGTCTTCGGTTCAGCCTTCGCGACGGAAGCAAGCCCAAAGACCAAGGATACCGTTAGCGCTGTGGCGGAAACAATCTTCGAAAAAGTCTGCATTGAAATTCCCCTTCTGCTTTTCTTCAAAAGGGATCGGCAATGACCATCGTGCCGCCAATCCCTTGGCTTACGAGGTCTCCCGGGCTTTTGTCCCGCCGTGCACCCGACAGGATTTCTCCCCCGCCGGTGGTGGCTCTCGGACCAGCCGCACTTCTGAAAAGCGCCGGAACCCTAGCCACCAACTCAGCACAATCCTTGCAAGAGGTGTGCCAGCTTTTAACGTGTTGATTTTTCTGGTCTCAGTTCCTTGAGTGGTTTGGCATTGTGTACACTTGCAGCATTTTGCCCAATATCTGAGCGTCGACCTAGGGCGAACGACGGGCCATGAAAAGCTGGGGCGTAATCCGATTCCTGACAAGCTGGCGTAAAACGCAGATTCACACCGGAAACAGAAGTTCAACAACCGTTCCCTTGCCCGGTAGCGAGGCAATTCGGGCGTCGCCGCCGCTTTGGCGGACGAAGCCATAGACCATGGCCAGGCCAAGGCCCGCGCCGCCCTCGGCGTTGCGCGTGGTAAAATAGGGCTCGAAAGCCTTGTCTACGGCCTCGGGTGTCATGCCGATACCGCTGTCCGTCACGCTGACGCTCACGCCGGCTTCGCTGCGGGAACCACGGATGACGATGGTTCCGCCAGCCGGCATGGCTGCGGCGGCGTTGAGGCAGAGGTTGAGGATCGATTGTTCGAAGAGCGCTGTATCAATGACGACGGTGGGCAGGTCGTCGGCTATCTCGAAGGCAAGCCGACATTTTTCGCCAATGGCGATTTCCAGTACGTCGGCCATGCCGCGCAGTACCGCGCCGATCTCCACCGGGCCTGGATGGATCGGCTGCTGGCTGCCAATGGAAAGCATGCTCCCGGCCAGCGACCTGCCGCGGTCGGCAGCCTTGCGGATGCGGGCCAGGTGCCGCTTCTGCCGGTCGTTAAAGCCGGTTTCGCGCTCCAGCAGGCCGAGACTGCCGGTGATGATGCCGATCATGTTGCCGACCTCGTGGCTCACCTGGTGGGTCATCCGCATGATGCCGTCGAGGCGTTGGATCTTTGCTGCCTCCGCCTCCTGCCGGTCCATGTCGGTGATATCGCGCGCCAGCAGCACGATGCCACCGTCGGGCTGGCGCGAGAGCGACACTTCCGTCACCCGCCCGGCGTCGGAGCGGTGGCGTAGCACGGACCGGTCGGAGAGCAGGCCGGGATCGTTTTCGGCCGGCAGGAGTGCCGGATCGATCTCCGGCAGCGGCGTCACAAAACTGCGGAGCGGCAATTTCCTGGCCGAACCAGACCAGCCGACGAGCTCGATGACGCGCCGGTTCATGGTGATCGGCCGACCGCTGGCATCGAACAGCGCAATACCCTCGTTCATGCTGCGGAAGGTGGAGCGGATGGTGCGGGCGGCGGCCTCCGCCGTGCGCCGCAACCGCGTCACGCGCTCGACGCTCTCGCGGAATGCACGGAAGGCTTCGAGCAGGCGCACCAGCTCGGTTTCGGTGCCTTCGTAGCGCGGCGCGTCAACGTCCTTGCGCCCTTCGGCCAGTGCGTTCATGCCGTTCGAGAGGGAGACGATGCCACGTGAGACGCGCATGACGGAGCGGATGGAGACGACGGCCATAGCCAGCACGAGCAGCGAAGCGGCGGCGACGATGACGAGGATGCGGCTCAAGGCATCGGAGGTAGAGACGAGGTCGTCGCTGAGGCTGCGGGCAACGGCCTCGCTTTGGGTTTCCGTCGCATGCGACAGATCGCGCGAGACGGTATGCAAGCGCGAGACGGCGGCGCGAATGGCGAACATTTCGAGGAGATAGCGCGTCTGCGCCTCGAACACCCGTTCGTAAGGGGCAAGCTCGGCGGCGGCGATCCGGTTGTCCGTCGCGGCGGGTTCGAGGCGCGGGGCGGTTTCGGAGACGTAGCGCCGGCGCAACTCCCCGAGCTGGAAGAGGCTGTCCGAATTGGAGGCGGATTGCACGACGGCGTTCAGCCGGCCGCGGAAATCGGCGTCCGCAATGCCGCTGCCGGTCGCGATCTCGCCGAGCGCTGCCGCAGCCTCAGCCTTGTGCTGCTGGGCGGATTCCGCGTCGCCTGCAAGCGCCGTCGTCTGCGTGCGGATCGTTTCCAGCAGCTCGACGATGCGACCGCTGGCAAAACCCTTTATGGCAGCCGCGTCGTTTTCAGGTTGCATAGCGTGCAGCAACGCATCGACCTGCACCACGACCGAGCGACTTTCGCTGGAGACCCGATAGGGCGAGGTCGCGTTCATCAGAAAGGGCGCGCTGGAAACGAGGTCGGAAACCTGCCGCGAGACCAGCGAGGCCCTGGCGAGACTCGAAAATGCCTGCAGGCCATAGGCGGTCATCTCCTGGCGCGCCCGCTGCAGGCCGTAGATGGCGATGGTCGCCAGGCTGAAGACGAGCACGCAGATGAAGGCGATTGCGAAAGGCAGGCGAAAGGCGATGGAGGAGAGGAAGGGACGGCTGATCACGGCGCGATCTCGCCATCGTCGGTGTCGAGAACATAGCCCTTGCCGCGGCGCGTCTTGATATGGCGCGGCAGGTCAGGATTGCGCTCGATCTTGCGACGCAGGCGCAGCACGAGCACGTCCACATTGCGGTCGATATAGCGCTCGCTTTCCGCGCCCAGCCGGTCGAGGATATGCGCGCGGCTGACGGGAGTGTTGGGTGTTTCGGCGAGGATTTCGAGCAGCGCGAATTCGGCGCTGGTGAGCGACTTGGCGGGGTCGGTGCGGCAGACGGCACGACGGCTCTTGAGGTCCACAGACCAGTCGCCGAGCTTCAGGGATGTTGGATCGTGGTCCCGCTCACTGTCCCGCTCCGGCTTCAGCGAGGGGATCGTCCGGCGCAGCACGGCCTTGATACGGGCCGTCAGTTCGATGGGTTCGAAGGGTTTGACGACATAGTCGTCGGCCGCTGTTTCGAGGCCGAGCACCCGGTCCGCGGCGCTGCCGGCAGCCGTCACCATGACGATGCCGATATTGGTCTGCGCCCGCAGGCGCTGTGCGAAGGTGCGGCCGGAGGTCCCGGGCAGATTATGGTCGACGAGCACGAGGTGCACCGTTTCGCGCGAAAGCACGATCGCCGCCTCCTCCGCCGACGGCGCGGTGAGCGGCGTCCAGCCTTCCGCTTCCACGAGGTCGGATATGAGCTCCGCCATGTCCGGATCGTCCTCGACGATCAGAATGCTGATCCTCTCATTCAACACATGCACGTCCTCCCGCATCCATTATAGGCAGGGCCGTCACGATCTTCAAAGCGGGCTCGTGTTATGCGCTTTGTCACAATTGTAACCTTTGTCATTTTTGAGGGGCTCGTCGCCGGCAAAGCTGTAAGAACCGTAACCATTCTTCGATTGCGCAGGGCGGCAGATGTGACATCCTGACTGCGGAGATCAGGACGCAAGGTCCACTGGGAGGAAATCGTGAGAAGCATCACCGCTTTCAGCGCGGTCGCGGCATTGTGGCTGGCGAGCGCCGGCACCGGCATGGCGGCCTCGTCGCTCACCGTTCTGTGCGGTGTGGACGAGATGTGGTGTGCCGCGATGAAGACGGCCTATGAGACGAAGAGCGGGCTGGAAATTTCGGTGACGCGCAAGAGCACCGGCGATATCCTCAATCAGATTCGCGCGGAGAAATCAGCGCCGACCGTCGATGTCTGGTGGGGCGGCACGGGCGACACCCATCTGCAGGCCGGCTCTGAAAACCTCCTCGAACCCTACCAACCCGCCCATCAGCGCGACATGCTGCCCTGGGCGCAGAATTTCTTCGCCATGTCCGGCGGCCGCTCGGCCGGCATCTACGCCGGAGCACTCGGCTTTGCCTACAATGCCGATCTGCTGCGCGAGCTGAAGTTGCCGGCCCCGACCTGCTGGAAGGACCTGACGGACGTCGCCTATCGCGGCCGCGTCCAGAGCGCCAATCCGAATTCGTCCGGCACCGCCTTCACGACGCTTGCGACGCTGGTGCAGCTCTTCGGCGAGGATGAGGCTTTCCGCTATCTCGCTGCGCTCAACCGCAATATCGAGCGCTACACTCCCTCCGGATCTGCGCCCATCAAGGCGGCGGCGCGCGGAGAGACGCTTATCGGCATTTCCTTCATGCATGACGCCGTCACGCAGAAGCAGGCGGGCTTTCCGCTTGTGATCGTCGCACCCTGCGAAGGCACCGGCTACGAGATCGGTGCCGTCAGCATCGTCAAAGGCGCGAAGAACATCGAGGAAGCAAAGCGCTTCGTCGATTTCGCGCTGAGCCCGGAAGGCCAGGGGACGGGCGCGGCGTCCGGGCAGAACCAGGTGCCATCCAACGCGAAATCCAGGCTGCCGCTAGCAGCCCCTGACATTTCGATGATCAAGATGGTGGACTATGACTTCGCCACCTTCGGGTCGCCGGAAGAACGAAGTCGACTGCTCCGCAGGTTCGGTGCGGAAATCGCCGCAACGAACTGATCGAGCCCTTTAGACAAAGCGAAATGCGAAATCGTGAACGCGCCGCCGCGGGCAGGCCGGAGGCCCCGCTGCGTCTTGGTCATGCGAAATCAAACCCAGGCAACAGGAGGATGCCCCCATGAAAATCAACACCCTTTCCCTCATGCTCTTCGCCGGCACGGCGCTCGGGGCGCTACCGGCTCAGGCCGCTGGCGAACTCAATCTGATCTGCTCAGCCGACGTCGTCATCTGTGAGCAGATGAAAGGCGATTTCGAGAAGGCGCACAGCGACATCAAGGTGAACATGGTTCGCCTCTCGTCCGGCGAGACCTATGCCAAGGTGCGCGCCGAGGCTCGCAACCCCAAGACCGACATCTGGTGGGCGGGCACGGGAGACCCGCATCTTCAGGCAGCGTCGGAAAATCTGACGCTGGAATACAAGTCGCCGAAGCTCGATGAACTCAACGATTGGGCGAAGAAGCAGGCCGAAAGCTCCGGTTACAAGACGGTCGGCGTCTATGCCGGCGCGCTCGGCTGGGGCTACAACACGGAAATCTTTAAGACCAAGGGCTACAAGGAGCCGGTCTGCTGGGCCGACCTTCTGGCGCCGGAATTGAAGGGTGAGATCCAGATCGCCAACCCGAATTCTTCCGGCACCGCCTATACGGCGCTCGCCTCTCTCGTGCAGATCATGGGCGAGGACCAGGCCTTCGACTACCTGAAGAAGCTGAACGGCAACATCTCGCAATATACCAAGTCCGGTTCGGCACCCGTCAAGGCGGCCGCACGCGGCGAGACGGCGCTCGGCATCGTCTTCGTTCACGACGCGGTGGCGCAGACGGCAGAAGGTTTCCCCGTCAAGTCGATCACGCCTTGCGAAGGCACCGGCTATGAGATCGGCTCGATGTCGATCATCAAGGGGGCGCGGAACCTCGACAATGCGAAGATCTGGTACGACTGGGCGCTGACGGCAGAGGTCCAGTCCCGCATGAAGGATGCGAAGTCCTTCCAGCTGCCTTCCAACAAGAGCGCGGTCATTCCGAAGGAGGCGCCCCGCTTCGAGGACATCAAGCTGATCGACTACGACTTCAAGACCTATGGTGACCCGGCAAAACGCAAGGGGCTGCTGGAACGCTGGGACCGCGAAATCGGCGCCACCGCCAACTGATGTTCTGACCGGCGGCGCCTGTCTCCCCGGGCGCCGCCTCCCCACACTCAAAAACAGCGAGGTCAGCCATGAGACATGGCAATCGCAGGCTGGACGTGGTCCTGATCCTCGGCGTGGTCGCATTGACCCTATTGCCCTGGTATAGGATCGAGAACGGCTTCTTCGAACTCGGTTGGCTGGCCGGTTTCCCCCTTTCCCCGGAGGCCGCCCCAGGTCTCGTGCAGATTTTCGTGCATGGCCGGCTGTGGCTTGCCGGTGCGCTCTTGCTCCTTCTCCTGGCTCTCGCGGCTCGCCGCATGGCAGACCCCATGCGCCGCGGCGCCGTGCTCGCATGGTCCGGTGCGATCGGCGTTCTCTTCCTCTCGCTCCAGGGCCTCGCCATCGGTTTTTCCGGCTGGAACTGGACGGTGAGCGACACGCTCTTCGGCCCGCTCTCGAACGGCCAGCCCGCCATGGGGGCGGGTGCGGTCCTCTCTTCCATCACCTTCGTGCTGCTCTTCGCCTTCGGCCTTGCCGAGCGCGGTGTTATGAAGGGCGATGCCTTCGTCGTCAGCGCGATCGCGCTGCTCGTCTTCCTCGTCACCGTCTTCGTCTTCTACCCCATCGGCAGCATGTTCGTCGGTTCGGTGCAGGATTTCGACGGCTCGTTCAATGCGGATAACTTCATCCGCAATATACAGGATCCGAGCCTCTGGAGCCTCAACTGCGTGATCGGCACAGGCCGCTGCGGGGTCGCCTGGCGCACGCTGTGGCTTGCCGTCATGACCGGCCTCGGCTCGACCCTGCTCGGCCTTGCCTTCGCGCTCGTCGCTACCCGTACGCGCTTTCCCTTCAAGAAGGGCCTGCGGCTGCTGACGATCCTGCCGATCATCACGCCGCCCTTCGTCATCGGTCTGGCGCTGACGCTGCTCTTCGGCCGCGCCGGTGTCGTCACGCAGGGGCTGTCACAAGTGTTCGGCCTTGAGCCCGGCCGCTGGCTCTATGGTCTCACCGGGATCTGGATCGCGCAGGTGCTGTCCTTCACGCCGATCGCCTTTCTCGTGCTGATCGGCGTCGTCGAAGGCGTCAGCCCATCGATGGAGGAGGCCTCCACGACACTGCGTGCTGACCGTTGGCGCACCTTCTGGCGCGTCTCGCTGCCCCTGATGAAGCCCGGTCTCGCCAACGCCTTCCTCATCGGCTTCATCGAAAGCATGGCCGATTTCGGCAATCCGCTGGTACTCGGCGGCAGCCACGGCGTGCTCTCGACGGAAATCTTCTTCGCCGTGGTCGGGTCGCAGAACGATCCCTCGCGCGCCGCCGTGCTCGCCATGGTGCTGCTCGCCTTCACGCTTTCTGCCTTTCTTGCCCAGCGCGTCTGGCTGTCGGGCAAGAACTTTGCCACCGTCACCGGCAAGGGCGATAGCGGATCGCATATCGCCCTGCCGCGGGCGCTGTCGATCGGCGTTCACGCCGTCGTCATCCCGTGGATCCTCTTCACCCTCGTCATCTATGGCATGATCCTGATCGGCGGCTTCGTGAAGACCTGGGGCCTCGACAATTCGCTGACGCTCGACCACTACGCCAAGGCCTTCTCGATCAGCTTCGAAAACGGGATCGCCTGGACGGGTGTCGCCTGGAATTCGTTCTGGACGACGATGGAGATCGCGCTGATCTCCGCCCCGCTGACGGCCGTCGTCGGTCTGCTGACAGCCTACATCATCGTGCGTCAAAAATTCGCCGGCAAGAATGCCTTCGAATTCGCCCTGATGATGAGCTTTGCCATTCCGGGCACAGTCATCGGCGTCAGCTACATCATGGCCTTCAACCTGCCGCCGCTGGAAATGACCGGTTCGGCGCTAATCCTGATCGCCTGCTTCGTCTTCCGCAACATGCCGGTCGGCGTGCGCGGCGGCATTGCCGCGATGAGCCAGCTCGACAAGAGCCTGGACGAAGCGTCGCTGACGCTCCGAGCCAACAGCTTCCGCACGATCCGCAAGGTCATTTTGCCGCTCTTGCGTCCTGCCATCACCGCCGCGCTCGTCTATTCCTTCGTGCGTGCCATCACCTCCATTAGCGCCGTCATCTTCCTCGTCAGCGCCGAGTACAACATGGCGACCTCCTACATCGTCGGCCTCGTCGAGAATGGCGAATACGGCGTGGCGATCGCCTATTCCTCCATGCTCATCGTCGTGATGATCACCGTCATCGCCGGCTTCCAGCTCATCGTGGGCGAACGGCGCCTGCGCCGTGAAAACCGCGTCGCCGGCCTCGCCACCCCCGCTTCCTCTCGTCAGGAGAAAATCGCATGATCAACCAGAAAGCCGGTTCCGTCGTCTTCCAGAACGTGCGGAAAACGTTCGGCGCCTTCACCGCCATTTCCGACCTCTCGCTCACCATCGAGCCCGGTACACTCGTTACCCTGCTTGGCCCCTCCGGCTGCGGCAAGACGACGACGCTGCGCATGCTTGCCGGCCTCGAACATCCTTCGGCCGGAAAAATCCTGATCGGCGGCAAGGACGTCACCATGCTGCCGGCCAACGAGCGCGACGTTTCGATGGTCTTCCAGTCCTATGCGCTGTTTCCGCATATGAATGCGCGCGAAAATGTCGCCTATGGCCTGGAATCCTCCGGCCTCAGCCGCAAGGAAGCGCGCGAGAAGGCAGAAGAGGGGCTGGCGCTCGTCGGCCTTGCCGGCATGGGTTATCGCCTTCCCGCCGAACTCTCCGGCGGCCAGCAGCAGCGCGTCGCCGTCGCCCGCGCGCTGGTGCTGGAGCCGCAGGTGCTGCTGCTCGATGAGCCGCTCTCCAACCTCGATGCGCGCTTGCGCCGCAAGGTGCGAACGGATATCCGCCAGCTCCAGCAACGTCTGGGCTTCACGGCTGTCTATGTCACGCACGATCAGGACGAGGCGCTTGCCGTGTCCGACCGCATCATCGTCATGAAGGATGGCGAAATCGCCCAGTCCGGCGCCCCGCGCGATCTCTATGAAGCCCCGGCTTCCGCCTTCATCGCCGATTTCATGGGGGAGGCGAACGTCATCCCCTGCGAGGTGGTCGGCATCGATGGCGCCGATGCTGAAATCCGCATCGGTGGTTTTAAGCATCGCGTGCCGGCGGGCCGGGCGACGGCGGGTGCGGCGAGCCTTGCCGTCCGTCCAGGCGCCATCGCGCTGTCCGAGGGGCGAGGGCACGGGCTTGCCGGCCGCATCCTGCATTCAGCCTATCTCGGAGATCATGTCGAGTACGAGGTCGAAACCGACGTCGGCACGCTTTTTATCGTCGACCACGCCGTCGACCGCATCCTGCCGGTCGCCTCCGATGCCACGCTCGGCTTTCGAAGCCGCGGTATCGCCCTTATCAGCATGTGAGAGCCTCTAAGGCAAAGCTCTGGGCCGGTCGGCGTTCGATGTCGGTCCACCACGGTTGCGCCCATATGGGACCCTCAAGCCGACGTCCCGCTCGCCTGAAGGAGTAAGTATGATTGATATTCTGTCGCTCGAAAAAGATTTCGAGGCCGTGATTTTTGATTGCGATGGCACACTTGTCGACACGCCGCCGATCTTTGCCGACGCATGGGCCGCCGGCTTTTCACTCTCCGGCAAACCGTTGAACCCGGCCTGGTATTTGGTTCGGGCGGGGATGTCCGAAGGGGTTCTCATGGAGGCCTTCGAGCGGGAATTTGAGGTTGTGCTCGATCGCGAAGCCGTCATCGCCACCATGCGATCGAACTTTCTCCAGAATGTACACAAGGTGCGTGAAACTCGTGCGGTTGCTGCAACCGTTCGCCGGTTGGCCGGCTTCCTTCCCATGGCTGTTGCATCCGGCGGTTCGCGAGAAATTGTAACAGCGACGCTGCAAGCAACGGGACTGCGGGCGTATTTCGATCACGTCGTCACGATCGAAGACGTGACAAATCCAAAGCCGGCGCCAGACCTGTTTCTGCAGGCAGCCGCTTTGTTGGGAATAACACCAGCCCGTTGTGTCGTGTTCGAAGACAGCGAACAGGGCCTTGAAGCAGCGCGACGGGCGGGTATGAGCGCCATCGACGTAAGCCAGATCGAACTTGATGGGCAGCAATGCGAGATGAACGGGCGCGACAGCTTGCGGATAAATGCCTGAGAATTCGGTCGGTGCGGGGGCTTTCGCTCCCCTTCGCCTGCGGCGCCGACCTCTAAAGCAGCCAACGACCAGAACCATTATACGGAGTACTAGCACTATGTCGCACGAGACGGAAATTGATACACGCTTCGCCTTTGCCAAAGCGATTGCACAGGAGGCAGGTGCCATGGCGCTCGATTATTTCAACGGTCGCGACAGGCTCGTGATCGAAACGAAGCGTGATTTGCAGGATGTCGTGTCCATTGCGGACCGCAACGTCGAGACGTTCATCGGACAGCGCGTGGCGGAAGCTTTTGGGACAGACGGATTTCTTGGCGAGGAACACGGGTATCAGGAGGGGCAGTCAGGATTGACATGGGTAGTCGATCCGATTGACGGAACGGCACCCTTCGTCAACGGCATGCCGACATGGTGTGTGTCGATTGCAGTGCTCTATCGCGGCGTGCCGGTGATCGGTGTCATCCATGTGCCATGCGATGATGAGCTCTATGCAGCGGCAGCGGGCATGGGCGCGAGCTTGAACGGCAAAACCCTCAGCCTCGATCCGTCACGGACTTTGCAGAATGCGATGACCGGCATTGGCTGCAACGCCTATGTCACCCCCGAACGGGTAGGCGCGATCGTTTCTGCCCTGCTCGGCAAAGGTGGGAACTTCATCCGCAATGGTTCCGGTGCGCTGATGCTCGCCTATGTGGCCGCTGGCCGGCTTGTCGGCTATTACGAGCCCCACATGCGTGCCTGGGACTGCATGGCCGGCTATTGCCTTGTCAAGGAGGCCGGTGGAACCCATCTGGCCTTCCCGGCTGAAGGTGAAGCCTTGCTGCAGGGCCATCCGGTGCTGGCGAGCAATCAGACGGTCTATGCCGAGTTGCTGGGAATCCATACCGGCTGAACCTTTTATACAGCCCGGCGCAGGATTCTGGCTCGATCACTCAAGGCGGACCGAAAACACGCGGTCCGGTATGAGGCAAGAAGGGAGGCGTTTCCATGGACGCCTTCATGCAGACCGTCGAAAATTGGCACAGCCGCAAGAAAGTCGGAACCGAACTAGATGGTAACTGACGGCCGGCATGCGGCGCGCGGGAGAGATCGCGCTTCATTCGCCGGAGGGGCCTGGCACTCAAGATCGTCCTTGCCATGTCGGCGAAACCAAGTCCCGCGAGCTCGGAGGAGATCCATTTCGGCGCATGTTGCAGATGGGCAAGAACGGAAAGATCGCTGACGCTGAAAAAGTTCCGGATGAGACCAAACATCGGTGCATTGTAAGAATTCACCTGTGCTCCCTAAGACCGGTTATGATGAGCGGCACTTCGTCACTGCAGTGCAGTGATAACTACGACGTGATCCAGTCCGCAAAGATCTTCGAGAGCCGCCGTTGGCTACCAGCTTTCGGATAAGCCAAATAATGCCCAATGTAACGATTGTCCCTGCTGTTGCCGAAGGGGCGCACGAGCCGACCACTTTTCAATTCCCGATTTGCGAGAGTATTGGATTCCAAAGTGACCCCCAGACCATTTGCCGCCGCGTCAACCGCAAGAAAACTGCGGTCGAAGCTCATCGCGGGAAGAGGAGGGGGGCCGAGATTGTTGAGCTCGAACCAGTCGATCCACTGAATGCGTTTTAGATCGCTTCTGATGAGCGGCAAGCGCTCAAGATCGCGGGGCGTTTTCAGCCGTTCTGCCATTTTTGGACTGCACAGGGGCGACACTATTTCTTCCCCCAAAGGCACGACGATGAGATCCTCTCGGTTAGAAGGCTCGCCGTAAACAATATCAACGTCGAAAAGACCGTCGACGAACCGTGCGTAATTCGTGCTCGCCGCCACTCTGACTTCTACCCCTTCGTTCTTGCTGAGAAAGTCAGGAAGCCGTGCCGACAGCACCTGTGCTGCATAGCTCGGCGCGCAATGAACCCGCAAAAGATGCGCCTTGTTCGATGAAATCATCTCAACACCACGCCGGAGCTCCTCGAACGCGTTGGATGCATGGGAGAGGAGTGTCTGCCCTGCGAGCGTAAGGGTGACCTTGCGTGTGCTGCGTTCAAAGAGAGATGTGCCCAGATCCCGCTCCAGCTTTGCAATAGCGTGGCTGACGGCACTTGGCGACAGATGCAGCTCTTCCGCAGCAGCCCGGAAAGAAGCAAGTCGGGCCGCAGCTTCAAAAATGCGGACTGCGGAGAGGGAAGCCATCTGCAACATCTGATTAGTGAACCAGATTCACCTACCGTTGTAAACTTCGCGTTTGTCGAACGTCATCAACTCCGGCAGTTTCGGCCTCGCAAGCCGACTGACTTGTTCATGATTTGCCAGATGCTCGGGAAGCATCGGGAGGAGATTACATGTTACTGAATGGGAAAACCGCGGTCGTTTCGGGCGCGGCGAGCAAGCGCGGTATCGGCCGTGCGACCGCACAGCTTTTCGCCGAGCACGGCGCCCGCGTCGCGATCCTCGACATTGACGCAGAAGCCGCTGCGGAAGCCGCTGCCGCGTTGCCAGCGGTTGACGCCGGCTCTCACATTGGCCTCCGCTGCGACGTCGCCGACAAGGACTCCTGCATGAGGGCTGCCTCCGAGGTCATTGCATCCTTCGGAGCCGTCAACGCGCTGATCAACAACGCTGGCATCACTCAGCCAGTCACGACGTTGGATATCACGGATGCTGATTGGCAACGGATTGTCGCCGTCAATATGACCGGTGTGCTGTTCCTGAGTCAGGCTTTCATTCCCTATATGCGCGACAACGGCGGCGGATCGATCGCCTGCATGTCTTCGGTCTCGGCGCAGCGTGGCGGCGGGATCTTCGGCGGCCCTCACTATTCCGCCGCCAAGGCAGGCGTCCTTGGCCTCGCCAAGGCAATGGCGCGCGAGTTCGGGCCGGCGGGAATCCGCGTCAACTCGGTAACACCCGGCCTCATCCAGACGGACATCACCGGCGGCAAGCTCACCGACCAGATGCGTGCTGACATCATCAAGGGCATTCCCTTAAGTCGGCTCGGCGAGGCGATCGACGTCGCCAACATCTACCTGTTCCTCGCATCAGACCTGTCGGCCTACGTCACGGGTGCGGTGATCGACGTCAACGGCGGCATGCTCATCCACTGAGATCCGCCGCCAACCGACCAGGGAACACCCACATGACCCAGATTGGACATAACATCAGCCTAGCCGAGCGGGCCCGCCGCATCCGACATCATGCGCTCCGCATGGGTGAAGTTCAGGGGCAGGGCTATATCGCGCAGGCGCTCGGCGTCGCCGACGTGCTCGCCGTCTCATATTTCCATGCAACGAACTACCGGCCGGAGGACCCGGAATGGGAAGGACGCGACAGGTTCCTGCTGTCGATCGGTCACTATGCCATCGCGCTCTATGCAGCGTTGATCGAGGCCAAGATCGTTCCTGAGGACGAGTTGGAGACCTACGGCACGGACGACAGCCGCCTACCCATGTCCGGCATGGCGGCATACACGCCCGGCATGGAGATCACCGGAGGCTCGCTCGGACATGGCCTCGGTATCGCCGTCGGAATGGCTCTCGCTCTGAAGCGGAAGAAGTCGTCGTCCTTCGTCTATAACCTGTTTTCCGACGGCGAACTTGACGAAGGCTCGACATGGGAAGCAGCGATGTCGGCCGGATCGTACAAGCTCGACAACCTGATCGGCATCGTCGACGTCAACCAGATGCAGGCTGACGGCCCATCTGTTGGCGTACTCAACTTCGAACCGCTGGGCCCCAAATTCGAAGCCTTCGGGTGGTTCGTCCAGCGGGTCGACGGCAACGATATCGACGCGCTCGTAAGGGCATTCGACGCCGCTCGTCACCACACAGAGGCAAAGCCTCGCATCATCATATGCGACACGAAGATGGCCAAGGGTGTGCCATTCCTCGAGGCGCGCGATCGAAACCACTTCCTGCGCGTGGAACCCCACGAATGGGCTGAGGCCCTCAGGATCATCGATGCGGGAGTGGAAGCATGAGGCGTTCAAAATACATTCGGCCGGCGCATCTTGTAAGCGGCAGCGACAAGCCCCGCCTGACGACGTCGGCGATGATCGCATCGATCGCCGGACCCGATCAGCCGACGAGACCGGCACCCTTCGGCAACGCGCTTGCCGCCTTGGCGCGGAAGGACGAGCGTATTGTCGGCATGTCTGCCGACCTCGCAAAATACACCGACCTGCATGTGTTCCGTGCAGCGCATCCGGACCGCTTCTACCAAATGGGCATGGCGGAACAGCTATTGATGATGTCAGCGGCTGGAATGGCGCGCGAAGGCTTTCAGCCCTGGGTGACGACTTACGCCGTCTTCGCGTCTCGACGAGCCTACGACTTCATCTGTTTGGCGATCGCCGAGGAGATGCTCGACGTGAAGATCGTCTGCGCTCTTCCTGGCCTGACCACGGGCTATGGCCCGAGCCACCAGGCGACGGAAGATCTAGCGATGTTCCGAGGAATGCCGAACCTGACGATCCTGGATCCCTGCGACGCAAGCGAAATCGAGCAAGCCGTTCCGGCGATCGCCGCCCATAAGGGGCCGGTCTACATGCGTCTTCTGCGCGGCAACGTGCCGTTGGTTCTGGAGGAGTACGGCTACAAGTTCGAGCTCGGCAAGGCGAAGCTCATCCGAGACGGCAAGGATACTCTGATCATCTCGTCTGGCCTGATGACGATGAGGGCGCTCGAGGCTGCCAGGCAGCTTGAGAAGGACGGCGTCGATGCCGCCGTACTGCACGTTCCGACAATCAAGCCTCTCGACGAGGCAACGATCATCGCCGAATGCCGGAAAAGCGGGCGCCTCGTGGTTGTAGCGGAGAACCACACTGTTATCGGCGGGCTCGGTGAAGCCGTGGCCGGGACACTGATGCGCGCCGGCGTCGCACCCCCGGCCTTCCGCCAGATCGGCTTGCCGGACCAGTTTCTGGAGGCAGGCGCTCTGCCCACTCTCCACGACCAGTACGGCCTCTCGACGCTCAAGGTCACGGAGGCGGTGAAAGCCTGGCTTTCGACGTGACGACAATGGTCGGCTGAGGAGAGCCGGCCGGCAAGGATAAGCTTATGACGGAGGATGATATGAGCTTTCAATTAAAGAGACGCACTTTCCTGGCGACTGCCGCCGTGGCTCTTGCAGCCCCGGCGATCGTGCTATCGAGCCGATCCACCAGCGCGGCCGCAACGACACTCACACTCGGTCACGGGGCAGCGCCAGGCAACCCCAGAACCATCGCGGCCGACAAATTCGCCCAGCTCGTCAAGGAAAAGACCGAAGGGCGCATCCAGATCAACGTCGCGGGTGCGGAGACGCTCGGTAGCGATTCCGCCATGCTGACGAGCCTGCGGACCGGCGCGCTCGACTTTACTGCCAACAGCCAGGGCGCCACTTCGGCGATCGTTCCGGAGCTGAGCGCGCTCGGACTGCCGTTCCTCTTCGAGAATACCGACAAAGCGATGGACGTCCTCAGCGGGCCGGTAGGTGCTGAGCTTAACAAGCGCTTCGAAGCCGTCGGCGTCGTTCCGCTCGACTGGTGGGACAATGGTATCCGCCACCTCACCAATTCGAAGCGGAAGGTGGCAGCGCCGGCAGACCTTGCCGGCATGAAGATCCGGACGCCTGCTGATCCGATGACGATCGACATCTTCAAGACCCTGGGTGCGGGGACCGAACAGATCGCCTTCGGCGAACTCTACATCGCCTTGCAGCAGGGCGTCGTGGACGGGCAGGAGAACCCACTCGCCAATATCGAAAGTTCGAAGCTTCATGAAGTCAACAAGTACATCAGCCTAACGGCCCACAAGTGGGAATCGACGCCTTTCCTGATGTCGAAGATCGCTCAGGCGCGGCTCGGAGCCGACCTGGAAGCTGTGAAGTCGGCGGCTAAGGAAGCCGGGGACCTGCAGCGGAAGCTCTCGAGCGAGAAGGCCGCCGAAGTGCTTCAAAACTTCAAGAAGAACACCGCTGTCGAAGTCGTGGAAGTCGACCACGATGCATTTGTGAAGGCCACCGCCTCTGTCGCGGACATCTGGAAGAAGAAGCCGTTCGGCGAATTTGTCGCTCAGGTTGAAGCTGCAGCGAAGGGCTGACGCCCTCTTACGACATGGAGGCCTCATGAGCAGGTTATATTCGGCCATCGATCTGGTCGCCGGCATCATCGTCGTATTTGCACGTCTGGTTATCATCGTCAGCGGCATCGCCCTGACGGTGGTCACCACGGCCAATGTCGTCATTCGATACATATCGACAAGCGGAGGCCTTTCCTTCGCCCAGGAACTGCCGATGCTGATGTTCCCATGGTTCATCATAGCGGGGATCGTCATGGCCGCCCATGTCGGCGGGCACATGGCCGTCGAGTGGCTGTACGAAAAGCTGGATGGCGGTGTCCGGACGTCGGCCTTGATCGTGGCGAACGGCATCAGCGTCGCCGCATTTCTCGTGCTGGCTTACCAGGCGACCCTGGTGGCAGAAATCGCTGGGGCCGAACACAGCGCCGTGCTGCAGCTTCCGAACAGCATTGGTTACTACTCGCTTTCCATCGGTGCGGTTCTCGTCTCCATCGTGACGATCGCTGCGACCGCGCGTGTTCTCCGACTGGGCTGGGAACATCGACTTGAAATCAAGCCCGAGGAGATCGCGCTATGACCCTCGTCATGATCATTTCCTTCTGCATCCTGATGGTTCTGGCAGTTCCTGTCGGATATGGGCTCATCATCGCAGCCGGTCTCGGGGTGCTGTTCAACGGCTACGTTCCGCTGTCGGTCGTTGCGCAGCAGGTCTACGATCAGACTCAGTCTTTCCCGATGCTGGCGCTTCCATTCTTCATGCTGGCGGGAACATTGATGCTGGGCGGCGAACTCGGCCGTCAGTTATTGGAGCTCGCTTCTCGTGCGATGCAGCGCTGGAGGGGCGGACCGCTCTCGACTACGGTCGTGTCTTCGGTCGTGTTTGGCGGCGTTTCCGGCTCCGCCGTCGCGAATGCGAGCGCTCTGGGATCCGTGCTTATCCCCTGGCAGAAGAAGCACGGCTTTCCTCCCGCGCTTTGTGCCGCCAATAACGCGACCTCAGCCGTAATCGATGTGCTGATACCCCCATCAATTCCGATGATCCTCTACGCGCTGATCAGTGGCGTCAGCGTCGGCGACCTCTTTATCTCGGGCATCATTCCGGGTCTTATAATGGCGACGAGCTTCGTGTTCGTATGCTGGTACATCTCCGTCAGGCGAGGTTATGCCGCAGCGGCCGTGAAGGTCCGCAAGCGCGAGCTGGCGCGACTGGCTCTCCAGAGCCTTCCGGCGATCCTACTGCCGATCCTGATCATCGTCTTCCTTCGTTTCGGACTTGCGACGCCGACCGAGGTCTCGGTGCTCTCGGTGGTCTACTCGCTCCTGCTGAGCATTCTTTTTTACCGCGACCTGACCTGGCAGCGCTTCTGCGACAACATGGTCGAGGCGGGCGTCGCGACGGGCGTAGTCATGCTTGTGATCATGGGAAGCGCGGCGGTGGGCTGGGTGCTCACATTCGACCAGGCGCCGCAGCATATGGCGGAGTGGGTTTCTGCTCATATTTCCAGTCCGATCATCATCATTCTCATGATGAACGTGATCATGCTGGTCGTCGGTATGCCGCTCGACATGCCTCCCGCCATCCTCCTGCTCGGACCGATCTTCGTTCCTCTCGCCGACTCTATTGGTCTCGACCGGGTACAGCTCGGCCTGATGATGGTGATCAATCTCGGGATCGGTCTCTACACGCCGCCGATCGGGACGACCTTGTTCATCTCCTCATCCATCGCACAAACCCCTCTGGGAAAGACAACCAACGAGCTGTGGCCATACTTCGGCATGGCCATGCTTCTCCTGCTGGCGGTCAGTTTCGTGCCTGCGCTGACGATCTACTGAGGAGTGTTCGGTGAGCGAAACTTCAACAAACGTCATGACGGTGCGGGGACTTACAAAGTCCTATGGTGCGACGTCGGTACTCAAGGGCGTGGAGTTCTCGGTTGCGCGTGGAGAAGTTCATGCACTGCTTGGCGGGAACGGCGCCGGGAAGTCGACGATGATCAAGATCATCACCGGCGCGGCGTCGAAGAACGACGGCGAAATCCACTTCTTCGACGGCGAGGGCGGGCAGCGCAGCGAGAGCGAGGGTAGGGCGAAGGTCGCGGTCGTGCACCAGGAGCTGGCGCTTTTGCCCCATCTGACCGTCGCCGAAAACATAGCCCTGCCGCATCACCGGAAAGGCATGGGTCTGTTCAGACGCTCGGCCGCCGTGAGACAGGCTTTCGATGCTTTGCGGATGATCGACCAGGACTCCGCGGCCACCTCGTTGCACCGGCTGGTCGGGAGCCTGAGCCTTCACGAGGCCCAGATGGTGGAGATCGCCAGGGCGCTCTCGTCAGGCGCGGAACTGATCCTCCTCGATGAACCGACAGCGAACCTCACAGCTCTCGAGACCGAAAGGCTCTTTGCGGTCCTGCGCAAGCTCACTCAGGAAAACGGCTTGTCGGTGGTGTTCGTCTCCCATCGCATGAAGGAGATCAGGCAGATTGCGAGCGTATGTACCATTATTCGTGACGGACGGACCGTGGTTGATCGGCAGGCGATCCGAGAGCTGTCCGACGTAGAAATCATCGAGAAGATGGGGCAGGTGACGGCTTCTCACGCGACTGAACCCACGCGTGTGTCAGCGATGATCCTCGAGGCCTTCGCCGCAACGGACAGCATCACTGTCCAGGAGCCGGGCTTCAGTCTGGAGCTGCGGCCGGGCACAATTCTCGGAGTGGCCGGAGCCCCCGCCGGACCCGCAGCGTTGATCGAGGAATTGACCGGGGCTGCAGGGACGAAAAGGTGGACGGTTGTCCGCGCCGGATGGCCGGATCGCCTTCAGTCGCCCAGGCGGGCTGCACGTCTGGGCGCCGGTTACATCACGGGCGACCGGGCGCATAAGGGCGTTCTTCATAGCCTTCCCATCATCGACAACGTCATGGCGTCGCGACGGGTCGTACGCGGTGCAGCGATCGCGGGCGGGGCCGAAGGAGCTGAGTGTCTTGATCTTTTGAAAGCTCTCAAGGTCAAGGCGGCCTCGGTATGGGACCTGCCCAATACGCTGAGCGGCGGGACGCAGCAAAAGCTCCTGATCGCCCGCTGGCTGGGCGTTCCCTCACGACTGCTGGTACTCGAGGAGCCGACAAGAGGCGTCGACATCGGCACGAAACGTGAGATCTACCAGCTCATCAGGCAGATGGCTGCCAGCGGTACGGTCATCGTTTGGTGGTCGACCGAGAATGCCGAACTGCTGGAAGTGTGCGACCGCGTCGTCGCCTTCGATACCGAAGGAAGGTGCGCCGGCGTCATGGAACAGGACGACTTCAGCGAAGAGAAACTCGTTACATTGACGGGAATGGCAGCATGACCAGGACACAGGCACAAATCGTTCCGACCGAGGCGCCGGCACCGGACATCAGACGACGGGAAAGCCTCGTCAGCGGCTATCGGACGGAGATCGCCATTGCCATTGCGATCGTGCTCCTGGCGCTCGCGGTGGGCTCTCAAGTCCCCCAGGCGCTCACCTGGGGCAATTTTGCGAACATCACCCAGGCCGGGGCACCGCTAATCATCATGTCGCTCGGTGTCCTTCTGGTCGTTGTAACCGGCGGCATCGATCTGTCGGTCGGATCGGTCTTCTCGCTCACCGGCATGGTGACAGCGCAGGCGATGGCGGGCGGTTTCGGCGGCGTCTCGGCAAGTCTCATCGGGCTCTGCGTCGGGCTCGTGTTTGGATCCACCAACGGCTTCTTGGTGACGATCGCAGGCCTGGCGCCTTTTGTCGTCACGCTGATCACGTTCGCAGTCGCCGGGTCCTTGGCCTTCATCGTTACGAACGGAAGGTCGATGCCGATCGGCGATCCTGATTTCTGGCTGCTCAACAGCGGCAGCATGATACCCGGCGTTCCGAACTACATCCTGTTCTGCGTCGTTCTTCTGATCCTGATCGAGCTCTTCCTCAAGAAGATGGTTGCAGGCCGCTGGTTTTATGCGGTCGGAAGCAGTTTCACGGCCGCGTACCTGCTCGGCATTCCCGTCAAGCGCACGAAGTTCATGGCTTATGTCGCCTCGTCGCTGCTGGCGTCATTTGCCGGACTTCTTACGATCTCGTACATCCTGAATGCGGAATCGACGGCGGGATCGAGCCTTATGCTGCAGGCTATCGCCGCGGTCGTGATCGGCGGCGCGAGCCTTTTGGGTGGCACGGGAACCGCGGTCGGCGCCGTGCTGGGCGCCTTGATGATCACCGTCATCCAGAACGGCGTCAACCTCATCGGCATCAACAGCTTCTGGCAGGGCTCCGTCACCGGTGTCGCCATTCTCATCGCGGTGCTTATCGACCGCTTCAGCAAATCGCGGCGGGGGGCCGTTTGATCTTAACCCGGCATGTCGCCGGACACGTGGAGGAGGAACGAAAATGAAAAATCTTAAACAGGGGCTGAGGCTCGCTGCGGGTGTCGCAATCGCAGCCCTGTCAATTTTTTCGGCAGCGCAGGCGGAAGACAAGAAAACGGTTGCCTATCTCGCCCCATCGCTCGACATCTCGTACTGGCAGTGGGTCGGTTACGGCGTGAAGGAAAAGGCGAAGGAACTTGGCATGGACTATGTCGAGTACACGTCTGAGAACTCGCCGGCGAAACAAATGGACAATGCGCGTACCGCGGTGACAAAGGGCGTCGACGCGATCGTTATCGGCCCGGTCAGCTCGACCAGCACACCGCCGCTTTTGGCCTATCTCAAGTCACAGAACATTCCGATCGCCTTTGCCGGCATCGGCCCGCAGCCCGGCCAGACCGACTACACCTCGTCGGTTACGGCGAACAATTACGAGACCGGCAAGGCGCAGGGAGAATTTGTCTGTAAGCTTGCCAAGGAACGCGGCGGCAATCAGGTCGGCATGTTGTCCCTGCCCCAGGACCGCGAGAACGCCCAGAAGTATCTGAAGGGCGCGGAAGAGGCCCTCAAGGCAAGCGGATGCGATCTGGCGCAGATGCTGGAGACGCGGGGCCTTACGGTGAATGAAGCTGTCACGCAAGCGAACGACATGCTCACCGCACATCCGGATATCAAGGCGATCTACGGCATGTACGACGAAGCCGGGACTGGTGCGGCGAAGGTTCTGCAAACCCGTGGACTGACGGGCAAGGTTGGCATCGCAGTCGCGGACGGCAGCCCGACGACGATCGCGCTTTTGAAATCGAACGCCATTCAAGGCATCTTCTTCCAGGAAGCCGTCGGGCAGGGAGTAGATGGGACGCAGCAGGTCTTCAACGCCATCTCCGGCACCCCGGTCAAAAAGGATCTCGCTCTCGTCATGCCGCTCGTAACGGCCGATAAGGTCGATACGCCGGAAGCAAAGGCCGTCATAGCGCGTGTGTTCCCGCCGGCGAACTAACATGGGATCGGGCGCCGGCGACCATCTCCGGCGTCCTCCCAAGCGTGATCATATTCAAGGGCAGCAATTATGGACGACCTACCAATCATCGATCCGCATTTCCATATTTGGGATCTCGACAACAACTATTACCCATGGCTGTCCGATGGCGTGAAGCCATCCGCGTTCGGCGACTATACTGCGATCAACAAGACCTACCTCATCGAAGACTTCCTTGCCGATGCGAAGAACCAGAATCTTGTGAAGTCGGTTCATCTGGATGTTGGTTATGATCCAAGGGATCCGGCAGGCGAGACGCGTTGGCTGCAAAATGTCGCCGACAAGCACGGCTTCCCTCACGGGATTGTCGGATATGCCGACTTGCGCAAGCGCGACGTCGGCGATCTCCTGGACGAGCACATGTCGTATGCGAACTTCCGCGGTATCCGACAGTCAATGAACTTTCATGACGATGCCGCAAAAACCTATCTGACCGAACCGGAAGTCAGTCGGACGCCGGGCTGGCGCAGAGGCTTCAAGGAACTGGCGCGGCGAGGCCTCAGCTTCGACCTTCAGATCTACTACTGGCAGATGGAAGAATTCCTCGAACTCGCGCGGGACTTTCCGGACGTGCAGATCATTCTCAATCACACCGGTATGCAGGTCGATGGCCCGAGCCACTTCGAAGGGTGGCGAACAGGAATGCGCATGCTGGCCCAGGCGCCCAACGTTGCCTGCAAGATCTCCGGCCTCGGCATGGGAGATTGGACGTGGACGGTGGATAGCGTCAGACCTTACGTGGAAGAGGCACTCGCGGCTTTCGGCGTCGAAAGATGCATGTTCGCTTCGAATTTCCCGGTCGACAAGCTGTTCGGCAGCTATGACAAGATTATGGACAGCTTCAAGTCCATCACAGCCGGCTATTCTAAAGACGAACGTATTGCGCTGTTCCACGACAACGCCGCAAGAGTCTATCGGATATAGGAATGGCGGCAGCCGCCGAAATGTCGCCGTAAGTTCTTGCGTCCGAGGGTTCGCTGAACGTAGCATCACAAACATACATCTTGCCAAGAGCGATGCATCTGCCGGCGGGTCGAATGGCTTCAGAGCGCTTCCGTCTCAATGGTTTGAAGCCTGTGCCAGATCGAAAAACTAAAGCCTTGGCATGCCTTCCGGCCTCAGATGCTTCTTCTGGGCTGCAATGCGAAAAATTGCATTGGCCGCTCCGTAGCCCGTATAGCCCCGGCGTTGTACGATCTCGAAGAAGAAACCGTCGCCGAAGGTCGGACTATACAGCTGGAAGTACTCTCCGTGTTCATCCCGGTCGTACAGGATGTTATCCGCCTTCAGGCGATCACTGAGTTGCGTATCCAAGCCGAAGCGGGCTTCGAGGTCGTCATAATAATTCGGCGAAATCGCGAGTGGTTTGAAACCGTTCTGCCGCAGCCTGGCTGCTGTTGCGAAAATGTCGTCGGTATGGAAGGCAAGATGCTGCACGCCGGAGCCGAAAGTCTCGGCAATAAAATGGCCCGCCAGCGTACGCCGGTTTTCCGCGCCGTTCAGCGTAATGCGCAACGAGCCGGATGTATTCTCGACCACTTGGCTGCGTACCACGCCGGCGGGATCGATGATGTCGACCATCGGCGTTTTCCGCGCTTCGAATATCGAGGTGTAGAATAACAGCCAGGTCAGCATATCGTCATAGGCGACCGTCTGCGCAATGTGGTCGACATAGAGCAAATGGGCGGAAGCAGGCTCGGTTTCGTCTTCAACAGGCATGAAGTCGATTTCCGAAAAACGGCCGAGATTGCTTTTGTCATCTATCAGGTAGATCACCCCTCCACCTACGCCGCGGATTGCCGGTATTTCCACCTCCCCCGGCACGACGGGTTGGCTGAAGGGCTCAGCATCGAGCGCGACGGCCCTTTCAAAAGCATCCGTTGCATCGTCGACCTTCAGTGCGATCGCGTAGGCCGACGTTCCATGGATGGCAAATGAGGAGCCGGCATAACCGTCGCGATCGGTATTGATGATAAGACGTATATCGCCTTGCCGGTAAAGGATTACGTCTTTGCTCCGATGGATTGCTTCCTTGTGGAAACCTAAGGTTTCCAACATGCGGATCAGAGCGGCAGCCTCTTCCTCGTCTGCCGAAAACTCCACGAAGGCAATGCCTTCGACGGTCGCGCGCGGGGGCATCGGCCGTACCGAAAGACTCGGGGCGGCGCCTGAACGCCGGACTTGATCGCCGAGAAAGATCAGCGAACGGTGTCCGTCGGCGGCAATCGAACGCGTAGAGCCTCCGCGGAACTGGTCATTGAATATCTCCAGCGAAAAATAGCCGTCATAGCCAGTATCGGCGACGGCGGCCGCGAACGCCGCAACAGGGAGATCGCCTTCGCCGGGCATATTGCGGAAATGCCGACTCCAATAAAGCAGATCCATATCTATCAGGGGCGCGTCGGCAAGCTGCACCATGACGATCTTTTCCCTGGGAATCGATCGGATCGAATTGATATCTATCTTGCGCGAGAGCGTGTGGAAACTGTCGAGGATCAGGCCGACATTCGGGTGACCGGCCCTGCGCACGATTTCCCAGGCATCGCGATGATCGTTGATGTGCTTTCCCCAGGCGAGGGCCTCATAGCCAATCTTCAAGCCACGCTTGGCTGCCCGCTCGCCGAGTTCGTGAAAATCTGCCGCTGCCCGATCGATGCCGCCGAGCGCGGCGGAAGAAACATTGGAACAAACGAGGATTAATTCGGTGCCCAGTTGCTGCATCACGTCGAATTTGCGCTCGGCGCGATCGAAGGTGCGGCTGCGCAGGGGTTCGGGCATGCCCTCGAAATCACGGAAGGGCTGAAAGAGCGTGATCTCCAGTCCGCGATCGCGGACCATCCGGCCGACATCGCCCGGACTGCCGGCGAAAGCAAGAAAGTCATTCTCGAAGATTTCCACACCGTCGAACCCGGCTCTGGCGATCGCTTCTAGCTTTTCCGGGAGTTCTCCGCTAATCGACACTGTCGCAATCGAAGTTTTCATCCGGCAGCTCCTCTCGATGGACTATAAGTCGGTGAGATATTCAGGCCTGCCCCGAAGTCCGACGTCGAGGACCAGCAGCCGGCCCGAAAGCGGCTCAGCCAGCCGTTCGGCCGTCGAAAGAGGCTCGCTTGCCGACGTAACCCAGAGCTGCTCCAGGTTCTCGCCTCCAAAGCAGCAACTGGTGGGATGGCTGACGGGCAAGTCGAGTACACGATCGATTCTTCCATCAGGGCTGTAGCGCACGAGCCGGCCCCCGGCATATTCAGCGTTCCAGAGGAACCCTTCGGCATCGACACAGCTTCCGTCAGGGCGCGCAGGAGCTGCTGTTCTCGCGAAGACCCGTCTCTCTCCGATTTGGCCTGTTTCGGCTTCATAATCGCTCATCCAGATCGTGTAGGCGCGCGTATCGGCGAAATAGACCCGTCTCCGCTCCTGGTCGAAAGCCAGGGCGTTCGGAATAGCTAGCCCGCTGAATTGCTTGGCGACTGAAAGTTCCGGGGATACCAAGTAGATCGCGCCGACCGGTGCGTAGTCAGTTTCCCGTAATGTGCCGATCCAGAAGTTCCCCGCCCAGTCCGCCCTTCCGTCGTTCTTCCGGTGACCGGGTCGTCCCGGCTCTGGATCGACGAGAAAAAGCTGCGTTTCTGCTTCTGGATCGTACTGGTACAAGCCGTCGTCGCAGGCGAGCAGCAGGCCACCTTTCTTGCGCAGAGCGAGCGAACCGATACGTCGGGCTGCCACCTTATGTTCGGCAATCACCCCTCGTTTCTGATCGTAACTCCATAGCGCCGGCGTCAGGACATCCACCCACCAAAGCCGCTGGCTCGCGCCGCACCAGATCGGACATTCTCCCAATCTTGCGGCGGTGCCAAGCGCTTCAATGTGCATGTTGAGCCTCGACGTGGCCGCCGAGAAAAAGTTGTCCGACACGCGGATCGGCAAGCAGGGCGGCTGCCCTGTCATGCATGCGGGTCTGGCCGAGTTCGAGAACGAGGCCGTAGTCTGACATTGCAAGAGCCGACTTAGCGTTCTGCTCCACCATCAGGATAGTGACCCCCTGGTCACGCAGTCGGATCAGCGTCTGAAAGACCTCCTGGACGAGATTGGGAGACAAGCCGATCGACGGTTCGTCAATGAGGATCAGCTTCGGGTCGAGCAGCAGGGCACGAGCCACCTCCAATTGCTTCTGTTGTCCGCCGGACAGTTCGATCGCCTTGCGGTTGCTGAACTTGCGCAGCATCGGGAACTGATCCATCACCATGTCGATGCGCCGCCGCACCCGCGTCTGGTCGCTTGCAGTAATGCCGCCGAGCTCCAGATTGTGGTAGACCGAGAGCTGCGGAACAACGTTGCGCCCCTGGGGAACATAGGTGACGCCGTGGGCGATCATCTGCCGCGGCGTTTGCCTGGTCACATCCTGGCCGTCGAGCAGAATCTGGCCGGAGTGGATATTCAGGAGGCCGAAGATCGCCTTGAAGACGGTCGATTTGCCAGCGCCGTTCGGTCCGATGACGGTGGTAATCGAAGCTTTCGGAATGGAAAACGACACGCCGTTCAGGATGGTGATCTTGCCGTAGCCGCCTTGGATGTTTTTCAGTTCAAGCATTCTCAGCCTCCGAGATAGGCGTCGATGACGGCCTGGTTCGAGCGGATTTCGTCGGGCGTGCCCTCTGCGATTATGCTGCCTTCGGCCAGCACGATGATGCGGGAACACAGGCTCATGACGAATTCCATATTGTGCTCGATGACGACGAAAGTCGTCCCATGCTCGGCATTGTAGGCGACAAGCCGGTCCTTCAGGTTGGCAAGCATGGTCAGGTTGACGCCGCCGGCCGGTTCGTCGAGCAAGACGAGGCTCGGGCCCGCCATAAAGGCCATGGCAGCATCAACCAGCTTCTGCTGACCGTAAGAAAGAGAGCCGGCTAGCGCATCTTTCAGATGAGCGAGTCGGAAGAAGGAAATCATCTTCTCCGCCTCTACCGTCAGGCCCGCATCATTCGGTCCGAACAGCCGCGACAACATCGTGCCATGATGTTCCTGTCCGGCAAGGATGATATTGTCGAGCACGGACATTTTCGGAAACACCGACAATTGCTGAAAGGTGCGCCCGACCCCGAGCTTGTTAAGGTCGGAGGCGCGCATGCCGGAGACCTTCTTGCCGTTGACCGTCACTTCGCCGGCATCCGGCGTCAATTGGCCGAGGATGCAATTGAAGAGCGTCGACTTGCCGGACCCGTTCGGGCCGATGAGCCCGAGGATCTCGCCCTTGCTCACTTCGAAGGAAACACCGTCTACGGCGCGGATCCCGCCGAAGCTCTTGCCGATATTGCGAACGGAGAGGATGGGCGCGTTCATTTCAGGGTTGCTCCTTCCGCCATATCTGCACGGACCTGCTTCTTAGGCCAAAGTTTATCGCGGATCCTGGAGCCGACGCCGATCAGTCCCGAAGGCACGAAAATGAGCATGACGATGACCAGCGCCGAATAGATGATGAGATAGTAACCTTGAGTAAAACGAAGGATTTCCGGAAGCAGAATGACCACACCGGCTCCCACCAGCGGCCCGAAGAAGTAGCCCGCCCCGCCGACGATGACCATCAGCAGAATGCGCAGAGAATGTGCGAGTGCGAATGAACCGGGCTCGATGAACTGTACAAGCGGAGTGATCAAGGTTCCGGCAAGCCCGCCATAGGTGGAACCGATGGCAAAGGCGAGCAGGGTGATGCGGCGAGTATCGACGCCGAGGCTTTCGGCACGTACGGGATTTTCGCGCAACGCCTTGAAGGCGCGCCCCCAGGGCGAACGAACGATACCCCACATGGCAAGGCCCGCGAGCACCGTCACCGTGAGTGTGAAATAGTAGAACGGCAGTTGCTTCATCGTCGAGAACAGGCCGAAGTCAGGACGGGGCATGCCGACCAAGCCGATGCTGCCACCGGTCAACCAGTCCTCGTTTCTAAGAACGAGGAAAACAAGCGTGTTGAAGGCGAGAGTTACGAAGGCGAGGAAGTGACCCTTGACGCGTAGCGCCGGATAGCCGAGCAACAGGCCGACGACGAAGCAAAGCAGGAGCGCCAGCGGCATCGCAACGATCCAGTGCCAGCCCGCCAGGGTTAGCAGCGCGGTGACATAGGCGCCGATCGCCATGAATGACGCCTGCGCCAGGGAAATCTGGCCGGCGTAGCCGAGAGTGAGGTTCAGGCCCATGGATGCTATCGTAAAGATCATCCAAGAGGTCAGGACATAGATGATGTAGTTCTTCTGGCCAATCGGCGCGGCGATGGCGAGCGCCAGAAGAGCGAAGATGACCAATGTGCGCAGTTTAGGAGCCATCGTCATACCGTCCTTCCCTCCGACGTGCCGAGAATGCCCTGCGGTCTAACGAGGATGATCACGATCAGGAGAACGAGGGGCAAGGCGGCGCGGTACTCTGCCGTTACGTAAGCGGCGGTCAGATTGTCGAGAACGCCGATTAACAGGCCTCCGACCATTGCGCCCCTTATCTGGTTGAAGCCGCCGACGATAGCCGCGATGAAGGCGATCAGGCCGAGGGTTTCGCCATTCGAAAATTTGGCAAGATAGACCGGCGTGATCAGGTAGGAGGCGAGTGCGGCGAGCGCAGCATTGATCAGGAAGGTGTAGAGGATCATCCGCTTGACGTTTACACCGAGGATCTCGGCGACCGCGGGATTTTGTGCCGTGGCCTGCATGCAGCGCCCGGTGCGCGTGCGGTTCAGGAACAAGGTTAGCAGAACAACGATTCCGAGGCAGAGCACCAGGTTGAGGATGTCCTGCATCGAGAGGATTGCGCCGAAGACGTTGACCGGATCGTTCGGAAACATGGCGGGGAAGGGCTGGGCTTCCGCCGAGTAGAACTCCTTGACGCTTTCCTTGAGGAGGATGCCCAGTGCCATGGTGGCGATGATCAAGGTTATTCCTCCGTGGGGAAGGATAGGCTCCACCATCAGCTTCTTGAACAGGAGGCCGAGGACGATCATCGACAGAACAAGGCCAGCAACCAGAGCCGCCCAGAACGGCATGCCGAGGATACTGATACAGGCGAGCACAAAGAAGGCTGGTAACATCACGAACTCGCCTTGGGCGAAGTTCACGGTTTGCGCGGCCTGCCATACCAGCGTGAAGCCGATGGCGACGAGCGCGTAAATGGAGCCGGTCGCCAGACCGGATAGGAGGACCTGTAGGAATTGGGACATCGTGCCACTCTTTCGATGGCCGCGGCAGCCGAGGCCGCCGCGGCGACGCGGAGGTTGATCAGTTGGCGGGGACCGTGCCGATAACGGCAGCCTTGCCGTCCTTCACCTGCACCATAAAGCTGGGGCGCGACATTTCTCCGTGCTCATCCCAGCAGGTGTCGAGAAGAATCTTCGGGTAGTCCGCCGCCTTCAAGCATAGGCCATGCATTTTTTCGGCGAAGGCTTCGCCGTCCAGCTCGCCAACCATCTCGGTGACGTACTTGGTTGTCCATGCGCCGATATAGCCCTTGATCGCGTCATGAGTGGGCTTGCGCTTGAAAGTCTCCTCGAACTTCTTATCGAAAGCCCCGATACCCGGAACGTCCGTCGCCGCAGCAGTGAGGCCGACATGGGCGATCGCTCCATCAGCGGCCGGCCCAGCCAGTTCCACGACTTTGGCTTCGGTAAGCGTAACCTCCCCGACAAGCGGCATGGCCAGGGATTGTTTCCTGGCCTCGATCAGGAAGCGGGCGGATTCCTCCTGATTCATGTAGACGAAGACGGCATCCGGCTTGGCATCTTTCAGCTTGGCGACGTCGGCGGCATAATCTGCCTGGCCCTGCTCCGAGGAAACATCGGCGATAACATCGATGCCAGCCTTTTTCATCTCGGCGGCAAAAACGTCATGCCCACCCTTGCCGAACTCGTTGTTGACCCAGGCAATAGCCACTTTCTTGGCCTTGAGCGTCTCGGTGAAGTAGGTCGTCAGCGCGGGAATGCCTTTCTGGGACCCTGAGGACGTGCGGAACACGAATGGATTGCCCTTTTGAACGATACTTGGCGACTCCGAGCCGACGAATTGCGGCGTACTGTTCTGCTGCGCGACCAGCATGTTCACCATCGTCGAGCCGGAATAGATCGTACCGAGGATCGCGTAAGCGCCTTCGTCGATCGCCTTTTGAACGAGTGCGCGGGAAACCTGAGGATCGGTTTGAGTGTCATATTCGCCGAGTTCGATCTTCTTGCCGAGGATGCCGCCTTCGGCATTGATTTCCTCGACGGCGATCTTGACGCCGTCGCGCCAATTGGTGCCCGAGGGAGCCCCCGCCCCGGACAATTCGGCGACCATCCCGAGCTTCACGGTGTCCTCGGCCTGGGCCGCGCCCAGCCCAACAAGAAGGGTGGTCGAGATTGCGAGCAAATAATTGCGGTACATGTAGTCCTCCCAATAAAAGCAGACCGGTTCTCCAGGCGCCGTCTCCACGCGCCGCCGGCCCTTCGTCAGCAGGAGACGAAAGCTAGTCTGTTTTCAAGTGTCCTTCCCGTCCGTTCGGTCGTGTCAGAAGGAAGTCCACAAGTGTCGCAGCCTGTGCATCGAACATTCCGGCACCTGTCATAGTCCGGCATCCGCGGAGTCGCGCTACTTCGATCAGCGGCGGAACTTCGGGTTTCGTTACCACACAGGCCACGAACTGCGGCGATTCCAGCTTGGATATGTCTACCGGCAGCGGATCGTCGCTGCGCATACCAAGCGGAGTGGCGTTGGCCACGAGGTCGTAACCCGTCGGATCGGCGCTGCCAACGATCACCCGGCCGGGATAAAGCCGATCAAGCTTTGCGATGACATGGTGGAGCCGTGCGCTGTCGATGTCATGGATCGCAAGCAATGCGGCACCGCGCCTCATGATCTCGAGAGCGATAGCCGAACCCGCGCCCCCACATCCGATCAGAAGGCAGTTGCGTCCGGCGACGGTGAAATCCTGCTTCTCGATCCCATCAAGATATCCCATCCCGTCAGTGTTGTCGCCGTGCCAGCCATCTGCGGTGCGCCGTAAGACATTAGCCGCCTCGACGAAGGCAGCACGATCCGTTGTCGTCGCGCATAAGCCGAAGGCATGCTGCTTATGCGGAATGGTAACGAGGATGCCGCCGACATTGCGAACGGCGTGCAGCACGCTGAAAAGGTCACTGAGATCGGAGGAGGCCACGTGCATCGGTACGACGACGGCGTCTTCACCCCGCTCGGCCAGAAGACGGGTGAGCACACCAGGCGAACGCACCTGGTCGATGGGGTCACCCACCACTGAAAAAAGCTTTGTGCTTCCCGAAGGAATGAAACCTGTCATCGATCGTCCATCTCATCCCAGGGAGTTTATCGATCCATGTGCGGTTGCCGATGTAACTCCCGAGACAAATCTAGCGGTCGCTGACCGGTATATCGAGTATCATTTTTGCAGCCTTCCGTAACATCATGTTAATGGTGCCGGTGAGCCGGCGTGAACGGACGGGGCAGCCGCTTCGCTTATCGGCGGTGTTGCTGAAGAGGCTTTCTTCCTTTCGAGGAGTCGATCGCCTTGATCGAACTCGCACTTTTCATTTCATGACGCAAAAGCTGGCGAAACTGCTCGGCATAGGCAGACAGGGGGAGGTCCCTGCGGTAGGCGATGTAAGTGTGAAAGATACTGTCGGCGTCGATCTCGATGCGCTTCAGTCCCCGAACCATGCCATGCGCCACGGTGAATTCGTCAATGATGGCGATACCGAGCCCGGCAGCGACAAGGCTGCAAACCGTCGTGCCGAAACGGGCCTTGATGTTCATCTGGTAGTCGATGCCATTGTCCGTAAACATTGCGGCCATGATCGCTCCGTAAGGATCCTTCGGATTGATCCCTATCAAGGGGTGTCCGGACATTTCCCGGGGCGTGATTTTGTCCTTGGCGGCTAACGGACTCGTTTCCGGAACGATGCACAACAGCTTGCCGCTCGCCAGCGGCTCGAATTCGATCAGCGGATGATCGAAGCGGGAAGAAATGGCGACCAATTCGCCGCGCCCGAGGAGCAGATAGTCGATTGCCTCCTCGATCTTGAGAATGTTTACGTCTAGGGCAAGATCCGGGAAGCGTTGTCGCAGCTTGGCAATCGCCCGGGGAACCATGACGTTGGCGATACTTGGCACCGATGCAATGCAAAGCTCCTGGCTCTGCCCGCGCCCGAGACCGGCGACCGCTGACTGAAGATCGTCGATCTTTCGATGCACTGTGTCGAGAAGGTCGAAGATGTTTCGTGCCTGTGAGGTCGGCACATACCGTCCGGCTCGTCTGTCGAACAGCCTGATACCGAGCGAATCCTCGGTGTATTTCATCAGCCGGCTGAGCCCTGGTGCCGAGACGTTCAGCAGCCGAGCGGCGCCTGCAATGCTTCCGGTGACCATAATGGCGCGTATTACCTCGATCTGCCGCAGCGTAAGCATCGCAATCCAATCTCCTCGTCATTGAATGCTGAAACCGTCAGATGTAACCAGCCGGACAAGGGCATGGCCAGCGTCATATTCGGTCGTCTGCCTTTACCTGTCCCAAACAGCCCAAAGCGACGCGGTTGCTATGGTGGCCTTCAGCTGTTTCGCTACTGGGCATTCCTCCTCACCAGGCTTACCTTACCCTGCCTGATCAGACGGACGGGCGGTTTCCGGGCGTTGGATACAGTCCCAGCCCTTTCAAAGTGGTCTCCGCCAGCAGCCACAATTCTTCCTCCGATCTCACCACCTTGGACAATACGTTCAACCCGATCATCATGTTTTGCAGTGCAAGCGCCAGGGCACGGAGGTTGGCCTCCGGAGGGATCTCGTTCTGGGTCTGAGCCGTTGCAAGCAGCTCCTCAATCCGCTCCACCGAAGCGGTGGCCAAGTCCGCCAGCATTTGGGCCGGACCCGCCGGCGAAGGGCAAAGCTCGCAGATCGAATTGACAATAATGCACCCGTGACCTTGCTTATCGCGGCTCCGAACCCGGCAGATGTTTCGAGCGACGCCCTCAATCAAAGGAAGGATCCGCCCCTCTACCCGACCATAAAGCGGCGCATCGGGAGCCGACGGGGCGTAGCGACGGATGACTTCGGCGAACAGTTCCTCGCGTGATCCAAACGTATTGTAAAAACTCGAGCGGGATATTCCCAATCGCTCCGACAACGCCTTCACGGAGGCCTGCTCGTAACCCTCTGCGCGAATTGCCTCAGTTGCGATCTCTATTGCCTGATCGAGGTCAAACTTCATCGGTCGCGCCATCTCGAAAGCCTCGTTTTTTATTTTGGTCACCTATGGACAAAACAATTGCCCTTCGTTATGTACATATGTGTTCAAAATTCCCTTATGTCTACAGGAGATCCGAATGCCAGCGCTTGTTATCGTTGAAGTCCGCCCCAGAGCGGCGGAGAAATTGGGAGAGTATTCAGCCGCCGCAGGACCTACGATTGCTGCATTTGGCGGTGAGTTCGTTGATCGGGGCAAATTCATTGAAGCGCTTTCCGGTTCAACGACCGCGCATGGCCTCGGCATTATCCGTTTTCCGGACGTGCAGGCGGCAAAACACTGGTTTATGTCCCCTGAGTACCAAGCGATCGTGCCGCTCCGGGAAGAGGCCGCGGACATGAGCTTTCGCCTGTACGAGGTTGCCGGATGAGGCGCGTGCTTAGGACCCTGGGCCGTATCAGCGACGCGAAAGGCAGTCTGGCGGCCAAGGCTGGAACATCATCAGAGCATTTCACACCCCCCAAACTCATTCGCTTCGGTGAGACGCGGTTGCCGGTATTTGGAAGAGCGCTCGGTGTTGCCATGGCCCTGGCGGCTGCTGCCTCGGCAGACCCTGTCCGTGCTGCCGAGCAGCCCGAGGCGGTACGAAATATTGTCTTAGTCCATGGCGCCTTCTCTGACGGGTCAAGTTGGAAAGACATCATTCCGCTACTTCAGTCCAGGGGCTACAATGTCACCGCAGTGCAGAACCCGCTGACTTCACTAGCCGACGATGTCGCAGTCACCCGGCGTTAGGCCGTCGCCGACGTCATTGTGCGGGCCGCGCAACAGCTTTGAAGATCCGACAGAGGCGGCGCCGGCTCCATCAAAAACATAGCCCGCCGCCATCGGCGGTCTCGAGTAGGTTGGTCCACGATGCCGACAATTCCGGTGTCACAAAATCCGCCATTCGCAACAGGCCAGCGGTCAACGTCACATCGCGTCAGGTTTAACGGCTTTGCGAAATTGTGGCCGTGGAAGTCCATGTGATTATTATCTTGTCTTGTTGGTTGAATCTCTCTGCAAGGAGCGCTGCGGTTCTGGACCAGGTTCGTGTCGCCCTTCAGAATACAGCAGACCTTTTATAATGAGCGGAAGTCATACATGAACGTAAATAGATTGCAGATTAGGGGCGAAAACTACGGAACGGCGGTGTTCGGCGATAGGAGCTTGACGCTGACTGCCAATGGAAGCACCGATTGGTTCCATCATCCCGCAGACAACTTTCGCCGAAACGACGTACTTTCCTTGGCTACGGAAGTCGTCGAAGAGACATTTGCAATCACTGCCAGGGTCTCTGTCGAATTCGCAGCTCCTTACGACGCCGGCGCGATTTTTGTGCAGGTCGATGACGACAACTGGGCAAAGTTGGCGTTCGAATATTCGGCTGCCAAGAAGCCGACGATCGTAAGCGTCGTTACGAGGACGACCTCGGACGATTGTGACGGACCGAATTACCATGGAGAAGCTGTTTGGCTTCGCGTCTACTGCGATGGGGATACGATCGCATTCCATTTTTCCGAGGACGGCAAATTCTGGCAGTTTCTACGCTGGTTCGCTATTCCGGGCATTCGCAACCGCCCGATCAAAGTAGGCTTTGGCGTTCAATCGCCGACGGGAGAAGGCTCCAGGGCGCACTTCGACCAGATCGACATAGGTTTTGAAAAGCTTGCCGACCTGCGGAACGGCACATAACCGCGCGGCAAAGCTCTTGCCTGGGTACAATGCCCGGCTGAGCTGGGGCACAAGACCATGTACTCCAAGCATAAAGCTCACGATTACCCCACCGGATAGTTTGCGAACTGGCGCCGCATCCTGTGCAAGGTTTCCCAGCGTCAGAGATGAGCCTGTGCGTGTTGCCAGCGATGCCGATGCACAGCCATCGCAATCACCGATCAATGTAAGCAGCGACTGTCGTCACGACGAGCGCCTTACGAGACAGGAATAACAATGAAACTTCCCACAGCGGATTTTTTCCACAGACTGGCCGACGTCGCCGATCACGAGACAGTGTCCCGGTTCCGGCAAACGCTCGAGACCTCGACAAAACCAAAAGAGGGATACCGTTTTGATCCGGTGACGGAAGCGGATCGAGCGGCAGAGTTGGCAATGCGGGCGCTTATCTCCGCGGAGTTTCCTGACCACAGCATTGTCGGTGAGGAATACGGCATCACCGGAACTGGAGCCTGCCAATGGGTCCTCGATCCGATTGACGGCACACGTCCTTTCCTGCTTGGAATTCCGGTATGGGGCACCTTGATCGGCTTCTGCGAGCAAGGACGATCGACCGCTGGCATGATGAGTCAACCCATCACGAGAGAGAGGTTTTGGGCCCACAACGGGGAGAGCTGGATCAAGACTGCCAGCGCCACAACGCGCCTGAGGACAAGTGCCTGCGCGCGGCTTGCGGATGCTGTCTTGCATACCAACTCGCCTGAGGGTGTTCGCAGGAACCCCGACGTTCGATTTGATATCCTGGATGAGACTGTCAAAATGACTCGGTACGGCGGCGAGTGCTACGCTTTCGCAATGCTGGCGGCCGGCCACATTGACATCTGCATCGAATACAGCCTGCAGCCCTATGATATTGTCCCGTTGATCCCCCTCATCGAGGCGGCGGGGGGCGTGGTAACGACATTTGACGGCTCGCGTCCGGAAAATGGAGGCCGCATTATCGCTTCCGCGAACAAGGATCTCCATGCTGCTGCGATCAGTGTCTTGATGCGCGGAAGGTGAGACATTAGCGCCTCTGTAGCGCAACGCGCCAAGGGTCCAGGTTGTGCCGCACCACCCCTTTTGCCCTGACGGCGTTGATTGAAAATTGAAGCAAATTAGGAGAAGGCGAGTGAGCGAGACAATTCACCGCGATGCGAGAGCTGTGATTCTGCCTGCATTCGATACATTGGATTTCCATGACATAATGGTTCCATTCATTGATGCCGGGGGCTGCTCGGTCCTGATCGGAGAAACCCGCTCCGAATACGTCGCCAGGCGCATGTCGGGAGACCGTATCGCTCGAGAGAGCAGGCAGACAGTTACCGCGGCCATCAATGGTTTGCGCCGTGACCAGGCGGGTTTGATTGTTGCCGTTGATCAAGAACTCGGAGGTATCAGGCGCCTTGAGGGGCTCACTCCACCCTTGCCTACGTTACGCGAGGCAACGCGTCTGCCGGCCGATGAGCTCGAAGGCAGTTGCTTCGAAACAGCGCGAGCGGCCAAGGAGCTGGGAGTAACAATGTTCCTTGCGCCTATCGGCGACGTCGTTGTCGGGCAAAATCCGTGGCTTGAGGGTCGATCCCTAGGAACGGACAGGAGAGAAGTAGGACGTATAGTTTCGGCATTTATAAGAGGGATACAGCGAGCCGGGGTCACCGCGGTTACCAAACACTTTCCCGGGTTCATTGATCTGGCGAGCGATCCGGCTCTCGTCGATGTTTCAATGCAGTCCAGCCTGAGCGACATCCTGGAGAATGCGACGCCTTTCCGCGAAGCTATAAGGGCCGGGACGAGAGCCGTGATGGCTGGACCAGCCCCCGTTGCTGCCATTGACCCGGAGAACGCCGCCTGTACATCAGCCAAGGTCATCGAGCTCTTGCGCGGTGAGTTTGGATTCGATGGCTTGGTCATCAGCGATGACCTCGACGCGCCAGCCACGATGCGCGCGCAATCGCTCATCGATACTGCTGTGACAGCGCTCAGCGCCGGTGTCGATCTCCTGTTAGTTGCTGGTGGTCCACATCTGCCTGAGCTCTGCGACGGTATAATCGATGCCGTCCGGAAGGGGCGACTGCCTGAGAAACGACTAATCGAAGCCGCCAACCGCGTACGGCATATCGCGTCCCAGAGCCAGTAATCTTGCTCTGATTGCGGCGGCATGTCTTCTTGACGATAGGCGCTCGCGCGGTCCGCGGCATCAGGAGCCGTGATTGTTGACTTCGATCCAATACCCATCGGGATCCTGGATATAAACCTGTCGATACCCGTCGAACCGTTCGCCAACCTTGTTGATATTCCCGGGCCAATCGTAATACGCGATTCCCCGGTTTTCCATGTCGGCGAGAAATGCTTCGAAAGCTCTCACACGCAAGGCAAAGTGCGTATCCTTTCGCAGCGAAGTGGTGCTTGTGTCGCCTTCACTCAGGTGGATCGTGTCCGTGCCGCCTATTCTGAGCCAGCGGATCTTCTCATTGTTGGTGTCCTCAATGATCTCGAAGCCGAAGACGTTGGTATAAAATTTGATGCTCCGCGCTAGGTCTTTCACCAAGAGTGAAAAATGATCAATCCGATATTCCAGATCCATAATAGAATGTCCTCCGTCCTCAGAATGGGCGTATAGCCACTTAAGCGTTGAATCGCCTGAGGTAGCTCAAGCTTCGTTTGGCAAATTCCAGTGGCTGTCGCGGATTGTCGTGCTCAACAACAAGCAACCGGGCCCCGCATTCGGTGGCGGTCTTCCACAGCGACGGCCAAATGATGGTACCACCACCAACATCAGACCAACCGTCTTCGTCCTCGTGGGTTCCAACGGGAGCTTCGTCCTTAATGTGGGCAGATACGAGAATGCCCCGATATCTCTTCAACCAATCTGCTGGGTTGATTCCAGCGCGGTTCATCCAAGCAATGTCTGCCTGCCACTTCAAAGGGCTTCCTCCGGCGGCGGCAATCAAGACTTCGAAGCCAAAGCGCCCGTCTGCAAGGGGCAAAAAGTCCTGACGCATATTGTGGTAGCCGAGCGTGATCCCGGCGCGGTCCAACCTCTCGGCCAAACGGGCCAGTTCCAATCCCATGAAACGCCAGCCGCCGGCCTTATCCTTTGACGCGTTGAATGCAACGCCGGGAACAAAGAGCTGCTTTATCCCGCAATATTCACATACTTCGATGAGTCGCGTGAAATCATCGCGCAGTGCCGAATGGCTGATATGCGCGGACGGCGCCGCTATCTGATGATCGTCGAGTAAAGTCTTCAGAACAGTAGGCTCGGCCAAATGCTCTTGCAAAAGTTCGACCGCCTTGAACCCCGCACTCGCCGCACCAGCCACTTGGTCTTGAAGAGAACCCAGTGATCTCACCGAATACAGCTGCAGCGCTATAACGTTCCTCATCATCTTCTCAACATTCTCGCGGCACATTCGACTATGACACTCTTCGACGACTCCTGAGCAGGGCTAAACGAGCTTCATTGATCTAGCCATGCATGCCAGTCCTACAACAGCGACGGTCGAAAAGACTGCCGGCAGGAAAAACACATAGGGAAGACCGAGTAAGGTGATACCCAACCCACCCGCGGCTCCGCCAAGTGCGCTGCTGAGCGCCGTGGAACTCATAAATATGGCTGACGCAGTTGCCACCGCTTCCGGGAGCAGTCGTTGGGCGGCGATTATTCCCAAGGCTGCAAATACGCCCCACACGCCGCCCATGAGGACCTGCCCCGCGAACATGCCCATGGCGCTGCTCCACGTCGCAAAGCAGATGTTGGCAAGAACCCCGAGTGCTGCGGCAACACACATCAGCCAAAACACACCGGTTTTTCGAGCGAGGAGGGCGCTGAATGGCATAATCAGCAGCTCGACGAGAGGCTGAATTCCAATCACGGCCCCGCGCGTAGCAGCGTCAAGACGAAGGCTCTCGTCCATGTACAACAGAAGGAAGCCGTATTTGATTGACTCTCCCGCGTAGACGAGGACGAACAGACCAGTAAAAGCAAGGAGGGGCAGCATCTTGCTTAAATTCGGCTGGCGCCGCTGTTTTTCTGCCAATCCTGGCGCTTCGAGCGGCCGCGGTGTGGCGAGCGTGCCTAGAGGTGCAATTTGGAGGAGAAAGCAGAGGGAGGTAAACCATAGCATCTCGCGAATTCCAAACTGCGCCGTTATCCACGTTCCCACTACCGGGCCGATAACCCAGCCCGCTGTCAGGGCCATACGCACAATGGAAACAATGTCGTCACTCGCCAATATTGTTCTGGACTGAATGTCGTCATGAATCGCGGCGAAAAGTTGCGAGGCGGCTGCTCCCGAAAATGCCAGCACAAACGTATTTACGACAAAGGGCATCCAGCTGCTGGTCGAAAGCGCGATCCCGGCCCAACCGATGAAGCCCATGAGAGCACATAAGCGAAACAGGTCGAGGCGGTCGCCAGTTCGATCGGAGAAGCTGCCGATCGCATAACCGGCTAACGGCGCCGCCAGGTTCGTCAAGTAAAACAGGCCGGCAGCCGCCATCGGCGTATCAAGTTCCTTCACGAGGAACAACACAATTTGCGGAGCTGCGGCAGACGTCCCGAGGCCTGATAGGAACATCGCGATTGCTGCGCCCAAATAAAGCGGCGACGAAGCAACCTGTCTCAGCGTGGATGGTTTTTCGAGAGCTTCCAATTGCTGTATTTCCGGTGGGCCAAGACGCTTTAAAGTGGGCTAGAACGCACTGAGAGAATTCAAATCTCCGAGACGCTGACGGAATAACTGACGCCTAACCGCCATGGCAGCTTCAACGACTCCGACCTCCGTCAAAATGTGACATATCTTCAATGTGACTTACGCACGGAGGATGCTTTGTGGGTGTAGACGACAGGTTCGCCATACCAGCCATTGCTGCGTTTATGCCAGTACGAGTGGTGGATGCGACGGGTTTGCTCGCCGACGCCGCCGGAGCCGACCGTGGTTCCGTTCACCGAAGACACCGGAATGATCCCGCCTGCCGTCGTCGTCAGGAAGATCTCTGAGGCCTTCAGAAACCGCTCGAAGGAAATGTTCTCCTCGACGACAGCGACATTCAGCTCACTGCAGAGCTCCATGACTGTCCTCCTTGTCATCCCGTCCAGCATGCCGGAGGAGGGAGTCCTCAGCGAGCCGTCAATGACCGCAAAGACATTGAAACCGGGTCCTTCAGTGATGTTGCCGTTGAGATCACTCAGAACCACCGTGTCGGCGCCGTTCTCATAAGCTTCCAACAAGCCCATCTCGAAATCGAGCCAGTGGTAGTGTTTCACCAATGGATCGACAGACTGGGCCGGGACTCTGACGCGTCGACTTATATGAAGCGCCATGCCAGTTTCCTGTTTTTTGGGGTCAGCGACCCACATATACGGCATGCAGAACGCTTGGAAGCGGTTAGAGCAGAGGCGCAGGTCTCGACTACCGATTGGCGGACGTCCCCGCGTCATGATGATTTGGACATAGGCGTCCCGAAAACCACATGCCGCCACGAGTTCGTGGGCCACTCTGAGGACGTCGGCCCTTTCGACAGGAGCTGTATCCATCCGCAGGCGCTGGATAGACCTGTGAAACCGGTCAAGGTGATCACTCAACCGGAAAAAGCTGCCGTCCCACACCGAAATGGTCTCCTGGCATGCGTCCGAGCGCAGGAAGCCCCAGTCCAACAGGGGCACCTTCGCCTCCTCGATCGGTACAATTGTCCCGTCGACATACGCGGAGCCCTTCTCGAACGCGGGATCTATGCCGCGATCCGGCATACCTGTCCTATAGGCAGGCCAAACCAGCTTATTGCTCACGATCGTCTTCCTCCCACCGACTGCGGCGCCGGGCTTCGTTGCCGTTTCGCGATTCTTAAGCGCGCCAGTCCGACCCTTACTTCCGGCGCTTTCATGAATAAGCGCCATAGTAATCCCGTGCGATAGTTCTCGATCATCGCAACGATCGGTCCCTGGTTGATCGCAAGGTGGCAACCGGAAACCCAATTTTCAGCCGGGGCAAACGCGTCAGCAAAACCGAACGTTCCCCACAAACGCCCGTTTCCATAAGAAAGAAACGCGCGTGCCGCCGCTTCAGCTTGCGCGGGCAGGAATGGAAAGCTTGATAACGCGGCGGTCGGTGCAAGGACGCCGACATCATTCATTGGGCAGCTCACGAGGTAACCCCTGGGGCCGTCTGATGCTGTCAGTCCCCACCCATATACTCCGTATCCAATGTGTCCCTTTGGATTCCGACGACAATGCTCATAGTTGATGCGGGAATGAGCCACGGCCTGCTCCCAATAATCGATATGTTCATCGAACAAGCCGCGAGGATCCAAGCCGCAGAACGAGTACTGAGATAGAAATAGCGGGCCGCCGTATGGCGAGCCAGCGGGAAGGGTGTATCCGTAATAACTTCCGCCGTTGCGATAGGCGCCCGCGTTTTTCCATCCAAGATGGAAGACTTGTGGATCGATACAATGGAACTGCGAGCCTGCAGCCAGGACATAGGCAACAAGCCCTTCGTTCCACCCTGTGATAGGCACGTTGAGGGACCACTCGTACTGCGGGCTCCAATGCCAGAACAGCGATGGCCGGGCTCCCGGACGGACGAAGCCGCTCCATTGAATTGCTGTGACAATCTGATGTATTCGCTGCCGGATGCTCGCTTCGGCCTGCGCTTCCCCGTCGAAATATTCCCGCGCGCACAGAAGCCCCTGGACGAGTAGCGATGTCTCGATCAGGTCTGCCCCGTCGTCCATTGGCACCAGCGGGACGGTCTTGAGATCGCTCGCGGTCACGAAATGGGGAAACGCTCCCCGATGCCTAGGTATCTGGTCCAGTGCGTCAAGTATCGCCGAGACGCGCGCAACAACGTGCTCTCTCGCCACCCAGCCGCGGTCGGCCAGCACGATTATAGACATCAGCCCGAAGCCAACGCCTCCAAGAGAAACCAGATCCGATATTATCTGACCTTTGGTTCCCCGCCTGTCATAGGGGAGCCCGGTGGTCGTATCGGCACCATCCCAGAAATACGTGGCGTGCTGTCGTTGTATCGTGTCGAGAAGGCTTGAAAGCGATGGGTGCTGGGGCTTAGGCGGTTGAGCGGTGGACCTGGTCTGGTCCGCCCCATCATATGTCTCCAGGAAAGAAATCACATCCGCCATTTCAGTTCGCGTCGTTGAAACATTAGCGCTCTGCAGCGAGTCTCTGCTGCGCGGGGTTTACAGGGATAATCGTTTTTGAGGACATGCATCGACGAAGACGCCAGCGGTCAGAAGAATCGCATCCGCAGCGCTATTTTTGCACTTCGCAATACGCACTTTTCAGCGTCTACATGGCGCAGAATCCGCGTCACATTGCGGCTTGGCTATTTCAAACATCGGCGGCTAGCCAAAGGGCTTTCGGCAGCATATGACAACTCCGCGGGCAATCATCTGTGATCGACGCCCAACCGCCAGCTGCCGCACCCATGCGCAAACTGACGCCGTTCAAGCGCCATAGTGGATCAAGACCCCGCGGGCAGGCTTCCGAATAACTGTCTTTGGCCAGATATGCGGCATGGACCACTGGTTTCTTCGCACGTCCCCTAGCCAGATGCTACAGGCCTACTCCCTCTAAGAGGCCGGGGTTTTCACTTACGAAACGACGGGCAGAAGCAGGTTACAGCTGTTGCCGCTTCACAGTGCATCAGCGATTCGATGCCTGCGAAGTTGCGAAATTGTCGGGCGAGGGCGCACACTCATTCAACTGTTGGAGGACAGTGGCGGCAATGCCGACGGCCTTCAACCTGTCTTAAGCAAGGAACGAGGGTTGAACAAATGAAGCTCACTGGTGGCCAAGTCGTTGCGAAGGCCTTGAAAGAATATGGCGTAGAGTACGTGGCCGGCGTGCCCGGCCATGGGATCTGGGCGCTGTTCGACGCGTTCCTGGAAACAGGATCCGAGATTCCGTTCATCCAGGTCATGCACGAGCAGAGCGCTGTCCATATGGCCGACGGATACTATCGCGCTTCTGGAAAGCCGATGGCCTGCTCGACCTCCGTTGGACCGGGCGCCGCAAACACCATCATCGGTCTTGCTACCGCCCTTTGCGACTCCACTTCGCTCTTCTACGTTTCCGGCTCCCCCCAGACTTACATGCACGGACATGGAACGATGCAGGAGCTGGAGCGCCATCAAGACAACGCATTTCCGCGCGTGACCGAGCAAGTCACGAAACGTGCATGGCAAGCCAATTCGGTGCAGGTCCTCCCAAGCATCATGCACCGTGCCTTCAACGCGATGATGACGGGGCGCCCTGGACCAGTCCACGTTGAAGTTCCGATGGATGTCCAGGTTGAAGCTGCGGATGTCACCATCCACCCGCTCGAAAAGCGCCTTCCCATCGGTATTGCCTATCCGGACCCGAAAGCAATCGAAGCTGCGGTTAAGGTTCTTATGACCGCTGAGCGGCCAGTTATCGTGGCCGGTGGCGGCGCGATCACCGCGAACGCATCTGCGGAGCTTACTCGCCTAGCTGAGAAGCTGGGTGCGGCGGTCTCGATCACCTGGAACGGCAAGGGCGCGATTTCAGAGGATCATGAACTCTTCATCGGCGCGGTTGGACAGACCGGAACAACGTGCGGCAACAAGATTACTGCTTCAGCAGACGTCGTTGTCTCAGTCGGCTGCCGCTTCACCGATTGGTCTGCATCTTCGTATGCAAAGGGCGTGTCTTTCTCCATTCCGTCTGCGAAACTGATCCATATTGATCTGGATCCGCGCGAGATCGGCAAAAACTACGAAACGGAAGTCGGCATCGTTGCCGACGCGAAGGTTACGCTCGAAGCGATCCTGTCGCTTATCTCAGACAGTGACTCTCAAAAGCTGCTGTCGCGTCGCGAAAAGTTCCTGTCGGACGTTCAGAAAGCGAAAGCCGATTGGCGTGCTCAGGTCGAGCCCCGTGAAAACAGCCGCGAAACGCCGTTTACCTCGCAGCGTCCACTCATGGCGCTTCGCAAGGTTCTCGATCGTGACGGTATCGTCGTTGTCGGTTCCGGCAATACACAAGGTTCAGTGAAGCAAAGCTTCCCCGTATATCAGCCGCGAACCCATCTGACATCCGGTTCTTATTCGCCGATGGGTTGGGCAGTGCCGGCGGCTCTCGGCGCCAAGCTCGCCTGCCCCGACAAGCAGGTGGTGGCGATCGTTGGCGACGGCGATTTCATGATGTCGTTGCCAGAAATGGGTACGGCCGCGATGAACGGCATCAACGTGGTGTTCCTCGTTCTCAACAATCAGGGTTACATGTCGATCCGCGGCGGGCAGCGCAAGTTCATGGGGCGGCATGTTGCTTCGGAATTCAACCATCACGCCGGCAACGGCCACCCTTATTCTGCTGACATTGCTGCGTCGGCTCGTGCGTTTGGCCTTGAAGCCTGGCGCGTCGAAAGGGACGAGGATCTGGAATCCAGCCTCAAGGCAGCTCTTGAATGCGGTGGCCCGGCGCTTGTCGAAGTGATTGTTTCGCGTGACGCGGCCGGCCCGTTCGCAACCGGCTGGTGGGACTTCCCGTCGCCAGCTTACTACGAAAAGGAGCAGGCGGCTTATGCGGAAATGCGTGCCCGCGAGCAGCATCTCTAGGCTGTACTGATCCTCGGGGCGCCGGGCAGGCGCCCCAAGACCCTAAGTTTTTAATAATCGCGACTGCGGAGCGTGCTGCTTCCGCGAACGAAGAGCTATGTCATGATCAGACACATCAAAACAGCCAAGGCATCCAACGCAGGCGGCAGCGACGCCGCGGTCACCAAGGCAGTCGAAACGCTTCTCGCGAAGGTGGAGTCGGGCGGCGATAAGGCTGTTCGGGAACTTTCGGTAAAGTTCGACAGGTTTGATCGGGAGTCCTATCGTCTCTCGAAAGAGGAAATCTCAAACGCGGTAAACTCGCTGACGAGACAAGAGCGAGAGGATCTGGACTTTGCCCAGGACCAAATTCGCCGTTTTGCTCAGGCTCAAAAAGATGCCCTGCAGGATCTCGAGATCGAGACAATCCCAGGCGTGGTCCTCGGCCACCGAAACGTACCGGTGCAGAACGTAGGCTGCTATGTCCCGGGCGGAAAATATCCTCTTCTCGCGTCTGCCCATATGACTGTTCTGACAGCACGGGTAGCGGGATGCGATCGGGTGATAACCTGCGCGCCACCGTTCAATGGCCAGATTTCGAACAAGATCGTAGCCGCGCAGGCGCTCGCTGGAGCAGACGAGATCTACAGCATAGGCGGTGTGCAGGCGATTGCCGCGATGGCCTACGGGACTGAGAGCATCCAACCCGTCGACATGCTCGCCGGTCCGGGTAACGCATATGTCGCCGAGGCAAAGCGTTTGCTCTTCGGAAGAGTGGGCATCGATCTATTCGCCGGACCGACGGAAACGCTAGTCATCGCTGATGACAGCGTCGATGGCGAGATCGTCGCAACCGACCTTCTCGGCCAGGCCGAACATGGTGCAAACTCGCCGGCTGTTCTGATTACGAATTCGGAAAAGCTCGCTCTAGACACGCTTCGCGAGATCGAACGGCTTCTCAAGATCCTTCCCACTTCGGCTATCGCAAGTCAGGCATGGTCCGACCACGGCGAGATCATCCTGTGCGACACACTGGAGGAAATGGTTGCGGAAGCTGACCGCGTCGCCTCGGAACACGTCCAGGTCATGACCCGAGACCCCAACTATTTCCTAGACAACATGACGAACTATGGCGCCCTGTTCTTAGGCGCCCGCACGAACGTCGCTTTCGGCGACAAGGTGATCGGCACCAACCACACGCTCCCAACAAATCGGGCCGCTCGGTACACCGGCGGCTTGTGGGTCGGAAAGTTTCTGAAGACCTGCACCTACCAGCGCATCGAGACCGATGAAGCATCAGCATTGATCGGCGGGTACACCTCACGGCTTTGCATCATGGAAGGCTTCGCCGGTCACGCGGAACAAGCAAACATTCGCGTCCGTCGATATGGCGGACGGAATATCCCTTATGCCGAGGGGGCGTCGCCCGCCAAAGCATAACTCCTTGGCGGCTTCATCGTCGATCGCTGGGCCGCCGCATCATCTCTAACCAAAAAGGGGAACTACCATGAAACTCAAAACTCTGCTCGCAGCGTCAATAGCACTTCTCCCGATAGCAGCTGTTGCTCAGGAAAAGACGAAAATCGAAGGCATCCATCATTGGGTGTCCGAGAGCGAAGTGAACGCGCTCAAGGTAATCACCAATAAGCTCGCAACCAAGGGCTACGTCTGGCAGGACAGCGCAGTCGGGGGCCTGTCTGGCGGCAATGCGCTGCAGGCCCTACGGACGCGCCTGGCGGCGGGCAACCCCCCCGCAACAATGCAGTTTCTCGGCTTTGAAGGCTTGGACTGGGCAAAAGAAGGTGTCCTCCGCTCCCTGAACGATGAGTACGAGAAAAACGGCTGGGAGAAGACACTCGCTCCGCAGCTGCTGGCTTTCGTCAAGAGCGACGATGAGTTCATCTCCGTGCCGATCAACATGCACCGGCAGAACTGGGTCTGGGCCAACAAGGCCGTATTCGACAAAGTTGGCCTTGCGGAGCCGAAGAGCTGGGATGAGTTGATCGCCTATGGCGACAAGCTAAAGGCTGCAGGTGTGGTTCCACTCGCAATGGGCGATGAGCCATGGCAAATCCTCGAGGTGTTCGAAGCGATCGTTGTCGACGTGAACGGCCCCGATTTCTACAAAAAGGCGATCATGGACCTCGATGAAGAGGCCCTCGGCAGCGACAAAATGGTCGACGCTTTCGAAAAGCTTCGCAAGGTGCGTGGCCTCGTCGACGACGGCTTCACTGGCCGCGACTGGGCTGTTGCAACGGGCATGGTTGCAAGTGGGAAAGCTGCGATGCAGGTCATGGGCGACTGGGCGAAGGGCGAATTTCTCGCGAAAGGTATGAAGCCCGGTACTGACTTCCTGTGCTTCCCGACCCCGTCGGCCACGCCGAACTACAAGTTCGTCATCGATGCATTCGGGATGTTCAAGATCGATAATGAAGCCGTTGCCGCCGGTCAGGACGCGTGGGCAGAATCGATCATGGACCCGGAAGTCCAGAAGGATTTCAACAAGATTAAGGGATCCATTCCGGCTCGCTCCGACGTTTCGGTTGCCGATTTTGATGCGTGTGCCCAGCGCAGCTTCACCGATCGAGAAGCGGCTATCGCCAGCAATGCGATGCTCGGGGGCCTCACGGAAGGTTTCGCCACTCAGCCGCAGTTTTCCGGCGTGTTCAGTGACGTGGTCGGCAAGTTCTTCGTGACAGACATGTCGGCAAAGGATGCCGTCAAGGCCCTTGTAGACGGCATTGACAACGCCCGCTGACCGATCGTCAGGGCGCCGGCCATTACGCGGGCGCCCTGAACCGAACACTTCAACGCCGGATTACTGTGATGCACAGGACACCTTCGCTAAAAGATAAACTGACGCGATGGCTACCTCGGATCGTTCTATCGCCGAGCCTAGTCGTCGTCTTCGTCGGGGTTTATCTCTTCATCGCCTGGACGGCTGGGATTTCCCTATCGTCTTCGAAAATGGTTCCAAAGTTCGACTTTGTTGGCTTGGAACAATACGTGCGCCTCTGGGCCACACCCCGGTGGGAGACAGCTGTCGCAAATCTGTTCATCTTCACCGTCCTGTTCCTTGCAATCACAATTGCCCTTGGTCTGTTCATTGCGATCCTGCTTGATCAACAGGTGAGGGCAGAGGGCTTTCTTCGGGCTGTCTATCTTTACCCAATGGCGCTGTCGTTCATCGTAACGGGCACGGCATGGAAGTGGATCCTCAATCCCGAGCTGGGCGTCCAGAAGGTCGTCAACGAACTCGGTTGGACAGGCTTCGTCTTCGATTGGATCACGCGCCCAGAATACGCAATCTATTGCGTCGTGATCGCAGCGGTGTGGCAGTCAACGGGGTTTGCCATGGCGATCTTCCTCGCCGGTCTCCGCGGCATCGACACGTCGATTATCAAGGCTGCTCAGATCGAGGGCGCAACGCTGCCGCGCATCTACATGAGCATCATCGTCCCCATGCTGCGACCGGCGTTTCTCAGCGTCATTGTCTTGCTCAGCTATATATCGATCAAGAGCTTCGACCTTGTCCTGGCATTGACAGGCGGCGGCCCGGGCAGCGCGACCGAAATGCCGTCGACGTTCATGTTCTCCGCCACCTTCAAGCGGAACCAGATGGGCATTGGGGCGGCCAGCGCGATGATGATGTTGATGACCGTCGCGGCAATCATCGTGCCTTACCTGTATTCGGAGCTGAAGGAGAACCGCAATGCACACTGAAGCCAGGTCAGCGCGACCTTCCTTGCAGCTTGGTCGGATATTTATCTACGGTTCGCTCATCGCACTTGCCGCTTTTTATCTGATGCCGCTGTGGGTGATGATCGTTACTTCCTTGAAGTCTCTGGATGAGATCTACTCCGGCTCATTCATTGGGCTTCCGAAGGTAATCTCCTTCGAAGCCTGGCAGAAAGCCTGGGGTGAGGCGTGCATCGGCACCGCGTGCGGCGGTCTCAAGCCATACTTCGTCAACTCTCTCCTGATGGTCGTCCCTGCCGTTATTCTTTCGACCATGATCGGCGCAATCAACGGCTACATTCTGACGAAATGGCGATTTCCGGGCTCAAATTTCGTGTTCGGAATGTTGTTGTTTGGCTGCTTCTTGCCATTTCAGGCGGTGATCCTTCCAATGGCTCAGTTGCTCGGAGCACTGAGACTTTCCGGCACGATCCCGGGGCTGGTCCTTGTTCATACGGTGTACGGGATCAGCTTCACCACCCTATTTTTCCGGAACTACTTCATTACGATTCCGGACGAACTGACGCGAGCAGCTCAGATCGACGGTGCCGGATTCTTTCGGATCTTCTTCTCGATCATGCTGCCAGCTGCTCTTCCGATCATCGTGGTCTCGTGCATCTGGCAGTTCACGCAGATCTGGAACGACTTCCTCTTTGGCGTGTCGTTCACTGCGGGTGAATCATCCCCGATCACCGTAGCACTCAACAACATCGTCAACGTGACGATGGGTAGAAAACAATACAACGTCGATATGGCTGCAGCAATGATTGCCGCGATTCCAACCCTTGTCGTCTATGTCATCGCCGGGCGCTACTTCGTCCGCGGATTGACTGCCGGTGCCGTGAAAGGCTGATACAATGTCTACTCTTGAAATCGATCGCGTCCGCAAAGCGTATGGTGAGCTCGAAGTGCTGAAGGAGGTCTCGATCTCCATTGGCGCCGGCGATTTCCTCGTGCTGCTAGGACCATCTGGCTGTGGAAAATCGACACTCCTCAATATGATCGCTGGCCTCGAAACGATCACCGGAGGCCAGATTCGCATCGCCAACAACGTGGTCAATGATCTGTCGCCAAAGGATCGCGACATTGCGATGGTGTTTCAGTCCTACGCGCTTTACCCGACCATGACCGTGCGTGAAAACATCGAATTCGGCATGAAGATCCGCAAAGTCTCCCCTGCTGATCGCGACAAAGCCGTGCGATCAGCAGCCGAACTGCTCCAGATCAGCCACCTGCTGGATCGAAAGCCATCACAGCTTTCCGGGGGACAGCGTCAGCGCGTCGCAATGGGACGTGCCATTGTCCGCCAGCCAAAGCTCTTTCTGTTCGATGAGCCCCTCTCGAACCTCGATGCAAAGCTTCGCGTTGACATGCGTACGGAGATCAAGCGCCTCCATCAGCGCTTGGGAACGACGATTGTTTACGTCACGCACGATCAGATCGAGGCAATGACACTCGCGACCCGCGTTGCCGTCATGAAGGACGGGATCGTCCAGCACCTGGATGAACCTCAAAAGGTTTATGATCGGCCGGCCAACGTCTATGTCGCAAAATTCGTCGGCTCTCCATCCATGAACATTGTACCTGCAAGACTTGAAGCCGACGGTTCCGATGTGAGCGCGGTCGTGCAGATCCCGAACCGGGCACCCGCTCGCATCTCGGGCATTCAGCTCTCCGCATCCGCGCTGAAGAAATATTCAACCAAGGACGTGCTTATCGGTATCCGACCCGAAAACTTCAGCCCCGCATCGACTGCAGGCGCGAATTGCCTTGCGGTCGATATCGACGTCGTCGAGCCCACCGGGCCGGACGCGCTTGTCGTTTTCCAGCTTGCGGGCGTGGAGGTCACAGCACGACTCCCCCCCAACAGCGCCAAGTCGAGAGCTGAAGCTTGTTTGTCTGTCGACGGCTCGAAAATCGTGCTGTTCGATGCACAAACTGAAGCGCGGATCGATTGAGGATTTACGCAGCCATGCAACACAATGCAGACATTGTGATCATTGGTTCCGGAGTTGGCGGCAGCTCCCTGGCCTACAGCCTGGCCGAATCGGGGCGACGGATCGTAATCCTGGAGCGCGGCGACTACCTCAAAGACAGTGCCGAAGCTCGGGACGACGTTGCGATTTTCCAAAAGGGGTTCTACCGGCCGGCCGAGGAGTGGCTCGGGACAGACGGTGAGAGCTTTCTGGCCAACAACTACTACTATGTCGGCGGAAACTCGAAATTCTTTGGGGCGGTCATGTACCGTTACCGGAAGGAAGATTTTCTACCCCGTCCCCACCTCGACGGGAACTCACCGGGCTGGCCTATGGCATATGAGGACCTTGAGCCATGGTACGAGCGCGCTGAAGAGGTGTTTCGCGTGCGTGGTGCCATTGGGCAGGATCCAACGGAACCTCCCCATGGCCGACCCTATCCCTATCCGGCCGTTCCGGATGAGCCGTCCATCGCATTGGTCCGAGCGCGTCTTAAAAATGCGGGTATCCATCCCGCCAGCCTTCCTCTTGCCATCGATCTCGAGGCGTGGCTCGGGCGTGCAAAAACCGGCTGGGACGCCTTTCCAAATACAGGGTCGGGCAAGATAGACGCGGAAGTCGGACCTTTAAGTCGAGCCCTTCGACATCCGAACGTGAGCGTCATCACCGGCGCAAGCGTATCGCGCCTGGAGACCGATGAAACAGGCAAGCGCATTATATCAGCGACGTTCACCAAGGACGGAACGGTACAAACGATTTCGGCGGAGATTTTCGCTGTGGCTGCCGGCGCCGTTCAGACAGCCGCCTTGCTTCTTCGATCCGCGAACGCGGCTCACCCTCGCGGCTTGGCAAACAGTTCGGACCAATTGGGCCGAAATTTCATGAACCACAACACGTCCGCGATGCTCGTACTGGACTACAAGCGAAACGCTTCAGTCTATCAGAAGACTTTGGCGTTCAACGATTTCTACAATGAGAACAACGAATTCAGAGCGCCGCTAGGAAACGTGCAGCTGCTTGGTCACGTCACCGGCAATATCCTTAAAGCGAATTTTCCCGTACCGGCTCCATCCTGGCTCATCAATATCATCGCGAGACATGCATATGGGTGGTTCCTTACAAGCGAAGATCTTCCCAATCCGGAAAGCCGGGTCATGGTCAAAGACGATCGGATCGTCGTCAACTGGGTGCGCTCAAACGTGCGCGCGCATCAGGCACTGATCAAGAAGACGAAGCAGGTGATGCGCAAGGCCGGCTTCCCAGTAGTTCTGACCCATACGTTCGGAAGGAAGACGACGTCCCATCAGTGCGGAACTGCCAGGCTTGGAAGCGATCCGAAAACCTCGGTTGTCGACCTGAACTGCCGCAGCCATGATGTTTCGAACTTGTACATCACTGACGCCTCGGTATTGCCGACCTCGGCAGCCGTCAACCCGGCACTCACCATTGCTGCCCTAGCAATCAAAGCCGGCGCCTCGATGAGGAAGCGCTGATGCTCATGAATTGCCTCGGATCTGCCCGTTACGGCGTGAAGCCGGCCTCAGGCAAGGGAAGCCGCTATGACTATATCGTTGTCGGGGGCGGTTCGACCGGCTGCGTGATTGCATCGCGCCTTTCTGAGGACGAATCCATCAAAGTGGCGCTTCTCGAAGAGGGGCCGCCTGATGCCAGTCCATACATACACATACCTGGAGCTTACTACAAAACAGCGCAAGGTAGCTTGCTCAAGCGGTTAAACTGGGAAGCCGGTCCTGAGTTGGCTCGAAACGAAAAACAGACAATGGTTCAGGCTCGCGTGTTGGGCGGCGGCAGCTCTGTGAACGCGATGATCTATATTCGCGGCATACCGTTTGACTACGAGCGATGGGTTCAGCTCGGCGCTGAGGGGTGGGGATATGATGAGGTTCTGCCCTATTTTCTTCGCGCTGAAGACAACAATCGATTTTGCAACGAGGTCCACGCAGTTGGCGGGCCGTTAGGTGTCTCTGACATCGAATACATTCACCCGCTAACCCGAGGCTGGCTTCAAGCTTGTCAACAGGCAGGGATGCCCTACAACGCGGATTTCAATTCTGGAAATCAAGCCGGTTGCGGCCTCTATCAAATCACTGCAAAGGGCGGCCGACGAAGCAGCGCGGCTGTTGCCTATCTTAAGCCTGCGCGAGGGCGACCAAATCTGCAGGTTGTTACGCGAACGCTCGTTAGCCGTATCATCATCGAAAACGGCAAAGCCGTCGGCGTTGAGTATATTCGAAACGGCGAGAAGCATGTTCTTCGGGCCGAGAGAGAGATTATCATTTCGGCCGGGGCTATCGGCACCCCGAAGTTGTTGATGCTATCCGGAATTGGTCCCGCAAAAGAACTGGACCGTCACGGCATCGCGATACAGGCGGACCTTCCTGGCGTTGGCAAAAACCTTCAGGACCACGTCGAAATCTCGCTGATTTACCAACTGAATGGGCCCCACAGTTACGACAAATACAAGAAACTGCATTGGAAAGCCGCAGCGGGTCTCAACTATGCCCTGTTCAGGGGAGGGCCTGCCTCTTCAAACCTCATCGAGGGAGGGGCCTTTTGGTGGGGAAACAGGGACGAACAAGTTCCGGACATCCAGTATTTCATGGTCGTGGGTGCCGGTATCGAGGAAGGAGTCGATGCTGTGCCGGGTGGCAATGGATGCACCATCAACCTCGGGCAAATTCGGCCAAAGTCACGCGGCGAGGTTACGTTGACCAGCTCGGATTTCACCGCTGATCCGCGTGTCTCTCCCAACTATTTTTCAGATCCTTATGACTTGGATGCGATTACGGAAGGCACGATGAAGGCGATGGACATCATGTCCAAACCTGCAATCGCGAGGTACATTCACGCGAGACACGTGCCTGACCAGAACGTCCTGACGCGGGATGAGGTGCGGGCGTTCTGCCAGCGTAATGCACATGCAGCCCTCCACCCGTCGGGTACCTGCCGGATGGGCAAGGATGAAATGGCCGTTGTCGATCCAAAGCTTCGCGTTAAGGGAATCGAAAGACTTCGGGTTGCTGATGCTTCAGTCATGCCTACTTTGATTTCAGGCAACCCAAACGCCGTATGCATCATGATCGGCGAGCGAGCCGCGGATTTCCTGCTTGCTCGCGCGTAGCGCATTGGCAGAAAAACCGACCGGCTCCCGAAACTATGGATAGATTCAAAGTTCGGGCGTCGAAAAGCCTCCGTCGCGTATGGTCCGCCTCGCAATAGTCTAGATCAGCGTTTGATCCACGGATGATGCTGGGATTGATCACGATTGGCAATCCCTCGGCTGCCGTTCGAGAAATAGCCGGGCCAACTCAGTACGATGCCGCGAGGCCGCATCGATGGCACATGGCGCCAATAGGATTCCAGCCACGGCTTGAAACCAGCCTTCATCACGAAGGAGAAGAGCAGGACCAACCGTGATGGCAAAACGACTCCGATTTAAAAGGTAAGGCAGCTTCAGCGTTCAATCTGAAGCGGCTAGCCAATAAGGGATTGCATCAGCGATTTGAGCTGTCCTGCAACTTCGAAGCTATTTTGCTGGTGATTTCGATTGCAGAAGAGCTCGCAACTCCACCAGCCTTCATATCCGGTTGACTTCACGGCGTCTGTCCATTCCTGCAGGTTTAGAACTCCCTCACCGGTCGGTACATCGCGCAACACCGGCTCGTCGGGTATGCCTCCTTTGAACTCCAGAGAGTCGCACACGTGCACACCGTAGATGAGATCCTTGTCGATCTTTGCAACTCTTTCCGGAGTATCGCCGGAGGTGTAGCAGTGCCAGTAATCGATCAGAAGCTTTAGGTTGCTTCTCCCTACCTTCTCGATGACCTTGAGCTGCTTGTCGATCGTATTCAGCGGCGTCCACGAAAGCGATTCCAGGTACAGGATAAGCCCATGAGATGCGGCATTGTCGGCGAGCTCCCGCAAATTCGCTGCAGTGAGGTCGATTTGTTCCTGTTCTGGTCGATCGAGCAGGCCACGATACAGTCCGTTGCGCGGAGCTTTTGATCTGACAGCCTCGAGACTGAGCGGCCCGGTTATAACCTCGACACCCTTTGCGCCGACTGTCGCTGCCAACTCAAAGAGGCGTGCCGCGTCGCTGAACAACTGGGGTCGCTCGCCGTCTTGACGCTCGATGTCAACCAGGAAGCCGATACCAGGAATCCACATGCCATCGACCATCTCCCGCAGCGATGTTTTAGAAACTCCGCCAGCCAGGCATTCGCTGATTTTCGCCCCCGATGCCTCCAGTCCATCGAATTTGAGCTGCTTCGCGATCTCCAGATCGATTGCCATCGTTGAGTGTTTTGCCACCAGCGAGTGAAGGATGATCTTTTGACGAATTGTCACGACGGTGCTCCTGTGCCGGTTGCCGACATATAGTGCAAATCAACGAGCTCGCCCGTTTTCACCGATGTTTGCAACGCCTCGATGGTGTGAAGGTTGGAGATGCTATCTTCTCCGGTCGAAAGCCATCTCGGCCTTCCATGCAGCCCTGTGATGAAATCATGCATCGCGGCGGCGTGCACATCGCGCTCGCGTATCGGTATCAGTTCGTTCTTGCCCGCGATCCGTCGTGTAAGCGTTCCAGCTCCGCGGCCGTTCAAGGTTCCATTCGCGATGAGCGAGCCTTTGTTGCCGGCCACCAGCACCATATCCTCGATGTCGGAGGTCGCGAAGCTTTCATGCGACTGAACGATACAGCCGTCGTTCATGCGCAATAGAAACGCGAGATGCAGTGGGAGCTCGTCCTTTACCTTTTTGAGACCGCTGATTTGGCGCGGTTCGGCATCGGTAAGATATCTCACAAGGTCGATGCTTTCGATGGCTGCGTCAAAGAAGATGTCTCCGGCAGCGCTCTCGCCCTGACCGCGCCGCTGCGGAGGTGGTTGGTGGGGGCCGCCCCGAACGACGATTATCGATTGCAGTTGGCCAATATCGCCGTCGCGGATTAGCCTCTTCATCGTCTGGTGCACGTTTGATGCGCGGGCGACGTGATGGACTGCTAGGGTGACCTTCATGTCATGGCAGAGTTTCACTAATTGCGCCGCCTGCTCTCGGTCATCGCAAAGGGGGCCATCGCAGAGGATATGCTTTCCCGCTCGAGCTGCTGCAGCCACATGATAGGGGCGTCGATCTCGGGTCGCGCTAACATAGACAAACCGGACCTGGGGGGCAGCCCACACTGATGTTAGATCATTGGTAGCGTTCGAGATATCCAGATCGCTTGCAAAAGCCTCCGCATATTGAAGGTTGCGGCTGAATACCCACAGAGGCAAATGCCCGATCGACCGGATCGCGGATACCATGTGCTCGGTAGCAATGGTTTCCGTGCCCATGATCGCCCAACCGATTTCGGCGTTCGGTGCCAATGATCGAGTCCCTTCATATTTCCGATAAATGTAAGGCGAACGGTCGTCGGAGCAATTTCGCATTGCCTTAAAGGTTTTCGCGATATAGCGTAGTTGTAGCGTCAATATGCGTCATCTGATGGGCGGGCAATGAACCATCTTATTAGCGATACGGCTTCTTTCGCAGCCAATCTTCGAACCCTTTGTAATCAACAGGGTTCGGTGGCAGCCGTGTGCAGGAAAATAAAAGTAAACCGACAGCAGTTTAACAAATATCTTTCAGGTGCTCATGTGCCATCGGCGGCAAACATGAGGATCATTGCAAACTACTTTGGGCTGAGCGTCCCCATTCTTTTCTCCGATCCCGAGGAGTTCAGAACGCTGGTCGACGGCAATTTCTTTCATGCTATGTCAGCGGCGCGGCAGTTGCCCGAGTTTTCGCGATTTGTGTCGAACATGCTGGTGGAAAACTCGGTGCCCGATAGCGACCTGATCGGCGTTTATGATCGATACCAATTCTCGTCGATCTATAAAGGCTTTGTGCTGAAGTCCGCATTCTGCATCTATCGAGCCAACCAGTTTTTGCAGCACTATTACGTCGAACGTTTCCCCAGTTTCGATGACCCGAAGAAGATGGAGTATGTTTTCAAATATTATGGCTTTTGCTTTCCTATCGCAGACCGCCTGTTCACAGCGGATTTTGAAGGAATCCAGTCAAACGAATTGACATTCGGCGTCTATGCTCAAGTGAAGCGAAACTCCAAGAAGTTCATGTTCGGGATTTCAAGCGGCATCGCCGCAACCGTCTTCCGCCAGCCTTACTCAACCAAAGTCGCCCTTCACTATCGAGGGCCTGGGCTGCTGGGGAGAGAGCAAATTAAGGGAATTACGGTCATGGACAAGAACGACCCCGCGATCCCTCGCGAAGCACTCCAGTATCTAGGAGATGGCTCCGACATGATCCAAATGTCTTGAGCCTCATCGTTGATTGTCAGGGATGCAGTTCCACTGCCAACCAGACGGAGTCCGTGTCTGCGTAATATCTGTGCCAGGGATAGGTCCACTGATTGTGTCCTGTCACCCTGCAAAACGGGTCGTGCGAATAGCCGATCGGCATGACGACATCCTCATAAAGTGTTGACTGATCACGCTCAGTGAATTTCTGCATCCGCCCCAGGCCGTGAATTTGCGTGTGTACCTCGAGAAACGGATGCTCATTGTGAATGAAGCAGTCCGTATCGCCAGGGGACCACCACAGGTTCAACTTCAGCGTGAAAGTTTGCTGGGCGGTAGACACGGCGGCTTCGTTGGTGAAAACGCGGGGGTCCACGCTCACCTGGCCGATTTCGTCTTGAGCGGAAATGAAGAGGGGTGTGTCACGGGGGAAGCTACGGATACGATTTCCAAGCCAATCCCACCCGCGGAACTGCGCGCCGCCAAGGTTCGTGGCTTTGACGACCTTGATCAATGCTGCGCGTTCCGCCGATTTGATTCTCCCGCCTTTCAGCCAGGTCGATTTCCAAGGGGGAACAATCGCGGGGTGCTCTGCACCCGTTACCATCGGCGAGGGGCCGAGGTTGACCACGACCGCGTCGCTCACCTCATAGTCGACAACGTCCTCCACCAGCTTAGCGGATATGAATTCATCTGCGAATGCGAGATTTCTTGTTGCGTTCTTCACGGTGGTCGGATCCCAAAAGTTCCAAGGCTCAAGCATATCAAGCCACGGATAGGCACTCGAAAACAGTGCGCGGGCGCCTCTTTTCTGAAGTGACACGCCGCTTTGTTTGCGCCACATTGCGTCAGAAATCGGCATGGGGACGAGCTTGCTCAGTCGGCGGCAAACCGATCGGATGGCGGAGCCGCGCTGTCGCCGGCCGGTCAATGCGGGCCTAGTGGGCGTCGAGCTTCTGTGGGAATTGTCCGTCTACTATAATGCGCTCGTCGGACGATCAGCTTCCCTTCAAGATCGAGCTCACCCGGCTACGCAGACAGTGGTGGAGTTTCGTGGGCGTGCAACGTGCCACCCATTGACGCGCGTCAGAATAAGCTAGCCGGCATGGTGACCTTGATCCCCACCGCCGAGCGTCAGGGTTGAAGCGCGATGCGCATTGCGTAACTGTTCATCGCATTCCGCCAAGAGCCGCAGAAGCTGCAAACCATAAGAAGCGTCGCAATATGGTTCTTCCTGGTTTCCGCTGACCAGTTGACGAATTGCTTCACGATAGGCCTCCGCTGCACCACCGTTGATCATGTCGATCTGCGGAAGCTCAATCTTGCCTTCACTTCCGACGAAAGCGGTGTCACTTGCGAGGTCAGCGTCGAGCGCGGTTAATGCGAGTTCCGCATATGATGTAGCGCCGCCTTCGTGGCGAGCGAACAGCAAAACATGGCCCTTGGCATCGAACTTAGCGCAAACGTCTGAGATACCACCGAGGACGGACTGCAAGACAGAAAGTGCGTGTGGGCCCAAGTCCCAAAGGGCAGCATGCGGATCATGGCGCCACTGCGAGTTGTTGTACGGCGATAGAACTCTCATTGAATTCGCGACGATCCTCACTTTTCCATGCATCAAACCCCGTGCTTGAGCAGCCGATGCAAGCTGCGATCGGAGCCTCGGGTGAAACAGGCGCGTCAGGAAAACGACAGAGCGTACACCGCTATTGCCTATTGCATCGTTCAACGCAATGCCGTCGTCCAGATTGAGCGCTATCGGCTTTTCGAGGAGCACATGTTTTCCCCGTTCTGCGGCCCTTTTTGCTAACGTGGCTTGAGCGCCGGGCGCGACGGCGAAGCTGACGGCATCAACTTCGTCCAATAACTCATCAAAATTGTCGAATGCCCCGACGGTGTGGGTGTCGGCCAGCGCTGCTGCTTTGGCCCGATCTCTCGCCCAAACTCCAACGAAGGTCACATCAGGATCACCGGCGAGCCCGGGGGCGTGAATTTCCGATGCCCAGTGCGCGGCACCGACAAGTCCGATTTTCATGCCGGCATCCTCTGCTGTAGCGATTCCTGATAGCCTAAAGCGCGGGAAACCTCCTTTGCAGCCGCCGAGATAACATCACCGATCGCTGCAATGTCCTCCGAAACGATGCGACTAACGGGGCCGCTCATGCTGATTGCTGCGATAGGGCGCCCTGTCGCATTGAATACAGGCGCGCCGATACAACGTCCCCCAAGCGACGATTCTTCGTCATCGACTGCAAAGCCAAGTGCACGGATGGTTTGGAACTGAGCCTGTAGCAGGGATCTGGTCGACAGCGTATTCTTGGTGAAGACCTCCAGCGCCGGCGTGGGCAGCAAAACGTTGAGCGCCTTCTCGTCCAGCCAAGCCAAAATCGACTTCCCAAGCGAACTTGCGTGCCACGGATTTGGCAATCCGACGGTTGCTCCCTGTTTGAGTGCCTGGGTGGCCTCGATACAATCAATTACAACAAGTTCGTTATGAACCCACAGCGCGAGACTGACGGTCTCGTTGTAGCGGCGGTGAAGCGCTTCAAGGTGGGAACGCGCCAGATTGCGTACGTCACGATGTTGGAGGGCTTTCTGCCCCAGAAGGTAAAGCCCAATGCCGAGCACGTATCGCCCATTTTCGTCCCGTTCGACGTATCCGTGGCCGACCAGGCTCGTTAGATAGCGCGACGTTGTCGGCTGCCCCAACCCTACCTCACGCGCAATTTGCGACAAAGAACTGGGTCCGTTGGCAGCGCCGAGAACCGCGAGAATTGCCGCCGCCCGGTCGACAGCGTCAAATCGTGTCGGCTTTCCGTTTTCCGCTTCCATCCGCCCGCCCTTACTAACTTTGAAACCGAACCACGCGAGATGCGAGGTGTTGCGCCTGAACCCTCGGAGCTGCCTCCAAGAGCAATCGCGTATATTCGTCCTGGGGTGAACGCAAAACCTGGGTCGTACTCCCGCATTCGGTCACCAGACCATTCTTCATTATGACAATAGATTCAGCGATCTCGGAGACCAATGGCAGGTTGTGCGTTATGAACAACATTGATAATCCGTCACGCTTCAGCTCCATAAGGAGATCGACAACGGCTGCCTGTACGGAAACATCGAGGGCCGAGGTGATCTCGTCGCAGATCAGCAGGTGGGGGTTCATTGCAAGAGCCCGGGCAATCGCAACACGTTGTCTCTCCCCACCTGATAGGTCCGGCGGATACAAGGTCAAAACCCGTCGTGGCAAACGCACTCTGTCGAGCAGCTGTGTCACCTTAGACTCCATTGAGCCTTCGTCCGCGCCCGCGAGTCTTGCTGCGCGACCCACCGCATTATAGATGGATTCACGCGGATTAAGAGAACGATCAGGGTTCTGAAAGACGATTTGAAGCGCGGCCAGTTGCGCCCGCGAACGGTTACGGTAGCCGAAGCTCAGCGCCGCATTCTGAAAAGTCATTCGGCCATGCCCGTTTGCATGAAGACCGGCAATGCACCGCCCGGTCGTTGTCTTGCCGCTGCCACTCCCGCCGACAAGAGCCAGGCATTCTCCACGATCGATTGAAAATGAAATCCCGTGGACGACCCTGACATCACCATAGGAGACGCTCAGGTCTTCAATCTTAAGCACAGCGGGGAGTACCCTGTTGGAAGCGCCATCGTCCTCGGCGACGTTACACCGATCGGGTAAGTGCGGAATTGTGCTGAGCAGGGTGCGCGTATAGTCAGTTGCGGGCTCCCTGAAGACTTGCTCTTTCGTACCCCTTTCGATGATCTTTCCGCCAAGCATCACGGCGACGCTGTCGGCGATATTATGCACGACTGCAAGGTCGTGCGTCACATATACGAAGCTCGCCTTCGATGTCTGGACCAGTTCGCGTATCAAGTTCAAAATGGTTTGTTGGGTCGAGACGTCGAGCCCCGTGGTGGGCTCGTCCATGACGATCACGCGAGGGCGAGTAATGAACGCCATCCCGATCGCGATCCTTTGCAGCTGGCCGCCGCTGAGTTCAAACGGGTAACGGCGCAGGAAGCCACCATCTGTGGGTAAGCCGACATTCTCGAGCATGTCCCGCCTCAAGGCTAGGGTCTGCGCCGCTGAGTAGCCGTGAACGCTCAGCAGTTCTGCGATCTGATCGCCGATTCTCATGCGCGGGCTGAAACTCGTCGTCGGATTCTGTGGGACGAGCGAAACCTTGCTTCCCCTGTATGATTGCAGCTTTTGCTCCGAGACACTCAGGATATCTTCATTATCGATAATCACTTCGCCGGCGCTGATCAGCATACCGGGCCGCGCAAAACCCAGCAGGCCAAGAGCCAATGAGGTCTTTCCGGACCCTGATTCCCCGATTATAGCGAGCACTTCGCCTTCGCTTACGGTTATCGAGGCGTCGTCCACGATGATGCGGCCCTCGGTGTCGCGCATCGACAAGTTCTTAACGATCAATGGAGAATCAAGCATTTTGCTGCCTTTTCGAATGGCCGATGGAACGCGCAAAGTTGTCGGTCAGGACGTTCACGGCGACCGAGAAGATCGCTATCGCGGCGGCCGGCGCTACGGCAAGCCAGGGGGAGATCGTGATGCCCAGGCGATTCTCGCTGATCATCATTCCCCAGTCGGCGGCAGGTGGCGGCAGTCCCAGGCCAAGGTAACTGAGCGAGGCATAAAGAATGATCGATCCGCAAAGCCGGACGCCATAGTCAGCAAATATCGGAGGAAGGATATTCGGCAGGATATCTTTGAGACACACTGCCAGCCAGCTTTCGCCTCTGACGAATGCTGCCTCGACATATTCGTTTCGAGATATGTCGATCGTAATCAGCCGAACGATTCTCAGGACGCGGGGTACGTGGATAAACACAATGCCAAAAATCACGGTCGTCAGGCTGGGCCCGGTTGCTGCGAGGAGCACGAGCAGAAAGATGGCGGGCGGCAAGGCATAGACGATGTCCGACAGCGCTACGAGAGCGTGGTCAAAAGAGCCGCGCCTCAGACCCGATAATATTCCAATCGGCACTGCGATCATAAACGCCAGCGTCGTTGCAAGCACGGCGATCATCAAGATGGTTTGACCGCCGTTGAGAAACCGGCTGAAAGCGTCTCTCCCTAGAAAATCCGTCCCCAGGATGTGATCGCGCGATAGCTGTGAAAAAGGAGGGCCAACGATCTCATCGTACGCGTAAGGAGCCAGCCAGGGCCCAATGGTGGCGACGCCGACAACCGCTACTATGAGGAGCAAAGATGTCCATGAGGCGCGATTTGAAAACATAAGGCGCAAAGTTCGAAGCATTGATCTTCCTCACGAAATCAAAGCACGGCGTGCTGTGCCCACAAACGCGGATTGAGAAACATGATCAGGACCTCAGAGATGAGATTGATCAAAACATATGTTGCCGTGATCAACAGGGTCACGGCCAAGACCGTCGGCATGTCCCGGTTGATGACAGCGTCTGCGAACGCACTGCCGATGCCGGGCAGTTGAAATACCGCCTCCGTCACGACGACTCCACCCGCAAGCCAAGCCGCGTTCAGCGCAATGGTCTGGATTGATGGGGTCACGACGTTGGGGAAGACATGGCGCATGAGCACGCGGCCTGGGCCAAGGCCACGGAGACGAGCCATATACACATACTCTGCCGACAGCACCTCGATCGCCACGGCCCGCACCATACGGACGACTTGGGCCAGTGTGGTGCACAGGAGAGTGACAACCGGCAGAAAAAAGAGGGTCGACTGTGACAGCAGCGTTCTGTTCCCCTGGATGAGCGATACCGGCGGGAGCAGGTGTAGGCCAACTGCGAAGACAACGATCAGCACAGTGCCGACAACAAATTCCGGCAGCGCCACGAGGACGATCGTCGGAACGGTGATGATGTGGTCGGGAAATCGGTCCTTCCATATCGCTGCTGCGATTCCCAGTAAAAACGAGAGAGGAATCAACAGCAGAAGCGAAGAGGCTGTCAGGATCACCGTATTTATCGCCTTCGGTCGGATCATCTCCCAGACTGGACGACCTGACGGAATCGACTTTCCAAAATCCCCGGATACGACGCCTGACGCCCACGAAACGTACTGAGTAAAAGCCGGTCGGTCCAAGCCGAACTCAGCGCGCAGCGCCTCTACGGCGGCAGGATCCGCTTTTGCGCCGAGCGCGGCCCTTGCTGGATCTCCTGGAAGGTAGAGCGTCGCAGTGAAGACCACCGCCGAGACAGCTACCAGTGTCAGTATCGAAAGCGCTAGTCTTCCGATGAGCAACCTGGCGAAGCGTGCAATAATCATCCGTGTTCCCTCTTTTTCTGCTCCGCCTCATCACCAGGCGGAGCATCGGTAGGCAGGGCAAAAGCTGAACTAGGCTTGGAGGGAAATCCCTTCGAAGCGGTAGTAGCCAAGATTACGTTGGCTGGAGGGAAGAAGCCCCTTTACGCGGACGTTCGCGGCGTCCAGGAGGTCTCTAAAGCCCCAGATGATATAGCCGCCGTCTTCCCAGATGATCTTTTGTGCTTCGAAGAGATACTCCTTCCGTTGAGCTGGGTCGAACGTGGTGCGAGCCATGGAAACCCACTTGTCAAACGTGTCGTTGGTCCAGTCTGGTTCGTTCCAATAGGCACCTCGGGCATATGCCTGTCCAAACACTGACTCGATCGTATGTTGTCCCCAGTCGGAGCTGGCCATTGCGGTCTTCTTAAATTTCGGTCCTGAGTAATAGCTGTCCGGCGGGACAACACTCAGGTCGATTTTCACGCCAGCCTGTTTTGCCTGGTTCGCAATAAGGGTCGCGGACGCCAGCATTCCTGGCGCCGCGTCCGAGGTGTAGAGCTCAAACGCCAGATCATTGTCGTATCCTGCTTTCTTCAGGAGCGCCCGGGCCTGATCCGGATCGTGCTGTCGCTGCGGCAGCGCCGAAGCGTAGTCGGGATCCGTTATGCAATGAAGATCGTTGCCAACCCTGCCGTAGCCGGCCAAAGCATTGGTCACCAGTTGCTCGCGATCGACAAGGAGCCGCATCGCCTGACGTACTCGAACATCGGTGAACGGCTTCTGCGCGACCATCATGAATTGGTCTGTGGTGGCGGCACTCTTTGAGCGCAGCAAAGCCATCGCTGGATTTGCTGCGACGATGCGGGCAAGGTTGCCATCGAGTTGTGCGACAACATCGACCTGGTCGGCAATCAGCGCGTTCATTCGTGCCGTCGGGTCATTGATGGCAATGAACTCGACACCATCGAGATACGGCATTCCCGCTTTCCGGAAGGCGTCATTGCGCTTCAGGGTCACCCGTTGACCTTGGCTCCACTCGACAAAGCTAAAGGGCCCGGTCCCGATCGGCTGGTTGAAGTCCTTCGTGCCTTCCTTCACCAGAAACATCACTTTGCTGCCGAGAACTTGGGGCAGAAGCGCGTAGGGCTTGGCGAGAGAGACCTCAACCGTGCTATCGTCAAGCGCCCGAACGTCAGACGGCTTCATCAAGGTTGAAAGGTTGGTATAGCCGTCCGCTTTGTTTTCCGGCGTCAGCATGTACTGCAGCGAGTAGACCACGTCTTTCGCAGAGAATGGCGTCCCATCATGCCAGACAATGCCGCTGCGAATTCGGATTTTCCAGACCTTGCCTTCCTTGTTGTGACTGAAATCCTCCGCCAGGCTGTTGTAGATGTTTCCGTTGCCATCGAAATCGGTCAGCCGGTCGAAGATCGATTGGGCAACGGCAAAATCCATGTCTCCCGTCGAGATAAACGGGTTCAGCGATGACTTGGCCCCTGCTGCGCCCAGACCCACTCGCAGAATACCACCGCGGGATGGCTCATCTGCGAGCGCTCGATCGACAATGGCTGGGCTAAGTGCCACGCAGGATCCGATCGCCAGACCCGCTTTAAGGAAATTGCGACGCGGCAACGTCGCCGATGCAAAGATGTTGATGCTCTTCTCTTTCATAACAGCTGCTCCCTTTTTGTGTTTGTATCGGCAAGCGGATGAGGTGCCGAAAGTCGGTGGTCCGACACCTCGTAAGGTCTTCGAGCTATGCGATAAGGCCTGCGTGGCGCAGCGCAGCGCGGATGTTTTCTTGATCTTCTCTGGCTAGATCGCCGCTGGGCTTCCGCGGTTCGCCCACCCGGCGACCAAGGAGATTAATCGCGAACTTCACGCGCGCGGGAAAGTTGGCCGGCTTGATCATCTCTCGCGCAAGAGGCGCGATTTTTTCGGTCAGTTCTCTGCCCCGTCTGTAATCGCCTTCGACGTGAGCACGGTAGATTTCCCCGTACTCTTTCGGGATGACAGTATTTACGCCGGAGATCGAGGCGTCTGCGCCCAACAGGAAACTTGCAATGTTCACACTATCCGCGCCGGCAGCAATCGCCACGCGGTCGCCAACCGTCTGAACGAGCTCCGCGACCGGTTCAAGTGCGACCTCCTTCACGCAAATCACCCCGGGAAGTTTGGCGATGCGCTGCATGACCGAAGGAGGGCTGAAAAAGTGATTGTAGAAAATGATCGGCATCTGCGTCGCATCGTGGATATCCCGTACAAATGCCTCGAGACCCTCCTGCGACGGCGTCGTATAAATCGGCGGGCCGACCATGAGCGCGCTCGCCCCTGCCTCTTTTGCCTTCTGGCCGCGCAGGATCGCATCCTTCGTTGTTGTCGTGATCACGCCGGCGATAATGCGAATGGAGCTGTTCTGCACCGCCTCAGAGACGAGCTGCTCCAGCTCATCAGCGGTAATCTCATCCCCCGACCCTGTACTGCCGCCAACGACAGCAAGTGTGACGCCGACGGATTCCATGAAGCGCAACTCGTTTCGGAAAAGCTCGAAATCCAAGCTTCCGTCCGCCGCAAACGTCGAAACGAGTGGCGGAATGACGCCGCTTATCTCTTCCTTGCGTAGCGTGTGTCTCGACATGATTATTTCCTTTTTCACTCAGTGAAAGTAACGTTCGTACAATGAAATTCTTCAGCAGTTGACACCCTCTGTCAACTTTCATTGAGAGCAGATGCGTCACATCGCGTCACTTATCGATTCAATGCGAAGGCTTCTCCGGGAAAGTCATTCGGGCATACGAGGGGCCGAGAGTGGGGCCTGTGGCTTCGACGACCTGTGCGCCTTGTCAGAAGGATCGTTTGTCGCTCGACAAATGGAGTTCACCGCCTTGCAGCCATGAACCTTCGTCGCCTGAACAGCGGCTCGTCTGGTACGGTGCTAGCGCGCTCCGTTCAGGACCACATCTTCATCGCTCTCGAAACCTGCGCCGTCTGCGAAGGGTCAGCGAACGCTCTTTCCGGCGACTGAGATTAGGAGGAGCAATCCAGCAATTGTGAAAAAGGCGGTGGAAAGATTGCTTGCGTGGGCAATGAAACCGACGAGGGCAGGACGCGGCCATGCCGAAATCGAGAACGAAGAAGACGACCCTCGTGGCGATCTGCTCGGGCCGGCCGCGTATGGTCCTTTCGCTCTCGCTTCGGCTGGCGCTGCGGTGATCCATCAGACCGCGTCGGCCCCGATCGCCGCGAGCGCCGCGCGCGCGACCTGGAAATCCTGGTCGCCTGTGCCGGAGCCGACTCCGATCGCTCCGGCTAGCCGGCCGCTGAAACGGACGGGCAGGCCGCCCGGCAGCGGTGTGACGCCGCCTTGGGATGCGATGCCTGCTGCGGTCCCGAATTCGTATGGCATCGAACCTGTCGCGTTGTTGATCGACGCAGCCGTGCGCGCCTTGGCGCGTGCCGTGTGCATGCTGAGGTATTTCGCTCCGTCCATGCGCAGGCTCGCAATCGTCTCGCCGCTTGCATCGACGATGAAGATACATTGCGGAACACCTATTGACATCGCTTCCGCAACGCCAGCAGCAATCGCCGATAGAGCACCATCATGGGTTATTGAGATCGTTTCCTTGAAAGCGGGCATGTCTGATCACTGCCTATCGAAGTGCCGAAAACGTCGTTGGGATGAGGATGCGGATAGTCTGCACGTCGATCAGCCCTTTGATGCTGGCGAGATATCCGGGCCAGCGCTGGTCGGTCAGCATCCTGGAACGCTTTTCCGCGCGCTCGATCATGTCTGCGTAACGCCACATCGAAACGACATGGTTCAGTTCGCCGACGTCGGAGACAAAGAAGCCGTGCGGTTCGCCGAGATGCTCACGTTGAACTGGCAGACCCAGCGCTTGGTATTTTTCGAGAAAGTCGGCGACATAGCCGGCCTTGATCCGATAGTCTCTCTCTTCCAAGATCATGGTCATGGCTCGCGGCCTCCTCACCAGGCGGCCGCGCCTCCGTCGACTGTAAGCATCGATCCCGTCGCGAATCCGGACTCATCGCAGGCGAGGTACAGGATCGCATTGGCGATATCGCGAGGCTCGCCGTAGCGGCCCATTGGGGCACGCGCCTTGAGCCCGCTGACGAATGCGTCCGGATCCGGAACCTGCGTCAGCATCTTGTTGTAGTAGTTCGACCAGATGACGCCAGGCGCGACGGAATTGACGCGAATGTTGTCGACCGAGTGATCAAGAGCCATCGCACGGGTCAGAGCCGCAACCCCTCCCTTGGCGGCCACATAGGCCGCCCGATCCTTGATTGCGAACTGGACAATATTGGACGCTGTGTTGACGATTGCTCCGCCGCCGCGGGCGCGCAGTGCCGGAATGGCATATTTCGAGCATAGATAAACGCCCTTGAGGTTGACGGCGATGATGTCGTCCCAGTCGTTCTCTTCCATCGTCTCGACAGTGCCGAGGCTGCCGCGGCCGGCATTGTTGACGATGATATCGAGGCCGCCGAACCTTTTCACGGCGAGGTCGATCATCGCCTTGACCTGTGCGCTGTCGCGCACGTCGACGCTGCAGGCGATGGCATCTTCGCCGAGACGGCGGACCACTTCGTTGACCGCGTCAGCGTTGAAATCCGCCACGACCACCTTTGCCCCTTCCTGGATGAACAGTTCAGCGGTCGCCGCGCCGATACCGGCACCTGCGCCAGTGACGATTGCTACTTTATTGATGAGACGCATCTTCATTTCCTCAAAGTTCGATGTTCTGGAAGTGGCGAGTGATGCACTGCTCGATGCTAAGTGCAGCAAGCCACGACGTCTTGGGATTATCGGGAAGCGGACGGTTCTCCAGCAGGATGGAGAAGCGTCCGAATGCACCGCCAGCTTCCACCTGATGCGTGTTGCTTGTCGAAGTCGGATCGGCAATGAGCGTCACCTTGGTCCTCTCAAAGCCAATACCGGCAAGCGCGACGGCAGCCGTGACGTTCGCGTTCTTGGGGTAAAGGGTCGAGGCGTCGAGGGCAGTGCCCTCGAAGATAACCGTCCTTTCCCGCAGATCGGACAGCAGGAATTCGTCGTCGGCAGGTGTACCTTTCCACGCAGCCGGCGGCTTGCTGCCGGTATAAATGACCGTATCCAGACCGGCGCTCTTTGCCGAGCGAAGAACATCAAGACCACCGATGGCACCAGAGGCGACCGTGAGACGGCTCTTGCCCGACTGGGCCGCCTTTTCGAGGTCCGCCAGGAGCGCTCCATCAGACAAGCTGCCGACCGAGACGACAACAACGTCGATACCTGCCCGCAGCAGCTCCGGCACGGCATGACGGACCGCCTCGTGACTCGCGCATTCGACGACAAGGGACGGTGCCCATTCGATGAGCTCCTCGACGGTGCCGCAGAGGTGGATACTGTCCGGCAACTCCGCGCTCGCATGAAACTCCCGCGGAAGCAGCGTTGCCCTGATCGCCAGTCTGCTCTGCGTTTTGGTCAGGGAAGCCTGCAGGCTGCGTGCCATCGCCCCGAAGCCGATAATTGCAATTTTCTGTGGGTCTTTAGGCATATCAGTACTCCAGAAATTGGCGGACGATCTTTACGAACCTGTCAGGGTGCACCTTCGGAAAGAAATGAGCGCCATCGAGCACTGTCAGCTTCGCCGCTGGGATCATCGCGGCAAGCCGCTGCGAGTGATAAAAGGGAATGAGAGCGTCGTCCGTTGCGCCAATGACGAGCGTCGGCGCCCCAATCCTAGCCAGTTCGTCGGATCGATAATCGGAAAACAGCATGTCGATCCGGGCACTGGCCACCGCCAGAGGCGACAAGGCAGACTGGGAAGCTTCGATAACGGCGTCGAGCTCGATCCGATGGCGGTCGAGGTAGTCGGCAGGGTAACCCATTGCGTGCGTCAGGCGCTGATACACTTTTGGCCCCGCCTCCAGAAGCACGCCCAGCCTGGCTTCGAACATCGTGCGAAAACGCGCATCGGGTTTTTCCCAGCTGCCGCTGATGACAAGCCGATTGACCCGCTCGGGATGGTCGAGTGACAGATACTGCGCGATCATTCCGCCGGTCGAATGGCCTATGATGCCGGCGCTTGCCGCGCCGATATCGTGCAGGATCTGGCACGCATCCTCGGCAATACGCGCGATCGAGTACTTTCCGTCTGGCCGATCGCTGCGGCCCGTACCGCGGTGGTCGAAGGAGACAACCTGATAGTTCTCGGCAAGGCGGCGAGCGATCGCCGACCAGAAGCTAGCTTGGCCGCCGAGCCCCGGTATGAGAAGCAATACTTCGCCGTTGCCGGAGACGTCGTAGGTCACCCGGCATCCATCCGACGCCACTATCGTAGGCATTTCGATCCCCTAGGCGTTATTCCGGCTTGGCTGCGACGAACGCAGTGCGCCGCTCGATTTCCAACACGTCTTCCGGTCGGGGGAAGGGTGTCGGATCGGGCTGACCCGGCTCCCTCGGACGGCCGATCTCCTCAAAGAAGTCCTCCAGTCCGTTGGGCTGGATGAACCAGAGCCAATGCAGGTCTTGGTCCGCACTGGTGTTGATGAATTTGTGTTTGCGATTGCGGCCGACGAAAATCGTCGTGCCGGGCAGGGCGTCATACTCCACGCCTTCGACGACGGCCTTGCCCTTGCCGGAGATGAAATGCAGGACCTCATCATGGACCGGATGGGCATGTTCGCGGACATAGCCCTGCGGCGGCAAGGTCTGCGTGCCCAAGCTGAATGGGGTCTCGACCTTGACGAAGCCGGGCGCAACGCGCACCGAAATATGACCGTTGGCAGGCATTGGCTGCCAGAAATTCCTGCCTTCTTCTGGACGCAGGATCAAGACATCGCCTTTGCGTTCAGTGTTTGCAGTCATGTGGAACTCCTTCACTCTGCCGCTGGCAGGTAGTAGTCGGCCAATTCGCTCGGAAGCCTTTTGCCGAGAATGTCGTCCGAAAGCTTTTCGGCCATCATGATGACCGGGGCGTTCAAGTTGCCGCTGACGATGGCAGGCATAATCGAGGCATCGATGACGCGCAGGTTGTCGATGCCATGGACCCTGGCACGGGCGTCGACGACCGACATGCTATCGGTTCCCATGCGGCAGCTGCAGCAGGGATGATAGTTTGTCCCGGCCTCCTTGCGCAGAAACGCCAGGATGTCCTCGTCGGATTGCGCGGCCTTACCGGGCGTTACCTCCTCGCCGCGGATGTCGCTCCAGGCCGGCTGCGACACGATGTGGCGGATGGCGCGGACGGCCTCGATTGCCTCCTTGCGGTCATCCTCGTGCTCAAGGAAATTGAACACGAACTTGGGCGCAACATCGGGATCGGCGCTTGCAAGCCAGACTCGACCTTCACTTTTCGGACGCATCAGACTGAAGAAATATTGGAAGCCGTTTTCCAGTGCGACGCTGCCGTGCTGCATCTCGCCGATGAGCGGAACGAATTCCAACTGGACGTTCGGGACAGGATGCTTGTTGTTGGTCCGCAGGAAGCCACCGACTTCGAAGAAGTTCGTTGCCCCGAGGCCCTTCTTGGCAACCAGCCACTGAAGACCAAGCTTTAATTTGCCGAAACGTGTCAGTTTTCCGACAATCGAGACGGGCTTCGTCGCGCGATATTGCACGGGAGCGGCGACATGGTCTTTCAGACCTTTGCCGACACCCGGAAGATCCTGGACAACCGGGATGGAGAGCTTGCGAAGCTCCTCGGCAGCACCGATGCCCGACAGCATCAGCAGTTGTGGCGAATTAAGCGCGCCGGCCGCCAGGAGCACTTCCTTGTCGACGCCGATCGAGAAATGCTTGCCATCGATGCGCGCGCGCACCCGAACGGCACGCTTGTCTTCAAACTCGATCTTCAGCACTTTGGCCTTGATGACGACGTCGAGATTGGCGCGCTGCGGCTGAGCATGGATATAGGCTTGGGAGGAGCTCCAGCGTATGCCATGCCCGATATTGCGCTGGGTGATATGCACACCTTCCTGACGGTAGGCGTTGTGATCTTCGATAAGGGGATGGCCAGCTTGTACGCCAGCCTTGATAAAGGCGCGGTAGAGCGGGCTGTCGGCCTTACAGGTCTCGATCTTCATCGGACCCTTGCCGCCGCGGTAGGCGCTGCTGCCCTTGTCTGACGTTTCGGCACGGCGGAAATAGGGGAGAACGTCTTTGTAGCTCCAACCTTCAAGACCCATGGCCGCCCAGCTGTCGTAGTCCCACGGACTGCCGCGCACCCAATTCATCCCATTGATCGATGAAGACCCGCCGAGCACTCGCCCGCGCGCCTCAAGGATGGTTCGGTTGTTGAGGTGAGGCTCGGGTTCCGAGGTGTAGAACCAGTTGAAGCGGTCGTTTGCAAGTGGCAGCGGAAGTGCTGCAGGCATGCGGATGTGTATGTGCTGGTCGGAAGGTCCCGCTTCCAGGAGAAGCACACGGTTCTTGCCGTCTTCGGAGAGGCGGCCGGCGAGCACGCTGCCTGCCGAACCGGAGCCGATGATCACGTAATCATAGGATGAGCGTGACGGCACGGTCGAAATCTTTCCCATTTTTGTCACCGTAGTTGTGTTCGCGGAGCTTGTCGGTTGACGGATGCTGTAACGGGCCTCTGTCAGCACCAGTGAGAAGACCATCTGCGCCGGCCCCTATCTCGAGGTCTTCCAAGTATCGCCGAGCTTGTAGCCGGTCGGGAACGGATCGGTTGGATCGAGGACATACTGATGAAAAGCGGAAATCCAGGCGGTGCCGGTGATGGCGGGTCGGATCGCCGGCCGGCCGGCGACCGTGGTTGTTTCGATGACCTCACCGATGAATTCGGTGCCAATGATTGACTCGTGTACGAATCGCTCGCCGACACCGATCTGACCCTTGGCATGTAGCACGGCAAGGCGCGCACTGGTGCCGGTGCCGCAGGGTGAGCGATCGTGGCGACCGGGCGACACGATGACAGTGTTTTTCGATCGCTTGACGCCATTTTCCGTGCGCATAGGACCGGCAAATAGGGTCTGGTTGATCGTGTGAATTTCCGGATTTTCCGGGTGGATGGCGGGGATCTGCTCTGCAGCGGCCAACTTGATCTTTTCACCGACGTCGACGAGTTCGGCCGCCTCGTCCTGAGTAATATCGTAGCCCAGTGCGTTTGCATCGACGAGCACGTAGATCATGCCGCCATAGGCAACGTCTGCGGTGATGGTGCCGAGCCCTGGCACTTCCACCTTGCGATCGAGAGCCATGACGAAAGAGGGCACATTGGCGAAGGTAATGCCGGTTACCTTGCCGTCCTTGCAGTCCGCCCTGACTTTCACGAGACCCGCAGGGGCCTCTAGCGTCAGCTGGGTGACCGGCTCGACCATCGGGATCATGCCGGTTTCAAGCAGCACCGTTGCGGTGCAGATCGTGTTGGTGCCAGACATCGGCACGTAATATTCCGCTTCCATGATGATGAAACCGGCATCGGCTTCCGGATGGGTTGCAGGCAGCACCAGATTGACGCACTGGGTGACCTTGCCGCGCGGCTCATGAAGCAGGAATTGCCGCAACTCGTCACCATGTTTTTCCAGATATTGCATCTTCTGGAAAATGGTGTCGCCGGGCACCGGCAGCACGCCTCCGGTGATGACTTCGTTAAGCTCGCCGGCCGCATGGGCGCCGACGACAGTCACCATTCTGCTGAAACGCATGTATAACCCCTTTTCCGCAACTTGACCCGCGGCTCTCTTACCAGAAAAGGAGTAAACGTTTTCTCGAAAAGCGTCAAGCGGCTCTGTTTGAACCGCTCGGAGCCCGCGCGATTGAGTCGCGCAGAATGAGGCTTGTTTCGAACTGCATCGAGGTGAGCTTCTGACCCTCCTCGAGATTCGCGATCATTGCGCGCGCCGCGTAACGGCCCATATCGCCTGAGGGAACCGCAAGCGTCGTCAGTGGCTGGTAAAGCAGCGAGGCGAAGGCGACATCCTCGAAGCCCGAGACTGAGATGTCATTAGGGACGCCGATTCCGAGCTTTCGGCATTCGGCAAGGACGCCACAGGCGAGCAGGTCTGTAGCGCATATAACAGCCGTAACCTTTGGGTTTTCTTCAAGAATTCTCCGGAACGCCTGCCCGGCGTCATTGATGGTGTAGCCAGGCTGCACCATCTGCATCGTTGTCTTCAGTCCATTGGCCTGCATCGTGTCCTCGTAGGCCCTGCGCCGCGATTGCTGACGGTCGTTGCCCTTGGTCGGCCCCGAAATATGAGCAATCTCCCGATGCCCGAGCTGCAACATCAGCTGCGCGATTTTTTGGGTCGATGCATAGTTGTCGATTCCGACAGAAGGAAGGGGATTGCCCTCAAGATACGAATAGATCTGCAGGATTGGAACGTGATTATTCTTAATAAACGCAAGTAATTTTTCATCATCTATTCGACCGAAGACAAGTACTCCCTCGGCACCTCGATTTAATAACCGAAAGACCGCATCAAATATTTGACTATTGTCATAGCCTGATGTTTGCAGGAAGCCGACGTAATCATGGGCGAACAGTGTCTCCTGAACGCCGTGGGCAATTTCCGAGAAGATCGGATCGTCAAGCCGCGGCAGAAGCGTTCCGATCGTGCGTGTTCGAGCGATTTTCAGGGCTTTTCCTGCAGAATTTGTGGTGTAGCCGAGCTCAGAGGCTGCTGCCATTACCCGATCGTGCATTTCTCGATTCACCCTTTCGGGCTTGTTCAGCACCCGCGACACCGTTGCAATCGATACGTCTGCGGCCCTGGCGACGTCATGGATCGTCGCGCGTCGCAAATTTTCTGGCATTTTCTTCATAATAGCTCATGGCTCCTTGCATCTGAGCACGTTGGGCCGGCCCAGGTTTGGCTTATTTATATTTGCGCAATTTCAATGCGTCCACAAAAACCGCATTGACAAAGCGGAAGCCCGGTGTTTTTGTGAAAACGTTTACTCGGCACGGAAGAAAACTCGCCGAGAGCGTCCTTCAAAATAAGGGGAACTGATATGACACAAGGGCCTTTTTCCAGTGAATTGTCTCGGCGTGCCTTGATGCGGACGCTGGCCGCGGGGGCTGCGGCATACGCACTGCTCCCGGCACGTCGCAGCTTTGCCGCCGCCGCAGCTGTCAATGTCCTGAACAGCAACGTCGCATGGTCGAACGCTCTGACGGGCAGCGTTGCAAACGCCTATGCCGGCGCCAAGATCACGGGCGAATCCAACGCCTACGAAGCCCATTACGAGAAGCTACTGATCGAGCTCAGCCAGGGCTCCACTACCTTTGATATTTTCACCACGGACAATCTTTGGATCCGCCAGCCGCTGCGCAACGGCTGGGCAAGCGCATTCGAGGACATTCGGGCCGAGGATGCGTCGCTGCCGGAAATTGCCGTCGGCAAGCTCTCACCCGCTTCCACCCAATACACCGAATACGAAGGCAAACGATGGGGCCTGCCGGTGGCAATGACGACACCGGTCTTCGTCTATCGCAAGGACCTGTTCGAAAAGGCCGGCATCACCAAGGTTCCGGAAACCTGGGACGAATACCGTGACGCAGCCCAGAAGCTGCATTCCAGCGAGGTTGCCGGCAACGTTCTGATGCTCGGTGGCCAGGATGCACATATGAGCGGCGACTGGGGCAGCCGCCTTATGGGCATGACCAAGATCGAGCCGCATGATGATGGAGTCCTTGATGAAAACAACAAGGTCGTCTTCAACTCGGAAGGCCAGGGCGCCAAGGCGATCGAACGGCTGCGCGAAGTCTTGCCGTTCACGCCGAAAGGTGTCGAAGGCTTCGACTATGCCGAGGGATCCTCTACCATGCAGCAGGGCAAGGCTGCGATGATGGTCACTTGGTCAGACGTTATCGTTGGCATCGAGGACGGCCCGCACAAGGGCAAGTTCGGTTATACGGTCGCTCCGACGGAAAAGTTTCAGCAGTCAATGATCGGCGGCTGGTCGATCCTCATCAACGCCGCGTCTGAAAATAAGGCTGAAGCCTACAAGTTCCTGAAGTGGATGAGCGAGGGTGAAGCCTACAAGCTCTTCCGCGAGGGCGGCGAGTCCTCCCTATGCTTGCAGTCCGATATCGACAGCAACGAGGTTCTGGCCAAAGTGCCGATGCTCCAGGCGTTCCGCGATTTCAACAAACGTGGAACCTCGCCCGTCAGCATTCCTCCGTACCGGCTCACCAATGCCGTGGAAGTCCAGCGCGTGCTTTACGAGAACATTCTCGCGGGTGTGAATGGGCGCAAGACGCCACAGGAAGCCATGGATGATGCCGAAAAGGCGTTGGCCTCCGTCATCCGATCCTAACTGCCAACTTTTCGGTCACGGCATCGTCGTGCCGTGACCCTCCAAAAGGAAATCTGTTATGGCCAAGGCTGGCTCCATCGGGATTGCACCGGCGGCGATCGGTGCAACAAAAGCAGTTCGCGCAGGCGAGAAGAACGTGCAGTGGCTGCTGCTCGCGCCGACCCTTATCATCATGAATGTGGTCGGGCTCTACCCGCTGCTGCATTCGCTCTACATCTCGCTGACGAACTACAATCCAACGTTCGGCACGACCTATTCCGTCATCGGCGTCGGCAACTATGTCCGCGCCTTCAGCGATGGTCAGTTTTGGCATTCGGTCACCCTGACGCTCCTGTTCACGGCTGTCAGCGTCAGCATCTCGCTGACGCTGGCCGTCCTGCTGTCGCTTCTTTTCAACCAGAACAGGCCCGGCTTCTTATTTCTGCGGACTTTTTTGCTCATTCCGATGCTGATTACGCCGATCGCCGTCGGTATTGTCTGGCGCACGATGATGATGCCCGATCTCGGTATCCTCAATTACCTCTTGTCCTTCATCGGCATCGCGCCGCTTGCATGGGCCGGCTCGCCGAGCGGGGCGCTGGCATCAGTCATCCTCGTCGACGTCTGGCAGTGGACGCCGTTCATGTTCATCATCATTTTCGCAGGCCTTCGTTCGCTGCCCCGAAGCCCTTTCGAGGCTGCCCAGATCGATGGCGCCGGCCATCTGAGCACCTTTATCCATGTGACCTTGCCGATGCTGAAGCCGGTGATCGTCATCGCTACGCTGCTGCGCATCGTCGATGCTTTCCGCACCTATGACACTGTTTATATCATCACGCGTGGCGGCCCGGATTTCGCGACCGACCTCCTCAGCGTTTACCTGCAGCGCGTCAATTTCCGCATCTTCGATCTCGGCTACGGTTCAGCACTGTCGTGGATCGCGCTGCTGATCATCCTTCTGATTGTCATCGTCTTCGTCAATGTGACCGGCTTCCTCAAGCTGGTTGCCGACAAAGAAAACCGTTGAGGAGCGCGACGATGTCAAATGCAAGTTTCGTCAAGCAGGGTCTGAGCGGTATCACCGCCTATGTACTCGCGATCGCCGGTGCACTGTTCTTCGCGTTTCCGATCTACTGGATGGCTTCGTCTTCGTTCAAATCCGAAGTGGACATCTCCGCCTTCCCGCCGATCTGGTCCTTTGGTCCGACCCTCGACAATTACCGGCAGCTCTTTACCGAGCTTAACGCCTGGGATGCGCTGATCAACAGCGCGCTGATCGTCGGCATGTCGACGGGAATAGCGATGGCCGCAGGCACCATGGCGGCCTACGCACTCGCCAGGTTCGAGATCAAGGGCAAGGAAGTTCTCGCCTTCGAGATCCTGTCGATCCGTATGCTTCCGCCGATCGTCTCCGTCATCCCGATGTTCATCATTGCCCGGCAGCTGGGCATTTTCGACACGCCGTGGCTGCTGACGGCTGCCTATGCGCTTTCGGGCCTGCCCTTCGTCGTCTGGGTCATGCGCGTGTTTATCCAGGACATTCCGCAGTCTATCGAGGAAGCCGCGATGATTGACGGCTGCAGCCGTTTCGAGACCTTCTGGAGGGTGACGCTACCATTGCTGCTGCCGGGTCTTGCGGCAACTATGGTCATCGTCTTCATGTTCGCCTGGAACGAGTTCCTTCTGGCCAGCATGCTGACCTCTCAGGAAGCCAAGACCCTGCCTGTCATTGCAGCCAACGCGATCAAGCCGAAGGCGATCGCCTGGGGTCTTGCTTCGGCTGCCGGGGTGGTGATGTCGCTACCGGTCGTCGTTCTCGTCCTTCTGATGCAACGTTACCTCGTGCGCGGTCTGACGCTCGGCGCGGTTAAAGGTTAAGGAGCCCAATCATGGCTATTCATATCGATACCGTCACCAAGCAATTCGGTCCGCTGCGGGTCGTCAACGGCGTGTCCGTCGACATCAAAGACGGCGAATTCTTCTGCATGCTCGGCCCGTCGGGCTGCGGCAAGACGACGACGCTGCGTATGGTCGCGGGCCTTGAACTGCCGACGTCAGGACGCATCAGCATCAACGGCGCGGACATGACCTATGCCGAGCCGCGCCACCGCGATATCGCGATGGCATTCCAGGACTACGGTCTCTACCCGAACATGACGGTGTTCAAGAATATCGAATTTCCGCTGAAGATCCGCAAGCTCGACGAGACGAGCCGCCGCCGCAAGGTAGAGGAAACCGCGGAGAAGCTTGGACTGCACGAATATCTTCAGCGCAAGCCATCGCAATTGTCGGGTGGCCAACGTCAGCGTGTCTCGCTCGCCCGTGCTCTGGTGCGCAACCCGAAGGTCTTCCTGATGGACGAGCCCCTTTCGAACCTAGACGCCAAGCTGCGCGCCGTCATGCGGACGGAAATCAAGAAGCTCGTGACCAATCTTGGCATCACAACGATCTATGTTACCCATGACCAGATCGAAGCAATGGCGATGGCCGACCGGATCGCCGTCATGAGCAAGGGAAACATGGTACAAGTTGCCTCTCCGCTCGAAGTCTATGACCGTCCGAAGACCCGCTTCGTTGCCGAATTCATTGGCTCGCCGCCGATGAACCTCTTTCCGGCGCAGCTCAAATCCGGCTCGGCGGTGACCTGCGTCATCCCCGGCTTTGCCCACTCCCTGTCGGAGCAGGAACGGTCCTTCGCGTCCAATGTCGTTGATTCCAAGGGTGGCCTTCTGCTCGGGATCCGCCCGGAACATCTCGCGGTCACGACCGCCGGCAAGGCAGGTTCGACCGATGCACTCGTGGAGCTTGTGGAGCCGCTCGGTCAGACGACCAACATCTATGTGAGCGTTGGTGACGTCAAATTCGTGATTGTCACCGATCGCACTGAGGTCCGGGCCGGCGACACGATCGGTGTCGTTGCCCCTTCCGAACTGCTGCGTGTCGTTGCCAATGATGACGTAGTAGTCCGCCAGTAATCGAAATTCGGAACTAAAGGGAAAGACGATGATGAACGTCCGCGAGTATGGGAACTGGATCAACGGTGCCTGGCTGAAGGCCTCAGCCATGGTCGAGAGGACCTCTCCCGCTAATGGCGTGCTTCTCGCCCGCTTCGCAGACAGTGGCGAGGAAGAAGTCGACCTTGCCGTAAAGGCCGCCAGAAGAGCCTTCGACGATCGCTCGATCTGGTCTGCCCTGCCGGGCGGCGAACGCGCCAAGGCCATCGGTCGCTGGATCGAGCTGCTTGTTCGCGATATCGACAAACTCGCGAAGATGGAAGCCGAAGAAGTCGGCAAGCCGATCCGTTTCGGCAAGGGCGAAACGGAATGGTCGATCGAGCTTGCCCGCTATGCAGCCGCGCTTGCCTGGCAGATCCCGAGCGATCTCGTCAACAATGCCGGCGATGCCAATCTCGGAATGGTGGTACGTGAGCCGCGAGGCGTCATCGGTATGATCACCCCTTGGAACTTCCCGCTTGTGACGTTGTTCCAGAAGTTGCCGTTCGCGCTCGCGGCGGGATGCACGGTGGTGATCAAGCCGTCCGAGCTGACCTCCAGCACCACGCTTGAGATCGCTGCCCTTGCCAAGGAAGCGGGGATTCCGGACGGCGTCATCAATGTCGTGACCGGCTCGGGCAAGGCCGTTGGTGAGGCGCTGACTGGTCATCACGGCGTTGACATGATCTCATTCACTGGATCAACGGCGGTCGGCAAGCACATTGCCGCCCGCGCAGCCGAACAAATGAAACGTGTTGGTCTCGAACTTGGCGGAAAGGCAGCCAACGTCGTCTTCGCCGACGCCGACATCGATGCTGCCCTGGACGGCGTGCTCCTGGGCTACATCCTCAACCAGGGTGAGGAATGCGTTCAGGGGACCCGCCTATTGATCGAGGAGTCGATCGCCAACGAATTCGTCGCAAAGCTCGTCGAACGGTCGAAGAAGATCCGTATCGGTCTGCCGGAAGACCCCGAAGCGGACCTCGGCGCCTTGATCCATGAACAGCACATGGAGAAAGTTCTATCCTATATCCAGTCCGGTCTAAAGGAAGGTGCCAAGCTAGAAATCGGAGGCAAGCGCCTCACCGACAGCGAGTTCGGAAAGGGCTTCTACGTTGGTCCGACGATCTTTTCGAACGTCACGCCGAACATGACAATCTTCCGCGAGGAAATCTTCGGACCGGTTCTTGCCGTCACCACGTTCAGGACGGTTGCCGAGGCGATCGAGCTTGCTAACGACACCAATTATGGTCTCGGCAATGGCCTCTGGACCAAGGACATAGACAAAGCAATTCAGGTTTCACGCGAACTCAAGAGCGGCACGGTCTCGGTCAACACTTTCCTGGAGACCGTCGTGCAGATGCCGTTCGGCGGCTATAAGGAGAGCGGCATTGGGCGCGAGAACGGCATGGACGGTCTTCTTGAGTTCACCGAGGTGAAATCGATCTTTATCAAGCTCGGCAAGAGGCCACACACCCTGCCGCACACGGTGAACTAATCGCCTTGAAGCGTTGCACCTCCCAGGCGGTTGTAGCTGGTGACGGACGGTTCCTCGTCACCAGCCTTTGTGATCAGGCATCGGAGATATTGCATGGAAGAAAGTTCACTTGTTCCAACCTCGGCCGAGACGCGAAGCGAATACGATTCGCTCGGTTCCGTCGACGTGCCGGCGGCCGCTTATTTCGGAGCGCAGACGGCCCGCGCGATGAGCAACTTCCAGATTTCCGGGATCCCGATCGGACACTACCCGCTGTTCATCAAGGCACTCGCCTTCGTAAAAAAGGCTGCTGCCGTTGCAAACTGCGAGCTTGGCGACCTGCCGGAGGACAAGCGTAATGCCATCGCACTTGCCTGCGACGATATCGCTGCCGGCCTTCTGATGGATCAGTTCAACCTCGACGTCTTTCAAGGTGGTGCGGGAACGTCCACGAACATGAACATGAACGAAGTCATCGCCAATAGGGCGCTCGAGCATCTTGGCCTGCCGCGCGGTCGCTTCGACGTCGTTCATCCTAATAATGACGTTAATCTTTCGCAGTCGACCAACGATGTCTATCCGACAGCTATAAGGCTCGCCGTTCTCCTAAGCTACAAGCAGCTCTCATCGTCGATCTCGGCTCTTGCCGATGCTTTCGAGGCCAAGGCGCATGAGTTCGGTGAGGTCGTTAAGCTCGGTCGCACTCAGCTGCAGGACGCCGTTCCGATGACCCTCGGGCAGGAGTTCATGGCCTTCGCTGTGACGCTACGCGAGGATATACAGAGGCTTGAAGATGCTGCTGCCCTGCTTCAGGAGGTCAATCTCGGTGGCACTGCAATCGGCACCGGTATCACCGCCGATCCCCGCTACGCCACTCTTGCAATCGCCGAACTCGCCAAGATTGCCGACGTGCCGCTCAAACCTGCAAGTGATTTCGTCGAGGCCTGCTGGGATACCGGCGCCTTCGTTCTCTTCTCTGGCACCTTGAAGAGAACAGCTGTCAAGGTCTCAAAAATCTCAAACGATCTTCGGCTGCTCTCGAGCGGCCCCCGCGGTGGCATGGGGGAGATCAGCCTCCCGCCGATGCAGCCCGGCTCATCGATCATGCCGGGGAAGGTCAATCCAGTCATTCCCGAAGTCGTCAATCAGGTTGCCTTTCAAGTCATCGGCGCGGATCTGGTCGTCACCCTGGCGGCTGAGGCCGGCCAGTTGCAGCTCAACGCGTTCGAGCCTGTCATTGTCTTTAATCTCTTGCAGTCAATGACGCTGATGACGAATGCTCTGCGAACGCTCGATGAGAAATGCGTACGCGGCATCGTTGCCAATGAGGAGCGGTGCCGTCAGAACCTCGAGGCGGGCACCGCGCTTGCGACGGCCCTGACGTCACTGATCGGCTATGAGCGTGCGGCGGCACTTGCCAAGGAGATCCTGGCGACGGGCCGGACCATGCGCGAAGTTCTGGAAGCCGACCATACACTGTCGCCAGAATTGATTGACCAGATACTGGACCCGAAGGCACTGACACGCCCCTCAAGGTTGCGGCTTAAGCCGAAAGCAAAGTAACCGTGAAGCGAGGCTGATATTGCGCAAGGCAATCGACAGGCAACCCGCAGCGATCATATTCGATTTCGACGGCGTCATCCTAGATTCGGCACGCGCGAAAACCCTGGCATTTGCCTCGTGCTACGAAGGCGAGGACGAGCGCAAGATCAAGTGTGTCATCGACTATCAGGAGCGAAACGGTGGTATAGGCCGACGGCAGAAATTCGAATATTTTGAACAACATGTTTTCGGCAGGAGTGTGGATCCAAAGCGGATCGACGATCTCTGCGAACGCTTCGCCTCGATCATCGACAACGCGATGATCGAGGCGCCATTCGTCAAGGGCGCAGAAGAGCTTCTTGAACGCCTGAACGGTCGTGTGCCTCTTCACCTTGTTTCGGGCATGCCGGACCTCGATCTTAAGCGTGTGCTTGAGCATCGCAGCCTCGTCCGATGTTTCGCATCGGTCGCCGGTTCGCCAAAGACCAAGATCGACGAATTCCGCAGGATCCTCGAAGGAGAGGGATGCGCTCCCGCAGAGGTGCTGGCGGTCGGCGACTCCCGAACCGAGTTTGACGCTGCCGTCGAACTCGGCATTCCCTTCCTGGCTGTGGTCGCTCCGGATGCGCCTGATTTCTTCCCACCAGGGACTGTGCGCTGCCGCGATCTTACAGAATTCCGGTCGCTTGTGCCGTTAGAGTAAACCATCGCCATCTTACCATCGTGCCAGCAAACGGTCGCCTGCGAACTTGACGAAGCATCGCGACCGACCCCGAAAGGGGAGGGACCCTGATGCCCGGCTTTGGTACTCACGTTGGCGGCGCTGCCGGCTGGCGCGCCGTCGCGAAGGCATCCTTGGAGGATCTCACTTCCTTCGGAATCGGCAGTGGCCGCAGTTGATCAATGGAGAACGACCGCGATGCCCTGCGTGGGACGCGTTCGCATACCGGATTTGTGGCTTTATGCGGTTATCTCGACGCGCGAGCCGTCGGGCGTGGCGATGACAGCTTCATAATAGCCGTCGCCCGTCATTCGTGGACCTGAAATCAGAATCCCGTCGGCTCTGCACCTTTCGGCCATTTCATCAACCGCCCCCTCACTTCCGAGAGAGACGGCGATGTGATCCCATCCGCACGCTTCCCGGTCCTGGTCGGCTTCGATCCAGGGCCCGGTCATAAGCTCGAGCTCGGCCCCATTGCCTGCAAACCTGATGAATCTGGAAACAAAGCCTTCCCGACGCTTGCTATGGTAGGCCCCGCCGATCTCAGCACCGAAATATCTCTCCCAAAATGCGACCTGTCGATCGAGATCGGGAGTCCAAAGGGCAGCATGAGCAATATGCAACTTATTTCCTCTCAAGTTTCAAACTTGCATCGAGCGTACGAATGAGCGGGCGCATGAAGGCCGGTGCACAGGAGTCTTTAGCGAATGCCTCGTGCACATCCGTCGAGCGACACGACGCCTCTCTTTCACCCACCATAGAGACGAATGTAAAATAGCGAAATGTGTTCGGTTGTTGCGCGGCGTCATTCGGGACGCGCCAGCCACCTCTAGCTCGACTAGGCATGCACCAACAATGACGCAGCTGCTGGTGAATTATTGCAGCTGGGTTGAGCGTCACGTGCGGCGAAGAGGTCACCATCAATCAAGCGTGGCCTGCGCCGAACGCATGCCTCTAATGCAGAGCAATGCGTTCAAAATGGGCAGAAAAATGCCTATATGTTCATCAACACCATACGGAGATGATCAGCATGAATATTCGTGAACGCGTAAAAAACTATGCAGCCAAGCGCCGCGCTATCCGCGAGCTGAGCGTCCTTGACGACCATGCGCTGGCAGATGTGGGCCTGCGGCGGGAAGATATCCGCAGCGCAGTGCAGGGCCGCTGATCTCGAGCCACTGATTTCTAAAAAACTCCGCCTCGGCGGAGTTTTTCGTGCCGTAACAAGCGCTGAGCGGCGAGCTGCTGGCTTGCCGTCGGATCTCAGTGCGATGGATAACCAAGCTCATTCATCGCCAGCTCGACAACCGATGCGGAACGCCATGCCGCAACTTATTCGATCGTGTCGAAGGCGTTCACGATCTGGCCTGAAATTGCGTCCCCCAATGCCGCAATCATGCTCAGCATCGTCGACTTGCCGCATCAGGAAGGCTCGACCTGAACGGTAGAGGTCCCGTTCTCTATCGTCGGATAAGTTTCGAAATCGCGTCGACGAAGCCGAATAATCCTGCGATCTTTAAATCGAAGCCGGACGGCTCCCAGTCGGTCTTAAATTTCAGTAAGAGTGACCGCGCCCGCCGGCGTATCGGGATAATAGACGTTTGTCGTCCAGATAAGCTTGTCGAGGTTAAGCTCGACGAGGCCATTATCGACGAACACCTCAAGTGTAAACGCCCCGAGATTACCGGCGTCGATATCATAATCATGCGCGAACTCGTTCATGTCGCCATAGGCGTCGCGAACCTGGCGGATGCGCGTGCGCCCATTCTTGTCGCGAACAAATGTAAACTGGGGACGATCGGCCCCGAACAAGCTCAGTGTCACCTGTGAGCCTGGCGCAAGAGAAATCGTCTCTTCGAGACGATAGGTTCCGGAAGCCGGCTGCGCTTGCCCGGAAGACAGGTCGATCGTCGAAAACGCACTCGATACGGATTCCGGCACGAGGGAGCTGAGACGCAGGCCGTCCGGTGTTTCCACCAAGCGGAGGTGGCGGGGCAGCGACATCAGCCCGCTGAATTCCTCCGCCGGTGTCTGCTGGGAATATTTCCAGTTGTTCGACCAGGCGAGCGCAAGCGGCGCATCCTTGTGGGCGCCGAAAAAGCTCTGAGCCGCATAATAGTCGCGGCCGTAATCGAGCCATAGCTCTGTCTCTCGAGGGTTTGAATTCGTGAAGGTTTTCCCGTCGAACTTGCCGATGAAATACATCGTGCCGGACCCCGGGGCATAAGCCTCATCGCCAATGCCGGCCACCAACACCCAATGCTTGCTGCCATCTGGTGCAACCATCGGCAACAGGTCGGGGCACTCCCACGGGCCACTCCCGTGACGGCCGTCTTCGTTGCCGAATTCGCTCTCGAAGGTCCAGTTAATCAGGTCCTCTGACGAGTGGAAGCCGATCGACTGTCCGATCGTTTCCCCATGGGCGAGTGCCATGATCCAGCGGCCGCCTTCTGCGTGCCAGAAGACCTTCGGGTCGCGGAAGCATCCCAGGCCTGAATTCTTTATGATCGGGTTGCTTGGTTCCTTCTCGAATTTCGAAAGCGCGCGGTCGGCATGAACGAGGCATTGCTGCTGAAAATCCTTTCCGGCTTCATCCAACCTGTGTGATGTATAGATCAGCTTGATCTTGCCGTCGTCTGTTTCAACCGCGCAGCCGGAGAAACATGTCCCGTTCCCGTCAGGAAAGAGCGCCACCTCATGTTGCTCCCAGTTTACCAGGTCGCGCGAACTGGAATGGCCCCAATGCATCGGCCCGTGATGGATGCTGTTCGGATCATGCTGGTAGAAGACGTGGTAGATACCATCGACTTTAATTAAGCCGTTCGGATCGTTGATCCATCCGTACTTGGCCGTCAGGTGCAGTTTTGGACGAAATTTCTCGGTGAGCGACGTTGACATATTTATCCGTTTACATTGGAGCCGTCATCCAGCGATGAATTGCTGATTGGCGACGAGGAAAGCAGATGACGGAGAGGGCCAGCAAGGCAGTCGCCTGACTTCGGAATTGCAAGCCCGGCGCCGGCACTTCGAATAAGCGCTCATCATCCGGACGACCGGTGGCGAAGCCACAGCATCGGCCGGAAAATGGAGTCGAGCCGCTTAATGCATTCTCGCCATCAACCAGTCGAGCACGACGGCCATTCCACCTTCGTCTGCATGCGGGCCGATAAAATGAGCAAAGTCCCTAATTTCGATAATTGCGTTCGCCACGGTAACAGGCGTACCGGCCCATCGTAGCAGGCTGAGATCGTTTTCGGCGTCGCCCGCGGCAGCGCAGAATCTCGGATCGAGTTTCAGGTGGTCGGCAATTTGCCGCGCCGCTGTGCCCTTCGAGACGCCAGTCGGAGTAATTTCGAGAAGCCTCCAATTCGAGCCCGTCATCTCGCATAACGGCGAAAAACGAGCCCGAAGGGCATCGAAGCCTCCCCCTTCAGGCAAGGGCCGTGCGCACATGATCTTGAAAGGCTGGCCGGGAAGATCATTGAGGTCGACCACTTCAAAGACGCTCTCGCCGGTGATTTCGGCCTCCCGCCGTACGAGAGGCGAGTTGTCCAGCGTAAAGATGGCATCATCCCGATACCACATGCTTGCTATCCCAAGACGACGCGTCTCCGCCATCACTGACAATGCAATCCTCCGCGCGATCTTTGCCTCCGAGATGGCAGCCTGCTCCAACGGTCTTCCGATCCACCCGCCATTGAAGCAGATGGCATAATCGATGCCGAGTGCACGGCAGATCGGCGCAACACCGTTCGGTGAACGCGCGGTCGCGAGAACGGCTTGGATACCGCGTTTGCGTGCGTCGGCGAAACCACGCACGACTGGCTCGGGAAGAGCATAGTCGGTGGTCAGAAGGGTTCGATCAACATCTGAAAAGAGGGTTGAGATCATGTTGCCTACGTGATTAGAGCCGTGTGAGCATGCCTATGCTGCAATCACAGTAAGCGCAAGCGAAAACGTTTACCAAACTGGCGCCCTCGCCGGCACATTTATGAGCATGAGCGGGTATATAGCAATCAAATTGCCATTATTTGTTGTCCGAACTAGAAATTCCGACGTAAACGTTTTCTCATTAGACGGAGTTTTGACATTGTCATCGCTCCCGAGACCTTCCATTGAAGTTTTGGTTCCATAAAACATCGATATGCCGTGCGAGGGAATCGCCTGGGCATTTTTCGGTCCCTTCAACTGCATGGAACGCAGAATGACAGAGTCACTGATTCTGCTTTTATCAGGAGCAATTGAGGCAAGTGTTTCGATACACTCTTGGCAGCCCCAAGGGCGGCTCAGGATGAGCTGGTCGTTCCCTAAGGCGAGTCGATCAACGCTTTGGCCCTGCGCAAGATCGGGTTGGTAAGGCCCTCTGTAAACCGTTGAACGATAGGGAAGAGAACGCTCTTGCTGTCCCCGTCATGTTGTCTCGCCTTACGGAAGTCGACAAGGCTCAGGGCCGCAATCAGTTCCCAATATATCGCTTCCTGCTGCGAAGCTTCCGACATGGCTCGCAGGAAGAGGTCATCTATCGTCGCCGGCGCGCTCGACCCTAGATCCCTGAGCACCTCACCCCTTCTCCTCAGTATCTCCGGGTTCATCCAGAGGTAACCGCATTCGCGCGCAAACACCGATGCCTTTCCGAGCTCATCGAGCGCTTCATCGTATCGTCCCAAGGCCTGCAGCGCCGCGGCGAGTTCGCAAAGGAAAGTGGGGTAGAACAATAGGTATGAAGCTTCGCGCATCTCCGCGAGGCCGGCGCGAAGGTCTTCAACGCTCGCGGAGGCATTCCGGAGCCTGCGCGCAATTGCTCCCCTGACGCTCGTGCCGACGGCCTTAAAGGGCCGAAGGCCATGTTGGGATGCCTGCCGCGACAGCTCTTCGCCCCAGGCTTTCGCCCGGTCTAAATCGTCGAGGCTGAGCGCGACGAACGAGGCGGACCAAGCGAGCGCAACGCACAGGACAAAGGGCTGCCCGGTTTGCCGGGCCTCGTCAATTGCCTGCTCCGCGGTTTCCGCCGCCTGCTCCAGCTGGCCGCGGGAGATGAGGTTGACCGTGTTGTGAGACAAGGAAGAGGTGCGGACATCCGCTTCCAGTCTCAGCAGATCGGTCTTGCGGTGCTCGACGGGATAGTTCGCCGCGGCCCAACTCAATCGATCGCCTGCCTCCCGGTGCCGCGCCTGATAAGTTTGCGGGATACCAACCAACCATGAAGCGGTGGTCCGTCCGTGCAGGTCTCGCTCGTCGAGCGTGGCCTCGTATTCCTGCGCAAATGTCAACGCGTCTTCCAGCCTCGCCGACCTCGCAGAAAAGAGCCACAAGCCACAGGTGACGCGCTGGCGGTAGTCAGGGTCGTTGAGGCTTCTTGCCAGGTGCAGCGCGCCGATGAGCACCTCTTTCCCGCGGGGATTCATCCCCTGCGTGTAAATCAGGGCGTAACCGAGCGCACAGCGCAAGACCATCTCGGTGCGGCTTCCATTCTCATCACCGAGCCGGGCGAGTGCACGCTCTGCCCAGTCGCCGGCTTCCGATACCAGCGAGATCGCCGTCCAGAAGTCACTCGATATCGCAGCGAGCTTGGCGCCAAGCGGACCCTTGCCGCCCTCGGACAATGCCCATCGCAGGGCCGCTCGCAAATTGTCGATCTCGCGTCGATAGTGCGTGATGTTCTCGATGGCCGCCGAAAGCGTGCGCCGCTCCGAAAACGGTTTGAAGAATTTAAGAAAATGCTTCGCAACCTTGCACATCGTCCGGCGAAAATCTTCGCCGTCGCCGAGCTTCTCGAGCGAATAGACGCGTACCGTCTCCAGCAGACGCCAGCGCGGTGCATTTTCCGATCCGTCGAATGTGATCAGGGATTTGCTGACGAGGTTGGATATGGCCAGCGCCGTTTCCGCATCCCCTTCACCGCTCACGGCCACGGCGGCATCCAAAGTGAAGCCCCCGGAAAACACCGCCAACCTGCACAATAGTTGGCGCTCGGACTCCGGCAGGAGCTGATAGCTCCAGTCCAGGGCTGCTCGCAGCGTTTGATGACGGGGCAAGGCGGTCCGGCGACCGCCCGTGAGAAGAACGAACCGGTCGTCGAGGCGCCCGGCGATCTGCTGTATTCCAAGGGTGGCAGCGCGGGCCGCCGCCAGTTCGATTGCTAGCGGGATGCCGTCGAGATGCCGGCAGATATCGGCGATTGTTGAGAGCTTCTGCTGGTCTGGCTCGAAATCCCATTGAAGCGCCCGTGTGCGAGCAACAAACAGCTGGATGGCGCTGTGTTCTGCGGCACTGACCGCTTCTCCACTGTCCGGCACCTCCAATGGCGGCACACGGTAGGCGAATTCTCCTTCTATTCGGAGCGATTCTCGGCTCGTCGCAATAACCGTCACATTTGGGCATATTCGCAGGATCGTGTCGATCATGGCGGCGGCTGCGTCAATGACATGCTCGCAGTTGTCGATGACAAGCAGAACCCGGCGTGCGCCGACGGCGCGCGCGACCGCCTCTGCCGAGATTTGATCGCTCTGAAGCTTCAGGTCGAGAGCTTGGGCGACGGTCGTCGGAACTAGCCCAGGCTCCGCCAGCGAGACAAGTTCCACAAAGATTGCGTCGCCACCGAGCTGCGGCAACAGATGACGCGCCAACTCAGACGCGAGCACTGTCTTGCCGATGCCGCCAGGACCGGTCAGCGTGACGACGCGATATGCCGAGGTCAGCGTCAGAAGTCTGCGCAGGGCACTCTCGCGCCCAACCAGTTCGGAGGTGAGTGCTGGAATGTTCGACACAGGCCGGGTTTCCAGTGACGGCGTGTCGGTTGTCGCAATCTGCGCCGCGGCAGATGGACGATCGGATTTCCACTGACCGATCAGCCGATAACCCCGGCCCGAGATTGTCTTCAGCAGGTCCCGGTCTTTCCCCAGCGCCTTCCGGATCGCCGAAATATGGACCTGGATCGTATTGTCCTCCACAACAAGGCCAGGCCAGACGCGTCGCATGAGATCGTCCTTGGTGACGGCCTCTCCCGAGGCTGTCGCCAGCACCTCCAGGATGTCGAAGGCGCGGCTGCCCAGAGGCACCGGAGCCCCGAGAGCACGGAGTTCCCGCTTTGCAAGATCCAGCTCCCAGCCCGAGAACTCGAATAGACTTCGTTCTATCTGTCCCAAGCTTATCCGATCTCTCTTGCCAAAGCCGCGAAAAAGAGGCGCTTGAACTGGAGAACGCGCCTGCTTGTACAACAATGCCTGCTGCCCAAGCAGATATATTTCAGGATATTTCAGATTCGCTCAAGCGACTTAAGTCGCGTTCGCAGTCATCCCGCTCTAGAAGAGAGGACAGGTCCCGCACCGCATCGGCGCAACATTCCTGGACCGCCAAGATCACAAAGAGAAGGAGGATGGCATGTATAGTGGCAGTCTACTTCAGTTCCCCGCAAAAAAGATAGCATCGCCGGCGGAAGACGCACCCGTCGTATGCCTCGTGAGCGATGATCCGCTATCCCACCGATCTCTCGAGGAAGAGATCCAAGGGCTCGGCTGGCGGCCGGCTAGCTTCAGTTCTGCACGGGCTTTCCTCACCCATGCTCGGGATGCGCGCTTCGCCTGCGTTATCATCGACACTGCCGTGCCCGATCTCGACGTGGACGTCCTTACCCTCCTCATTTGCCTGCAGGCAGTTCGTCACCCAGTGATCGTGCTGACGTCCGAGGGCGATTCCCAGGTGACGTTGACTGCCACGCGCTATCCGGTGACGTTTCTGCCGAGACCGTCCAGCACGGACAATGTCCTCGAACTGATCAGCTCTTCCGTTGAGGCGACCATCTCGATGAGCCAGCTGGATTGCCGATATCAGACACTTTCGGCGCGCGAACGCCAGGTCATGCAGTTCGTCGTCGAAGGCCTGCTGAACAAGCAAGTCGCATATAAATTGAATATCAGCGTGATCACGGTAAAAGCTCACCGCGGACAGGTCATGAGGAAGATGAAGGCACGCTCGCTGCCGGAGCTGGTTAATATGGCGGCGAAGATTGAGCCGGGCCTTTGCGCCGCATGCTGAATGCCGCCACGGATACTTAAGTGTAGTTATAAACGCGCGCCGATCAGTATAATCTCTTCTACGTCGCCCTCCTCGACCAGGCGATGCGCCTGAACAGCGACAGTGCTCCCGCGTCCTCCCCTCCGCCGGAGCGCGCGGATCCTCAAGGTCCGCCAGGGGCCGTCTCCGTCCGCCCGGAGACGGCCTTTTCTTCATGCGGCCGTCAGTCGCGCGCCCGCGATAGCGGGCCATAGTGACAGGGACGCTTTCAGTTCCTATATCAGCCCCGACAGTTTGAAAGGAAATCGATCATGACAATCAACGGAAACCTGCTCGTTGCGGGAACGCAAAACCGTGGCTCAAACGGTGAGTTTCATGGCATCGAAGCGGCCACCGGAAAGCCACTTCCGGTTTCCTTCGGTGGCGCTTCGCCCGAAGATGTCGAGCAGGCCGCCGAGCAGGCATGGCAGGCCTTCGCCTCCTACCGCGAGACCGATCTGGAAGTCAGAGCAAAATTTCTGGAAAAAATCGCCGAGGAAATCGAAGCCATTGGCGATGATCTCGTTGTCCGCGCGATGGCGGAAACCGGGCTTCCCCGGGGAAGGCTGGAGGGAGAGCGGGCGCGCACGACCGGCCAGCTCCGCCTGTTCGCCAGAGAGGTGCGTGAAGGCCGTTTCCAGGAGCTGCGTTTCGATGCGGGCGATCCTTCCCGCAAACCCTTTGCGAAGCCGGATCTCAGGCTCAGAAACGTACCGCTCGGCCCCGTGGCGGTCTTTGGCGCCTCGAATTTTCCGCTCGCTTTCTCCGTTGCCGGCGGCGACACGGCGTCCGCGCTGGCCGCTGGCTGTCCGGTCGTCGTAAAGGCCCACTCGGCGCATCCGGGCACCTCGGAGCTGGTCGGCCGGGCAGTGCAGCGGGCAGTCGCAAGCGCAAGCCTCCATCCGGGAACCTTCTCGCTGCTGTTCGACACCGGCTTCGAAGTCGGTCAGAAATTGGTGGCGGATCCCAGGATCCGGGCGGTCGGCTTTACCGGCTCCCGCCGCGGTGGAACGGCACTGATGGAAATCGCATCGAAGCGCAAGCAACCCATCCCCGTCTATGCCGAAATGAGCAGCATCAACCCGGTCATCCTCTTTCCCGGCGCGCTGAATACCAGGGCAATCGATATTGCTGCCAGTTTCGTGACGTCGCTCGTCCTGGGCGCCGGCCAATTCTGCACAAACCCAGGCCTGATCCTCGCCGTCGACGGCGCTGGACTTGACGCCTTCGTTGCACGGACAGCCGAGCTGCTTCCGGATGTCGCGCCTCAGGCAATGCTGACGCCGTCGATCGCAAAGGCCTATTGCGACGGCGTTGCCAAGCTCAGGCAGCATTCAGAGGTGCGGGCGGTTGCATCGGGCAGGCCCGGCAGCGAATTTGAAGGCACGGCGGCTCTGTTCGAGACGTCGGCGGAAGCCTTCCTCGCGCATCACGAGCTTCAGGACGAGGTCTTCGGCGCCGCCGGCCTCGTTGTTCGTTGCAGGGATTTCCAGCAGCTCGAGGCAGTGCTGGAAGAGCTGGAAGGCCAGCTCACCGTCGCGCTCCATATCGCGGACGAGGACGAAGCCGCAGCACGCCGACTGATCCCCACGCTGGAAATGCTCGCAGGCCGGCTGCTCGTCAATGGTTTCGGAACCGGGGTGGAAGTGTCTCCCGCCATGGTCCATGGCGGACCTTATCCAGCAACGGCTGACGGACGATCGACATCCGTGGGAACGCTGGCGATTTATCGGTTCCTGCGGCCGGTGTCCTATCAGGACTTCACGAAGGCCCTGTTGCCGGCAGCGCTTCGATAGCGACAGGAGCGGCGGTCGTTTGTCTCGACAGGCGACCGCCGCTAATTGCCTGGCAGAAGACGGCGAAGCTCGCCGGCATCGTCAATTCCATTCTGATATAAGACGACCAGGCGACGCGCCGCGTCCTTAGCCTCAGGTCCCTGATGCTGGCAGCTTCTGGCTTTGCAGTATTCCCTGAGGAGGTCCCGGATCATTGAGATCGTCTCCGGTCCGAGCGGACGGCCACCCCAATCAAATTCCCGATACATGGATCTGTGTCCCATAGAGGATCAGGCTGGATTGCGTGTGACGATGCAACCGGAAAAGCACGCCGTCCCCTCTTTGTCCTGCGTCTGCTCGGGGTCGGCTGGCGCTGCCGGAACCCAGACGCGGGTCGCCTGCACGGGCTGCCCCACGAACACCAATGCGGCGATCAGCGCTGCCATCGCAAGCAGAATAGCGAAGCCCGGAAAGATCGAGCCCCGTCCTTGGTCATCATCGTACATCGTCCTCTCCTGTGCTCCGCGTCAAAGATTGAAGACGAGTATGTCGATGGGCTGCCGGCCTCGCAGCTGCACATAGGTATCGCCTACACCTTGGTATGACCGATACCTTCGTTCAGTAGCGACCCCTTGTGCCGCCCTTCACACTCTTTCCGTCAACGGCGCGTGCCGCAGCCTCTCCTCCGGAAGGCTTGCTGGTGCGCATATTTTTGGAGACGGAACAATGCGGAACATCGAAATCGCGAACCTGACACGCCGGACATTCGGCAGTGTCGCTCTCGGGCTGACGGCGGCAGGAATTCTTGGAGAGATGGCTGGCGCGGCGCATGCGGAGCAACCGGCCTCTGCCCCGACCGCCGAGTGGGCGCTGAACGCTGGCGAACGGATTGATGCCGGAGACCTCAACATCGCCTATGCGGCGCTCGGCCCTGCCGATGGCTCGCCGGTTCTGCTCCTGCATGGCTGGCCCTACGATATCAACAGCTTCGCGAAAGTGGCTCCGATACTGGCCGACCGCGGGCACCGGGTCATCGTTCCCTTCCTCCGCGGCTATGGCGGCACGTCGTTCCTGTCGGCAAAAACGAAACGCAACGGCCAGCAGTCGGCGCTCGCCCTGGACGCAATCAAGCTCATGGACGCCCTGAAGATCGACAGGGCGACGGTTGCCGGCTTCGACTGGGGAGCTCGCACGGCGGATATTGTCGCCGCACTCTGGCCGGAGCGGTGCAGGGGCCTCGTCTCGGTCAGCGGCTATCTCGTGGGAAGCCAGAGCGCCGGAAAACAGCCGCTGCCCCCATCCGCGGAGCTGCAGTGGTGGTACCAATATTACTTTGCCACGGAGCGCGGGCGTGAGGGATACGAGAAATATACCAACGATTTCGCGAAGCTCATCTGGAGACTGGCTTCGCCGCGTTGGAATTTCGATGATGCCACGTTCGAGCGGAGCGCGGCCGCCTTTTCCAATCCCGATCACGTCGCCATCGTCGTCCATAACTATCGCTGGCGGCTGGGCCTAGCCGAGGGAGAAAAGCGGTTCGACAAATACGAGCAGAAGCTCGCCACCGGCCCCGAGATTACCGTGCCGACCATCACGCTGGAAGGAGATGCCAATGGCGCGCCGCATCCGGACCCTAAGGCCTATGCGGCGAAATTCAAAGCAAGGTACGAGCATCGCGACATCGGCGGCGGCATTGGACACAACCTCCCGCAGGAAGCCCCTGAAGCCTTTGCCAAGGCTGTCATCGACGCCGATTCCTGGGCTTAGTCGCGAGCAAGAGCCGACGCAACTGTTCCACGCGCATATTCGCGCGTGGAACATTCGATTGGAACTTGCAATCAATTGGCGGCAAAGATCAGCCGCTGATAAGCAGCCAGCATTGTCGGATCCTCGACCGATCCATGATGATGGAGCTGACGCCACCGGCTATCAATCCGGACGAACCAGCGCGTTGTGCGAAAAGCAAGGTCCAAGCGTGTTTCCGGCGTCCAGCAGACGCCGCGCTCGCGGCCGACGAAGAGATGCCAGTCTTCTCCTCCCTGACTGGTGAAGTCATGGAAAGTCACATTGACCCTGGCTGCGCCGCCGAAGAGCTTGGCGTATCCCTCGGCGATCGACGCCCAGCCGCGCCTTATCCCGCCGATCGGATTATCCATGCTGGGCGCCTCGCCGTCGAACCAGACAGCCTCAAGCCCTTTCATGTCACCGGAATTGAACGCATGGTAAAAATCGATGAGGACGTCGAGAGGACCGCCGTCGCCGACCCTCCTTTCGTTGCCTGAGATTTCGGGCGGATGCTCAAGCATTGGAAGGCACGTATTCGTTTTCGAGAAGGTGCAGGAGCGAGTGCGCCGCGGCCGTGGACGATGCCGGGTTCTGCCCAGTGATCAGGAGGCCGTCGACGATCGAAAAACTTGCCCAGTCTTCGGCCTTCTCGTACCTGCCGCCGAGCGCCTTCAGATCATCCTCGACCAGGAAGGGCACGACCTTCGTCAGCTGAACGGCCTCCTCCTCGCTGTTGGCGAAGCCAGTCACGCGCTTTCCCTTGACGATGGGTTGGCCGTTATGGGTGACGTGATGGAAGACGGCCGGAGCGTGGCAGACAGCAGCCACAGGTTTGCCAGCATTATAGAAATCCTCGATCAGCGAAATGGATTTGCGATCCTCGACGAGATCCCACATCGGGCCGTGCCCGCCGGAATAGAAGACCGTGTCGAAATCCTTGGCATCGACGGCGTCGAGCCGCACGGTGGCGGCAAGGACCGATTGAGCGTCCCTGTCCTCTTTGAAGCGCGCCATGGCAGGCGTCTGATTGCCAGGTTCGTCGCTCTTCGGATCAATCGGAGGCTGCCCGCCTTTGGGCGAAGCGACGACTATCTGCGCGCCGGCATCCTTGAAGACGTAATAGGGCGCGGCGAACTCTTCCAGCCAAAACCCCGTCTTGCGTCCGGTGTCGCCAAGACGATCATGCGAAGTCAGAACCATCAGGATCTTGCTCATCGTTCTCTCCATTGAGACGTTGTGAAGGCGTGCGGCGCCTTTCCGGTCGCTGGCGAAGCTATCAGCCGTAGTCTGTATGCCGTCGACGTACTTACCTTGCGCATGAGTGACGATGGGTTCCATTGCACTATGGTGTCGCCGGCGGCAGGAAAATCGAACTGCTGCTCAGTCTTTGCGGGCTCTAGAATGCGCATCGAGGACTGCGATGGCGTCGTCATAGAGCGATCTCGTGAGTTCGCCGGCCGGCAGGTGTTTCGCGAGCCTCGCCGACTGTCCCGCCCACAGGTTGGTGAAGTCGTCGCTCCCCTTGCCCTCCGCCGTCGCCCGGATGGCCGCAAGGGCCGCCCCTGCCGTCGGAAACGGCGGCGCGATATCGGAAATCGGCCCGAGTTCGCGCATGATCCGGTTGACGACCCCGCGTGCCGGCCGCCCGGTGAAGAGGTTGGTGATCGCCGTGCTGGCATCGCCTGCGTGGCCGAGCGCTGCCGCGTGCACGGCCGGTATCTTTGCCTCGGGGCTGAAGAGATAGGCCGTGCCGATCTGGACTGCCGACGCGCCGAGCATCAATGCTGCCGCCACACCCCGACCGTCGGCGATACCGCCGGCGGCGATGACGGGAACTCGCACCGCATCGACGACCTGCGGGACGAGAGCCATCGTCCCGACCTGCGTGGACATGTCGTTCGTAAGAAAATTGCCGCGATGGCCGCCGGCCTCGAGGCCCATGGCAATCACCGCGTCGACGCCATTGTCTTCCAGCCAGACCGCCTCCTCCACAATGGTTGCCGAGGATATGATCTTGGCGCCGGTGGCCCTCACGCGCTCGACCAGCCGCGGCCCCGGAAGGCCGAAATGGAAACTGACGACGGCTGGACGAAACTCTTCGACGACATCGCAGAACGCATCGTCGAAGGGCGCCCGGCCCGAACCGGAGACGGGAACGGCGGGATCAAGCCCGAGCTCCCGGTAATAAGGCGCGAGCGCCGAACGCCATTTCATCTGCGCAGCCGGATCGTCCGCCGGCGTCGTATGGCTGAAGAAGTTCACGTTGATGGGAGCAGCCGTCTCTTCATTGATGCGCCGAAGCGCCTCCCGCAGCTGCTCGACGGAATATTGCGCGCTCGGCAGCGAGCCGAGACCACCAGCCCTGCAGGTCGCGATCACCATGTCGACCGTGGTCGAACCGGCCATGGGTGCCTGAATGATGGGAAGTTCAATTCCGAAAAGATCGAGAATTCGACGGTCGTGCCAGGCTGTCATATCGGACTCCATTCGAAGCATTACGCTCGCGGGTGATATCCTTCTCCGCATCACCGGTCCATCGCACCTTGGTATTCCCGGCGCCGACCGATCCAAAGGTATCGGCGACACCTTGGTGCAATAGCTCCCCAGTGCCTTTGGCGCGAAAGTCTGCACCGAGCGGCATGACAATCAATTCCTGCCCTTCGGCCAAGCCCGCTCAAACGGATTTCCTACCAATGAGACGCCCCGGTTCATCCCCTGGTGACGGGATCTCGCACGCAAACAGAACGGAGCCACGGGAATGAGTATACACAAGACAGTCGTCATCACAGGCGCTTCGCAGGGGATCGGTGCGGGCCTCGTGAAAACGTTTCTCGACAAGGGCTGGAACGTCGTCGCGACATCAAGGCGCATCAGCCAAACGACCCTCTTCGATCGGGCCGGGCGACTTGAGCTGATCGACGGGGACGTCAGCGACCCTGAGACGGCAGAGCGTGTGGCCCTGACGGCACTCGAACAGTTCGGCTCAATCGACGTGCTGGTCAACAATGCGGGCATCTTTCTGACCAAGCCGTTTCTCGACTACACCATCGAGGATCTTCGGCGTCTGTCGGCGACCAACGTCGAGGGCTTCCTCCATTTCACCAAACAGGCCGTACGGCAGATGCTCCGCCAGAAGGCCGGCGGCAGCATCATCACCATCACCTCGTCCCTGACCGATCACCCGATTGCCGGCGTGAATGCATCGCTGGCGATGATCACCAAGGGTGGCCTCAACGCGATCACCAAAAGCCTGGCGCTCGAATTTGCCGGCGACAATATTCGTGTGAATGCCGTTTCTCCGGGCATTGTCGACACGCCGATGCACGCGACGGATTCGAAAGACTTCCTGAAATCTCTCTCGCCCATGGGCACGATCACCGCGGTCCAGGAAATCGTCGACGGTGTCGTCTATCTCGCGGAATCGTCCAACATCACCGGGGAGGTGCTGCACGTCGACAACGGCGCACATCTCGGTAAATGGTGACGCCGAGCGCAGAAGCGCGGCTGCGGGAACTCGCGCTCGTGCTGCCTCCTCCGCCGACGCCCTTCGGCGCTTACGTCGAGACGGTTCAAGCCGGCCCCCTGCTGTTCCTGAGCGGCATGCTCCCCGTCGTCGGGCACGTGCCGAAATATCTGGGGCGGCTTGGTGAAGATCTCTCTGTCGAAGAGGGTTACGACGCCGCGAGAACGGCGTGCCTCAGCGGATTGTCGGCCGCCAGAGCGCATCTTGGATCTCTCGACAGGATCAGGACGATCGCCAAGCTCGGCGTCTACATCGCAACCACCAGTGATTTCCGCGAGCACCCTAAGGTCGCCGATGGCGCTTCCGAGCTGCTTTCCCGGATCTTCGGGGAAACACGGGTTCCACCTCGCATCGTACTCGGCGTTTCAAGCCTGCCGCTTGGAATGCCGATAGAGGTCGAACTCGTCCTCGAGATCGAAACCTAGCGAACACTTCGCTCAATTTCCATGGAGCCAGTCATGAACGTAAAAATGCAGAAATCGACCACATTCGCGACCCTGTCATCGCAGTTTCTCGCCGCTGCGGCGCTGCTGATGCTGCCGGCGCCCGCACTTGCCGGGCAAACGCTCGTCGCGGAGAAATCCGACCGCGCGTCTGAGGTCACAGCTCAGTCGGCCAAAGAGCGGCCGCAGATCAGGATCGACAAGCGGTCGCCCGCCTATTGGCGCGTCACTTTCGACAATCCTCCCTTCAACATCTTCGGTCCTGAAACCATTCCGCAGATGGAAAAAGTCGTGGCGGAGATCGAGACCGATCCGAAGCTGAAGATCGTCGTCTTCGACAGCGCCGTGCCGGGCTTTTTTCTCACCCACTACAACTTCACCCCGCCGCTTGCAGAATCGACCAGCCTCCCCTCGGGGCGGACGGGTCTCCATCCTCTTCCCGATATGCTGGTGCGCATCAGCAAGGCGCCTGTCGTTTCCATTGCGCTGATCCGCGGCCGGGCGACGGGAGTGGGAAGCGAACTCGCCCTTGCGAGCGATATGCGTTTCGCCAGCCGGGAGAAAGCGATCCTGTCGCAGTGGGAAGTCGGGGCCGGTTTCGTGCCGGGCGGCGGACCGATGGCTCGCCTCCCACGGCTTATGGGGCGCGGCAGAGCGCTGGAAGTTTTGCTCGGCTCCGACGATATCAACGGTGATCTGGCGGAGAAATACGGCTACGTCAACCGCTCCTTTGACGACGACAAGCTCGATCCCTTCGTCGACGCTCTTGCCGCAAGGATTTCCGGTTTCGATCGCCAGGCAATCGCAGACACCAAACGCCTGGTGGATTTCGCCAGCCTGCCGTCGGATCCGGAGATCGGGGCCGGCTGGGATGCCTTTATCTCGTCGGTGCAGCGCCCCGTTGCGCAGAAGAACATCGGCCGCCTGATGGAGATGGGTTTGCAGACCAACCCCGATATCGAAGCGCGGCTTGGGCACTACACCCAGACTTTAGGCAACGACTAGGCCGAACCGCTGCCCCGCAGCGCTACGGCCGCGGACAGCGATACCGAGCCGGTTCGATTGCCCTGCACAGCATCACTAACAGCTATGGAGAGATCACATGCACAGCATCGAAAATCAGATTGTCGATTCAAGTTTCTCTGCGATTGTCAACGCGCCGATCGAGCAGGTAGACATTCCGACATGGTGCTTCACTTTGCCGGAGAAGGAGTATCAGCTCTGCTCGCCTGCGCACATCGCCGCAGGTTTTACGACGGCCCCGGACGGCACACGGATGTCGATCAATGTCGAAACGATCGGCGGGAGCCTGATGGTGCAGCACTACACCGAGACCCTCGGCGAAAAGGACCATCTTATCCTCGACTCTGATTCGGATGTATTCACGCCGAACGGCCGGCTTACCATTCACGTCACCTGGGAACTGAGCGTGAAGAAAATCGACGCGCAACGATGCGAGTTCACTAATCGCGTCAGGTCCTACGCGACCGACGAAATGATGGCTTTCCTGGATCGGCAGGGCATTCCTTTCGAGGTCTTCCGGGCCCAACGGCAGCCCATGTCCATCGCGCACAACCAGGGTGAAACACCGCTTTTTGCGGCAAGCGTCGAACGGGCCGCCTTGCGCAATGGTCCATCGACAAAAGCGGCCTGACCTCTAGGAGAATTGCGATGACACAACTATCGTTCAACCGGAACAATACCGGATTGCTCGTTGTCGATCCCTATAACGACTTTATCTCGGAAGGGGGAAAGATCTGGCCTCGGATCAAAGAGGTGGCCGAGGCGAACGGCTGCGTTCCGCACATGCTCGAAGTGCTCAACGCCGCGCGGCAAGCGAGGCTGCGCGTCTTCTACGCCATGCACCACCGCTACCGGCCCGGCGACTACGAGAACTGGAAATACGTGGCTCCGATCCAGCGCGCGGCGTGGCATCGCAGGAGTTTCGAATTCGGTACCTGGGGTGGCGAGTTTCGCGCAGAATTCGTGCCGCAGGCCGGCGAAGTCGTGGCCTCGGAGCACTGGTGCTCAAGTGGTTTCGCAAATACCGACCTCGATCTCGAATTGAAGCGGCATGGGGTCCAGAGGATCATCGTGATCGGCCTCGTCGCCCACACCTGCATCGAGGCGACTGTGCGCTATGCCGCAGAGCTGGGCTACGACGTGACGGTGGTGAAGGACGCCGTTGCAGACTACTCTCAGGAGATGATGCATGCCGCGCTCGAGGTCAACCTGCCGAACTACGCGAGCGCAATCGTCGAGACGAAGGAAGTCGTCGCTGCTCTCTCGTTGACCGAGGAAGCGTAACCAAACCGAATGTCAGAAACCATCCGGCGAGCGTTTCCACCGCTCGCCGGATGTTTTTTGATGAATGGCCCAGCGCCCGGTGCCGTCGCTACGAAGCCATCGCCGGCACTTTGTAACGCGCTGCCGGGATGCTCCTGGACAGATTTGGGATCAGTCTCTGCCTCGCCGCTTCATAGGCGTTCCAGTCTTCGGCGTCCGGAACGGACGGAAGAGTGATCAACTCGCCGATGTCCAGTCCGGCAAGTGCGGCATCGACCGCGTCCTCCGCCTTCATCACGATGTCGTCGGGCAGCCGGTCCAATGAACCGCCGGACGCATCCCAGAACGGCGTCTCCACCGCCCCCGGAAGAACCGCCTGAATTCGGATATTCTTGTCGGCAAGCTCCTTCTGCAGCGAGAACGTCAATCCGATCACGAACGCTTTCGTCGCGCCATAGACGCCATTTAGGATTTCAGGAGCGATGCCCAGAGCGGAAGCCATGTTGACGATCGTCCCGCCGCCGCGTGCGACGAATGCGGGTGCGACTGCGTAAACCAAGCGGGTGAGCGCCGTGACGTTCAGATTTATCATTTGCTCCATCGCCTCCACGTCCGACATGAGAAGCGGCTCGACGGCTCCGACACCCGCATTGTTCACGAGCATTGTGATCGACGGGTCGGTCCGAAGTGTCTCTTCCACCCGTAAGAGGTCATCCCTCCGGCCAAGGTCTGCGCGCACGGCCGAAACTTTCCGTCCTGTGGACGCCGACACGCTCTTTGCCACCTTGGCCAGCGCATCCTCGCTGCGAGCCACAAGGATGAGGTCGTAACCGCGGCGGGCCAGCCTGTCGGCATAGATAGCACCCAACCCCGAAGAGCCACCCGTGATCAGCGCCGTGCCTTTGTCTGAAATTGCCATGAACTTTCTCCTTCTTTGCTTTCCGAAAAACGGTTGCCTCCCGAACGGAGCCGGCATGCCGGCTGGGTCTGCCCTGGAGCGGGATGGCGTGTTTCAGCACCGGATGTCGCAGGCGAGGCAATGGGCTCTGCCGTGACCGGAGCTGGTCCCCTAGTTGGGATCATGGCATTGGCGAGCGCTATTGCACGATGGTATCGGCGCTACCTTTGGATGGTCGTCTGACCCTTGGGCGACCGACACCTTGGCACAATGGACAGTTGCCCCCACGCAAGCGCATCGTCTCCGACATGGCGGCAAGGACCGCATGCAAATTCACAACAGGAGATCGAAATGACCATTGATGACGCAATGAATCCAAGAGCTGCCGCCTTGAGCGACATCGACATGAAGCTCGAAGTCGTTGTCATTCCCGTCTCAGACGTCGACCGTGCCAAGGCATTTTATACCGGGCTTGGCTGGCGGCTCGATGCGGATGTTCCCGGCTCGGACGGGTTCCGCGTCGTACAGGTGACGCCGCCTGGATCTCCATGCTCGGTGATCTTCGGATCGAAGATCACCTCGGCCCTGCCGGGGTCAGCGCAGGGGCTTCATCTCATCGTATCCGACATCGAAATGGCTCATGCCGCATTGGCCTCTCGAGGCGCCGAAATGAGCGGTGTGTTCCATGACGCCGGCGGCGTCTTTCACCACCGTGGCAGCGAAGAAAGACGGGCCGGTCCCCATCCCACACGTGCCAGCTATGGTTCTTTTGCCTCGTTCAGCGATCCGGATGGAAACGGCTGGGTCTTTCAGGAAGTCACGACGCGACTGCCTGGCCGGATTGATGGAAACGGTGCGGCATTCGCCTCTGTCAATGATCTCGCCGGCGCCCTTCGTCGTGCCGCTGCGGCCCATGGCGACCATGAGACGCGTACCGGAGGCAAGCACGACGAGAATTGGCCGGATTGGTATGCGCAATACATGGCCGCAGAGCAATCCGGCGCTGCGCTTCCGACCTGACGGGTTCAGCCGGCCGGAGGTTTATCCGCAAGGATCCTGCGGTAATCTGCGGTCGGTAGGCCACCCCAGCCCCAGTTGTCGAGATCGATTTCCTCGATCACGACATAAGTCGACTCCAGCGGTTTGTTCAGCACGTCGAGCATCACCTGACTGACGCCCGCAATGATGCGCGCCTTCTCCTCGGCTGTCACCGACGACCGATCAGGCGTGGTTCCCTCCCGAGTTACCTGTACTGTGACGATTGGCATGATCATTCCTTTCGACTTCTGTAATTCCGTTCATTCGGCGAAGGGGGCCTGCTTGCTTGCAGGCCCCCCGGAAGAGGTGGATAGGAGCGTCACCTCCTCGGGCTGGCGTCGCAACGCTTACCAGCGGCCCGCGTTCTGCCCGCCGTCGACGTGAAGGATTTCGCCCGTGACGAACTGTGCGCCTTCGAGGTAGATCACAGCGTCGACGATATCGCCGATCTCGCCCATCCGGCCGACCGGATGAAGGGCAGACATTGCCTCATGGGTTTCCGGCGCGTGCATCGGCGTCTTGATGATGCCAGGCGATACAGCGTTCACCCGAACGCCCGTCTTGGCAAACTCGATCGCCAGTTCCTGCGTCACCGAGTTCAAGCCGCCCTTCGTCAGCGATGCAAGTGCCGCGGGCACTCCTGCTATCGGCTGGTTCACGAGGCTGGTCGTGATATTGACGATGTGCCCTGAGCCCTGTTGCAGCATCACTTTTGCAGCCCGCTGGGTGATATGGAAGAAGCCCGAAATATTGACGCCGAAGTTCAAATCGAAATCTTCCTGCGTGAAGTCGACAAAGGGCTTGGCAACGAATACGCCGGCATTGTTGACGAGTGCGTCAATTCGGCCGAAGCGATCAATGGCTTCCCGCACCACGCGCTCGGCCGTTTCCGCTTTCGCGATGTCGCCAGCAACGGCGTGCACCCCGGTGTCCGAATTTTGCTCGATCGACCGCGACGTGGCGACGACGTTGTAGCCGCGATCCCGGTAAGCCTTGACCAGAGCCTCTCCGATGCCTTGTGAGGCACCGGTGATGATGGCGACCTTCTGTTGACTGCTCATGATTTGCATCCTTTCAAGTGCTCGGCCATCTGTCAGGCCGCGCCCACGCCCTCTGGCGTCGGTAGGACTTATTTAGAAGCAATCATTCACCGGGAGAATTGCCGACGATAGGCTGACACTCAACCGATTTTCGGCATAATCAATTTGTAGAGCCAGCCTCGGATGCGATACGTCCTAAATCCAGCCTCAGTTTAGGGACGGCGAAATCCATGAAGGCGCGCACCTTTGGAACAGCTGTTCGGCCTTGCGGCGAGAGAAGATGCACCGGCAGGGCCGGGGGTTCGTAATCCTCAAGCACGATCTGCAGGCGGCCATCCCGGACGTATTCCGCTACGTGATAGGAGTAGAGCCTTGTGACCCCTATTCCCGCCGCGGCGGAAGCAGCTGCGGCGCGGACGCTGTTGACGACGTAGCGCGGCGTGAAATGCACTGTCCTTGGGATGGTTCCCCCAGCGGCCGGGCTAAAGCTCCAGGATTCAAGACCGAAATTCGAGAATGCGATGATGTGGTGGCCTGAAAGGTCTGAAGGCTCCGCTATCGCGGGATTATCCGCCAGGTACTCACCCGAAGCCACGACCACCCGCCTGACATCGCCGCCGACGCGCGTAGAAATATGCGTGGAGTCCGTGAGGTTTCCGATCCTCAGCGCGATGTCGACACCCTCGTCGATCAGATTGACGAATCTGTCGAGCATCAGAAGCCGGACCGAGACAGTCGGATGTCTCTTTAAGAAGCTGTCGAGGACCGGCCGAAGAACTTCCTCCCCAAGGATTGGCGGGGCCGAGATCGTCAGGACGCCGCGGGGAGACGAGCGTTCGGCGCCGGCGATGATATCTGCCTCCTCTAGGTCGATGAGGACCCGGCGGCATGCCTCGACATATCGCTGCCCCGCTTCGCTGAGCCTCAGGCTTCTGGTCGTGCGGTGCAGCAACTCGACGCCGACATGCTGTTCAAGCAAGCCAAGCGCGCGGCTGATTGCGGTTGGCGAACGCTTGAGCTTGCGCGCCGCGCCCGCCAGGCTTCCTTCTTCCACGGCCGTGACGAAGACCTTCATTGCGTCGATGCGATCCATTCCTCAACTCCGCAGACTCCATGCCTGCGCAGTCATCCTAGGATTTTCCGTTCAGGTAAAGAGACCCAGCCAAAGGTATCGCCGACACCTTGGTGCAATAGATTGAGGCCGCAGCAAGTGGAAAGCTCTCCGAAGTGCCACATCGTCACAGGAGATCGCCATGTCGTCTACCGAAAATCTCGTTACCCGCAGAAACCTTCTGGCCGGCGCCGCTGTCGCCGGCGCACTCAGCGTCTTGCCGCACTCGATAGCATTCGCCGATAGCGGCAGCGAAGAAATCCGCCCCTTCAAATTCAAGGCAAGCGAAGAGCAGCTTGCAGATCTCCGCCGCCGGATTGCGGCAACGCGCTTTCCTGAACGAGAAATCGTCGATGACAGTTCGCAGGGCGTTCAATCCGCAACCATCGAGAAGCTGGCGGAATACTGGGTGGAGAACCACGACTGGCGAAAAATCGAAGCCAGGCTCAACGGGTTGCCCCAGTTCATCACGAAGATCGACGGCGTCGATATCCATTTCATCCACGTCAAGTCGAAGCACGCCGGCGCTCTGCCGATCATCGTAACGCACGGATGGCCGGGCTCGATCATCGAGCAGATCAAGATCATCGAACCTCTGACGGATCCGACAGCACATGGCGGCACGGTATCCGATGCTTTCGACGTCGTCATCCCGTCGATTCCAGGTTACGGATTCTCGGGCAAGCCGACCGAAAAGGGCTGGGACCCGATCCGCATTGCGCATGCATGGATAGAGCTGATGAAACGTCTCGGCTACACCAGATACGTGGCGCAGGGCGGCGACTGGGGCGATGCCGTGACCGAGCAGATGGCACTGATCGCCCCGCCCGAACTTCTCGGCATCCATGTCAACATGCCGGCAACCGTACCGGATGACATTGCCGCGGCTCTGCAGCCCGGCGGCAAGAAACCGGAGGGATTGTCGCCGGACGAGTCGCATGCCTACGATCAGCTCGACGACTTCTACACCCATGGTCTCGGATATGCGATCGAGATGGCAAACCGGCCCCAGACGCTGATCGCCATCGCGGACTCTCCGGTCGGGCTCGCCGCCTGGATGATCGACCATGATATCCGCAGCTACGAGCTCATCGCGCGGATTTTCGACGGAAAGACGGAGGGCCTCAGTCGTGATGATATCCTCGACAACGTGACCCTCTACTGGCTGACGAACACCGCGGTTTCCTCGGCGCGGCTGTACTGGGAGAACAAGCTTGCGTTCTTTCAACCGAAGAACGTCAAGATACCGGTGGCGGTCAGCGTCTTTCCCGACGAGATTTATGCGGCGCCTCGAAGCTGGACCGAAAAGGCTTATCCGAACCTGATCCACTTCAACAAGCTGGCCAAGGGCGGCCACTTCGCCGCCTGGGAGCAGACCGAAGTGTTCTGCGAGGAGCTGCGGGCCGCTTTCCGCACCGTTCGCACCTAACCTTCGACAATTACTCTAATCAAAGCCGGACTCAATGGAAGCTTGAGTTCGGCTTATCTCTACAGAGCACCTGCATGCAGAGTTCCCCGTATTGGCGCTTGATTCAAGGCTCATCGGAAAGGCGTGAGGACGACGCCCCCGCATCTCGTTTCCCGAACGGGCTCTTGGGGAAGCTGCTCGTGGTATTGCCCCAGAACCAGCGCCCGGCGGCCGAGCGCCGCAGGATATGCCGCGAGCGCGGACCCGCGCCTGCCACCAGCGCATTCTGCAGCGGACTGAAATGATAGCCGTAAAGATGCCTGAGCGACCAGCCGACCTTGGCGAATTCCCGCACAATCCGCAGCGCCGTCGAATAGGGCTGGCCCTCGCCGCCAATTTCTTGAAAATGAGCAGTTGACCAGACCGTTTTCCTTGAGAAGCCTGATCTCCTGCAAGATAGCGATCAGAAGGTGAGCGAATTATCTTTCATGACACTCGATCTCCACCGTCCCGGCTTTGATTGTCTGATGGTGAAAGGTAGCGAGAAGGGAAATAACCTCGTCGATCTCCCGGTTAATACGCGGGCCCTCCCATCCGAGGGGCTTCGCGGCAACTTCGGCAATCTCTTTGAGGCCCTCCTCAATCAGCCGTCCCTCGATCGCAATCGTCGAGCGCCTCAGGACGATATCTGCGAGGTGAACCACCAGCTCCTTGCGGGCGATCCATTCAAATTCGCGGAAACTATAGGTCTGCGATCCTGAGATCCTGCGTTCATCCGAGTAGTCCGATCGGAATGTCGCCACCGCCTCGGCCGTTGTCCCGTAGCGATCGACCAGTTCCTGCGCCCGCGCGTTGGTGATGCCGCCGAACTTTGCGATCCGGTCGATGAGGACGCGTTTCGCGTTCGCGTCAACCGGATAGGCTTTTCCGCCGCCGATCGGAAGATAGCGGGTCGACTGTTTGCGTGTGTGCTGCAGCCGTGAGAGCACCACGTCCGCAGCCTCCTCAGCAAAGCCGCGGAATGTCGTCCACTTGCCGCCAACGAGCGACATGATGGCAAATGGCCGCGATTCGTCTGGCTCGATCACCGGTGCGGAATGATCGCGGCTGATCAGGCCGGGTGCAGTCCCGTCAGATGCGGGAAGCGGGCGAATGCCGCTATAGGTATAGACGATCTGGTCGCGATCGAAGCGCAATGCCGGAAGTATCGAACGCAGACTCTGCAGGAAATAGTCTATTTCCGGCTCCTCACAACGCACATTTTCGGGATCGGTGCTCGGGATATCCGTTGAGCCGACCAGTGCCAGTCCCAGATAGCCGTAAACCAGGCAGATGCGGCCGTCGTCGGCTTCGAAATAGATCATATGGCCGTTGAGGCTGCGCACCAGTTCCGGATGATCGATGAGAATATGGGAGCCCTTTGTGCCACCGATCAGACGCGAGGGCGCGCCGAGGCGTTCGTTGACATGATCGATCCACGGGCCGGCGGCATTGACCACGAGCCTCGGTCGAACCGCAAATTCTACTCCATCGTGCTTACGAAAACGCAGGCACCCGTCACGGGCGCTCGTCATTTTCGCGTAATTTTCCGCCACACAGAGAGGATTTGCGTCCAGGCCATCCCTGACAAGCTCATAGACGAGGCGTTCGGGCCGGCTGATCTTGGCATCATAATAGATGCCGCCTGCAACAATTGCCGGCGTGATATGGCGGATTTCCTGCCGCGCCTTGCTTTTCAGGAGGAACCGGTGGTGCGGCATGACACGGTTGCGCGAGCCGAAGTAATCATAGAGCGAAAGGCCGATCTTGATGAGCAGGGCGCCACGGCTGCGCGGTGCTGTCTTGGAACCTGCGAGCGTCCTCAATGCCGCCCAGATGCCACGCGTCCAGGAAAAGATCGGAATGAATGTGGGCAACGCCTCGACGCAATGCGGCGCATTTTTCAAAAGCAGGTTGCGCTCAAGAGTTGATTGGGCGACGAGTCCGAATTCGCCCGTTTCAAGATATTTCAATCCGCCATGGATGAGGCGCGACGGTGCGGCACTGGTTCCCGATCCGAAATCCGCTTTGTCGATGATCATGCAGCCGACGCCTTGCAGCGCAAGCTCGCGGAACAAGCCGGCCCCATTAATGCCTGCGCCCAGAATGAGAACGTCGATGTTTGTCGCGCCGGTCGTTGGACTGCCTTGGAGCGGGGTGTTCATGATGCTGTCGTCCTACTGTGCGGGATGGACCGCGCTTTCGTCCGCAAGGCCGGCGATCTTCGGCCAGAGTGGCTTCATTGTTTCGGCAATCTCGATGAACAGCCGGTAGCGTTTTTCATAATCGCTGCTGCGACCCGGATCCGGCCGGCAGGTGATACCGGGCTCCCGCCTATTCGATGTGCTCTGGAGGTCGTGATAAATACCCGCGCCGACGCCCGCGCAAAGCGCGGCACCCCAGGCGGCCGCCTCGTCGGTGCCGGTCACGGTCACCGGCATGGCAAGTACGTCGGCAAACATCTGTACCACAGCAGGGTTGCGCGAGATGCCTCCTGAAAGCCTTGCCTCCGTGAAGGCGAAGCCTTCGCGCAAGGCATCGACATGAATGCGGTGATTGAAGGCGATGCCCTCGAGCACCGCGCGCAGCATGTCGCCGCGATCATGCCAGCCGCCGAGCCCGAAGAAGCTTCCGCTTGCCGATGCGCCGTAGGGTGAGCCGTAGAGATAGGGATGGAAGAGGAGGGGCGAGGGCCGTGTCAATGCTGCGTCGATCTCCGAAGCCAGAAGTGCGTGAATCGATATGCCCTCGACCTCGCAGCGAGCCCAATCGGCGGCACAGAGCTTTTCGATGAACCATTCATAATTGGCGCTGGAAGCCGGTGAAATTGACATTGCGTTCCAGATACCCGGCGCGATCGCGTTGCGGCAGAACCAGCGCCGGTCGACGCGTGCCTTTGATATCAGTGTCTCATTGATCGAATAGGTTCCGGCGACAATCGCAACCACTCCCTCGGCATAACCACCCGCACCAAGAGCAGAGGCTACGACATCGTGAAGCCCGGCAGCCACGGGCGTACCCTCGACGAGTCCGGTCAGACGCGCCGCCTCGCTCGTCACTCGCCCGACGATCTCGTCGGAGCGCGCAGCTGGCAGCAGCGCGTCGGACAAGGCCTCCAGGCCGAAGAGATGGAGAGCTTCCTCGCTGTAACCTTGCGTCTCGACATCGACAAAGGACGTACTGGCTTCGGTGCGGTCCGTACCGGCAGAGCCGGTAAGGCAAAAACGCAGCCAATCCTTGCAACTCATGATGTGGCCGATATGCGAAAAGCGTTCTGGCTCATGGTCACGTATAAAGGCGAGCAGCGCCGAGGGCGCGGAGACATGCGGAGCTTGGCCGGTAAGCGTCATTGCCTTCTCTGCAACCCCGTTTGTCGTCCACAGGTCAACGATATCGCCAGCGCGGCTGTCGAGCGATACGATACCGTGGCCGAGCGGCCGCAAGCCTTCGTCAACCAGGTAGATCCCGTCGCCATGGGCTGTTGCCGCCACGGCCAGAATATCGCTTGCCGGCCTGCCGCTGAGAGCAAGCGCTTCCCGGATCGCTTCGGCCGTTGCGCTCCACAACCCGTCCATGTCCCGTTCCACGAAATGGGGCTTCGGGATGCGCTGACTCACGCGCCGCCTTGCTACGGAGATGACCGTACCGTCAATATCGAAGACGACGGCCTTCGTGACAGTCAGGCCGCTATCGATCCCGAGAAGGCTCGGCATGCATATTCACCTTTCTATCGCCACCGGACGATCCGGTTACACGCGTCCGCTGCCGGCCCTGGCAACGACGACGTTGATATCTTTTGACCGCATTCGGTCGATTTGGACGGCAGGCGTCCTGTCATCGACGATGACGACGTCGAATTCATCGAGTGCAGCGAAGCTGTGGAGTGCGCGTCGGTCGAATTTCGTATGATCGGCAAGCAGGATCCGCTTGACGGAGCAGTCGAACATGGCGCGCTTGGTGTCGACGGTCTCGGGCGACTGATGAAGCACGATCCCTTCATTGATCGCGGACATCGAAATGAAGAAAACATCAGCCCTCAACGCCCTGATCTCATTGATCGTCATGCGGCCCATGAAGGCGTTGCACCAGTTGTAATATTGCCCACCGAGCGCAAGCAGCGTGACATCGTGCATGCCGGTCAATGCATTCATCAGCGTCAGCGAATTGGTAATGGCGGTGATCGGCACTTTCGACGAGAGATGCGGGGCCATCTGCAGGACGGTCGTGGAATCGTCGAAGAAGATTGCCTGTCCCGGTTCAACGAATTGCATAGCAGCCTCGGCGATCGCCTTCTTCTCTGCCGATTGCCGGCTGGAGCGATAGACGTCACTGGACTCGATCAGATTTGTGGCTGCCGCCGTGACAATGCCGCGTGTCTTCCTGAAGAGCCCGCGGCTGACGAGTTCATCCACGTCGCGATGGGCCGTCATCAGGCTGATGCCAAAGCGGTCAGTCAGATCTTCTATGCGCATCGAGCCTTCGCTCATGACGGCCTCGGCAATCATCCGCCGCCGCGCAACCTGGCGCGTCTGGCGGCTGTCGCTGGTCAGCTGATCCAACAGTTCATCGCCCTGATTAATCTTCTGTGTCACGGGTCACCCTTGTCGCTGAATTCTGCCCCAGCTTCGTATAGTGATTGCCATGCCAAGGCAAAGAAGGCGAAAGCGATTTTGTCCGTCGGAAGTGCGGGAGGGCGTCCTGCGGGCGCCCTCCGTTATCAATTACTGTTCCAGCACGAAGGGGCCGGTGTACTTGTCTACATTGTCCTTGGTGATCAGCAAGCAATCGAAGAGCTGTTTCTCACTTTTGGCACCCGTGCTGCCGGTCTTGATGACGCTGTCGGCCTGCTTGACGGCTTCCGCCGAGAAGACTGCAACAGGTTGCAGGACGGTATATTGCAGTTCGCCCGCCTTGATTGCGGCAACCGCATCTGGAGAGCCGTCGAAGCCACCGACCTTGACGTTGGCAAGCTTGCCAGCTTCCTTGAGTGCCGCGATCGCGCCGAGCGCCATTTCGTCATTGCCGGAGATCACTCCGGTAATGTCGGGATTGGCCTGGAGCATGGACTGCATCTTGTTGTGACCCTGGGTGCGGTCCCAGTTGGCGACTTCCTTTGCGACCTTCTGGAGATCGGGATACTGGGTCAAAACTGTCTCATAGCCATTGGAGCGCGTGGCGGCATTATTGTCCGAGGGTGCGCCGAAGAGTTCGGCATACTTGCCCTTGTCGCCGACCGCTTCAACCCACTGTTGGGCGCCGATTGCGGCACCCTGCGCGTTGTTCGAGACGAGCTGGGCCTTGGCAAAGCCTTCCTGGTTGATCTCGGCATTGACGAGAATGACCGGGATACCGGCGGCAACGGCCTTCTTGACCGCGCCGATGGAACCGTCAGCGTTGGCCGGATCGAGAATGATGGCCACCGACTTGTTGGTGATGGCGGTGTCGATCAGATTGCTTTCGGTATTGGTGTCGCCCTTGTGCGCGCTGACCGAAGCGGTGTAGCCGAGCTTTTCGGCGGTTGCCTTTGCAACATTGCCTTCGGTCAGCCAGTAGGGGTTGGACGGGTCGTTGACGATGATCGTCATCTGCCCCGCTGCCCAGGCTGAGGTTACGAGAATCGGCGCGACAGCGGCGGCCGCCAGAAGGATGCGCATGCCTTTTTTAAACATAGTCTCTCTCCCATTGTGAGTTCAGGTACTGCCGGAAGCCGGCGGTGCTTTCCACGATTGCATCGGGATCTTCCATTGCCATCGCGGAGAAGTGCTGCTGCGGCATCAGGACGATTTCGTCCGACGCCCGTATTGGATGCTGTTCATTAGGACTGCGAGAACGATGACGGCGCCTGTAAAGACGGTCTGCCAATAAGCCGACACACCGATGATGACGAGACCATCAGAGAGGAAGCCAATCACGAAGGCGCCAAGCATCGTACCGCGCACAGTTCCGCGCCCGCCGGTCAAGGCGGCGCCCCCGATGACGACGGCTGCGATCGCAGTCAGTTCGTAGGTCGTGCCTGCTGTCGGGCCGGCCGAGGTCAGCTGCGACGATAGGACCAGGCCGGCAATTGCAGCGCATACGCCCGAGAGCACGTAGACGATGATCTTCACTCGCTTGACCGGCACGCCGGAAAGATCGGCCGCCCGTTCATTGCCGCCGGACGCATAGAGCCAGCGACCAAACGCGGTGCGGCTGAGAACGATGCCGCAGATGATCGCAAGCACCGCAAGCACGATGACGCCGATCGGAATGCCGGCGAGACGGTTAAAGCCAAGCCAGTCGAAGCCGGTATTGCCAAGTTCGGGACGGCCACCAAGATTGTTATAGGTCAGGCCGTTGGTCATCAGGAGCGCGATACCGCGGGCGACATAGAGCACACCAAGCGACGCGACGAAGGCTGGGACCTTCAAATAGGCGACTAGCACGCCATTAACCGCGCCCACGACAGCGCCGAGAAAGCAGGTAATGACCACCACGGCCCAGACAGGCGGATAGAGGATGACGCCGAACGAACTGAGCGTCACGCCTTGCATGAGGAAGCCGGCAATGCATCCTGCAAGCCCGAGCGTCGAGCCCACCGAAAGATCGATGCCGCCGTTCAGGATCACCAACAACATCCCGATCGCCAGGATGCCGAAGATGGCAACATGCGAAGCCATGGTCAGGAAGTTGCTCAGGCTGAAGTAATAGGGAGACAGGAACGAGAAGACTGCGATGATGACGATCAGCGCGAAGAAGGCGCGGCCCTCCAGGATCAGCCGCACGAGGTTGGTGTTGCGCTTCTGCCCATGCGACACTGACTTCTTTTCGGTGATGTTCGTGACTGACATGATCAGTGCTCCATATGTCCTGGCTAGTGCGCGACCACGGCTTCGCCTGAGGCGGCCATGATCTTTTCCTTGGTGACGTCAGCGCCGAATTCAGCCGAGATCCGGCCGCGATGCATGACGATGATGCGATGCGCTATGCTCAGGCATTCGTTCACCTCTGAAGTCGAATAGACGACTGCGAGGCCCTGCCGGGCGCGTTCGGCCAGCAGCTTGAAGACTTCCGCCTTGGCGCCGACGTCGATGCCGCGGCTCGGCTCGTCGAGAAGAATGACTTTCGGGTTAGTCGCCAGCATCTTGCCGATGACCACCTTCTGCTGATTGCCGCCGGACAGCGAGCCAATGGCAGCCTCTCCTCCATCGGTCTTGACGCGGACTTTGCGAATGGAGGCATCGACAAGCTCGCGTTCGCGACGGCCGGATGTGAACAGCCCCTTTGTAAAGGCGCCGATGCTGGCGAGTGACAGGTTGGAGCCGACCGTCATTGTCTGCACGAGTCCGTCGCGTTGGCGATCCTCGGGCACCAGCACGAGGCCGCCTGCAATGCGTCCGGCGATGCTCAAATGTCCGATATTCTGGCTCTCAAGCCGGATCGTGCCGCTGCTTGGGCGCAATCGTCCGGCCGCGCATTCCAGGAGTTCGGTGCGTCCGGCCCCCATCAGGCCGTAAATGCAGACGACCTCACCTGCGCGCACCTCGAGCGACAGACGGTCGACCGAATTGAAGGCCGACCCGGAGGGGCCAGGAACAGTCAGGTGGTCGATCGACAGCACGGGCTTGCCGATTTCGTAACCTTCGGGCGGACTGCCGAGGTCGAAGTTGTCGCCCACCATATTGCGGACAATCCATTCGAGGTCGATGTCCCTGCGTTGTGCGTAGGCCGTCATGATGCCATCGCGCAAGACGACGGCATGGTCAGTGATCTGCAGCGCTTCCTCAAGGTGATGTGAGATGTAGACGATCGATACGCCACGATCAGTCAGATCTTGGATGACTTTGAAAAGCACCTCGACTTCTGCGGCGCTGAGCGCCGAGGTCGGCTCATCCATGATCAGGATCCGCGAATTGACGGAAAGCGCTCTTGCGATTTCGACAATCTGCTGCTGGCCGAGGCGCAGGTCCTCCACCTTCGTCAGGGGATCGATCTCCTCTTCGAGTTCTTCCATCAAAACGCGCGTCTGGCGCTCTTCTTCCGCGAAATCGACCACACCGCCCTTGATGATCTCGCGGCCCATGAAGATGTTGTCGCGCACGCTGAGATTGGGAGCGAGACTGAGTTCCTGGTGAATGATCGAGATGCCGCATTCGCGGGCATGGGTCGAAGAGTTGAAGCTTATTGGGTTGCCGTCGAGAATGATCTCGCCCGACGTCGGCTGAACGACCCCCGAAAGGATCTTCATCAGCGTCGATTTGCCCGCGCCATTCTCGCCGAACAAAGTGGTAATCTGGCCGCGATGAATATCAAAATTCACGCCCTTGAGGGCATGCACGCTGCCATAGGATTTGGCGACATTGCGGGCGGCCAGCACGACCTCGCCTGGGACCTCGAATGTGGAGCTCGGCTCGCTCATTTGACGTCGACCTTGACTGGCGTTACGAGCCAGTTTTTCGGGTTGATGAGTTTGAAGACGCCGACAACAGTTGCCGTCTTGCCTTCAAGCTGGTCCGGATCAAGCCCCGCGAACACGGCTTTCTTCATCTCGTTATTGATAGCCGAGCCGGCATCCTGATACTGGATCTGATTGGTGAACTGACCGAATTCGATCGTACCTGTAGCATCGCGGAGGTCCGTGCCGTTGACCGCAGGACCGGTCTGGACACGGACCACCGTCTCGGGAGGCATGCCGTCGATCTTCATTTCGCTGGTATTGGATTTGCGCGCGCCAAACGTGCCGGTCAGAGTGACCGCCATGACCGGGCCGGTGCTTGTCGCGACGCCGTACTTCTCTCCGGCCGCCTTCTTGTCGGCCGCGATCGCTGCTGCCAGATCGTTTGCGGCAGTAGCGCGTTTTTCGATATCCGCCTTGATCTTCGGAAACTGCTCGGCGCCGAAGGTCTCCGGCGAGAAGGCCTGCTGCCTGACATCGCTTTCCGAGCCGATCCTGACGACTTTGGTGTCGAGGGCGATTCCGCCGACGACGGCCAGTGCCGCAGCGGCACCGAGAATAATCTTCAGGCTACCTTTCCCGGACGCCGATACTGTTGGGGCGGTTTGTGCACTCATGACTGACGACCTCTGCGGCTCATCGGTTTATCTCGAAGGAGGAAAAGCTGCGGAAGACGCTCCGGTGGCGGCATCGAAGACGACCCGTTGTCTCGAGCCCCGCATGGGAATGCCGAACGCGGCCGGGCATCGAAGCGCGTCGACGACAAACAAGCACATCCAAACCTCCTCCTACCGGAGCGGCGTCAGTCTCCTCCAATCGCCGGACCGTGATTGCAGCCAGAACGACCAGCTGCGTTAGCTAAATGGTATTTACGCCAAAAATCATGTTATCAATTTCAGTATCTGTCAACTGGGATTTCGCACTTCTGGCGGTTCATGCGTCACGTGGCAGGTCTCGACACAGGAGATTCAAGGAAGTATCAATCACAGCGGAGAGCGTCACATAGCCTGCGAACTATCCACTGAAGCGTCGTCAAACCTATTGGAATTAAAGCAAAATTCGGTAACGCCTGCTGGTCGACGCAGGTTGTGCCGTTCATCGATGCGGGTAAGGGACTGGCGTTACGCAGCCTAACCACCACAATCATTTTACATGAAAAAAAATTCAACATAAGAAAAATCTTACTGGCGAAATGATATCTTTGTGTTATCTGTCAACGGGATGGTTTTCAAAGAGGAGCCGGTCGGCACATCGCCAGGCTGGAGTATGGCTTCCTTGCCGCTTTAGGGTTGATCACATGCGCCCGTTGTTGCCCGTGGCGAGCTGGAGGATAGGAACATGACATCGACGTGCGGCCGCCTCGCCCCTCGTGACGCTCGAACAGGACGGTTGGTAGTCTGAGATGCAATCCGGTCAAAAGCTCATCATCGGCATAGATGCCGGCACATCGGTCATCAAGGCGGTCGCCTTCGATCTGACCGGTCATCAGATTGCGGCCGCCTCCGTTCGCAACAAATATGTGAGCGGCGCTGATGGCTCGGCCACGCAATCGCCTGACCAGACCTGGAAAGATTGCATCGCGGCCCTTCACGGCCTCGGAGAAAAAGTCGAGGATCTTGCAGGACGCACCGTCGCCATTTCCGTGACGGGGCAGGGGGACGGTACCTGGCTCGTCGGTTCCAGCGACCGGCCGGTCGCCGACGCCTGGCTGTGGCTCGATGCGCGCGCTGCCCCGACGGTCGTTTCACTTGCCGCCGGACAGGCAAACCGGGCGCGTTTCGAAGCGACCGGCACCGGCCTCAATACCTGCCAGCAGGGCGCCCAACTCGCCCACATGGACCGTGTGATGCCAGAGCTTCTCGACCTGGCGGAGGCGGCGTTGCACTGCAAGGATTGGCTCTATCTCAACTTCACTGGTGTAAGGGCAACCGACCCGTCGGAGGCAAGCTTCACATTCGGCAATTTCCGCACGCGCCGCTATTCGCCTGTTGCCATCGATGCGCTTGGCCTGACGCATCGCCGCGCACTGCTTCCCGACATCCTCGACGGATCTGAGACCACCCATCCGCTGAGCTCAGAGGCGGCAAATGCATGCGGGCTTCGCGCCGGCACGCCCGTCAGCCTCGGTTATGTGGACATGGTGATGACGGCGCTCGGCGCGGGTGTGCGAAGCGGCGGTCGCAATGCAGCCTGCTCGACGATCGGCTCGACCGGCGTGCATCTGCGCGCCAAACCTGTCGCCGATGTTCATCTCAACCGCGAGGGCACCGGCTATGTCATCGCCCTGCCGATTCCCGGCACCGTGACGCAGGTGCAAACCAATATGGGCTCGACGATCAATATCGACTGGCTGCTGGATATGGCTGGCTATCTGATGGCCGAGGCCGGAAAGCCTGCCAACCATGCCGATCTTGTGGGGAGGATCGATCGCTGGTTCTTCGAAAGCCAACCCGGCGCCGTGCTCTACCATCCCTATATTTCGGAGGCCGGAGAGCGCGGCCCCTTCGTCAACGCGCAGGCGCGTGCCGGATTCTCCGGTCTGTCGGTGCGTCACGGATTTCCCGATCTGGTCCGTGCTGTCGTCGAAGGCCTGGCGCTTGCCACACGTGACTGCTACGCCGCAATGGGCGACGTGCCGCAAGAATTGCGCATCACCGGCGGCGCCGTTCGCTCCGGTGCGCTGCGCCGCTCGCTCAGTGCCTCCATCAACGCGCCGATTCGTCTGTCTCGCCGCGAAGAGACGGGAGCGGCCGGTGCCGCCATGATGGCAGCCGTTGCGATCGGCGCCTACCCGACCATGGACGACTGCATCGCCGAATGGGTGACGCCACTTCTCGGTGAAGCCGAGCAGCCGGTCGCGGCCGAGGCGGCGCGCTTCGATCTCCTGTTTTCCGCCTATGCCGATATCCGAAAGGCAATGCCCGCCGCCTGGCAAACATTGGCCAGAGCCGCGGCAATGCAGCCAGTCGCTTAGATCGTCGATGCAGCAGCATCCGAGGGAGGATGACATGACCCAACCCGAAATCCTCGACCTTTTCGTCATCGGCGGCGGCATCAACGGTGCTGGAATCGCCCGTGACGCGGCTGGCCGGGGCCTGAAGGTCGCGCTCTGCGAGAAGGACGACTTGGCGCAGGGCACGTCATCGCGCTCGGGCAAACTCGTCCATGGCGGACTTCGCTATCTGGAATATTACGAGTTTCGTCTCGTGCGCGAGGCGCTAATCGAACGCGAGGTGCTGCTAAATGCCGCCCCGCACATCATCTGGCCGATGCGCTTCGTCCTGCCGCACAGTCCCGAAGATCGCCCAGCCTGGCTCGTCAGGCTTGGTCTCTTCCTCTATGACCATCTTGGCGGTCGTAAGAAGCTGCCCGGCACGCGCACGCTCAATCTATTGCGTGATCCCGAGGGAACGCCAATCCTCGATCAGTTCACCCGTGGATTCGAGTATTCCGATTGCTGGGTGGACGATGCCCGTCTCGTCACGTTGAACGCGGTCGGCGCCGCCGAGCAGGGAGCGCTGGTGCTTACCCGCTCGCCGGCGGTCTCGGCGCGCCGCGAAAATGGTCACTGGACGATCACAACGAAGAGTACCAGGAGCGGCGAGGTGCGGACCTTCCGCGCCAAATGTCTCGTCAATTGCGCTGGCCCTTGGGTTACCGACATCATCAACCGTGTTGCCGGCTCCAATTCCAGCCGCAATGTCCGGCTCGTCAAGGGCAGCCACATCATCGTCCCGAAATTCTGGTCGGGTGCCAACGCCTATCTGGTTCAAAACCACGACAAGCGCGTGATCTTCATCAATCCCTACGAGGGCGACAAGGCGTTGATCGGTACGACGGATATCGCCTATGAAGGCCGGGCCGAGGACGCCGCGGCCGATGAGTCGGAGATCGGCTATCTCCTGAAGGCGGTCAACCGCTACTTCAAGGAGAAGCTTCGCCGCTCCGACGTGCTGCACAGTTTTTCCGGTGTTCGCCCGCTCTTCGACGACGGTAAGGGCAATCCGTCGGCCGTCACTCGAGACTATGTGTTCGACCTGGACGAGACGGGTGGAGCTCCGCTCCTCAATGTTTTCGGCGGAAAGATCACCACCTTCCGCGAACTTGCCGAGCGCGGCCTGCAGCGCCTTCGGCATATCTTTCCGGAAATGGGCGGCGACTGGACCCAAAAGGCGCCGCTTCCGGGCGGTGACATGCCCAATGCCGATTACGAAACCTTCGCCAACAGTCTGAGGGAGAGCTACCCGTGGATGCCGCGCAAGCTCGTTCATCACTATGGCCGTCTCTACGGTACGCGCACCAGGCAGGTGGTGGCGGGCGCGTCAGATCTGCAGGAGCTTGGCCGCCATTTCGGCGGGCAGCTCTATGAGGCTGAGGCGCGGTACCTCGCTGCCGCTGAATGGGCCGAAACCGCCGATGACATCCTCTATCGCCGGACCAAGCACTACCTGCACCTGAGCGAGTCGGAACAGGCGGCCTTTGCCGAATGGTTTGCCTCATCCCGCCTTGCCGCTGCCTGAGGATCTGCCGATGCCGCTGACGCTCTCGCTCAACACCAATCCCCTGGTGAACCGCTTTGCCGAGCCCGACGACCTGATCGAGACGGTCGCAAGGAAGCTGCGCATCCGCGATCTGCAATTAACGCATGAATTCGTCAATCCGAGCTGGCCAGCACCGGTGATCCGCCGCCTGACCCGGCAGATGGAGGCGGCGCTTCAGCGCACCGGCGTGCGGGTCACCTCAGGCATGACAGGCCCCTATGGCCGCCTCAATCATTTCGGTCATCCGGACCGTGACGTGCGCCGGTACTATATCGACTGGTTCAAGACTTTTGCCGACATTACAGCCGACCTCGGCGGACGTTCCGTCGGCACTCAGTTTGCGATCTTCACCTATAAGGATTTCGATGACACGGCTCGCCGCGAGGAACTGATCAAAATCGCCATTGATTGCTGGTGTGAGGTCGCCGAGCACGCGAAGGCTGCCGGACTGTCTTTCATCTTCTGGGAACCGATGAGCATCGGCCGCGAATTCGGTGAGACGATCGAGGCCTGCATCGCGTTGCAGACACGTCTGTCGGCGGCCGACATGGCCGTGCCGATGTGGATGATGGCCGATATTGACCATGGGGATGTCACCTCCACCAATCCCTGCGACTATGATCCCTATGCCTGGGCGCGGGCCGTGCCGAAGCTGTCGCCGATCATCCACATCAAGCAGAGCTTGATGGACAAGGGCGGCCATCGGCCGTTCACAGCTGCCTTCAACGCCAAAGGCAGGATCCAGCCCGCGCCGCTTCTCGAGGCCTTTGCGGCAGGCGGTGCCGACGACAACGAGATCTGCCTCGAACTCTCTTTCAAGGAGCGCGAACCGAACGATCGCGAGGTGATCGCGCAGATCGCCGAAAGCGTCGCCTTCTGGGCGCCGCATATCGACACGGGGGCGGCGGACTTGAAGATGTGACGGGACGATCTACAAAGGCCAGCTGAAATCCAGTGGAATTACCAGATAACAAACGGAGGGAGCGGCGATGACGGATGCCGATGAAACGCTTGCCGTGCGGGCCGCCTGGCTCCACTATGCCGGCGGGCTCACCCAGTCGGACGTTGCCCGTCGTCTCGGCATACCATCGGTCAAGGCCCACAGGCTGATAGCGCGCGCCGTCGCCGACGGCGTGGTGAAGGTGACGATCGACGGCGATATCGTCGAATGCGTCGAACTCGAGACACGGCTCGCCGAGCGGTTCGGGTTGCAATATTGCGAAGTGGCTCCAGATCTTGGCGAAGAGGGTCTGCCGCTTCGCGCGCTGGGTCATGCTGGTGCGGGCTATCTGAAGCGGGAAATCGAGTACGGCGACCACGCGGTCATCGGGCTGGGCCATGGCAGGACGCTTTCGGCTGCCGTTCAATATATGCCGCGCATCAGCGCCAAGCAGACTAAATTCGTTTCCCTGCTCGGTGGTCTCACGCGGAACTACGGCGCCAATCCCTATGACGTTATGCACCGCATCGCCGAAAAGACGGGCACGCAGGCCTATGTAATGCCCGTTCCCTTCTTTGCCAACACGGCCGACGATCTGCAGGTGCTTCGAGCTCAGCGCGGTGTGAAGGAGGTTTTCGACCTCGCCGATGCCGCCGACCTGAAGCTTGTCGGCTTGGGAACAGTGGACGCGGAGGCGCAGCTTGTGCTTTCCGGCATGGTCGAGCCGGCGGAAATCGAGGATATCGCATCGGCCGGCGGCGTGGGCGAGATCCTGGGGCATTTCTTCGACGCTAACGGTCAGGTCCTCGATACGGCGCTCACGGCCCGCACGCTTTCAGCATCCTTCCCCCAAACCGCGAAAGAGCGCCTCGTGGCCCTTGCTGGCGGGCTGGGCAAGGTGCCGGCGATCAGGGCGATCCTGCGAAGCAGAAGGTTGCATGGGTTGATTACCGACGAACGAACTGCGCAAGCGCTACTGAGTTGAACCTGCGGGATCGCTTTCGCCTTCGCAACACGACGCCATTATCACCGACAGCGCGCCTGAGGCAGCTGTCATCAACGAATTCGAGCAGTCGGGCATCAAGCTCACCATCGCTCCGGCACAGGAACAGGCATGACCAAGACACGGCAATTCTGGATCGGCACAAGCTGGAAGATGAACAAGACGCTCGCAGAAGCCGAGCAATTCGCCAAGGCCCTTGCGGTTGCTGATGAAGGGCGCGATTCTCGCATCCAGCGCTTCATCATTCCACCTTTCACGGCTGTACGTGAGGTCAAGCGCCTGCTGGCGGAAACCTCCGTCAAGGTAGGCGCGCAGAATATGCACTGGGCCGATCACGGCGCATGGACCGGCGAGGTTTCGCCCCTAATGCTGAAGGATTGCAGTCTCGATATGGTCGAACTCGGCCACTCGGAGCGGCGTGAGTTCTTCAATGAGTCTAACGAGGCAGTCGGGCTGAAGACGGAAGCTGCCGTCCGCCATGGGCTGATCCCGCTCATCTGCATCGGCGAGACACTTGCCGATCGTGAGAGCGGCAGGGCGGCGGAGGTCCTCGCAACCCAGGTTCGCGGGGCGTTTGCAAAGCTTGCCGATGAGCAGAAAACGGCCGACATCCTTCTCGCCTACGAGCCCGTTTGGGCAATCGGCGAAAAGGGAATACCTGCGACTGCGGACTATGCCGACGCACGCCAGGCTGAGATCATTGCGGTCGCTGAAGCGATATTAGGGCGCAAAATTCCTTGCCTCTATGGCGGGTCGGTCAATCCGCAAAATTGCGAGGAACTGATTTCGTGCCCACATGTCGACGGGCTCTTCATCGGCCGTTCTGCATGGAACGTCGAGGGCTACCTCGATATCCTTGCGAAATGCGCCGCCAAACTTCCCGCCTAATCCCAAGGAGAAAGACAATGAAGCTTGCAATTGCTGGAGACAGCGCCGGCGAAGGCCTCGCCAAGGTCTTGGCCGATCACCTCAAGGATCGTTTCGACGTCGAAGAAGTGTCCCGCATCAATGACGGCCTCGATCCCTTCTACGCGAATCTCTCGGAGCGTGTCGCATCGGGAGTGATCGATGGTACGTATGACAAGGCAATTCTGGTCTGCGGCACCGGCATCGGCGTCTGTATCTCGGCCAACAAGGTCCCCGGCATCCGGGCGGCCTTGACGCACGACACCTATTCTGCCGAACGGGCAGCGCTTTCCAACAATGCCCAAATCATCACGATGGGCGCGCGCGTGATCGGGCCTGAGCTTGCCAAGTCTATTGCCGATGCCTTTCTCGCCCAGACTTTCGACGAGAACAGCCGCTCCGCCGGCAATGTGAAGGCGATCAACGAACTAGACGCAAAGTACAATGTGCGCTGAGGAAAAGTCCTTGCTGCACGTTGCTGGAATAAGCTCGATCCTGCGGCCTCGGCTTGCCGCCACCATGGAGCGGACGGCCGAGAAGCACGGATTGATGCAATACAAGAATGGCGGTCGAGGCGTCCTGCCGGGATGATCCAGATTCAATCCTGCTGCGCAAAATCAATACCGCGCGCAGGCCGGTCAGCTCTTGAGCCTCTTGCACCGAGCTATAATTACGTCATTCTGCTTTAAATCTGGTCAAGCAAGTCGCAGATGCGGCGGCATATGAGGGGAAGAAAATGGCACCCAATCAGAAAATGATGTCACAGATGATCGACAAGGACGGGTTCATCGCCGCGCTCGATCAGAGCGGAGGCTCTACTCCGGCTGCGTTGCGTCTCTACGGCATCTCCGATTCCGACTATAGCGGCGAAGACGACATGTTCCGCCTGATGCACAAGATGCGCGTGCGTATCATGACTGCATCCTCTTTTTCTGGAAGCAAGGTGATCGGCGCAATCCTCTTTGAAAAGACCATGGATGGCGATGTCGCCGGGAGACCGGTCCCTGACTTTCTTTGGGAAGAACGCAGTGTCGTGCCTTTCCTGAAAATCGACAAGGGTCTGGCGGCCGAGGAAAATGGCGTCCAAGTGATGAAGCCCATGCCGGACCTCGACAGCCTCCTGACACGCGCAGTGAAGAAGGGGATTTTCGGGACCAAGATGCGGTCGGTGATCGCGCATGCAGATAGTTCTGGCATCGCTGCTGTCGTCAAGCAGCAGTTTGAGATCGCGCGGCGGATCCTCGACTACGGTCTCGTGCCAATTGTCGAGCCGGAGGTTCTCATCAAGAGCGCCACGAAGGAGGAGGCTGAGACGATCTTGCGCGATGAAATCGCCGACGAGCTCGACAGATATACCTCGGGCGAGAAAGTCATGATCAAGCTTTCCCTTCCGACTGTGGCTAATTTCTACAAACCGTTGATCGACCACAAATCGGTCGCCCGCGTTGTGGCTCTGTCGGGCGGCTATAGCTGCGCAGATGCTTGCGAGAAGCTCAGTCACAACGACGGCATGATCGCGAGCTTCTCCCGCGCGCTGGCAGAGGATCTTCGGGCAACCATGAGCGATGGGGAATTTGATGCGTGCCTCTCAAGAGCGGTAGAGCAGATCTATAATGCCAGTGTGTTCAAGATAGCTGCAACTGCCTCGGGACAGAAGTTGGAAGCGACAGACAACTGAGGTAGAACTCTCCAGAGCAAAGCAGGCGGAATTTCGTGCGCGCCCACGAGATCGAGCTTGCTCCGTCGGCTGACCGGGCCTGGATCGCCGGTGTGCAAGATGCATGCACCGTATTCATCCTATAGACGGGCCGCCCCACAGGGGCCGTGGTTTTGTTGGCCGCGCTGTGAGGAAGCATATCGACGGTCGCCGCAGACCTATGCGTCGCCCCGGTGACCGTTTGGGGCTTCGGCGCGGAAAACCTGGTCAATCCGAGGGGCCGCTGCGAAATCAAATCTGTCTGAAGCTGGATGGATAACCCGCTTTCTCAATGGCCGTATTGATCGCGACTGGATCCTTGGTCTCAACCTTCGCAATCCTGGCCGCAAGAGTGCGATCTTGCACAAAAGAGCCGCGCCGCTTCGACAGCTCTCGATAGAGCGCTTCCGGCGATACGCCGATATCGTAGGCCAGCGCCTTCCATTCTCCCTTCAACGGCAGCTCGCCGTCGTTCCATGCCAGCCAGGATTCAAGACGAGCGGCCACTGTCTTCAGGCTGGCGATCTCCGCGCGCTTCCTCGTCTGCTGTAGCTGGTAGGAAAGATAGGACGCCCAGCCTTCGGCGAATTCCGGATCGCTGCGCAGGGCGCGTCTGATCGAATGGATCGGAACCGATGTTGCGTCCGCGTCGGTGATGGCGACGGCGTCACAATGGTAGACGCTGGAGAAGACGGAAGCTTCCGCAAGGACCAGCCCCGCTGACGCCCGCTGCAGCACCGCAACGTTGCCGTCGACCTGATGTCGAACGAGATGAACGACGCCGGACTCCACGAGATACAGGCTTTCCACCTCGTCGCCCTGGTTGAAGAGGTGCCGGCCAGCGTCAAATGTTCTTCTTCCACTCGAGAGGCTGCGGACTTGATCCATGAGGATGTGCGACATGATTTCGATCATGTCGCACATACGGGCGGCAAGCAATAGTGGTGGCCCCATCCGCAATTGGAGCGCAACCGATGAAGTCCCTGCTTGTCACCTTTAGTTTCGCTATTCTCTCCACGCAGGCGTTGGCCGAAGGGCCGCACCACGCCACGTCGCCATACGCTCAGGAGGCGGGAAGGGATATCAAGTCGTTGTCGGAAACGGACGTCGACGAATTGATGAGAGGGGGCGGGTGGGGTTTTGCGAAGCCGGCCGAACTCAACCGCTATCCGGGGCCATCGCATGTGCTGCTGATGAAAGACCAGCTCGAATTGACAGACGATCAGCTCCAACGGGTACGGGTGATCTTCGACGTCATGCAGGCGCGTGCGTCGAGGGAGGGGATGGCATTCGTCGAAACCGAGCGGGCGCTCGATGCCGCATTCAAAAGCCGGACAATCACGGAATCCACGCTTCAAGACCTGGTTGCCAAAGCCGAGACGAGCCGATCGCGGCTGAGGTTCATTCACCTCGCAGCGCACCTTGAGGTGACACAGATACTCAGCGCCGAGCAAATCGCGGCCTACGGCAGGCATCGCGGATATTCGAAATAGGCTGTGGAAATCCCGGTGAGCCGTGTCGCGTTCAACGACGGCGACTTTGGAGTGGTGGAACCTGTGACCTCGACGTCGCTTAGCCGTGGAAGGGCGTGTGAAGAACGATGGTTGGGATCTGGCGATTTGCCCTTTCCAGGACAAGGGTGCGCGCTTCGTTTTCGGCCGAAGTCAATCCCCTCGAACAAGAGCGATGTTGGAGCGGGGCGCGCTTCTCTTCCCGGACGTGGCTGCCCCCGCGGAAGACGTCATGCCACCGACGTCCCCCTTCCTGCCTAAAGTACCTTGAGGTTTTCAGCGGAAGACTTTCCTGGCTCCCTCCCTTTTGACGCTTACTTCAAACCCGGTATGCCACGAGCACGGCCCCTCCCGCGATCATGATGACGCCCAGCCAGTTCGGCAGCGACAGGCGCTCACCGAGGAACAACACGGCAAAGACCGAGACGAAAACCACGGAGAGCTTGTCGATGGGCGCAACGCGGGCGGCGTCACCCAGCTTCAAAGCACGGAAGTAGCAAATCCATGATGCGCCGGTGGCCAATCCGGACAGGACGAGAAAAAGCCAGCTTCTCGGTGAGACCGAGGACGGCTCCTGCCAGTTGCCGGTGATATAGAGCATCAGGCCCGCAGCCATCAGGATAACGATAGTTCGAAAAAAGGTGGCAAAGTCGGAATTGACGTTCTCCACACCGACCTTGGCGAAGATCGCCGTGAGGGCAGCAAACCCCGCTGACAAAAGAGCCCAGAGGGGCCAGCTCGTAAGGAGGTTCTTCATTATCAACTTCCTTGTGCAGCAAAGCGGATCATCAACAATCCGTTGAACAGACCTGTTATCGATGCGGCCAGCGAAAGCCCTGCGTAGCCCGCTGCCACGACCCATTGTCCGCGCTCCCAGAGGCTGACCCTGTCGAGCGAGAACGTCGTGAATGCCCCGAGAAGCCCGGTCGTCAGGAACCGGCGAAGCTCCTGCGGCAGACCGGAGCGCACCAAGAAGAACTCCGTCTTGAAAACGAAGACCGAAAAACCGATGCGGGCGTCATGCGAACGACGCTCCATGCAATCCCGCGATTAAGGGAAAAAGAAACGGACTTTGGATTCTAGGCACGACTCTACTCCTTCGCGTGGCTCGCGTTGAGTAGGAGTCATCAGCTTCATCAGGGAAGCGGTTCGGCGTGATGCCCGGCAGAATCCATTACCGTTGGAATCGATATGGCATGTCCAAGGCCAGTGTCAACTTCCGGTGCGACGGTGAACTCAGTTAGACCAGGAACGACGAGCCCTAGGTGGGATCGTAACCTCACTTACTATTTAGCCTATCCGGCGAAAGAACGGCGAATAGGTGCGGCCGCCCGCCCATTCCGCATCGAGTCAGCGACCCCGAGGAGATGCCAGTTGGAAGGCTTTCAGCCAACAGGGTCACAGTCGCCGCTTGAATGTGGCGAGCATTGCCGCGCCGACCAGACCGGACAGCAGAGACCCCAGCAGGATGCCCATCTTCACATAATCCTGAACGTTTGGATCATCGAATGCAAGCAACCCTATGAAAAGGCTCATGGTGAAGCCTATGCCGCAGAGGGCGGCCACACCGGTCATCTGCCCCCAACTCGCCTTGGCGGGTAGGTCGGCGAGGCCGAGTTTGACGAGGATGAAGACGATACCGAGAATGCCAACCAATTTTCCGAGCAGAAGGCCTGCCGCCACGCCGAGTGTGAATGGCTCCGTCAGCGTCGCTGTCGAGACGCCGGAGAAGGAGACCCCGGCATTGGCGAAGCCGAAGATCGGAACGACGACGAACGTGACGGGCTTGTACAGGATGTGCTCGAGATGGTGCAACGGCGACTGCTCGTGGCTCGCCTCGGGCGTTCCCGGCGTCACCTTCAGTGGAATAGTAAGAGCGAGAAGAACGCCGGCCAGCGTCGCGTGGATTCCGGATGCGAAGACGAGCACCCAGAGCGCGGCGCCGAGCAGCAGATACGGCCAGAGCTTCAAAATCTTATTGCGATTCATACCATAGAGCGCCGCCAGCACCGCCGCGGCCCCTGCAAGCGCCAGGAGGTTGAGATCACTCGTGTAGAACAGCGCGATGATCACGACGGCCCCGAGGTCATCGATGATCGCCAGTGCCGCCAGGAAGATCTTCAACGACGCAGGCACGCGCGGACCGAACAGCGAGATGACGCCCAGGGCGAACGCGATGTCCGTCGCGGTCGGAATCGCCCAGCCACGCAGCGCGGCCGGGTTTTCCCAGTTGAACAAGATGTAGAAGAGAGCAGGGAAGACCATGCCTCCCAGTGCCGCCGCGCCCGGAAGAATACGGCGGCTCCAGCTGGAGAGCTGGCCGTCCAGCATTTCGCGCTTGATCTCGAGCCCGACGAGGAGAAAGAACAGCGCCATCAGCGCGTCATTGATCCAGTGCAGCAGGCTGAGCGGCCCCAGATAGACGTGAAGGGCGTGGAAGTAACCCTCTGCAAGCGGTGAGTTCGCCGTCACGATTGCAGCGATGGCGACTGCCATCAGGACGAGGCCGCCTGAAGCTTCGCTGCCGAGGAACTGGCAGAGGGTGGATCGGATGAGACCTGGAGAGATAGGCGACGACACCGGTCAGCACTCCCTGTGTTTTGGAAGGTTGATCTTCAGTCTCCGTCGATCTCGGGAAAGCCCGCGGCGCACGCAGCACACGCCGTTCACTGGATGATAGAAGCGTGACGTCCCCATTTCCAGCGAAATCGGGCTTTAAATGAGCCCGTGCAAAGCGCCTTCTCTGCCTGTGAGGTTAGACTGCTTCCTCTGCAGTGCCCTTCAGGTCACGCTGCTGAGGCTAAGACCCTGGACGACGATGGTGGAAAGCGGCCGTCATGAATTTTTCATGGGAAAGCTCTATACTGCCGTCCCGACCGCCCATCGTCTTGCACCGTGACGTCGGTATGATGCGCAGCACAACTACTATAGCGCCACCGTCTAAAATTATTGAGTGACAAATGGCCCGCTGCGACAGAGCCATCGCAGCCATTTCATATGACTGTCGGCGGTGCTGCCGCTCATCTACTTCAAGAGACGTAACAGAGCCTGAGCCCTACTCAAAAGAGAAGCATGCCGACTGTGCTCAGGCCCATGACGAGTGCCGTGAAGGCGCTGATATAGACCATCCAACGCGGGGCTTTAAGTTCTCCCATGATGGCCGCGTTCCTCGCCATCATGACCATCATGACGATGATTGGGGTCGCGAGAACGCCATTGACGACCGCGCTCCAAAACAAAGCCCTGACGGGATCGAGACCCAACATCGTGACCGCAACGCTTCCGAGCGTGGCGATGACGATTGTGGCATAGAAGGCCTTTGCCTCTTTGGGCTTCTTGTCGAGACCTTCCGACCAGCCAAAACTCTCGGCAACAGCATAGGCTGCAGAACCCGCAAGTACCGGAACCGCAAGGAGCCCGGTGCCAATGATTCCCACCGCGAAGACGGCGAAGGCGAAGTCACCCGCGACCGGCTTGAGGGCTTCCGCCGCTTGGGCTGAGGTCTCAATCTTGTCGATGCCGTTGACGTGCAACGTCGCCGCGGCTGCAACGATGATGCAAATTGCCACAAGATTGGAGAAACCCATGCCGACAAGCGTGTCGAGACGGATGCGGCCGAGTTCGGGTTCCGCCATCTCCGGAATCCGCCGCAGGCGTGCGAGCTTGCGGCGTCTCAGTTCTTCGACTTCTTCCCCGGCCTGCCAGAAGAACAGATAGGGACTGATCGTGGTGCCAAGGATTGCCACGAAGGCGGTGAAGTGTTCTCCGGTCAACTCGAATGTAGGCATGACGAGACCACTCAGCGCCTGGCCCCATGGCACGCCCACCACCAGAACGACAGCGACATAAGCGAAGAGCGACAATGTCAGCCACTTCAGGACAGAGACATAGGCGGGATATGGGACGAAAACCTGAGCGGTCGCACAAAGAATGCCGAACATAAGGGCGTAGACGACCTCCGGCCCGCCGACGAGCAATCTCAGCGCGGCTCCCATCGCGGCGAGATCGGCACCGATGTTGATGAAGTTCGCAATAAACAGCAAGATCATCGCGGTGTATGCGAAGTGCCGATGGTAGTGGAGCTTCAAGTTCTTGGCGAGGCCTTTGCCTGACACCGCTCCGATCCCTGCGCTCAATCCCTGGACCGCAGCCATGAGCGGGTAGCTGAAGAGCATGGTCCAACCGAGCGTATACCCGAACTGGGCACCCACTTGGCTGTAGGTGGCGATGCCACTCGGATCGTCGTCCGCCGCACCTGTTACCAGGCCGGGACCGAGAGCCTTTAGAACGCTGGGGTTAGATTGTTGCGAAGACCGGAGACGAGGTGAGGAAGCATCCATTGCCGTACGCACTGTTTCGACTGAGACAAGAATGCGTGAGAGGGCCCCGAGTTCCGAGCGACCTGTCACTTTAGGGCAATTGACAATCGCGAACAGGCGGTTCGACCACCACAACGAGAACGGCACGACGCCGAGATGGAACTCGTCGTCGGCAATGAGGTAGAACGCGGTTCGCAGAACCCCCGTCGCAACACCCCGCTGCTGGCACGGTAGCGAAGACCGCCAAAAGGTCGTTATTCTGCGAACGTGGAGCGTGACCTGCACAAAGGCCCGATTGTTTCTCGTTTCCTTTTATCAGGGTTTGCGCAGTACTGATGGCGTCCTGTAAATCGCCATGATCAGCTTCCGAACGGCAGCTTTCGTGAGTGGAACACCGTACCCGCCATCACCGAGAACTCGCCCGTGCAGTCGCCGCCGGAACAGCGGAAGCGTCGGCGGGCGTCGCTCGTGGACCTCACGATCTTATACACCCTGCCGCGTTCTTCGCTGCTGAAATAAGCGAACACCTTGCCACGTCAATAGATAGAAAACCGCACCGCAAAAAGCGCCGAGCGGAAGGCCGCCGACAAGCACCGGTTTCAGGATCGGATGCCAAAGTGGTGCAAAATCGAGATGCCGGAGCAGGGTGAACAGATCGGCTTCACCGATCTTCTCGGGCGCGCGGCCTAAAACAAAGATGCCAATCCGATAGGCAGCAGCAAAGATTACCGGAAAGGTAAGTGGGTTTCCAAACGCCGTCCCGAGCGCAGCTGCAATCATGTTGCCTCTCAGGATGAAGGCTAAACAAAAAGCCATCAGGAAGTGAAAGCCCAGGAAGGGCGTACAGGACACGGCCACTCCTGCTGCAACCCCAGCCGCAACGGCATGAGGAGTAGCCTTCAATCGAAGTACTCGAATGGCAATGTACCGGATGGACCGCAATAACCCCTTAGATGGCCAAAAGACGGCACGGATCCGCTGAGCCAATGAGAGCGGCTTCCGTCTCCTAAACAGCATGCCTTGACCTTCCGCCGTGCGAGCGTTTTGGATTAACAATCGATATTATATCGAGAGACCCGCGCCTGGAATGCAATTCGTCGACCTTTGCAGGCGACGAATTTTCGCGCCCGCCCATTGGCATCGCCGGAGTTAATCTCATTCTCCTGATGCCTCTCGATTGGGCAGGAACTTGGGCGGGCGCCGCTCATCATTTCGAAGGATGCGCCTGACGTTTGTTCGCAGCAGCCTCAATGAAGCCAACTGCGGTCGCAACCCCATCCTCAGACCGTATCCGTGCGCCAACCGCTTCTGCCCGACGTCGCATAAGTGTATCGTCCATGGCTGCCAGTGCTGCTGTCAGGCTCTCGACGGTCAATGCTCGGCGCTCGAGTGACAGTCCTACGCCGAGGTCCGTTATCCGCCTTCCCCAGAACGGTTGATCGCCAAAAAATGGGCAAATGATCATGGGCTTGCCAGCCCGAAGAGCGGCCGCGGTCGTTCCGGCGCCGCCGTGGTGGATGACCGCACTCACCTCGTGAAACACCCTGTCGTGAGGGGCGTCGCGGACGACATGAACGTGCCCGGATCTATCTTCTGCGGACAGAGCACCGCCTCCAAGAGCCAAGATACTCCGCTTGCCCCGCCTTGCTAGCGCTTCGACAATAATGGCTGTCATTCGTACCGGATCGACGCCGGGCATGCTTCCGAAGCCGACGTAGACCGGCGGCTCTCCTTCCGTGAGAAATGCTGCCAGTTCGTCGGAAGGCCGCCAGTTTTTGCTGTCGAGAAACCAGTAGCCACTCACCAGCACGTCACTGCCCCAGTCAGGAGGGACCGGCACGACATGTCGGCTGTAAGCGTAGAGCGTGCCATCCGAAGCGATTGCTGGCATCCTGCGCCGCGGTAGACCAAGTTGTTCAGCCCTCCAGTTCGAGAGCAATTTCCCGAACAGAAGATCGGCACCCCTGATGGCCGCGAGGTGGCTGATGCGATTGAACCAGCCCAGATCTTTGAAAGGCAACATCGGGCTGGGAAAAGCAGAGGTTGGCGTAAAGCCGGGCAGGGGCGAGGCCAAAATAAATGGGCGATGGAGCGCCTCTGCCATATGTGGCACCGCCATTGCCTTCGGATGATGCACGAAGATATCCGGTGTGAATGCCTGGGCGGCTTTCCATTCCGCATCGAGCAAGGTTCGCATCATCGGACGGACGTACTTGAGCAGCTTGATACCGGAACCGAAGCCTTTGCTGCCGGCGATCGCTGCCTTTCCTTCCGGTGTGTCGAGAAGAGCGAGAAACTCTCCGGGCAGGGGGGCGAATCCGATGCCATGATCTTGCACCATGCTCTCGAACTGAACCGGGGCAGCGAGCTGTACTCGATGTCCGCGCTCGATCAATCCCAATGCCAGAGCGATATAAGGCTGAACATCTCCGCGCGTGCCGAGAGTATGGATGGATACCCTCATCTGCCTTCACCCGCGTCCGTCTGAACCTTCGTGGCCGGTGCTGCCAATGTCACTCCACGGCTCGGTAGCGGTCGTTCTGAATAGCTATTTTTCATTATGAACTGAACCACCAATCGCCCCGCGCTTAACGATCATGGCCGCTGCGATGAGGGGCAGGACCGCAATTACGAAGAGAAGCCACTTCTTGCTGATACTCATCGAGGAGTCACCAAAGGTGCTGCTGTACTCTACAGTCAACGGCCCGACCAGCAAAGCTGACGCTGCAAGTCCCATGACGAGGATTCCGATTGAGAGGGAAGCCTGAAATAACGATGGTTGATCCAGGCGAACCCGGCTGTCAGAACCAGGAGCAGCGAGACGAGATCGAAGACGGACAAATCGGGTTCCTCGCAATGTGGCAGAAGACCAGCGCGCACCGGCGCCGCTAAATGGTTGTCTGCAGCCCGAGTTCGACCACTCGCCCCGACGGCAGCCCGAAATAGTCTGTGGCATTGCTGGCATTCTGTGCGAGCGAGATAAACAGCCGGTCCTGCCAGAACGGCAGGCCACCTTTCCTCGACGGGAGGATAGTTCGGCGGGAGAGGAAGAACGAGGTCGACATGATATCGAACTTCAGGCCAAGCTTGCGGGCGAGGACGAGCGCACGAGGGATGTTGGGCGTCTCCATGTAGCCGAACGTGATCACCAGCCGGCTGAAGTGGGGATTGAAGCTCTCAAGGAAGATTTTCTCATCGTCCGGAACGAACGGCGTCGTCGAGGTGACAACGCTGAGAATGACGTTCTGCTCATGGAGAACCTTGTAGTGCTTTAGGCTGTGGAGCAGTGCGGTTGGCGCGCCTTCGATGTCGCTTGTCAGGAACATCGCAGTCCCAGGCACCGTGAGCGGCTTCTTCCGGGCCAGGTTATCGATGATCGCCGCGAGTGGGATTTCGTCGGCCTTGGTGCGGGCAGCAAGCAGCCGACGCCCCGCTGTCCATGTCTGCATGACGAGCGCCATCGTCGACGCCACCGCAACAGGAACCCACCCGCCCTCTGCGAACTTGGCAACGTTGGCGGCTAGAAATCCGGCGTCGATCAGTGAAATCGGCACCATGACGGCAAGAGCCGTCGCCAGCTTCCAGCTCCAGATACGGCGCATCACCACAAACAGTAGGATCGAAGTGATCAACATTTCGCCTGTCACGGCGATACCGTAGGCGGCGGATAGGGCGCTTGAATTCTGGAAGAAGAGCACGAGTGCAGCCACGAACATGAATAGCAGGTTGTTTACCTGCGGCATGAAGATCTGCCCGGATTGCGTCTCGGAGGTGTGGAGGATGCGCAGGCGCGGAAGCAGGTTAAGGTGCATCGCCTGACGGACGAGGGAATAAGCGCCGGAGATCACTGCCTGGCTGGCGATCACCGTTGCCGCGGTCGCGAGGCAGACCATCGGAATTCTCGCCCATTCCGGGTGCATGCTGAAAAAGGGATGCTCAGCCATGTGCGGGTGCGCGAGCACGAACGCGCCCTGCCCGAAATAATTCAGGAGCAGGCTAGGGAAGACGAGCGAAAACCACGCCGTGACAATCGGACGGCGTCCAAAATGTCCAAGGTCGACATAGAGGGCCTCGGCGCCGGTCACGGCAAGGAAGACGGCTCCGAGCACCGCGATGGCCGAGCCGATGTTGTTTGCGATATATCGGAGTGCGTGTACCGGATTGACTGCGCCCAACACCGACGGGTCGTCAAAGATGTGGATCGCACCGCTGACGCCAAGGACAACAAACCACAGAGCCGTTACGGGACCGAATACCGACGCCACCCCGCTCGTGCCGAACCGCTGGACGAAAAACAGAACGGCAATAATCGTAAGAGTGATAGGCACGACCCAGTTGGACAACGCCGGTGCAACCACCTCGATACCCTCAACCGCAGACAGAACGGAGATCGCCGGCGTGATGATTGCGTCGCCGAGAAAAAGCGAGGCTCCGATCACGCCGAGGACGAGAACCCACTTGGGCCGTCCGACAAGACCCTCGCGAGCGAGGGTCATGAGAGACAGGGTGCCGCCTTCACCCCGGTTGTCCGCCTTCAGCACGAACGTCACGTATTTCAACGTGACGACAATAGTGAGGGCCCATACAATCAATGACAGGATTCCAAGCACGTCGGCTCGATCCGCTTCCGAACCGCCGGTGGCATGGAGGGCTTCCCTGAACGCGTAGAGCGGGCTTGTCCCGATGTCACCATAGACGACGCCCAGGGCGGCGAGGACGAGAGACGGCAGTCCCTGCCCAGTCTGGTGTTCCAGTTCGGGATCCGCTGATCGCAGCTTGTTGTCGGTCAAATGGCGTTTCCAGTTGGCGAGCGATGACCGCGGAAAATTGCCACTAGCCCAGCTCGATGGCAATTCGAAAACGAACGCGAACGCCGCCTTCGTTGCCGCTGACGTATCGATGTTCTTCCGGGCGACACGATGACTGTCGCGGTTTATCGCTGGCGCGATGCTGAAATCGCGGTTCCACCCCTTTTCATCCGAGTCTGTCGTAGCCATACCCTACGGCAATTACACACTGCTTCGGCGTTCCCATGTCGTCTGGGGATCTGGGGATCTCTCAATGGTGAAATGCCAGCGCATCCCGCCACCCAGTTGATCTGCGGCGCCGACTGGTTTCAATTGCCCGCAGCTGGCATTGGACACCGGGGGCCTAGTACGATGCGCTCATTGCCACGAATTTCTTCCCCGGCGTGATCTGTTTTTCTCCTGTCGATGCTGTGTCTGCGTCGTACCTAGCTCAACGGCCATGCCGATGATGGGGCCGACGAACAGGAAGGCAATCAGCAGCTCTGGCTTATCTAAAGTCCGCATTAGTTATACCACCTGACACGCCTACTGCGGCAGCTCCGATGATCCGCCAAGGCGCTGCGAACAGCGCCGACCTTCGGCGCGATAGTGCATGCCCCTCTCCGGATTTCCCGCCAACATGGTAGGATGCGTGCATGATCCGCGAGAGTTAGCAAGAATGAGGTTGCGTACGCGGCCGAGCCAGGAGGTATCGAATTCAACCGTTTGGCTGGATCGCCATTGCGCCTTTTGTTGACTCTCTCTTGCAGTCAGTCGAAAAGAGACTTGGCTATAAGGGAGATGACTGATGGCTGAAGAGAACAATACCGGCCACGTTGCCGGGGTTGCGGAAACGGATGCGCCGATAAAAACAGACGTTAAGAAGCAGCGTGCACCGCGTCGTCCAAGGCAAGCCGCCGAGCCGGCTGCAGCCGCGACGGAGGCGGTGACCGAACCGTCGCCGGCGGCAGGTGCGACAAAAGCTGTTGGACGGGGCAGGGGAAGAAAGCCTAAGTCGCTCGAGGCGAAAGCCTCCGATCGCAAGAGCACCATCAAGGGGAGCGGGAGGAGAAAAATCGGGAAGCCTGCCGAGCAAACGGCAAAGGTACCCGCGCCCGTAATCGATGAGCTGGAAGATCTGATTCAGCTTGAAGAAGAGAACAAGCGGTTGCGAAAATTGCTGGCGGAAAAGCTGCGCCAGGAAAATACCGACCTCCGCAAACGGCTCGGGCTTGATTGATCAGCACACAGACATGTAAGTCGGCCGCCACAGCGGCCTCAGCCATCGGATCTTCAGCTGGAAAAATGTCGTCGGCGCGTCGTCGTGCCCGGCCGACCTGTGAGTGGGGATAGCACAGCTGCGACAGCATCGCAGCCCGGGTTGATCGAGGTGAACCGCCCATGAAAACACCGTGGAAATTCCTTGTCGAATTGACGTCGCGGCGACGATCCGCAAAGGGGCAGGAGAATTCGATCGGGCATGACACCGATCCCGCGGCTCAGGCTCACGAGGCGGAGCAGACGCCGGCACCTCATTCAACTGAAATCTCCACCTCCGGAGATCATGACCAGGCTGTTCCAGTCGATCGAGTGACAGCGGCATCGGATGAGAGCGAAGACAGTCTCGAAGCGTCGCAGATGTCGGCTCGGCCGGCCGGAGGCGAAGAGGCAGGGAAAGCCGAGCCAAGCGAATCTCGTCATTCGGATCTCGGGGCGGGTGTGCCGGCCGAGATAACTGTTAAGTCTCTGAGAAAGCCTCGCCCCGGCCGCCCGGGACGGACACAGGGAACCCGGGGAGCCGTGGTCGCGCGCAGCCCTGTCGCTCCCCATGAAGGTCAAGGCGTGCAGCGCCCATCTTCTCCGAATGCCTTCTTCGATGAAGTGGCAAGCCTTGATGAGGACATCAAAAAGCTGAGAAGTGAGCTTGCTCGCAAGCTCCAGCGTCAGAACGCCCAGCTCAAGACGATGCTGAAACGCTTCGACGTTTCTTGAGCTGGGCACAGCATGTAAAGGTCTAATATATATGAAAACACCGCAGCGGAAGTTCGTCGTCGAATTCAAGTCAGGCCGCCGGCGATCGACGATCCAGGCGGATTCGATCTGGGGAGACACCGATCTCAAGGCTATTGTCCGTCAGGCTGAGACGGAAGCGCCGCACCTGTTCGAAACAAAGCTGGCACCAGACGCCACCCGTCAAGCCGGCGAAGTGGCGCAGGACCAAAAGCCAGAAAACCAGCTCGCCGCGAGCGGTGGCGCCAACCAAAACCAGCCTGCCGCTGCTTTGACCGAACCGGTGCAAATCGGTCCATCGCGAAACGATCACGCTCACGTCGGCTCCGTCCTGAAATCGAAAAAACATTCGGTCAAAAGGCCAGCCCGAAAAGCGGCGACGCGCATTTACGAAAGACGCTCAGGAAATTGCGTCGATGGTGTAAGCGACGCGCGAGGCAAGAAATCTTCGGCCGCTTACGTCGAAGCACCAGTTGATGAGTTGGCTGCACTTGATGCGGAAAACCGACGCCTCAAGGCAATGCTGATTAAGCAACTCCACCTGGAGAACCTGCAGCTTCTAAAGATGCTGGAACGACATAAAAGTACTACTTAGTGCCATCCAATGAAATTTCGTCCGCAATAGCTGTGTAGCGCCTAAATGCGCAATGCCTACAAAACAACCTCATCTACTGATCTCCGCTCGCCTGCGGGGCTTTTTTGTTCGGCATCGTACCGGAACCGCAGACGGACAATCAAGTTAGCTCACTGGATCGCGGGAGGAAGCAGTACTTTCAGATCGCATGATGCCTTCCTCCTAGCGATCCACCCCATCCCCAGAGTTGGGTCGTGCGGAGGCAAGTTTCCGGTCTGCTCCCAAAGCGACGCTCCGCGCGGCCCGACGCCTCGATGCAGGCCGAACACTAAGTCGTGAGATCCTGCCAGGTTGAACCATCGCGCTAGCGCCCTACCCTTCGTGCAGGGGAGTGAGGGCGTTATGATCCTGTCCCAGGTATTCCAAACCCAAACCACGCTGAATGATGATGAAGTAGCCCTTTGCCAAAGGGTGTTCGATCACGTCGCACTGGTGAAGAAAATCACCGCGGACGCGGAGCGCCAGGACCTCGCCTCTCGTATTATTCAGTCCTATCAGCACGGCGTGAAGGATGAGGACAGTTTGTTGCGGCTGCTTATTGATTTTCGATAGTAGAACCGGACCACGTACTCCACGTCCCCTTTGGTCTTGCCGGCCTTTGATCGTCCGACGACTGAAACCCAAGAAGCCGTTCGTACTCGGCTTCCGGAGCGCCGTAACAACCATCGGCAACATCGAGGAGAACCTGGCGGTTCAAAATTTGGACGTTCCCTCGCGTCGACTTGATGGCGCGCATGCCCTCGAGGATATGCAGGTGGTCGGTGACACCAGACCGCCTGACGCCAAGCATCAACGCCAAAAACTCGTGAGTAAGGGGCATATCGTCCACGAGAAGACGGTCATGGCACATAAGCAGCCATCTCGCGAGGCGCTGGTGCATGTTGTATCGACCCGCCGCCAAGGCCGAATGAGCCAGTTGCATCTCTTGCGTGTGAACGTAGCGGAGAAAGATCAGACGAACTGCCTCGTCGCGCAAAAGCGAAAGGAAACGGCTGGTGGGCAGTTCCAGGCCGCCTCCTGAAACCTGCATGGAAGTTGGGTTTGGCGTCCGATCGACGCCGAGCAATACCGGATATCCGCTCATCCCTTCGTATCCAAGCTGACCTATCTCGATGCCCATGCCGTTTGAAGCCACCGCCACCATTGAAGCCAGGCCGCTCTCGATGAAACGAACGTGGTCAATGGGTTGATTAGGTTCAACAAGCGAGCGGCGAACCGGAAGATCAACGGGCTTCAGGTGTGATGCGATATGGTCAAATGCTTGCTCAGGAAGCCTCCGCAGCAACTTATTCCTGGTATCTTTTTGCGCAATGTTTGTCATAGCGTCGCCTCCGTCTGTCTGCGTTGGCATACGTCATTTGCCGCTTCAGACCCGTTCGCCCTCTTAAAACGCACGAGCGAGGCAATCGATACTGTTTTAATCCCAATTGCTAATGCGTTCTACTCCAGCGGAACCTCCACGTGAGAATATGGTTTGGCGACAAGCTGCAGGAAAGTGTCACCTGTGAAAGCTGCCCTGGAAGCCTCCATCTCAGTCGCCAACGTGCAGGTGATTGCCAGACGCGGGAACCACTGGAGTTGGGGAGTGCAGGCTGTTGCCCACCTATTATTTTCACATCAAACACGCTGACTACGTCGTGCCCGACCCAGATGGTGAGACATTCCCGGACTTGGACGCAGCAAGAAAAGAGGCTGGCGAAGCCCTCAGAGAACTAGTTGCCAGAGCCATCTTATCCAATCAGGCGGAGCTCCCGCAGGCAATCGAGATTCGCGACACCCAGGGTCATCTGGCTGCCGAAGTTCATATCGAAGCAGCGATACCCCAGATCGCGCATCGAAACCGAGATCAATAGCGCCCGGTAACCAGTTGATCTTCAACCAGTGATATCGGCCCTCCCTCGGCCATACGTGGCCAGCTCGAGTGACGAGCAGGTACCGGGAATGCCTAAAGCGGCTAGGACCTGACCGTGGAAACCGCGGTCCGACATCGTTTGCGCCAATCTGATGTGAGCGAACACAAGAAACTCCTTTTTCAGTCTCTTGTCAGTGTAATGACGGAAGCGGCGATGTAGCGCTCGTCGCCGTTACCATCGTTAAAGTAGTAGACTGCCAGGATCGAGCCTTCGCCAGTCTTCGCGACACGAGGGTAGCCGAGATCAGCCGTGCCGCCGTCGCACCGGATGATCGTCTCGGCGCTCCATGTTCTACCCTCGTCGGTACTGACGCGCATCCTGATGCCGAAGGGTGGATCACGATAGCCATAGACAAGGACGAGCATCCCGGCGTGCGACACGAGGCCCGGCGGATTGCCATTGCTGCCAGTGTCGACGACAGAGCCTTTCGAAGTCCAAGTCTTGCCGCGATCGGTCGAAGCGAAGGCTTCTATCCAGCCTTTGTCGCAGCCGGTTCCCATGCAGCGCGTCAGGGTCAAGATGGTCCCGCTCGAGAGCATCGTAGATGCCGGCATGATCGAATACCCGGCAGGTGCGGCATCGACAAAGCCTTGAATGACGAAGGTGCGCCCGCCATCCTCCGTGCGTGCTGCAGAACACCCTGCCTTCGGCTCCATCGTGTTTGGAGGTACTCAGCAGGAAGAGGGCATCGTCCGTGCCAAGGGCAACAATATCGGTGCGCGCTGAGATCGGAAGATCCAAACCGGTGAAACGATATGGGCCCTGCCACGTCAGCGCACGATCCCGGCTGACATAGAACCAGCTCATTGCATCGCCATGCACATCGGTTCTGGCGCACATGACGATCGTCTCAGCGTCGTGAAAGTCTATGGGATCATCCAGACCACATAGGTCGTTGTCGATCGACAGATGCGGGCGAACCTTGAGATCGGAACTCAGGTGTTCATCGGCCGAAAGCGAAAGCCCGCCCGGCACATGGCCTGAGAACGATTCGCTCGTCCAGGTAAGGCCGCCATCTAAGCTGCGTGCCTGCCATGGTACGAACGGGTAATTATGGTCCAGTTCGTGGATCTCCCCTTTCGGTCCGAGTTTGCCACGTGCGAAAACGGCGACCATTTCATCATCCCAAGACCATAGCCCAAAGTTCGCTGGCCAGCCCGCGAACTCGCCGGGCTTGCGGTAGACTTCGATATGGCGGAATTGCACATCCATCGGGGCTTCCGCTGTCATAGTGTCTCGACAGGAAGCGCCCGAACAAGCAGTTCTTTCTGCCTGAGCAGTTGTTCGAGTTTACGTCGATACTGGTACCACCACGTCCGGTCCAGATCGTCCACCATGACTTCGATCACAATAACCTCATCCTCCTCCTCTCTCGCACCGTTCGACCAAAGTCCTTCTGCGGGCGAGTTGAGATAGGCCGTCGCGCCACCGAACCGCTCCGTCATCTCGCGCTGGACGGTGGCAATGAGGTCTTCGGCATTGACACCTGCTTGCGACGCCGCTGGAATAAACATCTGTACCAAATGCATGGTTCATCTCCTTGCCTCGGAAACATCGGGCATCTGACGAGGTTCCATTAATGGTGAGTGCGCGGCGTCGCTGCGCACAGCGTTCAGGCCAAAGGGTGCGATCTCAAAGACTTGTTGGCCTCATGCGAGCAGTCGCCTCCTTTCAGCCGACTTGCTCCACCGCGAGGGCTCCTGCCGGCAGCGGCTTGATCAGCGACTTTGCCGAAACGGTCGGATCGAGCCAGTCAGCCCTGGCATCGCGCTCGAGGATGACGATCTGCCGATCATGATAGGGCACAATGTCTGGCCCGGGATCCATTGTCAGCATTGTGAAGGCTTGGCCGTCCGGCGTCTCTCGCCAGATGCCGGCTATGCAGAAGATCGGCTCGTCCTTCTTCGTGAACAGCCATTTGTCCTTCTTTTTCTTTTTCGGGTCCTTCGGATCGGTGAACTCGTAAAAGCCGTCGGCGATGATCAGGCAGCGATTGGAGGTGAACTCGCGGCCTTCCGACCGGAAATTATACACCGGCCGCTTGTTCGGCCCTGGCCAGCTCCAGCGCCGCTGCACGAGCTCGGCCTCGTCGCGGGCTCCGTCGATCGTTTTTACGATCGGGCCGAGATCGGTTATCTTGATGTCCTCACGCGGTTCGAGGTTCGGTATGCCTTCGCCAAAGCGGATCTTGATTTTCAGATCGGCGAAATCCCTCGCGATGGAGGCAGCATCAACCATCAGCCGATAATCATTGCACATGCGTCCCCCTTTCGGTTTGGTTGCTTCGAAAATGTGTTCCTGATATGTTCTGAACATCATGAGCGCGAAGGTTTTCCAGTCCGACGCCCCGCTTGATGAGCGCCGCGTCATCATAAGACGTCATGATGGCGATGTGGAGATGGTGGAGCTGCCATGGGGGTTGCGCTCCCGCGACGGCGGGCCGCGCCCCGTCAGCGTCGTCAGGTCGGAGGGAAGGACGTTCCCGACCCATCGGTGTTTGGTGCCGGCTTCAGAGTTTCGCCACAAGAGCTTCAGCTTTTCGCTCGCCACGGGCGACTGGTTCTATTTCGCGGGGATCTGGCGGCCGGCGACTGACGATTGGCCGGAGGTCTACGCTATCCTGACCATCGAGGCGAATGCCGACATCGCGCCGTTTCACGCCCGGCAGATGGCGGTGCTGACACGGGATCGACGGATGGCCTGGCTCGAGGGACTGGTTCCCGAAGAGGAAATCCTCCGTCCGCTGCCGGCGGGGACGTTCCGGATCAAGCGCCACCCGGGCGCCCCCGCCCAGCGGGCGATGGCGCTCTAAAGCGCCAGCCTCAACTGTGGCTCGGTTCCATTGGCCTGCCGTTCCAGCGAGGACAAGGTGACGCCGAGCAGGCGGATGCCTTTTCTCGGCGGAAAAATCGGTAAAAGCAGGAAGCCGATGATCTCTTCGAGATCGGCGATCGCCGGCAGAGGTGCGGGAAGCGTCTTGCTGCGGGTAATCTGATTGAAGTCGCCATATTTAACCTTCAGCGTCACCGTCTTGGCTCCGATCCCATTGGCCTCGCAGTAACTCCACACTTTTTCGATCAGCGGCTGAAGCCATTCACGGGCCGGTTCATAGGTATGGAGGTCTTGCGAAAAGGTGTCTTCCGCGCCGACGGATTTGCGGACCCGGTTGGGCTTGACCTGGCGCTGGTCGATGCCGCGGACGATTCCATAAAAATATGGTCCCGATTTCCCGAAGTGCTCCACCAGGAACTCGATCGTCTGCTGCTTGAGATCGGCGCCGATTTCGATTCCGAGCCGGTGCATCTTCTCCGCCGTCGCGGGGCCGACACCATGGAACTTCTTGACGGGGAGGGCCTCGACAAAGGCCGGGCCATTCTTCGGCGTGATCACGGCCTGGCCGTTTGGTTTGTTCAAGTCGCTTGCCATCTTGGCCAGGAACTTATTGTAGGAGATTCCCGCCGACGCGTTGAGGCCGGTGACCTGCCTGATCCTGGCGCGGATCTCCGACGCGATCTCGGTGGCGATCTCCATACCCTTCAGATTTTCAGTGACATCGAGATAGGCCTCGTCGAGCGACAGCGGCTCGATCATTGGCGTGTATTCGGCAAAAATCTCGCGGATCTGCTGCGACACTGCCTTGTAGACATCGAAGCGCGGCGGCACGAAGATCAGCTCGGGACATTTTCGTTTGGCAGTCACCGACGGCATCGCCGAATGGACGCCGAATTTGCGAGCCTCATAGCTTGCCGCCGCCACCACGCCGCGCGCCGCCGATCCGCCGACGGCGATCGGCTTGCCGCGCAAGTTCGGATTATCGCGCTGCTCGACGGAGGCATAAAACGCATCCATGTCTATGTGAACGATCTTGCGCGGCCGCTTGCTGCCTTCGTCGTTTATCATGGCCCAGCTTCCATCAGGACCGTATCTTTCAGACATGGGAAGTGCGCGCCGCATTTGTCACCCTCGGGCGCTTGCATGCGCTCGCAGCCCATGGCCATCCGACGGCGAAGTATAGCGAAGGTTACACCGGCGCCAAATGTCTTCACCAGCAGCGAGCGCTCGAGCGTGCAGTGGCGACCGCATGGCCGACAGACGAAGTCGATGATCGGCTCACGGCGATCCCTCAGTCTCGGATTCAAATCGTTCACAGCCACCGGTCGCGCCATGCAAAAAATCTCCATCATCCCATCCGATTGAATCCGTTGCCAGATTTTTTAGATGGGCACTCTCGCTCAACTTCCCCGCGCCAGCTGCGCATTGACTCGTTTTCACTTTGAGAACAAATAAAGAACATATCGCCTCTTCTCAAGTCGAAAACGGGTTGTCGCAAGGAGATCATGACTACAGCCGTCGCCACTTCGAATGCCGTTCTCGACGAACTGCGCGAGAAAATCGCGAGCTTGGAGGGGACCGATTCACGCCGCCGCAGTGTCCTGCCGTTCGAGGTCGATGCGATCGATAGGCAACTGCCAGGAGGCGGCCTCGCCTATGGCGCGCTGCATGAAGTCGCCGGCGGTGGGAACGGTGCGATTGACGGGGCGGCCGCGGCCCTCTTCATCGGCGGCATCGCGGCCCGCACCACCGGCAAGGTCGTCTGGTGCCTGACGCGCTTTGATCTCTTCTTTCCCGCACTTGCCCAGGTCGGGCTTCACCCTGATCGCGTCATCTTCGTCGAGTGCGACAAGGAAGAGACGGTGCTCGCAAGCTTCGAGGAGGCATTGCGTTACGGTGGGCTTGGCGCCGTCGTCGCCGAAATGGTGCGCCTGCCGATGACGGCGTCGCGCCGGCTGCAGCTCGCGGCGGAGAAGTCCGGAACCTTGGGCCTGATCATCCGCCGCTGGCGCCGCCAGACGGAAGCGTCGGATTTCGGCATGCCGACGGCCGCGGCAACGCGCTGGCGGATCTCGGTGCTGCCGTCCGAGCCGCTTCCCGTGCCGGGTGTCGGCCGGGCGCGCTGGCTGGCAGAGCTCATGCGGGTCAGGGCAGGCGAGGGAGAAGAATTTATTATCGGAGCATGTAATGGCCAGGGTCGTATCTGTCTTTCTTCCGACACTGCCGACCGACCGGATCAGGCGAGCCGATCCTTCGCTCTCTCCTGACGCGCCGATGGTGGTGATCGCCAGGAGCGGTTCAAAGCGATGGGTTGCGGCGGCGGATCGGGCAGCGCTCGAACTTGGCCTTCGTGTCGGCATGCCGACCGCCAAGGCGCAGGCGCTGGTCCGGGGCCTGACGATGATCGACGCCGACCCGGCGGCGGACCTTGCGGCGCTCGAACGGCTGACGCTCTGGGCCTTGTCGCACTATTCGCCCATCGTTGCCATGGATCCTCCTAATGGCATCGTCATGGATACCGAAGGCGCCGATCATCTGCAGGGTGGCGAGGAGCTGATGCTGTCGGGCCTCGTCAATCGCCTGCGCGGCCGAGGTCTCTCAGCGCGAGCGGCGATCGCCGACACGTGGGGTGCCGCGCATGCGCTCGCCCGATCCAAGGATCGAGAGACGATCATCATCCCGCGAGGTAAGACCGCCAAGGCGGTGAACTGGTTGCCGCTATCGTCGCTGCGGCTGCCGGTCGAGGTCGTCGGAAGCCTGCGCACCCTCGGCTTTGCCACCATCGGCGATCTCGCCGCCACGCCGCGGCCGCCGCTGATCCTGCGCTTCGGGCCGGAGGTCGGACGGCGTCTCGATCAGATCTTCGGAAGGCTCGCCGAGCCCATCGATCCGATCCGCACGGTAGAGCTGGTCGAGGTCCAAAAATCTTTTGCCGAACCGATTGGCGCACGCGAAACGATCGAGAAATATGTCGGCCGCCTGGTGCGGCAGCTCTGTCTGGAGCTCGAGAAGCGCGGACTTGGCGTGCGGCGCGCGGACCTCATCGTCCACCGCGTCGACAACACCCTTCAGTCGCTGCGGGCAGGCACGGCCAAGCCGGTCCGCGATATCGCCTGGCTGACAAAACTCTTCCGTGATCGCATCGAGAAGATCGAGCCAGGTTTTGGTATCGAGAAGCTCAGTCTGGCTGCGATCATTGCCGAGCCGCTTGTCGAAGTGCAGTCGGCCTCGTCACTGATCGAAGAACAGGTGACCGATGTGACGCCGCTGATCGACGTGCTTGGTAATCGCGGCGGCCAGCGGATCTTCCGCGTCGCGCCGGTCGCAAGTGACGTTCCGGAGCGCAGCGTTCAGCGGATCGCGCCGACGGCCGACGAGGATGGCGCCACCTGGCCGATGCATTGGCCGCGGCCATCCAGGCTTTTGGCGCTCCCGGAGGCAATCGAGGTGATCGCGCTTCTACCCGACCATCCGCCGGTCTCGTTTACCTGGCGCGGCAAGCGGCGCCGGGTGAAGCGCGCCGACGGCCCGGAGCGCATCTTCGGTGAGTGGTGGCAAAGGAGCTCCGAATGGATCGCCGTTCGCGACTACTTCGTCGTCGAGGATGACGCCGGCGAGCGTTTCTGGATTTTCCGCTCCGGCGATGGCCTCGATGCCGAGACCGGATCGCGCAAATGGTTCCTGCATGGAGTGTTTGCCTGATGCGCTACGCCGAACTGCAGGTTACCACGCATTTCTCATTCTTGAGGGGCGCAAGCTCGGCGGAAGAATTGTTTGCCACCGCAAAACTGATGGGCATCAAGGCGCTGGGCATTGTCGACCGCAACAGCCTCGCAGGTATCGTTCGGGCGCTGGAAGCCTCGCGCGCCACCGGGCTGCGGCTGGTCGTCGGCTGTCGGCTCGATCTGGCCGACGGCATGTCGGTCCTGGTTTATCCCACAGACCGGGCTGCCTATTCGCGGCTGACGCGGTTGCTGACGCTGGGCAAGGGCCGGGGCGGGAAAGCCAACTGCATCCTGCATTTTGACGATGTAGCGCTCTATGCCGAGGGGCTGATCGGCGTACTCGTGCCGGACATGCCGGACGAGCCCTGCGCCGTGCAGCTCAGGAAGATGGCGGAAGTCTTTGGTGACCGTGCCTATGTTTCCCTCTGCCTACGCCGGCGCCCGAACGATCAGTTGCGGCTGCATCAGCTCTCGAACCTGGCGGCAAAGTATAGGGTGAAGACGGTTGTCACTAATGACGTGCTATTTCATGAGCCCGGCCGACGACAGCTGCAGGATGTCGTCACCTGCATTCGCACCGGCACCACCATCGACGATGTCGGCTTCGAGCGCGAGCGGCATGCCGACCGTTTTCTCAAGCCGCCGGAAGAAATGGCGCGTCTCTTCCCTCGCTACCATGAATCGCTGGCGCGGACGATGGAGATCGTCGCGACCTGCAGGTTTTCACTCGAGGAGCTCGTCTATCAATATCCCGAGGAGGCGCTGATCCCGGGCATGACCGCACAGCAGTCGCTCGAGCACTACACCTGGCAGGGCGTCAAGACTCGCTATCCCGAGGGGCTACCGGCACATGTCGAGAAGACAATCCGCCACGAACTGGCGCTCATCGAGACGATGAGATACGCCCCCTATTTTTTGACGGTGTTCTCGATCGTCCGCTATGCCCGATCGCAGAGCATCCTCTGCCAGGGCAGGGGCTCGGCCGCCAATTCCGCCGTCTGCTATGTGCTTGGCATCACCTCGATCGATCCCGAAACCAATGATCTCCTCTTCGAACGCTTCGTCAGTCAAGAGCGCGACGAGCCGCCCGACATCGATGTCGACTTCGAGCACGAGCGGCGCGAGGAAGTGATCCAATGGATCTACAAGACCTACGGCCGTGACAAGGCGGCGCTCTGCTCGACAGTGACCCGTTATCGCGCCAAGGGCGCGATCCGCGATGTCGGCAAGGCGCTTGGCCTGCCCGAGGACCTGATCAAGGCGCTCTCCTCCGGCATCTGGTCATGGTCGGAAGCGGTCGGTGAGAGCCAAGTGCGCGACCTTGGTCTCAATCCCGACGACAGACGTCTCGCTCTGACGCTGCGGCTTTCGCAGCAACTGATGGGGGCGCCACGGCATCTCGGCCAGCATCCCGGCGGATTCGTTCTGACGCACGACAGGCTAGATCATCTCGTGCCGATCGAACCGGCGGCGATGGTCGACCGCCAGGTAATCGAATGGGACAAGGACGACGTCGAAGCGCTCAAAATGATGAAAGTCGATGTCTTGGCCTTGGGCATGCTGACCTGCATGGCCAAGGCCTTCTCGCTGATCCGCGAACATAAACATCAGGATCTCGGTCTAGCGACAATCCCGCAGGAGGACCCGGCGACCTATGCGATGATCCGAAAGGCCGACACGCTCGGCACGTTCCAGATCGAATCCCGTGCACAGATGTCGATGCTGCCGCGCATGAAGCCCAGAACCTTCTACGATCTCGTCATCCAGGTGGCGATCGTCCGTCCCGGGCCAATCCAGGGGGACATGGTGCATCCCTATCTCCGGCGACGCGAAGGCAAGGAGAAGGTCGAATATCCGACCCCTGAGTTGGAAGCGGTGCTCCACAAGACGCTCGGCGTGCCGCTGTTCCAGGAGTCGGCGATGAAGGTGGCGATGGTCTGTGCGGGCTTTACCGGCGGCGAAGCCGACCAGCTCCGAAAATCCATGGCGACCTTCAAGTTCACCGGCGGGGTTTCGCGCTTCCAGGACAAGCTTGTGAACGGGATGATCAAAAACGGATACTCGAAGGAATTTGCCGATAAGACCTTCTCGCAGCTCGAAGGCTTCGGTTCTTATGGATTTCCCGAAAGCCATGCCGCCTCTTTCGCGCTGATCGCCTACGCCAGCAACTATGTGAAATGCCATTTTCCGGATGTCTTCTGCGCGGCGCTGTTGAACGCGCAGCCAATGGGTTTTTACGCCCCCGCCCAGATCGTCGCCGACGCGAGCAAGCACGGTGTCGAGATCCGTGCTGTCTGCGTCAACAAATCACGCTGGGATTGCACGCTCGAGCCGATCAAAGGAACAGAGCGCCACGCAGTCCGGCTTGGGATGCGTCTGGTGCGCGGTTTGGCAACCGCCGACGCGGCGCGCATCGTCGCCGCCCGCGCCGATGAGCCCTTCTCATCCGTCGACGAGATGTGGCGGCGCTCGGCCGTACCCGCTGCCTCGCTCGTCGAACTTGCCGAAGCCGATGCTTTCCTGCCGTCATTACGCCTCGAGCGGCGCGACGCGCTCTGGGCGATCAAGGCGCTACGCGACGAACCGCTGCCGCTGTTTACGGCGGCGGCGGAGCGCGAGGCGCGGGTAATCGCCGAGCAGCAGGAGCCGGAAGTCGAACTGCGGCAGATGACCGATGGCCACAACGTCATCGAGGATTACAGTCATACCGGCCTGACCCTCCGGGAACACCCTTTGCGATTCCTGCGGGCCGACCTTGCCAGGCGCCGGATCGTCACCTGTGCCGAGGCGACGGCGGCGCGTGACGGGCAATGGCTGATGGCCGCTGGCCTGGTGCTGGTGCGCCAGCGGCCTGGATCGGCCAAGGGCGTGATGTTCATCACCATCGAGGACGAGACCGGCATTGCCAATGTCGTCGTCTGGCCAAAACTGTTCGAACGATCACGCCGAGTGGTGCTCGGCGCCAGCATGATGGCGATCAACGGCAGGATCCAACGCGAAGGCGAGGTGGTTCACCTCGTCGCCCAGCAGCTGTTTGATCTTTCGAGCAATCTGTCAGGGCTTGCCGAGCGCGACCGAGCATTCCATTTGCCGACCGGTCGCGGTGACGAGTTCGCTCATGGTTCGCCGGGCAGCCCGGATTCACGCGAAAAGGTGCCGCCGGGCGTTCGGGCGAGGGACATGTTCGTGCCCGATCTCCATATCGATACGCTGAAGATCAAGAGCCGAAATTTTCAGTAGTCTTGCAGGCGGTCGACTGGGTCGGCAGTTCAATTCCCTTCACATCAGGTCTTTTGTCAATTGTTCATCTGAGTGGCATCAAAAATTGCTCCTTTTTGAGCGGATCCACGGTCTGGGCCCATTGCGATTACCGGCCCGCTTCTCGAGCCTGTACAACCTCACATGCGGTCGCCGCTCTTTGGCGGCAGGCACCAATTTCCCGCTTTCGCGAGCGCGGGCTCAGGAGAACGGGACCAATCTCAACATCGGCGGTTGAAGCCAAAAGGAATCCCGGTCCGTTCACCTGGATCCGTCAGGGCTGATCACACCCTGAGGATTAGAATTTGCGTTTCACAGGCGCTTCCCGCTTCAGGCGGTTTTCATTATTGCACCTTCGATCACGACGCCGGAGCT
>NZ_FMAJ01000028.1 GCF_900094625.1 Rhizobium aethiopicum | reverse complement strand
TTCCGAAATCGCCCAGGTCGGCACCATTTCCGCCAATGGTGATCCCGAAATCGGTCGCTTCCTGGCGGAAGCCATGGAAAAGGTCGGCAATGACGGCGTCATCACCGTGGAGGAAGCCAAGACCGCCGAAACCGAACTCGAAGTCGTCGAAGGCATGCAGTTCGACCGCGGTTATCTCAGCCCCTACTTCGTCACCAATTCCGACAAGATGCGGGTCGAGTTCGAGGATCCCTATATCCTCATTCATGAGAAGAAGTTGTCGAACCTGCAGTCGATGCTGCCGATCCTCGAAGCTGTGGTTCAGTCCGGCAAGCCGCTTCTCATCATCGCTGAAGACGTCGAAGGCGAAGCTCTTGCTACGCTTGTCGTCAACAAGCTGCGCGGCGGCTTGAAGATCGCTGCCGTCAAGGCGCCTGGCTTCGGCGACCGCCGCAAGGCCATGCTTGAAGACATCGCCATCCTGACCGCCGGCACCGTCATCTCCGAAGATCTCGGCATCAAGCTCGAGAATGTGACGCTCAACATGCTCGGCCGGGCAAAGAAGGTGACAGTCGAGAAGGAAAACACGACCATTATCGACGGCGTCGGTTCGAAGGAGGAGATTTCAGGCCGCATCGCCCAGATCAAGGCGCAGATCGAAGAAACCACCTCTGACTACGACCGCGAGAAGCTGCAGGAACGTCTCGCCAAGCTCGCCGGCGGCGTTGCCGTCATCCGCGTCGGCGGCTCGACGGAGGTCGAGGTGAAGGAAAAGAAGGATCGCGTCGACGACGCGCTGCATGCAACGCGCGCGGCGGTCGAGGAAGGCATACTGCCGGGCGGCGGCGTGGCGCTGCTGCGCGCGGTCAAGGCGCTCGACAAAGTCAAGGCCGCCAATGACGACCAGCGGGTCGGCGTCGAAATCGTCCGCCGTGCGCTCGAGGCCCCGGCTCGCCAGATTGCCGAAAATGCCGGCGCGGAAGGCTCGGTCGTCGTCGGCAAGCTGCGTGAGAAGAGCGAATTCTCCTATGGCTGGAACGCTCAGACCGGCGAATTCGGCGATCTCTACGCGCAGGGCGTTATCGATCCCGCCAAGGTCGTTCGCACCGCGCTGCAGGACGCGTCCTCCATTGCAGGCCTTCTGGTGACGACGGAAGCCATGATCGCCGAGAAGCCGAAGAAGGATGCTCCTCCCGCGATGCCAGCCAGCCCCGGTATGGACTTTTAAGACAGGGTCGCAGGCTCGCCCGCCCCGGGCGGGCCTTTTCCGAGGGAATGAAGATGGTTCAAACGATCCTAAGCCGATCGCAGGTGCCGCTGGACTCCCGCGATCTCGAAACCTGCCAGCGTGTCTTCGACAAGCTCAGCACCGATCACGCAGTGGCAAGAGACAGCGACGAAGCCGAACGAATGGCGAGCATCATTATCGAGCTCTACCGGCAGGGCGTGTGCGATCCCAATCATCTGCAGTCGATGGTCCAAGCCGCCCGCGGCCTCTTCGCGATGAATGAAAGCCCGCCGACCGCTCAGTGATCGCGCCGACCCGATAGCATGGCAGCCGGCATATGATACAGCCTTGCTGACGGCGACGTTTGCGTGAGCGGTATAGGCTCGCCGCTCATGTAGTTCCGAAAATCGATTCCGATTTCCCGGCCGATGCGCTAGTGACAAAGCTCAAGTGCATTGAAGGTATCGAGATGATTCCACGCCTCCAGCCGAAGGTTTCCATCCTCCTTCCCGCCGGGGGGCTTTTCGAGCGGCTCATCGAGGCGGGATTCGCCGGCGATATCGAGACCGGCGCGGCGAGCCGAACCGTATTTTCGACCGACAATTCCATTTACCAGCTCGAGCCAACGGGCATCGTCTTTCCGCGAGGCGTGGAAGATCTGCAGCTCCTGGCGTCCGTGCTGGCAGAACCCACCTTCCGCGGAATACGTATTGCACCGCGCGGCGGCGGCACCGGCACCAACGGGCAATCGCTGACATCTGGCGTCGTGGTGGATTGTTCGCGGCACATGAGGTCCATTCTCGAAATCGATCCTGTCCGCAGGGTCGCGCGCGTCCAGGCGGGTGTCGTCAAGGATCAGTTGAACCAGGCGCTGAAACCTTACCGTCTCTTTTTCGCGCCCGAACTCTCCACCTCCAACCGCGCCACGATCGGCGGCATGATCTCCACCGACGCCTGTGGCCAGGGTTCCTGCCTCTACGGCAAGACCAGCAACCATGTTCTCGGATTGCGCATCGTCCTTGCGGACGGCTCCGATTTTTGGTCGCGCCCGCTCGATGCGGAAGCGCTCGATGAGATCGTCGCAGGTAAGGACCGCGTCGGCGAGATCCACAGGACGGTGGAGCGGATCACACGCGAAAAGCGGGACCGGATCACTGAGGTCTTCCCGAAACTCAACCGCTATATGACCGGCTACGACCTCGCCCATGTCAGGCGCGACGACGGACGCTTCGACCTCAACGCCGTTCTCTGTGGATCGGAGGGAACGCTGGCTTTGATCGCCGAAGCCGAACTTAATCTTCTGCCGATCCCCGCTCATGCGGCGCTGATCAATATCCGCTACGGCGATTTCAATACCGCCCTGGAGGACGCCCGCAATCTCGTGGCGCTGAAGGTCGCCTCGGTGGAAACCATCGATGAGAAAGTACTCGATCTTGCTAGACGCGACATCGTCTGGACCGGCATCGCCCGCTTTTTTCCGGATGAACCGGACAGGGTGACCGATGGCATCAATATCGTCGAAGTCCTCGCCGACGACGAGGAGGAGCTGGAACGCAAGCTGTCGGCGGTGACCGCTGCTCTCGACACGGGCGCAAATGCCTGCCATGCCGGTTACACGATTGCTCGAGGCCATGGCGAGGTTGAGGCAATCTGGTCGATGCGCAAGCGTGCCGTTGGCCTGCTCGGAAATGTGGAGGGGCCGGTCAGGCCCGTCGCCTTTGTCGAGGATACCGCCGTGCCGCCGGAAAATCTGGCGGCCTATATCCGCGAATTCCGCGCGCTCCTCGATGGCGCGGGCCTTTCCTACGGCATGTTCGGCCATGTCGATGCCGGCGTGCTACACGTGCGGCCTGCCCTTGACCTCACCTGCGACGCTCATGTCCGGCTGGTTCGGGAGATTAGCGACGCCGTCGTGGCGCTCACCCGCAAATATGGCGGCGTGCTCTGGGGAGAGCACGGCAAGGGGGTGCGTTCGGAATATGTGCCTGAATTTTTCGGCGATCTTTACCCCAGCCTGCAGGAGATCAAGCGGGCTTTCGACCCTGAGAACCGGCTCAATCCGGGTAAGATCGCAACGCCTTCCGCCGAGCCGCTCACGAAGATCGACGATGTCCCGTTGCGGGGAGACACCGACCGCGTCATCGGCAACGAGATCCGCTCCGCCTTCGACAATGCCGCCTATTGCAACGGCAATGGCGCTTGTTTCGATTTCGACGAAACGACCCCGATGTGCCCCTCTTACAAGGCGACACGCGACCGGCGGTTTTCGCCCAAGGGCCGTGCCGCGCTGATGCGGGAATGGTTGAGGCTGCTTGCTGAACACGGTATCGATCCCCGCGATGAGGCGACGCGCCTGCGGCGAACCGCTCCGCTCGCCAGCCTCGCAAGACGCGCCTTCAATTCGCTGAACCCGGGAAACCGCAACGATTTCTCCCACGAGGTGCGTGCGGCGATGGACACCTGCCTCGCCTGCAAGGCCTGCGCCGGACAATGTCCGGTCAAGGTCAGCGTGCCGGCTTTCCGCTCGAAATTCCTGGAACTCTACTACGGACGCTATCTCCGTCCGCTGAAGGACCCGCTGGTCGCGGCGATCGAGACGACCCTGCCGCTCGTCCGGCGCATCCGCCCTGCCTACAACATGGTCGTCGGCACGCGCGTCGGCAGGAGGTTGATGCGCATGGTGGGGCTGACCTCACTACCGCGTCTGCCGCAAATCTCACTGGCAAAGGAAGCCGCCCGCCTCGGGGTGCCGCTTGCGACCGCTCAGACCATCGAAGCGCTATCGCCGGGTGAAAGGCAGCGGAGCGTCGTCTTCGTCGCCGATAGCTTCACAGCCCACTTCGATCCTGACGTCGCACTCGCAGCGATCGCTCTTGCCAGGAAATTGGGACTCTCACCTTTTCTCGCAGCCTCCCATATCAATGGCAAAGCCCTGCATGTTCACGGCTATCTCGGACGCTTCGCGGCTGCAGCCGAGCTGACCGCAGGTTATCTTCAGCGGCTCGATGACGCCGGTATGGTTCTCGTCGGGCTCGATCCGTCGATGACGCTCGCCTTCCGCAGCGAATATAAGGGAGTGCTGCAGGCGACAGTCCTTCTGCCACAGGAATGGCTTACCGCCAATCTCGACCGACTTGCCGCTTCGCCTTCTGTCGTTAAGGGCAGCAAATTCCGATTGTTGGCTCATTGCACCGAACGCACCAACGCGCCGGCCTCCGTCGCACAATGGCAAAAAGTGTTCGAAAGCCTTGGCATTGACCTTCAAGTGGCGCAAACGGGCTGTTGCGGCATGGCGGGCACCTTCGGGCACGAGGCCCGCAACCGCCTGATCTCCGAACGCCTCTACGCGATGAGCTGGAAGCCGGAGCTTGACGCGGCGGGCGACGCCGATATCCTGATGGCGACAGGATATTCCTGCCGATCGCAGGTCAAGGAAATCGATGACGATCGCATCCCGCATCCGTTTCAGGTCATAGCCGAGATCATGTCGCAAAAGGTCGACATTCAGCGATCACACATTGGCTTTCGGAGCTAACGGCGAAGAATCTGCGGCTATCCGAGGGCTCCGCTCGCTCACGCCACAGCCACGATCGTGTCGCCGTCGCTCGGCAGCAGCCGCGCCACGGCGCTCAACAGGTCCGTCTGCGATATCAGCCCGAGGATACGGTTATCGTCGTCGACGATGATGACGGCATGGGTGCGTCCGTCCGTCAGAACAGGCAGCAGCGACAGAGCCGCGTCGGAAGCTCTCGCCACGACCGGTCTGGCGATCGCATGGGAAATCGTATCGCCGCCCGCAGACAATTCACGCAAGCCGACAGTGCCGACCAGGCGGCCTTCCGGATCCTTCACAGGCAAGGTGCGGATGTTATGCTTCAAAAGAAGATGTCGAGCGGCGTCCGGCTCCGACGTCTCGCCGATGGAGATCACGTCACGCGACATGATATCGGCGCAGCTTATCTTGCCTTTTGAACGGATAACCGCCTGCAGTTCGACCTGCTGCAGCAATCGCCCCAGGTCTGCCCGATCGATATCGAAGGTCTCGTCGAGCGCTTCGAGGGCCGCATCGACATCCTCCTCGCGAAAGCCGACCCGCGCGGCAGATGGCGGATCGATCGTCTGATGGGTGTTCTCCGCCGGCTTCGGAACGACGTGCGGATAATTCCGCCTCGAAAGCTTGTGGAACAGCAGCCCAAGCCCGACGAGAATGCAGGAGTTCAAAGCGACCGGCACGAAGGGAAAGAGGAACCCCCAGCCGGCAACGACGGGGCCGCCGAGCACGGCGGTCAGTGCCGCAGCCCCTCCCGGCGGATGAAGACATCGCGTGAAGGACATTGCGCCGATGGCCAGCGAAACGCCGACACCCGTCGCGATGATCGGATCACGTATGAAATATGCGGCAATAATGCCCATCATGGCGGAAATTGTGTTGCCGCCGATGATCGCCCATGGCTGCGCCAACGGGCTTGCCGGCACCGCGAAAAGCAGCACCGCCGACGCCCCCATCGGCGCGACGATCAGCGGAAGATGCGGCCCCTGCCCGAACAGATGGCCGCTGATGACACCGGTGAGACCGATGCCCAGCAACGCGCCGAAACAAGCGATCAATCGTTCTCTTAACGTCGCGCCGGCCAGGATTGGCGAAAACAGGCGAAAGCGGCGAAAACGGCTCGGCCCGACCTTCGGTGAAACGGGAAACTGCATGCGAAGACCAATAAAGTGAGGATTATCTCGGGGTGAACGAGGAGACGCAGGAGCTAGTTCGCCGCCAACCTGACATCTCTGCCTTTGGTTGCGCCAAGCACTTCATGGAAGGCACTGAAGGCGCTGGGGCAATCGTCCTTACGGTAGACCAGCAGCGTCTCAACCGGGCCGAGCTGATGAGTCTGGACGGCAGTCGGCCAGTGCATGAGATCGAGAACGGACCTTGGCATCACACCTGCCGTATTCCCGGTCGCAACGCTCGCCAGGATCGCATGATAGGAACCGTGCTCGGTTGTCGGTAGGGAACTCGAAGTGCGCGCCCAGTTTTCGGCAATCCGGCGATAGGTGCAGCCAGGTTCTAAAGCCGCGAGCGATCCGACGCGCAGGTCGGCAGCGGATTTGATGGCGGGATGCCCGGATGGCAGCACGATCAACAGATCTTCGACGAAGACCGTCTCCATCTCCAGCGCCTTGAGTTCGGCATCGAAATCCAAATCCTCCTCGCGCATCGTCTTCGGCGGGCGGGCAATCAGCGCGCAATCCAGCACATCTGCCAGAACATCGCGGGCGAGATCGCGCGACGCGCCCATCGTCAGATGCAGCGACACATCGGGCCACATCTGGTTGAATTGCGTCAACGGCGCCGGCAGCCGGCTTGCCGCCGTGCTCTCCATCGTGCCCACCCGCAATGTTCCTGATGGGGCGAGAGGCCGCACGGCCTGGCGCGCTTCGAGCGCAAGCGCCATAAGCCGGTTGGCATAGGCGAGAAAGGTTTCGCCCTCCCGTGTCAGCGTCATCTTCTTGCCATCACGGCTGAACAGGCAAGCGCCAAGGTCCTCCTCCAACTGCTGGATGCGCGTCGTCACATTCGACGGCACCCGCCCGACGGCCTTGGCGGCCTTCGTAACGCTGCGATCACTGGCAACGGCGAGGAAAATCTCGATCGACGAAAGGTCCAATGAAAATCTCTTTTCCAGAATTAAAGCGAGTCATTGTTCTCTATATGCAAATCATCGCTCGAGCTCAAGCGGGTTTCAGTGCCGGCGGAAGGGCCGGAATCGGGCGGTGCGCGGAGTGGAGGCCCACACATATCGACGCCATCTGCAGGCCCTCACAGCCAAGTGATTGCCGAAAAAAGGATCGAGACGCCGCCGAAATAGCCATACAAACGGCTGCGTCGTCTCCACGACAAGCGTTTTGCGGCTGGCATGGCGATTGCATCTACGTGCTTATCTGTAGAGCGACCGGCGCCGACCACATGCTTCACCTAGTCTTGACCTGCCTTCTTCTGAGCGTCGCTTCAGGCCTGAGCATGCGGCGTTTTCTTCTGCCTTATTTTTCCGGCGGCGATTTCGCGGAGAAATCCGCTCCCGTGACGATCGTTGCAAGCGCGGTCTTTCTGGCGACAGTCGCCTTCACCATCTCCGATCAGAATCTCTGGGCCAAATCGGTGATCCTGACGCTCTGCCTTTTACTGGCAGCCATGTTCGACGATGTCAGACCCCGGCTGACCATCGCCCTTTCTGTCGTCAGCCTGGCTGCCTATCTCGGGCTGCGCTCGATCAGCTGAGCATCTGACCCGTTGGTGCGAGCTCCCAGTGATGATAGGGCCTCGAACGGCGGATTGCCGGCTGACGACGGGACGCCTTCGAGTGGCGCAAAACGATCTTCGTGAAAGAATATTTTCATCGTATAATTCTCTCCTCCAGAATATGAGCGGAGCGGACCGCTTCAGAAATGGGAGAGGGGCGATGATGGGTAACGAGCAACCAAGAAGGATCTGGTCGGAGTGGTATGCCTGGCATCCCGTCCTGCCGATCGACGACACGGTGTTCTGGCTGGAGACCGTATATCGGCGAGAAACCGAGGAAGGCCTATGGCAATATCGTTCGTTCCGACCCGAAGTCGAACGTATCAAGGCTTTGGCCGCGATCCCCATCTGTCCTGGCGTTTAATTCGGAGTCAACCGAGCGCCTGGCTCACGAGCGCATATGTTTTCGGCTGATGCCCCGCGTCGCGGCCCAGAACCGGGAGCCAAGGGTCGCCCAACGACATGGTCGTCACGAAGTCGTAAATAGCAAGGCCGCAGCGGGAGAGAAAATCGGCAAACATCCCGGCTTTCTCGCGTGTGTCGAGGCGCAGGAATGATCCCGCATGCTCAAGCACATGCGGATGGACGACAGCGATCGCATCTGCTTCACTGCGCGCCACTACCGGGCCGACGACATGGCCGCGCCCGAACCTTCGGCAAAGCGAGAAGGCCTCGATCCGGCCGGCGCGGACAAGCACGACGCCCTTGGAATGTGGCATGAGCCGAGCCAAAAGCGGCGTCCGATCCGTGCCGAAGGCCAGGCTATCGAGTTCCGCGATCGCCTGCAGATCTCCCGCTTCCACGGGCCGCACCATGGCACCGGCCGGCAATTCCACATCCGGCGGCGATATTGCTTCGCCCTGGCATTGAAAGACGGGCGCCTCACGGACAAAATCCAACGACAGATAAAGGCGCCGCGCCGCCCTCGTCGCGTTCAGCCCAAGATTTCTTCCGGCCACCTGGTTGAGTGCGTGGCCCATCAGCCATTGTCCGGCGCCATTGGCCTGCAGGCGCGGCGAAGTGATGACCATACCGATCGTGGCAAACCGGCGATCATAGGGAAACCACATCGCAGAGCCCAGGATGCGGCCGATTTCATCGATTGCTGCGATGCCCTGCCCGAATTCGCGCAGGAACTGCCAGTCTTCGCGGCGATGCGGCCAAGCCACCGACATCGAAAGCGCATGCAGCTTATCGAGGTCGATGCTGTCGATCTCGACAATGCGGGTCTCGAAACTATCGACCAACCTGGATTCGGATGTCAGTGCACTCACTCCTGCCCTCCTGCCGCATCGTCCGGCCAGCCCCTAGGGAAAGCTGCCCCGGATACTCCTTCGTCGAGATTAGGACGAATCGCGCGATACAATTCACTGGCGAAGCCGGTGCAAACACAACAATCGTTCAAATCCGCTGCAGTTTCAGCAAATAAAGCCTGGGCGGGTCTCTACAGTCTTCGACCAGACCGGTAGCGCCGGCGGCACACCGTGCCCGGCGACTCGACATCCCGCGCCGTGAGGACGCTCATGCAGGCAATTGAAATCCTCGAAAGGCTCATCGGCTTTCCCTCCGTCGTCGGCACGCCGAACCACGAGATCGTCGGGTGGATACGGCAGTACCTGCAACTTCACGGCATTGCCACCGCGGAGATTGCCGGCCCCGAGGGCGACCGGTCGAACCTCTTCGCCACCATCGGCCCAAAGGAGACGCCGGGCTATATCCTCTCCGGCCATATGGACGTGGTCCCCGCCGCCGAAGGCGGGTGGAGTAGCGATCCGTTCTGCCTGCGCGCCGAAAAGGACCGCCTCTACGGCCGCGGAACGACCGATATGAAGGGTTTTCTCGCCGTCGTTCTTGCCGCCGTTCCGGCACTCGCGGCGACACGGCTCCGCCGGCCCATCCATCTCGCCTTTTCCTATGATGAGGAGGCAGGCTGCCGCGGCGTCCCGCACATGATCGCGCGCCTGCCTGAGCTCTGTGCACATCCGCTCGGCGCGATCATCGGCGAACCGAGCGGCATGCGGGCGATCCGCGCCCACAAGGGCAAGGCCGCCGCCCGGCTGACGATCAGGGGCCGGTCCGGCCACTCCTCCCGCCCGGACCAGGGACTAAATGCCATCCATGCCATGGCGGAGATATTGGCTTGCGCCAGCGCCGAAGCCGGACGGCTGACGCAAGGCCCGTTCGAGCACGTATTCGAACCGCCGTATTCCTCGCTTCAGGTCGGCACGTTGAAGGGCGGCCAGGCCGTCAACATCATTCCCGATAGCTGCGAGGCCGAGTTCGAAGCCAGAGCCATTTCCGGAATTGATCCGGCCGCGCTACTGACGCCGCTGCGCGCCGTGGCCGAGGCGCTAGCACAGCGCGGCTTCGGGTCGGAGTGGCGCGAACTCAGCGCCTATCCGGCGCTGTCGCTTGCTGCCGATGCGCCGCTTGCCCGCTTACTCGGCGAACTCACAGGTATCGAGCCGCTCGCCGCCGTCAGCTACGGCACCGAGGCTGGCCTTTTCCAGCGAGCCGGCGTTGATGCGATCATCTGCGGGCCGGGCGATATCGCCCGTGCTCATCGGCCGGACGAATTCATCCTCGCGAGCGAAATCCAGGCATGCCAGTCGATGATCGAGGCACTCGCCGGACATTGCACCGTCTGACAGTCCGATCAAGGAGCCGATGCAATGACCTTTCTCTTCAATTCCGATGCGAAGCGCGGCGCCATATTCGCCGAGGCCTTCGCGCGCGAACTGCCCGGCATAGCCTTCGCCATGGATCCGGCCTCGGTCGAACCGGACGCCGTGCGCTACCTGATCACCTGGACCGTGCCGGATGATCTCGCGCGCTATCGCAATCTCGAAATCCTGTTTTCGATCGGCGCCGGCATCGATCAGTTCCGCATCGATGTCGTGCCCGCCCAGGTCAAAGTGGTGCGCATGGTCGAGGACGGCATTGTTAGAATGATGCAGGAGTATGCGACGCTCGCCGTCCTCGCACTCCATCGTCATCTGCCGGCCTATCTCGACCAGCAGCGGCGCGGGATCTGGCAGCCGATTCCAGCCGTTCAGGCCGCAGAGCGCCGCATCGGCGTGCTAGGGCTCGGCATGCTGGGAAGTGCAGTGCTTGAGAGTTTGCGTCCCTTCGGCTTTCCGCTGTCCGGTTGGAGCCGCACTCCGCGCGCGATCGACCGTGTTCGGTGCCTCAGCGGAGGGGAAGGGCTGCAAGCCCTGCTTGAAACCAGCGACATTCTGGTCTGCATGCTGCCGCTGACGGTGGAAACGCGCGGCTTCCTCAATGCCGAGCTTTTCTCCAGGCTTCCCGTCGGGGCTGCGCTCGTTCACGCCGGTCGCGGCGCCCAGCTGGATCATGAAGCCCTCGTCGGCGCGCTCGACACCGGGCATCTTTCCGGCGCCGTCGTCGATGTCACCGAACCGGAGCCGCTGCCATCGGGCCACGCCTTCTGGAACCATCCCAAAATACTGCTGACGCCGCACATTGCGAGCGTCACCCAAGCCGAAACCGCGGCGGCGGCGGTAATCGGCAACATCAAACGGCACCAGGCGGGCCTCGATCCGATCGGACTGGTCGATCGCAGCCGCGGCTATTGATCCTCTCTCAACCACCATCTGCACCTCGGAAAGGAAATCCATGTCCCTGCTCAAGACAATCGACGCCAACCCATCGCAGACGCCGCGCGAATCCGGCCCCCTTCCCGAGCGCCTGATCGCGGGCAATCCCACCTTCAAGACCTGGGCGCAGGATGTCGCTTGCGCTGAGACGGTTCATACCGGCGTATGGGAAGCAACGCCCGGTGAGACGCGTTCGATCAAGGGCGAGACATTCGAGTTCTGCCATATTCTTTCCGGCCTGGTCGAACTCACGCCGGACGGAGGAGAACCGGTGATCTACAAGGCCGGCGACAGTTTCGTCATGAAGCCTGGCTTTACCGGCGTCTGGAAGACGATCGAGACGGTTCGCAAGATCTACGTGACCGTGACGTGACGGTGAGGCGGCCCGGCGCCAGCCGTATATTTGACTGGCGTCGGCGCGGAAAACGCAATTTTTATCCGCCGCAGCATTCCCGGTCGAAGCATGCTGCTCGTGTTCCCAAGCTAGGCTTACGTCAGCTCATGCCAAGGACACGCAATGACACTCAGCTTCGATCCGAACACGATTTCCCTGCCGCTGGGACACTTCATCGGCGGCCGGCTGATGCCGGCCCAAGCCGTCATCGACATGTATCGGCCGTCCGACGGCAAGCCCTATGCGGGCTGCCCGCTTGCCGACGCTGCCCTTGTCGATCAGGCCGTTGACACGGCAAGGGAGGCGTTAGACAGGAGCAATTGGGGCGGCGTGCGGCCGCGTGAACGCACCACGGCGCTGCAGCGCTGGGCGGACCTGATCGAAGCCGAGGCGGAGACTCTCGCCAGGCTTGAGTCGCTCTCCTCAACCCGACCCGTCGGCCATCTCGTCGCCGGCGACATCGCCGTTACCGCCGAGCAAATCCGCTTCTTTGCCGAATTCGCGGATAAGGAAGGCGGCGATCTCGTCCCGACCGACGACGCGACTTTCGGCATGATCGTGACGGAGCCCTATGGCGTCGTCGGTGCCATTACCCCCTGGAATTTTCCCTTGTCGATGGCAGGTTGGAAGCTTGGCCCGGCGCTGGCAGCGGGCAATGCGGTGGTGTTGAAGCCATCGGAGATGACGCCGTTTTCGACACTCTATCTTGCCGAGCTCTCGGTGCGGGCCGGCCTGCCGGCCGGTCTCGTCAACGTCGTCCTTGGTGACGGTCCCACCACCGGAACCGCTATCACCGGACATCCGGGAATTTCCAAAGTCAGCTTCACCGGCTCGACCGCAGCCGGAGCGGCGATCATGACCAATATTGCCCGTACGGGGGTGAAGCCGATGACGCTGGAGCTCGGTGGCAAGAGCCCGCAGCTGGTCTTCGCCGATGCCGATCTCGACCTTGCGGCAGACGCAATCGCCGGCAGCATTTTATCCAATGCGGGCCAGGCCTGCGTATGCGGCTCCCGCCTCATCGTCGAGGCGAAAATAGCGGATGCGCTCGCAGCCGCACTGATCGCCAGACTGGCAGCTATCCGCCCCGGCCCCACCTGGGAGGAAACGACCGATTATTCACCCGTCATCTCCGAACGTCAGATTGCTCGGATGGACGGGATCATCCGTGCCACGATCGACGGCGGGGCCGAGTGCCTCACCGGTGGCGGCCGCCTCGACCGTGAAGGTTATTTCTACGCACCGACGCTGATTTCCGGCGTGACGGCATCATCTCCCGCGGTTCTCGATGAGATCTTTGGACCGGTTCTGACCATCCAGACATTCGAGGAGGAGGAGGAGGCGCTAGGGCTGGCCGACCATCCCTCCTACGGGCTTGCCGCCGGCCTCTTCACCCGCGATCTCTCCCGCGCCATCCGCCTCACCCGCCGCCTGCAGGCCGGCACCGTCTGGGTCAACCGATACGGCCGCTCGCGCGACCATATCCTGCCGACCGGCGGCTACAAGCAATCCGGCATCGGCAAGGATCTCGGCCGCGAAGCCTATCACGCCAACCGCAAGAGCAAGAGCGTGCTCATCAGCCTTTAAGGAGCTCAGATGACGACCTACAAGATTGCCCTTCTGCCGGGAGACGGCATCGGCCGCGACGTGACCGACGCAGCCTGGGCCGTGCTCGAAAAGACCGCGAGATCGAGCGGGTTTTCTCTTCGGGCAACCCGTTACCCCTGGTCCTGCGACTATTATCTCGAGAATGGCAGCATGATGCCCGCCGATGGGATCGAGACGCTGAGGTCCTTCGACGCCATCCTGCTCGGGGCAGTCGGCTGGCCCAGCAAGGTGCCGGATTCCGTGTCGCTGCATGGGCTGCTGCTGCCCATCCGCAAGGCTTTCGTGCAATATGCCAATATTCGCCCGCACCGGCTGCTGCCGGGCGTGCAGGGGCCGCTGCGGTCGGAGGGATTCGACATCCTCTGCATCCGCGAAAACACCGAGGGCGAATATTCCGGCGCCGGCGGCCGCGTCCATCAGGGCACCGACAGCGAGGTGGCTGTGGAAACTTCGATCTTCACCCGCAAAGGGGTCGAACGCATCCTGCGTTTCGGCTTCGAGCAGGCACGGGCGCGGCGCGGCAAACTCGCCTCGGTGACGAAGTCCAACGCGCAGAAATATTCGATGGCCTTCTGGGACGAGATCACTCAGAGGCTCTCTGCGGAATATCCGGACGTCGAGGTCACCAGCTACCATATCGACGCCATGGCCGCCCGCATGGTGATGGCGCCTGATAGCCTTGATGTCGTGGTCGCATCCAACCTGTTCGGCGACATTCTGACGGACCTGGGCGCCGCCATCCAGGGCGGGCTCGGCTTTGCGGCATCCGCCAACATCAATCCCGATCGTTCGGCGCCGTCCATGTTCGAGCCAGTCCACGGCTCCGCGCCCGATATCGCTGATCTCGGAATTGCCAATCCGATCGCCGCCATCTGGTCGGGCGCAATGATGCTCGAACATCTCGGCGAAGCGGCCGCCGCCGGAAGGGTAATGGCTGCCATCGAGGCGACGACGGCGCGTGGCATCGGCGCTATCCCGGGCAAGGACAAGACCGACGCGATCACAGCATCGGTGCTTTCGGCACTCGACTAGAGCACGTCGCACCAAATTGCGCCGCGACTTCGCGCCCCCAATTGTGGAGGGCGCTCTGATGAAAGGGGATAAGATGAACGGATTAAGGGATCAAAGCCTGCTGCGCCAGCAAGGGCTCATCGACGGAGAATGGTGCGGGGCCGCAGCGGGGCGCACCATAGAGGTGATCGATCCGGCGACGCAGCATGTGCTGGGTTCCGTGCCCGACATGGACGGAGCCGACACACAGGCCGCTATCATGGCGGCAGAAAAGGCTTTTGGCCCTTGGCGGGCAAAGACCCATGCCGAGCGCGCCGCCCTGCTCGAGGCCTGGCACGATCTGATGCTCGACAATATCGAGGACCTGGCGCTGATCCTGACCATGGAACAGGGCAAGCCGCTCACGGAAGCGCTCGGCGAAATCCGCTACGGCGCCTCATTCATCAAATGGTTTTCCGAGGAAGCGCGCCGCATCGGCGGAACGACCATTCCCTCGCCGACGCCGGACCGGCGCATCGTCGTTCTGAGGGAGCCCGTCGGCGTATCGGCGATCATCACGCCGTGGAACTTTCCCAATGCGATGATCACCCGCAAGGTGGGGCCGGCGCTTGCGGCAGGTTGCACGGTCGTCATCAAGCCATCCGACCTGACCCCCTTTTCGGCGCTGGCGCTCGCCGTACTGGCGGAGCGCGCCGGCATTCCAAAGGGCGTGATCAACATCGTCACCGGCATGCCGACCGCAATCGGCGACGAACTGATGACGAACCAGACTGTCCGCAAGATCTCTTTCACAGGCTCGACCCGCGTCGGTTCGCTGCTGATGCGCGGGGCGGCCGACAGCGTCAAGCGGCTCAGTCTCGAACTGGGCGGCAACGCACCGTTCATCGTTTTCGACGATGCTGATCTCGATCTTGCCGTGGAAGGCGCGATCGCATCGAAATTCCGCAACGGCGGGCAGACCTGCGTCTGCGCCAACCGCCTTCTTGTCCAGTCCGGCGTTTATGATGCCTTTGCCGCGAAGCTTGGCGCACGTGTCTCGGCCATGAAGGTCGGGGCCGGCACCGAGGCAGGCACGGATATCGGCCCGATGATCAACAAGGCTGCGATCGAAAAGATCAATCGTCACGTGGAGGATGCGGTAGAAAAGGGAGCCAAGATCCTCGCCACTGCCGGTTCCATGCCTGCGGGCGATCAATATGCGGCGCCGATCGTGCTGGGGGGCGCGACGACAGACATGCAGCTTGCCACTGAAGAGACATTCGGACCCGTTGCGCCGCTGTTCCGGTTCGACACAGAGGAGGAGGCGATCCGCATCGCGAATTCCACCCCCTTCGGCCTTGCAGCCTATTTCTACACGGAGAGCCTGAAACGGTCGTGGCGCGTCGGCGAAGCGCTCGAATTCGGCATGCTCGGCCTGAACACGGGCGCGATTTCGACCGAGGTCGCCCCGTTCGGCGGCGTCAAACAATCGGGCCTCGGGCGTGAGGGCGCACAATGCGGCATTGAGGAATATCTGGAAATGAAGAGTTTCCACATCGGCGGGCTGTCCTGACCGACAACAAAGAAAGGGCGCTCGGAAGATCATTACGGCGCCCTTTCTAAACCAAGCTTATTTGTGGCTGTCTCGCGCTGCTGCACCGTTTTGCGACGCAGGCCCGCGAACGGCTCAACCGCCCTCGTCACGCCGCGCTTACATGAAGCGATCAAGTGTCTTGTAGTAGAGCCCAACGACCGGCAGGAACCACGGCTTGCCGAAATGGCCGGGAACGGCGGGCCACTCGAGCCCTTTTACCGGATTGCGATCTACCTTGCCCATGATGGCATCCGCCATGATCATGCCGAGATGGGTGGAGAGCTGGGCGCCGTGGCCGGAATAACCCATGGCGTACCAAACGCCATCGACATAACCCGCACGGGGATAACGGTCTTTCGTCATATCGACGAGCCCGCCCCAGCAATAGTTGATCTCGACGCCGGCAAGCTGCGGGAAGATTTCAGCCAGTCCGGCGCGCAGAATGTCACCGCTCTTTGCATCCGACTGCTGGTCCGAGGTGGCGGAAAAGCGTGCGCGACCGCCGAAGATCAGCCGGTTGTCCGGCGACAGCCGGAAATAATTGCCGATGTTCATCGAGGTGACGCAGGTCCGGTTGCCGGGCATCGTCGCGGCGACTTCGGCGTCGCTCAGCGGACGGGTGGCGAGCAGGAAGCTGCCGACGGAAATGATCCGGCGGCGGAAATAGCCGAAGAGCGACGGGGTGTAGGCGCCTGTCGCGACGAGCACATGGTCGGCGGTGATGGTGCCCCGTCCGGTCTCCAGGCTGTGGCGGCCGTTGCCTTGCCTGTGGGCGGTCACGGCAGCCTGTTCGAAAATGACTGCGCCGTAACGGACCGCCGCGGCGGCGAGCCCGGCGACATAGCGCCCCATATGCATCATCGCGCTTTTCTTCGAGAGCATGGCGCCATGGAAAGGCGAGCCGACCTCACTCTTCAAGTCATCCGCCGAAAGGAGCGCCGTCTCCGGATCGACCTCTCTGTGCACGGCCTCGAAATTGCGGGCAATGGCATCGAAATGCTGGGGTTTGGAGGCAAGCTTCAGCTTTCCGGCCCGCCGGAAATTGCAGTCGATCCCCTCCTCGGCGACGATCGTCTCGATCGTGTCGATGGACTCATCGAAGGCCCGATAGAGCGCGATGGCCCGCTCCGCGCCGAGCGCTGACTTGGCGGACAGGAAGCTGTGGGCAAGGCCGTTGTTGAGATGGCCGCCATTGCGTCCCGACGCTCCCCAGCCCACGCGTTCGGCTTCCAGCAGGACGACCTTGACGCCGGCTTTTGCAAGCTGGCGCGCCGCGGCAAGCCCGGTAAAGCCGGCGCCGATGATGGCAACGTCGTAATGGCCTTCGACCGGACCTTGTGTCGCATCGGCAAACGGGTGGGCAGTGTCGTGCCAGTAGGATTGGAACTGCATCCGCTTGTCTCCGTCAGAGGCCGACCACGCCAGGCAAGCCGGAGATATCGCGAATTTCGACATACCCGTAAAAGGGATTGGCCGGCTCGTGACCGCGATTGACCCACACCTTGTTCTTGATGCCGAGATCATGGGCAGACATCAGATCGTAGCGGAAAGAGGACGAGCAATGCAGCACGTCCTCCGGCCCGCAGCCGAGCATGTCGAACATGTATTCGAAAGCCTGGAAACGCGGCTTGTAAGCATTAGCCTGCTGAGCGGTATAGACCGCGTGGAACGGAGCGCCGAGCTTTTCGACATTCGACATGATCTGGGCGTTCATGGCGTTGGACAGGATAACCAAAGGAATTTCCTTGGCAACTTTGGCAAGGCCCTCGGGTACGTCGCGATGCGGCCCCCAGGTCGGCACACGCTCGTAAACCGTTTGCGCTGCTTCGTCGCGAAATGTCACGCCGTTGCGCTTGCATGTCCGCTCCAGCGAGTTGTGCACGACCTCGGCGTATGGTTTCCAGGCGCCCATGATCTCGTCGAGACGATAGGCGGCGAAATTCTTGACGAACTCCGCCATTCGCGGCTCGTCGAGCTGGTCGCCGTAGAGATCGCGTGCCGCTTCCGCCATCTGGAAATTGGTCAGCGTGCCGTAGCAATCGAAGGTGATATATTTAGGACGGAACGTCGTCATCTGCATATCCTTGAATGATTGGAACCGGGGACGTGTTCACAATCATAGGCACCGCCTCACTCACGGCTTGACTGAAATGGCCGGATCGAAAGCAGAATCTATCGTATCGGAAGCGGGGTTTGGCAGAAGGTTGCGCGCGCCCGCAGCCCCGGATAGCATCATACGTTCGAACTCTGCGCCCCGGCACGCCGGTGATCGGCTCAATCGTGCTCGTGGTCATGATGCGAGGGAAGATCGAGGCCGAAGCTATTGACGAGGTCGGCCACCTGAGCCGGGCTGAGGAAACGGGGATTGAGGTTGCGCAACAGCAGATAGAGCTTTGCCGTTTCCTCCAGTTCCTCGGTCGCGAAGACCGCCGCCTCTAAGCTGTCACCTGCGACAACGGGTCCATGATTGGCCAGAAGCACCGACGAATATCTGCCGGCCAGCCCTCGGATCGCGTCGGCGACCGCCGGATCGCCGGGACGATAATAGGGCACCAAAGCGGTTTCGCCAGCGCGCATGAGATAATATGGCGTCATCGGCGGCAGGGCGGCACGCGGATCGATCTCCGGCAGCATGGTGAGCGCCACCGCATGTGTCGAGTGAAGATGAACGATGGCGCGGGCACTGCCGCGTGTGTCGTAGAGGGCGGTGTGAAGCGGAATTTCCTTGGTAGGCTTGTCGCCGGCCAGCAGCCGCCCCTCGGCGTCAAGCCTGGATATCCGTGCCGGGTCGAGAAAGCCGAGAGAGGCGTTGGTCGGCGTGACCAGCCAGCCGCCGTCCTCCAGCCGCAACGATATGTTGCCGGACGAACCGGGCGTCAGTCCGCGCTCGAAGAGCGAGCGGCCGTATCGGCAGATTTCCTCACGCAGGCGGTCGTCGGACATGGCAGTTCCTCCAAAGTTACGCAGTTGCCCCTTCGATCAGTTCGAAACCGAGATCGATGGCTTGCGGCGGCGCGTTGGCGACGACCAGTTGCGCGGCTGTCTGTCCCGTCGCCACGCGCGGCGTCCGGATCGTCGACAGGGGTTGCGGTATTGCCCGTCCGATATCGAGGCCGTTGTAGCCGAAGATGGCGAGCTGCGAAGGGATGGCGATTCCTCGGGCGAGGCAGTGAAAATAACCGCCGAGCGCCATGTCGTCGTTGGAGAAATAGACCGCATCGAGGTCGGTCGCTCGTGCCAGCAGCCGCTCCAGCCCCTGCTTGCCGTTTTCCACTGAAGAAGCGTCCGCCAGGATTTCACGAGCGATGAGCGGAGTTCCGTTAGCGTCGAGAGTGTCGCAGAAACTCGAAAAACGCTTGCCGGCGCGGGTATCGCGGTTGAGGTCGTGGCCGACATAGCCGATCCGCCGGTAGCCCCGCCTGAGCAGGAAGGCAGCGCTCTCCCGCCCGGCGGCGCGGTTCGAGAAACCGACGGCGATATCCAGGGCATCGCCGTCAAGATCGAGCAGTTCCACAACCCGACATCCGCTGGCGCGCAACATCTTCGTGGTGCCGTCGGTGTGCTCATACCCCGCCAGCATTACTGCCGCCGGCCGCCAGGCAAGCATTGCGGTTGCGAGCGCCTCCTCCTTGCCCGGATCATAGTCCGTCACCGAAAAGACCGCCTGATAGCGGTTTTCCTCCAGAACCGCGCTCGCTCCACGCAGCACGTCGGAAAATACGATGTTGGACAGCGAGGGAATGACGAAAGCGACAAGGCGTGAACCCGTGGAGGCAAGTGTTCCGGCGATCCGATTCGGGACATAACCCAGCCGCTGGACGGCAGCCATCACCCGCTCCCGCGTTCTGCCGGAAAACGAACCGTGGTTGCGCAGCACGCGCGACACCGTGCTCTCGCCGACGCCGGCCGCTTCCGCGACCTCTGCGAGGGTCACCGTCGCCTGATGTTTGAATTCCATCGTCAATTTCGAACCCGGCATCTGGAAGCCTTTAGGCGCGCGAAGCATTCTTGGGCCGCCTCACTGCGACGTCAATTTTTCATCACTTCCAGCGAGAAGCAAGATTTTTTTGGCAGCGCTGCCAATCCGCAGTTGGCAGCGCTGCCAAAAGGGAGTAGGAAAATGGCAGCGCTGCCAAACCCTCGCTGCAGATCTCAGGGCATGGCTCTTTCAGGACTGGAGAAACTCCCATGACACCTCTTGCCGAAAACTCCACCGTCATTGCGGCCGTCATCGGCCTTGGTTCAATGGGGCTCGGGATGGCCCGGTCGATGAAGCGCGCAGGGCTCGATGTCGTTGGATATGACATCACGCCGGCGGCGATTGACCGCTTCATCACCGAGGGCGGACGGGGTGCTGCGACCCCGGCCGGCGCGGCAAAGGATGCCGACATCGTCGTCTCCGTCGTCGTCAACGGGGCGCAGACCGAGGCGGTTCTGTTCGGCCCTGAAGGCGTTGCGAGCACGATGAAGGCAGGCGCCGTGTTCATCTCGTCGGCAACCATGGATCCCGCCGTCGCACGCAATCTGGCGCAAAGAGTAGAGGCTCTCGGTCTGCATTATCTCGACGCGCCGATTTCGGGGGGTGCAGCCAAGGCGGCGCTCGGCGAACTGACGATCATGGCATCCGGCTCCAGCCGGGCATTCGACAGGGCGCGCCCGGGTCTCGACGCCATGGCCGGCAAAGTCTACGAACTTGGCGACGCCGCCGGAACGGGCGCTGCCTTCAAGATGATCAACCAGCTTCTCGCCGGCGTGCACATCGCCGCAGCCTGCGAGGCCATCACCTTTGCCGCCAAGCAGGGCCTCGACCTCGACAGGGTCTATGAGGTGATCACCGCTTCGGCCGGCAATTCGTGGATGTTCGAAAACCGCGTGCCGCATGTGCTGGCCGGAGATTATACGCCGCTCAGCAGCATCGAGATTTTCGTCAAAGATCTCGGTATCGTCCAGGATATGGCGCGCTCCGAACGATATCCGGCACCGCTCGCGGCAGCGGCCCTGCAGATGTATCTGGCCGCCGCAGGCGCCGGCATGGGCCGGGACGACGACTCCTCGCTCGCGCGGCTCTATTCCAAACTTTCCGGCGCTGAATTGCCCGGTTCCAACAAAAAAGCGCAGAGCCTGTAAAAGGAACGCTAGACATGCCGGTTTTCGCCGCCAACCTGACGATGATGTTCAACGAATGGGCATTCCTCGACCGTTTCGACGCCGCAGCCGATGCCGGCTTTGCGGCCGTCGAATACCTCTTTCCCTACGAAGCCTCACCGGAAGCCATCGCCGAACGGCTCGCCCGCAACAATCTGCAGCAGGCCTTGTTCAACCTGCCGCCGGGCGACTGGGCAGCGGGCGAGCGTGGCATTGCCGCCGTTCCCGGACGGTTCGATGCGCTGAAGGCAGATGTCGACAAGGCACTGGACTACGCGGCAGCCACGGGGGTCGGACGGCTGCACCTGATGGCAGGCATCGCCGACCGCCACGACGACTCCTACTCCCGTTATCGGCGCTCCGTCACCTATACGGCCGAGCGGCTTGCGGAAAAGGGCATCGATCTCCTGCTCGAGCCGATCAACGGGCGAAACATGCCGGGATATTTCCTCAACGACTTCAACGCAGCCGAGCGGCTGATTGCCGAATGCGGCCTGCCGAACCTGAAACTCCAGTTCGACATCTATCACCGGCAGATCATCCATGGCGACGTCGTCATGGCCTTGCGGCGCCTGCTGCCGATCACCGGCCATATCCAGGTCGCCAGCGTGCCGTCACGCAACGAGCCGGATGGGGAGGAGCTGAACTATCCCTATCTGTTCGGCGAAATAGACCACCTGGGTTACGGCGGCTTCATCGGCTGCGAATATATCCCGCGTAGCCACACACTGGACGGTCTTGGCTGGTTCAAACCTTTTGCACGGAGCTAGACGATGGCTATTTCTCTCGGATCAATCGCTGACGACTACACGGGCGCCTCCGACCTCGCCAATACGCTGACGAAGAACGGTCTGCGCACGGTGCAGACGGTTGGCATCCCTGATCCATCGCTGGCACTGCCCAACGTGGATGCCGTTGTCGTCTCCCTGAAAATCCGCTCGGTCCCGGCCCCGGAGGCCGTCACAGCTGCTACCGAAGCTGAGCGATGGCTGCGCCAGCGGGGCGCGGGCCACGTGCTTTACAAGATCTGCTCGACTTTCGATTCCACCGATGCCGGCAATATCGGACCCGTCACCGAGGCCTTGTGCGATGCTGCCGGCGGCGGCAGCGTGCTGGTTACACCAGCCTTTCCGGAAACGGGGCGTACCGTCTATCTCGGCCATCTCTTCGTCGGCGGCCAGCCATTGAACGAAAGCCCGCTCAAAGACCACCCCCTGAACCCGATGCACGACGCCAATCTCGTGCGGGTTCTCACCCGCCAATCGCGCGGCGCCGTCGGCCTGATCGATCTGGCAGCCATAGCGGCCGGCCCTGCCGCCGTAAGGGCTCGTCTCGATGCGTTGCGCACGACAGGCGTGACCATGGCTATCGCCGACGCGATTTTCGAAAGGGATCTGGAAACGCTCGGCGAGCTCGCGCTCGAAGCGTCGGTATCCACCGGTGCGTCCGGTCTTGGCCTCGGCCTTGCCCGGGCGCTCGTCCGTTCCGGCCGCATATCCGGCAGCGCAACAGCTGAAGACGTCATTAGGCCTGTGGGCGGCCTTTCGGCGATCATTGCCGGCAGCTGTTCGAAGGCGACGCTACGCCAGCTCGAGGTCGCCGAACGGTCGATGCCGGTGCTGCGGCTTGATCCGGAGCGGCTGATATCAGGCCCGGATGAGATCGCCGCGGCGATTTCCTGGGCTGGAGACCGCATTTCCGCCGGTCCCGTTATCGTCGCCGCGAGTTCGGCGCCGGAGACCGTATCCCGGCTGCAATCGCAATATGGGCGAGAGGCCTCGGGCCACGCGATCGAGACCGCGACATCGATCATCGCGGCCGAACTGGTTGAAAGAGGCGTGCGGCGCCTCGTGGTCGCCGGCGGCGAAACCTCCGGAGCCGCCGTCGACAGGCTCGCCATCCCGGCATTTCTGATCGGCCCCGAGATTGCTCCGGGCGTGCCGGTGCTGCGTACGGTCGGCAATCAGAAGGGCGACATGCTTCTGGCTTTGAAATCAGGAAACTTCGGTGGCGACGACTTCTTTGCGGCAGCGCTAGCGATGATGCACTGACCTGCCCCGGCGAACGGAGCGATTTGACGCCGAGGCGATCTGACAGCATCCGGATAGAATGAATATAAATCGGCTCCAGCATAAGATGCGGTGGTCCGTCGCCGCAAAGCTATAAGATACTGCATCGACCGCGGCCTTCAGACGATCCGCCCGCCGGGGCTCCGGCAGACTTGCGGGCACGATATGAAGGACGGCCCGATGCAAACACGTCAGATCGAAATCGCCGCGTTCGGCCCCAACCATCTGGAAGCAGCCGTTGCGCTCTCCACACAGGCGGGCTGGCCGCATCGGCCGGAAGACTGGCAGATGGCGCTCGCCTTGAGCGAAGGATTGGTCGCAATCGAGGACGACAGGGTCGTCGGCACCGTCCTCGTCACACGGTATAAAGACGATTGCGCAACCATCAACATGGTCATCGTCGACGAGACCATGCGCGGCCGGGGCCTCGGCCGCAGGCTGATGGATGCTGCCTTGCGGATCGCAGGCGACAGGCCGCTGCGGCTGGTCGCGACAACGGCGGGCCTGCCGCTTTACCAAAGGCTCGGCTTCCATGAAACCGGGACCGTGCTCCAGCACCAGGGCCTTGCCGGAGAAATCGGCGCGCCCGCCGGCACGGACGCCGCCACAGCCGGCGATCTGCCGGCCATCATGGCGCTCGACCGCATTGCCTTCGGCGCCGATCGCGAAGGGCTGCTCTCCTACCTCGCAAGGGTCGGCGAATTCGCCGTCATTCGCCGCGACGGCAACATTTCGGGATTCGCATGCCTGCGTCCCTTCGGCCGAGGCGAGGTGATCGGACCCGTGGTCGCCGCGGATATCGAGGACGCCAAGAAACTCATCGAACACCACATTGCCGGTCGGCCAGGAAGGTTCCTCAGGGTGGACACGACTGCCGAGACCGGACTGTCCCCATGGCTCACCACACTGGGGCTCGCCCATGTCGGCGGTGGCATCGCCATGAGAAGGCCATCGGCCGGCGGCGTCGCCGCCCGGACCGCTATTACCTTTGCCCTCGCCAGCCAGGCACTCGGCTGATCCGGAGATCTCCATGTACAGCAACTCACTGATCGAACTCGATCGCGCCCACCTCATTCATCCCGTCGCATCCTATCGCAGCCATGAAAAGCATGGCGTGCGGGTGCTCACCTCAGCCAAGGGAGCGACGGTCACAGACGCCTCGGGCAAACAGCTGATCGACGGTTTCGCCGGTCTCTGGTGCGTCAACGCCGGTTATGGCCATGAGAGCATCGTCGAGGCAGCGGCCCGGCAGATGCGGGAGCTTCCCTATGCCACGGCCTATTTCGGACTTGGCTGCGAACCTGCGATCCGGCTCGCCGGCGAACTTGCCGACCGGGCGCCCGGCGATTTGAACCATGTCTATTTCACGCTCGGAGGCTCCGACGCGGTGGACAGCACGATCCGCTTTATCCGCTACTATTGGCATGCCCGAGGACGGCCGGAGCGCGATCAATTCATTTCGGTCGAACAAGGCTATCACGGCTCCTCGACGGCAGGGGCGGGCCTGACCGCCCTGCCGGCCTTTCATGCCGGCTTCGGCCTTCCTTTCGACTGGCAGCATAAAATTCCCTCTCACTACGCCTATCGCAACCCTGTCGGCGATAGTCCGCAGGCGATCATCGAGGCCTCGCTCGCCGCGCTGAAAAGCAAGGTCGAAGCGATCGGACCCGAACGCGTTGCCGCCTTCTACGTCGAACCGATCCAGGGTTCGGGCGGCGTGCTTGTGCCGCCAAAGGGATGGGTTAAAGCGATGCGCGAATTCTGCCGCGAGCGTGACATCCTTTTTGTCGCCGATGAGGTGATTACCGGCTTTGGCCGGACCGGGCCGCTTTTTGCCTGCAGCGAAGAAGGGGTCGTGCCCGATTTGATGACGACCGCCAAGGGCCTCACCTCCGGTTACGTCCCAATGGGCGCCGTCTTCATGGCCGATCACGTCTATGAAACGATTGCCGAGGGGGCTGGTGCCGCCGCGATTGGTCATGGCTACACCTATTCGGCCCATCCCGTCAGCGCCGCCGTCGGCCTCGAAGTCTTGAAGCTCTATGAAAACGGCCTTCTCGACAATGGCGTCAAGGCCGGCGCGCGGCTGATGCGGGGTCTGGGATCGCTGAGAGATCACCCGCTCGTCGGCGACGTCCGCGGTCGCGGCATGCTCGCCGCCATCGAGCTCGTGGTGGACAAAGCCAACAAGACGCCGCTGCCGGCGTCAGCCGAACCTGCCCGCCGGATCTTCGACCGCGCCTGGGAGAACGGCCTCGTCATCCGCGCGTTCGGCAATGGCGTGCTTGGCTACGCACCGCCGCTATGCTGCACCGAAACCGAGATCGATGCGATCGTCGAGCGCACGCGTTTGACGCTTGACGAGACGCTGGAGGACCCGGATGTGCGTCGGGCACTGCGGGCCTGAGAATACCGCCAAACGGTCAGATTCGGTATTTTCTGCCGCTTCATGGCGCTTTTTCGGAGAATCCGGCGCAGCGCAGGTGACAAACTGAAATGGACGAAAGACCCGGGCCACGGCAAATGCGGGCTTTTCATATAAGAGCGGGACAGCGATCCCGCCGGGAACGGAACATTCTTCTTTGAGAAACCGCGCTCCTGCCGGAGCCGAACACTGGGGAATTCGCGTGAGCAAGAGCCTTCCGGAATTCAAATACATGACCTTCGATGTCGTCGGCACGCTCATCGACTTCGAGGGCGGGCTGAAAGCCTGCCTTGCCCAGATCGCTGCCGAAACGGGAAATGAAATCGATGGCGAGCGGGCGCTCAGCCTTTATCGCGAGGCCCGCTACTCCGACGACGCCGACCTCTATCCCGACGACCTCGTGCGCGTCTACCTGGCGATCGCGCCGAAGCTCGGCCTGCCCGCCGATCGCCGATACGGCGAACGGCTGCGGGACTCGGCAAGGAGCTGGAGAGGCTTTGCAGACAGCGCCGCAGCACTGGCAGAGCTCGCGAAAGATTACCGGCTCATTGCAATGACCAATGCCCGCCGCTGGGCATTCGAATTCTTCGAGAAGGAGCTCGGCAATCCATTCCACGCGGCCTTCACCGCCGACGATACGGGGACCGAGAAACCCGATCCGGCCTTCTTCGAAAAGGTCTTCACCTACATCGCTTCGGAAGGGCATTCGAAGGATGATATCCTGCATGTCGCCCAGAGCCAGTATCACGATATCGGGGTGTCCAGAAAACTCGGGCTGGTCAATTGCTGGATCGAGCGGCGGCATGCCCAGAAGGGCTACGGCGGCACGATCGAGCCGGCCGAGTTCACCACACCCGATTATCATTTCACGTCGATGGCAGGCCTTGCAGAGGCCGTGGCCGCCGCGCGTCTGACTTTTAAAACCGGATCGGGCCTGTCCAGCAAGGCAGCCCGTCACAGAAGAAAAGGGGAATGAGATGAACGACAAGATCACCAATTGGACCAGATCCGACGACGCCATGATCGAAACCGCCATCCGCCGCGGTGCGACCCGTCGCGAATTGCTGCATATGATGCTCGCGGGCGGCGTTGCCATGTCCGCCGGCGGGCTTGTGCTCGGCCGCGCCGGCAAGGCGCTGGCCGCGACGCCCGTTGCCGGCGGAGCGCTCAAGGCAGCCGGCTGGTCATCCTCGACCGCCGATACGCTCGACCCTGCCAAGGCGTCGCTCTCCACCGACTATGTCCGCTGCTGTTCCTTCTATAACCGCCTCACTTTCCTCGACAAGAGCGGCACGCCGCAAATGGAGCTTGCTGAGGCGATCGAATCCAAGGATGCCAAGACCTGGACCGTCAAGCTGAAGAAGGGCGTCACTTTCCATGACGGCAAACCGCTGACGGCTGAAGACGTCGTCTTTTCGCTGAAGCGCCATCTCGACCCGTCGGTCGGTTCGAAGGTTGCGAAGATCGCCGCCCAGATGACCGGCTTCAAGGCTGTCGACAAGCAGACCGTCGAGATCACGCTTGCTGATCCGAATGCCGACCTGCCGACCATCCTGTCGATGCACCACTTCATGATCGTTGCCGACGGCACGACCGATTTCACCAAGGGCAACGGGACCGGCGCTTTCGTCAGGGAAGTTTTCGAGCCGGGCGTTCGTTCCGTCGGGATCAAGAACAAGAATTACTGGAAATCCGGCCCTAACGTCGATTCCTTCGAATACTTCGCCATCAGCGACGATAACGCCCGCGTCAACGCTCTGCTTTCCGGCGATATCCACCTCGCAGCCACGATCAATCCACGCACGATGCGCCTTGTCGAAGCCCAGGGTGACGGCTTTGTCCTGTCGAAGACGACCTCCGGCAGCTATACCAACCTCAACATGCGACTGGACATGGAACCCGGCAACAAGCGGGACTTCATCGAGGGCATGAAGTATCTCGTCAACCGCGAACAGATCGTCAAATCGGCGCTACGCGGTCTCGGCGAGATCGGCAACGACCAGCCGGTTTCCCCCGCCAACTTCTACCGCAACGCCGACCTGAAGCCGCGCGCCTTCGATCCGGACAAGGCGAAATTCCACTTCGACAAGGCTGGCGTCCTCGGTCAATCCATTCCCGTGATCGCCTCCGAGGCGGCAAACTCCTCCATCGACATGGCGATGATCATCCAGGCGTCAGGGGCCGAGATCGGTCTCAAGCTCGATGTTCAACGGGTTCCCTCCGACGGCTACTGGGACAATTATTGGCTGAAGGCGCCGATCCACTTCGGCAATATCAATCCGCGTCCGACGCCGGACATCCTGTTCTCACTGCTCTATTCGTCACAGGCTCCCTGGAACGAGAGCCAGTACAAGTCGGAAAAATTCGACAAAATGCTGATCGAAGCACGCGGCTCCCTCGATCAGGAGAAGCGCAAGGCGATCTACGACGAGATGCAGGCAATGATTGCCAATGAAGCCGGCACCATCATCCCGGCCTATCTCTCGAATGTCGACGCCACCACTGCCAAGCTCAAGGGTCTGGAGCCCAACCCGCTCGGCGGCCAGATGGGATATGCCTTCGCCGAATACGTCTGGCTTGAAGCCTGATAAAAACAAGGACCGGGGCTGCAGCTCAATCCCGGTCCTTTCGAAACCGACCGAGACCGCAAAGGGGAGCCACCCGTGAACAACCAGGTCTTATCCCTTGTACTGAGCAGATTGTTCGTCGCGGTGATCACATTGCTGATCGTCTCTTTCGCCGTCTTCTTCGCGACGACGCTCCTGCCGGGCGATACGGCGTCGATCCTGCTCGGCCAGGCCGCCACGCCGGAAGCCGTCGAAGGCCTGCGCAAGGCCATGCATCTCGACGAGCCGGCCCTCCTTCGGTTCCTGCGCTGGGTCGTCGGCCTTTTGCAGGGCGATCTCGGCACGTCCTATGCTAACGAAATGCCGGTCGCCGCCCTGATTGCCGGCCGTTTCGTCAATACGCTGAAACTTGCCGGCGTCACCGCGCTTTTCTCCGTGCCGATTGCGCTGACGCTCGGGATCACCGCGGCGATGCTGCGCGGCACCGTCTATGACCGGATCGTCACCGTAATCACCATCGGCGTCATCTCGGTGCCGGAATTCATGGTCGCGACCTCCGCCGCGCTCATCTTCGCCGTCTATCTGAAATGGCTGCCGGCGCTGTCCCTGGCCAATGAGGTCCACAGCCTGAGCGACCTGCTGCGCGTCTATGCCATGCCGGTGATCACGCTCACCTTCGTCGTCTCGGCCCAGATGATCCGGATGACGCGTGCAGCAGTGATCGAGACGCTCAACACACCCTATGTCGAGATGGCGCTGCTCAAGGGCGCCTCGAGGCCGCGCATCGTCTTCCGCCATGCACTGCCGAATGCACTCGGCCCGATCGTCAATGCCGTTGCGCTTTCGCTGTCCTATCTGCTCGGCGGCGTCATCATCGTCGAGACCATTTTCAACTATCCAGGCATCGCCAAGCTGATGCTGGATGCCGTAGCCACCCGCGACCTGCCGCTGATCCAGAGCTGCGCAATGATCTTCTGCCTTGGCTATCTGCTCCTGATCACCATCGCCGATATTGTCGCCATCCTTTCCAATCCGAGGCTCCGATGACCATGACCAGTTCCGAGACCACTTCCGACCGGCTCCCCGGAAACCGGTTTGGTTATCGCTTCAATCTTGTCGGAGCGATCGGCCTGACCGTCATCCTCGCTTGGGCGCTCGTCGCGATCTTCGCCCCGTTGATTATCCCCTATCCCGTCGGCGAAATTGTCGATCTCGATTATTTCGGCCCGATGAGTCGGGAGCTCTGGTTCGGCTCCGACTATCTCGGCCGAGATATGCTGTCGCGGATTTTGATGGGCGCGCGTTATACGGTCGGCATCTCGCTTGCGGCAGTCACGATCGCCTGTTTCAGCGGTGTGGTGCTCGGCATGATCGCTGCGGTCGTCGGCGGTTGGCTCGACACGATCCTCAGCCGCTTCCTCGATGCCATGAATTCCATTCCGAGCAAGCTTTTCGGTCTGGTGGTGGTCGCCGCTGTCGGCTCTTCGATCCCGGTTCTGATCCTGACGCTGTCGGTGATCTACATCCCTGGCTCCTATCGCTTCGCCCGGGCGCTCGCCGTCAACATCAATGCGATGGATTTCATCACCGTCGCGCGCATTCGCGGCGAGAGTACCCTCTATCTCATTCGCTCGGAGATCCTGCCCAACATCGTCGGGCCGGTGCTTGCCGATCTCGGTATCCGCTTCGTCTTCATCGTTCTGCTGCTCTCCGGGCTTTCGTTTCTGGGCCTTGGCGTCCAGCCGCCCTATGCCGACTGGGGAGCGCTCGTGCGCGAGAATATTGGCGGCCTGCCATTCGGCGCGCCAGCGGTGATGTTCCCCTCACTTGCCATCGCCAGCCTCACGATCAGCGTCAACCTGCTGATCGACAACCTGCCGCAGAAGATTCGCGACCGGAGCCCGTCATGAGCAATTTCATCGAAATCCGTGACCTGAAGGTCGAAGCCACCACCGATTCCGGCCGGCGCGTCGAGATTATCAAAGGAGTCAGCCTTGATATCGCCGAGGGTGAGATCGTTGCGCTGATCGGCGAGAGCGGCTCGGGCAAGACGACGATCGCCCTGACGCTCATGGGCCATACCCGTGCGGGCTGCCGCATCTCCGGCGGCAGCGTTTCGGTCGGCGGCAAGGACATGGTCACCCTCAGCGAAAAGCAGCGCGCCAAGGTGCGCGGCACGCAAGTTGCCTATGTGCCGCAATCGGCCGCCGCCGCTTTCAACCCGGCCACATCGATCATGGACCAGGTGATCGAGGTCACCCGCATTCATCAGCTGATGTCGCCTGAAGATGCGCGTGCCCGGGCAATCGAGCTTTTCCGGGCGCTTTCCCTCCCGGAACCCGAGACGATCGGCAGCCGGTACCCGCACCAGGTTTCCGGCGGGCAGCTGCAACGTCTGGCAGCCGCCATGGCGCTGATCGGGGATCCCACTCTCGTCATCTTCGACGAGCCGACGACGGCGCTCGACGTAACGACCCAGATCGAAGTTCTGCGCGCTTTCAAATCGGTGATGAAAAAGGGTGGCATATCGGGCGTTTATGTCTCGCACGACCTCGCCGTCGTCGCCCAGATCGCCGACCGCATCGTCGTCCTCAAAGGCGGAGAAACCCAGGAAACCGGCACGACCGAAGAGATCCTGAACAATGCGAAGCACCCGTATACCAGAGAGCTGCTCGCAGCCTTCGAGCCGAAATCACGCGCCGCGGCAGCCTCCGTCGAGCGCGCGGCAGCCCCACTTCTGAGGATTGAAGATCTCATCGCCGGCTATGGACAGCGGCAAGCCGACGGCCTTCCGATCGTTCGTGCCGTCGAGCATGTGAGCCTGAAGGTAGAAAAAGGTCGCAATCTCGGCATCATTGGAGAATCCGGTTGCGGCAAGTCGACGCTCGCCCGCACCATCGCCGGCATCCTGCCGGCGGCAGTCGGCAAGATCGTCTTCGATGGCACGGAACTGCGACGCAGTGCTCGCGAGCGCACCCGTGATCAGTTGCGCGAGATGCAGATCGTCTTCCAATACGCCGATACGGCGCTCAATCCGGCAAAATCCGTCGAAGACATCCTCGCCAGGCCACTGGTATTTTACCACCGCATGGATCGGCAGGCGCGAAACGCCCGGATCGACCAACTCCTCGACATGGTGCGCCTTCCCCGCAATCTGCGCCACCGCAGGCCGGGGGAACTGTCGGGCGGCCAGAAGCAGCGCGTCAACTTCGCCCGGGCGCTCGCCGCCGACCCGAAGCTGATCCTCTGCGATGAGATCACCTCGGCGCTCGATACCGTGGTCGCTGCCGCCGTCATCGATCTCCTCAAGGAACTGCAGCGCGAACTCGGCCTCTCCTACATCTTCATCAGCCACGACCTGTCGGTGGTCGAAGCAATCTGCGACGAGATCGTCGTCATGTATGGTGGCCGAAAAGTCGAAGAAATCACGCCCGCCAAGGTGAAGGCGCCGCAGCATCCCTATTCGCAGCTGCTCTTCTCGTCGGTACCAACCCTCGATCCGGCCTGGCTTGACGGACTCAAGCAGGATCCGGAACTGGTGCGGGCATATTGTCGGCGCTGAGCCACAGGCGATGAGGCGGCTTGCAGGACTGCCTTTCTCAGCCGATCCCGCGCGACCTGAGGCTCGAAGCCTTCTTTGTCACCGCTTTGCGATGAGGCTCGCACAGCATCGAGACGGCCGGTTCGAACTGCTGAACCGCGAAGACAAAGTTTTTCCGGGTTAGCTTGAGCATCCTGTAGGAGCAGGCTTCCGTCAGGGCGAAGGGGATGGCGACGGGCACAACCAAAGGCATGCTCGAGCCGATCAGGTGGCGACCGCCACCTCGAGGTGTGGTAGCTCCAGTCTGCTCCATCGGCTCCGAATGGACAACCTCCCGAAAGCTCACATCAACTGTGCGCACTTTCCTGAACGCGGGAGCGCGCCTTTAGTGCGCAGGATATGTGCAGCACGCCAAGCTCGGGGCTGGTAAGGACCGGCAACGATGCCTGGTGCGTATCATTTAGAGCATTTGCCATTGATGCTTGAGCAAGAACAACCACATCGACATCGCCCACGAGCGAAGCGAGGCCTTCCCGTACCATAGCGTCGTGCGCCGCCCTGTCGCCGTGTCGCAATTTATCAAACGCCCCTTCACAAAGACGACCTGTTACAGAAATCCTACGACCTGTCCTTTCAGCATGCCGTTCAATTAGGCGGGTTGTCGGGTTCATTGTTGTAGCCAGAGTTGCAAGGACACCAATTCGGTTCCCGCGCTGGATCGCCTCAATCGCCATGCCATCATCTATACGGAAGAGGGGTATGGGGCAGAGCGGCATTGCCGCATCCACGGCAGGACCGAGCGAAGAACAGGTGACGAGCACCGCCGAGGCTCCTGCATCCACCGCCGACCAAATGTGTGTCGCAAGCCGCCGCATAGTTTGAGGTGACAGCGCGCCTTCGCGAATGGTGTTCCCGAGCAGGCTCTCATCTAACATGTTGAATGAGCGCCAACCGATCAGATGCAGACCAACGAGTTCGTTGAATGCGGGAATGATCCCGGGGACCGTATGGATCATGGCAAGCGCAGGGGACTCATTAATTTCCGATGGCATGGCTAGGATCTCAAATTTTCGATTGTGCGCGCTCGTCCGCAACCCATACATGAGCTCGATCACGGCATCTGCCGTGCTACCGCTGTAATCTACCTCATCAAGCTCGGCAGTTTTGACTGTCGTGCCGCCGGACACGGAACGTTCCGCCGCGCCTACATTTTCATTTGATGCATGCTGCTTGCCCTCCTCTGGTAGCTTCACCTGAGCGCACTTCGAGGACATTCCATGGCACCAATCTTTGATCAGTCTGGCCCCGCCCATCGGCCATATCATCGGCAACCAGATCCCCTGGGCCGAAGATATCATCGACATGTATTGCCCATCGGACGCTAAGGCCTGGTGCTTCCAGGCCTGCTCAAACCGTCGTTTCACGTCGATGCGATAGCCGTCATTGCCCAAGATGCTTCTGACGGAGGGGCAGCAAACCTTACTGTAGGTCGGCCGCCAAAAATAAATTCAGGTCAATCCAATGTCTCCAATCGTCAAACGCATACAGAACAATCAAGAGCTTCCTGCCAAGGCTGATGTCGTCGTCATCGGCGGCGGCATCATTGGTGCAACGGCTGCTTTCTTCCTTGCCGAGCGGGGATTGTCTGTAGCCTTGGTCGAAAAGGGCCATGTCGGCTGCGAGCAGTCGAGCCGCAATTGGGGTTGGTGCCGCCAGCAGAACCGGGATGAGCGCGAGCTGCCTCTCTCCGGTGTCGCCCTGCGGATATGGGGTGAGTTTGAGTCCAAAATCGGAGAGGACGTCGGCTTCCGTCGATGCGGTCTGCTTTATGCTACGGACAATCCGCGGCAACTGGCGGAATGGGAAGCATGGGGTGATACGGCCCGCCAATTCAACGTCAACACCAAGATGCTGAGCGCCAAGGAAGCGGCTACCGCAATTCCAGCGAACGGCCGTCGATGGCTCGGAGGAGTTCATTCAATCGACGACGGCAAGGGCGAGCCTGCTATCGCCGCGCCAACGATCGCGAACGGCGCCCGCAAACTTGGAGCGACGATCCACCAGCAATGCGCTGCACTGGCCCTTGATATCATCAATGGCGCCGTCGCTGGGGTCATCACCGAAAAAGGGACCATTCGCACACAAGCGGTTCTTTGTGCCGGCGGTGCCTGGACCTCGATGTTTTGTCGCCAGCACGGAGTTCTGTTTCCACAGGCAAGCGTGCGCCAGACGGCACTTCGAACGCAGCCCACAGCGAATCTGGGTGAGGCAATCTATACACCGGAGTGTGCGTTGACCCGCCGGTTGGATGGCAGCTACACGCTTGCGATCAGCGGCAGGGCGATGCTCGACATCACCCCGCAAGGCATTCGCTACGCCCGCTGGTTCATGCCGATGTTTATGAAGCGTCTGAAAGCGGTGCAGTTCGGCATCGGCAAATCCTTCCTCCAGGGTCCGGAGGCATTGGGAAGCTTGAACAAGAGCAAACCGACGGCCTTCGAGCGGATCCGCGTTCTGGACCCTGCGCCGAGCCGCCGCACCATCGCGGCCATTCTTGACCGAGTCAGGGAGCAATTTCCTGCATTGGCGGGCGCCGAAATTGCCGACAGTTGGGGGGCGTACGTGGATTTCACGCCGGACGCGGTGCCGGTCATCTCCCCGGCCGACGGTATGAGAGGTCTCTATCTGGCCGCGGGCTGCTCTGGCCATGGCTTCGGCCTCGGGCCGGGCATCGGCCGTCTGGCGGCCGACTTGGTTGCCAATGATACACCATGTGTTGACCCCACCCCGTTCCGCCTCTCGCGCCTTCTTGATGGTTCGAAAGTCAAAGTCGGAGCAATCTGATCGTGGAGCCAGCAGACGGCCCTTGGGGTGACGCGCCGAGGGAAGCGAGCAGAATGGAATACGACGTAATCGTCATCGGCGGCGGGCTGGTGGGCATATCGATTGCTTGGGGTCTATCAAGGTGCGGGGAAAGGGTTGCAGTCGTCGACGAAGCGATCTGGCAAACCGGGCTGGCCGGGCTAATTTCGGACTCGTGTGGAGCTCAAGCAAGGGGCTCGGGAACGCGGCCTACTCCCGCTGGTCGCGAACCTCGACCGCGAACTGGCACCAGCTCGCAGCCGAGCTGAAGGCCGACACTGGCATTGACACCGGCTTTGTCCAGTCGGGCGGCTTCTCAATTCGGCTCACGCCAACGGAACTGGAACGCGGGATTGCATCGATGGCAAAGCTCGCCTGCCAACCCGGTATGGACGCCGAGGGAACGCCGCCGCTGGAATATGAGGTACTCGATCAAGCGGAGACGCGCCGCCGCCTGCCTCTCATCGGCGAGTCGGTAGCAGGCGCAATTTTCAGCCCGCTCGACGGTCACGCAAACGCGCTGCGGCTGTTCGCGGCCTTTCACAAGGCAGCGCAGCAGCGCGGCGTTCATTATCTGCCCGGTCGAAAAACTACTGCGATCCGCCATCGCGCCGGCGCGTTCGAACTGGCCGGAGACGGGTGGAGGCTCGGTGCCGGCAAGATCGTGCTTGCAGCGGGCATCGGCAACACGGCCCTCGCTCCAATGGTCGGGCTGAACGTTCCGCTCTCACCCAGCCGTGGCCAGATCATCGTCACCGAGCGACTGAAGCCCTTTCTCAGCCATGCTACCGGCCATCTGCGGCAGACAGATGAGGGCTCTGTAATGATCGGCGAGAGCAAGGAGGCGACGATCGATCATCAGCGACCCCGAGGATCGATAACCGCAGTTATGGCCGAGCGCGCCCTACGCACCTTCCCCTTGCTCAGGGACGCCAAGGCGGTGCGCGTCTGGGCCGCGTTCCGCGTGGTCACCCCGGACGGTTACCCGATTTACGAGCAATCCGAGACATTTCCAGGCGCGTTTTCATGCGCCTGCCATTCCGGCGTGACACTGGCGGCAAACCACGCGCTGGTGCTGCCGCAGCAAATTTCAGCCGGTGCGCTCTCTGATGATCTTTGCGCATTCCATTCCCGGAGGTTTCATGTTTCGGCGGCTGTCTGACAGAAAAGAGCGTTCGGTCCCATTCGTATTCAACGGCGTGCCGACCAGGGCCCGCGAGGGCGACAGCGTTGCCGCCGCACTGTTGGCCGCGGGAAATGGCAGCACGCGTCGCAGCCCGGTTTCCGGCGCCGCCCGTGGTCCCTACTGCATGATGGGAGTGTGCTTCGAGTGCCTCGTCAAAATCGATGGGCGGCCAAACCGGCAGGGTTGCATGACCACCGTTGCGGAAGGAATGCGGATCGAGACGCAGGATGGCGCCGCCATGCCGGGGCAGGAAGAATGATTAGAAACATTCAGTCTGCCACCGATCTCGCGCCTGCCTATGACCTCGTCGTCGTTGGCGCGGGCCCTGCCGGCCTCTCGGCAGCCATCGAAGCCTCGATCCATGGTCTCGCGGTATTGCTCGCCGATGAAAACGAATCCCCTGGCGGGCAGATTTATCGGTCGGTCGAGCATGCATCAGATGCCGACCTTGCCGGCATGGGGCCGGACTACGCTGCCGGACGGACGCTCATCGAGCGGTTTCGGCAAGGGAACTTGAGCTACGCCCCCCGTGCGACTGTATGGAGCGTCGGGCCTGCTGATGAAGAAGTATTTGACGGCGCGCATCCGCTCGAGGTCGGGATTTCGCTCGGCGGAATTGCTCGACCGATCGCCGCCCATCGGGTGATCCTCGCAACAGGCGCGCTCGAGCGCCCGTTCCCGTTCCCAGGGTGGACCATGCCGGGCGTCATGACGGCGGGAGCGGCGCAGATATTGATGAAGTCGTCAGGTCTCGTGCCGTCCGGACGGACCATCCTCGCCGGAACCGGGCCGCTGCTGTACTTAGTGGCAAGCCAACTTCTCCGGGCTGGCGTGTCCGTGGTGGCAGTCGTCGATACCACGCCGGTGGAGAACTGGCGCTGGGCCCTGCCTCACATGTTTGCCTTTGCCACGTCGCCCTATGCAGTCAAGGGCCTGAAGCTCCTCTTGGACGTTCGCCGTCGAGCCCATGTCATCCGCAGCGTGACGGCGATCGAGGCAGTAGGTTCCCGACAATTCAGCGCCTTAAAGGTTCGTCGCGGCGTTAAATCCCTGCAAATTGAAGGCGACCTGCTTCTTCTGCACCAAGGGATCGCGCCGAACCTCAATCTAGCGCTCGCAGCCGGGTGCGACTACGGGTGGGACGAGCACCTGGCCACCTTCCGCCCGACCGTCGACCTTTGCGGCGCAAGCTCGGTTCAGAGCGTTTCGATCGCGGGTGATGCGGCAGGAATCGTCGGGGCGGCTGCCGCAGCTCTGCAGGGAGAGCTCGCGGGCATAAGTGCGGCGCTCAAGCTCAATCGCATCGGCCAAGGCTGCTACCAACAGCGTCGGAACCGACTCGCGCGAAAGCTTGCTCGTGCCCTCCGAGGCAGGACGTTCATCGAGCGTCGATTCCGGCCGGACAAGACGTTTCGCGTGCCGGAAGACGGCGGCACCATTGTCTGCCGCTGCGAGGAAATTACAGCCGGCAAGCTGCGTGAGATTGCGGCGCTCGGCGTGCCCGGCCCGAACCAAATGAAGGCGTTCACACGATGCGGAATGGGACCATGTCAGGGGCGGCTGTGCGGACTGACCGCGGTCGAACTGCTGGCGCAATGCCGTGGCCAGTCGCCCGGCGAGGCCGGCTACTATCGGCTGCGGCCGCCCATAAAACCGGTGACGCTGGACGAGCTAGCCGCTTGGCCGCACACGGATGCAGCCATCGTCGCTGTCGCCGGTTTCCTAGAACGCGACGTCGATGGCGCGCAGGACACAATCCATAGGAGCCACCAATGAAACATGCTCACAAGTTCTATTTCGACGGTGAGTGGATCGGACCCTGCGCCTCGAAAAGGCTCATCGATTCCTCGCATAGTTTCCCGCGCATCGTTCGGACGCCTGCTGGCCGAATTCGCAATAGTCACACCTAAGTACGAAAGGCGCCGCACTCTCTGCCCAAAGCTGAGTGCAATATAAAACAATCTGCTTGAGGTCGCCGCGCACGCGGCCAATAAAACCAGCGCTCGGCGATTATGATGATCGCGGAATTAGGCGGGATGATCGAAGCGTTCGTTGACTCAAGAAATAGAGAGCTGGTGCATGAAAACGCTGCTGCTTAAAAAGGACGAGGTCAGTCGGCTGATCAGCGTGACGGAAGTCATCGCTGCCGTGGAAGAGGCGTATAAGGCCTTTAGCAGTGATCAGGTGGAACAACCTGACTATATGGGGATAGATCTCCCGTCGCCTCGTGGGGAAATCGACTTTAAGCTCGGCTACTACAAAGCCAATGAAATTATTTCGATGAAAGCCTCTTCCGGCGGGTTCATTGATAACCCGACTGCACACGGAGTGCCAAATGGCATGGCGACAATTTCCCTGTTCGACGCCAGGAGCGGTGCCTTGATCTGCGTTATGGACGGAAGCTTGATTCTTGGTCTCAGAACGGGGGCCTCTGGAGCCGTCTCAGTCAAAGCACTGGCGAGGAAGAACGCCACGGTGGTCGCATCGATCGGCACTGGCAATCAAGCAAGAATGCAGATCCGCTCGATCAACGAGATCATGAAGATCGAGGAGCTCCACGCCTGGGATAATAATCCGGACACGCTCTTCAAGTACAAGACGGATATTGAAAGCGAGCTTGGCATTCCTGTCACAGTGGCGAAATCCAAAGAGGATGCCGTTCGCCAGGCCGATATCCTTGTTACAACGACCCGCGGAAAAGGTTCGCTTGTGGAAGCGGATTGGATCAGGCCCGGCACGCATATTGTTGCGATCGGCACTGATCAACAAGGCAAACAAGAATTGGATCCAGAGATATTCAGGAACGCTAAGCTGGTCGTCGACTCGATTGCGCAGTGCACCGAGAAGGGGGAAACTTGGCATCCCCTGAACAAAAATATCATCACCAAAGACGACATTCATGGTGAAATCGGCGAGATACTGCTCGGAAGGAAACCTGGGCGAGAAAGTGATGACGAAATCACGATTTTCGACTCCACGGGGATGGCCATCCAAGACAACACGACGGCCAGCAAAATTTATCATAACGCCATAGCCAATAACGTCGGGACCTTCTTTCAGTTTTTCGAGCAATGACCATGCGCAATTACCCCACCATTGACGACATCCGTGAAGCTCAAGAGCGGCTAAAACCGCACGTCAGACACACGCCCCTATTGCGTGCGGACAAGATCGAGAAAGCAGTTGGTTGTCAGCTCTATCTCAAGGCGGAAACCCTGCAGATTACTGGCGCGTTCAAGATCCGCGGCGCCCTGAACAAGGCTCTCTCGCTCTCCCGAGAAGAGATTGCAAACGGGATCATCGCGACCTCGTCGGGCAACCATGCCCAAGGGCTTGCTTATGCCGCCAGGATGCTGGGTGTAAAAGCGATTTTGGTCCTTCCGGTCACCACACCCAAGATCAAAATCGAAAACACGAAAGCTCTCGGGGCGGAGGTTATTCTTTTCGACGGCGATACCGCCGCCAGATGGCAAAGGGTGTACGAAATCGCCGAAGAAAACAGCTACGCGGCTGTTCACGCCTTTGAGGACCCCATCGTAATGGCCGGTCAGGGAACGATCGGTTGTGAAATACTGCAGGATCTGGACGATGTGGATACCGTCATCGTTCCCGTAGGCGGCGGCGGTCTGATATCGGGAATCGCTACCGCAATAAAGGAATCGAAACCATCGGTGCGCGTTATCGGGGCAGAGCCTGCCTTGACGCCGAAATATTTTCACAGCCGCAAAAACAAGGAGCGCACAACGCTTCCGTTAAAGAATACGATTGCTGATGGCTTGAGAATAAGTGTTCCGGGGCAAAATCCGTACCCGATTATCGAAAAGTATGTCGACGAGATTGTTCTTGTTGAAGACGAACACATCATTGTCGGAATGCGCGCTCTTGCCAAGGATGCAAAATTGATCGCGGAACCAGCCGCTTCCATCGGAATAGGAGCCCTGTTGGCAGGCAGCATACACCTGAAGCCAGATGAGAAAGTGTGTGCGGTCTTGTCTGGCGGGAATTGGGATCTAAGCGATCTTGCCGAGATTTACAATTAGCGCTGTGTTCGGTTCAGCTTCGGTCAATGCGCCACCCGGTCGCCGTTGAAGGTCTGCGATCACCCTCTACGCAAATACAAGCTGTCCGACAGGGCGGTGCGAATCGCGTGTTTCATTCAGCAGGGACGGCAGACCAAACCACACATGGGAGCCACCAATGAAACACGCCCACAGGTTCTATATCGACGGTGAGTGGAGCGAGCCCTCGGTTTCGAAAACACTTGAGGTCATCGATCCCTCGACCGAGCAGCCGATGGGCACGATCGCACTCGGCAGTGCCCCCGACGCGGAAAAGGCGGTCGCGGCCGCGCGGCGAGCCTTTGACTCCTTCTCGCGGACTTCCAAGGAAGAGCGCGTCGAACTGCTGACGCGCATTGTAACGATCCTGAAGCGCCGCAATGACGAGCTCGGCGACATTATCTCGCGGGAAATGGGCGCGCCCCTCGCCATGGCCCGGGCCGAGCAGGCCGGCATCGGCGCTACCCATTTCGAACAGACGCTCAAGGCCTTCGAGACCTTTGCTTTCGACTACATGCAGGGGACCACCTGCATCAAGCACGAGCCGATCGGGGTTGTCGCGATGATCACGCCGTGGAACTGGCCGATCAACCAGATC
>NZ_FMAJ01000021.1 GCF_900094625.1 Rhizobium aethiopicum | reverse complement strand
CGCGGCGCTGATGCGGGCAGCTTGGAGCCCCGTTGCGTCCTTCCGGACGCAGGAAGGCTGCTCCGATTTTCCGAACTGACGCATCGGGCTTTCCGAAGATCGATCTCGATTTAGGCTCGATGCGCACGGCTCAAGGGTGCGATCGAGAGTGTGTTGATGCGAGTACCGATTCCGTCCGATCTCAAGGACATAAATTTTCCCGTACCAATTCACTACCTCGATCTCGCCGCGGCTGACGTCGACGCCGTTTCGCCTCCCCTCACCGAGGGACTTGTCGTCTTTCTGTCCGATGGCCTTCCGGTGGGACAGGGCTATGTCGATGCACCGGAGACAGCCGCCATAATGGCCGGGCGCATCGTGCGACGCGATACGCTCGACCATGCCCGCAGCGTGGCCGAAACCCCTCTCCGCAATCGCGATGTCAGCATTCTGATCTGCACTAAGGACCGGCCGGAGGAGCTGCGCCGCTGCCTGGCCTCGATCCCGGAACAGTCTCTTCGCCCGGTCGAAATCATCGTGGTGGACAATGCCTCTGCCGGCGATGCGACGCGTCGTGTTGTCGAGGAAGCCGGCGCAACTTACGTCCGTGAGGACCGGGTCGGGCTGGATTACGCCCGCAACGCGGCGGTCCGCGCAGCGAAAACCGAATTCGTCGCCTTCACCGATGATGATGTGGTTCTCCATGACAGATGGCTGGAGAACCTGATGAAGGCTTTCGACCGGCCGGAGATCGGCTGCGTGACGGGGCTGATCCTTCCCGGAGAACTCGCCACGCCTGCGCAGTACATTTTCGAAAAACATTGGGGCTTCGGCAGAGGTTACCTGAGGCAGGATTTCGACCAGGGCTTTTATCGCCAGCACAGCCGTTATGGCGCGCCGGTCTGGACGATCGGCGCCGGCGCAAGTCAGGCCTTCCGCCGCAAGGTCTTCGACGACATCGGCCTGTTCGACGTACGCCTCGACATGGGCGCCGCCGGCTGTTCCGGCGATTCCGAATATTGGAACCGGCTCCTCCATCACGGCCATATCTGCCGCTATGAACCGACCGCCGTGTCGTGGCACTTTCATCGCAAGGATATGAAAGGGCTTGCCAGGCAGATCTACCAATATATGAGCGGCCATGTCGCGGCCCTGCTGGTGCAGTATCAGAACACCGGCAACCGCGCCAACCTGCGGCGCGTCCTCATTTCCTTTCCGAAATATTATGCCGGACGGCTGCGCAAACGCCTGCGTAAAGGTGCCACGTCGAACGATTTCTTCCTGAGGCAGGAAATGCTCGGAAGCGTCAACGGCGCGCTCTACCTTATGCGGCGATGGAAGATGCCCGCATGGTGAGCGCCGCGACGCCGGACATTTCCTTCCTCATCCCTGCCTATAATGCAGAGGACACGCTCACCGAATGTCTCATCAGCCTGCAGCGGCAGACGCAGACAAACTGGCAGGCGGTGGTGGTTGACGACGGTTCGAGCGACCGCACCTGGGAGGTCCTTCAAGGCATCGCCGCGACGGACGCCCGCATTCTCCCCCTCCGCCAGACGAACGCCGGTGCGGCGGCGGCGCGAAACCATGCCGCGCGCCTGGCAGCCGCGCCCCTGCTCTGCATGCTCGACGCCGACGACTGGCTGGATGCGACCTTCATCGAAACCATGCTGCCGGCGGCGCAGGGCGGATCTCCGCCCGTCATTGCCTTTTGCGCCTATCGCCGGGTGGCCCCGGACGGGCGCATGATGCGGGTGGAGCAGCCGCCCGTTCTCGCGGGTGATGCCGCCAGGCGCGAGTTCGCGTCCTTCTGCGCGCTCGCCATCCACACGGTCGTCTTTCCGACAAGCCTTTTCCAGCTTCTGGGCGGCATGGATGAGACCCTGCAGACCGGCGAGGAATGGGACCTCTGGCTGCGCATGGCCTTTGCGGGCGCCGAGTTTCGCCGTGTCGACAAATGCCTTGCCTTTTATCGCATGAAAGCAGGCTCACTCTCCGGCGATCCGTTCAAGCTGGTGCGTGACGCCGTCCGTGTCACCACGAAGGCCGAATCTCTCCGCGTGCAGCATGGCTTGGAAGCCGAGGGGCCGCAGACCGGCTGGATGACACCCGCTCTCAGCCAGTTGCGCATGCTCGCCTGGGCCGTCTCAGGCAGGCGCAGCCCGGCGATCGACGTCGCAGCCCTTGCTGCGCTCGTGCCTGAGATGCCCGACGCCGCGGGCCATGAGAGCTTCCTCGTCGAGGTGATCATGCACGGCTTGCGGACGGGGCTGTCGACCGACCAGGCTGGCGACCTGATCGACGCGATCGACAAGTGGCGAGCGCCTTTCCTCTCGCTCATCGGTCAGATCCAGCACCACTCCTTCCCTGGCACCGGGCGCAAGATCGCCGAACTCACCTGCTGGCAGCTATCGGCCGCCAGTCCTTTGCGATCCTTCACGCTCGGAAATGTCCAGGTGGTCAGCGTCAAACTCGGCGCGTTGTCGCGGATCGACAAGGCTGAGCAGGCCGACACGCTGATCATGCAGGCCGTTGCCGGCGGACAGCATGTCGGCTCCTTCGTGGGGCCGTTGTGGGGCGATCTTTCGATCCGAGCGCAAATCAGGCTGATTATAAAGGAGATGCAGGCGACAGAGCACCTGCAGACGCCGGCGACGCTTAGCTATATCAGTTCCTGGACGACGGAGGCACTGCGAAGCTACAGAACCTTCGGTGGCCTCATCATCAGGAACGGCCGCCGGCGAGGACGGCTGGAAAGGCTGTTGGGGCGGATCGCCGGCAATGCCCTTCTTGCCACGACAACGGGCGACCAACAGGACAACGACGCCCGGCTCTCCGGCCTCCTGCGGGATCTCGAACGCGCTGTGAGCCCGCGGCTTTCCAAGCCCTGCGGCGCGCGGCCGCAGAAAAAAACGGAAACGCCTGCTCCTCCGTCCGAGGAAGAATACTGGGAACATATATTCGAGCGCCCGGACCCCTGGAACTACGTCTCGGTCTACGAGCAGGTCAAATATGCGCAGACATTGAGCCTGATCCCTGAGGGAATCGAGACGGCGTTGGAACTTGCCTGTGCCGAAGGGATCTTCACCGAGAAGCTGGCAAAAAAGGTCGGCCGGCTGACGGCCACCGATATTTCCCGGCGGGCGGTCGATAGGGCGATCGAACGGTGCCGCGGTCACGACAATGTCGAGCTGCGTGTTCTCGACTTCGTCAGGAACGATCTGCCGCCCGAGCAGGATCTCGTCGTCTGCTCCGAAGTCCTCTATTACATGAAGGATGAACAGATGCTGGCCGCCGTCTGCCGCAAGATGGCGGCGGCGTTGAAGCCAGGCGGTTGCCTGATCACCGCCCATGCGCATCTGCGCCGGGACGAACCCAGCCGAACGGCCTTCGATTGGGGCCACCCTTTCGGTGTCGAGACGATCAAGCAGGTCCTTTCGGCCCAGGCCGGGCTCGCCCTGGAAGAGACTGTCGATACCGATCTTTACGCCATCCACCGGTTCAGGAAAGGCGCCATGACCAATCCCGTGCTGCGGACCGAGCCGCATGGAACGCCGATGGACGTCGATGTGGCAAAACACATCATCTACGGACCGGCCGGCGTGGCGCGCGAGGCGGCATGGGCAACCGAGGTCACGACTTCGATTCCCATCCTTATGTATCATAGAATAGCAGCTGAGGGCCCAGCCGACCTCCGGCGCTTCCGCATGCCGCCGGACATCTTCCGCAAGCAGATGCAGTTCCTTCGCCGACAAGGCTATTACGCCGTGACGGCGCCGACCCTGACCCGTCTTTTGCGGAGCGGCAAACCGATCCACGGCCGGCCCGTCATGCTGACCTTCGACGACGCCTACCTGGATTTCCGGACAAATGCCTTCCCGATCCTGGCCGAGAATGATTTCAGCGCCGACGTCTTCGTCGTCACCGACAAGGTCGGCGGCCGCTCGGACTGGGACTCGGCCCACGGCGAGCCTGCGGCGCTGATGTCATGGCGTGATATTGAGGAGCTGCACCAAAAGGGCATCAGCTTCGGCTCCCATCTCGCATCCCATACACCGGCGAGCGCGATGGACAATCACACCTTGCTGGCGGAAGCCATGCTGTCGCGCAACGCGCTGCAGAACCGGCTGGGCAACGCCGCCGAATCCATCGCGCTGCCCTATGGCGCCACGGACTTCAGGGTTCCCGGCATTCTGGCGCTTGCCGGCTACGCGCTCGGTTTCACCACACGACCCGAAAAAGCCACTTTGTCCGACAACTTCTTCGGCCTGCCGCGCCTCGAAGTTCGCGGCGACCGGCCGCTTCAAGCCTTCCCCGAACTGATGGGCCTGCCGGGAGCCTTTATCGGATGACAACGCCATGACTGCTGCAGCGGCTCCTCTCATCACCATCGTCATACCGGCCTACAATGCCGAGAAGACGCTCGTTGAAACCTTGAAAAGCGTCTCGAGCCAATCCTATGGCAAGCTCGAAATCCTTGTGGTCGACGACGGATCGCGCGACGGCACCTTCGCGCTTGCGAGCGACTATAGCCTTACCGATCGCCGTGTTCGCGTTCTCCGGCAGCCTAACGGCGGCGTAGCGCGCGCCCGCAACCACGGCATCAGGGAGGCGCATGGGGTCTATGTCGCGCCCATCGATGCCGACGATGTCTGGCATCCGGAAAAGATCGAGCGTCAGCTTCAGGCGCTGAGAAAATTCCCCGACGGACAAGGGGTCGCCTACAACTGGTATGCGGCGATTGACGAAAACGGCGTCATTTTCGGACATTCACGCCCGGTCTTGCACGAAGGTAACATCTTCGAACCGCTGCTGAGGGAGAATTTCATCGGCAACGGCAGCACGCCGCTGATGCCGCGAGCGGAAGTTCTGCGCTGCGGCGGTTACGACGCCGGCCTGCGCGACAGCGGCGCCGAAGGCTGCGAAGATCTGAAGCTCTATCTGGCCCTGGCCGAGCACCTGCCCTTCGCCCTCGTTCCCGATTTTCTCACCGGTTATCGCTTCACCAGGGGAAACATGTCGAGCAACGCCTATCGGATGCTGAAATCCCACGCCCTTGTGATGGCGCCGATCATCACGCGCTATCCGCATCTGGCGCGTGATATTGAGACAGCCAAATTCAACACAGCGCGCTGGTATTTCAACAGAGCTCTTGCCGACCGTGACTACGCCCAGCTCAAGAAGCTGGCGCCGATGATGGCGCGGCAATATTCCCCGCAGCTAGTCGTCCATGGCATGCGGCAACGCTTTCGCCAGGCCAAACGCCATGGCATCCGCATTGCGAAACGCCTCCTCGGAAAGTCATTCGCCCGGCCGAATGCCCGTCTCGCGGCGGCGGCCATTCCGCAACCCGGCACAGCGTTCAGCGATCGTTTCATCTCGGTCGGGGGAGCGCTCAGCCCAACGTCTCCGCGGATGCCCGACAATGAATAGGTTTCGGAAATCCGCTTCCTCCCGGCCCGCCCGCGCATACAACATGGTCATTGCGGCCCGGTACCGCGAGCTTCTGCAGCTCGTGCCAGCGCTGCGGATGAAGATGACAGTGATGATCCTCCTCGGCATCCTCACCGGATTCTCGGAGATGGTCGGCATTACCTTTCTGGTGAGCCTCGTCTTTCTTCTCGGTCAGCAGGGCCCGGTTTCCGGCTCCGCCGTTGCAGGGCTTCCGGCTTTTTTCGGCGGCATCGACCTCAGTCTTTCGAAGCCGGCTCTGATCGGCATCCTCATCGCCTCCATCCTCCTGCGAATTCTCTTGGGATGTGCCAATTCGCTGATATCAAGCGCGGTCAACCACAAGATCAGCGACCGCATGCGCGACCGACTCTATGCCAAAGTCTTGACCATTCCCTTCCAGCGCTTTCAGGACTACGAGCGCAGCGATCTGATCAACGTGATCGCAACCGAAGCCTATGCGGTATCCTCGGCGCAGGCGAGCCTGGTGCGTCTCGGTGTCAATTTCGGCACGATCGTCATCTTCGGCATCGGCATGCTTGTCATGGCCTGGCCGATCGCCCTCCTCGCTATCGCCTTCGGCTTCATCCACAATTTCGCATTGGGCTTCTTTGCCGGCGCCTACCGCCGTCTCGGTGCTTCGGCGCTGGCGGCTGTGGAAGCGTTGACGCAGTTGAGCTGGACAACGCTGCAGACATTGAAGGCAGTCAAAAGCTTCGGTCTCGAGGAGCGCCACCAGCAGCTGTTCGAGACACTTTCTAGCGATGTCGGCCGGACCTGGCGCCGCTCGGACTGGATGGGAGCGGCGACCTCGCTGCTGAGCGAAATCCTGACCTTCGGGGTCATCCTGACGATCATTCTGTCGTCGGAATTCCTACCGGTGGATTTCAAGGCGGCACTCTCGGCCACCATCCTTCTTTACAGACTTCAGCCGCATATCAAGGGCTTCGACTCTCAGATCCTGCGTCTTTACGAAATGGAAGCATCCTTGCAGAACGTGCTGGCGCTGCTTTCTGAAAAGGATGACCCCAAGCAGGTCTCGCAAGGGGCGCCGGTCGGGCGCCTGGCGGAAGCCATTGTCTTCCATGATGTGTCGTTCACCTATGCGCATGCGACCACACCGGCCGTTCACAACCTCAACTTTTCGATCAAAGCAGGTGAAACGACCGCTCTGACGGGACCGAGCGGCTCTGGCAAAACGACAATTCTGAACATGATTCTCGACCTCAATCGGCCGACGCGAGGCATGATCACGATCGACGGCCGGGACTTGGCAACCCTTGACCGCACGAGCTGGCTGCACCTGCTCTCCGTCTCGGGCCAGGACGTCGAGCTGATGGAGGGTACTGTCTTCGACAACATCCGCTTCCGGCGCGATATCTCCGAGCAGGACGTTCGTTGGGCCGCCGATGTCGCCTGCGCCACGGAGTTCATCGAAAATCTGCCCGAAGGCTTCGACGAATGGCTGGGCGACGAGGCGGTGCGGCTTTCGGGCGGGCAGCGCCAACGTATCGGCCTGGCGCGCGCACTCGCCGGCAGACCGCAAATCCTGCTGTTGGACGAAGCCACGAGCGCGCTTGATGAAAATACCGAGATGCGGGTGCTTTCGGCGATAAAGGAGGATGCCGGCAGAACGTTGATCGTCGTCAGCCATCGCCCTGCTGTTGCCAGGCTAATGAAGAACCAGATCGTTCTTCGCCCGCCGACACTCACACCCACCTCCAAGCTCGGGTGACGTCGATGGAGATGTCGCCCATGTCAGCGGTTCTGGTGACGGTGGTAATCCCCGCTTATAATGCCAGGGAATACATTGCCGAGACACTTCAGTCGGTCATCGACCAAACCCACAAGGCGCTGGAGATCATTGTCGTCGACGACGGCTCGACGGACGACACGGCGTCCATCTGCCGCCGCTTCGCCGCCGCCGACCCGAGGATCCAACTTCTGTCGACGGAAAACCGCGGCGTTGCCGCGGCGCGCAATACGGGGATCGAAGCATCGACGGCAGACTATATCGCCTTCCTGGACGCCGATGACCTCTGGCATCACACCTATGTCGAAAGAATGCTATCAGCGCTCCATCCCCTGCCCGACGACTGGGGCGCGGTCTATGCGCTTCACCGCTTGGTCGATTCCGAGGGATATTGCACGAAGTCCGGCTCGTCCCTCAGCGCCCGGGACTCCATTCTCGTTCGCCATCTCGTGTTCCGCTTCGTCGGCAATGGCAGCGGCTTCATGGTGCGCCGCGCCGTCATCGACAAGATCGGCGGCTACGATCCGAGCTATGCCAATCAGGGAATTGGAGGATGCGAAGACTTCGACTTCGAACTCCGCACCGCCGAGCATTTCAAGATCGAGGCGGTGCCACTTGGTCTGGTGGGCTATCGCGTTCATCCCGCAGCCATGTCAACTGACAGGTCCCGAATGGCGCGATCGCTCCTGGCAGTGACCGAGCAATGCGTCGCCCGTAACCCGAAGCTTCCCGCTTTCGTCATCAGTTGCGCGCACGCCTCGGCTCACCTTTATGCCTTCTCAAAATTTGCAGCTTTGAGAGAATGGCGCAACGCCGCGACCTCGCTCAAGCACATCTACCAGCACAGCCCGCCGCTTGCTGCGGCCGTCATTGTCAAACTGGTCTTTTCAAAAGCCATCAGAGCCGCAAGCAGGGTATTGGCCAAAGCGCGGCCGGTCAGACAACCAAAGCGAAAATATTGTAAGAAGTTCGAGGAATTGGACCCACTTATCCCGCTTGTCGGCGGATGGTCACGTTTTCGAACGAAGGCCTTGTTCAGGCGCTTGTCGGAAATCGATCGGTGCGGTGGAACTTTCGCTGCGACCTCGAAAAAAGAGTGCTTTGAAGGCCGGAGCCTTCACTCCATTGGCAACGATGCCATCAGCTAACAGTACAAATGAAGCAGAAACGCAAATATTGCTACGCAAAAAAGACACAAGTTGTGGGAAACGCGATAACCCCAAAAATAATACGGGACAATACCGAATTTAACTGCAATCATATCTTCGTACTGTGCAGGCAATCCTACACGAGGACCCGTCACCCACCCCGGCGGGTCCTCACCTCTTCAGGCGACACGTTGGCGCAGCGGTGACAATTGGTTGCTGCATCGGATAGATAAATCCTGCGTCGGACCTCGATAGTGCCTCGTCGAAATGGACGCGATGAGATAACCCACTATCGGCAAGTAAGGATCTCGCGCTTCGATGAGATTCGAGCCGTCATGCAGACGATATTGCTGTCAGGTATATATCGACATCTGGTATTCTCTAAAGACAAAACACAGCCGCCGATAATTATGAGAAATAATTAGCTCACCCCGCAAGTGATATTGAAATACAACCCCTGTCTGAAACATGTATTTTACCTTTTGATAAATTTTTACTTTATTCTGTAGACCATCGAATTTCTTTTCGCAGAGATGGCGGCGTCAATGCTCGCCAGGAATATAAATAATCGCTTTACTTCCTGCTTTGCTTTCCTGGCAGCACCGTGACCACACCGCCCCTATAGAAGAGGCCCTCACGAGCAATGACCCAACAACGCGAGAAGGCGTCGGCATCAACACCTGGCCACGCAATTCGGTATCGGGAGATATGATGACCGGCGGGGAATGGCACTCTAATACGCCGACAAATCAAAGAATTATACCTGTTCATACGGAGATAGCCTTCGATCGGTCATGGCCAGTTCGCCGGATGGTCCTAGACGTCCAAGCGACGACACTCAGCGCAAGAGAAGCTCACCTAGGCGCGAAGAAGTCCCGGCATGAAACAACGAGTCCTCCCGCACCACCGACTTGGTCTCACTCAAGAGTCCCCACTACCAAACCTGTGTCGAAATGGTCGCACCTCTCCATCGAATTAACCCTTCATAAAGCATTTGCTTGCTCAACTTATAATTTGTGTCATGGTCACTGTAAGTAGTGAGGAGCCGACCTGATGAGTGATATGGCATCGCAAATTCCGGAATTTGGTTATGATGAACGCGTGATGATCTGCCGGAAGCAGATCGAGAAGGCGGTTTATCAGTTCATTGCAAACACGAAGGTCGAGGGGTGCGATCCGGCGGAAGTCGCAATGGCCATCGCGGACATTGCCGACGATTACATTTTACTGCTGGCCCAGAAGCGCAATTTGACCCATTGAGATCGGGATCGGTCGGCCCGGCCGATCGTCAGACAACCGCAAACCAAAATAGCCGCCGTCTCCTTGCCCAGAGACAACGTCAATGAAACCGCTTACCATTCTTTTTGGGCCTCCCTGATGCTTGGACATCCGAATAAGTTCTGAATAAGCGGCAGTCCCCTAGGGAAGGCTCATATTTCGACTTGGCAGTCCGTCGCTTGAACCGATCTGGTTCCACTAGCTAGAGCGGTTCAGCTTTTCAGGGACGCGCAGAACCGCTCCACGTCTTGGGGTTATGCAATTCCAGACGGAAAATAGCTTCGCACCTCACTTGGAGGTGATCTAAAGTGGGTAGCTCCAGGCTCGTCGATCCGCTCCCAATCGACAACCTCGAAAGCTCACAGCTAACGCGAACAGCCTTGCACCGAGCTCTGCTTGACGCTTGATGCGCTCGACATCACAATCGCTGCCTCGAAGGTGAGAGTCGACTGTACCGCTTTCACATCGCTACTCGCCTCAGAAGGACTTGCCGAAAGGGTGATTGGCCACGCGCCGACCGACACCCGTAGTCGCCAGCTTGCGAGGTAACGCCGTGGGCAAAGTGTTATCATCAGTCGGTCCTTCTCGCGACAGCCAACGCTGGCATTGGAAGTTCCCAATGCCGGGCAACTACGGCTGGCTGCTCTGGACAGCGCTTTTGGTACTCGTTTTGCTTCTCGCAGGTATCGTTGTTTATTACCGTGAAATCCGCCACGTCGAAGATCCTGTCGCGGTCCGCGAACACCGAACTCTTAACAAGGTTGCCCGAGCATCCGGCATAGCCGGCCGACGCGACACTGTGGCTCCTCCTCCTTTCCCGCCGATATCTCCATCGCGGCATCTGACCGAGCCCCCTAAGCTGGAGCTGACAAGTCAGTTTCTGCGGATGTGGCTGGTCTCGGGGTCTAATATTTGCGGCGCTCTTCGAGATGCCGGCATCGAGATGAGCGAATGGAAGGCCGCATCGATGCGCAATCGCAATTACGAATGTTATTTTCAGCGCATCTACGAACGAGACGAGGTACGACCGATCAGTTCGACCTTCGTTAGGGTTCGTGGAAATGAAAATGGTGATATTCTCGAAATTCAGGCCAAGGTCGTTGGCCCGAAGACAGATGCACAGGGACGTCTCTCCCCGGCCGTTCTGCGCATATTTGAGATCATTGTGAAGCAGGCGTGCTGGCCGGATTTTGAGGATGCGCTTACGCCGATCCAAAACCTTCGCGATGTCGAATACGAACGATTCGGCGCTTATCTCTCCTTCACCCGCGACGCCGGCAGCGAAAATAACTTCAATTTTGCTCTTGGTGTTAAGGCGACCTCAGGTTCGCAGATAAGGACTAGGACCTATTTTTCGACAGACCGATGGCTGGTTGCGAGAACTCCCCTGGTCACGTCCCTAACAGCCAATTGCGCTCAATGACGTGCAAGCACCACTCACAATCCGAGATCGAGCTGAAACTGCCACTGTACATCGACAGCTCCGGCGATCGCCAGCGATGAAAGCGTCTCGACGAGCGGGTGAACGGAGTGCTTGAATGGGCGACTACTGACGTCTTACCGGGCACTGCGCGCGAACTGCTTAAGTCTATTGACGATTTTGACCGAGACGCCACAGGCCTGTGCTGCCGGAGCTGAGGTCAGATGCCCCTCGATAACCACAAGAGCCATTTCTTTCCGGCGCAACCGCGTCAGTCAGGCATTCTTATGAATGTTCATTCGCGGCGATCCTTCTGACCTGAGCTGTGGCAGCTCCAGTCTCCGATCCGCTCCCAATGACGACCGCCCGAAAGCTCACACCTAATGGCTTCTTATGCTCACCAGAGGAACCGGCGAGCTCAATTCAGCCAAGTCTCTGGTCAGCCCCTCCCCGACTTCCTGCTTCACCGCCTCAAGAGCAAGATCGAGGCAATTCGTGGCGAATTGCAGTTTGACATCCTGGGCAACCTGTCGCGCATATGCGATCATCCGCGCCAGCGCGACCAGTTCGTCCAGACCCTCTTCCGCCCCTAGATCTCCATTTACTTTAGCAGCCGATGTCACGCCCATGCCCATTTCTCCAACGAATTGAAGGAATGATACGCGAGCCGACGTGGCGGAGCCCGTGAAAAAAGCGTGACACAACTCTCGGTGACCGTCGTCGTCTTCGCTTCACAATGCAGGCCGTGTGGAGAATGAGGTTTCTTGCAGTTTCCAGGACAAATCGGCATTCACGCGAAGATCGCCGGCTGCTTGCACCGCTTTCAGCAATTCCAGGGCATCGATGCGTTTTTGATCGACGGAATGCGAGACAAGGGTGGCCAGAAGGTGCGGGCGATCCTGCTCGGCTATGCCGGCGCATTGCTCGACGATTGCCCGCCAGGTCCGACTCTTGAAGAATATCGCGTTCGCGGCATCTTCGATGACTTGGCGCAACCCGCCTGGGAGCAATTCCTTGCTTTCCATGGCATCGAGCGTGGCGCTGACATTGACGAACGGTATCGTCAACGGCTTGCCGCCGAGTGCGCGCGGCGCGTGGACGAGCGCGACGGCGGCATCATCGATCAGCCGGCCCGTGCGGTAGTCTTCGAAAATGCGGCCGATCCCGATCATCCCGAACGACTGACATTCCGCGGCGCGGAGCGCGCCCATACTTGCCGCCCCCAGAACCGTCACGCCAAGAGAAAGAGCATAGAGAATTTCCTTGTGCCAGACCGGGGCGGCGTATTCGAAACCGCCGTCGATCAGGCCGATGACATTGGCACCCTGTTCCACTGCAGCCCGAACATCGCCCTGCGTGGCTGGCGGCAGGACACGTATTGCCCCGCCGGCAAGTGAGGCCGCGTCGGGAAGACTGGGACCTGCGAAAATGACCTTCAAAAGCCTATCGCCCTAGCGAGCGCCCTCGTTCCAAACCGGCGAGCACGCTGCCCCTCCGGATTTTCGAGCTCGGGGATGACGACCTTAACGACGCCAAATGGAAGCGTGTCGTCGCTGAGGCGTACGGCGATAACCGACCTGATCCCTTTTTTTCGCAAGGCGTCCAGCACATGCTGCAGCAAATCCGCCAGATCCCGATATCCCGGCGCCCGATCGCAGACAGGACCGGCAGCCGGCGGCACGGGAACTGCGTCGAAGGCTCGTCGCACCAGCGGCGGCAAGGGTCTTGAGAAGACCTCGGGAGAAATATCATCCCTGGCTCCGCTGATATAAGTGAGCCTGGATTGCGCTGCTTCCGTTATCGCCCGGATGGCCGCGCGCACGGGAGACGGATGGGCTCCCGTGCCGCCGGTCACCTCGATGAGGCGAATGCCCCTGCCGCCGTGGTGATCCCGCTGGCTGCCTGGAACGCACTCCCTCGGACCTAGAATGGCGGAGAAACACGGAATGGCGATGTCGCTGGTAATATCGAAGAGCCTGAGTGCCAATCCTGACGTCTCGACCTTGTCGATCAAGCCGGTCAGGGCGCGGTCCTGAAAGCCACGGGGGTCGACGCAGCCGGCATAACGATCCTCTTCCGCGCCGACCTGCCACAGCACATGCGCGTCCCGCTCGATGCGCTCGAGCACACCATGAAAAACGGCCTCGTCGACATTGTTCCCAGATGCCAGGCCGTCGGATGACATCCAGTATCGCGCGTCGCGAGTGCGATCGAGCACCACCGCTTCAAAAGGGATATAAATCTTCTCGCCGGTGAGGATATTGATGCCGGCCACCCATTCCGTCTCCTCGTCCGGTCCAAGATCGGGTTTATGCATGGCGATCAGGCAGTTCAGCGTATCGGTCTTGTGTCCGACCGCCTGCAGAGCGGACGAGGTGCTACGCACGAGATCGACGAAAGGTTCGCCTGCGACTGCCCGTTCCAGGGCTTCCATGACTGTGGACACTTCAGCGTCGACATCGGTCAGGCCCTTTCCCTGAGCAATCACGATTGAACGCGAATTCGGAGTATAGGCGCACCAGACAGGAATTCCGATATCATCGAGCCCGGTATGTCGCGCAACTCTGGTTATGCCGAACCGAGTCAAAAAAGGCTCGACGCGGGAAAGAGTTTCCCGCGGCGATATGATCCTGTCGGAATATATGGACTGACCCGTCAGAATGCCCGCTCAGCCGTCGACGTGACCGGAAAGAGCGACCTGCGCCGACGACACGGCGACGGCCAAATCGATGGCTTTCACGAATATGCCGCCGGCTTTGCGCAGGCTGCTCGCGGTCGCCAATTCCCCCGTCGGATTGAGCGGTTTGACGGTGCCTGCGTCGAGATCGACGAGCCAAAGACCTTCCTCGCCCGGTATTCCTAAAATAACGGCTTTCGCCATGTAATGCCCCTCTTTAAAAACCAGCCTTCAACAGGCCCTCCCGATATAGCTCTTTTTGCCAGTGTTCCTTGAAGGGAACGATGGCGAGCCACTTCTCGACATCGAACACCGGGTTGATGCTTTCGGCGCGCTGCCGATGGAAGAGTGCCCGTTTTCGATCGCCGATCATTGCGCAACTGGCCGCGGCGATACGATGGGCCGGCGCTTTGTCTTTCATCGTCTCGACATAGGCGATGGCGTCCTCATACTGTTCCAGGAAAAAACTTGCTCCGGCGGCACACCAAAGATAGGCGTCGGGCGCGATCGGATTAAGCGAAATTGCCTTCCTGATCTTGGCGAGCGCGTCGCCCGGGCGGGATGCATGCACGAGCGTGTCGGCATGGCTGTAGATGACATCGGCAAAATGCGGGCTGAGCTCTTCCGCCAGATGAAGGGCTGCGACGCTGGCATCCACATCACCGAGATAAAGTTTGGTGACGCCGAGCTCACGGTGGCCCGCCGCCGATCCCGGATCTCGCTCGATCGCGCGAAGCGCATGCTGCTCCGCCAGATGCAGCAGCTCATCGTTTCCCTGCGCCGTCACGAGCCACTCGCTGGTGAAAGTTCTTGCCAGGCCGGTAAATGACGGGGAGAAATCCGACCGATGCGCCAGCGACTGCTTGAACGCCTTCCTCGCCCGGCGAATATGCGGCAATGTCAGCTTGCTCATCAGGCTCGAGCCGACGAGATAGGCGTGATAAGCCTCGGGATTGGCTTCGAAGCGTAACCGCTCCTCCTCGTTTTCAGCCAGCTCACGCGCCACCGACACGGTCAACTGCTGGGCGAGAGCCCGCCTATGACGCGGCAATATATCGGGAGTCATCCTGAAACGATTGGCCCAGATGATCTCATCCGTAGGGAAATAGATCAGCTGGGCGAACAATCCCTCTTCGGAAAGCCGGGTATCCAGGAGATAGGCGATCGAATGCCTGGCGACCACGGCCGCCTTTTCGGAGTCGCGGCGGATTTGTCCGGCCGTATGCGGAGCGACGATGGAAATATGTCGAAGCGCACAAAGTTCAATCGTGACATCTTCGATCAGAGCGTTCGCGAGGGCAAGTCCGGCATCGGCATGTTTCGATGTCGGGGGAAGCAGCACCAGACGGGGCAGAATCAGCGGCGTCGGCGATACGCGGTCGATGGCGGTCGACTGGCTTGCGGGTTCGGCACGCTTCACCTCCACCCTGGTATAGGCATCGCCACTTGGCAATCCCTCGCCGAACGACGAGCCGCCGGGTAGCCGATGCAGCAATAGCCTGACCTGCTCATCATTCGGATCCCGCTCGAGGATTTGCAGGGCGGCATTGGAGATGATGCGAGCCGCGCCGGGCTTTTGCACATCGGGTAATGCCTCCAGCAATGCTTGGCGCAATTGCAGCGCATGGGCGTCCCGCTGCGCCCTGATCCAAGCGTCTATCGCCTTTGTCGCCGGCTTGATATTTCCGATGAAACCCCGCTGGGTTAACTCGGCGATCGCCTGCAGCCGATCCAGCGGCGTGCCGCCGGCCCGAAAGACATCCAGATCGCTGGAAACCGCCTGCCTGTTGAGGCAAACCGTCGTGGCCGTGAAATCGAAAGCTATTTCGACGCGTCCGGCGTCCATCTCACGGATGCGAGACAGCATTTTGCGCAGATTGAGCCGCGCCAACTCCGGTTCGACGTCGCTCCATAGAAACTGGGCCAATTCATAACGGCTGAGCTCATGGCTCACACTCGCATAGATATAGGCCATCATCATCAGACCTTTGATCGGATAGCGAACCGGCTCGCCATTCGTCTCGGTCAACCGCAGATCGCCGTATGTCTGCAGATGAAGCACGATCCGTCCTCAGTTGTTGACAGCCGAATCTTGCAACTCGCTGTCGATGTCCGGCAATCCCGCAACCGCCAGACTTTTGGCCAATGCCACCAGTTTTTGCCTGATATTCGGATCCTCGATCGCGATGAACGCCTTGTTGAGCGCCAAGCCCTCCTTCGAGGACAAAAACTTGTTCAATTCGCTCGTTTCGCCTTCGATCGGCCCAGAACCGCCGTTTTCGAAGAAGAAGCCGATCGGCACGCGAAGGATCTCGGAAATGCGCTGAAGACGGCTGGCGCCGATCCGGTTCGTTCCTTTTTCGTATTTTTGAATCTGCTGGAAGGTAATGCCCAGAAGTTCGGCCAAACCATGCTGGGTCATCCCGAGCGTCTTTCGTCGAACTCTCACGCGGTTGCCAACATAGACGTCGATGGAGTTCGGCGATTTGGCCTTCATGTGAATAAGTCTCCCGCTTTATCGGCACGCCCGCTGTATAATGGAGAGTTTAAGCAAGAATGCAACTAAAAGTAAATATTTCGTAACGGTTTTTTTCAGCGCCGCATCCAGTAGAAACAACCTATGGACTACTGCGGCGAACGACGCCATCTCCCGCCGCCTGCATCCGCGCTACAGGAGCGGCAGGATGAAGACGCGGCAGCGGGATAATGCTAGAGAAATCGACCTGCCGCTTCCACACTTGCCTAGAGCGGCTTTTCTGCGACGGCGATCATTGATTTGGCAAAGGCGCTAATTCTTCCAACATATTCGAAACGGACATTATCGAAGCCGGTCTCCAGCAACAGTGTGCGCAGCGTGTTTTTCGACCAGAATTTGATATGTCCGTGATCCTTCAGCGGCATGAAGTGATCGTCCATTTTTCCCGTCACAGCCAGCGCAAGGTTCTTCAGATAGCCGTGATAGGGTGTAGACATCACCGCGATCCCACCCGGCTTGACAAGATCAAACATCGTCGAGGTAAAGGTCTTGGGATCGTAGACATGCTCGACGACCTCCAGGCTGATAACGGCATTGAAGCTGCCATATTCGCTGCACAGATCGTCATAGGCCGAGCCGACGCTCAGCGCCAGTCCGGGATAACGTATATTGGCCTTGCCGATCCCGTCGCTGGAGGGATCGACGCCGACGACATCATATCCTGCTTTCGCAAGTGCCGCGGCGGCTCCCCCGGTGCCGCATCCCAAATCGAAGACGTCGTTTTCGGCAGAACCATCGAAATGATCCCCCAGCACATCGAAAACCTTGGGCAAAATATAGGAGTGCGCCGTTGTCGGTTTGGCGTGAACGTAAGTGGTTGCGTCTAGCTCGATGGACATGTCATCTCCTTTCGTGGTTGCAACGCACCCTATCGATCAATACGTCGAAAATTTGATATAACCTGCAAAAAGTCTGTGATTGCAAAATAACAATGGATAATGATCCGCGGTTTTATTGAATAAATTTCAATCCTATGCGCGAAAATAAAACAGAATATTCAAGAAACTCCGGTTGTATTTGTCAGTTTTCACCGTTCTCTCGACCGTCGGCTGAAAATATTTATGTCAATTCAACAAATATTTTCAAAACAGCCAAATTATTTCAAATACAATCACAGCGACACCTGTTGATACGGTCACAGAAGCAGCAAGATCAGCGGTTATCCCTCCCGCGTTTGCCGACCGCTGTATCGAAAATTTTCAGCTGCAATGCTGTTTGAAGCGTTTCGGCGGAATCAGCCGCCTGCTTTTCAATGAAGGCGCGGATTATGGCGCTTGGTTGCAGACACGAGACCAAAGATATTTAACGGATCATGTATACTGCTGGATCTGGACAAACCAACGAAACCTTCCCGCGTGCCGGAGAAGACAGCTTGCTCGATAATTCGTCATATGCGAAACAGCCGGCAGGAAAACCGCGTATTCCTGTGATCTTCTGGTTGCTGCTAACGATGTCGCTCTCGCTGGTCATCGGAACGGTGCTTCTTTCCAACGATATGAGACACTTGAAGGCGGTCAGCCATTATTTCGGCTTCGATCCTTTTCCCCCTCAACTTAAGACCCTACCACCCAAAGCGCTTCCCCGCCCGGCCCCACCGGCGACTTACAAGCTGCCGCCGCACGCCATCGATGCACCAGTGGCACAGACCGCTTCAGCTTTTCTGCGCACATGGCGCCTATCCGGGCCTGCAATGTGCGCGGCATTGCGCCAGGCGGGCATTCAGACCAGCGAATGGGCAGCGGCCAGCTTTAACGCCGACACCTTCGAGTGTTTTTACGAGCATAGCGGCAAGCGCGAGAAGGATCAGCTCACGAATTCCATCTTCGTCATCGTTCGCGGCGACGCCGCCGGCGCAATCAGCAATATGCGCGCAAAGATCGTCAATCCCGGAATGGATCAGAATGGCCAGCTCGACCCAGCCGTTCTGCGCATTTTCGAAACCATGCTGCGTCAACCGCAATGGCTGGATTTTCATGAAACCTTGAACGCGATAAAAAACCTAAAGGATGTCAAGGAAGACGGCTTCGGAGCCAACATTAGCTTCACTCACGAAGTCCTCAATCCGGAGCGTTACAATTTTACCCTCTCCCTGAATGCAACGTCGGGCCCGCAGAAACGGACGAGAAATTTTTTTTCCGGCAGAGCATGGCTTCCCGCGCCGGAGCCCGCCTTTGCGGCCAGCCGCACGCAACCGGAACTTCTCCGTCAAGAACCGCCGGCAGAACATCGCAACTAGTCTGAGCTCTCCAGCCGCATGCGGCTCGCTTCAGGCTATGCGACTTGCATCACCGTCATAGCTGGACAGGATCCTGTAACGCTCCGTCAGGCGCCGGCCCAGACCCCAGAGTCGCTCTACATTGAGGTCCTGAGTGGCCTGCGCAAGTTCGTCGCCGAGCAAGCGAACGACGCATGCCGATCGCGCAACCGCGACGAGGTTCTGAGAGCGCCACGATAAGGGGTTTTGGACAGTCGCCATAAAAAAAGCGGCATTTTGAAATGTCATAAAAAAATAGCTCATCAAATAGTTAAACCAACTCTACCTTAACGAGCTTCCTCCGCAGCGGTTTATATCTTGCAACCGTACCCATCCACGCCGCTGAAAATACATCGGAAGTTGCATTACTGATTGATTTTAAATCGAATCCGCGATGGGTCGCTGTCCGTAGGCCTGACCCTTCAATTACGTCGCACGCGTGAAACACAGCTAACGGTGAGAGAAAGAATGAATAGAAGACGTTTCCTCGCCTCCTTCCCGCTCGCCCTTTTATATGCGCGCGCCGGTCAGACTTTGGCGCAAGTGCCGCCGTCCGCCGGGCTGCGCGCCCTTGCCGACAGAAAATCGTTTCGATTTGGTTCGGCCATCGATGCGAAGGATGTCAACAATCCGATCGCGTCGCAGCTATACATCGATAACGTCAATTCGATAACGCCGCGAAACGAGCTTAAGTGGAATGCAACGGAAAAAAGACCCGGCGTCTTTTCCTTCGGCCCAGCCGATCGACTTGTTGCGTTTGCACGCAAAAACAACATGAGGGTTTATGGACACACGCTCGTCTGGTATCGCACGCCCGATTGGGTGTCCGCTATCACCGAAGCCGAGACCATTCGCGTGGCGATGAACCGTCATATAAAACAGGTTGTCACTCGCTATAAGAAGTCGATCGATGCTTGGGACGTGGTGAACGAGCCGTTGGAATATGATGCGCCGGATCTGCGGAATTGCGTTTTCCGACGCCTGCTTGGCGACGACTATATCCGTATGAGCTTCGACATGGCACACGAAGCCAATCCAGACGCAATGCTGGTTCTCAACGAGACGCATCTGGAGAAAAAATCCGACATATTCGAACAAAAGCGCGCGCGCATCCTGAAGATTGTCGAGGATCTCGTCGCCAGAAAGACGCCGATCGGCGCCGTCGGGCTGCAATCGCATTTCCGCCCGGGGCTCGATCGGATCGATCCGGAGGGGATGGGCCGTTTCTGTGCAAGGCTGAAGGATATGGGTGTCGGCGTTTTCATCACGGAACTCGATGCGTCCTGCCACTTCCTCAACCGCGACCAGGGCTTCACGCCAGTCTCCTATGCCGAGATTTTCGGTGACGTGATCACCGTCGCTGCCGAGCGTGGTGACTTGAAAGGCGCCTCCGTTTGGGGCATGTCGGAGAAATATGGCGAGCTTGACGAGAAGGACACCAATCCCGGCGCGGCATGCACGAAGCGCGTTAATCTTTACGACGAAAACAACGATCCGAGAAGTTCGGTTGATGGCATCAAGCGGGCAATAGAGGCAATGTGATCGCCAAGACAGCGGAGACGCGAACAGATTCATGAGAAAAGCCGTTATTTACGTGGAAAAATTTTTGCCTGCCAGCCAGGCATTTGTTCTCAACCAGGCGGTGGCATTTCGTTCCTTCGAAGCTGAAATTCTTGCCGGTTCGCGAATTTCTTCCGCCCACACGAAAAAATCGACTGTTCCGGTTCACGACATTCGTCGATCTCCTGTTGCGCGGGCCGGCGAGCTGCTTCTGAAAATTCCGCAGGTCGGCTTGCCTTTCCTCTTTCCCGCCGTCGGCAAAGCCGATCTCGTCCACGCGCATTTCGGCAAGAACGGCTACGTCATCGGTCCCCTGGCGCGGGCCGCCGGCAAGCCGCTCGTCACGACATTTCACGGCTTCGATGCCACCTATCGCGGCGATCCGAAAAAACCGGGCGGCTTCAACCAGGTGCGCTTCTTCGCCAAGGGCCGGAGTGAGATGGCGGGCTGGAATAGCTGGAACATCGCGGTTTCTGATTTCATCCGAGACCGGCTGCTCGCGCTCGGCTTCCGCGCCGACCGCGTCTTTCGCCATCACATCGGCATCGATCTCGATCTCTTCAAAATGGAACCGCGTCCACGAAAAAAGGGGCTGGTGGTTTCCATTGCCCGTTTCGTCGACTATAAGGGCCACCGCTTCATGATCGACGCGCTTTCACGCGTGGCGGCCGCCGGCACCCCGGTTGAATTCGTCATGGTCGGACAGGGACCGTTGAAGGAGGAAATCGAAGCCTTGGCGCGTCGTTCCTTGCCAAGCGTCACGATCCATGAAAATCTGTCGCAGACAGAGATAAGGGATCTGCTCGCCAGTGCGGAGCTCTATCTTCATGGCAGCGTGACCCTCGACAATGGTCACGCGGAAGCCTTCGGCCTCGCCAATCTGGAGGCCGAAGCCGTCGGTACTCCGGTCGTCGCATTCCGCTCGGGAGGCGTGGGCGAAGCGATCGAAGAGGGGAAAACTGGTTATCTCGTGGAGGAGCGGGATGTCGCGGGCATGGCGGAAGCGGTCGGAAGGCTGCTCAACGACCAGGGCCTGTGGACAGCCTTCAGCGCGCGCTCACCGCTTCTGGTGGCCGAGCGCTTCGACATACGTCGTCAAACGGGGATGCTAGAGGACTATTACAGTTCCGTACTAGACCAATTTTCCAGCCGGGGTCGGACTTGATGGTGCAGACAGGAAAGAAGCCGAAGTGGGGACTGAACGTATTTCGGCCGCTGCGGAACGGGATCGTTAAGGCCAAGTGGCTCTATTACACGAAATTCTGGGGTATGGACATCGATCCCACGGCCAGCTTTTCGCTGAGCGTGCGCTTCGACAAGACCAACCCGAAAGGATTGCACATCGGCGCCGAAACTTACGTCGCCTTTGAAGCCGCCATCCTGACCCATGACCTTACACGAGGGCTCTACCTTCACACGAGGATCGGCAAACGCTGCTTCATCGGCGCCCGCAGCATCATCCTGCCAGGCGTAGAGATCGGTGATGAATGCGTCATCGGCTCCGGCTCGGTAGTGACCAAGAGCGTGCCGCCGCGCTCGCTCGTCGCCGGCAACCCGGCAAAGATAATCCGCAGCGATATCAAGATCATTTCGCGTTACGGACGCATGGCCCGCGAGGACGATACGGTCACGCAGCTCGTGACGCACTTGCCGACTGGAGAAGCACGATGAAGATGTTTGCCTATCGTGGGAAACATGAGAATTTTGGCGACGAGCTGAACCATTGGCTCTGGGAGCGTCTGCTGCCCGGCTTCTTCGACGATGATGAGAGCCAGCTCTTTTTGGGCATCGGCTCGATTCTCTACGATAATTTCGATCCGAACATGCAGAAGATTGTCTTCGGATCGGGCTATGGCGGATACACCAATCCGCCGAAAGTCGACGGCAACTGGACCTTCTATTTCGTGCGCGGAAAAAAGACCGCGGAAGTCCTTGGCATTGACTCAAGTTACGCCATCGGCGACTCGGGCATCCTCACGCGCAGCTGCTGGGACGCAAAGACCGTTGAGAAGCGTTATCCGGTCTCCTTCATGCCGCATTATGAAAGCGCCATGTATGGCAGCTGGGACAAGGTCTGCGATCTCGCCGGTATACATTATATCGACCCGCGCTGGTCGGTGGAGAAAGTTCTGACAGAGATCAGCGCGTCGCATAAGATCGTCTCCGAGGCAATGCATGGCTGCATCATCTCCGATGCGCTGCGCGTTCCTTGGCGGGCGATCCGGCCGATTGCACCGGGCAACCGCGCCAAGTGGTATGATTGGGCGAGTGCGCTCGATCTGGAGATCGATTTCGACCCGATCGGCCCGTCCAACCTCGTAGAAGCAGGCGCGTCGCTGGTGCGGAAGAACACATATCTGTTGAAGAACATCACGTTCCGCCACCGCCGCATCCGGCAGCTGACCGGCAACTATGTCTTCGGGTCGACGGTCAAGACGCTGCAGCGGGTGGCTGAAAAGCCGGGACAGCTCAGCTCCGATACGGCTATCGTAAGAGCGCACGAGAAAATGCTGGCCGAACTGGATCGGCTGAAGCAGGATTTTTCCAAGAAGACGGCCAGCGCCCTTTGATGTCGCAGACCCCGTGACGAGGCAATAAGGCATGATGCTTTGTAATTCCGCCAACGTTCTCAGCTCCCGCAAGGGCAAGAAGCACTCCGGATGGGCCCGCAGCTCGTTTAAAAGGTCGATGTCCCAGACCTCGGGAGCCGTTCGCCCATGAGCAGTGTTACCGACCGCCTGATTCGGGGCAGCATATGGCTGAGCCTCTCCCGCGCCATCGTCAACGCGCTCTCCGCGCTCAGCACCTTCGTGCTCGCCTGGTATCTGGTGCCGGCCGATTTCGGTCTTGTCGCCATTGCAACGACGATCCAGGTGATCCTGAGTTCGGTCACTGAACTCTCGCTCAATCAGGCACTTATCCGCCATGAATCGCCCAGCGAAACTCATTTCAGCGCGGTCTGGACCTTGAGCGTGACGAGAAGCGCTATATTGGCGCTGCTGTTTGCCGCCGCGTCCTATCCGATAGCCGAATTCTATAACGAGCCTCGGCTGACGAGCGTGATGCTCGCCTTGAGTTTCAGCTTGCTCCTGAGCGGTCTCGCCAATCCGCGCCGTGTCATGCTCCAGCGCGATCTGATTTTCTGGCAGGAGTTTGTCCTCAACGTCTCGCAAAAGCTGGTCGGATTTGTCGTGACCGTGGCGATTGCAGCCATCTATCAGAGTTATTGGGCCCTCGTGATTGGCACCCTCGCCTATCAGGTGACCAATATCATCGTTTCCTATACCGTCCTGCCGTTCTGGCCGCGTATCACCTTTCGGCATGCACGCGAATTGTTTTCGTTCTCAGTGTGGCTGACGGCCGGACAGATCGTCAACACGCTGAATTGGCGCATCGAATATCTGCTGATCGGCAAGCTGCTGGGCGCTACACAGCTCGGCCATTATACGGTCGGCAACACCCTTTCGACGCTACCGACGCGCGAAGCGACGGCGCCGTTGAACCAGACGATTTATCCGGGCTTTTCCAAGGTCCGCAACGATCCGGTCCGGCTTATCGCAGCCTATCAGCGTGCACAGGCGCTTTTGGCGGCCGTGGCGCTCCCGGCGGGAATCGGCATGGCAGTCGTGGCCGAGCCAATGATGCGGCTTGCCCTGGGAGAGAAGTGGGTTCCCGCCATCTTCATCGTGCAGGCGCTCGCATCGGTCTTTGCCCTTCAGACCCTCGGCTCGCTCGTCCAGCCGCTCGGCATGGCGAAGGGTCACACAAAGATGTTGTTCATCCGCGACACGCAGATGCTGGTGGTCCGCATTCCCATCATCATCGCCGGCCTTGTGATGGCCGGGCTTCCGGGCGTCGTTTATGCGCGGGTGTTGACGGGCCTGATTTCTACCGTGGTCAACATGCTTCTCGTCAAGCGCTTGATCAACCTGCCATTCTTCCAGCAGCTTGCAGCCAACTTCCGCGCGCTTGCCAGCGTCGCCTTGATGGCCGCGGGCGTGTTGGGATTGTCGCATATTCTCAGCATGCCGACCGACAAGCTGCACTTGGCCCTTCATTTGGCCGTCCTGGTCGTCGCCGGCGGCATCATCTATGCCGGATCGAGCCTCGTTCTTTGGCTTGCGATGAAGAAGCCGGACGGCCCGGAAACCGAAGTTCACCGCATCATTGTCAAGTTCCTGTCAAAAGCAAAACGTATTGCCGTACCCAAATCGGCTTAAAGCTAAACGAACATCAACAAGAGAGGCAGAATGACCAGCCAATCCAGATCGGAGCTGATCGCAAAACTCAACGGCATGATCCATGATTGCCTGAAGGACTATGTCTCGCGCGATGAACCGCTTGCGATTCTCGATTTCCCCGACATTCGTAATTGCGGCGACTCGGCGATCTGGCTGGGAGAGATGGCCTATCTCAAGGATCGCTTCGGCAAGCGCCCGGACTATGTTTCCAGGCTTCACGATTTTTCCACCGACGAACTGAAACGGCGGGTTCCCACAGGCCCGATTTTCATCCACGGCGGCGGTAATTTCGGCGATATCTGGGTGGCCCACCAGGACTTCCGCGAGATGATCATGGAACGTTTCCCGGATCGGCAGATCATCCAGTTTCCGCAGTCGATCCACTACAGTTCGGCTGAGCGCATCGAGCAGTCCAAACGGGCCATCGGGCGCCATAAGAATTTCGTGCTGCTCGTGCGCGACGAAGAATCGAAGGAGTTTTCCGAAAAACACTTCGACTGCACCGTGCGGCTCTGCCCCGACATGGCCTTCGCCATCGGCCCGCTTGCCGAAAGGGCGACACAGATCCCCGTTCTCGCCATGTTGCGGGAGGATGCGGAACGTGTCGGCGGCACCGATCGTAAGATTCCTTCCGATATTCCTGTGGAAGACTGGATTACCGAGTCCAAGCGGAAGGTGGACATCGCCAAGAAACTGGGCGTAGCTTCGGCCTATCTCGCGTTGAAACCGAGTGAAGTTGCCTTGCGCAGGCTGGACGCGGCGGCTCATAACCGCTTCGAGCGTGGCATCAGTCAGATTTCGCGCGCCCGCGCGATCGTGACCGATCGCCTGCACGTCCATATCTGCTCGCTGCTGCTCGGCCGTCCGCATGCGGTGCTCGACAACAGCTATGGCAAAATCCGCCGCTTCATGAATGCTTTCTCCGGCGGAACCGACCTTTCCTATAAGGCGACCTCGCTCGAAGACGGGATCGAGTGGGCGCGTCACCAGGCTTCCAACGGGCGTGTCGCTGAGAAAGAAGCTGTGGGCCTGCGGGCTTGAGGGAGATTTCGATGCCACTTGTCACCTTCATCATCCCGGTCCGACATCAGGACAACGCGCGCGATTGGAGCAAGCTGAAGGCAAATCTCGGCCAGACCGTAGCTTCCATCTCCAACCAGACCAATGGAGATTGGCGCGGTATCATCGTCGCCAACGAAGGGGCCGATCTGCCTGACCTGCCGGAGAAATTCTCCGCTGTGCGCGTGAGCTTTCCGCCGAACGACATGCATGAGCTTGGCAAAGGCAGCAAGGAGGACTTCCTCGACGCGTTCCGCGCCGACAAGGGCCGGCGCGTCCTGAGCGGCATGCTGGCCGCCGCCGACAGCCGCTTCTTCATGATTGTCGACGACGATGATTTCGTCAGCTCGCGGATCGTCCAGTACGTTTCCGAAAACCAGAACGCCAACGGCTGGACGATCGACCACGGCTACATTTGGGACGATGGCGGCAATTTCCTGCTCGGTCATGATGACTTCAGCCATCTCTGCGGGACGTCGCTGATCATTCGGGCCGATCTTTATGAACTGCCACAGCGGTTCGAGGACGCTTCGCTCGACTGGATCAAGTCGATGCTGGGCAGCCACGTCCGGATTGGAGATATCCTTGCCCAACGCGGGGCGCCGCTGGCCAAACTGCCGTTTCGGGGGGCGGTCTACCGGGTCGCCCATGGCGGATCGCACAGCCGAGCGCCGAGCCTGTTGCGGCAGTATTTTCTCAATCGCGGCGTGCTTCTGAAGCCGCGACGGTTGTTGCGCAATTTTCGCAAGCTGAGGGTTCTCGGCCACGGTTACCGGCGCGAATTTTTCGGCGGGGCGCGATCGAATCCGGCATAGGACTCCGATCGGCACACTATCGCGAAGGCAGTCAAATTATGGGGCTTTTCTCTTTCGACTTCACCAAAAGGGTTGGTCAATGATGTCGGATCTTTCCGTCAGCGTGCTCTTTTCATCCTATAATGGCGCCAGCCGCCGCCTGCGCTATACTTTGGATTCCTTGGTGCGCCAGGAACTCCCCCATGATCGGTGGGAATTGATTGCCGTCGACAACAATAGCAATGACGGCACGTTTGACCTTTTGAAGTCCTATAGTGACAAGCTTCCCATCACCATCCTGCAGCAGCGCAAGCCGGGAAAGTCCGGCGCCCTGAATATGGCCTTGGATCGGGTGAAGGGGGAACTCATCGTCTTTACGGATGACGATGTTCGCGCCGAGCCGAACTGGCTAAAAGCGATCGTCGACTGCGCCGCGGCCCATCCGAGTTATGGCGTCTTCGGCGGCAGAATCGTCCCTGATTGGGAGAAAGAGCCAAACGACCGGTTCATTCAGTGGATTCCGATGGGATCCACCTTTGCGATCGTCGATGAAACCCAAAGCGGACCATGTGACCCGACAAAGGTCTGGGGCCCGAATACCATCGTCAGACGCGAACTGCTCGGAACGAGCGTGCGCTACCGCGAAGATATCGGTCCTCTTCCCGGGAAGATTTTTGCCATGGGTGAAGATGCGGAAATCATCATTCGCCTGGCGGCCAATGGCGCCAAATCCTATCGATGCGCCGAAGCCGTGGTTCATCACTGGATTCCGGCGTCGAGCGTGACGGAAGATTGGGTACAGAAAAGAGGCGAACGGCTTGGCTACGGCATGCCCGCGCTCTTTCCCGACGAGGTGCCTGGGGGAGTAAGGTTAAGCGGGGTTCCGCTTCCGACCTGGATCGAAAGTGCGCAATGGGCTTTCCGGGCAGCAATGCTTTATCTCCTGCCGCAATCGAAGAAACGGTTCTGGGCAATCTGGAAATATTACTACATGCGTGGCTATCGCGCCGGAATTCGCCGGTATGTGTCCCAGACAATGGCACAGTGATTGATTGCCCGGGAGGCAGTAATTTGAGACTATCGGTGCTCACCAGTCATTTACGGCAGTATTTGCGTCCACGCATCGACAGCGTTCTATCGCAGGCCCAGGTCATCGGTAAGGCGTGAGCCGAATCCGTACTGGGAGGCGATCCGACCGAAACGGGGGCCGGAGCAGAAAATGAGCAAAGTCAAGGTCACAATAGTTTTCTCGACTTACAACGGAGAGAAGACTCTGCCAACGATGCTTGACGCACTCTGCGACTCCACCTTGCCGAAAGAAGAATGGAAAATCGTCGCGATAGACAACAACAGCAACGACAACACTGCAGCAGTCCTGAATTCCTATAAGGAGCGGCTTCCGCTGGAAGTTTACTTTGAGCCAAAACAAGGCAAGCAGCATGCATTGACTTCGGGCTTCCGCCATCTCGAGGGCGAACTCGTCATTTTAACCGATGACGATGTCATTCCCGCGCCGGATTGGATCGAGCAGTTTCTCACCTTGGCGGATGAGCAGCCACAGTTTGCGATATTCGGCGGCTTGATCACGCCCGAATGGGAGGAAAGGCCTGCGCCGTGGTTAGTGAAGTATGGGCACCTGGGAATTCTTTATGCTCTAAATGACGATCTTCCTGAGGGCCCAATTTCGGCGGCGTTGATATCAGGGCCGAATTCGGCTTTCCGCCGCTCCATTTTAGGGCCTGGTTATATCGTTCACGACGGCCTGGGTCCGGATGCCACTGTCGCTCAGTTCCCCATGGGTGAGGATACTGCTTTCGCTCTGAGGCTGGAGAAGAATGGAGCCAGGGCTTTTCATTCGCGGCACCCCCGGGTTCGGCACATTGTAAGGCAGGGCTATCTGAATGAAGGATGGGTTTTGCGGCGCGGCGAGCGCTATGGCATGGGTCTGGTTATCATTCGGCCGGACCTCTTCGAGCGCAAAACGAAAATCGCCGGTCTGCCCGTCGGCAGCGCCCTCAGATGGCTTCTGATGGCGCCGGCCAGCGTCGCCGTCAAGCGATTCCCCTTAAGCGGCGTTCGCTTCAGATTGCTGTGGGCGCAGTCGGTGAGACAGGGCATCCTGCGCCAATTTCTCAAGCAGCGATCTGCGACGAATGAAACCATCTATTCTCAACTTGGTGCCAAATGACGACAGTCCTAAACCGCGGCATCGACAGGAAGCGCTTCTGCTACGGTGGCAGAGGGCAGGATTTTCGCGCGTCAGGAGGCGAGTGGTTTCGATGACGGATCTAAAAATTAGTGTCATCTTTTCGTCCTTCAACGGCGCTAGTAGACGGCTTCAACAGATGCTGGATTCGATGCTCAGCCAAAACCTTTCGGCCGAACAATGGGAACTGATTGCCGTCAACAATAACAGTAAAGACGGAACAGAGCGGCTTCTCGATCAATATGCGAAGAAGCTCCCGATGATTGTTGTCGATCATGCCCGCCCAGGCAAATCAGGAGCTATGAACGCCGCTTTGGCGATCGCTCGCGGAGCGCTGATCGTTTTCACGGACGACGATATCGAGGCAGATGTGAACTGGTTGAGTTCGATTGCCGCGTGCGCAGAGGCGAATCCGAATTATGGCGTAATCGGCGGCCGCATTCTTCCGAATTGGGAGAATTACCCCCATGGAGATCCGCTTCTGGACTGGATTCCCATGGGATCCACCTTCGCTATAGCCGACGAGGAATCCAGTGGCCCATGCGACCCGACAAAAATTTGGGGTCCGAACACGAGCGTGCGTCGTGAACTGCTTGGCGGCAATGTACGATTCCGTGAAGACATCGGGCCGCTTCCAGGGGATCTTTTCGCGATGGGAGAGGATACCGAAATCGTCAGCCGCCTATCCCGAAGCGGCGTGAAAACATATCGGTGCGCTGAGGCCATTGTCCATCATTGGATTCCAGCCTCCAGCGTGACAGAGGCCTGGGTACAGAAGCGTGGGGAGCGTCTTGGCTATGGAATGCCGGCGCTCTTCGCCGAAGACATTCCCAAAGGTGTCAGGATCGGGGGAGTTCCCTTAAGAACCTGGATCGAGAGCGCCAACTGGGCAGCTCGGGCAGCCCTTCTTTATCCTTTGCCGCCGTCAAAGAAGCGGTTCTGGGCAATCTGGAAGCACTACTACATGCGTGGCTACCGCGCCGGGCTGCGCCGATACGCTCCGGCAGGAAATCGTTCTGGTCGACTGGTGCAGGAGGTCGTGCGGTGAAATTATCGGTGCTCATCAACAATTTCAATTACGGCCAATATCTGCGTCCATGCATCGACAGCGTTCTGTCGCAGGCCTATCCGGATTTCGAAGTGATCGTCGTCGACGATGGTTCCACGGATAATTCCAGGGAGGTCCTTGCCTCCTACGGCGAGCGAATCCTGACCGTGTTGAAGGAAAATGGCGGCCAGGCCTCGAGCTTCAATGCCGGTTTTGCGGCCGCAAGCGGCGATATCCTGTTTCTCCTCGATGCCGATGATGCGTTTCTGCCCGGCAAACTTGCGCGCATCGCCGAGATCTACGACCGCAACGAGATTGACTGGTGCTTCGACCGCGTGACGACCGATGAAGGCGGGCAGCCCCCCACGGAGCTGCAGGTGACGCTGTTCGACAAGCGGGACACGCTGCGCAGGGGCGGCTTCCCCTCGCTTCCGGTGCCGACCTCCGGCTTGAGTTTCCGCCGCCACCTGTTGTCCCAGATCCTGCCGATGTCTGTGGCGAAAGACGTCGTCCTCAGCGACAATTACATCAAATTCGCAGCCGCCTATCTGGGTCGCGGCGCCATAGTCGAAACGCCGCTGACCTTTCAGCGCATTCATGACTCGAACCGCTATACGGGCACCAGCAGGGCGAAAACGCTGCGCCCGCGGATCATGATCGCGACAGGATTGGAATTGGCACGCCGCTATGATGGGCTGCATGCACTCGGCAAGAGCCTTGTGGCCGGCGGCATTGCAGAAACGACTTCGCTCTTGAAGCTCAGGAGCGAAGCTCGCAGCACCGTGGCGGGTGGCCCGTTCGGGGACGATGCCGTAAACGAAGTGGCCTTGATGGCCGCGCGCAAGCGTTTGGGAAATATGCTGCGCAAAGGACAGTCATGAACCAGCAAGACAACTTTCAACCGCCATCTGACAGAGCTGAGCCGCAAGGCGCGTCGCAGCTGTACATTGCCGTCGGCGTATTGACTTATCGGCGGCTCGACGGGATCGCCAAGCTGCTCGACGTGATGACACGCCAGGCGAGGAATCCGGCTCGCCCCTATCATCTGACGATGGTGATCGTCGACAATGATGCCGCCGGCAGCGCAAGAGCCACCGTCGAGAACTTCGGCCAGACGGGCGCCTATGATCTGATCTATGTCGTCGAGCCGAACCAAGGCATACCCTTTGCACGCAATCGCGCTCTTGATTCAGCCCCTGCCGGGACCGACCTCTTCTGCTTTCTCGACGACGACGAATGGCCTGTCGATGGCTGGCTCGATGCAATGCTGGAGACCCGCGAGAGAAACCGTGCCGATTGCGTCTACGGCCCGGTCCAGCCGGTCTATCCCGACAACCCGCCGGAATATTTCATCAAGGCGAGGGTTTTCGAGCGCAAGAAGAACAAGGACGGTCAGCGCATTTCCTATGCGGCTTCGAACAACGTCATGTTCGATTATCCCCTCATCCGCTCATGGAATCTTCGCTTCGAAGAGAAGATGCGCTTCACCGGGGGCACAGACTATCTCTTCTTCAATCAGGCAATTCGTCGTGGCATGCAGGTTTTCTGGGCTGACAAGGCGCTCGTCTATGATATCGTTCCCGCCAGCCGCATGACCTGGAAGTGGGTGTTGCAGCGGCAATACCGGCTCGGCAATACCTTCGCCGTCAGCGAGGTCCTGCACGGTAACCTCAAGCGCCGGCTCTACCGCGCGGCCTATGGCGCCACGAGGGTGATCCTTGGGCTGGCCATGCTGCCGGCAATCCTGATTTCACCCTATTGGGGCATGCGAGCACTCACCCATGTTCTGCGTGGCGCCGGCATGGTCAACGGGATCCTTGGACATGCATACCAGGAATATAGACCCAATGCCGCCCTCTGATACCATTTGCAGGAGCGCCTTCGCATGAGTTTTGGCCCCACCTATGTTCGAGACGGAGATATCGGCCTGCGGCCGTCCGTCCGTGCACGGCCACGCCATGGCATCAGAAAGGAAACGCTCGTTCGCCTGCTCCTGACGGGCATTTTTTACCTCGCCCTGCTGCGGGCAACCGGCATGTGGTATGGGTATCCTTCGAACTTCGATGATGGGGCAAGCGTTGATCCGCTGCCGCAGAAGCTGATGCTTTATTCGCTGATCCCGTTGATCGGCTTCTACGGCATCCTTGAGCCAAACCGCTTCCTCGCCTTTTTCCGCGGCATTTCGCCCCTCGTAGGCATCGTCATCTTTTCTATAGTGGTGTCATTCTTCGGCTCGCTCGATTTTGGCGCCTCTGTTCGCGGCGCCGCGGCCGTCGGTCTGCTGGCCCTTGGCCCCCTGCTCTTTCGACTGCGTTACGGCAACGAGGAAACCTTGCGTCTCCTGGCCAATTTCGCCATTTTCTCCGCTTTCGCAAACGTCCTTTACACGGCTGCTTTCCCGCGGTTCGGCATCATGGGTGGTTCGCTGGCGGGGGCGGTGAAGGGATTGTTTTATCACAAAAATACAATGGGACAGTTCAGCGCGATTTGCTTTATCGTGCTCATATCCCATCGGCTGCCCTCCCCCCGGCTTCGCTACAGCGGCTTGCTGAAAACCATCGCAATCATGCTGACCCTGGTCCTTATCGTTGTCTCCTTGTCGTCAACGGCGGTCGTCATGGTGGCGATTGGCCTTGCCACGATCTTCGGCCTGAAGATGATGGAGAACATCCGGCACAGCATGGCCCGCGCTTTCATCGTCTTGTTTCTCTGCCTCCTGATCGGCTTTGCCGGCTCGATCGCCTATCTCGGCGTCGCACAGGCTGTCGCCGAAGCTTTCGGAAAGGACCTGACGCTGTCGGGCCGGTCCGATATCTGGGAGCAGGTAATCCCGCTGATTTATGATCGGCCCATCTTCGGCTATGGCTTCGCCACGTTCCGGCAGGCGGACATCGTCGAGGAATATGTCCGTCTCGGCCACACCGTACGCTCCCTGCACAACACCTATCTCGAGATTTGCCTCAACATCGGTATTCCGGGCTTTCTTTGCTGGATCGGCTTCCTGTTGACGCGAATTTTCAAGAAGATAGCCGCAGTCTACAGGAGCCATCAGCTTCAGGCCGTGCAGGCCAAAGAGGTTGCTCTGATCCTTCTCGTCATGATCGGCGCAATGACCGAAGCGGGAATGATGCTGGCGCCGATTGGTCTATGGCCGGTCCTCGTCTCTGTCTTGCCAATGAGAACGGAACCTGTTGTCCCCCCGCCACGTCGGCGGCGGTCCCTTTCAACGGGACCGGCCGGGCGGCGCAGCCTCCGTTATCCACAACCCGCTTCAGGAGAATAGGCAATGACCAGCGCCCCAATGGCCGTGCCCGAATCGAAAAGAGCCGCGGTCAGCGTTGAACGCGAAAAACTGTTGGATATCGAACGCGGCAAAGGCCTCGGCATCCTCCTGGTCGTCTACGGTCACCTTGTGATGCAAGGTACGCTTGGCGAGCAGGCATGGTATCAGGCGACGAAATCCGCGATCTACACGTTCCACATGCCCTTCTTCATGTATCTCAGTGGATTCGTGTTCTTTTTCACGGGCGCGCATAATGCCCTTGATCGCAACTTCGGCCAGTTCTTCGCCAAGAGATTTGATCGGCTGCTGATCCCCTTTATCGTGATGTGCCTGATCAATGTCTTCGGCAAGCAGATCGCCGAGACGTTCGTTCATGTCGATGACGGCGTCAGCGGCTTTTGGCAGGGGCCATGGGCGGTGATTTCGAACAGCCCGAACAACCCGACCATTTCGATCTGGTATCTCTTGGTGCTTTTCGTCTATTCGGTGCTGACACCGCTCCTGTGGCGGCTGAGCAGCCGGCAGATCGGCATTCTTTTCCTTTTCTCGTTGGCGATTTTCTTCATTCCCGCTTCGGAGAGGTTTTATGTCGCGCGAATTTTGAGCTATTTCGTTTTTTTCGTCGCGGGAATGCTGATCTGCAAATATTCCGAATACGCTCTCACTATATTCACCAAATATATTCTCCTTTGGCTGGTCGTTTTCGCAGCCGCACTTTATATCGGCCGGAGCTTTCCCTATTGGCTTCTTTTTTGCGGGGCGGCGTCAATTCCTTTTCTGCACGCTCTTGTCAGATTGCCGTTTTTCGAAAATGACAAGATCCTTCTCTGGCTCGGCCAGAATTCGATGGTGATCTATCTGTTCAATACGATCTTCATTGGAATAGCCAAGGGAGTTTATGTGAAGATCCTGCCATATCACGGCCCATGGTTCGCGTTCATGATCGTTATATTGATGATTGCCGGCACGTTATTGCCGATTCTTGCAAAAATGACGCTTCAGGCAGTCCCGATGGCAGGACCGATCTATAAGTATGTCAGGTGAAAGATTGTCCCAAACTGAGAGTTCACGATCCGCGAGCCTCGACGCGCCGGTTAATAATGTTAGGATTCCATTGAACCGCCGCGATACAGCCACGGTTTCAGTGGAACGGTCTTGTCCTCTCGTCATCGGTCGAACATAGGAGATGCCTGTCTATGGCTGAGAAGAAATTGAAAGTTCTCGCTGCTTCGTCGGGAGGCGGTCACTGGGAACAGCTGATGGCCATGCGCAGCGCGTTCGAGGGCTGCGACATCATTTTTGCAACGACCATCCCGGGGCTACTTTCCAAATACGAGATTCGAGACGGCCTGGTCCTTCCCGATTGCAGCCGTGACTCGATAACCATGTCGATCCGGTGCTTTTTCAGCGCCTTCGCCATCGTCATCAGGCACAGGCCCGACGTCATCATCTCGACGGGTGCCGCGCCTGGGCTCTTTTGTCTGCTTGCCGGCAGAATGACGGGCAAGCGCACCATCTGGATCGATAGTGTCGCCAATGTCGAGAAACTGTCCTTGTCGGGAAAATTGGCCGGTCGTATTGCGACGCTCTGGCTCACGCAATGGCAACATCTGTCGCGGCCGGATGGTCCCCATTACGCAGGAGCTGTCCTTTGATCCTTGTCACCGTCGGAACGCAGCTGCCGTTTGATCGCCTTGTCAAGGCCGTCGACACATTCGCCAAGGACCTCACCAGGCCGGTTCTGGCGCAGATCGGCAAGGGCACCTATACTCCACAGAACATGAAATGGATCAAGAATATCGAACCTGCGGACTTCGATCAGGTCTTTCGCGATGCGAACGTCATCGTCTCCCACGCGGGAATTGGCACCGTCCTGACGGCGAAACGTTTCGGCAAACCGATCATTCTTGTTCCGCGGAAGGCGGCCCTTGGCGAGCACCGAAACGACCACCAGCTTGCCACGGTCAGTCAGCTCGTCGGCCGGCCGGGCATCTATGTCGCGCAGAGCGATGACGAACTCAAAGATTTTCTCCTCCAGGACCTGGACAGTCCCTCTCAGGAGGACCCGTCAGATGCCGGCCGGACATCGCTGGTCAACTATTTGAAGGGTTATCTCGCAGCAGGTTAAACCCGCAAACAAGCGCAGACGCCCTCGGGAAGGTAGAGATTCATTCTCCGCAATCGCGGCCGGCGATACGTCCGACGAGTTCGGGTACGATGATTTGCGAAGCAACTTCGGCCCGCGGATGCGCGCCGTCAGGAATTGCGGTGGCCAAATCATCCGGGGCCAGCCGCTCCCAGCCGAGCCGATGATCGACAAACTCCAGTCCCCGTTTCTGTGCCTCCTCCTGATGAGCCGAGATATAGCTATCGACGAAAGGACGGATCAACCCCCGCAGTCCTGAAAACGGATTCATCGCCATGAGGATGATCCGCGCCCGCGGCAGGCGTTGTTGGAGCTGATCAAGAATATCGCCGATATTCCTTCGGCTTTGCGCCAGCGACACGAACCGGTGCAATGTCGCGTCGTTGGCATAGAGCTCGATCAGAATGATATCCGGCTGCTCGGCAACGACGCGATCCAGCTGGGTCAAAGCCCATGTCGACGTCTCGCCGCTTTTTGCGACGCTCTCGATTCGTACCGGTCTCTGCAGGCAGGCGGCAAGGCTTGTCTGGAGGCCGGACTGCCATCCGCCGCGCGCTGTCAGCGATGTTCCGAAAGCCACTATTTTCACTGCCGGAAAGTTCTCGGCATCACTCTTCCCGGGCACTGAAACCATCATGAGGCAGGTCAAAAACAGAACCAGACCCCATGCCAGCCGCCTCTCGGTCGGCGCCGCCCGCCAAAGCTGCAAACATATCATGGAAAGAGCATATCTCGGCGAGAGCTATACGTCACCCCGCAGCAACTCCTTTGGAATGACCGGCGGCTCTTCGCGGAGCCACCCCGCAGCAAGCGGAGACAATATCATCAAGACAGGTTGTCACGCCCGTTTCAGGGCGCAGAGCCTTGCGTCAACCGCGGCTAGCGCTGCCCTGATATGCTGCAGCGGCGCGGAGCAGCCGCCGATCACTCCTCACGAAATACGTGCTGCATCTGGTCGGTCAGCGGCTTTGTGAGATAAGAGATGACGGTCCGGTCGGCGATCTTGATAAAGACTTCGGCCGGCATGCCGGGATAGAGCTTTATCGATTTCAGCTTGGCGATACTTTGAGCCTCCGGCTTGACGCGCAGCGGATAATAGTTGATCCCCGTCCGCTCATCCTTGACGATATCAGGCGCAATTGAGGTGATCACGGCCTTCACATCCGGCGTCGTGCGCTGATCAAAGGCGCTGAAACGCACATCGACGGATTGGCCGACATGGAGCTGGTCAATATCACGTGTAGCGACCTTCGCCTGGACGGTGAGATCGTCGTTTTCGGGAACGACGAGCATCAGCGTCTGACCGGCTTCGATAACACCATTGACAGTATGAACCGCCAATTCGTGTACGCGGCCGCTGAGCGGCGCGGTAATGTCGAGACGGCGGAGTTGATCAAGCGCAGTGCCGCGGCGCTCCTCATTTTCGGCGATCTGAGCTTCGACATCGGTCAGGTCTTTGGCGATCTCTGAACGACGATCTTCATCCAGCTGAATCGATTGTCGGTCGATTTCGATCGCCTTGCCCTCGGCCTCCGCCTTTGCAGCGATTTCCTGACCGCTGTTGCCCTGGAGATCGGCGCGGGCGCGTTTGAGCGTATTCAAACGCTGAAGCGTGACCAGACCCTTTTTGTAGAGAACATCGACGGCCTCGAGCTCCTGTTCGATCAAGCCGAGAGAATCGCCGGTGGCGTTGATCTGCACGACCAACCCTTTGATCTGCTCGGCCAATTGATCCTTGCGCGATTCCAGCTGGCTCTTCATTCCGATGAGAGCCGACCTGCGGCTGTCAAACAACTTCCGCTCGCCGTCGAGCAACTGCTGAGCCGCGGTGCTGGACGTCAGATCGCTGAGGTTTTCTTCGACCTCGAACGACTCCGCGCCGATCCGCTCCGCCTTCAGGCGGGCACGGCGCGCATAGAGCTGAGCAAGCGTGCTCTCGACAATCGACAGCTGTGCTCTCGTCGCCGTTCCGTCAAGTCGTATCAAAACCTGCCCGGCCGAGACATGGTCGTTTTCGGAGACGAGAAGCTCCGAGACAATACCGCCCGTCAGATGCTGGACCTTCTTGACATCGCCATCGACGATGACAACGCCCTCGCCGATGACGGCGCTGGAAAGCTCCGTCGTGGCCGCCCAGCCGCCAATGCCGCACACCAGCGCAATGGACAGCACGCCGACAACGGCGACATGACGGTTGAGGGACCGTTTCGATTCACTAACGACTTTTCTCACAATCTTCCTTCCGGCCTATTCCGCCGCATTAATGCCGTCGACCACGACCTTGAGCTGAGCCACACGCTCGGCAATCGGGGTACGGGCCGCCTCCGGTCGGCTGACCCGCGCCAGAACTTCTTCCTTGGGACCGAATGCGATCATTCTGCCCTCCTGCATCATCAGCACGAAATCACACGCTGCCAGAACTCCGGAGCGATGAGCAATGACGACGACGATGCCGCCACGTGCACGCACGCTCATGATCGCAGCACTCAGCGCCCGCTCGCCTTCCTCATCGAGATTGGAATTCGGTTCATCGAGCACGACGAGGAATGGTTCGCCGTAAAGCGCTCTCGCAAGCGCGATACGCTGTCTCTGGCCCGCCGACAGTGCAGCACCACCTTCGCCGATTTCCGTCTCGTAGCCGTTCGGCAAACGCAGAATGAGATCGTGAACACGCGCCGCCCTCGCCGCGGCAACCACTGCCTCCGGCGACATGTCTTTCGCGAAGCGGCAGATATTCTGTGCGACGGTTCCGGAGAAAAGCTCCACATCCTGCGGGAGATAACCGATATGCCGGCCTAGTGCGTCGCCATCCCACTGGTCAAGTGCGGCGCCATCCAGGCGAATAGATCCTCTGACCGTCGGCCAAATGCCCATCATTGCCCGCGCCAACGACGACTTGCCCGAGGCGCTGTAGCCGATGATCCCGAGTGCGCTCCCTGCCCTCAGGCCGAAGCTGATATCGGAGATAACCAGCCGCTGGCCGGCCGGCGGTCCGCTGGCGACCCCTTCGACCGTGACCTGCTTGGAAGGTGCGGCAAGCGCCAGCGGGGTCGGGATCTCCGGAATTGTCTTCAGGAGGTTCGAAAGCCGCGCCCAGCTCTGCTGGGCGGAAACGAAACCGCGCCAATTTCCGATCGCCGCCTCCACAGGCGCCAGAGCGCGTGATGTCAGGATGGAACCTGCGATGATGATACCCGAAGAGGCCTGTCCTTGGATGACGAGGATGGCGCCGGTCGCCAACGTGCCCGATTGCAGGGCGATACGGAAAATCTTCGAGAGGGTCGCATATCCGTTGCCGACATCCGATGCCTGCCGGGTGATGCTCCGGTATTCGCCATTCTTGCGATCCCAGATGTCAGCCATGGTGCCTGCCATGCCCATCGCATGGATGACCTCGGAGTTGCGGATCGAGCTCTGCGCAAAGGCGTTGCGCATATTGGCGCTTTCCGATTGCTGTTTGGAGAGCGTACGCGTGCCGTGATTGGTCAGGAATGTCAGAATGGCGAGAACCAACGCTCCGCCGATCGCGATATATCCGATCGCCGGATGGAACAGGAAACAGATCACGATATAGAAGGGAAGCCAAGGCAGATCGAACATCGCCGTGGGGCCCATGCCGGACAGGAACGTTCTTATCTGATCGAAATCACGCAGGGGCTGAAGTCCATCGCCGCCGATCTTGACCTTCAGCGGCGCTTTGATGAGCGCCCGAAACACCCGCGCATTCATCATCTCGTCGAGCGCACCGGCGACGCGAACGAGCATTCTGCTCCTGAGAACTTCGAACGCCCCCTGAAACGCGTAAAGAACCAACGCAAGTATTGCCAAGGCTGCCAGCGTCGGTATGCTTTTGCTGGGGATGACCCGATCATACACCTCAAGCATAAAAAATGAACTTGTAAGATAGAGGATATTCACAAGCGCGCTTGCTATGCCAATGAAGATCAATCCCCCTTTGCATTTCCGCAAGGCCTTGGACGGTTCATTGACGTCAGCTGCTGAACTTTGAAACACGAAACAATCCCTCTCATCCCGCATCGCGCACCAACGAAACACGCGGATACACACTGCAGTTGCGAGCCCATCGAGCCCGATCATTGACATGGCTGCCCTCGGATCTCCGGCACCGGTGCCGGTGCCGACGCTCCGCTTGCAAGCCTATAACTTAGCCCCTGAATCCCACTGAAAAGTGACCGAAAATACAAATTTATCACGAACAATTTCAGAGGACCTAACTTTAACGCTACGATAATTATACCGGCCGAAGCAAGTGAAAATCGCAAACCGCCCAATAACGGCGCAAAGCGGCGAACATGTGGCGCGGCCAGGTCCGATGTTTACTAGGGCATTAACTATAAATACAATCTATAGTTTGTTTATCTGGAGCCAGCGGAACATTTCTTCATCAGGAATCGCGCGATCTTCAGCCTCATCGGGGCGGCGACCTTCAGCGGCGTTGAAATAGAAGCCGTTCCGAGGCTCGTGGAATGCCCCGGTATCCGGTTCGGCCTCAAGCCAGAATTTGTGAGGCGTGGCTGCTATTAAATGCGTCGACATTGATGGAGACGCTCAAGCTGTCGGTATCGATATGGGAAGCGCCGTCGGAGATTTTGTATTGGAAGAATTCGCTGACCTTGCCGCTCAGTCCGGCGAGTTTGGCCGTATCGACCGTGTAGCTGTAATCGCCGTCGCTTTCGACGTGGATGATACCGTATTTCCCGGTGAGTGTCAGGCCATGCTTATCCACCGCACTGTCACCGAAGCGGCGAAGCAGCACCGTGCCGTTGCTCGCATTGTCGTTTTCAAGAAGATTTCCGAGATAGGCGCTGCCGGTATCAGTTGAAATTTTCAAGCTGTCATGGACGGCGACAATTTTCGGAACGACGACGGCAGGGACGGTCGCCGCCGGCGTTTCCACGCTTGGCGCCGGCGAACTGACCTGAGGCGGCGCCGGCAGGTCCACGGTTTCGGAGACTGGTGTGACAGGCGTCTGCTCGTTGCTCGGCGACGTATCGCCGCTCGTGCCGCCAGCCGCGCCATCAATCTCGGCCTGCGCTTGTTCGAGCGTCTTGCTTTCACCGATGGAAAATGTGTTCTGCGCAGCGATTGCGGCGGGCATCGTCAGCGTCGCCACCGAACTGTCTATGATATTGTCATAGAAGGAGCCGGATGCAGACCTGTCGATCTTCAGTGCCGACGAGGACAGGTCGTCGAAGACATTGTCATGGATGGCGATGTTCTCGCGGACATACGCGGGATTGCCTATGGCGCTGATCAGTACGCCGTACACACCGTCATGCAAATAATTGCCGCTAATATCGTAATTCGTCGCGTTACCCTGATCGCCGAGCCCGATGCCGTAGGACCAGCTATAACCGCCATAGCCCGAGATGTCGTTGTCGTGGATCGCAATGTTCGTGCCGGCCTGCGCGCTCAGCCCGAAACCGCCCCCAACCAGCGTGTTGCCCTCGACTACTGCATCCTGAGCCCTGATCAGCACCAGAACACCCTTGGCGCTGTTGGTTTCACTCTGCTCCAGATGGTTGTCCTTGACCAGAATATTGCTGCTGTCGTTGAGCTGAATGGCGTCTGCAGCACTGCCCTGACTGTTGGTGACAGTATTGTTGATGAGCGTGACGCCATTGACCTTATCCATCCAGATACCGTCGGAACGTACACCCGTCAGCGTGCTGTTCTCGATGGTGATGTTTTGACTGCTCTGGAAGCTGACGGAGCCGGGTTTGCCGGACAGGCCGGTATTCGATACTTCGACGTTGCGGACGGTCCAGTTCGAGACGTTACCAGCATAGATCGCGTTAGCGCCTGTATCGGCGATCTTGATGTTCTCGATGACAATATTCGAAGCCTTGGAACCGTGAATTCCGTCATTGCTGCTGCGAATGACGGGCGCATCACCGATGCCATAGCTGCCGATGGTGATGGGAGCGCTGACGCTGCCGGAATATTTCAGATCGAACTGCTCGTTGAACACGCTTCCGGCAGCAAGCAGCACGCTGTCACCCGGGTTTAGTCTCAGGGATTCGACGGCAGACAATGTCGCGAAAGCTGAACTCTCGCTGGTTCCGTTATTGTAATTGGATCCTGTAACCGAATTCACATAATAGACGGTCATGCCGCGATCTCCCAAATGTAATGGAAAATCTGTAACCGCCGATCTCTCTCCGCCTGCTAAAATGAAACACTAAAATGCGCGATATCGTGCAATATTTCTTGTATTCGTAGCGGAATAACTTGCTTCCTCTGCATTTTTCGTCGCAGCAAGGGGCGAGGCGCCACCTGCAAACGACCACTAGCCATTATCGTGGCGGGAGATTATTCTTCGCGCGTTGCACGCCCGTGCAGTGTTCCTCGATAGAACCTGTTAGTAATGCACTATCCTCGCAGATGCGCAGCGGCAACCCAAGGAACTAGTGAGAAACCAAAAGATCAAACACGTAATTCGAAATGATTATAACCACATTTTATCTTAGAGCATGCCGTCACCTGCGCTAATTTATAATTGCCTATGAATAAACATTATTTCAGCGTGAGGAAAATATGACTAAGCCGCATAAATTTCGTAGTTCACATATTTTTAATGCAATAATATTCAATTCTTTCATGATCTTATGCACATTACGCGTGCAGCAATACTGAAAACTACACTCATTGATATTCAATTATCGTTAACTATGCCCTTGACTCCCTGTATTGAGATATCGTTAATCAGGCGGCTCGCTGAAGGTCAAAAATGACCCGCGAAGATCAATTTCAAGGAGAGACAATAATGGCTATACACGCAACCGACGATACTGCGACATTTCTGGAAACCGACATTATTTCCGGGAACCTGCTCAGCAACGACTCATCCGACGGCAACCTTTTCCTCCGCTTCTTCGATCAACAGAGCGTCGGCGCCAAGCAGCCCGGCCAGGTCACCGAAATCCAGGGCGACTACGGCACCTTCTACGTCAAGGCCGACGGCAGCTACACCTATGTGCTGAGCGATGCCGCCAAGATCGGCTTCACCAACGGCGAGCTGCTCCAGGAGAAGGTTTCGTACAAGATCTCCGACGGCGCCGGCCACACTGACGTTGGCCTGTTCACCCTGAACATTCAGGGCGTCAGCCAGGTCAATCCCGTCGCGGTCGATGACCGTTACAGCTTCAACGAAGGTGACGCTGTCGGCGGCAACCTTCTGGACAACGACATTCCCGGCGACAATGGTCACCTTTTCCTCCGCCAGTTCGACGGCTCGAACGTCAACGCCAGCAGCGGCGCCGTAACCGAAGTTCTCGGTACCCATGGCACGTTCCATGTCCAGGCGAACGGAGAATTCACCTATGAACTGACGCAGGATATCGCTCCAGGCACTCAGGTCACCGAAATCATCGAGTACTACAAGATCTCCGACGGCGAAGGCCACACGGATGCGGGCGTTCTTACGCTCAACATTACTGGCACCGAGGTCGTTTCCGGCGGCGTCGAGGTCTGATCGCCAAAATCCGTTCAAGAACCGACGCCCGCGGCACAGGCTGCGGGCGTTGTCGTCTCTGACCAGGCGTTTACGAGTACCTTGGCAGCATTTTTGACTGACTGAACCGGTGCTGCATCGTCAACGCGTCCGCCTTCAGTCTGGCCACACAGCTCTCTTTGAAGCCACCGCTGACCGCGGGAGCTCTCTGCGCTCCTGATTGGGAGGGTGAACTCGTCGGCCGCTGGAAATCCCAATGCTGAAAGCACGGTAATCACCGGCTACAGCGCTGTCGAAACCGCGCCGTGGCTCCTTCCCCAACACTCGCCCAGATCCGATCGAAGACCGGGCGGAGCTGCGGGCTGACCGCTTTTATCGTGGCATTGACCCTGCAGCGGTCGCCGCGTTTCAGCATCGTCGTAAGGTCGCTATCAACCGCGCTGCTCGCAGCTGAAAGCGTTGCACGGGTGAGATCGTTCCAGAAATAGAAGCGGGTCAGAATGATCGACTCGTCGTAGGGCGCGAGGGCAACCGAACGTTTCATCATGCCTGCGACCTGAAGCGGCTCCTCGGCAATTGCAGCCTGAACTGCGGCAAGTCGAAGCCAGAAATTGCTGTTTGTCGGCATGCACGAGAGCGCATGTTGGAGATAGCGGCGGGCATCCGAGGCCGCAGCAACCCAGGCCTCGTAGTTGATATTGACGTTCTGTCGATCAAGCTGCGCCAGAACGAGCGTAACACCGGCGGCGACAATGTCAGATCGGCAGTAGCGTCCGTCGACCACCTCGATGGTTCGCGCCGCATATCTGGCCGCGAGATCATTCGAAACGGTTTCGCCGCGCTCGATCCTTTCGGCAACGATCGATATGCTGGCCGTCCTTATCGAAGCATAGAGCTCCCGGCCGGCCAGCACCGTAAAGATCACGGCGACGATAAGGAAAACGATTCTCGTCGGCGAAACTGAGAGGACGCCGAGCATCAGCTTTCAGTGTAATACCGCGAATACCGCTTATAATAATATTCGCTCGAACCGAACGTCCGGTAAAGCTTCATCTGCGCCGGATCAACCTTGGTCAATATGGCGCCGACGCACTTGGTATAGAGATCCGGCTCCGACAACAGTGTCGATTGAACCACCTTCCGCGATGTCTTGCCCCACTCGATCACGAACACGACCGCGTCAAGCTTCGGGTTAATGGCGCGTGCATCCACCACCGGAGCCAGAGGAGGCAAGTCGACGATGATGTAATCGAAACTTTGACGCGCGATTTCCAGAAGCTGATCCATACCGCGCGACGCGAGCAGCTCCGACGAATGCGGAACGCGATATCGCGCCACGGTCGGTAAGAACGCAAGCTTTGTCTTGGGGTCGAGGAGAATGAGATCCTTCAGCGGACGGTTGTCCACGATTGCTTCAAGCAAGCCGGCTTCCGCGTGGCGCCCGATGGCCCGCGTCGCTCCCGGATTGCGCATATCGCCGTCGATAAGCAGGCACCGTGCGCCTTGCATCGCCAAAAGCTTGGCAAAATTGATAGCCGTCGTCGATTTGCCTTCACCGGGCAAGCTCGACACCACACCGATCACCTTGCAGCGCTGGTCGGACGCACTGATATCGATCGCGATTTTTGCGCTACGAAGCGTCTCGGCGAATGCGGACAGCGGATGCTCCTCGACATAAGTCGTGGTCTTGCCGCCCCTGGCGATGCTTCGCGGATTCCCCGGATCGACGAGCGTCGGATCCTCGACGTTGTTCTCAATCAGCGGCATGACGCCCAGAGATTCGACGTCGAGCATATCCCTGACATCGTCACCTGTACGGAAGAAGCGATCGCGGAACTCACGGAAAGCTCCAATGCCGCTACCGAACGCGCATCCCAGGAACATGGCGAAAGCGATGACGAGGCTTCTTTTCGGTGCACTCGGCTTCGTCGGCGTCTCCGCAGTCGTGATGATACGTGCGGCGGTAATCGGGAAGCTCTGCTGCTGGATCGCTTCTTGATAGCGGGCCAGGAAGCTCTGATAGAGATTCTTGTAAGTATCCCGCGTCCGCTCGAGCTCGCGCAGCTGTACCTGCGTCTCACCCGCCGTTGCGGCCACGCCCGTCGCCTTATCAACGCTGTCACGCAGCGATTTTTCGCGGGACTGCGCAACCGTCAGTTCGCTCTGATAGCTCTCGGCGATCCGATTCAGTTCATCGAACATGAGCCGTTCGTATTCCGCCATTTCCGCGCGAAGCCGGACTGCCTGGACGTGGTCCGGACCAAGCCGCGCTTCGATTTCGGCCTCAAGCTTGGAAGCTTCCAGATATTTCTTGCGAAGATCGTTTGAAATCGAGCTATCAAGCACATCGGTGACGATAGCGTCGGTCTGCTTGGCTTCGATAATCGACTTGATGCGGGTATATTTCGCTTCGGCCTGCGCCGTTTCCGCCTGAGCCTTGATCAACTGGCTGTTCAGTTCGGAAAGCTGCTGCTCACTCAGCAGGTTGCCCGATCCTGCCTCGACGAGTCCATGCTCGCTCCGGAATTTCTGCACTGCAAGGTCGGTATCCAGCGCCTGCTGCCGGAGTTCTTCGATGCGCTCCTGCAGCCATTCGCCGGCCCGGCGTGTCGCGTCATATTTTGAATTGAGCTTATCGACCAGATAAACATCGGCGATGGCGGCGGCGATTTCACGCGCCAGATCCGGCGACTGCGAGGTATAGGTGACGTCGAGGACGTAGGATTTGCCGACACGCTCGACATCGATATTTCCGGCGACGGTTTCCGCAGCCCATCGCCGTTTCAGTTCCGGATCGGGGGCAACGGCCCCGTCATCGGCAAACCAGGAGCGAAAATTCAGCAGAGATTTCAGCGTTGCGACGGAAAAAAGCGAGTTTTTCTGTGCCGTGAACACCGGATCGTCGACAAGCTTCAGCTTGTCGACCACCGCATAGGCGATCGTGTCGGACTTCAACAGCTCGACCTGGCTGAGGACCGTGCCCTCGTCATCGTCCAGCTGGCCGAAAGCCGCCAGCTGATTGATCATCTGATTGTCGCTGCGGTCGATCAGCACTTTGGTCTCGGCTGTGTAGACCGGCACCGCAGTCAGAACATAGACGACGCCAAGAATGGCAAAGGCGAAAGCGCACACCGCTACGATCCGCCACTGCCGACGGACGATTGCGATGAGCTTGTCGAAATCGATGAAATCAGCTTCGTTTCCCGTATCGCGGGAAGCGTCGATACGCGGCGTAAGTTTATCTGGCGACAGCAATTTCGATCTCCAACAAAGGCGTCAAGCGCTAAGATCTACAGGCAATTCCAGCTATTGTGTGACGGGGACGCTCTGACTCGTCGACTCCGTCGTTTCAGAGGACGACTGCCCCGCTCCTCCCGTGCTGATGGCAATCGTCGTCGAGGTCGTCGAACTCGTGGACGAGCTGTCCTCGTCGCCAGCATCCGAAACTCTCAGCGTGCCGGCAGTCGTGGCGCTGCCATCAAACTGCGTACCGTCATCCGCCCCCGGCCCTGTCTGCCCGATTGAGCCAGTGTTGCCGATACCGGATGCTGCGGCAGGCCCAGCTGTGCTCGCACCAAGCGCCGCGGTCGCGCCTTCAGCGAGAACTTTTGCAAAGGCTGTCAGCAGCGGCACAAGATTGGGATCGGCACTGGCCGCCTCGGCAACAGCTTTTTCGATCGCCAGTTTGAACTGGGGGTCCGAGACCTGGCAACTGTTTGCGGCTCGCCCAAGACCGGATCCGATCGCCGCCATCTGCGTAGCGCTGGCCTTCTTGGCCTGCTCGATCGCCGGCAGCAGGGCGTCGTTGCTGCTCCCCACCAACGCTCGAACACGTGATGACAAAACGAGCGGATCGGACATGTCGAGCAGTACGGCGGGATTGGCAGTGAATCCGCTGACGTCGACGGGTGTGAGATTTGCAGGCCCCAGGCAAGCAGCCGCAAAGGCGCTCGAAGTCATGCCGACAAACATTGCCGCGGCAATTCCGCCATATGCAAGTTTACGATCAACACTAAACCTTGCCATAAGTGGCTTCCTTCATCAAATCCACTATCGAAAACAGGCCGCCGGTGCCGATCATTCGCAATCGGCGCCGGCTATTCCCCAATTATCGCCCGAGCTCTCGCACCGCACTGCGGGTATCGCGTGCGTCGTCCGTCACGCCGGCAACAGTGGACGATACCGAGTTTACGATGTCAAGGAACTTGACCAATTCGATAGAGTCCGAATTGGAAATATAGATAATATCCTTGTCTTCCATCTTGAACTGCTGAGCGGCGAACAGGGTTGCGGGATCACGGAGATTGGCGCGGATAATCACCGGAACCGTATCGCCCGCAAACCTCGTCGTATCCACATGCATCGCTGCAACCGTCTTCTTCGGGACAAGACGATAGAGCAGGACCTGGGCCGGATCCGCACGGTCGTCACGCAGGCCGCCCGCCTTGGCGATCGCCTCGCCGAGGGTCAGGTCCGACTCTTCGAAATCGAACCGGCCGCTAACGCCGGCGGCGCCGAGCGCGAGATAAGTGCGGCGCTCATGATCGACCGAGATCGTATCGTCCGGCGCGACATAGATATTCTCCGCCGGGTTTTTCAACAGCGTATTGTAGGCGACGGTTGCCGTCCTGCCGCGGCGCTGCAGCGTCACATTCGTTTCGATATTGTTGGTCGTCAAACCACCCGCGGCGGAGATGACATCAAGAACGCGCTCACCGGCGGGGCTGACTTGAATGCGCTGAGGATTGTTGACGTCGCCGAGCACGGCCACCTGACTGGAGCGGCTGGTCGTCGTGGTGATAACCACCTGCGGCTCGATTGCGCGGCTCGCCAGACGATCCTCGACGTCCTGCTCGACGGTCTCCTTCAGGCGACCGGCAGCCGGCACGCGACCCGCATAGGGGATCGTGATCGTTCCGTTTCTATCGATGGTCTGCTCCGGCAGGGAGATATAATTGCCAGGACGGCTGCCGGCGTCGGAGGGAATGAAGAGACCGCCGGATTGAGCTTCGAAGATCGCGACCTGGACGACGTCGCCATAACCAAGCGGAATCTCGGGCACCCCGCCACGACCACCGCCAAAGCCCTTGAAGGAGCTAGGCTGTGCAGCGGTAAAGTGCGGCAGGACGTTCTTGCTGAGATCGATCAGGGCGTAGTCGATACCGACGCGACGCTCCTTCGTTGTTACCTTCACCGCCGCCCCTCGATCAACATCTTTGTGATCGGGACCGGATCTTGGCAAGGACGTGCAGCTTGCCAATATACTCGTTAGCGCTACAACAATGGCGACGCGTGTACTACCGACAGGAAAACAACCCATAGAATAACCCGTGTTGACGCCCTTGAAGCTACTGCTCCGCAATCGGACAAATTACAAGACAATCCCTGATCAATAATTACCGAATGCCGTTTATGATTCTCTAACTGTGGCAGCCCGGCAACGCCGAGCCTCTCAGCAAACGAACGGCCTCAGCCCGGCTCTCTGACGCCGGCAATAATCTAAAGGCTGGGTCCGCTATAAAATTTCTTGCGTTTAAGAGTCAACCCGCAGCCCTCAATCAATCGGCATTTTCGAAAAACCTTCATAAATTCCATTCATTTAAACCTTTATGTGCGGTCCGGTCACCCATATTGGCGATCCGTTGCGCCGTGGCTGCGGCCGAGGCTGATCGCAACGACGGCGCTCAAGAATGCGGAGAAAAATACCGCGAAACCAGGGATTTGCAGCGAGAAGTCGACCGCGGCATGCAGGGCGACCAGAACCGTCCCGGCTATGCCGAGGAGCACATAGTGTCGCAGGCGCCGCCTGTCGGAGAGCCCGCGCCGGAAAACCTTCGCAAGCACTGCGAAAGTAAGAAATGCCGCAACCGGAAACATAACTCCCAGGCCCAGAAATCCTTCGAGGTAGAAATTATGTGCACGGTCAAAAATTCCGAAGATGCCGCAGGCCGGATCGCGGTAGGGAGAAAACACCGTGCGGAAGGTTCCAAGGCCCGTCCCGGTTAACCAATGATCCGAAATGGCACGCCATATGCCCGGCAGAATACAGAAACGATCATCGTCCTGGAGCCGGCGTTCCTGCGCGCGCAAAATCGCCTGCCCTGCAAACATGCTCAGCAACAGGACGACGAAAATGACCGCCGAGAGAAACTTCAATACCGAGCGCCACCTCGGCGCCGGTGTTAAATATCGCCTCGAGCTGTTCCAATTGATGACAAGCCAGGGAAAATAGATGAGCGCGGCAACAAAGGTCGCAAATATTCCGGCGCGTGATCGGCTCAACATCAACGCGGTGAAACATGAGCACAGAAGCAGAATGTAGATCCACGTTCTCAACAGCAGAAGGTTTCGGCCAGGTTCGCCAGGCGGGTGGGTCGAATAGGAACGGGCAATGTCCCTAACCAGCGTCAGCATGAGCAACGTTCCCATCCCGAGGAAGGTCGCGGCGGTATTGCGGTTGACGAAGACGGCCGTGAGGCTGTCGAGGTAGGCGTGTTTTTCGATGACGATCAGGATATTGGGAAACATCGAAAATTGCAGCAGACCGAAAACGGCGATGATGCCCGCGGTTAGCCCCAGGCTGGCCAGCACTTTCCGCGCTCGTTGGTCGGTATCGCACAAGATCAGGCCGGTCAGAAACGTCACGAAAGGCAGAGCCACCCACAGTATCGAGGCAAGCGTATCGGCCGGTTCGACGGAAATCGCCGCATATCGGACGCCAGCCAGATCCCGCGCAGCGCCCCAGGCAGGGTTTGCCAGCCAATGAGCCGGCAGTTCGATCGTCTGGATAAACATCCAGCTCGTCAGCACGACGAGTAAAGACAAGGCGATGTTGAACACCCTCCTGCTTTGTCTCGGCTGCGCGAACAGCAATCCCGAAAGGACGGCGAGAGTAAACATTCCGATCGCGGCGAAGGCGAATGGAAATGGCGTGACGCTTCCGAAGGGAACGAGCGTCAATATCACCAGGCCGATGAAGGCAAGGAGAACAACCTCCCGCAAGACCTGCCTGTTGATGAGGTTGGATAACATTTGACTTCACTTACCAGCAGCAGCACCGCGAGAATTACAACCACCACGGTTAATATACTCGTACTAACATAAGTTGCATACCAAGCCCTTGCGTGTTAAAGTGCAACAGAATTCCACATCGTTTAAAATTGTCTCGAATGGCTTAAGCCGATCGAGACAAGCCCCGATTATGCTCCTTCAAAGGCAGAAACGGGATAGACGTTCTGTGCCCTATACTTGGCGGATCGTTAAAATCGCCATGCCATTGACTGTGCCAAAAGGCAAGCCTGATCTTGATCGGTTGCCCTGACGGGGATTTAAGAGATGAAGAAAACCTTTGTTACACTTCTGGCACTGGCTGTTGCGGCAGGCAATGCCTGTTCGGCATTCGCCGCCAGCCCCTCAGGTCTTGCCCGCGAACTGAACAGCAATTCGGCGGTCAGTTATATCTCTGAAAAAAGCAAGATCATTCCGCCCTTCGCCCAGGTGTTGTTCTGCGCACAGAATCCGGCCGAGTGCCGCGACAATAACGGTTCGGCCGTCGTCGCGCTGACGGACGAGGAAATGCTGCAGCTGAAGAATGTGAACAGCGCCGTCAACCGAACGATTGTCGGCCGGAGCGATCCCCGCAACGAACTGAACGGCGACGTCTGGAAGGTGAATGTGCGCAGCGGCGACTGCGAGGATTTCGCATTGACCAAGCGCAGCCGGCTGATCGCGATGGGCTGGTCGTCGCGCGCTTTGCGAATCGCAACGGCGTATACACCCTCCGGTGAAGGACATGCGGTCCTCGTGGTCAGAACCGACAAGGGCGACCTGGTGCTCGACAACCGGCAAAGCAGCATCAAGAACTGGCGCGATACAGATCTGCGCTGGGACAAGATCCAATCGGGAACGGATCCCTACGTCTGGTACCGTCTGTAGCAACCCAGGCAGCCCAAAGAGCAATACGTCCCACTCCGGAATTGAAGTCGAGCCGGCTCTGACGAACGGCTCGACTTGTCATATCGCGCACACAAACCTATGTTTTTGCTGTCGAGGGGGTAGCCGGCAACGAGCAGAGGCACCTCGATTACGACTTCCGATGTGGGTATCAAGCGATCTTCGATATTGTCTTTTGGCCCAGATTCAGTATGACGAACGCCATGCTGCGACGCAGCATGACGTTCTACTCTAATGATTTGAGGGAAATATGCGCATCACGATGATTGGATCAGGCTATGTAGGCCTCGTTTCAGGCGTTTGCTTTGCGGATTTCGGCCACGACGTCATCTGCGTCGATAAGGATCTGAGCAAGATCGAGGCCCTTCGCGAAGGCCGCATTCCGATCTACGAGCCAGGTCTCGATCAGCTGGTCGCCGAAAACACCAGCACCGGCCGTCTGTCGTTTTCGACGGATGTCGGCGAAAGCGTTCGTGGCGCCGACGTCGTGTTCATCGCGGTCGGCACGCCGTCCCGGCGCGGCGACGGCCATGCCGACCTCTCCTACGTCTACGCGGCTGCGCGCGAGATTGCCACCTATGTGGAAGGCTTCACGGTCATCGTCACCAAATCGACGGTGCCGGTCGGCACCGGCGATGAGGTCGAGCGTATCATGCGGGAAACCAATCCTGCAGCGGATATCGCCGTCGTTTCCAACCCCGAGTTCCTGCGCGAAGGTGCTGCGATCGAAGATTTCAAGCGTCCCGACCGTATCGTCGTCGGCCTGAACGACGACCGGGCACGCGAGGCCATGACCGAAGTCTATCGTCCCCTTTACCTCAATCAGGCTCCGCTGGTTTTCACCACCCGCCGCACCTCCGAACTGATCAAATATGCCGCTAACGCCTTTCTTGCGATGAAGATCACCTTCATCAACGAGATCGCCGATCTCTGCGAGCGGGTCGACGCAAACGTCCAGGACGTCTCGCGCGGTATCGGCCTCGACGGTCGTATTGGCTCGAAGTTCCTGCATGCAGGTCCGGGTTACGGCGGCTCGTGCTTCCCGAAGGACACGCTTGCCCTTGCCAAGACCGCGCAGGATCACGACGCCCCGATCCGTCTGATCGAGACGACGATCTCAATCAACGACAACCGCAAGCGCGCAATGGGACGGAAGGTCATTTCGGCGGTCGGCGGAGACATTCGCGGCAAGAAGATCGCCATCCTCGGACTGACCTTCAAGCCGAACACTGACGACATGCGCGACAGCCCGGCCATCGCCATCATCCAGACGCTGCAGGACAACGGCGCTCAGGTGGTCGGCTACGATCCGGAAGGCATGGAAAATGCCCGCAAGGTGATCGAGAACATCGAATACGCGAACGGCCCTTACGAAGCCGCCGCTGGCGCCGATGCCCTCGTCATCGTCACCGAATGGAATCAGTTCCGCGCGCTCGATTTCAATCGCCTGAAGCAGTCGATGCGCGCTCCGGTTTTGGTCGATCTGCGCAACATCTACCGCAGCGACGAAATCCGCAAACACGGCTTTATCTATACCGGTATCGGTACCAATCTTTACCAGGACGCCTGATAGCGCCTGGCAAATATGTGAACGTTCTGACGCCGCGGGCATGAATCCCGCGGCGTTTGTTTTGGAGCGTGCCGCCGAAATCGAAGCACTTTTTCGATGAACGCTCTCTTTGCCCAGCGCGTCGGCTCGTGTTTCGGGATCGCTTTTCGGAAAGCACGATGCGTGGATTGATAGCGTTAGAGCGCCGTACGTCGGACGCCTAAAAGGAACCTCTAAAGAAGCCCCACCCGCGTCCCCTTGATCGTCAGCACGGTCAGCCGGCCCGTCGCCGAAACCGCGGTGTCGATGCCGATGCGCTGCGGACCGAATGTCGGGGCTCGACCGGGCGTATGTCCGTGGATCACGAGGACAGGAAGCTGGGGTCCTTCGTCGAGGAAGGGCTGGCGGATCCACATGAGGTCGCTGTCTTTCTGTTTTTTGAGATCGATTCCGGGTCTGACGCCTGCATGCACAAACACCACCCTACCCATCCGCAGCATGATCGGCAGCGATTCCAGGAACTGGATATGCCGCTCGGGTATCATGTTGCGTATCACGCGAGTGATCGTTTCGTTTCCCGCCGACTGCAGGAGATGCTCGATATCGATACCATATGAGTGCAGCGTCTCCGTCCCGGCAAAACCCAGCCATTCGAGAAGACCCGCCGGTTTGCGATAGAGCTTCGCGAGTTCCGCATCGTGATTGCCGCAAAGGACCAACCGCTGAAATCCGGGCGGCGGATTCTTGCTCAGGAACTCCAGAACCGCACTCGAATCCGGTCCACGATCGACATAATCGCCGAGCATGACGATGAGTTTCGGCCCTGGAATGCGCGCTGCATCCTCCACGATACGGCGATGCGCCTCGACGAGTTCGGTATAACATCCGTGAACATCGCTCATTGCATAGACCGCGGCGAAGTCGCCCTCGGCAAATGTCAGCCGAGCGCGCTTCTTACGGTTGCCAGCCAGTTGTCGCCACGGTCCTAGATAATCAAACATTTAACCCATTTATGAGACCCGACCGAGTGGCGGGTTGACCCATTTCTCATCCATCGCTGCAACGGCGCGAAGCTCACTGTCCATAAGAAGTTGGCCTGATCGCGGCGTCGACATCCTAGCCGAAACCTATTGCCACATTCAGAACGACATATTCCTTCGCCGTTTGCTGAACCGCCTGCGCCAGGCTCACCTTGGCGGTGGCGGACCGAACGCTGTGGGTTCAACACATCAAGCAATGAGGATTGTCCATCCTTGTAGCTCCTGATCGAAAGCGCAAGAGCCTCCTTCGCGGTGTTCACCAGGGCGCGAAGCGCCAGAACGGTCCAAAATGGAGCCACTGAAGGGCGATGCGCGAATAAAGCAGCACCTCGGCAAAGACAATATTGCCCATCGCAACGGACGGCGCTTCATACTTATCCATAGTTGAGGAGTTAGCGCGATGAATATTAAAGCTGTATCCTAATGAAAAGTGGTTAATCTCCGGTTAAGCCTGCGTTTATTGTTGCAATTCTCTCTTCCTTAGCTGCATCACCCATTATTGCCCCGCCTGGAAGAACTGAAGACCTTAGACTTTCCACAGGTGAAAGCTCCGAAAAAGCTGTATAAATCAACTAAAGCGAGAGGCCCCAGGAAAAAATGAACGTTAAAGCAGATCATGCTTGACGGGCTTGCGACGCCACTTAAAGATGGCGCGTTGCGAGCGTGAATGACCATTCTTGATCAAGAATCTCAGATCCAGAAATTGCGGGGTGCAAAGTGGAAACTGCGGTTGATTCGAAACTTATCGAGGCGATCAGCTACGACGAAGACAGCCGGCATCTACGGGTCTATCTGACGAACGGTCAGAGGCGAGAATATGAAGGTGTCCCCAAAGGGGTCGTCGTCGGTTTGACGATGGCGGAATCACCGGGGAATTTTTATATGAAGGCAATAAGGGGCAAATATCCTCTTCGCCCATAGCTGCCGCGCAGGCTGTCCGGCGGTCTGACGACCGCACATCGGAATTAAGTGCGAACGTCTCTGAAGAACCGAGACCTCTTGGATATCTAGCCAATCAACGGCGATTTAATCGTCGTTCCAGCAATGGGGCGGGACCGGTGTTGACCGGTCCCGCTCAACGTCTTGGCCATCGCCCCGCACGCGTCAATAATTGCCGAGGAGCTCGCGAACCGCATCGATCTCAAGCGGGGCGATCTCGTGGCCGCCGGGATGCCAGACCGTCCTGACCTCCGCGCCGCGGCCCTCCAGGTGCGCAGAGAGCGCCTCGGTCATAGCGACCGGAGCGATCGGATCCCGCCGTCCGGCCGTAACCAGCACCTTTCTTCCCGCTAGCGACGAATGGGCTTCGGGCTGAAACGGAATGAGCGGATGCATCAAAACCGCGGCGTCGAAGACACCCTTTTCGATGAGCACATTGGCAAGGATATTTGCGCCGTTCGAGAAACCCAGGCCGAGAATTTGCGAAGCCTGGTATTCGTCGGCAAAAGACTGGACGTAGGCCGCCATCTTCTCCGTCGCCCGCGACAGGTCGCACATGTCGTAGACCCCTTCCCCGGTGCGACGGAAAAATCGGGCGGCGCCATGTTCGGAAACGTCGCCGCGCGGCGAAAGAATCGTTGCTTCGGGCAGCAGCCGACGGCCGAAATCGAAGAACTGGTTTTCATCGCCGCCAGTACCGTGCAGCACGAGCAGAACAGGTTTGTCAGGTGCGCCGGCATGCAGTCGGTGCACATATCCCATTTCGAGCATATCGTCCTCCCTAAGCTTCGAGCGGCTGCAGATGCTGCTCGAGCAAGGCGCGAAGGTGAGAGTGCTGCGGCGGAAGTTTCAGCGCTTCGCCAAGATGGGCCGTGTCTTCATCGCGGTCGAAGCCGGGCTCATTGGTCGCGACCTCGAACAAGACACCCCCCGGCGTGCGGAAATAGATCGCCCAGAAATAATCTCGGTCGATCACCGGCGTCACCTGATAGCCTGTGTCCATCAGCGCCTTGCGCACTTCGAGCTGCTTTTCGCGGTTTTCGACGGCAAAGGCGACATGGTGGACGGAGCCGGCGCCGGGAAGCGAGCGGGCAATGTTCGGCATGGTTTCGAGGTCGATGAGATGCGCGCCGTTGCCGTCCGGTCTGACAAGCCGTTTGACCCCGTCCCGTTCCTCGGCGACGTCGTAGCCCATGAACTTCAGCAGTTCGGCCGTGGCACCTTCATCCCTCAGCCGCATGGCAACGGAGTGGAAGCCGCGAATAGCGTGATCCTCGCTGATGCCGCCATGCGTCCACGGCTGGCGTCCATCGTCCTTGACTTCCACGAGCGCAAAGCCGTCCCCATCCGGGCCGGAGAAGTTCAGACGCTTTTCGCCGAAGCTTTCCTCGGCTTTCAGTCCGCCGACACCGAGCGTGGCGAAGCGGTCGCTCCAGAAGCTGAGTGAGCCATGCGGGACGGAAAATGCGGTCGTGCCTACCTCACCGGTGCCGGGACGGCCCTGCGCCATCTTCGGGAACGGGAAATAGGTCATGATCGTGCCGGGTGCCCCGGTCTCATCACCGTAGTAGAGGTGATAGACGTCTGGCGCATCAAAATTGACAGTCTTCTTGACGCGACGCAGGCCGAGCGCATGGGTGAAAAACTGATTGTTGGTGCGGGCATCCTCCGCCATCGACGTGACGTGGTGTAGACCCTTGATCTGATCGAGCATGTGAGACCCCTTTCTCGCCCGCCGTTCGCGGGCTTGTGATGGATCATAGATGCGCCTGGCCCAGCCTCCGGAATAGACCTCTAGACCAAAACGCATTGTCTCCTTTTAGTGAACGAAGATCAATTCATGTTCACCTCAGGCGCCGTGAGGATCTGCCGGCAATTGCCAGTCGATCGGCGCTCGCCCGCGGGACTGGAGGAAAGCATTCGCCCTGGAAAAATGCTTGCAGCCAAAGAAGCCGTTATGGGCCGAAAGCGGCGAGGGATGCGGCGCCCTGAGAACCAGATGCCGCGCTGGATCGACAAAGCCGGCCTTGCGCTGGGCATAGGAACCCCAGAGCATGAAGACGACGGATTCGCATTCGTCATTGACCTTGCGGATAACCGCATCGGTGAAACGCTCCCACCCCTTCCCCTGATGGGCGGCCGCCTGCCCTTCTTCGACAGTCAGCACGCTGTTCAACAGGAGCACGCCCTGCCTTGCCCAATGTTCGAGAAAACCGTGGCGCGCCGGTGTTATGCCGAGATCCGTCTCCATCTCCTTGTAGATATTGACCAGTGAGGGCGGTACGCGCACGCCGGGCCGGACACTGAAGCATAATCCATGTGCCTGCCCAAGCCCGTGATAGGGATCCTGGCCGAGGATGACGGCCTTGACGTTGGCGATCGGCGTCAGATCAAGAGCGCGGAAATATTCGCTCCCCTTCGGAAAGATCCGCTTGCCGACCTGCTTTTGAGCGACGAGGAAGGATTTGAGCTGTTGCATATAGGGACTTGAAAACTCCCCCGCCAGCGCGGCCTTCCAGCTCTCATCGAGACTGACGGATGTATCGCTCATCAGAAAACCCTTCAGCATAAGACGAAACAATGGACACACGGTTCTAACAAAATAGGCTGGCGTCGCAATGCCTGTTGGTCTCGCCGCGGCTCGACCCATCGAGACCTCGCAGCAAGCAGCAGAGCTTGTTCGAGACGTCATCGTCCGTGTTTACTATATGGCCGCTTCGGTATTTACGCCGAGTGGCGGGGTGAGTAGAACCTTATGGTGGCAATCGGGGGCATGTCTTCACATGAAATTTGGCACGAGCGGCCTTCGCGGACTTTCAGTCGATCTCAAGGGGCGCGCCTCCGCCCTCTACGCCACCGCATTCGGCAAATATCTGCTGCAGAGCGGCAAGGCGCAGAGCGGCGACGTTATCCTGATCGGACGCGACTTTCGCGATTCAAGCCCTGAAATCTCGGCAAATTGTGCCGGTGCGCTGACGGCGCTCGGCTTCCGGATCTTCGATTGCGGCAATGTGCCCACTCCGGCCCTTGCTCTTTATGGCCTCGAACGCAAGGCAGCGTGCCTGATGGTCACCGGCTCGCACATTCCTGCGGACCGCAACGGCATCAAATTCTATCGCCCGGACGGTGAAATCGATAAATCGGACGAGGCAGCGATTACTGCAGAGGCAGCCGAGATCGAGCGAAGCGGCGAAGCGCCCATCGAGGCGCCGGCCAAGATGGAGGAGCATGAGGCAATCTGCCGGCAGCTCTTTTTCGATCGTAATGCCGGCCTGCTTCCACAAGGCGCGCTGTCCGGCTTGAAGATCGGCGTCTACCAGCACAGCACCGTCGCCCGCGACCTGATGGTTGACGTTCTCACCCATTACGGTGCCGAGATCATCGCTCTCGGCCGGTCGGAAAGTTTCATTCCTGTCGACACCGAAGCCGTGTCCGGCGAGACGATCACGCTGATGAGACGCTGGGTATCCAAGCACAAACTCGACGCGATCGTTTCGACCGATGGCGACGGCGACCGCCCGCTTGTCGCGGATGAAACCGGTATGCCGTTGCGCGGCGACCTTCTCGGCCTCGTGGCAGCCAATTTCTTGGGAGCCCGCACAGTGGTGACACCCGTCACCTCCAATTCCGGCATCGAGGCCGCAGGCTCCTTCGCCGTCAAGCGCACCCGTGTCGGCTCTCCCTTCGTCATATCAGGCATGGAAGAGGCCGTGGCGGCCGGTGACGATCGCGTCATGGGCTTTGAAGCCAATGGCGGCTTGCTGACCGCTACCACTTTCCATATCGATGGGCAGAACCTGCGCGCCCTGCCGACGCGTGATTGTTTTATTCCCATGCTCGCGATCCTGTCGCTCGCGGCCGCTCGCCGACAGCCGCTCTCTGCCATTGCCGCCTCCTATGAGCTGCCCTTCGCCGCCGCCGATCGCCTGGAGAATTTCCCGGTGGAGACGAGCGCCGCGCTGATGGAATATCTGCGTGGCTCGGATGAAAATCTCGCCTCTTTCCTGCAGCCCATTGGCGCGGTAGCGACGATATCCGATATCGATGGGCTTCGGGTGACGCTGAGGGATGGCCGAATCATCCATTTCCGCCCATCCGGCAATGCGCCGGAGATGCGCTGTTACGTGGAAGCCGGGAGCGAATCCGCAGCCCTCGACCTGCTGCACGCCGGGCTCGACAGAATAAGGGGGTGGGCAGCCGCCCGCTAACATGCAACGAATGAGCCGTTTATTTCAAGGAACCCGCCTATGACGCAGAAAATCGTTCCCGTGATCATGGCCGGCGGCAAAGGCACGCGGCTCTGGCCGCTTTCCCGTGCCACCGCCCCGAAACAATTCATCCAGTTCGTGGGCGACAAGACGCTGTTTCAGGCAACGCTCGAACGTGTTTCCGATTCCGGTCTCTATGAGGCCCCGATCGTCGTCACCAACGAGGAGTTCCGCTTTCTGGTCGCCGAGCAGGCGCGCGAGCTCGCCATCCCGCTCGCCGCTGTCTTGCTCGAACCGGTCGCACGCAATACGGCCGCGGCGGTCGCTGCCGCCGCAACACTTGCCGCGGACCTCTTCGGCAAGGACACCATCATCCAAATGCTCGCCTCGGACCACGAGATCCTCGCCGACAACAGCTATTTCGACTGCATCGGCATCGCCCGCAAGGCCGCTGCTGGCGGCAGCCTCGTCACCTTCGGCATCAACCCGATCGAGCCGGCGACAGGTTATGGCTACATAGAAATCGGCGATGCACTCGAAAACGGTGCTCACAAGGTGAGTCGCTTCGTCGAGAAGCCGGCATTGGAGGAAGCCCAGCGGATGCTCGCCGAGGGCGGCTTCTACTGGAACTCGGGCATCTTCATGTTCCCGGTCAACGAACTTCTTGCCGAGTTGCAGGAATATGCGCCCGAGGTGCTGAAGGCTGCAAGCAAGGCTGTTTCAAAGGCAAGCCGCGACCTCGATTTTACCCGCCTCGACGCTGACCATTTCGCCAAGAGCCCCGATATATCGATCGATTATGCGATCATGGAAAAGACTTCGAAGGCGGCAGTCGTCCCCTCGCCATTCCGCTGGTCGGACATGGGAAGCTGGGATGCTGTATGGAAATCCGGCAAACGCGACGATAACGGCAATGTCGCCGCTGCCAACACGACTGTCGTCAATACCCGCAACTCCCTCGTCATGACCCATGGCGTGCACCTTGCCGTCCAAGGCATGGAGGATGTCGCCGTCATCGCGAGCGAGGACGCCGTTTATGTCGGACCGCTCAAGGACAGCCAGAATGTCGGGCAATTGGTCAAGATGCTGGCCTCCTCCTCGGCGACGGCAAAATTCACCGAAACCCATCCGACCTCTTACCGACCGTGGGGCGGCTACACCTCCATCTTCAACGGCGATCGCTTCCAGGTGAAGCGGATTTTCGTCACGCCGGGCAAGAAACTTTCACTGCAGAAACACCACCATCGCTCCGAGCACTGGGTCGTCGTCAAGGGAACGGCTGAGGTAACGATTGGCGACAAGGTGCAGATGTTGCGCGAGAACGAAAGCGTCTATATCCCGCTAGGCGAAGTTCATCGCCTCGCCAACCCCGGCAAAATCGTCCTCGAGCTCATCGAAGTCCAGACAGGCTCCTATCTCGGCGAGGACGATATCATTCGCATCGTCGACGAATTCGGAAGAACCTAAAGCAGGCGCCGGAACGGCCGGCGGACCAGCTCCGCCAGCGCTTCCGTATGACCAACGTCCCTGTTGAATTCCCTCCCGGCATTCACGTAGAATGAATGTGCCGACAGACCTGACAGGAGATGTCTTCTGATGCGTACCCTGCCCGCCCTCGCCGGATTTCTTTCAATCGTGCTACCGGCAATGGCCTATGCCCAAACGGCGAACATGCGAGCCGCAAGCGAAGCGGAAATTCGCCAGCATCTGCCCGGCACCTCGGAGCTGAAAGAAGCCAGCAATGGCTACGAGTATCGCGAGGGCAACGAGAATGGCTACAAGATCGAGAATGGTCAGGTGTGCGTCCGGTTTCCCGACAAGTCGACCGATTGCGTCAGCGTGAAGACCGACGGCAAGAATTTTCAGATGATCGACCGGAAGGGCGGGCGAACCAGATTCTGATTTCGACCGGGTCGTCAGCGGTTATCGTGCCGGCGCAGTTCCGCCATCGCTATCCAGAACGAATTCGGCGATCAGGCCTGAATGGTTGGAGCCGAGATTGTCGTCGAGACGCTTCAGCGACGTCAGATGAAGCGGAGCGCGTGCGAATATGTGATCGATGGCGATCCCGAACCGGCCGAAGGCGATCGGCCATGTCGTCGGTTCCGGCGCCACAGTCTTCAGCTTCTGCCTGCGCAGGAATGCCTGAATGGCGGGGGCAATCGATGACGAATTGAAATCGCCGGACAGCACCAGAGGCCCAGAGAGCGAGTCAAGCGCCTTGTCGAGATCCTCCAATTCTTCGGCCTGGTAATCGTCGTAATAGGGTTTGGTCAGGTGCGCTGATACGAAATTGACGGTTTGCCCGCCGAAAGCGACTCCCGCTGCGACCAGCCTGTCTTTTCTCAAGCTGCCAATGCTCGCGACCTGCCGGGTCACGAAGGGGCGTTTTGACAGCACCAGCGTATCGCAGCTGTCTTTGCCGTGGTCACAGCCGATGTGGTAGGGATAGACCTTGAACAATCGCTGCAGATGGAATGTCAGCGGCTTGGCTTCCATCAGATTCACGACATCGGCATTCGAAGCGATCACCATGTCGGCGATGGCGGTCGAATTTTTCCAGTTGTCGATCGCGACGTTGAACGACATCAGACGGAAAAGCGGCGCCGTTCCCGTCTCCCTGCTATCCTCGCCAAATTCCTTCAGCATGACAATGCCGTGCGCGGTGAGAAGCAGCGCGGCGAGCAGAAGGGCAAAGCCGTAAACATGTCTTCTGACGGCCAGGATAACGAGGCTGGCGGCGACGAATGCAGCGCCGAGGTGGATCTGAAAGCTGTAGATGAAGGATAGCAGCCAGAAGTTCGTGACATAGCGCAGCGACACGATCGCGATGGCCAAGGTCAGAAACGCCGAGAGAACCCAATAAATTATGTTTCTCATCGATCCTTGGTTCCGATCGCAGACGACGAGCCGGCCATAACATGACGATCCTCATGGTGCAACGCAACATGACGTTGAAAACAAACGGCAGCGGCAGCGCTCAGACCTTATCTGTCAAAACCTATCGACTCGCCCTCTTTTTATCCTGTAAGTGGGACCACTTGATACGGAATCGGCTTTTTGCCGTCGGGAGGGAGCCGAGAAAAGGTGGGAATGCGCTACTTCATTACAGGCACTGCCGGCTTTATCGGTTTTCATCTTGCCAGGCGCCTGCTGCAGGAAGGGCACGAGGTGACGGGCTTCGATGGCCTCACTCCCTATTACAACGTCAAGCTCAAGGAGATGCGTCACGCCGCGCTCTCCCAGTTTCCGGCCTTCCGGCCTGTCATATCAATGCTTGAGGACCGCCCGGCACTGGAGGCGGCAGTCTCCGCGGCCAAGCCTGACATTCTGATCCACCTCGCGGCACAAGCCGGGGTCCGCTACAGTTTGGAGAATCCCGAAGCCTATATACATTCGAATGTCGAAGGCTCCTGGAACATCATGGAAATCGCCCGACGGGTCGAAGTCCGCCATCTGATGCTGGCCTCAACATCGTCGATCTATGGCGCAAACGCGACCGTCCCCTTCCACGAGACTGATCGCGCCGACGAGCCCTTGACCATCTATGCGGCAACGAAGAAGTCGATGGAACTGATGGCGCACAGCTATTCCCATCTGCACAAGATCCCGACGACGGCCTTTCGCTTCTTCACCGTTTACGGTCCGTGGGGCCGGCCCGATATGGCGCTGTTCAAATTCACCAAGAACATGCTCGAAGGCCAGCCGATCGAGATCTACGGCGAAGGCAATATGAGCCGTGACTTCACCTATATCGACGATCTCATCGAAGCGATCGTCAGGTTGTCG
>NZ_FMAJ01000044.1 GCF_900094625.1 Rhizobium aethiopicum | reverse complement strand
GTTGAGACAAGTTTGCAGCACGCCAAGGAAGTCCGGGTGCTCTCAAGCAGGGCGGTGGAGGAAATCTCAAAGCCGGTCAAGGATGCTTTTGACAAGGTGCTGACGGACCTCAAGGCGACGTAAAACTGAGGAGACCCTAGAAATACCGCGCGGTGATCTGCCCGGTGAAGAAACACCTGAAGTTCGCACTCGCTTCGATGACCGCCCGGTAACCCCGATCTTTCCCATTCATCTTCTGTGCACGGCTGATGCGCGGGACCATGTCTATGGCGCTTATATTCGCGCCCGAATGCAGAGCCCGCTTGAGCAACTCATTGTTGGCTGCGGGATAGAAGAAAGCGATTAGCGTCTTTTCAGGCGACAGCAGGGCGACCTCATTGATCGAGGCGCACCTTGACGATCACGTCGGCGGCCGCGGCGAGGGCCTGTGGAATTGGAAAACGACCACGACTTCCGCGTTTCGGTAGGCTTCGCTCGAGATTCCCGCCGTTAGGCCGGCACCAGTTCCACTGGCGATCAACAAACTATCGCCGGGGGCCAGCGCATGGAGCGAGCCGAAACCGTGGGATGGCTCGACCGGCGACAGCACGCGGACACCAATTTGTTTCACCCGTTTTGCGTATCAGTCATTCTTGCTCATTTCCTTGTGGCACGTCTCTTCGAACAGCCGGGACCGCGGCTCGACCCATGTCAGAACGAGATGTTAGGCGGGTTCGAAAGTGCTGACTTTCACAGCGGACAAAGATCCGGCTGATTCTGGCCTGAGACGTCATCATTGATTTGGGACAAGGAAGCCGGCGCGGCCGGAGATCATAAAGCATCCTGTTTTGAAAAGGGATGCGAAAATGTCTGATGATCTGATCGCCAAATACGGCGATGCGCGGGTTCCGCGTTATACGAGTTACCCGACGGCGGCGGCTTTTTCTGCAGCCGTGGGGCCGGATGAATATGCCGGCAATCTCGCCCATATCGCCGCGGCTGGCCCGGTTTCGGTTTATCTCCACGTCCCGTTCTGCCGTTCGATATGCTGGTACTGCGGCTGCCACACGACCATCACCCGGCAAGACGCTCCGGTCGCCGACTATCTCGACGTGATGAAGGAAGAGATCGAGCTCGTCTCTTTTGCGGCCGGAAACGACGTGCCCGTCAAGTACGTGCATTTCGGCGGCGGCACGCCGTCGGTCATGAAGCCGCAGGAATTTTCGGCTCTAATGGCAAAGCTCAGGAGTGCCTTCACGTTTGAAGCGAAAGCCGGCGTCGCAGTCGAGATCGACCCTCGCACATTGGTCGCCCCCATGATCGATGCGCTCGCCGAAAACGGCGTCGACCGCGCAAGCCTCGGCGTCCAGAGCTTCGATCCGATCGTGCAGGCCGGTATCAAGCGGCTGCAATCCTTTGAGCAGACGGAAAGGGCGGTCGCCGGGTTGCGCTCAGCAGGCGTCAGCAGCATCAACTTCGACCTAATTTATGGCCTTCCGAAACAGACTGTCCAATCTTGCATCGAGACGGTCCGGCTGGCTGCAGAACTGCGTCCCGAACGTTTCGCCGTTTTCGGTTACGCTCACATACCCGCTTTTAAGAAACATCAGCGCCTGATCGACGAAGCATCGCTGCCGGACGCAAAACAGCGGAACGAGCAGGCGGAAGTGATCGCCGAGGAGCTCCAGAAGGCCGGATATCTGCGCATTGGGCTCGATCATTTTGCACTGCCGAACGATCAGTTGGCGCTCGCCGCGCGCAACAGAACGCTGAGGAGAAACTTCCAGGGCTATACCACGGATGATTGCGATAGCCTGATCGGCCTCGGCGCATCTGCGATCGGGCGGCTGCCGGCCGGCTATATGCAGAACCACGTGCCTCTCGGCCTCTATGCCGAGCGAATTGCCTTCGGGGTGCTGCCGACCGCCAAGGGATATCTTCTCAGCGAGGAGGACAAGCTTCGGGCGAGGGTCATCGAGAGGCTGATGTGCGATTTCGAAGCCGATCTCGGCCAGTTGAGCAGCGGATCGGGTTTCGACACCGGCTTCCTTGTCGAGCGCAACGACCGTCTCGGCGAGCTCATGGCCGACGGCGTCGTGACGATCAGCGGTGAGCGGATTGTCGTATGCGAGGAGGCGCGCTTCATGGTCCGTGCAGTCGCGGCGGCATTCGACGCCTATTTTAGCTCGCACGGGCACACGCACAGCAAGGCAGCCTAGTACTTGTCGCCGGAAGTGTGCATCGGTTCCGGCGACACGAAACGCATCAAAGGCCGCGCGAGAAGACATCGAGTTCCCGTTTCTCGATCGAGGACCCTGCAGTTATCTTCCCAGGAGTCCCGTCGACAACGGCACGTCGAGGAGGATCGACGTCGCAAGTTCGTGTGAAGCAGGGCGGGCGCACTCACAAATACGGTCATCGGGCCGCCCTGTCACAAGTAGATGGGCGCCCGTATCACCGCCTGGACGTCGAGGTCGTTATCGTCGAGCTTTTCGGCTCATTCAAATACAGCTCGATCTCGGCAGGCCCTGGCCCAGGGTATCGTTGGCGACTGACGTCGAACCTTTAAGGTGGCGTGGGCAAGCGCCGGTCCGCAGAGTTGTGCCCATCGCGATTATGGCGGCCGCGCAGGCGCCTGAAGGAGCCTTTTCGCGAGGTGAGCTACCGAGCGCCACATGATCGACGGCTCTCGCCCTCTCACGAACGCGGTTGTTCGAGCACGTCGAAGGACGAGGCAGGGGTCTCCTAGTTGTAGGACTTGCCTGCCGCGGGGATTTCGATCAAACGTTCGACGGCGCCTTCCGTGCAATTCTTGGGTAACCAGAACGAGACCCCGGGTTTTGGCTGGCATCTCCTTCGCGACTGCCGCGCAAAAAAACGACCTCGTTATATTCGTCGTCAGCGAGATTGCCGCCGGGCTAGTGATCTTGCCCACGCGTTCCTTCACAGGTCTGCCGTGCAGATCATAGCTCTTTTCACAGGCCACATTCACTTTCTCGACGGTCCCACCAGGTTTCGGCATCGGCTTTGCCGACAACCGTGTCCGACCACTGCCTTGGACGTCTTGCCTGACAGCGCCTGGCTCTGCTCGATGCTCACTGAGCATCAGCTGCTCCTGGCGAGGCAAACAGCTGCCACGAAAGCCATCGTCATGGGCTGCGCGGTCATCCGCACCTGCTGTGTCTCACTGGGTGATGTTTGTGAGGTCGGCATCGAGCCGCTTGCGCACCATGTTCGGCACCTTTGCAGTCTTGATCGCTTCGAGATTGGGCGGACTGTCACCCACCTGGATCAGGGCAACCATGCCCATGCCGGAATGTGGGGTGCATTTCAGGACATAGACGCCTGGAACATCGAATTTCGCGCGATATAGCTCATTCGGCTTTGACTTGAAGTCGGCAACGCCATCCGGAATGAGGCCTTTGAAGGTTTCGACGTTGTGGCCCTTGTCGGTGGGGATGAAGGTGACGGTGTCGCCGGGGGCGATCTTCAGGAAGCCAGGCTCGAACACCATCGCGCCTTCCGTGCCTTTGTTGAGCATCCGAACCTGGTGGTCGGCCGCCATCAACGGCGCTGCCGAAACAATCAAGGCTGCCGCTGCAGCGATCAGACCGAATTTTAACCGCATTTGCAAGCTCCTTTTCTGCGAGACCCAATCAGCCTCATGAATGTGTCTTAGCAGATGCCGGAATTGGGCTCTTTGACGCCCGTCAAATTCGGGGAAAAAAGGCAGAAGGTCCCAATTTTTGCCTGCTTGCCCAGCGCCCTTGCGAGGGACATGGCAGCCTGCAAGCGATGTAGGAATCACCGAAGGACAAGCACGCTCGGCGAACGTCGGCGCTGCTGAACAGCTTAGGATTGCCGTGACTGAGCTCATATCGCGTCGAGAAGTTCGCGGAGGGCATGAATGTCGATCCCGCGGCTTGTCGCGTGTGTTGAGGTTTACCCTCTGACAGAAATCCTCGGGAAAATCATCAGTGTCGCCCGATAACCGTACCAGCGGGCAAGATTGACGTTCCGCAGGTCGTGCCTGCCCTCGGGAATAACGATGTTGCGCGACGCAAGTTTCGTAACGGTGTGGGCCAGGGTCTCAATGGTCAGGCCGAGATGATCCGCAATGTCTTGACGATTCATGGAAACGCGCAACGGACCTTGGCGGACGCGGGTTGCGCCGGAATGCAAGCTTCACGATGAAGCTGCAGGGGCGCTCCTCGGCGTTCTTCTTCGGCAACAGCACCATCTGTTCATGCGAAGCGGCCGCCTCCTGCCAGAGCAACGAGAGCTAGGTCGAGCGAGCGCATTAGACCGAGCGACTTCCCCGTGGAAACTCATGTGCGATATCCGGCGGATCTTGCATTTCGTGACGGCCTCAGCCGTAAATAGGAAATCGTTTTGCAGCGACGCGCCGTTGAGATCGCCGGCGAATTGAAGAGCGATTATCACCCGACGATCTTTCGCCGATGATACGAAGCAGGCGCACGACACCTTCTTCCACCTGGACAAGATGGTTGCTTATCACCCTCCCACCAAATCGCCTTACCGGCTGCGACGGCCTCGGCCGCCGAGCCTACGAACAGCGAAGAGAGGGATTGGCCGGCATGTATGGCTTCGCGCCCCTTCGCGCCATTGTCGAACGCGTGGTTGTTCTGCACAGCATCTTCATCGCCCCTTGTGGCAGTGGGTGCGGTAGAAAGCAGCTGCGTCACACGGGAGTAAGCGGGCGGTGCCAAAGGGGGAAGTTTGCAACAGAGTGTAACAACGTCGGTTCGTCCACCGCTTCCAGTCCGCTTGTTGATGTAGATCAAGGAGCCGTTCCCGTCTTCGTGACAGTCCTGCCTCGAAATCCGAGAAAGCCGGCCGCGAGGCGGTCGTCTGCGCACTGGAGACGACATCATGAATTACACGACAGAAACGATGGTGATCGCGGTCGCAGCGTTTCTGGCGCTGCTCGCGGCCGCATTCGCGCACGATCATCTGTTTGCAGTCCATATGGGTATACTTTGCCTCTGCCTGGTTGCGGGAACGCTGCTGCTTGTCAGAAACGCAGAGTTTTCGCCGACGGGCCAACAGCGCAAAACAGAGCTTACGGGCTATTGCGACGAGGTAATCCGCTACGGCCTGATCGCTACGGTGTTCTGGGGCGTCGTCGGCTTCCTCGTCGGCGTGATCATCGCGCTGCAGCTCGCCTTTCCCGACCTCAACATCGCGCCCTATTGGAATTTCGGAAGATTGCGGCCGGTTCACACATCGGCGGTGATCTTCGCCTTCGGCGGCAACGCGCTGATCATGACATCCTTCTATGTGGTGCAACGCACCTGTCGCGCGCGTCTCTTCGGAGGAACACTCGCCTGGTTCGTCTTCTGGGGCTACCAGCTGTTCATCGTGATGGCTGCGACCGGCTACGTGATCGGCATCAATCAGTCGCGCGAATATGCCGAGCCCGAATGGTACGTCGACCTGTGGCTTACCATCGTCTGGGTCGCCTATCTGGCCGTCTATCTCGGAACGATCCTGAAGCGCAAAGAGCCGCATATCTACGTGGCAAACTGGTTCTATCTCAGCTTCATAGTCACCATTGCGATGCTGCATGTGGTCAACAACCTCGCTGTTCCGGCGTCGTTCCTCGGCTCCAAGAGCTATTCTCTCTTCTCCGGCGTCCAGGATGCACTCACCCAATGGTGGTACGGCCACAACGCCGTCGGCTTCTTCCTCACCGCCGGCTTCCTGGGGATGATGTACTATTTTGTGCCGAAGCAGGCCAACCGGCCGGTTTATTCCTACCGGCTGTCGATCATCCACTTCTGGGCCCTGATCTTCATGTATATCTGGGCCGGCCCGCATCATCTGCATTACACGGCGCTGCCTGACTGGGCGCAGACGCTCGGAATGGTCTTCTCCGTCATGCTCTGGATGCCCTCCTGGGGCGGCATGATCAACGGTTTGATGACCCTTTCGGGCGCCTGGGACAAAATTCGCACCGACCCGATCATCCGGATGATGATCGTCGCCATCGCATTTTATGGGATGTCGACCTTCGAAGGCCCGATGATGTCGATAAAGGCGGTCAATTCGCTCAGCCACTATACCGAATGGACGATCGGTCACGTGCATTCCGGAGCACTTGGCTGGGTGGGTATGATCACCTTCGGGGCGATATACTACCTGACGCCGAAACTGTGGGGGCGCGAGCGCCTCTACAGCCTGCGGATGGTCAACTGGCACTTCTGGCTCGCGACGCTCGGGATCGTGATCTACGCCGCGGTGCTCTGGGTCGCGGGCATCCAGCAGGGGCTGATGTGGCGAGAATACAATTCCCAGGGCTTCCTCGTCTATTCCTTCGCTGAAACGGTCGCGGCGATGATCCCCTATTACGTGCTGCGTGCCGTCGGCGGAGCACTCTACCTAGCGGGTGGCCTCGTCATGGCCTGGAACGTGTTCATGACGATCCGCGGCCACCTGCGCGACGAAGCGCCAATCCCGACCAGTTTGGTGCCCCAGGCACAGCCTGCCGAGTGAGGTGAGACATGGCATCGTTACTTGATAAACATAAGACCCTCGAGAAGAACGCGACGCTTCTTCTGGTCGGCTCGCTGCTGGTCGTCAGCATTGGCGGCATCGTTGAAATCGCACCGCTGTTCTACCTGCAGAACACGATCGAAAAAGTGGAAGGCATGCGGCCCTACACGCCGCTAGAGCTCGCCGGACGGAACATCTACATCCGTGAAGGCTGCTATCTCTGCCACAGCCAGATGATCCGGCCGTTCCGTGATGAGGTCGAACGTTACGGCCATTATTCGCTCGCCGCGGAATCGATGTACGACCACCCGTTCCAATGGGGATCCAAGCGGACAGGGCCCGATCTGGCCCGCGTCGGGGGGCGTTACTCGAACGAATGGCACGTCCAGCATCTCGCAAATCCGCGGGCCGTGGTGCCGGAATCAATCATGCCGAGCTACGCCTTCCTCGAAGAGAAGGAGGTGACGGTCAGGAGTATCGGAGAGGACCTCAAGGCCAATGAGGACGTGGGCGTGCCTTACAGCGACGACATGCTGGCGAATGCCGAGGCCGACATGAGAGCCCAGGCCGATCCGAACGCGGACACGGCGGCTCTACTCAAGCGCTACCCAAATGCGAATGTCGGCGATCTCGACGGCGATCCAACCCGGCTGACCGAGATGGACGCGCTGGTGTCCTACCTGCAGATGCTCGGAACGCTGGTTAATTTCTCGACCTATGACGACGCGACCGGCTACCGGTGAGGTGATCCATGGAAACTTACACTGCAATGAGACACTTCTCCGACAGCTGGGGCCTCCTGGCAATGGCCGCATTCTTCGTCGGCGCGGTCATGCTCACCCTTCGCCCAGGTAGCAAGCAGACGGCCAAAGATGCCGCCGATATTCCCTTGAAGGACGATTGAGATGTCGCAAAAGCATATCGATGAACTGAGCGGCGTCGAAACGACGGGTCATGAATGGGACGGCATCCAAGAGCTCAACAATCCCATGCCGCGCTGGTGGATCTGGACCTTCTACGTGACGATCCTCTGGGCGATCGGCTACGCCATCGCTTACCCGGCCATCCCGATGATCACTTCCGCCACTAACGGCTATCTCGGTTATTCAACGCGCGCCGAGCTGCAGCAGGACCTCAATCTCGCTAAGTCATCGCAGACGGAGTTCCATGACGTGATCGCTGCCAAGACAGTGGAGGAGATCGACGCGGATCCTGCTCTTCGTAAATTCGCGATCGCTGGCGGCGCATCCGCTTTCAAGGTGAACTGCGCGCCCTGCCATGGATCGGGAGCGAGCGGCGGTCCGGGGTTTCCGAATCTCAACGACGACGACTGGCTGTGGGGCGGGGATCTGAATGCCATCCAGGCCACGATCTCTCATGGCATCCGCTTCGACGGCGATACGGATAGCCATTCCTCCGAAATGCCGCCCTTTGCCGGTGTTCTGGAGCCCATCCAGATGAAGCAGGTCGCCGCCTTTGTCTGGGGGCTGACCAATACGCCCTCGGATGTCGGTCTGGCGGCGGCCGGAAAACAGGTTTTCTTCGACAATTGCGCCCCATGTCACGGCGAGGACGCCAAAGGAAAGGTGGAAATGGGTGCGCCGGATCTCGCCGACGCAATCTGGCTGAAGTCGCGGGGTGAAGACGCCATCCTTCGTCAGGTTGCCTCTCCCAAACATGGCGTAATGCCTGCCTGGGCAGCGCGCCTGGGGGACACAACGGTAAACGAGCTTACTATTTTCGTTCATGCGCTCGGCGGCGGCACGTAAGGAGAAGAGACATGACAGCCCACGACCGCAATCCGATCCTCCCTCTCTACGGCGCGCCGCGTGCTGTTATCCGATCGCGTGTCTCAGCCCGCGCCCAACAGATGCCTGCGTCTTCGGAGCAGGACGACCCTGCAAAAATCGGCAATTCGATGGTGAGTTTGATCTGCCTCAAAGACCACAAGCAGACGAGCCGATAGTTTCAGCTCCTGTGGAGGACGTCCCAGCGGTTTCTCCGCCGCTGTCCTCCGGCCACGCCCTTACTCTGGGGCGTGGCCTTTTCGCTTCTGCACGGTCGTTCTTGATCTGCATCAAGGAACGGATCCGCCACGGCTGGGAAAAGAGTGGTGAAAATCGGACAGGTCCTATGAATCTCTATACCCGCCCTAATCTAAATGACATTGACCACGTTCGCGTCGAACCCGTCAACGCCCGGCGCAACCGCCAGCCTCTCTATGCGCCGCGCAAGAAGATCTTTCCGAAACGAGCCGAAGGGCCCTTTCGCCGGTTCAAATGGGTCTTGATGCTGCTCACGCTTGGCACCTATTACCTCGCGCCGTGGATTCGCTGGGACCGCGGTCCCTATGCGCCCAATCAGGCAATCCTCGTCGACCTCGCCTCGCGGCGCTTCTTCTTTTTCTTCATCGAGATCTGGCCGCAGGAATTCTACTATGTGGCGGGCCTGCTCGTCATGGCGGGCTTCGGCCTCTTTCTCCTCACCGCCGCTGTCGGCCGCGCCTGGTGTGGCTATGCCTGTCCGCAGACCGTCTGGGTCGATCTCTTTCTCGTCGTCGAACGCGCTGTCGAAGGCGACCGAAACGCTCGGATGAAGCTCGATGCCGACCCCTTCACTTTCGACAAGCTCAGGAAGCGGGTGATCAAGCACGCGATCTGGCTGCTGATCGCCATCGCCACGGGCGGAGCATGGATCTTCTATTTTGCCGACGCGCCGAGCCTGGCGGCTTCACTGTTTGACGGCAGCGCTCCTGCCGCTGCGTATGCCACGATCGCCACCCTGACCGCGACGACCTATGTGCTTGGCGGCCTCATGCGCGAACAGACATGCACCTATATGTGTCCGTGGCCGCGCATTCAGGGCGCGATGCTGGATGAGAATTCGCTTGTTGTCACCTACAACGACTGGCGGGGCGAGCAGCGGTCGCGCCATGGCAAGAAGGCTCAGGGTCTGCCGGTGGGCGATTGCGTGGACTGCAATGCCTGCGTCGCCGTCTGCCCGATGGGGATCGACATCCGCGACGGCCAGCAGATGGAATGCATCACATGCGCCCTCTGCATCGACGCCTGTGGCGGCGTCATGGACAAGCTCGGGAAGCCACACGGCCTGATCGCCTATGCGACGCTCAAGGAATATTCGAGCAACATGTCGCTTGCTACTGACGGAGGACGGACAGCCATCCAGCCCTCCAATGTCCGAAACGACGACGGAAGCTTCATGCCAGCTGTCCGGAATTTCGACTGGCGCATCATCTTCCGCCGAAGAATTGTCTTCTACGGTGTCGTCTGGGCATCGATCGGCGTCGCCATGGTCGTCCATCTCGCCTTACGCGATCGGCTCAGGCTCAACGTTATCCACGACCGGAACCCTCAATATGTTCTGGAAAGCGACGGCTCCATCCGAAACGGCTACACGCTGCATGTCCTCAACATGGTGCCGAAGCCGCGGGACGTGACCATCACCCTCGTCGGGCTGGAGGGGGGCACAATGCGCATTCCCGAGTTCGGCGGGCAGGATGCCCGCAGCTTCACCGCTCACGTCGAACCCGACGCGGCCACGACGCTCAAGGTCTTCGTCACGCGCGCCCCAGACGGGGCAGAGATCAACGAATTCCTCTTCGTCATCGAAGATATAGGTCAAGACGCAGGTCAAGCCGACCGGGCGAGCTATCGCGCGGCGTTCAACGCGCCGGGAGACGTGAAATGAAGACTTCTACTCAGGGCTTTACCGGCTTGCACGTGCTGCTTGCCACCTCGGCATTCTTCGCCGTAGTGATCGCCGTAAACGCCACCATGGCCTTCTATGCTGCGTCCAGCTGGAGTGGCATCGTCGTGGAAAACACCTATGTGGCCAGCCAGGAATTCAACACCAGGGCGGCAGCGATGAAGGCAATGGCCGCCTCCGGCGTCGAGGGCGCGCTCGTCGTTAAGGGCAGCCAAATCCGTTACGACATCCACGACCAGGCCGGCACGCCTGCGATCATCGATGATGTCACGCTGAACTTCAAACGGCCCGTCGGCGATCATGAGGATTTCCGCGTGACGCTCCGGAAGACGGGCGAAGGGCGGTTCGAAGCCGATCACCAGGTTGTCGCCGGCGACTGGATCGTCGAGGCCATATCGAGAATGAACGGGGCGGTCGTCATGCATGAGGCCAAACGCTTCGACACCGCGGAGTTCCGCCAATGACCTGCTGCTCGATGGATGCGGAAAGCGTTCTCGGCCTCAGCGCGACATCCGCCAGCGCCGAGGAGGTATGCCTTGCAAGCCACCCGCTCGGGGCTGGGTTACGCCAGGTCGACCTCAGCGTGCCCGACGTCCACTGTGGCGACTGCATATTGACCCTCGAAAAAGCGCTGTCGGCGCTTGCGTTCGTCAGGAAAGCCCGGGTCAATCTCACCGCCAGGCGTGTCACCTGCGTCTATCAGGAAGAGATCGAGGCGAAGGCGACCGATCCCTCCGAAATCCTCGCCGCGATCACCTTGGCCGGATACCGCGCCCATCTCATCACGTCGACAGCACCCGAAACCGACAGGATCCGGAACCAGCTACTGCTGGCGATTGGAGTTTCCGGCTTTGCGGCCGCCAACATCATGATGCTCTCGGTGTCGGTATGGTCGGGCGCCGATGCGGCCACGCGCGACATGTTTCACTGGATCTCGGCGATGATCGCGGCGCCGGCGCTGGTTTATGGTGGACGCTTCTTCTTCAAATCGGCCTGGAGCGGGCTCAAGCGTAGGCGCACCAACATGGATGTTCCGATCTCGCTTGCAGTGACGCTGTCCTATGCGGTCTCCCTATGGGAAACCATGCACCATGGCGAACATGCCTGGTTCGACGCGTCGGTGTCTCTGCTGTTCTTCCTGCTGATCGGCAGAACCCTCGATCATGTGATGCGGGAAAAAGCCCGCGCCGCGATCAACGGGCTTGCCAGACTGGCGCCGCGCGGGGCGCAGCTGATGATGCCGGACGGGTCGCGGCACTACATCCCGGTCGAAGAGATCGCCGTCGGGGATAACATCGCGATTGCCGCCGGCCAACGCATTCCCGTCGATGGCATGATCGTCAGCGGCGAGAGCGATGTTGACCTCTCCATCGTCACCGGTGAAAGCAGCACGGTCGCCGTCGCCGCAGGCAGCGCGCTGAATTCGGGTGCGATGAACCTGACCGGTTCGCTCGTCCTGCGGGCGACCAAAGTGGCAAGGGATTCGCTTCTTTCCGAGATCATCGGCCTGATGGAAGCGGCCGAGGGCGGCAGGGCTCGTTATCGCCGGGTCGCCGATCGCGCCGCAGCACTTTATTCTCCCGCCGTGCACCTGTTGGCGCTGGCCTCCTTTCTCGCCTGGGGCTTGCTTGGGGGCGATTGGAAACAGGCCATGCTGGTCGCGGTCGCGGTGCTGATCATCACATGCCCCTGCGCATTGGGCCTTGCTGTACCGGTGGTCCAGGTGGTCGCCGCCGGCGAACTTTTCCGCAGGGGCATCGTGGTGAAGGACGGTTCGGCGCTCGAAAGACTGGCCGACGCGGACATCGTGGCCTTCGACAAGACCGGCACCCTGACGATGGGCCGGCCCCGCCTCGTCCGAATCGACTCGATCGCGGGCAATAGAGCCATCGTTTGCGCAATGGCGGCGCATTCACGGCATCCGCTTTCCCAGGGTCTGGTGCGGGACATAGACATCTCTTACCCCTTCGCCTTCGACAGGGTCACGGAAATCGCCGGCGGGGGGCTGGAAGCCTGGCAAGGAGCGGACTTCTATCGGCTCGGCAACCGGGCCTTTGCCTGCGGAACCGGGCTCACGCCCGCGGGCGATACTCCGTTTTCGGAGGTGGTCCTGTCGAAAAACGGCGTCGATCTCGCCCGTTTCCTGTTTGACGACACGCTTCGTCCGGGCGCCGCGGAGACTTTCCGCCAGCTCGCTGCAGCCGGTATCGAAACGTTGATAGTATCCGGCGACAGGCAGGCCGTCGTCGACAACACAGCGCGGGCTCTCGGTATCGGCAAAGCTCTGGGCGACCTGGGGCCGAAACAGAAGGTCGAGGAACTCCAGAGGCTGGGCGCCGAGGGCTATCGCGTGCTCATGGTCGGCGACGGGATCAACGACGCACCGGCGCTGGCCGCCGCGCAGGTCTCGATGGCGCCTGCAACCGCATCCGACGTCGGCAGGCAAGCCGCCGACCTTATCTTCTTCAACGATCGTCTCGATGCCGTTCCTGAGGCAATCGCCGTTGCACGAAGATCCGCCAGCCTCATTCGCCAGAACTTTGCTCTCGCCATCGGTTACAACGTGCTTGCGGTACCGATCGCAATCGCCGGCCTGGCAACGCCGCTGATAGCGGCGGTGGCCATGTCGACTTCGTCGATCATCGTCGTGACGAATGCGCTGCGATTAAATGCCTTCGGCCTACGGAGCGAGCCGCTTGCCGGCGGACGTGCGGAAGTTGAAACCGCATGAACATGCTGATCTATCTGATGCCGATCGCACTGCTGATGGGGGGAATGGGTCTCCTGGCGTTCCTCTGGTCGCTGACGAGCCGCCAGTACGAGGACCTTGAAGGAGCAGCTTGGCGAATCCTCGTCGAGGACGAAACCGATTGCAAAAGACCTTGAACCGCTCACGGCCGAAACGAAAGGAAGATCGATGCTATCGAGACATCCCATACTTTTGCGATCTGACCTGTTTCACGGCCTGGACAAAGCAAGGATAGAAGAACTGGCCGACACGGCTCAGTTCCAGATCTTCGCACCGGACGAGCGGATCATCGCCGAGGGCCAGCAGGCGTCGTTCGTCTATTGCGTGATGCGCGGCTTCGTGCGACTTTCGAAGTCGGAATCCGCGGGGCGCCAGGCAGATATCTGCATCTGCGAACCGGGTGAGACGTTCGGTGAATATCTCCTGTCGGCAGGCGGCTCCTACACCTACAGCGCATGGTCCGCCGACGGCGCAGAGGTCGCGTTGTTCGACCTTGTGGAGTTGCGGGCGCTTGCCGACCGGGACCCCGTCATGCGTCGCAACGTCATGCGCATCATGGCCCGGCATCTGCTCGGTGCCATGGATTGCATAGCGGGAGACCGGCTGCACACGGCTGCACAGCGTGTTGCGAATTACCTCGTCAGCCGCTGCCCGGCCTCAGCATCGCAGGCCACCTTTCGCCTGCCTTACCGGAAAAGAATTCTGGCCGGCAAACTCGGGGTTGCGCCCGAAGCCCTTTCGCGGGCTTTCGCTGCCCTCGGTCCTGCAGGGGTCGAAGTCAGAGGCAGGGTCGTCGTGGTTGACAGCGTCGATCTGCTGCGGAAGGCGTGCTGACCTCGGGGCAGGGCGATAACCGCGCCGGAATTCGACAACCGTCAATATGGCGATCGCTTGCTCCGTTATGGCCAGGCGCAAAAAAGCACCAGGACGGATTGTTTTTGTGATCTCGACTGTCTTCATCGCTTGCTTCAGGCCTTGTCCGCATCAACGGTGGCGCTGACGACACATGCGGATACCGTCGGACTGGCGGGCTTAATAGGGAAGTGCAGACGAACGGGCGCAACGAGCACCAACATGCGACGGAGAGCGTCCGGCGCTATTCTTCGAGGGGCCGTCGCGAGATAACCCATGCTGATGGTGCTTGCGAAGAGGTAGATGAACAGGCCCTTCGCGAGATAATTCTCAAGCGTGCCTGCCGCGGCAAATCCATTTTGCCAAACGAAGAAGCCCACGGCGGATCCAATTGCGAACCCCGTCGCCAAACGCGTGAGTATGAACCTGATCATGCGAGGCATGGCACCACCTCAGACTTAGTCATTACAAATGGCCGGGCAACGGAAATGCTGGCTGGCCAATTGAGTTTTGTCAACGACTGGCGCAAGCCGTCATGCAAGCAGCGGCGGGAGCCGGAGACTACAACAGTGCATCTTCTGTCTTTCGCAGCCGGCGTTATCACGCCTGCGAATGCGTCGAGGCTGAGTGAGTTGCGAGTTGCAAGGACGATGCGCGCTAAGGACCTAGATGTGGAGCCTCAACAGGTTGTCCTCGGTCAGGCCGAATCTGCTGATTGGTGTATTATATTTTAGGCTGCCATGGGGTCGATGCCAATTGTAGCGATGGAGCCATTTTGGCAGTTGGTCGGCTCGCATGTCCGAGGTTGGGTATGCGACGGCATAGGCCCATTCCCGAAGCGCGGTCTGAATGAAGCGTTCGGCCTTGCCATTGGTTTTTGGCGTATAGGGTCTTGTTCGGACGTGCTTGAGGCCAAGTTCGCGGCAGGCGCGGGCAAATTCGCCTGAGGCATAGCAGGGACCGTTATCGGTCATGACGCGCTCGACGGTAATGCCGAGGGTATTATAGT
>NZ_FMAJ01000030.1 GCF_900094625.1 Rhizobium aethiopicum | reverse complement strand
CTCTTTGAGTTGGTTGCAAGCTGTGACATCGGGATTGACCCTTCCGCCGGCGGATGCATGGCCGCTTGGTAGAACGCGGATCCGATGACGAACGGTCAGGTGGCCTCCGTTCCGTTCGTTTCATGAACCGGCATCATGCAGACTGCTTTCTGCCGCTTGTAACCAGGGATCAGCAAACACCATGCCAACTGCTCCGACGCGCCAAGAAGATGATTTTCTTTTATCAATGGGCGGGTTGAGGGCAGGTTGATGTGTATTTGACGGAGAGACCGGCGAACAAAACGTTCCAATCACGACAAACCTGACAAAAGTGGCGGATGCCCGACATTTGCGAGAAATGTCGACGGTTGCGCTGGGGACAAGGGAATTCACGTGGACTTCAAATCGCGCCAAGGATCATGTGCCTGTTCGTGGCTAAGGGGCGTTACTCGACTTCTCGTGAACGTCCCTGGCGGTCTTATCAACCCTTGTCCTGGTTCCTGCTTTGCACCACCTTCCGCTTGGAGCCATGAAGAGGGTCGTTGTTTCGATAATTTGAGGATGGGCTGCTTGGCGATTTGTTCGTAGCCCAGCTCGGGTCCATACGTCTCGGTACGGTTCGCCTGCCTATCCTGTTCACGGCACTTTCGAACATAAGACCGAACGTCATCAGAGCGATCGCTGTGATGCGCAACATATTTCATTTGGTACGACGTTTGCTGGTGATCGGTGACGCTGGTTGACCATAGGCTCTGATGCCGATCTCGTCGGACAAGGACGCAATTGAAGTCAACTACGGAGGTTTTCGGGACCTGACACGATGATTGGTTCGGTGCATGCGGAACGCTTGGCGGCACGAGGATGACACCGAAAAGTACGTGGGGTCAAATCAATGGAGTGAAAAATGAAAAAGTATGTTTGCGAATTCTTCGGGACCTTCACACTTGTCTTCCTCGGCTGCGGCACATTGCTTTATATGCGTCAAGAGGTGGGCCTGTTGGGTGTCGCTTTAGCCTTCGGGACGACCGTGGTTGCAATGGCCTACACGATTGGCCCAGTCTCGGGCGCGCATCTCAATCCGGCGGTCAGCCTGGGTTTCCTCGTGTCGCGCCGATTGAGAGTGTGGGACTTTCTCGCGTATGTCTCCGCCCAATGTGCAGGAGCTATCGCGGCGGCAGGCACGCTCTACCTTATCGCTATGAACAAGGTCGGCGGTTACGATATCACCCTAGAAGGTTTCGCCCAAACCGGCTGGGTAGTCTACGGATGGAGAGCTGCGTTCCTATTCGAGTTTATCGCCACGTTCCTGTTCGTAACTGTATTCCTCAAATGCACGGCTGGACGCGGCGCTGTTGCACGATTGGCGATTGGACTTGCCTTAGTTGCGATCCACCTTGGCGGTATCACCGTTTCGGGTTCTTCTGTGAATCCAGCACGATCGATCGGCCCAGCACTTTTCGCAGGAGGGGCGGCACTCTCTCAACTCTGGCTTTATATATGTGCGCCAATGCTCGGCGCTATTGCGGCCGGCCTTCTTCAGCTCAGGGGGATCGTCGCGTCAAGCGAGCCGCAAAGTCTGCGCCAATTTGAATCGCGCGAAATGACCAGCGACATATCCAGCCCGGTTTCATTCTTTCGCCACCGAAGGAGAGGTATCCCAAAAAGGGAAAGCCACTGATCGAGGAGGGGGTCTCGACCTTGACAGGGGAGCGCATCCCCAGACACTCGCCGTTGCATCCCGCATATCTTGACGCTTACTGCGATCTTCCTACGGATTGGGACCACGGTCGTCTCTGACGTATCGACAAACGTCGCATACGGATCGACAATGGCAGCCCAACGTCCAGCTATCATTGGCGGCGATCCAAAACGGCGGCGATCGCGGCCAAAGCCTCGTGTATCGCGATACTCACCGACCTTCCGCTCAAGGTTGTCAAGGGTCCGCGATACTCATCCATACCGCAGATGCGTGTCATTAGGAGCATGAATTTTACAATGGTGAGGCTGCCATATAGGACACGTTGGGCGGCGGATCTAATGGAGCAAATCTCCAGCGTCTGGGGGGTTGCGCTGGGGTGCCGATCCACACCCAAGCGCCGGTAGGTGATAGACGATACCCACAGCGGCTAGGAGCCATTGAATCGGCAATATGTTCTTTTGATACGGTGTCGCGCAAGTTTGGCATGGAGAATCATATGCAATCGCAACAATAGCCGAGTGCAGAGTCAAGCAGCGCTACTTGCATACGCGCAAATGTCCGTTAGAAGATTTCGACGACGTGGCAGCCCAAGCAGTTGCGCGGCAGCGAGTTTAGGCGGGGCGTACGTTGCGGCGAAAAACAGCCAATGGACACGCCGAAAACGGCTACTGGGCCTAAGTCGCCACGGTCGCCCTGTGAACTTGGAACCCAGGCAAATTGTATGACCGTTGGCCGTCGTTCAGCATGCCGAAGTCGGAGCGCTGATCGGAAGCTGGATTAGCCTGCATGATGAACGAGAGGTTGGAAAATGCCGCTTTCAAAGGCTCCCGTAGGCATCGTGAGATGTTGAGAATGCGAGCAAGAATTGTAGGTGGAAAGACAGTGCCTGAGGCGCCAGAGGCCGACGATCGCGATCTAGCTTTAGACTTCGCCAAAGGAATACTCATTGTCTTGGTGATTTTCGGTCACCTGATACAATATATCTTTTACGAGGGTGATGGCTTCTGGGATTCGGCATGCTTCAAATCGATCTACATGTTTCACATGCCTCTCTTTATGGCGATAAGCGGATATCTCTCTAGATCAGGGCTACTAGGCAAATCGTTCAGGCAAGCCATCGGTGATCGCGCGCTGCAGCTCCTGGTGCCGACGCTGTTCTGGTGCACCCTTTTGGAGGCAGTCAAATTGCTCATGTTTCCCCGGCCGCCGGACGCACCTGGCAACCTGTTGCAATTCATGCACGATTTCGTCGGCACATACTGGTTCATCTGGGCTGCGTTTGCTTCTTTTCTTTTGGTCAAACTTATTTCGATCTTCAACTCCGGGTCGGCACGCTCTTTGCTTGTCTCATCCATACTGGTCGCAGTTGCCCCCGTGACGTTTTCTATATTCCCTCTCATAAAGTACACCTATCCCTTTTTCTGCATGGGATTTTCATTTGCGCAGTCGAGAGATTGGTGGACGAGCATAATGCGGTATCATAAGCCACTCCTGATGATGTCCGCCTCTATCGCGGCTAGCTTGTGCTTCATGGCGTGGCGCGAGGACACCTATGTCTACAACAATCTCGCCTTAATCCAGGATCTGCAGTCGGCAAAAGATATCCTTCTGATGTTTTTTGGCTCGACAGTGGCCTCTGCAGTGATGATCGAGATTCTGCTTCAATCCTGGAAAATTGGACGCTCGAACCGGGTGGTTCGCTTTATCGCCGTGGAAGTGGGGCAGAGCACGCTCGTGTTGTACCTGGTGCAGGCTACGGTATTCCGTCTCATGGATTTGATACAATACGGAGAACAATGGGCTCCCACAATGAGGTCTGGCGCGGCGGGAATTCTCGGGACGATGATCATTGCCGTAGCACTAGCAGTTCGCTGGAGCGTGCGCGACATTCCCTATCTGTCCCAGCTCATGCTTGGAACGCCACCCCGCCTCGTTCGTTTGCCGAGCAATCCTGCGAATAACTAGCGGTGTTCAATTCTCAACCTAAACTTCGTCAGCAAGCAAGCATGCCAAGGCACGCGTTAAGGGGCCCATTTTTAAAGGATCCTTTTGCACGAAGATCGGCTGAGGTCCGACTGATGTGCCAATCACGTATCGAGAATCCGCAAACCCCTCGCGCCCAATGCTCCGCGACGACGCGGGCGCTTGACCCCCAGGGTATCGACTCCACCCTCTTTGAGGTTGCCAAAGATTCGGTTTGCTTCGCACTTGTTTGGGGTCCGCTTGCCGCCAGGTCCCGTTGTCCCTGCTAAAATCGCGAGCGTTCGCTAAGGTACCAGAAACGCTTTTCCGGCCTGTGCTAAGCAATGACCGGAAACAGCGAGTATCGCCTCAGCGGTCACACCGAGGCAGCACTGCTCCATGACGGCCGCTGCCACAGTCATCCTCTTGCCGGCGCCGACGGTACCGGCCAGCTAGGTCGTGCCGGCAGCATGATCCCCCGGGTGCCGTGTTCTGGTGCGGATAGAGAGTGAACGCGGCCGACGCACGCCGGCAACTTAAGATACACGCCGCCGAGGCGCCCAGGGGCTGGTTGTTGAAACGGTCCTAAAACCTTGCGGCCGGTCGATCCGGTGGGCATCGGACCAGGACCCGGCCCTGAAGGGCCATCTGATCTTCGTGAGCTTCCCCTTTGCCGGCTACGTCTAACAGCCGTTCACTGTGGAAATTCAGAGCGTTGTTGAGCTGTCGCCGGCGTCGCGGGGGCCTATGCCGCATTCCATTTGCCCGCGGCATTCCCCCAAATGACGGCGCTAACTGTCGAGGAAGGGAGCTCCAGCCAGTGATGCATGCGGGTCTCGGAGTCCATCACTGGGAGGCGCTGTGATCGCCAAGCAAAGAAGATCGACCGGCTGCACCTCGGCAAGCGGCCGGACATTGCGCCCAATCCGCGAATTGAGAGCGGAGCGGCTTCGGCGGGTGTCATTTGTTGCTGACGTGGCCGGAGAATAGGCTTCCGCCGCTGCACCGGGATGCCATTTCTTCGATCCCCACCGCGTCTTGTCCGGTTCACGACAACGTTGTCCTCGATCAATTCTTCATGGGCTAGCTAAGAAGCTGGAAACAATACAGATGCCGTGTTCCGAACCTCAGCGGAGGAGACTGGCATGAGTCTTGAACTCCCAGAACTACGCGGCGGGCAATCGCCTGGTGGAACGTGTGGCGTCCGGTCGAAGTCGATTTGAACCTTGAAGGGAAAATACATGGCAGGTCTGCATCAGTTCGCACGGAAAAGGGGGTATCGGCAAGTACACGGCCTCTCAAGATACTCTCACTGTCCTTGTCGACCTCGAAAAGCTGATTCCACCCCCCGCCTGATCCTCAATTCGAAAGCCCGAGACACGGTTTTACACCTGGCGGCGAATAGGTTGGTTGAGGGTGGAGTTCGCGGCGAAACCTACCGCCACTGGACTATCGCGACGGGAATCTCGCTTGTGAAGCGCTTTTCGTCAAGCCCGCCAGCGTTGCCCGCCGCTTGCCGTTGTTGTTGCGGCCGCCCCGTTTCGAGGGGCCATGTCATTCGTCCGGGCCAAGTTGCGTCGCCACAGGTCCCATCTGCCGCACCATTTTAAGGGATGGTGTTACCGGAAGCGGGTGTGGCCCTTAGTCAAACCGCATCCAACACTCAGGAGGATTTTAACTGATGTCAAACGTCACCCCTGTCCCCAACAATGCTCGATTAGATGAGAAAGATGCTCTCGCCACGCCTTTCATTAAGTGCCTCTTGCGTCTGATGCGTGCTCAAGACACCTTTGAATTGTGGCAAGAGAAATCGGACACCGATTTGCTCTGTGATTTCATCGTGACGAGGCAGCAGCGTAGGGCGATTCCTCTCATCGGGGGACCTGACCTAGAGGTGCAGTGGCGGCTTGAGATCTTCTATGCCGCCGTAGCACTTGCTATAGAGGAGCAGTCCGGACTGATGGCGTCACCGGTGTTGACTGTGAACCATGAGGGATTCGGTCGGATATTACTCACGGCGGGGCGGCTCGTAGTACTCTCGAAGACGCTCCGCGACGTACATCGATTTGGCTTCGACAACCTCCAAAAGCTCGCCGAGGCGGGAACTGGCCTGGTCGATAATGGCTTAACAACAATTAAGACCTATTCAGATGTAGCGCGCGTTTAAGTGCGGTTGAAACGGCTCATATAGGGCGGAATTCTTCGCTAATCTGCCCAGCAATCAAGCAATCCGGGGGTGTGCCCTAGCGTTCTTGGCGCGGGGGGGGGGGGCGACATGGAGGAACCTGCATGACAGTGCGTTCACTACTCACTACGGCTCCTCTTTGGCTCCGGCGTATCTCACAAGCACTGATCAAGCGACGTGTATTGGCTGCGCCCCTTGTTTTCTGGTCTGCCAGTGTTCGGCAGGAAGGTAGGTGGTTGGCCTTCAAATGACCTGTCACCGAATTTTCATCCGGCGTCTGACCTGCCACTGAGAATTTCTGAACCGCTCCCAAACGTTGGACCACCGGATGCTAGAGTTTTCCGGCTTCATTCAGGGAGGCGGGCTGGTTGCGCCTCCCGAATTCACCAACGAGATCGGCGCCTTGTTGCCGATCGCACCATGAGGTCTTTCCTCATTGTAGTATCTACGCCAATCCTCCATCTTTTCGCGGGCATCCGCAAGGGTCAGGAACCAATGCTGGTTCAGGCATTCTGCACGGAAGCGGCCATTGAACGCTTCGATGAAAGCATTATCAGTCGGCTTTGAACTCAATCAGAATGTTCGTGATTTGATGGATGTTGCGCGGTCCCGTCTTGAAGACACCAAGGGCGAACTCGATGAAGCCCTCGGCCGAACCGGAATAGGTCCCGTGATTGTCACGTGCATCGGGCCAGTAGGAACTGCGCAGCGCCCTTTCATCGGCGCGGTCTATCCCGCGGCAATACCGATAGAGGCAGTCGCGGAGCGCCTCGCGGTCGAGCAATTCGGTAATTTTTTTGTGTTTCATCGCTTGTCGCACATCTGATATCGGGGCGCTTACCCATCCAGTGACGCAGCCAGCTTTCAACTGCTCGGCTGACGTAAGGAAAAACCCTCCCTCTGCTTAGGCATGCATGTAAACAACTGCCCTTAGAAGTAGACATCAATGGGAGAGCTGCGGGTAAGGTGTTTGGACAGCGACGGCGCCGTCATGCACCAGTTGCGTTGCGTTTCAACCCCCACAATGTTGGTTGAACAAAAGGCGATCGAGCAACGCATCCGAAACGCAATCTATCTCCAGCGCACGTTCAGGGCAGGATCGAGCGCCTCGCGACGCGAACAGTTCGTCCCTCTCCTCGACATCGATTGCACCGGGCAGTATGTATCCCTCGTCGTCAAGATTGAATATTTCGGGCGCTTGGGCCCAGCATCTTGCATGACCTTGGCATTTGGAAGTGTGCACTATGACGCGCATACGGTACTCCATGTCTTTCCTCCTCTCAATTATCAGGACCAGTCCAGGATCAGATTCTCCATTCCAAACACGTGGCCCCCATAGGTGATGGGCGCCGTACCATCCTTGATACGGAAGTCAGGGATGCGCGACAGCCACTCCTCCAGGCCGATGACGATCTCTCGCCGGGCAAGGTGTGATCCAAGACAGCGATGGGGACCGTACGCAAAAGCGGTGTGGCGATTGTCTTCTCGTGCCAAATCGATCGTGTTCGGATTTTCGAATTCCACCGGATCACGATTGGCAATCATCGTGGCGCAGGAAATGTAGTCCCCCTTACGGATCGGCGCGCCTTCGAAATTGATATCTTTCGTCGCCACACGGATCATCTGCACGGTCGAATAGGCGCGAAGCAGTTCTTCGGCTGCGAGCACAATTCGATCCGGTTTGCTCCGCAGCAATTCCTGTTCTGTCGGATTGCGCGCGAGATAGGCCAGGTCAAAGCCGATCGCCGTTGCCACGGTGTCCAGTCCCGCGACGAATAGAAGCACGCCTATTCCATGGATTTCCTGGTCTCTCAACAGGCGGCCGTCGACCTTTGCCTGCACGACGAAGGTCATGAAATCGTCGGCCGGTTCTTTGCGGCGCATCGCTGCAAGTTCATCGATGAACGCCAAAATTGTTCGGGCGGCTGCGGTTCGTCTGATGCCGTCGCCGTGGAGCAGGTCCTTCCCCCAGCCCACGAATGTATTGAGGCGCTCATCGGATAAGCCGAGCAAACGGAGGAAGATACTAACCGCAAAAGGAAAGGCGAAGTCCGTCAAGATGTCGCAGCTTGTGCTCGACGCGGAAATCTTGGAAATCAACGCAATCGCCCGATCACGGACCGCCGGTTCGAGCTCCATTATCCGCCTGGGCGAAAGCAGCGGATTGAGAAGTGAGCGAAACACGCTGTGAGCCGGGGGGTCGAGTTCAAGCGGGATCAGCGGCCAGTTTTCGCCAAGCGCCGAGGCGAAAAGGCTCCGATGGCTGGAAAAGGTTCCGGTGTCCTGCAGCAATTTGCGTTGGTCCTGAGCGCGAACGATGACCCAGGTACCTCGGCCATCGCGCGTATTGCAGGGAGAATAAAAGATTCTCGGTCCATTATGGAGGCAAGCGACAGCTGCGTGCGGATCCCCATTTGGCATGCGCTCCATGCCGGGCGACGTGAACAGGCTGAAGTCCTTCACCATTTCGGGAGGGACATGTTCTGGAACCCTAATGGTAGCCACTGCTTTTCTCCTGTCATCAAAGCCCCTTCGCCGAGAACGAATTCTCCTCGGAGAGGGAGCGAGCAAAATCGTTGAGCGCCAGATTTCCAATCTCAGCAGCGCGAGGCGCCAATGACATGCGATGCAGCGATCAGATCGCCGTGCGGCTCGAAATCCACGCTGCTTTGTTGGCCGAAGTCGAAATTTCTTGGATGCCTCGCCCGCCCTTCCGGTCGACATCGGATTTTCACGGGTACCTCTCTTCCGGTAAATGCGTTCTGAGCACAGATGCATTTTGATTTCCTCCGCTCCATGGCGGTCACCAAAGAAACCGGCCGACAGTCCTTGCCGCCCCGCAAGAAGAACTTCAAAGTTCATGCCAATTTGATTGATTTGGCCGGAAAGAAATTTTTCAATTGCCTTTCAGCGCTTTGGCTCAAGGCAGAACTAAAGATTGGCTGATCAAGGCCGTGTCGCGTATCTAACAAAACCCGACATCAGGTGCCGGATGCCATCTATTCAGGTGCGACTTTTTTCCAGCCACCACAGCCGGGGGCCAGAGACAGCGCGACGAGTAACGAATGTCCTGATGTACTGCGATGCAGTGGGATAGCTTGAGGGTGGGTAGCTTTGAATTGTGGCATCGAGCTAGCGGCGGAATTCCGGGAACAGCTCGAAGCGTGCTACTCCTTTGTCCTGAATGTCAGTTCTACCAGCCCGACGACACCACCCTAAGAGTCGGCGGCAATCTGCCGATTGGGTGTTGCCTGACAGCAATGGGTATGGTGGCCTACCGTCCGCCGAGACGGAAGGCGATGGCCGCAGAAAGCCCGCTCAAGCGGCGGGCCGAAAATGCCGTCCGAAACAAATCCACAAACTACCCTGCCTGGCACGGCAAGAGCGTGGGTACGGAGATTTGATCTGGATCAAATCGCAATCCCGATGAAATTGATAGCCATCAAAGACGCGCTGGAAGAAATAGGGATAGCCGAAGTCGCAACGGCCGCGTGGTCGTCTCGGGCATGTCCGGCATAGGCGGTTTTCGAAGGGATCAGGACATGGACGTCGCACGCAGTGAGGTTCTCGTGATTGGCACTTCCGTCGCTTGCCGTTCCTGCCAGGCGCGGCACGGCGTCGTTTGCGGCGCCTTGTCGGCTGGCCAGCTTAGCGAACTTGGCCGCCACTCGCTGCGCCGCAAGGTCGACGCAGGCTGCGAGATCATTGCACAAGGATCGGAAAACTCTTTCTATTCGAACATCACGCGCGGCGTGGTGAAGCTCTGCAAGGTGATGTCGGACGGGCGCCAGCAGATCGTTGGCCTGCAATTCGCCCCCGATTTCGTCGGCCGCCCCTTCGTGCGCGAAAGCACGCTGTCGGCCGAGGCCGCGACCGATGCGGAGATCTGCGTGTTCCCCCGCAATTTGCTCGAACGCATGATATTGGAGACTAGGGAATTGCAGCGTAGCCTGCACGCTCAGGCGCTGAATGAGCTGGATGCCGCGCGCGAATGGATGCTGACGCTCGGCCGGCGGACCGCCGAGGAGAAGGTCGCAAGCCTGCTCCACCTCATTGCCGCCCACGCCGAGACGGCGACGAGCACTGCCTTCGATCTGCCGCTATCGCGTGCCGAGATTGCCGACTTTCTCGGGCTGACGATCGAAACCGTCAGCCGCCAGTTGACCCGGCTTCGCAAAGAGGGCGTCATCCGCATCGAGAACATCCGGCATATCACCGTGCCCGACATGGATGCGCTCGCAAAGAAAATCAGCGGGTAATTACCACCCGCGTATTGGAAAGGCCAGCCTGGCGCGCCAGCGTAAAGAACTAGGCGGCATTGTCGGGATGCAGACGGACGTGCCGGGCGCTACCACATCGAGCATTCCGGGCGAGAAAACTTCTAGTCCCGGAGCCGCCGGCTTGCAGCTCGGGATAGCCGCCGGGCAGGTGGGTGGCGTCGCCATCGGCGCCGGGCGCCCAGCAGGTCGCCAGCGAGCTGAGCGGTGAGCGGTGAGAGGAACAAAATATCAGCTCCGCGGCGACGTCAGCCGAGCAACAAATGCTCGTAGGCCAAAGGCTACATAGCGCGACCCGGGTGCCGGTCGGCATCAGCCGATCGATATTGGCGGCTGCGAGCTCTTCACGCCCCCAACCTGCGGATATCCGCCATCGTCGTCTTCTGTGACGAAATTATCGGAGCCGTTTGCGTTTCACCATTTTTCGATGCGCGGTCCGAGCCTGGCGCCCCCTTTTTGTCGGACCTCAAACTTTCTTGTGCAGTTTCAAACAAGAAAACGTGCGCGGGTAGACATACGCACGAGCAGAACCTCAAACCTCGTGACCCGCGCCTTCCCGCCGCGACCGGACTGGCGGGCAGTATGCTAAGGTTCTAAAAGGCGGCAGAGAAACCTTGATCGAGATGCGGTCGGAAGTAGCCGAAACAGCGCCCGGCCGTCAGCGCGGCACAACGGCTTCACAATTCGCTCGCCCGCACGAGCAGCGCACGAGTGCGGCGACGAAGGCCCTGTGCTGACCGCAAGTCCATCTCCTTCAGGCCAAATGGCATGACGCTTGCTTGCCCTGGCGTGTGGGCCGAGGTCGGATTCGTGTTAGCCGTGACTGAGAGGCCGCAAATAAATTTTCCTAGAGGAGCTTCATTGATGACCATGGAAAAGCAGGTCCCTATTGTCACCTTTCGCACGCGGGTTCGCGACGAGTCTATATCCGGTCCCAACCCCTACCGCTGGGAAGACAAGACGACCGACGACTATTTCAGCGGTAAGCGGGTAATCCTTTTTTCGCTGCCGGGCGCCTTCACGCCAATCTGCTCCACCTTCCAACTGCCTGATTTCGAAAGTCTTTATGTCGAGTTTAAGAAGAATGGCATTGACGACATCTACTGTCTCTCCGTCAACGATGCCTTCGTCATGAATGCTTGGGGCAAGTCTCAGGGGTTGAAAAATGTCAAGCTTATCCCGGACGGTTCGGGAGAATTCACTCGGAAAATGGGTATGCTCGTCGCCAAGGACAATCTCGGTTTCGGTCTGCGCTCCTGGCGCTACGCTGCCGTGATCAATAATGGCGTCGTGGAGGGGTGGTTCGAGGAAGAAGGCTTTGGCGACAACTGCGCGACCGATCCGTATGGCGTTTCTTCGCCGCAAAACATTTTGAAATGCCTTAAGGCCCCAGCCTTCGTATGAGCATTGAAGCCAACGACCAGCAGCTACGACTTGTCGTGCACACCTGCGCCGAATGATAGGAGTTTTGCTCGAACCATGAAGTCCTTTACAAGCCTTCATCAGCGTCAGCAGCAATCGCTGGTTATTACGCCCCAGCTCATCGCGTCTATTCGCTTGCTGCAGCTGGCGCACACCGAACTGAATCAGTTCGTGGAACAGGAAATCGAGAAGAACCCATTTCTCGACCTGGCGTCGAATGACGGCGGGGCTTCTGGCGTATCGCCAACTGCGGCGGATGATCCAAATATCAGCGCACGCGAAGACCACGTTGATGGACCGGCCAGGACGGACATGCCTGAGCTGTCTAGTCCCTGGAAATCAATCCGTGACACAGGCAACCTTTCGCCGGGGGAAAGGCCTTCCCTGGATGAGTTCGCCGCCTCAACTGAGACATTGCACGAACATGTCGCCCATCAGATCGCCCTCACTGCCTTCACACCCCAGGAGCGGCTGATTGCTGGCGCGCTTGCCGACCATCTGGATGACACTGGGTATCTGCAAGTGAACCTTCTGGAGCTAGCAGAGAGGCTAAATAGCCCTGAGGCTGGAGTGAAGCGGGTTCTTGAGGCTTTGCAGCTATTTGACCCGCCGGGCATATTTGCGCGAAGTCTGGGCGAATGCCTCGAGATTCAGTTGCGCCAACGAGACCGGTTCGACCCGGCCATGGCAGCTCTGGTCGCAAATCTCGAGTTGCTTGCGCGACGCGATTTTCGAGCACTGAAGCGACGTTGCCGGGTCGATGAAGACGACCTTCTCGATATGTTGAACGAAATTCGTGCACTTGACCCAAAGCCTGGAAACCAGTTCCAGTCCGCAAGGTCGGAATCCATCATACCCGACGTCTTCGTCCTACCCTCGCCGGGAGGCGGATGGCACGTCGAGCTTAATCGGGAGATTTTGCCCAAGGTACTGATCAACCAAACCTATTTTGCGCAAGTTACTCGCCTAACCGCCCAAAGCTCGAAAGATCAGTCATTCCTGAACGAATGCTTCCAGAGCGCGAGCTGGTTGGTTCGGAGTCTCGATCAGCGCGCCACGACGATCCTTAAGGTGGCGACCGAAATCGTGCGCCACCAGGATGTCTTTTTGGAAGATGGCATTGCTCATCTTCGCCCTCTCAATCTTAAGACCATCGCTGACGCGATCGACATGCACGAGTCCACTGTAAGTCGGGTAACGTCGAACAAATACATTCTCACGCCCCGCGGCGTGTTCGAGCTCAAGTATTTTTTCACCGTCGCGATCCCGTCCTCACAAGGCGGTGACGCGCACTCGGCCGAAGCTGTGCGCCATCAGATAAGGGCACTTATTGCCGCAGAGACGCTCCATGATGTGCTGTCCGACGATGGCATCGTTGCCAAGCTCAAGGAAACAGGCGTCGACATTGCTCGCCGCACAGTCGCCAAATATCGCGAGGCGATGAACATCCCCTCGTCCGCGCAACGCCGGCGGGAGAAACGGTTTGTACTGGCGGCCGCGGAGGGATAAGTCCTTTGTACCGTAGGTGATGCCCTTTTCCCAAAAACCGCGGAACTGAGGCACATGTGACATTGTGCTTAGTCCTCTCCATGGAGGATCGACTTCATATGGGCTGGCGACCGCAGCCTCGTCACGGGAGCTTCAAAAGTTGTTCCGGCCGCTTAAGCTGACGTTCCAGAAAAGATTAGATGTCTGTTCCATAGCCCAAGCGCTTAGGGGCTAAGCGGTTAATCACGAAAACTCGTGCAGAATTTTTATGTCGCGCAAGCGACAAATCTAGAAGCAGTTGTCGCCTCCCATTCATTTTCGCCGAACCGCTGGGATTTCGGTGCGGCGGCAACGAGAGCCTCAACCGAAAATGATAGACGGAGATACGCGGGCAGACGTTCTGGAGTTGGCGCGCTTTCGAGATCTCCGATGTTCGACGACGCAGGAATACAACACGCGGGCTGATCGAACTCTTGGCCTTCCTCACCGCTTGGCACGACGCATGCACGGTAATCCGAAAATGCGCCATCGAACAAAAAGGAATCATCCCATGATCAAGCTCACAGAGAATGCCGCCGCCATCATGAACGTAACGCTTTCCCGAGCCGAGCAGGCGGAAGGCTTTCGCATCGCGGTCGAGGCAGGTGGATGCGCCGGCTACAAATACCTGGTGGGGCTAGAAAGCGTCCAGGGCCAGGGCGACGCGGTGATCGAAACAAATGGGGTCAAGGTGTTCGTTGACGCAGACTCGCAAGCACACATCAACGGCATGACGATCGACTTCGTGACGGGACCAGAAACCTCCGGTTTTGTCTTCGACAATCCCAATGCGCACCAGAACTGCACTTGCGGCAAATCCTTCGGCTGATCACCGAGAAAGCGAGAGAGCCATGCGGAATTATTGCGAAAAGGTCATGGTTTCCTTTTTCAATCCGAAGAACGACGGCGTGCAGGAAAATCCCCTCAGCGAGACCGGGGCAGTTTCCTACGGTAGAGGGCCTGAATTGATAATTGGAGTCGATCCAACGGTGGAAGCGTTTCTGGTGACGCCGTCGTCCTTGCGTTCCAACCCAGCGACCGCCTTCTCGCCAGCGCTGGCCGAACTCATAACCCTAAAGCCCGCCGAAGCGCCTCAAACCGTCCGTCAGGAGACAGCAGGCTTTTTAAGCGGTTTGCTGCCGGAGAGAAAGGTCTGCTCATCAACGGATTATCCTGAGGCAGCAAAATTTTTTGGCGGGCATCCGGGCCAGGATTCCAAAGGAGACGCCCCCTCTGCAAGCAGTTCCGCGCCGAGGAAAGGTGAGCGAAGACGCGTGCGTGTCAAGAGGCTTGATTTCATGACCAAGTCGCTCACTTCGCTAGATCTGGCAGTAGACGGACGACACTCGTTCAAGCCGTCGAAGACGTGTCAGCGGTTTATACAATACTGGTCGTCGAAAGCCTCGTTCCGGCAGAGGAGGACGATCAGACCGTCACAACAGAAATCTGAGGCCTGGAGAAATTGGCAGGGTCGAAATGGATGTTGTAGCCGGCAATCGCGTAGGACAGGGTCTAAAAATCGCCGCAGCCTGCAACAGTTCAGTTCTCAGCGACAAGCTAAGCTGGCGACCCATCTAGTTAAGCAGCCGCGGCGAATCCAACCGTTGGAAAAGGCGCGAGCGCACAACGTTCTTCCCTTCCTACTGATGGCGGCTATGCGACGTTATCGATGCCAACAAGATCGCGTGACGCGCCATCGCACGACTCCACCCCGCGCTGCTTGCCCGAGGCTATCAAACAACAGCATGTGCAAGACGCCGCAGCATTGTCACCGCTTCCCCTCAGTCGAGATCCACCCATGAGAGCGATCTATCTCGACAATAATGCAACGACCAGAGTCGATCCTGAAGTGGTTGAAGCCATGCTGCCGTTCTTTGCGGATCAGTTTGGAAACCCTTCGTCGACGCACGCTTTTGGCTCCTCCATCCGCGAGGCGGTGAGGAAGGCGCGCCGGCAATTGCAAGCGCTGATCGGCGCCGAGTTCGATCATGAGATCGTGTTCACCTCGGGGGGGACGGAAAGCGACAATGCGGCGATCCTTTCGGCGCTGGAGGTGATGCCTGAGCGCACAGAGATCGTGACTTCCGCAGTCGAGCATTCAGCGGTGCTGACACTCTGCGGCCATCTGGAGAAGACGCGCGGCATTAAGGTACACAGGATCCCAGTGGATCGACATGGACGTCTCGATCTTGACGCCTATGAGACCGCCCTCACTCATCGTGTAGCGATTGCTTCGATCATGTGGGCGAACAACGAGACGGGAACCATTTTCCCGGTCGCTAAGCTTGCCGAGATGGCCAAGAGAATCGGTGCACTTTTCCACACCGACGCGGTCCAGGCGGTCGGCAAGGTTCCAATGGACCTCCAACCTACTGCAATCGACATGCTTTCGTTGTCCGGACACAAATTCCATGGACCAAAAGGCATTGGTGCACTCTATCTCAGGCGGGGCTTATCTTTCTCCTCACTGATCAAGGGAGGTCATCAGGAGCGCGACCGACGCGCAGGGACAGAAAATACGGCCGGGATTGTAGGTTTAGGCAAGGCTGCCGAACTCGCCCTGGAATCAATAGACGACGAGAGGACCCGATTAAAGTCGCTCCGAGATCGATTGGAGAACGGCATTGTCCAGCGTGTTCCAGGCGCCTTCGTAACCGGCGATAGGCTTAAGAGGTTGCCGAACACTGCGAACATCGCCTTTCAACGTCTCGAAGGAGACAGTATGCTCCTTCTTCTCAACCGCTATGGCATCGCCTGCTCTTCCGGCTCTGCTTGCTCCTCCGGTTCGCTGGAGCCGAGCCATGTCTTGAGGGCAATGGATATCCCTCATGCTATGGCGCACGGAACAATCCGCTTCTCGTTCTCGCGCGATAACTGTGACGAGGATGTCGACCGGGTGCTCGAAGTTTTACCGGGCATCGTTGAAAGGCTCCGGAGCCAATCCCGTTCCGGCCACGTGGCCGACACGAGCAGCCGGGTTCGTTCAGGGGAGTAGGAGCAGGCACGCTCATGAAACGGCAATTCCTTTTCACCGATACGACCTGCATGACGGCACCGGCATCGTATGAACGATCAGGTAAAAGCCGGGGCTCTCAGTCACATAGATCGCCGGTTCACCGCCCATGCGTGTTCATGGAGGGGGCCCAGCGCCATATCATCTTAATCAATCTCTCGACACCATCGGTGGATAGCACTCGACCACCAGCCTATGCCGACTTCAGTTGCAACGCGACTGCCTTGCGCCTAGCCGCGTCGAACCACGCATTCCGTACGTTGCAGCTTAAGCTACGGGAGAACGGTCTCGCGATCACCGCTCACGACCAGGGGGAATCTTATGTGCCGTTGCTCCGCTGACAGCAGTCCCGTCGATGTCAAAGACATCCTCAATCGGCTGAAATGTCTCTCGGCTGCGGAGGAGTTCTTCGCAGCCCTAGGGGTCCCCTATGACCCGAAGGTTCTCGATGTCTCGCGACTCCATATCATGAAGCGTATGGGCCAATACCTCGCGGCAGAGGACTTCTCCCATCTCCCTGACCGGGTAATCGCTGCTCGTGCCCGTGCCATACTGGAAAGGGCCTACTGTGATTTCGCGACCTCCGCGCCGCTCTCGCACCGGGTCTTCAAGGTGCTCAAGGACCACAATCCGGACAGACCTGTCACACCCGGCCGCACCGTTGTCCCGTTGGACTCCTTCCTGAAGCCGTTCGAAAAGGAATGAGCACGGTTGCGACACGACAATGTAGGGAAGCTTACAATTCAGTCAAATGCTAGCAACGTCGGAATCAAAGCCATTTCAATGAGATAGCGAACGCCAAACGGTTGGCACGAATGATGCACGCAAGCATATGTACTGCAAGCCCGCCACCCATAGAGGGAGGGAGTAAGAAACCGCCATGCACATAGTTATCTGTATCAAACAGGTACCGGACTCTGCACAAATAAGAGTGCATCCGGTGACGAACACAATCATGCGTCAGGGGGTGCCAACCATCATCAACCCCTATGATCTGTTCGCCCTTGAAGAGGCGCTCCAGTTGCGCGACCGCCATGGCGGCGAGGTGACCGTGCTCACCATGGGGCCGCCCATGGCAGAGGACGCGTTGCGCAAGGCGCTCACCTACGGCGCCGACCGCGCCGTACTCTTGACCGACCGTCATTTTGCCGGCTCCGACACTCTGGCGACCTCGTTTGCTCTTTCGCGAGCCATCGCGAAGATCGGAGAGGCCTTCGGTACGCCCGATATCGTCTTTACGGGCAAACAGACCATCGACGGCGATACCGCCCAGGTTGGGCCTGGCATCGCCAAGCGCCTCGACCTCCTGCAGCTCACCTATGTTGCCAAAATCGTCTCTGTCGACATCAATGGGCGCGAGATTACGGTGGAGCGCCGCTCGGAAGGGGGCACGCAGACGCTGATGAGCAAGCTCCCTTGTCTAATTACAATGCTCGAAGGCACAAACGAAATCCGCCGCGGCTCGCTCGACGACGCGCTACGGGCCGCGCGCAGCCAGATCGTGAAGTGGAATGCGGCCGACGCTGGCATAGAGGACCTCACCAAGTGCGGCCTGCGTGGCTCGCCAACCGTCGTTAAGAGGGTCTTTGCCCCTCCTGAGCGGGCGGAAAAGGCGGAGCAGATCGACACCGCGGAAAAAACGCCGCGCGATCTCGCCGAGGAGTTGATCGCTGGGATCTTTTTGCGCCAGCCGGCGCTCGAAAGCGAACTCGCCTTTGACGGCGAAGCGTGAAGGCAAGGAGCGACGATGTTGAGCACGAATCGAGAGAGCCCTCCTCCAGCCGCTGGCCGTGCCGCCATGAAGAAAGAGCTGCCCCTTCAGTTTAAGGACCATCGGCACGTTTGGGTCTTCATCGAGCTGGAGCGCGATCAGGTCCATCCCGTCTCCTTCGAGCTGCTCGGCGAAGGCCGCAAGCTCGCCGACAAGCTGGGCGTCCAGCTTGCCGGCGTCGTTCTCGGACCACCGGGAGAGGCCACGTGGTTTGCCATCGCCGAGGCTTTTGCTTATGGTGCCGACCTGGCCTACCTCGTCGAGGCCCCACTGCTCGCCGACTACCGAAATGAGCCTTTCACCAAAGCATTGACGGATCTGGTTACTAACTACAAACCGGAAATCCTTCTTTTAGGGGCAACGACGCTCGGGCGCGACCTTGCCGGTTCCGTGGCGACGACCTTGTTGACAGGGCTCACGGCGGATTGCACCGAACTTGATGTGGATGCGGACGGCTCGCTTGCGGCGACCCGGCCGACTTTCGGCGGCTCCTTGCTTTGCACGATCTACACGCTCAACTGCCGGCCGCAGATGGCAACGGTCCGGCCGAGGGTCATGGCCATGCCGCCGCGCGGGAATAATAAGATCGGACGCGTCATTCAACACAAAGTGTCGATGATCGAGGAAGAGATCGTCACTAAGGTCCTCGGTTTCTTGTCCGATGGCCAGTCGGCGACGGCGAATCTCGCCTATGCGGACGTCGTGGTTGCTGGAGGCCTCGGTCTCGGGGCGGTGGAGAACGTGAAGCTTATGAAGAAACTCGCGCGGACGATCGGGGCCGATTATGGCTGTTCGCGCCCCCTCGTCCAAAAGGGCTGGATGCCTGCTGATCGGCAGATCGGCCAAACTGGCAAAACTATCCGGCCGAAGCTTTACATAGCGGCTGGCATTTCCGGCGCCATCCAGCATCGCGTTGGCGTCGAGGGAGCTGATCTTATTTTAGCCATTAACACCGATCCTAACGCGCCGATTTTTGATTTCGCCCACCTCGGCGTCGTCACCGATGCGATCCGTTTACTGCCGTCATTGACGGAACTCTTCACCCATCGACTGTCGCCGCACAGTCGCGATAAGCTTGCAAACTGAGGGCGCCCCATGACTGAGGAAAACTTCGACGCCATAGTTATCGGGGCCGGCATGGCCGGAAACGCAGCTGCTTACACGATGTCGAGCCGCGGCATGAAGGTGCTGCAGTTGGAGCGTGGCGAGTATCCGGGCTCCAAGAATGTGCAGGGCGCCATCATGTACGCGGACATGCTGGAGAAAATCCTGCCGGACTTCCGGGATGATGCGCCTCTGGAGCGGCACTTAGTCGAGCAGCGCTTCTGGATGATGGACGACTCGTCCCACATCGGTATGCAATACCGGTCGGACGACTTCAACGAGTCGAGACACAATCGCTACACGGTCATTCGCGCCCAATTCGACAAATGGTTTTCACGCAAGGTGCGCGAGGCCGGAGCGACGCTTCTATGCGAGACGACCGTGACGGAACTCGTTCGTGATCCAAAGGGCAAGGTGATTGGCGTTCGCACCGACCGCGCCGGCGACGTGATTCTTGCTGACGTGGTCGTTCTCGCAGAGGGCGTCAATGGGCTGCTCGGCACGCGTGCTGGATTGCGTGACACGCCAAAACCGGAAACTGTCGCGCTCGCCGTCAAGGAAATGCATTTCCTGGCCGAAGAGGTAATTGACCAGCGGTTCGGCCTCAAGGCCAATGAAGGCTGCGTCATCGAGGCAGTTGGCACGATCTCTCGCAACATGGCCGGGCTTGCCTTCCTCTACACCAACAAAGAATCGATCTCGATCGGCATTGGCTGCCTTGTCTCCGAATTCGCGGCAACAATGGAAAGTCCTTATGAGCTGCTCGAAAAATTCAAAAGCCATCCGTCGGTCAAGCCGCTGATCGCAGGAGCGGAAGTCAAGGAATATGCGGCGCATCTCATTCCAGAAGGTGGTTACAAGGCAATTCCGCAGCTTTTTGGTGACGGCTGGGTCGTCGTCGGCGACGCGGCACAACTTAATAATGCGGTGCACCGCGAGGGGTCCAACCTCGCCATGACGTCGGGGCGGATCGCCGGCGAAGCAATCGTCCAGATCAAGAATCGCAAAAAGCCGATGGTCAAGGAGAACCTCTCCCTTTACAAGTCGATGCTTGAAAAGTCCTTCGTTATCAAAGACTTGAGGAAATACAAGGACATGCCTGCCCTGCTGCACACCAATTCCCGCAATTTCTTCACGACTTATCCAAGGTTGCTGTCGCAGGCCGCACAGAACTTTGTGCGAGTCGACGGCACCCCGAAGATCGACAAGGAACGGGCGACCACGGCCACCTTCATCAAGGCACGCTCGCGCTGGGGGCTGTTTGGTGATGCGGTCCGCTTGGCGCGCGCGTGGCGATAAAGGAGAGATGAGATGACGGTTGCAGTGACGAACATACGCGTAGAGGACAAGCTTTACCAAAATCGATATGTGGTCGATGCCGGACGCCCGCATATTAGGGTGCGTCCACACGATTGGCCAAGCGTAAATCTGTATGCCCTCACAAGTGTCTGTCCGGCCAAGTGCTACGAATTGAATGACCAGGGCCAAGTGGAGGTTATCGCCGACGGGTGCATGGAGTGCGGCACGTGCCGCGTACTCTGCGAGGCAAGTGGAGATATCGAGTGGAACTATCCGAGAGGCGGTTTCGGCGTTCTCTTCAAGTTCGGATAAAGGTTTGCAACTCCACGATTTAGAACCAACTTGGGTTTGCAGACAGGCGCATCGGAAACTTGCAGAGGTGCGCGTTGCGGATGGGCATTAGAAATTACTATATATACATGCAAGCAGGGGTTATAAGAAACGTTAGACAACCAAGGCCATATAATGACCCACATGCCCGCCCGACCGGTCGATGGAGTGGAACCCCTATCTGCCCTACCTGCTGGACCTATGCGCCAGGCGGGCACGCAGCGCAGCGGAATCTACGAGATATCAAAGGTACTGACTGCCCCCGCCCGGCTAGAGATCACGCTTGCCAACGTCGTGAACGTCCTCTCTTCCTTTCTGCAAATTCGACACGGAGCAATCGTTGTTCTGGACGCTGAAGGTCAGCCCGAGATTGCCGCAACTGGCGACATCCCCACATCCTCTCAATCAGCCGCTCGAGGCGTTATACCGAAGGCCGTAATCGACCATATCGCGACGACCGGTATGCCCTTCATCATAAAGGATGTCAGCAAGTCCGAATTATTTCAGGCTGAGCCGCAACCGCCTTGGAGCAGCGGCACCGTCCCAATTTCTTTTATTGGCGTTCCGGTAAAAGCCGATAATAAAATACTTGGCACAATATCGATCGATCGCGTCAGGAACGACGCCGCCCCCTTCCCTGCCGACGAGGACGTTCGCTTTCTGACCATGGTCGCCAATTTGGTCAGTCGGACGATCCGGCTTCATCGTTTCCTGAACCTGGAGGGTCGGCGACCTATCGGCGAACAAGAGAGACCGGAGAAGCCGATCATCGCGCAAAGGGGCGCGCCGGACCGACATCCACCCGCCAAAATCGGCGGGATTGTCGGGGATAGCCCGGCTCTCCAGCAGGTGGTTGAAACCGTCTCGGTGGTGGCGAGGACGAATTCCACCGTGCTTCTGCGGGGCGAAAGCGGCACCGGCAAGGAATTTTTTGCACAGGCGATCCATGAACTTTCCCCTCGTCGAAACAAGCCGTTCGTCAAATTGAACTGCGCCGCGCTGCCTGAAGGCGTCCTGGAATCGGAGCTGTTTGGGCATGAAAAGGGGGCTTTCACCGGGGCCATCGCGCAGCGCGCCGGACGCTTCGAACTGGCAAATGGCGGAACGCTTCTGCTTGACGAGATTGGCGAGATTTCGCCCGCCTTTCAAGCCAAACTGCTGCGCGTCCTACAGGAAGGCGAACTGGAGAGGGTGGGCGGAACTAAGACGCTTGCGGTCGACGTCCGGCTCATATGCGCCACGAATAAGAACCTCGAGATGGCTGTTGCAAACGCCGAATTCAGGGCCGACCTGTATTACCGCATCAGCGTAGTTCCAATTGTCCTGCCGCCGCTTCGAGAGCGACCCGGCGATATTCCACGCCTTGCGAAAGCTCTTCTTGACCGATTCAACAAGGAGAACCAACGCGAGCTGACGTTTTCGTCGTCGGCGATCGAGGTGATGTCGCAATGCTATTTCCCAGGTAACGTCCGGGAACTCGAAAACTGCGTGCGAAGGACTGCCACCCTTGCGCGTTCAAGCTCGATCGTTTCGTCTGATTTTGCCTGCAAGAACAGCCAGTGCCTTTCGTCGCTCCTCTGGAAAAGAACCGACGGGTCGCCCGGCGGCATCACCGTCGATAGGCATGCCCGGAGCAATGTGATGCCGACTTCATCGCCGCGGTCGGACGGGAGCATCGGTGCGTCGGACGAGGTATCTTCCGTCAAGGCTTGTGATCCGAACGGTTCCGGTTGTCCAGCAATGGAGTCGCGCCTCACGCAACGGGACCGGCTGATCGAGGCGATGGAAAAAGCCGGGTGGGTTCAGGCCAAAGCGGCTCGTATTCTCGGCCTTACGCCTCGTCAGGTCGGCTATGCTCTACGCCAGCATCGCGTCGAGGTGAAAAAGCTTTAAGCGCCTGGGTGATGTTGGACCTTCTCGATTTCCAATGCCTGGTTTGGTGGCTTACGGACAACTCTTTTGTCGACTGTCGGAAGCTCGACAAATCTGTGTCCGAACACGGTCGGAATCGAACAACAAATGCAAATTGTTGAAGCAAATCCCGTCCTTGGGATGGCATGACTTTTGCGTTTTGAAAGGCGACGTCAACTAGCAACGGAGCACTCAATGTCCGCACCGATGATTTCGCTTGAAAGTGCGACCAGCACGACATCCTTGGATCAATTGCTGGCGACCGCGAAACCGAGTGGCTGCACATCCTCGTCATGTGGCGTGTCCACAAAACCGGCCGACGTGGACCAGGCTATCTGGGCGAAGATCAAAAACCACCCCTGCTATTCAGAAGAGGCTCACCATTATTTCGCGCGCATGCATGTCGCGGTCGCACCAGCCTGCAATATCCAGTGCAACTATTGCAATCGTAAATATGACTGCGCCAACGAAAGCCGCCCTGGGGTCGTCTCGGAAAAGTTGACGCCAGACCAGGCGCTGCGCAAGGTCATTGCCGTCGCCAACGAAGTGCCGCAGCTTTCCGTGCTGGGTGTCGCCGGACCGGGCGATGCCTGTTACGACTGGAAGAAGACAAAGGAAACGTTCGAACGAGTTGCGGGGGAGATCCACGACATCAAGCTGTGCATCTCCACCAACGGGCTTGCGCTGCCGGATCACGTCGCCGAACTTGTCGACATGAATGTCGATCACGTGACAATTACGATCAACATGGTTGACCCTGAAATCGGCGCAAAGATCTATCCCTGGATCTTTTACCGCAACCGTCGTTACACCGGCATCGAAGCTGCGAGAATTCTGCACGAGCGGCAAATGGTGGGCCTGGAGATGCTGACCGCGTGCGGCATCATCACCAAAGTCAATTCGGTGATGATTCCTGGTGTCAACGACGAACACCTGGTCGAGGTAAATAAATGGGTCAAGGAGCGGGGGGCGTTCCTGCACAACGTCATGCCGCTTATTTCCGATCCGGCCCATGGCACCTACTACGGCTTGACCGGACAGCGCGGCCCGCGGGCGCTCGAATTGAAGGCGCTCCAGGATCGTCTCGAAGGCGGCGCAAAGCTAATGCGCCATTGCCGGCAGTGTAGGGCCGATGCCGTCGGCCTGCTTGGGGATGATCGGGGCCAGGAGTTCGCACTCGACCAGCTTCCCGGAGAGATCACCTATGACGCCCGTAAGCGCGAGGCCTATCGGGAAGTGATCGCCCGCGAACGCGGCGATCACGCGACCGCCAAGAGCGAGGCAATCGAGACAGTCAAAGCAGCCGGCGATGGGTCCCTCCACGTCGCGGTCGCGACAAAGGGTGGCGGTCGCATCAACGAGCACTTCGGCCATGCGAAGGAGTTCCAAGTATACGAAGCTTCGTCGAGAGGCATCACCTACGTCGGGCATCGCAAGATCGAACAGTATTGCCTCGGAGGCAGGGGCGAGGAAGCCACCCTCGACGGCATCATAACTGCGCTGGTCGGTATTGACGTCGTGCTATGCGCCAAGATCGGGGAGTGCCCTAAGACTAAGCTCATGGAGGCCGGGGTTCGGGCAACGGATGCTTATTGCTATGACTACATCGAGACCGCCATCGGCACCCTCTACGCCGCCAAGTTTGGCGTCGAACCACAAGCGGCGACGGCGTGAGCGCTCTTAATCCAACATCTTCAGGAGTTTAAAAATGGCCTTCAGGATCATAGCGTCCCAATGCACCCAGTGCGGTGCCTGCGAGTTCGAATGCCCCTCCGGTGCGATCAGGTTCAAAGGTGAGATCTACGTTATCGACCCGGAAAAATGCACCGAATGCAAGGGTACCTTCGAAACGCAGCAATGCGCGGAGGTTTGCCCCGTGCCGAAGACCTGCGTCCTCGCCGCACCTGCGATTTGACCTTCAGCATGGTCGGGGCTCCTGCGGAGAAGCCTTCAATGATATCCTGCAAGGAGGAATGCCCATGGGCCTTGGACGTGAACAGGAGGTCGAAATCCACAGGCCTCCACGATTTACACCCGGCGAGCGGGTGCGGGCCAGACTTCACGTAAAGAATGACGGCACCTATGCTGGCAAAAAAATTGGGGAAAGTTTGGTGCGGAAGGGCGACGAAGGCTATGTGCGCGACATCGGCACCTTTCTCCAGCAGTTTTACATCTATGCCGTCGAATGGGTCGAACGTGGCACTATCGTCGGCATGCGTGCCCGTGAACTGACGAGTCTAGACAACGCCGCTGCTTGCGGCGCTGCTGAAATCGCGGGGCCCCCAACGAAGGAATAGCGACATGAAGATAATGATTCGCAGAACGAGCGCCGGCTTGTCGGCTTACGTACCAAAGAAAGATCTCGAAGAGCCGATCGTAGATGTCGAGGCTGATGACATGTGGGGCGGCACGATCACTCTCAGGAACGGCTGGAGACTCGTCTTGCCCAAGCTATCGCGGGATACGCCTCTGCCGATCACCGTCCACGCAAGGAAGATTCCTGACGAGGACTGATGCTGCAAACGAGAGGTAAGAGAAAACAGCATGAATAAAATTTTGACCTCGGACCGTCTCCTGATCATTCGCAACGGTGACGCCGAAGAAAGACTTAGGCTGCTTCAGGAAGCGCTCGCTGCGGATCGGATCGTTCCCTATCTCGGTCCGGATCTCCTTCGGCTGCAATCCACGGAACCACCTGTACCGGACACCCCGGAAGCCGTCTCCGCGGCACTCAACGAACGCACACCTGCCCCTTCCAGGATACGCAGCAATATGTGGTCAGTCGCGCAGTTTATTGAACAGCGACGGCATCGCCGGACGCTTCAGGCCTGGATGGCAGAAATATTTGGAGCACCCGTGGCGCCGACCGCCCTCCACGACTGGCTCGCAACGCTGCCGCTCTCCCTTATCGTCGACGGTTGGTACGACGGGACAATGCGTGCGGCTTTCGCGAAGACCGGTCGAACGGATGTCGTCGAGATTCAGGGCGTCACGCGTGCAAACGGCGGCGGCGACATTTGGACAAAAACTTACGATCTGTCCGGGAGAGACGTCGAATGCGTCGCAGCGCCAAAGACGGTCCTCTATGCGCCGTACGGCAGTGTTATACCAGCTTCGAACTTTCTGGTGTCCGATTCCGATTACGTGGAAGTCCTAACCGAAATCGATATCCAGACGCCAATACCTGGAATGGTGAAAGAACGGCGTATAGATCGCGGTTTTCTTTTCATTGGCTGCCGCTTCAACGATCAGATGCTCCGGATCTACGCTCGACAGATCATCAAGCGCTCTCACGGCCCCCACTTTGCAGTACTTGATGCGGAAGGCCTTACCAAAAACGAGCGCCGTTTCCTTGCAGCAAGCGGAATCACGGTGGTCGACCTGCCGATCGGCGAAGCCGCGGCTCTGCTTGTACCATTTGGTAGCAAGGCGGATGGTGACCATGGCCGCACGGCTCCCGCTTCGAATCTCTGTAGCGGCTAGAGTGCCGCAGATTGAAAAAGTTCTGTTTCTGCCAAGTTCGAATGCCATACTGCCCACGTTTGCTGGCGTAGGGGATTGCGGGTGGGATCAATGGCGATGAGCGAGCGTGATCTTTAGCGGATCGAGGTTCTGTCGCAGGTGATCGACGGAAGATCGGCGACGACCGCAGATTACTGTTCGCTCAATGTCAATGCGAAGGACCGATTATGAAGAAACCTAAACCATTCCCAATACAGCGGCAGAGCCGCGGCCGAATCGCCAGAAATAAGCCTCGCATCGGCCACCGGGTGCTCCACTCGTGCGCCAATAACACGCGTAATCAACGGGATCGAGACGGCACACGCTTTACGGTCTTGCGCTTATTTGTGATCTTTATCCCACAATATGGACTTCGATACTTGGTGTTTCCAAGTGACAAGCAGTGTGGCCAATAATTCTAACCGCCTAGCTCTGCGTCTTCATACTTCCAGAAATGATGTCCCTGGCGGCTGAAAGGAACGCGTCCATTTGGGTTCTGGTGCCGATGCTGACGCGGATAAAATTTTCCAAACCGGCATCGGGAAAGACGGCTACAAGTATGTTCTGCCTATCCAAAGACGCTTGCCACCATTTGCCATCTCGTCCGGGTGGCACCCGAGCTAGCAAAAAGTTTGTGTGGGAGGGAATGACAGAAAAGCCCAATTGAGACAAGGCAGTGGTCGTTCTGTGTCTTTCATGTTTAATATATCTGTGGTTCTCGTCGTAGTCGGCGCGGTGCGAAAGGATACTAATGCCCACCGCATGGCCGATCACGTTCATGTTAAAGACATTTTGCAGGTTGCGTAGCCTCCCAATAAGTTCGGGATGACCAAAGCCGAAACCGACGCGAATTCCCGCGGCTGCAAAGCCTTTCGAAAGTGTTCTCAATACTAGAAGGTTTGGATGACGATCGACTAGGCGCAGGGCATCATCGGGTGCAAAGTCGACATACGCTTCATCCACCACTATCAACTGGTCCGATTGCGCGACGAGGCGGTCGATTTCAGCCACCGGAACGAATGTTCCCGTTGGATTGTTCGGATTGGCCAGCAGTATGAATTTTGCATCTTTTGCTGGACCAAGAAGCAGCTGCTCGATTGGCAGAGAATAAGACTCGCCCCATTCGATTTCGAGAAATCTGGCACCCTGCAACTTGGCCAGTTTGCGGTTAAAGGAAAAACCTGGCGATATCATCGCAACGCTATCTCCCGGGTCGAGGAATGCTCTGTAGATGAGCCCAAGCAGCTCCGACGAGCCGTTCCCGGCGACCACCTGATCCTGGGAGAGGCCATACGCGCTGGCGGCTGCGTCGCGCAAGCTCAGATTGTCATCTTCGGGATACAGATAATGCCGTTCGAGGGCCGCCAGCGCACTTTGCAACACCATCATCGGCAACGGAAACGGATTCTCATTCGTGTTTAGTCTAACGAAGTTCGCATCTCGCCCCGGTTGATTGGAGGGTAGCGCATTTAGCTGTCTCGCCATCGGCGAAAGAGCCGAAAGCACGGCTTGCAGCTTTGCATCAGCCATATCTTTTCTCCGTTTCAGTAAGCCGAGTCGTGAGCGCGTGATCGGCTGTCTCCTGTTGAAGCCAACATCGCATCGGACGTTGGCGCGGCCGCCTGCGGGCTGCTACGGTCGCCGCGTAGTTAATAGGCCAGGGACCGCCGCGGCCGCCTCAAGCCGCCAATGGTCAAGCCTCCCCACTCTCACACTCATGCGTACTTGCTCCATTCGCCTTTCGAGGAACTGTTCGATCTCAAACGCCAACTCCGCAGGGTCGTGGCCAACCGTTTCGAGATGTAACTCAGGGCTCCCAGGATCTCGTACGGCGAGGAAACTCGGGTGGAATTGGCGATCTTGCCGGCAAGCGCCTTCCTCTTCGGACCGCGTCGCGCGCATTCCTCGAGCGGCGTGTCGCCGAAGATTTCGATAAGCTCCCCCTCCTCCATCAGTTCGCGAGTCATCCGGCGTTCGCCGCGGAACGCGAGATGAAGGATACGAGGAAGATCAGCCCAGCATCGGCCATCAGCTTGGTGACCTCGGCACGCGGCGGATGTTCTCGACGCGATCGGATTGATTGAAGCCCAGGTCGCGATTGAGCCCGTGGCGCACGTTGTCGCCGTCGAGGATGTAGGTGTGCTTCCCGTGGGCATGCAGCAGCCGGTCGAGCGCATTGGCGACTTGCCGGAGCCGGAAAGTCCAGTGAACTAAAGGACGGCTGGCCGCTGACTCTTCATCGCCGCGCGCGCCCTTGTCAGCGCCGGTCGCCTGCCAATGCGCGTTGTCGGCGCGCCTTGCCCAGCTTTGGCTGCCACTGAAATTGAAGACCCCGGTCGGCCCATAGGCTTTGCGAAAGAACTCGGGAGAATCGACATGGTCGATGAGTTTCAGCTCGTTTTCCCAGCACAGCTTCCACCGCACCTCAGAACGCATGCAAAGACCTCCTTTGGTATTTCCTGCTGCTGTTTTTGAAGCACGCATTGTGCGATCGAAGCAGCGGCCACCCCGCTGCATGTCGGCGCCGTTGCTCGGGTTCGCGCTATAGCCAGTCCGGATCGTCAAATGTTTCGCCGTCACTCGCGTCTGAGATCATTCCTAATGCATCATCACGGGAGATTGGTAAAATGGATTGCATGAATGGAATTATCGATGCTTTGTATGTTGAATATACGGGTTTCTTAGACTTTGATGTGACCTCCCTGGCACTTGCCGCGTAAAGACGACCGCGCGTCCCCTCCAGCGGCCGAAAGCAGGGATGAGTTGGACCAGTTGACCCAACTGCGCCCCCCGTTTACCCACCTATGTCCCGGAGTGCTTTGGCGATGAACGGCCGCTTGCTAGTCCTAACCGCCTGCGCAAAGCTTGCTTCGGCAACCTGCAACGGCGCGAGCGTTGGTCGCGGTTTCTGATAGAACTTCATCAGGGACGCACGTTCTGTTTATTGACGCTAGCGATCTACGTCCTATTTGCGATCGTCTGCAGTGGCGCTGGTAGACGCGACTTTCACGGCACGATCGCCGCTATCGCTACCGGTCTCGTCTATGCGGCTTAGTAAGCTGAAAATATCTTGCAAGATCTCTTCATCGAAAGTCCGCAACTTCACGATAGTAGCCAGCAGCAGAACCGCTTTGGTTTCAGTTTCGCCCCAAAGATAAGGTGCCGCCGGGGCGATAATCTCTTCCGGAGTGGCATCCAAAACCTCACACAGATGAATCAGTCGGCTCACGGTCAAGCGGGATACTCCATTTTCGTACCGGCCGTAGACCTGCTTAGTGATGCCAAGCAAGGGCGCCAGTTTCGAGCGCGGTAGTTTTCGCTTATCGCGGGCTTCGCGAAGGCTGATGCTGATCAAGTTTTCGAGTTCGGCGCTAAGTGCAATCCGTCCGTCAAAAGGTTTTCGATAGACCGGCTTGTCTATGCCTGGATCATCGACTTGTTGCAAACCGAGTTCATTAATCCATTGCTTCAATGATGGTCCTGACATTGCTCCGACTGAGGTAAATGCGCCAGAGCACTTTATACGGAAAGTGATGTGCTTGAAACCACCAATGTTTCGATTTCGATCTCATTTGGCGCATTTTGGTCCAGGCGAACCTCACCCGATAGCTATCGTTTACCAAAATATATCATTGATCGCAAGTACATAGATATAGCTCACACCGAAATCGCTTCACGCAAGGATTATCCACTTGCGCCAAATTGGCACTGAATGCCTTCAGTGATTTTGGTGATAACGGTCACTGCATTTCCTCGTCTAGCACTAGGGACGTCGTGTGCGGGCATGGTGGCCTTTTGTCCTGCACGCGGAGACTCTCGGTTCACGGCAAACCAATCAAGGCTGCGCGTGTTGGCTGCTCTAGGCGATGCCCTCATAGTACCTCTGAACGGCGACAGCCATGAACAGCGTTTCCAGTCTCAGCGACTCGCCCCCGTTTTCGCGGAACCTGATCGTGATGTCGAATGGCTATTTCCGAGCCGAATGGCAAAAAGGATCGGCGCGATGGAACAGAGGCGCGGAGAGGACGGGCTTAGATTTGGCAATTTGAAATCAAAGCATGCGCGCCGGCAGCTCGAATACCCACACAGGAGAACCCAATGAGGGAGTTGATGACAGACCCTACTGTCGAAGCAAAGCGCATGCAAATAGACTTGGCGTCGCTCGCCGACAAATCGCTCGAGCATCGAGCGAGATCGACGCCAACCAACGATCGAATATTGCGCAATCGCCGCGTATTGTTGATCAGACGGAAAACGAGTGAAAAACTAAGTTGTGAGATTGCGGGTGTCTGCACACCGACGACAGCGCGTCGGCTGCGATACCCGGCTATCACCAACACTGCTACTGGTCAGGGGCGTCATAGACAAACCCAGATCACTTCACGGTCTCCGCTACATCACTGATACCTCTGTCGCTCTCGTCGTCATCGGGGATCATTCGCTGCAGGAGCCGAATTAGGTCGCGCGTCGTGCCGGTCGGAAGTCTCCTGAGAATCCTCGCCAGTGTGAGACAATCCTCGGCCTCCTCCGATGTGCGGCCCCAAAGATGTGGCGCAGCTTCAAAGATCATATCGATAGGCATGAAGCCAAGAATCTCACACAGATGGATCATCCGAGTAACAGTCATTTTGGAAAATGCCCGCTCGTAGCGTCCGTATACAGGGATGGACAGACCAAGCATTGGAGCAACGTCCGCGCGAGACAGGCCCTGCGCTTGGCGTGTCTTTTTCAGGAACGCGCTGATCAGTTCCTCCATGTGACCCAGGGATGTAATTTCGCCGCCGAAGCCCGGCTTTCGATAGATCGCCTTGTCAACCTCCGGATCGGCGGTGCTGACGAGGCCTCTCGAACTTCTGTAGCTTGCTAGATCTTCCGTCACCGCACGTCCCTGTTTTCCTGCCACTCGTTGTAGGCTTGAGCCAACCTGAACCGATTTGAACCACGTGTCATCGCCACACTACAACCGTTTTAAATACCCATTTTGGGCATTTTTTGCGTTATAGCAAATATTTGAGGGTTTAGCCAAATTGCTTCATGAATGCATGCAAAACAGGCTCGCTAGACCGGTCGCCCAGTTCCATGAAAGATGAGGCGGCTATGGTCGCACCCGCCACTGAATCATCTAGGTTGCGTCGAATTTGAGCGAAAATTCACATTCAATGCTCAACATCTTCTAAGCCGTCTTCGTTGAGGACGATAAGAAATAATCCTCGAAAACCGATCCGTTTCCCCGTCCCACGATATCCCATTTGGCTAGCTGGGAAAGCTCCGCCGTGCTGGAAATCACTCAGCCAAGAACCCATATCGGTTACCGCTCCCGCTAGCGTGTAGGTTCGATGCTCTCTGAAAATTCCGCCTCCTTCAACCAGGGCTTCGAAAGAAAGCGCTGTATAGATCCACCTGCTCCGACCTTTTAGTCCGCTAGCAAAAGGCGGTCGGGGACCGACTTCTCGAAACGGTTTCCTGCCGGCCGACAAGGGCTACGGCAGCGCCGAAATCCTCGCCAAGCCGGTCGAGTGTAAGGCTCGGCAACATCGCGACGAAGAACAACAGGAAGGGCTCAGTCGTCTTCTCACGCTGGGTCTATCGGCAGCGTAACCTCGTGAAACGTCAAAAGCATCGGTTCGATCGTAATTGACGCAAAGCTGACAGTCGTGTGCGATCGCGCACATTGACAGGCTGGCATGATGCAAGCGCCGACGTGCATTGTGAGCTCGACCCAATTCACTCCCAATGCTGGGTCGGCCTTCGGACGGATCGCTCGCAAGGTTGACGGTGTTCACATACTAGGCGGAGTGGCACAATCCGAGACTCCCGACACACGGTGAGCACCGGAAGGCGCCTTCTGTCGCCATTGGAACATTCACTAACAATGCTCTGGTGGCACACCAATTGCTTGTAAGAGCCCAGATCTCTGCCGGCAATGGTTCCGGTCCAAGCTCCAGTGGTTACTATCGACGATGACCAACACCTTTAGATGTAAGGCCCATCTTCGCCCATGTCGTACCGTACGACGGAGCTCGTCAGCGATCATCACGCGCGGCGGCGTGCAGCCGATCCAAAGAGCTTTGTCACCAGCCACTGCTCAGCGCGGGAGCCTCTTCAGCTTTGGATCAAGACGTTGAGAGCGATGCCATTCTGGCCGACAGCGCCGCCGGAGCCAATGTTCTTCGCGCGCGATCGAAATAACCGAATTCGTCCAGATGTCATGTCGCCGCGAATGAGACTGCTTCAAGGGATTCCAGTGGGAGATCGCCTTGCCGAGTTAAGGCTCCCACTGGCACGCGGTTTCGTTGGTGACGCCGGTGCCGCATGTTGGCGGCCGCATCCGCTAAATTTAACGGTGCCTAGAACCTGAAGAGACACAGCGAAATTTGCCTTTCGTTTGGCACCGGTTGGACTACGCCCAATTTTCGTTTTCGTCTCAAAAGTGGAGATGCGATATGACTTCGAATCACCAAGCCGACGTGGTTGGCGATAGCGACAAGCTCATCGAGCAGGCGCTGCGAGCTGCCATGGATACTGCTCTAAGTCCGGCTGCGCCGGCTCACTTGCGTGGAGCGCTGGACGCGGCAGTGTTTCCAGGTGGCTCCCGGATGCGCCCCAAGCTCTGCTTGAAAGTCTCCTATGTGTGCGGCGAAAAACATCCTGAGCTGGCGACAAGAGCCGCGGCAGCAATTGAATTGCTGCACTGTGCCTCGTTGGTGCATGACGACTTGCCTTGCTTCGATAACGCCGCGCTACGTCGCGGCAGACCGACGGTGCACCGGCTTTTCGGAGAGCCTATCGCCGTTTTGGCCGGCGATGCCTTGATCGTGATGGCTTTCAAATACCTCAGCTTGCAGGCTGCACTAACACCTGAGTTGGGCGGGCGCATGATCGAGGTGGTTGCGGAGGCGGTCGGCCCCAGTCACGGACTGATCGCCGGACAGTCGATGGAGGCAATGACGCACGTCGCTATCGACCGCTATCACCATTACAAGACCGGCTCCCTCTTTGTCGCGGCGGCCACGTGCGGTGCCCTGGTAAGTGGTGCTGATCCGGCTCCGTGGTCTAAGGTGGGGGAATTGCTCGGGCATGCGTATCAGATTGCCGACGACATCGCAGATACAGTCGGCCGCGTAGAAGTGCTTGGCAAATTGCCTGCCGTGGACACGCAGCTGAATCGACCCAGTATCGTTCGCGGCCAAGGATTGGACAGCGCAGCCGCCAGATTTTACGCGTACCTCGAACAGATAGGTGACACCATTCCTGCCAGCCCTCACAAACGGTCCTTCGTTGACTGGCTAAATCATTCACTTTGCAAAGGCGTGGCGGGACCGGGAAAAGCCGGTCTGATTCAACAGGCGGCGCTGGATTGCGCACCTTTATGAGCACCGAGTTACGGGACGCATATCCCACGACACCGTATGGCAGTTTCTGCGGCGCGAGGGGCTACGGTTCAAAAAAACACTGTTCGCCCTTGAGCAGGCGCGAGTTGACGTCGCGCGACGGCGACAGCGCTGGCGATCCTGGCAGGCTGGCCTCGATCCAAGCCGGCTGGTCTTCATCGATGAAAGTGTGCTGCAGAGGCACGGAAGGAGTTCAGTATGAGCTAACCCCGTAACGTGAAGCTGCGTGAATGATGGAGGATGGCCCTCCGGGATCGGCTTTCAGGAGCGGGTCTCAAACCAGTCCGAGCTGCTGCGATAAAGAGCCGTGGTGGTGAGCGTCGGATGAAAAGTTCGGACGAGATCCGAGCAGGTGCGTGTCCGAAAGACGAACGAAAGTGAACCCTCCGAAGACGCGCCGTTATGAATCTAAGCGTCGTCGAAACCAGGACTGTTTCGTCATCCTGGGACAAGTCGGCCGGGTGCCTGATGATTGGGCGGGCGGCGACCGGCGTAGAGGGGGCGTGAGTTGGACACAGGCTTTCACGCGGAACTGCAGGAACCAGGCTCCTGATGCCAAGGGAGAAGCCCAAGCGGAGAAACCGTAAGGCGAGAGTACCGATGCAGGAGACTGGGGCGGACCGATCCGTATGAGCGTTGAGGGCCCTGTAATGGGGCCGGAGCAAAGGGATCGGATCAGGTGGTCGCATTGTTTGGAACAACTGGAAACAGGATGACTTCGATAGGTACGACAGACAAGCCGTTTCGGATTGAGAAGCGGCAAGTGTACGAAGCTTACAAAGCGGTCAAAGCCAACCGTGGTGCAGCCGGGTGGACGGTGAGACCCTGGAGATGTTTGACAAAGACCTTGCGAGAAATCTCTACAAGATCTGGAATCGG
>NZ_FMAJ01000006.1 GCF_900094625.1 Rhizobium aethiopicum | reverse complement strand
CCGATCATCGAGCAGGATACGGCGCGCATCACCCATGCCCAGTCGCCCGACGACTATGTCTCGATCGGCCGCGACGTCGAAAGCCAGGTGCTGGCGCGGGCCATCCACGCCCATATCCATCACCGCACCTTCATCAACGGCAACAGAACCGTCGTCTTCCCGGCAAGCCCAGGAAGCTACGCCTCCGAACGCATGGGGTGAGTCGGCCGAGGGTCGGTCACGGGCGCCGGAAATCAATCGAATCTTAACCGATTCCGCCGCCACGATCGTGGCGACAGATCTTCGCTCCGATCTTATATGATGAATATTCACATTTCTGAAATCATGTTTATTTTCCGATATTTGGGTATAACCATCGGCTGAATTGATCGGCGTCTCGTTAGGGAATTTCCCGTCTGCGTTAACCATTTGTTAACCATGTCAGCGGTAGATATGGTCAACGATTTCTTCACACAGATGACCAAAGTGCTAACAGACGCTCGCTCTATCCGAATCAAGGGCCGCTCCTTCCTTGCGGTCATGCTGTCCCCGGACCTTCCTTTCGATGATTGGTTGGCGAGGCTCGACGATCTGGCCTCCCGTTCGGCCGGTTTCTTCCTGGGACGCCCCGTCGTCCTCGATCTGACGGATCTGCAGATCGACAAGCCGCAACTGAAAGAGCTCATCGCCGAACTTGCCAAGCGCAATGTCAGCATCATGGGCATCGAAGGGGCGCGGCCTTCCATTCTGGGTTCCGGCATGCCGCCGGCGCTGAAAGGCGGCCGCTCGGCCTCCGACATCGAGGTCCAAGCGAACGAGCCTGCCGATTCACCGAGCAAACCGGCAGCGACCGAGATCCGGCCGGCAACGACGCAATCCATCGTCATCCGGGAACCGGTGCGCTCGGGGCAATCGGTGATCTTCCCGGAAGGCGACGTCACCATCGTCGGCTCGGTCGCTTCGGGCGCCGAAGTCATCGCCGGCGGATCAGTCCACATCTACGGCGCGTTGCGCGGCCGCGCCATGGCCGGATCCATCGGAAACGCATCGGCGCGGATTTTCTGCCGCAAGCTCGAAGCCGAGCTGGTGGCAATCGACGGCATCTACAAAATGGCGGAAGACATGGCTCCCAATCTTCGCGGACAAGCTGTTCAGCTCTGGCTCGAAGAGGATGCGATCATGGCGGAAAAGCTGATCTGACGACAGCGTCGCGTCTTTAAGAGACGCGTGAAAGACGCTTAGCACTTTGAATTACTGCGGCACGGCAAAGGAGAGAGAAATGGGGAAAGTGATCGTCGTCACGTCAGGCAAGGGCGGGGTCGGAAAGACGACCTCGACCGCCGCATTGGGAGCGGCGCTGGCGCAACGCAATGAAAAAGTCGTGGTCGTCGATTTCGACGTCGGCCTGCGCAATCTCGACCTCGTCATGGGTGCCGAGCGCCGCGTCGTCTACGACCTGATCAACGTCATCCAGGGCGACGCCAAGCTCACCCAGGCGCTGATCCGCGACAAGCGCCTGGAAACGCTGTTCCTGCTGCCGGCCTCTCAGACGCGCGACAAGGACAATCTGACCGCCGAAGGGGTCGAGCGCGTCATCAACGACCTGAAGCGTTATTTCGACTGGATCATCTGCGACAGCCCTGCCGGCATCGAACGCGGCGCAACACTTGCCATGCGCCACGCCGACGTCGCCGTCGTCGTCACCAACCCGGAAGTCTCGTCGGTGCGCGATTCCGATCGCATCATCGGCCTGCTCGATGCCAAGACCGCCAAGGCCGAACGCGGCGAGCGGATGGAAAAGCACCTGCTGCTCACCCGATACGACGCCAACCGCGCCGAACGCGGCGACATGCTCAAGGTCGACGACGTGCTGGAAATCCTCTCCATCCCGCTGCTCGGCATCGTGCCCGAAAGCATGGACGTGCTGCGCGCCTCCAACGTCGGCGCGCCGGTCACCCTGGCCGAGAGCCGCAGCCCGGCCGCCATGGCCTATTTCGATGCCGCCCGCAGGCTCGCCGGCGAAACCCTGCCGATCACGATCCCGGAGGAAAAGCGGAATATTTTCGGCAAAATCTTCGGAAGGAGAGCGGCATGAACATTTTCCGTCTCTTCAACAAACAGCGCACAGCGCCGGCTGCCCGCGAACGCCTCCAGGTCCTCCTCGCGCATGAGCGTTCCTCGGCAGGATCGGACCTCGTCTCCCTGCTGCGCGAGGAAATCCTCGCGGTCATCGCCAAACATGTCGAGCTCGACCACGACAAGGTGCAAGTGACGATCGACCGCAACGAATTTGTCTCGACCCTGGAGATCGATGTCGAAATTCCGCTGAACGCCGCCGTGCAGGCCGCCTGACGAGCAGGACGAGTTTCCCGCCTTGTGGAAGTCGCCATCGAAACATGGCGACTTTTTCTATTGATGCAGACTGTTCTCGTCATACAGAAGCGGAAGCCTCAGCGGCCGCCCTCGATTTTGCGGTGGCGCTGGTTGGTGCCGCCCTTGCCATAGGGATAGTCCATGGGCTGAGGCGCACTGACTTCGTTCAGTCGCGCCATCTCCTCCTGAGAAAGCGCGAGCTTCATCGCACCTAGATTGTCGGCGAGCTGTTCGGACGTGCGAGCGCCGAGAATGACCGAAGTTACCGCCGGCTGGGCCGCCGTCCAGGCGAGCGCCACCTGCGCCATGCTCGCGCCGCGGGCTTTGGCGATTTCCTCGACAGCCGCGATGATCGCCCACGTGCGTTCCTGCGCGTTGCGCGGCGCATAGGATTCGCTGCCGCGATTGGGGTTCTCGCCGAGGCGGGTGGAGCCGGTCGGCATCTCGTCGCGCTTGTACTTGCCGGTCAGCCAGCCGCCGCCGAGCGGCGACCAGGGTAAGAGGCCCATGCCGGCGTCCTGGCAGGCCGCGACGATTTCGAGCTCGATGTCGCGCGCGAGCAGGCTGTATTGCGGCTGCAGCGTCACGGGACGCGTATAACCGCGCGCCTTGGCAATCTCCGACGCCTTGGCGATGTGCCAGCCGACATAGTTGGAGAAGCCGTAATAGCCGATCTTGCCGGATGAAACCGCATCGTCCAGGAAACGAAGCGTCTCTTCGATCGGCGTCAGCGCGTCCCAGGCATGCATCTGGTAGAGGTCGATCTGTTCGAGACCGAGGCGACGCAGCGAATCGTCAAGCGCCTGGCCGAGATGCCGGCGCGATAGGCCGATATCATTGGGGCCGTTGCCCATCGGAAACCGCCCCTTGGTGGCAACGATCGCTTGGCGGGCCTCGGTCGGCCGCGCCTTCAGCCAGCGTCCGATGATCTCTTCCGACTTGCCGGCGCTGTAGACGTCGGCGGTGTCGATGAAATTGCCGCCCCAGGCGAAATAGTCGTCGAGCAGCTTGTGGGAAGCCGCTTCGTCGGCCTCTGCGCCAAAGGTCATGGTGCCCAAGCAGTAGGCGGTAACGACGGTCCCGCTCGGACCGAGCTTGCGATAGTCCATGTCTTCCTCCTCATGCGGATACCCGCGGCCGACGCGCAAAATCGTCGGGGTAGAAGCCGGGGCTCCTGCAATCAATGACAATATCGTGCTTGAAGCGGCCTCTGCCGCTGGATGAGGTACGGCGCCCCAGGCTGGGGTAGCGCGGGGCGAGGGCAGAATAACCAATCCCGTCCGTGCGACAAGTGGGAAAAAATATTCCCGCCTGCCCCTCGCGACGGGCGGCCGTTATCAATTTTTCGGCCACGAGCCGGCGATCCGATCGGCTGCGGCCACACCGGTTTCGTAGGCGCCGTGCGCCGTCGAATAACGCGAGCGCGAACAGGCTTCGCCGGCAAAGAAAATCCGCCCGTCATGCGGTTCGGCGAGGACGCCGCGCAGATCGGAGGCGCCGGGTTCCGCATAGGAATAGGAACCGCCGATATGAGGCGTCGCGGCCCAGGCCGAGATCGCCGCCACCGACAGCTGCTTGCGGATGTCAGCGCCGAATTGTGCCGTCAGTTCATCGGCCGCGAAGGAAAAGACAGCCTTTGCTCCCGCTCGCTCCAGATCATGCGCGAGGTCGCCGGCAAAGTAGGCTTCGACCACCGGGGCACCGAGCGGCCGAAGCTGATAGGTGCCGGTCGCACCGCGACTGGTCGAGCCGAGCATATGGGTATCGGCCGGCAGGGCCTCCGGATCGGCGAGGCTGAGAAATAGCTTGTCGGCAAGCCCGAGCGGCAAACGGGCGGCCGCCTCCGTCTTTTGGGACAGAGGAGGGTCGAAGGCGATGTTGCCGGCGGCCAGCACGTTGGTCGAAACGGTCACAAGCACGGCGCGCGCACGGAGAACGCCGTGATCCGTCTCGACGCCAATATGCCCGGCATAACGGTGATCGATGCGTCTGACTTCAACGCCGAGCCTTGCCGGAACCGGACGGCCATAGAGGGATAACACGGTTCCGTAGCCTTCGCGCACCCGCCAGTCCGGGCCGGGTCCCGGGTCGTATCTATTGTAATCGACGACCGAAGACCGTTCCAATTCGGCGCCGGTGATGTAACTCCCAATCGCCCGGATCTGGCCGTTCCAGCGATTGCCGGGCTCGAGCTTTGCGGCCAAGTCGGTGTCGTTGCCTTCATGGCTTTCGAGGCGTTCGAAGTAAGCGCCGATCGCTTCCTGCGCCGCGTGAACGTCCGCGGCATCCCGCTGAAGCTGCCGCCCACCGTTCCAGGGAGCCGGGCTCCGGTCGAGCGTCAAACCGAGTTCACCGGCTATTTCAGTCCAGGCATTAGTCCGCGCGCCATGCAGCCAACCGCAGCCGAGGTCGAGTCCGAATTCGCCGCCTGGCAACCCGACGGTCCAGGCTCTGCCGCCGAGACGATCTGCGGCTTCGAGCAGGAGGATGGAAAGATCCGGACGGACTGCCTGCAGGCGATGGGCTGCGGCAATGCCCGCGGCACCGGCGCCGATGATGACGACATCTTCCTCGGCGTTCTTGCTGGTGTCACCGGGCATGCATTCTCCTTCGGCCGCTCATCGTGCATGGGGCTTTGATCGACAAAGAGCCTGGGAGGAAAGCTGGAGGTCTCGCCTCATTCAGCAGCGTGACAGACTGTTGCAATGTTGGACCGCTTCATAGGCGAGATCAACAATCAATGTGAAGGTTCCATGTCACGTTTCGACCGACGCCGCTTTCTTCTCGCCTGGCTTCGCGCGCCTCTGCGCATCGCCTCGATCACGCCGTCAGGCTCCCGTCTTGCGGGCCTGATGACTAAGGAAATCTCCGCCACCACCGGACCAGTTCTCGAACTCGGCCCCGGCACCGGCGTTTTCACCGGAGCGCTTCTCAAACGAGGAATTGCCGAAAGCGATCTGACGCTCGTCGAATATGAACCGGATTTCGCTGCCCTGCTCGAGGGTCGCTTCCCCGGCGCCAAGGTCCTGCAGCTCGATGTCCGGGAGATGTGGAGGGGAGGGTTGTCAGGAAGCTTTTTCGGTGGCGTTGTCAGCGGGCTTCCGCTTTTAGCTATGCGGCCGGACGAGGTGCATGCGCTGCTTGAAGGCTGTTTTTCCAAACTCCGGCCATACGGTGCCTTTTATCAGTTCACCTATGGGCCGAAGTGCCCGGTCCCCGCGGAAATCCTCGAGGCCCTCGGGCTCGTCGCCACGAGAATCGGCCGGACATTGCGCAACATTCCACCCGCCGCGGTCTATCGTATCAGCCGCAGGTATCAGCCTCTGCTCCAGATCGAGCAGCAGCGCGCATCATGACGGGCGGGATCTTGCTTCGAGGCAGCGAACCGGCATTCGATGCGTCACAGACTCGCCTGAAGTGCTATGCTTCCGCTTAGGGATCGACGGCCAATAGGAATGTGAAATGCGCATATTGCTGATCGAGGATGAACCTCGCATGGCCGCGGCGCTCAGGGGTGCCCTGACGAGACACGACATGATAATCGACCACGTCTCGACGTTATCCGACGCCGAGCTGGTGATCGGCGACGGTGCTTATGACGCCATTCTTCTGGATCGGCAACTGCCTGATGGCGATGGCCTGGATCTCGTCCCGAAGATCCGCAGGAAGGGGCTGATCCTTCCGATCATCGTCATCACCGCGAAGGGTGAGGTGCCGGACAGGATCAGCGGGCTTGAAATCGGCGCGGACGACTATCTCGCCAAGCCCTTTGTCTTCGACGAGCTCCTGGCGCGGCTGCGCGCCGTCATGCGCCGATCGGAGACCCTGCGTCCGGCACTGATTTCGATCGGCCGGCTCTCCTTCGATCCGACCTATTGCGACGTCAGCGTTTCCGGCAAGCGGCTGAATATTCCGCGCCGGGAGGCACTGGTGCTCGAATGCCTCGTGCGCCGGGCCGGCCGGATGGTGCCGCGGCCGGCCTTGATGGAAGCAGTTTTCGGCTTCGACGACGAGATCCAGTCCAACGCGCTCGATTCCCACATTTCGCGGCTGCGGCGCAAACTGGCTGCGTCGGAAGCAGGCGTGGTCATCAACGTCATCAGGGGCGTAGGTTACCTGCTGCGGGAAGCGTCATGAACAAGCGATGTTCCTATTCGCTGCACAAACGTCTGTTCTGGCGACTTCTTGCGGTGCAATCTATCGTGCTGATCCTGGTCGTGATCGTCCTGATCTCGGTGGGGAAGATATTCTATTTCCGATCGACGGAGGGCACGATCGAAATCCTGCGCCGCGCCGTCTTCCGCCAGCCATCGGGAGAATTGAGCCTAAGAGAGACACCGGAGCTGCGGCAGCTTCGAAAGGACGCGCCCGATCTCTGGTTCACCATTCGCGATCGGCAGGGACATGGTTTGAATGAGGGCCGAATCCCGGGAGAATATGCCGGCATCGGCAATAGGCTCGATCATATCGGTGAGGCCGAGTTTGGCTGGGATCTCAGCGACCACGACCCTCCAGCCGCGCGGATGAAATGGGTCGCCATGGAATGGGGCGAGGTGCAGTTCCTGACCGGCACCAACGGTCCTATTCCCCTTGCGTTCATCCTGTTCCGCGCTTCGCTCATTCTTGCAAAAGTCGTCATTCCCATCGTTGCCGTGATGGCGTTGGGCGCGCTGATCGCATCGCCGATCGTGGTACGAAGGTCTCTGGTCGGCATCAACCGTGCCGCGCTCGAGGCCGATATGATCGATGTCGGCCAGCGCGGCGGGCGGCTTTCGGCAGACGAAATTCCGGACGAGATCGCGCCGCTGGTGCGCGCCGTCAACCGCGCGCTTGGCCGCCTCGACGAAGGTTATGAGCGGCAGGAACGGTTTCTGGCCGACGCCGCCCACGAATTGCGCACACCGATCGCCATTCTCAATACGAGACTTGGATCCCTGCCGCACGGTCCGGTCAAGACCGACCTGCTGGAAGATGCCGCCAGGCTTGCCGTACTCACCGAACAGATGCTCGATCTTCAGCGGCTGAAACAGGGCAAGACTCCATTCACCAAAGTCGATCTCGGTCAACTGGCGCGGAAGGTGATCATCGAAATGGCGCCGCTCGCCTTTGCCGCCGGATATACGGTGCAATTCGATGTCGACCAAGCCGGGGAGATCGAAGGCGACCCGCTGGCGCTGCAGCGCGCCCTGATGAATATCCTGCAGAACGCGATCAACCACGGCGGCAGGAAAGGCGTCATCTCGCTGACTGCCGGCCGCAACTGGATCGAGGTGAGCGACGAGGGACCGGGCATTCCCGCCGATCTGCAGGAGCGCATATTCGAGCCGTTCTTCAAGCGCCATCACGACGGACGCGGGGCCGGCCTCGGCCTCAACCTGGTTCGCGATATCATGTATATGCACCAAGGCGAGGTGACGATCGGCAATCGCAATCCCGGTGCGGTCTGTCGCCTGAGTTTCCCCTCGGGATAAGCTGCACGCCCGATGGATTAAGCTGCCTCTCCGTGACATATGAATCCCATGAGCGTGCACAGAGATTCGCAACTCGACATGTTTGCCAAGGCATCGCCCGCAATGGCCGAAGCACGCGACCCATCGCGGCGGCGGCCGTCACAGCCGGTGGGCCGCTCCCCAGAAGACATGGCCCGGGCGCTTGAGGAGAGCGGCAACTATCGCATCCTGAGGAAACTCGTCGCCAGGCCGGTCGCGGCAGTGAGACGGCAGGGGTTTCCGCGGCTCGCGGTCATCCTCGATACTGAGACGACAGGCCTCAACCACCGCAGCGACGAGATCATCGAAATCGGCGCCGTCGCCTTCACCTTCAATGATGACGGCGCGGTCGGCGACGTTGTCGGCATCTATGGCGGCCTGCAGCAGCCGTCCCGACCGATCCCGCCCGAGATCACCAGGCTGACCGGAATTACCGACGTCATGGTCGAAGGACAGGTCATCGACATCCGCTCCCTGAGCGCTCTGATCGAACCGGCGGACCTCATCATTGCCCACAATGCCGGTTTCGACCGGCCGTTCTGCGAGTCCTTCTCGCCGATTTTCGCCGGCAAGGCCTGGGCGTGCTCGGTCTCGGAGATCGACTGGAGCGCCCGCGGTTTCGAGGGCACGAAGCTCGGTTATCTCGTCGGCCAGGCCGGCTATTTCCACGAAGGCCACCGCGCGGTGGACGACTGCCACGCGCTGCTGGAGATCCTAGACCGACAGCAGGGCGACGGTGAAAGCCCTTTCGCCGAGCTTTTCCACGCCAGCCAGCGCTGCCGCATCCGCATCTTTGCCGAACACAGCCCATTCGAGATGAAGGACCACCTGAAGGCGAGGGGCTACCGCTGGTCGGACGGAAGCGACGGCCGTCTGAAATCCTGGTGGATCGAAGTCGGCGAAGGCGATCTCGGGGACGAGCTTTTCTATCTGCGCTCGGAAATCTACCGGTGGCCCGAGGCCGATCCGCCGATCGTACGGCTGACGGCCTTTGATCGCTTCAAAGCCTGAGGAACGCGCTCTCATCGCGACCCATGCAAACATCGCATAGGTGCAGTGATGCATTGGCGCTGCAACAATCGGAGGTCCCGTATTATATACGGCTCATCGAAGCAAACGAAGCGCCAAGGACTGGCAGCTAGGCTTCGAAAGCCCACGGAAAGGGGATCATCATGAACGTAGCACGCTCTTTCAACAATTGGCGCAAGTACCGTCAGACGGTCGCTGAACTGGGCCGTATGTCCACGCGCGAACTGGACGACCTCGGCATCGGCCGCGGCGAAATCCGGACCATCGCCCGTGCGGCCATCGCCCGCTAACGGCCAGACAGACCATCATTTTTCGACAGTTGCCCAGCGCCTGCTTTCCCGAGCGGGCGCTTTGCTTTTGATGCTGCTGCGAGCCATGAGCCTTTCGCATAGCGCATAGCTGCCCTGCAAAGAAATGCCTATGATCTGAGCAGGAAATAAGTATGATTATTTCTATCGAAGCGATGCACCTCCTCCCGCATCCCTTCGATATGCAGGCGCCCCATCCTCCTCCCAGGGACGTCTGCGGGAACGACGGCACTCCTCCTCCCAGCTGTCGTTCGGTTTTTTCGAGAGCCTGCCGCCTCCCGCGGCAGGCTTTTTTCGTTTTGGCCGCGTGAAACCGGGCGACCGCCGGCCACGACGATCTCGTCATCATCCCGGGCAATTTCTCCCGATTATAACTTGAATTTGGTTCGTGCTCTTGCGGCCATGGGTCTCACAACATGGAATGGACAAACCTGTTGACACCGAACTTGTCGTACAACTATGTAACCGGACAGATACCACCGCAGCGGACGACGCCGGACCTGACCAGCTTTCCGCGATAGCGACAAAGCGTGACGACAATGAAGCTGAAGGGAAATTGACATGCAGATCGACGTGAGGCACGCCTCCCATCCTGAAGCCGTACGCGCATACGACACCGAAACGCTGCGGCGTCACTTTCTGGTGGAGACGGTTTTTGCGGGCGGCGAGATCCGGCTGACCTATTCCCATTACGACCGGATGGTCATCGGCGGCGCCACGCCGCTCGGCTCCGCGCTGACGCTGACGGCACCGACGGCGATCGGACAGGAAACCTTCCTCGCCGAGCGTGAACTCGGCGCGCTGAACATCGGCGGCGCCGGCCGCATCATCGTCGACGGCACGAGCTACGACCTTGCCAAATATGATTGCCTCTATGTCGGCAAGGGCGCCAAGGACGTCAGCTTCGAGAGTGCTGATGCCGCCCATCCGGCAAAATTCTATCTGGTCTCGACGCCGGCGCACCAAACGCACCCGACCGTGCTGCTCACCCGCGAAAAGGCGCGTCACCTGACGCCCGGCGAAGCCGCGACGGCCAACAAGCGATCGATCTACCAGTTCATCCACCCGGAAGTCTGCCAGTCCTGCCAGCTCACCCTGGGCTTTACGATGATCGAGCCGGGCAGCGTCTGGAACACCATGCCGGCCCATACGCATGACCGGCGCATGGAAGCCTATCTCTATTTCGATCTCGAAGCCGACCAGCGTGTCTTCCACTTCATGGGCGAGCCGCAGCAGACCCGGCATATGCTCGTCGCCAACGAGCAGGCAGTCATCTCGCCGCCCTGGTCGATCCATTCGGGCGCCGGCACCAAGAATTACAGCTTCATCTGGGCGATGGCCGGCGACAACAAGAGCTTCACCGACATGGATCATATCGCCATCGCGGATCTGAGGTGAGCACCGTGGCAAATCCCTTCGACCTCGCCGGCCGGACCGCCGTCGTCACTGGCGCCAATACCGGAATCGGCCAGGCGATCGCGGCCGCTCTGGCCGAGGCCGGTGCGGCGATCGTCGCCGTCGGGCGCTCCTCGATGGACGAAACCGAGGCGCTGGTGAAGCAGGCGGGCAGCCGCTTCCATGTCATCAAGGCCGATCTCGGCACCATCGAGCCGGTCAAAGGGATCGTCGCCGAGACCATCCAGACTTTCGGCGGTCTTGATATCCTCGTCAACAATGCCGGCATCATCCGTCGTGCCGATGCGCTCGACTTCACCGAGGAAGACTGGGACGCGGTGATCGACGTCAACCTGAAGACAGCCTTCTTCCTGTCGCAGGCGGCCGGCCGCCACATGGTCGAAAAGGGCAGGGGCAAGATCATCAACATCGCCTCACTGCTCTCCTTCCAGGGCGGCATCCGCATCCCGTCCTATACCGCCTCGAAAAGCGGCCTGGCCGGACTGACCAAGCTGCTTGCCTGCGAATGGGCCGGCAAGGGTGTCAACGTCAACGCCATTGCGCCGGGTTATTTCGTCACCAACAACACCACGGCGCTGCGCGAGGATGCCGAGCGCAACGCCGCCATTCTTTCGCGCATTCCGGCCGGACGCTGGGGAACGCCGGCCGAACTCGGCGGCGCAGCCGTGTTCCTGGCATCGCCGGCATCCGACTACGTGCACGGTACGGTGCTGCCCGTCGATGGCGGCTGGTTGGCGCGGTGATCGCCTCGCCAGCTCGCGGTTCACAGCTGTCGTAACGCACGTCGTTTTTGCCTTTCCTGCTGGCATGCGCTAGCAAAAGCAAGCGGCCGGCGCAGCCGCCACGACAGGCAGGATTTGGCAAGGGATGACGGACAAGGACAACGCGCTCTTCACCACGATTCGCCAGCCGCAGAACTTGCGCAGCGGCCTTGCCGATACGCTGATGGCGCAGATCGAGTCCGGTGACCTCAAGCCGGGCCAGCGCCTGCCGACCGAACAGGCGATCATGGCGGCGACCGGAGTCAGCCGCACGATCGTGCGCGAGGCGCTCGCCACGCTGCGCGCCAAAGGACTGATCACCACGCACCAGGGCCTCGGGGCTTTCGTCTCGGACGACCCCACGCCAAGATCCTTCTCCATCATTCCAACTGACCTGCAGTCGATCGACGAGGTCCTGCGGGTGCTGGAGCTGCGCATGGGGGTCGAATATGAGGCGGCCGGTCTGGCCGCGCTGCGACGCACGCAGGAAGATATCGACCGCATGCAGGACCGGCTCGATGCCCTCGACAGGGCGCTCGAAGAGGGCGGATACGGCGCTGAGGAGGATTACGCCTTCCATAGGTCGATCCTGGTCGCGACGCAGAATTCCTATTACGGCCGCCTCTTCGACACGTTCGGCAACATCATGGTGCCGCGGCAATGGGCGCGTTTGGACAGGATGACGACCTCCGAGCGCAAGCGCCATGCCGCTCGCATGCGCAGGGAACACCGTGCCATATTCACCGCGATCCGCGACGGCAACGAATCCGCCGCGCGCCGTGCCGTCCGCAGCCACCTGTCAAAGAGTGCCGCACGCTTCGAAGAGCTGCGCGGCTCCAGCCTGTCTTGAACATTCATATCTTCGGTTTGAGCTTCATCAGCCGCCGCCAGGCGATGTGATCCGTCTGCAGATCGACCGCGGCGTGCGCCGCGGGCAGAAGCGGTTTTCGCCTGCGCCGGCCGAAGCGGCGTTTGAAGCCCAGGATATTTTCGACGAAACTCCTGGTGTAGAGGCCAGGTCCGCTCGAATAGATACGCCACCCGCCATCGACGGCGATCTTTCCGGTCTTGGTGCGCCCCCATTGCGCCTCCGCCTCATAGCGGTCATGGAAAGCCGCGTCGCTGCTGCTGAAATAGGTATTGCGCTGGCGGAGTGAAGCATGCGGCAGGACGGTGGCGACGGCGATCGGATTGACGACGGCGATCGCCTTCCACAGCTCCTCCGCCGAAGCGTCGAGCGCCAGCGTTTCGCAATAGCGCAGATGCGCATGCACATACATCAGCCCGATCTCGCGGCCGAAGAAGGACGAGGATTCGGCGCGGCGAAACAGCGTTTCGAGCCCGCCGGCGTAGGTCGCCGGCTTTTCCATCAGCCGCACGCCGTCGGGGAAGAGCAGATGCTCCTCGATCAGCCGCATATGATGCCGCCGCTGCGCAGGCGTGAACAGCTCGCCGAGCATGGCCTGCGTCATCGAGATCAGTGAGAAGGAGAGGCCGGTGCGTTTGTCGCTCGGATGCAGCAGCAATTCGACGCCGTCATGGGCGGGATCGAAGATACCATAGCCGGCGACGACGCCGTCGCGCACGAGATGACGGTTGAAATCCCGGCGCATCGCGGTTGCGATCTTCCTCAGCGCCTTGGCCCTGTCGTCTTGTCCTAGGCGGCGCAGGATGGCGGAATAACGGACGATCTGCTCATAGAGCAGGGCGACGGTCCAGCTGCTGACCATCCAGTCGCGCAGATGCGGATCGGCCGGCTGTAGCGAATCGTTCCAGTCTCCCTCGCCATAGCGGATCAGATGCGTTCCCGGAATGAACTGTTCGCCGACGGTGTCGAGCAATTTCTCGACATGGATCGCGATGCTGTCGCTACGGGACGCATTCTGCATGGTCTTTTCGTCGCGCCAGGAGACCTTCTCGTCGAGAATGGCGAGATCGTCCGTCGCTTCGATATAATCGCATAGCGCCTTCAACGGCCAGACGATGATGTCGCCGTGACTGTCGCCCGCCCGGATGTTGGCATAGGGCTCCAGCATGAACCACTGCGGCCAGTCGCCTTTTTCCAGATATTGTTCGCTGAAGACGGTCTTCAGCACCTCCCTGGCTTCGCGGTCGTGCTCGTAGGCAAGCAGGAATTCGATCGGCCCCTGGCAGGCGTCGCGCGTACCCCAGGCGGCACCGGTATATTGCTCAAGACCGTGCGGCACGCTCAGATGGACGATGGCGTCATGCGCAAGCCAGGGCAGGAGGGTCGCCTGGGCAGCGAGATCGGACGAAGAGCTGTCGATCCTCATGCCTCGCACTGTGTTGCGCCAGAATGTCGATGCCGGCGCAAGCATGGCCTCGTCGGTGACGCCGCCCTCATAACGGCGCGCCAGCCGTTCGGCGTCTTCAGCGTCGGTCATCGAGCCGACGACGGCAAAAGAGAGCGCCTGCGTTGGCCGGGACTTGAGCGCGACGAAAGCGCCGTTGCGCGCAACGCCATCGGCATAGAGCAGCTCGTCGCCGCCGATCTCCTCGATGGCATCGGGGGTCGAACTCACCAGCCAGTAGACGGCGTCCGGATAACGCTCGCCCCAGAGCCAGGCCGGGTCCGGCCGGAAAGAAATGCGTTTGCGGCCGGGATCGAAATCGATCTGCCCGCCGGCGTCATATTCGCGCTCGCCGAGCACGACATGACCAAACACCAGGAAGCGGCACGGCTCGCCCTCCACGGACACGCTCCACTGCATCGCCGCATCCTCGCCGGAGGCGACCGCCGTCACGATGATCCTGTGCTCCGGGCACTCGTAGATCCAGCGGCAGTCGCTCAGCCCCATCTCGAAAGCCGAGGGCACTGCCAGAAGCTGCCAGCCCGCGCCGAGATCGGCCAAGATGCGCAGCCCGCTGGCGCGCGTCAGATTGTAAGGATCGCGGGACACCGAAAAGAGTTTGTGGAAGGAGGTATTGCCGATCGTCAGTTGCGCGGCGAAAATCCCTTGCATCCAGCAGGTTGCGGCAAGGGTGGTCTCGTCGAGCAGCACGTTTTGGCCGCTTCGCACGATCGCGCCATGGCGTCGTGCGACCATGAGCTCCTTGTCACGCAGGACGACGTGGCGGTTGAGAACGCCGTCCGGCACGAAAAACGAAAGAAGCTTTCCGTGCGCACGCTCTTCCAGGCTGCGCTCCGGATAGAGCTGGCCGATCGCCTTCTTGTTCAGCGTCTCGGCCTGCAGCAGTTGAGCATCCTGGAGCAGGCTGCGAACCGGCGCCAGGACCTCTGTACCAGCGGTCCCATTGTTCGGCGCCTCGATCCCGTCGAGCCGCGAAAGGTCGGCATCGCCTGACGCCTCGGGATGATCGGCGGCGAACAGCGCAAAGAAGGTCGCCGTCGCTCCACTTGCCGGCACGGAAAAGGATTTCGACTGAATGGCGGGACAGGCGGTCTCCTGCTGCCGCCGTTCGCTCGGCAGGCTGGTGCCGAAGGGGCCGACCAGCAGGTCGCCCTGGCGGTGCTTCGCCTGCACCAGCTGGATCGCATCCGTGGCATAGGCGGCAGCGCCATCGAAGCAGCCCTGGACGAGCCAGGGATTACGGACGCCCGACTGCTTGAGATTTTGCCGGTTCATCAGGACAGGACCGTATACCTTATGGTCGGCAATGTGATGATCGACATATTGGGAGGCATAGGCTTCGCTGTTCATCAGGAAACCGCGATCACCGAGGCCGACATCCTGGACAAGCACGAGATCCACCGGCAGCGTTCCTCGCTTCAGGTGCCGCAGCGAGGCACGCCAGAACCATGCCGTTTCCGAGGGATGAAGCTCAAGGCGGAGGTCGTAGGCGATATCGCCTGCCTCGCCGCTCCAGGAGAAACTCGTCGCATGCCAGCCGAAACTGCCACCGGCATGAGGTCCGACGATCTCGACGACATCGGGCCTGGCGCCTCCAATGCGCAGATAAAGGCGGCCGATGCCGCCGATGAGCGGCGAGCCCTGGATTTGGTTGATCTGCACCGCCCCCTTGTCGTCGACATATTCGATGGCAAACAGCGTACCGTTCGGCAGGGCCGATATAGATAGGCCGGAACCATTGCTGATCGTGAAGAGGCCCAGCTCCTCGCGTCGGGGCATTTGCAGACTGCGCGTAACGTCCGGGGACATCGGGATCTCATCGATTGGCATCAGAGGGAATCGAAGGATGACGCAAAAAGATTGAGAGAAATCTTACCGGCGATCGGAAGACAGGCAACCCGTCGCAAATGGATCGGACGATCATGCTGGCTTCATAAGACGCACCCCGGCGTTTGTTCACCCGTATAATTTAGCCTGATGCCGGGCAGCAGAAATTCCGTATGGCCGATTGACCGCCCGGCGGGAAACTGGCTATCAATATTAAATCAATTTGATTGACTTTAACCGCCATTTTTGATCCCGGCGCCCGTGCCGGATCGCTCGAAAGCCTCGCTTTCCTCAAAGGAAGAGTGACCATGTCGACACCGCGACCGAACGCCCTGCGGCTTGAAACCCTTTGGAACCCACCTGCCGACGGCAAGGAATTCTCCTATGTCCTGCGCCTCAAGAACCTCGGCAGCGAGCCGCTTTCCAATTTTTCCCTCTGCGTCAGCGGTCCGGGCCGCGTCGATCCTGCCGGGCGCGTCGAAGGCGCCACGGTTTCGAAACGGCTTTCGAATTTCACCGAATTCCAACCGCCGGCCAATTTCGTTCTCGGCGCCGGCGAGACCTGGACGATATCGGTCTATGCGCTGAGCTGGCAGTTCCGCCACTGGACGGACGGCGCGACGAGCGCCTATCTCGCCCTGTCCGATGGCAGCACCATCGTACTCGCTGTCGAGCCGACACGCTCTTCCGTCAGCAATGCGCCGCTGAAGCGCGGCGCCGAGATCTATCCGGTTCCCGCAAATGCCCCGGTTGCGGTGTCGATCATTCCCTGGCCGAACCGCGTCGCCGTCACCTCGCGCCGCCCGCTGCCGGCGGGTTTTGCGCTGCAGGCGCAGAGCCCCGAAGGGGAGGCAGCGGCGAAAGGTTTCGCGGCGCTGGTGGACCATCTCTTCGCGGTCGAAGGCATCGTGCGAACCGAGGCGGAAGGCGCGGTTCGTGTCGGCCTGAAGCACACGGCCGGCTTCGGGCCGGAGGCCTATCGGCTGAGCTTCGAAGAAGAGGCGATCACGATCGAGGCAAGCAGCCGGACCGGCTTCCTTTACGGTCTCGTGACACTCGGCCAGATCTGGCGCGGCGCCAGGCTGCATCCCGGCGTCTTCCAGTTTCCCGCATCCGGCGAGATCGTCGACGAGCCATCGATGGGCTGGCGCGGCCTGCATCTCGATGTCGCCCGCCAATTCTACAGCGCGGCCGAAGTCAAGAAGCTGTTGGCGGTTCTTGCCTGGAACAAGCTCAACCGCTTCCACTGGCACCTTTCCGACGACGAGGCCTGGCGTGTGGAGATAGATGCCTACCCGGCCCTGACCGAGGTCGGCGCCTGGCGCGGCCACGGTCTCGCCGTGCCGCCGCTTCTGGGTTCAGGCCCGGCCCGGACGGGCGGCTATTATAGCAAGCCTGTCATCCGCGAGATCGTCGCCCTCGCAAAGAGCTTCGGTATCGAAATCGTGCCGGAGATTGATATGCCTGGCCATTGTTACGCCATGCAGCAGGCGATACCGGAGCTGCGCGATCCGGCCGAGAAAGGCAGCTATCACTCGGTTCAGGGTTTTCCCGACAACTGCATCAACCCGGCGCGCGAAAAGACCTACGAGATCGTCGAGACCATTCTCTCTGAACTTATCGAACTCTTTCCCTTCAAGACGATCCACCTCGGTGCCGACGAGGTTCCGCTCGGCGCATGGTCCGGCTCGCCGGAAGCGCTGGCGCGCCTGCGCTCCGTCGCCGGCGGCGAGGTTGCCGATGCGCATGCCAAGCGGCTGAACGTCGTCACCAATACGCATGGCGCCGACGACATTCACGGCTCGGGCGCCGCCATCCTGCAGGCGGAATTTCTGGAGCGTGTCCAGCGCTTCCTGGCGAGCAAGGGCTGCGTTACCGGCGGCTGGGAGGAAGCGGCGCACGGCGACGTCATCGACAAGTCGAAAAGCTATCTCTGTAGCTGGCGCAATGTCGAGGTTTCGGCCGAGCTCGCCGAGCGCGGCTATCAAATGGTCGTCTGCCCCGGTCAGGTCTATTACCTCGACATGGCGCTGAGGACGGACTGGGATGAGCCCGGCGCCAGCTGGGCAGGAAATTCGGACGCGGAAAAGCTCTACAATTTCGATCCGGTCGGCGGTTGGACAGCGAGCCAGAAACAGCAGCTGCTCGGCATCCAGGCCTGCATCTGGTCCGAACCGATGACCGATCGCGCCGTCTTCGACCGTCTCGTCTTCCCGCGCCTTTCGGCACTTGCCGAAACCGGATGGACGAAACCCTCGTCAAAATCATGGGAACGCTTCAAGGCGCTCGCGGGGCTGATGCCGCTGCTCTATGGACTGCAGGAGTCATAGCGCTCGGGTTGGGCGACGCGGCTATGGATCGGGGATCATACTTTCTATCACTGGACGCGGTGGTGGTAAGGATACCGGCATCGTTTCAAGGGGAGTTGTCAGAACCAGCGTCATCCGCCCCGGTCGGCTCACAGTCAGGCGCCGCAATACGGATAGGACGGGTTCCAACAGGAGCGCCAGTCGCGCGGTCGATGGTGACTGGATCGATCTCGGTTCCGGTCTCGGCATCGAAGAAACGGGTGACTGCGCCGCCGCCGCGGTGCTTGCGGCCCCAGGCGCCGATCGCAAACAGCACCGGCAGAAAGTCGCGACCGGCTTCCGTCAGCACATATTCGTCGCGCGGCGGACGCTCGGAATAGCGGCGTTTTTGCAGCAGCCCTTCCTCGGTCAACGATGACAGCCGCCCCGTCAGCATGGTCGGGGCGATGCCGAGGCTTTTTCGAAAATCATCGAAGCGGGTTAGCCCCGCATGGGCGTCGCGCATGATCAGCATGCTCCACGCATCCCCGACGAGCGCCAGGCTGCGGGCGATCAGGCATGGCTGCTCCGAAAGATTCTTCATGTCGATATCTTTTTAGTAGTGACTTGCTATCGATTTGATAGTAACAGATCGTGCATGGATGTTCCACGACAAAACAAGGCGCGTCGATGAGCAGGAGAGGACGCGGCATTGCCTGGTTTCAATCGGCATTCCGGTTGAACCTACATTGCCGCGCCGCCGGCTCCATCACAGCAACGAAAGTTCGTCCCATGAAGGCATTCCTGACCGATCGCTACAAGAAAGGCGGTGCCCTCAGGCTCGGCCAGAGCCCTGAACCGCAGCTGCGTGACAATGACGTCATGGTCGAGATCCATGCCGCCAGCGTCAACCCGCTGGATGCCAAGATTCGGGACGGGGAGTTCAAACTGATCCTGCCTTACCGGCTTCCGTTGGTGCTCGGCAATGATGTCGCCGGCGTCGTGGTGCGGGTGGGCGCCAATGTCCGGCAGTTCAAACCCGGCGATGAGATCTATGCACGGCCCGGCAAGGATCGCATCGGCACGTTTGCCGAGTATATCGCCATTGACTCGGCCGATATCGCGCTGAAGCCCGCCAATCTCAGCATGGAAGAGGCCGCATCCATTCCGCTTGTGGCACTGACCGCATGGCAGGCGCTGGTCGAGCGCGCCAACCTGCAGAAGGGGCAGCGGGTGCTGATCCATGCGGGCTCCGGCGGCGTCGGCACCATCGCGGTCCAGCTTGCCAAACATTTCGGCGCCCATGTGGCGACGACGGCGAGTACGGCAAACGTCGCTCTGGTGAAAAGCCTCGGCGCCGACGTGGTGGTCGATTACAAGAAGGACGACTTCGAAAAGCTGCTGAAGGGCTATGACGTCGTGCTGAACAGCCTCGGCAAGGAGACGCTGGAGAAATCGCTCGCCGTCCTCAAGCCCGGCGGCAAGCTGATCTCGATATCGGGTCCGCCCGATCCCGATTTCGCTAGGGAAAATGGCTTCGGCTGGCTGCTGCAGCAGGTGATGCGCTTCTTGAGCTTCGGTATCCGGCGGAAATCGAAACGCCGGGGGATCGGCTACTCCTTCCTTTTCATGAAGGCGAACGGCGCGCAGCTCGCCAAGATCACCGCGCTGATCGAGGCGGGCGCCATCCGCCCCGTCATCGACCGGACCTTCCAATTCGACAAGACCAACGAGGCGCTGGACTATGTGGAAACAGGACGCGCGAAAGGCAAGGTCGTCATCGCGGTGAAGTGAGGTGAAGGCGCGTCACCGTCGCTGCCGGTAGGCGGAGGGTGTGACACCTGTGCCGGACTTGAACGCCCGTGTCATGTGGCTCTGGCTGCTGAAGCCGCAGGCCGAAGCGATCTGCGCGATCGGGTCCGGCCCGCGCAACATCGATTTGGCGCGCTCGACACGCCGGTGGGCTACCCAGCCATGCGGGGACACACCGTAGCTTGCCCGGAACATTCGCTGAAAGTGAAAGGCGCTGAGCTGCCCGGTCGCCGCCAGATCCTGCAAGCGGATTGCCTCGCCGAGATGGGCCTCGATATGCTCGAGGATCCGCCGCCGCACATGGGGAGCGAGCCCGCCGCTGATCGGGCAGGGACGCATGCCTCCGTAACGCGGATCAACGAAGAAATCGTTGATCGCCTGCGTCATCGCTTCTTCAGCCAGCAGATGATCACCCGCCAACATCGCTTCCGTCAGCTGCCGAAGAATGCGCGCCAAGGCGGGTGCATCGGCGAAGGTCGCTTCGGAAAGAACCATGAGCCTGGAATCGCGGTCGAACGTCTCGGCGAACATCCGGCGCATCTGATCGTCCGGAACATAGAGATGGACGAATTCGAAGGGATCGGTGATTTCCCATTCGGACGAGTGCCCCTGTGGCATGACGCACAGGGCGCCGGGCCGGCCTCTCGCGGCGGGGCTGCCATCCAGACGGCGCGTTCCGGCGCCGCCGTTGAGATAAAGGCTGAACGTATGCCCGTCCGGCCGCTCATAGCTCATCCTGTCGTTGCCATTGCTCCAGAGGGCCGCTGATCGCCCGAACCCGAGGTCAATCGACTGCGACATGCGCGCAGAGGGAGATGCGGACAAAAACCTGAAAACCGAGAGGCGGCTATCTTTCACCAATTCTTCCCCACACGTGCAATCTCCTGCGAACAATACCGGTGGACGGCCCAGGTGGCGAGCGGGAAGTCCGCGGCGAAAAATTTCGTAGCAAGAATCTGCAAGAAAGCGGCTGACGGTTGGCATATTCGTGGAGAAAACGAGGATCACTCCATGGCAAATGCCGCTCTCTTCATCTCGACCGTGCTCATATGGGGCACGACCTGGATCGCCATCGCGATGCAGGTCGGTCCCGTGCCGGTCCTGGTCTCGGTCTTTTACCGATTTGCGCTAGCCGCCATGATCTTCGTCGCCGTCCTCGCTGTCATGTGGCGGCTCAAGCTCCCTGCCTTGCGCGATCAACCTTTCATCCTTGCGCAAGCGCTCTGCCTGTTCAGCCTCAATTTCATCTGTTTCTATACTGCGGCCGGCTACATCCCGTCCGGGCTGATCTCGGTCATCTTCTCGCTGGCGACGATCTACAATGCCGTCAATGCGCGCCTGTTCTTCGGCGACCGTATTACAGGCCGAACGCTCCTGGCCGCGGCACTCGGAGCGACCGGCCTTCTCCTGCTTTTCGGAGAGGAGGTTGTCGTCGATTTCAATATGGGCACGTTGAAAGGGATCGGGCTCGCAGCGCTCGGCACGCTGTTTTTCTCGCTCGGCAATATGGCGTCGCGTCGAAACAGCGCGGCCGGAATCTCGCCGCTCACCGCCAATGCATGGGGCATGACCTATGGCGCGATCGTCCTCCTCTTGCTGATAGCCGTGACGCAAACGCCGATCGTGGCGCCACCTGACATCACCTATCTCACCGCCCTGCTTTATCTCGCGGCAATCGGATCGGTGATCGGCTTCACCACCTATCTCATGCTGGTCTCCCGTATCGGCTCCTCGCGCGCTGCCTATGCCACCGTCCTCTTCCCGATCGTCGCCCTGTCATTGTCGACAGTCTTCGAGGGCTACCACTGGAGCGGTCTCGGCCTGATCGGCCTAGGGCTGACGCTACTTGGCAACGTCGTCATCTTTGCGCGACCTCCAGCCCGGCGCCCAATTCAAGCAGATGCGCGGCTGCCGGCAGGCGGGTGAGGTGTCAGCCGACCGGCTTTTGCAGGACATCGAAGCGCGGATTGGTTTCCGAAAAGATCGGCAGGGCGGCTGCGCCGAGGATCGCCGTATCCTTTCCGGTCATGCCGATCATGATCCGGGGCAGCGTCCGCTTCCGGCCGGGATCGAGCGGATCGTGCAGCGGTTCCAGCCGTTCGGCCACCCGGCGCATCAGTGACGTCGGGATGCTGCCGCCGAGCACGATGGTCTGCGGATCGAAGGCGAGCTCGAGAAAGTCGACTGTCTGCCGCAGCGGCTGGACGGCCTGATCGAGCCAGGCATCCAGACCGTCGCCGCCCCTGGCGATCAAGGCGTCGAGATCGTCGGGCGAAAGCTCCTCCGGCTTGACGATACCCATGAATTGGTAAGCGACCGAGGGCGAGATGTAGCGATCCAGGCAGCCGCGCTTGCCGCAGCTGCAGAGCCTGCCATGCGGCTCGACGATGATATGGCCGATCTCGCCGGCATTGTTGCGGCTGCCCTTGTAGAGGTGGCCGTCGAGAAACATCCCGGCGCCGATGCCGCCGCCGCCGGCCAGAAACAGATAGACGAAGCTGGCCAGACCGCGGGCGACACCGTGAAGCCGCTCGCCGATCGCGGCCGCCGTCGCGTCGTTCTCGACCAGGACCGGCACTCCGACCCGTTGTTCCAGTGCATGCCCGACCGGGAAATCCTGCCAGCCCGGCAGGCTGTGCGGGCTAAGGGACGTGGTGCCACCATCGGCGTAGCGGCCGGGCAGGGCGATGCCGACGCCGAGCAGCCTGTTTCGATCGAATGCGAAGGCCCGCTGGAGTTCCTCGACGATGGCTTGGAGAGCCGGCATCGCCCTTTGCGGATCCGCGTGTTCGACCTGGTGCTCGACGCGAGCGCAGACGGCGCCTGCGAGATCCGTCAGCACACCGCTGGCGCGCCGGCGGCCAAGCTCCAGGCCGATCGAATAGGCGCCGTGCGGATTTATGCTGTAGGGAATGATCGGCTGGCCTCGCGCCAGCTTCTGCGCCTCGGCCGCAACGAGAAGGTGCGACCGCTCCAGCTCCTCGACGATATTCGAGACGGTCTGCGGCGTCAGCGCCGTCATCCGGGCGATCGCAGCCCGCGACAGCGAACCGTGGGTGCGGATAGCCTCGATCACCACGCGCCGGTTGTGAGACTTGGCCTGCTCGAGATTCGTGCCGGAGATCGCCTTCATGTCGCCTTCAAGGGAAGTGAAGCATCACCCTTGTCACAAGACGGACGCCGATGAAAGCCAGATTCTTTGGCCTTTATCGAACCTCGGCGTCGACAGGCGCAACGGCATTTCGTCGCTGTAGCAGGCCGAGGATCGTAATCCCCGATAGGCCGGTGAAGGCGCTGAGGACGGCAGTGCCGGAATAGCCGGCCATTGCCGTGCCGGCGGCAAAGACCAATGCGCCGATCCCGGCGCTGGCAAAGATGTTGACGGAGATCAGCGCGCTGCCGAGCCCCGGTCGATCGGCGATCAGATCCTGCAGATAGGTGATCGGAATGCTGATGATCGCCGCCGCGCCGATGCCGGCGAGCAAGGTCAGCGCATAGAGGTGCCAGGGCTCGGAGGCAAGGCCGAGAAGGCCGAGGAACACGGCATAGACGATGGTGCCGGCGGCAAGCGCCGGCATCTGGCCGGTCTTGCGGGCAATCCGCGACCAGACGATGATGAAGACGACCTCCAGCAATGCGACGATCCCGACGAGAATGCCGACATCGCTGAGCGCGCCATGCGCCGCGCCGGTGGCGATCAGCGGCAGAAGGGCGTCGTTGAGATGCAAGGTGCTGGTGATGAGCGCCACCCCGAGGACATGCGCCGAAATCCGCGGCGAAACCACCTGGCGAAGCGCGCCGAGGTAGGTGAGATGATGGGTCGCTGCCATCTCCGTTCCCGCCCGTTTCGGAAGAGCGAAGACGATGATGCCCTGGCATATCAGGCACGAGATGGCGGCGAAGAGATAGGCCGGCAGCATGCTCGATGCACCCGAGAGCACAAGGCCTGTTATACCGGGGATCAGCACCCAGGAGAGCGAGATCATGGCGCGCACGCCTGAATTGGCCGTCACCATGTCGCTTCGGTTCATGCCCTGCATCGCCGCACGCGCATTGGCGAACAGCAGCGAATTCAGCGCCCCGTAGATCGGCAGCGGCAGCAATCCGCTGATGATGAAGATTGCCGCTGTGGGAAAGGCGTAGACAATGCCGTAACCGACGATGCCGAAGATGCAGGCGCCGATCATCGCCGAACGGTATTCGCCGAGCCGATCGGCGAGATTGCCGAGCAGGACACTGACGACGACATTCACCGCCGCCGATGCAAAAGTGAGGACGGAATAGAGACCGTCGCTCAGCCCCAGTTCGCGAATGCCGACGACCGAACGATAGGGCGCCGTCATCGCTCCAGCCATTCCGAAAGTGAAAATGGCGATCATGCTGGCGCGGATCGCCGGGTGACGGAAGACGTCGGGAAAGAGGCGGCTCATGCGGTCGATCAATCGTAAGGGAAAGAGGCAAGAGCGGCCGGCGGGCAAATCCTGCGGAGGTTTTCAGTAATGTTCCGATTGCGAGAAGGTCCGCGCAAGCTCGGCCTGGCCGGCCGTGAGGCCGCAGTCGACCGGCAGGCAGACGCCTGTGATGGCCGCGGCCAGCGGGCCGGCAAGGAAGGCCACGGCATTGGCGACGTCCTTTGGATCGACGACGCGCTGTAGCGGATACCAGCGGCGCGCTTCTTCGAACACGTTGGGATTGGCGCTCGCGCGCGCCTCCCAGGCCTGTGTCTTCACGGTGCCGGGGGCGACGGCGTTGGAGCGGATGCCGAACTTGCCGTATTCCACGGCGACCAATCGGGTGAGATGCAGCAGGCCGGCCTTGGCGGCGCTGTAGGCGGGATGGCCGAAGACATGCATGCCGTTGACCGAGGCGATGTTGACGACCGAACCCTTCGAGGCCTTCAGCATCGGTTCGAAGGCGCGGAAACATAAGAACGCCGCCTCGAGATTGAGCGCATTATCGGCCCGCCAGATTTCGGGCGTCGTATCGTGCAGGCTGGTGGCGCGGGCGGCGCCGGCATTGTTGACGAGGGTTCGAACAACGCCGATGCCGGCAGCGCGTTCTGCCAGTTCGGCAATGCTCGCCTCGCTGGTCACATCGCAGCCGACGGCAACGAAACGCTCCGCCGCGCCGAGCTTCGAAGCCACCGCGGTGGCGGCAGCCGCATCGATATCAGCAAGCAGGACGACATCATGGTCCTCGGCGAGCCGCGCGGCAATCGCCGCGCCGATGTCGCCTGCAGCGCCCGTCACGACGGCGATCGATTGGCTCATTTGTTGTCGCTCCCGTTCATATGCTTCAGTCTCCAAGCAATTGCCGGTCATCGCCGTCGCGGTGAAGGACAAGCTGCTGCTTGATGCGCCGCAGCGTCACCGTCGCCTTCGGCTGAACGGCGTAGGCCACCAGGCTCGCCAGGATGTCGACCATGGCGATGTAGGCGATGCGCGTCGAGGTCGGACGATAGATATTGTTGCCCTCGGGAAGATCGATCGGCACGACGATCTCGGCCGCCTTGGCGACCGGGCTCTCCGCCTGGGTCAAGGCGATCGTCTTCACCTTGGTGTCGCGGGCAAGGTCGAAGGCCCGCACCAGCTCCATATTGCGCCCGGAGAAGGACGAGCCGATCAGCACGTCGCCCGGTTTGGCGGCCGCCGCCATCATCAGCTGCATGCTGTGGTCGGAACTTGCGGTGATGCGTAGCCCGAGACGGAAGAGGCGGTTCTGCAGCTCATCGGCGATCATCGACGAATTGCCGCCGGAACCGAAGGCATAGATCATATCGGCCTTGGCGATATGCGAGACGGCGGCTTCAATCGCGGCAAGGTCGAGTGAGCGGTGCAGCAGGAAGAGTGCGTTCTGTGCCTTGGTGATGATGTCCTGGGCGACATCGGCCGGATCGGTGCTTTTCGATTCCGGCTTCAGATAGCGCACGCCGATATGGGCCGTCCGGGCAAGCTGGACCTTGAAATCGGAAAAGCTTTCGCAGCCGAGCCGCCGGCAAAAGCGCGTGACGGTCGGCGGCGATACCTCGGCCCGTTCCGCGAGTTCGATGATCGAGGCGTTCACGGCAAACTCGAAGTCGTTGACGATGATCTCCGCGATGCGGCTTTCGGAGGGGGAGAGCCGGCCTTTGTCTTCCTGCAATGTCGAAAAAATATCCAAACCCGTACCCCCGATCGCTCCGTCAATCCTTCTTCTTATAGGCCACGCAGTCGATCTCAACCTTGCAATCGACCATCATCGACGATTGCACACAGGCGCGCGCCGGCGGATGCTCGCCGAAATACTCCTGATAGATCTTGTTGAAGGTCCAAAAGTCACGCGGATCGTCGAGCCAGACGCCGACGCGCACGACGTCCTCGACCCCGTAACCTGCTTCCTCCAGGATCGCCAGAACATTGGCGATCGTCTTGTGGGTCTGGGCGATGATGTTGCCGTCGATGATCTCGCCATCCTCCATCGCAACCTGTCCGGAAACATAGAGCCATCCGTCAGCTTCGACGGCGCGCGCGAAAGGCAGCGCCTTGCCGCCGGCGCCGGTTTGAACAGTGCCATAGCGCTTGATGGGCATTCAAAGTCCTTGCAAATTATTTTCTTGATAAGTTGACAAATGACCATAGAAAGCGGAATTTGACCAGTGAAAAACGCATTTTATGAAAAGAATTTCAATGCGGGGCCAGCATGCGCGATCCTTTCCAGAATCCTTTCCCGTCCGACAGCGCCCGCCACGCCATCTGGGAAATGCTCGTTTCCCGCGATATCGATGCCTTCCTGGCCGCCGACTGGTCGATGGTGGAGCATGACTTCGTGGAAGAAGGCTTCATCGGCATCGACGGCCGGAAGGAAACCAACCCCGACAAATGGCGGCTCGCTTTCCCGACGCTCAAAGCCTACCGCGACGAGTGGCTGCGGCAGGCGAAGGATTTCGCCGAACAGAGTTTCGCCGAAGATGCGCGCACGGCGATCTTCACCACGACGACGCTCGAAGATATCGAGATCGAAGGCGACACGGCGCTCGTGCGCAAGAAATTCGACGGCGGCATTACCAAGTCCGACGGCACCCGCGACGTGCTGCAATGGCAGACGCTCTATTATTGCCGGTTTCACCAGGGACGCTGGAAGATCTCAGGTTTCACCGGCTACCTGCCGAACCCGATGGGTTGAAGCGGAGCCGACAACACGAAGGCCACTTTCTTGCGCATATTCACGGCAGCACTGGCGACCGAAACCAATACCTTCTCCCCGATCTGCGTGGATCGCCGCGCATTCGAAGCCTCGCTTTATGCCCCGCCCGGCCAGCATCCCGAAACCCCGACGCTCTGCACCGCGCCGATCACCGTCGGAAGGCGCGTGACCAAAGAGAAGGGCTGGAAACTGATCGAGGGAACCGCCACCTGGGCCGATCCGGCGGGCCTCGTCAACCGGGCGACCTATGAGGAACTTCGTGACGAAATCCTCGGCCAGCTCCGCGCGGCGATGCCTGTCGATGCCGTCGTCATGGGTCTGCATGGCGCCATGGTGGCGGCCGGATATGAGGATACCGAAGGCGATCTTCTCCAGCGCATGCGCGAGATCGTCGGACCTGACGTGCTCATCTCAGCCGAACTCGATCCGCATAGCCATTTGACCGCAAAGCGGGTCGCAGCGCTCGATTTCGCCGTCTATTTCAAAGAATTTCCGCACACGGATTTCGTCGACCGCGCTGAGGATCTCTGGCGCATCGCGGTCGACACGCTCGAGGGCCGGGTCAAGCCTGTCATGTCGGTATTCGACTGCCGCATGATCGATGTCTTCCCGACATCGCGCGAGCCGATGCGTTCCTTCGTCGACAAGATCATGCAGATCGAAAGGGATGACCCCGAGATTCTGTCGATCTCAGTGATCCACGGTTTCATGGTCGGGGACGTTCCCGAAATGGGAACGAAGCTGCTCGTCGTCACCGACAACAAGCCGGAAAAAGGCGCGGCTCTGGCGCGCGATCTCGGCCTCGAACTGTTTTCCAAGCGCGGCACCTTCATGGTTCCGCAGATCGACGAGAGGCAAGCCGTCGCGCGCGCAATGGCCGCGAGCGCATGGCCCGTCGTCATCGCCGACGTCTGGGACAATCCGGGAGGCGGCACGGCAGGGGATGCGACAGTTATTCTCGCAGAGCTTATGGCCCGTGGCGTCACCAGTGCGGCGATCGGCACCATCTGGGATCCGATGGCCGTGCAGATCTGTTTTGCGGCAGGCGAGGGGGCGGAAATTCCGCTGCGCTTCGGCGCCAAGTCGGCGCCCGGCACCGGCAATCCCATCGACGGCACCATAAAGGTCGTCAAGCTGGTCAGGAACGCCGAAATGCAGTTCGGCGAAAGCCTCGCACCCTTCGGCGATGCCGCCCATATCGTCCTCAATGGCATCGACATCATCCTCAATTCGACGCGCGCCCAGAGCTTCGATCCAAGCCTGTTTTCGGTGATGGGCATCGATCCGACGAAGCAGAAGATCCTGGTGATCAAATCCACCAACCACTTCTTCGCGTCCTTCTCGAAGATCGCCGCGGAAATCCTTTACTGCTCCGCCGGAACGCCTTATCCCAATAATCCGGCGACGACGCCGTACCGGCGGGCGCCGAAAACCATCTGGCCGATCGTCGCCGATCCACACGGGACAGAACGCGGAGCCGCCTAAATGCATGACAACAGGTTCGCCGTCGTCGCCAAGGCCGGTGACAAGATCGCCGATCTCTCGACGCCGCGCCCTGTCATCGACGAGGACCGGCTGGCTGCAAACATAACCCGCGTTCAATCCTATATGGACGAGCACGGTCTGAACTTCCGCCCGCATATCAAGACGCACAAGATCCCGGCGCTCGCCGTCGCCCAGGTCGCGGCCGGCGCCAAGGGCATCAACTGCCAGAAGGTCACGGAAGCCGAGGTCTTTGCCGAAGCAGGTTTCGGCGACATCCTGATCACCTTCAACATTCTCGGCCAGCAGAAGCTCGAGCGCCTGGCGAGATTGAACGAGAAAATCCCGGCCCTGAAAGTCGTCGCCGATAGCGAAGTGACGGTCGACGGGCTCGCCGCACATTTTTCCGGCCATAAGCCGCTCACCGTGCTGGTGGAATGCGACACCGGCGCCGGCCGCTGCGGCGTGCAGACGCCGGAGGAGGCGGCCTCGCTCGCCAGGCGCATCGCCGCAGCCGACGGCCTCACCTTCGGCGGCATCGTCACCTACCCGAAACCGCAATCGGCCGCCGCCGTGGAAGCCTTCATCGCCGAAACGGTGCAGCGCCTGACATCGGACGGCATAAGCTGCGCCATCGTCAGCAATGGCGGAACGCCGAGCTTGTTCGAGGCGCATCTCGTCACGTCAGCGACGGAACACCGCGCCGGCACCTATATCTACAACGACCGCCAGATGGTGCGCATGGGCCATTGCACCGAGGACGACTGCGCCATGCATGTGCTGGCAACCGTCGTGTCGCGACCGAACGCCGACCGCGCCGTTATCGATGCCGGCTCGAAGGCGCTGACCTCGGATCTTCAGGGCTTCAGCGATTACGGCCTGATCGTCGGTTACCCCGAAGCACGCATTACCAGCCTCTCGGAAGAACACGGCGTGATCGACCTTTCGAACTGCACCGGTCCCCGGCCGCAGATCGGCGAGAAGCTCCTCATCATCCCGAACCACACCTGCGTGGTGTCCAACTTGTTCGATACGATGGTCTTTCATCGAGGCGGCGTCGTGACTCGCGTGGAGAAGGTCGCGGCCCGCGGCTTCGTCTGGTAGGGCTGGGTTCCGGTTGGGGGCGAAATGGCCCGACCGGCGCACTATGCTCTGATCGTGACTAAAGGCTACAATGCAGGCTCCGTCCTAACATAGAGCCTGCATTGGTCCTGCGAATTCCGGCGCCCTCAGTCGCCAGCCTTGTCAGAGGCGGGCTTCGAGGATCAGGTTGAACGGCGTCTGCATCGCCTTGCGGAAGCGGGTGAAGCCCGCCTTGCGGAAGATCTCCTTGAGCCTTGCCTCGCCGGCCTGAGCGCCCAGCACAATGTGACCTCCATCAGAAATCGCATGGGCGCAGCAAATCGTCGTAGAAGCGGCATAGTAGAGCCGGCCAACAGGCGAGATATTGTCTTCAACCCGATCGTTGGCGAAAGGCTCGACCAGCATTACCGTGCCGTCCTTGGCAAGAGCCTTGGCCGCATGCGTGGCGGCTGCCACCGGATTGCCGATGTCGTGCAGGCAGTCGAAGAAGCAGACGAGGTCATAGCCCGTCCCCGGATAATTCTCCGCCCGCGCGGTCGAAAAAGTAGCGCGACTAGAAACGCCCGCCTCGCTCGCCACCTTGCGTGCTTCGTCGACGGACTTCTCGTGCGTGTCGAAGCCGTGGAATTTCGACTTTGGGAAAGCCTCTGCCATGAGCACCGTCGAATGGCCGTGGCCGCAGCCGACATCGGCAGCCAGTGCGCCTGCCTTCAACTTCTCAACCACCCCGTCGAGCGCCGGGAGCCATTCCGACACAAGGCTGGCGCGGTAGGCGTTTCGGTAGAAGGAAGCGACGCCGCAGAAGAGCCGGCCGTCATGGTCGCCCCAAGGGATACCGGCGCCGGTGCGAAAGGCTTCGACCGCCTTTTCCTCGTCGGCCCACATGGAAGCGGGCGTTGCCCAGGCATTCGGGATGAAGACGGGGCTGTCCTCGTTCGCCAGCACGAAAGCCTGTTCCGGCGTCAGCTCATAGGTGCCGCTGACGGCATGATAGGTGACATAGGCACCGGCCACCTGCGAATTCAGCCATTCTCGCACATATCGTTCGGCGCAGCGGGCGCGGCTGGCGATCTCGCGAGACGTGAGCGGCCCGCGATCGGCCATTGCCTTGTAGAGGCCGAGGCGGTGGCCGAGGCTGACCATGACCCCGCCATAGCCGGCGGAAAGATCGCTGACGACGCGGCCGACCAGCGTGTCGAGCTTCGCACGGTCGATGGTTTTGTTTTGCATGGTGTCCATGATGTTTCTCCCTGGTTGGAACCCTCCGTTCGAGGTGAGGGGAGGATCGCAGACGGGGAGGGTAAGCGGCAGAGCGGTGCCGGCCATGATCGGGCCATTTGCGCCACGCAAAGCCGGAAGCTACCGCTTCCGAACTGGCCGCCGCTGCGCTCCGCGGTTATTATTGCTCCAAGGGGGAAGCGATGATGACGAGAACGCAGCAGGAGGCGGAGCGGGCGCCAAGGCCGCAGCAGCTCCATGTCAGTCTGGTGGCGCTGCCGGAGGCGGCAGTCTCGACGTTGAGCGGCATCTTTGATGTAATGAACGCCTTTTCCATCGTACCTTCGGACGACGGAACTACGAAAACTCCGCCTTTCCACGTCGAGATAGTCGGCGAACGGGCCGGCCCGCTCACGCTCGCCAGCCGCGTGCCGCTGGTGGTGCAGCGACCGATCGCCGAAATCGAGCGGACCGACATCGTCATCGTGCCGTCGGTCGTGCTCGGGCCGGAAGGCTGGGTAAAGCGCCGATATCCTGCGCTGGTGGAATGGTGCCAGGGAATGCACGAAAAGGGGGCGCTGATCTGTTCGGCCTGTTCGGGAATCTTCCTGCTTGCCGAGACCGGCGTCTTCGATGGCGCAGATGCCACCGTCCATTTCGGCTATGCCCAGACGTTCCGTGATGCCTATCCACAGGTCCCGATCCATCCGGAACAGGTGCTGGTGGTCGCTGGCCAGCGGGACGAGTTGATTACATCAGGCGCCTCGATGACATGGCACGACCTCGTGCTTTACCTGATCGCCCGCCATGCGGGGGCGACGGCGGCGCAGACGGTGGCTCGCTATTTTGCGCTGCAATGGCACCAGGACGGGCTGGCTCCCTATATGGTGTTCGAGGGGCGGCGCGACCACGGCGACCAGGCGATCCAAACCACACAGGACTGGCTTGCCGTCCATTTTTCAGTCGCCAATCCGCTGGACGAGATGGTCAAGCAGGCGGGGCTGACGGAACGGACCTTCAAGCGGCGGTTCACCCGGGCGACCGGCATGAGCCCGATCGCCTATGTCCAACGGCTGCGGATCGAGGAGGCGAAGCGGCGGCTAGAGCGAACGGAGGCTTCCGTCGACGAGATAAGTTGGCAGGTAGGGTATGAGGAACCGGCCTTCTTTCGACGCTTGTTTAGGAGGATAACCGGCTTGGCCCCTGGGAACTATCGCCGCCGGTTTCAGGTGCCGACCTATGCTAAGCGACCTTCTGCTGGCAAATGAAATTCTGGCAATCACTTCCCGTATTGAGCATGACATATGGTCAAGGGATAGGCGGCAATCAGCCTTCTGCGCCTGCTCAACAAGGGGCCGCCACGGTGCAGAGGAGCCGAAGCTTCGGAGCGGACCTCAGCGATAATCCGCCGTAATCTGTCTTCTGTGGATGAATTCGATTTATAAATAGACGAGTTCATCAGCGTCGACGAACTAACGCAGGAAGAACCGCTGAACTTGCCGGCGTCGAGCACGACAATACGGTCCATCGTCATGGCCTCGACCTTATTCGTGAGTCACATAGATCATCGTCGCCTTAGACGCCCTGTGCAGCTTGGCAAGCGCGATGCGCATATCGGCGCAGCAGCGGCCGTTAGATCGAACGGCTGTCATATGCCCAATGCAGCAGCGCCTGGCGCTGGCGCGGCCGGCACCAGCAATCTCCAGGCTCGCAGGCTCGGCGAAGCTGAGCGACATGGCGGCGAATGGCTTTCCAGCGGGCGATCTGTCGCTCGTCCTCGCCGGGCATGCGGCGACCTTGATAATAGCGGCAGTACCACTGGAACCAGCCACGCGGATCGTCGGGATGTATCCATCCCTTGGCTCGCCAGACGCTAAGGGGTTGGCTGGCGTCGACACCGAAGCAATTCAGTGACGGATCCTTTCGCAGCGGCGACAGACGGGCCTCTGCAAACCAGCTTTCCGGGAATTCGTCACGACAATCGGTCATGTATTTGCCGCCGAACACGCCGAGCGCAAGCATCTCGGCGGGGGTCAGCTCTGGCCGGAAGTCGGGATGGAAGTTGCGGCCACTTGGTGCAGCGAGAACGTATCCGTAGCCTTGCTGCATCCGATCATTCACGACGATCCATCGGGGTTTCATCGGGCGCTCTCCGACAGCGGTCTCGGGCGGTTGCGCCGCCAGATGGACACGTTAAGTGCCGCCGCGAAACTCACCCAGGCGAGGTAAGGAACAAGGAGCAGGGCAGCAGCCGAATTCGCGGGATAAAACAGGATGATCGTCGCCAGGATCGCAGCCCAAAGCAGCATGATCTCCACCGCGGCCAGCCCGGGTCGGTGAAGCGCAAAAAAGATCGGCGACCACGCAGAATTGAGCAGAAGCTGGACTGCATAGACACTGAGGGGGAATGCTGCGCCGGCAATGCCTGCCCCCAGCCATAGGAGCCAGCCCGACAGTCCGATCGAGGCATAGAGAACCGTCCAGACCGGGGCGAACAGCCAATCGGGCGGGCGCCATGCTGGCTTGTCGAGCTGCTTGTACCAGTCGCCTGGCCGAAAAATCACGCCGGTGGCCGACGCAGCAAAGCTCGCGGCCTGAAAGGCGACCAGCACAAGAAGGGAATGCATGTCCATGCGACGAAGGTTGGAGGGAGCCGCCCGACGTGGCAAGCGGGTCCCTCCAAAGGCCCTATTGGTTCTGGCGAGCAGCGAACTCGCCGGAACCCATTGCAGACAACAGCGGGATGACCTGCCAGGCGGCCGACAACCCCACCAGGACGTAAACGATCCGGGCGAGGCCCGAACCGGCCCCGAATATGGCGGCCACGAGGTCAAAGCCGAATAGCCCGACCAGCCCCCAGTTCAGCCCGCCTACAATGACGAGGATGAGCGTCAGTATGTTGATAAACTTCATGGTTCTTCTCCAGTTGAGGGACGGGGTCAGCCTTCCGGCGGCACGATCACCTTGTCGATGACATGGATGACACCATTGGAGGCAGCAATGTCGGCGGCAGTGACAGCGGCGTCGTTGACCTTGACGGTAGAGCCCTCGACGTCGACGTCGATCATTTTGCCATTGACCGACTTCGCCTCATCGATACCCGCCACGTCCTTAGCCATGACTCTGCCCGCGACCACATGGTAGGTGAGGATCGCGGTGAGCTTTTGCTTGTTCTCCGGCTTCAGAAGGTTTTCGACGGTACCGGCCGGCAACTTGGCGAAGGCTTCATCGGTCGGAGCAAAGACCGTGAACGGACCCGTTCCCTTGAGAGTGGCGACCAGGCCTGCCGCTTCGAGCGCGGTCGCCAGCGTCTTGAATTTACCCGCCTCCACGGCAGTGTCGACGACATCCTTCTCCGCGGCGACGCCGCTGAAACTGCTGCCGAGCGTGATTGCCGCAGCGACTAAAAGGCTTCTCAACTTCATGTCATTCTCCTCTCGATGACAGGTGCGCGTTGCACCTCACACCTTTCATTTGGAGAACATCGATTTTATTGCCACTCAAATTTTCGTGAGCAGAAACAGAATTATCTTGTCATGAAAATTGTCACTGTGATAGTTTCCCGAAACGAAAAGGAGTTTACGAGTGCTCTCCGATACGCTGTCCAATGAACTTCAGCGCTACGCGATCGGCCCGCGTATCAAGACACTGCGACTGAGAAAGAAGCTGGGGCTGGTGCAGTTGGCGGGGCATACAGGGCTTTCGCCTGCGATGCTTTCGAAGATCGAGCGCGGGCAGATGTTTCCGACGCTGCCCACGCTGCTTCGGATCGCCATGGTCTTCGGGGTCGGCCTCGACCACTTCTTCAAATCCGACAAGGAGGAGCCGCTCATTGCGGTCGTCCGAAAGCACGAGCGTCTCAAACTTCCAAGCCCGCCGGGCGAAAAGCACCCAGCCTTCATGTTCGAAAGCCTCGATTATCCCGCTTCCGACCGCCGTATGGAGGCGTATTACGCCGAGTTCCCGATCGATTCACCGCCCTCGGAGCCGCATCAACATGGCAGCGCCGAGTTCATCTACGTGCTCAGCGGTCGGCTTGTCGTCATTGTGGACAACAAGGAGACAGGGCTGGATGCGGGCGATGCCATGTATTTTGACTCAAGCGTTCCGCACAGTTACCGCCGGGAGGGCGAGGGAATCTCGACGGCTTTTGTTGTGATTTCTCCCTAGCCGGCCATTGGGCCTCGGGTCGTCAACGGGAACGCTTGCGCTTCCTGCGCGAGCGGGTTATAAACTGAACCAGATGGTTCAGTATTTAAATCCTCCCCTCGATCTCTCGTTTGCGGCGCTGTCAGATGCGACGCGCCGGGGGATCATCGATCAGCTTGGGCGAGGGGACGCGTCGATCACCAGTCTCGCGGATCAGTTCCAGATGACGCTGACTGGCATGAAGAAGCACGTCCAGGTTCTCGAGCGGGCCGGGCTCGTCGTCACGCAGAAGGTCGGACGGGTGAGAACCTGCAAGCTCGGGAAACGCGGCCTCAAGGCGGAGGCCGAATGGATCGAGGCGCATCGCAAGCTCTTCGAGGCCCGCTTCGAAGCATTGGACGAAATCATCAGTGAAATGAAACGGGAGGGAAGCGATGACTGAGCAAGTTGACGGTGCAGGTGGTGCGCAGAACCGCACGTCGGTCGAGCGCAAAGGGGATCGCGAACTCGTCGTAACGCGGACATTCGATGCGCCGCCGAGCACGGTTTACAGAGCGTGGAGCCAGCCCGAGCTGTTCCGGCGCTGGTGGGTGCCGAAATCAGTACCCGGAATTTCGCTCGTATCGTGCGATATGGACGTCCGTACCGGCGGCAAATATCGGCTGGAATTCGGCGCCGGCGGTTCGGACACGATGGCCTTCTATGGCAAGTACCTCGAGGTGGTGCCGAACGAGCGCATCGTCTGGACCAATGACGAGGGCGAAGAGGGCGCGGTCACGACCGTGACCTTCGAGGACCAGGGCGGCAGGACACTTCTGGTTTTCCACGAGGTCTACGCGTCCAAGGAGGCGCTTGAGGAAGCACTGCAGGGCTCAGCGGCCGCATTGCCGGAGCAGTTGAAACAGCTCGACGACTTGCTATCCGGCAAGGGCGAGTAGACCGATCGGGCAAGGACCCGATCCCTAGCACGAGCCAGTCGGTTCAAGCCGCCGTCGGGTTGATCACGTTCAAATCGATTTCGGTCAGTTCCACCCGCCGCTCGAAGGCAACACCTGCCTCGTCGAAGAGGTGGCAATCGGCGGCATTGATGCCGGTCGATACAGGTGCGTCCGCACGAATGCCGACGCTGCCGGGCAGCATGGCGCAGAAATTTTCGGCCTCGCCATTGAGCGAGGCGTAAGCGACCGTGTTGGCCCCGAGGCGCTCGATGACCGTCGGCGTCACGGTAAAGACGATATCGCCGCCGTTCAGCTGAATATGCTCCGGGCGGATGCCGAGCGTCAGCGTGTTGCCTGATATGCCGTCGCGCGGCGTCACCGGCAGGAGGGCTGTCTGGCCTTGATAATCCACCTCGACGCCGGCGGCGCTGACGCCCTTGCAGGTTACCGGCAGGAAATTCATCTTGGGATTGCCGATGAAGCCGGCGACGAACTTGTTTGCCGGTTTGTGGTAGAGCTCCAGTGGCGCGCCGGTCTGCGAGATGTTGCCGGCGTCGAGCACGACGATGCGATCGGCCATCGTCATGGCCTCGACCTGGTCGTGCGTCACATAGATCATGGTCGCCTTCAACGCCCTGTGCAGCTTGGCAAGCTCGATCCGCATGTCGGCACGCAGCGCCGCGTCGAGGTTGGACAGCGGTTCGTCGAACAGGAATATCTTCGGTTCGCGCACGATGGCGCGGCCGATCGCGACGCGCTGGCGCTGACCGCCGGAAAGCATGCCGGGTTTCTGCTGCAGCCGCTGCTCGAGATGCAGGATGCGGGCGGCATTTTCGACCTTGGCCTTGAGCTTTGCCTCCTCCATCTTCTCGACGCGAAGCGGGAAGGCGATGTTCTCGAAAACCGTCATATGCGGATAGAGCGCGTAGGACTGGAACACCATGGCGATGCCGCGCTTGACCGGCGGCAGGTCGTTGACCCTGATGCCGTCGATGACGATATCGCCCGCGGTCGTTGCGTCGAGACCGGCGATCATGCGCAGGAGCGTGGACTTGCCGCAGCCGGACGGGCCGACGAAGACGACGAACTCGCCATTCCCCACCTCGAGCTGCACGCCCTTCAGAACTTCGTAGTCGCCATAGAACTTCTGGACTTTGTTGAGAAGAAGCTGTCCCAAAAATCTGTCTCCGCGGCGGCCTTCGTCGCACGTTCATCATAAGGAGAGGGATCGCGGATTGTCGCTCCGCGATCCCAAGGCGGTTGAAGCAGGCTTACTTGAAGGCCTCGATTTCGCCGGCAGCCTTCTTCAGCGCGGCTTCCGGCTCGGCCTTGCCCGTCACGACGGACTGGATCATCTCGATCATCGAGTTCTGGAAGCCCTTGTAGTCGGTGAAGAGTGGCTCAGGACCGCCGTAGTTGATGCCTTCGATCAAAGGCTTCCAATGCGGATCCTTGGCGACGAACTCATCGACCTTGGGGGAGGGACGCAGCGGCGTGAGGCCGGCGCCGCCCTGCAGTTCATATTCCGACTGAACCTCCGGCGAGGTGATGAACTTGGCGAACTCAGTCGCCTTGTCCTCGACCCCCGACCCCTTGAAGATCGCCAGGCTGTCGGTGATTAGCAGCGTGCCGGGGCCTTTGGCGTCGGGACCGAGCGGCAGCGTCGTGATGCCCCAGCTGATCTTCGTAGCCTTCAGACGGTCGGCCGCACCCGAGCCGGCCTGAATCATGGCGACCTTGCCGTCCAGGAAGATGGCGCGGACTTCGTTCTGCTCATAGGCCGTCGGGCCTTCCTCGGAGTAGGGGACGATATCCTTGTAGGCCTTGAGCGCGGCGAGAATCTGCGGGCTGTCGAGCGTGACGTTGCCTTCGGCATCGATCACCTTGCCGTTGTTGGTGTAAACCCAATGCATGAACTGGTGCATCGTGTTGTCGAAAGTCTTGGCGACGAGACCGAAGCCGGGAATGCCGGTCTTTTCCTTGATGGTCTTGGCCATCTCGATCTCTTCGGCCCAGGTCTTCGGCGGCTTCTCGGGATCGAGGCCGGCCTGCTTGAAGAGGTCCTTGTTCCAGTAGAGCGCCTTGGTGGAGAAGGCGATCGGCACGCCCCACTGGTTACCCTCGAAGGTTACCGTGTCGACGATATTAGGATAGTAGCTCTTCTTTTCATCGTCCGTCATCGGTACCGGAACGATGAGGTCGTTCTGCGCGAATTCCTTGAGCGTGCGCGAGCCGACATAGGCCATTGCAACAGGCGTGCCGGCGGCGGCGAGCGTCGTTGCTTTGTCCTGGCACTGCGCCCAGCCGACGACTTCGGGCGTGATCTTCCAGCCCGCGTTCTTTTCTTCCCACTGCTTGATGTATTTGGTGTGGATCGGGTCGATCGTGTCGCCGCAATAGATCCAGCTGATTTCCTTGTCGGCCGCATGGGCAGTGACCGCGGTCAATGCCGTCGAACCGAGCAGGGCGAGCGCCATAAGGCCTGTCTTGATTGTTATGCTCACGTCGTGACTCCCATTGTGGTTGTTAGCTGTTCACTCGTTTTGCTCTTATTGTTTCACCGCACCGGCGGTCAGACCGCCGACGAGATAACGCTGAAGGAAAAAGATGACGACCATTGCCGGCGCGATGCCGACGAAGGAGGCCGCCATCAGTTCGTTCCAGATGACCTCCTGCTTGCCGAAGTAAGCAAAGAGCCCGACCGGCAGGGGCATGTATTCGGTCTTCGAGTTGAAGGTCAGCGCGAAGATGAATTGCTGGGCGTAAGCGCCGATGAAGGTGGTGATGGCGACGACGATAATTCCCGGCATCGCAATGGGCAGGATGACGCGGCGAAGCGTGTAGAAATGGCTGGCGCCATCCATATAGGCCGCTTCGTTCAGTTCCTGCGGAATACGGATCATATAGGTCCGCAGCAGCCAGATCGCCGACGGGATCAGGAAGGCGACGCCGGGCACGATCATGGCGAGATAGGTGTTGAGGACGCCCATGCTGCGCATCAAGCGGAAGAGCGGAATCAAGAGCACCGCGCCGGAAAACATGTTCACCGTCAGGAAGGCGCCGAGCAGAATGCCCATGCCCTTGAATTCGAACTTCGCGAAAGCGTAAGCCGCCGGAATGACGAGGCAGAGCACGATCAGCGTGACGACGGTCGAGATGAAGAACGAGTTGAAGATATAGCGGGCAAAACCCGGCACACTGATCCACATCGTCCGGTAGGCTTCGAGCGAGCCGTTCTCCGGCCAGAAACGGTAGGGCGAGGAGAAGAGCTGGCTGAGCGGTTTCAGCGACACCAGGAAACCTTCGAAGAACGGCGCCAGCACGAAGAAGAGAAACACGGCGATGCCGCAATAGATCAAGATGATCTCCCACCAGCGGTAACGGTCGATCATGGCGGGGCTGCTCATGCGCGCTTCTCCGGATTGAGGCGGCGGGTGACACGGAAATAGAGGAAGCAAAACAGCGACAGGAAGATGCAGATCAAGACGGCGCGCGCCGCACCTTCCCCGTATTTCTTCGAACCGATCGCGGTCTGATAGGTGTCGATGATCATCGTCGTCGTCTCGCCGCTCGGCCCGCCCTGCGTCAGGATCCAGATAATGTCGAACGAATTGAAGGTGGCGATCAGTGACAGCATCGACATGGTGATGATGGCGGGCACCATCAGCGGCAGGGTGATGCGGCGGAAACGATACCAGCGGCCGGCGCCGTCGGTCCAGGCGGCTTCGTAGAGATCCTTCGGAATGGACTGGATCGCCGCCAGGAAATAGATCGTCACCAGCGGCACGCCGATCCACACGTCGGTGATGATCGTCGCCCAGAAGGCGGTACTTCCATAGGCGAGGAATGCAACCGGGCCGTCGACGAGGCCGAAGCGTTGCAACAGGCCCGATATCATCCCGAACTGGCCATTATACATCCAGCCCCACATGAAAATGCCGATCGCCATCGGCACGATCCATGGCGGCATGGTCAAAAGCCGGAACAGCGAGCGACCGGGCACGGCGGCATTCAGCATGCATGCGCCGAAGGTGCCGATCAGCATTTTCAGGGCGACGGAGAAGAAGGTCCAGACGAAGGTGCGAATGATGACTTCGGCAAAGCGCTCATTGAAGATCTTGTCGTAATTGACCCAGCCGACCCAATTGGTGGTCTTTCTCAGCGACGCATCGGTGAAGGAGAGAATGAACGTATCGACCAGCGGATAGGCGACGATTGCGAGAACATACAGAACGGCCGGAAGGAGGAGGATCCAGGCGAAGATGAAGGCGCTTCTTTGGACACTCATCTTGCCGCCTTCCTCAAGCCGCTCTGGCGTGAAGGGCCTCGTCGAAGCGGTCCCAGACGGGACGCAGGTCGACGACTGATTTCTTCATCCTTGCTTCGTCCATTGCCAGCGCCAGAATGCCGGCTTCCAGCGCATTCAGGGTGGAAACGGGAAGCTCGAGCCCGGTGCGCACGCTTTCGAGCAGATCGCTCGCCATCTGTTCGTCGGCGCCGTAATGCTGGGAGAGTTCGGTGGCGGCATATGTGTTCTCGACCACTTTTTGGCCGGTCAGCTGTTCGTGGACGTTGAGATAGCCGCGAACGAAATCGCCTTCGGCCATGCCGCGCGAACCCATGATGGCAAAACGGCGGAACTGGTCGGGTACGTTCAGATTGGTGTGGAAGTTCATGCCGACGCCATTGGCATATTCGACGATCGCCACCTGATAGTCGATGATGTCGGCATCGCTGTCGAAGACCTTGTCCGATCCCATCCAGCCGCTCGGCTTGCGATGGAAAAGCTCGAGATCGTTGATGCCCTCGCGCGCTGGATCGTTGGCCGGAGTAAAGCTCTTGCGGCCGCCGAAACTGGCGACGCGCTCGGGCCGCGCGCCGACGACGCCATTATAAAGGTCGAGATCGTGGCAGCATTTCTCCAGCATGAAGCTGCCCGAATAGCGCTCGTAGCGGCGCCAGTCGCGCATGAAGAAGGCGCCGTGATAGGGCTCGATATGTTCGGAAGCTTCGATCGACACGATCTGGCCGAGCTTGCCCTCGGCCTGGATGGCGCGCAGATCTTTATAAAGAGGAGAATAGCGCAGCACGAGGCCGACCATCAGCCGCTCATGGCCGAACTTCGCCATCAGATGCGCAAGCTCGATGCTCTCTGCGATGGTCGTGACGATCGGCTTTTCGCAGAAGACCTTGAGACCAGCCTGGAGCCCGAGCCGGATATGATCGAGATGCAGGTGATTGGGGGAGCCGATCATCAGCAGATCGAGCTTTTCGGAGGCGAGGAGCTCTTCCGGCGAACCATAGGCCTTGCCGACAGAAATTCCCTTTTCCGTCAATCCGGGAAGCCCGGCCGGTTCCGGATCCACATAGCCTACGATGTCGAAGCTGTCGTCGATCGCCTTGAAGACATAGCCGAGATAACCCAGCCGGAATCCGAGCCCGATGATTCCTACTTTCATGCCGATCATGTTCCCAATTAAGTAATTTATTTTCTTTAAGTTGGGACAAAAATCGAGAGGCGTCAATAGAAAACGGGCCGCAACACGCCAGTATGAAATTGATTTTCATAAGCCAGCGGGGAACGCCGATTGAGCGCTGCAACCGGAACTAGCACCCGATGCAAAGCCCGCACCCGCGAAGCAGGAACGCGAAGACGGACTTGATTCGCTGCCGACGGCAGTCGCGCAGGAAAGCTCACGCAAAACTCGCGAAATGTTGAAAATGGGGGCGAGCTTGGGTGTGTAGGATGGAGGAAACCCGAGGCAAGGAGGAGCAATCATGACCCGTATGACAGCCAAGGATTTCCCGCAGGAACTTCTCGAGCTTTACGATTATTATGCGCATGGGAAAATCACCAAGCGCGAGTTTCTCGACCGCGCCGCCAAATTTGCGGTCGGTGGCATCACGGCAGCCGCCATTCTTGCGTCGCTCAGCCCCGATTATGCGCTGGCCACCCAGGTCGAGTCCACCGATCCCGATATATCAGCCGAATACATCACCTATCCCTCTCCCAACGGAAACGGAGATGTCCGCGGCTATCTCGTGCGCCCCGCAAAGGCCGCCGGCAAGGTCGCGGGCGTGGTCGTCGTTCACGAGAATAGAGGCCTCAACCCCTATATCGAGGATGTGGCGCGGCGTGTGGCGAAGGCCGGTTTCATCGCTTTGGCGCCGGATGGCCTGACGTCGGTCGGCGGCTACCCCGGCAATGACGAAAAGGCGCGGGAGCTCCAGCAGAAGGTCGATCCGGCAAAGCTGATGAACGACTTCTTCGCGGCTGTCGAGTTCCTGATGAAGAGTGATCTCACCACCGGCAAGGTCGGCATCATCGGCTTCTGCTACGGCGGCGGCGTCGCCAACGCTGCGGCGGTCGCCTATCCCGAACTGGCCGCAGCCGTGTCGTTCTACGGCAGACAGCCGCGCGCCGAAGACGTGCCGAAGATCAAGGCGCCGTTGCTTCTCCAATATGCCGGGCTGGACAAGGGCGTCAACGAAGGCTGGCCAGCCTATGAAGCCGCGCTGAAATCGGCGGGAAAAACCTACGAGGCCTATATCTACCCCGACGTCAATCACGGCTTTCACAATGACACCACGCCGCGCTACGACCAGGCGGCAGCGAAGCTCGCCTGGCAGCGAACAGTCGACTGGTTTACGAAATATCTTGGCTGAAAATGCCGTGGCTTGAGGCGGCGGGGAGCCATCCCCGCCTGCTGGCAAATGTCGTGCCCGGCTATTGCGAACGGTCGACCTTACGCCGTCCACGACTGATCATCATGCCGCCGACGATGAGAACAATTCCGCTGGCGTTCGCCCAGAAAGACGCCGGGACTGCGCTGAGATAATCAAACGCCACCCCCGTTACCATCTGCCCGCCGATGATCAGGAGAGCCGAGTTGACCGCACCGATTCGCGCAATTGCCCAACTGCCGGCGGCCACAAAGATAACGCCGATGGGGCCGCCCAGATAGGCATACCAGGGCGCGTCGGCGGCGCCTTGAGGAAGCAGACCTCCGACGAAGAGGCCGAGGCAGGTGAGTGCGGCGAACCCTACGGCGTGATTCCAGAAGGATGCGGTCAGCGGCGTCGTGGAGATGCTCAGACGCCCATTGAGCTGACGGCTGAGGCCGACGAGCACGCCGCCAAGGCAGGCGAGGAGAACGAACACCGTCACGCCGCACCTCGCCCGAAGAGTATGATGAGCGCCGCGCCGGCGACGACCAGGCCGAGCGCAACGATGTCTCGCGTATCGGGACGCCGCTTTGGCAGGCCGAACAGTCCCCAACTATCGGCCGCGACGCTGAAGACAACCTGGCCGGCCAAACCCAGGGCCAAGGTGCCGGAGAGGCCGAGCGGCGAATTGACCGCAGTCGAGGTCAAAATGACTGTTGCCGCACCGGATATTCCGCCGAAATAGGCCCATAAGGGCGCCTTGGGGGTGTTGCCCCGCGTTGGCGTGTCTCGCCGGTGGATCACCAGGAGAAGAATGACGGCTGCGATGATGCCGGTACCGTGAGCGGCCCAAGAGGAGAACAGCGGATTGCCATAACGTGCCAGCTCGCCATTGAGGTGCACCATGAAAGTCAGGAGCCCACCCGTGGCAAAGGCGCCGGCAAAATAGATCGGATGCGGATTTCGTGCGGCGTCGATGGTCATTGGAGATCCCGTCGGCGAATCGATTGCGGCGGATGTTTTCGAATTGCCAGTAAGGCCATTCATCGGCATCTTCAGCAAGACGTGGTGTCGTCACAGCCTGGCAGGCATGGAGGACGCGATGCTGCTCAAAGGCGAACGAACATTCGTGGTGCGGGATGCTGGAGGTTTTGTCGCGCACGTCAATATGCCCGGATGGTTGAAGCCGAAACCGACCGATCACGGCCACGGCCCTCTCGCGATGGTCGTCGAATCCCTTCTCGATCCCGGCCGGCTGATCGCGATGCACGAGCACAGAAACGACGAGATCGTCTCCTGGGTGCCCGAAGGCGTGATGCGTCACGACGACAAGGCCACCGGCCGACTGCTGATCGACCGCGACCATCTGATGGTGATGAATGCCGGAACAGGCTTCTGGCACTCCGAGGAGACGCTCGCCTCCGATGCGCCGCTGCGCATGCTGCAGATCCTTGTTCGCCCTCGCACCGCCGGTCTCGAGCCGAAGATCCAATACGGCCTGATCCCTGCGGCCACGGCAAATTTCTGGCGACATCTGGTCGGCCCGGAAGGGGAGGGCGCGCGGTTTTATATCCGTAGCGCCGTCGACATCTTCGACATCCGGCTGGAGGCGGGCGCGCGGGCGGAATTCCCACGTAAACAAGGCAGAGATCTCTACTTCTATGTCTTCAGTGGCTCGATCGCCGTTGATGGCCGAAGTTTCATGGAAGGCGAGCAGGGACTGCACCTGTCGGATGACCGGCTCGACCTTGAGGCCCAGGATCCAGCCACGTTAATCGCGTTTCTCATCGATGCAGACGCGCCGGTCGCCAGGCAGGGGACCGTTGGCGACCACAGGAAGATACCGCCGGCCATCGTCGTTCGTGCCTTTCTGAAATGGAGGAAATTTCGCCGGATGTGGCGGCATTCTTCTTAGAGCTTTTCCGGGTCAGATTGAATCATTCTGTTGGCTCAAACAGGCCGGATGGTCGACCGGCCGGCGCGCGTCGTAGCCAAGCTCTACGGCCAAGCCGGCCGGTCGATCAGCCGGCCTGTTTCAGCCAACCCTCCCGCAGATTTGCCAGGCAAATCTGCAGGACTTCAGAAGCGCCGGACGCAATTGTCGCTTCGCCACGGCGAAGCGGTGCGGCCGGTGGGCCGGGCAGGTTTCCGCCAGGATCAAAGGCGGTCGGCTCGGACGTACCTGGGGGTATGCCCGTCGCCAATCGCCTTTGCCCTGACGAAAACCTGCTCCGGCAGAATGCTTCAATCTAACCCGGAAAAGCTCTAGCGGCACCGCTCAACGATTACCGCAAGTCGCTTCCGCTTTCGGCAGTTGTGCGGTAGCCTGTCGGTTCGTTCACACTCCAGCGAAGCTTTCGCTGCGAGCCCAGAGATGCCGAGGACGGGCGAGGTTACGACCGTCCAGAGTTTCAAAACAGTTTCCGTCAGCCGTGATACGGCTAAAAATGCGATGTGAACGGAACAAGCATGCCTGTAATTGGGTTTCGAACCTTAGCGTTTAAAAGGAGGAGCATTATGCCGACGGTTGCTGCGACGCCCATCACTCCGCCCGATCAGCACGTTGTCACCGCACGCGAAGCCATCGAGCCGCTTTATGAGAAGCTCGAACTTCAAACGGAATCGCTGGTTCTTTCTGCAGCGCTCGAAGCAGGATGGTCTCCGGACGAGGCAACGGAAGCGCTGGCGGCGCTCAGACTGCAGGACGCGCTGTCCATCCTCGACGAACGATCTGGCCAGTAAGCCCGAGAAGAGTGACGGCTCACATCGTGGCTCCATATCTGCTTATCTCCGCTTCTGGGTTCCCGCCAGCAGGTGGGATAGAAGCTCTCATGCGGCCCTTTATGCCACGCAAGTATCAAAATGCGGCGGCGCCTAAAGTCCATCGCCAGGAGACTGACAGTTGCTGCTCCGACCGACTTGCCGGGCAGCTCGCGGTGCTGATCACCGGCGCTGTTGTCAGCATGCAGGCCCGAACCCGACGAGGCGACGGGGTTGCTCCGCCATGCCGCTCACGCCCTGATCGCCGCTGGCCGCAGTTGACGAACGTGCCCCTCTGCAGCGCAATGCCGCGATTTCATGACACAGAAACAGCCTTACTCCATGCAGCCTTTTTCTAGAGCGATTCAGCTTTTCACAGAAGCGCCGAACCGCTCAAGCTTTTGTATTTACGCAATTCCGGCGGAAAGCCGCTTTCCACTTTCCCAAAATTGCTCTAGTTCGGTCGAAGCTTTTTGGTCGCAATCAGCATGACGAGATCTTCCGACGCGTCTGCGAGTGACAATGCCAATTCCGCAGCCGACCATCCCCGTTTCTGCAGACTCGCGAGCATTTCCACCATTGCGACTTCGACTTCCCGTCTGCAGCTCGAAATCGGCTTCAATTGGATAACGTTCTCATCACATGCGGTAGTCATCTTAGCCTCCGTTCTGCGATTGAAAGGGCAGCGTAAAGAAATTCGACGATGGGTGGATATGGTAGGGGGGTTGCGTACAGACCTCGAGCCATTACGCATCGACATGTACAGCCTCGGCTGCGCGCAACCCCTCGCGCGCCATTATTTGCCGATGTCGGCCTCAGGAGCGTCTCGCATCAGTCTGCACGACGGGCGGTAGGATTTTCCTGACTCACCCTCGGATTGTTTTCTGCTGAAAGCCGTTTCTTGCGCAAGGCGCGCACGACTGCTTCTCCGATAGTTCACAACCTATCCTCCCGTGTTTGTATCTTTTGTTTTGAACAAGTGTCGTTTTACGTTGTCGGCGCTTCGACACTACATTGCACCGGCATTAAGTGTTGGAATCTCTGTCTTTTTTTGGAATTAACCATTGCTTATTTAGATACATGAACGGGACGCGCTTGTCGTTATCGCCGCATCCAGAAAATTATCGGTCCGTCCATTTCTGCTCGCAGAGGAATATGATAAGTAGCTTATGCACGTAGAGCTTTAGCCGATTTGGCTGTCGGATGGCTGTTGTTTGCTTCGGTTTCAACAGCCCGGCTCGGCTAATGCGCTGGAGGAATTGAATGGTTACGGAGTCTGGAGATGACCCCGCTGCGGGACGGGAGTGGCCGGCGCACCTGGAGCGGCGGCGCTGGCCGCGCGAACCGTCCCCCCAGAAAGAACACCGGGTGGACGCTCCATCGGCGCTGGTGCCCTTGCGATTTTCGACGCACGACCTGCCACCCAAAGAACAGTTCCAGTCCTGGCGATCGCATATGGCGCCGCTTGTGGATGTTCATCTGCCGGACGGCAAATCGGAGGACGACGGTTTTCTTGCCGAACAGACCGGCTGGCACCTCGGCGATATCCTCGTCGTTCAGCAGCGCGCGCAGGCATGCAGCTATATTCGCGACCAGGCGATGCTGCGATCGAGCCCAATCGATCATTGGAATGTCGGCGTACTGCGCAGCGGCCGGGCGTGGACCGAGGCCGATCGGCATGTAACGGAGACCGGCCCGGGTGAGATTTTTTTCAGGTCTCTTGGTTATCCGTACCGCGGGCGGATGACCGATTCAGTCGCTGTGCTCGTCTTCCTGCCCTATGAACTGTTGGCCCGCGATGCGCCTCTTCTGCAGCACGCCAACAACATCGCTCTCGCCGGCAGCTTGGCTGAATTGCTCGTCAGCTATATCAACGGCCTGGAAGCGAATCTGAGCAATCTGACGGTGGAGGAAGTGCCGCGGATCATACGGACGATCGGCGAGATGGTCGTTGCATGCGCTGCATCGTCCGCAAGCTGGGATCGCGGTCAGGAACAGCCCCATATGGGGCTGATGGAGCGGGCCCATCGCTATATCCGCCTCAATCTTCATTCAGATAGCTTGACGCCTGACGTCATGTGCCGTGAGCTGGGCATCTCGCGGACGCGGCTCTACCAATTGTTCGAAACAAGTGGGGGCGTCTTCAATTACATTCGCAAACGTCGATTGCTGCAGGCCTATGCGGATCTTACTAACCCGACCGACACCAGGCCGATCTCGGAGATTGCCGAGGCCGCCGGCTTCGACGTTGCAGCCAATTTCACCCGCGCGTTCAGCCACGAATTCGGGCTCAGCCCGCGTGAAGTCCGAAAGACCATAGCAACTGAGCGCCCGGCCATCCCTGCGACACGATCCATGCGACGGGGTGGGGCAACGATCGGCAATTGGCTGACGCTTGCACGTTGATTTGGCCAAAAGTACTTTTTCTCCGTACTTTCAAATAATTATGCAGCAGCGGCAACACGCGCCTTAAAGTTCCATAAAGTTCCATAAGATAGATTACGCCACACGATTCCACCACCACCCCCCACCGTTCAGTGAGTGTAGCCAGATAATTTTGGAGTTCGGTCACGCACTCTTGGACTGTGCACCCACACTTTTGGATTTACGAACTCTCCTGCCCGAATGCCTAACCTCTCCGCCTGTCACGCGATGCGGGAACGAACCGGCAGCGGATCAAACATCCGCTGCCGAAGGTAATTCAACGAATGGGCTGCTTATTTTGCCGGGGCTTTGTAGGCAGATGCGATTTTGCCCGCCTTTTCTTGGGCGGCCTTGAATTCCGCACCCGTGTACGCTCGCACGGTTTTGATATTCGATACTGCTCCCGATGCGCCGACGACAAGAAGCGCGGGGATCAGGTCAACACCGTCGGGGAATTCTGCGATTACCATCCAGTCGGTTTCGCCGGTCGTGACGTAAAAAGAATGCTGTTTCCCGCCTGCTGCTTCCATGATGGCACGGGCCGCCGCTTCCCGGTCCGATGGATCGGCGATCATTCCCTTCGCTGCCGCGGCTGAATAGCACCCTGTGATTATGAACAGTGGCATAGGACATCCTCCTCATCAATCGGGCAGATCGGGTGATCTGCCGCATATTCAGTATCTCACATGCAGGCGTTCACCGCGATTAGGTAAACCGGAGTAAACCCCGGTGTAGGGCGCCCTGTCGTGCAAGAAGCCCCATGCCGCCCTCTCCTCCGTCGAACCTCGAAGCCGACGACAAGGATGTGGGCGAAACTACCGACGGTCGGGCGCGCCAGCTTCTCGTCCGGTGGCGCCATGCGGATAACCCTTGCGCTCCTAGTCCGCTGCTCCGCCCGTTCGATCGCCGCGATGGCAAGCTCGGTGCCAACAAACCTCTGCGGTCGCTCCAATGCGATCCTGCCCCGATGCTAATATCAAGAACACATATTCCTTTCTCCGGCGGCTTCGAAGAAAGCGTCGCGTCAAACGTCATCAGAGCAAATGCGGGCGCGCCCTGCGCCCCTGAGCCGAATGCCACTTCCCCGGCACCATTACATCGTTCCCGGCCCGCTTTCTCATCGAGCTGAGCGCTGTGATGGCGACCATTCTACTCCTGAAATTCAGTCGAATATTGTGGGTGAAGGCTGTCGCTCGATCCAGGATTATGCGTCTCAGCAGCCAAAATCGTCCTTCGAGATCTCTGATTTCCATAGCTAAAACGGGATTATCTGGCGGAGCTTATTCAGCTGTGGCAACGCTCAACCAGACGTGGTCATTCGAGGCAGGCAGCAGAGATTCTCGACGCCTAATGAGGGCGAAAGGCGGCAGAGCTACGTTCAACCAGCTTGCAAGAGACAACCCGACCGCCCGGATAAATCTTCTCGCCTGCGATCAAATCGTTCAGCCACTTCGCACCCTCTCGACCGAGATCGTAGTATGGTAACGCCGCAGTCGTCAGCTCTGGCTTCAGCGCCATAGTGACTGTTCGAAAATCGTCAAAGCCGACGATGCTGACGTCTTGTGGAATCCGCAACCCCAGTGCCATAGCGGCAATGTAGATTTGAATTGCCATTTCGTCGTTGCCGCTCATGATCGCGGTCGGGCGGTCGTCTTGTTTGAGCATTTCGGTCGCTGCAGCAAAGACGTAGTTGTTTTCTGCCCCAACAGGCCCATCCATGCCAAGGCTGATAGAGAGATCGTTCTCTGTGAGACCGAATTCGCTTGTCGTTCGGCGAAATGCCTCCAGGCGCAGTTCGGCTCCCAACAGGATCGGATTGAGCCGGATGTAACCGATTCTGCGATGACCCCGTTCAAGGAGGTACTGGGTAAGATCTCGCGCCCCTTGATAATCATCGGGCTCGATAGACGGCAGGAGCTCCCTTGTTTGCGGCCGACAATTTATCATCACGGTCGGAATGCTGACATCGCCCGTCTCCGGATCCACAATGCGGCGGTACATGGTTACATACAAGACTCCATCAATGCGATGGGACTGGAACATTTTCCAGATTTCCACCTCTCGCTCGGAAGAACCACCGGTGTTGGCTATCAGGATGGTTTTCCCATTCGCATTGGCCCAATCCTGAATTCCGCGGACAATATCGACCGAATAAGGCGTCGTGGAAACATAATCGGTGATAATCCCAAAGGTATTGGAGCGGCTGGATCGTATGAGGCGCGCCGCCATATTCGGGATATAGCCGAGGTCCCGAATAGCCTTTTCCACCCTCTCCCGGGTTTGCTCGGTCACGTAGGGCTCGCCGTTGATAACGCGAGAGACTGTTTTATTCGAAACCCCGGCCGCTTTCGCGACGCTGACGATGCTCACCATTTCCGTCAATTCTCCTGATGCGGGTCTGTTGTAATCCACACGCATGACAACGTCGACATATTTTTCTGACAACGTCGACAATCGCAATTGACAACGTCGTCATAGCGCGCCTATGGTCCTGACAATGGAGCAGCCTGAGGCAAGTGCTTCCGGCGGAACAAGGGAGGAACTCATGAAAAAACTGCTTGGCGCCAGCGCGCTCGCGCTCGTTTGCATTACGGCCTCCGCCAAGGCCGAAACCATCAATATCCTTGTGGAAGGCGGCGGCGAAATGCTGCAGAAGGCAGCCGCAGAGAAGTTCACCGCCGAGACCGGCATCAAGGTGGACTTCACCGTCGTTCCCTATCAAGGCGTCTTCGACAAGTTTTCAGCCGAAATCGCCTCCGGTTCGTCGGCGTTCGATGTGGTAACGATCGACGTCGTGTGGAATGCGAAATTCGCAAGCCATGTCGAAGACCTCGCGCCGCTCTTCACCGATGCAGTTCGCAAGGACCTGCCGCCTGCCTTGCTCGCCGACGCGAAGATCGGTGACAAACTGATCGGCATGCCTGCTTGGGCCAATGCCGAAATTGTTTTTTATCGCAAGGACCTCTTCGACAAGCCTGAGGAACAGAAATCGTTCCAGGAAAAATATGGTTATCCCCTCGCGCCGCCGAAGACTTGGCAGCAATGGCGCGACATCGTAACATTCTTCACCCGAGACACAGATGGTGACGGCAAGACCGACTTTTGGGGCACCGACACCATCGGCAGCTTCTCCGAAGAATGGATGGCGCATGTGCTTCAGGCGGGCTCGCCAGGTGTGATCCTCGACAAGGAGGGGAAGGTGATCATCGACAACGAAGCGCATAGGAAGGCGCTCGAATTCTACGTCGCGCCGCACTGCATCGATCATTCCGTGCCCGAAAACGTGAACGAGATCGGCTGGGGCGAAGCTCAGAACCTGTTCTATCAAGGCAAGACAGCGATGATGAAATTCTGGGCGCACGCCTACAAGATGACGCCCGCCGATTCCAAGGTCAGCGGAAAGGTTGGCGTCGCCCCAATGCTGGCCGGCGATGCAGGAGTCGGCGCAATTCCGGGTCCTTGGTACAATGTCGTTCCGTCGACCTCCCAGCACAAGGACGCGGCCAAGAAGTTCATAGCCTTCGCGATCGCCAACAATGCCCTGGGCATCGAAGCGCCGCTTGGGTTAGCTGCGACGAACTCGGCCTATAGCGGCTATGCCAGCAAGCCCGGTTATGAGCATTTCACGCCGCTGCTTGAGACGTTGAGTGCTCCTGCGACGCAAGGCCGTCCGCTGAACGAAAAATATCAGGAAATTGTCGACGAAGCGGTTCTTCCAGCCGTGCAGCAGGCCCTGACGTGCAAAGCGGATGTCGGCAAGGTGCTGGCGGACGCCAAGGAAACGATCGAAGACATCCTCGACTAATCCCTCGTCCGCGAGGAGGGCGGGTGGTCCTCCTCGCATCATCAGCTTTCGGAGAGCGCCATGTCGGGTGAAGACCGATTCGTGCTGTGCATGCTTGCGCCAGCCCTCGCCATCCTTGGCTTGCTGGTCGCATACCCGGTAGGGCTTCTGGTGTTCGATTCCTTTTTCAAGGTCGACACCATTACTCCCCATATACGAGAGTGGATCGGGCTCAAGAACTATATCGATGCGCTAACCTCGAAGCGCGTCGCGGAAAGCGCATTCAGAACAATTCAGTACTCGATCTTTGCGCTGTTCTTCGAATTTACCTTCGGTTTCTGCGCGGCTCTGCTGTTCACGGCGCTCCCCGGTCGGTCGCGCTGGCACCGCACGATCTTCACGCTGCCATTGATGGTGCCGCCCATTGTCGCCGGCCTCTTGTGGCGCTTTCTCCTGGTCGGGAACATCGGCATCTTGAATTACGGGCTCGTCCATCTGGGCGTCATCAGCGACCCCGATGCGATTGCCTGGTTGTCCGACGAAGATATCGTAATCTATTCCGTCTCTTTCGCCGATATCTGGCTGACGACATCCTTTGTCGCCCTGGTCTCCTATGCCGGATTGACAAACATTCCCAAAGACCTGCTCGAGGCGGCGCGGATCGACGGCGCGAATGCGTTCAAACGCTTCTGGCATGTCACGCTGCCGCTGATGCGCCCGGTGATCGCCGTTGTCGTCATCGTGCGTGGGGTGGATGCGGCCAAGACCTTCGACCTCATCTGGATCCAGACGCAAGGTGGCCCCAACCACGCTTCTGAAGTGTTTTCGATGAACATCTATCAGCGCATGGTGCGCTTCGGCGATCTTGGCGAGGCGTCGGCCTCCGGCACGCTGTTTCTGATCGTCATGATGCTTCTGGCCGCCGCTGCCTATTGGAAGATATGGAGGCCGGTCCATGCTTAGTGCGCGCCGCTTCAATCTCAACGGCATCGTGATTAATGCCGCCGCGCTCGTCCTCGTCCTGTCCTATGCGCTGCCCTACGTTTATCTGCTCATGACGTCGATCAAGCCGGCAGCGGATGTCCAGCAAATTCCGCCGAGCTTCTTTCCCGTCGTGACCTCTTTCCAGAATTTTCGCGAAGTCCTGCAATCATCGACCCTGCCGCGGGCCTTCGCAAGCTCGCTGACGGTGGCGGTACTGACAACCATCCTTTCCCTCGCTGTGGCGGTTCCGGCCGCTTATGTCGCGACCCACTACCGGCGCCGGATCACCACCCTGTTCCTGCTTTTCGCGCTGGTCACGCGCATGGTACCCTCGGTGTCGCTCGGCGTGCCATTGTTCCAGCTTCTGAAGTCGCTCGGTTTGTTGGATACCGTTCCCGGTCTGGTGCTCGCCCACACATCAGCCGCGGTACCTCTTGCGCTTCTTCTCATGGCAGCCTTCTTTGAAGGCGTTCCGAAGGATCTGGAAGAGGCGGCGCGCATGGACGGCTGCACCCGTTTCCAGGCTTTTCTGAAGGTCATTCTTCCGATCATGACGGGCGGAATCGCCGTCACCGCGCTCTTTACCTTCATCACGAGTTGGAACGAGTTCCTCTACGCACTGCTGCTGACGTCAGAGGCGACCAAAACGGCACCGATCGTCATTGCTGAATACAACTCCGTCTATGGGCTCGCCTGGGGAGCGATGACGGCGGCGGCCGTGCTCTATTCACTGCCCGTCATCATCGTAACGCTCGCACTTCAAAAGCAGATCGTCGGCGGCCTGACTTTCGGCGCTGTAAAAGGATGAGGGAGGCTAAGATATGGCCGGTATAGAACTACGCAACGTCAACAAGATCTACGGCAACAGCTTTCATGCGCTACACGACCTGAATTTCAACATCAGGGATGGTGAGTTCATGGTATTTGTCGGTCCCTCGGGATGTGGGAAATCGACGGCGCTTCGGATGATCGCCGGCCTTGAGAGCGTTTCGAGCGGCGAACTCAGGATCGGGGACAGGGTCGTCAACAATGTCGATCCCAAGGATCGCGACATCGCGATGGTCTTTCAATCTTACGCGCTGTACCCGCACAAGACCGTGCGCGAAAACATCGCCTTTCCACTGCTGATGGCGGGGTTGCCAAAATCCGACATTGCCAGGCGGGTGGATGAGGCCGCGCGCATCCTCGAACTGGAGGCTCTGCTCGACCGCAAACCGGCGCTGCTCTCCGGTGGCCAGCGGCAGCGCGTCGCCATGGGGCGGGCGATCGTCCGCCAGCCGTCCGCCTTCCTGATGGATGAACCGCTATCTAATCTCGATGCAAAACTGCGTGTGCAGATGCGCGCCGAGATTGCCAGCCTCCAGAGAAAACTAAACGTCACCACCATCTACGTCACTCACGATCAGGTCGAGGCAATGACGATGGGGGACCGTGTCGCTGTCATGAAGGGCGGTGTGCTGCAGCAAGTCGACACACCGCAAAACCTGTACAGCCGCCCTGACAACGTCTTTGTTGCGGCTTTTATCGGATCGCCCTCGATGAACTTGTACGAGGCCGTTCTGAATGGAAGGACGGTGACCCTGGGCAGCAACAGTTTCGAAATTCCTGAAAGGGTTTTCGAATGCCGTCCCTCGCTGAACGGTGCGTCTAACCGTCAAATTCTCCTCGGTATCCGGCCCGAGCACATGAACGACGCTGCAATCCGGCCTTCTCCCGCCGAGATATCGGCCCCGGTCATTCTTGTTGAGGCGCTAGGTTCTGAATCCATGGTGCATCTGAATATCGATGCACCTTGGGTCGATGCGGGCGACCCGGACGCCATCGCCGATATCGGCGACGAAAAAGCTGCTGTAGCCCGTTTTTCCCCAAAGAGCACGGTTCGAGCAGGTGACATCGCGCGCATAGCTGTCGATGCCGAGGAACTTCACTTCTTTGACCCGGGCACCCGCACCAGCATCTGGTGATGGCACAGCCAAAAGAACACAAGATCAACCCTCGCTGTCCGAGGAGAAATAACAAATGCTCAGCGAAAATTGTTATGACGTCACGAGGTATCCATCAGGCAATCCTCGCGAGGATATTGGCGCCGTCATCAATAACATCATTGCGGATATTAAAAACAGGCAAGCGGCTGTCGATGCAAATGACGGCGGAAAACCTGGATCGGTTATCTATATACCGCCAGGCGATTATCGTCTTGTCACTCAGGTCGTTATAGACGTGAGCTATCTAAAAATCGTTGGCTCTGGGCATGGTTTTACGTCGTCGAGCATCCGTTTCAACACACCCGCAAGCGAGTTGGCCCACTGGCACGAGGTGTGGCCGGGCGGAAGTCGTATACTTGTGGACACTTCTCCAGAGGCCGCAGACGGTGAGGCTGCTGGTGCCGCGTTTTATGTCAAGCGCGGCGGAAATCCTCGTATAAGCTCTGTGGAATTTGCTGACTTTTGCATCGATGGCCTGCACTTCATTGATGATGGTTCGGGGCCAAACGACGCAGAAAACACATACAGGAATGGCAAAACGGGAATCTACGTCGGCAGCGCCAATGACTCATTCCGAATAACCGGAATGGGCCTTATCTACTTGGAGCATGGAGTTACTGTTCATGATGCAGATGCGCTCGCGATAGATAACAATTTCATCGCAGAGTGCGGCAACTGTATCGAACTGAAAGGTATGGGGCAGGCCTCAAGAATTGCAAATAATTTTGTCGGCGCCGGATATAGAGGACACTCAATTTACGCTGAGAATTATGCCGGCATTCTGGTTTCCTCGAACAACGTATTTCCTCGAGGAGCGAGCAGTGTCTATTTCTCCGGCGTGGTGCGTTCCTCGGTCACGGGAAATAGGTTCCATTCCTTCTATCCCGGAATGTTGGTTTTTGCTGCTAACTGCTGCGAGAATTTGGTCTCCTCAAATCACTTTCTGCGAGATCGCGAGCCATGGGCGCCGATGCAGAATTACGACAATGGCTTGGATGATCTGTTTGGGCTATTGCAGATTGACGGCAGCAACAATTCGCTGATCGCGAACCATATTTCGGAAACCATAGACACTCAATATATCAGGCCCCCCGCAGCAAAACCCGTCATAATCAATGTAGTTTCCGGCAGTGGAAACTACATAGCCAACAACCACATTGTGGCCACCACCGGAATACCTCAAAATGACCGGAGCGATGCGCCAAACAGTGCCTGTTTTTCCACACAGGTGAGCGCTTTGCTTTCAATCGGGAATTCGACATTGCTCGACGTAACGACAGTGCTGGTGCAAAGGAACTCCGTCGGGAATACGGTCCTGGACTGCGGAAACGTCGAACAAGTGGTGATGGACCGAATGGTAAATGCATTCAGGGGCACCCCGGTTCCTGGGCAATAGAAGGCTTTTTCCGCCGTCATGGGACCGAAATTCCTCCTCCCGGGTATAATTTGAGCCAGTCTTCGGACCGGCCGTTCTTCACTCAGATTGCGTCTCCAAATGGCTAAAGCGACTGTCTCTTTTGCTTCGGGCGAGCGTCTGGAATTCTGGGCAACCGGCCCTGGGGCCGTCACCATTTCACGAGGTGGTGAGACCCTCTGGCATGTACCCGCTTTCGAAGCTCATCCATCATACTATTCCTATCACCACCGCGAGGCCGGCAGCGTTGTCGTTGAATGGGACCGGCCGGAAGCATTCCTTTGGGCCTACTCCTACAATCCGGCAACCGTTGCGGAGGCCGGCATAAAGCTATGGGAATTCGACACGGTTGAAATTCTAATTCGCGCAGGAAAGGAAATTGGCACATGGCTGCGAAGCGATCCTCAGCGGCCGCGAATTCATTTTTCTCCTTGTCGCAACTGGATGAACGATCCCGTGGGTCTCTGCAGGATCGGCGACTGCTGGCACCTGTTTTATCAATTCCATCCATGCGGCGGCGACTGGGGGCCAATGCACTGGGGACATGCTACCAGCCCTGACCTGTTCACCTGGACACACATGCCGGTTTTCCTCCATCCGGAGCAGAACCTCTGGCGTCTCGGTGCAACCGGAGGCGCATTCTCCGGCAACGCATTTCAGGACAGGGATGGCAGCCTGATGTTCTTCTATACGGAACGCCTGCCCGCCTATGACCTTTTCAAAGGCTATCGAGAAATACAGAAGATCGCCCGGCCTGACCGGCGGATGATCAAGGCGGAAAGCATCTCGACCGTGCTCGAGCAGCGCCCCGAAGGAATTGAGCACGATTTCCGCGATCCAAAGGTGTGGTGGGATGAAGCCTCCGGCGCTTATCGCATGGTGCTCGGCGCTTCTATTCACGGCGACCCGGCAGTCTTGCTTTACGGTTCGGAGGATCTGCTTGAGTGGGAATACCTGGGACCGCTGTACCGGGCACCGCCCTTCTTCCGCGAGCAGGGCGCCAGGGCAGTTGAATGCCCTGACTTTTTTCCGATCCAAGGCAAATGGGTGCTGATCATGGGACTTGTCGGACACTGTGATCCTGACAGCGGGCGACACAACCTGCTCTATGGGCTCGTCGGAAGTTTCGTCGATGATCGCTTCATTCCGGACTCCGACGCGCTGCAACTCCTCGATTTCGGCAGCGACTTTTATGCGATGCAGAGCTTCGCGACGGGTGGCAGGCAGATTGCCTTCGCGTGGCTCTTCAATTGGGAGTTCCGCAAGCCTGCCGGATCGCCGTATTCCGGCGAGTTGTCCTTACCCCGCCAGCTATCGCTGGATGCGCGCAACAGGATCTGTATGAGACCCGCTGACGAAGTGGAGGAGGCCCTCACTCGTACGCCTCTGTCTTCCGCAGAGCCCGGCAGATATGTTCTGGACGAAGCGTCCGTCGATATCCGACTGAACGGGATACTCGACGGAACAAGGATCACCGCGACCGAAGCCGGACGATTGTCATTTTCCATCCTGGTGGAAGATCAAAGCATCTCCGTGCAGCTGCCACAAGACGACGGATCGATCCGTTACTCCGCGGCCATTGCCGATGCGACGGATCTGAGAGTCATCCACGACAAGGGAATCTTAGAGATTTTTGCTGACGGAGGAGCCGTCTGCGGCACACGGCGCAACTATCTCAACGTCAGACCGGACAATCTTGTTATTCTATCAAAGGCACATCTGAGCGTTTTAGGGGAGTAATCGCATCGTGCTGAAGTCGCTCTAACAGGTAGCCGCGAAGTTAAGCAAAGTTGGATATGACACTCCCCGCATTTGATGATGCGGGAGACTGCGGACGGGACTGGTCGCATGTGCTTGATCCGAGACGTCGTTTCCTATCGCACCTCGAATTCCGGATCTGTGGGAACCTGCATGGCGAGAGCAAGATGATTTGTCTGCGCGGCAAGCCCGATGATCGTTAGCAGTTCGCCATGTTGGGCATCGGTCATGCCGCGCGCCCGGGCGGCTGCAGTGTGGGATTGAATGCAGTACTGGCAGGCATTGGCCGTCGACACGGCGATGTAGATCATCTCCCGCGTCAACGGATCGATGGCGCCGTCGACCATCATCACCGACTTGAGCGTATCCCATACCCGCTTGAGATTTGCGGGATCGTTTGCGAGAGCACGCCAGAAATTGTTGATGAACTCGGTCTTGCGTGTCGCCCTGATGTCATCGAACACGGCTTTCACGGCTGGAATGGCTGCGGCCTCTTCATCCGACAGGAGTTTGACTGTTGCCATCGAAAGTTCCTTTCCGGGCGCCGATCTGGCCTCATGATTTTGCGGCGATTCCGCGCTGACCGCGGAACATACGAAGAAATGACAATGGCCGCCAGCCTCTCTCCCGGCGATGAAATTGAAGACGGCTGTTTCAGGAACGTAGACAAAATTAGAAATTATTGTCTACAGATTTTATAGGTTATACGGTTCCATAGCCCTGTCGACTTTCAGCGATGAGATTTCGAACGCTCGATGAATCCTTCTTCGGGCGCAGTGACCTGCCGACCTCGTCCAATTTCAACAGGAGATTTCCATGAGCAATCCGGTTCTCGTCAATCTGATCATTCCCGAGTCCGATGTCGTCCCGCTGACCGGCCGTGTCGGAGCCGAAATCAAGGGTATCCGCCTTGGCGGAGATCTTTCGGATGCAACGGTGGCGGCCATCAACCAGCTTCTGCTGAAACACAAGGTCATCTTCTTCCGCGATCAGGAACATCTTGACGATTCCGAACAGGAGGCCTTCGCACGCCGCCTCGGCGATCTCGTGCCGCATCCGACTCAGGGTCCGGTCGCCGGCACAGCTTCCATCCTCAATCTCGATTCCAGCCGCGGCGGCGGCAGAGCCGACCAGTGGCACACCGACGTCACCTTCGTCGATGCCTATCCTAAATTCTCCGTCCTTCGCGGCGTCGTCATTCCGGCGGCCGGCGGTGACACGATCTGGGCCAATACCCATGCCGCATATGAAAGCCTGCCGGCGCCGCTCAAACTGCTGGCTGACAATTTGTGGGCCATTCACAGCAACGCCTATGACTATGCCGCCGTGCGCCCTCGCGCCACCGCCGAAGAGAAGAAGTTTTTCGAGGAAGTTTTCACCTCGACCATCTACGAGACCGAGCATCCGGTCGTGCGTGTCCATCCGGAAACCGGCGAAAGAACGCTGCTGCTCGGCAACTTCGTTCAGCGCCTTGTCGGCCTGTCGAAGAGCGACTCCGTAAAACTCTACGAGGTGTTCCAGTCCTACGTCACCGCCCCGGAAAATACCGTGCGCTGGCGCTGGAGAGCCGGGGATGTCGCGATCTGGGACAATCGCGCCACCCAGCATTATGCCGTCAACGATTATGGCGACCAGCACCGCGTCGTGCGCCGCGCCACGGTTGACGGCGATGTTCCCGTCAGCATCGACGGCCGGCGCAGCGTAACCCACGTCAAGGCTGCCAAGCCGCAAGCAAAGGCGGCGTGATCAGCTCCAGAGAGTGTCGCCCGGAAGCAACGTGAGCCGCACGCCTTTACGAGAAGGAAAGCTTCTCGCTCGGCCGGGTCAGGGTTTCCGGGCGCAGGATCGCATCGAGATGCTCCTTCTGCATCAGGCCGCGTTCGAGAAGGATTTCATAGACGCCCCGTCCCGAATGATGCGCTTCCAGCGCAACCTCCGTAGCGTTGCGGTAGCCGATATAGGGATTCAACGCCGTCACGATGCCGATCGATTGCTCGACGGTCTGCCGCAGCCGCTCGCGGTTAGCGGTGATGCCTTGAATGCAATTCGCTTCGAGCGTCAGGCAGGCATTGGTCAGGTGGCTCAGGCTGCGATAGAGGCTGTAGAAGATCACCGGCTCGAATGCATTCAACTGAAGCTGTCCCGCCTCGGCGGCCATGGTGATCGTCACGTCATTGCCGATCACTTCGAAGGCGACCTGGTTGACGACCTCAGGGATGACCGGGTTGACCTTGCCCGGCATGATCGAGGAGCCGGCCTGCCGCGCCGGCAGGTTGATCTCGTTCAGCCCGGCGCGCGGTCCCGATGACAGCAGCCGCAGGTCGTTACAGGTTTTGGACAGCTTGACCGCCACGCGCTTGAGCACGCCCGAAAGCTGCACGAAGGATCCGCAATCCTGCGTCGCCTCGACCAGATCCGGCGAGGTCACCAGATCGACGCCGACGATCTCAGACAAGCGCTCGCGCACCAGTGCGGCATATTGCGGATGGGCGGTGATGCCGGTGCCAATGGCCGTGGCGCCGAGGTTGATCTCGCGGATCAGCGAGACGGCTTCGGTAAGGCGCGCCTCGTCCTCCGCGAGCATTAGCGCATAGGTTCCGAATTCCTGTCCCAGCGTCATCGGCACGGCGTCCTGCAACTGGGTGCGGCCCATCTTAAGGACGTCGGCAAACTCGATCGCCTTGGCCTCGAATGCCCGGCGCAGGACCGCCATGGCGTCGACGAGACGGTGAACGCCGATCCAGGCGGCAAGCTTCAGCGCCGTCGGATAGACGTCGTTGGTGGATTGCGAGAGATTGACATGCTCGTTCGGATGCAGGTGCTGATAATCGCCTCGCCCGTATCCGAGGATTTCAAGCGCCCGGTTCGCAATCACCTCGTTGGCGTTCATGTTGGTCGAGGTGCCGGCACCACCCTGGATCAGATCGACGACGAAGTGATCGTGCAGCGCACCGTCGCGGATCTCGACACAGGCCGCGATGATGGCGTCGGCGCGTGCCCGGTCGAGAAGGCCGAGGCTTGCATTGGCCTGAGCCGCCGCTTGCTTGATCGCAGCGAGCGACGCGATCAGGTCCGCCGATTCCCGCAGCGTCTGACCGGTGATGGGGAAATTTTCGACCGCACGCAGCGTGTGCACACCGTAATAGGCCGAGGCCGGCACGTAGCGATCGCCGATCAGGTCATGCTCGACGCGGATTTTCGCAATATCGGAGATAGTCATGGCTGAACTTTCGAGAAGCGGCGCTGCGGACCTGAACTGCGGCGGCAGGCCGGAAAAGATGATCGGTTCAGACGCGGCAGAATTGCCGCGTCGTCAAGCGTCATTGTACCAAAGCTGCAGGACGGGAATACTCCCCCTCCGGCTCGGATCCGCGCAGCTGGAACGGAAAGGACAAGCCGCCGGTCGAGACACCCATGGTGTTCACGCGCTTGGGATGATGGAACGCTGCAAGCTCTCCGCGGAGTTCCGGCGAACCGATGCCGAGCCGCTCGAGGATTTCCGTCACAACCGCGTAGAGGATTTCGATGTTGCCGTCCTCGATCTTGACCGAAATGCCGAGCGCCCCATCCGCTCCCAATCGCCTGGTGTCATGCGAGGCGCGCACACCAATTGCATAGCTGGCATCGGCGCCGAGCTTGCCGATCAGCGCGCCGTTGAACACGCGCATCAGCACCGTGCAGTAACGCCCCTCACCCGCGACCAGTTCGGGGTGGCGGGCCATCGCCTGGAAAATGCGAGCGAGCGCTGCGCCACGCGGCGACGACTCTTCACGCCCTTCGACTCCATCTGCTGCCGAAGCAAGCTTGGCATAGATGCGCGCCAATCGATCCAATGGAAAGGCGGGCGTTGGCAGATTGCATCCGTCGACCCCCCATTCCACGTCCCGCGGATCAAGATCGCACAGTTCGGCGACTGTACGCTTCACGATCAACTGCATCGGATGATCCGGCAGGTGATAGCCTTCCACACCCGCTCCGATGGCTTGGGCGCCGGCAATCATTCCGACGTGCTTTCCCGAACAGTTGCTGCAGACCGCCGTCGGCGCATAATCCTGCTTGATCCAGGCGCGGTTCACCGTCTCCGATAGGGAAGGATGGCCGCCGCAACGAAGATCGGCCTCTTCGGCCTTGATTTTCGACAGCATGGCCCGCGTCCGCGCGATATGGCGCTCTTCGCTGCTGTGGGAAGCGCACATCAGCGCAAGATCCGCCTCATCGAATGAGTAACGAGCAAGACCACTCGCCTCCAGGATGGCGAGCGCCTGAGCCGGCTTGGCCGCAGACCGGGCAAGCGTCTGGCGCATCGGGTTTCCCAGCGCGTAAAGCAGCCTGCCTTCTGCATCGACGACCGCCGCATGGACGCGGTGACGGTTCTCGACGATTCCGCCACGATCGGTGACGACGTAATCCTCACTCGGGATCATTTCTCTCTCCATTGATGCGCCCCGGCGGCTTTCGGCCCGCCGGGGCAAGCCCTGCTGTCGCGCGGGTCAGGCCAGATCGAAATCGCGATCATCGCCTTGTTCGGCCGCGATCATGTGGATGCGCTCCCGCATCAGAAGCCAGCCGACGACCAGCGCCGGAATGATCAGCAGCAGAGACGCGACCGTGTAGGTGCCGACAGGATAATCGAGGGCCATCAGGATGACGACGACCACCAGGAAGCCGAGCGTCAGTACGCCGGTATAGGGAGCGCCGAACATCCGGAATTCCGGCCGCGCCAGCTTGCCCTGACGTGACAGGTGCCACAGCTTGAGCTGGCACAGGACGATGACGCCCCACGCCGCAATGATGCCGAGCGCGGCGACATTCAAGCCGATCTCGAAGGCTGCTGCCGGAACGACGGCGTTCAGCACGACGCCGAAGGCGGTCACGACAGCCGTCACCGCAATGCCGCCATAGGGCACGCCTGAGCTGTTCATCTTCGCCAGCGCTGCCGGCGCGGAACCCGAAATCGCCATGGAATGCAGGATGCGGCCGGTCGAATAAAGGCCTGCATTGAGGGACGACAGGACGGCGGTCAGCACGACGAGGTTCATGACGACGTCGGCGCCTTCAACGCCGATCTTGCCGAAGAAGGTCACGAACGGGCTTTCGCCGCCCTTATAGGAGGTATAGGGCAGCAGCAGCGATAGCAGCAGAACCGAGCCGACATAGAAGACCACCAGGCGCAGCACGACCGTCCGGATCGCGCGGGGCATGACCTTGCGGGCATTTTCGGTTTCGCCTGCGGCGGTGCCGATCAGCTCGATCGAGGCATAGGCGAAAACCACGCCCTGTATCACGACCAGCGCCGGCAAGATCCCGCTCGGAAACATACCGCCGAAGTCGGTGATCGTATTCAGCCCCGGAACATGGCCGTCGATCGGTGTGCCGGTGACGACGAAGTATATGCCGACGATCAGGAAGACGACGAGAGCGAGAACCTTGACGAGGCTGAACCAGAATTCCAGTTCGCCGAAGACCTTCACCGACAGGAGGTTCATGGCGAGAACGAGGACCAGCGCCGTCAGTGCGAATACCCACTGATCGATCATGGCGATCCATGGAATGTATGCCTTGAAGAAATTCATGTAGAGAGCCACTGCGGTGACATCGGCGACGGCTGTCATCGCCCAGGTCAGCCAGTACAGCCAGCCCACCGCGAAGGCGAGCTTTTCGCCGTAAAATTCGCGGGCATAGGAGACGAAGGAACCCGAGGTCGGGCGATGCACGATCAGTTCGCCGAGAGCTCTCAGCACGAGGAATGCGAAAAAGCCGCACAGGGCATAGACCAACACGAGCGCCGGGCCGGCGGCGGCAAGCCGTCCGCCCGCGCCAAGAAACAGCCCGGTGCCGATGGCGCCGCCGATGGCGATCATCTGGATCTGACGCGGCTTCAGCGCCTTTTTGTAGCCGAGATCCTCCTCGGCGAAAATTTGGCCATCGGCCTCGGTTCTGGTGGATTCCATGACTGTCATATCTCCTCCCTATCCTGGGTTCGGCAGCCTCCCCGGCCGCCCCTCCGCGCAGTAGATCAACAAGGTGTTAATCTGCTATGCGGTCTGACAGGTTTGTGGAATAGCTGAGGATCCGCGCCACGGTCAAGGGTATTTCGTTCGATAGTGTGCATATATGAACGCCGGTTCGCCGATCAGGCAGCTGCCGATGCCAGGACACATGGTGTTGGAGGAAGCGTTCGCGGCTGCTTAACGCACTTTGGCGCCGAGGATGCGATTGACCGCCGTCTCGACCTTTCGGAGATGAACCTCCATCGCGGCCCGGGCTTCGATCTCCGAGCCTGCACGGATCGCTTCGACAATCGCGCGATGCTCGTCGTTCGACTCCTGACGCCGCGGCCCCAAGACCGTCAGCAGCCCGGATTGCTGCGCCATCGCCTCGCGAACCTCGTCGACGATATCGCGGAAGACGGCGTTCTTCGATGCCTCCGCGATGAGCCCATGAAACTCCGAATCCAGCCGCACCCAGGCCTCGGTATTTTCCTCCTGCTCCATCTTATCGCAAAGCCTCAGCAACCGGGACAGTTCGTCATCGCTTCGACGCAGCGCTGCCCAGCCGGCGGCGGACACCTCGACGTAGGGCCGCGCTTCCATCAGATCCCGCGCCGAATAATCGCCGTAACTGATATCGCCGCCGCCGCCCCCGGCGAGCACATATGTTCCGCTCCCGGTCCGCGTCTCCGTCAGCCCCAGAATCTGCAGCGAGCGCAGCGCTTCCCGCACGATCGGACGGCTCACCCCATATTTTCCTGCCAGCTTGGCTTCCGACGGAAGCTTCGAACCGACAGTAAACCGGCCGGAAAGGATGAGGCTGCGCAATTCCTCAAACACAAGTTCCGAGGCGCTTTTGCGACTGAGGGTCGCGGGATCGGACAGCCAGTTTTCTAGATCGTTCATCGCTCGCATTCGATCGGCCGCGCGGGATATCCGGGCGCAAATTTGGAATCATGCCTTCTCGGCAGCTCGTCCGCCATCGGCAATCCCGATGATGGACCGCTCGACTTCCAGCAGGTGCTCCGTCATGGCTACGCGCGCACCCTGCTCGCTGCCCGCGGCAACTGCCTCGAGAATTCGGCGATGCTCGGCGTTCGACGCTTTGCGCCGGCCGCGAACGTGCTCGACGAGTTCGGATTGCGTCGAAAGCGCGCTGCGAACATCGGCGACGACTTTCCGGAAGATCGCATTGCCTGATGCCTCCGCGATTTCCCCGTGAAAGGCGGCATCCATCCGCACCCATTCCCGGACATCCTCTTCGTCGTCCATCCGATCGCACAAGGATGTCAGTTGGGTCAGCTGCTCGTCCGAGCGCCGCAACGCCGCCCAACCGGCAGCCGGAACCTCAATGCAGGGGCGCGCCTCCATCAGATCGCGGGCGGAATAGGCGCCGCCGCCGAGTTGCCGCGCAGGGCTTTCCGAAACGACGAAGGTGCCACGGCCGGTCCTGGTCTGCGTAAACCCTAGTGTCTGCAGCGAACGCAGCGCTTCACGCACGATAGCCCGGCTGATGCCGTAGCGTTCCGCGAGCTGCACTTCCGAAGGAAGACGGATCCCGAGCGCCAGTTTCCGATCGACAATGGCCGTGCGGATATCCTCGAAGACCGCTTCGGCAGCGCTTCTTCGGCCTATCTCTTTCTTCTCCGACAGCCATGAATCCATATCCCGCATCGAAGGACGATGCGGGCAATCCAGAGAGCTGTCAAGCAACCGAACAGGCTGATCCGAAGCGTGCCGCGCGCGTGCAACGCGCGTCGCGAAAAGCGACTACCAGAGCTTCATATGACGGTTGACGTCCTTGTAGAGCAGGTAGCGGAACCGGCCGGGGCCGCCGGCGTAGCAGGCCTGCGGGCAGAAGGCGCGCAGCCACATGAAGTCTCCGGCCTCGACCTCAACCCAATCCTGGTTCAGGCGATAGACCGCCTTGCCCTCCAGCACATAGAGACCATGCTCCATGACATGTGTTTCCATGAAGGGGATCACCGCGCCGGGCTCCAGCGTCACGATATTGACGTGCATGTCGTAGCGCACATCGGCCGGATCGATGAAGCGGGTCGTGCCCCAGCGGCCGTCGGTGTCGGGCATGGCGCGGATCGGATGCTCGTCCTCATGTGTGACGATCGCCGGCGGCGGCTCCAGTCCCTCGACTTCCTGAAACGCCTTTCGGACCCAGTGGAAGATGGCAGCAGCCGAACCATCGTTTTTGAGGCGCCAGGCCGAACCCGCCGGAATGTAAACAAAGGAACCGGCGCGCAGCGCATGGCTGACACCCTCGAGCTCAACCGTCATGCCGCCTTCGACTACGAACAGCACCGCTTCCGCCCGCTTGTCCGGCTCCGGCCGGTCGCTTCCGCCGCCCGGCTGAACCTCCATCACATATTGCGAGAAAGTCTCGGAGAAGCCGGAAAGCGGACGGGAGAGAACCCAGGCCCGCGTGCCCGTCCAATGCGGAAGGAGGCTCGTGACAATATCGCTCATGACGCCGCGGGGGATGACCGCATATGCCGTGGTAAAAACGGCCCGGCCTGAAAGCAACTGGCTCTGCGGCGGCAATCCGCCGAGCGTCGAGAAATAATCAGTCTTGTTCATGGGCGCGGCTTTCCAAGCATTTGTCTCTGCACCTGCTTTATGCGCCGCCGATCCGTTAGGCAACTCCCAAGCCGGACGAGCGATCGGCCATGACCAGATGGCCCGGCCCGACCTCGCGATAGAAGGCTTTCGAGGGGTTATAGTCGACCGGGCGCATCGGGCTCTTGATCTCGTCGTTCGCCACCAGACGCTTTTCGTGGCGGCGGTCGGGATCGGGCACCGGCACGGCGGCAATGAGCTTCTTCGTATAGGGGTGCTGCGGATTTTCGAAGATGGCGGCGCGCGGGCCGATCTCGACGATCTCGCCGAGATACATCACCGCCACGCGGTGGCTGACGCGCTCGACCACCGCCATGTCGTGCGAGATGAACAGGAAGGCGAGATTGAGGCTCTGCTGCAGGTCCAGCATCAGGTTGATGACCTGCGCCTTGATCGACACGTCGAGCGCCGACACGCTTTCGTCGGCGACGATGACCTTGGGCTGCAAAGCGAGCGCCCGGGCGATGCAGATGCGCTGGCGCTGACCGCCGGAAAATTCATGCGGGTAACGCGAAGCCATATCCGGGGATAGACCGACCTTGACCAGCAGATCGGCGACGACATCCTTTGCCCCTCTCGCGCTGCCCATCCTGTGCTCAAGATAGGGCTCGGCAATCGCCGCCCCCACCGTCATGCGCGGATTGAGGCTGGCGAAGGGATCCTGGAAAATCATCTGCACGGATTTGCGCATCTCGCGCAAATCCCTCCGGTCGAGGCCGAGCACCTCCCTGCCCTCTACGAGAACCGAGCCCGCCTGCGGCTCGATGAGACGCATGATGGCGCGGCCCGTCGTCGATTTGCCGCAGCCGGATTCACCGACCAGCGACAGGGTTTCGCCGGCATGAAGATCGAAGGAGACGTTTTCGACCGCATGCACCCGGCTGGTCAGCCGGCCGAACAGGCCGGAATGGATATCGAAACGCTTGGTAAGGTTCTTGACCTCAAGCACCGGCGTCGCGGCGACGGTATCGGCGGCTTCGGCCGGTATGTCCGATTCGCCCGTCGCCGTATTGACCACGGGAAACCGCAGCGGCCGCTGACGGCCCTGCATCGAGCCGAGCACCGGCACGGCCGACAGCAGCGCCCTGGTGTAAGGATGTTTGCCGCGGTGAAAAATATCGGCGGTGGGGCCGCTCTCGACCTGTTCGCCGCGATACATCACCACCGTGCGGTCAGCGATCTCGGCGACCACACCCATGTCATGGGTGATGAAGAGAACCGAGGTTCCCTCCTCTTCCTGCAGCATCTTGATGAGATCGAGGATCTGGCCCTGGATGGTCACGTCGAGTGCGGTCGTCGGCTCGTCGGCGATCAGCAGCTTCGGCCGGCTGGCGAGCGCCATGGCGATCATCACCCGCTGGCGCATGCCGCCGGAGAAACGATGCGGATATTCGTCGAAGCGCGAGACGGCCGAGGGGATGCGGACCTTTTCCAGCAGCCTGATCGTTTCGGCCCTGGCATCTGCCTTGCTCATATCGGAGTGGCAGAGCAGCGCTTCGGAAATCTGATCTCCGATCGTGAAGAGCGGATTGAGCGATGTCATCGGCTCCTGGAAGATCATCGCCACCTCATTGCCGCGCACTTGCCGCATGGCCTGTTCGGGCAAGGCGAGGAGGTCACGCCCGCCGAGCATGACGCGACCCTCGATGCGGCTGACCTCCGCCTGCAGCAGCCGCATGATCGACAGCGACGTGACGCTCTTGCCCGAGCCGGATTCGCCGACGATCGCCACGGTTTCGCCGGGCGCAACGGTGAAGGAAACGTCGCGCACCACAGGCTTCCAGGCGCCGTCGACCAGAAAGGACGTCGTCAACCCCTCGACGGAAAGAACGGGGATGGCGGTCTCGATCGATTGTGCTTGGACGCTGCCCATGTCGGCTCCTCTATGGCGGATGAGAACGGCGGATCAATCCGGCCAGCGCAGCAAGCCGTCGAAGCGATGCCTGCTGCGGTTTTCGATCGGGGTTGCGATGATCTCGTTGGAAGCGCGCGCCTTGTCGAGTTCCTCGGCCAGGCGGTTTGCGACGATGACCTCCTGGCCGGGATGCAGGTTGCACGGGTCGAGATAGAAGTAGCGGTGCTCCACTTCATGGTCGCGCACGATGATCGGCGGGTTGCCCCTCGCCAGCGCATCGGCGAGATCCCAGGCAGTGATATGCGCCTGTTCGGGATCGACGATTAGCCGCAGCCGGTCGAGCGGATTGTTGGTCGGGTCGGGTTCGATCAGCGCCGTGATGCCGGGGCGACCGTCAAGCGTGCGTTTCCACAGGTTGAGATAGCCGGTCTCGCGTTCCCTGATGCCGGCATGGTCGCGGCGTTCCCAGGCTTCGAGAGCCGCCATGACGCCGAAGATGCTTTCCTTGCCGACCTTCATGCCGCGGCCGATGCCCATATTCTGCAGGAAGGCATGGCGCACCAGCTCCTTGCGACCGGCGACGATGCCCGAGGTCGGGCCGCCGAGGAACTTGTGGCCGGAGTAGAGCGCGATATCGGCCCCCTGCTCCAGGAAGATGCGCAGATCGTATTCCGAAGCCGCATCGACGATGACGGGCACACCCCTGGCATGGGCGATCTCGACGAATTCCCTGAGGTTCAGAAGACCGTAATCGACGACATGATGGGAAACGACGTAGACGGCAGCGGCCGTCTTGTCGGTGATCGCCTTCTCCATGTGGAAACGATGCGTCGAGGTCGCCTGCCCCACCAGCACGACCTTGCCGCCGGCAAGCCGGATCGCCTGGTCGACCGGCGCGCCGTAGCTCACCACATGACCCATCTGCACCAAAACCTCGTTCTTCTCGGGCACGGCATCCGGCAGCCTCTCGATCGCCAGCAGATTGTCGCCTGACATCGCGCCAGCCACGGCAAGCGAAATACCGGCCGAGCAGGAGGCGGTGACGAAGCCGGCCTCGCCACCGGTCAACCGGGCGATGACGCTGCTTGCCTTGCGCTGCAGGTCGTTGATCTCGACGAAGTGCGGCAGGATCGCCGTCATCGCGGCGATCGCCTCCGGAACGACGATCGAGGCGCCGAGGCTGGTCATCGTACCGGAGACATTGATGACGGGGCGAAGGCCAAGCGAAGGTCTGATATCATCGGGCATGAATATCTCCGGAAGTCTGGGACGAAGGGCAGAACATGGCGCGGTCATGCGGCAGTGTCGAGCAGCCGGAGGAAGGACGCCTGATAAAAAGGAAAAAAGTCATCCGAAGACCACTCCAAACACGCAAACACGTTCAGCCATGCAGGGCGACGATCGCCTCGATCTCGACGGTGATGTTGCCGGGCAGCGAGCCGAAGCCGACGGCCGAGCGTGCATGTTCGCCGGCCGCCCCGAAGACGGCGATCAACAGATCCGAGCAGCCGTTGATGACGCTCGGGTGATCCTCGAAGTCGGGCACGGCGTTGACCATGCCGAGCAGCTTGACCACCCGCCTGACGCGGGAGAGATTGCCGAGCGCCTCATGCATGACGGCAAGCAGATTGATACCGGTCAGCCGCGCATGCCGGTAGGCCTCCTCGACACTGACGCCGCCGCCGACCTTGCCCGCATGCAGGAAGCCATTGGCCTCGCGCGGCCCCTGGCCGGAGAGGTAGAGCATATTGCCCTCCACCACATGCGTCACGAAATTGGCGATCGGCGGCGGCGGCGGCGGCAGCTTGATGCCGAGGGCGGCTAACCGTTGGTAAGGCGAGTTCTCGACCTTGCCGGCGGCGTTGGGAAATTGATTCACGCAAACTCCTGTCATGCGAATTTTGGATTGGCGAATTTGGTTTTGGATTGGCCGATTTAGGTCGGCGGATTAAAGGTCTTTGCGCAGTCTCGGGTCGAGCATGTCCCTCAGGCCGTCGCCGACCATCTGCAGCGACAACACCGAGAGGATGATCGCCACTCCGGGGAAAAGCGTCATCCAGTCGGCCTGGCCGATATATTGTCGGCCGGCGGCAATCATCGTTCCCCAGGTCGGGATCTCAGGGCTGACGCCGAGACCGAGGAAGGAGAGACCGGCTTCGGCAAGCATGGCGCTGGCGAAGAGGAAGGTCGCCTGCACCAGGATCGGCGACAGCAGATTGCGCAGCACGTGTCGCGTCATGATGTGGAAGGTCGAGATGCCGAGCGCCCTCGCCGCCTCGACATAGGGCAGTTCGCGAATGACAAGCGTCGAGGCGCGGACGATACGGGCAAGGCGCGGCGAGTAGACGATCGACAGCGCGATGATCACGGTCGTCAAGGACGGGCCTAGGGCGGCGACAAGGGCGATCGCCAGCAGAATATCCGGGAATGCCATCATTGCATCGATCAGCCGGGCGATCGGTGTATCGAGCTTCTGGAAAAAACCGGCAAGGAGGCCGAGCGTCACGCCGATCAGCGCCGAGAGGGCGACGACCGCCGCACCGACGAGCAGCGACAGGCGGCCGGCAAAGATCGTGCGCGAAAAGACGTCGCGGCCGAACTCGTCGGTGCCGAAGAAGAAGATCTCGCTCGGCGGCTTCAGCCGGTTGACGATGGAAAGCTTGGACGGCGAATAGGGCGCGACGAGCGGCGCGAAGACTGCGAGCAGCACGAAGACCACCAGGATCAGCAGGCCGAAAGCCACCGTCCTCCGCTTCATCAGGCGGCGGACGAACTTGCCGCTCTCGCTTTCGACGGGCTTGATTGCAACATCGGCCATCAGTAGCGCACCCTCGGATCGACCAGCAGGTAGAGCATGTCGATTGCAAAATTGATCAGCACGTAGAGAGCGGCGATGACGAGCAGCGCCCCCTGGATGACGGGGTAGTCGCGGCGCAGCACCGCCGAAACGACGAGATTGCCGACACCGGGAAGGCCGAAGACGGTTTCGGTGACGACAGCGCCCGAGATCAGCACCGCCGCCGTCAACCCGAGCACCGTCAGGATCGGGATCAGCGCATTCTTCAACGCGTGCTTGAGGATGACCTTGCGCTCGATCAGCCCCTTGGCGCGCGCCGTGCGGATATAATCGTCGCCGAGCACATCGAGCATCGAGGCGCGGGTGAAGCGCAGGATCAGCGCCGAAGAGACGATGCCGAGCGCAAAGGCCGGCAGCGTCAGGTGATACATCCGGTCGATGAAAGTCGAGCCCGGGCCGCCATAACCGGAGACCGGGAAGAGATTGAGCCGGACGGCGAAGAACTGCATGAGAATGAGACCGAGCCAGAAGCTAGGAATGCTGGCGGCGAACATGGCGAGCGTCGTTGCCGCCTGGTCAATGAAGGAACCGCGCCGATAGGCGGCATAGATGCCGATCGGCAGGGCGATGGCGCTGGCGATGGCAAGCGAAAACAGCGTCAGGAAGAAGGTCGGCTCGGCCCGGTCGAGCAGCGCCGATGTGACCGGCATGCTCAGGAAGATCGACTGGCCGAGATCGCCCTTCAGCAGCTGGCCGATATAATAGACATATTGCAGCCCGAGCGATTGATCGAGGCCAAGCCGGGCCCGGAGATCGGCAATATCCTGCGGCGTCGCATCCGGCCCGAGCATGACGGCGGCCGGATCGCCTGGCGTCACGCGCACGATGACGAAGACGATCGTGACGACCAGAAACATCACGACGATCATGCCGAACAAGCGCTGGAGGATGTAGCGTATCATGAATGCCGGCCTTCAAGTCCTTACAGATGCGGCAGAAAAGATGACCGGTACCGGTCGCGAAGGACCGGCACCGGCGGTGATGCTCACTTCTTGATCGAAGCATTCCAGAAATACGGCCACGGGGCTGGATCGACGCCCTCGAGCTTGACCGACTTCGCCGAGACGGCGTTGAAATCGCCGATCTTCATGAAGGGTGCATCGGCATAGACGGCCTTCTGGACATCGGCCCAGAGCGCCACGCGCTTCTTCGGATCGACTTCCGACGTGAAAGCATCGACGGCGGCCTTGCGGGCCGGTGTATCCCACCAGCCGGGCGAGCTTGTTGAAAGCGAACCGATGAGGGCCGGCTCCGGTAGGAAGGGGCTGTGGGTGATGTAGATATCCCAGAGCTTCGGATCGGTGCGGCGCTGCGTCAGCGTCGCCCAGTCCACCACCTGCATATCGACGGTGAAGCCGGCAAGCTTCAGATATTCGGTGGCGACCTGCGCCATCTTGTAATGGAACTCGTACTGGCGGCTGGTCAGGATGCGGATCGGCTCGCCTTTGTAGCCGGCCTTCTTGGCGGCAGCCGCCGCCCCTTCCGGATCGGCGACGTTATAGGCGCCTTCGACGCCGGCATCCGTCGACCAGGCAAAGGTCTTGGGATAGATCGAGCCGTCGAGCGCGTAAAAATCCGTGCCGCCGAAGGCTGCGGCCAGCATGTCTTCCATGCTGAGCGCCTGGCGGATCGCCTTGCGAACCTCGACATTCCCGGCAACACCCTCCTTCGTGTTGAAGACGAAGACCGGATAACCGAAGGGCTTCAGCATGACCGGCTGCGAGGCGGCCGATGCCTTCAGCTTGTTGTAGGATTCGACCGGGATCGAGTCGACATAATCATATTGGCCTGAGATAGCGGCCTCGACGCGTGTGTTGGGGTCCGGCACCGGCACGAAGCGGATTTCATCGAGATATTGATGACGGGCGCCGCCGTAACCATCGCCCTCGCCGCTGCGCGGCTTGTACCCGTCGAAGCGGACGAGCTGGATATACTGGTCGGCCTTGCGCTCCTTCAGCATATAGGGACCGGTGCCGATGAACTCCTTCATCGGCTCATCCTGCTTTTCGGCAGGAATGATGATCGCGGCCGAATTGTTGAAGGCGAGCAGCGAGGTCAGCGGCGCATAGGGCTGCTTCAGGGTGATGGTGACGGTCGAAGCATCGGTCGCGGTGATCTTGTCGATGAAGCCGGCCACCTGCTTGCCGCGCGAGGCGATCTTCATCCAGCGGTTAAGCGAGGCGACCACATCCTCCGACGTCATGTCTGTATTGTCGTGAAACTTGATGCCGGTCCTGAGCTTGATCGTATAGGTTTTGCCGTCGGCGCTGATCTCGGGCAGGCTTTCGGCCAGAAGCGGCGTGACATTCCAGCTCTTGTCGAAAGTATAGAGCGTTTCGAAAATATGCTGCGTGACGATGCCGACCAGATCGGCGGTCGACGACATCGGATCGAGCGTCGGCGGCTCGCCGATGGTGGCGACATTGATGACGCCGCCCTTTTCCTGGGCAGAGAGCGTCGAAGGCAGGGCGACGAGCGCGGTGCCGAGAAGGAATGCGACCAATGTTTTCATATGAGGGCTCCCGGTTAAGTTCCACAATTATGTAATTCATCTTTTTACAACAGAATAAGAGATGAAGTGACCGTGTCAAGCGGAAGCCGTGGATTATGTCGTGAGACGAGGGTCGCAACGGTAAACAGCGCGCGAACCGCATGTGCGGCTGGCCGCCTGCGCAAAGCTCGCGCATTATGCGAAGAATCGGCAGCGCCACGGCTTCAAGAAAGCGAGGATAGAATGAGCATCGATTTCAACGACGGAAAATGGCTGAACGAACCGGAAAGCTGGCACGCCGACGAAACCGACCTGACGCTGACAACAGGCGAGAAGACCGATTTCTGGCGGGAAACCTATTACGGCTTCACCCGCGACAGCGGCCACTTCCTCGCCTTCCCCACCGCCGACAGCTTCACCGCCCAGATCCGCGTCCAGGGCGAGTTCCGCACCCTCTACGACCAGGCAGGCCTGATGGTGCGCCTCGACGAAAAACGCTGGGTCAAGACCGGCGTGGAATTCACCGACGGCGAAGCCTTCCTCAGCACCGTCGTCACCGACGGCAGATCCGACTGGTCGGTGTCACAGCCCTTCAAGGAGCTTGAAGATTTCCACATCCGCGTCACCGTCGCCAACGGCGCCATGCGCATCCAGGCCTCCCGCGACGGCCGCCGCTGGCCACTATTGCGGCTGGCGCCCTTCCAGGCTGCTGACCGCTATGAGGTTGGGCCGGCTGCCTGCACGCCGGAGCGTAGTGGGCTGGTTGTGCAGTTTTCGGAGTTTTCGATTGCGGATGCGATTACGACGGAGCTTCATGATTTGAGTTAGCCGAATGCGATCGGGATAGCATACCCGGAAGCACGAGCAGCGACGTTCAAGCCTAATGCGCAGCCGCAAGGAGTACCGGACATTCATTTTCGGAGTGACAGCCGCGCTCTTCTCTGCGAAAAAGAGCACGATTGAGAGACAGGGGCGTTCGTCGACAGATGGGCTGAGAAGAACCCTTCGAACCTGAACCGGATAATGCCGGCGGAGGGAGTCGCTCGGGGCATCGCAGTACGGCCGCCCCGCGCCGCCCCCGCCTGAAAGGGGCGCCATGCAGGGCAAGATCACGTCGGGAGCCATGCTGAAGGCGATGCGCGAAAAGCCGCCGCTCGTCCAGTGCATCACCAATTATGTCGCCATGAACATCGCAGCCAATGTTCTGCTTGCGTCGGGTGCCTCGCCCGCCATGGTGCATGCCGCTGAAGAAGCCGGCGAATTCGCCGGCATCGCGAATGCATTGACCATCAACATCGGCACGCTTTCGACGCAATGGATCGAAGGCATGCAGACGGCGGCGAAGGCCGCCAACGCAGCCGGCAAGCCATGGGTGCTCGATCCGGTCGCGCATTACGCGACGGCGTTCCGCCGCGCAGCGGTCGCCGATCTCCTGGCGCTCAAGCCGACGATCATCCGCGGCAACGCGTCCGAGATCATCGCGCTTGCTGGCGGAGAGAGCCGCGGCCAGGGCGTCGACAGCCGCGACCCGGTCGAACAGGCGGAGGATTCGGCACGGCGGCTGGCGGAGCGGCAGCAAGCCGTCGTTGCCGTCACCGGCGCGGTGGATTTCGTCACGGATGGGAAAAGAGCCGTGCGCGTTGCGGGCGGATCGGCCCTGATGCCGCAGGTCACCGCGCTCGGTTGCTCGCTTACCTGCCTCGTCGGCGCCTTTGCCGCGACCGCGCCCGAGGATATCTTCGGCGCGACTGTCGCCGCGCTTGCGACCTTCGCCGTTGCCGGCGAAGATGCGGCGCTGGGTGCCGCCGGCCCGGGCTCCTTCTCCTGGCGCTTCCTCGATGCGCTGGCTGCGATCGACGCCGAAACGCTCGATGCCAGGGCAAGGGTATCGGTCGCATGAAGCGCTTCGACCTTTCGCTCTATCTCGTTCTCGATCCCGATCTCTGCGCCGCGATCGGCATGATCGAAACCGCGCGCCTTGCCGTTGCCGGCGGCGCGACGATGGTGCAACTGCGCGACAAACATGCCGGCACGCCCAGAATGATCGAGACCGGCCGAGCCTTGAAACAAGCGCTTGCGGGAACCGGCGCGCTGCTTATCGTCAATGACGATGTCGAGGCAGCGGTCGCCATAGGTGCCGACGGCCTGCATATCGGCCAGGAGGACATGGATGCGCGCACGGCGCGAGCGATGATCGGACCCGAGATGATCCTCGGCCTCTCGGTCGAGACCGAGGCGCTGGCCGCTGCCGTCGATCCCGGTCTCGTCGATTATACCGGCGTCGGACCGGTCTTTGCGACCCCGACCAAGGCCGACCACAAACAGCCAATCGGCTTTGACGGTCTTGCAAGGCTGGTGAAGGCGTCGCCGGTGCCGTCGGTCGCGATCGGCGGCCTCAAGGCGGAGCATGTGGCGGAGGTGTTCACAGCCGGCGCCAGGGGGATTGCCGTCGTCTCCGCCATCTGCGGCACCGCAGACCCCGAGGCCGCCGCCTGCCGCATCGCCGCAGAAATCCGAAAGGTCCGCCCATGATCCGCAACGTTCTCTCCATCGCCGGCTCCGATCCATCCGGCGGCGCCGGCATCCAGGCCGATCTCAAGGCCTTTTCCGCCCGCGGCGTCTACGGCATGGCGGTGCTGACCGCGCTGACGGCGCAGAACACGCAAGGGGTGAGCGGCGTGCATCTGGTGCCGCCGCAATTCGTCGCCGACCAGATCGATGCCGTCTTTGCCGATGTGCGCGTCGACGCCGTCAAGATCGGCATGATCGCCAATGCCGGCATCGCCGAGGCCGTCGCCGCAGCGCTCGCCAATCGACGTGGCATCCCCGTCGTGCTCGACCCGGTGATGATCGCCAAGGGCGGCGCCGCCCTGCTTGAGCCTGACGCGGTCGACGTGCTGACCCGGCGGCTGCTGCCGCTTGCCACGCTTCTTACCCCGAACCTGCCGGAGGCCGCTGCAATTCTGCACCAGCAGGTCGCAACAAATCGGGCCGAGATGACTGCCCAGGCCGAACAGCTGCGTACCCTCGGTCCGGCCGCCGTGCTGGTCAAGGGCGGCCATCTCGACAGTGACGAGAGCCCCGACGTGCTTGCCACAGCCGGCGGCCTGCACTGGTTCGAGGCCCGACGCGTGCCGACCAAGAATACCCACGGCACCGGCTGCACGCTCTCCAGTGCGCTGGCCGCCGAACTTGCCAAAGGCGCCTCGGCTTCCGAGGCCGTTGCCATCGCCAAGGATTATCTCGCCGGCGCGGTCGCAGCCGCCGGAAAGCTCAGCGTCGGCTCCGGCCACGGTCCGGTGCAGCATTTCCACGCGCTTTGGAAAGAGAGCCAATAGGCGCTGGCATCGGCCAATAGACGCCAATGCAAAACGGCCCGGCTTCTCCCGGGCCGTTTTGCATTGGACTTATCCCCCCGTTGAAGCCGCAAGGAGAACGGCCGGGTGTCATCTGAAAATCCCTGTTGACAAGCCTTCTGAGATGGCGAAATCTATGACATTAAAAGGGGATACATTCTGCAATAACGGAACATCCGGAGGAGAGACAGGTGCCAGACCTGCTTGTGAGCTTATATTCCAACAGGCTCGCCGAACTGAAAGAGCGGGCCGACCTCGTCGGCGCCTCCATCCGTCCGGCTCTTCCTCCGGAACTGCACCTCGTGGTCAACTGGGTTCGCGAACAATTCAGCGAGAATTGGGCGAGCGAGGTTTCCGTCGCATTTTCCCGCCAGCCCGTCGCCTGCCTGATATCAGTCGAAGGCGGCAGGCTGCTCGGCTTTGCCTGCTACGACACCACCGCGCGCGGCTTCTTCGGCCCGACCGGCGTCGACCCGCAAGCACGTGGCAAGGGCATCGGGCTCGCGCTGTTTTCCGCCTGCCTTCAACGCATGAAGACCCTCGGCCATGCCTACGCCTTCATCGGCGATGCCGGCCCGGTCGATTTCTACGCCAGCGCCGCAGGCGCAATCGCCATCCCTGCCCCCGACAAGGGCATTTACGAAGGCATGCTGAGAAGCGCGCTGAAGTGACCATCTGATACCGGAGTTCCAGAATTGTCCTCGACCCCGCTTGCCCTTTTCGTCGGCCTTCCGAATCCTACGATATCGGATGAGGAATTTGCGCTGTTTCGCGACACCAATCCGCTCGGCCTCTTCGTCGGGCGCCGCAACCAGCGCGAGCCGGAGCAGACGAGGCGCCTGATCGACCGCTTCCGCCAAGCCGTCGGCCGTGACGATGCGCCTGTCTTCACCGACCAGGAAGGCGGCCGCGTCCAGCATCTCGATGCCGGCCCCTGGCCGCTCTTCCGCAGCTTCGGCCAATTCGCCGAGCTTGCTCGCCGCGATTTCGATCTCGGCAAAAAAGCGCTGCGCCTTTCCTCCCAGGCCATGGGCGCGATGATGACGGAACTTGGCCTTTCCAGCGGCTGCTCACCCGTTCTAGACCTCGTCTTCGAGACGACAAGCGCGGTCATCGGCGCCCGATCCTTCGGCCCCGATCCGGACTTTATCGCCGCCCTCGGCCGGGAGGTGGTCGACGGCCTGCTCGAGACCGGCAACATGCCGGTCATGAAGCACATTCCCGGCCACGGCCGCGCGACGCTCGATTCCCATAAGGAGCGCCCGGTCGTCGATGCCAGCCGTGAGACGCTCGTCGCCACCGATTTCAAACCGTTCGTCGCGCTGAGGGACACGCCCTGGGCCATGGTCGCCCACGTCGTCTATTCGGCTTATGACGCGGAGCTGCCGGCATCCGTCTCACCTGTCATGCACGACGTCATTCGCAAGGAGATGGGCTATGAGGGCGTGCTGATCTCCGACTGCATCTTCATGGAATCGCTCTCCGGCACCCTGCCGGAACGCGTCGCCCAGGTGCTTGACGCCGGCTTCGACATCGCCCTCCACAGCCACGGCGACCTCAGGGAAAGCGAAGCCGCCGCCAAAGCCGCCCGGCCGCTGACGGATGCCGCCCTGAAGCGGATCGCCGCCGGCAACGCCCGCCTCGGCAATCTCAAGGTCGATTTCCGCGCCGCCCATGCCGAGGTCGAAGACATGTTTGCCAGCGTGCCGGTCGCCTGACCGGCAGATCATTTTCACGCATAAGAAAAAGGGGAATGGAACATGAAAAAATATCTGCTTGCAGCCGCAGCACTGACGCTGCTTTCGGGATCCGCCATGGCGCAGACGATCCTAACGGCGAATATCGAACCGGCGACGACCTGGGTTCGCAACTTCAACCCGTTCAACCAGACCTCGGCGCGCCAGTCGACGCTCGATTTCATCTATGAGCCGCTGGTTATTTTCAATCGCTTCGACAGCAACAAGCCGGTCTATCGCCTGGCCGAAAGCTTCAAGCTGTCCGACGACCTGAAGAGCATCGAATTCAAGCTGCGCCCGAGCCTGAAATGGTCGGATGGCAAGCCGTTGACCGCAGCCGACGTCAAGTTCACCTATGACTACCTGAAGAAATTCCCGGCGCTCGACTTCGTCAGCATCTGGACCTTCGTGACCGATGTGCAAGCGGTCGACGGCCAGACGGTTCGCTTCACGCTCGCCAATCCGAGCTCGCTTGCCGCCGAGCAGATCTCGCAGCTGCCGATCGTCCCGGAACACATCTGGAAGGATGTCGCCGATCCCGTCACTTTCGCCAACGAGACCCCGGTCGGCAGCGGCCCGCTGACGGAAGTGCCGCGTTTCACCGGCCAGACCTACGACCAGTGCCGCAACCCGAATTACTGGGACAACGCGCATCTGAAGGTCGATTGCATTCGCTTCCCACAGCTGGCCGACAACAATCAGATCCTGACGGCAACCGCCGACGGTACGCTCGACTGGGGCGTCTCCTTCATTCCCGATATCGACAACGTCTATGTCTCGAAGGACCCGCAGCACTTCCACTACTGGTATTCGCCGAGCAGCATGGTCGCCTTCCTGTTCAACCTCGAAACCACAAACGAGAACAACAAGAAGTCCTTCACCGACGTGAAGTTCCGCCGTGCAGTCGGCATGGCGCTCGACCGCAAGACGATGATCGACGTCGCCGGCTACGGCTACCCGACGCTCAACGAAGACCCCGGCCTGATGGGCGAGCTCTACAAGAGCTGGGCGGATCCGTCCGTCAAGGCGGACTTCGGCAAGTTCGCGACCTATGACGCCGACGCCGCCAAGGCGCTGCTCGACGAGGCCGGCTACAAGGACAAGGACGGCGACGGCTTCCGCGACAATCCCGACGGCAGCAAGATCTCCTTCTCGATCATCGTCCCGAATTCCTGGACTGACTGGGTCGACACGGTCAACATCGCCGTCGAAGGCATGCAGGCCGTCGGCATCGACGCCAAGATCGAAACGCCTGAGGAAGCAGTCTGGACGGGCAACCTCATCAACGGAACCTTCGATGCGGCGATCAACAGCCTGCCGGCCTCGGCCTCGCCCTATTATCCCTACAAGCGCGCCTTCAGCGCCTCGGACAAGGGCAAGACCCGCTTCACCGCGCAGCGCTGGTTCAATCCCGATGTGGAGAAGCTCGTCGCCGAGTTCACCCATACCGCCGACCTTGCCAAGCAGAAGGAAGCGATGAACAAGGCGCAGCGCATCGTCGCCGAAAACATGCCTGTCATTCCGGTGTTCAACAATCCGAACTGGTATCAGTACAACACCAAGCGTTTCACCGGCTGGTCGACCAAGGAGAACCCCTTCGTCAATCCGTCGATCTCGCGCACCAATCCGGCACGCCTCTTGAACCTGCTCGCCCTGGAACCTGTGAAGTAAGCATCATGATCTCGGGAGTGGCGTCGAAGCATGATGCCGAAAAGTGTTAGCGGTTTTCGGAAGACATCATGCTCATCCAGAAACGCCACTCCCGTCACGACGGAGTTCCCATGGCTTTTCTGCTTCGCCGCCTCGTCTTCTATATGGCGGCCTTCATCGCGGCAGCGACGATCAATTTCTTCCTGCCCCGGCTGATGCCGGGCGATCCCGTGCAGATCATGTTTTCGAGCGCCGGCGCCGAATTGCCGCCGGAAAGCCTGCAGGCGCTGAAGCTCACCTTCGGCTTCATCGACGGACCGCTCTGGCAGCAGTATCTCACCTATCTTGGCAGCATCTTCACCGGCGATCTCGGCCGCTCGATCAAATATTTCCCGCTGCCGGTCACCTCGGTGCTCGGCCATGCGCTCGTCTGGACCATCGGCCTGATGGGAACGGCGACCATCGTCAGCTTCGCGCTCGGCACCTTGCTCGGCATCGTCGCCGCCTGGCGGCGCGGCAGCAGGTTCGATGTCGTCGTCTCCGTCGGCGCGATCTTCGCGACCTCGGTACCAGCAGTGGTCACCTCGCTGATCGTGCTCTTCATCTTCGGCTTCACGCTTGGCTGGTTCCCGAACGGCTATGCCGCCGATCCCTCGCTCGATCCGGCCTTCAGCCTGCAATATATCGGCAGCGTTGCCTATCATGGCATCCTGCCGATGGTGACCCTCTGCACCGTGCTGATCGGCGGCTTCACCGTCACCATGCGCAACAACATGATCAATCTCCTCGGCGAGGACTATATCGTGATGGCCCGCGCCAAGGGTCTGTCCGACCGGCATGTGATGCTCTGGTATGCGGCGCGCAATGCCCTGCTGCCGACCGTCTCCAGCCTTGCCATCGCCATCGGCACCATCCTCGGCGGCTCGCTGGTGACGGAGGTCGTCTACAACTATCCCGGCCTCGGCAACATTCTCTACCAGGCGATCCTCGCCCGCGATTACCCGGTCATCCAAGGCCAGCTCCTCATCATGACCGCGACCATGCTGATCGCCAATTTCATCGTCGACGTGAGTTATGTCCTGCTCGACCCGCGGCTGAAGGGAGCATGAAATGAAGGCCCTGCTTCGAAACCGCAAGGCGCTCACCGGCCTCGTCATCATTGCCGTCATCGTCGTCGTTGCGATCGCGGCGCCGCTGCTGACGCAATATGACCCCGCCGCCCGCACCGGCAGGCCGCACCGGCCGCCATCGCTCGATCATCTGCTCGGAACCACCCGCATCGGCCAGGACGTCTTCGCCCGGCTGCTCTACGGCGCCCGCACCTCGCTTGCCGTCGGCTTCGGCGCCGGCCTGCTGATCACCTTCGTCGGCACCGCGCTCGGCATCATCTCCGGTTATCGCGGCGGCAAGACCGATGAGATCATCAGCTTCTTCACCAACATGGTGCTCGTCGTTCCGAACCTGCCGCTGCTGCTCGTGCTCGCCGCCTTCATTGGCCAGGCCAGTCCGCTTGTCATCGCCCTCATCCTCGGCGCCACCTCCTGGGCCTGGGGGGCACGCGTCACCCGTGCCGAGACGCTCTCGGTCAAACAGAAGGATTTCGTCAAATCGGCCGAGATGATGGGCGAGCCGCAGTGGCGCATCATGACATTCGAGATCTTCCCCAACGTCATCTCGATCGTCGGCATCAATTTCATCGGCAGCGTCATCTTCGCGATTATCACAGAGGCGACGCTGGAGTTCCTCGGACTCGGCGATCCCAAAGCGATCTCCTGGGGCACGATGCTCTACAATGCCCAGAAGGCCTCGGCCCTTTCGGTCGGTGCCTGGTGGGATATCCTCACCCCCTGCTTCGCGCTCGCCTTCCTCGGCATCGGCATGTCGCTGCTCAATTTCGCCGTCGACGAGATCGCCAATCCGCGTCTGCGCACTGGCAATCACCTGAAGCGCTGGTCGCTGCTCGTCCGCTCCGGGGAGGGCCGCCTGTGACGCAGCCGCTGCTTTCGGTGAGGAACCTCACCATTGATTATATCGGCGAGGAGAAGGATTTCCGCGCGGTCGACGACGTCAGCTTCGATGTCGCGCCCGGCGAGGTCTTCGGACTTGCCGGCGAATCCGGCTGCGGCAAGAGCACCATCGCCTTCGCCATCAGCCGCCTGCACAGGCCACCGGCGCTGATCCGCAAGGACAGCCGCATCCTGCTCGACGGCCGCGACGTGCTCGGTCTCGACCGGCAGGCGCTTGCCGCCTTCCGCTGGCGCGAAGTCGCGATGGTCTTCCAGAGCGCCATGAATTCGCTGAACCCGGTGCTGCGCGTCGAGACGCAATTCTATGACGTGCTGCGCACGCATAAGAACATGAGCCGCGTGCAAGCCCGCGAGCGCACCGCCGAGATGCTGAAACTGGTCGATATCGCGCCGGACCGCATGCGCGACTATCCGCACCAGTTTTCCGGCGGCATGCGCCAGCGCATCGTCATCGCCATCTGCATGGCGCTCGATCCGAAACTCGTCGTCATGGACGAGCCGACGACGGCGCTCGATGTCGTCGTCCAGCGCGAGATCCTGCAGCGCATCAACGAGCTGCGCCGCAGCTTCGGCTTCTCGGTGCTGTTCATCACTCACGATCTCGGGCTGATGGTGCAGTTCTGCGATCGCATCGGCATCATGCTCGCGGGCAAGCTTGTCGAGCAGAACGGCGCCGAGGCGATCTACAAGGTGCCGAAGCACGCCTACACGAAAAAGCTCTGGGCCTCCTTCCCATCGCTTCATGGAGGCGTGCTGCTATGAGCAATGCCATCCTCGCTCTAGACCAGGTAACCAAGACTTTCGGCCACGGCGCATCCGCCGTCCATGCCGCCCGCTCGATCTCCTTTTCGCTGCATGCCGGCCGAGCATTGGCGCTCGTCGGCGAATCCGGCAGCGGCAAGACCACCTGCGCCCGGATGGCGATGCGCGAGTATCAACCGACATCGGGGCAGATCCTCTACAAGGGCCGCCCGGTCGAAGGCGCCAAGACGGACGAAATCGCCCGTTATCGCCGCTCCGTGCAGATGATCTTCCAGGATCCGTTCGCTTCGCTCAACCCGGCCCACACGATAGGCCACCACCTCAGGCGGCCGCTGAAGCTGCATCGCCCGGACGTCAAAGGGGCCGACATCGACTCGACGATCCGCGAACTGCTCCGGCGCGTCAGGCTCGATCCCGATCTCGTCGCGCCGAGATATCCGCATGAGCTCTCCGGCGGGCAGCGCCAGCGCGTCAACATCGCACGCGCCCTTGCCGTCAAGCCTGAGGTGATCGTGGCGGACGAACCGACCTCGATGCTCGACGTTTCGGTGCGCCTCGGCGTGCTCAACCTGTTGAACGAGATGAAGCAGGAGATGAACCTCGGCCTGCTCTACATCACCCATGACATCGCCACCGCCCGCTATGTCGCCGAAGACATCGCGGTGATGTATGCCGGCCAGATCGTCGAATGGGGCAGCACCGCTCGGGTGATCGACAATCCGCTGCATCCCTATACAAGGCTGCTGCTTTCGGCCGTGCCCGATCCCGATGTCCGCTTCAACGATCCGAAGGCGCGCCTGAGGCCCGACGAGGTCGACGAAGTCCGCCGCCGTTCCGCCGCACCGCAGGACGAGATTGTCGAAGCGGAACCGGGGCATTTCATGCGGATGGTCTGAGGCGGCTTGCTGGCCTCGCTCTTCGCCCTGTGCTAGGGGACGGTCCCTTTCCTGTGAGGCGAAAACGTCATGCTGCCCTGGATCCAGCTCGATTCCGCGACAATTCCCGGCGAAGACGGTGAGCTCAGGCTGAAGCGGCGCGGCAGCGAATTCTCGATCATGCTTGGCGCCAACGAGTTGATGAACAGCCGCCTCAGCGGCTCGGAGGAAGCGCTGGCAACGCTGTCCTTGGAGCGGATCAAGGCGCATCCGAAGCCGAGAATCCTGATCGGCGGGCTCGGCATGGGCTTTACCCTGCGTGCCGCCCTCGCCGTCCTTCCCGAAGATGCCGGCGTCACCGTCGCCGAACTCGTGCCCGCCGTCGTCGCCTGGGCGCGCGGGCCGATGGCCGAGGTCTTCAGGGGCTGTCTCGACGATCCGCGCGTCGGCATCCATCAGGGCGATGTGGGCGAGGCGATCCGTGCCGGCAAGGCAGGCTATGACGCGATCCTGCTCGACGTCGACAACGGCCCGGACGGGCTGACCCGCAAATCCAATGACAGGCTCTACGATTTTCACGGCCTTCGCGCCGCCCGCGACGCACTTCGCCCCGGCGGCGTGCTCGCGGTCTGGTCGTCCGGCCCCGATCCCAATTTCACACGCCGGCTCAAGGACAGCGGCTTTTCTGTCGACGTCGTCAACACCCGCGCCAACCGCAAACGTGGCGCCCGCCACGTGGTCTGGTTGGCCGTCAAATCGCGCGGCTGAAACGTGCTTAGCCGCCCGACGCAATCCTGCGCGCAGCATTGATCGCCCGGCTGGCACCGGCACGCAGCTGCACGGTCTCGGCGCCGGCGATGACCAGATCGAAGCCGAATTTCAGCAATTCGCCGGCCCGCTCGCCATCGCCGGCATAGGCGCAGGCGAACTTGCCGTGGGCGCGGCAGCGCGAAACGGCATGCCGCATGGCGCTGTCGATCTCGGCGGCGTTCGGTGCTACCTGGTCGCCGTTCGACAGCGCAATCGAAAGATCGGCGGGGCCGACAAAGATGCCGTCGATGCCGGTGACGCCGAGAATGCCGTCGATCGCGTCGAGAGCCGAGCGGGTTTCAACCATGGCGATGGCGACGGTGAGCTCGTTGGCGCTCCTGAGATAGGCATCGGCCGACAGACCGGTATGGTTCAACGCCAATGAGGGTCCCCAGCTGCGCTCTCCGAGGGGCGGATATTTCGTGGTCCTGACCAGGGCTCGCGCATCCTCGGCCGAATTGATCATCGGCGCGATGATACCGGAGGCACCGGCATCGAGCAGCCGTGAAGCCGAGGCGAAATCGCCGACGGGAATGCGCGCAATGGCCGGCTTGCCGGCAAGACGCGTCTGAGCGACGGCGTTTGCCGCCGACTGCATGTCCCACATGCCGTGCTGCATATCCAGCACGACTGCATCGAAAGCTTCCTGCGCCAGATGGTTGACGAGCATGGCGTCGGGGATGCCGACCCAGGCAGAGATCATGCCGGCCTGGTGCTTCCTGATCCGGTCGGCAAAACCGTCGATTTCAGCTGCGCTCATGCCATTCTCCTCATTTCGACAGGCCGTCAACGGCCGGATTGCCGCCAAACGGCAGCAGCAATTTATCCTCTGCGGTGCAGCCGCGAGATGATGACCATCACGACGATGCCGGCGGCCGCCAGAATGGCGCCCCAGAGCATCCAGATCGGTTGGGCGATCATGAAACTCGACGCCGGATAGGGAAAATAGCCGCTTCCCTGGCCGATCCAGATCAGGCCGAACAGGACCATGATCAGTCCGATGACATATCCAGTCGTTCGCATGCTGCAGCACCTTCGCTATGGATTCGTTCCCACAATGTCGAGCGCCGCCGCTGATGACAAGGCTTCTTCCGAGGAGAAATGCAACCCCCGCTAATCATTCCTCTTCACCTCATTCGATAGCCAGGCGCTGAGCCTCTCGCTGTGGACGTTCGGGGATCGCGGAGGCACCAGCCAGTAACCGCGGTCGCGCGCCTCCAGCGGCGGGCCAGCTCGCAGCAGCATGCGGCTCGAAAGAAGCGTATCGACGAGCCCCATCCAGCCGATCGCCACGCCCTGCTCGCTCAGAGCGGCTTGGATCACCAGGGAGTAGGTATTGAAACTGATATCGCCGCGGCCGGCATTGACGTCGCGCCGGACCGAGAATTCGGCAAAATACCTGCGCCAGTCGAACCAGGGCCACGGCGGCGGCGCGTCGAGATGAATGAGCCTCACCTTGGCAAGCTGTTCCGGGTCGCTGAAAGGGCCGTTGCGGTCGAGGAAACCGCGCGTGCAGACGGGCACGACCCTTTCGGGCAGCAGAAGCGTGCCGATGGCGCCGAATTCCTCACGCGTACCGAAAACCACCGCAACATCTGCCTCGTCGCGAAAGCCGGCCGCAAGCCTCTGCGTCGCGACGATCTGCATATCGGTTTCCGGGTGCAGAAGACGGAATCCGTCCATGCGCGGAATCAGCCAAAGTGCCGAGAAGGCATAATCGGTTCTGAGCCTGACGACCGGCCTTTGGGCTTCGATACGGAAGCTGCGGGCGAGCGCATCGATGTCGCCGACCGCCTTGGCGGCCACCTCCAGAAGCCGTTCGCCTTCCGCGGTTAGTTCGACGCCGCGATGCTGGCGGCGCAGCAGGCTGACGCCGAACTGCTCTTCCAGCCGGCGGATCTGGTAGCTCACTGCAGGCTGGGTTAGCCCGAGAAGCGTTGCAGCCGAGGAAAAGCTTCCGAGCCTGCCGACCTCGACGAAGATGCGCATCCATCCCAGCTCCGGCAGACGCTCTGACATAAAAAATCCTTTATGCATCCATGGAAAAAAGCCGTCTTCACAGAGGGAATGATAGCCGCTTCAATAAAGGCATTAAATAGCAAAAAAGGGGAACTACCATGACGACACTTTCTGCGTTGAACCGCCTGGCGGCCAGCCTTCTTTTCAGCGCCGTTTCTTTTTCCGGCGCCTGGGGCGCTGACGCCGCCTCCTGTAAGACCATCCACATGTCAGACCCCGGCTGGACCGACATCACCGCCACCAACGGCGTCGCCAGCGTCATTCTCGATGCCCTTGGATACGAGGCCGATATCAAGACGCTGTCTGTGCCGATCGGCTACCAGTCGATGAAAAACGGCGAGGTCGACGTCTTTCTGGGAAATTGGATGCCGGCGCAGAAAGCCTTCATCGACGAGCTGACCAATGCCAAGGCAATAGAGGTGATGAACAGGAACCTCGAAGGCGCGAAATTCACGCTCGCTGTTCCGTCCTATGTCGCTGAAACGGGCGTCAAGGATTTCGCCGATCTGCGAAAACACGCCGACGACTTCGACCACAAGATCTTCGGTATAGAGCCGGGTGCTCCGGCCAACAGCAATATCCAGAAGATGATCGATGCGAATGACTTCGGCCTCAAGGACTGGAAGCTGGTCGAATCCGGCGAACAGGCGATGCTGGCCCAGGTCGAACGCGCCGCGAAAAGCAAAAGCGCCGTCGTCTTCCTCGCCTGGGCGCCGCATCCGATGAACGAGCGCTTCCCGATCGAATATCTCTCGGGCGGCGATGCCTATTTCGGGGCGAACTTCGGCGGCGCCGAAGTGTATACGGTGGCGCGCACCGGCTGGCCGGCGACCTGCCCCAACGCGGCAACGCTCCTGAAAAATCTAACCTTCGAGATCGGCATGGAGAACACGCTGATGGGAGCAATCCTCGGCGGCGAAGATGCGAAGGCAGCAGCAACCACATGGCTCAAGGCCAATCCGAAGGCTATCGAGCCCTGGCTCGCCGGTGTTACGACACTTGACGGCAAACCGGGCCTTGATGCAGTCAATACCTCCCTTGGCCTTTGAGACGACAGGATCATGCACATGGCGCGTCCGAACATCCTCATCCTGATGGTGGATCAGTTGAACGGGACATTCTTTCCCGATGGTCCGGCAGATTTTCTTCACGCGCCGCATCTGAAATCATTGGCTGAGCGCTCGGTGCGCTTCGCCAATACCTATACGGCAAGCCCGCTCTGCGCGCCGGCGCGGGCGTCTTTCATGTCCGGGCAATTGCCAAGCCGGACGCGCGTTTATGACAATGCGGCCGAATTTGCCTCCGATATCCCGACCTATGCCCACCATCTGCGCGCGGCCGGCTATCAGACGGCGCTTTCCGGCAAGATGCACTTCGTTGGGCCCGACCAGCTTCACGGCTTCGAAGAACGCCTGACGACGGATATCTATCCGGCCGATTTCGGTTGGACGCCCGACTATACCAAGCCCGGCGAGCGCATCGACTGGTGGTACCACAATCTCGGCTCGGTCACCGGCGCCGGCGTCGCCGAAATCACCAATCAGATGGAATATGACGACGAGGTCGCCTATCACGCCACGCGGAAACTCTACGACCTCTCGCGTGGCCATGACGAGCGCCCCTGGTGCCTGACCGTCAGCTTCACGCATCCACATGACCCCTACGTGGCACGGCGCAAGTTCTGGGATTTTTATGAGGACTGCCCGGCCCTCGACCCGGCGGTTGCACCGATCGCCTACGATCAGCAGGACCCGCATTCGCAGCGTCTGATGAAAGCCTGCGACCACGATGCTTTCGACATCAGCCGCGAACAGATCAGGCGGGCAAGACGCGGCTACTTCGCCAACATCTCCTATGTCGATGAAAAGATCGGCGAGATTCTCGATGTCCTCGAACGCAGCCACATGGCCGACAACACGATCATCCTCTTCGTGTCCGATCATGGCGACATGCTCGGCGATCGCGGTCTCTGGTTCAAGATGAACTTCTTCGAAGGCTCGGCCCGCGTTCCGCTGATGATCGCGGCACCGGGCTGGCAGCCGAAGCGCATCGACCAGCCCGTCTCCACCCTCGACGTGACGCCAACGCTCGCCGGCCTCGTCGGGATCGATATCGCCTCGCTGAGACCGTGGACCGAGGGTTGGAATCTTGCAGCGCTCGCCCAAGGCACCGGCAGCCGCGGCCCCGTGCCGATGGAATATGCCGCGGAAGGCTCCGAAGCGCCGCTCGTCTGCCTCAGGGACGGGCGCTACAAGCTCTCGCTCTGCGAGAAGGACCCGCCGATGCTGTTCGACCTCGATGCCGATCCGCACGAACTCGAGAATCTGGCGGCCGACCCGGCGCATGCCGACGCCTTGGTGCGGCTTGTCGAACAGGCCGAGCGGCGCTGGAACCTTTCCGATTTCGACGCAGCCGTGCGCGAGAGCCAGGCGCGGCGCTGGGTGGTCTATGCGGCGTTGCGCAACGGCGCCTACTACCCATGGGATTATCAGCCGCTGCAGAAAGCCTCGGAGCGCTATATGCGCAACCACATGGATCTGAACGTGCTGGAGGAAAACCAGAGGTTTCCGCGTCAGGAGTAAGCTTGATTAACCGGCCTTTCGCGCCGGCGCCTCGCGCAGGAAATCCTCGATGAACTGCTTTTGCAGCAGGATGCCGTCCCATTCATCGGCGAAGAACGGCGAATCGTAAATCAGCGTGAAGGGGCCGGTGTAACCCGCCTTCTCGCACATCTCCAGGCACTTGCGGTAATCACCGGCATCGAGGCCGGCAGCGCTGTAATCGGCCTTTGCGTGGCAGATTTCCGCCCGGCCCATTATATCGGCCAAGCCTTCGTATTTGGCTGGCGCCGCCCAATTGCCGAGGTCGCCGTTGAGCCCGACCTTGCCGCCCAGCTCATCCAGCAGCCAATTCATTTCGGCCGGCGACGGCAGCAGGTCGAACCAGTTTTCGACGACGACACGCACATTGCTGCCTTCCGCCTTGTCGGCCAGCCAGTCGAGGTGACGGGCGGCACGGGCAAGGTTTTCCTGCGTCGGCTTCTGCTTGCCGGCGATGACGCGCATCCTTTGCGCCCCAAGCGCAGCCGCGATATCGATCCAGTCTGCCATCCATCTGACATCACGTTCCGCCGTTTCCAGATGGCTTGGGTCGCCGTCCTCGACGAGCAGCGTCTGGAACAGCACGTTCGAGGCCGCCATCGCGTCCCTGAGTTCACTCATATAGGCTGCATCAAGGCTCGGCAGATGGAAGGAACAGACCTCGAGCCGGTGGATGCCGCGCGCCGCGAGCGCCGCCGGCATGTCGATCAGCGCCGCGCCGCCGGGGCCGGAGGGCTGTTTCAGCGCCGCGCTCTTGCTGGGATCGGGACTATAGCCATAAACGGCGCCTAGCAGCCGATGCAGCGACCAGGTCGAAACCGCGAAGCGTCCGCTCTGTAAAACCTGCACGTGCTTTCCTCCAGGATCTCCTCATCCATCAATGGCAATAAAAGTCCGGTGGTTCAATTGCCAATTTCAGACGAAATCGCCGCGGACCACCGTCTCGGCGGTTAGCGCCGTGCCCAGCAGAGCCTCGTCACGATTTGCGGCCGCCGAAAGAAGCAGACCGACCGGCATGCCTGATGCACCCGTGCCGCAGGGGATGGAAACGCCGCACCAGTCGAGGAAATTGCCGATTGCGGTATTGCGCAGCGTCTTGTTATTCGCAGCGAAGAAGAGTTCGTCGTCCTTTTCAAGCGGCGCGATCGGCGGCGCGACATGGGCGACCGTCGGAAAGGCGATCAGACGGTTGCCAATGAGACGGTCGACATCGGCGATCAGGCGGCTGCGCGCCTGCAGGATCGCAATGTAATCGGACGTCGTTATCCTGCTTCCCAGGCTGGTGCGCATGACGACGCGGTGGTCCATACGGTCTGCGTCCGGTCCCGCCAAACGTTTATGGTGCAGGGCGAAAGCCTCCGCCGTCACCAGCGGACCATATCTCGTCATCAGATCGAAGATTTGGTCGAAGGCGGGAATGAGAATGCGGGAAACAGAGGCGCCGGCGCTTTCAAGGCGTTCCAAAGCTGCCTCGAAGGCGGCGATCACCGCAGGTTCCGCCGCATCGAAAACGATGTTTTCGGGCACGAGCAGTTCCAGCCCCTGCAGCGGACGCCCCACGACGTCAGGCACGGTCAGGCCGCGCATCGCCGCATCGATCCATATCGCGTCCCTGACACTGCGGCAGAGCGGCCCCAATGAATCGAGGCTCCTTGCCAGCGGGTAGACGCCGTCCATCGCGTGGCGGCCGCGTGTCGCCTTGTAGCCGACGATCCCGTTGAAGGCAGCGGGGATGCGCACCGATCCGCCGGTGTCCGTGCCCATCGCCACCGGCACCAGCCCGGCTGCGACGGCGACACCGGCGCCGGAGGACGAACCGCCGGGAATACGCGGGTAATCGGCGCCACGCGGATTGACCGGCGTGCCGTAATGCGGATTGATGCCGAGGCCGGAAAAGGCAAATTCGCTCATATTCGTGCGGCCGATGGCAATCATGCCCGCCTGCCTGAGAAGGGCGACGACCGCCGCATCGCGGTTGGCGGGCGGATCGGCGGCCAGGACGACGGATCCTGCCGTCGTCGGCAGGCCTTCGATGTCGAAAAGATCCTTCCAGGCGATCGGAATGCCCTCTAGCAAGCCGAGCGAACGCCCTTCCCGCAAGCGCTTCGAGGAGGCGCGCGCCTCCTCCATCGCCCGGCCCTCAAGCAGTATGGTGAAGATCGCCTTGTCCGCACAATTTTCGATGGATTCGAACACCGCCTCGGCCACATCGACAGGATCGGCGGTGCCGCCTTGGATGAGGACGGAAAGCTGGGCGACCGACATCGCACCGAAGGATTTGCTCATGGGGCGGTCCTGATGAGAGATGCTGCCAGCACTACCCCGGATCGTTCCGGCGGGCCAGAGCCTCACAATCTTTTGCGTCTATTGGTACGAATTTTTGAACACTGAGTTTGAATATCGCCCCTTCAATTGCCACGATTGAAGACACACATGCATGCACGCATGCCGAGCCGGTTCGGCATGAGGGTGAGAGTTCACTCTTTTGACCGGCCCGCATGTGTTGCAGGAGTAAATTAGAATGACAGATTGTGAAACTTTAAGCCGTCGCCAGGACATGGTGACGCTCCATGTGAAAGAGGATGAAACTGCCGGTGCAGGCGAGCGCGAGTATGTGGAACATGTGAGCGCCCAGAAACTTTCGGGTTTCGAACGCATCGTCGTGGTCGCAGCCCTGGTTGTCCTGAGCTTTGTTGGTTTTGCCGCATATTCTTCCAGTGAGACCGACCCGATGACGACATCGGCTATCGCCGCCACCCCCGGCGACAACGGGCCGCATCATCAGCCTTACGGCCATTGCCGCGACAGCAGCCCCTATGCTGAACGGGTCTGCTGACCGCAAAGCCGACTGCCCCGGGCGAGATTGATCGCCCAGGGCCGGCATGGAGACCTCTGGCTCAGGCGTTGACAGCAAAAAGGGGAAGGAACCATGGCCGGCAATATCGATTACAATCTCGAACGTTTCATCCATGCGCAAAACGGAGTCTACGAGCAGGCGCTTTCCGAGCTGAAGGCCGGACGGAAAACCTCCCATTGGATGTGGTTCATCTTCCCGCAGATATCAGGTCTCGGCACCTCGGCAATGGCGGAGAAATATGCGATCCGTTCGGCCGAGGAAGCCGCCGCCTATCTTGCCGACCCCATCCTCTCAAGCCGGCTGCTGCGTTGCGCTGAGGCGATTTTGTCGGTTGACCGCCGTTCAGCGCGTGAAATCCTTGGCTCGCCCGACGACCTCAAGCTGCGCTCCTCAATGACCTTGTTTGCAGCGGTCAGCGAGCATGGTTCACCCTTTCACAGGGTGATCGAACGCTTCTACCAGGGGAAATTCGACGAACGGACGATGCAAATCCTCCGGACCGGCGATTAATGCACGTCGTGCGAAACCGCGCGCGGTCTTACGACGGCATGCGCAGAAATAAAGTGCTTTAGCGGCCCGGCCTGGTTTCCAGCGCCGTAATCTCCTCGGAAATCTCGCTTAGCCGCTGACGCAGGTCGCTGTCGGTGCCGTCATCGACCTCTTCCTCGCCGAAACAATAGCGGGCATCGTGAAGCTCCAGCTTGGCTTCGAGTTCGGCGCGTTTGGCATATAGGCGCTTGAGATAGACGTAGTTCATCTCCCGGTCTCCACATCGCCGTCCGGTGATGGGAAAACGGCATGGAAGCGCGAAGGTTCCCGCTCCTCGATGCGAGAGTGTTCTGTGCGCGGCTGAAAGGACTCGCGGCGCTACCGAGCATCGGTTCAGGCGAAAGAGGTGATCGCTGCCCTGCAGGCCTTGGCGAAATGACCGCAGCAGCCGGCAGCGCCCATCGCCTGGCGGCTGACGCGCGCGCCTTCGAGCAGCAGCGTCAGCGTATCGGCAAGAAGCTCGGCTTCGCGCGCGCCGGCCGCCGAACAGAGCGCGGCCAGGCGATCGCGCTGTTCAGCCTTGTGCCGCTCGATCATTTCGTGGGCGGGATGGCCCTCCCCCTTGAGCTCGATGGCGGCATTGGCGAGATCGCAGCCAGCGGGCTCGCCGTTCAGACACTGCGCCCGCATCTCCACCCAGGCGTCGAGCTGGGCGCGGGGATCGCCAGGATGGGCGGACTCCAGATCGCGCCAGATGGCATCGGCCTTTTCGGAGGCGCGGCGCAGCGTCTCGCAGACGAGTTCGTCCTTAGAGCCGAAATGGCGGTAAAGCGTCATCTTGTTGGTCAGAGCGGCGTCGGCGATGGCATCGACGCCGATGCCGCGGATGCCGCGCTCGCGGAAAAGCTCCGAGGCGGTCGAGACGATGCGCTCCCGCGGCGGGATGCGATCGTCTGGAACAGCTGCGGAGATTTCATTCGAAGTTTCTGATTTTTTTGCGGACGAAGTCCTTGACATCAATGTGACCGATCGGTAACAACAGCATTGTTACTTACCGGTAACACCACAGACCGCGAAAGTCAACGCAGAGGGTTGGCGGCGGATGTGGAACACGGGCGACCGCCCACGAAAGGAGGACAAGCCATGAGAAAGACCAGAGACGACCTGACGATATCCGAAGCCCTTCGCGACCCCCTGATCGCCATGGTGTTGCGCGCCGACGGCGTGAAGCTTGAGGACTTCAAGCAACTCCTGGAGACGGCCGCCGGCAAACGAGAACCGCGCCCGACGCCGGTGGGCAAGATGATCGGGGCGCTTGCGAGCCGCGCCAATCTGCCGGCCATGCCCTGCTTCGGCTGAAAAAGCCGCCTGAACACCGGGGGATCTCTCCCTGCCCCCGACAAGGGCTGTCGTCATAAAGAGGCGGCGGCCCTTGCTGCTTGATCATAGTGGCCGGAAAGCGCCCTAAGCGTGGCCGCCACCGCCGATGCCGCCCCGGCATCGAGCCCGAGCCCTTTCATCGATTCCACCAGCAGCGCCTCCCGCACCGCACGGTATTTCAGGCAGGTTTCAAAGCCCTTGTCGGTTGCGGTGATCAGTTTCTCCTTGCCCGCCCGCGCGCTTTTCACAAGGCCGCGCTTTTCGAGCTTCTTGAGCGCATAAATCACCAGATGCGTGTCCTCGACCCCAAGCACGCTGCAGAGATCGGCGAGCCGCTTCGGCCGCTGCCGGTGGGCCACCGAATGTAGCACGAGCACCTCGATCGCCGCGCAGCCGGGCTCGCCCGCCGCCGTCATGCAGCGCACCATCCAGCGGTCGAAGGCGTTGCCGGCGAGGATCAGGCCGAACTCCAGCTCCGAAAGAACGGGAAGCGCGCCATCGGCCAGATGCGCCGAGGAGACGATAGGCCCGATTTCCGGTTGTCTTCCGAGCCGATCTGCCATGTCCAACCTCCACCGTCGAGATGAAGAACGTTGACATTTTATCGATAAATCGTCAATAAATTTTCAGTTCAACAGGAGGCCGGACGATGAGCGGACAGTGGGATTTCTGGATCGATCGCGGCGGCACTTTCACCGATATCGTCGCCCGCCGTCCCGACGGTTCGCTCGTCGCCCACAAGCTGCTTTCGGAAAATCCGGAAGCCTATCGCGACCCGGCGGTGCATGGCATCCGTGAACTGCTCGGCCTCAAGCCCGGCCAGCCGATCCCCTCTGATCGCATCGGCGCGGTGAAGATGGGAACGACGGTCGCCACCAATGCCCTGCTGGAACGCAAGGGCGATCCGACCCTGCTGGTGACCACGAAAGGTTTTCGCGATGCGCTGGAGATCGGCTACCAGGCCCGCGCCGATATCTTCGCCAAGAAGATCGTCAAGCCGGAACTGCTGTATGCCGATGTTGTCGAAGCCGACGAGCGCGTGCTGGCGGATGGCACGGTGCAGCGTCCGCTTGACGAGGATGGCCTAAGACAAGCGCTTGAGGCCGCCTATGCCGAGGGCTTACGCGCCGTCGCCATCGTCTTCATGCATGCCTACCGCTATCCCGAACATGAGCAGCAGGCGGCCGCCATCGCCCGCACTATCGGCTTCGCGCAAATCTCGCCTTCGCATGTCGTTTCACCGTTGATCAAATTCGTCGGACGCGGCGACACCGCCGTCGTCGACGCCTATCTGTCTCCGGTTCTCCGGCGCTATGTCGACCAGGTCGCGGCCGAGCTCGGCGCCGTCGAGAGAAAGGGCCCGAGGCTGATGTTCATGCAGTCTTCCGGCGGATTGACCGATGCACACCTCTTCCAGGGAAAGGACGCGATCCTTTCAGGCCCGGCGGGCGGGGTGGTCGGCGCTGTCGAGGTCTCGCGCATCGCCGGTTTCGACAGGATGATCGGCTTCGACATGGGCGGCACCTCGACGGACGTTTCGCATTATGACGGCGAACTGGAACGCGCCTTCGAGACGGAAGTCGCCGGCGTGCGCATGCGCGCGCCGATGATGAAGATCCATACCGTCGCAGCCGGCGGCGGCTCGATCCTGAGCTATGACGGTTCACGCTTCCGGGTCGGCCCGGAATCGGCGGGTGCTACGCCCGGCCCGAAATCCTATCGCCGCGGCGGGCCGCTTGCCGTCACCGACGCCAATATCATGACCGGCAAGCTGCTGCCGGATTTCTTCCCAGAGATCTTCGGACCGGAGCAGGATCAGCCGCTCGATGCCGAAGCGGTGCGGGCCGCCTTCGCAGAGATGGCGCAGACGATCGGCGGTGGACGGACGGCGGAAGACGTCGCCGACGGCTTCCTTGCCATCGCCGTCGAGAACATGGCCAATGCCATCAAGAAGATCTCCGTCCAGCGCGGCTACGATGTTTCGAATTATGCGCTCACCTGCTTCGGCGGCGCCGGCGGCCAGCATGCCTGCCTGGTCGCCGACAGCCTCGGCATGAAGACGGTGCTGATCCACCCCTTCTCCGGCATCCTCTCGGCTTATGGCATGGGGCTCGCAGATATCCGCGCCACACGCCAGCGCGCGGTGCTGACGGAACTTGCAACGGCGTTGACGTCGATCGACGACGTGAGGGCCGATCTGGAGGAAGAGGTGCGCGGAGAATTGATGCTGCAGGGCGTCGAAGCCGGCGACATGGAGGTCGTCACCCGGCTGCACCTGCAATATAAGGGCACCGACACGGCCCTGCCCGTCGCCTTCGGGCGAGAGGAGGAGATGACGCAAGCCTTTGCCGTCGCCCACAAGAAGCAGTTCGGCTTCACCTTCGACGACCGGCCTATCCTTGTCGACTCGATCGAAGTCGAGGGCATCGGCGGCGGCGCCGATATCGAAGAGACGGATGTACAAGCGACGACCTTCGCGCCGCAAGCGCTTCGCACGACCCGGTTCTATTCCGGCGGAACCTGGCACGAGGCCGGCATTTTCCGACGTAATGCGCTGAAGACCGGCGCTGTCGTCAAGGGGCCCGCCCTCATCATCGAAGCGCATCAGACGATCGTCGTCGAGGCGGGGTGGCAGGCGCGGCTTACCGGCCACGACCATATCGTTCTCACCCGCGAGGTCGCGCTTTCCCGAAATGCCGCGATCGGCACCAGCGCCGATCCGGTCATGCTCGAAGTCTTCAACAATCTCTTCATGGCGATCGCCGAGCAGATGGGCGTGACGCTGCAGAACACCGCCCATTCGGTCAATATCAAGGAGCGGCTCGATTTCTCCTGCGCCATTTTCGACCGCACCGGCGCGCTCGTCGCCAACGCGCCGCATATGCCGGTGCATCTCGGCTCCATGGACCGCTCAGTCGAAACCATCATCCGCCTCAACGAAGGCTGCATTCATCCGGGCGACGTCTTCGCGCTCAACGCGCCTTACAATGGCGGCACGCATCTGCCCGACATCACCGTCGTCACGCCGGTGTTCGACGATGCGGGAGAGACCATCCTCTTTTACGTCGCCTCGCGCGGCCATCATGCTGATATCGGCGGCAAGGCGCCGGGTTCGATGACGCCGCGAGCGACGAAGGTCGATGAAGAGGGCGTGCTGATCGACAACTTCCTGCTGGTCAACAAGGGACGTTTCCGCGAAGCCGAATTCGCGGCTATGCTCAAGAATCATCCTTACCCTGCCCGCAACCCGGCCCAGAACCTTGCCGACGTGAAGGCGCAGATCGCCGCCAACGAAAAAGGCGTGCAAGAGTTGCGCAAAATGGTCGCCCATTTCGGGCTCGGCGTCGTCGAAGCCTATATGGGCCACGTCCAGGACAATGCCGAGGAGAGCGTTCGCCGGGTGATCGCGCGCCTCAGCGACAGCGAATTCACTTATCCCACAGACCAGGGCGCCGTCATCACGGTGAAGATCACCGTCGACAGGCAGGCGCGCGAGGCGACGGTCGATTTCACCGGCACGAGCGCGCAACAGCCGACCAATTTCAACGCACCGGAACCGGTGACGCGCGCCGCCGTGCTCTACGTCTTCCGCGTCATGGTCGAGCAACCGATCCCGATGAATGCCGGCTGCCTGCGGCCGATCCGGATTATCGTGCCGGATGGTTCGATGCTGCGCCCGGCCTATCCGGCCGCCGTTGTCGCCGGCAATGTCGAAACCAGCCAGCATGTGACGAATGCGCTGTTCGGGGCGCTCGGGACGCTCGCTGCCGCTCAGGGTTCTATGAACAACCTGACCTTCGGCAACGCTGTTTATCAATATTACGAGACGATCTGCTCCGGCGCCCCCGCCGGCCTGCTCAACGACGGCACCGGTTTCACCGGCGCCGACGGCGTGCACACCCATATGACCAATTCCCGGCTGACCGATCCGGAGGTGCTGGAATTCCGCTTTCCCGTCGTGCTGGAAGATTTCCACATCCGCCGCGGCTCCGGCGGCAGGGGGCAATATCGTTCCGGCGGAGGCACGCAGCGCACCATCCGCTTCCTGGAAATGATGGATTGCAGCATTCTCTCCTCGCACCGAACGATCCGGCCTTTCGGCCTCTTCGGCGGGGAAGACGGACAATTGGGGAAAACCGAGATTCGTCGCGCCGACGGCAGCGTCGAAAGGCTGGAGGGCTGTGACCAGGCAATGCTCGCCGCCGGCGACGCCGTGATCATCACGACGCCGACCGGCGGTGGCTACGGCAAACCACACTGAAGCGCGCATCCTACCAGATCGTGACTACGCGCTTCAGCTCCTTGTTTCCACGCATGCCTTCATTCCGGAACCGCCAATTCCGGCCGACATGCATTAAAGGATCGGCTTGCCGCCCGTGACCGCGATTGTCGTGCCGGAGACATAGCTCGACAAGGGATCGGCCAGCATGACATAGGCCGTGGCCAGTTCGGCCGGCTGGCCCGGCCGTTTCATCGGCACCTGCTTGCCAAAATTGCTGACGCTGTCTTCGGGCAACGTCGAAGGAATGAGCGGAGTCCAGATCGGGCCCGGCGCTACGGCATTGGCGCGAATGCCCTTCTCGGCCAGAAGCTGGGCCAGGCCGGCGGTGAAATTCTGGATCGCGCCCTTCGTCGTCGCATAGGCCAGCAACGTCGGGTTCGGATTGTCCGCATTGATCGAAGCCGTATTGATGATGGCGCCGCCGGGCTTCATGTGGGCGACGGCCGCCTTGGTCAGGTAGAACATCGCGTGGATGTTGACCTTGAAGGTCAGCTCCCATTCCTCGTCGCTGATCTCGTCAATGCTCTTGAAACTTGCCTGATGCGCGGCGTTGTTGACGAGAATGTCGATGCCGCCGAGTTCCTTGACTGCCGTCTCGACAATCTGCCGGCAATGGGCCGGGTCCTGGATATCACCACTGACGAGCACGGCCTTACGCCCGGCCTGTTCGACGAGCCGCTTCGTCTCGTCGGCATCCTCATCCTCGTCCAGATAGGAAATCACCAAGTCTGCGCCTTCCCGGGCATAGGCGATCGCCACCGCCCGACCGATGCCGCTATCGCCGCCGGTAATGATCGCCCGCTTGCCTTTCAGCCTTTCAGAGCCGCGATAGCTTTCCTCGCCGTGGTCGGGAATGGGGTCCATCCGCGCGGTAAAACCGGGCATCGGCTGCTTTTGCGACGGGAAAGGCGGTTTCGGATAATTCGTCATCATGACCTCCTGGGTTCAGGGGCAAACTCGGGCTGTCGCTTCTTGTTCCCAGCGGGATTACCACGGAATAATTTTCGGATTGGCATGAACAGGAATTGGTGATCGAAGCAGCAAGTGGTACGTTTCAATCCGGCGGAAGCCAAGGCTCATCTCAGCGAATGGCTTAACGGCGTCGGAGCCGGCGAAACCGTGGCGCCACATATCAGCAAGCGAGTAAGCTCTCCAGATTCCACTGCTGCCGCATCCGCCCCACGATCAACCCCCAAAATGTTGCGATTTGCCACGGCAACCGCTATGCCATAGTAATGTAACACAACGGCAGTTCTAACGAGGTGCGTCGAATTGGACGGAAAGACATCACCCGCAGTTTACTCCGAAGATGAGAGCCTTGCCGGCGAAGCCGGCGGCAAGGGCGCGCGGCGCGCGCGCGTCAGCGGCATTGATCGTGCGCTTCAGGTGATCGATCATCTTTATGAGACGGGATCGCCCGCCGGCGTCTATGCCATCGCCAAGGCGGTGAAGGCGCCGTTGTCGACGGTTTACGTCATCGTCGACGATCTGGTCGAAAAGAACATGCTGACCCGCCAGGCGGACGGATCGATCTGGCTCGGCGCACGGCTCTATCATTACGGCCTTGCCTATGCCCGGTCGCTGGATTTCATGAGCATCGCCACCCACGAAATGCACGACCTCTGCCGCCAGGCCGGCGAAACCGTGCAGGTCTGCGGCCGCGACGGCGATTATATGCTGGTGCTGGCCATGGCCGACGGCCCAAGCCATTTCCAGGTGGCGTCGCGCGTCGGCACCCGTGTACCGCTGAACTGGACGGCGTCCGGCCGCCTGCTCGTCGGCCACCTGCCTGAAGAGGAGCGCATCGAGCTGTTCAAGCGCTGCGCCCGCTCATCCCCGACCGGCCGGGCCGAGATCGATCCGGGCACGCTGTCGGAAGCAGCCGGAAAAGCCTTCGAGTCGCGCCTGTCGATCCAGGCCGGCGAATCGGATTATGCGGTGGCCTGCATCGCCTCGCCGATCTGCGATCGCGATGGCCAGTGCGTCGCCACCATTTCCATCGTGTTGCCGGAGCAGAAGGCCTTTTCCGACGAGAACCATTATACGGCGCATGTGCGCAGTTCGGCGGAACGGATCGAAAAACTGATGGGCTGGCGCAACCGCTGACGCCTTCTAGATGTGGAGCGTCAGCCGATCCTACCTGTAAGAATAGCCGTGGCTGTGGCGCACGAGCTTGCGCGCCCGCGGCACATAACGGCTGGCAGCGAAGGCCTCGGCACCCATTACGGCATAGCGCGGCTCGAACAGCTTTTTGAGGATAGAGACATCGCCGTTTGAATCCGTCGCTTCGAGCTCGGAGTCGACGAGGTCGAAAATGGTAAACTCGGCCTGCGAGCCGACGGAAAGCCGTCCCTCCATCGGCAGCTTGATGACGGAGGCCGGCGCGTGCGTGACGGCTTCCACAACCTTGTCGAAGGGCATGCCGACGCTGAGCAGCTTCGACATCGTCGTTGCCAGATCCCATACCGGAAAGTTCATCGAATGGCCGTGCAGGTCCGTCGAGATCGAGAACGGCAGAAGCCCGCGCGCGATCGCCGCTTCGGCGACCTTGAAGGAGAAGGAAGCACCGCCATGGCCGATGTCGAGGCGGATGCCTTCCGACGCGCAGCGCTCGGCGAGATTGAAAAGATCCTCGTCCTCCATGATGCTTGAACCGGCCTTGCCGTTGAAGCAGTGGGTGACGACGTCGCCGGGGCCGAGAATTTCGAGCACTTCGTCATAAAGCGCCGGTGGTTCGCCGACATGCACCATCATCGGCACCTTCAGGATCTTGGCGATCTTCTTGCCGAGCTTGACAGGAGTGACGCCCCAGGAGCCGGTGATGACGTGGCTGGCGCGCACCTTGATGCCGACGATGTGCTCGCTGTTTTCGGCATAGACTTCAAGGATCCGGTCAAGGTCGATATCCCTTATATCCCTGAGTTCGGCAACGCGGTTGCAGGCGACAAGGCCGATCGAACCGAGGTTCAGGAAGGCTTTGATACGCTCGCGCGAGGACTCGATGATATATTCCCGGAAGCCATGGAAATTCGCCTCGCCGGCAGAGCCGGCATCGACCAGGGTGGTGACGCCGCGCTCGAGACCGCACTCGGAAGGGCGGATGGAGATATCGGTGCCGCCATGCCAGATATGGACGTGAAGATCGACCCAACCCGGCGAGACGAAAGCGCCCTTGCCGTCGATACGAGTCACATCCTCGGAGACTGCCAAAGACGGACCGGTCTCTGCGATCCTGCCATCGCCATTGATGAGAATATCGATCGCCCCCGAGCCTGTACCGGCACCGAAAGCCATCGGTCTGACGTTGGTGAGGAGAAGCGGCTTCTTCGCCTGGTCGCCGGACATGTGGTGTTTCCTTTCGAAGACTCGGGAACCTGTCTACAGGTCGTCATGGAGGATGATGGGGAGGTCGGAGATGGCGCCTCATCGCACAATCAGGTAGGAATTCCACAACTATGATAGATGAAGCTTTATAATAGAATAGGCCGGGAAGCATCGCTGTCAAGAAGAATGACGCCGGCGTAAGGCTCAGCAGCCGGAAACCGAGCGTCCATTCCGCAAGCGTCTGGTTCCGAACATCGGCATGCATCAATCGCGAAGGATCGAAAATTCGATCCGCCCTAATTGATCCGGGTCGGCGACCGCGTCGATCGCGGCGATGCGGCCCTCGTCGATCGTCAGCGATACTGCGACGCGAATCTGCCCCTCGATCAAGACGACAAAGCCGAGGTCCCCTTCGACGACGGCGATTTGTGCCGCCTGCGCCCGGCCCTTGAAGGCTTCGGCCACGGCAGTCGCGCCGCGCATTGCGCCGATGCCGTATCGGGCGGCCGTCGCATCCGGCCGGAAGACGACGTCTGGGGCGAGCACCGCAATCAGCGCCTCCAGATCTCCGTTGCGCGACGCCGTCAGAAAGGCCTCGGCAATCGTCCGCTTGCGGCCGAGATCGACCTCCGGCGCTTCGTCCGTGCCCTGTACGCGGCGGCGCGCGCGGCTTGCGAGCTGCCGGGTGGCCGCGGACGAACGGCCGATGATCGGCGCGATCTCATCGAAGGGCAGATCGAACATGTCGTGCAACACGAAGGCGACACGCTCGGCGGGCGCCAGGTTTTGCAGCACGACGAGCAGCGCCAGACCGACCGAATCGGCAAAGGCGGCTTCTCGTTCCGGATCCTTGGCGGGATCGGCGATTGACGCATGCACAGGCATTTCGAGCGGCTCCTCGCCTCGTGTCTTGCGGGCGCGCAGCATGTCGAGGCAGATGCGCGCCACCACCGTTGTGAGCCAGCCGCCGAGATTGCCTATTCCCGTCATCTCGGTGCGGTTGAGGCGCAGCCACGTCTCCTGAACGGCATCCTCCGCCTCACTGCGCGAACCAAGCATGCGGTAGGCCGCGGCCCTCAAATGCGACCGATTCGCCTCGAATTCATCCGCCAGCCATTTTTTCTCGTCCATTTGTCACATTCCTCCGCTGCGTTGCGTCAAGGCCATGACGAATGCAACCCGGCCGGTGTGACAGCGCCGGCGGATCGTCGAACACGAAACGCATCAAGGAGACATATCATGCAGGAGAGAATGGGAAATCCCGCCCTCGTGCTTCCCGCGGCCATGCAGGCCCTCAATGCACTCGGCAAGGTACCGACCGAGATAGGCCTTTCAGCAAAGCTGCTCGAACTCGTCAATCTGCGCGCCAGCCAGATCAATGGCTGCAGCGTCTGCATCGACGGCCATTGGCGCATTGCCCGCAAACACGGCGAGACGGATGAGCGGCTCTTTGCCATCGCCGGCTGGCGCGACGCCCCCTATTATAGCGATGCTGAACGCGCTGCCCTTGCGCTGACCGAAGCGATGACCCGGGTCAGCGACCGCGCCGACCCGGTACCCGACGATATCTGGGACGAGGCAACCCGGCATTATGACGGCAAGAGCCTTGCGGCGCTGGTCATCGCCATCGCCAACATCAATGTCTGGAACCGGCTGAACATCGCCACCCGCCAGATCGCCGGCGCCTGGAAGCCGTAAGCGGCGACTGCCGGCAGCGTTTCACCCCACGCTGCCGGCAACCACATTATATTCGGCCCGGCAGCTCAGATGATACCGCCGCCGCCGGCAACGGAAGCCGGACGTTCGGCTGCCACTTGTCTGCGGTAGCCGCTGGCGCGATAGGCGGCGATCGGATCGATCGCGCCGCCGGCCCTGCGGCGGGCCTCGGCAAGGATCGGCTCGACATCGGCGCGATAGGCGCGCTTCAGGGTTTCCGACGCCATCAGCGCGTCATTGTCCTGCTGATAGCCGTCAAGCGCCTTGCGGTCGACGAGGAGCGCCTGCGCATAGGCGCGGCGGATTTCGTTGGCGCTGTTGATCAGGCTTTCGATCGGGTCAGTCACATTATGCGACTGGTCGATCATATGCGCCGGGTTGAAGTCGTTGACACCGCGCTGCTCGGCATCGACCAGCTCGTTGAAGACCAGGAACAGCCGGTAGGGATCGATCGCGCCGGCATCGAGATCGTCGTCGCCATACTTCGAATCGTTGAAGTGGAAACCGCCGAGCTTGCCGAACTGGATCAGGCGGGCGACGATCATTTCGATATTGGTGTTCGGCGCATGATGGCCGAGGTCGACGAGGCAGTAGGCCTTGGGACCGAGGGTCTGGGCGATCAGATAGTTGGTGCCCCAATCCTGAACGATCGTCGAATAGAAGGCCGGCTCGTACATCTTGTGCTCGGAGAAGAGCTTCCAATCGTCGGGCAAGGCCTTGTAAATGTCCGCCATCGAGGCGAGGTAACGCTCGAATGCCTTGGTGAAATTGCTCTGACCCGGGAAGTTCGAGCCGTCGCCGATCCAGACGGTCAGCGCCTTGGAACCGATCGCCTTGCCGATCTCGATGCATTCGAGATTATGCTCCACCGCCTGCGCGCGCGTCGCCGCGTCGGTATGGCTGAGCGAGCCGTACTTGTAGGAATGGGCCTGCCCCGGAGCATCCGAAAAGGTGTTAGAGTTCATTGCGTCGAAGCCAAGTCCGAGCGCATCGCCCTTGGCTTTCAATTCCCGTGCATCCGCCTTGTCCCAGGGGATATGCAGCGAGACGTTCGGCGTGGCCTGCGTCAGCTGGTTGATGACGGCACAATCGTCGAGCTTGTCGAAGATACCGCGTGGCTCGCCGGTGCCGGGAAAACGGGCAAATCGAGTGCCGCCGGTGCCAACACCCCAGGACGGAACGGCAACGAAAAATTCGCTGACCTTGCGTGTCACCGCCTCGATATCGACGCCGCGCCGATCAAGGGTGGCACCCAATGCGTCGTAATCGGCTTTCAGCGCCGCCGCCCGCTTTTCATTTTCCGTCGCGACCAGATCCGGCGCAATCCTGAATTCAGCCATTGTTTCCTCCCACGTCGCGAACCACAGAACGTGGTTTGCGTTCTAACGCTTACATGTTTTCAAAACTCAGGAGCTACGATGGACGTTATCCGCATTCTTCTTGCGATCATCCTGCCGCCCCTTGGCGTATTTCTGCAGGTCGGGATCGGCCTGCATTTCTGGCTCAACATATTGCTGACGCTTTGCGGCTATGTTCCGGGGATCGTCCACGCAATATGGGTGATCCTCCGGAAGTAGCTTAGCGCGTGAAGCTTTGAACGTTGCCGGCGTCGACGTTGATGATGTTGCCGGTCGACTTGGCCGAGAGATCGGATGCCAGGAAGTAGACCGCTTCGGCGATGTCTTCCGGGAACACGTTGAGCTTCAGCATGGAACGCTTGCGGTAATGTTCCTCGAGCTCGTCCACCTCGATCTTCGAGGAGGCCGCACGCTGTTCGCGCCACTCGCCGCTCCAGATCTTCGAGCCGCGCAGGACGGCATCCGGATTGACGGTGTTGACGCGAATGCCCGCATCGGCCCCTTCCAGCGCCAGGCAACGGGCGAGATGGATTTCGGCAGCCTTCGCCGTGCAATAGGCGGAAGCGTTCGGCGAAGCGGCGAGACCGTTCTTCGATGCAATGAAGACGACATTGCCGCCCAACGCCTGCCGGCGGAACAGCCGGAAGGCCTCGCGCGAGACGAGGAAGTAACCGGTCGCCAGAATGTCGATATTACGGCTCCACGTCGACAGCTCGGTCGCTTCGATCGGCGCCGAGGAAGCGATACCGGCATTCGAAATGAGGATATCGATGCCGCCGAATTCGACGCAGGATTCGGCGAAGGAAGCGATCACGGCATCTTCCTTGGTGACGTCGAGCTTCACGCTGCGCACGGCATCCGCGCCGTACTTCTTCACGAAATCGGCTTCGGTCGATTCAAGCGCTGCCTGGTCGATATCGGCAAGCACCACGCAGGTCCCCTCGCCGATGAGGCGGGCAGCCGTCGCCCGGCCGATGCCGCCGGCGCCGCCGGTGACGAAGGCGACCTTGCCGGCAAGACTCTTCGGTTTCGGCATGCGCTGCAGCTTGGCCTCTTCAAGCAGCCAATATTCGATATCGAACGCTTCCTGCTCCGGCAGGCCCTGATATTCCGACACCGTGGAGGCGCCGCGCATGACGTTGATGGCGTTTACGTAGAACTCGCTGGCGATGCGGGCCGTCGCCTTGTCGCGGGCAAAGGACAGCATGCCGACGCCGGGAACGAGGAAGATGACCGGATTGGCGTCGCGCATGGCGGGCGAATTGTCATGCTTGCAGTCGTTGTAATAGCGGGCGTAATCGGCGCGGTAATCTTCCAGCGCCTTGTCGACACCGGCGACGATCGCATCGACATCCGGCCTGACGGGATCGAAATCGACGATCAGCGGGCGGATCTTGGTGCGCAGGAAATGGTCCGGGCAGCTGGTGCCGAGTGCGCCGAGCGGACGCAGGTTCTTCGAATTGACGAATTCGAGAACCGCATCCTGATCGTCGAAATGGCCGAGCTTGCGCTCCTGCTTGCCGATGCGGCCGCGAATCTCGGGCATCAGGCGGGCGGCGATGGCGCGCCGTTCAGCGACGGGCAGGCTTTGCACGAGGGCGCCGCCGAAGATCGTCTTGCCTTCGGTCTGGCCCGCGAACCATTCGATCGCCTTGTTGATGATATCGAGCGTCAGCTCATAGCAGGCCTTGGCGTCATTAGCCCAGGTGAAGAGGCCGTGGCTTTCGAGCACGACGCCCTTGGCATTCGGATTTGCCCTGACGAAAGCTTCGAGATCGAGACCGAGTTGGAAGCCCGGGCGCCGCCACGGAAGCCAGCCGATCTCGTCGCCGAAGATCTGCTTGGTCAGCTCCCTGGAATTCTTCGAAGCAGCGATCGCGATAATCGCGTCGGGATGCATGTGATCGACATGGGTGAAAGGCACGAAACCGTGCAGCGGCGTGTCGATCGAGGCGGCGCGGGCATTCAGGTTGAAGGTGCAATGTGGCAGGAAGCCCACCATGCGGTCTTCATCCTCGACACCTTTGTAGATGCCCTTCAGCGCTTCCAGCTTGTCCTGATAGAGCGTGGCGAAGCCGTCGAGCTTGATGGTGCCGACATCGCCGCCCGAGCCCTTGACCCAGAGCACCCTAACTTTGTCGCCGGTCAGCGGGTCGGTTTCGATCACTTTAGCCGAGGTGTTACCGCCGCCGTAATTGGTGATGCGCTTGTCGGCGCCGAGCAGATTGGAGCGATAGAGAAGCTTGCCGGGCTCATCGAGGCCTGCCGCGTAACCATCATCCCACCGGTTTTCCAGAAGCCGGACGTTCGCCGCCATGTCATCCTCCCATATGAAATCATCATCGGGTCGCGAGGGTCGCGCCCTTTTCGCTGACCGGTATCGCTCATCAAAACCGAGTTTGTCAATCGAAAACGATCAAATTCGATTATTGTGCAGCGCAATATGAAAATTTATGATCGTTTGTGATTGACAGCTTTTAACGGATACGAAATAAATACGACAAGAGGAGGAGCCCAATGCACGAACGCGAACGCCATCGCATCATTTTAAGCGCCGTCCAGGAAAAGTCCGTCGTTACGATCCAGGACATTTCCGAGCTGACGGAAGCCTCTGAAGCGACAATCCGGCGCGATATTGCGGCCCTTCATGTGCAGGGCAAGATCCGCCGCGTGCGTGGTGGTGCGGAAGCAGTGCACCCACCGCAGTTGGGCAACCTCGCTGGTCGACCCTTCCGCGTTTCAGAATCAGTCAACATCGATAAAAAACGCGCAATCGCCCGCGCGGCGGTCGACCTCTGCGAAGCGGGCGATGCCATCATCATCAATGGTGGCACCACCACCTTTCAAATGGTGCATTACATGGCCGGCCACCGCATGCAGGTCATGACCAACTCTTTCGCGATCGCCGAACATCTGGTGAAGCATTCCAAGAATACTGTGACGGTGCCGGGCGGCGCGATCTATCGCGAGCAGAGCCTGATCCTGTCGCCTTTCGACAATGACGCGATCCGCAATTTTTATGCGCGGCGCATGTTCATCGGCGCACAGGGCGTCGGCCCGCTCGGCATCATGGAGGCGGATGCGCTCATTATCCAGAGCGAGCAGAAGCTGATGCACCAAGCCGATGAACTCGTCGTCATGGTCGATTCAAGCAAATTCAATCGACGGTCGAGCCTCATTCTCTGCGCGCTCGACCGCGTGTCTGTGGTCATCACCGATGACGGGATCTCGGAAGAGGCAGCTCGCATGGTCGAGAATGCCGGCGTCCGGCTCGTCGTCGCGAGCCCGGTGGCCCAGCTTGTGAAGGAGGATTCCTCGTCGGTCGCATGAGGCGCCGCCGAGGTGTGGAAGTCTAATCTTAATGGGAGGAAAGTGACATGAAACTAGCAAAGACACTGGCGCTCGGCGTAGCGCTCGCCGTCGCCATGATGGCCGGCACCGCAAGCGCCGCGGACATCAAGATCGGCCTCGTCGTGAAGTCGCTCGGCAACGGCTTCTTCGACGCCGCCAACAAGGGCGCCCAGGAAGCCGCCAAGGAACTCGGCGGCGTGGAAGTGATCTACACCGGTCCGACGTCGACGACGGCCGAAGGTCAGATCGAAGTCATCAACTCGCTGATCGCTCAGGGAGTCGATGCCATCGCCGTTTCGGCCAACGATCCCGACGCGCTCGTTCCGGCGCTGAAGAAGGCGGCACAGCGCGGCATCAAGGTCATCTCCTGGGATTCCGGCGTCGCGCCGGAAGGCCGCATCCTGCAGCTCAACCCGTCGTCCAACGAGCTGATCGGCAAGATGTGCCTGACGCTCGCCAAGGATCATCTGGAAGGCGGCAAGGGGGACTTCGCCATCCTGTCGGCCACGACAACCTCGACCAACCAGAACATCTGGATCGACCAGATGAAGAAGCAGCTCAAGGATTTCCCTGGCCTCAACCTCGTCACCACGGTTTACGGCGACGACCTGTCGGACAAGTCCTATCGTGAAGCCGAGGGCCTGCTGAAGTCGAATCCGAACGTCAAGGTCATTGTCGCTCCGACGACGGTCGGCGTTCTCGCTGCCTCCAAGGTCGTCGAAGACAAGGGCCTCGTCGGCAAGGTCTACGTCACCGGTCTCGGCCTGCCGTCGGAAATGGCCGGCGCGATCAAGTCCGGCGCCACCAAGGAATTCGCCATCTGGAACCCGATCGACCTCGGTTATTCCGCCACCCAGATCGCCTATCGCCTCGTCAAGGGCGAGACCGACGGCAAGCCGGGCAGCGAGATCGAAGCCGGCCGCATGGGCAAGATCAAGGTCGGCGACAACGGCGAAGCCGCCATGGCCGATCCCTTCGTCTACAACGCTTCGAATATCGACCAGTTCTCCAAGGTCTTCTGATCCGGAGCAACCGCATAAAAACCCGGCGGCTATGCGGCCGCCGGGATTCTCATTCGACACTGGTAGAAGCTGATGAACGCCGCCTTTCAACAACCCGCCACGGACAGCCAAACCGGCGAAGCGCCCGCCATCCTCGAAATGCGCGGCATTTCCCAGATCTTCCCTGGCGTGAAGGCGCTCGACAATGTCAGCATCGCCCTTCACCCCGGCACGGTGACGGCACTGATCGGCGAAAACGGCGCCGGCAAATCGACGCTCGTCAAGATCCTCACCGGTATCTACAGGCCGAACGAAGGTGAGATCCTGGTCGACGGTCGGGCAGTGACCTTCGCTAGCGCCCAGGCCGCGATCGATGCCGGCGTCACCGCCATCCATCAGGAAACCGTGCTGTTCGACGAACTGACGGTTGCCGAAAACATTTTCCTCGGCCATGCGCCGCGCACGCGCTTTCGCACCATCGACTGGCAGGTGATGAACAGCCGTTCGAAGACGCTGCTGACCGCGCTAGAAAGCAATATCGATCCGACGATCCGACTGAAGGACCTCTCCATCGCGCAGCGCCATCTGGTGGCAATTGCCCGCGCTTTGTCGATCGAGGCCCGCATTGTCATCATGGACGAGCCGACGGCCGCCCTCTCCCGCAAGGAGATCGATGATCTTTTCCGCATCATCAAGGGCCTGAAGGAACAGGGTAAGGCGATCCTCTTCATCAGCCACAAATTCGACGAGCTTTACGAGATCGCCGACGACTTCGTCGTCTTCCGCGACGGCCGCGCCGTCGGCCAAGGTCGGCTCAAGGAAACGCCACAGGACGAGATCGTCCGCATGATGGTCGGCCGCGACGTCGAAAACGTCTTTCCGAAGATTGAGGTCGCCATCGGCGGACCGGTCCTCGAAGTCGAAAAATACAGCCACCGCACCGAGTTCCGCGATATTTCGCTGACGCTGCGCAAGGGCGAGATCCTCGGCATCTACGGCCTGATCGGCGCCGGCCGCTCGGAACTGGCGCAATCGCTCTTCGGCATCACCAGGCCGCTCTCCGGCAGGCTGACGCTCGAGGGCCGGGAAATTTCGATCAATTCGCCGCATGACGCCATCAGAGCCGGCATCGTCTACGTGCCGGAAGAGCGCGGCCGCCACGGCCTGGCGCTGCCGATGCCGATCTACCAGAACATGACGCTGCCGTCGCTGGCGCGCACCTCGCGCAAGGGGTTCCTGCAGGCGGCGGAAGAATTCGCGCTCGCCCGCAAATATGCCGAGCGGCTGGATCTGCGCGCTGCCGCCCTCTCCGTCCCGGTCGGCACGCTGTCGGGCGGCAACCAGCAGAAGGTCGTCATCGGCAAGTGGCTCGCCACCATGCCCAAGGTCATCATACTCGACGAGCCGACCAAGGGTATCGACATCGGCTCGAAGGCTGCCGTCCACGGCTTCATCAGTGAGCTTGCCGCAGAGGGCCTCTCGATCATCATGATCTCTTCCGAACTGCCCGAAATCATCGGCATGTCGGACCGCGTGCTGGTGATGAAGGAAGGTCTGTCGGTCGGGCTCTTCGAGCGTGATCAGCTTTCGCCGGAAGCGCTGGTGCGCGCGGCGACCGGAAATGCATGAGGTGACGAGCATGATGAGACTGATCAGAAAACGCGAAACGCTGCTCTTCGCCATCATCGTGGTGATGATCGTCGTCTTCTCGACGCGGGCTGCCGATTTCGCCACGCCGGACAATCTCGCCGGCATCTTCAACGACACCGCGATCCTCATCATCCTGGCGCTTGCCCAGATGACGGTCATCCTGACAAAATCGATCGATCTCTCGGTTGCCGCCAACCTTGCCTTTACCGGCATGGCCATCGCGATGATGAATGCCGCCTTTCCCGGCCTGCCGCTGATCGTGCTGATCCTTGCCGCGGTCGTGATCGGCGCAGCCCTCGGCTCGATCAACGGCTTCCTCGTCTGGCGCCTCGAAATCCCGCCGATCGTCGTCACCCTCGGCACGCTCACCATCTATCGCGGCATGGCCTTCGTGCTCTCCGGCGGAGCCTGGGTGAACGCGCACCAGATGACGCCGACCTTCCTCGCCGTCCCCCGCACGCCGATCCTCGGCCTGCCGGTGCTGAGCTGGGTCGCGATCATCATCGTCGCGCTGATGTACATGCTGCTGCGCTACAGCCAGTTCGGCCGCTCGGCTTATGCGACCGGCGGCAATCCGACCGCTGCCGTCTATGCCGGCATCGATACCGGCCGGACGAAATTCCTCGCTTTCGTGCTCTCCGGCGCGCTCGCCGGCCTTGCAAGCTATCTCTGGGTGTCACGTTATGCCGTCGCCTATGTCGATATCGCCAACGGCTTCGAGCTCGACAGCGTTGCCGCCTGCGTCATCGGCGGCATCTCGATTGCCGGCGGCGTCGGCTCGGTCGCCGGCACAGTGCTCGGCGCGCTCTTCCTCGGCGTCATCAAGAACGCCCTGCCGGTCATCGGCATTTCACCCTTCACGCAGATGGCCATCTCCGGAACCGTCATCATTCTCGCCGTTGCCTTCAACGCAAGGCGTGAGCGCAACCGGGGCCGCATCATACTGCGCGACCGCGCCGCAGCCGAAATCAGAACGGAGGCCGCAGCATGAGCACCGTATCCACGCACGAAAAGCGCGTCATCCCCGACCGCCTCGGCACGCCCTTCCGCCGCGTCGTCGCAAGCTGGGAAGTGCTGCTCTTCGGTGTCGCCGTCCTGATCTTCATCTTCAATTCCCTGGCCTCGCCCTATTTCCTCGACGCCTGGAACCTCTCGGACGCCACCTTCAACTTCACCGAAAAGGCGATGATTGCCTTTGCCATGGCGCTGCTCGTCATCTCAGGCGAGATCGACCTCTCGGTCGCCGCGATCATCGCGCTCGCCTCGACGGCGATGGGGGCGGCAGCGCAGCTTGGCATCGGCACGCCGGGCCTGGTGCTGATCGGCATCGGTACCGGCCTTGCCTGCGGCATCTTCAACGGTATGCTGGTTTCGGTGCTGAAACTACCGTCGATCGTCGTCACGATCGGCACGATGAGCCTGTTCCGCGGCATTTCCTATATCGTGCTCGGCGACCAGGCTTACGGCAAATACCCCGCTGATTTCGCCTATTTCGGTCAGGGCTACGTGCTCTGGGTGTTTTCTTTCGAATTCGTGCTCTTCATCGTCGTGGCGATCCTCTTCGCCATCCTGCTGCATGCGACGAATTTCGGCCGGCAGGTCTATGCGATCGGCAATAACGACTTCGCTGCCCGCTTCTCCGGCATCCCGGTCGAGCGCGTCAAATTCATCCTCTTCCTGCTGACCGGCATCATGAGCGGTGTCGCCGCCGTCTGCCTGACCTCGCGCCTCGGCTCGACCCGGCCGTCGATCGCTCAGGGATGGGAGCTCGAAGTCGTGACCATGGTCGTGCTCGGCGGCATCTCGATCCTCGGCGGCTCCGGCCGGATCGGCGGCGTCGTCATCGCCGCCTTCGTCATGGGCCTCGTCACCTTCGGCCTCGGGCTGTTGAACGTGCCCGGCATCGTCATGTCGATCTTCATCGGCCTGCTTCTCATCATCACCATCGCCATTCCGATCATCGCCCGCCGCATCAAGATCATGAGCTCCCGATGACCTTAGAAAAACACGCCTTCAAGATGCAGCTCAATCCCGGCATGGAAGCCGAATATCGAAAGCGGCACGACGAGATCTGGCCGGAACTGGTCGATCTCCTCCATCAATCTGGGGCCAGCGACTATTCGATCCATCTCGACCGCGAGACCAATACGCTTTTCGGCGTCCTGACGCGGCCTCTCGACCACACGATGGCGAGCCTGCCGGATCATCCGGTGATGAAGAAATGGTGGGCATATATGGCCGATATCATGGCGACCAATCCGGATAATTCGCCCGTCCACAGCGACCTCGTCACCGTCTTCCATATGCCATGACCGCCAGCTCCTATCGCCGCATCGCCGTCCTGGACATCGGCAAGACCAATGCCAAGGTCGTCGTCCTCGATAGCGGGACAGGCGCCGAGATCGCCGTCCTGAAGCGGCCGAACATCACGATCAAGACCGGCCCCTACCCGCATTACGATATCGAGGCGCTCTGGTCCTTCGCGCTCGATGCACTGAAACGCCTGGCGCGGGAACCCGGCTTCGACGCCATTTCCATCACCACCCATGGCGCCGCCGCCGCGCTCCTCGGCAAGGACGGGATGCTCGCCATGCCCGTGATCGACTACGAACATGAATATCCGCAGGAGATCCGCGACGCCTACACTGCGCTGCGACCCTCTTTCGACGAAACCTTCTCGCCGCGCCTTGCCATGGGCCTCAATGTCGGCGCCCAACTGCATTATCAGAAGAGCGCTTTTCCGGAAGACTTCGCTGAGGTGGCGACCATCCTCACCTATGCGCAGTATTGGGCGGCGCGGCTGACCGGCGTCGCCGCTAACGAACTGACTTCGCTCGGCTGCCACACCGACCTCTGGAACCCAAAAACATCAAGCTATTCCTCGCTCGTCGACAGGCTCGGCATCCGCGATCGGATGGCGCCCATCCGCTCCGCCTTCGATGCGCTCGGCCCTGTCCTGCCTTACATTGCCGATGAGATCGGCATCTCCGTGCCCGTCTATTGCGGCATCCACGATTCCAACGCCTCGCTGCTGCCGCACCTCGTCCATCGGGACGCCCCCTTCGCCGTCGTCTCGACAGGCACGTGGGTCATCAGTTTCGGCGTCGGCGGCGATCTCGACCATCTCGATCCGAATCGCGATGCGCTCGCCAACGTCGACGCTTTTGGTCGGGCCGTTCCCTCCTCCCGCTTCATGGGCGGGCGGGAATACGAGATCCTCGCGGCCGAAATAGGCCCTGTCGAGGAGAACGCGGCCGAGGCAGCAATCGGTCCTGTCATTGCAAAAAACATGATGTTGCTGCCGAACATTGCCTCTGCTTCCGGCCCCTTTCCCGATAAGGCAAGCCGTTGGATCGGCGCGGAAGAAGCAAGCCGCGACGAACGTCATGCCAGCGCCGGCCTCTATCTGGCGCTGATGACCGAGGCCTGCCTTGGACTGATCGGCGCCAAGGGTCCTGTCATCGTCGAAGGCCCTTTTGCGCTGAACGCGACCTATCTGAAACTGCTTGCCGCGCTTGCCGGTCGCGAAGTCCTCGCCCTTCCCGGCTCGACCGGCACCAGCCAGGGTGCGGCTCTTCTCACCGGCATCCGCCCTGTATCGGGCACCGAGAGACATTTTCCGGCGACCGACATCCCGGGATTGGCCGCCTATCGCGATCGCTGGTACGCGGCGATGGAATAGGAGTCTTTCCAAGATCGGTCTTGTTCGTCCGGGCCTTGCGGTTACTGTGCACCTCGAAATCATTCGAGGAGATATCATGACAGAGACATTCGATCCGCGCGGCCTCGCATCCACGCTTCACCGCCTGCGGCAAGCCGGCAGGCAGGAGGAAACGAGCACCTTTACTTTGCCTGCCGACCTGCATCAGGCGATGGCGGCGCAGAATCTCCTCGCCGCTGCTGACGGAATTTCCAGCAATGCCTGGAAGGTGACGGTCCCGCCGCAGGGCCAAGCCGTTACCGCTCCCCTGCATCCTTATGTCGAAGCCGTCGCGGGCGCTGATATTCCCTGGTATTCGGGCCTGAAATTCGAAACCGAGATCGCCGTTCGCCTCGGCAAGGATCTGCCGATCCGCGCAGGCGTCCCATACAGCCGCGCCGAAGTGGTCGAGGCGATTTCCGCTGCCTATCTCGGCGCCGAACTGCTGGTCAGCGCCATCAGGGAAAGTGGCAGCGTTTCCTTTCTGCTATTCGTCGCCGACCGGCTCGGCAATAGCGGCTATGTGCTCGGCCCGCAGGTCGACAAGAGCGTTGTCGACACTGCCGGCGGCACGCCTCTCAAGGTCACCCATGCGGGCCGCACGATCTATGAAGGCCCGGCACAGCATCCGAAGGGTGACGTTCTCACCTGGCTGCTCGACTATGCCAATGACGGGCTTCGGCCCGAAACATCACTGAAGGCGGGTGCACTCGTCACCACGGGCACGTTGAGCGGCGCGATCGAACTGAACGAACCCGGCGAGATCGACATCCTTCTCGGCGACAGCAGGCTGAGCTTCTCGGTGTCGAGAGCCTGATCCGGCAGTATTTTTTATCGCCGGATTGATGATTGTCATCCGCTTCCGTCTACTGTAATAAACTTGACTATAAATTGAAGGTTTGCTTCCGGCGCATGGCCGGAGGCGGAAATGCAAATGACTTTTCAACCGCGGATGCAGAACAAGATCCAGGGCTTCTCGGTCATAGGCGGCGTGCATCGCCGCCTGTGGAACGGCATAGTCGCCGACGTCTGGGACGTCGAATGCGCCTCTTATGCCGGCGGCTATTATGTCTCGCGGGATCCGCGGCTCTTCATCATGCTCGACAAGCGGGGGGCGGGCAATTCGCGCATCAAGCTCTCACCGAGGGCGCAAGGCACCGTTCAAGATACGGAAAAACGCCCGATCTCCTATGTGCCGGCCGGTATGGAAGTCTGGGCCGATCTGACCGACGTGCATTCGATCCGCCATCTCGATCTGCATTTCGATGCCGATACCATTGGCCGCAGGCTTGCGGAAGACATCGATCCGCGCCGCTTGGAAAGCCCGAAGCTTCTCTTTTCCGATGAGCGGGTGCTGGCGCTGGCGCAGCTGGTCGCTGCCGAGTGCCTCAGTCCGGAGCCGCTGCACGATCTCTATGGCGACGGCCTGGCCTTGGCATTGATCATCGACGTGCTGAAGCTTTCCAAGGCCACGCCGCGCAAGCGCAGCAAGCTCGCCTCCTGGCAGCTTCGCCGCGCCACCGATTTCATTGAGGAAAATTGCCTTCGCAATATCCGTCTCGAGGAGCTCGCCGGTCTGACCGGGCTATCGCAATCGCATTTCAGCCATGCGTTCAAAGCCTCGACCGGCATCGCGCCGCATCAATGGCAGACCAATGCCCGGCTCGACAAGGCCAAGCGCCTGCTTGTCGAGAGCGAATATGCGTTGACCGCGATTGCAGCCGAAACCGGCTTTGCCGATCAGGCGCATTTCACCCGCGTCTTCCGCAAACATGTTGGCGCCACGCCGGCGAGCTGGAAGAAGGCTCAACTTGCCTAACGGCAACGCTGTCTGAGCAATCCTTTACAATGCGGAGAATTGCCCAAAAACGTTCAATTTTCCCCGATCGAGACAAGCCGTTCCGTTAAAACTGAGTTAAGCACTCATCTTATTCAAAGGTTCTTCGCCGCGTGTCAGTGCCGCGGCGCGAGTGGGGTATAGAAGACATGCGTGGGCAGACCAGGGGTCCCATTTTCAAGGCAAATCGATTGGCAGGCGTGGCGATCGCCGGCCTGATGGCGGGCTCCGCCTCGGCGCAGGATGCGACGTCGACCGAGCTTGCGCCGATCGTCATCCAGGGCGGCAGCGATACAGCGACCAGCCCGGTCAAAGGTTATGTCGCCAAGAACTCCTCCACCGGCTCGAAGAGCGACACGCCGCTCAACGAAATCCCGCAGTCCGTCTCCGTCATCGGCACGCAGGAAATGGACGATCGTGGCATCACTAATAAGATCGACGAGGTGCTGCTTTATACGCCTGGGGTCACCGCGCAGCCCTATGGCGGCGACGGCGATACGGATTGGTTCTACATTCGTGGCTTCAACGCGACACAGACCGGCGTCTTCTTCGACAATCTGACGCTCTTCAGCTACGGCTTCGGCGGCTTCCAGCTCGATCCCTTCATGCTGGAGCGCGTCGAGGTGCTGAAGGGTCCGGCCTCCGTACTCTACGGCGGAGCCAACCCCGGCGGCATCGTCAATCTCGTCCGCAAGCGCCCGCTCGATGAGCCGCTCTTCTATACAGAGATCGGCATCAACAACAACGGCAATGCCTTCACCGGCTTCGACGTCTCTGACAAGGTCGGTTCCACCGGAACGATGAGCTATCGCATCACCGGCAAGGTCGCAGGCGGCGACAACTATTCGGACTTTTCCGAGGACTTCCGCGGCTTCATCATGCCGCAGCTCACCATTTCGCCGGATGACAGCACGAGCTTCACCGCCTGGGGTTATCTCGGCGGCCTCGATCAGGTCCATACCGGCAACGGCTTTTTCCCCTATGTCGGCACCGTCGAGGATGCACCCTTCGGCAAGATCGACCGCGACGCCTTCTATGGCGAGCCCGGCATCGATGACGGCAGCTATGTGCAGAAGATGATCGGCTACGAGTTCGAGCATGAATTCGACAATGGCATCAAGTTCTCGCAGAACCTGCGCTACGGCCACCTCGACAAGCATGAGATCGGCCCCTACCTGAACGGCTGGGCCGGCGGCGCTCCGACAGGCCCCGACTACCAGTTGGCGCGCATCGGCTTCGAAGGTCGCTCCGCAGTCGATTCCTTCGGCATCGACAACCGGCTCGAAGGCGAAGCGGAACTCGGCGGCGCCACGCACAACATGCTGGTCGGCCTCGATTACAAATATTATCGGCTCGACCATGTTCAGAAATGGCCGACGTGGCCGACAACGGCGACGCCGATCAGCGCCACCGATCCGATTTACGGCGCCATTCAGCCGACAAATGACGTCGCCATCGATCAGGTCGTCACGCACAAGCAGCTCGGCATCTATGCGCAGGATCAGATCCACTTCGGTGACGGCTGGCTGCTGACGCTCAACGGCCGATACGACTATGTCGACACCGATGCCGACGCAATCGTCGGCACGAGCTATACATCGAACGACAGCGCCGTCAGCGGCCGTATCGGCCTTGCCTACGAGTTCGATAACGGCCTGACGCCCTATGTCAGCGCCGCGACTTTCTTCAATCCGCTGATCGGCACCGGTGTATCGGGCGCGCTGGAGCCGGAGGACGGAGAGCAGTTCGAAGGCGGCATCAAATATGAGCCCACCTTCATCGACGGTTCGGTGACCGCGTCGGTATTCCACATCACCAAGCGCAACAACACGGTCACCAATCCGGCCACCTTCGCCCAGAGCCAGCTCGGCGAGGTCGTATCGCGCGGCGCCGAACTCGAAGGCAAGGTCAATATCAACGAGAACTGGAAGGTCCTCGCCTCGCTTGCCTATACGGACATGGAAGTAACGGAAAACGAGGCCAACCCGGCACTCGTCGGCAACTCGCCTTATCTGATCCCGAAGGTGACCGCCTCTCTCTGGGTGGACTATACGCTGACGACAGGCGCTTTCGAGGGCATGAGCTTCGGGGCCGGCGTGCGCCATCAGGGCTGGTCCTGGGCCGATGAGGCGAATACCGAGAAGGTTCCCGCCGCGACCCTCTTCGACGCCGCAATCCGCTACGACAGGGAAAACTGGGGCGCCGCGCTCAATGTCACCAACCTCTTCGACATGGAATATGTCAAGGGCTGCGGCGGCCTGACCGTCTGCGGTTACGGCGATGCCCGCACCGTCACCTTCAAGCTCAGCAGGAAGTGGTAAGTTGACAATCAGAGTTTAGTTTTGCAGGAACCTGCTGGAAGAGGAGGGCTTGCCCTCCTGCCTCCATTGCAGCGCCGAACCCGGAGCAGACTATGACTTCGCCTTTCCTTGCCCTTTCGGGAATAGACTATGCCATCGGGCCGAAATCCATCCTGTCCGGTATCGACCTGACACTCGAGCACGGCCGAATTTATGGACTGGTTGGCCCGAATGGTTCCGGCAAGAGCACGCTTCTGAAGATCATCGCCCGCCAGATCGCGCCGAAATCCGGCGCCATCACCTTCGGCGGCAAGCCGGCAAGCGACTGGGGCGCCCGGGAGTTTGCCCGCCACGTCGCCTATATGCCGCAATTCACCCCGACGACCGACGGCATGAGCGTTCGGGAACTGATTGCCCTCGGCCGTTTCCCCTGGCACGGCACGCTCGGCCGCTTCACCGCCACCGATCGCCGAATGGTCGAGGAGGCGATCGTCCGCACCGAGCTCGAAGATTTTGCCGATCGCCTCGTCGCCGCAATGTCCGGCGGCGAGCGCCAGCGCGCCTGGATCGCCATGATGCTCGCCCAGGACGCCCGTTGCCTCCTGCTCGACGAGCCGACCTCGGCGCTCGATCTCGCCCATCAGGCGAGCGTTCTTTCGCTGGTGCAGGAACTCAGCCACGAACGCGGGTTGACCGTCATTATCGTGCTGCACGACATCAACCTCGCCGCACGCTACTGCGATGCGATCATTGCGCTCAATCGCGGCCGGATCACTGCCGAGGGCACGCCCGCCGAGATCATGCAGGCCGACAAGCTGCGGTCGATTTTCGGCGTCGGCATGGGCGTCTTCCCGCATCCGGTTCGAAACGAGCCGGTCAGCTATCTGTTGTAGGTCATGGCTTTTTTGGCTTACTTCTCCCGCAGACGGTTTCTCGCCGGTGCGGCGGTCTCGCTCTCCGCCCCAGCGTACATGCGGGCGGCGGAGCGCATACGCGTCGCGGCGCTCGACTGGGCGCTGCTCGAAACCCTGCTGGCAGTCGGCGCCAACGTCGTTGCGGCAACGGAGCTGCGGCAATTCCGGCAGGCGGCCGTAACGCCTGAAGTGCCGGCGACGGTGGCCGATCTCGGCTTGCGCGGCACGCCGAATTTCGAGGTGCTGCGGCTTGCGCGGCCGGATTTGATCTTCAATTCGAACTTCTATGCCTGGGCGGACGAGCGCATGCGCCGGATCGCGCCTGTGGAAAGCCATGCGATTTACAAACCCGGCAAAAGCCCCTTCGCGCTGGCCGAACAGGTCACGCTTGCGATCGGCGAGCGGCTGCAGCTTCGCGCAGCCCGGGAGCTGACCGAAGAGCTTGCAGCCAGGCTCGACCGCTACAGGGCTGTCTTTGCCGCCGGCGACGGGCGGCCGGTCATTCCGATCAATCTCGGTGATGCCAGGCATTTCCGCGTCTTCGGTTCCGACAGCATGTTCGGCGAGGTGCTGAAACGCGTCGGCCTTACCAATGCATGGCAGGGTGCGACCAGCTACTCGGCCGCTGCTCCGGTCGGCATCGAGACATTGGCATCGATGCCCGACGCCTGGATCGTCATGATCCCGCCGCATCCGGCCGATGCGATCGCCACACTTTCCGCCAGCAGTTTCTGGAACGCGTTGCCGGCTGTACGTGAGAAGCGCGTGCTGATGCTCGGCGCCGTCAATCCCTATGGTGCGTTGCCGGCCGCCGGCCGCTTTGCCGACCTTCTGGCGCAAGGGCTTGAGCATGCATGGAATGGTTAGCCGCGCCAGCCCGGCGCGAAGCGGAAGACTGCCCGCTCCCGGCCTGATACTGGCCGGGCTTTGCATCGCTGCCTTCGCGCTCCTCGTCGTGACGCGCCCGCAGCTAGCCCACGACAATGCCGAAGCAACGCTGCTGAACAGCGTGCTGCTCTGGGACGGCATCATGCCCCGCGCCATGCTTGCCGTGATCGCCGGCGCCGCGCTCGGCCTTTCCGGCGCATTGCTGCAGCGTGTGCTGCGCAACCCGATCGCCGATGCTTCCACGCTCGGCATCGCCTCCGGGGCGGAACTGGCGATGACGGCAGCCATGAGCGTCTCGCCCCTGCTGATCGGATTGTCGCGCGAAATGACCGCCTTTGCCGGCGGCGTCGCGGCAGTCGCCGTCGTTCTGGCTTTGAGCTGGCGGCGCGGGCTCGATCCGGTGACCGTGGCGCTTTCAGGCATGATTGTCAGCCTCATCGCCTCTGCCCTCAGCGTCACGCTGATTCTTGCGCGCGGCGAATATGCCATGTCGATCTACATCTGGGGCGCCGGTTCGCTCAGCCAGCTGGATTGGAACAGCGTCTCCTCGCTCGGCCCCCGGCTTATCCTCGGCTTCATGGCCGCGTCGCTGCTGGTGCGGCCGCTCCGCATTCTCGCGCTCGATGACAGCGGCGCCCGAAGCCTCGGTCTTGCCCTGCATTCCACGCGCCTCGCGATCGTCGGTCTTGCCGTCTGGCTCGCAGCCTCGGTGACATCGGAGGTTGGCATCATCGGCTTCCTCGGGCTCGCAGCCCCAGCAATCGCAAGGCTTGCCGGTGCGCGCGGCTCGGACAGGCTGATGATGGCAGCACCGCTGACGGGCGCCGGGCTTCTCTTCCTGACCGATTGCCTCACCCAAATCCTCGGCCCCGGCTTCACCGATCTCGCGCCGACGGGAGCGGCGACCGCTTTGCTCGGCGGCCCGCTGCTGCTCTTCCTGCTGCCGCGCGTGCATTCCGTTTCAGCCGTTGGCGCCCAGTCGGCGGCGGCGCTGAGGAGGCTGGCCAGGCCGCTCCAAACCCTCGCTATTTTCCTGATTGCGCTCTCCCTGCTCTTTGCGCTCGTCCTCACTCTCGGCCCTGCCGATGACGGCTGGCACGTCGCTACTGGCACTCTCCTGGCCGACCTCCTGCCCTTCCGTCTGCCGCGGACGATCGTGGCCGCCGCCGCCGGCGCCATGCTGGCGGCATCAGGCTTCATCATGCAGCGCATCACGGGCAATCCGATTGCGAGCCCGGAGGTTCTCGGCGTCAGCGGCGGGGCCGGGGCGGGCCTGACGGTGGCGCTCTTCCTCTTCGGCTTCCCCTCGCCAGCCATCATGCTCGCCGCCATGGCGATCGGCGCACTGGCAGCCTTCGTCGCGATGATCGCCATTTCGGCGCGCGCGCAATTCTCGCCGGAACGCATGCTGCTGGCCGGCGTCGGCATCGGCGCCTTCGCCATGGCGATCGTGACCATGGTGCTCGCCCAGGGCGATATGCGCGGCTACATCCTGCTGACCTGGCTTTCCGGCTCGACCAACCGCGCCGGCGCCTTCGAAGCCTGGACGGCCGCCACTTCGCTCGTCCTGTTGACTGCGCCGCTACCCTTCCTCAGCCGCTGGCTGACGATCCTGCCGCTCGGGGCCGGTTTGAGCCGCGCCGTCGGCCTTCCCGTCGGAGCAAGCCGTCTGGTGCTCGCCATCCTCGCCGCGCTGATGACGGCGATCGCCTCGTTCCTTGTCGGGCCACTCAGCCTCACCGGCCTGATTGCGCCGCATCTGGCGCGGCTCGCCGGCTTCCGCACGCCAAGCCACCAGCTTGCGGCGAGCCTCATCTTCGGCGCCGGCGTGCTGACGGCGGCGGACTGGCTGTCGCGCGTTGTCATCTATCCCTATCAGGTGCCGGTCGGCCTCTTCGCCGCCCTGATCGGCGGGCCCTATCTGATCTGGCTGCTCTCTCGGCGGAGCACGCCGGGACAGTGAACGAGCTTACGCCTTCTCGCGGAACATCTCGATGATGGCGGAAAAGTCCCTTCCGCCATTGCCCTGCTTTTCGAAGAGTGCATAAAGCTGGGCCGCTTCCGCACCCATGGGCGTGGACGCACCGCTTGCCAGCGCCGCCTCCTGCGACAGCCTGAGATCCTTCAGCATCAGGGCTGCGGCAAAGCCTGGCTTGTAACCGTTGTTGGCGGGAGATGTGGGCACCGGCCCAGGCACCGGGCAATAGGTATTGATCGACCAGCACTGGCCTGATGACGTCGAGGCGACGTCGAACAGCGCCTGATGGGAAAGGCCAAGTTTCTCAGCCAGCACGAAGGCCTCGCAGACGCCGACCATCGAGATGCCGAGGATCATATTGTTGCAGATCTTCGCCGCCTGGCCGGCGCCGGCCTCGCCGCAATGGACGATCTTCTTTCCCATCGCCTCAAGGATCGGTTTCGCCCGGGTGAAGGCCTCGTCCGAGCCGCCGGCCATGAAGGTGAGCGTTCCGGCAGTCGCCCCGCCGGTGCCGCCGGAAACGGGGGCGTCGAGCGACAGGCAGCCTGCGGCTTTGGCCATCTCATGCGCCTTGCGGCTGCTCTCGACATCGATTGTGGAGCAATCGATGACAAGCGTGTCCTGCGTCGCCGTCTGCAGGATGTCGGTCCAGGCCGTCAGCACGTGTTTGCCCTGCGGCAGCATTGATATGACGATCTCCGCATCCTTGACCGCCTGGCTGGCATGGCTTGCCGGCTTTACGCCGCTCGCCTCGGCCGCCTTCAGCACCGAAGCCGCGAGATCGAAGCCGAGCACCTCGTGACCTGCCTTGACGAGATTGGCCGCCATCGGCCCGCCCATATTGCCGAGCCCGATAAATGCGATCCTAGCCATGGTCTTCTCCTACCGGTTGTCTTCGAGGATCATTGCCGCCGCCTTTTCGGCGATCATGATCGTCGGCGAATTGGTGTTCCCCGAGGTGATCGACGGCATCACCGAGGCGTCGGCGATCCTGAGCTTGCCGAGCGCCCTGAGTTTCAGCCGGGGGTCGACGACGCTGTCCCGGTCGACGCCCATGCGGCAGGTGCCGACAGGATGAAAGATCGTCGTGCCGATATCGCCCGCTGCCCGCTCCAGATCCGCCTCCGTCTGATAGCTGGGACCTGGCTTGAACTCCTCCGGCTTGAAACGGGCAAAGGAAGGTTGGGCGACGATCTTGCGCGTCAACCGTATTGAACGGACAGCTATGTCACGATCGCGTTGCGTCGAGAGATATTTCGGGCTGATCATCGGCTGGGCGGCGAAATCCGGGCTCGACAGGTGCACCGAACCGCGGCTTTCCGGCCTCAGATTGCAGACGCTCGCCGTAATCGCCGGGAAAGGATGGACCGGATCGCCGAACTTCTCCAGCGACACCGGCTGCACGTGATATTGCAGATCAGGCGTTTCGCGATCGGGGCCCGAGCGGGTGAAGATGCCGAGCTGGCTCGGCGCCATTGCCATCGGGCCGGAACGGCGGACGAGATATTCGAGCCCGATCGCCGCTTTGCCGATCAGCCTCGTCGCCTTCTCGTTCAGCGTCGGGACGCCCGTCACCTTATAGGCCAGCCGAAGTTGCAGATGGTCCTGGAGATTCTCGCCGACCCCCTTCACCTCGGCGAGAACATCGACACCCGCCCGCCGGAGAACTTCGCCCCTGCCGATGCCGGATAGCTCCAGAATATGCGGCGAACCGATCGAACCGGCCGAAAGGACAGTCTCTTTGGCCGCATAGGCGCGTTTCGCCACGCCCTGGTGCTGAAATTCGACACCGGAGACCGCCCCCTCCTCGACCAGAAGCCGCCGGACCTGCGCCTTGGTAAGGACGGTCAGGTTCGAGCGCCGCATTGCCGGGCGCAGAAAGGCCTTTGACGTGTTCCAGCGAATGCCGGAGCGTTGATTGACGTCGAAATAGCCGGAGCCTTCATTGCTGCCGCGGTTGAAATCCTCCGTCTCCGGGATGCCGGCTTCCCTGGCCGCCTGCTGGAAGGCATCGAGCACGGCCCAGCGCACGCGGGCCTTCTCGATGCGCCATTCGCCACCCGCCCCGTGCATCTCATCGGCGCCGCGATAAAAATCCTCGGACTTGCGGAAGAAGGGCAGAATGTCATCCCAGCCCCAGCCGGTGCAGCCCATCTGCCGCCAGAGATCGTAGTCGCGCGCCTGGCCGCGCATGTAGATCATGCCGTTGATCGATGAGCAGCCGCCGAGCACCTTGCCGCGGGGATAACTCAGCGCCCGGCCGTTCAGTCCGGCTTCCGGCGCCGTGGTGAAGCACCAGTCGGTGCGCGGATTGTTGATGCAATAGAGATAACCGACGGGGATATGAATCCAGTGGTAGTTGTCGCTGCCGCCGGCTTCGAGCAGCAGCACGCGGCTCCTGCCGTCGGCCGACAGGCGATTGGCGAGCACGCAACCGGCGCTTCCTGCCCCGATGATAATGTAGTCGTAACGCTCCATTCCCCGCCCGAAACTCCAGATGCTCAACGCTTCCCTCTCCCCGCAGCGCCGCTCGCCTCTTTGCCGGAAAGAAAAGGTCTTTCCAGAAAATGAGGTCCGCCGTTAGCGGCGATAGACGAAGCCTAGCTTGCGCCCCAGTCGCGAGGCGTAGAATTCGCCGATGATGCCGCGGCGGAAGATCAGCACGCAGATCATGAAGACGACGCCAGTGATGATCGTCACCGGAAATTCCGACGTGGCGAGATAATTCTGCAGCGCCACCACCAGCCCGGCCCCGAAGAGCGGCCCGACCAGCGTGCCGATGCCGCCGAGCAGCGTCATCAGGATCACCTCGCCCGACATCTGCCAGGCGACGTCGGTCAGGGTCGCGAACTGAAAGACGAGCGATTTCACCGCGCCCGCCAACCCCGCTAGCGCCGCCGACATCACGAAGGCCCCGAGCTTGTAACGCGCGACGGAATAGCCGAGCGAAGTGGCGCGATTCTCGTTCTCGCGGATCGATCTCAAGATCATGCCGAAGGGCGAGTTGATGAATCGCCAGATGATCAGGATGCCGACGAGGAAAACACCAAGCACGAAATAATACATGTTGGTCGAGTTGTTGAGGTCGATGAAACCGAAGAGATGACCGCGCGGCACCGACTGGATGCCGTCCTCGCCCTCGGTGAACTCGGCCTGCAGGCAGAAGAAGAAGAACATCTGCGACAAGGCGAGCGTGATCATCGCGAAATAAATGCCCTGGCGGCGGATGGCGAAGAACCCCATGACCAGCCCGAGAAAGGCCGCGCCCGCCACACCGACGAGGATGCCGAGTTCCGGCGGCAGGCCCCATGATTTCACCGTATAGGCGGTGAAATAGGCAGCACCCCCGAAGAAGGTGGCATGGCCGAATGAAAGCAGGCCGGTATAGCCGAGCAGCAGATTGAAGGCGCAGGCAAAGAGCGCGAAGCAGAGCAGCTTCATCAGGAAGATCGGATAGAAGAAGAAGGGCGCCAAGAGCAGGAACAGCAGTCCCGCAAGCAGGAAACCCGCCTGCACCGACAGGGCGGTTCGGCTCTTTTCCGTTCGGATGGTTTCGGTGATGTCAGCCATGTCAAGCATCCCGGCCGAAGAGGCCCGCGGGCCTGATGAGAAGCACGATCGCCATGATGACGAAGATCACGGTGTTGGAGGCCTCGGGATAGAAGACCTTGGTCAGGCCCTCGGCGATGCCGAGCACGTAACCGGTCACGATCGCGCCCATGATCGACCCCATGCCGCCGACCACGACCACGGCGAAGACGACGATGATCATGTTCGAGCCCATCAGCGGCGAGACCTGGTAGATCGGCGCTGCCAGCACGCCGGCAAAGGCGGCGAGACCGGCGCCGAGCGCGTAGGTGAACGTCAGGAGCATCGGCACGTTGACGCCGAAGACCTGCACCAGCACGGCGTTTTCGGTCGCGGCCCTGAGATAGGCGCCGAGCTTGGTCTTCTCGATCAGCAGCCATGTGCCGAGGCAGACGACGAGCGAGACGACGACGACCCAGCCGCGATAGATCGGCAGGAACATGAAGCCGAGATTGGCCCCGCCGGCAAGAGCCGCCGGTGTCGCATAGGGCTGGCCGGACGAGCCGTAGAGATAGCGGAAGGTGCCCTCGACCGAGAGCGCCAGCCCGAAGGTGAAGAGCAGGCCGTAGAGCGGATCAAGGTCATAGAGCCGGCGCAGAAACAGCCGCTCGATGACGGCCCCGGCAAGGCCGACGATGACGGGCGCCAGGATCAGCGACGGCCAGTAGCCGATGCCGGCATAGGTCAAGAGCAGATAGGCGACGAAGGCGCCGAGCATATATTGCGCGCCATGGGCGAAATTGATCACCCGGAGCAGGCCGAAAATGATGGCGAGGCCGAGGCTGAGCAGCGCATAAAACGAGCCGTTGATCAGGCCGATCAAGAGCTGGCCGAGCAGCGCCTGCAGGGGAATACCGAAGATCATCGTCATCTGGTCACACTCCCAGAACCTTGTGCAGCGTATCCATGCGCTGCGGCAGTTCGCCGACCGGGAATTCCGACACCATCTGCCCATGATCCATCAGATAGAAGCGATCGGCAATACGGCTTGCAAATCGGAAGTTCTGCTCGACGAGCAGGATCGTCATGCCGCGCTCCTTGAGTTTCTTCAGCACCTCGCCGATGCGCTGGACGATCACCGGGGCGAGCCCTTCGGTCGGTTCGTCGAGAATGAGCAGCCGAACGCCGGTGCGCAGGACGCGCGCGATCGCCAGCATCTGCTGCTCGCCGCCGGAAAGCTTTGTGCCCGGGCTGCCGCGGCGCTCGTAGAGATTGGGAAAGAGTTCGTAGATCTCGTCGACCGTCATGCCGCCCTCTGCGACGACAGGTGGCAGCAGCAGGTTTTCCGAAACGGTGAGCGTGGAAAAAATGCCGCGCTCCTCCGGCACGAAGCCGATGCCGCGATGCGCCGTCTTGTGCAGCGGCACATGCATCATATCGCTGCCGGCAAAGCTGATCCTGCCCTTGCGGGCGCGCACGATGCCGGTGATGGTGCGAAGCGTCGTCGTCTTGCCGACGCCGTTGCGGCCGAGGATGGTGATCGTCTCGCCCTCGCCGACATGCATGTCGACGCCGTGCAATATGTGGCTTTCACCGTACCAGGCGTTAAGGCCATGAACCTCCAGGAGAGCGGCCATCAGTGCTGCTCCTCCGTGCCCATATAGGCCTCGCGCACGCGCTCGTCCTGGCTGACGGTGGCATAGTCGCCCTCGGCGAGGATCTCGCCGCGCTGCAAGACGGTGACGTGCTGGCAGATATTGGCGACGACGGAGAGATTGTGCTCGACCATCAGCACCGCCCGGTCGCGGGCCACGTCACGGATGATCGCGGAAACGACGGCGACATCCTCGTGCCCCATGCCGGCCATGGGCTCGTCGAGAAGCAGTACCTTCGGATCGAGCGCCAGCGTCGTGGCGATCTCAAGCACACGCTTGCGGCCATAGGAAAGATCGGCGGCGAAATGGTCGCGCTCCTTGGAAAGGCCGACGCTCGCAAGCAGCTGCTCGGCACGCTCGTTCAGCCGATCGAGTGCGGAAAGCGGCCGCCAGAACTGCGTTGACAGATGGTTCGGCCGCTGCAGAGCCACGCGGACATTGTCGAGGACGGAGAGATGCGGGAAGACCGCCGAGATCTGAAAGGAGCGCACCAGTCCCATCCGCGCCACCCTGTCGGGCGGGGTTCCGGTAATGTCGGTGCCCATCAGGGTGATCGTGCCCGCCGTCGGCTGCAGGAACTTCGTCAGCAGGTTGAAGACCGTCGTCTTGCCGGCGCCGTTCGGACCGATCAGCGCATGCACGCTTGCGTCATGCACGTCGAGATCGACGTTCTTGACGGCCGTGAAGCCGCCGAAATCGCGGCGCAGGCCGCGGGCGGACAATACCACCCGCGGCTTCGCCTGAGTTTCAATCGCGGAAACCGCCATCGTGATTACTTCACCAGATCGCAGCCGCTCTTGGCGGGATCGATATAGGCTTCCTTGCCGGGAATGGTGGCGAGAACGTTGAAGTAATCCCACGGCTCCTTGCTGTCGGCCGGCTTCTTGACCTGCAGCAGATACATGTCGTGGATCATGCGGCCATTGGCGCCGACCGTGCCGCCGCGGCCGAAGACGTCGTCGACGGGCATTTCATGCAGCACTTTGGCGACGGCTTCCGTCTCGTCGGTGCCGGCCTTCTGGATCGCCTTCAGATATTGGGTCACTGCCGAATAGGTGCCGGCATGGACCATGTTCGGCATCTTGCCGGTGCGATCGAAGAACTTCTTGGCGAAGGCGCGGCTTTCGTCGTCGCGATTCCAGTAATAACCTTCCGTCAGCGTCAGACCCTGCGCCGCCTCGAGGCCGAGGCCATGGACTTCGGCAAGCGTGAAGAGGAGCGCCGCCAGATGCTGGCCTCCCTGGGTGATGCCGAATTCGGCCGCCTGCTTGATGGCGTTCGAAGTATCGAGACCGGCATTGGCAAGGCCGATCACCTTGGCGCCGGATGATTGCGCCTGCAGCAGGAAGGAGGAGAAGTCCTGGGTCGATAGCGGATGGCGGACGGCGCCGACGACCGTGCCGCCGCTCGCCTTGACGTACTCGCTGGTCTGCTGCTCCAGCGAATAGCCGAAGGCATAGTCGGCGGTCAGGAAGAACCAGCTGTCGCCGCCCTGCTTGACGAGCGCGCCGCCGGTCCCGACGGCGAGCGCATGGGTGTCGTAGGCCCAGTGGAAGCCATAGGGCGAACAAGCCTTGCCGGTGAGATCGGTCGTCGCCGCACCGGTGACAATGTCAATCTTCTTCTTCTCCTTGGCGATCGCCTGCACCGCGAGCGCTACCGAGGAGGTGGTCAGTTCCATGATCGCATCGACCTGCTCGGTGTCATACCATTGGCGGGCGATGTTGGAGGCAATATCCGGCTTGTTCTGGTGGTCGGCATCGACGATCTCGACCGGCACATCAAGTACCTTGCCACCGAAATCCTCGACCGCCATCTTGGCGGCCTCGACGGACGACTTGCCGCCGAAGTCGGCATAGACGCCTGACTGGTCGTTCAGGATGCCGATCTTGACCTTGCCATCGGTCGCGCTCTGCGCGAGCACTGCAGTGCTGCTCGCAAGCAGAAATGCAACTGATGCAATGAGATTCTTACGCATATTCTCTCCTCCCAGAGATGAGCCAGATTGCGGATCTGTTCAGAATTGGCCGGTCGCACTCCTCAGAACAACCGCCCCTCGTCTTACGATCATGGAAATTCTCCCCTGAGGCAACGGGTGTTTTGCAACTAATTCCAAACAGTATCTGTTCATATTTGCACAGAAAGAAAGCTGCACAATTCGATCCCGACCTTAGGAAGCGCCAGGAGTCAGCGCCCAGCGCTAAATAGGGCAGTTTCCGCGGTTGTGCAGGTATGCGTCATTAGAGCGTCGTGCATCCTTTCGGACGCACAAAGGATACTCTGAACTACGCATCGTGCTTTTCGACAATCGAATTCGATTTTCGGCCGATGCGCCAGACGAACGAAATCCTCTTCAGTTCGTTCGTTCCCAGGGGCATTTCGGCACGTTCCGGCTGCTGTTACTTCCACTGCGTCCCATTGTCGGCAGCGCAGCCATAGGGAGGCAAGGCGCCGCTAAAGGTTTCCTTCAATTTGGCACAGCCCCAGGCATTGACCGGCCCTGGCATGGCCGTGTTGAGCGTGATGCCGACTTCGTCATAGGGACTGTCGGTGTTGGTGACGTAGCGATACCAGCGAAAACCGAGAACCACGACGAATGCGAGAGCGACCGTCAGCAGCAGGCGAAGCAATTTCTTCATGAATATTCCCTCAAAATTCAAACGCAGCCGTGTAGCATTCACGCAGGGAGGCCGAAAGCGCTGTCGCAGAGGCTTCAATGGATTTGTCGCTGGCGCGGCCTCGGGGTCATCGAGATCCCGGCTTCAGCCAGCTCAGCGAGCCGCCCAAGATCTGGGCAACAAAACTTAAATAAAACAATGAATTCCTATAAATCACTCAAGATCATGCTATGCGTTGCTGGTTGTTGAACGGAGGGATGGCGATGAACAATTCACCGCAGTTTACCTGGGACGATCTGCAGTTCTTTCTCGCTGTCGCCCGCACCGGACAGCTGTCGACGGCCGCCCGCCAGCTGCGCTCCAGCCATGCCACCGTCTCGCGGCGCATCGACCGGCTGGAATTCACCCTCAAGGTCAAGCTGTTCGAGCGCAATCCGCGCGGCTATGTGTTGACCGCCATGGGCACGCGTTTCGTCGAGACGGCCGAGCGGATGGAGCAGGAGACCGAGCGGCTGCGCGCCGACCTCGCCGACGGCTCGATGGCACAGCGCGGTCTTGTGCGCCTGAGCGCCCCGGAAGGTTTTGCCAATTTCTTTTTCGCGCCCATGCTGCCGCGCTTCGCCGCAAAACACCCGCATCTCTCGCTCGAGCTGGTGACGATCCAGCAGATCATGTCGCTGTCGCGTAAGGAAGCCGATCTCTCCGTCGTGCTCGACGAGCCTAAAGGCGGGCCTTATTTCGCGGAGAAGCTGACCGACTATCACCTGCAGATTTACGGCTCTCGCGACTATCTGGCCAAGGCGCCTGCCATCACCTGCCGTGACGATCTGCTTGAGCATCCGTTCGTCAGTTATATCGAGGAAATGGTCTTCGCGCCGGGGCTGGATTATCTCAGTGATGTGCATCCGCGCATCAAGCCGCAGTTCCAGAGCTCCAGCATCTTCGCGCAGCTCACCGCCACCCGAAACGGTCTTGGTCTCTGCATCCTGCCCTATTTCTTCGCCAGCCGTTATCCGGAGCTCGTGCGCGTGCTGCCGGAGGAGATCGAGCTCAAGCGCCAATACTGGATCACCTGCCATCGCGATCTGAAACAGGTGCCGCGCATGCGCGCCGTCATCGACTTCCTGCGCGAGGCGGTGGGCAGCGAAGATGCGCTTTTCGTGCCGCCCTATGTCACAGCCGGCGCCACGCGCCGGTCAGGACCCGTGAGCTGATTAACAGCCGATTACTTAAGGAACTCGGCCCGGTGCGGGGTGAAGGTATCGATCAGCCGACCCTTTTCCAACGCCTTGACACCATGGACGAGGTTGGGGGGCACGATGAAGCTGCCGCCTTGGCGCAGCACTTCGGTCCGCCCGTCGATCGTCACTTCGAAGCTGCCCTCGGCAACATAACTTGCCTGGATGTGCGGGTGCGAATGGGCAGCACCCACGGCGCCGCTTTCGAACGCCACTTCCACCATCATCATCTCGGGCAGATAGGTCATGATGCGTCTGGTGACCCCGGGCTCCGGATTGACCCATTCGGCGCCTTCGGCCGATACGAACAGATCGCTTGACGACATTTCCGCCTCCTCATTCCAGAATCGAACGCGGGCAAAGTGGATCATGCGGCGGCGTTTGAAAAGAGGTCACCGCCCGTCTTTTCGCCAGATCGCCATCGGTTGACGCGACCCGCCGTCGGGTCTAAGGCGACCTTGACGAGGAAAACCCGAACTCGAGGTGAGGAGACGCCGCCATGCCACATACGCGCGAGGTTTTCGACTGGGCCGACCCATTGCGCCTGGTGGAGCAGCTGACCAACGAGGAGCGCATGGTGCAGGATACCGCCCATGCCTATGCGCAGCAAAAACTCGCCCCCCGCGTTCTCGACGCCTTTCGCAATGAAAGGACCGACCCGGCCATCTTCCGCGAAATGGGCGAACTCGGCCTGCTCGGCCCGACGATTTCCCCCGATTATGGCGGCGCCGGTCTCGGTTATGTCGCCTACGGCCTGATCGCCCGCGAGGTCGAACGGGTGGACAGCGGCTACCGTTCGATGATGAGCGTACAGTCCTCTTTGGTCATGGTGCCGATCGAGACGTTCGGCTCCGAGGCACAGAAGCTGAAATATCTGCCGAAGCTGGCCGCCGGCGAATGGATCGGCTGCTTCGGCCTGACCGAGCCCGATCATGGTTCCGACCCCGGCTCGATGGCGACGCGCGCCAAAAAGGTCGACGGCGGCTACAGCCTCACCGGCGCGAAAACCTGGATCTCGAATGCGCCGATCGCCGATGTCTTCGTCGTCTGGGCAAAGACCGAGGATGGTCTCATCCGCGGTTTCATTCTCGAAAAGGGCTGGAAAGGACTTTCGGCTCCCGCTATCCACGGCAAGGTCGGGTTGCGGGCTTCGATAACGGGCGAAGTGGTGATGGACGGCGTCTTCGTGCCGGAGGAAAACCTGCTGCCCGGCGTGACCGGCCTCAAGGGGCCGTTCACCTGCCTCAACTCGGCCCGTTTCGGCATCGCCTGGGGCGCACTTGGTGCCGCCGAGGATTGTTATGCCAGAGCCCGGCAATATACGCTGGAACGCAAGCAGTTCGGCCGGCCGCTCGCCGCCAACCAGCTGATCCAGAAGAAGCTCGCCGATATGGCGGCGGAAATTTCGCTCGGCCTTCAGGGCTGCCTGCGGCTCGGGCGCATGAAGGAGGAAGGCCATCCGCCGGTGGAGCTGACCTCGATTCTCAAGCGCAACAGCTGCGGCAAGGCGCTCGACATGGCCCGCGCCGCCCGCGACATGCTCGGCGGCAACGGCATCTCCGACGAATTCGGCATCGCCCGCCATCTCGTCAACCTCGAAGTGGTCAACACCTATGAGGGCACGCACGACATCCACGCGCTGATCATTGGCCGGGCGATCACCGGCATAGCCGCCTTTGCGAACTGAAAATCGGCGCTTACCGGCGAATTGCCACGCGTCTGACAATATGCAACCTTCCCTGCTGCGGCTCAAAGGCCGGCAAAGAGGGGATCGCGCATGTTTCTGCTTCTTGCATTGCTGATCGGCATTATTGCTGGCCTTCGCGCCATGACGGCGCCGGCCGCCGTCGCCTGGGGCGCGGCGCTCGGCTGGTTCGACGTCTCGCAGACGCCGCTTGCCTTCATGGGTTACCGCTGGACGCCGTGGATCTTCACGGTACTCGCCGTCATCGAACTGATCACCGACCAGCTGCCGTCGACGCCGTCGCGCAAGGTGCCGATGCAGTTCGCCGCCCGCATTGTCACGGGAGCACTGGCCGGCGCAACGGTCGGCGCCGCCAGCAGCCTGCTCTTCGGCGGGCTGATCGCCGGCGTGATCGGCGCCGTGATCGGCACCTATGGCGGCGCCGCGCTGCGCGCCAGGCTTGCCGCCGCCTTCGGCAGGGATCTGCCGGCCGCGCTCATCGAGGATGCCGTCGCCGTCATCGGTGCGGTGCTGATCGTGGGGGTCGTTGCATGAAGAGCTTTGACGCCATCGTTATCGGCGCCGGCCAGTCCGGCCCGTTCCTCGCCGCCCGCATGGTCGAAAAGGGCATGAAGGTGGCGCTGGTCGAGCGTAAGTTCCTTGGCGGCACCTGCGTCAATGCCGGCTGCATGCCGACTAAGACATTGGTCGCCAGCGCCCGCGCCGCCCATGTCGCAAGAAGCGGCGCCATCTATGGCGTCAACATCCCCGGCGAAATCGCCATCGACATGAAGGTTGTGAGAGCCCGGGCCGAAACGGTGACGATGAACGCCCGCAACGGCCTGATCGGGTGGTTTGACAGCATGGACGGCATGAGCGTGATCTACGGCCATGCCCGATTCGAGGATGCGAAGACCATCCGCGTCAATGGCGAGACACTGACGGCGCCGCGCATTTTCCTCAATGTCGGCGCCCGGCCCGTCATCCCCGAACTGCCTGGTATCAACGAGGTCGATTACCTCACCAGCACTTCGATCATCCAGCTCGACACGCTGCCGAGGCATCTGGCGGTGATCGGCGGCAGCTATATCGGGTTGGAATTTGCGCAGATGTATCGCCGCTTCGGCGCCGAAGTCAGCGTTATCGAGCACGGCCCGAAGCTCGCATCGCGCGAGGACGAGGATATATCGGACGCGATTGCCGACATACTGCGCTCCGAAGGCATCGATGTTCACACCGACGCCGGCGACATCGCATTCGCGCGAAATGGCAGCGGAATAAACGTCACCGTCGGCGCGGCGGAAATCGAAGCAAGTCACGTGCTGATCGCCACCGGCCGCAAGCCGAATACCGACGATCTCGGCCTCGATGCCGCCGGGGTTGCCACCGACAAGCGCGGCTATATCACCGTCGACGACAAGCTTGCCACCAATGTCGAGGGCATCTTCGCGCTCGGCGATTGCAACGGCCGCGGCGCCTTCACGCATAGCTCCTACAATGATTTCGAGATTGCCGCCGCCAATCTGCTCGACGGCGAGGACCGCAAGGTCTCGAGCCGCATCCCGGCCTATGCGCTCTACATCGACCCGCCGCTCGGCCGCGTCGGCATGACGGAGAAACAGGCGCGCGCCTCCGGCCGCAGGATCATGGTCTCGACCCGGCCGATGAGCCGCGTCGGCCGCGCCAATGAACGCGGCGAGACCAAGGGCTTCATGAAGGTGATTGCCGATGCCGAGACCAAAGAGATTCTCGGTGCGGCGATCCTCGGCATCGAGGGCGACGAGGTGATCCACGGCCTGATCGATGCGATGAACGCGCGAACCACCTATCCCGCGCTGAAATGGTCGGTGCCGATCCATCCGACGGTGTCGGAGCTGATCCCGACGCTGCTTGGCGATTTGAAGCCGGTTTAGCTCCGGACATTGGGGCGAGCGCGTGTCCGTCGAACTGCTGATCGAGAATTACGGCCTGTTGGCGATCTTTCTGGGCGCCGCCTTCGAGGGTGAAACCGCCGCATTCCTCGGCGGCGTAATTTCCCACCGCGGGCTGCTGTCCTATTGGTCGGCGTCGCTCGCGGCCGTGGCGGGCTCCTTCGCCGGCGATCAGTTCTGGTTCTTCGCCGGCCGTTATGCTGTGCAATGGGCTCCCGTTCGCCGGCTGATGGAGAGGCCCGCGCTCGCACGGGCAACCCGGCTGCTGGAAAAATATCAGACCGGCTTCATCCTGGCGTTCCGTTTTCTGGTCGGCTTGCGGACGATCAGCCCAATCGTCATCGGCACGACGCGCATACCGACCGCAAAATTCGTCGTCCTGAATGCGGTCGCCGCGCTAGTGTGGGGGCAGCTTTTCACTGCACTCGGTTATGTGTTCGGCCATGGTATCCAGCAGGCATTGGGACACCTTCCCCTCCACCGGCATCTGCTGGTCGCGGTTGGAGCCGCGGCTGTCGTCGCGGGCGCGGCTCTTGTCTTTCGCAGAATGAAATCCAGTGGCACATAACAGCGCTGCGGCGCCCTATTCCATCACGATCTGCAGCTTCACATCGCTCGGCCGCGCTTCGACCGCGCGGTCGAAGGCCTTGATCGAATCTTCGAATTTGAATGTCTCTGATATCAGCGGCTTCAGATCGACGCGACCCGAGGCGAGCAGGGCGATGGACCGCTCATACTGGTGGGCGTAGCGGAACACGGTTTCGATCCGGATTTCCCTGGTCGATGCCGTCGAGACGTCGAAGCCGATCGGGTTGACAGGCAGGCCGACGGCGACGATGACGCCGCCCGGGCGCGGCAGCGCCATGATCGTCTCCCACGCCTTCGGCGATCCGGAGCATTCGAAGATGACATCCGCGCCCCAGCCGTCGGTCAGCCGGCCGACTTCTTCGACCAGATCTTTCTCGCGGATGTTGACCGGAATGACGCCCTGATATTGCGCAGCGATATCGAGCTTCGGCTGGGCGAGGTCGGCAACGATCGCGCGGGCGCAGCCGCCGGCAAGGGCGGCGATTGCCACCATCGTGCCGATCGGCCCGGCGCCGAGCACGACGGCGGTATCGCCCGGCGCAATCTGCGCCTTGGCCGCCGCCTGCATGCCGACGGCGAAGGGTTCGACCATGGCGCCTTCGGCGAAGCTGACATTGTCGGGCAGCTTGAAAGTATAGTTGGCCGGGTGGACCACTTCGGACGTCAGCACGCCATGGATCGGCGGCGTCGCCCAGAAGCTGACGGCCGGATCGATATTGTAGAGGCCGAGCCGACTTGCCTTGGAATTGGGATCGGGAATGCCGGGCTCCATGCAAACGCGGTCGCCGATTTTCAAATGCGTCACGCCGACCCCAACCTCGACCACCGTGCCCGCCGCCTCGTGGCCGAGTACCATCGGCGCGTTTACGACGAAGGGGCCGATCTTGCCATGGGTGTAATAATGGACGTCCGAGCCACAGACGCCGACGGTGTGAATCCTGATCTTCACCTGGCCTGGTCCCGTTTCCAGCGGCAGATCGATATCGCGTAGCGCAAGCTCATGCTGGCGCTCCAGCACCAGCGCACGGACTTTGGTCATGATCGGTTTCCTTCCTATGGCGCCTGCGATTCATCAAGTGCCGTTCAGCGACTATAAGATCGTAAACCGCTTCAATTCAACCGCCAACGCAAGCATTTGCCCATCGTGTGACGAAATGCTCATATGCGTAGCCCGAAAGATAGCCGCTGATAAACCTCTGTATGATTCCGGAAGAGCACCCCGCGGAGTACAGTCTCGATGATGAGCCACGGCAAGGCGGGAAGGCGATCAAGCGATGAAGCATGATAACGACAATGTCGACGGAAACTGGCTTTCCTCAAGGATCTTTAGACCACTCCGAAAATTCTGGCGCAGATTGGCGGCCGATTGGAACGCCGCCCTTCACAGGGACAACCCGGGGCAGCCGATGCGCGTCATTCTGCGGACGCGGGATCGAAATCGTCCCCGGCAGCGTTATTAGACTGCGGCCCGCATGGCGCAACGGAAGTATCACGGTTCCCGGCACCAGGCGGATCGGCAACATAGGAAACCATCATGAAGTCGGTCGTGTCATTCTGCCTGTTAGCAACCCTTCTCTTCGCCGCCAACCAGGCGACCGCGGCCCTGGAACAAGCATCGCTGCCGCCCCAACAGCAGGAAGAAGAGCTCGTGCCGGCAAATGTCGAGCTCACCTTCACCGGCCCCGTTGATCTTGCCCGCTCGACCGCCACTTTGCTCGATGCCCAAGGCAGAACGCTTCCCCTGGGCAAGCCGTTCCTCTCCGGCCCCGAAGGATCCATATTCAAGATCCCGCTCGATCCCTCCATGGCGCCCGGCCTCTATACCCTCGACTGGCGCGTCCTCTCGGTGGACGGCCGCAGCGCCGAAGGCCGCTACCAGTTCCGGGTCGATCCTTGAGTTTTCAAGAGCGCGCCATATCCTCGGGATTGGGCGCTTCCGCACCATCTTCCTGCTGTCGCGCCAAAAACATTTATAAGATTTTTATATTGATAGGCGCTCGCCCGTCTCGAACCTTTATGTGCCTCGGCTCCATATTGATGTCCGAGAGATCGAAAGGATCATCTCCAAGCCAGAAAGCATGAAAGGTGACCTCCTCCGGGACGGCGCCCTTTGTCTTGTCTGACTCCAGGAAAAACAACCGGATTCACGATCATGATGGATGTCATTCTACTCGGCACCGCGCTCATATTCTTCGCGCTGTGCTTTGCATATACCCACGCCTGCGACAAGCTATGACGGGAGAGCGACGATGACCTTCGACTATATTTTGAGCGGTGCAGTGACCGTGTTTCTCACCATTTACCTCACCTACGCTCTCCTACGCCCAGAACGCTTTTGAGGTCGCGCCTGCGCGACCGAGAACCAGCCGGGTATTGAAAGTTTAATTCCATGACCCTCAACGGATGGCTTCAGATCCTGCTTTTCTGCGGGATCGTCCTCGTGCTCGTCAAACCGCTCGGCGCCTATATGACGCGCGTCTTCGGCGGCGAGCGCAGTCTTCTTTCACCCCTCCTCACTCCCATCGAACGAGGGCTTTACCGTCTTGCCGGCACCAGCGAACGGGAGGAGCAGCATTGGACCTCCTATGCTTTCGCCATGCTGCTTTTCAACATGCTCGGCGTTTTCGTGCTTTACGCGCTGCAGCGCCTGCAGGCCGGCCTTCCCTATAATCCGGCCGGCATGGCGGCCGTCCCGCCCGAGCTTTCCTTCAACACCGCCGTCAGCTTCGTCAGCAATACCAACTGGCAGAACTACGGCGGCGAAAGCACCATGTCGTACCTCACGCAGATGGCCGGCTTCACCGTCCAGAACTTCGTCTCCGCGGCGACCGGCATCGCCATCGCGCTCGCCTTCATCCGCGCCTTCGCGCGCGCTTCCGGCAAGGCCATCGGCAACTTCTGGGTCGATATGACCAGAGCGACCTTGTACGTGCTGCTGCCGATCTCAATCGTGCTGACGCTCGTCTATGTCTATCTCGGCGTACCGCAAACGCTTGGCCCTTATGTCAATGGGACGACGCTCGAAGGCGCGCATCAGACGATCGCCGTCGGCCCCGTCGCCTCGCAGCTTGCGATAAAGATGCTCGGCACCAATGGCGGCGGCTTCTTCAACGCCAACTCCGCCCATCCGTTCGAAAATCCCGATGCGATCTCCAACCTCATCCAGATGGTCTCGATCTTCGCGATCGGCGCGGCTCTGACCAACGTGTTCGGCCGCATGGTCGGCAACCAGCGCCAGGGCTGGGCGATCCTCGCTACGATGGGCGTGCTGTTCATCGTCGGCGTCGGCATCACCTATTGGGCGGAAGCGGCCGGCAACCCGCTGATGCATGCCTTCGGCTTGGCCGGCGGCAATATGGAGGGCAAGGAAGTCCGCTTCGGCGTCGCGCTGTCCTCGCTGTTTGCGGTTATCACCACAGCCGCCTCCTGCGGCGCCGTCAACGCCATGCATGGCAGCTTCACCGCTCTCGGCGGCCTCATTCCGCTGGTCAACATGCAGCTTGGCGAAATCATCGTCGGCGGTGTCGGCGCCGGCTTCTACGGCATCCTGCTCTTCATCATCGTCGCAGTCTTTGTTGCCGGCCTGATGGTCGGCCGCACGCCGGAATATCTCGGCAAGAAGATCGAGGCGAAGGAGATGAAGATGGCCGTTCTCGCCATCCTCTGCCTGCCGCTCGTCATGCTGGTTTTCACCGCGATCGCCACGGTCTTGCCGAGCGCCGTTGCCCCGATCGGCACCGCCGGTCCGCACGGCTTCTCCGAGATCCTCTATGCCTATACCTCGGCTGCGGCCAATAACGGCTCTGCTTTCGGCGGCCTGACCGGCAATACGCTCTGGTACAACGTGACACTCGGCATCAGCATGCTCGCCGGTCGCTTCCTGGTCATCATCCCGGCCCTTGCCATCGCCGGTTCGCTCATCGCCAAGAAAGCGGTTCCGGCATCGGCGGGCACCTTCCCGACCGACGGGCCGCTCTTCGTCGGCCTGCTCCTCGGCACGATTCTGATCGTTGGCGGCCTGACCTTCTTCCCGGCGCTGGCCCTCGGTCCGATCGTCGAACACCTGGTCGCGATCGCCGGACAGACCTTCTGAGGCGGCCGTAACCCGCATTCCCAGGGTTCCTTCGCCATCCTCGTTTCCAAGCTGGAGTCTCTTATGAGCCAGGCAAAATCTGCGAGCATCATCGATTCTCGCATCCTCGTTCCCGCCGTCGGCGCCGCCTTCCGGAAGCTCGACCCACGCGCCCTTGCGAGAAATCCCGTCATGTTCGTCGTGGCCACGGTTTCGGTGCTGACCACCGTCCTCTTCCTGCGCGACCTCGTGGCGGGCAGCGGCAATCTCGGCTTCTCGTTCCAGATCAATCTCTGGCTCTGGTTCACCGTGCTCTTTGCCAATTTCGCCGAAGCGGTCGCCGAAGGCCGCGGCAAGGCGCAAGCGGATTCGCTGCGCAAGGCGCGCACCGAAACACAGGCCAAGCTCATCACCGCCAACAATGGTAGCGGCTATCGGATGGTGCCGGGCACCAGCCTCAAGGTCGGCGACATCGTGCTCGTCGAGGCAGGCGATATCATCCCTTCGGACGGCGAAGTCATCGAAGGCGTCGCCTCCGTCAACGAAGCGGCGATCACAGGCGAATCCGCTCCTGTCATCCGCGAATCCGGCGGCGACCGCTCGGCGGTGACAGGCGGCACGCAGGTGCTCTCCGACTGGATCCGGGTGCGCATCACCGCCGCCGCGGGCTCCACATTCCTTGACCGGATGATCTCGCTTGTCGAAGGGGCGGAACGCCAGAAGACGCCGAACGAGATCGCGCTCAACATCCTGCTTGCCGGCATGACGCTGATCTTCGTGCTTGCGACGGCAACGATCCCGAGCTTTGCCATCTATGCCGGCGGCTCGATCCCGATCATCGTGCTCGTCGCCCTCTTCGTCACCCTGATTCCGACGACGATCGGCGCGCTCCTGTCAGCGATTGGTATCGCCGGCATGGACCGTCTCGTCCGCTTCAACGTGCTCGCCATGTCCGGCCGAGCGGTCGAGGCCGCCGGCGACGTCGATACGCTGCTGCTCGACAAAACCGGCACGATCACCCTCGGCAACCGCCAGGCGACGGCCTTCCACCCGGTGCGCGGCGTTTCCGAACAGGAGCTTGCCGATGCCGCCCAGCTCGCCTCGCTCGCCGACGAAACGCCGGAAGGCCGCTCCATCGTCGTCCTCGCCAAGGAAAAATATGCGATCCGCGGCCGCGACATGGCAAGCCTCAAGGCGAGCTTCGTTCCCTTCACCGCCCAGACCCGTATGAGCGGGGTCGATCTCGAAGGCACCTCGATCCGCAAAGGCGCGGTCGATACCGTGCTCGCCTATGTCAGCGACGCCGCATCTAAGAACGGCCGGGAGGTCATGCGCGAACTGCAATCGATATCAGACGAGGTCGCCAAATCGGGCGGCACGCCGCTGGCCGTTGCCCGCGACAGCAGACTCCTCGGCATCATCCAGCTGAAGGATATCGTCAAGGGCGGCATCCGCGAACGCTTCACCGAGTTGCGCCGCATGGGCATCCGCACCGTGATGATCACGGGTGATAACCCGCTGACGGCAGCCGCCATCGCCGCCGAAGCCGGCGTCGACGACTTCCTCGCCCACGCTACGCCGGAGATGAAGTTGGCGCTGATGCGCGAGGAACAGGCCAAGGGCAAGCTCGTCGCCATGTGCGGCGACGGCACCAACGATGCCCCGGCGCTTGCCCAGGCCGATGTCGGCGTCGCCATGAACACCGGCACGGTCGCCGCCCGCGAGGCCGGCAACATGGTCGATCTCGACTCGGACCCGACGAAGCTGATCGAGATCGTCGAGATCGGCAAGCAGCTCCTGATGACGCGCGGCGCCCTGACGACCTTTTCGATCGCCAACGATATCGCTAAATATTTCGCCATCATCCCGGCGATGTTCCTGACCTTCTACCCGCAGCTCGGCATCCTCAACATCATGGGGCTTTCGACGCCGCAAAGCGCCATCCTCTCGGCGATCATCTTCAATGCGCTGATCATCATCGCGCTGATCCCGCTGTCGCTGAAGGGTGTGCGCTACCGGCCGATCGGCGCCGGCGCGCTTCTGTCGCGCAACCTGCTGATCTACGGTCTCGGCGGGATCGTCGTCCCCTTCATCGGTATCAAGGCGATCGACATGGCCGTCGCGGCCTTCGGTCTCGCCTGACCTCTCTAGGAGCTAAGAACAATGTTGAAAGAACTTCGCCCGGCCGTCGTTATGATCGTTGCCACCACGGCCATCACGGGCCTGCTTTATCCGCTTGCCATGACGGGTGCGGCCCAGGCGCTCTTCCCGACCCAGGCGAATGGCAGCCTGATCGAGAAGAACGGTCAGGTGATTGGCTCAAGGCTGATCGGCCAAGCCTTCACCAGCGACAAGTATTTCCACGGCCGCCCCTCGGCCGCCGGCGATGGCTACAATGCCGCCGCCTCCGGCGGCTCGAACCTCGGCCCGACCAGCCAGAAACTGATCGACCGCGTGAAAAGCGACTACGAAACAGCCAAGGCGGCAAACCCGAACACCGAGGTGCCGGCCGACCTCGTCACCGCCTCGGGTAGCGGCCTCGATCCCGATATTTCGCCCGAGGCCGCCTACTTCCAAGTGCCGCGCGTTGCCAAGGCGCGCAACATCGCCGAGGCCAAGGTCAAGGCACTGGTCGACGGCGCTGTCCACGACCGCGAGCTCGGCATTCTCGGCGAACCCACGGTCAATGTTCTGGCGTTGAACCAGAGCCTTGATACTTCTATGACTGAGTGAAGGTTGGCGGGTTCAATGGGGTTTGGCGACAAGGCCAATCCCACTCGCCGCCATCCTCGGGCTTGACCCGAGGATCCATGCCACAGCTACCGGTGGGTGCTGTGTGGATGCTCGGCTCAAGGCCGAGCATGACGGAGGGTGAGGCGGACGTAACGCATTCTCAGTACCATTCGCAGAAAGACCACGCATGCCAGACGACAATCGCGACCAGGCCGGCAGGCCCTCGCCCGATGCGCTTCTCGAAAAAGCCCGGGCGGAGACGCGCGGCCGTCTGAAAATCTTCCTCGGCGCCGCCCCCGGCGTCGGCAAGACCTACGAAATGCTGATCTCCGGCCGGGCCAAAATCGCCGAGGGTCTCGATGTCGTCATCGGCGTCGTCGAGACCCACGGCCGCAAGGAGACCGAAGCGCTCCTTGCCGGCTTCGAGATCATTCCGCGGGTGAAGGTCGCCTATCGTGGCCGGACGCTCGAGGAAATGGATCTCGACGGCATCCTCGCCCGCAGACCCGGACTCGTGCTGGTAGACGAACTCGCCCATACCAATGCCGAGGGCAGCCGCCATCCGAAACGCTATCTCGACGTCAAGGAGCTGCTCGACCGCGGCATCGACGTCTATACGACGCTGAATATCCAGCATGTCGAGAGCCTGAACGACGTCGTTTCGCAGATCACCCGCATCCGCGTGCGCGAGACGGTACCGGACTCGATCATCGACCTTGCCGATGATGTCGAGATCATCGACCTGACGCCGGACGATCTAATCAAGCGGCTGCATGACGGCAAGGTCTATATACCGCGCACCGCCGAGCGAGCGCTGACCAACTATTTCACGCCCGGCAACCTGACGGCGCTGAGAGAACTGGCGCTGCGTAAGACCGCCCAACGCGTGGACGACCAGCTGCTCACCCACATGCAGGCCCATGCCATCTCCGGCCCCTGGGCGGCCGGCGAACGCGTGCTCGTCTCAGTCGACCATCGCCCGCGCTCGGCCTCGCTGGTGCGCTACGCCTCGCGCATGGCCTCACGCCTGCGCGCGCCCTGGGCCGCCGTCTACATCGAGACCAACCGTTCGATCAATCTGACGGAGGCGGAGCGCGATAGCGTCGCGGCGACGCTGCGGCTTGCCGAGCAGCTCGGCGGCGAGGCGATCACCATTCCCGGCCGCGAAGTCGCCGAAGAGCTTGTGCGCCACGCCACCGCCAACAACGTCACCCATATCGTGATCGGCGCACCGAAAAAACCGACATGGCGCGACTGGTGGAGCCGTTCGGTCACCGACGAGCTGATCCGCAAGACCGGCGAGATCAGCGTCCATGTCATTTCAGGCAATGAGAAGGACGGCACCACCGCGCGCGGGGTCAGGGCAGCAGCCACGCCCCCCCAACTCGATTTCAAAGCCTATCTGCTGGCGACAGTCTATGTCGCCATCGCGCTCGCGGTCGGTATCGTGCTCGACCAGGTGCTCGACGTGCGCAACCTCGCCCTCGTCTTCCTGATGGCGGTGCTGACCTCCGCCGTCCTGCATGGGCTTCGGCCGGCGCTCTACAGCTGTATTCTCGGCGCCTTGTCCTTCAACTTCTTCTTCCTGCCGCCGCGCTACACGCTGACGATCAGCGATCCGGAAAGCGTGCTTGCGCTGTTCTTTTTCCTGGGCGTCGCCATCATCGCCAGCAATCTGACCGCGACCGTGCAGCGCCAGGCGGCCGCCGCCAGGCAGCGGGCGCGCACGACGGAAGATCTCTATCTCTTCTCGAAGAAGCTCGCCGGCACCGGCACGCTCGACGACGTGCTCTGGGCGACCGCCTTTCAGCTCGCCTCGATGCTGAAGGTCCGTGTCGTGCTGCTTCTGCCGGAAGAGGGAAGCATTGCCGTCAAGGCTGGTTATCCGCCCGACGACACGCTCGACGACGCCGATATCGCCGCCGCCCGCTGGGCCTGGGAGCACAATCACGCCGCCGGGCGCGGCGCCGATACATTGCCGGGCGCCAAACGGCTCTACGTGCCGCTCAGAACCGGGCGCACCGCCGTCGGGGTCATCGGCCTCGACAGCGATCGACGCGACGGACCGTTGCTGACGCCCGAGCAGCAGCGCCTGCTCGATGCGCTAGCCGACCAGGCGGCCCTTGCGATCGAACGCGTCCAGCTCGTCGCCGATGTCGACCGGGCAAGGCTCGCGGCCGAAGCCGACCGACTGCGTTCGGCGCTGCTCACCTCGATTTCACATGACCTGAAAACGCCGCTTGCCGCCATCCTCGGCGCCGCCGGCACGCTGCGCGACTATTTCGCCTCGATGCCGGCGGAGGACCGCAGCGACCTGCTTTCCACCGTCGTCGACGAGTCCGAGCGCCTTAACCGTTTCATCGCAAACCTGCTCGACATGACCAAGATCGAATCCGGTGCGATGGAACCGAACTCGGCGCTGCATTATGCCGGCGATATCGTCGGCGGCGCCTTGCGCCGCGCCGCAAAGATCCTCGAGCGCCACAAGATGCAAATGGGCATTCCGGCAGACCTGCCGATGGTGCGCGTCGATCCCGTCCTGTTCGAGCAGGTGATCTTTAACCTGCTCGACAATGCCGCCAAATACGCTCCCGAGGGATCCGTCATCCACATCGATGGCTGGGCCGATGCCCACAACGTCGTCCTGCAGGTCTCGGACGAAGGGCCGGGCATTCCGCCGGCCGACCTCGCCCGTGTCTTCGACACCTTCTACCGTGTGCGCAAGGGCGATCAGGTGCGCGCCGGCACCGGCCTCGGCCTTTCCATCTGCCGCGGCTTCATCGAGGCGATGGGCGGCACGATTACCGCCGGCAACCGAAGGGGGCGGCCGGGCGCCGTCTTCACCATCCACCTGCCGAAACCCAACGATATTCCGAAACTGGATGAACTCAAATGACCGGTTCAGCCGTCAAAATCCTCGTCGTCGACGACGAGCCGCCGATCCGCAAGCTGCTTCGCGTCGGCCTGACCGCGCAGGGCTATGAAGTGCAGGAGGCCCCGAATGTCGCGAGCGCCCGTCAGGCAGTCGCCGGCGACATGCCCGACCTCGTCTTGCTCGATCTCGGCCTGCCCGACATGTCGGGCCATGACCTGCTTCAGGCATGGCGCCAGGAGGGGCTTTCGATGCCGGTCGTCATCCTGTCCAGCCGCACCGACGAGGCCGGCATCGTCAGGGCGCTGGAAAGCGGCGCCGACGATTACGTCACCAAGCCGTTCGGTATCAACGAACTTGGCGCCCGCATCCGCGTGGCGCTGCGCCACCGCCTGCAGCAGCAGGGCGAAAAGGCAATCTTCCAGACCGGCGGGCTGTCGGTCGATCTCGTCAAGCGCATCGTCAAGGTCGACGGCGAAGAAATCAAATTGTCGCCGAAGGAATACGACATCCTGCGCGTGCTCGCCCAGCACGCCGGCAAGGTGCTGACACACCAGCTTCTTTTGAAGCAGGTATGGGGGCCGGCAGCCGATGTGCAATATCTGCGTGTCTACATCAGGCAGCTCAGGCAAAAGATTGAGCAGAGCCCTGACCAGCCGCACTATATCACCACCGAAACCGGCGTCGGCTATCGGCTCAGGGAACCGGACTGACCTCTCCCGTTGTCCGACCTATCGAGTCCACTATATCGAGAATGCCATGAACCTTCCCAACATCATCCGGCCGGAGCACACTTTCATCGGCGTCTCCGCACCGACGAAATGGCGCGCGCTGCAGATCATCGCCGACAAGACCGCCAAGGCCTTCTCCGTCGACAGCCATATTATACTGAAGGCGCTCGAAGCGCGTGAGAGGCTCGGCTCCACGGGGATCGGCAACGGCATAGCCATCCCGCATGCCGCCATCGATGGCATGACGAGCCCGCGCGGCATCCTACTCCGTTTCGCGCAGCCCCTGGCTTTCGAGGCGATCGACGATATCCCAACCGACATCGCCTTCGTGCTGCTTTTCGGGGAGAACAACCGCGGCGAATATCTGAATGTCCTGTCTGCCATCGCCCGGCGGCTGCAATCGGACGGCGTGCTCGCGGCCATGCGCAAGGCACGGACGGCGGACGAATTCTATTCCGACTTCATCGCCGATTCGCGGGTATGAAAAAGGCGCGGCCCGAAGGCCGCGCCCGCTCGTCTGCAATCAGACCAACTTAGAAGTCGCGCTGGAAGCGCAGGAAGCCGAAGACTTCGTCGTCGCCTTCGTCCTCATCGTGATATTGCACGCTGAGCTTCGAACGCAGGTCTTCGACGATGCGGTAGTCGATCGTCACACCAGTCGTGTAGGCGCTGCCGCCGGTAAAGCCGTTGCCGTCAGCCTCGAGCGCAATGTTCTCGAAGTACTGGAAGCCGGGGGTGACCGACCACTTCTCGTTGATCTTCAAGGCGTATTCCGCTGCGATCGTCCATTCGGACTCTTCGTAGTAGTAGTTGGCGCCGCTTGCCCAGACGCCGGCGATGCCGAGCGTGCCGGGACCGATGTCGGCGTATACGATACCGCGGACCGCGACTTCGCTGGTGTCGGTGTCATAGCCGGCAAGCAGGTAGGCACTGATGGCGCCGGCCTTGTAGGAGACCTGGCCTGCGACGCCGAAGTTGTTCGGGCCTTCGCCCGGCTTGGTGGCGTAGTCTTCTTCCAGCTCGTCGATCGAGAGGCCGGCCGCGAAGGCACCATTCTCGTACTGATAACGGATCGAGTTGTGGGTCGTCTCGTTGCTGGCGAGCGTATCGGTCTCGCCGCTCATGTCATCGTCCCACCAGCTGTAGAGCTTACCAACGCGGAAGCCGGCGATGTCGAGGTAACCCTCATCCAGCAGCGCTTCCTGATCGGAAGCATTGTCGACGTTGTAGCGCAGCGTCATGACGCCGGTGAGCGTGCCGAACTCGGTGTCGTTCTTGGCCTGGAAGGTGACCTGACCGCGAGTCCAGAAGTTTACGTCGGAATCACCGGCGATATTGTCGCCGAAGCGCACTTCGGTACGGATGTAACCGCCGATCGAAAGGCATGTTTCCGTTCCCGGAATATAAAAATAACCGGTCCCGTAGGCGTCGCAAACGCGAACATATTCCACGGGCTCGGGTTCTGCCGCCACAATGGCGTCGGCAGCGCGGGCTCCGGATGCCGCGGCAAGGGCGGCAACGGAGGCAAAAAGGATAGCTCTGATATTCATTTTGAATGGCCCTAACAGGTTTGGAATGTGAGGCGCATTTCAAGGATGCCCCCACGTAACGGTCGGCGAATAAGACCGCACCGCCGCCATATAGGAATCCACAAGTGTCACCGCGGCAAAATCCGGGCGAAAATCTGCCTCGCCCTTGCCTGATGTGGAGGAACTGTGGCCAAAAAAACACGGTTTTGCGGCAGCCAGAGAGCGGCAGCGGGATTGGCCGCGGCCAACTCCGGCACGGCCATTTCAAATTCGCCCTTCAAATGGAATGACATTCTATCAGACCCGCCAGAACAGGAAGACGTTTCGTTTCATTATACGACTGACTTGATAGAGTTAAGACAGAAACAGGAGGGTTCTCATGCAGACACAACGGCTCACCCGGCTCCTCACGGCTGCGGTCATGGCAGGCAGCTTCGCGATCGGCAGCGTTGCTCCGGCATTCGCGGATCAGACGCTGCTTAACGTGTCCTATGATCCGACGCGCGAATTATATAAGGATTTCAATGCTGCTTTCGCCGCGAAGTGGCAGAAGGACAATGGTGAGGCTGTGACGATCAAGGCCTCGCATGGCGGCTCCGGTGCCCAGGCGCGCTCTGTCATCGACGGCCTCGACGCCGACGTCGTGACGCTTGCCCTCGAAGGCGATATCGACGCCATCGCCAAGGCGACCGGCAAGATCCCAGTCGACTGGAAAGCCAAGCTCCCGAACAATTCGACGCCCTACACCTCGACCATCGTCTTCCTGGTCCGCAAGGGTAACCCGAAGGGCATCAAGGATTGGGGCGACCTGATCAAGGACGACGTGCAGGTGATCACGCCGAACCCGAAGACATCGGGCGGCGCCCGCTGGAACTTCCTGGCCGCCTGGGCATGGGCCAAGCAGGCGAATGGCGGCGACGATGCCAAGGCACAGGACTATGTCGCCAAACTGCTGCAGCATGTTCCCGTTCTCGACACCGGTGCGCGCGGCGCCACCACCACCTTCGTCCAGCGCGGCCTCGGCGACGTGCTGCTCGCCTGGGAAAACGAAGCCTATCTTTCGCTCGAAGAGCTCGGGCCCGACCAGTTCGAGATCGTGACGCCGACCTTCTCCATCCGCGCCGACCCACCGGTCGCCATCGTCGACGGCAATGTCGACAAGAAGGGCACGCGCAAGGTCGCCGAAGCCTATCTCAACTACCTCTATTCCGATGAGGGCCAGAAGATCGCCGCCAAGCACTATTACCGGCCGATCAAGCCGGAATCTGCCGATCCGGCCGATATCGCCCGCTTCCCGAAGCTGACGCTGGCCACGATCGACGATTTCGGCGGCTGGAAAGAAGCGCAGCCGAAATTCTTCGGCGATGGCGGGGTATTTGACCAAATCTACAAGCCGGCCCAATAATAGATTTCATGAAAGCACATAGCCCCACACGGTGGCGGTTCAGGCGGCCGAGCGTCATTCCGGGTTTCGGAATGGCGCTCGGCCTTACCTTGACCTGGCTCACCCTTCTGATCCTCATTCCGCTCTCGGGCCTTGCCGTCCGGTCGAGCGCGCTCGGCTGGGAGAAATTCTGGTCGATCGCGCTCGATCCGCGCACGCTGAACGCGCTTCGCATCAGCTTCGGCAGCGCCTTCCTCGCCGCAGTCGTCAATGCCGTCTTCGGCATCATCCTCGCCTGGGTGCTGGTGCGGTACCGTTTCCCCGGCAAGCGCGTCATCGACGCCATGGTCGATCTGCCTTTCGCCCTGCCGACCGCCGTTGCCGGCATTGCGCTGACGACGCTTTATGCGCCGAACGGCTGGATCGGCCAGTTTCTGACGCCGCTCGGCATCAAGATCGCCTTCACCCCGGCCGGCATCGTCGTGGCGCTGATCTTCGTCGGCCTGCCCTTCGTGGTGCGCACTGTGCAGCCGGTCATGGAGGAAATCGACAAGGAGGTGGAGGAGGCTGCGGCAACGCTCGGCGCCAACCGCCTGCAGACGATTTTCCGCGTGCTGCTGCCGGGGCTGGCGCCGGCCGTGCTCACCGGCTTTGCGCTCGCCTTTGCCCGCGGCGTCGGCGAATACGGCTCGGTCATCTTCATCGCCGGCAACCTGCCGTTCAAATCGGAGATCGCGCCGCTGCTGATCATCATCAAACTCGAAGAGTATAATTATGCGGCGGCGACCGGCATTGCAGCGATCATGCTGATCATCTCCTTCGCCATGCTGCTGGTCATCAATCTCATCCAGAGCTGGAGCAGGCGGAGGTATGGCTATGGCGCTTGATGCAACCGTTCAACCGCAAAAGCTGCGTTCGGTGACGACCGAACACCGGATCGCGCGCTACAGCCTGATCATACTTTCGCTGGTCTTCCTGCTGCTGATCCTGCTTCTGCCGCTCGCCGCCGTCTTCGTCGAAGCCTTCCGCAAGGGCGCCGGCCCCTTTCTCGAGGCGCTCGGCGACGCCGAAACCTTCTCGGCGATCCGCCTGACACTGATCGTCGCCGGAATCAGCGTGCCGCTCAACCTCGCGTTCGGGGTCGCCGCCGCATGGGCGATTGCCAAGTTCGAGTTCAAGGGCAAGGCATTTCTGACGACGCTGATCGACCTGCCTTTTTCGGTTTCGCCAGTCATATCGGGCCTGGTCTTCGTACTTCTGTTCGGCGCCAATACATGGCTCGGCCAATGGCTCAGCGCCTATGAGATCAAGATCCTGTTCGCCGTGCCCGGACTGGTGCTGGCGACGATGTTCGTCACTTTCCCCTTCGTCGCCCGCGAACTGATCCCGCTGATGCAGGAACAGGGTACGGCCGACGAGGAGGCAGCCCTTTCGCTCGGCGCCAGCGGCTGGCAAACCTTCTGGTACGTGACGCTGCCGAACATCAAGTGGGGCCTGCTCTACGGCGTGCTGCTTTGCAACGCCCGCGCCATGGGCGAATTCGGCGCCGTGTCGGTGGTCTCAGGTCACATTCGCGGCCAGACGAACACCATGCCGCTGCAGGTGGAGATTCTCTATAACGAGTATAATTTCACCGGCGCTTTCGCCGTCGCCACGCTTTTGGCCTTGCTGGCGCTTGTCACTCTTGTTTTGAAGACGCTGCTGGAAATGCGCTACAGCGCTGAAATCTCCGCCAGCCGGCGGCACTGAAGGATTTGGAATGGAAGTACGTGTTCAAAACATCCGCAAGGAATTCGAGCGTTTTCCGGCGCTGCACGATGTCTCGCTCGGCATCCGCTCCGGCGAGCTGATCGCACTGCTCGGCCCTTCAGGCTCCGGCAAGACGACATTGCTGCGGCTGATCGCCGGCCTGGAAAGCCCGACCGAAGGGCAGATCTTCTTCGGCGAGGAGGATGCCTCGAAGAAATCGGTGCAGCAGCGCAATATCGGCTTCGTCTTCCAGCATTATGCACTCTTCCGCTACATGACGGTGCTCGACAACGTCTCCTTCGGCCTGAGGGTCAGAAAAGGTGCGCGGCGTCCGGCGAAAGCCGACATCCGCCGGCGGGCGCTGGAACTGCTCGAACTCGTGCAGCTTTCCGGTCTCGAAAAACGCTATCCCGCCCAGCTTTCCGGCGGTCAGCGCCAGCGCGTGGCGCTCGCCCGCGCCATGGCGGTCGAGCCGAACGTGCTTCTGCTCGACGAACCCTTCGGGGCGCTCGATGCCCAGGTGCGCAAGGACTTGCGCAAATGGCTGCGCGAGATCCACGACCGCACCGGCCACACCACAGTTTTTGTCACCCACGACCAGGACGAGGCTCTGGAACTCGCCGACCGGGTCGTCGTCATGAGCCAGGGCGCGATCGAGCAGGTCGGCACACCCGACGAAGTCTACGACAATCCGAACTCGCCCTTCGTCTTCGGCTTCATCGGCCAATCGAACTGCCTGCAGGTCGAGATATCCGAGGGCGATATCCGCTTTGAAGGCCGCTCGCTCGGCCTCAATGCCGAAGGCGAGCCGGACGGACCCGCGCAGCTCTATTTCCGTCCGCATGATGTCAGGCTCTGCGAATCAGCCGAAAACTGCATTGCCGGCCAGCCCGTCTCCAGCCGCCGCGTCGCCGGCACCCGTCACATCGAACTGGATATCGGCAACGATCGGCCAAATATCGAAATCGAGCTGCCGCCGAGCGAGGCTGACCGGCTCGACCGCAACCGCGTGGCGTTCAAGCCGACTCGCTGGAAGCTGTTCCGCAGCTGATGGAGCGCAAAGTGCGCTGTAACACGTTGAGTTGCTGCATGATTCCTTAATTTTTGGGAATTATGCAGCGGCGATCTCAGGGATGATTGCAGGAATCGCATTTGGCGCGAGTCCCTCAGGCTATTTGTTATCTCAGGTTGTTTGTATTTCGGTCATATGACGAGTAAAAGATTTTGCGCATTAATCATAAAGGGCTGGACTAATCCCATAGGAGGCACCTGGCGTTGAGGGCGGAGATTTCCTTTGGAAAATCCCTGATCGGGGTTTTATTCGTAGGACTGGCGGCTGCAGGCTGCACCACAACACCGAAGCCGGCGACGACGCCGGCAAAGACAAAACAGGCTCAAGCGGCGAAAGTCACTTTCAATTATACCGCCAAAGATCGCGACTGCCTGAAACGCGCGATGTATTTCGAGTCGCAGCATTCCGACGAGAACGGTTATCTCGCTGTCGGTACCGTCGTTATGAACAGGCTGACGTCAGGCGCCTATCCTCCGTCGATCTGTGGCGTCGTCGCCCAGGAAAGGCAGTTTGCGCCCGGCGTCATGACGCGGGAAGTCAAGCCGCAGGCCGAACCGCAGCTTGCCACCGCGGCCGATGCGATCCTCCTCAAGGGTGCGCGCCATCCCGCCGTGAAGGATGCGATGTTCTTCCACACCGACGGGCTGAAATTCCCCTACAACAACATGCATTATGTAACGGTCGCCGGCGGCAACGCCTTCTACGAGAAGCGCGATTCCAACGGCATGCTTCAAACGCCGCCGCCGCTGCCTTCCTATGAGGTAGCGATGAATTATGTGCCGGGCGAAAGCATGCTGCCGCCGCAGTTCGAGACGCTTATACCCTCGGCCGTTCCCGTTCCTCTGCCGGCGCCCGATCCGATGTCGACGGCGAGCACGGCGCCGATGCACATTACTGCGCCGGTGACCGCGCCGGAACCCTCGCCGGTCACCTCAACCCAACCCGAGCCGGGAATGCCGATCGCGATCCCCACACCGCGCCCCGCCTATGACAGCGTTATGCTGCGCGGGAGCGTCGCGGCCAATGGCGGCTGATGCCGTTTCTGTTTGCGTGAGATCAAAGCGCGCTCAGTTTTTGAGAAGGTCTCTTCCGTCATGCTCGGCCTTGTGCCGAGCATCTGACTACTGCATTGCTTGACAGGAAGTCATTTATTTTCGGATCCTTAATTGACCAGCGCAGATCCTCGGCACAAGGCCGAGGATAGCGTCGCCGGTTTTGCAGTGGTTTGTCAGTAGCCTGAGAGCCCCTTAGGCGCGCTCCTCCCAAATCTTCGCAAGCTCCACGATCGTTGCGACTGCCTTTTCCATATCCTGGCGGCTCACCCATTCGAGCGGCGAGTGGAAGGCATGGCCGCCGGCAAAGATGTTCGGGCACGGCAGCCCCATGAAGGAGAGCCGCGAGCCGTCCGTGCCGCCGCGAATGCTGCCGCGCACCGGTGTCATGCCGGCACGGCGCACGGCCTCAAGCGCGTTTTCGACAATCTCGGGATGACGGTCGAGCACCGCCTTCATGTTGCGATACTGCTCCGTCACCTGGAAATGATAGGTCGAGCCGGGATAGGCTGACATCACCTGCTTGACGATGGTCTCCAGCATCGCCTCCTTTTCCACGAGCCCCTCATCGGTGAAATCGCGAATGATGAAGCTCAGCGACGCCTTCTCCATCGAGCCGGTCACGCCGACCGGATGGATGAAGCCCTGCTTGCCTTCAGTCGTCTCCGGTGACAAATTCTTCGGTAGCCGGTCGATGATGGCGCCGGCGATCTTGATGGCGTTTTCCATGCGGTCCTTGGCAAAACCGGGATGGATCGCCACGCCTGATATGCTGATCTCGACTCCGTCGGCCGAGAAGGTTTCATCCTCGATATGACCCGCCGTCTCGCCGTCCATCGTATAGGCGAAGTCCGCACCGAGCTTGCCGAGGTCGACCTTGTTTACGCCGCGCCCGACTTCTTCATCGGGCGTGAACAGGATCTTGATCGTCCCGTGCCGGATATCCGGATTGTCGACCAGAATCTGGGCCGCGGTCATGATTTCCGCCAGTCCCGCCTTGTCGTCGGCGCCGAGCAATGTCGTTCCATCGGTCGTGACGATGTCGTTGCCGCTCTGGTTCTTCAGCTCGGGATGTTCGGCGACACGGATCACCCGACTTGAATCGCCGATAAGCCGGATATCGCCGCCGGCATAATTGCTGACGACCTGCGGCTTGACATCCATGCCGCTGAAATCGGGCGCCGTATCCATGTGCGAGCAGAAACAGATGACCGGCACCGTCTTGTCGCTATTGGCCGGAATGGTGGCATAGACATAGCCATGTTCATCGAGATGGGCGTCCGAAAGCCCGATCTTCAGCAGTTCGTCGACCAGAACCCGCCCGAGGTCCTTCTGTTTTTCTGTGGTCGGTTGCGCCGATGAGGAGGGATCGGATTGAGTGTCGATCACGACATAACGGAGAAAGCGGTCGAGAACGGTGTCGGTCATTTCAATCCTGTCCAGTGAGATCACCCGAGGATATAGCCCCCCTGGGCGAAGCGGCAAAAGATTTTTCGGCTCGGCGAATGATTCCATTATGACAGCCGTCTTATTCGGCGGGCCGGGTTGGTCGGGCTACGCCCGGGCGAGTCCAGCCGAGGAGCTGTTGCGCTCCTTTCACGCATCCAACAGCGGCAGGCAGAATTGCTCCTGTAGGCAGCGTAGGCCATTTACGGAATATCGCTGCGGTCTTGAACATCCGGCAGCCATTTCCAATATTTTTCGCCGGATCAAAGCTGGCATCGAAAGGAGGAAGAAAATGCCGCTGAACGATGTGCTCTGGACTCGTCCAGTGACGGTGAGGTTGCAGTGCGGCCTGGTGCGAACTTTTACGGGCGTCTATGAGGCCTTGGATTTCCTTGAGAATGAATGGCCGTTGGGCCATGGGGAGCGGCACAAGCGCGCCGTCAAGACCTGTCGCGGCGCCCTCAACCGGGTGATTGCGCCGTTGATTGCACGGGAGGCTTTCATGGCCGCGTGCGTCGAAGCCGGGATGCCGGCAGTCGTGGCTCCCTGGCAGGTGCAGGCCACCAGCCGCCCGCAGCGACCCACGCGTGTCGCTGCGCTTCGCTAAAGGCGGAGCCCCGATGTCAATCGGACGTCGAGATACCTGTCGCGCGGCCCCGTGAGGAGCCGCGCCGGCACAAAAGGCCGAGTTAACGAACGGATTTGAACGCAGCCCGCAATTCTTCCGCAAAGAGTTGAGGCTGCTCCCACGCAGCAAAATGTCCGCCGCGCTCCACCTGATGATAGTAAACGAGGGAAGGATAAGCCTGTCGGCTCCAGCTCTCCGGCGCCTGGTAGATTTCCTTTGGAAAAACGGTGATGCCGACAGGGATCTTGATGTCCCTCGTCTTCTGCGTCTCCGAACTGAAGTTGTTGTTGTTGTTTTCCCAGTAGAAGCGCGAAGACGACGCGCCGGTATTGGTCAACCAGTAGAGCGTGATGTCGTTCAGCATTTCGTCTCTGGTCAGAACGCGTTCGGGAACACCGTCACTGTCACTCCATTGGACGAATTTTTCATAGATCCACGACGCCAAACCCGACGGCGAATCCGAGAGCGAGTAACCGATCGTCTGCGGCCGAGTTACCATCATGGCGCCGTAGGCGGCATTCCGGCCGAAAAAGGCGCTGAGAGAGTCGTAAGCGCCTTTTTCCGCCGGGGACAGTCCGGCAGGGGCCGCGTCGCCACTGTTGATCCCCCGCATCAGATCGCCCGGGACAGTCGCCGGCATATTCAAATGGATGGCCAGCAAGCCTTGCGGGGCTTGCCGTGCCAAGGCATCTGAGATCACCGAGCCGTGGTCGCCACCCTGCGAAACATAGCGTGTGTAACCCAGGCGCTTCACCAGCACATCCCAGGCGCGGGCAACACGGTCGGGTCCCCACCCCTGATCTGTCGGCCGGCCGGAAAAGCCGTAACCCGGAATCGAAGGAATAATCACGTCGAAGGCATCTTCCGGCTTGCCACCATACGCCGTCGGATCGGTCAGTGGCCCGATGGTCTTGATGAACTCGAAGATCGAGCCCGGCCACCCATGCGTCAGGATGACCGGGAGAGCATTCGGATGGCGAGAGCGCACGTGAATGAACTGAATGTCGACGCCGTCGATCGTCGTGACGAACTGCGGCAGAGAGTTCAGCTGTTCTTCGGCTTTGCGCCAGTCGTAATCGGTCCCCCAATAGCGCACAAGGTCCTGGACGCGCGCCAGCTGGATGCCTTGCGAGATGTCTCCGACAGTCTCCTTATCCGGCCAACGGGTCTCTGCAATCCGTCGCTTGAGATCATCAAGCTGGCTCTGGTCGACGTGGATGCGGAATGGGCGGATACTCTCATCCGACGCTGGTCTTGTCTCAGCAGTCGTTACACGGGCTTCTTCTGCGCGTGCGGACTGCACGTAAGACACCGTTATCAGCGATCCGACCGCGATGGCGATCGCACGCCCGAGCAGCGGGCGGGATTTGGAAAAATTGGCACTAGCGGTCATGGGATAGCCTCCTTCGCTTGGCGTTCTGCGACTTTCTCGCGATCGGAGTGCTAGGCGGTCGATGTATCACATCTGTTTCCGGCCAATGCCTGTTCTGTTACAGAATGTAGCTTCGCGCTCATCAGGTACGCGATCATACAATTGGTGGGGACAGTTGCTGTCGTGCCAACTCAAACGGGAACGCTGCCCGCGGCTGGAACAACGATAACCGCTATTTCGTTTGACGACCGAACGCTCCGGGAACAGCCATGGCCAGCGACAAGCTAACGAGCTACCGATCAAAACGCGATTTTGAGAAGACCGCTGAGCCCAGCGGTGAGCGGCGCATCAAAAAGAGCAACCGCCGCCGCTTTGTCATTCAGAAGCACGATGCGACGCGTCTGCACTACGACCTGCGGCTCGAGCTCGACGGCGTGTTCAAGAGCTGGGCTGTCACCAAAGGTCCATCGCTCGATCCACAGGACAAGCGCCTTGCGGTTGAGGTCGAAGATCATCCCCTCGATTATGGCGACTTCGAAGGCACTATTCCGAAAGGCCAGTATGGCGGCGGCACGGTCATGCTGTGGGATCGCGGCTATTGGGAGCCGGAGGGGAGGAAGAGCCCCGAAGAGGCGCTTCGCAAGGGCGATTTCAAGTTCACCCTCGAGGGCGAGCGTTTGCACGGGAGCTTCGTGCTTGTGCGCATGCGCAACGATCGCGAGCGCAGCAAGCGTACCAACTGGCTGTTGATCAAGCATCATGACGAGTTCTCCGTCGAGGAGAACGGTGCTGCTATCCTGGAAGAAAACATCACCTCTGTAGCGTCGGGCCGCAGCATGGAAATGATCGCAGCCGGCAAGGGGCGAAAGCCAAAACCCTTCATGGTGGAAGGCGGCGAGGTCCAGGCCGACGCCGTTTGGGACAGCAATCACGGACTGGCTGCCGAGGAACGGCAGGAGGCGAGAGGCGGAAAGCCCGCCACTGCTACGGCGGTTGATCTTCCCGATTTTATCGCGCCGCAGCTTTGCGAGAAGCTGGAGCGGCCACCCGGCGGGGACGGCTGGATCCACGAGATCAAGTTCGATGGATACCGCATTCAGATGCGCGTGCTCGAGGGCGAAGCGACGCTGAAAACCAGGAAAGGTCTCGACTGGACGGCCAAGTACCCGGAAATCGCCGGGGCGGCGTCAGCGCTTCCTGATTGTATCCTTGATGGTGAGATTTGCGCTCTCGACGAGCACGGTGCGCCGGATTTTGCCGCGCTGCAGGCCGCGCTGTCGGAGGGCAAGACCGGCGGCCTCGTCTACTTCGCCTTCGACCTGCTTTACGACGGCGGTGAGGATTTCCGCCTCAAACCCCTCATCGAGCGAAAGACGCGATTGCAGGAACTCCTCACGGACGCCGGCAACGATCCGCTTATCCGCTACGTCGAGCATTTTACCGGCGGCGGTGACGCCGTCCTCAGGTCGGCATGCAAGCTATCACTGGAAGGCATTGTGTCGAAACAGGCAGATGCCGCTTATCAGTCCGGTCGCACGGAAACCTGGGCAAAGTCGAAATGCCGGGCGGGGCATGAGGTGGTGATCGGCGCCTATGCCAAGACCAACGGCAGGTTTCGTTCCCTTCTCGTTGGCGTTTTTAGCAACGGTCATTTTGTCTATGTCGGTCGTGTCGGAACCGGCTACGGCGCCAAGAAGGTCGAGGCCCTGCTGCCGAAACTGAAAGCCCTGGAGATGGCGACATCGCCTTTCACAGGTATCGGCGCTCCGAAGAAGCAGGCTGAGGTGGTTTGGGTGAAGCCGGAGCTTGTCGCGGAGATCGAATTCGAGGGCTGGACCGCGGATGGTCTTGTCCGGCAGGCAGCCTTCAAAGGATTGCGCGAAGATAAGCCGGCCAAGGAAGTCGAGGCGGAGCGACCGCTGAGACCCTCTACAACCGAGGTTGCGGAGCCGGCTCCGAGGCCCACATCAAAAACAGCGCGCCGTAAGGGTCAGAAGGCCGATGTCATGGGTGTGCTCATTTCCAACCCGGACAAACCATTGTGGCCGGATGCTAACGGTCGGGATCCGGTAACAAAGGAAGAATTGGCCCGCTATTACGAGGCGGTCGGCGACTGGATGATCGACCACCTCAAGGGCAGGCCCTGCTCTATCATCCGTGCCCCGGATGGAATTGGTGGCGAGCAGTTCTTCCAACGTCATGCCATGCCGGGGCAATCAAAACTGCTCGAATTGGTCAAGGTATTCGGCGACAAGAAGCCTTACCTGCAGATCGATCGCATCGAAGGGCTTGCCGCGGTCGCCCAGATCGCGGCGGTCGAGCTCCATCCATGGAACTGCGAACCCGGCCAACCGGAAGTGCCTGGTCGCCTGGTATTCGATCTCGATCCCGGTCCAGACGTTCCCTTTTCCACGGTTGTTGCCGCTGCCCGCGAAATGCGCGAGCGGCTGGAAGACCTCGGATTGATCAGTTTCTGCAAGACGACCGGCGGCAAGGGCTTGCATGTCGTAACCCCGCTCGCGGTCAACAAACGAAAACCGTTGTCTTGGACCGAAGCAAAGGCCTTCGCTCACGACGTCTGTCAGCAGATGGCCCGGAACAACCCCGATCTCTACCTTATCAAAATGACCAAGAGCCTGCGGGGCGGTCGCATTTTCCTCGATTACCTGCGCAACGATCGCATGGCGACGGCTGTGGCCCCGCTTTCTCCTCGAGGCCGCCCAGGAGCGACGGTTTCGATGCCTCTGACGTGGACGCAGGTGAAATCAGACCTGGACCCGAAACGGTTCACCATCCGAACCGTGCCTGCCTTGTTATCGAAGTCGTCCGCCTGGAAGGATTATTGCGAGGGGCAGCGGCCCTTGGAGCAGGCCATCAAGAAGCTCGGCCGTACCGGCAAGCATGCCGCCTGATCGGCTGATCGCCCTACGCGACTTCAAGTGATCGCAGCGGCATCAGTCATATCGAAGACGGCAGCATTATCCTGAATTTCGCGAAGGCCCTTGTATGAGGGGTGGCGGAGGCTGCCGTCACGCGTCCAGCCGCGAAACTCGATTTCGGCGATGAGGGTCGGCTGGGAAAAGACAAGGCGCTTTCCTTTCAGTGGCACAACAGGTTTTTTCGTTTGGAGGCGGATCAACGTCTTGCGCAAATATTCCGCCTCCGTTCGGTTGAACCCGGTGCCGACGGATCCGACGTAGATCCAGCCGTTGCCCTTTCGGCCCGCAAGCAAAAGACTACCGAGCCCGCCGCGGGTGCTGGCGGATTCCTCGTAACCGACGATCATGAAACTGTCGCTCTGAACGCACTTGATCTTCTGCCAATCGCCGAGGCGACCACTGCGGTAAGGGCTGTCCCTGCGCTTTGCGATGATGCCTTCCAAGCCAAGCTGGCATGCGTGCTCAAGCAGGTCCTCGCTATCGAGATCCAGTTCTTGGGAGAACCGAATGGCAGCATCGCTGGTCTCAGGAATCAAATCCTCGAGGAGATGACGGCGCACCGATAGTTCCGTGCGCGTCAGGTCGTGACCATCGAGGTACAATAGATCGAAGGCGCAGAAGATGGATTCGATTGATATCCGCTTGCCGCCCCTGCCGCCGAGTGAGCGCTGCAAAGCTCCGAAGTCCGAGCGATCCTCCTCATCGAGGACGACGGCTTCCCCGTCGAGAATGCAGCTCGATACACCGAGCTCTTTTGCCCCTGCGGTAATAGTTGGAAATCGGTGGGTCCAGTCATGGCCGCCACGGGTGAGAATGCGGATACCCTTAGGCTCGATGTGGAGCGCCAATCGGTAGCCGTCCCACTTCACCTCGTAAAGCCAATCCGGCCCTTGCGGCACCGTCTGCTTCAGCAGGGCCAGGCATGGCTCCACCCTCGACGGCATTGCATCGAACGGCAGGTTTGGCTGGTCGGGATCACGCCGACGGACAGGTCGCGACTGTATCGCGGAACCAGAATCGCGAAGCAAGGGGGCGGAGGGGCGCCGTGGTCTGGTCATCGCTCAATGCCTGCCGGATCGGTTCTCGGCATCGACGGATTTGCGCAGCGCCTCCATGATGTTGATGACGTTGCTGGGAGCCGGTTCTGCCTTCTCCTTGCCCTTGACCTTGGCTTTGACGGGTTTTTTCATCTGTTTCTTCTTGGCTTCGATAAGCTCGAGCAACCTGTCCTGCACCGGGTCGGAGGCCATCTTCGGGTTCCAATGCTGCGTCTGCTTCTTGATGAGCTGCTGGACCAGCGGCATCATCTGGCTGTCCGCCGGTTGATCGTCCACCCGTTCGAAATAGCTCTCCGCATCGCGCACTTCGTCACCATAACGCAATGTCCAAAGGACGATGCCTTTGCCGCGTGGCTCCAGCATGACGGCGCGCTCGCGGCGCGCAATCACCAGCCGCGAGATGCCGACCATGTCCTCGGCCGCCATCGCATCGCGGATCACCGAGAATGCCTCTTGGCCGACCGGATCGTCGGGTGAGAGATAGTAGGGCGTGTCGAGCCAGATCCATTCGACGCTGTTGCGCGGCGTAAAGACCTCGATGTCGATCGTCTTGGTGCTTTCAAGCGCTACGTTTTCCAGCTCCTCGTCTTCGAGCATGACATATTCGTTCTCGCCACGTTGATAGGCTTTCACTTCGTCTTCATCTTTGACGTCCTTGCCGGTTACGGCATCGACATAGTGGCTGATGACGCGGTTTTGGGTTGCGCGATTGAGCGTATGGAAGCGCACCTTCTCGTTTTCGGACGTGGCCGGCATCATCTGCACCGGGCAGGTGACGAGCGATAGCTTCAGGTAACCTTTCCAATATGGCCGGATCGCCATGGCAACCTCCGATCACCCGGCGCGGCGCTGCCGGGCGCCGCCTGGGCTGCTTGATTTCGGCGCCGATGCACGCGCGGCCTTCTGCCTGCTTTTGCCGGCATTGACATTTGCGGCGGTGCGCTTCGTCTTTGCTGGCGTCGCCATGCCGGCGCTTTCGCGCAATGCCTGTAACAGGTCGTTCGGTTTCGCAGCCGGCGCGGCCTTTTTCTTCGGAAGGCTGCGGCCTTCGATCTTGGCCTTCACCAGTTCGGCCACGGCCGCTTCGTAACGGTCGTCGAACTGCTTCGGCTCAAACTCGCCCTTCTTGGTGTTGATGATGTGCTTGGCAAGCTCCAGCATCTCGCCTTCGATCTTGAGATCCGGCATCTCTTCGAAAGCCTTCTCGGAGGAGCGGACTTCATAGTCGAAGTTCAAGGTGGAGCCGACCAGCCCTTTGCCATGGGGGCGGATGAGGAGCGTTCGCAGGCGGCGGAACAGCACCGTCCGGGCGATGGCCGCGACCTTGGCCTTCTTCATGCCATCTCTCAGGAGTTTGAAAGCGTCGCTGCCCATGGTGTCGGGGGCCAGATAATAAGGCTTGTCGAAATAGACGTCATCGACCTCGTCACAAGGAATAAACGCCTCCACCTTCAGCGTTTTGTCGCTTTCGGGAATTGCGGCCGCAACTTCTTCGGCCTCGAGGACAACGTAGCGACCATCTTCGATCTCGAAACCTTTGACCTGGTCGTCGCGTTCGACCGGATCGCCGGTCTCGCCGTCCACGAATTCCCGGCGCACGCGGTTGCCGGTCTTCCTGTTCAGGGTGTGAAACGCGATCCGCTCGGATGTGGAGGCGGCGGTGTAGAGGGCCACCGGGAAGGCCACCTCCCCGAACTTGATGAAGCCTTTCCAATTCGCTCTCGGGGCAACCATTTCGTATGCGCTCCTGCCGCAACCAGTGCGAGTCAACCGAATCACTCTACGATTGGTTCCGAATCAAAACGAATCAAATTTCAACAGCTTAACCAGAATGATTCACACGTTTTTCGAGTCTCGTTCATCCCCTTGAATCTGTTTGATCTTTTTTCTCCGGGTGCTTTTTGCGATGGCAGCAACCAGCAAACAGGGGCGCCTGAGGAGCTCGACTGCTCAATCGACGCGTTGGCCCTCGCCATCGAACACATGCAGATATTGGTGCGGAAAGGCGACATTGACCTTCGGCCCCGCCTTCAGCGCTTCGCGGTCCAGAGTGAAGATCTTGAACGGCAGGCCATGTAGCGCAAGGTGGAGGATAATGCCGAATCCGGTGGGTTCGACGAGTTCCACATCGGTGGCGAGCCCCGTCCCGTCATTCGTCATCAGCACATGCTCCGGCCGGATGCCGAGCGTCACCTTCGCGCCGTCTGCAAGCGGCAGCTGCTTTGCCAGCGGCACGACCGTCCCATCCTCCAACCTGACACCGCCCGCGGTATAGCTGGCTTCCAGGAAGTTCATGCCCGGCGAGCCGATGAAACCGGCAACGAACAGATTGGCAGGCCGGTCGTAAAGTTCCAGCGGGCTGCCGACCTGCTGTACCACGCCGCCATGCATGGCGACGATCCGGTCCGCCAGCGTCATTGCCTCGATCTGATCGTGGGTCACGTAGATCGAAGTCGCCTTCAACTCACCGTGCAGCTTCTTGATTTCCGCGCGCATCTGTTCGCGCAGCCGTGCATCGAGATTGGAGAGCGGTTCGTCGAACAGGAAAGCCTTCGGCTGGCGCACGATGGCGCGGCCCATGGCGACACGCTGGCGCTGGCCACCGGACAGCGCCTTCGGCCTCCGTTCGAGCAGCGGGTCAAGGCCGAGCTTGGCTGCGGCGACAGCCACCGCGCTGGTGATCGTCTCCTTGGCGGTCTTCCGCAGCCTGAGGCTGTAGCTCATATTTCCGGCGACGTTCATGTGCGGATAAAGCGCATAGGACTGGAACACCATGGCGATGTCGCGGTCCTTGGGATGCAGCTCGTTCACCCGGCTGCCGGCAATGCGGATCTCGCCTGATGTGACTTCCTCCAACCCCGCAATCATCCGCAACAGCGTGGACTTGCCGCAGCCGGAGGGGCCGACGAGCACGACGAATTCGCCATCCCTGATGTCGAGATCGACGCCGTGCAGCACCTGCACATGGCCATAGGCTTTACGGATATTCTGGATGTCGATCGATGCCATTTGTTTAACCCTTGACCGCGCCGGCCGTCAGGCCCTGGACGAGATAACGCTGGATGAGCAGGAAGAAGAGGCCGGCCGGAATGAGCGCCATGACGCCCGCCGCCATCATCTGCCCGAAATCCACCGAGAATTTCGAAACGAAGGTGAGAAGCCCGACCGGGAAAGTCGCCGCGTCATTGCCGTTGATCAGCATCAGCGCGAAGAGCAGTTCGCTCCAGGCGGCCGTGAAGACGAAGCCGAGCGTCGCGGCGATGCCGGGCAGCGTCAGCGGCAGGATGATCTGGCGAAAGGCCGTGAACTGTGTCGCCCCGTCGATCATCGCCGCCTCTTCGAGGTCCTTCGGAATGCCGTCGAAGAAGGACTGCATCAGGAAGGTGGCGAAGGGCACGTTGAAGGCGGTGTAGACGATGACAAGCCCGGTCAGGCTGTTGGTCAGATGCAAAGGCGACAGGATCTTGAAGATCGGCGCAACCAGCATGACGAGCGGGAACATCTGGGTCAGCAGCATCAGCGCGACGATCCAGTATTTCGCGCGGAAATTGAAGCGCGACAGCGCGTAGCCGGAAAGCGAGGCGCAGATCGTCACCGTCACCGCCGTCGAGGCCGAAACGATCAGGCTGTTCTTGAAGAAGGTCGGAAAGGCGCTGTGCTGCAGCACGAAGGCATAATGATCCCAGCTCGTGCGCGACGGCCACATGCGCACGCCCTCGGTATAGAGCAGGTCGTTCGGTGTCACCGAGACCTTGAGCAGCCAGAACAGCGGGAAGAGCGCGAAGGCGATGTAGCAGAGGATCGCCAGGCGGTGCGCGATCGTGGGAAGAAGAGATCGTCTCAACGGCTTAATCCTTGTTCAGCAGCGTCTGCCGCAGCAGGATGATCAGCATCGAATAGGCAAGCAGCAGTGCCAGCAGCACCAGTGCAATCGCCGAGGCGTAACCGAAATCGAGCCGCTTGAACGCCGTCGTGAAGATGTAGCTGGCGACGATCTGCGTGCGGTCGGCGGGCCCGCCATTGGTCATGACGACGATCAGATCGGCGAAATTTGAGATCCACACGGTGCGCAAGAGCACGGTGATGGCGATCGTCGGCGCCAGAAACGGCAGAGTGATCGAGCGGAAACGCTGGAACCAGCCGGCGCCGTCAATCGAGGCGGCCTCGTACAGATCGCGCGGGATTGCCTGCAGGGCGGCAAGCAGCGTGATGGCAAAGAAGGGAATGCCCCACCAGACATTGGCGATAATCGGTCCCCACATGGCGTAGTTGGGATCGGAGAGGATATTGCCCGGCTCATGCATCAGCCCGAGCGCGAAGAGCCAGTGCGGGATCGGCCCGATGACCGGGTTGAACAGCCAGGCCCAGTTGAGGCCGGCGAGGAAGGACGGCACGGCCCAGGGCAGGAAGACCAGCGCCTGCGCGATCGCCCGGCCCGGGAAAGGCTTGTCGAGCAATAGCGCCAGGATCAGCCCGAAGGCGAACTGCAATACGACGGAGGCGCCGGTCCACCAGAGCGTGTTCCTCAGCGCGCCGTAAAAGGCGGCATCGCTTGCAAGTTCGCGGAAATGCTCGAGGCCGATGAAGCCGCCGGAAAACGGATTGAGCAGCTGGATGTCGCGGAAGGCATAGGACAACCCGAGTGTCAGCGGCACCAGCATCACAGCGATGATCAGGATCAGCGACGGAGCGCTGTAAAGATAGGGCTCCGAAGCATCGGCAAGGCGACGCAGCCACGGCCTGCGGTCGCGACGCATGTCGAGCATATCGGCGGAAATGGTCATCAGATTGCGGTTTCCATTTGTCTTACCCGGTTGGGAATGGTCGGTGATGCGGCTAAGTAGGGAGGCCGGAGGCCCCCTCATCCGCCTGCCGGCACCTTCTCCCCACTGGGGAGAAGGGAATGTGCCGCGACGTCTTCGTTCCCTTCTCCCCCGGGGGTCCGAAGGACGGGTCGAGACCAGTGGCTCGACCCAGGCATAGGTGGCCCGTAGGGTTGGATGAGGGGGCTTCAATCTCAAAGCCCTCTATCTTTATTTCTTCGACAGAAACTTCTGCTGCGCCTTGGTCAGATAATCCGCCCACTGATCCGCCAGGTCCTTCGCCGAGATATCGCCGAGCAGGGCCTGCTGCGACGTCTTGATCGCCAGCGAATCCTTGAAGAAGGCGAACTCTTCCAGATAGGTCGGCATCACAGTTGGCACCGTGTTCGGGTCTGCCAGTTCCTCGAACCAGCCCTTGAACTGGTCACCGGCATAGAAGGGATCCTTTTCGGCCGCCGTGTAGGCCGGCAGGGCGCCGATGCGCTTGTTCCACTCGATATTGCCTTCCGGCCCCTCGAGGGTGGCGATCAGCTTCCAGGAAAGATCCTTGTTGGCGCTCGTCGAAAACATCGACCAGCCGCCATAACCTATGGTCGGGAAGGATTTGCCGTCGGGACCCTTCGGCAGCGGCGCTACACCGAAATCCTCCTTCTTCATACGCTCGGCGATGGCGATCAGCGCATCCGGATCCTGGTCGAGGAAGGCGCAGGTGCCGGAATAGAAGCCGGCGACGACTTCGTTGAAGCCCCAGTTGACGCTGTCCTTCGGCGCATAGCCCTTCTTGTAGAGATCGACCATCCACTCGATTCCCTTTGCCCAGCCTTCGCTGTTCATGGTCGAGGTGCCGTCTTCCTTGAAGTACTTGTTGTCGCCAGCCATGGTGGCGGCAAAGATCATCCAGCCGTTGAGGCCGCCGGGTCCGCCGCGCATGCAGTAGCCGTGTTTGCCGGGCAGCTTCGAGACCTTTTCAGAGGCGGCGGTAAACTCCTCCAGCGTCTTCGGCGGTGCGTCGACACCAGCCTCGGCAAGCAGCTTCTTGTTGTAGAACATCGCCCTCAAATAGAAGCCGTATGGCAGCATGTAGGCGGTGTTCTTGACGTCGCGGCCGAGCTCGAGCGCGCGCGGCGTCAGCTCCTTGGTGTGCTCCCATTTTTCGAGATAGGGCTCCAGGCTTTCGAGCATGCCGTTATTGGCATAGAGCGACAGCCAGGTATCGGGCATCTCCATGACATCGGGCACGTCACCGGCCGACACCATGGTCGCGAACTTCTGGAAGGCTTCGTTCCAGGGCAGCGAGATGATGTCGACCTTGGTGCCGGGATTGGCCGCCTCGAACTTGCCGATGATCGATTTCAGCGTTTCGGTGCGCTCCGGGCTGGTGATCACTTCGACTAGCTTCAGCGTCGTATCGGCGAAAGCCGTACCCGCCATCATCGAAGCGAAGAGCGTCGAGATTATTAGTTTTTTCATGCTCAGTTCCCCCTTTTTGGTCTCTCGGGTTTCAGGATTGTGAGGCGGCGAGCGCCCCCTCGATGTCCCTCCACAGCGCCTCTGTTCCTTCGAGGCCGACATGGAGGCGTACGGATCGCGCATTAATTCCGAAGGTTTGCGCGGAATTCGGCTGTGCCTTCTGCTGGAGCACCACCTCGCCCGGTACGATCAGGCTTTCATGTCCACCCCAGCTTACACCCAGTTTGAACAGCTTGAGATGGTCGGCAAAGGCGCGGATATCGACGCCGTCGCGGAAAATGAACGAGAACAGGCCCGAGGTGCCGTTGAGCCCGTCAGGCAGACGATTGGCGAGGCCTGGATGACAGACCGCCTCCACCACCTCGAGCTTCTGCAGGCGCCTGGCGATTTCAAGTGCGGACGCCTCATGCGCTTTCATGCGCAGCGGCAGTGTGCGCAACCCGCGGATCAGCAGCCAGGCGTCGAACGGCGAAAGCTTGCCGCCGAGATAGGGGTAGGCCTCGGCCTTGATGCGCGCGATCATTTCCTTCGGGCCGGCGACGACGCCCGCCACCACATCGCTATGGCCGCCGAGATATTTCGAGGCGGAATGGATGACGAGATCGACGCCAAGCGTCAAAGGCCGCTGGAAGACCGGGCTCGCCCAGCTGTTGTCGATCATCGAGATGACGCCATGGCGCTTGGCGAGGGCTGCGAGCGCGCCGACGTCATGCGCCTCCATCACCCAGCTGGTCGGGCTTTCCAGATAGAGGAGCTTGGCGCCGGGCAGCGCGCTCGCGACCGCCTCCTCGTCGCGGCCGTCGACATAGGTCACCTCGATCTTCATCCGTTTCAGGATGGTGCCGAACAGGCGAAAGGCATCGGGATAGACATGCTTGACGGCGACGATGCGGTCGCCGGGTTCGACGAAGCTCAGCACCGCCGAGGAGATCGCCGCCATGCCGCTTGCAAAACCGAGTGCATCCTCCGCAGCTTCGAGCTTGGCCAGCATTTCCTCGAAAGCGCGCACCGTCGGGTTTAGGCCGCGCGTATAGGTCGGCCGCACCTTCTCGCCGCGATAGACGGTGATCATCTCGTCGTAATCGGAGAAGGTGAACAGCGAGGTCTGGAAGATCGGCGGCACGACGGCGTCGGCGAAGTTGCCTTCGTCGTGAGCGGTGATGAGGGAAGCAAGATCGAACGGATCTGCGCCGTTGCTCATTTGGACATTTCCTTGATGTCTTCCTCGACGATATCGAGAATTTTCAATGTTTCCGCGCGCGCCGCCTCGGCATCCCGCGCAGCGATCGCGTTGAAAAGGGTGCGGTGAAATGGAAAGGATCGGCGGGCGAAGTCCTGCCGATCGAACGGATGCTCCCAGAAGCGCTCGAACGTCTCGCGCATCTGCTCGAGCAGCTGGCGAAACAGCGGATTATGGGTGGCGTCGTAGACGGCGAGATGGAAGGCCAGATCCTCCGGCCCTGATGTGCCCTTCTCCAGGTGCACCCGCTCCATCTCGTCGAGCTTCTCCTCGATGACGACGAGATCCTTCTCGGTTCGCCGTCTGGCCGCCACCATGCCCGCCTCGCATTCGATGCCGCGGCGGACCTCCAGCGTCTGCAGCAGCGCGTCGCGCAGATGCACCGCATCGAAAGACAGCGGCATGTGGATCGTTGCCCTGGAGACCGGCTTCAACAGATAGGTGCCGCTGCCCTTGCGCGTCTCGATGACGCCGAGCGCCTGAAAATGCCTGATCGCTTCGCGAATGGTCGAACGTCCGACGGCAAGCGCCGCCATCAGCTCACGCTCGGCCGGCAGCCGGTCGCCAGCCTGCAATCGCGCCTCCTCGACATAATCCGCCAGCGCATCGGTCACCTGACGTGCGCGGTCCATGACGGGAAGCGGCCGGATCATCGGCCTGTCGCTACGATTTGCCTTCATGGTTCCCCATTTTCTTATCAGGCAGCCAGGCTTTGAAATTGGTCTGACATCTTAGCATTTCGCAAACGGCGTGATACGTCAAGCCGGCGACGTTGATTTCTAGTCCCGCTCCTCCACAATCTCCCTTTGTCTCAATGAAATCCGCGCACTTACTCTGTGAGGATCTTCGCCCCGGGGCGGACTGACCGTAGTTCAGAAATATCGCTTGGCTTACCGTCACTTGGTATCTGCTCGCGACAATAAGCGCCGGAGCAGGGTGCGCGGTTTTCCGACCGAGCCTTGCCTGAAGGCCGTGACCCGGCCTGCTAGCGAATACGTCCGATCCGCGACAGTAGGATGGCCGGGAGAATGCCGATCAGCACGATGGCGAGCGCTGCAATCGAGGCTTCCTCGTAAGTGCCTCTCGCAGCCTCTCCATAAAGATGAGTTGCGAAAGTCTCGACATTGAGTGGGCGCAGGAGGAGCGTCGCCGGCAGCTCCTTAACACAATCGACGAAGACCAGCAGGGCGGCAGCCGAGATTGCCGCCTTCGAGAGCGGCAGATGCACGTATCGCAGGGTGCCTGCGGTGGATTGGCCCAGCGACCGCGAAGCATGATCGAGCGAGAGGGAAATGCGGGAGAGACCGGCTTCTATACCGCCGGCGGAGATCGCCAGAAACCGAACGATGAGCGCATATATGACGGCAGCACCCGATCCCATGAGGAGCAGGCCGGTCGACACACCGAACAGGGAAATAGCGGCGCGATCGATGAGCTGATCGAGCCCGGCAAGCATGATCAGCACGCCGATGGCAACCACGGTCCCGGGAGCGGCATAACCCATTGTGGAACCGCGCAGGAGCCAGGAGGACGGCTGGCCGGGGCGCAGGCGGGTGGCGTAGGCTGCGAGAAGCCCAAGGATGACGGTCGCCATTGTCGCCAGGGTGGCTATAACAAGCGTGTTCACGGCCTCGTCGACAATGCGAGCGGATATGCCGGCGAACCGATAGCGTTTTGCTGCTTCGATCAAAAGATAGAGCGCGGGCGCGGCGAAGCCTAGGATGACCGGCAGAAGACCGCCGAGTAACAGCAGTATGCCTTTTCCCAAGGATACCCGCCGCGGTTGGAAATTCCGCATCCGGCGTACATCGATCGCGTAGCGCTGCTTGCGTCGCGCCCATCGCTCCAGCGCAACGATCGCGACGACGATCAGAAGAAGAGCAAGAGCGATCTGCGACGCGCCCGATAAATCGGAGCGGGTGATCCACGTCGTGTAGATGGAAACGGTGATTGTCCGAAAACCGAGGAATTCGGCGGCGCCGATATCGTTCAACGTTTCCATCAGGGCAAGGCTGATACCCACGGCAACAGCCGGGCGCGCGAGCGGCAGGGCGACCCGCCAGAAGACGGCGCGGCGAGTTGTGCCGAGCGTGCGTGCGGCATCGACGAGATTACCGGATTGGGTAAGGAACATCGCGCGGGTGGGGATGTAGACATAGGGGTAGAGCACGCTTCCGAGAAGCAGGATGCAGCCGGCCATGGAACGGACGTCCGGAAGCCGAAACTGGCGCGGGCTCTCGTAGCCGAGCAGCCAGCGCACGGCATCCTGCACTGGACCGATCGGATGCAGTATATCCAGATAGGCATAGGCGACGATATAAGTCGGAACGGCCAGCGGCAGAAGCAGCATCCATTCCAGCGCATGCCTGCCGGGAAAATCATAAGCCGTCACCAGCCATGCCGTCGTCGTGCCAACCACGGCAGTGATGACGCCGACCCCCGCAAGCAGAATGACGGTGTCGAGAAGTGCCTCCGGAAGGATGGTCGAGAAAAGATGCCCCCAAAGACCCGCCGACCCCTTCGAAGCTTCGAGAATCAATCCCCCGATCGGCAGAATGGCGATAAGGGCGATCATAGCGGCAATTGTCAGCCACACCCTGCCAGGGCGCTTTGCAGAGCGGGCGGGCGCCGGGCTGGGAAACATCACTCGATCCATTCTCGGGAAGGAAGGCGCCTCTCAGCGGCGCCTTCCTTGTCCTTAGTTGTCGAAGCCGACCTTGTCCACGAGTTCACTCGCCTGCTTGCGATGGCTGACGATTTCGGACAAGGGCTTGCTGTCGATCTTTAGTTCGCCGAAGGATGCGATGATCGGATCTGCCGCGACGCCCGCCTTCACGGGATATTCGTAATTGGCCTCGGCATATATCTTCTGCGCTTCGTCGGAGGCGAGATATTCGAGAAGTTTGACGGCTTCAGCCTTGTTCGGTGAATGCTTGGCGATTGCCGCGCCGCTGATGTTCACTTGCGTGCCGCCGTCCTTGAAGGTTGGCAGGATGACCTTGATGGCATCGCCCCATTTGACCTGCTCTTCACCGCCCTTGCCGGATCGCATAAGCCCAACATAATAGGAGTTGGCGATACCGATATCGCAAATACCGCCGAGGATATCCTTAGCCGCATCGCGATCGCCGCCGGCTGCCTTACGGGCGAGGTTGGCCTTGACACCCGTCAGCCATTTCTCGGTCTCTTCCGCGCCATAATGGGCGATGTAGTCAGCAAACAGTGCCGTATTATAGGGGTGTTGGCCAGAGCGTATGCAGATCTTGCCCTTCCATTTGGGATCGGCAAGCTCCTCGTAGTTGAATGTGCTGATGTCGACATCCTTGGCAGCGTAGAGCACGCGGGCGCGCATCGATAGTGCAAACCAGTTGCCCTTGGCATCACGCAGCTGTTCCGGGATAGCCGAGTTCAGAACAGACGATTCGACCGGCTGCGTTACGCCTTTATCGACCAGATCGACAAGATTGCCGGCATCGACTGCCATCAGGATGTCAGCTGGCGAGCTGGCGCCTTCGGAGGCGACACGCTCTGCGAGGCCGTCCTTCAGGAAAATGGTATTGACCTTCGTACCGGTCGATTTGGTGAATGCCTCCAGAAGAGGTGCAATCAGGGCCGGTTCTCTCGTCGTATAAAGATTGATTTCTGCGGCAGCAGCGATGCAAGGCGACGTCAGCGCCGAAGCGGCAAGCAGCATGGATGTGAGGATTGAGCGCGAATTCATTATGTCCCTCCGCGAATGAATGCGCATTGCTTGCAGCAGTTCATGACCCTGCAAGTCAAGTTTACCCCGGAACTTCAAGCGAGATATCACAGAAAGTTGATGAGCGGTCAGCAGAATGCGCTCGCAGTCGGCCGTCAAAAAGCCAGCAGCCGCTCGGGGAGGACTGAGATCTGAATATTCTCGGCGTCGACTGGCAGCCGCTCCAAGGCTCTCGCCTTGAGCGGTTCGTCGACGCCATCAACCTTCAACGTGATCTGCTCGAATTCACCATGCAAAACACGGTTCTCGATACGAGCGGGGATTCCCGAACCGGGTGACAGCGCAATGGCATGCGGCCGGATATAAACGGTCACTGAGCTTGCCGGCGGACGGTCGAGCGTATAGGCGAAGTTGCCGATCGCGGTCTCGATCCATCCGCCCCGGTAAACGCCGGGAACTTTGCTGGACGCGCAAAAAAACTCTGCCGCATAGGCATTCGTCGGACGGTCGTGCAGATCATAGGCTGAGCCGGACTGGACGATTTCACCTGCGCGCATCAGGACCACCTGATCGCCGACGGAAAGTGCTTCCTGGGGATCATGCGTGACGATGATCACGGTCGTGCCAAGTGTCCTCAACAGGTTCAAGGTGTCGCTGCGCACCTTCCCGCGCAGACCCTGATCCAGATTGGAAAAGGGCTCGTCCATCAGGACGATACTCGGCCGGGGCGCCAGGGCGCGGGCTAGCGCGACACGCTGCTGTTCACCGCCGGAGAGCGTGTGCGGATAGCGATGGGTTAGATGCTCGATTCCGACCTTGCTGATCATCTCCTCTGCCCGCGCGGCTGCTTCGCCCTTCGGATGTCGCTTGAGACCGAAGAGGATATTGTCGCGTACAGTCAGATGCGGGAAGAGAGCATAGTCCTGGAAGACAAAGCCGACGCCGCGCGCTTCCGGCTCGACAAAACTGGCGGAACTTGCGACCTCGCGGCCTTCGAGGAAGATGCGGCCAGATTCTGGTATTTCGACACCGGCGATCATGCGCAGGAGCGTAGACTTGCCGCAACCCGAATGGCCGACGAGCGAAACCGCGTCCCCGCGCCGAATATGAAGAGAAAGATCGCGCACGGCTGCAGTGATGCCAAAGCAACGGGTAACGTTTTCCAGTCGTACTGCAATTTCGCTCATTTCAGCTTTCATGCCCGCCGGTGGGGTTCCAGTGCAAGTCCCCGGAACACCCCTAGAACATACCGAGGCAGGTCGGGACAAGCGCAATCTGTCCCGCAACCCGAGGAGAGGTCTGCTGCTCAAAAGCGCGGCACCCCGCCCTGTTCGAGCTCGATTTCGCAATGAGGGCCGCCGCGCGGTTCCACGATTAGCTATGCCGAGAATACAGCGGGGGCCGCCGGCAGCCTTCCGAACGCGGCATCACATAGCTTTCAGGCGTCAGCGCCAATAGACGCTTTTCTGCCACGCAAGCTTCCTTGTGCCTTTGAAAGCCCCGTGAGATGTTCCGGCGCGAGGCACAGCCCCGGAGACAGACGCATGCGCGGCTACCTGAAAAGCAAAGACTTTCACCGGCATATGCGGTCGCTGCTAGCTCCGAAGTTTCGGGAGCTCGGCTGGGAAACGCAAGCGGCCGGAAAGTGCAGCTTTGCCAGGGGCGGAAGGGTTTGTTGGCTGCAGGTCTCGCAATATTCGAACGCCGTCATGGGCGCCAAATTTACGATCAACCTGGCCGAGGGCTCGGGTTCCGCCGGCGACACAAGAATACTTCGCCGCCTGGACGAGGCGGATCGCGAGGTTGGCAAAGCTCTGGAAGAACACATCGTCGCGCGGCTCCCCAGGCCCGATCCTGATCCGGAAATCGAAGTTGTCGGAGACAACGGCGGAACCGTCTTGGTCAAGCTCGGCGATCTCGCGCGTGCAAATACGAGACAATGGGAGGCCCCCGCCGACCTCTGGCTGCCTTATTTCAGCAAGAGCGATCTTGACGATTGGGCTACGTTCCTCTTGCCTCGGCTTGAGCGACTGACTGCGCCTTCCTCACCCGAAATCATCGATCCGCAGCTGTGGGCCGAGCGGTTTCGCCGTCTCGTCGGTTTTTTCCGCTCCAAATGAATGTTGCTAACCGCCCGCCGGCTTCAGGTCGACAAGCGCCTTGATCGGCAAATGATCGGAGGCGATGCGCGCCAGTGGCGTATCATGCGCTTCGACTTCGGTGATGATCCCCTTGCGGTTGGCGATGATGCGGTCGAGCGCGAGCAATGGCAGGCCGGCGGGAAAGCTCGGTACGGCCGGCGGCAGCTCGCCGAAAGCGGATTGGAAGGTGTTGAGCGAGGAGCGGTCGCCGAGCCGCCATTCGTTGAGGTCGCCGAGTAGGATGGTCGGCATTTCGTGCCTGTTCTTGATGAGCTCGACCAATGTGTGGGCCTGCTGGGCTCTGTTGTGGCGCAGCAGGCCGAAATGCGCGGCAATGATGCGCAGCACCCCGCCCTCTTCGAGCTCGATTTCGGCAACGAGGGCGCCGCGCGGCTCCAGCCCGGGCAGCTTGACCTGGTGCACGTCATGCACCAGCCCCTTCTTGAAGAGCACGACATTGCCATGCCAGCCGTGCGCCTTGGCCATGCCGGCAACCGGCACCGGGATCAGCCCCGTCTCCCGCTCCAGCCGGCCAAGATCGAGAATGCCGGTGCGCTCGCCGAAGCGCGTGTCGGCCTCCTGCAACGCGATCACGTCGGCGCCGATTTCATGGATCACCCGGCTGGTGCGCTCCGGATCGAAGCGGCGGTCGGTACCGACGCATTTGTGTACGTTATACGAGGCGATCAACGTACCGCTGCTGCGCGGCCCTGCCTCCATATGCGCCGCGTCGAGCCGCTTTTTCCTGCTTCGGATCGAGGCGAGAATGCTGGCGGGAAGACTGTCTTTCCTGGCGTGCATCGGGCGGCGCACTTGTTCCGTTGATCAAAAAGGCTACTCACTCCGCAGTATAGGCGGGCGCGCGGAACTTGCCATGTCGGAATGCAAAAAATCCGTCAGAGATAGGGCGAACCCAGCCACAGCACCTTCTCGATCAGCCGCACCGGGAAGGGCCGCGCGCGCAAGCCGTCAAGCGTCACCAGTGTTGCCGATTTCAGCGTTTCCTCGATATGCTCGTCGATCTCGGCGGCAAAGCCCTCGTTCAGCACTTCGAGGTCGACCTCGAAATTCAGTCTGAGCGAGCGCGGATCGAGATTGGAGGAGCCGACATAGGCCCACGTGCCGTCGATCGTCAAAAGCTTCGAATGGCTGAAGCTGCCGGTCGAGCGCCAGATACGGCAATAGTTCTTGAGGATCTGATCGAATTGCGCCGTCATCGCCCGGTCGACCAGCATGAGATTGTTGACAGCAGGCACGACGATATCGACTTCGACGCCGCGCCGCGCCGCCGTCACCAGGGCGCTGATCAGTTCGCGGTCCGGCAGGAAGTAGGGAGACATGACGCGGATCGATTGGCGCGCCACGGAAAAGGCGCCCATCAGCATCTTATGGTTGGTTTCGAGGCTGCGATCTGGCCCCGAGGCGACAACACGCATCAGGATCGGATCGCCGGCGTTGCGCTGCGGCGGCTCGATGCGCCATGCCTCGTCTGTCAACAATTCGTCAGTGGTGAACCGCCAGTCTTCGGCAGCAAGATCGAAGAGGTCTGCGACGGCGGGGCCGGTGACGCTGAAATGCGTATCATGGGCAAAGGTCTCGCCCGTTGCCTCCTCGCTAAACCCTGCCCTGATGTTCATCCCGCCAGTCAGCGCAATGCGTCCGTCGACGATCAGGATCTTGCGGTGGGTGCGCAGATTGGCATAAGGCAGCCGCAAGCCCATGATGACATTGCCGTTGAAGACGGCGGTGGTAACGCCGCCCTCCTTGAGGTAGCCGAGAATGCTCGGCACCGAATAGCGCGCGCCGACGGCGTCGATCAGCACCCGGACCGTCACGCCGCGCTTCACCGCCGCAATCAGTGCATCGGCGATGCGAATTCCGATGACGTCGCGGTCGAAAATATAGGTTTCGAGCAGGATGCTGCGCCTCGCCTCGTCGATGGCCGATTTCATCGCGGAATAGGCTTCGTCGCCGGTCTCCAGCATGTCGATCGTATTGCCAGATGTCAGCGGGTTGCGTGTCACGCGGTCGCCAAGCGTCTGCAGCGCCGCAAAGCGGCGGCCGAATTGGCTGATCACGGTCTCGGCGTCGGCGTCGAACCTCTCCAATACGTCGGTTCCGGGCGCAAGCAGCAGGGCGTCGCGGCGGATGCTCAGCGATTTGCGGCGGATGCGGTTGATGCCGGCAATCGCATAAAGCAGCGCGCCGACAACCGGAGAGAGGATGATGACGCCGACCCAGCCGATCGCCGCGCGCACCTCCTCCTTGGTCATGGCGGCATGGATCGCCGCCGCAGCTCCCATGGCGATCGAAACGACAAAGAGGATATGCGGCCAGTAGGTCGACAGGAGATAGAACATCGCTGGCCAATATAGCCGTGAAACGGCCGCGTTCAATTGTGCCGCCCCTCCCCCATGGCGCGAAATTTTCGCGACGGTCGTCTCCCCATCGGCGGTTGGCTTGCGGGAACAATCCCGGTTGAGATCGATTCCTCAACAGGAGATGAGGATGGCCATGATGAACATCGCCGCAACGGTCGGTCCCGCCTTGGCGCTCGAGGTCGCAGATGCGGAAAGCATTGCCGAACTGCGGCATCAGGCCGAAGGCTGCACCCGCTGCGACCTCTATCGCAATGCCACGCAGATCGTCTTCGGCGAAGGGCCCGGCAAGGCCGAGATTGTCCTTGTCGGCGAGCAGCCGGGTGACCGGGAAGATCTGAGCGGCAGGCCCTTTGTCGGCCCCGCCGGCCATCTGCTCGACCTCTGTCTCGAGGAGGCGGGTCTCGACCGTCAACGCTGCTACGTCACCAATGCCGTCAAGCACTTCAAGTTCACGCCGCGCGGCAAACGGCGCCTGCATGCAAAGCCCAACGCCGGCGAGATCCGGCGTTGCGCCTGGTGGCTCGGGGCGGAGCTCAACATCCTGCAGCCGAAACTCGTCGTGGCGCTCGGCGCAAGCGCGCTTTATGCGCTGCTCGGACCGAAGGTGAAATTGACGCCCGAGCGCGGCCATATCCTGCAACCGGCAAACCATTCACCGGTTCTGGTGACCATCCACCCCTCCTATCTCCTGCGGATCCGCGATGAGGCCGAACAGCACCGGCAGCGCCGCGCGTTCGTGTCAGATCTGCACAGGGCGGCGGAATTCCAGCCTTGCTGAGTGCCGATTCTCAACCTTGATATGCTGCAATGCGAAATATTTGCGGTTGCAGCTCGATTTCACTTGAAACCGCGGCCCTCCTCTGGAACCATCCAAGCAGTATCGCGTTCGAACGACGGCATAATGTGACTGGAGATCAGCGATGGCAGAAACTCGGGAAGAGTGGATAAAGAAACGTGCATACGCCCTTTGGGAAGAAGAGGGCTATCCGACAGGGCGAGAATCCATCCATTGGGAACAGGCACGGCACGAGCGCGAAGCGCTCGAAGGCTCTGCTGCCTCTTCCAACGGCAAACAAGCCAAACCCAAGGCCAAGCGCGCCGAAACAACGACCAAGCGCGTCGCAACAGGCGCCAAGACCAACGGCGTCGTCACGCCGGCGCCCAAGCGGACTGCAAGCCGCAAGACGGCGCCCTGATTATTGGAAGACCGATGACATCGATGAAAAGGGCGTCGTAGCGACGCCCTTCGGCCGTTCTTTGTCATAAGATTGAATTAGTTGTGTTTTATGGAAGAACGTAGGCGGGTGGTCCGCACCGCTGGGGGTCAATAGAGGCCGAATGACGCTGCGAGCTTTGATGCTTCTGAAAAAGGCTGAACTTTCGCCCGTAGGCCGGGAACAAGATCATACCGGAACTGTTTATGGCGAACCGAGGGAAGCAGCCATGAACGACCATATCGAAATGCTCTTTGTCACGCCTCTCGCAGTTCGCAGCCGCGCGTCCAGCGTGATCGTGTGAGCCATGGAAATATCGCTCCTGCTCATCGCCGCTCTGCTTTATCTCGGCTTGGCGCTGGGGTTCATCCTTGTCGTCGACAATCTCGTCGGACTGGTCTTCCGCGAGTCCCGCACGCCGCTGCAACTGCCCTCCTTCGACATTGGCCGCGCCTTCCCAGCGTCGCAAAAATTCCACCGAAAATAATGTTTCTCAACCCGGCCCATGGACAGGGCGTGTGGGCGCAACCATATCTCGACCGAACCCTTTCCCTTTTATCGCAAGAGGTCGAGGATAGCTGAGCCCTTGGCCGAGTTCAGGCTGCAGTCGGCTTCATTGCAGGCGGCCAGCTGTGTATCTCGGTTTTGCGCCGCGAAGCCCACGCATAGAGCGCGTCATAAATGACGAAGCCATGCTTCAGCACCTCGTGATCGTCAGGCGTCACGTCCCGAAGCCCCATCGATATTGCCAGCAGCCCTGCCGATTGCGGCGTCAGGTCGTGCCGGTCGGTGTCGGCGCCGCGGACGATGGCAGCGATGGTGACGATTGCCTGATCGCCGTCCAACCCGTGTTTGTCGACGAAGCTATCGAAACTGCAACCCTCGCCTACATGCGTGTATTCGACGCCCGGCACATCGTAAGGCGTGGCTCCAGTCTCCGCTGCCACCTTGAGCACCTGTTCCGGCGGCACGAACAGGAATTCCGGTTCCTTGTCGATGAACCGCGCGATCAGCCAGGGGCAGGCGATACGGTCGATGACCGGACGTTCGCGAGTAACCCATTTCATCACACTTACCTCCTTCAAGGGTTTTCAGCGTTTGTAAACGGGACGGTCGGGCCGCCGATCGCATGCCAGGCGGCAATTCCGCCGGCGAGCGCCCGCGCATCCAGGCCGTGGCGGCGCAGTTCGGCGACGGCATCGCCGCTGACCTGAAAGCCGTAGATGCAATAGACGACGATCGGCTTGTCCTGCGGCAGTTGGTCGGCCCAGCCGGCGATCGTCTCGTAAAGCCTTGCAATCGCGCCCGGCAGCATGTCGCTTCGCTTCGGCAGATCATCGGCGAGGCAGACGTCGAGTACGACGAGATCCTCCTGCCGTTGAAGGCGAACGAGAAGATCCTCCGGCGCGACGTCGTCCCGTCCCTCGGTTTCAACCGCAGGAATGTCGGATAGCCGCTCGGTCAGCCTTCGGAAGCGACCGCCGACCCGCTCCCAATGGATGTTCTTCATGAAGGCATCGACATAGGCGCCTGCCTTGGCGCCGAAATCGATATGATAAGCGTGCTCATACATGTCGAGCGCCAGGATCGGTACGCTGCCGGCAAGACAGTTGGTGTGGTCAGCTCCCCATTGGATCATGAGGCGCTGATGACGCTCAGACCACGCAAGAAGCGTCCAGCCCGAACCGCCTGCCTGCGCTTTGGCGCAAGCGGTGAAGCGGGCGCGCCAATTGGCAACACTGCCAAAGTCGCGTTCCAGCGCTTCGGCGAGATCACCCGCCGCATCCCCCGATCCACCGAGCCCGTCGAAATAGATCTCGTGAAGGATAGCGGAGTTGGCCGCAATCAGCTCCTCCCGCTTCAACCCATTGATGTCGAAGACTGGCGCCGCACTCCAGTCGAGCTCATCGAGCCGGCGCTCGATGGCATTCAGGCGTCGTACCGCGCCGCCGTAGTTGTTCTCGTAGTGGCTGGCCAGCAGCCGCTCGGAGAGCCCGTCGAGACGTGGCGGCTTGAAAGGTAGTGGCATGATCCGGTGCATGACGCGTCCTCGCTCGGGGAAACATGACGCCACAACGCTACGCCCGAACCTCGAATGATACAAGTGTTGCTTTTTAGATTTTCGATGATACGGTATGAACATGATCGACCGCACCTCACCGGCTGAGCAACGCTGGCTGCTTCTGATTCACCAACTGCCGAGCAAGCCAGCCTACTTCCGGGTGAAGATCTGGCGCCGTCTGCAGCGCATAGGGGCGGTCGCCGTCAAAAGCACGGTCTATGCGCTGCCGGCAAATGCCGAGACGCAAGAGGATTTCGAATGGCTTTTGAAGGAGATCGTCGAAGGCGGTGGCGAAGCGATGGTGTGCGAGGCGCGCCTGATCGATGGCCTCTCGGACGCTCAGGCGCGCGCACTATTCGATGCTGCCCGCGACGAGGCCTACGAGGCGATCGCCAACGAGGCAAGGACGCTGTCAGCACGGTTGGAGGCGACTGGAACGACAGAGGAGAAGGCCGAGCTACGCTCTCACCTCGGCCGTCTGCGCAAGCGGCTCGCCGATATCGCGGCGATCGATTTCTTCGGTGCGACCGGCCGGCTCTCGGCGGAAAGCTTGGTCGCAGAACTTGAGAGCGGATTTGCAGAGGACATGGAGATGGTCAACGAGGTTCCGAAAACGACACGGCTGACGGCGGCCGATCTGAAGGGACGCGTATGGATTACTCGCAAGGGTGTGCATGTCGATCGAATTGCCTGCAGCTGGCTGATCCGCCGTTTCATCGACCCGGATGCGGTCATTCGCTTCGTGCAGGGCAAGGGATACATCCCGAATGCCGGCGAGATTCGCTTCGACATGTTCGAGGGCGAGATCACCCATGAAGGTGATCGCTGCAGCTTCGAGGTCCTGCTCGCCAAGGCTGGCATCACGGATCCGGCACTCCAGGCCATCGCAGAGATCATTCATGACATCGATCTGAAGGACGCGAAGTTCGGACGCGAGGAGACGAGCGGCATTGCCAGCCTGATTTCCGGGATCTGCACAGCCCAGCCGCAGGACGAGCAACGGATCGTCCAGGGCGGGCCGGTCTTCGACAACCTCTACCAATATTTCCGCGCAAAGCGTTGATGACGTACGGACACTCACCATGAACAAAATCGATCTCGACTCCACCCCGATCCAGAGCCCCGACGCGCCCTCCCACGGCATTTCCTTCGCCGAAGCGTTGCGCGTGTGGGCACGGGTGGCCGCCCTGAGCTTCGGCGGTCCCGCCGGACAGATTGCGATGATGCATCGCATTATCGTCGAGGAGAAGCGCTGGATCGGCGAGACGCGGTTCCTGCATGCGCTGAACTATTGCACGCTTTTGCCAGGCCCGGAGGCGCAACAGCTTGCGATCTATATCGGCTGGCTGCTGCACAAGACCAAAGGCGGACTGGTGGCGGGGACCTTGTTCGTGCTGCCAGGCGCCGTTGTCATTATGGCGCTGAGCTGGATCTACGCGATTTTGGGCAATGTCGGAGCCGTCCAGGCGCTGTTCTTCGGATTGAAGGCTGCGGTGCTGGCGATCGTGCTCGAGGCCGTCCTGCGTATCGGCAGGCGGGCCCTCAGGAACAATGTGATGATTGGTCTTGCCGTCGCAGCGTTCCTTGCTCTCTTCCTGTTTCACGCCCCCTTCCCGCTCGTCGTCCTGGTTGCCGGCGTCGTGGGCTATGTCGGTGGCCGGGCCGGCTGGGCAGCGTTCCGGGCGGGCAATGGCCACGGCAAGGTCGGAAGCAAACAGGTCGCCGACGCCGATAGTCTTCTCGGCGAAGACGTCCCCGCCCACGCCCGCCCGCCGGCCAGCTGGTCCCTCAAGGTGGCTGCGGTCGGCTTGCTGCTCTGGGGAGGACCGGTTTTCGCCCTGCTGCTTTTACTCGGCCAGGGCAACATCTTCACCGATATCTCGATCTTCTTCTCGAAAATGGCGATGGTCACGTTCGGCGGCGCCTATGCCGTCCTGTCCTACGTCGCCCAACAGGCGGTGGAACAATACCACTGGCTGAAGCCCGGCGAGATGCTCGACGGCCTCGGCATGGCAGAGACGACGCCGGGCCCGCTGATCATGGTGACGCAGTTTGTCGGTTTCATGGGCGCCTATCGCGCCCCGGGCTTCCTCAATCCGTTGCTGGCCGGTACGCTGGGCGGCCTGTTGACCACCTGGGTGACCTTCGTCCCTTGCTTTCTCTGGATTTTCCTGGGCGCGCCGTTCATGGAGACGATGCGCAACAACAAGGCGCTCTCCGCAGCGCTGGCGGCAATTACCGCGGCCGTCGTCGGGGTCATTTTGAACCTTGCGGTGTGGTTCGCGCTGCATGTGCTGTTCGGCGAACTCCAGGAAGCGCGCGGCTTCGGGATGACCGTCGACCTGCCGATGCTGAGTTCCGTCAACCTCCCGTCGCTGATCCTGACCTTGGCGGCCGTCATTGCCGTGTTCCGCTTCAAGGTCGGCATGCTGACGGTGCTCGCCGCCTGCGCTATCCTCGGGCTTCTCTACGGTCTGCTCGTCGGCTGGGTGTAGAGCGCGAACTATAATTGAAGCAGGTAAGGAATGCGCAGCATTCAGCCGATCACATGGCTCTTCGCAGCCCGCTCTTTGCGCGACTTCGGCGACGGGTTCGTCGCCATCCTGTTGCCGGTCTATTTGCTGGCTCTCGGCCTGTCGCCCCTGCAGGTTGGTGTAATCGCCACGGCGTCGCTCTTTGGCTCTGCGCTCCTGACCATCGTCATCGGATTTCTTGGTGCGCGTCATGATCTCCGCCGCTTGCTTCTGGCGGCCGCTGCCCTGATGGTCGCAACCGGTATCGCCGTGCCCATGACCAACGATTATTGGTTGCTGCTGGTGGTCGCGTTTGCCGGCACCATCAATCCTTCGGCCGGCAGCGTGAGCATCTTCGTGCCCCTTGAGCATGCGGTGCTCGCCCGCGAGGCGGCCAGCGCGGATCGGACGAGGATGTTCGCCCGTTACAGCCTCGTCGGGGCGCTCGCAAGCGCCGGCGGCGCGCTCGCCGCGGCGCTGCCCGACGTGATGACTCGGCTGGGGATATCGCAACTGACTTCGATCAAGCTTATGTTCATTGCCTATGCGCTCGTCGGCATTCTCGGTGGCGTTTTTTATGCTCGCATACCGCCTCGCCCGGTGAAACACGACGCCGGCAATCCGGCGTCACTCGGACCTTCACGCGCCATCGTCCTGAAGCTTGCAGCCCTCTTCAGTCTTGATGCTTTCGCGGGAGGTTTCGTGGTGCAGTCCCTGCTCGCCCTGTGGCTGTTCGAACGATTCGATCTTTCGCTCTCCCAGGCCGGACTGTTTTTCTTTTGGACCGGAGTGCTGTCGGCGTTCTCGTTTCCTGTCGCCGCCTGGCTGTCGAAGCGGGTTGGACTGGTCAATACCATGGTGTTCACCCACATTCCGTCCAGCATTGCCCTTGGCCTCGCCGCATTCGCACCCACCTTGCCCCTCACCATCACATTGCTGCTCATTCGAGCGGCGCTTTCGCAGATGGATGTGCCGACCCGCTCTTCCTACGTGATGGCTGTTGTCACCGAGGCGGAGAGGGCCGCGGCCGCAAGCTTCACGTCGGTGCCCCGAAGTTTGGCAGCGGCGGCCAGCCCTGCACTCGCGGGCGCTCTCTTTGCTGCATCCTATCGGGCTTGGCCGCTCCTCATCTGCGCCTCAATGAAAATCACCTATGACCTGCTGCTGTTATGGCAGTTCCGGCACCTCAGACCGCCTGAGGAAGGTTAGCCGTCCGCGCTGCCGCGGCTGAAGCTGGTGGCGGACGTCGAGACTGACGGCCTTCCTTCCGAATGGAGGAGCCGAAAGGCCGCCGTCACTGACTTGTCCCAGAGGTGGTCGTCGGCGTAAAGTCGGGTCGCCTTCCCCTCGGACGGCTCGAGACATGGACACGATGACCGAACCGCAGACCCACGACACGCATCCGGAGATCGTCAAGCGCCTGACGCGGCCCGAGGGCCACCCGAAGAGCGTCATCGCGATGATTAAGAGCGGTAAGCCGTGCCTGGAGATTGCGCAGCAACTGCCTGCTGTCGAGAAGGCAATCGTCAACGCCAAGCGAACACTGATCCAGGACCATCTCGACCATTGCCACGAGGAGACCGTCGGCGCGCTCCCCCGCGACAAGCGGCAGTCGATCGACGGGTTCAAGACGATCACGAAGCATCTCTGACGGAATGCCCGACCTTTTGGCCTATTTGGGATTGTTCGCGACGGCTTTTGGAGCTGCGACGATCCTTCCAATGCAGTCGGAAGCCGTCCTTGTCGGCCTCCTCCTGTCCGAGAAGTTCTCCGCCTTCTGGCTCGTTGCGGTCGCCAGTCTCGGCAACGTTCTGGGGGCGCTGGCGAACTGGCTGCTCGGTCGCGGCATCGAACGCTTCCGGGGGAAACGCTGGTTTCCCGTCGGTCCGGTGGCACTCGACCGGGCGCAGCTATGGTATCGCCGCTTCGGAAAGTGGTCGCTGCTCGGAAGCTGGTTGCCGATCGTCGGCGACCCGATCACTGTTGTGGCAGGTCTCCTGCGCGAGCCGCTGCCGACATTTCTGCTGCTGGTGACCGTCGCCAAGGTCGGACGCTATCTCGCGCTTGCAGCCGCCACCACCGGAATAGCCTGATGTTCCAGCAGATCGTCGACATCCAGCGGGAAATCTATCTGACCTTCGCAGGTCATATAAAGGACTACGCCGCTGGCGGCGGCTGGGCGTCGTTCCTGGCATTCCTGCCGATGGGAATAGTCTTCGGAGCCGTTCATGCCATGACGCCCGGCCACAGCAAGTCGGTGCTCGCCACCTATCTCGCTGGATCGTCGACGAAGGCACATCGGGCACTCCTCGTATCTCTTGCGCTATCCTTCACCCACGTCACGATGGCGGTCGTGATCGCGCTGTTCGCCCTTCCCTTGGTCTCTCATTCCTTCGCCGACGCTGGATCTTCTCCGGCGCTCGAGGTCGTCAGCCGCGGGCTGCTCGGCATCATCGGCGTCTGGATGGTGTGGACCGCCGTCTTTAGGCACGGCCACGCGCATGCTGAGGGCGAAGGCCTGCTGATGGGATTTGCCGCCGGCCTGGTACCGTGCCCGCTCACCCTGTTCGTGATGACGTTCGCGATGATCCACCAGGTCGCCGTCACGGGCCTGCTGTTTGCCGCCACCATGATGATGGGCGTCGCTCTGACCTTGTCCGCGGTCGCTCTTCTCGCCGTGGTCTTCCGCGACCGCATCTCCTATCTGATGAGAAAGCATCCGCGATTGCTGGCCTCCGTCTCGCGGGCGACGGGCGGTCTGGCCGGCTTTGTGCTTGTCGCCATCGCCGGGGTCGAGATAGCGAACTGGGTGGCAGTGCAATGAGGATAAGAGGGATGCAGGGACTTCCTATTTTGCTTGCTTTCGCGGCGATGGCGTTCGTGCCTCTCGGCGGCGCCCTTGCGGACGACGGTCGATCTTCGTTCGACCGCTTCGCCGACCGCTGCCTTGACCGCGGGCCGCAATATGATCGCGCCGTCGCTCTCGCCCGTCGAAACAACTGGCCGGCGCTCGCTGCCGACATGGTACTGAGCATCCTTCCTCTTTCTGAGCCCGTGGCATTCGAGGGCTGGAGCATCGGGGCGGGCAGCGAGGCGCCCTTCGAAGCCCTGGTCGTCGGGAGGGGAATGGTCGGCGAGAAGACAATCGAGAGTTGCACGATGGCGTTCGCCGGGACTGATGCCGCAAGCTTCGAGCGCAGTCTTGTTTCGACAAGGGTGGCAAAGCCATCCGGCGAGCGGAACGGTGGAGGACGTGTCCGCAAGTTCTTCACGATCGAGCGCGATGGGTTCAAGGAGGCGGTGACGCTCGACCTTCCTATCTACCCTAACGGCAGCGACGAGGTGCTCGCGAGCGTCGTCGCAGAGCAGCAGATCGAGAACTGAACTTGTCCGGGCTTCACAGAGCGATCGTGCTTTAAGAACGAGGGGCTGCGTTTCTGGCAGAAAGTGCTGCGGCGCTTGGACTTTCCCCGACCGGCATCCCGCCGCACCCGGGAGAGCCTTTCGGGAGGTCTGGGTGGATAGCTGGGAACAATTCTCGCCGATCGTCGCCAGCACGCTCAAAGGCAGGCCGCGGCTCTTCAAGGAGCTGCTCATCCCGATGTGACGCGACGGCCGCACCGAGGATACCAATCTCCAGCGAGCTGACAAAACCGGCTTTTGTTCCGAAATCCGGGACAATGAGCTTTAGGGAACTTTTGCACTCCGCACCGGTTGAATTTGCTTGCAAACAGCATTTGATCGCTTTGCAAACGACAGGAGGCGAATATGCCGCGAGGAGACAAATCCGACTATACCGACAAGCAGAAACGCAAGGCCGAGCATATCGAGGAAGGTTATGAGGAGCGTGGCGTCTCCGAAAAGGAAGCCGAACGACGTGCCTGGGCGACGGTCAACAAGGAAAGCGGCGGCGGCAACAAATCCGGTTCCGGCCGTGGCAAGAAGGATACACATGAATCCTCCAAAAAAGGCGGCCGGGCCGGCGGCGCTGCATCGGCGGCCCGCTCGAAAGAGGAACGGTCCGCCTCCGCCAAGAAGGCGGCTGCGACACGCAAGCGCAACGAACACCACAGCCACCACTAGCGAACGGATACAACCTTGGCGGCCGTATCCTCCACAAGGATTTCAGCCATGGCCAAATCGAAGAAGAAATGGCCGCAGGACGTCAGCGAGCACAGCAACGCGATGGACCTGAAGGAAGCTGTGTTCAAATCGAACGATCCGAAGAAGATCGCCGGCTCCGTCTAACATTCGGCCGAGGAGAGCCATCGCCGCAAGTCGAGCCCCTTTGAAGCGGCCATGTCGATGCTGACCTTCTACATCAACCGCGCCGCGACCAATTGACGAAAAGACGGCGCAGTACCCTTGAAGAAGCCAAGGACGAGTTGCGAAAAGACTTCTTTCGGAAACCGAAGGATTGAGCGAAAATGGCATATGAGCTTTATTATTGGGACGGCATCCAGGGCCGCGGCGAATTCGTCCGGCTTGCACTGGAAGAGGCCGGCGCCGAGTATGTCGATATTGTCCGTGAGCCCGGTCGCGGCACCGGTGCCATGTTCGACATTATCGGAAGCGAACACGAACCGCACATCCCCTTTGCCCCACCCTTCCTCAAGGACGGGGAGGTCATCATCCCGCATGTCGCCAATATCCTGCTTTATCTCGGACCGAAGCTCGGCCTGGCGCCGGGGGACGAAAGCCTTCGCTATGTCGCCAACGGCCTGCAGCTCACCGTCACCGATTTCGTCGCCGAAGTGCACGACACGCACCACCCGATCGACTTGTCGCGATACTACGAGGAGCAGAAGCAGGAGGCGAAAGCCCGATCGGCCGCCTTCATCCGGGAACGCATTCCGAAATACCTTGGCTATTTCGAACGAGTCCTGCGGCAAAATCCGAAAGGTACCGACCATGTCGTCGGCGGGACGCTGACCTATGTCGATCTTTCGCTCTTCCAGGTCATCGAAGGCCTGACCTATGCCTTTCCGAAAGCCATGGCGAAGCGCAAGGCCGATTACCCACTCCTTCTCGCCCTGCACGATACGGTGGCGAAGCGGCCGAACATCGCCCGCTATCTCGCCTCTCCTCGCCGCTTGGCCTTCAACGAGGATGGGATCTTCAGGCATTATCCCGAACTCGACGGAACGGAATGAACAAAGGGCGGGTCATTCCAACGGCACGGCCGCATCGAAGAAACCGCCCCAAGGATTGCTCGGCCGGGTCTGAAGCCGTTGGGGCACGTTGGCGAGGGTCAAGGCAGCCGGACCGCTGAGCCCGTTCAGCTCAGGCCAGTCAAGCGGCATCGAAACCGGCGCACCCGGTCGGGCCCGCGTCGAATAGGGGGCAACCGCCGTGCTGCCGCGGCCGTTGCGAAGATAATCGATATAGATATGTCCAGCGCGCTTTGCCTTCGCCGCAGTTGCCAGATATTTCTCCGGCGTATCGGCCGACATCTGTTCGGCAAGCGAATGGGCGAAAGCCTTCACCTCTGCCCAGCCGGCCCTCGGCGCAAGCGGCGCCACCACATGCAGGCCTTTGCCACCGGAGGTCTTGACGAAGGCGGCAAACCCGCGGCCTTCCAGCCGCGCCTTCACTTCAAGCGCTGCTGAAATCACCGCGCTCCAGGCGACGTCCTCACCAGGATCGAGGTCCATGGTGATCATGTCGGGTCTTTCCCAATGATCCGTCGTCGTACCCCAGGGGTGGATTTCGAGCACGGCCGATTGCACCAGCGCCACAAGCCCGTCGAAATCGGAGATGCGCAGCAGCTTTTCGCTCTCCGCATCCTGCGGATCGGAAATCTCGTCGATATGGGCGTTCATGCCTTTCCAGGCATGTTTCTGGAAGAATCTCTGGTGGCCCTTTATCCCGTCCGGCAGCCGCAGGAGCGCCAGCGGCCGGTTGACAACATACGGCGCCATGAAGCTCCAGACGGCAGCGTAATAATCCGCCAGAATCTGCTTGGTCACGCCCTCGTCCGGCCAGTAAAGCCGATCGGGATGGGTCAGGGATACGTCTGTTGCCGGCGGCTTTGCGGGGCTCATTCCTCGGTCTCGCGTGTGAGGAAATCAAGTAGCCTGTTTTCATCGGCTCGCAAGCCCCGCAGTGGTTCGTTGCCCTCGACTAAAGGATGATCGTTGCCAGCGAGCGCGATGATCGCCGGATGAATATAGCTCGAGCGTGAAATCGCCGGCGTATTGTGAAGAGCTTCGGCCGCAGCCTCCGACATTTCCTTCACTGTCGGCCGGCCGCCGCCAACGATCCTTTCGCGGGCCACACCGAAGGCCGCCAGCGATCCGGCCCAGGTTCGGAACGTCTTGGCGGAAATCGGAATGCCCGATACCTCGGCGAGATAGGCGTTCAGCCGACCGGAATCGACCGGTTTCAGCGCTCCGCTTTCATCCTTCCAGACAAAGAGCTGCCGGCCGGGCAGGTCGGAAATCTCTTCCAGGATTTTCTGCAGCCGGGGATGCTTGAGGCTGCGCTGGACGCGCTTGCCGCCCTTGGCGCGGAACTTGAGCTCGATCCTCCCGTCGACGATCTTCAGGTGCCGCTTCAAGAGCGTCGTCGCGCCATAGGTGCCGTTCTCCCTGACATAGGCCTGGTTGCCGACCCGCAGATGCGCCTCGTCGAGCAGCGTCGTCAAGGCCGCCAGCACGCCGTGGACATCCTCGGCGCCGGTGTCGAGATGGCGCAGGACGGTGCGGCGGATCTTCGGCAGGGCCCGACCGAATTCGATGAGCTGGTAAAACTTTCCCGCACTACGGAAGGATTGCCAATCCTTGTGATAGCGGTATTGCTTGCGTCCGCGTGCATCGACGCCGGTCGCCTGCAGATGGCCGTTCTCGTAAAGGCAGATCCAGACGTTCTCGTAGGCCGGCGGCAGGCCCAGCGCGCCGATGCGCGCCCGCTGCAACTCATCGCAAAGCGTCGTGCCATCCGGCATCACATAGCTGAAGCCCTTGCCTTTCCGGCGCCTGCGGATGCCCGGTTCGGTATCGCTGACATAGATCAGACCAAGTTCGGTGATGGTTTCGGCATTCATGCTGTTGACGACCTGCTATTTGCGAAGGCGGCCGAACTGAAACCACCGGCGGCGCTGGGCCTTGGTCGCTCCTTCCGGGGGTTGGGTCTGGCCTGTCGGCGCAAAGACGGCCAGGCTCTGGGTAAAGACCATGACGGGATTGTCCTGATCGTGCACCTCGAACGCGCCGGTCTCCGCCCCGGTGTCGAGAACCCGTGACCACTGCGTCAGTCCGTTCACCTCTGGCAGATAAACTTCGCAATCACCGCCGGCGTTGAAGACGAGAAAGAGGTCATCCATCTTCTCGGTATCAAGCGCGTGCGCGCTCTTCGAGAAATAGACGCCCAGCACCTGCAATCCGTCATCGTTCCAGGCCCCGTCGTCCATGAAATTACCGTCCGGCTTGTACCAGGCGATCTCGATGCGCCCGTCCTCGCTGGTCTCACCGGTCAGGAACCGCTCCTGACGCAGGACCGGATGGGCCTTGCGGAAAGCGACGGCCTGCCGGCAGAAATCGAGAAAGGGATCGTCGAGCCCGTCCCAAGACGTCCAGCCGATCTCGTTGTCCTGGCAATAGGCGTTATTGTTGCCGCCCTGGCTGTTGCCGAGCTCGTCTCCGGCAAGGATCATCGGCACGCCCTGGGACAGCATCAGCGTCGCCATCATGTTGCGCCGCCGGCGTGCACGCGCCGCATTGATGTCGGCATTATCGGTCGCGCCCTCGGCGCCCATATTGTCGGAATGATTGTCCGAATGGCCGTCCCGGTTATCCTCGCCGTTCGCCTCGTTGTGCTTGCCGTCGAAGGAGACCGTATCCATCAGCGTGAAACCGTCATGGGCCGACAGAAGATTGATCGAGGAGGTCGCTCCGCGATCGGAATGATTGAATTGCAAAGCCGAGCCGGTTATGCGCGCCGCCAGCTCCGAGACCATGCCGCCGTCGCCCTTCCAAAAACGCCGAACGTCGTCCCGGAACTTGTCGTTCCATTCGCGGAAGGGGTGCGGGAAGCCGCCGACCTGATAGCCGCCATCGCCAATATCCCACGGTTCGGCGATCAACTTGACGCCGGCCAGGATCGGATCCTGACGGATGGCGCCGAAGAACAGGCCCTGACGGTCAAACTCCATATCCTGCCGGCCCAGCGTGCTGGCGAGATCGAAGCGGAAGCCGTCGATGTGCATGACACCGACCCAATAGCGCAGGCTGTCGAGCACCATGCGCATCACCAGCGGATTGGCGACGTTCAGCGTGTTGCCGGTGCCTGTCGTATCGAAGGTGTGGCGGGGATCGTCGGGGGAGAGGACATAATAGCTCGCATTGTCGAGCCCGCGGAAAGACAGCGTCGGCCCTTTTTCGCTGCCTTCGGCCGTATGGTTGTAGACCACGTCCATGATCACTTCGATGCCGGCGGCGTGGAACCGCTTCACCATGGTCTTGATCTCTGTGATCTTGTCACTCGAGAGGTAGCGCGCCTGCGGCGCGAAGAAGCCGAGCGTCTGATAGCCCCAATAATTCCTCAGCTTCTTTTCGAGGAGATAGCGGTCGTCGAGGAAATACTGGATCGGCAGCAGTTCGATCGCCGAGACGCCGAGCTTGACGAGATGATCGATGATCGGATCGCTGCACATGCCGAGAAAAGTGCCGCGCAGCCGGTCGGGCACTTTCGGATGGGTCATCGTCAGGCCACGGACATGTGCCTCGTAGATGATCGTATCGGGCCATGGCCGGCGGATCGCCTCTTCACCCGCCCAGTCGAAATCCGGATCCTGCACGACCCCCTTGACCATGAACGGCGCGCTGTCACGGTCATCGAAGGAAAGATCGTCTTCGCCGATGCGATAACCGAACAGCGCATCGTGCCACCGCAATTCGCCCGTCACCTGTTTGGCATAGGGGTCGAGCAGAAGCTTGTTGGAATTGAACCGGTGGCCGGCGCCGGGATCGTAGGGACCATGGGCGCGATAGCCGTATACGGTGCCGGGTCCTATACCGGCAATATAACCCGACCAGATGTCGCCCTCGCGTTTGGGCAGGGGCAGTCGGGCGATCTCGTCCTTTCCGTCGGGTGAAAACAGGCAGAGCTCTATCTGTTCCGCATGCGCCGAAAAGACGGCGAAATGGGTACCGGAACCCGTATACTCCGCCCCCAGCTCCGGCTTGAGGAAGTCGAGTTCCGAAAAAGAAAAGCTCATGGCGCCCCACTTGATGAAAAGACCAAGCGGGAAACGTGAAGGTGGTTCGAAAGTTCCCTCATCCAGGCGAAGGGGACGCTGTCGCCTGGCGGCGCAAGCGTTTATGGCATCAGCTGGCCGCCATTGACCTCGATGATCTGGCCGGTGATATAGCCCGAGAGCGTTGGAGAGGCGAGAAAGAGATAGGTGCCGACGCAATCCTCTGATGTGCCGACGAAGCCCATCGGGATCGACCTGCGCTGCAGCTCCATCTGCTCGCCGTCGGTATAGCGCTCATGGAAGGGCGTGGCGATGACGCCCGGCGCAACCGCGTTGACGCGGATCCTGTCGGCGACGAATTCCTTTGCATGGCCGCGGGTGATCGTCGAGACAAAGCCCTTGGACGCGGCGTAAAGGATGGCGCCGTTGCCGCCGCCGTTGCGGGCCGCGATCGAGGTGGTGTTGATGATGAAGCCACCCTGCTTCTTCAGCCAGGGATGGGCCGCACGCGTCGCCGCCAGTACCGAGCGGGCATTGAGGTCCATGACCGCAGCATAATGGGCGTCGGTATATTCCGAAGTCGGCTTTCGCCCCAGCATGCCGCCGGCATTGTTGATGAGGCCATCGAGATGGCCGAAGGTCTTCGCCGTCTCCTCGACGACACGCTCGGTCTCCCCTTCCCTCGACACATCGCCCTGGATCAGATGCACAGTGCCGCCGGCAGCCCGGATTTCCTCTGCGAGCTTCTCGGCCGGCTCACGGCTGGCATTGTAATGCACCCCGACCTTGGAGCCCTGGGCGGCAAAGGCGCGGGCGAGCGCGGCGCCGATGCCGGTCGAGGCACCGGTGATCAGCACGGCCTTGCCGGAGAGATCCGGCAGTTTGATGGATGCGAGCAATTGAGCAAGTTCTGTCATGGCTAAGACAGCCTCCGAAACCAAGGACATAGGTGATGAAACAGACGGGGAAAGTCTATCAGCCGAAATCGGCGAAGCGCAATGCACGAAAGCGGGAGATTTGCGTCGTGGGGTAATGCCGCGGCTGACCTGGTGGGACCCACCCCATACCCCTACCACAAGGGGAGGGGCTTGAGCGACGCATCCCTGTGTTCAACTTCACCGTTTCATCTGCAGAAAGGTTGCTGCTTGGCTCTATACAGTCCGCCCAGGTTAGTCCCTCCCCTTGTGGGGAGCGGTTTTTCTTGAGGCTGGTGCAGTAGACTTCCCCGACTGGACAACCTCGTCACGAGGATACGCCCAAGACCGCCTCCTGCTCCCGGCGACCGAGAGGCGGGAAAGCGAGCGCGATCGCCGCCGCCCCGAGACCGACCATGGCGGAGCCTATGAACAGCCAGGTATAATTGGCGAAACTGTCGAAGATCCAGCCGCCGATCAGGGGGCCGAAGGCCATGCCGAGGCTGGAGAGCATTGTCGCGGCCCCCAAGACGGTACCGATGATGCGCTGGCCGAAATATTCCCGCGCCAGCACCGCATAGAGCGGCATCACGCCGCCATAGGCGCTGCCGAAGACAATGGCGAGCGCATAGAACTCGGCAAGGTCGCTGACCAAGAGATAGGTCGCGAGTGCGCCCGCCTGCACCAGAAGGCCGGCGACCAATACCGGCTTCACCCCCATCCTGTCGGCGAGGCTGCCATAGAGCAGCCGGCCGCCGAGGCCCGCCAGCCCCTCGACGCTGTAGATGCTGACGGCCGCCATCGGTGCCACGCCGCAGATCGTCGCATAGTTCACCATATGGAAAATCGGACCGGAATGGGCCGCGCAGCAGGCAAAGAAGGTCAGGCCGAGCACGATGAATTGCGGCGACTGGAAGACTTTCGACAGCTGCGGGCGGACGCCTTCCGCGGCAAACTCGGTGCCGGCGTCGACGCTCTCGGCAGGCGGACGCCGGACCAGGAGCGCGGCCGGCACCAGCAGTACCCAGGTGGCGATGCCGATGATCAGCATGGCGGGGCGCCATTCATAGGCCGAGATCAGCCAGCGCGCGAAAGGCGAGATGGTCATCGGCGCAACACCCATGCCGGCCGAAACGAGCGAGACGGCGAGACCGCGGTTCACGTCGAACCAGGCAGTGGTCGCCGCGATCATCGGCGCGAAGAAGGCGCTGGCGGCCAGGCCGACGAGGATGCCGTAGGTCAGCTGGAATTCAATGAGTGTTGCGGCGCGGCTGGCGAGCACGAGCGCCAGGCCGAGCAGCACGGAGCCGACCAGCACGACGAGGCGCGGCCCGAAACGGTCGCTTGCCGCACCCCAGAGGAAACCGCCAAGACCCATGACGATGAAATTCAGCGTCATGGCGCTGGCGATCCCGACATGAGACCAGCCGGTGGCGGTGGCGATCGGCTCCTGGAAAATCGCCAGCGAGAACATCGCACCGATAGCAACGCACGACATCAAGGCGCCGACGGCGACGATGACCCAACGATAGGAAACACTCATGGCTTCGTACCTCCATGCCGACAGAGTGATCGCGACGCCTGCGGCTCCGCCGCCGCATTAGGGCTTCGCGTCCTAAAGACGTTCGAGCCGCCGCGATTTCGACAGCGCCCTCACATCTTTTTGCTGTCGTTTAGAGAGTGCGGAACATCACCAAGGCGTCGACATAGCCCTCAGTCGGATGAAGGAAGACGCCGGGCAGCCGGCCGACGATGTCGAAGCCGAGGGATTGCCACAGCTCAACGGCGCGGCGATTGCTGCTGACGACGAAGTTGAACTGCATGGCGCGAAAGCCCCGCAGGCGGGCATGCGCGAGCGAATGCTCATGCATCCGACGGGCAACGCCGCGGCCCGCCTCGGCGGGATCGGTCATGTAGCCGCAATTGCAGACATGCCGCCCGCCGCCGGCCTGATTGGCCTTGATGTAATAGGTGCCGAGGATGACGCCATCCTCTTCGGCGACGAAGGTCTCGCGGTCCGCTCCCATCCAGTAGGCGAGCGCATCGGCTTCGGAAAGATCGCGATCGAGCGCGTAGGTTTCGCCGGCGCGGATCGTCGGGCCGATGATCCGCCAGATCGCGCTTCTGTCGTCCTCGTTTGCGGGTCGGATCAGCATGCCGGGTTTTTATCGAAGGAGATCGCGGCACGCAACGTTCCGCGCGCGCTCAGATCGCGGCCATTTATAAAGTGCGGGTTACGATGCACCCTGCCGGCAGCGCGGGTCTGCACAAGCTCAGTGCCATTGTACCGGCAATGCGGCCTGAGATGGAGAGCGGAGGGCGAATACGGCGCAAATGTCAGCAACCAGGATCAAGCACCCCTTCAGACGCCATGGCACAACAGGCGCACTGGCAGTCCACCCGCAGGAGGTTTATCATGAACGCCAAGACCCTTTCCGCCCTTTGCGCAGGCAATGACGGCGCGCAGCGTTGCAAGTATGAACATTATACAAGGCATTCTGCCTTCAGCGCGCCCGGCCGCCATTCCGCGCTCCTCGACATACTGCCGTCCGATCCGGCCGGCGTTGCCCGCACGGCGCAGGCTTTGCTTATCTACGAGCACGCCGCAGAACGATTCTATGGTTACAAGGTTCCCGAAGCGCGCCGCGGCGAAAGCCACGTCCGGCCGATGGAGAAGATGCTTGATGCGTTGCTGGTGCTCGACGACCGCCCGCTCTCCGTCGCCCGGCCGCCAGAGAAGCGTCTGGTCGGAATCTGCCGCCATTACATGTTGCTGTCCGTCGCAATCCTTCGGCAGCACGGAATTCCGGCCCGTGGCCGCGGAGGTTTCGCCACCTACTTCAATCCGGGCAAGTTCGAGGATCATTGGGTATGTGAGTACTGGAAAGCGGCTGATGGGCGCTGGGCCCTGCTGGACAGCCAGCTCGACGAGGTTTTCATCCGCAATCTCGGAATTGGTTTTGACATCCATGACGTTCCGCGCACCCAATTCCTGACCGCTTCCGAGGCCTGGCGCAGATGCCGCAGCGGAGAGCTCGATCCAAATCTGTTCGGCATCGAGTTTGAGCAGCTTCGTGGTCTGTGGTTCATCGCCGGTAACCTGATCCGAGATCTCGCCACCCTCAACGGTCGCGAAGTCCTGCCTTGGGACGTTTGGGGAGCACAACCCGCGTTAAATGCGAGACTTTCGCATTCCGAACTGGATTTCTTTGACGAGATCGCTTTGATTACGGCCGATCCAGATGCGGATTTCGATGCGTTGAGCCGGCGTTTTTCCGAGGATCCTAAACTACGGCTCCCGCAAATGGTCTTCAACTCATTGCGACAGCGTCAGGAAAGCGTGTTCGAGGACTGAAGCGCTACAAGGTGTCTACACTTTCAGACCGAAAGGACCTGCTTTCCCACTGCCCATGACCCATCGGCGCGCAACCGGAATCCATCTCCAATGATCGGATTTCGCGTATGCGGCGCCTCTCGATATCAGGCGTCCGTTTTGCACTCAAACCCTCTCGAGCGCGATCGCAATCCCCTGCCCGACGCCGATGCACATGGTCGACAGCGAATAGCGTCCACCGGTTTCGGCAAGCTCCAGCGCCGCCGTGCCGGTGATCCGGGCACCCGACATACCCAAGGGATGGCCGAGCGCGATCGCGCCGCCATTGCGGTTCACGCGGGCGTCGTCATCGGCAATGCCGAGTTCGCGCAGCACCGCCAGTCCCTGGCTGGCAAAGGCCTCGTTGAGTTCGATCACGTCGAACTGTTCCTGTGTCATGCCGAGCCGCGCCATCAGCTTGCGCGAGGCCGGGATCGGACCCACGCCCATCACCCTTGGTGGTACGGCGGCGGCCGCACCGCCGAGGATGCGGGCGATCGGCCTCAGGCCGTATTTTCGCGCCGCCGCCTCGGAAGCGACGATCAGCGCCGCCGCCCCGTCATTGACGCCCGAGGCATTGCCCGCCGTCACCGTGCCGCCCTCCTTTTTGAAGGGTGTGCCAAGTTTCGCCAGAGCCTCGATCGTGGTCGCGCGCGGATGCTCGTCCTTGTCGACGACGAGGGGGGCGCCCTTGCGCTGCGGAATGGTGACCGGAGCAATCTCCTTCGCGAGCCGTCCGCTCGCCTGCGCGGCCGCCGCCTTCGCCTGGCTGCGCACAGCAAAGTCATCCTGATCGGCGCGGCTGACATGATAGTCCGCGGCGACGTTCTCGCCGGTCTCCGGCATGGAATCAACGCCATATTGCTTCTTCATCAGCGGGTTGACGAAACGCCAGCCGATCGTCGTGTCGTGGATTTCGGCCGCCCGTGAAAACGCCGTTTCGGCCTTCGGCATGACGAAGGGCGCTCGCGACATGCTCTCGACACCGCCCGCGATCATCAGCTCGGCCTCACCGGCGCGGATCGCCCGCGCCGCCGTCATCACCGCATCCATGCCGGAGCCGCAGAGCCGGTTTATCGTCGTGCCCGGGACAGCGATTGGCAAGCCGGCGAGCAGCGCCGACATGCGTGCGACATTGCGATTGTCCTCGCCCGCCTGGTTGGCGCAGCCGAAGATCACGTCGTCGACCGCTTCCCAATCGACGCCGCCATTGCGCGCGATCAGCGCCTTCAGCGGGATGGCGCCGAGATCGTCGGCGCGAACCTGAGAGAGCGCGCCGGCGAAGCGGCCGATCGGCGTCCTGATATAGTCGCAGATGAAGGCTTCGGTCATGGCTTTCCCTTTAGAGTTTCGGGACGACGAGATCGGCCACCGGCCCATCGACGTTCAGTCGCGCCCCGGTCATCGCCTGCAATTCCGCCAGCGACAGGGCGGCAAGCTTCTCGCGCAGGACGAAGCGTCCCTCGAAGATGTCGACCACGGCGTGGCTGGTATAGACCCGGGTGATGCAGGCGACGCCGGTCAGCGGGAAGCTGCATCTCTCCACCAGCTTCGGCTCGCCTGTCTTCGTGACATGCTCGGTGATGACGCAGACCTGCTTGGCGCCGTGCACCAGGTCCATGGCGCCGCCGACGGCCGGCACGCCCTTGCTGCCGACCCGCCAGTTGGCGAGATCGCCATTCTCCGCGACCTGATAGGCGCCGAGGATGGCGACGTCGAGGTGTCCGCCGCGCACCATCGCGAAGCTGTCGGCATGGTGGAAGAAGGCCGCCCCCGGCTTCAGCGTCACCGCCTTCTTGCCGGCATTGATCAGATCCCAGTCCTCGTCGCCTTCCGCTGGCGGCTCGCCGAAATTGAGGATGCCGTTTTCCGTATGGAAGATCGCCTGGCGGCCGGGCGGCTGGTAGCGGGCGACCATTTCGGGAAAGCCGATGCCGAGATTGACATAGGCGCCGTCGGCAATGTCCTGGGCGGCGCGCCAGGCGATCTGCGCATTGGAAAGTTTGATGTCGTCCCTGAAATCGATCATACGTAGGCCACTCCGGCTCGGATGAGCTCTTCTTCCTGCTGCGGATCGGGGACGGCGACGAGACGGTCGACGAAGATGCCGGGCGTCACCACATGCTCGGGATCGATGCCGCCGGCCGGCACGATCGAGGAGACCTGGACGATCGTCTTGGCGGCCGCCATGCACATCAGCGGATTAAAATTGCGGCCGGCCTTGTTGTAGGTGAGGTTGCCGTGGCTGTCACCGACCGCTGCCTTGACGATGGCGAAGTCGGCCTTCAGCCAGCGCTCCTGCACATAATGGCGGCCGTCGAATTCGGCGATGACCTTGCCCTCGGCGAGTTCGGTGCCGTAGCCGGTCGGCGTGTAGAAGGCCGGAATGCCGGCGCCGCCGGCGCGGATGCGTTCGGCGAGCGTGCCCTGCGGCACCAGCTCGAGTTCGATCTCGCCGGCCAGGTATTTGTCGGTGAAGGCGCGCGGATCGGAGGAGCGCGGGAAGGAGCAGATCATTTTCCGGACCAGGCCGGCATCAATCATTGCGGCGATGCCGATGCGGCCGTTGCCGGCATTGTTGTTGATGACAGTCAAGTTTTTCGGGCCCTTGTCGATCAACGCATGGATCAACTCGATCGGCGCGCCGGAGCCGCCGAAACCACCGATCATGACGGTGGCGCCATCGCCGATCTCGGAGACGGCCTCGGCCGTGCTCGCGACTGTTTTGTCCATGGGGATCTCCTCAGCTTCAGCGTCAGAAATAAAACGCGGCTGGCGCCGGGGCAAGATGATTTGTGCGTTATTTGACATTTGTTCGTATACCGCACAAAATGGCGCAGGATTGGAGAACCGAACCCATGCGTGAAACCGATTTCGTCAGCGGCTTTGCCCGCGGCCTGAAAGTGATCGAAACCTTCGGCGAAACGCGGCAGCGGCTGTCGATTGCCGAGGCTTCGAAGCTGACCGGGCTCGACCGAGCCACCGTGCGCCGCTCGCTGCTGACGCTCGCCGAGCTCGGTTATGCCGATTACGACGGCAAGTTCTTCACGCTGACGCCGAAGATCCTGCGGCTCGGCCATGCCTATCTCCAGGCCACACCGCTGCCGGCGCTGTTGCAGCCGCATCTCGATCATCTCTCGGAACAGGCCGGCCAGAGCGCCTCGGCCTCGGTGCTCGACGGCACCGAGATCGTCTATATCGCCCGCGCCGCGCAGCGCCGGGTCATGTCGATCAATCTCACTCCCGGCAGCCGCCTGCCCGCCTATTGCGCTTCGATGGGCCGGGTGCTGCTGGCGGCGCTTTCCGAGACCGAGGCGCGCACCATCCTCGCCAGGAGCGAGCTGAAGCAGAACACACCCAATACCAAAACCGATCCGGACGAACTGATCGAAGAATTCCGCCGGGTGCGCGCCGAGGGCTACGCGATCATCGATCAGGAGCTGGAGATCGGCCTCTGCTCGATCGCCGTGCCTGTTGAAAACGACCGCGGCGAAACGGTCGCGGCGATCAATATCGGCGCGCCGGCCGCCCTCGTGCCGGCGGCCGAGATGAAGGAGCGTTATCTGCCGCTGCTGAAGGAAACGCAGGCGGCCCTACGGCCGCTTCTGCGCCGCTGACGGCAAGCAGTCGCCGCAAAATTGCGCAGCGGTTTTGCCTTGGAATGCGTGCAGAAGGTCGGCCTCTGTTCGGTCGACCGATGAGAGCTGCGTGAGACTCGGTCCCACCACTTCATTCGGTGGAGGTCCTCGATCAGTCTTCCGTCTGAGTGGCTTGAGGCTCCTATATCGAAATCCCAAAAGCCGGGAGCCTTTCCGGGTCAGCTTGCTGCCGAGGCGGTCGCCGCCTCCAACTCTTCTGCCGGGCAATAGGGTTCAAGTTCGGGGAGCCTCTGCTGATTGTCTCGGAATGCGTTTCCCCAGTCGCGCAGACTCGCCAGAATTGGTGCGACCGATCTTGCCAGCTCGGTCGCCTCGTACTCCACACGCGGCGGAACCTCCGCAAAGACGCGGCGTGTCACCAATCCGTCGGCTTCGAGCTCACGCAGTTGCAGCGTCAACACCCGATGCGTGGCGTCCGGTATCAGGCGGCACAGCTCCATGAACCGCTTCTTGCCCATGAGCAAGTTGACGAGGATTGTGGGCTTCCAAAGTCCGCCGATCACCGACATCGTCAATTCAGCAGCACAGCCGCTCTTGGGCTCCAAACGCTTCGGTCTCATCTCAGCTGCCTCTCAGCGCCTTACTTACATCCATGATAGTATAGGCTGTAATTGTGCATTCTTTCAACGACTTCCAGATCGGCTTAAATGGCACCGTGTCCACGAGCGAGGAAGCGCGGAGTGTCTTTTCAAGCAATTGTCGCAAGGCAGAGCGGTGATATCATGACTGCCACCGTAGAGACGGTTTCGGATGAATTCCTGACCGAGGACGAGGTCTCGGTCGCTGTCGAGTGGTCGACGGTGAACTACAAGGACGCCATTGCGCTGGCCGGCCATGATATCATCAAAACCTTTCCGCTCATAACCGGTATCGACTTCGCCGGAACGGTCGTGACTTCTCTGGATCCGCGCTATTCACCCGGCGACAAGGTCGTCGCGACCGGGTGGGGCCTCGGCCAGACGCATCACGGCGGGTTCTCCCAGAGGGCACGAGTTCCCGGCGACTGGCTCGTGAAGTTGCCGCAATCGATTTCGACGCGCGATGCGATGGCGATCGGGACCGCCGGGTTCACCGCGATACTAAGCGTGCTTGCGCTTGAGCATGGCGGCATCTCGCCTGCGCGGGGCGATATTTTGGTTACCGGCGCCTCCGGTGGCGTAGGTTCGATTGCCATCGCGCTCCTTTCGAAGCTCGGCTACCGCGTGGTCGCCTCTACCGGCAAGCCGAGCGAGGCGCCTTACCTGAAGGGACTCGGAGCAACTTCATTGATCGACAGGTCGACACTCTCCGCCGGGGAACCCCCGATTGCAACGGAGCGCTGGGCCGGGGCGATCGATGCAGTGGGTGGGCGCTCGCTGGCAAACATCCTGGCACAGACAGCCTATGCGGGCGTTGTCACGACCTGTGGTTTTGTCGGCGGCAGGGATCTTCCGGCGAGCGTGCTTCCCTTCATTCTTCGTGGGGTAACGCTGGCAGGCATCGATTCCGTATACGCCCCTCGAGCCGTTCGCGAGCGGGCGTGGCAGCGCCTTGCCACCGATCTCGACCTCGGGAAGCTTGCCTCGACCGTGTCCGAGATTGGCCTCGCCGATGTGCCCGAGGTGGTAAGCCAAATGCTGGCAGGCCATGTCCGCGGGCGAACCCTGGTCGATGTCAGCCGATAGCCGACCGAGCTAAGGGGCCGGCACCATTCCTCCGAGACGACATTTCATGGGCCGCCATGCAGGAGCCTCGCCCTGCCATGGCGCAGAGCCCATCCCGGCGGGGGCTATCGCCGCCCGCTACCAATCCTCCACGCTGAAAGGAAGTGAAATGGCTGTTTCCCTGGAAACTGCACCAACGGAATATCTCGAAACAGGCGGAATTCGCTTCGCCTATCGCCGTCTCGGCCCGGATACCGGAACGCCGCTCATTTTGCTGCAACACTTTACGGGGACGATTGATTCCTGGGACCCGGCAGTCGTCAACGGGTTGGCGACCGACCGGAACATTATCGTGTTCGACAACGCCGGTGTTGGCGCTTCCTCCGGCACTGTCCCGGACAATGTCGGGCAGCAGGCGGCCGATGCCGAGACCTTCATAAGAGCTCTGGGCTTCGACGAGGTCGATCTTCTGGGCTTCTCGCTCGGCGGATTTCTCGCCCAGATCATGGCGTCGCGCGCCACGTTAAAGGTGCGCAAGATGATCGTCGCGGGAAGCGCGCCCAGAGGCGGCGAAGAGCATCTTCTGCAGGTCGTCGAGGGCGCTTTCGCCAAGAACGCACGAGATGTCCGGCTACCGCTGTTTTTCACGCCGTCGAAGAAAAGCCAGCTCGCAGGTGAGGCGTTCGTCAACCGAGCGCTGGCCAGAACGCAGGACCGCGATCCCGACAGCGGCGAAGCCATAAGCGAGCCGCAGGCGAGATCGATCATTGCATGGTGTGCTGAACAGGATCCCGATCACGGGTTGCTGAAGGCGATCAAACAGCCGACGCTTATCGTCCATGGCAGCGATGACACGATGTTTCCATCCGTCAATGCCTACGAGATGTTCAAGGCGATGAGCGACGCCACCCTGATCATCTACCCGGATTCCGGGCACGGCGCCCTCTTCCAATATGCGCAAACCTTCGTCGCGCATGTGAAGACCTTCCTCGACACGTGACAATCGAATTGAAAGGAAACCATAATGAATGCTCTCGCAAAGAAGATCATCGACGCTCATGGCGGTCTCGAGACCTGGAAGACGTTTTCCACCCTACGCGCTCACCTGAGCCAAGGCGGTGCTCTCTGGGGACTGAAGGGTCACGGCGACAAGCTCGACGAGACCAATGTCACCGTCGGCCTTGGTGAGGAATGGGCCTCCCATGCGCCGTTCGGACCGGAGGGCAAAAGCAGCCGCTTCGAACCGGGTCGCGTTACACTCAAGGATTCGTCCGGCAAGGTTCTGGAGGATCTTTCCGATCCGCGCAGCTCCTTCGCAGGTCATAAGCTGGAGACCCCGTGGTCGGAACCGCAGCTCGCATATTTCGCAGGCATTGCGATGTGGACCTATTTCAACATCCCCTTCCTGCTCGCCGAACCCGGCGTCGCCAGCGAAGAGGCTGGCGACTGGCAAGAGAAAGGCGAGACATGGCATCGGCTGAAGGTGACGTTTCCGCACGCGGTCGCCACTCATAGCGCGGTCCAAACGCTCTATGTAGACGAGGCAGGTCTTCTGAAGCGGCACGACTACGACGTCGAAATCGCGGGCGACACGCCGGGAGCGCATTACATCGGTGGCTACGTCGAGGTGCAGGGCATCAGGTTGCCCACCGAACGCCGTATCTATCCACGCCAGCCGGATGGCAGCAGCCTTGCCGAACCCCTGGTCGTCTCCATCGACATCTCCGACATTGAGCTCCGTTAGACATGACGCTTCTTGAACTAAGCGCCGCGCGACACATGATCGCCGCCGCTGAAACTTGCGCCAGGGAAATTGGCGTCAAGGCGACCATTGCCGTCCTCGACCATGGCGGCAATCTCATCGCCGCCGCGCGGATGGATGATGCATGGCCAGGAGGCTTCGACCTCGCAGTTGGAAAAGCGCAAACAGCGCGCGCCTTCCAGGCGCCGTCAGCAACCTTCGTCCCGATGATCCAGCCTGGAGAGCCTCTCTTCGCCGTGAACAATGTGGCCGGCGGCAAATACGTCATTCTCGGCGGCGGGCTTCCGGTGCGATCGGGAGAGAGCATCATCAGGGCTGTCGGCATTAGCGGTGGCCGCATCGAACAGGATGTAGCGATCGCAGAAGCCGCCGTGGCAGCATTCAAGGACAGAACAGACAGGAAGATATCATGACCAATCTCGTCGATCTTGCCATCCGGGCGCACGGCGGCTTCGACCGTTTCAACGCCTTTTCATCGCTGACGGCGAAGCTGCATCAGGGGGGCATTCTCTGGGGCCTAAAAGGCAAGCCCACGGTCCTGGAAGATTGTCATGTTCGCGTGGACCTCAGGGACGAACGCGTTTCGCATTGGCCCTTTGCCCCGACCATGAACCACTCCGTGTTCACACCGAGCCGTGTGGCGATAGAGACTCCTGACGGGGCCGTCGTGGAAGAACTCGTCGATCCACGGAGTTCCTTCGAAGGTTATGAAATGGAAACCCACTGGAGCAATCCACAAGTGGCATACTTTGCCGGTTACACAATGTGGACCTATCTGACCTCACCCTTCATCCTGAAGCGGCCGGGTGTCGTCTCTGATGAGGTCGAGCCCTGGCAGGAAAACGGAGAGACCTGGCGCCGTCTGCACGTCTGCTTCCCGGACGATATCGCCACCCATAGCAGGGAACAGACGTTCTACTTCAATCCCCAGGGGCTTTTGGTCCGGCATGACTATGAAGTGGACATCCAAGGTCGCAATGCCGCTGCACGCTATCTCGCCGATTACGTCGAGATCGACGGAATTTCTCTCCCATCAAGGATGCGCATCTTCCCGCGCGGCTCGAACAATACACCTCTGGCAGCGCCGCTGATCGTATCGGTCGACCTTTCCGACTTCCGCTTCGAATGAAGCGCTTCTCTGCCGCAACCTAGCCGAGGCATCGGTGCGATCATCTCAGGGACGCACCAGCATCTTCTACAAGGACCGGGTCCGTCGGGTGGCCCGCCGATCACCTTCGCACATCGCAATACGGCACCTGCGATCAAGGAGCCGGTATTGCGCAACCTCGCCGATGCGCTTCCCGCCCGCCGCGACGGGGCGCGATGAGTTCGACATTCCACATCGGCAGCCGATGCCAGACCTGCTTGCCGATCGCAAAATCGTTCAAACCGTTCCCTCCCACTTGCCGTATCATAATTTCCGATATACATCATTCCATCGGAAACCATGGGGAACTGATGGAACGCTCGTTTTTGACGATCGCCGCCGGCGAGAATGGGGAGGCGATACGGGCGCTTTCGGCGCCGGCGCGGATCGAGATTTTGAAGCTGCTCTGCGCCAAGGGGCCGCTTAATATCAACGACATCGCCCAGGCGCTTTCCCTTCCGCAATCGACGGTCGCCACCGGTATTCAGATCCTGGAAGATGCCGGCCTGGTGGATTCGCGGCTGGCCAAGGCGCGCAAGGGGAACCAGAAGATCTGCTCGGCGGTCTATAGCGAGATCCTGATCAGCTTCGAGGAAAGTGCGGCGCAGCGGGCGAACAATATCATCGAGGTGGAGATGCCGGTCGGGCTCTATACGAGCTGCGACGTGCATGCGCCCTGTGGGCTCTGCTCGAGCGAGAGCGTCATCGGCCCGCTCGATGTGCCCGACTATTTCCTCGATCCGCAGCGCATGCAGGCCGGGCTCGTCTGGTTCGGCAGAGGTTATGTCGAGTATAAATTTCCTAACAATGCCAAGGTGTTGAACAAGGACATCCGCGCCATCGAATTTTCGCTGGAGCTGTCGTCGGAGGTGCCCGGCACCAATCCGGACTGGCCATCCGACATCACGCTCTGGGTCAACGGCATGGCGATCGGCACCTGGACGTCGCCCGGCGATTACGGCGACAAGCGCGGCGCCTTCACGCCGGCCTGGTGGAAGCTCGAGGGTTCGCAATATGGGATGATGAAGACCTGGCGGATCTCGACGCGCGGCACCTTTATCGACGGCGTGGCGGCCTCGAATGTGACGCTCAGCGATCTGGCGCTTGGCCAGCATTCGTCGATCCGGCTGCGCGTCGGCATCGCCGAAAATGCCGGCCATACCGGCGGCGTCAATATTTTCGGCCGCGGCTTCGGAAATCACGGCCGCGACATCGTCATGCGGCTGCATGTGTGAATTTATAGTATCGGATATCCTGATTTGAAAATCGTATTTATTTCCAGTTTGAGAAGCCGCTAAACTTAGTTAAATGACTGTATTTCAACGGTCTTCTTGCGGATCCGCATAAGTATGATTAAATCTGCCTTTCGGTTGACATCACGACATTCCTGATATCAAGTTAAGGGCACGAAAACAAAAATCCTGATACATAAACGGGGAGGATCCGTTGAAGACGAATGTCGTTGCCCACCGCGATTTTCGCATCGCGACCATTGACGCCAGGCTCTACAGCTCGTTTCTCGAGCATCTCGGCAGAGCGATCTACGGCGGCATCTACGAGCCCGGACATCCGACCGCGGATGAAGACGGCTTCCGCCGCGACGTGCTCGATCTGGTGCGTGAGCTCGACACGCCCTACTGCCGTTATCCCGGCGGCAATTTCGTCTCGGCCTATAATTGGGAAGACGGCGTCGGCCCGCGCTCCGAGCGGCCGGTGCGCCTCGATCTTGCCTGGCGCACCCGCGAGGCCAACCAGGTCGGCGTCAACGAATTCGTCGACTGGTGCAAGAAGGCCAATACCAAGCCGATGCTTGCCGTCAATCTCGGCTCCCGCGGCCTCGATGCCGCCCGCAATTTCCTCGAATATTGCAATCATCCCGGCGGCACCTACTGGTCGGATCTGCGCCGCAAACACGGCTGGTCCAATCCGCATGACGTCAAACTCTGGTGCCTCGGCAACGAGATGGACGGCCCGTGGCAGGTCGGTCACAAATCGGCCTATGAATATGGCCGGCTGGCGGATGAGACGGCGAAAGCCATGCGCGGCTTCGACAAGTCGCTCGAACTCGTCGTCTGCGGCTCCTCCAATTCCGACATGAAGACCTATCCCGATTGGGAAGCCCAGGTGCTCGAGCAGTGCTATGACAGCGCCGATTACATCTCGCTGCATATGTATTTCGCCAACCGCGAGAAGAACACGCTGAACTACCTCGCCCGGGCGACCAAGCTCGACCGCTACATCACCACGATCGGCGGGGTGATCGATTACATCAAGGCGAAAAAGCGCTCGAAGAAGACGATCGGCATTTCCTTCGACGAGTGGAACGTCTGGTATCATTCCAACCAGCAGGACAAAGAGATCCTGGCGCGCGACGAATGGCCGGATGCGCCGCATCTGCTCGAGGACGTCTATAATTTCGAGGACGTGCTGCAGGTCGGCGGCATTCTCAACACCTTCATCCGCCGCTCCGACCGCGTGCGCATCGCCTGCATCGCCCAGCTCGTCAACGTCATCGCCCCTATCATGACCGAGGATGGCGGTGCGGCCTGGCGCCAGACGATCTATTATCCCTTCTACTACGCCTCGCGATATGGCCGTGGCACGGCGCTGCAGCTTGTTGTCGACGGCCCGAGCTATGACAGCGACGAGGAGAACGAGGTTCCCTATCTCGACGTCTCGGCGGTGCATTCCGAAGACGGCCGGTCGCTGACCTTCTTTGCCGTCAACCGCCATCCGGAAACGGCGCTCGATCTTGACGTGCGGCTGGAAGGTTTCGGCGGCGCCCGCCTGATCGAGCAGGTGGAGATGACCCATGGCGATCTCGAAGCCGTCAACACCGCGCGGCGGCCGGAGACGGTCGCTCCGGTGCAGGTCGAGAGCGCAAGGATCGAGGACGGACGGGTGCGGGCGGCGCTGAAGCCGCTCTCCTACAACGTCATCCGGCTGTCGGTGTGACAGCCGCTGCCGGGTTAAGCCCCGCGAGAACAGTATGATTTCAGGCTAAACGGCCTAAATCTGAATCCTGTTCTCAATTGAAAGTTAGAGCATGATGTCGTCCGAAAACCGCTAACACTTTTCGGCATCATGCTCTGAGAAATCGGCTCCCTGCGAGGAGGCAGGCAGCCGGAGGATGGTTCGCCGAAGCGCAAGGCTCAGAAGCCCGCTTCGCGAACCGACAACCGCGACATGCCCATGCGTGCCTCAGCGGCCGCCGCATTGTCGCTTACAAGGGAGGAGTTCATGCAAAAGTGGAAGAGGTTTGCATTCGGCTTCGTGCTGGCCACGATCGGCCTGACCGCGGTGGCCGGAGCCCAAGACTACACCTCCTTGCCGCGCAAGGAGACGCTCATCGTCGAAAATCCGGAAGGGACGATCAAGAATCCCGGCTGGTTCAACATCTGGGTCAATGGCGGCGGCGGGGTTTCCACCGGCCTGCAGCAGCTGACGATGGATACGCTCTGGTATATCGACCCTGAACAGGGGCTTGGCGGCGCGGCCTGGGACAATTCGCTCGCCGCCGACAAGCCGCAATATAATGCCGACTTCACCGAAATGACCGTGAAACTGCGCAAGGGGCTCTACTGGAGCGACGGCGTCGAATTCACCGCCGATGACGTCGTCTATACCGTCAAGACGCAGATGGACCACCCCGGTATGGTCTGGAGCGCGGCCTTCTCGGTGCAGGTGGCAAGTGTCGAGGCGACCGATCCGCAGACTGTCGTCTTCAAGCTGAAGAAGCCGAATTCGCGCTTCCATGCGATCTTCACCGTGCGCTGGAACGGCGCCTGGATCATGCCGAAGCACGTCTTCGAGAAGGTCGAAGATCCGCTTCGCTACGATTTCGCCAATCCCGTTTCGCTCGGCGCCTACAAGCTGAAGGCCTACGACCCGCAGGGCAAATGGTATACCTGGGAGAAGCGCGACGACTGGCAGCGCACCTCGCTTGCCCGCTTCGGCGAGCCGGCCCCGAAATATGTGACCTATACCGATCCCGGCCCGCCGGATAAACGCACGATCGCCCAGCTCGAGCACAATCTCGATATCATTCACGACAATACCCCGGAGGGCATGTTCACCCTCAAGGAGAAGTCGAAGACCATCGAGACCTGGTTCCCGGGATTCCCCTTCGCCCATCCGGATCCGACCCTGCCGGCCGTCATCTTCAACACCCAGGAAGCGCCCTTCGACAATGCCGATGTGCGCTGGGCGCTGGCGCTCCTGATCGACATCAAGGCCGTCGACATGGCGAGCTATCGCGGGGCGGCGACGCTTTCCGCACTCGGCGTGCCGCCGACGGCGGCGACGATGAAAGACTATCAGGCGCCGATGCAGGACTGGCTGAAGAATTTCGAGATCGATACCGGCAAGAGCAAGATCAAGCCCTATGACCCGACAATCGGGCAGCAGATCGCCGATATCTTGCGCAAGCAGCCGAAGTTCAAGGACCAGATCCCGACCGATCCGGAAGCGATCAGCGGTGCCTTCGGCTATGGCTGGTGGAAACCGGATCCGAAAGCGGCCGGCGAACTGCTGGAGAAGGCCGGCTTCAAGAAGTCCGGCGGCAAATGGCTGACCCCGGATGGCCAGCCCTTCAAGATCCGGATGACTGTCGAAGGCGACACACGCTCGGTCTTCACCCGCGCCGGCACGCTGATTGCGCAGCAATGGGCGGCCTTCGGCATCGACGCCAAAGCCGTGCCGGCCGCGAAGCTTTGGCAGACGGCGCTGCAGCCCGGCGATTTCCAGGTGGCGATCGCCTGGAGCGTCGAAACCTGGGGCGGCGATCCCGACCTTTCCTTCTTCCTCGACAGCTGGCACTCGCAGTTCGTCGCCAAGGAGGGCGAGGTTCAGCCGCCGCGCAACTGGCAGCGCTGGTCCAATCCGGAGCTCGACAAGATCATCGAGAGCATCCGCGGCATCAGCGCCGACGATCCGAAGGGCATGGAGCTCGGCAAGGATTATCTGAAGCTGGTCGCCCGCGAAATGCCGACGATCCCGCTGATGTCCTATAACGTCTTCACCTCGATGGATACGACCTATTGGACCGGCTATCCGACGATCAAGGACCCCTATACCGATCCGGTGCCGAACTGGGCGAACTCCAGGCTGATGATGGTCAAGCTGAAGCCCGCCCAAACGCAATAACCCTCCCAACGCCGGCGCGTAGCCATCGCGCCGGCCCCCTCATCGACGGGCATGAGCCCAGCTGCCATGCTCGTCGATCCTTTCAAGAAGGGAAGCAGAGAGGAACCACTGCCTTATGACGTCCTATCTGATCTTTGTGCTGAAGCGGTTTGGTCAGTTCCTGCTCGTCGTCTTTCTCGGCGTGACGATCACCTTCTTCGTCACCCACCTGACCCCGATCGACCCGGTCGAAGAAAGCATAGGCGCCATCACCCAGATGGGTCAGTCCGACCCGAATGCGATCGAGCTGATGCGCCAGTCGCTGCGCGAGCTTTACGGAATGCAGGGCTCGATCTGGCAGCAATATCTGAACTTCTGGCTGCGGCTGGCGACCGGCGATCTCGGCCCCTCGCTCTCGGCTTTTCCGACCCCCGTCTCCACCATCATCCTGCGCTCGCTGCCCTGGACCATCGGGCTGATGACGGTCGCCACCCTGATCACCTTCGTGCTCGGCAATGCGATCGGCGCGCTCGCCGGCTATTACCGCAAGAACATGGTGCTGAAGGCCGTCAGCCTGGTCTTCATCGCGCTGCTGCCCATTCCCTATTATATCCTCGCCTTCGTGCTGCTCATCGTCTTCGGCTTCATCTGGCCGGTGCTGCCGATCAATGGCGGCTATGAGATGAACGCCAATCTGGACCTCTCCTTTGCTCTGGTCCTCGATATCCTCAAACACTCCATCCTGCCTGCCCTGTCGCTGATCCTGGTCGGCGCCGGCAGCTGGCTGATCGGCATGCGGGCGCTGGTTTCCAACATCATCACCGACGATTATGTCGTCTTTGCCGAGCTCGGCGGCGTGCCGAAGGGAAAGATCCTGCGCTCCTACATCGCCCGCAACGCCATGGTGCCGCAATTCACCGGGCTTGCCATGTCGCTCGGCGCGATCTTCAACGGCACCGTCATCACCGAAATCGTCTTCGGTTATCCGGGCATCGGCAATCTGCTGATCGAAGCGGTGCATGCCGGCGACTACAGCCTGGTGCTCGGCCTCAGCGCGCTGTCGATCGTCGGCGTCGCCGCCGCCGTCTTCATCATCGACGTGCTGAGCCCGCTGATCGATCCGCGCATCAAGGTGGAATAGGCCATGTTTACCATCATCCGCGATCTCGCCCGCCAGAACATGGAATTCCTCTGCGGCCTGCTGCTCTTTGCCGTCATCGTCGGCTTCGTCATCCTGTCGTATTTCTCGCCCTATGGCGCGAGCGACATCTACCTCCTGCCGCCCGACATGCCGCCGGACGGCGAATATTGGCTGGGCACCACCTCACGGGGCCAGGACGTTTTCTGGCAGCTGACGACGGCGCTGCGCAACACGCTGTTCTTCGGCATCGGCGTCGCGCTTCTCTCGCGCATCATCTCGCTGGTGGTCGGGCTGGTCGCCGGTTATGCCGGCGGCGCGGTCGACCGGGTGCTGATGGCGATCAACGACAGCGTCATGGTGATCCCGCAATTTCCGCTGCTGATCCTTTTCTACTTCGTGCTGAAGGACAACATGACCTGGGTGGCGCTGATCGTCATCATGGCCTCGCTCGGCTGGTCCTATGATGCGCGGTTGATCCGCTCGGTGGCGCTCGGCCTGAAGAGCCGGCCCTTTACCACCCAGAGCGTCTATTCCGGCATGACGATGCGCAAGATCCTGGTCGAGGAGCACCTGCCCTATGTGCTGCCGATCGTCTTTGCCACGACGATGAACAACATGATCTGGTCGATCGGCATGGAGATCACGCTTTCGGTGCTCGGCTTCACCGACATCGAAACGCCGACCATGGGCATGATGATCTACTGGGCCAATGCGCATTCGGCGCTGATCTCAGGCATCTGGTGGTGGGTGGCCGCCCCCGTTGCCGTCATCGTCATTCTCTTCCTGGCGCTCTTCCTGCTCTCCATGTCGATGAACGAATACAATGATCCGCGCAGCCGGCTGAACCGGATGGGAAGTTAGCATGGAGAATCTGGTCGAAATCGACAACCTGAAAGCCTATTACCGCGCCTTCCTCTATGGCGTCGATCGCGAGGTGCGCGCCGTCGACGATATCAGCCTGACGATCCGCCGCGGCGAGGTCTATGGCGTCGCCGGCGAATCGAGCAGCGGCAAGACGACGCTGATCAAGACCATTGCCGGCGCTATCCGACCGCCGCTCCGGGTCGTTTCCGGCAGCGTCAAATTCCATTTCGGCGGCGGCACGCAGGATCTCTATGCGATGACGCCGGAGGAGCGCGTGGCGCTGCGCTGGAAGCATCTCTCCTACATCATGCAGGGCTCGATGAATGTGCTCAATCCGGTGCGCCGGATCCGCCATTCCTTCACCGATTTCGCCTTCCGCCACATGAAGGTGAGCAAATCAATCTTCTTCGAGAAGGTGGCGAACCATCTGGAGCGGCTGAAGCTCGATCCGCAGCTGCTCGACGCCTATCCGCACGAACTCTCCGGCGGCATGCGCCAGCGCATGACTATTGCGCTCGCCACCATCCTGACGCCTGAATTCATCATCGCCGACGAGCCGACGACGGCGCTCGACGTCATCGTGCAGCGCGACGTGCTGTCGATGATCCGCGATATCCAGCGCGAGATGGGCTCGTCCTTCCTGTTCGTCACCCACGACATGGGCGTGCATGCGACCGTCTCCGACCGCATCGGCATCGTCTATGCCGGCCGGCTGGTCGAGGAAGCGCCGACCGCCAAGCTCTTCAGCCTGCCGCTCCACCCCTATACCCAGCACCTTGTCGGCAGCCTGCCGAAGATCGGCGACCCCACCACCCGGCCCTCGCTGGAGGGGCGGCCGCCGAACCTTGCCATGCCGCCGGAGGGCTGCCGCTTTCACCCGCGCTGCCCGAAGCGCATGGAGATCTGCTCACAGAAGGTTCCGCCCATGGTCACGGTCGCGCCGGAGCGGCGGGTGGCGTGTTTTGCGGTTACGGGGGATCAGGTTTGACTCTGCTTAGCCTCTCGCATGTGACGAAAATCTACCGCCAGGGCGGCATGCTCGGCCGCCGGCTGATCACCGCCGTCAACGATGTCAGCTTCGAAATCGGCGACGAGCCGGAGATCCTCTCGATTGTCGGCGAATCCGGCTCGGGCAAATCGACGGTGGCGGCGATGATCCTCGGCCAGGCCGAACCGACCGAAGGCGAGCTGCAATTTGCCGGCAAGACCGTCGCCATCCACAACAGGGCCGAACGCACGGCCTTCATGAAGGAGGTGCAGCCGGTGCTGCAGAACCCCTTCGAAGCCTTCAACCCGCTGAAGCGGGTGGACCGCTACCTCTTCGAGACCGCCCGCAACTTCTCCGCCTCCGGCAACCGGCCGGACCGGCGGGAGGTGGAGAAGATGGCCGATACCGCCCTCCACCATGTCGGCCTGACGCTGGAAGAGGTGAAGGGCCGCTTTCCCCACGAACTCTCCGGCGGCCAGCTGCAGCGCGTCGCCATCGCCCGCGCGCTGATCCCTGAGCCGCGCCTGCTGGTGGCCGACGAACCGGTTTCCATGGTCGACGCCTCGCTGCGCATGGCGATCGTCAACCTCTTCGGCAGGCTGAAAGCCGAGCTGGGGCTTTCGATCATCTACATCACGCATGATCTGGCGACCGCCTATTACGTCAGCGACAACATCATCATCATGCGCAAGGGTGAAATCGTCGAGCGCGGGCGGGCGCGGACGGTGTTGGATGATCCGCAGCATGAATATTCGCGGGCGCTGAAGGATGCGGTGCTGGCGGCGGAGTTTGGTGAGGTGGGGTGAGCGGTGTGGAAGGGCAGCGAGTGCGGGTGTCTATCACGCAGCGCGATTTCCTTGCTATGGACGAGGGGAAGCTCTTCATTCGCACGAGCCAGCTTGTGCTTGGATTACTACAACGTCATCTGAAATCGGCCGATTTCCCGCATCTTCGAGATGATTTCAGACGCCGCCTTTTGCGCTTCGCGCCTAGTCAATCCGGATTTACGCAATCGTCTCGAAACAATCTTCAGATAGAGCTTTTCCCAATGGGAGCGGAAACCAGTGTCGGGGATCTCGACTATCACCTTTGGCACCGCAAAATCATCCACTAGTCTGTCGCCGGGTTTTCCGGGTTGAAGATAGACCGCGCCAGCAGTCAGAATCTGATCGACCAAAGCTCCCTGCTTTGAAATGTCGAACTCAATGATTGCAACACGCTCGGTCGGTCTCAGAAAACGAATGAGCAGGGCGATGTGCTCCGATCTGCTCTCCAGTTGGGCCCACTGGATAGTTACGTCGCCCGCGACGAATTTTTGATGCACGCGAACAAGCTCAACGAGGTCGGGACGCTCTGTTGTATCCAAGATAAGCAGTGGGATCAGCTTGCCATTGACGATGCCCGGCGTGGCGATAACAGGATCTGAAACGACCTTTACGATTTTACCCTGATCAGAGGTTCTGACGTCAATCTTCGTGTATTTGCGGCGAGCTAACCTCATCTCGGTACTCCTGCATCAGATTGGCCTTAATGATCGTTTTCGCTTCATGAGTATCGGTGATTTCCAGATCGTAGCCGTCGATCACCCTTCCCAAAAGAAGGTCCTCCGGGGCCAGGAAATGCAACCATCCCGAGACGATTTCATGAGCCGGCACTTTCGCCGGAAGCGACAGTACGTCGACCTGTCCTCTCACAAAACCTCCTGCTCCGTCCCGAGTAGCTGGAAGCTTCAGCGTCATGAGAACGCGCTCCGATGTGAGATAGCGAATGACCAACTCGGCATCAGCGACCGCGTTGTTGCTGTCGCTTGGATTTCGCACCTGCACGAGTAGGCTGAACGCTCGTCCCGATTCATCTGTTTTATGGAAGCCATGGCTCAGGTAGCACGTGAGAGCCGGGCGCTTTCGAGCGTCTTGTCTGAGAGCGAGGTTTCTATTTTGCCATGCGATATAGGCGTTGACTAGGCCAAGCGACAGGCTTGCGATGCTTATGAATAGGCTAAGAACTGCAATGGCTTTGGTGAAATCTAGAGTCCCGATAAAAAATCCAGTCATTTAATAATCTTAGGCGCTCCTCGTCGCAGACGGACATCGTGAAATAATATCGTTCAGTCGCACTTCAACCTAACTTTGTACTATCTGATAAGGCGTTACTAACGGCGGACCGCGATCACAATGGGCCATCTAGCCAACTGAGCATCGCCTGAAAGTCCGTTTGGATTGCCTGCGCCAAAGCAGCCTCCCAGTCGTTTAGCGGCCTGCCCTCATGAGCAACATCGACCTTCCTTTGAAGCGTCTGTTGTTTGACTGCCAAGGACTTGCCGGCCAACCCCAACTTCAACGACGCGAGAAATCCATGCGCTCGCCTCTGATAACGACCGGCAAGGCCAAGCCTCCTAAAATGCCGGTGTGCGATTGCCCTTTCGCCAGGTGGCAGAAGCCCGTGGTCATTTATCTTGTAGCTCACGAAAGCCTTCTGCGCGGGGTATGCAATGGTCGCTTCTAGAATGGAGGCATCAATCGACGGCTCGAAGGCGGGATTGAGAAAAATCCTGTCGCCATTGGCATCTTTATAGGCGTTGAGTTTTTTCCGGTTGCACGGGGTGCAGATCGGGATGAGATTGGGTCCATGAAGCGAGAATTCCGGGAAAGGCGCTTTCGGCAGGAAATGATCGAGGTCTGGATTTTGATCTAGACTGCAATAAGGACAGAGGTCTGCATTGGCTGGCGGTAGACTGTCCACCATAGCGGCCAACCTCCGCTTTATCTGCGCGGTTCGACCCTCATACCCATCAATTAGCGACGAGCGTTGTGCCTTGGTCGCCGCCATGGCTTGAAGGACATGTACATTTGGCAGTGCGCCGTTATACAGTTGAGTTGCGGCCGTGACGCGACCTACTAAAGGCTGCATAAGTAGCGCGCGAGCGGCCGTCGATTCATTGACTAGTGTTGTAAAGCTGGGGACAACCGCCTGATCATAAGGGCCTTGTCGTCTCATCGAATGCCTTCCGGCTGACCAAATTCTTCTTCAAGCGCATACAAATATGCGCTGGCAGGAACGCCGAGCGGGTAGTCGAACAAGGCTTCGACCGCCTCGGCGCTTCCCCGTACTTCGAAAAGTTGCCTAAGAACGTCGGTGAAGTCGCGTTCAGGGTCAGCTAAGCCAAGGACTCTCCGCGTCAGTTCTCCCAAATCTTCACCAAAAGATTCGATTTCGAGAGGCCTGATTTTTGGCCGATCACTGCCGTCTCGCGTAAAGTGGCGTACGAAGCGGCCGGGAACCTGCTGCAGAAGGATAGGCGAGTGGCTCGCGACGACAGCGTAAGAGTCAAATTCCGCGAGTGCTTCGTTCAACGCAGCGATAAAAGAACTGAGGAGGCCTGGATGAAGGTTGGTTTCCGGCTCATCAATCAGCAAAAGTGAGCCTTCCTCGATGAATCCGACGATATTGCTAAAGATAGCGACCACAAGGCGCTGCCCCGCACTCAACCCAGCGATAGCCGAAGCTCTCTCTTCATCCTCTTCGGATGTGAGCGCAGTGGCAATCGAAGAGTTCAAGAAAGTCGATAGAATGCTTCGCAGAATATCCATGCGGTCGCCCTGGACGACGGGCTCCAAGGCTTCATTCAGCATCTGACTGACCTCGTTGGTCGTGATCACACCACTATTGTCCCGAAGACCGCAGTATTTGTAAGAACCGCGTGAGCGGTATGCGACACCGTCGATACGTGGCGCCTTCTCGCCGGCCGGCCGCGGCAGAGGGAATTCGTCGAATACATTGTAGGAAATCGCGATCAATCGGCTGATCTCGACGTCAGGAGAGATGTGGGCTTCTGGCAATCGCTCCAACGTCGTGCGATTGAAGACCTGTGGAGGCATCAGTCCTGCAGCCAGAGTGGCGAGGGCCGTCGTCTTGCCAGTCCCGTTTCTCCCGATGAGAAGAATCGTACGGTTGGGCAGTTGGTTATGGTGGCTGAAATCGAGGTCCATTGAATGCGGCCCTGAAGCCCCTTGCAGTATCATTTCGAACGCAAACTTCGGTGGAGCTACTTCCTCGAAATGGGAGCCGATATAGTATCCCCCGCGTTTCAGCGCGTGGCGGGACGACGCCTCGCGCATGAAGCATTTTTCCCACAAAGCTTCATTTTTGATCCGCTCGCGTCTCACCGGTCTCGCCACCAAGTCGGACATGAGACTGAGATACTGCCTGCGGATCTTTGCTTTCAGACCGCGTATTCTTCGGTAGTAGGCGATGGACTCGCCCATTGATGCGCTTCGAGGCGGGAGGGTTGTGAGCAAGGTGGGAAACTCGGAAACGCGGAACCCCTTATCGTCGGACGCAATCCTCATAGGCCCGAGATCCAACTCCTCCTCTTGTGTCAAATGCAACGTCGCGACAAATCGGCATTTCCATCCGAAATCGTCCCAATTGTCCTGATAAAGACTTACGTATGGATACTTGAGCTCATCGAGTTGCGGCACCGTGCGTCGTCTGTGGTAGATCAAAATCTGCATATCAACTACACATTGGAAGAACTAATATCGACAGTTGTGACGTCACTTTTGCCGGCCGTCTAGTCTATTAGGTAAGAATCGGCGGTTGGACGTGACCGGTGGCCTTGCCCCAAAATTATTCATTTGGAGGAATGCCGGCCTAGCCCCAATCAAAGGCGATACTGGCCATTGTTAACTAAATCCGCTCGAGAGTGTCTGCACGGATCGCAGGAATAACACGCTGCGGATGCAAATCCTCCCACCGCTCGCGTTCATTAAGTAATAATTTACGCGTTTTCCACACTATTATTTTTTGATGGAAACACAAAAGAACAAATCTATAGGTATTTTCGAGTTCATCCAGCGCTGGTCTGACCGAGAGGGTGGGCAGGAACGTGCAAATTATTCTCTTTTTCTGACCGAGCTTTGTGATGTCCTTGGGGTAGCTCATCCCGACCCTGCCGGCGCCTCACATGAAATGAATGATTATGTCTTCGAGCGACGCGTCGAGCGACGCATGGCAGACGACAAATCGGCAGTCGGACGTATCGACCTTTACAAGCGCGGGCATTTCATCCTGGAGGCGAAACAAAGCCGTCAGCGTTCGGGGTTCGAGCCAAAAGGCAGCTCTCAGGGAGATTTGTTCAGTCCCAATGCTGGACGCACTCACGCAGGAGAATTAAACGTCATTGATCATTTAATGATTCAAGCTCGTCGGCAGGCAGAACGCTACGCTGCAGCCTTGCCAGCGGATCATCCCTATCCGCCATTTCTAATCGTATGCGACGTCGGTCGGTCGCTCGAACTCTACGCAGATTTCTCAGGCAATGGGCGGCACTATGCCCAGTTTCCCGATGCCAACACCTTTCGAATTCAACTTGCTGATCTTAAAGATCCACAAACGCGAGACCTTCTTCGCGCAGTCTGGGAAGACCCTTTTTCTCTCGACCCGGCGCAGCAAACCGCAAAAGTTACGCGGGAAATCGCTGGGCGCCTCGCTACGATTTCAAGAGCGCTGGAAACGCGAGGTTGCGAACCGCGGAGCGTCGCGATTTTCCTCATGCGCTGCCTGTTTACGATGTTCGTTGAAGACGTCGGGCTGCTTCGGAAGAAAGGGTTCACCGAGCTCCTTGACCGGTGTCTCGATGATCCTAGACGTTTCACTTTTGAGATCAATGACCTTTGGAAACACATGGACCAGGGCGGCTACTCCCCTGGCATTGGTGAACGGCTGCTGCGTTTCAATGGCAAGCTTTTCAAGAACGCTGCAGCTCTACCTTTAACGGTCAATGAAATTCAGCTGCTTCGTGATGCCTCTGACGCCGATTGGTGCGATCTTGAGCCAGCAATCTTCGGAGCGTTGTTCGAGCAGGCGCTTGAAGCTGGCGAACGCAAGCGGCTTGGCGCGCATTACACGCCGCGGGCGTACGTGGAACGTGTAGTCAATGCGACAATTATTGAGCCCCTGACACAGGACTGGGTTGAATATCAATCAGCTGCTGAGCGTGCGCTGAGATCCGGTATGAGAGTCGCCGCCATCCGCGAAATTGAGGATTTTCTCAAACATCTTTCGTCCGTGCGCGTCTTGGATCCCGCCTGCGGCACAGGCAACTTTCTTTACGTCGCGTTGCGACGGATGAAGCAACTCGAGGGCGAGGTTCTAAAGCAACTTCACGACATCGGCGGCGACGAAGCAGTCGCCAATGCGGAAAAATTTTCTGTCAAGCCGGAACAATTTTTTGGAATGGAGTTAAACGGACGCGCAGTAGAAATCGCCGAACTGGTTTTATGGATTGGCTACATTCAGTGGCACCTGAGGACACGGACAACGGTACCGCCGGAGCCCGTCATTGGCAGCGCCGATCATGTGCAGGAAAAAGATGCGCTTATTACTTGGGCGGATTATCCATATTGGCATTTAAAGCGAGATAGGCTGGGTCGCCCGGAATCTGACCAACAAAGCCATGAGGTCTACGCGTTTCCGAATGTCTCCCGACCCGATTGGCCCGTTGCGGACTTCATCGTGGGGAATCCGCCGTTCATCGGTGGCAAGGACATTCGTGGCCGTCTTCCTGGAGGGTACGCTGAAGCCCTATGGAAGGCCAATCCTCATATCAACCCTTCGGCAGACTTCGTTATGTATTGGTGGGATCGCGCCGCCGAGCTGCTGACTCAGAAAGGGACGCGGCTTCGACGCTTCGGTTTCGTGACTACCAACTCAATCACCCAGGTATTTCAGCGCCGCGTGATCGAGCAGCATTTGTCCGCGACCTCGCCGGTTTCAATATTATTGGCGATCCCAGACCATCCCTGGACAAAGGCGACGAAAGATGCAGCCGCTGTACGGATTGCCATCACCGTTGCCGCAGCGGGCGAACATAAAGGAATCTTACGACAGGTCGTAAGCGAGGATGAACTTGACAGCGATGAGCCGAGAATCGTTTTCGCCGAGCGACAAGGAACTATAAACGCGGATCTCACCATTGGTGCCAAGCTCGATAGAGTCACAGGGCTGATGGCAAACGAAGCCATCTGTTATCGGGGAGTCCAGCTTATGGGAGCCGGCTTCATCGTTACCCGAAGCAAGGCCGTTGAGCTTGGGCTCGGCCACCGACACGGACTCGGACGTTACATCAGGGAATACAGAAACGGCCGAGATCTAAATGCGCACTCTCGGGATGTAATGGTGATCGACTTATTCGGCCTCGATGCAGCTTTCGTGCGACAGGCTTATCCAGAAGTCTACGAACATTTACTCGAAACCGTAAAGTCAGAGCGCGAGAAGAATAACCGAACGTCTTACCGTGAAAAATGGTGGCAGTTCGGAGAACCAAGGCGAGAGATGCGACCGGCACTGGAAAGCGTCAATAGATATATTGCTACGGTTGAGACCTCGAAGCATCGCATATTTCAGTTTCTTGATGCTACGGTAATCCCAGACAACAAGTTAATTACTGTTGCGACGGACGATGCCTTTTGGCTCGGAGTGATGTCATCGAAAGTGCATGTAGTCTGGGCGACGGCCGCTGGAGGGTGGCTGGGCGTCGGAAATGATTCTGTCTATGTGAAATCACGCTGTTTCGATCCGTTCCCATTCCCCGATGCGACAATGACTCTTCGATCGAAAATCGCCGCATTGGCAGAAGAACTCGACGCCATGCGCAAATTGGCGCTAACAGAAAATTCCGATCTGACACTCACCGGGCTCTACAATATGCTGGACGTAGCACGAGCGGGTAGCTCTCTTTCCTCCAAAGAACGAGAGCTCCAGAAGCGAGGTCGTGTCCTCATTCTCAAAGATTTGCATGAGCAGATCGACCAAGCGGTGATGCAGGCCTACGGATGGGAGATGACACTAACTGAGGATGAAATACTCGAGCGGGTTGTTGAGCTGAACCTGCAACGGGCATCAGAGGAACGACGAGGCCTTATCCGCTGGCTACGTCCGGACTATCAAATTGAAAAGATAGGCCCCCTGGCTCATCGCGTCGATCGCGTCCAATCACTTGCGACATCACGGCCATCCAAGCCAAAGCCGCGCTTTTCGGAAGAGAGGAAGATACAGGCAGCTCAAGTCCTCGCTTTACTTAATCGGAATCAGTCACCACTCACAGCTATCGAGATAGCCGCGGAGTTTAGGGAGTCCAGCCAAGTCAGCCTGCAAATTCAAGACGTTCTGATGTCGCTCAACCGGCTCGGAGATGTTGAAACCTTTGATAACGGTCGAAGCTATATCCGCGCAACTGGCTGAATCGCCTGCTCCAGGCTATGACAGAAGAATGCCGCTAAACCCGCTTCTGATCTTTTTTGTTATTGCTTGAAGCAATTCTGGCGATGCCACCTGAGAAAATGAGGATGGGGCCGCTCGAACAGTCGTGAAGGCACGCTAGCCGTTCCAGATTTGTTGATCAGTCCTCGGATGCTTTCCGGATCGTTGGCTTGCCGCGAGATCAGAATATCCAGATTATCCGAGAGGCTGATCAATCCGCGGTCGAACATCCAGTGTGCGGTGCCAGACAGAGCAATGCCGTTGCTGAGGATATCGGGTCCGTTTGCCTCCACGGGGCGAATATGCGCAGCATCGACTTCAGCACGTCCACCGCCGTTTATGAGCTTCAAGCCAGTGATTGCGCACCGTTTATCATAGGCCTGCAGAACGAGCCGGCGAAACAGCCGATTGCGAACGATCCGCGACGAGAGTTGCGCAACCCGGTCGCGCTCTTGCTCAAAGAGGAACGGCGCCTGAGCTCCCTCTTCAAATCCGTCGGCATGAAGCGGTACGGCCGGCTCACCCAGCCGAGGCAGTTCAGGCTCATGTTCGTCCAGGCCAATCGACAGGATGCGATTGAAGTCCGCCGTGGATATTTGGCGCACCGCGGCCTGTGCTCTGCCGGAGATCCGCCCCTCCTCGTTCAGCACGCTTCGCTCAATGACACCGTCCGGCCCACTGAACGGAACAGTATTGATGAAATCGAGGTAGCTGCCTGGCTCGATGAGTGCCAGATGCATGCCGGACACCTTCGGATCCGGGATGACCTGGGCCACTTTTGCGACGGCAAAATAGCCGCGGGTCGCAGCCACCTTGCGCGGCTCGTAATAAATTATCCAATCTCCGAGGCAGGCTTGCACGCGACCGAGATATTGGCGCGGGAACTGATATTGTTCTGCCGGGCTGTCGTCGTAGATCGAATCTGAGCGGTGAATGAAAACCCCGAATCCCATGTCAGATGCGTAGCATGACCAGGGCGATTCAGATACGGCGCTTGCATCCTGCTTCAAAGAGAATTGAGCACGCGTACGGCGTAGTTCTGAAATCAGCAGCATCACCCATTCTACGCGGCGCGCACCCTATCCCGACCACTCATCTTGGCGTCATAAAGCGCCTGATCCGCCCGCCGGTAAAGCTCCGACGCGCTGTCCGTCGGCACACAGGCGGCGATGCCGGCGGAGCAGGTGTAGCTGAAGTCGGGCGAGTCCGGCAGCGGCCGGGAGAAGCGGATCACCGTCAGCATGCGCTCGACCATGGCAAGCGCGTCTTCCGGGCCGGTGGCCGGCATGACGAGCAGGAATTCTTCGCCGCCGACCCGGCCGAAACAATCGTTGCGGCGGACATTCTGGTGGATGCGGTGGGCGAAATCGCGCAGCACGAGATCGCCGGCGTGGTGGCCGAGCCGGTCGTTGATGCGTTTGAAATTGTCGATGTCGAAGACGGCGAGGCAGCCGCTGCTGCCATGCCGGGCTGAAGCCAGCATGTCTTCGACGCGGGCCATGACGAAGCGGCGGTTGGCGACGCCGGTGAGCTCGTCGGTGTAGGAGGCCTTGATCGCCTGGTCGCGATCCTGCCGGACGGTGCGGCCATGGACCTTGAGACGGGTGATGTCGCTAGCGATGCAGAGCATCCAGCCGTTACTCTGCACCGCCTCGGTCATCCACAGCCAGCGGCCGTCGGAAAGATCGGTCTCGAAGGCGCGATAGCCGATCTTGCCGCGGCGCGACTGGGTGGAGCGCAGCCATTCCTCGAAATTATCCGTGCGGATGACGGTGCCGCGGCCAAGATGGAAATTGCGCCGCATCAGATCCGGCCAGAGCGGCGTTTCCTCCGGCTCGATGAAATAGGCCGAGCGGAAGGCGCTGTTGGCATAGCGCAGCCGGTCATCGCCATCATAGACCGCCATCAGCGTTTCAGTCTGTGCGGAAAGATGGAGAAGCTGTTCGATTGTCTCGTCCATACAGCACCCTGTCTGGTTGCCCCGGCAAGAGATGGCGCAGAAATCCTATGAGAAAAGAGCCGTTCGGCAAGCAAAGGCACTTGGGGTGATTACGGAAGCGTCAACACGCGCCTTTCCCGCTGGTGATCGGACATCGGCTGTCGCGGGATCGGGCGCAAGCCATCCGATGCTGCAAGGCTGATGTCGCCGCTGCGGTGAAACGGTCGCCACCGCAATCGGCAAGGGCCCGCCGCGGCGCATGCGAGGGAATCGCACGGTTGGCCCGGGCGCGGTAATGCACCCGCAAATTAGTTGACTGCGATAGTCAAGGATTATACGCGCTTCGGCCAGTTTTCTGCCAATCCGAAGCGTCAGCATGATCCCCGCCACCAACCTGTTTTCCGAAATCGCTCGCGCCGACGATCGCCCTGCCCTTGTCTTCCCAGACGGACGGACGCTCTCCTATGCCGATCTCAACGCCCGGACGCTGCGCTTTGCCGAGCGGCTGGGGGGCGGGCAAAAGCGGCTCGTGGCGATTTCGGCCGAGATCTCGGAACATGCGATCGTCGCCTATCTCGGCGCCTTGCGCGCCGGCCATGCGGTGGCGATGCTGCCGCCCTGCGATGACAGGCTGTGGCGAGAGTTTCTGGCGGCCTTTGAGCCGGACTTCACCTACCGCCCGGCCGATGGCCGCTGGCGGCTCGTCTGGGAAAGCCGGCCCGGGCAAAGTGCTGCGCCGCTGCATCCGGATCTCGCTCTGCTGCTGATGACCTCAGGCAGCTCGGGCCCGGCGAAGGCCGTTCGCCTCTCGCATGCCAATCTTGACGCCAATGCGCGCTCGATCGCTTCCTATCTCGAGCTCACCGCTGCCGATAGAACCGCGCTCGTCCTGCCGCTTCACTATTCCTACGGCCTCTCCGTTCTCCATTCGCATCTGGTTGCCGGCGGCAGCATCTTCATGCCGGGCGTCTCCGTGGTCAGCGAGGATTTTGCAAGACTGCTCGACGAAAGCGGCTGCACCAATCTTTCGGGCGTGCCCTATTCCTATGAGCTGATGGAAAAGACCGGTTTCCGGACGAAGACGCTGAAGACGCTGCGCTTCATGACGGTGGCAGGCGGCCGGCTGGCGCCGGAACTGATCCGCCTCTACCGCGACCATATGCGCGCCAGCGGCGGCCGCTTCTTCGTCATGTACGGCCAGACCGAGGCCGCCGCCCGCATCGCTTTCGTGCCGCCGGAGAGCCTAGCGGATGATGAAGAGCGGATCGGCATCGCCATTCCCGGCGGCAGCCTCAGCCTCGTTGGGGATGACGGACGTCCGCTCGACCGAGCCGGTGTTGCCGGAGAGCTCGTCTATGCCGGCCCGAACGTGATGATGGGCTACGGCGCGGCCCGCGCCGATCTTCAGCGGGGGGCCGAGGTCGCGGCATTGATGACCGGCGACATCGCCATGCGCGACGAGCACGGTTTCTATCGGATCGTCGGCCGCAAGAGCCGTTTCGCCAAGGTCGCGGGGCTGAGGATCGGCTTCGACATCATGGAGCAGGTTCTGGCCGAGGCGGGAATCGCAGCGGCCGTGGTCGGCGACGATCACGCTCTGCAGGCCTTTGTGAGCGATGCTGATAAGGCCGACCGGGCGCTTGAGGTGCTGGTCGAGGCGAGCCATCTTCCGGCGAACCTTGTTAGCGTCAGGGTGCGAAGCGAGCTTCCGAGGCTTGCCTCCGGCAAGATCGACTATGCGGCCCTTAGCGAGGAGATGCTGGCGGCGCGCGAGACGAGCCGTGCGGCGGTGCTCAGCGTGCTCGATGCCTATGCGGGGGTGTTCTACCCCCATACCGTCAGCCGCAACGACAGCTTCGTCTCGCTCGGCGGCGATTCGCTGCGCTTCCTGCAATTGACGATGGCGCTCGACCGGCTCGGCATCGAGCTGCCGGAAGGCTGGGAGCAGCGGCGGATCGCCGAGCTCGATATCGGCCCGCGGCTCACCGCGTCAGGCCGGAGCGCAGAGTTGCGGGCGCTGCCGACCGATCTGGTTCTGAGGGCCATCGCCATTCTGCTCGTCGTCATCCATCACCAGATGCTCTGGCCCATTCCCGGCGGCTCCGGCGTGATGCTGCTTCTCGTCGGCTTCAGCCTGGCGCGCTTCCAATCCGGCCATTTCCTCGCCGGCGATTTCCGCCATGCGCTGCGGCCGGCGATCAACGTGCTCATCCCCTATTTTCTGATCGTCGCCGCCTATGGGCTCGCCTGGCGCACCATTCCCTGGGCCTCGATCACACTCACCGGCAATTTCGGCTATGCCGAGCCGGAGCGTCACGAGATGCTTCCCTATCTCTACTGGTTCATCGAAGCCTATGCGCAGACGCTTCTCGTCTTCTCGCTCATCTTCGCCGTGCCTGATGTGCGCAGGCTGGCGCGGGCGCGACCCTTCGCCTTCTCGCTGGCGCTGCTGGCGCTGGCGGTCACCGCGCGGTTTTCCCTGCCGCTCGTCTTCGACATCGGCAATCGGCAGATTTTCACCCTCTACTGGGGCCTCCACCTCGGCCTGTTCGGCTGGTGCGCGGGCCTTGCCGGCAAGCCGCCGCAGCGGATCGTCCTGACGGTCATTGCCGCCGCCGTGCTCGGTTACCTCGCCTTCTGGGAAACGCTCTGGATTGGCACGACGGTCAAATATCTGACGATCTTCGCCGCACTGATGGCGCTTCTCTACCTGCCGCGCATTCCCCTGCCCGTGCGGCTGGGGCGCCTGGTGACGCTGATCGCCGTTTCCGCCTTTCCGATCTACCTGCTGCACCGCTTCGTGCCGGAATTGCTGATGCCCGAGGCAGCAGCCGTGCTGCCGGCTCCCCTCTTCCATCTGCTGGCGATATCGGGCGGCCTGGCGGTCGGCATCATCGCCAACAGAATCGCGGCCGAGCTTCGCAACCTGCTTGGCGCGCTGGCTCCGGCCCGCGGCACGGCCGGGCGCGCCATTGCGGCGGAGACCGCCTGAGCCGTTTCCGGTGCGTCTTGGGCCGGACTGCTGCCGCCGGGCGAATGAGCGAATTCCGGTCGAGCCGCACCTCATTAGCGCGGCCTTCGGAAATTTGCAGTTATGAACCGGTGTGGATCTCCGGTCAGACGCTATTTCTGCTCCGTTTTTTCCGGCTGCTTCGTGGCTGCCTCAACGGCGCCGCCCTGCAATTCCGCCTCGTCGGCAACGATGGCGGCGGCCTCGTCGAGCAGCACGTCCTTGGCCTTCTTGCGGGCATTTTCCATGGCGATGTCGGCGCTGAGGCTGCGCTCGTCGGCCTGCAGGCCATCGTCTCCGGCAAGATCGTCGCCATCGCCGGCTTCGGCGCGAGCCTTGAACCGGGCCTCGCGCGCCGCCGCTTCCTTGCGGCGTTCGGCTTCGTTCAGCGAAACGAGGCCTTTCTCACGCTGCGCCTTCAGATCGGCAATGTCCTGCACCAGGCGCTGGAAGTCCTGATCGCTCTTGGCCCGCGCATCGTGGCGGCTCTGCAAGGTCGGCAGCAAAGCCGCGATATCGCCTTCGGGCTTATATCTCGCCGGCTTGATCTCCGCCCATGGCAGGGCATTGTCAAAACTGGTCTCGCCGAAAAGCTTGGGGTCGGTCAGCCCCGGCAGGCTGATATCGGGGGTGACGCCGCGCAGCTGCGTCGTGCCGCCATTGATCCGGAAGAACTGGGCGATCGTCACCTTCAGCTCGCCGAATTCGGGTTTGCTGTTGTGGACCATCCGGTCGAGATCGACGACCGTCTGCACCGTGCCCTTGCCGAAACTGGGTTCGCCGATCACCACGCCGCGGCCGTAATCCTGGATCGCCGCGGCAAAGATTTCCGAAGCCGAGGCCGAGCCGCGATTGATCAGAACGCCCATCGGGCCTGTCCAGACAGGTTTTGCGAGGTCGGCGCTTCTGACGTCGATCTTTCCGTTGCTGGCGCGCTGCTGAACGACCGGGCCCTTGCCGATGAACAGGCCGGTCAAATCGATCGCCTCATCAAGCGAGCCGCCGCCATTGTTGCGCAGATCGATGAGAACGCCGTCGACCTTTTCCTCGCTCAGTTCAGCGAGAAGCTTGGCGACGTCGCGGCTGGCGCTCTTGTAATCCTTGTCGCCCTTGTTCTTGGCGTCGAAATCCTCGTAGAAGACCGGCAGGGTGATGATGCCGATCTTGCGGGTGGTCTCGCCCGCCTTCACCGACAGCACGGTCTTCCTCGCCGCCTGCTTGTCCAGGCTGATCTTGTCGCGCACTAGGCTGACGACACGATGCACGCCATCGGCGCCGGCATCGGCCGGCAGAATGTCGAGCCGAACGATGGAGCCTTTCTTGCCGCGGATCATCTGCACGACTTCATCGAGGCGCGTGCCCACCACTTCCTTCATCGGCCCGTCCTTGCCCTGGCCGACGCCGGTGATGCGGTCGCCGACGGCGAGCTTGCCGGAGAGCTGCGCCGGCCCGCCGGGCACGAGCTCGCGGATCGTCGTGTAATCGTCGCGCTCCTGCAGCACCGCGCCGATGCCGAACAGCGAAAGCTTCATCGAGACATTGAAATCGGCAGAAGCCGCCGCGCCAAAATAATCCGTATGCGGATCGATCGCGTTCGAATAGGCATCCATGAAGGATTGGAAAACGTCGTCGCTCTTGAACTTGTAAGCGCGCTCCAGCGTGTTTTCATAGCGTTTGTCGAGCGTCTCGCGGATGGCCGCGTCATCCTTGCCGCCGAGCTTCAGCCGCAGCCAGTCGTTCTTGACGCGCTTGCGCCAGAGATCGTTGCTCTCGGTTTCCGATTGCGGCCAGGGCGCCTTGTCGCGCAGCACCGCATAATCTTCCTTGCCGCTGAAATCGAAACCCCGCTTGAGCAGGCTGCGCGCATAGGTCATGCGATCGACGACGCGCTGCTGATAGGCGTTGAAAATCGTAAACGGGATCTTCAAATCCTGCCGCTCGATGGCGTCATCGATGTCGCTGCGGTCGGCCATGAACTTGTCGATGTCGGCCTGCAGGAAGAGCATGCGGTCGGGATCGAGCGACTTGATGAACCCATCCATCACCCTCGCCGACAAAGCATCGTCGAGCGGAACCGGCTTGTAGCTGTAGCGCGAGAGAAACTGTGCGCTCAACTCGGCGGCCTGCGCCTGCCGCGTCAAGGGCTTCAAAACCGGCGGCGCTGCGACCTCGGCATAGGCGGACTGTGCAATTGCAAGAAATGCACCGAGGAAAAAGTAGGCTATGCGCATCGAGCGTGGATCCAATTCTTTAGGCCGAAGTGTCGTCAGAGTGATTTAAGTGAGGCAATTGTGGTTTTTTGGCAACCAGGCGGCAAATGGCATGGCCGGCAAAGCCGGGGAAAACCGACCCGGCAGTGATTTCGAGGCTTCCGGCACGGCCCGCACCGGTGGGGCTGCAAAGTTTGAGTTGACCGTTTTCGACGACGAAGCGACAGTTGATACAGAGCAAGGCAGGAGGAACACGATGGACGAGCAAGACCGCTGGCGCCAGATGGCAAGCGCACCGAGAGACGGCAGCCGGATCCTGGTGACGATCCGCGCCTCCGAACAGGGGCCGGCGGAAGTCGACCTCGCCTACTGGTCGCATGGCGATCAGTTCGGCGGCGAAGGCTGGCGCGCCTCGGATTCCTCGCCCGGGCACATCATCGAATATGCCGAGCCCGAATTGAAGTGCTGGATGCCGATGCCCTCGGCCAACCGCACCTCGATGCCCTCGCCCTGGGAAGGCGAGGACGACGAGCAGCTCGACGGGTCGGGGATTTGAAGACTGGCGCCAGCCCTGTTTCCTGGCGCCGGCAAGAGAGGCACGGCAGGTGGAGGAGGTTCAGTCGAAAAAGCCCGCATCCTCTTCCCTGAGATATTTCCTCGCCGCTTCAGCGTCGATGTCGAGGCCCAGCCCAGGCGCTTCCAGTAGGTCCACCATGCTGTCCTTCACAATCTCAGGCGGCAAGCCGATTACCAGATCCTCCCACCAAGGGTCCGAAGCGGTCGGATATTCGAAGGCGATGTAATTTGCCGGCAGCGTGGCGCAGACATTGATCAACGCGCCGAGGCCCAGCAGGCCATTAGCGGTGCCGTGCGGTGCCATCAGGATCGAGTGCATGTAGGCGTGCTCGGCGACCCATTTGAGCTCGGCGATGCCGCCGATATCGGCTGGATCGGGCCCGATGACGCGGACCGCCTGCGTCTCGATCAACTCTTTGAAATTGTGCCGGAGGTAGATCTGCTCACCGGTGTGGATCGGTGTCGAAGTGGAGGTTGTCAGTTCCCGATAGGCCTGCGGGTTGACCCACGGCACGTAGTCGCCGGTCAGCATGTCCTCTAGCCACATCAAATTGTACTTCTCGACGGCGCGAGCGAACTTGATCGCATCCGGCAGCATCCAGCCCGGGCCGCAGTCGAGCGCCAGGCCGACCTTGTCACCCAGCACTTCCTTCATCGCGATCACGCAGTCGAGCATGTGATTGAAACCGCGCTCGCTGATCACGCCCTGGTCCATGGCACCGTGATAGCCGGCCTTCGTCTGCGTCACGCCGTAATGGAAGCCCTCGATGGTGTCCTTCATGTTGGAGTGGAACGAAATTCCTTGCTTGATCATGAAGAAGTTCTGCGGCTGCTCCATCATCCATTTGACGTCAGCGGCGTAATCTTCCGGCCGGTCGCCGGTGCGAATCTGGCGGACCGAGCCGTTGTAGACGCGCACCTTGTCGCGCACCTTGCCGCCGAGCAGTTTATAGGCCGGCACGCCCGCGGCCTTGCCGGCAATATCCCACAGCGCATGCTCGATCGCGCTCACCGCCGCGCCGTAGGGCTTGAAAGAGCCGCGCTGGCGGATCTTCAGCATCACTCTCTCGACATCGGTCGGGTCCTCGCCCACCAGCGCCTCGCGGAAATGCAGCACCCAGGGCTTGAGATAGGCCTTGGTGAATTCAACTTCACCCAAGCCATAGAGGCCCTCGTCCGTGACGATGCGGACGATCGGGTGTTTGCCGATAACGGCACAGCGCAGGTCGGTGATCTTCATCTTCGGCTCTTTTCGCCTCAGCTCCAGGTGCGGTCCCAGGAATATTCATCGTCCCAGTGATCCGTAGGCTGCCAGATGCCGGCGGCGCCCGGCTGCAGATGCTCTGAGATCACCTCGTCGACAACATCGTCAATCCCCAGGCCCGGCTTGTCCGGAACAGTGATGAAGCCGTCCTTCACCAGCGGCTTCGGAAGGCCGGTGACAATATCGTCCCACCAGTCGACATCGGCGGAGTGGTATTCGAGCGCCATGAAGTTTTCGGTCGCGGTCGCAACATGTGCGGCGGCCATTGCGGCGATCGGACTTTCTGCCATGTGGATGGCCATGGCGACACCTCGGTCCTGCGCCATATCGCCGATCTTCTTGGTCTCGAGGATGCCCCCACTGGAGAGCAGGTCAGGGTGGATAACGGAGACGCCGCCGCTCTTGAGCAGCGGCTCGAAGCCCTCCTTGAGGTATATGTCCTCGCCGGTGCAGATCGGCACCGTGGTGGCGTCCTGGAGCTGTCGGTATTGCTCGGTATACTGCCAGGGGATCACATCCTCGAGCCAGGCCGGCACATATTTCTCGATTCGCCTGGCAAGGCGGATGCCATTCTGCATCGAGATATGGCCGATATGATCGATCGCCAGCGGCACATCCATGCCGATGACCTCACGGACTTCGGCGATATACTGCTCAAGCAGGTCGAGGCCCTTGTCCGAAAAGTGCAGGCCGGTAAACGGGTGCTGGACGTTGTGCAGATCGTAAGCAGCGTTGCGGGTCCGTCGCTCCTCTACGGTCTTCAGCGGCCCCCGAACGGGACTGTTTCGGTACCCTTCCAGTGAACCGGCAGGAAAGACGACCGCGCCGGGGACATCAGCGATCTGCATCAGACCCAGATCCATCTTGAGGAAGGTGAAGCCGAGCTCCATGCGCTGCTTGAGGCGCCTGCCGGTTGCGGTGCCGCTTGCCACAGCGGCGTCGGTATCGCAATAGACGCGCACTTTCTCCCGAAAGCGGCCGCCAAGCATCTGATAGATGGGGACGCCATATGCTTTTCCGGCAAGATCCCACAAGGCGATTTCAACCGCCGATACGCCGCCACCCTGCCGGCCGTGGCCACCGAACTGCTTGATCCGGCGAAACAGGCGGTCGATGTCGCAAGGATTTTCGCCAAGCAACCGGCTTTTCAGCATCAGCGCGTAGGTGGCGCTGGCACCGTCGCGCACCTCGCCCAGCCCGACAATGCCCTGGTTCGTGTAAATCTTGAGCAGCACGGAGGCAAACGGCGCTCCGGTAATTTCGGCTACCCGCATATCGGTGATGCGAAGGTCTGACGGCCTGGAATGCGTGTTCACCCGATTGAGCGCCTCGTCGGCTGAATATGCCTCTGGCATGACTTTTCCTCGTTCTGGTGGGGAGCCCATCGCCGCGTAAGCTGGGGCGGTCCGAGAGCGGTGTTGGCTAGTCGAGTTCTATCTCATGGTTTTGAAGGTATTCGCGGCTCATCTCAACGCCGAGACCAGGCTTGGGCGTAAGCGTGAGGTTGCCGTTGGAAACATCGAGTGGTGTGTCGATCAGGTGATCGTATTTGCCGAGGTTCCACTCCGACGTTTCGAGCTTGTAGAAATTCGGAACGGTCATCATCACCTGCGCTCCGGCAACTACGTTGATCGGCCCTGCGGCGTCATGCGGCGAGACCGGGATGTAGTAGGCTTCACACAGGGCAGAAATCTTCTTGAGTTCGGTAATGCCGCCAGTCCAGGTGACATCAGGCATGATGTAGTCGGCGAGCCGGTTTTCGAGCACCGGCACGAAATCCCATTTCGTGTGGCCGCGCTCGCCCCACGAGATAGGGGCGCTGACCTTCTCGCGGACTTGTCTGAGAGCGTTGAGGCTCTCCGGTGGGCAGGGCTCCTCGAACCAGTCGATCTGGCCAGCTTCCTCGAGGCTTCGACAAAGGCGAATGGCGGTCGGAACGTCGAAGCGGCCATGCGCATCGATGAGGATATCGACATCAGAGCCCGCCGTTTCGCGGATCAGGGCCGTGAGTTCGGCGGCTTCGCGTTCGTCCTTGCGGGTCATGCTGCCATCGAGGTAGCCGTCCCGCTGTTCGCGAGGCTGTCCATCGGCAGTGCTGCCCTGGTAGCGGAAAGGATCGAACTTGAGCGCCGTGTGGCCGGACTCGACGATGTCTCGAATTTCCCTGACCACCGCCTCCTTGCTGGTAAACTTGGCCTGGTTGGGGTGGGTGTAGAGCGCGATTTCATCGCGCACCGGTCCGCCCAACAACTCGTAAATCGGCTTACCGAGGACTTTGCCCCTGATGTCCCAGAGGGCTATGTCGATGGCGCTGACGCATTCGACTGCGGCGCCGCGACTGCCCATGTAGGTGAAGCTGCGGAATATCTTGTGCCAAAGATACTCGATGCGCGCCGGATCCTCGCCCATCAAAGCGGCGCCGATCTGCCGCAGGATCGTGCAGAGGGCGCGATTGGCGAGCCTTGTCGTGGTGGTGATCTCTCCCCAGCCGCTCAGCCCCTCGTCGGTCGTCACTTCGACGAACAGAAACTCTCCCCAATAAGAGGCATCCGATCTGATGAGCCACGGCCGAACGCTGGTGATTTTCATCTCAACTGCCTTTACCTGAAATGTTCCGGGTAACGATATTCATCCTGCGCGAGCGGCGTTACGCGCACGCATGTGTTCGAGGATGTGCCGCCCTGAGCCTTCGACATGGCGTGCAATAAGTTCGGCTGCCTCGTTCGCCCTTCCGGCTTTGACATGCGCGATAAGCTCGCGATGCTCGCTCAGGATCGCTGCACGCCGGGCAAGCGTAAAATCGAAGCGGCGGCTCACGGCTCGAAGCACTTCGCGATGCTTCCACCAAAGCTCGGCGGCATGGCGGTTGTAGTGTTTCCGGTACATGACGGTATGAAAGGCGGTGTCGAGTTCGCTGTGCCTTACCGTGTCGGTGAAGTTGTTCTCTTCGATGAGGCTTTGGATGCGTTCGAGTTCAGCAATGTCTTCCACCGTGGCCATATTCACGAACCAGCGCGTCAGTGACGGCTCGATCAAAACGCCGATCTCGTAAATATCCCGAACAAAGTCCTGATCGATGGGCCGGACGCGCGCTCCGCGGTTGGGAACGAAGGTGACAAAGCCCTCCCCGCGCAACAGTTGCAAAGCCTCTCGCACGGGGTTGGTCGAGGTGCCATGGCGCCGGGCGAGATCGGTGATGACCAGCCGCTCGTTGGCCGCGAGCCGCCCTTCGATGATGTCGTCTCTGATCAGTTGGTAAACAGACGCGCCCTCGCTCGAGGCGCCGGTGGCGTCGATCCCCTCGGGTGGCTGTGCCTTAAATTCGTTTGTTTCGGCCAAGACTGCCCCCGATCCATACACATATTTCTTGGATATCACGCCAAATCTTCCAAAACAATGTACGATTTATCCAGTTGACAGACAATCTTTGACATGAAAACGTATGATTAGGTCGAAGGGATACATTAGGTGGGAGAATCCCACGGCCTGGGAGCAAGACCGTGCGCCTCGATGCAGAGCGGCTTGGGAGAAACCTGGGAGAATACCTATGACGAGTCTTTCGCTCGGCGGTGTCGTGGTACGCGGCACTGTATCCACTGCTTTGATGGTATCGTTGATGTCCGTGTCGGCGCTCGGTGCGCCGGTCGACTTGAGCCAGTGGTCACCGCAATATGTGCGTTCCATCGCCGGCACGCAGGAGTTCGACACGGCGGCCGATTGCGGCAAGGTCACCCCCCTCGACTATAAGGGGCGGTTGACCTTCTGGTATCAGGGCGTGTTCGAGGGCGACCCCGACCTCCTGCGCCAGTATTACAAGGACTTCTTCGAGACCTTCCGCAAAACCTATCCGAACATCCAGCTTGAGGAACAAGCCCTCACCTATAACGACCTGCTGGACAAGTTCCGGACCGCACTTTTAGGCAATGCAGCGCCCATGGCGGTCCGACTGCAAATCCTCGGCGGCACCGAGTTCGCCGCAAAGGGCTATCTCGAGCCGCTCAAACCCGAAGATGTAGGCTATTCGGCCGAGGATTTCTGGCCGGGCGCCATGAAGGCTGTGACGTGGGAGGGGGAGACCTACGGCATTCCAACCAACAACGAGACGATGGCATTCATCTGGAACGCCGACATCTTCAAGCGTGCAGGTCTCGATCCCGACAAGGCTCCGGCAACCTGGGACGACGTCGTCAAGTATTCCAAGCAGATCCACGACAAGCTCGGTATTGCCGGTTACGGCCTCGTGGCTCGCAAGAACGCCGGCAATACGCCGTACCGCTTCATGCCGCAGCTGTGGGCCTATGGCGGCGGCGTCTTCGACGAAGCGACCGCCGACCCGACCTATAAGGAGGTCCAGCTCAATAGCCCGCAGAGCAAGGCGGCATTGCAAGCCTCCTACGATATGTATGTTCGCGACAAGTCGGTTCCGGTTTCGGCGCTCACCAACCAGCAGGCCGACAACCAGCCCCTCTTCCTCGCTGGCCAGCTCGGCATGATGATCTCGCACCCGTCCGACTACAACGTCATGCTCGACCTGCAGAAGAAGACGACGGGCAGCGACAAGGAAAAAGCGCAGACTGTCATCGACAACATGCGCTACGGCCTCATTCCGACTGGCCCCGATGGAAAGCGTGCCGTCGTGTTTGGCGGCTCCAACATCCACATCCTGAAGCCCGAATATGTCGAGGGCGGCAAGGTAGACGAGCCGGCTGCAAAGGCTATCATCTGCATGTGGACGAGCCCCGAATGGTCGCTGAAGATGGCCTACGCCGGCTCGAACCCGGGAAATCTTAACGGCTTCAAGACCAAATGGATGAAAGAACGTCTGGACAGTATCAAGTTCCTCGATGTCACGACGTCGATGCTGCCCTACGGCATCCCGTTCCCGGCGCTGCCACAGTCCCCCGAGATCATGAACATCATCGTCCCTGATATGCTGCAGAATGCCCTGACCGGAGCCATGACCGTTGACCAGGCAGCGGACGATGCGGCCAAGAAGGTCAAAGACCTGATGGACGGCGGACTCTAGTCCAAGCCTGACGATCTGACCGGCTGCACCTCGATTGCAGCCGGTTTGTTCCGAAGAATAAGGGCACCGCACAGTGACGATCTTGACTGGCAAGGCCGAGGCTCGGCGAAGACTGCGACCCGATCGGTCCGGCGCGCTGCGAAAGGTTTGGGAGCATCGCGCTGACTACGCGTACGTGCTGCCTGCGCTCGCCGTGATGCTCATCGTCATTGCCTACCCGATCTATTACACGATCGAGCTGTCGTTCTTTAATACACCGCCCGCCTTGCAGCTCCGGGACAAGATCTTCGTCGGTTTCGACAACTACATCGCAATCCTCACAAGTCCGGTGTTCTGGACGGTCACCTCGAACACTCTCATCTGGACACTGGCATCCACATTGATCGCATTTGTCCTGGGATTTGCCTGCGCCCTGGCGCTGCATCGTGAATTTGTCGGCCGTGGCATACTGCGCGCCGTCCTGATCATTCCCTGGGTCATCAGCGCGGTCGCCGCGTCCTATATCTGGAAGTGGATCTACCATTCGGACTTTGGAATAATCGGCGCGGTGCTGGTCGGCCTCGGATGGGCCGAACGGCCGCCGAATTTCATCGACAGCGTCGGCACAGTGCTGCCCTCCCTGATCGTCGTCAATATCTGGCGCGAGTTTCCGTTCGCCATGATCATGATGATGGCTGGGCTGCAGACGGTTCCCGACCAGTTGCTGCGCGCCGCAAAGGTCGACGGAGCCAATGCATGGCAGCGGTTCTGGCACGTCACCTTCCCGCACCTGAGAAACGTCTCGACGGTGACGATCCTTCTGCTGGCAGTGGCCAACTTCAATTCTTTCATCATCCCCTGGATCATGACCGGCGGCGGACCGTCGAACGCATCGCATATCTGGATCACCCACATTTATGAACTCGCCTTCGGCCGCCAGCGCTGGGGGGTGGCATCGGCCTATTCGGTGCTGCTGTTCCTGATCCTGATGGCGCTCGGCTACTTCTACGTCCGTGCGCTGACCGGCAACGAGCAGAAGGATGGGAGCAAATGAGCGCAATTGCCGAGACTACTCATCGGCGCCTGACCCATCGCCGTATCCGCATCGATGGGTGGCGGTGGGGCGGACGTATATTCCTGGTGTTCATGCTGCTTTACACCGCATTGCCGATGATCTGGATGCTGAGCACCTCGATCAAGTCCGGCTTCGCGGCGATGCAATTTCCGCCGCAATGGTGGCCGGATCAACCCACCCTCGCCAGCTATCAGAAGCTTCTCGACCCGCAAAACAGCGTCGGCCAGGACTTCTTGCGCTTCTTCTGGAACAGCCTTTTCGTGTCCACCGCCACGACCATCCTTTCAGTGATCGTGGCGGTTCCTGCGGCCTATGCGTTTTCGCGCTTCACCTTCCCTGGCAGGAACTTTCTGTTCTTCGCCGTCTTGCTTCGCAACATGTTCCCGGCAGTGATCTTTCTCGTGCCGCTCTTCATCCTGATGCGCGCGATCGGGCTCGTGAACACGCACGGATCGCTTGTCCTCACCTACCTCACATTCGGTCTGCCGCTGGCAATCTGGCTCCTCAAGGGATTCTACGACAACATCCCGGTGCAGCTCGAGCAGGCGGCGCGCATCGACGGGGCGACGCGGTTCCAGGCCTTTGTGCGGATCGTGATGCCGCTCTCGGCGCCAGGAATCATCGCCACGGCAATCTATTCCTTCATCGGCGCGTGGAACGAGTACATCTACGCCTACACCTTCCTCTCGAAGAACGAGCAGCTGACTCTGCCGGTCGGCATCCAGCGCTTCTTCTCGGAAAACACGACGGACTTTCCGGGTCTGATGGCGGCAAGCTTCATGATGAGCGTGCCCGTCGTCGTCCTGTTCCTCGTCCTACAACGATACTTCGTACGCGCCCTCACCGAAGGCGCAGTCAAGCATTAGGGAGTTGCCGGTGGCCCACGTGGTCCTCAAAGATCTGGTCAAGACCTATGGCGCCTTCAAAGCTGTCAACGATGTTTCGCTGACGGTCAATGACGGCGAATTCGTTGCGCTCGTCGGCCCTTCAGGCTGCGGCAAGACAACCACGCTCAATCTTGTAGCGGGGCTTATTCCTATTACTTCTGGCGACATCGTCATCGGCGACCGGGTGGTCAATGACCTCGATCCCAAGGACCGAGACATCGCAATGGTGTTCCAGAACTACGCACTCTATCCGCAGAAATCTGTCTACAAAAATCTGGCGTTTCCGCTGCAGATGCGCAAATTGCCACGGGACGAGATCGACAGGAAGGTCAGGGAAGCGGCGCGCGTGCTCGACATGACGCAGCTCCTCGAGCGCAAGCCGCGCGAACTTTCGGGCGGGCAACAGCAGCGGGTGGCACTCGGCCGTGCGCTCGTTCGCGATCCGGCGGTATTCCTGATGGATGAACCGCTGTCCAACCTCGACGCGAAACTGCGCGTGCAGATGCGGTCAGAGATCAAACGTTTCCACCAGGATCTCAATGCGACAATCATCTATGTGACGCACGATCAGCTCGAAGCGGTAACCATGGCCGACAGGATGGCGGTGATGAACGGTGGTTACCTGCAGCAATACGATACTCCGGCGCAGGTCTTTGCCCATCCGGTGAACATGTTCGTGGCCAGCTTCGTCGGCAGCCCGGCGATGAGCCTCATCCCACTGGAGGCATCAACGGCAGGCGGCGACAATGTGTTGATCAGCGCGGAGGGCTGGCGCCTCGAACTTTCGCCTAAAAACGCCCAGAAAGTTGCAAGGTCATCCACCAAGAAAATCGTGCTCGGCGCACGTCACTCGACGATCAAGCTGCACAAGAGTGCGATGCCGGGAAGCATCCCTGCCAAGGCCTACACGGTGGAGCCGACCGGGGACGTCACCTTCGTACAGGCTTTCCTGTCCGGCGCCCTCGTCAATGTCAGCGTGCCGCCGACCATTGCCGTCGCGCCAGACGAACAGATTTGGCTCGAGTTCGATCAGGAGCGGATGCATCTGTTCGACGGCGAAACAGAAATGGCGCTGAAGGCCAACTGAGACCAAGCGGATGCGTGCAAAACGAGGCGTGGATGACGAAGCTTAAAATCACGGCGATCAAGCCCTATCCTGTATGGGTCGGAACGCGCAACCAGATGCTGGTCAAGGTCGAGACCGACCAGGGCATCTTCGGCTGGGGCGAGAGCGGCTTGAGCGGTCGCGAGAAGGCCGTGGCCGGGGCGATCAAGCATTATCGCGAATTTCTGATTGGCCGCGACGCGATGCAGATTGGCCGGATCTGGCAGGAAATTTATCGCAGCCAATACTTCGAAGGCGGGCGCGTTCTGCAGGCGGCGATTTCGGCTATCGACATTGCCCTTCACGACATCAAGGGCAAGGCGCTGGAGGTGCCGGCCTATGAACTGCTGGGCGGCAAGCAGCGCGACCGCGTTCCTACCTTCGCCTCGACCGGCGACGAGGCCGAGGGCGAGGTTGCCATCGAGCGCGCCCACGAACTACGCGCACAAGGGTGGCAGGCGATCCGCTTCTTCCCCATCGGGCAAAACAGCAAGAACATCTTTGAGCCGCGGGAGTCGATCGGCGCTACCGCAACGATGCTGAACAAGGCGCGCGAGGCAATGGGCGACGACGTCGTCCTCGGCATCGATTATCATCATCGGCTGTCGGTGGCAGAGGCGGCGAGTTTCTGTAACAAGCTCGGCCGTGGCGTGCTTGATTTCCTCGAGGAGCCGATACGAGACGAGACACCCGAGGCCTACGAATCCCTGCGCACCATGACCGACATCCCGTTCGCGATCGGCGAGGAATTTGCCAGCAAGTGGCAATTCCTGCCCTACATCGAGCGTGGCATCCATCAGTTCAACCGGCTCGATGTTTGCAATGTGGGCGGGCTCACCGAAGCGATGAAGGTCGCTGGCTGGAGTGAGGCGCACTATGTGGATCTGATGCCGCACAATCCCCTCGGGCCAGTCTGCACGGCCGCGACCATTCATCTCGCCGCCGCGGTAGCGAATTTCGCCTGGCTCGAGACCAGAGCGCCCGAGGCAAAGCTGGGCTTCGACAATTCCGACTTCTTCCCCGTGCAACCACGGCTCGACGGCCCGGACTATCCGGTCAGTGATCTGCCGGGCCTCGGCGTCGAGGTCAACGAAGAGGCGATTAAGGCAGAGAGCTTTCGTTTCTGGGAAGCGCCTCACCTGAAGCGCCGCGACGGTTCTGTCACAAACTGGTAGTTTCATCCACCGGAGCCTAAGATGACGCATACGCCCGATATCACGCGACCGCCCAGAGACATGATCGACGCGCTGAAGGAGATCGGCGCCGCGACCATTGCCGGCACGCTCGGCCACATGGGCTTCCGCAATCCGCATTTGGTCGGTCCCGTGCCGCAGACCCGCGGGAAGTCTATCGTTGGACCGGCGCTGACGCTTCAATTCTTGCCGCAGCGGCCGGACCTCTTCACCGAGGGAGAATATGCAGACCCGGAGACGCAGTTGCACCGCCATGTGCTTTATCACGTGCAGGAGGGCGATGTGGTCGTAGTCGACGCGCGCGGTGACATGAGCTCGGGCGTCTTTGGCGATATGATGTCGACCTATTTCAAGGGCAGAGGCGGCGCTGGCATCGTCATCGATGGCTGCATGCGCGATCGGCCTAATGTCGAAAAGCTCGATCTCGCCCTCTGGCTGCGCGGCTGGACACCCAACTACCATGTCCAGACCAGCATCTATCCGAACGCCGTCAACGTTCCGATTGCCTGCGGCGGTGTCACGGTCATCCCCGGCGACATCATCGTCGCCGACGATGATGGGGTGGTGGTTCTTCCAGTCGCAATGGCCCCGAGGGTCATCGAAGAATCGCAAAAGCATCACGATTGGGAGGAGTTTTCGCGGGCGAAGCTTATGGAGGGCGGGTCGCTGCAGCGCTACTACCCGCTGCATGACGATGCCCGCGGAGAGTATGAAGAGTGGCGCAAGATCAACCGCTTGAGAACTTAGCCAATCGATTATCCCAGGGCGGACGGGCGAACTTTCTGGTGTGTCGCCAGCGTCTAGACCAAAGGCACGGCATCGCATTTCGATATGCCAGACGGGATACAGCCGAGGTTGGCCCAATATCACCTTCTCAATCGCAAAAGCCCCGCGGTTGTTGCCACCGCGGGGCTTCTTTGACGCCTCACCCGGGAGAGGGGGTCAGGCGGCCTGGACTTTACGGTTCGTGCGGGCCCATTCCGGCAGCCAGTCGCCATGGGCGGCGAGCAGGTCGTCGACCAGCGACCAGATCTGGTCGAGGTCGAGTTCGGCCGCCGTATGCGGGTCCATCATCGCGGCGTGGTAGATGTGCTCGCGATTTTCCGTCATCAGCGCCTGCACCGTCAGTTCCTGGACGTTGATATTGGTGCGCATCAGCGCGGTCAGCTGCGGCGGCAGCTCGCCGATGAAGGTCGGCTGGATGCCGGAGGCGTCGACCAGGCAGGGCACTTCGGCGGCGCAATTCTCCGGCAGCGAGGTGATGCAGCCATTGTTGCGGACATTGCCGTAGATCACCGAGGGTTCGCCGGTCCAGACCGAATTGATGATCGAAGAGGCATATTCCTTCGACGGCTGAACCTCGATCTTGTCGGCCGAGCGGTAGGCCTCGGCCTGGCCCTTCCAGCGCTCGATCTGCTCGATGCAGCGCTTCGGATATTCATCGAGCGGGATGCCGAATTTCTCGATCAGGTCGTCGCGGCCCTCCTTGATGAAATAGGGCGTGTATTCGGCGAAATGCTCGGAGCTTTCAGTGACGAAATAACCGAGCCTGGTCAGCATCTCGTAGCGCACCTTGTTCGGGCAGCGCGGGTTCCAGCCGGGCTTCGGCGCCCTGCCCTCGCGATAGGCGCGCAAGAGATCGGGATAGAGGTTGCGGTAGGAGCCGTCGGCCTGGCGATGCTCGAACTTGAGATAGAAGGCCATGTGGTTGATGCCGGCGGCGCGATAGCGGATTTCCTCGTAGGGAATGTCGAGGTCGTGCGCCAGTTCCATCGCCGTGCCCTGCACCGAATGGCAGAGGCCGACCTGGCGGATGGTCGGATATTTCGCCGATATCGCCCAGGTGTTGATCGCCATCGGGTTGACATATTGCAGCATGATCGCCTCGGGGCAGACGGCGAGCATGTCCTCACAAACCTTCCAGAGATGCGGCACGGTGCGAAGCCCGCGCATGATGCCGCCGACGCCGAGGGTATCGGCAATCGTCTGGCGCAGACCGTATTTCTTCGGCACCTCGAAATCGGTGACGGTGCAGGGCTCGTAGCCGCCGATCTGGAAGGCGACGACGACGAAATCGGCGCCGGATAGCGCCTTGCGCTGGTCGGAATAGGTCTCGGCTTTCGCCGTCACACCGAGCGTTGAGATCAGCTTGTTGACGACGATGGCGCTTTCCTCAAGCCGCTGCGGATTGAGATCCATCAGCGCGATCGTCGCGCCCGACAGCGCCGGGCGCTGAAGCACGTCGCCGATGATGTTCTTCATGAAGACGGTGGAGCCAGCTCCGATGAAGGTGATTTTGGGATTTCCTGCCATTATAGCCTCCGGCATTCGATAATCATGCTACCTCGAAAGCGGCCTTGACGAGCCGTTCGGTGTAGGCGGTCTTGGGATTGGTGAGAACTTCGTTGACGGGGCCCTCTTCCATGATCTTGCCATGCTGCATGACGATGACGCGATGGCAGAGCGCCCGCACGACCTTGAGGTCGTGGGAGATGAAGAGGTAACTCAGGCCCCGCTCGTCCTGCAGCTTGCGCAAGAGTTCGATGATCTGCGCCTGGACGGACAGGTCGAGTGCGGATGTCGGCTCGTCGAGCAGGATGAATTCCGGCTCCAGCGCAATGGCGCGGGCAATGGCGATGCGCTGGCGCTGGCCGCCGGAAAATTCATGCGGGAAACGCGACAGGATGTTGCCGGGCATGCCGGCTGATATCAGCGCCTCGCGCACCCGGTCCTGCCGCTCGGCCCTCGTGGCGCCGAGCCGGTTGACGACGAGCCCTTCCTCGATGATCTGGCCGATCGTCATGCGCGGGTTGAGCGATGAGAACGGATCCTGGAATACCACCTGCATGCGGGCCCTGAGCGGTCGCATCTCGGCCCGGGAAAGCCCGTGGATCGGCTGGCGGTCGAAATGGATCTCGCCGGCCTGCGGCGTGTTCAGCCGCAGGATCGCCTGGCCGAAGGTGGTCTTGCCGGAGCCGGACTCGCCGACGAGGCCGAGGGTTTCGTGACGGCGCAGCGTCAGGCTGAGACTGTCGACGGCGACAAGCTCGCGCATCTCCGGTTTGAGGAAGGTGCCGTGGCGCAGCATGAAGCCGACCCGCACGCCCTTGGCGTCGAGGATGACGTCAGAGCCCTCGGGCAGCGGGTTGGCTTGCCCGCGCGGCTCGGAGGCGAGCAGATGCCGGGTGTAGGGGTGCTGCGGATCGGCAAACAGCGCCTCGGTGATGTTGTGCTCGCGCACCTCGCCATGCTGCATCACATAGACGTAGTCGGAGAACTGCCGCACCACCGTCAGATCGTGGGTGATGAGGATGACAGCCATCCCCAGCTCTTTCTGCAGGTTGCGGATGAGGTTGAGGATCTGGGCCTGCACGGTGACATCGAGCGCCGTCGTCGGCTCGTCGGCGATCAGCACGTCGGGATCGTTGGCGAGCGCCATGGCGATCATCACGCGCTGGCGCTGGCCGCCGGAAAGCTGATGCGGATATTGCCGGAGCCTGGCAGCCGGATCTGGGATCTGCACATGTTCGAGCAACTCGAGCGCCCGCTTTTCCGCATCCCGCTTGCTGATCCGGCGGTGGACGCGGATCGCCTCGACGATCTGGCTGCCGATCGTGTAGATCGGGTTCAGCGAGCTCATTGGCTCCTGGAAGATCATCGATATGCGGTCGCCGCGCAGCTTGCGGCGGGCCCGCTCGGAGAATTTCAGGATATTGCTGCCGTCATAGGAGACGGTCGATTTTTCCGAAACGACGGCGCGCTTCGACAGGAGGCCCATCACCGTGCGCGCCGTCACCGATTTGCCCGAGCCGGATTCGCCGACGATGGCGATCGTCTCGCCGCGATAAAGCTGGAAGGAGACGTCCTTGACGGCTTCGATCATGCCGTCCTCGACCTTGAAATTCACCGCCACGTTGCGGGCGTCGATGATCGGGGTATCCGAGCGGCCGTCATGGTCGTGACGGACGGGCGGGGCGAAGGAATTGACCAATGCAAGAGCCATATCGATCACCTCAATAAGGATCGACCGCGTCGCGCAGTCCGTCGCCGAGCGCATTGAAGGCGAAGACGGTGACAAGCACGAAGCCGACGGGGGAGAGAATCCAGGGATAGGAGCCGATAACCGAATAGGTCGCCGTGTCCTGCAGCATCAGGCCCCAGGAGATCAGCGGCGGCTTGACGGCAAAGCCGAGGAAACCGAGGAAGGATTCCAAGAGCACGACGCTCGGTATGTGCAGCGTCACCGCGACGATGACGTGGCTCATCACGTTCGGCAGGATATGCTGGATGATGATGCGCCGGTCAGTGGCGCCGACGGCCATCGCCGCCCGGACATAATCGATGCGCGCAAGTGCCAGGGTCTTGCCGCGCACCTCGCGCGACATCTGCGCCCAGCCGAGCGCCGACATCACGACGATGACGAAGGCGAGGAAGACATTGGTCGGCGCCGTCACCGGGATCAGCGAGGTCAATGCCAGATAGAGCGGCAGCTGCGGGAAGGCGAGCACCAGCTCGACGAAACGCTGCAGCCAGATATCGAAGGTGCCGCCGAAATAGCCGGACACCATGCCGACCGTGGTGCCGATGATCGTGACGATGAAGACCACGGTCAGTGCGATCATCAGCGAAATGCGCGAGCCGATGATGGCGCGCGACAGCACGTCGCGGCCGAACTTGTCGGTGCCGAGGAAGTGCACCGGCTGGCCATCGGTCGAGCCGAAGAAGTGGCGGTTCGCCGGGATCAGGCCGAACAGCTTGTACTCCGCGCCCTTGACGAAGAAGCCGAGCAGCCGCGGATTGTCGTAGTCGACGCCAACGATCGGCTGGAAAGTGACGGGATCGAGCTCCTCGGAATCCGACAGCGCATAGACGCGCGGCTGGAAGACGAAGTTGCCGTCCCTGTCGTGGAAGCTCATCACCTGTGGCGGCGCGAAGCCGACATCGGTCGCCTTCGGGTCCATCGGCGCGAAGAAATCGGCAAAGACCGCCATCAGAAGCAGGAGCCCGACAAGCACCAGCCCAGCCATGCCGGTCCAGGAGCGCCGCAGCCGGCGCCAGACAAGGGCCAGATAACTCTCGCTGCCGTGCGCAGGCTTCCTGATCGCGGGTTCGGTGGTCGGCGGCGTGTCGGACGAGTCGAAAGCAAGCATCTCAGGCTCCTCCGTATTGGCGCACGCGCGGGTCGAGCAGAGCGAGCAGCATGTCGGCGATAATATTGCCGACGATCAGCGTCGCCGACAGCACCATCATGAAGGTCGCTGTGACATAGACGTCGCCGATTGCCATCGAGCCGACGATCGCCGGGCCGACGGTCGGCAGCGCGAAGATGATCGCGGTTTCGATCTCGCCGGTCAGCATGTAGGGCAGCACGACACCCTGATACATCACGAGTGGGTGCAGCGCGTTCGGCACCGCATGGCGCATCACCACCGCGCCGCCGGAAAGCCCCTTGGCCTTGGCCGTCTCGACATATTGCGCATTCAGCGTGTCGAGCAGATTGCCGCGCATGACGCGCATATTGTAGGCGAGCCCGCCGAAGGTGGCGATCGCCACGACCGGCCAGACATGGCTGACGAGATCGACGAATTTCGCCCATGACCACGGCGCTCCGCCGTATTGCGGCGAGAAGAAGCTGCCGATCTCCGTCACGTTGAACTGGAAAACCAGGAGATAGACGATGATCAGCGCCATCAGGAAGCGCGGCACCGTCATGCCGAGGAAGGATATGCCCGAGAGCAGGCTGTCGATCCAGCTATATTGCCGCGTCGCCGCCCAGATGCCGAAGCCGATGCCGAGCACCGAGGCGAAGATGTGGCAGACGAGCGCCAGGAGCAAGGTGCGCGGCAGGCGTTCGCCGACGACGTCGGCCACCGGCTTGTTGTAGAACATGCTGTAGCCGAAATCGCCGCGGGTGATGATGCCACCGATCCAATTGACATATTGGACGACCATCGGCTTGTCGAGGCCGTGTTCGACCCGATATGCCTGCGCCTGCGCCTCGGCCTGGGCGTAGGATGCGCCGCCCTGGTTGATCAGCTGGGATCTTATATAATCGGCATAGTCGCCGGGCGGAGCCTGGATGATCGCGAAAGTCACCACGCTCAGGATCAAGAGAACGGGGATCGCGGAGGCTATGCGCACGAGCAGGAATCGCAACATCGGACGGTTCGCTTCGCTTTGCCGCCAGTCGCTCCTGTCGGCGCGGCCGGCTCGTTGGTCATATCAGGCCGCGCGCGGCACGCGCGGCCCGGAACTCACTTCAGCTGGGAGGAAACCCTTCCCGCGCGTCGCATCCGATGCGACGCGCTTCAGCTCTTCGTGTCCAGGCGACAGATCTCAGTTGATTGGACCCTTGTCGCCGGGCTTGCCGGGCAGCTGCTCGGGGAACAGCTCATATTTGCCCTGCTTGTCGGTAGCCACCCACAGGCGCTCGCGGATCACCGAGTCTTCAGCCCAGTTGAACATCATGATCGGCGTTCCCTGCGGCACGTTCGAGAAGCGCTTGTTGACGATCAGGGCGCCGGGATATTCGGTCAGGCCGACCGTGTTGACGTGCTCCGTCGAGATCTTCTGATACTGCTTCATCAGATCGACCCGCTCGTCATTGTCCTGGCTCGTCCTGAACTTGTTGACGACGTCGACAAGCTCCTTTTCGAACGGCATCAGGTCGAGCTGGTCGTCCTTGCCGGCGCGATGGTGCCAGCTGGTGCGCGGACCGACAGGGGCGAGCTGCTCGGTATTCTGCACCACCGACGACAGCTCCGTCGTGTTGCGCTGGATCAGCCAGTCGAAGCGGCCGGCATAATGCGCGTCGTCACGCTTGGCGCCGTCGAGGGCATTGATGACGATCTTCAGGCCGAGCTTCTCCATCTGGCCGACGACGCCTTCGGCAAGGCTCTTGTCGGTCGTGTACTGATTGTTGATCAGCATGACGATTTCGACATCCTTGCCGCCCGCCGTGCCGGCCGGGAAGTTCACGATGCCGTTGCCATCGCTATCCTTGAGGCCGGCCTTGGCGAGTTCGGCCTTGGCGCCTTCGAGATCGAAAGGATAATAGACGGTGGAGTTGCGGTCGTAGAAGCTGGTGCCGGAGGAAAGTCCGCCCGGATAGATCGCCGTGAACGGCCCCTTGACCAGCGAGTCACCGATCGCCTTTCGATCCAGCGCCATGCTGACGGCCTTTCGGAAGTCCTCGTTGCGGTTGAGCTCGCGGATTGCCTGGCCGCGCTCGTCCGGGTTGCCCCAGCCATTGGCGGAGAAGTTCATGCGCAGGTTATAACCGATCAGGCGTGGACCAAAAGCAAGCCGGGCGGGCGCGGTCTTTTCCGCGGCGCGCTTCAGCGATGCCACGAAGTTTTCCGGTTGCTCGAGGTTGGAGAAATCGGCGGACCCGGCCACTGCCTGCACGTCACGGTCGGCCCAGGTCGAAAGCTTGTAGTGCAGCTCGTTGAGATAAGGCAGCTGATTGCCCTTTTCATCGACCTTCCAGTAATAGGGATTGCGCCGCAGGACGATGATATCGTCGGGGCGATATTCCACCGGCACCCAGGCGCCCATCACAGGCATGTTCATGAACTCCGGCGGGAAAGCGTTCTTGAACTGGTCGTAAGTGTTCTTCGAATATTTGGGATGCTGGGGTTTCAGGATATGCGACGGACCCGGGCAGAAGTTCGGGTAGGACATCGTGTAGAGATATTGCTTCGGGAAGGCCTCCTTGAAGGTCCATTCGACCGTGTAGTCGTCGATCTTCTTCAGCGTCGTGCCGACGCCGAAGGCTTCCGGCGAGGCGCCGCCGCCGAGGGGCGAGACGTTCGGGTCGATGACCTCGTCCTCCCAATAGAACATGATGTCGTCGGCGTTGAACGGCGCGCCGTCCGACCACTTGGCGCCTTCGACCAAATGCATGGTCAGCTTATGGCCGTCTTCCGACCAGTCCCAGCTCTTGGCAAGGTTCGGCAGCGGCTCAGTATCCTTGGCTTCCACCTGGAAGAGCGGTGCGGTGCGTGTCAGGCATTCGGAAAGGCCGATATCGATGCCGCCCCAGCCCTGCGTCTGGCCGGCGCCGTAGTTCCAGCCTTCCGGCCGGCCGCCGATGACATGGCGCATCGTATCGCCGTAAACGCCGGTTCCGTCGGGCATATTGCCGGTCTTGAAGACCAGCGGCTCCTTCGGCAGCCGGTCTTTGACCGCCGGCAGCTTGCCGCTGGAGACGAAATTTTTGGTGATCCAGTCGGGCTCGTGATATTCGGGCAGCGCCTTGAACTCCAGGATGGAGTCGCGCGCGACATAGTTGATCTTCCCTTCGGCCGGGAATTCCGGCGGCACCGGCGGAACGGTCGCCTCGGAGGCATAGGCATTCAGCGCCATAACGGAGACGCCGAGCGCCAGTCCGGCGAGAATGCTTGTCTTGCGGAAATTCATCATCGTTTCTCCCTCTGTTTCGGAGCGCGGTTCACGCCGCTCCATTCCTCGCACGATGTGAAAGCGGGCTGGATGTCATGGATTTCCCTCCCGGAGACCCATGACGACCCGTCCTTCACGACATTCACACGGCCTGTTTCAGCCCTGCCTTTTCGGCGCGCAGTTCCTCGATCGAGCGGACGTTGCGGCGCGCAGCGCCAGCCCAGTCGCGGGTCTGCACCTTCGATTTCGACAGCCGCTCCTTGGCGGCCGGCACGGCATCGGCATATTGCGGCAGCCAGCGCGCCTGGGCAACGACCATCTCGTCGACCATCTGCCAGACCTCCTCCGGCGTCGAGACGGCGCCAACGAGCGGATCGTGCAGCACGGCAAGCTTCAAGAGCTCGATATCGCCCGACACGGCCGCGTGCACCGACATGCGCTGAACGTTGATCGAGGCGATGCAGGTGGCAGCGCAGGCTTCCGGCAGGGTGACACCGGAGACCATGTTGATGCCGAAGCGATCGACGAAGCCGGGCGATTCGATGATCGCATCGGCCGGCAGGTTGGTGATGACGCCATTGTTCTTGACGTTGAAATGGCCGCGATAGACACGGTTCGTCTCCAGCCCCTCAAGGATGTGGCTCGCATGTTCGTTCGAACGCTTGGCGGGATCGATCGGCTTCGATGCGGATTCCAGAAATTGCGGAAATTCTGTCTCGAACCAGTTGCGCGTTTCCGTCGAGTGACGGAGGTAGCCGCCGGTCTCGCCGTGGATCCAGTCGGACATGTCGATCCAGCGGGTGATTTCCTCCGGCCGCTTGCGGTACCAGGGCAGGTATTCCGACAGGTGGCCGTTGCTTTCGGTGGAATAGACGCCGAAACGCTTCAGCACATCGATGCGCAGCTTCTCCTGCTGCGAATAGACCGGATGCGCCTCGAAGGCGGCGACCAGTTCATCCTTGCCGATCTTGCGGCCATTGAGGCGCAGGTCGATGAACCAGGTCTGATGGTTGATGCCGGAGCAGATGTAATCCAGCTCGCGCACCGACTTGGCACCGAGCACCTCGGCGATCTGTTCGGCGCCATGCTGGACGCCGTGGCACAGGCCGACGGTGTCGACTTTGCCGTATTCGATCGCCGCCCAGGTGTTCATCGCCATCGGATTGGCATAATTCAGGAATTTGGCACCCGGTTCGGCGACCTCTCTTATATCCTTGCAGAAGTCGAGAATGACGGGGATGTTGCGCTGGCCATAGAGAATGCCGCCGGCGCAGATCGTGTCACCGACACACTGGTCGATGCCGTATTTCAGCGGGATCCTGATATCGTCGGCATAGGCTTCGAGCCCGCCGACCCTGACGCAGCTGATGATATAACGTGCACCTTCCAGCGCCTTGCGCCGGTCCGTTGTCGCCGTCACCCTGGTCGGCAGCTTGTTTGCCTCGACGACTCGGTCAAGGATCGCCTTGATCATCTCGAGATTATGTTCGCTGATATCCGTCAGCGCGAATTCGATGTCGCGAAACTCCGGAACGCACAATATGTCGGTGAACAGCTTCTTGGTGAAACCGACGCTGCCCGCACCGATGATAGCGATTTTGAAACTCATGATCTTCACCTCGACCCAATCGAATGCTAGAGAAAAGATTGAAATGGAGGATCAGGCCGCATGCCGGCGCATGTGGTTGGAAAAGCCGTAAAACTGCCTGTTTTCCTCCCGGCCGCTCTCTCGGCCGTGGTCCCTTCTTGCTTGTCGAGCGGGATTATGCCCGAAATCGGCAGGCCGAACAGAGAAGGATTATGCTTTCAGGGGTAATTTTGTGCTGCAGGATTTGATTGCTAATGGACAGTCGATGAGGACGGTTTCGCTGCCCCGCGGCCGCCAGCGATTGCATGCCATGCCGACCAGTGCCGGCTATGAAGTGCGCGAGAATGAGACCTATGACTGGGATGGCCGCAGGCGCGGCCAAACGCCTTTCACCGTACTGCAGCACACGATCAGCGGCAGCGGCCGGCTGCGCTACCAGAACCGCAACTATCGCCTGCAGGGCGGCGACACACTGCTGGTGCTCGTCCCGCATAACCACCGCTATTGGCTGGAGAAGGGCGAGCGCTGGGAATATTTCTGGATCTCGATGAACGGCGAGGAGACGCTGCGCATTCACCAGCTGGTGCTTTCGACCGCCGGACCGGTGCTGAAGCTGCAGCCCGCGACGGTCGATCATCTGGCCGATTGCAGCCTGCGACTCGTAAAGGGCGCGACCTCGCCGGGGGCGGCCTCGGCGATCGCCTATGAAGCGGCGATGGCGCTCTATGACGACGTCTTCGCCTCCCCGGCCTTTGCCGCCGAGCTCAGTTTGATGCAGCCGGTAATCGACCATATCAATGCCAATCTCGACAAGCCGCTGCCGGTCAGCGAGCTTGCCGGCATTGTCGGCCTCAGCCGCGCGCATTTCTCGCGCAGCTTCGCCGAGAGCGAGGGCATGCCGCCGGCCGAATTCGTGCTGCAGCAGCGGCTGCAGCGCGCCGTCAAGCTTCTGACCAAGGCAGACTTCCTGCCGGTCAAGGAAGTCGCCATCATGTGCGGCTTCGAGGATGCCAATTATTTCTCGAAGGTCTTCCGCCGCGTTTACGGCACCAATCCCACCGAATTCCGCACGACCGGCATGTATGCCAGCATCGGTAAGCCGAGATAGCCGCTTTGTTCTGTCAGGCCCGAACCTCGAAGACCATGTTGAACGGCGTTTCCGTCGCCCGACGGAAATGGGTGAATCCGGCGTCGAGCGCGACCTTGCGCAGCTTCATTTCTCCCGCCTGGGCGCCGAGCCCGAGCCCCACCTCCTGGGAGAGTGACGCCGGCGTGCAGATCATCGTTGAGGCGCCGTAATAGACGCGGCCGACAGGATTGAGGTTGTCCTTCAGATGGTCATGGGCAAAGGGCTCGACGATCAGCCAGGTGCCGTTCGGGGCAAGCGTCTCCTTGACGTGACGCCCGGCGCCGACCGGATCACCCATATCGTGAAGGCAGTCGAACATGGCGACCATATCGTAACCGTGCCCCGGAAATTCGGCCGCCTTGCCCTGTTCGAACGTCACGCGATCGGCCACTCCGGCCTCTTTGGCGGCGGCCCTTGCCCTTTCGATCGATGGGCCGTGATAGTCGAAGCCGGTAAAATGCGAGGCGGGGTAGGCCTGCGCCATCAGAATGGTCGAGGCGCCGTGACCGCAGCCGACATCCGCGACGCTGGCGCCGGCCTTCAGCTTCTCCTCCATCTCGGCAAGTGCGGGAATCCATTCGTTGACGAGATGGCTGTTGTAGCCCGGCCGGAAGAACCGCTCGGTTCCCCGGAACAGGCAGGTGCTGTGTTCATGCCAGCCGAGACCCTTGCCGGTGCGGAAGGCTTCGGCGACCTTTGCTTCGTCCATCCACATGGATTGGACGACCTCGAAGGCGCCTACGAAAAAGGCGGGGCTGTTTTCCTCGGCGAAGACCATCGCCTGTTCCGGCGTCAGGCTGAAACGATCGGTTTTTTCGTCGTAAGTGACATAATCGGCGGCGGCCTGGGCGCTCAGCCATTCCCTGAGGTAGCGCTCCTTCACCCCCGTTTTCGCGGCAAGCTGCTCGACGCTCAAGGGCGTCCCGTCGGCCATCGCCTTGAACAGCCCCACCTGGTCGCCGAGCACGACCAAGGCGCCCGACATGGCGGCGCCGACGTCGCCAACGAGACGACCGACAAGGGCATCGAGTTTCTGCATATCTGGCTCGCGCATCGTTTCCTCCCGGGCGAGATAAGGGAGCCCTAAATTAGGCTTTGAAGATACTCAGTCAATCAACCCTCGCCCTCACCCAATCAGGTAGGTCGTCAAAGGTCAGGCAAACCAGCGGCCGCCCGGCGTTCAGCATCACATGCTTGCTTTCGCGGCCTGCGGGCACATCTTCATTGCTGACCCAGGGCAAGGATCGGAGTCTCAATGCAAGACGGTTCACCGTGTCTATCTCCCGCTCAGTGCCGCGCCGCGCGGGCACTCATCGCGTGGTCCGAGGAGGAGCTGTCTTCCGCCTCGCAAGTGGCCAAGGCGACGATTGCCGCTTTCGAGGCCGGAAAACTTCTTCCCAACGAGCAAACTCTCCAGGAAATGAAGCGCAGCCTGGAAAATGGAGGCGTGTTTTTCATCGCGGAAAATGGCGGCGGCGCCGGCGTTCGCTTGGCAAGATCGACATCGGCTACTATAGACACTGACGAGACCGAGACGGTCCAATATGAAGAATATCTGAAAAATGACGCCCCTCCCGGCGCTGGCGGATGAATGGCAAAGAAGCAGACGTTTGAACACTCCGAACTGGCGGGGGAATTCACCGATGACGGCGTGACGGTACTCGTCGACATCTTTCGGACCTCCGGCAGCAATGAAGACTGGACGATGGAAGTCGTCACCCAATCGGAGGATCTGATCCGTTGGGACGAACCCTTTGCGACCGACCGGGAGGCCTTCGACGAATTCCTGGCGGTCGTGGCGCGGGACGGCATCCGGTCCTTCCTCGACGATGAAGAACCCTCCACGCATTGAGGAGTAGGTGTGAAAAGCATCAATGATCTCGTCGCCTCGGCGAAAACCGTCTGCGAGCGATACCGGGCCGGGCGGATGGAGCGCGAGACCGTGCGGGAATGGGTCCTCCGGCTGGGCGCTTATCCCTCGCCGTATGGCGACCGCGTGCGCGAAGCGGCCGAATGGTTCCGACTGCACAATCGCGAACCTGTTTCCGAAGATATCGTGCTGGGGGACATCGACCGGCTCGAGGCGATTTCAGCGCCTTGATCGGGGCGTGCGAGCTCTGTCTGGAATAACTTCGTCCTCGATCCGGACTGACGCAATTACGCCGTTACTCGACGGCGTAGGACCAATGACGATTATGAGCCTTATGCATAATGGCTTATCCAGCTTCGAGAGGGAGAGCTCTGGGAACTATGCAGCTTCGGCAAGTGTGACACGCTCACGAGGCTGACATGGCTCCTGTATCTCACGCGCAGCGCAAGCCAAACGCGGCTAGGTAATTTTAATTCGTGCGGAAGCAGAAGGAACAGCACGTGGCAGCATTTCCGGAAAAGGCAAAGGTCGTCATCATCGGGCTCGGCGGCATCGTCGGCGCCTCCATCGCGCATCATCTCGTCGAGCGCGGATGGGACGATATCGTCGGCATCGACAAGTCGGGCATACCGACCGACATCGGTTCGACAGCCCATGCCTCGGACTTCTGTTACACCACCAGCCACGACTATTTGTCGGTTTGGACCACGCAATATTCGATCGATTTCTACGAAAAGATGGGCCACTACGCCCGCATCGGCGGCCTCGAAGTGGCGCGCACCGGCGACCATGCCTGGATGGAGGAAATCAAGCGCAAGCTTTCCTCGGCCCGCGCTTTCGGTACACGCGCCCATTATGTCAGCCCCTCCGAGATCAAGGAGAAGTTCCCGCTGATCGAGGAAGATCAGGTGATGGGCGGCCTTTACGATCCGGATGCCGGCCTCGTCATTCCGCGCTCGCAGACCGTTGCCGGCAAGCTGGTCGATGCCGCCGAAAAGGCTGGTAAGCTGCAGGTATTTGGCAATACGCCGGCTAAGTCGCTGATCGTCGAAGGCGGCCGCATCAAGGGCGTCGTCACCCATCGCGGCACCATCATGGCCGACCACGTCATCGTCTGTGCCGGTCTCTGGGGCCGCCTGATCGCGGAAATGGTCGGCGAAGACCTGCCGGTCATGCCGGTCGACCACCCGCTCACCTTTTTCGGTCCCTATAACGAGTTCGAAGGCACAGGCAAGGAAATCGGCTTCCCGCTGCTGCGCGACCAGGGCAACTCCGCCTATATGCGCGATACCGGCGATCCGGCGACGACCGAGGGCGGCCAGATCGAGTGGGGTTATTACGAAGCCACCAATCCGCGCATGTGCCATCCGCGCGATCTTCTCGAAAAACACGAAGCGCGCCTTTCGCCCTCGCAACGTGACCTCGAGATGGAACAGATCATCGAACCTCTCGAACGCGCCATGGAACTGACGCCGATCCTCGGCGAACTCGGCTATAACGAGGGTCACTCCTTCAACGGCCTGCTGCAGGTTTCCGCCGGCGGCGGCGCATCCTGCGGCGAGAGCCAGAAGGTGCGCGGTCTCTGGTATTGCGTTGCCATCTGGGTGAAGGACGGCCCGGGTTATGGCAAGCTGATCGCCGACTGGATGACCGATGGCCGGACTGAAATCGATCACAACAGCATCGATTATGCCCGCTTCTATCCGCATCAGTTGACGGAAGAGTTCATCGAAGGCCGCTGCTTCGAAGCAGCCCAGAAGATCTATTTCCCGGCCGTTCACACCCGCGAACCCTATCTGTCCGGCCGCAACGCCAAGCGCTCGCCCTTCTACGAGCGCGAAAAGGAGCTTGGCGGCTATTTCATGGAGCTTGGCGGCTGGGAGCGTGCGCATGGCTACGCCGCCAACGAGCACCTTCTGGAGAAATATGCCGACCGCGTCCCGGTTCGCGAGAACGAATGGGACAGCCGCCATTTCTGGCGCGTGTCGAATGCCGAGCATCTGGCGATGAGCGAGGATTGCGGCATCGTCAATCTCAGCCACTTCCACATGGTCGATATCGAGGGGCCTGATCATGTCGAGCTGATGGAATGGCTGTGCGCCGCCAAGGTCGGCGGCGATGCCAACATCGGCAAGGGTGTTTACACCCACTTCCTCGACGACGAAGGCATGGTTCGCGCCGACTTCACCGTCTTCCGCATGGCCGACCGCTGCCGGCTCGTCAACGGAGCCGATGCCGGCCCGCGCGACCTGCACTATATGAAGCGCGTCGCCGAAGATCGCGGCCTTGACGTGACCGTCACCGACGTCTCGGAAAAATTCGTGACGATCGGCATCTGGGGTCCGAACGCGCGCGAGACGCTGAAGAAGGTCGTAGCCGATCCGGCCGGGCTCGATCAGGAAAACTTCGCCTTTGCGGCGATCAAGCCGATCGAAATCGCCGGCAAGCCCGTCACCGCCTTCCGCATCTCCTATGTCGGCGAGCAGGGCTGGGAACTGCACATGAAGTACGAAGACGGCCTTGCCGTCTGGGATGCGCTGCGTTCGACCGGTGTGATGGCTTTCGGTGTCGAAACCTATGCAAATTCGCGCCGGATGGAAAAGAGCCTGCGCCTGCAGAACGCCGACCTCTTGACCCAGTACAACCTGATCGAAGCCGATCTCGCCCGTCCGAAGGTCAAGGAAGCCGATTTCCGCGGCAAGGCAAAACATCTGGAATACAAGGCGCGTGAGCACCAGCCGGCCATGCTCTGCACGCTGGTGATGACCGAGAATACCGACAAGTCGGGCGTCAAGCGTTATCCCCTCGGCAACCTGCCGGTTGTCGATCCCGCCACCGGAGAGGTTCTGGTCGATGAACTCGGCCGCCGGTCCTACACGACCTCGATCGCCTACGGCCCGACGGTCGGCAAGAACATTGCGTTGGCCTATTTGCCCTGGTCGCATTGCCAGGTCGGCCGCAAACTGAATATCGAGTACTTTGCCGAGAGCTACCCGGTGGAGGTTGTCGGCGTCGGCTACAAGCCGATCTATGACCCCGAAAATCTGAAGCCGCGCACCTAAGCGCTCACGCACTCGAGCACTTGTGGCGCCGCGAGCACGTGGCGCCACAAGGACGTTGAAGCCTTATCTGCCGTCATCATTTTCGGCTTCGTCGGGCGCGCGGCTTGGAACGAAACGTTTCGAGATCAGCCAGCAACCGAGCGCCCACAGCGCGCCGGCGCACCATCCGGCGAAAACATCCGTCGGATAATGAACGCCCAGATAGATCCGGCTGAGACCGATAATCACGGCAAGGAAGACGCCGGCGCCCATGACGAAGATCCGCGTCGAGCGATAGCGCTGTGTGCGCGCCACGAGCGCGCCGAGCGTCAGGTAGGTCACCGCCGAGACCATGGCGTGCCCCGAGGGAAAACTGAGATCGCTGACCTCGATGAGATGCGGCACGATATCGGGACGCGGCCGCGCAATGAGGATCTTCAGGAGCGTGCTCGCCAGCCAGCCTGATAGCACCGAGGAAAAAACGAAGATCGCGATCGGCCAGCGCCGGTCGAGCAAGAGATAGACGGTGATGAGAACCGTCAGCAGCGCCAGTACGGTAATGCCCCCGAGGCTGGTGATGTCGTCGAACGCATGGGTCAGCCAAGCGGGGCCGATCGGCACGGCAAGATCACCCTGCCGTCTGAGCCCCAGCAGGATCGCCTCGTCGAAACGAAAGGTTTCGCCCTCGATGACCTCGCTCGTCAGCCGCTGCAGCACGAACAGCCCGCCGGCGACCGCTGCCAGCATGATCAGCGTCAGTGGCTCATAGGCGTTTAGCCTCGCCAGGAAACCGCGTCGTTGAACCTCCGTCATGCCTGCCGTCGAACTCCCTTGATGACATCTCCACCCCGCCAGATCGGCAAGGCAAGCCGTAATTTCAAGGCCTTGCAGCATTCGAGAGTTGTTGGCGGACTGATCGCCGCCCGATTTCAACAGGCCGGTAGCAAAAGCTCAACCTTCTTTTGCTATCGCTGACCCCAATTGCCCTGGAGATTTCGGCGATGAAAATAGTAACCGCGATGGTTCTGATGGCAGCCGCCCTGCAGCCGGTCTCCGCCTTCGGCGAGACCGAATGGATGGGCGGCGCGAGACAATGGGCGGTCGGATATGCAAGCGAGAGCCCTCCCTATTGCCGGCTGCTGTGGGACAGCGAAATCGGCAAGACCATGGAATTCCGCCAGAGCACCACCGAGACTTTCTGGCTGGTGGCGAAGAAGACGTGGGATATTCCGGCCGACACCAAGACCGAGCTGACGCTGACCGATCGCACACAGACGAAAGTGGTTGCCGCGCAGTTCTTCGACAGGAACACGCTTCGCCTCTGGCCTCCGGGCAGCAAGGGAAGCGCCGGGCTGAAGAAGATCATCAAGAATTCCTTCTCCGGAACCCCTGACGTGCAACTGACCTTTGCCGGCGACGAAGGCGACTGGACGCTGCCGCTCTCGCGGGTGGACCAGCTCTATCCGACCTATGATCAATGCCTCAAACGTCTTGAAGCCGGCGGAAAACCCAAGCTGGATTCCGAGACCAGCAAGCCTTTCTGACCGTTTGCCCGTTCAGCCTACCGGCGGCGGCGCAGTCTCGCGGATCAGGCTTCGCACGGCTTCGATATCGCCATTGAGCGGCCGCTGATCGCCATAGTGGGAGACCTGCGCCCGCACGGCCTTGTAGACAAGGTCGGTGCCTGGCGCCCGCGGCGCCGTCTCAGCCAGGAAATCATGCGCCTGGGCCGCAGCCATCAGCTCGATCGCGAGGATATATTCGGCATTGTCGATGACGGCGAGCAGTTTGCCGGCGGCAGCTGAGGGATGGGCGAGAAAATCCTCCTGCAGCCCCGAGGTCAGGCCGCCGTCCATCGCCGCAGGCGCGGCAAGGCGGCGGTTCTCGTTGCTCAGCGCTGCTGCGGTATATTGCGCGATCATGAAGCCGGAATGGCTGCCGGCATCGCTTGCGAGAAAGGGCGGCAGACCGCTCACCAGCGGATTGACCAGCCGGTCCATGCGCCTTTCGCTGATCGCGCCGATCTGCGCCAATGCAATGGCAAGACCATCGGCCGCCTGCCCCAGCGCCGGGGCGACCGCATGCGCCTCGGAGGAGACGACGGGTTCTTCCGGAGTGCCTGAGACGGCCGGATTGTCGGTCACCGAGGCCAGTTCCTGATCGGCGATACGGGCGGAATTGTCGAAGACGTCGCGGGCCCCGCCATGGGCATGCGGCACCGACCGCAGGCTCAGCGCATCCTGGGTGCGCCGGCCAAAGGCGGCGGCGACAAGCCCGCTACCCTGCAGCCGAGCGCGCAGCGCAGCGCCCACCTTTTCGATGCCGGCAGACGGCCGAAGCGCCAGCACCGCCTCGTCGAAGGCGGCGATCTGGCAGCCAGCCGCTTCCAGCGTCAGCGCCGCAATGGCATCGGCCCAGTCGAGCAGCCGCTCGGAGCGGGAAAGGGCGACAGCCATCAGGCCGGTGGCGCAGGCCGTGCCGTTGACAAGGCTCAAGCCCTCCTTGGCGCCAAGCACCAGCGGAGCAAGGCCGATCGCCGCAAGCGCCTCGCGGCCGTCCATGCGGCGGCCGGCGAGCGTGGCGCTGCCTTCGCCGATCAGCACGAGCGCCGTATGGGCATTGTGGGTGAGATAACCAGCCGAACCTTTCGACGGCACGTCGGGAACGCAGTCATGCGCCAGCAGGGCTGTGAGATGCTGGACGATCTCGCGCCGCACGCCGGAATGGCCATGGGCGAAATTGGCGATCTGAGCAGCGATGATGGCCCGCACCGCGCGGGCATCAAGTAACGGCCCGACGCCGCAGGCATGGCTGAGCACGATGCTGCGGGACAACAGGCTCTGCGAGGTCCGATCGACCACGGTATCGGCGAGCGCCCCGACGCCGGTGTTGATGCCATAGGCGCGCACGCCGGTCTCGACAATGCGGGCGACGATGCGGCTTGCCTGCTCGACCCGGCTCCAGGCGGCAGGCGAAAGCGCAAGCGCCTCCCCTGCCCCGACGCGCTCGACATCGCGCCAGGTCAGCACCTTATCGATGATGACGGTCATTGACCTGTCCCGAAATGGCCGATGAACTGACGGAAGGCGGGTGTGGCGCCGCCGGCAAACATCTCATCCGGCTTGCCGCTGCTTTCGATCAGGCCCTCGCGCATGAAGACGACGCGATTCGAGACGTTGCGGGCAAAGCTCATCTCGTGGGTAACGACGAGCATGGTCATGCCTTCCTCGGCAAGCGCGCGCATGACGCGCAGCACCTCGCCGACCAGTTCCGGATCGAGCGCCGATGTCGGCTCGTCGAACAGCATGACCTTCGGCTTCATCGCCAAGGCGCGCGCGATCGCGGCGCGCTGCTGCTGGCCGCCGGAGAGATGGGCGGGATAGGCGTGGCGCTTGTCGGCGATGCCGACCTTTTCGAGCAGCGCCTCGGCCTCGGCGATACAGTCGGCGCGCGGCCGCTTCAGCACATGGATCGGGCCCTCGATGACGTTCTGCAGGATCGTCATGTGGGACCAGAGATTGAAGGACTGGAACACCATGCCGAGTTCGGAGCGGATATGGTCCACCTGCTTCTGGCTCGCCGGCTTGCTGCGCCCATTCTTGTGCACCATCTCAATATGCTCGCCGTCGACCCAGATCTCGCCGTCGCTCGCGGTTTCGAGCATGTTGATGCAGCGCAGGAACGTCGATTTGCCGGAGCCGGAGGCGCCGAGCAGCGAGATCACATCGCCGTCCTCGGCATCGAGGGAAATGCCGCGCAAGACCTCGTGCGTGCCGAAGCTCTTGCGGATATTGCGGACCGAAAGTCGGGTAACGCCTGGCATGGTTGCTCCAATCAGTTCAAAACTGCCTATGCTTTCAACGGCTGCGGGGCCGCGCGGCGGTGTCGGGACAGCGAATATTCGAGCAGGGCCATGCCCTGCAGGACGATGAAGTTCAGCACGAGATAGATGATCGCCGCGCAGAGGAAGACTTCCATCGTGCGGTAGGTCTGCGAGATCAGTCGCTGGGCGACACCGGTGACTTCCCAGACGGTGACGAGGCTTGCGAGCGCCGTGGACTTCATCATCAGCACGATCTCGGTGGAATAGGCTGGCAGCGCGTGGCGGAAGGCGATCGGCGCCAGGATGCGGCGCACCAGCAGGAAGCCTGACATGCCGATCGAGCGCGCCGCCTCGATCTCCTTCGGCGACACCGCGCGGATACCGCCGCGAAAAATTTCCGCCGTGTAGCCGGCGGTGCAAAGCGCCAGCGACAGCACGGCGCAGACCATCGGCTCGCGCAGGAACGGCCAGAGGAAGGAATAGCGGATGACGCCGAACTGGCCGAGGCCATAGAAGACCAGGAACATCTGGATCAGGAGCGGCGAGCCGCGGAACACGAAGATATAGCCCTTGGCGAAGCCCGAAAGCACCGGGTTGCCGCTGACCCGCATCCAGACGATGACGAGGGCCAGCAGACCGCCGAAGAAGATCGACAGCGAAAACAGGACCAGCGTCGTCGGCACGGCCTTGAGCAAAGTGACCATGGTCGAGGCGAGAAAGGTGAAATCCATCGTCGCCTCCTTACGCCTGGCCCATGGCCGATGCCGGCATGCTGCGGTTGGCGCGGCGTTCCGCACCGTTGAAGACGCGGTCCGAAAGGCTGGTCAGGATCAGGTAGAGGCAGCCGCCGGCGATGAAGAACAGGAAATATTGCCGGGTCGAACCCGCCGCCACCTGGCTGGTGCGCATCAGTTCGGCAAGGCCGGTGACCGAGACCAGCGCCGAGTCCTTGAGGCTGAGCTGCCAGACATTGCCGAGGCCGGGAATGGCGAAGCGAAGCACCTGCGGCATGATGATGCGGCGAAAGCGCATGGCGCGATGCATGCCGATCGCCGAGGCTGCCTCAAGCTCGCCCTTGGAGATGGCGAGGAAGGCGCCGCGAAACACTTCCGCCTGATAGGAGCCGGAGATGATGCCGACGGCAAGCGCGCCGGCGGCAAAAGAGGGAAGGCCGAGGAACCCATCGTAGCCCATCGCCTTGCCGATCGACGTGACGGCCGAGGAGCCGCCGAAATAGATGAGATAGATGATGAGCAGTTCCGGCACGCCGCGAAATACGGTCGTATAGACATTGCCGAGCGTAACGAGGAAAGGATTGCCGGATAGTTTTGCTGCCGCGACGATCGCGCCGAGCACCGCGCCGATTGCCATCGCCGTCGCCGTGACGGCGAGCGTCATCAAGGCGGCGAGAATAAGCAGCGCGCCCCATCCCGTCGAGCCGAAGCCGAGCAGTTCCAAGCTTGCCATGTCGTCCGTTCCCCGTCCGTGGCAGTATCTAATGGATTGAGAATAACACGCGGTCCCCGGCGATAAAGCCGGAGACCGGTGCCGGCGGCCAAATGGCCGGAAGCTTATTGCTGCGGGCTGACGTCCATCTTGAACCATTTCATCGAAAGGGTTTTGACGGTGCCGTCGGCAAGCGTCGACTTGATCGCCTCGTTGAACTTGTCGCGCAGGTCGGTATCGGCCTTGCGGATGCCGAGACCTTCGCCCTCGCCCCATATCGAGCCGGCGATCTCAGGGCCGGTGAAGGCGAGCGCGCCATTGGCGGCCTGGAAGGCGTTGGCGAAATAGACGGCATCGTCGAATCCGAGGTCGATGCGGCCGTTCTGCAGGTCGAGGTCGCGATCGGCGCCGGTCTTGTATTCACGGATCTCGGCGATGTCGCCGAAATTGTCGTAGACGAACTTGGCGTAAACGGTCGCCGCCTGAATGCCGATCGTCTTGCCCTTGAACGACTCCTTCAGCGCCTCGATCTCCTTCACGCCGGTCTGGCCGGGCGTCATCTTGATCGTGGCGCCGGTGCCGGCGGCATTGGCGAGCGGGCTGTCCTTGGCCGTGGCGAAGGCGGCGGGCGTCGCGGCATAGGGAACGGTGAAGTCGATCACCTGCCTGCGCTCTTCGGTAATCGACAGCGCATCCATGATGACGTCGAACTTGCCGGCGTTGAGCGCCGGAATCATGCCGTCCCAGTCGGAAGCGACGAGCGTGCATTCGATCTTGGCGCGCTCGCAGAGCACCTTGGCAAGCTCCGGCTCGAAGCCGCCGAGCGTGCCGTCGGCATTGGTGAGGTTCCACGGCGCATAGGCGCCCTCAAGCGTGATGGTCGCCTTCGTCCAGTCCTTGGAAAAGGCGGGGGCTGCGAAAGCGGAAAGAGCGGCGACGCCGCAAAAAAGAATTGCGCTGAATTTCATCGAATGAATTCTCCTCTGGAGTTGAAAACAGACCTTGCGGCACCAGGCCGATCTCCGCCGGCTTGCCCGTTCCATCCTATTTTTCATCGAGGACTGATCGGGAGGTTGTATATGGTACCATATGAGATAATTTGTGATATGCAAGAGGAAAGTCGATTTATGTGGCGAATTGCATCCGTGCAAAAGGAATAGGCAATGAAGCGGTCCGGCGAGATGAAGCGCGAGCTGGCGGGTAATGACAGCACGCCGCTCTATGCAGGCGTCAAGCAGGTGATCCTCGACCGCATCCACAGCGGCGAATGGCCGCCGAAATATCGCGTGCCGTCGGAAAACGAGCTGGTCGTCGAACTCGGCGTCAGCAAGATGACCGCCAATCGGGCACTGCGCGAACTCGCCAACGAGGGCGAACTCGTGCGCATCCAGGGCGTCGGCTCATTCGTCGCCGAACGCAAGGGTTATTCGGCGCTGTTCGAGGTGCGCAACATCGCCGAGGAAATCGCCGAACGCGGCCATGTGCACGAGGCTTCCGTCGTCATCCTCGCCCAGGAAACCGCCTCTCCAGAGATTGCCGACGCATTGGAGCTTGCAATCGGCGCGGCGGTCTTTCATTCGCTGATCGTACACAGCGAAAACGGCGTTCCCGTGCAGATCGAGGACCGTTTCGTCCACCCGGAGGCCGCCCCCGACTATCTCAAGCAGGACTTCACGACGCTCACGCCGAACGCCTACCTGACGGCCGCGGCCCCGCTCAGCGGCTCCGAACACGTTGTCGAGGCGGCGATGCCGCAGGCATGGGAATGCAAGCTGCTCACCATCCTCAAGACCGAGCCGTGCCTGACGATCCGCCGGCGCACATGGTCGGCAAAGCAGGTCGTCTCGACCGCCCGCCTCGTCTATCCGGGCTATCGCTACCGGCTGGAAGCACGCAGCGGCAAGATGTTCGAAGAGTAAAACAGCTCATATCTTGTATATGGAACCTATTGTGACGCCGGCGTGAAACGCGCCACCAACGCGTGGCGATCGCCGGGATAGGTGAAGCGCACATGGGTCACTGGCCCAGCGCCGCTCCAGGTGCGGCGTTCGACGACCAGGCAGGCGGTGTTGCGTGCGATGTCGAGCGCCGCAGCCACCTCGGCACTGGCGGAGACCGCATGGATCCGGTGTTCGGCCGTGCTCCACGGCACTTGGTTGAGCAGCCACGGCCCTGGTGCCACGGTCAGAAAATCGGCATCAGCAGCTTCCGGCACGGTTTCAAGGCTGATCAGCCGCTCCTCCAGGCAGAAGGGCCGAATACCCGCATTGTGGACGCAGACGACCTCGACGACCGAAGACGCCACAGGCAGTTCCAGTCGGGTTCTGTCTTCCGCCTTCGCCTTGCGGCTCGTTTTTTTGGAAACGGAATAGGAATAAGGCAGGCTCAGCGACTGCACCTCGGCTTTGATGTCGTGGATTTCGAGCACGGCCGAATGCGCCTGCGGCTGGGTGACGAAGCTGCCGGATTTCTTGCGGCGTTCGATGAGCCCGGCCTTGGCGAGCTGGGTCAGCACCTTGTTCACCGTCATGCGCGAGCAGTCATACTGCGTGGCGAGATCGACCTCGAAGGGAATGCGGTGCCCCGGCGGCCATTCGCCCGAGACGATACGGCCCTCGATCTCACCCAGGATGCGCTGGTGCAAGGTCAGATCCCTGCTTTGGTTCATCGCCACGTTCCGATTGGTCTCCCCGCTCTAGTTCGAATAGCTTGACAGGAAAAGCGCTTTTTCAGGCTGCCAGCAACTCCCTCATCGCGGCAAGGAAACGTCGGTCAATAGCATCGCGCCCGACATGGCGACCGCCAGCCACCTGCTTGCGGCCGCGCGCCCAGACGCAATCGACGGAGATGCCGCCGGCAAACAGCCAGTGATCGAGGATCTGGTCGCCGGAGAGATAGGGAACGGCTGAAATATCGAGCGAAACGAGATCGGCGTGATGGCCCTCGCGGAGACCGGCCGGCGCTTTCAGCGCGGCGCCGCCGCCGGCAAGAGCGTTCATGAACAGCGAAAGCGCCGTCGAACCGCCGGGGGCTGCGACGACATTGCGGGCGCGAAGCGCCAGGCGCTGCGAATATTCGAGCTGGCGCAGTTCCTCTGGTACGGAGATCAGCACGTTTGAATCCGAACCGATGCCGTAACGCCCGCCCTCTTGAAGGAAAAGCGGCGCGGCGAAGGCGCCGTCACCGAGATTGGCTTCGGTAATTGGGCAAAGGCCGGCAATCGCGCCGCTTTTCGCCATCCGCCGCGTCTCGTCCTCGGTCATATGAGTTGCATGGATCAGGCACCAGCGTTCGCCAACCTCCGCATGATCGAGCAGCCATTCCACCGGCCGGGCGCCCGACCAGGCGATGCAGTCCTCGACCTCCTTCACCTGCTCGGCGACATGGATATGGATCGGGCCGTCGCCCGCCATCGCTACGAGCTTCGTCAATTCTTCGGGTGTTGCGGCACGCAGGCTGTGCGGCGCAAGCCCGAGCTCGGCGCCGTCGAGCCGGCCGGTCAGCGCCCGGCACCCCTCCATCAGTGTTTCGAAGCTTTCCAGCGAATTGATGAAGCGCCGCTGGCCGTCGATCGGCGCTGCACCGCCGAAGCCGGAATGGGCATAAAAGACCGGCAGCAGGGTCAGGCCGATGCCGGTCTCCACGCTTGCCGCGCCGATGCGCTCGGCAAGCTCGGCGATATTGGCATAAGCGCCGCCATCCCGGTCATGGTGGAGATAGTGGAATTCGCCGACGCGGGAAAAACCTGCCTCCAGCATCTCGGCATAAAGCTTGGCGGCGACAGCCTCGACATGGTCGGGCGTCATCGCCAGAGCGAACTTGTACATGACCGTGCGCCAGCTCCAGAAGCTGTCATTGGCAGGCCCACGCACTTCGGCAAGACCGGCCATCGCCCGCTGGAAGGCATGGCTGTGCAGGTTGCCCATCGCGGGGACGATCAGGGCATGGCGCTCATCGCCGGGCGCGGCGGCAACGTCGCCTTCGAACCGGGCGATGCGGCCGGCCTCGAGCGTCATTCGCACGTTCTTCCGCCAGCCTTGCGGCGTCAGCGCCGTCTCTGCGTGAAGTATGGTCATGGCCTTCTTCTCCTCCTGCCGCGCCGCCGATCTTTCTTTTCCAGAAAAGCGCGCAAAATTTCTCTTGTCACCTGTTGATTATGTATATACATGTTTCGGCATAAGGAAAGGCGCAAAGGTGATGACCGGGAACATTTTCTCAGAGGAAGCCTCATCCGCCGACATCCGGCCGGTGTTGTGGCGCAACGCGCGACTGGCGACGCTGGCGCCTGGGAAAGCGGGGCTCGGCATCGTCGAAAAAGGCGCCGTGCTGACTGAAAATGGCCGCATCGCCTATGCCGGCGCCGAAAGCGAATTACCGGCCGCCGCTATCGAGCAATCCGAGATCGTCGACCTCGAGGGCCGCTGGGTCACCCCCGGTCTCGTCGACTGCCACACCCACATCGTTCACGGCGGCAATCGCGCCCGCGAATTCGAGATGCGCCTTGCCGGCGCGACCTATGAAGAGATCGCGCGGGCCGGCGGCGGCATTGTCTCCTCGGTCAAGGCGACCAATGCACTGTCGGTCGAAGAACTCGTCGCCGAAGCGCTGCCGCGGCTCGATACGCTGCTTGGCGAAGGCGTCACCACAGTCGAAATCAAATCCGGCTATGGGCTCAGCCGGATCGGCGAAGTGAAGATGCTGCAGAGCGCCCGCCTGCTCGGCCATGTCAGGCCGGTGCGCGTCGCCACCAGCTATCTCGGCGCGCATGCGACACCGGCGGAATACAAGGGCCGCAACGGCGACTATCTCGACGAAGTCGTCCTGCCCGGCCTTGATGACGTGTACAATCTCGGGCTGGCGGACGCGGTCGACGGCTTCTGCGAGGGGATCGCCTTTTCCACGACCGAAATCGCCCGCGTCTTTGACAAGGCGAGGGCGCTCGGCCTGCCGATCAAGCTGCATGCCGAGCAACTCTCCAATCTCGGCGGCGCCAAGCTCGCCGCATCCTACGGCGCGCTTTCCGCCGATCATCTCGAATATCTCGACGAAGATGGCGTCGCCGCGATGGCTGCAGCCGGCACTGTCGCCGTGCTCTTGCCCGGCGCCTTTTACGCCATCCACGAGAAGCAGAAGCCGCCGGTCGATGCGCTGCGCCAGGCGGGCGTGCCGATCGCGATCGCCACCGACTGCAATCCCGGCACCTCGCCGCTGACCTCGATGCTGCTGACCATGAACATGTCGGCGACGCTGTTCGGCCTCACCGTCGACGAATGCATCGCCGGCGCCACGCGCGAAGGCGCCCGCGCGCTCGGCCTCATCGCCGAGACCGGAACGATCGAGCCCGGCAAATCGGCCGATCTCGCCGTCTGGAATGTCGAAAGTCTCGCCGAGCTCGTCTACCGCATCGGCTTCAATCCGCTTCATGAACGTGTCTTCAAGGGCGAAAGGAACGGCCGATGACCATCACCCTCCACCCGGGCTCCGTCTCGCTCCAGGATCTCGAGACGATTTATTGGACAGGCGAGGCGGCAAGGCTCGATCCCGCTTTCGATGCCGGCATAAACAAGGCTGCCGCCCGCATCGCCGAAATCGCCGCCGGCAATGCGCCTGTTTACGGCATCAATACCGGCTTCGGCAAACTCGCCTCGATCAAGATCGACAGCGCCGATGTCGCCACCCTGCAGCGCAATCTTATCCTCTCGCACTGCTGCGGCGTCGGCGCTCCGCTGCCGGACAATATCGTCCGGCTGATGATGGCGCTGAAGCTCGTCTCGCTCGGGCGCGGCGCCTCCGGCGTGCGGCTGGAGCTGGTGCGGCTGATCGAAGGCATGCTTGATAAGGGCGTCATCCCGCTGATCCCGGAAAAGGGCTCGGTCGGCGCCTCCGGCGATCTCGCGCCGCTCGCCCATTTGGCGGCGGTGATGATGGGCGAGGCCGAAGCCTTCTTCGAGGGCGAACGTCTTTTCGGCGCCGAAGCTCTGGAAAGAGCCGGCCTGAAACCGGTCGTGCTCGCCGCCAAGGAGGGCCTGGCCCTGATCAACGGTACACAGACCTCGACGGCCTTGGCGCTCGCCGGCCTCTTCCGCGCCCACCGCGCCGCCCAGGCCGCCCTCATCACCGGCGCCATGTCGACCGATGCCGCCATGGGCTCCTCGGCGCCCTTCCACCCGGACATTCACACATTGCGCGGCCACAAGGGCCAGATCGACACGGCAGCCGCCCTTCGCGCCCTGCTCGAAAGATCGGTCATCCGCCAGAGCCATATCGAGGGCGACGAGCGGGTGCAGGACCCCTATTGCATTCGCTGCCAGCCGCAGGTTGACGGCGCCTGCCTCGATCTGTTGCGCTCGGTCGCCCGCACACTGGAGATTGAAGCCAATGCGGTCACCGACAATCCGCTGGTGCTCTCCGACAACTCCGTCGTCTCAGGCGGCAATTTCCACGCCGAACCGGTCGCCTTCGCCGCCGACCAGATCGCGCTCGCCATCTGCGAAATCGGCGCGATCTCGCAGCGCCGCATCGCGCTGCTGGTCGATCCCACCCTCTCCTACGGCCTGCCGGCCTTTCTCGCCAAAAAGCCGGGCCTGAATTCCGGTCTGATGATCGCCGAGGTCACTTCGGCGGCGCTGATGTCGGAAAACAAGCAGATGTCGCACCCGGCCTCGGTCGATTCGACGCCGACCTCGGCCAACCAGGAAGACCATGTCTCTATGGCCTGCCACGGCGCCCGCCGCCTCCTGCAGATGACCGAAAACCTGTTCGGCATCATCGGCATCGAAGCGCTGACCGCCGCCCAGGGCGTCGAGCTACGCGCGCCGTTGGCGACAAGCCCGGAGCTTCGCAAGGCGATCGCCGCGATCCGCGCCAAGGTGCCGAGCCTCGACGTCGATCGTTACATGGCAAACGACCTCGCCGCCGCCACCGAACTGGTGGCGACGGGGGCGCTGAATGCCTCGGTTTCGAGTGGCGTTCTGCCGGTTTTGGAGGGCTGAGATGATAGTGAACGAAAAAAACCCCTCCCCAACCCCTCCCCACAAGGGGGAGGGGCTTAATCTGCGGCCCTCGCAGCGGTCGTTCTTGAACACGGAGCGTAAGGCTGGCCTTAGCCCCTCCCCCTTGTGGGGAGGGGTTGGGGAGGGGTTATTGCCATGAGCACCCCCGTCTTCGAAACCCGCCAGGGCACCTCGCCCATCATCCTCGGCTTCCCCCACACCGGCACCGAGGTGCCGCCTGACATCGCCGAACGCCTCAACGACAATGGCAGAATTCTCGCCGATACCGACTGGCACATCCACCATCTTTATGACGGTCTGCTCGATGACGTCACCACGGTCCGTGCCACCTTCCATCGGTACGTGATCGACGCCAACCGCGATCCCCAAGGCGTCAGCCTTTACCCCGGCCAGAACACCACCGGTCTTGTCCCTGAAACGGATTTCGACGGCAGGGCGATCTGGAACGACGGGCAGGCCCCTGACGAGGCAGATATCGCTGCACGGCTGCGGGATTTTCATGAGCCCTATCATGCGGCTATTGCCGCCGAGATCGAGCGTGTGCGAGCACTCCACGGCGTCGCCATCCTCTATGATTGCCACTCCATCCGATCCCATATCCCCTTCCTGTTCGAAGGCAAGCTGCCGGATTTCAACATCGGCACCGACATGGGCAGGACCTGCGACAGCGCCATCGAGCAGGCGGTGCTGACGGTGGTCGAAGCGGCCGAAGGTTATGACAGCGTGCTCAACGGCCGCTTCAAGGGCGGCTGGACGACCCGCCATTACGGCCGGCCCGAGACCGGCGTGCACGCCATCCAGATGGAGCTCGCGCAATCCACGCATCTCCAGACAGAGAGGCCGCCCTTTGCCTATGACAGCGCCAAGGCGGACCGGCTTCGCGTCCATCTCAAAAACATTCTGGTGCGCCTTGAACAGATCGCACCTGGCCTCAAACGATAACGATCAGTCGACAGGGAACCGTCATGACCAATCCACGCCATAACATCCGCGAAATCCGCGCTCCCCGCGGCAGCGATCTCAATGCCAAGAGCTGGATGACCGAAGCGCCGTTGCGCATGCTGATGAACAATCTCGATCCCGACGTCGCCGAAAATCCGAATGAGCTCGTCGTCTATGGCGGCATCGGCCGAGCCGCCCGCACCTGGGAGGATTTCGACCGAATCGTCGCGACGCTGAAGACGTTGACGGAAGAGGAAACGCTGCTGGTGCAGTCCGGAAAGCCGGTCGGTGTCTTCCGCACCCATAAGGATGCGCCGCGGGTGCTGATCGCCAATTCCAACCTGGTGCCGCACTGGGCGACCTGGGACCATTTCAACGAGCTGGATAAGAAGGGCCTTGCCATGTACGGCCAGATGACTGCCGGCTCGTGGATCTATATCGGCACGCAGGGCATCGTCCAGGGCACCTACGAGACCTTCGTCGAGGCCGGCCGCCAGCATTACGGCGGCAATCTCAAGGGCAAATGGATCCTTACCGGAGGCCTCGGCGGCATGGGCGGCGCCCAGCCGCTCGCCGCCGTCATGGCTGGCGCCTGCTGCCTCGCCGTCGAGTGCAATCCCGATTCGATCGATTTCCGCCTGCGTACCCGCTATCTCGACGCCAGGGCCGAAACGCTCGACGAAGCGCTTGAAATGATCGACCGCTGGACCCAGGCGGGCGAGGCCAAATCCGTCGGCCTACTCGGCAATGCCGCCGAAATCCTGCCGGAAATGGTTCGCCGCGGCATCCGCCCCGATATCGTCACCGACCAGACCTCGGCGCACGACCCGATCAACGGCTACCTGCCGAAGGGCTGGACGATGGCCGAGTGGAAGGCAAAGCGCGAGAGCGATCCGAAGGCGGTGGAAAAGGCCGCGCGCGCCTCGATGCGCGAACATGTCGAAGCGATGATCGCCTTCTGGAATGCCGGCATCCCGACGCTCGACTACGGCAACAATATCCGCCAGGTCGCCAAGGAAGAAGGCCTCGAAAACGCCTTCGCCTTCCCGGGCTTCGTGCCTGCCTATATAAGACCGCTGTTCTGCCGCGGCATCGGCCCCTTCCGCTGGGCCGCCTTGTCCGGCGATCCGGAGGATATCTACAAGACAGACGCCAAGGTGCGGGAGCTGACCCCCGGCAATACCCACCTGCACAACTGGCTCGACATGGCCAGGGAGCGCATCGCCTTCCAGGGTTTGCCGGCACGCATCTGCTGGGTCGGCCTCGGCGATCGTCACCGCCTGGCTCTGGCCTTCAATGAAATGGTCCGGAATGGTGAGCTTTCCGCGCCGATCGTCATTGGCCGCGACCACCTCGATTCCGGCTCCGTGGCCTCGCCGAACCGCGAAACCGAAGCGATGAAGGACGGCTCCGACGCCGTCTCCGACTGGCCGCTGCTGAACGCCCTGCTCAACACCGCCTCGGGGGCCACCTGGGTGTCGCTGCATCACGGCGGAGGCGTCGGCATGGGCTTCTCCCAGCATTCCGGCGTGGTCATCTGCGCGGATGGCACCGATGATGCGGCCAAGCGTCTCGAGCGCGTGCTCTGGAACGATCCAGCGACCGGCGTCATGCGCCACGCCGACGCCGGCTACGACATCGCCATCGACTGCGCCCGGGACAAGGGCCTGCGCCTGCCCGGCATTCTCGGGAACTGAGCCTCGTGAGGATCCTGCGCGCCGGCGATTACAAGCGCATGCCGTGGAAGAACGGCGGCGGCGAAACGGTGGAAATCGCCGTTTCGCCAGAAGATGCCGCTCTTGCCGGCTTCGACTGGCGCGTCAGCATGGCGACTGTCGCAACCGACGGGCCGTTTTCGATCTTCCCCGGCATCGACCGGACGCTGGCGCTCCTCGACGGCAACGGCATGGCGCTCGACATCGAGGGCCGCGCGCCGGTGCTGCTGACGACGGCAAGCGATCCCCTCGCCTTCCCGGCGGATATCCCGGTCACCGCCACGCTCCGGGACGGCGCGATCACCGATCTCAACGTCATGACGCGCCGCGACGGTCTCGCCCACACGCTGATCCGCCTCGACATCGATGGCGGCGAGTCCGTGCCGCTGACCTCGTCGACATGCCTGCTGCTTTGCCACCGCGGCGCGCTGTCGTTCCGGCACGGCGGCGAAAGCGGCGCGCTCTCGGCCGGCGATACCTTGCTGATGACGGATGCGGCTGGAACCGCACTGGATTTCAATGGCAAGGCCAGATGTTATCTCGTCTCGATCACCACACCCTGATCTTCGCGTAAGCGATTGAAAGAATTTCACAATCTAAAAAATTCTTCAGCTTTCGCAGCGGCAATTGCGATTTCAGGCCATGGACGTCATTCCTGCTTTTGGTCTAAACTTCGCCTTGCTGATGCAGAAGAAGACCTAGACTGTCCGGACGTGCCGGGTAGCAATGGAGCAGGCGTGACGGATCCCTACGATATTCTCGGTGTTGAACGCGATGCGGACGAGGCAAAGTTGAAGGCCGCCTATCGGCGCCTGGCCAAGGTTGCCCACCCGGATTCGGGCGGCGATTCGCAAACCTTCGACAATCTTCAGAAAGCCTATGCGCTGCTTCTCGACCCGGTCCGCCGCAAGGTTTACGACGATACCGGCTATGATGTCGAATTCGCCGATGCCGCCGAGTTGCAGGCGCTTGTGATCATCGAGAAACTGGTCACCGACGCGGTGCTCGACGAGCGCGCGCCCGGAAGTTTCGATCCGGTCGCCGTCATGCAGGACAGCCTCTCGGAGGAACTGCGCAAGGCGCGGTTCAGCAAGAGCGAACTTGAGCGCCACGCGTCGCGCGTCGGTCTGCATCTGGAGCGGCTCGAAAAACAGTCCGGCCGCGATGTCCTCGCCCACATGTTCCGCGCCCGCATCGAGGCGATCGCCAAGGCGGTCGCCGAAACCGAGGCGAAGATCAAAGCGACCGAACGCGCCGCCGACATGCTGAGCGGCTACGTCTACGACATCGATCCATCGCTGCTGCCGGAGGCCTCGGTCAGTAACCTCGAATGGATCGAGACCTCCAGAAACCGCTCCACCGGCTGACGCGACGCGGCCGATTTCATTCCTAATAGGACAGCTTCGGATACCAATCCGGCGCCCGACCTTCGGGTGTGCAATCGAGCACGGTCCACAGCGGCATCAGATCGGGCGCACCGCGCGGATCCTCGCCGGGATCGGCCGTCACTTCCCCCATCTCCCCGCTCCAGAAATGGCGGATGGTGCCGTCGCGCCGCGTGAAGACGTTGAAAGCCGCGTCATCGCCGCCACCCCGGCCGATGGCGTGGTAGTCGCGGCTGTAATCGCCTGACGGATCGGAATAGAGCGGCAGATAGCGCCAGCCACGCTCCTTCTTGAAGGCGAGCAGCCTGCCGATCGGCGAAAGCGCAACGACGGCAAGGGCGACGCGCTGCTGCATATCAGGCACCTCGCCGTCCCAGGCCGACAGCAGCGAGGTGCACATCGGGCACGGGCGCTCGCGCTCCGGGCCGAACATATAGCTGTAAACGACCAGCGTTTCCTTGTCGGCGAAGAGCTCAGAGAGGGAGATCGGCCCGTCTGCGCCTTCGAAGCGATAATCCTTTTTCACCTCGCCGCCCGGCGGCAGCGCCCGGCGCTGCCTCGCGACGCGCTCGATATGCCGGCGCAATTCGATCTCTTCGGCCAGCAGCGCGTCGCGGGCGATGCGGTATTCCTCGCTCTCATTCGGAAAACGAACGCCATTCTTGGCCGCGAGTACGGCGGCGGGTACCAGCTGACTGTTATCCATGACAATCCTCCTGTCGTTGCCTGATGTGCCGACCACAGGTGAATTGGAGCACATCGTTAGAATGACGATCGGCGGAAGCGGAAATCGACAGGGCAACGAAAAATTTCCCACTTCGGAATCCCGAAATTCCCCCGCTTCGGGATTCCGAAATTCGGGCCGGTTTGCACCGTGTCGCCGCGGAGAAATAGTGAAGGATTCAATGCCGCAACTTATTTCGGGATTCCGAGGTGCTATATAGATCTTGGTGGGTACTCACGCTCGCACACCAAAACTGCTCGGCCGCACTGATGCCTGAAAAGCAAAAAGGGCGCTCGACCCTTGCGGGGAGCGCCCTTATCCTGTCGGACAGCGAACGGCTCGACGACGTCGATACCGGGCGCATCCATTTTTCAGGCAGGGCCGCTATATGGATGCTTGCATTCGCCGTTTCAAGGGGTTTTTTGCATCATCTTTAGCGAGCGGCCGCTAAAGGGCGGCGCCGGTCACGGGATTGACCACCGGCCGCTCGCTTTTGTCGCCCTCCCCAGCCGGTTGCACGGTCGGAGGCGCCATCGATTCGGCGTCGGCGGGTTCCGACTTGCCGGGAACGGCATTGACGCCCTTGGGACGGCGCTGCTCGGGCTTTACGTTTTCATCATTCGTCGACATTGTCTGTCTCCTTTCCAGGGAAGAAGTCCGGGCTGCCGACATGGTTCCGGCGGCGGATGGAGGATTGTAGATGCTCGAGAGATTTATGCTGCAGGGACCGCAGGATGCGCGCTTCACGATCCTGCTGGCGCATGGCGCCGGCGCGCCGATGGATTCGGCATCGATGACATCAGCGGCCGAGGCGCTTGCTGGCGCCGGCTTCCGCGTCATCAGGTTCGAATTTGCCTATATGGCCGCCCGCCGCACAGAGGAAGGCCGCAAGCCGCCGCCGCGCGCCGAAACACTCAATCCCGAATATGAGGCAGCCATCGCCGCGCTTGAGGTTTCCGGCCCGCTGATCATCGGCGGCAAGTCAATGGGCGGACGGGTGGCGAGCATGGTGGCCGACCGTCTCTATGACAGGGGAAAGATCGCCGGCCTGCTCTGCCTCGGCTATCCCTTCCATCCGCCCGGCCAGCCAGACAAGCTGCGCACCGGCCATCTCGCGGGGCTCAGGACGCCGACACTGATCTGCCAGGGTACACGCGACGAGTTCGGCACGCGCGATGAAGTGCCGGGCTACGATCTCTCCGACAGCATCGAGATCCTCTGGCTCGAGGACGGCGATCACGACCTCAAGCCACGCAAGAAAATTTCCGGATTCTCCGCTGCCGATCACCTTGCCACAATGGCAGAGACGGCAAAGGCATGGGCCGAGCGCCTGCCGGTTTAACGTCTACCTCGTGGTAGTCGGTCGCCGCCGGGCTGCAAGCTTCCTGACATCGATGCGCCGGTCGGCGGCGAAAACGGTGATTTCGAAATGATCGGCCTGCACGACGTCGCGGATATTCCTCGGCCGGTGCGCCGCAACGTTCACCCCGCCCCTCAGCCGGACACTGTCATAGAGGATGCCGGCACCGCCGCTCGAGCGCACCTGTTCGCCGAGCACCTGCGATGCCGCATAGCTCGTGCCGTCATAGATATCGGGCCGTAGCGCCTGTTCGCCGCGAATGTCGAGATAGTCGCCCATCAGGGTGGACGCATAGCTTCGATAGGTGCGCGCCATGGTCGCCACCCCGCGCGCAACAGCCTCGCGCCGGAGATGGTGACCGACCTCGGCGGCGGCCGTCTTGAGCTTGTCGGCGGCATACCAGGCGCCGAGATCCGGGCCGTTGAAGCGCATGCCGTCGGGTGCGACATGCAGGAATGCCGCCATCACGATACTGGCATTCGGACTGCCATAGACCCACTCATTTTCGGGAAGCCGCCGGATGCGGTCGGCGACGAGCCGGTCATTGGTCCAGCCGACCAATTCCATCACGGCTTCAAGATCGGCCGCCCTCGCCACCTTATCGAACAGGCCGATCGGGGGAAATTGCGACGGGATCAGCCGGTAGGACGGATGCGGCGCTTCGGCAAAACGCTCGCTCACCGGAAGACGATGTCCGTGTCTTCGTAAGGCGTGAAGGCCTCGTCGAGCCGGTTTGGCGGCATGTAGAGCCCGCCGCGCGCACCGTCGAGGAACCGCCGCACGGTCATTAATCCGTCCTGCGTTCCGCCTGTGACGATATCGAGCGGCGGGTGGCCGCCGAAAACCGGCGCCTGGTGCGGCGTGCGCAGCCAGGCGACGCCGGAGTGTTCGTCGGCAAACAGCACGCCGAGCGCCTGATGGATGCCGAGCACGGCGGAGATTCGGGTCAGCGTATCGACATCGAGAGTGAAAGCTCCGTGCTCTCGCGCCTGCTTGGCCCAGCTGTGATAGGTCGAGCGGGAGGGATAGCCGAGCACGAGCAGACGCTGCTCTTCGCTCAAGCCCCAGAGATCGGCGATCGCCAGAAAGGTTCGCAATGCCGGCGGGCTCAGCCGCCTTCGATTGGCCGGTGAAAACCGCTCCGTGTCCAGCCGCTCCGGCTCTTGCTCCCTACGTCTTGCCTGCTGCATAAGGAATCTCCTGTCCTGAACTAGATTTAGTCCAAATCTAGGCATCCGGCAAGTGAATTGGAAGAGGCGACGTCAGGAAAGCTGCGCAGCCGCTTCCCGGATCGTCTGCATCAAGATCGATTGCGGTGCCGACGGCACGGCATCGGCGCGCATCGTCAGCCCGACCGGCCCCTTGGTTTCGCCGGTATCCACCGGCAGCAGCACCAGCCGTCCATCGGCGACATCGCCTGACACCACCCCGTTGGAAATGATCCAGATCGCATCACTTGCCCTGAGGAAGGCGCGACCGAAGGAATCCGACACCGTCTCGATCTGGTTCGGCAGGCTGGAGACGCCATTGGCGATCAGGAAATTTTCGACGACCGGCCGGATGATCGAGCCGCGTGTCGGCATCAGCACCGTATAGTCGGCGAAACCTGCAAACAGCGACTGCCGGCCGTTCAGCAGTGGGTGGCCGGGGCGCACGGCAAACACCACCTGTTCGGAATAAAGATGCTCGAAGGAAAAACCCGCCATCTTTTCGGCGCCGGCGAGGCGCCCGACGACCAGGTCGAGGTCGCCGACGCGAAGCTCTTCCAGCAGCACGGCGTTCTCGCCGGTGACGATCTTCACCCGGCTCCAGGTTTTCTCCTTGAGGAAGAGCTCCATCGCCCGCGGCATGATGCGCGATGACACCGTCGGCAGGGCGCCGATGCGGATCGGCGGCGCGTCGGCGAACTGCTCCTGCGAGACGGAATCGAGACCCTGGCGCAACGCCGTCAGCGCCGCGCCGGCGTGCCGCAGGAAAACCTCGCCATACCGGGTGATCTTAATGCCGCGGCCGTCGCGCTCGAAGACGTCGACGCCGAGCACCTGTTCCAGTTCACGGATCGTCTTCGTCACCGCCGGCTGGCTGACATGCAGCAGTTCCGCCGCCTTCATGACGCTTTTTTGTCGCGCCACCTCGACAAAGGTTTGCAGATGGCGAAACTTGACGCGGCTGTCGATCATCGCTTCCATAACTCTCTGGTTATTGAAATGCCTTAAAATATCATTTTACTTAACCGGATCAACCATTCAGTTTTGCGAGTGGAACGCTACGTGAGCCAGCCCCTCATCCGGCTGCCGCCACCTTCTCCCCGCTCGCGGGGAGAAGGGACATGCCGCACCGACTTTCTCCCTCTCAACGTTGCGTTGGGCACGTCCCCTCGCCCCGTTTACCGGGAGAGGGTTAGGGTGAGGGGCAGTCATTGGCGCGAATCGGGCAGCTGGGACTCACGACCGACCATGGCGACCCAAAGAGCGAGGAGAGCGACGTGCAATTCGCCCGCATAAACGACGCGACGATCCATTATCAGCTCATCGGCGCGCCCCCCGACCGGCCGGTGATAGTCTTCATCAATTCGCTCGGGACGGATTTCCGCATCTGGCGCGATGTCGTGGTGCGGCTTGCCGGCGATTATGCCGTCGTGCTTTACGATAAACGCGGCCACGGCCTTTCCGACGTCGGCCAGCTGCCCTCGTCGATCGAGGACCATGCGACCGATCTCGCCGGCCTGCTCGATCTGCTGTCGGTTAAGAACGCCGTCATCTGCGGTCTCTCGGTCGGCGGCCTCATCGCCCAGTCGCTGACGCAGCGACGGCCGGACCTCGTCGGCGCTCTCATTCTTTGCGACACCGCCCATAAGATCGGCACGGCTGAGAGCTGGAACGCCCGCATCGCCGCCGTCGAAGACAAGGGCATCGGCAGCATCGTCGACGCCGTGATGGAACGCTGGTTCACGCCGGCCTTCCGCCGGCCCGAGAACACCGCCTATTCCGGCTATTGCAACATGCTGACACGCCAGCCCGTCGAGGGTTATGTCGCCGCCTGCGAAGCGATCCGCGACGCAGATCTCACCGAAGCGGCCAAGTCGATCGCCGTGCCCGCAATCTGCATCGTCGGCGACCAGGACGGCTCGACGCCGCCCGATCTGGTGCTTTCCGCGGCGCGGCTGATCCCGGGCGCCCGTTACGAGGTCATCCGCGATTGCGCCCATATTCCCTGCGTCGAGCAGCCGGAGGCGCTGACGGCGATTCTGCGCGCCTTCCTCACATCGATTTCGCCTGGAGAAAGCAGCCCATGAACGAGACCGCCTCCCCCTCCGAACGCTACCGACAAGGCATGGCGACCCGCCGCGCCGTGCTCGGCGACGCCCATGTCGACCGCGCCGCTGCCGCCGAGACTGGCTTCGACCGCCCGTTCCAGGAGTTGATCACCGAGGCCGCCTGGGGGCATGTCTGGTCGCGTCCGGCGCTGACCAAGCGCGAGCGTTCGATCGTCACCATCGCCCTGCTCGCAGCACTCGGTCAGGATGAGGAGGTCGCCATGCATGTGCGCGCCACTGCCAATACCGGTGCGAGCCGCGAGGATATCTGCGAGGCGCTGTTACATGTGGCGATCTATGCCGGCGTTCCCGCCGCCAATCACGCCATCAAGATTGCCAAGCAGGCCTTTGCAGAGATGGACGCCGAAAAGGCGGCCTGAGGGGGAGACATGTCCGAACGCGCAAACAGCAAGCCGGAGACCGGCGCCTTCTTCGCCCGCGACCGCGCCTGGCACGCGCCGGCGCTGACCCCCGGCTACAAAACCTCGGTGCTGCGCGCGCCGCAGCGCGCGCTGCTGTCGCTCGACGGCACGATCTCCGAAACGACCGGCCCGGTCTTCGGCCATTCGATCATCGGCGAACTCGACAACGACCTGATCCTGAATTATGCGCGGCCCGGCGAAAGCGCCATCGGCGAGCGTATCATCGTCCACGGCCGTGTGCTCGACGAGCGCGCCAAGCCGGTGGCCGGCGCGCTGGTCGAATTCTGGCAGGCCAATGCCGGCGGCCGCTACCGCCACAAGAAGGAAACCTATCTGGCGGCGATCGACCCGAATTTCGGCGGCTGCGGTCGCGCCATCACCGATGAGGAGGGCCGCTACCATTTCCGCACCGTGCGGCCCGGCGCCTATCCCTGGCCGAACGGCGTCAACGACTGGCGCCCCGCCCATATCCATTTCTCGATCTTCGGCCACGGCTTTGCCCAGCGCCTGATCACCCAGATGTATTTCGAGGGCGATCCGATGATCTGGAAATGTCCGATCGTCGGCACCATCCCCGACAAGGCGGCGATCGAGCAGCTGATCGCGCCGCTCGACTGGGGCAACACCATTCCGATGGATTCACGTGCCTATAAATTCGATATCGTGCTGCGCGGCCGCCGCTCGACGATGTTCGAAAACAGGCTGGAGGGCAACTGACCATGCAGCAGCTCGGTTATCTCAAGGAAACCCCGTCGCAGACGGCAGGTCCTTACGTCCATATCGGCCTGACGCCGAATTTCTGCGACATAACGGGCGTCTATGACTGCGATCTGGGCGCGCAGATGGTCAACGACAAAACGCTCGGCGAACGCATCACCGTCACCGGCCGCATTTTCGACGGCGCTGGCGCCCTGGTGCGCGACGCCGTCGTCGAGATCTGGCAGGCCGACAGCGCCGGCCTTTACAACAGCCCCTCGGAAACGCGCGGCGCCGCCGATCCGAATTTTGCCGGCTGGGGCCGCTGTCCGACTCGCGCCGAAGACGGTATCTACAGCTTCGAAACTATCAAACCCGGCCCCGTTCCCTTCAAGGACGGCCGCAGACAGGCTCCGCACATCACCCTCTGGATCGTCGCTCGCGGCATCAATATCGGCCTGCATACCCGCATGTATTTCCCGGAGGAGACGGAAGCCAACGCCAGCGACCCGCTGCTGTCCCGCATCGAACATCGCGAGCGCGTCGCAACCATGGTCGCCACCCGCGACGACGCGACCTGTCATTTCGACATCCATCTGCAGGGGCCGAAGGAGACCGTGTTTCTGGATATTTGAGGGATAGGCGGGCTATTTATTCGGAGAGCTTCGCGCAAGTGGCCCCCTCACCCTGCCCTCTTCCCGCTGGGGAGAGGGGAATAGTGCCACGCGAGATCGCCCCGAGTCCCCTTCTCCCCAACGGGGAGAAGGTGGAGGAAGCCGGATGAAGGGGCCACCACCACAACGAGCAAATGATGACCGCATCACCCTTCGACCACCCCTTCCTTTCCGGCCTCGTTGGCGACGATGAAATCGCGCCTTACTTCTCCGCCGAAGCCGATATTCGCGCCATGCTATCCTTCGAGGCCGCGCTCGCCAGGGCCGAAGCTGTGCACGGCCTCATCCCCGGCGAAGCCGCAAGGAAGATTGCCCAAGCCTGCGCCGATTTTTCTCCGAATCTCACCAGCCTTCGCTCGGCCACGGCAAAAGACGGTGTCGTTGTCCCCGACCTCGTCAAGCAGCTGCGCGCCGCGGTCGGCGAGGAAGCCGGTAAAAACCTGCATCTCGGCGCCACCAGCCAGGATGTGATCGACACCAGCCTGATGATCCGTCTGAAAGCGGTGGTCTTCCTGTTTGCTGGCCGGCTCTCGGCGATAGTCGCGGCGCTCGATGGGTTCGACCGGCGGTTCGGCGGCAACCGCCTGATGGGCCATACCCGTATGCAGGCGGCGATCCCGATTACCGTCTCCGACCGTCTCGACGCTTGGCGCGCGCCGCTCGCGACCTATCGGGACCGCCTGACCGAGCAGAGCTTCCCCGTCCAGTTCGGAGGCGCCGCCGGCACGCTCGACAAGCTTGGACCGCAGGCTGCGGCCGTGCGTGCTTCGCTCGCCCAGGAGCTCGGCCTCACCGACACTAGGCAGTGGCAGAGCGCGCGTCTGCCGATCGCCGATATCGCCGGCCTGTTCGCATCGATCTCCGGCAGCCTCGGCAAGATGGGGCAGGATATCGCCCTGCTCGCCGAGATAGGCGGCGAGATCGAGATCTCAGGCGGCGGCACCTCTTCGGCGATGGCACACAAGCAGAACCCGGTTGCCGCCGAAGTTCTGGTCTCGCTCGCCCGTTTCAATGCCACGGTCCTATCGGGCATCCACCAGTCCCTCGTCCACGAACAGGAACGCTCGGGTGCCGCCTGGACACTCGAATGGCTGCTCCTGCCCGAGATGACGATGGCGACCGCCGCCAGCCTGCGGCTGGCGAAAGAGCTGATGGGCAATATCCAGAGACTTGGTAACGGCTGAGATGGCAGCCCGAAGTCCTGGCGGCGGCAGAGCCGAAGGGCGTGGATTCGACGCAATATGGCGGCAATTGTTTTTTCGATCGCGCGCAACCATCTAATAGACATGACTTGCGGAAAACGCCCCGCCCGAGCAGACCATTTACCGAAAACCAACCATATTGGGTTGCTTTCCGAAGCGAAAGCCGATTGCTTAGGAGAATATACTTCTTCTTCCGCTAGCGGTTAGGAGATTGAAAGGGGGCGCAGGCAAACTCGTGGAATTCTGCTGCTTCGCATCGGGATGAACTATGATTACGATGGCGATGCGGGAAGGCCGGTTTGAAAAACGATGACGACAGAACTGTTTCAAGTTAAATTTTGGGGTGTCCGCGGCAGTATTCCCGTATCAGGCCCCGAATTCGACCGCTACGGCGGCAATACCTCCTGCATCGAGATTCGCTGCGGAAAACATCGGATGCTTTTCGACGCCGGCTCCGGCCTGCGAGAGGCAGGGCTATCGCTGCTTGCCGACGGCGTCAGTGACGTTGATCTGTTCTTCAGCCACTGCCACTACGACCACATCATCGGCCTGCCGTTCTTCAAGGCGATCTATTATCCTTCGATCAACGTCAACATCTGGTCCGGCCATCTCGACGGCAAGATGAGCACAAGGGAAATGGTCGAGCAATTCATCAGCCCGCCCTGGTTTCCGGTCAAGACCGACATCTGTCAGGCGACGATGAACTTCCGCGATTTCCATTCCGGTCAGGTTCTGACCCCGCATGAGGGCATCAAGATCAGGACATTCACGCTGAACCATCCGGGCGGCGCCATCGGCTACCGCATCGAGTGGCAGGGTCGTTCGATCGCTCTCATCTACGACATCGAACATATTCCCGGCAGCTATGATCCTGTCTCCCTGGAGATGATGCAGGGTGCCGATCTCGTCGTCTACGACTGCACCTACAATGAAGACGAAATGCAGCGCTTCAAGGGCTTCGGCCATTCGACCTGGGAGCACGGCACCGAGCTCGCCAGGATGGCAGGCGCTAAACGCTTCGCCCTGTTCCACCACGCCCCCTCCCGCACGGACGAACAGCTGGCCGAGATGGAAGCGCAAGCGGAGGCCGCTTTCCCCGGCGCCTTCGCCGCCCGCGACAACCAGACCGTTGTGATTTAGGCGCTGCGCCCGCGCAATCAGGTGCCGGCCCGTTCGTGCCTTGCTGACGGAACAGATGCCGGCCCTGACCGTTTCCCCGGCAGCGCAGATCGATGAAACGGGGTCTCGACCATGAGTGTGTTTTCCGGACAATGCCTTTGCGGGCAGGTGAAGCTTTCTGTAAGAGGCGAACCCTTGCGCGTCGGCATCTGTCATTGCACCGACTGCCGGAAAGAAAGCGGTTCGGCCTTCACCTTCTACGGCATCTGGCCCGCCGGCCAGTTCGAACATTCCGGCGAAACGGCCGAATTCCACGGCCGACGCTTCTGCACCGGCTGCGGTTCGCGTCTGTTTTCCGCCGATGACGAAGAGGCGGAAATCAAGCTCGGCGCCCTCTCTGAGGCGCCGACGCCCTTGGTGCCGCGCTACGAACTCTGGATCAAACGCCGCGAAGCGTGGCTGCGACCGGTGGAGGGCGCCGAGCAATATCAGGAGGACCGGAAGTGAAGGCGGCGGCTCTCGTCCGGCATCGCTTTGTCACGGTCGCAGGCATCGAGACGTTTTACCGCGAGGCCGGTCCGCAGGAGGCGCCGGTCCTGTTGCTGCCGCACGGCTATCCCTGCTCGTCCTATGAATTTCGCAATCTCATGCCGCGCCTTGGCGACCGCTGGCGCCTGATTGCACCGGATTTTCCGGGCGCCGGCTACAGCGGCACGCCTGACGATTTCGACTACAGCTTCGATGGCTATGCCGCCTGGCTGGAGGCCTTCACCGGCGCGGTCGAAATCGACCGCTTCGCCCTTTACCTCCATGATTTCGGCTCGCCGATCGGAGCGCGACTGGCGATCAGAAACCCCAAACGCATCGCGGCGCTGATCATCCAGAACGGCGATATCCCCTACGAGGACGCCCTCGGCGCGAAATATAAGGATATCGAGGCGACCTGGACGCTACCGCGGGCAGAAATGAGGAAGGCGCTGGCGGATGCGATCAGCGAGGAGACTTTCAGGGAGGAATTCCTCAACGACCTGTCGCCGCCTCTGGCCGACACCATCCCGCCGGATCTCTGGAGGCTGCACTGGTCACTGATCACGCCGCGGCGCAAGGAAATCGCCATCGACCTGATCGCCGGACTGAAGGAGAACCGCGCCTGGTTTCCCGAGCACCGGAAATATCTCCGGGAAAACAGCCCGCCGACCTTGATCGTCTGGGGGCCGAACGACCACTATATGCCGGAAAAATCGGCACGAGCCTATCTCCGCGATTTGCCGGATGCCGAACTGCATCTGCTCGACGGCGGGCATTGGCTGCTCGAGACGCATCTGGAGGAAGTCGCAGCACTCACGCGGGACTTCCTCGGACGCGTTCATACAGGCTGATCGACGGCTTTAATTGCAATGTCGCCCGCGGCGTATAATCAAGTTTGATGCACCACGCTTCGGGCTTTGAGAAGCGCCGGCGCCGGCAACCATTGGGCGGCGGGATGCCGACCGGTCGCCGCAAACAAGGCCGAGAGGAAATCCCAGGCCACCTCATCATGCACCAGATGGTGAGTGAGAAGGCCGATGGGCTCGTCGTTACCGGCAAACCTGTCGCCGAGCTCAGCGACCAACTCGGCCACAAGTTCCTCCTCCCTGCGACCGCCACGGGTGCCGTGCCAGTCGATAATGTCGACATGGGTGTTGAGAAACGGGATCGGCCCGCCCTCTCTTGCCCGCCCGTAAACCGAAAGCGCGGCGAAGGAGAGTTGGGGCAATGCCGGGATGAGGGTGGCGTCGATCCTGTTCCATGGCGGCACCAGCACCGGCAGGAAACGGGCGGGATGCAGCCGTTCCAGGCGCTGCAATCCTTCACGCAGCTCGCCGAGCACCACCTCGGCCGGCCGTTCCCCACCGAGTTCCTGCTTCTTGCGCTCAGGCCCGGCGTGGTTGGTGTGGGACCAGCCATGCACGGCAACGCTGACGCCCGCCTCCTCCGCCAGCCGCGCAGCCAAGGCCTCGCCGGTCAAGCCGGGAATAACGGCAAGCGTCAGCGGTATCCCGTTCTCGCCGGTCAGCACCAGCAGCCGCTCCAGATCGGGCGTCGGCTCGACGGCATCGTCGTCCCGCAGCCAGAACCGCGCCACGCGGCCGGCAGCCCGCCAGCGGTCGAGCTCGCGGTGCAGCGGTTCCCAGCTCATCGCTTCGTTCATCACCTCACCCCTGTTGCTGCGCTGTTGCGCAGAATTTCGTCCAAGGCCCGGGCAGCCGTCGCAAGCGAACGCTCCTCCAGCACGAAGCGCCGCGCCGCCTCACCCATCGCTTCGCGCTTTTTTTCGTCGGCGAGCAGGGCCGCGACGGCCCCGGCATAGGCGGTGACATCGCCTTCCGGCGTCAGCAGCCCGGTCACCCCGGCCTCGACCACGGCGGGCACGCCCGCCGTTTGCTGCGCTACGACAGGCAGGCCGGCGGCTTGGGCTTCGAGATAGGCAAGGCCATAGGCCTCGCCGCAGCCGGGCCAGACATAGACGCCGCCGCGCGCGAGCAAGCCGGCGATCTCGGCCTCACCTTGCTGGCCCAGCCATTCGATGCGGCCGGCAAACCCGGCAAACAGCGCCTCCACCTCCTGGCGCATCGGCCCGTCGCCAATGAGCGAAAGGGTCCATGGCCGGTCTTCGATCAGCCGCAATGCTTCTGCGAGCATCGCATAACTTTCCATTTTGTCGCCGGCCCGCATCATCGCGACCGTCATCAACCGGATCGGATCGGGCGCCGGCGACACGGCCTCGAACGGCACCGGATCGATGAAGGGTTTGAGAGCCGCAAGTCGGGCCTGCGGAAAGGCGGCGCAAAGCCCGGCCCGGTCACGCTCGGTGAAGCTGATATTCACCGCCGCCCGCATGACCGCCTCGCCCACGCGCTTCTGCCGGGCCGCCCAGCCGGTCTTGTCGCGTTTTGCCGCATAAGAGGCCTCGGCGGTGACATAGGGAATGGCGAATTCGGCCGAGATCACCGGCCCGAAAGGATCGGGCGATTTGTAATAGGGGTGGTAGCAGAACCAGAGCTCCGGTCGAGGCTCGGATCTCCATGACAACCGTAGCCGTTCCAGCTCGGCTGAGATGGCAGGTTCGAGCGCCGCTGCCGCTTCGGGTGTCGCGGCATGGGTGCGAAACTCGGAGATGACCACGACCTGATGTCCGGCAAGCTCCAATGCCCGGATCAACAGCCGCGCCATCAACCGGTCGCCGGAGGGCACCGGATGGTTCGGCGATTTCATCGGCGCATAGAAGGCGATCCGCATTCGCATCCCTCAGGTAGACACACCGTTTTCAATCGGCATTCAGGGGCAATCATAGATAACTCGAATTCATAATCAAATCAGCCGGATGAAGCATGACGCCGCACTAAAGTCACACATGGTTTGCAGCCATCGTGTCCGACGGCGAAAAATCCGTTATTGCTGCTTTGCCGAAAACTTGCGCATAAGCATATGGAATGTGATCGCAATAGAAGCAATTCCGCCTTTTCCCGATCTCTATGGGCCCCAACTGATATCGACAAGAACGGGAATGATGACGACGGTCTCGGCCACAAGGATTTTTTCGGAACGCTCGATAAGAAGGGCAAGGCTCGGCTCCGGCCTCGTCATCTTCGTCTTCGTCCTATTGCATCTGTCGAACCATGCGCTGGGGCTGATTTCGCTCGCCGCCACCGACAAGGCCCGTCATCTTTTCATGGCCGTCTGGCGCAATCCGGTCGGCACCACGCTCTTCTACGCCTCGGTGCTGATCCATATGGCGCTGGTGCTGCGCGCCATCTATATGCGCCGCAGCCTGGTCATGCCAAAAGGGGAAACGGCGCAGATCGTGCTTGGGCTGCTGATCCCGCTGCTTCTGATCGATCACGTCATCGGCACACGCATTGCCCATGAACTCTACGGCTATATCGACGATTACGAGACGATAGTCGAGCTGCAATGGATCAAGTCGCCGTCGACAGGCATGCGGCAGGCTCTCGCCGTCCTTGCGGTCTGGATTCACGGCTGTATCGGCATCCATTTCTGGCTGCGCTACCGCGCGTGGTACGCCGATCTCTCGGCGCTGCTGCTCGCGCTGGCGATCCTCATACCGGTGCTCTCGCTTCTCGGCTTCGTCCAGATGGGCCGCACGCTGGCCGACCCCTCCTATCAGCTGACGACCAATCCTTATGAGGTGAACCTCAACGCCCACTATCTGACCGACCCCGAGATCCGCAGCCAGATCGCCATGGTGCGCGCCGGGCTCTACGGCGCCTTCTCGGTCTCGCTTCTCGCCGTCGTTGCCGCCCGCGCCCGGCGCAGGCTGAAGGAGCGCCTTGACCAGGTGGCGGTGCATTATCCGGGCGGTGAGGTGATCCGCGTGCCGCGTGGCTTTACGGTGCTGGAAGCGAGCCGACTCGGCGGCCTGCCGCATTATTCCGTCTGCGGCGGCAAGGGCCAGTGCTCGACCTGCCGGGTGCAGATTCTCGGCGACTACGAACATCTGCCGCTCCCCGACAAGATGGAACAGACGACGCTGCGGCGCATCAATGCCGGCCCTGACGTCCGGCTCGCCTGCCAGCTTCGGCCGAATGCCGACGTCGCGGTCGCGCCTCTTCTCGTGCCGGCCATCGAAACCGCACTTCCCGCCAACAGCCAGGAGACGAGCCCCGGCCGCGAGCGTGAGATCGTCGTGCTCTTCGTCGATATCCGTCATTTCACCACGCTGACGGAAACGCGACTGCCCTTCGACGTCGTCTTCCTGCTGAACCGCTATTTCGCCATCATCGGCAAAGCGGTGGAACAGGCGGGCGGGCGGCTCGACAAGTTCATCGGCGACGGCGCCATGGCGCTCTTCGGCCTCACCGCCGCACCGGAGGCGGCCTGCCGCCAGGCGCTCGACGCGGCGGCGACGATCGTCGCCGGGATCGAGAAACTGGCAGCCGAGCTCGCCGAGGAACTGACGCTGCCGCTGCGCATCGCCATCGGAATTCATACCGGCCCGGCCGTCGTCGGCACGATGGGTTATGGCCGGGTGCGCAGCATGACGGCGATCGGCGATACGGTGAATGTCGCGAGCCGGCTGGAAAGTGCGGCGAAGGAATTCGACGCGGCGATCGTATTCTCAGAGCCGGTGGCCAGGCTTGCCGGCGCCGATCTTTCCGGCATCGAAAGTCGTGAAATCAGCGTGCGCGGCCGCGCCCTGCCCTTGAAAGTCTATGTCATTCCGAGAGAAAAAGCGGCAGAACCGCTCGAAGGAACAGACTAATGCCCCGCAAGCCGTGGCTCACCGCCAAATACTGGAGCCGCCGGCTGCGCAAGGCGCGCAACAGAGCCGCCTCGCGCTTCTTCAACACGCGCTTCGGCCGCCGCCTGCTGATTGAGAATATCGGCCCGCGCGTCGTCTCGATGACGGTCGATGCCGGCGATCATCTGATGACCTTCTCGCCGGCCGACTATATTGGGCGCAAGGTCTTCCGGAAGGGCCATTTCGAGCGCGACGCCGTCGACCGGCTGATCGTCATCCTGCGCGAGCGTGGTCTTCTCAGAAAGGACGCGACGCTGCTCGAGATCGGCGGCAATATCGGCACCCAGACGGTCTATTTCGCCCTGAGTGGCGATTACATCAAGATCGTCAGCGTCGAGCCCGATCCGCGCAATTTTCGGCTGCTTGAACTCAACATCCGCCAGAACCGGCTGGAGGACAAGGTCCGGCTCGTCAACTGCGCCGCCGGCGAGCACGAAGGCGAGATCGACTTTTTCCTCAACCTCAACAATCACGGTAAGAGCAGCGCAATCCGCCAGAGCCCGAGCGACAGGAAGATCAGCGTACCGGTGAAGCCGGTCTCCGAAATTCTCGCCGGTCTTTCCATCGACCCGGCCGCCATCGGCCTCGTCTGGATGGATATCGAAGGCTACGAGCCGGTCGCCTGCCGCTCGATGCAGCCGCTGCTTGCCCGCCGCGTGCCGCTTTACATGGAGTTCACGCCGCTCTTCTACGGGCCGGAGGGAACGAAAACCTTCATAGCGATGCTGTCGGGCTTCTACGAGGATTGTCTCGTGCTCTTCGAGGACCGTGAGGAGGAGATGAAGGTGCGGGATCTGCCGGATGAGTTCGATCAGTACAATGTGCTGTTTTTGCCGTAGCGTATATCCTGAAAGCTGATCGTTGGCGGCACGCCATGTCGGAGCAACGGATTCCGCGCTAGAGCCTTCTCAGCGTGTCTCCAACGCGGTGTCCAGAACCACACCTTCGCTGCCGACGATGAATTCGGCATCATGCTTGCCACCACTTGGCCCTTTCAAGGACGACCTTCCGCATCACTTTGCGGTTGTCGGGAGCCCGGATCTCGATGGTTTTGCCTTTGTTTCCCTTTTTTACCTCTTCACAAACTGCAAACACCGCCGAAAGCACTGGCTCGCCGACAAGATCTGACATTCCAAGAGTGGCTGCAGCTTTGATTGCCGATTCTGGCGTCATCTTGAAACCGCATGTCGACTTCGTCACGTCACGAAAGAACATGGCTACTGTTGTGCGATCGCCGGCTTGAACATGCCCAGTAACCGAAAGAAGAAGCGCCAAAGCGCCAAGAATTCGCAGTTTCATTACTATATCCCTATATCGGAATCTGCGGTCGCGATACAAACCTGCGAATTCCTAAGCCAATTTGCTGCACCCCAAAACCACTAGTTTCGGAATTCGGTCGAAGGCGCGATTCTTCATCTAATGCGAGCGAAAGAGCCAGCGGTCTGGCGTTGCGGATCGGCATGCTCTAGGCAAAGGCCGCTGCGCGCGCTTCGGGATGCAAGGGATCCGGCCCGAACTTGTTCGGCCCTACCGTGCCCGGAAGTATGGAAATCACAATAATCGCCGGGACTGTGACGAAAGCTAGATAGGGAACATAGCTCACGATAAACAGCGCGAGATACCACCAGCCGGAAATGTTGCGATCATGGAAGCGGCGAACCTGTAGAGATACCAGCGGTAAAAAGATTGTGAGTGTGAACACCATCCAGATCACCACGGTATAATGAACCGGCGACGGCGCTCCACCCCCGCTGGTGGCGAAGGCGAGTATAAAGGTCAGAATTGCTAGTGGGAACAGCGCCAGCAAATAGAAGAGCATGAACCACCAATACTCCGATCGGGAAGCCCTGCCGGAAAATGTCACATATTTCAAGACTGTTCGAACGGCTTCAGAAAACCCATTTGCAATGTCCCCATTTCTGCCTGCGGTAGGCGCCGTAGGTTCCGAAGCCGTCTTGCCGCTGGTAGTAGTGCCGATGGAGACAGCTACAATTCAAACGTAAAAATTGCAACAAGTCTCCTGCTAAAACCGTGTTGGGTTGCTGTTCGGACGCCGTCGCAAGCGCCTATCCGGCCGGCGGCATCACCAGCGACTGATGGCAATGCACGCCGGCGAGCACGCCCGAGGCGGAGGCGAGTGTGGCATTGTGCATTGAACTTGCAGCATCGCCGGCGGCGAAGACGCCCTTGACGCTGGTCTCCTTGTTTTCGCCGGTGCGGATGACCGGCCCGAACGGACCGTCATCGAAGGCGCAGCCGAGCTGTTCGGCAATAGGGCTTGCCATCGCCGTTTTCGGCGCGACGAATATGGCGTCGACCGGCACGGTACGGCCATCGGCGAGGCGCACCGCTTGGAGTTTCGGGCTGTCGCCCAATAGCTCCACGACAGGGCTGCGTTCGATGCGTACGCCGCGGGCGGTGAGCCGTGCCAGCTGCTCTTCATCGGGCTCGAACAGGCTCTGGGTGAAAAAGGTCGTCGCGCCCCAGTCCGGGATCATCATGGCGGAATGGGCCGAATGCGGATGGTTTGCGAGGACGCCGAGCTCGCCGCCGCTCACCTCGAAGCCATGGCAATAGGGGCAGTGCAGCGCCGAGCGACCCCAGCGCTCCCTGAGACCGGGGATGTCGGGCAGCGTGTCGCTGACGCCGGTTGCGAGAATGAGGCGGTCAGCGCGTTCTTCACCGCCGCCTTCGATGGCGATTGTGAATTCCTCGCCCTCCTTCTGGGCGCGGATAACCTTGCCGTCGCGCAGCGTTATGTTCGGATAAAGCGAAAGCTGCCTCTTCCCCTCACCCATGATAGCCGCCGGCGCCTGGCCGTCCTGGCCGAGGAAACCGTGCGAGGCGAGCGAAAACCGGTTTCGCGGTTTGCCCGCATCGACGAGCAGAACCCGCCGTCGCGCCCGGGTGAGCTGCATGGCTGCCGACAGGCCGGCAAAATTGCCGCCGATGACGATGACTTCGTAGGACATGCGATCACTCCTTGAACATTGCCTCTCATGAATCAACATAAGTTACATGAAAATCGCCGTCAATACTCATGTCACTTGTCTTGTTACAAATTACTTGTGATAATTGCGCGCTCGATCGACAGGATAGAACCATGCGCAACGACAGCCGCCTTTCTCGCATGCTGCACGTGCTGATCCACATGGATCGGCATCAGGATGCGGCGACCTCCGAAATGATTGCGAAGATGCTGAACACCAATCCCGTCGTCGTCCGCCGCACCATGGCCGGGCTTCGCGAGGAGGGCTATGTGCGCTCGGAAAAAGGCCATGGCGGCGGCTGGAGGCTGGCGCGGCCTTTGTCAGAGATCACCTTGCTCGACGTCTACAACGCGCTCGGCGAACCCCACCTGTTCGCCATCGGCCCCGCCGACGATCAGCCGCAATGTCTGGTCGAGCAGGCGGTGAATGCCGTGCTGGCAGACGCGATGAAGAAGGCTGAGGCCCTGCTGCTGAGACGGCTGGGCGGTGTGACGCTGGAAAAAATCGCGGCCGAGTTCGAGGCAAAAATGACGGCGCGCTCGGCTGCGGCTTATTCCTGCGCCTCGTGAGCGGGGATTATGTTCAACGACAGCCGAAATAGCCGGCATCTCTGAGGACGCCCTAACCGCCTCGGCTGCTGGCACACGACTAAAGGCCTGAGGAGGCATCACGGTTCCGCGCAAGGCACCAACGCTCACACCCTCCGATACAGAAAATACCGCCCTTCCTTGATTCCATCGGGCAGCGGCAGCGCCGTGAGCTCCGGATGCTCCAGCGGCAGACCGCTGACGGCGATCCCGTTCGGGGCGAGCACGCCGGCCATCAGTTGCGGCAGCCAGGTCAGCGTTACCGCGTCGATCTCGTCATGGCCGGTACCAATATCGGCATGGGCGAGGGCCGCGCCGATGCCGAGGAAGGCCTGGCCGGAGTCGCGAATATTGCCGGTGACCATGTCTTCCGGCTCCGGGGTCGAGGCCGAATAGGAGCGGACTTCCCAGTCGAAGGCGATGATGCGGCGGCCCATAAATTTTTCGCGCAGGTGATCATAGGTGCGGCCGTTGCCGAGGCCGAACTCCAGCACCGGCCCCTCGATGTCTTCGACCAGATCGGTGATTGCGTTCAGAATGTCGCGTTGGGCCGTCAACCGGCGAATGAAGCTGTCGAGGCGGCTCATCGAAATCCGTATCCGTGATGAAAATCGTGAGCGCGTGCTAACACATGAAACCTTGCCAAGTCGATTGCCGTAAGTGGGAATTGGCGTTGCAGCAGCGACATGGGTCTGTGCTAAGCTCATTGACATGACAATTGTGACCGACGAAGAATTTTTTGCCACCGTGCCGCTCTTCAGCGCTTTCGAGGGCGTGACCGATGCCGGCAACTACCGGCCGCTGCCCGAGGGATGGGTGCTGGCGCTTGCCGATATCGTCGGCTCGACGCAGGCGATCGCCGGCGGCCGCTACAAGGACGTCAACATGGCCGGCGCCAGCGTCATATCGGCTGTGCTGAATGCCGTCGGTCAGGGCGACTACCCCTTCGTCTTTGGCGGCGACGGGGCGCTGATCGCGCTGCCGGGTTCGCTGGAGAAGACGGCGCGCGACGCGCTCGCCGCGGTGCAGGTCTGGGTCGAGGAGGATCTCGGTCTGATGCTGCGCATCGCCATCGTGCCGGTCGCCGATACCCGCGCAGAGGGGCTCGACGTGCGTGTCGCGCGCTATTCCGCAAGTCCGCATGTCACCTACGCGATGTTCTGGGGCGGCGGCACGAGCTGGGCGGAACGACAGATGAAGCTTGGCCGCTACGGCCTCGACCGCGCCGCGCCGGGAACGCGGCCGGATCTTTCCGGCCTTTCCTGCCGCTGGAGCCCGATCGAAGCCGAGAATGGCGAGATCGTCTCGATCATCGCCGTGCCCGGCGAAGGCCGGCCGGGCGAAGAGTTCCGCGATCTCGTCAACGGTATCGTCGCCATCACCGCCGAGCAGAACCGCGGCAGCCACCCGGTGCCGGCCGATGGCCCGAAATTCGCCTTCTCGCTGAAGGGCATCAATCGCGAGGCCAAGGCCACCGCGCCGGCCGGTAGGCGGCTGCGGCAGAAACTCATCATCTTTCTGCAGCTCGCCATCACCGTTCTCTGCTACAAGCTCGGCATTCCGCTCGGCCGCTTCGATGCGCGCCGCTACAAGGGCGACGTCGCCGGCAATTCCGATTTCCGCAAGTTCGACGACGGGCTGAAGATGACGGTCGATGTCGACGCCGGCCGCTTGAAACGGATCGAGACGCTGCTGGAAGAAGCGCGGGCCAAGGGCATTGCCCGCTACGGCCTGCATCGCCAGGCCTCGGCGCTGATGACCTGCTTCGTGCCGACGCCGATCTCGCGCGACCACATGCATTTCATCGATGGCGCATCAGGCGGCTATGCCGTCGCCGCCAGCCGGATGACCGGCAAATCGCTTTCGGCCGTTTCGGTCAAGCCTTGATGATGTGATCGGCCGAAAGGCCGAGCCGGTTGAAGACGTTGCGGGTGTCTACGATCAGCGCCGCAGTTTTGGCGAGCGCCGCATAATCCACGCTGTCATGGTCGGTCGCTACCAGCACGGCATCGTAGCCGGCCACCGCCTCCGGCGTCAGCGTCACCGACTTGCGGCCCTTCAGCGCTTGATACTCACGCGTCGGCGGGATCTCGGCGACGAACGGGTCGTGGTAATCGGCCCGGCCGCCTCGTTCCTCGATGATCTCGATCAGCCGCAGCGACGGGCTCTCTCTTATATCGGCGACGTTCTTCTTATAGGCGAGCCCGAGCACCAGCACACGGCTGCGGCTCAGCGCCTTGCCGGCGCGCATGTCGAGCGCTTCAGCCAGCTTGCCGACGACATAACGCGGCATCGCCGAATTGATCTCGCCGGCGAGCTCGATGAAGCGGGTCGGCAGCTCGTATTCGCGCGATTTCCAGGTGAGGTAGAAGGGATCGATCGGGATGCAATGACCGCCGAGGCCCGGGCCGGGATAGAAGGGCATGTAACCGAAGGGCTTGGTCTTGGCCGCCTCGATCACTTCCCAGACGTCGATGCCCATCGCCGCGTAGACGGTCTTCAACTCGTTGACGAGGGCGATGTTGACCGAACGGAAAATGTTTTCGGTAAGCTTGACGGCCTCGGCCGTCGCATTCGAGGAGACCGGAACGACGGTCGACACTGCCGCACCGTAGAAGGCCTTCATCAGAGCCAGCGCTTCCGCGCCGTCGCCGGCGACGACCTTCGGGATGGTGGCGGTGTGGTAATGCTGATTGCCGGGGTCCTCGCGCTCCGGCGAGAAGCCGACGAAAAAATCCGCGCCGGATTTGAGGCCGGTGCCTTCGAGAATGACCTTGACGATATCGTCTGTGGTTCCGGGATAGGTGGTGGATTCCAGCGCGACGAGCTGGCCGGGGCGCAGGTGCTCAGCGATCGAACGCGACGTCGTCTCGACGAAAGAAAGGTCGGGATCGCGATGTTTGGTCAGCGGCGTCGGCACGCAGATGATGATGATATCGCATTCGGCAAGGCCGACGAAATCGGTGGTCGCCTGGAACCGGCCCGCCTCGATCTCGGTTGCAAGCGCCTCGTTGCTGACGGCGTCGATATAGGAGCGGCGGGCTTCGAGCGCCACCATCTTGCCGGGATCGATGTCGAAGCCGGTGACCGCAAAGCCGCTGCGCGCCACCGCGATCGCCAGCGGCAGGCCGACATAGCCGAGCCCGATAATGCCGGCACGCGCCGCGCGGGTTTCGATCTTCTGCAGGAGCGTATCGAAGGTGGAGGTGGCCAAGGCGGGATCTTTCCAATGGGGAATACAGGAAGCTGATCTAATGCATGATCGCGGGGAATTAAACCCGGCTCCTCTTCTCCCCGGCGATGCTACCCCTGCTTACGCCAATGCTCTACAGTCGCCTCGACCTGATGAACGGCCGTCAAAGCTTGCGTAAAAGTGGCAGCCGCGCCGCCGAGATCCCACATCGAACCCTACCCCACGTGTGGCCGAAATGTCCCGGAACCACACTTTTGCTGCAACTTCGGCGCACAAAAAAATCGGCCTCCCATTGTTTCGCACTTGCAGCATCCCTATCTGAGCTTGATATTGAACCATCGAGAAAGGACCACCCGTCCGATCCCCGTTCCAGGGAGATGAGGGGCGCCGCTGCCGGGCTTTCGGCAGATCGTTGACACTATTTTACCGCTCGTACATCCTGATTTCCTTGTGACCTGCGCATGATAATGTGCCGGGCGAGGGATTTTTGGCTCTTGGGGATGGCGTGCCTTATGAGGATCATACCGAGAATGAGCACGATCGAATCCAGCGTCTCCTCCATTCTGTTGGACAGGGTCGCGGAATGGCTGACGAATTCGTCGCTCGCCGGAGACGAGCTTGAAAACATCGTGCGCGGCTTCTGCGAAAGGCTCGCCGCCGCCGGCCTGCCGATCGCGCGCGTGCACCTGACCTTTTCGATGCTGCATCCGCTCTACGACGCGCTGAGCTTCACCTGGCGGCGCGCCAGCGGCGTCACCATCGAGGGTTTTCGCATGCCGGCCGGCCAAAAGCCGGACCGCTTCCTGCAGAGCCCCTATTATTACCTGCTCGACAACAACCTGCAGCACATCCGCCGCCGGCTGATGCAGGAGGGCCCGGCCGAATTCCCGATCTTCGAGGATCTGCGCAAGGATCAGATCACCGATTACCTCGCCTTCGTGCAGCCCTTCGGCGACGGCTCGGTGCAGGGCATGATGGGCTCCTGGTCGACCGACCACCATAACGGCTTTTCCGACGACATGATCGACGCGCTGCTGAGGATGCAGAACCATCTGGCGGTCGCCGCCAAGATGGCGGTGCTCGGCAAGCTCGCCAACAACATGTTGACCACCTATCTCGGCGGCGACGCCGGCAAGCGGGTGCTGAACGGCCAGATCCGCCGCGGCGACGGCGAGACGATCCGCGCGGCCCTGGTCATGGGCGACATGCGCGAATCCACCATGTATGCCGAAAAGGAAGGGCGGCAGGCCTATATCGATACGCTGAACCAGTTCTTCGATGCGATCGCCGCCCCCTTCAACCGCAATGGCGGCGAGATCCTGAGCTTCCTCGGCGACGGCTTTCTGGCCGTCTATCCCTGCGGGCGTCACAAGGACCCGTCGAAAATCGCCTGCGAGGCAGCACTTTCGGCCGTCCACCAGGCACAGGCGCGGGTAGCCGAGCTCAACCGGGACCGCGAGCAGAAGGGCCTCAGCAAGGTCGGCTATGGCATCGGCCTGCATGTCGGCAACGTCATGTTCGGCAATGTCGGCCTCAAGGACCGGCTGACCTTCTCCGCCTTCGGATCGGCGGTCAACGAGGTGCAGCGTCTGCAGATCCTTACCAAGAAATACGGCCGCGAGGTCGTCGCCAGCCAGGCTTTCGCCGGCTATTGCGGCGGCGAGTGGACGAGGCTCGGCGAGGAGAAGCTGCGCGGCATCCGCCAGAAGGTGACGGTACTGCAGCCGCGGGCACCCGCCCCCGAGATCCATGTCGAGGACAGCTTCCGGGAAGCGGTGCAAAACGGGCTTTCCGAGGCCGAACAGGTCATCCTGCTGCATCGTGACGCCAAGAAGCAGGTCAACCGCACAACCACGGAGAACTTCATCCAGTAAAGGCTCGAGCCCCCGCCATCTTTTGCCCGTCTCGCCTGGGGAACTTCGGCGCGACGCAGCGGTTTCCCCTGCCATTGTCATCAACTGGACACCCCGTTTGCGGTACGATAGTGTGCCTTAACGGGAACATAGAAGACTGGGGAATTTCATTGGTATGGCGTCCGCTGCCGATTTGTTGCGTATTGAGAATCTCGACATCTCCTTCTCGGTTTTCGGTGACCGGCTGCGCGTCGTAAAGGAAGCCAATCTTCGTATCCTGCCGGGCAAAGTCACCGCTCTCGTCGGTGAATCCGGCTCCGGCAAATCGGTGATCAGCCAGGCAGTCATGGGCATCCTGCCCAATCCGGCCACGGCGTCGGGCAGCATCCTCTTCACCGACCCGCTCGACGGCAGCACGACCGATATCCTGTCGCTCTCGCGCGACAGCGATGAGATGCGCGATCTGCGTGGCAAGCGCGTGGCGACGATCTTCCAGGAGCCGATGACCTCGCTCTCACCGCTGCACACCGTCGGCAACCAGATCAGCGAAGCGCTGCTGATCCACACCGAGACCGACAAGCAGGAGGCGCGCGAGAAGACCGAGGAAATGCTCGGTCTCGTCGGCTTTTCCAATCCGCACCGCACCTACGATATGTATCCGTTCGAACTGTCAGGCGGCATGCGCCAGCGCGCCATGATCGCCATGGCGCTGATCTGCAAGCCGGCGCTCCTGATCGCCGACGAGCCGACGACGGCGCTCGACGTGACGATCCAGGCGCAGATCCTCGAGCTGCTGCGTGACCTGCAGGCCAAGCTCGGCATGGCGATGCTGCTCATCACCCACGATCTCGGTATCGTCGCCAACATGGCGGACGAGGTGGTCGTCATCTATCACGGCGAGATCATGGAAGCCGGGCCGGTCGAGGCGATCTTCCGCGATCCGCAGCATCCCTATCTCAAGGGGCTGATGGCCGCCGTTCCGCATTTCGACATGAAGCCCGGCGAGCGGCTGAAGGCTCTGCGCGATGTGCGGGTCAATCTCGAGGCCCTTGTCGGCCAGAAAAAGCCGCAGCAGGCGGAAACCCCAGGCACGCTGCTTTCGGTCTCCAATCTGTCCAAGACCTACAAGACGCGTAAGCGCAGCTTTCTCGGCAAGCACGAGGCCACCGTGCTGCGCGCCGTCGACGATGTCAGCTTCGATATCCGCCGCGGCGAATGTCTTGGCCTGGTCGGCGAATCCGGCTGCGGCAAGACGACGCTCAGCAAGATCCTGATGCGCGCCATCACGCCGGACAGCGGCGCGGTGGTGTTCAACGACGGCAAGGACTTGATCGACGTGCTTTCCGTGCGCGGCGATGCACTGCAGGATATGCGCACCAAGATCCAGATGGTGTTCCAGGATCCGGTCTCCTCGCTTTCGCCGCGCATGACGGTGCGCAACATTCTCAGCGAACCGCTGGAGATCCACGACCGCGGCGACAGTGACGAGCGCAAGCGCAAGGTCGAAGGGCTGATGGCGGCGATCGGCCTCGACAAGCGCTATCTCAGCCGTTACCCGCACAGCTTCTCGGGCGGCCAGCGCCAGCGCATCGGCATTGCTCGGGCACTGGCACTCGGCCCGAAACTCGTCATCCTCGATGAGCCGGTGTCGGCCCTCGACGTCTCGGTTCAAGCGCAGATCCTCAACCTCCTGAAGGATTTGCAGAAGGAATTGGGGCTTACCTATCTCTTTATCTCGCACAATCTTGCGGTCGTCGATTACATGGCCGACCGCATCGCGGTCATGTGCAAGGGCCGCATCGTCGAGATCGCGCCGCGCGAGATCATCCTGCGCGATCCAGTGCATCCTTATACGAAATCACTGCTTGCCGCCGTCCCCTTCCCCGATCTCGACCGGCCGCTCGATTTCAAGGCGCTCCGGGAAAACGGCGCCGCCGACAAGCAGAACTGGGGCATCACCTTCACCGCCGAGCATGACGACGCGGCCGAGCTTGCCTATGCCGACCTTGGCGACGGCCATCTGGTGCGCGCCCGCAAAGGCGCCGATATCAGGGAGTTGCGCGGATGGTGACGCGTCGCACTTTCCTCGGCGGCCTCGTCGGCGCTGCAATCGCGCCGGCGGTGCTTCGGGCCGAACAGGCCGGCGAGCCGGAATTCCTCAAGGAGCGGCTGAGCGCCGGCAGCCTGCCGCCGATGGCAGAGCGCATTCCCGCCCGTCCGCGCATCGTCAACCTCAAGGAGATGGGGCTCGAACCCGGCGCCTATGGCGGCACGGTGCGCACCATCATCGGCAGCCAGCGCGACATCCGCTTCATGACGATCTACGGTTATACCCGCCTGATCGGCTACAACAAGCACCTGCAGTTCCAGCCTGACATCCTGGCCGATTTCAACGCCGAGGACGAGAAGGTCTTCACCTTCACGCTGCGCGAAGGCCATAAATGGTCCGACGGTCAGCCGTTCACCGCCGACGATTTCCGCTACTGGTGGGAAGACGTCATCCTGAACGACAAGCTGACGCCGGGCGGCGGCGCCCTCGAGCTTCGTCCGCACGGCAGCCTGCCGCGCTTCGAGATGCTCGATCCGCTGACGGTACGCTACACCTGGGAAAAACCGAACCCGATGTTCCTGCCGAGCCTGGCAGGACCTCAGCCGCTCGTCATTTTCGGGCCGGCGCATTACCTCAAGCAGTTCCACAAGAAGTTCCAGCCCGACGAGGCGATGATGGAACAGATGATGAAAACGAGCCGCGTCAAGAAGTGGCAGGATCTGCACATCAAGATGGCGCGCTCCTATCGTCCCGAGAATCCGAAACTGCCGACGCTCGATCCCTGGCACAATACGACGGCGCTGCCGGCCGAGCAGTTCGTCTTCGAGCGCAACCCCTTCTTCCATCGCGTCGACGAGACCGGCAGGCAGCTTCCCTATCTCGATCGTTTCGTCCTCAGCGTCTCCTCCTCGTCGATCATTGCAGCCAAGGCGGGTGCGGGCGAAGCCGACCTGCAGGCGACCGGCATCGATTTCAACGACTACACCTTCCTGAAGGAGGCCGAGAAGCGCTTTCCGGTGAAGGTCAATCTCTGGAAGGTCGCGCGCGGCTCTCGCATCACGCTGTTGCCGAACCTCAACTGCGCCGACGAGGTGTGGCGCGGCCTTTTCCGCGACGTGCGCCTGCGCCGGGCGCTGTCGCTGGCGATCAACCGCCACGAGATAAACATGGTCGCCTTTTACGGCTTGGGCACGCCGAGCGCCGATACCGTCTTGCCCGACAGCCCGCTCTTCAAGCAGGAATATGCCGAGGCCTTCGTGAAGTTCGATCCCGATGAGGCCAACCGCCTGCTCGACGAGCTCGGCCTGAGCAAGCGTGGCGACGACGGCATCCGGCTGCTGCCGGACGGGCGGCGCGCCGAGATCACCGTCGAGACCGCCGGCGAGAGCAATCTCGACACCGACGTGCTGGAACTGGTGCACGATCACTGGGCCGATATCGGCCTTGCGCTCTATACCCGCACCTCGCAGCGCGACGTCTTCCGCAACCGCGCCATGAGCGGCACGATCATGATGTCGATCTGGTACGGCCTCGACAACGGCGTGCCGACGGCCGACATGTCGCCGTCCGGCCTTGCGCCGACGCTCGACGATCAGCTGCAATGGCCGCTCTGGGGCATGCATTACCTCTCCGCCGGCCAAGAAGGCGTGGCGCCCGATCTGCCGGAGGCGGCCGAGCTGGTCGATCTTCTCAAACAATGGGGCTCGACGGCGAAATTCGAGGAACGTCAGACGATCTGGCACAGAATGCTGTCGCTCTATACGCAGCAGGTGTTCTCGATCGGCCTGATCAACAGCACGCTGCAGCCGATCCTGCGCGCCGCCAAGCTGCAGAACCTGCCGGAAAGAGCGCTCTACGGCTTCGATCCCACCTCCTATCTCGGCATCTATATGCCGGATGTTTTCTGGTACAAGGAGGGCTGAGGCGTGCTCAGATACATTCTCTGGCGCATGGCCGCCATGGTGCCGACGCTCTTCGTCATTTCGGCGCTTGTTTTCACAATCATCGAGCTGCCGCCGGGGGACTTCTTCGAGAGCCAGATCGCCGAGCTGCGCGCTTCCGGCGAGACTGCCAACCTCCAGGAAATCGAGGAAATGCGGGAGCAATACGGCTTCGACAAGCCGGAGATCGTGCGCTACTTCTACTGGGTCGGCGGCATGCTGCACGGCGATTTCGGCTATTCCTTCGAATACCAGCTGCCGGTCTCGGACGTGGTCGGCGAAAGGCTATGGCTGACGATCCTCGTCTCCTTCACGACGATCCTGCTCACCTGGCTGATCGCCTTTCCGATTGGCATCTATTCGGCGACGCACCAGTATAGCTGGAGCGATTACGGGCTGACCTTCCTCGGCCTGCTCGGCATCGCCATTCCGAACTTCATGCTGGCGCTGATCCTGATGTATTTCGCCAATGTCTGGTTCGGGCTGTCGATCGGCCATCTGATGGACCAGCAATATCTCAACCAGCCGATGAGCTGGGAAAAGGCGAAGTCGATCCTCGCCCATCTCTGGATTCCTGTGATCATCGTCGGCACGGCAGGCACCGCCGGCATGATCCGGCGGCTGCGGGCCAATCTTCTCGACGAGATGCAGAAGCAATACGTGACGACGGCTCGCGCCAAGGGACTGCATCCGATGCGGGCGCTGGTCAAATATCCGCTGCGCATGGCGCTCAATTTCTTCATCGCCGATATCGGTTCGATCCTTCCGTCGATCATCTCGGGCGCCGAGATCGTCGCAATCGTCCTGTCGCTGGAAACGACCGGGCCGATGCTGATCAAGGCGCTGCAGAGCCAGGACATGTACCTCGCCGGCTCCTTCCTGATGTTCCTGGCCTTTCTCAACGTCATCGGCGTGCTGATCTCCGATATCGCCCTCGGCTTCCTCGATCCCCGCATCCGTCTGCAAGGCAGGAGCACCAAATAATGTCGCCCCTTCCCGCACCCGGCGCGCCGTTGCCGCACTACGTCTCGACCGCTCCCTTCGATCCGCACGCGACGGAAAGCATGACGGCGGCGCAATCGCGCATCCATCTCGCCTCGCAGAAGCAGCTGATGTGGTGGAAGTTCAAGCAGCACCGGCTGGCCTTGATCTCCGGCATCTTTCTCGCCGTCACCTATCTGATGATCCTGGTCGTCGAGTTCCTGGCGCCCTACGGCCTGCACACGCGCAATGTCGATTTCATCCATGCGCCGCCGCAGCGGGTCCACTTCTTCGACAAGGGAGAATTCGTCGGTCCCTTCGTCTACGGCCGCACCATGACGCTCGATCTCGACACGCTGCACCGCGTCTATACCGACAGGCCGAACGATGTGCAGCCGATCCGCTTCTTCTGCCGGGGCGATTCTTACAAGTTTTGGGGCCTCGTCACCTCGAACTATCACCTCGTCTGCCCGGCGATCGGCGGCCAGATGTTCCTGCTCGGCACCGACCGGCTCGGCCGCGACGTGCTGTCGCGCATCCTCTACGGCGCACGGATCTCGCTGACGATCGGCCTGATCGGCATCGCCATCAGCTTTGTGCTCGGCATCGTCATCGGCGGCCTTGCCGGCTACTGGGGCGGCATTTTCGACCTCATCGTCCAGCGCCTGATCGAGGTGCTGCAATCGCTGCCGAGCCTGCCGCTATGGATGGCGCTGGCCGCCATCATGCCGGTGACCTGGAGCCCGATCGTCATCTATTTCGGCATCACCGTCATCCTCGGCATTATCGACTGGACCGGACTTGCGCGGGCCGTGCGCTCCAAGCTGCTTGCGTTGCGCGAAGAGGACTACGTCCAGGCCGCGCAGCTGATGGGCGCCAGCACGCCGCGCATCATCGGCCGGCATCTCGTGCCCGGTTTCATGTCGCACCTCATTGCTTCGGCGACGATTTCCATCCCCGGCATGATCCTCGGCGAGACCGCGCTCTCCTTCCTCGGCCTCGGCCTTCGTCCGCCGATCACCAGCTGGGGTATTCTGCTGACCGAGGCAAAAAGCGTCAGCGTCATCGCATTCTACCCATGGCTGCTCTTTCCGATCATTCCTGTTGTTCTTGTCATTTTGGCGTTCAACTTTCTGGGAGACGGCTTGCGCGATGCGGCAGATCCCTACAAATAGCAGGAAGCTCGGCGGCGCCCTAGGGCACCGCCCCCGCCTCTTGGCCTCCGGACGGTGGGGGTACTAATTCATGTTGTTCACCCCGGAGGGAACACCCATGGCCAGACGTCTCGAAGATGCTCGCATCCTCATGTACAGCCACGACACCTTCGGCCTCGGCCATCTCAGGCGCTGTCGTACCATCGCCCATGCGCTGGTCGAGGATTATCGCGGCCTCAATATCCTGATCATCTCGGGCGCCACCATCGCCGGCGCCTTCGATTACCGCGCCCGCGTCGATTTCGTGAAGATCCCGAGCGTCATCAAGCTTCGCAACGGCGAATATACGTCGCTCGCCAGCCATATCGACCTGCACGAGACGCTGAAGATGCGTGAATCGAGCATCCGTCATACGGCCGAGACCTTCCAGCCCGATATCTTCATCGTCGACAAGGAGCCGATGGGATTGAAGGGCGAAGTCGAGGATACGCTCGCCTATCTCAAGTCGCGCGGCACCGTGCTGGTTCTGGGGCTGCGCGAGATCATGGACGCGCCGCATCTGCTCGAGGCCGAGTGGAAGAAGAACAGCGTCATGCAGAAGATCGACCAATATTACGACAGCGTCTGGGTCTACGGTCCGCCTGATTTCTACGATCCGCTTATCGGTCTCGACGTGCCGCCGAGCCTGCGCCGGAAGATGGATTTCGTCGGCTTCCTGCAGCGCAGCGTCTCCAAGGGCAAGAGCTCGATCAACGCCCGCAAGGACAATTACCTTCTCGTCACGACGGGCGGCGGCGGCGACGGCTCCGATCTCGTTCATGACGTCATGAATGCCTATGAGGCCGATCCGACGCTGACGCAGAAGGCGCTGGTCGTGCTCGGGCCCTATATGCCGGCGGCCGAACGCGCCAAGCTGGTGCAGAAGGGTGAAGCCATTCCCTATATCGAGGTGATCGAGTTCGACAATCACATGGAGGAACTGATCGCCGGCGCCACCGGCGTCGTCGCCATGGGCGGCTACAACACCTACTGCGAGATCCTCTCCTTCGACAAGCCGGCCCTCATCGTGCCGCGCGTCAAGCCGCGCGAGGAACAGCTGCTGCGCGCCAAGCGCGCAAGCGAGCTCGGCCTCGTCGACATGCTGCTGCCGGAACAATCGATCGATCCCACCATCATGTCCGAGGCTCTGAAGCGCCTTCCTTTCCGCCTGCCGCCGTCGAAGAGCGGCAGCAACATGCATCTCGAAGGGCTGGACCACATCTCGCAGACCGTCGGCCGATGGCTCGACGGCCGCGCCACCCACCTTGCCCTCGTCGGCGCGGAATAGGGCACAGCCTTGCCGCCACGCCGCAAGATCCTCGTCGTGCTGAAAGGCTATCCCCGCCTTTCGGAAACCTTCATTGCCCAGGAGCTGCTCGGCCTCGAAAGGGCCGGCTTCGACCTGACGCTGATTTCCATGCGCCGGCCAACCGACAAGAAGCGTCATCCCGTGCATGACGAGATCAAGGCGCCGGTCGTCTACCTGCCCGAATATCTGCACGAGGAACCGATCCGCGTGCTGAAAGGCCTGTTTGCCGGATTCGGCAAACCCGGCTTCAAGGCGCTGATCAAACGCTTTTTCGCCGACCTCAAGCGCGACCCCTCCCGCAACCGCTTCCGCCGCCTCGGCCAGGCGCTGGTGCTGGGGCGCGAATGGCCTGACGGAGGCGAATGGCTGCACGCCCATTTCATCCACACGCCGGCCTCTGTGACAGAATATGCGAGCATCCTCACCGGCACGCCGTGGACCTGTTCGGCCCATGCCAAGGATATCTGGACATCGCCCGACTGGGAGCTCAACGAAAAACTCGGCAGTGCCCGCTGGGCGGTCACCTGCACCAGAACAGGCTACGAGCATATGCGGAGTCTGACCTCACGCAAGGACGCCGTGCATCTGAGTTACCACGGTCTCGACCTCGCCCGCTTCGGCCATTTTTCCGGCGCGCATTCGCAAAGGACCGGCAACGACCCCGACGATCCGGCCTTCATCCTCAGCGTCGGCCGAGCCGTCGAGAAGAAGGGCTACGACGTGCTGCTGCGGGCGCTGGCGCTGCTGCCCGCCGATCTGCATTGGCGCATGGAGCATATTGGCGGCGGCGACGAGCTTGCGAAGCTGAAGGCGCTTGCCACCGAGCTCGGCCTCTCCGGCCGCATCGTCTGGAAGGGCGCCATGGCCCAGGAAGAGGTGCTCGATCACTACCGCCGCGCCGATCTCTTCGCGCTTGCCTGCCGCATCGCCGCCAACGGCGACCGCGACGGCTTGCCGAACGTGTTGGTCGAGGCCTCGAGCCAGCGCCTCGTCTGCATCTCCACGACGGTATCCGGTGTGCCGGAACTGCTGACGGACGGCGAAAACGGCCTCGTCGTGCCGGCGGAGGATCCGGCGATGCTTGCCAAAGCCCTGGAGGCGGCAATCCGCGACCCGGCGCTGCGCAAGCGCCTCGGCGACGCCGCCGAAAGGCGGGTGCGTGAGAATTTCGACTATCATTCCAGCATCAGACAGCTCACCGGCCTGTTCGAGGCCGAATGGCAGAAGGCGTCATGACGGCCCCGCGAATCTTCTTCTACGTCCAGCACCTGCTCGGCATCGGCCACATCGCCCGCGCCAGCCGCATCGCCAGCGCGCTGGTCAAGGACGGTCTCGACGTCACCGTCGTGACCGGCGGCCTGCCAGTGCCGGGTTTTCCCGGCGAGGGCGTCAAGACCGTCGCCTTGCCCGCGGTCGTCGCCAGCAATACCGGTTTCTCCGGCCTCGCCGACGCCGACGGACGGCCTGCCGGTGAGGAATTCCTGGCTGCCCGCCGCGACCTGCTGCTCCAGGCATTCCATGCCGCAAGACCGGATGTCGTCATCATCGAGGCCTTCCCCTTCGGCCGGCGCCAGATGCGCTTCGAACTCCTGCCCCTGCTTGCGGCAATCGCGACGGCCGAGCCGCGGCCGAAACTGCTGAGCTCGGTGCGCGACATTCTGCAGGAAAACCGCAAGGCCGGCCGCGACGCCGAGACGGTCGCCCTCGTCAAAGATCATTTCGACGCCGTGCTCGTCCATGGCGATCCCGATTTCGTCAGGCTCGAAGACACCTTTCCGCTGACATCGGAGATCGCCGACAGGCTGCGTTACACCGGCCTCGTCGCTCCGCCGCCTGCGCCGGAACCGGTGGAGACCTTCGACATCATCGCATCGGCCGGCGGCGGCGCGGTCGGCGCCGAGCTGATCGGCGCGGCAAAACAGGCGGCGGCGCTGCTGCCGGGCGATCTTCGCTGGCTGCTGATATCGGGGCCCAATCTGCCGGAGCCCGATTTCGCCGCACTGTCGCGTAACATGGCTCCGAACGTGACGCTGGTGCGCTTCCGCAAAGATTTCCCCTCGCTTCTGCGCGGCGCCAGAGTGTCGATCTCGCAGGCGGGCTACAACACGGTCGGCGACCTCCTGCGCAGCGGATGCCGGGCGATCCTCGTCCCCTTTGTCGCCGGCGGCGAGACCGAACAGACGGTGCGCGCCGAACGGCTGCAGGCCCTTGATCTTGCCGATATCCTGCCGGAAATAGGGCTAACCTCCGCGCATGTGAAAGAGGCGGTCGAAAAGGCCCTTGCAGCGCCCCGGCAGGGGCCGGTCTCGCTCGATCTGGATGGGGCGGCGAAGACGGCCGCCATCATTCGCTCCATGATTGCCGAATCGCTCGCCTAATTCAAAATTCCTGTGATATAAGCAAGGTTCCGGTGAGAATCGGCCTTTCTGCTGTCGATGCCTTCGCCTTGTTTTCATTGCGATATCGGCGGTCCCGCTGCATGGTCCTGTTCTCAAGAATTCCTCCGTCCCCGCGCCCGGATCGCGCCTTCGGAATTTCCCAGCAAGCTGACGGTTAGCCATGGAAAAAAGCCTCGCCCGCTACATCTGGAAGAACACGCGGCTGCAGCAGCTGTGGATCCTGGCTGTCGTCGCCGCCTCGATGATCCCCTATTTCCTGTCCTTCGACCTGCCGAAGCAGATCGTCAACGGACCGATCCAGGGCGATGGATTCGAGGGACCGGGCGCAACGCAGAAATTCATGCACATCGCCTACGACATTCCGCTGATCGGCCATGTCGAATTTTTTCAAGGGCTGGAGCTCAACCGTTTCCAGATGCTGATGGCCCTCAGCCTGGTGTTCCTGGCACTGGTGGTACTGAACGGTCTCTTCAAATTCTACATCAACACCTATAAGGGCCGGCTCGGCGAACGTATGCTGCGCCGCATCCGCTTCGAGCTGATCGACAGGGTGCTGCGTTTCCCGCCCGCCCATTTCAAGCGGGTGAAATCGGCCGAGATCGCCACCATGATCAAGGACGAGGTGGAGCCGATGGGCGGCTTCACCGGCGACGCCTTCGTTTCGCCCGCCCTGCTCGGCGGTCAGGCGATCACGGCTCTCGCCTTCATCATCGTGCAGAATTTCTGGCTCGGCATGATTGCCGCCGGCATCGTCGGCGTCCAGGCGGTCGTCATCCCCCGCATGCGAAAGCGCCTGCTGGAGCTCGGCCGCCAGCGGCAGCTGACGGCGCGTGAACTCTCCGGCCGCGTCGGCGAAATCGTCGAGGGAATCGGCACGATTCACGGCAACGACACGTCAAACCTCGAACGCGCCGACATCGCCTCGCGCCTCGGCCGCATCTTCTCGATCCGCTACGACCTTTACCAGTGGAAGTTCCTGGTGAAGTTCATCAACAACTTCCTCGCCCAGGTCACGCCCTTCCTGTTCTACGCGATCGGCGGCTATCTCGCGCTGCAGGGCAGGCTCGATATCGGCCAGCTGGTCGCCGTGATATCGGCCTACAAAGACCTGCCCGGGCCGCTGAAGGAACTGATCGACTGGGACCAGATGCGCCAGGACGTGCAGGTGAAGTACCAGCAGGTCTACGAGCAGTTCAACGTCGAGCCCTTGATCGACAGCCGCATCCAGGAACTGGCGACCGCACCTGTGGGTGCGCTGACCAGCGCGCTCGTCGTCACCAACCTGACGCTCTCCGACGACAGCGGTGCCCGCCTCGTCGATCACGTCTCCGCCGAAATCAAGCCGAACGAGACGGTGGCGATCGTCGGTCCGAACGGCAGCGGCGCGGAAGCCTTCGCCGAAGCGCTCGGGCGGATGATCTGGCCCGACTCCGGCCGCATCACCATCGACGGACGCGACCTGCTCGAGCTGCCGGAATCGGTCACCGGCCGCCGCATCTCCTACGCCTCGGCCGACACCTTCTTCTTCCATGGCACGCTCGCCAGCAATCTGCTCTACGGCCTCAAGCACGCGCCAATGATCGACGCCGTCTACGACGAGAAGGAAGCGCAGGAATATAAATGGCACTCCGCCGAGGCGGTGAAGGCCGGCAATCCGACGCTCGACCTCAACAGCGATTGGGTGGATTACAAGGCGGCCGGCGCCAATGGGCCCGACGATCTCCTGACAGCGATCCGGCCGGTGCTCGACGCCGTCCAGATTTCCCAGGATATCCTCGACCTGGCGCTGCGCTCGAACGTCAATACCGACGTGCATGTGGCGGTCAGTGACCAGGTCGTGGCGCTACGCGCCTCGCTGCGCGACCGGCTGCGCGACGAAGGTCTCGACGGCATCGTCGTGCCTTTCGATTTCGATGCCTACAATGCCCAGGCGACGGTCGGCGAGAACCTGCTCTTCGGCACGATGAAGCGGCCGCTGATGACCAACCGCCGGCTTGCCGCCCATCCCTATTTCCAGCAGCTGTTCCGGGAAACGGGGCTCAGCACCGATCTCTACGCCATGGGCCTCGAGATCGCCGAAAATGCCGTCGAACTCTTCCACGACCTTCCGCCCGACCATCCCTTCTTCCAGCAGCTGACCTTCATGACGGCGGACGATATTCCGACCTATCAGGCGCTCTTGCAGAAGCTGCAAAGCCGCCGCTTCGAGGATGCGACGCCGGAAGAACGTTCGGCCATCATCCGTTTAAGTTTCGCCTATATCGAGCCGCGCCACCGCTTCGGCCTGCTGACCAACGAGCTGATGGACAAGATCGTCAGCGCCCGCAAGCAGTTCCACGCGCATATTCCGGCCGATCTCGCCGAACTGATCGAGCGCTACGACGCCGAGCGCTTCACGCCATCGGCCAGCCTGATGGACAATGTGCTCTTCGGCCGCATCGCCTATCAGCAGGCCGACGCCTCTGACCGCATCCGCGCGATCATGGGCGAGCTTTTCGACGCGCTCGACCTCTATGACGATGTCTTGTCGATCGGCCTCGAATTCGACGTCGGCTCCGGCGGGAAGCGGCTGACCATGGTGCAGCGCCAGAAGCTGAACCTTGCGCGGGCGCTGTTGAAACGCTCGGACTACTTCATCTTCAACCGGCCGCTGTCGGCGCTCGACCAACGCGTCCAGGATCAAATCACCCGCAACATCATCGAAGACCTGCATAAGGAAGGCCAGCGCCCGGCGATCATCTGGGTGCTTTCGAATGCGCGGCTCGCCGAGATGTTCGACCGGATCCTGCTGTTCGACCGGGGCGGGCTGGCAGAAGCCGGAAACTATCCGGAACTTTCCGAGAAAAACGGTATGTTCAAGGAACTGTTATCGTAATATTCTATTGGGGCGGCGATGGTAGGCGTTCCCGGGGGAACGCCCGGAATTGAGGCGCCTGGTTCCAAGAACCCTGCGTCAGGGGATTGAAACGCTCATGCTGTTGAGAGACGAAGTCGAAATGCTACGCCGGGTGCCGATCTTTTCGAGGATTGCGCCAGCGAAGCTCAAGCTTTTGGCCTTCACCTCCGACCGCATGACCTACAAGGCCGGTCAGGATCTCTTCCATCAGGGCGATGTCGGCGACGCCGCCTATGTCATTCTCTCCGGCAGCGCCGACATCATCGTCTCCTCGCCCGCAGGTGAGATCAAGGTGGCCGACGTCGAGCTCAATTCCATCGTCGGCGAAATCGCCATTCTCTGCGATGTCTCGCGCACCGCGACGGTGCGCGCCACCTCGCCGCTCGAGGTGCTGCGCATAAGCAAGGAGCACTTTCTGAAGCTGCTCAGCGACTTCCCCGAAATGGCCGTAGAAATCATGCGTGTGCTCGCCGACCGCCTGAACCACACGACGGCGGAGTTGACCGCAGCGCGTGCGGCAAAGCAGCCGCAGATGGCGCAGTAAGGTTTATAATCGATATTTCGGCGGCCATTTCTGCGCGCCGTGCACAAGGCGCAAAATTTCCACTTGGCCGATTTTCTGGCGAACACGATAGATCACGATAAAAGAGGTGCGTGAAATGACCAGTTCGCGCGTTCCATTAATGCGTCCGGGCCTGCCAATCTCCGGCTGATCGATGAGCAAATCGGTCTGACGCTCGATTTCATCGAGCTGGCTTATCGCGGCGCCGATATTCTGGTCGGCGATAAACTGAATTGCTTTCCTACGATCTGATTCAGCTTTCGCACGCCAGACGAGCTTCACTTCGTCTTGCCCTTAAGCCGCGCCACCAATTCCGCCCGTTCGCGCGCCATCTCTTCCTTGACGGTGTCGTGCGGGATCCAGACCGCGTTCGGATCGTCCGCTTCCCGGATCGCTTCCTCGACCTGCTCGCGGAACCACTTGTCGTATTCCGCCGCCTCATGGGTACGGCGTAGCGCCGCGGCCCGATCGGGCCGCGTTGCTATCTCAGGGACGTAATTGGCGGCATCGACATCGAACTGCGAAATGCCTACGTCCTTGAGATAGGAAACCAGAGTATCCATGCGCTTGAACAGGCGCACCTGCCGACTGCGTTGGGCGGCGAGCGGGCGTTCGGCCTTCCCGTAGCGGATGACGACGGACCAGCCGCCCGTTTTGCCGACGACATGCGCGGCATCGACCGCTCCGGCTTCGACAAGACGGGAAAGGGTCGAATGATCGATGGTTTCTGCGGTCATGGCATATCCTCGCTTGTCGCGAATATGATATGCAATTAATTATAGATTGCAACGCGTTCAACAATTGGAATGGCAGCTGCAGCGGTCTAGCAGATGTCAGATGCGAGGCAGGGCTGCTGCAGCTTTTGTGCCGCGAGGCTGCTTCTGACCCTAGCCCTCCCCCCGCAAAAACGAGAGAGGGACGTGCCCTGCGAGAAGCTGGCGGGGAACGGAGAAGTCGCGGCTTGCCCCTTCTCCCCGCGCGCGGGGAGAAGGGGCCGGCAGGCGAAGGAGGGGCCCGCGCCGTAGATGCAGGCCCGCGTAATAAACCTATTCCCGCTGTTCCAGCGCCTTGCTGAAGGCGAGTGCCGCAAGCGTGCAGACGGCGCCGGAGAGCAGGTAGTAGCCGACGAAGGTCAGGCCAAAGCGGCTGGAGAGGCTGAGCGCCACCAGCGGCGCGAAGCCGGCGCCGACAAGCCAGGCGAGATCCGAGGTGAAGGCGGCGCCGGTATAGCGGTAGCCGCGGCCGAAGCGCGACGAGATCGAGCCGGTTGCCTGGCCGAAGGACAGGCCGAGCACGCCAAAGCCGATGATGACGAAAGCATCGTGGCCGTTATTGCCCGACGCGATCAGGATCGGCCCGATAAAGCTGAAGATGGCGATGATCACGGCGCAGATGGCAAGCTGGGCGCGCCGGCCGATACGGTCGGCGATCAGGCCCGAGGCGATAATGGCGACGACGCCGACCATGGCGCCGATCACCTGCACCACCATGAAGGTGCCGATCGGCTGGTTGCCGTAGAGGCTCATCCAGCCGAGCGGGAAGATGGTGACGAGGTGGAACATGGCGAAGCTGGCGAGCGGCACGAAGGCGCCGATCAGGATGTCGCGGCCGTGAACGCGCAGCACCTCGAGGATCGGTGCGGCCTCCAGCTCATGCTGTTCGAGCAACGTGCCGAATTCCTTGGTCATGACCAGGCGCAGACGCGCAAACAGCGCCACGACGTTGATCGCGAAGGCGACGAAGAAGGGATAGCGCCAGCCCCAGGACAGGAAATCCTCGCTGGAAAGATTGGCGACGAAGTAACCGAAGAGCGTGCTTGCAAGCGCAAAGCCGATCGGCGCGCCGAGCTGCGGGATCATCGCATACCAGCCACGGTGATTGGGCGGCGCGTTGAGTGCGAGCAGCGATGCCAGGCCGTCCCAGGCGCCGCCGAGCGCAAAACCCTGGCCGAGACGGAAGAGCGCCAGCAGGGCGATCGACCAGACGCCGATCTCCGCGTAACCCGGCAGGAAGGCGATCGAGGCCGTGGAGCCGCCGAGCAGGAAGAGCGCGATCGTCAGCTTCGTGCCGCGCCCATACATCCGGTCGATCGTCATGAAGACGACGGAGCCGACGGGACGGGCGAGGAAAGCGAGCGAGAAGATGGCGAAGGAATAGAGGGTGCCCGTCAGCCTGTCCGGCGCGAAGGGAAAGACGAGCTGCGGAAAGACCAGGACCGAGGCGAGGCCGTAGACGAAGAAATCGAAGAATTCCGACATGCGGCCGATCACCACGCCGATGGCGATGCTGCCCGGTGACACCGGCTTGTCGTCGTGAATGCGCCGCGCGTCGCGTTCCAGCGACGACGACGACGGTCCGTAATGCGATGTTGTTGCCATAAACGCCTCCTCGTTAAGGCGCTTCCGGCAAGGCGCCCCAAGCGTGATCTTGATCAAACCCGCAGGCTTATCAAGTCCGTAAGACGGAAATAGTTCATCATCACGGCCCAAATGAAGCGGGGACCGAAAAATTTGCGTGATCCGGACGGAGATTTTCCCCTGCAAATGCTGGCCTGACCGGCTGTAGTGGATATATTGGCCTGAAACATGCGCACGCCTAAAATCCTTCTGAATCTCATCAGGATTTCAAAGCACTAGCGCCCGATGATTTTGCCGCAGTGCGGCATGTTTGCTGCACTGCGACCTTCCGCCTCATGTCGCGATCCGGTTCAGTGCTTTAGTCGCGGACCAAACGAAACAACAAGAGCTTAGAGACGTGCCAAAACTCATGAAGTTTTCCCGCCTTCTATCCGTCTTGCCGCTGCTTTTCCTGGCAGGATGCAACATGGTGGTCATGGCGCCCTCCGGCGACATCGCCGCGCAACAGCGTGATCTCATCGTCATCTCGACGGTGCTGATGCTTCTGATCATCGTTCCGGTGATCTTCCTGACGCTGCTCTTCGCCTGGCGCTACCGCCGCTCCAATACGGCCGCGACCTACGCGCCGGAATGGCATCATTCGACCCGCCTCGAAATCGTCATCTGGGCGGCACCCCTGGCGATCATCATAGCGCTCGGCGCCGTCACCTGGATTTCCACGCACAAGCTCGATCCCTACCGCCCGCTCGACCGGCTCGATGCGGAGCGCGCCATCCCGGCCGATACCAAGCCGCTGACCGTCGAGGTCGTGGCGCTCGACTGGAAATGGCTGTTCTTCTATCCCGAACTCGGCATCGCCACCGTCAACGAGATGGCCGCCCCCGTCGACACGCCGATCAATTTCAAGATCACCGCATCCTCGGTGATGAACTCCTTCTACATCCCCGCCCTTGCCGGCCAGATTTACGCCATGCCCGGCATGGAGACGAAGCTGCACGCCGTCATCAACCGGGAAGGCGAATATGAGGGCTTCTCCGCCAATTATAGCGGCTCAGGCTTCTCGCATATGCGCTTCAAGTTCCATGGCCTCACCGGCGAAGGCTTCGACGCCTGGGTGGGGAAGGTCAAGCAGCAGGGCACGATGCTCAACCGCGACGCCTATCTGAAGCTCGAAAAGCCGAGTGAAAAGGAGCCGGTGCGCTACTATGCCGGCGCCGATGGCGATCTCTACAATGCCATCCTCAACATGTGCGCCACGCCGGGCAAGATGTGCATGAACGAGATGATGCACATCGACATGACGGGCGGCGGCGGCAAGGAAAGTGCGGAGAATCGCGAGAGGCTGCAGTACGACAACCGCCACGCCGGCGAAGGTGTGGTGGCGCCGGCGGCCACCGTGCCGGCAACGGGCGCTCCGGCCCGCAGCGAACCGGCCAAAAACACCGATGGCAACAGCATGCAGCACGACATGCCCGGCATGGATATGCAGCATGAAGGCCATTCCATGCCCGGCATGAGCAATGGCGCCGATCCGGCGCCGGCGCAGCTCAACAACAACAATTAACCTGGCGCTTTGCGTCGCAAGACATAATGAACGGGTTGTTCCATGTTTTCCAATCCTGACCTCCTGAAGTTGATCTTCGGCCGGTTGACCCTCGACGCCATCCCCTATCACGATCCGATCCTGGTCGTGACCTTCATCGGCGTCGTCATCGGTGGCCTCGCCGTGCTCGGCGCCATCACCTATTTCAAGTTCTGGGGCCCGCTCTGGCACGACTGGATCTGCAGCGTCGATCACAAGAAGATCGGCATCATGTATGTGATCCTGGCCGTCATCATGCTCTTGCGCGGCTTTTCCGACGCGATTCTGATGCGTGTCCAACAAGCGATCGCCTTCAACGGTTCGGAAGGCTACCTGCCACCGCACCATTACGACCAGATCTTCACCGCCCACGGCGTCATCATGATCTTCTTCGTGGCGATGCCCTTCGTCACCGGCCTGATGAACTTCGTGGTGCCTCTGCAGATCGGGGCGCGCGACGTCTCCTTCCCCTTCCTCAACAACTTCTCCTTCTGGATGACGACCGCCGGCGCGATCATCATCATGCTGTCGCTGTTCATCGGCGAATTCGCCCAGACCGGCTGGCTTGCCTATCCGCCGCTATCGGGTGCCGCCTACAGTCCGGGCGTTGGCGTCGACTATTATATTTGGGGCCTGCAGGTGGCAGGCGTCGGCACGACGCTATCCGGCATCAACCTGATCGCCACCATCGTCAAAATGCGCGCGCCCGGCATGACCTTCATGAAGATGCCGGTCTTCACCTGGACTGCGCTCTGCACCAACGTGCTGATCGTCGCCTCCTTCCCGATCCTGACGGCAACGCTCGCGCTGCTGTCGCTCGACCGCTATGCCGGGACCAACTTCTTTACCAACGACCTCGGCGGCAATCCGATGATGTACATCAACCTTATCTGGATCTGGGGCCATCCGGAGGTCTACATCCTGGTGCTTCCGGCCTTCGGCATCTTCTCGGAAGTCGTCGCCACCTTCTCCGGCAAACGGCTGTTCGGCTATGCCTCGATGGTCTACGCCACCTGCGTGATCATGATCCTGTCCTACATCGTCTGGCTGCATCACTTCTTCACGATGGGTTCGGGCGCCAGCGTGAACTCCTTCTTCGGCATCACCACGATGATCATCTCGATCCCCACGGGAGCGAAGATCTTCAACTGGCTCTTCACCATGTATCGCGGCCGCATCCGCTACGAGGTGCCGATGCTGTGGACGGTCGGCTTCATGGTGACCTTCGTCATCGGCGGCATGACCGGCGTCATGCTGGCCGTGCCGCCGGCCGACTTCGTGCTGCACAATTCGCTGTTCCTGATCGCCCATTTCCACAACGTCATCATCGGCGGCGTTCTCTTCGGCATGTTCGCCGGCGTGAACTACTGGTTCCCGAAGGCCTTCGGCTTCAAGCTCGATCCCTTCTGGGGCAAAATGAGCTTCTGGTTCTGGCAGATCGGCTTCTGGTTCGCCTTCATGCCGCTCTACGTGCTCGGCCTGATGGGCGTCACCCGCCGCATGAGTCAGTTCGAGGACCCGTCGCTGCAGATCTGGTTCATCATCGCCGCCTTCGGCGTCGGCCTGATCGCCCTCGGCATCGCCGCCTTCCTGATCCAGATCGTCGTCAGCTTCATGAAGCGCGAAGAACTGCGCGACGACAGCGGTGATCCCTGGGATGGCCGGACGCTGGAGTGGTCGACGTCCTCGCCGCCACCGGATTACAACTTCGCTTTCACGCCCGTCGTGCACGACCATGACAGCTGGTACGACATGAAGAGGCGCGGTTACGAACGCCCGCTCGGCGGCTTCAAGCCGATCCACATGCCGAAAAATACCGGCACCGGCGCCATCCTGTCGGCGATCAGCGTCGCCCTCGCCTTCGGCCTGATCTGGTATATGTGGTGGCTGGTGATCGTCTCCGCCGTCGCGCTGCTCGTGGTGGCGATCGGCCACACGTTCAACTACAGACGCGACTTCTACATTCCCGCCGATAAGGTGACTGAAACGGAAGGCAAGCGCACGGTGCTGCTTGCCGAGCAGGTGTAATGACCATGAGCGATCAGACCATCGACACGGCCGAAAAGCCTGAATTCTACCTGACGGAAGATCATCATCCGGAGAACAGCACCAATCTCGGCTTCTGGCTCTACCTGATGAGCGACTGCCTGATCTTCGCGGTGTTGTTTGCCACCCACGGCGTCGTCGGCCGCAATTATGCCGCCGGCCCGTCGCCCGCCGATCTCTTCGATCTGCCGATCGTGGCCCTCAACACTTCGATGCTGCTTCTCTCCTCGATCACCTATGGCTTCGCCATGCTGCAGATGGAGCGCAACGCCAAGGCGGAAACGCTGTTCTGGCTCGCCGTCACCGGCCTGTTCGGCGCGGCCTTCATCGGGCTGGAGCTGTACGAGTTCATCCACCTGATCCACGAGGGCGCCGGGCCGACGCGCAGCGCCTTCCTCTCCTCCTTCTTCACGCTTGTCGGCACCCACGGACTGCACGTCACCTTCGGCATCATCTGGCTGATCACGCTGATGGTGCAGGTGTCGATGCACGGGCTGATCGAGGCCAACCGCCGCCGCCTGATGTGCCTTTCGATGTTCTGGCACTTCCTCGACGTCGTCTGGATCGGCGTCTTTTCCTTTGTCTATCTGCTCGGAGTTCTCGGATGAGTTCGCAAGCACCCGCCCATGAGGATGCCCACGAGGCCCATCACGGCCACAGCCACGGCCACCAGGCCGGCCACGGCACGTTCAAGAGCTATATGACGGGCTTCGTGCTCTCCGTCATCCTGACCGCCATTCCTTTCTGGCTTGTCATGGCCGGCGTCTTCGACAGCCAGGCGCTGACGGCGGTGCTGGTGATGGGCCTCGGCGCCATACAGATCGTCGTCCACATGGTCTTCTTCCTGCACATGAACCCCAGGAGCGAAGGCGGCTGGACGATGATGGCGCTCATCTTCACCATCATCATCGTCGCCATCACGCTCTCCGGTTCGCTCTGGGTCATGCATCATCTCAACGCCAACATGATGCCGATGAGCCCCGAGATGATGAAGAACATGCCGTAGCGGCAATGAAGGGCGGCCGCAGCGCCGCCCTGAGTCCAATGAGCGAAGCCTCCACACAAACATCGGATAGACGGCATTTTCGGGCAAAGCGCGTGCTCTTCGCCGTCTGCCTGGCGCTGCTTGCCGCCATCCTCCTTGGTCTCGGCACCTGGCAGGTCGAGCGCCTGGGCTGGAAGCGCGACCTCATCGCCCGCGTTGACCAGCGTGTGCACGCAGGCGCCGTGCCTGCGCCGGCGCGCGCCGACTGGGACAAGGTCAATGCCGGTGACGACGAATATCGCCGGGTGAGCGTCGAGGGAACGCTGGCAAACGACAAGGAGACGCTGGTCTATGCCTCGACCGTGCTCGGCCCCGGCTATTGGGTGATGACACCGCTGATGCTCGCTGACGGAACCGCGATCCTCGTCAATCGCGGCTTCGTGCCGACCGACAGGCGCGACCCGGCCTCACGCCGCGAGGGTCAGTTGTCGGAGCCGATCGCCATCACCGGGCTGATGCGGATGACCGAGCCGAAGGGATCGCTGCTTCAATCCAACGACGTCGGTGCCGACCGCTGGTATTCGCGCGATGTCGCAGCGATCGGACAAAAGCGCGGCCTCGATGCAGTCGCGCCCTATTTCATCGATGCCGACGCCGCCGCCAATCCCGGCGGCCTGCCCGTCGGCGGCCTGACGGTCATCCATTTTCCCAACAATCATCTCGTCTATGCGATCACCTGGTACGGGCTGGCGGCGATGGTGCTGGCATTGCTTGTGTTTGTTGTACGCGGCGAGCGGGAAAGAGGCCGCCGGGAGTAATCGGGGCAGTTGAGTGCAGCGGATTAATATCTTGTAAAGCGATGTCCGATACTGCTTGCCCGAACAGAACATTTTGAAGCTGCACATGAGCCGGCCGGACTACATCCCCAGTCTCGATGGTCTGCGCGGTATCGCCGCGGTTCTGGTCGTTCAAGCGCATATCGGGCTTATCTTTCCGAACACAGCCTTGCATGTCATGACCATGGGCAGCGAAGCCGTCGGCTTGTTCTTTGCCCTCAGCGGCTTTCTGATGGCCCATCTCTATGGCTCGCGGCCGGTGACCAAAAACGCCGTCCTGGATTTTCTTGTGAGCCGCATTGCCCGCATCTATCCGGTCTATCTGGCCGCGGTCCTGCTGGTGGCGATGCTGTCCAGCATGCAGGATCTAAACTTCGTTCAGCCGATCATCGGCGGCACGGATTTCCTGCGCCATGTTTTCCTTCTGGGCTCGAGCGGCGTTTTCTGGTCAATTCCGCCCGAAATACAATTCTATCTGCTCTTCCCCATCCTCTGGCTCTGCTTGGCCCGCCCGCACCGCCATAGCGGCGTGATCGTAGGCTTGGCGGTGCTGGTCGTGGTGGACGGTCTGCTTGAATTGCCGGGGCCGGGAATACTGCTTCTTTCCAAGCTCCCCTACTTTGTTTTCGGCGCACTTGCCGGAGCGATTCATTCCTACTGGGACAGATGGACGCCAACCGCCCTCGCGGGAGCCTTCACGCTGTTCCTTCTGGCGGCGTTCTTCACTTACAGGCATGTCCTGCCGGGTTTCTCCCCGGAATTCTGGGGCCTGCAAAGCGCCGTCGCCGCAGCCGTAATCGTGGCGCTCGTCGCTCGGCACCCGCCCATCGCGGCACATTTCCTGGCTGCTGCCCCCTTGCGGTTCTTGGGCGCGATCAGCTTCTCGCTCTATCTATTCCATGTCCCCATCATGTTCCTTGTGCGTCGGGCTTTCGATGGCCTGATACCGGAACCGGCGCTCATCTTGGTGGCGCTTGGCACTGCGGCAGCAGGAGCATGGTTCATCCATGAGACTATAGAAGTCCCGAGCCGCCGCCTGCTCGTCGGCTTGTGGCAGCATCATCGGTGGCGCGCAGCCTCGCGCGAAACTCCGGCCGAGACGATCGAACAGGCGATCTTCGACCTGCAGGAGACCGAAAAGCGCCTCCTGAGCAGCGCAGCTTTGGCACAAGAAATGTCGACGACCGCAGAACCTGGAGAGACAGCCGGGCGCACGGTCATCGAAGATCAGTGCGACGAGAAGCTTCGCGCCTAAAGCGCCGATCCGGCTTACAGTTAAACGCCAATCCGGCTGATCGCTTCGGCAAGCTGCGCCTGCGAGAACGGTTTGCCGAGGCGCGGCAGATTGGCGGCGCCGGCGCCGTCGGGCAGATCGGCGTAACCGGTGGCGAGAATGATCGGCATCTTCGGCCACTCGCTGCGGATCGCCTCGGCGAGCTGTGCCCCCGTCATCCGCGGCATGGCGTGATCGCAGATGACCAGATCAACCGGCTCCTTGCGCAGAATGTCGAGCGCCTCGGGACCGGCCATCGCCTCGAAAACGGTGTGGCCGAGATCCTCCAGCATCAGCGTCGTATTCATCAGGACCAGGCCGTCGTCATCGACGGCGACGATGCGCAGCCCGTGCGGCGGGTTTTCCGGCCGTTGCGGCACATCGGCCGATGCTTCGGCGGCCTGTTCGGCAATGACGACAGGAAACCATAGCTCGGCCGTCGTGCCCTCGCCGAGGGTGCTCTTCAGAATGAGCCGACCGCCGGACTGGCTTGCGAGACCCTGCACCATGGAAAGGCCGAGGCCGGTGCCCTTGCCGACACCCTTGGTGGTGAAGAACGGCGTCACCGCCTGCTCCAGCGTCTTCGCATCCATGCCCTCGCCTTCATCGATCACGGCGATACAGATGTAGCGGCCGGCCGACAGCGGCCCCCTGCCTGCGGTTATCGATTCCTCGGATGCGCGAAGCACGATGCGGCCGCCGGAAGGCATGGCGTCGCGCGCGTTGACGACAAGGTTGAGGATCGCCATCTCCAGCTGGGCGGGATCGGTGAGAATGGTCGGCAGCCTGACCGGGAAGGAGGTCTCGATCGTGGTGAGAGGACCGAGCGACCGGCTCAAAATATCCATCATGCCACGCACCAGGCCCGAGACGTCGATCGGCTCCATGTGCAGTTCCTGCCGGCGCGAGAAGGCCAGCATGCGCTGCGTCAAGGCGGCACCCCGCTGGGCGCCCTGCATGGCGTTGTCGACCAGCGACGTCAGCGAGAGGTCTTGCGGCATGCGCTTTTTCAGGATTTCGAGACTGCCGAGCACAGCCATAAGCAGATTGTTGAAATCATGGGCGATACCGCCGGTCAATTGACCGATCGCCTCCATCTTCTGCGATTGGAAAAGCTCTTCGCGCGCCTGCTCCAACGCCCGCTGCGTCTCCATCTTTTCGGTGATGTCGCGGGTGATCTTGGCGAAACCGAGCACCTCACCCTGTTCGTCCCGGATGACGTCGACGACGACGCTGGCCCAGAAGCGGGTGCCGTCCTTGCGAACACGCCAGCCTTCCCTTTCGAACCGGCCTTCGGCGCGCGCGACGTGTAGCGCCTTCTCGGGCAGGCCGGCCGCGCGATCCTCGGGCGTGTAGAAGGTCGAGAAATGCCGTCCGATAATTTCATCAGGCTGATAGCCCTTAATGCGCTCGGCGCCGAAGTTCCAACTGCTGACATGGCCGCCGGGATCGAGCATGTAGATCGCATAGTCCGAAACGCCCTGGACCAGGCGGCGAAATTGCTCCTCGCTCTGGCGGATCGCGTTTTCGGCTGCCCTGCGTTCGGTTAGATCGCGGGTAATCTTGGCAAAGCCGACGAGTTCACCAGTGGGGTGCCGGATCGGATCGATGACGACATGCGCCCAGAAGCGGCTGCCGTCCTTGCGCTGGCGCCAGCCCTCCCCCTCGAACCGACCCTGCTCCACCGCCGTTGCGAGGGCACGCTCAGGGACGCCTGCGGCACGGTCCTCTGCCACGTAGAAACGAGAAAAATGCTCGCCGAGGATTTCCGATGGCTTGTAGCCTTTGAAACGTTGCGCACCGGTATTCCAGCTGGTGACAATGCCTTCAGGGCTCAGCATATAGATGGCATAGTCGGTGATGGCATCGACCAAAAGACGAAAGCGCCCGTCTTCATCAAGAGACGTAGCATGTCGATCCAGCACTTCCATCTGCCCCTCTCGGTTACCAGCGCCCTTAACGCGGCACGGGGCAGATAGTTCCGAAAAATCACACTTTTTCAGACGGCCCTGACCTGCGGATGGAACCGCTCGCCGATACGCTCGGCAGCGGCATAGGCCTGCGAGACGATCTCCGGCACGAGGTCGATATCGGGCAGGCTGCCGAGACCGAGCGGGCCGATGGCAAAGAGGCCGGCGACCGTTGAACCGTCCTCCAGAAAGGGCTCGCCGCGTGCACTGACCGCCACTCCGAGCGAAAGTTCGTCCGGCATGGCAAGCCCGGCGGAAAACAGGCTCTGCATCAGCGGCGCGGAAAGATCTGGCGCCTGGCAGCGGCAATCGATGACGCGCTCGGCATGGATGACCTCTTCGACAGAGGAACCGGCCGGCGTGAAGAACAGGCCGCTCAGGCCCCGGCGGCCGGCCCGGCCGCGGCGCAGCACAGTGCGGCCTTCGGCAAGCTCGCGTTTCAGGCGCAGGTGCATGGCCTCCGGCAGACGATTGCGATGGCTGTCGTAGATCGCCCTCAAATGGCGGTTGAACTGGTGTTTGTCGCGGGCCGGCAGCGATCTCCAAAGGGAGCGGGCATGTTTCCTCAGACCATTCATCACCGACTGCCAGCTGCGCCCCTCTTCCTCCGCCTCGCGACAGGCCTGGCGGATGAAGCGCACGATGTCAGGCAGGCTCTCCGGCAGCGCTTCGGCCGGAAACACCGGGTCGGCCGAATTCGGCGTATGGCTCTGGGGCAGAAAGCCGCGCCGAGAGATGATCGTCACTTGGCCGGCATAACCAGAATCGCGCAGCTGCAACAACTGATCGACGACGCGAATGCCGCTGCCGAGCAGCACGGCATGCGGCCGCGCGACGAGGCGCTGGGCCCTGACCGGCGAAGGCCCCGGCTCCTCGGCATCCGGATCGCTCAGGCCGTAGCCGGTGGCGAGAACCACGGTATCGAACAGCGGATTGGCCGGATTGGCGCTTTCGAGCAGGAAGCGGTTGCCATGGCTCCGGCGGATCGCCACCACAGGATCGTTGCAGACTTGAACGGTGATGTCCCGGCGCGCGGCGAGTGCTTCCGAAAAGCGCTGGTAGACGTAGTCGCTGAAGATCTCCTTCGGCACGAATATCTGCCGGAAACCCGGAATGGCGGCCGGCACTGCGGCGCGGAAGGCGGCGTTGCTACAGAGCCAATCGTTGAAATCGTCGCTGTCGCCGACCGAAACCGAGAGATCACGCACGCGGGTATTGAGGATCGTCGAGGCGCGGGCGGAGGCCAGCGCCTGCCCGCCACTGACCGACGAATCCGGATCGAATAACTGCAGGTGGAAAGGCGCGTGCACCGTCTTCATCAGCGCAATTGCCGTCATCATTCCGGAGAAGCCGCGCCCGACGATCGCTATGCGCGGCACGGCCGAAATCTGCGCCGCAGCCTTGGCTCTTCCCGAAAAAAGTCCCTGAACCGTCATCGCAACTCCTTTGCGCTTCATTCGCAGCCTGAGGTCGATCGAGGTTTCAACGCATAAACAGCGGCTCACGCGTTGATGAGGGTCACGCGGCCGTTCACGCCGCAGCTCGGGTCCAACCAGGAGCCCGCAAAGGAACGAGGAACTGCTCCTCGCGCCGATAGTCTATCAAACTGGTAGTGTATCAAAGCGCGAAATGGCACAGCTGGCAAGAGCTTTATTGCGCCTTGTTCTAAACCGTTGGTGAGATTGTAGATTTGACCGCCGCCAGCGCCCGCTTCAGCCGCCCTCGCCCGGATATTGCTTCGCCTTCAGCAGGCCCGCCAGATGTGCCGTATTGCGCGCCAGCATGTCGACGGCTTTCGTCACGACCTTCGGCACCTTGTCGAGATCGACGAAATTGGTGGAGCCCATCGCCTCTCCGACCCAATAGGCGACAGCGTTTGCCGGAATAGTGAAGCCGACATCGTTCAGCGCCTGGTAGAGTTCGGCCGACACATGGTGGGCACCGTCCTCGTTGCCGACGACGGCGACGGCCGCGACTCTGCCGTAAGAGACCATACGGCCCTGATCGTCCGTCTCATCGAGGAAGGCGTCCATACGCTCGAGCGCTCGCTTGCAGACGCTGGACGGCTGGCCGAGCCAGATCGGCGTCGCCATCAACAGGATATCGGCTGCGAGCAGCTTGGCGCGAATATCGGGCCAATCGTCGCCGGCGCCTTCGTCCGATGTGACGCCCGGCTTGACGTTGAAATCGGCAAGGCGGAGCACCTCAGTCACAATGCCATATTCTGACATCGCCTTGTCGATGAGAGCGACCATCCGGTCGGTCGAAGACGGATCCTTGGAATCAGCGGTCTTCAGCGTCGCGTTGAGAGCAAGGGCTTTCAGCGGCATCGGTCTCTCCGCAGCAGTTGCCTGAAGGGGTTTGATGCTGCAACCCATCCGCGCGGCGATTGTTCCCGCGGGGGGATGCGAGACGGGCTCACGTAAAAATAACCAGTTAGTGAATTCTTTACTTGAACCCCCGGTCGGAATCGGCAAAAATGACCCTGCTATCAATCCCTTCATGGATTTGCCGTCTTTTCGGGCCAGCGTCCGAGCACCACATCTATTGGAAAAATACCGTGAGCAGCGAAGCGTCAACACGCGCGACGAAGCCTTCGGCTTCGATGGCCCTTGCAACTGCGGCAGGCTGGGGCCGAGGCCTCTACACACTGGTGCGCATCACCGTGATGGCCTTCCGCCACCCCTGGCAGGCCGGCTTTGCAATCGGCGCCACGCTCATCGCCTCCACCTTCCAGCTGATGATCCCCCGTCTTCTCGGCCAGGCCGTCGACCACACGCAGCTGGCGATAGGCGGCGGCGTGGCGGGCCAGGCAGCGCAGGACGCGCTTCTGACCACGGCGCTGCTCCTGCTCGGGGCCAGCGTGTTGCGCGGTCTCTTCACCATGGTGCAGAACTACTACAGCGAATCCGTCGGCCACCACATGGGCTACGAGCTGCGTCTGGCCTGCTACGAGAAGATCCAGCGCCTGTCCTTCAGCTTTCATGACACGGTTCATTCCGGCGATCTGATCACCGTCGGCCTGCTCGATCTCGAAGGCGTGCGCATGTATTTTTCGACGGCGCTGGTCCGCATGATCCTGCTGTCGATCCTGATCGGCATCGGCGCCTATATGCTGCTGTCGACCGATGTCGTGCTCGGCTTGCTGGCGCTCTCCTTCGTGCCTTTCGTCGGCTGGCGTTCCTCGGCAACGCAGCTCAGGCTGCGCGCCACCTGGCTCGACCTGCAGGAACGGCTGTCGGTGCTGACCCGCATCATGGAGGAGAATCTCGGCGGCATCCGTGTCGTGCGCGCCTTTGCCGCGCAGGAGCACGAACTGTCGAAATTCGAGGCGGCCTCGAAGAACGCACTGGCGCTCGCGCATCAACGCGTCGGCATCCGTGTCGTCAACACCAGCGCCATGACCTTCTCCTTTTTCGCGGCGATGGGGCTCGTGCTCTGGGTCGGCGGCGGCAAGGTGATGTCGGGCGAGATCACCGTCGGCACGCTCGCCTCGTTCCTGACCTTCATGACCATCCTGCAGATGCCGGTGCGCCAGCTCGGCCTGATGGTCAATGCCTTTGCCCGCGCTTCCACCTGCGGCACGCGGCTCTTTAATCTGCTCGACCTCGACATCGCGATTAAGGACGCGCCGGATGCCAGGAAGCTCGATGTAACGGAGGGCGTGCTGCGCTTCGAGAATGTCAGCTTCGCCTATCCCGGCTCGGAAAAACGCACCATACTCCACGATGTCTCGTTCGAAGCCAGGCGCGGCCAGACCATCGGCATCGTCGGCCCACCCGGCAGCGGCAAGTCGACCATCGCCCATCTGATCCCGCGCTTTTACGATGTGACGGGCGGCAGGATCACCATCGACGGCCAGGACATCCGCAAGGCGACGCTGCAGTCGCTGCGCCGGGCGGTTGCGGTCGTCCAGCAGGATTCATTCCTTTTCACGACGACGATCGAGAACAACATCGCCTATGGCGATCCCTGGGCGAAGGAAAGCCGCATCGAACGCGCCAGCGAAAGCGCTCAGCTGCACAATTACGTGCTCGGCCTTCCCACCGGCTACGGCACCGTCGTCGGCGAACGCGGCGTTTCGCTGTCCGGCGGTCAGCGGCAGCGCCTTTCGATCGCCAGGGCGCTGATGCTGAAGCCGGCGGTGATGGTGTTCGACGATTCGACGGCGGCAATCGACGCGGCCACCGAGCAGCGCATTCGCAGCGCCATGCGCCGCTATGCCGCCGACCGCGTGACGATCATCGTGGCCCATCGCCTGAGCTCGCTGATGCATGCCGATTTGATCCTGTTCGTCGAAGACGGAAGGATCGTCGAGCGCGGCACGCATCAGGCGCTGCTTTCGCTCGGCGGACGCTACAAGGCGCTCTACGACCTGCAGGTGCGGCCGGGCGACGAGGTGCTGAGCGCGTAACTCCCTCTTCTCCCCACTGGGGAGAAGTGCCGAGCAAAGCGAGGCGATGAGGGGCGAGGAGCGACAGCGACGAATGCCCTGAGTGGAAGCGACAGGCAAACGGGCGTGCCGTGCGGCCCTCATTCGCCCTTCGGGCCACCGACCGGGGTCGAGCCGGTGGGTCTCTACCCGTCCTTCCCACCCCCGCCGGGGTGAAGGAGAGACGCAATGAAAGTGCGAGCCACCTGTGTTGGCCGCAGGAGGAATGTGATGGCCGAGGAACTGGAAACCGAACGTCCCGACATTCGCGAGGATGGACGCCGTCCGCCGCGGGCGGTGGTCGGTTCGCATCGCGTCGAAGAGGAAATGTTTGGCAAGGCCTTCGACGGCAACATCGTCAAGCGCATCTGGGCTTTCGTTCATCCCTATCGCCGTCAGGTCGCCTGGGCAGTCGTCGCCGTCCTGATCTTCACGACGATGCAATTGCTGATCCCGCTGATCATCCGTTACGCCATCGACCACGGCATGTCGCCGGGCGGCAATCACTCGGCGCTGATCGGGGCGATCGCCGCCTTCACCATCGCCATCCTGATCAACTATGCGGCAAGCTATGCCCAGGAGACGCTGGTCGGCAACGTCGCGGAAGAGGTGCTCTTCGACATCCGCAAGGCGATGTTTTCGCATCTCCAGCGCGTCTCGCTCTCCTTCATGGACAAGACCGAAGTGGGGCGGCTGATGTCGCGCCTGCAGGGCGACGTCAACTCGATGCAGGAATTCCTCGAAACCTCGGTGCTATCAGTCGGTGACATCGTGCTGCTTTTCGGCATCGTCTTCGTGATGCTCTATCTCGATTTCAAGCTGGGGCTGCTGACGCTTTCGGTGCTGCCGGTGCTGTTCATCGTCCGGCTGTTCTGGCTGCCGCTCGCACGCAAGTCGTTCATGGCCGCGCACGAGACCAATTCGGTTGCGAACGGCGCGCTCGCCGAAGCCATCCACGGCGTGCGCGCCGTTCAGAGCATGGATCGGCAGGGCGTCAACTTCACCCTCTACGACGACAAGGCGCATGCCAACCTCAAGACCCATCTGACGGCGGCGCGTTATGCCCAGGTGATGGTGCCGATCGTCGACAGCCTGACCGGCGTGGCGATGGCCCTCGTCATCGTCGTCGGCGGCGCACGCGTTCTCAACCAGGCGCTCGACGTTGGCGTGCTTGTCGCCTTCCTCTTCTATATCCAGCGTTTCTTCGACCCGATCCGTTCGCTGACTTTGCAATATTCGGTGATGCAGCGCGCCATGGCGTCGGGCCAGCGGCTGACCGAAGTGCTCGACGTTCCTGTCGACATCAAGGACTCGCCCGACGCCAAGACCCTGTCGCGCGACATGGACGGCTCGGTGGAATTCAGAGATGTCGTCTTCGGCTACAATCCGAAGCATCCGGTGCTGAAACATGTGAACTTCAAGGTCAATCCCGGCGAGACGGTCGCGCTTGTGGGTCCGACGGGATCGGGCAAATCGAGCTGCATGTCGCTCATCCATCGCTTCTACGACGTGCAGCAGGGCCAGGTGCTGGTCGGTGGCCACGACGTCAGGGAATTAACCCAGGATTCGCTCGGAGCTGAGATCGCGATGGTGCTGCAGGAGCCCTTCCTGTTTACCGGCACCGTCTTCGAAAACATCCGCTACCACAAGGTGGAGGCGACGCGCGAACAGGTGATCGAGGCGGCTAAAGCCGTCGGCGCGCACGATTTCGTCATGCGATTGCCCGATGGCTACGACAGCGTTCTCGGCGAACGCGGCGGCAATCTTTCGCTCGGCCAGCGCCAGCTTTTGAGCTTTGCCCGCGCGCTTGTGGCGGATGCAAAGATCCTGGTGCTCGACGAGGCGACCGCCAATATCGACAGCTATACCGAGATGCTGATTCAAAAGGCACTGGTGAAGCTGCTCGAAAACCGCACCGGCCTCGTCATCGCCCATCGCCTGGCAACGATCCGCGAAGCCGACCGGATCATCGTGCTGCAGAACGGCGAGATCATCGAAAGCGGCGACCACCGCCAGCTGATGAAGAACGGCAAGCTCTATTCCAGGCTTTATAACCTCAACTACGCTTCTTTCGACGATATACCCGAGGATGTGCTGGAAGAGACCACTGCAGCGGAATCGGCGACCTGATCGGGTATGACTTGCGTTAACGCATGTCGCAAAGTTTGAACGAACAAACGCCTTGCTGCCGCATTTGCCTTTTATCCGGGGCAAGTGCCACTGAGGAGATTATTATGAAGAGAATTATTAGCAGCCTGTTGATCGCGACGGCCCTTGTTGGATCGGCTATTCAGCCTGCTGCCGCGCGTGACCGTCATCATGATGACACCGGTCGAATCATTGCAGGCGGCGTTGCCGCGGGTGTCGTTGGCGGTCTGATCGGCGGCGCGATCGCCAATGGCGGTCCTCGTTACATCGATGAGGGCCCTCGTTATGTCGAGCCGGCGCCGAGATGCTGGTATGAGGACCGCGACGTGCGCAACCGTTATGACGGCGGCTATCATGTCGAGACGGTCCGCGTCTGCGAATAGTTCCTGAAGTTTTGCGGCGGCATCGGTTTTATCGCCGCCGGTTTGCCTTCAACCGAGGTTGCGTCCCGCAGCCTCGGTTTTTTGTGCGGCATGCCGACGACAGCACCATCGCAAAAAATTCCGCCCGCCCCGCCGCCTGTCATCTGGCTGTCAGAGACAATCAATAGCTGACAGCCATGAATGATGGTCCCATAAACGGCGGCAAGACGCCGAAAAAAGAGCGTATGCGTTTCGTCAGCGCCGAACAGGTGGCGCAACTGGCGGGCGTTTCGCGCTCGGCCGTCTCGCGCACCTTTACGCCAGGCGCGAGCGTTGCGCCTGCAACGCGTGAAAAGGTGCTGCGGGCGGCTGACGAACTCGGCTACCACGTCAATGACCTGGCGCGCGGTGTGCTTGCCAATCAGAGCCGCCTCGTCGGCATCGTCGCCACACGGCCGGAAGTGGGTTTTCGCGCGCATCTGGCCGCCGCCCTTGCCAAAGCGCTGATCCGGCGCGGCAGCATTCCGATTCTCATCAACACCGGCCAAACGGAAGACGAATTGCTCGCCGCCCAGAAGATGCTGATCGGCCATCGGGCCGAGGCGATCATCATCCTGTCCGGCTCGCCGCCAGCCAGTTTCCTCGAACTCGCCCACCGAAACGGCCAGCCGCTCGTCGTCATCGGCCGCTCAGAGCCAGACGCCGATCATGTCCGCGCCGGCAACTCCGAAGCTTCGCGCAGGGCAGCGACGGCCTTCTACGAGAGCGGTAGGCGGCGGCTGGCGGTGATCGGCTCCAACTCGAGAACGCCTGCGATCGTCGAGCGCGAAAACGCTTTCCTTTCGACGGCGCAGGCGTTCGGCGCATCCGTCGTCGTCGCACGCGGCGGCGATTCCGATTATGAGGGCGGCGTCGCCGCCGGCCGCGCGCTTTTCTCGGAGAGAACAAAACCTGACGCCGTCTTCTGCGCCAACGACCTGATCGCCTTCGGACTGATGGATGTCGCGCGCCAGGAAGCGCGGTTGCGCATCCCGGAGGATATCGCCGTCATCGGCTTCGACGACGTTCCGGAATCCTCCTGGCTGAGCTACCAGCTAACCACCTTCCGCCAGGACCCTCTGACCATGGCGCAACGCGCCGTCGAGCTGATGGAGCGGCGGCTTGAAAATCCTGACGCGCCGCCGGCTCATGAACGTGTCATCCCGGAACTCGTCATCCGCGAGAGCTTCAAGCCATAAGCCCTTCCGACTTTTCGCAGGCGCCATCCTGTGGCAAGAAAGGACAAATGCGATCCGATCGGGAGGAAAATCGTCGGAGATGAAGGGAATTCGCCAGCTCGCCGAGCACCTCGACATTTCGATCGGGACCGTGTCCCGGGCGCTGAACGGCAAGCCTGACGTTAATGAAGACACGCGCCGGCGCGTGCTCGCCGCTGCCGAAGAGCTCGGCTACGTTGCCAACCAGTCGGGCCGCAGCCTCCGCCAGGGCATGACCAACGTCATCGGGCTGATGCTCGAGGTCAGCCGCGAGACGGTCGAAAACAGCGACGACTTCTTCCTCGGCGTCACCGACGGGCTGCAGAGCGTCTTCTCCCGCCACAAGCTCGACCTGGTCATGCTGCCCTGCCCCGATGACGAGGATCCGCACGAATATCTGAAGCGCATGGTGGCGCGCCGGCTCGTCGACGCAATGATCATCTCGGCGACACGGCGCACCGACCGGCGCATCGAGCTCCTGGAAAAGGCCCGCATTCCCTTCGTGGCGCTCGGCCGCAGCGCATCTGGCGGCAGCTATACCTGGATGGATCTCGACTTCGAGGGCGTGGCGGCGCGCGGCGTCGACCGGCTCGTTGCCAAAGGCCACCGGCGGATCGCCGTGGCCGCCCCCTCCTCCGACATCAACCTCGGCTACATCTTTCTCGACGCTTACCGGCAGGCGCTGAAACGGCACGGCATTCCTTTCGACCCGGCGCTGGTCATTCGCGTCAAGTCGAGCGAACAGGGCGGTTATCAGGCCGGTCACGAACTGCTGATGATCGAAGAGCGGCCGACCGCAATCATCCTGATCCACGAACTGATGGCGATCGGCCTTTACCGCAGGCTGGCCGAGGCGGGCATCGTGCCCGGCCGCGACCTTGCCGTCGTCGGGTTCCGCGAGGAGCCGCGCACCCATTTCCTGCAGCCGTCGCTGACGTCCTTCCGCATGTCGCTGCGCGATCTCGGCGCCCAGCTCGGCGAAACCCTGCTCGCCACCATGCCAGCCTATGCCGATCATTATCCGCAGGGCGCCCGCAACAGGATCTGGCCGCTGGAGCTCGTTCCCGGCGAAAGCGACGCCTTTACGCTGACGAGCTGAGCCCGTCACCTAGGCAAGATTCTGCCGGCTGCGGCCTGTTTCCGGCTATTCGGCGGCAGCGACGGCGGCGCGGCGGCCGATTGTTGCCTGGGTCAGCACGAAGGCCGAGAAAGCGCAAAGCGCGATGCCGGCGGCCATCGGAACGGCGGTGCCGTCGAAGAACAGGCTCGATATGACCATGGCGACGGCGGCGATGACGAAATGCAGCGTTCCCATCAGCGACGAGGCGGTGCCGGCGATCGCGCCGTGATCCTCGAGGGCAAGCACCGCACTCGTCGGAATGACGAGGCCGAGGAAGCCATAGCCGATGAACAGGAAGGTCGCCATGACCGGAAGCTGGTTGAAGCCTGAAGCCATCACCACCGCCATGACGATCATGGCCAGCGCAAAGGCGCTGACGGCAATCCGCATGACGCGCACCAGGCCGAAACGCTCCCCAAGCCAGCCGGTCGCCTGCGACACCGCGAAGAAGGAGACGGCGTTGATCGAGAAGGCAAAGCTGTATTCGGTCGGCGTCAGCCCATAGTGCTGGATCAGCACGAAGGGCGAGTTGGCGAGATAGACGAGAAAGCTCGAAATGCCGAGACCGCCGATGAAGGTCAGCGTCAGGAAATTGCGGTCGGCGAGCAGCAGGCGATAGGCCTTCATGGCGCTGCCGAGGCCGCTGCCGCTGCGCTCCCCGGCGGACCGGGTTTCTTCGAGCTGTGTGGCGAGCAGCACGAGGCCGATTGCGGCAGCGATCGTCACGGCCCAGAACACACCGCGCCAGCCTGAAAATTCGATGACGGCGCTGCCGGTCAGCGGCGCCAGGATCGGCGAAATCGAGAAGACCAGCATCAGCAGCGACATCAGCCGCGCGGCTTGGACGCCGGTGTGCATGTCACGGACGATGGCGCGCGGAATGACCATGCCGGCGGCGCCGCCGATGCCCTGGACGAAACGGAAGGCGATCAGCGTTTCGATATCCGTCGAAAGGGCGCAGCCGATCGAAGCGACGGCGAAGAGGCCGATGCCGAGATAGAGCGGCAGCTTGCGGCCCCACATGTCCGACAGCGGCCCATAGACGAGCTGGGCGAGCGCAAAGGAAATGAAGAAGGCGAGAAGGGTGAGCTGAGTGACGCTGTTATCGGCATGCAGGTCCTGGCCGATGGAGGGCAACGCAGGCAGATACATGTCGATGGCAAAGGGGCCGATGGCCGACAAAAGGCCGAGAATAAGGGCAATGCGAAAGAAGGAAGCCGTCATAATGCTGATCTTTCATAAAAGCGCAGCGGAGGCGCCGGATGTTCGCTCCGCCGCATGGCGCATCGTGCTTTCCGAAAATCGATCCGATTTCGCGCCGATGCGCTGGGTTCAATGATGATCGTTCGCGCGGAGACGAAGTGCGAGCTCATATCTCCAGCGGCGGAACCAGGAGTGTCAATAAACTTGGACACGCCTGTAAAATTAGACGCCATTGTCTAACTCGTCAAGACGTCTTATCTTTGCTCTCATGAAAGATCGCATGACACCGCCGGGGATGACGGGGCATACGCAACGTGGACAATGCGCCAAGCGTATGTCGATCCTCGACGCCGCCGCCGATGTCTTCTGCCGCCAGGGTTTTGCGGCCGCCAGCATCGACGAGATCGCCGCTGTCGCCTGTGTCTCCCGTCAGACGATCTACAATCACTATCGTGAAAAGGAGACGCTGTTCGTCGCCGTCGTTGAGGACGTGATGAATCGTGCCAACGCCATGCTCTTCTCGGTGCTGTCGACCTTCCCTGACGGCGCCGATGATCTGGAAGACGGATTGACGGGTTTTGCCGTTCGCCTCAACAAGAACTGCATCTGCAATCATGATGGAAAATTCCTGCGCAAGCTGGTGCAGACCGAGGGCGAGCGATATCCGCACCTCTTCGAAGGCTGGCGGCAGCAGGGGCCGGGCAAGCTGACCACCGCGCTTTCGGCGCTTCTCGCGCGCCTTGCCCACAACCAAGTGCTTGTCATCGACGATTTCGACGTCGCTGCCCGGCAGTTCGTGGCGCTTGCCAATGCCGACCTGCAGATGATGACCCTGTTTGGCGGCACACCCACCAATGAAGAACTGGAGAAGGCGGCGCGCAATGCCGTGCGCACCTTTCTCAAGGCGTATGGCACCCCGAAAGCCGAAAAGGCGGGCGGAGAGCCGCAGCTTGCGACCATATCCGGCTGATCGCCCTCACAATCAAGTGAAGACCGTCATCTGCGCCGGCACGACCGCGAACATACCGACGCGGCGCGCGGCAAGATATTTCACCAGCTGTTCGACAACCGAGGGCATCACCGGCTTCTGAACGACGCCGACCGCGCCCTTGACGCCGTCGGCGACGGTCTCTGGATTGCCGGTCATGAAGACGACGGCGATACCATGTTCTTCCGCCAGGCGCCTGCCGAGCTCGGGCCCGGTCGGGCCATCGGCGAGATTGACGTCGACGAAGGCGATATCGGCCAATGGCGCCAGCCGCAACGCCTGTTCCCGGTCATTGGCAAGGCCGGCGACCTGCATGCCAATGCCTTCCACCGTCGCGCCGAGATCAAGCGCGATGAGGAACTCGTCTTCAACGATCAATACTCTCTGCTTCATGAGATCATCTCGTTGCCAGCGCCGCACGACATTGGTGGCCATGATACGTCCTCTCGTTACGCACATACTCCGAAAGAAGGAGCCGCTCCGGCAGCCTGTCCCTGCCAAAACTCATTGTCGTAACGGCGAACCGGCTGATATGTTCCGTGATGAAACGCCAATTTTTTCATTTAAGATATTGTTAACGTTGATAAATCCTTAACGGGCAGCCGGCAAAGCGAAAACCCGCCGCGTGAACGTGTTGAAATTCAACCCCCTACTTCTGGATGCGAGCGGGCAATGATACGATCGGATTATTCCATCTGCCTGGCGATCGAGGATCCCATTGCGAACCAAACTTATCGTTCTGGCCATCGTGGCCGTCAGCCTCTTCGCCTATACGAAAGTGATGGCCAGGATCGGCCCGGGCTCGCCGCCACCGGATGCACCGCCGGAGCAACGGGCCGACCTCATTCGCGTTTATAAATCGGAACGCCGCATGGTCCTTCTCAGAGGCGATGCCCCGATCTCGACCTATCAAATTTCGCTTGGAAGTGCTGCCGATGCTGGTCCCAAGCAACGCGAAGGCGACGAGAAAACACCGGAAGGGCGTTACCAGATAGACTGGCGCAATCTGAAATCCGTGGCCCATCTCAGCCTGCATATCTCCTATCCGAACGCCAAAGAGCAGAGCGAGGCGGAAGCCAATGGCTTTCCGCCCGGCGGCAGCATCATGATCCACGGGCTGCCCAATGGCTGGGGTCTGCTCGGAGGGCTCCATCGACTGTGGGATTGGACGGATGGCTGTATTGCGGTGACCAACGCGGAAATGCGCGAGATCTGGGCCCGCGTTCCCGACCATACGCCGATCGACATCATGCCTTAGGATCAGCCGCCGGAACCGATGGGCTTAAATCAGTTGACGACCGCCTCCCCGGCGGCGCGGCCACGCCGCGCCGAGCAAGAACAGCAGCCGCGGCGAGGATCAAGGTATGGTTCCCCGCGGTTGGAAGAGATTGGTGTCGGTCTACCTCCTGTCGGTCGCGCAAATCCTTGCTCATCCTCGCAAAAGCCGCAAATCACAAGGCGGCCGCTCAGCGCCGATGTGACAACCAAATGAAAGCGTGTGTTTGAGGATGAAACAACGCTCAAGTTGAGTTGACAATCTCGTGAGGAGTGAGGAGAGTGCCGCCGATCAGAGCCAGCATTCCGGGGGGAACTTATGTCCGTGCGCTCGTTCTTTGCTTTCGCCACCGTCGCATTTTTCTCTGCAATTGCCGTCGGACTTCCAACTGCCGCTGCGGAGACCAAGCGCGACATCCAGACGATCAACGATGCCGACTTCTTCGGCTTCGATCTTCGCACCGAGCAGAATGTTTCGCTCGACCAGTGCAAGACCTCCTGCATCGGCGATAAGAGCTGCAAGGCCTTCACCTACAATCCCAAGGTGAAATGGTGCTTCCTGAAATCCGACTTCAAGACGATGAACGCCTTCCCCGGCGCTATCGCCGGCAAGATCGTCGAGACGGCAGCTCAGAAGGAACCGGATATCGGCGCTGCGCCGCGCCTGACCTTCCTCAGCAACGATCTCATAGAGCAGGCCCACGATTTCAAGGATAAACTTGCCCTGACCGACGGCCAGCAGGGCCAGAGCCTCGACAGCCTGACGGCCACCGCCCGTCTCGACATGACCGACAACAATCTGACCAATGCGCTGATCGCCTTCCATGGCGCCCTGTCGATAACGCCCGACGATGCCGATCTGTGGCTGGAAACAGCCCGCGCCGCCATTTCGTACGGCAGCACGGAAAGCAGTGTCACGGGGCAAGCGGTGCTCGACGCGCTGAACGGCTACGAGCTGACCCGCACCAAGGCCAAGCGCGCCGAAGCGCTCTCCGTCCTCGCCACCGCTCTCGAGCGAAACGCCAATTATCGCCCGGCGCTCGACGCCTATAAGGCGAGCCTGGCGCTGGTTGCCTCCGACGATGTGCAGACCGCCTACGTACAGCTCAGAGCGACGCAGGGCTTCCGCATCACCGAACATACGGTCGATGCCGACAGCGCCACGCCGCGGGCCTGCGCCACCTTCTCAGAGGCGCTGGTCAAGACCACCGACTACACGCCCTTCGTGACGCTGAACGGCGAGGCGCCGAAGGCGGTCGAAACCAAGAACAAGCAGATCTGCGTCGAGGGGCTGACGCACGGCCAGACCTACAAGATCACCTTCCGCACCGGCCTGCCGTCATCCGTCGACGAGGCGCTCGACGCGCCTGTCAGCATCGACGTCTACATCAAGGATCGCAGCCAGATGGTGCGTTTCACCGGCGACAGCTTCGTGCTGCCCTCGACGGCGCGCCGCGGCATCCCCATCGTCTCAGTCAACCTCGCCTCGGCCAATCTCAAACTCTACCGCATCGGCGATCGCGGCATCGCGTCCCTGCTGACGAACTCCCAGTTCCTGAGCCAGCTCGACGGCTACAGCGCCCAGAACATCCAGGACCAGAGCGGTGAACTCGTCTGGCAGGGTTCGATCGAAATCGCCAACGAGCTCAACAAGGACGTCGTCACCAGCTTCCCGGTCGACGAAGCGCTGCCCGAGCGCAAGCCCGGCATCTACGTCATGACTGCCACGGCAGGAACCGGCCCTTCGCAGGAATGGGATTCACAGGCGACGCAATGGTTCCTCGTCTCCGATATCGGCATTAGCACCTATGCCGGCACCGACGGGCTCAACGTCTTCACCCGCTCGCTCGCCTCGGCCAAGCCGATAGCAGGCGTCGAGCTGCAGCTGCTTGCCAAGAACAATGAGGTGCTCGGCACGGCGACCACCGACGAAAACGGCCGCGCCACCTTCACTGCCGGCCTGATCCGCGGCACGGCGGCGCTGACGCCCGCCGTCATCGCCGCCAAGAACGGCACGTCGGACTATGTTTTCCTCGACATGACGCGCGCCGGCTTCGACCTTTCCGACCGCGGCGTGACCGGCCGCGCCGCACCCGGCGCGATCGACGTGCTGACCTTTACCGAGCGCGGCATCTACCGCGCCGGCGAAACGGTGCATGCCCAGGCGCTTGCCCGCGACACCGACGGCAATGCCATCGAGAACCTGCCGCTGACCTTCATCTTCAGTCGGCCGGATGGCGTCGAACACCGCCGGATCGTCAGCCAGACCAGCAATCTCGGCGGTTACTCCGTCGATTTCGCCACCCAGGAAAACGCCATGCGCGGCACCTGGACGATGAACATCTACACCGATCCGAAAGGCAGCGCGATTGCCAGCAAGAGCTTCCTGGTCGATGATTTCGTGCCTGATCGCACCGACATGGAGATCAAGACCGACGCCAAGGAGATCGGCCCGGATACGCCAGCGAACATCACCATCTCAGGCAAATATCTCTACGGCGCTCCGGCCGCCGGCCTGACGCTCGAGGGCGACGTCGTCGTCAAGCCGACGCGTGAGAGCGCCGCCTATAAGGGCTTCTTCTTCGGGCTTGCCGACGAGGAGGCGAACGAGGATTCGCGCCTGCCGATCGACGGGCTGCCCGAACTCGACGAAAACGGCGAAGCGACGACCGACCTCACCGTCAGTGACCTGCCGGCAACGACGCAGCTGCTCAACGCCACCGTCTATATGCGCATGCAGGAAGCGGGCGGGCGTGCCATCGAGCGCTCGCTTGTCATTCCGGTGAAGAACGAGCGCGCTTCGATCGGCATCAAGCCGGAATTTTCCGACGAGCTGCCCGAGAATTCCATCGCCAACTTCACGGTAATCGGCGTTGACGCCGACGGACAGAAGCAGGAGAGCAAGGGCCTTCGCTGGAAATTCTACAGCCTCAACCGAGAATACCAATGGTATCGCGAAGGGACGGCCTGGAAATACGAGCCGGTCTATACTGCCGAGCAGATTTCCAACGGCAGCGTCGACGCGACGATGGATGGCGGCAAGATATCCGTGCCGGTGACCTGGGGCCGCTACCGCCTCGAAGTGGAAAGCCCTGACGCCGACGGCCCGACCTCCAGCGTGGAATTCGACGCCGGCTGGTTCGTCGCCTCGACGTCGACCGAAACGCCGGACGGCCTCGAGATCGCCCTCGACAAGGACAGCTACAAGATCGGCGAAACCGCCAAGCTGAAAATCACGTCGCGCTACGGCGGCGAACTGATGGTGACGGCCGGAACCGAAAAGCTCGTCGCCGTAGAGAACGCCACTGTCGGCGAGACCGGCGGCGAGATCGACATCCCGGTCACGGCGGACTGGGGTGCCGGCGCCTATGTCACGGCAACGCTCTTCCGCCCGGGCGACGCGCAGGACAGCCACATGCCGATGCGCTCGATCGGCATCAAGTGGCTGAAGGTCGATCCGGAACAGCGCGCGCTTGAGGTAAAGCTCGACACGCCGGAAAAGATGCTGCCGCGCGGACCGCTCGATATCGGCCTGCAGGTGACGGGTGCGGGCGCCAACGAGGATGCCTATGTGACGGTTGCCGCCGTCGATGTCGGAATTCTCAATCTGACGCGCTACGAACCGCCGAATCCGGAAGACTGGTATTTCGGCCAGCGCCAGCTGGGTCTCGAGATCCGCGACCTTTATGGCCGGCTGATCGACGGCTCTCTGGGCGCGACCGGCAAGCTCCGGACCGGCGGCGACGGCGGCGCGATTGCGCTGCAGGCAAGCCCGCCGACGCAGAAGCTCGTCGCCTTCTTCTCCGGCCCGGTCAAGCTCGACGCCGAGGGCAAGGCGAAGGTCACCTTCGATATTCCGCAGTTCAACGGCACGGCGCGCGTCATGGCGGTCGCCTGGTCGAAGACGGGTGTCGGCCACGGCGTCAAGGACGTCATCATCCGCGATCCCGTGGTGGTGACGGCGAGCCTGCCGAAATTCCTCGCACCCGGCGACAAGGCCAATCTGCGCCTCGACATCGCCAATACCGATGCGCCGGCCGGTGACTACAAGCTGCAGCTGACAGGCAATGACGCGGTCGGCATCGATGAAGCCTCCGCCGCGCAGACGATCCGCCTCGAGGCGGGCGCAAAGTCCGAGCTGACGCTTTCGCTGATCGGCAAACAGCCGGGCGTCGGCAGCGTCTCGATCAACCTGTCCGACGCCTCCGGCCTTTCGCTCGACCAGACCGTCGACGTGCCGGTGCGCCCCTCCTCACTGCCGATCACCCAACGCAGGGTGCTGGCGCTGAAGCCGGGCGCCAAGCTGACGGTGGACAAGAACCTGTTGGCCGACAGTGTGCTGCCCGGCGCCTCGATCAGCGTCAACGTCACGCGTTCGGCGGCCTTCGACATCCCGGCACTGCTGATGACGCTCGACCGTTACCCCTTCGGCTGCGCCGAGCAGACCACCAGCCGGGCGCTGCCGCTGCTCTATCTCGCGGAAGTCGCGAAGCAGGCCGGCATCGAAAACGACGACGACGTGCACAAGCGTGTGCAGGACGCGATCTATCGCGTGCTCTCCTACCAGGCCTCGGCCGGCAGTTTCGGCCTTTGGGGACCGGATTCGGGTGATGTCTGGCTCGATAGCTACGTCACCGATTTCCTGACGCGGGCCCGCGAAATGAAATATGACGTGCCGGAAAAGGCCTTCGTGCAGGCGCTCGAGAACCTGCAGAACACGCTCTCCTACACCACCGACATCAAGGGTCAGGGCGACCAGATCGCCTATGCCGTCTATGTTCTTGCCCGCAACAAGAAGGCCGCGATCAGCGATCTGCGCTATTACGCCGACACAATGATCAACGACTTCCCTACGCCGCTTGCCAAGGCGCACATCGCCGCCGCGCTGGCGCTCTATGGCGACGCCCAGCGTTCGAAGAACATTTTCATCGACGCGCTACAGATGTCGCAGCAGTCGATGGTGTCGCGCGTGAACCTGTCGCGCACCGACTACGGCACGATCCTGCGCGACGGTGCGGCGATCCTAGCGCTCGCCGCCGAAAGCCGGCCGGTGCCGCCCGTCATTCCGGATCTCGCCAAGGCCGTCGCCAAGGAATGGGGCCGCAGCAAATACAAGAGCACCCAGGAAGAGACCTGGATGCTGCTTGCCGCGCGCGCCATCCAGGGCGGCGATGACGGGCTGAAGGTCGATGTCAATGGCGCCGCCCATAGCGGCGCCTATATGGCACGCATGACCGGCGATGCGCTCGCCGGTCATGCGCTGACGCTGACCAACCAGACGAAGGAGGCGATCTCGGCTGTCGTCACCACCGTTGCCGCCCCCACCGTGCCGCTGCCGGCCGGCGGCGACGGCTTCCTCATCGAGCGCAGCTATTACACGCTCGACGGCGAACAGGCCAATGTCAGCGAGGCGAAGCAGAACGAGCGCTACGTGGTTGTCATCCACGTGCGCGAGACCAATGACTGGCCGTCGCGCATCGTCATCACCGACCTTCTGCCCGCCGGCTTCGAGATCGACAATCCGAACCTCGTCGACAGCGCCCAGATGACGAATTTCGACTGGATTGGGGAAATCTCCGCCGCCCATACGGAATTCCGTTACGACCGTTTTGTCGCCGCCTTCAACCGCGCACCGGGCGACGGTCGTGAATTCAATGTCGCCTATGTAGTGCGCGCCGTCACCCCCGGCACCTACGACCATCCGGCCGCGAGCGTCGAGGACATGTACAGGCCGGATCTCTCGGCCCGGACGGCGACCGGCAAGATGGAGGTCGTAGCAGCGCAATAATGAGGCTGTGGCACAAGTTCGCGATCGGGTCCGCCGCCGGCATCGTTCTCGCCGGCGCGGCTTTCCTCGCGCTCGACGCCGCCGACCGGGCTTTTCCGCCACCGCTCGACCAAGCGGATGTAGTTTCCCCTGAGGTGCTGGATGCCGATGGGAAGCTGCTGCGCGCCTTCGCAACGCCGGAAGGCCGCTGGCGGCTGAAGACTATGGTCGCCGACGTCGATCCGCAATTCCTGCGCATGCTTGTCGCCTACGAGGATCAGCGTTTCTACGATCATGGCGGCATCGATATCTGGGCGCTGGCGCGTGCCAGCCTGCAGTTCGTCCGCAACGGCCGCATCGTCTCTGGCGCCTCGACGCTCTCGATGCAGGTGGCGCGGCTGATCGAGCCGCGCGCGGAACGCTCGTTTTCCGCAAAACTTCGGCAGCTCGCCCGCGCAGTGCAGATCGAGCGGCGACTGTCGAAGGAGGAGATCCTCGACCTCTATCTCACCCATGCGCCCTATGGCGGCAACCTCGAGGGCGTGCGCGCCGCCAGCCTTGCCTATTTCGGCAAGGAGCCGCGCCGCCTGACGGTGGGCGAGGCTGCGCTGCTCGTCGCCCTGCCGCAATTGCCGGAACTTCGTCGGCCGGACCGCAATCTCAAGGCGGCGCAGGAGGCGCGCAAGCGCGTGCTCGACCGTGTCGCAGTGGCCGACGCCGTCGGCGACGGCGAGGCGGAACGGGCCGAAGCTGCCGCCATTCCACCCCGGCGCATGCAGCTGCCTGCCCTTGCCGCCCATCTCGCCGAAGCCGCCCGCCGCCGGCAGCCGGCCGCTCTCAAGCATCAGACGACGTTGCAGAAGCAGGTGCAGCAGGGGCTGGAATCGGTTGCGCGGGCAGCGACGACCAAACTCGGTCCGAAGCTTTCGCTTGCCATGGTGATGGCGGATGCGCAGACCGGCGCGATCGTCGGCGAAGTCGGCTCCGCCGATTATTTCGACGCCAGCCGCTCCGGCTGGATCGACATGACGGGCGTCCACCGATCGCCGGGCTCGACGCTGAAGCCCTTCATCTATGGGCTCGCCTTCGAGCAGGGGCTTGTCTCCCAGGAGACGATCATCGAAGACCGGCCGGCCGATTTCTTCGGCTACCGGCCACGCAATTTCGACATGAGCTATCAGGGCGATGTCACGGTGCGCGAGGCCTTGCAGCTCTCGTTGAATGTGCCGACCGTCAAGTTGCTCGACGCCGTCGGGCCGTCGCGGCTGCTGGTGCGCTTCCGCCGCGCCGAGGTACGCCCGGCCCTGCCGCCGAACGAGGCACCGGGACTGGCGATCGGTCTCGGCGGCGTCGGCATCACGCTGAAGGATCTGGTGCAGCTTTATACGGCGCTCGCCAATCGCGGCCAGCCGGCACGGCTCGGCGACGGCGTCACCGGCACACCGGGCAAACTCGACGGCGAACCGCTGCTGGACCCGGTCGCGGTCTGGAACGTCGCCGATATTCTCTCCGGCGTCATTCCCCCGGCCGGCGCGCCGCAGCGCGGCATCGCCTATAAGACCGGCACGAGCTACGGCTATCGCGACGCCTGGTCGGTCGGTTATGACGGGCGTTACGTGCTCGGCGTCTGGGTCGGACGGCCCGACAATAGCGCCGTGCCGGGCTTGACCGGCTATGGCACCGCAGCACCCATCCTGTTCGAGGCTTTCACCAAATCCGGCATCGCGACGACGCCCCTGCCCCGTGCGCCGGCGGGCGCCGTCCGCATTGTCCAGTCCGAACTGCCGATCAGCCAGCGCCGTTTTGCACTGAACGCCAGTGGCCTGCTCGTCGCCTCCGGCCGCGAGCCCGCGCCGCAGATCGTCTTTCCGCCCGAGGGCGCCCATATCGATCTCGGCGCAAAGGCGGGCGGCCTCTCGCCGCTGATGCTGAAGCTGCAGGGCGGCCGCGCGCCCTTCCGCTGGCTCGCCAACGGCAAGCCCTTGCCCGATCTTTCCCGCCGGCGCACCCAACAATGGCTGCCGGATGGCGGCGGCTATTCGAAACTGACCGTCATCGATTCAGCCGGACGCGCCGCAAGTGTGGGCGTCTTCATCGATTGAAGGAACCAAATTGGCCCGACAACCGTTGGAAAAGGTCTCCCTCCAACGTCAGACGGCCTCATGACACTTCCGACAGCGACCTACCGGATACAATTCCGCAACGGCATGACTTTCGATCATGCCTGCGACCTCGTTCCCTATCTCAAGACGCTCGGCATCAGCCACCTCTATGCATCACCGATCTTCACCGCCGTCAGCGGCTCGACCCATGGTTATGACGTCACTGACGCCAATGAGATCGATCCGGCGCTTGGCGGCCGCGCGGGCTTCGAGCGGCTGACCGAAAGCCTCGCCTCGGCCGGCATGGGTTTGATTCTCGACATCGTTCCGAACCATATGGCCGCTTCACCTGAGAACGCCTGGTGGCGGGATGTACTGGCCTTCGGTCCGCAGAGCGCCTATGCCAGCCATTTCGATGTCGACTGGAGCGAACCGCTGACCCTGCCGCAGCTCGGCCAGGATTTCGAAGAGGCGCTGGCTGCCGGCGAACTGCGCCTCGTCCTCGACGAGACGCATGGCAACTTCGCCTTGGCGTATTTTCAGACGCTGTTGCCCGTCAAACCCAGCAGCTACGGCGCGATCGCAAACCGGCTCGACGATCCGGTCGCAACGCGAATGGCAGAGGCCGCGGCCGTGACATCAGGCGAGAACCTCGCCCGCGCGCTGCGCGACATCCTCTTCGAGGGCGGCGATCGAGCGGTCCTTCGGGAGAAACTGAAGGATGTCTCGTCCGATCGCGATTTCCTGAGAAGCCTGCATGACGAGCAGCATTGGCGGCTAATTCATTGGAAGGAAGCGGCGCGGCATCTGAGTTACCGCCGCTTTTTCGAGGTGACCGGACTGGTCGGGACTCGCGCCGAGGATCCCTCGGTGTTCGCCGACATGCATCGGCTGGTGCTTGAGCTCGTGCGCCATGGCAAGGTGCAGGGCCTTCGCATCGACCACGTCGACGGCCTCGCCGAACCAAAGGCCTATCTCGACAGACTGAGGGCAGCGGTCGGGGCCGATCCCTACATCGTCGTCGAAAAGATCCTCGGGGCGGGCGAAGTCCTGCCGGAGAGCTGGCCGGTTGCGGGCACGACCGGATATGAGTTCATCGCCGCCCTCGGCGAGCTCTTCATTGACACCGGCGGCCTGCGGATATTGGACGATGCCTATCGCGGTCTCGCCGGCGAAGCGGGCGATCTCGAAAAGGGCCGGCGGCTTGCCAGGCAACAGATGGTCGAGCGGAATTTCGCCGGTGAGGCCGACAGGCTGGTGGCGATGGCGGCGGGCATATTTCCCGAACTCAACGGGGAAGAGTTAGCCACCGCCTTGCGCGAGCTGCTGATCGCATTCCCTGTCTACCGCACCTATGGTGACGGCGGGCCGCTCAGCTGGCAGGATTCGGCCGTCCTTGCCGCAACCGCATCGCAGGTCATGCCGCAACTCGACGACCGACGAGCGCTCGATCACGTGCTGAAGCTTCTCGAAGGCAAGATTGACGGTGATGCGGCCCATGAATTCCGCATCCGCTTCCAACAGCTGAGCGGGCCTGTCATGGCGAAGGCGATGGAGGATACGCTGTTCTACCGCTATAACAGGCTGCTTGCCGCAAACGAGGTCGGGAGCGAGCCGGGCAAGCTGCCCGAGGGCCCGGAGGGGTTCCATCGTCGTATGGCCGAGCGGGCGCGGCTGCAGCCGCACGGGCTTTCGGCAAGCGCCACGCACGACACCAAGCGCGGCGAGGATGCACGCGCGAGGCTCTATGTCTTGAGCGAGGGCGCCGATGTTTTTGCCCAGGCGGTGGTGCGTTGGCGTGAGATGAACCGGCCCTGGCTGAAGGATCTGCCGGATGGTGCGGCACCGGAGCCGAGTACCGAATGGATGCTTTATCAGGCGCTCGCCGGCGTCTGGCCGGAAGATTTCGACAGAGGACAGATGGAGGAGCTTCGCGCCCGGTTTACCGATTACGCGCTCAAGGCGGTGCGGGAGGCCAAACTGCGCAGCGCCTGGAACGAACAGAACGCCGCTTACGAGGATGCCGTCATGGCCTATGCGGCCGCGCTGATGTCGCCCGACAATGACGCCTTTCTTGAAGATTTCGAAATGGTGCTGCAGCCCTTCATCGCGGCGGGCTACGTGAACAGCCTGTCGCAGACACTGCTCAAGCTGACGGCGCCCGGTATTCCCGATATTTACCAGGGTACCGAGGGGTTCGATTTCAGCCTTGTCGATCCCGACAATCGCCGGCCGGTCGATCATGCCAGGCTGATGGCCTGGCTTGATGAAGCCGGACCGATCGCCAAGCTTCAGGCAGCCGCGCTGAAGCAGCGCATCGTCGCGATCGGCTTGCAGCTGCGCCAGCGGCAGCCCGTTCTCTTTGCCAAAGGTGATTATCTGCCATTGAAGACGACAGGAAGCCGGCGCGACCATGTCCTCGCTTTCGCGCGCGTGCACAACAACGAATTCGCCATCACTGTCGCCCCGCGGTTGATGTTCGGCTGGCTTGATCCCGGCGTGTTATTTGCCGGGCCGGAATTCTGGGAGGACACGACGATCGCGGTGCCCTCCCCTCTCCACGGGTTGAAGGCAGATCTCGTGACCGGAAAAACAATCGAGCCGGGCGGCAGCATTTCGGTGGCCGCACTGCTCGGGAGCCAGCCCCTCGGGCTGATCAGCGCGATCTGAGGATCGGGCGATACCGCCATTGCGCTTGCGAAAAAATCGACGCCGTCAAAATAGCACTTGACCTTCCAGTTGCTGGAAGGTGGATAAACCTCTCCAACTGCTCTTCGGGGCACAGGAGATAGTCATGGATACAAAGCACGAACACGACCACCGTCATCATCACAACCACGCCCACGGTGACGATCAATGCCATTGCGGCCATGATCATCACGATAAGGCCGCCGAAACCGTAGTCCGTGATCCTGTCTGCGGCATGACGGTCGATCCGAGCGCCGGCAAACCCTCGTTCGACCATATGTGCCGGCTTTATCATTTCTGCTCCGAGAGCTGCCGCACGAAGTTTGCCGCGCAGCCGCAGGATTACCTGACAGCGAAGGATCCGGTGTGCGGCATGGCCGTCGATCGCTCGGCGGCAAGATACTTCCTGAAATTCGAGGGCGAGAAATTCTACTTCTGCTCGGCCGCCTGCCAAACCAAATTCGAGGCCGACCCGTCGGCCTATCGCGGCGGCGCCCGTCCGGCGGCAAAACCGGCCCCGAAGGGTACGCTCTATACCTGCCCGATGCATCCGGAAGTCGTCAGCGACCGGCCCGGCGACTGCCCGAAATGCGGCATGGCGTTGGAGCCGATGGGCATTCCTCCAGCCGATGAAGGACCGAATCCAGAACTTGTCGATTTCGTCAGACGGCTTTGGGTCAGTGCCATCCTTGCCCTGCCGCTGCTGGCGCTCGGCATGGGGCCGATGCTCGGCCTGCCGCTTCGGGAAGCGATCGGCGAACCACGGGCGACTTACCTCGAGCTGCTGCTGGCAACCCCGGTCGTGTTGTGGGCCGCCCTGCCGTTCTTCCGACGCGCCTGGGCGTCTGTGGTCAACCGCAGCCCGAACATGTGGACGCTGATCGGTCTCGGCGTCGGCACCGCCTATGTCTACAGCGTCGTCGCCACGATTGCGCCCGGTATTTTCCCGATGAGCTTCCGCGGCCATGGCGCCACCGTGCCCGTTTATTTCGAGGCGGCCGCCGTCATCGTCGCCCTGGTCTTCGTCGGCCAGGTGCTGGAATTGAAGGCTCGCGAGCGTACCGGCTCGGCAATCCGTGCTCTGCTCGATCTTGCACCGAAGACGGCGCGGCGCATTGATGCCGATGGCATCGAGAATGACGTGCCGGTGGAGGAGATCCAGACCGGCGACCGTCTGCGCGTGCGCCCGGGCGAGCGCGTGCCGGTGGATGGTTCTGTCCTGGAGGGCCAGTCGACCGTCGACGAATCGATGATATCGGGCGAACCCCTGCCGGTCGAGAAGACGACGGGCGACGGCCTGACCGGCGGCACGATCAACAAAAACGGCTCCCTCGTCATGTCGGCCGAGAAGGTCGGCGCAGACACGGTGCTGTCGCGCATCGTCGACATGGTCGCCAAGGCGCAGCGTTCGCGGGCGCCGATTCAGGGCGCGGTCGACCGGGTGTCGGCTTTCTTTGTGCCAGCCGTCGTCGCCGTCGCCATCCTTGCCTTCATTGTCTGGGCCGCTATCGGACCGGAGCCGAGTCTGGCAAACGCGCTGCTTGCCGCAGTCGCCGTTCTGATCATCGCCTGCCCCTGCGCACTCGGCCTTGCAACGCCGATGTCGATCATGATCGCGAGCGGGCGCGGCGCGGGGGAAGGTGTGCTGATCAAGGACGCCGAAGCGCTGGAGCGCTTTTCCAAGGTCGACACGCTGATCGTCGACAAGACCGGCACGCTGACCGAAGGCAAGCCTGTGCTTACCGACATCGTCGCCGCCGGCGGCGTCCAGGAAGACCGGCTGCTGTCGCTGGCGGCGAGTCTGGAGCGCGGCTCGGAGCACCCGCTGGCCGAGGCGATCGTTTCCGGCGCCGAAGAGCGTGGCGCCGCCTTCGTGGAGGTGACCGGCTTCGAGGCGAAGACCGGCAAAGGCGTCCAGGGCCTTGCCGGCCGCACGACGGTGGCCCTCGGCAATGCTGCAATGCTTGCCGATCTCGGCGTCGATCCGTCGGCGCTGTCTGAGAAGACCGAAGCCCTGCGCGGCGATGGCAAGACGGTAATGTTCGTGACGCTCGACGGCAAGTTTGCCGGTCTCGTCGCCGTTGCCGACCGGATCAAGCCGACGACAGCGGCCGCCATCAAGGCACTGCACGAAAGCGGGCTGAAGATCATCATGGCGACTGGCGACAACGAGCGCACGGCACGGGCAGTGGCCAAAAGCCTCAGCATCGATGAGGTTCGCGCCGACGTGCTGCCGGAAGGCAAGAAGGCGCTGATCGAGGAATTGCGCGGCAAAGGTGCCGTCATCGCCATGGCCGGCGACGGCGTCAACGACGCCCCGGCACTTGCTACCGCCGATGTCGGCATCGCCATGGGCACCGGCGCCGATGTTGCGATGGAAAGCGCAGGCATTACCTTGGTGAAGGGCGACCTCAACGGGATCGTCAGGGCGCGGCGGCTGGCGGAGGCGACGATGGGCAATATCCGCCAGAATCTCGGTTTCGCCTTCGGCTACAATGCGCTCGGCGTTCCCGTCGCCGCCGGGCTCCTCTATCCGGTTTTCGGCTTGCTGCTCTCGCCGATGATCGCGGCGGCGGCAATGAGCCTCTCGTCAGTATCGGTGATCGCTAATGCGCTGAGACTGCGCTTTGCAAAATTATAGGAGATGGCAATGAATATCGGCGAAGCATCCGAGCGGTCCGGCCTGCCTTCCAAAACCATCCGCTACTACGAGGACATCGGCCTGATCCGCCCCGGAAGGGGCGGAAACGGCTATCGCGACTATGCTGCGGCCGATGTTCACAAGCTGCGCTTCCTGCAGCGTTCGCGCGGCCTCGGCTTTTCCGTAGAGGAATGCCGGCAATTGCTGGCGCTTTATGAGGACAAGGCTCGGGCGAGCGCCGACGTCAGGGACATTGCTGAGATGAAACTCGGTGAGATCGACCGCAAGATCCGCGAACTGACGGAACTTCGCCGCACCCTCGAGCATCTGGTGCATGCCTGCCATGGTAACGACCGACCGGATTGTCCTATCCTCGAAGAGCTTTCGGACGGTCGCTGACCATTTTAGAAAGCCGGAAAGGCTAGCTGAACGTTCTGAACGGCGCCGGGTCGGCGGGTTCGTCCTCGTCGCAGTCAACAAGCACGCCCTCATCGAGGCGATGCTTTATCGCAAGCGCATAGATCACGTCGAGAATATTGCGGTCCTTGAGATGAGGATCAGTCAGGGCGAGAAGCGAAGCCCTGACGATCTTCTTGCTGGTGGCCTTCGGGCATCGCGTCTTGACGAAATCATAGAGTGCCTCACCCGTCAGCCCTTCCATGGCGCCGTCCACGAGAGCTTCGTAGACCCGCTTCCTTTCCTTCATCCTTTATTTTCCCCTCCAAATCAGCGGCGCGATGATGTGTCATGTGTTTGTCATAAACAATCGCCGATTTAAGGCGCATATGCGCTTGCTGATGGTCTCCTGTTCTTGGATGTCGGGCCAGCATGATTTTTTTTAGCCACCTGGAATAAAATCGGCCGCGCTTGCGTATACTCAGTCATGGACCGCAAAGAACGCCCCTTCGATGTCATCGGACAGCTTGCAGCGCTGCGGCGCTATGCTCGCGCGCTGGTGCGCAACTCGGATGAGGCGGAGGATCTGGTGCATGATGCTCTGGTGCGCGCCTTCGAGAAGAGAAAGAGCTTCCGGAGCGGTGGCAATCTGCGCACCTGGCTGCTTTCCATCCTGCACAATGCCCATATCGATCGTCTTCGCCAGAACCGGTCGCTGACCCGTCGCCATGACGAAGCGGCTGTCGAAGCCGAGCAGTCGCTGCCGGCCGGCCAGGAACATGCCGTGCGCTTGCAGCAGGTGCGCGACGCCTTCTTCGATCTGCCGGAGGAACAGCGCGAAGCGCTGCATCTCGTTGCCATCGAGGACCTTTCCTATCAGGAGGCCGCCAATGCGCTCGGCATTCCGATCGGCACGCTGATGTCGCGCATCTCCCGCGCCCGTGCACAGCTGCGCGAATTCGAGGAAAAAACGCCGCGCGTATCGCATCTCAGGTTAATCGGAGGGAGCGGCAATGAAAGCAGTTGATCCGATCATCGATGCCGATCTCGACGCCTATGTCGATGGCGAGCTCGATGTCGCCCGCCGTATCCAGGTCGAGTCCTATCTTTCGGAGAATCCGGCTATTGCCGCCAAGGTCATGGCCGATCTCAGCATGAAGGGCGAGTTGCGCCTGGCGCTTGCCGGCGAAAGCGCCTTCGGCCGCCCCGAGACACGCGATGCCGCCCGCCGGCTGGAGCGTGGCCTTTCCTATGGCCGCATCCTCCATTCCATGCAGCGTATCGCCGCCGTTGGCATTCTGGTCACCGCCGGCTGGGTAGCGCATAATTCCTTCGGCGCCTTTTCGGCGACCGAGGTGGCGGCGTCGGTTCCGGCCCCCGCTTATGTCGAGGATGCCGTCCGCGCCTATCAGACCGCGGCGCTGCGCGCGTCGATGCCTTCACCGTCGCCGACGGGCTATAGCGCCGAGGACATACGCGCCGCCACCGCGATCGTCATGCCCGAATTGCCGAAAGATTGGCAGATCGCCGACGTGCAGATCTTCCCGTCGGAATTCGGCCCCAGCGTCGAGATGACGATCACGGTGGTCGATGGAAAGCGGCTGTCGCTTTTCGCCGTCCGTCCAGGCGCCTTTGAGGTGAAGCCGGTGAGCCATCTCACCTTGGAAAAAGCAGAAGCCGCCTATTGGCAAATCGGCGAGGTCGCCTATGCGCTGATCGCCGACGATAGAGGTCTCAATCTCGACCAGGCGGCCGAACGGCTCGCCCGCTCGCTCTATTAATTCAAACCGAGGAGATCAGCATGAACCCGATCAATCCCCGCTACGGAGCCGTCGCCGGCTCCCAGGCCGTCTTCGACGAAGGGCTGCGCCAGCATATGCTGCGCGTCTACAACTATATGGCTCTCGGCCTCGTCATAACAGGCCTTGTCGCCTTTGTCGTCGGCTCGACGCCGGCCCTCTACGTCCCGATCTTCGGCTCGCCGCTGAAGTGGGTCGTGATGCTCGCGCCGCTCGCCTTCGTCTTCTTCTTCTCGTTCAAAATCCAGACGATGTCTGCCAGCACCGCCCAAATCACCTTCTGGGCCTTCTGCGCCGTGATGGGTCTGTCGCTCGCTTCGGTCTTCCTGGTCTTTACCGGGATGAGCATCGCGCGGACCTTCTTCATCACTGCCACGATGTTCGGCGCCACCAGCCTTTACGGCTATGTGACGAAGCGTGACCTCTCGCGCATGGGCTCGTTCCTGATGATGGGCCTGTTCGGCGTCATCATCGCCAGCATCGTCAACATCTTCCTGGGTTCGAGCGCGCTGCAGTTCGCGATCTCGGTGATCGGCATCGTCGTCTTCGTCGGCCTCACCGCCTACGACACGCAGAACATCAAGGAACAATATTCGGAAAACTACGATCAGGAATCGAACCAGAAGCTCGCCGTCTTCGGTGCGCTCTCGCTCTACCTGAACTTCGTCAACATCTTCCAGCTTCTGCTCAACTTCACCGGCGAGCGGGAATAGGATCGCGCTTCTGGGGGCAATGGAAGCGCAAGAGCGCCCGGTCTGAGGTCTGTGACAGGACGGCAGACCGGGTGCTCACTCTAAAGGAAACGGCCGGGTCGACGCCCGGCCGTTTCCATTTCTACTTCAGATGATGCCCCAGGCACGGTAGCGGCCGCGGCCGGTGATTTCGCGAATGCCGATCTCGTTGACGAGGTTCAGCGCGCCGCGCGGCGTGATGCGCAGATGACGGGCGATCATCGCCGCCGAAACCATCGGCCGCGACAGGATGAAATCGGCAAGTTCCGGCAGGCTACTGTTCGAGCGACGGCCGCGAAAGCGCAGCTCCATCTGCGTGCGAGCCAGCGACAACCGGTCGATTTCCTTGAGGCCGGCCGCGGCAGCCAGCTGCATCGCCTCGAGAAAAGCTTGCAGCCGTGTCGCCCGGTCGCGGGCCCGACGCCGCTCGTGGCGCACCAGCTTCAGCCCACCGTAAACGGAAAAGAGATGCGAAGCGACCTTGCCGCGGGCGCGCAGGTAGCTTTCGGCCAGGAGACCGCCGAGCCAATGCTGACGCCGCAACGGCTCGATCCTGTCCCAGGCTTCGAAAAGGATGACGGCGCCGAGAACCGGCGGCAGGCTGTCGGCCAATGGCAGCACGCCCCGCCACTCCGCAAGCCGCTGTTCCTCATCCCATTCGTCGTCGCCGAGCAGGCCGAGAGGATCATCGTTGCGCTTGCCCGGAGATATTGCGGCCGTCTCGCTCGACGGCGCTTTGCCCGTATGGATGTCGATGAGCTTCTGCGAGCGGGCGAGGATCGCATCGATCTCGGCCATCTCGGCGGCGAGCAGCCCATCTTCATCCCCGCCCTCGTCGTCGGCCCCCACCGCAACTGCCGGGCTCTTAGCGTCCTGGGTGATGCCCTCCCCTTCCCCCGTTGTCGCGGTCAGGGCTGCCAGTCCCGAGGCGCCGAGTGCCCAGGATGGTTCACCGGTCCAGATGCGTCGACGCGTCCGCAGCACCGAATGGGCGATCGTCAGTTCGTGGCTGGGCGCGCGGCTATCCATATGCGCATCGTGCAGAACGAGGTCCTCGACATGGACGAGTTCGCCGGCGACCCACAATGCGCCCGCGGCATCGAAGAAATGGCTGCGCTCGGCAAACCCCTCCCCCACCGGCGAACGCAACACGCGCTCGTCCAGTCGCGCCACCGCATCCTCCGCCGCAGCAAGCAACGGAAGCAGGGTCTGAAGCATCGTACCGTCGATCTCATAGCGCATTGTTAAGCTTTGCGGTTTTTCACAAATGGAAGCAAAACAGTCGTTTCCTTCCGCCATCTATGACATGGTTAACGGTTTGTTTCAACGAAAGCTGCGGAAAAGAAGGGACAAGGTGGCTGGAATTGCCCGTCCACACTTCCATTACCCGCCGCGACTGGCGCGAAGCTTTTGCTCGCCGCTATCCCGTTTTTCTCGCCGTCGGACCATTGGCCCGCATCAACGCCATCAGCATCGGACCAAGCGAGAACTCGCCGCGCTCCGCCCGCCGTGTCAGATCCCGCAGATAGCCGCCGGCCGAATTGATATGGCCGCCGCGTTCCAGAATGCAGGCGATTACGGTGGCAGCATTTTCCGGCCCCATGACATCGCAGGCCTGCTGATAGGCGCTGGGGCTGACGCCGAGCGTCGAACGGACGACAACGGCGGCGGCCATCAAATCCCGCCAGCTGCCGATTCGACCGCCCGGGCCGTAGGCAACAATCTCGGGGCAGGCCTGCAGCACCATGGCAAGGGGGAACGATTTCGGCGGCTCCCGCCACGGCCTCGGTTCTTCCTCCGGCTTTGCGCCCTGCTTCGTTTCGAAGCTCGGTTCAAGTTCAGATATGGGGTGTGGGTTTGAATTATGTATGTGCCAACCGTTTTGGCTGTCATTGGCGTCTGTTTTTTCTGTTTTCGTCTTCGATTCCAGTGTCTTGACGATCAGTTCGCGGAAAGCTTCGAGATCGGTCAGCAAGCTTTGAATCTCCGCGGCCGACGGACGGCGTGGCAGGCTTGCCGAAAGGCGATTGAAGTGCTGCTGCATCTCAATCCATTCGCCGGCGATTTCCTCTTCCAGGGCGATCTCGATAAGCTTGGCGATATCGCGCCGGCAAAGGCTCAACCGCTCGCGCAGGCGCTTCCATTCGAGCTTGTCGGCGAGCACCTGCGCCGCCTGTGCCTCGATCTCGCGAGCGCGCACGAGGAGTGGCGCCAGGCTGAAGCCGAAGGCCTCCCCTAGCCCGCCCTCACCGTTGCGGCGGGCGAAACGTTTTCCGTTCGGACTGTCCCGCCGGATGATCAGGCCGGCCTGGACCAGCATAGCCAGGTTTCGCCGCAGCGTGGTGCCGGCCATGCCATGCGTGCGCAGCGACAGCTGTTCGTTCGAAGGAAAGACGACGAAACCGTTGGCCTCGGCAATCTCGTTCCTCGGGTAGAAGGTCAACAACGCGTTGAGAACGGCGAGCGCACGATCGGATACGCCGACCTTCTCCTTTGCCTCGCAGAGAGCGCGAAAGATCTTCCATTTGTCGACCGATGCGTCCGGATCGACCTTGCTGGCGTTTTCTTGGCTTGCCAGCATGCCAAGCGTCATCGATCGGCGCCCAAAGGGCGTCGATACATATTGAGGCTCCATGTCCCTCACCTTTTTTCAAGGCAAAAGAAACCTACCATCCAAAAGGATGCCGAAGACGCTTGACAGTGATTCGAGGAAGTGCGATTCTCAGATTGTCCAGATATGAGAAAGGCTTCCGCGACGGCAACGTTCGGAGGCTTTTTTCTTTTGCGGCCTACTCTCCTGCTTGCAACTTGCCGGCCCGATAGGCTTCGTAAAGCTCATCGAGACGGCGTGAAATATAAGCGCCGAAATCCGGCGCATCGCCTGTTTTCAACGCGATCGTGAAGGAATTGCCGGCGCTTCTGATTCGGCCGGCAATCTTGCCGCCGCTTTTCGGCTTCCAGTCGTATTCCGTGGGCTCCGGCTTCGCCACTTTCTTGGCGAGTTCGGCGACCAGAAGCTCGAAACGGCGGTCGCTCTCCTCCGACCTGAAACCCTCCGAGGCGATGAGCTTGGCAAGCCGCGCCGCCGTCGTCCCATTCCAATCCTGGGCAAGCGCCATCCACTTGCGCCGTCCGATGCCGGGTGCGGCCCCCACCGACCTGACGATGTCGGCCGGAATGGCCTTGGCGACCGACAACAGCTTCGACAGCTCCGTCTTGTCAGTGGACAGCGCCTTCATGATGACGGGGCGTTCAAACCCCTTGAATTCGAGATTGAGAGCGAAGACGGCGCGTTCGATATAGGAAAGGTTCCGGCGCGCCGAATTCTCGATGCCCTGCGCGATGACGACATCGGTGTCGTCGAGCTGACGAACGATCGCCTGCACCTTGCGCCCGAGCAGCTTGACGGCCTGCAGGCGGCGATGGCCATAGGCGATCTGGTAACGCTCGGCGTCTTCAGGATGGCGACGAACGAGAACCGGCACTTCCTGGCCGTTTTCGGCAATCGACTGCACCAGCTCGTCCTCGAGATTGAGCGGCTGGTCGGCAAGGCGGTCGCGGACGAAGGAAGAATCGATCAGATCGGGGTCGAGTTCGACGATGCGTTCGCCGGAGAGCAAGGCCTCCTGCATCGCCCTGCTCTCTTCCTCCATACGGCCGAGGGTCAGCGCCATTGTGCGAACCGGCCCGGCCGATCCGCGCGAGGAAGTCTCCTCGTAGTTGGCCGCGGCCAACTCCTGCGCCGTATCGTCGAAAAGGCCTTTCAGGCGATCGCGTCTGCTCATGTGCGGCCCCAGGCTTTATGAATGCCGGCAAGAACTTCGCCGTTGGCAGCGTTGACCGATTCCAACGCTCGATCATAGGTCGAGCGGCGCACCTGCCCTTTCTCGATTTCAAAAAGCGTCTGCTTTGTCAGACCGGCATCGGCGATTGCGGTCGATTTGAGAATTGTTGCCGTCAGCACGTCGTCGCCGAAGAGGCTGCGCAGCAGCGCCACGATCTGCGACTGCGGCGCATCGAACGGTTCGTGACGGGTGACGACATATTTGATGAAGTCGTGCTGCAGGTCGCCGCCGGCCTTGCGCACGACGGAGAGCAGATCCGAGGTCATCAGCAGGAACTGCGACATGGAAGCCACATCGACCATCTGCGGATGGATGGTGATGAGCAGCGACGTGGCGGCGCAAACGGCGCCGAGGGTGAGGTAGCCGAGTTGCGGCGGGCAGTCGATCACCACCACATCGTAATCGGCCTCAACCTCGGCAATCGCGACGCCAACGCGACGGAAAAACAGCTCGGCCGGCTTCTGACGATCGTTGAGCGCCCTCGGCGTCTCATGTTCGAACTCCATCAGTTCGAGATTGCCGGGCACCAGATCAAGTCCGTCGAAATAGGTTTTGCGGACGATCTCCTTCAGCGGCTTGCGGCTCGCATCATAACGAATGGCGCCATAGAGCGTATCGCCATCGGCAAGATCGAATTCCGGCTGAACGCCCAACATGGAGGAAAGCGATGCCTGCGGGTCGAGGTCGATCGCCAAGACCCGGTAGCCCTCCAGCGCCAGATATTGCGCCAGATAAAGCGTCGTCGTTGTCTTGGCCGAACCGCCTTTGAAATTGGTCACGGCGACCGTCTGCAGCTTTTCACCGGGACGGCGCCACGGAAGGTAGCTCAGAGCATCCTTCGGCTTGAGGTTCGCCATATAATGACGCAACTCATTGATCTGGCCGAGCGTATAGGAGCGCCGGCCATTCGAGGAGAGTTCCGGCTGTGGCCCCTTGCCGTCCAGCGAAAGCTGACGAAGATAACCGTCGGAAACGCCGATCATCTGAGCAGCCTCGCCTGACGAGAAAGTACGCAGCGTCTTCTGCGCGAGCGGCGGAAACAGCTTGTCGCGGAGGAGCTTCAATTGCCGCGAAAGCTGGTTCGCATGCCGCTCTATCCGCACATCCGTCGTCGATACGCTAATGTTGTCCAAAACACCCAATCCTTTTCGATGCGCTTTTCTGTCAACATAGCGTCAAAAAGCGTATCGAAAGTGACACGATTCGGGATTTACGGCAACAATAGCGGTCGGAGGGCCGTCCCCAGTCCGGTTGGCCGCGGCCAACTCCCTGCCCTACCCTTGCGGCGGGTCGTGTTTTTAGGCAAGACCGCCGGAACTCGACGGGAGAATATCCGCTTGAAGCATATCAATATCATCGGAATCGGCACGGGCAATCCGGAGCACGTCACCATACAGGCGATCAACGCCATGAATGCCGCCGAAGTGATTTTCCTGCCGCTCAAGGGCGCCGGCAAGGAAGAGCTCGCCGAGGTGAGGCGGGAGATCTGCGAGCGCTATGTCACCCGGCCAGATATCCGGATCTCGGAATTCGAGGTGCCGCAAAGGCAGACCGCAGACAGGAGCTACACACAAAGCGTCGATGCCTGGCACGGCGAGATTGCCACTATCTATGGAGAGTTGATCTCGGGCCTGCCGGACGGCGGCACCGGCGCCTTTCTCGTCTGGGGTGATCCCAGTCTTTACGACAGCACCATCCGCATCATCGAACGCGTGCGTCAAGCAAACAGCATTGATTTCGACTACAGCGTCGTTCCGGGCATCACCAGTATTCAGGCCTTGGCGGCCAGCCACAAAATCCCGCTCAATCTCGTCGGCAAGCCGGTCGAGATCACAACCGGGCGCCGGCTGGCGCGAGATGGGCTTCAAGGCGACAGCACCGTCGTCATGCTCGACGGCGAACAGGTTTTTGCAAAGATCGACGATCCTGATGCTGAGATCTTTTGGGGCGCCTATCTCGGAACCAAGGATGAAATCGTCAGATCGGGGCGGCTCTCAGACATCGCCGCCGACATTTTGGTGCTCCGAGCCGAGGCCAGACAGCGGCACGGCTGGATCATGGACATATATCTGCTGCGCAAGGGACACGACTTCGAGGAATAGCCGTCGCTAGCATGTTTTGCCGCGCCGGCCGCGATCATGTAAGAAATGATCAGAGGATTGAGAATGGGCACCGAGGCCGGCAAGGCGATCGACAGGACAGGCGAAACGGATCTGCAAGGTCGACCGTCGGCGACGATACGTCCGCGCGGCGCCTGCCCGGCCCTTGCCACGCCCATGCCGACCGGCGACGGCTTGCTCGTGCGGCTGCGTCCGGCCGGCGGCGCGATGACGCTATCGCAGTTCTCAGCCCTCGCCCGCTCCGCCGCCGACCATGGAAACGGCATTCTGGAAATTACCGCGCGCGGCAATCTGCAGATCCGCGGACTGCGGGCTGAAACCGTAGGACCGCTCGCGGCCAATATTGATGCCGCGGGGATCGAAGTGCCGGACGGGCCGGCGATCGAGATATCGCCGCTGCACGGCATCGATCCCGACGAAACAAGCGATCCGGCAGCGCTGGAAAAGACACTGCGCAGCAAGCTCAGGGAGTTGCTCGCCTCGCCGCGGCTCGCGCCCAAACTCTCGCTCATCATCGACGGCGGCGGAGCATTCGGTTTGTCGGCACTTTCCGCCGATATCCGCATCGTCGCGCAACCCGACGCCCAGTGGCTCGTTGCGATCAACGGCGACGGCGAGACGGCGACGCCAGTCGCAAGCGGCTCGGCAGACGCGGTGATTTCAGCCGTTGGCGAAATTCTCATTTTGCTGGGGGTCGGGCAGAGCAGGCGAGCGCGGGATCTCGATCCGACACTTCTGCGGGCGCGCTTTCCCGCTATGGATGCCATCCAAGTTCGTCCGTCACATCAGGCAACGACGCCGCTTTCCGGCCTGCACCGAATGAAGGACGGTAAACACGTCCTCGGCGTCCGGCCGGAATTCGGGCAGATGCGGGCCTGCAATCTGACCGCCCTTATTGACGACGCAAAAGCTCACGGCGCAACGGCCATCAGACTTGCGCCCGGTCGAGGCTTCTTCTTCACCGGCTTTCCCGATGCCGCGTCGGCTGTGCAGATTGCGGCGGGCAAACATGGCTTCACCACCCAGCCGGGAGAAAGCAGCGAATATATCGCAGCCTGCGCGGGCGCCGGCGCCTGCGGCTCCGCCTTCTACGAGACGAGAATCTTGGCGCGCCGCCTCATTGCCGCGGCACCTGTTCTCTTCGACGGGTCGCTGACCATCCACCTTTCCGCCTGCTCGAAGGGCTGCGCCCATGCCCGGCCGGCGCTGACGCTGACCGGATCGGCGGATGGTTTCGGCCTCGTCCTCAACGGGCTTGCTTCAGACCTGCCGGATGAACGGATCGCTGGCGGTCGGATCGATTTCGCTATAGAGAGGCTCGCCCGGTCCATCGAAGACAACAGAGGTGCTGGCGAATCGGCTGCCGCCTGCCTTACACGGCTTGGCGCAACCGGTGTTTCGAAAGCGCTGCGACAGGAATAGGAATGCCAGACTACGATTATATCCGCAGCGGCGACGCGATCTACGAGCGTTCCTTTGCCATCATCCGCGCCGAGGCCGATCTTTCGCGCTTCACCGAAGACCAGGCCGAAATCGCCGTGCGCATGATTCATGCCTGCGGTCTCGTGGAAGCGGCGGAGCATTTTGTCTTTTCCGCCGATTTCGTCAGCACCGCGCGCGACGCGCTGAAGGCGGCAGCGCCAATCTTCTGCGATGCGGAAATGGTATCCAACGGCGTCACACGGGCGCGGCTGCCGGCGCTCAACGAGGTGGTCTGCACGTTGCGCGATCCCGCCACGCCGGAGCGCGCGCGTGAGATCGGCAATACACGCTCGGCTGCCGCCATGCATCTCTGGCTCGATCGGCTCGGCGGCAGCATTGTCGCGATCGGCAACGCGCCGACTGCGCTCTTCCATCTTCTCGAACTCCTGCGCGACGGCGCCCCGAAGCCCGCCGCGATCCTCGGCATGCCCGTCGGCTTTGTCGGCGCAGCCGAATCGAAGGATGCGCTGGCGGAAAATTCCTATGGCGTTCCCTTTGCCATCGTGCGCGGCCGGCTCGGCGGCAGCGCCATGACGGCTGCCGCCATCAACGCGCTGGCGAGGCCTGGCCTATGACGACATCAGGCCGCCTCATCGGCGTCGGTACGGGTCCTGGTGATCCCGAGCTTCTGACCCTCAAAGCCGTGCGCGCCATCGAAGGCGCGGATGTCATCGCTTATTTCGCCAAGCAGGGCAGGGGCGGCAACGGCAAAGCGATCGTCGAACCGCTGCTGAAACCGGATGTCACGCTGCTGGCGCTCTACTATCCCGTGACCACCGAAATCGACAAGAACGATGAACGCTACCAGAGCCTGATCACCGAGTTTTACGATCGGTCCGCGAGTGAGGTCGCCGGGCATCTCGACGCCGGGCGGACCGTCGCCGTTCTCAGCGAGGGCGATCCCCTATTCTACGGCTCTTACATGCATCTGCATGTCAGGCTTTCCACGCGCTACCCGACGGAGGTCATCCCCGGCATCAGCGCCATGTCGGGCTGCTGGTCGCTGGCCGGCATGCCCATCGTCCAGGGGGACGATGTGCTGTCCGTACTGCCCGGTACGATGGCCGAGACCGAATTGACCCGCCGCCTCGCCGATACGCAGGCCGCCGTCATCATGAAGGTCGGCCGCAATCTGCCGAAGATCCGCCGGGCGCTCGCGGCAGCCGGCCGGCTTGCCGAGGCCGTCTATGTCGAGCGCGGCACGATGACGAATGCGGCAATGGAAAAACTTGCCGACAGGAGCGAAGGCGAGGCGCCCTATTTCTCGCTCGTGCTCGTGCCGGGCTGGGATGGCCGCCGATGAAGGGCAGGCTTTTCGTGATCGGCACCGGTCCGGGCAATCCCGAGCAGATGACGCCGGAAGCGTTGGCGGCCGTCGAGACGGCAACGGATTTCTTCGGCTATGGGCCTTATCTCGACAGGCTGCAGCTCCGCCCCGATCAGCTGCGCCATGCCTCGGATAATCGCGAGGAACTCGACAGGGCAGGGGCCGCGCTTTCCATGGCAGCCGATGGCGCGAAGGTCTGCGTCGTCTCCGGCGGCGACCCCGGCGTCTTCGCCATGGCCGCTGCCGTCTGCGAGGCGATCGAGAATGGGCCGGCTGCCTGGCGCATCGTCGATCTCACCGTGCTCCCCGGCGTTACGGCAATGCTGGCGGTGGCGGCAAGAGCCGGGGCGCCGCTTGGCCACGATTTCTGCGCCATATCGCTCTCGGACAACTTAAAGCCTTGGGATATCATAGAAAATCGCCTCGTACTGGCGGCGAAGGCAGGCTTCGTCATCGCGCTCTATAACCCGATCAGCCGGGCGCGCCCTTGGCAGCTCGGCGAAGCTTTCAAGCTGTTGCGCCACCATCTGCCGGCAAAAACGCCAGTCATATTCGGTCGCGCAGCCGGGAGAGAGAACGAGCGCATCGCGGTGCAACCATTGTCGGAAGCGGATGCATCGATCGCCGATATGGCGACCTGCATCATCATCGGCTCGGCCGAAACGCGGATCGTCGCGCGCCCCGGCAAGCTTGATCTCGTCTATACCCCGCGTTTCATGGCGGAGGGGAAGAGGTGATTGATCGCAGCCAGCGCCGCCTCGACAGTTTCGACCACCGTGAATGCAGGGGTCGGCGCCCGCCCAATCATCATCACTTCGATGCCGAGCAGACGGGCGGCCTCGATTTTCGCGTAGGTGGCGGCCCCCCCACTGTTCTTGGCGATGATGACGTCGATATGATGTTGCTTCAGCAAAGTACATTCGCCCTTCAGCGTGAACGGGCCGCGATCAAGCACATAGTCGACATCGACTACCGCAAGCGGCGGATCGACGGGGTCGACGCTTCGGATGAGATAGCGATGTTGCGGCGCCGCTTCCGCATGATGGGCGCCCTGCCGGCCGGTCGCCAGGAAGACATGGCGAGGCGAGGGGCCGAGCGCTGCAATGGCGGCCGGGATGTTTTGCACGTCCTGCCAGCGATCGCCCGGTTGGCGGTGCCATTCGGGACGCCGCAAAGCGATCGCAGCAATGGAGGCGGTCTCAGCCGCGATGGCGGCGTTGGCCGAAATTCTCTCGGCGAAAGGGTGCGTGGCGTCGATCAGCAGCCCGTAGCCGCCGGCTTTCAGAAAACCGGCCAGTGCCGCTGCGCCACCGAAACCGCCAATGCGCACCGGAACCGGCTGCACGGCCGGTTTTTCGGTACGTCCGGCAAGCGACAGCAGAACATCGCAATCACAGCGCGCCGCGAGCGCTTCGGCGAGCAGGCGCGCCTCGCCGGTGCCGCCGAGGATCAGGATGCGAAGTCTTCCCATGTCTGATGTCTTTCCCACTTGCACCCAGCGCTGGCTGACTATTATCGGCATAGGCGAAGATGGTCCAGCAGGACTGGGCGAGGAGGCGAGGAGGCTGATTGCCGCCGCACCCGCCGTCTTCGGCGGAGCGCGGCATCATGAGCTTGCCGCATCGCTGATTTCAGGCGAAACGCTCGCCTGGCAGAGCCCCTTCGAGCGCTCGGTCGATGCCGTGCTTGAAAGGCGCGGCACGCCTGTCGTCGTGCTCGCCTCCGGAGATCCGTTTCTCTATGGTGTCGGCGCAACCCTCTCCCGCCGTATAGCGGCGGAGGAGATGCGTGTCATTCCGGCGCCTTCGGCCTTCAGTATTGCCGCATCCCGGCTCGGCTGGCCGCAGCAGGACGTGACGACGATCTCTCTGCATGGACGGCCGCTCGACCTGGTTCGACCGCATTTGCATCCCGGGCGGCGCCTCATCGCGCTGACATCAGACGAGAAGGGGCCCGGCGAACTGGCAGCCCTGCTGGTCGCCACCGGTTTCGGTCAGTCCAGGCTTACCGTGCTCGAAACGTTGGGCAGCGCACGAGAACGACGGAGATGCGTCTTAGCGGCGGATTTCAATCTCGTGGACATCGATCCCTTGAACGTCTGTGCGCTCGAGATTTCGGCAGGGGAGGGGGCTCGCATCCTGCCTTTTGCCGCAGGACTCGAGGATGATCTGTTCGAGCACGACGGCCAGATCACCAAACGCGAAATCCGCGCGATGACGCTTTCGGCACTTGCTCCACGTCACGGCGAACTGCTCTGGGATATAGGCGCCGGCTCGGGATCGATCGGCATCGAATGGATGCTGGCTGATCCGTCGCTGAAGGCAATCGCCATCGAGCAATCGTCTGAGCGGGCCGCGCGTGTCGCCCGCAACGCATCCGCCTTCGGCGTGCCGCATCTCGCTGTCGTTGAAGGTTCAGCCCCCGATGCGCTGCAGGGCTTGCCGGAACCGGATGCGATCTTCGTCGGCGGCGGCGGCAGCGATCCGGGCGCGATGGACGCCGCGATGGCCGCGCTGAAGCCGGGAGGGCGGCTCGTTGCCAATGCCGTGACGCTGGAGATGGAAGCCGTGTTGCTCTCTGAACACGCCAAACGCGGCGGCTCGCTGACGCGGATCGAAATATCGCGCGCGGGACCTGTCGGCAGCATGAGCGGCTGGCGGCCAGTCATGCCGGTGACGCAATGGCGCTGGATGAAAGGATAAAGGAATGACCGTGCATTTCATCGGCGCGGGGCCAGGTGCTGCGGATCTGATCACGGTGCGTGGCCGCGATTTGATCGGCCGCTGCCCGGTCTGCCTCTATGCCGGCTCGATCGTTTCGCCGGAACTGCTGCAATATTGCCCGCCTGGCGCGCGCATTATCGATACTGCGCCGATGTCGCTCGATGAGATTGAGGCGGAATATCTTCGCGCCGCTGCCGCCGGCCAGGATGTCGCCCGGCTGCACTCCGGCGACCTTTCCGTCTGGAGCGCGGTTGCCGAGCAGGTGCGCCGGCTTCAAAAACACGGCATCACCTATACGATGACACCCGGCGTTCCGGCCTTTGCCGCCGCGGCCGCAGCACTAGGGCGCGAACTGACGATCCCTGCCGTCGCCCAAAGCCTGGTGCTGACCCGCGTTTCCGGCCGCGCTTCGCCGATGCCGAACGAAGAGACGCTCACAAGATTCGGCGCGACGGGGGCTACGCTGGCGATCCACCTTGCGATCCATGCGCTGAAGCAGGTGGTCGACGAATTGACGCCGCTCTACGGCGCGAACTGCCCGGTCGTCATCGTCGTCAAGGCTTCCTGGGCGGACGAGCGCATTCTGCGCGGCACGTTATCCGACATCGAGGCAAAGGTTACGGCCGAACCGATCGAACGCACGGCGATCATCTTCGTCGGCCCGTCGCTCGCGGCGGAGGATTTTCGCGAAAGCTCGCTCTATGATCCGGCCTATCAGCGCCGGTTCAGGGGCCGGGAATAGCGTATCACGATCGGCCGCACGCCGGCGGCCGATCGTGAAGAGAAGCTGCCTCGGATTTCAGACCCGAGCCGTCAGATAATCCATGCTGGCGCGCAGCGCAGCGGCCGGATCCTTGACCGCATGAACTTCCGCAGCAAAAGGTTCGAAGGAGAACGGCCCGCTATAGCCCGCCTGCAGCAGTGCCTTGATCTGCCCGGCATTGTCGAGCCGGTCCTCGCCGTCCACGAGCACGCGATGGGAGTCGCGCATTTCGGCAACGGAAACCAAGGGATCGCTGACGCCGGAAATGTGCACGAGACCGGCCAGTTCCGGGAAGGTCGCGGCTTCGCCGGCAAGGTGATGGTGGAAGGTGTCGTGGACGAGCTTGAAGGTCGATTGCGCGTCGAGCTCCTTGATCGCCTCGGCGGCTTCGGTCTTCGAACGCAGCGAGCAGATTTCAAAACCGAGCGGCTCGACGAGGCCGATAATGCCGGCTTTATCAAGCATCGGCTTCAGCGCGGACAGAGCCTCGCGCAGATTGGCCTGGCGTTCGCCATCGGCGCAGCCGGTGCCGTCGTTCTTCGGAACGAGGACCAGCGCCTTGGCGCCCGATGCGCTGGCATAGTCGATCAATTCCTGCGCTTCCCTGGCGCGGGTTTCATTCCATTCGTTGAAGCGCTGCAGGGCGTTGATCGAAATGATCGTCACTCCGTGGCGGGCGGCGGCTTCTCTGATCGCTTCGGGTTTGGTGCCGTCGAGAATGGCGTTGCCGGAAAGGTCGTTGCGGATCTCGACGGAATCGATGCCGAGCGACTTTGCCAGCGCGAAGAAATCATCGATGGCAAGCGACGGCGCGGCCATGTGGTTGAGCGCAAAGCGGATCGAAGTCATGACGGTTATCCTCCTCGGCTCCGCGACATAAGCGGAGCAGTACTCGTGAATGGGCGAGCGAATCTCTATCCGAATTCGCCGGGCAATCCATCCGTCATCGCCGGGGCCCGGCCCTCATTGCTGAAAGAATTTCAGCCGAAATGATAGAATTCCATCATTCCTCAGATATTCTCGGAAAGATAGATGTCGAAGGGCAGGAAGGACTGCCCGGGGATGGCGGCTTCGCTGTTTTCCACCGCATCCTTCATCAGCACCATCAGCTCTTGACAGAGCGCGGGTAGGGGAGTGCCGAGTGCCATAGCGACGATGTCATCTGCAAGACCGGCCTTGCTGTCGGGCGTCAGTTCGTTGACCACGAGCACGACCTTGCCACCAAGGTTTTCCTCCCGGAATGCCGAAATCGCCCCTTCCATGCCGCCGCCGCAAACATAAAGCCCGATAAGATCGGGATGTTTCTGCAGCAATGTCAGCGTCGCCTCGTGCGTGATCTCGGGCGTATCCAGGTTGATCAACGTGTCGATAACATCAAATTCCGGCGCATTCTCGCGAAAATAGGAGCGGAAGCCGATTTCCCGCAGTTCATGTCCATGAAAACGATGGCTGCCGACGAAACAGGCGACCTTGCCGGGTTTATGCGCTGTCCGCGCGATCACCCAGGCGGCGGTGCGGCCAACCTTTCGGTTGTTGACGCCGATGTAACCGGTGCGCACGCCCGACGCGAAATCGGAGAGGAGCGAGAAGACCGGGACGCCTTTTTCCTTCAGCTCCTCGATAGCGGCCGTCACCGCGGGGTAATCAGGCGCTACCAGGGCAACGGCCTGATTGCGCGCACCGAGAGCTTTGAGTTTCTCGACGATCGCAGCCGGCGTGGCGGCTGACGGAAAGTCGATTTGCACCTGGATCCGGGCGTTTGTGACCGTCCGCGCCGCCGCTTCGATCTCGCGGGCGAATGCCTGGTAGAACTGCTGCGTTGGCTTCTGCAGCAGGAAGGCAAGCCGGTACTGCGGCAGATCCTCGAAAACGCGCTGCCTGATCAGCCCCACGGCGTGATAGCCGATCAACTGCGCCGCATCGTAGACCCGTCGCGCCGTCTCCTCGCGCACGCGATGGCGAGCATTGAGAACCCGGTCGACAGTGGCGACGCTGACGCCGGAGGCGCGGGCAAGATCGGATATGGTGGGGCGGCGCATGAAGTGTTCCTGATGGTTTCGATCATGAATGCGAGCCACGCGTGATGGCTTTTGATAGATTACATCAAGCCTGCATTGAGCCTCTGTCAAAGTCAACCTATTCTCCCGGCGACGGCATAGGGAGGCGGACGATGGCGACCCAGACGAAGAAACGAGATTACGACCTGCTCGGTGAAAGCGGCCGCACTGCGGTGGAGATGGGGCTGGCGGCAGCGGAATGGTATCATACCGAAGTTCCGCGCAAGGACATGAAGGCGCTGATGCAGCGCTCGGACGCGCCGGCGATCCGTGACACCATCATCTGGCTCGGCAGCATGGTCACCTTTGCCGGGCTCGGCATCTACTTCTGGGGCTCCTGGGTTGCGCTGCCCTTTTTTCTTGCCTATGGCGTGCTCTACGGCTCGGCCTCCGACAGCCGCTGGCACGAATGCGGCCACGGCACCGCCTTCAAGACGCGCTGGATGAATGACGGCGTCTACCAGATCGCCTGCTTCATGATCATGCGCAATCCGGTGACCTGGCGCTGGAGCCATACGCGCCATCATACCGACACTGTCATCGTCGGCCGCGATCCCGAGATCGCCGTTATGCGGCCGCCGGATCTCTTCCGGCTGATCCTCAACTTCTTCGGCATCCTCGATGTCTGGCATGCCGTCGTCGACATGCTGCGCAACGCCTTCGGCGTCATTAGCACCACGGAAAAGACGTTCATTCCCGAGATGGAACAGCCGAAGGCAATCCGCATCGCCCGCATCTGGCTCGCGATTTACGTCGTAACGATCGCAGCCGCCATCGCCATGGGTACGATCCTGCCGCTGATGCTGATCGGCCTGCCGCGCCTCTATGGCGCCTGGCACCATGTGCTGACAGGGCTCTTGCAGCATGGCGGCCTTGCCGACAACGTCATCGATCATCGGCTGAACAGCCGCACGGTCTATATGAACCCGGTCAGCCGCTTCATCTATTGGAACATGAACTACCACGTCGAACATCACATGTTCCCGATGGTGCCCTATCACGCGCTGCCCAGGCTGCATGCGATGATCAAGCACGACCTGCCGGCGCCGAACCCGTCGATCTGGTCGGGCTACCGCGAGATGGTCCCGGCTTTCCTGCGCCAGCTGCGCAACGAGGATTATTTCCTGAAGCGCGAACTGCCGGCCACCGCGCGGCCGTATCGCGAGGAATTCCACAACGAACTCGCCCCGGCGGCGCAATAATCACGATCGAGGGAGGATAAGATGAGCGGAAACTGGATCGAAGTTTGCGGCAAGGACGAGATCGACGAAGAGGATGTCATCCGCTTCGATCATGGCGGGCGCACCTTTGCGGTCTACCGCAGCCCGGACGACGAGTTCTTCGCCACCGACGGGCTCTGCACGCATGAGCATATCCATCTCGCCGACGGGCTTGTCATGGATGAAATCATCGAATGTCCAAAACATAATGGCCGCTTCAACTACAAGACGGGCGAAGCCAAGGGTGCGCCGGTCTGCGTCAATCTCAAGACCTATCCGGTGAAGGTCGAAGACGGCTGCGTCTTCATTTCGGTCTGACGGAGGCTGATGTGGCTCATTTCGTTATCCTCGGTGCGGGCGAATGCGGTGCCCGCGCTGCGTTCGCTCTGCGGGAAAAAGGCTTTGCCGGCGAGATAACGCTTGTCGGCGACGAACCCCTTCACCCCTATGAGCGGCCGCCGCTTTCGAAGGCCGGCTTCGCCGATGCAGGCGATCCGAAATTCATCGCCACGTTGGAGAAATACGCCGAATGCGGCATCCGGCTGCTGACCGGCCTGGAGGCGAGGGACCTCGACACCGCATCCAGAGCCGTGAGGCTATCGGATGGTACGGCGCTCTCCTATGATAAGCTTCTCCTGGCTACGGGCGCGAGCGCCCGGTTCTTTCCCGGCGCACCGGAGAATAGCCGCTGTATCCGCTCGCTGAGAACGCATCACGATGCGGCGGCGTTGCGCGATGGCATGAAGCCGGGGCGGCATATCGCCATTATCGGCGGCGGGTTTATCGGACTGGAACTTGCGGCAACGGCACGGTTGCTCGGCGCCGACGTCACCGTCATCGAGGGGCTGGAGCGCGTGCTGAAGCGCGGCGTGCCGGAGGAAATCGCTTATCTGCTCACAGAGCGCCATCGCACAGAGGGCGTCGATGTCCGCTGCGGCGTCTCGATCGAGGCGCTGACCGAGGAAGGCGGAAAGGCCGTGATCAAACTGTCGAGCGGGGAGGTCATAGAAGCCGACCTCGCCCTCGTCGGCATCGGCGCACGACCGAATGTCGACATTGCCGACAGGGCAGGGCTTGCCATCGAAAACGGCATTGCTGTCGACACCTATCTCCGGACATCGGCACCTGACGTTTTTGCGGCGGGCGACTGCTGCTCCTTTCCCCTGCCGATCTACGGCGGCCGGCGGGTGCGGCTCGAATCCTGGCGCAATGCACAGGAACAAGGCACATTGGCCGCAGCCAACATGCTCGGCCTCGACGAAGCCGTTTCGTCAGTGCCGTGGTTCTGGTCGGATCAATACGAAGTGACGCTGCAGATTGCCGGCCTCGCCGAAGGCGCGGTCCTGCATCTGCGCCGCGACCTCGGCCCAGACGCCTTCATTCTCTTCCACCTCGACACCGATGGCCGGTTGATCGCCGCGAGCGGCATCGGACCGGGCAATGCCGTGGCGCGTGACATCAGACTCGCTGAAATGTTGATCGCGGCTGGTGCCCATCCGGACCCTGCTGCGCTGGCGGCCAGCAACGTCAAGCTGAAATCACTTCTGGCCGCTTGAGCCCTCCGATATTTCAAAGGAATTGATGATGAAAAAACATAAGCGTGCAACCGTCGCCGACTTGCTTGCGGAAAAAGGCAGGCGCCAGCTCACCATGCTGCGCGTCACCACGCTGGAGGAGGCCGAAGCGGCGGAGAAGGCCGGGATCGACATGGTCTCGGTGCCGCCCTCGCTGCTCGGCCCGGTGTTTCGCGAGATCGCCCCCACGCTCTTTGCCATTCCAGGCCTCGAATATGGCGATCATGTCTCGGCGGAAGATTATCTGCGCGCCGCCTTCGCGGCGCTGAAGGCGGGCGGCGATGCCGTCTATTGCGCCGCGAGCCTGCAGACGATCCGTCGCTTGCGCGACGAGGGCGTTCCCGTCTGCGGCCATCTCGGGTTGATCCCATCGAAGGCAACCTGGACCGGCGGCTTCCGCGCCGTCGGCAAGACGGCGGCGAGTGCGGCGGAGATCTGGCGGCAGACCAAGGCTTTGGAAGAGGCCGGCGCCTTCGCCGCCGAAATCGAGGTCGTACCGGCTGACGTCGCCGCCGCCATCAGCAGCAGCACCTCGATGCTGATGATCTCGATGGGGGCCGGCAGCGGCTGTGACGCCCAATATCTGTTCGCCGACGACGTGCTCGGCGCCAATCGCGATCACACTCCGCGCCACGCCAAGGTCTACCGCAATTTCGCCGACGAACAAGACCGGCTGCAACGTGAACGCATCGCCGCCTTCACCGAATTCGCCGGGGATGTCAGAACCGGCGCCTATCCGGAAAAACGCCATTGCGTCGGTATCGACGAGGCGGAACTGAAGGTTTTCTTGGAGAGGCTGGCTGGCGAGACGGGGAAGCGCTGACGCTTGCTCGGCGGCTCCCCTTCCTCCCCGCTGGGGAGAAGGGGAAAGTCCATTGGCTTCCGTCTTCGCCTATGGCAGGAATGATCCGTTCGATTCATTCGGAACGGAGTATTCGGTCCCCTGTGACGATCGGCTTTGCGCATGCGGAATTAATTGCGGTACTCGTCGCGGTGACGGGGGATGAGCCGCGCGTCATGACCATCCGTTCCGGCAACGCGCTGCCGTCCGGTCCGTTCGAAATGGGCCATCGCACCCTGCAATCGGGCCTGCGCGAATGGGTGCAGGAGCAGACGGAGCACCCGGTCGGCTACCTCGAACAACTCTATACCTTCGCCGACCGCGACCGGAACAACGAGATTCTTGGTGGGCGGACGATCTCGATCAGCTATCTCGGCCTCGTCAACGAGCAGGCGGGTGCCGGCCGGCCGGGATGGCACGGCTGGTACGACTATTTTCCCTGGGAGGACCATCGGCAGGGCCGGCCGGCCGTGCTGGACGAGATCGTCGCACGCCTTAGAAGCTGGGCGGATGCCGATCCGGCCCGGCGCAACCATCGCCATCGCCGCGCCGACTTCACCTTCGGCTTCGATGGCGGCGGCTGGAACGAGGATCTGGCCTTGCAACGCTACGAGCTGCTTTACGAGGCGGGCCTCGTGGCCGAAGCCGGGTGCGCGGGCGAAGCCAATCTGGGGCGGGCGATGTTTGCCGATCACCGCCGAATTCTGGCGACCGGGATTGCCCGGCTGCGCGCCAAAATCAAATACCGCCCCGTCGTCTTCGAGCTTATGCCGGAGAGTTTTACGCTTCTGCGACTGCAGCGTACGATCGAGGCCCTGGCGGGGCTGACGCTGCACAAGCAGAATTTCCGCCGCTTGATCGAACAGCAGGAACTGGTCGAGGAAACCGGCGACACCGAAAGTGAAACTGGCGGACGGCCGGCCAAGCTCTTCCGCTTCCGCCACACGGTGCTCGAAGAACGGGCACTCGCAGGAACGAAATTACCGCTCTCCCGCAATTGACATATGCTCACAACGAGAATATCTCTTGGAGCATAATATGCTCAGATAGAGCATAATTAGGAGCCGGTCATGAATCACCCAGTTTCCGCATCCTCGCTTTACAATCGCGTCAGCCGCGTCATTCCCAAAGCGGAATGGATGTCGTTCGAGGACGACGTGGACGCGATCCTCGAGCTCAAGCGCCGCCGCAACGCCGTCATTCTCGCCCACAACTATCAGACACCCGAGATCTTTCACGGGGTGGCTGACATCGTCGGCGACAGCCTGGCGCTCGCCCGCAAGGCGATCGAGGTCGATGCCGATGTCATCGTGCTGGCCGGCGTGCATTTCATGGCCGAGACCGCCAAGCTGCTGAACCCTGAAAAAACCGTGCTGATCCCGGATCTCGGCGCCGGCTGCTCGCTGGCGGATTCGATCACGCCGGAGGATATCGCGCTGCTGCGCCAAGCCCATCCCGGGGTCCCCGTCATCACCTATGTCAATACTTCGGCGGCGGTGAAGGCCGCCTCCGACATCTGCTGCACCTCGGGCAATGCCAAACAAGTGGTGGAGTCGCTCGGCGTGCCGAAGGTGCTGATGATCCCCGACGAATATCTGGCGCGCAACGTCGCCCGCGAGACGGAGGTCGAGATCATCGCCTGGCATGGGCATTGCGAAGTGCATGAACTCTTCACCGCTGACGATGTCCGCCAGCTACGCGAGAATCATCCCGGCGTGACGGTTCTCGCCCATCCGGAATGCCCGCCCGACGTGGTGGCGGAAGCCGATTTCGCCGGCTCCACCGCCGTGATGTCCGATTATGTCGGCAAGCAGAAGCCGGCGCGAGTCGTGCTCCTCACCGAATGCTCGATGAGCGACAACGTCGCAGTGAACCACCCCGACGTCGAGTTCATCCGCCCCTGCAATCTCTGCCCGCATATGAAGCGGACCACGCTCGCCAATATCCGCGCCGCACTCGAGGGAAACCGCCATGAAGTGACGGTCGATCCGGCAATCGCCGCGGCCGCGCGGCGCGCCGTCGAGAGGATGCTGGCGATATGACCGAGATCCTCAACCAGTTGGCCGGGCGCACAGTCATCGTCGGCAGCGGCCTCGCCGGGCTGATGACGGCGCTGACGCTGGCACCGGAACCTTCCGTGATCATCACCCGCGCCGGCCTCGGCGTCGAGACCTCGAGCGCCTGGGCACAGGGCGGCATTGCCGCCAGCATCGGCGCCGACGACAGCGCGGCGCTGCATCTGGCCGATACGCTTGCCGCCGGCGACGGGCTCTGCGACCGGAGCGTCGCTGCCGACATCATTGCGGAGGCGCCGGCGGCAATCGCAGCGCTGGAACACGCCGGGGTCCGTTTCGACCGCAATGACGCCGGAAGGCTTTCGCTGGGATTGGAGGCGGCCCATAACCGTCGCCGCATCGTCCATGCCGAAGGCGACGGCTCGGGTACAGCGATCATCGCCGCGCTGGTGCGGGCTGTGGCGCGGACGCCTGCGATCACAGTGCTCGAAGGTTTCGAGGCGCGGCGGATTCTGATGGACGGCGGGCGCGTCGCCGGACTGCTCTGCGCGACCGTAAGCGGCGGGGCGGCCGTCCTGCCGACAGCAAGGGTGGTGCTCGCCACCGGCGGCATCGGCGGGCTTTATGATGCGACCACCAATCCAATGGGCAATTTCGGTCAGGGGATTGCGCTCGCGGCAAGGGCGGGCGCCGATCTTGCCGATATGGAATTCGTGCAGTTCCATCCGACCGCGCTCGATTCCCGCCGCAGGCCCTTGGCTCTTGTCAGCGAGGCGGTGCGCGGCGAGGGGGCCCTGCTCGTCAATGAACGCGGCGAACGGTTCATGGCACGTATATCGGGGGCCGAGCTGGCGCCGCGCGACGTGGTGGCTCGTGCCATCGGCGCCGAAATCGCCCGCGGCGGCCGCGTCTTCCTCGATGCCCGCCACGCCCTCGGCAGCCGCTTTGCCACGCGCTTCCCCGTCATCACGGCCCTTTGCGGCGAGGCCGGCATAGATCCGGCCAAGGACCTCATCCCGGTGCGTCCGGCCGTTCACTACCACATGGGCGGCGTAGCGACGGATGCGAATGGCCGCAGCTCGGTTCCCGGCCTCTGGGTCGCCGGCGAGGCCGCGTCGACCGGCCTGCACGGCGCGAACCGGCTTGCCAGCAATTCGCTGCTGGAGGCGGCTGTCATGGGCATGCGGACGGCGCGCGACATATCGGCCATGCCGACGGGCGGCAAAGGCGCCATCTCCACGGAAAAACTGCCGGCACCGTCTGATACATCGCTCGTCCGACCGATCGTCTCGCGCCATCTCGGCGTGCTGCGCAATGCCGACGCCCTTCAGGGAGCAATCGCCGCATTGCTGCCACTCGCCGAGAGTGACGGCCCTGCCGCCGATCCGGCCATTGTCGCATTGCTTATCGCCATCTTCGCCAGCCTGCGGATGGAATCGCGTGGCGCCCACGCCCGCACCGATTTCCCGCTGAAGCTCGGCGATGCCAGCCGGCGCCGGATGCATCTTTCCCAAGCGCTGGAGATCGCCCGCGCCACACCGCCCTATTCGCTGGCCAGGAGCGCCTGACATGAGCCTCGTTCCCCTTCCGCGTCTGATTATCGAACCGCTGGTGCGGGCAGCCCTGCTCGAAGATCTCGGCCTTGCCGGCGATATTACCTCGGCATCGGTCATCCCCGCAGATCACCGCTCCAGAGTGGTGATGGCCGCCCGTCAGCCCGGCGTGATCGCCGGCCTCGATGCGGCCGAGCTCGCCTTCACGCTCGTCGACCCGGGAATCGTCATGCGCCGCCACCTCCAGGATGGTGATGCGGTACAGCCCGGTGACGTCGTCGCCACTATCGAAGGTCCGTCGCGCGGGCTCTTGACCGGCGAGCGCACGGCCCTGAATTTCCTCGGTCACCTCTCGGGCATCGCCACCGTCACGGCTGAGATTGCCGCCGCCATCAGCGGCACCAGGGCCTCCGTCGCCTGCACGCGCAAGACGACGCCGGGGCTCCGGGCGCTGGAGAAATATGCGGTGCGGGCCGGCGGCGGCATGAACCACCGTTTCGCACTTTATGACGCGGTGCTGATCAAGGACAATCACGTGGCCATATCAGGCGGCGTTGCCGAGGCGGTCCGCCGGGCGCGGGCCGGCGTCGGCCATCTGGTGAAGATCGAGGTCGAGGTGGACAGGCTCGATCAGCTGCAGGAAGCGATGGCGGTCGGAGCCGATGCCGTTCTGCTCGACAATATGACGCCCGATCGGCTGCGCGAGGCGGTCGCCATTGTCGCCGGGCGGGCAACCACCGAGGCATCCGGCCGGGTGACACCGGCAACGGCCGCCGCAATCGCCGCTTCCGGCGTCGACCTCATTTCCGTCGGCTGGCTGACGCACAGCGCGCCGGTGCTGGATATCGGCCTCGATTTCGTCGAGGCCGCGGCGGCCGCGGAGACCGGCCGCAAACAGGTTGCCTAGTTGCGGTAATCGCTCAGACCTCCTGCTGGCATTGCCGGCATGGAGGGTCGCGTCCACTAAATAATCGCATGGAAAGCGCGTCGCCTGAAAAGTGTCGATACGCATTTCCTGTCGGTTTGCGCGAGAAAATGCAAATATTCGACGAAAAACCCTATGCGCGGGCCGCTTATGGCTCTAACATGTGCTTTATTAGCTAGCGCGCATACGCGCTTGGCTTTCCTGGGGTGAGAAGCGGGATGCAACGGACATCCGGACAGATGTCGACGAACAGGCTCTGCCTGCTCGGAAGACCGCGACTGCTGGCAGCGGGGAAGGAACTCCCCTTGCCGGAGAAGTCGTATTTTCTCTTCGCCATGCTCGCCGCCGAAGCCGGTCTCCAACTCGACCGCGAAACTGTCCGACGGCAGCTCTGGCAATCGGAGTTGCCGGAAAAGCGCGCGGGCAGCCTGCGCCAGCTGCTGGCGCGCATCGAGCAGAGCATTCCCGCCGACCTCCCGCCGCTGCTGACGGCGACCCGCACCCATATCGGGCTTGCCGATGGTTGGGAGGTCGACGTTCATGTACTGAAACAGAAAGGGTCGCTTGCTGCCGAAGACGGCGACATCCTGAATGGAGAATTGCTCGAAGGCGCCAAGTCGCCGACGCAGGGCGCCGAGGACTGGCTGACCTTCGAGCGCCAGCGCATCGATGAATTGCGCGCCGCCCATCTGACGAGGCTGGTCGAAACCGCAGAAGACAGATCGGACGAAGAGCAGGTCGCCCTTGCCCGTCGCTTGCTGGAGCTCGACCCCGCCAGCGAGACGGCCTATCGGGCCCTGATGCGCACCTATGTCAGGATGAACGATCCGGCTGCGGCCCGGCAATCCTATCTGAAGTGCAAGAGCCAGCTGAAGGACGACTTCGATACCGAGCCGGAGGAAAGCACCACCGCTCTTGCCCGCGAGCTCGGCCTGATCCCGGCAGTTCAGGCAGCGGCGGCCGAGCGCCCGCCCGCAGGGCCCGGCGGCTTCGTCGATCCGCTTGGCCAGCCGCGGATCATTATCCTGCCGCCGGAAAGCATTTTCACCGACCCGCTGATGGAGCGCGTCGGCAGGGCCCTTCTCGAGGACGTCACCATCGGTCTCAGCCAGCAACGCGGCTTCAAGGTGATCGCAGCCCATACCAGCCTCGAAATCCTCAGCCGCTCGGTCGATCCGTCGCGCGCCGTCCCTGGCCCGCTCGACCTCAGCTTCGACTATGCGGTTTACGTCACGATCCAGGGCCGCGACGAGGATGTCTATGCCACCTGCCGGCTGACGCGGACGACCACGTCGGAGGTGATCTGGGCTCTGGAACTGCCGCTGGTCATGCAAAAGATCAGCGAATCCTTCGCACATCTGACACGGCGGATCGTCTCATCGCTCGCTGACACGATCGAGCGACACGAACTGGCGACGCCGATCGGCGAGGCGCCGCCATCCGCTTACCGTCTCTACCTGGAAGGCAAGCGGCTGATCGCCCAGACCGACTTGCAACATCTGCGCCAGGCGCGCAAATGGTTCAGATCCTCGCTCAATCGCTACGAGAATTTTTCGGCCGCCCATGCCGGCGTGTCGCGCGCGCTCGGCATGGAATGGCTGATCCGCGGCATGCGGGACACCGAGCTGCTCGACGAGGCGAATGGCGCCGCCCGGCTGGCACAGCAGTCCGACCCGAACAGCGGCCGTGCCTACCGCGAACTCGGCTTTGTGGCGCTGTACCGCCGCCGTTTCGACGAAAGCCTGGAATATTTCCAGCAAGCTCAGGATCTCAATCCGAACGATGCCGACATCCTTGCCGATTATGCCGACGCGCTGTGCCATTACGGCGACTTCGACAAGGCGCTGGATCTGAACAAGGCGGCTTTCAAACTCAATCCGCTGCCGCCCGATTACTACTACTGGAATCGTGGCGGCATTCACTTCGACCGCGGCGAATACCAACAGACGATCGAGGCGCTTGAGCCGGTGAAGTCCAAGCAGGCGACGGCCCGACTGCTCGCAGCCGCCCACGCGATGGCGGGCGATATGAAAAAAGCCGGCAGCTATGCGAACGTCGTTCTGGAAAATTTCCCGGATTTCCGCAGCGAGGACATCCGCAATTTCGTACCCGACCGCGATCCCCGCTACACGGAAGCGCTGATTCATGGCCTGCAGCTGGCCGGACTTCCGTGATTAGACGGCCTTTTAACAAAGCCTGTAACGGTTAAATGACGCAGGCAGTGTTCCTCTCCAATGGTTAACGGCAGTCCAGCTGCCTATCCCATTGGAGATGGATCATGCACACTACTGTTGAAACCAATGCCGCAATGCCCTCCCAGCCGCGTTTCTCGGCCGCTGCCAAGGCCGCAATGAAGCAGGACGAACTCAATGTCGCTGCAAACGCTCTCGAAAACCTGACACATGCGCTGAAATTCCGCTAAGGGCGAGATCGGTATGTCCGCTTTCGCCGACCTTGAAACGCTAGCCGTTGATCTCAAACGATCATCGGCCGGCGTCAGCGACTATCACGACCGTGCAGTCACGCCGGCGCAGACACTTGCAGCCATCAGGCCGCATCTGCGCGAATTCGGCATCACGCGCGTCGGCCTGCTGACCGCCCTCGATGTGCTGAACATCCCCGTCGCCTTCGCGACGAGGCCGAACAGCCATACGCTTTCGGTCTTCCAGGGCAAAGGCATCGACAATGATGCCGCCATGGCCTCGGCCGCCATGGAGGCGATCGAGACGCGGATTGCGGAAATTCCGCCTGCCGACCTTACTCAGGCGACGGTGGACAGCATGCGGGCGGAACGCGCCGCCATGATCGATCTCGACAATGTCGCACGTTGCGCGCCCGATGAAATCGGCGGTGCCCCCATTCCCTGGTGCTCCGGGCTTGACATCCTGTCCGGCAGCAGCGTCTTCGTCCCCTGGTGGCTCGTCGGCCTCGATCATCGCGGCGAGCGGCCGCCGGGCTTCGAGCAGTCGAGCGACGGGCTCGCCTCCGGCAATACGCTATCGGAAGCGGTGCTGCACGGACTTTGCGAACTGGTGGAGCGCGACGCCTGGGCTCTGACCCAGCTGAAGTCGCCGCAGCGCCTCAAGGAGAGCCGCATCGACCCCGCCTCCTTCGGCGATGCGGTCATCGACGTCATGACCGACCGGATCACGCGCGCCGGCATGCGGCTGCTGCTGCTCGACATGACCACGGATATCGGCGTTCCGGCTTTTCTGGCCATTATCATGCCGGGTAATCTTTCCGACCGCGTCGACGCGCGCTGGTCGCATGTCTGCGGCGGCTGCGGTTGCCACCCGGATCCTGTGCGCGCCGCCCTGCGCGCGATCACCGAGGCGGCGCAGAGCCGGCTGACTGCGATCGCCGGCAGCCGCGACGATTTCTCACCGCGCATCTATCAGCGGCTCGATCGGAGTACGGCGATGCAGCAGGTGGTCGAACTCTGCGAGGGCGACGGTCGGATGCGCTCCTTTCAGAGCCGCCATCGCCGTTCGGCGACGATCCAGGAGACCATCCGCCGTATTGCCGACCGGCTCGCGGCGACCGGTATCGAGCAGATCGTCGTCGTGCCCTTTACCCATCGGGCTTTGCCGGTCTCCGTCGTCAGGGTGATCGTGCCGGGCCTGGAGGTGGATATATCGGGTCAGTACGTCCAGCTCGGGCTGCGCGCCGTCAACACCATGAGAGGAGCCCAATCATGAAGGTTCTGTTCGTCGGCCCGAGCCTTGGTGGCGGTCTTGGCGCAGCGAGAAACATGTCTCCCAGCATCGATTTCCGGCCGCCTGCCGCCTGCGGCGACATCCTGAAGGCTGTAGAGGACGGCGCCACCGCCATCGGCCTCGTCGACGGCTATTTCGGCGATCTGCCTTCGGTCTGGCACAAGGAAATTCTCTACGCGCTCGAACACGATGTCGCCGTCGCCGGCGGCGCCAGCATGGGCGCATTGCGGGCCGCCGAATGCGCTCCGTTCGGCATGGTCGGCCTCGGCTCGATCTTCGAAGACTACCAGTCCGGGCGGCTGCTCGACGATGAGGCCGTCGCGCTGGTGCATGCGCCGCAGGCGCTTGGCTGGCTGCCGCTTTCCGTGCCCTGGGTCGATTTCGAACCGACGATCGATGCCTTACATACCGGCGGCGATATTTCGACGGGTGAACGCAAGAAGCTGCTGCTCTCCGGCCGCTTCCTGCATTTTTCCGAGCGCACCTATGCAAGGGTGGTCGACGAGTGTCATTTCCGCAAGCCGCGCCGCGACCACCTGCTCGCCGCTCTCCGCAAGAATCGGGTCGAGCGCAAGCGCGACGACGCGCGGCTGGTGCTGGAATGGCTGCGCCGACATCAATTCATGCCTGTCAACCGTGACTGGCGCTTTGCCGCAACCTCGCATTGGGAGCTTTTGCACGCGGAAGTCACACGCAATGTGACTCCTGTAACGCTTGAATAACGGTAACGGCGAAAAGATGCATTGGTGATGGAATCTGAGGCGTGGACGGCCAAAGGGGCGGGAACAATGTTTGAACAACATAGCGAAGGTACAGGCAGTGAATACTCGAGGATCTTCCGGCTGCTGACGGCGGCCAAGGAGGAGGCTGAAAAGCTTCAGCTGCGTAATCTGATGCACCTGACGAACATGGCGCTGCTGCAGGTCGTAATCGATTGGGACGGCATAGATCCCGATAGGGAACTTGACGTCAACCTCGAGAAACTGCTCGGCAGCAAGGCCAAGATCGCAATGAAGGACGCCAGCGAGAATCTGATCCTGATCGATCGCCATTGACCTTCATGCAGTCCGTGTGGATCGCGTGAAGGAGATTCGGCTTATTCGGCCGCTTCACCATCCATCTGTTCGGTGTGGGCGATTGCCTGGACCAGCTTCAGGATCTTCTTGCGAAGAGCTTCGTTCTTGATCGAGAAGAACGCTGCGTTCAGGAGGACGCCCTCGCGCGAAATGACGAATTCCTCGCTGGGAGCGGGGTTGTCGTTAGCCGTCTCAGGGGTGGACAGGTCGTCAAAGAACGTCCTGACGTCGACATTCAGCGCGCCAGCGATTTCGACCAGCATGCTGGCTGAAACGCGGTTGGAGCCTTTTTCGTATTTCTGGATCTGCTGAAACGTCACGCCGACACGATCGCCCAATTCCGTCTGCGAAACTTTGCGCAGCAGACGCTGTATGCGGATCGTCTTTCCGACATGAACATCTACTGCGTGCGGTTCTTCTTTCATTTGTTTTCCCTCCTGAGGACACGGAAATGAGGTTATTCGCCATATCCGTGTCTGACAACTTTTAACTGAGACACACAAAGCTAGCAATTGTTCGGCTGTAAGTCGTCCCAAACCGAAACATTGCATCGCTTCATATTAGCAGCAGCAAAAAACATGCCAAAGTAGCACTTTTGGGGAATACATCATCCAATTTCATAGTGCCAAGCATGAAGCATGAGGGGTACAGCCGGTTCCCGGGCAGGGTACCGGGAACAGCGTAAACAAAAAGTTACAATGACCAGAGGCGCTGGGCATTGGCAAAGAGCAGCTTGGAGCGCTCCGCCTCGCTGCTGCCGGAAATGACGGCATGGGTCGCGGCAACCCATGTGGAAAGGCCGCCGCCGAGCGTACAGACCGGCCAGTCGCTGCCCCAGACGACACGGTCCCAGCCGAAACTTGCGATCACATGTTCGATATAGGGCGTCAGCGTCTGTGCTGTCCATGTCTGCGCATCCGCATAGGCGACGACGCCGGAAATCTTGCAGATCACGTTTGGTCGCAGGGCGATCTCCGATATGCCCGCTTTCCATGGCTGGAAGGCATCGGAGCGGATATCCGGCACGCCGCAATGGTCGAGTACGAACTGGACGTCGGGCGCGAGATCGACGAGAGCGGCGACGCGACCGGCCTGATGCGGCAACGTGCAGAGATCGAAGGTCAGGCCGCTGCCGCCGATGCGCCGGATGTTTTCGCGAAACAGGGCGCCTTCCGAGACGTTATCCGGCACCACATGCAGTACGCGGCGGAAACCTTTGACGAAAGGATCGGCCTTCTGCCGCTCGAGATAGGCGGCAAAACCTTCCTCCTCGGGACGGCAGGAGACGATTGCCCCGGCAATCAGGCTGCCTTGCCTTCTGGCGATATCGGCAATGTGGTTGGTCTCGGCCTGCATGATGGCTGGATCGACATCGACCTCCATATGCAGCGCCGTCGTGATGCCGCAGCGCCGCGCCTCGGCCTCATAGGTCTCATAGAGAAAGTCATGATCGAGAGCCGGCACGCCGGAGAGCCAGGGATAGGAAAGTGCTGACCGATCGATGATGTGCAGATGGGTGTCGATGAGCACGCTTTCCTCCAAAGGCTGGCCTCGACTCAACCTATCCCTGGTGAATGCATCGTTCAAATAGAAATTCTCAGAGGTGTGGATTGGCGACATCGGCGCCGGCGAGCTGTGAAAGCTGGAGGGCCGTCTTCTGCACCAGCGTGATCGTCTGGGTGATGTCGGGAGCGGATGGGGCGTTGACAAGGGCGATGAAGGGGCAGGTGAGGGCGGCGATGCAACGCCGATCAGGCCCGAGAACCGGCGCCGACAGATTGTAGACGCCCGATGTCTGGACGCTTGCCATCATCTCATAGCCGCGCTCGCGAATCTGATCGAGGCGATCGTGGAATTCGGCGCCGAGTTCAATATCTGCGCGATTGCGCACATGTTCCGAGATCATCATCTCCCGTTCCTCGTCGCTGCGGAAGGCGAGTAGCACGTGCCCCGAACCGGTATCGAACAGGCTGATATGGGCGCCGATGCGGATCGAGAAACCCCAATAGTCCGGCGCCTCCTGCTGGGCGATGACAACGGCGGCGCCGCGGTCGAAGACGGCGAGATGATTGGCCTGGCGGGTGCGCTGGGCGAGGTCGCGCATCAGCGGCGTGGCGTAGGAGGCTAGCCGGCGCACCGGCGCATGCAGCTGAGCAAGCCCGAAGAGCTTCAGCGTCAGCGAATAGCGGTCGCCATCAAGCCGGGTGACATAGCCGCGGCGCACCAGCCGGTCGAGCATGCGATAGAATTCATTGGGGCTGCGGTCGAGCCGCTTGGCGATCTCCGCCTGGGTGAGGCCGCTGTCGACGCTGGCGAGCAGTTCCAGGATGTCGAGGCCCTTGTCGAGGGCAGGAGCGCGGTAGCGTTCTGACTCGTCGGTCTCCATTCCGTCCTCCTGTGAATATCATTCTTCATATACGCAGAACCGCAGCCGGAAAAGGAAAACTTCATGCTTGACCCTTGGCCAATCGTCTGTTTGTCTATAAACAGACAAATCATTGTTGAAGACAGCAGCTCGATTGAAACAACGAGAGGGCGCCTTGCCATAAGCTGGCGGTAATGCGCGAAAAGGGAAAAGGCAGACTCTGATGGAGTGGCCTATTCCATCAGAGCGCAGCCTTAGGCAAAATATGAACCGCATGCATCGTCTCGCGTAGACAATTCCAGAAGAGGCCCGTGACATGACAAACAGACTTTCCGGCAAGACCGTACTCATTACCGCCGCGGGCCAGGGCATCGGCCGGGCGACGGCGACAGCCTTTGCCGCGACCGGCGCCAAGGTGCATGCGACCGACATCAACACCGACGCGCTGGCAACGTTAGCCGCCGAAACCGGCGTTTCAACCCACAAGCTGAATGTGCTCGAAGAAAATGCGGTCAAGGCCCTCGTCGCCGAGATCGGCGCCGTCGACGTGCTGTTCAACTGCGCCGGCTTCGTCCATGCGGGCTCTATCCTCGAGATGCCGGACTCCGATCTCGAATTCGCCTTCGACCTCAACGTCAAGGCGATGATCCGCACCATCCGGGCGGTTCTGCCCGGCATGATCGAGCGCAAGGATGGGGCGATCATCAATATGGCCTCTGTCGCCTCCAGCATCAAAGGTGTGCCGAACCGCTTCGCCTACGGCGTTACCAAGGCGGCGGTCATCGGGCTCACCAAATCCGTCGCCGCCGATTATGTCGCTCAAGGCATCCGCTGCAACGCCATCTGCCCCGGCACGGTGGAAAGTCCGTCGCTGCAGGACCGCATGCGCGCCCAGGGCGATTACGATGCGGCCCGCACCGCCTTCATCGCCCGCCAGCCGATGGGCCGGCTCGGCTCGCCGGAAGAGATCGCCGATCTTGCCGTCTATCTCGCCGGCGCCACCTACACGTCCGGCCAGGCGATTGCCATCGACGGCGGCTGGACGATCTGACGTCAGCCAATGACATGACCGGCCGGTCCGGCTATTGCAATTGGCCCCATAAACCGGGAGACACAACATGACCCGCATCACCGACCTTCGCGTCTTCGATCTCCGCTTTCCCACTTCGCAAAGCCTGGATGGATCCGATGCGATGAATCCCGATCCGGACTATTCGGCCGCCTATGTCATTCTCGACACAGATGCGCCCGATCTTGCTGGCCATGGCCTGACCTTCACCATCGGCCGTGGCAACGACATTTGCTGCATGGCGATCGAAGCGATGCGCCACCTCGTTGTCGGCGCCGATCTCGAGGAGGTGCTCGCCCATCCGGGCAAATTTTGGCGGCATCTGACGAGCGATAGCCAGCTGCGCTGGATCGGCCCGGAAAAGGGCGCCATGCACCTGGCGACCGGCGCGGTGGTCAACGCCGTCTGGGATCTGCTCGCCAAACAGGCCGGCAAGCCGGTCTGGCGGCTCGTCACCGAGATGTCGGCGGAGGAGATCGCCGATATCGTCGACTACCGCTACCTCACCGACGTGCTGACGCGCGATGAAGCCATTGCTATCCTGAAGAAGGCGGAAGCCGGCAAAGCGGATCGTATCGCCACCCTCGAAAAGGAAGGTTACGCCTGCTACACGACGTCTGCCGGCTGGCTGGGTTATGAAGACGAGAAATTGCGCCGGCTCTGCCAGGAGGCGATCGATGCCGGTTTCAACCATATCAAGATGAAGGTAGGCCGCGATCTCGAAGACGATATCCGCCGCCTGAGGATCGCCCGTGAAGTGATCGGTCCCGATCGTTACCTGATGATCGACGCCAACCAGGTCTGGGATGTCGGCCAGGCGATCGACTGGGTCAAGGCGCTGGCTTTCGCCAAGCCCTTTTTCATCGAGGAACCCACAAGCCCCGACGATGTTGCCGGCCACCGCAAGATCCGCCAGGCAATCGCCCCGGTGAAGGTCGCGACCGGCGAGATGTGCCAGAACCGCATCATGTTCAAGCAATTCATCGCCGAAGGCGCCATCGACATCGTCCAGATCGATTCCTGCCGCATGGGCGGGCTGAACGAGGTCCTTTCCGTCCTGCTGATCGCCGCCAAGTTCGGCCTGCCGGTCTGGCCGCATGCAGGCGGAGTCGGCCTCTGCGAATATGTGCAGCATCTGTCGATGATCGACTATGTCGCGGTGTCGGGCACCAAGGATGGCCGCGTCATCGAATATGTCGACCATCTGCACGAACATTTCCTCGACCCATGCCGGATCGAGGACGCCGCCTATATGCCGCCCAGCCTGCCGGGCTTCTCCATCGAGATGAAGCCGGCTTCGATCAGCGCCTATACGTTCCGGGGCTGAGGCAGGTCGCCCGGAAGGGTATGGGTCGAATTTGATGCGACGCACTTAGCGCATCGGCCGACGCAGGTTGGAACCGCTACAGCATTCGCCTGAAAAGAGATGCAGCGCTGTAGCACATCTCACGCCTCGTCCTTTGCGGCGCTTGCCGCCATGTGCCTGAGGTCGTCCCATAGGCTTTCGGCGAAGCTGCGCAGGACCGTGAGCTCGAAACTGTCGTTGCCGGTGCGCACGATCTGCACGGAGATGTGACCGACCATCGTCATCACAGAGCTGCCTTCCGCAAAGACGCCGGGGTCGAGATCGACCGCGGTGCCTTTGGAAAGAAGCAGCCTGGAGGAGCGGCCGGACACGCAGATGCGGACACGCCCGTGGCTCTGGTCGGAGACGAAGGCTTTTCCCTCGAGCGCTGCCGTAAGAGCGTCAAGACCCGTGGGGGCAAGCGGCTCATCGCCGGCGACGAACCATTGCCGGAATCCCGCCTTGCGGATCGAACTTTCTGCAAAGCCCGCCTTCGTCAGTTCAGCGGCAAGCGCCGCCGGCTCGATTCCGCCGAGCACATGCAGCAGATGGCCCTCCGGCAGGGCTTCCAACCGGACGCCTGATCCCGTTATGCTGCTATGTGCCGTCCCGGCGAGAACCGGTCTGTGTTGGGGAAGATCACGCATGAAGCTTCTCGTTTTCGGGATCGATGAAGACGGGATGGCAGAGCACGGCCTCGGTGAACTCGTTGCGCAGCCCATTCCAGACCGTCACCTTTTCGCCGATGCGCTCTGGCCCGCGCCGGACGAGGGCCAAGCCGATCGTATGGCCGAGACTCGGCGAGAAAGCGCTTGACGTAACGTAGCCCTGGTCGTTTTCGAGCGTCGCCGCAGCGCCCTCGGCTAGGATGTGCGAGCCGGTGCGGAAGCTGCTTGCCGGATTGAGCGGCTTAACGCCGACGAGGCGCGGCCGCTCGGGATGCTGGAGGCCTTCGCGGGCGAGCATCGCCTTGCCGATAAAATCCGGTTTGGCCGATGAAACCATGCGGGCGAAGCCGAGATCGCTTGGGGTGACCGTGCCGTTGATCTCGGCATGGGTGACATGACCCTTCTCGATACGCATGACGCCGAGCGCTTCGGCGCCGTAGGCTGAGATGCCGTGTTTTTCGCCTGCTGCCATGATGGCGTCGGCAACGCCTTCACCGTAGCCGGCCGGCACCGCCAGCTCGTAGGCAAGTTCGCCCGAGAAGGAGATCCGGAAGAGCCGGGCTTCGAGGCGGCCTGCGAATAGCGACACTTTGCGGGCGCTCATGAAGGGGAAGGCCGCATCGGAAAGATCCTCATCGACGATTTCCGAGAGGATGGCGCGCGACTTCGGCCCGGCAACCGCCATCTGCGCCCATTGATCGGTCGAGGAGGCGAAGCAGACGTCGAGCTCCGGCCAGAGCGTCTGGGCGCAGAATTCGAGATGGGTAAGCACGCCGGCGGCGAGCGCCGTCGTCGTCGTCATGAAAAAATGGTCGTCGCTGAACCGGCTGGTGGTGCCGTCGTCATAGATGAAGCCGTCCTCGCGCAGCATGATGCCGTAACGTGCCTTGCCGACCGCAAGCTTGGCGAAGCCATTGCAATAGACGCGATCGAGGAAGGTCGCCGCATCGCGACCGAAGATTTCGATCTTGCCGAGGGTGGAAACGTCGCAGAGGCCGGCATTTTTCCGGATGTTCAGCACTTCGCGGTCGACGCTTTCGCGCCAAGTCGTTTCGCCGGCGCGCGGGAACCAGGAGGAGCGATACCAGAGGCCGGTTTCGACGAAGACCGCGCCGTTCTTTTTCGCCCAGCCATGCAGCGGCGATTTGCGCGCCGGCTGAAAATCCTTGCCGCGCGATGCCCCGGTCAAAGTGCCGAAAGAAACCGGCGTATAGAAGGGCCGGACGGTCGTCGTTCCCACTACGGCCGGAGAGACGCCGCGCGCCTCGGCAAGGATGCCGATTGCGTTGATGTTGGAAAGCTTGCCCTGGTCGGTCGCCATGCCGCTCGTCGTATAACGCTTGGCGAGTTCGACATGGCCGTAGCCCTCGCGGACGGCAAGACCGAGATCTTTGAGATGCACGTCATTCTGGTAATCGACGAAGGCCTTGCCCTTCGAGCCTTTCACCGACCAGAGCGGCTTCGTGCGCTGAGCCGTGTCGGTGGCTGAGGCAAAGGCCGGTTCCGCTGCGAAACCGATCGCGTTCAGGACAGCGGCCGCCTTAGCCGCTCCATCGCCGAGGCAGGCTGCAGTCTGCGCAAGGCCGGCAGCCGCGCCGGCAACGGCAAGACCATCCAGCGCAGCCGGCGCCAGAAACGCCGCAGCCTCGTTCGACCATTGCGGTTTGCCGCCGCGATGGCAGGCAAGGTTGATGATTGGGCTCCAGCCGCCCGACATGGCAAGCGCATCCGCCTCGATCCGGCGAACACCGTCTTCGGTCTTGACGCTCACGCCGCGCAGGCGCTTGCCGCCGAACGCGTCGATCACCCAGGCGCCCTTCAGCACCTCGGCGCGGCCCTGCCAGCTCCTGCCGCCATCGGCGCGGCTGTCGACGATCGCCGCAACTCCCAGGCCGGCGGCTTCAAGGTCGGCGGCGGTGTCATATCCGGTATCGTTGGTGGTAAAGATCACCGTGCTTTGGCCCGGTGCGACCGCCTGTCGGTTGAGATAGCTGCGCATGGCGCCTGCCATCATCACGCCGGGAATATCGTTGCCGCCGAAGACGAGCGGCCGCTCCTCGGCTCCGGTCGCCAGGATCGCCTGCCGGGCGACGATGCGCCATAGCCGTTCGACCGGACGATCCGGATCGGGCATCGCCACATGTTTCTGCACGCGTTCGACCGCGCCGAAAACATTGTCGTCGTACCAGCCGAACACGGTCATGCGCGGCAGGCGGCGCACATTCGCCAGCCCTTCGAGTTCGGCCAGCAGCTCGCCGAGAACAGCATCCGCCGGCTTGCCGTCGACGGCGCCGCGGGAAAGGAGGCTGCCGCCGAGTTCGGCGCCTTCGTCGGCAAGGATGACGCGGGCGCCGGCGCGGCCGGCCGTCAGCGCCGCGGCAAGACCGGCAGGGCCGGCGCCGATCACCAGCAGATCGCAATGCGCCCAGCATTTCTCATAGGTATCGGGATCGGCGTCGTAGGAGGCCCGGCCGAAGCCGGCCGCCTTGCGGATCACCGGCTCGTAGAGTTTTTCCCAGAGGGCCGCCGGCCACATGAAGGTCTTGTAATAAAAACCGGCGCTGAGGAAAGGCGAGAGCAGGCCGTTGACCGCGCCGACATCGAAACCGAGTGTAGGCCAGCGGTTCTGGCTTTTGGCCGTCAGCCCCTGGTAGAGCTCGATCATCGTCGCGCGGGTATTCGGTTCGGTGCGCCCGCCGCTGCCTGTCGTCACCAGCGCGTTCGGTTCGGCGGCGCCAGCCGTCAGGATGCCGCGCGGGCGGTGATATTTGAAGCTGCGGCCGACGAGTTGGATACCGTTGGCAAGCAGCGCTGAAGCGAGCGTATCGCCGGGATGACCCTCCAGCGCCTTGCCGTCGAAGGTGAAGCGAAGTGTCTTAGCACGGTCGATGCGGCCGCCGGAAGAAAGACGGAAGCTCGTCATGCCGGTTCTCCGCCGAGCTTCGCAAGGGCGGCATCCCTGACGCCGTGGACCGCATGGGTGAGAGTATCGCGTTCGACGATCAGCCAGCGGCGGCATCCGGAGGAATGGTGCCAATATTCGCTGTGGCGGCCCTTCGGATTGTCGCGCAGATAGACATAGTCATACCACGCATCCTGACCGGCGTCGGGCGCCGGCCGGACAAGCTTCGCATCGCCGCGGATCGAGAATTCCTCCTTGGGCCGGATGCCGCAATGGGGACATGAAATCAGGCTTGCCATCGTCTAAATGTCCTCAGTGCAGATTGGGCTGGGCGCCAACGCCCTTTTCATCGATTTGATAGCCGCGCGCGAAGCGGTCGAGCCGGAAGGCGCGCGCTGTCTGGTGCGGCGTGTTGCGGGCGATCAGATGGGCGTAGCAGAAGCCGGAGGCGGGTGTGGCCTTGAAGCCGCCGTAACACCAGCCGGCGTTGAGATAGAGATTGTCGATATGGGTGCGGTCGATGATCGGCGAGCCGTCCATGCTCATGTCCATGACGCCGCCCCAGGAGCGCAGGTAGCGCACGCGAGACAGCGACGGGATCATCGCGATCCCGGCTTCGGCGACGTGCTCCACGGTGGCGAGATTGCCGCGCTGGGCATAGGAATTATAGCCGTCGATATCGCCGCCGAAGACGAGGCCGCCCTTGTCGGACTGGGACACGTAGAAATGCCCGGCGCCGAAGGTGACGACATTGTCGATGAAGGGCTTCAGCCCTTCGGAGACGAAGGCCTGCAGCACATGGCTTTCGATCGGCAGGCGAAGGCCCGCCATATCGGCGACGACGGTGGAATTGCCAGCCGCCGCCAGCGCCAGCTTGCCGCAGCCGATGAAGCCCCTGCTGGTTTCGACGCCGGTCACCTCACCGTTTTCGGTGCGGATGCCGGTCACCTCGCACTGGGTGATGATGTCGACGCCGCGGCTGTCTGCGCCGCGGGCATAACCCCAGGCGACGGCATCGTGACGCACCGTGCCGCCGCGCGGCTGGAAGAGGCCGCCCATCACGGGAAAGCGGGCATTGTCGAAATCGAGGAAGGGCAGCTTCTTGCGCACCGCCTGCCGGTCGAGCAGCTCGGCATCGACGCCGTGCAGCCGCATGGCGTTGCCGCGGCGCGTATAGGCGTCACGCTGCGCATCGGAATGGAAGAGGTTCAGCACGCCGCGCTGGGAAACCATGGCGTTGAAGTTGAAGTCCTGCTCCAATCCTTCCCAGAGCTTCATCGACAGTTCGTAGAAGGGATTGTTGCCTGATAGCAGGTAGTTGGAACGGATGATCGTGGTGTTCCTGCCGATATTGCCGGAGCCGAGATAGCCCTTTTCAAGGACGGCGACATTGGTGACGCCGAATTCCTTGGCAAGATAATAGGCGGTGGCAAGGCCATGACCGCCGCCGCCGACGATGACGACGTCGTAATGCGGCTGCGGCGCGGGGTCGCGCCAGGCGGGCGTCCAGCCCTTGTTGCCGCGAAGGCCGTTCAGAAAAATCGAAAAAGCGGAATAGCGCATGGGTCACCCGGAAAGAACAGCTGCATGATGCCAGAAAGAAGCGGGCAGACTTGCACAATAGGGACTTAAATCGCTAAGAAAGGGACATGTCGGCACTCGATAGCAGAAATGTCCAGACGATCGGCTTCATCCTGATTCCGGGATTTGCGCTGATGTCCTATGCCTCGGCGACGGAGCCGCTGCGGGCGGCAAATCTTCTCGCCGGCCGCGAGATCTATCGTCTACAGATCTTCTCGCCGGATGGCGCATCGGCGCTCTCTTCCTCCGGCATCAGCGTACCCGCCGAACCTCTGCCCGTCAGAGGCTCGGGGCTCGGAACGGCCTTCGTCTGCGCCGGCGGTTCGCCGCGCGACTGGCGATATCCCGGCGTGCTTGCCTGTTTGCGGCAGTTGTCGCGCGAAGGTGTGAGGATCGGCGGCATCTCGGGCGGTCCCTATTTGATGGCGGCCGCCGGGCTGCTCGGCGGCCGCGACTTCACAATCCACTGGGAGCATGCCGCCGCCCTTCTCGAGGCCTTCCCTGACCTCACGCCGCGTCAGGCGCGCTTCATGATCGACGGCAACAGGATCACCTGCGGCGGCGGTATCGCTCCACTTGACATGATGCATGTGCTGATCGCCGAACGCATGGGGCCGGATTTCGCCCGCCGGGTCAGCGACTGGTATCTTCACACGGAGGTCAACGAACCCGCCGCTCCGCAGCGTGCGTCTCTCGCCGAGCGCTATGGTGTCCACCACCCCGGCCTGCTCAGCGTTCTCGAACGGATGGAGGAGACGATCGAGATGCCGCTCGAGCGCGCCGCCATGGCGCGGATCGCCGGCGTCACCACCCGCCATCTCGACCGGCTGTTTGCGACCTATCTCGGCACCAGCTTCCTCGATCAATACCGCAGGATCAGACTTCAGCATGCCCATCGCCTGCTGAAGCAGAGCCCGCTTTCCGTCTCGGAGATCGCGGTTGCCACCGGTTTTTCCAGTCTCAGCCATTTTTCCCGGATGTTCCGTAGCGCCTACGGCGTCACTCCGCGTGAGGCGCGGCGGGAATAGTTTTCTTCACGGTTGAGGAAATTTCACTATGACGATAGGATTGCATCCGAACAAAAGCGCAGACGGCAGGGGAAAATTCATGAAATCTAAGCGAGAAGCGGCGGAGCAGCCGGAACAGCCGCATGGCGGACGCGCTCCTTTTTCTCAGGATCCGCACGCTGTCCGGGAGCCGAAGGAAAACAACCTCGAAATGGCGATCGGCCATGAGGTGCGCGCCTACCGCAAGAAACTCGGCATCACCGTCACCGATCTCGCGGCCGCGACCGGCATCTCGCTCGGCATGCTGTCGAAGATCGAGAACGGCAATATCTCGCCGTCGCTAACGACGCTGCAATCGCTGTCGCGGGCGCTCGGCGTGCCGCTGACCGCCTTTTTCCGCCGCTTCGAGGAGCCGCGCAATGCCGTCTTCGTCAAGGCGGGCGAGGGGGTCGAACTCGAACGGCGCGGCACGCGCGCCGGCCACCAATATAATCTGCTCGGCCATATCGACAACAACAGCAGCGGCGTCATCGTCGAGCCCTATCTGATCACGCTGACGGCCGATTCCGACGTCTTCCCGACCTTCCAGCACGAGGGCATGGAGTTCCTCTACATGCTCGAAGGCGAGGTGGTCTACCGCCACGGCGACCAGCTTTTCCAGATGCAGCCGGGCGACAGCCTTTTCTTCGACGCCGATGCGCCGCATGGGCCGGAGCAGCTGGTCAAATTGCCGAGCAGATATCTCTCGATCATCACCTATCCCCAGCAAAGCTCCAGAAGCTGACTTGCCTTAAAAGAAAATTTTATTCCTAACAGTTGAAGGCGGCAAAAAGACCTGTTACTCCTTTCTCAACATGAAAGGAGGCACAGGCGATGTGCGGCATTGTTGGATTGTTCCTCAAGGACAAGAGCCTTGAGCCTCAGCTGGGAAACCTGCTTTCGGATATGCTGATCACCATGACGGATCGTGGACCGGACTCGGCCGGCATCGCGATCTATGGCGGCCCTGCCGAGGGCAAGGCGAAAGTCACCATTCAGTCCGCCAATCCGGGCGTGGACTTCGAGGGCCTCGCCGGCGATCTCGAGAAAGCCGGCATCAAAGCCCATGTGTGGATCAAGAGCACGCATGCGGTCATCGAGCTTGATGCCTCCAAGCTTGCAGACGTGCGCGAGGCGCTCGAAAGGATCCGCCCGGCCGTGCGCCTGATGGGCTCGGGTGAGAGCGTTGAAATCTACAAGGAAATCGGTCTCCCAAAAGATGTCGTGGCGCGGTTCGGTGTCCGCGCGATGAGCGGAACCCACGGCATCGGCCATACCCGCATGGCGACGGAATCCGCCGTCACCACCCTCGGCGCCCATCCATTTTCGACCGGCGCCGACCAGTGCCTCGTGCACAATGGCTCGCTCTCCAACCACAACAACCTGCGCCGCGAACTGGTGCGTGAAGGCATGACTTTCGAGACGCAGAACGATTCCGAAGTCGCCGCCGCCTATCTGACAGCCGAAATGGCCAAGGGGAAGGATCTCGGCCAGGCTCTGACCGGCGCGCTCGACGACCTCGACGGCTTCTTCACCTTTGTCGTCGGCACCAAATCCGGCTTCGGCGTCGTGCGCGACCCAATCGCCTGCAAGCCCGCTGTCATGGCCGAGACGGAGCAATATGTCGCCTTCGGTTCGGAATACCGCGCGCTGGTCAATCTTCCCGGCATCGAGAATGCCCGTGTCTGGGAGCCGGAGCCGGCAACTGTCTACTTCTGGGATCACGACAAGGCGGCCTGAGGCGCGCTGAAAGCCAAGAGGCGGCGCAGACCGTCTCCCGGACCAATGAGGATTCAATGCCGACATTCGATCTTTCCAACACGCCTCTTCGCGAACTGAACAGCGCGCTGCACGCTCTTTCCAAAGGTGCCAACGACACTGAATTCGAGGTCATCAATCCGCGCGGCAGCCATGCCGTCGCAGTGGGGATCGACAGCCCCGTGACGGTCGCTGTCAGGGGGTCTGTTGGCTATTACTGCGCCGGCATGAATGATGGCGGCAATATTACGGTTCATGGCTCGGCCGGTCCGGGTGTTGCTGAAAATATGATGTCCGGCACCGTCGTCATCGAGGGCGACGCCAGCCAATATGCCGGCGCGACCGGCCGGGGTGGCCTGCTCGTCATCAAGGGCAATGCGGCATCGCGCTGCGGCATTTCGATGAAGGGCATCGACATCGTCGTCCACGGCAGCATCGGCCACATGTCGGCCTTCATGGGCCAGTCCGGCCATCTCGTCGTCCTTGGCGACGCCGGCGATGCGCTCGGGGATTCGCTCTACGAAGCCAAGCTGTTCGTTCGCGGCGAGGTGAAGAGCCTCGGCTCCGACTGCATCGAGAAAGAGATGCGGCCGGAGCATCTGGAGAAGCTTGCCGAACTGCTCGACAAGGGTGGCGTGACGGACGTCAGACCCGAAGAGTTCAAGCGCTACGGCTCTGCTCGCAAGCTCTACAATTTCAACATCGACAACGCCGACGCGTACTGAGGCGAGGGACACTCATGAGCTATCACAACCCCTATACCCCGCCACGCAAGTCCGCGACTTTCGACGACTATACGCTCGCCGAAATCCGCCGCGCGGCAGCCACCGGCATCTATGACATTCGCGGCGCCGGCACCAAGCGCAAGGTTCCGCATTTCGACGATCTGCTGTTCCTCGGCGCCTCGATCTCACGCTATCCGCTCGAAGGCTATCGGGAGAAGTGCGATACGACAGTGGTGCTCGGCTCGCGCTTCGCCAAGAAGCCGATCACCCTCAAGACACCAATCACCATTGCCGGCATGAGCTTCGGCGCGCTTTCCGGCAACGCTAAGGAAGCGCTCGGCCGCGGTGCGACTATTGCAGGCACGTCGACCACGACAGGCGATGGCGGCATGACGGATGAGGAACGTGGCCACTCTCAGACGCTGGTCTACCAATACCTGCCTTCGCGCTACGGCATGAATCCCAGGGATTTGCGCCGCGCCGACGCGATCGAAGTCGTGGTCGGCCAGGGCGCCAAGCCCGGCGGCGGCGGCATGCTGCTCGGCCAGAAGATCTCCGACCGCGTCGCCAACATGCGCAACCTGCCGAAGGGCATCGACCAGCGCTCGGCCTGCCGCCATCCCGACTGGACCGGTCCCGATGATCTGGAAATCAAGATCATGGAGCTGCGCGAGATCACTGACTGGGAAAAGCCGATCTACGTCAAGGTCGGCGGCGCGCGTCCTTATTACGACACCGCCCTTGCCGTGAAGGCTGGCGCCGACGTCGTAGTGCTCGACGGCATGCAGGGCGGCACGGCGGCGACCCAGGATGTCTTCATCGAGAATGTCGGCATGCCGACGCTCGCCTGCATTCGTCCGGCCGTCCAGGCGCTCCAGGATCTCGACATGCATCGCAAGGTGCAACTGATCATCTCGGGCGGCATCCGCTCCGGCGCCGACGTGGCGAAGGCGCTGGCGCTCGGCGCCGACGCGGTCGCGATCGGCACGGCGGCGCTCGTCGCCATCGGCGACAACGACCCACACTGGGAAGAGGAATATCAAAAGCTCGGGACGACGGCCGGCGCCTATGACGACTGGCATGACGGCAAGGATCCGGCGGGCATCACCACACAGGATCCTGAGCTTGCAAAACGCCTCGACCCGGTTGCGGCCGGCCGCCGCCTCGCCAACTACCTCAAGGTCATGACGCTCGAAGCCCAGACCATCGCGCGCGCCTGCGGCAAGAACCACCTGCACAATCTCGAACCGGAAGACCTTGTCGCGTTGACGATCGAGGCATCGGCCATGGCGCAGGTGCCGCTCGCCGGCACCAACTGGATCCCCGGCAAGGGAGGCTTCTGATTTCTACCGGCCGGGCAGATGTCCCGGCCGTCTCATATCCATAACCAAAGTGTCTCGAAGAAATCCAAAGGGGAACGAGAATGACACTGGACCTTGCTGCTTTTGCGAAAGACAAAGGCATCAAATATTTCATGATCAGCTATACCGACCTGTTCGGCGGCCAACGCGCCAAACTGGTCCCGGCTGAAGCCATTGCCGACATGCAGAAGGATGGCGCCGGTTTCGCGGGCTTCGCGACCTGGCTCGATCTGACGCCGGCCCATCCCGATCTGTTTGCGGTTCCCGATGCTTCTTCCGTCATCCAATTGCCCTGGAAGAAAGACGTCGCGTGGGTCGCCGCCGACTGCGTCATGGACGATCGACCTGTCGAACAGGCGCCGCGTGTTGTCCTGAAAAGACTGGTGGCTGAAGCTGCGAAGGAAGGGCTGCGGGTAAAGACCGGCGTGGAGCCCGAATTCTTTCTCATCTCTGCTGACGGTTCGGTGATTTCAGACCAGTTCGATACCGCCGAGAAGCCTTGCTACGACCAGCAGGCCGTGATGCGTCGGTACGATGTCATCGCCGAGATCTGCGACTATATGCTGGAACTCGGCTGGAAGCCCTATCAGAACGACCACGAGGATGCGAACGGCCAGTTCGAGATGAACTGGGAATATGACGATGTCCTGAAGACCGCGGACAAACACTCTTTCTTCAAGTTCATGGTCAAGTCGGTCGCCGAAAAGCACGGCCTTCGCGCCACCTTCATGCCGAAGCCCTTCAAGGGCCTGACCGGAAACGGTTGCCATGCCCATATCTCGGTCTGGGACGTCGATGGCAGGATCAACGCCTTTGCAGACAAGGAAATGGCCTTCGGGCTTTCCGCGCAGGGCAAAAACTTCCTCGGGGGCATCATGAAACATGCTTCCGCGCTTGCCGCGATCACCAATCCGACGGTCAATTCGTACAAGCGCATCAATGCGCCGCGCACGACCTCGGGCGCCACCTGGTCGCCGAACACCGTCACCTGGACAGGCAACAACCGCACCCACATGGTTCGCGTGCCGGGACCGGGACGTTTCGAGTTGCGTCTGCCGGACGGGGCGGTCAACCCATACTTGCTGCAGGCAATCATCATCGCCGCCGGCCTCGACGGCATCCGCAGCCAGGCAGATCCCGGCCAGCACTACGATATCGACATGTATGCCGAGGGGCATCTGGTGAAGGACGCTCCGCGCCTGCCGCTCAACCTGCTCGACGCGTTGCGCGCCTATGATGCCGACGAGGGACTTAAGGCGTCGATCGGGGCTGAGTTTTCCGCCGCCTATCTGAAGCTCAAGCATCGGGAATGGAATGCCTACTGCTCGCATTTCACCCAGTGGGAACGCGATAGCACGCTCGATATCTGAGCAGCCGGACCGATGTCTTCGCCATGCCGGGTTGGACAGCTCGGCATGACCGGACTCTCTGTACCTGAAAGGGCGAAGGAAGAGACAGCATGAAGAGCTTCGTACTCACCGTATCCTGCAAATCGACGCGCGGCATCGTTGCGGCGATTTCGAGCTATCTGGCCGAAAAGGGCTGCAACATCATCGACAGCTCGCAGTTCGACGATCTCGATACCGGCAAGTTCTTCATGCGCGTCTCTTTCATTTCGGAAGAGGGCCTGTCGGGCGCCGCGATCGGCGCCGGTTTTTCCGCCGTCGCCGCGCCTTTCGAGATGGAGTACGAATTCCACGACAGCGAGAGCCGCATGAAGGTGCTGTTGATGGTGTCGCGTTTCGGCCATTGTCTCAACGACCTCCTCTACCGCTGGAAGATCGGCGTCCTGCCGATCGACATCGTCGGCGTCGTCTCCAACCATTTCGACTACCAGAAGGTCGTCGTCAATCATGACATCCCCTTCCACCACATCAAGGTGACGAAGGAGAACAAGCCGCAGGCCGAAGCCCAGCTCGTCGACCTCGTCGAGCAGACCGGCACCGAGCTGATCGTGCTCGCCCGCTACATGCAGGTTCTCTCCGACCAGCTCTGCAAGCAGATGTCCGGCAAGATCATCAACATCCACCATTCCTTCCTGCCGAGCTTCAAGGGCGCCAACCCCTACAAGCAGGCCTACCAGCGCGGCGTCAAGCTGATCGGCGCGACCGCCCATTACGTCACCGCCGATCTCGACGAAGG
>NZ_FMAJ01000043.1 GCF_900094625.1 Rhizobium aethiopicum | reverse complement strand
CAGCGTCTCACCGTCGATGCGGTCGGTCTTCGCCCGGCGATGCCGGCGCGGCATAGCGATTGAGGCCGCCTCTACAATGTGGCTCTCTATCCAAGCTTCCTGGCTCAGCACTCGTCCCAGCCAGAAGCCATCAAGTCCGGCCTCTTGGATCATCACCAGTGGGTAAAGTATGTTCTTTCGCCGCTTGGCTTTCTGGCGAAGTGCAGCAAAGCACGCAAACAAACCGGCGATGTCGCCTCCTGTGACGGTGTGTCGGGACATCTTTTCGCTACAAGGTGACAGTGCTGTCACGAGCCATGTTGATTTGCTTAATTCCAACGAGATGAAAATTGCGCCAAGATCGACGAGAGTAGCGGTCTGCGCTTGAGATTGATCTGCTGTCATCGGCATGGTTGGCCTCCAGAGAGTTTTCTAGCGACCTCACTCTGCCACGGTGTAGGCCGCTACTCACCCCTGATGGGATCTCAACTGCAGCAAAACGTCGAATGAAAAGGGGCCAGGTTCCTAGCAAGGCGCGACAGTCACATCGCCAAATCAAGATAGGGGCCAAGTTTCATCCTTCAGTGGATCGCCTCAGAGATCATCGCGGCTTTATTTATGTTCTGACATCCGAATCTTGTGGGCAGGAACGACGCGTCGCTCGAGCCATAGATACGCGGCAGCTGTCCAGGAGAATCCATGGCCGCCGCAGCCTTCGCCGGTGACGGGGTTGAAATATTCGGCAAAACCTTCCGCTTCGATCGCCGCAATCGTTGACTTCCGCAGCTCTTCGGCGCTGTCCGCGTGGCCATTGCGCTTCAGTCCGTCGATCAGCAGCCAGTTGATGATCGCCCAGGCGGGGCCGCGCCAGTAGCGCTTCGGCTCCCAGCTCGCGATGCCCGGCTTGGTGGTCGGGAAGGCGACCTTGAGGCTCTTGGACCAAGCCTTCATCTCATCGACCAATGCATCCGCGACGGGTTTTTCGAGGTCGAGCGCGAGGAGCGGGATGAAGCCTGCTTGTGTTGCTGCCTCGATATCCTGGCCAGAAATGAGATCGCGCGAGACAAAGCGTGACAGGGCAGGGCGCCACTGGGCGAGCATCCCCTTCCGGGTCAACACATTCAACGCTGCGATCTCGGCCGCGTCGTCTACCCGGCCAAACGCGCGCGCAAGGGCTTCCAAGTCTTCGCCGGCCTTGAGCAGGATCGCGGTCGTCTGGATCTCGGCGACCTTGAATGGCGCCTTTTCCCATTGCTTCGCCGGATCCCAGCCGCAGGCGGCATAGGTATCGACGAGATGGATGAAACGGCGATAATCCTCGTCGCGCGGGCGCATGTCGGCATCTACGTGGCCGGTATCCTTGCGCTCGACAGGCGTATCGGTGGTGATCGGTACGCGGGCGAGTGCGATGTCCCAGGCGGGAGAATTGTCGCTGCCGCTTTCCCACGGATGCAGCAGCGCGACGAGACCGGTGCCATCGGGATCGCGGGCGGAATACCACCAGCGATGCCATTTCAGCGCTGCCTCGTAGAGGCGCAGGGTGCGCTCCTCGGCATCACTGCCTGCGGCTTCATGCAGCCTGCGCAGTGCGATCGCGAAAACCGGCGGCTGGGTTATGCCGGAGGTCGGAATACGGTGCTTCGTGCGCCAGACATTCGGTCCCGGGAAATATGTGTCGCTTGGCGCGTGGAATACGATATGCGGAATCATCCCGTCGGCCCACTGGCCCTCGACCAGCCGCTCCAACTCGCGATAGGCGCGGTCTATATCGTAGAGCGCGAAGCCCATGGCGACGAAGGCCGAATCCCAGTTCCATTGGAAGGGGTAAAGCCGGTCGGTCGGCACGGTATAGCCGCCGCGATCGTTGGCGGCGAGAATGCGCTTCGCCTGGTCGATATGCACGTTCATTTCGGATACTCCGGTCTTCTTAGGCCAAAGCGGCCGGAAAGGACTTGCCGCTTTCGGGAGAAAGCCAGGTGATGCGCTTCTGGTCGAGCTTCAGACCGATCGTGTCGCCGCTCCTCACGGTTTCCGAGGCCGGCAGGATGACACGCACCGGCTGGTCGTGAATCGAGCCGGTCAAAAGCAGGTGCGATCCCATCGGCTCGGCAACACGCACTCTCATTTCGAGGCCCTGTGGCAGCGGCGCGAGTTCGACGGCCTCGCCGCGCAGGCCCAGGATGATTTGATCGCCGGATTCCTGTGGCGCGGCAAGCTGTTCGGAGCCCGCCGCCACCTGACCATTCGAAACCGGGACCTGGATGAAGTTCATCGGCGGGTTGCCGATGAAGCCGCCGACGAACCGTGTTGCCGGGTGGCTGTAGATCTCGACCGGGTGGCCGACCTGCTCGACCACGCCGCCATGCATGACGGCGATGCGGTCGGAAAGGCCCATGGCTTCCGTCTGGTCGTGGGTGACATAGATCGTCGTGGTACCCGCCGCTTGCAGTACGGTCTTGAGCTCGGTGCGCATTTCGAGGCGCAGCAGCGCGTCGAGGTTCGAAAGTGGCTCGTCCATGAGGAGAACCTTTGGTTCGACGGCAAGGGCACGGGCGACCGCGACGCGCTGGCGCTGGCCACCGGAAAGCTTGTTCGGGTAGCGGTCGAGATATTGCTCGATATGCAACAGGCCTGCGGCCTTCTCGACTTGCGCATTCACGCGTGCGTCGTCGGCCTTCTGCATCCGCAGCCCGAAGGCGACATTCTCATAGACCGTCATATGCGGAAAGACCGCATAGTTCTGGAAGACCATCGCAAGGCCACGATCCTTGGGAGGCAAGCCGATCACCGACTGGTCGCCGATACGGACATCTCCCGATGTTGCTGTTTCGAGGCCGGCGATGATGCGCAGCAGCGTGGTCTTGCCGCAGCCGGACGGACCGAGCAGCGAGACGAATTCGCCGTCGTTGATCGTCAGCGAGACCTCTTTCAGCGCCTGGAAGGCTCCGAAGCTCTTGTGGATGCGGTCGATGACAATATTGGCCATAGCTCTGGTCCCGTTATTTGGAGGAAATGCCCCAGATCGCGAAGAGGTAACGTCTGACTGCGAAGATGAAGACAACCGAGGGAAGGATGAGCATCAGGCCCCCGGCAAAGCGATAATGCATCGGGCTTTCCGACAGCACCGTCAGCAGGTAGGCGGTCAGCGTGCGGTTGCGCACTGTCAGCACCGAGGCGGCAAAGACCTCGTTCCACGAGATGACAAAGGCAAAGACCGCGGTTGCGACGATGCCGGGAAGCGCCAAGGGTGCCACCACCTTGAAGAAGGCCTGGATGCGGGTGCAGCCGAACACCCAGGCGGCTTCCTCCAACTCCTTGGGCACGCCGAGGAAAATGCCCTGCGTGACGAGTGCCGCGAAAGGCAGCGCCAGGACCGTATGGATGAGGCCGACGCCGAGGATGGTATCGTAGAGGCCGAGCCGAATGAAGGAGACCGTCAGCGGCAATGCCAGGATCGCCAGTGGGAAGGCGCGGGTCAGCAGCACCAGAAGCCTGTAGCTGTCCTTGCCGTGAAACTCGTAGCGGGCGAGCGCATAACCGGCAGGCGCGCCGAGCAGGATGGACAAGGCGACTGTGATACCTGCAGCACCCAGCGAATTGAGAAAGGACTGGACGACGCCTTCGGTCTTCAAGAAGAGAAGGAAGGGCTCGAGCGAAATGCCCGTGGGAAGGCCGGTCTTCGGCCAGACATAGACGCCCTGGCGACCGCCGAGCGCGCCGAGCGCGACCAGATAGATCGGCACCAGCACCCAGGCGCAGAGCGCGACGATGCCACTCCACAACAGCCAGCGGCGCGAGGAGACGAAGCCGGCAGCGTTGGGGATGTCCTTGGTCGTGCTGATGGTATCCGTGGTCATGGCAGGCGCTCCGGATCGATCTTCAGGGCCTTCAGATAGATGAGCGTCGCCGCAAGCGAGATGATCATGATCAGCACCGCGTAGGCCGCGGCGACGCCATAGTTCTGGTTCTGGTTCTGCCAGTTGTAGGCCTCGCCGACGAGAACCGGGAAATTGCGGCCGCCGAGCGCATAGACGACCGCGAAGACCTCGAAGGCGAGCACGGTGCGCAGGATCAGCGCCGATTGCAGAGCCGGGCGGATCAGTGGCAGGGTGATCCGCCAGAAGCGTGTCCACGGACCTGCACCGAAGATTTCAGCAGCTTCCCTGAATTCCTTCGGAACCTGATTGAGACCGGCAACGATGATGACCATGACGATGGCCGTGCCGCGCCAGATTTCGGCAACCGCAATCGCGATGAAGAGCGCGACCGGGGTCTGGTAGGAAAGCCAGCTTGCCTGCCTGCTGATAATACCGAGGCCGAAGAGCAGCGAATTCAGATAGCCGGTATTCTGCAGGATCGACAGCCAGACGAGACCGGCGGCGAGATCGGAGATGCCGAGCGGGATTGTCCAGATCCACAGGATCGTCTCGCGCCCGCGGCCGACCTTGGCGACCATTGTGCCCATGGCAAGCGCAATGGCGATCTGCACCGGCACGACCGCGATCGTCAGCAGGAAGGTGTTCTTCACCGAGCGCGTGAAATTGATGTCGGTTACCATGCGCTCGGCATTCGCTAGCGACGGCGCGCCATTGTCCGAAACCGCCAACCAGATCGTCTGCACCAGCGGCACCACAAACAGCAGCGCGAGAAAGGCGACGGATGGCAGGATCAGCAGGTAGGGAATCCAGGGTCGGCTATTGGTCATCGGCTTCTGCCTCGATGAGCAGAGGGTTGAAAGAGCGCCCGGGCACTCCGCCCGGACGCGTCTCGGGCGGATTTATTCGACCGGGCAGGGGCCGTCGCTCTTGGCATCAGGCGCCCAGCAGGCAGCTTTCGTGTCGGTCATCAGCTTGGCCATCGTGGCGCCCTGGGTCTTCAGCACGTCTGCAACGGGCTCGTTCTGCAGCACGATGCGCTGGAAACTGTCCATGTAGACCTTATTAAACTCACCGCCTTTGTCGCCAAGACCGACTGGAAGCAGCGAGATGATAGCGTCCTTGGACGCCTGGGTGGCGGTGACCGCACCAGCGAGAAGGGCGACGCCGGCGTCGAGATCCGGCGGCAGCTTGACGTTCAGGGTTGGAAAGAAGCCAACCTTGGAGGCGGTCAGGAGCTGCGTGTCCGGCATGGAAAGGTGCTCGATGATCTTTTCTGCACCGGCCTTGTCGGGCGCGCCCTGCGGAATGGCGAGACCAGCAACGACTGGCATGTAGCCGCGACCCTTGGGACCGGCGGGAGCGGGGAAGACCACATAATCATCCGGCGCGGCGGAAATGGCATTCTTCAGCCGGGCGATGTGGTCCCAGGCGACCATGACTTCACCGGCAGCGAGCGGCTCCTGCATGAAATCGTAGCTGGTGGAGTTCGGTGTCACATAGGCCCAAAGCGTCTTTAGCTTCTCCCACCCGGCGGCCGCATCGGCGCTCTGGAAGGTCCGCACGACACCGCCCGTGAAGGACGGATAGAAATAGCCCTGGAAATAACGCGCCATAAGCCCCTTCGGGCCGGCCGGGAAACCGATCTGCGGCTGGCCCGTCGCCTCCTGCATATTCTTGCCCCACTCGATCAGCTGATCGTAGTTCAGCGCGTTCACGTCGGCGCCAGCCGGCAGGTATTGCAGCGCTTCCTTCTTGGCAGCCATCACATAGGTCGCCTGCATCCACGGGATGTACTGCTGGGTCGGCTTGCCGAGCTTGCCAAGGTCGAGCAACGACTGCGGCATGCCGCTTGCTGCGAGCTTCTTGGCGAGATCGTCGAGTGGCGCGAGCGTGTCCTTATCGGCAAGTGGCGAGAGCTCCCCATGCAGCGCACCGACGAGACTGACGGTGCGCTTACCGGCTTGCCGTTCGGCCTCCATGCGGACAGCAAACTGCGGCGGCTCCTCGACTACGTAATCAACCGAGCCGACATCCTTCAACAGCTCCTCGCGGACGACGGTCGCCTCTTCGATCGGACGGAGCTGGGTAGACACGAAAACCGTCTGGGCAAGCACAGGCGAGGCGAAGGCCAGCACGGTGGAAGCAAGAATTCCAAATGACATGATATGTTTCATCTTCTCCTCCTTCATTGTTCTTTATTTGAAATGCACTTCTGTCTATGCCGCCTTGGCGGGACGACGATGGCTGTCGCGATCGACGAATTCAATCGCGTGAAGCTCCTGGAGTTCTGCGGCGGGCTCCCCGGCAATGGCGCGCAACAGCAACGAGGCGAAGCTCGCGCCGAGGTTTTTGCCGGTCATGCGCATGGTCGAGAGCGGCGGGCTTGTGAAGGCGCCCATCGGCAGGTCATCATGGCCGACAATGCTGATCTGGTTGCCGCCATCGACCTCGCGTAGCGCCCTCAGCGCCCCGATCGCCATTTCGTCCGTGGTACAGACGAGTGCGGTTGGACGCGATGGTTGGCGAAGAAGTTCCAACGCCGCGAGATAACCGCCCTGTTCCAACGGCGCGCCTTCGGCACAGAGGTCGGTCGCTAGGCCGCATTCCTCCATCGCCGCCCGCCAGCCACGGCAGCGGTCATGTGCGAAGTAATATTCCTGCGGCCCGGCGATATGGCCGATACGGCGGTGGCCGGCGGCATGGAAGCGCAGCGTCGCTGCCCGGAAGCCGGCAAAGCCGTCGCCGTCGATATAGGGATGGGGCGCCAGGCTTTCCGTGCGGCCGTTGGTGACGAAGGGAATGCCGCGCGCCTGCAGAAACTCGACGCGCTCGTCCTTCCGCTTGGTGCGGACGAGAAGCATGGCGTCGACGCGGCGGCCATCGACGAAGCGGCGGCAGATGTCGAGTTCGCTATCGCCGCGCGGCACCGGCGCAATCACCAGGTTGAGGCCGGCAGCAGCAAGGTGTTCGGCACAGCCGGACAAAATATCGAGGAAATGCGGAGGGCCGATATGGCCAGGATCGCTCGGCAGGGTGACCGCAACGAGCTCGGCGCGTTGCCGGCGCAGGCGCCGGGCCGACGCATTCGGCCGGTAGCCGACCTCATCGGCAGCCTCACGAACCCGTTCGCGCGTGGAGGCCGACACATCGGCATAGCCGTCGAGCGCACGCGACACCGTGGTGATGGACAGTCCCAAGGATTGCGCGAGCTGTTTGAGATTGGCCAAGATCTGCCTCCCAAGCAAGAAAAAGATTCTCCAAAACGTTTTGGGAGTCAAGTCAAAACTCGCGAAGGCTAAAAGCGGCTCCGAGCCGATCTCATCAGAGTTTCAATGCGGCCCCGGTCGTTTGCGGCCGTCCACCAGATGTGGCATCGGCGCAGCCCACTTCCTTTCCTCACTGCTTTCACGATCGGCAGGAATCGTGCGATGATTGCTCTGTCCTGCCGACAGGAGCCCCCGTGAACCCCAACACCTATAATTGCCTTGTTCTGGACTTCATGGCCATGCGCGCCATGAAGGTCACTGAGTGCGTGCCGGTCGATACCATCATCGACTATGGAATCGACAAAGGGCTCAGCTTGGACGAAGTGGAGGCCGCGTTGATTCACGCCAGCACTCAAGAGTGGATTTTGCTGGTCGGGTCGAATGTGCATCTGTCGCAAGCAGGCTACGCGGCGATTGGGCCTGCGAATGACAACTCGCTCCCCCGCTAATTCTCTCGCGGCAACGTTAAGTCAGACATGCTGCCTCCCGCGCTTTCATCCCACGATTTCTTAGCGATGAGTGGGGGCAAGTAGTCGCAGAATTTCGGTTTCTGCACGAGCTGATGTGTCAACTTCAATGGCGTCCGAAAGCACCCGTGCTTGGCGGCAGGCTCGGCCGAGGTCTCAGCCGAGCCGCTCGACGCGGCGAGTCGTCGGCGGTGCGGCTGTTGCCCGCAGAGACCCCTTTGACGGGAGTTGCTGCAGCAGCCAGGCCGCGGTCTGTGCGGTGATCGTGACGTGCTTGTCGTTGTTACTGCCGATCCAGGCTGTCAGATCCGACGTCGTATCGCCGACGCTGCCGGTCAGGTCGTCGTTGCTGTACACGTCGAGCGAACTCAGGGACAGCGCGCTGATGGTCGGCACGAAACAAGCCGAGTCGTAATTGATCGTCGACGGATAGCCGGCATTGTCGAGCTCGTTGCCGAGGGTGCTGAAGAACGTGTCCGTTCCACCCGGCGCAGATTCGTACTCGGGTGTTTGCTGACCCTCTCCACAAACAGTGACGAAGGTATCTCCGCCGCCGGGAAATTCGAGCGTGAGCTGGCACACAGCATTGGGGAACGTGGTCTTGTTTCCTTCATCATCGTACACGGTGGCGGTGAGCCCCGGTGACGTCATCACAGCCAGGCCCAATCTGGCCACTATTCCGCCTTCCGCCGAGAGCACGTAATCGGAAGCCGGTGTCCCGTTCAGCGTGCCGTCGGTCGCGCCGTTTGAAACGCCGAGCAATGTCGGCTGCTTGGGAAAATTGCCGTTCGCCGACAAATTGTTCGACAGGTTGGCGCGCAGCGGAGAGACACCGGTGGTGATGTCGGAGTAGGTCGTCCCATTGACCCAGTAGATCAACATTTCCTGGGCAGCGTTGCTGTTCAGCAGCGCCGCCGGCGCCTCCACCGATCCATCCTGTGTATAGAGCCAGACACTCTGGATGAAGCCCTGCACGCCGACGGGCACGGATGCACCCAGGTGCGGCGTGTCATACGAAACGTAATAGCTGGTCTGGTGCGGAATGTTGTTGGTCTCCATGTAGGCGAGTGCGTAGCGGGCCACGAGGCCGCCCATGCTGGCGCCGCCGACGACGAGCTCGGTGTCGGACGAGGTCGTGTTGATCGCATACTGAACCGCGGCCATTACAACGCCCGCATTGGCCTCGACATACGTCATGCCGTCGTCGAAGCCGATCAGTACCAGATCGTATCCCTGTGCGAGCAGATCCTGGGCCAGGTTTTGCTCGTTGAAGATATTCCACAACGTGTTGATCGAGTAGCCGCCGGGGAAACCCTCGGCCATCAGCAGCGGATTTGTTAGTGTCGTGTTGCCGCTGCCGTAAAACACGTATGCATAGCCGGTCGCAGTTACACCCTGGAACGTGATCGGTGAATAAAGCGACCACGTCTCGTCCGGTATCGGTGCACTTTGCTCGGCAATGGTGAGCCGACAACCAGTGGCATGGCGACCGGCTCCGGCCAGTCGCACACGAATGCACCGGTGACCGGCGCTCGGATACGTGACATCCACCGGCTCGTCGAGCTTTACATTGCGATAGCCGGTATTGTCATCGAAATCGATCTCGAACTCGCGCGGCGTTAGGCCGGTATTGTCGATCACGAGATCGCTTGGCACAACGTAGCGCACCTGTAGTCCGTCGTGGCGTTCGGGGAGCAGTCGAAGGATGTCGTATTCCTGCTTGCACAGCGGTGCGGCGAAGAATGCCGCCTTGTCCTCGAGCGATCCTGATTGAGGTGTCGGCAACGGGCCGCCAGCACGCACAAAGCGCGACAGTTCGTCGGCAAACGCTTGGCTCGGCGTTCCGTAGCGAATATTTGCTATCGCCACCGGCATGAGACCGCACGCGCGGTGGCGTGCGGCGCGCGCCTCGATCTCCGCCGGCGAAGGCACTGGCGCACCCGCGATGGCGCCGCGATGCAATTCGGAGTAGAGCCACCGCCAATGCCGGGGTTCAACTGGGTCCCTCTGCACGCTGTCGAGCATCGATTCCACGTCGGGCCGGCGCATCAGGGGCCAGCGAAACACACCGCCATGCAGAATGCTGGGATCGGCGACCTCATGCATTCGCGAGCGAATCGTTCGCACTCGTTCGAATGCCGCTCTTGTGTGTCCGGCCGTGTCAGCCATTGCTTGCCTCCATCCGGGATTCCTTCTGTTTCGGGCCGGCCTGGCGTGCCTCGGCGGCGACGCCGACCGAAGCGGTGTCGCCCGACGTGTTCTCGAAACAGAGGCTTTGGCTATCCGAGAAATCGATCTCGACGCCCGGATACCAGCTTCCGCCGCCCTTGAAATTGGTAATTTTCACCCACCAGCCGTTATCGAGGTTGCAGGTCAGCACCGGTTCGTCTCCCAATGTCGCCTGCCAGGTGCCCGACGCTGAGAAACCGATTTCCGAGAAAGGTGCGCCGATGACCGATGCCGTCACCACGCATGTGAGGGCACCTGACAGCGCGACTTCGATGCTGATGGAGCCTTCGCCTGATCCGATCGAATAGTGCTTCCACTGGAAGCCGCCTTGAATCAGTAGCGTGCTCGAGTTCATGGTGACCGTCGGGGTGGCGCCATTGTCGCCTTCATTGTTGAGGCTGTGCCATGCGGATACGTTGAAGAAATCAAATCGGCCGGTTGCGCCATTCTCCAGCCTTGGCATCAACGCCGGAATATCGACAGCCGTGTTCGTCGCCCAGAACGCCGCGCCCGAAGTGTCGTAGAAGACCAGGTTGGCGTTGTCCTGGACTGCCAGGTAACCCGGTGAGGCGTTGTTTGTATTGTAAACAGCCCATAACAGATCTGTACCGTCATAGATGACCAGGTTGCCGTCGGTCTGCACTTCGAAGCGAGCGGCGACGCCAAGATTTGTTCCCGACGCCCAGTACGGGAAGCCCTGAAAGCTTGAATTGGCTACGGGTGGTGGGCCTGCGACTTGGTACAACACCAGGTTTCCGTCCGTCTGCATCACAAGGACGTACAACTCGTTTGCGCTGATTGCCCACTGGTTCGATTGCATGCTGGTTCCGATTGGTATTTCGCCGCGCGGCGCCGCGATCTGATCTCCGAGCGTGACTGTCAAAGGGTCCATCTAAGCCTCCTGCTGTATGCGATTGGTCCAAGCCCTACGGCATCTCCCGCCGTGTGCCACGCCGGGGCATCTACCTTTGGTTGATCCAACAATAATCCACGATGGACCTGACGCCACTACCCGCCCGCATTTATCGCAGGTTGTGGTTAACCGATCATGTGTACTACGGTAGAAGCTTGAGGCATCCAGAACGCGGGCACAGCGCCTAGCCGATTTCACAAAAACAACCGGAGCTCAAACAAAGAGATAGAGCGGCGAAGGCGGTTTGCTTCTCTTGGAGGTCGCCACCTGGCTGCGAGCCTGTCGTCGCCAAGCGGTTGGTCAGTGAGTATGATGGCCGAATGTCTGTCGACGAAGCGCGCTTGTTTTCGTGCCGGATACACGGCGGGCAAGCAGCTCTGCGGACGCCGTTTCGTCCTCAGAGCCGGCCGGCTGCGAATTACCGTCTGGGCGACGGGCGTCATGGAAGCGAGGAAGAAAGCCGAAGCCTACGCTGATTTTCGCGCAGCGAGGAACGGTTGGCCGAAGCCCAAAATGGGCTGGCAATTCCGGGAGGTCAAATGAGCGACATCGACAGGTCTCCGAAGGCGCCAGACCTCTACGTCCATTATTGCGAGCACCAAGGCTGCGACAATTGGGGAAGCTGGGGAAAAAGCCCCTCGGCCGCCGTGGCGACACGATGGTGGTGCTTTGAGCATTTCCCGCATAAATCTTTCGACAGGAACAGGCGCTGAGACGGAAGCTCGAGGCTGCGGAAGGTAGGACGACCGTTCAATGATTGCTGGATTGATACTGTGCGCATCGCTCACCGCCGTCGACGGCGACACCGTGAAATGCGACGGGCAGAACATGCGACTGCTGGGGGAAGGTGTTCCGTTTGCCTCTGGCATCGACACGCCGGAGATCGGGAGCAACGCGAAGTGCCTCAAGGAACGGAAGCTGGCGCTGATCGCCAAGGGCAGGCTGAAAGAGCTCTTGGCTGAAAAGGGCTTGCGGGTCGTCTTCAGCGGCGCGGTGGACAAAACACAATCGCACCGGCCGCTCGTAAACATCTATCGAGCGAACGGCGAAGAAATCGGCAAGAGGCTGCTGCAGGAGGGACTTGCGAGAATGTGGAGCCCGAAGCGACGCATTGATTGGTGTGACTAGCACGACTTCGAAAGAACCACTGTCATGCGCTGAATTCGACATGCAGGGGTTTCGCGATATAATAGAGGGTATTGGCTCGGTGGGTAGCAGCAGGGCACTTAGAGGATGAGCCATGATCGAGAATGCTGTTACTATCTTCGAACGAAACGGTCTGTGGGTCGTATCTGTGGTCGAACATAGCGAAAGGCACGAAAAGGAATTTCTTAAAGAGGAATTCGCACGAGCATACGCGGCTGGCCAGGCAACTCGTATCCAGAAACAAGTTCGGCCGAGAACTTGACGCGTTCGCGCGGATAAACATATCCCGTGAATTGGTTCCCGCATGGAGTTCGGCATGTGTCGCCGCATATACCTCAATTCATCCCCAAATGAATTGATCCACCATTTCCCATTCGCCGACCCGGCGCAATTGACAGTTTGAACGACCACCTCCTCGTTACAACGGCTTCCCTACCCAAGTTTACCCGATCATTGTCCGCGACATCGTAGGGGGATCGAACCTGTCTAGGCCAGTCTTTGCACCAGCTCGATGGGAGTTTCTGCCAACATGGTTGAAGCCGGGCCGGCGTCCGCCATTGATCAACGCTCGTCGCGAAGACATCGCTGCGCATAAGCTGTTCCAGGGGGCTTACAGGTCGCGCCGCTGCCTTATCCCCGTCACTGGCTTCTTCGAGTGGGAAAGACTCTCCGGGACCAACCAAAACAAGCAACCTTATGCCATCGCCATGAAGGATGGAGCGCCCTTCGCTTTGGCAGGCCTATGGGAAATCTGGCACCACCCCGTCGGGTTAGACATTCGTAACTTCGCCATTGTCACCTCCGCACCGAATCAGATGATGGCGGCGATCCATGACCGGATGCCGGTTGTCCTCCAACAGAAAGACTATGATCGCTGGCTATCCCCCGAGCCGGATCCCTCCGACCTGATGAAGCCATTCGATGCGGACGCCATGACTATGTGGCCGATTACCCGCCGCGTAACTACCTTCAGGGACGCTGGGCCGGACATTATCAATCGAGTTGAACTCAGAGCGACATAATTCAACAACTAGATTAGCAAGTTAAGGCTAATTGAATATCCTCGGAACCATGTCATCCTACTATCCTGGCGCCCCTCCTCGCGTTTGGGCGCCTTTGATCACAAAATGCCCCGTAGCTTCTTGCGGGGCATTTTGCTTCTGAATATCGACAGAAGACCTTCGGGATGCTCGAGGGAAGATTCTGATGCGACTAGAGGAATTTCCTCTGTCCAACACCGTACCGGAACCGGACCGATCACTCTTTCGTTTTGGCGGCAGGAGAGCACGGACGTTCCGTGTGATCCTCTTCTTCGTCAACGAACTTGTCCCCGCCTTGGCGGGGGCTTTTTTGTCCGGCAGCATGAAGTTGCTTTATTGAAAATCTCATTTCCACCCAATCCCCCTAAGTCTTGCCGGCCGCTCGTCGATTGACCGGTTCGAACCAATCAGGCGGTCGTATTCTGCCTCGGGGGCCCCGTATGACGCGCCGGCAACATCCAGGAGTATCTGCCGGTTTAAAATTCGCGCGTTGCCTCGCGTCGACTTGATTGCGTGCATGCCCTCCAGAATGTGCAGTTGAACGGTCCCCCTGAACGTCTGACCCCAAGCATCAAAGATAAAAAGTCGTGCGTGAGGGCCATGTCGTGATGGACGACGTCGGACGCCACGATAGACAGCCCACGGTCGCATCTTCGGCACGATCGTGATTTGCGCTCAAGACGTTCTTGGCGGCCTTACCTCGATCATAAACCGTGGCCGGAGCGCGCGCGGAAACGCCTCACCCGGCTGTGCACCCCGCAACTTGCCTCCGAGCACCATTGTCTTCGACCGTTCTTTGAGCGATCAAGAAAGAGCCAGCCGCAATTTTCGCCCTTGCACTCGCGCACGCGTCGGCGATCGCTCCGGCTGGTCAATAGATCGGTAGCAGCAATAGCGAATGGGTAAAAAGCATCAGGCAGACGGTCAAAGGGTAATGTCCAGACGAAGTTCTCATCTGCCTTAATGAGGATCTGCCTCGCGCGGCCCGCTCGGGCTGTCTCGACCACAGTGCGCAATGCTTCGTCAGGGTAGGGTGCTTCGGAGTCCTCTGCAAGGAACAGGGAGTAGATGGCTTCTCTCAACTCGAGCATGCGCATCAGGGTGTCCGTGGCCTTGCCGGGATCAGCGGTCGCGCGTTTCCTCAAGCGTGCCAATCCTCCGGCGTCGATAAGCTGAAGCCTTTCAGTGAACCCCAACACGTCATCGAACGACCGCAGGAAATCCGGCCCCTGACGGCCACGGCGGCTGTCGACGGTGTTTACCAGATCAAGAGCGGGATGCCCGCCACTCAGACGCATGTCGAAAATCGATGAGGCCATGGTACGGAACAAAGAGCCGGTCGCGAGATTGTAACGCTATAAATGGACTTTACACGTTACAAAACAAGGCTCGCTTTATGTCTCCTCGCAAGAATCTCATCAAGTTCCTCATTCTTTGCCTCGTCTGGGGTCTGACCTGGATCGCCGTGAAGACCGGTATCCAAACCGTGTCGCCGATGGTATTTGCGGCTACGAGGTTTCTCTGCGCCGGCTTGTTGCTCTTCGGATGGTCTCTGTGTTCCGGCCGCAGAAGGTTTTTGGCCAGGCGGGATTTGGGCCGAATTATCATTGCTAGCCTGTTGATGATCACACTCTGCTACGGCCCGCTGTTTTGGGGTATGCAGTTCGTTGCATCCGGTACAGCCGCCGTGATCGAAATGTCGCTGACACCGCTCGCTCTTCTCGGCTTTGGAATATTGCTGGGCGAGGAACGCTGGAGCAGCGCCCGGGCCTTTGCCATGGTCATCGGCTTGATCGGCCTCTCACCAAGTCAGTTTAAGAGGAGTGCGGCCTGATTTTCATTTTGCTGGCGCATGGCATCTCTGACGCGGGCATTTGCGATGGTGATGATCTTGCGCATGATAGCGGTAAGAGCCACGCGTTTGGGTTTTGCAGCTTTGAGCAGCGCCTTGTAGGCGGTTGCTAGCGGGTTGTCGCCACGGCAGGCGGCGAGAGCGGCGATGAAGAGCGCGGGTCGGATTTGGCGTCTTCCGCCGGTGGTGCTGCGGTGCCAGCTGGCCTTGCCGCTGTCTTTGGGATGGGGAGCGACCCCGGCGAGACTGGCAATCTGGCGGCGGTTGAGCGT
>NZ_FMAJ01000010.1 GCF_900094625.1 Rhizobium aethiopicum | reverse complement strand
TATATCGCCTGCGGCATCTCCGGCGCCATCCAGCATCTCGCCGGCATGAAGGATTCGAAGGTCATCGTCGCCATCAACAAGGACGAGGAGGCGCCGATCTTCCAGGTCGCCGATTACGGCCTCGTCGCCGATCTCTTCGACGCACTGCCGGAATTGCAAAAGGCGCTCTGAGTAAGCGCTTCACCTTTCTTTCGCACTTGCGAATGACTGGAAAATTGTCTTTTATCGGGCTACTACTACTGCTGCCGGGCGACCTTTCGTCCGGCAGTATTGCTAATATAATGCGGCAACGCGGGGGCGACTGCCGAGCGGGGGTTTGGAGATGAATGCGGTGTTGAAGAATATTGGTATAATCGGTGCCGGCCAGATGGGCTGCGGCATCGCGCATGTTTCGGCCGCCGCAGGTTATCGGGTTCACATCTACGATCTCTCGCAGGACCGCATCGAATCCGGCCTCGCCACGATCAACGGCAATCTCGCCCGCTTGGTGACGAATGGCAAGATGACCGATGAGGAACGCAAGGCGACCTTGTCGCGCATATCAGGCTCCGCCGATGTCAACGATCTCGCTCCCTCCGATCTCGTCATCGAGGCGGCCACCGAGGACGAAAGCGTCAAGCGCAAGATTTATACCCAGGTCTGCCCGGTGATGAAGCCGGAGGCGCTGCTTGCCACCAACACTTCTTCACTTTCCATCACACGGCTTGCTGCCGCCACCGACCGTGCCGAGCGCTTCATGGGCATACATTTCATGAACCCGGTGCCGGTGATGAAACTGGTCGAGCTAGTGCGCGGCATCGCCACCGACGAGAAGACCTTCAGCGCCGCCAAGGAGTTCGTCGGCTCGCTGGAAAAAACCGTTACCGTCGCAGAGGACTTCCCGGCCTTCATCGTCAACCGCATCCTGCTGCCGATGATCAATGAGGCGATCTATACGCTCTACGAAGGCGTCGGCACAGTCGACGCCATCGATACGGCAATGAAGCTCGGCGCCAACCATCCCATGGGACCGCTGCAGCTCGCCGATTTCATCGGCCTCGACACCTGCCTGTCGATCATGCAGGTGCTGCATGACGGCCTGGCGGACTCGAAATACCGCCCCTGCCCGCTGCTGGTGAAATATGTCGAAGCCGGCTGGCTCGGACGCAAGTCCGGCCGCGGCTTCTATGACTATCGCGGCGAAGTGCCCGTCCCGACGCGGTAAACGGGCGTCATCAGAAAGGGCGAATCGACCGGACGCCCGCTAAATGCTTTCCTTGCCAAGAACGGGAGGAAACGCCATGTCGACCGAAACACCCATGTTCCTGCTGCAATGCTGCGTCCTGATCGGAATTGCGGGCGTGTTCCTCATAAGAGGAGATGGCGACTCCTGAGCGCACTCAGGAGCCGATCACACCCTTGATCAGCGCCTTTGCATCTTCGCTGTCCCAGGCGGCAGGTCCGTTCATGGCAGAGATCAGGCAGCCTTCATCGTCGAGCAGCAGCGTCACCGGCAGACCGAAGGCGAGACCTTCCTTCTTCAAGCTGTTGAAGACGCCGATCGTGTTGTCGCGGTAAAGCTGCAGCGCGTCGACGCCGGTCTCGGCGAGGAACGTCTTCGGCTTTTCATCGTCGCCACTGTCGATATTGACGGTGACGACCTCGAACTTCTCGCTGCCCATCTCCTTTTCGAGCATATTCAACGCCGGCATTTCCTCGCGGCAGGGAACGCACCAGGTCGCCCAAAGATTGAGAAGCACGGTCTTGCCGGCGAAATGATCGAGCTTCAGCGGTTTGCCGTCCGGTCCGTTGAAGGTAACCGCGCTCAGCTTGCGCGGCTCGTTGGCGGCAACCATGGCGGCCACCTGCCCCTTCATGAGCGGCGCCAGATTGGCGGCGCGCTCCTTCGCAAGCGGGCATTCGGCCGAAGCGCTATCACCGACGCCATTGCCAATCCCCGTCTCCTTCACGTATACCGCTGCCGCACCAGCAACAACGCCTGCGACGGCGGCGATTGCGATCAGTTTTACGGACGGCAGGCCGAAGGGTTTTTTCGTCGTCATTTCATTCTCCAGGACGGACATCTTCCATGGCCGAGAGCAACACGGACACCAAATCCTCCAACCAGATGTGGGGTGGGCGCTTCGCCTCCGGCCCGGACGCGATCATGGAGGAGATAAATGCCTCGATCGGTTTCGACAAGAAGCTATTCGCGCAGGATATCCGCGGTTCCATCGCCCATGCGACGATGCTCGCCCATCAGGGGATCATTTCATCAGACGATAAGGACAAGATCGTTCACGGGCTAAACACGATCCTGTCAGAGATCGAAAGCGGCAATTTCGAATTCTCGCGCCGGCTCGAAGACATCCACATGAATATCGAGGCGCGGCTGGCGACGCTGATCGGACCGGCCGCCGGCCGGCTGCACACCGCCCGCTCGCGCAACGACCAGGTGGCGCTCGACTTTCGCCTCTGGGTGAAGGAAGAGCTCGAGAAGACCGAGAAGATGCTGACCGGCCTGATTGCCGCCTTCCTCGACCGCGCCGAGGAACACGCCGAAAGCGTCATGCCGGGCTTCACCCACCTGCAGACCGCCCAGCCTGTCACCTTCGGCCATCACTGCATGGCGTATGTCGAAATGTTCGGCCGCGACCGCTCGCGCGTGCGCCACGCTATCGAGCACCTGGACGAAAGCCCGATCGGCGCCGCCGCCCTTGCCGGCACGGGCTACCCGATCGACCGCCACATGACGGCGAAGGCTTTGGGCTTCCGCGAGCCGACCCGCAACTCCATCGACACGGTCTCCGACCGCGACTTCGCCATCGAATTTTTGGCGATCGCCGCGATTACGGGCATGCATCTGTCGCGTCTGGCAGAAGAGATCGTCATCTGGTCGACCCCGCAATTCGGCTTCGTGCGCCTGTCCGACGCCTTCTCGACCGGCTCCTCGATCATGCCGCAGAAGAAAAACCCCGATGCGGCCGAACTGGTGCGCGCCAAGACCGGCCGCATCAACGGCTCGCTGGTGGCACTGCTGACGATCATGAAAGGCCTGCCCCTCGCCTATTCGAAGGACATGCAGGAGGACAAGGAACAGGTCTTCGACGCGGCCGAAAGCCTGGAACTGGCGATCGCCGCCATGACCGGCATGGTGCGCGACATGACCGTCAACACGGCGCGCATGAAGGCGGCGGCCGGCTCCGGCTTTTCGACGGCGACCGACCTCGCCGACTGGCTGGTGCGCGAAGCCGGCCTGCCCTTCCGCGATGCCCATCACGTCACCGGCCGCGCCGTGGCGCTCGCCGAGAGCAAAGGCTGCGATCTCGCCGAGCTGCCGCTCTCCGACCTGCAGGCTATCCATTCGGCGATAACCGACAAGGTTTACGACATATTGACCGTGGAAGCCTCCGTCGCCAGCCGCAAGAGCTTCGGCGGCACGGCGCCCTCCGAAGTGCGCAGGCAGATTGCCTTCTGGCGCGCCCGCAACTGAGAAATTGCGGGGTGAAAACCCGCCTCGTCCTTCCCGTCGACGTGGGAGGAGCGCCCAACAATCGGGGTGCACAAGGCGGATAAACTTCGCTATGAAGATGTCCATCATAGCCGCACAAGAGGATATCCATGCAGAAGAGCTTGCCGCATCTCATCCGCCTGACGGTGGTTCTCGCCGTCGTCGGCCTTGCCGTTGCCGGATGCGGACGCAAGGGTGATCTCGATCCGCCGAGTGCTGCGGCAACCAAGGAAGGTGACGTTTCCAAGCCGACGAAACAGCCGGGAACCGTTGACAAGCCCTTCCTTCTCGATCCTCTTCTTTAAGGCATAAGCCCGTGAACCACTTCGAGTACCGCGACGGCGTCCTGCATGCCGAAAATGTTCCCGTTCCCGAGATCGCCAAGGCGGTCGGCACGCCTTTCTACGTCTATTCCACCGCGACGCTGGAACGCCATTACCGGGTCTTCTCGGAGGCTTTCGCCGATATGGACTCGATGGTCTGCTATGCGATGAAGGCGAATTCGAACCAGGCGGTGCTGAAGACGCTCGGCCGCCTCGGCGCAGGCATCGACGTTGTTTCGGAAGGGGAGCTGCGCCGCGCGCTCGCGGCCGACATTCCGGCCAGCCGCATCATGTTTTCAGGCGTCGGCAAGACCCCATCCGAAATGGATTTCGCTCTCGAAGCCGGCATCTATTGCTTCAACGTCGAATCCGAACCCGAGCTCGAAATCCTCAATCAGCGCGCCGTCAGCGCCGGTAAAAAGGCGCCTGTCTCGTTCCGCATCAATCCCGACGTCGATGCCAGGACGCACTCGAAGATCTCGACCGGCAAGAAGGAAAACAAGTTCGGCATCTCCTGGGAGCGCGCCCGCGCCATCTACGCCCATGCCGCCAAGCTGCCCGGCATCGAGGTCACCGGCATCGACATGCATATCGGCAGCCAGATCACCGAGCTGCAGCCGTTCGACGATGCCTTCAAGTTGCTGCGCGACCTCGTCGCGACGCTACGCGCCGACGGCCACACCATTCATCACGTCGATATCGGCGGCGGCCTCGGCGTCCCCTACAAGGATGACAACAATCCGCCGCCGCTGCCGGACGCCTATGCGGCGATCGTCAAGAACCAGCTGCGCGGTCTGGACTGCAAGATCGTCACCGAGCCGGGCCGGCTGATCGTCGGCAATGCCGGCATCCTGGTGACCGAAGTCCTCTATGTGAAGGACGGCGGCGAGAAGACGTTCGTCATCGTTGATGGCGCAATGAACGATCTCATCCGCCCGACGCTCTACGAGGCCTATCACGAGATCCGTCCGGTAACGATCTCAGCGGCGAACGCGCCGCGCATCCGCGCCGACGTCGTCGGGCCCGTTTGCGAGACCGGCGATTATCTGGCGCTCGACCGCGAGATGGCCATGCCGAAACCCGGCGACCTGATCGCTGTTAGCACGGCCGGCGCCTACGGGGCCGTTCAGGCCGGCACCTATAACAGCCGCCTGCTGGTGCCCGAAGTTCTGGTCAAGGGCAGCGATTTCCATGCGATTCGTCCGCGCAGAACCTATGCCGAGCTGATCAGCCTCGATTCCGTTCCAGCCTGGCTCGACTGAACAGCAACATCACTTTTTGGCGAATAAACGTGAAAAGGCGGTATTACCGCCCGCTCGCCCTCGCCTTCGCCACAAAGAGTGTTATCCTTTCGTTCATGAGCGTATTGCCCCGCAATCGCCGGAAGCGCCCTCTGTTCCAGAACACCAGATCGCGGAGACCGGACCGATGACAAGCCCCTCAAGGCAGAAGAAAGGTGCATTTGCGCTCCGCCCTGCGCTTGCCCGGCTGGTGACGACGAAACGCCTGCTGGCGCGCATCGTGCTCTTTTGTGAGCAGCTGCTGCCGCCGCTGTTGCCGGTGCTGTCGGTCGTCGCCTTTTATCTCTCCGCCTCCTGGTTCGGCGTCTTCCGCAGCGTGCCCGACTGGCTGCGCATTCTTTTGCTGATCGCCTTCGCTCTCGGCTTGATCGTTGCCCTCCTTCCCCTCCGCATTCTGCGCTGGCCGAAAGTCGCCGAGGCCGACCGCCTGCTGGAAGAACGCAACGGCCTGCCACACCAGCCGGTCACCGTCCAGGAAGATGAACCGGCCTTCGATACACCTTATGCCCAAGCCCTTTGGCGCGAGCACCAGGTGCGCATGGCTGAAAAGATCGCAGCGCTCGATGCAGGCATGCCAAGGCCGAATATTGCCGCGCACGATCGTTTCGCCCTTCGCGCCGTTCCGGCGCTGCTTTTGGTCACCGCCTTTGGCTATTCGCTGTCGATCAACGGCGGCTCGATCCGCGACGCATTGCAGGCGGCCCCGGAACAGGTGAGGGTCGATCCGGCCGTGCGCATAGACGCCTGGGTGACACCACCCTCCTATACCGGTCGCGCGCCGGTTTATCTGACCGCCGACGGCAGCGAACAGGCGCCGATCGGCATCCCGCAGTTTTCCGGTCTCACTGTGCGCGTCAGCGGCGGAAAGACGGCCGAAAAGGTCGTGTTCCGCAAGGCAAACGGCGAGGCGCGGGATATCGCCGTGCAAGCCGATACAAAGCCGCAGCAGGCAACCGCATCCGCCGGCGATCAGTCGACGACAGGGGCACCCGCCAACAATGCCCTTGTCGCGCAGACGCATGTGATGAAGCTCGAGGAAAACGGCGCCCTCGAAGTCAACGGTCGCCGCTGGAGCTTCGACGTGCTGCCCGACAAGGCGCCTGAGATCGCCTTCGACGGCATGCCGAAGGCGAGCGTCAACGGCGCGCTCGAGATCGGCTTCACCGTCAAGGACGATTACGGCGTCCAGGAGGCTCATGCGGAGATCGTTCCGGTCGAAGTCGATCCGTCCGCCACGCCGCTCTATCCGCTGCCGGAATACCGGCTGGATATTCCCCGCCGCAACGCCCGCGACGCCAAGGGCGTGACCAGCCGGAACCTGACCGAACATCCGCTTGCCGGCAAGCGCGTCCGCGTGACGCTTGTCGCCAGGGACGCCGCCGGCCAGACCGGCCGCAGCCCGCCCCACGACATGAGGCTGCCGTCGCGGCCCTTCAACGAGCCGCTTGCCGCAGCCGTCGCCGAGGAACGGCAGGTTTTCGCGCTCGATACCCGCAAGATGCCGCAGGCGATCGCGCTGAACGAGGCGCTGACCATCCGTCCCGAGGAGACGATTCCCAAGCTCACCAACTACCTGCTGCTGGAATCCGCCTTGGCCCGCATGAAACTCGCCAAGAGCGACGAGGCGCTGAAGGATACCGCCCAGTATCTCTGGGAGATTGCCCTCGGCATGGAGGACGGCGACCTTTCGCTTGCCGAGCGCAAGCTGCGTGAAGCTCAGCAGAAGCTTGCCGACGCTTTGAACCGCAACGCGCCGGACGACGAGATCAAGAAGCTGATGGACGAGCTGCGCAAGGCGATGCAGGACTATCTGACAGAGCTTGCCCAGCGCATGCAGAACGCCCCGATGATGCAGCCGAACCAGAACGCGCAGAACATGCTGCGCCAGCAGGATCTGGAGCGGATGATGGACCAGATCGAGAATCTCGCCCGCTCCGGCAATCGCGACGCGGCGCAGCAGATGCTCTCGGAACTGCAGCGCATGATGAACAACCTGCAGGCCGGCCGGCCGCAGCGCGGCCAGCAGGGCCAGGAAAACAGCGAAGCCCGCAAGCAGATCGACAAACTCGGGGAGATCCTGCGCGACCAGCAGAAACTGATGGAAGAGACCTTCCGGCTCGATCAGCAGCTCAAGGACCGCATGCAGCGCGGCGAGCTCGATATGGGCGAGAACGATCCGTTTCTCGACGAGATGCCTCCCGGGCAGAACGGCCAGCAGCAGGATCAGCAGCAGGGCCAGCAAGGCGAAGAGGGCCAGCAGCCCTCCGACCAGATGACGGCCGAGCAGCTGCGCGAGGCGCTGAAACAGCTGCGCACCCGCCAGGACGCCCTCGGCAAGCAGCTTGGTGAACTGCAGAAGAGCCTCGGCGAGATGGGCATGAAGCCGGGCCCGGGCTTCGGCCAGGCGCAGCGCGAGATGGAAGGTGCCGGCCGTGAACTCGGCCAGGGCCGCGGCCAGCCGGCAATCGAGGGCCAGGGCCGCGCGCTTGAGGCACTTCGCCAGGGTGCGCGCGACATGATGAACCAGATGATGCAGGCGCAGCAAGGCCAGCAGGGGCAAGGCCCGAACGGCCAGGTGGGACAGGGCGATCAGAACGGTCGCGATCCGCTCGGACGGCCGCGCCAGACCCAAGGACCGGACTTCGGCGACAACAACGTTAAGGTGCCCGACGAAATCGACGTTCAGCGGGCGCGAGAAATTCTTGACGCGATCCGCGAGAAGCTCGGCAACAATCCGCCACAGGAGATGGAACGGCGATATCTCGAGCGGCTGCTGGACATCCAGTAGACCTTCGATACCGCCGCAGCGAGATTGGGTTCCAAAGCGCGTTGCGGTCTTTCAGATTCGCTTGCGCGCTTTAGCCATTGATTTCCGCATGCGCGATCGCAGCGCCGTTGCGCTTTTGGCGTGATATGCTTTACGCGACAAGCGCCCGGGCAACCGCCTTGCGTATATCGGGAAGCGCGAATGGCTTGGCGACGACGTCGATAATCTTTTCGGCAAGATCGTCGGCCCGTTCGCGCTGTTCGGCATAGCCGGTCATCAGCAGGATCTTCAAGCCGGGGAAAGCGTCCTTCGCCTGATGGGCAAGCTCGATGCCGTCCATGACAGGCATGCGGATATCCGAAAGCAGCAGGTCATAGACCCCGTCCTTCAGCTTTTCCAATCCCTCGGCTCCATCGGCCGCTTCATCGGTCTCGTGACCGTCGAGCCGCAGGGCCCGGGCTACGAAAGACCGCAGGGAATCCTCGTCTTCCGTAATCAGAATTCTTGCCATATGTGCATTGCTCCGTCTTCAGCCCCGCGACGGAAATCACCAGACTTTCCTTTTCGATCGGTAAAGATGGCGAAGCGATGGACGAGATGGTTAACAACCCGTCTTCACCGGCAATGGCGCGACGCCTGCATTCGCTCAGGCGTCGCCGGTCACCACGCCGACGAAGGGCAATTCGCGAAACGCATAGGCAACGTCCATGCCGTACCCGACGACGAAATAATCGGGGCATTCGAAGCCGACATAATCGGCCTCCAGCTTTTCCTTGCGCTTGACCCGCTTGTCGAGCAGCACGGCGATCGTGACGTTGCGCGCGCCACGTTCGAAGAGCAGCTCCTTGGCAAAGAGAAGCGTCCGGCCGGACTCGAGAATATCGTCGATCAAGAGGACGTCTCGGCCGTGCACGTCGCTGTCGATATCCTTTACGATGCGCACGCCCTGCGAAACAGTGCCGCTGCCGTAGCTCGACAGCGTGATGAACTCGACCTCCGGGGCAAGCCCGGTGTCATGCAGGGCGCGGATCAGGTCGGCGGCGAAGATGAAGGAGCCCTTGAGCACGGCGATGACGAGCAGGTCCTTGGTCGGGCCGCTGGCGATCTCCCGCGCCATCGAATGATTGCGCTCGGCGATCTGCTCGGCGGTGAAGAGCGGCTCGATGTTTTTTCCGCGCACGACAGGCATAGGGGCTTGCTCCATGAAAAGAAGGGTAAGCCGTTAGCACATATGTGAGCCTGAAACAGCCTCGTCGGTTATGAAATCAACGGGATTGGCGCGCGCTGTGGCCGAAACCCATCACGGCTCCCGTTGCTTTTACGGCAGGAACGAAAGCCGGACCTCCGGCATCTTTCCACCGGCATGTCGTACCCGTGCCGAAAAGCCCCGGCTCTGGCCGGCATAGATGACGTCGGTCGGTGGGTTGATGACGACGCTTGCGGTCAGCCGCTCGTCGGTTACGAGATCGGCGCGGATCGGCTGCACCGTCTGCGTGGTGCCGCCTCCATTTTCGATAATGCCGTTGATGACGAGCACACGCATGCCGTTCGCATCGCGAGGCGTCACGGTCACATGGGTGAAATGCAGTGGCGCTGCTGAAGCGCCGCCCTCGGCGGATAGGCCGGAAAAGCCGCCTGCGACCCCGAAGACGAGCACGGCGAGCGCCAGTACCAGTATTGCAAAGCTGCGTAGCGACGCGCGCTGCAGCCAGGATTCCGCCGTCCGCAGTGCCGAAGCAGCCATCGCCAAGAAGAGCGGCGGCTGTGCGAGGGCGCTCGCTGCCTTCACGCGCATGCGGTTGTCGTTATGGATCTTGGCGCTGAATTCCTTCGGCCTGGCTTTGCCCACCGTCACGAATTCGGCGTCGGAAATATCGGCAGGACGTGTCGTGCGATATTGGCGGCGTGCAGGCTCCGGCGGCAGGAAATCATAGGCCTGGCCCGGTGTCCGGCGGCTGAATGAGGATGCTTCCATGGTGGCTGCCTCGCAGATGTCCACATGGTTTCGATGCCAGTGGTAATCTTGGCATTGAAACGAATCCTCCTCAGTCGTAAATTTTAATGGTTAATGCTTCGCAAAGATTGCCATCAAACGGGCGTCTTTCCGGCAAAATTTACCGGCTGTTAACGGTGTTGGTTAACAAGTCACGCAGTGAAACCAAGAACAGACTGAGCTGCCCGTTGATCCACTTCGAGAATGTCGGTTTGCGCTATGGCATGGGCCCGGAAATCCTCCGGGACCTGACCTTCGACATCCCGAAGAAATCCTTTCAGTTCCTGACAGGCCCGTCGGGGGCCGGCAAGACCTCGCTTCTGCGGCTGCTCTTCATGTCACTGCAGCCGACGCGCGGCCTGATCCGCATGTTCGGCCGCGATATTTCCGAAATTCCCCGTTCCGAATTGCCGCTGCTGCGCCGCCGTGTCGGCATCGTCTTCCAGGACTTCCGCCTCCTCGACCATCTCACAACCTATGAAAATGTCGCCCTGCCGCTGCGTGTGCGCGGCAAGGAGGAAAGCTCCTACAAGACCGACGTGCTGGAGCTGTTGAAGTGGGTCGGTCTCGGCGAACGCATCAACGTGCTGCCGCCGGTCCTTTCTGGCGGCGAAAAGCAGCGCGCTGCCATCGCCCGCGCCCTGATGGACCGCCCGGAAGTCCTGCTGGCCGACGAACCCACTGGCAATGTCGACCCGCCGATGGCCCGGCGCTTGCTCAATCTTTTCCTTGAGCTGAACCGGCTCGGCACAGCAGTCGTGATCGCCACTCACGACCTGGCGCTGATGGAGCAGGTGGAAGCCCGCCGCATGATCCTTTCGGGGGGGCACCTCGATATCTATGACTGAGCCCCCATCCAGAAACCGACAAATGGTGCCTGATAAAACCGAGCAGAAGCGGCCGGAAATGCGCGTGCGTCCGACCGCTCCGATCCTGCCGCCCTTCAATATTCAGGGCAACGCCCTGATGGTGGTGATATCGATCATGGCCTTTCTCGCCTGCCTGACGCTCGGCGGCGTCAGCATGGTGCGTTCGACGGCGGCAAGCTGGGAAAGCCAGATTTCCCGCGAGATCACCATCCAGATCAAGCCGGATGACAATCTCGACATGGAAAAGGCGCTGACGCAGGCCCGCGACCTGGCGCTGACATTCGTCGGCACCAAAAGCGGCCAGATCGTCGACGAGGCCGCCACCGCCCGTCTGCTCGAACCCTGGCTCGGCCCCGGTCTCGATCTCAAGGATCTGCCGGTTCCCCGCCTCGTCGTCATCACCATCGACGAAAGCAATCCGCCGGATTTCGATGCGATGCGGAGCCTCCTGAAGGACAGCATCCCGCAGGCGAGCCTTGACGATCATCGCACCTGGGTCGACCGGCTGGTCTCCATGGCGCACACGACGGTGCTGATCGGCACCGGCGTCCTGCTCCTGGTCTTCTCGGCAATGGTGCTCACCGTCGTCTTCGCGACGCGCGGCGCGCTGTCGGGCAACCGCCACATTGTCGAAGTGTTGCATTTCGTCGGCGCCGAGAGCTCCTTCGTTGCCACCGAATTTCAGAAACATTTCCTGAAGATCAGCCTCAAGGGCTCGGCGATCGGCAGCGCGCTTGCCGCTCTTTTCTTCGCTACCGCCGGCTTCTGGCAGAGCCGCACGCTTGCGACGCCGGAAACGGATCAGGCGACCGCACTGTTCGGCACCTTCTCCGTCGGCGTGCTCGGTTATGCCGGCATCTTCGCGACGATGATCGTCATCGCGCTCTTGACGACCGTCACGGCGCGGCTGACCGTCATGCGGACGATCTATGAAATCGATACGTTGCGTTCGGATCCGACACGCACCGACGGCATCGCAAGTTGATCATGGCTATGCCGTTTTATCGTGAAAGCGTCTGTTCCGCGCCGCAATCAGCGTATAATCACGATTCATGACCATGGGCGATACGACACGCAACCCGATTCGCCAGGACCCGGAGCTTGATCGTCCGGCAGGCCTGCCGCCGCGGCGCGGCCCGATCCGCCGCCTGCTGCGCTGGGGCGGCTTTGGCTGCGTCCTGGCGATCGCCCTGGTATTCGGCGGCTTCCTGCGGTTTGCCGATTCCGTGACAACGCTTAAACCCCCGGTGGAGCCGAAGGCGGATGCGATCGTCGTGCTGACAGGCGGCTACCAGCGCATCGATCAGGCCGTAGAACTGTTGCAGAAGGGCGCTGGCAAACGGCTGCTGATCTCGGGTGTCCACCCGACGACGACGCCGGCGCAAATCCGCAAGATGACGCAAGGTTCGGCCGATCTTTTCTCCTGCTGCGTCGATATCGGCCATGACGCGATAGACACGATCGGCAACGCCGAGGAGACCTCCAATTGGATCCACGCCAAGGGATACAGAAGCGTCCTCGTCGTCACCAACAATTATCATATGCCGCGGAGCCTCGCAGAGCTCTCCTATGTCGATCCGGACATCGAGTTCATCGCCTATCCGGTGGTCAATTCGGATTTGAAGACCCGCAACTGGTTTACCGATCCGAACGCGATGCGGGTCATGCTCGCCGAATATGCAAAGCTGCTGCTGGCCGGCGCCCGCAACATTACCGGCTTCGGCCGTCATACCGGACTGCGCTCGGCGAGTGTATCCGCTTCAAACTGAGCTTTTCCATCGGGGCGGCATCAAACGCTTTTTATGGCCGGCAATATCGTGTAGGCCGGTCGCATGAGCATGCCTCGGGAAAGTTTTTATGATCGCCCTGCGTTCCGTTCTCTTCAACACGATCTTCTACGTCAACCTGATCATCCGAATGATCGTGCTCTCGCCCTATTATTTCGTGGTGCCGCGGCTGACGGCCTACGCGATCCCGAAGAACTGGGCGCGCTCCAACCATTGGCTGATGCGGGTGATCGTCGGCACGACTTTTGAGATCGAGGGGTTGGAGAACCTGCCTGATGGCAGCTACATCCTGGCGCCGAAGCACCAGTCCTTCTGGGACACCTATGCGCTGCTGCCCAAGCTTAAGGACCCGGTCTACATCCTGAAGCGTGAGCTCATGTGGATCCCGCTCTTTGGCTGGTATGCGAAGAAGCAGCGAATGATCCCGGTCGATCGCGGCGCCCGCGGCAAGGTGATGGTGGACGTGCTGAAACGCACGAAAGAAGAGCTCGCGACCGGCCGGCAGCTCATCATCTATCCTGAGGGAACGCGCCGCCCGCCGGGCGCGGAGCCTCTTTATAAATACGGCATCGCCCGCATGTACCGCGACCTTGGCATTCCCGTCGTGCCGGTGGCCATGCATCCCGGCCTCTTTTGGCCGCGGCGGAGCATCCGTCGCTATCCCGGCCACTTCAAGGTGAGGATCCTGCCGGCGATCATGCCTGGAATGGATCCGGACGCCTTCTTCGCGCATCTGATCGAGGTAACGGAGCGGGCAAGCGACGAGCTCCTGCTCGACACCGTCGACCGTAATCCGCATCTGCCGTTGCCGCCAACAGCGGTTACTCGGCTGGCCGAGCTGCGCAAAGTGAAGGCGGCGACGGCCTGATCAGCCAGCCCGCAGCCGCTCGACCTCGTTGCCGACCTGCTCCAGCCACGGGTCGCGAATGCCCATCTGTTTTAGGTGCGCAAGCGTATTGAAGACATAAGCATCGTTCGGGCCTGACTGCCCCCTGGCCTCGTTCACCACCCGCGCGGCCGCAAGCGCATCCACCGTACCGGCATATTGCTCGTGGCCCCGATCAGCGACGTAGGTAACCGCCTCCATTCGGCGACCGCCGGCAAACTGCAGCCTGACGCGGCGCTCCAGATAGACATTGGTGACGAGTTCGCGGGCGCGGAGATAATCGATCACCTCGTCCCATTTTCCCGGCGAAATACGGAACGCCATGCCGCGGCAGGCCCCGCCCCTGTCGAGCCCGAGAACGAGGCCGGGATTATCGCGCGTGCCGCGATGAACGAAGGAGCGAACGCACAGCGAACGCCTGTAGCCATGCACCAGAGCCTCTGCCCGTTCCAGAAACTCGAAGCCCGGATTCCACATAAGCGAGCCGTAGCCAAACACCCAAAATTCGTCCATATCGCACGCCAGACCGGAATTACTTTCTACAACCCACCATTGGAGAACATCATGGCAGCGTCAAGCCGATCCGGCAGCAGCCAACCCGGCAGTAGCAAGAAATTCTGGTTGCTGGGCGGAGGCATCCTCCTGGTGGTTGCGCTTTATACCGGCGGCTGGTTCTACGCGGCCTCGGCATTGAAGACCACGGTGCTGAAAGCCATCGCGCCGCGCGACCAGGCCGGCGTCAGCGGCGAGTGCTCCGATATCGAATTCCGCGGCTATCCTTTCCGCATCGGCTTGTTCTGCTCCAAGATCGACGTCGATGACAACGTCAACGGCGTCTCCGCCACCTTCGGGGCATTGCGCTCGGCCGCCCAGGTCTATGCGCCCGGCAATATCGTCTGGGAACTCGATTCGCCGGCCGAGATCCGCACCACCAACGGCCTGTCGATTTCGGCCCAGTGGGCAGATCTGCAGGCGAGCCTGACGACCAGGCTGAAGGGCATCGACCGCAGCTCGACCGTCATCGACGGGCTGAAGGCGACGGCGGTCTCCTCCTATACCGGTCAGACCATCAGCTTCGATGCGGCCCGCACGGAAATTCACCTGCGCCAGAACGGCGCCGATCTCGACGGTGCGATCTCGGTGCAGGACGCGAATACGGCGATCAAGGACTGGCCGCAAATCTTTCCGAAATTGTCGGCCAGCATCGATCTCACCATCGCAGGCAAGGCCGGCCTGATCGACGGCAGCGATCCGAACGGCCTCAATGGTTCTGCCGGTGAATTGCGCCGTATCGTTGCCGATATCGGCGACGGCAAGGTGATGACGCTGACCGGTCCGTTCTCCTTCGACGAACGGGGCCTCCTCTCCGGCAAGTTCAAACTGGAGATCGAACGGCTCGGCCCGTGGGGCGACAGCCTGAAACAGGCGTTTCCGGATCTCGCCTCGACCGTCAACACGGTGACGAAGATGCTGAAGGCGCTCGCCGGCGGCGGCGACAAGGTCTCCGTCGATCTCGTCGTCGACCGCGGCAACGCCACTGTCAGCGGCTTCATCCCGCTCGGGCAGATCCCGCCGATCTAGGGTGTGGAGCCTGTCCCCGTCAGAATGATTCATGCTGACCGGGAAAGGTCTAGCCGATCCGTTTGATGAAAAACACTTCAGGCACCGATTGCAGGCCGGGCAGCTCGATTGCACCGGTTTCGATAAATCCGTTGCGGCGATGCCAGTCCTGGGGACGGCTCTCATCGCATTCGCTCGATGTCATCAACAGGCGAGCGCCCTCACCGCGCATCGCCTCTTCCCAGCCGAGAAACAGCGCGGTGCCGACGCCCGACCGGCGATGGCCCGCAAGGACGCGGATCATTTCCATATAGGGAACCCTGCCCCAGAAGCGGGAGAAGCGCAGGAAGCCGACGATCTCGCCGGCCTCCCTGGCGACGAGATATTCGCCGAGCGCCACGCAGCGTGACACCCAAGCCTTGCCGGCACTGGGATCCTCGCGCACCAGCCAGTCGATATCCGTCTGGCGTGCGCTCGCCACCTCCACCATCGCGGCTGCTACTTCTTGTCCAGCGGATGGGGGCGGCCGAAATCCGGTGCGTCGACATCCTGGCCGGCCTGGACGATCGAGCGGCGGATGGCGCGCGTGCGGGTAAAGAGTTCAAAGATCTTGTCGCCCTCACCCCAGCGTATCGCCCGCTGGAGATAGGCGAGATCCTCCGAGAAGCGCGCCAGCATTTCGAGGATTGCATCACGATTGTGCAGGCAGACGTCGCGCCACATGGTCGGGTCTGAGGCGGCAAGACGGGTGAAATCGCGAAAGCCGGAGGCGGAATATTTGATGACTTCCGATTCCGTCACCGTCTCCAGATCGTCGGCGGTGCCGACGATATTGTAGGCAATGATATGCGGCAGGTGCGAGACGATCGCGAGCACCTTATCGTGGTGTTCCGCATCCATTTCGTCGACCTTCGAGCCCAGCGCCTCCCAAAAGCCGCGCAGCCGCTTCAGCGCCGTCTCGTCGGTGCCGGAAACGGGCGTGAAGATGCACCAGCGGCCTTCGAAAAGGCCGGGGAAACCGGCATCCGGGCCGGATTTTTCCGTGCCGGCCAGCGGGTGGCCGGGGATGAAATGCACGTTGTCGGGCATATGCGGCTGCATCTGCGCGATCACCGACGCTTTGGTGGAGCCGACATCGGTGACAACAGCCCCGGGTTTGAGGTTTATGGCGATTTCCTTCGCCACGCTTTCCGAAGCGCCGACCGGCACCGAAACGATGATGAGATCGGCATCCCTGACGGCATCGGCCGAAGAGGTCGTATAGCGGTCGCCGAGGCCGAGCTCTTCCGCTCGCTTCAGCGTATCGGCACTGCGCGTGGCGACGACGATCTCTTTCGTGAGCCCAAGCCGCCTGATGTCATGGGCGAGCGACGAGCCGATCAGGCCGATGCCGATCAGCGCGATGCGGTCGAACAGCACACTCATGCTTGCCGTCCCATGAATTCACGGAGTACCGCAATCACGCCGCGATTGGCCTCTTCGGGACCGATGCTCATGCGCAGTGCATTCGAAAAGCCGTAGCTGCGCACGGCGCGCAGGATGTAGCCGCGGCTCGTAAGAAGTTCGTCGGCATCGGCCGCGCGCTTGCCGTCGATGTCAGGAAAGTGGATGAGGACGAAATTGGCGACCGACGGCGTCACTTTCAGCCCGATCGCCTCGAGATCCTGCGTAAGCGTCTCCACCCACATCTGGTTGTAGGAGACGGCCTGCTGAACGAAGGCCTGGTCGCGGATGGCCGCGGCACCGGCGGCGATCGCCGCCGCATTCAGGTTGAACGGAGCACGTACCCGGTTCACCGCGTCGACGATCTCCGCGGGCGCATACATCCAGCCAACACGCAGCGCCGCAAGACCATAGGCCTTCGAAAAGGTGCGCGTCATCACTACGTTGGAGCTGGAGGACACGACCTCGATGCCGGCCTCATAGTCGTTGCGGCGCACATATTCGGCATAGGCCGCATCGAGCACGAGCAGGACGTGTTTCGGCAGTCCTGCCTGCAGACGGCGGATCTCGCTGACCGGAACATAGGTGCCTGTGGGATTGCCCGGATTGGCGATAAAAATGATCTTCGTCCTTTCCGTCACCGCGGCAAGGATCGCGTCGACATCCACGGTATAGTTCTTTTCCCTAACGACGACGGGCGTCGCGCCGGCACCCTGGATCTGGATCTTGTAGACGAGGAACCCGTGCTCGGTGATGATGCCTTCGTCGCCGGCGCCGAGATAGACATGGCAGAGCAGACCGAGCAGTTCGTCGGAACCGTTACCACATAGGATGTTTGCCGGATTGAGGCCATGCACAGCGGCGATCGCCTCGCGCAGTTCGATCGCCTGTCCGTCGGGGTATCGCCCCAAATTATCGGCAGCTGCCTTGACGGCCTCTATCGCCTTCGGGCTGGCGCCAAGCGGCGTTTCGTTGGAGGAAAGCTTATAGACGCGGGCGACACCCGGCGCATGTTCCTTGCCCGGCACATAGGATGCGATATCGAGAATACCGGGACGCGGAACGGGCTTGCTCATCTCAACGCTCATGGGTCGACCTTGGAATCGCCGGGAAATACGGCTGTAAAAACACCTGCTGGCATTAAAGCGGAATGAGATTATTGTCGAGAGGCATGGGCGTGACACAATTAGAAAGAGGTACGCCGGCGAATATTCATCTACTTCGGGTTGTGGGAACCCCATGGGGCGCAAGAACCGGCACGAAGACGCGGCGGGAGGCTCGCGCCGCGACCGGCAGGCCCTGGTAGAGCCGCTTCTGCGCCTCGACGATGATGACGCCCGAAAAAGCAGGCCATAAGGTGCGGCCGACTCGCTCAAAGGCACGGCGAAGGCGCAGGATGGTTCTGAGTTTCGACGGCGGAAAGAATAGTGCTTCGGCAGTCGCGCCCGGCGTGAAATTGGTCTCGCGCAGCAAATGCGTCAGCTGACCGCGGGAATAGGGCCGCCCCGAACCGAAGGGCGTGTGCTCCATGCGGGCCCAGACCCCGCGCCGGTTCGGCACCACGATAACAAGCCGTCCGCCCGGCGCCAGCACTCGCCAGAGTTCCTTCAGCGTCTCGCGCGGGCTTTCAGCGAATTCCAGCGAATGCACCATCAGCACCCGGTCGATCGAGGAATCCGGCAGCGGCAGTTCCTCATCGAAAATCAGCGTCGTCGACGACAGCGAGCCCATCGGCCAGTTCACCGCACCCTGTCCGGCCGGCATGAAGGCGAAGGTGCGTTCCGTATCGGCCCGGAAACGGTCGAGGAAGGGCACGGCATAACCGAGACCAATGAGGCGTTCCTGCGGCAGGCGCACCCAGAGCGATGACAGCGCCATGGCGATCGACTGCTCGGCAAAACGCCCGAGGTCGGAATGATAGAACTGACGTAGGTCGACGATATCGGCGTGCATTGCGATAAATGTTATCAGCGGCCGGTTGGACTTCAAGGCCGGACTCTCTACATTCCCGCGAGAGTCGTGGGACAAGGGATAGTTTGAAGATGAAACCTTTGGAGTTAGATGTTTTTCTCTGCCGCACCGACAATTTCGGCGTGCTCGTGCACGATCCGGAGACAGGATTTACCGCTGCGATCGATGCGCCGGAGGAAGCGCCGATCCTGGAAGCGGCGAGACGGCGCGGATGGAAGATCACCCACATCTTCACCACCCATCACCACACCGATCACGTCGCCGCCAACCTGGCGCTGAAGCAGCAGTTCGGTTGCGAGATCATCGGCCCGATCAACGAGGCCATCGCCATTCCCGGTCTCGACCGGACGATGGCCGATGGCGACAGCTTCCTGTTCGGCGATCACGCGGTGGAGGTCATCGAGACCCCCGGCCACACCGCCGGTCACATCTGCTATCACTTCGTCGACGATAAGCTGCTCTTTGCCGCTGATACCCTGTTCGCGCTCGGTTGCGGCCGTCTGTTGGAACGCCCCGCCGCCGACATGTGGCATTCTCTGCAGAAGCTCGCGGTGCTGCCGGACGAGACCGCCGTCTATTTCGGCCACGAATATACCTTGTCCAACGCCCGCTTCGCACTGACTGTAGACCCGGACAACGAACGACTGAAGAGCCGCCTCACCGAAATCGAGGCCTTGCGCGGCGATGGCAAATTCACAGCTCCAACGACGCTGGGGCTGGAGAAGGAAACCAATCCGTTTCTGCGCGCCGCCGATCCGGCGATCCGCCGCAATCTGATCATGGAAGGCAAGACGAACGAGGAAGTGTTTGCTGAAATCCGCAGGCGCAAGGACAATTTCTGATGTCGCCTGAGGAGATTATCCGCGAACTCGGCATGCAGCCGCATCCCGAAGGTGGCTGGTACGTTGAGACATTCCGCGACACGGCGGGCGGAGGGCGCGGCCATTCGACGGCGATCTATTATCTGCTGACAAAAGGACAGCGTTCGCATTGGCATCGCGTCCATGACGCGGTCGAGGTCTGGCATTATTACGCCGGTGCGCCGCTGGCGCTGCACCGCTCGCAGCACGGAATGGCAGCCGAGACCCTGACGCTCGGAACCAACCTTCCTGCCGGTGAACGACCGCAGGCGATCATTCCCGCCAATTGGTGGCAATCGGCCGAGACGCTCGGCGATTTTACCCTGGTCGGCTGCACCGTCTCGCCCGGCTTCGAATTTTCGAGCTTCGAAATGGCGCCGGCGGACTGGAAGCCCGGTGGCTGAGGCTTACTGCGCTGCTGCGGGCCGTGTCTGGCTTTTGCGGCGAAACATTTCCTGAGCCGCCAGCACCGCCCCGCCGGTGACGAGCAGGCAGGCGAGAGCGATGCGCCAACTCGGCTCGGCAAAGCCGAACAGCGTCAGGATAAGCGTCGAAAGCAACGGCGCCGCATAGCTTGCCGCACCGAGGATCTGGATATCACCGTTCTTGACGCCATAGTCCCAGGCGTAGAAGGCAGCCCCGACAGGCAAGAACCCGAGCCCGATGACGGCGATCCATTCGAACATCGTTGCCGGCCAGACGGTCACCTCGAGGCCAAGATGGCAGAAGAGCGACAGGACGGAAGTGACGAGACAAAAGCCGGTAACGACATCGGTGGAAACGGCTTCGAAACGCCTGGTCAGCAGCGAATAGCCCGACCATGTGAAGGCGCAGAGGAAGGCCGCCCCATAGCCGACCGCGTAGGCGCCATCGAAATCGATGCCATTGCGGCCGACGATCAGGAAGGTGCCGCCAAGCCCGGCAACTGCGCCCGCGACGTGATACCAGCGCAACCGTTCGCCGGGCAGCAGCGCCGAGCCGACGACGATCAATAGCGGCCAGAGATAGGCGATCAGCCCGGCCTCCACCGCCGGCGCGTTCCTGAGCGCGGTGAAATAGAGGAAATGATAGCCGAATAGCCCCGCAATGCCCGTCAACCAGACTTTGGCCGGCTGCTTCAGCAACGCAAGCCGTGACGGGTCGAGAACAAGCACGACAATGCCGGGAATGCTGCCGATCGCAAAGCACACGGCCGAAAGCTGGAACGGCGGCATTTTTCCGGAGCCGGCCGTGAGCAACGCCAGGAACGACCACATAAGGATCGCCGTAAAACCGATCGCCGTCGCACGAAGCTTCACCTGTCCCCCTTCACGGAGACCAAAGCTCCGTCAGACGCTGCCGTATTTGACGGCAGTAATCGTCACCATTCCATATTCGGTTGGAATCCGCACATAGACAGGAGCGTATACATTTGCCGCGTCCGACTTGGCAAACCAGATTTCCATTCGGTCGCTCTTGCTGAGATAGTCGATATCCTTGCGCCCTTTCTTATAGCCGGACCTCGGAATGAAGCGCACGCTGCAGACCAGCGCCTTGCCCTTGAAGCCGTCGGTCTTGAAATCCTCGTCGCCCTTCGGCGAAAGCACCAGATCCATGCGCGTCTCACCGTCGAAAATCGGCAGCGTCTGCGAGCAGACCTTGGTATCTCCGGTGAAGACCAGGCCGGAGATCGGATCGAGCACCGAACGCATGTCGCCAGGCGTGACGTCGATCCAGTTCTTCGGCCGCTTCGGCGGCGGCGTCGTCGTCGCCGAAATGATGTTGCCGTTGCGGTAGCTGACCTCGTAGACGCGGGCCTTCTTGCCGCTCTTGTAATAGAGCGAATACTTCAGCGCCTGCAGCCGATCATTGCGGACGACGCCGGTGACGCTGGTCTTTGCCGAGATTGTCTTGATGAGATCAGCAAGGCCGGCGGATTTGATATCGCCCGCGATCTTGTAGCTGTGATCGTCCTCGATCTCAGTCAGAAACGCGGCGCGCGCGATCGGCAGGCCGGCCAGCGTCACCCGGTATACCGTCTGATGCTGGACCTCGGCCGCCGATGCCGGTATGGCAAGGAGTGCGGCGATAGCCGAGATGAAAATGCGTCTGCCCGAATGAGCCATGAGTGAAGCCTTGTCTTGCCGCGCGACGGCAGCGCTGCCGAGCGATCTATACTCCTGCCGCAAAGGGAAGAAAACAGCAGCTTTTTGACAGAATTGCGGGAAAGGCCAAGGATTGGCTTGACGCGCGCAGCCTCTCTGACTATAGAACCGCAACTTTCCAATCATGCCTGTTGGATTGCGAGCCCGGTTTTGCCGGGGATGGCAATTCGATGGCCCGAGAAAACAAGAATAGGTGTTCCATGTCCCGCGTGTGCGAATTGACCGGCAAGGCCGTCCTGACTGGTAACAATGTCAGCCATGCCAACAACAAGACCAAGCGCCGGTTCCTGCCGAACCTGTGCCAGGTTACGCTGATCTCCGACGCTCTCAATCAGCGTTATCGTCTTCGCGTTTCGGCTGCGGCTCTTCGCTCCGTCGAACATCGTGGCGGCCTCGATGCCTTCCTGATCAAGGCAAGCGAAAACGAACTGTCGATGCGCGCGCGCCTGCTGCGCCGTCAGATCGTCAAGAAGACCGCCGAAGCCGCTGCTGCGTAAGCTTCTGCACTTCTTTCATACGGCTTCAAAAGGCTTGCACGGGTAATACCGGTCAAGCCTTTTGCTTTGTCGGTCCGTCTCTCCAACTGGTGGCATCACCCAGGATAAAAAAATGCTGACGACGCGCTATACCGTTGCCTATGTCGCACTGATGACGCTGGTCGTCGTCGCCTCCAACTTCCTCGTCCAGTTTCCGCTGAACGCCGAAGTCGCCGGCATCAACTTGGCCGACATCCTGACTTGGGGCGCCTTTTCCTATCCGGTCGCCTTCCTGATCACCGATCTGACCAACCGCCAGTTCGGCCCGCAGGCAGCTCGCAAGGTTGTCCTTGCCGGCTTTGTCGTCGGCGTAACGCTGTCCTTCTTTACTTCAGTGCCGCGGATCGCCATCGCCTCCGGATCGGCCTACCTCGCGGGACAGCTGCTCGATATCGCCGTCTTCAACCGCCTGCGCCGCCAGGCCTGGTGGCGCGCGCCACTTTTGGGCTCGCTGATCGGCTCGGCGCTCGACACGGTGATGTTCTTCTCATTGTCCTTTGCCGCCTTTTTCGTCTTCCTCGGCCCGAACGAGCCCTTTGCGCTGGAAACGGCACCTGTGCTCGGCGTCTTCGCCGCTGAAGCCCCGCGCTGGATTTCCTGGGCGATCGGCGATTTCGCAGTCAAGATGATCGTCGGCCTCGTCATGCTGCTGCCCTATGGCGCGCTGATGAACGTGCTGCGGCCGATGCAGCCCGCACGCGTCAGCTGAAGTCTTTTAGCGACGCTGCCGGACGGCGCCGGCGGCGATTGCAGGATGTAGCAGAACCTCTGCAACGAGATCATCGATATCTCGTGACGAATCGAGCCGCAGGACCGGCGCCGTCTGCGTTTCCAGCCATTGCTCATGCGCCGCGAGGCTGCGGCGTTCCGGACCGGCCGTGTCGTAACTTGCCGCCCATTCCATGAATTCCCCGCTTTTGGTTTCCATATCGCCGCCGGGCCCGATCCGGTCTCCGTAACGGGCGATCTCCCGCGCACGGATCCGCCTCATTCGGAGCTCCGGCTCGATCCTGAGGAACACGATCAGATCATAGAACGGCTCGATCTGCCTGGCCCATTTCAGCGCCGATCCGGAGAGGACCCAGCCGTCATGCCGCGCCGCTTCTGCAAGCAGCAGCCGAATGCGCTCGTCGGCGTCCCGCGGCGTCGTGAATGGAGGATCGGTCGGCAGCCAAAAGAAATCGTCGGTATCGAGATGGGCGATATCTAGCCTGCCGGCCAGCGCAAGGCCGAGTGATGTCGTGCCGGAGCCGGCTGCCCCAATGACGTGGATATGATGCACCATGACCGTCCTCCGAGGCTGCTCTCGATGCGGTAATGGGATAGCCGAGGCATGTGACGTCAATCTGACGCCGCCCTCAGCATGCGGCTATCGGAGAGCCGGAATTCCAGCATCAGATTGCGCTGCAGGATCGAATGATTGTCGTCCGACACCAGAATGATATGGGTCGTGCCGTCCGCGGCCTGGAAAGCGTCAAGGCCTTCCATATTGTCGATCTGCGAATTGAAATTGCCTTCGAGCAGCAATTCGCCGGTAACGACGGCACCGGGCCGGATATCGGCGCCCTTGATGCGTCGGAGCCGCATGCCGATGCCTTCGGCCATATTGAATCGCCGCTCGAGGAGCAGCAGGTCGCCGTCCGGCAGGAAGGCGCCGTCGGTGACGTCGAAGCTGCCGTCGCGTGCGAGCGCGAACAGCCCTTTCAGCGGCCCGCTGAGAATAGCCGCCATCCGGTTGCCCTCGCTGTCGAGACCGCGCTCGGAGACGACGACCACGCCGCCCCTCAGCGGGCTGGAGGCAGGCGCGACGGTGATGGTTTCGATACCACGATTGTCGTCCAGCATCTTGCGCGGGATGAGGATCGGCAGGGTGGCGATCGCGCGCGATTCGGCAAAGCCGGGATCGGGATAGACGTCGACGCGATGAGCCTGCTCGAAAGAGACCAATATCCGGTCGCCGTCGAGCGCCAGGCCCTCCGCATCCATATGGCCCTTGCCCTCAAGCCTACGGCCGGCGCGGTTCTTCATCGGAATGATTTCGACACCAGAAAGGCCCGAAAGCCCGCCCTTGGCATCGCGCTCGATGCTGCCGGTCAGCCACTGGCCGGTATCGAGCACGACGATGAAGTGTTTCTGGTCCTCCCGGAACCGGATGGAGGAAAGCGAGCCGAACAGCGCGCGGCTGGAAACCATCTCCAGCCCGCCGAGAAATTCCAGCGAGCCGAACTTCGTCTCCGATGACCCGATCCTGAAATCGGTAATTTGCCGGCTAATGACCGGTATCTCATCACCAGCCAACGACGGGGAAGCGCCCCCTGCGAGGCAGAACGCAATCGATGCCGCGCGGCAGAGGCGTTTAAGCATCATTCCACGCGTTTCCTTCCAGCGGCGTCAGCCGGCACGGTGTAACCGGCCGCCGTGCGGCTGGGCGGATTGATCTTCAAAGAGCGAGGCGAGTTGCTCGGTCATCGCGCCGGCCAGTTCGTCCGCATCGACGATCGTCACGGCGCGGCGATAGTAGCGCGTCACGTCGTGACCGATGCCGATCGCCAACAATTCCACCGGCGAACGCGTCTCGATCCGCTCGATCACAGCGCGCAGATGCCGCTCGAGATAATTGCCCGGATTGACCGACAGCGTCGAATCGTCGACCGGCGCCCCGTCCGAGATCATCATCAGGATGCGGCGCTGCTCGCGGCGCGCGAGCAGGCGATTATGCGCCCAGATCAGCGCCTCGCCGTCGATATTTTCCTTGAGCAGGCCCTCGCGCATCATCAGCCCGAGATTGGCGCGCGCCCGCCGCCACGGCGCGTCAGCGGATTTGTAGATGATGTGGCGCAGGTCGTTGAGGCGCCCCGGCGTCTGCGGCTTGCCGCCGGCAAGCCAGGTTTCGCGTGCTTGCCCGCCTTTCCAGGCCTTCGTGGTGAAGCCGAGGATCTCGACCTTGACGCCGCAGCGCTCCAGCGTGCGGGCGAGAATATCGGCGCAGGTGGCGGCAACCGTGATCGGCCGGCCGCGCATCGAGCCGGAATTGTCGATCAGCAGGGTGACGACGGTGTCGCGGAACTGCGTGTCGCGCTCCATCTTGAAGGAAAGCGCCTGCATCGGATCGATAATGATGCGCTGCAGCCTGGCCGGATCGAGATAACCCTCTTCCAGGTCAAAATCCCAGGAGCGGTTCTGCTGCGCCATCAGCCGGCGCTGCAGCCGGTTGGCCAGACGCCCGACCGCGCCCTGCAGATGCGCCAGCTGCTTGTCGAGGAAGGCACGCAGGCGCTCCAGCTCGGCGGCATCGCAGAGTTCCTCGGCGGTGATGATCTCGTCGAATTCTTCGGTATAGACGTGATAATCGACCTTCTCGTTGAAGTCGGCAAACGGCGTGTTCGGACGTCGGGTCTCGCCCGGCGTTTCCGAATCGTCCTCGCCCTCCTCCATCATGTCGTCGTCGGAGATTTCGGCGCCTTCGGTCTCACCATCCTCCATTTGCTCGTCGGCGACCTCGCTGTCCTCGACCGGGGCGGCATCGGTGCCGGCATCCTCATCGACTTCGTCCTGGTCCTGCTCGTCGCCACTCGGCTGGTCTTCCTGCTCCGACTGATCGTCATTGTCGGCCTCACTGTCGTCATCGCCATACTCCTCGGCCATTTCCATGGCCGACAGCATATTGCGGATGACCTTGGCGAAAGCCTGCTGGTCGTTGATCGCTTCCGACAGGTTGTCGAGCTCGGAGCCTGCCTTGTCCTCGATGAAGCCGCGCCAGAGGTCGAGCACCTTGCCGGCGGAGGCCGGCGGGCGCTGACCGGTAAGCTTCTCGCGCACCATCATGGCGACGGCTTCGCCGATCGGTGCATCTTCCTGGCGCTCGATGCCGGTGAAATTCGCCTTGGAATATTTCTCTTCCGTCATGGAGCGCAGGTTAGCCGCCACGCCCTCCATGCGCAGCGTGCCGATCGATTCGACACGCGCCTGCTCGACCGCATCGAAGATCGCCCGGGCGTCCGAGCCCTGCGGCGCCATCGTCGTATGCACCTTCTCGTCATGGCAGGCGAGGCGCAACGCCATGGAATCGCCGAGCCCACGAGTGACCGCGAGCTCATGCGCCGTCGGCCGCTTGGAAAGCTCCGGCAGCCGGATGCGCTCGCCTGTCATTCCAGGCCGTTCGTTGGCGAAGGTCACCTCGACATCACCGTCGCCGGCAATCGAGCGCACGCAGCCGGATATCGCCCGGCGCAATGGCTCGACGTCAACGGGGGCGCCGGGCTTTGCTTTCGAATTGTCACCGCGAGCTGCCATGATCGGTCGGGCCTCAGGCTCCGAGAACGATGTTGGCGGCACTTTCCTTCAGCTCGATGCCGAAGGCGCGCTGATAGTGCTCGGCCACCAGCGGGCGCTCCAGCTCGTCACACTTGTTGAGGAAGGTGACGCGGAAGGCGAAGGCGAGGTCGCCGAAGATTTCGGCATTCTCGGCCCAGGTGATGACAGTACGCGGGCTCATGACGGTCGAGAGATCGCCATTCATGAAGGCGGCGCGCGTCAGGTCGGCGACCCGCACCATCTTCGAGACGGTGTCGCGCCCGTCCCTGTCCTTGCCGAAGCTCTTCACCTTGGCGGCGACGATATTCACTTCGTGATCATGCGGCAGGTAGTTCAGCGTCGTCACGATCGACCAGCGGTCCATCTGCGCCTGGTTGATCTGCTGCGTGCCGTGATAGAGGCCCGTGGTGTCGCCGAGGCCGATCGTATTGGCGGTCGCAAAAAGGCGGAAGGCCGGGTGCGGCCGGATGACGCGGCTCTGGTCGAGCAGCGTCAGGCGGCCGGAAGATTCCAGCACGCGCTGGATGACGAACATCACGTCGGGGCGGCCGGCATCATATTCGTCGAAGACGAGCGCGACATTGTGCTGATAGGCCCAGGGCAGGATGCCGTCCTTGAACTCGGTGACCTGCAACCCGTCCTTGACGACGATTGCGTCCTTGCCGACGAGATCGATACGGCTCACATGGCTGTCGAGGTTGATGCGCACGCAGGGCCAGTTGAGGCGCGCCGCCACCTGCTCGATATGCGAGGATTTGCCCGTGCCGTGGTAGCCGGAGATCATCACGCGGCGGTTATGCGCGAAGCCTGCGAGAATGGCGAGCGTCGTCTCGCGGTCGAACAGGTAATCCGTATCGAGATCCGGCACATAGGCGTCGCCCTTGCTGTAGGCGGGAACGCGGATGTCGGAATCGATACCGAAGGTCTCGCGGACCGAAACGGTGGTATCGGGCAGTTCTGAAATATCGAGGTCGATCTTGCTCATCATGTCTCCAAGGCGGGTGAAGCCACCCGGCCAAACTGTCTCAGGCCATGTCGCAACCGTGACGCCGCGATTCTATTCCGCGCCCGTCCAGGTCGGAACGTCGGCGATACTTCTCCGGGACTGAAACGAAACCTCGGCGGGATGATGACCGCGTGCGAGCATTCTTGAAAGAGTCCCGGACAAGAAACGCCGCGTCCGGAAGGTCGGCCGAGGCGATGTCGGGAAAACACGCAGATAGGAGCCGCGTTTGCCTGCGGCCTCAGCCGATTTGGACCATACCCGATTGAAGCCCAAGAGCAAGGACGGGAATTAACAAAAACCGTTCTGCTTCAACAATTGATAGGCCTGGATGACCGCGCGGAAACGCTCTTCCGAGCCGCGGTCGCCGCCATTGGCATCCGGATGGTGCTTCTTGACCAGTTCCTTGTAGCGGCTTTTAATTTCTGCCGAGGTCGCATTGGCATTGAGGCCCATCGTATCGAAGGCTTTGCTCTCGAGCGATTTCAGCTTGCGCGCCTGGGGGAAGCGCGGACCGCTGCTCTTGCCGCCTTCCTTGACGAAGCCGAAGGGATCGCGAACCCGCGAGTAAGCGCCGGAGCGGACTTCCGAATGCAGCGGACTGTCCTTGGCCGACTTGTTGACGCCGACTGTCCATGTCGGACGATGGCCGGTGATCGCCTCTTTCTGGTAGCGCGCGATCTCGCCGTCCGACAGACCGGAGAAATAATTGTAGCCCTTGTTGTATTCCTTGACGTGCTCGAAGCAGAACAAAAAGAACTGGCCTTCCGCGTTGCGTCCGACGGGAGCGCGATGCGAACCTTTCTTGTCGCAGCCGTCCCACTGACAGGTAGGCGGTGCCTGCTCTGTCTCCTGCTCGCGTTTGCGGCGTGTCCGGATGCGATCGAAATATTTGGAATCAAGTCTCATGACGGCGCTAATTATGGGGCTGTCGCGAAGCGACAACAAGAATTGACAAACGCGAATGTTGCTGGCTTGGTGGGAACCCTTTTCGCGAAGCACAAGACAGAGAGATGAGCCTGCGAACCCGCATCGAAGAAAAACTTGTCGAAGCCTTCGCGCCCGAACGCCTGAGCGTCATCGACGAAAGCCATCTGCATGCCGGCCACCAGCCTGACATCACAGGCACCGGTGAAACCCACATGCGCGTGAGGATCGTTTCGGCGAAATTTGCCGGCCTCTCCCGGCTCGCACGCCACCGGGCGATCACCGAGCTCCTGAAACCGGAGCTCAATGCCGGCCTGCATGCGCTGGCCGTCGAGCCGGCGGCACCGGGCGAACCGACACGCTGGTAGAGCCGCAGCCTATATGGGGACTGGTTGCCTTGGTGCCAAGCCGGGTCAGATGGATTTCGCGCCGTCCCCCTCGGCCGGGCGGATGCGCAGCTTGGTGATCCGGTTCTTCTCCCGTTTCATGACGACGAAACGTTTGCCGTAGAAGGTGAAGGCCTGGCGCTCTTCCGGGATGGTCATCGATTCATGGATGACGAGGCCGGCAATCGTCGTCGCCTCCTCATCGGGCAGATTCCAGTCGAGCGCCCGGTTAAGATCGCGGATCGGCACGCCGCCGTCGACGACGACCGAACCGTCGGCCTCCTGCCGCACGCCTTGGATGTCGATATCGTGTTCGTCGGAAATGTCGCCGACGATTTCTTCGAGAATATCCTCCAGCGTGACGATGCCCTGCACCTCGCCATATTCGTCGACGACGACGGCGAAATGCTGTTTGCGCCTGAGGAAGGCGTTGAGCTGGTCTTCGAGATTGGTGCTGTCGGGCACGAACCACGGCTTCTGCGCGATCTTGACGATATCGAGGTTCTGCGGCTCCATGTTCGGCTCGGCGAGCGCCCGCAGGAGATCCTTGGCATGGACGACGCCGATGATGTTGTCGATCGTGCCGCGCCACAGCGGCATGCGCGTATAGGGGCTTTCGAGGATGCCCCGCACCACCGCCTCCGGCGGATCGTCGGCATTGATCGCCCGCATCTTGGTGCGATGGACCATGATGTCGGATAGTTCCAGCTGGCTGAGGTCGAGCACGCCGCCGAGGCGGTCGCGGTCGGCCTTAACAACCGATCCTTCGCGGTGCAGGAGATCAACGGCGCCACGCAGTTCCTCATGCGCCGTCAGCATCGATACTTCCCGCGACAGATTGATGCCGAACAGCGAGAGAATTCGCCGAACCACCGCATTGACGAAAGAGGACACCGGACCGACGACGGCAACGAAGAGCCTTGCCGGAAGGGCGACGGCCAGCGCGAAGCGTTCCGGCGTCGAAATCGCCCAGCTCTTCGGCAGCACTTCCGCGAAAATGACGAGGATGATGGTCATGGCGAGCGTCGCCAGCGCCACGCCGGAGCTACCGAACAGGCCGAGAAAGAGGCTGGTGGCGATCGAGGAGGAAAGAATGTTGGTGAGATTGTTGCCGATCAGCAATGCGCCGATCAGCCGGTCGCGCCGTTCGATCAGCTGCCGGACGAGGCCGGCGCGTTCGTCGCCGTTCGCTTCGAGCGTATGGATGCGGCTGCGCGATACCGCAGTCAGTGCTGTTTCCGAGCCGGAAAAGAAGGCGGACAGGAGCACGAGCGCAGCGATCGAAACAATCTCCGGCCAATATGCCGCGAGAAATTCCAGAGCGCCTTCGATCGTCATCAGGCGTGTTTTTCCCTGAGAAAGCTGATGACTTCGGAGGCCGGAACGTCGTCAGCGACGAAGGACTGACCGATGCCGCGTGTCAGGATGAAGGTGAGCTTGCCGCTCTTGACCTTCTTGTCCTGGGCAATCGCCTCCATCAGCGTTTCGGCCGGCGGCAGCTCGCCCGGAATGTCCGACATGCGGGTCGGCAGGCCGACCTCCTTCAAGTGCCGTTCGACGCGGCGCGCATCGTCCGGGCTCGCAAGGTTCATTCGTGCCGAAAACTCGTGCGCCAGCACCATGCCGATCGACACGCCCTCGCCATGCACCAGACGGCGGCTGTCATAGGCGGTCGCCGCTTCCAGCGCATGGCCGAACGTATGGCCGAGGTTGAGCAGCGCCCGCTGGCCGGTCTCGCGCTCGTCGGCAACGACGACATCGGCTTTCGCCTGGCAGCTGGCAGCGATCGCCTCGATGCGGGCGAAGCCGCCTGTAAAAACCGACTTCCAGTTCGTTTCCAGCCAGGTGAAAAAGTCAGGTTTGTCGATCAGGCCATATTTTGCGACCTCGGCATAACCGGCACGGAATTCTCGCTCGCTCAGCGTATTCAGCACATCCGTATCGGCGAGAACCAGGTCCGGCTGATGGAAAACGCCAATCAGGTTCTTGCCGTGGCGGGAATTGATGCCTGTCTTGCCGCCGACGGAGGAATCGACCTGCGCCAGCAGCGAGGTCGGCACCTGCACGAAGCGCACCCCGCGCCTGACGATGCCGGCCGCAAAGCCGGAGAGGTCGCCGATGACGCCGCCGCCGAGCGCGATGACGCAGTCGTTGCGCTCGACGCGGGCTTCGAGCACCCTGTCGCAGACCGTCATCAGATGTTCGAAGCTCTTGGTCTTCTCGCCGGCGGGCAGAACGACCTCGGCCGAGACGATGCCCGCAGCATCGAGGCTGGCAGCGAGCGCTTCGAGATAGAGCGGCGCGACATTTTCGTCGGTGACGACAGCCGCCTTGCGGCCCTTGAGGCGCGAGGCGATCTCAGCGCCAGCGCGCGCAATCAGCCCCGGCCCGATCAGGATGTCGTAGGCGCGCTCGGCGAGCGGCACATGCACCGTCTGAACCGCGGGGGCGGAGGTTATCGCATTCATGACGCTGCACTTTCCTTCTGGGCTTCGACCACGGCGTTCAACACCTCGTCTGCCATGATTTCCTTACGCACATCACGCGAGAGTACGGTGATATCAGCCTGCGCGTAGATCGGATAACGCGCGTTCATCAGGTTTTCGAGGGTCTGTTTCGGATTTTCGGTTTTGAGCAGCGGCCGCGTGTCGCGCTTGTTGACCCGCTCCCAGAGCACGTCGAGATCCGCCTTCAGCCAGACGGAAATGCCGCCCTTCTTGATATGTTTGCGCGTGCGCTCGTTGACGAAGGCGCCGCCGCCGGTGGAAACGACGCGAGGCCCGCTCCTCAAAAGCCGCTTCATCACCCGCGTTTCCAGAGCCCGGAACTCTTCCTCACCATAGGCGGCGAAAAGTTCGGCAATCGTCATGCGCGACACCCGCTCGATTTCGTGATCGCTATCGATGAAGGGAATGCCAAGTTGGCTGGCGACGATGCGCCCGACCGAGGATTTTCCTGCGCCCATTAAGCCGACGAGGATCAGATTGCGTGAACCGAGCGCAGCGCGAGCTCTGTCTTTCAGGCTGTCAGCAACGGTCAGCAGTGGTTCACTCATCGGTCCATTCACACTTTGTTTGCAAACCGTATCGACAAATGCATGTGGAGCGTCAAGTCGCGGACAAGGGAATCATGGCTTGAAGAGCGCTTCTTGCACTTGCGAATACGCTTCTTATAACAGAAGCAGAGCATGAAGGAGTTGCCGAATGCCGACCCTGTTCCGTTTCCTGTTCGTCTGCGCGATTCTCGCCGGGACGGTTTACGGAGCGATGCTGGCGCTCGTGACCTTCGTGGAGCCGCAGCAGCGCGACGTGACGATCCGCATCCCCTCCGAGCGAGTGAACCCGCCTGCGACGGGCACGATCGACACGACCGGGAAGTGAGTGAGATCATGGATCTCAGCCGCGTCCACTTAGAATCCTTCCTGGAGATGATGAGCGCCGAACGTGGCGCGGCCGCCAATACGCTGCAATCCTATGAGCGCGACCTCGATGATCTGCGTTCCTTTCTGAACGGGCGCAGCATACGCCTGACCGAAGCCGTCTCCGCCGATCTTTCCGCCTATCTCGCCTCGCTTGCCCGCCAGGGCTTCAAGCCCTCCTCGCAGGCGCGCCGGCTGGCGGCCATGCGGCAATTCTTCAAATTCCTCTATGCCGAGGGCCTGCGGACCGACGATCCCACCGGCGTTCTCGACGCACCGAAGAAGGGGCGTCCGCTGCCGAAGACGATGGGAGTCGAGGAGGTCGGCAGGCTGCTGTCCCAGGCTGAGACGGAGGCCAACGACCCGGCCCCGGGGCAGTTGCAGCGCCTGCGCATGCTGGCGCTGCTGGAACTGCTCTATGCCACCGGCATGCGCGTCAGCGAACTCGTCTCGCTTCCCGCCCGCGTGCTCGACCAGGAGGGCCGCTTCCTGATGATCCGCGGCAAAGGCAACAAGGAACGGCTGGTGCCACTGTCGCACTCGGCCATATCAGCCCTGAAGTCGTATGGGCGGTTGCTCGCGGCCGAAAACGCCGCGGCGAAGGCGCCGCAGGAAAGCCCCTGGCTCTTCCCTGCCGCCTCCAGGGACGGATATCTGCCGCGCCAGGTCTTCGCCCGCGACCTCAAGAACCTGGCGATCCGCGCCGGCCTGACGCCCTCGCTGATCTCACCGCACGTCATGCGCCACGCCTTTGCCAGCCACCTGCTTGCCAACGGCGCCGATCTGCGCGTCGTGCAGGAACTCCTCGGCCATTCGGACATTTCGACCACACAGATCTACACACATGTCCTCGAAGAGCGGCTGCAGCAGCTCGTCCAGACGCATCACCCCCTTGCCAAACAGGCGAAAAAGCACGAATAGGACCGGCGACAAGGGGCGGAGCCAGGAAAACGCCCCGGGCACAAGGAACGGAAACGCACCTCATGCACAATTATCTCGACTTCGAAAAGCCGATCTCCGACCTCGAAGGCAAGATCATCGAGCTGAAGAAGCTCGCAATGGAAGACGAGAGCATCGACACCACCGATGAGATCGGCAGGCTGGAAGTTCGCGTCCGTGAGGCGATCGTCGAAATCTATTCCAAGCTCAATCCCTGGCAGAAGACGCAAGTGGCTCGCCACCCGCAGCGCCCGCATTTCGTCGATTATGCCAGGATGCTGTTTCAGGAATTCACGCCGCTTGCCGGCGACCGCAAATTTTCCGAGGACGCCGCAATCCAGGCTGGCCTTGCCCGCTTCCGTGGCCAGCCCGTCGCCGTCATCGGCCAGGAAAAGGGCAACGACACCAAGACGCGCCTGAAGCACAATTTCGGCAGCCCTCGCCCCGAAGGCTACCGCAAGGCGATCCGCATTCTTGAAATGGCCGATCGTTTCGGTCTGCCCGTCATTTCGCTGGTGGATACGGCAGGCGCCTATCCCGGCGTCGGCGCCGAAGAGCGCGGCCAGGCCGAGGCAATCGCCCGTTCGACCGAAATGTGCCTCGGCGTCAAGGTTCCCCTCGTTTCCGTCGTCATTGGCGAAGGCGGCTCGGGCGGCGCCATCGCGATTGCCACCGGCAACCGGGTCTACATGCTCGAGCATTCGATCTACAGCGTCATCTCACCGGAAGGGGCGGCCTCCATCCTCTGGCGCGATTCGACCCGCGCCAGGGAAGCGGCGACCAACATGAAGATCACCGCCGAAGACCTGAAATCGCTCGGCGTCATCGACGGCATCATTTCCGAACCGCTCGGCGGCGCCCATCGCGATCCGGACAGCGTCATCGCCGCGACCGGCGATATGATTGCCAATGCGCTCGGCGAAATGGCGTCTCGTTCCGGCGAGCAGCTGCGCAATGAGCGACGTCAGAAATTCCTCAATATGGGCCGCAATCTCTAAGACAAGTTCGGCTTTCAGGGATTGGGGCCAAATCTTGGCCACATTGATATTATCTGTAACATTCGCGCTTGCGGGGATGTTCAGGGCACGTCATAGGCTGGTAAGGATTTGTAAAGTATAAGCCGCCTATGATTCCGTCTGATGCCCGAACTCCATAGGCGGACCGGGTCGCATTATCTTTATGGGCTAGTTTGGATGCGCATACGTTATTTTGCCTATGTTTCCCTCATGGCGCTGGCTCTGACCGGCTGCAATGACGCGTTGGAAACCGCGCAGGTCGATCTCTCCAAAGTCAAGAACAAGGTCGAGCAGCCGCTTCCCTCTCATATCCTCACCGCCATGGCCGCCAAGGGCATGGACCGCAATTCGCCGATCATGATCCGTATCTTCAAGGAAGAAGGTGCCATGGAGATCTGGAAGGCGAAGACCGACAACCGTTTCGACAAGATCGCCGACTACAAAATCTGCGCCTGGTCCGGCCGTCTCGGCCCGAAGGTAAAGACCGGCGACCGGCAGGCGCCGGAAGGCTTTTACGAGCTGACGCGCGCCAACTTGAACCCCAATTCGAAATATTATCTGGCGATCAACACCGGCTTCCCGAACCGCTACGACGCAGCCAACGGCCGCACCGGCTCGGATCTGATGATCCATGGCGCCTGCTCTTCCTCCGGCTGCTATTCGATGACCGACCAGCAGGTGCTGGAGATCTATGCCTTTGCCCGCGACGCCTTCAAGGGGGGGCAGGCGACCGTGCAGCTTCAGGCCTTCCCTTTCCGCATGACGGCGGAAAACATGGTCAAGCACCGCCTCGACCCGAACTACGACTTCTGGAAGATGCTGAAGGTCGGCTACGATAATTTCGAAGTGACGAAGCGTCCGCCCGAAGTGAACGTCTGCGAGAAGAAATACGTCTTCAACCAGCAGGCGACCGATGGCGGCGCCTTCAACGCCGCCGGCAAGTGCCCCGCCATGTCGACGCCGCCGGCACTGACTGCCGCGCTTGCCTCCTACGGCAAGACATATGATGCCGATTATGCCAAGGCGATGAGCAAATATGACGGCATGGCCTGGTACGATCCGTCCGAAGCCGAGCGCAAGGCCGTGGTCGCCAAGCTGCGCAAGGGCCGTGAACTCGCCTTCGCGCCGACCGGCACCTCGCTCGAAGCCGGCCGCATGGTCAAGGTTTCCGAACTCGAAGACCTGATGGCCAAGCGCACCGCCCAGAGCCTCACCGCGCAGACCGCCACGGGCGCTACACCTGTCGCGTCGGCGCAGCCTCAGGCGATCTCTGTCCAGCCGCAGACGACCGCCGTCGCCGCCGCGACACCTGCGGCCGTGCCGGTGCCGATGCAGAACCCGCTCGCCTATACCGCGCCCGAACCGCAGGAAACGGCGGACGCCACGGCAAAGAAGCCGTTCTGGAAATTCTGGTCACGGAACTGACAACGGCTTGCCCCCCGTTCTCTACGATCTTCGTGGCCTGAAATGCCCACTCCCGGTGATGAAGACACGCAGGAAGCTTGCCGCCATGGCAAGCGGCACGCTTATCCTTGTCGACACCAGCGATCCGCTGGCGGTGATCGACATGCCGCATTTCTGCAATGAGGACGGCCACGAGCTGGTCGAAACGGAAAAGACCGAAAACGGCCATCGCTTCCTGATCCGTAAGCGCTAGATAATCCACTCCGGATCAAATAGGCGGCTACCGCCGCCACGCCCTCCAGTCCCCGTCCTGCTCTTTCGATCGACCATCGCCGCGGACTCAACGGCCGAAATTCATCATACAACTGTGCAGGTTTTGTATGTTGACATTATGCCTTGCTGGTTTTAGCCATAGTAAGCCGGTTGGAGGAGCGGCAAGGATGAGGAGGCTGATCAACCAAGCCTTCTGTTTTCACGGAAAGAGCGCATGCGCCCGCGTGCTGATGTCAGCGACCGCGCCATCGGGTCCGATGGTCACGTCGAACCGTCGGTATGACGTCGCTGAGTCTCTTCTCATCCGCACTGCTTCCCGATCGTATCAACCGCCAGCGCCTGATTTTGGAATATGCCTAACGAAGGCGACCGTGCAGGGGATCTTTTCTGAGATTCGCAAAGCTGGCGTGCCATCTGTGAAGTAATTGTCATGCAATACGGGAGGATAGCATGAAGAATTTCGTTAAACTGGCGGCCGGTTTTATGGTTGCTGCCGCGTTCATGGGCAGCGCCGCCAGCGCTCAAACGGTGTTGAAGTCGTCCGACACTCATCCCGACGGTTATCCAACCGTTGAGGGGGTCAAATATTTCGGCGAGCTGGTGAAGGAGCGCACGCAGGGCCGCTATTCGGTCGAGGTGTATCATTCCGCTCAGCTCGGCGAGGAGAAGGACACGATCGAGCAGGTGCGCTCCGGCGTGATCGAGCTGAACCGTGTGTCGATGGCGCCCTTCAACGGCACGGTGAAGGAATCGATCGTTCCCGCCCTGCCCTATATCTTCCGTTCCGAAGAGCATATGCACAAGGTCATGGACGGTGCGGTCGGCGACCAGATCAAGAAGGCGTTCGAACCGGCCGGCCTGGTCGTGCTGGCATTCTACGATGCCGGCGCCCGCTCGTTCTATAACAAGACCAAGCCGATCAACTCGGTTGCCGACATGAAGGGCCTGAAGTTCCGGGTTATCCAGTCCGATATCTTCGTCGACATGGTGGCGGCCCTCGGCGCCAATGCCACGCCCATGCCCTACGGCGAGGTTTATTCGGGAATCGAGACCGGCGTCATCGACGGCGCGGAAAACAACTTCCCGAGCTACGACACGGCCAAGCACGCAGAAGTGGCGAAGAATTACGCGCTGGACGAGCACACGATCCTGCCGGAGGTGTTCGTCATGAACAAGGCTGCCTTCGACAAGCTGACGCCGGAGGATCAGGAGCTCTTCAAGCAGGCAGCCAAGGACAGCGTCGCCAAGCAGCGCGAACTCTGGGCGGCCAAGGTCGCTGAATCGCGCGCCAATGTCGAAAAGCTCGGCGCGCAGATCACCACGCCGGAAAAGCAGGGCTTCATCGACGCCATGGCTCCGGTTTACGAAAAGCACGTCAAGGACGACGTGCTGAAGAAGATGGTCGAGGATGTAAAGGCTGTGCAGTAGCCACAGCCTGCTTTCTCGTGCGGAGAGCGGAGTAAGCTATCGGGGTGGAGATACTCCACCCCGGTTCTCCGCCGTATTTACCTATCTCGATCCGTCCGATAGGGGCGCGTGAGCGCCCAATTTCGACGAGGCCCCTATGTCGAATAATCTAACACGCGCCGCCAATTTCATGACGCGGCTGAGCAACGCCGCACTATGGCTCGCCGGCGTCGGTCTTGTACTGATGACCGTCTTCGTAGCCTGGCAGGTTTTTTGCCGCTACGTGCTGAACGACTCGCCAAGCTGGACCGAGCCTGGCTCGGTCATGCTGATGAGCTGGTTCATCTTTCTCGGCGCCGCCGTCGGCATCCGGGAGAACAACCATCTCGGGTTCGACGTGCTGCTCTATGTGCTGCCGAAATCAGGCAAGCGCGTTCTGCGCATGATCTCGGACGTCGTCATTTTCGCCTTCGGCGCTGGCATGATCTGGTACGGCGGCGCGCTCGTGAGCCTGACCTGGAGCACTACCTTGCCGTCGCTCGGCATCTCAGGCGCCTTCGACTATCTGCCGCTTTGCGCCGGTGGCGTGCTTGCCGTGATCTTCTCCCTGGAGCGCATTGTGCTGCGTCTCGCCGGCGAACCGATTGACGATGTGCTGGATGAGGCCCTGCCGACGGAAATCGCCGTCGAGATGGAGAACATCAATGCCGACCCCAACGTCAAATTGAAAGTGTAGCGCGATGGAACTCTGGATCCTGTTCGGTGTTTTCACCACCCTGATGCTGATAGGTACGCCCATCGCCTTCTGCCTCGGCGTTGCCAGCTTCGCCACGGTTCTCTACATGGGCCTGCCGCCGCTGGTGGTCTTCCAGCGGCTGAATTCCGGCATGAGCGTCTTTTCGCTGCTTGCCATCCCCTTTTTCATCTATGCCGGCGATCTCATGGTGCGCGGCGGCATCGCGAGCCGTATCGTCGCCTTCGCCGCGTCGCTTGTCGGTCATGTCCGTGGCGGCCTTGGCCAGGTCAACATCGTCACCGCGACGCTGTTCGGCGGCATTTCCGGTTCGGCGGTGGCCGAAGCCGCAGCCGTCGGCGGCCTGATGATCCCGCAGATGAAGCAACGCGGCTATGGCGCCGATTATGCGGTCAACGTCACGTCGATGGCGGCGCTGATCGCGCTGCTTCTGCCGCCGTCCCACAACATGATCATCTATTCGATCTCTGCCGGCGGCAAGATATCGATCGCCGACCTGTTCACCGCCGGCGTGCTGCCCGGTCTGCTGCTCGCGGCTGCGCTCATGGTGACCGCCTATATCGTTGCGCGCTCGCGCGGCTATCCGACGGAGTCGTTCCCCGGCTTTGCCGTGGTGGCGCATTTGCTCGCCGTCGCAGTGCCCGGGCTGCTGCTGATCGCCATCATCTTCGGCGGCGTGAGGTCCGGCATCTTCACGGCGACGGAAAGCTCGTGCATCGCTGTCATCTACGCGCTGTTGATAACTCTCTTCGTCTACCGGCAGATGAGCTGGAAAGACTTTGTCCATGCCACGCACGGCGCCGTGCGTACGACAGCGATGGTCCTCTTGATTATCGGCACGGCTGCCGCCTTCTCCTGGCTGATGGCCTTTCTAAAGGTGCCGGCCTCGCTGGTTATCTGGATGAAATCCGTCGCCGACGACCCGTTGACGGTGCTGCTCCTGCTCAATGTCCTCATGCTTGTGCTCGGTACCTTCATGGACATGGGGCCGACCATCATCATCTGCACGCCGATTTTCCTGCCGGTGGCGCAAGCCTATGGCGTCGATCCGGTGCATTTTGGCGTGATCATGATCCTCAATTTCGGTATCGGGTTGAACACGCCTCCCGTCGGCGCGGTGCAGTTCGTCGCTTGCGCAGTGGGCAAGATTTCAGTCTGGGAAGCAATGCGTTCGATCTGGCCGTTCTATGGTGCAGGCCTCGTCGTCCTCGGGCTGGTGACATACATCCCGGCAATTTCGCTGTGGCTGCCGGCCGTGTTCAAATAGGAGATCGACATGGCCGATACAGCCGTTGATTTCAGGATCGAGCGAAGACCGAAACTTTCCGAAAGCGTGGTTTCGGCCATCCGCACGCAGGTCTTGTCCGGAGATTACGCGCCCGGCCAGAAGCTGCCGACGGAGACCCGGATGGGCGAGCTTTTCGGGGTCAGCCGCACTGTCGTCCGCGAGGCGATTGCAACCCTCGCCGCCGACGGCCTCGTCGAGGCGCGCCAGGGTGCCGGCGTTTTCGTCAAGAATCATCCGACGATCACCTTCGGCGCGATCAGCGTCGATGTCGGCAACAAGATTTCCCATGCACTCAACGTCATCGAGGTGCGCATGGGCCTCGAGATCGAAAGCGCCGGGCTCGCTGCGCTCCGGCGCAATGCGGCCCAGGAGGCGCAGATCCAGGAAGCCTTCTTCGAGTTCGACCGGCTGCTCGAGCGCGGCGAAGCAACGGGCAAGAGCGACTTTGCTTTCCACCGGGAAATTGCGGCTGCCACCAACAATTCCTATTATGTTGAAGTTCTCGATGCGCTCGGCATGCGGGCGATTCCCTGCGACATCGCCTCTCCCTGGGGTACGGACAGCACGCTGTCGCGCGACTATCAGCAAGGGCTGCAGCGCGAGCATCTGGCCATTCTGACGGCGATTTCTGCCGGCGACCCGGAAGCCGCCCGCGCCGCCATGCGCGCCCACCTGACCGCCAGCCAGGAGCGCTACCGCACCCTGCTGAGCGGTCAGCAAGCCAGATGGCTTTCAGGCACCCCTAAACGCAAAGCCTGAAGAAGATCGCGTAGGACAAATAGTCAAGACGCCTTAAATCCGCATGCCGGGAATGGCGAGCGGGTTGTCGGAGAGCGCCGCACGGTCGGGCGTGTCGATGCGCGGCTTGCCGAGGAAAGCGTCGAAGAGATCTTTCACGAAGGCTTCGGGCAGGTCCCTGGTGATCAACACCATGCGCGTGCGCCTGTCGTTCGGGTCAGGCCAGGCAGGAAGCCGCACCGGCGGATGGAAGATGCTTTGCACGCCGTGCAGCACCAGCGGCCGATCCGGACGGTCCGAAACGGAAACGATGGCCTTCATCCTCAGCAATTTGTCACCGTGGGCCGATCGCAGGAGATCGATGAACATGTCGAGCGCCAGCGGATCGATCGGCTTCTCCTCGACGATGGAGAAGGATCGGATCGAGGCGTCGTGGCGGTTGACGTCGTGCGCATGCTGATGTCCGTGGCCGTGATGATGATGGTCATGTCCGACGTGATCATGATCGTGATGATGGTGATGATGCGCCTCGTGCGCATCCTCGTCCCGCAGCCAGCGGCCGACATCGGCGATCTTCGTCGCCGGATCATAGAGCCCATTCACCAACACAGCAGCGCTGCCAGCCTCGGCGCCGTCGGCATCCATCATCGCCGCGCGCGGATTGAGCGTCCGCAGGCGCTGTTCCAGCTCCGCCGTTGCGCCGGCCATCGATGTCTTCGAGACGATCAGCCGGTCGGCGACGGCCGCCTGCTTGCGCGCTTCCTCGTGATTGTCGAGCGTCTGCAACCCGTTGACCGCATCGACGACCGTGACGACGCCGTCAAGCTCGAAATTGTTGGCGATGACGGGATTGCCCATGATCGCCTGCATGATCGGTGCCGGATCGGCAAGACCGGTCGTTTCGATGACGACGCGCTTCACCGGCTTGACCCGGCCCGTCTGCACGGCGTCCATCAAGTTCGCCAGCGTGTCGACCAACTCGCCGCGCACGGTGCAGCAGAGGCAGCCGTCGGATAATTCGATGATCGAATCGCCGGAACTTTCGACCAGCAGATGATCGATGCCCACGTCGCCGAACTCATTGATGATGACGGCCGCGTCCGTCATTCCGGGGTCTTTGAGGATGCGGTTCAGCAGCGTCGATTTGCCGGCGCCGAGAAAGCCGGTCAGGATGGTGACCGGGATCCTGTTGTTGAGCACGCTCATTTAGTTGGGCCTTAAAAAGTTGTCGGGCGTGGCATCGGGACCGGCACGTTTGCGATCGCACCCGCAGTATCACCCCTTGCCATCTTTTCTGGCTGCGCCGCCGGCTGCGGATCCTGACCTGGTATCAGGCCGGCAAAAACGAAGCGCGGATCGTGGTCCATCTCCAGGATATAGGGCGAGCGCACCTTCATGCGGCCGACCTCATCGCGTGTTTCGCTGCGCACCTTGGCGCCCTTGGCGCTGCAGATATCGGCGGTAATGTCGGTCACCTGGTCTTGTCCCGGCCCGTAAGGCTTCAGCGAACCAATTGTGTCGTTGCCGGCAAACTGCGTGGTGAAGCCTTTCTGCAACAGATCTGCCGTCGCATCGGCGCGCGCCGCCAGACTGTCGGTGCCGAGCACCACGGAGATGATCGTGCGGCCGTTGCGCGTCGCCGAACCGATCTGATTGAAGCCCGAGGCACAGATAAAGCCCGTCTTCATGCCGTCCGCGCCCGCAAAACGGCCGATCAGCATGTTGAGGTTGGGTACGTTCTGCTGGCCGGTGGTGAAGCCCTCGAGAGCAAAATAGCCGGCATATTGCGGAAAGTCGCGGCGCAGCGCCACCGTCAGCACGGCAAGGTCGCGCGCCGTCGTATACTGCCCCTTGCCCGGCAGGCCATTTGGATTGACGAAATGAGAATCCGTCATGCCGAGCTTCAGCGCCTCGGCGTTCATCCGGTTCACGAAACCTTCCTGCGTGCCGCCGATGGCTTCCGCGACCGCGACGGAGACGTCGTTTGCCGATTTCACCAGCAGGATCTTGAGCGCGCTATCGAGCGTCAGCTTCTGACCCGGCTTGAAATACATTTTGGCGGCCGGTTGCGCGGCGGCGCGTTTGCTCATGACGACGGGCGTATCGAGGCTGATCTCGCCCGCGCGGATCGCAGCGAAGACGGTATAGACGGTCATCAGCTTGGTGAGCGAGGCCGGATACCACTTGCGGAAAGCTTCTTCGTGCTCGAGTACGCGGCCGGTCTGCACGTCGACGAGAATATGCGGATTGGCCTGAGCGAGCGAAACCGAGGCGAGAAAAGCGGCAGTCGCGGCGGCCATGAAACGAAACGGCCGCATGGCGGCAAACAAACGGAAGTGGCTCGTCGACACGGTTCGTCCTTCAGATGTCCGGAAAATCTCGCAACCTTCACCTATCTAGCCTATATGGCTATGACATGGCAAAGGTCATTGACGAAGTAATTTGCATCACGCCCTTGTGAAGCGATGAACGATTATCGGTTTGATAACAGGAACGCCCATATGCCGATTTTGAACAGAGCCGCCGAATTGCAGGACGAAGTCGCCGAGTGGCGCCGCCATATTCATGCCCGGCCCGAGCTTCTTTTCGCGGTGGAAAACACGGCCGCTTTCGTCACCGAAAAGCTCAAGGAATTCGGCGTTGACGAGGTCGTCACCGGCATCGGCCGCACCGGCGTCGTCGGGCTGATCAAGGGCAAGGGTGAAGGCCGCCGCACGATCGGCCTGCGTGCTGACATGGATGCCCTGCCGCTCACCGAAATATCAGGCAAGCCCTGGGCATCGAAAACGCCGGGCAAGATGCACGCCTGCGGCCATGACGGCCATACCGCAATGCTGCTCGGCGCCGCGAAATATCTCGCCGAAACCCGCAACTTTAACGGCAATGTCGCCGTCATCTTCCAGCCCGCCGAAGAAGGCGGCGGCGGCGGCAATCTTATGGTGAGGGACGGCATGATGGAGCGCTTCGAAATCGAAGAGGTCTACGGCATGCACAATCTGCCGGGCCTCCCCGTCGGCCAGTTTGCCACCCGCAAGGGCGCGATCATGGCGGCAACCGACGAATTCACCGTCACCATCAAGGGCCGCGGCGGCCACGCCGCTCAGCCGCACCGGACGATCGACCCGATCGCGATCGGCGCCCAGATCGTCGCCAACCTGCAGATGATCGCCTCGCGCACCGCCGATCCGATAAGTTCCGTCGTCGTCTCGGTGACCAAGTTCAATGCCGGCTTCGCCCATAACGTCATCCCCAATGACGCGACCTTCGCGGGCACGGTCCGCACTCTGGACGACGAGATGCGCACCCTCGCCGAAACACGCTTCCGGCAGATCGTCGAAGGCGTGGTCGCAGCTCATGGCGCCGAAGCCGAGATCAGCTTCAACCGGAACTATCCCGTCACCGTCAACCACCCCGATGAGACCGAGCACGCCGTCGCTACCGCCAACGCCGTTGCCGGCGAAGCAAACGTCAACGCCGAAATCGATCCGATGATGGGTGGCGAGGATTTTTCCTACATGCTGAACGCCCGCCCCGGCGCCTTCATCTTCATCGGCAACGGCGACAGCGCCGGCCTGCACAACCCCGCCTACGACTTCAACGACGAGGCCATCGCTCACGGCATCTCCTACTGGGTCCGCCTTGCCGAACAGCGCCTTGGCCTCTGACAAGAATTAAGGCTTGGCTTCGCGCCAAGCCTTTTGTATGCATGGCATCCAAGTGGTCCCGTAGCTCAGCAGGATAGAGCACCAGATTCCTAATCTGGGGGTCACGCGTTCGAATCGCGTCGGGATCACCAATATCATGAGCGTCCACCGACGCACTTCGGTAACCTGCTTCATTCCGTCACATCGGCCTGCAGTGACACGACGCTGGTTTTCACCTTCTCTACCCGCTCGACATCATCCATGCGCCGGGCATTGATGCACGACTGACATCGGATTTATCCGCCAATCGCTTCGTGCCTTCAACGATCGCGTCGACTCGGCGGGAGCATGCCCCGGTTTCACGACTGCTTTGTCCCGTCTTCCGCGGTGGCAATTTATTGCCTTCCGATGCCATGCCTGTTTTTGAACAAACCGCCACGTGCGGTGGCACGCCCCTTGCACCGTTAACAATATGCCATCCCATCAGGAGTATTGTGTAATGGAGTGGGACATCTCGGTCGAATTCGATCCCGTCATCCTTGTCTTTGACAACCCCGAACGGTTTTTTTCCGTCAGGACGGCCGTGGGAGCCGCCAACGCGCTGATGAACGAGTTCCCTTGCGACGACGGAAAGGAATTCCTTGCTGCGATTGAAATCTGTCTGGACGTCGTGAACGGTAACGCCAAGCCCGAGCAACTGAGGGCTGCGATTATTCGCGCCGCGGATGAAGCTGGCGTAACGACCGTCGCCGTTCTTCATTGAGTTAGGCAGAGCATTTTTGCCGCGGGCTTAAAGTCGTCTGCTTCCCTGCATGCTGCGGGAGGAATGGAATGACCGATCTCGCCTTGAAGATGGGCAGCAGGGCGCCTGGCCTCCCCTATTGGCTCACGGCATCTGACGATAGGCTCCTCGTCGGCGCCAAACGCGTCGTGCCCCCAATCCCAGCAGCGCCGTCACGACCCACCCACAGGCAAAACCAATCGCGCCCCATACAAGGCCCGCGAAACTGACGGGAACACCCGGCACGAAATCGCGCCAGGTATTGGCGAAAACGACGTCGTCCGGTTCCCGCAGCAGCACGAAGGGCTTGGCGACGGGGGCGGCGGTGGCGAGTTTCAGTTGCTGCGACAGCAGCCTTTCGTAACGCGCGATCGTGCTCTGCATGGAGATGCCGCGGTCGCGCAGGAAATCGTCGGCGGATTGCGCATAGGCGTTCAGCGCCTGCTGGCGGTCGAGCTGGTGCTGGGCGGCCTGGCGGTGGAAGTCCTCGACGATGACGCGCAGCTCGTCGACCGCCCCGCCGATCCGCTGGCGATACTGCTGCGCAAATTCGGGCGCTTGCGAAAACACCGTGCCGCCGGCAAGTCCGGCGACGATGGCGATGATCCTTGCAATCGATCCCATAAGCGATGACTCCGGCTGTCCCTGCGCTAACGATCCGCAGCCGCAAAGGTTTCTGCCTACGACACAAACGGTTACTCTATGTGATTGAACCGGCGGCGCTTCCGGCGCGTTGACCGCGTGACCAACTCAGAAAGAGAGCCTCCGTCGCGAAACAGCTAATCCTCCTCTTTACACTCGCGGCAGCACCCGTCTTTTCCGCCGTTCCCTCTGAGGCGCCAGCGTCACCATCACGACGGACAACGCCCGTCCCAATTACGGCTATTCCGAACGCCCCTATTACCGCCATCGTCCCTACTATCGCCATCATATGTCGCAGCGCGTAGCACGCGACTGCTTCACCAGGACGGAAAAGATCCGCCGTCACGGCCGTACCGTCGTCAAGGAAACCCGGATCTGCCGATAGCTTTATCCCTGGCATGAACAGCCCCGCCCGATCCTTCAGCCCGGAGGTTTTTCATCTGATTTCGCCGTGCGGAACTTCACAGCATTGGCCGCGTTTATCGCGAAAACGGGAGCACCCATCATGCGCATCAAGATGACTCTTTTGGTGATCGCCTATGTCGCCGTCAGCGCTCTGCTGCTCGCCATCGCCTATCAGCCGCAGGGGCCGGTGACCGCAGCGAAGACCGATCGCCTGGATGGCTCATCCTTCCTCGTCGAGCGCTTCGCCGGTTGAGCGGCCAAGCGCTGGCATAACAGCGCGCGACCGCCGGCACGACCGGCGTTCGCAAGCGAGACAGGTTTCGATAATATCAATGCGGATCGCCGACTGCAGACCCGCTGAGCAGGATTCGGTTCTGCACAGCAGTCACGCCTTCCACTGCCCTGGCGACAGCGGTTGCCCGTTCGATTTCGCCCACCGTGCCGACGGTGCCGGTCAACACAACCTGGTCTTCCTCCATCGTCACCTCGACATCCGACGCATCGATGCCGCCGGCGATCGCCAATGCATTGGCGACACCAGCCTCGAGGGATGCGCGATTGGCAATCTCCGCTTCAATCTCAGGCGCAAGCCCGTGAAATGTCGGCTCTTTGAAAACCATGTCCCGTTCCTCCGTAAAACCTGAGGAAGAAACGCCATCGGCCCCGTTTGGTTTCGTGCCGCTACCACTGCAGGCGATAGCGGAGATTGACGCTTCCGGCCTCATCGGGCGAAAACGGATTGCTGACCGAGGCATCGAGGTTGAGGTTCGGCAGGATGGCCTGGTTGACCGCCACCGTGCTCGAAAAGTCGCCGCTGGCATTGCTGACGCCTGCGCTCGCTGAAAGCGAGGTTCCCGTCCAGGGATGGATCAATTTCAGCGCCTGCGATGCCGTCACTGAGGACTGCTTGGCATCGACCGGGTCGTAACGGACGCTGACGGAGCGGCTCGATTGCATATCGAGCGAATCCGACAGGATCCAGCTGCGCGAGCGGCTGAGCGTCAGCGCGCCACTGCCGCGTAGCGTATCGACGCTGACCCTGGCGCCCTGCTGCGATTGACCTGCCGGCGTAACGCTCGTCTTGCTGATCCTGCCCCAGAGCATGGCCTGTTCGGAATCGGGCAGTGGCGCGCCGCCTTTTGTCGCGGTCAATGCGAGGTCGGCGCCGGCGCTCGTTTCCCATTCCGCCGGCAGACGAAAGCCCATCGTCGCCTTGTACGACCGATCCGACACCTTCGCAGGCGACCAGATCAGCAGGTCGTCCGCCTTTGCAGCCGCAGTGAGCGAAGGGAAGATGGCGAAAAGAATGATGGCAACTCTGAATATCGTCATGTGATCCGATCGTTTTGACCTGACACGTGCTAGCTCATCGAATGGCACGATACCGCACCAAAGTGCTTGCCGCGAACACGGACGGGCAGCACGGCCAAGCCGTTCATCCCGATGTCGTCTTCCGATTTTAATGTTTGGCCGAAAAAGCCGAGGGCAGCCAAGTGCCCGTTTTTCAATGGCCGCCGCAGCGCCCCGATTACCCATGCGCCTATTAGAGGCCGCAGGGGAATCACATCCCTTCCGGAATGTTATAAGGATCACATCCCGCCGCCGCTCTGTAAACCCCTGAAGGGCTGATATCTGCTGCACCGCACACTTGCCGCTCCCTCCAAACCCTAGTAGAGCCTGAGCCTACGAGAGAAATTTTTCGCGAAATACAAATGATGACCGGCAAAAGCGCGCCGCGGCGCCTCAGCATCTTCGGCTCGACCGGGTCGATCGGCCGCAATACCCTCAATGTCGTCGAACATCTAGGCGGGCGGGAGAATTTCGAAATTTCCGTTCTGACGGGCAGCGGCAATGTCGAGCTGCTCGCTCGGCAGGCCAGATCCTTCGGCGCGCGACTGGCGGTAACGGCAAACGACCGGCATTATGAAGCGCTGAAAAGCGAACTTTCCGGCAGCGGCATCGCGGTCGCGTCGGGAAAATCCGGTCTCATGGAAGCGGCCGACAGCGAAGCCGACTGGGTGATGGCAGCAATCGTCGGCACGGCGGGTCTGGCGCCGACGCTTGCCGCTGCTCGCCGCGGAGCCGACATCGCCCTTGCCAACAAGGAATGCCTGGTCTCGGCGGGCGATCTCTTCATCAAGGCGATAAACGAAGGGGGCGGCAGGCTGCTTCCCGTCGACAGCGAGCACAATGCGATTTTCCAGGTGCTGGAAGAGAACCAGCGCCATGCCATCGAGCGTGTCATCCTGACCGCGTCGGGCGGCCCCTTCCGTACCGCCTCGTTGAAGGAGATGGCCGATGTGACGGTGGAAACCGCGCGCGCCCATCCGAACTGGTCGATGGGCTTGAAAATCTCGATCGACAGCGCCTCTATGTTCAACAAGGCGCTGGAAATGATCGAAGCCCGCCATCTGTTCGGGCTGAAGCCCGAACAGATCGAAGTGATCTTCCATCCGCAATCGATCATTCATTCCATGGTCGGTTATACCGACGGTTCGGTACTGGCGCAGCTCGGCGCGCCTGACATGCGCACTGCCATCGGCTATGCGCTGTCCTTTCCGCGCCGGCCGCACCTGCCGGTCGAGCGGCTGGATTTCGCCAGGCTCGCGAGACTGGATTTCGAAGCGCCCGATGAGGTGCGGTTCCCCGCCTTGCGGCTGGCGCGCCTGGCGATGACGCGCGGCGGCGTTCAGGGCGCGGTTTTGAACGGCGCCAAGGAAGTGGCCTTGGAAGCCTTCATTGAAGGGCGTCTGTCCTTCCTCGCCATGGCGGAGGTCACCGAAAGGGTCATGGACGACCTTGCCGGCTTGCCGCCGGCTGCCGGCATGGACGATGTCTTCAGCGCCGACAGGAAAGCCCGGCAGCGGGCGGCGGAGCTGATGAAGCTTGATCTCGTTGGATAAGGGCTCGGCCGGCTGCAGTTATCTCAGCCGCTTGCCGCCCTCGCCGAACAATCGGCAATTCGACGGCTCGAACTGCAGGCTGATCTGCTCACCGGCCGCAATGCTGGTCGGCGACCGGTGCTCGACGGTGAGCGACTGGCCATCGCCGAGCTGGCAATAGAGATACTGTGTTCCGCCGAGATATTCCGAAAAATCGACCCTTGCCGTCAGGCTACCTGTGAGCTCGGATGCCACCTGCAGGTGCTCCGGCCGCAGGCCGAGCGTCACGGCCGCACCGGCCGGCCTGTCTGCCGGTGGCAGGCCGCTTTCGATGCGCCCGCCGGCGACGTCGACCAGGCCGCCTTCGCCCCATCGGGCGTTCAGGAGATTCATCCTCGGCGAGCCGATAAAGCCCGCGACGAATGTATTGGCTGGATCCTCGTAGATTTCCCGCGGCGTTCCGGCCTGCTCGACGCGGCCGTCGCGCAGCACGACGATCTTGTCGGCGAGCGTCATCGCCTCGGTCTGATCGTGTGTGACATAGATCATCGTGTTGCCGAGCTCGCGGTGAAGGCGGGCGATCTCGATGCGCATGGACACCCGCAATTCAGCATCGAGATTGGAGAGCGGCTCGTCGAACAGGAAGACGTCGGGCTTGCGCACGATCGCCCGGCCGATCGCCACACGCTGGCGCTGGCCGCCGGAAAGCTGCCCTGGCCGCCGGTCGAGCAGGTGGTCGATCTTCAGGATCGCGGAAGCAGCCTTGACGCGCGTCTCGATCTCGGCGCCATTTGTACGCGCCATCTTCAAGCCGAAGGCCAGATTGTCGCGCACGCTCATATGCGGATAGAGCGCGTAGGACTGGAAGACCATGGCGATGCCGCGCTCGGACGGATCGAGATCGGTGACGAGGCGCCCCTTGATCTCGATCTCGCCGTCGGTGACGTCCTCCAAGCCGGCGATCATGCGAAGCAGCGTCGATTTTCCGCAGCCGGAAGGACCGACGAAGACGACGAATTCGCCTTCCGCGATTGTCAGGTCGATTCCGTGGACCACGGGCAGACTGCCATAGCTTTTCCGCACGTCCTGGAGCACGACGCTCTTGTTACCCATACCGTTCATCATCCCCAAGCGACCTATTTGCCCGACTGGACCCAGACGAGCATCTCTCCGGGCGCACGATTGTCCCAGAGATGATAGGGCACGAAACGTGCCGTGGCGACCTGCCTTTCGGCCGGCCTCTTGCGATAGAGCGGCGTGCCCCAGCCTGAGGTTTCCTCGCGCTCGACCTTGAGATCGAGGGCGACGGCATCGTTGAGCTCCTTCAGCACGACGGTTTCGGCGGCCGGGAGTTCGCGGGGCAGGACGATGGTGTTGAGATCATCGCCATTGTCCGTTGTTTCGACGCAGTAGACGAGCGGGCCGCGCATCAAGGCGACGCGGCCGGCATCCTGGCGCACTTTCGGATTGGCATATTGCGGCCGAAGCGCCAGCGGCAGGTAAAGGGCGACGCGGTCCCCATCCGCCCACTCGCGGTCGATCCTCGCATATCCGTCGCGAACATCGGCGCCGAGGTCGAGCATCGCCCCGTTGACGCTGAGCGTTGCGCCCTCCGCCCAATCCGGAATGCGTAGTGACAGCGCGAATCGAGCCGGCTTCACCAACCTTGTGGTGAAGGCGACGGCGCCGTCCCACGGATAATTGGTGGCCTGCTCCAGCTCCACCTCGGCGCCGTTGGCAAGCCTCAGCCGGGCGGTGCTTTCGCCATAGAGATGCACAGCGATCTCGTCATCGGCAACGGCATACATGTATGAGCCGATCGACGTCACCAGACGGGCGATGTTCGGCGGGCAGCATGGGCAATGGTGCCATTTCCAGCGGTGGTGCTTGCCCGCGCTTTCGAGCGGATTGTCATAGAAGAAGGTCTTGCCGTCTGTGGAAAGGCCGGGCAGCGCGCCGTTATAGAGCGCCTGTTCCATGACGTCGGCATAACGCCGGTCCGGCCCGCGCCCGAGCATGCGGCTCGCCCAGAAGACCAGGCCGACTGAGGCGCAGGTCTCCGCATAAGCCGTATCATTGGGCAGGTCGTAATAGTCGGTAAAACCTTCATTGGATGCGGCCGGGCCGATACCGCCGGTGATGTACATCTGCTTGGTCGTCAGATCGTCCCAGAGCGTTTCGAGCGCTGCCGTCAGGCTGTCGTCCTTGTATTCGGTGGCGATGTCGGCCATGCCGGAATAGAGATACATCGCGCGCACTGCGTGGCCGACGACCTTCGTCTGTTCGCGTACCGGCAGGTGCGCCTGGCCATATTCATAGGTTTTCTGATGGAAGTCGGCAGCGCTGCGGCCGTCGCGAGCAGCCTCGGCCGTGAAGAAATGCGGCTCGGTGCCGCGTTCATCGATGAAGAATTTCGAAAGGTCGAGGTATTTGTTCTCGCCGGTCACGCGGGCGAGCTTGACCAGCGCCAGTTCGATTTCCTCATGGCCGCAATAGCCGGGGATCTGTCCCTCACCGTGGCCGAAAACCTTGATCATGTAATCGGCGTAACGGCACATGATGTCGAGCAGCTTGCGCTTTCCAGTCGCCTGATAATAGGCGACCGCGGCTTCCATCAGATGGCCGGCGCAATAGAGCTCGTGATGGTCGCGCAGGTTGGTCCAGCGGCGGGATGGCTCCACACGCTGAAACCAGGCGTTCAGATAGCCGTCCTTGTCCTGCATCTTCTCATACATGTCGATGATCTCGTCGGCGCGCGCTTCGAGCTGCCGGTTCGGCCGGCGATAGAGCGAATAGGCGATCGTCTCGATCGACTTGCCGAGGTCGGAATCCCAGAACATCTGTGTCGTCCCTCCCCATGGCTGAATGGGAATGACGACGCCGGGGCTCGGCTGGCTGACGTCGATCGCCTTCAGCATGCCGGCCTCGACGCAGCGGTCGAGCAGGGTCTCGGCGGTCGAATTGCAGACTGCATCCTGCCATTTGCCCCAGAACCCGCCGAGTTCGACATCGGGAACGGCGACAGGGCGGAATTGGCGGTCATTGCTTGAGTTGGTCATGGGCTCTACCTTCTTGGGATCATTTCACCGCGCCGGCCATCAGCCCGCGCATGTAGTAGCGTTGCAGGAGCAGGAAGACGATCAGGCAGGGGATCGTCATGACAACGACACCGGCCTGCACCGCTCCCCAGTTGATGGCGCCGAGCCGTCCGGCGCGAACCGCCGTCATCAGCACCGGCAGGGTGTATTTCTCATTGCTGGAAAGCAGCACGAGCGCGGCGAGAAACTCGTTCCAGGCATTGAGGAAGGCAAAGATCGCCACCGTCGCGACACCGGGCAGCACCAGCGGGAGCAGAACGCGCGCCAAGAGCCTCAGATCGCGCGCGCCGTCGATGCGGGCGGCCTCTTCGATTTCCTTCGGCACCGCGTCGAAGGCGTTGCGCATCATGAAGACGGAGAAGGGCAGCTGCAGCGTCACATAGACGAGCGTCAGCCCGAGCAGCGAATTGTTGAGACCGAGTTTTGCCAGGATGATGAAGAGCGGCGTCAGAATCGACTGGAACGGGATCATCAGCGTGGCGATGATCAGCACGAAGAGCACATTCTTCATCGGGAAACGGTAACGCGAAAACCCGTAGCCGGCGAGCAGGCTGACGAGGACGGTGAGCACCACCGTGGCGACCGAAACGAATAGCGAATTGATCATGTGCCGCCAGATGCCGGCGCCGAACGTATCGAGCAGCGCATAGGCATCGAAGCTGACGCCCGATGTCGGCCATGGCGGCAACGGCGGCAGGCTGGATTCGGTGCCCGGCCGGAAGGATGCGAGAAGCGTGATCACGAAGGGGGCGAGAAAGAAGACCGAGATCGCGATGCCTGTGAGATGATAGGCCGACTTCGTACGGATGGCCTTGCGCGCGCGGCGCTCCCTTGACGTGCTCATGGGCGCTCCTCCCCGACGCGAAGCAGCCAGAGCTGCACGATGCTGATGGCGACCAGGATGGCGAGAAGCGCGATCGAGAGCGCTGCGCCATAACCGAGGTTGAACGACACGAAGGACTGGTTGAAGATGTAATAGACCACCGAGATCATCTTGTTCTGCGGGCCACCCGCCGTCATGATGTAGAACTGGTCGAAAGCCAGGATCGAGCCGGTGACGGAGACGATCAGCGCCAGCGCGATCGTCTTGCGCATCAGCGGCAGCGTGAGATGCCTGAAACGCTGCCAGCGGCCGGCGCCGTCTATGCGGGCGGCTTCCGTCAGCTCGGACGGAATGGCCTGCAGCCCGGTCAGTAGAATGATCATGGTGAAGCCGGCGATCTTCCAGACGACCATCACCACGACAGTCAGGAAGGCGGTGTCGAAAGTCGCAAGCAGGTTGGGGCTCTTTTCCAGAAGACCGAGCGCTTCCAAGGCCGGGCCGATGAAACCGCTATCGACATTGGCGAGCCACACCCAGAGCAGCGAGGCTGTGGCAAGGCCGACGACGACGGGCAGGAAGATGATGGTGCGATAGGTGCTGACGAACTGCCGTTCCTTCTCGACGAAGATTGCCAGCGGAAAGGCAACGGCGAAGATCGCGATGGTGACGATCACGGTATAATAGGCCGTGAAATTCAGCGCCGCCATGAAGCGGGTGTCGTTGACCATGCGGAAATAGTTGTTGAAGCCGATCCAGCGCGATGCCCCCATCAGCGGCCAGTTGTGAAGGCTCATCCATCCCGTAAAGAGAACCGGCATGACGAAGAAGACGATGACGAGCGCCATGGCGGGCGCGATGTAGAGAGGGCCGCGCCAGTTTGATTTGCGCCGCCGCTTTCGCCGAGGCAATAGGGTATTCGAACCGGAACCGGTCATCGAAACGCTCCGCATCTGTCAATGAAGTTGGCCGGGAAGCTGCCACCGCTCCCCGGCCGCGGCCTTGGGAGAGTTATTGGCCGCTATCGATGATCGACTGCATTTCCGACTGGGCGCTCGAGAACGCACCGTCGACGTCGTCGCCGAAGATCGCGGCGTTGGTGAACGTCGCCCATGGGCCGTTGGCGCTGTTGATCAGGTCGTTGAACTGAAGCGTATAGGGCGTCTTGGCCACACTGATCGCCTTGAGGCCAACCTGCATGCGTGGATCGAGGCCCTCGAGCACCCTATCTGCGATATCGCCGCGCGTCGGCAGGCTACCATATTTAGCCATGACCTTCTGGCCGTCTTCCGAGTAGATATAGCCGAGGAAGTCCTTCACCGCATCGATCTTCTTCGTGCCCTTGGTGATGACGAAGTTGTCGCCGCCGGCAAAGGACGACGGCTTGCCGTCGACCCCGGGGATGAGGGTCACGCCGAAATTGATCTCGGGATGCTGGGTCACCAGCGTGCCGGTGGCGAAGGCGCCGAGGCTTTGCTGGCCGATCTTGCCATTTGTGAAGGTCAGGAAGTTCGTGCCGTTGTCGCTGGCCGCACCCGCCGGTACGAGGTCCTTCTTGACCATGTTGCGGTAGATGTCGACGGCCTTGCGCATCTGTGGTGTATCGAGCGTCGCCGTCTTGCTGTCGGACGACAGGATATCGGCGCCCGCACCCCAGACGAGCGGCGTGAAGGTGAAGATCATGCAGCCGCCGCAGCCTCCGCCGGAGAAGTAGAAGCCGTATGTGTCTTCACCCAATGCCCGGATCTTCTCCGCATTGGCGGTGATTTCGTCCCAGCTCACCGGCGCCTTTTCCGGGTCGAGACCGGCCTTCTTGTAGAGATCCTTGTTCCAGGCGAAGACTGAGGTCTCGACCGAAAGCGGCAGGCCATAAATCTTGTCCTCGTATGTGCCGAGGCGGACATGCGATGGCGAAAGCGAGTTGAAATAGGGCAGCGACTTTGCCCAGTCCGTCAGGTCTTCCAACTGGCCGGCGGCGGCAAAGGCAGGGTTATAGATGAGATCCATCGAAAGCGCGTCGGGCGCCTGTCCGCCGGCAATCGCCGTCGCATACTTCTGCACCAGCTCGGAGAACGGCACTTCGGTCATCACGACCTTGTTCTCATGGCTCGAATTATAGGCTTCGACAACCTTCTTGAACGCGTCGCCGATCCCCGAGCGAACCCACATTTCGACGTTTTCGGCCGATGCAGCCGACACTAGGCACAAGGTAGCGATGCCGGTCGCCGCCAATAGACGCTTGATCATGACATTCCTCCCAATATGGCGCATCTCCTCGCGCCTTTGCTCATTTCCCTGATTTCATTCCTCGGGAGCCTTGCCCCCGCATGACTGCCGGACGACGAGCCGGCAGGGCAATTTCCTCACTCCCGGCTCGACAGGCCGCCCTTCCGCAAGCGCGAGCACCGTCAATCCGGCCTGCCGCCCGAGCTCCTTCAACTCCATGTCCACCGTCGTCAGCGGCGGCCGTGTCTGGGCCGCGACAATCTCCCAATTGTCGAAGCCGATCACCGAAACGTCCTGCGGCACCTTGACGCCGCGCTCGCGCAACGCATCCGTGGCACCCCGGGCGATCTGGTCGTTGCCGCAGAAGAGCGCATCCGGCTTTTCTCCAGGCCTCTTCCAAAGCTGCTCGACCGCCTCATGACCCCAGCTTTCGGACCAGACGCCATAGAGCACCGGCTCGCGGTGACCCGCCACCTCACGATAGGCGCCCGCCCGCTCCCGCACCGAGAAGAAGTCCTTCGGCCCGGTGATATGCGCAATCCGCCGCCGCCCGATCTTCGCAAGCCACTCGACCGCCAGCCTCGCACCTTGTTCGTCATCCGAACGAAACGTAACGCTGTTCTGCGTCCCCTCCGTGAAGGCGTAGACGACAGGCACGTGCAAATTCGACAGGTCGACAGGCAGACGCCTGTCCAGCCGCTTGCCGGTCGCGATAATGCCGTCCACCTGCTTGTCCAGCATCGCGTCCACATGGGTCTGGGCGAGCGCCGGATCGTCCTCAATGGCGCAGAGGAAAACCGAAACGCCGTGATCGACGAGAGCGTCCGAAATGCCGGCCATCACAGGCAGCGTAAAACGGCCGTAAGTATCATTCGTCAGCAGTCCGATGGTGAAGCTGCGTTTGCTGAGAAGACCCCTCGCCAGCGCATTCGGCCGATATCCGATTTCACCGGCAATCCGCTTCACCCGCTCGCGCGTTTCCGCTCCCATACGGCCGGTGTCGTTGAGCGCCTTCGACGCCGTCGAAATGCTCACCCCGGCAGCAGACGCCACCTCGTGGATGGTGATCCTGCCCCTTTTTCCTCCCGATATGTTCAGACCATCCTCCTCCTGAATTGACCTGAGAAAAGCTTTTACCAACCTCCATGTCAAGTGAGAAAAGGTTTTCTCATACAAACCCAGACTCACGGCTTGCGGCGGCATGGTGGGGAAATATGCGCGGCCGGTCGATGGCGGTTGATTCGAAATCAACGGCGGCGGATAATGTTATTAAAAGCGACGGGGGCTGGCTGACGACCTGCCGAACAAGCCGGTCGTAATCAGAACCTCCGGCAAGGTTCTGATTCGCGGCTTCGATCCAAGCAATTATCGAACGGTCAGGCGACGTGCCTTGCCAGCGCGCAGCGCGACCAGAGCGAATGCAGGGCGTCGACGAGATGGGCGATATCGGCGTCGGAATGCAGCGGCGTCGGCGTGATGCGCAGCCGCTCGGTCTTCTTCGGCACGGTGGGATAGTTGATCGGCTGGACGTAGACGCCGCAATTGTCGAGCAGCAGGTCGGAGATCCACTTGCATTTCGCCGCATCGCCGACCATCACCGGCACGATATGGCTGGGATTGTGCATATGCGGAATGCCATTCTGGTCTAGCAGCGAGCGCAGCTTGCGCACCCGGTCCTGATGGCGAGCGCGCTCGAACTGGCTGACCTTCAGGTGCTGGATCGAGGCGACCGCACCGGCGGCCAATGCGGGCGGCAGCGCCGTGGTGAAGATGAAGCCGGAGGCAAACGAGCGGATGAAATCGCACAGCGCCGCGGAAGCAGCGATATAGCCGCCCATCACCCCGAAGGCCTTGCCGAGCGTGCCCTCGATGACCGTCAGCCGGTCCATCAGCCCTTCGCGCTCGGCGATGCCGCCGCCGCGCGGGCCGTACATGCCGACCGCATGCACCTCGTCGAGATAGGTCATCGCGCCGTATTTGTCGGCAAGGTCGCAGATTTCCTTGATCGGGGCGATATCGCCATCCATCGAATAGACGCTCTCGAAGGCGATCAGCTTCGGCGCCCTCGGATCGGCGGCCTTGAGCTTGGCCTCGAGATCGGCGACGTCATTGTGTTTCCAGATCACCTTGTCGCATTTGGAATGACGGATACCCTCGATCATCGAGGCATGGTTGAGCGCATCGGAAAAGATGATCAGGCCGGGAATCTTGGCGCCGAGCGTGCCGAGGGCTGCCCAGTTGGAGACATAGCCCGAGGTGAAGATCAGCGCTGCTTCCTTGCCGTGCAGATCGGCAAGCTCCCGCTCGAGCAGGACGTGATAGTGGTTGGTGCCAGAAATATTCCGGGTGCCTCCCGCACCCGCGCCACAGTGGTCGATGGCGTTCTTCATCGCCTCGATCACTTTCGGGTTCTGGCCCATGCCGAGATAGTCGTTGGAGCACCAGACGGTGACTTCCTTCTCGCCATCCGCGGTGTGACGCGTCGCGCGGGGAAAATTGCCGCGGTGACGTTCGAGATCGGCAAAAACGCGGTAACGGCCCTCGGCATGAAGCCCGTCCAGTTCGTTTTTGAAAAACGCTTCGAAATCCATCATTTGCTCCAGTATCGCGCGGCCGTTCTTGCCGACCGGACGTCCGCGCGTCAATGCTTACCTTCTGATTTAACATCAACTGCGGCAAAAGGCCCAGTTTTTTGAATGATTCCAGACAAAAAAACGCGTGCGTCGCGATCAAGGGGATCGATGCGCCGAAATGCCCGGGAATCAGAAAACCGCACGGCCCGCGAGAACGCCCGTAACGCAAAAAAATCGGTCCAGGAGTGGACAACCCTTTCTTCCGACATAGTTTTTGAGCTAGCCTGATAAAAAACAATAGGGACGGCCTATGCCCATTGGGCGACAACCCAGGAGAAAAGAGATGAAAAAAGCTGTCATACTCGCATTGATCGGCCTGTCGGTCGCAAGCTGCACACCGACCCAGCAGGGCGCCGGCATCGGCGCGGCATCCGGCGCCGTGATCGGCGGTGCGGTCACCGGCAATGTCCGTGGTGCGGCGGTCGGTGCCGCCATCGGCGGCGTGTCGGGCGCTCTGATCGGCAGCGTCGCCGAACAGCCCGGCCAGTGCTACTATCGCGACCGCTATGGCCGCCGTTACATCGACACTTGCCCGCGCTGAGAGCGCTCACCAGCGGCAAAAACAGGAAATCCCGGACACACATCCGGGATTTTTTGTACTGAATTAGCGCGTGGGCAAGTTAAAATGGTACACCCTGTGCGATTTTGCCGCTAAGCTGTTCACGGCTGGGCAACGAAGCTTCATGTAGGCGTAAACCAAAAGCAGCGGATGCGGATTAGAGGGACAGGCCCGAAAACAGGTACTGCGTATCGGCGAACAGGCACCATGATGGTGATCGCAGCGACAGCTGCTCTCTCACCGGTCCTGATCGGCGACGCTTACGCCTTCAAGCTTTTCGGCATCACCATCTTCGGCAAGGATGAGGACGAGGGCGAACAGGTGCCCGATCCCGTGCGCTATCACGTCGAGCTCAAGGCCGACACCGCCGACCCCGATCTCAGGGAAGCACTGGAAAACAGCTCCCGCCTCGTCAGCGACCAGAAGCAGCCCGTCTCCGGCGATCTCGGCATCGTCGTCAAGGCGCGCGATGACCGCGAGCGGCTGATTGCCGCCTTGTACGAGAAGGCCCGCTACGGCGGCGTGGTGACGATCACCATCGATGGAAGAGACATCGATGACCTGCCGCCCAATCCGACATTCGACCGCTCCGGGCCCATCCCGGTCACCGTCGATATAGCACCCGGTCCTGTCTTCAGGGTCAGAGAGGTGCAGTTCGGCGGCGACGCTGCAAACCACAATCCCGCCGATTACGACCTCGCCCCGGGCGCGGCGGCCGGTTCGCTCGCCATCATCAAAGCCGGCGACAAAATAGTCGAGCAGTTGAAAAGCGAAGGCCGGCCCTTCGCCAAATTGACGGAACGCAAGGTCGTCGCCGATCACAGGAGCGACACGGTCGACATCGTGCTTGCTGCCGAAGGAGGGCCTGTCGCCCCGATCGGCGAGGTCGGAGTGACCGGCGAAAAGACCGTCAGACCCGGTTTTATCCAGCGTTATTCCCGGTTGAACAAGGGCGAAGCCTATTCCCCGGAAACGCTGAAAAAGGCCGGCGAGCGCCTGCGTGCCCTCGGCGTTTTTTCGAGTGTCACCATTCATGAGGGCGATGCGCTGGCGCCTGATGGTACGCTGCCGATGACGATCGAGGTTTCCGAAGGCAAAAGGCGTTATTTCGGCGTCGGTGCGCAATATTCCACCACCGACGGCTTCGGCATCCAGGGCTATTGGGGCCACCGAAACCTCTTCGGTGAAGCCGAGACGTTGAGGATCGAGGGCTCGGTCTCGCGGCTCGGCGAAACGACCGATGTCGGCAGCCTCGACTACTCCGCCGGCATCCTTTTCACCAAGCCCGGCGCCCTCTTCCCAGCCGCCACATTGAAGGCCGGCATCGTCGCCAAGACCCAGAATCCGGACGCTTATAACGCGACGCTGGTCACCGCCTCACTCGGCCTTTCCTATGAATTGACCGACCAGGATACGGTGTCAGGGAGTGGGGAGGTCAGCTGGGAGCGCGACGACGACGCCTTCGGCACCAATGACTACCTGACGATCGCCCTGCCGCTGCAATATGATCGTGACGCACGCGACGACAAGTTCAACCCGACGGAAGGCTATCGCGCGACAGTCTCGGCAAAGCCCGGCTACGAGATCTTCAACGCCACACCCTATGCGGCGTTCGAGGGCTCGATCTCCGGCTACCTGCCGTTCGGCGCCGAGGATCGCCTGGTGCTTGCCGGCAAAGTCGCCGCCGGGGTGCTGATCGGCGGCGGCGGGATCGAGGACATTCCTGCCACGCAACGCTTTTTCGCCGGTGGCGGCGGTTCAGTACGCGGCTACAGCTATCAGGAAATCTCGCCTTACAACGACAATGGCGAAGCCACCGGCGGCCGTTCCTATGTGACCGGCTCGCTGGAGGCCCGTATCAAAATTACCGACACGATCGGCCTCGTGCCCTTCATCGATGTCGGCACCGTATCGGACAGCACCTTCCCGGGTTTTTCCGATATCCGCGCCGGCGCCGGCGCCGGAATACGATATGCCACACCTTTCGGCCCGCTGCGGCTTGATTTTGCCGTGCCGCTGAACAAGTACGAAGATGGCACAGATTATGGAATTTATGCCGGCATCGGCCAATCCTTTTAGGATTGCAGATACCGGTTAGCTTCCGATCGATGGCCGCATGAAAACGGGGTAGTCCGCGCCGATGCAAACGCTGGCAAAAATCGTCAATTGGATCGTGCGGGTGACCGGCGTTGCCGTAGGCGCCATTTTGATTCTCGCTGTCGCGGCGCTTGCGATCTTTGGCTTCACCTCCTTTGGCGCCCGCATCGTCACGGAAAGGATCGCCTCCACCCTCTCCAACCGCGACATGACGATCGAGGTGCGCGAGCCGGAAGGGCTTTTGACCGGCGGGCTTCGCGCCGCCGAAATCTACCTGTCCGACACGAGGGGCGTTTTTGCGGAAATCCACGGTGTGGCGATCGACTGGAATCCGTTGGCGCTGCTGACGGGAACATTCCACGCCGAACGCTTCCAGATCGAGACGATCAACGTGCTGCGCAAGCCGGTGCGCACCCTGCCCTCGCGGCCCAGCACCGAGAATTCCGGCGGCTTCGCTCTTCCGCTCAAGATCGATGTCGAGCGCGTGGCCCTTCCCGATATCAAACTTGCCGAACCTTTCGCCGGGCGCGCCTTCTCCCTTGCCGCCGAAGGCAGCCTCTCGGCGAACGCCGACGGCGGCGAGGGCGTCATCAACGTCAGCCGCCACGCCGTCCCGGATGCCAGGCTTACTGCCGACGTCGCCTATGCGCCGGCTGAAAACCGGCTGCAGCTAAAAGCCGCGCTTTCCGAGCCGAAGGGAGGATTGCTTGCAGGACTTCTCGGCCTGCCGGGAGACCCTGCGGTCAAAATCGACCTCGATGGCCAGGGGCCGATATCCGATTGGACCGGTAAACTGCAGGCCGCGCTCGACGGACAGCAGCGCGCCGCAATCGAGGGGCGGCATGCAATTGCCGCAGACGGGCTGCACCATCTCGATCTCAGGGGTGGCGGTGACCTGAGCTCGCTTCTTCCCGCGGCATTCCGGCCGCTTTTCGCCGGCCAGACCAATATCGACCTTGCCGCCACCTTCGACGACCATGGCAAGATCGATATCCAGACCGGCAATATCGCCACCGGCAGTGTCGTCATCGCCGCATCGGGCGCGCTCGATCCGGCCGGCAACAACAGCCTGAACGCCAACCTGCTCGGCACATCCGGGCCTGTGGATTTCCGCTGGCCGCTCGCCGAAGGCGAAGCGCGCTTCCTGATATCGGGCCTCAACCTGGCTCTGACCGGCGACGCGCGGGCGGCCCGACTGAGCGTCAGCGGCTCGCTCGACACCGCAACTCTTCCCCAGGCCGATATCGGCAACGTCAAGCTGACGGCAAAGAGCGACGCCTTCAATCTTGCCGCCCGCTCCGGCAGCGTCCAGCTGCGCCTCGTTGCCGGCGACGCAACCTTTGCCGAGCCGAATCTCAACCGTGCAGTCCAAGGCCCTATCACGATCGCCTCGCCGCTCCAGATTTCGGCCGGCAGTATCGGTTTCAACGGCACCACCGTCGAAAGCGCCAATATCAACGGCAGCCTCAATGGCTCCTATCGGCTGGCGGACCGCGCGCTGACCGGCAACGTCAAGCTGGACATCGAACCGGCAGCCCTGCCGGCCGCGGCGACGAGCAGGTTCGATCAGTCGATCTCGCTCGAAAGCCAGGTTACAGGTACCATCCCGTCGAAATTCGCGCTGTCCAACCTCGTCCTCAAATCCAGCACGCTCGAAGCCGCCGGCAATGTCGCGCTCGATGGCCCCATGTTGAACGCCGATCTCTCAGGTCGGTTGCCCGATATCGGCAAGCTGATGACCGGCGCGAGCGGCGGAGCAGGTTATGCCCTGAGGATCGAAGGCGAACTGCCGGCGATCTCGGTGATGGCCAATATCAAGGCTCCCAGCCTCGAGATGGCAGATCGGGTGCTCGCCAACCTCAATATCGATTTGTCGGGTGTCGCCGATCCCAAGGCGCCACAGGGGAAGTTTGCCGCTACCGGCACGATCGACGGCCAGCCGCTCGGCATCAGCGGCGACATCCGATCCGAGAACGGCAGGACGAGCATTCCTGCCTTGACCGCCGATGTCGGCGGCAACCGACTGACCGGCAGTCTGGAGCTCTCGCCCTCCTTCACACCCTCGGGCGCCTTGACCTTCGATTTCCCCAGGGTCGGCCTGCTGGCCGCGCTCGGGGGGCAGAAAGCTGAGGGAGATCTCAAGGGTTCGCTCGGCATCGAGAGCGACGGCGGTAAGATTGTGCTCAAGCTCGTCGCATCAGGCGCCTCGATCCGCCGCGATACGCTTGCGATCACCAAGCCGGATATCGATGTCACGGTCAGCGATCTCAGCACCCTTGCGGCAAACGGCACCGTGCGGGCCGAGGAGTTGAGCGCTGGAACCAACAGGCTTGCCGGCCTTTCGCTGGGCTTTACCAAACAGCAAGACCGCACCAATTTCGACCTCGTTGCCGCCTATGACGGCAATCCCGTGATGGCGGACGGCAGCATCGAGATGGCCGCTGGCAACATTGGCCTCAACCTCGACAGGCTCTCGGCAAGCCCCCGCAACATTCCGATCGAACTCGCTAAGCCGACGCGGGTCACGGTCACCGGCGGCGTCGCCAATCTGAACGAACTGACGTTGAAGACCGGCGCCGGCTCGGTATCGGTTACCGGCTCGGCCGGCGAGACTCTGAAGCTCGATGCCGTTATCAAGGAGCTGCCGGCAGCACTCGCCAACGCTTTCGTGCCTAATCTTTCGGTCGGCGGCACGATCTCGGGAACGATTGCCGTGACGGGAACGCCGGCAGCACCCCTCGCCGATTTCAAACTCGACTGGAAGGATGCGACGACAGGGCAGATCAAGGGCGCGGGCCTGGCGCCGCTCGGCATCACTGCCAGCGGCAGATTTGCCGACAAGAAGCTCAATTTCGACACGACGGTTGGCGGGGCCGACGGCCTCTCGCTCAGGGCCGGCGGCAACGTCGCGCTCGCTGATCCGACGGCGCCGGTGTTCGATATTGACGCCGAAATTCTCAACCTGCCTGCGCCTGTCGCCAACGGTTTTGTTCCGGATCTCGCCGCCGAAGGTGCAATCACCGGAAAGGTGACCGCCTCCGGGTCCCCCAAGGCTCCGACCGCCAATTTTGATCTCGCCTGGAAAAGTGCTGCGACGAGCCACACGAAGCGCGCCGGCCTGACGGCTGTTGATGTGACCGCAACCGCTAAATTCGCGGACAACAAGCTCGATTTCGACGCCTCAGCCAGCGGGGCCGATAGCCTTTCGCTCAAGGCAAACGGCACGGTGGATATCACCGGGACGACGATCGGTAGCGCCAAGGTCGACGCAACGCTGACCAATATCCCGGCACGTATCGCCAACGGCTTCATCCCCGATCTCGCTGCGGAAGGCGTTCTCTCCGGAACGGTCGCGGCCAGCGGGTCGCTTGCAGCTCCGAGCGCCGATTTCGACCTCAATTGGAAAGACGCGGCGACGAGCCATGCGAAGCGGGCCGGCCTTGCCGGTCTTGGCATTACCGCGTCCGGAAAATTCGCCGACAACAAGCTTGATTTCGACGCCACGGTCGCCGGCGCCGACAGGCTGTCGCTCAAGGCGAACGGCAATGTCGCCGTTACTGGCACGACGATCGGTAATGTCGCAGTCGATGCGACGCTCTCCAATGTCCCGGCAAGCCTCGCAAACAGCTTCGTCGCCGATCTCGCCGCCGAAGGCGCAGTCTCGGGGAAAATCTCGGCTGCGGGTTCGCTTTCTGCGCCGAGCGCCAATTTCGACCTCAATTGGAACGACGCTGAGACGAGCCACACGAAACGTGCCGGCCTTGCCGCTCTCGGCGTTACCGCATCGGGGAAATTTGCCGATAACAAGCTGGATTTCAACGCGGCCGCCAGTGGCGATCAAGGCCTCTCATTGAAGGCCATAGGCAATGTCGCTGTCGCCGGAACGACGATCGGCGGCGTGGTCGATGCCGAAGTCGCCAAACTACCGGCTGCTCTCGCCAACGCCTTCGTCCCCGGTCTTGCGGCCGGTGGCACGATATCAGGCACTGCGTCTGCAGCCGGAACACCCGCTGCACCTCAGGCCGATTTCAAACTCTCCTGGACGGATGCCGCAACCAGCCACACCCGAAGCGCCCATCTGTCGGGTCTGACACTTGCCGCATCGGGTCACCTCGCCGACAACAAGCTCGCTTTTGACGCCAATCTCGGCGGCAAGGACGGCCTCTCGCTGAATGCGGTGGGCAATGTTGCTATATCGGGCACCTCTCTCCGCAACCTTGACGTCAAGGCGGATCTCGCCAATCTGCCCGCGGGCCTTGTCAATGGCTTTGTCCCCGGCCTTGCCGCGGAGGGCACGGTGTCGGGAACGGCATCCGCCTCAGGAGCCCTTCCCAAACCCGCCGTCGATTTCAGGCTCGATTGGAAGAATGCAGCCACCGCCCAGACCAGAAGCAGCGGCTTGTCGGGCCTGAGTGCCACGGCCTCCGGCAAGTTCGCCAATGACAGAGTCGACTTCGATGCAAGCCTTGCCGGCAAGGACGGCGTATTGGCCAAGGCGGCGGGCGGCGCCGTGATTGCCGGAAACGCCATCCGGGATCTCTCGGTCAATGCCGATATTCCGGCGCTGCCGGCAAATATTGCCAATGCCTTTGTTCCCGGCCTTGGTGCCGAAGGCACTCTGTCGGCAAGCGCCCAGACATCGGGAACGCCGGCAGACCCGATCGTCGATTTCAAGCTGAACTGGAAAGATGCCGCGACCAGTCACACCAAGGACTCCGGCCTCTCCCGCCTTGCCTTGGCGGCGACGGGAAAATATGCCGACGACCGGCTGGATTTCGATGCCGACCTCACCGGCAGCGGTGGCATCTCGCTGAAAGCCGCCGGTAATCTTTCCATTGCAGGCACAACGATCCGATCGATCGATGTCACAGCGAACGCTGCCAATGTTCCGGCCGCCATCGCCAACGGTTTTGTTCCGGGTATCGGAGCCGAAGGCACGGTCTCGGCGACGGCCAAAGCAACCGGCACGCTTTCCTCGCCAGAAGTCGACTTCAAGGTCGACTGGAAGAATGCCGCGACGAGCCAGACGAAAGGCGCCGGTCTTTCGCCATTCAGCGTCGGCGCATCCGGCAAGCTTGCCGGCAACAGGCTGACGGTCGACACCGACCTTGCCGGTGACGCCGGCATGTCGCTGAAGGGCGGCGGTAGCCTGGTGATATCGGGCAACCGCGCCATCGACATGCGCTTCAACGGCAATGTTCCCTTCGCCGTGCTTGGTGCCCCGCTGGCTCAGCAAGGCTTCGTCGCCGACGGCGTCGCCAACGTCAATCTTGAGATTGGCGGAACGGCCGCGGCATCGATAATCAACGGCACTGTCTCGACATCAGGCGCCAAGCTTGTCGACGTCAGGCGCAATCTTGCCGTCAACAATCTCGCAGCCACCGTCACCTTCAATGGCAAGCAAGCCGTCATATCGCGCCTCAGCGGCAATCTTGGTGGCGGCGGCACGATTTCGGCAAGCGGCACCATCGGCATCCAGCCGGCCGGTGGCTTCCCCGCCGACATTTCGATCAAGCTCGACAAGGCCGTCTATGTCGACGGAACGCTTGTTGTCTCCACAATCAATGGGACAGTGGGCCTGCGCGGCCCGATCATGAGCGCGACCCTGAGCGGCAAACTCCGGCTGGACAAGACCTCGATCACCGTTCCCGAAAAATTGCCGACCTCGCTCCGCGAAATCGACATCCGCCATAAGAATGCGCCGCGGGCGGTGCTGGCGCAGCTGCGGGATGACGGCGAGCAAAAGCCGGGCGAAAAACCCTCCGTCATCACGCTTGACCTTGAAATCGATGCGCCCTCGCAGATCTTCGTGCGCGGCCGCGGCATCGATGCCGAACTCGGAGGCCGCGTGACGGTTCGCGGAACGGCGGCGGCACCCATCGTCACCGGCGGTTTTACCATGCGGCGCGGCCGACTGACCATTCTCAACCGCCGCCTGAATTTCTCCGACAAGAGCAGAATCACCTTTGCCGGCGATCTGACGCCGGCACTTGATATGGAAGCGACCTCGACCTCCGGCACGACCACCCTGACAGTCGACGTGGCAGGCCTTGCCACCGATCCGTCGATCACCTTTTCCTCCTCGCCTCAGCTGCCGCAGGACGAGGTGCTGGCGCAACTGATCTTCGGCCAATCGATGTCGAAGCTCTCGCCGGTGCAGATTGCCCAGCTAGCCGATGCCGTCAGCCAGTTGGCCGGCAACCGCTCCACCTCGCTTTTCGAAGGCCTGCGCAACCAGCTCGGCGTCGACGATTTCGACATCAGCACCGATTCCAAAGGCCAGACAAGCGTCAGCGTCGGCCGCTATCTCAACGACCGCACCTATTTCGAACTGCAGCAGGGCGGATCGGCCGGGGCCAAGGCGATCATCAATCTTGATGTCGGCCGCGGCGTCAAACTGCGGGGAGCAGCCGGCGGCAACGGCGCCGGCGAAGCAGGCATCGTCTATGAACGTGAATACTAGTCCAAAGGTTAGAGCGGTTCTGCGCTTCCGTGAAAGGCTGAACCGTTCTAAGCCGGTTTAAAAACCTGTCTTGCTGGTCTTGAGAAGAATATTGGTCTCGGTCGAATTGATGCCGTTGATCAGCCGGATGCGGCGTAGCGTCTCGTCGAAGGAGGCAAGATCACGATCCTCCAACTCGGCGACGAAATCCCATTTACCGTTGGTGCTGTGGAGCGCGCGCACCTGCGGCAGACCCCGGAGCTGATCGGCCACCCGGTCGGCGAGCTTGCCGAGCACCTCGATCATGACGATGGCGCGCACACCGGCGGATCGCGTCTCGTGACCGGTGCGTATAGTGAAGCCGACGATGGTGCCGCTGGCGACCAGCCGGTCGATACGAGAGGCGACGGTTGCCCGCGATGCACCCGTCAATGCCGCGAGGGACGAAACGGAAACCCGGGCATTGTGACGAAGGGCGCTCAGAAGTTCGGTGTCGAGATCGTCCACGCTGATCACTTTGTCAAAATAGCTTTATCAATCTGCGCAATCATAATTCATTTCTGGCTTTTTTCCATCTTTTTGCTGCCAGCCCTTTATCCCACTATCGGCCGAAACAGGCCTCACCACGGAGCCCTCGAATGAATGTCCAAACGCGATCTGTCACCCTCATTGGCGCCCCCTTGGAAGAAGGTTCCGGCCGCAGAGGCGCCGCCATGGGTCCCGCGGCACTGCGCATTGCCGGTGTCGACCAGACGCTGATCGATCTCGGCCATGATGTCGCCGATAACGGCGATCTCTCCATCGTGCCTGCGATGGATCTGCCGAATCATACGAAGGCGCATAATCTCAGGATCGTCGGCGCCTTCACGCGCGCGCTGGAAAGCAGCGTCCATGACGTCGCCGCCTCCGGCCGCTTCCCTCTGATCCTCGGCGGCGATCACAGCCTGTCGATGGGCAGCGTCTCCGGCATGGCGCGTTATGCCGCCAGCAAAGGGCGCCCGCTTTTCGTGCTGTGGCTCGATGCCCATGCCGATTTCAACTCTCCGGCGACGTCGCCCTCCGGCAATATTCACGGCATGCCCGTCGCCTTCTTCTGCGGCGAAGCGGAGTTCGCCGAAATCCTGCCGAAAGATCGCTCCTTCGTCGACCCGAAGAATGTCTTCCAGGTCGGCATCCGTTCCGTCGACGCGCGCGAGCGCGAGGAAATTCATGAACACGGCGTCAACGTTTTCGATATGCGCGCGATCGATGAGCAAGGCATCGGCGCCATCATGCGCCATATTCTGGAAGTCGTCGCCAAGGCGAACGGCCTGCTGCATGTCAGCCTCGATCTCGATTTCCTCGACCCCGAGATCGCCCCCGGTGTCGGCACGACGGTGCCCGGCGGCGCGACCTTCCGTGAGGCGCATCTTGTCATGGAAATGCTTTCGGACAGCGGCCTCGTCTCGTCGCTCGATCTCGTCGAGCTCAATCCGTTTCTTGATGATCGCGGCAAGAGCGCCCGCATCCTGGTGGAACTGACGGCAAGCCTCTTCGGCCGCCGCATCTTCGATCGTCCGACACGTGCTGCATAGACAAAACTGGGGGAGAAGCGCCATGAACACTTCGGAAAAACTGATCGCCACGGAACAGCGGCTCGGCGCCGACAATTACAAGCCGCTTGACGTGGTGCTGACGCGCGGCGAAGGCGTTTATGTCTGGGATACCGACGGCAACCGTTATCTCGATTGCCTCTCTGCCTATTCCGCCGTCAATCAGGGCCATTGCCACCCGAAGATCCTCGCCGCCATGGTCGAGCAGGCGGGCAGGCTGACGCTCACCTCCCGCGCCTTCCGCAACGACCAGCTCGCCTATCTCTACGAGGAGCTTGCGGCGCTGACGGGCTCGCACAAGATCCTGCCGATGAACTCCGGCGCGGAAGCTGTGGAGACGGCGATCAAGGCGGTGCGCAAGTGGGGATACGAGGTCAAGGGTGTGCCTGAAGGCAAGGCGGAAATCATCGTCTGCGCCGACAATTTTCACGGCCGGACGCTGAGCATTGTCAGTTTCTCCACCGATCCCGACGCCCGCACCGGCTTCGGTCCCTACACGCCGGGCTTCCGCATCATCCCCTTCGGCGATGCCGAGGCTTTCGCCGCCGCAATCAATGACAATACGGTGGCTGCTCTGATCGAGCCGATCCAGGGGGAGGCCGGCGTCATCATCCCGCCCGCCGGGTACTTCACCCGCATCCGCGAACTCTGCACTGATAACAACGTCACCCTGATCCTCGACGAGATCCAGACCGGCCTCGGCCGCACCGGCAAGTTGCTGGCCGAGGAACATGAAGGCATTGAGGCCGATGTGACGCTGATCGGCAAGGCGCTGTCCGGCGGCTTCTATCCCGTCTCAGCCGTACTTTCCAATTCCGAGGTGCTGGGCGTGCTGAAGCCCGGCCAGCACGGCTCGACCTTCGGCGGCAATCCACTCGCCTGTGCGGTGGCGCGCACCGCCCTCAAGGTGCTCGTGGAGGAGCGCATGATCGAGAATGCCGCCGCGATGGGCGATTATTTCCTCGAGGGCCTGAGGTCGATCCGCTCGAACATCGTCAGGGAAGTGCGTGGCCGCGGCCTGATGGTGGCCATCGAGCTGGAGCCCGAAGCCGGCGGCGCGCGGCAATATTGTCATGCGCTGAAAGAGCGGGGGCTCCTCGCCAAGGACACCCATGACCACACGATCCGCCTCGCTCCGCCACTTGTGATAACAAGGGAACAGGTGGATTGGGCGGTTTCGCAGATTGAAAAGACGATCGGCTGAAGTAGATCGCGACTGAAAGCTTCGCAATGCCATTCCCGATTTAGATTTGGGCAACACTCTTCGGCTAATGTGGTCGAAACCGTAACGATGCTTCGCCGCGCGCAAAGCCATCGCGTGGTGTGAAGGCAAAGCTCGTCCGCGCCAATGGTGGTGCCCCGCTTCTGCCTTGGCTTACGACAGTTGGGAAGAATTCTAATGGCCACGATCAATTCCACTAGCTTCAGCGGCGATACGCTCGAGATCATTGCCTTCCGCCTGCATGATCAGGAATTTTGCGTCAAGACCACGACCATTCGCGAAATCCGCGGCTGGGCGCCTTCGACGCCGATCCCCCATGCACCGGCCGATGTCATCGGCGTCATGAACCTGCGCGGCTCGGTCATCCCGATTATCGATCTCGCCTATAAGCTCGGCATGAAGAGCACGGTCGCCAACGAACGCAGCGCCATCGTCGTCGCCGAAGTTCACAGCATGGTCATCGGCATGCTCGTCGACCGCGTCTCGGACATTCTCACCATCTCGTCCAGCCAGGTCCAGCCTGTGCCTGAGGTAACCGCTTCCTTCGACCGCGCCTATTGCGAAGGCATTATCGCTTCGGAAAATGGCATGATCTGCTTCCTGAACCTCGCCAAGATGTTCAAGGAAAATGAGACGGATGAACTGGCGGCCTAAGCTGGCCGGCTTCATTCCTATATTGGAAAGCCGTCCGCTTCGGGCGGCTTTTTCTTGCCGAGGCAAGCAAGTCTCCGCGATTTATTTCGATCCTAAAATATTAGTAATACCGCTTATACACAATATTAATCACGTTCCCTCAGCATGATCGTGAAGCATCGGATGATAAATCTCCGGCACAAGGGAATGATAACCGGGTTCCGGTTCCTCCTTTACCCGGCACATCTCACCCGCCCCTCGCTTCTCCAGCTGAAACAGCAGAAGCTGTGCATCTCAAAGGGACAGTAATGTTTGGTCTGACCGCCGATTCCAAATACATACTCGACGCCATCTCCAAATCGCAGGCGATCATCGAATTCGATCTCAAAGGGAACATCCTGGCGGCGAACGAGAATTTCTGCCGCGCGCTTGGCTATAGCCTGAGCGAGATCCTCGGGAAGCATCACAGCATGTTCTGCGAGCCGGCCTATACGGCAACCCAGGACTACCGCGAATTCTGGGCGCGGCTTGGGCGCGGCGAATATGATGCCGGCCCCTACAAACGCTTTGCCAGGGGCAACCGGGAAATATGGATCCAGGCTTCCTATAATCCGGTGTTCAAGGGCGGCAAACCCTTCAAGGTGGTAAAATTCGCGGCCGATATCACGGCCGCGAAAAGGAAGGCAGTCGAAGATGCCGGTAAGCTGGAGGCGATCTCGCGCTCGCAGGCGGTGATCGAATTCACCCCTACGGGCGAGATCCTGACAGCCAACGACAATTTCTGCGACGCAATGGGATATTCGCTCGCGGAAATCGCTGGCAAGCACCACAGCATGTTCTGCGATCCTGCCTACGCCAAGACCGGGGACTATGCCAATTTCTGGAAGCGGCTGGCGCGGGGCGAATTCATCGCCAATGAATTTGTCCGATTCGGCAAGGGCGGCCGGCAAATCTGGATACAGGCAGCCTATAACCCAATCGTCGATGTCAACGGCAATGTCTACAAGGTCGTAAAATTCGCGACCGACGTCACGGAACGCATGAGCGCCATCTCCGCGCTCGGCACTGCGCTTCGCGATCTCTCACAAGGCAACCTGACGCGGACAGTGGACACGCCTTTCGTTCCGTCGATGGAACAGCTACGCCAGGATTTCAACAGCGCGATCGGCGACCTCGCCCAAACCATGAAGACGATCGGTGAAAACGCCAGTGCGATCGCCGCCGGCTCCCGCGAAATCGGCGCATCGGCCGACACCTTCTCGAAGCGGACGGAACAGCAAGCCGCATCGATCGAGGAGACGGCTGCCGCGCTGGAGGAGATCACCACCACCGTCAATGATTCCAGTCGTCGCGCCGACGAAGCCGGCCGGCTCGTCGCCAAGACCAAGCAAGGCGCCGAACAATCCGGCTTCGTGGTCCGCAACGCCGTTGCGGCGATGGACCAGATCGAACAGTCCTCTCGCGAGATCAACAATATCATCGGCGTCATCGACGACATCGCCTTCCAGACCAATCTCCTGGCGCTGAATGCCGGCGTCGAGGCGGCACGGGCCGGCGACGCCGGCAAGGGCTTCGCGGTCGTGGCCCAGGAGGTTCGCGAGCTCGCGCAACGCTCGGCCAAGGCCGCCAAGGAGATCAAGGCGCTGATCAACGCGTCGAGCGAGCTCGTCAGGAACGGCGTCGGCCTCGTCGGCGAGACCGGTCAGGCGCTCGAAAGGATCGTCGCGCAGGTCGGCGATATCGATGGCAATGTCGAGGCGATCGTCAAGGCATCGAAGGAACAGGCCGTCGGCCTCAAGGAAATAAACCAGGCGGTCAATACCATGGACCAGGCGACGCAGCAGAATGCGGCGATGGTCGAGGAGAGCACCGCCGCCAGCCACAGCCTTGCCAGGGAAGCCGAAACGCTGCGTGTCCTGCTGGCGAAATTCCGCCTCCCGGGCCAGACCCAGACCCTCGGCAGACCAGAGGCAAGGCAGACAGTTACACCGGCACTGCACCTCGTTGCGCGCGTCGCAAAAGCCCATGGCGCGGCAGCAGCAAATGCTCAGAGCTGGGAAGAATTCTGATTTCCTGCCGCTGGACGTTCGGAAATAGAGCGCGCCGCCCCGAGCCCGGGCGACGCGCTTTTCGTTTACCCGAAGAGGGCGAAGGTCGCCTTCAGCGTCACCCAGACGCCCCAGAGCAACGGAATGCCGACGACGGCCCAGGCGAGCATTGCCTTGGCGTCCAGCCCGCCGGTGCCAATGCCGAAGGAGCCGGTCGGCCCGGCATTGACGGTCGCCGACTTCGCCTGCAGCGCCGCGACCTCGTCATCTCCCATGAACCACTTGTCCGGAAGCGGCCGGACCAGCGCGTTGGCGACGAGCCCGAGCGCCAGCATGCCGGCGAGGATATACATGGTACCGGTATAGAGGGCCGGGCCTGGTGCGACGCCGGCGGCGATCTGCGCTTCGCGGATATAGTTGACGACAACGGGGCCGACGATGCCGGCCGTTGCCCAGGCCGTCAGCAGCCGGCCATGGATGGCGCCGACGAACTGCGTGCCGAAGATATCGGCAAGATAGGCCGGGATCGTCGCGAAGCCGCCGCCATACATCGAGAGGATGACGCCGAAGGCGAGAACGAACAGCGCCTTGTTACCCATGCCGGCGAAGGTCGGCGCCAGCGCATAGAGCGCGATGCCGATGATGAAGAAGCTATAATAGGTGTTCTTGCGGCCGATCTTGTCGGAGAGCGACGCCCAGAAGAACCGTCCGCCGATATTGAAGAGCGACAGCAGGCCGGCGAAACCGGCGGCGATCGTGGCGATCGATGCCTTCTGTCCGGCATCCAGCTGAGCGAAACCGACATCGGGCAGGCCGATCAGCGAACCGGCGAAAATCTCCTGCAGCATCGGCGAGGCCATGCGGATGACGCCGATACCGGCCGAGACGTTGAGGCACAGCACGGCCCAGATGAGCCAGAACTGCTTGGTTTTATGGGCGTTGCGCAGGTGCACGTGCCTGGTGGTGATCATCGTGCTCTTGGCCGCCGGCGGCGTCCAGCCTTCCGGGCGCCAGCCGGCCGGCGGAATGCGGTAGCCGAAGGCGCCGCCCATCATGAAGACGAAATAGATCGCCGCCATGACGATGAAGGTCTGCCAGACGCCGACCGAGGTATCGGTCTTGAAGGCATTCATCAGCAGGTTGGCAAGCGGAGCACCGATCATCGCGCCGCCGCCGAAGCCCATGATCGCCATGCCGGTTGCCATGCCGCGCCGGTCGGGAAACCACTTGATCAGCGTCGAGACCGGCGAGATGTAACCGAGGCCGAGACCAATGCCGCCGATGACACCGGCGCCGAGCCACATCAACCAGAGCTGATGGGTGATGACGCCGACGGCGGCAAGCACGATGCCGCCGCACCAGCAGCAGGCGGAAACGACGCCCGCCTTGCGCGGACCGGCCCGCTCCAGCCAGCCGCCCCAGATGGCGGCGGACGAGCCGAGCAGAACGAAGAAAAGCGTATAGATCCAGCCGAGATCGGCGACGCGCCAGTCGCAAGTCGTGGTGAAGAGCGCCGAGGCAAGCGTCAGATCGGGGCAGGCGGTCGGGGCCGTGACACCGAGCGATTTTGAAAGCGGCAGCCAGAACACGCTGAAACCATAAGCCATGCCGATGCAGAGGTGGATCGCAAGAGCCGCCGGCGGCACCAGCCACCTGTTGAAGCCGGGCCTTGCGATAATCCTTTCGCGATCAAGAAGGCCCGAGCCCGCCAACGCTCCGTCTGTACGTGATTCCGCTGCAGTCATGAACAACTCCTCCTTGTTTCAGACCTTGCTGTGATTGTCGCGTCGCCGTTGTTCAGACGCGCAAAGGACGATGTAACATTCGAACTTAATCTATTTAAATCGATTAGATTTCATGATGTATGCATTGGCGCATGCGCAGGCAGTTTGCTGCTGCCTCCCCTCCGACAGACGCCACGTTGGATTACCGGACCTGGTTTACCTCCGCCTCCGGCTTGCGGATCATGGGAGCGGCCTGAAGTACGAGAGCATCCAGGCCGTTTTCCTCCTTCTCGAGAATTTCAAACAATTGCCGCCGCATGCGCGGCTCCCAGAATTTATTGATGTGCGTGGCGACGCCCTGAACGGCCTCGTCTGCCGGCTGGCTCTTGAAGAAGGTTGCAATCTGATTTGCCATGTAAACGAGCTTGCTTTTGGTATCATGCGACATCGGCAATGCTTTCGGGCGAGATGCGGTGCGGGTGGGTGAAAATTTCGAAATCTTCGCCGCGCACCAGCGCGACGAGCGTCATGCCGGCCTCTTCGGCCGTGCGGATGGCAAGAGCTGTCGGCGCTGAAATGGCGATGAGCACGGGGCTGCCGAGGATCGCCGCCTTCTGCACCATCTCGACCGACAGCCGGCTGGTGACGACGACAGCGCCGTTCCCGCCCCTTTCGCCGGCGCGGATGACGGCGCCGCAGAGCTTGTCCAGCGCATTGTGCCGGCCGACATCTTCGCGCACGGTAACCAATCCCCTGGCCGGAAGATAAAACCCGGCACCATGCACCGCCCGCGTCTCCCGATGCAGGGGCTGCGCTTCGTTCAGAAGCGAGACCGCCCGAACGATATCCGCATGCGATAGCGCCAGCGCCGCTGTCGTCACGTCTGGCACCGGCCGCACCGCCTGGTCGATCGATTCGATGCCGCAGAGCCCGCAGCCGACCGGCCCGGCCATGCTGCGGCGTCGTGCCCTCAGCCGATCGGCGACGTCGTCGGCAAGGCTGACCTGCACGTCGATGCCCTGCTCGCCCTCGACGATCTCGATGCCTGATATCTCCGCCTGATCGGCAATGATCCCTTCGGTCAGGCTGAAGCCGACGGCAAAATCTTCAAGATCCGCGGGTGTCGCCATCATCACTGCATGCGAACTGCCGCCGTACGAAAAGGCGATCGGCACTTCCTCCGGCACGATGCGCGAACCGTTGTGCAAAATGCCGTTGCGGCGGGCGGTTTCGGAGGCACGCGCGGTGGTGGCGAAAGTCATGCTGCACGCTCCTCTTCCCCCCGGCGGGGAGAAGTGAATCGCTCATCGACAATCCCAAGCCACCCCCGCATCGTCACTCCGCCGCTTCGAGTTTGCCGGCGATGCGGCGCGATTGCCGTGCCTGCTCGTCATATTCGAGCTGCCACTCGCTCGGCCCGTTGGAAGGCGACACCTGCACCGCTGTCACCTTGTATTCCGGACAGTTCGTCGCCCAGTCGGAGAAGTCGGTGGTGATGACGTTCGCCTGTGTGGAGGGATGATGGAAGGTCGTATAGACGACACCGGGCGCGACGCGATCGGTAATCAGTGCCCTCAGCGTCGTATCGCCGGAACGGCTGACGAGCTTCACCCAGTCGCCGTCGCGAATGCCGCGCTGCTCCGCATCGTGCGCATGGATTTCCAGCCGGTCCTCGGCATGCCAGGCGACATTCTCCGTCCGCCGCGTCTGCGCCCCGACATTGTACTGGCTGAGGATTCGGCCGGTGGTGAGCAGCAGCGGGAAACGTGGGCCGGTGCGTTCGTCGGTCGCCACATATTCGGTGCGGATGAACTTGCCTTTCCCGCGCACGAAACCGTTGACATGCATGATCGGCGAGCCGAGCGGGTTCTTTTCGTTGCAGGGCCACTGCACGGAGCCCATCTTGTCGAGATAGTCGTAGGAGACCATCGCGAAACTCGGCGTGGTCGCGGCGATCTCGTCCATGATCTCGGACGGATGCTTATAATTCCAGCCGAGCCCCATCGCCTGGGCAAGCTTCTGCGTTACCTCCCAATCGCCATAGCCGTTGCGCGGCGACATCACCTTGCGCACGCGGTTGATACGCCGTTCGGCATTGGTGAAAGTGCCGTCCTTCTCAAGGAAGGTCGAGCCCGGCAGGAAGACATGAGCGTAGTTCGCTGTCTCGTTGAGGAAGAGATCCTGCACCACGACACATTCCATGGCCGCAAGCCCGGCCGCAACATGCTTCGTATCGGGATCGGATTGGAGGATATCCTCGCCCTGGATATAGATGCCCTTGAACGAGCCGTCGACGGCCGCATCCAACATGTTCGGGATACGCAGCCCCGGCTCGTTGTTGAGCTTCACGCCCCAGAGCTTCTCGAAAATATCGCGCGTCGCATCGTCGGAAATGTGTCGGTAGCCGGGCAGCTCGTGCGGGAAAGAACCCATGTCGCAGGAGCCCTGCACGTTGTTCTGGCCGCGCAGCGGGTTCACGCCCACACCGGGACGGCCGATATTGCCGGTCGCCATCGCAAGGTTGGCGATGGCGATAACGGTGGTCGAACCCTGGCTGTGTTCGGTGACGCCGAGGCCGTAATAGATCGCGCCGTTGCCGCCCTTGGCAAAGAGCCGCGCCGCGCCGCGCAGGTCCGCTGCCGGCACGCCGGTGAAGATCTCGGTCTGCTCGGGGCCGTGCTGCGGCTCGGCGACAAAGGCCGCCCAATCCTCGAACTCCGACCAGTCGCAGCGCTCGCGGATGAACGTCTCGTCATAGAGCCCCTCGGTGACGATCACATGCGCCAGCGCCGTCATCACCGCGACATTGGTGCCCGGCTTCAGCGGCAGATGGTAGGAAGCCTCGACATGCGGCGAGCGGACGATATCAGTGCGGCGGGGATCGATGACGATGAGCTTGGCGCCCTGGCGCAGCCGCTTCTTCAGCCGCGAGGCGAAGACCGGATGTCCGTCGGTCGGATTGGCGCCGATGATGACGACGACGTCCGAATGTTCGACGCTGTCGAAATTTTGCGTGCCTGCCGACGTCCCGAATGTTTGGCCGAGCCCATAACCGGTCGGCGAATGGCAAACGCGGGCGCATGTATCGACATTGTTGTTGCCGAAGCCGGCGCGGATCAGCTTCTGCACCAGATAGGTTTCCTCATTGGTGCAGCGTGAGGAAGTGATGCCGCCGACGGCTTCGCGGCCATATTGGTACTGGATGCGGCGGAACTCCGACGCCACATGCGCGAAGGCCTCGTCCCAGCTCACCTCCCGCCAGGGGTCGCTGACCTTTTCGCGGATCATCGGGTTGAGGATGCGGTCCTTGTGCGTCGAATAGCCGTAGGCGAAGCGGCCCTTGACGCAGGAATGCCCGCGATTGGCCTGGCCGTCCTTCCACGGCACCATGCGCACCAGCTCCTCGCCGCGCATTTCCGCCTTGAAAGAGCAGCCGACGCCGCAATAGGCGCAGGTGGTGACGGCGGAATGCTCCGGCTGGCCGATCTGGATGACCGACTTCTCCGTCAGCGTCGCGGTCGGGCAGGCCTGGACGCAAGCGCCGCAGGAAACGCACTCCGAATCGATGAAATGCTCGTGCATGCCGGGCGAAACGCGGGAACCAAAACCACGCCCCTCGATCGTCAGCGCGAAAGTGCCCTGCACTTCCTCGCAGGCGCGCACGCAACGCGAACAGACGATGCACTTGGAAGGATCATAGGTGAAATAGGGATTGGATTCGTCCTTCGGCATCCATTTCAGATTGATGTCGCCGTTGTTGCGGACCTTGACGTGATTGTCGCCCTCATAGCCGTAGCGCACATCGCGCAGACCGACGGCGCCGGCCATGTCCTGCAATTCGCAGTCGCCGTTAGCGGCACAGGTGAGACAGTCGAGCGGATGGTCGGAAATATAGAGCTCCATCACGCCACGGCGGATATCCTTGAGCCGCCCCGTCTGCGTGTGAACCACCATGTTTGCCGCCACCGGCGTCGTGCAGGAGGAGGGAGTGCCGTTGCGGCCCTCGATCTCGACGAGGCAGAGACGGCAGGAGCCGAAGGCATCGACCATATCGGTGGCGCAGAGTTTTGGAACTTTGATGCCGGCTTCCATCGACGCCCGCATGATGGATGTGCCTTCAGGTACACTGATCTGCTGCCCATCGATGGTGAGCGTCACCATGGTTTCCGATTTAGAAGCGGGAGTGCCGTAGTCGATTTCATGGATGAGAGACATGGTCGGCCTCCTGTACGGAAATGAATTTGAGCAGGTCAGGTCGCGCGGCAGTAGCTGGGAAGGTCATCATTCAGCCGCCTCCGCTATTGGCGCCGGCAAAAAATCCTCAGGGAAATGCGTCATGGCGCTCATTACGGGGTAGGGCGTGAAACCGCCGAGCGCACACAGTGAGCCGAATTTCATCGTGTTGCAAAGATCGGCCAGCAGCGCCCGGTTTTTCTCCGGCTCGATGCCATGTGCGATCTTGTCGGCCGTCTCCACGCCGCGCGTCGAGCCGATGCGGCAGGGAGTGCACTTGCCGCAGCTTTCGACCGCGCAGAACTCCATGGCGAAACGCGCCTGCTTCAGCATGTCGGCCGTGTCGTCGAAGACGACGATGCCGGCATGGCCGATCAGCCCATCCTTGGCGGCAAAGGATTCGTAGTCGAACGGCGTGTCGAACAGTGTTCTGGGGAAATAGGCGCCGAGCGGTCCGCCGACCTGCACGGCCTTGACCGGGCGGCCGGTCGCCGTGCCGCCGCCGATCCGGTCGACGATATCGCCGAGTGAAAGACCGAATGCGGTCTCATAAAGCCCGCCATATCGGACATTGCCGGCGATCTGCAGCGGAATCGTGCCGCGTGAGCGGCCCATGCCGAAATCCCGGTAGAAGGCGGCGCCCTTGTCCATGATGACGGGCACGGAGGCCAGCGAAATCACATTGTTGATGACCGTCGGACAGTCGAACAGCCCCTTATGCGCCGGCAGCGGCGGTTTGGCGCGCACGATGCCGCGCTTGCCTTCGAGACTGTTCAGAAGCGCCGTCTCCTCGCCGCAGACATAGGCGCCGGCGCCGGTGCGGACCTCGATATCGAAGGCGCGGCCGGAGCCCAGCACGGATAGCCCGAGAATTCCGGCCTGCCGGGCAATGCCGATCGCCGCCGTCATCGCTGCGATCGCGTGCGGATATTCCGAACGCGTATAGACGAAACCCTTGGTGGCGCCCGTTGCAAGTCCCGCGATCGCCATGCCCTCGATCAGTACGAACGGATCGCCCTCCATGATCATCCGGTCGGCAAAGGTGCCGCTGTCGCCCTCATCGGCGTTGCAGACGATATATTTGCGTTCGCCGCCAGCATCGAGAACGGTCTTCCACTTGATGCCTGTGGGGAAGCCCGCGCCGCCACGCCCGCGCAGGCCCGAGTCGGTGACTTCCTTGACGACGTCGGCCGGCGTCATCGAAACAGCGCGGCGAAGACCGGCAAGACCGCCATGGGCCTCGTAATCGGCAAGCGAGAGCGGATCGGTGACGCCGCAGCGGGCGAAGGTCAGGCGGGTTTGTTCCTTCAGGAACGGGAGGTCTTCAACCTCCCCGAGACAGAGCGGATGACCGCCGCCGTTCATCATTCCGGCGTCGAGCAGAACAGGCACATCTTGCGCCTTGACCGGCCCGTAGCCGATACGCTTGCCGGCAAACTCGACTTCGACCAGCGGCTCCAGCCAGAACATTCCGCGCGAGCCGTTGCGCACGAGCTCAGCATCGAGGCCGCGGGCGGCGATCTCCTGGGCAATCGCCTTTGCCACCTTTTCGGCCCCGAGCGCCAGCGCAGCGGCGTCGCGCGGAACATAAATCTTGATCGTCATCGGCGCATCTCCGCGATGAGTTCCGCCGCCATCTGACCATCGACACGACCGTGGACCTCGCCGTCGAGCATTGCCGCCGGCGGGCAGGCGCAGAGCCCGAGACAGTAAACCGGCTCCAGCGTCACGCTGCCATCGAGGGTCGTTTGGTGAAAATCGATACCGAGCAGGCCCTTCACGCGTTCGGCCACCGCATCGCCGCCCATCGATTGGCAGGCCTCGGCGCGACAGAGTTTAAGCACATGCCGGCCGGCGGGATGGTCGCGATAATCGTGATAGAAGGTGACCACGCCATGCACTTCGGCGCGCGAGAGGTTCAACTCCTCCGCGATGACAGGCAGGGCTTCCTGCGGCACATAGCCGAATTCTGCCTGAACCTCGTGTAATATGGGAAGAAGCGGCCCTTCGAGGAAGCGAAGATCGGCGACGATGGAACGGGTACGCGCTGCGATATCGCCTTCGGCGATATGAATGGTCATAAGGCAGCCCTCCCACGGCTTGCTCGTTTACAAAATGGCAGCCTCCCCAGCCGAACGCCATTTCATCAGGCAGCATCTCAAGGAAGCCGCCAGCGATCAATAAAGCTGTCCCGTGGATTGATAGGAATATTCTATTGAAGCTCCTCTTCCTGCACGAGCACTCTCGCTTCGTGCAGCAGTGCCGACACAAGCGGCGTAAAAGGTTCGCGATAGGGCGCAACGAGGCCAACAAGATGATGCGCCTCCGGCTCGACGATCGGAATCATACGGATTTCAATGGGGAAACCGAAGGATTTTGCCACGTTGCGCGGCATGATGCTTGCCCAGCGTCCGGTCCGGACATGCGAGAACAGCACGATCATCGAGTTGGATTCGAGCGTCGGATGCACCGTGGCGCCGGCTTCAATCAAGTGCCGGTTGATGATGCGGCGGTTCTGCATATCGGCAGTTAATAGACAAAGCCGAAGATCGCCGACCTCCCGCCAGGTCACACTATCGCGATCGGAGAGCGGGCTGCCCGCGGCCGTGATGAGATTATAGCGCTCGGCATAGAGAGGAACCGTGGTGACGCGGCCAAGCGGTTCGTTTTCGAGATAAGTGATGCCGGCATCGATTTCGAGATTTTCGAGCATGCTCAGCACCTGCAGCGAGTTGCGCGAAACGATCGAGAAGGTGACGCCGGGATGCCGTTCCTGAAAGGGCGTGGTGATGCGCGAAAGCATGGCGAGTGCGGTCGGAATGGCGGCAAGGCGGATGTGGCCGGAAAGACCACGGCGCGCGGCGCGCATTTCCTCGCGCATGGTGCGGGCATCACCGACGATACGCCGGGCCCATTCGAGCACACGCTGCCCCTCCGGCGTCAGCCCCTGAAACCGCGAGCCGCGTTGCACCAGCATGACGCCAAGCTGATCTTCAAGCTGCCTGATGGCGGCCGAGAGAGTGGGTTGGGAGATCCCGCACTCCTCCGCGGCGCGGCCGAAATGCTTTTCGTTGGCAAGGGCGATGAAAAATTCCAGCTTGTCGATCATCCGGTCTCCCGATCCGGCGCGAAATCAGCCGGATCAGCCTATCTTCGACGCAGCAACCGTGCTCCGCAAGGGCGGTACTAATTGTTTTCTGCTGCCGGAAAAAGATCGAACAGCGTTTCGAGGAAGGCGAGCACGCTAGCACTGCCGATACTGTAATAGACCAGCCTGCCCTGACGGCGCGTATTGACCAGCCCTTCGAGCCGCAAACGCGCAAGCTGCTGCGAGACCATTGCCTGCTGTATGCCGAGAATGTTTTCGATTTCACCCACCGTCCGCTCCTCGTTCGCGAGTATGCAGAGGATCAAAAGCCGGGTCTGATGCGCCAGGGCTTTCAGCAGATCGCTCGCTTCACGGGCATGTCCAGCGAGTTTGTGCAGTTCCTGACCGGGCATTCCCGGCTCGGGTTTTGGCAACGGCATTCGGCATCTCGGACGGGAAGCGAAAAGAGAGATCAGCACAATAGCATATTCGCACAGACGAATTCGCCAAAAGTGATGAAATGCCAAAAAAGGTCTAAGTAAATCAGCAGATAAGCTGGCCGCCATTAATCTCGAGGACTTGGCCGGTAATGTATCCGGAGAGGGAGGGCGCCGCCAAGAACAGATAGGCGGGAGCGCAATCCTCCGCAGTGCCCAACCGCTGCAAGGGAATAGACTTTCTCGTCTGCTCCAGCTTCTCGCGGGAGGAATAGCGCTCGTGGAAATCCGTCTCGATCGTTCCGGGCGAGACGCAATTGACGCGGATGCCATCCGGCGCAAGCTCGCGGGCAAGTGCCTTGGAATAGGTCGAAACGAAGGCTTTCGAGGCAGAATAAATCGAAGAACCGGGGCTGCCGCCGGTCAGCGCGGAAATCGAAACGGTGTTGACGATGGCAGCGCCTTCCGCCGCCTTCAATGCCGGCAGCAACGCACGCGTCAGCGCCACCACCGACGTCTGGTTCAAACGCACGATCGTTTCATAATCTGTGTCGGTCAGTGTGGCAGCCGGATAACGGCCGAGCATGGTGCCGGCGTTGTTGACGAGCACATGCACCTTTTCAAAGAAGGCGAGCGCATTTTCGGCAAATTGCACAGCGCCGCCGATGGCGGTAAAATCAGCGTGCAGCAACAGCGCCCGTCTTTCGGATTCGGCCGTCAGCAGAAAATCCGGCAGGTCACGCCCCGGCTTGCGTCCGGTATGGACGATCACTTTCGCCCCGCAATCCAGAAACTGCCGGGCCACTTCGAGGCCGATGCCCCGCCCGCCGCCGGTCACGACGACATTACGATTTTCAAATAGTCTCGGATGGAACACGAAGCCGTCCTCCTCGCGGACAATGCCGCCGGTTGCGCCATTCGCCCTTAACATATGAGCGCGCCGGCCGAAAGAAAGGCAGACATCGATCTTTCCCGGCTCCATCGCCCCTTGACCTCAATATTAGTTGAGGTTTTATAACGTCCGTTCCCCCGGCCATTAAGCCTGCGCGGGAGGAGCGAGAGCGATATCCCTCGTGTCGATAACAAGCGGAAATGACGGCATCTGCATAACCGGTCGCACCGACATTGCCGCCTGAGGCCAGAGTTCGGGTTCCGTCCCCGGCAGGTACGGAACCTCGGAAAACACCCGGGCAGGACCTCCGTCCGGGTGTTTTTTCATCCGCGGTCCGGTTCCGGTCGCGCGGACGGCTTTGCAATTTTGCGGTTGCGGGAAGAAAACCCCGATGATAGTTTTCGCTGAAATAACAGGGGAGCTCCGTGTCGCCGGGGCTGAGATGTGAAGCGCAAGCCTCCGGACCCTTCAAAGCTGATCTGGGTAATGCCAGCGGAGCGAGGTCCCGATGCTTTCCGGCGCGCAAGTGTCATTCTACCCGGTGCCCGGCAATCTCGCCGGCATCATTCTCGATGCTGTCAAGGCAATCGATCCCAATCGCGACAGGCTGCGCATCGAGATCGATGCCCTCGACAGGTTTCTGCGAACGGCCCGACGAAAGCCTGAAATCGAACGCCGATGACATCGCCACGACCATCGGATTCGCGCCTTGCGACGCTATGCCTCGCCCTGTATCGGGCAATGCCCGCCTTGCTCGCCGGCTTTGCCTTTCTGGCGGCATGGGAGCTTTATGTCGATATTTCCGGTATCAAACCGTCCATTCTGCCGGCGCCTTCACGCATCCTTATCCAGGGCTGGCTGAACCGTGAGGCGCTGATATCCAACACCTGGCCGACGCTCGGTGCAACGCTCGGCGGTTTCGCCCTGTCGCTCGTCTTCGCCTTCGCCTCTTCGATCCTGATGGATTTCATGCCCTTCATGCGGCGGGCGTTGCTGCCGATCTTCATTGCCAGCCAGACCCTGCCGCTGGTGGCGATCGCGCCCCTCGTCGTTCTCTGGTTCGGTTTCGGCCTGTTGCCGAAGATTTTGCTGGTGGCACTCGTTACCTTCTTTCCGCTGCTCGTCGCCCTGCTGCAGGGCTATGAATCGACTGACCGCGATATCGCCGAGCTCCTGAACTCGATGAAGGCGGGCCGCTGGCGCATTTTCTGCCTAGCGCGGCTTCCCTCGTCGCTGCCCTATTTCTTCGCCGGCCTCAGGATCTCGATCACCTATGCCGTCGTCGGCGCAATCTTTGCCGAGTATGCCGGCGCCGCGCGCGGCCTCGGCATCTATATCCTCAACGCCAAGAACAATTTCCGTCCCGATCTCGTGCTTGCCGCCGTCATCGTCAGCGCTCTGTTGACCCTCTGCCTCTTCGCACTGACGCTGGTTATCCAGCGTTTCATCATGCCCTGGCAGCCAACTCAGGAGCGACGCCGGTGACCGGCCAGATGCTTGAGCTGCGGCACATCTCGAAATCCTTCGACGGGATGAAGGTTCTGGGCAACATTTCCCTCACCGTCGCAGACGGCGAGTTCGTCTCGATCGTCGGTCCGTCCGGCTCCGGAAAATCGACCGTGCTCAGGCTGCTGACACAGGCGTTGCGCCCCGATTCCGGCACCATGCTTTTCAACGGCACAGCGCTGGAACAGACGCCGCATTCCTTCGCCTTCATGCCGCAACGCGATGCGCTGATGCCCTGGCGCCGGATCATCGACAATGCCGCTCTCGGCCTGGAAGTGAAGGGCATGAGTCGTCGGGCGGCCCGCGCCGCCGTCGCACCCCTCTTCGAGCGGTTCGGCCTCGCCGGCTTCGAACACCATTATCCCGCCTCCCTTTCCGGCGGCATGCGCCAGCGCGCTGCGCTGCTGCGGACCGTCATCCAGAAACAGGACATGCTGCTGCTTGACGAGCCCTTCGGCGCGCTCGATGCGCTGACCCGCACGCAGATCCAGGAGTGGCTGCAGGGCATGTGGACCGAACATCGCTGGACGGCGCTGCTGATCACCCATGATGTCCGGGAAGCGGTATTTCTCTCCGACCGGATCTACGTGCTGTCAGCCCGTCCCGCGCGTATCATCCGCGAATTCCACGTGCCCCTGCCCCGCCCGAGAAGCATCGCCGATCTCGGCTCGCCAGCGGCACAGGCGATCGAGACTGAAATTCTGCAAACCCTGCTTCATCCGCAAGAACAGGATGATTTTAGGCCAGTCGGTCTAAAATCTGAATCCCGTTCCAATTTAAAGAGTTAGAGCATGATGTCGCCCGAAAAGCGCTCGCACCTTTTCGGCATCATGTTCTAGAGACCTGAGGAGGTCACCATGCCGCTTCTCACCCGTCGACAGACCATTCTCGCCGCGATCGCCACAAGCCTCGCCGGCCGCACCGCCTTCGCCCAGTCGGCGCCCGCGAAGGTTCGCATCGCGCTCGACTGGACCCCCAACACCAACCATATTGGCATCTATGTCGCAAAGGAGAAGGGCTTCTATGCCGCCTCCGGCCTGGATGTTGAAATTCTACCCTTTACCGACACCAGCGCCGGCACGCTGGTGTCCAACGGCGTCGCCGACTTCGGCATCAGCAGCGAGATCGAGGCGATAACGCAACGCGCCGGCGGCGGTGACGTCAAGATGGTCTACGGCGTTGTCCAGACGGAGACCGCACGCCTGATCTTCAAGGGCGGGCGCGACGACATCAAGAGCCCTAAAGATCTCGACGGCAAGACCTATGGCGGCTTCGGCGGCACCTGGGAGAGCGCGTTGGTCTCGGCGATGATCCGCAACGACGGCGGCAAGGGTGACGTCAAGACCGTAACCCTCGGCACCTCCGCCTATGAGGCGCTGGACAATGGCTCGATTGACTTCACGCTGGAGATCTACACCTGGGAAGGCATCGCCGCCGAGCTGGAAAACCGGAAGATCGGCCGGTTCCACTATTCCGATTATGGCATTCCCGACGAGCAGACGACGGTTATCGTCTCCAGCGACGCCTATCTCTCGGCGAGTCGGGAACAGGCGCGCGCCTTCATCCAGGCCACACGCCAAGGCTATGCCTACTCCATCGACCATCCGGACGAAGCCTGCGATTTGCTGATTTCCGGAAGTAATGGCGCACTGATGAATACGGAATTGGTCAAGGCTTCTCAGAAGGCGCTGATCGAAGGCCATTTCCTGAAATCCGAGACCGGCGTGATCGGCACCCTTGACCCGGCAAAGGCCGATGCGATCGGCGGCTTCTTGGTCGAGAATGGCATCCTGGTCGATGCCAATGGTGTCGCGCTCAAGGAGAAGCCGGACTTTTCCACCTATTATACCAACGAACTCCTCGGCTGATCCCGCCCCCGCCTTGCCGACGCGGCCTTCTGCGGCAATGCTCTGAGCTTGGGCGGTTCAAGTCGAATCGGCAGGGCGGGGAATGAAATGCGACCACAGGAGAGATTGGCCGGAGCCGATTTTTTGCGCGCGATGGCCTGCTTGCTGGTGCTCGTTCATCATCTCGCGCTCCGGCTGGATATGCGCAGAATTCCGGACGAATTGGCGCCGACGGCAAACGTCCTCCGCTTCGGCAATTTCGGCGTCGCCATCTTCTTCGTGCTCAGCGGCTTCCTTCTTGCCCGCCCCTTCTGGCGGGCGCTCGACGCCGACCGCGCCATGCCGAGCCTCAGGCACTACGCCATCCGCAGGGCGGCGCGCATCGCTCCGGGCTTCTGGGTCGCCGCGAGCGTCGGCTTCGTTCTCAGTCTGACGCTACTTGCCCTGCCGCTGACGCCGGAGCTTGCCCTACGCTACATCTCCGGGCTGCTGTTCATGAGCCAGTGGCATTGGCGCACCTTCTTTCCTGTCGAAGCCAATGGGCCGCTCTGGTCGATTCCCTTCGAGGTTACCAGCTATGTGCTGCTGCCGGGCTGCTTTCTCCTGCTGTTTCGCTTGCCCCTGCTGCGGCGGCGCCCGTTCCTCGCCCGCTGCGCCTGGCTCTGCGTCATTGCCGTCGTCCTTCTTGCTCATATGGCGATCCTGAGCCTCTTTGCACTCGACGACGTCGGGCGCGGCTGGTCCTATGGCCTGCAGGGTGGAGCGAAGGAATGGATGCCCAAATACAATCCGATCGGCTTCTTCGCCGTCTTCGCACTCGGCGCCCTTGCCTCCGGCATCGAAATCCTCTTGCCCGCAAGACGCTCCTGCTGGTTCGATGCAGCCGCACTCCTTGCCCTTGCCGTTGCCGGCCACCGCCTCCTGATATCGCCCGGCGGCTCGGCCGAAGCTTACGGCTGGCTTGACATCCCCTATGGATTTCCGGTCTTTCCGCTGGCGGTCGCCACCGCGCTGTTTTCGCTCAGCCATTCGCAGTACCTGGGCGGGGTGTTAGACAACGCTCCTGTGCGTTACGTCGCCAAGATCTCCTTCGGCATTTATATCTGGCAGGAGATCATTCTGACATTGATCCAGAGGCTCGACCCCGGCTCGTTCGGCGCCTCCTCGGACAATGTCGTCAGCGGCTGGCTGCAATCTTGCAGCCTGGCGGTGGTACTCGTTTTTCTGGTGGCAAGCCTGAGTTATTACCTGTTGGAACGGCCGGCGATCGGTTTCGCGAACCGCCTGACATCGCGCCCACCTGATCGGGCTACTCCTTTCAAAGTATAATTTTGCCCAGACCTCAACTAGAGGCATTAAGGTTAACGCGAAATACTCCCATTTTTGGTGTCTTTAGCCTTAACGATTTCTTCTTTATACCGATGACAAATCATACGGGAGCATGTATCTGTCTCCGTGCAGTTCAGTATTGCTTACACACTTTTGGGCCTTGAGTAATGAATGCTTTTACTTCGAAGATAAGTTCACGCTTCGATCCGTCTCAGCGTCAGAACAAAACTAGGACCCTGGTTGTTGCGAACTCCAACATTCGCCAACCGGAGAGCTTTTCCGATCTCGTAGGAAAGACGACTCTGCGATTGGCCGTAAAGCGGCTGATCGACATCGTTGTCTCGGCCAGCGCCCTCCTCGTGCTGGCGCCGCTTTTCCTGGCAATCGCTCTCTTCATCAAACTCGACGATGGCGGCCCGGTGTTCTTCCGTCAGATCCGGTGGGGCCTGAACGGGCGGAAGATCAACGTCTTCAAATTCCGCTCGATGCACGCGAAAGCTTGCGATCCCAGCGGCGTTCAGCAGACCGTCAAGGGCGACAGCCGGGTAACCGTTATCGGCGCAATACTTCGCAGGACCAATATCGATGAACTGCCGCAACTCCTGAACGTCCTCAAGGGCGAAATGTCCTTGGTGGGTCCACGCTGCCATGCCATCAACATGCGCGCAGCCGGCCGGCTCTATGAGGAGCTAGTGCCGAACTACCACCACCGCCACATCATGCGCCCCGGCATCACCGGCCTCGCGCAGACACGCGGCTGGCGCGGACCGACGGCACGGCCGCTGCAAGCCCGCGCCCGCATCGCTTGCGATATCTATTATGTCAGGAATTTCAGCCTGCTTCTCGACGTGAAGATCCTGTTCAAGACGCTGGTCATCGAGCTGCGCGGCGGCACCGGCTTCTGAGAGAGCCATCGCTCCGTCAAAGCGGCCATTTCCGGCCCGTTCATCAAGCCGTTCGATGACGCCATTCCCCGCCTTACTGGAAAAATGCACAAACAAAAAAAGCGGCCATCGAGGCCGCCTTTCATTCATGCCGTAGAGCGCCGATCAATCCTGCTGGACGATGCCGCGAAGATGCGTCAGTTCCATGATGAAGTGCTCGAGCTTCGACTTGTGCTCATGCAGTTCGGCGTGTTCGAGTTCCTTGCGGGCAGCCTCGATGCGGCGGGTCAGTTCGTCCTTATGGAGTTCCTCGACCGGAACCGCGGACTCTGCCAGCAATGTGCAGCCCGTCGGCAGGATATCGGCAAAACCGCCGAACACGACATAGTCCTGCTTCTTGCCGGATGCCGAACGCACGCTCACGACGCCGGGCTTGATCGTCGTCATCGTCGGCGCGTGGTGCGCCATGACGGTCATTTCGCCCTCGGTCGCAGGAATGACGACCTCGGTCACCATCTCCGACAGCAGCAGACGCTCCGGCGAAACGAGCTCAAAGTTGAAATTGTCAGCCATCAGTGACTTACCTTCTCGGCTATGGCTTTTGCATCTTGCAATTTTGTCCCGCAGAACGGGCAGTGCAGTATCGCCTGGTCGAGATATCCAAGGCCTTCCTCGGTCTGAACCAGTCCGACAACCATCATCAGCACACCGTTATCGGCACGGTAGACGGTCGGCGCGGCTGGTTCCGGAAGTTCCGCCACGACCCCCTTTAGGGAGTCGCAGCAGAATATCTCGTCCTGAGCATCGCTCATCAGGCGGCAGCGAGCTTCTTGGCCTTCTCGATGGCTTCCTCCATCGAACCGACCATGTAGAAGGCGGCTTCCGGCAGGTGATCATATTCGCCGTTGACGAGACCCTTGAAGCCCTTGATCGTGTCTTCGAGGGCGACGAGCTTGCCCGGCGAACCGGTGAAGACTTCGGCGACGAAGAACGGTTGCGACAGGAAGCGTTCGATCTTGCGGGCGCGGGCGACGGCGATCTTGTCCTCTTCCGACAGTTCGTCCATGCCCAGGATGGCGATGATGTCCTGCAGGGCCTTGTAGCGCTGCAGCGTCGACTGAACCTTACGGGCAACTTCGTAGTGCTCTTCGCCGACCACCATCGGGTCGAGCATGCGCGAGGTGGAGTCGAGCGGGTCGACAGCCGGGTAGATGCCCTTTTCAGCGATCGAGCGCGACAGAACCGTCGTTGCGTCGAGGTGGGCGAACGAGGTTGCCGGTGCCGGGTCGGTCAAGTCGTCGGCCGGAACGTAAATGGCCTGAACCGAGGTGATCGAGCCGGTCGTCGTCGTGGTGATGCGCTCCTGCATCTGGCCCATGTCGGTTGCCAGCGTCGGCTGATAACCCACGGCCGAAGGGATGCGGCCGAGCAGAGCCGACACTTCGGACCCTGCCTGGGTGAAGCGGAAGATGTTGTCGACGAAGAACAGAACGTCCTGGCCCTGATCGCGGAAATGTTCCGCGACGGTCAGGCCGGTCAGAGCGACGCGGGCGCGGGCGCCCGGCGGTTCGTTCATCTGCCCGTAAACCAGCGCGGCCTTGGAGCCTTCGCCGCCGCCATGCTTGTTGACGTTCGATTCGATCATTTCATGGTAAAGGTCGTTGCCTTCGCGGGTACGCTCACCCACGCCTGCGAAGACCGAGTAACCACCGTGCGCCTTGGCGACGTTGTTGATCAGTTCCATGATCAGAACGGTCTTGCCGACGCCGGCGCCGCCGAACAGGCCGATCTTGCCGCCCCTGGCATAAGGCGCCAGAAGGTCGACGACCTTGATGCCGGTGACAAGGATCTGTGCTTCCGTCGACTGCTCGACATAAGCCGGCGCATCCTGGTGGATGGCGCGCTTGTGTGCGGTGACCAGCGGACCTGCTTCGTCGACCGGCTCGCCGATGACGTTCATGATGCGGCCGAGCGTTTCGTTGCCGACCGGAACCATGATCGGAGCGCCGGTATCGGTGACCTGCTGGCCGCGAACGAGACCTTCGCTCGAGTCCATCGCGATCGTGCGGACTTCGTTTTCGCCCAGATGCTGAGCGACTTCGAGAACCAGGCGGTTGCCGTTGTTGTCGGTTTCAAGCGCGTTCAAAATCGCCGGCAGTTCGCCTTCGAAAGCAACGTCGACGACGGCGCCGATAACCTGGGTGACTTTGCCGACAGAGCGGGTAGCTGCCTCAGCCATTTTCTTACCCTCTTTCCCTAATTCAGAGCGCTTCCGCGCCCGAAATGATTTCAATCAGTTCCTTGGTGATCTGAGCCTGACGCTGACGGTTGTAGTTCAGCGTCAGCTTGTTGATCATCTCACCGGCATTGCGCGTGGCATTGTCCATGGCGCTCATCTTCGCGCCCATCTCGCCTGCGACGTTCTCGAGAAGCGCGCGGAAGATCTGGACGGAGATGTTGCGCGGGATCAGGTCGCCGAGGATCGACGCCGGATCCGGCTCATATTCGTAGACGGCGCCTGCATGGGCGGCATCTTCGGCAACGGTTTCCGGAGCCTTTGCCGGGATCAGCTGCTGCGCGGTCGGGACCTGGCTGATCACCGACTTGAATTCGGAGTAGAACAGCGTGCAGACGTCGAACTCGCCGGCGGCAAACATCTCGATGATGCGCTTGCCGATCTGGTCGGCGTTTTCGAAACCGATCTTCTTGACTTCGCGCAGTTCCTTGCGCTCGATGATCAGCGGCGCAAATTCGCGGCGAAGGATATCGTAGCCCTTCTTGCCGACGGTGAAGATCTTCACCGTCTTGCCCTCGGCCAGCAGCTTGCGGACATGGTCGCGAGCAAAACGGGCGATCTGCGAATTGAAACCGCCGCAAAGACCGCGTTCGGCCGTGCAGACAACCAGCAGATGAACCTTGTCCTGGCCAGTGCCGGTCATCAGGGCCGGTGCGCCATCCGCATCGGTGACGGCCTTGGCGATATTAGCCAGAACCGCACCCATGCGCTGCGAATAAGGCCGAGCGGCCTCGGCCGCCTCCTGCGCACGCCGAAGCTTCGCCGCGGCGACCATTTTCATCGCCTTGGTGATCTTCTGCGTCGCCTTGACGGAGGCGATCCGGTTTTTCAGATCCTTGAGTGAAGGCATCCGTGATCCGTCCTAACTTAGGGCCCGATTACTGGAAAGACTTGGCGAAGCTGTCGAGGGCAGCAACGAGCTTGCCCTTCGTGTCATCGCTGATAGCCTTTTCCGTGCGGATCGCATCGAGGATGGCGGAGCCTTCCGAACGCAGGTAGGACAACAGGCCCTGCTCGAACTTGCCGACCTGAGCGACCGGCAGCTTGTCGAGATAGCCGTTGACGCCGGCGAAGATCACGGCGACCTGCTCTTCCGTCTTCAGCGGCGAGAACTGCGGCTGCTTCAGGAGTTCGGTCAGGCGTGCACCGCGGTTCAGCAGGCGCTGCGTTGCGGCGTCGAGGTCCGAACCGAACTGGGCGAAAGCGGCCATTTCACGATACTGGGCAAGTTCGCCCTTGATCGAGCCGGCGACCTGCTTCATCGCCTTGATCTGCGCCGACGAGCCGACGCGGGAAACCGAGAGACCGACGTTAACGGCCGGGCGGATACCCTGATAGAACAGGTCGGTTTCGAGGAAGATCTGGCCGTCGGTGATCGAGATCACGTTGGTCGGAATGAAGGCCGACACGTCGTTGCCCTGCGTTTCGATGACCGGAAGAGCGGTCAGCGAACCGGCGCCCTTATCGTCGTTCATCTTTGCAGCGCGCTCAAGCAGGCGCGAGTGCAGGTAGAAAACGTCGCCCGGATAAGCTTCGCGGCCCGGCGGGCGGCGCAGCAGTAGTGACATCTGACGGTAGGATACGGCCTGCTTCGACAGGTCGTCGTAACCGATCAGCGCGTGCATGCCGTTGTCGCGGAAATATTCGCCCATGGCGCAGCCTGCGAATGGAGCGAGGAACTGCATCGGAGCCGGATCGGAAGCCGTCGCGGCGACGATGATCGAATACTTCAGCGCGCCGCGCTCTTCGAGCACCTTGACGAACTGAGCGACGGTCGAACGCTTCTGGCCGACGGCGACGTAGACGCAGTAAAGCTTCTCGCCTTCCGGACCGTTGTCGTGAATGGCCTTCTGGTTGAGGAAGGCGTCGAGCAGGATGGCGGTCTTGCCGGTCTGGCGGTCACCGATGACGAGCTCGCGCTGGCCACGGCCGACCGGGATGAGGGCGTCGATGGCCTTGAGGCCGGTCGACATCGGCTCATGAACGGACTTGCGTGGAATGATACCCGGAGCCTTGACGTCGACGCGCGAACGGCGGGTCGCGTTGATCGGGCCCTTGCCGTCGATCGGATTGCCGAGCGCGTCGACGACGCGGCCGAGCAGCTCCGGACCGACCGGCACGTCGACGATGGCGCCGGTCCGCTTGACGGTGTCGCCTTCCTTGATGTCGCGGTCGGAGCCGAAAATAACGACACCGACGTTGTCTGATTCAAGGTTCAGAGCCATGCCGCGGATGCCGCCGGGGAACTCGACCATTTCACCGGCTTGGACATTGTCCAGACCGTAAACGCGAGCAATACCGTCACCGACGGAGAGAACCTGGCCGACTTCCGAGACTTCTGCCTCTTTGCCGAAATTTTTGATCTGGTCTTTGAGAATTGCGGAAATTTCCGCGGCGCGGATATCCATCAGCCAACCTCTTTCAATGCGAGCTTAAGGGTAGAGAGTTTGGTACGAAGAGACGTATCAATCTGACGGGACCCGACCTTTACGATCAGACCACCAAGAATTGACGGATCAACCGTGACGGCAATCGTCACGTCTTTGCCGGTGACGCCCTTGAGTGCCGCCTTCAATTCGGTTTCCTGCGCTTGGGAAAGCGCATGTGCCGAGGTAACCTCGGCGGAGATTTCACCGCGATGATTCGCGGCGATGACGCGGAAGGCCCTGATCATGCCCGGCAGGGCGAACAGGCGGCGGTTGCGCGCCACGACCTTCAGGAAATTGGCGAAGAAGCCGCTGATGCCGGCCCTCTCGCTGATGGCGACAATTGCCTTCAGCTGATCCTCGGCGGAGAAAACCGGGCTCGCGACGAAGCGCTTCAGTTCGGCGCTTTCATCCAGCATCGCCTGGAATCGGTCGAGATCGGCGGTTACGCTGTCGACGGCACCCTGTTCGAGCGCCAGCTCGAAAAGCGACGAGGCATAGCGCTCTGCAACACCAGAAGTAAGCTGGGACGTGTCTGCCACTGGCACAAATTTCCCTGATTTCAATCCAAAATCCGGCTCTCGGCGGGCGCCGAACCTATGATCTTGAATTCGTTTTGATTTCCCCCAGAAATCACAAGAGAAGCCTCTTGCTTCTTCCGAAATTCGGGGTCCGTCTAACATAGGATGTTCGGACTCGCAACACGCGTAATGCCCGAATAAGCCTTTCACATGAATTTCTGTTCGCAAAATTGCGCAATGGCCTGGAAGCAGGCCTTAGGAGCCCTCTGCCGGCTGCAAGATCTATGTCTGGATGAAGCCGAAAACGTAGAGCAGCGGCAACGCGGCCAAAGCGACCTGCACAACCAGAAGTAAATAGTTGACCAGATTGCTCCCCTTATCGGACAGGATCGAGATGATGCGGGCAAAGGCAGCCATGGCGAAGGAAGCGCCGAGCGCCATATAGATCCAGTTCTGGGCGAGCATGATCGCCGACAGACCGAAGCCGAGATAGAAACCGCCGATCGACCGCCCCTCGCCGAAGCCTTCCGGCCGCCCCTCCTGCGCCTGGAGGCCGAGAAGGCGCAACGTATGACCGGGCGCAAACATCATGATGAAGCCGGCGAGCGCCGTGAAAGCGGCGGAGCAAAAGGCAAGCTGCTCGCCAAGCTCGATCGGAAAATAAAACTCCATGCGTCAGCCCCAAATCGCCCGGATGATTCGGTGTTTTATGGCACGCGCCGGAAAAGGAGGAAATGCCGGGGTCATGTTTTAGAGAAAACTCTGCGGATCGATGTCGAGCTGGACTTGTACCGATCCACGTTCCTTGGGTGATTGCGACAGCATCGCCCGCAGAAAGCCCTGCATGTCGGAGTTGCGGCGCCCGTGCACCAAAAGGCGGAAGCGGTGCCGGCCTCGCACCAGGGCAAGCGGCGCTTCCGCCGGGCCGAGCACCGAAATGCCGGTAACTTGCGGCGCCGCGTTGCGCATGCCGCGGGCATGGTTTTCGGCATCGTGGCGGGCTTCGGCCGAAACGATGATCGAGGCGAGCCGGCCGAAGGGCGGCAATGCGGCGCGTTCGCGTTCGGTGATCTCGCGCTCATAGAAGGCGTCGGAATCGCCTGATACAATCGCCTGCATGACGGGATGCTGCGGCTGATAGGTCTGCAGCAGCCCATGGCTCTTGAGACCGGTGCGCCCGGCCCGGCCCGTCACCTGCGACAGAAGCTGGAAGGTGCGCTCGGCCGCGCGCGGATCGCCATTGGCAAGGCCGAGATCGGCATCGACGATGCCGACCAGCGTCATCAGCGGAAAATTATGGCCCTTGGCGACGAGCTGGGTACCGATGACGATATCGGCCTCACCCTTGGCGATCGCGTCGAGCTCCAGCCGCAGCCGCTTGACCCCGCCCATCATATCGGAGGAGAGAACGATCGTTCGCGCCTCAGGGAAATGCCGCTCCACCTCTTCGGCGATACGCTCGACGCCGGGCCCGCAGGCGACCAGGTGGTCGAGCGTCCCGCATTCCGGGCACGCCTCCGGCGTGCGCTCGGCATGACCGCATTGATGGCATTGCAGCTGCTTGCGGAAGCGATGCTCGACCAGCCAGCTCGAACATTGCGGGCATTGGAAGCGGTGGCCGCAGACGCGGCAGAGCGTCAGCGGCGCATATCCGCGCCGATTGAGAAACAGCAGCGCCTGCTCGCGCTTCTCCACGGTCTTGCCGATCGCCCGGATAAGCACCGGCGACAGGAAACCGCCGCGCTCCGGCGCGTGCCTGCGCATATCGATGAGATGCAGGTCGGGCAGCGCGGCATCGCCGAATCGTGTCGGCAGGTGGACGGTGCTGTAGCGGCCGTTCTGTCCGTTGACCTGGCTCTCGACCGACGGCGTCGCAGAGACGAGGATGATGGGAAAGTCGCCGATGCGGCCGCGCACCACCGCCATATCGCGGGCATTGTAGAAGACCCGATCCTCCTGCTTGTAGGCGGGATCGTGCTCCTCGTCGACGATGATGAGACCGAGATCCTCGAAGGGCAGGAAGAGCGCCGAGCGGGCGCCGGCGACGACCCGTACCTCGCCGGTCACCGCCTGGCGCCAGACCTTTTCGCGCATGCGCGGGGCGAGATCGGAATGCCATTCGGCAGGCTTTGCCCCGAAGCGATCCTGGAAGCGCTCCATGAAACTGGCTGTCAGCGCGATTTCCGGCAGCAGGATCAGCACCTGCTTGCCACGTTTCAGCGTCTCGGCGATCGCCTCGAAATAGACCTCGGTCTTGCCGGAGCCGGTCACGCCATCGATCAGCGATACCGAAAATTCGCCCTTGCGGACGTCGGAGACGATCTCCGCGGCCGCCTCTTTCTGTGGCCCTTCGAGGCGGGCGGCGGAAAAGCTGGGATCCGGCATCGCCACAACCGGCGGCGGCGGCAGGAACACCGTTTCGAAAATCCCGAGCGTGATCAGCCCATCGACGACGCTGGTCGAAACGCCGGCCGCATGTGCCAGGCCGCTGCGCGTCCAGGACAGGCCGTCGGAAGCCGCCGCGAGCACGCGCGCACGCGCCGGCGTCATCCGCTCCGGTTCGCCGCCGACGAATTTCAACCCCTCCACCATCGGCTCCGGCTCGAAGGCATTCGGCGCCCTGAGCGCCATGCGCGCGACCAGGCCGGGCGGGGAGAGCGTATAGCTCGCCACCCAATCGATGAAATCCCGCATGTCCTTGCAAAGCGGCGGGCAATCGAAGACATGGCTGATCGGCCGCAGCTTCTTCGGATCGACGCCGTCTTCGCCGCCGTCCCAGACGACGCCGATCACCTGCCGCGGCCCAAGCGGCACCTGCACGACCGAGCCGGGCTCGACCGCCATGCCCTCAGGCACCGCGTAGGAATAGGGTTTCGGCGCCGGCATCGGCACCAGCACCGGAACCGTTCGGTTCGCGGGCGGTGTTTCGAAAAGCGCGCCAAAGAGATCGGACGAATCTATGCTCATCGCGCGAGACCATGCCCGCAAATCGATGCAATTGGAACCGCAAAGACGAGATGGTTCATCGGGCAAAAATTCGGATTGGGAAGACCCGCCAAGTGGACCGCCCATCGACGAGAGGGTTGCCCGGCAAGCAATTGGCCGCATAGATTGCCGGAAGATTTGTTCGCCCGTCAATCGGAGAGCACGAATGGCCAGACTGACTGCGAATGCCAAGGGCATCTACGTTATCGCCGTAACGCCCTTTGCCGATGACGGCGCGCTCGATCTCGAAAGCATCGACGGCATGGTCGATTTCTACGAAGGCGTCGGCGTCACCGGCCTGACGGTGCTCGGCCAGCTCGGCGAGGCCCCGAAGCTGACCGCCGAGGAATCGCGGACCGTGGTCGAGCGTGTGCTGAAGCGCCTTGACGGGCGCCTGCCGGTGGTCGTCGGCGTGTCGGCGCCCGGACTTGCTCCGATGGGCGAGCTCGCCAAAGCCGTCATGGGCGAAGGTGCCGCCGGCGTCATGGTTGCGCCGCCCTGGACCATCAGAACCGACGACCAGGTCTTTTCCTTCTACCAATCGGTTGGTGAAACCCTCGGGGATACGCCTTTCGTGCTGCAGGACTATCCACTCACCACCAATGTGACGATCGCACCGGCGGTCATCGAGCGGATCGTCAGGGATGTGCCCAATTGCGTCATGCTCAAGCATGAGGATTGGCCGGGCCTGTCGAAAATCACCGCTCTTCGCGCCGCCAGCGACACGCGCGGCATGCGGCGCATCTCCATCCTCTGCGGCAATGGCGGGCTTTTCCTGCCCGAAGAAATGGGCCGCGGCGCCGATGGCGCCATGACCGGCTTCTGTTACCCCGAGATGATGGTCGGAGTCGTCGAGGCCTATAGCGCAGGCAATGCCGATCGCGCCCACGAAATCTTCGATGCCTATCTGCCGCTCGCCCGCTACGAACAGCAGCAGGGCATCGGTCTTGCCTGCCGCAAATACGTCCTTGCCAAGCGCGGCGTCATCAAGTCCGCCACCTTGCGCAAGCCGGCTCCCAGGCTTTCGGCGCTCGACATTGCCGATGTCGAACGGCTTTTGGCGCGCCAGGCCATCCGCCTGAAGGAGATCGGCGCATGACGCCCGACCGGAGTTTCGACTTCATCATAGCAGGCGGCGGATCGGCGGCATGCGTTGCCGCCATGCGGCTGGTGCGCGACTTCGGCTTTTCCGTGCTTATCATCGAGCGCGGCCCCCGCAATACGGCGAGGCTGATGTCCTTTCCCGCCGGCTATATGAAATATCTCGCCCGCGACGACTTTCTCGAGATGCACCATACGGTGCCGCAACCCCAGCTCGGCGGGCGGGGGCCGGTCGTGCCGGTCGCCAGGGCCCTCGGCGGCGGCAGCGCCGTCAACGCCATGGTCTATATGCGCGGCCAGAAGGAAGATTACGACGGCTGGGCCGCCCATCTCGGCAATGGCAGTGAATGGTCCTACGAGGACATGCTCCCGCACTTCAAGGGCATCGAGGCCAATAGCCGCTTCAACAACCTTTATCACGGCATTTCGGGCAACCTGCGTGTATCGGAACCGCGTCATATCTCCGATACGACGGAAGATTTCATCCTGGCGGCGCAGGGGCTTGGCCACCCCTATAATCCGGACTTCAACGGTGCGCGGCAGAACGGCGTCGGCATCATGCAGCATACCTTTGCGCCATGGGGCCGGCGCATCGAGCGATCGGATGCCAAGAAAGCCTTTCTCGATCCTCTCGCCGGCGACAGCCGATTGGAGATCGTCACGCAGGCCCGGGTCGATCGCATTCTGATCGAAGGCGGGCGGGCTGTCGGCGTCGTTTACACCAGCAATGGCGAGAGCCGCAGTGTATTGGCCACACACGAGGTGCTAATCGCCGCCGGCACCTACAACAGCGCCAAGCTGATGATGCTGTCCGGCATCGGTCCGGCCGATGATCTTCGCGAACATGGCATCGCGGTTGCAGCAGACCTTCCCGGTGTCGGCGCCAATCTCCAGGACCATCACGAAGTGCCGGTGATCGCCTCGACGAAATCGAAATCCGGCTACTTCGGCGAGGATCGCGGCTGGCCGATGATCCGCAACGGCCTGCAATATCTCTTGTTCAATTCCGGTCCCGTCACCACGACGGGCATCGAATCCTGCCTCTTCTACGATCCCGATGGCGGCGACCGCCCGACGATCCAGCTTTATTGCGCGCCGATCGTCTATCTCGACCGCGATGTCTCGTCGGCCAAGCCGACCTACGGAGTGACCTTCACCTCCTGCCTGCTGAGACCGAAGGCGCGTGGCAGTGTGAAGCTTCGCTCGCCGAACCCTGCCGACCAACCGCTCGTCGATTGCAATTTCTTCGGCGATCCCGACGACCTCCGGCTGACGCTCGCCTCGCTGAAGACGGCGCGGCGGCTGCTGGAGACAGCACCTTTCAAGGACAAGATCGCCGATGAAATCCTCCCCGGACGATCACTCCAGGACGAGACGTCGCTGGCGAAGTTCGCCGGCCAAACGGTCAAGACGAATTACCATCCCTCCGGCAGCCTGAGGATGGGACCACAGACGGATCCCATGTCGGTCGTCGACGGCAGGCTGCGTGTGCGCGGTGTGGACGGGCTAAGGGTGATCGACTGCTCGATCATTCCCTTTATCCCGTCAGGCAATACCAACGCACCGGCGATGGCGATCGGATCGAAGGCGGCAAGCTTGATTGCCGAGGATTATCGATGATAAAGCGCGACCTCGCCTCAACCGCGCAGGTCGAGAACATGGGTATAGCCATTCTGGTCGCGGGGACGAAACTCAAGCGACTCCCAAAACTTCGTCGCACCGTCGTTTTCGACATGCACGGTGACGCAACGGCAGAAGGGCCGCGCGTGATTGAGAAGAGTGAGAGCAAGCATCCGGCCGACGCCGCGACCGCGCATCCCGGGGCAAACGTAAAAACGCCGCATCCGTAACGCTTCCGGCATAGCAGGTTCGACGGTCACGCCTCCGACACCCACGAGCGTTTCGCCCGCAAAAGCGCCGAGCAGCGTTTCGCCGTCACGCGAGAAGCGGGTCTCGCCCGCCGACCATTCGTCGACGAGGCGGGCGATATGGAGATGGCCTTCCTGCCGTGCTTCGCGCGCAAGACCTGCTATCGCCTCCGGCAGGCGATCACGGAAGATGCGGATATCAATCGTCATGGCAACTAGACGGCAAGAACCGGAATTTCGCGCGGCATCGCCGCAGCCGGCCCGCCGACCGGCACGAAACCCGCGTCGCCATCGCGAGCCAAGTCGTGCACCGTATGTTTCTCCAGCGCCTTCGTCACCTCGTTGACGTCGCCATCGAGATGTTCGGCGGGAATGAGATTGCCGATCACGAAATCGAAACGGTCGCCGCGTTTGTTCAAGAGTTCGTGGAAAACCGTCATGTCGCGAAGCTCCGTCGACCACTTCGCCAGCCAATAGAAAAGGCCGGAGTTGCGCGCCGTCATGTGGACGGGCAGGATCGGCAGATTATATTTGCGTGCCAGCCCGACGGCCGACGTCTTCCAAGGGCGTTCATTCAGCCGGCCGTTGGCCCAATAGGCGATGCGGCCTGATGGAAAGAGCACCGTCGCCTTGCCTTCCCGCACTGCATGGTTCGTCAATTGCAGCGTCTCGCGCGCCTTGAGCTTGCTCTTGTGCTCCTCCCGCCATTCGACGGGGATGACCATTTCGGCAAAATGCGGATTGACGCGGATCGCATCGCGATTGGCAAAGAACATCATATCGGGCCGGCGCGTTTTCAGGAGGTCGAAAACGGCGACGCCGTCGGCAATGCCTGTGGGGTGATTGCTGACGAGGATGAAGCCGCCGCTATCGGGAATGCGTTCGCCGTTGGCGACGCCGATGTCGAGCTTCAGCACGTCGCTCAGATATTCGAACGACTGGAAACCCGGCATCTTGGCAACCGCATTGGCGAATTCGATCGCCTTGTTGTAGCGCAGAAGCGTGTAGAGGAACGGTCGCATGACCGGCCAGAGCGGATGCTTGACGATCCTCTGGCCGCGTTCGGCAATCAGCGTATCGACGATGTGACCGGGCTTTCCCTGCGAAACAAGTGCGATCGCTTCCGCGAGTTGTCCGAAAGCCGTCATGGAATCGCGCCGTGCCATGAAAGATCCTGTCTATGGGCTGTAAGCTATCGCAGTACAATATGATCGAAGGATGACAAAGGCTTGGCCGGCATTAGCAATTCCATAACCGTTCCTGCTTCAAATTGGCGGACTTGAAGGCAAATTCAAGGCCAGCGACGTGAATGAACTGCTTGTAATCGCCGACCCGCGCCTGATGGCGGAACGCGCTGCGTGGCTCGAAAACCTCGCTCGCGAACGCCGGCTTTCCGAGCATACGCTCGACGCATACGAGCGGGACACCCGCCAGTTTCTGACCTTTTTGACCGGTCATCTCGCCGGCCCGGCGACGCTCGGCGATATCCGGGAATTGCGCCCTGCCGATTTCCGCGCCTTCCTGGCCGCCCGGCGCAGGCAGGGCTCCGGCGCCCGTTCGCTCGGCCGCAATCTCGCCGGCCTTCGTTCCCTGCTGCGCCATCTCGAAAAGAAGGGCCTGGTCAATGCCGCCGGCGCCGGGGCGATCCGTTCGCCGAAACAGCCTAAGTCGCTGCCCAAGCCGCTCTCCGACACGCAGGCGATCACCGTCGTCAGCGACGAAGCACAGCTCCATGACGAACCCTGGATCGCCGCCCGCGATGCGGCTGTCATGACCTTGCTCTACGGCTGCGGCCTGCGTATTTCCGAGGCGCTGGATCTCGTTCCCGCCGACCTGCCGAAGGGCGCCACAGCGCTGCGCATCACCGGCAAAGGCAACAAGACCCGGCTGGTGCCGCTTCTGCCCGTGGTTTTCGACGCGGTCGAGAAATATCGCACACTCTGCCCCTACCATCTCGAAAGCGACGAGCCGCTGTTTCGTGGCGCCCGCGGCGGCAAGCTGCAGGCGGCGATCATCCAGCGCGCCATGCAGAAGCTGCGCGCCGCCTTCGGCCTGCCTGAGACGGCAACGCCGCATGCGCTCCGCCACTCCTTCGCCACCCATCTGCTGGCCGGCGGCGGCGATCTGCGCACCATTCAGGAACTGCTCGGCCATGCCAGCCTTTCCACAACGCAGGTCTATACTGGGGTGGATGCCTCGCGGCTGCTGGAGGTGTATGATCGCGCCCACCCGCGCGCCTAAGCTTTCGTTAACGCATTCTCTTAAGGGAATATGCGCAAGCCGGGCGTAGAGCATGGCACGCATAAGGCATGTGGGGAATACCATCATGACGATATCAATCGGCCGCCGGACGTCTTACCTCGCAGTGTCGGCCAATCTGCTTCTCTGGTTGATCGCAGCCTTTCATATGCTGTTGCTCGCGGCCTTGTTTATCGCCTTCCTCGTGGCAAGGCCGGCGGCGGCCGAAGACGCGGCCTGCACCGGTCGCAACCTGATGGTCGAGTTGCAGCAGAACGATCCCGCCCGCTATGCCGGGGCGGTGAAGGAAGCCGACGCCACGCCGAACGGCAAGGGCATCTTCTGGAAAATCGAGAAGTCTGGACTTGCCCCTTCATGGCTGCTCGGCAGCATGCACGTGACCGACCCGCGTGTACTCGCCCTGCCGCCGCGCGCCCAGGCCGCCCATGACGCAGCCGATACGATCATCATCGAATCCGACGAGATCCTCGATGAGCGCAAGGCGACCGCCGCCCTGCTCGCGCGACCGGAACTGACGATGTTCACCGACGGCACGACGATTGACAAACTGCTCTCTGCCGAGGATTACAAGCGCCTGGAAGCCGGCCTCAAGCAGCGAGGTATTCCGCTCAGCGCCGTTTCCCGCATGCGGCCATGGATGATCTCCAGCGCCGTCGCCCTTCCGGCCTGCGAGCTCGCCCGCAAGGCCAGAGGCGTACAGTTTCTCGACCAGAAAATCGCCAGCGACGCCGTTGCCGAAGGCAAGGACGTTAAGGGGCTGGAGAGCCTTGCCGAGCAGATCCAGGCGATGGCCGATCTGCCGGTCGAATTTCATATGAAATCGCTGATCGAGACGCTGGAACTCGGAGCCAAGATGAACGACGTCGTCGAAACGATGACCGATCTCTACCTCTCCGGCGATATCGGCATGACCATGCCGATGCTGAAAACAGTGACGCCGGCAAATGAAGACGAGACTAGTGACTACGCCGCCTTCGAACAGCGCGTCATCCTCGACCGCAACAAGGTGATGGCCGAGCGTGCCGCTCCGATCCTCGACGGCGGCAATGTCTTCATGGCCGTCGGCGCCCTGCATCTGCCTGGAAAGGACGGCGTCATCGAGCTACTGCGCAAGCAGGGCTTTACGGTAACGGCGGTAAATTAAGCCTGTCGGCCCGACGGACGGCAAATAAAACAGCCGCTCGCCTGACGGCAAGCGGCTGCGCATTTTCGCGGCGATATCTACAACCTACATATGGATCGGCTTGAAGAAGGTCGCGAGCGCGGCTTCCTTCACGGCTTCGGACATTGTCGGATGCGCATGGCAGCTGCGGCCGAGATCTTCCGACGATCCGCCGAATTCCATCAGCACGGCGATCTCGTGGATCATCTCGCCGGCGCCGAAGCCGACGATGTGGCCGCCGAGCACGCGGTCGGTCTCCTTGTCGGCGAGGATCTTGACGAAGCCGTCGGTGGCCAGCATCGCGCGGGCGCGGCCGTTCGCCGTGAACGGAAACTTGCCGACCTTGTAAGCGACACCCGCCGCCTTCAGTTCCTCCTCCGTCTTGCCGACCGAAGCGATTTCCGGCTGGGTATAGACGACGCTCGGAATGACCTCATAATTGACGTGGCCATGCTGGCCGGCGAGGATCTCGGCGAGCGCCACGCCCTCGTCTTCCGCCTTATGGGCCAGCATCGGGCCCTTGACCACATCGCCGATCGCATAGATGCCGGCGACATTGGTCTTGAAGTGACTGTCGATCTCGACGCGGCCGCGATTGTCGAGCGCCACACCTGCCTCTTCGAGGCCGAGACCCGATGTGTACGGCTTGCGGCCGGTGGCGATCAGCACGACTTCGGCGTCGAGCGTCACCTTGTCGCCACCCTTGACCGGCTCGAACGTGACCTTGGCGCCCTGGTCGCCCTTTTCGACACCGGTAACCTTGGCGCTGAGATTGAAATCGATGCCCTGCTTGGCGAGCATGCGCTGGAACTGCTTGGAGACCTCGCCGTCCATGCCGCCGAGGATGGTGTCGAGGTATTCGACGACCGTGACCTTGGCGCCGAGGCGCGACCAGACCGAACCGAGCTCGAGACCGATGACGCCGCCGCCGACGACGATCAGCGTTTCCGGCACCTTCTCCAGCGCGATGCCGCCGGTGGACGAGATGATGGTCTTTTCATCGATTTCGACCTGTACGCCGGGAATGCCGGCAACATCCGAACCGGTTGCGATGACGATGTTCTTGCCTTCGATCTCCTGCGCCGTGCCGTCCTCGGCGATGACGGAAACCTTGCCGGCCGAAACGATCTTGCCAGCGCCCTGAAAGGCATCGATCTTGTTCTTTTTGAAGAGGAAGGCGACGCCGTCGACATTCGCCTTCACCGTCGCGTCCTTGTGGGCCATCATATTGCCGAGGTTCAGCGTCGGCGCGGGAATGTCGATGCCGAGTGCACTCATCCCGTGGCCGGCCTGATGGAACATTTCGGAAGCATGCAGCAGCGCCTTCGACGGGATGCAGCCGACGTTCAGGCAGGTGCCGCCATAGGTCGCGCGCTTTTCGACGACAGCCACCTTAAGCCCGAGCTGGGCTGCCTTGACCGCGCAGACATAGCCACCCGGGCCGGTTCCGATAATGATCACATCGTAGGACATTGCTTATTTCCCTTTAAATTTTTCGTTTGGTCGGCTGCAAGCGCGAGAGCGATCAGGCCGACGAATTCGACAAAGATGGCATGCTGTTTCGCCCCGTTCTTCTAGCGACCGCCGCTCACATTGAGGATCGCGCCCGTTACATAGGAGGCAGAAGGAGAAAGAAGATAGAGAATAGCGTCCGCCACCTCCTCGGCGGTGCCCGGCCGCTGCATCGGGACCGACGGCGCCATTTCACGCGCCCGGTCCGGCAGTCCGCCCGAAGCATGCAGATCGGTTTCGATGATGCCGGGCCTGACGGCATTCACGCGAATCCCCTCCGCTGCGACCTCACGCGCGAGCCCGATGGTGAAGGTATCGATCGCCGCCTTCGAGGCCGCATAATCGACATACTGCGTCGCCGAACCGAGGATTGCCGCCATCGACGAGACGTTGACGATCGCGCCGCCCCGCCCACCATGACGGCTCGCCATGCGGCGAATGGCCTCTCCGGCACACAGGATGGAGCCGGTCACATTGACGCGCAGCATCCTTTCGATCCGCTCCATCGACATCTCGTCGACCCGTTGCGGGTAGTCTACGATGCCGGCATTGTTGACGAGCCCGTCGAGCCGGCCAAAATGACGATCGACGGCGGCAAACATCGAGGCGATATCGCCCGCCTTGCCGACATCACCCTGGATTGCCACGGCCTCGCCACCGGCCTCAGTGATCGCCGCAACGACAGCCTCCGCCGCCTCTCGGCTGGAGGCATAATTCACCGCGACGCGCCAGCCCTGGCGCGCGGCGAGCCGGCAGATCGCCGCGCCGATACCCCGGCTGCCGCCGGTCACAAGAACAACAGGTGCATCACTCATGTCGCGCACTCCTTGAAAGTCAGCACGTCCCAGGGCGCCACCGAAGCCTTGCCCTCGCCCCAGGCGCTCGATTCACGAATGGCCGGACCAAGCCCGGGAAGCACGAGTTTTTCGGCCGCCGCAGCACCCTCCGGCTGCAGATTATCCATCTCGCCCTTGGCATTCATGCCATAGACGGCACCCTGCCAGACGGTGCAGGCATCGAGGTCGGCGCCGGTCGCATCTCCCTCTGGGCAGTTGAACATCAGGATGCCGATCGCCCGCACCGGATCTTCCGATGGCATCACGTAGCCTTCCATGACGACAGTTGTCTTGAGTGCAGTGACCTTGAACTGGTTGCTGGCGGCAGCCGAGGGAGAATTCAGCGGCGCAAAACGCAGTTCATAGGCGCCGTCCCGGTCGACGTACACGGCCTGCTCCTGCTTGCAGTCGACGGCGAACGCGGCAATCGGAACGGCGAAAAACGCCACGGCTGCAATCGCGGCCACGCCTTTCTGCCCTGCCTTGATCCCGATCGTCCCGCTCATTGCACCTTCGGCTCTCGCCGTCCGTCGGCATTCTCGATTAGACCAAAATCGGTCAACAGCACCAATGGGCGGCCGGCCTTGTCGAGGCCCCAGAAGACAGGATAGACGCCGTCGCCCCAGCCGCTCCAGAACACGGCGACGTTGCCCTTCTTGCCGGCAATCGGCCGGTGCAGCGCATAGTGGTTCTTGTTGGCATCGAGATCCGAAGCCAACACGTCGTCGTAATAGTTGACGTCGCCGTCCGGCTTCTGCGCCTGGACCTGCGCTTGCCGCTCGTCGATTAACGCGAGCGTATCGGCATCCATGTAACAGCCGACGCCGGCATCGACGGGATAGCCGAAGATCTCGTCATCCTTCAAGGTCGCCGGGTCCTGGCCGGGCAGGACGGCCAACTCCCAGTGATCGGGCTTGCCCTCGGCAAACCGCATGCTGGCCGCCGCGATGCGCCCGAAGGCCTGGTAGAGCGCCACCGAATATTCGCCCGGCGTAACCGTTCTTGCCAGCGCCGGACGATCCGGCTGGGCGAGCGGATCGGCAGCGACGATGCGTCCCGACGTCAGCTCGACATTGCCCATATGGATCACGCCGATCGAGCGTCCCAAGAGTTCGGCTTCGCCAAGCGCCACCAGTTCGAAATTGCTGCTCGCTTTGCCGACATCCCAGCCGGCAGCCGATGCGGAGACCGGGGCATGCGCGGCGGCAGCGCAAAAAACAAGGCGCGCCGCTCGCAAGATCCGGTTCCGCATCGAAAGCGCTCCTTAGAGATCGAGAACCAGGCGTTCCGGATCTTCGAGGCTCTCCTTGACGCGCACGAGGAAGGTGACGGCTTCCTTACCGTCGACGATGCGGTGATCGTAGGACAGCGCCAGATACATCATCGGACGGATGACCACCTGGCCGCCGATTGCCACCGGCCGCTCCTGGATCTTGTGCATGCCGAGAATGCCCGATTGCGGCGCGTTGAGGATCGGCGAGGACATCAGCGAGCCGTAAACGCCGCCATTGGTGATGGTGAAGGTGCCGCCCTGCATGTCGGCCATAGCCAGCGAGCCGTCGCGGGCTGCCTTGGCAAGACGTCCGAGTTCCTTCTCGATTTCGGCGATCGACATCTGGTCGGCGTCGCGGATGACGGGAACGACCAGACCCTTGTCGGTGCCGACGGCCATGCCGACATGGCAGTAGTTCTTGTAGATGACGTCGGTGCCGTCGATTTCGGCGTTGACCGCCGGCAGTTCTTTCAGCGCATGCGTCACCGCCTTGGTGAAGAAGCCCATGAAGCCGAGCTTGACGCCGTGCTTCTTCTCGAAAATGTCCTTGTACTTGTTGCGCAGGTCCATGACCGCCTTCATGTCCACCTCATTGTAGGTGGTCAGCATGGCGGCGGTGTTCTGCGCGTCCTTCAGGCGCTTGGCGATCGTCTGGCGCAGGCGCGTCATCTTCACGCGCTCTTCGCGCGAGGCATCCTCGACCGTCGACGGACCGCGTGCTGCGGCCGGCGCTGCTGCCGGTGCTGCGGCCGGAGCGGAAATACCCTTGGCAACTGCGGCAATGACATCGCCCTTCAGCACCTGGCCGCGTTTGCCGCTGCCGTCGACCTGATCGGCGGAAAGATTGCTTTCGGCCAACATCTTCGCGGCCGCCGGCGCCGGCGGCATGGTGGAGACGGAAGCGCTCGACGATGATGCGGCGGCGGCAGCCGGCTGGGCAGGGGCAGCCGGCTGGGCAGGGGCAGCGACAGGCGCAGCTGCCGCCGGAGCGGCGGTTGCACCAGCGCCGTCGGCGATCTGGCCGAGCAACGCGCCGAGGCCGACGGTCTCGCCGGCGGCAGCGACGATCTCCGAAAGCGTGCCCGAGACCGGTGCGGGAACTTCGATGGTCACCTTGTCGGTTTCAAGCTCCAGAATCGGCTCGTCGACCTTGATGGCGTCGCCGACCTTCTTGAACCAGGTGCCGACGGTTGCCTCGCTGACGGACTCACCGAGAGTTGGAACGCGGATTTCTGTGGCCATTGTTCAAATCCTGATTTCGTGTGTTTTCGTTTATGCGTTTCAGACGGCGGGCGGCCGCAAAATGATCGAAGGCATCGGCAGAATATCGAAACGGAAACCGAAACCGGAAGTGATGATCGGATCGCCGTCGGCAATAGCCTGCGCCGCCGCCTGATCCTCGACTTCGACGATCGCCATGCCGAAGGCGCCTTGACCCTCGAAGACGGGACCGACGACGATCGCCGATCCCGCAAGGGCGTGCCGATGCCAGTATTCGACATGGCGTTTCATCGCCGCCATTTCATCGCCCGTTCCGTCATGCGGGAAAGTGGGGCGCGGCGGCAGCAGTCTCAGAAAGAAGTAAGCCATTGCGCCCCCCCCTTGTTTTAGCCGCCCAGTGCATCCTCGAGGAATGCGGCGAGCTGTGACAGATGCTTGGACATCAGGCCCGTCGCCGGCGAGGCGGCGGCCGGACGGCCGGTGTAGCGGACGCGCTGGTATTTCGCATCGATATGGGCAAGCACCCATTCGAGGAACGGGTCGATGAACGACCATGCGCCCATATTCTTCGGCTCTTCCTGGCACCAGACCATTTCGGCATTGCGGAAGCGCGACAGCTCGTTGATGAGCGCCTTGGCCGGGAAGGGATAGAGCTGCTCGACGCGCAGCAGATAGATGTCGTCGATACCGCGCTTTTCACGCTCTTCAAGAAGATCGTAATAGACCTTGCCGGAGCACATGACGACGCGGCGGATCTTGTTGTCCTTCTGCAGCTTGATCGGGCCGTCCTTGATCACCTCGGCATCGTCCCACAGCAGGCGATGAAAAGCCGATTCGCCGGCCATTTCGGCAAGCGTTGAGACCGCCCGCTTATGGCGCAGCAGCGACTTCGGCGTCATCAGGATCAGCGGCTTGCGGAAGTCGCGCTTCAGCTGCCGGCGCAGGACGTGGAAGTAGTTCGCCGGCGTCGTGACGTTGGCGACCTGCATGTTGTCTTCTGCGCAAAGCTGCAGGAAGCGCTCCAGGCGAGCCGAGGAGTGCTCCGGACCCTGGCCTTCATAACCGTGCGGCAGCAGGCAGACGAGGCCCGACATGCGCAGCCACTTGCGTTCGCCCGACGAGATGAACTGGTCGAAGACCACCTGCGCACCATTGGCGAAATCGCCGAACTGCGCTTCCCAGAGCGTCAGTGCGTTCGGGCGGGCGAGTGAGTAACCGTATTCGAAGCCGAGCACGGCCTCTTCCGAAAGCATCGAATTGATGACCTCGTAACGGGCCTGCGTCGGCGCAAGATTGGCGAGCGGAATGTACCGCTCCTCGGTTTCCTGATCGTAGAGAACCGAATGGCGCTGCGAGAAGGTGCCGCGTTCGCAATCCTGACCGGACAGGCGGATCTTGTGGCCTTCGAGGCAAAGCGCGCCGAAGGCAAGCGCTTCGGCCATCGCCCAGTCGATCCCCTCGCCGGTGGCGATCATATTCGCGCGGTTTTCCATGAAGCGCTGGATCGTGCGGTGCGCATTGAAGCCGGTTGGGATCTCCGACAGCTTCCGGCCGATCTCCTTCAGCGTCTTCATCGGCACCGCCGTCTTGCCGCGGCGCTGTTCGTCGGCATTGTCGGCGGTACGCAGGCCCGACCACTCGCCGTCCAGCCAGTCGGCCTTGTTAGGCTTGTAGTGTTGGCCGGCGTCGAACTCCTGCTCGAGATGCGCGCGCCAGTCGGCCTTCATCTTCTCGACTTCGCCTTCGGTGAGCAGGCCCTCGGCGACAAGGCGCGCCGCATAGAGCTGCAGCACGGTCTTGTGGCCGCGGATGATCTTGTACATCTTCGGCTGCGTGAAGGACGGCTCGTCGCCTTCATTATGGCCGTAGCGGCGATAGCAGAACATGTCGAGCACCACAGGCTTGTGGAACTTCATGCGGAATTCGGTCGCGATCTTGGCTGCGTAGACGACCGCTTCCGGATCGTCGCCGTTGACGTGCAGGATCGGCGCCTCGATCATCTTGGCGACGTCGGACGGATAGGGTGACGAGCGTGAAAAGGCCGGGTTCGTCGTGAAGCCGATCTGGTTGTTGATGATCACGTGCATGGTACCGGCAACACGGTGGCCGCGCAGACCGGACAGGCCGAGGATTTCGGCGATGACGCCCTGGCCCGCGAAGGCCGCGTCGCCATGGATCAGCAGCGGCAGAACCTTCGCGCGTTCGGAAAGCGGAATGATGTCGCCTTCCCAGACGGTGGCGCTCATGTCCTGCTTGGCCCGGGCCTTGCCCATGACGACGGGATCAACGATTTCAAGATGCGACGGGTTCGCCGTCAGCGAGACGTGCACCTTGTTGCCGTCGAATTCGCGGTCGGAGGAAGCGCCGAGATGGTACTTGACGTCGCCCGAGCCTTCGACTTCGTCAGGGGCATAGGAGCCGCCCTTGAACTCATGGAAGATCGCGCGGTGCGGCTTGCCCATGACCTGGGAGAGTACGTTCAGGCGGCCGCGATGGGCCATGCCGAACACGGCCTCCTTGAGACCGAGATGGCCGCCGCGCTTCAGGATCTGCTCCAATGCGGGGATCAGCGATTCACCGCCGTCTAGGCCGAAACGCTTGGTGCCCTTGAACTTGACGTCGAGGAACTGTTCGTAGCCTTCGGCTTCGACGAGTTTGGAAAGGATCGCCTTCTTTCCTTCAGGCGTGAAGGCCACACCCTTGTCCGGACCTTCAATGCGCTCCTGGATCCACGCCTTCTCCTCAGGATTGGAGATATGCATGAACTCGACGCCGAGCGTCGAGCAATAGGTGCGCTCGAGAATCTCGATCATCTCGTGAAGTGTCGCATATTCCAGGCCGAGCACGTTGTCGATGAAGATTTTGCGGTCGTAATCGGCAGCGGTGAAGCCGTAATTTTCCGGCGACAGCTCGCGATAGTCGTCGACGGTAGCGGCGATGCCGAGCGGGTCGAGCTTGGCATGCAGGTGGCCGCGCATGCGATAGGCGCGGATCATCATGATGGCGCGCACGGAATCGCGCGTCGCCTGCAGCACGTCGGTGGTGTCGGCGGGCTTGCCCTGAGCCTCGGCCTTGGCCTTCACCTTGGTCTCGATCACCTTCTCGACGATGCCCCAGTCGCCGTCGAGCGCCGATACCAGATCGCCGCCGGCGGCCAGAGGCCAGTTCTTCCTGCGCCAGGAAGCCCCCTTGGCGGCCTTCTTCACATCGGCAGGATCGTCTTCCAGCGCCTTGAAGAAGGTGCGCCACTGATCGTCGACCGACGCCGGATCCTCTTCGTAGCGCGCATAGAGCTGCTCGATATAGGCCGCGTTGGCGCCATCCAGAAACGAGGTGATCTGAAACTGCTCGTTGGCTTCTTGCCGTGCCATGGTGATATGCGGACGCTTCCGTCCGCCTCCTGACTTTGATGAATTTGCCGGTTTGAACGCCGGCTGCCGCATTCCGATTGCCGCCTGTCCGCGGCGCATCTGCTGGTCTCGTGTTCGTGCCGGGCGGAAGGCGCAGATGCCATTCCTCCGCCCGGCCTTTAAGCGGCTTTAGCCCTTGAGGACTTCAACCAGCGTTTTGCCGAGGCGGGCCGGAGACGGAGACACCTTGATGCCTGCCGATTCCATCGCCGCGATCTTCGATTCCGCGTCGCCCTTGCCGCCCGATACCACGGCGCCGGCATGGCCCATGGTGCGGCCCTTCGGCGCCGTGCGGCCGGCGATGAAGCCGGCCATCGGCTTCTTGCGGCCCTTCTTGGCTTCGTCCTTGAGGAACTGGGCTGCATCCTCCTCAGCCGAGCCGCCGATTTCGCCGATCATGATGATCGAGGTCGTGGCTTCGTCGGCCAGGAACATCTCGAGCACGTCGATGAACTCGGTGCCCTTGACCGGGTCGCCGCCGATGCCGACGGCCGTGGTCTGGCCGAGACCCTCGTTGGAGGTCTGGAAGACGGCTTCATAGGTCAGCGTGCCCGAGCGGGACACGATGCCGACGGAACCCTTGCGGAAGATCGAGCCCGGCATGATGCCGATCTTGCATTCTTCCGGCGTCATGATGCCCGGGCAGTTGGGCCCAAGCAGGCGTGACTTGGAGCGGTCGAGGCGAGCCTTGACGCGCACCATGTCCATGACCGGGATGCCTTCGGTGATGCAGGTAATGAACGGGATCTCGGCGTCGATTGCCTCGATGATCGCGTCGGCAGCACCGGCCGGCGGAACATAGATGACCGATGCGTTGGCGCTGGTCTTTTCCTTGCCTTCAGCGACGGTGGCGAAGATCGGCAGGCTTTCACCCTTCGAGCCGGCCCAAGTTTCGCCGCCCTTCTTCGGGTGGATACCGCCAACCATCTGCGTGCCGTAGTAAGCAAGCGCCTGTTCGGTATGGAACGTGCCGGTCTTGCCGGTCAGACCCTGAACGAGGACCTTGGTGTCTTTATTGACGAGAATAGACATTCTTTCGATCCCTCAAATTAGCCGTTGATCGCCGCGACGATCTTCTTGGCCGCATCGTCCAAGTCGTCGGCCGCCGTGATCGCGAGACCCGACTCGTTCAGGATCTTCTTGCCGAGTTCGACATTGGTGCCTTCAAGGCGCACGACGAGCGGAACCTTGAGACCGACTTCCTTGACCGCGGCAATGACGCCCTCGGCGATGACATCGCACTTCATGATGCCGCCGAAGATGTTGACGAGAATGCCCTCGACCTTGGGGTCGGCGGTGATGATCTTGAAGGCCGCTGCGACCTTCTCCTTGCCGGCGCCGCCGCCGACGTCGCAGAAATTAGCCGGCTCCTTGCCGTAAAGCTTGATGATGTCCATCGTTGCCATGGCAAGGCCTGCGCCGTTGACCATGCAGCCGATATTGCCGTCGAGCGCAACATAGGCGAGGTCCCACTTGGAGGCCTCGATTTCCTTGGCGTCTTCTTCGGTCTCGTCGCGCAGCGCCCGGACGTCGTCGTGACGGAACAGCGCATTGCCGTCGAACGACATCTTGGCGTCGAGAACGCGCAGATGGCCATTCTTCATGACGATCAGCGGGTTGATTTCGAGAAGCGACATGTCCTTCTCGTTGAAGGCCTTGTAGAGCAGCGGGAAGAGCGACTCGGCGTCTTTGCCGGCAGCGCCGTCGAGCTTGAGGGCGGCTGAGATGTTGGCGACGTCGGCAGCCGTGACGCCGGCTTCCGGATCGATCGCGATCGTCTGGATCTTCTCGGGCGTATCGTGGGCGACGGCTTCGATGTCCATGCCGCCTTCAGTGGAGACGACGAAGGCGACCTTGCCGACCGAACGGTCGACCAGCAGCGAGCAGTAGAGTTCGCGTTCAATGTCGGCGCCGTCCTCGATATAGAGACGGTTGACCTGCTTGCCGGCTTCGCCGGTCTGCGCGGTCACCAGCGTGTTGCCGAGCATCTCCTTGACGTTGGCAACGACGTCTTCGATCGACTTGGCGAGACGCACGCCGCCCTTTGCTTCCGGCGACAGTTCCTTGAACTTGCCCTTGCCGCGACCGCCCGCATGGATCTGGCTCTTGACCACGTAAAGCGGGCCGGGGAGCGATTTGGCGGCAGCCTCGGCTTCTTCAGCCTTGAGAATTGCCACACCTTCGGCAACCGGCGCGCCATAGCCCTTCAGCAGAGCCTTGGCCTGATATTCATGAATGTTCATGGGTCTATCCCTGTTTCGATTGCTTCAGCGCTGATTATTTCAGGGCAGGCGCGATGTTGATGCAGGCCTCGCAGAGACCAGCGACGGCGGCAACCGACTTGTCGAAGGCCTCCTTCTCGGCCTTGTTGAGGTCGATCTCGATGACGCGCTCTACGCCGCCGGCGCCGATGACGGTGGGAACGCCGACATACATGTCCTTGACCCCGTATTGGCCGGTCAGATGAGCGGCGCAGGGCAGGACGCGCTTCTTGTCCTTGAGGTAGGATTCGGCCATTTCGATCGCCGAGGCAGCCGGAGCATAATAGGCCGAGCCGGTCTTCAGCAGGCCGACGATTTCGGCGCCGCCGTCACGGGTGCGCTGGATGATCTCTTCGAGGCGCTCCTTGGTGACCCAGCCCATGGTAACGAGGTCGGTGAGCGGAATGCCGCCGACCGTCGAATAGCGGGCGAGCGGCACCATCGTGTCGCCGTGGCCGCCGAGAACGAAGGCGGTCACGTCCTGAACGGAAACGTTGAATTCCTTGGCAAGGAAGAGGCGGAAGCGCGAGGAGTCGAGAACGCCGGCCATGCCGACGACCTTGTTGGCCGGAAGGCCGGAAAACTTCTGCAGCGCCCAGACCATGGCGTCGAGCGGGTTGGTGATGCAGATCACGAAGGCGTTCGGCGCGTATTTCTTGATGCCGGCGCCGACCTGCTCCATGACCTTGAGGTTGATGCCGAGAAGGTCGTCGCGGCTCATGCCCGGCTTGCGCGGAACGCCGGCAGTGACGATGCAGACGTCGGCACCCTCGATCGCCGAATAGTCGCTGGCGCCGGTCAGGTTGGCGTCGAAGCCTTCGACCGGAGAGGACTGTGCGATGTCGAGACCCTTGCCCTGGGGAATGCCGTCGGCAATGTCGAAGAGGACGATATCACCCAGCTCCTTCAGGCCGGCGAGATGCGCCAGCGTGCCACCAATCATGCCAGAACCAATGAGTGCGATCTTGTTACGCGCCATTTCGCTGTTTCCTTTGCGATCAAATTCGTCGAACGACGCTGCGAGGCCGCCCAATGACGCAATCGCATAGACCCAAAGCCCAAAAATGGCAATCCATTAATTTTGATGCAGCGTTTTCAATCGTTTAGATACAAAAATTCTTACGTAAACGTAAGGAATTTTGTCACCCTGTTGTTACTCGGCGGCACGTTTCTCATGGTGCAGCGCAAGATATTCCGCGCTCCGCATCTCGAACAGGCGCGATGCCGTGCGATCGAATTCGAAGCCTTCGGTGCCACGGCGGTTGACGAGCAGCTCCTCCGGCATCGCCGCCGCCGATATATAAAGCCGCACGGCATGATCGTAGAATGTATCGACAAGAATGATGAACCGCTTGATCTGGTTCCGCTTCTCCGGCCCGAGCAAGGGCACGTGATCAAGGAAGACGGTATCGAACCGCTCGGCGATGGCCAGGAAGTCGGCAGCCCCGAGCGGCTTTTCGCAGAGATCGGCGAAAGAGAACCGCGCCATTCGATCGGCTGCAAGCGGTACGTGAATGGAGCGCCCCTTCATCGGAATATCGAGCGGCTGCGCCTTGCGCCCATGCAGCGCCTGCGTCCAAGAGGCTTCCATCGCCATGTCATTATGGTCGTTGATCGGTACCAGATAGACCGGATGGCTGCTCAGCTTCTCCATCCGATAATCGGTCGGCGAGTCCAGCGTGACGATATCGACATGTTGTTTGAGCAGGGCGACGAAAGGCAGGAACAGGCCGCGATTGAGACCGTCCTTGTAGAGATTGTCCGGCTCGACATTCGAAGTCGCGACCAGCACGCATCCCCGCGCGAAGAGTTCGGAAAACAGCCGCGACAGGATCATCGCGTCGGCGATGTCGGTGACGGTGAATTCATCGAAGCAGAGCAGTTCCGCTTCCTCGTAGAGGGCTGCGGCAACCGGCGGCATCGGGTCGGCCTGCTTCGTCTCGCCGTTCTTGAGCTTCAGCCGGTGCGCCGCGATGCGATTGTGCACGTCGGCCATGAATTCATGAAAATGCGCTCGCCGCTTCTTCCTGCACGGCGCCATCGAGAAGAACATGTCCATCAGCATGGTCTTGCCGCGTCCGACGCTGCCGTGGATATAGAGGCCTTTGATGCCGTCGGGGGATTTCTTCTTCTTGGCAAACAGCCAGCCAAGCGCGCTCGCTTTGGCCGCCGGCCGCAATTGCTTCAGTCCGGCAAGCACCCGGTCCAGGCTTTTGGCCACGTCCATTTGGGCGGAATCGACCTGCAACGCACCGGCAAGCGTCAGCGATTTAAGCTGTTCGCAAACGCTGAGCGCGTAATCTGGCATTGGCTGCATGAGGGCATGTCCGCCTGTCAGTCATCGGCGTGGGCGCCGCCGGATCGTTTACCGCGCAGGTTCGTTCACCGGCTGAGGCTGATCTGCTGACCCGAATTCGTCTGGCCCTGGAAGCGATTGTCGGCCGTCTTGTAGACGCTGCCTATCTGGTTGCCCGAACGGTCTTTGAGCAGCACCTGCTTGCCCGCCACCTCCCAGGAGCCCATCGCCGTCAACTCACCGACACAGCCGCGCGTTCCGCCGCGCGACCCGCTGCCGAGATTGGTGAGCGTCAGGAACATGTCGCAACTGCCGTTGACGCGCCAGTTTCCGACCATCGACTCCTTGGTGACGTCGAGCGCATTGGCTGCAACCGCGCCGGCCTGCGCTCCCGGCATCGGTGCCGTCGCCGTCGGCGCGGCTGGAAACTGCGAACCACCGGTCGGCGGCGGAAGCTGCCCGCCCTGCACCGAGGGAACTGGCTGCGCCGTCAGCGGCGCCGGCCCGGCGTTCGAGTTGGAGCTGTAATCATATGCCGTACGCTGACAACCGGCTAGCGCGAGAGCCACCACCAGACCTGTCATCGCATATCGCAACTGCATCATCATACTCCTGAAATTCGGCTGTCGCCGCAGAGAAACGGACGTGAGACAAGATCCGATTATCGTAATTCGCTTTGGTTAATCAAGTCGGGCGGCATAAATTGCCCGTGACAACAACTAGCCGAAAAACGATACAGTTCAACTGCCCCGCTGCAAAACTTCCTGCACGTAGAATTTGTCAGCAAGGTGTTGCACGCGTTGATCTCTGTCGGGATCCCTGTCGAACTCTCGCAATGTCTCGGAATAACGTTCAAATGAGTTCTTCAGAAAGGCTTGCACCAGCATCGGCGGCAGACCTTCCCCCATTTCGCGCGTCTGTTTCTTGACATGCACGAGATCGAGTATCGCGGTTCGAAGGTCGGGAGAGATCGAGATCGCCTCGAGGCATTCCAACATATTCATCGGCGGCAGCACGAGAAACGAACGCTGCCGCATCCATTCGAGCGCTATGGCCGGGCGTACGGCGTAAAGGAGCTTCTTCAGCTTGATCGCCCCTTCGCCCTCGCTCTGAAAATGCTGTCGCATGAGCCCCACATAATGGGAAGCTACCTTTTCCGGGACCATGATGAGATCGAGCAGCGCGCCAAGACGTGAGCGAAAACCCGCTTCCTCTTCATAAGCGATCGGCGATTTCAGCCATTCAACCACCACCGCGTTTCCCTTAAGGGCGAGCAGCAGCGCCTTTCGCAGATCCCAGCCGCCGGTATCGATGTCGCCAACGATCGGAAACTCGATGACATCGCGCAAAGAAGTCAGCGTGAGATGATGCTCGACCGGACGGATATAGACGAAGCGGCAGTCATAATCGCTGTCAGGAGACGGAAATCCCCAGGCGCGGCTGCCGCTTTCAATGGCAAAACCGATGCGGATGCCCTGTTCGCGCACCGATGCGAGCCGCGACTTGATCTCTTTGACGGCTTCGGGATCGAAGCCGTCTATTCCGCCATCGGCATGCATGTGATCAGACCCGGCGCTCGACCATCATCTTCTTGATTTCGGCGATCGCCTTGGCCGGGTTGAGGCCCTTCGGGCAGGTCTGCGCGCAGTTCATGATCGTATGGCAGCGATAGAGGCGGAACGGATCCTCGAGATTGTCGAGGCGTTCGCCGGTCGCCTCGTCTCTGGAATCGATCAGCCAGCGATAGGCCTGCAGCAGAACGGCCGGACCAAGATAACGGTCGCCGTTCCACCAGTAGCTCGGACAGGAGGTCGAGCAGCAGGCGCAGAGGATGCATTCATAAAGGCCGTCGAGCTTCTGCCGGTCCTCGTGGCTCTGCTTCCATTCCTTGGCAGGCGTCGGCGACACCGTCTTCAGCCAGGGCTCGATTGAGCGATGCTGGGCGTAGAAGTTGCTGAGGTCGGGCACCAGATCCTTGACGACGGGTAGATGCGGCAGCGGATAAATCTTCACCGCGCCGGTGATATCGTCGAGACCCTTGGTGCAGGCGAGCGTGTTGGTGCCATCAATGTTCATCGCGCAGGAACCGCAGATGCCCTCGCGACAGGAGCGGCGCAATGTCAGCGTCGGGTCGATCTTGTTCTTGATGTAGAGCAGACCGTCGAGCACCATCGGGCCGCAATCGTCGACATCGACGTAGAAGGTGTCGATCGACGGGTTCTGGCCGTCATCCGGGCTCCAGCGGTAGACGCGGAACTCGCGGGTGTTCGTCGCACCCGCCGGCTTCGGCCAGACCTTGCCTTCGCGCATTTGAGAATTCTTGGGGAGAGCGAGTTCAACCATATCCGGTTCCTCTTGAAATCAATACACGCGAGCTTTCGGCTCGATCTTATGCGGATCGATGCCTTCGGCGATGAGCTCGGTGTGAACAGGGCGATAGTCGAGCTTGACGTCGCCTGCCTCGTTCACCCAGGCAAGCGTATGCTTGCGCCAGTTGATGTCGTCGCGACCGGCGAATGCGCCCTCGGTATAATCCTCGCGTGCGTGCGAACCGCGGCTCTCCTTGCGGGCCTCGGCTCCATAGATCGTCGTGATGGCGTTGGCCATCAGATTCTGCAACTCGAGCGTTTCCACGAGATCGGAGTTCCAGACCATCGAACGGTCGGTGACCTTGATGTCCTTCATTTCGCCCCAGATCGCCGAAATGCGCCGGCAACCGGATTCCAGCGATTCCTGCGTGCGGAACACGGCCGCATCTTCCTGCATGGCGCGCTGCATCTTCTCGCGCAGGTCCGCCGTCGGCGTGCCGCCGCTGGCGTTACGCAGGCCGTCGAAACGGTCCATGATCCTATCGCAGGCGGCGAGATTGAGATGCGGGATCGGCGCTGCGCGGTCGATGACCTCGCCGGCCCGGATCGCAGCGGCGCGGCCGAAGACCACGAGATCGATCAGCGAGTTGGAGCCGAGACGGTTGGCGCCGTGCACCGAGGCGCAGCCCGCTTCACCCACAGCCATCAGCCCCGGGATGATGCGTTCGGGATTGGCGCTGTCGGCGTTCAGAACTTCGCCCCAATAATTGGTCGGAATGCCGCCCATATTGTAGTGAACGGTCGGCAGGACCGGGATCGGTTCGCGGGTCACATCGACGCCGGCAAAGATCTTGGCGCTCTCGGAAATGCCCGGCAGGCGCTCATGCAGAACGGCCGGATCGAGATGGTCGAGATGCAGGAAGATGTGGTCCTTGTTCTTGCCGACGCCGCGGCCCTCACGAATCTCAAGCGTCATGCAGCGCGAAACGACGTCGCGTGAGGCGAGGTCCTTAGCCGAAGGCGCATAACGCTCCATGAAGCGCTCGCCCTCGGAGTTGACGAGGTAACCGCCTTCGCCGCGCGCGCCCTCGGTGATCAGACAGCCCGATCCGTAGATGCCGGTGGGATGGAATTGCACGAATTCCATGTCCTGCAGCGGCAGACCGGCGCGCGCCACCATGCCGCCGCCGTCGCCGGTGCAGGTATGGGCTGACGTCGCCGAGAAATAGGCGCGGCCGTAGCCGCCGGTCGCCAGCACCACCATCTTGGCGGCGAAGCGATGGATCGTGCCGTCATCGAGGCACCAGGCAACGACGCCAGTGCAGCGGCTGCCGTCTTCCGACATGATCAGGTCGAGCGCGAAGTATTCGATGAAGAATTCGGCGTTGTTGCGCAGCGACTGGCCGTAGAGCGTGTGCAGGATCGCGTGGCCGGTGCGGTCGGCAACGGCGCAGGTGCGCTGAACCGGCGGGCCTTCGCCGTAATTCTGCATATGGCCGCCGAACGGACGCTGGTAGATCTTGCCTTCCTCATTGCGCGAGAAGGGCACGCCGTAATGCTCGAGCTCATAGACCGCTTTCGGAGCTTCCATGGTCAAATACTGCATGGCGTCGACGTCGCCGAGCCAGTCGGAGCCCTTGACGGTGTCGTAGAGATGCCACTGCCAGCTGTCCGGCGTCATGTTGCGCAATGAGGCGGCGATGCCGCCTTGAGCGGCAACCGTATGCGAGCGGGTCGGAAACACCTTGGTGATGCAGGCGGTGCGGAAACCCTGCTCGGCCATGCCGAGCGTGGCGCGCAGGCCGGCGCCACCGGCGCCGACGACGATCACGTCATAGGAGTGGTCGACATATTTGTAGGCCTTGCCGTTCTGGGCGGGTGAGGTCGGTGCCATATCGAGCTTATCCTACGAATGCGATTTTCAGAATGGCGAAGAGACAGAGGCCGGCGATCACGATCGCAAAGAACGTGTTCAGCATCAGCAGAGCGATCTTGCCGAATTCGCCATGCACGTAGTCTTCGATGATGACCTGCATGCCGAGCTTCATATGGATGACGCCGGATATCACCATCAATCCCATCACGACGGCGACGAAGGGGTTCGACAGCGCGCGAACCACATCCGCATAGGGCGCGCCGGCATAGGCGATCATGAAGATGACGAAGAAAAGGATCAGCGGAATGTTGGAAACGGCGGTCAGCCGCTGACGCCAGAAATGGCTCGTGCCTTCCTTGGCGGAGCCGAGCCCGCGAACCTTGCCGAGGGGGGTGCGCATATCCATGAGACGACCTTCAGAAGCGAATGAGGAGGCCGATCGACCAGACCAGCACGGTCAGACAGAGCGACCCGATGACGTTGGCGATGGCGAGCTTGGTCGAGACTTCCTTCTCGAAGCCGTAGCCGAGATCCCACATCAGATGGCGGAAGCCGCCGAGCATGTGGTGCAGCAGTGCCCAGGTATAACCGAGCAGCACAAGCTTGCCGAGAAGGCTGCCGAGCACCCAATTGGCCCAGTCGTAAGAGCTCTGGCCGCTTGCCGCGGCGATCAGCCACCAGGCGACGAGCAATGTGCCGACGTACAGCGCACCGCCGGTAATGCGGTGGACGATGGACATGACCATAGTGGGAATAGGTTTGTAAATTTGCAAATGCGGCGACAGGGGCCGGTTATTTGTCACGTTCGCCATCAGAACCTCGCGGCGGCTTCTCTGCGCTCCCGGGTTTCGGAGCATGCTCAGTCAACCACACGAATGACAAAATTCTTTGTGTGCGTTGCATCAAATGCGACGTTTAATCACCGGAAGGCGATACGACAAGCACAATTGCTGTCTGCTTTAAATTTAATCGATTCGGGTTACCGCGAAGTTTGCGGGCCAAGGAAACTAGGCTTTTGCACTCAGTATTGATGCCGTTCTTTGCGGGCGAATGGACAAGCCGCCGTTTTTGGCGCAATCTTGCGTTAACGATTTGTTAACGATTGGATTTCCGGAGTCCGGCGCCCATGTTTCGCAGCCTGTCCGCAGTCACCTTCCTCGCGCTCGCCGCTCTTGCAGCACTTCCCGCCACAGCGGGCGAACGCCGCTACGATGGCCGCTTTTCCGGCCATCGCCACGCGTTTCACGGCGAATTTCGTCTCGGCGAGCGTGTGAACTGGCGCGATCGCGGCATTCGTTTCGACCATACTTACGGCCGCCGGGCCGGCAGGAACAGGATGCCGATGCTGACGCGGTTTTCGTCGGGGGCAACAAACCGCGTGGTCCGCAGCAATCTCGTCATCCTCGCCCCGCAGGCACCAGCTTGGGACGTAGGCGGCACCTATTCCGGCTCCTCCTACGTTTATCAGGTCGATGGAGGAACCTATGTCGGGGGTGGCAGCTACGGCTACTATCCCGCAGTCAGGCCCGCGCCGCTGGCGCCGAAGGCAAAGGTCATCGACGTCGCCATCCAGGACGACCCCTGCTCCTATGAAGCCAATGTCTGCGTCATCCGGCCTTAAAATTCGCATCAACTGGGCGCGAAGCGCCACACCGTCGTCTTCTTGACGTCGCTGTCCTCCAGTGCCCGCGTCACCGGCACCTGATAGGCCGCGCAGAATTCCAGCCGGTCCTTGGGCAGGTAGCTGCGCCCGGGATCGCCGACCAGCACCGGGCTGCCCTCGGCCGCAAGCCTCGCGAACCAGGGGACGAGCGCGTCGGCGAAGATGCGGTCGTAAAAGACGTCGCCCGCAAGCACGATATCCGCCTCGACGCTCGTACCGACCAGGTCGGCGTCGGTAAATCCGAGCGCAACATGATTGGCCTCGGCATTGAGCCTGATTGCCGTCTCTGCCCAAGGGTCGATATCGGCAGCCATCACCTCACGGGCTCCGGCCATGGCAGCGGCAATGCCGACAAGGCCGGAACCGCTGGCGAAATCCAGCACCCGCTTGCCGCGCACCAGTTCCGGATGATCGAGGATGTAGCGCGCCAGCCCCTGCCCGCCCGCCCAGGCAAAGGCCCAGAAAGGCGGCGGCAGACCAATCGCCTCCAGTTCCTCCTCCGTTTTCAGCCAGAGCTCATGCGCCTCGCTTGCCAGATAAAGCGAAATCTCCGGCACATGCGGCGGCGGCATCAGACTGGTATTGGCGCGAATGAAGGCTTCCGGATCGGTCTTCAAGGGTTTTCAGCGCGGTGGATTGTCGAGCCCGCCCATGCGGCAGACTTCAGCCCATTCGTCATCCGTCACCGGCTGGACGGAAAGCCGCATGGAGGTGACGAGCGACATCTTGGCGAGGGTCTCGTTCGCCTTGATATCCTTCAGCGTCACCGGCTTCGGCATGTCCATGACGGCGCGGATATCGACGCAATCCCACTTCGGGTCGCCTTTGGCGGTCGAGTCCGGGTGCGACAAGGCGCAGACTTCGACGATGCCGACGATCTCCAGCCCGTCATTGGAATGATAGAAGAACCCTTTGTCGCCGATCTGCATCGCCCGCATGTTGTTGCGGGCGAGATAGTTGCGCACGCCCGTCCATTCCGTACCCTTGTCGCCGGCAGCCTTCTGCTGCTCCCAGGACCAGGAGGCAGGTTCGGATTTATAGAGCCAATGCGCCATGCTTACGCCTCCGGCTTGTTGAAGACCCAGTTGAAGGGCTTGATCTCGACGCTTTCGAACAGCCCGGCCTGGGCATAGGGGTCGGCATCGGCGAGCGCCTTTGCCTCCTGCGCCGTCTCCGCCTTGACGAGCACCAGGCTGCCGCAAGCCTTGCCTTCGTCGTCGAGGAAAGGACCGGCCATGGAGAGCTTCCCTTCGGCATTGAGCTTATCGAGATAGGCAAGGTGCGTCGGCCGCGTCTCCATGCGGACGTTCAAATGTCCCGGCTTGTCCTTGCAGAGCAAAGCGAAAAGCATGTCTATTCTCCTATTCGGTGGTAATTGGGCGCGTCATCAACTGCTCGATGGCGTCCGATATATCGAGACGGCCGTCGATGATGGCGGAAACGGCGTCGGTGATCGGCATGCTGATCGAAAGCTCCGCCGCCAGCCGCGCGGCGACGGAGGCGGCAAGCGCGCCTTCCACCAGCGTGCCCTGCAACGGATCGACCTTTTCGCCGCGCCCGAGCGCAATGCCGAAACGCAGGTTTCGCGATTGATGGCTCGTCGCCGTCAGCACCAGATCGCCGAGGCCGGAAAGCCCGCGCACCGTATCGGCTTGGCCGCCCTTGGCCGCGACGAAGCGCGACATTTCCGCAAGCCCGCGGGCAATCAGCGCCGCCCGCGCGGAATCGCCGATGCCGCGGCCTTCGACAATGCCGCAGGCGATCGCCAGCACGTTCTTCAGTGCACCGCCGAGCTGAACGCCGATCCGGTCATTGGAGGCGTAGAGCCGAAAAGTCCGGCCGGATATCGCCACGGCAAGCCGCTCCGCAGTCTCCATGTCATCAGCCGCGATCGCCATCGCCGTCGGCAGCCCTTTGGCGATGTCGGTGGCAAATCCCGGACCGGAGAGAACCGCGACCGGATGGTCCGGCAGCTCCCGTTCCAGCATGTCGGTGAGAAGATTGCCCGTCGCCCGCTCGATGCCTTTGGCGCAGGTGACGACGACGGCATCCTTGCCGAGATAGGGACCGTATTGCCGCGCCGCATCGGCCTGCGCCTGCGACGGCATCGCAAAGAGCACGATGGAGGCGTCCGCGATCGCATCCGCCTCCGCGGAAAATTCGAGCGTATCGGGCAGGAGAATACCCGGCAGAACCGCGTCATGCAGCCGTTCGGCCTTCAGATCGGCTATCAGTGACGGATCGCGCCCGACAAGCGTTACCGCGCTGCGGCCGGCAAGCGCAATGACGGCGGCCAGCGCCGTTCCGAAAGCACCTGATCCGATGACGGCGATTTTTTCGCTCATGCCTTGGCTCCTCTCTTTCCAAAGCCGATCAGCGTTTCGGCATTGGCATCGAGCGGCCAGCGCGAACGCGGCTGCACGTCGAGCGTATCAGGCGCCGCGCCGATCGCCATGCGCTCGAGCCCCGCCCAGGCGATCATCACCGCATTGTCGGTGCAGAGGCTGAGCGGCGGCGCAATGAAACGGAAACCGTTCTTGTCGCAGAGCGCCTGCAGCGTCGCCCGCAGCTCGAGATTCGCAGCGACACCGCCGGCAACCACCAGCGCCGGCTTCTCACCGGTCGTCGGGAACTCCCTCTTGAACCGCTGCAGGCCGCGGCCGATGCGGTCCTTCAGCGTGCGCGAAATCGCCTTCTGGAACGAGGCGCAAATGTCGGCCACGTCCTGGTCGCTGAGCGGCGCGATCTCCTGTGCCGCCTGCCGCACCGCCGTCTTCAAGCCGGAAAACGAGAAGTCGAGCCGCGCCTCGCCGACGAGCGGGCGCGGAAAATCGAAGCGATCGGCATTGCCGTCGCGCGCCATCCGCTCCACCGCCGGCCCGCCGGGATAGGGCAGGCCGAGCAGTTTTGCCGTCTTGTCGAACGCTTCGCCAAGCGCATCGTCGATCGTCGTGCCCCAACGTTCATACTGTCCGACGCCGCGCACCAGGATGAGTTGGGTGTGACCGCCGGAAACGAGCAGCATCAGATAAGGAAAGGCGAGCCCGTCGGTCAGCCGCGCCGTCAGCGCATGACCCTCGAGATGGTTGACCGCATAGAGCGGCTTGCCGGCGGCCCTGGCGATCGCCTTGCCCGTCATCAATCCGACAAGCAGTCCGCCTATCAGGCCGGGACCTGAAGTGGCGGCGATGGCGTCGACATCATCAAGCGACACATTGGCGCGCTTCAGCGCCTCCTCGATCAGCTCGTCCAGCGCCTCGACATGGGCACGCGCTGCGATCTCCGGCACCACGCCGCCATAGGCACTATGTTCGTCGAGCTGGGAAAGCACGACATCCGATAGGACATTTCCACGTCCCTCCGCATCGCGCTCGACGACGGCTGCGGCGGTCTCGTCGCAGCTTGTTTCGATGCCGAGGATGCGCATAAAGGGAACCATGTGGCCTGTTCGTTCATTGCGATGGAACGGAAACCCGTTTACGAGAATTCCGGTAACAACGGAACAGAGCGGATGCAAACAAAACCTTTCCGGATCGGCACGCGGGGCAGCCCGCTGGCGCTTGCCCAGGCGCATGAGGCCCGCGACAGGCTGATGGCGGCGCACAACCTGCCCGAAAAGATGTTCGAGATAGTCGTGCTGACCACCAAGGGCGACCGCATCACCGACCGGTCGCTGGCCGAGATCGGCGGCAAGGGCCTCTTCACCGAGGAGCTCGAACAGAAGCTTGTCTCAGGCGAATTGGATTTCGCCGTGCACTCCACTAAAGATATGCCGACGCACCTGCCGGACGGCCTTCATCTCTCCGCCTACCTGCCGCGCGAAGATATCCGCGACGCTGTGATCGGCCGCACGGCGCGCAAGCTGATCGACCTGCCGCATGGCGCCACCGTCGGCTCTTCATCGCTGCGCCGCCAGGCGCTGATCCGCCGCATGCGGCCCGACATCAACGTCATCACCTTCCGCGGCGCGGTCGAAACCCGCCTGCGCAAGCTCGAAGAGGGCCAGGTGGACGCGACCCTGCTGGCGCTGGCCGGCCTGAAACGCCTTGGCAAGGTCGAGGTGATCACCGATATCCTCGACCCCGACACCTTCCCGCCGGCGCCGGCACAGGGGGCGATCTGCATCGAAAGCCGCATCGGCGATCACAGGATCGACGACCTGTTGGCAGCGGTCAACGATGCCGCGACCTTCGACACTGTCTCCTGCGAGCGCGCCTTCCTCGCCGCTCTCGACGGCTCCTGCCGCACGCCGATCGGCGGCTATGCCGTTTGCGAAGGCGACCTGATCCGTTTCTCCGGCCTGATCATCACAGCCGACGGCCGCAGCCAGCATGCGGTGACCACCGACGGCCACCGCCGCGACGCGGCCGCACTCGGCACTCGCGCCGGGCAGGACGTGCGCGCGCGAGCCGGCAGCGCCTTCTTCGACGACTGGCACTGAAGCCGCCATGCGCGTGCTCGTCACCCGCCCCGCGCATTCGGCGACAAGAACAGCACAACGTCTGCGCGATAGGGGCCACGAGCCGCTGCTGCTGCCGCTGCGCCGGCCACAGCACGACCGCGCCGCAGCCGCCGGCGCGCTTGAAGCCACCAGCGGCGCGATCGCGGTGACCAGCGCCGAAGCCGTCAGGGTCATGTCCGCTCTCGGCGAGAAACTTCGCCCACATCTTGTCCGCCCGCTTTTTACGGTCGGCGAGATGACGGCGCAAGAGGCGCGTCGCCTTGGCTTCCACTCGGTCGCCGCGTCCTCAGGCAACGGCCGCGATCTCGCCGATCTCGTCGCCGCTGGGGCAGAGGAAGAGTTGCTCTACCTCGCCGGCATGCCGCGCGCCGAAACATTTGAAGGAAGATTGCGCGAACTCGGCATCCGCTTTTCCGTCGTCGAATGCTATCGCATGCAGCCCGTTGCTCCGAACCCGGCCGAGATCGAAGCTCTTTTTTCCGACTGCCGCCCCGACGCCGTTCTCTTCTATTCCCGGCAGACGGCAGAGGATTTTTTTCACGTGGCGGAGCTGCGATCGGCGCTGTCGAAGCACAGCTATATCCGCCTGCTCTGCCTCAGCGAGGCAGTGGCGCAAGCCGTTCCGGCGGCCCTGAAAAAAAACGTGGCGATTGCGCCGATGCCGGATGAGCAAAGTCTTTTGTCGCTGCTTTGAATGCGTTAGCCGCCCAAATTTGATCTAACCTCTTCCCTTAATTGGCATCACTGTCTAGTTTCGTTGCAATGCAGGATAAAGAGGACCTCATGGTATCGGGAAACCCGCCACGCCATTCGAAGAGCGCCGACGAGCCGGTCACGATCGACCTCGATTCTCAGGACTTCGCTTCCGTAGCCGATACCGAAAAGCCGGTGAACAAGGAGGCCGGCGACACCGACAGCGCCCCGGCCGATGTCGGCCCGACGCCCGAAAACGAAGCGGTGTCGCAGGCTGAACCTGAAAGCAGGCCCGACGCGGAAGCGGCGGAAGAGACACCGGCGGCAGCCGCCGAACCGTCCTTCACGCCCCCTGCCGAACAGCCCTCACCGAAGAGCTCCGGCACCTCCGGTCTTATCGCCGCCGGCATTTTCGGCGGCCTCGTGGCGCTGCTCGGCGCAGGCGTCATTCAATATGCCGGTTACCTCCCGGGCTCCTCGGCCCCGCAGACCGCGTCGCCCGAACTCGCCGACCTCTCCGGCGAGATCGACGGCTTGAAACAGACCGTCGCCAACCTTGCCGCCAGTCCCGCAAGCCCAGGTGACGGCGCGCTTGAAACGCGTGTCGCCGCGCTGGAAACGGCTGCGAAGAACCCCGCCGCGGCACCATCGGCCGACCCGGCAAGTGTCGAGGCGCTCAACCAGAAGATTGCAGAGCTGAGCAGCCAGGTCGACCAGCTGCGTTCGACGCTTGCTCAGTCCTCCGACCAGCAGACGAGCAGCGACGCCGATATCGCCAAGCGCCTCGCCGAGGCCGAAAAGAAACTTAACGAGCCGCGTGAAGATGTTGCCGTCGCCCGCGCGATCGCGGCAGCCGCCCTCAAGGCGGCGATCGACCGCGGCGGGCCGTTCCTGGCCGAGCTCGACACCTTCGCCGGCGTCGCGTCCGACGATCCTGCCATCGCCGACCTGCGTTCCTTCGCCGAGACCGGCGTCCCCTCGCGCGCCGAGCTGATGCGTCAGGCTCCCGACGTTGCCACCGCGATCGTCGAGGCCGTCAACCAGCCGGATCCGAACCAGAGCTGGTCGGACCGGCTGATGGCGAGCGCGAAATCGCTGGTGACGGTCCGTCCCGTCGGCAATATCGAAGGTGAAAGCGTCGAAGCGATCGCCGCCCGTATGGAGGACAAGGTGAAGAACGGCGATCTGCCCGGCGCGTCCGCCGAATGGAACGCTCTGCCCGCTCCCGGCAAGCAGGCGTCTGCCGCCTTCAAGCAGTCGCTGGAGGCGCGCATCCGCGTCGAGGAGCTGGTCGGCGGGGCATTGTCGAAGGCCGTCAGCGGCACCGGCAAGGAGGGTTGAGATCATGATCAGACTTGTCGTCTTCGCCCTGCTCGTGCTGCTTCTCGCCTATGGCTTCTCCTGGTTCGCCGATCGTCCCGGCGACATCTCGCTGATCTGGGAAGGCCAGATCTACCAGACCAAGCTGATCGTCGCCGTGAGCGCGATCATCGCCCTCATCGCCGCCGTGATGATCGCCTGGTGGTTCGTCCGCTTGGTCTGGACCTCGCCGCATTCGGTGACCCGCTATTTCCGCGCCCGCAAGCGCGATCGCGGCTATCAGGCGCTATCGACCGGCCTGATTGCCGCCGGTGCCGGCAATGCATTGCTCGCCCGCAAGATGGCCGCCCGTTCACGCGGCCTCATCCGCGCCGATCAGGAGCCGCTGATCAACCTGCTCGAGGCCCAGGCCGCGCTGATCGAGGGCCGCCATGACGAGGCGCGCGCCAAGTTCGAAGCCATGGCCAACGACCCGGAAACGCGCGAGCTTGGCCTGCGCGGTCTCTATCTCGAAGCCCGCCGTCTCGGCGCCAATGAAGCCGCCCGCCAATATGCCGAAAAGGCGGCCGACGACGCTCCCTATCTGCCCTGGGCCGCCCAGGCGACGCTCGAATATCGCAGCCAGGCCGGCCGCTGGGACGATGCGATCCGCTTGCTCGAACAGCAGAAGGCTGCTCGCGTCGTCGAAAAACCCGAGGCCAACCGCCTGCACGCCGTGCTCCTGACGGCGCGCGCCACCGAGAAGCTCGAAGGCAACCCTGCCGGCGCTCGCGACGACGCCCTGCAGGCGCTGAAGCTCGCCGCCGATTTCATTCCGGCCGCCCTCATTGCCGCCAGGGCACTGTTCCGCGAAGGCGGCCTGCGCAAGGCTGCTTCGATCCTCGAACAGGCATGGAAATCGGCGCCTCATCCCGAGATTGGCCAGACCTATGTCAGAGCCCGCAGCGGCGATTCCACGCTCGACCGGCTGAAGCGTGCCGAACGGCTGGAAGCGATGCGCCCGAACAATGTCGAATCCCTTCTCGTCGTCGCCCAGGCAGCACTCGACGCGCAGGAATTCGCCAAGGCGCGCGCCAAGGCGGAAGCGGCGGCGCGCATTGAGCCGCGTGAAGCCGCCTTCCTGCTGCTCGCCGACATCGAGGAAGCCGAGACCGGCGACCAGGGCCGCGTGCGCCACTGGCTGGCCCAGGCGTTGAAAGCCCCGCGCGATCCGGCCTGGGTGGCGGATGGTTACGTCTCCGACAAATGGCTGCCGGTGTCGCCCGTCACCGGCCGTCTCGATGCCTTCGAATGGAAGGCGCCTTTCGGCCAGATCGAGGGGCCGCTCGAGGACGGTTCGGCGCCCGCCTCGATCGAAACCGCCCTGAAGACCCTGCCGCCGCTGCGTGACGTCAAGCCGGAGAGCCCGGTCAACGATCACCGCATCATTGAGCTGGAACGCGCCGCGACGATCGCCGAGGCTGTGCGCCCCGCACCGGCACCGGCAAAGCCGAAGCCCGTCGAACCTGCCGCCAGTGATAAAGCGCCAGCAGCGAACGACGCAAAGCCCTTTTTCGGCGGACTGCCGGATGATCCAGGCGTCCGCGATCCGAGGGCGGAACCGGAATCCAGGACACGGCTCCGCCTTTTCTGAAAGGGACGAAATCCGCATGTTCGAACGCTTCCAGGCATTCTTCCAAAACCTCACCGCCGACCGTCCGAAGAAGGGTTTTGCTCCCGATGATCCGCGCATCGCAGTGGCGGCACTCTGCATGCAGGTCATGGAGGCCGACGGCAAGATCAAGGCCAGCGAAAAGAAGCGGCTGCGCAACCTTTTGAAGGAGCAGTATTCGCTGGACGGCAAACAGCTCGACGCCCTGATGGCCGCCGGCCTCGAAGCCGAAAGCTCCGCTGTCGACTACTATCGCTTCACTGCCGACCTGAAACGCCATCTCGATACCGAGCAAAGGCTGGAGCTGATCGGCATTCTCTGGGACATCGTTTACGCCGACGGTGAGCGCAGCGAGATGGAAGACCATATCATCTGGCGCATTGCCGATCTGCTCGGAGTCTCCTCACGCGAACGCATCCAGAAGCGGCAGGAGGCCGCCGCCAGGGTCACGGATGTCCAGGTTGCGCAAGATGATGCCGACTGAGCAAAATCCGCAGCGCGACCGGCGCCCGATCCTCATCGTCCTGCATCAGGAGCGCTCTAGCCCCGGCCGTGTCGGGCAATTATTGGTCGAAAAAGGCTACGGCCTCGATATCCGTCGCCCGGTCCTCGGCGATCCGCTTCCGACGACGCTCGCAGACCATGCCGGCGCCGTCGTCTTCGGCGGACCGATGAGCGCCAATGATCCCGATGACTTCATCAAGAAGGAGATCGACTGGATCGAGGTCCCGCTCAGGGAGAGGCGCCCCTTTCTCGGCATCTGCCTCGGCGCCCAGATGCTGGTGCGTCAGCTCGGCGGCAAAGTGCAGCCGAATGCCGATGGCTCGACGGAGATCGGCTGGTACCCGCTGCACCCGACCGAGAAAGGCCGCCTGCTGATGCACTGGCCGAGGATGGTCTATCATTTTCACCGCGAAGGCTTTGAGCTGCCGCACGGCGCCGAACTGCTAGCCGAAGGCGATGCCTACCCGAACCAGGCCTTCCGTTACGACGGCAACGCCTGGGGTCTGCAATTCCATGCCGAACTCACGCGGGTGATGATGCATCGCTGGGTCGTGCACGGCGCGCACCGCTTCATTCTGCCGAACGCCCAACAGGGCCGCGAACATCTCGAAGGCCGCATGCTGTTCGACGCGCCTCTGAAAGCCTGGCTGACAGAATTCCTCGATCTGGTCTTCGAGGGAAAGTCGGCGAAGGCGACACCGTCTATCGCGCTCCGCGCATAATCCTTTCAAAATGATTCAGGCTTGAAGGGATTGGGCGGGCGCGTCGAGCGTGTCGATCCTGCGCAGCTTGGGAAAACTGGAAGCCCAGATCGCCGCCACCGCCAGCGTTCCGATGCCGCCGATGATGACCGCCGGCACCGCGCCGAAGACCGATGCCATCGTGCCCGCCCTGAATTCTCCAAGCTCGTTCGAAGCACCGACAAAGACCATGTTGACCGCATTGACACGGCCACGCAGATGGTCGGGCGTCCAGAGCGCGATCAGGCTCTCGCGCACATAGACCGATATCATGTCGGCCGCCCCCATCAGCGCCAGCGCTGCAATCGAAACTTCGGTATTGGTCGAGGCCCCGAAGATGATGGTGCCGACACCGAAGAGAGCGACGCCGATGAACATGTAGAGGCCGGCGCGGTGTTTCAGCGGATAGGCCGCAAGGAAGATCGCCATGACGATGGCGCCGAGCCCCGGCGCTGCACGCAGCAGTCCTAGCCCCCAGGGACCGAGCGTGAGAATATCGCGGGCGAAAATCGGCATCAGTGCGGTGGCGCCGCCGAGCAGCACCGCGAAGAGATCGAGCGAGATCGCGCCGAGCACAACCTTTTCAGCGCGGATGAAACTGAAGCCGCCGAGGATCATTGCCCAGCTCTTGGCCTCGCCCGTCGTCTTCTGTTCCGGCTTCGGGATCGTGAAGAGCAGAGCCGCGCCGAGGATGGAAAAGATCACCGCCACCGTATAGGCGGTCGAAGCGCTGAGGCCGTAGAGCAGGCCGCCGATGACCGGCCCGGTGATCGCGGCAAGCTGCCAGGACGACGAATTCCAGGCGATGGCATTGGAAAGCGCGTGCTCCGGCACAAGATTGGGTGCGAGAGACTGCACCGCCGGCGACATGAAGGCGCGTTCGACGCCGAAAATCAGAAGCACCGCAAACACCGGCCAGGGCGAGAAGGTCTCCGTCGCCGTCATGATGAGCAGCGCCAGCGTGCAGAACGCGCCCACCAGCGAGCAGAGGGCGGCGATGGCGCGCCGATTGTGCCGGTCGGCCACCGAACCGGTGACGAGGATGAGCAGCAGCGACGGCAGGAACTGTACAAGCCCGATCAGGCCGAGATAGATCGCCTTGCCCGTCTGGTCGTACATCTGCCAGCCGACGGCGACGCTGACGATCTGCTGCGAGAAGGACAGCAGAAAGCGCGCAAAGAAGAAGCGCGTGTAGGACGGATGCCGAAACGCGGCAAAACGGTCTCCGGTGGGCGAAAACGACATGGGTCTTGTCCGAGGAAGCGGGCGCCGGAATGGCTGCGAGGCCGCCCGTTAAACATGTTCTGCCATGCGTTTCGACACGGCACTTGCCCGTTTAGTCGCCAATGTCTACATGTCTGTCAACAACGAAATTTGGAGATGACGATGTATGCGCTGCTGGCCACTATTGATTTAGCTTTGCAAATTTATATCTGGATTTTGGTCGGCAGCGCCATCTTCTCGTGGCTCTACGCATTCAACGTCATCAACTCCCATAACCAATTCGTCAATCAGATTGGGACGTTCCTCTACAACATCACCGAGCCTGCCCTGCGTCCGATCCGCCGCTTTCTGCCCAATCTCGGTGGCATCGATATTTCTCCGATCATTCTGCTTCTGATAATCTTCTTCATCCGCATGCTGCTGGCGACCAGCGTTGCGCCAATCTTCGGCGTTCGCATGTGAACCGTCCTTGGAAGATATTTGACGATCATTTGCGCCTTGCCGTTCGTCTCACGCCGAATGGCGGGCGTGACGCGATAGACGGCATCGAAGCGGATGGCGAAGGCGAAACGCATCTGAAGGCACGCGTTACATCAGTGCCTGAGAAGGGCAAGGCCAACAAAGCCCTCATCCTTCTGGTCGCAGAATCCCTGCGCATACCCAAATCTTCCGTCAGCCTTGTCTCCGGCGAGACCGCGCGCAAAAAAATCCTCCGGATCGACGGCGATCCGGAGGATTTGGCAAAAAAGCTCGAAGCGTTTTTTGGCTGATCGATCAGCCCTTCGTCGTCTTCGCACGCTCGATGGCTTCGAGGATGAGGGCGCCGGCTTCCTTCGAGTCGCCCCAGCCGTAGATCTTCACCCACTTGCCGGGCTCCAGATCCTTGTAGTGCTCGAAGAAGTGCTCGATCTGCTTCAGCGTGATCTCGGGAAGATCGGTGTAATCCTTCACCTTCTCGTAGCGCAGCGTCAGCTTCGGCGACGGCACGGCAATGATCTTCTCGTCCTTGCCAGAATTGTCTTCCATCTTCAGGACGCCGATCGGTCGCACGTTGATGACGCAGCCCGGAACCAGCGGCCGGGTGCTGGCGATCAGCACGTCGATCGGGTCGCCGTCTTCAGACAGGGTGTGCGGTACAAAGCCGTAATTGCCCGGGTAAGTCATCGGCGTATAGAGGAAACGATCGACGACCAGCGTGCCGGCGTCCTTGTCCATTTCATACTTGATCGGATGACCGCCGACCGGAACCTCGACGATAACGTTGACGTCTTCAGGTGGATTCTTACCGATTGAAACGGCGTCGATGCGCATACGAAACTCCTGCGAGGTTGAATTGCTCGCAGCCAGATAATCGGTTTCATGCGGCAACGCAACATTGGAGATCACCAATGCGTGATGACACCAGCGCGCAACCACTTCCAAATTCTAGTCAGAGATGAGCGAACCGCGAGCCGAGCGGTTTCAGTTCCAGATGAAGCCGATCTTCTTCAACTGCTTGTGGTCGAAATTTTCCATGCCTTCGCAGAAATCGACGCCGCCGTGATGGCGGTAGAAGCGGCTGGCGGTCTCGTTTTCCTCAAGGCACCAGACGACCAGCCCGTTGCAGCCGAGCGACTTCAGCAGCCGACGCGCCTCGCCGAACAACATCCTGCCGAGACCGATGCCCTGATATTCGGGGCGAAGATAAAGCTCGTAGATTTCGCCTTCCTGCGGCAGTGCGCGGGCGCGGTTAAGACCGAGCGTCGCATAGCCGGCGACTGTTCCTGCCACATCGAGAACCAGCAACGTCGCCGGCCCGCGGGTGGCCTTGCGCCACCAATTTTCGCCTCGCCGCTCGATCATCTGCGTCAGGGCGCGATGCGGAATGATGCCCGCATAGGTGTGTTGCCAGGCGAGCCTGTGCGTTTCCGAAATGGCTCGGGCATCGTGCGGTTCGGCCCGCCGGACATCGATCGACAACGTCTTCATAACGTTTACTCTGGTCCTGCCGGGGGCAATTAACCATATGCGACGATGCATTCGGCTCGATTGCCCACAGACTTAACATGTGGACGATGGTCAAATTTTAACGCTTTTTTAACGATTGTCACAAGCTGGAATCGACGCAGCGCACAATAAAAAACCCCGGCGCAAAGGCCGGGGTTCTAAAACAGGGTCTCGAGGAAACCTTAGAGAGCCGCCTTCGTCTTTTCGATCCGCTTGCGGTCGTTGGCGTCGAGATACATCTTGCGCAGGCGAATGGACTTGGGCGTTACCTCGACCAGCTCGTCTTCCTGGATCCAGGAAAGTGCACGCTCGAGCGTCATGCGGATCGGCGGGGTAAGCTTGACGGCTTCGTCCTTGCCGGCGGCGCGGATGTTGGTCAGCTTCTTGCCCTTCAGTACATTGACCTCGAGGTCGTTGTCGCGCGTATGGATGCCGATGATCATGCCCATATAGACCTTTTCACCGGCGTCGATGATCATCGGACCGCGGTCTTCCAGGTTGAACAGCGCATAGGCAACGGCTTCGCCGGGTTCATTGGCCAGCAGTACGCCGTTGACCCGGCCGCCGATCTCGCCCTTGTAAGGCTGGTAGCTGTGGAACAGGCGGTTCATGATTGCGGTGCCGCGCGTATCCGTCAGCAGTTCCGACTGGTAGCCGATCAGGCCGCGGGTCGGCGCGTAGAAGACCAGACGGACGCGGTTGCCGCCCGACGGACGAAGCTCGACCATTTCGGCCTTGCGCTCCGACATCTTCTGCACGACGACGCCGGAATGCTCTTCATCGACGTCGATCAGGACTTCTTCGATCGGCTCCAGAAGCTGGCCGCTGTCATCCTTGTGCATGACGACACGCGGACGCGAAACGGCAAGCTCGAAGCCTTCGCGGCGCATGTTTTCGATCAGAACGGCGAGCTGAAGTTCGCCGCGGCCGGAAACGAAGAACGAGTCCTTGTCGGCGCTTTCCTCGATCTTGAGGGCAACGTTGCCTTCGGCTTCCTTGAGCAGGCGGTCGCGGATGACGCGTGAGGTCACCTTGTCGCCTTCGGTGCCGGCAAGCGGCGAATCGTTGACGATGAAGGACATGGTGACGGTCGGCGGATCGATCGGCTGCGCCTTCATGGCTTCCGTGACGGACGGATCGCAGAAGGTGTCGGCGACCGTGCCCTTGGAAAGGCCGGCGATCGCAACGATGTCGCCCGCATGCGCTTCCTCGATCGGCTGGCGCTCGATGCCGCGGAAGGCGAGGATCTTGGAAATACGGCCCTGTTCGATCAGCTTGCCGTCCTGGCCGAGAACCTTGACGGCCTGGTTCGGCTTGATCGAGCCGGAGGCGATACGGCCGGTGATGATGCGGCCGAGGAAGTTGTTGGCTTCGAGGATCGTGCCGATCATGCGGAACGGACCTTCCTCGACCTTCGGCTCGGGCACGTGCTTGACGACGAGGTCGAGCAGCGGCGCAAGGCCTTCGTCGGTCGGGCCTGCCGGATCGTAGTTCATCCAGCCGGCGCGGCCGGAACCGTAGAGGATCGGGAAGTCGAGCTGCTCGTCGGTCGCATCGAGGGCGGCGAAGAGGTCGAAGACTTCGTTGACGACTTCGTCGGCACGGGCGTCGGGACGGTCGATCTTGTTGATGGCAACGATCGGGCGCAGGCCGACCTTCAGCGCCTTGCCGACGACGAACTTGGTCTGCGGCATCGGGCCTTCGGCAGCGTCGACGAGAACGATCGCGCCGTCCACCATCGAGAGAATGCGCTCGACTTCGCCGCCGAAGTCGGCGTGGCCGGGCGTATCGACGATGTTGATGCGCGTGTCTTTCCATTCGATCGACGTTGCCTTGGCGAGAATGGTGATGCCGCGCTCTTTTTCGATGTCGTTGGAGTCCATCACGCGTTCCATGACGCGCTGGTTCTCGCGGAACGAACCGGACTGTTTCAGGAGCTCGTCAACGAGAGTGGTCTTGCCATGGTCAACGTGCGCGATGATCGCGATGTTGCGAAGTGCCATTTGTCATAATCTCTGAGGCTGGGGCGCTACGCCAAGTGGACGCGCCATTTACATTTGGCGCGCTCTTACCGGTTTTTTCGCGATTGCGAAAGGGGGTCGCGCGCGAAAGCTGCGGCATGGCTGCCGCCATGCCGCCCGCTTCTCTGTCATCAAACTGTCTTAAGCGTCGCTGCCTGTCAATTCCTCGAACGTGGCGAGGCCCTTTTTGACCAGCATCGCATTCGGGTTCGGCAGCTTGCCGCGGAAGCCCTTGTAGGCATCCTCCGGATCGACCGAGCCTCCGGTGGAATAGATGTTTTCCTTGAGCTTGCGCGCCATCTCGCCGTTGAAAGCGTCGCCCGTCTCCTCAAAGGCGGCAAAGGCATCGGCGTCGAGAACTTCCGACCACATGTAGGAATAATAGCCGGCCGAATAACCGCCGGAGAAGATGTGCTGGAAGTGCGGTGTGGCATGGCGCATGACGATCGACTTCGGCATGCCGATCTCGGCCAGCACCTCAGCCTGCACCGCCATCGGGTCCTCGACAGTCTCCCGGGTGTGAAACGCCATATCGACAAGCGCCGAGGAGGTGAACTCGACGGTATTGAAGCCGGCATTGAAGGTACGCGCCGCCAGTACCCTGTCGAGCAGGACTTGCGGCATCGGCTCGCCTGTCTCGAAATGCACGGCGTATTGCCTGAGGATGGCGGGAACCGTCAGCCAGTGCTCGTAGAGCTGCGAAGGCAGTTCGACGAAATCGCGCGAGACGCCGGTGCCGGAAACGGAAGGGTAAGTGACATTAGAAAGCATGCCGTGCAGCGCATGGCCAAATTCGTGGAACAGCGTGCGGGCATCGTCGAGCGACAGCAGCGCCGGCTTGCCTTCGGCCGGCTTGGCGAAATTGCAGACATTGTAGATGATCGGCAATTCGCCTCGGCGGCCGTTCTTCAGCTCCAGTCTGTGCTGCGATTGCAGCGAGCTCATCCAGGCGCCGGAGCGTTTCGAGCTGCGGGCGAAATAGTCGCCGAGGAAGAGGGCGACCAGCCTGTCCTCCCGGTCCCTGATTTCGAACACTCTGACGTCGGGATGATAGGTCGGCACGCCCTTCTTCTCGACGGCGCGGATACCGAACAACCGGCCCGCCACGTCGAAGCAGGCGTCGATGATCTTTTCGAGCTGCAGATAGGGCTTGAGTTCGGCCTCGGAGAAATCGAACTTCCGCGCCCGGATCTTTTCGGCATAGTGCCGCCAGTCCCATGGCATCACCTCGTGGTTCCGGCCCTCTTCGGCAATCAGCGTCGCAATGTCCACCTCTTCCTCGCCCGCGCGTTTGACCGCCCGCGCCCAGACCGCCTTCAGCAGGTCGTTCACCGCATCGGCTGTCTTCGCCATCGTATTATCGAGCTTCAGTTCGGCGAAATTGCCGTAGCCGAGCAGCCTCGCCACCTCATGGCGCAGCGCAAGCGTTTCCTTGATGACGGCACGATTGTCAGTCTCCCCGCCGTTTGCCCCGCGCGCCACCCAAGCCTTGAACGCCTGCTCGCGCAGGTCCCGGCGTTCCGAGAAGGTCAGAAATGGCTCGATGATCGAGCGGGACAGCGTCACCGCATATTTGCCCTCGTCGCCGCGGTCGCGCGCCGCTGCCGCCATCGCATCGCGGAGGAATTCCGGCAGCCCGTCGAGCTCCGCTCCCTCGGAAAGCACGAGCGCCCAGGCTGTCTCATCGGCCAGGACGTTCTGACCGAACTGCGTTCCGAGGCCCGCGAGCTTTTCGTTGATCGCCGCGAGCTTCTCCTGCTCGGGTGTTTCGAGCTTGGCGCCGGATTTGACGAAACCCTTCCAATGGCGTTCCAGCACCCGCGTCTGCTCCAGCGTCAGGCCGAGGCTCTCGCGGTTCTCCCAAAGCGTGTCAATGCGGGCAAAAAGCGCGGCATTCATTCCGATCTTCGAATAGTGCCGTGACATCTTCGGCGATATCTCCCGCTCGAGCGCCTGGATGAGCTCGTTGGTATGCGCGCCTGCCTTGTTCCAGAACAATGCCGAAACACGCGAGAGAGCATCGCCGGCAATCTCCAGCGCTACCACCGTATTGTCGAAGGTCGGCGCGTCGGCGTTTCCGGCAATCTCGTCGATCTCCTGTTCATGCGCGGCGAGCGCCGCGTCGAAGGCGGCAGAAAAATCGCCGTCATCGATGGCATCGAAACGCGGCAGGCCGTGTAGACCATCCCAGTTGACCAGCGCCGGATTGAAATCATGGGGAGAAGGCATCGGAGAATTCCTTTTGGTATGCGGGGATGGTCAATATAGGAGAGCCGCCGCAGAATTGGTATGCCGTCGCGGCGGGCCTTTTGACTCGTCTGGCGAAGCGGTGGACAAGATTTGACAGCCGAAAATTAACCATTTGTTAACGATTGACGCGAATCACGCGCAAGCGCTAGTTTCCGGTGATCTTCCTGCCAGGGGACATGCGCCATGGAAATTTTTTCCCTGCGGTCTTCTCAGAGTTTGCTTTTTAAAAACAACCCTAATAACGCAAGAAATTCTAAGACTGCCGATATCCAATCGAGACCAAGGCTCCGGCTCCGGTCTCGTTCCAGATCGAAGACAATCTTGACGAAGGGCCTGATTTCACTGCGGTCAGCCCTGGAGAGCTGCGCAACTACGCACGCCAAAGCTTCGATAGCGGCCTGATCGATCAGAACACCTATGCCGCGATCTCCGAACCCTTGCCGATGCATGCAATCGATCCGCTCGGCAATATCATCGATCTCTCCAGCGTCACCGACGGCACGAGTTTCAATTTCCTCGATTATTATAAAAACCAGCTGCAGGTCGCCATGTCGATCGGCGACCCCCATGAAGTCCAGACGCTGAAATCGATTGTCAGTTTCCTGAATGCATGATCGCAGTCAGGCCCTGCGCCAGCCGATGAGGCCGGGCGCTGCATGCCATAGCGCCTGGGCGGCAAAGCCCATGAACAGCACGCCGGACGAGCGCACGATCAGCCGCTCATGTGCGCGATAGAAACGGCGCACCGCACCCGCGCCAATGATGCCGATCAGGATGATGTCGGCGGTCACGAACCCCAGGAAGGACACAACGAGAAGCACGGGCAGCGCCTCGAAATCGAGCGCGCCGGCCGAGCCCGCAACCAGCGCCGTGAACGTGGCAAGCGCCACCGGATAACCCTTGGGGTTGGTGACGCCGAAAATCAGGCCACGCCGGAATGGCCGCTCGACCACGACAAGCGCCTGCCCATCTGCTTTCGGCTTGGCGTTGACGGCGCTCCAGCCGATCCAGGCAAGGTAGAAGCCGCAGGCGAGCCCGAGCAGATCGAACACGAAGGTCCCGATCGTCTTTGCACCGACGATCGCAATCAGCGCCAGCGATGACCAGATGAGATCCCCGACCAGATGCCCCATCATGAACAAGGCGCCGGCCTTGCGGCCCTGCCCAGCGCCGATGCCGAGCAGCTGCAGGAAGGCGGGTCCCGGAATGAGCACGTAGAACAGCGCCGCCAGAAAGGCGCCGAAGAGCAAGGACTGCGTCATGGAAATGCTCCCTCGGATGATCGAGCAGATTAGGCGATCACGGTTGGCCGTCAAGGGTAGCCAAGCAGCGTAATTTGAGCAGCAATAGAAGCCCGCGCGGCATTGTCGGCAGGCTTAATGTCAGCGCTTAGTCTTCGCGCGACTGCTTGATCTCGACAGGCGTCCTCATGATAATTTCGCGGTGCGGGAACGGGATCGACACGCCGGCTTCCTTGAACGCGTCCCAAAGCGCCATCAGCACTTGGCCCCTGACATTTGTCAAGCCATTCGCGGGATCGGAGATCCAGAAGCGGAGCCGGAAATCAAGCGACGAAGCGCCAAAGCAGGTAAGCCAGCATACCGGCGCCTTGTAGTTGTTTGCAACGCGATCCACCGTGGAGGCAGTCGTGATCGCAATTCTAACGACCTCATGTGGATCGCTGTCATAGGCCGTACCGAAGTCGACATCGATCCTGACGTAGTCGCTGGAGAACGACCAGTTGACGACCTGTTGGGAGATGAAGTCCTCGTTGGGGATCAGGTATTCTTTGCCGTCACGCGTGATGACCGAAACGAACCGCGACCTCAAATCCCGAATCGAACCGAAGGTATCTCCGAGCGTGATCGTGTCGCCTGGCTTGATGGATTTATCGAGAAGGATGATGATGCCGGAGATGAAGTTCGATACGACTTTCTGAAGGCCGAAGCCTATTCCGACGCCAACTGCGCCGGAAAAAACCGTCAATGCGGTCAGGTCGATGCCTGTCGCTGATAAGGCAATTGCGCCGGCGATCATGATCAAGCCGATTTTAATGAACTTGCTGATCAGGACCTTGATCGATGGCGAAAGATCGCCCGATCGCTGCACCCAATGGGACAGGACATTGCCGATGAGAACCGCCACCCAGATGAGCGCGACGGCCAAGACGACCGCTTTCAGCACAAGGAGGAGTGAAAGGCGCACAGCCCCCAGATTGACAGCCAGGCCATCGAGGGCGGAGAGCACCGGACCGTCAAGCCGGAGCGCGTATAACGCGACGTAGCCCCAACTGACGATTGCGACCGTTCGCGACAAGGTGGGATTGCGGATAATCTTGGTCAGCACGGAGATGATGAACCACGCCGCCGTCAGCGTCAGGGCAGTCGAGACGAGCCACCTTTGCGACGGCCAGGTGTTTGGCGTCAGAACGACGTTTGCAAGCCAGAGCCATACCGCGAGAAAGAGCCACTTCAAGCGCCGCATAAAGGCGATTATGACGCGCAACAGGTCGGGATTACCTTTGATGCGCCTGGCCCTTGCTTCCAGTGCAGGTTCGGTGCGGGAGGCTAAGAAGGACGCTGCAACGTAACCGACGGCGATAACTCCGACTTGGTAGAACGTCCATTCGCTCAACACGAACGTTCTCAACCAGCGTTCGAACGCGTCGATTATCTGCCTGACATCCATGGTCCTGGCCTTTGTAGCCCTTCAAGGCAGATAAAGGCGTCGACACAAGTTTTGTTCAATTCCTGACGATGGCCGGTGCTCTAGTTCCACCGTATCCGACGAACGCCTCGGCGATGCTCGTTTGACCGACGGAGTTCAGAAAGGTCATGGACAGGGGGATGTCTGCATCCGGGCATTGGACGCTTAGTACCGCTTCCTTAAAAAAAGCCCGCGCGGCAAAGCCGGCGGGCTCATATCCAGTACGAAAGCGAAGCGTGATTATTTCGCCAGGTTGCGCTTGCCGAGCGTGCGCAGGCGCAGCGCATTGAGCTTTATGAAGCCGGCCGCATCCTTCTGATCGTAGGCGCCCTGATCGTCCTCGAAAGTGACGAGCTTGTCGGAATAGAGCGACTTTTCGCTTTCGCGGCCGATGACCATGACATTGCCCTTGTAGAGCTTCAGCGTCACTTCACCTTCGACATGCTCCTGGCTCTTGTCGATCAGCGCCTGCAGCATTTCGCGCTCCGGCGAGAACCAGAATCCGTAATAGATCAACTCGGCGTAGCGCGGCATGATCTCGTCCTTGAGATGGGCCGCACCCCGGTCGAGGGTGATCGATTCGATGGCGCGGTGCGCCGACAAGAGGATCGTGCCGCCGGGTGTTTCATAGACGCCGCGCGATTTCATGCCGACGAAGCGGTTCTCGACGAGGTCGAGGCGGCCGATGCCGTTGTCGCGGCCATAATTGTTGAGGGTTGCGAGCAGCGTCGCCGGCGACATCTCGACACCGTTGATCGACACGGCATCGCCCTTGCGGAAGCCGACCTTGATTGTCGTCGCCTTGTCGGGAGCGGTTTCCGGGGAGATCGTGCGCATATGCACATATTCCGGAGCTTCCTGCGCGGGGTCTTCCAGAACCTTGCCTTCGGAGGAGGAATGCAGCAGGTTGGCGTCAACGGAGAAGGGAGCCTCGCCCTTCTTGTCCTTGGCAACCGGGATTTGATGCTTCTCTGCAAATTCGAGCAGGTCGGTACGGCTCTTGAAGGACCAGTCACGCCACGGCGCGATGATCTTGATATCAGGGTTCAGGGCATAGGCGGAGAGTTCGAAACGGACCTGGTCGTTGCCCTTGCCTGTTGCACCGTGGGCGATCGCATCGGCGCCCGTCTTGCGGGCGATATCGATCAGATGCTTGGAAATCAGCGGCCGGGCGATCGAGGTGCCGAGCAGGTAGACGCCCTCGTAGACGGCATTGGCGCGGAACATCGGGAAGACGAAATCGCGCACGAATTCCTCGCGCACATCCTCGATGTAGATCTCCTTGATGCCGAGCATTTCGGCCTTCTTACGCGCCGGCTCCAGCTCTTCACCCTGGCCGAGATCGGCGGTGAAGGTAACGACTTCGGCGCCGAGTTCCGTCTGCAGCCACTTCAGGATGATCGAGGTGTCGAGGCCGCCGGAATAGGCGAGCACGACTTTCTTCACGTCTTTGTATGATGCCATGGTGATAAGGTCCGTTACATAAAGGCCGGCGAAAAGCCGGTGTCGCGGCACTTTTAGCGAGATTGGCTCGTGACGCAAGGGCAAGTGCGATGGCTGAGGTGGCGATAGCGTTTGACAGTGTGAAAGCGGCGCCCATATTCGGCTGCGTGCGAACAACGCTCGAGGAGGGGCTGTCCCCGTGACGAATATTCAAGACATTTTCAAGAAGTCCAACGTTGCCGTCATCACCGGCGGCGCTTCCGGCATCGGACTTGCGGCGGCGAAGTATTTTGCCGGTCGTGGCATGAGCGTCGTCATCGCCGATCTCGGCGGCGACCGGATGGCCAACGCCGCAGACGAGCTGAAGGCCATTGCCGGCGAAGAGGAGGTGATGGCCGTCGAAACCGATGTCGCCAGCCGGGACTCGCTCGAGGCGCTCGAACGCGCCGTACTCCAGCGTTTCGGCCGCGTCCACGTGCTGATGAACAATGCCGGCATCGGCCCGGAAACCTCGATCTTCAGTTCGCAGGCGAGTTGGGACCATATCTTCGCCGTCAACCTGATGGGAGTCGTCAACGGCACGCGCGTCTTCGGCCCGAAGATGTTGTCTCACGGTGAGCCCGGCCTAATCATCAACACCGGCTCCAAGCAGGGCATCACCACGCCACCGGGCAACCCCGCCTACAACATCTCCAAGGCTGGCGTGAAGGTCTTTACCGAAGCGCTCGAGCACGAGCTTCGCAACACCGCGGGGTCGAAGATCTCCGCGCATCTGCTGATCCCCGGCTTCGTCTTCACCGGCCTCACCAAGGGCGACCGCGCGGAAAAGCCCGCCGGTGCCTGGACGCCGGAGCAGACGGTCGATTTCATGATCGAAAGCCTTGGACGCGGCGATTTCTATATCCTCTGCCCCGACAACGACGTTGCCCGCCCCGTCGACGAACGCCGTATGGCCTGGGCCGCAGGTGACATCATCGAAAACCGCCCACCGCTGTCGCGTTGGCACAAGGACTATGCCGACAAGTTCAAGGCCTTCCTGGAGCAGAAGTGATCGGCGCCATCAGCAGGTTTGATTGGTAATTTTCTGAAAGCCGGGTAAGAGATCGTCGGATCTTCCGGCTTTCAGAGCGTGCCATGGATTTCCTGCCCGACCTGCCAACACTTCTGGCCTTTGCCGCCGCGACGCTGCTGCTTGCGGCGACTCCAGGCCCGGACATGACGCTGTCGATCAGCCGTGCGCTGGCGCAGGGCAAAAAGGCGGCTCTCTTCGTCGTCGTCGGCACCAGCCTCGGCATCGTCGTCCACACCATGCTGGTCGCCTTCGGCATTTCGGCGCTGATCACCGCTTCGCCCACCGCCTTCCTCATCCTGAAAACAGGTGGCGCCGCCTATCTGCTCTGGCTGGCGGTGCAGGCGATCCGCTTCGGCTCAAAGCTTACAGTCGCCAAGGTCGAGACGCAGAAGGGCACCGCGCTTGCCAACATCTCATCCGGTTTCTGGGTCAATCTCCTGAACCCTAAGGTCATCATCTTCTTCATGACCTTCCTGCCGCAATTCGTCAGCGCCGACGATCCCGCCGTTACGCAGAAACTGCTGTTTCTTGGCTTTTGCTTCATCCTGATCGGCATGCCCGTCAATGCCGCGGTCGTCTTTGCCGCCGATTGGCTGGCGTCCTGGTTGCAGAACAACAAGAAGGTTCTGCGCGGCATGGATTACACCTTCGCCGGCGTCTTCTCGATCTTCGCCGCCAAGATCCTGATGACCCAGGCGCGCTGAACTCAGCCGATCAGCCCGCTGTCGGTTTATCCGATCAGCACGCTGTCGGCTCAGCCTATCAACAAAGCATCGTCGTCGAGCGTCTGCCCGCGCATCTTGCGGAACATGGCGATCAGATCCTCGACCTGCAGGTTCTTTCTGTTGTCACCCGCGACATCTAGAACGATCTCGCCGCCATGCAGCATGATCGTGCGATGGCCGTAATCCAGCGCCTGGCGCATGGAGTGGGTCACCATCATCGTCGTCAGCTTACGTTCGGCCACGATCTTTTGCGTCAGGTTCATAACGAACTCGGCCATCCCCGGATCGAGCGCCGCGGTATGTTCGTCGAGCAGCAGAACCTCCGAGCCGGCAAGCGTCGCCATGACGAGCGAAACGGCCTGACGCTGCCCACCCGAGAGCAGATCCATGCGGTCCTTCAGCCGGTTTTCCAGCCCGAGGTTCAGCTCGGCGATCCGCTCCCTGAAATAGTCCCGGCGCTTGCCGCCAAGCGCTGGCGCGAGCCCGCGCTTCTCGCCGCGCTGGGCAGCCAGAGCAAGATTCTCTTCTATCGAAAGCGCGCCGCAGCTTCCCGTCAACGGATCCTGGAAGACGCGCGCCACCAGACCGGCCCGGGCCGCCGTCGATTTCCGCGTCACGTCGTCCTTGCCGATCAGCACCTGCCCTTCGCTCGGCAGGACGTCACCGGCGAGCACGCCGAGCAGGGTCGATTTGCCGGCGCCGTTGGAGCCGATGACGGTGACGAAGGAACCTTGTTCGATGGTCAGGCTAACGCCGTTCAGCGCCTGCTTCTGCAGCGGCGTGCCGCGTCCGAAGACGACCTTGATATCCCTAACACTGATCACGATGCGGCACCTCGGCGAAGACGGGGAAGAATGAGCGCGAAGGTCACCAGAACCGCCGTTACGAAATTGAGGTCGGAGGCCTGCAGGCCGATGACGTCGCTCGACAGCGCCAGTTGGATTGCGATGCGATAGAGGATCGACCCAAACACACAGCCGATGAGCGCGATCAACAGACCGCGTCGTCCCAGCAGCGTTTCGCCGATGATCACCGCCGCAAGCCCGACGACGATCGTGCCGACGCCCGAAGTGACGTCGGCAAAGCCGTTGGTCTGGGCAAATAAGGCGCCGCCAAACGCCACCAGCGCGTTCGAGATCGCCATGCCGAGATAGATCTGCCGGCTGGTGTCGACGCCCTGGGCGCGGGCCATGCGCGCATTGGCGCCGGTCGCCCGCATCGCAAGCCCGGCATCACTTTCCAGAAAGCGCCAGACCAGGATCAGCGCGACGATGACGAGAACGCCGACGAAAAGCGGCCGCACGTAGAAATCGCGCAGGCCATGTCCGAAGAACGGGCTGATCATCGTATCGGCATTGATGAGGGCGAGGTTGGGTTTACCCATCACCCTGAGATTGACGGAAAACAGCGCGATCATCGTCAGGATCGAGGCGAGCAGATTGAGGATCTTGAAGCGCACGTTGAGCAACGCCGTCACCATGCCGGCCGCAGCACCTGCCGCCATCGCAATCAACGCCGCAAGCCAGGCATTGACGCCGGCGATAATCAGCACGGCCGTCACCGCCGCGCCGAGCGGGAAGGAACCGTCCACCGTGAGGTCGGGAAAATCGAGGACGCGGAAGGCGAGATAGACGCCGAGAGCGACGAAGGAATAGACCAGGCCGAGCTCGACGGCCCCCCAGAATGCGATTTGGCTCAAGGCATTCAGCCCCTTTTTGTTTCCGTTCCGCCCGTCGCGAAACCGCAGCCTTGTAATACTTCAGCCGCCCCCGTGCAAACGGGAGCGGCTGAATGTGAACAATCGATGGAACTGAGGACGATTAATCGATGACCTTGCTGGCGCGCGAAAGCACGCTCTCGGGCAGGGTGACGCCCATCTTCTGGGCCGCCGCCTTGTTGACCACCAGATCGCTGCCGGCGGCGGTCTTGACTGAGATATCACCCGGGTTTTCGCCCTTCAGCACGCGCACGACGATCTCGCCCGTCTGCTTCCCGACATCGTAATAGTTGAAGCCGAGGGCAGCGATCGAACCGCGCGAAACCGAATCCGTATCGGCGGTGAAGAGCGGCAGCTTGCTCTCTTCGGCGACCGCAACGGCGCCTTCGAGCGCGGAGATGATCGTGTTGTCGGTCGGAACGTAAATCGCATCGGCGCGGCCGACGAGGGCACGCGCTGCACCCTGAACCTCGGCAGACTTGGTGGCGGCCGATTCGACAACCGTCAGGCCGGCCTTCTCGGCCTCTGCCTTCAACACGGCGAGCAGCGAAACGGAATTCGCCTCACCAGAATTGTAGAGGTAGCCGATCGTTTTGGCCTTCGGAACGATTTCCTTGATTAGCGCCAGATGCTCGGCGACGGGCGACATGTCGGAAAGGCCGGTGACGTTGCCACCGGGCTTGTCCATGTTCTTGACGAGCTGAGCGCCGAGCGGATCGGACACGGCCGTGAAGACGACCGGGATGTCGCGCGTCGCCGAAACGACCGCCTGGGCCGATGGTGTTGAGATCGGCACGATGACATTGGGCTCGTCGCCGGCGAACTGCCGGGCGATCTGGGCCGCCGTCGCCGGATTACCCTGCGCCGATTCGAACATGAATTTCAGGTTTTCGCCTTCTTTGTAGCCGGCCGCTGTTAGCACGTCGAGAACGCCCTTGCGGGCTGCATCGAGCGCCGGATGCTCGACGATCGCCGTCACAGCAACGGTCACATTATCGGCCTTGGCGGGCAGGGAAAGCGCCAAAGTGGCGGCAAGAGCGAGCAGAATCGGGCGCATGGGTATCCTCCTGAATGATTTTGGCGGCACTATTAGGAAAAGCGCATGGTTAAATCAATGCAGGAGAATTGTAGCGAGGATCAAACTTGCTGATCAGTCGTCGGCGCCATGATTGGCGATCATCATCGCCTCGAAGGCCAGCCGCTCGGTCTTGCGCATACGCTCGGATTCAGATTTCAGCTGGCCGCAGGCGGCAAGAATGTCGCGGCCGCGCGGTGTGCGGATCGGCGAAGCGTAACCGGCCGAATTGATGAAATCGGCGAACTTCTCGATCTGTTCCCAGTCGGAACACTGATAGTTGGTGCCGGGCCAGGGATTGAACGGAATGAGGTTGATCTTCGCCGGCACGCCCTTCAGGAGCTTGATCAGCCCCTTGGCATCCTCCAGGCTGTCGTTGACATCCTTCAGCATCACATATTCGAAGGTGATGCGCCGGGCGTTGGAAAGACCGGGATAGGCCCGGCAGGCGTCGATCAGCTCCTTCAGAGGATACTTCTTGTTGATCGGCACCAGGATATCGCGCAGGTCGTCGCGCACCGCATGCAGCGAGATCGCCAGCATGACGCCGATCTCCTCACCGGTGCGGAAGATCTCAGGTACGACGCCGGAGGTCGAAAGCGTCACGCGACGCTTGGACAATGACAATCCGTCGCCATCCGTGGCGATCAGCAGCGCCTGCTTGACGCTGTCGAAATTATAGAGCGGCTCGCCCATGCCCATCATCACGATATTGCTGACCTTGCGGCCTTCCGACGGCACCATGGCGCCGACCGGCACGTCGCGATCGGGAAAATCGCCGAGCCGGTCGCGGGCGAGCAGCAGCTGCGCGAGGATCTCTTCGGCCGTCAGGTTGCGCACCAGGCGCTGCGTGCCGGTGTGACAGAAGGAACATGTCAGCGAACAGCCGACCTGGCTGGAAATGCAGAGCGTTCCGCGGCCTTCCTCCGGAATGTAGACCGTCTCGACCTCGACCGGGCGGCCTGCACCGCGCGGCGGAAACCGCAGCAGCCATTTGCGCGTGCCGTCATTGGAGACCTGCTCTTCGACGATCTCGGGACGCTCGATGGTGAAATGCTGTTTGAGCATTTCACGCATGTCCTTGGCGACATTCGTCATATGATCGAAATCGGATACGCCGCGCACATAGATCCAATTCCAGAGCTGCGAGACGCGCATCTTGATCTGCTTCTCGGCCACGCCCCTTTCGCGGAGTGCGGCCGCCATCTCCTCGCGGGAGAGCCCGATCAGCGACGGCTTCTCGACGCCGGAAGAGGGGCGAGCGGCCTGAGGCTTATTGACGACGATCGCATCCATGACCGACATAGTGTTTCATCCCGAATTCGAACACGTAACCGTTCCGCAAGCCGCGGACTTCAGGGTCTGATCCTGAAGACTTGCGGGCGCATGACGGCACATTGGCAGAAATTGATGGCGGACAGCGACTGACATCGCGATGTGTCCGCAGTTGGCGCGGCCTTTAGCATCATTTTACACGCGCGTCACCATAGATGGAGAATAACAAAGGCCGGCACAAGGCCGGCCTTTTGAAACTTCTCAGGCGAGGTGTCGCTTACTTGCAGGTTTCGATCTGCTTCAGCGCCGCCGAGATGCCCGACAGCGAATAGCTGTAGGAGGTGCCGGTGCCCTTGCGCGAAACGGCACTCACGGTCATCGAATGGCCAGTCTTCATCGCAGCGACAAGGGCCGGCTCTTGAGCTGCATTCTCGACCCAGCCGGCCTTGTCCTTGGTGAACATGACAAAGGTCTTGTTGTCGATGATGACATTGATCTTCGAATTTTCCTTGACGGTGTAGCCCATCATCGCCTGCGGCTCATAGGAGATGTTCTGGCCCGGACGCTGCGAGACAATGAAGAAATTGTCACCATGGTCGACGCTTGCCGGCTGCTTTGCCGTCGGAACGGACAGCACGTAGCACACGGTGCTGCTGCCCGACTTGTAGGAATAGGCGCCCCATGCCTGGAACTGCTGGATGCGGTTCGGCGCGGCCTGCTGCGCTGCCGCCACTCCGGCCATTGTCAGGGTGAGGGCGAGGGCGGATACGATACTTTTCACAAACATGGATTCCTGCCGGTTCTTGCGATTCAAGGCCCGAAGTGATCATAGCGGGCGGCGCATAATCACGATCTGCTTTATTTTGACTTAATTCAGGTTACCAAATGGTCAACAATAGCTGCGATTTGTATGTGCCTGTGTCATTTCAGCTCGACTACCACTTTTGCCCCTTGCTGAAATCGGCTGCGATGCCGGTGCGCCGATGGCACCGGCCGGCCGTTCGGCTGACTCTAAGACACAAAGATTCAGGCAAGAGTTTGACCTTACAAAAATCCGTTGTACCTCATTAAGACTTTGGAAATCCGGGACGAAATTTTCGTCGCAGGGGGCTGGTGAGACGACATTGATGCCGAGGTAAGACAGCGTTTCGCTGCCTCGCAAAGGTCTTCGCAGACGATCGCGACCAACAGGCCTTTCCATCTTGTTCGACTATTTCGCTCCGCGTTTGAAGACCTGGCTGATGCGCAAGAAGATGACGTCAGGCGAGGCCGAAGAGCCGGTGCAGGAGATCATGATCGTGCTCTGGCACAAGGCCTATCGCCGCAAACCGCTGCACACTTTGGCGCGACATGCTCTAGATCGTCTTCATTGCTTCCTCGGGCTTATCGGCGAGAATGCGGTCGGCCGCTTCGTAATGTCCCGGCCGGACGTGGCCGCGGACCATGGCGAAGGCGGCCGAGAGCACGGCGATATCGTCGGAAAAACCGACGAGGGCAAAAATGTCAGGGATCATGTCGACCGGCATGACGAAATAGGCGAGCGCTGCGAGCAGCACGCCGCGCACCTTCGTCGGCGTCTGTGGATCGAGGGCGCAGTAGAAACCGGCTACGACGTCGCGCGAAAACGGAATCTGCCGCACCGCCCGCCGGAAGGTCGGCCAGAATTTCTGCCGCACGGTCTTTTCCCGGCGGCTCTGCGTGTCCTCGTCGCCCGGCAGCAGGATTTCCCCGAATTTGACCTCGTCCATCCCTCACATCCTTTCGTCCATGCGAACATATGGTGATGGCGCTTCCGCTTTCAAACAATACGTCGCGCCGCCGCCTTCTCCATGGCCTTGGCGAGCTTGAAATCCAGCTCCGTCAGCCCGCCGGAATCATGCGTGTTCAGCGTCACCTCCACCTTCGAATAGACGTTGAACCATTCCGGATGGTGGTTGAGTTTTTCGGCCACGATGGCAGCCTCGGTCATGAAGCCGAAAGCCTCGATGAAATTCGAAAACTTGTATGTCTTCGATATCGCGGAGGCCGCGTCGTTGAGCGTCCAGCCTGCAAGCTTGGTCAGTTCAGCGTCTACTGCCGCACGTTCCAGTTTTTCCCATTTCATGCGATGGTCCTCCTATCCGTCTGGCAGGTCTACTGATGAAACGCATCAGCATCCTCTTCGTTTGCATGCGCAATATATGCCGTTCACCGCCAGAACAGGATGATTTCAGGTCGGATCCTGAATTCTGTTCTTAACTAAGAGTTAGAGCATGATGTCGTCCGAAACCGCTCACACTTTTCGGCATCATGCTCTGCCGGAAGGAATTTTTGGCCATCTTGTCGCCGAGGCTGGCCTGATCGACCACTCCACGATCGATTCCGCCGGCACCGGCGGCTGGCAGGCGGGCGATCAGCCCGACCGACGCTCGGTCGCCACCGCAAAAAGCCACGGCATCGACATATCGCGACAACGCGCCCGGCGCATCCAACTGAAGGATTTCACGGATTTCGATCTGATTCTCACCATGGATCGTGACAATGTGGCGGCGCTTCGAAAGATCGCAACGCCGGAAGCGAACATCCGCCTTTTCGGCGATGCAGCGCTCGGAACCGCAGAGAATATCCCCGATCCCTATTATGGCGGCTCGGACGGTTTCGAGGTTGTTTATACCAGGCTCTTCACCGGCTGCAGCAGCCTGCTCGAAACGCTGGGCGCCGAACGCACTTCGTGCAGTGGGAACACTTCCTCGGTGAGGTAAGGCCCGCCGCCGACCGATTCGCGCGATGAAAGCAGCACGAAGCGCGGCGCCGTAAAGGTCGCGGTGTGGAAGTTGCCACGTCCGGCCAGATATTGCACGACATCGTCGAGCCGCGAGGATTTGAGTCTCGCCAGCGTCACGTGCGGCATGAATTTGCGGGGATCCGACGGCAGCCCGATACGCTGGCAGATCCGTTCGATCTCGGCCTGCAGGGCGTACATCTCAGGCGATTGCGAGACGCCTGCCCAGACCGAATGCGGTTTCTTCGAGCCGAAGGAGCCGACACCTTCGAGCCGGAACTGGAATTCCGGCCGGTCGATCCGGTCGAGGCGTTCAACGATTTCATCGGCCGTACGGCCGTCAACATCACCGATGAAGCGTAACGTGATGTGGTAATTCTCCACATCGATCCATCGTGCTCCGGGGAGACCACCGCGCAGCAATGAAAGACTCATTGCCGCATTTCGCGGAATTTCGAGGGCGGTAAACAGTCTCGGCATAACGAGCACTCCCCGAATCTTTTGCAGGTGCTTACACGGAATCACGCAATCAACGGCCGTGCAACCCCCTAATTCTTCACAGAAGAAATCGTCCCGACGAAATTTGTGACATCGGCTTCCATCTTCTGAACCATGACATCGACGCCCTTCGCATTCGGATGCATGCCGTCGCTGAGCTTGAGCCCCGCATCAAGCACCACCCCATCAAGGAAGAAGTCGTAAAGCCGAACTCCGTGTTTCTCCGAAAGTTTCCGATAAATCGGATTGAAGCGTGCGGCATAGTCCGCCCCCATATTGGGCGGCGCCATCATACCGACGAGCAGCACGGCGATGCCGCGCTGCTTCAGTCGGCTAATCATCTGATCGAGATTTTTCTCGCTCTCCTCCGGCGGGATGCCGCGCAGCGCATCATTGGCGCCGAGTTCGAGGATGACGCCATCTGTGCCATCCGGCACCGACCAGTCGATCCGGGCGAGGCCCCCTGTCGTCGTATCGCCCGAGACGCCGGCATTGGCGATGGCGACGTCCAGCCCCTTCGCCTTCAGGGCAGCCTGCAGCTTTTCGGGAAAGCCGTCACCGGGCGGCAGCTGATAGCCTGCCATCAGGCTGTCGCCGAATCCGACGAGATTGATCGTCCGCGCATTTGCGCCGGCGGCAAAGATCAGCGAGATGGCAATGACGGTGAATTGAAGGGCGGCAACTTTAAATCTCATCCTGCTTTCCCTAGATTGGCGAGGGGCCGTTATGCGGCCATTGGATTACCGATTTATATAGGGCGATTTCCCTTGGCAAAAACCATCATCGAGTTGAAGAGCGCCGATCTGACACTTGGCAGTGCGGCCGCCTCCGTCCATGTGCTGAAGGGCATCGATCTCGATATCGACGCCGGGGAATCCGTCGGCATCGTCGGCCCTTCCGGTTCCGGCAAGTCCACCCTCCTGATGGTGCTTGCCGGACTGGAGAAGCTCGACAGCGGCGAAATCAACATCAACGACACGCCGCTCCACGCGCTAAGCGAGGATGAGGTCGCAGATTTTCGCGGTCGCAACATCGGCATCGTCTTCCAATCCTTCCACCTGATCGCCAATATGACGGCGCTGGAAAACGTCGCCGTGCCGCTGGAGCTCGCCAATGTTGCGAACGCCTTCGAAATCGCACGTCGCGAGCTGAATTCGGTCGGGCTCGGGGAGCGGCTGAACCACTATCCGGGCCAGCTTTCCGGCGGCGAACAGCAGCGCGTGGCGATCGCAAGGGCGCTTGCCCCCTCGCCCGCCCTCCTGATCGCCGACGAGCCAACAGGCAATCTCGATACCGAGACCGGCCGCCAGATCGCCGACCTGCTGTTTGCCAAGCAGGCCGAACGCGGCATGACGCTGCTTCTCGTCACCCATGACGTCTCGCTTGCAAACCGCTGCTCGCGCCAGATCCGCGTCCGCTCGGGCAGGATCGAAGGCGACAGCGCCGCCCGCCACAGCGAGGCGGCATTCGCATGAGGATGGTCACGCCACGTATTTCGCTCGCTCTCCGCCTGGCGCTCCGCGAGCTGCGCGGCGGCGTTCGCGGATTCTATATCTTTCTGGCCTGCATTGCGCTCGGCACGGGGGCGATCGCCGCCGTCAATTCCGTTTCGCAGTCGATTACCGACACGATCGCTTCGCAGGGGCAGGAGCTGCTTGCCGGCGACGTCCGCTTCGAGCTCAACAATCGCGAGGCCACACCTGCCGAATTGGGCTTCCTCGAAGGTCTCGGCACCGTCTCGGTTTCGACCGGACTGCGCTCGATGGCCCGCAAGCCCGACGGTTCCGACCAGGCGCTGGTCGAGGTCAAGGCGGTCGACGACGCCTATCCGCTCTATGGCCGGTTCGAAGCCGAGCCCAACTACCCCATCGCAGCGCTTCTTTCCGGCGAAGGCGGCACTTACGGCGCGGTGGCGGCGCCCCTGCTTCTCGATCGGCTCGGCCTTTCGGTCGGCGACGAATTGCTGCTCGGCAACGTCAAGCTCAGCATCACCGGCACGGTGAAGACCGAGCCGGATGCACTGTCGGAAGGTTTCGGCTTTGCCCCGCGTCTGATCGTCAGCCGCGGCGCGCTCGAAGCCTCGGGGCTGATCCAGACGGGAAGCCTGGTGGAACATGCCTATAAGATCCGCCTGGAAGACAGGGGTGCGATGTCTGGCATTCAGGCGCGCGCATCCCGGGAATTCCCCTCCGCCGGATGGGCGATCCGCACCAGTGACCGCGCGGCACCCTCGCTCACCGAAAACATCACCCGCTTTTCGCAGTTCCTGACGCTGGTGGGCTTGACCGCGTTGATCGTCGGCGGCGTCGGCGTCGCCAATGCCGTGCGCGCCTTCCTGGATTCCAAGCGCACCACCATCGCCACCTTTAAATGCCTCGGCGCGCCGGCAACCACGGTCGTGCTGATCTATCTCTTGCAGATCGCCATCATCGCCCTCGGCGGCATCGCGGCCGGCCTCGTCATCGGCGCTCTGTCGCCGATCTTTGCAGCGCAGTTCCTTGCCCAATTCCTGCCGGTCTCGACAGCGCCGGCCCTTTACCCCGGCGCCCTGCTGCTCGCCAGCCTCTTCGGCATCCTGACGACGCTCGCCTTCGCCATCCTGCCGCTCGGCCATGCCCGCGAAGTGCCGGCAACAGCGCTCTTCCGAGAGCAGGGTTTCGAAGCCCGTCATCTGCCGTCCTGGCCCTATGTCCTGCTTGCCACCCTCTTCATGGCGGCCCTTGCCGGCCTTGCCATCCTCACCGCCTACGACCGCTTTATCGCCGTCGTCTTCGTCGGCGCGATCATCTTCGCCTTCGTCGTCCTGCGCCTCGTCGCGGCACTGATCGCTTGGCTTGCGCGCCGCAGCCCGCGCGTCAACTCGCCGGCGCTGAGGCTAGCGATCGGCAACATCCACCGCCCCGGCGCGCTGACACCCTCGGTCGTGCTTTCGCTCGGGCTCGGCCTGGCATTGCTGGTGACCCTGACCCTAATCGACGGCAACCTGCGCCGGCAGCTGACCGGCCGCATGAACGAGGGTGCACCGAACTTCTTCTTCGTCGACATCCAGAGCGCCGAGGTCGACGCTTTTCGAAAGCTCGTCCAGTCACAGGCGCCGGAAGGCAAGCTCATGGAAGTGCCGATGCTGCGCGGCCGGATCATCGCCTTCAACGGAGAGGACGTCTCGAAGTTGAACGTGCCGGCCGCCGGTCGCTGGGTGCTGAACGGTGATCGCGGCATCACCTATGCCGACACCCTCCCGGAAAATGCCGCCCTCAGCGAAGGCAGCTGGTGGGACAAGGATTACAGCGGCGAGCCGCTTGTCTCCTTCTCCTCGGAAGAGGCGCACGAGCTTGGCCTCAAGATCGGCGACACCGTCACCGTCAACGTCCTCGGACGTAACATCACGGCGAAGATCGCCAATCTGCGCCGTGTCGAATGGGAATCGCTGTCGATCAATTTCGTCATGGTCTTCTCGCCCAATACCTTCCGCGGCGCCCCGCACGCCTGGCTGGCGACGCTGACCGATCCCTCCTCGACGCCGGCCGAGGATGCAGCGATCCTGAAATCCGTCACAAACACCTATCCGACGATCACCAGCGTTCGCGTCAAGGACGCGATCGATATCGTCAATCGGCTCGTAGCGCAGCTTGCGACCGCAATCCGTGCCGCAGCTTCCGTGGCCCTCGTCGCCTCGATCCTCGTCCTTGCCGGTGCGCTTGCCGCGGGAAACCGGGCGCGCACCCACGACGCCGTGGTGCTGAAGACGCTCGGCGCCACACGCGCCATGCTGATCCGCGCCTTCAGCTATGAGTATCTGATCCTGGGGCTCGCGACCGCGATCTTCTCGCTGATCGCCGGCGCCGTCGCCGCCTGGTTCATCGTCGCCCGCATCATGCGCCTGCCGTCGACCTTCCTGCCCGATGTGGCGGGACTGACGCTCGTCACTGCATTGGTGCTCACCGTCGGCATCGGCCTCATCGGCACCTGGCGAATCCTAGGGCAGAAGGCGGCACCTGTACTGCGTGAGCTTTAGAGCATGTCGCGCAAACGTATGCGGCGGTTTTGCGATCACGACATGCGTAAAAACAAAGACCTAAAGCGCGTGGAGCGTATCTGAAAGATCGCGACGCGCTTTAGACGGATAACGCGGCCGAAAAGCCTTCACCTTACGGCGATTTAACCGGCCGCACCTTTGCAGCCCTCTTGTTTGCAATGGGCGAAAGCCTCATATTGTCTGCAGGCATGCTGGAGCTCCGCAGCGGCGCCCGGGTCGAACACCCGACACCGTACCTCCATCGGAGCTTGTAAGAGGAAACTATGGCTGATCTTCGTAACTATCAAAGCCGCGCTCAGACCGGCGAGATGATTGATCAAGGCCTGCGCGCATATATGCTCAAGGTCTACAACCTGATGGCGCTGGGTTTGGCGATCACTGGTGTGGCCGCATATCTCGGATTCAACTTCGCTGTTCAGGACGGCCAGCTTACCCAGTTCGGCGCGCTTCTGTTCCAGTCGCCGTTGCGCTGGGTCGTCATTCTTGCGCCGCTGGCGGTCGTCTTCTTCCTGAGCTTCCGCATTCACCGGATGAGCGTATCCGCGGCCCAAACGACCTTCTGGGTCTATGCCGCCCTGGTGGGTCTGTCGCTGTCGTCGATCTTCCTGGTCTATACGGGTCAGAGCGTCGTCCAGACCTTCTTCGTCACCGCCGCCTCGTTCGGCGCGCTGTCGCTTTACGGCTACACGACGAGGCGTGACCTGTCGGCAATGGGCTCGTTCCTGATGATGGGTCTCTTCGGCCTGATCATCGCCGTAATCGTCAATCTGTTCCTGCAGTCGTCCGCGCTGCAGTTCGCGATCTCGGTGATCGGCGTTCTGATCTTCGCAGGCCTCACCGCCTATGACACGCAGCGGATCAAGGAACTCTACTATGAAGCCGACGACGTCGCCGTCGCCGGCCGCAAGGCGATCATGGGCGCGCTGACGCTCTATCTCGACTTCCTCAACCTCTTCATGTTCCTGCTGCAGTTCATGGGCAACCGCAGATAATCAGGCGCACAGAGATCGAAAAGGCGGCTTCGGCCGCCTTTTTTGTTGCGCCGGTTTTCCGGGAATGATTTTAGGAAGGCCCTGCTTTTCCATGGACCAGCCGCCGAAATGTCCTTCCTCCTGCGCGATGCTTCGCAAACCGATATCCCCGCTATTACGGAGATCTATCGCGACTCCGTTTTGAACGGCGTGGCAAGCTATGAGATTGCGCCGCCCTCCGAGGCCGAGATGATGCAGCGTTTTTCGGCCATCGTCGCCCAGCAGTATCCCTATATCGCCGCGACAGACGCGAGTGGAAACTTCCTCGGCTACGCCTATGCCTCGTCCTTCCGCACCCGCCCCGCCTATCGCTGGATGGTTGAGGATTCAATCTATCTGGCGCGTGAAGCGCGTGGCCGGGGTATCGGCAAGGCACTGATGACCGAGCTGATCGACCGCTGCACCGCTCTCGGTTTCCGTCAGATGGTGGCGGTCATCGGCGGCGCGAGCCCCGCCTCGATCGCGCTTCATCTCAATACAGGCTTTGTGGAGGTCGGCCTGATGAAGGGCACCGGTTATAAGCACGGCCGCTGGCTCGATACGATGCTTATGCAGCGCAGCCTCGGTCAGGGCATGACGACCGATCCGGATCCGTCCGCATATCCCGGCACGCTGTTTTCCGGCTAGAGTAATTCCAGGAAAAGTGTGAAGCGGTCTTCCGTCCGGATTGCCTGAAAACAAAAGAATTCATACAGCTTATTTGTCGACGAGCTTCAGGGCCTTATCAAACACCTTCAGCACCTGATTCAGCTCATGGCCGCGCTTCAGGATCATGCCGTTGACGTTGATGACGGAGTAGGCGCCCTGCTTGGCGGCAAGCTTCGGGTTCTTTTCGATGCGGAAGAGCGGCATTTCGCCGGAGCGCTTGAAGACGGAAAATACCGCCCTGTCTTTGAGATGATCGATGGCGTAATCGCGCCATTCACCCTCACCGACCATGCGGCCGTAGATCCAGAGGATCGCGTCCAGCTCGCGCCGGTGGAAGGTCACCGGAAGCGGGTCCTTGCTCTGTTTGTATTCTCTGAGATCGACGACGACTGAGGAACTATGGTCGACGGAGCGGCTTTCGCCGTGTCGCAAATCCGGCTGATCTGTCATCAGGTCTCCAAGGCCTCCGCTTGTGACAGGAGAGTGACAGTTTGCCCGAGCGGCCGCAAATTGCAAGAGCGCGGCCCGTCACATTCGGCCGCACTGCGACGCCACGGGAAAGGCACGACGGGCTGGGGAGGACGGACGCTTTCTCCGCACCGCCGCATTTCAGTCAAAACAGCGCCTCATTTGCAGGGGATTTATGCATCCCGGTTTGGCGCCAGCGCGCCAAAGGGTCCGGCGGAGCGTATCGACCTTAACCCCAGCCCCGAATACGCTCGGCCGGGCCGCCCGGCACTTCATCCGTAACCGGATGAATCAAATGTTTTTTCCCGCCATCACCACGGTCGCGCCGAGAATCGCCGCCGGATCACCGTCCGCGGTCGCTGCCTGCAGCAGGATCGCGCAACCCTCGAGCTGCGGCCGCTGCAGGACGCTCGCCGGCAGCGTCAGACTGGTCGCCTTGCCGTCCCACATGCCGACGGTTTCGACATTGGTGACGCTGTGAAGATAGGAGATCTTCTTACCGCTGTTTTCGCCTTTTTCGACGTCGATTGTCTTTTCCTTATCGAAATAGACCATCACGACATTGGCCTTGCCCTGCCCTGCGCCGATCTTGATCTCCAGCTCATCGCCGCGCATCGCAGCGCTGACCGGAACCGTCAGGCCGTTGCCTTCGCTGCTGTAGCTGTCGATCTTGCTGTTGATGCCGTTCAGGTCGGCGCCGGCCAGATGACCGCGTCCGTTAACGATGGCTTGCGGCGTATAGACGTTGCTGCGGCCCATCGTCCTGGCATAGCCATATTGCCGCTCGGTATTTTCCTTCGAGCTCAGCGTATCGGCCCAGCCGAGATAATTCCAGTAGTCGATGTGATAGGCCAGGGCGATGACATCGCCCTGGTTTACCAGTTTGCGAAAAGCGGCATCAGCGGGAGGACAGGAGGAGCAACCCTGTGACGTGAAAAGTTCGACGACGCCTTTTGGCTTGCCGCCTTCGGCGTGCAGCGAGCCTGCAAAAGCTAAGCCGGCGATCAGCGGAATCAAAAAACGGGGGGACATTCACCTGCACCTCTTTTTCAGCGCCGACGGCGTTTGGAACCAAAGGCTCTGAGATATGAACGTACGAATAATCCTTCCGGGCCCAAACGAAAAATCACGAACGGGTGAGACCGTGGCTCGGCCGGAACGCGCCCGAAACAAATCATCGTGAGCCTCCGGCAAATACCGCTGCCGCAAAGGAAAAGCCGCCGGAAACTGCTCTCCGGCGGCCGATATCAATCAAATCTTCTAGACCCGGATGATTTTAGGCCGAACCTGCCTAAAATTTGAAACTGGGATCTACATCAAAGAAGAAGAGCATGATGTCGTCCGAAAACCGCTCACACTTTCATGCTCTGAAAATCAGGCAGCAAGATCGCGCAAAACCGTCTGCAGAATGCCGCCGTTGTTGAGGTAGATCACCTCGTCGAGCGTATCGACGCGCGACAGAAGCGGAACTTCCTTCACGGTGCCGTCGCCATAGGTGATCTTGGCGATCTTCCTCTCGCGCGGCTTGATCTTATCAAGACCTTCGATGGTGACGAGTTCGTCGCCCTTCAGGCCAAGGCTCTGCCAGGTCGTTCCCTCTTCGAAGACGAAGGGGATGACGCCCATGCCGACCAGGTTGGAGCGATGGATGCGCTCGAAGGACTGCGCGATCACGGCCTTGACTCCGAGCAGATTGGTGCCCTTGGCAGCCCAGTCGCGCGAGGAGCCGTTGCCATATTCGACACCGGCGAAGATGACGAGCGGCACGCCTTCGCCCTTGTACTGCATGGCTGCGTCGTAGATCGAGGTCTCTTCCTTAGACGGATAGTGGATGGTGTAGCCACCTTCCTTTCCGTTCGGGCCAAGCATGTGATTGCGGATGCGGATATTGGCGAAGGTGCCGCGCATCATCACTTCATGGTTGCCGCGGCGCGTGCCGTACTGGTTGAAGTCGGCAACCGCGACGTCGTGACCGATGAGGTAGGCGCCTGCGGGCGATGCCGCCTTGATCGAACCAGCCGGGGAGATGTGGTCGGTGGTGATTTTGTCGCCGAACAGGCCAAGGACGCGGGCGCCCTTGATGTCTGCGACGCCGGTGCCCTTCTTGCCCATGCCGACGAAGTAAGGCGGGTTCTGGACATAGGTCGAGTTGTCGTCCCAGGCATAGGTCTGGCCCGGAGGAACCTGAACGGCCTGCCAGTTGACGTCGCCCTTGAAGACGTCGGCATATTTGCTTTCGTAAAGCTCGCGCGTCACGTACTTCTGGATGAACTCCTGCACTTCGTGCGAGGTCGGCCAGATGTCCTTGAGGTAGACGGGGTTGCCGTTCTGGTCTTCGCCGATCGGCTCCTTCGTCAGGTCCTTCTGCACCGTGCCGGCAAGCGCGTAAGCGACGACGAGCGGCGGCGACGCGAGATAGTTCGCCTGGACGTCAGGCGAGATACGGCCTTCGAAGTTGCGGTTGCCGGAGAGCACGCCCGATACGATCAGGCCCTTGTCGTTGATCGTCTTCGAGATCGGCGCCGGCAGCGGGCCGGAATTGCCGATGCAGGTGGTGCAGCCGAAGCCGACGAGGTTGAAGCCGAGCTTGTCGAGATCGGCCTGCAGACCCGACTTGGCGAGATATTCGCCGACGACCTGCGATCCAGGCGCCAGCGAGGTCTTGACCCACGGCTTGGTCTTCAGACCCTTGGCAACGGCGTTGCGGGCGAGAAGGCCGGCCGCGATCAGCACCGACGGGTTGGAGGTGTTGGTGCAGGAGGTGATGGCGGCAATCGCGACATCGCCATGGCCGAGATCGAAATCGGTGCCTTCGACAGCGTAGCGGTTGGCGAGCTGGCCGGGCTTCTTGTAGTCGGCGTCCATCGAGCCGGCAAAGCCGGAAGCGATGTTTTCGAGCGCGATGCGACCTTCCGGACGCTTCGGGCCGGCCATCGACGGCACGACGTCGCCGAGGTCGAGTTCCAGCGTGTCGGTGAAGACGAGATCGGAACCATCGCCTTCGCGCCACATGCCCTGGGCCTTCGAATAGGCCTCGACGAGGGCAATCCGGTCGTGCGTGCGGCCGGACATGGTGAGGTAGTTGATGGTTTCGCCGTCGACCGGGAAGAAGCCGCAGGTCGCGCCGTATTCCGGGCCCATATTGCCGATCGTCGCGCGGTCGGCGAGCGGCATGTTGTCCATGCCGGGGCCGAAGAATTCGACGAACTTGGAAACGACGCCCTTTTTGCGCAGCATCTGCACGACGGTCAGGACGAGGTCGGTTGCCGTCACGCCTTCCTTGAGCTTGCCGGTCAGCTTGAAGCCGATGACCTCAGGCAGAAGCATCGAAACCGGCTGGCCGAGCATCGCGGCTTCAGCCTCGATGCCACCCACACCCCAGCCGAGAACGCCCAGACCGTTGATCATCGTCGTGTGGCTGTCGGTGCCGACGCAGGTATCGGGATACGCGATCGTCTCGCCGTCCTCTTCCTTCGTCCAGACGGTCTGGCCGAGATATTCGAGATTGACCTGGTGACAGATGCCGGTGCCCGGAGGAACGACGCGGAAATTCTTGAATGCCTGCTGGCCCCACTTCAGGAAGCGGTAGCGCTCGCCGTTGCGCTGATATTCCAGCTCGACGTTCTTGGCGAAAGCCTGCGGCGTGCCGAACTCGTCGACGATGACGGAGTGGTCGATGACGAGATCGACGGGGACGAGCGGGTTGATCTTCTCGGGGTCGCCGCCGAGCGACACCATCGCGTCGCGCATCGCGGCAAGATCGACGACGGCGGGAACGCCGGTGAAGTCCTGCATCAGCACGCGCGCCGGGCGATAGGCGATCTCGTTTTCGACCGCACCCTTGTTGTTCAGCCACTCGGCGACGGCAACGATGTGTTCCTTGGTGACCGACTGGCCGTCTTCGAAGCGCAGCAGGTTTTCGAGCAACACCTTCATCGAATAGGGGAGCTTCGATACGCCGGCCAGACCGTTTGCCTCAGCCTTGGGCAGGCTGTAATAGACATAGTCCTTCCCGTTCACGGAAAGCGTGGAACGACAATTGAAACTGTCAAGAGATTTAGACACGAGAGACCCCGTTCTGATAGCCAACACAGTCGTGCGAACGCCTATGCACTTAATGCACATCAGGATGCGGGTACGGCCATTTCCGCTGTCCGCACGTGGAACAGACGCTCCAAGTTCGGCACAAGGATGAAATTCACGCCGACCGCTGGCGTGGTTGCCGGTCTTATAGATAATTTCCTAAAAACTTGCCATACCCGAGAACGATCAAAATCGGACATTTTTTGGCCCCGCCGAAAGCCGTAACGAAGAAAGAGCAGACGCATGCATCTCACCGCCGAAAATCTGGCTGCTAGGCGCGGTGAGGATCTCATTTTCGTAAACGTTTCCTTCCACTTGGCAGCCGGCGAAGCGCTTGTCCTGACCGGCAAAAATGGATCGGGGAAGTCCACTTTGCTGCGCGTTGCCGCCGGTCTTCTGAGGCCGGAAAAAGGCACGGTGATCTTCCGCGACGAAGAGAGCCTGCAAGGCCGCCATCCCGGCGAGGTCAGCCACTACCTCGGCCATCGAAACGCAATGAAGAATGAACTTACAGTTGCAGAGAATCTGGATTTTTGGCAGTCCTTCCTCGGCCATCCTGCCACCGCTGGCCGCCCTGTCGAAGACGCCGCCGAAGCGGTCGGCCTCTCGGGGATCACCCATCTTCCCTTCGGTTATCTCTCCGCCGGGCAGCAGCGCCGCTTCGCCTTTGCCAAGCTGCTCGTCGCCCACCGCCCCGTCTGGATCCTCGATGAACCCACAGCGGCACTGGATGCCGGTGCCGACCGGCTGCTTGCCGGATTGATCGAAAGCCACCTGGCCGAGGGTGGAATCGTGCTCGCGGCTACACATCAACCGCTGGGGCTGAAGAATGTGCAGGAATTGAAGATGACGGGTTTTGCCGGCGTGGATCAGGGAGTCTGGGGTTGATGTATCTCTGTATGGCTACCCCCCTCTGCGCTGCCGGGCATCTCCCCCCCAAGGAGGGAAATAGGCAAGACGCGCCAGCTTTGCCTCTTGCTCGTCCGCCAAGCGGGTGGAGCCATTTGCGGCGTTTGACCAGGGCGAAAGACCGCCCACTGCCGATCTCCCCCCTTGTGGGGGAGATGCCCGGCAGCGCAGAGGGGGGTACCCCGCCCGCCATAGAGAGCCGCCCCGCATGACCGCCCTCTTCCTCCGCGACCTCAAACTCTCGATTCGCGCCGGCGGCGGCGCGTTGATCGGCGTGCTGTTCTTCCTCACAGTCGTCGCCGTCATTCCCTTCGGCGTCGGCCCGGATCTCAAGCTTCTCTCCCGCATTGGCCCTGCCATCGTCTGGATCGGCGCGCTGCTCGCGGCCCTTCTCGGCCTCGACCGCCTGTTCCAAGCCGAGCGCGACGACGGATCGCTCGACCTAATGCTGATGCAGGACACCCCGCTTGTCCTCACTGTGCTCGTCAAATGCTTCGCCCATTGGACCGCCACAAGTCTGCCGCTGGTCATCGCCTCGCCGCTGCTCGGCCTCTTCATGAATATGGACGAGACGGCGATCGGCGCCACGATGCTGACGCTCTTCGTCGGATCGCCGGCGATCACCTTCATCGGCGCCGTCGGCGCTGCCGTCGCCGTCGCCCTGCCCCGCGGCGGCCTGCTGGTCTCGATCCTCGTGCTGCCGCTGACCATCCCGGTGCTGATCTTCGGCGTCAGCGCCACCTATGCCGCAGTCGAGGAGCCGGCGCCATTCCTGCCGCCCTTTCTCATCCTGATTGCGTTGACACTCTTCTTCGCCGTGATCGGTCCGGCCGCCGCCGCCCTTGCGCTTCGAAACACGGCGGATTGATCGGCATTCGATTGCGGCAAAAGCCGGATCAAGGTAAGGAAGCGCTCATGAGCCAAACGAGCCTTGCCACCAGCAAATTCAGCGGTCTCGCCAACCCGACGCGGTTTCTGGCGCTGGCGGCGCGCATCATTCCCTGGATGGCCGGCATCACCACTCTCTGTTTCGCGGCCGGCCTCTATCTGAGCTTCGCCACCGCAGGCGATTACCAGCAGGGCGAGACCGTGCGCATCATGTATGTCCATGTGCCCTCGGCCTGGCTTTCGATGATGTGCTACACGATCATGAGCGTTTCGGCGATCGGCACGCTCGTCTGGCGCCATCCGCTCGCCGATGTCTCCGCCAAGGCCGCAGCCCCGCTCGGCGCCGCCTTCACCCTGCTTGCGCTCGTCACCGGCTCTCTCTGGGGCAAACCGATGTGGGGGACATGGTGGGTCTGGGATGCCAGGCTGACCTCTGTTTTCATCCTCTTTCTGATGTATCTCGGACTGATTGCGCTCAGCCGCGCCATCGATGACCCGTCAAAGGCGGCGCGCGTTTCCGCCGTGCTCATCCTGGTCGGCTTCGTCAACATCCCGATCATCAAATTCTCGGTCGACTGGTGGAACACGCTGCATCAGCCGGCAAGCGTAATGCGCCTCGGCGGCCCGGCAATCGATCCGGAATTCCTGCGTCCGCTTTTCGCCATGGCGATCGCCTTCACGCTGCTCTTCTTCACGCTGCACATCATGGCGATGAGAAACGAGATCTGGCGCCGCCGCGTCGCCGCCCAGCGCCGTCTCGCCGCCCGCATGGCCAGCCGGGAGGAATAGGCCGTGATCCACGCCTTCTATGTCTATGCATCCTATGGCATCGCCGCCGTAGTGACGATCGCCATCATCCTGTGGACCTGGGCCGACGGCCGGGCACGTCGCCGAGAGCTTGCAGCGCTCGAGGCCGCCGGCATCCGCCGCCGTTCGGCGCGGCCAAAGGACGGCGAATGATCGAGACGCCCGACACAAGGGCCAAGCCACGCGGATTTGGCCGCTATGCGTTGGCGCTTCTGCCGCTGATCGTGTTCGGCGGCATTGCGGCGACGGCTGCCAAGATGCTCTACGACCAGGATTTTCACGGTAAGAACATTGCCGAAATTCCTTCCGCCCTGATCGGCACCAAGGCGCCGTCGCTGAACCTTCCACCGCTCGAAGGCGCCAACCTGCCGCCGCTGACCGACGCGGCGATCATCGGCAAGCTGACCCTCGTGAACGTCTTCGCCTCCTGGTGCATCCCCTGCCGCGACGAGCATCCTATTCTGAAGGAACTGGCGAAAGATGGCCGACTGAACATCGTCGCCATCAATTACAAGGACAAGAACGAGAACGCGCTCCGCTTCCTCGGCGAACTCGGCAATCCCTTTAAGGCGATCGGCGTCGATCCGAACGGCAAGGCGGCGATCGATTGGGGCGTCTACGGCATTCCGGAAAGCTATCTGGTCGGCCCCGACGGCACCATCCTCTACAAGCGGGTCGGCCCCTTCGATGATATCAGCCTCAAGGAAGGGCTATTTCCGGCGATGGAAAAGGCGTTGGGGAAGCCGGCCTCGTAAGTTTCTCTTGGGAGAGGGGCCTCCCGCAATGCGGAATCAACCCCCACCCTGCCAGACCTTGATCGCCTCCACCGGCCAGATCAGCATCACGACATTGAGCGTCAGGTTGTCGCGGATCACGTAACCGGTGAAAATCTCGAAAAAGATGGCGATCGCCACTGTCAGCGCCACCGGCGCGCGCCAGGCGAAGAAGAAGCCGAGGCACATGAAGACGGTGTCCATCGCCGAATTCAGGATGCTGTCGCCGTAATAATCGAGCGCGATCGTCGCCGTGCGGTAGCGGTCGATAATGAGAGGCGAATTCTCCAGCAGTTCCCAACTGGCTTCAATGAACAGCGCCAGCAGCAGCTTTGCCGCCAGCGGCTTGCGGCGCAGGACCAAGTGGGCGAGGCCGTAGAACAGGAAGCCGTGGATGATATGCGACGGGGTGTACCAGTCCGACAGATGCTGCGAATTGCCGCTGGTATTGACCCCGCCCTCCCACAGCTTGACATAGCCGCAGGCGCAGATCGGCACGCGACCCATCAGATATTCGGCGACGACCTGGGCAACTAGAACGGCGAGACAGGCGACCAACCAGAAGGTCTGCTGTCTTACGCGATATTCGGCGTCCGCTGCGCTCACTTTTCGCTGCCCGTTTCCAGATTGACGCTATGCTTCAGCACCAGCGGCATCTGCGCCAGCGTGAAGATGATGGTGATCGGCATTGTGCCCCAGACCTTGAAGGCGACCCAGGTATCATCCGAAAAATTGCGCCAGACAACTTCGTTCAGCACAGCGAGGAACAGGAAGAAGACGCCCCAGCGGCTGGTGAGTTTGCGCCAGCCTTCGGCATCGAGCTGGAAGGCGGCGTTGAAGACGTAGCCGAGCAGCGACCTGCCGAATGCAAGCCCGCCGAGCAGCGCCACCCCGAAGAGCGTGTTGACGATGGTGGGCTTCATCTTGATGAAGGTCTCGTTCTGCAGCCAGATCGACAGCGAGCCGAAGATGACGACGACGATGCCGGAGACGAACGGCATGATCGGCAGATGGCCGAGCACGATCTTCGAAACCACAAGCGAAATCACCGTCGCGGCCATGAAAAGCCCTGTCGCGACGAACAGTGGGCCGCCCAGTTCGGAAAGGGCGGGAAATCTTTCCACCAGCCACTGACCGCGCAGATTGGCAAAAAAGAAGATCATCAGCGGCCCGAGTTCCAGTGCCAGTTTCAGCATCGGATGATGGCGGTCGGCCGCGCTCGGGGTGATATCGCTTTCGGTAGTCATGCGTTCTTCAAACCTGCTATTGCTGAAAACCCGTTTCCCGACCGTCCCTTGCAGGCTTTCGGCGGCATATCTGTGGCATCATTGCCCGAGCCCGGCAATGGCATGGGCGAAATCCTCGGCCTCGAACGGCTCCAGATCGTCCACACCCTCGCCGACGCCGATGAAATAGACCGGCAGCTTGTGCTTGGCGGAAATCGCGACGAGGATGCCGCCGCGGGCGGTGCCGTCGAGCTTGGTCATGATCAAACCGTTGACGCCGGCGACATTGCGGAAAATCTCGACCTGGCTCAGCGCATTCTGACCGGTCGTGGCGTCGAGCGTCTGCAGCACGGTGTGCGGCGCATCGGGATCGAGCTTGCCGAGCACGCGCACGATCTTCTCGAGCTCGGCCATCAGTTCGGCCTTGTTCTGCAGCCGGCCGGCCGTATCGACGATCAGCACGTCGCATTTTTTCGCCTTGGCCTGTTCGAAGGCGTCATAGGCAAGGCCGGCGGCGTCAGCCCCGAGCTTGGTGCCGATGAATTCGGAATTGGTGCGCTCGGCCCAGATCTTCAGCTGCTCGATCGCCGCCGCTCGGAACGTGTCGCCGGCAGCCAGCATCACCTTCAGCCCGGCGCCGGAGAGCTTCGCAGCCAGCTTGCCGATCGTCGTCGTCTTGCCGGTGCCGTTGACGCCGACGACGAGGATGACATGAGGTTTGTGCGAGAGATCGAGTTGCAGCGGCTTGGCGACAGGCTTCAAAACCTTGGCGATTTCGGACGCCATGATACGGCTGACATCCTCGCCGGTCACATCCTTGCCATAGCGCTCGGACGCCAGCGTATCGGTTACGCGCAGCGCCGTCTCGACGCCGAGGTCGGCCTGGATCAGCAGGTCCTCGAGATCCTGCAGCGTCTCGTCGTCGAGCTTGCGCTTGGTGAAGAGCGCAGTGATCTGGCCGGTCAGTTGCGAGGAGGTGCGCGCGAGGCCGTTGCGCAGGCGCTGGAACCAGCTGAGTTTCGGCTGCAGGGCAACCGGTTCGGGTTCGGCGACCTTCGGGGCGGTTGCGAAGCCTTTTGGGAGAATGGGAGATTCAGCCTTCGGCCGTTCCGCGGTCGTCTCCGAAGGCTCGGCGGGTGTGATACCCCCCTCTGCCCTGCCGGGCATCTCCCCCACAGGAGGGGAGATCGGCTGAACGGCAATCTCGTGCTCCACATCAAGCTCGGGCGAAATCTCTTCCGGAAGCGCGTCTGCGGCTTCCGCGGTCTCCTCGATCGGAGCCGGCGCCTTGAGCTCCGAACGATCTCCCCCCTTTTGGGGGAGATGTCCCGGAGAGACGGAGGGGGGTATTTCCGCAACGGTTTCGACGGGCGCCTGGATTTCGGCCTGCACTTCCGCTGCCGCCTCGGCCTCCAGCAATGAAAGCGGCACGACGCCGATATCGCTCAGCTGGTCCGCAGTCGGCAGGATCGAGGGTTCGACATCAGCAACAGTCTCCTCGACCCCGCCCTCGTCAATATCAGCAGCCGGTCCGCCGGCCGTATCCATTTCCTCGGGAAGAACCGGATCATCCGCAATCGGCAGGTCTTCGTCGCGCGAGCGCGGCTCGAGCTCCCGTTCCACAGGCTCTGGCACAGGCGTGTCAGCCGGCTTGCCGAAGGTGAAGACCTTTTTAATGAAACTGAGCGCCATGGGGATTCCGTAAAAGTCAGGCCGCCGCGGCCGTCAATTGCATGTCGAGGTGCTTGCCATTGTGGCCGGTGATCGTCCCCGGCACAAGTTCACCGGGACGAAGCCCGGCGGCAGCGACCAGCGTGAAATTCTCCGTATGCGCCAGGCCGTTGTTTTCGACAAGCAGCCACTGCCGGGTTCCGACCATGCCATCGAGATGGGATTGATGCAGCCTATGTCCAGTCGCGCGCAGCCGTGCGGCGCGATCCTTGACCAGCGACCGGTCGAGTTGCGGCATGCGCGCAGCCGGCGTGCCTGGACGCGGGCTGTAGGGAAAAACATGCAGATGCGCGATACCAGCCTCTTCGGCGAGCCGCACGGCATTGGCGAACATCTCTTCCGTTTCGGTGGGGAAACCGGCGATCATATCGGCGCCAAAGCTCATTTCGGGGCGAAGCCGGCGCGCCTCCTCGATGAAACGCAGCGCATCGGCGCGCGAATGCCGGCGCTTCATCCGCTTCAGGATCATATCGTCGCCATGCTGCAGCGACAGATGCAGATGCGGCATGAAACGCGGCTCGTCGGCGATGAGGTCCATCAGATGAGCGTCTGCCTCGATGCTGTCGATCGAGGAAAGCCTGAGGCGGCGAATATCCGGGAGCTGCTTCAGCAGCGTCTTCGCCAGCAGCCCGAGCGTCGGCGCGCCCGGCAGATCGCCGCCATAGCTGGTGGCGTCGACCCCGGTCAGCACGATCTCGCGATAACCGCTGTCGACGAGCTTGCGGGCCTGGTCGACGACCGCGCCCATCGGCACCGAGCGGGAATTGCCGCGGCCATAGGGGATAATGCAGAAGGTGCAGCGGTGGTCGCAGCCGTTCTGCACCTGGATGAAGGCGCGCACATGGCCGTCGATGTGCCTGACCATCTGCGGCGCCGTCGCCTTGACACTCATGATATCGTTGACGCGCAGCTTCTCTTCGGCCGAAACGCCGAAATCCGGTAGGCTGCGATAGGAGGCGCTTGCGAGCTTTTCCTCGTTGCCGAGCACCGCGTCGACCTCCGCCATGGCGGCGAACGTCTGTTTTTCGGTTTGCGCGGCGCAGCCGGTGACGATGATGCGGGCGTGCGGATTGTCGCGCCGCGCCCGGCGAATCGCCTGACGGGCTTGGCGCACCGCCTCGCCGGTCACCGCACAGGTGTTGACCAGGATGGCGTTGTTGAGCCCGGCCTTTTCGGCCTGCGCCTTCATCACTTCGGATTCATATGTGTTGAGGCGGCAGCCGAAGGTAATGACCTCGACACCGCTCACTGCGCTTCGACCTCTCGGGGACCGTCGTGCGACCAGAGACCGGTCGAGGGATCGACCCGGCCGGACCATTCCCATTCCGCCGGCCCGGTCATGACGACATGATCGTCACGCTCGCGCCATTCGATCGAAAGTGTCGCCGGCGGTTTGGCGCTCGCCACATTGATCGTCACCTTGCGGCCGGTGCGACCGGTGCGCGCCGCACTGACGGCGGCGGAACAGGCGGCCGAGCCGCAGGCAAGCGTCAGCCCCGCGCCGCGCTCCCAGGTGCGCGTCGTCAACGATGTCGGCGAGGTCACCTGCGCCAGCGTGACATTCGCACGCTCGGGAAACATCGGATGGTTTTCCAGCAACGGCCCGAAGCGGGCGAGATCATAGGACATCACGTCCCTGTCCACCCAGAAGATCGCATGCGGATTGCCCATCGACATCGCCGATGGCGAATGCAGCACCGGACTGTCGATCGGCCCGATCTGCAGCTCGATCCGGCTGGTGTCGTGAAATTCTTCCGCCAGCGGGATCCTATCCCAATCGAAGACCGGCCTGCCCATATCGACGGAGATTGTCCCATCCTCGTGTTCGACGGCATTGAGAATGCCGGCGACCGTCTGGAAGGTGAAGGCCTTCTTTCCGGTCTCGGCGGCAAGCGCCTGCACGACGCAGCGTGTGCCGTTGCCGCAAGCCTGCGCCTTCGATCCGTCGGAGTTCAGGATATCGATAAAGGCATCGGTGCCGTCGGCCTTCGGATCATGGATCGCCATGATCTGGTCGAACTCGGTCTCAGGATCGGCATTGAGCGCCACCGCCGCTGCGGGCGTCACCTTGTCCGCCCGCCCGCGCATGTCGACGACCAGGATCTTGTTGCCAAGCCCGTTCATCCTCGCGAATTCGACCGTTGCGCTCATGGTATCATTCCGTCCGTCTTTCCGCTGTATATGGCGGAAACGCTAAGGAATTACCAGTGGGTGGGTGTCATGCAGGCGTTGCAGCCGGCCGAGGCTTCAGGCAGTCCGGCTTCCATCTTGCTCGCCGCGGGCTCGAACGACGCTGAATGCGCCTCGACGATGGCGGCGGTAATGACCTTTCGGAGCTCGTAGACCAGCGAGCGGGACCGTTTGCGGTCCAGATCCTGTGCCGCTTTTGCAAGACTAAGGCCTTCGTTCAGGACAATATTATGGGCCCGTGCCAGCGCCCAACTTTCAATATCGGGATTGATCATTCGATATCTCCGCCGGATCATCCGGCATCAAGGATATTCACGAATCATTTTTACAGGATGCACTTAAGAAGAAAGTAGAATCGTAAGCCGAATATTTTGCAACGGGGCTGTATAGCTAATTTGGACTTCGAGCGGAAATTATAACGTCTCGCACCCTGTCGCATGGCTTCGAAAGCCCCCATGCGGTCGTCTCTCCGCATTCGCCTTGACTTTCCCGCTGCTTTCCTGTTTATCGCGCCCAATCCGCGACGAGCCGCATGACTCCGAGCCGCCGACCGGGACTTCGAGATCCCGGAGGTCAACACCCGACAGCGCGATGCGCCCTCGGGTGCTTTTTGGCTTTGCGTCTTGTTTTCGTCACGGAAAAGCACGACGTTTCCGGGCATATCGAACCCGCCCGAAACGTATAAGGAAGAGCCGATGTTTGAAAACCTCCAGGACCGTCTTGGATCCATTCTGAATGGACTGACAGGCCGTGGCGCGCTTTCGGAAGCCGATGTTTCCGCAGCGCTGCGGGAGGTTCGCCGTGCGCTGCTGGAGGCCGACGTCGCGCTCGACGTCGTGCGTTCCTTCACCGACCGCGTGCGTGAAAAGGCCGTCGGCGCCGAGATCCTGAAGTCGATCAAGCCCGGCCAGATGGTCGTCAAGATCGTCCATGACGAACTGATCGAGATGCTCGGTGGCGAAGGCGTGGGCATCGACCTGCATGCACCGGCCCCGGTGGTCGTCATGATGGTCGGTCTGCAGGGCTCGGGCAAGACGACGACGACGGCCAAGATCGCCAATCGCCTGTCGACGCGCGACAAGAAGAAGGTGCTGATGGCGTCGCTCGACACGCGCCGTCCGGCAGCCCAGGAGCAGCTTCGCCAGCTCGGCGCCCAGACCAATATCGACACGCTGCCGATCATCGCAGGCCAGTCGCCGACCGATATCGCCGCCCGCGCCGTGCAGGCGGCCAAGCTTGGTGGCCACGACGTCGTCATTCTCGACACCGCCGGCCGCACCCATATCGACGAGCCCTTGATGGTCGAAATGGCCGACATCAAGAAAAAGTCGAACCCGCATGAAATCCTGCTGGTCGCCGATAGCCTCACCGGCCAGGACGCCGTCAACCTCGCCCGCAATTTTGACGAACGCGTCGGCATCACCGGCCTCGTGCTGACCCGCATGGACGGCGACGGCCGCGGCGGTGCGGCCCTTTCGATGCGCGCCGTCACCGGCAAGCCGATCAAGCTGATCGGCGTCGGCGAAAAGATGAGCGAGCTTGAGGAATTCCATCCCCGCCGCATCGCCGACCGCATCCTCGGCATGGGCGACATCGTTTCGCTCGTCGAGCGCGCGGCCGAAAACATCGACGCCGAGAAGGCGGCCGCCATGGCCGCCAAGATGGCCAAGGGCAAATTCGACCTCGACGACCTCGCCGACCAGCTGCGCCAGATGCAGAAGATGGGCGGCATGGGCGGCATCATGGGCATGATGCCCGGCATGGCCGGCATGAAGGACAAGATGGCCGCCGCCGGTCTCGACGACAAGCTTTTCGGCCGCCAGATCGCCATCATCCAGTCGATGACCAGGGCCGAGCGCGCCAATCCCGACCTGCTCAAGCATTCGCGCAAGAAGCGCATCGCCGCGGGCTCCGGCACCGATGCCGCCGCCATCAACAAGCTTCTGAAGATGCACCGCCAGATGGCCGACATGATGAAGATGATGGGCGGCAAGGGCAAAGGCGGCCTGATGAAGCAGATGATGGGCGGCCTTGCCGGCAAGATGGGGCTTGGCGGCGGCGGCATGGGCGGCATGCCCGATCTCTCGAATATCGATCCCCGTCAGCTCGAAGCCCTGCAGAAGCAGGCGGAAGCGGCGGGGCTCGGAAAGCCGGGTGGGGGTATGCCCGGTCTCGGCGGTCTGCCGGGTGGTTTGCCGGGCCTCGGCGGCGCCAAGCTGCCGGGTCTTGGCGGTGGTTTCCCGGGATTGCCCGGCCTGCCGAAGAAGAAGTGAAAGGATCGCTTGCCCCATGATTGATCCAGAAGTCAAAGCCCAGCTCGCGAGCTATCGTCAGTCGATCGACAATATCGATGCCGCTCTCGTGCACATGCTGGCCGAACGCTTCCGCTGCACCAAAGAGGTCGGCGTGCTGAAGGCCAAATATAATCTGCCGCCGGCCGACCCGGCGCGCGAGGAATACCAGATCGAACGCCTTCGCCAGCTGGCGAAAGCCGCCAATCTGGATCCGGATTTCGCCGAGAAGTTCCTGAACTTCGTCATCAAGGAAGTCATCCGGCATCATGAGCAGATCGCTGCGGACCACGCTGAACAGAGCGCCGCAGCCCGATAACCATACCGCCCTACGAAGCGGTCAAGAAAAGCCTAAGGAGTAAAGAACATGGCACTGAAAATTCGTCTCGCCCGCGGTGGCTCCAAGAAGCGTCCGTACTACCACGTCGTTCTCGCCGATGCGCGCAGCCCGCGTGACGGCCGCTTCCTCGAAAACCTCGGCTCCTGGAACCCGATGCTCGCCAAGGACGACGAGAAGCGCGTTCAGCTGAACGCCGAGCGCATCAAGCATTGGCTCGACAACGGCGCCCAGCCGACCGACCGCGTTCTGCGCTTCCTCGACGAAGCGGGCGTTGCCAAGCGCGAAGCCAAGAACAACCCGGTCAAGGCAAAGCCTGGCAAGCGCGCCCAGGAGCGTGCCGCCGAAAAGGCTCAGAAGATCGCCGACGCCGCAGCTGCTGCTGCCGACGCCGCGGAATAATCGGGACATCCGTCGATCGAGCGGGCGGCATGGCGACATGCCGCCCGTTTTCGTTTCCAATCGCCCGCACTTCGTTTATGAGAAGCCTGTCTTTCCGGCTTCACATGAAGGAACCCATGACAAAGCTCGAAAACCCCGTTCTGATGGCGACGATCGGCGGCGCGCAAGGCCTGCGCGGCGAAGTGCGCGCCAAGGCCTATACGGCCGATCCGGCCGCGCTCGGCGATTACGGCCATCTGCACAGCATGGACGGACGCAGCTTCGAAGTCCTCGAAATCCGCGAGACGAAAAACGTCGTCGTAGTTCGTTTCCGCGGCATCAACGACCGCAACGCCGCCGAGGCGCTGAACGGGCTGGAACTTTATATCGAGCGCGACAACCTGCCCGACGAAGAGCTTGAGGACGACGAATTCTACTATGCCGATCTCGAAGGCCTCGAAGCGCTTGATGACAAGGGCGTCAGCTACGGCATGGTCACCGGCGTTTTCGATTTCGGCGCCGGCGATCTCCTGGAGCTCAAGGGCCCGGGCAAACGCCCGGTTCTCATTCCCTTCTCCGAAGCCTCTGTGCTCGAGATCGATCTCGAAGCCGGGACGCTGCTGATCGATCCGTTGGCGGCCGGACTGGTCGACGACCCCGAGCTTTCGCAATTCACCCCCGATAAGCCGAAAAAGAAGAAGTGACGCCGATGGCCTTCCGGGCGAGCGTGCTAACGCTCTATCCTGAAATGTTTCCGGGGCATCTCGGCTTTTCCCTCGCCGGCAAGGCGATGGAGCGCGGGCAATGGTCGCTGGATGCGGTGCAGATTCGCGACTTCGCCACCGATAAGCACCGCACCGTCGACGACACCCCGGCTGGCGGCGGCGCCGGCATGGTGCTGAAACCCGATGTGCTCGCTCGCGCGATCGACAGTGCTTCGCAAGACGACGCCCGTCCGCGCCTGCTGATGAGCCCGCGCGGCCGGCCGTTGACGCAGCAGCGCGTGCGCGAACTCGCGGCGGGTGACGGCGTCATCATCGTCTGCGGTCGCTTCGAGGGCGTCGATCAGCGGGTGATCGAGGCGCGCGGGTTGGAAGAGGTCTCGATCGGCGACTATGTGCTGTCGGGCGGCGAGCCGGCCGCGCTGGTCCTGCTCGATGCGATCATCCGCATTCTGCCTGGCGTCATGGGCAATGACCTTTCCGGCCTGCACGAAAGTTTCGAAGGCGGGCTGCTCGAACATCCGCATTATACCCGGCCGCAGGAATGGGAAGGGCGCGACATTCCCGCGATTCTGACGTCGGGCAACCACGGCGCCATCGAGAAATGGCGTCACCAGGAGGCGTTGCGGCTGACTGGGGAGCGACGGCCGGATCTGCTCGAAAGGGCCGGCGCATCCGCCCAAAAGTCCTAATCGATTTTGCAAAGGACGATGCGCGGATTCAAAGTGTTGCAGCGTCCTTTTGCGCATCTGAACGATGCGCGGCCCTGTAAGACGAGAAAAACGGCCGATTCCGCCGGCCTTTTCACAAAAACGTCGCGCGAGGGATGACAAGCCCCGGCCTATGGTGTATTGGCGCACGCGGAAATGGGGTTAGCCCCGTCTGCCAGCAAACAAAGAATGGCGAATCCGCTCCAGCCCTGAAAGGGCAAAATCCTGAGGCGAGACCAAAGGATCCGTGTCGAGCGCTCTGGCTGTTTCAGAAGAACCAAAGGTTAAGACGATGAACATCATTCAGCAGCTTGAGGCCGAACAGGCCGCCAAGATCGAAGCCAAGCGCACCCTCCCCGAATTCTCCCCGGGCGACACCGTCCGCGTCAACGTGAAGGTCACGGAAGGCAACCGTACCCGCGTGCAGGCCTACGAAGGCGTCTGCATCGCCCGCTCCGGCGGCGGCCTGCAGGAAAACTTCACCGTCCGCAAGATCTCCTACGGCGAAGGCGTCGAGCGCGTATTCCCCGTTTACTCGCCGATGATCGAAAGCGTCGACGTCGTTCGCCGCGGTAAGGTCCGTCGCGCCAAGCTCTATTACCTCCGCGACCGTCGCGGCAAGTCCGCTCGTATCGTTGAAGACACCGGCGTTCGCGCCCGCAAGCTCAACGACGCCGAGCGCGCCGCTGTCGCCGAGGAAAAGGCACGCATCGAAGCCGAGAAGGTCGCAGCCGCCCAGGCGCTCGCCGCCGAGAAGGCAGCAGCCGAAGCTGCGGAAGCCAAGGCTGCTGCTGAAGCAGCTGCCGCAGCGGAAGCTGCAGCAGAATAATATCTGCGCAAAATTCTGTTTGTGGAAAGGCGGTCTTCGGGCCGCCTTTTCTATTTTTTGCGCCCCCATGCAGCCGGCGGCCTTGCCTCACACCTATCTTCCGTGACAGTTTTTGCCGTTCAATTTGGGAAACCGTTCAATGTTGTTCCGTCGTACCGTTCTTGCTGGCTTTGCCGCCCTTGCTCTTCTGCCCCTGACCGCATCGGCCGCCGAACTGCCCGATCTTGGCGGCAAGAGCGTCGTCGTCGTTACCGAAAATGCCTATCCGCCGCTGCAGTTCGTCGATCCGAAATCGGGCAAGGCGATCGGCTGGGAATATGATGCGATGAACGAGATCGCCAAGCGGCTGAACTTCAAGGTCGAATACCAGAACACCAGCTGGGACGCGATGATCCAGGCGGTTTCCGACGGCCAGTACAACATCGGCATGACCGGCATCACCATCAAGGACGACCGCAAGCAGAAGGTGGACTTCTCCGATTCCTACATGCGCTCGCAGCAGTTCATGCTGGTGCGCGGCGACGAAAAACGCTTCACCGATGCCAAGTCCTTTGGCGCCTTCAACGACGGCCTGATCGGCGCCCAGCCGGGTACTTCGCCTTTCTACACCGCCGTCTATGAAATCCTCGACGGCAACGAACAGAACCCGCGGATCAAGCTTTTCGAAACCTTCGGCGCAACCGTTCAGGCCCTGAAGACCGGCGACGTCGATCTAGTCCTGACCGACAGCGTCGCTGCCAAGGGCTACGTCGATTCCTCGAACGGCGCCCTGAAGGTGGTCGGCGAACCGCTCGGCACCGAAGACTTCGGCTTCATCTTCCCGAAGGGTTCGGATCTCGTCGCCCCCGTCAATGCCGCCATCGCCGCGTTGAAGGCGGAGGGCACCTTCGATGCGCTGAACAAGAAGTGGTTCCTCGACTACAAGATGGGCGAATAATCCCCCGAGCAATGGCGCCGCAACCATTCCCGCGACAGGAGAAGGAAGACCGCCCCTGGTGGCTGGCCCTCCTCATACTGATAGGCGTAGTACTCGCCGTCGTCATCGTCACCAACGACATTTACACGCAGGTCTTCCGGACCGTCGTCAATGGCGCCGGCATTACCGTGTTCGTGACACTGGTCGCCTTTATGCTGGCGACAGTGCTTGGTCTCGGCATCGCGTTGCTTGGCCTGTCCGACAGTATCGTGCTGCGCCAGATCGCCCGCTTCTACATCGAGATCATCCGCGGCATCCCCATCCTGGTGCTGCTTTTCTACGTCGCCTTCGTCGGCGCACCCGGTCTCGTGACGGCCTATAACCTCATGATCACACCCTTGGTGAAATCAGGTATTGCCGAGCCGATCCTCGTGCGCGACCTGTCGCTGATGTGGCGCGCCATCATCGCACTGATGATCGGCTATTCCTCGTTCATTGCGGAAATCTTCCGCGCCGGCTTCCAATCGGTCGATATCGGCCAGATCGAGGCAGCCAAGTCGCTCGGTCTGTCGCGCTACCGCCGCTTCCGGCTTGTCGTCTTCCCGCAGGCGATCAGGGTGATCTTCCCGCCGCTCTCCAACGACTTCGTTTCGATGGTGAAGGATTCCTCCCTCGTTTCCGTTCTCGGCGTCGCCGACATCACGCAAATGGGCAAGGTCTATGCCTCCGGCTCTTTTCGCTTCTTCGAGACCTATTCGATCGTCACCTATATCTACCTGATCCTGACGATCGGCCTATCGCTGGCGCTGCGGCGGATCGAGAAGAAGATGAAGCAGATGCCGCGACGGTAAGGCGCCTCACGATTCGAATTGCCGTTTCGATCGAAAATCGCTATATCCAGCGCCATGGAATCCAAGTTCAGTTGCATTGGTGCGCATATTTTCGTGCTGCAGGATCATTATCGCCTGCCGGCACGGTTCTTTGCTTGCGTATCCGGTGCGCTCAACAGCCGACTTCGTTGATCGAATGACGGCCGGCGGAGCCTGATCCGCTTTTTCCGATTTTCCAAAGCTTTCAAAAACGGACTTAACGCCATGAGCGCACCGCGTACCCTCTACGACAAGATCTGGGACGATCATCTCGTCGACGAGCAGGCAGACGGAACCTGTCTTCTCTACATCGACCGCCACCTGGTCCACGAAGTAACCTCGCCGCAGGCTTTCGAAGGCCTGCGCATGTCCGGCCGCAAGGTCCGCGCCCCGGAGAAGACGCTTGCTGTCGTCGACCACAACGTTCCGACCTCGGCCGACCGCCATCTCGGCATCAAGAACGAGGAAAGCCGCATTCAGGTCGAGCAGCTCGCCAAGAATGCCGCCGAATTCAACGTCGAATATTATTCCGAAAACGATAAGCGCCAGGGCATCGTCCACATCATCGGGCCGGAACAGGGCTTCACCCTGCCCGGCATGACAATCGTTTGCGGCGACAGCCATACCTCCACGCATGGCGCCTTCGGCTCGCTCGCTCACGGCATCGGCACGTCTGAGGTCGAGCACGTTCTCGCCACCCAGACGCTGATCCAGAAAAAGGCCAAAAACATGCTGGTGCAGGTCGATGGCCAGCTGCCGGCAGGCGTCACCGCCAAGGATATTGTTCTCGCCATTATCGGCGAGATCGGCACTGCTGGCGGCACCGGCTACGTCATCGAATATGCCGGCGAAGCGATCCGCGCTCTGTCGATGGAAGGCCGCATGACGATCTGCAATATGTCCATCGAAGGCGGCGCCCGCGCCGGCCTGATCGCCCCTGACGAGATCACCTTCGAATATATCAAGGGCAAGCCGCGCGCGCCGAAGGGCGAGGCGCTCGAACAGGCGATCGCGTATTGGAAGACGCTGAAATCAGACGAAGGCGCTCATTTCGACCGGATCGTCAAGCTCAACGCCGCCGAACTGCCGCCGATCGTCTCCTGGGGATCTTCGCCTGAGGACGTCGTCTCCGTTCAGGGCACCGTGCCGAACCCGGATGAAATCCAGGACGAGACGAAGCGTGCCTCCAAGTGGCGTGCGCTTGACTATATGGGCCTGAAGCCAGGCACGCCGATGACCGATATCAGCATTGATCGTGTCTTCATCGGTTCCTGCACCAACGGCCGCATCGAAGACCTGCGCGCCGTCGCCAAGGTCGTCGAGGGCAAGACCGTCGCCTCGACCGTCAACGCCATGATCGTTCCGGGTTCCGGCCTCGTCAAGGAACAGGCGGAAGCCGAAGGCCTCGACAAGATCTTCAAGGCCGCCGGCTTCGACTGGCGTGAGCCGGGCTGCTCCATGTGTCTCGCCATGAACGACGACCGCCTGAAGCCGGGCGAGCGTTGCGCCTCCACGTCCAACCGCAACTTCGAAGGCCGCCAGGGCTTCAAGGGCCGTACGCATCTCGTATCTCCGGCCATGGCGGCCGCCGCCGCGATCGCCGGGCACTTCGTCGATATCCGCGAGTGGAACTGACCCGTTCGACGGCATGAAACAGAAAGCCGCCCGTGCGTCTCAGCGCATCGGGCGGCTTCTTCCATTGCGGCGTCGACAGCCGATCGGCGGTATTGACCGCAACTCCGATCAGAAGGACGCCGTCATCGGATCTGGCCCCATGCGGGCGGAGGCGCTGTCGAGCGTGGCGATCGCCGCCATGTCCTCGGCATCGAGCTTGAAATCGAACACCTGGAAGTTCTCCTCGATGCGCGACGGCGTCACCGACTTCGGGATGACGACGAGGCCGGTATCGATGTGCCAGCGGATGATCACCTGGGCCGGCGTCTTCTGATGTTTCTTGGCAATCTCGCCAATGAGCTTGTTCGAGATGAACTTGCCTTGTCCGAGCGGGCTCCAGGATTGCGTGACGATGTTCAGCTTCTGGTGAGCGTCTTGCGCCGCCCTTTGCTGGAAGTCGGGATGCAGCTCGATCTGGTTGATGACCGGAACGACGCCGGTCTCGCCGATGATGCGCTCGAGATGTTCGGGATAGAAATTCGACACGCCGATCGAGCGGGCCCGGCCCTCTTCCCGGATGCGCACGAAGGCCTTCCAGGTCTCGGTGTAGAGGCCGCGATGCGGCGACGGCCAGTGAACGAGATAGAGGTCGACATAGTCGGAACCGAGCTTCTTCAGGCTGCCATCGAAAGCGCGCAGCGTATTGTCGTAGCCCTGATCGGTGTTCCTGAGCTTGGTGGTGACGAAGATGTCCTTGCGGTCGAGACCGGAGGAGCGGATGCCTTCACCGACACCCTCTTCGTTGTCGTAGCCGGATGCCGTATCGATATGGCGATAACCCGCGGCAATGGCGGTGCGCACCGTCGGCGCGGCAATCTCCTGCGGCGTCTGCCAGACGCCGAGGCCGACCTGCGGAATGGAATGTCCGTCATGGAAAGTGATGATGGGTTGAGCGGTCACAATATATCTCCGGGAGTTTGAAAAATGGACGGGCATGAATTGCGCCCGCGGATCCACGGACGTCCCTGAACGCGTTTCAGCCTGAGCGCTCGGTCACCAAAAGCATATAGGCGGGCGCTTCCGCAAAACAATCAGAGCACCCGGACAATCGTTCCCTTGCGAAGGTGGGGCAGAAGGCGGCGCATGTCGCTGAGGCTTACGGCGACGCAGCCCGCCGTCGGCTCATAACCTGGCCGGATGAGATGGAAGAAGATCGCCGAGCCGCGATTGCGCGCCCGCGAGGAGATGTTCCAGTCCATCACCAGGCAGATATCGTAGAGCCCGTCGCTGCGCCGTATCTCCTCATGGCTCGCGCCGAACGGCGCCCGGACAAGGCGGTTATAGTTGGCGTTGCCGGGCTGGTCGCACCAGAGCATGTCGGCGCGGATGCGGCGTAGGGAAAGTGCAGTCGAAAGATGGCCGTTCCGCTCGCCGCGCCGAAAGCCTGATATCAGCCTCATCGATGCGATCGGCGTGGCGCCGTCGCCCTCGCGTTTCATGATGGTGCGGCCGGAGCGGCCGATCGCGGCAGGCACAGTGATCGCGCCGAAGCGGACGATCGCGCGGCTCTTCTTCCCCGGCGCCGGGCGCACCACGATGGTGGATGACCTCATCCGCTGGCTCCGCCTTGCTTTTTCCATTTTTCTCGCATGTCTTGCATTGCTTGAGGACTTAATTGAAATCATATGAAATCCTGCCGGGCAACAGCCCCGCCGGCCGATCCTTGCCAAAGCTGCAATTTGGCGTAGGACTAGGGGACTTAACTTTGAGGACGCAACGGCATGACCGCACGAACCATTCTTCTGGTGGATGACGACGAGGACCTTCGCCAGACACTGACGGAGCAATTGTCGCTTTATGAGGAATTCACGGTTCTGCAGGAAGCCAACGCCGGCAAGGGTGTTGCGACCGCCCGTTCGACGCCGGTCGACCTCTTGATCATGGATGTCGGCCTGCCCGATATGGACGGCCGCGAGGCGGTGAAGCTCTTGCGCAAGGGCGGCTTCAAGGCGCCGATCATCATGCTGACCGGCCACGATACCGATTCGGACACGATCCTCGGCCTCGAAGCCGGCGCCAATGACTATGTCACCAAGCCCTTCCGCTTCGCCGTGCTGCTTGCGCGCATCCGCGTACAATTGCGCCAGCACGAGCAGAGCGAGGACGCGACCTTTACCGTCGGCCCCTATCTCTTCAAGCCGAGTCAGAAGCTGCTGACAACCGACAATGGCCAGAAGATCCGGCTGACGGAAAAGGAAGCGGCGATCATCCGCTATCTCTACCGCGCCGAACAGAAGGTCGTCACCCGCGACGTGCTTCTTGAAGAGGTCTGGGGCTATAACTCAGGCGTGACGACGCACACGCTGGAAACCCATGTCTACCGGCTGCGCCAGAAGATCGAGCGCGATCCGTCCAATGCCGAAATCCTGGTGACGGAAAACGGCGGCTACAAGATCATACCCTAGGGCATTTCCGTTTTCTCCGAATCACGGAATGCTCTATCTCTTGTTTTCACGCAGTTCCCGGCAAAAGCGTTTCACGCATTGCCTGGCAAGAGGCCAGGCACTTTTGCTGGAATTGCTCTAAGGCGAAAAGCCCTGATGGCGCTGACTGACGACATTCATCTGCTCTCGCAGCTTCCATTGTTCAGGGACATGAGCGAGGACCAGTTGCGGCTGATCGCCTTCGGCGCCGACCGGCGCATGATCGCCGCCGGCCAAATGCTGTTTCGTCAGGGTTCGCCGGCCGAAAGCGCTTATGTCATTTTGAGCGGCAGTCTGGAACTCAGCACGACGAGCAGCGACGGCATGCACCGGGCGGAGGCAGTCGCCGGGCCGGGAACACTGATTTCCGAGCTGGCGCTGGTCACCCTGGTGGAGCGCAAGTTCACCGCGATCGCACGCGAGGACACCGGCATCATCCGCATCACCCGCGCCCTCTTTCATCGGCTGCTCGAGGAATATCCCGACGCGGCACGGCTGATCGAAAACCGCATCCGCGACAACCTGGCGGAACTTGCGGCAAAGGCCGCAAGCCAGTTCCACCGCTTTAGTTGATTGCCATCAGAAATCAAAATGCGCCGTCACCGGCACGTGGTCCGACGGCCGGTCCCAGCCGCGCGCCTCCTTCAGGATCTCGATCCGCTGGAGATGCGGCCCGAGATCCGATGACGACCAGATATGGTCGAGTCGGCGGCCGCGGTCGGCCGCCTCCCAGTCCTTGGCGCGGTAGCTCCACCAGGTGTAAAGCTTCTCGCTGGCCGGCACGTGCTGGCGCATGAGATCGAGCCAGGCGCCGCGTTTCATCACCTCGAGCAGCCCGTCGGTTTCGACAGGCGTATGGCTGACGATTTTCAGCAGCTGCTTGTGCGACCAGACGTCGTGCTCCAGTGGCGCGATATTGAGGTCACCGACCAGGATGGCCGACGTATTGGCCTCGCCATTGGCTTTCAAGAGCTTCATCTCCTCGATGAAATCGAGCTTATGGCCGAATTTCGGATTGATCGTGCGGTCCGGCTCGTCGCCGCCGGCCGGGACGTAGAAATTGTGCAGCCGGATGCGGCGATTGCCGCGCTCGAACACCGCCGATATGTGGCGGGCATCGCCGACGCCGCAATAATCCTGCCGGTGATCCTCCGTCAGCGGGATGCGCGAGGCGATCGCCACGCCATGATAGCCCTTCTGGCCGTGGATGATGATGTGATCGTAACCCATGGCCCGCAACGGCGCGGCCGGAAAGAGCTCGTTCGGTACCTTGGTCTCCTGCAGGCAGAGAATATCCGGCCTGTGCTTGAGAACGAGCTGCTCAACGATCGGCATGCGCAACCGCACCGAGTTGATGTTCCAGGTGGTGATTGAAAAGCCCATGCCCATGCCCTCTTGCATCCGATCACGCCTGCCAGCCGAACCACAGAACAGTGGCTCGACCCTGGCGCGTTTTCATGAAAGGGCTTTAGAACAAAGGCACACGTGAGGGAACCGGCCGCTTGCAAAAGCGGCCGGAGATCAACCGAAAAGGATTCAGTCGCGTGAAGCCGCCGTGCCCGGAATGCTTTCGTAAGGCACCCGAAAGACGCGGTCGTCGAACTGCACGCCCGTCTTGACGTTGAAGATCATCACCGACGTATCCTTGCCCTGGTTGTCGGTGATCGTCCACTGACGCAGGTCGTAAGTCTTCGGATCGAACATCATGGTGATGGTCGAGTTTCCGAACACCGTATTGTTGCCGAGCGAGATCGTCGTCAGGTCCGACTCCTCCTTCACGCCCTTCACCATGCCGGCGGAAAGGTCGATACGCTGCGCCAGGAGCAGGCTGAGCGGGGTCTTGGAGAGCGGATAGAGATCCCAGGTCTTGAGCTTGCTATTGCCGATGGCGACATTCTTGCCGTCGGCGATTACCCTCATCGGCGACGGGTCGTCATAGTTGAACCGCAGCTTGCCCGGGCGCTGGATAAAGAACTTGCCGCCGGTCTGTTCGCCGCGCGGACCGAACTGGACGAATTCGCCCTGCATCGTCGTCACGCCGGAGAAATGATCGGCGATTGCCTGCGCCGTGCCGGAGGCCGGCGCTGCCGCCTGCGCGATGGCGGCCAAGGGGACCGTGCTAGCGACCGCAGCAACGGCACAAGCGCCGAGAAGATCGCGGCGCGTCATCGCCAGGCCGGAGAGGAAGGAATCGGAGTTACGCATCTAAATCTCCTTTATGCGATCTGGATGCCGCCGAAAGGCGGCGTCTTCAAGGCGTTGCGATCGGCGCACGAAAAGAGACCGGCGTTAATGCCATCACGTTTCCGCCAAAGCGGCCCCACCAGAAATATATGGCGCTTGTCTCAGCGGTCGAGGATGTCACCCTCGGTCGGAACGAGGATTTCTCGTTTGCCGGCATGGTTGGCCGGTCCGATGATGCCTTCCTTCTCCATACGCTCGATCAGCGAGGCGGCGCGGTTATAGCCGATACCGAGTCGGCGTTGGACGTAGGAGGTCGAAGCCTTTCCGTCGCGCAACACAATGGCGACGGCCTGATCATAGGGATCTTCCGATTCCGAAAGGTTCGACGTGCCTGCCGGGCCGCCACCGCCATAATCGCCGTCCTCGTCATCATCGGCGGTAATCGCGTCGAGATATTGCGGCGAACCCTGCGTCTTCAGGTAAGAGACGATCTCTTCCACCTCGACATCCGAAACGAACGGACCGTGGACACGCTGGATACGCCCGCCGCCAGCCATGTAGAGCATGTCGCCCATGCCGAGCAGCTGTTCGGCGCCCTGTTCGCCGAGAATGGTGCGGCTGTCGATCTTCGACGTGACCTGGAAGGAGATGCGGGTCGGGAAGTTCGCCTTGATCGTGCCGGTGATGACGTCGACCGACGGTCGCTGCGTCGCCATGATCACGTGGATGCCCGCCGCACGCGCCATCTGCGCCAGGCGTTGGACCGCCCCTTCGATGTCCTTGCCGGCAACCATCATCAGATCGGCCATCTCGTCGATGATGACGACGATATAGGGCATCGGCCTGAGGTCGAATTCCTCGGTCTCGTACATGGCTTCGCCGGTATGGCGGTCGAAGCCGGTCTGCACCGTGCGGGAGATAACCTCGCCCTTCGACAGCGCCTGTTCGACGCGCGTATTGAAGCCGTCGATGTTGCGCACACCGATCTTCGACATCTTCTTGTAGCGCTCTTCCATCTCGCGCACCGTCCATTTGAGCGCGACGACGGCTTTCTTCGGATCGGTGACGACAGGCGAAAGCAGATGCGGAATCCCGTCATAGACGGAGAGTTCGAGCATCTTCGGATCGATCATGATTAGCCGGCACTGTTCCGGCGTCATGCGGTAGAGCAGCGACAGGATCATCGTGTTGATGGCCACCGATTTGCCCGAACCGGTGGTGCCGGCGACGAGCAGGTGCGGCATCTTCGCAAGGTCGGCGATGACGGCTTCGCCGCCGATGGTCTTGCCGAGCGCCATGGCGAGCTTGGCCTTGCTGCCGTCGAAATCCCGCGACGCGATCAATTCGCGCAGATAGACGGTCTCGCGCGTCTGGTTCGGCAGTTCGATGCCGATCGCATTGCGGCCCGGCACGACGGCAACGCGGGCGGCAATGGCGCTCATCGAGCGGGCGATATCGTCGGCCAGGCCGATGACGCGCGACGACTTGATGCCGGGCGCCGGCTCCAGTTCGTAAAGGGTGACGACGGGGCCGGGACGGACATGGATGATCTCGCCCTTGACGCCGAAATCCTCGAGCACGCCCTCGAGCATGCGGGCATTCTGCTCCAGCGCATCGGCCGACAGTGTCGAATCTCGCACCACGTTCCTGGGCTCAGCGAGCAAATGCATCGAGGGAAGCTGGAACCCCTCCGGACGAATGAACGAACCCTGTGCTTCCCGCTCGCCACGGGCGCCGGGCTTCGGACGCGCGATCGCAGGCACGACGCGAGGCTCCGGCTTGCCGGCGGCTTTCGCCGGCGCGCGGATCATCCAGTCATCGTCATCATCGTCGGGCAGAATGTCGGCCGGGCGCGGCGGCATGTCGGCGTCGAAGGGCGGATCGTCATCCTCATCCTCGTCGTCGATGGAAAGCGACGGCGGGGCGGCGACGCGGCGGGACGAAGCCGCTCGCGGTTCCATCGACGGCTCCATGCGCTCCCCGCGGCCGGCCGGCGCTTTGGCGCGGACCGGTTCGTTCAGCGTGCCGAACTCATCATCGTTGAAATCATAGGGCGACTCGAAATCGCCCTGGCGTCGCTTGCGCGGTCCCATGCCGAAGAGCCGGCGCAGCCGGCCCTGGCTCATGTACCAGGCATGTGTCATGGCGCCGCTGAAAGCAACCCAGCGCGACTCGTCATCTTCCTCGTCCTCGTCTCCGACGACCCGCGCCTTGCTCCTCGTCTCGACATAATCGTCCTCGATTTCGTCATCCGCCTCGCTGCGGCCGACAAGGCCCGACGCAAAGAGCATCATCCACGCGGTCGGCACTGCAAAGATGCAGCCGACGACCATGGCGAAAGTGCCGGTGGGATAAGCACCGACGAAAAGTGCGGGAAAGCGCAGGATCATGTCGCCGATGACGCCGCCGATACCGTTCGGGATCGGCCAGGTGAGCGGCGGCGGGAAACAGCCGATGACGGCTGAGGAAAGCACAGAGCCGGCAAGCCAGGCGCCGATGCGGGCGGGGATACGGTCGAAGCGACGGCCAGAGATCATCGTCAGCGCCCACGCGACGATCGGCAGTATGGACACGACGCTGGCAAGCCCCAGGAACTGCATGACTATGTCGGCAAAGGCAGCGCCGCTGTAGCCGAGAATATTCGTCGGCAGATTGGCGGTAGCGTAGGAATAGCTCGGATCGGCGACGTTCCATGTCGCCAGCGCCGCGACTGAGAACGCCAGCAGCAGAAAGATCGCAAAGCCGATGAGTGCCTGGATCTGCCGCAGCATGAATGCCGAGAAGGAGAACCGATCCGGACGGCCATCCATTGCCGGCGACGTGCTTCTTGCCATGTGTCTAACCCGTCCAATGCCTGAGGGCATGCGAATCGCCGAAGCCTCGCCATGCCAAATGCGTCCGCTCTACCTAACCAGAGTCGGGTTAAAGCGATGTTAACCATGCGTGCCGGCGTGCCCATTCCCGGCGATGAAATGAAAAAAGGCCCGAACCGTTGAAGGTTCGGGCCAAGAGCGGCTCATGGTTAGCGCCGCGACGGGCCATACAGGGCGCCCTCATACCGGGCGCCCAAAGCCGATGTTACGAGTGATAGGCGGCTTCGCCGTGGGTCGCGAGGTCGAGACCTTCGCGCTCGGCTTCGACGCTCACGCGCAGGCCGATGACGACGTCGACGATCTTGAAGAGGATCGCCGAACCGATGCCTGACCACAGGAGCGTCGTGAGAACGCCCTTCGCCTGGTTCAAGACCTGAGTTGCCGTGCCGGCATAGGTGGCGGCGAAATCGGCCGTCGAATAGTCGACGATGCCTGCACCGCCGAGCGCCGGGTTGACGAGGATGCCGGTGCCGAGAGCGCCGATGATGCCGCCGATGCAATGGACGCCGAAGACGTCAAGGCTGTCGTCGTAGTTGAACTTGTTCTTCACGACGTCGACGAAGAAGTAGCAGACCGGCGAGACGATGAGGCCGAGAACGATCGAGCCCATCGGCCCGGCAAAGCCAGCAGCCGGGGTGACGGCGACGAGGCCGGCGACGGCACCGGAAGCGCCACCGAGCATCGAAGCCTTGCCGCGGGCGAGGCTTTCGACGATGCACCAGGATACGGCGGCGGCGGCCGTCGCGACGAAGGTGTTGATCATGGCGAGCGATGCATAGCCGTTGGCTTCGAGGTTGGAACCGGCGTTGAAGCCGAACCAGCCGACCCAGAGCAGCGAGGCGCCGACCATGGTCAGCGTCATCGAATGCGGGGCCATGATTTCCTTCTTATAGCCCGTGCGCTTACCGAGCATGATGGCGCCGACAAGACCGGCGATACCGGCATTGATGTGAACGACCGTGCCGCCGGCAAAGTCGATTGCACCGTAAGAGAAGATCAGGCCGGCCGGCGAGGTGTAGGAGCTCGGACCGCCCCAGAACCAGACCATATGCGCCATCGGGAAGTAGATGAAGGTGACCCAGAGCACGACGAAGAGCATGACGGCCGAGAACTTGATGCGCTCGGCGAAGGCGCCGACGATGAGGCCGGGCGTGATGCAGGCGAAGGTCATCTGGAAGACGATGAAGGTGTATTCGGGAATCGCAACGCCCTTCGAGAAGGTCTCGACCAGCGACGAGGGGTTGACGCCGGCGAGGAAGGCCTTGGAGAAGCCGCCGACGAAGCTGTTCAGAGAGCCGCCGTCGGTGAAGGCAAGCGAATAGCCGTAGGTTACCCAGAGCAGTGCCACGACGGCTGTGATCATGAAGACCTGCATCAGCACGGAGAGCATGTTCTTGGCGCGCACGAGACCGCCGTAGAAAAGCGCAAGGCCAGGGATGGTCATCAGAAGGACGAGCGCCGACGAGACGAGCATCCAGGTATTGTCACCCTTGTCCATCGTGAGAGCAGGAGCAGCAGCGGCGGCAGCAGCGGGCGCAGCCTCCTGGGCAAAGGCGACGGCAGGCGCGAAAAGCGCGGCCGTTGCTGCGCTGGCCCGCGCAAAGGTGGAGGAAAACTTCGAAATTGACATTGGAATTAAGCTCCTTGATCTGCCGTTCTTTACAGCGCTTCTGAATCGGTTTCGCCCGTACGGATGCGCACGGCATGATCGATCGAATAGACGAAAATCTTGCCGTCACCGATCTGGCCGGTCTTGGCCGACGCCGCGATAGCCTCGACCGCCCTGTCGACCAGTTCCGATGCAACCGCGATTTCGATCTTGAGCTTCGGCAGGAAGCTGACGGCATATTCAGTGCCGCGATAGATCTCGGTATGTCCCTTCTGGCGCCCGTAGCCCTTTACCTCGGTTACGGTAAGGCCCTGAATGCCGATCGCCGTAAGGGCTTCGCGGACCTCATCGAGCTTGAACGGCTTGATAATAGCCATCACAATTTTCATCTGGTTTCCCATCCTTCGTTATCCTCGGCGCGGAGCCGACTCTCCTTGCCGCTGACCTTCCTGAACAGCGACCGGCGATAGACATTCAAAGGACGTGCCAGATTCGTGGCTCGGGATAACATATTGAAATATAAAGAATTTATGAAGAAACGCCAATAAACAGGCAAATGATTGGCCAATAAGCGCACAAATAATGCGCAAATTTAAAAATATGCACGTCTTTTAATCATCTGCCTTTTTCCGAATCAGGCCCTCCTGCGCAACGGAAGCGACCAACACGCCCGACCGTGTAAAAAGGCTGCCGCGGGTCAGCCCTCTGGCGCCAGAGGCCGACGGGCTGTCTTGCGTATAGAGCAACCAGTCGTCGAGTTTGCAGGGTCTGTGGAACCACATCGAATGATCAAGGCTCGCCACCTGCAGGCTTTGATCGAAAATGGACGTGCCGTGTGCATAAAGCGACGTGTCGAGCAGCGTCATGTCGGAGAGATAGGCAAGTACCGCCGCCTGATAGAGCCGGTCGTCGGGAACCGGACCTGTGGCGCGCACCCAGACGTCCTGCCTGGGATCGAGCTTCCGGTCGGAAAAATAATGGGTCAGCGAAACGGGGCGGATTTCGATCGGCCGCTCGCGCTCCCAGTATTTCCGGATCGCTTCGGGCGCATGTGCGAGATATTGCTCCTTGATTTGCTGTTCGCCGAGCAGCTCTTCGGGCATCGCCACGTCAGGCATGACGATCTGGTGGTCGAAACCCGGCTCCTCTCCCTGAAAGGAAGCCGACAACGCGAAGATCGCCTTGCCGTGCTGGATCGCGACGACACGCCTTGTGTTGAAGCTCGATCCGTCGCGAATGCGCTCCACCTGGTAGATGATCGGCACCGAGGGATCGCCGGGTCGCATGAAATAAGCGTGCAGCGAATGAACGAAACGCCTGGCCTCGATGGTACGCTGCGCCGCCATCAGCGCCTGGCCGATCACCTGCCCGCCGAAGACCCGCTGCCAGCCGGCCTGGGGGCTGCGGCCGCGGAAGATATCGACCTCGATCGGTTCGAGATCGAGCGTCGCAAGCAGCCTCTCCATCGCCGAAGGTTCTGATGTCTCGCGCGTCATTTTGTATGCCTCCCGGCGGTAGGAAGTGAAGTTGCGATGATCTATATAGGTCATATCTGAGGTACAAGGTACGGGAGCGGCGCGATGCTGGATATGCTGGTTGTGGGCGGGGGTTATGTCGGCCTTTCCGCGGCCGTCGCGGTCAAGCAGGCAGCACCCCATCTGGACGTCACGGTTGTCGAGGCCGCGCCCGAACATGTCTGGAAAAACGATACGCGCGCTTCCGCCGTCATCGCGGCGGCGGCAAAGATGCTGGAAATCTTCGGCATCTGGACCGAGATCGAGCCGGAAGCGCAGCCGATCACCAAGATGATCGTGACGGATTCCCGGACCTCCGATCCGGTTCGCCCGGTTTTCCTCACCTTTGACGGCGAAGTGGCCGAAGGCCGGCCATTCGCTCACATGGTTCCGAATGTCGCCATGGTCGCAGCCCTTCGCGGCGCCTGCGAACGGCTCGGCATCGACATACGCCACGGACTTGGCGCGACGGAGCTCAAAACGCACGACAGCCATGTGACCGTCACGCTTTCGGACGGCAGCACGCTGGACTGCCGGCTGGTGGTTGCCTGCGACGGCGTGCGCTCGAAGCTGCGCGATCTCGCCGGCATCAGGACCGTCACCTGGGACTACGGCCAGTCCGGCATCGTCGCGACCGTCGAACATGAGCGGCCGCATGACGGCTGCGCCGAGGAACATTTTTTGCCGGCCGGCCCCTTTGCCATCCTGCCGCTCCGGAACAACCGCTCCTCGCTTGTCTGGACGGAGCGCACACATGATGCCGACCGGCTGGTCACCGCCGACGATCTGATCTTCGAGGAGGAGCTGGAACGTCGCTTTGGTCATAAGCTCGGGGCGCTCAAGGTTATCGGCGACAAACGCGCCTTCCCGCTCGGCCTGACGCTCGCCCGCTCCTTCGTCGTGCCGCGTTTCGCGCTGGCCGGTGATGCCGCCCACGGCATCCATCCGATCTCAGGGCAAGGCCTTAATCTCGGCTTCAAGGATGTGGCGGCACTCGCCGAAACCATCGTCGAGGCCGACCGCCTCGGCCTCGATATCGGCTCGATCAATATTCTCGAGCGCTACCAGACGTGGCGGCGCTTCGACACCTTCCGCATGGGTGTGACCACAGACGTTCTGAACCGGCTCTTCTCCAACGACGCAATGCCGATCCGCATCGCCCGCGATGTCGGTCTTGGCATCGTCGACCGGCTGCCGCGCCTCAAATCCTTCTTCATCGGCCAGGCGGCGGGAACGACGGCGAAGAACAATCCACGACTGTTGGCCGGCCAAACGATTTGAAGCGGATCTAACGAGGCTATTCGTCGAGCCGGCGAGCCTCGGACACCAGCATGATCGGAATGCCGTCGCGGATCGGATAGGCGAGCTGCGCCTTTTGCGACACGAGCTCATTGTGTTCGCGATCATAGGAAAGCCGCCCTTTGGAGAGCGGGCAGACCAGGAGTTCGAGCAGCTTCGGGTCGACACGGCTGAGTTTTTCGTCCATCACCGAAGTCTACTGCAGAACCGTGTCGGAGTCACCGAAGACGCGCGCCAGGACGATCTCGGTAATCGCGATCAACGTCTCGGCCCGCGTCTTTAGGTCCGGCGCCTCCAGCAGCGCCTGCTTTTCAGCCGGCCCGAACGGCGACATCATGGCGAGCGAATTGACGAGCGTCAGGTTGCTTGCCCGCTCGACACTCTCCCAGTCGGCCTCCAGCTTATTGGCGTCGAGATAGGCTTTGAAGGCGGTCAGCAGCGCCACGCGGTCGACCGCCTCCTCCTCGTTCTCAGCCGAGAGGTCGGCGATGAACGGCGCGATCCGGAAGGTGCGGAACGGGTCGCTGGTCGCTTTCTCCTCGAGGAGCCGGAAGCGGCACACCCCGGTCAGCGACACGATATAGCGGCCGTCGCCGGTCTCGGCGAAGGATGTGATTCGACCGAGGCAGCCGACAGTGGCGAGGCTGTGCTCGCCGCCCTTCTCCTCATGTTCGCCGAGTGCCGGCTGCACCATGCCGATCAGCCGGTTCCCGGCGAGTGCTGCATCCAGCATCGCCAGATAACGCGGCTCGAAGATGTTGAGGGGAAGCTGCCCGGCGGGCAGGAGGAGAGCCCCGGTCAGGGGGAAGACGGCGATCGCATCAGGCAGATCGCCCGGCTTCAGGTATCTGGCATTACCGACTTGCATGAAACCGTCCCGCATTCTTGTAACGGGCACGCCCGTTCTGACGAGAATGTGGTGCCCCCGCCCGAAAACGCAAGGGCGGATATTGATCTTAGGAGAACAGCATCGCCGAAAGCTTGCGCCGGGCAGCAACCGTCGCCGGATCCTTGAAACCCCAGACCTCGAAGAACTGCAGCAGTTGCCGGCGGGCGCCGTCATCGTCGAAGGTGCGATCCTTGCGCATGATGAGCAGCAAATGATCGGCCGCCTCCTCGCGCCGGCCTTCGACATTGAGGATCTTCGCGAGCTTCAGCCGCGCCTCGTGATTATCAGGATTGGCAGCCAGCTCACGCTCGAGCGCAACGGGATCGCCAAGTTTGCGGGCCTCTTCAATCTGGTCGAGCTTCTTCAGCACCGCCTGGATGCCGGCGTCTTTCGCAAGCTCTTCCGGCAGATCGGTCAGCGTTTCTCGCGCCCGCTGGTGCTGATTTGCGGCGATCATGCATTCGGCCATTCCGGCAAGCGCCTTGGCGTTTTCGGGATCGGCCTGCATGACCGCGCCGAAAAGCTGCGCCGCCTCGTTGATGTTGCCGGCGGCGAGAAGCTCCGCCGCTTCCGTCAGCACGGCTTCGATTTCGGCCGCCTCGTCGGCACCGGCCGGGCCGGCGATACGGTCGATGAACTGAGTGATCTGACTTTCGGGCACCGCGCCCATGAAGCCATCGGCCGGACGGCCGTTGACGAAGGCGATGACGGCAGGGATCGATTGGATGCCGAGCTGGCCGGCAATCGAGGGATGGTCGTCGATGTTCATCTTGACCAGCCGGACTCGGCCCTTGGCTTCGTTGACCACCTTCTCCAGAACCGGTGTCAACTGCTTGCAGGGACCGCACCAGGGCGCCCAGAAATCGACCAGCACCGGCTGTTTGCGCGATGCCTCGATGACGTCCTTGCCGAAATTCGCGGTGGTCGTGTCAGTGATGTAGCTGCCGGCCGCAGCCGCCGGTTCCGGCTGAGCGCCGAAGCTTGCCGTTGCCGACATCTGATTTCCGAAGGAACCGTTATAGGGGTTGTTGCTGCCGCTCATAGGTATCTCCCGCCGCGCCGATCCTGCCGGCTCATTGTAGCGCTAAAATCGTATGTCAGGACGTCACTTTCAAGACAAGCGGCTTATGTCCGGTCGCTTCCATGAAACGGACGAGGTCGCCGCTCGCAATCGATGTCGTCGCATCGTTGGAGAGCGGGTGGCAATTGACGATCTCCTCTTCCATCAGATCGGCATCCAGCACGAAGGTGACGTTCCCACCGGCATCGTTGATCGCGCCGAAGGCGGTGACCGCCCCCGGAATGACACCCAGATACTCCATCAGCTTCTCGGCTCTGCCGAAGGAGACCCGGCCGGAACCCCCGATAATGGTGTGAACCTGCTTGAGGTCGACCTCGGCATTCTCCTCCACCGTCAGCAGAAAATACCTGTCCTTCTTGTCTTTGACGAACAGATTCTTCGTGTGGCCGCCGGGGATCGCGTCGCGCAACGCAACTGATTCGGCCACGGTGAAAACAGGCGCATGATCCACGGTCTTATGGGCGATGCCGAGCCCGTCTAGGAAGGCGAACAATTCTTCTCTTGTCTTGGGGGTATTTTCGGACATCTGGCAATCCATCGGATGGGGATAGGGAAAGTCGAGGCGTCCTGATTAAGTCCGTCCACAATGTTTGGCAATCTTCACAACCGACGCTCTACCCCCACTTTTGCGGCCTTTCCGCGCCACTTCTGCGAACATCGGAATTTTTCTTCGCTTCGCCGTCATTTCCCTGTTGCATTTGAAAATCCGTTAGGCCATATAGCGCCCGTCGCCACGAGGCGGCGCCCACGGTCCAACGACTACCCCGGACCGATGCGGATTGAGCGGGTGTAGCTCAGGGGTAGAGCACAACCTTGCCAAGGTTGGGGTCGAGGGTTCGAATCCCTTCGCCCGCTCCAGTTTCTCTCTTGTCCATACCGAAGACACAGGCACGAAGCGTACCCAGAAACATGGGCGGCATTTCGCGTCGGACGGTTGCCGCTACTTGCAAGGTCATTCGGTCGATACATCCGGAATCGGAATCAAGATGCAGGCGAGGAGATGCCGGCTAGCCGCCTTTCCTCACGTCTTCGAATTTCAGCTCAAAACGCGCGAGATATTTGGCAAGGCGATCGGCGTCGTTGCTGCTCTTCTTTTCCAGACGCGAATTTGCGAACAATGCCCGGCCCGCGGCGCTGGCGCTGGCATGCTCCCGGCAGGTGCGAAGCACGGCGGCGAGTTGAACGGCGTCGAAACGATCGAGGCGGGCAGTGGCGTCTTCGCCGAGCAGATCGATCAGGATGTCGTCGGAGGACTGGCGTCCCGATGAACCGCGCCAGGCGGCTTTGAGGCGTCGGATCTCGTCGTCGGCGACCTCCACGGTGATTCGGCCTTGAGGCGCAAGCGTCGCCATGCGCGTGACGGAGGCGGACAAGTCGCGGAAGTTCGCGCTCCAGACAGCCTCCGAGCCGGTCGCAAAGGTGAGATAGCGGCTCCGCGCTTCCTTGTTGAAGGTCACGTTCTGCCCTTCACGCTCAAGGAAACGTCGCAGTTCGAAATCGAGATTTGGCTCGATATCCTCCTTGCGTTCGCGCAATGCCGGCAACTGGAAAGTCCATAGATTGAGCCGGGCAAAAAGATCCTCGCGGAATTGGCCGCGATGGACGGCTTCGCCTAGATCGCGATTGGTGCCGGCAAGAAGCTGGAAGTCGGCGGAAACTTCGCGATCGGCGCCGACCGGCAGGAAGCGCTTTTCCTCGATCGCCCGCAGGCACATGGCCTGTTCATCGAGACCGAGTTCGCCGATCTCGTCGAGAAAGAGCACGCCCTTGTCCGCCGACTTCAGCAGGCCGGGCCGTTCGCCTGCCGCGCCGGTGAAGGCGCCCTTGATATGGCCGAAAAGCGCCGACATGGCGTGATCCCCGCGCAGCGTTGCGCAGTTAACCTCGACGAACGGGCCGCTGACTTTTCGCTCGGCCTTCTTGAGTTCGTAAATGCGCTTGGCAAGCTGGGATTTTCCCGCACCGGTCGGGCCGGTCAGCAGGACAGGGGCAGTGGAGCGAATGACCACACGTTCGATCTCGTCGATCATGCGGTTGAAGGCGAGATTTCGCGTCGAAATGCCGGATTTCAGAAACGAGGCGGCATCGGCCTGTTCGGATGCGAAGCGCTTGGCGATTTCATCATAACGGGACAGATCGAGGTCGATGATGCGATGTGTCCCGGCAAAATCCTGTCCCGGTTCGCGGTCGCGCGGCGGAGAGAGCTGCAGCAATCTGCCAGGAATGATGCGCGCTTCGGTCAAGAGGAACCAGCAGATCTGGGCGACATGAGTCCCGGTGGTGATGTTGATGAGATAGTCTTCGGCGTCAGGGTCGAAACTATAGCCGCGGGCAAAATCCCGGAGGCTCGTATAGACTTCGGAAAAATCCCACGGATCTCCCAGATTGATGATGCGCTGACGCACTTCCGTCGCGGGCGAAATCGTCTCGATATCCCTGATCACGGTCTTGGCCAGCCAGTCGGAATGGTTGTCGTGGATCAGTTCCAGCCGATCGATGAAGAGGCCGGCCTGTTGGCAGAGGCCGACATTCGGCCGCCATCGCGTCCACCGGTCTTCGCGACGACCCATATCGAGCGTGGTGCCGAGAATGCTGATGGCGACGCGGCGCTTCATATCCTATCCAAAATTATAAGTTCCTATATTTTTATATAGAGTAATTCGTTTCCGCAGAATTCGCAATTTTCAGCTGAAATTTTCTCGTGAATTTTAACGGTTTGGAATCAATGAGATGACCGCAAACCATAGAGGGTTGCCGCAGTTTTTAGAAACTGGCACGCCACTTGAATTGTATCACGCAGAACTCAATCAAAGAGGTGCTGCCATGGTGAACAAGGCAATCTTCAAGTCCTATGTCGGAAAGCTGCTTGGCGGCACGACGACGACCAATCACGAAGGCGCTGCAGCCTATGCGCTCTCGCCCCGTGAAGCCCTGGCGCAATATGCCGTTACCGGAACGTTCAGCGACACTTTCTATGCGGATGCCGGGGAACAGCTCGATGCTGTGATGCGCCATGGCGCGCAGGTCGAGCCGGAATTCCTGGCAAAGCTCGCGATCCATGCGGCAGAGAAGGGCCATATGAAGGACATGCCGGTCATGCTGCTGGCTATGCTTTCGGGCCTCGAAAGCGATGCCTTTGCACGGGCTTTTCCGCGTGTCGTGAAGAGCGGCAAGATGTTGCGCGGCTTCGTGCAGGTCATCCGATCGGATGTGACCGGCCGGAAATCGCTCGGAACGCGGCCGAAGAAGATGGTGCAGGCCTGGTTCGACCGGGTGACGACGGAACAGTTCCTGCACGCGATGGTCGGCAATGATCCCTCGCTGCCGGATGTGATCCGGATGGTACATCCGAAGCCGCAAGACGCGGAGCGTCAGGCGCTCTATGCCTGGGCGATCGGCAAGCCTTATGATGTCGCCGCATTGCCGGCGGAGGTAAAGGCCTTCGAAGCGTTCAAGCGCGATAGCAGCTTGCCGCTGCCGTCCGTGCCGTTTCAGATGCTCACCTCGCTCGGTCTCAGCAAGGAGCAGTGGTCGGAAGTCGCCTTGAAGGGCTCCTGGCAGATGGTGCGCCAGAACCTCAACACCTTTGCCCGAAACGGCGTGTTCGAGGTGGATGGCGTGGCCGAACGGCTTGCTGCACGGATCGCCGATCCGGAAGCGGTGCGGAAGGCGCGCGTCTTCCCCTACCAGCTGATGGTGGCGTGGCATATGGCGAACCAGTCGGCTCCGGCTGTCGTTGCCGATGCTCTGCAGGATGCGATGGAGGTGGCCATCTCCAGCGTGCCGACCATCGGCGGCAATGTCGTGGTCTGCCCGGATGTCTCCGGCTCCATGTCGTCCCCCGTTACCGGTTACCGGAAGGGCGCGGCATCAGCCGTCCGCTGCATCGATGTCGCAGCACTCATGGCTGCGTCGTTCCTGCGGCGTAACCGGCAGACACGTATCATCCCGTTCGAACAGGACGTCGTGAACGTCCACCTGAACGGGCGTGACAGCGTGATGACCAACGCGGCGAAGCTCGCGGCGGTTGGCGGCGGCGGAACGAACTGCTCTGCGCCGCTGCGGCTGCTGGCAAAGGAGAAGGCGGCGGTCGACCTCGTGCTCTTCGTCTCGGACAACCAGTCCTGGATGGATGCGCGGGGGCACGGCCAGGCGACCGCGATGATGGCTGAATGGGCGCGGATCAAGAGGCTGAACCCGGCGGCGAAGCTGGTCTGCCTCGACATCCAGCCCTACGTCCAGACGCCGGCAACGGGAGCGGACGTGCTGAACATCGGCGGCTTCTCGGATGCCGTCTACGGAGCCATCACCAGCTTCGCGGCCGGCAAGTCTGGTCCGGGCGAATGGGTTCGCCGGATCGAAGCGATCGATCTTTGAAATTGCCTCGCGCCGCCAGTGAACGGCGCGAGGCACCGTGACGAATGCCGGATGGAACTACAGACTGTTAATCTCCAGGTCGCGGGTTCGAATCCCGTCGGGTCCCCCAAAAAACAAGGACCCGTAGCTCAGCGGATAGAGCGGGTGTTCCACCACATCTCGTCGTCACGGACCAATCGAAAAACATGTAAAAGACATGGCGAATGCCGAGGAAACTACATCGGTAACCCGAAAGGGCGCGGGTTCAAGGCCCGCCTTGCCGCCCGAATCCCGAAAGGGAGGAGGATGCGCAGGATGTTTCCTCAACACTTGTCGCCATGACCGAAATTGCAGCGGCGAATGCCGGACGGAACTACAGCCTCCACCCTGAGGTGGCCCGACAGGTTCGACTCCTGTCCTTGGCGGCGCTCTCTGGCACGAGCGGGGCCACACCGGTTTCGTCCACCCTTGTCGCCGTGGCAAAAATGGCCGGTGAATGCCGGCAGGACAACAGGAAAGAGCTCTCCGCCGATCTCCGGCGGAGAGGTCGGATGTTCAAATCATCCCATGTTCCCGCAAGGAATGTGTAGCTCAGCAACGTCCCGCCAACGTCTTGTCACCGGGATGCAAGAAGCTAGGGCGAATGCCGCCGGTCGGACTACAGGGCCGCATCGCGCCATCGGTGATGGAATGCGTGCGGTAAGGTCTCCGGGAAAATCGTCGCCCTGGCCAGCCTGAAATGCAACGAAGAAGAAGGACTGCAGACGCAGAAAAGAAGATGACCGAGATAATGAGCGGACAGGATTTGATCGACGCAGGCATGAGCCAGGGAAAATGGTTTCGCCCAGCTCTCGATGCCGCCAACAGGGTTTTGAGCCAAGGCGGTTCGGCCGCAGAGGCGCTCGAAGCGGCAAGGGCTTTCCAGCCGGGGCCGACGCTCGCCCTGAGAGCGGATAACGATATCGAGATCTATTCCAATATCCGCGCCGAGGACGCCTTCGAGCAGGACAATGTCGAGAAGGTCAACGCCACGATGCGGGCGCTGGTGCGCACGCCGGTCGTCCGGGCTGCGGCGATCATGCCGGACGCCTGCCCGGCCGGGCCGATCGGCACCATTCCGGTTGGCGGCGTCGTGGCATCGGAGGCGATCCATCCGGGCATGCACTCGGCGGATATCTGCTGCTCCATGGCGATCTCGATCTTTCCGGACGTCGATCCGAAATCGCTTCTGGATGCCGTGCATGCGGTGACGCATTTCGGTCCCGGCGGCCGTCCGCGCGGTGCGCAGATCAAGCCTTCCGAAGCGACGCTTTCGGCCTTCCAGCAGAACCCGTTTCTGCAGGAAGGAGCGCTGAGCGCCGGTATCGAGCATTTCGGCACGCAGGGTGACGGCAACCACTTCGCCTATGTGGGGACGATGAAATCGACCGGCGAGACCGCGCTGGTCACCCATCACGGGTCGCGCGCCCCGGGTGCCCGGCTCTACGACAAGGGCATGAAGGCCGCAAACCGCTTTCGCGAGCGGATCTCGCCGGAAACCCTGCGCGACAATGCGTGGATTCCCGCCGACACTGAAGAGGGCGACCTCTACTGGTCGGCCCTGCAGATAGTCAGGCAGTGGACGAGGGAAAACCACTATGTCCTGCATGACATGGCAGCGGAGAGGCTCTCGGCGAAGGTGGCCGATCGTTTCTGGAACGAACACAATTTCGTTTTCCGGAAATCGGATGGCCTGTTCTACCACGGCAAGGGGGCGACGCCGGCCTTCGACAAATGGGCCGAGGATGCGACCGATCTGACGATCATTCCGCTCAACATGGCGGAACCGATCCTGATCGTCCGCGGCTCCAACGCCGCCCATGGCCTCGGCTTCTCGCCGCACGGGGCCGGCCGTAATTTTTCGCGCAGCGCTCATCTCAGGCGCCTGGCGGAAGAATATGGCGCCGATGCCCGCGGCTTGAGCCCGAACAACCTGGCGGCGATCCTGGAAAAGGAGACGGCGGGCCTGGACGTTCGCTTCTTCTCGGGCTTCGCCGACGCCTCGGAACTGCCGAGCGCCTACAAGTCCGCCGCCAACGTGCGGGCCCAGATCGAGCATTACGGTCTGGCCGAGGTGGTCGACGAGGTCGTCCCGTATGGAAGCATCATGGCCGGCGACTGGCAGAAGGACGCGCCCTGGCGTCGTAAACGGGAACGCCGTTGATTGCCTCAGACAATGCTGCGGCCTTTGCCGTATCGGCAAGGGCCGCAGCAGCGTGATCGCGTCAATTCATATTACTTTATCACGGCCTAAGTATCGGCATTTCTTCGTATTATCTAAAAAATAACGTTGCCTCGTAACGACTCCTAAAGCCAGCTTTGGCACCTTGTCGGCTATCGATATTCGCTTCCAAATTTTTCGGCTGGGGTTTGTTATGAGTCACAATAGGGACGTCTGGGTCAGCCAGCGCGCTTATTCGCTGTGGGAATCGGAAGGCCGGCCGGAGGGGCGCGGGGATAGCCATTGGATGCAGGCGCTCAAGGAATTCGAGCAGCTGGAACTGACGAAGGCCTCGCCCGACGGACACGATCTCATCGAGAAGCTGAAGGCGGCCGGACGGCTGATGCGGGTCTATGACGGGGCGGTCGCCGCCCCCGAGAACGACCTGCAGCTGAAAGCGGCTCGTTAAAACCTTTCGCTTTCAGATTGAAACACTCAGCCGCCAGGAACAGCATGTGTCGTCCTGGTGCTATTGGCGAGCGGCCCAGCCGAGGCCGCGCCGCAGGATGAGCGGCATATAGGGATGGTCGAATTCGGCGGCGACATGGCCGAGAGCGGAATAGAAGATGCGACCGGCGCCGAAATGGCGTTTGAAGACGACGGGCATTACCACATTGCGCGCCGCCGGATCGTAGGCACCGGTGAAGGTGGTGGTGGCGAGGATTTCGACTGTCGGATCATAATGCAGATAATATTGCTCCGAGCGATAGTCGAAGTCGGGAATGCCCGCCATGACAGGATCGCCCTGCCGGGTGACGGCGACGCGGAAATCGATGATGTTGCCGGGGTGAGCGACCCAGGTGACGCCGGAGACGTAGCGGAACGGCGCGCTTTCCTTGAAGGAGGTGGCGAGCGCGCCGTGATGGCCGGCAAGTCCCAACCCGCCGCGCACGGCCTCGACCAAGGCGCTAGCATAGGGCTTGTCCAGCGTTTCGCCGGTGATGATGGGCACCAGCAGATCCGCCTTGGCCAGGGTCGGAGATCGAAATATGCCGAGATCGCCGGTCACCTCCACAGCGAAGCCGTCTTCGCGCAGGAGATCGGCGACGATATGGGCACATTGTTCCGGCTCATGGCCCTGCCAGCCGCCCCAGACGATCAATGCCTTCCTCATTCCCGTTCTCCCTGCCGGATTGCCGCGGATCGTTGATCATCATCCGATGGTAGAAGCCGCTTAAATCGGGTGGTTATGCAAATCACGCGAATAATTCATCAATGACGCGGCTTCGGGCAAAACGCGCGGGAGACCGCGGGTTGCGGCAATTGACGTATTGTCCGCTCGTGCCGTTCGCAGTTCCTTCTTTTTATTGACGTCTATCTCGTCTAGGTTTCTTCCATCTCTCACTGATAATTAAGGGTGGTGCATGGCAGGTGAAACGGTTCTTGTGGTCGGCGGCGCCGGTTATATCGGCTCGCATACGTGCCTTGACCTGGCGAACAAGGGTTATCGTCCTGTCGTCTTCGACAATTTTTCGAACGGCCATCGCGAGTTCGTCAAATGGGGGCCGGCCGAGGAGGGCGATATCCGCGATCGCGCCCGGTTGGATGAGGTGCTGGCCAAGCACAAGCCTTCGGCCATCCTGCATTTCGCGGCGCTGATCGAAGTCGGCGAATCGGTCAAGGATCCGGTTTCCTTCTATGAAAACAATGTGATCGGCACTCTGACGCTACTTTCGGCGGCGCAGGCGGCCGGTATCGAGGCCTTCGTCTTCTCTTCCACCTGCGCCACCTATGGCCTGCCGCAGAGCGTTCCGCTCGACGAGACGCACCGGCAGCTGCCGATCAATCCCTACGGGCGGACGAAATATATCGTCGAACAGGCGCTTGCCGATTACGACCAGTACAAGAGCCTGCGCTCGGTGGTGCTGCGCTATTTCAATGCGGCCGGCGCGGATTTCGAAGGCCGGATCGGCGAGTGGCACCAGCCGGAAACGCATGCGATTCCCTTGGCGATCGACGCCGCGCTCGGCCGTCGCCAGGGCTTCAAGGTGTTCGGCAGTGACTACGAAACGCGCGACGGCACCTGCGTGCGCGACTACATCCATGTGCTGGATCTTGCCGACGCGCATGTGCGCGCCGTCGAATATCTGCTGAAGGGCGGCCAATCCGTCGCGCTCAACCTCGGCACCGGCACGGGAACGACGGTCAAGGAATTGCTCGGGGCGATCGAGGACGTGTCGAACCGGCCCTTCCCCGTCGAATATATCGGGCGGCGCGAAGGAGATTCGCATACGCTGGTCGCCAACAACGACAAGGCGCGTGACGTGCTCGGCTGGGTGCCGCAGTATGATCTGTCCGAGATCATCCGCTCTGCCTGGAACTGGCATGCAAAATCCAACCAGCATTGAGCCAATGAGCATTGAGAAGCTCCGCCGGACCAATATTCTGCTGATCACTGCGGACCAATGGCGTGGCGACTGCCTGTCGGCGCTCGGCCATGCTTGCGTGAAAACGCCTAATCTCGATGTCTTGGCAAGGGAAGGCACGCTCTTCCGGCGGCACTATGCCGGGGCGGCCCCCTGCTCGCCGGCCCGGGCCACGCTCTATACCGGCCTGTATCAGATGAACCACCGCGTCTGCCGCAATGGTTCGCCGCTTGACGCGCGGTTCGACAATCTGGCGCTGGCGGCCCGGCGGGCGGGATACGACCCGACGCTGTTCGGTTATACGGACACGGCGCCCGATCCGCGCGGCATGGATGCGGCCGACCCGCATCTGACGACCTATGAAGGCGTGCTGCCTGGTTTTACCGCTCGCCAGCTGCTGCCCGAGCATGAGCGGCAATGGCTATCATGGCTCAGATCACGTGGCCATTTGAATGCCGTCAGCCGCGACCTTCATATCCCCGTCGGTGCGCAGGCCGGCGAAATTTCCGATGCGGCGCCAGCCTATTCCAGCGATGAGACCCAGACCGCCTTCCTGGCCGGCGAGTTCATTCGCTGGATGGGCGAACAGGACCGGCCGTGGTTTGCGCATCTCTCCTTCTTGCGGCCGCACCCGCCATTTTCGGTGCCGGCGCCGTTCAACCGGATGTTCAAGCCGGATGCCGGGCCGGCCTTTGCGCGTGCGGAAAATTGCGAAGCGGAACAGGCAGCCCATCCCTATCTCGCCTATGCCATGGCGCTCACCGACAAAGGCAGCTTCATCCACGGGGCGCAAGGGCCGCTCAGCGCCTGGAACAGCGAGGATTTCGCGGCGATCCGGGCGATTTACTACGGGATGATATCGGAGGTCGACGCGCAGCTCGGCCGCATCTGGCAGGCGCTCAAGGATGCGGGCGCTTGGGACGACACGCTCGTCGTCTTCACCTCGGACCATGCCGAGATGGCGGGAGATCACTGGACGCTCGGCAAGGGCGGCTTCTTCGACGGCGGCTACCATATCCCGCTGATAATCCGCGATCCCGCAAACGGTGCTGCCGGCAGGATCGTCGACGATTTCACCAGCGCCGCGGATATTTTACCGACCCTTTGCGAAAGGCTCGGCATCGAGGCGAAGAACGGGCTCGACGGCCGGTCCCTGATGCCATTCATCATGGGCGGGCGTTCTGAGAGCTGGCGCGACGCGATATTCTGGGAGTTCGATTTCCGCGACATCGCCAAAGGCGAGGCGGAGCGGCATTTCGGTCTGAAGTCGAACCAGTGCAATCTCGCCGTGATCCGCGACGATCGGTTCAAATATGTGCATTTTGCCGCACTGCCGCCGCTGCTCTTCAATCTCTGCGACGATCCAATGGAACTCGACAATGTCGCGACTGATCCGGCCTATGCGGCGACCCGGCTTGAATATGCCGAGAAGTTGCTTTCGCTGAGAGCGCGCCATCTCGACCAGACGCTTGCCTATACCGAGTTGACCGAAACGGGGCCGGTGACGCGCCGCCCCCGGTAGAGCATTTTCCGTCTTCTTCGAATGACGACGAAGCTCCCTTTATTTTTACCCGACTGAATCAGCCGAGATAATCGCGCTTGCCGATCGGTGCGCCCTGGTTGCGCAGGATGGCGGGCGGTGGCGACGTGGAAGTAGAAGTTCGGTAGGGCGAAGGTGGCGACATATTCATCACCCGGCAGCACGATGCCGCTCCTGCCCGGTAGAGTGATCTGGCGGCTTTCCGCGCCTTCCAGCGCTTGCGCCGAGATGCCGGCGAGATAGGCGTCAGTCTTTGCCAGGCGCTCGCGCAGCTGCTCGATCGTCGTCTCGTTATCCTCAAACTTCGGAGCGTCGGTCGCAGTCAGACGGGCGAGCGTGAACTTGGCGCTGTCGCTGGCCCGCTGATACTGGCCTGCGAGCGGCAGCATATCGGGCGCAAGCCGAGCGGAGACGAGGATCGCAGGGTCGATATTCTTCTCCTTCGCATATGCTTCAGCCTTGTCGAGATAGGTCCTCAGGCTGGCGAGGCCGCGCTGGAACATGGGAACGGTAAGGCGATAAATCGAAATGGACATCGGTCCTGTCTCCAAGATCTTCAAATGAGCGGCCGCGGTGGATGTCGAAGGGCCTGCGGCGGTGAGTCTGTCTTCGACCTTCCCATAGATGGAGGCTGCCCCTGTCTTGCACAACGCCCGAGAATGCGCTTGACGCGGCCCCCAGAAAATGGAATGAATATTCCGCAGAGCAAATTTTACGGTTTGTTTGTTCCGTTTTCGGAACGCCGCGGGAGAGGCGGCGCAGCAAATAGCGGCTTCAGGGCGGATGCCTGGAGCTCCGGCGTGAGGAGGGTGCAGCCGGGCACCGCTTTGTGGAGGAAGTAAAATGAAAAAGTTTATCCTGGGCACCGCGATGGCGCTCGTCATGTCGACGGCCGCTCACGCGGAAACCGTCGGCGTCTCGATGGCGAAGTTTGACGACAACTTCCTGACCGTTCTTCGCAACGGCATGACCGATTATGCTAAGACCCTTTCCGGCGTCACCCTGCAGGTCGAAGACGCGCAGAACGACGTTTCCAAGCAGCAGAGCCAGATCCAGAATTTCATCGCCTCCAAGGTCGATGCAATCATCGTCAACCCTGTCGATACCGATGCGACGACGGCAATGTCGAAGCTTGCGGCCGATGCCGGCATTCCGCTGGTTTACGTCAACCGCCAGCCGGTCAACGTCGATACGCTGCCGGAAAAGCAGGCTTTCGTCGCTTCCAACGAGCAGGAATCCGGCACGCTGGAAACCAAGGAAATCTGCCGCATTCTCGGTGGCAAGGGCAAAGCCGTCGTTATCATGGGCGAGCTTTCCAACCAGGCTGCGCGCATGCGCACCCAGGACATCCATGACGTCGTCAAGACCGACGAGTGCAAGGGCATCGAGATCGTCGAAGAGCAGACCGCCAACTGGGACCGCACCCAGGGCGCCGACCTGATGACGAACTGGCTGTCCAGCGGCATCGAGTTCGACGCCGTCATCTCCAACAACGACGAAATGGCGATCGGCGCCATCCAGGCGCTGAAGGCAGCCGGCAAGGATATGAGCAAGGTCGTCATCGGCGGCGTCGACGCCACCCAGGACGCGCTTGCCGCCATGCAGGCGGGTGACCTCGACGTCACGGTATTCCAGGATGCCGCCGGCCAAGGCAAGGGTGCGCTCGATGCGGCGCTCAAGATTGCCAAGGGCGAAAAGGTCGAGAAGAAGGTTTACATTCCCTTCCAGCTCGTCACGCCTGAAAACGTCAAGGACTTCGTCGCCAAGAACTGAGGCGAGTGCCAACGGGGATGCGGGCTTTGCCCGCATCCTTTCAGCCTGTCCGATCCGGAGGAGATGATATGGCCGTCAGCCCGACAACCATGGCAGCGGTGCGCGCAAGCGGCGCAGTTCCGAATGCGGAATATCTTTTGAGCGCCGAAGGCGTTCGCAAGGAATTTCCTGGTGTCGTCGCCCTCGATGACGTGCAGTTCCGGTTGAAGCGCGCCTCCGTGCATGCGCTGATGGGCGAAAACGGCGCTGGCAAATCGACATTGATGAAGATCCTTGCCGGCATCTACATACCCGATAAGGGCGATATCCGCCTGAAGGGCGTCGAGATCCGGCTGAAATCTCCGCTCGACGCGCTGGAGAACGGCATTGCCATGATCCATCAGGAGCTGAACCTGATGCCATTCATGACCGTTGCGGAAAATATCTGGATCCGCCGCGAGCCGAAGAACCGCCTGGGTTTCGTCGATCACGGCGTGATGCATCGCATGACCGAGGAGCTGTTTTCCCGGCTTAATATCGACATCGATCCCGATATCGAGGTCCGGTACCTGTCGGTCGCCAACCGGCAGATGGTCGAAATCGCCAAAGCGGTTTCCTACAATTCCGACGTCCTGATCATGGACGAGCCGACTTCAGCTCTGACGGAGCGTGAGGTCGAGCATCTTTTCCGCATCATCCGCGATCTGAGATCCCAGGGGATCGGCATCGTCTACATCACCCACAAGATGAACGAGCTTTTCGAGATTGCCGACGAGTTCTCCGTCTTCCGCGATGGCCGATATATCGGCACGCATGCCTCGACCGAGGTCACCCGCGACGACATCATCCGCATGATGGTCGGGCGCGAGATCACCCAGATGTTTCCGAAGGAAGAAGTACCGATCGGTGAGGTGGTCCTGTCAGTCAAGGATCTTTGTCTCAACGGCGTCTTCCGCAACGTTTCCTTCGAGGTCAGGGCCGGCGAGATCCTCGGCGTGGCCGGCCTCGTCGGCTCCGGACGGTCGAACGTCGCCGAAACGCTCTTCGGCGTGACGCCGGCAAGCTCCGGAACAATCGAGCTATTCGGCAAGCCGGTGACGATTTCCTCGCCGACCGAGGCCATTCGTCACCAGATGGCATTCCTGACAGAGGACCGGAAAGACACCGGCTGCCTCTTGATCCTGGATATTCTGGAAAACATGCAGATTGCCGTCCTGCAGGACAAATATGTCAAGGGTGGCTTCGTGCAGCAGGGCGCACTCGAGGCGACCTGCGAAGACATGGCGAAAAGGTTGCGCGTGAAAACGCCTAACCTTTACGAGCGGGTGGAAAACCTTTCGGGCGGCAATCAGCAGAAAGTCCTGATCGGGCGCTGGCTGCTCACCCATCCGAAGATCCTGATCCTCGATGAACCAACGCGCGGCATCGATGTCGGCGCCAAGGCGGAAATCCACCGGCTGGTCACCGAAATGGCGCGAAACGGCGTGGCGGTTATCATGATCTCGTCCGAAATGCCCGAGGTTCTCGGAATGAGCGATCGCATCATGGTCATGCATGAAGGACGCGTGACCGGTTTCCTCAATCGCGATGAAGCAACGCAGATCAAGGTGATGGAGCTGGCTGCGCAGTGATGCGCCGTCTGCGATCGCCGAAGGGAGGTTTGACATGAGTACCAAGGCAGCAGAGGGCGCGGCGCCGCTCGCAACCCGGCAACGGCGGCGGCGTATGCCGACGGAGCTCAGCATTTTCCTCGTGCTCGTCGGCATTGCGCTTATCTATGAAGTGCTCGGCTGGATGTTCATCGGCCAAAGCTTCCTGATGAATTCGCAGCGCCTGACAATCATGATTCTGCAGGTCTCGGTCATCGGCATCATCGCTGTCGGCGTCACGCAGGTCATCATTACAGGTGGCATCGATCTCTCATCGGGCTCGGTCGTCGGCATGACGGCGATGATCGCAACAAGTTTCGCCCAGTCCTCCACCTGGGGGCGGGCCGTCTTCCCCTCGCTGACCGACCTGCCGGCTGTCGTGCCCATCATGGTTGGCCTGCTGATCGGCGCGGCCGCCGGTCTGGCGAACGGTGCGCTCATCGCCTACACGAAGATCCCGCCATTCATTGCAACGCTCGGCATGTTCGTTTCGGCCAGAGGCGTTGCCAAGTGGTATACGAAGGGACAGCCGGTTTCCGGCATCACCGAACAGTTTCATTTCATTGGAACGAAAGCCTGGCCAGTCGTCGTCTTCCTCGTCGTTGCACTGATCTTTCATATCGCGCTGCGCTACACCCGCTATGGAAAGTTCACCTACGCCATCGGCGCGAACCCGCAGGCCGCCCGTGTTTCCGGTATCAATATCGAGGCGCACCTCGTCAAAGTCTATGTGATCGCGGGATTGCTCGCAGGTCTTGCCGGTATCGTCACGGCGGCACGCGCCGAAACGGCGCAGGCGAGCATGGGTGTCGGATACGAACTCGATGCGATCGCCGCAACCGTCATCGGCGGCACCTCGCTCACCGGCGGCGTCGGGCGCATCACCGGCACCGTCATCGGCACCATCATTCTCGGCGTCATGACGTCAGGCTTCACCTTCCTCAGGATCGACGCCTATTATCAGGAAATCGTCAAGGGCTTCATCATCGTCGCGGCTGTCGTCATCGACGTCTACAGACAGAAGAAAAGGCGCAAGCACTGATCTCAGGCAGTGCGAACGGATCATTTGCGGGGGCTTCGGCCCCCGTTTCCATTTGCGGCGAAGCTCTTGGAGACGACGACAGATTTTTTAAAAAAGAGATGGCGAATCCCGCCAGCTTTTCTATTCTGCCACGTCATACGCCCTCTACAGCGCCGCGCGTCTGAAAGGACGCGCAAAGGACGCTGTAGCACTTTGAATGCTGCATAATTTTATTCTTAAATCGATTCCGATTTAAGGAATTATGCAGTGGGCAGCGCAGGAAGACAGATGCAATTCGTATTCGACGGTCACAACGACGTTCTCCTCCGGCTCTGGACACACGCAAAGGACGGCAGCGACCCGATCGCCGAATTCGCAGATGGCACGACGGTCGGCCATATAGATGCGCATCGAGCCAGGGAGGGCGGCCTTTCCGGTGGTCTCTGCGCCATCTACATTCCATCAGGCGATCTCGTTTTTGCCGATCCGGACGTCGAGGGGCGTTATATCACGCCGATGGCGGCCCCTCTCGATCCGCTGCCGTCCCTTGCCATCGCCACCGAAATGGCCGCGATCGCGCTGCGCCTCGATGCGGCAAGTGCCTGGCGGCTCTGTCGGACGGTGAAGGACATCCGCAGCGCCATGGCGGACAATATTTTCGCCGCCGTCATGCATATGGAAGGCTGCGAGGCGATCGGTGCCGATCTTTCGGCCCTCGAAGTCTTCTATGCAGCGGGGCTGCGTTCGCTGGGGCCGGTGTGGAGCCGGCACAACGTCTTTGGTCACGGCGTGCCCTTCGCCTTTCCGATGTCGCCTGATACGGCGCCCGGCCTCACCGGGGCCGGTTTCGAGCTGGTGAGGGAATGCAACCGCCTCGGTGTCCTGATCGATCTTGCCCATATCACCGAAAAAGGTTTCTGGGACGTGGCGAAGACGACGGACCAGCCGCTGGTCGCCAGCCATTCCAACGCGCACGCGCTGACGCCGGTTGCGCGCAATCTGACGGACAGGCAGCTCGACGCGATCCGCGAAAGCCGCGGGCTCGTCGGCATCAACTATGCCACCGCCATGTTGCGCGCCGACGGCCGCTCCGACAGCGATACGCCGCTTGGCGACATGATCCGGCACATCGACTATCTGGTGAACCGCATCGGCATCGACTGTGTGGGGCTCGGATCAGACTTCGACGGCGCCACCATTCCTGAGGAAATCGGCGATGCTGCCGGCAATCAGAAGCTGATTGCCGCTCTCCGGGAGGTTGGATATGGTGAAGCCGACCTGACTAAACTTGCCCGTGAAAATTGGCTTCGCATTCTGGCACACGCTTGGCGGGAGGACGCCGCCTAGAGTGCCGCGCGCGCCTCTGGACGCACTGAAAACGGACAATAGTTTTAACAGGGTATGACCGACAAAACGCTTCGTAATCAATCACGAACAGGGGAACAAACCATGATGATCACCAAGCTCAGCCGCAATTTCCGCCTGCTTTCGGCAGGAGCCGCTCTTTCGCTTCTGATGATGACGGCGCCCGGCGCCTTTGCCGAAACGCCCAAGGACACGCTGGTCGAGGGTTTCGCCATCGACGACATCATCACCATGGATCCCGGCGAAGCTTTCGAGCTTTCGACGGCGGAGATCACCAGCAACAGCTACAGCCTGCTTGTCCGCCTCGATCTCGCTGATACATCCAAGGTCAAGGGCGATCTGGCCGAAAGCTGGAGCGTTTCCGATGACGGCCTCACCTATACGTTCAAGCTGAAGCCCGGCCTGAAATTCGCCTCGGGCAATCCGATTACCGCCGAAGACGTCGCCTGGTCGTTCGAGCGCGCCGTTAAGCTCGACAAGAGCCCCGCCTTCATCCTCACCCAGTTCGGCCTGACCGGCGACAACGTTACCGAAAAGGCCAAGGCGACCGATGCCAACACCTTCGTTTTCACAGTCGACAAGGCCTATGCGCCGAGCTTTGTGCTCAACTGCCTGACGGCGACGGTCGCTTCCGTGGTCGACAAGAAGCTGGTGCTGGAGCATGTGAAGGCGGTGACGCCGGATGCCGAGCATAAATACGACAATGATTTCGGCAACGAGTGGCTGAAGACCGGCTATGCCGGCTCCGGCGCCTTCAAGCTGCGCGAATGGCGGGCCAACGAAGTCGTGGTGCTGGAGCGCAACGACAATTATTACGGCGACAAGCCAAAGCTAAACCGCGTCATCTATCGCTACATGAAGGAAAGTGCGGCCCAGCGGCTGGCGCTTGAAGCCGGCGACATCGATATCGCCCGAAACCTTGAGCCGGGCGACATCGACGCCGTTTCCAAGAATGCCGATCTCGCAACGACAAGCGCACCGAAAGGCACGATCTACTACGTCAGCCTGAACAACAAGAACGAGAACCTGAAGAAACCCGAGGTACAGGAAGCGTTCAAATATCTGGTCGACTACGACGCGATCGGCGCGACGCTGATCAAGGGTATCGGCGAGATCCACCAGACTTTCCTGCCGGAGGGCCAGCTCGGCGCCCTCGACGAGAACCCTTACAAGCTCGACGTCGCCAAGGCCAAGGAACTGCTTGCCAAGGCCGGCGTTCCGGACGGCTTCTCGGTTACGATGGATGTGCGCAATACGCAGCCGGTGACAGGTATCGCCGAATCCATGCAGCAGACCCTGGCGCAGGCCGGCGTCAAGCTGGAGATCATTCCCGGCGACGGCAAGCAGACGCTGACCAAATATCGCGCCCGCACCCATGACATCTATATCGGCCAGTGGGGCTCTGATTATTTCGATCCGAATTCCAATGCCGATACCTTCACCAGCAATCCCGACAATTCCGATGCCGGTACGGTAAAGACACTCGCATGGCGCAACACCTGGGAGACGCCGGAGCTCGACAAGATAGCCAAGGCAGCACTTCTCGAACGTGACAACGCCAAGCGCGCAGCAATGTATGAGGATATCCAGAAGAAGTTCCTTGCCAACAGCCCCTTCGTCATCATCTTCCAGCAAACCGAGGTGGCCGGTTATCGCAAGAACCTGAAGGACTTCAAGCTGGGTCCGAGCTTCGACACCAACTTCGTCGGTCCGATCGCCAAGGAATAATCCGGCGGGATTAGCGGCGTGAACACGATCGAAACCACACAAGAGGCGCGGCCCCGCAAGGGCCGTGCCGGTACCTTCGCAAAGGCGGCAGGGCGTTTCCTGTTCGCTGCCGTCACCACCTATCTCGGCCTTCTGGCCGTCACCTTCTTCATCGGCCGCGTCGTGCCGATCGATCCCGTGCTCGCCATCCTCGGCGACCGCGCTCCTACCCATGTCGTCGAGCGGGTGCGCCAGGAGATGGGCTTCAACCTGCCGCTCTATCAGCAGTTTTACATTTATATCAAAGGCGTGCTGTCCGGCGATTTCGGCAATTCGGTGCTGACGACCAATCCTGTCATGGTCGACATCCGCCGGGTCATGCCGGCGACGATCGAGCTCGCGACGCTGGGAACGCTGATCGGCGCCTGCGTCGGCGTGCCGCTCGGCGTTCTCGCAGCCGTGCGCCGCGGCAGCATCGCCGACCAGGTTGTGCGCGTCATCGGCCTCATCGGCTATTCGGTGCCGATCTTCTGGCTGGCGCTGATTTCGCTCGTCATCTTCTATGCGCAGCTGCGCTGGGTGGCCTTTCCCGGCCGCATCGACATCGTCTTCGAATATACGTTCACGCCGATCACCGGCTTCTATCTTCTGGACAGCGCCTGGCAGGGGCAATGGGATGTCTTCTACGATGTCTTCCGCCACATCATCCTGCCCGCTTCGCTGCTCGGCTATTTCTCGCTCGCCTATATCAGCCGCATGACGCGCAGCTTCATGCTGAACGAGCTTTCGCAGGAATATATCGTCGCCGCGCGCGCCAAGGGGCTTTCGGAGATGCGGGTGATCTGGGGGCACGCGTTGCGCAACGCCGCCGTGCCGCTCGTCACCGTCATCGCCCTTTCCTATGCCGGCCTGCTCGAAGGATCGGTGCTGACGGAAACGGTCTTTTCCTGGCCGGGCATCGGGCTCTACATTACCAATTCGCTGCAGAACGCCGATATGAACGCCGTGCTCGGCGGCACGATCGTCATCGGGACAATCTTCATCGGCATCAACCTTCTGTCCGATCTTCTCTACCGGACGCTCGACCCAAGGACGCGAACCCGATGACGGCCCCTGCCAGCCCATCTCCAACGATGAGCCGCCGCGAATGGCTGCTTTCCGACCGGCCGCAATCGCGCATGCAGGCCCGTCTCGGCCGCGCTTACGTCACCTGGCGGCAGTTCACGGCAAACAGGCTTGCCGTCGTCGGCCTGCTGATCATCGTCGGACTGCTCCTGGTCGCCGCTTTTGCCGATCTCCTCGCTACGCACAATCCCGTTGTCGGCGATCTCCGCAATGCCCGCCTGCTGCCGCCGGGAACGGCCGGCTACCTGATCGGTACCGATGATCAGGGCCGCGACATCTATTCTCGGCTGATCTATGGGTCGCGACTGACGCTGTTCGTCGTCGTGCTCGTCGCCATTATCTCCGCGCCGATCGGGCTGATCGTCGGCACAGTCTCCGGCTATGCCGGCGGCTGGGTGGATGCGACGCTGATGCGTATCACCGATATCTTTCTTGCCTTTCCGAAACTGGTGCTGGCGCTCGCCTTCGTCGCCGCTCTCGGCCCCGGCATCCAGAATGCGGTGATCGCCATCGCCATCACTTCCTGGCCGCCCTATGCCCGCATCGCGCGCGCCGAGACGCTGACGGTCCGGCGTTCCGACTATATCTCGGCCGTGAGGCTGATGGGTGCGTCGCCTTTGCGCATCATCGTGCGTCATGTCATGCCGCTCTGCATGTCCTCGTTGATCGTCCGCGTGACGCTCGATATGGCGGGCATTATCCTGACGGCGGCCGGCCTAGGCTTCCTCGGTCTCGGCGCACAACCGCCGCTGCCGGAATGGGGCGCGATGATCGCTTCGGGCCGGCGCTTCATCCTCGATCAATGGTGGGTGGCGGCGATGCCGGGCATCGCCATCCTCATCGTCAGCCTCGGCTTCAACCTCTTGGGCGACGGCCTGCGCGACGCGCTCGATCCGAAGGAGAGCGGGCAGTGACGACACTTCTGACGGTCGACAGGCTGAAGGTCAGCTATCCCACCCGCACCGGCGTGATCGAGGCCGTGCGCGGCGTCTCCTTCACCCTCGGCAGGGAAAGGCTCGGCATCGTCGGCGAATCCGGTTCCGGCAAGTCGCAGACCGGCCGGGCGATCATGGGGCTGACGCCGAAACACGGCATCGTCACCGCCGACAGGCTCGATTTCAACGGCATCGATCTCCTCAAGGCATCCGTCGGCGAAAGGCGCCGGCTGCGCGGCAAGCGCATCGCCATGATCCTGCAGGATCCGAAATATTCGCTCGATCCGGTCATGACGATCGGGCGGCAGATCTGCGAAACGCTGCGCGCGCATGAGAAGGTCGGCAGGGCGGAGGCGCGCGAACGGGCGCTCGCCATGCTGGAAGCGGTGCAGATCCGCGACCCGAAACGGGTGTTCGACCTGCACCCGCATGAAGTTTCGGGCGGCATGGGACAGCGCGCGATGATTGCCATGATGCTGATCGCGGGGCCCGAACTGCTGATTGCCGACGAGCCGACTTCGGCGCTCGACGTGACGGTGCAACTCGACGTATTGCGGATCATGGACAGGCTGGTGTCGGAGCGCGGCATGGGCCTGATCTTCATCTCGCATGATCTGAGACTGGTTTCCTCCTTCTGCGATCGCGTCATCGTCATGTATGCCGGAAAGATCGTCGAAGAGCTGGCGGCGGCCGACCTCAACCATGCGCAGCATCCCTATACGCGGGGACTGCTGAACTGCATGCCGGAAATCGGCGCAAACCGCCATCCGCTGCCGGTGCTCGACCGCAGACCGGAGTGGACGGCATGACCGCAGCCCTCCACCTCGACAGTCTCAGTGTCGTCTACGATGATTTTCACGCGCTGAAGGATGTCAGCGTCAGCGTCGAACGCGGTGAATCCTTCGGCCTCGTCGGTGAATCCGGGTCGGGAAAATCGACCTTGCTGCGCGCCGTTGCCGGACTTGCGCCCATCAGCGGCGGTACGATCCGCATCGACGGCGAAGAGCTGAAAGGTTCAAAGCGCAGCAAGGTCTTCTATCGGCGGGTGCAGATGGTCTTCCAGGATCCCTATGGCTCGCTGCATCCGCGCCAGACGATTGACCGGCTGCTGCTCGAACCCCTTGCGATCCACGCGGTTACCGACAGCGACAAGCGCATTGCCCGCGCGCTCGACGAGGTCGGTCTCGGCAATGGTTTCCGTTTCCGCTATCCGCATCAGCTTTCTGGTGGTCAGCGGCAACGTGTCGCGATCGCCAGGGCGCTGATCGTGCAACCGTCGATCCTGCTGCTCGATGAGCCGACATCGGCGCTCGACGCCTCGGTGCAGGCGGAGGTTCTGAACCTGCTCGAACAGATCCGGCGCGACCGTAAGCTCACCTTCGTGATGGTCAGCCATGACCTCGGCGTCATCACCCACATGTGCGAAAGGCTTGCCGTGATGCGCAATGGCGCCGTCGTCGAGCGATTGAGCTCGCAACAGCTGGTGAAGGGCGCGGTCCAGGAGGATTACACAAAAAATCTGATGATCGCGAGCAAGGGTTTCGTCAAGGGCTGAAAGCCAGTCATTTCAAGCCATTGAAAGGAAACGACCGTCGCGAGGCTTAAGGATAATGTTTCCTTAAAAGACGACCATTCGACTAGACTATTGACAGCTGCCCCGCTTCTGTCATGATCCTGTTAACGATTGTTAGCTTTCGTGATCGATGGAGGTCAATGCATGTTCTTTCTCGGCGGGATGACCATGGGCTACCTCGATCCTCCCGTAAGAGCCGACCGCAAGGAACATACAGTTTCCATGCCAGCGGAAAAGGACCGGCGGCTGATCGAGACCTCCAACCTGCCGCAGAACGAGAACGCCATTGAGCGCTCGTTGATCTGGGCATGGCGCACGCTCTGCTAAAGAGTGGTTGAATTTTCTCTTCCGCTCGCTCTGGACGGAAATTTATCTCTACCTACTTGATAGGGAATAAGAAATATAACGGCGAGCCGCACAACCGGCCGCATGAGAACAACGGAGGCGACACATGGCAGAGCTGGGTATTTCGCATACTCACGTGAACCACTATGGTTCCGTACAGAGCAGGAAGCCGCACGCTGCGCGCCAAAGGCTTCAGGCCGTGCTCCATGGAACGATATTTACCGCGGCGTTCCTGTTCGTGGTGGCCATGGTCTGCGGCGTTCTCGGATAATCGGCAGATGATAAGCCTCGGCACGTGCCGAGGCTGCGGCAATTGCCGCATTTTTGGCACCCGGACATCCAGTCACGGCGCTTCGCTCCCCTGATCATTCCTCCATCTTTGGCGCGATCGAAAGCGCCTCCTGACACGATGGAATGCGACGTTTTTGGTCTCGCTATGTCTTTGGCCGATCTCAATGTTGCTGTACGCGCCTGTCAGGACATTGGGCGGAAGCCGGCGGGCAGGACGCTCTGCCCAGCGGCAACCGGTGCAGGCATGATCCTGGCTCCCGCCTCGGTCGAGCAGGCGGACCACCCTGCGGCTCATGCCTCTTGACTTGAATTATCTCGAAACTGTCCAACTTTTCGCCATGGTTTTGCGGAGAGGGTATTGATCGCCCTTCGGGCCGCCCCGGACCAAGGCTGCGCCCGGTCATGGCGTGGCCCAGACGTCATTCACCCCGGCTTCATCGATCTTCGAAGAATCGGGCTCCGTTCATGTAGCAGTCATGATAAGCAGTGCAAAAGGCTGAGCAAAACAGCCATAACTTCGTTTGGATCCAGAACCGAACCCATGTCTATTGCCAATCTTTCTCCGAGCCTTTTCCGCGAACCCGACACGAAGCAGATCGATCACAATGATTCGATCCGCTCGACTTATCTTTCCATCGAAGACATCAAGGAGATGGGCACAGCAGTCGCCGTCAACGGCGTCGACAAGCTGCCGGCTTTCGCCCCGTTTGATTTCTTCGCGCGCCACAAGGAAAACGAGAAGGAAATCCTGCGCGTCTACCGCACCACGGCAACCGACGTCGAGGCCGGAGAGACGATAACGCCGGCGGCGGAATGGCTGCTGGACAATCACTACATCGTTGAAGAGGCGATCCAGGAGGTACGGCGCGACTTTCCCCGCCGCTTCTACCGCGAATTACCGACGATGCGCGTCAGCGGCGGCGAAATTCCGCGCACGCTGGTGCTTGCCTGGCTCTACGTCGCCCATACCCACAGCACGGTCTCACAGGAAAGCCTGACGGCGCTGGTCGACGGCTTTCAGGCCAGCGAGACGCTGCGGATCGGTGAACTCTGGGCTCTGCCCTCGCTGGTGCGCTACGTACTGGTGGAAAACCTTCGCCGCATTTCGAGCCGTGTCGAAGCCAGCCGGCGCCTGCGCCGCCGCGCCAACGAGGCGGCCGACGAATTGGTGCGCCTGACCGATCCGGCCAAGGCCGCCGCCTATTTGAAGACGCTGGAGCCGCTCGCCGAAGACAATACCTTCTCGACGCAGTTCCTCTATCGCCTTCGTGACGGCTCGCAGACATCGAGTCTGGCGATCACCTGGCTCGACGAGCGCCTGGAAGCGCTTGGCCGCAACACCGAAGAGGCGACGACGGCCGAGCACAGCCGTCTCTCTTCCGGCAACGTGACGATGGGAAACATCATCCGTAGCCTGCGTGAGATCGACGATACCGAATGGTCGGTCTGGGTCGAGCAGGTCAGCCATGTCGACAAGCTGCTCTGGGAGCATTCGGATTACGGGATCCTCGATTCCGGCTCGCGCAACAAATATCGCAAGCAGATCGAGAAACTGGCCAAGCGTTCGCCGCTGACCGAAATGGAAATCGCCCAGCTGGCGCTCGACATGACCGAGGCCGCCAAGGCCTCCGACGAGCCGCAGCCGCATGAACCGAATGTCGGCGGCTTCCTGTCCGGCGCGCAACGGCCGAAGCTCGAGGCGCGGGCGAACTATCGCCCGACGATCACCCAGCATTTCGTGCGCGCCGTACGCCAGTTCAACTGGCTGGCGATCGCCCTGCCCGTCATGCTCCTGACGATTATCGCCATGGCGATCGTCGGCAGGTTCATGGCAAGTGCCGGAATGGGTGCGATCGAGATCGCAATCCTGCTGATCATGTTCTCATTGCCGGCCTCGGAGGGCGCGACAGGTCTTTTTAATACCGTGCTTTCCTTCTTCGTGACGCCGGCCCGCCTCGTCGGCTACGAGTTCAAGGAAGGCATTCCGGAGGATGCGCGCACGCTGCTCGTCGTGCCCTGCCTGATCTCGAATCGCGACAGCGTCGACGATCAGGTGCGCAACCTCGAGGTCCATTATCTCGCCAATCCCCGGGGCGAGATCTATTTCGCGCTGCTCAGCGACTGGCCCGACAGCGATGCCGAGGAGACGCCCGCCGATCTCGAAGTCCTCGATTATGCGAGACGCGAGATCGCCAATCTTTCCGCCCGCTATGCCTATGACGGCAAGACGCGTTTCTACTTGCTGCATCGCCGCCGTCTTTACAATCCCGCGGAAGGCGTGTGGATGGGCTGGGAGCGCAAGCGCGGCAAGCTGCATGAGCTGAACATGCTTCTGCGCGGCGACCGCGACACGACCTATCTGCCCGGCGCCAACACCGTGCCGGCCAATGTGCAATATGTCATGACGCTCGATGCCGACACGCGTTTGATGCGCGATGCCGTCACCAAGCTCGCCGGCAAGCTCTATCACCCGATCAACCGCCCGGTCATCAATCCGAAGACCGGCCGCGTCGAAAGCGGCTATGGCGTGCTGCAGCCGCGTGTCACCCCGTCGCTGACCACGGGCAAGGATGCCTCGGTCTTCCAGCGCGTCTTCTCGATCAATCGCGGTCTCGACCCCTATGTCTTCACCGTTTCCGACGTCTATCAGGATCTTGCCGGCGAAGGTACCTTCACCGGCAAGGGTCTCTATCATGTCGATGCTTTCGAAGCCTCGCTGAAAGGCCGGATCGAGGAGAATTCCGTGCTCAGCCACGACCTTCTCGAAGGCTCGATGGCGCGCTGCGCGCTCGTCACCGATCTCGAACTGGTCGAGGATTTTCCGATCCGTTACGAGGTGGAGACATCGCGCCAGCATCGCTGGGCGCGCGGCGACTGGCAGCTCCTGCCCTATATGTTCAATCCGAAATACGGCGTCACGGCCCTTGGCCGCTGGAAGATGTTCGACAATCTGCGCCGTTCGCTGACGCCGATCGCCTGGTTCTTTGCCTCGGTGCTCGGCTGGTATTTCATGGATCCGCTCGGCGCGCTCGTCTGGCAGATTCTCTTGATCTTCTGCCTCTTCGTGGCGCCGACGCTGTCGCTCATCAACGGCATCATTCCGCGCACCAGCGATATCGTCGCCCGCGCCCATCTCTACACGGTCTGGTCGGACATCACCGCTGCCAATGCGCAGGTAGCATTGCGCATCGTATTCATCGCCGATTCGGCGGCGATGATGGCGGATGCGATCGGCCGCTCGCTCTACCGCCTGTTCGTCAGCCGCAAGCTGATGCTGCAGTGGCGGACCGCCGCCAGCGTTCAGGCCGGCGGCCAAGGCACCCTCGCCTCTTATTACAAGCAGATGTGGCATGCGCCGGTGCTGGCGCTGCTGGCGCTCGCTTTCGCAGCTCTGCCCGGCGACAACGCTTTCCTTGTCGGCATCCCCTTTGCGCTGCTGTGGATCCTCTCGCCTGTCGTCGCCTGGTATGTCAGCCAGTCGGCGGAGACCGAAGACCGCCTCGAAGTCGCCGATTCCGTGTCCAGCGAACTGCGCAAGATCGCCCGGCGCACCTGGCGGTATTTCGAGACCTTCACGACTCCCGAGCAGAATTATCTGCCGCCCGATAATATTCAGGAAACGCCGCATGTCATCGTCGCGGCCCGCACCTCGCCGACCAATATCGGCGTCTATCTGCTCTCCGTCGTTTCCGGCCGGCATTTCGGCTGGTTCTCCTTCGAGGAGACGCTCGAGCGGCTGGAGCAGACGATCGCCACGGTCGACAGGATGGAGAAATTCCGCGGGCATCTGTTCAACTGGTATCACACTGATACGCTGCAGACGCTCGGGCCGCGTTACGTCTCTGCCGTCGACAGCGGCAATCTCGCCGGCCATCTGATCGCCATTTCCTCGGCCTGCCGCAACTGGGCCGAGGCCCCCTCTGCCCACATGCAGGGCAATCTCGACGGCGTCGGTGACACCGCCGGCATTCTCGGCGAGGTGCTGGCGGACCTGCCCGACGACCGCAAGACAGTGCGCCCGCTGCGCCGGCGCCTGGAAGAGCGCATCGTCGGCTTCCAGAATGCGCTTGCCGCCGTCAAGCGCGAGCATGAATTCGCCTCGATCCGCATCATCAACCTCGCCGTTCTTGCCCGCGACATCGAGAAGCTCGCCGCCAATCTTGACCATGAGGTCAAGTCGAAGCAGAGCGAAGAGGTCACCCAATGGGCGGCGTCGCTGGTGCGGGTTTGCGAAGCGCATATTTCCGACAGCACCTTCGATCTTTCGAAAGTCGATGCGCTCAGGCCGCGCCTGGTGGCGTTGCGCGACAAGGCGCGCGATCTCGCCTTCTCGATGGATTTCGGCTTCCTGTTCCGGCCGGAACGGCGCCTGCTGTCGATCGGCTACCGCGTCGAAAGCGGTGAGCTCGATCAGGCCTGCTATGACCTTCTCGCCTCGGAATGCCGTCTGACCAGCCTCTTCGGCATCGCCAAGGGCGATCTGCCGACCGAGCACTGGTACCGCCTCGGCCGACAAGTCGTGCCTGTGGGTTCACGCGGCGCGCTGGTTTCCTGGTCCGGCTCGATGTTCGAATATCTGATGCCGCCGCTCGTCATGCAGGAACGCGGCGGAGGCATTCTCAACCAGACCAACAATCTGGTGGTGGTTGAGCAGATGAATTACGCCCGCAAGCTCGGTATCCCGTGGGGCATTTCGGAAGCGGCCTTCAATGCTCGCGACCATAACCTCAATTACCAGTACACGAATTTCGGCGTGCCGACGCTCGGCTTGAAGCGCGGCCTCGGCCACAATGCCGTCATCGCGCCTTATGCATCGCTGCTCGCCAGCCAGTACGACCCGCCGGGCGCGCTCGAAAATCTGCAGAGGCTGCGTAAGGTCGGCGCGCTCGGCAAGTTCGGCTTCCATGACGCAGTCGATTTCACGCCGACGCGCGTGCCGGAAGGCAAGAAATGCGCGGTGGTCTACAATTATTATGCGCACCATCACGGCATGTCGATCGCGGCCGTCGCCAATGTTGCCTTCAACGGCCATCTGCGTGAGCTCTTCCACTCCGACCCAGTCATCGAGGCGGCGGAACTTCTGCTGCAGGAAAAGGCGCCGCGCGACATTCCCGTCATGAGCGGCAAGCACGAATCTGATACGCCGGCCAGCATCCAGGACGATCTGCTGCGGCCGGAAATCAGAAAGATCAGTGATCCCCTTTCGCGCGACCGCGAACTCGTCTTCCTTTCGAACGGTCATTACTCGCTGATGCTGACCGCGACGGGCGCCGGTTATTCCCGCTGGAACGGTCTTTCCGTTTCCCGCTGGAAAGCCGATCCGACCGAAGACCGCTGGGGCACCTTCATCTTCCTGCGCGACACCGCCACCAACGAATGGTGGTCGGCGACAGCGGAGCCGAAGGGTGTCGAGGGTGAAAAGATAAAGGTCGAATTCGCCGACGAGAAGGCGCAGTTCACCAAGACGGTCGGCGACCTGACGAGCGAGGTGGAGTGCATCATCGCGACCGAGCACGATGCCGAAGCCCGCCGTGTCACCCTGCTCAACATGGGTGGGGAAGACCGCTTCATCGAGGTCACGTCCTATCTTGAACCGGTGATCACCGCTGATGATACCGACAACGCGCATCCGGCGTTCGCCCGCATGTTCGTCAAGACCGAGATCGGCAAGCGCGGCGACGTCATCCGCGCCGAACGCAATAAGCGTGATCCGAACGAGCCGAACATCAGCCTCGCGCATCTGATCGTCGACAATGCCGGCGACACCCGTCACACCGAATTCGAGACCGACCGGCGCACATTCATCGGTCGTGGCCGCAGCCTTGCCGATGCGGCGGCCTTCGATCCGGGCGCGACACTTTCCGGCAGCGACGGTTTCGTGCTCGACCCCGTCATGTCGTTGCGCCGCACGGTGCGTGTGCCGGCCGGCAAGAAGGTCAGCGTGTTCTTCTGGACGATCGCCGCGCCAAGCCGCGAGGAGGTCGACAAGGCGGTCAACCGCTACCGTCACCCCGATGCCTTCAACCATGAGCTCGTCCAGGCCTGGACGCGCACGCAGGTGCAGATGCGCCATGTCGGCGTCACCTCGCAGCAGGCGGCCGCCTTCCAGCATCTCGGACGCTACCTCGTCTATCCCGACATGCAGCTGCGCAAGGACGAGGCGACGGTCGAGGCTGGCCTGCAATCGCAGTCGGCGCTCTGGCCGCTGGCGATCTCCGGCGATTTCCCGATCTTCACGCTGCGCGTCAACGACGACATGGATCTCGATATCGCCCGCGAGGCACTGCTGGCGCAGGAATATCTGCGCTCGCGTGGCGTCACCGCCGATCTCGTCATTATGAACGAACGCGCCTCCTCCTACGCGCAGGACATGCAGCACGCCCTCGACGCCATGTGCGAGAACGTACGCCGCATGGGACAGGCCGATGGCTTGCGCCAGCATATTTTCGCGGTTCGCAAGGACCTGATGGAGGAGAGCACCTACAACGCACTGATCGCGGCTTCCCGCGTCACCTTGCATGCGAAGAACGGCAAGGTGGTCGACCAGATCAATCGCGCCGTCGCCCTCTTTGCACCGTCAAAGGATGAACTGCAGGAAATGGAGCGCGCCGAGCGCAACAGGGCGCCGGTCAAGCGCATCGCACCGGCGCCGCCGCCGGTGGTGCCGGCGGTTGCCATTGAGGAGGAAGGCGACCTCGACTTCTGGAACGGCATTGGCGGCTTTGCCCGCGATGGCCGCGAATATGTCGTCCGCCTGCCCGGAGGTCATGCGACGCCCCAGCCCTGGATCAACGTCATCTCCAACGACAGGTTCGGTTTCCACGTGTCGGCCGAAGGCGCAGGTTTCACCTGGAGCGTCAATTCGCGCGATTATCAGCTGACCTCCTGGTCGAACGATGCGGTGGTCAACCGATCGGGTGAGGCCTTCTATCTCGCCGATCTCGAAAGCGGCGCCGTCATGACGCCGTTCGCAGCGCTTTCGCGCCGGCCGGACATTCGTTTCGAAGCCCGTCACGGGCTCGGCTATTCGGTCTTCTCCACCGTTCAGCACGAGATCGCGCTCGAGCTGACACAGACGATCGACCGCGAGAAGCCGGTGAAACTGCAGCGCCTGCGTCTGCGCAACACCGGTTCGACCGGCCGCAAGCTGCGTCTCTATGGTTACGTCGAATGGGTTCTCGGCAGCAATCCCGGACGCACGGCACCCTTCATCCTGTCGAAGCATGACGAGGAGATCGGGGCGCTGTTTGCCACCAATCCTTACAGCATCGATTTTTCCAGCCGGACGGCCTTCTTCGCGGCGAGCGAGACGCTTTCGAGCTTCTCGGCAAGCCGGCGCGAATTCATCGGCAAGGCGGGAACGATCCAGGCGCCGCAAGCCGTCAGCGCCGCAGCCGCCCTTTCGGGTGCCACCGAACTCGATGGCGATCCGGCTGCGGCTCTGGCATTCGACATCGAACTCGCGGCCGGCGAAGAGCGCGACATCACCTTCTTCCTTGGCGATACGCCGACGGAAGCAGAAGCACGCGTCCTGATCGCGGATATCCGCAAGACTTCGTTCGACGATGCGGTCGAGGCTAACCGCGCCTTCTGGCGGGATTTCACCGGCAGGCTGCAGATCTCGACACCGGATCGCGGGATGAACAATCTCGTCAACACCTGGCTGCCCTATCAGAGCCTTGGCTGCCGCATCATGGCCCGCACCGCCTTCTATCAGGCAAGCGGCGCCTTCGGTTTCCGCGACCAGTTGCAGGACACGTTGGCGTTCCTGCTGCACGAACCTTCGATCGCCCGGCGGCAGATCCTGAACGCCGCCTCGCGCCAGTTCCGCGAAGGTGACGTGCAGCATTGGTGGCTGCCGGGAACGGGTGCCGGCGTTCGCACATTGATCTCGGACGACGTCGTCTGGCTGAGCTATGCGATCCATCATTATTGCAGCGTCACCGGCGACAAGAGCGTGCTCGACGAGGAGCTTGCCTTCCTGGAAGGCCCCGCTCTTCTCGAAGGTCAGCACGACTCCTTCTACAAGCCGGAGATTTCGGAGGACAAAGCGAGCGTCTACGAACATGCGGCGCTGGCGCTCGACCTCGCCATCGCGCGCAAGGGCGCGAACGGCCTGCCGCTGTTCCTCGGCGGCGACTGGAACGACGGCATGAACCGCGTCGGCATCGGCGGGCGCGGCACCAGCGTCTGGCTCGGCTGGTTCCTGGCCGGGGCATTGCGCTCCTTTATCCCCTATGCCGAAGAGCGCGGCGATACGGCCCGCGCGGGGCGCTGGTCGGCGCATCTCGCCGAGTTGAAGAAGGCCCTTGAAACGGCTGGCTGGGACGGCGGCTATTATCGCCGCGGCACGTTCGACGACGGCGCGCTGCTCGGTTCCAAGGAGAGCCCGGAATGCCGGATCGATTCGATCGCGCAATCCTGGAGCGTTCTGTCCGGCGAGGGCGACGCGGCCCGTGCCGGAAAGGCGATGGATGCGGTGCTCGACCAACTGGTCGATGAGGAGGCGCGCATCATCCGGCTGTTCACGCCGCCATTCGTCAATTCCGCCAGGGATCCCGGTTACATCAAGGCCTATCCGCCGGGCGTGCGCGAAAACGGGGGGCAATATACCCACGCCGCGACATGGGTGGTGATGGCGCTCGCCGAACTGAAGCGGGGCGACGACGCGTTACGCTGCTTCCAGATCCTCAATCCGATCACGCATGCACTCGACAAGGCTTCGGCCGAAAAATACCGGGTAGAACCCTATGTCGTGGCAGCCGATGTCTATGGGCATGAGCCCTATGCGTCGCGTGGCGGCTGGACCTGGTATACCGGATCGGCCGGCTGGCTTTACCGCGCCGCGGTCGAGGGCCTTCTCGGTATCCGGTTGCAGAACGGCAGGCTTTACGTGCGTCCGTCGCTCCCGTCGGAATGGGACGGTTTTGCGGCAGAGGTGGAGCGCGACGGCGGCAAATACCGCATTTCGGTCTCAAAAGCGTCCAATGCCAGCGGCTACACTCTGTCGATCAACGGCAGCGAAGTCGCCGATCCCGAAGAGGGATATCCGCTCGGATAAAAGCGTTTCTCCACGCTGACATGACGGCGATTCGCGAACGGCCAAAAGGGAACCCTTTTGGCCGTCGTCGCGTTTGCAAATCGGACAACAGGAGACACCCCATGGCAAGCACGCTGACCGAAGCTATCGGCGCCGAGCGCAGTTCCCCATCCGCAACTGCGCAGGGGCGCGATACACGGCTTGATGTGCTGCGTGGCCTAGCCCTGATCATGATCTTCATCAACCATGTTCCCGGACAGATCTTCGAATATGCGACGACGAAGAATTTCGGCTTCTCCGATGCCGCGGAAGCCTTCGTGCTGATATCGGGCATTGCCGTCGGCCTTGCTTACGGAAGCCGCTTCGAGCCCGGCAAGCGGCTCGCAACGGCGATCAAGGCAGCAAAGCGGGCATTCACGCTCTACCTCGCCCACATGATCACGACATTCATGACGCTGGCGCTCTTCATCTGTGGTGCCTGGCTGTTTCACCGGCCGGGGCTGCTGGTCGAGATCAATATTCTGGCGGTTTTGATGAACCTGAAGGAAGGCATACCGGCGCTGCTCCTGCTCGGTCACCAGATCGGCTACAACAATATCCTGCCGATGTATGGGGCACTGTTGCTGATGGTGCCGATCATCTTGCTCCTCAACGAGCGAAGCCCGCTGCTGGCGCTCGCCGTTTCCGGCACGGTCTGGCTGCTCGCCGGCATTTACGAGGTGGCGCCGCACAATATGCTGATAGAGGGCTACTGGTTCCTCAACCCGCTCTCCTGGCAGTTCCTGTTTTCGATCGGGATTGTGTCGATGATGCATATCAAGCGCGGCGGCACGATCCCACGGCATCCTTTGTTGTTTGCGGCTGCCGCCTTCTATGTCCTGTTGTCCTTCGTCTGGGTAACCGGCCATCTCTGGATTTTCGGCAATTCGTTGGCTGCGCTCGGCCTGCCCACCGTCATCACCGGTTTCGACAAGACCTTCCTGTCGCTGCCGCGGCTGCTGCATGTGCTGGCGCTGACCTATCTCATCATTAGCATACCATCGTTCTCGCGCCTCCTGCGGCGTCCCGCCGACCACCCGCTGACGATCCTCGGCCGCCATTCGCTGAACATCTTCGTCGCCGGCACAATCCTCGCTATGGTCGGCCAGGTCGTGCTCTACATCACCAATAGGGATCCGTTGGTCGGCCCGCTCTTCGTCATATCAGGCATCGCGACGCAATTCGCCTATGCCTACTACCTCGAGCACAAACGCCAGCTCGGCAAAATCAAGAACAAGCTCGTGACGGAGATTGCCACCGTCCCGGTGCCTGTGCCCGTTGGCAGAGCAGCGAATACCTATCGCCGGACCAATCGGAAATAGGAGCGGCTCGCGCCCGAAATCGGCATCGATTGGAAAGGACGCTTAGACCGAAAGTGTTGCAGCGTCCGTCGCGTGTCTGAAAAGACGCGCAACGCTGTAATCCCTCGGCTCAATTTTTATGAACGAGAATGTTGACCAGCCGGTCGAGCGGATCGCGCACGTAGAAACGCCTGACGCCCCAGGGTTCGTCGGCCGGACCGTATTCGATCGGAACGCCAGCGGCCGACATCGCCTTGAGCGCGCCGTCGAGATCATCCACCTCGATGGAAAGATCGGGCACCGGGGTCCCGGAGCCGCCTTGGCTGGCGACGCTCAACTGAACCTTCATGGAAGTATTCGTCCCGAACGTAACGATCCAGCCGAGATCCATCACCAGCTCGAGCCCAAGAATATCCTGATAAAAGCGTTTGGCGGCCGTCATGTCAGGCGCCTGGACATTGGCGACGATGCGCAGGACTTTCATGTCGCTCTCCTGGATGTCGGCTAGCAACAGGTTAGTGCCTTTCCGGCTTGGATTAAAGCATTCTCTGGGCTCGAACGGGTTCGGATGTGGACCGGCGGCGCGTGTCCTCGCTAAGCTCGAGGGCCAAGCCGGTGACCGGGCGGTCGACCGCCTCTTCACGACAAGCGTACGGCTGGTGGGAGAATGGCTGCAGCCGAACAGCAGACGGTCGTCGCAGCCTTTAGGCGCGAATTACTCTTTGCTCAGTAATCTCGCCTCCGATCTCGCCTGGTGGGGAGGTGGCCGGCGGGACGGAGGGGGCGAACGTGTTCCGCTACCCCAGACAAATAAAAGACCGGAAGAGCATCGCCCTTCCGGCCTTGTCTCGGAATTCCGAAGCGATCAGGCGGCTTCGGTGGCGTGAGCCTTGCGGACTTCTTCGTCCGTCAGGATGCCGCTGGCACGCAGCAGAGCGGCGAAGCGGCCGTTGCTGTGGCTGAGTTCGTCGAAGCTGCCCTGCTCGACGACCCGCCCGTCATCGAGGAAGAGCACCATATCGGCTTCGCGGACCGTCGAGAGGCGGTGCGCGATGATGAAGGTGGTGCGGTTCTGCCGCAGATTGTCGATCGCGGCCTTGACGCGGGCCTCGGTTTCGACGTCGAGCGCCGAGGTCGCCTCATCGAGCACCAGGATCGGCGCATCCTTCAGGATGGCGCGGGCAATCGCGATGCGCTGACGCTCGCCGCCGGAGAGCTTGTTGCCGCGTTCGCCGACATGAGTATCGTAACGATCCTCACGCGTCTCGATGAAGTCGGCGGCGGCGGCGGCTTCGGCCGCACGACGCATCTCCTCCTCGCTCGCACCTTCGCGGCCGAGGCGGATATTGTCGCTGATCGAACGGTTCAGCAGGCCCGCATCCTGGAAGACGGTAGCAATATGACGACGCAGCGACTTCCGGGTCACCTTGGTGATGTCGGTGCCGTCGACGAGGATCTGGCCGCCCTGCGGGTCGTAGACACGCTGCAGCAGGTTGACCAGCGTCGTCTTGCCGGCGCCGGTCGGGCCGACGATGGCGACCGTCTGGCCTGCCTTTACTGAGAACGAGACACCGTGCAGGCCCTGCGAGCTGTTGCCGAAGCCGAAGGAGACGTCGCGGAACTCGACCGCACCCTTGACGTTCTTGATCTCGCCGTTGCCGGCCGGCTCTTCACGTTCACGCACCGAATCCTCGAGCGTATAGAAATCCTGCAGCTTGGAACGAGCCTCGAAGATCTGCGTGGCGAATTGACGCATCAGGTCAAGACGGGCGATCAGCAGGTTGGCAAAGCCGATGAAGGCAATGACGTCGCCGACGCGCAGCTCGCCGGACTGGACAAGCATCGTGCCGATGATCAGCACCACCATCATTGCAATGGTCGAGGCCATGCGGTTCAGAGCGCTGGCGAGCGCCCACCAGTCGAGCACCGGATACTGCGCTTCGAGCAGCCGGCTGGCGAAGGATTTCAACGCCTTGGTTTCGGCTTCTATGCGGTTGTAGCTATGCAGGACGGAAACGTTGCTGATCGAGTCGCTGACATGTGAGAAGACGGTATGGTAATGGTTTTCGACCGAAGCCTGGCCATCCTTGGTGCGGCTCATGACCGCGCGACCGATCAGCCAATAGGCAACGCCCAGCACGATGAGCACGGCGGAAAGGCGCAAGTCCATCGACATTGCAGTCGGCACCAGCAGGGCCAGCGCGATAACCGTCGACAGGTGGTTGCGCATGAATTCCAGCCAGAGACCGAACAGCGTCTCGCAGGCACGCAGCAGCGTATGCAGCGCGTTGGAGGTGCCGCGCTGATGGTGCCAGGCGAGCGGCATGGAAATGATGCGGCCGAAGGCTTCCGTCAGCAGAGTTGCTCGTCGGCCATGGGCAAGCCGGTCTGCCTCGCGCGATACCAGAACGAAGGCGATGGTGTTGAAGACGGCGAAGGCCGCCCACATGAAGAGGATGGGTTTGACTTCACCCTTGCCCGAGATCGCATCGATGATGCGACCGAACAGGATTGGTTCCGCAATGGTGATGGTCGCCAGAACAATGTTGGCGATAACGACCAGGGATACGCGGAGCTTATAGGCGCCAAGATAGCGCAGAGCTCTTGCATAGACCTTGAATAGCGACACGTCTAACCTCTTGTGCATCTGCGAAAAAACGGGATGACGCGATGCTACAAAAGGCTACCTGAACCGGCGATTAACGGCGTATTCAGGGCTTGGCGGAGGACAGATAACCTTACACACTAACCGCAGCTTCTGGCGAATTCGGAGCTGCATCAACAAGATAACGCAGGGGATCGTTCGCCGGCCCCTCAGATCTTTTCGGGATTGGGCCCTGGCGCCGCAATGACACCCCGATTATATCTCACGACAATTTGTGCTTGCATTTTATTTAATATTTAGCGCAGCATTAAATTAGAGACTGCATTTTTTTACGTAGACCGTTCCGCGACCATCTGAAAAGCCGCCAACGGCCTCGATGCGGGCATCAGGTCCGAACAAGGGGCGTTTTTTGTGAATATTAATTCGTTAATTCAATTGCTTGTCATTTTGGAAGCTTGTTCAAATCCGGACGCCGTTGTCACCGAACTCGAGCAGGTCCTTCACGCTTCCGGTTTCGAGTATTACGGGCTGCTGCGACATTTGCAGCAAAGTCCGGCACAGCAGACACTGGAACTGCGGGCCGCGCCGCTTGCCGGTCGCTGGCCGGAGCAATGGCTACAGATATATGCAGCGAAAAAATATGTCCGGATCGATCCGAGGCTGCGCTATCTCGCCCATGCGCAAAGACCTTTCCGCTGGCGGGAGAGCATGGCAGCCTTCCACGGCGACGCGCATCAGCGCCGCATGGAGCAGATGATGGTAGATGCCTTCGGCCATGGATTGGAGGACGGGTATCTCTTTCCGATCCATGGGCGCAACGGCATTCTCGGTAGCCTCAGTCTCGGCGGCAAGCCGATCGAATTGTCGCCGGTGGAAATCTCGCTGTTCGAGGCCGTGGCGCGCAAGGCGTTCTGGAGATTCCTCGACCTGACGGGTGAGGCGGAGGCGCTGGAGACAGTTCTGCCGACGGAGACGCCGCTGACGCGGCGCGAGATGGAAATCCTGCATTATCTCGCCGCGGGCATGACGTCGATGGAGATCAGCAAGATGCTGAAGATCTCAAACCATACCGTCGACTGGTACATGAACGGTCTGCAGGACAAGCTGAAGGCGAAGAACAGGCAGCAGGCAGTGGCGCTTGCCTTCCGTCACGGTCTCATAAGCTGAGCTTCTCCTTATCCATCTCGCTGAAACGCTGCATACTGACGGTCGGCATTTCGTGGCATGGCGAGAAAGTGCATTTCGCAGTCGCAAGAGAAATTGAACTTCCCGTGACAAGAAGTTAAGAATTTTCTTCGCGGGTGCAGCATGCCCGTGTCTGAACGACGGAGGAGACCGTTTTGCCCATTTCCAAGATACTCGTTGCCAACCGCTCCGAAATAGCCATTCGCGTGTTCCGCGCGGCCAACGAGCTTGGAATAAAAACGGTCGCGATCTGGGCGGAGGAGGACAAGCTGGCGCTGCATCGCTTCAAGGCGGACGAGAGCTACCAGGTCGGCCGCGGCCCGCATCTTGCCCGCGATCTCGGGCCGATCGAAAGTTACCTGTCGATCGACGAGGTGATCCGCGTTGCCAAGCTCTCAGGCGCCGATGCGATCCATCCGGGCTATGGCCTCTTGTCGGAAAGCCCCGAATTCGTTGACGCCTGCCACGAGGCTGGCATCATCTTCATCGGCCCGAAGGGCGATACGATGCGCCAGCTCGGCAACAAGGTTGCGGCTCGCAATTTGGCGATTTCGGTCGGCGTGCCGGTCGTGCCGGCAACCGAACCGTTGCCGGATGATATGGCCGAAGTGGCGAAGATGGCTGAAGAGATCGGCTATCCGGTCATGCTGAAGGCCTCCTGGGGCGGCGGCGGGCGCGGCATGCGCGCGATCCGCGATCCAAAGGATCTCGCCCGCGAGGTGACCGAGGCCAAGCGCGAGGCAATGGCCGCCTTCGGCAAGGACGAGGTCTATCTGGAAAAGCTCGTCGAGCGCGCCCGCCACGTCGAAAGCCAGATCCTCGGCGATACCCACGGCAACGTCGTGCATCTCTTCGAGCGCGACTGCTCCATCCAGCGCCGGAACCAGAAGGTGGTCGAGCGTGCGCCCGCACCTTATCTGACGGAAGCGCAGCGCCAGGAGCTTGCCGCCTATTCGTTGAAGATCGCGGCTGCGACCAATTACATCGGCGCCGGCACCGTCGAATATCTGATGGATGCCGATACCGGCAAATTCTACTTCATCGAGGTCAATCCGCGCATTCAGGTCGAGCATACGGTAACCGAAGTCGTCACCGGCATCGACATCGTCAAGGCGCAGATCCATATCCTTGACGGTGCCGCGATCGGTACGCCGGAATCCGGCGTTCCCGCTCAGGCCGACATCCGCCTCAACGGCCATGCGCTGCAGTGCCGTATCACCACCGAAGATCCGGAGCACAACTTCATTCCGGATTACGGCCGCATCACCGCCTATCGCTCGGCTTCTGGCTTCGGCATCCGTCTCGACGGAGGCACCTCCTATTCAGGCGCGATCATCACCCGCTATTACGATCCGCTGCTGGTCAAGGTGACGGCCTGGGCGCCGAACCCGTCCGAAGCGATTTCCCGCATGGACCGGGCGCTGCGCGAATTCCGCATTCGCGGTGTGGCCACCAATCTGACCTTCCTCGAAGCGATCATCGGCCACCCGAAATTCCGGGACAACAGCTATACGACCCGGTTCATCGACACGACGCCGGAGCTCTTCCAGCAGGTCAAGCGCCAGGACCGGGCGACGAAGCTCTTGACCTATCTCGCCGACGTCACCGTCAACGGCCATCCGGAGGCCAAGGACAGGCCGAAGCCGCTTGAAAACGCCGCGAGGCCGGTGGTGCCTTATGCCAATGGAAACGGGGTTAAGGACGGCACCAAGCAGCTTCTCGACAAGCTCGGCCCGAAGAAGTTCGGCGAATGGATGCGCAATGAGAAGCGGGTGCTGCTAACCGATACGACGATGCGCGACGGCCACCAGTCGCTGCTCGCCACCCGCATGCGCACCTATGACATCGCCAGCATCGCCGGCACCTATGCGCACGCGCTGCCGAACCTGCTGTCGCTCGAATGCTGGGGGGGCGCCACCTTCGACGTCTCGATGCGCTTCCTGACGGAAGATCCATGGGAGCGGCTGGCGCTGATCCGCGAGGGCGCGCCGAACCTGCTGCTGCAGATGCTGCTGCGCGGCGCCAACGGCGTCGGCTACACCAACTATCCCGACAATGTCGTCAAATACTTCGTCCGCCAGGCGGCCAAGGGCGGCATCGATCTCTTCCGCGTCTTCGACTGCCTGAACTGGGTCGAGAACATGCGGGTGTCGATGGATGCGATTGCCGAGGAGAACAAGCTCTGCGAAGCGGCGATTTGCTATACCGGCGATATCCTGAATTCGGCCCGCCCGAAATACGACCTGAAATACTACACCGACCTTGCCGTCGAGCTCGAAAAGGCCGGCGCCCATATCATCGCGCTGAAGGACATGGCGGGTCTGCTCAAGCCTGCGGCGGCGAAGGTTCTGTTCAAGGCGCTGCGCGAGGCGACCGGCCTGCCGATCCACTTCCACACGCATGACACCTCGGGCATTGCGGCGGCAACGGTTCTTGCCGCCGTCGAAGCCGGTGTCGATGCCGTCGATGCGGCAATGGATGCGCTGTCCGGCAACACCTCGCAACCCTGTCTCGGCTCGATCGTAGAGGCGCTCTCCGGCTCCGAGCGTGATCCCGGCCTCGATCCGGAATGGATCCGCCGCATCTCCTTCTATTGGGAAGCGGTGCGCAACCAGTATGCTGCCTTCGAAAGCGATCTCAAGGGTCCGGCATCGGAAGTCTATCTGCATGAAATGCCGGGCGGCCAGTTCACCAACCTCAAGGAGCAGGCGCGTTCGCTGGGGCTGGAGACCCGCTGGCACCAGGTAGCCCAGGCCTATGCCGATGCCAACCAGATGTTCGGCGACATCGTCAAGGTGACGCCGTCCTCCAAGGTGGTCGGCGACATGGCGCTGATGATGGTCTCGCAGGACCTGACAGTCGCCGATGTCGTCAGCCCGGACCGCGAAGTCTCCTTCCCGGAATCGGTGGTCTCGATGCTGAAGGGCGATCTCGGCCAGCCGCCGTCCGGCTGGCCGGAAACGCTGCAGAAGAAGGCGCTGAAGGGCGACAAGCCCTATACGGTGCGTCCCGGCTCGCTGCTGAAGGAGGCCGATCTCGATGCCGAGCGCAAGGTTATCGAGACGAAGCTGGAGCGTGAGGTCAGCGACTTCGAATTCGCCTCCTATCTGATGTATCCGAAAGTCTTCACTGACTTTGCGCTCGCCTCCGATACCTACGGTCCGGTCTCGGTGCTGCCGACCCCGGCCTATTTCTACGGCCTGGCGGATGGCGAGGAGCTGTTCGCCGACATCGAGAAGGGCAAGACGCTCGTCATCGTTAACCAGGCGATGAGCGCCACCGACAGCCAGGGCATGGTCACCGTCTTCTTCGAGCTCAACGGCCAGCCGCGCCGCATCAAGGTGCCGGACCGGGCGCATGGGGCGACCGGAGCGGCCGTCCGCCGCAAGGCCGAACCGGGCAACGCCGCCCATGTCGGCGCGCCGATGCCAGGCGTCATCAGCCGCGTCTTCGTCTCTTCAGGCCAGGCCGTCAGTGCCGGCGACGTGCTCGTCTCCATCGAGGCAATGAAGATGGAAACCGCGATCCATGCGGAAAAGGACGGGACCATCGCCGAAGTGCTTGTCAAAGCCGGAGACCAGATCGACGCCAAGGATTTGCTGGTCGTCTACGGCGGTTAATCGTTCGGCTGCCGGAGCGGAGATCTCGTTCCGGCAGCTCACCCTCTTTTATTGCGATCACTCGATTGTGTGCGACCAGCTGAACTGAAGGGTGAGATTTTCAAGCGTTTCGCGGACTTTCCGGCTTGCCGGGCATGGCGCTTCTTTCCTAAAAGCAACTCCGGCGTTTAACTCTAAAGGATTATACGCTGTTCAAGGAGCATCGATGGCGTGCCCTGTCGGCCGCGGCGCTCCAGCGACCCCGCCATTCAACAGGAAAGAACCCCATGAGCCAGTTGAAAATCGCCGTCATCGTCGGAAGCACGCGTATCGGCCGCTTTGCCGACCATCCCGCCCAATGGATCGCCGGCCTTGCCGGAGAGCGTTCCGAGCTTGCCGTCGAGGTGCTCGATCTTCGTGATTATCCGTTGCCGTTCTTCGGCGAAGCGCGCGCGACAGCAGCGGAGAATGAGACGGCTGAACTTTGGAAGAAGAAACTGCGCGAATTCGACGGTTATATTTTCACCGCCGCCGAATACAATCACGCGCCGACCGCGGTCCTGAAGAATGCCATCGATCTCGGTGAATTCATCCACAAGCCGGTCGCCTTCGTCGGTTACGGCGGCGTCGGCGGTGCACGCGCCGTCGAGCATCTGAGGCTGATCTTCGTTGAAATGGCCGCCGCTTCGGTGAAGACGGGTGTCCACATCGCCTTCAGCGAATATCTGAGCGTGCTCAAGGAAGGCAAAAGCCTCAGCGATTACCCGCACCTCAACGAGGCGGCCAGAAATCAGCTCGACCAGCTCATCTGGTGGGGCAATGCGCTGAAGGCAGCGCGCTCGGTCGTCACCTCTGCCTGAGGCATTTCGGGCGGAAGCGTCTCACGTGAATCACGATTCACGTGAGACATTCAGATATCGTATGTGTGGGCTGCGTTGATCGTCGAGATGAAGCGCTTGGTGCGTTCGCGCTCCGGCGCAGTGAAGATGGCTTTCGCACTGCCCGTCTCCACCACGCTCCCCGCTTCCAGGAAGACCACGTCATTGGCAATTTTCGAGGCGAGCCGCAGATCATGGGTCGCCATCACCATCGTCGTGCCCTCGCGGGCAAGCTGGCCCAGCACATCGACCACCTCGGCCGATAGTTCCGGATCGAGCGCGGAGGTGGGCTCGTCGCAGAGAAGCACGCGCGGCGACGGCGCCAGCGCCCGGGCGATCGCCACGCGTTGCTGCTGACCGCCCGACAGCGTCGAAGGCCAGGCATCGGTCTTGTGCGCCATGCCGACCTTGGTCAGAAGTTCCATGGCGCGCTCGCGCGCCTTTTCCCTCGGCCATTTCAGCACCGTCACCAGACCTTCCATTACATTTTCGATCGCGGTCTGATGCGGGAAAAGCTGGAAGTTCTGGAAGACCATACCCGTCTGACGGCGGATCTTCTGGATCGCCTGCCAGCCGACACGTTTGCCGGGTGCGAAGGAAAGCTCCTCCTCGCCGAGGCGGATCAAGCCTGATGTCGGGATTTCGAGCAGGTTGATGCAGCGCAGCAACGTGCTCTTGCCGCCGCCGGACGGTCCGACGAGGGCGGTGACGCTGCCCTCAGGAATGCGGATGCTGATGTCCTTCAGGATGACGGCATCGCCGAAGCGCTTTTCAATGTTGGAAAGCTCGATCATGCATTTGCCTCCAGCATGCCGCCGTAACGCGCGAAGCGGCGCTCCAGCCGCACCTGCAACTGCGACAGGACGGAGCTCAGGACGAGATAGATCAGCGCTGCCTCGATATAAAGGATCAGCGGTTCATAAGTGGTGGCGACGATGCGCTGTGCGGCCTGGAAGAGCTCCGGCACGGTGATGGCGGCCGCGAGCGAGGTATCCTTGACCAGCGAGATGAAGGTGTTGGACAGAGGCGGGACGGCGACCCGGGCGGCCTGAGGCAGGATCGTCCGGCTCATCGCCTGGCGCCAGCTCATGCCGATTGAATAGGCTGCCTCCCACTGCCCCTTCGGCACGGAGGAGATGACGGCGCGGATGATTTCGGAGCTGTAGGCGCCGATATTCAAGGTAAAACCAATGAGCGCGGCGGGAAAGGCGTCGAGCAGGATACCGATGCTCGGCAGGCCGTAAAAGATCACGAAGAGCTGGACGAGCAGCGGCGTGCCGCGGATCACCCAGACATAAAAGCGGGCGATCGCCGCGACGGGCGCCGGGCCGAAAAGGCGAGCGATCGCGGTGACCAGGCCGAGGATCAGGCCGAAGGCGAAGGAGAGCAGTGTGAGGGGGATGGTGAAGATCAACCCCGCCCAGAGCAGCGAGGGAAGCGATTCCGCCATCAGTTGAAGCCAGTGCGGCAAGGGGACATTCCCTCTCATGGATTGGGTAGTGACACCTCGGAATACCCCTCCCCAACCCCTCCCCACAAGGGGGAGGGACTTTTTTGAACGAAGCTTACTTGGAAACGTCCTGGCCGAAGTACTTGTCGGCGATCTTCTTGTAAGTGCCGTCGGCCTTGATGCCGGCAAGCGCCTTGTTGATTTCGGCGAGAAGCTCAGGCTCGTTTTTCCGGATGATGATGCCGGAATAATCAGCATTTTCCTGCTCGGCGGCGATCTTCACCGGCGCATCCGGCTTGTGCTTCTTGAAGTCGAGGAAGGAGAGGCTGTCGTTGATCGTTGCATCGGCGCGCTTGGTCAGCACGAGCTGGATCGACTGGTCGAAACCATCGGTGCCGACGAGCTCGGCGCCGGCTTCAGTTGCAATCTTGCCGAAGTTGCTGGTCAGCGACTGGGCTGATTTCTTGCCCTTCAGGTCGGCGAAGGTCTTGATGCTGTCGTCGCCTTCGCGGACGATCAGCACGGCCTTGGAAGCGATATAAGGTTCGGAGAAATCGTATTTCTGTTTGCGGGCTTCGGTAATGCCGACCTGGTTGATGACCGTGTCGTAGCGCTTGGCGTCGAGGCCGGCGATGAGCCCGTCCCACTTGCCTTCGACGAACTCGGCCTTGACGCCGAGCTTGGCGGCGATCGCTTCGCCGATCTCGACGTCGAAGCCGACGAGCTTGCCGCTCTCGTCATGATAGGTGAACGGCGCATACGTGCCTTCGGTGCCGATCTTGATGACGCCGGCGGATTTGATTGCGGCGAGGTTTTCGCCGGCATGGGCGGGCAGGAGAGCTGCGGCCTGAATGAGGGCAGCGGCGGCGATGGTTTTCAACCAGTTCATTGTTCTATCCATCCTTGGGAGGTTGCGATCGGGTGAGGCATCATTCGCAGAAAACTAGGGCGCCGGAAGCGTAGAAAACCGCGAAAAAAAGCAGCAACTGCAAATATTTTTCTCAAGCCGTCGGCGGAAACATGAAATCCATCGAAGCGCCTGACGCCTCGTTTTCCTCAGCCCGGAAAATATCCGTCAGGTGCGGTCGGTGGTGCAGCTTTGTTTCACCACGTCAGAAAACGTGTATCCGTGCATACTGCGAACATGATCATAAGTGTTTGTCTTCATGTAGGTTTGTATTATCTCAGCCGTTGATCCGGGGAGGGACACGCAGAGTTTCTGTTGCGCGAGCGTCAAAGTCTCAATTCCGAGGGACTGCGGCTCGACGACCGCGCGATGGCCGCGCCGGTTGCTGATTGCCAACGCCTGACCATCGAAGACGATGCGGATCCCGTGGTTCTGGAGGGTTATCGCGACCGTTGGTGCAGGGCTGCACCTCCGGAAAAAACGAACTGAGCCGCCGTTACAGAGTTAAGAAAAAACGGGCGCTCCCAAGCCCGGCAACTAGGAAAGACCGAGTATGGACAGTCACGTGAGTGCGCCACCAGGAATCCGCAGCGGCTTCATTACCAGAAGCAGAGCTGCTGTATCCCTGCTCTTTCTCATGAATGGCTTTGTCGTCGGCTGTTGGGCGCCGAAGATTCCGGATTTTGCCGAACGTCTCGGACTGAGCAAGTTCGAGCTCGGATTGATGATTCTGGTCTTCGGAATCGGCTCCCTGGTCATGATGCCGGTCGCCGGTGCGCAGATCGCCAAGCATGGCTCACGCGTCGTCGTTCGGGTGACCGCCGTGTGCGTGGTACCATTGCTTCTAGCATTGACGCTCGCGCCGAACGTGATCACCGGAGCAATCGCGCTCTTTCTGTTCGGAGGTTTCATCGGCGCGATGGATGTTGCGATGAATGCCAACACGGTGTCCGTCGAAAAATCCATGCGTCGCGCCATCATGTCGTCCTGCCATGCTTTCTGGAGCCTTGGCGGCCTGATCGGCTCGGGTCTCGGCGGCGTCGTGATCGCCAAGCTCGGCATTCTCGGCCATGCGCAGCTGGCGACGATACTGGCGGCAATCTTTATTGCCATCGCTTGGCCCATGATCCTGGCGGATCCCCCGCACCCCGATGCCAAGAAGGAGAAGACGAGGCTGCCGATGGTGCCGCTGCCGTGGCTGCTCGGATTGATGGCGCTGTTCTCGATGGTGCCGGAAGGTGCGGTTCTGGATTGGGGCGCGCTCTATCTCCGGCAGGAAATGGATGCCTCGGTCGCGCTTTCCGGCCTCGGTTTCGCGGCCTTTTCGGCGACCATGGCGGTCATGCGTTTTGCTGGCGACCTGGTGCGTGACCGTCTCGGCGGCGTCAAGACGCTGCGCATCTGCACGCTGTTTGCCATCGCTGGCATGTTGCTTGCCGGCCTGGCGCCGAATGCAGAACTTGCGATTCTGGGCTTTGCCTTTTGCGGCATCGGCATTTCCAATATGGTGCCGATCGCCTTCTCGGCCGCAGGCAACATTCCCGGTCTCAAGCCCGGCATCGGCATCTCTGTGGTGACGACGATGGGTTATTCCGGCATGCTGGTCGCGCCGTCTTTGATCGGCTTCGTCGCCGAGCATATCGGTTTTGCCGTCGTCTTCATGGCGCTGCCGGTGCTGCTGCTGTTCGTTCTCATGTTCTCCAAGCTGGCTCATTATGCCGATGGGGTCTCCGGAGGCGGCCACTGATCCGGACCGGTACAAAAGTGATATAGTGGGCGGTTGACAAGAAAGCGGTCATGATCCACCTGAATGGCACTGTTTTTAGGGGTGCAAGAACTCTGCATGTTGTCAGCCGCCGATTTTGATCCGAAACCGCGCCGCGCTTCCGTCGCCGTCGATGTCGGCGGCGTCATTGTCGGCGGCGGCGCGCCGATCGTCGTACAATCGATGACGAACACGGATACGGCCGATATCGATTCGACCGTTGCCCAGGTCGCCGCCCTCCACCGGGCGGGCTCGGAGCTGGTGCGCATCACTGTCGATCGCGACGAGAGTGCGGCTGCCGTGCCGAAGATCCGCGAGCGGCTGCTGCGGCTCGGCATGGACGTGCCGCTGATCGGCGACTTCCACTACATCGGCCATAAACTGCTTGCCGATCATCCCGCCTGCGCTGAGGCGCTGGCGAAATACCGCATCAATCCCGGCAATGTCGGCTTCAAGGACAAGAAGGACAAGCAGTTCGCCGAGATCATCGAGATGGCGATCCGCTACGACAAGCCGGTGCGCATCGGCGTCAACTGGGGCTCGCTCGATCAGGATCTCTTGACGGCGCTGATGGACCAGAATGCCGAGGCTGGCTCGCCGCTTTCGGCCCGGCAGGTGACGCGCGAGGCGATCGTCCAGTCGGCGCTGCTGTCGGCAGCCCTTGCCGAGGAAATCGGCCTGCCGCGCAACCGCATCATCCTGTCGGCCAAGGTTAGCCAGGTGCAGGATCTGATCGCCGTCAACTCGATGCTCGCAGAGCGTTCCAATCACGCGCTGCATCTCGGCCTGACCGAAGCCGGCATGGGCAGCAAGGGCATCGTCGCCTCGTCGGCGGCCATGGGCTTCGTGTTGCAGCACGGTATCGGCGATACGATCCGGGTGTCGCTGACGCCCGAGCCGAACGGCGACCGCACGCGCGAAGTCCAGGTGGCGCAGGAAATCCTGCAGGTGATGGGCTTCCGCCAGTTCGTGCCTGTCGTTGCCGCCTGTCCGGGCTGCGGGCGCACGACCTCGACGGTCTTCCAGGAACTCGCCCAGAACATTCAGAACGACATCCGCAAGAACATGCCGGTCTGGCGCGAGAAATATCCCGGCGTTGAGGCACTGAACGTCGCCGTCATGGGCTGCATCGTCAACGGGCCGGGGGAAAGCAAACATGCCGATATTGGCATTTCGCTCCCAGGCACCGGTGAAACGCCGGCCGCACCCGTTTTCATCGACGGCAAGAAAGCGCTGACGCTGCGCGGCCCCAATATCGCCGCCGATTTCGAGGCGCTTGTCATCGATTATATCGAGAAGCGTTTCGGCCAGCGGACCGCAGCGGAATGAAGGCCCGCGTGTTCGAATGAGCCGGTACTGGTCTGATATCGTCAGCAAGCTTCGGCCCTATGTCGCGGGCGAGCAGCCGCGTATTCCCGGCCTGGTCAAGCTCAATACCAATGAGAATCCCTACGGGCCATCACCGAAGGCGATCGAAGCGATCAGGCAAACGGCGGACGATCGTCTGCGGCTCTATCCCGATCCCGCCGCCATCGAATTGCGCGAGGCGATCGCAGCCCGTTTCGACGTGACGGTGGAAGAGGTATTCGTCGGCAACGGTTCCGACGAGCTTCTTGCCCACACGTTCCAAGCGCTGCTGAAACATGATCGACCACTTCTCTATCCCGATGTGACCTACAGCTTCTATCCGACCTATAGCCTGCTATATGATGTCGAGGCGATCGAGGTACCGCTCGACGATCAGTTCCGGATTCGGCTGTCGGATTACGACAGGCCGTGCGGGGCGATCATCATTCCCAATCCGAATGCGCCGACCGGTATCGGCCTGCCGCTTTCCGGGATCGAGGCGCTTCTTGCTGCTCATCCGGATGCAGTCGTCGTGATAGACGAGGCCTATGTCGATTTCGGCGGCGAAAGCGCCGTGCCGCTCATTTCTCGATATCCCAACCTTCTCGTCATCCAGACCTTTTCGAAATCTCGTTCGTTCGCAGGTCTGCGCGTCGGCTTCGCGCTCGGGCACCGCGACCTGATTGAGGCGTTGGTGCGCGTCAAGGACAGCTTCAATTCCTATCCGCTCGATCGCCTGGCCCAGGTCGCCGCGACGGCGGCGATCAAGGACGAGGCTTGGTTCGAGACAAGCCGGCGGAAGATCATCGCCACCCGGGAAAACCTCATTCGCGAGCTTGAGGCGCTGGATTTCGAGGTGCTGCCGTCTTTGGCCAATTTCATTTTCGCAAGGCATGAAAGCCGGCCGGGCGCAGCACTTCTGGCCGGGCTGCGGGAGCGTGGCGTCCTCGTCCGGCATTTCGCCAAGCCGCGCATTTCGGAGTTCCTGCGCATCAGCATCGGCACCGACGAGGAATGTGCGCGCCTAGTTGCCGCTCTCAAGGAGATACTGGCGGCTTGATCCGACAGTTTAGCTCTTACGGTCGGCGATGAAATGCGCAGCAGCGGTGAGGGTAGAGGCGCGTGCCCCGTAGGGGGTGAGCAGATCTTCGGCCTCGCGGACGTTCTGGCGGAGCTCGGTTTCGGCCCATTCCATGCCGTGGAGCGCCACGAGCGTTCCCTTGCCGCGGGCCGCATCCTTGCCGGTCGCCTTGCCCATGGTCAGCATATCCGAGGTCAGGTCGAGAATGTCGTCGGCGAGCTGGAAGGCAAGGCCGATCTTTTCGCCGAAGGCGCGCAGGCGGCGGCGATCTTCGGCCGGGCTTCCTGCGATGATGGCGCCCGCCTCGCAGGCAAAGCGGATCAGAGCCCCTGTTTTCATCGCCTGCAGGCGGATGATGCCCGCCTCGTCAGGAGCCTGTTTTTCGGCCGCGAGATCGAGCGCCTGGCCGCCGGCCATGCCGCCGAGACCGGCTGCGCGGGCGAGGGCCAGCACCAGTGCTGCCTTGTTCGTATCGGGAAGGGCGGTCTCCGGCGCTGCGATGATGTCGAAGGCATAAGTCAGCAGGCTGTCGCCGGCAAGGATCGCAGTGGCTTCGTCGAACCTAATGTGGACAGTCGGCTTGCCGCGGCGCAGATCGTCATTGTCCATGGCCGGCAGATCGTCATGCACGAGGGAATAGCAGTGAACGCATTCGAGTGCGGCGCCGACGCGGAGTGCTGCCTGCGCATCGCCGCCGAGAAGGGCGGCACTTTCGGCAACGAGGAAGGGGCGCAGCCGCTTGCCGCCGTTCAGCACGGCATAATGCATGGCGCTGCGCAGGGTCTCGGGCCTGGCGATTTCATCCGCGAGGGGGCCTGGTGAAAGCAATGCGTCGAGCAGCGCCTCGACTTCGCGGGCGTTGTTCCTAAACCTCGTCTCGAAAGTGTCCCAGTTCGCGTCCATGGCGCGCTGTTTGGCATGGAGCACCGGAGCTTGCAACGGAATTGTCGATGACTGCCGCAAGATTCCCCATGTGCTCTGGCATAAGCGCCTCACAGGCGTTATGAGAGCGGGAGGGAGCGAAATGGGCTTGGGACATTGGATATAGCGCCGGAGAGAGAGGATATTGCCGACATGCCGGTCCGTCGGCAATGGTTCGAAAATCGGCCTGTGCTGAAGCGTATCGTTTTTGGCTTGCTCGCCGTGCTGATCCTTCCCTACCTGCTGATCTTCCTCTACCTGCTGCCCTTCATCCACCCAGTCTCGACACTGATGCTGCGCGATCTCGTGCTGCTGCGCGGCTATGATCGCAGATGGGTATCGTTGGACGAGGTCTCCCCGGTCCTGGTGCAATCGGTGATGATGTCCGAAGACGGTCAATATTGTTTCCACGGCGGCGTCGACTGGGCGGAGATGCGCATGCTGGTCGAGGATACGCTCAAAGGTCAGGCGACGCGTGGCGGCAGCACGATCCCGATGCAGACGGCGAAAAACCTCTTCCTCTGGAACAGCCGCTCCTTCGTGCGCAAGGCGATGGAGCTTCCGCTCGCCGTCACCACGGATTTCGTCCTGTCGAAGCGGCGGCTGATGGAAATCTATCTCAATATTGCCGAGTGGGGTCCAGGCATTTATGGTATCGAGGCCGCCGCCCAGCATCATTTCAAGGTGCCGGCCGCAAAGCTGACGCGACGCCAGGCATCGCTGCTTGCCGTTTCGCTGCCGAACCCGATCGACCGCAAAGCGGGCAAACCCGGGCGAGGCCTTCGCCGGCTGGCCGGCGTTATCGAAAGGCGTGCGCAGGGTTCGGGCGATTACGTCAAGTGCATCTATGAATGAGATCAGAACTTGTCGTTAGATGCCGCGAGCGTCATCTGACATTCTTGGTTCTGCCATATGGGCGAATGCAGTCCAACCAGAGCCCCGAGTCGCCCATGACCGCCCAGACATTGTCTTCCGAGCTTCTGCTTTACTCGAAGACGCACAATCAAAAACCGCCCGCCCATCTCGGCAGCCGATATCGCAAGATCGGCGGTTTCCTGCCGGAGGCCGGCAACACCATCGTCTGCCACCCCGAGAAGGGTTCGCCGACCCAGGCGATACTGATCGAGGCGCGCGAGAAATATCTGGCAATGCCGGAGGCGCCGCAGTTCCTCTTCACGCCGATCTCCAGCCTTCACATGACGCTTTTCGACGGCATCATCGAGACCATGCGCCGGCGGGAGCGCTGGCCGGCCGATCTCCCTCTTGAAACGCCGATTGACGATATGACCGCGCTGCTGGCGGCTCGGCTTGACGGTTTTTCGATGGCCGAGCCTTTCAAGGTCGCGGTGGTCGGAGCACGCCCGTCAGGCCTGCTTGTCGAAGGAGCGACGGAGAAGGACCGCAGGAGCATGCGCGCCTGGCGCGACGCGTTTGCCGATCTCCTGGGCTATCGCCAGCCGAACCACGCGGAGTACAAGTTCCACGTCACCTTCGCCTATCCGATCGAATGGCTGGAGGTCGAAGCCTTGCCGCGCTGGCAGGCGATGCTCGACGGCGTGGTCGAGGGCATCCGCCGCAAGATCACAGTGTTATCGCTGACGCCGCCGGCATTCTGCGCTTATGAGGACATGAATCATTTTCACGAACTGCTGATTTTCGATTTCGACGCCTGAACGGGAGGGGCCTATGGACAGACCGACGCTCTACATCGCCAACAAGAATTATTCTTCCTGGTCGTTCCGACCGTGGATGGCGCTGACAGGCGCCGGCGTCGATTTCGAAGAAATCCTGATCCCCTTCGACGATGCGGGCGGCAATCCCAATATCAAGGCGATATCACCGAGCGGCCGGGTGCCGGTCCTGCAGCATGGCGGTTTGAAGATCTGGGAATCGTTGGCGATCATTGAATATGCCGCCGAGCTTTATCCGGACGGGGGCCTTTGGCCACACGACCGTGCCGAACGGGCGCTCGCCCGTTCTGTCTCGATGGAAATGCTTTCGAGCTTCCGGGCCCTGCGCAGCGCCTGCCCGATGAATATCCGAAGGCCGAAGGGGAAGATCGCATTGCCGGATGGCGTCGAGATCGACATCAGCCGCATCGAGGCGATCTGGCGAGACCTCCTGCAGAAATCCGGCGGCCCGTTTCTCTTTGGTGCCTTCACCGGGGCGGATGCGATGTTTGCGCCCGTCGTCAATCGGTTCGAGATCTATGACCTCGTCAGCCGGGAAGATACATTGGCCTATATGGAGACGATGAAGGCCCATCCGGCCTGGCAGAAATGGGAAGAGGCGGCCCGCGCTGAGCCCTGGATCGTGCCGGAAGACGAGGTCTGAGGTTCGAATCATCAGCCTCGCAAAAAATGCGCATGGGGACTGGTCAAGGCCGCCCCTTGCATGTATAAGCGCGCAAAATTTCCGAAATCGCGACATGTCCGTTTCGGCCGCCAGTCTGGCCGTGGGAATGTTTTGCCCGCAAGTGGAGTAAGAAAAATGGCTGTACCGAAGAGAAAAACGAGCCCGTCCAAGCGCGGCATGCGCCGTTCGGCAGACGCGCTGAAGGCTCCGACCTACGTCGAAGACAAGAATTCTGGCGAACTGCGCCGCCCGCACCATATCGACCTGAAGACCGGTATGTATCGCGGCCGTCAGGTTCTGACGCCGAAGGAAAGCGCATAATTGCCGATCCGGCTTCTCCGATCGACAGTTTCAAGGCCGGCTTAACGCCGGCCTTTTGCATTTCGGCAGAATAATATTTGCAGTGACTTGCGGTGAGACTACAGTTTGCGGCAGTATTCTTCCTGCTCTAGAGCGCCGTGCGTCCTTTTCGGACGCACAAAGGACGCTCTAACTCTTTGAATCTACGCATCGTGCTTTCCGAAAATCGATTCCGATTTTTGGGCCGATGCGGTAGGAGACTGCCGATGATAGCCGCAATGCCGCTGATGATTATTCCGTTTATTCTTTACAACCTCGCGATGCTCGGCCTAATGGGCGGCGGCGGCATTGCAGCGTTGCAGCATAACATCATCGTGCTGTCGATGCTCTCGGGAGCGACCTGGAGCATGTCGCTCGGCGATCTCTTCATCGTCGTCGCACTCGTGGTGTTGTTCTTCGAAATCCTGAAGGCAACCAGAACCGGATCCGGCAACCTCGTCAACCATATATTGTCGATGCTGATCTTCATCGCCTTCCTGGTCGAGTTTCTGCTCGTCCAGGGCGCTGCGACGCAGGTGTTCTTCATTTTGCTGACGATCGCTCTGATCGACGTAATCGGCGGCTTTGCCGTTTCGATCCGCAGCGCCGGGCGGGATGTTTCGATCGGATTATAGGTTGTCGAGCTTGTTCTGAAGGGCGCGAAGCTGTTCCTTCAGCTCGTCGATATCCTTGGCCTCGGCCTTGCGGCTTTCCTTGGCCGCCGGCGGTGTCATGAACGGCGAGAACATCTGCATCGCCTGCTGAAACAGCTCGGTATTACGGCGAACCTGGTCCTCGACCATCTGCATCGGCAATTGCAGGTTCTTGCCGAGGGGCGTCTCGCCAAAGGCGCGGTTCACCTGCTCACGCATCTGGGCCTGCTGTTCGGCGAAGGCGCGCATCGAATGTTCGAGAAAGCTCGGCACGACCATCTGCATCTGGTCGCCGTAATAGGTGATGAGCTGGCGCAGGAAAGAAATCGGGAGCAGCGTATTACCGGTCTTCGATTCCTGTTCGAAGATGATCTGGGTCAGCACGGAATGAGTGATATCATCCCCGCTTTTTGCATCCTGGACGATAAAATCTTCGCCCCTCTTCACCATCTCCGCCAGATCTTCCAGAGTCACATAGGTGCTGGTGCCTGTGTTATACAGGCGGCGATTGGCGTATTTCTTGATAACAATCTGACCCTCATTCTTCGCCATATCAGTCTCCTGAACCCCCGTCTGATGTTTGGATGTTCCTCCACTTCAGACTGTAAACGCAAAAGAAGGCCGGTGACAATCTCTTTGTGCGCTGCGGCAAACCTTTAACAGATCAAACGAATCGGCTTTGACGGCGGCCACCGGAAAAATGGCGCCGAGCGGTCTTCGCGTTTGACTTGTGCTCAAAGCTTTGCCAGTTTCCCCTTATGTAAGTGGGACGTAAAACGAGGAGCCTCCCCATGAGCAATTCATCCGTGGTCATCGCCAGCGCAGGTCGGACAGCCGTCGGCTCGTTCAACGGCGCTTTCGCAACGGTCCCCGCACATGAACTCGGCGCGGCCGTCATCAAGGGGGCGCTCGGGCGTGCCGGCGTCGATGCCGGCGAGGTGGATGAGGTGATCCTCGGCCAGGTGCTGGCTGCCGGCGAAGGCCAGAACCCGGCCCGCCAGGCGGCGATCAAGGCCGGCATTCCGAAGGAAGCGACGGCCTGGGGCGTCAACCAGCTCTGCGGCTCGGGCCTGCGCGCCGTCGCGCTCGGCATGCAGCAGATCGCCACCGGCGACGCCAGGATCATCGTTGCCGGCGGTCAGGAATCGATGTCGATGGCGCCGCATTGCGCGCATCTTCGCGGCGGCGTCAAGATGGGCGACATGAAGATGGTCGACACAATGATCAAGGACGGCCTGACCGACGCCTTCCACGGCTACCACATGGGCATCACCGCCGAGAATATCGCACGGCAGT
>NZ_FMAJ01000002.1 GCF_900094625.1 Rhizobium aethiopicum | reverse complement strand
TGCTGCTGGCCGTCATGCCCGAACTCGGCACGCTCAACCGCCGCCAGATTGCCAGTCTCGCCGGGGTCGCTCCCCATCCCAAAGACAGCGGCAAGGCCAGCTGGCACCGCAGCACCACCGGCGGAAGACGCCAAATCCGACCCGCGCTCTTCATCGCCGCTCTCGCCGCCTGCCGTGGCGACAACCCGCTAGCAACCGCCTACAAGGCGCTGCTCAAAGCTGCAAAACCCAAACGCGTGGCTCTTACCGCTATCATGCGCAAGATCATCACCATCGCAAATGCCCGCGTCAGAGATGCCATGCGCCAGCAAAATGAAAATCAGGCCGCACTCCTCTTAAACTGACTTGGTGAGGGAGGAAAGGTGAGCGGAAAGCCACCGATGCATGGAGCGGAAGCGAAGGCGATGATGAAGGGGCCGCACGGCACGCCCTCCCCATCTACCCCACACCGTCAAAACGACCGATTGACCGCCTTGTCGTTCTCCAGCCGCGTCACGCAGCCCTCGAGCTTGGCGAGCAGCAGGTCGAAGTCGAGCGGCTTCGTCAGGTAGTCCGCAGCACCGGCCCGCAGGCCGGCGAGCGTGTTTTCGCGGTCTGTCAGCGCCGTCAGCATGATGAAGGGGATGTTGGAGAGTTCCGGATGATTGATCTGGATTTCCGCCAGAAGCTGGTGCCCGTCCATGACAGGCATGGAAATGTCGCTGATGACGATATCGGGCCATTTCGACAGGATCATTTCCAGGCCTTCGGCGCCGTTCGAAGCCTCGAGCGTCCTGTAGCCGGCCTCGCTCAACTCTTCGACGAGGAGATTGCGGATCTCGACTTCGTCTTCTATGCACAGGACTGTAACCATAAGCTCTTCCTTAAGCTGCGACTTGTTGATCCGACAATAGACATTCTATTGGCAGAGAAATGGTAAATGTTGTGCCCTTGCCAAGCTCGCTCGCCACCTCAACGGTGCCACCGTGCAGCTCCACGACCTGCTTGACGACATTCAGACCAATGCCGGTTCCGGCGATACCCGTGGCGCTGCGGGCGCGGTAATAAGGTTGAAACAATTTCGGCAGATCATCCGCATCCATGCCGATGCCGCTATCGGCAATGGCGATTTGCACCATCTTTTCGTCAACCCGAGCGCGAATGTAAATGTCAGGCGCATTGGGCGAATATTTGACGGCGTTCGAAATCAGATTGGTGAAGACCTGTTCCATCGCGCCTCGATCGAACGTCAATCGGTCAGGGATGGGCTGGAGATGGAGATGGAAAACATGCGAAGGGCTGAGCTCGCGCTGCCTATCGCAGCAGGTGACGAGCAAGGCTTTCAGGTCACCTTCGCTCCGCTTCAGGATGATCTGTCCGGTTTCGAGCCGGCCGCTGGCAAGGATGCTCTCCATGAGATCGACCATGCGCACCACCGCGCTGCGGATCACACCAGCCTTTTCGTGAACATATTCGCCACTGACATTGGTCGTCGAGCGGCAGAGCCGCTGCGCGGCTGCGTCGATGATGGCAAGCGGCGTTCGAAACTCGTGCGACGCCATGGCGACGAACTGGCGCTGCAGCGCATTCACCTGGCGTTCGTGCACCAGCAGCCGGTCAAGCTCTTCCCTCTGTCTTTCGATTTCGGCTGTTCGATCCGCCACCATCTCTTCCAGATGGTTGCGGTGGTGGGTGAGTTCGGCCTGGCTGTCCAGCAAGGTCAGTGAGGTGCGATGCAGTCCTCGTCCGAGCCAGAACACCGCCGCGATCAGCAGGACCAGGCAGCCGAGCCCCGCCGGCGCGATCTGCTGAAGCAGCATGAAGCCCGGCCGGATCGGCTGCCACACGAGATAGCCGATCATGCCGCCGTCATGCACAGATACAGGCACCTGCGCCCGCTCGTCCGGGCCCTTCGACGCCGTAAAGCGCAGACCTTCGAGCCTGGCATAATGGCCGATGTTTTCGGCGACTTTTCCGTCGATGAATTTGACGGAGACCGCGATGAATTCCTGGCCTGCCTGGATCTGCATCCGCGTCGAACTCGGCAGCATGGGGCGCGCGCTTGCGATCGCCGGCCTGTTGCCGACCATGATCGTGCGAACCCTGGCCAGCTGGCCAAGCAGCTCGGCGCCAGGCTTCTTGCCCTCGAGGAGAGCTGCGCGCGTCTCGCCGGCCAGCGCCGTCATTTCCTGACCGTCGTCACTGGCAAGCCGCGGCGGCATGGCATCCGTCCCGTCGCGGAAAGCAAACATCAGGCGGTTGCTATCGTCGAAGATGTAGGTTCTGTCGTGTTCGAAATATCGACTCATCCAGCGGCCAACATTGTCAAGCAGCCATTCATGGTTCCGCTGCTTGGCATAAAGGAAGGCGTCGTCCCATTTGGTTACGCTTTCCTGCTCCCGGGGGAGCGCGTGGATCTGCTCTTCCAGTCCTTGGCGCACGAAGTCGGCCTGTCGACGCAGATAGAAATCGTCGACCTTCACGGCGGCGAGCCAGGCAAAGCCGCAAAGAAAAACGGCCGCCGCGCAGGTGAGCGTCACCAGGACGAGCGTGATGTGCGATGTCAGCCTGACCTTCAATACTCGCAACCTTTTGATGGCGCCCGTCCCATCGAAATTGACACGCAAAAGTTGACGGACGGTGAATTATGCGCTTCCGTGCGGTTCTGCGGCATGTCTGTTTCATCTCGCTACCTTTGAAGGAGAACGCATGGCCGCCGCAACGTCCCCCAATCCATTGGGCATCAGCATCGAACCGATCGCAGCCGCGCACATCGACAGCTTTCACCGCGCCCTCGACGTGGTCGCGCGGGAGAAAAAATACCTGTCCCTGCTGGAAGCAACGCCCTTGCCGCAAACGCGTGAGTTCGTGATGGGGATGATTGCAAAAGGCAATCCGCAATTCGTTGCCCTAATCGAGGAAGAGGTCGTCGGCTGGTGTGATATCAGCCGACACTTCTTTCCCGCGAACGCCCATCGCGGACGCCTCGGAATGGGAATTCTTCCCGCCTATCGTGGCCAGGGTCTAGGGCGAAAGCTCATCGAGACGACATTGCTAGCCGCGCAGGGAGCTGGCTTTATGAGGATCGAACTCGACGTATACAAGGACAATACCCGCGCGATCGCACTCTATGAAAAACTGGGATTCACGCGGGAAGGCATAATTCGGCGCGCGGCGCGCATCGATGGCCGCTTCATCGATGCGATCGGCATGGCGCTTCTATTCGACGAGAATCAGTCGGGATAAATAGTCGTCTTGTCAGCGCCTCTTGGACGATCCCACACCGCTCGATCGGGACCGCTAAACGGCCCCCATAGCATTCCGGGAAACCTCCGCCCTTGCGAAGTAGAGCGACTGTGAGCGGGTGAATCGGGTCTTGAGGAATTCACCCGCGCCTATCTCGACGCCGACTCCATCCGACGAACAAGTAATATCCGCTATCGCAGGAACGTTGTGGAGATGGCATGTATATCGCTCTTGCAGGAGATCGGAACCTGTGTCAGGCATCGGCTCCGCTCACTCTCCTAATTGGTATAATGCGGGTTCCCGTCACCCGACCACGCGCTATCGGGCGAAAGCCTCAAACGGATTGTCGTGTGTCAGGCGCATCAGGATGCCTTCGTCTACGCCCCGCCGTTTCAGCTCAGGTAGCAAGACGGTGGAAAGGTGGGTGTATGGCTTAGGTATCCCGCCCTTCGGCAACGCCGGATCGAACCAGCCGCGGTCATGGCTCAACAACATGCGGTTGCCGCAGCCCGCCTCCAGCGCCCTGATCACCAGCTCCGCCACCTCGTCATCCCCTGCCCGGCCGACATGATCATACTCGATCCAGGCGCCTCGCTCGGCGACAGCGATGTGATAGGCGAAGTCCTTCTCCTCCTGCGTGTGGATCGAGATGAATCTGTCGGCCCTGTAGCCTTCCGCCTCGATGACACCGAGCTGATCCATGACGACCCGTCCTCTGATCGTATGACTGCCGATAACGGCGTTCGTCTGCGCCGCGGCGCGCGCGGCTGCCCTCAGAATTTTCGTCTCGAGCGCAGTCATGCCGTCATCGCCGGCGCTGAGCTTGATCCAGCCCGCCTGGAACCCGGTGTCATCGATCTGCTCCGTCAGCTCACGAAGCATCCAAGCCTCCAACTTTTCCTCGGAAGCTTCGCGAACCCATTCAGGAATCCAAGGCTCGCGGTAAACTCCAGTGGGAACGACGATCGGAAAATCCGTTGCAAGCGACACAGCAAGATCGATATCCGCACGGCGCCCGACCCCACCCGTCGAGCATTCAACCAATGCCGTCACCCCGAGCTTCTTGATGCGCTCGATTTCGGGGCCCATCAGCCGAACGACGTCTTCGACATCTGCTTCGGCATAACCGGGCTGGTCGGGCGTTCTGAGGTCGACGAAAATGTGCTCGTGCGGGAGGATCATCCCAAGTTCGGATTTGCTCTTAAGCCCGAGCGTCGTGCGCAGCTGTTTCAAAGTCTCTCCTCGCGGCCATGCCGGCCAAGCGTGCAACCTCGACCGACCGAAGCCTTGACACTGCCGCGAAAGTAGATCGCCACGTGAGGAAATCAATCGCGCACCGAAGCTCTAGCAACTTGACCCTTGAGATCGACTTCGGACTTGGCACCGGGCCCTTCGAGGCTGGCTATCGCTGGGGAGAGACAGCCGGCGCCGACCTCCCGGCGCCGCACCTCCTACTTCCCCCCTCTCCCGACCCTCAAATGGCTCAGGGGCGTTCCATCCTGGCATCGACTCCCTGGATCGATTGCTTCCGCTTCGCGCAACGGGTCTTACCCCGGCCGGCGCACGGCGCGGATCTTGCCGCTGCCGCCTCCGCCGCAGAAGAAGCAGCCGGCGCCGTCGGATTCCAGGCCGGAGACGCCGGTGCCTTCGGGCATATCAAGCCGTTCCAGCACCTCGCCCGTCTCCGGGTCGATGCGCCTGACGTCGCTATCGTCGCCTTCCCAGGTGCCGTGCCAGAGCTGGCCGTCGACCCAGGTGACGCCTGTGACGACGCGGTTGGATTCGATGGTGCGCAGAATCTGGCCGGTTTCGGAATCGATCTGGTGGATCCTGCGGCCGCGGTGCTGGCCGACCCAGAGCGTACCCTCGGCCCAGGCGAGACCGGAATCGCCGCCATTGCCGGGGGCCGGGATTGTGGAAAGGATTTGCCCGCTCTTCGGGTCGATCTTGTGAATGACGTCCTCGGCGATCTGATAAAGGAACTCGCCGTCGAAGGCCGTGCCGGCGTGGGAGGCGACCTCGATCGAGCGCACCACCTCCCCGCTGTCCGGATCGAGCGCGTTCAGCCTGTCGCCGGAGGCGAACCAGACGTGGCGGCCGTCGAAAGTGACGCCGTTGACGCGCTCGGCATCCGGAAAGGGTCCATATTCACGCAAGATGGTCGCGGCAGATTTCTTCATCTCTTCCTCCTTGTGGATTTGACCATATTAGTCGCTCGGCAGTGGCCCGGGGAGTAACAAGATCGTCGGGAAAGAGGAGAGCGGCGGGCTCATCCAGCGGCGCGCCCGTCCGCGCCCGATTGCCTGCACTTTCTCCTCGCCAGCGAGCGAATCCAGTGCCCGCTGCACCGTGCGGGGGCTGGCGCCGAGCGCGATTGCAAGCGCCGAACTCGACCACGCCTCGCCATCGGCGAGGAAGGCGAGCACCGCCGCATGCGGCCCTTCGACGAGCGGAGCTAACACCGCGATTTCGCCCGCATCGCGCGGCGAAAGTGCGAAGCCGCGCTTGGTCGCGGAGACTTCCGCCATTCCCGCAAGTTCGGCGCGCAGCCGGCCGATCTCGACGCGCAGCCGGGCGCGATGCGATTCGTCGGCATGTTTGCCGCGGAAGGCCCGTGCGATCAGCGCCCCCCGCGCCACATCCCCCGGCCAGGCTTCAGCTAGCGCACGGGCGAGCGCAAACAGCACCGGCCGGCTCGCCAGCGGCACCACCGCGCCGGCCGCACGCACGACATGGCGGCAGGCGTCGACGACGACCGTACCGTTGGAAAAGAGCGCCTCCACGTCGGCAAGCAGCAGCGGCCGCTCGTCCCCGCGTGAGACGAGCCGCGCCGCCGGCAGATCGAGCACGCGCGCGGCAGTTTCGACTTCCGCCGTCAGCACCGGCATATCGGCCCGCTGCGCCGCAAGCTTTGCCCGATCGAGGGCTGCGCGCGCCGCCTGCGTGCGCAGACGGCGGATTTCTATGCCCGATGCCACCAGCTCATGGGCGGCCCGCAATGCCGGCGGCAGCGGCGTCGGGTCGAGCGCGGCCAGCGCCTGCTCGGCTTCGTCCAGCCGGCCGATCAGCACCAGCCGGCGAATGGCGATATTGCCGGCATGGGCGGCATTGACCCGGTCGCCATGCGCTTCCAAAACCTTGCGCGCCGCCTCCAGCGCCTTCGGCGGCCAGCCGAGATCGCGCGAGACCAGCGCTATCTCAGCCTCGGCGACGATGCAGCGGGCCCGCGCCACCGCCTCCCGCGGTCCGAACGCGCGCGCCGCACTCTTCAGCAGCGCTTTGGCACGGATGAGATCGCCAAGCTGCGCCATGGCAATGCCGCGCAACGCCAGCGCCGGCGCGTCATCGCGCAGCGCCACCCGTTTCAGCGCGCCGAGCGCATCACCCGATGCCAGCGCCCTCGCCGCGGCCGTAATCAACGAGTCCATTCAAATCCCGTCACACTTGTCACTCCCCGCATTTGCCGGTCCGGCCGTAATCTTCGTTCACCGGCAGGCAACCGCGCCGGATGCTACGACGAGAGACAGGCAAAGGAGAAGACCCATGACGGCACTGCTGAACGCAACACGCGACGAATGGCTGGCGGCGAGACTCGATCTGCTCGAGGAGGAAAAGGAACTGACGCGGCGAAGCGATGCACTGGCGGCCAAACGCCAGCAGTTGCCGCGCGTCAGGATCGACAAGAACTACCGCTTCGATACGGCAGGCGGCAACGCCTCGCTGAAGGATCTTTTCGGCGGGCGTTCGCAGCTTCTGGTCTATCACTTCATGTTCGGGCCGGATTACAGCGCCGGATGCCCCTCTTGCTCCTCGATCGCCGACGGTTTCAACGGCTTCTTCATCCATCTGGAAAACCACGACGTCGCCTTCTGGGCGGTCTCGCGCGCTCCGCTCGAAAAACTGGAGTCATTCAAGCGGCGCATGGACTGGAGCTTTCCGTGGGCCTCCTCCGCCGGCAGCGATTTCAACGGCGATTTCAGTGTCTGGTTCAGCCCCGAGCAGCAGCGTCTCGGCGAGATCGAGTACAACTATCGCCGCGAGCCGCCCGCCCCCGAAGCGCCCGTCCCTCAACCTCTTGTCGGCAAGACAGTGCCGGAATGGCAGCCGCGCGGCAGCGCCGAACCCATCGTCCAGATCGCTTCGATGACCGGCACCGACGTCCCCACCTACACCCGCGACCGCCCCGGCGTCAGTGCCTTCGAACTCATCGACGGCGCCGTCTACCACAGCTATTCCAGCTATGCGCGCGGGCTCGACGGGCTCTGGGGCATGTATCAATGGCTCGACCGCGCCCCGAAGGGCCGCAACGAAACCGGCGTCTGGTGGCGCCATCACGACCGCTACGGCAAGGAGTGACAACAATGGCGCTCTTCGCTCACGTCTCGAAACGGGCTGACGACGCCAGCCCCTCCCTCGACACGGCCAACTGGCTGTCGCTTGCCGCCGCCGCTGTCGGACCCGCCGGCGAGCCGGCCAAACCCGCTCTCGCCGCCGCTGATTTTCTGTCTCTCGCGGCCGCCCCGACATTCGCCGTCATGGCGCTGCTGACGGCTGCAACCGGCAGCGCCGACATGATCTGCACCACCACATCAGATGCCTTCCCGCTGACTGGAATGCTGCCGATGTACCTGCTGATGACCGGCTTTCATCTGGCTCCGTGGCTGCGGCTCGCCGCCAGGCAGAGGCTCGGCCGCAGATGATAGTTTGCCGCCTCCCAAGTCCTTTTATGCCGTGTGGCACCCCCTCTGGCCTGCCGGCCATCTCCCCCACGAGGAGGGAGATCGGCAAGAAGCTGGACCTTCGCTCCCCCTCTATCGTGTCGCAGCACTGATGCGGCTGATTGTTTGGGGAAGCCATCGCGAGCAGCCAATCTCTCCACCTGTGGGGAGATGGCCGGCAGGCCAGAGGGGGTGCTCAACGGCACGCCGTACAAGAGTGCAGCACGGCTCACCGACCATCCAATCCGCTACCAAAGCCGGTGCCGATTGCCCCAAGCCAGCCGCCGGCGCGGGTATGTCCTCTGCCCGGCAGCGCCAAGCACCAGCACAGCAACCGCGACCAGACCGATAAGGAGCGGCGCCGAATATCGGTGCGGCGATCGGAGCCCGCCGTCGATCCGGGCCGCGTCGGTGGAGGGCCGAAAGAGATTGCCGTCGCTTTCGACGGCGCGCGGCGCCCGCTTGAAATAGGCGGCCATCAAGCGGCTGAGCGCCCTGGCGGCGAGATTGGGCGCCAGCAGATGGGCGAGCCGTGTTGCAGTGGTGACCACGCCGACCGTGGTGGTGGCGCGCGGTGCCCTGGCGACGCCGACGATTGCCTCGGCGACGCGGCGCGCATCGAGCACCGGCGGCGGCGCGGAGACCTGGCGGCCGACATAATTGGCACCGTGCCTGAGTCCCGGCGTATCGACAAAGGCAGGGTAGACGTCGCAGATATGGATGCGCGGCTTGTCGGCGACCTCCGCCCGCAGCGCCTCGGAAAAGCCGCGCAGGCCGAACTTGCTGGCGCTATAGGCCGCCGCGAACGGCGCCGCCGCAAAGCCGCCGAGCGAGATCATGTTGATGAACACGCCCCTGCCCTGCTTCAGGAAGATGGGCAGCACGGCATGAGCATCGTTCATGTGACCGATCAGATTGGTGCGGATGACCTGCTCATGCGCCTCGATCGGCGTCTCCTCGAACCGCCCGACCGCGCCGACGCCGACATTGCTCACCCAGACGTCGATGTCGCCAAGTGCCTTCGCCTTGTCGGCAAGCACCCTGACTGCAGCGGGCTCGGTGACGTCGGTGACGACGGAAATCGCCTCCGCACCGAGACCTCTGCACGTCTCGGCGACTTTTCCCAAAGCCTCGCCGTTGCGAGCCGCCAGCACCAGCCTGCTTCCGCGCCGCGCAAAGGCCTCGGCGGCAGCCTGGCCGATACCGCTCGATGCTCCCGTGATGACGACCACTGCATTTTCGAGGTTGATAGACATTGTTCCGCCTTTCTGTCCTGGGAAAGCGCCGGGCTCCACAGCAGCGCAGCTGTCAAACACCTCTGCGAAACCGGAGTTCCCGAATGGCGGCAGCGCGGGAATATCCGGGGGCGGTGGCGCGGCCAAAAGCGACTCATTTTCCGCTGCGTGCCCGGTTTGCTTCGCACCCGCTGAAGCGACCATCTCCGGCCACAAGCACCGCACCCCTCCGGTTCCGATTGTCTTGCCACCCGAAACTGTGCCATGACCCGTGATTACAAACGCAACGGATCAAGGTGCGGCATCGACATGAAGAAGATCGGTTTTCTCTCGTTCGGGCATTGGACGCCCTCGCCCCAATCGCAGACGCGCTCGGCAGGTGATGCGCTGCTGCAGTCGATCGACCTTGCCGTTGCGGCCGAGGAACTCGGCGCCGACGGCGCCTATTTCCGCGTGCATCATTTTGCCCGGCAGCTTGCCGCGCCCTTCCCGCTGCTGGCAGCCATCGGCGCCAGGACCAGCCGGATCGAGATCGGCACGGCTGTAATCGACATGCGCTATGAGAATCCGTTTTATATGGCCGAGGATGCCGGTGCTGCCGACCTCATCACCGGCGGCCGGCTGCAGCTCGGCATCAGCCGCGGCTCGCCCGAGCAGGTGATCGACGGCTGGCGCCATTTCGGCTACGGCCCGCCGGAAGGTCAGAGCGATGCCGATATGGCCAGGCGCCACGCCGAAGTCTTTCTCCAAGTACTGGGCGGTGAAGGTTTCGCCAAGCCGAACCCGCGGCCGATGTTTCCAAACCCACCGGGGCTGCTGCGCCTCGAGCCACATTCCGAGGGTCTCCGCGAGCGGATCTGGTGGGGCGCAAGTTCCAACGCCACCGCGGTCTGGGCCGCCAAGCTCGGCATGAACCTGCAGAGTTCGACGCTGAAGGACGACGAGACCGGCGAACCGTTCCATGTCCAGCAGGCCGACCAGATCCGCGCCTATCGTGAGGCCTGGAAGGCAGCCGGCCATACGCGCCAACCGCGCGTCTCGGTCAGCCGCAGCATCTTCGCGCTGGTCGACGACCGGGATCGCGCCTATTTCGGCTACGGCAACGACGAGGGCGACAAGATCGGTTTCATCGACGAGAAGACCCGGGCGATCTTCGGCCGCAGTTACGCCGCGGAGCCTGACGTGCTGATCAAGCAGCTTGCCGAAGACGAGGCGATCGCCGAGGCCGACACGCTGCTGCTCACCGTGCCCAACCAGCTCGGCGTCGCCTACAACGCCCATGTCATCGAAGCGATCCTGACCCACGTCGCTCCGGCGCTCGGCTGGCGTTGACGACTTGAACGATGAGCGGGACATTGGGCGGGGCGGCCGTGGCACTCCCTCTCCTCATCACCTCTGCTCGTCACAGGCGCTGGAAAAAGGATGGCGGCTCTCCTGCTCGGCCGCCTCAACGATCGTCGACGGCCCAAGTCTTGAACCATCACATGGCTGACCGAGTTATGGCTGTACCGAACCGCTCGAGTTGCCTCATGCCGCGCACGAACCTGAACGATATCCTGATTTTCATGGCCGTCGTCGATGCCGGAAGCTTTATCGCCGGCGGCCAAGCCATGGGCCTTTCCCGTTCGGCAGCGGGAAAGGCCGTTACCCGCCTGGAGGAGCGGCTCGGCGCGCGCCTGCTCAACCGTACGACGAGGACGCTGAGTCTGACCGATGAAGGACGAGTATTCTACGAGCACGGGCTGCAGATCCTGGCATCGGTCGACGAGGCGGAAGCCAGCATTGCAGGTCAAGGCGGCACGCCGCGAGGCGTCCTCAGGCTCACCGTTCCCGATGCCTTCGGGCGGCTCGTCGTACTGCCCTTGCTCGAAAAATATCTCCGGACCTGGCCCGACGTGCAAGTCGAAGTGACCTTTACCGATCGCCCGGCCGACATCGTCGAGGACGGCTTCGATCTGGCGATCACGATTGGCGCGGCGCCGTCGGCCGCCGAAACCCGGTTGATCGCCCGCGTGATCGCCAATGACAAGACGCGGCTCTGCGCCTCGCCTTCCTATCTCGGCGACCGCGGCATGCCCCGCGAGATCGGGGATCTCGCCGCCCATGACTGCCTGTTCTTCACCAGCCGTGGCCAAAGGCAGGGCTGGCGCTTTCGCGGCGACGGCGGCGGCTGGATCAAGGCGCAGGGGCGCAGCCGCCTGAGGCTCGACAGGAGTGACGCCGTCCGCGACGCCGCCCTGGCCGGCCTCGGCATCGCCCTCCTTCCGGACTTCCTTATCGCCGCCGATTTGACTGCCGGTCGTCTCCGGCAGGTCCTGCCCGACCTCGAAACCGACGACACGAAGATCGTGGCGCTCTATTCCGATAAAGGCCTGCTGGAGCCGCGCCTGCGCTGCTTTATCGATCTGATGATCGAGGCAGTCGGACGTCAAGGCTAGGAATAAGCGTGCGCGAGGCTCACGCCACCGCCTTGTCAAAACCGCGGAAGCTCTTGAGCGCCAGCGGAGAGAGGGTCGCGGTGAGATAAGCGAGGCCGCAGAGCAACATCGCTGCGCCAAGCCCGGTCGTGCTGATCAGCGCGCCGCCGACGAGGCCGCCGAAGGGGATGAGGGCAAAGCAGAGGGCGGTGTTCATCGCCGTGACGCGGCCGGTCAGCGGCCTGGGGATGCGCTCGAAGATCACCGCCGACAGGATCGGGTTGAGGAAACCGGAGGCAAAGCCTGCGATGGCCAGCGTCGCAAAGACGGAGCCGAGCGGCGCATCCAGCGCGAGCACCAGAAAACGCGGAAATCCGGTCAGCAAAAAAGCCACCGTATAGACGATCAGGCGCGGCATGCGCTCGCCGACAACAGCGGCAATCGCCGCCCCCGCGATCGAGGCGCCGGAGCAGGCGGCAAACATCGCGCCGAGCAGCTCAGGCCCGTGACCAGCGTGCTGGGTCCAGACGGGCAGCAGCACGGCGTGATAGGCCTGATCGAGCAGATTGGTGATCGCCACCATGGCGACGATGCTGACGAGCACGGCATCGCCCCGAAGAAAGCGCCACCCCTCGCGCAGATCGTCGAGATAGGAGGGCACCTCGTCCGGCGGGGCGTCGAGGGCGGCGGGTAGCTCGGAAGTAGGCCGCATGCCGGGTATGCCGGTTGCGACGACCAGCGCGGCCGCGGCAAAGGTGGCGGCGTTGACGATAAGGGCCTGTCCCGGGCCGATCAGCCCGATCAGCGCGCCGGCGCCTGCCGCGCCCACTGTCGATGCCAGCCGTTCGATGGCGCTGGACACGCCGGTCACCCGTTCGAGCGGCACATCGGCGAGAGCGGCGATATCCGGAACCATCGCCTGCTTGGCCGCGTCGGTAGGTCCGCGCAACACGCCCATGGCAAAGACAAGAGGCAGCAGCACCGGCACAGTCAACATGCCCAAAAAATCGAGAAACGGCACCAGCCCGACCACAACAACGGAAGCCGTGTCGCAGATGATGGCGACGCGCTTGGCGCCGGCGCGGTCGATGAGCGGGCCGCCGAGCGCCTTGGCCAATACATAGGGCAGCATTTCCATCATCGCCGTCAGGCCGGTCAGCACCGGGCTGCCGGTGGCAGTCAGCACCATCCAAGGAATGGCGACGGTCGAGAGCCGGGTGCCGGCAAGCGAAAGCGTCTCAGCGACGGCGAGCGCCAGAAATGGCTTGCCCGTTCTCATGGCTCACCCTTTTCCTTGCGGTGCGGAACGCGGCCCGGATAAGGGAAGGCGTGCAGCATGACATAGAAGGGGACGATATCAGGACCCTGAGACGTCGCCTCCCCCAGTGGCGGGGCCGCCCGCATCGCTTCCAGGATGACATCGTTCAGCCGTTTCGTCAGAGCCTCGGCCTGATCAGCCGTCATCGGGATGATGATGTCGTCGGCAGCCGTCGCCTTGCGCCACTCGGCCGGCAGCTCGGCATATTCCTCGAGCGCCTGTTGCATCTGGCCGAGCTGCAGCGAGAGCGCTGCCTGGTTGAAGGCAATGTCGAGATCGAGCGCCTCCCCCGCCGCTTCGCTTGGCGGCACCGAGGTCAGCTCGTGGCTGGCGCGCCACCAGCGGTCGCGCCGCGAGGCATGCGGCGCCTCCTCGATGAATCCGTATTGGGCGAGCTGGCGCAGATGATAGCTGGTCGCGCCGCTGTTCAGGCCCAGCCGGACGGCGAGCTGCGTCGCCGTGGCGGGGCCGTCGATCCTCAGCATGCCGAGCATGCGCAGCCGAACCGGATGCGCCAGCGCCTTCAGCGCCGTCGGTTCGGGCACGACCCGGCTGACGGTGCGGGTGATGGCGGCATCTGCGGCTGGATCGGAGTTCCGCTCTTTCATGATCCTACTTTACAATTGCAAACAGATTTTTGCAAAGATTTCTTTGCAAAAATTATTCGACTTCGAAAGGCATTTGAAAACCAGCTCCGCCTATAGCCAAGCATGATCACGCGCCCTATGACCGTGGCGGTAAACCGCATGAAACGAGGGGCAAAGGGTTGGCTGAGGACGCGCAGAAAAATATCGGTACCTGGTATATCGATCCCGATGCCGAAGACAGGATGGCCGATGGGCATGCACCGATCTGGCGCCACCTGATCGATCTCATGCTCGAGCGCGACCTCTCCGATAAGAGCGTGCTCGATTTCGGCTGCAATCAGGGCGGCCTGCTGCGGCATCTCTATGCGATCCGCCCATTCCGGAAGGCGTTGGGTATCGATATCGCCGAAACCTCCATTGCCAAGGCCGAGACGCTGAAGGGCAATCTGCCGATCCAGCATCAAGTCGGCGGCAGGCTGGAAGGCTGGAGCGAGGAATTCGACCTCGCCGTCAGCCATGAGGTCATCTACCTCGTTCCCGATATCGACGCGCACGCCGCCGATATCCGCCAGGCACTGAAGTCAGGCGGCGTCTATTATGCCGTGACCGGCTGCCACACGGACAATCCGCTCTGGCCGAAATGGCGCGAGCTCGTCGCCAACCGCACCAACACCATCGTTCAGGATCGATCGATCACCGATTACGGCCGCGCCTTCGAAAAGGCGGGCTTCGATGTTTCCGCCCGCAAGCTCGAATATGACGGCTTCATCCCCTTCGTCGCGGACGGCTGGACGCCTGATTTCGCCGATGCGCTGGACTACTACACCCAAACGAAGATCGTCTTCAGGCTGGTGAAGCCTTAGACACCGCCGGCTGAAGCCGCACCAGCTCTATATCAAAATGCGGCGAGTTGTTCGGATCGACCTGGACGAAGCGGCCCCTGACACGGAAGATTTCCTGGATGAGATTGCTCTCGGCAAGCTCGCGTGGCGCGCCGTCGAATCTGAGCCGCCCCCTTTCGAGCAGCGAAATGCGGTCGCTGACGGCGATCGCCTGGTTGATGTCGTGGATCGCCATGACGATCGTCACGCCCTTTTCGCGGCTCAGCCGATGCACGAGATCGAGTACTTCGACCTGATAGCCGATGTCGAGGAAGGAGGTCGGCTCGTCGAGCAGCAGGATCTCCGCTTCCTGGGCGAGAGCGGCGGAGATCCACGCCCTCTGACGTTCGCCGCCGGATAATTCGCGCAGGCTGCGGTCGGCCAAATCAGACAGGCCGGTGCTTTCGAGCGCCCATTCGATCGCCTCCTCGTCGCGGCTGTCATAAGAGCGGAACAGGCCGACATGCGGATAGCGGCCCTGGCGCACGAGCTGGGCGACGGTCATCTCGTCGGGCGCGCTCGGCTGCTGCGGCAGGAAGGCAAGCTTCTTCGCCAGCATCCGGCGCGAGATGGAGGCGACGGCAACGCCGTCGAGCGACGCCCTGCCCTCCGCCGGGCGGATAAGGCCGGCCAGCGCATGCAGCGCGGTGCTCTTGCCCGAGCCGTTCGGGCCGATCAGTGCCCGGATCTCGCCTTTTTCAAGCGACAGGCTGAAGCTCTCGAGGGCCTTTCGCTTGTTGTACATCACCGAGAGGTCGGAGCAGGACAATGGCATTTCGGCCTCACATGGTTTTGCGCAGCAGCGCGAGCAGAAGCGGTACGCCGAAAACAGCCGTGACCACGCCGATCGGGATTTCCTCGGCCTGGCCAAGCAGTCGTCCAATGAGATCGCCGAGCGTGACGACGACGGCGCCGAGCACGATCGTCAGCGCCAATGACAGCATGAGATTCCGCCCACCCAGGAATCGGGCGAGATGCGGCACGATGAGGCCGACGAAGACGACAGGTCCGACCGCGCCGACGGCGCTTGCCGCGAGCGCGCAGGCGACGATCAGCACGATCGAGAACTGCCTGCGATAGCCGAGCCCGAAGGACCGGGCGACGGGCGCATCGAACTGCAGCAGCATCAGCGGCCGATAGACGACCGGCAACATGGCGAGCCCGGCGATCGTGAAGGGCAACAGGAAGAGCGCGTGATCCCAGCTGCGGGCATAAAGGCTGCCGGACAGCCATTCGAGAATGATCTCGATGCGGGCCGATCCCCATCCGGCGATGAGGCCGATCGCCACCGCATGCAGCACCGCGCCAACAGCCACGCCGCAGAGCGTGATGCGCAGCGCGCTGAGGCCGAGGCGGAAGGCAAGCAGATAGATGACGCCGCCGGCGAGCAGGCCGCCGGCAAGGCCTGCCGCCGGCAGCCATGCGACCGGAAGTTCGGCCAGGGTGTTCGAGCCCGGCTCGAAAATATAGACGGTAAAGAGCAGGAAGATCGTCACCGACAGCGTCGCTCCCTGCGACACGCCCATCAGCGAGGGGTCGGCCAGCGGATTGCGGGTGATGGTCTGCAAGAGATATCCCGCCAGCGAAAAGTGGATGCCGGCCAAAATGCCGGTGGCGATGCGCGGCAGCCGGATATCGAGAATGATCAGCCGCGCTTCGTCCGAACCGCCGCCGGTCAACACGGCCGCGACGTCGCCAATGGGAATATCGGCGACGCCGAGAAAGATCGCCGCCGCAATCGAGAGGACCGTTAATACGGCGAGCGCAGCTGTCATGCCGAAGCTTGCCGGACCGGCCGATATCGAAGCCCGCACGCTCATGGCGTCTCACCGGCAAGGCTCAGCCGCCCGCGCTGGACGAGATAGATGAAGACCGGACCGCCGAGCAATGCGGTGACGATGCCGACCGGCAACTCACGCGGGATTGCGACACTGCGCGCCAACACATCAGCGACCGTCACGATCAGCGCGCCGAGCGAGGCGCTCAACCCGATCTCCCACCCCGTGCCGCGGGGTTTCAGCAGCCGGGCGATGTGGGGAGCGGCAAGACCGACGAAGGCCACCGGCCCGGCAATCGGCGCGACACCGGCGACCGGAATGACGGCAAGAATGAGGATGAGCGGCTTCCACAGACCGAGCTGCAGGCCCATGCCGGCCGCCGCATGATCGCTCAGCATGAACATGCCGATGACGCGCCGCAGAACGAGCGCGCCCACGACGCCGGCGATCGTCCATGGCAGCATATAGAGGAGGTGCGACCAGGTGCGCCCCTGGAAGCCACCGGCGAGCCAGAAGAGCAGCGATGCCGATTGCGGCCCGGTCAAGAGCAGAACATAGGTGGTGATCGCGCCGAGAAACAGCGAGACGCTGACGCCGCCGAGCGCAAGCTGCAGTGGCCGCCCCTGCCCGCCGCGCGAAACCCAGAATGTCACCGAGGCAGCAAGGAGCCCGCCGGCAAGGCCGATGAAGGGATAATAGGCAGGCGAAAGCCAAGGCACGAAGACGAAGCAGCAGACGATCGGCGCGACCGCCCCCGATGTTACGCCGGTAATACCGGGATCGGCCAGCGGATTGCGCGTCAGCGTCTGCAGCACATAACCGGAAACGGCAAGTCCGGCGCCACCGGCGGCCGCCGCCAGGCTGCGCGGCAGGCGCAGCGTCCAGACGAGGACAGATTCGAGCTTACCGTCGGGCGCCAGCAGCACGCGCAGCGCTGTCTCGACCGAAAGCGTCTTGGCACCGACCAGCAGGCCGAGCATCGTCGCCAGCATGGCGGCGGCGACGATGAGCCCTATGGCCAGGAATGATTGCCGGGGGCTCATCGCAGACCTTTTTCCTCGGCTTAGTTCTGCAGTTCGGCCGGGATCAGCTTGGCGGCTTCGGCCTTCACGTCGACGGCCGGGAACGTGTCGGGGTAGAGGTAGTGCGCGGCCTCGCGCAGGACGATTTCGCGAGCGATCGGGCCGTTGGTCTCGACCCACTGGTCGCCGACATAGAAGACGCGGTTGTTTTTGACCGCCGACAGCTGTGACCAGATCGGGTTGCTCTCATGCGGGCGATCCGGACCGGAATCATAGACGAAGATGACCTCCGGGTCCTTTTCCAGCATGCTTTCCAGGCTGAGGTCGATGCCGAACTCGCCACCCGGGCTCTTCGGCCCCGGAACATTGTCGCCGCCGATCGCAGCGACGATCGAGGCCGAGGTATTTTCCGTGTGGAAGGCGAACGGCGTTGCGCCGCCCCACATGATCAGGAAGCGCGGGTGAACATTCTTCGGCGCCTTGGCGGCAAACTCCGCCAGATGCTTGCGGAAATCGGCGTTGAGCTGCTCGCCGCGCTCGGGCTTGCCGAGCAGCTTGGAAAGAGAAGCAACCTCCTTGTAGCTCTCTTCCAGCAATTCCATGTTGTAGGCGACGTAAGGTGCGATGTTCTGAAGCTGCGCCGCATTGCCCACCGTATAGCGGCGGATCGCGATGATCAGATCCGGCTTGGCTTCGGAGAGAAGTTCGAGATTGGGCTTGGCGCGCTGGCCGATCTGCTTCATTCCGGCGGTCAGGCCGAGCAGAAAAGCGGGGTCGCGGCCTGAAGTCATATAGGTGCTGGCGACCGGCTTGATGCCGAGTGCCAGCGCGACGTCATCGGCGAAATAGGAAATCGAGGCAATGCGCTTCGGCTGCGCCGGGACTTCGACAGTGATGCCCCGATCATCGACGATCGAGACCTTCTTGCCGTCATCCGCCTGGGCGGCGCCCGCCACCAGCATTGCGGATAGGCCGATGGCCGAGAAAAATTTATATACATATCGAGTCATATCTGAAAACTCCCCTCTCATGCGCAGAGGCTTTAGCCAAAAAAGCGGAGTTTAACAATCATGATTTTCGGACGCGCTTTCGGGAAAATGCCGCTTGGCTGGCTCAATCCTCAGCCAAGGTGAAGACTGCACAAGGTTCTGCGATCCCACGCAAAACGTGCTCGCCAAGTGGCGTCAGCACGGCCTCGGTGTTCGCCGCCACCTCGCCCGAGATCAGCACGCTATGGCCGAGCGGCTTGCAGAGCCCTTCCAGCCGGCTGACCATATTGACAGCTGGGCCGATGGCGGTGAAATCCAGCCGGTCGGCCGCGCCGATATTGCCCCAGAGGATCTCGCCGAAATGCAGCGCGGCGCCGAAGGGCAGCGGCGCCAGCCCCTGTGCCTGGCGCATCTGGTCGAGATGGATCATGCCGGCGCGGCTGGCGGCGACGGCCCGCAACGCCGCCTCGCAAGCCTCCCGATCGGCCCGGCCCTCCTCGCCGGAAGCGCCGGTGACGGGAAAAATCGCCAGCACGCCGTCACCGATGAATTTCAGCACCTCGCCGCCAAAGGCATGCACGGCACCCGCGACCCGGTCGAAATAAGCATCGAGCGCTGATATCATCGCCTGCGGCTCCGTCACTTGAGAAAGCGCAGTGAAATCGCGCAGGTCAGCGCAGAGAAGAGCCGCGCGAATGGTTTCGCCGGTGCCGCGGGCAAGCGCGCCCGACTGCACTCGGGCCGCACTGCGCCGACCGAGATAGGCTTCGAGCAGGGCTGCTCGCGCTTCCCGCGCTTCAAGGGCTGCAAGCGGCGCGGCGGCAAAACGCGCAACCTCCTTCAATCGGGCGGCTTCATCGGAAGCGAAGGCGTCCGCCCCTGTCCCCCTGCCCATGCCCGCCCAGCCGAGAATGGGGCTGTCTTCCGAAGTCCCGATCCTCTCCTCCCACACCGATCCGAGCCCGGCCAGCCACTCGCGGCGGGCATCGCTGCGAGGGGCGGCGGCAAAGCCTAGCGCCTCGATGACCGCCCCGGACTCGGCCCGCCACAGCCAGGTGCGCCGGGCGATGATCGGATGCGGCACCGAAAGCGTCAGCGCACCGCCGGAAAGTGGCAGGCCATCGGCCAGCAGCCGGCGCCCGAGCTCGGCCAGAAACCGTTCGGGAGCAGGCGAAGCCGCGGCCTCGTCAACCAGCCAGGTAAGGGAAGGAGGCAGATCCATGCTCTAGCATCGCATCAGCCCCGGGTGCGGGCAACCCCGGAGCATCCGCCAGCGGATGCTCCGCAGCCGTCAGGACACCTTCGGTGTCCGGGAGGGCTCCCGCTCGGCTTGCGCCCACACCCCCACAACCCCTGTCAACCCCACTGCCATACAACCCTGTGGATAACCATTCACCACGGTGGAAAATATTAAAAAAAACACTTTAAACTTGCGCGGCTTTGATTCCATTATACGCCAGCTTGTCATCTGCGATTGAGGGGTTGCGATGGGCACGACACACTGGCCGAAAGACCCGCTTGACGGGAACGACATGACGCTGCTGACGTCGATCCTTCGACGGTGGTGCGCGCGCTACGAAATCGAATTTACCGCGGAAGAGAGTAAACGGAAGGCGAAGGAACTCGTCGAGTGGTTCGAATTCGGCGTCAAAGATCCGGCCGAGCTCGAAGAGCTTATCGACGGAAAGCACTCGCTCGTCAGCATGAGCTGAGCGCAGTCGTAATTTTCAAGACAAAAGGCCGGGCTATGTCGCACCGGCCTTCTTTCGTCTGCCTTCGCCCAAGGCGCTTAGTAGTCGTCACGCCAGCGGCGCTCGCGATCCCAGCGCCGCTCCTCGCGCCAGCGCGGGCCATCCCAATGGCGGTGATGCCGCCGCTCCCAGCCCCAGCGCGGCGGACCGCCGTAGAAAGCCACCGGCGGCGGGCGTCGCCAGTTGCGCCGGCATTCGCCCCAGCGCGTCAGGTGCCAGCCGCGACCACAGGCGTAGTCAACCTTCGTGACAGTGCTCTCAACCTTGATTGTCCCGAGCGGCATCGCCTGCGCTGTGCCGATCGAGAGGCTGCCCGCGAGCAAGGCAGCCGCGATAGAAAGTGCCTTCATCGAAAACTCCATTTCATCCAGCCGCACTCACCTTAGGACCGCCAAATTGAACTGGAGATGAATTGCGCGTTCATGTTTGCGAGAGAAAAAACAGCGCTTCTTGCCGGCCGGCCGGCCGCTCTTCCCGTACCGTCAAGCACTTGAGGAGCGTCCCCTACCCGCCGAATATCGTTCATGTCCTGCCGTAAAAGGGATCCGGACCGGGATCGCGCCCGCCGGCGACCTCGGTGAGCCGCTGGAGATAGTGCGTCCAGCCTTCCTCATGGCCGGCGCATTGATCCGCACTCGGCAGGCCGCTATGGGTGAGCCGCAAAAGCGTCCCGCCTCCCTGCTCGATCAGATCGATCTCGACCAGGCTCGATCCGGGCGGCACCTCCTCGCTGCCATCCCAGCCGAAGCTGTAGGCAAGCCGATGCACCGGCACCACCTCGCGAAACGAGCCGCGCGCAAAGCGGGCGCCGGTGACATTGACGAGATAAAGCCCGCCCGGCTCCGGCTCGACCTCAGCCTCCGTCCCCATCCAGCGCAGGATCTTCTCCGGATCGGTCATCAGCGCAAACACCGCCGCCGGCGGCGCCGCGATATGCGCCTCACGATGGACGACGAAAGATTCTGGCATCGCTCTCTCCATGGTTGCTGCCCACCTTGAGTGAAGGCGGGCGCGTCATGCTGCTTCGAAGTGGGTATCCTCAACAGGAGCATGTAGGCGGAAGGCCGCGCTCAACAAGGGTAATGGGGAGATGTGCCCTTCGCTTACGCTCAGCGCATTCGCTCCTATCGTCGCTCACCCCCTCATCTGCCTGCCGGCATCTTCTCCCCGCTGGGGAGAAGGAGTCGCAATAGCGTCTTACTCCTGCCAGAAGCGTCTCTTGTGGAAGCGAGGCAGGCAGCTTACTCCCCCTTCTCTCCAGCGGGTCTGAAGGACGGGGCGAGACCCCGTGGCTCGACTCCGGTCGATGCCCGTCAGGGTAGATGAGGGGGTGAGGAGCGCCAGCGACGAACGCCTTGAGCGAAAGCGAAAGGCAGATGGCCACCACCGACGAAAACATCACACCCTATTGCCAGCCCGCCGGCTTGCCCCTATTGTCGCGCCGTTCTCAGGGCGGGGTGAAAGTCCCTACCGGCGGTATGCAGTTTTTTGATTGCGAGCCCGCGAGCGCCTTCTATAGGGAAGGGTCAGCAGATCAGGTGAGATGCCTGAGCCGACGGTCATAGTCCGGATGAAAGAGAACGTGCGATGCCGCTGCCCTCCCGGGCTGGCGGCGGATGCTCGTGATCGCCTTGGGTGACGTGTCTGTACGCCAAAGGAGATGACTATGACACCCACCCGTTATGCCTTCGTCAAAGCCGGCTGGCACGCCGATATCGTCGACCGTGCGCTCGAAGGTTTCCAACAGCTTGTTCCCGCCGAGCAGATCGACGTGTTCGATGTTCCAGGCGCCTTCGAAATGCCGCTGCTGTCGCGCGATCTTGCCGCCTCCGGCCGTTATGCCGCCGTCATCGCCGCCGCCTTCGTCGTCGATGGCGGGATCTACCGCCACGAATTCGTCGCCCAGGCAGTGGTCGATGGCCTGATGCGCGCCGGCATGGATACCGGCGTGCCGGTGCTGTCGGTCTCGCTGACGCCGCATCATTATCAGGAAACAGAGCATCACACGCAGATCTACCGCGCCCATTTCGTCGAGAAAGGCCGCGAGGCGGCGCGCGCCGCCCTCATGATCGGCAAGACCCGCGCCGCTCTTGCTGCATAAAGCTCGCGCAACAGGCGGCGGGATCGGCCCGCCGTCTTCTCCCAACAGAAGAATTGATTCGACGCCCCACCCGCGCTGTGGTCCACTCGACCCCGACATGTATCGCCATTCTTAATGCGTCCAGACCTTGAGGGAGCTGAAGATGAGCAATGCAATGCACAGTGAATCCCCAACCGAATCCACGACGACTCGACCGCTCGACACCAAGCTCGAAGTGGTCGTCATCCCCGTTTCCGACGTCGACCGCGCCAAACGCTTCTACGATAGCCTGGGCTGGAGGCTCGACGCCGATTTCGCCAATGATGCCGATTTCCGGGTAATCCAGTTTACCCCGCCGGGCTCCGGCTGCGCGATCATCTTCGGCAGCAATGTCACCGCCGCCGCCCCCGGCTCCGCGCAGGGGCTCTACCTCATCGTCTCCGACATCGAGGAGGCGCGGCGAGATCTCATCGCCCGCGGCGTCGAGGTGAGCGAGGTTTTCCACGACGCATCGGGCGTCTATGCCGGCAAGGACGAGCCCTATCTCTTCGGGCGCCTGCGCATCGCCGGCCGCGATCCGGAGCACCGCAGCTACCGCTCCTTTGCGTCGTTCAGGGATCCAGACGGCAACGGCTGGCTGTTCCAGGAGGTCACCACCCGCCTGCCCGGCCGCATCGACGCCGACGAGACCGCCTTCTCCACCCCTGGCGCCCTGGCCGCCGCACTCCGCCGCGCCGCCACCGCCCACGGCGAACACGAGAAACGAAATGGCGGCAAATACGACGAAAACTGGCCGGACTGGTACGCCGAATACATGGTCAGCGAACAGGCCGGAAGGCAGTTGCCGCTGTAGGTGACGGCGACAGACGCCGAGAAACCCGCCTTGCCCTTGGAGGCAACCAGGGTGAGGCCTCTCTGCCGGCGCGCGTGCGTGCCAAACGACACACCCTCTCCTACCGGCTTACCGATCGAATATATCCCGCCACTGCTTCTCGCCGATCAGGCAATCCGTCGTCGGGGAGTCGCCGGCGACCCTCTCCACCGTCGCCGGCGGGGAAAGGCCGCTGATCTCCAGCACCAGCTTGCGGCGCACGGCGATGGTGAAATCCTCGATCTTGTGGACCGGCAGCACGAAGGCGCCGGGCCCGCCGATCACGCAATCGGCGTAATATTTGTCGAGCCCACCGGGCGCATCGGAAGGACGCAGCATGATGGCCAGCCCGTTGATGATCATGCCTGATGCCACCGCCTTGTCGCGGGAGGGTGTGACGGGATTGCCGGAATTGTTCGGACCGTCACCGGAAACGTCGATGACCTCGCGCCTGCCCCGATAGGGGCCGGCAGTGATCATGCTGGCGCCTTGGTCGATGGCGGTCGAGATCGAGGTTCGCCGCTGCGTGGCAATCGGCCGGGCGTCGAGCTTGTCGGCGAAGGCGATCGCATCCGCTTCCGTCTCGATTACCTGCCAGTCGATCATCGAATCCTGGACGACATAACCCGCCCATTCGAAATAGCTGATGGCGATGCGGCCGGTGAGCCCGCCTTTCACCGCATCGATGAATTCCTTGTGCTTGAGCGCCTCGACATAACCCTGGCGCTGAATGCCGACTTCCTCGAAATCCATCGACCGTGAGGTGTCGACGGCAAGTACCAGCGTCACGTCGACCTCGTTTCCGCCGACGCCTGCGGCCGGAACGACGCCGGAAAGACCCATGAGCACCGCAAGTGTCGTCAGCATCGACCAATCCCCGCGCCGTTAAGCAGGGAACTGTAACACAGCTTGACCCGTGCAGGACGCCCGGCCGCGCATGCGGCTTCAATTTTCGGTGATATCAGGAGTCCCCGTCCCGCCCTTCGAGGCGCAAGGCACCTCGCGGTGAGGCCCTCTTGAGGTTTCTCACCCCGCCACCAAGAGCAGCACATAGGCGATCACGCTGACCATCAGCCCGCGAAACGCAAAGGTGACGCAGCGGTACTTGTTGCGGGCGATGGCGGAGAGGATGTTGGCGTTTTCGAAGTACTGGTCGAAGAGGTAGCGCTCGTCGCGGCGAAGCGCTGCCTCGAAGAACATGTCGCGATGCTTGGGCCAGGCGCCCCAGAACAGCGAGGTGGAGGCGCCGAGACGACGCGGCAAGACGACGAGGATCGCCGACAGAATGGAGAAGACCGAGGCTGCGGCAAGCAGGCCGGAAGAGAGCATGCTGCCTGGGGTGCCGCCGGTGTAGCGCGCCAGGCTGAAAACGGCCCTCACCTCGCTGGAGCTCACCAGAAAGGCGAGCATGAAAGTAAAGATATAGGCGGCCTTTTGATCGGATATCTTGATCTGATCGTAGAATATGTCGTTGATTTTCTTGATATGATCGAAATACTCGGTGCTGACGTCCTCGCTCGAGGGCTTGCTCAGCATTACCTCAGTGGCATTTTCAAACTCGCTCACTTGAATACTCCACACCCAAAGTGTTCCCCTGATATTACACTTCTCGACGAAAGCAAGAACACGTGTGCAACATGCTTGACTTTTCCACTGTACACGGACAAAGGGGGAATGGGGTATGGGGTCGAGGACATGCGGGGTTATTCCAGTAACATCTGTCGCGTCGGAATGGCGTTGGCGTTTGCCGTGCCTGCTTTCGGGCCGCCGGCGATGGCCGAGCCCGTGCAGCGTGCAACGCCGGTTGCCGGCTCCGTCATCGCCCGCAAGACCGGCGAGGAAGTCCGTTTCATCGACGTATCGGACTGGCGTGTCGTCGATATCAACCAGGATCTTTTGACCGGCGACGTGCTGCGCACCAACGCCAACGGCCAGCTCGCCATCGTCTTTTCCGATCACACACAGGTCCGCCTCGGGCGCAATTCCTCGCTGCAGGTCAAGAAGATGGCGGCGAGCGGCGATACGGTGCTCAATCTGCAATCCGGCACCATTTGGGCGCGCGCCGAGCGGGGCGGCCAGGGCCTGACCGTGGAAACACCGGCAGCAGCAGCCGCCATCCGCGGCACGGACTGGACGATGACGGTCGAGGGCGCCAAGACCTCGATGATCGTGCTCGAAGGCCGAGTAGCGCTGAGCAACCCGCAGGGCAGCGTCGAGGTGAACGAGGGCGAAGGCGCGGTCGCCACCATCGGCCAGGCGCCGACCAAGATCATCAGCGTCAATCCCGACGACCGCGAACAGATGCTGTTCTATCTCGACCTGCGCGACGGCTTCGACCTGATGCCGACATCGCCGCTGCGGGCCGACCGCATGGCGACGGAGCGCCGCCGCCTGCTGGCGCTGCCGCCGGAGCGGCGCACGACCGAAGACTGGCTGGAGCTCGCCGAAGTGCAGAGTGCCTTCGACGGCCGCCAGGCCGCGGCCGCAACCTTGCAGAATGTCCGCGGCCGCAAGCTGACGGTGGCCCAGCAGGCGCGTATCGACCTGATCGACGCCACCATCGCCGGCTCGGAGAAGCGCTATTCCGATGCCGCCAGGCTCTTCCAGAAGGCCCTGCCGCATCTCGACCCGACACGCCGGAACATGGCGCAATATGGCGGCTATTTCGCCCGTTCCCTTGCTGATCCGGCCCATGCCGAGCCGCCGCCGGCCAACACGGCCGGCCCCTACGGCGCGATCATGCAGGCCTATACGACAGGCTTCCTGAAGAACCCGCGCGCAGCAATCGAGATCATCAAGAAAGCCGAGCAGCGTTATCCCGACGATCCGACCCTGCCGGCGGTCCGCGCCCAGCTGGCCGAGCTCACCGATGACCGCGAGCAGATGAAGGAAGCCATAGAGCGCTCGCTGGCGCTCGACCCCGATCATCCGATGGCGCTGTCGGCCCGTGCTGGCTACAAGGCAAGCTATGAAAGCGATATCGACGGCGCGCTTGCCGATCTGAACCGAGCCATCGCGCTTGCGCCTGGCGCCTCGAGCACGCTGAATTCGCTTGGGCTGCTGCAAAGCTCGCGCGACGCCAATGGCGAAGCGGAAAAAGCCTTCAAAAGGGCGATCGAGCTCGATCCGCAGGATCCGCTGCTGCATGCGAACCTGGCAATCCTCTATCTCGACCAGGGGCGGATGAAGGAAGCCAAGCGGGAGATCGATACGGCAATCGCCCTCGATCCGTCCTTCGATCACGCTTTGCTTGCCCGCGGCCGCTACTACCTGCAAATTGGCGAGCGCGATAAGGCGCTGCAAGATCTGCTCGCCGCCAGCACCGCCAATCCCGCGCATTCGCAGTCGCAGCTGATGCTCGCCGCCGCCCATTATGAAAAGGGCGACCGTATCCCTTCCCAGCAGGCGCTCGACAACGCCAACAGTCTCGACGATGACGACCCGGCCATCTCCGCCTTCCGCACCGCAGTTGATATCGACGACTACGATGCCGACGGCGCCATCCGCAACGCGCAGGATTACCTGCGGCGCTCGCGCGCCCGCGGCGGCGATTACAGCTCGCTCGGCGCCAACGCCACCGCCGGTTCGACGCTCAACAACGCTTTCCGCCTGCAGGGCCTGGATGCCTGGGGCCGCTATTACGGCGATGCCGCGTTCGATCCCTTCAAAGGCACCGGTTACATCGACCAGTCGATCAAGGGCAGCATCTTTCCTTTCGCCAACGCGACCAGCTTCAGCGACGACAATATCATCCAGAACCGTGGCAACGCCTCGAGCTACTCATCCTTTATCCAGGGCCTGCTGCTCTCCCCGCACATGCTGTCGGGCCGTTCGCGCTCGGCGACACTGTTCGATGTGCCCTTCATTGAAGGCGCGCTCGGCGGCGGGATCAACAGCGTCGACGGCCATACCAGACGCATCGGCGAGGCGGAAATCCAGGGTTATTCGAATGCGACGATCCCGATCAGCTTCTACGGCAACCTGACCTGGGAAGAGCTGGCGCTGGACGGTGACTACCGGGACTTCGGCGGATACGCGCTGGACAAAAAACTGCTCGCGGGCAACGCTTATCTGACCGCCACGCTGACGCCGGATGACCGTATCGTCAGTTTCATCAATCATGGCAAAGCCTACGGGCCGCTGAATGCTCTGACGACAAGCACGGCATTCACCGACCGCCTTAATGAAGAGTTCTTTTTTCCGCGCCTCGGCTTTGTAATACCGACATTGGATCTACCTCTCTATCAAAACAGATATGATGAGGGCGAGACGACGATTGGCGGCATCGGCTGGAGCCACACTTTCGGGTATCGGAATGTGCTCAATACCGCCCTCCTCTATTCCGAAGGAAAAGCGAAAAGCGTTTTCGACCAGACTTTTGATGCCTCCGGCGCGACCGGCGCTCCCCCTCCAGATCTTTTTCCCTTCATGGAAATGAGCCTGGAGAGTTCCTCCAAAACCTACATAGCTGCGATCAGCCACAGCATCGGCGATGACACGCTGACCTGGCGATACGGTATCGAAGGCGGATGGACCGATAGCAGCAACAAGACGACCATTCATCTCGATGACATTTTGGGTTTGGTGGGGGAGCGGACATTTGGCCCGGACGACGAGAGCAGCCGCGTCAATATCGGCCGCGCCTATCTCGACCTCCTTCATGAGATCACGCCTGCTCTGAAGGGTGAATATGCACTGTTCGCCACGCGCCTGGAAGGCGACGGCACGGATGTCAGCCGGCTTGAACCCCGTTTCGGCATTGCCTGGCAGCCTGTGCAAAATCAGTGGCTGCGCGCCGCCTTCATGCGCCAGGGCCTCGACACGGGCGTACCATCACTGGCACCGATCGGCATCCTGGGCCTGCAGGCCAACCAGTTCTCGGTCGGAGCAGAGGGTTACGCGGATACTGTTGCCCTGCAATGGGATGCCGAATGGACGGACCGCTTCTTCACGTCGGTCGAATATCAGCATCAGGAACTGCACGATTTCTCGATTGGTCTGCCGGTCACCGGCCTCGCGCTCGTCGACAGCCAGACTTACGGGCGCGGCACCATCGACCGCGCCGCCGTTACGGCCAACTTTGCTCTGGGGTCCGGCTTCGGCCTCTCGGCGACCTATGCCTATATGGATTCCGAGAACGAGGATCCGACGACCTTCAACTACCACGGCGATCTGCCTTTCATTCCGCAAAACTCCGGCCAGATCGCGCTGACCTGGGTCAACGAAGCCAAGGTGAAAGCCACTGTTGCTGCAAACTATATCGGCGAGCGCACCGGCGATCTGGTTGGCACGAAACTCGACGATTACTGGAGTCTGGACGCCCATCTCATCTGGGAGCCCTTCGACAAGCGAATCGCGCTCGAGGCTGCCGCCTACAATCTGCTCGACGAAGATTTTGAGGTTCTGCCGGACACCCCCGGCTGGGGCCGCGCCTTCAAGGGCACGCTCAAAGTCCGCTTCTGATGCAGCTGCGGGACAAGCCTCGGCAGGCCAGGCAGATCAGGAGCCGCCATCTTAGGCTCCTGGTGCTGTCGCTGACGACGCTGGTCGCCATTTCGCTTCTGTCGCGCCTGCCCGCCTGGTCGCTGCTGGAGCTCAGAAGCTTCGACTATCTCTCGACCGTCGACGACCCCCGCCCGCCGCCCGGCGGACCCGTCATCGTCGCGATCGACGAGCCTTCGCTGGCCGATATCAATGCGCAATGGCCCTGGCCGCGCAGCCTGCATGCCGAGCTCATCAGCCAGCTGCGCGCCGCCGGCGCCCGCGTCATCGGCCTCGACATCATCATGGCCGAGCCCTCGAACCCGGACAATGACGCGGCGATTATCAAAGCCGTCGGTCCCGATACCGTGCTGGCCGGCGACGAGACGCTGATCGAGACGCCGCAGGCCTCGCAGCTGATCCGCGCGACACCGCTGCCGCAGCTGACGGAAGCGGGCGCCGTCACCGGCATCGCCTCCATCGATCTCAGCGGTGACGGCATCTTCCGGCGCATTCCGGGTTACGAGGACGGCTTCGCCGCGATGCTGGCGAAGACATCGGGAACGACACGCGCCTCCGTGCCGGCCGGTCAGTTGGTCCAATCCTTTGGTCCGGCCCGCAGCTACCCGACGGTTTCCTATTACCAGGCTCTCGATCCGAAAAGCCTGCTGCCGCCGGATTATTTCAAGGACCGTGTCGTGCTGGTCGGCCTCAGTCTGCAGAATGCGCCCGCCATCGACAAGGGCGGCGTCGATGCCTTCGCGACACCCTATACCGTCCACACCGGCAAGCTCGTCTCAGGCGTCGAGATCCAGGCGACGATCTACGACAATATCCGCAGCGGCTTGTCGATCGCCGAGGCCCGGCTGCCGACGGTCGCCGCCTGCATCATGATATCGGTTCTGCTGGCTGCCACCACCGTCTGGCGCTCGACGGGATGGCTGACGATCGTGACCAGCGCGGCGGCCCTCCTCGCTTTTGCGGCCGTCAGCTTTGCCGGCATTCGGCTGGGCCATATTTTCGTGTCGCCACTCGGCCCGACGGTCGCCTATATCTCCGTCGTCTTCGGCCAGGCCGCCTTCGATTTCGCGGAGGAGCGCCGCAACAAGCGCCAGATCACCCGCGCCTTCGCCCAATATATCTCGCCCGATCTCGTCAAGCGCCTGTCGAACGACCCTTCGCAGCTGAAGCTCGGCGGCGAGCGGCGCACGCTCTCGGTGCTGTTCTCCGACGTGCGCGGCTTTACCACCATCGCCGAAACGCTGAAAGACGATCCGGAGCAGCTGACCGGCCTGATCAACCGGCTGCTGACGCCGCTCTCCGACGTGGTGATGGATCACGGCGGCACGATCGACAAATATATGGGCGACTGCATCATGGCCTTCTGGAACGCGCCGCTCGACGATCCCGACCATGCGCTCCACGCCGTGCGCGCCTCACTTGCCATGCAGGCGGCGATTTCGAGGCTGAACGGCCAGCTGGAGCGGGAGGCTGCGGCACTCGGCCGCAAGCCGCACGTCCTGAAGATGGGCGTCGGCATCAACACCGGCGAATGCATCGTCGGCAACATGGGCTCGACCCGCCGCTTCGATTATTCCTGCCTCGGCGACAGCGTCAACCTCGCCTCCCGCCTCGAAGGCGCCTCGAAAAATTACGGCGTCGCGCTGCTGCTCGGCGAAGAGACCGCAAGACTGGTCGCGAACACCTACATCATCGTCGAACTCGACCGCATCATCGTCAAAGGCCGCACCGTCCCCTCGCCCGTCTTCACCGTCGTGCACAAGGCCGATGCCAAGGCGCTCATCGCCCACCAGGCCCTCATCGACGCGAAATATGCCGCCACGCTTGCGCCGTCAGACCCGGTTTTCGATAGCCTGGCTGCTGATATTCCCGAGCTTGCCGGCTATTACGCGATCGTCAGGGATGGGCTGAAGGAAGGCGGGGAGTAATCGCGCAGCGACTTGAGCTTCGGCGCGGCATCTTCGACGCTCCTCATCCTTTACCGTCTGCTGTATAGCGGGTTGTGCGACGGGGACGCGTATTTCAGGATGAGAGTGGATGGGCGTGCCGTGTGGCACCCCCCTCTGTCCTGCCGGACATCTCCCCCACAAGGAGGGAGATCGGCTGGGCGTAACGGCTTTCCCAAACAACTAAAGCAACGTGATTGTCGCTGCCGACTGAGAGGGAGCGACGGTCAGACCGCTTGCCAATCTCCACCCTTGTGGGGGAGATGTCCGGCAGGACAGAGGGGGGTGCCACACGGCATGTCGGTAAAGGAAAAAGAAACGGTCTCGCGCCCAAGAGAGCCTTATCCTTTGAGGCGCGCAGGCCAGAGACCGGAGCCTCGAGGGACACGCCGCAGCGCTGCGCCTGCATCCATCAACCGTCAGCGCACCCGCCTCGCCTTTCGAGGCCTGCGGCGCGCCATTGCTCAGATCGTTATGTGGTCCGCAGCCTCGCAATTTCAGGCGCAACGACTGCGATGAACAGCCCGGGATCGCCGAGTGCCCTTGCCGAGAGCATCGCCCCATGAACCGAGGCCATCAGCATTTGCGCCTGCTCTTCCGGCCGCTTGTCCAGCCGGAACTGGTCCTGCTCGACCCCGGCCTGCAGCACGGAGGTCAGCCATGCCGCGAGACCCTGGAAATGGGCGCGGACGTATGAGGCGACTTCTTCCGGCAGCATCTGCATTTCGCTTGCCAGCATCGCGCAGACGCAGAAGGGCTGCGAGGCGTCGCGAATGCAGCTGTTCCAATAGTCGATGTAGAACTGCAGCTGATCGGCGGGGCTTGCAGCCTGCTCGCGGAGCGACTGCAAACCCGCCTCCGCCTGCCTGCTGTAGCGATCCACCAGCACCGCGACCAGTTCGGCCTTGGTGGGAAAATGATGGTGGATGCTCGCCTTGCGGATGCCGATCGCAGCCGAAATATCGGCATAGCTGAAGCCGTTATAGCCGCCCGCCACGATGAGCGACTGCGCGATGTCGAGGATTTTGTCGGAAGTCGAAGCCGTTGGTTTCATAGTGCCGCCTACCTACTGGTAGGCAGATTGTCAAGGCTCTCGCCGACCTGCTGTCATCACAAGAAGGTGCGCGGATGGCGCGTTGACGCCCGTTTTTTATCTACCTACTAGTAGGCAGGTAAACATCAAGGAACTTGCCGATGCAAACGCATTCTTCCCTCCAGTCCACCTGGCTGAGATCTTATTATTTCACCCGCGCCGCCTTCTCGGTGGGCTGGATTGCCGCCGCCATTCTCTTGGCAGGGCAGCCGCGCGCCGTGGCCTTTTTGCTGGTGATCTATCCCCTGTGGGATGCACTGGCCAATCTGCTCGATGCCCGGGTCAATGGCGGCCTGCAGGCAAACCCGTCTCAGACGTTGAACGTCGCGGTCAGCACGGTCACGGCGCTCGCCGTCGTCATCGCATTCGGCACCAGCACCTACGCCGTCCTCGCCGTGTTCGGGGCCTGGGCGATCCTCTCGGGCCTGCTGCAGCTCTATACCGGTGTGAGGCGCTGGCGCACCGAGGGCGCCCAATGGGTGATGATCCTGAGCGGCGCGCAGTCCGCCCTTGCCGGCGGCTTCATGATCGGCCGATCGCTCGGCACCGCCATCCCGACGATCCTCGATATCGTGCCTTACGCAGGGTTCGGTGCATTCTACTTCCTGCTCTCCTCGATCTGGCTTGCAGTCGCCGCCCATCGCAAGGCGCATGCATAGGCGCTGGGCGGTCACGCGGCGGCAAGCTCAAGTCATTGCCGTCGCCGGAGATTTGCGGGGAGACGCCCACCTTCTTTCGCGCTATGAAGGGTGATCACAGTCCCCGCCCCCTGACCCCGAGGTCACTCCCATGGCTTTGAAAGTTCTCTTCATTGGCGGCACCGGCCAGATTTCCTACCCCTGTGTCGAACGCGCCGTCGCCTCGGGCCACTATGTCAGCGTCTACAATCGCGGCTTGAGAGAAGCCGCCCTGCCCGCCGGTGTCACCTCGATCGTGGGCGAACTGGGGTCGAGCGCCTATGCCGACGTCGCCAAGGCCAATTACGATGTCGTCTGCCAGTTCATCGCCTTCACGCCCGATCAGGTGGCGCGCGACATCGAGGTCTTCTCGGGCAATTGCAGCCAGTACATCTTCATCTCCTCGGCCTCGGTCTATGAAAAACCGCCGCGTCACTACGTGATCACCGAGGAGACGCCGGCGATCAATCCCTACTGGCCCTATAGCCAGGCCAAGATCGCCTGCGAGGAACTGCTCCGGAAATCCGGCAATCTCGCCTGGACCATCATCCGCCCCAGCCACACCGTCCGCACCGGCCTGCCGATCATGATGGGCGACAGCGATATCATGGCGAGACGCATGCTGGACCGCGAGCCCATCATCGTGGCGGGCGACGGCCACACACCCTGGACGCTCACCCGCGCGGTCGATTTCGCCGTGCCCTTCGTCGGCCTTTTCGGCAAACAGGCGGCGCTGAAAGAGATTTTCCACATCACCTCCGACCGCGCCCACCTCTGGGACGACATCCAGAAGACCATCGCAAGGTTGTTAGGCGTGGAAGCCAAGATCGTCCACGTGCCGACGGACACGCTGATCAGATACAATCCGGAATGGATCGGTCCGCTCCTCGGCGACAAGGCATGGACGGCTATCTTCGACAATTCCAAGGTCAAGCGCGTGGCGGGCGACTTCACCTGCGCCGAGAGCCTTGATGAAATCCTCGCCGACTCGATCGTGCACCTGAAGCAGCGCCTAGCGAAGAGCCGTCCGCCGCGGGGTGAACTGGATGCTCTGATCGACAGGATTTACGCGGAGCAGAGTGCTCTCGGCTAGGCATATCTTCAACGGCAGCATACCTGCAGGTGCGCCACCGCTTGGCTTGAACGACCGGTTTGGAAAGTACCGGCGGTTTGCGTCAGTTCTTTATCACATTGATATTGACGGTTACGTCCTTGACGGTTCCTTCGCCGTAGGACACTCTGACCTTATACATATCCTTTCCCGAGTATCCGCTGTTGGAAGTATAATATTCGGAGACGCCAGGAGATTTCCTGGAATTGCATCTGATCTGCGGAGCACCTGTCGGGTAATTTGAAAAAATCTTTTCGTTAACAAATTCGACCGAACCGTGCGCCGGAGCTTGCACTAACTTTATCTTCGCCATAGTCGCAGCGGTGCAGTCTGCATTCAAATTGTAAGACTGGCCCATTTTTGTCCGCTCGCCACTCACGGCGCGACTATGGTCCGCAGAAATCTGCACGCCATCCTTGGTGGTGACACAACCGGAAAGACCTAAAGTCACGGAAAGTATGGGCACTAGGATATGGTTTGCTCTGAAAAATCGCGACCCCGGCATTCTTCTTTCATCCTCTGGTTATAATAATATTACCGTTCAGCTTTATCCAACTGGCAACGTATTGCAATGGCGCGAGCCGTTCACTTGCTCCCTGAATCAAAGAGATGGCACGACCCCTGACTGCAAGCCGGGAAGCAGAATTGTGATGGAAGCTGTACACTCAAAGCTTCCGACCAGTACCAGCAATCAACTCGCCAAAGTAAGCCCGCCATACCGGCTGATTTCATTCTCGATCTCGGCGACCAGCGTATCGAGCGCCGGATTTCGCGCCTTTCGGGCGCGGCGCACGACATAGACCAAGGCGGGAGGCGCCGGCAGGCGGTTGCTGATGATCTCCATCTCCGGGCGCAGGTGGCGCCCGTTCAGAAGCGCCACGCCGAGGGCAGAGGTGACCGCCGAGACAATGCCGGCGGCGCTTGCGCATTCGAAGACGGTTTCGAGCAGCGTGTCGCCGTCCTGGCCGATATCGAGCGCCCATTGGCGGTAGAAGCACTCGTCATCGAAGGACAGGAACGGGATAGGACCACTCGGCGGCAGAACGAGGTCCGGATGCTTCACCCAGTAGAGCTGCTCACGGAAGAGCACGATATCGCTCGGGCGAACCTCATGGGCAAAAATCTGCACGATCGCAGCGTCGAGCTCTCCCCGCTCCAGCATCGCCCTCAGCACCAGGCTCATTCTGACCTTGGTGCGCACGGCGACATCGGGATGCAGCCGGCGAAACCGACCCAATATCCGGGCCAGATCGGTGCAGGTCGTATCCTCGGTCAGCCCCAGCGCGATGCGCCCGGCGAGCGGCGTTTTCGTCAGGCTGAGAAGCGCTTCGTCATGCAGGCCGAGGATGCGTTCGGCATAATCGAGCAAATCCTCGCCGGCAGCGGTGAAGGCAGGCGCTCCCTGCTTGCGGCTCAGCAGGTGGCAATCGAGGCTGACTTCAAGCCGCTTGATCTTGTGGCTGACGGCCGATTGCGACAGGCCGAGCGCCTCGGCGGCGCGGGTGATCCCGCCGTGTCGGCGAACGGACCACAGGACCCGCAGTGCGTCTATTTCCAATCGTCGGCTGTTGAGTTCGGTCAAGACAATCCCTCGGCTGACTGTATTGCGGAAGCTATGCATGGAAGCCTTGATGCTTGCAAGCGATCATCGACAGATCGATCAATATGTCATGTCATGATCGAAATTTGTCATGTGTGATGCTGTTCTTCCTGGCTTATGGCTGAAACGAACGATATCAAAAAGAGCATCCCATGACCAATCAAGCCATCGCCCGGTCCGCACCGCATCACCGTTTCCTCTGGCCGGTGCTGGCCACGCTTATGGTGATCAGCTGGAGTTCCGGTTTCGTCGGCGTCCGCTACGCCAGTGAAGAGGCGAGCGTCGTGCTGGTGCTGTTCTGGCGCACCCTTCTCTCGGGTCTGATACTTTTGCCCTTTGCGCTCACCATCGGGCCGCGAATGTCTCTGCGCAGCGTGCTCGGTGAGATCCTCTTCGGCGTGATGTCGGTATTCCTCTATCTCGGCGGCTTCGCGCTCGCCATCGAGCAGCGCGTGCCAACCGGGCTGGTCGCGCTGATTTCCGATCTCCTGCCGCTGGCGATCGCCTGCCTCTCGCAACCGTTCCTCGGTGAGCGACTAACGCGGCGGCAATGGCTGGGGACGGCGATTGCGGTGGCGGGCGTATTGCTCGTTTCGTTCGAAAGCCTGAGCTTCGGCGAGGCTCCGTTCTGGGCCTATGCGCTGACAGTCGGCTCGATGCTGATTTTTGCACTGGCCTCCGTTCTCTACAGACGCCGGCGCACGGAGCATATGCCCGTGCACCAGAGCCTCTGCATCCAGACCCTGACCGGCTCGGCCCTGTTTTCCCTCTGCACCTTACTGCAGGGCAACATTGCCCCGCCGATGACGGCCGAATTCGCGATCGGCATGGCATGGCTCGTGCTGTTTGCGACCTTCGCCGCCTACTCGCTCTACTACACTAGTCTGCGGCTGTTTCCGGTGGCGCAAGTCAGCGCCGTCATCTACCTCAGCCCTCCAGTCACCATGGTATGGGCGTGGGCGCTGTTCAACGAGCCACTGACGGCAATAATGTTCATTGGCCTTGCGGTGACGATGGTGGGGGTCTGGATGACCTCACGGGGGTGATGCGCTGTATTTCGGCCGAAGCCTCGAACGACCGCCGCAACGCCGCTCTTTGCGTTTCATCGCTGGCCGGCCCACCCGCCTCCTTCGAGGCCCTTTGCGGGGCACCTCAGGATAAGGCCCTCTTGCGCCTTGCCGTCTCTGACAGCACCTCTATTCCAGCCGTCGCGCCTCCAGCGGAGCGTCCTGCCTGTATCCATCAAAATAACGGCCGCCGTGTAAGGCGAACGCCCGGTCGGCTAGATCGAGAAGCCGGGCTCCGTCGCCTTGCGCCGCCAGGCGGAACGCCGTGGCGAATTCGCTCGCCAATTGCGGGTCGAATTTCCTGAGCAGGCGCGGCGCCCATTTTCCCCGGCCGGCCCATTGGCCATGCCCGAGTAGAATGAGATCGGCGAGCTTCTGGTAAAGATGCGCGGCGATGGCGGCGACCTCTTCGGGCGGGCGCTCGCCGCGCAGATCGTCGGCAAGGTCACTCACCTGATAGCGCAACGCGTCATAGGCTGGGCCGGCCAGCGGTTTCGGCCCCGCCGCCAGCATGCCTGCCGCCTTTTCCTGGATAGCGCGGGCGCTCTCGAAATCCGGCCCTAATATGCTGCCCGTCGCAACCATATTGCCCATGATGGGATAACCGCTCTCGGCATCCTGATGGATATAATGCGCCAGCGTCTGCGGATCGTGGGCGAAGGCCTCGACCGGAAAACCGGCTTCGGTGAACGATTCCCGCCAGGCTCTGTCGAGCGACGGGAACACCACAACGAGATCGATATCCGAAAACACGGTCCCCTCGCCGCGCATGATGGAGCCGGAAACATAGGCGAAGGCTGCGCCGGCATAGAGGCGGTCGACGCAATGACGGGCGGCGGCGAGCGCCCGCTCGGCAAGAATCTGTTTCGCGATATCGTCCATGTTCTCGTCCTCGAATGCGGGAGGCGAGCGGCAACAAAAAACCCGCTCGTTTCCGGCGGGTTGGTGTCTCCTGCAATGAACGGAATTCAGTTCACGCGTCTGCCACCCACCGCCAAACGGTGGTCGTAGACATCGTGGAAACTGCGAAAATCCTGCTCATCAATGTAAGTTATCGCTCGCCGGCAACAGCGTCAATCCGCCAAGCACGCTTCCCCGCCGCACTGTTTGCCGTCTAACGCGTCGCGATCTTTCAGATTCGCTCCTTGCGCTTTAGGTCTTTGTTTTAAAGCATGTCGTTATCGCAAAACCGCCGCACACTTTTGCGCGACATGCTCTAAGATGAGCGCAAAGACTCGATGAACAGAAAGGCCCGCCATGCCCCATCCCGCCACCGTCATTCCGCGTCCAGCACCGGTTCTGCTGCCTGTCGAAGGCAGCGACGAGCGTTTTCCGGTGCGCCGCGTCTATTGCGTCGGGCGCAATTATGCCGATCATGCGATCGAGATGGGCCATGATCCGAGCCGCGAACCGCCCTTCTTCTTCCAGAAGAACGCCGACAATCTGCTGCCGCCCGGCCATGCCTTCCCCTACCCGCCGCTGTCATCAGACGTGCATTACGAGGTGGAATGCGTGCTGGCGCTGAAATCGGGCGGCGCGAACATTGCAGCCGCGGATGCGTTCGACTGCATCTACGGTTATGCCGTCGGCATCGATTTCACCCGCCGTGACCTGCAGGGCGAGGCCAAGAAGCTTGGCCGCCCCTGGGAGCTTGCCAAGGCCTTCGAACATTCCGCCCCCGTCTCGGCGATCGTGCCGGCAAGCCGCCTCGGTCATCCCGGCGACGGCCGCATCTGGCTGGAGCAGAACGGCAGGCGCGTCCAGGATGGCGACCTCAACCAGATGATCTGGAAGGTGCCGGAGATCATCGCCGAACTGTCGAAGCTCTTCGTGCTGGCGCCCGGCGATGTCATCATGACCGGCACGCCGGCCGGCGTCGGCGCGGTTGCCAGGGGCGACCGCATCACCTGCGGCATCGATGGCGTCGCGACGCTGTCGGTCGAGGTCATCTGAGCGGAGGATATCATGCCGATCTACGCCCTTGGCGGAATGACGCCGAAACTGCCGCCCGCCGGCCTCCACTGGATCGCGCCGGATGCGCATGTGATCGGCGATATCGACCTCGGCGAAAATGTCGGCATCTGGTTCGGATCGGTGCTGCGCGGCGACAATGAGCGGATCACCATCGGCGCCGGCAGCAATATCCAGGAAGGGGTCATGGCCCACACCGACATGGGCTTTCCGCTGACGACGGGCAAAGGCTGCACCATCGGCCACCACGCCATCCTCCACGGCTGCACACTCGGCGACAACGTGCTGATCGGCATGGGCGCGACCATCCTGAACGGCGCGAAAATCGGCAACAACTGCCTCGTCGGCGCCAATGCACTGGTGACGGAGGGCAAGGAATTCCCCGACAACTCCCTGATCGTCGGTGCGCCCGCCCGCGTGGTGCGGGTGCTGGATGAGAAGGCTATCGAGGGCATCCGCCGCTCGGCGGAAAATTACGTGGCGAATTGGCAGCGGTCTGCGCGGGATCTGAAGCAGATCGGGTGATTGGCGGGCGCTCTTCCAGGAATAATATCGCGCATTTACCTTCCGCTTGCGCCCAAGGCTTGTGCGCCAATGCTCCTCGCCCCTCGTCTGCCCTGACGGGCAGCCAGATCAGGGGATGGGCGGCGACAGGAGCGAATGCACGAAGCGCAAGCGAAGGGCAAAAATCGGACGCACTACGGCCACCGCCCCTCACCAAACGCTCGGAATCCAACGCCAGCGCACCCGCGCCATATATTCTGCATATCCTTGCAGTCCCTTGCGCAATTCCGCCTCCTCTCCGAGCGTCCGGCCGAACAAGGTGACGACCAGCAGCCCCACCGGGATCAACGCGTAAAGCGAGCCGAGCGACAGCGCCATACCGGCAGCAAGCACGATGGCGAATGCATATCCGGGGTGGCGGATGACGGCGTAGGGGCCGCTGTCGATCACCTTGTGGCCGCGGTCGGTCTGGATGCGCACCGTTGGCTCGAAATGCCGGTTGACCGATTGCGCCCATGTCAGGCCGAGATATCCGACGGTCAGCAGGAGATAGCCGAGGAGGACGACCCAATCGGGTTGCGGCGCCCAATGGAAACGCCCGTCGTCGAATGCTCCGACCGGAAGAATGGCAGCAAAGAGAATGATCGTCACCGTCGCGACCACGGCATCCCAGCGCTTCGTGCCCTTCTGATATCGGCTGCGCGCCGCAAACAGCTCCGGATTCGTCCGCCAGATCCAGACGAGCGCGATTGCTGTCAGTACGAGGAACAGGACGAGAAAAATCCAGCCGCGCGGCCAATCGAGCGTGCCTGCAGGCCAGAACAGTGCGACAACCATCACCGCGATGGTTATAACGAGCGATCTGAGCGACGGTGCTGCCGCAAAGTGTTCCTGCGTCATGAGCGTTTTCCACTCCGCCGGGGCAAGCGCCCTCTGCTGTCAGCAGCGACGGCCAAAGTTCAGTAGCTCTACGAATTTAGGAAGCGAAGCGCGCGCAACAACCGTGGCGGCGATGCAGCAAATGAAAGCCGCCTCTGGCAAAGGTCGTAGCTTCAGTTGCGTTGCCGTAGACTGCCGTTGCGACAATGACAAATATCGTTGAAAAACCGCCTTATTCGGCCGCCTCGAGAAACTGGCTCTCTCCTGACAAAGCGGCAAGCGCCCGAACCTTGGCTTCCGTCTTGGCGATCAGTTGGTAGAATTCGTCCTGCGCTTCGACATCCAGTTGAATGACGGCATTGACGTCATCGGGCGTATCGCAAACACATGCGACCGCCGAAATGGGGCAGATGCCGCCGGGGTAACGCTTACCGGTCCCGGTGTAGGCACGACGGCCCCAGCGCTCGGAATAGACGGTTTCCTCCCGATCGAGGTGGAGGATCGTTCCTTTGCAGGCGGTCACAATGGCCGCCTTGCCGTAAGCGAACCAATGATAGTTCAGCTTACGGAGAATATATTTGCCAGTGATGTCTTCGCCAGCCAGTTCGGCAGGGTCTTCTATCATTCTGATCATGACGGCATCCTCAACGTCTGCGCAATATCCTTCAAGTGCCCTTGCGCAGCAAGCTGAAAAATGCAGCTTTTGGAGGGACTTAGTCACAAAGTGTTTCCGATTCTTACATCAGGCATGCAAGAAGCAGTTCGCCCGCCTCACAATTCTTCGTCGAATTTACCGCAGACTGCACGCGCTTTCGCCTTTGCTGGAGGTAGGCGATCGTATCGGGACCCGCAAATTGACGACGGCACGCCCTTCGGTTGGTGCATTGCCATCATCCGGGTGCCAGCGGTCAGCGCCCGCCTGAAAGCTGCGCTTCGATTGCCACCTTGTCCAACACCGACCACACTTCGCTGATCTTTCCGCCGCGGAATTCGTAGATCACGTTCTCATCAAACGACAGTCGCCTGCCGTTCACATCGAGGCCAAGAAACCTACCCTTTGGTGTGCACTCAAAGCCGAGCCGGCTCGCTACGTAAGGCGGATCGGACACAAGCATCAGCACATTGAAGTAAAGATCTGGAATCTCATTGAAATCCCGCTCCAACATGGCGATGTAGCCCGACAGCCCAAGCCGTCGCCCGTTGTGGATTGCGTCGGCCGCGACGAACTGCCCGAGATTCGGCCAGTCCCGCCTGTTGAGGCAGGCGATGTAGCCTCGATAGAGGTCTGCAAGGTCGGTCTTCGTCATGAGCGTGTCCGGGCTTGGCAACAGCTCGTTAAGATAGCGCCGCAATCGGTGCCTGCCAGCGCGAGCGCACCACCTTGAACTGCAGCGCTCTTCGACGGGCGTTGTATCGAGCCCACATGCGGTTCAAGAGAACTCACTTGCGCGGTGCCGGCAAGCGGCAGAGACCAACAATCCCTGCTGCTTCGAACTGCCGAGAACGCCAGTGTAGCGGCGAGCCGGGCTGGGCGACCTGGCGCGCGCACCCGATCACAGTTTGCCGATTCGCCTTGTGTTCTGGCGCTTGCGCTCGATATGAGTCTGAGAGGCCGCTCTCCCGTCCTATTCTGGGGCGGCCGGCCCTGTCATCGGAGGCTTTCATGGTCGAGGCGATCAATCCCATATCCGCCACCGTGGCTTCCGAGCCGACTAATGTCGGAACAAGTACATCGATCGGTTCGGAACCAGACAATGCCTGGGTCGCCGCCCGCCAGTCACAAATCACCGGCGATCAACTGGCTTTAAGAAGGGACGCGCAGCCGCCGCACACCAACGCTCTCATCCCGCACCTCGAGCAGGCGGTCGAGGACGAAGAGCACGAGCGAAAGCGGGACGGAGGCGAGATGCCGGACGGGCAGGCAGAGACTGGTGAACAGGCGAAGCATCCGACCTTGTCAGGCGAAAGCGAGCGGATCGGCACCCGCAATTTCGACGATGACACGCCCTTCGGCGATCGCGTCGCGATCGTCTAGTACTGCGAGAAGAGTAGTCCCGGCGCGTGAACAGAAATTTTGTCGGTCACGCCTCCTCACCCTCATTCCTGTGCCTGCCTCATAAATGAGCGCCGAGAGGTGGGCGCCCCTCGCTCACGCCGCGCAAGCCTCGCACAGACCGCGGATCTCGATCGTCGTCTTCTCCGGTTTGAACTTCTGCCCGCGCACCCAGCCCATCAGGCGGTGGTCGACCTCATGGTCGTGGAATTCCATCACCTGGCCGCAGCTTTCGCAGATGGCGAATGCGACGATGCCATGGCTGTGGCAATTGTCGCCGGGATGAGCGCAGGCGACGAAGGAATTGATGCTTTCGAGCCGGTGCACGACGCCGTATTCGAGCAGCTTCTCCAGTGCCCGGTAAACCTGCAGCGGCGCGCGAAAACCATGGTCGCGCAGCTTGTCGAGGATGGTATAGGCGCTGAGCGGCCCCTCGGCCTTCTCAAGCACCTCGAAAACCAGAGACTGGTTCTTGGTGAGCTGCGGTGTTGTCATGAGCCTTGTCCTTGCGCGAGCGCGCGGCGCCTGACGGGAAGCAGGCTGAGAATGAAGAGGATCAGCGCCGCGACCACGATCGAGGGGCCGGACGGCGTGTCGTAGGTGAGCGAGCCGAACAGCCCGCCGACGACGGCGGCCGCCCCGATCAGCGAGGCGAGCACCGCCATGATCTCCGGCGTGACCGAGAAGCGCCGTGCGGCGGCGGCCGGTATGATCAGCAGCGAGGTGATCAGCATGATGCCGACGATCTTCATGGCAATGGCGATAACGACGGCCATCAGCAGCATGAAGAACAGTCGCGCCCGCTCCGGCCTCAGGCCCTCGGCCTCGGCCAGTTCGGCATTGACGGTGGCGGCCAAGAGCGGCCGCCAGAGCCAGGCGATCGCCGCGAGCACGAAGAGCCCGCCGCCCCAGATCAGGGCGATATCGGTGGTGGAAACGGCAAGGATATCCCCGAATAGGAAGGCGATGAGATCGATCCGGACCCAGCTCATGAAGGCGACCATGACGAGGCCGATCGCCAGTGTCGCATGCGAGAGGATGCCGAGCAGCGCATCGGCCGACAGCGCCTGGCGCTTCTGCAGGAAGAGCAGCAGCACCGAGACGAGCGCGGCGACGGCGAAGACGGCCAGCGTCAGATTGAGTTCGAAGAGCAGCGACAGCGCCACGCCGAGCAGCGCCGAATGGGCAATCGTATCGCCGAAATAGGCCATGCGCCGCCAGATGATGAAGCAGCCGAGCGGCCCTGTCGTCAGCGCCAGTCCGACGCCGGCAAGGATGGCGCGCACGAAGAAATCGTCAAGCATGGCGGCCCTCCCCGCTGCGGGAATGGGCGTGTTCATGAGCATGATCGTGTCCATGATCATCGTCATGAGCGTGCGCATGCGCATACCCGTGCCCATGATCATGCTCATGAGAGCCATGCGCGTGCTCATGCGGGGCATGAGCGTGATGCCCGTCTTCGGGATGGCAATGATCGGTGACGGAGCCGTCCTCATGCAGCACGCGCCCATCCGGCAAGTGCGTATGATCGTGGTGATGGCTGTAGACGGCGAGCGTCTGGGCCGCCCGGCTGCCGAATAGCCGCACATATTCCGGGCTGCGACTGACGGCCTCGGGCGTTCCGCGGCAGCAGACATGGCCGTTGAGGCAGATCACCGTATCGGTCTCGGCCATGACGACGTGCAGATCGTGCGAGATCAGCAGGATGCCACAGCCGCTGGCGTTGCGGATCGATTTGATGAGGTCGTAGAGCGCAATCTCGCCGGAGAAATCCACCCCCTGCACCGGCTCGTCAAGCACCAAGAGGTCGGGCTTGCGGGCAATCGCCCGGGCCATCAGCGCACGCTGGAACTCGCCGCCCGAAAGGTGCTGCACCTCGGCGCCGATCATATGTGCGATGCCGGCGGCTTCGAGCGCTGCCTGCATGTCGCGCTCCGGCAGCGGGCCGGTCAGCGTCATCAGCCGGCGCACCGTCAGCGGCAGCGTCCAGTCGATCGAAAGCTTTTGCGGGACATAGCCGACCTTGAGGCCGGAGAGACGCTCGACCCTGCCCTCGTCGGGCTTCAACACGCCGATCGCGGCCTTGGCGCTCGTCGATTTGCCCGAGCCGTTCGGCCCGATCAGCGTGACAATCTCGCCGCGCGAGACCGAAAATTCGACGCCGCGCACCAGCCAGCGGCCGCCGCGCAGGACGCCGACATTCTCAAGCGAAACCAGCCGTTCGCCCTTGGTATTTGCGGGAGAGAGCATCAAATTTTCCGACAGCGCTGTTGCATCCTGCTATTGCACACGTTATAGCATAACGCAATTGATGTAATAACATAACATTTGCAATTCAAGCGGAGCATATGATGAAACGCGCCTTGGGGCCTGCCCTGAACAGCCTGACCCTCAAAATTCCGGCTGCCCTCGCCATCCCGGCCCTTGCGATCCCTGCCATGCTCTTTGCCGGCACAATGCGGGCAGCCGATGCGCCCGTCGTCGTGACCTCGATCAAGCCGATCCATTCGCTGGTTGCGGCGATCATGCAGGGCGTGGGCGAGCCGGAATTGATCGTCGATGGCAGCGCCTCCCCGCACACCTACAGCATGAAGCCCTCGAATGCGCGGACGCTGCAAGAGGCCAAGGTCGTCTTTTGGGTCGGCCCGAACCTGGAGGCTTTCCTCGAAAAGCCGCTCGAGGCGCTGGGCTCGAACGCCAGTGTCGTCGAGCTCGACAATGCGCCAGGCCTGATCAAGCTGCCCTTCCGCGAAGGCGGCGCTTTCGAGGCGCATGACGACGCTGACCATGAAAGCGCTCCCGAGCATGCGGATGCCGGAGATGACCATGGCCACGATCATGCGGCTGAGCCGGGACATGACAATGGCCACGCGCATCATGGTGATCATGAAGAGCATGAGCATGGCCACGGCGCCTTCGACACGCACCTCTGGCTCGACCCGATGAATGCCAAGGCGATGGCGACCGTCATCACCACGACACTGGTCGCCGCCGATCCCGCCAATGCGCTGACCTATCAGGCCAATGCCAAGGCGCTGGATGACAAGCTGACGGCGCTGGACAAGGAGCTTGCCGCCACAGTCGCGCCCGTCAAGGACAAGCCCTTCGTCGTCTTCCACGATGCCTACCAATATTTCGAGAACCGCTATGGCATCCGCGTCGCCGGCTCGATCACCGTCAGTCCGGAAACCATTCCCGGCGCCGAGCGCGTTTCGGAAATCCACCGCAAGGTCGGCGAACTCGGCGCAACCTGCGTCTTTGCCGAACCGCAGTTCGAGCCACGCCTCGTCAAGGTCGTCATCGAAGGCACGAGCGCCAAGTCAGGCGTGCTCGACCCGGAGGCCGCGACGCTCAAGGCCGGCCCCGATCTCTACTTCACCCTCATGCGAAGCATCGCCGACAGCATGAAGGCCTGCCTCTCCGGCGCTTGACCCGAAATCGGTTTGATTTCGGAAAGGTTACACACCACTCCAGACATGTAGAGCGCCCTCGCCCCCGGCGCTCCGGGGAGAGCTGATGCGGAAAGAGGCGGATGACCCGTTCCGCCTTTTTTCGGCGCCGCAAATGTAATGATATAACATTAATATGAGTGAGGTTCCCATGGACAACAAACTTCCGGTCACGGTGCTCTCCGGCTTTCTCGGCGCCGGCAAGACCACCCTTCTCAACCATGTGCTCGCCAATCGCGAGGGCCTGCGCGTTGCCGTCATCGTCAACGACATGAGCGAAGTGAACATCGACGCCAGTCTGGTGCGAGATGGCGGCGCCAATCTTTCGCGCACCGAGGAACAGCTGGTCGAGATGACCAATGGCTGCATCTGCTGCACGCTGCGCGACGACTTGCTGAAAGAGGTGCGCGATCTCGCCGATCAGGGGCGCTTCGAATACCTGCTGATTGAATCCACAGGCATCGCCGAGCCCCTGCCCGTCGCCACCACCTTCGAATTCCGCGACGAGAACGGCCAGAGCCTTTCCGACGTCGCAAGGCTCGACACGATGGTGACCGTCGTCGATGCCGCCAATCTGCTGGCCGACTATGCCTCGGCCGATTTCCTCGCCGACCGCGGCGAAACCACAGGCGACGGCGACAACAGGACCATTGTCGACTTGCTGGTCGAGCAGATCGAGTTCGCCGACGTTGTGGTGCTGAACAAGATCGGCACGGCAAGCGAAGAACAGCGCGACGCCGCGCGCAAGATCATCATCGGCCTCAATCCGGATGCGAAGCTGATCGAGGCAGATTTCGGCGAGGTGGCGCTGAAGGAGGTACTCGGCACCGGCCGTTTCGATATCGACAAGGCCGAGACCCACCCGCTCTGGTACAAGGAGTTGCACGGCTTCAAGGATCACGTGCCGGAGACCGAGGAATACGGCATCCGCTCCTTCGTCTACCGCGAGAAACGCCCGTTCCATCCGGCGAAACTGCAGGCCTTTCTCGATAAGACATGGCCGGGCGTGGTGCGCGCCAAGGGCTTCTTCTGGCTGGCGACCCGGCCGCACCATGTCGGCGAGCTCAGCCAGGCCGGCGCGATCGTCCGCACCGGCAAGATGGGCCTGTGGTGGGCTTCCGTGCCGCGCGAACAATGGCCTGAGGGACCCGGTTTTCTCCGCGCTATCGGCCCGTATCTCGATCCCGTCTGGGGCGACCGCCGCCAGGAAATCGTCTTCATCGGCGCCGATCCGATGGACGAGGCCTGGATCAGAAAGGAACTCGACGCCTGTCTGGTGGAAAGCAATGCCTTCACGCCCGAACGCTGGCGCAACCTCCCCGATCCTTTCGCAAGCTGGAACAGGCAGGCGGCATGAATGCGACGGCGATCAAACGCTACCGCTGCATCTGCGAGGAATGCGATCCCCTGCCGCCGATCGAGGGCCTGCATCCGCTGACACATGAGTCCGTGGATGAGCCAGCGCGCAAAGCCAGGGGATTGCTCGGCATTATTGCGGAGCGGGTGATCCCACGCAGGCAGGGGTGAGGAGGAGATGCTTACCGGAGGATGACAATCGGTGAGACACCGGTCGAGACCAGCCAAGAGCGAAGCTCGTCAACGAACGAAGGGCGCCCTCCGCCGCCCTCATCCATTCTGCCAATCAACGCCCAGCAATAATGCTGGAGATCACCCCGCTGGTGATGCCGATCAGTAGAAAGTCGTTGTCGGCGCGGACCCACTGATAGCCGCGCGGCGGAGGCGCCAGCCGGTAGCGGCGGTAGTCGTTGACGTTGTGAAACCGGCGGGGCTCGCCGGCGTTGACGCGATAGCCCTTCTTCCAGTGCGGCCGGACGACCGTTTTCTTCACGATCACCTTTTTCTCGATGACCGGCGGACGGCGAAAATCATCCGCGCTTGCCTGCGAGGCGACGATCGGCGAAAGAAGGAAGGAGGCGGAAAGAAGAGCTGCAAAGATTTTTTTCATCTGGGGTTTCCTTGTGTGTGGCGCTGGCCAAACCTAGGACCAAAAAGATGAACCGAAACTGAAGGCTAAATTAAGATTTCGTAATGGACACAGTGACATGCAGCGAGGATTTAATATTTTAGACTGACCTCATAAGCCTTCCATGTGGCCGCTCTCCGAGATGCCGGCCAGTCAAATCGTGGTCGAGGCATCGGACGCGATCGACGGTGCCCGGAAAACGGGTTCGATTATCGATTGGATTAAGCGCAGACTCGAAAACGGAGCGTCGTGCACACGTCCTTGCGACCGTTCGAGACAACGATGGCATTAATGGAGGAAACCATGCCTGGCATCAGCATGCGCTATATCGTCGACGACGTCGGCGCTGCCGTGGACTTCTATACGCAGCATCTCGGTTTCTCCGTCGCGTTTCGCCCTGCCCCGGCTTTCGCCATCCTGACCAGGGATGGTTTTCGTCTGCTCGTCAGTGGCGTGACGGGACCCGGCGGAGCGCCCCAGGCCATGCCCGATGGACGGAAACCGGAACCCGGCGGATGGAATCGCATCCAGATCGAAGTCGCGGACCTGGAGGCGGAAGTCGGCAGGCTGCGCCAGGCGGGCGCACGGTTTCGCAATGAGATCGTGCAGGGCATGGGCGGCAAGCAGATCCTGCTCGAAGATCCGGCGGGAAACCCGATAGAGCTCTTTGAAGCGCTGAAAAAGTGAGTGCGGTGGCATCACCTTCCTGGTAGCAGATCTATCTCGTTCTGGGTCCCGATGATGATCACCTGGCATGGTTGCTCAGGGTAACAATGGCGGCGGCGCCTTGCCACTTGTGTGCGAGCGTGTAGTTTCTGACTCGCGTCAATTCAGAGGTAAGGAAAACATGTCCGAATCCGCGGGTGGGCTCCTCGACTATGTCGGGATATTCGCCGTGTTTTTTCTCGTGGCCGCCAATGGCTTTTTCGTCGCCGCCGAATTTGCGATCGTGTCCGTCAGGCGCAGCCGTGTCGCCGAGCTCGTCGCCGCGGGCCGGATGAATGCCACGGCCCTTCAGCGCGCCATCGACAATCTCGACGCCAATCTCGCAGCGACCCAGCTCGGCATCACCATCTCCTCACTGGCGCTCGGCTGGGTCGGCGAGCCGGCGCTTGCCCATCTGATCGAACCCCTGCTCTCCTGGCTGCCCGGGCAATGGGCGACGACGGGCGCCCATACCGTCGCCATCGTCATCGCCTTCGTCATCATCACCGCGCTGCATATCGTGCTTGGCGAACTCGCGCCGAAGAGCCTGGCGCTCCAGCGCAGCGAAGCAACCTCGCTTGCCGTGGTGCGTCCGCTCGGCCTCTTCCTGGTGCTGTTCAAGCCGGCGATCTTCACCTTGAACGGCATGGGCAATCTCGTGCTCAAGGCCGTCGGCCTTCGAGCCGGAACCGGAGAATCCTCTTTCCACTCGCCGCAGGAGCTGAAGCTACTCGTCGCCGAAAGCCAGGAGGCCGGCCTCTTGAACCCGGTGCAGCAGCAGCTCGTCGAGCGGGTGTTCAACATCGGCGAACGACCGATCTCCGACATCATGACGCCGCGCCTGGATATCGAATGGTTCGACGCCGACGACAGCGAAGCCGAGATCCTGAAGACGATCCGCGAATGCAGTCATGAACAGCTGCTGGTCGCCCGCGGCTCGATCGACGAGCCGATCGGCATGGTGTTGAAGAAGGATCTTCTCGATCAGGTGCTCGATGGCGGCAAGGTGCGACCGATGGATGTGATCAGGCAGCCGCTGGTGCTGCACGAGGGCACCAAGGTCGTGCGGGTGATCGACAGCTTCAAGGCCTCGCCCGTGCGCCTCGCGATCGTCATCGACGAATATGGCAGCCTCGAAGGCATCGTCACCCAGACCGATCTCCTGGAAGCCATCGCCGGCGATCTGCCGGGCGCCGACGAGGAGCCCGATATCGTCGTGCGCGACGACGGCTCGCTGCTGATCGACGCGATGATGCCCGCCTTCGACGCCTTCGAGCGGCTGGGCCTCAAGGATCGTCCCGACGCCGATTTCCATACGCTTGCGGGCTTTGCGCTGCATCAGCTGCAGCATATCCCAGAAGCTGGCGAAACCTTCCTCTTCGAAGACTGGCGCTTCGAGGTGATCGACATGGACGGCATGCGCATCGACAAGATGCTGGCGACGCGCGTCCCAACGGACCGAGTAGAGGGCTAGCTCACCGCCAGCGTCCAGAGCATGCCTGCGATCGCGCAGGCAAAAAGCGTCGTGATAACGGAGGTCTTGAACCGGAAGATCGCGATGGCGGCCGCCGCCGAGAGCGCAATTGCCGCCGGCACGGCCGATTGCAGCACGGGAACATCGAGCCGCAGGCTGCCGAAGCTGACGGAGGCGACCTCGGCAAACAGCGTATGCAGGCCGAACCAGATGGCAAGGTTGAGAATAACGCCGACCACCGCTGCCGTGATCGCCTGCATGGCGCCGGCGAGCGCCAGATTGCCGCGCAGCTTCTCGATGAAGGGCGCGCCGAGGAAGATCCAGAGGAAACAGGGCACGAAGGTCACCCATGTCGTCAGGATGGACGCGAGCGTGGCCGCCAGCATCGGATCGAGCGAGCCGGGATTGCGAAAGGCGCCCATGAAGCCGACGAACTGGAGCACCATGATCAGCGGCCCCGGCGTCGTCTCGGCCATGCCGAGGCCATCGAGCATCTCGCCCGGTTTCAGCCAGCCGAAATGCTGCACGGCCTCCTGCGCGACGTAGGCAAGCGCGGCATAGGCTCCGCCGAAGGTGACGACCGCCATCTTGCTGAAGAACAGGCCGATCTGGCTGAAGACGTCGCCCGGCCCGAAGAACGCGTAAAGCGCTGCGACGGGGAGGAGCCAGAGGGCGAGCAGCACCCCCGAGATGCGCAGCGACCAGGCGAGATTGGGGCGCGCATGCTCGGGTATACCCTCCCCGAGCGCCGACTCGGCGTCGGACAGCACCGCGCCGCTTGCGGCCTTGTGGCCTCCGCCGGGGCTGAAGGCGTCGAGCCCGAAGCGGCCGCCGAGGAAACCGGCAATGGCGGCAGCAAGCACGATCAGCGGGAACGGCACGTGGAAGAAGAAGATGGCGACAAAGGCCGCGGCCGCAATCGCCAGCATGACGCGATTCCTCAGCGCTCGGCCGCCGATGCGGATGACGGCCTGCACGACGACGGCAAGCACCGCCGCCTTCAGCCCGAAGAACAGGCCGGCGACTATGCCGACACTGCCATAGGCGGCGTAGATATAGCTGAGGGCGAGGATCGACAAGAAACCCGGCAGCACGAAGAGCACACCGGCGACGAGCCCCCCCAATGTGCGGTGCATCAGCCAGCCGATATAGACGGCGAGCTGCTGCGCCTCTGGTCCGGGAAGCAGCATGCAATAATTCAGCGCATGCAGGAAGCGGTGCTCGCCGATCCATCGCTTCTCGTCGACGATGATCCTGTGCATGACGGCGATCTGGCCGGCCGGGCCGCCGAAGCTCAAGGCCGCGACGCGCAGCCATACCCGGAAGGCCTCACCGAACGAGATGCCGTGCTGATGCCGCTCGCCAGCATCCTTCTTCCCCGCTTGCCCGGGGGGCGCATTTTCTGTCATCTCGACCATCTCATGCTCTCTTCTTCGGCGTGGGCCAATTGTGGGTTTCCTCGGTCGCATCGCGGCACCAGCGGAAGAAGGCGTCGTAGAGAAGCATTCCAGCCTCGAGCTGCTCGAGATCGTCGGAATACATCCTGGAGAGGCCGAGCGAGGCGGCAAGCAGGCCGGATGCCTCGGGCGCAAGATCGAGCCTTGCGGTATCGGCCGCCCTGACGATCCGCGCCAGGCGCAGCAGCGGTTCTGACGCCAGGCCGAACTCCTCGACCATCACGTCGAAGGTGCAGAGCTCACCGCGATGGCTCCAGAACGCGTCCTCGATATCGAAGGGCACCGCGCCGAAGCGCTCGCCGACGGCGATGACTTCAGGCGCCGGCACGAACAGGAAAACGGAGTGGGGATCAAGGAAGCGCCGGATCAGCCACGGACACGCGATGCGGTCGATCTTCGGCCGCGCCCGCGTCACCCAGACGGTGCGCCCCTGCCCGTCGCGGCGCGGCAGCTTCACCTCGGGTACCACAGGCCCAGCCGCGGCCCAGGCTTCGAAGCCGCCTTCGAGGCTTTCGGCCTCGATCCCGGCATGGCGGAGATGGGCGGCGACACCATGGCTGAGCTTGGCGCCCCTCTGGCAGACCAAGACGACGGCATCGGCATCGATGCTACCCGCCCAGGAACCAACGTCGGCATGGCCGTACCGGATCGAGCCAGGCACCAGGCGCGGATCGAGCGCAAAATCCTCGTCGGTGCGGACGTCGATGATGCAGGGCGCCCCGGGAGTTCCAATGAGGCGGCTGAGCTTTTCGGGAGATATTTCGAGAAATGACGGCATGACGCGTCCCTCCGTTGATCGGTTTTACCGGACGCGATTCTTCAGCATGTCGCCTCGTGGGGTGATCGCGACCCCAGACCCAAAGCATTGGCAAAGAGACCACGTCCTGTCAAGGACGACGCTTCCGCTGCGGTCATGCCCGTTTACACGGCGGCTGTGCTATCCATATGACAGCCGACGATCTCTTCAGGTGCCATCCCCCGCAATTGCCTTTGCTTGCCGCTCAAGGCGCTCGTCGCTGGCGCTGCTCCCGCCCAAAAGCCTGATAACACCGGCACTTCGGCCCCAGAATGGAACAAAAACCCCACTCGTCCATTTCCCTGTCACCGAAAGAGGAGAAAGTACCATGACGTACGACCCCAATAATGCCAACGATCCGAACCGCCCGCTGAACCCGAACCTGGATCTGCGCACCACGCCGACGGCGCGCAACAGCAATACGTGGGTTGTTTGGGTTGCTGCATTGGCCGTGATCGCTGTTGCTGCATTCGCCTATTCGCAGTGGAGCAGCACACCTCCCGGCACTTCGCCGGATACGACAGCCTCCACGACTCAATCCGAGCCGGCGCCGGCCAAGCCGATCGCTCCGACCGATAACAGTGCAACGCCTGCTCCGGCACCTGCACCGGCCACTCCGCCGGCCGCTCCTGCCCAGCAGTAACCGCTACCCGGTCTTGAGAAGCCGCGCTAGATGCCTCCTTGGCGTATCCGGCAGGACACGCCAAGGAGGATCTATGCATTGATGGCGTATGATCCTCATACCAGGCGATCTCAGCGTCACGCGACCGCCACCAGCTTTTCGGCGGTAGACCCTTGAATAACCGCAAACGGCACTTATCTAGAGATTATAAAATTTGTCTCTGACGGCTGACCACGGATGTACTGGCAGCCGTCATTGAGACAGATCGAGGAAGGTCGGTGCGAGTTTCGCCCGGCCTTTTTTCTTGGCCTGTTGGGGAAGACCGAGCGACCTTACGGTCGTCGCGTAAAGCGTCAGCTGCAGCGATATCAATTTGGAATCCGGTTGTAAAAGGACTGAGGATCGTACACGCACTCGTAGTCGAGAACGCACATCTTCCCGTCCGCATCCCTCACCGTTGCAGTATCGTACTTGTCCCCCAGATTGCATCGGGCCGGCGGATAACGGAAGCTGCGACCGCCGATACCCATGCGCACGAAAACGGCCTTGTCCTTGCGGATGATCTGCGCAAGCTCCTTGCAGCTGTGATCCCTGGCATTGACCTCGACGGCCTCGGCGGCAAGGGCTGCGGACGGAAACAACAGGGCGAAGGCCAAGGCGACGCTTTTCATGGAAACTCCTGAATGTGAGAGCGTGATGAATGGGAAGCGGTTTTCGGATGACATCCTGCGCGATTGCGAATGGGTTCTGATTTCAGGGAAAATTATAGGGCGACGCCGGGTCGAACACACAGGCATAGTCCAGAACGCAAGCCCTCCCCTCGGCATCGCGAACGCTTGTGGAGGTGCGCTTATCTCCCATGCCGCACTGCGCCGGCGGATAGCGGAAGCTGTGGCCGCCGAGGCCGACACGGACAAAGACTTTCTTGTTCTGCCGGATGATCTGAGCAAGCTCACCGCACCTGTGCTCACCCGCTCTGATCTCCACTGCGCCTGCGGCGAAGACCGGCAGTGGCAAGGATAAAACCAAGACGAAAATGACGGTTTTCATAGGCCCTCTGATTTGTGAGAGAGATCGGGCACACAGATCGAACAGCTATTCCCGCGGCCGAGCGGAAGCATGCAGCCCGCCTCGAAACAAACCGGCAGGCCCGGAAGGATGCAACTAAATCAATGTTATCAAGAGATTTGGTGGGTGATGTAGGGCTCGAACCTACGACCCGCTGATTAAGAGTCAGCTGCTCTACCAACTGAGCTAATCACCCGTTCGCGCTTGGCTGCGCGGTGTGACGGGGCGTATAAACAGGATCGGCAGCCTTGTCCAGCGCATCAGCGAAAATTCTTTGGTTAATCTCAAAGATTTTTCCGCCCAGCTGAAATGCAGCACATAATCCTGAAAATCGGAATCGGTTTTCGGAAGGGATTATGCGCTGATTCAAAGCGATAGCGCGCCCTACCGGCTGCGCGGCGCCCTCAGAAATCACAGGTCGAGCGTGCCGCTCGCCAACCGAACCGCCTGGCCGCCGATCCGGGCGTTGGAAATCGCCCCACCCTCGACATCGATATGGAGGTGGATAAAAGACGGACGGCCCATCTCGACACCCTGCTCGATCATGATCGGGTGGTGCCCGTCCGTCAGCCGGTCAAAATGGCGGATCGCGCCGGAGAGGGCGGCCGCCGCCGAGCCTGTGGCCGGATCCTCGACGATGCCCATGCCGCTGGCGAACATGCGCGCATGGAACTTCGCCACGTGGTTGACGCCGCCGCGGCAATAGACATAGGCCGAGGCAAGGGCGCCATCGACGAAAGGCACGATCTTTTCCCAAAGCTGCGGATCGAATTCCACCCGCTGCGCCGTGCCGACATCGTGGACCGGAATGAGCAGAAACGGAACGCCGGCGCTCCAGACCGAGGGGACGTGATTCTCGAAGCCGACTTCGGTGACCTTCAACGAAAGCGCATCGGCGATGCCGAGCTTATCGAGCGGCATCACCGCCTGCTGCGATTTGCGCGGCAGGTCGAATTCGGCAAAGCTCGCCTCGCCCTCCCGCAGCCGCACCGCACAACGTACCGGCCCGACATTTTCCTCGAGCACCGTGACGAGATCGAGAGCCGCTGCGCCATGGGCGCGCTCGGCCAGCGCCACGGCGGTGCCGACTGTGGGATGGCCGGCAAAAGGCAGCTCGCGGCCCGGTGTGAAAATTCGGAGCTTCGCCGCATAGGCGGGATTGGTCGAAGGCTGCACGAAAACCGTCTCGGAGAGATTGATCTCCCGGGTGATCGCCTGCATTGCCTCGTCGCTAAGATTGTCGCCGTCGAAGATCACCGCCAGCGGATTGCCCGCAAGCTTTCGATCGGTGAACACGTCATAGACGCTGTAGCTTCGCGCCACATCGGCCTCCCTGAATCGATCATCGCGCCGCCAACCTGCCCGACCAAGCGACCGAGTGCAAGGCGCTAACTCGGGTAAGAACAAGCCATCGCCGGCCGGAGACGTCGACACTCGGCAATTTGCGCGCGATGCTTAATGAAATTCGTTTTTCTCGATAGCGCTTGCCGAGCGTGTCAGAGGAACGGAGGAGAGGTCATGCCGGGTGGTGCCCCCGGGGGAGATGCCCGGCACGGCAGAGGGGATACCACACGGCACACCGGTAAAGCGTATGCGGCCAAGCCCCGACCTCTCTCCGATCCCATCCTGAGGAACCTCGCAGGGCCTCGAAGGACGAGGGCCTCAGATTGCTGCGCCCTATGCGCCGCTCTTCCCGAAATACCAGTCAATCACCGGCAGCATGAAGATGTTATACGGATGCGCGTCACGATCAGCCGAACGGATCGCCACCGCACCCGCGATCTCCTTGTCTTCGGCGACCAGCATGTGGGCCTCAATCCGCTCGACCATCTCGTCGGCCGTCAGATCGAAGCGAAAGAGCCGGAACAGCGTCACCGTACGCTTGGCGTGGCTGGCGTAGAGGCCCTGCCCGGCCGCCGATTGGGCGAGGTCAAGTCCGGTCTCCTCATGCACCTCGCGGCGCATGTTGGCCTCGATGTCGCAGCGCCCGTCGACAATATCCTCGGGCTCCAGCGAGCCGGCGGCGAAATAGACCTGGCCGGGATTGGCGGTGTGCGCACCCATGCGGATCGCCACCAGCGCACCATCGACGCTTTCGAGCATGGGGTAGGCGAAGATGTGCAGCCCGCCCTCGCGGTGGGGCTGGCGGCGCCAGTACATGAAGGCGGAAAACGGCGTGACGTAGCCCTCGCCCGAAATCCCCTCCTGGCCGAGCCACAGCCGCTGCTGGAAGATCAGGCGCCCGTCGAAGAGCGCCGGATTGGCGGCAGTCTCCTTCACCCAGTTTTCGCGGATCGCCGTTTCCTCGGCGGCGACGAAAGGATGAGTGCCGGGCAGGACGCGGAGATCGACACCGGCGATCGGGAAGACCGTGGCTTCCGGCGGCCAGCCGGCGAAATCATCGGAAAAATCGGTGGCGGGAAAATTTCTGCTCAAATTCGTTTTCATGGGAGATCCAGTGACATGACGACGGGGCAATGGTCGGAGGCTTTCGGCCGGTCCCAACCGGTACGGGGATAACGCTCCACCTCCTGCCCCGGTGGGAAGATGGTGCGGTAGGGCTGGCCGCTGCGGATGATCTCGGGCAGGCGGCCGGCATTATGAGCGGTAAGTCGCGGCGAAAGCCAGATATAATCGAGCTGGCAAAGGTGCTGTTCCTGCGGCCCGCGCGCGTGATAGAGCGTCCAGCGGTCGAGGGGCTGACGACGGCGGACGACATTTTCGGCAAAGCCGTCATGACTGAAAACGTCGAGCGCGCTTTCGGTCTCGTCTTGATGCTCGAAGCGGTAGTCGGTGCCGCGGCGGCCGATGACATCGACCCGTTCCTGGTAATCGTTCATGTCGCCGCAGATGGCGAAGCTCTTCGACGCTGTATGTCCGGCGCCGAAGCGGTCCTCGATGATGCGGCGCACGGCGCGCGCTTCAGCGCGGCGGATCGGCAGCGTCGATTGCCGTCCGTCCAGCCCGTCGCGAGGGTTTCCCATTGACTTGAAATGCACGACGTAGAGCGAGAACGGCCTGCCACCGATCAGGAGGTCGAGCTCCAGGCAGTCGCGCTTGAAGATCTTGTCGTCGATGCGGTTGGTAAGCGCCAGTTCCTCGTCGAACAGATCGAAATCGCGATAGGTCGTCATCGCGTGGCTTCTGATATCCTTGAGCTCGATCTTCTGGCCATCACGCGTTTCCTCGCGCATCAGGACGGCGACATCGATGCCACGGCTGTCATTGCCCTCGACCAGGAATTTCTGCCGATAGCCGTTTCCAACCATGCGGAAGAGATAGCCATATTCGAACGCCTGAAGCGCGGCCATGTTGTCGATTTCCTGCAGGCAGAGGATATCGGCATCGGCATCGGCAATTGCCAGCGCCGTCATCTGCCTGGTGTCGTCGGTCGCCGCGATCACCCGCGCCTGCTCGAGGTGCTGATAGACGCCCTCGCTGTTCACCTCGAAAAGCTTGATGACGCGGTCCTGGCGCAGCTGGTTGCGGAAGCCGGTGAAATCGAAACGGGTGAGCAGATTTTCGACGTTGAAGGTGGCGAGGCGAAGCGACATGGCAGGAGTCCGGTTGCGGGCAGTACCTTATCCGTCAATCACCGCAGGAAAAGATGGCGGGGCCAAGAAAATTGCGGACAAACGTGGCTTCCAAGCCCGAAACAAGCCGCGTCGCCATCGGGTTCGCAAATCGCCTCCCTCAAAGCCGCCACGCGACGCGGATGACGACGCGCACGGCTTCCCCGGTTTCCACAACGACGCGGCTGTAGGCGCGCAGCGTCTGGCCGTTGCCGAGTGTCAGCTTGACGGCGTAACGCTCGCCCTCGAAAAGCACGGATTCGACGGTCGCGGGAGCCCCCTCGCCGCCGATGATCACATCCTCCGGCCGCACGAGGATATCAGCGCCATCGGTATTGGCCGCCTGCAGCGCATCCTGCAGTTCGTCCCATTCCAGATGCCGTTCGCCGCCCATGACAGGCAGCGTCAGGATCGCGCCGCGCCCGATCAGCCCGCCGACAATGCGCCCTTCCGGCCGGGCATAGATTTCGGCCGGCGGCGCCACCTGTAGCAGGCGTCCTTCGGACATGACGGCGACGTCGGTCGCGAGCGCCATCGCCTCGCTCTGGTCGTGGGTCACGTAGATCATCGTCGCGCCCGAGCGCTGGTGGAACTCGCGGAAGGTCTCCTCCATCTCCTGTTTCAGGTGCCGGTCGAGGTTGGCGAGCGGCTCGTCGAGCAGCACGACATCGGGCGATGTCACCAGGCAACGGGCGAGCGCCACGCGCTGGCGCTGGCCGCCGGAGAGATCGGCCGGCCTCCGCCCTGCGTAGTCGGCGAGCCGGACGGTGGAGAGCGCCTCGCCGACCTTCCGCCGGTAGGCCTCGCCCGAGATACCGCGCACCTTGAGGGGATAGCCGACATTGTCGGCGACACTCATATGCGGCCAGAGCGCATAGGACTGAAAGACCATCGCCATGTTGCGCTTCTCCGGCGGCAGCGACTGCGCGGCATCGGCAAGCAGGCGCTCACCGAGATGGATCGAGCCGTCCGAGGGCGTCTCGAAACCGGCGATCATCCGCAGCACCGTCGTCTTGCCGCAGCCGGAAGGCCCGAGCAGCGCCAGGAAACCGCCCTCGCGCACATCGAGCGAAAAGCCGCTGACGGCAGCGCGCCCGGTGCCGAAATCCTTGGCGATCCGGTTGAGGATCAGCTTCGCCATGGGACCACCCCTTTCGGCAGGCGTTTCGCCAGGAGTTCCAAGAGCAGCATCATGATGACGACCATGAGGACGACGAGCACCGAGAGCGCCGAGGCAAGGTCCGAGCTGCCGCTGTCGTCCAGATTGTAGATGGCGACGCCGAGCGTCTGGGTGCCCGCCGACCATAGCAGCGCCGAGATCGTCAGCTCGTTGCAGGCGATCAGGAAGACGAGAATGACGGAAGCTCCGGCGGCGGGCGCGATCAGCGGCACGATGATATCGAAAAGCCGGCGGAAGAAGCCGGCGCCGGAAAGCCGTGCTGCCTCCTCCAGCGCCGGATCGAGCTGATGGAAGGCGCTGACGACAGGTTTCAGGCTCGCGGCGAAGAAGGAGGAGAAATAGGCGATCAGGATGATCCAGATCGTGCCGTAGAGCGAGATGTTGAGGACGGGGATCGGCGCTGCGAAGACCAGGATGAAGGCAACCGCCATGACGATCCCGGGCAGAGAATAGGGAATCTCGATGAGGCTGGCGACGATGCGGGAGACGGTATCTCTCCGCCGCGTCAGCGCATAGGCCGCAAGCACCGTCACGACAAGGAGACCGAGCGCGGTGGCGCCGGCAAGCGACAGCGAATTGACGAAGGCGGTGCGCGTCACCGCCTGCCGGAACAGGATTTCCTCGAAAGCATGCAGCGACATGGTCTTGAAGGTGAGCGGCACGCCATAGGCCGGCACTAGCGCGCCGGCGACGAGCGCGAAGAAAGGGGCGACCAGCATGAAGAAAAGGATCGCCCAAAGGAGCGGCGTGGCAAGGAACCGCCAGGCGCCGAGCCCGAAGGCCGCATTGGCGCCCGACAGGCCGATGACGCGATAGTCGCGGCCTCTGAGCGCCCGGTCCTGGATCATCAGCCCGGCGACCGAAATCACCGCGATGATTGATGAGAGCACGGCGACATCGCCGAAGGTGCGGCTGGTGAAGGCCGAGAATTTGGTGAAGATCAAGGTCGGCAGCGTGTAGATCGAGGCCGGGATGCCGAGAATGGCGGGGATGCCGAAATTGCCAGTGCAGGAGACGAAGGAGATCGCCGCCCCGGCGATGATGCCGGGCAGCGACAGAGGCAGGATGATATCGCGGAACGCCCTGAGACTGGAGGCGCCGGAAAGCCGCGCGGCCTCGACACCGTCGCGCGGCAGCGTCATCAGCCCGGCGCGTAGCGCGAGATAGACGAGCGGCGCATGCTGGACGCCATAAAGCAGCGCGATCCCGCCCACGGAATAGAGCGGCTGCGGCGAGCCCAGCGGCGGCGCAAGCGAGAGCGCTTTCAACAACGGGCTTGATGGACCCGACATCTGCACCCAGGCAAGCGCCGTCACCTGCGGCGGGATCATCATTGGCAGCACGAAGAAGAAACTCAGTAGGCTCTTGCAGCGGATGTCCGTCAGCGTCAGCAGGAAGGCGAAGAGGCAGCCGACAAGAAGCGAGATGATGGTGCCCAAAACCGCGGTGACGATGGTGTAATAGGTGGCCTGCCAGAGCGACGGTTCGCTCAGCACATCGATGACGCCGCCGCCGGCGAAGGCCGCGATCCCGACCATAGCGAGACGGGCGAGCGGCAGCACGCTGAGGATCAGGACAACAATGATGATAAAAGGAAACAGCCAGGCGGGCTGGCTGTTTCCCGGTCTCACATAACCATGCATGAAAGGATCAGTTCGAGCCGTAAATGCCCGAGAAGGTCTTCAGATCTTGATCCGTATTCTTGAGCGCCTCGGCCGCCTTGATCGGCAAGACCTTGATGGCATCGCGCGCAGGGAAGCCTTCCGGCAGCTTCATGCCGTTTCGAGCCGGGATATAGCCGAGCTTGAGGAAGCCTTCCTGGCCCTTTTCCGAGAGCACGTAATCGACGAACTTCTTGGCGGCCTCGGCATTCGTGGTGCTGGCGAGGATGCCTACCGGTTCGGTGACGGCCGAAACGCCTTCACTCGGGAAGACGAACTCGACGGGCGCGCCCTTGGCCTTCTCGCGTATCGGCAAGTAGTCGACGACCATGCCGTAAGCCTTTTCGCCCGAGGCGACCGACTTCAGCACGGCGCCGTTGCCGCCGGCGGCGATCGCGCCGTTTTCGGCAAGCGACTTGTAGAAGTCCCAGCCGAGGCCGGGAACGGCGGCAAGCGTCTGGGCGTGGATGAGCGCGGCACCCGAAGCGAGCGGGCTCGGCATGGTGACGAGACCCTTGGCCTCCGGCTTCGTCAGGTCTTTCCAGCTCGCAGGCTTCATCGCGGCCGAGGTGTTGTACATGATGCCGGTCGTGATCAGCTTGGTCGAATAATAGTAGCCGTCGGCATCATAGAGGCTGGCATCGTATCCTGCGGCCTCCGGCGACTTGTAGGCGAGCAGCTTGCCGTCTTCCTTCAAGCGCTCCAGCGTCACCATGTCGGCGATGAGGAGGATGTCGGCGACCGGGTTGCCGGCCTGGATCTCGGCCTGCAGCTTGGCGATGATCTTTGGCGTGCCGTCACGCACCCAGTCGACCTTGACATCGGGATTGGCGGCCATGAAGCCGTCGACCGTCGCCTGCGCGTCTTCGTTCGGCTGGCTGGTGTAGAGAACGAGGTTTGCGGCCGAAGCCGGAACGGCAAGGAGGCTCGCGGCGAGAAGGGCAGCGGCGGAAACGATCGTCTTCATGGGAGGGGTCCTCGGGAATTGCGTCACCCCTCCCTTATTAGGGGTCGTTGACAGAGATGTGACAGGCGGCAGCAGGCACCGCGGCCTATGTCACCAGGGCTGCTGCGTGGGCATCACGAAGAGCTCGGCGATATCCATCCGGCCCGGGGCCTGCAGTGCGAAGAGCACCGTCTCGGCGATGTCGTCGGCCTTCAGGAATTCCATCTGCTCCTTGAGCGCTTCCATCTGGCCCCGATAATTGCCGTCGGAAATATGCTCAAAGAGCTCGGATTCCACCGCGCCCGGCTGGATGCAGGTCACGCGGATATTATGCTTCTTGGAAAGCTCGAGACGCATGCCTTCCGAGATCGCCGTCACCGCATGTTTGGTCGCGCAATAGACTGCAAGACCGGGGAAGACCTTCCTTCCGGCGATCGACGAGGTGTTGACGATATGCCCAGAGTTTTGCTTGATCATATAGGGGAGAACCGCGGCAGTCGTGTTCAACAGCCCCTTGATGTTGACATCGACCATGCGATGCCACTCATCGGTCTTCAGCGCCTCCAGATCCGAGATCGGCATCAGGCCGGCATTGTTGAAGAGAATGTCGATCGAGCCGAAGGCTTCGGCGAGCTTTTCAGCGCCCGCCGTGACGGAGGCCTGATCGACAACGTCCATTTCGAGAGCGACGGCCTGGCCGCCATTTGCAGTGATCTGCTGCTGAAGCTCGGAGAGCCGGTCGAGCCGGCGGGCGGCGAGCCCGATCTTGGTGCCTGCCTTTGCAAGTTTAAGCGCGGTGGCAGCGCCGATACCGCTCGACGCACCGGTGACGAGGGCAACCTTACCATCAATAGACATGTCTACTTCCTTTCATCTGGCGGCCCCGAATGCGGAGCCGTCCGCTGTTGACGGAAGACAATCTAGGAGAGCCGACCGACCTTCGCGCTTGGGCCTTTGCGGCCGATGTCGCGATCTTGCGGCAATCGTCAGCCGTCGCGATATTGCGAGGGCGTGACGCCAACGGCCTTGCGGAAGACGGTGGCGAAATGACTGGGGCTGGAGTAGCCGACGTCGAGGCCGATCTCGATGATGCTCCGGTTGGTTTCGCGAAGCAGCCTGCGCGCCTCGGCCATTCGCATCCGGATGAAATATTCCGACGGCGAAAACCCGGTCGTCTGTTTGAAGACCCGGCTGAAATGGAATGGGCTGAGTCCGGCTTCGGCCGCGAGCGCCCCCAGGCTGAAGGCCTGGGCAATCCCGCCTGCCATCAGATCCGTCACCCGGCGAAGCTTGAGCGCCGGAAGGGCAACCCGGCGCCGCGGCGGCTGATCCGCATCCGCGTAGGAGCGCACGAGATGGACAGCCAGCGCCTGGGCAACCCCCTGCACGAAAATCTCGCTCGGCTCGCTCGCCTCGGTCAATTCGCTGAGGATCAGCTGAAGCAGATGGTTGATCAAAGGGTCGCGCCCGGCCGATACGTCGCGCAGGCAAAGCCGGTCGTGGCTGACGGACAAGACTTCCCCGGCCGCCGCCTCGATCAGCGGCAGACCAAGATAGACATGCATCACGCGGAACGGTTCGGCCGAGGTGGAAGTCCAGCGCATCTCGTAGGGCGTCGCCGAATTGGTCAGGTAGAAGTCGCCGACATCGGCGCGGGCGGCCTGCCATTCGCCGGAGAATTCGCGCTCTTCTATGACGGCCGAGCCGGAAAGGATTGAGACCAGCAGCGGCTCGGCGACGGCCGGAACGATCAGGCCCTCCTCCCGTCCGCTATGCGACAAGAGATGCACGAACACGTTCTTCCAGGCAGGTCCCTCGCTTCGTGAGAGAAGACGGCCATGGATGTGGTCTTTGAGCTTATCGGCGGAGGTTCTGAGCATCCGCGCATTCTGCGAGAACGGCTGCGGTTTTTTCAAGCCGATGATGGGGCTTGCGCATTCGGACCACGGCGCTCTCGCGCCGTGGCCCCTGGAACGAATGTTACTTCGCAGCCTCTTCGATCAGTTCGGCGACCTTGTTAGGATGCGACACCATCACGACGTGGGAGGCGCCATCGACGACGACGGTCCGCTTGGACCCTGCCCGCTCGGCCATGAAGCCAAGAGCTGCGGCCGGGATGTTCTTGTCGCCGGTGCCGTAGACGAACCACGACGGCAGCTTCTTCCAGGCCGGCTCGCCGGATTTGTCGGTCAGCGCGGCCTCGGTGACCGGGCGCTGGCCGGCCGCCATCAGCGCCGCCTGTTCGGCCGGCACGTCGCTGGCGAACTGATCATGGAACTTTGCCTGGTCGATATAGAGATCAACGCCGCCGGTGCTAAGCTTTACCGGGGCTGCCAGCGCTCCGCTCAGCGTACCGCCCGGAAACTTGCCGGCGAGATCGGCAACCGATTCCCCGGCCTCCGGCGCGAAGGCCGCGACATAGACGAGCGACTTGACATTGTCATGGCCGTTGGCGGCGGTCGAGATCACCTGGCCTCCATAGGAATGGCCGACGAGGACCACGGGGCCGGCAATGCTGCCGACGACGTCGGAGACATAGGCAGCGTCATTGGCAACGCTGCGCAGCGGATTGGCGGCGGCCACGACCGGGAAGCCGTCCTTGCGCAGGATTTCGACGACGCCGTTCCAGCTGGACGAATCGGCAAAGGCGCCATGGACGAGGACGACGGTCGGCTTGGCCGGCTGGGCAACGGCAGCACCGGAGAACAGAGCGCCCGCCAGGGCGACGGCAGCAGCAAACTTGAACATTGGTCATTTCCTTTCGTCGGTTGAGTGTCAGAGGAGCCGAAGCGGGGTTGACGTGCTTTTCGGCTCTCAAGTTTGTCATTTAATTTGTAAGCAATTTCTTTGTACACGATCTATCTAGGCCATCCCTTCCGACGCGTCAATAGCTTGCAAACAGATCGCGCACAAATTATATTGAAGCCAAAGGAGAGCGTGATGAAAGACACCATATCGAATGATCTCGCCGCCGTGCCACAGATCGATGAAATGCTTTGCTTTTCAATCTATTCGGCCGGCCACGCCTTCAACCAGCTTTACCGTCCCCTGCTCGACGAATTGGATCTCACCTATCCGCAATTCCTCGTCATGACAGCTCTGTGGGCGCGTGACGATCGCACGGTGAAGGATCTCGGCGAGACGCTTTTCCTCGATTCCAGTACCCTCACCCCGCTCTTGAAGCGGCTGGAAAATGTCGGCCTCGTCACCCGCAACCGAAACCCTGCCGATGAGCGCCAGGTGCTTCTGCGCCTGACGAAGAAGGGACAGGCGCTCAAGAGCCGTGCCGGCCATGTGTTCGACTGCATCGGCAAGGCCGTCGGACTCGACGCCGAGACCGTGAGCAAGATCCGCGATACGATAGCGTCGCTCCGCGACAACATTCACAAGAAGAACAAGGACGAGAGCTGACGCGAGGCTCCACCCGCCGCGCCACGCCGGAACGATTTCCGTCGACAAGCCGATCACATATTGTACGATCTGCTGCGCCCCAGCCCCGCGAAATTGAATTTAGCCTAGGGCGCTCGCAATCTCGCCGACCCCTCACGCGGGCGTGAACACGCCGCCATTGTCATTCTACCGCGTTGAGGTACGTCGATCCGGTTTCGATGAAGGAGGAGTTTCAATGGAATATCGTCTGCTCGGCCGTTCCGGCCTGAAGATTTCGACTGTGACCATGGGCACGATGACTTTCGGCGGCGTCGGCTGGGCGAAGATGGTCGGCGATCTCGGCGTCGGCGAGGCGAAGAAGATGATCGACATCTGCATTGATGCCGGCGTCAACCTGATCGACACCGCCAACGTCTATTCCTCAGGCGAATGCGAAAAAATCATCGGCGAGGCGCTCGCGGGAAAGCGGCCGCAGGGCGTGCTGCTCGCCACCAAGGCCCGCTTCGGCATGGGCGACGGCCCGAACGACCGCGGCCTGTCGCGCTACCACCTGATCCGCGAATGCGAGGCGAGCCTGGAGCGCCTGAAGACCGATGTCATCGACCTCTACCAGGTGCATGAATGGGACGGCCAGACGCCTCTCGAAGAGACGATGGAGGCGCTTGATACCCTGATCCGCCAGGGCAAGGTGCGTTATGTCGGCTGCTCGAACTATTCCGGCTGGCACATCATGAAGGCGCTCGGCATTGCCAACGAGCACCGCTACCAGCGCTTCGTCAGCCAGCAGATCCATTACACGCTGGAAGCCCGCGACGCCGAATACGAGCTGCTGCCGATCTCGATCGACCAGGGCCTCGGCGTGCTGGTCTGGAGCCCGCTCGCCGGCGGCCTGCTTTCCGGCAAACACCGCCGCAACCAGGCCGCGCCCGAAGGTACGCGCCAGTTCGCCGGCTGGACCGAGCCTCCGATCCGCGACGAGAACCGCCTCTGGAACATCGTCGAGACGCTGGTGGCGATCGGCGAGGAGCGCGGCGTTTCCGCCGCTCAAGTGGCGCTTGCCTGGCTGATCGGCCGCAAGGCGGTCACCTCGGTCATCATCGGCGGGCGCACCGAAGCCCAGTTCCGCGACAACATCGCCGCCGCCGAACTGAAGCTCACCGATGAAGAGCGCAAACGCCTCGACGCCGTCAGCCTGCCGCCGGTAATCTATCCCTACTGGCACCAGTTGAACACGGCGAGCGACAGGCTCGGCGAAGCCGACCTCGAGCTTTTCGGCCCGCATCTCCAGCAATAGGATAGAAGATCAAGCACGACGCGGTGAAAGACAGCGTCACAAAAGATGCGCTTTCACCGTGTTAGTCTGCGGGCCCGCCACTCCCGCGAGGCTCTCCATGCTGAAGAATTACAAGGTCTTGAAAGGCACCGCAAGCGCGCTCGCCCTTGACGACGACAACGATCCCCATATCGAGATCCGCATCGAGGCGAACGGCGTCAGCTATCGCATCGCGCTGAACGTCCGCTCCAAAATGTCGCCGCACGACCTGCTTTACGCCAATATCGTCGATTTCACGCATGCGACGCTGACGGAGGCGCTCGAAGCCCTGCCGATGGGCCTGACCGACATCCGCAGAGACCGGCCTGAGCTCGCGATCGATTATGTCCGCGGCGGGATGATCGAGCGCGAGGATATGGACGTCGCGCCCTTCCAGCTCTCCGGCCCGAAGAACGACCTGCGCGAATTCATCGAGCCGATCGTCGAGGAAGGCATTGCCAATCCCGATATCCATTTCTACGCCTTCGGCGAAGCCTGGGGACCGGAGCACAACAAGCCCGACCAATATTTCGATTTCGAGCCGGGCAACGGTATCCACGACATCCACATGAACCAGGGTGACGGCGGCAGCTTCAAGGCCACCAATGGCCCGAACCAGGACGGGGCGCTGCTCGTCCACTTTACCGATACCGACGAATGGGCGGCGATCTTCCTCTGCTTCCAGTCGCAGAACTGGAACACCGATGCGGAGACCGGTCATCCGGTTTCGGAAAACCGCGGCGGCCAGGGTCGCGGCGAAGGCACGCGCCGGCCGCAGCCGATCGTCGCCTCGTCGCTGCGCATCATCGCCGCGCTGATCAACCCGGTGAACGGCGAAGGCGGCATCGAGAATGAGACGGTGACGATCATCAACCGCTCCGATATATCTGTATCGCTCGACGGCTGGAAGTTGAAGGACGAAAACGGCCGGACGCAGACGCTGTCTGGAAGGCTTGCCGCAGGCGAGATCCGCACCTTTGCGCTCGACGCCGAAGCCGGCGGCCCGCAGCTCGCCAACCGCGGCGGCGACATCATCCTGCTCAACACCGACGGAGCAGTCGCCGACCGCGTCGGCTACGGCAAGAGCGAAACGGCCAACGAGGGCTGGACGACGATTTTTTGATTGGCGTTCCGGCTGGCTGGTTTGCCAAGCGTGGCAACGCGCCGTGGCTGGATTCCTGTGACGAGCACAGGAATGACGGAAGAGAGGGCGCGCCGTGCAGCCCCCTCATCTGCCTGCCGGCATCTTCTCCCCGCTGGGGAGAAGCAGAATCGTGGCAACGTCTCATTTCCTAGAAACGTCTGCGGTGGAAAGAGAAGCAAGCGGCTTGCTCCCCTCTTCTCCCCAGCGGGGAGAAGGTGGCCCGAAGGGTCGGATGAGGGGGCTGCACGGCACAACGGTTATCGTTGCACCCACTCCCAACACTCACTCACCCATCTCCTCAGCAATCAACCGACCCAACCGACCAATCCCGTCCTCGATCATCTGCTCATTCGCGCAGGAGAAGCTGACGCGGAAGGTATTGGCGCCGGAGCCGTCGGCGAAGAAGGCCTTGCCGGGCACAAAGGCGACCTTGGCGCTCTCGAGCGATTTCGCCAGCAGCTTGGCGCCGTCCATGCTCTCCGGCAGCGTGATCCAGATGAACATGCCGCCCTCCGGCTTCGTCCAACTGATGCCCTTCGGCATATATTTCTGAAGCGCCGCCAGCATGCAGTCGCGGCGCCCGATATAGGCGGCCTTGATCTTTGCGACCTGCGCATCGAAACCGCGCTCGGCGACCTGTGTGATGGCGATCTGGTTGATCGTCGAGGAATGCAGGTCGGCCGCCTGCTTCATCAGCACCAGCTTGCGGATGACAGGCGCATTGGCGACGATGAAGCCGACGCGCAGGCCGGGCGCGAGAGTCTTGGAGAAGCTGCCGCAATAGATCGTGCGCGTATCGTTGATATGGCCCTTCTCGGCGATTTCGAGCGCCAGGATCGGCGGGATCGGATCGCCGTCGTAACGCAGCGACTGATAGGCTCCATCCTCGATGACGGCGACATCGAGCTCTTCGGCAAGCGCTAGCACCCGCTGGCGGCCGGCGAGATCGACGGTTTCGCCTGTGGGATTGGAGAAATCGGCGGAGAGATAGGCAAACTTCACTTTGCCGCCAGCAGCGGCCGCGGCGACGCGATAGGATTCGGGTGTCCGGTTGCCGTTCGGCGTCAACTGGTCGTAGGCCGGTTCATAGGCGTTGAAGGCCTGCAGGGCGCCAAGATAGGTCGGCCAGGTCACGAGCGCGGTATCATTGGGCGACAGGAAGAGCTTGCCGAGATAATCGAGCCCCTGCTGCGAGCCGGAGACGATGAAGACATTGTCGAGTTCGCAGGGAATACCGAGCGCCGCCATCTGCCTGGCCAGCCATTCGCGCAAAGGCTTGTAACCTTCGCTCAGCGAATATTGCAGCGCCGAGTTGACCGCAGCACCCGAGAAAATATCTGCATAGGCCCGCTGGAATTCCTCGGCCGGAAACAGCGCCGGATCCGGTATGCCGCCGGCAAAGGAAATGATGTCGGGCTGGTCGAGAAGCTTCAGGAGTTCGCGGATTTCGGATGCGCGCATGCGCGACGAGCGCGACGCAAACATGGTGTCCCAGTTCAGCATGGAGTTTCCTCGTATTTTCTATGCTTCCGACAAAACATGCGCGGGAAATTATGTCAATAATACTGACCTATTTTCTTGTCATGGTGACAACCGAATCCTTTCGGATGCTGCTGATGTCTCGGATTCACTTGATGGTGACGCCATCCATGATCGAAGGCGCTCGATTCGGAATTTGTTGCTCGACGTCAGCCACATCAAGCGATTATTCCTCTGATCAAGCCGAAACCGGCTGCTTCAGACCTTTCCAAAACCGGCTCGGCGGCGGTAGTGTCGCCGCCACTATTCATTTTACTATCAAGGTGCCAGCAATGACCGTGACGTCGGCCTCTCCTGAAATCAAAATCGAACTCCACAAGTCCCCGGTCTCGGACGCCAACCGCATCCAGGCACTGGAGGCACCCGGCTTCGGCAAGATCTTCACGGATCACATGGTCCTGGCCCGATGGACTGCCGACAAGGGCTGGCACGACGCGAAGGTTACGCCCAGGCGGCCCTTGGAGCTCGATCCTGCAAGCGCCGTGCTGCACTACGCTCAGGAAATCTTCGAGGGCATGAAAGCCTACAAGGCAGATGATGGCCGGATTCTGCTCTTCCGGCCTGAAGAGAATGCGCGCCGCTTCGCGCAGTCGGCGACCCGCATGGCGATGCCTCCTGTGCCCGAAGAACTCTTCCTGAAGGCGGTCGAAGCACTGGTTCGCGTTGACAAGGCCTGGATTCCGTCCGGCGACGCCAGCCTTTACCTCCGCCCCTTCATGTTCGCCAACGAGGCGTTTCTCGGCGTTCGCCCGGCTCAGGAATATGTCTTCTGCATCATCGCCTCTCCGGTCGGCGCCTATTTCAAGGGCGGCGCGAAGGCCGTCTCCCTTTGGGTCGAGACCGAATACACCCGTGCAGCCAGCGGCGGCACCGGCGCTGCAAAATGCGGCGGAAACTACGCAGCCAGCCTCGTGGCGCAAGCCGAGGCGTCGAAGAGGGGTTGTGACCAGGTCGTCTTTCTCGATGCCGCGGAGCATCGCTGGGTCGAAGAACTCGGCGGAATGAACGTCTTCTTTGTGATGAAAGATGGATCGATCGTAACCCCGCCCCTCGGCGGCACCATCCTGCCGGGCATCACTCGGGCTTCCGTCATCGTGCTCGCCGAGGAAAGGGGCTTGCGCGTGGAGCAGCGTCCCTACTCCTTCGCGGAATGGCAGGAGGATGCCGCCAGCGGCCGGCTCGTCGAAGCCTTCGCTTGCGGCACCGCCGCGGTCCTCGCGGGCATCGGTCTGGTTCGACATGCCGGCGGCGAGTTTCTGGTCGGAGACGGACAGACCGGCAAGCTGACCAGCGAACTGCGCCAGCAGCTCGTCAGCCTGCAGAAGGGCGTAACGAACGATGAGCACGGCTGGACACGCCTCATCACCGCCTGAACTTCCAAACGTTCCACGCGAACGGCGGCGTCAACACCGACACGGTGGGCGCCGCTCTCGGCCTCGCCCGCAAAGCGGTCGGGCTAGCGGCAGTTCTCAAACTCGCAACCGCGATGCGTACATTTTCACCACGGCCGAGTGTCATGATGCCGATATCCTGACGTGCGCTGCCCATTCAGGGATATCGAGCACGCCGTTCACATCGATAGAAAAGACTGCCTATTATGTGACCCAAGAGCTCGACGGCGGCCCGCAACGCTTCTATCACACAGTGGGAATGGCAACTGGCATCAGGGACAGCTGAACCGGCACGCACGGACGGCAGCGAATTCAATGGCGAAAATGACGATCTCGCTACCGGATGATCTGGCGGATTATGTTGCGCGCCGTGTCGCAAGCGGCAGATACGACAGTGCCGACGCATTCCTGACTGAGCTGATCGTCAAGGACCAGGACGATCGAAAACTCGACGACGAAGAACTGCGCGACATTCTGAGAAAGGCCGAGGAGAGCGGCGTCGGCGAACGGCGCATTCCCGATATCCTGTTGGACACGAAGGCGAAGCTGCGTGACACCTACCTATAGGCTGACCCGAATGGCGGACGCCGTGCTGGCAGGCATCGACGAATATGCCAGTCTGCATTTCGGCGAAGCCCAAGCCGATGCCTATCTTCTCGACTGGGACCGGATTTTCATCCTTCTTTCGCGCGTGCCCTCCATGGGAGATGAATGTGGCGAGCTCGGCGCTGGCCTGCGCCGCCTCCTCCACATGCGTCATGTTGCGTTCTACCGGCAAATACCGGACGGCATCCTCGTCATCGACATCATCGGCGCCGACCGGCTTGCCGAAAGACATCTCCAATCCAACCGACGATCCGGACCGGCCGCTCCCCATGCCCCATGACCGCACCTCCGCCTTCTACGACAACAACGCCGAGATATACGCCAACCGAGCGCGAAGCCTGCCGAAACTGAAGCTCGACGCTTTTCTTGCCCGACTTGCGCCAGGGGCCGCGATCCTCGAACTTGGCTGCGGCGGCGGCCAGGACAGCGCCTACATGCTCTCTCAAGGCTTCGACGTGACCGCAACTGACGGCTCGCCTCAACTCGCAAGACAGGCCGAGGCACGAATCGGCAGGACGGTTAAGATCATGCTCTTTGAGGATCTGAACGCCGAGGCCGCTTTCGACGGCGTCTGGGCCGAGGCGAGCCTCCTTCATGTCCCAAGGCCGAACCTGCCTGATGTTTTCACCCGTATTCACCGCGCGCTCAGAACCGGCGGCATCCTCCACGCAAGCTTCAAGTCGGGAGAAGCCGAAGGGCATGACAACTTAGGGCGCTATTACAACTATCCATCCGCCGGTTGGCTATCGAAGCTTCTGACGGCAGGCGGCTGGCGCAACCTCGCGATCGAGGAAAGCGATGGCGGCGGATATGACGGCAAGCCGACCCGGTGGCTCATCGTGAGTGCGCAACGATAAAGGTCGCAGCTTCGCCGCGTGTCCAGCGACAGTCTTGGCGCCGTTGGCTCCCGGGCTCTTCGCGTGGGCCGAGCCCTGTAGAATTTCGCACGATATTGCCGGATTTTTCTTTTTCAGCGGGAACCGAAAACCATCGAGAGGGTTCGACCACAATCTGACGAACCCGGCTAAAGCTGAACATGCCGCAGGTATCTCGAAAGCGGACGAAGATTGGACGGGGAGATACCGAAGATCTCTTATTGACCACCTGTCTGCCTGGATGGATAGCCCGATCTCTCGCCAGAAGTGGAATTCACCGAATGAGCCAATTGGCAGACAAGAAGAACGCTGAACTTCTTCAGCTCGATGGGATTGGCCCGCGGTCCGTCGAACACATACGCTCGGCGATCAGAAAGTTCAAACGTAACCGAACACACATCTCGGCGGCGCATTCGAAGGAATGATCGGCGTTGATGATTGGAGTGAGGAATGAACGAGAAGGCTCGACTGGAAAGCGACATCGCAGCCCTGGGGCCATGGTTTCACAATCTGCGGATTAACGGCGTCCAGACCGCACCGGATCATTTCCTCGGTGACTACCCGTCCTTCAAATGGGCCCATTTTCAGCAGGTTGTGCCTGAAGATCTCCGCGGGTGCAGTGTTCTCGACATCGGCTGCAACGCCGGGTTCTACTCGCTTGAGATGAAGAGAAGAAATGCAGGACGGGTCGTCGGAATCGATTCCGACCCGCATTATCTCAGGCAAGCCGAATTCGCCGCCAGACAGACAGGTGCGGATATCGAGTTCAAGCTGATGTCGGTGTACGAGGTGGAAAAACTCAGGGAGAGATTTGACCTGGTTCTTTTCATGGGTGTCCTTTATCACCTGCGGCATCCGCTGTTGGCACTCGATCTTCTGCATGAGCATGTCGTCGGCGGAAAGATGCTGTTTCAATGCATGCAGCGCGGTGAAGAGGAAGTCGCGGCACTCAGCCAGAATTATGACTTCTTCAACGCGGCAATATTTGAGCAGCGCGGCTTTCCAAAACTATATTTCGTGGAGGAACGCTACGCCGGCGACCCCACCAATTGGTTCATTCCGAACAAGGCGGCTGTCGAAGCAATGCTGAGAAGCGCTGGCTTTGTCATTCGTGCTAATCCGGAACGGGAAGTCTATCTGGTGGAACATGGAACCCGCCATCCGATGGCGGAACCCCCTCCGTCACTTTGCTGATAAACCTCCGATCCAGACCGCCGCGGTCAGGATCCAATCAATTTCAGCAGGCGGTCCAGGTAACGTTTGATGGTGCACTCAATACGCTCGGTCTCGCCGCAATCGACGCTCGCCCTAGCCTGCGACCATAGCCCTATTTGAAAACCGAGATAACATCCCTCAAAAAACTCGAGTACGTCGTCGCGCAAATCGCAGTCCGCTTCCCGGCCGACGAGCTCGACAACACGATGGCGCTCCTTGCTCGAGAGTTCGAATTCCACGCCGGCACCCGCGACGTCCCAGGCAATGTCCTGGCATCCAATCAGATCATGGGCTGCATTATGATCGAGCGCATCCGTCTTGATGATTCGCCCTGTAGGGGTGGTCAGCCATTCCCATAGGTGAAGCCGGTTGTCCGTATCGACCCGTCGCAATCGTCCGGATAGGCGCTCGGGCGTGCCTATCACACGCGGCAATTTTTTTGCTATGTCTGATCCTGCCGCTTCCGCAATGTTGAACATAGCCATTTCGCCAAGCTCCTGGATCGAGGCGCCGCTGTTTCGTGCCGAAAGGTGACGGGCACGAAAACCGAGATAACGTCCGAGGTGATCCACGATGTGGCGCCTGCCTACACCGCTTTCTTCGAGGGGCGTTCCTCCTAGCCATTCGTCGATAATAAATCCGTGACAGGTGCCGACAATCCTAGGAATAAAGCCGGCTTCGCTCAGCAAAGAGCCTGTCTTGGCCTTGTCGACTGCGCCCCCGCAAAGCCCGGCAAACTTGACATGCCAGGCACCTCCTTCGGCTTCCATCAGGAATTTGCGTTTTTCCATCTGCATATAGCTCGGCGGCCAATGCGAGGGATCGCGATACCGAACAGCCCGCCATGCGCCACCGGAGAGGTCCCGCCACGACGAACGCGCAACTCCGACAACATCGGCCGCCCATGTCTGCAGACGATGTTTTGGATCTTGCGCCTTCAGGATAAGATCGTCGAAGCTGACGACATGGCGTGGCCGATCTCGCCAACGGGTGCGATGCGTCTCGCTTGCATGCCGGCCCGGTTCACCTGTATGGCTCGGGAAAAAATGAAGCCGATCAGGCGCCACACCGTTGGCCTGCAACCAGTCACCTACGCAGCCGAACGAACTCCCGGATAGACCCGGCCCTTCATCGACGATGGCAAAATCGGCTTCGGGGTCGGCAAGAATGCGCCTGGACAAAGCCGGTGTGACGCTCACGTGCCGCTCGAAGGGATGGCCAGTTGGCCGCAGCGAATAGGCCGGCTCGGCACCCAAGGCTGCCGAGACCATAGCCGCGAGGCCGATCCCGATGCTTCGTATGCCGATGACGACTGTTTTGGGCGTCAGATTCGAGATCGAAGCCGCCTCGATATAGCTCTCGGGATACAAAGCGTAAAAGGCGTATCCCTCTGCGCGCTTCATCCGCACCGGATCGGCACTGGCAAGAAAATCCAGTTCGGCTGTCCAATCCTCCGGAAAGGAAAGACTGCCGGCAAACCCGTTTCGCCACGACTGCATGATCGCCCGTGCCTGCATGTGCAGAAGTTTCGCGCCTGCGTCCTGAAGTTCGGACAGATCATCCGCGCCTCTTCTCCCGAATTCCTGATCAGCCAGTCCCTGAAGCAGCTCTCCAGTGAGGATGAACGCTCGAACCAGGGTTTCGTGGCGCTGTCGGCTTGGCTGCATTCCGATGCACGCCAACATCATTGTTGAAATCGATGCGCGTACTGCCGCTGCGCTCTCGATGCGCTCGACATCGCCATAGACCAGCATCCGGTCCTCTCCTTTGTAGCAATGCCTGCCCGAACTCGTTGGATGATCGTTAGACGCGATTGAAATAATCGGGAGGGTCGGGAACCGTGACAGCTCCCGCTTGTTAGCTTTGTAGATGCCTCGGCAAGCAGCCCTTGGAGGGAACCATGCGTTCGAAATCCATTCGCGTTGGATTGGTGGGAGTTGGCAATTGCGCCTCGTCATTGGTTCAAGGACTTACCTACTATGATAACGCCCGGGAAAACGAGCCGGTTCCAGGCCTCATGCACATTGATCTCGGTGGATATCATGTGTGCGATATAGAAATATCCGCCGCCTTCGATGTCGCAGCTTCAAAGGTAGGGCGTGATGTCGCGGAAGCGATCTACGCCGAGCCAAACAACACGCAACGTTTCGCAGATGTCGCCCCGATGGGGGTCGAGGTAAAACGCGGCAGGACGATGGACGGGATAGGGAAGTACCTTAAGGATTGGATCGAGGAATCAACGGAGCCGCCGGCGGACGTGGCGGAAATCCTCAGACAAACCCGCACCGACGTACTGGTTTCCTATCTTCCCGTTGGCTCGGAAGAAGCAACGAAGTGGTACGCTGAACAGGCGCTCGCGGCAGGTTGCGCCTTCATCAATTGCATCCCTGTATTCATTGCCTCCAAACCGGAATGGCAGCAGAAGTTCGCCGCCCGAAAGCTGCCGATCATCGGCGACGACATCAAAAGCCAGGTGGGCGCAACGATCGTCCACAGAATGCTCGTCAATCTCTTCCGCGAACGGGGCGTCCGTGTCGATCGCACCTATCAGCTCAATTTCGGCGGAAACACCGATTTCCTCAATATGCTCGAGCGGGAGCGGCTGGAATCAAAGAAAATCTCCAAGACCCAGTCGGTCACCAGCCAATTGGACATTCCGCTTCCTGCCGACGACGTACATGTCGGACCAAGCGACCATGTCCCGTGGCTCACCGATCGAAAATGGGCTTATATCCGTCTCGAGGGCACCACTTTCGGAGGCGTGCCACTCAATGCAGAGCTCAAGCTCGAGGTGTGGGACTCCCCCAATTCCGCCGGCGTGGTCATCGATGCAATCCGCTGCGCGAAACTGGCCCTCGACCGAGGCATAGGCGGAGCCCTGACAGGGCCGTCGAGCTATTTCATGAAATCGCCGCCGCAACAATTCACGGACTACGAGGCCCGTCGCCAAACGCAGAACTTCATCGATGACCAGGAGGATGTTCTGCGTGGAGCCGCGGAATGACGGCAACGTTCTTCCTGATACGTCACGCCGCGCACGACAATGTCGGGAATTTCCTGGCGGGCCGTGCAGCTGGAATTTCGCTGGGCGAAGCCGGCCGCTCGCAAGTTCAGCGGCTCGGACAGAGGCTGCGCCGCGAGGACATCAATGAGATCTACACCAGCCCGCGCGAACGAACACGCGAGACGGCAGTAGGCATAGCATCAGCCTGTGGCCTGTCTCTGCCGCAAACAGACGATGCTTTGGACGAAGTGAATTTCGGCAACTGGTCCGGAAAGACCTTCGACATTCTCAATGACGATCCCCTGTGGCGCCGCTGGAACACCACACGCAGCCTCACCCGCACGCCCGGAGGCGAGACAATGCTGGACGTCCAAACTCGGATTCTTGGCCTCATAGAGACTTTGGCCACCGTCGGCAACGACAGGCGAATAGCTCTGGTGTCTCATGCCGATGTCATCAAGGCGGCTGTGAGTCATGTTCTGGGACTGCCGATCGACGCTTGGCCCAGATTTGATATTGCTCCCGCCTCCGTCACGACGATCGTGATCGGCGACTGGGGTGCAAAAGTGATGACGCTCAATGAAGCGACCTTGTAACCCGTCCGATTAATCCTGCCACGGGGAAGTCAAATGATCGAAGCTGCCATGATCTGGAACGAGCCGAACAACAAATCGCACTGGGATCCTGAAATCGATCCTGAATGGAGCCTGTTTGCGCAAATGGCAATCCTCGCGGCCGATGCCATCGCAGCCAAGAATCCCGACCTAACAAAGGTGCTCGGCGGAATATCGCCGATCGATCCCTTCTTCATCGGCCGAATGAAGAACTACGGCGTGCTCGATCACCTCGACGCCGTCGCGCTGCATGGTTTCCCCCTCGACTGGAACCTCTGGCAGATTCATGAGTGGCCGGAGAAAATCAACGAAATTCGCGCTGTCACCGATTTGCCGATCTGGGTCAGCGAAGTGGGTGTCTCTACCTTCGGCGCGGAGGAGGTGCAGTTGTGGGGCCTGCAACGAACTGCGGAATTGCTCAAGGGGAAGGTCGAGCGCTGCCAGTGGTACAGCCTCTACGACCTCCCCCGGTCATGGGAGGCGACCACGCGTCATCGCGAAGCCGAAGGCTCCTCCTATTATCGGCACTACTATATGGGCATTCTACGCGAAGACGGAACGCCCAAACCAGCGTTTGAGGAGTTTGCTAAACACACGCCGGAATTCGGGCTGGTGCAATGGTTCCACTTCGAAGATCCGAGGCTGGATGACGCCGCTGCCTGGATGAGACGGTTGGGCGTAAAATCCGTGCGCACCGGGCTTTCCTGGGCGGACCGGTTCAGGCCCAACGCCCTGGATTGGTTCGACCGACAGATGCGGGCCCTCGAAGACTTCGACGTAACGGTGACATTCTGCTTCACACCGGAGCATCGCGGTATCGCGCCCCACCATACCAGCCCGCCGTTAGTGCCCGAAGAATTCGCCGGATTCTGCGAGGAAATGGTAGAGCGTTATGCACCCCGACAGGATAGCGGATATGTGTCACGCGTCGCCAGGTCAGCTGCCCAATCGCTTGGGCTTGAATCACGTACGTCCCTCGGAGCCGGCTAAACCCAGGCTCTGGACTATCCTGCCAATCGGCCCCCGGGAATAAGCCACTCCTTGATAGCATGCCAAGGCAGCACGAGCCCACAGTATGTAAAGCTGGGGGCAATGCAGGATATCGGCGAGCGAAAAGACGCGATGACTCCAAAAGCTGATCCAATAGCGCATGACATAGACCGCCATGCGCTGCCGAGACAAGCGATGGCTGCCAGCACTGACGCGTTTGCGCGGGCGCATACCCATATGGGGCCAAGTCAATCGAAATGAGAGGCCTTCGCGACGCTGGCGGAATCCAGCGGCTTGGGTGGCTACAACAAAGTCGGAATCGACGTAAGACAGTGCGATCCTCTTCTCCTCGATCCCCGCTTGGATCGCATCGAGCAGCGCTTTTGAGCGGACGATCACCACGTTCGTTCCTCTTCCATCAGAGGAGTAGGGCTCCTTCCAGGCATCCCCGAAAGCGATATCGGCGGTTTCTGCGACGACGTCGTCACAGAAATTGCAGGCGGGGTTCTGAAAGAAGCCCGCACCCCAGTCGCCGTCGACCAGATGCCACCAGTCTTGCGCACATGTCTCTCCGTTTGTGAGGGTCAGTTGAGCCCGATACCAATTTGCAGGTCGATCCTGGGCCTTCTTCCTGTAGTCGAGCCGTTTAACCTGCCTGATGTCCTGACCCATCTGCCACGCGAAGCTCTCGGCCATGCGCGCGCTCTTCATATGGCCGCAAAACAGCCCAAGGGTGACGGCAATTCGCTCGTTCAATATTGGGTCATCGGCACAGGCCAGTCGCACAGCCTTGATGAAACAGGGAATACCAACCACGGCATATCGGCCGGGCGTCTCGCGGATGGACTGAAGCACTCCGGAAAGCTCGACGGGATAGTATCGAGATTTGGCGCCGGCCTGAAGTTCCTGCAGATTACGTGAGAGCGAATAATGAAACAGGCGCCCTTCCAATTGCGGGTCATCGCTCTCCTTGACGTGGGCAACACAATCGACAAGCCCCAGGCGCAGCAATTCCGCCGCCACCCAGGTGACCATGCCTCCGGAGCTGCCGTTGGAACGGTATTCCCCTTCCTCGACGTGGCCGACGAAGGCAGCCTCGAATCGACCCAGCAGAGGGTCTTGTTTTTTCGCGCGGGAGAAATATTCGGCCGCTAATTCGTCCTCGTCCCGGGCAACCGGGGAAAACGGGCAAATTCGGGCAAACTCTTCATCGCGGCCGCGCAACCAAGTCCTCGGGCCTCCCGGCTTCATCTGCCCGTACCGGTCGAGTTCCATGCGCACATCAGGTCGCGATGACCTTGCGACACAGGAACCGCAGCCGATGCAGAGGCCGGCGCCCGCAATATCCTTGGGCGCAATGCCGGGCGCGAGCCGATTCTGTTGACGGGAGCTATTGCAAGGCATGGCTGAGATAGGCGTTAGATGTATCACGCAGGGACGATATGCGCTGCGAAATGCTCGTGGGAAGCGGGTTGCCAAGGATGACGTCCAGCGACGGGATCGTGTCTTCGCTCAGCACATGATGTTCGGCTCGGACGAGCTGCATTAGATCGCGAATCTTGTTGGAACGGTAATCAGAGAGGACACAAGCAAACGGCTTCTCGTTGATGAGCGCGAACACACACCCATGAAAGAAGTTCGTAACAACAGCCGTCGCGTCGGAAATGAATCTGGCGAATTCCTCCGGCCCGGCATCGATCCATTGCTCGTCGGCCCAATCGTTCCGATAGCCGATGCTGACAAGCGGATAGCCCATCTCACCTGCCCATCGGCGCGCTGCATTCTGGAACCACGTGGGAAAACTGTGTCCGTAGACGGCTATATAGGATGCCGCCTCGCCTTCATCTCTGCTCGCGTTCATCGTCTGCGGAAATTGCAGGCACGGGTCGAGAACGAGTTCAGGCGCTATACCCAATGTCTCGCGGATGATCCGCTCCGAATGGAGGTCCCGCACCGAAATATGAGAAAACCTTCGCAGCTTTTCGGCCCAACCCTCCAGCCGCTCCGACGATGTCAGGCTTCCAAACGTCGCGGCATAGGAGACAATACGCTCGCATCGCAGGCCCTCTCCATAAAACACCGGACACCCGCCATACCAGGGATGGCGGAGGTTCCATACCTCGTCGCTGCCGACGACGATAAGCGGATACTCGTCCATTGCGTCAGGATTCTCCAAGGGAAAAGGCGATGAAAGAGGCAAGCCCGCAAACGAGTGAAAAAATTTCCGGATCTTGCATTCGTAAAGTGGGTAGTCTTCCTTCGGCGTTGCGGCAGGAAGCAGCGGTTGCAGCGCGCATCGCCATTCCGCACGGTTCACGCGATCCGACATGTGTTCGAGAAGAACCGCTTCCACTCCCATGGATGCGAGGCCTTCGGCCAGACAGCGTGCCTGCCAATAGGAGCCGTAATTTATGCAGCGGTGAAAGGTAAGAATTCCAGCCTTAGGCATTTGGTCCCTGAAGCAGATCGAATATATTCCACTAACCGAGCAACTCCAGTTACGTTCCCAATAAACCGAAGCTCGCCTCCTGGTTCGCGATCAGATGTTTTCCTGCGAGCACCACTTCGTCATGCCTCCGGCGAAAGGCGGGTCGTCCGACACGATGACGTCGGACAAGTTTTGGTTGCAACAACATCTTTGCTCAAATAAGACGCTTAGATGACGACCAGCCGTCCACCTAAGCGTGCGCCGGCCGCCAATGCGGATAGGTGACATAGGCGGTCAAAGCGCCTTCCTCGTGCGAGCGGATGGTCACCGTCTCTCCCTTCGGCATGTAGACGATCTCACCCGGTCCTGCTGTGACAGTGCCAGCCTCCGTGGAGACCGAAAGCCGTCCTTCCAGAACGATCATGACGTCATCGACTTTAATTGTCTCGCTGAGACTCTGGCCAGGGGCATAGCGTCCGTAGCCGATGGTGATTGGCCCTCCGTCCCGCTCGTCGACCAGATTGCCCACGGAAATGTCTGCGTCTTGCATCGGCGATTGTAAATTTCCGCGTTTTCATCGTCTACCTCCTTGTCCTGCCGGGAGGTAGTGCACCAGCCCGGCCCGCCAAGGACGGCCATCGACATTCGCAGCCGTGCGCCGATACGGCCCAACCTTACCAATCGGTATGTTGTGGCAGGGGCATCCCCTCGGCTAGTTTTCGCCTCCACGCATGCGGGAACGATCAGGCTGATGAAAATCCTGCTTATCGAAGACGACGCGAAGACGTCGGACTATGTCTCCAAGGGTTTTTCTGAGGCAGGCCATGTCTGCGACGTGTTCGCCGACGGTCGCGACAGTCTGTTTCAGGCACAGCGGGAAGCCTATGATGTCATCGTCGTCGACCGCATGCTTCCGGGCCTCGATGGCCTTGCCATCGTCCGCTCGCTTCGTGCCGCCAGGATCGGCACGCCGGCCCTGTTTCTGACGTCGATCGGCGGGGTGGACGACCGCGTCGAGGGACTGGAAGCGGGCGGAGACGATTATCTCACCAAACCCTTCGCTTTCTCCGAGCTTCTGGCCCGCGTCAACGCGCTTGGTCGCCGGTCGCCGGTACAGGAACAGAGGACCGTGCTGAAGGTTGCAGATCTCGAACTCGATCTCATCCGGCGGGAAGCCCGCCGCGCCGGACAAATCATCGAGCTGCAGCCGCGCGAATTTACCCTGCTCGAGGTGCTGATGCGCGCCGAAGGGCGGGTGATCACCAAGACCATGCTGCTGGAGCGGGTCTGGGACTTTCACTTCGATCCGAAGACCAGCGTCGTCGAGACCCATGTCAGCCGGCTGCGGGCGAAGATCGACAAGCCGTTCGGGACACCGCTTCTCCACACGGTCCGCAATACCGGATACAGCCTGCATGCGCCTCGCTAAGCTACGCAGGAGCACACCGTTCCGGCTTGCCGTAACCTTCGGCGTGCTCTTCGTCGTCACCTTTATTTTCAGCGGCGCGATCATGTACCACATGCTGCGCGTCGGCCTCGAGCGCGACCTGGAACAATCGCTTCACGAGATGAATTCGCTGATCGCCTCCGCCTATCAGCCGCAGGACACCGAGGATCTCATCAATACACTGAACAATTATGCAAGCTTCCAATCGACCTCCGACGGGCTCTATTCGCTGATGGATGCGGGCGGGCGCAAGCTTGCCGGAAACTTCGCCGCGCCCCGCATCCCGAACGGCGTCTATACCGTCACCTCACGGAAAGTTGGGTTGAAGGGGCATGAACGTTACCGCATGCAGGTCTCGACGATCGGCCCCTATACGCTTGTGGTCGCCGAAAACTTCAACGATGTCGACGAGATGTTGAGGATCGTTCTGGTGAGCTTCGAATGGGCTGCCGCGATAGCCGTCGCGACCGCCATAGGTGGCGGCGTCTTTCTGGCATTTCGTGCCCAGACGAGGCTGGACAGGGTGGCCAACGTCATGAACGACGTCGCCCACGGCGCGCTCCAGGCCCGCATACCAATCAGCGGAAACGGCGACGATCTCGATACTGTTGCAATCCAGATCAACACGGCTCTGGAGCGGCTCCAGACATTGGTCGAGAGCATGCGGCAGGTAAGTGCCGACATCGCTCACGATCTCAAGACACCACTCAACAGGCTGCGCCTGACACTCGATGCCGCCGTGGCGAGAAACGACCAGCAACTCGACGTCTCAGCTCTTCTCGACGAAGCGAGAAGCGAGAGCGACCGGATCAACGCTACCTTCGCAGCGCTTCTGCGCATTTCCCAAATCGAGGCCGGCGCCCGCAAGGAGCGTTTCCAGGCGACCGACATCGACGATGTGCTTGCTGTCATTTCCGAGGTCTATTCCGATGTCGCCGAAGATGCCGGCCAGTCTCTGGCGATCGCGGAGCGCTGCTCCGCGCTCGTCTGGGGCGACCGCGATCTGCTGACGCAGATGATCGCCAATCTGGTGGAGAACGCCATCAATCACTGTCCCGCCGGAACGGTCATTACGCTCTCCCTTCAGCGCCGGGACAATCGCGCCATATTGTCGGTTGCCGATAGCGGCCCGGGCATTCCTGCCGAAGAACAGGACAAGGTCTTCCGGCGTCTCTATCGCCTCGACAAAAGCCGGACGACGAGCGGAAGCGGCCTTGGCCTCAGCCTGGTCAAGGCGGTTGCCGACCTGCACGCGGCGGAGATCGCTATGGGCGACAACCGTCCCGGCCTCACTGTTTCGATACGCTTTCCGCTGCTGCCGGCCCATCTTTCCAGCCTCGCATCCTCGACGCCGCCAGCCTGATGAAGCGGGCCGCGAAGCGGCGCACTTCAGCCGCCGCGCGATACGGCAGGACGCTCCACGGCCGGCGGCGGCCAAGGCGGTAGGTCGAGAGCCCTGCCTGTATCTGGGAATGGGGATCGGCCCGCTGGCTCACCGGAACCGGATCGACGAAACAGGCTTGCAGCCCCTCGTCGAATTCGAGGTCGAGTGCGAGGTCATAGGGCAGCCGCATGGGAACGAGCGCATCGGCAATCCAGCCGGCGGCCTTGCGATTGATGAGATAGGCGCCAGACCCTTTCTCACGGGTAAGCGCGATCGCCAGCGAGCGCGATGCGGTGAGCGGCTCCACCCTATGCTTGCGCCCGGTATTCACTGTGGAAAGACGCAAAATGTCCCAGGAACCGTTGTGCTCAATGGCTGCGGCGAGCACCTCGGCGAAGTCGTCGTCGAAGTCGAGATCGTCTTCGAGAATGAGAGCGAACTCGCCGCTGCCGGCAAGGAACCTCCTCGCACACTCGACATGGCTGAGATAGCAGCTGATCTCGAAGGGATTGGGTCTGCGCCCATGCCTGCGCAGATAGGACTGCCCGTCGAAATCGCGGCGCGGCAGGGCGATACCGGCGCCATCGACGGCGGGGACCCGCTCGAAGGCGATGCCGCTCTCTGCAAGCAGGCGCTCCATGCGAAACCTGCGGAGCTCTGCCCGGTCAAGATTGATGAGGTAGGTGTTGATCCGCAGGCTGACCGGATGAACTGCCGAAACGATAGCGGCAGCTGTGGCGCGCATGTTCATGAGAGCTGGCCTCGACTTGGTAGCTATGACGACACCAGGCCTGCGCCCGAAAACTCACCGGGACTTCGCGCGAATTATACAATTCCGTAAGGCGCGCAGGTCCCTGCTCCAGCGCAACGAGCAGTCAAGACCCGCGAGGCGGCGCCTGCCATGGCCGAGCTTGCGGTCGAGGAGGCCGTCTCCATCGGCAAGGCCTGACAGCGGCCTTGACGGCGGCGTTTATGCAAATAGCGCGCCGCATGAACGGGGTTCGATGCGGCGCGCGCTGAGAGCAGCTTAGTTCACGCTCTTGTCGACCAGCTTGTTCTTGCCGATCCAGGGCATCATGCCGCGCAGCTTGGCGCCGACTTCCTCGATCTGGTGGCTGTCGTTGTTGCGGCGGATGCCCTTGAAGCGGGCAGCGCCCGACCGGTATTCCTGCATCCACTCGGAGGTGAACTTGCCGGTCTGGATGTCCTTGAGCACGCGCTTCATCTCGGCCTTGGTTTCTTCCGTGATGATGCGCGGGCCGGTGACGTATTCGCCCCACTCGGCCGTGTTGGAAATCGAGTAGTTCATGTTGGCGATGCCGCCTTCATAGATCAGGTCGACGATCAGCTTCACTTCATGCAGGCACTCGAAATAGGCCATTTCGGGAGCGTAGCCGGCCTCGGTCAAAGTTTCGAAACCGGCGCGGATGAGCTCGACAAGGCCGCCGCAGAGAACGACTTGTTCGCCGAAGAGGTCGGTTTCGCACTCTTCGCGGAAGTTGGTTTCGATGATGCCCGAACGACCGCCGCCCACGCCGCAGGCGTAGGAGAGAGCGAGTTCAAGCGCGTTGCCGGAAGCGTTCTGATGAACGGCAACGAGGCAGGGAACGCCGCCGCCCTTCTGGTATTCGCCGCGAACCGTATGGCCTGGGCCCTTCGGAGCGATCATGACGACGTCGACCGAAGCCTTCGGCTCGATCAGGCCGAAATGCACGTTGAGGCCGTGGGCGAAAGCGATCGCAGCGCCGTCGCGGATATTCGGAGCGATGTCCGACTTGTAGATGTCGGCCTGCAGCTCGTCCGGCGTCGCCATCATCATCAGGTCGGCCCAGCCAGCGGCTTCGGCAACCGTCATGACCTTGAAGCCGTCGGCTTCGGCCTTCTTGACCGTCGGCGAACCGGCCTTCAGCGCGATGGCGAGGTTCTGGGCACCGCTGTCCTTCAGGTTCAGCGCATGGGCTCGGCCCTGCGAACCATAGCCGATGACGGCGACCTTCTTGGCCTTGATGAGGTTGAGATCGGCATCACGATCGTAATAGACGCGCATTTGAAGTTCCTTCCCTTGTGCTTGTCCTGTTGATTGTCATTAAGGCGAAATCAGCCGAGAGCCGGCATCTCCGCCAGAACCTTCTCCGTGCCGTAGAGCCGGAGGAAGGAGGTCACCGCCCTCTCCGCCTGGCGCGCAGTATCCTTGAGGCCCGGTTCTCCGAGCAGCATGCGCACATGCAGGTCGGAGACAACAAGGCCGTAAAGCGTGTGGTAAGCCTCGTCGGCATCAGAAAAACGCAGCAGCCCCGCCCTCTTTCCGGCATCGATCAGCGCCATCGCGCGCCGGTCGATCTGGCGGCGGCCGCGCTCGAGCAGGAGCTTGCCGAGCTTCGAGCCGTCGCGATGTGACTGGCCTATGGCGAGCCGGTTCAGCGCCAGCGAGACGTCGCCTGCGAGCACCTCAAGCAGGTCCCGCGCGAAGATGACGACATGATCGTGCAGGCTCGTCGCCGTCAGCCGTTCGCCGTTGCGCTCGAATGTGCGCACCTTGCTCGCCTGATAGGCGATCATCGCCGATAAGAGGCCGTCGCGATCGCCGAACCACTTGTAGAGACTTTCCTTCGAGCAATTGGCGGCGCGCGCAACACCCGAGGTCGTCAGCGCCTTCTCGCCACCATCAACGAGCAGCCGCAGCGCCTGCTCCAGAACGGCGTTCTGGCGCGACGAAAATTCGCTCGGCTCTGCAGTATCGACGGACACGATTATGGCTCCCATTTACGTACCGTACGGTACGGTTCGCGAGCTTTATGCGGCAATCCGATCGGACCGTCAAGCGGGCCCTGGAGATTTTATACGGGAAAGGCCGGTGCTGCACCAGAATTGGATAGGCGGACACCGGATGCAGATTGCATAATGCCGCGAAATGTCATTTACCGGAGACTTCCATGTCGCCTCTATCAGCTGCCCTTCTGGTGACCGGAGCGATGCTCCTGGCAACGACGCCCTTCACCCGCCGCGCCGCCGCGCAGTCGGATAGTGAGGTCTATAACCGGATCGAGGAATTGCACGGCGATGCCGCCGGCTTCGACAGGCCGCTGCGCCAACTCGTGCAGGCGATGCGCGCCGGCGATGCAGAAACCATCGCAGACCTTGCCGAATATCCCTTGAGCGTAAAGGCAGATGGCGAAACCTATGATGTCGAAAACGCCGAGGACTTCATCGAGAATTTCGACGATCTGGTGACGCCGGAGACCCGCCGCGCTGCCGGCCGCCAGCAATATGAGGATCTCTTCGTCAGCAGCGAAGGAGTGATGCTCGCAAATGGCGCCGTCTGGATGGGTGCAGTCTGCGACGACAATGCCTGCGAGGAAAGCCACTGGGCGATCATCGCCATCAACAATTAGTCCGCGGCATTTGTCGCGCAGCGCTGTCAGCCATCGCTGCGAAGCTTGCGCGCCAACGTCTGAAGCTCCTTGAACGCTTCGTAACGCTTGCGGTGGAGATCTGAAATCTCGCCCTCTGACGGCTGAAAACGCTTTTCCACCTTGGTGAGCTCGCTCATCGCCGCTCGGACATCCGCAAATTGCCGGCCGGCGACAGCGCCGAGAATGGCCGCTCCCAGCAATACCGGCTCCTCGGCCTTTGTCGCCACCACCGGCTTGCCGCTCGCATCGGCGAGCAGCTGGCGGACGAAATCGTGCTGGCCGGCCCCGCCGCTGATGACGATGTTCTCGATGGTCACGCCCGCCTCGGCCTGCGTTTCGATGATCTGCCTGAGGCCGTAGCCGATGCCGCAAAGCCCCGCGATATAGAGCGAGACTAAGCTGTCGACATCCCGCTCCATGCCGAGACCGGCAATGACCGCGCGGGCATGCGGATCGGCAAAGGGCGCACGGTTGCCGAGGAATTCGGGAACGACGTGCAGCCCCGCCACCAGCTTGACGGCATCGGAAGGACGGCCCGCCATGCGGGCCGCCATGTCGGCGAGCAAGGCCGGCAACGGAACCCTCTCATTCTTGGAAAGCTCCCTCGCCTCGCCGGCCGCCGGATGGAAGGAGAGGAGATGGTCGATCGCGGCGCCGGCGGCACTCTGGCCGCCCTCGTTCAGCCATAGGCCCGGCACCATCGCCGAGTAATAAGGCCCCCAGACACCGGGCACGAAAGCCGGTTCTGCCGTGGATGTCATCGTGCAGGAAGATGTACCGAAAACATAGGCAAGATTGGCTCGCGGATCGGCGCCGACGGTTCCGACACCGCCGGCATGGGCATCGATCAGCCCGGCTGCCACGGCCGTTCCCGGCGTCAGGCCGAGCTCGTCGGCGGCAGCCACAGTCAGTCCCTGGCCGAGCGCAGAACCGGGCTCGACGATCACCTTGCCGATGCGTGCAAAACCTTCCTCCGCCAGTCCGCCGAGGCCGATCTGATGGAAATAGCCGCTCTCCCACCGCTTTTCATGTGCGAGATAGGTCCACTTGCAGGTGACCGTGCAGGTCGAGCGCGACAGATCGCCGGTCGCCCGCCAAGTGAGGAAATCCGCAAGATCGAAGAACTGCCAGGCGGCATCGAAGATGTCACGGCGGTTTTCCTTCAGCCACAGAAGCTTGGGCGTTTCCATCTCGGGAGAGATGCGACCGCCGACGTAGCGAAGCACATCGTGCCCGAACGCATTGATGCGCTCCGCCTGCGGGACGGCGCGGTGGTCCATCCATACAATGATGTCCCGGTGCGGATCTTCCGAAGGCCCGACGGGAAGCGGCTTGCCGCCTTCGCCGAGGACGACGAGCGAACAAGTGGCGTCGAATCCGAGTCCGACCAAGCAAGCCGGATCGACGCCGGCTGCTGCAACCACCTCTCGTACTGCCGCGCAAACGGCACCCCAGATCTCGGTGCTCGATTGCTCGACGATGGAACCTGGTTCATGAAACAGGCTGATATTCCGCTTGGCGGAGGCAAGCATGCTACCAGCCATATCGAACAGGCCGGCCCGGGCGCTGCCGGTGCCGACATCGACGCCGATGACATATTTGGCGCTGGCTTCCGGGGTGTGGGATGTGTCGCTCATGGTCTCTCGCTTCAATTCGCCTGGGATCGGGTTGGTTGGCAGCTGCGGCCTGATTTCAATCTCTGTCTCTGGAGTGATCGCCGTTTCCAGGGAGGCTGACATTACGCAGTCGCGGCCACTTGGCAAGGAGGCCAACACGCTGGGCAGATGCCGTCACAGCCTCCCTCCAACAGTTTTGAGAATAGCGGTGAGCTCCGCTGCCCCTGTCGCGACGGCGGCCGCTCCGGCAGCGTCCAGGGCCGCGCGGCGGCCGGGCCTCGGATCGGCCGGGTCGACGAAGCCGATGGCCGTCATGCCTGCGTCAATTGCTGCCGCCACGCCGTGGACGCTGTCGTCAATCATGACGCATTTGCTTGGACGGGCCTTGAAGCGATCGGCGCAATGCAGCAGCAGATCGGGCGCCGGCTTCGGCCGCGGGACGAGTTCCGCGCTGAACACGCCCTCGCCGAAGGCGCTCCAGAGATCGAGCTTGCCCAGGCTGTTGCGCAGCCGCTGCATCGTGCTGTTCGAGGCGACGCATTTCGGGCGGTCGAGGCTGTTGACGACCTCGGCAATGCCTGCAATCGGCATCAGCGAGCGCGCGAATTCCTCAAACAGATGAAGATGCCACCTCTCGAACAGCGCGGCGACGTCGCCGATCCCGTATTCGCGACGGCACATTTCTGCAATGATGCTTTCCGAATTGCCGGTGAATTTGACATGAGCCTCCGCCGCGCTGATGGCAATGCCGGCGCCTTGCAGCGTTTCGGCGAGCGTACGGCTGGCGATCGGCTCGCTGTCGATCAGCACGCCGTCGCAATCGAAGATCACCAAATCGATGCTGTCCATGCCCCCCGGAATTCCGGGATAATCGAAACGATTATTAAGCATGCCTCACCTCCGCGCCCGCAAGGCGAGATCCGGCCGGTCCGTGGTGATCTGCCGGATCGGTTTGGCAAGCCAATATTCGAGATCACTGATTTCGTTCGGAACCCAGGCGCCGAGGCGGTCGAGCGGCACGAGCTGGGTGATCTCGTCCCACTTCGCCTGAAGCAACGACTTTTCCACGGCGATGATATCCGAGCGCTGCAACATCAGGCTGAGGCCGCTCGCCAGGCCGAGGCGTTCGACCGACTTGGTGTCGAAGGACGACAAGGTTCGAATTCCAGGAGCGACCTTGCGAATGTCGGCAAGCACCTCGGGATGAAAGCTCGTCAGGATCGAGCGCTGTCGCAGGTCAAGCCGGTTGACGGCGGCAAAGGCTTTGGCGGCAAGCCCTTCATAAGGCGTTCCGTCGGCTTGGGTCTTCAGTTCGATATGAAGCTCGAGCGCGGTATACTTGAAGACGGTGAGCACCTCTTCCAGCGTCAGGATGGTCTCCCCGTCGCTCTCTTTGAGGCGGACTTCTCGGCGTTTTCCGGGGTTGAGGTCCGCGACCGGGCCCTGCGCGTCGGTCGTGCGCTCGAGCGTCGGGTCATGGATGACGAGCATCTCTCCCGCTCGTGTCAGGTGGACGTCGAATTCCACGCCATCGACCGGCATTTGCGCAAGTTTGCGGAAGCCCGAGAGACTGTTCTCGGGCCATAGATTGCGGCCACCGCGGTGGCCGATGATATGCACCATCGTCTGAATATCCTTGGGATTTCGCGTTACTTTCCGGAGTCCACCAGCCCCTTGGTGAACCAGCGTTGCATGAAAAGAATGACAGCAGCAGGCGGAAGCATGACGAGGAGCGCCGCGCTCATCGCAATGTTCCAGGCGGGCGCGGAGTCCGAGACGGGAACGAGTTGCTTCAGCCCGAGCACCGCCGTTCCCATTTCCTTGCCGGTGGTGAAGAGCAGCGGCCACAAATACTGGTTCCAGCCATAGAGGAAGAGGATGATCGACAGGGCCGCGATGTTGGCGCTCGACAGCGGAAGAAGGATATCCTTGAAGAATTTCAAGGGACCGGCGCCGTCGAGCTTGGCTGCCTCGCAAAGCTCATCGGGAACCGTCAGGAAGAACTGCCGGAACAGGAAGGTGGCCGAGGCAGAGGCAATCAGCGGCAGGATCAACCCGCCATAGCTGTTGACCATGTTCCATTTCAACGAGGCCTCGATGCTGTATCCCGTCAGCTGTTCGACGACCCCGGAAAGACCAATCGTCCCGGCTAGCCAGCGGACCGGCCCGGCGGCATCGGCGACCGCTTCATAGGTCGGGATTATGCGGACCTCGACCGGAAGCATCAGCGACACGAAGATGAGCCAGAACGCCGTCATGCGAAACGGGAAGCGGAAATAGGTCACGCCGAATGCAGCAATCAGCGAGATCGCCAGCTTGCCGATGACGATGCCGGCGGTGACGATGATCGAATTCAGGAACAGCCGGGAGAATTCACCCTGCTGCCAGGCCGCCGCCAGGTTTTCAAAGAAATGCCTGCCCGGCACCACCGGGAAAGGCGCCTGCTGAACCTCCTGCAAGGTGAGCGAGCCGGCGACGAAGGCGAAATAGAGAGGCAGGCAGACGAAAACCGCACCGGCGAGCAAGATCGCGTGGCAGAAGATCGATAGACCGAGATGACGTTCGGGCATGACTACACCTGGTAATTGACCTTGCGCTCGAGAGCGCGGAATTGAACGATGGTGAACAGGATGGCGATCAGCATCAAAAGCACCGACTGGGCGGCCGACGAGCCGAGATCCAGTTGCACGAAGCCGTCCTGATAGACCTTGTAGACCAGGCTGTTCGTCGCTCCCGCCGGGCCGCCGCGGGTGACGGCGTCGATGATGCCGAAGGTTTCAAACAGCCCGTAGACGAAGTTCATCACCACGAGGAAGAAGATCGTCGGTGAGATCAGCGGAAGCGAAATCGTGAAGAAGCGCCGGACAGGTCTTGCGCCATCCAGCTTTGCCGCCTCGAGAAGCGAAGCAGGCACGGCCAGCAATGCGGCGACGAGAAAGATGTAGTCGTAGCAGACATTCTTCCAGACCGAGGCGATCGTCACCAGAAGCTGCGCGTCGAAGGGACGCCGGTTCGGATCCCATTCGAAGCCGAGCCCATGCAGAAACTGTGCGATCGGTCCCACCGCCGGATTGAATAGGAAAGCCCAGATGACGCCTGATATGACCGGGGCAATTGCATAGGGCAGCAGGATGATGCTCTTATAAATTCCCCTGCCCCTGATCACAAAATCGGTCGCGAAGGCAAAGAGGCCGGCAATCAGCAGCGTTGCAGCGTTCTGCGCGACGGTGAACCACAGCGTGAATAGCGCGCTGGCGCGATATTCCGGACTTGAAAAGAGATTGTAGAAATTCTCCAAGCCGACGAAAATCTGTGTACCGCCGAACGGATCGACCTGAACGAAGGCCAGCGACAGCGCCTTGTAAGACGGTATGAAAAAGAAGAATAGGAGGATCAGCAGCTGCGGCGCAACCAGGCCGAACGCAAGCCATGGCTTGTTGAAGTGGGCCGACTTCAACCCGGCCTCCGACGGCCGCGCGATCGAACGACCCGTCGAAAGAATATCCGAGATGCGAAGGCGCCGAGCGGCGCCTCCGATCGTTCCGAAGGTCCTACTTTGCTGCATGAAGCTGCTCGTACTGCCGAAGGATCTGGTTTCCGCGAGCCACTGCGGCATCCAGCGCCTGCTGCGGTGTCTTCTGGCCGGTCCACACGCCCTGGATCTCTTCCACCAAAAGCGCCATGGACTGGTTATGATTGCCGAAGCGGAAGCCGCGTGAATTGTCGGTCGGCGTGCCGCGCGTGAGCTGGAGAATGGCGATCTCGCGGGTCGGGTGCTCCTTGTAGTAGCCCTCGGCCTTGGCTTGTTGATAGGCAGCGTTCGTAACTGGAACATAGCCTGTCTGCTTGCTCCACCAGACCTGCGTCTTAGGTGAAGCGACGAAGTCCAGGAAGGCGGCCGCGCCTGCGTATTCTTCCTCCGACTTGCCTTTCAAGACCCAGAGTGCACCCCCGCCGATCGTGCTGTTCTTCGGCTCGATGCCTTCCTCATGCGGCAGGAAGGTTGCACTCCATTTGAATTTCGCACCGCTCTCGACAGCAGCATGCGCCGCGGTGGAGGCCACATAGGTCGAGCAGGTGCCCGAGGTGAACAGCTGGTCGGGCGAGAGGCCCTGCCCGGCAATCTGCAGGATGCCGGCGTCGAGCCACGTCTTGAGGCGCGTTACCTGACCGACGATCAGCGGGCTCTTGTTGAAGATGAATTCGGTATCGAGGCCGCCGAAGCCATTCGCCTTTGTGCCGTAAGGCTGATCCTGGATCGCCGCATAGTTTTCGATCAGGCTCCAGTAGAAGTCGTTCGCAAGCGCCATCTGGCACTTCGAAACGCCCTTCTCCCTGATAGCCCGCAGCTGCTTGTCGAGCTCCTGCCAGGTCTCGCCCGGCTTGTCGAACCCAGCTGCCTTGAAGTGATCGGCATTGTACCAGAAGATCGGCGTCGAGCTGTTGAAGGGCATTGCCGCCGGCTTCCCATCGACGAGATAGAAACCGGCGACAGGAGCGACGAAATCGTTCCAATCGATCTTGTAGCCTTCCTTCTCCATCAGCTCTGGCACCGGAATAATGGCGCCGGAATTAGACATGGTCAGGAAGCCACGCTCGGCCGCCTGGATCAGCACCGGCTGCTGGCGGACGCGATAGGCGGCCACCATTGCCGCCATCGTCTCCTCATAATTGCCTTTGCCGATGCCGACGACCTCGTATTTGTCCTGCGAGGCGTTGAAGTCCTTAATCAGCTGGTTGGTGATTTCAGCCAGGCGGCCGCCTGCCGCATTCCACCATTCGATCTTGACGCGATCGGCTGCGCTGGCGTCGCCCGTATTTGCCAATCCGAGCGTCACCAGTGCAGCGCCCGCCGCGAATGACCGGATCGTCCGCCTCATAAGGGACCCTATCGAAGACATTGCCGTCATTTCGTTTTCCTCTCCATTGCCTTGTTCGCCGACCGGCGCGTCGAGCGCCGGTCAACCCCTCCCAGAGTGGCGATAAAACAAGGTTGGGGTTACTTGTTACAAATGTCAATAGCATGTTACAAATGTATGACGACCCCGGAGGAAGGATGCCATGGCGGCTATCGAACTGATCGACTTGAAGAAGAACTACGGACCGGTTCCCGCGGTGAAAGGGATCAATCTGACCGTCGCGGACGGCGAAATGATCGTATTGGTCGGGCCATCAGGATGCGGAAAATCGACCTTGCTGCGGATGATCGCGGGGCTCGAAGCCATAAGCTCCGGGCACCTCAGGATATCAGGCAAGGACGTTGGCCATGTCGATCCGGCCGACCGCAACATTGCGATGGTCTTCCAGAACTACGCGCTCTACCCTCATATGACCGTTCGGCAGAATCTCGAATATGGCCTCAAGAACCGCCGCGTTCCTCGCCACGAGATCGACCGGCGGATCGCTGACGCCGCCGACATTCTCGAAATCGGCGAATTCCTCGAGAGACGCCCCCGTCAGCTCTCGGGCGGACAGCGCCAACGCGTTGCCATGGGCCGCGCCATCGTCCGCGATCCGGCCGCCTTCCTCTTCGACGAACCGTTGTCCAATCTGGATGCGAAGCTTCGCGTGCAAATGCGAGTCGAAATCCGCAGGTTGCAGCGGCAGCTCAAGACGACCAGCCTCTATGTGACCCACGACCAGCTCGAGGCGATGACCCTGGCCGACAGGCTTGTCGTCATGAACGGCGGCCGAATTGAGCAGATCGGGACACCGATCGAGGTGTATCGCCGTCCTGAAACCGTCTTCGTTGCCGGCTTCATCGGTTCTCCGCCGATGAACCTGATCGATCTGGATGAACTCGGCCCCAGCGACCTCGCGCTTCCGAGAAACACGGATCTCGTCGGCATCAGACCCGGTTCGATCAACCTCGGCGTCGGATCGGCGCATGATCTCCGGTTCGAAGCCCATGTCGAATTGATCGAAACCGTTGGCGATGAGAATAACGTGCATCTGCGCATCGATGACAGCCGGAAGCGCATCGTCGCGAGCGTGCATAGCGATCGACGTCTGCGGGAAAACGACCGCATTTCGTGTCATCTGCGCATGGAAGCTTTGCATCCCTTCAACAAGTCGACCGGCCGGCGAACCGACTGACCGCGGTGAAGCGGCTGACGACAGGCCCCTGCGATTGACAAGCGCCGGGGATTTGAGATCCATGGCGTCGAAACGGAGGCGCAGTTGCATGTCACAGAACAGAAGTGCTTCTTCCGCGCCCGTAGCACTGCCGGACGAGCAGATGCAGGTGCGCGTCGTATGGCTCTATTACATGGAGGGACGCACCCAGGGTGAAATCGCGGACGCGCTTTCGACCAACAGGCTCCGCGTCAACAAGATCATCGCCGAGGCGCGCCGATCCGGCCTTGTGACGATCACCCTCAACTCCCGGCTGACCTCTTGTGTCGCCCTGGAGCAGCAGCTGGCGGCAGAATTCAACCTCAATCGGGCGATTATCGTACCGACGCCGGAGGATGCGGAACTGATCCCCGTCCTGCTCGGCCAGGCGGCAGCCGATTATCTCGTCCAGCTGCTGAACGGCGGCGGTATCCGCGGCGTTGGCGTCGGGTGGGGAGCGACACTCCGCGAGATGGTGCGGCATATGCCTTCCCTCAAACGGCCTGATATCTGCGTCAATTCTGTCATGGGCGGGCTGACGCACGGCATTGAAATCAATACCTTTGACATTGCGAGCGACCTTGCCCGCCAGCTCAATGCCGAATGCTCCTATCTTGCTGCGCCGATCTATGCCGGCAGCCCGGAATCGCGGACGGCAATTGTCCAACAGGATGTTTTTGAATCGGCCTTTCGACAGATCGAGACCAATGACGTCATCGTGCTCAGCATCGGCGACATGACCGAGCGTTCGCTGCTGATGCGCTACGGCTTGCCGCGCAACATCAACATAGAGGAATTGCTCGCAGCCGGCGCCTGTGGTGACGTGCTCGGCCAGTTCGTCGATAAGATCGGGCAGCCGATCGACCATGCGATAAACAGGTGCGCGATCGCTCCCGAGCTGAAAGCTCTGCGCGCCATTCCCAATGTCGTCTTCGCGTCAGGCGGCCTGAACAAGGCGCAGGCGATCGCAGCCGTGCTGCTGTCAGGCCTGGGCAACGTGTTGATTTGCGATGAAGACACTGCACGGCAAGCGCGACAGCTTGCGCTCGATCTCAGGGCAGGCGGCGGTTCATAGAGCCGCCGCGCAACCGGCAGGAACCGAAAGAGATTCCGCCGGCGCCGCCTTGTCGATCGCGTAGAGCTTGGCGAAACCGGCATCCTCGATCAGCGTCAAACCAGCCGGCATCAGGGTGCCGACATAGCGGTCGGGAATATCGGCGTTCGCGACGAGGATGAAATCGAAACGTCCGCGCCAGTCCGACAGATAGGGTGTAAAGTGTTCATAGACCTGCATCATTTCCGGGCACAAAAGCACGCCGATCGACAGCAGATTGCCTTCGGGGACCGCGATCTCAGACCATGGTGTCAGAACCGACAGCGGCTGCTTGCCTTTCGCGGTGAAGAGCGTCGGCACAAACGCATGCGCGAAAGGCGTGGCAAGCGTCGGCAGGTGCCAGAAAGTCTCCTCTCTGAAGAAAAAATACCGGCTGGAGTGCGCAAGGCCGCTCACCATCCTGGGGTCATGCCCCAGGGGCAGAACGGCCGCGCCGGCCGGCACCTTCTTTAGTACGGTCTCAACGGCAGCGACGTCCCTTTGTGCAAGCCACCAGTTCCAACCGACCCAGCCCGTCCGGCCGAAAACCGCGAGATTGACGACAAGCCCCAGCAACAGCGCCTGGCGGCGCGTTAGACTGGCGAAAGGACACACCATCGCCATGGCGACGAACGCCGTCATGATCGGAAAGCGCCAACTGATCCATCCGGTTCCGAGCATATGGCGAGGCGAAACACAAGAGAGCAGCAGCAGTCCGCTGGCGGTCACGGCAAGCCCCGCATGGACGCGGATATCGCCCGCGCGCGAAGCACGTGTGCAGATGAGAATCAACGGCAGAACCATCACCACGTCTACCAGCGGAATGTATGTGGTGATCGGGGAGAGCAAATTCATGACAATCAGGACGACGCTGTCATTCCAGGCAAGAGCAAGGCCATTATCACCCGCGCCGGGCAAAGCTGGCGAACGGAGATAGAGTGCGAACGGCGGCAGAACGCAGGCACCCAGCGCCAGCGTTAACCGACTGGCGAGCCTCACCAGGCAGGACTTCGATCGCAAGATGTCGAAACGCCAGGAAAATTCGAGCCCGTAGATGATCGCCATATAGAAGCCGAGCGAGAAGATGTGCATCACCGTCAGCAGCAGCGCGGCGGCAAGCCGCCAGGCAAACAGCAGGGCGAAGTTGCGGCGCTGCAGCCGAAGATCGGCGCAGGCGAAGAACAAGGCCATGCCGAGACCGATCTGGAAATTGATGAAGCCGCCGATCATGGTGGCGCACCAACCAAGCGACAACATGGCGATCTGCCAATAGGACCGGCTGCCGAAAAGCGTCCGGTGCAGCGCGATCGCGCCAAGCGGCGGCAGCACGATCGCCAGAAAAAGCAAGGCGCGCGCCAGCCTGTCTGCGCCGACAAGCGGCCCTATCCAGATCGCCAGGAGATCCATGCCGACGTTGGTGAAGGTGCGGTTCCAATCCACGCCATAGATCTGGGGAAACGGCTGCTCGCCGATGCCTCCGGATAGAAGCCAGATACGAGCATAGTGATTAGCGTAATCAAGAATTGGCGGAAAGCGGAATAACACTACTAGGATGGCGACAAATGCCACGAAAACGGCGATCGCAATGGTGGAATCCTGCCGGGCTGCCAATTCATCAAAGCCGGCTGCGGCTACACCAGGCGTGGAAATCTGGTCCATTATCCGATCCGATTACTCTTTTGCGACTCTTCGAATCCGAAGGCCGAATCCAGCGCGGCGCGCTTTTCGCCGGCACCCATCTCCGAAAAGGCGATTGGCAGCTCGGCGTGTTCGCTGCCCCGCAGTATCGTTTCGATCATGAACATCGGCCGCCTTTTGCTCTCCTGGACCAGACGGCCAAGATACTCCCCGATGATGCCGATGCAGATCAGTTGGATGGCGCTGAAGGCGCTGACGGCGGCCATGATGGACGACCAGCCGGTGACCGTCTCGCCCTGCAGCCAGCGAACGAAGGTATAGACCAGCATCGTCACCGCCACACCGGCGCTGATCATGCCGAGCCATGTGGCGATCCGCAGCGGCGTCGTCGAAAAGCTGGTGATCGCATCGAGCGCGAAATTGATCATCTTGCGCAGCGGATATTTCGTCGCGCCGGCAAAACGCGCGTCCCGCTCGTAAGGCAGAGCCACCTGCCGGCCGCCGATCCAGCTGACCATGCCGCGGATGAAACGATCGCGCTCCGGCATCGCAAGCAGGATATCGACGACGCGCCGGCGCATCAGCCGGAAATCGCCGGTGTCACGCGGAATGGTCACGGAAGCGAGCCTGGAGAGCGTACGATAGAAGAGCGACGCGGAGGCGAGCTTGAACCAGGTTTCGCCCTCGCGGCGCGTGCGCTGGCCGTAAACGACATCGGCGCCGCGCTCCATGATCGGCATCATCATCAACAGCAGTTCGGGCGGGTCCTGAAGATCGGCGTCGATCAGGAGCACGCACTCGCCCCGCGACGCCGAAAGACCGGCCGTCGATGCCAGCTGGTGGCCGTGATTGCGCAGGAGACGGACCCCGAGCACCTGCGGCACTTTTGCCGCCAGATCCGAAATGATCTCCCAAGTGCCATCCGATGAGCCGTCATCGACGAGGATGAGCTCGAAGGTGTCGCCGACGACGCTCTGCGCGGCGGCGGCGGCTCGGCGGCAGAATTCGCGCAGGCCCTCTTCCTCGTTATGACAAGGCGCGACGATCGAAAGTAACGGTGCTTGCGTCATGCGGACGGCGGTGCCTGCTTGTTTGATGGCGCCAGCCTAGCCGGGAAAGGTCAAACATCCTTTAATGGCTGGCCGGCAGCCGCGCCGACGCCGGCGCCCTCGGCGCTATTCCGCCGCCATCATCTCGCGCACGCCGTCGACATCGCGGGCCGGCGACGCGCCGTAGAGGCGGCTATATTCGCGGCTGAATTGCGACGGGCTCTGATAACCGACTCGGTGGCCGGCAGTGCCCGCGTCCAGCCGCTCGATGAGCATCAGCCGGCGCGCCTCGTGCAGGCGAAGCTGCTTCTGATACTGGACGGGCGTCATCGCCGTCACCGACTTGAAATGATGATGGAAGGACGACACGCTCATATTGACGCGCTCGGCAAGGTCTTCGATGCGCAGCGGGCGCGCGAAATTCTCCTTCAGCCAGGCGACGGCACGCGCGATCCGGTTGCTGTGGCTGTCTGCCGTGGCGATGTTGATCAGCCGCGCACCGTGCGGCCCGGTCAGCACCCTGTAAAGGATTTCCTGCTCGATCAGCGGCGCCATGGCGGGAATATCGCATGGACGATCGAGCAAGCGCAGCAGACGGACGGCGGCGTCCATCAGTTCCGGCGGCGCGACGTTCACCACCATGCCGCGCTGTCCGTCGGTATGGGCGGCTGGGCGAGGAACATCGATGCGGCTCAGCAGCTCCAGCAGTTTCTCGGAATCGATCGCCAGCCCGAGACAGAGATGCGGCACCTCGGGGCTCGCCTCCGTGACCCGCCAGGCAACCGGCAGGTCGAGCGAGGTCAGGAGATAATCGCCGGTCCCGTAGCTGATCTGCTCCGTACCGAGCTGCAGGCTCTTGGCCCCCTGCAGCACGAAGGCGAAACAGGGCCGGTAGCTGCTGTGCAAGGGATCGCTGGGCTTGGACCGGCGGCTGACATGAAGATTGCCAATAGCGGTCGAGAACTCACCGTCATTAGGCGCAAAGCGCATCGCGATCTCGACGATTTCCTGATAGGGGCTGAAGGGCAAAGTCATGCGGCAACTCTTTCTGTCAATCTCTGACGCCGTCGATACCGCCTCTATCTAGAGTGCTTCAGCCATTTCGCAAACAGGCGGGCTCCTCACTTTTGCAGGATCGTGCAAAAAGCTGAGAGGATCGCTCTAACCCTCTCCCGCCGTTCCGGGCAATAGTCCGCCATCCCGCTCAACCCCCTCCCAAAACGAAAAGGAAGGTTCCCATGCCTATTGCAAGAGGCTACGCCGCAACCGACGCTTCCAAGCCGTTGACCCCTTTCACCTTCGAGCGCCGCAATCCCAACCCGGATGACGTCGTCATCGACATCAAGTTTGCCGGCATCTGCCATTCGGACATCCACACCGTCCGCAACGAATGGAAGAACGCCGTTTATCCGATCGTGCCCGGCCATGAGATCGCCGGTATCGTCTCGGCCGTCGGCTCCGCCGTGACCAAGTTCAAGGTCGGCGACCGCGTCGGCGTCGGCTGCTTCGTCGATTCCTGCATCGGCTGCGCCGAGCGCGACCTCGACCGCGAACAGTATATGCCGGGTTTCAGCGGCACCTACAATGATTTCGAAGCCGACGGCAAGACGCGCACCCAGGGCGGCTATTCCGACTCGATCGTCGTCAAGGAGGGCTATGTCATGTCCATTCCTGACAATCTGCCGCTCGACGCCTCCGCGCCGCTGCTTTGCGCCGGCATCACGCTTTATTCGCCGCTGCGCCACTGGAATGCCGGCCCCGGCAAGAAGGTCGCGATCGTCGGCATGGGCGGCCTCGGACATATGGGCGTCAAGCTGGGTTCGGCCATGGGCGCCGATATCACCGTTCTCTCCCAGAGCCTTTCTAAGAAGGAAGACGGGCTAAAGCTCGGCGCCAAGGAATATTACGCCACCAATGACCCGGAAACCTTCAAGAAGCTTGCCGGCACGTTCGACCTGATCATCTGCACCGTCAGCGCCGAGATCGATTGGAACGCGTACCTCGGCCTGCTGAAGGTTGATGGCTCGTTCGTGGTCGTCGGCGCGCCGGAGAATCCGATCCCGGTGCATGCCTTCTCGATCATTCCCGGCCGCAAGAGCATCTCCGGCTCGATGATCGGCTCGATCAAGGAAACCCAGGAAATGCTCGATTTCTGCGGCGAGCACAACATCGTCTCCGAGATCGAGAAGATCAACATCCAGCAGGTCAACGAAGCCTATGAGCGCGTCCTGAAGAGCGACGTCCGCTACCGCTTCGTCATCGACATCGCCTCGCTGGCGGCCTGAGGAAATGGAAGGCCGGCCGCTTCGGCGGCCGCCCTGATGTGAAATGCCAGTAGCCGCCGAAGTCGTGGAAAGCTCGACTTCGGCGGCTGTCTTCGTGTCGTAGGAAGATGAGGGCTATCGGGCAGCTCGAGCATCCCCCGAAAGGGCGAGCCGGAGGCCAAGGAGGATCATCACGATACCGGCGAACCTCTCCTGCCATGCGATCAGCATCGGGCGGCGTGAAAGCCAGCCGCCGAACGTGCCCGCGCCGAATGCGATGGAGCTGAGGATGACGAAATTCGAAAGCTTCGTCACCGCCCCAAGAAGAAGAAGCTGCACCGCGACCGGCCAGGAGCTCTCGGGGTTCACGAATTGCGGAAGGAAGGCGAAGAGAAAGACGAGCGCTTTCGGATTGGTGAGATTGTTGATCGCACCCTCGCGAAGCGCTCTCGCAGTCGTAACAGACTGCGCCGCCGCCCGTGCGCCGCAGCCATTCCGGCCTGCCCCGCAAATCAGCTTGGCGCCTAGCCAGACCAGATAGGCGGCTCCCGCCCAGCGCAGAATGTCGAAAGCGACCGGCGAGGCTTGGAGCAGCGATGCAACGCCCAGGATCAGCAACGAGATCTGGATTACCCCGGCAAGGAGAGTGATGCCGATTGCATTCAGAAGAGCGGTGCGCCGGCCCTGCCCGACACCTCGCCCGATGACAAGCATCATGTCCGGCCCCGGCGATAGCTGAATGGCCAGAACGGCAACATAAAAGGTGAGAAACGTATCGATGTCGGGCATGGAAGCTTCCAAACTTTGAGATGACAACAGCCGGGGAAGGCCTATGTTCCCCGACCGAGCGCGACTTTAAACACTCCCGCGCAAACGCAGCAGATATTCGACGGGGTTGAACGGATTTGTCCCCGAACGCCGGCGCAAGCGCGGCGGACCCGCTGCCGGAGCATAATGATCGAAAGCGGTCTCCATCGTCCCTGCCCCGCTCGTCAGCCCAGGCAATTGCTGCTGGACGTTCCGCACCATCTGAGAGGCCATCGTGCCGTCCAGCCGGGCGACGCCATCGACGATCACCGAATCCATCGTCGTGGCACCGGATTTCGCAAGCAAAGTGAGCACACCGCTCAAGCTCTCAGCCGGCGCCTCGAGATAAAAGCGATCGACCGGCTCGCAGAGCACGGTTTGTGCGGCCGAGAGCGCCGTGGCCAGCACCCAGGGCGTCAGCTGCCGGAAATCGGCGGCGGTGCTTGCCGGCGAACTGTGCCGGGCCGCCGTCATCGCCACGTGGCAATCGATGACCTGCCAGCCTGAAATCCCCTGCTTCAGCGTTTCGAATACTGTTTCCTCGACCGCCCGATAGAAGGCGACTGGCATCTGGCCGACATCCACCTCGAGCGCGAAGCTGTTGCCGGCTCCGGCAGGCCGCGGCTCGACCCGCAGCCCGACCGTCGCCAGGAACGGATTGGGTTCCTTGAAGAGGATCTGCAGGCCGGCTCCGATCCCCACAGGCCGCTCGGCCAGAATGACCGTGCTTTCCTCGAAGCTTGCTTCGAGGCCGAAATCCGTCAGCAGGGTCGACTGGATAACCTCCTTCTGCACCTCGCCATAAAGCGATACGAAGACCTCGTCCGTCTCCTCGTTCCGGCGCAGATTGATCAACGGGTCCTGTTCGGCCATCCGGTTCAGCGCCAGCCAGAGCGCCGCCTTGTCGGAAGGGCGGCGGGCAAGAACGCGGGTTTCGAGCGTCGGCGGCGCAAAGTGAGCCTGCGGACCAACGGGATCGCCACCCACCGCATCGCCGATCCGCGCGCCGGCGAGACCGCTGACGCGTGCGATCTGCCCGGCGCGGAGGCCATCGGCGCCATGGACCCGGCCCTCCTCGAACACCTGGATCGCGGTTACCCGTTCCGGCCCCTTGGGCAGGTCCAGAAATTGCCGGAGCCGGACAGTGCCCGAAGTCAGGGAGAGATAACACAGTTTTTCCCCGCCCCAGCCGCGCTCGATCTTGAAGATCTTGCCGGCGACCGGACCATCCGGATCGGGGCGCCGCTCGGGCAGGATCGTCCCAATGGCCGATGCCAGGGCTGATATGCCGGCGCCGGTCATCGCGGCCCCCGCCAAGACCGGATGCACCTGGCCCCTCGCCACCTGATCGGCCAGAGAACGCCCGAGCCTTTCACCGGTCAGGCGGTCGGGAGCGAGCACATAGTCATCGAGCAACGCCTCGTCGTTTTCGCCGAGCGCCTCGCAGAGCGCGGAAAAGAGCGGTTCGTCTTTGGGAGCGAGCGCCTCCACCCGCGCAAGTTTACTGCCGGCATCGATAACCGTGGACATGGCGATCGGCCGGACTGAAAGGTGCGCGGCAAGTGCTGCCAATACCTCTTGATAGCGCGCGCCGAGCCGATCGACCTTGTTGACGAAGAAGACGAAGGGAACGCCCATCCGGCGCAACGCACGCACCAGCACGCGCGTCTGAGCCTGCACGCCTTCGACCGCCGAGACGACAACGACCGCGGCATCCAGCAATCCCAGCACCCGCTCGACCTCGGCAATAAAATCCGGGTGGCCGGGTGTGTCGATCAGATTGACGGTCCGGTCGCCGATCGCAAACGACACGACCGCGGCCCGGATTGTGATGCCGCGTTGCCGCTCGAGTTCGAGATTGTCCGTCTGTGTATCGCCGGTATCGACGCTTCCGAGCTTGTCGATGACGCCGGCGTTGAAAAGCAGTCTTTCGGTAAGGCTAGTCTTGCCTGCATCCACATGGGCGAGGATGCCCAGATTCAAAGTGCGCATGAACCACCAACTTCTCAGAAATTCGGATGCGATTTTCGTGAGAAGTGACTCGGCGCATTTGGAACCTCTGTCCGTTGGTACGGCTGGATGCGGCCCCGGTGGTGGGAAGACGCGGGCGGGATGCTAAGGGCGCGTGGGGAGATGTGTCAAGATCAAGTACCCCATCCTGTGCAGCAGGAATCCAGCGCAGGCATCCACCCACCCTCGTCCCTGTGCTCGTTTCAGGGATCCAGCGCGCCCAAGTCTCTGGGCGCAGGAGACTCCGTTCGTAACGGCAACTCATCCACGGCGCAGACGCGCCCTCGCTGGATTCCTGTAACGAGCACAGGAGTGACGGAGGAGGAGATGTACCGTGTGGCCCCCCTATAATTTGACACCATTCGTCAGCAGCCTACCCCTCCTCCCGCATCGTCTCCCGCTGCGTGATCAGCCGGGCGCTGTGCTGGCCGCTGAGATAGATCCACAGCCAGCTCCAGGCGACGGAGAAGCGGGAGCGGGTGCCGATCAGGAAGTAGATGTGGGCGAGACCCCAGATCCACCAGGCGATCCAGCCTTTCAGCTTGATCCGGCCAAAATCGATGATCGCCGCACTCTGGCCGATCGTCGCGAGACTTCCCTGATGTCGGTAGCGGAAGGGCGCCGGGGTCGGCTTGCCCGAGAGACGCGCGCGGATGACCTTGGCGACATAGCCGCCCTGCTGCTTGGCGGCGGGCGCAATGCCCGGCACCGGCTTGCCGTCCTCGCGCATCACCGAGGCGGTGTCGCCGATGACGAAAACATCGGACAGGCCGGGCGCGCTCAGATCCTTCCCGACGACGACGCGCCCTGCCCGGTCGGCCGCCACGTCAAGCCAGCGGGCCGCCGGCGAAGCGGTGACGCCGGCCGCCCAGACGATCGTCCGGCTTGGGACGAAGGTTTCGCCGATCTGTACACCATCGGCGCGGCATTCGGTCACCGGCTTGCCGAGGAGGACCTCGACGCCGAGTTTCTCCAGCGCCTTCTGCGCATAGGCCGAAAGCTCTTCGGCAAATGTCGGCAGCACCCGCGGGCCGGCCTCGACGAGCACGACACGGGTCTTGCGCGTGTCGATATTGCGGAATTCCTTCGGCAGCGTGAAATGCGCGAGCTCGGCGATGATGCCGGCAAGCTCGACGCCGGTCGGCCCGGCGCCGACGATGGTGAAGGTCAGCAGCGCGTCGCGCACGACGGGATCGGCCTCCATCTCCGCCTTCTCGAAGGCGAGCAGCACGCGTCTGCGGATCGTCGTCGCATCCTCCAGCGTCTTCAGGCCGGGCGCCACCGGCTCCCATTCGTCATGGCCGAAATAGGCATGCGTCGCGCCGGTCGCCAGCACCAGCGTGTCGTAACCCAGAGTCATGCCGTTGCGTAACGACACGGTCTTCGCGCCGCTGTCGACATCGGTGACCTCGCCCAGCAGCACCGTCACGTCAGGCCGGTCGGCATAGAGGCGGCGGATTGGCCAGGCGATTTCGGAGGTGGAGAGGATGGTCGTCGCCACCTGATAGAGCAGCGGCTGGAAGAGATGATGGTTGCGCCGGTCGATGAGCGTGATCTTCACGCCTGCGCCCTTCAACCCGTTGACGAGCTGCAGCCCGCCGAAACCACCGCCGACAACGACGACATGATGCTCGCTCATGACCTACCCTTTTTGCGCCATTTCGCTCGGAACCAATGTGGCTTTCGCAGCAAATGTTGCAACCGCCGTTTCGGAATGGCTCCCGTGCAGCGATCGCAGTCGACACAGCATGCCGTGCAGATGCACAGTCGTTTTGGTGAGCGCAACATGTGGCGGTTAGAGCGCAGCCAGACGATCGCGATGCACGTTAGATTATATGTGCGTCTGCGATCCGCCCCGGCAGAGCTTGAGAGCGGGAGTCAGGCGGAGTGACAGCTATAGCTGCCAAGACCGGGCCTCTGTGGACGTTCGATAAAGACAGGCCGACCGAACGGATCATAACGTCGGTCGACCTGGAACCAGTTCACAGCGCCAATGCGCAAGTGTCAATCAGTAGGGACTGATGCACTGGCGACGGGGTCCATAATAAGGCTGGAAGGTATTATCGAAAGCCCTGTAGGAACGATACCGGGCATAGCACCAGCTCACGTGGCTGCGGCCGCCTCTATAATAGGCGGATGATGCGTAGTTCCGATAAGGCGGGGCATAATACCTGCCATACTCGCGGTAGGGCGGACCATAGTAGCGGTAGGGCGAGCCATAATAGCGGTAAGGCGACCCGTAATAGCGGTAGGGCGAACCGTAGTAGCGGTATGGCGAACCGTAGTAGCGGTAAGGGGAGCCATAATAGGGCTGCGCCAACGCGCCGCCAATTATGGTGCCGACGGCTAGACCACCCAGGGCCCAGCCCCACTCAGCTCCCCGGTGACGTCCACCTCGGCCACGCCATCGCACATGCTCTATTTGCTGCTGCTGTTGCGCCTCGATTCTGGGTGGGTTGATTGCCGGAAACGCCTGAGCCGGCGTGATGCCGGAGGCACCGATGATCAAGCATAACGCGGCGACGGTTAGCTTTCTCATGATTGTTCTCCTCTACTCCTCCAAGTGAAGGAAATATCCTCCCCTCCTCCTGAACCAAAGGTGAACGTAATATGTCTGAAATCGTTCCATATTGAGACCGATTAATCGCTACCCATGCCCTGCGGCGTAACCCACGGGTATCGCCATGCCATTTTTCAATTCCTCCATCGAAATCGACGCCGAGACGTCGAAGAGCTCCAGCTTTCGCACGATCTGCTTATAGATCACGTCATAATGCTCGACGCGCGGCAGGACGATCTTCAGGATGTAATCGTGATTGCCGGTCAGCCGGTGCGCCTCGACGATTTCAGGAATGTCGGCGATGACCCTGCGGAAGCTCTCGGTCCATTCGTCGGAATGATGCGCCGTCTTGACGAGGGCGAAGACCGTCGTCGGCACACCCATCCTCTCGCGGTTGAGCACGACAATGCGCCGGGCTATATGACCGCTCTCCTCCAGCCGCTGGATCCGCCGCGAGCAGGCCGAGACCGAAAGCGCCACGCGCTCGGCAAGATCTGTCACGGATATCCCAGCATCCCGTTGCAGTGTGTCGAGAATCCGTCGGTCGCGATCGTCAAGCATCGTGTCGAGCCTATCATGCGCGCTACATTTGCGCGCTTTCGTCAAGTTGCGCAAAATCGTAGCACAGATGCTATCCAACAGACAAACAACGCAAACACAGCGCGCCGGCATTGCGGCATCATTTTCGAAAGTTGAAACATGGGAGCATGAAGAGATGGAAACGATCGGCCTGATCGGCGGCATGAGTTTCGAAAGTTCGGCGGTCTATTACCGCCTGGTCAACGAAATGGTGCGCGCCCGCAAAGGCGGCCTCGCCTCGGCCGAGCTTATCCTGCATTCGGTCAATTTCGAGGAGATCGTCGCTCTTCAGAAGGCCGGAGACTGGGCAGGCGCCGCCCGCCGCCTCGCTGACGTGGCCCTGCGCCTGCAGATCGCCGGCGCCGGCTGTGTTCTCATCTGCACCAACACCATGCACCTGATCGCCGAGGAAGTTGCGGCGAAGATTTCCGTGCCGCTGATCCACATCATCGACGAGACCGCGAAATCGCTGCATGCGGCCGGCCGCAAGCGCCCGCTGCTGCTTGCCACCCGCTACACGATGGAGCACGGCTTCTACGCCGAGCGCATGAAGGCCCTCGGCGTCGACATCATGGTGCCCGACGCCGCCGACCGGACCACCGTGCACGATATCATCTTCAACGAGCTCTGCGCCGGCAGGGTGCACGACAGCTCGCGGGAAAAGCTGATCGATATCATCGATCGCGCCAAGGAACATGGCGCCGACAGCATCATCCTCGGCTGCACCGAGATCTGCCTGATCCTCGATCCTAACCGCCTGCCGCTGCCGGGCTTCGACACCACGACGATCCATGCCCGGGCAGCGGTGGAATTCGCTCTAGGCGCCGAGGAAGAAGCGGAAGAGGAAGCCGCCTAAGGCGGGCTGACAATTTAGTTGACTCAGTCAACTAAATACATGACAAAGGTCTTCACACGGAGACTTTTGTCAGTTTGTTGACACGCCTCACCCTTACGCGACGTCATCCTCGGCCTTGTGCCGAGGATCTAATGCCCTATCGACCGGAGGCAGATGCTTGGGGCACAAGCCCGAGCATGACGGAGGCGTGGGTGGTCGGCCTTGTCACCAACCTGATGAGATCTCCCTTTGGAGATCACCATGTCCGACATCGCCCTCATCGAAACCGCCCGCGATTTCAACCGCTTCTATACGAACTTCCTCGGCCTCCTGAACAAGGCCTATCTCGACTCGCCCTATACGCTGACGGATGCCCGCATCCTCTTCGAGATCGGCTCGCATGATGGCGTCAGCGCCACAGCACTTGCTCGCGATCTGCATCTTGACCCCGCCTATCTCAGCCGCATTCTCAAGCGTTTCCGCATCGAGGGTCTGATCGAAACCAATGCCGCTCCGGCCGATCTCCGCAGCCAGATCATTACTGTCACCGACCGGGGACGAGAACAATTCGAAGAACTCGGCCGGCGCGCCAATGCGCAGATCGCCGCCCGTTTCGATATGCTTGCGGCCGGCGAACGGGAAGCGGCGGTGCGTGCCATGGGCACGATCCGCGCCCTGCTCGACCCCACGGCAAAACCGGCGCCTTCGGTCATCCGCGCCCATCGCGCCGGCGATATTGGCTGGATCGTCCAGAGCCAGAGCCGCTTCTATACCGAAGAATATGGCTGGGACCTGCGCTTCGAGGCGCTCGTCGCAGACGTCGCCGCAAAATTCCTCGCCAATTTCGATCCGGCGCGCGAATATTGCTGGATCGCCGAACGCGGCGGCGTCAATGTCGGCTCGATCCTCGTTACCAATGGCGGCGACGGCATCGCCAAGCTGCGCCTGCTCTATGTCGACAAAGCAGCCCGCGGTCTCGGACTCGGCAAGCTGCTGGTCGACGAATGCATCCGCTTTGCCAGGCAGAAGGGCTATCGCGAGCTTTCGCTCTGGACCAACGACATGCTGGACACCGCCCGCGCCATTTACGTCAAATCAGGCTTCCGGCTTGTCTCCGAGGAGAGACATCGGATGTTCGGCCCCGAGGCGAACGGCCAGACCTGGGTGCTGGATCTCTGAATTTGCTGCATCGCAGAAATTCGACTTGATTTGGAAACGATCATTTCCTAATTAGGGTACATGACCGTTGCCGACCTCACATCAGATCAAAAAACCCGCAGCCGCGGCCGCCCGCGCGAGTTCGATAAGGACGCGGCCCTGGATGCTGCCCTGCGGGTCTTTTCCGAACGCGGCTATCACGCCACCTCCATCAGCGAGTTGACCGAGGCGATGGGCCTTGCCTCAGGCAGCATCTATAAGGCGTTCAAAGACAAGCGCGGCGTTTTCATCGCCGCCTTTGCCCGTTATCGCCAGCTCGGGCGGCGTCGCCTGGAAGCGATGATCGCGTCGGCCGAAACGGGCCGCGAAAAGGTCTTTCAAATGGTGATGTATTATACGGAGCTCTCCCATGGCGAGGCCGGCCGCAAAGGCTGCCTCGTCGTCGGCGGCGCCAATGACTTCGCGCTGCTCGACGATGAAACGGCCGCTCATGTCGCCACTGCTTTTGCCGCCGACGAGAAGCTGATGGCCGATCTGATCCGCATCGGCCAGGCCGACCGGACCATCCCGAAGACGGTGGACCCTGATGCCGCCGCCCTCGCCTTTCTCTGCCTTACCAAGGGTTTGCGCGTCATCGGCAAGACAGGACGCAGCAGGCAGGAGATGGTCGCCGCAGCCGAAGCGGCGATGAAGCTCGTGACCTGAAAAACGCGCTTCAGGCCACGCGCATAAACGATCGAAATGCGGCATCCGGTCAAAATCGGGCGGCCGCAGCCAGCATTCTTGCAGTCAATTCTCACGATCCTTGAATACCGGAGTTTCTGATGAGCGTTTCAGCCACCACGCCGGATAAAGCCATTCCACGAGCGCTATCCCCCTGGCTCACCTTTCTTTTCGCCGCCGCCTGCGGGCTGGTGGCCGCCAATCTTTATTACGGCCAGCCGCTTGCCGGGCCGATCAGCGCCGATCTCGGCTTTTCCCCTGCCGCGACCGGTCTGATCGTCACGCTGACGCAGATCGGCTACGGTCTCGGCCTGCTGCTGATCGTGCCGCTCGGCGACCTTACGGAAAACCGCCGCCTGGTCCTGCTGCTGATCGCCGTCTCCGCCGTGGCGCTGATCGGCGCCGCGCTCTCGACGACGCCTGCCATGTTCCTCATCGCCTCGCTCTCCATCGGCCTCGCCTCGGTCGCCGTCCAGGTGCTCGTGCCCTTTGCCGCGAACATGGCGCCAGATGCGACGCGCGGCCAGGTCGTCGGCAATGTCATGAGCGGCCTGCTCTGCGGCATCATGCTGGCGCGGCCTTTCGCGAGCTTCGTCGCCGAGGCCTCCTCCTGGCACATGGTCTATTACGTCACGGCCGCATTGATGCTCGTGCTCGCCATCGTGCTCCGCGCCAACCTGCCGGTCCGCGTGCCGAAAACCAAGCTCGGCTATGGCGAGCTGCTTGCCTCCATGGCCCATCTGGCGCTGACCTCACGCGTGCTGCAACGCCGCGCCCTCTATCAGGCCGGCATGTTCGGCGCCTTCAGCCTGTTCTGGACGACGACGCCGCTGCTGCTCGCAAGTCCGGCCTTCGGCCTGACGCAGAACGGCATCGCGCTCTTCGCGCTCGCCGGTGCCGCCGGCGCCATTGCCTCGCCGATTGCCGGCCGGCTCGCCGATCGCGGCATGACCAAGATCGCCTCAACCATCGCCATGCTGCTCGGCATGGCTTCCTTCCTGATCAGCCATTTCGCAAGCGACGGCTCGCTCACCGCCCTGATTCTTCTGACCTTGGCCGCGATCACGCTCGATTTCGGCGTCACCACCAATCTCGTCTGCGGCCAGCGCGCCATTTACGATTTGAATCCGGAACATCGCAGCCGGCTGAACGGCCTCTTCATGGCGACCTTCTTTGCCGGCGGCGCGCTCGGCTCGGCGCTCGGCGGCTGGGCCTATGCGACCGGCGGCTGGACGATGACGGCCTGGATCGGCTTCGCCTTCCCGGCACTGGCCTTCCTGCTGTTCCTGACGGAAGGGCGCAGCAATAAAGCCTAGCTCTCGGCAGAATCGAAGCGCAAGCGAGCATCACGAACCGCCTCGTGGTTCGCTTCCGCCCAGTTGAGAAGCTGCGACAGCGGCTGGTAGAGCGAACGGCCGAGATCGGTCATCGAATATTCAACGCTCGGCGGCTTGGTCGGGAAGACCTCGCGATTGACATAACCGTCCCTCTGCAGGTCGCGCAGCGTCTGTGTCAGCATGCGCTGCGAGATATCGGGCAGCATCCGCCGCAACTCGCCGAAGCGGCGGGGCTCGGCCGCCAGCACCTCGAGCAGCAGTGTCGACCATTTGCCGCCGATCTGCTGCATCATGTCCCGCACCGGGCAATTGGAAAAATCGAGGCCGGCAAGATCGATCTCGCGCCGCATCCCCGGCATCCTGTTCTTCAGACTTAGGACCTCGCCGCTCATTGGATGGTTCCTTTTTGGTAACGTACAGCCGAAAAACTGCCTCCTTTACACCGCGAAGTCAATTCCTATTCTAGTGCTAGTCTCTTTTTGAGACCACCTATCAAACGCAGAAGGAAATGACGTATGAGCGAAACCATCCTGGTCACCGGCGCCGCCGGACAGCTCGGCCAGCGTGTCATCCATCACCTCATCGAAACCTACAAGGTCGCCCCCGGCAAGATCGTCGCGGCGACACGCAACCCCGAGAAGCTTTCCGCTCTCGCAGCGAAGGGCGTCGTCACGCGCAAGGCCGATTTCGATGACGCGGCAGGGCTGGAAAAGGCTTTCGCCGGCATCGACCGCCTGCTGATCATCAGCACCGATGCGCTCGACACCCCCGGCAAGCGCCTCACCCAGCACAAGGCTGCCGTCGCTGCCGCCGCCAAGGCGGGCGTCAAGCACATCGCCTACACCTCGATGCCGGCGCCCGACGATTCGCTCGTCGTCTTCGCGCCCGATCACCTCGGCAGCGAGAACGCCGTCAAGGCGAGCGGCGTCGACTATACGATCTTCCGCAATGCCTGGTATCACGACAATTACCTGCACGGCATGCCGCACAACCTGCAGGGCGGCAAATGGTACAGCGCCACGGGCGACGGCAAGATCTCGACCATCTCGCGGGACGACTGCGCCCTCGCGATTGCCGCAGCCCTTGCCTCGGGGACTTCCGAAAACGCCACCTACACGCTGACGGGCGCTGAACTGCTGACCAACCGGCAGGTCGCCGCCACCGTCTCCGAGGCCGCCGGCAAACCGCTCGAAGTGGTCGACGTCAATGACGAACAGCTCGGCCAAGGCATCCGCGGCGCCGGCCTCCCCGACTTCATCGCCGACATGCTGGTCTCCGCCGACGCCAACACCCGCGCCGGCAAATTCGCGATCGTCACCGAAGACTTCACCAAATTGACCGGCAAGCACCCGCAGCCGCTGAAGGATTTTTTTGTGGCGCATAAGGCAGCGCTGACGGCGGCTGGCAGCGCCGGAGGCCATTGAATCTGTCGCTTATTCCTGCTCTTGAGGTAGGGATAAGCGACCAGACTTTGACGGGAAAATCTCATTACCGCAAATGAGTCACTCACGGCGCAGACGCGCCGTGGCTGGATTCCTGTGACAAGCACAGGAATCCAGCGCGCCCAACTCCTTGGCGAGGGAGACGCGATATGCCCCGTCCGTCTCACCGCCAGAAACGTCGTGACTCGATCCCACTCGAAGCGCTAAGGGCAGCGGCCTTCCTCAGACCTTCTGCCCGCAAGCCCTGCGGAACCGCCGCACCGTTTCCGCCATGCCGTATTCCAGCGCGTCGGCAGTCAATCCATGGCCGATGGAAACTTCGGCGAGATCAGGAATGCGCTTCACCAGGTCGGGCAGGTTTGCGACCGTCAGATCATGCCCGGCATTGACGGCAAGGCCGATCGCCAGCGCCGCGTCCGCCGTGCGGCTTAGCGCCTCGAGGATCGGCGCTGCCCGCTCCGGTGCGTCGTAGCAACCGCCATAGGGGCCGGTGTAAAGCTCGATCCGGTCAGCACCCACCCCCTTGGCGATCTCGACCGCTTCTGTGTCGCCGTCGCCATCGGCAAAGAGCGAGACACGGCACCCCATCATCTTCAGCCGTGCGACGACATCGGTGAGGAAAGCCTGATGTTTGCGGAAATCCCAGCCGTGATCGGAGGTCGCCTGAGAGGGGTCGTCGGGCACCAGCGTCACCTGCTCGGGTGCAGCGCCGGCACAGAGATCGAGGAACTCCTCAGTCGGGTAGCCCTCAATGTTGAACTCGGCCTTGGGGAATTCATCGTCGATCAGGTTGCGGATGACGGGCAGGTCGGAAAATCTGATATGGCGCTGGTCGGGGCGCGGATGCACCGTCAGACCGCTGGCTCCCGATGCAAGCGCTATGCGCCCGAGGGCTTCGACGCTCGGCCAGGGCAGATCACGCCGGTTACGCAGCATGGCGATGGCGTTAAGGTTCACGGAGAGCTTGGCGGGCATGTCTGATATCCATCGGCGCTGAAACGGAGGCTCCGCTTTTAAGCCAAGTGCCCGGCAATGGCCAACGAGATTCGCAAATGGATCCGATACCGGTTGCTGATGGGATTACCGTGCGGTCGAGATTTGCTGCCCCGCCGCGCCGACAACAGCAATTCTCATCGCCCTTGAAGGTCGCCGTGCCGATGCGGCATGGCAGCGGATTTGTTTTGCTGCAGCACACCCCAACAGCCTGCAATTGATGCCGTCGCGTTGCTATCCCATTTAAAAGAGATTATTTTTAGGACTTCAAAAAAAGATCGTTCACGCATAACGTGGACATTGTGTCGCGTAAACGTAAGCCGCGTACTGCTTCTTTCCCCATATCAGACGCTCAGAGGAAACCCCACTCGCCGCGACCGGGAAGCAACTGGCAAATCCGCATGAGGTGCAACAAGATGCCCTAGGAGGGTTCATGCCAGACGGTTCCAAACGCCTGTTTGCTACCGCCGGTATCGCTTCGGAGGCCCGGTTCAGATACCGGTTTCTGCCTTCGGCCGCGCTGCCGCCGGATCTGCCTGATGGTCCGGTGCCAATTGCCGACATGGCAAACGCGTTCGGCGTTACACACAGGACCCTGCATTTCTACGAAGAAAAGGGATTGATCTCCGCCAATCGCATCGGCCCGATGCGGGTTTACGGCCAGGACGACGTGATGCGCATGGCCGTCATCACCGTCTGCCGCGAAACGGGCATGCCGATCGCCGTGATCCAGGAATTGATGAATGAGCTTCGCGGCGCCGATTCGCAGGAAGCGGCCGAGGCGATGTTCCGCGAGGCCCTGCAGGTGCGCAAGCGCGAGCTGACGGCCGAAATGTCGACGCTGCACCGCCAGCTCCAGCAGGTCGGTGACCTCCTTGATTTCGACGAGAGCATGGAGGCGCAGCCCCTCAACGACAATCAGGACAGTTCCAGCCTGACCCCGCAGGAACGGCGTTGCCTGGAATTGATGGCAGAGGGCTACTCCACCCAGCGCATTGCCCGGGCGCTCGATCTGAAGCATGACGAGACCAGGGATCTCGAGGCCGAAATCATCCTGAAATTCCGCGCCAACAACCGCTTCCAGGCGATCGCCAAGGCGGTCCTGCTCGGCATTGTGCAGGCTTAAAGACGGACCAGGCCCGGCCGCCCCGTCCCAACCAGAATGACGAGACGCGATCGGATCGCGAAACGCGATTGGATTAGCGAACGATCGTCAGCGTCTCCGCCGCGCGTGTGATCGCGGTATAGAGCCAGCGCTCCCTGGTATCGCGAAAGGCCCAGCTCTCGTCGAATAGTACGACGTCGTTCCATTGCGAACCCTGTGCCTTGTGGACGGTCAGGGCATAACCATAGTCGAACTCGTCGTAACGCTTGCGGGTGTTCCAGGGAATCTCGCCTTCGACATCTTCGAAGGCCTGCTTGAGCAGCTTGATCTTGGCGGCCCCGCGATCCATGTCGTCGTCTTCGGGGCGGACTAGGAGATTGATGCCGGGCTTCGTCGTTTCCTTCGACGAGGTCATGACCTGCCAGAGCGAGCCGTTGAGCAGGCCCTTGGCCGGATCGTTGCGGAGGCAGACGAGCTTGTCGCCGGTCTGCGGATAATCGGCGCTGAAGCCCTTTAATTCACGCAGGCGCTGGTTATAACGCCGCCTTGTCCTATTGGTGCCGACGAGCACCTGGTCGGCATCAAGCACGAGCTGCTGCGTCACCTCGTTTTTAGAGATCACCCTGGCCGTGCCGTAGTCCCCATACATGATCTCATTGCCCTCTCGCACCTGCATGGCGAGCTTGATGATCGGATTGTCGCGCGCCTGCCGGTGGATATCGGTGAGCAGATAATCCGGATCCTGATTGGTGAAGTAACCGCCGCCCGAGACCGGCGGCAGCTGGCCGGGATCGCCGAGCACCAGGATCGGCGTGCCGAAGCTCATCAGATCCTTGCCGAGCGCCTCGTCCACCATCGAGCATTCGTCGACGATGATCAGCGCGGCTTTCGCGACCGGGCTCTGCCGGTTGATCGAAAACATCGGCGCGATCGAGGTCTTGCCGGTTTCCTCGTCCTCCACCGCCTCCTCGCCGCGTGGGCGGTAGATCAGCGAATGAATGGTCTTGGCGTTGGAGGCGCCGCGCGAGCGCAGCACCTGCGCAGCCTTGCCCGTGAAGGCGGCAAACAGCACGTCACCATCGACATTTTCGGCAAAATGCCGGGCAAGCGTCGTCTTGCCCGTTCCGGCATAGCCGAACAGGCGAAAGAGCGGCGAGCGCCCTTCGTTCAGCCATTTCGAAACAGCCTTCAGGGCTTCGTCTTGTTGCGGCGCAAATTGCATGATCAGACGACTTGGCAGGATTCGCCTGACTTAGGCAAGGCGGAAACTTACGCTGCTGGGCGATGACGGCAGATCACCGCACTCATCGGTTTCAGCCCCGGTCCACGCCGCTCGCGCACATCGACGGGTCCTGCGCCATCGCACCGATCATAAAATCCAGAACCGTCTTGACCCGGAGCGGCATGTTGCGTCGCGAGGGATAGACGACGGTGACCGGCAGGCGGCTCGGCTGGAAATCCTTCATCACCGGGATCAGCCGTCCGGCGGCGATATCGGGCATGGCGATGATGTGGGAGAGCACCGCAAGCCCCGCGCCGGCAACGGCGGCCCTGTGAATGGCGACGGCGTTGCAGGCGGTCAGCCGCGGCGAGATCCTGACCGATATGTCTTCCGAGCCGTTCGAGAAGGACCATGTATTGGCCTCGCCTGCCCTGCTGTAGCACAGGCATTCGTGGTCCTTGATGTCCTTTGGCGCGCGCGGAGCCGCCCTGCGCGCGAGATAGGCGGGAGACGCGACGAGGAAGGCCGTCGTCCAGCCGATCCGCCGGCAGACGAGGCTGCTGTCGGCGACCGGGCCAAGGCGCACTTCGAGATCGAGTCGCTCCTCGATCATATCTGAGCTCTGCTCCCTGAACAGCAGTTCGACCGAGAGTTTTGGATGAGCGGCGAGAAGATCGCCCAGCCGCTCGCTGAGATAGAGCCCGAGGGGTGCCGGAACGCTGAGCCTGACCTTGCCCGAAGCGATCGCTCCATCCGATCCGGCGGCATCGCCGAGTTCCTCCACCGCTTCGAGAATCCTCAGCGCCATTGGCAGCATCCGCTCTCCTTCCGCCGTCAGCGACAGGCCGCTCGTCGTGCGATGCAGGAGGCGCATGTTGAAATGGCCTTCGAGTGCGGCGACCTGCCGCGAGACCGCCGGCTGGGTCACGTCGAGATCGTGCGCGGCGGCTGAAAACGAGCCCGTCTCCACGACGCGCTGGAAGGTCCGCAATGCCGAAACGATATCCATCCCATCCCTCATACTTTTGCGCATAGGCTTTATGCCGCCAGACTAAGCGAGAATGGCTTTACAGTCCAGCAATTAAGGATATCTTCCATCCATAAGGATATTAAATGTCCTTAATTAGAGGAGAATGACATGACCCAGCGCTTGAACTACGCCCAGCAGTCCCCCGAGCTTTTCAAGAAATTCACGGAATTCAGCATGGCGCTCCGCAGCAGCGTCATCGACGAGAAGCTGCAGGCCTTGGTGGAAATCCGGGCTTCGCAGATCAACGGATGCGGCTTCTGCCTCGACATGCATGTGAAGCAGGCAAAGATCCATGGCGAGAGCGAGTTGCGGATCTATCATGTCGCCATCTGGCGGGAATCGAACCTGTTCATTCCCCGCGAGCGCGCCGCACTGGCTTGGACCGAAGCCCTGACGAAGCTTCCCGAGGGCGGCGTTCCCGACGAGATCTATGAGCGGGTTCGCGGCCAGCTTTCCGAAAAGGAAATCTCCGACCTCACCTTCGTCGTCATGGCTATAAACGCCTGGAACCGCGTCAATGTCGGCTTCAAGACCGTGCCCGGCACGGCCGACAAGGCCTATGGCCTCGATAAGGCTGGCCTGAACTAACCCTCACAATTCATTGAAAAGATTCAATTTTGACGCTGCCGCGCCCGGCAGCGAAGGGAGATCCGTTATGAAAATCGTTGTCATCGGCGGAACCGGCCTCATCGGTTCGAAAACTGTCGAACGCCTGCGTAAGCGCGGTAATGAGGTGATTGCCGCCTCCCCGAACTCAGGCGTCAACACGATCACCGGAGAAGGACTGGCCGAAGCGCTTGCAGGCGCCCAGGTCGTGCTCGATCTTGCCAATTCGCCCTCCTTCGAGGACAAGGCCGTGCTCGAATTCTTCGAAACCTCGGGGCGCAATCTTCTTGCCGCCGAGAAGGTCGCCGGCGTCAAGCACCATATCGCCCTTTCGGTCGTCGGCACCGAGCGCCTGCAGGAAAGCGGCTATTTCCGTGGCAAGCTCGCCCAGGAAAAGCTGATCAAGGCCTCCGGCGTTCCCTATACCATCGTGCATTCGACGCAGTTCATGGAATTCCTGAGCGGCATCGCCCAGTCCGGCACGGTCGGCCAGACTGTCCGCCTGTCGCCGGCCTATGTGCAGCCGATCGCTTCCGACGACGTTGCCGACGCCATGGCCGACGTGGCGCTCGCCGCCCCCGCCAACACCACGATCGAGATAGCAGGCCCGGAACGGGCCCGTCTCAGCGAACTCGTCGCCCGCTACCTTAAGGCGATGCAAGACCCGAGGACCGTCGAGGCCGATGCAGAGGCGCGATATTTCGGCGCGAGACTGAACGATCAGTCGCTCGTCTCCGACGACGATCCGCGGCTCGGTACGATCACATTCGAAGAGTGGTTCGCCAAATCAGCCCAGTCGAAGTGATTGGCTTGCCTCGAGGGCGCGGCCGCTCGGGCGCGTCCTCTCCACCCCCGCAACAAAAGGAGATCCCGATGATCAGGACTTTAATCCTCTCCGCCGCCCTCGCCCTTCTGCCAGCCGCTGGCGCCACCGCCCACGACAGCAGCAAATCCGCGAAGGTGACGCTCGTCTATGAACACGAACTGCCGAACGTACCGGGCAAAAGCATTAAGAGCGTGCTGGTCGAATATGGCCCGGGCGGCTTCTCCGAAGGCCACACGCACCCGGACTCGGCCTTCATCTACGCCACCGTGCTCGAAGGCTCGATCCGTAGCCAGGTCAATGACGGCCCGGTCAAGGTCTATCAGACCGGAGAGAGCTTTTCCGAAATGCCGGGCGACCGCCACGGCGTCAGCGCCAATGGCAGCGACACACAGCCCGCCCGCCTGCTCGCCGTCTTCGTCGTCGACACCAACCAGAAAGAGCTGACCTTCCCGCTGCAGAACTGATGTCGGTCTTGATCACCCGCGCATGCCGATGCTTGCGCGGGTGGCCGACATGCTGAATCATGTGCCGCCCGCCCCTCCCGGAGACAGACAGAGATGATCTACGACGCGCTCTTCGGCAAGCCGCTGGCTTCCCTCATCGTGGTCGGCTTTGCCGGCATCGTCGTCTGGTACCTCCTCTCCAGCCAACGGCCGACGACGCGGCTGGTGGTGCAGATCCTCTTCTTTGCGGTGATGACCCTGATTCTCGTCGGCAGCGGCATGGAACCGCATCGCTTTCAGGGATATCAGTCCGAAGACCCGCAGGCCTTGCTCGTCATCGTCGCCAAATCGCTCTGGTGGGTCCACCTGGCATGGGCCGTCATCGGTTTCATCAGGCTTTATCTGGTGCTGGAGGGCAGTCCGCGGGAGGCCCGCCTGCTCCAGGATCTGGTCATCGGCGTCGTCTATATCGGCATGGCGCTCTCGATCCTTGCTTTCGTCTTCGGCGTGCCGATCGGAACCCTCGTCGCGACATCAGGCGTGGTCGCCATCATTCTCGGTCTGGCGCTCCAGAACACGCTCGCCGACGTCTTTTCCGGCATTGCGCTGACGCTCGGCCGACCCTATGTCATCGGCGACTGGATCCTGTTGAGCGACGGCATGGAAGGACGCGTTGTCGAGAGCAATTGGCGCGCGACGCACATCCTGACCCCTGGCAATAACGTCGTCGTCCTGCCGAACAGCTTTCTGGCGAAACTCGGCCTGACCAATGTCAGCCGCCCGGACGAGAGCCATCTGCTGATCCTCACCATCCGCATCGCACCGACGCGGATGCCGGCATCTATCCGCCAGACCATGCTCTCCGCGCTCACAAGCTGCAATTCGATCGTGCGCGAGCCGCCGCCGGTCGTTGCGCTGAAGGGGCTGGACGCCACCGCGCTCGATGTCGAGTTGCAGTTCCGGGTGACTAGCCCCAGCCAGCGCGTGCCGGCGCGAAACGAGGTGCTCGATCTCGTCTATCGCCATTGCAAATCCGCCGGCCTGCTTCTCGCCGTTCCCGCCGCGGCCAATGTCGTGACCGCCGACCTGCCGACGGAAGAAAACGCCAAGCCGCCCCGTGTTACGCCGCTTGCGCTGATCGAAGCCATTCCGGTGTTTGCGTCGCTGACATCAGATGAAAAGCAGAAGCTCGCCGAAATCACCGCCGCGCGGCAGTTCCGCAAAGGCGATGTCATCGTCCGGGAGGGCGAAATGCTGCCCTCGCTGATGATGGTGCGCGCCGGCATCATCGTGGCGCGGCGCGAAGGCGAAGAGCGCGGACGGTTTGCGCCGGGCGACTTCTTCGGCGAGACCGGCCTGCTCGCAGGCATGCAGGAAGTCTGCGCCCTGGAGGCCCTGACCCCGGTGACGGTCTATGAAATCGACCAGGTGGCCTTTGCGCCGCTGCTCACCGAACGACCGGCTTTGGCCGAAGAAATCGCCGAAGCTCTTGCCGGCCGCGCCGAACGCTTCCGCGACGGCACCGCCCTGCCCCCGGAACAGGCCCGCAACGCGCATGCCATCCTCAAGACCATCAGGACTATCTTCAAGGCGTAGAGATTCGCACCCTCTCAGCCGGCGCGCTTCAGCACCCATTCGAAGGTGCTCTGCCAAAGGTCGGGCCGCACCTCCTCGGACAGAATGCCGACAAGATCGGAGAGCCGGACACGTCTCAGAGTATCGCGCCAGGCCTCGTCGGCTTCCCACATGATGCGGGCGACGGCGCAAGGCTTGCTGTCGCAATAGCCGGCCGGCCGGCACGGGTTGTTCTCTCGGATGTTCGTGCAGGTGAAGCTGCGCGCCTTTCCCTCGACCGCCTCGACGATGTCGAGGAAATTGATCTCGGACGGGGATCTCGCAAGCCTGTAGCCGCCGCTCGGGCCGAGCGTGGTATCGACGAGCGAGGCTTGCGAAAGGCTTTGCAGCGCCTTGGAGAGATATTCCTTCGGCAAACCATGAAGCTCGGCGAGCGCCTTGGTGGAGAGATACCTGCCCTCGGGCAGGCCCGCGAGAATGGCGCAGCAGTGCAGCGCCCACTCGACCTGGCTTTTCAGGATCATTCAGCAACTCGTAATGGATCGGTTCCGCGAACCAAATTAAGGATACAGAATATCCGCAAAACAGCACGGTGTAAATGATCTGCCGAGGCAGCTTGTAACGCTGAGCTGCGGGCGCTTCCCCCGCGACGACTTTTTCGCTGCATGGGGAATAAAACCGCCTCGTCCCGTGTCTCATCTCAGGTACCGCAGCATTGCGTGCCCAACCTCAAGGAGAGACATCATGACATCCGTGAAATTCCTTTCCGTCGCAGCCGCAGCCGCCCTTGCCGCGACCGCTGCTTTCGCCGCCCCTCCCATCAAGGAAGTCGAATCCGCCAAGGGCAAGGTGCTTGCCGGCGAAAACGATATGACCCTCTACACCTTCAAGAAGGACGCCAAGGGCGTTTCCAACTGCTACGACGATTGCGCCAAGAACTGGCCCCCGCTGATGGCCGCTTCCGATGCCAAGGCCGATGGTGCATATTCGATCATCGAACGCAAGGACGGCACGAAGCAATGGGCCAAGGACGGCATGCCGCTCTATTACTGGGTCAAGGACAAGAAGGCCGGCGACATCACCGGCGACGGTGTCGGCGGCAACTGGGATCTCGCCAAACCTTGATAGTAGGGGCCTTGCTGCCAAGAAAGCCGGCATGAAGATACCTGCACCGGAAAGCTTCGAGGGCCAGATCCTGGCCCTCCTCCCCTCGCTCAGGCGCTATTCGCGCAGCCTGACGCGTTCGGATGCCGATGGCGAGGATTTGCTACAGGACTGTGTCGAGAAGATTCTGACGCGCCGCGGCCAATGGCGCGGCCTCAATCTGCGCGGCTGGGTGCTGACCATCATGACCAATCTCTATCGCAACGGCCGGCGCGACAAGGCGCGCGACGGCCTTGTCGAGCTCGACGCCGCAGAGAATATGGCCGACCCCGAACTCGCGGCCGATCCGCTGGAGCGCGCCCGGCTCAACGATGCGCTGAACAGCCTTTCGGAGGAGCACCGCGCCGTGTTGATGCTCGTCGTCATCGAGGGATACAGCTACAGCGAGGTTTCCACCGCGCTCGATATCCCGATCGGCACCGTGATGTCGCGCCTGTCGCGCGCCCGCCGACGCGTCGCCGAGCACCTGAAGGCCGATAACATCATTACGCTTCGGAGGCCGAAATGAACGAGACCAACCCGATCGTCACCGAAGCCGATCTCCACGCCTATGCCGACGGGCAACTGCCGCAGAGCTCGCGCGCCCGCATCGAAGCCTACCTCGCCGACAATTCCGAGGAGGCGGCGATGGTCGCCGAATGGCAGGCCCAGAGCACAGGCATCCGCTCGCTCTTTTCAGGTTACGAGAAGGCCAGGGATACCGATCCGCTGCTCGTCACACCTGCGCGCGCCGCCTCACCCAGGTCAAAGCGCTGGAGGCTGACCGCCGCGGCTCTGCTCGTCTTCGCGCTAGGCGCCCTCAGCGGCCATTATGGCCCCGCTCTTCTGGAAAGGCCGGAGTTGCAGCTTGCCGGCTCCGAAACCTTCCCGAAACAGGCCGAGACCGCCTTTACCGTCTATGCCGCCGAGGTTCGCCACCCAGTCGAGGTCTTCGCCGACGAGGAGGCCCATCTCGCCACCTGGCTCGGCAAGCGCCTGGCGATCGACAACCTCAAGATCCCGAACCTGCAGCCGCTGGGCTTCAAGCTGATCGGCGGCCGCCTGCTACCGGTCGACGGCAAGCCGGGGGCGATGTTCATGTACGAGAACCAGGCCGGCGAGCGCCTGACAGTGATGGTCGGCCGCAACCGGGAAAACCGCACCACGAGCTTCCGCTTCGCCTCGTCCGGCGATCTCGAAACCTTCTACTGGATCGACGGCGAACTCGGTTACGCCGTCACCGGCGAAATCTCGCGCGAGACGCTGCGTGCGGTGGCCGAGGAGTGCTATCGGCAGTTCCCGTCTTGAAAGATCAGCGCAGCGGATCATTGGCAAGCTCGATCGGTTTGCCATGCGGCGTGGCTTCGGCTGCCCGCTGCCAGCTCTTCTGAAGGTCGAGGATAACGGATGCGTCCACCAGGCTGCGACTGATCAGCAGATTCGAAAGCGCAGCCACCCAGCATTCGAAATAATCGCTGCCATCCTCGGCCCGGCCCGGCTGATGCAATTCCCGCGAAAGGGTTTCGGCCCACTCGCTCCAGGAAAACAGCCCCTGCTGGTGCAGATGCACGGTCATCGCGAAGGCCTCAGCCGCCCAGGGCTCGGGGAAGACGGGATCACCCTCCGGCGACTTCGGCAGGCCCGGCGAATGCGAGAGCTGAGAGGGGTTTTCACACACGCTCAAGATAGCTCTCCCACGCATCGATCGAGACCGTCAGCGACGGGTCGGCGCCATCGCCCCAGACCTCTGTACCGTTGAAAACGACAGTGTAGAGCCATTGCGGGTTCTCGCCCTTGCCATGCGCATTGTCGTCGGGAAAGACGAAGGAACCCTGCACGGCTTCGACGACGCCAGTCTTGGCCCTGGCATATCGCGGCAGCCGCGTATGGGTCGCCGGATTGAAATTCTTCGTCTTCACCCGCTCGCCGACCGCGAAAAGCGGCGCGCTGTCCACCGGCCGGTCGCATGGCCCGCCTTTAGCGAGGACTCCGGGCACCATCTCTGCCTTCAGCACCCGCTTCGGCGCCGTCCCATCCTGCAGCCTGCGCCCGGAAAGCAATTCCTTGCGTGTCGCAAAGCCGTGCCGTTCCAACAGCTTCTCGACGCCGCGGATCCAGATCTCGTAATAGCTCGCCGCGAGATAATCGGCCGGCGGAATATTCTCGCGCGCATGCCGGCTTTCATCGATCGTCCAGGCGCCGAAAGCGCCGCAGGAAAGCGTGATGCCCAGCGCCCGCTTTTCCCATTCGGCATGGAAATAGGGTTCGTTCTCTTCAGGCGCGACAGGCCCGAAGCCCATCTGCCCGCCGAGATCATGGGGTCCGTTCATGTCAAAACCTCCGGGCCGCGGGGACCGCCGTCCCGATCATCGCGTCGCGGCTGACGAGGCTGGCAAGGGCCGTCTCGCCCATTCCTTCCGTGCCCGCCGGCCGCTCCGGGATGACGAGATAACGCAGCTCCGCCGTCGAATCCCAGACGCGGATCTTCTTCTCCTCAGGCAGCATCAGCCCGAATTCGGCAAGCACGCCGCGCGGGTCGATGACGGCACGCGAGCGATAGGCCGGCGCCTTGTACCAGACTGGTGGAAGGCCGAGCACCGACCAGGGATAACAGGAGCAGAGCGTACAGACGATCAGGTTATGAGTGTCAGCCGTGTTGAAGACGGCGCGCATATGCTCACCCTGCCGTCCGGTGTAACCGAGGCTCGCAATCGCCGCCGTCGCATCTCGCTTCAGCCAGTCCGCGAATTCCGGATCGCTCCAGGCTTTCGCGACGACATGGGCACCGTTCCGCGGCCCCACCTTCGTCTCATAAGTCTCGACGATCGCATCGATCGCTGCCGGATCGATCAAACCCTTCTCCGTCAGCAGCGTTTCCAGCGCTTTGACGCGCGCCTGCATGTCGGAATAGTGGTTGTCGTGATCGTGCCCCTGGGCGTGACGATGGTGATCGTCGTGGTCATGGTCGTGCAAGGCAATGTCCTCCCAGAACGGAGCGTGCGTTTTTTATCTCGGCGGTAGCCCGGACACCCCTTCTATCCAGCGGGGAGAAGGTGCCCGCAGACGGATGAGAGGGTAAGCGGCAGAGCCGCGCATGCCCTGAGCGCAAGTTAAGAGCACCATCGATGTCGTGCCGTGCCGCCCCCTCATCCGACCCTTCGGGCCACCTTAGAAGGTCACTCGCGGCAAGGCCCTGCCCTTCCTCAAAGCATCAATCGTATAAACATCTCTTCTCTTTCTATCACACCTCACGCACCCGCCAAGCCCTCCTATTCCCCTCAAACTTTTCCGCTGATCTCCTGCCATGAACATCCTGATTCTCGGCGCAACCGGCTTCATAGGCTCCGTCGTCGCGGCCCGGCTCGCGGCCGATGGGCATGCCGTGACCGGGCTCGGCCGCAATCCTGCGCGTGCGCGTTTGAAGCAGCCCGCGATAAACTGGCGGCGGGCCGATCTCTCGCGCATGACGAAGACCGAGGACTGGGAGGATTTCCTGAAGGGCCAGCATGTCGTCGTCAATTGCGCCGGCGCGCTGCAGGACAGCCTGTCGGACGATTTAGCGGCGACTCAGGCGGATGCAATGCTGGGGCTCTATGCCGCTGCGAAACGCTCTCAGCCTCTGATCGTGCAGATATCGGCAAGGACGGCGGGCGCGGCCGGCGATCTGCCTTTCCTTGCCACGAAGCGGCAGGCCGACGAGGCGCTGGCGGCAAGCGGTCTGCCTCACGCCATCCTGCGCCCTGCCCTCGTTCTCGGTCGCAACGCCCATGGGGGCTCGTCGCTCATCCGGGCGCTGGCCGCCTTCCCCCTGGCGCTGCCGCTTACCCATGTGCAAAGCCCGGTCGACACGCTTTCCGTGGACGACGTGGCGGAAGCCGTATCGCAGGTGATCGCGGGCGATCTGCGCGGGGATATCGTTCTTGCTGCCGGCGAGGTCCTGACGCTCGCCGAACTCGTGCGCCTCCACCGGCAGTGGCTGGGCCTGCCGCCCGCCCGCGTCATTTCCCTTGCTCCGTGGTTTGCGCGGCCCGTGACCTGGCTCGCCGATGTCGCTGGCCAGCTCGGTTGGCGTTCGCCGCTACGCTCGACGGCGATGACCGTCATGTCCGAAGGCATCAGAGGCGAGAGGGCGCATCGCGGGCTTGCCGCGTCATCAGCCGAGGCAACGCTCGCGGCCAACCCCTCCGGCGTGCAGGATCTCTGGTTCGCCAGGCTCTATCTCCTGAAGCCGCTCGTCATATCAGGCCTATCGGCCTTCTGGCTGCTCTCCGGGCTGATCCCGCTGCTGGCGGTGGAGAAGGCCGCCGCGCATTTCCTGCCCTTGATGCCCGAGGCGGCGGCAACGGCGCTGACGCTTCTCACCTGTCTCATCGATATCGCGCTCGGCGCCGCCGTCCTTGTCCGCCCGCTCGCCAGACGCGCCCTCCTCAGCATGCTGGCCGTCTCATTGGCCTATCTCACAGGCGGTACACTTCTCGAACCGGTGCTTTGGCTCGATCCGCTCGGCCCGCTCGTCAAGGTGCTGCCATCGATCCTGCTGACGCTCACGGCCCTTGCCATCCTGGATGAACGCTGATGCTCGAAGAATGGCTGCTGCTTGCCCATGTCATCGGCGCGACCGTTCTCTTCGGCACGGGCGCCGGCATCGCCTTTTTCATGGTGATGGCGCACCGCACGCGTGATCCCGCTTTGGTCGCGCATGTCGCCGCGACCGTCGTCATCGCCGACACCATCTTCACGGCGACCCCGCCGTTCTCCAACCGGTGAGCGGCTATTTGCTGGCGCGATCGATCGGCTGGGACCTTTCGGAGGGCTGGATTGCGCTGTCGCTGCTGCTTTATGTCGTGACCGGCTTGTTCTGGCTACCGGTCGTCTGGATTCAGATCCAACTGCGCGACCTCGCCGGCGCCGCGGCAAGCTCGGGAAGCGTCCTGCCGCCCAGCTATGACAGCCTCTACCGCATCTGGTTCGTTTTCGGCTTTCCGGCTTTCTCGGCCGTCTTCGGCATTTTCTGGCTGATGCTGACGAAACCGTCGATCGCTCTATTTTAGCATCGGCCAGAGGCTCCCCACCAGAAGCACCGCCATGATGATATTGAACCATTTCAGCCGCACCGGATCGGAAAGCCATTCCCGGAGCGCCGAGCCGAAACCCGCCCAGGTCGAAACGCTCGGCACGTTGACCATCGCGAAAGCCAGGCCGACGATCAGCACGCTCAAGAGGTAGAGCTCGGGATTGGTATAGGTCGCCATCGCGGTCACCGCCATCACCCAGGCTTTCGGATTGATCCATTGGAAAGCCGCCGCCGAGGCGAAGGATATCGGCGCCGCACCGCTCTTGCCCTGGCCAAGCGAGCGCGACGAGGCAATTTTCCAGGCGATCCAGACGAGATAGGCGCCGCCCGCAAACTTCAGCGCCGTATAGGCAGCGGGGACCGTGTGCAGCAGCGCCCCGAGCCCGAAACCGACGCCGATGAGCAGCGAGAAGAAGCCGGCACCGATGCCGAACATATGCGGGATAGTCCTGCGGAAACCGAAATTCACGCCCGAGGCGAAGAGCATCATATTGTTCGGCCCCGGTGTGAGCGACGTCGTGAAGGCGAAGAGAACGAGAGCGAGAAACGTGTCCAGCGGCATGCGACCTCCCGAAGCCGGCTTTTCCAGCAGCCCGCTTTATTTAGGTCAGCATAATTGCCCTAAATCGGTGATGCCATTGCATCATTGTCATGGTGACAGGATTACTTGAAAGATAGCGGCGCAGCGCAATCTCTTGACCAGGATGAAGAGCCATGCAGGACGACCCTATCCCCACCGTTGAATTGCCGAACGGCGTAGAGGTTCCGGCGCTCGGCCAGGGCACCTGGGCCATGGGCGAGGATGCCGACCATGCCAGCGCCGAGATCGAAAGCCTCAGAGCCGGCATTGATCTCGGCATGACTCTGATCGACACCGCCGAAATGTATGGCGACGGCGGCGCCGAGGAAATCGTTGGCCAGGCGATCAGGGGACGGCGGGACGAGGTCTTCATCGTCAGCAAGGTCTATCCCTGGAACGCCAGCCTGAAAGGCACGATCGAGGCCTGCGAACACAGCCTCGAGCGGCTGGGCACCGACCGCATCGATCTCTATCTCCTGCACTGGCGCGGCAATTATCCGCTCGCCGAAACAGTCGCCGCCTTCGAAATGCTTAAGGCGTCAGGCAAGATCGGCGCCTGGGGCGTCTCCAACTTCGACACTGATGACATGGAGGAACTGCTCGGCGTGCCCGACGGCGCCAATGTCGCCACCAACCAAGTGCTCTACAATCTCTCCCGCCGCGGCGTCGAGTATGATCTGCTGCCCTGGTGCCAGAGCCGCGGCATTCCCGTTATGGCCTATTCTCCGATCGAGCAGGGCCATATCCTCCATGATGCGGAACTGATCCGCATCGCCAAGGCCTATCAGGCGACCCCCGCCCAACTGGCGCTCGCCTTCCTGCTCGAACGCGACGGCGTCATCGTCATTCCGAAGACGTCGAATGCCGAACGCGTTCGCGAAAACCGCGACTGCATCTCGCTCGAGATCACCGATGAGGATTGGCAGGCGCTGGACGCGGCCTTCCCGCCGCCGGCAAGTAAAAGGCGGCTGGAGATGCTGTGATCTCCGGCCGCTCAGACTGTTTCACACCTATCCGATTATATGCCGAAACTCGCGATTCCCCCTCGCCCCAGGGGAAGAACAGGCTTTAAGCAACCTCTCCGTCCCTCGCCCACCGGACAACTCCGGCACAGGGCGAGAATGACGTCGAGTAAAGATGCCAGCTCACATCCCCTGCGCGCCGCGGTTCATCGCGGCAATACCGGTCCGGCAGACCTCGATCAGACCGAGCGGCTTCATGATCGCGATGAACTGGTCGATCTTCGACGACTTGCCTGTTATCTCCAGGATGAAGTGGTCGATCGTCGCGTCCACCACCTTGGCATGGAAGGCATCGGCGAGGCGCAACGTCTCGGCGCGGGTTTCGCCCTCGCCGATCACCTTGACCAGCGCCACTTCACGCTCGATCGGCCGGTCCTGGCCGAGTTCGCGAGCCCGCACAGTCAGATCGACGACGCGGTGCACCGGCACGATGCGTTCGAGCTGCGCCTTGATCTGCTCCAGCACGTGCGGCGTGCCGCGGGTCACGATGGTGATGCGGGACAGATGCGCCTGATGCTCGGTCTCGGAGACGGTGAGGCTCTCGATGTTGTAGCCGCGGCCGGAGAACAGGCCGATAACGCGGGCAAGGACGCCCGGCTCGTTGTCGACGAGAACCGAGAGCGTATGGCTCTCGATCGCCGTCGTTTCCGGAGAGATGAAATAGGCAGAGCCCGTGGGCTGAAGGTGTGCGTTCATGATCCTGGGTTTCCTCTCGCCGCATAACCCTGAAAATCGGCCACGATTTTCGGAAAGGAATTATGCGCAATTATTAAGTCTTAGACGAGCTGGCGGCCCTTGGCGTCGATCGCGTTTGCGACCGCTTCGTCGGTGGCTTCGTCGGGCAGCAGCATTTCGTTATGCGCCTTGCCCGAGGGGATCATCGGGAAGCAGTTGGCGAGATTGGCGACGCGGCAATCGAAAATGACCGGCTTCTTGACCTCGATCATCTCGACGATGGCATCGTCGAGCTCGTCCGGCTTGTCGCAGCGCAGGCCGACCGCGCCATAGGCTTCCGCCAGCTTGACGAAATCGGGCATCGCCTCCGTATAGGAGTGCGACAGGCGGTTGCCGTGCAGGAGCTGCTGCCACTGACGCACCATGCCCATATACTGGTTGTTCATGATGAAGATCTTGATGGGCGCGTCGTACTGGATCGCCGTCGACATTTCCTGAATGCACATCTGGATCGATGCGTCGCCGGCAATGTCGATGACGAGGCTTTCGGGATGGGCGATCTGCACGCCGAGTGCCGCCGGCAGGCCGTAACCCATCGTGCCGAGGCCGCCCGAGGTCATCCAGCGATTCGGCTGTTCGAAGCCGAAGAACTGCGCCGCCCACATCTGATGCTGGCCGACTTCGGTCGTGATGTAGGTATCGCGGTCCTTGGTGTGCGCAAAGAGCCGCTCCAGTGCATATTGCGGCATGATGACATCATTGTTCTTCGTATATGCGAAGGAGTTGCGCGCCCGCCAGCGGGCGATATCCCCCCACCAATCATCGAGACGGTTCTTCTCCGGCTTCTTCGGCAACGCCCGCCACAGGCGGACCATGTCTTCCAGGACATGGCCGACATCGCCGCGGATGCCGATGTCGACGCGGACGTTCTTGTTGATCGAGGAAGGATCGATATCGATATGGATCTTCTTCGAGTTCGGCGAGAAGGCGTTGAGACGGCCGGTGATGCGGTCGTCGAAGCGAGCGCCGATGCAGACCATGACGTCGCAATCATGCATCGCCATGTTGGCTTCGTAGGAGCCGTGCATGCCGAGCATTTTCAGCCAGTTCTTGCCGGAAGCCGGATAGGCGCCGAGGCCCATCAGTGTCGAGGTGATCGGAAAATCAGTGAGTTCGACCAGTTCGCGCAGCAGCTTGGAAGCCTCGGGGCCGGAATTGACGACGCCGCCGCCGGAATAGATGATCGGACGGCGGGCAGTCGCCATCAGCTCGATCGCCGCATGGATTTGGTTGAGATCGCCCTGGATCTTCGGCTGATAGCTCTTCTGGATCGAGTAATCGGCCGGCGGCGTGTAGGTGCCGGTCGCAAACTGAACGTCCTTAGGAATATCGACGACGACGGGGCCCGGTCGGCCGGACTGGGCGATGCGGAAGGCTTCATGGATGATGGCGGCGAGCTGGTTGACGTCCTTAACCAGCCAGTTGTGCTTGGTGCAGGGCCGGGTGATGCCGACCGTATCGCATTCCTGGAAGGCGTCGGAGCCGATCAGTGGGGTCGGAACCTGGCCGGTCAGGCAGACGAGCGGGATCGAATCCATCAGCGCATCCTGCAGTGGCGTAACCGCGTTGGTGGCGCCGGGACCTGAGGTCACCAGCATGACGCCGACCTTGCCGGTTGAGCGGGCGTAGCCTTCAGCCGCGTGGCCGGCCCCCTGCTCGTGGCGAACGAGAATGTGCTTGATCTCGTCCTGCTGGAAGATCTCGTCATAGATCGGCAGGACCGCGCCGCCGGGATAGCCGAAGATATGTTCGACGCCATTATCCTTCAGCGCCTTGAGAACGATCTCCGCTCCCGTCATCCGATTGCCTGCCGCCTGATTGTCCGTGCTCATCTGTCTGTTCCGTTTGATGCTGGGATTTGCGTTTGTGGCCGGGAGCCCGATTTCGGGCACAAAAAAAGGCCCCGGAGGAGCCTGTCATCTTGCGCATGGGTGGCTGTCGCCGGATGGTTACACCATCCTGCCCATGCGCTTCCCCACCACGATAAGAGCCGTTGCGATTTTCATGGCGGGAAGTGATAGACAGAAAATTTCGCAGCGTCAACGCATGTCGCAATAAAAAACTGCCCCGCGCCTGCGCCTCCCAAAATCGATAGGATGAAGGATTTGTTAAAGGATCGACTTTATCCTTTAACGCTACTGCAGGGAGTAGCCTTTGCTCAACAACGACTTGCGCATGTCTGGCAAGGCAGGCGAGCACGATAGACGCGACGGCCATACGCCGGGAAATCGCTTTCTCGGCCGCGTCGTTGCTTGCAGTGGCTCCAGGGCAACGATTGCCGCCGTCGCCGAACAGGGCGGCACCGATCTCACCGAGCTCTGGTCCGTCGGCCGGCTCATTTCCATCAGCGTCGGCCGCAACCGCGTTGTCGCCCTGGTCTACTCCATGAATACCGGCAGCCATGCCTGGGGCGAAGGCGAGGATAATACGTTCAGGATCGAGACCGAGCTTCTTGGCGAAGTCCGCGTCGACGAGGACGGGCGCGAGGAATTCTCGACCGGAATCTCGCGTTATCCCTATCTCGGCGCCATCGCCCACCGCATTCGCGCCGCCGACCTCATGCGCATCTATGATGCCGGAACCGGCACGACGGCCGTCATCGGTAAGCTGACGCAGGACGAAAGCATCGATGCGGCAATCCACATCCCCTCGATGCTCTCGAAGCATTTCGCCGTCGTCGGCTCGACCGGCGTCGGCAAATCGACGGCCGTATCGCTGCTCCTGCACAAGGCGATCGCGGCCGATCCGAAGCTGCGCGTGCTGATCCTCGATCCGCACAATGAATTTGCCGCCGCCTTTCCCAACCACGCCGTCACCATCGATACCGATACGCTCGACCTGCCCTTCTGGCTGATGCGGCTCGAGGAATTTGCCGAAGTCGTTTTCCGTGGCCGCCCGCCCGTGCCCGAGGAGCTCGACATGCTGCGCGACATCATGCCGGAGGCCAAACGCGCCTTCCGCGGCAGCGACAATTCGCTGGTGCGCCGCACCACGGAAAAGAGTTCGATCACCGCCGACACACCCGTTCCCTACCGCATGGCCGATCTCCTGGCGCTGATCGACGAGCGCATCGGCCGCCTGGAAGGCCGTGCGGAAAAGCCGTCCCTGCGTTCGCTGAAGATGCGCCTCATCGCCGCGATCAACGATCCGCGCTATCACTTCATGTTCTCCAACAACACGATCAGCGACACGATCACCGATACCATCGCGCAGATCTTCCGCATCCCCGGCGACAGTAGGCCGATCTGCACCTTTCAGCTCGCAGGCATCCCCTCCGAGGTCGTCAACTCCGTCGCCTCCGTGCTCTGCCGCATGGCTTTCGAGGTGGCGCTCTGGAGCGACGGCGCCATCCACATGCTGGTCGTCTGCGAGGAAGCCCACCGCTACATCCCGTCGGATCCGACGCTGGGCTTTGTGCCGACGCGCCAGGCGATCGCCCGTATCGCCAAGGAAGGCCGCAAATACGGCGTCTCGCTTGGTATCATCACCCAGCGGCCGGGCGAGCTCGACCAGACGATCCTGTCGCAATGCTCGACGCTCTTTGCCATGCGCCTTGCCAATGATCGCGACCAGGAAATCATACGATCGGCCATTCCGAATTCATCGATCTCGACGACGAGCTTCATCTCCTCGATCGGTAATGGTGAGGCGATCGCCTTCGGCGAGGCGATCAGCGTGCCGATGCGTATGCGCTTCTCCCGTGTCGAAGAGAACCTCCTGCCGAAGGCCGCCAGCGCCAACAACAAGCATAGTGAGGAAGATCCCGATACTGTCGATCTGCGCAAGATCGTGACCCGCATGCGGGCGGTGACTGTCGGGCCTGACATTTCGACCTTCCAGCAGAGCGTTGCGGCATCCATGCCGGGTTTCGACGAGGCGCTGGAAGCCGGCGAGGCTTTCGACACAAAACCCGTCCCCCCGCCCCCGCCGGCTTCGGCGCCGCTCGAATCTTATCGGCGCGAATTGCTGCCGCAGGCGCCGCGGCTGGACCCGGCCGAGCCGGCCCCGACCGATCCGCGGCTGGATGCGCTGCGCCGCGAACTGCGTCGCGAGGAGCCGGTCTTTCCCCGGCCGGCGCCGCCGACAGACCGGCCGCCGATCACCCGCCGGGAACCCGGCACGTCGCTGCGCGAAAGCATCCTGAAAAAGCCGCTGAGCAGCCTCTACAACAAGGACTGACGTTCCAGCACGATCAGCGGCCGGGCAATGTCGAGCACGCGCTGGCGGTCCGCCGGTCCAAGCGGCAGCAGCGGCCGCGGAAGCTCTGCCCGGACATCCAGCAAATGCTCGGCCAGCATATAGACCACGCGAATGCTCCCATGCGCCTTGAACACCTCCCAGAGCGGCTGCAGCAGGCCATCGAGCCTGCGCGCCTCGCCGCCACTGCCGGCCATGGCGGCCCTGGTCAAAGCAAGCGCCGTACGCGGAAGCAGGCCACCGATGACGCTGTACCAGGCGTCTGCGCCTGAAGAGAGCGCTTCAGCAGCACCCCAATCGCCGCTGTAGCCGATCGCGAGGTCGGCCTTTTCCCGCAGTCGTGCAAGCTCCCCACGCAAATCGCCGTCGGCCGGCAGCGGCATCTTCACCGCCCTGATCGTCTCGATATCGGAGAGGCGCTGCAGAAGCTCGCAGCCGAAGGTGAAGTGCGTCGTGCCGGGATTGTTGTAGATGCACAGCGGAAGCCTGGTCGCCTTCGCCACCGCAAGGAAATGCTGGTAGGCCTCTTCCTGGGTCAGCGGTGTGTAGGAAACGGGCGCGAGGAGGAGCGCATCCGCGCCGGCAGCCTCGGCGTCCCTCGCGAGATCGACGGCATGGTCCGTCCTCAGAGCGCCGGCGCCGACGACAAGCGGAATGCGGCCATTGACGCATTCGACCGCTGCCTCGACGGCCCGCAACCGCTCCTCGCGCGTGAGATAGGCATAGATCCCGGTGCTGCCGAGAAGGCCGATGGAGGCGACGCCAGCGTCACAAAGCGGGCCGAGCAGGCGGCAGAGTGCTTCCGCATTTACGCGACCATTGATGTCGGCGGGCGTTGGCGGAAAGGCCGAAAGACCATGAAATGGAGACACTGAAGACATGATGCAATCCTCAAGGGCGGTTAATGGAGAACAGCAGGCGTGATACGGCGCCCGCTAAGAACATATCGTTTAAACTGCGCCTGGAGCAGGAGGTCCGCAACGGGGATGAGAACTAGGCGGTCAGCCGTTGCCAGCTCTCGTCCATCTGATTTCGGAACCAGGTCATTTGCCGCTTGGCATATTGCCGTGTCGCCGCCGCCCCCTTCTCCAGCACCTCATCGCGCGTCATCTCGCCCTGTAGCATTGCCGCAATCTGCGACACCCCGATCGCCTTCATGACCAGCGCCTCGGCCGGCAGGCCGAGCGCAAGCAGCGCCCTCACCTCATCTTCCGCGCCCTGTTGCAGCATTTTTTCGAACCGGCCGTTGATGCGGGCGTGCAGCACCGCCCGGTCCGGCAGAACGATGATCTTGCGGGCCGCGTCGGCATCGATCACCACAGGTCCGGACCGACCCTGGAAATCGGCGATCGACCGTCCCGTCGCTTTGATCACCTCCAGCGCGCGGACGATGCGCTGGCCGTCCTGGCGGTTGAGGCTTGCCGCCATGGCTGGATCGACGGCCTGGAGTTCGGCATAGAGCTGGTCCACTCCCTCCTCAAGCAGCCGCGTCCGGAGTTCCTCCCGAAGCGCAGCGGGTATGTCGGGCATGTCGGAGAGACCGCCGGTCAATGCCTTGAAATAAAGACCGGTGCCGCCGACGAAGACCGGCAATTGCCCGGCCGCCTTCAGCGCCGGCAGCAGCGCCGAGACATCGCGCAGCCAAGCGCCTGTGGAATAGCCGGAACCTGCCGGTACGTGGCCGTAGAGATGATGCGGCACGCCTTGCATCTCCTCCTCCGACGGACGCGCAGTCAGCACCCGCAATGTGTCGTAGACCTGCATGCTGTCGGCATTGACGACCGCACCGCCATGGCGTTTGGCCAATTCGACGGCGAGCGCGGACTTGCCGCTGGCGGTCGGCCCGGTTATCAGGATCGCGTTCTCTACGCTCAGAAGGTTTTCCATCATGGCCCTCGTTGCCACGCTTGTTGCCAATCCGTCAAATCCCGTTCTTACTCCCGGCATTGCCGAGCAAGCGGCCAAGGCCGTGACGGCGTCCGGCTTGTACTGGCTGGCCGACGGTGTAGCCTGCGACATTGCGCTCCGCGACGGCTCGGATGCGCAAGCGGCCGAGGCCAATCTCCTTGCCGTCATATCGGGCGCCCCCATCGACCTCGTCATCCAGGAGCAGGACAGCCGCCGCAAGAAGCTGCTGATCGCCGACATGGATTCAACGATGATCGGCCAGGAATGCATCGACGAACTTGCCGCCGAAGTCGGCCTGAAGGAGAAGGTCGCCGACATCACCGCCCGCGCCATGAACGGCGAGATCGCCTTCGAGCCGGCGCTGCGAGAGCGCGTTGCCCTCTTGAAGGGCCTGCCGATCTCGGTCGTCGACGAGGTCATCGCCAAGCGCATCACGCTGACGCCGGGCGGGTCGGAGCTGATCGCCACGATGAAATCGAAAGGCCATTACACGGCCCTCGTCTCCGGCGGCTTCACCGTCTTTACCAGCCGCATCGCCGCCACCCTCGGCTTCGACGAAAACCGCGCCAACACGCTGCTTGAAGAGGATGGCATCCTCTCCGGCTTCGTCGCCGAACCGATCCTCGGCAAGCAGGCGAAGGTGGATGCGCTGAACGAGATTTCGGCAAGCCTCGGCATTTCGCCACAACAGGCCATCGCCGTCGGCGACGGCGCCAACGACCTCGGCATGCTGCAACTCGCCGGCTCCGGCGTCGCCCTCCACGCCAAGCCCACGGTCGCCGCACAGGCGCAAATGCGCATCAATCACGCCGACCTGACGGCACTGCTTTACATCCAGGGTTACCGAAAGACCGACTTCGTGACGGCGTGAGAAGCGTGCTCCGCCTACGTCCTGAAGGAGGTGGAGGTCGCAGCGGCAAATCCATTGGCGCTGGAGCTACTATTCCATCGGCACCGCCACGAACCGCAGATCGCCGTTTGCCGAGGCGATCATCAGCTGGGCGTTGCGCCGACCTTCCTGTTTAAGCGATTTCACCTTGGCCGCGACCGCGTCCGGGGACTTCATGAATTCCTGTGCCACCTCGACGATCACGTCCCCTGGCTTCAGCCCCTTTTCGGCCGAGGCGGAGCCGGGCGCCACCTCCGTCACGACAACGCCATCGACGCTTTCGGCAATGCCGAAAGCCTTGCGTGTTTCGGGACTGAGGAGCGACAATGACAATCCGAGCACGTTCTTCGGCATGGCTGCATCCGGCGATACCTGGCCCTGATGCTGGTCCGGCGCCGGCGCGCCGGGTGCGGGCTCGGCCTGGTCGCCGGTATCGGGCTGGTCCATATCGTCGTTCTCGCCAGGGTCAGGGGTGATCACACCGTCCTGCGAGCCATCGGGAGCCGCATCGCCCGATGCCGCCTGATCGCTGTCTTCGAGCCGGCCGAGCTTCACCTTGACGGTCTGCTCCTTGCCGTCGCGCAGCACCACGACGTCGACTTCCTTTCCGACCGTACTTTCGGCCACGACGCGCGGCAGGTCGCGCATCTCGTTGACCGTCTTTCCGTCGAATTTCAAAATGACGTCGCCCGCCTTGATCGAGCCGTCGTCGACGGGACCGCCCTTGATGACGCCGGCGACCAGTGCGCCCTTGGCCGTGTCGAGCCCGAGGCTGTCGGCGATATCGTCCGTCACAGGCTGGATGCGCACGCCGAGCCAGCCGCGGCGCGTCTCGCCATATTGGCGCAACTGCTCGACGACGCCGGACGCAAGTTCGGACGGTACCGAGAAGCCGATACCGATCGAGCCGCCGCTCGGCGAGATGATCGCCGTGTTGATGCCGATCACTTCACCCTTCATGTTGAAGAGCGGGCCGCCGGAATTGCCCTTGTTGATCGCCGCATCCGTCTGGATGAAATTGTCGTAGGGGCCGGCATTGATATTGCGGCCGCGCCCGGAAATGATGCCGACCGTGACCGAGCCACCGAAGCCGAACGGATTGCCGATCGCCATCACCCAGTCGCCGATGCGCATCTCGCTGGAATCGCCGAACTTCACCGACTTCAGCGGCGTCTTCGGCTCAACCTTCAGTACCGAGAGATCGGTCTTCGTATCCGTGCCGATCAGCTTCGCCTTGAGTTTCGAGCCGTCGGCAAAATTGACCTCGATGTCGTCGGCGCCCTCGATCACGTGGTTGTTGGTGACGATATAGCCGGCCGGGTCGATGACAAAACCGGAACCAAGCGAGCTGACATTATGGTTGGGGCCTCTGTTGCCCTGCTGTTTGTTGAAGAAGTCATTGAAGAATTCCTGGAATGGCGACCCGTCAGGGGCGCGCGGCGCCGGCCCCACCCCTTCGTCATCCTTCACATTCTGCGAGGTCGAGATATTGACCACGGCATCGAGCAGGCCTTCGGCAAGGTCGGCAACGGAAGCCGGGCCGTTGTTCGGCACGACGGTCTGGACCGGTGGGGTCTGCTGCGGTGCAGCAGGTGCGGGAGGCGTGGGAGCGGGAGCAGCCGGAACCGGTGCGGCAACCCCGGGCGCTGCCGTTTCAGGCGTGGTTTGCGCAAAAGCAATCCCGCTCATGCCGGCTTGCGCCAGGATGGCGGCGCTGGCCAGAAGCGCGAGCGTTCGTCTGAAGGGCGAGCAAGTCGTGGGGGCCATCAAGCTTCCTCATAAGGGGTAAATGCGCACATTGAGCATCAGCATAAGGCGGAATGATGGAGGGTGAAATCACCTTTTCGCGAAATCCCCGTGCAATCCGGCGGATCGTCATAAAAGCCCGGCCTTGGCTCCCGGAAAATGAAAAGGGCCGGCGCTGGGCCGACCCTTTCTTCGATCTTGGCGGGAAACAGATGCCGCTTCTCAGTTCGCCGGCTGGGCTGGCGCTGCCGGAGCGGTTGCCCCGGGCGTTGCGGGAGCCGGCTCGGCCGGGCTGGCCGGCGTCTGCCGAGAGGTGCCGGCGGCGTTGTTGAAATAGCGGAAGAATTCCGAATCCGGCGACAGGACCAATGTCGTGTCCTGCGACGAAAGCGCCGCCGAGTAGGCCGCCATCGAGCGATAAAACTCGAAGAAACCCGGATTCCTGGAGAAGGCCTCGGCGAAAATGCGGTTGCGTTCGGCATCGCCCTGGCCGCGCAGGATTTCGGACTCGCGCTGTGCGTCGGCGGTAAACTCCACGACCTGGCGATCAGCAATGGCGCGGCGGCGCTGGCCTTCTTCAGTGCCCTGCGCCCGCAACAGCTCGGCCTCAGCCAGGCGCTCGGCCCGCATGCGGTTGAAGGTACGCTCGGAAACATCCTGCGTCAGATCCGTGCGGCTGATGCGGACGTCGTCGAGCGTGATGCCGAGCGTCTCCGCATCGGCCTGCAGCTCGTTGCGAACCTCGAGCATCATCGCCACGCGTTCCCGGGAAAGCGCGGCTTCGATGCTGCGTACGCCGTAAACTCGCCGCAGAGCGGAGTCGAGGCGCGTGCGAAGCCGCGCTTCCGCCGCCTCCCTGTCGCCCGAGACCGTCTCGCGGAAACGCCGCGCGTCGTTGATGCGGTAAATAAGAAAGGCATTTACCTCGTAGAAGGCGCCTCCGGAAACCTGGACGCGGATATTGTCGAGATCGAAACGCAGCTCCTGTTTCGGCACGTATTGCACCCTGTCGGCATCGGCAAAGGCGAAAGGCAGTTTGAAATAGATGCCGGGATCGGTCTTGACCGACTGGATTTCACCGAAGCGAACGACGATGGCCTGCTCGCGGGCATTCACCACGAAGACCGAGGAATAGATCCCAGCCAGCACGACCGCCAGGAGAACCAGTATTACGGGAAGTCTGTTCGACATGGGTCTCAGCCTCCCTGCTGCTGTTGTTGTTGCTGCTGCGTCGGCCTGTTGATCTCGTTGAGAGGCAGATAGGGCACGGCGCCGGCCTTTTCGTCTATGATCACTTTCTTGGAACCCTTCAGCACCTGTTCCATGGTTTCCAGGAACAGCCGCTCCCGCGTCACGTCAGGAGCCTTGGAATATTCGTCGTAGATCGAAACGAAGCGTTGCGCTTCACCTTCGGCCTCCTTGACGATCCGGTTCTTGTATGCCGCTGCGGCTTCACGGATGCGGGCCGCGTCGCCACGGGCCTGGCCGAGCTTCTGGTTGGCGTATTGATTCGCCTCCTCCACGAGGCGCTGCTTGTCCTGGTCGGCACGCTGCACTTCCTCGAAGGCATCGGCTACGTCACGCGGCGGTGCGACGTCCTCGATCGTCACGCGGTTGATCGCAATGCCGGCGCCGTAGCGATCCATCGTATCCTGGATGATATTGCGCACTTCGGTTTCGATCGGTCCGCGATTGTCGCGGAAGGCATCCTGTGCCGGGCGCCGGCCGACGATTTCACGCATCGCACTTTCTGAAACCTGCTGCAGCGTTTCAGCCGGATTTTCGAGGCGGAAGAGATAGGATTTCGGATCATTGATCGTGTAGAGCACCGAGAACTGTACGTTGACGATGTTCTGGTCGCCGGAAAGCATCAGGCCGACCGTCGAATTGGTGTTGTTGCGCCCGCCGATATTCTGCTGCTGCTCCGTCACCTTCACGATCTCGACCGCGTCCATCGGCCAGATGCGGAAATGCAGGCCGGGCATGGAAATTTCTTCTCTCGGCTTGCCGAAGCGCAGCTCGACGCCGCGCTCGTCCGGCTGGACGGTGTAGACGCACTGGATCAGCCAGAAGATGGCGACCAGCGCGACGACGATCACCGCCACGCCACCGTTGAAACCGCCGGGAACGATGTTGCGCAGCTGGTCCTGGCCGCGCCGGATAATGTCTTCCAGATCGGGCGGTCCGCCTTTGCCGCCGCCGCGCGGGCGGTTCGGCCCCTGGCCCCATGGTCCCTGATTATTACCGCCGCCGCCCCAAGGGCCGCCGCCGCCATTCTGATTGCTCCAGGGCATCAAAACCTCGTTGTTCGTTAAGTCTTCCCCGCATCCGGGACCGTGGGGGGCCGACCGGCGGATGCGTTGGTGACCGTTATAGGTATCACCGCCCCGGCTTTCAACGCAGCGTGAGAAACTTGGTCAATTTAATTGGAAAATAGTTGCTGTTGTGACCGCCAGCGGTATTCATCGACTCAAATTACACACAGTTGGTTCAATCAAAGAAGTCCAACTGATCGCTCTCAGCTTGCTCCAGCCTAGCCTCATAACGCTCAAGAAGAGCCGCGAAATCAGGTTCCCGACCCATAAGCTCCTCCTTCACTCGATATCGATGGAAAGGCTTACGGCGAACATAGTGAGTTATTCGAAATGGATACTCATCAAATTCTGTCTTGGGAAAATCGTCTTCAGATCTTATAATCCATTCGGTCTTGGCTTCGTCGTCTTTCCGGCCGAAATCAAGTTCAAATTTTGCGTCACCATTTATATTTCCACAATATACGTCCGTTACGAATATACTGTTAATATATTTCTCAAAGACTTTATATATCTGATCTCCGCCAATAACAAAAAATTTCATGCTGCCAGAAATAATTGATTCGACGTCAGCCAAAAACAAAGCAGTCTCGGGATTGATTGCCCACTTAAGCGCGGGAAACTCTTTAAGAAATGCAGGCTCAGACCGAGACAATATTATATTGGTTCGTTTCGGTAGAGGCTTGCCTATAGATTCAAACGTCTTCCGCCCCATGATTACGGCGTGACCTTGAGTACGCTGCTTAAATAGCTGCAAATCGGTGCGCAAATGCCAAGGAAGTGCATTTTCGATACCGATTATTTTGTCCGGATAACTGCGCGCAACGATAGACGCTGCGGATGGCATCCGCACCCTCTTTTCGTTTTTTTTCATTAACTTAGACCGCACAATCTACCTGTCGACTACGAACCAGACGTCCATAGTCTGCGGACGCATGCACTGCAAGCTAAAATCCAAAAGGTTCAGACGGCGATCGGCGCCTTGATATTGGCATCGGCCTCATAACCCTCCAGCTCGAAATCCTCGAACTTGAACTCGAAGATATCCTTCACATCGGGGTTGATCCGCATGAAAGGCAGCGGCTTCGGCTGGCGCGTCAGCTGCAGCTTCGCCTGGTCGAAATGATTATGGTAGAGATGGGCGTCGCCGAGCGTGTGGACGAAATCGCCGGGTTTGAGCCCCGTAACTTGAGCCACCATCATCGTCAGAAGCGCGTAGGAAGCGATATTGAACGGCACGCCGAGGAAGATATCGGCCGAGCGCTGGTAAAGCTGGCAAGAGAGCTTGCCGTCGGCCACGTAGAACTGGAACAGGCAATGGCAGGGCGGCAGCGCCATCTGGTCCACCTCAGCCGGATTCCAGGCCGACACGATGTGGCGGCGCGAATTCGGATTGTTGACGATGCCTTTGACGAGATTGGCGATCTGATCGATATGACCGCCATCCGGCGCCGGCCAGGAGCGCCACTGGGCGCCGTAGACCGGGCCGAGATCGCCGTTTTCATCGGCCCATTCGTCCCAGATGGAAACGCCGTTCTCCCTGAGGTAGCGGATGTTCGTCTCGCCCTTCAGAAACCATAACAGCTCGTGGATGATCGAGCGCAGATGCAACTTCTTCGTGGTGAGGACCGGAAAGCCCTCTTCGAGGTCGAAGCGCATCTGATAGCCGAAGACCGAGCGCGTGCCGGTGCCGGTGCGGTCGCCCCGGTCGGAGCCCTTTTCCACCACGTGGGCGAGGAGATCGAGATATTGCTTCATGATGCACTGATTCCGTTTCCACCCAATTTAAGTCTTCGGCGGCGGGAAGCCAGCAGCCCGCGCACGTTTTCCCGCAATTTCTGCAGGCGGAGATAAAGCTTTTGTGACGTTTGCCCTTTCCTTGGGCAGAGGAAATCACTATATCAACCCTGCCGGCTTTCGGGCCGGCTATGGCGATAAACGAGCGGTGTAATAAACCTATTGGACCCGGGGGCGGTACCCGGCGCCTCCACCAAAAACCGGCGGCCTTGAAGGCCGGCTTTTGATGGGGGCGAAACAGGATCGACAAGGGTGTAAAGATCGTCTTTTTGCTCGGCATTGTACCGCCGTTATCGGGCTAAAATTGTAGTTGCAAACGACAACTATGCGGAAGCTCGTCTCGCTGCTTAATCGCGGTGTGACACTTCAATCAAAGTCCTAGTGGTTCGCACCTCTAGGCGGGGTCCGAAGGCACCTGGCAACAGAAGCCTTCACCTTCTCCCTGCTGACGAAATCATGTATGCTGCTCTTCAGCGTTGAATCGGCTCCGGACTTTCCCAAGGCGCCTGAACGTGCCATATACCTTGTGAAAAGACTTCAGAACCGACGAAAGACAGGAAAAGCATGGGGCAGGATCATATCCGCTACGACATTCTGGCGCAGGATGCACTTCGCGGCGTCATCCGCAAGGTTTTGGCGGAGGTAGCAGCGACGGGCCGTCTGCCCGGCGACCATCACTTCTTCATCACCTTCCTGACAGGTGCGGCCGGTGTGCGCATCTCCCAGCACCTGAAGTCCAAATATCCCGAGCAGATGACCATCGTCATCCAGCATCAGTTCTGGGACCTGAAGATCACCGAGACACATTTCGAAATCGGCCTTTCCTTCTCCGACGTTCCGGAAAAGCTGGTCATTCCGTTCAATGCGATCCGCGGTTTCTACGATCCCTCCGTCAATTTCGAGCTCGAATTCGACGTGCCGCTCGCCGATGGCGAGGAGCTGCCGTCCGGCGAGATTACCGCTTATCCGGTCGACGCGGCAGGAAAGCCTGATGAAGCCGCCGGCGCAAAACCGGCCGACGGCGAAGAGAAGAAACCAGGCTCCGTCGTCTCGCTCGACTCCTTCCGCAAGAAGCAGTGATTTCGAAGGGAGGCCAAGCCTCCCTTTTTCATAAGGATTGAAGGCCCCGTATGAGCGCCGAAATCATTAATCTGCGCCAGTTCCGCAAGAAGCAGGCCCGCTCCGAAAAGGAGAAACAGGCCGAGCAGAACCGTATTTCCTTCGGCCGCACCAAGGCCGAAAAGCACCTCACCCGCAGCCTGAACGAGAAGGCCGACAAAGCTCACCGCGACGGCCGGATCGAGACAGATGACGACGGCGCATGAGGCTGCACGCAAAGCCTGAAGAGCCGGAAACGACTCTGCGATCAGCCCCTTGCGCGACTTCCCTCAATCTATCCTCAAAGCAGATTGCGATGTGAACCGGCTATGATCCGCAAGCACTCGGCGACACTGCATGGCCATCGCACCAGCTTTTCGCTGGAAGATGAATTCTGGGCCGAACTGAAGACGATTGCGGCAAGCCGTTCGATATCGCTTGCCGCCCTGATCTCGGAGATCGACGATCACCGCCCGCCGGATAGCAACCTGTCCTCGGCGCTGCGGCTCCATGTACTTTCTTGGGCGAAGGCAGGCTTTGGCCGCCAGTCGTGACGGAATGCATGACGAGGTCACGCCACGATCTCAGAGGTCGTCTTCAGAAATCTGAAACGTCTGAGGAGACGCAAACCCCAAGCGTCGTCATTGCGCCTGGACGCCCGGCACCTGGTCGAAATCGAGCTGGCCGGGGTGCGTCTGCCCACCGCGCCGGGCCGCTTCTGCCTCGGCGGCCGCCCTCGCCTGCGCCTCGGCCTTGACCTTGGCTTCCGCAGCGCGCGCGGCCTCCGCCTCGGCCGCGGCCTTCTGCTCGGCCGCTTCCTGCGCCAGTGCGCGTAGCCGCTCTTCCTCCGCCTGCCGTTGCCGCTCCATCTCGGCCGCTCTGACGCGCTCGGCGTCATTGAAGCGATAGAGCGCCACCTCGCGACGCAGCCGCTGCTTTTCGAGCACGATCGCCTGCAATCGCTCGACGCGCCGCCGCTCGCGCTCAAATGCACGCAGCGACAGATAGCTGGTGATATCGGTCACGTCCATCGTCTTGCCGGGTGACGGCAGCATGCCGGAAAAATTTAGCCTCAGCGCCGGCTCGACGCCGGGAAGCGCCTCCGGGCCTGGATTGAGGCCGATACCGACCGTCGCGCTGATCCGCTCTTCGGGCAAGGCGATCTGCGCGTCGGCGGTGACCCGAGCCAGATCGTTGGCGACGGTCACATTCTGCACCCTGAGCGTTCCGTCGGCGATATTGAAGGGAATTCCGAGCGGCGGCAGCTTGGCCTCGCCGTTGTTGAGCAGGGTCTCTACGATCGGATGCACCTTTCCGGCATTGATCTGTTCCTGCATCGGGTCGGTCGCCGCTAGCAGCGGCGGCAGGATGGCGAGGTTCAGTCCGCGTATGTTTGTATCGCCGAGTCTCAGCTCCCCCGAACCATTGAGCGAGCTGGCGATCTCGTCGACCGTCTTGCCCGAGGCCTCCATCGACAGCGACAATCCGAATTTGCCGTTGGCGATCGGCGCCCCGTCACGCAGCCAGACGACGCCGGCAAGGTCGGAATCCGCAAGTGCCAGCTTCGTTTGCAGAAAACCGGTGCCGTCGGCGTTGGTGAAGAGCAGATTGCCAGAAAGCTTGCCGCCATCCCAGTTGCCGGCCATGTCGTTGAGCTGCAGCTCGTCGCCCTTATAGGCGACGTTGCTGGTGAAATCGGACACTGCCGTTTCCGGCAGGCCGGGCCAGAACTCTTTGGCCGACAGCTTTACCTTGACGTCGAGATCCTTGAAGGTGGGCAAGCCCAGCGGCGCCTTCGACAGGGTGCCGTTGGCGGGATCTACGATCTGGCCGAACACCGCCTCGCCGAGCCAGCCGGCATCGGCCTTGGCGAGCCGCAGCTCGCCGCTGGCTGTCGTCTTTGCAGCCTTGCGGTCGAAGGTCAGCACACCGGAAAACTCGTTGTCGGCCGCATGTCCCTTGAGATCGGACAAAGCGATCTTGTCGCTATCGACAGCGGCATTGACCTGCAACCCGAACGGGAGGCCTGTCCCGGTCTGCGGCAGGGCTATGCCATTCATGATGAGGTAGGGGTCGATATCGGCGCTGTCGAGCGAAAGCGCGATCTGGCCGTTCATGAAGCTCTCCGGCCGCACGTCAACCTTGCCACTCGCTGTAAACGAGGTCCGGTCGGTCGCAAAAGTCAGCGCCGCGTCGGCAGGATCGCTGCCCGAGGCCTTCACCTTGAGCGTCAGGCGACCGTTGGCGCCGACATCGACCGGCAGCGGATCGAGTCCGGCTTGACCGAACAGGATCGACGGCACGGCGTTCTCGAGCGTCGCCTCGAGGCTCGTCGTGCCGCTGCCGGTCAGCGCAAGGAGATCGGACATGCGGTAGTCGAGATTGACTCGGCTGCCGTTCGAGACGCCGGCCAGCGTCACCGTCAGCGCATTGCCCTCGTCACCGCCGAGCGTCAGCGCGCCGCGCAACGCCGTGTTGCCGTACCAGCCGGCATTGCGCACCAGCCGGTCGAGTACCGGGTGGTGTGGAAGATGCTCGCGCAGCATGGTGAAAAAGCCACCGGGATCGGCTGATTTGAAGGTGATCTCGCCGGTACCCTTATAGTCGAGCAGCGAGCCTTCGGCCCGGCCCGTCGCCGTCAACTCGGCGCCCGCGAGATTCTTGGCTGACAGCCGGTCGACGGCAAGCTCCCCGTCGGCGATCGTGAAGGTGGTTTCGACATTCTCGGCCTCAACCCCGAAGGCGGTGAACTTGTCGGCCTTGAGCTGTGCGGCGATCTTATGGTCGAGGACATTGTCGCCGCTTTCCTGCCCTGTCGCGAGCCCGGCCAGCGCTTGCAGCGCGTCGAGATCGAGCGTGTCGCCGTTCAAGGCCACCGACAAGGTCGGCGTCTGACCGGAGATCGCCTGCCGCTCCAGCCGGCCCTTCAGCGTCGCTGATCCGATAGCGATTTCGAGATTCTCGAAGCGCTGCAATTCGTGAGTCAGGCTGACATTGGCGGAAAAACCGGCCTGCCGCAATTGGCGGATGGCGGGGTCGACCGAGCCTGCCAGCCAGGAGGCAAGCCCCGTTGGCTGGCTCGAGGCAACCACGATCTGGCCGGTGAACGAGGGTTCGCCCTGAAGCAGGAGCTTGCCCTTGCCTTCCACCTGCGTGCGCCCAGGCAGCGTGCCGACGGCGCTGTCGATCATCCATCCGGTACCGGCCGGCTGCAGCTCCAATTGCACATCGCGTAGCGTCGTGTCGCCGGCTACGATGGCCGGCAGCTTGACGCTCGCCTTGCCCGGCACCTGCGGGATCGGCACCTGCGCGACAATATCGATCAGCGAATTCAGCCGTTGGCGCGCCGAAACCGCGGCATCCCGAGTCGTCTTGCCGGCCGCGCCCTGATTGCCGATGCGGTTCACGTCGATCTGTTGCCCGTCGGCGGTCAACAGGAATTCCGGCGCGTTGCCGGTATCGAGAGTCGCCTCCCCGGTTATCACATAAGGATCGTCAGTCGGGCCGATCTCCATCCGGTATTCGGGAATCCGGATGCGTTCGTTGGTGAGCTCGAAACGCCCCTTGACCCTCGGCGGCTGCTCGTTCTTGTTGGCGGATCTGGCGCTATTGCGGTTTTCGATCGCCGCCGAGAGTTGGCCCTGATAGTTCGGCTTGCGGTCGACCAGCTTCAGTTCGCCGTCGAGATCGATACTGACCGGATGTTTGTCCGGCGACAATTTCGTGCGCATCCGCAACACGCCCTTCTCGTCCGGCTGGCCGCTCGAGATCGAGAAATTGCCGTGTTCGCCGTCAAGCGCCGCATCGCCCTCGATGCGCCAGGGGCCGGCGAGCGATTTGGCCGACATCTCCGCATTCAAGCCGGTGATGCGGCGCGCCCGGCCCGACTGGTCATCGAGGAAATCGACCTCGCCGCCGCTGACATGCACATTTTCCAGAACGACAGTTTTTGCCGGTATTTCGGCGCGGCTGCCGCGCATCCAGTCAAGTGTGCCGTCTTTGAGCAATCTCAGGCGCACCTTCGGATTGACGACGCGCATATCGAAGATCAGCGCCTCACCCGAAAGGAAAGGCGCAAGCTCTGCATCCATGGAAAACTGTTCGACCTTGACGATCGGCGTGCCGTCAGCCTCCTGACCGACACGCACATCATGCAGCGTGACCGACGGGAACGGCAGCAGACGGGCGTCCACCGTGCCATGGACGGTGACTTTCTTGCCGATGATGCGGCTTGCCTGATCCTCGAAATTCTTGCGGAAATCCGTCCAGTCGATGAACAGCGGCGCAAGCAGCGCCACAAACAGCACTACGACGATCACTCCCCCCAGAAAGACGAGGAACCGGCCTACCAATGCAAGGAGTCTCCATTCGGGATTCGGTTGCCGACACTGCTTGGGATTCTGTTGTCGACACTAGCGCTATTCATGTCGGGGGCAAGGCCCAAGTTCATGAGAATATTCCGTTTTCAGCCCTGATGGAAAATCTTTCCCGGATTGAGGATGCCGTCCGGATCGAGCGCCTGCTTCACCTGTCGCATCAGATCCACTGTTCCCCCCAGCTCTTGCTCCAGAAAGGCCATCTTCCCCTGCCCGATCCCATGTTCGCCAGTGCACGTCCCGTCCATGTCGAGCGCTCGCCGATTGAGACGCTGCACAAAGCTCTCGGCCATGGCGATGTCTTCGGCGCTTTTGTCGTCGAACAGCAACAGCACATGGAAATTCCCGTCGCCGGCATGGCCGACGATCGGGCCAAGCAACCCGTGCGCCTCGATATCCGCCTGCGTTTCGGACACGCAGTCGGCAAGCCTCGATATCGGAACACAAACATCGGTCGAAAGTGCGGCAAGCCCGGGCGCCAGCGCCCTGGCGGACCAATAGGCGTCATGGCGCGCCTTCCACAGTTTCGTCCGCTCCTCGGCATTGGCGGTCCAAAGAAACTCGCCGCCGCCGCATTCCGCCGCGATTTCGGCAAAGGCGGCCGATTGCAGCGGCACGGTTTCGTCCGTGCCGTGGAATTCGAGGAACAGCGTCGGGCTTTCCGCATAAGAAAGCCGGGAATAGGCATTGCACGCCCGCATCTGCACGGCATCGAGCAGTTCGATGCGCGCCACCGGAATGCCCATCTGGATCGTCATGATGACAGCATCGCAAGCCGCCTTGATGCTCGGAAAGGCGCATACGCCGCCGGCTATCTTCTGCGGGATCGCCTGCAGGCGCAGCGTCACCGATGTCAATATGCCAAGCGTGCCTTCGGCGCCGACGAAAAGCCGCGTCAGGTCATAACCGGCTGAGGATTTGCGGGCACGCCGCGCCGTGCGGATCTCCTCGCCATTGGCGGTGACGGCCGTGACGGCAAGCACATTGTCCTTCATCGTCCCGTAGCGCACGGCATTGGTGCCGGAAGCCCGTGTCGACGCCATGCCGCCGATCGAGGCATTGGCACCGGGATCGATCGGGAAGAACAAGCCGGTATCGCGCAGGTGGATGTTCAGGGCCTCGCGCGTAATCCCAGGCTCGACCGTGCAGTCGAGATCCTCGGGATTGACTTCGAGCACTCGATTCATGCGGCTGAAATCAATGGAAATACCGCCATTGACGGCATTGACCTGCCCCTCCAGCGAGGAGCCGGTGCCGAAGCCGATGACCGGCACCTTATGGGTCGCGCAGGCCCTGACCGCCATCTTCACGTCTTCGGCGCTTTCGGCGAAGAGCACGCCGTCGGGCAGCTGCGGCGGGATATAGGTCGTCGTATGGGCATGCTGTTCGCGGAAGGCCTGCCCCGTCTGGAAGCGCTCGCCAAAACTCTGCTTGAGAATGCCGAGCACAGCGGCAATGCCCGCCTCGTTGCGTGTTCCGGCCATTGCGTCCTTCAGCGCCATCCCTTTGATCTCCCTGCCATTCCGCAGAAACCATATCGTGTTCCGCAGGACAGGCTGGGTATGCGGCAAGTCAAAGCGACTGTCCAGTTAAGATTCGCAGAAGATTTCATTCCTCTTTTGTTGTACGCCGGTTGTCATAGCCGAGCCCCTTTTCCCGGGGCCTCAGACGATCGGTGGATTGAGCCGCGCAAAACCCTCCTGCCGCCGATAGGGGAAATAGGGATAGGGGGCGGTGACGGCGCTGACGGCGTCGAGCCTTTCGACCTCATCCTTCGACAGGCTCCAGCCGACCGCGCCGAGGTTCTGCCTGAGCTGCTCCTCGTTGCGGGCGCCGATGATGACGCTGGAAACGGTCGGACGGCCGAGCAGCCAGTTGATGGCGATTTGCGGCACAGTCCGGCCGGTCTCGACTCCTATGGCGTCGAGGACATCGACGATGTCGAACAGCTTTTCCTCGTCGACTGGCGGGCCGTATTGCGCCGTTTCATGCAGCCGGCTTGCCCGAGGCAACGGCTCGCCGCGGCGGATCTTGCCGGTCAGCCGCCCCCACGCGAGCGGGCTCCAGACGAGGGCGCCGACACCCTGATCGGCGCCGAGCGGCATCAGCTCCCACTCATAGTCGCGCCCCGCCAGCGAATAATAGATCTGATGGGCGACATAGCGCGGATAGCCCCAGCGTTCGGCCGCCGCGAGCGATTTCATCAACTCCCAGCCGGAAAAATTCGAAACACCGACATAGCGGATCTTGCCTGCGGCGACGAGCCCGTCGAGCGTCGACAGCACCTCCTCGACGGGCGTCGAGGCATCAAAGGCATGGAGCTGCAGCAGATCGATATAATCGGTCCCGAGCCGGCCCAGCGCATCCTCGGTCGCGCGGATCAGCCGCGCCCGCGACGTTCCCCAGTCCTGCGGCCCCTCGCCCATCGGCAGCGCCGTCTTGGTGGAAATCAGCACGGCATCCCGCCGGCCGCGGATCGCCTGGCCGAGCACCTCCTCGGAGGTGCCGGCCGAATAGACGTCGGCCGTATCGAAGAGATTGACGCCGGCTTCGAGGCAGATGTCGACGAGCCGCCGCGCCTCGTCCGCATCGGTAGTGCCCCAGGCGCCGAACAGCGGGCCGCTGCCGCCGAACGTGCCCGCGCCGAAGCTCAAAACCGGCACCCTCAGGCCGGATGCACCGAGATTTCTGTACTCCATCGATCTACTCCCTTGTTTCCTCAGAGATAGACCCGGCCTTCTCGTTGATATAGATTGCCTAGCAGAATATCATCTGTGACTTGAATTCATCATGAGCCGTCAGGACATCAACCGCTCGGGCGAAATGGAAGTCTTCGTCAGCGTCGTCGAGCGCGGCGGCTTTTCAGCAGCCGCCACGGCGCGGCACATGACGCCATCGGCCGTCAGCAAGCTCGTCGCCCGGCTGGAGACGCGCCTCGGCGCCCGCCTCGTCAACCGCTCGACCCGCAAGCTGCAGCTGACGCCGGAGGGATGCGCCTTCTACGAGCGCAGCATCGCCATCCTTGCCGATATTGCCGAGGCCGAACGGCAGGCTTCATCAGGCGAACAGGCCTCGGGCCGCATCCGCATCAATACCAGCGGCTCCTTCGGCAATCATGTGCTCGCACCACTCGTGCCTGCCTTCATGGTGCTTCATCCCGCTGTCACGCTCGATATTGCCCACACCGACAGGGTCGTCGACCTGATGGAGGAGCGCGCCGACGTCGCGATCCGCACCGGTCCCTTGAAGAACTCCAGCCTGATCGCCCGCAAGCTCGGCGCCACCGGCAAGATCATCGTCGCCTCTCCTGATTATATCAGCCGTCATGGCGAACCGCGCAGCGTCTCCGATCTCAGCCACCATTGCCGCATTGGCTTTTCCTACGCCCGCGCCGTTGAGGGCTGGCCGCTACGCGAGGACGGCGACACCGTGTCGGTGGCGGTCACGCCAGGCGTGCAGGTTGCAGACGGCGAGGCCATGCGGCATCTCGCCCTCTCCGGCGCCGGCATCGCCCGGTTGGCCGCCTTCACCGTGCGCGCCGATATCGATGCCGGCCGGCTGGTGCCGGTGCTGGAAGAGGCCAATCCCCGCGACATGGAAGAATTCTACGCCCTCTATATGGGCCAGGGCGGACCGCTGCCGGCGCGTGTGCGCGCTCTGCTCGATTTCCTCGTGGAGCATGTTCGACTCTGGTGAGATAACAAGGGTTTGAGGCGGCTGCTTGAATCAAATTCGCATGACAGTTTGTCGGGAAGTTAGATTTCGCAATTGACCGGGCTCACGGCACCCGCCTATACCGAGGCCGCGCCGACCGGCCCTCGAGCCGGCCTCTCTTCGTCATGCCGGAGCTTCCTCCCATCTTCAGCCTCAGGGCTTGGTACCGGCCGGGAAAGATATGAGGATTCATGCCACTCAGCCACGCACGCCGCCTACTGCGGGATGCCGGCCTGCCGAAATGGGCGCTGCTGCTCGCACTTTCCACAGCCTTCACCGTCTTTCTCGAACTCTTTGCCTTACCCGCCTCTCTACTGATCGGGCCGATGGTCGCCGCCATCGTTCTGGCGCTGACCGTCGGCAAGGGAAGGCTCCGCGTGCCACTCCAGCCGCTGCAGTTCGGCCAAGTGCTCGTCGGCTTGATGATGGCGCGTACCATCACGCCTGATATTCTCGGCGCCATGGCGAAGGACGCACCGCTCTTCCTGTTGTTCGTCTTCTCGGTCATCGCCATCGCTACCGGTCTCGGCTGGCTCCTCACGCATTGGCAGGTGCTGCCGGGAACGACCGCCGTCTGGGGCTCCTCGCCGGGTGCGGCCTCCGCCATGGTCATCATGTCGGAAGCCTATGGCGCCGATGCCCGCCTCGTCGCCTTCATGCAATATCAGCGCGTCGTCTTCGTCGCCGTCGGCGCTTCGGTGATCTCGCGGCTCTGGGTGGCGGCCGACGGCGGCGAGCCGCCACCGCTCGTCCTCTTCCCCCAGGTGGACTGGTCGGCCTTGGCGGCGACCATCGCATTTGCCGGCTTTTGCGCTTATGGCGTGCGCCGCATGCGCATCCAGGGCGGCATGATCATGGTACCGCTCTTTCTCGGCGCCTTCCTGCAGGGCATCGGGATGCTGAAGATCGAGCTGCCGATGTGGCTGCTCGCCATCGCCTATGCGCTTGTAGGCTGGAGCATCGGCCTGCGTTTTACCCGTTCGATCATCAGCCACGTGGCGCGCGCCCTGCCGCGGGTCGCAGCCAGCATCGTGTTGCTGATGGCGCTCTGCGGCTGCATGGCGGCCGCACTTCACATATTCGCCGGCATCGATCCGCTGACGGCCTACCTCGCCACCAGCCCCGGTGGCGCCGATTCGGTCGCCATCATCGCTGCCTCAAGCGATGTCGACGTGCCCTTCGTGATGGCGATGCAGACTGGCCGGTTCCTCGTCATTCTTCTGATCGGACCGGCGCTTGCCCGCTTTATCGCGCGCCGCTCCGGCCTTGCGGAAAATCCCGTCTAAGGCTGGCCCATTGGCCGGGCGTGATACCGTAGGCTTTCTTGAAATGGCGATTGAAATGCGCCTGGTCGGCAAAGCCCGTCGCGGCCGCCACATCGGCAAAACCTTCGCCTGCACCCATCAGCGCCCTAGCCTGCTGCAGGCGCCGCATCAGCATGTATCGGTGCGGGCTGGTGGCAAAGGCCGTGCGGAAATGTCGTGACAGCGTAAAGCGGTCGAGGCCGGTAATCTTCTCGAGCTCGCCCGAGCGCACGGGCCTGAGCGCATGTGCTTCCAGATAATCGCGCGCTGCCCTCACCTGCCGCCAGGCGACCGCGCCCAAGGGTCGGCGGCGCACCTGTGAATGTCGCGACAGACCGCAAGCGACGCTGCTGACGAAATCATCGACAAAAAGCTCGTCCAGTTCGCGGTCGAGTTCGCCGAGCGCGCCCAGCAGCACCTTCGCCAAGGCCCCGTCCCCGATGACGGGCTGCTCGACGAAGGGCAGCCCAATCTTCTCCGCCTCAAGGCATTCCATCAGCAGCGCCGGCTCCAGGTAGAGCATGCGGTAATGCAGCCCGGCCTCGGTCGCCGCCCCGCCGTCATGCTCCTCGTCGGGATGCAAAACGATCACCTGCCCCGGCAGGCTGAAGCGCCGCTCGCCGCGATAGGTGAAGGCCTGGACGCCATGCAGCGTCACGCCGAGCGCATAGGTATCGTGCCGGTGCGGCTCGAACACATTGCCGGAAAACTGCGCCTCGATGCGCTCGATGCCGGGAAAGGCGGGCGCAGTCAGGATGCCGCTGCCGGCGGGCGCGGCCAACATGCCGCTGCCCCCCTGCGGCTCGCACAAACGTTCAAGACCCTCGAAGACCTGCGGCGTTAGATCCTGGCTCAACGCGTTTCGATACCCTGATGAGAGAGACTGTAATGTTTGATACCAAAATTGCGATCGTCCTGCGAAACAATCTTGCCGGCTGGCAGAAGCTGAACGTCACAGCCTTCCTGTCAACAGGCATCGCCGGGCAATATCCTGAAATCATCGGAGAGCCTTACAAGGACCGCGCCGGCAATCTCTACAACCCGCTGTCGATCCAGCCGATCATCGTGCTTTCCGCCGACGAAGCGACGATATCAAGCATCCATCGCCGCGCGCTGGAGCGCGAGGTGACCTCCTCCATCTTTATCGAGGAGATGTTTGCGACCGGCCATGACGCCGCCAACCGCGCCGTCTTCGCCGAATATGCCCCCGACGACGCCAAGGTCGTCGGCATCGCGCTGCGCGCCGATAAGAAGATCGTCGACAAGATCACCAAGGGCGCGATGATGCAGCAGTGAGGCAAACGCAGAAACGAAAGAGGCCGAGCGATTGCCCGGCCTTCTGCTGACTGAAAGAGCGCCTGCTCAGCCCTGCGTGATCGGAGCGATCTGGATCTCGACGCGGCGGTTCTGGGCGCGGCCGGCCTCCGACGCGTTGGAGGCGACGGGCTGGGACGGGCCGAAGCCGACGGCGGAGACGCGGCGCTGGTCGATGCCCTGACCACCGAGATAATCGGCAACCGACAGGGCGCGGCGCTGCGACAGGTCCTGGTTATGCTGCAGGCTGCCGGTCGAATCCGTGTGGCCGTTGACGTCGATCAGCGTGCGATTGAACTTGCGCAGTACGATCGCCACCGAATTCAGCGTCGGATAGAAGCCCGGCTTCACCGCGTCCTGGTCGACGTCGAAGGTGATGTTCGAGGGCATGTTGAGGATGATGTTGTCGCCCTGGCGGGTGACGGAGATGCCGGTGCCTTCGAGCTGGGCGCGAAGCTCGGCTTCCTGCTGGTCCATGTAATTACCGATCGCGCCGCCAGCCAGCGCCCCGATACCGGCGCCGATCAGCGCCGCATTGCGCTTGCCGTGCCCGCCGCCACCGACCGCAACGCCGACGAGAGCGCCGCCGAGCGCGCCGAGCGCCGCACCGCCCGCCGTATTGGAAACCTTCTGCTCACCAGTATAAGGATCGGTCGTCGTGCAGGCGCTGAGATAGCTTGCTGCGACAGCCAGGAGTATGAATTTCTTGATCATGGACAGGATGGTCTCCGTTCAAAACTGATGCGAGCAAATGGCAAGGATTACGGCAAGAAAATGAAGATGTTCTCTTGATAGGGGAATTCAGGCGCCGAAACAGCAGCCATGTTGCAGCAATGCGCTGATATCACCAGTTATTTGTGGGTCGGGGGAAGAGCCTCGTTCTCCCCCTCATTCCTGTGCTCGTCACAGGAATCCAGCCACCGCGCGTCTGCGCCGTCAATGACTCACGCCGGAAGAGAGAGTCTTGTGCGCCCAAGGACTTGGGCGCACTGGATTCCCGTCACAAGCAGAGGAATGAGGGGGAGAGTGGGGTGGCACACCGTCCGCCGATATGCCGGGAGATCGACATTAGGGCACCGCAGCACCGCTCCAGTGTCCAATCACACTTTTAAAAATTCTGGAACAGTTGCCTGACCGTATCATAGGTCGCGTTGGCGATGTTCAGCGATTGCAGGCCGAGTTGCTGCTGCGTCTGCAGCGCACGCAGCCTGCTCGACTCTTCCTCCATGTCGGCGTCGACGAGCCTGCCGATGCCGGCGGTGATGTTGTCGTGCAGTTTGGTGGCGAAGTCGTTCTGCAGCTCGATGCGTTTTTCCAGCGCACCGAAGGCCGAGCCGACCGTCGTCAGCTGCGTCAGCGCGGCATCGACAACGCTGATCATCTGGCCGATCTGCCCTTGCGTCGTGGTGGCTGATAGTGAAATGACGACCTGGCCAGCGGTGGTGCCGTTCTTGCTGGTCATCAGCACGTAGTTCTGCGCCGCCCCGAGCTCGGTGGCAAAATAGGCCGAGGTCAGCACGCCGTATTCGCCGGAACCGGTGGCGCGGTCGTCGATCAGGTAGCGCGCATCCTTGGAAGTCGTGGCCCCGACAGGCGTATTGTCGATATGGTAGCTCAGCATGCCCACAGAGACCGTGCCGTCGGCATTGCGGATGAAGGAAGCTGGAATTTGGCGCGGTTGCGTCGGCGCCGCATCGTTGGTGAGGATCACCCAGTTGTCGCCGTTGAAGGTCGCCGACTCCGAAACGCTGCGCAGCTGCTCCTGCAACTGCTTGAGCTCTTCGTTGATCTTGTTCCTATCGACGCCGTCCTCGGTGGCGGCAACCAGCTTGGCTTTGATCTCGGAGACGACGTCGATGACGTTCTGCACACCGGTATAAGCGGTGCCCATCGTCGCAGCCGCCACGCCGAGCGCGTCTTGAATGGCCGAAACGGCCTTGTTGTCGGTGCGTGCCGTTGTGGCGATCGACCAGTACACGGCGTTGTCGGCCGCTTTGGCGACACGCATGCCTGTCGTGATGTGGTTCTGCGTCACCGTCATCTTGCGATTGATATCACGCAGCACATAGAGCGCCGCATCAACGGAGACGCGCTGATAAAGACTCACGGAACAAAACTCCAAAAACACAACAGAACGCAACTGAACAGAAATGAACCTTCCGCGCAGACACTCATGTCCGGGGTCGCTGGGTCTCCAGCGCATTGCAGTCTTCAAAAAAACGAAGAAGACCAAGCGGTTCCTGGTCACAATCATTACCGCTTATACTTAACAAACGGCTAATCTTCAGACGAAATTTGTCTTATTTCACAAGACTTCATACACCATGAGAAACGCCGCCAGACGGGCGTGGCGGCGCATTCAATTTCGGCGAAAGGCTTATTCTGCAGCCTGCAGCTGCTCTTGGTCAGGCGCCGGACGCGGCCTTGTCGCGACCGACATCTCCTCGTGCAGGCGCGCCTCCTCATGGGCATGCGGCTTGGCGAAGCGAGCCAGCAGGAGATAGGCGACCGGCGTGATGAACAGCGTCACCAGCGTTGCAAAGCCGAGGCCGCCGACGATTACCCAGCCGAGCGCCACGCGCGCTTCCGCACCCGCGCCATGGGCGAAGACCAGTGGCGCGCCGCCGAGGATTGTGGCGATCATCGTCATCATCACAGGGCGAAGGCGCAGCGCGCAAGCCTTCTCGATAGAGGCACGCACGTCCTCGCCCCTGTCGCGCAGCTGATTGGCGAATTCGACGATCAGGATACCGTTCTTCGCCATCACGCCGACCAGAAGCACGAGGCCGATCTGGCTGTAAATGTTGAGGCTGGACCCGGTGATGATCAAAGCGAAGACGGCGCAGGCAAGGCCGAGCGGCACTGTCGACATGATGATCACCGAGGAGAGCACACTCTCGAACTGCGCTGCCAGCACCAGGAATATGATGACGATGGCGAAGCCGAAGGTCAGCGCCATGCCGTTGGAGTTCTCTTCGAGCGTCGCGGCTTCCGCAAGCGGCAGCAGGCGCGCGCCCGGCGGCAGCAGCGGCTCGGCGAGCGCAGTCACTTGTTTGACGGCGTCGCCCAGCGACATGTCGTTCTTGAGGCCGGCGGTGATCGCGACGGAGGCGAGCTGCTGCTCGCGGTTCAACTGCGGCGCAACCGAGCCTTCCTTCATCGTAGCGATGACGGACATCGGCACGATCTTGCCGTCGCCGGTCTTCAGGAACACGTTTTCGAGATCTGTGGGATCGTCGATCGGCCGTGTCGTCGAGGTGAGCAGCACGGGATAGGATTCGCCCTCGACGAAAACGTCGACTACCGAACGCCCTTCGAGCAGCGATTGGATCGCCGTCGAAAGCCCCGTGATGTCGATGCCAAGATCCGAGGCGCGCTCACGGTCGATCGCCACCGACACCTGCGCCTGGCTGGGCTCGTTGGTCAGGCGCGGCGTATCGTATTGGCCGGTGGCGTCGAGCGCCTGCACCAGCTTGGCGGCTGCCGCCGTCAAAGCCTGGTGATCATTGCCGACCAGCGCCATCTGCACGCCGCTGCCGGCGCCGCGAATGCGCAGGCTGTTGGAGGAGATGGCATTGCCGCGCAGCGCCGGCACCTTGGCCGCCGCCTGATTGATGTCGCCGACGATCTCCGCCTGCGTCCGGTGACGCTCTCCCCAAGGGGCGAGCGTCAGCACCATGAAGCCGCTATTCAAAGAACCGCCCTGCCCGGAAATCGAGAAGACGTTGCGGATGTCGCCGCTGTCGACCAGCGGCTGCAGATATTCCTCGACGAGCTGCATCTTGTCGCGGGTATATTCGAGGCTCGATCCCTGCGGCGTCGTCAGCCGCATCATCACCAGCGACCGGTCCTCTTCCGGCGTCAGCTCGCTCTTGACTGTGGAGAACGCAAGCAGCGCCGCGCCGGCGAAGATCACTGAGAACAAGATCACGACGAAGGGCGCGTTGAGACAGCCGTGCAGCGCCCATTTGTAGAGGCGGGCGAGCGCGCCGCCGAAACGGCCGAGCGCGCCGTGATCCTCGATCATCGGCTTCGTCAGCATGCGCGAGGCAAGCATCGGGCATAATGTCAACGCCACGATCGACGACAGCCCGACCGAGAAGGCGAGCACGAAGCCGAATTCGCGGAAGAGGCCGCCGACCTGTCCCGGCAGGAACGAAAGCGGGATGAAGACGGCCGCCAGAGTGGCGGTCGTGGCGACGACGGCGAAGAACACTTCGCGCGTGCCGAGCACGGCGGCCGCGCGCGGCCCCATGCCTTCGGCGCGCCGGCGCACGATGTTTTCGAGCACCACGATCGCGTCGTCGACCACGAGGCCGGTGGCCAGCACGATGGCGAGCAGCGTCAGGATGTTGATCGAGAAGCCGACCATGTAGATCGCAGCCAGCGTCCCTATCAACGCCACCGGCATGCTGACCGCCGGGATCAGCGTCGCCCGCCAGTCACGCAGGAAGAGATAGATGACGGCGGTGACGATAACGGCGGCGAGCACCAGCGCCAGCACCACCTCATGGATCGCCCCTTGGATGAAGACGGCGTCATCGCTGGTGATGGCAATCGTCGTTCCCTCGGGCAGCGTCTTCGACAGCTGCTCGACGGCGGCCTTGATGCCGGTCGAGATGTTCAGCGTATTCGACTGCGCCTGGCGGATGATGCCGAGGCCAATGCCCGGCTTGCCGTTGGAGCGCAGCGCCGTATCGCCGTCGCGCGGACCGAGCGTCACCGTCGCGACATCGCCGAGCCGGACGCGGTCCTGCAGCATGACATTGGAAAAATCCGCCGGCGTCTGCAGGTTGGCGGTGGCGCGCACGACGATATCCTGCGTCGTGCTCTTCAGCGAGCCGGCCGGCACGTCGAGTGCGGCATTGTCGAGCGCCTTCGTCAGGTCGCCGATGGTGAGCCCGCGGCTGGCGAGCGCCCCCTGATCGACGTCGACGCGGAAGACCTTCTCCTGGTCGCCATACTCCTCGACGTCCGCCACGCCATCGACCGAGGCCAGTCGATCAATCACCTCGTTCTCGACGAGCTGCGTCAGGTCGTCCATGTTGAGATTGGTGGAGGTGACGGCAAGGCGCATGATCGCCGAGGAATCCGAATCCGCCTTGACGATCTGCGGAGCATCCGCCTCGTCGGGCAGGTTCTGGGTGATGCGGCCGATCGCATCGCGCACGTCGTTGGCGGCGACGGCGAGATCGATCGCATCGGAGAATTCGAGCGTCACCCGGCTCTGGCCGAAGGAAGAGGTCGAGGAGATCGATTTCAGGCCGCTAACACGAGCGACCGCGCCCTCGATCACCTTGGTCAGTTCCTGGTCGATCGTCTGCGGCGATGCGCCGTCGAAAGTGGTGCGCACGGTGACGACCGGACGGTCGACATCCGGCAGCTCGCGCACCTCGACGCCGACATAGGCTGCAAGGCCGGCGACGACCATCAGTGTGTTGAACACCAAGGCCAGGATCGGCCGGCGAACGAAAAGCGCGGTGAAGCTCTGTTTGCCCGACGCTCGGTCCTGAGGCATCTCGGTCACATTCATTGGGTCGCGACCTCCGCGTTCGCCGCGACATCGGCACTGACGCGCACCGCCCCGCCCTCGCGCACGCGCTGCAGGCCCTGCGTCACGATCTTGTCGCCGTCCTTGAGATCGGCCTTGACTAGAATATAGTCCGGATTGCGCTGCACGACGCTCACCCGTACCTTGTGCGACTTGTCGTCGGTCACTTGCCAGACGAAGGATCCTTGCGAATCCCACTGCACGGATTGCGGATCGACTGCCGGATATTTATCGCCCGGGAATTTCATGCTGACGCTGAAGGACATGCCGGCGCGCAGATCATCGGACGAGTTGTCGATCCTGGCCCGCAGGCGTAGCGTGCGGCTTGCCGCGTCGATGCGGTTGTCGACGGCCTCGATCACGCCCGAAAATAACTGCCCGGGCTTTGCGACCGACATCGCCTCGACCGGCTGACCGACCTCAACCGTGTTGGCAAAGCGCTCCGGCACCCAGAAATCGACGAGGATTTCGGAACGGTCGTCCAATGTGACGATCGGTGTTGTCGTCGTGACATTGTCGCCGATATTGACCGGCACGATGCCGACGATGCCGTCGATCGGCGCGGTGATGTTGCGCCGGGCGAGATTGAGCTCGGCGGCCTGCAACTGCAGCCGCGCGCCCTGCTCGGCGATCTCGGAATCGAAGACGTCCATCCGCGAGACGCTGGATTTGATGTTGTGATAGAGATTGGACTTCTCGACCGCGGCCTTCACCGCCACATCCGCCTGGCCGCGGGCGATCACCTGCTCCTCGCTGTCGAGCTTGGCGATCACCTGGCCGGCTTCCACCTTGTCGCCCGACTTGATGAGGATTTCGCGGATCGTGCCGGATGCCTGCGGCGTCACAGCGACCGATCGGATCGCATCCCCCGTGCCGATGGCATTCAGCCGGTCGTTGACGACGCCATGGACGACGGCTTGCGTCGCGACGAGAATGGCGCTGCTGCGCCCGCCGCCGCGGCGGTTCTGTCCCTGGCCCTGTCCACGCGGCTGCCCCTCCGCCCCTGCGGAAGCACCCGCATCCGCAGTATCCTCGGCGTTCGGCGCGATCATCGAAATGACACTGTTGGGGATGCCTGCATCACGCATCATATCGCCGGCTCCGGGCACAAAAAACACCCACGCGGCAAAGCCGGCAATGATAACGATGAGCGAAAGTACAAACTGCTTCCAAAAGGCCATTCACGTCTCCGGAGGGACTCGAGGTTGGACCAGGGTCGGTCGAAAGAGGCGCTGCGGGATCGGCATCCCGGGGCTATGGACCCCAGGCATCAAGATTCCGTTTAGATGCGACAATATCGCGCGTTTGCAGCTTAACGGCAAGCATAAGCACCCGGCATTACCGATTTGTAATATCAGCGAAGATTGGAAATAATCCGGTCGCTCACTTTTGCTTGAACGACCTTGAAAACGTCTTGAAGATTTCGTTATCGGGGCAAGTTATGCAGCACCCGATGAAGACCGACTTCTATCGGCGCATTGACCATCGCAGGCCTATCGCCGCCGCCAGCCCCAGCATCGGCCACACTGCCCAGAACCGGCCCTCCCAGGTAAAGAGGTTGATGCCGATTATACCGAGCGCCACGATCGCAAGCGCGGCGATCTTGCGGTCGAACCGGCTCTGGTCGCGATTCCAGGCGAGTGCGGCGATGACGGCGAGCGCAAGCACAGGAAAGCGCGCCCAGAAGACACCCTGCCACGAGAGAAGATTGATAGCGACCAGCACGGCGGCGATGACGCCGAGCGCGGCGTACAGTCTTCGCCCGCCGGGCACCGGCCTCGCTTCGGTCGTGACGGCCGCCTTCGGCTGCGGCCGGGCAACGGGTCGTTCGTCAGGTGTCGCCTCCTCGCTTCCGTCGCCGATTTTGACCGCATAGCTCGGCACGCCGTCCTCGACGTTCTTCACCAACAGCGGCCCGAGAAACTCGAAACCGACCGCCACCTTGTTGCGCACCTGGTCGTAGACGGTGCTCGAGATGACGATGCCGCCCGGCGCCGCGGAGGCCTGCAACCGCGCGGCGATATTGACGCCGTCGCCATAGATATCGTCGCCGTCAACGATCACGTCGCCGAGATTGATGCCGATGCGGAAGAGCATGCGCCCGTCGCTCGGGCGGGCGGCATTGAAACCTGCGAGTTCGTTCTGGGTATCGACGGCGGCGCGCACCGCCTCGACGACGCTCGGAAAATCGGCGATCAATCCGTCGCCCCAGGTGTTGACGACACGACCGCCATGGCTTTCGATCAAATTCCCCATCGCGTCGCGGCAGCGCTTCAGCGTCGCAAGCGTCCCCTCCTCGTCGGCCCCCATCAGCCGCGTATAATCCTGCACGTCAGCACAGAAGATCGTCGTCAGCTTGCGCCGCGTTTCACTCATGTTAATCGTCCCCGTGCTGTCTGACCCCGCAGATGCTGCAAAGGCTCGATCCGGTTAAGGAGATCGATGGAGCGATCGCAGCAGCGGCAGATTACGAAGGCTTCAGCAAGCGAACAAGAGCTTCACCAACCCGCCACCGGCTCCCGAACGCCCAAATCCGGCGCCTTAAGGGAAACCGTTATGATTGAACAATCTTGCGCGGGGTGGCCGTATGTTCCTTCGCGACCGTGCTCGAACTGTCGATTTCCTGAAGCAGCACGTCGTAGCCCCAGAGATCGGCGAGATGTTGCAGGACGAGCTTCGTGTCGTTTTCCTGCAGATAACAGCCGTTCATGACGATATGCTGCAGCAGCAGGCGGCGGTCGCCTGCGAGATCAACGTCGACGATATCGATGGCCGGATCGGTCCAGCCGATATCATATTCGCGGGAGAGCTGGCGGCGAATGCGCAAATAGCCGCGCTCATTGTGAATCGCCGAAACCAGAACACCTTCGGTCTGTTCCGGGTCGTCGTAGAGGTGGAACAGCCGCAACTGCCGGATAAGATTAGGGCTCAGGAACTGGCTGATGAAACTTTCGTCCCGGTAATTGGCCCAGATGTCCCGCAGGACCCCCATCGCATCGCCGCGTCCGGCAATATCGGGAAACCATGTCCGGTCCTCTTCCGTCGGACTGGTGACGATCCTCTCAATGTCCTGCATCATCGCGAACCCAAGCGCATAGGGATTGAAACCCGAGAACCGCCGATCGTCATAGCTTGGCTGGAAGACGACGTTGGCGTGCGACTTCAGGAATTCGAGAAAGTTCCCGTCGCTTATCTGCCCGCGCTCGTGAAGCCGGTTCATGATCTGGTAATGGACGAAGGTGGCGGTTCCCTCATTCATCACCTTAGTCTGCCGCTGGGGATGGAAATATTGCGCGACGTGGCGGACGATGCGAAGGATTTCGCGCTGCCACGGCTGCAGCCGCGGCGCGGATTTCTCAAGAAAATAGAGGATGTTATCCTGCGGAAGACCGAGCGCGGCACGCCGCTTTTCCAAGCCGATGTCACCCGCCTTTTTCGCCTTGCCAGCTGGAACCGTGCGCCACAGGTCGTTGAACATCTGCTCCTCGTGGGCGCGACGCTCCTGCTGCCGCTTCTCCTCCTGACGAAGGTCGATGGTGGTCTTGCCGGCGTATCGATGCACCCCATGCGACATCAGTGCATGCGCCGCATCGAGCGTTCGTTCGACGGCCGTCTCGCCATACCGCTCTTCGCAGCGAGTGATATAACCCTTGGCAAAATCGAGGTAATCGAGGATTCCCTCCGCATCGGTCCAGAGCTTGAAGAGATAGTTGTTCTTGAAGAAGTGATTGTGGCCGAAAGCCGCATGGGCGGTGACGAGCGTCTGCATCGTCGCCGTATTCTCCTCCATCAGATAGGAGATGCAGGGGGAGCTGTTGATGACGATTTCGTAGGCAAGGTCGCGCATACCGCGGCGGTAGAAGGCTTCGTGGTGGGCGAAATGTTTTCCGAAGGACCAATGGCGGTAAAAGAGCGGCATGCCGGTTGATGAATAGGCATCCAGCATCTGCTCCGAGGTGATGACTTCAATCTGGTTCGGATAGACATCGAGGCCGAGTTCACCGAGCGCGATCTCCTCGCACGCATCATGGATGCGCTGCAGCGTTGCAAAGTCCCAGTCGGCTCCCTCGAACAAGAGCCGCTCCCTTGGCCTCACCGTCATGGTCATGGCGTCACCCTCGACTGTGCGTCACGTTTCTGGAAGAGATCATGGAAAACAGGGAATATTTCGCTGCGCCGGCAGACCTTGCGCATCGAAAGCGGCAGCGGATCGGCACGGATCCCGTCATAGAGCATCCACAGCGGCGACCGCGATACTGTAGAATCGCCGCCTTCCTCACCGACCTCGATATAGGCGAAATACTGGCACAACGGCAAAATCTCGCGCAGCAGCTGCCCGGTCAGATTTCCGTCCGAATGAGCGTTGTCGCCGTCCGAGGCCTGGGCGCCGTAGATATTCCACTCCGACGGATCGAATCGCGCAGCGATGATCCCTTTCATCGCCGCAAGCGCGCTGGACACGAGCGTGCCGCCCGTGGCCGGACCGTAGAAGAAGGTTTCCTCGTCGACCTCTTCAGCCCTGTCGGTATGGCGGATAAAGACGATTTCCACCTTCTTGTAGCGTTTTGAGAGGAAAAGGTAGAGCAGCAGATAAAACCGCTTCGCAAGGTCCTTCATGTGCTCCGACATGGAGCCCGAGACGTCCATCAGGCAGAACATCACCGCTTTCGCGACAGGCTTCGGCTCGTTTTCGAACCGGCGATAGCGCACGTCGAGCGGATCGATATAGGGAATGCGCCGGCTTTTTTCCGTCAGGGATTTGAGTTTGGCCTCAAGCTCCAGACGGCTCTCGTCGTCCTCACATTCGTCGATCTGCCGCTGCAGGGCTTCGATTTCTTCGCGGCGTGGGCGGCCGAGCGCAACACGGCGCATCATTGCGAGCTTGGTCGTGCGACCGACGGCAATGTTGGAGGGCGATCCTGATACGGAATAGCCGGCGCGGAACGGAGTTTCCTCTTCGGTTTCGGCTAGGCGCCGCTTGGCGAGGTCCGGCAATTCAAGGTCATCAAGGAACACATCGAGGAATTCCTCCCGCGTCAGCACGAAACGGAAGCCGTCCTCACCGTCGCCTTCGCCTGCATCTTTTGGTTTTCCCCCCTTCCCGCCCGGCGGCCGCGGAATGATGTCGCCTTCGACGAAAGCCCGGTTTCCTGGCAGGATGTGGTCGGCGATGCCGCCTACACCCCTTCGAAAGCTTGGTTCGGCCATCCCATCGATCGGCAGGCTGATCTCCCCACCGTCGAGCACGTCTCGAATGTTTCGATTTTGCAGAGAACGTTTCACCGCCTGCTGCACGGCTCCCTTCATGCGTCGAAGGAACCGCTGACGATTTTCCAGACTTTTACCGCGCGGATTTAGCCGCCGGTCGACAATGTGCATAATGGCTCCGCATTAACTTGCCTGTTTGACGCGCATGTACCATTCGACAAGGCGCCGAACCTGCCGCTCCGTGTAACCTCGCGCGGCCATGCGCGAGACGAATTCGCTATGCTTCTTTTCTGTTTCCGAATCCTTCTTCGACCCGAAGGAAATGACCGGCAAGAGATCCTCGACTTGCGAAAACATACGCTTCTCGATGACTTCCCGGATTTTCTCGTAGCTCGTCCATGATGGATTTTTTCCGCCGTTGGCTGCCCGCGATCTCAGCGAGAACTTGACGATCTCGTTGCGGAAATCCTTCGGATTGGCGATTCCCGCCGGCTTTTCGATCTTCGTCAGCTCCTGGTTGAGGAGCTCGCGGTCGAGAAGCTGGCCAGTATCGGGATCCTTGAAGTCCACGTCTTCGATCCAGGCATCGGCATAGTCTACGTATCGGTCGAACAAATTCTGTCCGTAGTCCGCATAGGATTCAAGATAGGCCTTCTGAATCTCGTTGCCAATGAACTCTGCATAGCGTGGCGCAAGATCGGCCTTGATGAATTCCAGATAACGCTTCTCGACATCGTCGGAAAATTGCTCGCGACGGATCGCCTGTTCCAGCACATACATCAGATGGACGGGATCGGCGCCGATATCCGTGGTGTCGTGATTGAAGGTGGAGGCGAGCACCTTGAAGGCGAAGCGGGTCGATATCCCGTCCATTCCTTCGTCGATGCCGGCCGCATCCCGGTATTCCTGGACGCTGCGGGCGCGCGGATCGCTTTCCTTCAGGCTCTCACCGTCATAGGTGCGCATCTTAGAGAAGAACGTCGAATTCTCATGCTTGCGCAGCCGCGAAAGAACCGAGAAACGCGCCAGCATTTCGAGCGTTGCCGGGGCGCATGGTGCATCCGCCAGTTCCGATCCCTCGATCAGCTTCTCGTAGATCTTCTGTTCTTCCGTCACCCTCAAGCAATAGGGCACTTTGATGACGCAAATACGGTCGATGAAGGCCTCATTGTTCTTGTTGGCCTTGAAGGTCTGCCATTCCGCCTCGTTCGAATGCGCAAGGACGATGCCGGAGAAGGGTATGGCGCCGATATTCTCGGAGCCGATATAATTGCCCTCCTGCGTCGCCGTCAGCAGCGGATGCAGCATCTTGATCGGCGCCTTGAACATCTCGACGAATTCGAGGATGCCCTGATTGGCTCGGTTGAGCCCGCCCGAATAGCTGTAGGCGTCGGGATCGTTCTGGGAGTAAGTTTCCAGCTTGCGGATATCCACCTTGCCGACCAGCGAGGAGATATCCTGATTGTTCTCATCTCCAGGCTCGGTCTTGGCAATTGCGATCTGGCGCAATCGCGAAGGTTGTATCCTGACGACGCGGAAACGGGAAATATCGCCGCCGAAATCGTCGAGCCGCTTCAGGCACCATGGGCTCATCAACCCGTTCAGCCGCCGCAGCGGGATCCCGTACTGCTCCTGCAGCAGCGAGCCCATCGTCTCCGGGTCGAAGAGGTTGAGCGGGCTTTCGAACACGGGGCTGATCTCGTCACCCGCCTTCAGCACGTAGATCGGATGAACCTCCATCAGCAGCTTCAGCCGCTCGGCCAGCGACGATTTGCCGCCGCCGACCGGGCCGAGCAGATAAAGGATCTGCTTGCGCTCCTCGAGCCCCTGCGCGGCATGCCGGAAGAAGGAGACGATGCGTTCGATCGTTTCTTCCATGCCGTGAAAACCGGCAAACGCCGGATAGACCCGGATGGTCCTGTTCATGAAGATCCTGCCGAGGCGCGCGTCCCTGGCAGTGTCCACCATCTCCGGCTCGCCTATTGCCGCGAGCAGGCGTTCGGTCGCGTTGGCATATGCGATCGGATCCGTTTTGCAGAGATCGAGATATTCGGAAACCGACATGTCGGTTTCGCGGCGCGCTTCATAACTGCGTGTGAACGCATCGAATACGGATTCACTCAGCATGGGACCTCCATTAAGGTTATGCCGTAGGCTCTAAGCCGTATAACCATCGAGATGGCCACGGCGTTCCTAAGAATCAATAGTTTCGTAGGTATATTCGACGCTCACCGGCAGTTTGTAGCAATGCACAAAATTGTGCATGCACCGGTAATTTTTTTACTCTACGAAACTGTTTCTCATTTTAGTTGAGAAAAGGCGCATTGCGCTATCAGCACATTTAGCGACGTGACATGAATGTCAAAAAGGTGTGCAATAGCGCCCGTGATTCGAGCTGGGAAAATCGGCGATTGCCGGGCGGAGCGGCAATCGGCTGCTGACGGCGGGCCGTCAGCTCGCTCCAGCAGGATGGAAACCGACGAAGCGTAACCATTCCCGCCCCCTGATCATGTGCCGCCCGGCACTTAGCTGTTGAACGCCTTTTCCAGCGCAGCCACATCGATCTTGACCATGCCGAGCATGACCTCGGTGACGCGCTTTGCCCGCTCGCGATCGTCGTCGGCGACCATCTCGGAGAGAACGCGCGGCACGATCTGCCAGGAAAGACCCCAGCGATCTTTCAGCCAACCGCACGCCTCCGCTGTGCCGCCATTGGCGAGGAAAGCATTCCATATCCGGTCGATCTCCGCCTGACTTTCCAGGAGGATTGCGATCGAAAAGGAATGGTTGAAGCTGTCGAGCGGACCGGCCTTCATTGCCAGGAAGGCCTGGTCGCCAAGCGTGAACTCGATCAGCTCGACGCTGCCGGGTGGCCCGCTCGGCGTTTCCGCCGGAAGTATGGTGGTGCGTCCTATCCTGGAATCCGGAATGATCGACACGTAGAATTCAACGGCCTCACGCGCTTGCTCCGCGAACCAGAGATTTGAAATGACCTTCGGCATTGACAGCCTCCTTGTTGGCGAGAATCCCGGACTCTTGTCCGATGCTTCAAGGACGTGTGCTCGGCGCCGGTTCCGACAGGCTACCGTCAGAATTTTTCGCCCGCTCACCCGCACGACAATTGCAGCCGCACGACGGCGGCCTTGCCGCACGCATCCCTTTGCAATAGGGGTGGTTCGGGAATGAAAGCAGAACATCTTTTCTGGTCTTTCCTTCCCGAATCACTACATTACGCGCCATGAGCAATGGTTTCGACGATATTCCCTTCTTCGACGAAGAGCCGGGCGAAGTGGCGCGCAAGCCGCAGCCGTCCGTCGCAGCTGCCGGAAGGCCCGCCGGCGGCGGCGGCATCGCCGCCCGCGCGATGGCGGCGCGCGACGGCGGCAAGCGGCCGGATTATCTTGCCGGCCTCAATCCCGAGCAGACGGAAGCAGTCGAAACACTTGAAGGCCCGGTCCTGGTGCTCGCCGGCGCCGGCACCGGAAAGACACGCGTGCTGACGACACGCATCGCCCACATCCTCAATACCGGTCGCGCCTTCCCTTCGCAGATCCTCGCCGTCACCTTTACCAACAAGGCCGCGCGCGAGATGAAGGAGCGCATCGCCCTGCTCGTCGGCGGCGCCGTCGAAGGCATGCCGTGGCTCGGCACCTTCCATTCGATCGGCGTCAAACTGCTGCGCCGCCATGCCGAGCTGGTCGGCCTCAGTTCCGATTTCACCATCCTCGATACCGATGACGTCGTCCGCCTGATCAAGCAGTTGATCCAGGCCGTCGGTCTCGATGACAAGCGCTGGCCGGCAAAGCAGTTCGCCGGCATGATCGATACCTGGAAGAACAAGGGCCTCGGCCCGGCCGATATTCCCGAAGGCGACGCCCGCGCCTTCGCCAATGGCCGCGGCCGCGATCTCTATTTCGCCTATCAGGCGCGCTTGTCGACCCTCAATGCCTGCGATTTCGGCGATCTGCTGATGCATCCGATCGCGATCTTCCGCAAGAACCCGGATCTCCTCAAGGAATATCACGGCCGCTTCCGTTATATCCTCGTCGACGAATATCAGGATACCAACACCGCCCAATATATGTGGCTGCGGCTGCTGGCCCAGCGCAACAGGGGCGAGCCGCAGAATGTCTGCTGCGTCGGCGACGACGACCAGTCGATCTATGGCTGGCGCGGCGCCGAGGTCGACAATATCCTTCGCTTCGAGAAGGATTTCCCCGGCGCCAAGGTCATCAAGCTCGAGCGCAACTACCGCTCGACCGAACATATTCTCGGCGCCGCCGCCCATCTGATCGCCCATAATGAGGGCCGTTTGGGCAAGACGCTATTCACCGATCGCACCGACCCGGATGACGTCAAGGTGCAGGTCCACGCCTCCTGGGACTCGGAGGAGGAAGCCCGCGCCATCGGCGAGGAGATCGAGCAGCTCCAGCGCAGCAAGCATCTGCTGAACGACATGGCGATCCTGGTGCGCGCCTCCTTCCAGATGCGTGAGTTCGAAGACCGCTTCGTCACCCTTGGCCTCAATTACCGCGTCATCGGCGGCCCGCGCTTCTATGAACGCCTGGAAATTCGTGACGCCATGGCCTATTTCCGGCTGGTGGCGCAGCCGGCCGACGACCTCGCCTTCGAGCGCATCATCAACACGCCGAAGCGCGGCCTCGGCGACACGACGGTGCGCGCGCTGCACGATTATGCGCGTGCCCGCGACATCCCGATGCTGGCGGCCGCCGCCGACATCATCGAGACGGACGAGCTGAAGCCGAAGGCGCGCAAGGCCCTCTTCGACGTGATTCAATCTTTCCGCCGATGGCAGGAACTGCTTGAAAACACACCCCATACCGAACTTGCCGAGCAGATCCTCGAAGAGTCCGGCTATACCGACATGTGGAAGAACGACAAGAGCGCCGAAGCGCCCGGCCGCCTCGAAAACTTGAAGGAACTCATCCGCTCGATGGAAAGCTTCGAGTCGATGCGCGGCTTCCTCGAGCACGTCTCGCTTGTCATGGACGCCGAGACAAACGAGAACCTCGACGCCGTCTCGATCATGACGCTGCACTCGGCCAAGGGCCTGGAATTCGATACCGTCTTCCTGCCCGGCTGGGAGGAAGGCCTGTTCCCGCACCAGCGCTCGCTCGATGAGAGCGGCCGCGCCGGCTTGGAGGAGGAACGCCGCCTCGCCTATGTCGGCATCACCCGCGCCAAGCGCCGCTGTCATATCTGGTTCGTTTCCAACCGCCGCATCCACGGCCTCTGGCAGTCGACCCTGCCCTCGCGCTTTCTCGACGAACTGCCGGAAAGCCATGTCGAGGTCGCAGAGATGGAGCAGAGCTACGGCGGTTACGGCCGCGGCGGCTACGGCCAGTCTCGCTTCGACAAGGCCGAACCCTTCGCCAACTCCTATTCCACCCCGGGCTGGAAACGCGCCCAAGCCAACAAGACCGAAGCCACCCGCGACAATTGGGGCACCCGCTCCGGCCATGCCGTCGAACGTATCGGCTATGGCGAAAGCGGCCCGAAGGGGCGCACTATTGACGGCGAGCTGGTGGCGAAATCGACTTCCTCCGAGCCCTCGCGCTTCACCCTCGGCGACCGCGTCTTCCACCTGAAATTCGGCAATGGCAACATCACCGGCATCGAAGGCAACAAGCTGACGATCGACTTCGATCGTGCCGGCCAGAAACGGGTGCTGGACGGCTTCGTCGAGCGTGTGTGATCTTGCGGCCATATGGCGCGGGGAAGCCTCACCCGAACATCCGCATACTGCTGAGCCCGAGAATATCGTTCAGCAGGGCGATCCCCATTCCGAAGGCGACGATCGACAGCCCGATCAGGAACAGTCGCCGAGCCCGGTCATATCTGGCGGCGAGCAGCGAGTCACGCGCCAGCAGATCGGCAAACACCTTCACCTGAATGGCGATACCGACAGTCAGAAACGACATCGGCAACAGATCGACAAGGCTCCAGTCGTTCGGGTTGGACACCCAGAGACTGATGAAATTCAGCGAGAAACCGAGAATGATCCCGGTCGCGGTCAGCGACCCGTTGCGGAACGTCGCATCGATCTTTTCATCTTGAGGCTCGGACATGGCTTCGGTTCCGGCTTGAGTGTCGGGCAAGAAAGGCAGAAATTGCGGGCGTGAGCAAGATCGAGCTGGCATCACCGCCGGAGAGGCGCCGCAACGGCTGAACCGCAACCGAGCGGGCCACGAAAAAGAGCCTCTGTCGGCGAGCCTCGATCCGCAAAACGCAAAAGCACCCTTCTCATTCCCGCCGCTTGCGGAGGAAAGCCTCCGCTCTCTATCGCCATGATTGTATTAGCGAATACTTTTTTGAGCTACTGCTACCGCTGGTGCCAGAATTAACACTTGCGCGCCCGCGCCGGGAAATCCACTAGTGATGTATTCGGTGCATTCGGCATTTGCATTGCAAGAACACGAAGGGATTGGGCTTGATGAAAGCGCTGCTGCTCGTCGATATCCAGAACGGCTTCTGTCCGGGCGGCAATCTGCCGGTACCGGACGGCGACAAGGTGGTTCCCGTTGCAAACAGGCTGATCGACAGCGGCAGATATGACCTGATCGTCGCCTCCCAGGACTGGCATCCGCCCGGCCATGGCAGCTTCGCATCCGCCCATCCGGGGACCGTCCCTTTCGAGATGGGAGAACTGTCCGGCAAGCCGCAAATGATGTGGCCCGACCACTGCATCCAGGGCACGTTCGATGCCGAACTGCATCCCGCGCTCAAATCGGAAGAGATCGACCTGATCCAGCAGAAGGGCGAGGATCCCAGGATCGACAGCTATTCGGCGTTCCGGGACAATGACCGGGATGCCTCGACCGGTCTCTCCGATTTTCTCCAGGATCAGGGTGTCACCGATCTCGACGTTTGCGGGCTGGCGACTGATTACTGTGTGAAATTCTCGGCGCTCGACGCGCTCGAGATGATGCCTGGTGTGCGCGTGCGCTTCATCGAGGACGCCAGCCGCGGCATCACCTCCGAAGGTGTTGCCGCCGCCATCGACGAGATGCGGGCGCATGGCATCGCAGTGATCAAAAGCGCGGATGCCTTGCGCGAATGAGCTTGCGATCCCTGACTATTTCAACAGATAGGCATCGAATGTCTCATCGCTGCCGGCAACAGGGCCGAAGCGCTTGACGAGGGTCGTCTCGCTACGGAAGGCGGAAATGTCCTTTGGCGTCAAAGACAGCAGCCAATTGTAACTTTCATGCAATGAGACGGGCGCGGCAATTCGGTCAAGCCGCTGCGAAAGAAGAATGACGATCGGGGCATGCTCGCTCCGCTGCAATTGCCGCGCCGTCTGGAGGATCTCGGCAAGACTCAGCGAAAGCCGGGCGCTGCGGGTATACCGCACGATGGCGCCGAACCGCTCCTCTCGCAGAAGATAGGTGCGATTGGAAACGTAATAGGGCAAGGGTTCCACGAGGTAGTCGGGATCCGCCACGATGATCGCATCCTTGAGATCAGGGCGAGACTGAATGAACGAGCCGAAATCCCGAGCCCGGCTCAGCGGTACGTCGGTGAAGAGGAACTGATAGGCCTTTTCGATCCCGGAGGCGACCTGCAGAGCCAGCAATATCATGAAGCACAGACGTCCGATCCTCACGCCGGCGCCGGCAGCCTCGGTGCCGCCGGCATCGGCGGAGCCCGGCCGGGGCGGCGTGGTCAATGCGGTGATCGCGATCATGAAGACCAGCCACAGCGCCTGATGTCTGTAGCTACCTGGATAGACGAGCGTAAAAAGCAGCGAAAGCCCCAGCAGAACCAGGGCCGCTGCGAACATTGCCGGGCGCCGGTTCGCCAACCCCAACAGACTACCATAGATCAGCACCGCCATCAGCGCAGCGAAGATCCGGGCGAGCAATGGCTCAGCCACGGCCAGTTCAAGGATCCGGTCAGGGTAGAACGCCATGAAATAGGAACTGGTCGCGGTTAAGGCGGAAAGCAAAAGCACAACGAAATTCTTGCCCGCGAGATCGTTCTGCCCCGCATCATTGAAGGTCGGGTAAACGGTCAGGAAGCACAGAACAACACCGGCCGCGGCAATGGCGGCTGCCGTCGCAAAGGCCCGAAATGCCGACAGGGGAGGTCTTGGGCGCGCGAGAACCAGATCGAAAAACCAGTAGGCGAGAAAGCCGCCGACGAGGACGACCGAGTGGACATTGGTATTTGCCAGCAAGGCAAATAGCAGGCCGATCAATATCCCGTTGCGTAGTCCCCTCTTCCAGCTCAGAACGATAAGGAAGACCACCAGCATGCTGATGCCGTAATTTCGCGACATCGCGGCGTAATCGAAAATCGAAAAGCTGCTGAACAACGACAGGAGCATGATCGACAGCGGCAGTTTCAGCCAGAAAACAAGGAGGTACGCCGAAACCGTAGCAACCGTCAGTGCGACGATCTTCAGGACGACGGGTGAGCCGACCACGCCATGAGCGGCGCGCAGCAGGATATACCAGAGAGCAGGATGACCTTCGCCATGCATCTGCCGAAGCATATCGATCAAACTTTCGCCCTGAAGAGCGAGCGACAAGGCGCGAACCTCATCGCGCCACACCGCTTGCGACCAGCATAGCGCGGATGCCAGCACCAACCACAGCAGAAAGATCGACACTTTGCCGAGCATGGTTGATCGACGTTCATGGATATCAGAGACAATCACAGCCAATTGACGCAGCCCGGTGACGGAAAATGTGGCGACGATACGGGCGCCCCGATAATTTGGTGTTAAAAAACATTCGCCCCGATTGAGCTTTGCGCCGCTTCTCCGCGTCTCGAGCGCTGGCGGCGGCGTCAGCGATGGCACAAAAAGTTCCCAGGCATGTCGGCTGGCCCCAGCTTGATCCGTCCTTGGCTCTGAACACAACAACCATGGGAGATGAGAATGAGAAAGCTTGTGACCGCAGCCTTCGTAAGCCTGGACGGCGTCATGCAGGCGCCGGGCGCGCCGCAGGAGGATCCGACCGGCGGCTTCAGCCTTGGTGGCTGGACCGTCAATTACTGGGATGAGCCGATGGGCCAGTTCATGGGCGGGATCTTCAGCAGTCCATTCGCATTGCTGCTTGGCCGCAAGACCTATGAGATCTTCGCAGCGCACTGGCCCTTCGTCGGTCAGGACGACCCGATCGGAAAGGTCTTCAATGCCGCGACCAAATATGTCGCGACCACCTCCACGCAGCCGCTCGCCTGGGAAAATTCCATCGCGATTCGCGGCGACGCTGCGGCCGAAATCGCCCGGTTGAAGCAGGAGGATGGCCCGGATCTTCTAACACAGGGCAGTAGTGGCCTGCTGCAGACCTTGCTGGCGCACGACCTGATCGACGAACTCCGGCTTCTGACCTTCCCGCTTGTTCTCGGCCCCGGCAAGCGCCTGTTCGCCGATGGCGCCAAGCCGCAGGCGCTGAAGCTGACAACAAGCGCAGTGTCCACGACCGGAGTTATCATGAGCGTCTACGAGCGTGCGGGCGAGGTCAAAACCGGCAGCTTTGCGATGCAGGAACCTTCACAAGCCGAAATCGCCCGCCGGGAGCGAATGAAGCGCGAGGGCTGAAACGCCGCTGCCTGTTTACTGTCCAACGGTCTTGCTCTTCTCGTCACGCTCCATGAGATAGATGTCCTCCGCCAGGTCCTCCATCTTTCGGAGAAGGGCTGCGTGTGCATCGCGAAGGCCTTGGTTGTAATAATGGGCGCCGATCTCCTCGGCGAAGAAGTCGAGCAGGAACTCGGCCGGCAGCGCGCCGATAGGCTGGTCGAGCTCCGTCTCGAAATAGCCGCGAATACTGGAAACGATCGTCGCCTTCGCCTCTTTCGAAAATTCGATCTTCTTCATGGGAGTCCCTTTCGGCCGGTGCGGTCAGGGCTTTGATGGTTCAGCGAAATCGATTGGTCAATCAACGAAATTCAATTGCCGCAGCAAGCCATAGACCATAAGGAAAAGCTGAATTTCCAACAGGATACTCCCATGAATCGCGCTGACTTCATTGAAGGTTTGCGAGGCGGCTCCGCCGTTGCGCTGGCGTCGGCGCCCTTCGGTGCTCTCTTTGGGGCGCTTGCGGTCGAAAACGGCATGTCGCTTTCAGAAGCCGCCTTCATGAGCGCCACCGTCTATGCCGGCGCCAGCCAGATGGTCGGCATCGAACTCTTCGGCCACAATGTCCAAGCCTGGCTGATCGTGCTGTCGATCCTCGCCGTCAATTTCCGCCACGTGCTCTATTCGGCGGCTTTAGCCCGCTACATCGGCCATTTCACCCCACTGCAGAAGTTCTTCACCTTCTTCCTGCTCGTCGATCCGCAATTTGCCGAAGCGGTGAAGCGTGGCGAAGCCGGCAAGCCGCTCACCTTCGCATGGTATTTCGGCTTCGGCATCATCATCTACATCCCCTGGGTGCTGATCAGCATTGCCGGCGGCATGCTCGGCAGCTTCATCGGCGATCCGAAGGCGATCGGTCTCGATATCCTGCTGCCCGCCTATTTCCTCGGCATCGTCCTCGGTTTCCGCAAGCGCGATAATTTCCTGCCCGTGGCGCTTGTCAGCGCGGTCGCTTCCGTGCTGGCTTATCGCTATGTCGGCTCGCCCTGGCATGTAAGTCTCGGTGCGGCGGCCGGCATCGTGCTTGCCGCCCTGCTGCCGCCGCCGCAGGAGCCCGATCTCGAAGCCGACGCCCTTCAGTCCGAAGTGCACGAGGTTTGAGCCATGGAATTCGACCTTCACATGGCGTTGGTCATCCTCGCGGCGGCGGCTGCCACCTTCGCGACCCGCATCGGCGGCTATATTCTCATTACCCGTATGAAGAGCATCCCGCCGCGGATGGAGGCAGCACTGAACGCCGTACCGGCGGCCGTGCTGACGACGCTGGTCGCCCCTGCCTTCTTTATCGGCGGCTGGGAAACGAAGCTGGCGCTGATCGTCGCACTCGTCATCGGCCTGCGCATTTCCCATACATGGATGCTGGTTGGCGCCTGGACTGTCGTCATGGCATGGCGCTACTCGTTGTAGCCAGAAAGGCGGCCCTTCGCCGCTCTTTCCTAGTATTCGAGCGGCAGCGTCGCGTTTTCGAGCCATGCTCGAACGTCGTGATCATGGATGAGCGGCATTAGCGCCTCGCGCGTGCGGTGGTGATAGTCGTTGAACCAGTGCAGTTCGTCATGGGTCAGAAGCTCGGGGATGACGAGGCTGCGATCGATCGGGCAGAAGGTCAGTGTCTCAAAGCCGAGCATCGGCATGTCGCCGCCCTCGATCTCCTCGGCGCCGCGCACATAGATCAGATTCTCGATACGGATGCCGAAGCTGCCCGGCCGGTAATAACCGGGCTCATTCGAAAGGATCATGCCAGGCAGCAATTCCTGCGTCGAGAGACGGGAAATGCGCTGCGGCCCCTCATGCACCGAGAGATAGGAGCCGACTCCATGGCCAGTGCCGTGAGCAAAGTCGGCCCCAGCGCGCCAAAGCGCAATGCGCGCCAGCGGATCGAGATCGCAGCCGCGCGTACCTTTCGGGAAACGCGCCGTGCTGATCTGGATCATTCCCTTCAGTACCATTGTGAAGAAACGGCGATGCTCCTCTGAAACCGTGCCGATGCCGACGGTGCGGGTAATATCCGTCGTGCCGTTGATGTATTGCGCACCGGAATCGATCAGGAAGAGTTCGCCTGCCTCGATCATCCGGTTGGTCTCAGTCGTTACGCGATAATGCATGATCGCCGCATGTTCGCCGGCGCCCGAGATCGTATCGAAGGAAATATCCTTCAGCGGGTTCTGCATGCTCTGGCCGACACGGGCGCGCACGGCTTCCAGATGTTCGGCGGCGGCGATCTCGCTGACCGTGCCCGGCCTCTCCTGCGACAGCCAATAGAGGAATTCCACCACCGCTGCCCCGTCCTGCAGATGTGCAGCGGCCGAGCCGTTGATCTCGACATCGTTCTTTACCGCGCGCGGCAGCTTGGCGGGGTCGGTGCCCTCCACCACTTCGCCGCCAGCCCTTAGAATGATCTCCGCCAGCGCGTGCGAGGCGATATCGGCATCGATGAGTACGCGGCCGCCATCCCTGGAAACCGCCGCGAGCCTCTCTTCCAGCGCCGAAGGCGGCAGTTGCGCGCAGATCTGCCCGAGATAGGCCTCCGGCTCGATGCTTGTCTTGCGCTTATCGAGGAAGAGTTCGGCCCGCCCGTCGGCATGGATGATGGCGCGCGCCAGCGGATGCGGTGTGTGCGGCACGTCAGCACCGCGGATATTGAAGATCCAGGCAACCGAGGAGGGATCGGCGATCAGCACCGCCGCGAGGTTTTTCTTCGAAAGATCGGCGGCAATCGTCGCGATTTTATCGGTCGCCAGCACGCCGGCTTGGGCGACGTTCTGAATGCTGACCGCGCCGAGCGGCTCGGCCGGCCGGTCGTGCCAGAGCCGATCGAGCGGATTGTGCGGCAGGAAAACCAATGTCCCGCCGATCTGCGCCAGTGCCCTTTCCAGGCGCCGTACCTCCGCGCCCGCGTGCAGCCAGGGATCGATGCCAAGCCTCAGCCCCTTGGTTCCGTTTGCGGCAAGCCAGACATGCGGTGGCTCGTTGACGAGATCGCCGCCCGAGAACACCGAGCCGTCGACTTGTTCGGCGAGCTGCGTCACATAGCGTCCGTCGACGAAGACGATTGCCTGCGTCCGCAGGATCAGCGCGATGCCCGCCGAACCCGTGAAGCCCGTCAGCCATGCCAGGCGCTCGGAGCAGGCCGGAACATACTCGCCGTTGAATTCGTCTGCGCGCGGCACGAGGAAGGCATCGATGCCAAGCGAATCGAAACCGGCGCGCAACGCCGAAACCCTTTCCCTGCCGAACTGCGGCGTGGAGGTGACCTCGAAAGACTGGAACATGCTGGAAATCCGAATGGTTGAAACGAATCCGGTTAACGGGATGGCGGCCATGTTACCGAAATTTCAATCGATGGGGAGAAAAAGAGACGAAACGAGTCGAAACCGCTGCGGGCGCTCAACATTTTGACGGAACTGTGACGCGAAAAGTTAATTTGGCACGCTTTATGCATTAGTCGCATGGCTCCCATGAGCAAAACCCTCTGCCTCCGCATTTCAGAATAGCTATATAGACGCCATCGAACGGTTCGGATGAACCAGCAAACAAAGGATTTTTCGAAATGACCGCCTCTCTCTCGCGCTTCGCATACAGCAGCCCGGTGCAGGCTGGCGAACGCCAGACCGTGCGTCACGTGATCGGCGCCCGCCGCCCGCAGAATGAGGATAGCCTCAAGCTGCTCGGCGCCGGCCAGCGCGTCACGCGCCACCAGGGCGCCCCCAGCTACGCGTTCTAAGCTTGAAAGCCCGTCCGTCTCCTCCCTCCCGGACCGGCCCATTGGAATGCAGTAGAGCCCGCTCGAGCGCTCCTCCTCCTTCGAGCTCGCGGGTATTGGCCGGATAGACCGGTCCAAGGCGGTGCCACCGGCACCGCCTTTTTCTTTTGCCTTGGTGAGTGCTTTCTTGCCTCCGAGCATTCAAACGCGACTCGTTTTTTATGAGAAGCGCAAAGACGCGCGGTGACTGGATCCCTGTGACGAGCACAGGGATGAAGGAAAGGAGGAGGCGCCCTGCCTCAAGCAAGGCGTCCGATGCAGGGCACCCCCTCGCCTCTGCACCCAGAAGATCAAAGCCGATCCAGATGGATCGTCACCCAACCATTCCGCCAGATCGTCCTGACGTGACGAAGTCTGGCGCCGCTGTAAGCGGCAATCACCTTCCACCGTTGCGCGGCCAGAATCCCCGAAAGAACCACCGAACCACCCGGCGCAAGATGCGTCGCGAGCTTTGGCGCCATCCGGATCAGCGGCCGGGCGAGAATGTTGGCGATGATGAGATCGAAGGGACCATGTTCCGAGAATGCCGTCGAATGAAAACCCGGCGCCGTCCTGGTGGCGATGCCCGAGGCAATGCCGTTGCGGCGAACGTTTTCGGCCGCCACCCGCGTGGCGATAGGATCTATGTCGGTCGCGAGCACCGGGATGTTTTTGAGCTTGCGCACAGCGATCGCCAGTACGCCGCTGCCGGTGCCGAGATCGAGTGCGTTGGAGACCGGGCGCGAACGCATGACGGCGTCGATCACCTCCAGGCAGCCGGCCGTTGTGCCGTGATGACCAGTGCCGAAGGCCTGGCCGGCATCGATCTCGATCGCGATGTCACCGGGGCGGACTTTGTCGCGGTCATGCGATCCGTGCACCAGGAAGCGCCCAGCTCTGACGGGCTTCAGCCCTTCCAGCGATTTCGCCACCCAATCGACCTCGGGGATGACCTCCCGCAACAGCCGAGCATCGGGAAAGGCGGCCTTCAGTGCCGCTTCCACCCGGGAGCGGACATCCGCCTCCTCCTCGGCCATCATATAGACCGAGGCTTCCCAGATATCTTTCTTTTCATCGATTTCGGTCGTGCCGATAGCGAAGTCTTCTTCGCCGAAGACTTCGCTCAGAAGGTCGAGGATCGCTTCTGCCTCGATTTCGGTCGTTGACACGTAAAGGCGGATTTCACTCACGATAGGCGGTCTTTCCCGTTTTCCTGCCCGCCACCGGTCGAGCCAACGCCTAATGACGCTGAAGCCATCACCCCTTGTTGACGAGATTCTCCAGCTTCTTTACCGCCGTGTCCGGGTTTTCGCCATAGGCGATCGTTCCGGAAAACCGCCCGGCCGAATCGAGCAGGAAGACTGACGCTGTATGATCCATCGTATAGTCCCCGTTCGGATCCTTCTCGTCGACCGGTACTTTCTTGGCGTAGACGCGGAATCCCTTGATCACCTCGGCGATTTTATCGGGCGGGCCTGAGATGCCGGTGATGCGCTTGGAAACATTGGAGACGTACTCGTTCATGATCTCGGGCGTGTCGCGCTCCGGATCGACGGTCACGAAATAAGCCTGCAGCTTGTCACCCTTGGGATCGACCTTCTCCATCCAGCCGTTCAACTCGAACAGGGTCGTCGGGCAAACTTCCGGGCAATGCGTGAAGCCGAAGAACAGCGCCGTCGGCTTGCCGCGCAACGACTCTTCGGTGATCGGCTGACCACTCTGCGAAACCAGCGTGAAGGGCACGCCGAAGGGTGGTTCCGCCACGACGTCCTGGGGCTTCATGGGGTAGAATTTGGCCGCGCCGAGAACGCCGGCAAGTATCAGAACACCGACCCAGACGGCGATGCGGAATGTCTTCATTGGCGTGCTCCTCGATCCAGGCAGATATGGCCGCGCTGCCCGCGTGATTATAGTCACGGCGGAAGGGGCGCAATTCAAGAATATGTTTTTTGACCCGTGATTAATTGTTTCACGGGCAGAGACCGTTCGCTACGGAAAGCCCATCGAAGCGGAATTGGCGTCCACCAAAAAGCGGCAGAGTTTGAACCACTTGCCGTCAAATGGAACAGATAATTTCAACAGAAACATCATTAGGAAAGGCTTAAATCGTCATCTCTATATTTAGCATTGCGTACGGCGATTGAGCCGTTTTGACATGAAGTCTGCCGAGTGGCGAAAACCCCGGACGTCCGCATGAGGATAGGAAAAACATAAACCCGAGCGGTTTGTGAAGGGGTCATTTCATGACGAATTCAGCAGTGCGCAAGAGCCTGTCGGTCAGCCAGCGGCTCTGGACGCTCGGCGGCGCGGCCTTCGTCGGTTTCGGCACGATGCTCGGCATCGGCTGGTACGAAAATATGCGGGTCGACGCGGCCTTGCACCGCGCCACCGAGATCCAGGCAAGCGTCAATCATCTCGGCGATATGCGGCTTGCGAATCTGACAATGGTCTTGGCTGCGATGGACATCATTGTCGACAAGGATAGCAAGGTCGTCGAGCCTGCGCGCATCAAACTGATCGGCGATTCACTGACTGCTCTTTCCGGCGGCTCAAAGGAAATGCGCCTTCTTGCCGGAGAAATGCACGATGAGGCGCTGTTGAAGAACTACGACGCCGATGTCGCCGCAATCGGCAAGGCGATACAGGTCGATCTGATCGCGCTGGTTCAACAGGGAGCTCCCGATGCGGAATTCGACAAGATCGACGACGCGATCGACGGCGCCGGCAAGGATCTGACCGCAACGCTCGACAAACTCGCCGCTGACGGCAACGTCTTCGCCAAGGAGCATGTCGATCTCGCCAATGCCGTATCGCGGGAGGCCCTCATTCTGCAGGTCGGCCTCGGTGTCTTGGCGATCCTCACCATGGCCGTCCTGCAATATGTCCATGGCGGCTCGATCCGGCGCGGCATCGGCGCCGTGCGCCAGAGCATGCAGCGCATCATGAAAGGCGACCTGGCCAGCGAGGTTCCAGAAAAGAACCGCGGCGACGAGATCGGCGAAATGGCCCGCGCCGCCGACGGCTTCCGCCTCGCCGCCATCGAAAAGCGCGACCTTGAAGCCCGGACCCAGACCGACAGGCAACGCCGCGATGCTGAGCACCATGCCCGCGAAGCCGCCAAGCTTGCCGATGCAGAAGCCCTGAACGCCGCCGTCACCGCCCTCGGGGCCGGCCTCACCCGCCTGTCGGGCGGCGACGTGACCGTGACGATCGAGCAGCCGTTCCGCGAAGAGCTCGACCGCCTCCGCCTGGACTTCAACCAGACGACCGCGACGCTGCGCAAGGCAATGAGCGACATCGCCATCAACAGCAGTTCGATCGAGGCGAACAGCCGCCAGATGCGCGCCGCCGCCGACGATCTCGCCAAGCGCACCGAGCAGCAGGCCGCCTCCCTGGAAGAGACATCGGCCGCTCTCGACCAGATCACCGCCACCGTCCGCAACGCCACCGACCGCGCCGAGGAAGTCGGCCACATGGTCACCCATACCCGGCAGAATACCGCCAAGTCCGACATCGTCGTCGGCGATGCGATGGCCGCAATGCAGCGAATCGAAGGCGCTTCGCGCGAGATCGGCAAGATCATCAACGTCATCGACGAAATCGCCTTCCAGACGAACCTCCTGGCGCTCAACGCCGGCGTCGAGGCCGCACGCGCCGGCGAGGCCGGCAAAGGGTTTGCCGTCGTCGCCCAGGAAGTGCGCGAACTCGCCGGCCGTGCCGCTGGTGCCGCCAAGGATATTAAGGCGTTGATCGGAAAATCCGGAGACGAGGTGAAGACCGGCGGCGAGCTGGTGACGGCCGCCGGCGAGGCGTTGCGCCAGATCGGCGAAGATGTTCTTCGCATCGATGAGCACGTTAAATCAATCGTAACCTCTGCACGCGAACAATCAGTTGGATTGAACGAAATCAATACTTCGATCAGCCAGATGGATCAGGTCACCCAGAAGAACGCGGCCATGGTGGAAGAGACGAACGCTGCAAGCCATACGCTCGCTACCGACGCCGAAAACCTGACGCAGTTGGTCAAGCAGTTCAAAATCGGCGAGGGCATGAGCGCCCGGCAAACGCCGCGAGAGGCAACCGCCGCCTCGCATTCGAGACCTTCGCCCGCACGCAGCCTGATGGGCAAAGTCGCGGGCGCATTCAACGGCGGTTCCGCCGCCAAAGCCATCGCCGCTCCCGCCGGGGACAACTGGGAAGAATTCTGATCATGAACAACAACGCCATCAAGCAGTCGGGCGCCTACCTCGAAATCGTCTCGTTCCACCTGGGCGACCAGGAATTCTGCATCGACATCATGGCCATCCGCGAAATCCGCGGCTGGGCGCCGGTGACGCCGATGCCGCACACCCCGCCCTACGTTCTCGGCCTCATCAACCTGCGCGGCGCGGTCATTCCGGTCATCGACATGGCCTGCCGTCTCGGCATGAAGATGACCGAGCCCTCCGAGCGTTCGGCGATCATCGTCACCGACATCGCCGGCAAGCTGGTCGGCCTGCTGGTCGAGCAGGTTTCCGACATGATGACCATCAAGAGCGAAGACCTGCAGCCGCCGCCGGAAATCATCCCGGAAGCTCAGCGCGCCTTCTGCCGCGGCATCGTCGCGCTCGAGAAGACCATGGTCTGCTTCCTGAACCTCGACACTGTCATTGCCGACGAGCTGAATCAGGCGGCTTGATATTCTCTATACTGATATTGAAAGGCCCGGCTAGTCCGGGCCTTTTTCGTTTGATGTCGAGGGTACGGCGGCATGGTCTCCGATCTATAAAAACCCCTCCCCAACCCCTCCCCACAAGGGGGAGGGACTAACCCGTGGCTCTACCTCGCTTCTCCCCAAACATCGAAGAACTAGAAAGCCTGTGCGGCAGTTTAAGCCCCTCCCCCTTGTGGGGAGGGGTTTGGGGCGGGGTCTTTGATCGAAGCGCAGAAGCCTACGGCTTCCCATTCTTCCAGGCCACATTCTGCCCATAAAGCGGAATAGTCGAGATCGACATCTTCGCCGAACCATCGGTCAACTCGCGCGAATGGGCGAGATAGATCAGCGTGTCGTTGGTCTTGTCGTAGATCCGATTGACGACCAGGGTCTTCCAGATAAGCGACATGCCCTGTCGGAACACCTCGCTGCCATCCTTGGACAGGTCGATGTTGCCGATCTCGATCGGCCCCGTCTGCCGGCAGGCGATGGAATTGTTGGAGGGATCTTCGAACCAGTTGCCGTTCTTGAAGCGATCGATCAGGCTGCGATCGAAATAGGTGACGTGGCAGGTGACGCCTTTCACCTCAGGATCGGAGACAGCCTCGACCATGATGTCATTGCCGATCCAGTCGACTCCAACCTTGCCGACGACTTCGGCCGAGGCGGTGCCTGCGGAAATAGCGGCGAAGGAAAACGCGGCGAGAAAAAATTTGCTGAGCTTGGACATGGCGGCTCCCTGGATGATCCGCATTCTAGATAAGCATGCACCCAGGCTTTGCAAGAATCGCCGTTGCGGGAGAAGGTTCAGACCTTCCGGCAGGTACAGGGCGCATAGCCCTTCGCACTCAGTCGCCCCGGCGTCATGCCGATCAGCGCCGGGATCGCTTCCACGGCTTTCGCCTTCACCGCCTTCGCCATCTCGATCGCCGCTGCCGCGCAGACCGCCGCGTCCTCGGCGGCATTGTGGTGCATGAAGCGCAGGCCGAGATGCTCGGCGATCAGGTTCAGCCGGTGCGAGAGGAAATGCGGCCAGATCCGCTGCGCCATCTTCAGGCTGCAGAGATAGGTTAGTTCGGGATAGGATTGCCTGTAGAGATCGAGGCTCGCCCGCCATACGCTGAAATCGAAGGCGGCATTGTGAGCGATCATCGTCGCGCCCCTGATATCATCGTGGAACTCGTCCATAACCTCGGGAAATTCCGGCGCATCCTCGACATGCTCCGGCCGAATGCCATGGATCGCGATATTCATTCCGGAAAAACGCATCTGCTTCGGTCGGATCAAGCGTTCCTCGACCCGCGTCACCTGCCCGTCCTCGATCCACGCAAGCCCGACCGAACAGGCGCTGCCGCGCTGCTCATTGGCTGTCTCGAAATCGATAGCGATGGTCTTCAACGGCAATATCCGAATCGTCTTCCCTACTGGAATAATCATAGCCGCAGGCGAAGGCAAATTGCGGCCTGTTGACATCTGCACGCGGATGGGGAAACTTCCGCGCATGATCAACTCTGTGACATCAACCATGCATCATATCGCCACGACCCTTCCGGGGTACGCGGGAGCGATGGTGCGTCACTAGCCGTTCGATCATCCCGAGAACCCTGCCGAGGCGAGCAGGGTTTCGAAAAGCCGGCTCTCCTCCCTAAACCCAAGGAGAGCATCCCATGTTTGAAAACCAACAGAATAAACCTGGCGACCGAGCGCGCCTGCCGGACGGTGTCGCCGTGCGGGCGGTACGTCTTTCCGATGCCGAGGAGATCACCGATCTCATCAATTTGCCGGGCTATCGCGCCGGCACGTTGCGGCCGCCGTACCAGAGGGTCGAAGAGGTCCGAAAGAACATGGAAAATCCCTCGCCGGGCGCGCTCAATCTCGTCGTCACCCTGGACGGCAAGATCGTCGGCAATGGCGGCCTCAACCGCCTTGGCGGCCGCCGACAGCACGTCGCCAGCATCGGCATGGGCGTGCACGACGATTTCACCGGCCGCGGGTTCGGCCGCATTCTGCTTGGCGCCATGGTCGACGCCGCCGACGACTGGCTCGACATCAAGCGGCTGGAGTTGACCGTCTATACGGACAATGAGGCCGCGGTCGCCCTCTACGAGAAATTCGGTTTCGAAAAGGAAGGGCTTCTGCGCTCATTCGCCTACCGGGCAGGCGAGTATGTCGACGCTTATACGATGGCGCGGCTGAGAGGCTGAAACGGAAAGGCTGGCTCCACGTCGGTCTTTCACCCGCCGATCAACGCCAGCCACTCGTCCTCGTCCATCGTCTGGACGCCAAGTTCGCGGGCCTTGTCGAGCTTGGAGCCGGCGCCGGGGCCGGCGACGACGATGTCTGTTTTCTTCGACACCGATCCCGCCACCTTGGCGCCGAGGCTTTCGGCCCTCGCCTTCGCCTCGTCTCGGGTGAACTTTTCGAGCGAGCCGGTGAAGACCACGGTCTTGCCGGCCACCGAGCTGCCTGTAGTCACCGGCTGTTCGGCCTCCGCGGGCGTGACCTCCTCGAGCAGGCGGCCGATCACCTCGACATTGCGCGGCTCCTTGTAGAACTCGACCATGGCGCGCGCCACGACCTCGCCGATGCCCTCGATGGCGTTCAGGTCGTTCCAGGCATCGCCGGAAAGCGGTGCGGACTCCTTCATCGCGGTCGCAAAGGCCTCATAGGTGCCGTAGGAACGTGCCAGGAGCTTCGCCGTGGTCTCGCCGACATGGCGAATGCCGAGCGCATAGATGAAGCGGTGGAGCGCAATGCTGCGCCGTTCGTTGATCGCCGCATAGAGCTTGCCGACGCTGACCTTGCCGAAGCCGTCGATATTCTCCAGCTTGGTGAGCGAGGATTGCTGCCGCTTCTCCAGCGTGAAAATCTCGGGCGCGGTTCGGATCTGCAGCGACAGGTCCTCGTTTTCGAAGAAGTAGTCGATCTGCTTCGAGCCGAGCCCTTCGATATCGAAGGCGTTGCGCGACACGAAGTGCTTCAGATGCTCCGTTGCCTGCGCCCGGCAGATAAAGCCGCCGGTGCAGCGGCGCACGGAATCCATCTTGCCGGTCTTCTCGTTCACTTCGCGCACGGCATGCGAACCGCATACCGGGCACGTCTTCGGGAATTCATAGGGCTTCGCCTCCGCCAGCCGCTTCTCCATCACCACGTCGAGGATCTGCGGAATGACGTCGCCGGCTCGCTGGACGATGACGGTATCGCCCTCGCGTATATCGTGTTCCTCCGGCCGGATGCGTTCGCCGCTATTGCCGATGCCCTTGATGTAATCCTCATTGTGCAGCGTGGCGTTGGTCACGACGACGCCGCCGACCGTGATCGGCTTCAGCCGCGCCACCGGCGTCAAGGCGCCGGTACGGCCGACTTGGATCTCGATCTTCTCGACCTCGGTAAAGGCCTGCTCGGCCGGGAATTTATGCGCCGTCGCCCAGCGCGGCGAACGCGAGCGGAAGCCGAGGCGCTGCTGCAGTTCCAGGCTATCGACCTTGTAGACGACGCCGTCGATATCGTAATCGAGATCCGGACGCTCGAGGCCGATCTCATCGTAATGAGCTAAGATGTCGGCGACGGAATTCAGCCGCTTCATCAGCGGATTGACCGGAAAGCCCCAGTCCTTGAAGGTCTGGACCATGCCGAATTGAGTATCGGCCGGCATTTCCGACATCTCGCCCCAGGCATAGGCGAAAAATTTCAGCTTGCGGCTCGCGGTCACCTTGGCGTCGAGCTGGCGCAGCGATCCGGCCGCCGTATTGCGCGGATTGACATAGGTCTGCTTGCCCTCCGCTTCCATCTGCCGGTTCAGCGCCAGGAAGTCGCTCTTGGCCATATAGACCTCGCCACGTATCTCGACGACCGCGGGAACGCCCTTCGGCAGCTGGCTCGGAATTTCGGCGATCGTCCGGATATTGGCGGTGACGTTCTCCCCCGTCGTGCCGTCACCGCGCGTGGCAGCCGTCGTCAGCCTGCCGTTCTCGTAGCGGATCGACATCGACAGGCCGTCGATCTTCGGCTCGGCGGTAAAGGCGATCGACTGGTCCGGCAGCCGGCCGAGGAAGCGATAGACGCTGGCGACGAAATCCTGCACGTCCTCCTGCGAGAACGTGTTGTCGAGCGACAGCATCGGCCGCGCATGGACGACAGGCGAGAAAGTGACGGAAGGCGCGGCACCGACGCGCCGCGACGGGCTGTCCTCACGGATCAGCTCGGGAAATCGCGCTTCCAGCGCATCGTTGCGGCGCTTCAGCGCGTCGTAATCCGCATCCGAGATCTCCGGCTGGTCCCTGCCATGATAGAGCGCATCATGATGGGCGATCTCCTTCGCCAGCCGCTCGAGTTCGGCGGCAGCCTCTTCGATCGTCAACGTGTCGGCGGCGGAATCTTCGATGGACATGCAACATCACTCCAGAGAATCTGGCCAGAAATCTGCATTGTTTTTAGAGCAAAATTACCGGATGAAAAGGGTGCCTGCATATATGTCGAGATCACTCTCTTCCAGTCCTCAGCAGCACGGATGCCTCCAGCATATAGGCCAATCGCTACCCGTCCGCCCTCATTCCTGTCCTCGGGCTTGACCCGAGGATGACGCAGCAATCCAGCCACCGCGCGTCTGCGCGGAGAATGACTTATACGACATTGAACAGAGTCTCTCGCGCCCAAGGACTTGGTCGCACTGGATTCCTGTGACGAGCACAGCAATGAGGGAGAGTGAGGTAGCGTCCGCGCCAATTCTAGGGTCCGGACGGCGTTGGCACATCGGAGCATCGCCCAAATCCATGGCATTGGATCGCCCTCCGCGCCCTACTCCCAATCCCTCGCATTGCGCAGCCGGATGCCGCTGACATGCAGGCTGGTGTCCCACAGGCGCTTCAGCGGTCGCAAGCTGTCGACCACCCGAAGCTCCACCCTGCGCAGCGCAAACTCCCGATCGAGCCGTGAGACGGCAATCCGCTCCATCGGAATGACGCATCCGCGGCACACCCACATGCCCGCATCGCCGAGATCCTCAAAATCCTCAGCCGGCATCTCATAACGATGGATCGTCTCCGCTTCGAGCCGTTCCAGCCAATGACGCTCGATGAAGGCCACAGGCCCGCCAATCGCTCAGCCAGCGCCGCCGCTCTGGCTCCGACGTCTCTGCTGTCGCCCACAGCAGGATGCGCGGGCAGTCGCGTGGAAAGAGATACATGAAGTCGTGATCGCCATCGATCGCCCAGACGAGCGGACCGTTCAGCCATTCCCTGCCGGGCGGGCGGATGGAGGGTATTCGGACAGGGCGCGGTTCGAACACGGTGATATCGGGATCATCGCTAAAATGGAAAATCCGCATGGCAATGGGCCACCGCTGTCGGGTATGATTCACATAGCGAGAAGGGCAACGCTGCCGGTTCTCACGATCAGCCGTTACCCGCCAGAAGCCGCTTCGCCGCCGCCCTCGCCTCTTCCGTCACCGAGGCGCCGGCCAGCATGCGGGCGATCTCTTCGGTGCGATCCTTCTGCGCCATCGCCGCGACGCGCGTGGCGATCTTTTCTGAACCCTCGGCCGCTGGCCCTTTGGAGATCAGCAGGTGCGTCGCCGCCCTTGCCGCCACCTGCGGCGCATGCGTGACCGAGAGCACCTGCACCCGCTCAGACAGCCGCTTCAGCCGCTGGCCGATCGCATCGGCCACCGCGCCGCCGACGCCGGTGTCGATTTCGTCGAAGACGAGCGTCGGCGCCGACCCGCGGTCGGCGAGCGCCACCTTCAGCGCCAGCAGGAAACGCGACAGTTCACCGCCGGAGGCGACCTTCATGATCGAGCCGGGGCGCGTACCAGGATTGGTCTGGACATGAAACTCGACGATATCGATGCCTTCGGCCAAGGTCTCCTGCGCATCCGTGGTGATCTCCACCATGAAACGCGCGCGTTCGAGCTTCAGCGCCGGCAGCTCCGCCATCACGGCGGCAGCCAGCGCTTTGCCGGCTTGATGACGCTTTTCGGAAAGCGAGCGCGCCGCCGAATCGTAATTCTCTCGCGCCAAGCCGACCTCCGCTTCCAGACGCGCAAGCCGCTCCTCGCCCGCGTCGAGATCGGCGAGATCGGCGATCATGCGCACCGCCAGCGCCGGCAACTCGGTGACGGGCACGGAATATTTGCGCGACGCGGCTCTCAGCGCGAAGAGCCGCTCCTCCACCCGCTCCAGCTCCCTCGGATCATATTCGGTCTTGCGCAGCGCTGCCTCGACTTCCATCTGCGCATTGGAAAGCTGGTCGAGCGCGGCATCGAGCAGCGTCACGGTCTCTTCGAGCAGCCCCGGCGCTTCATGGCTCTTGCGCTCCAGTCGGCGCACTAGCGAGGCGATATGCGGCACCGGCGAGGCATTGCCGTTCAGAAATTCGGAGGCTTCGGCAATGTCGCCGGCGATTCGCTCCGCCTTCATCATCCTCTGCCTGCTTTCGGCGAGTTCGTCCTCCTCGCCGTCCTGTGGCGAGAGTTTTTCCAGCTCATCGACGGAGGAACGCAGATAGTCGGCCTCACGCGCGGCACTTTCCACCTTCTCGCGGTGCTTTTTCAGCGTCCGCTCGCTGTCGCGCCACAAACGATACAGCCGAGAGACATCTGAAACTTCATCGGTAAGCCCGGCGAAGGCGTCGAGCAGGTTGCGGTGGGCATTAGTGTCGACAAGCGCGCGATCGTCGTGCTGGCCGTGGATCTCGACCAGCAACTGGCCGGCCTGTCGCATCAGCTGCACACTGACAGGCTGGTCGTTGACATAGGCTTTGGTGCGCCCATCGGCTGATTGCTGGCGGCGGAAGATCAGGTCGCCCTCGTCGTCGATGCCGTTTTCACGCAGGAGCGTACGGGCTCCATGGTCCATACCGACGTCGAACACAGCCGTCACCTGGCCCTTGTCCTCGCCATGGCGCACCAGGCCGCCGTCGCCGCGCCCGCCGAGCGCCAGTGACAGACTGTCGAGCAGGATGGATTTGCCCGCCCCGGTCTCGCCCGTCAGCACGGAAAGGCCGGTCTCGAAGGCAAGATCCAGCCGCTCGATCAGGACGATATCGCGGATCGAAAGCTGGATCAGCATCGGACTTAGGAACCGAGCAGGAGTTTCTTGCCTGCCGCAGCGATCCACGAGCCTTTGTTTTCACGCGGCTCGGCGCCGCCTGTCTGCAGCAGCTTGTAGGAATCGGCGTACCACTGGCTGTCCGGATAGTTGTGACCGAGAACGGCTGCCGCGGTCTGCGCCTCGTCGACGATGCCCATCGCGTAATAAGCCTCGACGAGACGGGCCAGCGCCTCTTCGATCTGGTTCGTGTTCGGATATTTCTCGACGACGATGCGGAAGCGCGAGATCGCGGCGAGGTATTCCTTCCGCTCCATATAATAGCGGCCGATCTGCATCTCCTTGCCGGCGAGCTGGTCGCGCGCGAAACGGATCTTCGCCTGCGCGTCGTCGACATATTCGGAGTTCGGATAGTTGTCGATCACGGCCTGCATCGCCTCGATCGTCTTGGCCGAGGCGCGCTGATCTTGGGTGACGTCGACGATCTGTTTGGAATAGGTGAGGCCGATGAGATACTGCACATAGGCGGCATCCTGGGATTTCGGATATTGCGACATGTAGCGGTTGCCCGAAGCAAGCGCATCATCGAGCTTGCCTTGGCGGTATTTGACAAAGGTGCTCATCACAAGCGCCTTGCGCGCCCATTCGGAGAACGGGTTCTCGCGATCGATCGCATCGAACTTGCGCGCCGCTTCCGCCATATTGCCGGCCTTCATATTGGCCAGGCCCTGGGTGTAGAGCACGTCAGGCGGATCGGTTTCGAGGCCGAGTTTGGTGATGTCGATGTCGGGATCCGACTGGCAGCCGGAGATCGAGGCGCCTGCGCTGAGCACCAGAAGCGATGCGAACAAAGCGCGCGCTGTCTTCATCATACCTTCAGATCCTGCATAACCCATTCAAAAGAACCCCACTGCCGCCGCTCGCTCTACGGCAGCCACGCCTCGCTGGCGTTTCTAGCCATAAATGTGCATCAAGAGCAACGCAATGGTAAGGCATTAACGCATTTTTGTGGCGGCCGCCGCCGGATTGGCCTGCTTTTTCATCTTCTTGCCCACCTGTTGCAGCCGCGCATCTGCGAGAAATGCCTATTGTCGCCGGTGCGATCGGGCATAAAAAAACCGCCTCCGGGAAAGAGGCGGCCTGGTCTTGAGAATATGCTGGAGGTCATGCCGACCAGGGAGCGAATTCCGAAGCGCTGACGGCGATCAGTTCACGAGCGGCGACGCGCTGGCGTGGCGTCGAGGTCTCGACCACCTCGTAAGCAGAGGGATCGGCGAGCAGCGCCTTCAAAGCATTGGCATTCATCTTGTGGCCGCCACGATAGGACCGGTAGCAGCCGATGAACTGGACGCCGGCGAGCGACAGGTCGCCGACCGCATCGAGCGTCTTGTGGCGGACGAACTCGTCCTTGGCGTAACGCAGGCCTTCTACGTTGATGACGGTATTGTCGTCCGAGATGACGACGGAATTTTCGAGCGAGGAACCGAGCGCATGACCCGATGCCCAGAGGCGCTCGACATCGCGCATGAAGCCGAAGGTGCGGGCGCGGGAAAGTTCCGACTTGAAGACGGCGGCGCTCATATCGCCCGCCCACTTCTGCCGGCCGATCAGCGGGCAGTCGAAATCGATCTCCACTTCGAAGCGCATGCCATCATAGGGACGGAATTCGCTCCAGGAGCCGCCATGCTCGATTCGCACCGGCTTGGTGATGCGGATATAGCGGCGCTTGACGCCGAGGGAGACGAGACCGGCCTGCTCGATTGCTTCGACGAAGGGCAGCGAGCTGCCGTCCATGATCGGCATTTCGGCGCCCTGCACCTCGATCACGACATTGTCAAGGCCGAGCGCATAGATGGCGGCCATGACATGTTCGATCGTCGCAACAGAATGTGTCGGCGAGAAGCCGAGCACGGTGCAGAGGTCTGTATTGCCGACCTGCGAGGAGACAGCCTTCAGTTCGGTGATATCGCCATTGTCATGCAGGCGCTGGAAAACGACCCCGGTGTCCGCTTCGGCCGGGTTCAGGGTGATCGAGACATTCGTGCCCGAATGAACGCCGATACCCGAAAGCGTCACAGGACGCGAAACCGTCGTTTGAAAACCCAGCAAGCCAATTGCCATAAAATCTGCCTTTATTTTTCCGCTCCAGCGGTTGGTGCCACGGCGCGGTTATCTTTCATTCTGCAGAAGGAGCCTCGTCCAGAGGACTCCTACGGCAGTTTCGTTGCACCATACTTACGTGCGCCGGCGCTCCAATCCAAATCACTGTTTCTTTCGTTTTGTTACGAAGTCACACGATTGATATCGCTCAGAAATTCCGGGCTGAAAAACGCATATGCCCGGGACCTGAATCCCGGGCATGAATGGTGTCGAACCGAAGCCTCAGTTCGACTGGCGGCGCAGGAATGCCGGGATTTCCAGCTGGTCGTCTTCCTGCATCATGCGGGCCTGCGGAACCGCACGACCCTGATCGTCGAGGTTGCCCCGGCGAGGCGCATAGAGGCTTGCCTCCGGCGACAGCGGACGGCGCTGCTGCGAAGCGGCAGGCGGTACGGAGGTCATGTCGGCGGCAACGGCGTCGTCATCGCGGCGGCCAAGCGAATTGGTGATTCGCTTGAGCAGGCCCATCGGACCGCGCTCTTCCTGCTGATGCGCCGAAGCTGGCTGCGTGCGGTGATCGAGCTCGGCCTGAACGACCGGCGGGAAATCCTCGACCTTCGGCATGCGCATCGGTTCGGGCGCCTGTCGGATGATCGGCTCCTGCCGGACCGGCTGCTGCTGGATGGGCTGCTGCTGGACGGGCTGGCTCATCACCGGCTGGCTCATCACCGGCGCCGGAGCCTGCTGCTGCACCTGAGGACGCATGGCCGGAACTTCCGGTGCAGACGCGAAGATCTTGCTCTGCGGCCGGAAGACTTCCTGCTGCGCAGCAGGCTGCTGGAGCGGGGCGGCGGCACGCGGGGCCGGAATTTCGAGCTCACGTTCCATCTCGGCTTCCCTGATGGTCTGCGCGATCGGATCGATGGCCTTCGGTGCCTGCATCACCGGGGCAGGCTGAACTGCGGCCGCTGCCGGAGCAACAGCCGCGGAGGAACGGATAGCGGGCTTGGCGGCCGGCTGGAAGTTGCGCTCGGCGGCTTCGCTGATCGCCCGGTCGATGCCGGTCGCCACGACCGAGACGCGGATGATGCCTTCAAGCGATTCGTCGAAAGTGGCGCCGAGGATGATGTTGGCGTCCGGATCGACTTCTTCGCGGATGCGAGTCGCAGCTTCGTCGACTTCGAAGAGGGTGAGGTCGCGACCACCGGTAATGGAGATCAGCAGGCCCTGAGCGCCCTTCATCGAGGTTTCGTCGAGCAGCGGGTTGGCGATTGCCGCTTCGGCTGCCTGCAATGCGCGGCCGGAGCCGGAGGCTTCGCCGGTGCCCATCATCGCGCGGCCCATCTCACGCATCACCGAGCGGACGTCAGCGAAGTCGAGGTTGATGAGGCCTTCCTTCACCATCAGGTCGGTGATGCAGGCGACGCCCGAATAGAGAACCTGGTCGGCCATGGCGAACGCGTCGGCGAAGGTTGTCTTGTCGTTGGCAATGCGGAAGAGGTTCTGGTTCGGAATGACGATCAGCGTGTCGACAGACTTCTGCAGTTCCTGGATGCCCATCTCGGCCAGACGCATACGACGGCCGCCTTCGAAATGGAACGGCTTGGTGACGACACCGACCGTCAGGATGCCTTTGTTGCGGGCAGCCTGCGCGACCACCGGAGCAGCACCCGTGCCGGTGCCGCCGCCCATGCCGGCGGTAACGAAGCACATATGCGTGCCGTTCAGGTGATCGATGATTTCGTCGATGCACTCTTCGGCGGCCGCGCGGCCGACTTCCGGCTGCGAGCCGGCGCCGAGGCCTTCAGTGACGTTGGCGCCGAGCTGGATGATGCGCTCGGCCTTCGTCATCGTCAGCGCCTGCGCATCCGTGTTGGCAACGACGAAGTCGACGCCCTGGAGACCTGCGGTGATCATGTTGTTGACGGCATTGCCGCCGCCGCCTCCGACGCCGAACACGGTGATGCGCGGCTTCAGCTCGGTGATGTCAGGCTTTTGCAGCTTGATGGTCATGGTACCTGTTCCTTCTCTCTCTGGCCGCATCGCCACGCCGGCCAATTACTCAAATTTCAGAAGCTTTCCTTCAGCCACTGGCCCATGCGGGCTATGCGGCTGTTATTTCCCCCAAGCGACATGAGCAGACCGCTCTGTGACGCATGTGTTTCCATGTCCGCGACCTGCGGGTAGATCATTAGGCCGACAGCCGTCGAAAAGGCCGGGCCCTTGGCCGCCGTCGGCAACCCCGAAACGCCCATCGGGCGGCCGATGCGGACGTTGCGGGCAAGAATGCGCCGCGCCACCTCGGCAAGGCCGGTCAATTGGCTCGCTCCGCCGGTCAGCACCACACGTTTGCCGACGATGGGGCTGAAGCCGGAGCGCTGGATACGGTCACGGATGAGCTCCATCGTCTCTTCGATTCGCGCCGAGACGATGCGCGAAACCAGCGCCCGCGGCACCTGCGACGGCTGGTCGCGTTCGTCCTCGCCGATCGGCGGGATCGAAATCAGCTCGCGCTCGTCGGAGGAGTTCGAAAGCGCGGAGGCATGCACGACCTTCAGCCGCTCCGCATCCTCGATACGGGTCGAAAGGCCACGCGCGAGGTCGGTGGTGACATGATGGCCGCCGAGGCCGACCGCATCGGTATGAACGAGCTTGCCCTCGGCGAAGACCGAGATCGTCGTCGTGCCGCCGCCCATGTCGATCGCCGCGCAACCAAGCTCGACCTCGTCGTCGACGAGAGCGGCAAGACCGGATGCATAGGGCGTCGCGACGATGCCTTCGACGGACAAATGCGCGCGATTGACGCTGAGCTCGAGGTTTTTCAGCGCCGAGCGCTCTGCCGTGACGACATGCATGTCGACGCCGAGCGCGTCGCCGTACATCGCCAGCGGATCCCGGATACCGCGCTCACCGTCGAGCGAGAAGCCGGTTGCCAGCGAATGCAGCACCGAGCGGTCCTGGCGCAGCGACTGCTGGCAGGCGGCCGACAGCACCTTCTTCAGATCGTTGAGCTCGACTTCCTGGCCGCCGAGATCGATCGTCGCGGTATAGATATCGCTGCCGAGGCGGCCGGCCGTCAAGTTGACGATCAGGCTTTCGACGGTCAGCCCGGCCATGCGCTCAGCCGCATCGACGGCGAGACGGATAACACCTTCCAGCGCGTCGAGATCGGCGATGACGCCGGTCTTGATGCCACGGGAGCGCTGATGGCCGATGCCGATGATCTCGATATTGTGTGTGCGGCCCGGCAGGATCTGGCTTTCCTCGCGCGGCGTCAGCCGACCGATCATGCAGACGACCTTGGTCGAGCCGATGTCGAGCACCGAAACGATATGCGACCGCTTCGATGAGAGCGGCTTCAGGCGCGGCAGTCCGAAATGGGATGAACCGAACAAGCTCATATATTCTGCCCCGTCTTCTTCAATTCCTTCGTACGCTCCGTTACCGCCGCCTGCCGGCGGACCGCCGCTTCCGGCGTCAGCTGGATCGCGGTTCGGTCAGGCAGTCTCAGATCGACCGCGGCGATATCCCGCTCCAGGAGCTGGTGCGCCTTATCGAACTTCGAAAGCGTCGCCAGCGCCTGGTCGATGCCGTCTTCCGGCAACTTGACGATGACGCCGTTATCCATATGCAGATCCCAGCGACGGCCCGATATCCAGACATAGGCCCTCACCCGGGCCTTCACGTCGGGCCACTTCGAAAAGGCATCATCGAGCGAAGCTGCCGCGGTTTCGGCGTCGCGGCCGACGACGAGCGGCAGCGACGAAAACTTGTTGTCCCGCAACGGCGCGATGACGCTGCCGTTCTTCTCGATCAGGGAGAGCTCCTGCCCGTGCTGCCAGATCGCATAGGCCTGGCGTTCCTTGAGCTTCACCTCGATCGTCTTCGGATAGATCTTGCGGACCTCTACACTCTCGACCCACGGAAGATGCGCGATCTTGCGGCGAGCGGCATCGACGTCGAGCGCGACCAGTGAGGTCGTGCCGTCGAGGCCGATCAGCTGCAGGATCTCGATCTCGGAGGTCTCCGAATTGCCGGAGACCTTCACGTCCTCGATCGCGAAGCCCGCTGCCGTCGTCGTCGCCTGAGCGACGATCTCCGTGTGACCGCCGAGCGACATGCCGTAGAGGCCGGTCGCAGCCAGGAAGGCAAGCGCCGAGACCGTACCGGTATGGGCCGGAATATAGATCCGGCCGCTGCCGAGACTGATCAGGAAGCGCGTGACGCGGCGCAGCGGACGCGGCAGCACGAAACGCTCTTCGGCTTCCACAATCGGAAGTGCGACATGATGGCTGGGGCGCCCTATCTTCTTGACAGTCAACGCAAACAAGACGCGTCCTCCACCATCCACCGGAGAAACTCACCAAAGGAATAGCCGGCATGACCGGCCATTTCGGGCACGAGCGAGGTTGGAGTCATGCCGGGCTGGGTATTGACCTCCAGCCAGATGATTTCGCCGTCTTCGGAGAAACGATCGTCGTAACGAAAGTCGGACCGACTGACGCCGCGGCAACCGATTGCCTGATGCGCCCTTAGGGCCAATGTTTGTATTTTTTGGTAAATATTCGGTGAAATTTTCGCCGGGATGACGTGTTTTGAACCGCCCGCGGCATACTTGGAATCGTAATCATAAAAATTGTGTCCCTGCGGCACCACTTCCGTGACGCCGAGCGCAACATCGCCCATGACGCCGCAGGTGAGCTCGCGGCCAAAAACATAGCGCTCGACCAGCACCTCCTCGCCGTAACGCCACTCCGGCGAGCTGACGACCTGCGGGGGATGCGCCTGATCTTCCGTGACGATGACGACGCCGAAGCTCGACCCCTCACGCACCGGCTTCACCACATAAGGCGGGTTCATAGGATGCACAGAGGGAAAGGCGAAGCGGTTGATTACCTGCGAATCGGCAACCGGAATGCCGGCTGCGGCGGCGACACGCTTCGCCTTGTCCTTGTCCATTGCCAGAGCCGAGGCAAGCACGCCCGAATGGGTATAGGGGATCTCGAGATATTCCAGGATGCCCTGAATGGTGCCGTCCTCGCCGAACGGCCCATGAAGCGCGTTGAAGACGACATCAGGCTTCAATGCGGCAAGCTTCTCCGAGACATCGCGGCCGACATCAATCGTGGTCACCTTGAAGCCTTCGGCTTCGAGGGCTTCTGCGCAAGCCTTTCCCGAAGAAAGGCTGACAGGCCTTTCCGAGGAAAATCCGCCCATCAGGACAGCGACATGCTTGCGACTCATCAACACCCCCAAAAATAACTTCCATTTTTGAAAACCGACGCTTGCGCGAAGCTGTCTGCGCCGTTCCAGGCCTTTGTCCGACCTCGCATGCATTAGAGCATCATTATGGTTAATGAAGTGTTTACTTTCGTTAACTCCTGGCCAGGAACTTCGCAGCCTTTTAACTTTTGCTCATCTTGCGACCATTCCCTAGCCGTCCGGCAAAGCACCTGAGCGGAGGCAAAAAATCTTATCCGTTCAATGGTATAGCCAACCGCGCTCACCCGCGATGGAATCAGCCAATGCAACCGGGTGTTATCTCTCAGCCGGATACCGGCAACAGTGAGGCGGCGGCAGGCGCCTTGATTTTATTAATGCAAAGAGCCGTAGCAGTCGGCCGTCAGCGCTTTTTAATTGATGCCGATATCACTTACGGTTAGCCAAGGCCCCATGGTGAGCAGGGAGAAGATCATGCGATGCCTCGTCACCGGCGCTGCCGGCTTCGTCGGTAGTCCGTTCGTCAAACGGCTGCAGGCAGAGAAGGTTTTCGACCTCGTGGTCACCACGAGATCCCAGACCTCTGCCTTTCCGCCGGATGTCAGGCATTTGCCGATTGCAATAACCGAGAAGACCGACTGGGCGGCGTCTCTTGAAGGCGTAAACGTCATCGTCCACCTCGCCGCCCGCGTTCACATCATGAACGACCGCGCGGCCGATCCGCTGGCGGAATTCCGCCGAGTCAATACCGCCGCCACGCTCAATCTCGCCGAACAGGCGGCTCGCTCGGGCGTGAGGAGGTTCGTCTTCGTCAGCACCATCAAGGTCAACGGGGAAGAGAACGATCGGCCGTTCCGCCACGACGACACGCCGAAGCCGATCGATCCCTACGGCATTTCAAAGCTGGAATGCGAAATCGGCCTGCGTGAAATCGCGGCGCACCACGGCATGGAAATCGTCATCATCCGCCCGCCGCTGGTCTATGGCCCCGGCGCACGCGGCAACTTCGCCCTGCTCGTCAATCTTGTCGGCAGGAAATTGCCGCTCCCCTTCGCTTCGCTGAAGAACCGCCGCACATTGGTGGCCGTGCAAAATCTCGTCGATCTGATCATCGCCTGTATGGTCCATCCCGCCGCCGCAGGCGAGACTTTCCTTGCCGGAGATGGTGAAGACCTCTCGACGCCCGAGCTCATCAGGGGAATTGCCGCGGGGCTTGGCGTCACGCCGATGCTGGTCCCCTTCCCGCCCGCGCTGCTGCTGATGGCGGCGAGGGCGGCCGGCAAGGAAGCCGTCTATCAGCGCCTTTGCGGTTCGCTGCAGGTCGACATATCCCGGGCGCGCGACCTTCTCGGCTGGTCGCCCGTCGTCACGCCGCGCGAAGGCCTGAAATTGGCAGTCAACTAGCCCCTATTCGCTCGTCACGCCCTGGAACGGTCGCACTTCGCGGCCGGGCATGAAGACACCGAGGCGTTTGATTTCCCATTCGAGCTTGATGCCTTCTTTCTCGAAGACCTCGCGGCGCACCTGCTCGCCGAGATATTCGAGATCGTAGCCGGTCGCCTGCCCCATATTGATCATGAAGTTGCAGTGAAGCGACGACATCTGCGCGCCGCCGATCACCAAACCGCGGCAGCCTGCCTCGTCGATCAGCTTCCAGGCCGAATGGCCCGGCGGATTCTTGAAGGTCGAGCCGCCGGTCTTCTCGCGCACCGGCTGCACCGTCTCGCGGTGATTGCGCACCGCATCCATTTCGGCGCGGATCTGGGTGCGATCCTCGGGATAGCCCTCAAACAGCACCGAGGTGAAGATCAGGTCGGCGGATGCCGCGGAATGCCGGTAGGAATAGCCCATCTCGGCATTGGAGAGCACGTGCTTGTTGCCCTTGCGGTCGACGGCGTTGACCTCGATCAGCCGCTCACGCGTCTCCACGCCGTTCGCCCCGGCATTCATGCGCGCCGCGCCGCCGATGCCACCGGGGATGCCGTAATAAAAATGGAAGCCGCCGATGCCATTGTCCATCGCCATCGCCGCGACGTGTTTGTCGGGGCAGATTGCGCCGGCAAGGATGCGGTTTTCGCCGGCAAGCTCGACGAAGCCGAAGCCCTTGGCCGAGAGGCGCAGCACGACGCCCGGAATGCCGCCGTCGCGCACCAGGATGTTGGAGCCGACGCCAACCACCGTCAGCGGCACCTCTTCCGGCAATATCTTCAGGAAGGCGATGAGGTCATCGACGTCATGCGGCTGGAACATCAGCTCGGCGAGGCCGCCGGCCCTGAACCAGGTAACGCGATCCATGGGGGCATCCGGCGTGATACGGCCGCGGATATCCTTTACACCGTCTCCCAGAGACGCGAGAAGCTTTTCCCCATTCACCTGTTTCATGCGGACTTTCCCGATAGGCCTTCCAGTTGCTTGGGCAGTGCTGCTGCCCAGGATGTGATACTCCCAGCCCCCAACAGAACCACGAAATCGCCAGGCTTTGCAACCTCCGCAACCATTTCCGGCAGAAGCTCCGCAGAAGCGAGGAAGCGGGCGTCGCGATGGCCGCCGGATTTGATGCGCGAGACGAGCGACATCGAGTCGATACCTTCGATCGCATCCTCGCCGGCCGCATAGACTGGGGCGAGAAAGATGCTGTCGGCATCGTTGAAGCAGGCAGCGAATTCCTCGAACAGGCTTGCCAGTCGCGTGTAACGATGCGGCTGATGGACGGCAATGATGCGCCCTCTGCAGGCTTCGCGGGCGGCGCGCAGCACTGCCTTGATTTCGACCGGATGGTGACCGTAATCGTCGAAGATCTGCACCCCGTTCCATTCGCCGGTCAGCGTGAAGCGGCGCTTGACGCCGCCGAAGGAGGCCAGTCCCTTGGCGATATCGGCGCTCGATATGCCGAGCCGGTTGGCGACGGCGATCGCTGCCGTCGCATTGGAAATATTGTGGCGCCCCGGCATCGGCATGACGAGCCCCTTGAGCTCGATCACCTGGCCGGTGCGGCGGCGGCGGATCTCGACGTCGAAAATCGAGCGCGTGCCATCGATGCGGACATTCTTGAAGCGTACGTCGGCCTGCGGGTTTTCGCCGTAGGTGATGATCTTGCGGTCCTCGATGCGGCCGACCAGCGACTGCACCTCGGGATGGTCGAGGCACATGACGCCGAACCCGTAAAACGGCACATTCTCGACGAACTGGCGGAAGGCGGCGCGCACGGCGTCGAAACTGCCGTAATGATCGAGATGCTCGGGATCGATATTGGTGATGACGGCGACATCGGCCGGGAGCTTCAGGAAGGTGCCGTCGGATTCGTCGGCCTCGACCACCATCCACTCGCCCTCGCCCATACGGGCATTGGTGCCGTAGGCGTTGATGATGCCGCCGTTGATGACGGTCGGGTCGAGCCCGCCGGCTTCGAGCAAGGTCGCAACCAGCGAGGTCGTCGTCGTCTTGCCGTGCGTGCCACCGATGGCGATCGCATTGCGGAAACGCATCAGCTCGGCGAGCATTTCGGCGCGGCGCACCACCGGCAGCAGCTTTTCGCGCGCGGCGATGAGCTCGGGATTGCTCTTCTTGATCGCTGTCGAAACGACGACGACTTCGGCCTCGCCCAGGTTTTCGGCCCGGTGGCCGACGGAGACCTCGATGCCCTTGTCACGCAGCCGCTGGACGTTGGCGCTGTCCGACTGATCCGATCCCTGCACCTTATGGCCGAGATTGTGCAGCACTTCGGCAATGCCGCTCATGCCGATGCCGCCAATGCCGATGAAATGGACGAGACCGATCGCCTTCGGCAGTTTCATGCGCGTGTCCTCTTGAATTCCGCTATTGTCCGTCCGGCGGCAATAGCCTCAACCATGTCGGCAAGCAAGTTCGCGGCATCGGGTTTTCCCGCGAGCTTGGCCGCAGCCGCCATGCCGGCAAGCTTTTCCGGGTCGTTCATCACGTGGCTCAGGATCGAGGCGATCCGTTCAGGCGAAAGCTCCGCCTGCGCGATCACCTTCGCTCCGCCGGTCGCGGCAAGCGCAGCGGCGTTGGCCGCCTGATCGTGGTCGAGCGCATGCGGATAAGGGACCAGCACGGCCGGGCGCCCGATCACGGAGATTTCCGAAACCGTTGATGCGCCGGAGCGGCAGATCACCAGGTGCGCTTTCGCCAACCGCTCCGCCATGTCGGTGAAGAAGGGCGCGATATCGGCGCCCATCTCCAGCTTGGCAACGCAGCCGCTGACCATCTCCATGTCCTCCGGCCGCACCTGCTGGGTGATGCGCAGGCGCAGGCGAAGCGCATCGTCGAGCAGGCTGATCGCCGTCGGCAGCGCCTTGGAAAAATATTGCGCGCCCTGGCTGCCGCCGAAGACGACAAGATTGAAGGCCTCGCCGGGATGCGACGGCGTATAGGGCACCTCGGCCGCGGCAATGATCGCCGGGCGAACGGGATTGCCCGTCGTCACGGTCTTTTCGGGGAAGGCAGCGCCGCCCTCCGGCAGGAAACCGCCGGCAATGCCCTGCACGCGCGTTGCGAGTGCTTTGTTGGCGCGGCCCATCACGGCATTCTGCTCGTGGATCATCGCCGGCACACCGAGCCGGGTGGCGGCCAGCAGCGGCGGCACGGTGGGATAACCGCCGAAGCCGACGACGATGACCGGCTTCAGCCGCTGGATCAGCCTCTTTGCCGCCCGCATGCCGCTCCACAGCGTCCACAGCGAACGGGCGACGGCGACGGGGTTCTTCGAGCCGATCGTCGCCGACGGCACGACATGGATATCCTCGGCCGGGAACTTGCCGGCATAACGCTCCGCGCGGCTGTCCGTCACCAGATGCACCGAATAGCCGCGCTCCTTCAGCTTGAAGGCCAGCGCCTCCGCCGGGAACACATGGCCGCCGGTTCCCCCGGCGGCGAGCAGAACGATGCCTTTGCTCATAGTCCTTTACTCCGCCGGCATGCCGTGCGGGACGCGGAAGAGGCTCCGATCCTGCGCACGTTTTTCAGGCCGATGGCGCGTCAGCGCCAGGATGAAGCCGGCGGTGACGCAGATTGCCACCATGGAAGAACCGCCGTAGGAAATAAGCGGCAGCGTCATGCCCTTTGCCGGCAGCAGCTCGAGATTCACACCGATATTGATGATCGACTGGATGCCCAGTTGCAGCACCAGGCCGGCAACCGCGAAGCGGTTGAAATCGTTCCGCTCGCGATAGGCATGCGACAGGCCGCGCAGCACCAGCACGGTAAACAGCGCAACGAGCGCGATGCAGAAGACGATGCCGAATTCCTCGGCCGCGACCGAGAAGATGAAATCGGTGTGGGCATCCGGAATGATGCGCTTGACGATCCCCTCGCCAGGTCCCTGGCCGAACCAGCTGCCGCGGATGATCGCCTCGCGCGCGGTGTCGATCTGGAACGTGTCGCCCTCGCCGGTCATGAACTTGTCTATTCGGCCGGCGACGTGCGGAAAGACATAATAGGCGCTGAGCAGGCCGCCCGCGCCGCCGATGCCGAGCAGCACGATCCAGATCCAGGGCATGCCGGCCATGAAGAACATTCCGCCCCAGACGGCCGTCGTCAGAATGGTCTGGCCGAGATCGGGCTGCGCGACGAGAAGCGCAGCGACGATGCCGAACAGGATGATAGCGAAGAGATTGCCGGGAATCTCGGGCTGGCGCGCATGTTCGGCGAACAGCCAGGCGCAGACGACGACGAAGGCTGGCTTCATGAATTCCGACGGCTGGATGGAAAGGCCGGCGAGCCAGATCCAGCGCCTGCCGCCCTTGACCTCCTGGCCGACGAAAAGAACCAGTACCATCATCGCGAGCGAGATGATCAAGAGCAGGATTGCAGTCCGCCGCACCTGGCGCGGCGTCAGGAACGACAGCCCGAGCATCACGGCGATCGACGGGATCATGAAGGCCGCATGGCGCTTGACGAAGTGGAAAGGCTCCAGCCCGATGCGCTCGGCAACCGCGGGAGATGCCGCGAAGGACAGCATGAAGCCGATGCCCATCAGAAAGATGAACATCGCGAGGAAGAAGCGGTCGATGGTCCAGAACCAATCGGCCAGAGGCCCACGTTCCGCGCGGCTTACCATGTCATTTCTCTCCTGTTGCCGGCCCGATCAGCATCGTCATTCCGTCAAGCGCCGCCACGTGGCTGACAAAGGCATCGCCCCTGACTTCGAAGTTCTTATACTGGTCGAAGCTTGCGCAAGCCGGGGATAACATCACCGCAGCAGCGCTGCTCTCGTCCAGCTCCGCATCGGCCGCCGCATGCGCGACCGCCCGCTCCAGCGACCCCGAGATCTCGTAAGGCACGGCCTCGCCGAGAGTGGCTGCGAATTCCGCCGCGGCCTCGCCGATCAGATAGGCCTTGGCGATGCGCGGGAAATAGGGAGCCAGCGTCGTGATGCCGCCGGCCTTCGGCAGGCCGCCGGCGATCCAGTAGATGCGATCATAGCTCGAAAGCGCCGGCGCCGCTGCATCGGCGTTCGTCGCCTTGGAATCGTTGACGAAGACGACGCGACCTCGTTTGCCCACGGGCTGCATGCGGTGCTTTAGGCCGGGAAATGAGGCAAGGCCCGAACGAATGTCGTCGGCGGACACGCCGACGGCAAGGCAGGCGGCGATCGCCGCGGCGGCGTTCTGCGCATTGTGGCTGCCGCGCAGCGTCTGGATGCCGTCGAGGTCGGCGAAAGGCAGTATGGCGCCAGCGGCGGCCTGAATGAGCTTGCTGCCCTCGGCATAAATGCCTGATGCCACCACGCTCCGGCGCGAGATGCGGACCACCTTCACGCCTGCCCGCTCGACGCGGTCGGCGATCAGCGCGGAATGGCTGTCGTCGACGCCGACGACTGCGACATCGCTGCCCGCAACCAGTCGTTCTTTGACATCGGCATAATGCTGGATCGTGCCGTGGCGGTCGAGATGATCGGGTGTCAGGTTGAGCAGGATGCCGGCCGAAGGGTTCAGCGTCGGCGCCAGGTCTATCTGATAGGAAGAGCATTCGACGACGAAATAACGTCCCGCCTTCGGCGGGTCGAGCGTCAGCACGGCCGTGCCGATATTGCCGCCGAGCTGCGTGTCGTAGCCAGCAGATTTCAGGATGTGGGCGATCAGCGCCGTCGTCGTAGATTTGCCGTTGGTACCCGTTATGGCGATGAACGGACAATCCGGCGCATGGGCGCGGCGCTCGCGCACGAAGAGTTCGACGTCGCCGACGATATCGACGCCGGCCGCATGTGCGAGATCGACGGTCCAGTGCGGCTTCGGATGGGTGAGTGGCACGCCGGGCGACAGCACGAACAGCGCCTGCTGGCTCCAGTCAATGCTGTGCAGGTCTTCCGTCCGGATGCCTTCCGCCGAAGCCTTGGCGACGCTGTCCGGATTGTCGTCCCAGGCGGTCACCTCTGCGCCGCCCGCAATCAGCGCGCGGGCGGTGGCAAAACCGGAGCCACCGAGACCGAAGAGTGCAACCTTCTTGTCCTTGAGCGTCGTGACCGGGATCATCGCCGCCTCACCGGAGCTTCAGCGTCGAAAGGCCGAGCAGGGCAAGGCCGACCGCGATGATCCAGAAGCGGATCACTACCTGGCTCTCGGTCCAGCCCTTCTTCTCGAAGTGATGATGGATCGGCGCCATCAGGAACACGCGCCGGCCGGTCATCTTGAAGAATCCGACCTGGATGATCACCGAGAGCGTCTCCATGACGAACAGGCCGCCCACGATCGCCATGACGATCTCGTGCTTGGTGGCGACGGCGACGGTCCCGATGGTGCCGCCGAGGGCAAGCGAGCCGGTATCGCCCATGAAGATGGCCGCCGGCGGCGCATTGAACCAGAGGAAGCCGAGACCGGCGCCGATGACGGCGCCGAGCACGACGGCAAGCTCACCGGTGCCGGGCACGAAGTTGATCTGCAGGTAGTTCGCAAACACCACGTTGCCGGCGAGATAGGCAATGACGCCGAAGGAGGCGGCGGCGATCATGACAGGCACGATGGCGAGCCCGTCGAGCCCGTCGGTCAGGTTTACGGCATTGCCGGCGCCGACGATGACGAAGCCGCCGAAGACGACGAACATGATGCCGAGATTGATCAGGAAGTCCTTGAAGAATGGAAATGCGATCGAGGAGCCGAAGGTCGAGCCGGCAGTCCCCGAGGCAAGGGCTGTGCGCATCATAAAGTAGACGGCGATGCCGGCGATGACAAACTCGATGCCGAGGCGGGCCTTGCCGGAGAAGCCCTTGTGGCTCTGCTTGGTCACCTTGAGATAATCGTCATAGAAGCCGATTGCGCCGAAGCCCAGCGTTACCAGCAGCGTGGCGACGACATAGACATTGGAAAGATCGGCCCAGAGCAGCGACGCGCCGACGATGCCGGCCAGGATCATCAGCCCGCCCATGGTCGGCGTGCCGGCCTTCTTGAAATGCGTCTGCGGCCCGTCGGCGCGGATCGGCTGACCCTTGCCTTGGCGGATGCGCAGCGAATTGATGATCGTCGGCCCGAACAGGAACACGATCAGTGCGGAGGTGAAAAGAGCGGCGCCCGTGCGGAAGGTAATATATCTGAACAGGTTCAGAAACTTGAAATATTCCGACAGTTCGACAAGCCAGATCAGCATTCAGGGCCCCTTGTTACCCGGTCAAAGTTCGCGTTGCGTGTCGGAAAATGCCGGGAACTTGTCAAGAAGCGCGGCGACGATCTTGCCGAAACCAATGCCCAGAGACGATTTCACCATCAACACATCGCCTGGAACGACCGAGTTCAATACGTAGTCCGTCAATTCGCTGGTCTTCTCGCGGTATTCGACATGGACGCTTTCCGGCAGTGATTCCCTGAGCGCGGCCATATCTGCGCCCGCGAGCCAGACATGTTCGATGCCGGCCGCAAGCAGCGGCCCGGCGAGGTCGGTGTGAACCTTCTGCGAATATTCGCCCATCTCGAGCATGTCGCCGAGCACGGCAATGCGGCGCCCGCGGCCGGTCGGCTCGGCCGCTGCCAGCAGCGCGATCGCCGCGCGCATCGAGGCGGGATTGGCATTGTAGCTCTCGTCGATCAGCGTGAAGCTGCCGCTGCCGATCGAAAGCCGGTGGCGTTTGCCCCTGCCCTTTTCCGGCTTCAGCGTCGCAAGCGCCGCAATCGCCTTCTCTATGTCGGCGCCGACAATCCTCACGACCCCGAGCGCGGCCAGTGCGTTCTCGGCGATATGACGGCCGGGCGCACCGATCGCGACCTCCAGCGTGTCGCCGCCGATCGTTAGCCACAGTGTGGAATTCTCGTCCGCGCCGTTGAATTCCGCCAGCCGGAACTCGGCTTTGGCATGCTGACCAAAGGAATGAATATGCTCGATGCCGAGCGACTGCGCCGTGCGGTCGAGGAAGTTGAACTGGTCATTGTCACGGTTGAGCACGACATGGCCGCCGGGCTCAAGCCCTTCGAAGACCTCCGCTTTGGCGGCAGCGATCTCCTTGATATTCTTGAAATTGCCGAGATGCGCCGGCGCGATCGTCGTAATGACCGCCACATGGGGCCGGATCATCGCCACCAGCGGCCGGATCTCGCCCGGATGGTTCATGCCCACTTCGAAGACGCCGTAATCCGTATCGTCAGGCATGCGCGCCAGCGTCAGTGGCACGCCCCAATGATTGTTGAAGGAAGCAACGGAGGCATGCACCTTGCCCGACGGCGACAGCACGTGCCGCAACATTTCCTTTGTCGTCGTCTTGCCGACCGAACCGGTGACGGCGACGATCTTTGCCCGCGAGCGCGCGCGGGACGCCTGCCCCAGGCGGCCGAGTGCTGCGAGCACGTCTTCTACGACGATCATCGGCACCGTCAGACGGCCCATCGCCGGAAGCCTCGCTTCGCTGACGACGAGCAGCGAGGCCCCGTTCGCCATCGCCATCGAGGCATAGTCGTGACCGTCGACGCGGTCGCCCTTGATCGCGAAGAAGGCCTCGCCCGGGCTGATCGAGCGGCTGTCGATGGAAATGCCGGTGATGCCTTCAGGCAGAGTGCCGAAGGGGCGCCCCGCCATCGCTGCGATCATGTCTTCGGTCGTCCAGAGCCAGCTCAAGATTTCGGTTCCTCCAAGGCCTTGCGCACCTCCGCGTGATCGGAGAACGGCAGCGTGACGCTCCCGATCGTCTGCCCTTCCTCATGTCCCTTGCCGGCGACGATCAGCGTATCGCCTGATTTCAGCATGGCCACCGCCTCGCGAATCGCCGCGGCGCGATCGCCGATCTCGGAGGCGCAGCCTGCTGCCGCCATGATCTCTGCCCGGATAGAGGCCGGCTCCTCCGAACGCGGATTGTCGTCGGTGACGATGACGACGTCAGCAAGGCGGCAGGCGATTTCGCCCATGATCGGCCGCTTGCCGCGGTCGCGATCGCCACCGCAGCCGAAAACGACGACGACGCGGCCTGTCGTAAACGGCCTGACCGAGCTTAGCACGTTTTCCAGCGCGTCCGGCTTATGGGCATAATCGACATAGGCGAGCGCGCCGTCCCTGGTATGGCCGACCAGTTCGAGACGGCCGGACGCGCCGACGAGTTTCTCGAGCGCGGCCATCGCGACCTTCGGCGCAACACCGGTCGACATGGCAAGCCCTGCGGCGACCAGCGCGTTGGCGACCTGGAAATCGCCGGCCAGCGGAATATCCACCTCGAAAATCTCGTCGCCGATATGGATCTCCGCTGTCTGCTTGTGGCGGAAATGCTCGACGCGCTTCAGCGTGAGATAGTCGCCCTTGCGCCCGACGGTGCGAACATCATGACCGGCATCGGCCGCCGCCTTGATCGCCTGCGCCGACCAGGGGTCGTCGGCAAAAATAACGGCCGGCGACCCTTTCGGCAGCAGCGCATCGAACAGCCGCATCTTGGCGGCCATATAGTCCTCCACGGTGGGATGATAATCCATGTGGTCGCGGCCGAGATTGGTGAAGGCGGCGGCGGCAAGTTGGACGCCGTCGAGCCGGCACTGGTCGAGACCGTGGCTGGAAGCCTCCATCGACGCATGCGTAACGCCTTCGTCGGCGAGCTCGGAGAGGAGCTTGTGCAGCGACACAGGGTCCGGCGTCGTCAGCGCACCATATTCGTTGCGCCTCGGCGAAACGACACCTGTTGTACCGATCATCGCGGCGGCGTGGCCGGCATACGCCCAGATCTGCCTGACGAAAGAGGCGACGGAAGTCTTGCCCGCCGTGCCGGTGACGGCGACCATTGTCTCCGGCTGCTTGCCGTAAAAACGCGACGCGGCGATGGAAAGGAAGCGGCGTGGCTCCTTGACCGCAAGCACGGGGATAGATGCCTCGACGGCCTCAGAGGCAATCGCGACGGCGGCGCCTCGATCCGCGGCATCCGCAATAAAGCCCGCGCCATCAGCCTTGGTTCCGGCGACCGCGACGAAGGCAGTGCCCGGCGTCACCTTGCGGCTATCCGAAGACAGGCCTGAAATGTCAAGCAAGCCTGCCGGGCCTTCGAGCTGTGCTTCAAGTTCCGGAAACTTATCTCCGGCCAGGTCTCGCAATTTCATCCGATGCACTTTTCTCTCTTGAAGCCGGCTCACCCCTCGCGAATCGGCGTCGGTATTCATTCACGCTCAATAAGACACCAGCAAGGCCGATCCGCCCTCCCCAAATTTCGGCTCGACGCCGAGAATGGGGGCCGCGCGACGGATGATCTCGCGGGCGATCGGGCCGGCAGTGCCGGCGGAGATCGTTCCGCCATATTGCTTTTCGCCGGTCTTCGGCTCGTCGCAGAAGGTGATGACAGCATATCTGGGATTGTCGATCGGGAAGGCGGCGATGAAGGAATTGAAGTTCAGCGTCGAGGAGTAACGCCCGTTCACCACCTTGTCGGCCGTACCGGTCTTGCTGCCGACACCGAAGCCCGGCACGCGGGCGACGCGCCCGGACCCCTTGTAACCGTTGAAATCGAGGAGGTAGCGGACTTCGTCGCTGGTCGATTTCTTGAGAACCTGTACAGCGATCTGATCGGCCTGGTCACGCGTGCGCGGCAGGAATGTCGGCTCGATCAGCTTGCCGCCATTGACGAGAGCAGCCGCCGCCACGCCCGTCTGCAGCGCGGTCGTCGAAACCCCGTGGCCGAAGGAAATCGTAATCGAATTGATTTTCTTCCAGACACGCGGTTGGCTCGGCATCTTCACTTCCGGCAACTCGGTCTGCATCTTCGTCAAGAGGCCGAGCTTGGTCAGATAGTCCTTCTGCGCGTCGATGCCGACGAGGTCGATGACACGCGCCGTGCCGATGTTGGAGGAATATTGGAAAATTTCGGGAACGGTCAGCCAGCGGCGCTGCCCGTGAAAGTCGTGGATGGTGAAGCCGCCGATATAGATCGGCTTGCTGGCGTCGAATGTGTCCGACATCTTCACCTTGCCGCTGTCAAGCGCCATCGCCAGCGAAAAGGTTTTAAAGGTCGACCCCATTTCGAAGGTGCCGTTGGTCATCCGGTTGAGCCAGCCTTCCTTGGCGCCCTCCTGCGGATTGTTGGGATCGAAATCGGGCGCCGACGCCATGCCGAGAACCTCGCCGGTATGCACGTCGATAACAGCAGCACCCGCGCCCTTGGACTGGAAGTTGTTGACGGCGTTGACGACCGCATCGCGAACGATGTTCTGCACACGCAGGTCGATCGACAGCCGCACCGGCTCCAGCGGCTGATCGCTGGTCATGCCGACCGAAGCGAGATCGGCGAGCCCCTGGTCGTCGATATATTTCTCCATGCCGGCCACACCGCGATTGTCGATGTTGACGTAGCCGAGAATATGCGCGGCGGTCGCCCCGCCGGGATAGAAGCGGCGTTTCTCCGGCCGAAAGCCGATGCCGGGAATGCCGAGCGCCAGGATCTGGCTCTGCTGCTTGGGCGTCAGCTGCCGGCGCAGCCAGGCAAAATGCGAGGTCTTGACCGAGAGCTTCTTATAGGTGTCCCTGACGTCGAGCTCTGGCAGAACAGTTGCGAGTTTCTCGACCGCCTCGTCGACGTCGACGATCTTGTTCGGCTCGGCAAACAGCGAGACGGTGCGGATATCGGTCGCCAGCACCTCGCCATTGCGGTCGAGGATATCGGGACGCGAGGCCATCAGCCGGTCGGGCGGCAGGATGCTGGAGACGACCTCCTGATCCTTCATCGCATACTCAACCAGGCGGCCGCCGATGACGGCATAGACGCCCATGAAACTCAAGATGAGCAGACCGACACGGCTTTTTGCCTGCCCGGATTTTTTCTTGCGCGAGCCCTCGATCGCCAAGCCGGCGGAAGGGCCGCCGAAGCGGTTATAGACACCGGCGGAAAAATGCGCCTGGCTCTTCAGGACCATGATGCGGGAAAGAAACGACATTACTCCACCGACCCCGTTTCGATCTCGTCCGCCTCATCATCCTGCACCAGGCCGCGCTGCGCTGCTGCGCCGCGGGGGGCAGGCGTCGGAACCGGCTGCGCCTTGTCGGTCGCGCCTTTGGCGCTGGCCACGGTCGCGCCCTTGGCGCCGCTGGCGCCAGCCTTGGCCTCCGTCGTGTCAGGCACGGGAACCTCCGATTTCAACATCGGCAACTCCTTGGCATGCACGAGCGCCGTCGATTCCGTCGGCTGCAACTGCAATTCCGCGTTATAGGCATTGACCAGCCGCTCCAGCCGGTTCGGCTGCGATTGCAGCGCCCAATCGGCCTTGAGAAGGTCGATCGTATCTTCTTCGAGTTTGATCTCGGCCTCGAGGCGATGAACCTCCTCGAGCTTCAATTCGGCGCGATGCTTGATCGTGTAGGTGACGGCGGCCGTTGCCGTCATGACGCCGATGAGCACGAGATCGAACGTTTTCAGCATATCAACCTCCAAGTTTTCCGAGACTGGCCAGATTGGGAAACCCGAAGAGCGACATATCCGCCGCCTCGGGAGCGGCATCCGTCCGCAGACCCGCGCGCAGCTTCGCGGAGCGGGCGCGCGGATTGGCTTCGGCCTCCGCTTCGCTCGCCGAAACCATTGGCTTGCCGATCGCCGTAAACGTCGCCGCCCGCTCATGCGCGGCCGGCAGGTGCCGCGATCCCGTCGCCTTACCGGCGCGGTCGGAGAAGAATTTCTTGACGACCCGATCTTCGAGCGAATGAAAGGTGACGACGACGAGCCGCCCGCCGGGCTTAAGCGCGCGTTCAGCCGCAAACAATGCCTGCGCCAGCTCCCCGAGTTCGTCATTGACGAAAATACGCAGAGCCTGGAAAACGCGCGTCGCCGGATGGATCTTGTCCTTCATCTTTCGCGGGGTGACCAACTCGATGAGACCGGCGAGATCGCGTGTCGTTTCGAACGGTTTTTCCTCGCGCCGCTTCTCGATCGCATGTGCGATTCGCGGAGCCTGGTTTTCCTCGCCGAGAAAATGGAAGATGCGGATCAGATCGGCGACCTTGGCGCGGTTGACGACATCGGCGGCCGAAACGCCTTCTGCCGACATGCGCATGTCGAGCGGTCCGTTCTTTTGAAAGGAGAAGCCGCGCTCGGCCTCGTCGATCTGCATGGAGGAGACGCCGATGTCGAGCACGACGCCGTCGAGCCCGCTTTGCGGCGCATGATCGGCAAGGTTTGAGAATTGCGAATGAACGAGCCGGAGGCGGCCGGCATGGACAGCGACCATCGCTTGGCCCGCCGCTATCGCCGTGGGATCGCGATCGAGCGCGATCACCTCGGCGCCTGCCGCAAGGATGGCCGAGCTATAGCCGCCCGCACCGAATGTACCGTCGAGAATGAGCTTGCCCGGCGCGGGCGAGAGCGCGGCGAGGACTTCATCGAGAAGAACAGGAATGTGACGAACCGGTCCGCCACCGGCATCAGTTGAACCTCCGCCAGGATTCGCCACCATTCCGTTCCCTCGTCCTTTCAGGAACGCTTGCCCGCCAGCTTGCGCTCCCCTCGTGCCTGCGCCTGCGCCGCCAGGAATGCCTGCGGCTGCCAGAGCTGAAAATGATCCGCCCGACCGACAAAGGTCACTTCGTCCGAGATGTCGGTGAAGTCGCGGATGAAATCCGTAACCATCAGCCGCCCCTCGGCATCGAGCTTCATGAAGACCCCGCCTCCGTGGATCAGAAGCGACATCGCGTTCGCATGCGACGAAAACGGATCCTCCGCAGCAATCTGCCGCTCGAATCTTTCGAGAAGATCCGGGCCGCCGACGCTGATCGCCGGAAACACAAAGTCCTGGAAACAGTAAAGCTCCTGGACGTTGCGCTGCGCCAGCACGGAACGAAATGCCGAAGGTACGGAAACCCTGCCCTTGGCGTCGATCCTGTTGGTCGCGTTCGAAAGGAAGCGGCTCATGACACGAAACATCCGTTCCCGCAGGGATCCGGACATCATTGAAACGCCCGAAATTCCCAATATCAGGCACAGCTTCGCAAGCCGGATGAGCTAAATCCCACCCGACGCTTCCAGAGAGGAAGGCGCCTTTGCTTTGCGATGAATGGGCAAATGATTGCCCCGGTGCAGTGCGCATTTGGGATAGCATGGGACCATATGGGCGTCAATGGGACACGCCCATTTTGCAACGGACGCATGATCAAACATTTATAAGCTGTTAAGTTTAACAAAGGGTTAGCGCAGCTATTTTATGGAATACGCGCACCAGTAGTATATCGTATTAAAACATATTTTACGAGCATTTAGCTCTAGCTTAAGACCATTCGATTTCAGCGACTTGCCACGAAAATCAATGCCCGCAACGCCAGGGATATTAATTGCCAGTTGGCCTGTAAGCCGGGTTCTGTATGGCTCCGGCGCGAACCGGAACGTGGCAGCCATTCCTCTGGGACAGCGCTCGCACGCTGCCTCACGCAACCCACCCGGATGACTGGCCTGGAAACCAGCCGGAAGGCCTTTCGGCCTGCCGCGTCATCCCTATTCGGTCTTGCTCCCGGTGGGGTTTACCGTGCCAAATCCGTTGCCGGAAATGCGGTGGGCTCTTACCCCACCCTTTCACCCTTACCTGTCATGACAGGCGGTTTGCTTTCTGTGGCACTTTCCCTGAGGTCGCCCTCGCCGGACGTTATCCGGCACCGTGTTTCCGTGGAGCCCGGACTTTCCTCACCCTACCGCCTTTCGGCATTGGTAAAGCGCGGCTGCCCGGCCAACTGGCAGGGCTCCCATAAACCAGAGAGCCCTTAATTACCACTGAAATATAGGGGACGACCTTAACGAAAATAAGGTGTGAAATCCGTGGAGTAGCCCTGTTCGCTGATTCTACCCGACAAAAGCAGTTCCGCCCCCAGCCTGCCGATTTCGTCCGAGCTCTTGGCCGAAGTGCCGGCGCAGCCGGTCAGCACCGCAATCCCGGGCGAAGAAGTATAGCCGATCATCGGATAGCCGCTTTCAGTATATGAAACGACGCAGGCGGCGGTCGAAATCGAGAGCGGCGCCAGATTGGGTACGAGGTCGGCGACGATGCGTTGCAGATGCGATCGCACGCTTTCGCGCCCCTCGGTCCTGAACCAGGCCCGCATCTCGGCGTCGCTGCGCAAGACCAGATCGTCGGGATCGCCGCCGATCTTCAGGTAGAATCTGCCATCGGGGTAACGGATCGGCGGCAACAGATAGATGTGAATGCCTGGCACATCGAGAATGAGCGACGGCATCGCGACAAGCCGGGCAACATCGGCCTCGCTGACCTCAAACAGCGTGACGGTCCGGCCATAAACCGTCATGGCAACCGGCTGCGGCAACAGATTCTCGGCAATGGAAAATCCGCCCGCCGCTAGTAGCACCTTTTCACCGCGATAGGTGACGCCGCCGGCTGTCTCGACCGTCGCCAGCCCGCCCTCCTGGCGGATCGAAACGACGTGGTCACGGATGACCGCCGCCCCCGCCCTTTCTGCCAGCAGAGATTGCGCCTTGACCAGTTTGCGCGGGCTGATATGTCCTGCTCCCCGCGCCTGGAAGACGCCGGCACTTCCGCCAGGAAAGGCGAAGAAGGGAAAAGCGGTCTTCAGTCTGGCCGTATCCAGAAGACTGGTTTCGACGCCGAGCGAAACGGCGGCCTGCCGGGTCCTTTCGAGATAATCGCCTCCATCAGGCGCAACGACGACGCAGCCTACCTCGCGATAGAAATCGATTCCGCTCTCGCTCGTTATCTCGCCGTAGCGGTCGATCGAGCGGTTGGCGAGCAGCGCCCAGTTGCGGTCGGGATCGATGGTGCGGGTAATGCGACCCTCATCATAATGGCTGGCGAAGACGCCCCCGTGCGTCTTGCGTTCGGCCGGTTCGTCCGGGCCGATCACCGCGACACCATCCGCCTGCCGCGCCAGATGCCGCGCGGCGGCGGCTCCCATCAGCCCGCGGCCGACGACGATATATTTGAAATTGACTGCCATCATATCCCTCTTAAACAAAGATCGGCGTCAGCTCTCGGCCGAAATCCTCATCCTCGAGCCGCCCTTCCCTGAGGAGAACGGCGCCGAGACGCCCGAGTTCGTCGGAGGATTTGGCGGCGACGAAATTGCCGCCGGTCAGCACCGCGATGCGCGGCGACTGCGTGAATCCGGCATAGGGATATCCCGTCGGCGTGAAATTCGCCACGCACGGAGCCGACGTGACCGGGCAGCGAGCCAGTTCCGGCATCAATTGCAATGCAATGCGCGAGAGATGATCACGCTCGGCCGAACTTCCGTCGGAACGGAACCACCTGCAGGCATCCTCCAGCCGGTGGAATGACAGCGCCTCAGTATCGCCGCCGAGCTTCAGATAGGTCTTGCCGTCGGGATAACGCACTGGCGGCAGGATATAGATATGATCCTCCTCCCGGTCGCCCAATACGATCGTCGACGGCATATCGGCGAAGACCGCCATCTCGCGTTCGCCGATTTCATAGAAGACAACGGTGCGCGCCATGACCCTGAGATCGACGGGGCGCGGCAGCAGAGCATGAAAATTACTGAACGCGCCCGCCGCCACCAGCACCCGCTCGGCGCTGTAGCTTCTGTCGCCGGCCGTCACCTCGACATGAGAGCCTGCGTCGCGCACCGATGTCGCCGTGGCCTCGATCAGCGAGACGCCACCCCCTTCGGCGAGCCTGGCTTGCGCGCGCACCAGCGCCCGCGGGTTGATGTGCCCGGCCCGCTTGCGCTCGAAATATCCGCTGAAATCAGAGCCGACGCTCAGATAAGGAAACCGTCGCCCGAGGTCCGCCGGCGCGACGATCTCGATATGGCTGCCGAGCGTCCCGCTGACGGTCAGCGCCCGTAGAAGGAAATCCTGCTCGTCCTTCGGCGGCGGACCGGCAAAGAGGCAGCCGACCTCCGAAAAGAAGGGAATGCCGCTCTTCGCCTCGATCTCGCGGTAGCGGTCGAGCGCCCGCGCAGCGAAGGTCCCCCAGGTGAGATTGCCGTCGAAGGTTCGCGTAATGCGCGCCTCGTCGTAATGGCTGGCAAAAACGCCTTGATGGACCTTGCGCTCCTCGGGCTCCGCCGGGCCGATCAGCGCGATGCCGTCGGCCATGGAGGAGAGGTGCCGTGCTGCCGCCGCCCCCATCATGCCGCGCCCAATGATGATGAACCGGAAATCGACTGCCATGTCTCACCTCGTTTCGAGGTGGGATATCACGGCGGACGCCCCGATTCATATTGCAAAAACAGCGGCCGAGGATTTTCCTTCCATCCGCTCGGCGGCTCAGTCGAGCATCGCCAGCACCTTGCCGCAGTACGTCTTCGACACCGGGTTCATGCGCGTCGCGCCATGGCCGGCATTGTATTTGAGGATGGTGTTGCAGGTCTCTCCACCACCGAGATCATGGGCAGCAGCCAGATATTTCATGCCGTACTTGATGTTGGTTTCCGGATCGAACAGGCCCTTGGCGCTGCCGGAATAACCCATCATGCGGGCCGTTGCAGGCTTTATCTGCATCAGGCCGATTTCACCGTGGCTGCCGCGTGCATTCGGATTGAAATTGCTTTCGACGCGTATGACTGCGGTCGCAAGCGCAACCGGTACAGCATATTGGTTCGCATGTTTGCTGATCAGCGCGGAATAGGAATTGCCGGAAACATTGGCGACGGGATAACCGCTCTGGCGCTCGACCGTCTTGAGCGGGCGTTCCGCCGTCTTGAGCGGACGCTTCGCCGGCTTGACCGAACGTTCCGCTTTCTTCAACGGACGCTCTGCCTTCTTCGAAGGACGCTCGACTTTCTTCACCGGCGCATCGGCTCGCACACCCCAATCATTCGCAAACGCAAAGCTATTCCCCGCCAGCACCATGCCAACGCATGTTGCAGCAACAACAATCAGTTTTCTCATGTAGTCTTGAACACTCCGACCCAAAGAATTTCCGGACGGCGCGCCTCGCTGTCATAATGAATACCAGATCAAGGACCGATCAGGATTCACGGTAATTCTTATAGTTTCACATATATCGCCCGTGGTTTAACTCGAAAACAACCCCGAGCACCGCCTGGCGGACGCTCTTAGACCATCGCAATGAGGAGATAATAGGGAAATGATGTGGCAGGCCGAATTTCGCGCTGCAATGCGAAATTCGGCTTTTCAGTAATTGACGAGAATCAGGAATAACGCGATAGCGCCGAGAGCAGCCGATGCAGTGTGTCGATCGTCGAGAAATCGGCGATTCCATCAACCCGCTCGGGCCGGAAATGGCGCTGGAAGGCCTCCACGTCGCCCGCCGTCTTTTCGGAGAATTCGCCCGTAATTTCAGTAGCGTAACCGTAAAGCGACAGCATGGATTGCAGCGCCTCGACCGGCTGGCCGGCATCCCCGCGCTGAAAGAAGCGCCCGCCGGTAATCAGCGTCGGCTCGACCCAATGACCCACACCAGCCCGATGAAGCTCGGCCCAGGGGAATTTCTCGCCCGGATCGACCTTGCGAATCGGCGCGACATCGGAATGTCCGAGCACTCTTTCAGGCGTGATCGACCAACGTTTGACACAGTCGCGACACAATTCGATTACTGCGGCGATCTGCTTTTTCGGATAGTCGGGAAGGCCGCCGGGATGGCCGGCATTGGCGATCTCGATGCCGATTGACCGTGAATTGATGTCGCTCTCGCCGTGCCAGCTGCTCTTACCCGCGTGCCAGGCGCGTCGCGCCTCCGGAACGAGTTGAATGACCTCGCCGTTCTCATGCACGAAATAATGGCTGGAAACCTGGCTCTCCTGCCGGCAGAGCCAATCGAGCGCGCCATCGGCCGTCGGCATCCCGGTATAGTGCAACAGGATCATGTCGGGAGGGCGCCCTTCCGCCCGCTCGCCGTGGTTGGGCGACGGTCGCACAAGGGCGCCTTGATAATCGGCCTCGAAAGAGGTCATGCGGCGCGGCGTTCCTTCTCGATCGCCGCATAGGCGGCGTTCAGCGCCGCCATGCGCTCATTGGCGATCACATGGAACTCCTTCGGCACGCCGCGCGAGATCAGTCGATCGGGATGATGTTCGCTGACCAGGCCGCGGTAACGGCGGCGGATCGTCGTAAAATCGTCGGAAGGCGAAACGCCGAGCACCTTATAAGGATCGCCGCCTGAAGAGACGTGACGAGCGGCGATCTGCTCGAAGCGCGTCTCGCTCATCTGGAAGATCTCGGCGATATGGCCGAGGAAATTCAGTTCCTTTTTGTGGATCAGCCCATCGGCCTTGGCGATATGGAACAGACCGTCCAACACGTCTTCCAGCACCGGGCAATTGGCCGCGCAGGTGACGCAGAGCGTCGAGAGCCGCTCGGCATAGGCTTCGTAGCCGGCGACATCCTGGCGTGCGAGGTTATAGAGCCTGGCAACATTCTTGGCCTGATCCTCGGGAAACTCGAATATCTCGCGGAACGCCTCGACCTCTTTTTCGCTGACGATACCATCGGCCTTGGCCATCTTGGCCGAAAGCGCGATGATCGCCACTGAGAAAGCCACTTTGCGCCGGGTCTCGGGATCCCCTTCGAAAACTGTACGAATAGCCTCGACCACCGCGGAGAGCGCATTGCCCGCGGTATTGCCAATGGCATTCAACAGTTTTTCCCAGAAGGACATCGAAATCTCTCGCAAGCTTGTCAAGTATGAGCAATCAGCTTGACCAAAGAATCGTAGCCTTTGCAAGGCGACTATTGGTCGTAGCATCGAAAACAGTTTTCACGATTCGGTAATTATTGCACCGCAGCAAGTGATCGACCGTTTTCGCCTGATCCGCCGTGAGAGGGTTGCCCGCACCACCCTCACTCAATGCTTAACCGATGATTTCCACAAACAGTTCCCAGCGACAGGTCGGCCTTGAAACGATTATATCGGCGCTTCCCGCCGCCTTTGCCGTTCAACTCGAAGGAAAGCCGGCTTTTTCGTAAATTCTTTACTTTACAGGGCCCTTTCCCTGCCGCATCCATGCGCTAGCTAACGCCGCCCACAGAAACATCGCAGGAGGGATCCATGGCCAAACAGAAAGTCGCAATGCTGACCGCCGGAGGCCTGGCGCCGTGTCTTTCCTCCGCCGTCGGCGGCCTCATCGAACGCTACAGCGACGTCGCGCCCGAGATCGATATCCTCGCCTACAAGTCCGGGTACCAGGGCGTGCTGCTCGGCGACCGCATCGAAATCACCCGCGACATGCGCGAGAAAGCACCGCTCCTGCATCGCTATGGCGGCTCGCCGATCGGCAACAGCCGCGTCAAGCTCACCAACGCTACCGACTGCGTCAAGCGCGGCCTGGTCAAGGAAGGAGAGAACCCGCTGAGGGTCGCCGCCGAGCGCCTTGCCGATGACGGCATCACCATTCTCCACACCATCGGCGGCGACGACACCAACACCACCGCCGCCGACCTTGCCGCCTATCTCGCCGCCAACGGCTACAATCTCACCGTCGTCGGCCTGCCGAAGACCGTCGACAACGACGTCGTGCCGATCCGCCAGTCGCTCGGCGCCTGGACGGCGGCAGAAGTCGGTGCGCATTTCTTCGACAATGTCAGCAACGAGCAGACGGCCGCGCCGCGCACCCTCGTCATTCATGAGGTGATGGGCCGCCATTGCGGCTGGCTGACGGCAGCAACCGCCCGCGCCTATCTTCAGCGCACCAGCCGTAACCAGTATGTCGACGGCCTGATGATGGACGCGCACCTGAAGAGCATCGACGCCGTCTACCTGCCCGAAATGGCCTTCGACCTCGATGCCGAGGCCGCTCGCCTGAAGGACATCATGGACCGCACCGGCCACGCCACCGTCTTCGTGTCGGAAGGCGCCTGCCTCGACGCTATCGTCGCCGAGCGCGAAGCTGCCGGCGAGACCGTCAAACGCGACGCTTTCGGCCACGTGAAGATCGACACGATCAATGTCGGCGCCTGGTTCCAGAAGCAGTTCGCTAATCTGCTGAATGCCGAGCGTTCGCTCGTGCAGAAATCGGGTTATTTCGCTCGCTCGGCGCCGGCCAATGGCGATGACCTCAGGCTGATCCAGAGCATGGTCGATCTCGCCGTCGAAAGCGCGCTCGATAAAGTTTCGGGCGTCACCGGCCATGACGAAGCGCAGAACGGTAAGTTGCGCACTATAGAATTTCCGCGCATCAAGGGTGGCAAAGCTTTTGACCTGTCTACGGCATGGTTTGCCGAAGTCATGGACAATATAGGGCAGAAATACAAAGAAGCATGATTGACGGGCGGTTAATATGGTGTCTTTGCTTATTCCGACGGAATAGGAGGAGATTCCATGTCGCTTGAAGCCTGGCTCGCTTTTGCTGCCGCATGCGCCATCATGCTGGCCATACCGGGGCCGACGATACTGCTCGTCGTTTCCTATGCGCTTGGGCATGGCCGCCGGACGGCCTTGGCGACGGTGAGCGGCGTGGCGCTTGGCGACTTCACCGCCATGACCGCGTCCCTCTTCGGTCTCGGCGCGGTGCTCGCCACCTCCGCCACCCTCTTCACCCTCCTGAAGTGGATCGGCGGCGCCTACCTGATTTGGCTGGGAATCAAGCTCTGGCGGGCTCCCGTGATCGGCGAGCCGGTCGCTGACAATGACAATCTGCCGGAGGAAAAATCGCGCAAGATTTTCCTCCACGCCTATGTCGTCACCGCCCTCAATCCGAAGAGCATCGTCTTTTTCGTCGCTTTCGTACCGCAGTTCCTCAATCCCGCCCTGCCCTTCTTCGGGCAGATGGCGATCATGGAAGCGACCTTCCTCGTGCTGGCGATCCTCAACGCCGCCACCTACGCGTTTCTCGCTCATTCCGCTCGCGGACTGATTCGCAAGGCAAGCGTCCAGCGCGCGGTGAACCGGACGGGAGGCACTCTGCTGATCGCTGCAGGCGCCGTAACGGCTGGGTATCGCCGCATTGCCGCTTAGAGAACCGGGTATCGCGCTATTGCAGCTTGGAAATATTCCGTGGTTGCCGGAATGCAACGAATAGGTTAATGGGGTCGTCAGGTTTAAGCTTTTTAGTAACTTTTATAACGCTGCCGGGGCGGCGCGATTTCACGAAAGTGACGGAATGGTAGCGATCGGATTGTCCGGCCTGAAACGCGGTCTCGTCGTTTCTACGGTGCTCTGCTGTGGCATGATCACCGGGTGCACGAGCGTCGAATATACTTCTCGGGCCGAACTCACAGCTGCTCAGACCGTGGTGCCGACGCCGAAGCCCGGCGAAGACGTGACGCTTGCCGCGGTCCCGACCGCAGAAGGCGCCGGCCAGACAGTCGCAGGCGCCGCCCTTGCTCAGACGCCGGCTGCCCTGTCGCTCACCGCAACGGCGATGCCGGCGGTGACCTCATCCCAGCCTGCTGATCTCACCATGCAGGCAGGCATACAACCCGCAGCCTATGCGCAGATCCCGCTGACGCCTGAGATGACGGCGATCCAGTCCGTCGTGCCGACGCCGCGACCGACCACGTCGGCGCAGCCGGCGACGCAGCTTGCCTTTGCCGCCACCCCGCAGAACAGCGCGCTTGCAGCGCTGGCCGCAGTCGACACGACGCCGCGCTCAATGGATTATGGCTTCGACGAGTCCGGGCCGATCGATCCGCCGACGGCTCCCCCGATGTTCAGCGACGACGACAAGGACGATGCGCCGACAGTCGAAAAGAGCTTCGTCACCAAGCTTATCCAGAAATATTCGAAGATCTATGAAATTCCCGAGACGCTGCTTCACCGCGTCGTCCATCGCGAGAGCCGCTACAATCCGAAGGCCTATAACAAGCGCGGCTATTTCGGCCTGATGCAGATCAAATACAACACCGCCAAGTCCATGGGCTACGACGGTGCGCCGGGCGGTCTCTTCGACGCCGAGACCAACATTAAATATGCCGCGAAATATCTGCGTGGCGCCTGGCTGGTCTCAGACAGCCGGGAAGAAGACGCCGTGCGCCTCTATGCGCGAGGCTATTACTACGACGCCAAGCGCAAGGGCATGAATAACATCGCCCAAGGCAATTATTGAGCCTGCAATTACTGAAACAGCGATGCAGTGAAACGGCGGTCGAAGCCTACGGCTGCGCTGCCGTCGGTTGCTGCGATCCGGCCTGCTGTTGCGGCGCTCCCGATGGCGGCAAAGCCGCCAGGACCGCCTTGAGAAGCGTCTGCGGCTGGTAGCCGAGCCAACCCGGCGTCAGGCCGAGTCGGACCACGATCAGGTTGGCGGAAGGCACGATCGCCATGCTCTGCCCGTCATGCCCCGTGAGCCAGAACGTATCCTCCGGCAGCCCGAACGCGGCGCTTGAGCCACCGGGTGCGAGCCAGGCCTGGCCTTGCGTATACCTGCCGTTCGACGCCGCCGTCGGCGTGCGCATGGCGCCGACGAAACCCTCCGGCAACAGCCGCTGTCCGTTCCAGACACCATCCTGCAGCAGGAATTGTCCGAAGCGCGCCCAATCATGCGCCGTCGCGTAGAGATAGGAGCTTCCGGCAAAGGTGCCGCGTGCGTCGACTTCGAAGACGGCACTCGTCATGCCGAGGGGGGAGAAGAGCGCATCGTGCGGATAGGAGAAGGCTGCCGGCCCGTTACCAACCCTGTCCATCCAGATGCGCGACAAGAGCACTGCAGTACCGCTCGAATAGCGGAAGCGCTGACCCGGCGCCGCCTCCATCGGCGCATTGGCCGGCAGCGCCACCATGTCGGGATCGAGATAGAGCATGCGCGTCACATCGGCGACATCGCCGTAGTTCTCGTTGAAGGCAAGGCCGCTCTCCATGCCCAGCAGGTCGGAAACCTTGATCCTGGCGCGCGCATCGTCCCTCCACTGCGCCAGCAAATGATCGTCGTCGAAGGAGATCTTGCCGTCGAACATCAACCGCCCGAGGACCGCCGCATTCACCGTCTTTGTCATCGACCAGCCGATCAGCGGCGTCTTTGCCGAGAAGCCGGGGCCATAGGCTTCGGCGACGATGCGGCCGTCACGCACCACCACGATTGCCCGCATGGACGGGCCGGCAAGCCGGGCATCGGCCAGCACAGCGGCAATCTTCCCGTCGGGATCGCCGACACCCTCGCCCTGAGGCCATGGAGCATCATTGGTTTCCATCTTGGCCGGCGCATCGAAGGGCACAGCATTCGCCGCCGCATCGAAATCGCCGTCCGGCACGCTCGTGCAGCCGAGAGCGCCGCGATAGAGCGCATAGCTGGATGCGAACAGCCCCATAAAGCGTGCCGTCACCCGGCCGTTGTCATGGTCGACGCTGACGCGCACCAGCCGCAGCAGCGGGTTTCCCGGCGCCTGGACGTCTTCCTCCAGCACCTCCTCGGCGTCCCGGCCGGCGATGAAGACATTGGAGCAGACGATTTTGGCGGCGTAGCCATCGCCAACTCGAAGCAGTTCCGGCGGCCGGACGAAGAGCCAGCCGGCAGCCGTGGTGACGACGACAACGAGAAGGAGAGCAAGCGCCTTCAGAACACGCGGGACAAATCGCATGGCATTCCTCCGATGTCGGGAGAGAAGCAGGAATCGGGCGCGCCGGAAAGGGGGCGGTGCGAAGAAGATCCGTCGCCCCGATCACTTTCCGCGGAGGAGAATATTTTCGAACGGCGCAGGCCCACAGCCCACGTCATCAAACTGTATCAGTGGCGCGCTACACGCCCTGAACGCTAAAAAGGTGACAGACTCATGTCAGAATTTGCACCGGATGCCGGCTTCCGCAAGAACCGGAAACTCAAGGACGCCCTTCTCCGCCACAAGGCCTTTTCGAAGGATGGCATTTCCGAGCGTCTCTTTGGCCTGCTCTTCTCCGGCCTCGTCTATCCGCAGATCTGGGAGGATCCGGATCTCGACATGCAGGCGATGGAGCTGAAGCCCAACCATCGCATCGTCACCATCGGCTCTGGCGGCTGCAACATGCTCGCCTATCTTTCAAAGGCGCCGGCCTCAATCGACGTCGTCGACCTTAACCCGCACCATATCGCACTGAATCGCCTGAAACTTGCCGCTTTCAAGCATCTTCCCGGTCATGCCGATCTCGTGCGCTTCCTGGCGCTGCCGAACGAGAAGTCGAACAGCCGTGCCTATGACCGGCATCTCGCCGCCAAACTCGACGAGACGACGCGTAGTTACTGGAACGGCCGCAAGTTCGGCCGCCGCCGCGTAACCGTCTTCGACCGCAATATCTATGAAACCGGCCTGCTCGGTCGCTTCATCGGCGCGGCCCATCTTCTGGCCCGCCTGCACGGCGTCAAGTTGCGCGAGATGACCAAGACCCGCTCGATCCGCGAGCAGCGCCAGTTCTTCGACGACAAGATCGCGCCGCTCTTCGAAAAGCCGGTCGTGCGCTGGATCACCGGCCGCAAGAGCTCGCTCTTCGGCCTCGGCATTCCGCCGCAGCAATATGACGAGCTTGCAAGCCTTGCCGACGATCATTCGATCGCGCCGGTTTTGAAGCATCGCCTGGAAAAGCTCGCCTGTCACTTCCCGATGCGCGACAATTACTTCGCCTGGCAGGCCTTCGGCCGCCGCTACGGCACGGAGGAGGAAGGCCCGCTGCCGACCTATTTGAAGCCGGAGCACTACGAGGTGATCCGCGCCAATATCGACCGCGTCAACGTCCACCATGCAAGCTTCACCGAGCTTCTGGCGCGCGAGCCGGCCGCTTCGCGCGATCGTTATATCCTGCTCGACGCGCAGGACTGGATGACCGACGGACAGCTGAACGACGTCTGGCGGGAAATCACCCGCACGGCGCGTGAAGGCGCGCGCGTGATCTTCCGCACCGCCGCCGAAAAGAGCATCATCGAAGGCCGTCTGTCTCCTTCGATCCGCGACCAGTGGGACTACTTCGAAGAGAAGTCGCGCGAGTTGGCCGCGCTCGATCGCTCCGCGATCTACGGCGGCTTCCACATTTACGGGAAGAAGGCGTGAGCAAGGCCGGGACCGAGACGGCGGGAAAGCGCGATCAGCATGCCAACCTCATGGATGGCATGTACCGCTACCAGCGTCATATTTATGATCTGACCCGCAAATACTACCTCCTCGGTCGTGACAGCACGATCCGCAATCTCGACCTGCCCGATGGCGGCACCTTGCTTGAAGTCGGCTGCGGCACCGGGCGCAACATGGCTCTGGCTCACAAGCATTTCCCGAGCGCCAAGCTGTTCGGCCTCGACATTTCGCAGGAAATGCTGATTTCGGCCCACAGGACCTTCGCCGCCAAGGCGACGATCCCGGAATTCCGCGTCGCCGACGCGACGGCGTTCACGCCGCGCGAATTCGGCGTCAGCGGCTTCGACCGCATCCTGATTTCCTATGCCCTGTCGATGATCCCCGATTGGGAGCGTGCCATCGATGCATCGATCGCCGCGCTCAATCCCGGCGGCCAGCTGCACATCGTCGATTTCGGCCAGCAGGAAGGCCTGCCGCCCCGGTTCCGCAGCATGCTGCAGTCCTGGCTTGCGAAGTTCCACGTCACCCCGCGCCGCGACCTGCGCGAGGTCCTGGAAGCCCAGGCCAACGAGCGTAATGCACGTCTGGTTTTCGAATCTGTCGGCAGAGGTTATGCTTGGCGGGCGGCCATTATCAGCAGGCGCTCATAATTCCGCTTGAAACTAACCGATTTTTTACGTTGATATGGTGAAAAGAGGGTTATTCCTCTGCTGGGCTCGTCATCTTCGAAGGTCAGGCTGTGGGGCAAAGAGATCATTCGGTTCACGACGGGATACCCATGCGCCGGCTTTTGTTTTGCGTTCTGCCCCTGGCCATCCTGCTGGCCGGCTGCTCCTCTTCCGGTTATGACTACCTCGAAACGGCATCGATCAAACCGAAAACGCGTTTCAAGGACACCGATCCGCAGGAATTCGGACCGAAGCATCCGCATCAGAATGCGGTGCACGGCATCGACATCTCCAAATGGCAGGGCGATATCGACTGGGCGACGGTGAAGAATTCCGGCGTCGCCTTCGCCTTCATCAAGGCGACGGAAGGCAAGGACCGGCTCGATTCACGATTCGACGAATATTGGCGCGAGGCGCGCGCCGCCGGCATCCCGCACGCTCCCTATCATTTCTATTATTTCTGCTCGTCGGCCGACCAGCAGGCCGATTGGTTCATCCGCAACGTGCCGAAGGACGCGATGCGCCTGCCGCCGGTGCTCGACGTCGAATGGAACGGCGAATCGAAGACATGCCGCTATCGCCCCGACCCGGCGACCGTGCGCGCAGAAATGCAGCGCTTCATGGACCGGCTGGAGGCCTATTACGGCAAACGCCCGATCATCTATACCTCGGTCGATTTCCACCGCGAAAATCTCGCCGGCTATTTCCGGGATTATCATTTCTGGGTGCGCTCGGTGGCAAAACACCCTGAAGTGACCTATGCGGATCGCCGCTGGGCCTTCTGGCAATATACCTCGACCGGCGTCGTTCCCGGCATCAAGGGACCGACCGATATCAACGTCTTTGCGGGCAGCGCGAAGAACTGGAACAATTGGGTCGCGACCGTTTCAAAGGATGGAAATTCTTAGTAACGTCTTTCAATTTTTCTTGCTTCCGTCACATTCCTCTGTGAAAGCGACGAGCATCCATTTGCTATAAGGACCGCTTTCATGCACCGCTCGCTCACAAGCTGCTCTGCACTCGCCCTCCTGTTTGCCCTCACTTTTGCGGGCAGCGCGGCCGCTCAGCAGGCGCCTGCAGCCTCGGCCCCGGCGGCGGCGCCCTGCGGCGGCGATCTGTCCGCCTTCCTCCAGGGGGTCAAGGCCGCTGCGATTGCCGCGGGTGCGAGCGCGACGGCCGCCGACGAGGCGCTTGCCGGCGCCGAAATCGATCCCAAGGTCCTGAGCCGGGATCGAGCCCAGGGCGTCTTCAAGCAGACCTTCCTCGAATTCTCCCAGCGCACGGTCAGCCAGGCCCGCCTCGACATCGGCCGCCAAAAGATGAAGCAATATGCCGACGTCTTTGCCCGGGCCGAGCAGGAATTCGGCGTGCCGCCCGGCGTCATCACCGCCTTCTGGGCGATGGAAACCGATTTCGGCGCCGTCCAGGGCGATTTCAACACCCGCAACGCCCTGGTGACGCTGTCGCACGACTGCCGCCGCCCGGAACTCTTCCGCCCGCAACTGATCGCCCTCATCGAGATGGTCCAGCACGGCGACCTCGATCCCGCCAGCAACACCGGCGCCTGGGCCGGCGAGATCGGCCAGGTGCAGATGCTGCCGCGCGACATCATCGCCTATGGCATGGACGGCGACGGCGACGGACATGTCCGCCTGAAGCAGAGCAGCCCGGACGCCATCCTGACGGCGGCGAAATTCATCCAGCATCTCGGCTTCGAGCGTGGCCAGCCCTGGCTGCAGGAGGTCACCGTCCCCGACAACCTGCCCTTCGAAAAATCCGGACTCGGCGGCACGATGAAGGCCAGCGAATGGTTCGCGCTCGGCGTCAAGCCGCGCGACGGCAACACCGCTTTCGGCGATCTCGAAGGCGATCTCGTGCTGCCCCAGGGCCGCATGGGACCGGCCTTCATCGCCTATCCGAACTTCAAGATTTATCTCGAATGGAACAAGTCGTTCATCTACACGACTTCCGCGGCCTATTTCGCGACCCGTCTATCCGGCGCCCCGACCTACCTGAAGGGCACACCGGAACAGGGGCTTGCCAACGATCAGATGAAGACGCTGCAGACCAAGCTGCAGTCGCTCGGCCATGATGTCGGCGAGATCGACGGCATCCTCGGCTCCGGCACCCGTGTCGCTATCCAGAAGGAGCAGCAGCGCTTGGGCATGCCGGCAGACGGCTGGGCGACGCCTGCCCTTCTCAACGCTCTCTGATCGCCGCGGACGTTTACAGCCACCCGCTTTGCAAGAAACGGGTGGCGGCGTTTTCCGCTTGGGCTAAAGCTTCCTGACGAAGAACCGGTGCCGATTGCAGTGACGGTTTCATCGCGGTGGAGGAAGCGGCATGGACAGCAGAATGAATGCCTGGACCTGGGGTCTGCTGATCCTGCTCGGCCTGATCTGGGGCGGTTCCTTCTTTTTTGCCCGTATCGCCGTCCAGCACGTACCGCCGCTCACCCTCGTCTCCCTCCGGCTGCTGCTCGCAGCGCTCGCTCTGCATGTCTATGTCGCTGGCCGTTTCGACATCTATTCGATCCTCAAGGCCCGCTGGCGCGAATTCCTGATCCTCGGCATCATCAACAATGTCCTGCCGCATGCATTGATCTTCTTCGGACAGACCCGCCTCGGCGCCGGCCTTGCGGCGATTCTGAACGCGACGACGCCGATCTGGACCGTGCTCATCGCCAACTACCTCACCTCGGACGAGAAGCTCACCTCGGCCAAGATCGCCGGCTGCCTCGTGGGTCTCCTCGGAACGATCGTGTTGATTGGCCCCGGCATCTCCACCGGCAGCGAAGCTCCGCTCTGGGCGCTGTTGTTTCCGGTGCTCGCCGCCGTCTCCTACGGTTTTGCCGGCACTTACGGCAAACGTTTCAAGGGCGTCCCCGCCCCTGTCACCGCCGCCGGCCAGTTGACCGCCTCCTCGTTGATCGCGCTGCCATTGTCGCTGCTGGCCGATCGACCTTGGGCACTGACCATACCGCCGCTCGAAGTGCTGCTTGCCATTCTGGCGCTGGCGCTGCTGTCAACCGCCTTCGCCTATATTCTCTATTTCAGGGTCATCTCGACGGCTGGCGCCACTAACGCCTCGCTCGTCACACTGCTGGTGCCGCCGAGCGCCATCCTTCTTGGTGTGCTCTTCCTCGGCGAAAGGCTCAGCCTGAGCGAATTCGGTGGCATGGGGCTGATCGGTTTCGGCCTCGTCATCCTCGATGGCCGCGCCTATCGCTTGCTGATGAAACCTGCCTGACCATCGGTTGCAATTTCCATGCGTTTTCAACCGATTGCACGCCTGCCATGGTTTAGGCTCATCGGTAAACTGGCAATCGCCTGATTTAACGCCGCGTTAAAATGTGTGAACAAAAATTGCAGGGATATTATCGTTTTGATTCAAGAGTTTGCGAAAACGGTCTTCGACTTATCCACCACCTATTTCGGCGGCGCAGCATAGAATCCGCTTTCCAACCGACATATTTCAGACATAATATTGGCCGGTTAACGCGAGGAGACAGACATGGGACTCACGCAATCCTTGAATGTTCTGTTGGTCAGTGCAGCGTTCGCTTTCGTCCTGTCCATGCTCTTCATTTGAGCGGAGATGGCGGACGCATTACGCTGATAGTGCCTAAACTCCCCTGATCAATCCGCTAACAAAAAGCGCATGTCCCGCCCGACATGCGCTTTTTCATGTTTGAACATTCGAGAAAATCAGGCCGCCGCACCCGCGCTCTTTGTCGCCCGGCGGGAGAAGCCAAGATTGTCGAGCACTGCTGAAACCAGCGGCGCGCGGTTCATCGTATAGAGATGGAACTCGTCGATGCCGCGCCGGACGAGATCCTCAATTTGTTCGGCCGCAACGTCTGCCGCGACCTTCGCCCGTTCCTCGGGCTTATCGTCGTAGCCAGCGAAACGCTCGTCGAGGAAGGCGGGGATGACCGTGCCGCAGGCGCCGGCAAAACGCTTCAGCTGAGTCAGGTTCTGGATCGGCATGATGCCGGGCACGACCGGAATCGAGACGCCGGCAGCGCGCACCCGTTCCAGATAACGCTCGAAATTGTCGTTGTCGAAGAAGAACTGCGTCAGCGCCCGATCGGCGCCGTTATCGGCCTTGCGCTTCAGCATCTCGATATCGGCGGCCGTGTCGCGGCTCTCAGGATGCTTTTCCGGATAGGCGGAGACCGAGATCTCAAAATTTCCGATCTCCTTGAGCCCCGCCACCAGCTCGGCCGCGTTGGCGTACCCCCCGGGATGCGGCGCGTAGGGAGCCCCAGCGCCACCGGGCGCATCACCGCGCAAGGCCACGAAATGCGTTACGCCGGCATTGCGGAAGGTATCGATCACCTGATGCGTCTCTTCCTTCGTCGCACCAACGCAGGTCAAATGAGAGGCGGTGGCAAGCGGCGTCTGCGCCAGGAAGCGCGTGACGGTCGAGAGCGTCGGCGCCTTGGTAGTGCCGCCGGCGCCATAAGTCACCGAGACGAAATCCGGGTCCCAATCCTGCAGCTTGCTGACGGTCTCCCAGAGCTGGCCTTCCATCTCTTCCGATTTCGGCGGGAAGAATTCGAAGGAGATCCCGATGTTGCGCCCGCGTGCTTCGTTTTTCAAAGCCATGTCATATTCTCCCGGCAAATGTAGGTTCGGCGCCTTCGCTCGTCTGCGAAGCCATGAGGCGCCTCGGATCGCGCGCGAGCCAGACGGTGACCGTCAGCCCCTGCCCGCCCTGCTGCCCCGGATGAAGATCGATGACCTGCTCGACATCGAGCCCGGTCTTGCGCAGCCAATCGGACATCGACTGGTGCGAAAAACCGAGACGCACATGAGCATGCTCGTCGCGGAGATATTCGAGCGTGTGCGGCGCAAGGTCGATAATCACCAGCCGGCCGCCAGGCCGCAGCATGCGCGCCGCTTCCGCGATCGCAATCTCCGGCTGGTCGAAGAAATGCAGCACCTGATGGATCGTCACAAGATCGAAATCCTGTCCTTCGAACGGCAGGTTCAGAATGTCGGCGTGGCGGACCGTCGCTTTGGTGATGCGGAACTTGTCGAGATTGGCGCGCGCCACACTCAGCATGTCGCGGCTGGCATCGACTCCGACAGCACGACGATAGAGACCGGACAGGAGCTCGAGGATGCGGCCGGTCCCGGTGCCGAGATCAAGCAGTGAATCGATCGGCTGGTTGCCGAGCAGCCGGATGACCGCAGCATCGACCTCTTCGTCGGCCGCGTGCAGGCGACGAAGCTCGTCCCATTCCGCGGCGTTGCGGCTGAAATAGGCCTGCGCCCGCTCGGCCCGCTGGCGCTTGACCTGCGAAAGACGCTCACCATCGCGAAGGATGGTCGGATCGTTCTGGGAGACGTGTTTCAGCAGCGCCCGCACGAGCATGGCCGCCTTGCCGTCCTGCTTGAGGCGGAAATAGGCCCACGCGCCTTCCTGATAGCGTTCGATCAGTTCGGCTTCGCCGAGCAGCTTCAGGTGGCGAGATATGCGAGGCTGGGACTGGCCGAGGATTTCGGTAAGATCGGTCACCGTCAGGTCGCCCCCGTCGAGAAGCGCCAGAAGACGCAGGCGCGTCGGTTCGCCCGCCGCCTTCAAGACGTCCACCAGCCCATCCAGTCCAAGCTTCAAGGGTTCGCTCATCATCGGCCCAATCAAGATATAAAGATATCTTTATGTGATTTGAAAACCGGTGGCAAGCGACAATTCGCACTCTCCGCGAAATTGCCTGCTCAAATTGCGACAGGGCCTGACATGAAAAAGCCCCGGAACCGGGGCTTTCGGAAGCAGAAGCGAAGTAGGATCAGCGTGTCAGGCGCTTATGGGCCTGGCTGCCCGGGTTGAGCGCATCCGGGCCGAGGCGGCGGATCTTGTCCTGCTCGTAATCCTCGAAATTGCCTTCGAACCATTCGACATGGCCCTCGCCTTCGAAAGCGAGGATATGCGTCGCCAGACGGTCGAGGAACATGCGGTCGTGGCTGATGATGATGGCGCAGCCGGCAAAATTCTCCAGCGCGTTTTCGAGAGCGCCCAACGTTTCCGTATCGAGGTCGTTGGTCGGTTCGTCGAGCAGCAGAACGTTGCCGCCTGCCTTCAGCATCTTGGCAAGGTGCACGCGGTTGCGCTGGCCGCCGGAGAGATTGCCGACCTTCTGCTGCTGGTCGCCGCCCTTGAAGTTGAAGGCGCCGCAATAGGCACGGGAATTCATGTCGAATTTGCCGAGCTTGATGATTTCGGCGCCGCCGGAGATTTCCTCCCAGACTGTCTTATCGGCAGCCAGCGCGTCGCGGCTCTGGTCGACATAACCGAGATGCACGGTCTCGCCGATACGGATCGAGCCGCCATCGGGCTTTTCCTGGCCGGTGATCATCTTGAACAGCGTCGTCTTGCCGGCGCCGTTCGGGCCGATGATGCCGACGATGCCGCCCGGCGGCAGCTTGATCGACAGGTCGTTGATCAGCGTTCGGCCCTCGAAGCCCTTGGTGATGCCTTCCATCTCGATGACCACCTGGCCGAGGCGCTCGCTGACCGGGATGATGATCTGCGCGTCGCCGGGACGCTGCTTCTCGGCCGCTTCCACCAGCTGCTCGTAGGACTTGATACGCGCCTTGGACTTGGCCTGACGGGCCTTCGGGCTGGAAGCGATCCATTCCTGTTCGCGGCTGATCGCCTTCTGGCGTGAAGCTTCTTCGCGGTTTTCCTGCAGCATGCGCTTGGCCTTGGCCTGCAGGTAGGCGGAGTAGTTGCCTTCGTAGGGGATGCCGCGGCCGCGGTCGAGTTCCAGGATCCAGCCGGTGACGTTGTCCAGGAAGTAGCGGTCGTGGGTAATCATCATGACGGCGCCGGGATAGTCGCGGAGATGCTTTTCCAGCCAGGCGATGGTCTCGGCGTCCAGATGGTTGGTCGGTTCGTCGAGCAGCAGCAGGTCCGGCTGCGATAGCAGCAGGCGGCAGAGCGCGATGCGGCGGCGCTCACCACCGGAAAGGCTGGTGACTTCTGCGTCGCGCGGCGGGCAGCGCAGCGCTTCCATCGCCATCTCGACCTGGCTTTCCAGGTCCCAGAGGTTCTGGCTGTCGATAATGTCCTGGAGCTTGGCGCCTTCTTCCGCCGTCTCGTCGGAATAGTTCATCATCAATTCATTGTAACGATCGACGATGGCCGTCTTGGCGGCAACACCTTCCATGACATTCTCGAACACGGTCTTGCTGGGATCGAGTTTCGGCTCCTGCTCGAGGTAGCCGACCGTCGCACCCTCGGCGAGCCAGGCTTCGCCGGTATACTCCTTGTCCTGGCCGGCGATGATGCGCAGCACAGTGGATTTACCGGCGCCGTTTGGCCCGAGGATGCCGATCTTGGCATCCGGATAGAAAGAAAGGTGGATGTTCTCCAGGATCTTCTTGTTGCCATAGGCCTTGTTGAGGCCGGACATATGATAGATGAATTGACGTGCCATGCTGCGCTGCTCCGGGCGGGAAACTTCGTTTCGTGCCGCTATGTAGGCGAAACAGCGCCTGTGAGCAACGCCGAAACCCGGTTTACGCAGGATTCGGGTCAGAAGCCCGCGGCGTCGACAACACCCTCGTCACAACCGAAGGAGGTTTTTCCCGCCCCCCGGATCAGATCGGCAAGGCTCGCGCTTTTCGCCGTTGCCGTTCCCGCATCCGCAGACAGGCCGATCGTCAACTCGCTGATCATCCTGACATTGCCGGCCCGCCGGCAGCTCATCTTGACGCGATCGCCCGCGCCCGGTCCGAAGCTCTTGTCGAAGGCAGCCTTGATTGCCTCGGCCTTGACCGTCTTGCCGATATTGGCGGCGAAGAGATCGCGCACGGCCGATGCGTTGAGCGCATCCACCAGATTGACGCTGACGCCGAAATAGTCTTCGACGCTCATTTTCGTGCAGGTGCCGTGCTTCGTCCATTCGTGCCGCTCGAGGCCAGACTGCGTGCCGGGCATCGCCTTTGCAAGCGCCGCCTGCGTCTCAGCCGAAAGCGCAACTGCCGGCAACGTGCCCCATTTGCCGTCCTTGTCGGCGGCCTTCTGGTCGTCGCTGACGCCGCAATAATCCTGCCGCATCGGCCAGAGGCCGTGCAGCGAGAAGTTCGTCGCGTCATGCCGCTCGCTGGTCTGGCTGGCGCATTCGGCCTTTTTCTGGTTCGTTTGGCAGAAGGCGGGCTGCCAGCTCGCCGCAAGAATGAAACGGGTACGGCCGTCGGCCTCCTGCGCCATGGCGGCGCCAGCAAGGACCATCGACACGGCGAACGTAAAGGTACGCAACTGCATGCTGCTCATTTCAACCCCCAAAAGGAGAACAATGCACGAACAGATAAGCACAAAGAGTAAACAACGGCAACCCTGAATCGCAACAGGTCTGAAATTTCCCCGATCGTATATTGTCGGAAGACGTCCGACGGTTTCCCGAAACCTCACGCTTTAGAGCAGCACAAGGACACTATCGCACTTGGCGCTGCAGGATAATTCCTGAAATCGATTCCGCTTTAAGGAATTATGCAGTAGCGATCTGCTCTGTTGCGGCAGGGAGGATCCCGATGTTTTCTGAAACGCAAAGGCTCGCCATCGGGGAAGCGTCGCTGGCCTATCACCATGCCGAGGCCGCCGGCCCGGCACGCGGCATCCTGTTGATATCGCATGGCCTGGCGGAGCACTCGAAGCGATACGGCCGCTTAGCCGAGGCGATGGCGGCGCGCGGCTATCACGTCTATGCCCATGATCACCGCGGCCACGGCGAGACGACGGTGCCCGACGCGCCGATCGGCCGTTTCGCCGGCCGAAATGGCGTCGAAAGGGTGATCGGTGACGTCATCGCCATGCGCACCCATGCGGCCTCGCGCCATCCTGGCCTGAAGGTGATCCTCTTTGGCCATTCGATGGGCGGCCTCGTCGCGCTCAATGCCGCCGTCACCGCTCCGGCCGACTTCGACGCTGTTGCCGTCTGGAATTCGAATTTCGCCGTCGGCCTTGCCGGCCGCGCCGCTCAGGCGATCCTGCTTGCGGAACGTATGCTGAAGGGCTCCGACGTGCCGAGCAGCTTGTTGCCCAAGCTCACCTTCGGCGCTTGGGGAAAATCGATCCCGGGCCGCCGCACCGAGTTCGACTGGCTGACGCGCCTTGCCGATGAAGTCGACGCATATGTCGCTGATCCCCTCTGCGGCTTCGACGCTTCGGTCTCGCTCTGGCTCGATCTCTTCGAACTGACGTTTCGCGCGCCGCAGAAGCTCCATCTCGACCGGCTGCGGCGCGAGATGCCGATCCATCTGGTCGGCGGGGCAGAGGATCCGGCGACCGAGCGTGGAAAAGCCATCCTCTGGCTGTCAAACCATTTGAAAGCCCAAGGTTTCTCCCGTATCAGCACCGAGATATATCAGGACATGCGGCACGAAACGCTGAACGAGATCGGCGCCGATGCGGCGGTCGCAGCCTTTGCGGACTGGTGCGACAAGGCCGTCGCGAGATCCTGAGCCAGAGAGATCCATCATGAGCAGCACCTCCGCCCGCCCCGCTTCGTCCGCCTCCGAGGTGACGACGGGGCTTGCGCTGATGTTTCTTTCGGTGATGTTCTCGCCGCTCATTGATATCTTCGCCAAGCTTGCCGTCGTCACTGTCCCCTCCGCCGAGGTTACCGCCGGCCGCTTCGTCGTGCAGGCGCTCTGCATGCTGCCGATCGTCATATGGCGGCGCAGCTTTGCCGACTTCTCCTGGCGCCAGAACCTCTTCCATGCCATCCGCGGCTTGATCATCACCATCTCGATGATCTCTTTTGTCACCACGCTGAAATATATGGCCGTCGCCGACGCGATCGCGATCTTCTTCGTCGAGCCGATCATCGTGACGATCCTCGGCGGCATTTTCCTCAAGGAGACGATCGGCTGGCGGCGCTATACCGCCTGCGGCGTCGGCTTCTTCGGGGCGATGCTGATCATCCAGCCGAGTTTCGAGGAGGTCGGCTACATCGCGCTTCTGCCCGTCGTCAGTGCGCTCTGCATCGCAATCTTCGTGTTGATGACCCGCGTCCTCTCGCACAGGGAAGACCCCTGGTCGATGCAGTTCCAGATGGGTATTTGGGGCTTGCTCTTCTGCGCCATCCTGCTTTTTATCGGCGAGGGAAGCGGCTCCGATCTCTTCGACCCCGTCATGCCGGTAGGCAGCGCCTGGTTCTACGTCGCCGGCGTCGGCGCCATGGCCGCGATCGCCGGCATCTTCGGCGTCTATGCCTATCGCGCGGCACCGGCGTCGACGCTGGCGCCGCTGCAATATTTCGAGATCGTTTCGGCGACGATCTTCGCATGGCTTGTTTTCGGCGACTTTCCGGATGCGGTCAAATGGCTCGGCATCACGATCATCATGGCGTCGGGCTTGTACATCCTCTGGCGCGAGCGCCGCTTTGCTTCAAAGCCGGTATCCGATACATCTGAGGTGACGCTGGCGCCGTAGACATTGACGGGAGGAAAATGACCGAGACCACGACAAAAAAGCCGCCGCTTGCCGGTATCCGGGTGATCGAGCTTGCCCGCGTGCTGGCCGGCCCCTGGGCGGGACAGATGCTCGCCGATCTCGGCGCCGATGTCGTCAAGGTCGAAAATCCCGACGGCGGCGACGATACCCGCCAATGGGGCCCGCCCTTCGTCGAAGCCGCGGATGGCGAAAATCTTTCCGCCGCCTATTACCATGCCGCCAATCGCGGCAAACGCTCGATCACCGCCGACCTGAAGAGCCCCGAAGGCCAGGACCTCGTTCGCCGTCTCGTCGCCACCGCCGACGTGGTGATCGAGAATTTCAAGGTCGGCGGTCTCGCCAAATACGGGCTCGATTACGAAAGCCTGCACAAGCTGAACCCCAGACTCGTCTATTGCTCGATTACCGGCTTCGGCCAGACCGGCCCCTATGCCGGGCTCGCCGGCTACGATTACATCGTCCAGGGCATGTCCGGCTTCATGTCGATAACAGGCGAGCCGGACGGCCAGCCGATGAAGGCGGGGGTGGCGATCGCCGACATCTTTACCGGCATCTATGCCGTCGCGGCAATCGAGGCCGCCCTGATCCACGCCTTGAAAACGGGCGAAGGCCAGTCGATCGATATGTCGCTGCTCGACGTGCAGTCGGCCGTGCTCGCCAATCAGAACATGAATTACCTGATCTCCGGCACCGCACCGACCCGCCTCGGCAACGCCCATCCCAACATCTCGCCCTATGAAGTCGTGCCGGCAGCCGACGGTTACCTCATCCTGGCCGTCGGAAACGACGGCCAGTTTCGGCGCCTCTGCATCATCCTCGGCCTGGAGGCCATGGCCACTGACGAACGTTTCTCCACCAACAAGGCCCGCGTCGGCAATCGCGGCGAGGTACGCCGCCTCATCTCCACCGAGACGCTGAAATGGCAGAAGGCGGATCTCCTGAAGGCCTGCGAGGCGAACGCGGTTCCATCAGGCGCGATCAACACGATCGAGGAAATGTTCGCCGATCCGCAGGTGCAGGCCCGCGGTCTGCGCATCGACCTTGCCGATGCAACCGGCACCGTCATCCCAGGGGTCAGGACGCCCGTGGTGCTGTCGGAAACGCCGTTGCATTACATCAGGCCGAGCCCGCGTCTCGGCGAGCACAGGGAAGAAATTCTGGCGGAACTCGCCGAGCGCGAGAGGAAGGCATCGTCATCGTGAAAAGGACGGGCGGAGAATTGATCGTTGAGGCGCTGAAGGCGAATGGCGTCAAGCGTCTGTCCTGCGTACCCGGCGAAAGTTTCCTTGCCGTTCTCGACGCGCTGCGCGACAGCGATATCGACGTCCTCGTCTGCCGGCAGGAGGGCGGTGCGGCGATGATGGCGGACTGCTGGGGCAGGCTGACCGGCGAACCCGGCATCTGCATGGTCACCCGCGGCCCCGGCGCCACCAATGCCTCCGCCGGTCTGCACATCGCCAAGCAGGATTCGATCCCGATGATCCTCTTCATCGGCCAGGTGCAGCGCGAGGCGCGCGAGCGCGAGGCCTTCCAGGAGGTCGAGTTTCGCCGCGCCTTCACCGAATTCGCGAAATGGGTAGGCGAGATCGACGATGCCGCCCGCATTCCTGAATTCGTCACCCGCGCCTTTGCAGTCGCCACCTCCGGCCGTCCCGGCCCGGTGGTGCTGACGCTGCCCGAGGACATGCTGCGCGACGAGGTCGAGGCGCCCCGCGCCAAGCGATATGCCGGCGTCGAGGCCCACCCCGGCCGCAGCCAGATCGACGATTTTTATATCAGACTCTTGAAGGCCGAGAGGCCGATGGTGATTCTCGGCGGCACGCGCTGGGACGCCGATGCCGTCGTCGGGTTTCAGAATTTCGCCGAACGTTTCCAGCTTCCCGTCGGCTGCTCCTTCCGCAGGCAGATGCTGTTTGATCATCTCCACCCCTGTTATGCCGGCGATGTCGGCATCGGCATCAATCCGGCGCTCGCCAAGGAGATCAAGGAGAGCGACCTGCTGATCCTGCTCGGCGCCCGCATGTCGGAAATGCCCTCCTCCTCCTATACGCTGCTCGACATCCCCTACCCCCAGCAATCGCTGGTCCACGTCTATCCCGATGCTTCCGAGCTCGGCCGTATCTACCGCCCAGACCTCGCCATCTGCGCCGCCCCTGCTGATTTCATCGAGGCACTCGCCGATCTTGAAGCTCCGGCCGAGCCGCACTGGGTGGAGCGCACGGAGCGCATGCACCAGGCCTATCTTTCCTGGTCGAAGCCGCCGGCGACAGGCCCGGGAGCCGTCCATATGGGGCCGATCATGGAATGGCTGGAGGCCAATACCTGGCCAGACACGATCTTCACCAACGGCGCCGGCAACTATGCCACGTGGCTGCATCGCTTCCATCGTTTCCGCCGCTTCAACACCCAGGCCGCCCCCACCTCCGGCTCGATGGGTTATGGCCTGCCGGCCGCCGTTGCCGCCAAGCGGCTCTTTCCCGAGCGTGAGGTCATCTGCTTTGCCGGCGACGGCTGTTTCCTGATGCACGGCCAGGAATTCGCCACCGCCATCCGCTACGGCCTGCCGATCATCGCAATCGTCGTCAACAACGGCATGTACGGCACCATCCGCATGCATCAGGAGCGCGAATATCCCGGCCGCGTCAGCAGCACGGATCTGACCAATCCGGACTTCGCTGCCCTCGCCCGCGCCTATGGCGGCCACGGCGAGACCGTGGAACGGACGGAGGAGTTTGCCCCGGCCTTCGAGCGGGCGCGGCAAAGCGGTAAGCCGGCGATCATTGAGGTGAAGCTCGATCCTGAAGCGATCACGCCGACCAGAACACTTTCGGAAATCGCGCAAACAAAAAGCCGGTAAGTTCGCCACCGGCTTTCTGAGACAGGATTGCAGCAACCCTAAAGCGCGTGTCGCGATCTCTCAGATTCGCTCCGCGCGCTTTAGGTCTTTGTTTTTACGCATGTCCTTGCCGCAAAACCGCTGCACACTTTTGCGCCGCATGCTCTAGTCGAGCGCGGCCGTGACGATGAACTCGACCTTGTACTTTGGCGCAGCGAGCTTGGCTTCGCTGGTGGCGCGGGCCGGCGGGTTTGCCGGATCGATCCAGGCTTCCCAGGCAGCGTTCATCTCGGCGAAATAAGCGATGTCGGAGAGATAGACGATCGTCTGCAGGATCTTCGACTTGCTGCTGCCGGCGGCCGCCAACAGGCGGTCGACTTCGGCGAGCGAGGACTTGCACTGATCGGTGACGCTTTCGCCCTCGCCGACCTGGCCCGCCAGATAAACCGTGTTGCCGTGAATGACGGCGCCGCTCATGCGTGCACCGACGTCGATACGCTTAATGCTCATTATCGTCTCCTGAGTAAATGGAAGTGGCGGCGCTGCCGAGGCAGCGCCGGAAAACCGGTAGCTGGAACGGGCGCCTAGCTACGGATATGATGGGTCTTCTGGTAGATCGCCGTCGAGCGCGCACCCGACCGGCAATAGCCGAGCATCGGCCGCGGGAATTCATCGAGCGCATCGACCATCCCCTGCACCGCCTCCTCGGTCACGCCCATCGGACCAACCGGCACATGGGCGATATCGAGTCCGAGCTCCTTGGCACGAGCTTCGATGACGGAGAATGATGTCTGGTCGGGACTTTCATGGTCGGGGCGGTGGCAGACGATCGATTTGAATCCCAGCGCCTTGATCTCGTCGAGGTTCTCGAGCGTGATTTGGCCCGATACCGAATATTCATCGTCGATCTGGCGAATATCCATCGTTCTGTCTCCTCAAAAATCATGGCTTGAAGGTCTACGACGGGAGGCCGCCGAGCGTCAACAAAACTTCGCTCACAGGAAGGCAAAGCTCAGGGCATAGCTGCGGCTCTCACCGGGCGCCAGCATGTTGAACTCACCGGCCGCCTCAAGTTCGTCGCGCGCGACCCAGCGATGCGACGCCGGCTCGATGCCGATAATATGGGCCGGCGCCTTCTGGTTCCGCCAGATCTGGAGAAAGGGCAGCGTATCGGCGCGGAAGCGCAGGCTGAGCGTCCTGCCGCCGATTGCGGCGATCGGTCCGAGGCGAACCTCCGCAAAGCCCTCCTCCGTCGCCGGAGCCGGTACGCAGAAGATGCCGCCCGGCTCCTCGCCGAAGGCCCAGGGCGAGCCGCCATTCTCCAGCATCCGGCCTTCGAGCCGCGTGCCCTCGTCCAGCCATTTGCCGCCGACATTCATATGATACATCAGGAAGGTCGGCACCACCTCGTCGCTTGCATTGATAACCCGGTCTTCGAGCCGCGCCTCGCCGGTCGCCCCATCGATCCGCCACAGCCGTTCGATGCGCTGCTGCAGTCCGTCGACCGTCACGATGTCTATATCGGCGCGGCATTCGGCATTGCCGTTTTCGTATTTCGTCCACAGGACCTTGGCCGAATGGCCGGAGGCCGATCCGTGCAGCGGATAGACCTTGCCGTCATCCCTGCCGGGAATTGGCTGGCGGTGTCGTATATGGTCGGGGCCGCAGGTGAAGAGGAAGCCCTCAAGCGAGTGATCGATTCGCGGATCGCCGTCGTCGGGAATGGCGCGTTTAGGCGCGATGTCGACGCCGTTGACGATACACCCGCCGATATCAAGCACCGATGTTTCATCGAGCATCAGGCGCGGCCCGCTTGCAGCGGCAAATTCGATCATCTCGGGTCTCCTCAGGCCTATCGCCCGCCCTAGCGTTAGGTTTCCCGCAGTCTTTCGTCAATCGGCGCCATTCTCCTCTTGCGCTTTTGCCGCAACCGTGGATTTTGCGGAACTGACAGAGAGACGCAAACGTTTATGAGTAAAAGGAAATCTTGGTGATTTTCATATTTTGTTCAGCACGGTTTCATAAATTCCACACTAGCGTCAAGATTGGCGGGTGTGTGTCTGCCCAGTCACTGTTCGAGGTTTGAGACGTGAGTCGCTTTCTGAAATCGGCATTTTCGCTTGCCGCCCTCTTGGCATCCCTTGCGCTGGCCGCGCCAGAGGCAAGTGCGCAGCAATTCCGCGACCGCCGCCAGAGCGATATCGTGCTGGTCACGCCGAACGGTGAAATCCTCGACTATGTCCCGCCTGGATTCATCTACGCCCGCGACCGCAGCGGCAACCGTGTGCTGATCGATGGCTTCGGCAATATCGTCGCCACCGAGATGCGCGCCCGCGGCTATTATCCGCCGCGCCCCGGCTCGCGTGAGGTCTATAGCGACCAATTCGGCAATGATCCCTACTATGCCGACGACAATCCCTATGGCGAGACGCGCTATTCCGAGCGCGGCGCCGTCACCGGCGGCATTCCGCGCGACGCAGCAATCGAACGCCAGCCCCTCGGCGAGCAGCCTTATCCGGACGACAACAGCATCGGCAATCCGCAGTCGGGCGACGATTACGCCTCGATCGATCCCGACCAGCAGATTCCGCCAGCCGACGCGCCGAGGACCGCGCCTGAAGAGCCCGTCATTACGCTGAAGGACAAGTCGAAACCCGAGATCGTCGCACTGCAGGTCTTTCTCGATCGCGCCGGCATCTCTCCGGGCGTCATCGACGGCCATATGGGCTCGAATGTCACCAAGGCGATTTACGCCTATGACCAGATGACCGGCTCCAAGCTCGATCCGAACAACACCGAAGCCATTCTCGAAGAGCTGCGCATGACCGGCGGTCTGCCGGTCGTCAGCTACACGATCACGCCGGCCGATGCCGCCGGCCCATTCGTCGCACAGATCCCGGAAGACTACGCGCATAAGGCGCTGCTGCCGTCGCTTGCCTATACCTCGACCACCGAAATGCTCGCCGAGCGCTTCCACATGGACGAGGCCTTCCTCAAGGAAATGAACCCCGGCGCTGATTTCAGCGTCCCCGGCACGGTGATCAAGGTCGTCAATCCCGGCGACGCGAAGACCGGTGAGGTCGCCCGCATCATCGCCGACAAGGGTCGCAAGCAGGTCTTCGCCTATGACGGCGCCGGCAATCTCATCGCCGCCTACCCGGCGTCGATCGGGTCCACCGATACGCCCTCCCCGTCAGGCACAGTGACGGTCGAGCGCGTCGCCCTTAATCCCGGTTATACCTATAACCCGAAGATCAATTTCCAGCAGGGCGCCAACGACAAGATCCTCAACATTCCACCCGGCCCGAACGGCCCGGTCGGCACCGTCTGGATGGCGCTCTCCAAGCCAACCTACGGCATTCACGGCACGCCCGATCCTTCCAAGATCGGCCGCACCCAAAGCCACGGCTGCATCCGCCTGACCAACTGGGACGCAACCGAGCTCGCCAAGATGGTGAAGCCCGGTGTGACGGTCGAATTCGTGGATTGAGCAAAGCCAAGGCCGCAAAACGGTAAACGGAGATCAGGAGACCCCACCTGATGGAGGTCAAAAACGTCCGTCGTAGCTTCCTGCCTCACACCTGCCGGCTATCGAACTCCGCCCGTGCTTTCTCGATCACAGGGCGGAATTCGATTGCCCAGTTGCTGAGTATCCGCAAAGGCTCGATCAGCGATCGCCCCGCGTCGGTGAGGGCATATTCTACCTTCGGCGGGATGGTGGCATAGGCCGTCCGCGATACAAGCCCATCGCGCTCCAGACTGCGAAGCGTGAGGGTCAGCATGCGGTGGGACACGCCGCCGATCTCACGCATTAACTGGTTGAAGCGAAACGGGCCCCGCGACAGGACGCCGACGACCATTATGGTCCACTTGTCGCCAACGCGGTCCAGAATTTGCCCGAGCGCTCGGCACTCGTTGTGCTCGGAGCCCTCAGGCCGGTCCTTGGGGTGCATCACGGCGGCGTTTTTCATAAGAGGCTCCATCCGGGTACGCACATCCGTGTGCGTGGCGCACTTTAATGTGCATTCTTGTGCCGATACCCGATATCGATCATATCGTCACGTACATTTTGTTCGTTGTATCAAAAGGACGATAACATGAAGATCGGGGTAAACGGGGCAAGCGGGAAGCTCGGCGGGGCCATCATCGAAGAACTGGGCGCACGCGGAGGTGGCCACCAGATCGTGGCGATCTCGCGCTCGCCGGAAAAGGCGGGCGGCGCGGCCGAGGCACGCAAGGGCGACTACGACCAGCCCGATACGCTCCTCCATGCCTATGCCGGGCTCGACCGACTTGTGCTGATCCCAAGCGCGGACTTGCGTCCGGGAGTGCGCGGCACACAGCTCAAGTCCGCCATCGATGCAGCGGTGAAGGCAGGCGTGCAACATGTGTTCCTGCTGTCGGCGGCGGGGACGCGCCAAGCCCGAGTACCCGCACTCGGCGAGGCCTACTGGACGGGCGAGCAGCACCTGATCCGCATTGCCCCCCGTTGGACGATCCTGCGCATGAACTATTACACCCAGTCCATGATCGACGAGATTATGATGTCGCAGGGGCAAGGGATACTCGCAGGGCTCAGCGAGGACCGCGTCGCCTATGTCTCCCGAAATGACGTGGCTGCAGCGACAGCAGGAGCAGTTCTGGGCGATGGCCATGCCGGCGCGATCTACAATCTGACCGGACCGGAATCCCTGACCGGGCATGATGTCGCCGCCATTGCCTCGGATGCACTCGGCAACTCGCTAAGCTTTGCCGCCATTACCGAAGAGCAGCTTCGAGGCGGACTGGGCCAAGCAGGACTGCCGGATATCGTGATCAATGCCTTTGTTGACATCAAAAAGACCTTCGTTGAAGGCTATTTCGATGTTTTGACCCATGACGTCGAGCGGCTATCGGGACGTGCGCCCGCCTGCTTCCGCGATGTCATCGCGGCGTCGAAGTCGTGAGGACTTCGAACATGGCCCGCAAATACACCTACCTGATCAGCACCGCGCTTCTTTCCGCGCTTTATCTGATGTCCGCCACCTTCTACCTCACCCAAGGGGACACGGTACGCCAACTCCTTGGGCAACTGAGCTTTCCCGGCTACCTCGTGCCGCTCCTGATCGTGGCCAAGCTCTTGGGCGTCGCTGCGATCCTCTCGCGCGTCAGTGTCGCGCTTTCCGACCTTGCCTATTCCGGCATGTTCTTTCACCTGCTGCTGGCGCTATCGGCGCATTTGAACACGTCCGACTATCAGGGGTCCGTTCCGGCACTCGTCGGGCTGGTCGTGCTGATCGCATCCTTCCTCACTCAGAATGCTGCACGGGCAAGGCCGTCGCCCCATGCGCCCTCGCATGCGGCTTCCCAGGCGGCTAAGGCCTGAAATGCGCCTCAGGCTGCCGTCGCCATCTGTGCCGAGACTGTCAGCCGCACCGGCAGCTTGCGCATCATCTCCTCGGCAAAACAGGTGGCGTTCTCACGCGCCTTATCGAGATTGCTGACGCGCGTGGGGTCCATGGTCTGCAACGTGCCGCCACAGTCGAAGATGTCGCGGAAGGCCGAGCGTTCGATGATCGCCGTGTCCAATACCGGTACGTGCCGTTCGCTGAGCAGCGACTTGACGAGCTGCAGAGCCCGCGTCGTCACCATCGAATTGACCCTGGTCAGCACCACTGAATGGCCGATCTTGATGCCCGCCTTCTCGTCGAGATACTGCAGAAGTTCGAGCACCTGCGCGCCGCCGCGCGCATCCATCGCACAGCCCTGGATCGGGATCAGCACATGGTCGGAAAGGCCGACGGCGGTAGCGAGCAGCGGGTTGCGCGCCCCCGGCAGGTCAACGATGAAATAGTCGGTATTATGCTTGTTCTCGCTGATATGCTGCGGCAGCGAGGCGGTCGTCACGAAATCGATCACCGAAATATTGGGCACGTGCCCTGATATCTCGTGCCAGCGTGAAATCCAATGCTGCGGATCGGCGTCCAGAATGGTCACGCGATAGCCCTGACGGGCAAGCTCGGTCGCGAGCAGCAGAACAGCGGTCGTCTTGCCGGCGCCGCCCTTGGTATTTGCGAAAGTAATGACTGGCATGGTCGGTCCTCGGGAGTTGGCGCGAGCCGGCATCGCTCTTTTGCGCACTGTCGGAGCATCGTGCGGTTAACCCATCCTTTACCGTCATGGTTAACAAATCCCTAAAGACGCCCGCCGAAATTGCAGCCTGTACTTTTCATATCCCTAAAATTGGGGACGCCGCAAAACAGAAAAGCCCGGAAAGCCGAGTTTCCGGGCCAGTCAGCAGCTTCGCTTTAAGACCTCAGAAACAATCCCTGAACAGCGTCTTAGTGTTTTCGAGCGTCATCGCAACCGGATTGCCCCCGGCGCTCGGATCCTCGATCGCCATGGCCGACAATTCGTCGATGCGGTCGGGAGCGATTCCCATCGCCGTCAGCGTCTCTGGCACGCCGAGATCGGAGCGGAGCTTCAGGACGTAGTCGTAGAAGCCGTCGAAACCTCCTGAAATGCCGAGATAGGCGGCCGCCCGGCCGATCTTCTCCTCGATCGCTGCGCGGTTGAAGCGCAGGACCGCCGGCATGACCACCGCATTGGTCATGCCGTGATGGGTGTTGTAGACCGCGCCGATCGGGTGCGACAGCGCATGGATGGCGCCGAGCCCCTTCTGAAAGGCGACCGCGCCCATGGCGGCGGCCGACATCATGTTGGCGCGGGCTTCGAGATCGGTGCCTTCCCTATAGGCGCGCGGCAGGAATTCCTTAACGAGCCGCATGCCTTCGAGCGCGATACCGGCCGACATCGGGTGATAGAAGGGCGAGGAATAGGCCTCGAGGCAATGGGCAAAGGCATCCATGCCGGTGCCGGCGGTGATGATTTTCGGCATGCCGACCGTCAGCTCCGGATCGGAAATGACGACGCCCGGCAGGAATTTCGGATGGAAGATGATCTTCTTCACATGCGTTTCGGAATTGGTGATGACGCTGGCGCGCCCGACTTCCGAACCGGTGCCTGCAGTCGTCGGCACAGCGACGATCGGCGCGATGCCCTCAAGGCTTGCACGCGTCCACCAGTCGCCAATGTCCTCGAAATCCCAGACGAGCCGCGTCTGGCCGGCCATGAAGGCGACGCACTTGCCGAGATCGAGACCCGAGCCGCCCCCGAAGGCGACGACGCCGTCATGACCGCCATCCTTGAAGGCTTTGACGCCGGCCTCGAGGTTCTTCTCGTTCGGGTTCGGATCCACATCAGCGAAAATCGCTCGGCCGAGACCGGCATCTTCGAGAATGTCGAGCGCGGTCTTGGTGATCGCCATAGAGGCAAGGCCGCGGTCGGTGATGAGCAGCGGCTTTTTGATGCCGAGGCTCTTGCAGGCATCAGCCAGTTCCTTGATGCGGCCCCGGCCGAGCTTGACCGATGTCGGATAGCTCCAGTTTGCGGTGATGTTGCTGCTGCTCATGCTGTCACTTTCTTCAGGTGGAAGGATTTGGGGCGAGTCAGATTCTGGAAGCCGATGATCGACAGCGAGCCGCCGCGGCCGGTCTCCTTGACTCCGGTCCAGCAGAGCGCCGGATCGAGATAGTCCGCGCGGTTCATGAACACGGTGCCGGTTTCGATATCGCGGCCGAGCCGCGCTGCCCGCTCGGCATCCTTGGTCCAGAGCGATGCCGTCAGCCCGTACTGGCTGTCGTTCATCAAAGCGAGTGCTTCCCCGTCGCTCTTCACCTTCATGATGCCAACTGCCGGCCCGAACGTCTCCTCGCGCATGAAGGTCATCGAATGATCGACATCGACGAGAACCTGCGGCGCGAGATAGGCGCCACCGTCATCCTGTGGGAAAAGCTTAGGGTCGACAAGCGCCTTAGCGCCCTTGGAAACCGCGTCGGCGATCTGCTCGCGCACCACCTTGGCGAAGCGCTTGTTCGCCATCGGCCCAAGCGAAGTTTCCGGATCGAGCGGATTGCCGAGCTTGTAGTTCGACACCCAGGCGACCGATTTCTCCACGAAGTCGTCGTATAGGGACTCGTGCACGTAGACGCGTTCGATGCCGCAGCAGCATTGGCCGGAATTGTAGGTGGCGCCGTCCATCAGCGTATCGACCGCCGCATCGAGATCGGCGTCTTCCATGACATAACCCGGATCCTTGCCGCCGAGTTCAAGGCCGAGGCCGGTGAAAGTGCCGGCGGCGGCCCGCTCCATCGATCGCCCGCCTTCGACCGAGCCGGTGAAGTTGACGAAATTGAAGCTGCCGGCGGCGATCAGTGCCGACGTCGTCTGGTGATCGAGAAAGACGTTCTGGAAGACGTCTTCGGGAACGCCCGCCTCGATGAAGGCCTGCACCAGCCGCTCACCGACAAGCAATGTCTGCGAAGCATGTTTCAGCACCACGGTATTGCCGGCCATCAGCGCCGGCGCGATCGTGTTGATCGCCGTCATGTAGGGGTAATTCCAAGGGGCGATGACGAAGACGACGCCATGCGCTTCGCGCTCGATGCGGCGCTCGAAACGGTCGCTCTCCTCGACGACGAGCGGGGCGAGCGCATCCGCCGCGATCGAAGCGACATAGTTGGAGCGCTCGTTGAAACCCTTATATTCGCCGCCGTACTTGATCGGCCGGCCCATCTGCCAGGCAAGCTCCGGCACGACGACGTCGGACATCTCGTTCAGGCGTGCGGCGCCCTTCAGCACCAGTTGCACGCGCTCTTCGAGCGGCCGTTTCGCCCAGGCCTTCTGCGCCTTGCGGGCACGCGCCACCACGTCCTTGGCAGCGTCGAGCGAAAGCGCCGGACGCTCCGCGTAAACCGATCCGTCGACCGGTGAAATGCATTGGATCATTGCCATGATCGATTTCGTCCTCGTATTGATCAAAAACTCCGTCGGGGCCGTAGCCCCTCATCCGGCTGCCGGCACCTTCTCCCGTAAACGGGGCGAAGGGGTACGCCGCAGCCTCTCCGTCCCTCGGCCTGCATCTCGCAGGGCGCGTCCCCTCTCCCCGTAAAAAGGGGGGTCCGAAGGACGGGTCGAGACCCGCGGCTCGGCCCCGGTAAGCTAGGGTGAGGGGCAGCAACCCGCAAATGCTATTAAGCTCTTTCGAATCCGCGCGCCACTTCCCAATCGGTGATGCGGCGGTCGTATTCTTCCTGCTCCCATTCGGCAGCGCGGGTGTAATGGTCGATCACCTCGTCGCCGAAGGCTTTGCGCAGCATTGCCGATTCCGTCATCGCCGCCGTCGCCGCGCGCAACGTGCGCGGGATTTCGCGAATATCCTTGCCGCCATAGGCGTCGCCGACGAAGGGAGCTTCCAGCTCCAGCTTGTTCTCGATGCCGTCGATGCCGGCGGCAAGCAGCGCGGCGAAGGCGAGATACGGATTGAGATCGGAGCCGCCGACGCGGCATTCGATGCGGATGCCCTTGGTTTCCTCGCCGCAGAGGCGGTAGCCGGCAGTGCGATTGTCCTTGCTCCAGATCGCCTTGGTCGGCGCGAAGGTGCCGGCCATGAAGCGCTTGTAGGAGTTGATGTAGGGCGCCAGGAAATAGGTGATCTCGCTGGCATGGGCGAGAAGCCCGGCAACGTAATTATGCATCAGCGGCGACATGCCGTATTTGCCGGTATGGTCGAAGAACAGCGGCTTCTCCTCCAGGCTCCAGAGCGACTGGTGGATATGCGAGGAACTGCCGGCGGCATTGTAGTTCCACTTGGCAAGGAAGGTGATGGCCTTGCCTTTCGACCAGGCGATTTCCTTGCAGCCGTTCTTGATGATCGCATGCCGGTCGGCCATGGCGAGCGCATCGGCATAGCGCACATTGATCTCCTCCTGGCCGGCGGAGGCCTCGCCCTTGGAGTTCTCGACCGGAATGCCCGCACCCTGCAGCCCGGTGCGGATCGCCCGCATCACCTCTTCCTCCTTGGTGGTCTGGAAGATGTGGTAGTCCTCGTTATAGGCGCTGGCGAGCTTCAGATTGCGGTAGCCCGACGCGTGAGCGGCCTCGTAGCTTTGGTCGAACAGGAAGAATTCGAGCTCGGAAGCCATGTAGGCCTTCATGCCCATATCTTCGAGGCGTTTCACCTGCTTCTTCAGGATCGCCCGCGGCGAATGGGCCACTTCCTCGTGGGTGTGATGGTCGAGCACGTCGCAGAGCACCAGCGCTGTGCCTTCGAGCCAGGGAATGCGGCGCAGCGTCGCGAGATCCGGCTTCATCGTATAGTCGCCGTAACCCTTTTCCCAACTGGTCGCCTTGTAGCCGGAGACCGTCTCCATCTCCATGTCGGTGGCGATCAGATAGTTGCAGCTGTGCGTTTCCTTCCAGGCGCTCTCGACAAAATATTCCGCCTGGAACCGCTTGCCCATCAACCGGCCCTGCATGTCCACCTGGCAGGCGAGAACCGTATCGATGCGCCCCTCGGCAACATCCTTCCTGAGATCGTCGATTGTGTAGCTGCTGCTCATGATTGGTCCGCCTGGATAGGGATTGAATAAATCGAGGCAACGAAATCGCATGCGCTCAGCTTTGTGCCGCAGTCCGATGCCTTTTCGTTGAACCGGTGATGGGGCCGCACGATGCGGCCCCGCCATTAGAGGCAAGTTTGTTTCTCAGGCCTCGCCGACAGCCGCCTCCGCGGCCGCGATCTGAGCCTGACGCTTTGCAATGGCGTCGCCGATCGGCGGACCTTTGAAGCGGCGGTTCTCGAATGCAAACCACACGATAGCGGTCAACACGAGGAAACCGACGGTAATTTCCAGCGCCCAGTCGTTCGGTGGCTGAATGCCGATGTAGAAAATCAGCGCCATTGCCAGGATACCGAGGACGGCAACCACCCTGTACAGCCCGACTCCCATATTCCATGGGCCCATTGTTGGCCATTTCGCCGTTCCGATCGAAATGAGACCGAGAGCGATGGGCACGACGAAGGACAGGAAAAGGAAGATGACCGTGCACGATACGACGATGGAATAGGCAGGCGTCCCGGCAATTGTGATCGCCGAGGTAAACCAGACAAAGAGGACAGCAAGGATCGCACCAGTCCAAATGGCAGCGACCGGCGTGCGGAAGCTCGGGCTGACCTTGGAGAGGGTCGAGGATGCCGGAAGACCCTTGTCACGCGAGAAGGCGAAGATCATCCGCGAGACCGAGGTGACTGTGGCAAGCCCGCACAGGAACTGCGCGATGAATATCAGCACGTAGAGAATGCTTTTGATCGTCGGGTTGACCTGCGACTCCATCGCCCAGAAGAACACGTTCCAGCCCTGCTTTGCAGCATCGTCCATGTTCGGGATCATGAGCACGAAAGCGCACAACATGAGATAGCCGAAGAGCGCCGACCAGAGGACCGAGGAAACCATGCCCCGGGGCACGGAGACGGCCGCCTTCAGCGTCTCCTCCGACGTGTGCGCCGACGCGTCGTAGCCGGTGATCGTATAGACCGGCAACAGCAAGCCGAGCAGGAATGCCATGCCGGTGGAGACGGTCACCGGCCAGACCAGCGATGCACCTTCGGTGCCTGTATAGTTGGCGAAGGTGAAGAGCCGTGAAATATCCCAGCTCGGTGCGGCCGCCAGGCAGACGATAGTCAGTAGGATCGCCGTTGCGAATATCAGATATCCCGAGAAGTCGGTAAGCTTGGCGGTCAGGCCGATGCCGAAATGATTGATACCCGCCTGCAGCGCTGTGATGATCGCCACAAAAGCGACCCGGTGAAGAAGCGTGTCCTCGATCCCGAATTGCGGCCCGAAGGCACCGAAGAAGAAATAAAAGGTGCCGACATTGATGGCGCCGAGCACGGTCACGAGCCCGAGCAGGTTCAGCCAGGCCGACAGCCAGCCGGTAAAGCGGTTGCCGAGGATCGAGCCCCAGTGATAGAGGCCACCTGCTGTCGGATAGGCGGAGCCAATCTGTGCAAGGCCTAATGCAAAGATAAACGAAATCAGGCAGCCAAGCGGCCAGCCAATGCCGATCGCCGCTCCGCCTGCTCCCGCCGTTGCCTGCCCGAGCGAATTGATGCCGCCGGAAAGAATGCAGATGATCGAAAACGAGATTGCGAAATTCGAGAACGAACTCATTCGCCGTTCGAGTTCCTGAGCATAGCCCATCGAATGTAGGATGTGCACATCCTGCTTCTTGTCCAGTTCGGTATAGTCCGACATGACTTCCCCCTGTTCACGATCGGCCGCGGGATTGCGGGCCGGTCCAGTGCCAATTGCCCGCGGCATTTTCGCCATGCGGACGTCCGCAGTTAAACTGCTCCCTCGGGTCTTCTTTTTTATCAGGCGTCCAGGCTTTGCTGGAGCAGCCCTTTTAGATAGTCGGCCATGACCCCTTGGCCGACATCGTCTGAAATGAGGTCGTTGCGGACCTCGATCATTACATTGCGCAAGCCGTTCGAAAGCCCGTGCAGGATCAGCGTGTGGGTCACGCCATCCTCGGGTCCGTAAGGCTGGTTGCGTTCCGTCCTGTAGAGCGGCGCTCCGGCGGCGGCGTCCAGCATGCGGTCGGCAAGCCGGCTGTCCTCGTCGTGCAATATGCCGAGCTCCACGGCACGTTCGCGGCCGTGATAAACCGGTGTGAAGCTATGGATTGTCACGATGACGCTGTCCTGCCCCCTCGCCCGGCGATCGCGGATCAGCCCGCGAACGGCGTCGTGAAAGGGCACGTAGAGCGCGTCGGTGCGCGCAAGCTTTTCCTCGGCGGTCAGATCCTTGTTGCCGGGAATGGCATAGATCTCGCTTTTCTCAGGCATGGCGCCTGGCGAGCTCGGCGGTCGATTGCAATCGTAGATGAGCCGGGAGAAACGCTGGTAGACGAGTGTCGCATCGAGCCCCTGCGATATGCCGCGGGCGACCGAAAGCGCCCCCGGATCCCATGCAATATGGCTCGCGAGCGCTTCACCTGGCAGGCCAAGATTGCCGAATTGGACGGGAAGCGTGTTTGAAGCATGCTCACAGACGAGAAGCACCGGGCTCCGGCCGCCGGTGCGCTCGATCCCGACGCAATCGCCGTCGGCTTCACTGAGGATTTTCGGCCGGGCAAGCACCAAAGGCGCCACTCCTTAACAAATTCCTTATAAGAAAAGAATTCTTCAGGTTCCGACGAGTGTCAAGCATTCTCTGAAAATTTCTTTTCATGACAGTAGTTGACATGGATTGTGACAGCGTTGTTAACTTCGATTGGGGAAATGGCGCCAGACCATCCCGGGGAGCAGATTAGGTGACAGTTGCGTCGAAGACCGTTTCGGACGTCATACACTCGCATTTCGGGCTGTTGACGCGTGCAGAAAAGCAACTAGCCGAAAGCCTTCTCGACAATTATCCGGTCTCCGGTCTCGGCAGCATCACCACCATCGCCGAGAATGCCGGCGTCTCGACGCCGACCGTCGTGCGCATGGTGCAAAAGCTCGGCTTCAAGGGATATCCCGACTTTCAGGCGCATCTGCATCTGGAGGTGGAGGCGACGATCTCTAACCCCATCGCCAAGCACGACCGCTGGGCGCAGAACGCGCCAGGCACCCATATTCTCAACCGTTTCGCCGATGCCATCATGGGTAATCTGCGCCAGACGCTGAGCGATCTCGATACGGCGACTTTCGACAGCGTCGCCTCGCTGCTCTCCAACCGCAAGCGCGGCCTCTATTTCGTCGGCGGCCGCATCACCGGCGCGCTTGCCGAATATTTCTTCACCCATATGCAGGTCATCCGGCCGGCAACGACGCTGCTGTCATCCAATTCCAGCAGCTGGCCGCAATATGTCCTCAACATGAATGCCGGCGACATTATGATCATCTTCGACATCCGCCGCTACGAGCAGGAGATGGTGAGCCTCGCCACCGCCGCCCGAAAGCGCGGCGCCGAAATCGTCGTCTTCACCGATCAATGGGGTTCGCCCGCCGCCAAACTTGCCCGCCACGCCTTCCGCGTCCGGATCGAAGCGCCCTCGGCCTGGGATTCCTCCGTCGTCACTCTCTTCATCGTCGAGGCGCTGATCGAGGCCGTTCAGAACTCCACCTGGGATGAGACGAAGGAACGCATGAAGACACTGGAGGGCTTGTTCGAGCAGACCAAACTCTTCCGCAAACCGGGCTAGGAGGACAAGATCAAGGGAGGAAAAACAATGGCGGATTTTTGCGGAAACAGACCGCGCTGACGCAGATGAAACATCTGTCACAAGCGCCTGCTATTCATGCAAAACCACCGTCATGCAGCCGTCACACAAGCTTCATGTAAGCTCATTAACAGCATCGCCAGACACTGAAAACCCGAAGGAGAACAACAGTGATCTCTAACATTTCTCGACTGCTGTCGCTTTCTACTGCGATCATCGTGGCTTCGACCGCGATCGCCGCAGCTGAACCGAGCGCAGAACTTATCGCCGCTGCCAAGAAGGAAGGCACGCTGACCACGATCGCTCTTCCGCACAGCTGGTGCGGCTATGGTGACGTTATCGCCGGCTTCAAGGCCAAGTACGGCATCGAAGTCAACGAGTTGAACCCGGACGCAAGCTCGGGCGACGAAATCGAAGCGATCAAGGCCAACAAGGGCAACACCGGCCCGCAGGCCCCCGATGTCATCGACGTCGGCCTCTCCTTCGGCCCGTCCGCCAAGAAAGACGGCCTGATCCAGCCTTACAAGGTTTCCACCTGGGATTCGATCCCGGATAGCGCCAAGGATGCCGAAGGCTACTGGTACGGCGACTATTACGGCGTTCTATCGTTCCTCGTGAACAAGGACCTGGTCAAGGAATCGCCGGCCGACTGGGCAGATCTGAAGAAGAGCGACTATGCAAACAGCGTCGCGCTCGCAGGCGATCCGCGCAGTGCCAACCAGGCTGTTCAGGGCGTTTATGCAGCTGGTCTTTCCGCATCCGGCGGTGACGCCGCCAAGGCGGGCGAAGAGGGTCTGAAGTTCTTCGCCGAGCTCAACAAGAACGGCAATTTCGTGCCTGTCGTCGGCAAGGCTGCTCCCTTCGCACAGGGCTCCACGCCGATCATCATCGCCTGGGACTACAACGCAATGTCCTGGGGCGAAAGCCTGAAGGGCAACCCGCCGTTCGAAGTCGTCGTCCCGAAGACCGGCGTCGTTGCCGGCGTCTACGTCCAGGCGATTTCCGCCTTCGCTCCGCATCCGAATGCTGCCAAGCTCTGGATGGAATATCTCTATTCCGACGAAGGTCAGCTTGGCTGGCTGAAGGGCTATTGCCACCCGATCCGCTTCAACGATCTTGCCAAGAACAACAAGATCCCGAAGGAACTGCTCGACAAGCTGCCGCCGGCAGCAGCCTACGAAAAGGCTGTCTTCCCGACGCTCGAAGAGCAGGCCGCCGGCAAGGAAGTTATCACCAAGAACTGGGATTCCGTCGTCGGCGCCAACGTTCAGTAACATCAGATCCGGCCTCCCCGCCTCCAAGGCGGGGAGGTTCTCACTCCGACGCCCCAGGATGAGCTTTTCATGAGTACCGTTTCAACGCCAATGGTGAGCAGCGCTCCCCTGATCAACAAAGACCGTGTGATCGACTGGCTGGGAATTACGCCCTTCATCATTTTCTCTCTGCTATTCCTGATCATCCCCACGCTTTATCTGGTGGTGGGCGCGTTCCTGACGCCCGAGGGCAATTTTACGCTGAAGAATATCGGCGATCTCTTTACTCCATCGATCATGAGCGCTTACTGGATCAGTATCCGGGTCTCGGTGGCCTCCGCCCTGGGCGGCGCACTGATCGGCTTCTTCCTTGCCTGGGCCGTCGTCCTCGGCGGCCTGCCCGCCTCGGTGCGCTCGACGCTTCTGACCTTCTCCGGCGTCGCCTCGAATTTCGCCGGCGTGCCGCTCGCTTTCGCCTTCCTCGCCACGCTTGGCCGCACCGGCCTCGTGACGGTTTTCCTGCGGGAATGGTTCGGCTTCAATCTCTACGGCACCGGCTTCAACCTGCTGTCCTTCTTCGGCCTTACGATCACCTACATGTATTTCCAGATCCCGCTGATGGTGCTGATCCTGACGCCGGCGCTGGATGGCATGAAGAAGGAATGGCGCGAGGCCTCCGAAATTCTCGGCGCCACCAACCGCCAATATTGGACGATGGTCGCGCTGCCGATCCTCTGGCCGAGCCTGCTCGGCACGACGCTGCTGCTCTTCGCCAACGCCTTCGGCGCCATCGCCACCGCCTTCGCGCTGACCGGCAGCTCGCTGAACATCGTACCGATCCTGCTCTACGCGCAGATCCGCGGCGACGTGTTGCACAATCCCAACCTCGGTTACGCCATCGCCCTCGGCATGATCGTCATCACAGGCGTGTCCAACATCCTTTACCTCATGCTGCGCATGCGCGCCGAGCGGTGGCAAAAATGAAAACGCAACGCCTGGGAGCCTGGATCGCCATCTTTCTCGGCGCATCCTATTTCATCATCCCGCTGATCGGCACCGTCGAGTTTTCGCTGCGCATGCGTCGCGGTGAATACAGCCTGGACGCCTATACATCAGTCTTCTCGGACATTCAGTTCCGCGAAACCTTCGGCTACTCCATGCTGATGGCGCTTCTGACGATCGTCTTCGGCATGCTGCTCGTGGTGCCAACGGCCTATTGGGTGCGGCTGCGCCTGCCGCAGATGCGCCCGGTTGTCGAATTCATCACGCTGATGCCGCTCGTCATTCCGGCTATCGTGATCGTCTTCGGCTATCTCAGAATGTACAATTCGTCGTCCTATCTGCCGCTGACTGGTTCGACAACCGGCACCAACGCTCTACTGGTCTTCTCCTATATCACGCTGTCGCTGCCCTACATGTACCGCGCCGTCGATACCGCCATGCGCGCCATCGATGTCCGCACGCTGACGGAAGCGGCCGAAAGCCTCGGCGCCCGCTGGACGACCATCATGTTCCGCTGCATCTTCCCGAACGTGATGAGCGGTGTGCTCTCCGGCGCCTTCATTACGCTCGCGATCGTCATGGGCGAGTTTACCTTCGCCGCCCTCCTCAACCGCCCGGCCTTCGGCCCCTACCTGCAGCTCGTCGGCGCCAACAAGGCCTATGAGCCTTCGGCGCTCGCCGTCATCGCTTTTTCGATCACCTGGCTCAGCATGGGCCTCCTCAACCTCGTTTCCCGCTTCGGCAAAGCCCGCCCGGCAAAGGCTTAAGGTAACCGGCCATGTCTTTTCTCACACTGAACAACATTCAGAAGTCTTTCGGCCCGGTTCAGGTCGTCAAGAATTTCAACATGAACATCGAGAAGGGTGAGTTCATCTCCTTCCTCGGGCCGTCCGGCTGTGGCAAGACGACCGTCCTGCGCATGATCGCCGGCTTCGAAACACCGACCGGCGGCACATTGACCATCAATGGCAAGGACCAGAGCGCGCTGAAGCCGAACCAGCGAAATATCGGCATGGTCTTCCAGGCCTATGCTCTCTTCCCCAATATGTCCGTGAACGACAACGTCGCCTTCGGTCTCAAGGTTGCCGGCGCGCCGAAGCCCGAGATCGACGCTCGCGTTAAGGAAATGCTCGGACTGATCAAGCTCGATCACCTGGCCGATCGCTACCCCTATCAGCTCTCGGGCGGGCAGCAGCAGCGCGTCGCGCTTGCCCGTGCGCTCGCCGTCAAACCACAGGTGCTCTTGCTCGACGAGCCCCTCTCGGCCCTCGACGCCAAGATCCGAGTGTCGCTGCGCGAGGAAATCCGTCAGATCCAGCAGCAGCTCGGCATTACCACTGTCTTCGTCACCCATGACCAGGAAGAGGCGCTGTCGATATCCGATCGCATTGTCGTGATGAATGCCGGCAAGGCCGACCAGATCGGCTCGCCCTTCGAGATCTACAACAAGCCGGCCACGCGCTTTGTCGCCTCCTTCGTCGGCACCCTGAATCTGATCGAAGCCAAGGTCGTCGATCCCGACGCCAACCTTATTCAGATCGGCGATCAGAAGATCACGCTGAAGCAATCGGTCGCAGCCCAGAAGGCCGGCGAGATCATCTCGCTGGCGCTGCGTCCGGAAGCAGGCTCCCTCTCCGACACCGCCAAAAGCGATACGGCGCTGACCGGCCAGGTCGTCTCCGCTCACTTCCTCGGCTCGGTCATCCGCACCCGGATGAATGTCGGCGGCAACGTCATCTCCTTCGACATGTTCAACAGCCCGGGCGTCACCCCGCCGCAGGCCGGCGAAACCGTGACGCTGCGCTTCATGGCCGCCGATCTGCTCGTCATCAGCGATTGAATGTACCGATAGACTCACGAAAAAGGCGCCGCGAAACGGCGCCTTATTGTTATTCGGAGTAATGGAGGAGACGGGCAGCCTTGTCAGATCTGTCTCGCTTCGGCCAGGGAGAAGGAAACCACTTAGCGGATCGCCCGATCGTCCGCATCGAAGCGATGCACACGCGTCTGGTCAGGCGTCGCATAGACGATTTCGTCAGGCTCGTATTGATGCTCGCCGAACAGGCGAGCCGTCAGCAGGCCGCACTGCTCGGATTCCAGATAGATGATCGTGTCAGCGCCGAGATGCTCGACATGCACGACCTTCGCGGCCCAGTTTCCCTGCTCGCGCGACAGCGTCATATGTTCCGGACGAACGCCGATCGTCTTGGCGCTGTGATCGCCGACCTTCTCGCCCGCAATGAAATTCATCTGCGGCGACCCGATGAAGCCGGCGACGAAAACATTGGCCGGGCGGTTGTAGAGCTCCATCGGCGAGCCGATCTGCTCGATCGCGCCGGCATTCAGCACGACGATCTTGTCGGCAAGCGTCATCGCCTCGACCTGATCGTGCGTGACGTAGATCATCGTCGCCTTCAGACTACGGTGCAGCCGGGCGATTTCGAGCCGGGTCTGGACGCGTAGCGCCGCATCGAGGTTCGACAGCGGCTCGTCGAATAGGAAGAGTTCCGGTTCGCGCACGATGGCGCGGCCGATCGCCACGCGCTGACGCTGGCCGCCTGATAGCTCGGCCGGTCGCCGCGCGAGATATGGCGCAAGCGACAGCATGCCGGACGCCTTGCCGACCCGCTTGTCGATCTCGTTCTTCGGGGTTCCCGCCTGCTTCAGGCCGAGCCCCATATTGTCCTTGACCGTCAGGTGCGGATAGAGCGCATAGGACTGGAACACCATGGCGATGCCGCGCTTGGCCGGCGGCGTCAGCGTCTCGTCGCGGCCATTGATGACGACGGCGCCCGAAGTGACGTCCTCGAGTCCGGCGATGCTGCGCAATAGCGTCGACTTCCCGCAGCCCGACGGCCCGACGAAGATGACGAATTCGCCGTCTTTGACCTCGAGATCGATGCCTTTCAGCACCTCATGCGTGCCATAGGTCTTGCGGATGGATTTGAGTTGAAGCGATCCCACTATCTTTCCCTTACAATCTGACCGGCTGGCCGGTGCGCACGCTCTCGTCGGCGGCAAGGCAGATGCGCAGCGACGCCACCGCATCCGCCATATGGCGGTCGAGGTTCAGATCCTCGCGGATCGCCCTCAGCATGAAGGCCTGTTCCAGGTCGCAGAGCGCCTGATGACCGGGTTCACCCGTCATCCTCATGTCCTGGTCTGGCTGGATAAACCTGCCGTCGGGGCCGGTCTCCGCCGTGTGCAGACGGATCACCGAGGTTTTGGTGTGCGTGTCGATATCATCGGACTTGGCGTTCGGATCCATGACGATCGACACCGCGCCCTTCGGCGACATCACATCCTTCACGAAGAAGGCGGTCTCCGAGATCATCGGTCCCCAGCCGGCCTCGTACCAGCCGACCGAACCGTCCTCGAAGAGCACCTGCAGGTGGCCGTAATTATACATGTCGGCGGCGATCTCGTCGGACATCCGCAGCCCCATGCCGCGCACCTCCACGGCCCTCGCGTCGGTGATCTGGCACATGACGTCGACATAATGCACGCCGCAATCGACGATCGGCGAAGTCGTGCGCATCAGCGACTTGTGCGTCGCCCAGGTCGGGCCGCTGGACTGCTGGTTAAGGTTCATGCGGAAGACGTAGGGCGGACCGAGCTTGCGCGCCTCCTCGATCAGCTTCATCCAGGACGGGTGATAGCGAAGAATATAGCCGATCGCCAGCTTGCGGCCCGCCTTCTTCGCTGCTGCGACGACCCGCTCGGCATCGGCGACCGTGGTCGCCAGCGGCTTTTCTACGAACACATGGCAGCCGGCCTCGAAGGCGGCGACGGCGTAGTCGGCATGGCTGTCGGAATAGGTATTGATCGAGCAAAGGTCCGGCTTCAGTTCCGCAAGCGCCGCCGCGAAGTCGGGGTGAACAGTATAACCCTGCAGCGCGGGCTCCAGCTCCGGCGTCGATCGGTTGACGAGGCCGACGATCTCGAAACCGGGATTGTTGTGATAGGCAAGCGCATGGCTGCGGCCCATGTTGCCGAGCCCGGCAACGAGGACGCGGATCGGTTTCTCCTGGTTCATTTGACGGCTCCCGACGTGATGCCGCGGATCAGCTGCCGCGAGAAGATGACGTAGAGGACGAGGATCGGCAGGATCGCGAGCGAGAGCGCCGCCAGCACCGCATTCCAGTTGGTGACGAACTGGCCGATGAAGATCTGCGAACCGAGCGTCACGGTCTTGGTGCTTTCAGCCGGCGCCAGAATCAGCGGGAACCAGAGATCGTTCCAGATCGGGATCATCGTGAAGACCGCAACCGTCGCCATAGCGGGACGCACCAGCGGCAGCACCAGACGGAAGAAGATCGCATATTCGGAGAGCCCGTCGATTCGCCCGGCATTCTTCAGATCGTCAGAAACCGTGCGCATGAATTCCGACAGGATGAAGATCGCGAGCGGAATGCCCTGCGCGGTATAGACTAGGATCAGTGCCGTCAGTGTATTGACGAGGCCGGCCGCCACCATGCCCTGCAGGATTGCCACCGTGCCGAGACGAATCGGGATCATGATGCCGATCGCCATATAGAGCCCGAGCAGCATATTGCCGCGGAAACGATATTCCGACAGTGCGAAGGCCGCCATCGCCCCGAAGAGCAGCACCAGCAGGATCGAGACGATCGTGACGATGAAGCTGTTCTGGAAATAGGTGGCAAAATCGCCTTGGCCGAGCACTGTCTGGTAGCCGACGAGGCTGAAGGTCGACGGAGTCGGGATCATCAGCGGTTCGCGGAAGATCGAGGCACGATCCTTGAACGAGTTGACGATGGTCAGGAACACCGGAAACAGCGCGACCAGCGTATAGGCGCCGAGCGCCAGGTGCACGAGGCCGGTGCGGATGGGAGATGTGCGTGCCTTGGACATGCGCGCTCCTCAAAACTGGTAGCGACGCATGCGCCGCTGGATTACGAAGAGATAAAGCGAGACGCCGGCGAGGATGATGAGGAACATCACGGTAGCGATCGTCGCACCCATCGAACGGTCGCCGAGCTGCAGCTGGAAACCGAAGAATGTGCGGTAGAGCAGTGTGCCGAGAATGTCGGTCGACATGTCAGGCCCGGCAAGCGCCCCCTGCACGGTGTAGATCAGGTCGAAGGCGTTGAAATTGCCGACGAAGGTCAGGATCGAGATGATGCCGATCGCCGGCAGGATGAGCGGCAGCTTGATCTTCCAGAACTGCGCCCAGCCGGTGATGCCATCGCATTCGGCAGCCTCGATCACCTCTTCGGGGATGCTGAGGAGCGCTGCATAGATCAGCATCATCGGAATGCCGATATATTGCCAGTTGGAGATCAGCGACACTGCGATCAGCGCCGAACCCGGCTTGCCGAGCCAAGGGGCAAACAGGAGTTTCAAGCCAATGAGATCGAGCATCCAGGGCGCGACACCCCAGATCGGCGACAGGATCAGCTTCCAGATGAAGCCGACGATGACGAAGGAGAGCAGCGTCGGCAGGAATATCGCCGTGCGGTAGAAGGCGACACCGCGCAGTTTCGGCACCGAAAGCAGGGCTGCGAGCGCAATGCCGATCGGGTTCTGCACGCACATGTGAATGACGAAGAAGATCAGGTTGTTGACGAGCGCGTTCCAGAAATCATGCGCCCAGCGCGGATCGCCGAACAGCACCTTAAAATTCGCAAGGCCGACGAAAGCCGGCTGCCCGTCGACCGTATTGTAGAGCGAGAGCCTCAGCGTCTCGATGAGCGGCAGCACCATGACGGCGGAATAAACGATCACCGCGGGCAGCATGAAGACGAAGATGTGCCAGCGCACCGCGCGCTTGATCGGGACGATTTCGGCCGCGTTGTCAGGTTGGCTCATGGCTTTTGCCTGTTCTTGTCGCCTGGCCGCAATCTTGCGGACGCAGATAGAAAACATTGCGCCTCACCCCATCTCTCTGCCCTGGGAAGAGAGGAACGCCCTGATATGCTCTATCGGGATGGGAGGTCGCTGCGAGTCTCCTTCTCCCCGCAAGCGGGGAGAAGGTGGCCGGCAGGCCGGATGAGGGGCTGCAAACGCCGCCCTCACCACGTCACTTGGCCGGCTTGTACCAGCTGTCGAGGCCCTTCTGGAGCTTCTCGGCAGCAACTGCAGGCGTATCGGTGCCGTTGATCACGTTGGCCGATTCCACCCAGGTCTCATTTTCGAGATTCGGCGTGCCGCGCGACAGGATCTGGTAGGTGGAGCGCACGGTCGACTTGTACGGGCCGCGCCAGGAGACGAATTCCTGAGCAAGCGGATCGGACATCTTGACCGGATTGGAGTTCAGGCTGAAGAAGCCCGGCAGCGCGTTGGCATAGATGTCGGCGAACTCGGGCGAAGCGACCCAGCTGAGAAACTTCTTGGCCTCTTCCTGGTGCGTGCTCTTCGCGTTCAGGGCGACACCGATATCCGGATGATCCGAGATGTAGCCCGTATCGCCGGCCTTCGGAACTGGCGGCGGGAAGGCGCCCATCTTGAACTGCGCCTGCGTGTTGAAGAGCGCGATCTCCCAGGAACCGGCCGGGTAGATGGCGGCGCGGCCGAGCGTGAAGAGGTTCTGACTGTCCGAATAGGTCTGGGCTTCGAAACCGTCGCCGAGATAGGGCTTCCACTTGGCAAGTTCTTCATAGGGCTTGACCCATTCAGGATCGGTCAGTTTCTGCTTGCCGGCGATGAGCGCTTCGCGGCCCTCCTCACCCTTCCAGTAGTTCGGGCCGATGTTCTGATAGCCCATGGTGGCGGCTTCCCAGAGATCCTTCGTGCCCATGGCGAGCGGGATGTAAGTGCCGTCGGCCTTGATCTTGTCGAGGGCGGCGTAGAACTCGTCCTGCGTCTTCGGCACGGAGATGCCGAGCTTGTCGAAGGCATCCTTATTGTAGATGAAGCCGTGGATGACCGAAGCCATCGGTACGCAGAAGGTCGACTTGCCGTCGTCGGTCGTCCAGGCAGCCTTGGCGACCGGCGAGAAGTTCTCCATGCCGGGCAGGCTGGTGATGTCGACGAGCTGCTTCTTGTTGAAGAGTTCGAGCGAGGCATCGAACGGACGGCACGTGATGATGTCGCCTGCGGAACCGGCATCGAGCTTGGCGTTCAGCGAAGCGTTATATTCGGTCGGCGCAGTCGGCGAGAAGACGACCTTGATGCCCGGGTTCTTGGCTTCGAACGCCGGAATGATCTTCTCCTGCCAGATCTGTAGGTCGTCGTTACGCCAGCTTTCGACCGTCAGCGTGACGTCAGCGGCATGGACGAGACCTGCCGAGGTCAGCAGGCTTGAGGCAAGCAGCAAGCTTTTCAGAGCAGTGTTTTTCATTTCCCTCTCCTGTTTTTAGCGCCGGAAGGCGCCGTTTTCGATTCTGAAACAAGCAATTGGCGCGTCTGAGGAAACACCCAATGCCCCTTGTAGGGCCGCCAGCAACTGCCGGCCCCGAAAGCTCGACGGACGCGAAGGCGGATCGCCTGCGGCCGAATTGCGCGCCATGCATGGTGGCCTGCACCCGGCGCGGCGAATGAAATGGGAAAGCCGACAGATCATTGGAATTCGCGGCCGGCGTGGCAAGCCGGCGGATTATTCCTTGATCATCCTCGAAGCGGCTCCGGCTTGGCTTTACCGCCGGTTTTCGTGGGCTCCGAACTGCTGTTCCCTTTTATCGAATTAAGGCCAAAAAAATACCAATTGTCCAGCCAAATTTAACTTTTCGGACCGCAAAAATTCATCAAAAATTATTATCTAATAAAATCAAGTAGATAAAATGATTGATTTTTGCCATCATTCGCACTTGGTAAATGGTATTTTTTTGGTATTGTAAGAAAAACCAGAGGGAACGGCGTATCGGAGGCCCGATGAAGGAGCTTGTAATCGGCATAGACGGCGGCGGAACGAGCTGCCGGGCAGCGGTCGCGGATAAAGACGGCAATGTCCTCGGCCGCGGCAAGGCCGGTCCTGCCAACATCCTGTCCGACCTTGAAAACTCTCTTGTTAACATCATCGAATCCGCCCGGCAGGCACTCAGCGACGCCGGTCTCGGCGCTGAAGCCGTTTCTTCGGTTGTATCGGTCGTCGGCGTTGCCGGCGCCAATGTCATGGACTACGGCCAACGAATCGAAAGGGCCCTACCCTTTGCCGAAGGCCGTGTCGTCACCGACGCCTTGATCTCCCTGCAAGGCGCGCTCGGCGATGCCGACGGCATCGTCGGCGCCTTCGGCACCGGCTCGGTCTATAATGCGCGGAGGGATGGCCGACTGAACGGCATAGGCGGCTGGGGCTTCATCGTCGGCGACCAGGCAAGCGGGGCCCGCCTCGGTCGTGATCTCATGGAACGGTCGCTGCTCGCCCATGACAGGGTGCGCCCGGCATCGCCGATCACAGAAGCCGTCATGGCCGAATACGGAGACGACCCTGAGCAGATCGTCAATTTCGCCCATACGGCACGGCCGACGGATTTTGCCGGTTACGCGCCCATGGTCTTCAAACATGCGGCAGAAGGTGATGTGGTTGCGGTCGGCATCGTTAGGGACGCCGCAACGGCGATCGGCGAAAGCCTCGACGCGCTGCTCTGGCCGGAATGCCCGTCGATCTGCCTGCTCGGCGGCCTTGCGGAAGCTTATGCGCCCTGGCTTTCCGAACGCTACAAGCCGCTGCTCGCCAGGCCGAAGAACGATGCGCTGCAGGGCGCGGTGGAGCTTGCGGTCAAGCTCCTGAACGACCAGCAGAGAGGTGCGGCATGACCGACGATCTCGCCACCCTCCTGTCCCTACAGCGGCTGCAGGCGGCCGGCACCGGCCCCCTCTATGTAAAGCTGCGCCGCACACTTGAAGAAGCCGTGCGCACCGGCACCCTCGGCCACGGCGATGCGCTACCGCCGGAACGCGACATCGCCGAATTTGCCGCCGTCAGCCGCGTCACCGTACGCAAGGCGATCGACGAGCTCGTCGCCGACGGCCTGCTGGTGCGCCGCCACGGCTCGGGCACCTTCGTCGCCAAGCCGGTATCGAAGGTCGAGCAGCGGCTGTCGCAACTTACCTCCTTCACCGAGGACATGGCGCGCCGCGGCATGTCCTCCCGCTCAGAATGGCTGCACAAGGGCGTCCATACCCCCTCGCCCGACGAGATGATGATCCTCGGCCTCGGCACAGACGTGAAGGTTTCGCGCCTCTCCCGCCTGCGCATCGCCGACGACCAGCCGCTGGCGATCGAAAACGCCAGCGTCTCCGGCGAATTCCTGCCCGACCCGTCCGCCGTCACCAATTCGCTCTACGCTGAACTCGAACGCCTCAACGTCCGCCCGGTGCGCGCCGTACAGCGCATTTCGGCCACCAACATGAAGGAAGCCGACGCCCAGCTCCTCGGCGTGCCCGTCGGTGCAGCCGGCCTGTCCATCGAACGCATCTCCTATCTCGGCTCCGGCCGCGCCGTGGAATTCACCCGCTCGCTCTATCGCGGCGATGCTTACGACTTCGTTGCCGAGCTGACGATCGGGGCGGCGTAGGCCAGCGCATATAATCGAGCAGTATCAAGAGAATGAAGCCGGAAAGTGAATCACTTTCCGGCTTCAATGTCTCTTGATTCATTGCATTAAGAACGACAGCGACCCTAGGCGGCGTCCTCAATCTCCTCGTCCGCCTTTCGGGGCACGTAATTCAGCACCGGCCCGAGCCAGCGCTCAACCTCGGAAACCTCCATGCCCTTGCGCTTGGCATAATCGTCCACCTGGTCCCGCTCCACCTTGGCCACGCCGAAATAATAGGAGTCGGGGTGGCCGATATAGATACCGGATACGGACGAGCCGGGCCACATCGCATAGCTTTCCGTCAGCTTCACGCCCGCTGTGTGTTCCGCATCGAGCAGCTTGAACAGCGTCTTCTTCTCGGTGTGGTCGGGCTGGGCCGGGTACCCGGGCGCCGGACGGATGCCGGCATAGGCTTCGCCGATGAGATCTTCGTTGCTGAGGTGCTCATCCCTCGCATAGCCCCAATATTCACGCCGCACCTGCTCATGCATGCGTTCGGCGAAAGCTTCGGCGAAGCGGTCGGCCAGCGCCTTGACGAGGATCGAGGAATAGTCATCGTTCGACCGCTCGAAACGTTCGGCGATGGCGATTTCCTCGATGCCGGCCGTCACCACGAAGCCGCCGACATAATCCCGCACGCCGCTTGTGACAGGCGCGACGAAATCGGAAAGCGCCACATTCGCACGCCCGTCCCGCTTCGAGAGCTGCTGGCGAAGTGTGTAGAAAGTGGCAAGCTCCTGGCTGCGGCTTTCGTCCGTGAAGAGGCGGATGTCGTCGCCGACGGCGCCGGCCGGCCAGAAGCCGATGACGGCGCGCGGGCGGAACCACTTCTCGTCGATGATCTTCTTGAGCATGGCCTGCGCATCGGCCCACAGCGCACGCGCCGCCTCGCCCTGCTTCTCATCTTCGAGAATGGCGGGGAAACGGCCGCGCAGTTCCCAGGTCTGGAAGAACGGTGTCCAGTCGATGTATCTCGCGAGTTCGGCCAGATCGTAATCCTCGAACACCCGTGTGCCGAAGAATTCAGGCTTCGTCGGCTTGTAGGCTGACCAGTCGACCTTATGCGCATTCTCGCGAGCCCGCGACAGCGGCAGACGCACCTTCTCCGCTTCGCTCCGGGCATGCGCAGCCGCCACCTTGGCATATTCAGCTCTTACATCGTCGACATAACCCTGCCGCGTCTCCGGCGAGAGCAGCGCCGAGACGACGCCGACGGCGCGGCTCGCATCGGTGACGTAGATCGCCTGGCCCTTATGATAGCCGGGATGAATTTTCACGGCCGTGTGCACGCGGCTGGTCGTGGCACCACCGATCAGCAGCGGGATGTCGAAGCCCTGACGTTCCATTTCGGCGGCGACATGCACCATTTCGTCGAGCGACGGCGTGATCAGACCGGAAAGGCCGATGACGTCGACCTTTTCGGCAATCGCCGTGTCGAGAATCTTCGTCGCCGGCACCATGACGCCAAGGTCGACGATCTCGTAATTGTTGCAGGCAAGCACGACGCCCACGATGTTCTTGCCGATGTCGTGCACGTCGCCCTTGACGGTCGCCATCAGGATCTTGCCGGCCGATTTCCGGTCGTCGCCGCCGGTGAGGCGCTTTTCCTCTTCCATATAAGGCAGAAGGACGGCAACGGCCTGCTTCATGACGCGGGCTGATTTCACCACCTGCGGCAGGAACATCTTGCCGGAACCGAACAGGTCGCCGACCACGTTCATGCCGGCCATCAGCGGCCCTTCGATGACATGCAGCGGACGGGCGGCCTGCTGGCGCGCCTCCTCCGTATCGGCTTCGATATATTCGGTGATGCCGTTGACAAGCGCATGTTCGAGACGCTTCTCGACGCTCCATTCACGCCAGGAGAGATCCTGGACGCGGCCCTCCCTTGCGCCAGCGCCACGGAAACGCTCGGCCACCTCGAGCAGCCGCTCGGTGCCGTCGGCGCGGCGGTTCAGCACCACGTCCTCGCAGGCCTCACGCAGCTCGGGATCGATGTTGTCGTAGACGGCGAGCTGGCCGGCATTAACGATGCCCATGTCCATGCCCGCCTGGATGGCGTGGTAGAGGAACACGGCATGCATCGCCTCTCGCACCGGCTCGTTGCCGCGGAACGAGAAGGACAGGTTCGAAACGCCGCCGGAGATATGCACGAGCGGCATGCGCTCACGGATCGTCCTCGTCGCCTCGATGAAGTCGACGCCGTAATTATTGTGCTCTTCGATACCGGTCGCGACCGCGAAAATGTTCGGGTCGAAGATGATATCCTCGGGCGGGAAGCCGATCTTTTCCGTCAAGAGCTTGTAGGCGCGCGTGCAGATCTCGACCTTGCGGTCGTAATTATCAGCCTGCCCCGTCTCGTCGAAGGCCATGACGACGACGGCAGCACCGTAATTGCGCAGGAGCCGCGCCTGAGCGAGGAAGTTCTCCTCGCCTTCCTTCAGCGAGATAGAGTTGACGATCGGCTTGCCCTGCACCCGCTTCAGGCCGGATTCGATGATCGAGAATTTCGACGAGTCGATCATCACGGGCACGCGGGCGATGTCAGGCTCGGCGGCGATCAGGTTGAGGAACTCGACCATCGCCTTTTCCGAATCGATCAGCCCCTCGTCCATGTTGATGTCGATCACCTGGGCGCCGTTCTCGACCTGGTCGCGCGCGACATCGAGTGCGGCCGTGTAATCGGCATTGGTAATCAGCTTGCGGAATTTCGCCGAGCCGGTGACGTTGGTGCGCTCGCCGACGTTGACGAAGGGAATGTCCTTGGTCAGCTCGAAGGGCTCGAGACCCGACAGCGACATGAACGGGCGATGCTCGGGGATCGGCCGCGGCTTGTATTTCGCCACGGTCTCGGCAATCGCCCTGATATGCTCAGGCGTCGAGCCGCAGCAGCCGCCGACGATATTGACCAGGCCTTCACGGGCGAAGCTGTCGATCTGCGCCGCCATCAACTCCGGCGTTTCGTCGTACTGGCCGAACTCGTTCGGCAGGCCGGCATTCGGATAGGCGCAGATAAAGGTGTCCGCGACGCCTGAAAGCTCCTGCAGATGCGGGCGCATCGCATTGGCGCCGAGCGCGCAGTTCAAACCGATCGTGAAAGGATTGGCATGGCGCACCGAGTTCCAGAAGGCCGACGGCGTCTGGCCGGAGAGCGTGCGGCCGGAAAGGTCGGTGATCGTGCCGGAGATCATCACCGGCAGGCGAATGCCCTTTGCCTCGAAACGCTCCTCGCAGGCAAAGATCGCCGCCTTGGCGTTCAGCGTGTCGAAGATCGTCTCGATGAGGATGATGTCGGCGCCGCCATCAATGAGCCCGTCGATCTGCTCGCCATAGGCGTCACGCAGGTCGTCGAAGGTGACGGCGCGGAAACCGGGATTGTTGACGTCGGGCGAGATCGAGGCGGTGCGGTTGGTCGGGCCGATGGCGCCGGCGACGAAGCGGCGGCGGCCGTCCTCGCGTTCGGCGCGGATGGCCGCGCGGCGCACGATCTCCGCGCCTTCCTTGTTCAACGCATAGACCTCACCTTCCATCTGGTAATCGGCCTGGGCGATGCGGGTCGAGGAGAAGGTGTTGGTCTCGAGGATATCGGCGCCGGCCTTGGCGTATTTGTAATGGATCTCTTCGATCGCATCCGGCTGGCTCAGGATCAGAAGGTCGTTATTGCCCTTCTGATGGCAGGCACAACCGATGAAGCGCGTGCCGCGAAACTGGTCTTCGTCATAGCCCAGCCCCTGGATCTGCGTGCCCATGGCGCCGTCGAGAACAAGGATGCGCTCGCTCGCGGCTTTTTTCAAAGCGGCGAAAACTTCACTGCCGTCACGCTTGCCCGTTTCCGGACCAAAGAGATTGTCAAACACGGGAGGGCTCCTTGACGTCATAAGACCAGACTTCCAGATCACATAAAGATATCTTTATGTCAATATATGGCTATCGATTTCGTGCTTTGCCAGCTTGCCCGATGACAGGCTCGCCCGACCTCTATATAGCCTTTGCTACGCTTGTGCACGAAATCGGAGGAGTATCATGGCACCCGCAACCGGCATCGCCGCGCTTGGAAATTGGGCAAGCCGCCCCTATCACCGCAGCTGGCTGCTGGCGCAGGCAAATGGCCTCTTCGACTTCTTCCAGCACAATTCGATCAATCCCAAGGGCGGCTTCTACGATCTCGACGACACCGGCGGGCCGCTTGATGCCGCGGGTCAAGTCCGCAGCATCCATATCGCCTCACGCGCCGTGCATTGTTTCGCAATCGGCGCCTTGCTCGGCCGTCCCGGCGCCGCCGACGTCGTCGATCACGGCATGGACTATCTTTGGAATCACCATCGCGATCGCAAGAATGGCGGCTATTTCTGGTCGCTCGATGACAACGGCCCGATCGATTCCAACAAGCAGGGCTACGGCCATGCTTTCGTGCTGCTCGCCGCCTCGTCGGCCAAGACGATCGGCCATCCACTTGCCGACGGCATGCTCGCCGATATCACCGAAATCCTCAACACCAAGTTCTGGGAGCCGCGCCACGGCGCGATCGCCGAGGAATTCACCGCCGACTGGCAGCCGCTCGACGGTGGCGCCTATCGCGGCCAGAACTCCAACATGCACCTGACAGAGGCGCTGATGGCCGCCTTCGAAGCCTCCGGCGACACGGATTACCTCACCAAGGCCGAAAGCATCGCTGATCTCGTCATCCGCCGTTCGGCCGGTTCGGTCGACTGGCGCGTCGCCGAGCACTTCGATGCCGAATGGAACCTCGACAAGCAATACTATCATCCGAACGAAATGTTCCGCCCGGCCGGCACGACACCCGGCCACTGGCTGGAATGGGCCCGCCTCATCCTGCAGCTCTGGGCGCTTGGCGGCAAACGAATCGAATGGATGCCGGATGCGGCCAAGGCCCTCTTCGCTCAGTCCATGGCGCTCGGCTGGGACAACGCCAAGGGCGGCTTCTTCTACACGCTCGATTGGGACGACAAGCCGGCCAAGCGCAACAAGCTATGGTGGCCGGCCTGCGAGGGTGCGGCCGCCGCGCATTTCCTCAACGAGCACCTGCCGAGCGACTATCATGAGGAATGCTACCGCAAGATCTGGAACGTGATCGAACGCGCCTTCATCGACCATAGGAATGGCGGCTGGCATGAGGAGCTGACGGAGGATCTCCTTCCCTCGCACGCACTCTTCCCCGGCAAGGGCGACATTTATCACGCGCTGCAGGCCTGCCTCATCCCGCTCTTCCCGGCAACGGGCAGCCTGACGAAGGGCATCGCCGAGGCCGGCGGCAGGCTCTGACAGCTGTTTTCAGTCTCCGGCGCCGACCGTCCGGCGCTCGGATTGTTCCGGCAGCTGCGGCCGCGTCACAGCGCAGAGAGACGCAACGTGTCGAGGTCCTTTGCAAGCATCAGCGCCAGAGCTTCGACCACGAGATTGTGGTCGTCGCGCTGCGGCAGACCGGAGACGGTGACGGCGCCGATACACCCCGTACCTTTGACGTTGATCGGAAAACTGCCGCCATGCGGCGCGTAGTCGGCGCCGTCGAGGCCGTTGTCCTCGACCGTCTTGCCGTCCTTCCGGAGCTTCAGCCCGGAGGCATAACTGCTGCGGAAATAACGCATCACCATGTTGCGCTTGCGCCTGACCCAATTGACGTTGTCGGGTGTGACGCCTGGGAGCGCGGCATAGAAAACAGGCATCGAATGCAGCGTCACGTCGATCGCAATGCCGAGGCCGCGCTCGGTGCCGAGTTCCTGCAGGAGCTTGCCGAGCTGCCATGCCGTCGTGAGATCGAAGGCGTCGAAGCTCAACGCTTGTTCCTGCTCCGCGATCCGGTTGAGATCGTCGTCGATGGTCATGATGGGGCTCCTCTGCGGCAATGATCCGTTGCAGACCATTCTCGCCGGAAGCAATAAAGTAAAGCAGAACTTGGGGCTATGGGGACTTCAAAGCTTCGGCGTCAGCATCTCGAACCGGTCGCGGATGGTAGCGCAGGTATCGCCACCGAGCCTCGCAACGGCATCGACCGCCGCCGGATCGACGTGCAGCCGTTCCGAATCGACGACACCTGCGCGATAATGCGCGTAGACGATCTCACCCATGACGATCTGCCGCGAGCGGCCGAGCTCCAGCGTCACATGCCGTCTGCATTCGAAGGCGGCCGGCGCCTCGGCGATGAAGGGCGACGCCACCTTCGCGCCCGGCACTGCCGTCAGACCCGCCTCCTGCAACTCGTCGACGCCACGCGGATATTTAGCGCCGCAGACATGCATCGCCTCGGCGATCGCCAGGGAGACGATGTTGACGGTGAAGACCTCGGTCATGCGGATATTGTGACCGGTATCCTTGAACGACATGTCGGCATTGTTCTCGACGCCGATCGCCAGAATCGGCGGGTCGGCCGATAGGCAGTTGAAGAAGCTGAAGGGCGCCGCATTGATCCGCCCGTGCTCGTCGACCGTCGTCACCAGCGCGATCGGCCGCGGGATGATCGTGCCGATCATCAGCTTGTAACGCTCGCGCTCCGAAAGCTGCCTGAAATCGAAGGAAACAGCCATGGCTCAGCCGATCTTCGACGCCGGCGAGAAACCGCTCATCGCGCCCATAAAGCGTTTCGGCAGCGGCGAGGCATAGGAGCCGCGCTTGCTGGTGGAAAGCCCGAGCGACACCAGCGCCTCGGCCTGCTTGACGGCCGCCGCCACACCGTCGACGACGGGCACGCCGTAAATTTCCTGCAGTTCCCGCGCGAGATCCGTCATGCCGGCGCAGCCGAGCACGATTGCCTCGGCGCCGTCTTCGGCAAGCGCCCGCTCGATCTCGGCCCGGAGCTTGCCGATCGCATCCGAGGCCGCATTCTCCAGCTCCAGCACCGGGATGTCGGAGGCGCGAACCTTGGCGCGCGCGCCCATGCCGTAGCGGCGCACCAGATTGTCGATCAGCACCCGCGACCGCTCCAGCGTCGTCACCACGGTGAAACGCTGCGCCAGGAAGCCCGCCGTGGCGATGGCGGATTCACAAAGGCCGAGGATCGGCACATCGGCGAAGCTTCGCGCCGCTTCGAGCCCGGTATCGTCGAAACAGGCGATGACAGCCGCGTCATAACCAGCAGCCTGTCGTCCCTTGAGTTCCAAGAGCAGCCCGGGGATCGCCAGCGCGCCATCATAATGCCCCTCGATGGAGACAGGCCCCATGCTCGATGTAGCGGCGATGATCTCCGTCCCGGAAGCCGCCACCGCGCGAGCGGCGGCCGCAGCCTTCTCGGTCATGGAGGCCGTCGTATTCGGATTGACGATGAGGATGCGCATATCTGTCTATCTTTTTGCCTGCCTTCGCCCCAGCATCATCATGATGCCGAGCGCGATGAGAATGATGGTGAAGGAAAACAGCGTCGTCACCGTGCCGAGCGCATAGAGCACCGGCGTCGTGACGTTGGTCGTCATGCCGTAGATTTCGAGCGGCAGCGTATTGTAGCTGCCCGACGTCATCAATGTGCGAGCGAATTCATCATAGGAGAGCGTGAAGCCGAACAGGCCGACGCCGATCAAGCTCGGGGCGATCATCGGCAGCACGACGTGACGGAAGGTCTGCCATGAGGTGGCGCCGAGATCGCGCGCCGCCTCTTCATAGGCCGGGGAGAAGCGGTTGAAGACTGCAAACATGATCAGCACGCCGAAGGGCAGCGTCCAGGTGAGATGCGCGCCGAAAGCCGACGAATACCAGGCCGGCCTCAGCCCGCCCTCCTGAAAGACGACGCCGATGCCGAGTGAGATGATGATCGAGGGCACGACGAGGCTTGCGACGGTGGCGTAAAACAAGGCGGTTGAGCCGCGGAACCGGCGACGGAAGGCAAGGCCGGCAAGCAGCGACACGACGACGGTCACCACCATCACCATCAGCCCCAGGGTGAAGGAGCGCCGAAAGGAGGCGCCGAAATCGCCGACCGCCTGCTTCTCGAACAGGTTGAAGAACCAGTGGGTGGAAACGCCGTTCATCGGGAAGGTCAGACCGCCGTCCGGTCCCTGGAAAGAGAGGATCAGGATCGCCGAGAGCGGGCCGTAGAGGAAGAGCACGAAGACGGCGAAGAAGATCGCCAGCAGATAGAATTCGAGGCCGCGTTTTTCGTGGTTCATCTCAAAGCTCCTTGCGGATGTCGACAACGCGCAGGATCGCGGCGACCATCAACAGCACCACCGCAAGCAGCACCACGGCATTGGCGGCCGCCGCCGGATACTGCAGCAGCGACATCTGGTTCTTCATCATCAGCGCGACCGAAGCGCTCTGGCCGCCGGACATCACCTGCACCGTCGAGAAATCGGCCATCACGAGCGTCACGACGAAGATCGTGCCGATCGCCATGCCGGGCTTGGCGAGCGGAATGACCACGTTCCACAGCACCTGCCAGCCGGAAGCGCCGGCATCGCGCGCCGCCTCGAACAACGACCGGTCGATGCGCATCAGCGTGTTGAAGATCGGCGTCACCATGAACAGCGTATAGAGATGCACCATGGCGAGCACGACGGCGAAATCGGAATAGAGCAGCCACTCGATCGGCTGCGGGATGACGCCCATCTCGATCAGCGCCGAATTGACCAGGCCATTGCGTCCGAGCACCGGTATCCACGAGATCATGCGGATGATGTTCGAGGTCATGAACGGCACGGTGCAGACAAGGAAGAGGATCATCTGCGTCGAGGTCTTGCGGATGTGGAAGGCCAGGAAATAGGCGACCGAGAAACCGATGACGAGCGTCAGCGCCCAGACGATGGCGGTGAATTTCAGCGTGTTGAGATATGTCTTCCACGTCACCCACGAACCGAGCGTATCGGTGTAGTTCATGGTGAGGAAATCGGGATAGAGGCCGGCGAAATCATAATCCCAGAAGCTGACGACTGCGATCATCGCGATCGGCAGCAGGAAGAAGAAGCCGAGAATGGCGATCAGCGGGGTCGCCTGGAGATAGGAGATGGCGGAGGGGGAGAGACGGAAAGAACGCCTGCGGCGGGCGCCGTGGCTGCCCTCTTCCGTTTCTGCTGCGATGGTTGCCATATCCCGTTCTCCGTTCTGATTACGGCAGGTTGAATGAAGGCGCGTGTCGCCCCTCATCCGCCTGCCGGCACCTTCTCCCCGCTGGAGAGAAGAGGAATCGCGGCGGCGTCTCGGCCACCGCAAACCTTGCGTCGGTTGGGGAGGACTCAAAAAAGACCCCTCCCCAACCCTCCCCACAAGGGGGAGGGAGTTTCTTTGCCGCACCGCCTCCGAGCTCCCTCCCCCTTGTGGGGAGGGTTGGGGAGGGGAAAGCGGGAAGCGCTTAAGCCGCGATGAACTCGTTCCAGCGGCGGACCATGTAGCGGTCCTCGTCCATGACCGAGTTCCAGCAGGCGACGGCGCCCATGCGGGCTTCGAAGGAGCCGCCGTCGCGCACCGCACCGGCTTTCTCCATGACCTTGCCTTCCGGAGACAGGATATCGCCCTGCGCCGGCTTGCCTTCGATCCAGTAACCCCATTCGTCTGCCGTCATGAAACCCTTGGCGGTTTCCATGCAGGCGGAATAGTAACCCTGGCGGTTGAGGTAGCCGCCGACCCAGCCCGACGTATACCAGTTGATGTATTCATAGGCCGCGTCGAGCTCCGCGCCCTTGAGATGCGAGGCCAGGCCGAGGCCACCGCCCCAGGCGCGGTAGCCTTCCTTGAGCGGCTGGTATTTGCAGGCGATGCCCTTGGAACGGACGGCAGCGACAGCAGGCGACCACATCGACTGGATGACGACCTCACCCGATGCCATCAGGTTGACCGACTCGTCGAAGCTTTTCCAGAAGGCGCGGAACTGGCCGTCGCCCTTAGCCTTGATGAGGAATTCGATCGTCTTGTCGATCTCTTCCTTGGTCATGTTGCCCTTGTCGGCATATTTTAGGTTGCCCATGGCCTCCATGATCATCGCCGCATCCATGATGCCGATCGACGGGATGTTGAGGATCGAGGTCTTGCCCTTGAACTTCGGATCCATGATGTCGGCCCAGCTGCTAATGTCGCGGCCGACGAGATCGGGGCGGATGCCGAGCGTATCAGCATTGTAGATGGTAGGAACCATCGTCATCCACTGCGTCGGCTCCTTGGCGAATTTCTTGGAACCCTGCGCTTCGACGAAGCCGACCGTGTGTGGCGCCGTGCCCTGGGCGATGACGCTGTCGGGCTTCATCTTGCCATCGATGAACAGCGGCACGATCTTGTCGTAATATTTCAGCTTCTTGACGTCCATCGGCTGCAGCGCGCCTGTTGGAAACACTTTCTTGGCGATCCAGTATTCGATGTCGGCGATGTCGTAGCTGTCGGGCTGAGTGACGGCACGCTGGGCAGCGGCGTCGGAATCGGTCGCCGTCATCTCGAGCGTGATACCGAGGTCGGCTTTGCACTTCTCGGCGATGGCGTTGATGTTGGAAACGCCGGTGCCGAACTGACGAAGCGTGATGTTTGTCTTCGCCCAGATAGTGGGAAAGCCGGTGATCGCGCCGGAGCCCGCAATGGCGCCGACAGCCGCGGCACCCGTCTTTAAAAGCGTGCGGCGGGAAAGACCTTTTTCCGCCTTGGTCGATGTCGTTTCAGTCGTCATTTAAGTTCCCCTTTTCTTGACGTTGAAATTGATGGTTCTTGCTTCTTTAAGCGGCAGCGCGGCCAAGAAGCACCGCATCCTCGAGCGCCCAGCTCAGCGAGACGGCGTCGCCGACGGCGACCGGCCGGGCGAAATAGTCCCCGTCATCGGCAATGACGGTGAAGTCGTCGCTGCCGGCGCCGAAAACGGTGATCTTCACCGAGGAGCCGCGATATTCGACGTTGGAGACGATGCCGTTGAAGCCGAGCGTCCACTCGGTCGCCACCTGCAGACGCACGCGGTCGGTACGGATGCCGATATCGATAGGCTCGCCGACATCCCTGCCCTCGCCCCGCACGGAAAAGCTCTGGCCTTCCGCCACGGTCATGACGAGCACGCCGTTTTCGCTCGATGTCACCCGGCCCGTGAGCACATTGTGATCGCCCATGAAGCGCGCGACAAAGGCGGTTGCTGGCTTCTCGAAAACCGCGCGCGGGGCAGCCGCCTGCTCGATCCGGCCATCGTTCATGATGACCATCACGTCGGCGAGCGCCATCGCCTCTTCCTGGCTGTGGGTGACGTGGACGAAGGTAATGCCGAGCGACTTCTGCAGCTTCTTGAGCTCTGCGCGCATGCGGATCTTCAGGAAAGGGTCGAGCGCCGACAGCGGCTCGTCGAGGAGCAGCGCCTCCGGATCTGTGATCAAGGCGCGGGCCAGCGCCACGCGCTGCTGCTGGCCGCCGGAAAGCTGAGCCGGACGCCTGTTGGCGTAGGGCTCCATCTGCATCAGCTTCAGCATCTCGAGCGCCTTTGCCCGCCGCTCCGCCTTGTCGACGCCTTTCATCTTGAGGCTGAAGGCGACATTGTCGATCAGATCAAGATGCGGGAAGAGCGCATAGGACTGAAACATCATCGCGGTGCCGCGCCTGGCCGGCGGGAGATCGGTGACGACCGTTTTGCCGAGCCTGATATCGCCTGAGGAAATGCTCTCATGACCGGCGATCATGCGCAGCGTCGAGGTCTTGCCGCAGCCTGACGGGCCAAGGAAGCAGCAATAGGAACCGGCCGGAATCTTCAGGCTAATCCCGTGAACGGCCGTTGTCGTTCCGTAGACCTTCGAAACGGATACTATATCGATCTCTGCCGCTTTCGACATCATGCCTTCCCCTGTTCGGAAAGGGTGATGCATCTGCCGTGCCAATCGCCGCCGAGTCCAGCCAAGCCATTGACAGAAAAGGATATTAGGCTTGTAATCCGTGCGGGCGCAATTTATGAGCACAACATCGCCTGCACATCATTTAGGCTATTGTCTGCAATTTACGCAAAAAATCGTATACAATCCTCCGAGCGTTTCGATCACAAATTCCGTTTAACTTTTGCCGCGAAGCCGGATATGGTTTGCCCGCCATCAGGGAATAGTTTTCATGAAATCCGCCGCCAAGGCCATGCAGGCCGAAGAAGTCGCCGAAACCGGCGCGCACCAGATCCGCGACGCCATTCGCGAGGCAATCGTAGAGCGCAGGCTTTCCCCCGGCACCAAGCTTTCCGAAAGCGATGTCGGCAATCTTTTCAACGTCAGCCGCACGCTCGCCCGCGCCGCGCTGCAGGCGCTCTCCTATGAGGGCCTGGTCAGCGTCGAGAAGAACCGCGGCGCCTTCGTCGCCTATCCCTCTCCTGATGAGGCCCGCCAGATCTTTGCCGCCCGGCGCCTCGTCGAGCCCGGCATATTGCGCGAGGCGGCGACGCGGATCACGCCTGATGACATCGGGAACCTGCGAGAGCTGCTGCGGGAAGAAGGCCGGCTGATGAGCGAGCGCGGCCAGACGGCGCGGCGCGCCGAGATCAAGGCATCCGGCGATTTCCATCTGATGCTGGCGGAAATCTCCGGGAATGCGATCATGCAGCGCTTCATGGAGGAGCTTGTCGCCCGCTCATCCCTCGTCATCGCGCTCTACGGCCAGTCGACCGCTTCCAGCTGCGGCCATTCAGAACATGGCGACATTATCTCGGCGATCGAAGACAACGAACTCGATCGCGCCTGCCAGCTGATGCTGCATCACATCGCCCATATCGAGGCCGATCTCGACCTGCGCGAACGCAAAAGTCTCGGTCTCAAGGAAGCCTTCGAACTCTGAACGGCGCGCCGGCGGCGGCTATCACGACGCCTTCTTCGGCAGCTTGTCCAGCGCGGCGAAAATTTCGTCGACCGTGCGCGGCTCACTCGAACGCAGCTTCACCGTCCCGTCACGCCCGATCAGGATCAGCCCGAACTCGCTATAGGGCGGCCCCTGCAGCCGCTCGCGGATATCGTCTGCATCAAGCTCCCAGGCGTCGTCAAACAGTGAGAAAGCGCCGCCGCCGGCAATGAGAAACACTTCCACGTCTTCCTCGATGAGACGCATATGAGCGCTGCGCAACCATTCATCCTGGATTGCCGCCCGGTCATCCTGCGCATCAGCGAAGATGATCAGCACCCGTTTGCTATCGCGAAACTGTTCGAGCGACTGCGGAAGTTCCGGCTCACGTCTCGATGCGCCTATGATTTCATGAACGATGGATCTTAGCATGATGTTATTCCTCGCCCGTCATCTCGCGGGCTGTGACTGCGGCATTGGAGCGCCCGCGCCTCTCAGGGCGCGCAGGAACGCTGTAACGCGCCGAATAACTGATAATTCCCAGTTCGGTGCGAATTGGGATCATTCAGTAAACGGCTGGAAATAAGGGAGGTTCCGAAGAAGCTGAAAAGGATCGCAGCCCCCAAAGCGCATCGCGGTCTTTCAGATCGCCCCTTGCGCTTCAGGTCTATTGATCAGACAAGCCGACATCAAAACCGCAGCACAGTTTTGTGCGACATGCTCCGGCCGCGATCCTTTCCCGTCAGTCGCGGCTCTGCTCTTCGGCCGCATGTGCCGAGACGGTGACGAGATCAGCGGTCCCGTTGGCAAGCAGGCGTTTGCGCACCAGCACGCGCATGACGCGGGCCGCCGTCGAGAACGTCATTTGATCGAGCGGACCTTCGCCCTCCCAAGGCTTGGTCAGCCGCTCGGTGACGGCGCCGACGATATTCATCGGCACGATATCGGTGCATTCGCGCATGGCTTCAAAAACGAAGCTGATCGGAATGACCCGTCCTTCATGGGTCACGATCGGTTCGGTCAATTCGCTGTCCCATTCCTCGAAGGCGTAAAGTGCTTCGCGAAACAGCTGCTGGAGGGTAAACGGCGCGTGGCCGTTGTGAAGTGGCGGCAGGGCATTCATCATGTCTGTCTCCTCTTGATGGATTAAGCCAAATTCCTCCTGATCGGTCGGCATGAACGCGGGGAACACAGCGTTTTTTTGCCCCTGCGGACCGAATAACACGATTGATTCTATAGAGTAACGTGCTGGGGATAAAGCCCATTTCTCGCCCGGGATGGCATCCCTTTTCCTAAAGGCATGAAATTCCTGCATGTTTTAGGCGAAATTTTCTCAGCACCACCTCTTCTTGAAAATCCATGCCAGCCGTGCGGAAACGGCTGAAGAGGCGGAAAAAACCCTGAAAAATCACGGAACTTTTGCGGCTGAAATCTGTTTTGTTCGCGCACTTCGTAAAAGCAGATGGGGTTACTACAAATGACGCAGATCCGTGAACCGGAGCGGCGGAGCCGAGTCCTGCGCGGCCGCCCTTACAGCCTTGATGAATTCGCCTCCAAATACGGCCTGCGCAGCGACCAGGCCGAGAGCCTGTTCACCCGCTTCGGGCCTTCCTCGATCGAACTCGACTTGCTGATGGCAGCCAAGCGCCGCGCGCCTGTTCTGCCGGACAGAATTGCCGAATAACGCCCTTTACGAACGGACCGGATAAATGACTGACAGACGCCACGAATGGATCAGCAAAAGGGCCTATGCGATCTGGGAGGAACAGGGCCGTCCCGAAGGCCGGGACGGCGAACATTGGCGCCAGGCGGTTGCCGAGCGGGACGCGCTGGAACGCACCCAGGCCTCGGTCGACGGACGCGAGGTCCTGGTAAAGTTTCGCCCGAAGCCGCAGCGGCCGGAACTGCCGCGCGACGGCTGGGTCACTCCCCCGGCCAAGGCTGGCTGATCGGGCTTCAGCGACCGGGGCCGCTTAACCACAATACATCCCCGGATCCCGGTGGCCGGCCTCATCCTTCGAGGCCCCGGCAGGGCGCCTCAGAGGGCGGAGAGAGGGTGCGGCTTGCCTCCCGGCGGCGGGAGCACTCCGGCGCCGCACGATTGCTGTTCGTGCTTGCTCCCCGTGCTAGCCTGCAGCCATGGAAGTCACTGTCTATATCCTCCGCTGGAGCGACGGCTCCTAAATACCGGGCTGAGCAAAGCAGGAGATCGAGGCATGTGGGAGCACAACGCCGGGACCCATGACGGCTACGCTGCCAAGCCCCTCCCGGTCGAACTCGTCTTTACCGAAAACCCATGACCGCATCATCGGCGCCATCGCCCGCGAGCGGCAGATCAAGGGCTGGTCGCGCCGCCAGAAGGAGGCGCTGATCGCCATGGACTACAAGACCTTGCCGGATTTGTCCAGCCGGGGGCCGGTCGGGGCCAAGTAAAGGCGGGCGGCGGTGGTGGCGGAGCCTCGTCCTTCGCGGTCCCTGCGGGCACCTCAGGATGCGGGCGGAGGGAGGGTTCGCGTTGGCTTATCCTCCAACCGACCTGCCACACGGCAAACCGATCAACCCAATCAGGCGCACGGCACACCAGCTCATCCTGTGGCGCGTAGGCCATGGCCGGAGCCTCGAAGGACGGAGGCGGTGATTGGGCTGGACGGTGAAGCGTCAACAATGGCACAGTCCAACGGCTTCCCTGAACATCACTGTTCCCGCTTGAAACACTTCGTCAAGCATGTTGGCACAAATCCATGGAGTACGGGTCTTTCTTTCACCCGCCCGCGACATTGCCGCTCGACACTCTCCTCGCAAAATCCGAAACGGGATAGGAATGAACCGTGCTCACGCGCAAAGCATGATTTCATCTGGCCGCGGCGCTGATCGATGGCCGGCCGGGCCTTTAATGTGGGGGAAGTCTCAAACCGCCCGCCGGGCCGGGCCATGTCAGAAAGCGTTGTTTTCCTGGCAAAGCGCCCGGTGAACCTCGGTCCAGAACAGCGCCAGCGGGGTGTCGCCGTTGCGTTCGGCAACAAGGGCCCGGATCAACGCTTCGGAACCTGCCATGTCTTGCCAGCTGGATTTCAGGCCTTTGGCGGCCTGTCGGCACTCGGCAATCTCGAACGGTCTCTTGCTGTCCATATGAGGTCTCCTCATGAAGGCGCTAGCAGGTGGCGGCCGGATTGTCATTCCCCGCATATGCGGGGATGCCTTGTATTTTAGACGGTCCTCACGGTAGGATTGAGGGAATTGGGACGTTGGAAATGATCGAGAATAACTACAGCGACAAGTTCGAACCCGCTTTCGAACAGATCAAAGCTGCGGCAAATGTGGATGCCGCCATCCGCATTCTGCAGGCGGACTATGCCCTCGATTTCGTTACCTATCATCTCGCCCAGACGATCGCGAGCAAGATCGATTCCCCCTTCGTGCGCACCACCTATCCGGATGCCTGGGTCTCGCGCTATCTGCTGAACAGCTATGTGAAGGTCGATCCGATCGTCAAGCAGGGTTTCGAGCGCCAGCTGCCCTTCGACTGGAGCGAGGTCGAGCCGACGCCGGAAGCCTACGCCATGCTGGTCGACGCCCAGAAGCACGGCATCGGCGGCAATGGCTATTCCATTCCTGTCGCCGACAAGGCGCAGCGCCGCGCGCTTCTGTCGCTGAACGCCCGCATACCGGCCGACGACTGGTCCGAACTCGTGCGCCGCTGCCGCAACGAATGGATCGAGATCGCCCATCTGATCCATCGCAAGGCGGTCTATGAACTGCACGGCGAGAATGATCCGGTTCCGACATTATCGCCGCGCGAGATCGAGTGCCTGCACTGGACGGCACTCGGCAAGGATTACAAGGACATCTCGGTCATTCTCGGCATATCGGAGCATACGACGCGCGATTACCTGAAGACCGCGCGCTTCAAGCTCGGCTGCGCCACGATCTCGGCGGCCGCCTCGCGGGCGGTGCAGCTGCGCATTATCAATCCCTGAAAAATCGCCTGAAAATCGGAACAGTGTTTCCGAGGGCACGCGCGTCGCCTCATAAGCCCGGCGCGCCACCTGGCCGCGCCTGGTCGAGGCGTGCCGTGGCCAATTCTCATACTTTTGGGCTAATCCCCCCATCTGGGGGGGCCCATCTGAGGGAATTTCCGATCCGGCCCGCCTGAACCATTCTGCTCTCCACGAACTTGCAAACGCTGGAGGGCAAAATGTTCGTTATCATTCAGGCACATGAGTACCAGAAATACGCTGCCGTACTCGACCAGATGTTCCGCCTGCGCAAGCAGGTCTTCGCCGACCAGCTCGGCTGGGACGTTCCCGTCATCGGTCCCTACGAGCGTGACAGCTACGATTCGCTGTCTCCCGCCTACCTCGTCTGGTGCAACGACAGCCGCACGCGCCTTTATGGCGGCATGCGTCTGATGCCGACGACCGGCCCGACGCTTCTCTACGACGTCTTCCGTGAGACCTTTCCGGCTGCCGCCGATCTCGTCGCCCCCGGCATCTGGGAAGGCACGCGCATGTGCATCGACGAGGAAGCGATCGCCAGCGATTTCCCCAACATCGATGCCGGCCGCGCCTTCTCGATGATGCTGCTTGCGCTGTGCGAATGCGCGCTCGACCACGGCATCCATACGATGATTTCCAACTACGAACCCTACCTCAAGCGCGTCTACAAACGCGCAGGCGCCGAAGTGGAAGAACTCGGCCGCGCAGACGGCTACGGCAAGTACCCTGTTTGCTGCGGCGCCTTCGAAGTGTCGGACCGCGTGCTGCGCAAGATGCGCGCCGCCCTCGGCCTGACCCTACCCCTTTATGTCAGACACGTGCCGGCCCGCTCGGTCGTAACGCAATTCCTGGAGATGGCAGCATGAAACGCGTCGTTGAAACCGCAACACAGAAAGATATCGGCGCGTTGGAGCGCCATGTTCTCGCATCCCGCGACATCGCCACGCAGATAGGGGATCCCTTCCTCTCCTATCTCCTTTCGATGGCGCTGTTCACGATCTACGAAAAGAAGGCTCACCATGAGAATGAGGCGCTGAAGAGCAGCTTCGGTTGAGGGCGCGGGCCCCCTCCGCCGCGCCTGAAAGGGGCACGCCTCCCGGCGCCTCCGCGCGCAGCCGCAAAACCTGTCCCCGTTTTGCGGCTGCGCGCCCCTCGTCACCTCGTCGGGGTCGTCACGCCATTAGGGAAGTCCGTTACGCCATCAAGGAATCGATCGTCGTTATCAGCGTATCGTGCATGTAAGGTTTGGGCAGGAAGGCAGTATTGGCGGGCAGCGCCATCGGATCGAGCCGCACCATGCCCGAGGTGATGATGATGCCGATGTTCGGTCGCATCGCCCTCACCCGCTTGGCAAGCTGGATTCCATCCATCGAACCGGCCATGTTGACGTCGGTGAACAGGATATCGACATCCTGCCTGCCCTTCAGCACCACCATTGCCTCATCGGCATTCGCCGCCTCCAGCGCCACATGCCCGACATCCTCCAGCACATCGAGGATATTGAACCGGATCAGCGGTTCATCCTCCACGATGAGCACCACGGCACTGTTCGAAGCCACCATCTGCAATCGCCCTTTTCATGCGGTCTGTGATTCGAATTAAGTTATCCGCCGTGCGAAGGTTCCAGTGCCACTGCCCAGGAAATATGCATCATCCACAGATGTTGCCCTGCCCGCTTGTGGCTACGTGCAATTTGAGCTAGAGCGAACCGATGCCGTGGGAACCATTGCCCCGGCATCCCGGTGCCGGCATCCGGCACCAAGGTGCCATTACCGGCGCCAGGGGCCTGTAGCTCAATGGTTAGAGCCGGCGGCTCATAACCGCTTGGTTGGGGGTTCGAGTCCCTCCGGGCCCACCACTATTTACTGCAAGCACTTGTTTTTCCTGCCCATCTTTCGTTTCAAGGTCCCACTCTTTGGAGTGTGACCCACCAAGTGGGACACTTTTGTTCTCGTTCCGGTCCGGCAGAAGCAGCTTTGCGCTCGCTCCGGCCAGCTTCTTACGGCGAGCTGCCCGGGTATACAAGTCGGCTTGCTGGCTCGTGGTCCATCCGAAGATCGCCTTGAGCTGGTCGCTCGTGGCACCGTTTTCAGCGGCGATCGAGGCGCCTGCCTTTCGAAGGCCATGCGCCGAGCAGTGAAAGAGTCCGGCCTCGTCGCACCACTGGCGTATTTTGTTCCCGAGGCCCTTGTCTGAGAACGGTTTGCCGTATTCCGTTACAAGGAAGGTCATCTGACCCGCTGGTACTCGGTCGAGCTCCGCGGCGAGGTCATGCAGGATTGGGACATTGACCTCGACACCGCTCGACTTGCGCGTCTTTCCTGGTCGGATGCGAATCCATCCATTTTCCAAGTGCTGCCGGCCCAAGATTGCCGCATCGGAAAGGCGAAGCCCGGTGAACATGAATACGGCCAACGCTCGGCGCGCCGTCGAGCCGGGTGCTGAAGAGCGATCTGCAGGGGATTCATGCCCATCGCAGAGGTTACGGCGATGTCCTGAAACTGCGCCGCTATGTTCGCCGTCTGGAAGCCGCCGCCGGCGTGCTGCGATGGTGTTGCGGCCAAAGCCGCATTTCGGCCCTTGATAGCGGCCGTCGACGCAAGTGCCGCTTGCCGCTCCCGGCTGATCGCAGTCGCCATCTCGGTGGCAGATATCGCACCAAGCGCATGCGCCTGTTTGATATCGGCAACCGCAGTCTTGTACTGGTTGATCGTCGCGAACAGTGGTGAATAGCGAGCCCGGAGCCGCTCGAGCTCTTTGCCCTGATCAGCGAGCGCGCCAGTCCATTCCTTAGATGCCGCCTTTCCAATACCAACCATGCCGTTGATACGGTTTTGCAGCGTCGACGAAACGGTATTGTCGATCGACTTGCCGACGGCCGTGAACTGCTTCTGGACGCTGCCGGCAAGTGTGCCGAGATCCTGCTCGATGCGTTTGATGCTGCGGCGAAGCGTGGCCTGGTCAGTCGAGATGCTGATAATCAGGTCATCGGTGTTGTCGGCCATCAACTGCTCGCCTTATAATAGAAAAGCCCACGGTTGGTGGGCTTGGGGAATCGAATGCAGACCTGCAAGGAATGTGGCCAACAAAAACCTGAAAACGAGGTTCAACTCGGTATCTGCGACACCTGCTTCAATTACGGAGCTCCGTCGGACGGATCGCAGCGTTGGAGCCCAGGCGGCAGCAGCCGCGGTCAAACGCAAAATTCAAATGTGATCCTGACAACCTCGATTGACGTCCCAAATCGGCAGGTCGACCGAGTGATCTCAATAATCGCCTCGGAGGCAGCCCTCGGGATGAACATCTTCCGAGATATTGCGAACAACTTTCGAGACCTTGTCGGCGGCCGGTCAGAGTCGTCACAAAAAGCCTTGAAAGAAGCCCGCCTAGCCTGCTTAGAAGGGCTGCGGCGGGAGGCCGCCGCGTTGGGTGCAGATGCTGTGATTGCCGTCGATCTCGACTACAATCAACTTTCCACGTCTGGCAGTGGCGGCGGCATCCTGTTCGTGGCCGCCAGCGGCACCGCAGTCAAACTGGCACCGCTCTAACCATACTTCGCGACCAATGCCGCCACTTCGTCGTCACTCGGTGCCGCCTTCGGTTCTTCGGCACCTTGCGCTTCATTGTGACCGTTGATGGCCTCGAAGAATTCGGTCAGCGTGGCAGACCAGAAGTCTGCCGGTCGCCAGCCCAAACCGCCCAGACCAGTCCGCATCCATTGGCGGAATGGCATTTCTTCGTCGGGCTTGTGGTTTACGCCGTCTCGCCGACGGCTGCCACGTTTCCCTCGTCATCCTCGAAATGATGAGCCAGGATCGTTTGCGGTTGCCGGTGCGCAATATGATTTCAACGGCCTAACCGCTCTCGAATATTTACAAATAATCGGCGGTGTTTACGTCATTGTTCGGGGGCTTGATAATGTAGGAACAGGGATCAAAGGAACCACTCTCGAAAGCCTGTGGGCGGTTCACTTTTCGCCGAAGAGCAAAACGGCAAATTGAATTCGATCGGTGGGACTTCGAGCCGAAAAACATAACAAGCGCACGGGACAGTTGCTGGTCCCACTCTCGGCTAACTCATTGATCTTCGGTAGTAGTGGTTAGCCCTCCGGGCCCACCACTATTTACTGCAAGCCAATGTTCCTTTGCAGATTTTTGACTTTCCAAGTCCCACTCTTCAAAGCTTGACCACCAAGTGGAAACCGGCTTCCGGTATTCTTTGACCACAAATGTCATCTGCCCCTCTGGACGTTGGCCTCAACGCCACTCGTAGGGACGGGCGTCACAGACGCCCGCACGGGGAATGCCCTTTTCAACCGCACTCATGCTCCCGCAGAAACGCAGCAGTCCCAGGGCTCGCGAAGCCGCCGGCTGGTACGGTTCGACAGTGCGCGTGTGAGGCGCTAAGGTGCCGTGATACTGCCGGCTAAAAATTAAAATACACGGTCACACCTGACCGACGACGATAGGGGTAGTCGTCGCGATAGCCGTAATAGTCGCGATGGCCGTAATACCGCTGGCGGTAGCACGAGCCGTAATACCTGCAGTCGCGGTGAGCGTACCGGTGTTTCTTCCAGTGGCCATACGCATGTCCCTTCCCGTGACGACGGTAATGGACCAGATCGACGTCGGCGGCGTGTATTGCTACCGCTTTCGGCACGACCATCGGCGCGGCGTTTAGCGGCAGGGCGAAAGATGCAGACAAGACCATGGCTGCAAGTGAGGAAAAAAGCATCTTCATCGGCGCATCCTTTCAGGCTGCGATTCTGGGTTAATAAGCATTAACCTCCGATGAACGGCTGCGCGCTTCCCGAAAACACCGGCCGGCGCGGATGGCGCTCGCGCCGGCCATCGGGGTTCATGCTCCCCGCCGGCGGCAGGGCAAGCGCCCACGGGCGGCTCAGCCGGCCGCTGCCGGCTATAGCTCGATCGGCGTTCGGATCGGAGCGCATCCGGCACGTTCAGGCACGGGCGCATGCCCGCCTCGTGGTTGACAAGGCTGCCTATCAGAATGTTGTCGCAGTCGGCCATGCAGGACTTCATCCCCGGCTGGATGTCTTTGATCGCACTTGAGCCGCCCGCCTCCAGGTTATGCCCGACGAGCTACCATGCTGCTTTACCCTGCATGATTGGTGGGTGAGGTTGGATTTCAACCTACTTCGATCGATGTACCGCTCGCCCCTGGAAACCGAAAGCAGCCGCTGGATCCAAATGGGAACAACCGCAGGAATCGCCTGTCGTCGGGAAAAAAGCGCCAGGTGATGGGTAATGGAACCGGAGCTGCCGCTATACATTATTTGCATGCAACTTGGCTCATCTCATTTTGAAGGAGATTTCACATGAACCAGTTAATTTGGATCGTCGGCGCCGTAGTCATAGTGCTCGCTATTCTGAGCTTCTTCGGCTTCCGTTGAGAAGTGCGGGCTCAACTGCAGCATCCATGAACGCGGCAGCATGCGGCTGTACGAAGAACTCGAGGCCCGGCGCAGCGTGTCATATGAGTGGCGTTGGCAGTGACTTAAATGTCCACTGTCGTACCACTATGGATCGAGCTTTCGCGTCGAACTCGCGAGGCTACAGCGTCCGCGTTGATGGCGCCTCGAAAGTGTCGGCACCTTAACGTACCGCCGGTCTTAGCACCCTTCATGAATCTACGGTTCGAGCAGGCGCTCGACTGGGTACTAAGCCCGTCCGCGACAGGATCGTGCCGGATCGGCGGTGCCGCTTCTGAATCTATTGGTGACATAACTCGCGGAGATTTGCCAAGAACACCAATATTCTCTTGATTTGTCGGTCAGAAAGAGCTGCCACAATTCACTCAGCCCAATCGTAGTCAACCCCTCAGGTCAGAGTTATTGGAACACGCGGTAGCCGTGTTTTGAGCTTATTCAACGCCGTCTGAATATCTTAGCAATTTCAACTGCGTGAGAACCTGCCGCCGAGATTGAGCCGCAGCAAGGAACTTGGTGAAAAGCAACATTGGATCTCGCGGTATCAGGAGAGTCGTTTGGTAGGCGATTTGCTCTTCATCCTGCATTCAGGGTGGATGTTGGAAACTACAGCATCTTCTTGGGGGTGTTCACCATGGCCAGAGACGATTTCGCTGCGAACGATGCACCATTACAGAACGAAGATATCGCAATCTGCCAAAGAGTCTTCGACCATCTCTGCGCGAGCGGGCATATAACAGGCGGAGACGCCTGCGACGAGCTCGCAATCCAGATCATCCATTTGTATCGGCATGGCGTCACGAACGAGGACAGCTTAGAACAGCTACTCGCTGGAATTGTCGAGAACCAAAGACGGACGTGAATATTTCAACATATCCGCAGGCATTCCGTGTAGCGCGGGAACTATATCCTATCGGTAGCGTTTCGCCGGGACATTCAAGATCCTGGGAGGATAACATGAAAATACTGGTCATCTCTGCCGTTTCGCTGTTTCTGTCACTCGGAGCAGCCGCGGTCGCGCAGACTACTACGGTCGTCGTTCCTGGCGACGTCAAAACCTATGTGCTGAAACAGGAAACGCCATCCGTCACGTTTGAAGGTGACGTTGTCGTCGGCACAGCGCTTCCTGACACAGTCGAGATCCATACGATCCCCGATCAACCCGATTACGGCTATGTGGTCGTCAACCAAAAGCGTGTGCTCGTCAATCCGAAGACCCGCGCGGTCATCGAGGTCATCGAGTAACTTCAAAGATCGCGGGCCCGCTTCAGGGGCCCGCGATTCCTCCGGTCGCTCGGAGCGCAGGAGTGAACTCAGCTTGGCATCCACGGCAGTCAACCGCCTCAGGTGACGCCGTAACCGCGGGGTCTCGCTGTGAAACGCAAAAGCCCCGCTTTCTGGCGGGGCTTTCGTACTGCGATCCAACAGACAGTTCTTAGAACTTCACGCCGATTCCGAACTTGAGTTCGTGCTGGTCGAGATCGACATCAACACCCAGAATGTCTTTCTCGCCGAAGTCGTTATACCGATACTCGCCGCGGGCGAAGATGTTGTTGGTGATGGCAAAATCGACGCCAGCGCCGACGGTGTAACCGTTGAAGGTCTCCGTTTCTTTGTCGAATCCCGGCAGGTCGACGTATCCACGCGTGGCGGTCCAACCGGCTGCGCCATAAAGCAGCGCTCTGTCAAAGGCGTAGCCGACACGACCACGAACAGCGCCGGCCCAGTCGGTGCCAACGTCCGCCCCCAGCGCTTCCTCTTCGTTCCAGTTGTGTTCGAGATTGCCCTCGATACCGACAACGAAGTTGTTGTCGAACTGGAAATTATACCCCACAAATCCACCGAAGACGCCGCCGTTGAAATCCTGAGAATCGCTGGCGCCGCCGACGCTGAAGTCACCGTTTAGCCAACTGGCGCCGCCATCGATACCGAGATAGGGGCCTGACCAGGTGAAAGCTGGCGCAGCCGCAACAGGTGCGGCCGGGACCTCCTGCACGGCATCCGCTGCAAACGCGGTCGTGGCGGCAAGTGCTAGAAAAGTGGTGGCGATCGTTAGCTTCATTTTCGTTTACCCCATCTCTGCAACACAACTGAAGGGTACAGCGCAACTCAACAAATAGCTGTAACGCCAAAGACACACTCGCGGAACTGTACGTTAGAGTACATATCCGCCGAAGTGGTCATGGCAAGTGTCGCGGCTGCTTAATAGCTACAAGAGCGTCCATCGCTAGGCCTGAACCCATTCGCGCAAGCCGGATTAAGCGGTCGCCCTTCCTGATAATAGCCGCCGATCGACGAGGTCTGATCGCCGTTTCCCGATGACGTGCAGGCCGAGGTGATCGCGGCAAGGCTGATCAGCGTTCCGGTCGCGATAAATGCGAAAAATCGGTTCATCTGAGCTTCTCCTTCGGAGGGCATGGCTTTAGCCCGAGCCTGCAATCTACCACGCCATAGCGGACAAAGGACTATCGATAACCGCGGGTTGACCCTCGACAGGCCGCACTTAACGTCAATGTGATCGCTTTGCACGCCTGTGCATAGCAGTCATGCCAAATTGCCCATTGTTATGGCAGCCTGGGCAAAATATATGCTGCCGGCTAACAAAAAAAAGAATGAGTGAACTGCCATGAGCATACAGAAACTTTTCAACCGCAACCTACTGACCCGCTTCGTCGCCGGTCTCGGGGCGGTTCCCCAGCGCATTCGCGAAGCCCGTGAAGAGCGCAAGCCCGCGATTCATCCGTCCTTCATGGATGATTTCGGCGCCTGACGCGCCGCTAAGCCGTCGCCGGCTCCTCTCAAGCGGCGGCGGACAAATTCCTTTCGGAACCAGATTCGATCTACCGGCCGGCCTTCGGCGCGCCCGCCGTTCCTGCCGAACTCGACATAGCCGAGCTTCGGATAGAAGCCCGGCGCCTGGGTCGAGAGCGTATCGACGCAGGCCGTGACACCGGTGCGGCGGCATCCCTCCTCTTCCGCCGCCATCAGCTTTGTGCCGATGCCCTTGAACCGCTCCGATTTGCGCGACCCATAAATTGCCGATTAAGAGGCTGGATGTTTCGGCTTCGCGGCAGGCCCTCATATTTTTCTCTCAATGCGCCGCCGCCCGTCCTTCCGCCGCAATAGCTTCACAATCAACCGACAGAAAGCTGATCCGGGAAACGACAACTAGGGAATGAAACATGGCGCCGATTCTTTCCAAGACACTTGTGATGACTGCCCTTCTCGCCCTGCCGCTCGGCAGCGCCGCGCCTTTGCTGGCGCAGGAGGCAAAGCCGCGTGAAGCGGTGATTTCGGTGACCGGCGATGGCGAATCGGCGGTCGCACCCGATATGGCCGTCGTCAATCTCGCCGTCGTCAAGCAGGCGAAGACCGCCCGCGAAGCGCTCGACGAGAACAACAAGGCGATGAACGAGGTGCTGAAGGCGCTGAAGGACGGTGGCATCGCCGAGCGCGATCTGCAGACTTCGGGCTTTTCCATCCAGCCGCAGTATAATTATCCGCAGCCGGTCGACGGCCAGCAGCAGCAGCCGCAGTTGATCGGCTACCAGACAATCAATTCGGTCACCATCCGCCTGCGCGATCTTTCCAAGCTCGGCCAGGTGATCGACCAGTCGGTCACACTCGGCATCAATCAGGGCGGCGACATCCAGTTCACCAATGACAAGCCGGAGGCAGCGCTGGAAGAGGCGCGCAAGAACGCCGTGGCCGAAGCCGTCAAGAAGGCGAAGACGCTGAGCGAGGCCGCCGGCGTCAAGCTCGGCCGCATCCTCGAGATCAACGAGAATGTGCCGCGCCCGCTGCCGCAGCCCGCCTATCGCGCCACGATGATGAAGGAAGCCGACGCTGCCGCAGTCCCCGTCCAGGGCGGCGAGAACAATTACACGGTCAGCGTCACCGTGACCTTCGCCATCGAGCAGTAAATCGCGTCGGGAAACAGGTGCGATAGGCAGCCGATCCTCGACATGAGGTCGATGCGGTCCAATTTGCGCCGGTGGCCGACGAAGACCCCTCCCCAACCCCTTCCCACGAGGGGAGGGGCTAAAATGCCGCGCCGCTTCACATAATCGTGCCAAATGGCAGAACGGGAACAGCCAGCAAAGCCTCTCCTTTTGGTCACCGCCGGAACCGCAGCTTAGCCTCTCCCCCTTTTGTGACCGTTTGTGGGAGGGGTCTTTGACGCAGCCAAACCGAGCACAAAGGATATCCAAAAAAGAAAACCGCCCTTGCCGATCGGGGAGACTGGCAAAGGCGGTTCTGGTGGCCGCATCGAGAAGACGAGGCCCGTATTCTGCAAAATCAGCGGCGCAAAGGCGGGCAGCCGCGGACGTTGCCGAAGCTCATTTCATCGGGGCCGCGGCGGGTCCAGCCCTGGACGATGACGCGGCGCGGGGTGATGTCGACGACGCGGGCGCGGCGGAAGCCCCAATCGCGGGCGCGGTCTTCGGCCAGACGGGGGTCGCAGCCGCGCGGACGCCGATCGAAGCCCGGAGGCGGACGACGATAATCCCGCGGCGGATCGCGATCCTGATCGCCGATAATGATACTAAACTGGGCGGCCGCCGGGACCACCGTGCCGGCAAGGGTGCCGACGGTAAGCATGGCGGCAAGACCCGCCTTTGCAAGAAACTGCATCATTAAAAAACCTTTCGTTCTATAGTCGGTGCGGTCGAGCCGCCCTCCCCACTCTCCGCATCACGCCGAAGCGTCAGTGGAATCACTTATACAAATCAGAGAAAAGACGGCGGAAAGTGTCACCGTCAAGGCAAAAGGGGCGGGCAAGCGCACGTCGGCGCTTGCCGCTGCGATGTTCAGCGCCGGATCAGCGGGCAGCCGCGGACATTGGCGAAGACCATCCTGTCCCAGCCGCGACGGTCGCGCCCGGCGACAACGACGACGCGCGGGGACATGCGGGTGATATGGGCTCTGCGCAAGCCGAAATCGCGCGCCTTGCGCACGGCGTGCACCGGCGAGCAGCCGCGGATCGGACGATGATATTGCGCCTCGACGATGAAGTTCGTCTGCGGCCCTGCGGCTGCCGCGGTGGAAACAGTGGCCGGAATGGACGAGAGGCCGAGCACTGCGGCAAGGCAAGCCTTGGTGAGGAAATGCGTCATGGAGTGTCTCCGTCGATTGGTCTTTAAGCTCTCCCTTCAGGGATTGTCTCGACAGTAGACGCTGCAAGCTGAACGATGTTCGAACCGGCCATTCAGTTTGCATTCACAAGACGATAAGCGGTTTTCGATGCCTCTTCTTTCGATCAGGATTCGCCCGATCGTCTGGATCCGGCGCCAATTGATCTCACGGGCTGAGATGCAGCACGATTTCGCGTCGGTGCGGCTGGTCGCGATGCTCGAAGAGATAGAGGCCCTGCCAGGTGCCGAGCGTCAAGCGCCGCCTGGCGACAGGAATGCCGATCGACACCTGGGTCAGCGCCGCCTTTATGTGCGCCGGCATATCGTCCGGCCCCTCGGCCCTATGCACGACCCAGCCCATCGACGGATCGGAGGCAGGCGGCACCAGCCGGCGGAAGAAGGCGAGAAGGTCGGTGCGCACGTCGGGATCGGCATTTTCCTGGATCAGCAGCGAACAGGATGTGTGGCGCACGAAGACGGTGAGAAGCCCCTCCTCCCGCCCCGAAGCGCTGACGAAGGCGGCCGCCTGATCGGTGAATTCGTAAAGTCCCTGGCCGCGCGTGGACAGGGTGAGGATTGTCTGAGTCACGGGCGCTCTCCGTCTCGCAATGACATCCCCGCGAGTTGGCGCGCCATGACGACCAAGTCAATGCCTGGCTGAAGCCGCGGCGGAGCCGGCATCAAAGCTTCAGCAGCGTCTCGAAACCGCCATAGATCATCCGCTTGCCGTCGAAGGGCATCTGCCATTGATCGCCCTTGAGCCTCGGATCGGCCATCACCTTGGCGTTGACGTCGTCGCGCTCCTGCCGCGACCGATAGGTGATCCAGGAAAACACCACCACCTCCTCTTCTTTGGCCTGCACGGCGCGGGGGAAAGAGGTCAGCTCGCCATAGGGCACGTCATCGCCGATGCATTCGACATATTCGAGTGCGCCATATTCCTTCCAGATCGAGCCGGCGAAGGCCGAAAATTTCTTGTAGGCCTCGATATGCTCTCTCGGTACCGCCACGACGAAACCATCGACATAGGACATGACACGCCTCCTCGTTCATCCCTGTTAGCGGCAAAGATAGGAGGCCGGCGGGGCAGGTCCAGGGACGGAGCGGCAGGCAGGCTCTTCAGGCAGTCACGGCCCGTTCACCAGCTTGAGGATGAGCTGGTGGATATTGCCGCCGTCGCCCATCTCGACCTTGTCGAAGTCGCGGCCGCGCTGGCGCTGCCTTGCGGAGATCTCGCCAAGGCGCCGGGTCAGTTCGACCCGGATTTTCTTGCAGTCGGGGTCGTCGGCAACGGTGAGGCCGACGCTCATCGTCTCGATCTCCTTGACCATTTCCTTGATGGTTTCGCCATGCACCCGCTCATGTGCGGCAACACCCGATATGAAGCCATCCCAGCTGCTCTTGACGGCCGGCGGCAGCGCGGCCGAGGGCTTCGGCAGGGTGTAGGTGATAATGAGCTTCGGTCGATTGGTGACGATGGCGCAGGCATTGTCCTGCGGCTCGTATTTGCGGGTCCAGGTGAGCTTGAACGTCGTATGGGCGATGACGCGGCCGGCGACGCCGGCCTTTGGCCCATGTGCCCCGATCGATTCATAAAGTTCGGCGCCCGTCCTGCCTGAAATTGAGTAAGGCCGCACCTCCTCGATTGCCTGCCATTCGGTTTGCGCCGCCGCCGGCAATGCGGCGGCAGTCGCCGCCAGCACACAAGGTAGAAAAATCGTCTTCACGCACCGCCCCGCCGAATGATTCCCGCCGCCAGAATCTAACGATGCCTTTCCGCGCTTTCAACGCGCGTGCGTGGCGGCTGATATCAGCGCGGCTCCCTGGAGATGCTGAGATAGGCGGGGTCGAATTCGGCAATCTCCTGCAGGCGTTCCCAGTCGACGATGGTGATGGTGCGGTTTTCCCAGGTAAAGGCGCCCTCGCGCCTGAGGGCCTGCAGCGTCTTGTTGAGGTGGACGACTGAAATGCCGAGCACATCGGCCATCTCGATCTGTGTCAGCGGAAACTGAAAGCTCTCGCCCCGCGTCCGCCTGACGACCTGCAGGCGCACGAAGAGTTCGCAGACGAGATGGGCGATCTGTGCGCGTTTGGAGCGCCGGCCCATGGCGACGATCCATTCCCGGTGAATGGCGCCATCGACGAGCGTGTCGAGCCAGAGCAGCCGCGTCAGATGCGGCATGTGCTCGGTGATCGCCCGCAAGTCGGCATGATCGGCCAATGCGACGTGACAGGGCGACAGCGCCACGATGCCATGATCCATCTTCTTGACCGGGAAGGCATGGAGGTCGACAAAATCGCCGGCGACATGCAGGGCGGTGATCTGCCGGCTGCCGTCGGCCATCAGCTTGTAGCGCGCCGCAAAGCCGTCGATGAGCAGCGTGCTGTAGGGTGGCCGGCTTCCCTCCGGAACGAGATCCTCCCCGGCGGCAAACTGCCGATCCCTGACGATGATCGATCGCAGATGGTTTTCCTCCTCGGCCGACAGCGCGTCCCGGCTTCCGAGGTTGAGCAGCAGCGACTCAATCACAGGCCTGCCCGCCAATATTGCCGTAGCCCCGATCGATTTCGATGCGACCTGTATTTTCTATAAGAATCAATGCCTAGCCTCGGAACAATTATCTTCATCTGTGAGTTCTCTCCTGACGCGCAGGAAAGAACATGGCTCGCTACTTTTTCGATCTGCACAACGGGGAAGGTCCGACACGCGACGAGCACGGCACCGAGCTCAAATCTCGCGAGGACATTCCAAAAGAGGTGACTCGCATCCTGCTGGATGTGGCCCGTGACGAATTGCCGGCAGCTGATCGCATGACAATCGCCGTCACCGTTCGCGACGAAAGCGGCGATCCGGTCACGGTCGCCAGCCTTGTCTTCAGCAATGAGTGGCTCGACGTCACGCGATGACGCCCTCCATCGGGGCTGCCGCCTGGCCATCCATACACATCAATCCGACCCGGTCGATGGACGCGCTTCGGCTCCTTGTTTTATACATGTCGTTGTCCCGAACCGCTGCACACGTCCGGCGAAGTGCATTAAGGCTCGCCCTCACAAGCGGCAATTAAATTTGACATAGTTCCGCGACCCGGGCGGTGTCTGCAGGTATTTGTCCGTTCGGGATGCCGATCGCGGTTATTTCGCGATCTCTTCGAGAACCAGCCGGATTTCCGCAAGCGGTTTTCGGCTTTCGTCGAAGAGTTCGACCGAAAGCATGTTCAAAGGTGCAGTCGGCAGGCCTTCGGCTGCCATCTCTGCGAGCACCCTTCGCGCTTCGGCCTTCGCCGCCTCGACGGATTCGAATTCGTATCCGGTCTCAGTGCCGACGCCATCGCGATCGAAGAGCTGGAAGTGGAATTTCGGCACGGCATACTCCTTCGATGATGCCCTTAACGAAACTGGAGGCGACAGGTTCCGCCGGAAGGATCTCAACGCTCCGACACTCGGCAGCTCAGGGGGATCGTCAGAAGGCGCCCGCCTCGGGCGAAGCCATTTCCTCGATTGCGTCGACACGGTCGGGATAGAAAGCGAGATGGTCCTTGATGTTGCTGACGGCGGCATGCGGGGCTTCGTAGGTCCAGGCCGCGTTCTCGGAGCGTTCGCCGCCCAGAGCAATGCTGTAATAGGAGGCATCGCCCTTGTAGGGGCAATGCGTGGTGTGATCGGTGCGCTGAAGCAGCGACATGTCGACATCGCTGCGCGGAATATAGTGGACCGGCGGATAGGAGGCTTCGCGCAGCGTCAGCGCGTTGCGACTGTCGGCAATCAGCCTGCCGCCGACTGTGACGACGACGCGGCAGGAATTATGCTCGACCGTGATCGGATGGTCCGGCCCCGGAATCTTGATCGACTTGTCCAACATGGGTTCGTCTCCAGAGAATAGCGATGCCCCTGAGATAGGGCGCTTATGAAGCCGGCCCAAGCCCTGAACATTCCCTGCCCTCACACATGGAATTCGAAACGCGGTGATGCGCGCGTGAGCGTGGCGGTCGCCGCCGTCACCGGCCAGCGACTTGCGAGTGCATCGGCGAGCGTCGCGATTAGCCTGCCGGTATCCTCGCCGGCGCCGGCATGCAGCGCCTCGGCGACGATCAGCACCGAGGCCGTCGTCTCCCGCACCGCCGAAAGCCCACTCTGCCGGTTCGTCCAGCGGCGCGCATGCGCTCTGCCTTCGTCATCCGCAAAGATCACCTCGTCCTGCTCCGGATGTTCGCTTTCGCCGCCGAAGGTGAGATAGGTCTCATGCCCCGTTGCGTGCCGCACCTGGAGATCGCCGGCGATTTTTCCCGCGTCGAAGACCGCGACAGGGATGGCAAAGGCGAGTGAAATCGAATTGCAGAGATCGATGAGCGGATGGAGGCGCGGCAGGGTGCGCTCCTGGCGGAAGCGGCGCAACAGCGCCTCGGAGGCGCAGCGATACTGCGTCGGCTTCAGCCCCATGCGGGAAAAGCCGCGCCGCCAGGCCTGGATCTCCGGGAATTCGCTCTCCTGGGCTTCGGCCAGGCGGGCCTCGGCAATCGCGCTGAAACTTGCGACCGCCTCCTCGACGTCTGCCGCCGCATGAATGCCTTCGGCATGAAGCACACCGGCGGCAAGCTCCGGAAAAACCTGCCATATTGCGTCGGAATGGCTGAACTGCATGGTCATTTCCCCTCAATGGGTTTCCTGTGCCTTCCCGCAAGGGCAAGCCCGAACACCGCCACCAGCACGCAGGCGATGCCGGTAATCTGGTTGAAGCCGACCGGCTCGCCGAGAACGACGAAGGCGAGCATGACGGCCGAAACAGGCGCAAGCGCGGTGAAGAGCGCGGCTTCGGTGCCGCTCACCCTCTCCGCCCCCGCATACCAGAGCAGAAAGCCGCCGACGGTCGGCACCAGGGCGTAATAGACGACGGCAGCGGCAGCGCTTGTGGAAAATCCCTGCGCAAAGGGCGCCTCGAAAATGGCCGGAACGATAGAGACGGCGAAGCCGATACCGGTCATCAGCGTCGACTGGGCAAGCGGCGGAATGTCAGCCGCCAGCCGCTTGTTCAAGAGAATGAACAGGCCCTCGCAGATGACCGCGAGAAAAATCAGCAGATTGCCGGCAAGCGACCCGCCGATCGCCTGCGGCGTGAAGGCGATCGAAAACACGCCGACGCTCGCCAGCGCCACGGCGAGAAGCAGGGCGCGCTGCGGCCGTTCCCGCAGCAGCAGGATCGAAATCGCCGCCGAGACCACAGGCAGCGTGCCGATGATGACGCCGGCATCGGCGGCCGAGGTCAGGCTAAGGCCCGATATCAGCAGCGTCGTATACCCGACGCTGCCGGCGCCAGCCTGAATGACGAGGATGAGACGGTCATGGCCGGAGAGCTTCGGCAACCGGGCACCGCTTGCCCGCATCAGGAGGAAAAAGACGGGAAGAGCGAGGGCGAAGCGCAAAGCTGTTGCGGTAAACGGCGGCAGTCCCGAAGCAATCAGCTTGCTCGCGATGACAGTGCTGCCGACCGTCAGCATGGCCAGCGCCAGATAGAAATAGCCTTGAACCTGTCTCGACATGAAGCGCCCCCGTTGGATGCGCCGAGGAAACAGCAGGGACCCGCTGGGGTCTTGAACGAAATTGCAGGGACGTATGACTAAGACATCGAAGGACGATGGCGGGTGCTAGAGCCACCTTCAGAGAAACGCGCCGGCATAGAGCCGTGGCGAGAGACCATATTTGCGCACGAAGACCCGCGTCATATGGCTCTGGTCGGCAAAGCCGCTGGCAAAAGCGGCTTGCGCAAGCGGCATGCCATCGGCGATCAGCCGCCGGGCGATATGGATGCGGGCCTGGACGAGATAGGCATGCGGTGTCAGTCCCGTCGCCCTGGCGAAGCCGCGCAGCACCTGGAAGCGGCTGAGGCCGCTTTCCCTGGAAAGATCGGCAAGCGAGACGGCGGCAAGAGGATCGTCGTCGATCAGATCCCGCGCCGCGCGGATGGACGTCGGCACAGGCGGTCTCTCTTCGCTGCGGCCGCGTTCCCCCATTACATCGGCGACGACTTGCAGAAGCAGTTGCTCGCAGAGCAGCCCGTCGGCCGTGTTGGCGGTCACCGCGCCAAATAGCGTTTCGAAGCGGGCGGCGATCACCGCATCGCGCATGACGGGATGCGGGATTTCCGAGCGCCCTGAGCCGATCTCTCGCGAGAGGCCGGTGACGATTTCGGGATCGAAATAGAGGATGCGCCACGACCGGCGCTGGCCGATCGGCGCGCCGTCATGCACCTCGTTCGGATTGACGGTGATGATATCGCCGGCCTCGGCCTCCACCATGCCGCGCCCGCTCAGCGATTTCTGTGCCCCAGACGAGACGAGACCAATGCCGAACTGCTCATGCGTATGCCTGGCGAAACTGTGAGGCGTTTCGGCTTCCACCGCTTCGACGCCTGTCAGCGCCGAGCGCAGCATCCTGAACTGGTTTTTAGGCATTTCACATCCGCAGGCCCGATGCCGGCAACTCTGCCAGCCGCGCCTTGATGACGCAACCGTCTAAAAGAATTCGTCGAGCAGCTGATAGTAATCGAGCCTCGCCGGATCAGGCGCCGGCAGGCCGTAACGATCGAGAAATGGCTGCACCAGCGCCTCGCCGAAATTATAGGTGATGCTGCGGCAGGCGAGCGCGATATCCTGGTAGCGGTCGGCGACGCCGAGGCGGCTGCAATCGATATAGCCCGAGAATTGGCCGTCGGAAGCCACGAAGTTCGGCAGGCAGGCATCTCCATGGGTGACGACGATATCCTCGCTGCACGGCCTTCGGTTTTCGAGTTCGGCAAACAATGCTTCGGGGCTTTTGCCGAGCCGTGTCTCGTCGAAGTCGGTCCCGTCGACGATTCCGGCCTGCATGCGGGCGCGCGCCAGCGGCACGCGCCCCGCCAGACGGTGATCGAACGGACAGGAAGTGATCGGCAGGCGATGAAGAGCGAGCAGCGCCTCCGCCAGCAGCTCGACGCGCGCCAGCGGCGTCAGCGCCGAGGCGCTGGCAAGATCGGTTCCTGGCAGTGCGCTGATCAGCAGCCAGTTGCGCTCGCCGTCGTTTTCCCGGCCAATCACCTCCGGACATGGCAGGCCGGAAGCCTTGAGCCAGGCGAGCCGAGCGGCTTCATCGGCAAGCTCGCCGAACGGCCCCGCCGCCTCGACCTTTAGATAAAGCGCCGGCAGTCCCTCGCCTTCCAGGCGAAAGACGCTCGCCGCTGACCGACCGAGCGCATCGCGCTCCATCCGGTAGCCGGACAGGCGCGCGCCGAAAGGTCCAGCCGGCAACGTCTTGGAATATGTCAATGAAGCGTTTCGGCGGGGGCTGCTTCGAGCAGGATCTCGAGAGCCTCTTCGAGCGCCGCCACCAGGATATCGGTCAGCTCGTCGGATTTGTTTTCGAGAAACAGCGCAGCCACGGCTTCATCCTGACGCTCCAAAAACCGCTCGATCTCGTTCGACATATCACCGTCCCCTCTTCACCGTACCATCACGGCCTGAGGAGAGGCTAGGTGCGGTTCCTTGCGCGTGGCTGGTTGCGAGACGGAGAAGATCGCACGCGCTTTAGTCATCGATATCATACTTGGAATACTCGCTGCGGGGAACTCGTCCGCCGACCTGGTGAGCAAAGGACACAACTTTGGTAGCTCCCTCGTCCACCTCGCAACGGAAACGAACTTGGAACCAGCCGTTGGCTGTGCCAAAAGCTGCATCCTTCACGTCCAGAATCGTACCGGCTCGCAAGCCGAAACTTGGCAAGGCGACCGGGAAATACGGCGGCGAACCGTTGACAAGTTGGCCCTGCAGCTCGGTGGTACAAAGCGTCGCCACTCGTTCTTTGCGCGAAAGGCCACCCATCGCCGTTTGCGCAAATAAACTGCCATCGGCCGCCGGTGAAAACAGCGTTTTTGACTCCGGTAGATCGTTGTTGTCAGGCAGCGTTTTCGGCTTGTTGGTAGTTTTCTCAGGCGGTTTGGCCGGCTCGATCGTCGTGTTGACTTCGCCAGAAGCTTCCGCCGGCGGCCCCTTCCGCTCCGGAGAAACGTCGATCGCAGCCACCTCGGGCAGCTTCACATCATCCGGCACGGGTTTCGATGGCGGCTCCTCGGTTTTTTGTTCTGCCGCAATAGTCTTCGTCGGCCCGTGTTCCGATGCAGTATCGCGCTGCGGCGGAGTTGTTGCGGCTTTCTTTTCACCTTGAGAAGAATTTCCCGCCAAGGCTTTGTCAGGACCGCTATTCCTATTTCCAAACTCGGTAACAGGATTGAAAGTCGGCATGGGCTTCGGCTTAGCCTGCTCGACAGCTTTCTTTGCTGGCGGAGGCGGAGGCGGCGGCGGTGGTGGAGGCGCCTTCCTGGCCTCTTGCGGCGGCTTCTTCTCAGGCTTTTTCTCTTCCGGCTTCTTCTCCTCCGGCGGCGGCACGAGTTCCACCTTCACGCTGTCGTCCTCCGGGGGCTTCGGCTCGATCTTCGGCAGTCCGAAGATAAGGAGGGCAACGACCGGCACATGCAGAAGCACGGACGCACCGATACCCCAGCGGATTTCAGGCCGCCGTTTTGCCGTTTCGTGAGTCGTCTCTGCCAAGTCCACGTCGTCTGTCACAGCAGCGATGTGGCCTCTAAAGCCGGCAGCATCAAGCCGCAAAAGCAAAAAACCTTGTGATCGCCGCAAGGCCCGTTGGTCGGCAGGGCCCCGTCGCCAGCTTCCTTTGGCTTGGGTCTAGCTGAGCGAGCCTATCAGATCCCGATAGGCCGCCTCCGGGAAGGCCTTCAGCGTCTCGGTCCGGACATTGCCGCCCATGGATAGAGACAAAGTGAAATGCGCCATGACGGCATCATCGGGCGCCTCGCAGACGGCAACCATGTCATGCCCGCCCATCGTCAGATAAAACTGGTTGAAGGAGCCGCCGACGCTCGCGAGCAATTTCTTCGCCGCGTCCAGCCGTTTCGGCGAGTCTCGGACATTGCGGATGCCTTGGTCCGTCCAATTGATCAAAAGAATGTAAGTGGTCATATCGCACCTCCCCAGAGCGTGGTGCCGAAAACCTCAGCAGACGACACATGCTCTATTTCTTGATGCAGATCCGGATTCGGATTTTAGGCCGGCAAGGTCTGAAACCATCTGGATCCAGCGGAGGATAGGCCTATGCAGGCATATGTCGCCCCTCGCTCGCGCGTCGCGATCGATCCCTACCCGTGGCCGGATTATAGGCTTGTCACCACAAGGCGACAAGCAGCCGCCAGGATCGTTGATATTGATCATAAAAGCAAAAGCCGGGCGCGAAGCCCGGCTTTTCCAAAATTATCACATCGTCGAAGCGTCAGCTGTCGAGGAACGAGCGCAGCTTTCTCGAGCGGCTCGGATGCTTCAGCTTGCGCAGCGCCTTCGCCTCGATCTGGCGGATACGTTCGCGGGTGACCGAGAACTGCTGGCCGACTTCTTCGAGCGTGTGGTCGGTGTTCATGCCGATGCCGAAGCGCATGCGCAGCACACGCTCCTCGCGCGGCGTCAGCGAGGCGAGAACGCGGGTCGTCGTCTCGCGCAGGTTCGCCTGGATGGCGGCGTCGATCGGCAGCAGCGCGTTCTTGTCCTCGATGAAATCGCCGAGATGCGAATCCTCTTCGTCGCCGACCGGCGTTTCGAGCGAGATCGGCTCCTTGGCGATTTTCAGGACCTTGCGGACTTTTTCGAGCGGCATTGCGAGCTTTTCGGCCAGCTCTTCCGGCGTCGGCTCACGGCCGATCTCGTGCAGCATCTGGCGCGAGGTCCGGACGATCTTGTTGATCGTCTCGATCATGTGCACCGGAATGCGGATCGTGCGGGCCTGGTCGGCGATCGAGCGGGTGATCGCCTGACGGATCCACCACGTCGCATAGGTCGAGAACTTGTAGCCGCGGCGGTATTCGAACTTGTCGACCGCCTTCATCAGGCCGATATTGCCTTCCTGGATGAGGTCGAGGAACTGCAGACCGCGGTTCGTGTACTTCTTGGCGATTGAAATGACGAGGCGAAGGTTCGCTTCGACCATTTCCTTCTTGGCGATGCGCGCTTCGCGCTCGCCCTTCTGCACCATATGCACGATACGGCGGAATTCCGAGATCGAAATGCCCGTCTCGGTCGCCAGATTCTGGATCTCCTGGCGGATGTCGCGGATCGTCGTGTTTTCGCCCTTGGCGAATTCCTTCCAACCGCGAGCGGCTAGATTGCCGATCGACTTCATCCAGTTCGGATCCAGCTCGGCGCCCTGGTACTGTTCCAGGAACGAGTCGCGCTTGACGCCATAGGATTCGGCCAGACGCAGCAGGCGGCCTTCGTTGGAAACGAGGCGCTTGTTGATGTCGTAGAGCTGCTCGACCAGAGCATCGATGCGGTTCTGGTTCAAGGACAGCGACTTGACCGCCTTGATCAGCTCATCCTTGAGCTCCTTGTAGCGGCGCTCCTGGGCGGAAGACAGCGTGCCGGACGCCGACAGGCGCTGCTCGACCTGCTGGTCCTGCAGCTTGCGCAGCTTCTTATAGGTCTCGGCGATCGTATCGAGCGTCTCCATCACCTGCGGGCGAAGCTCGGCTTCCATGGCCGCCAGCGACAGATTGGATTCGTCCTCGTCCTCTTCCTCCTCTTCCGGAGGCAGGCCTTCGCCGCCGACATCGGTGATGTCGTCGTCGCCCGAACGGGCGCGCCGGGTCTTTTCCTTCTCTTCGGCCGCCTTGCGGTCGGCCTCGATCTTTTCTGGACTCTGGAACTGCGGCGCAGCCTTGGCTTCGGGACCGGAATAGGTCGTCTCGAGATCGATGATCTCGCGCAGCAGCGTGGTGCCTTCATTCAGTTCGTCGCGCCAGATGATCAACGCCTGGAAGGTCAGCGGGCTCTCACAGAGGCCTGCGATCATCGTTTCGCGACCGGCTTCGATGCGCTTGGCGATCGCGATTTCGCCTTCGCGGGAAAGAAGCTCCACCGAGCCCATCTCGCGCAGATACATGCGCACCGGGTCATCGGTGCGGTCGGTCGGTTCTTTCTTCTTGGCGGTCGCAAGCGCGGTGCCGCCGGAAGGCGCGAGCTCGCCGCCTTCGCTGTCGTCATCGCCGCCGGCGTCGTCGTCATCGCCGCCGCCGGAAGCACCGGCCTCTTCGGCTTCCTCGTCTTCGATGACGTTGATGCCCATGTCTGACAGCATCGACATCGTGTCTTCGATCTGCTCGGATGTCACTTCCTCGGACGGCAGGACCGCATTCAGCTCGTCCATCGTCACGTAGCCGCGCTTTTTGGCGGCCTTGATCATCTTCTTGACCGCGTCGTCGGAAAGATCGAGAAGAGGGCCGTCGCTTGCGCCGTCGCGTTCGACTTCCGCGTCTTCGTTCTCTTTGACCTTGGTTGCCATTTATATCGTCGCCTTCCTGACGCTATCCAATCTCGCTACGGTGAATGGGCCGTCTCAGGGCCTGACGCGCCGCTCGCGTCGCCCTTGAATCACCTGAGCCCACCTAACGGGATGACATTTAAAGTCTGATTAACCACGATCGCCGGTACCGGACAGCAAAGCATTCTTGCCTTTGGATTTCCGGCCATGGTTGCGCGATCCGCCTTGACCCAGTTCACCGTTTCAACAAGTCGAACGGTGATTCCCACATTTTTTGTTCTCGTCAAGCTTTTCCAGCAAAAAAGCACGCGAAAACTCGGAAAAAGCCTTATCCACAGGCTTTGAACCGCGGCTGCGATTGCGAACCTTATTTAAGAAGCAGCGAACAAAAGACAAGGGCGGCAAAGATTTTGGCCGCTGCATCTATTACTGCGGCCGCTGGCGCCAGTTGTAGCTGGGATATATTGCCCTCTTGCCGGGCGGATATCGTTCGCGCTAGTGCGCCGCGCCGTCATAGGCCGTCACCTTCAGTGCGCCGAGATCGAGTTCGGGAATGCAGCGCAGATTGATCGAGGCCATGACCGAACCATTCGGGGCGACACCTTCACCGAACGGCGCGATGCCGCAATTGGCGCAGAAATGATGCCGGATGACATGCCTGTTGAAAGTATAGGTCAACATATTGTCTTCCGGCGTCTTCAGCACCAGCTTCTCGCGCGGCACGAAGGCGAGAAGCCCGCCTCGCCTGCGGCAGAGCGAACAGTTGCAATCGAGCGCCTCGGCGAATTCGCCTTCGACGTTGAAAGCGATGTTGCCGCAATGGCAGCTTCCTTCGTAGAGCATGTCGTCCTCCTCACATCCAATCCATCACCACCTTGCCGGAGTTGCCCGACCGCATCGCCTCGAAGCCGTCGCGGAATTCGTCGATCTTAATGCGATGGGTGATGATCGGCGAAAGATCGAGGCCGCCCTGGACGAAGGCGATCATCTTGTACCAGGTCTCGAACATCTCGCGGCCATAGATGCCCTTGAGATTAAGCATCTTGAAGATCACCTTGTTCCAGTCGATCTCGAAACCCGCCGGCGCAATGCCGAGAATGGCGATCTTGCCGCCATTGTTCATCTTGTCGATCATGTCGCGGAAGGCAGGTGCTGCGCCCGACATTTCGAGCCCGACATCGAAACCCTCGGTCATGCCGATCGCCTTCATCACATCGGCAAGATTTTCCTTCGACGCATCGACGACATGGTCGATGCCGAGCTTGCGCGCCAGCGCCAGACGGTGCGGATTGATGTCGGTGATGACGACCTTGCGGGCGCCGGACCGTTTGGCGACGAGCGCCCCCATGATGCCGATTGGCCCTGCGCCGGTGACGAGCACATCCTCGCCGACGAGATCGAAAGAAAGCGCCGTATGCACCGCATTGCCGAACGGGTCGAAGATCGCGGCGATCTCGTCTGAGATATCGTCGGGGATCGGCACGACATTGCTTTCCGGAATGCAGACGAACTCGCCGAAGGAACCCGACCGATTGACGCCGACGCCGAGCGTGTTGCGGCAGAGATGGCCCCTGCCCGCCCGGCAGTTGCGGCACTTGCCGCAGACGATATGCCCCTCGCCGGAAACCCGCTCGCCGACATGATAGCGGGTGACCGCCGAACCGATCTCGGCGATCTCGCCACAGAATTCATGGCCGACGACCATCGGTACCGGAATGGTTTTCTGCGCCCACTGGTCCCAGTTCCAGATATGCACGTCGGTGCCGCAGATCGCCGATTTCTTCACCCGGATCAGCACGTCGTTCGGCCCAACCTCCGGCACCGGCACATTTTCCATCCAGAGCCCGACCTCAGGCTTCGATTTGACCAGTGCCTTCATCATGTTCGACATATCTGTATCCTATGCCCCTTTGGCGGTTGCCTGTTGCCGCCCCTCATCCGCCTGCCGGCACCTTCTCCCCACTCGCGGGGCGAAGGGACTTGCCGTGCCGTCTCCGCATACTCAAGCGGGCCGGTTGGGCACGTCCCCTCTCCCCGCGAGCGGGGAGAGGGTTAGGGTGAGGGCAGCAAACGCTCATCCTCAAATCACACCCAATTCCCGCCCTGCTTCCGCAAAAGCCGCAACCGCCCGCTCCACATCCGCCTTCGAATGCGCCGCCGACATCTGCGTGCGGATGCGGGCCTGGCCTTTCGGCACCACGGGGAAAGAGAAGCCGATCACATAGATCCCCTTCTTCAGCATCAGGCTTGCCATGTCCTGCGCCAGCTTGGCATCCCCGAGCATGACGGGGATGATAGGATGACCTTCCCCGGCGAGCGTGAAGCCGAGCTTCGTCATCTCGCGGCGAAAGAGATCGGCATTGTCGGAAAGGCGCTGGCGCAGGGCATCACCGTTTTCGATGAGATCGAACACTTTCAGCGAAGCCGCAGCGATAACGGGCGCCAGCGTGTTCGAGAACAGGTATGGCCGCGAGCGCTGCCGCAGCCACTCGACGATCTCGGCTTTCGCCGAGGTATAACCGCCGGAGGCGCCGCCGAGCGCCTTGCCGAGCGTGCCGGTGATGATGTCGATGCGGCCCTCGACGCCGCAATATTCCGGCGAGCCGCGGCCATTCTTGCCGACGAAGCCGACGGCGTGGCTGTCATCGACCATGACCATGGCGCCGTATTTCTCGGCGAGATCGCACACGCCCGGTAGATTGGCGATGATGCCGTCCATGGAGAAGACACCGTCGGTGGCGATCAGCTTGAAGCGGCTGCCTTCGGCCTTTTTCAGCTCCTCTTCCAGCGCCGCCATGTCATTGTTGGCGTAGCGGAAGCGCTTGGCCTTCGAAAGCCTGACGCCGTCGATGATCGAGGCGTGGTTAAGCGCGTCCGAAATGATCGCGTCCTCTTCGCCAAGCAGCGTCTCGAACAGGCCGCCATTCGCATCGAAGCAGGAGGAATAGAGGATCGTGTCTTCCATGCCGAGAAAGGAGGAGATGCGGGCTTCGAGTTGCTTATGCTCCTCCTGCGTGCCGCAAATGAAGCGCACGGAGGCCATGCCGTAGCCGTAGCGATCGAGCGCCTGCTTGCCGGCCTCGGCCAGTTCCTCGTTATCGGCGAGGCCGAGATAGTTGTTGGCGCAGAAATTCAGCACGCGCTCGCCTGTGGAAATCGCAATCTCGCCCGCCTGCTTGGAGCTGATAATCCGCTCGGACTTATAGAGTCCGGCATCCTTCAGCGCCGAAATCTCGGCCCGGAGATGGGAAAGAAATGGCGAGGTCATGGGCGGCCCTTCCTGACGTTTCTATAGGCTCCGGGATTAGCATATCGCCACCGGCTTGTCTTCTTTAGCGCTGCACCGAGATCAGCAGGAACATCGGCCGGTCCATTTCCGTCGCCCAGTCGGGATTGTCTCGCAATTCCTCATCGTTCGGGCTCCACTCTTCGACATGGCGGATGGAAAAGCCGGCCGCGATCAAGGTGTTGAGCGTCGTTCCAAGCTTGCGGTGCTGCTTGATCACGCCTTTGGCGAGCCAGTCCGTCGTGCGCGCACCTTCGACGCAATAGCGATCGAGCGGCCAGATGCGGCGCCCTTCGGCATCGCGCGCCCAATCCGGCCTGCTCGGCGCCATATAGATCGGATGCTCGATGGTGAAGACGAAATGCGATCCCGGAAGAAGCGCGCGATGCACCGTCACGACGAGGCCGGTGAAATCCTCGATATAATGCAGCGCCAGCGAACTGTAGGCGAAATCGAAAGCGGCCTCGGCAAGTTCGAGATGTTCGAGATCGGCTATCTTGTAGGTAACCGCCGCATCGCTTGTATCGGCCCTGGCTCTGGCGATCATCTTTTCGGAGATATCGAGCGCAAGCACGCTTGCGGCCCCCTGACTACTGGCAAAACGCGAAAACCAGCCGAAGCCGCAGCCGAGGTCGACCACACGTTTGCCGGTAAGATCGGGCAGAAGCACACGCACCGCCGGCCATTCGGCCGCTCCGTCTAGCCCGCGAAGAGATCGGCTGAGATCGCTGTATCCGGCGAAGAATTCCGGCCGGTCATAGATATTCTGAGCCATCGGCGTTCCTCCTCGGAGCAGCATCTATCATGCCAATCCGGCCCATCTCAAGGAGCGCCCTGACCTTCAGTCCTTGTCGTGCGAGAGAATGATCTCCAGGAATGCGTCGCCATACCGCTCGAGTTTCGATTGGCCGACGCCTGATATGCCGAGCAATTCCTTGCGGCTTCGCGGCCGTTCCGTTGCAAAGGCAACCAGCGTCGTGTCGGGAAAGACGACATAGGGCGGTACGCCGAGCGATTTCGCAATCGCCATGCGCTCGGCCCGCAGCGCTTCGAAAAGCGTGCCGTCGGCACCGGATAGTCCCGATTTTCGTTCGCTGCGCTCGGCCTTCTTCGTGCGTCGCTCCGAGGCCGGTCTGTCCTTGCGGAAGAAAACCTGCCGTTCATGCTTGAAGACGGCGCGCGCCTCCGGCTCCAGCTTCAGCGCGCCATAGGCTTCATGATCGATGCGGATCAGCCCCATGGCGAGCAGCTGACGGTAGACAGATTGCCATGTGCGCGCCGGAATGTCTTTGCCGGCGCCGAAGACGGGCATGTTGACATGGCCGAAACGCTCGGTCTTTTCGTTGACGTTGCCGAGCAGCACATCGATGACATGGCCGGCGCCGAAGCGTTCGCCGGTGCGGTAGACGGCGGCGAGCGCCTTGATCGCCGCTTCTGTGCCCTCCCAGGTCTCGACCGGCTTCAGGCAGGTGTCGCAATTGCCGCAATGGCCGGCATGCGCCTCGCCGAAATGGGCAAGGATCGCCTGCCGGCGGCAGGAGGCGGTTTCGCAGATCGCCAGCAAAGCATTGAGCTTGGCCCGCTCGACCCGCTTGATCTCGTCTGCGGCATTGCCCTCGTCGATCATGCCGCGGCGCTGGATCACGTCGGCCATGCCATAAGCCATCCAGACCTCGGACGGCAGGCCGTCACGTCCCGCTCGCCCGGTCTCCTGGTAATAGGCCTCCACCGAGCCCGGCAGATCGAGATGAGCGACATAGCGGACGTTCGGCTTGTCGATGCCCATGCCGAAGGCGACGGTGGCGACCAGGCAGAGGTTTTCTTCTTTCAGGAAAGCATCCTGATTGGCATCGCGCAGCGCCCGGTCCATGCCGGCATGATAGGGCCGCGCGCGGATGCCCTGCGCGTTCAGCCACTCGGCCGTATCCTCGACCTTGGCGCGCGACAGGCAATAGACGATGCCGCTATCGTCCTTGTGGCCGGAGAGGAAGCGCAGGAGCTGCTGGCGCGGCTGGTCGCGCTCGACGATCTCATAGGCGATATTCGGCCGGTCGAAGCTGGTGGTGAAGATCTCGGCATTCTCAAGCGCCAGCCGCTCGATAATGTCGTCGCGCGTATGCGGGTCGGCCGTTGCCGTCAGCGCCACGCGGGGCACGCCGGGATATTGCTCGCCGAGCCGGCCGAGCTCGCGATATTCCGGGCGGAAATCATGGCCCCATTGCGAGACGCAGTGGGCCTCGTCGATGGCAAACAGCGCGATCTTCTCACTGGCGATCAGCTCGCGGAAACCGTCGGTCAGGATGCGCTCGGGCGTGACGTAGAGAAGGTCGAGCTTTCCCGCCGAAAGTGCACGGCGAACCTCGACGAACTCCTCGCGCGACAGCGACGAGTTCAGCGCCGCGGCGCGGATGCCGAGCTGCTTCATCGCCTCCACCTGATCGCGCATCAACGCGATCAGCGGCGAAACGACGATGCCGACACCGTCTCGGCAAAGCGCCGGGATCTGGAAACACAGCGATTTGCCTGCACCCGTCGGAAAGAGCACCACGGCATCGCCGCCGGAAACGATATGCTCCACCACCTGCTGCTGCTTGCCGCGGAAGGAGGAATAACCGTAGATCTGTTTCAGGATGTCGAGCGGCGATCGGCCGCCCGCAAACAGCGCGCCGGAAGCGGAAAAGCCGGGTTGACTGCCTTCGCTCAGCGACATCAGTGGCTCGCCGCTCCTTTGACGCGGCCGGAAAGCACGCCGAAGCCGTCGATGATCGCCTCCTGGTTCTCTAGGCGCACGCCTTCGAGATGCACTTCCTGCTGCGCCCGGATCAGCTGAACGATCGCCTCGCCGTCACCGGCTTCGGTCGCCAGCGCTATCTCGCGTTCGAGTTCCATCTTCTGCCGGCGCAACGCCTTCGCGCGTTTGTGGAAGGCGAGCGCCTGGCGATAGCCCTCACGGGCATCCTCCATCGCCGCCTCCTCGGTCGCTGTCCACAGCCTCGCATTGCGCACCTGCTGGTCGAGGCTCTTGATGAGCGGACCGAAACCTTCGAATTCCAGCCGCTCAGTCAGATATTCGCGCGTCAGATGCGGGCCGGCAACGGCAGCGGCTGCGCCGAGCATCGCCGACCAGAGCCGCTGCAGCTCGCGGCTGTCATATTCGATCGCGGCGATCTCATCATAATCGTCGATCATCAGGGCCGGATGATTGACGATGGTGAGCGCCAGCACGCTTTCGCGCAGCGCTGTATTGTCCCGGTGTCCGCGCACAGGCCCTGAGCGGGCGAGCCGGTCGGAAATGAGGCTGGGGCTTTTCGGTCCTGCCTTGCCCGCATTGTCGCGGCCGTTCCGGGAATTGCCGCTGAAACCGCGCCGCTCGCCACTGTTGCGGTTCTGGAACTGCGGCTGAAAGAAGGCGTTCAGCCGGTCGCGAATATCCTGCTGGTAATGACGGCGCACATTCTCGTCGGCGATGACCGCGACGAGCTGCTTCAGCCGAGCTTCGAGCTCGGCGCGCGCTTCGGGCGTATCGAACTTGCCGGTGTTGACCTCCCGGCTCCACAGCATCTCCGAAAGCGGCTTTGCCTGGCTCATCACCTTGTCGAAGGGCGCGCGGCCCTCGTCGCGCACGAGGTCGTCGGGATCCTTTCCGTCGGGCAGCAGCGCGAAGCGGACGGAGCGGCCGGGCTTCAGATGCGGCAGCGCCAGTTCGGCGGCCCGATTGGCCGCGCGGATGCCGGCGCCGTCGCCATCGAAGCAGAGCACCGGCTGCGGCACCATCTTCCAGAGCAGTTCGAGCTGGTTTTCGGTGAGCGCCGTGCCGAGCGGCGCAACGGCATTTTCGATGCCCGCCTGATGAAGCGCGATCACGTCCATATAGCCTTCGACGGCGATGATGGTGCCGGAGCCATTGTCGTCCTGATGATCGCCGCGGCCAGGTCCCTGGATTGCCCGGCGCGCGCGGGCGAAATTGTAGAGCACGTTGCCCTTGTGGAAGAGCTCGGTTTCGTTGGAGTTCAGATACTTCGCCGGCGCATCTGGTGACATGGCGCGGCCGCCGAAGGCGATGACCTTTTCCCGCGACGACAGGATCGGAAACATGATGCGATCACGGAAACGGTCGTAGGACACCGGCACGTTTTCATGGACGACCAGGCCGCAGGCCTCGATCTGCTCCTTCGTAACGCCCTTGCCGGCGAGGAATTCCTTCAGCGCATTGCGGCTGTCGGGCGCATAACCGAGACGGAAGGTCTCGATGGTGCGCCCCGTCAGCCCGCGATCGCGCAGATAGGCGCGCGCCTTGGCGCCATTGGCCGTCTGCAACTGGTCCTGGAAGAAGCTCGTCGCCATTTCCATGACGTCGATCAGAGAGCCGCGATCCTTCTCGCGCTTTTCCATTGCGGCGTCGGCAAGCGGCATCGGCACGCCCGCCATGTCGGCAATCTGCTGCACGGCCTCGGGAAAGCTCAAGCCCTCCAGCTCGGTCAGGAAGCGAAAATGGTCGCCGGTGACGCCGCAACCGAAGCAGTGATAGCGGCCCTTCCGGTCCTCGCAGTGAAAGCTCGGCGACTTCTCGCCGTGGAACGGGCAGCAGGCCCAGTAATCTCCGCGAGACACATTGGTCTTACGCTTGTCCCAGCTCACACGGCGCGCGATCACGTTCGAAATCGGAACGCGATCGCGGATCTCATCGAGAAAGGTGTTGGAAAAGCGCATTTATACCTCTTGGCCAAGCTCCATATAAGCTGCTTTGCCGCACCATGCCACGAAACTTGTCGGGAAAACCCGCTATTCACAGGCAAGTGCACTCATCGCCGACACTGTCGGTTATCCGATCAACAACGCGTTATCACCCCTGCGACAAGGGGTGCGACACTGTTGTCGTCCGAGATCGCGATTTCGCTTCTCGCCAGTATCTATCGAGAGCTTCCGCCTTCGGCAACGCTAGACTAAAACGTTAAAAAACAGCGACTTATGAAATCCTTCGGTCGAGCGGCGTTATCGTCCCGCCAAGTGCCAAAACTTCGCTTCCACGCCGTCCCAAACGCCGTTTCCGGCAATCATTATTTTTTTGTAATTTGAATAAGCAGCCGCCCGGCCGTAGGTTCATCTCAACAAAGCAATCCCCGAGCGAAGCACCATCCCTACCCCCGGCGCCGCTTCGCAAGGGTGCCTTTGCAAATACCCTCCGGCTTGGGCCTCGGCCCTGCGTGCCGGCGGAAGCAAAGAGCAAGAAGGCAGGAGCGCCCCCAGCTCCTGCCTTCTTAATTTTTGGCTTCTCCTGATACAATTTCCCTTTGGAATTAACCGATTATTGACAAAGCCGTTGACAGGCGGCGGCAGTTCGAAAGATGTATGCGCCGACATCCTGGACCCCTCCCAATGGCCTTCACCGCTGAAAATCTTGCAGCAGACGATCGCTTTTCCGCTGCGATCCTGCATTGCGCCAATCAACTGCTCGCGATCTATCGCGAAAGCCCGCGCATCGCCTCGATTTTCGCCGCGCAGCAGCGCTGGCTGATGGCCCATGCCGGCTTCGCGCTTCACTATGGCTATCCCGGCGATGGGAAGAGCGGCCTCTATTCCGGCCGCTTCATCGATTTCGCGGTCAGGAATGACATTGCCAGCCGCAACACGGCCGCCGCCTTCATGCAGGAAATGCTGGCCTATCGCTTCCTGGAGGCCGTTCCCGGCCCCGACAAGCGCACGCGCTACCTGGAACCCACGGAGATCGCCGAACAGCATTTTACCCGATGGCTCCTAGCGCACATGATGATCCTCGACAGCCTGGATGGCGGCGAACGTGCTAGGAAGGTCACCGTCGATCCTTCGGCGATGATGGCCGCGATCCAGCCGCTGATTGCAAGGGCAATCATTGGCAGCGAAGCGGTGCGCAGTCCGGGCCCGACCTTCAACCTCTTCAACTGGGCGAATTCCGGCGGGCTGGTGATGGACTACCTGATCTCGCGCCTGCCGGAATTTCCTCGGACGGCCGAACGTGTTGTGATCGGGCCCATGTCGCTCAGGGAGCTCCGCGAACAATTCATGATCTCCAATACGCACCTGAAGCGGCTTCTGACACAGGCGGCGACCATGGAAAGCGTCGGCTGGACCGAACCTTCGCGGAAGGGCGACTTCTGGCTGTCGGGTCGCTTCATCATGGAATATTGGAATTATCAGGCGGCGAAATTCGCCATTATCGATGCTGCCGCCGAGGCGGTGCTCGGGCCTGCGGTACACGAAGAACCGCAGGCGAGACGTTTTAGTTCAGCAACTCCTTGACGGTCGCCGACGCCTTGGCGAAATCCATCTGGCCGGCATAACGCTCCTTGAGCGCAGCCATCACCTTGCCCATGTCCTTGACGCCTGAGGAGCCCGTCTCCGCGATAACAGCCGATATATTGGCGCGCACTTCGCTGTCGGAAAGCTGCTTCGGCATGAAATCCTGGATGACGATGATTTCGGCGCGCTCCTTGGCGGCAAGCTCCGGCCGGGAATTTTCTTCGTAGATCTTGGCCGATTCGTCCCGCTGCTTCACCATCTTGGCGAGAATCTGCAGGATCTCGTCGTCGCTCGCCTGCTCCTTGCCGGTGCCGCGATTGGCGATGTCGCGGTCCTTGATCGCGGCCTGGATAAGCCGGACGGTCGAAAGCCGCTCTGAATCCTTGGCCTTCATCGCCTCTTTCAGCTGGGTGGCGAGTTGATCGCGCAGCATGGTCTTCACTCCTTTTTTGATGCCGCTTCATAAACCACGCCGATGCGAGGGATCAAATAAATTGCGCGATCGGCGCGATAAACCGCAGGAAAACAGCCTCGATCTCGGCTACAAAGAGTTGACCGCAAGCGATTGCGTGGCTATCTACCGCCACCTGCACCAAAATTCGTGATCAGGCCTGAAGCGCGCGGCATTGCCGCGTCCACACGCCTGCGAGATCAAATGGCGACGAGCGCGGCAACGCGCGCCGACCGCCGGAAACGGGATGAAGATGACCGCGACAGCACCCTGGACAAACGAAAAGCCGACCGCCCTGCTCGTTCTTGCCGACGGTACGGTGATCGAAGGCAAGGGCATCGGCGCGACCGGCAAGGTCCAGGCCGAAGTGGTCTTCAACACGGCGCTGACCGGCTATGAAGAGATCATGACCGACCCCTCCTATCTCGGCCAGATCGTCACCTTCACCTTTCCGCATATCGGCAATATCGGCACCAACGGTGAAGACATCGAAGACCTGACGCCAGCCGCCCGCCACGGCGCCGTCGGCGTCATCTTCAAGGCCGATATCACCGAACCATCGAACTACCGCGCCGCCAAGCATCTTGACCAATGGCTAAAGGCACGCGGCATCATCGGCCTCTGCGGCATCGACACGCGCGCGCTGACCGCCTGGATCCGCGAGAACGGCGCTCCGAACGCGGTGATCGCCCACGACCCGAACGGCGTCTTCGACATCGAGGAGCTGAAGGCTGAAGCCAGGGCCTGGAGCGGTCTCGAAGGTCTCGACCTCGCCAAGATCGCCTCGTCAGGCCAGTCCTCGCAATGGACCGAGACGCCGTGGATCTGGAACGAAGGTTACGGCGAACTCGGCGCGGAGGATGCGAAATACCACGTGGTCTGCCTCGATTACGGCGTCAAGCGCAATATCCTGCGGCTGTTTGCCGGCCTCGACTGCAAGGTGACGGTCGTGCCGGCCACGACAAGCGCTGAAGACGTGCTCGCCATGCAGCCGGACGGCATCTTCCTGTCGAACGGCCCGGGCGATCCGGCTGCAACCGGCGAATATGCCGTGCCGGTGATCAAGACCCTTGTTAAGACCGACATCCCGGTCTTCGGCATCTGCCTCGGCCACCAGATGCTCGGTCTCGCACTCGGCGCCAAGACCGAAAAGATGCATCAGGGCCATCACGGCGCCAATCACCCGGTCAAGGATCATACGACGGGCAAGGTCGAGATCGTTTCGATGAACCACGGCTTCGCGGTCGACTCGAAGTCGCTGCCCGACGGCGTTGAAGAGACTCATATTTCGCTCTTCGACGGCACCAATTGCGGCCTGCGCGTGCTCGGCAAACAGGTCTTCTCCGTCCAGCATCATCCGGAAGCCTCGCCCGGCCCACAGGACAGCCACTATCTCTTCCGCCGCTTCATCAACATGGTGCGCGAGAAAAAGGGCGAGCCGGCACTCGCCGAACGCTGATTTCAAGAGTGCCGATTTGGCAAGGGCGCGTTAAACCGGCAGCCACTCGCTATCACTCATCCTCCGTGCAAGCGGCGGCAACGGGTTGAAGATCGGACATTGATCACTCGTCATTGTACGACACCTGCCTTGCGTAGCCCCTCCACGACAAGCTCGAAATCGGCGGGGTTCTTGAAGGGCAAGACTTTGCGGCGGTATTCCAGGGAGTAGTCGGGATTGACCCGCAGCACTTCTTGCCACGTCGCGCGAGCGTTTTCGAAACGGCCGAGGTGTCCGTAACAGGCGGCCAGAAGTGCGCGCGAGACATCCGTAACGGGGTTGCGGCTCACGCGCTGCAGCAACAGTTCGACGGCCTCTTGGTAGCTTCCCAGTTGAAACAGAGCCAAGGCCTGAAAGTGGAGAACGATATCAGGAAAGTACGGGTTCAAGATCCTCGCCCGATCGAAACAGGCGAGTGCCTCCTCGGATCTGCCCGAATAGAGAAGCGCCTCGCCGAGGCTGACCTGCCCTTCGGCGAAGTTCGGATTGAGGCCTATTGCGCGCTCGGCCTCGCTGATGGCTCTGTCGTGCTGTCGTGAGTAAAGCCTGACCACACTCAGTGCCCAGTGCGCTACGGGATCGTTATTATCCCGCGCCACCGCCAGCGTCGCGGCCTCTTCGGCCTGCTGGAGCGAGTGCTGCGGGGACGCGCTCCACCGGTTCAGGTAGTCGAGCCCGTGGGTAAGGGCGAGAAAGGCGTGCGCCGAAGCGAAGTTCGGATCCAGTTCGACGGCACGTTGCAAAAGGTCGCGGGCATCGTTGTTCGTTTGCTTCGTCAGTCGGTGCCACAGCTCCCGGCCGCGCAAGAAGCAGTCATACGCCTCGGGGCGCCCGGTCTGCCCCGGCACCAGCCTTTTTCGATCGCCCTCTGTCAGGTTGACCGCCAGCGCATCGACGATCTGCTGCGTTACATCGTCCTGAACCGCAAATATATCGGTTAGGTCGCGATCAAACCGCTCCGCCCATAAATGCCCGCCGGTGGCCGCGTCGATAAGCTGCGCGGTGATGCGTACCCTGTTCCCCGATTTGCGTACGCTGCCCTCAAGAACATGCCGCACCCCGAGCTTCGTGCCCACCTCCTGCACCTGGACGTTCTTGCCCTTGAAGGTAAACGACGAATTGCGGGCGATGACGAAGAGCTGCGACAACTTCGATAGTGCCGTGATGATGTCTTCCGAGATGCCGTCGGCGAAGTAGTCCTGTTCGGCGTCACCGCTCATGTTGGCGAAGGGCAGGACGGCGATCGACAGCTTTGGCGACGATGCGGTCACCGTTTGGGTCGCCCCGGTTTCGGAAGTCGCGGCTGCCTTGGTCCCGGCGATGCCGACTTGCAGCGAATAGACTCGGATCGGTTCGGCGATGTTCTTGAGTTGCGTGTTGCCGAGATCGCTGACCGATAGATCGAGCCTCGCTTTGACCTGGCGATAGGCATCCTCTGACAGGCAGATTGCGCCGGCCGCGGCGACGCCCTCCAATCGCGAGGCGATGTTGACGCCGTCGCCCATCAGATCGCCGTCACTTTCCTCGACGACGTCGCCCAAATGGATGCCGATCCGGAACTCGATGCGACGGTCCTGCGGCACGCCATCATTGCGCTCTACCATACCGTTTTGCACCTCGATGGCGCAGCGCACGGCGTCCACCACGCTGCGGAACTCGACCAGCCCCCATCGCCGGTGCGCTTCACCACCCTGCCATGGTGCACGGCGATCGTCGGATCGATGAGATCGCTGCGCAGTGCCCGCAACCTCGCCAGCGTGCGGTCCTCGTCGGCGCCGGCAAGCCGGCTGTACCCGACCACGTCTGCGGCCAGGATTGCAGCTAGCTTTCGGTTCTCGCTCATGGCGCGGTCTCCTCACTTCCAGGATATCAGGGAGACAGAGGGCAAGAAAGAACTTCCAGCCGCGGCTCAGCAGCGATCTTGGTTGCGATCGAATTGTCCAAATGGCTCATATGGACGCACCCGCCATTGTAGCGCCACGCAATGACTGCTCTGTCGTTCCTTGATGCCGAGCCAGCAACTTCTGGCGCACGGTTGCATCAAGCTTCGACAATATCCCCGACACAGGGAAGCTAAGGGACATTCAACCGGCCCCTCCCCTTTCACTATTGACCTCAACCACACTTGAGGAATTACAGAAGTGCCTGCAGATCCGACGCAGGAGAAGAAGATGAGCGGAGCTTTCTATCGTGTAGACAAGTTCATCGTGCCGGCTGCGGCGCGTGAGGAGTTTCTTGTCAACGTGATGATGACCCACAAGCTACTGGAGGCACAGGAGGGTTTCATCGATCACCAGGTGCTGGAGCAAGTCGCAGGTACCGGCGAATTCAATTTCATCACCATTGCCGAATGGCAAAATACCGAGGTCGTCGAGCGCGCGCGGGCGACCGTGGCGGCCGCCCATAAGGCTGCAAATTTCGATCCGCAGGAAATGTTCTCGCGTCTTGGCATTCGAGCCGATATCGCCAGCTACAAGCCTGTCGCGGCCTGACGATAAGACGGCCGGCCGGGCGCCGGCGTCGCTCCGGGATTGGTGACGAAGACGATGCGCTACGACTTCTGCCTGAGTGCATCGAGGACTACTTTGAACGCCGCAGACGGTTGTCGACGGCTCGGATAATAGAGGTGATAACCTGGGTACGACGGGCACCAGTCGGCGAGCACCTGAACCAGTCTTCCGGCGTCGATATCGGGTTTCGCCAAGCCATCAGGCACAAACCCGAAACCGTAACCATCAACAGCAGCGTTCAGTATCTGCCGGATCCCGTTGCAGATGACCTGACCTTCCACTCGGACCCGCAATTCTTCCCCGTCTTTCTCGAACTCCCAGGCGTAGGTTCCGCCATGTGTTGGCAGCCGGAGGTTGATGCATTTATGCGACGTCAGTTCTTGAGGCGTTATCGGAATGCCCCGCTCTTCGACATACGTTGGGCTGGCAATGACAATCATGCGCTGATATGGGCTGATACACACCGAGATCATGCCTTGTGACACAATCTCCCCCAGCCGAACGCCTGCGTCAAAGCGTTCTGCGACGATGTCCGTCAGTCCATAGTCAACGATGAACTCGACTTTGATCTCGGGATATTGACGCAGAACCTTCTCGAGTTTCGGCCAGAGAACCGTGTCGATCGCGTAGTCCTCAGCGGTGATGCGGATCGTACCCGCCGGCTTCTCTCCCAGTTCGGTGATTGAAAAAAGCTCGCCTTCGATCTCCTCGAACCGGGGAGCGATCACGTTCAACAGTCGCTCCCCCTCGGCCGTCGGCGATACGCTGCGAGTGGTGCGCGTCAGAAGTCGAAGCCCAAGACGAGATTCGAGCGCCCGTATCGTATGGCTGAGACCCGATTGCGACATGCCTAACTGTGCGGCGGCTCTCGTGAAGCTGCGTTCCCGCGCTACGACAATGAAGGCCAAGAGGTCATTTACGTTCGCGCGCAGCATCCGCTTGTTCCTTTATATCAGTGCCCACAAGACTATGGCCTGTATTGCGGAACGTCATCCCCGATTATTGCTCCTCAAGAATAAGTCATCGTTGTTGATGCGGATTGAGATGCGCGAGAGGGATGGCTCTAGGCAGACGAAGTAGCCAATCTCTACGTTCGAAGCGGTTTCGAAGTCATGAATGATGGCTTTTCCACCGGGGCGATATATGCGTAGGCTACATAAGCGCTAGCAGATCGCCGCCGATAATCACACAGGTCCAGACCGCTTATATTCCTCCTGCACCCAATCAGACGGCAATGGAGAATGGCTATGGACAATGGACCCGTCGGACCAACCGACCGACAGGAAACGATCGGGATCGGTCGGCGTGACCTTCTGAAGCTTACCGGCGCAGGCGCGGCTGCTGCCGGCGTGATGTCGCTCGCGGCAGGTCCCGCCTTCGCTCAATATGCCGGAACGTGGGACAAGACCTTCGCGCAGAGCGATCGCGTTCAGCATAAGAAGGTATCTTACGTGAACCGCCTCGGCATCACTCTCGTGGCGGACATGTATGTCCCGAAGAGTATCGATGCTTCGCAGCGCCATCCAGCGCTCATCGTCGGCCATCCCTATGGCGGCGTCAAAGAGCAGACTTCCGGGCTCTACGCCCAGACGATGGCGGAGCGCGGCTTCATCACCATTGCCCATGATGCCTCGTACAATGGCGAAAGCGGCGGCCAGCCTCACTTCATCTCGTCGCCGGAAGCCGTTGTCGAAGACTTCAGCGCAGGCGTCGACTTCCTTGGACTTGACCCGCGCGTCGATCGGAACCGCATCGGAATCATCGGCGTCTGCGCGAGCGGCGCTTTTGCGCTCGCCGCCGCACAAATCGATCCTCGCATGAAAGCGGTCGCCACGGTGAGCATGTACGACATGGGCGGCGCCAAATGGGCGTGGAAGGGCGAAGAAATGAAGGCCGAAGCCCGCATCGACATGCTCGCCAAAATTGGCGAACAGCGCTGGGCCGAGGCCGCGGGCGCGCAGAAGCAATACGGCGCTCTGCCCGAAATCCTGACGCCTGAAACAGATGCGATCACGCGGGAATTCTTCGACTACTACCGGACACCCCGCGGCGCCCATCCGCGCGCAACAACGGCGATGACAGTTTCCGGAGATCCGTCCTACCTGCATTTCCGGCCGTTCGACCATGTCGACATGATCTCGCCGCGGCCCGTATTGCTGATTGCAGGTGAAAATGCGCATTCGCGCTTCTTCAGCGAGCAGGCGATCGAGAAGGCGGCCGAGCCGAAAGAGCTTTTCATCGTTCCGGGCGCTGGTCACGTGGACCTTTACGACAAGGCCGACCTCATCCCCTGGGATAAGCTCAAGTCGTTCTTCGACCAGCACCTCTCAGCCTAGTGTGTGATGCCCGCATCGCACGGAATGGCTGCTCACTACGGGACGGAGGTTTTGGTCTGCTGAAGATCAGGAACCAACCCTCCGTCCAGCGTACGGAAAACCAAAAGCCAGCTGCAAACGCCTGCCACCTCCATGCGGCGATGCGCAAGCGCAAATGGCTGGCTAACCAACCTATCCTTTACATCGATGACCATAATGACAAAACCCCGGCCATCAGCAATTGCGTTGGCGTGCATACTGAACGGCACCGTCATGTCCCTCGGCTGGGCGAAGGACGCGTCGCCCCCCCGCTCCGTCGCTGGCATGTCCACCAGCGATTGGGCCGTCGAAACCGTCGTGGACGAACTCGACTACCCTTGGGATATTGAGGCGAGCGGCCAGAGGATCTTCGTGACCGAGGCCGCCGGCAACGTCGTCGTGGTCCAGGACGGCCAGATGCGCAGATATCCCTTGCAGACTTCGAGCGGCATAAGCCGCGAGGGCGGTGGGGGTCTTCTCGGCATGGCGCTGGCCAAGCAGTTCGAGACCTCCGGCGTGGCTTACTTCTACCACACCTATCGGACAGGCGGCGGATTGCTCAACAAGGTCATCGAAGCCAGCTTCGACGGCAATTCGTGGCGGGAGACCCGCACCCTCCTTGAGGAAATCCCCGGACACAGGCTCTACAATGGGGGCCGTCTGGCGATCGGACCCGACGGCAACCTCTACGTTACCACCGGATGGATCGAGGACGGCGACCTTCCGCAGGACCGTGAGAGCCTCGCCGGAAAGGTGTTACGCATCACCCCACAAGGCGAGGTGCCTGCCGACAATCCCTTTCCAGGCTCCTATGTCTATTCCTTCGGCCACCGAAATCCCCAAGGCCTGGCATGGGACCGTGACGGTAAGATGTTCGTCGCCGAACACGGTCAATCAGCCCATGACGAGATCAATCACATCCGGCCCGGATTGAACTTCGGGTGGCCGCTGATCGATGGCGACGAACAGCTGGAGGGAATGGAGACCGCCTATCTCCATTCCAGCAGCGACACCTGGGCGCCGTCGGGTATCGCATTCTGGGGAAATGAACTTCTCGTGGCCACGCTGGTCGGACGGGGCATCTACGTTCTCGATGAGCGAGCGAGGGATCTCAAGTCGATCTATGCATCCGGCGATCGGTTCAGAGACGTCCTCCCACTTGGTGATGACCTCTACGCTATCACGACGAACCGGTCGCCGCGGGGTGAAGGTCCATCGGACGATCAACTTATCAAGCTGTCGCCCAAGCTCTAGCGGACGATACTCAAGCTCTCCCACAAACAACGAGTGAAGCCATGAATATCTCTTTCGAAAACAAAGTCGCCCTCGTTACGGGTGCCGCCTCCGGAATGGGCCTGGCGACGGCAAAAGCCTTTGCGAAAGCCGGCGCCGCCATCGCGCTGGCGGACGTCAACGAGACCGCGGTGCGTGCTGCGGCAGACACCCTGATTTCCGGTGGACATCGCGCGATCGCGATTCAATGCGACGTCGCCGACATGGAACAGGTTGCTGCCATGGTCGAGAAGACGGTTGCGGAATTCGGCCGGCTCGATGCCGCTTTCAACAATGCCGGCGTCCAAAGCCCGGTGGCTGAGACCGCTGATGCGGACCCCAAGGACTACGACTTCGTCATGGGCGTCAACCTGCGCGGCGTATGGAACTGCATGAAGTACGAACTGCTGCAAATGCGCCAGCAGGGCTCCGGAACGATCGTGAACAACTCCTCGCTCGGCGGCCTGGTCGGCATCGCGGAACGCGGCATCTATCATGCTTCCAAACACGGTGTGGTCGGTTTGACCAAAAGCGCCGGGCTCGAATACGCCGCCAAGGGAATACGCATCAACGCGGTCTGCCCAGGCATCATCGAGACGCCGATGGTGACCGGAATGCTGGAGACTCAGCCGGAAGCGATGGATGCGTTGATGCAGGTGGTTCCGATCGGCAGGCTTGGCAAAGCCGAAGAGATCGCCGATGCCGTCCTCTGGCTCTGCAGCGACGCGGCGAGCTTCATTGTCGGACACGCCTTGCCGGTCGATGGCGGCTACACCGTCCAATAGCGAAGGCTACCTCGCTTAGCCACCCAGCCCTGGTGGCATCGGATCAAAGCCGCTTCCGGAATACTGACTCGACAGAGTGCTTTCCCAAGCCGTCGAGCACGCGCAGGCGGCCGTGGCAGCCGCCGATAAGGCAGCGATTTTCGATCCGCAGGAAAATGTTTGCACGTCTCGGCACTCGAGGCAATATCGCCAGCTACAAGTCGGTCTGATAAGACGGCCGGCTCAAGCGCCGGCCGTTGCTCCCTCCCGGCGAAGCAGGAGGTAGAAGCGCGCGCAGAGCATGACGGCGGCCGCCGCCAGCCCGACGAGGAAACCGAACCAGATGCCGATGCCGCCGAAGCCGAGCGGGAAGGCAAAGGCCCAGGCGAGGAAGAAGCCGACCGGCCAATAGGCGATCAGCGCCATGATCATCGGCACGCGTGCGTCTTTCAATCCGCGCAGCAATCCGTTGGCGATCACCTGCAGCCCGTCGACCAGCTGGAAAAGCCCGGCAACGACGATCAGCGGCCCGGCATAGGCGAGCACCTGAGGCGCCTCGGGCGAACTGACATCGAGGAACCAGCTGCCGAGGAATTGCGGCATGGTGGCGAAGATGACCGACCCGACTGCCGAGATGGCGCAGGCGATGACAACAACCATGATTGAGGCCCGCACCAGCCCGTCATAATCGCCCTGCCCATGCGCGACGCCGATGCGCACAGTGGCCGCCTGGCTGAGGCCGAGCGGGATCATGAAGGCGATCGAGGCCCACTGCAAGGCGATGCCGTGGGCGGCGAGCTCGATGGTGCCGATATAACCCATCAGGAGCGAAGCGACCGTAAACAGGCTGACCTCGGCAAGCACGGTGACGCTGATCGGGAAACCAAGTCGGATGACCTCCAGCAACGCGTGCCAGTCCGGTTTCCAGAACCGGACGAAGATCTCGTAGCGCCGCGTCTCTTCCCGCCGCTGGACAAAAACCAGGATGAAGACAAAGCCGGCCGTCTGTACCACCACCGAGACGATCGCCGCCCCTTCGAGCCCCATTGCCGGAAAGCCGAAATGGCCGAGCACGAGCGCATAGGCGAAGATCGCGTTCATCACCAGCGTGACGATGGTGACGTTGAGGATGATCCCCGCCTTGCCGATGGCGCTGACGAGCGCCCGCATGACATTGAAAAGAAGCGCCGGCAGCACGCCGAACTGGCCGATCAGAATATAGCCATGGGCGAGCCTCGCCACCTCCGGCTTCTGCTGCGCAAAGAGCAGGATCTGTTCGGCATTGAAGAAGGCCGGCTGCGCGATGATCCAGAATCCGATCACCACCCAAAGACCCATGCGCAGCGACCGGCGCACCGAGACGACGTCGCCGCGGCCATAGGCCTGCGCCACCATCGGAATGACGGCAATGGAAAAGCCCGAGCCGAAGATCAGGATCGTGAACAGGAACTGGGCCGACAGCACCATGGCCGCCAGCTGCTCGGCGCCGAGGCGGCCGATGATCATCACATCAGTGGTGTGGATGCCGAGCTGGGCGAGCTGAGCGCCGATCAGCGGGATGCCGAGCGCCAGCGTTGCGCGGAAATGTGCGCCCCAACGATTATCGTTTCTCGGCGCAAGGCTGCGCGCGTCGATCGACGTGTCCATGACACCAGTCCTGTGATTGAAATATGCGGTCGTCGCAACTTGCTGCGAAATATCATTCGGACTTAGATCAAAGCCCCGACAAGAACCACCCCAAAACAGGCAGATGATGAAAAATTCATCATCACATCACCATTTCTGATCGATCAGCCCGCGGCCTCCAGCGCCTCGGCCGGCTCCCTCACCCGAACCCGTGTGAGGAAAACCCCGGCGGCCAGAAGGATGAGCACCGCGGCCGTGAGATAAGGCGCGCCGGCAAAGGTGACGGGCGCGTGTGGCCGTGTGAAATATCCGAACATCTGCGTAAAGATCAGTGGGCCGACGATGGTGGTGATGCTGCTGAGGCTGGTCAGCGCGCCCTGCAGCTCGCCCTGCGCCGACGGCGGCACCTTGCCGGCGGCAATGCTGCGCAGCGGCGGGTCGGCGACGTTTTCGATGACGGTCGCGACGATGACGACGTAAACCACCCAGCCCTCCCAGGCGAAGGCATAACCGGTAAGTCCCGCAGCGGAAAAGCAGAGGCCGAGAAGCGCTGTCTTCCATTCGCCGAGCCGAGGCACGACACGCGGCAGCACCAGCCCCATGACGAGCGCCGCGCCGATGCCGTAGATGCCGAGCGACAGGCCGATCTGACCCTCGCTCCAGCCATAACGGTAGGTCGAGACGAATGCCCACACCGAGGGATAGACGGCATGCGCCAGGAAGAACAGGAACATGACGAGGCTGACCCAGCCGATGCCGGGGTAGTGACGCATCTGCCGCAAGGCGCCGAGCGGATTGGCACGTTTCCACTCGAAGCGGCGACGGTTCTTCGCCTCCAGCGTCTCCGGCAGCAGGAAGCAGGCGGCGATGAAATTAAGAAGCGACAAAGCGGCAGCGCCGAGGAACGGCACGCGCGGGCCAAACTCCCCGAGGAAGCCGCCGACGACGGGGCCGATGGTGAAGCCGACGCCGAAGGCGATGCCGATCAGCCCGAAATTCTTCGCCCGGTTCTCCTCCGTGCTGATATCGGCGATAAAGGCCGAGCAGGTGGCGAAGCTGCCGCCGCTGATGCCGGCAAGCACGCGGCCGACGAACAGCATCCAGAAGCTGGTGGCGATGCCGCAGATGAAATTGTCGATCGCGAAGGTCAGCACCGACAGCAAAAGGATCGGCCGGCGACCGAAGCGGTCGGACAGGTTTCCAAGCAGTGGCGCAAAGAGGAACTGCATGCCGGCATAGACGAGCATCAGCCAGCCGCCGTCAATCGCCGCATCGCTGACGCTGCCGCCGGTCAGCTGCTCCAGATAGGCGGGCAGCACCGGCATGATGATGGCGATGCCGATAATATCGAGAAAGAGGATGACGAAGACCAGGAACAGGCCGCGGCGAACGAATTTCGGATCAAGCATGAGGCATCTCTACAGCGGTTTTTTCTGAAAAGACGATCTCCGTCGCCGGAAAGTGACATAGCTCAGAAAAGAAACCGAAACAATCCGTGAACATTCAAATGCATTGTTGAGTTGTACGGGAAAACCATGAGCGCCTCAACCGATGGACGCGGATCGCCAGCGACATATTCTCTTGCAATCGCAGCAAGGCTGGCAGCAAGGCATTGATCAGAACCTCGCTGGTGGAAAAAGCTGCGCGATCGCCGCGGCAGCGTCTCGTTCGGCCAGATCGCCATCGCCTGGTCATCGCCAAGGGGAAGGATATCGTCCCGCTCATCGGCGCTCGCCGCCGCGCTCGGCTCACGCGCTGTCGATCAGTCGGCGGAGGTTTTCGCCGCGATCGATCGCGCCGTGCCGAAGGATGCGGGCGGCCGCGGGCGTTATGGATAGGGAGAATAAGTGGGAACGTCCTGCCGTGCAGCCCCCTCATCTGACCCTACGGACCACCTTCTCCCCGGTGGGGAGAAGAGGTAGCAAGCCGATTGCGCTCGTTCCATTACGGTCCTCTAAGAGCGAGAACGTAGCGACGTAATCCCTTCTCCCCAGCGGGAGAAGGTGCCGGCAGGTGGATGAGGGGGCTGCACGGAGGGCCCTCGCCTTTTCAAACTGGCCCCGAGAAAGTATCGCACGCCGTCAGCTGCCCGCTGTCGAACCCCCGCTTGAACCAACTGGCGCGCTGCGCCGAGGTGCCGTGGTTGAAGCTCTCGGGGACGACGTAACCCTGCGAGCGCTTCTGCAGTGTGTCGTCGCCGATCTGCTGGGCGGCGTTCAGTGCTTCCTCGAGGTCACCGGCCTCCAGGATGCCCTTCTGCTCGGTATATTTGCCCCAGATGCCGGCGAAGCAATCGGCCTGCAGCTCGACGCGCACCGACATCTTGTTGGCTTCCTCCTCGCTCATGCGCTGACGGGCCTGGTTGAACTTCGGCAGGATGCCGAGAAGGTTCTGCACGTGATGGCCGACCTCATGGGCAACGACATAGGCTTCGGCGAAATCGCCCGACGCGCCGAAACGGTCGGACAGTTCCTGGAAGAACGTCGTATCGAGGTAGACCTTGTGGTCACCCGGACAATAGAACGGACCGGTCGCAGCAGAGGCAAAGCCGCAGGCCGATTGTGTCTGGCCCGAGAAGAGAACGAGCCGCGGCTCCTCGTAGGTCTGGCCCCGTGCCTGGAAAATGCCGTTCCAGGTATCCTCGGTCTCGGCAAGAACAGTGCGCATGAAGGCGGTCATCTCGTCATTGGCCGGCGTGCGCGTTTCCGATTGGCTCTGCTCGTAGCCGGGGCCGCTCGACAGGCCGCCGGTTTCGAGCACCTGCAGCAGATCGACGCCCATCATCTTGAAGATGAAATAGATAACGACAAGGAAGATGATCGTGCCGATGCTCAAGCCACCGCCGGCGCGGCGGACACCGCCGCCCGAGGGAAAGCTGAAACCGCCGCCGCGGCCGAAACCGCCGCCTGTGCGGCTGCCGCGACGATCCTCGACATTGTCGGACTGACGCCGGCCTCTCCATTCCATCTTCGTTCTCCCCGACAATCCCGATGCTTATAATCAAGGAATTTATATAACCGTCAGCGGCAGGAATTCCAGCGGCTTCATCCGCATCAAAAACAGCCGATTGAACGGCTCATTTTTTCCTCGCGCCTCGTTCCGTTCCCTTTCGTTCAGCACTCTTGCCGCCGTCGGCCTGGGGCTTGCCCTTCCCTTGCCGTGCCAGCTCCTTATCCACGGTCTCTCGCGATCCCTCCGCCGGTTCCTTGTCTTTCGGATCCATCATCAAAGCCTCCAGCTTCTTGGCCGCAAACTTCAGGGACGGGCTATTGTTCCCTCCGGCCTGCCGCAGCCATGCCTCGACATGCATCGTCGTTCACGCAAAGAAGATGCGTCAACAGCTTGACGAGACTCCTGCTTTCGCTCTTCCTGATAAAAGAGGAGAATCTGGAGGAGATGGCGATGAAGGCAGTGCGCCTGCAAGCGACAGGGCAGTTGCAGCTTTGCGAACTCGAAAAGCCGCAACCAGGGCCGGGTGAATTGCTCGTCCGGATCGAGGCCTGCGGCATCTGCGGCACCGACCGCCACATCTTCCACGGCGAATTTCCGTCGAAGCCGCCGGTAACGCTCGGCCATGAATTCGCAGGCATCGTCGAGACGGTCGGACTTGATGTGACCGATTTCCGCACCGGCATGCGCGTGACCGGCGATCCGAACATTTCCTGCGGCGGTTGCGAAGAATGCCGGCGCGGCCGCGTCAACCTCTGCCGGAACCTGCAGGCAATCGGCATTCACCGCGACGGCGGCTTCGCCGATTATGTCTGCATGCCGCAAAGTCAGGCCTTCGCACTGCCGGCCGATCTCGACCCGCTCCACGGCGCCTTCTGCGAACCGCTCGCCTGCTGCATTCACGGCGTCGATCTTGCCGGGCTGCACGCCGGCGCCTCAGTCATCGTACTTGGCGGCGGCGTGATCGGCCTGCTCACCCTTCAACTGGCCCGGCTTGCCGGCGCAACCCGCGTCGTGCTGGTGACGCGGAGCGCCGAAAAACGCCGGCTAGCCGAAAACCTCGGCGCCACCGCAACGGCTGATCCTGGCGACGGCGATATCATTGCCCGCATCACCGCCGCGGACGGACTGTTGCCCGGCGGCGCCGATGTCGTTTTCGAATGCGCCGGTGTCACTGACACCATGCAGCAGGCGCCGCGGCTTGCCCGCCGCGGCGGCAGCGCCGTCATTCTCGGCGTCATGCCGCAGGGGGCAAAGATCGAGATCGAGCCCTTTGACCTGCTCATTCGCGAAGTCCGGCTGATAAGCTCCTTCGTCAACCCTTTCACCCATGGCCGCGCCGCCGATCTGATCGCCACCGGCAGGATCAAGGTCGAACCGTTGATCTCCCGCAGGATCGGGCTCGCGGAAGCCCGCGAAGCGATCATCAATCCGGCGCGTGGCGGCGAAATCCGGGCGCTCGTCATCCCCGGCCGGGAATAGCCGTTCGCGCCTGTTCGGATTCCTGTCGATTCCGCGATTTATGGGGTTCCGTTTGCAAAAACATTTGCCTATAAGCCGCTTCTAGCCTGAAAAGACCTCAATGCGCGACCCGACCCGGTGATCTCCCACCCTGGCCGGCTTTTTGCGCAGCCAGACAATGGATATCGCCCATGCCGAAGCGCCAAGACATCAAATCGATCCTCATCATCGGCGCGGGACCGATCGTGATTGGCCAGGCTTGCGAATTCGACTATTCCGGCACCCAGGCCTGCAAGGCGCTGAGGGAGGAAGGCTACCGCGTCATCCTCGTCAATTCCAACCCGGCGACGATCATGACCGACCCGGGCCTGGCCGACGCCACTTACGTCGAGCCGATCACCCCCGAGGTCGTCGCCAAGATCATCGCCAAGGAGCGCCCGGACGCGCTGCTGCCGACCATGGGTGGGCAGACGGCGCTGAATACCGCCCTCTCGCTGAAGCGCATGGGCGTGCTCGACCGCTACAATGTCGAGATGATCGGCGCGAAGCCCGCGGCCATCGACATGGCCGAGGATCGGGCGCTGTTCCGCGAAGCCATGGCCCGCATCGGCCTGGAAACGCCGCGCTCGATGCTGGCGAACGCCACCGACATCAAGGACCTCGACCGCAAGACACACGAGGCCGAGCGCAACAAGCTGCGCGAAAGCCTCTCCGGATCCGACCTCGACAAGGCGCTGGACGAACTGGAAAACCAGTGGAACCTCGGCGAAAGCGACCGCAAGCAGCGTTACATGAACCATGCCATGGCGATCGCCGCCCAGGCACTCGACCATGTCGGCCTTCCCGCCATTATCCGCCCCTCCTTCACGCTCGGCGGCACCGGCGGCGGCATCGCCTACAACCGCTCGGAATTCTTTGAGATCGTCGGCGGCGGCCTCGATGCTTCGCCGACGACCGAAGTGCTGATCGAAGAATCGGTGCTCGGCTGGAAGGAGTATGAAATGGAAGTCGTCCGCGACAAGGCGGACAACTGCATCATCATCTGCTCGATCGAGAACATCGATCCGATGGGCGTCCATACCGGCGATTCGATCACCGTCGCGCCGGCGCTGACGCTGACCGACAAGGAATACCAGATCATGCGCAACGCCTCGATAGCGGTGCTGCGCGAAATCGGCGTCGAGACCGGCGGCTCGAACGTCCAGTTCGCCGTCAATCCGAAAGACGGCCGCCTCGTCGTCATCGAAATGAACCCGCGCGTCTCGCGCTCCTCGGCGCTCGCTTCCAAGGCCACCGGCTTTCCGATCGCCAAGGTCGCCGCCAAGCTCGCCATCGGCTATACGCTCGACGAACTGGAAAACGACATCACCGGCGGCGCAACGCCCGCTTCGTTCGAGCCGTCGATCGATTATGTCGTCACCAAGATCCCGCGTTTCGCCTTTGAGAAATTCCCCGGCGCCTCGCCTGTTTTGACCACGGCCATGAAGTCGGTAGGCGAAGTCATGGCGATCGGCCGCACCTTCGCCGAATCGCTGCAGAAGGCGCTGCGCGGCCTCGAGACCGGCCTCACCGGCCTCGACGAAATCGAGATCCCCGATTTCGAGGAAGGCGAATCCAGCCAGAACGCCATCCGCGCCGCCATCGGCACGCCGACCCCGGATCGCCTGCGCATGGTCGCCCAGGCGTTGCGCCAGGGCCTCAGCATCGAAGAGGTGCATGAAGGCTGCAAGATCGACCCCTGGTTCATCGCCGAACTCAAGAATATCGTCGACATGGAAGCCCGCATCCGCGAGCATGGCCTCCCCAATGATGCGGCGAACCTCCGCATGCTGAAGGCCATGGGCTTTTCCGACGCGCGCCTGGCGACGCTGACCGGCAAGCGCCCGAAGGAAGTCGCTGAACTGCGCAACGGCCTGAACGTCCGCCCCGTCTTCAAGCGCATCGACACCTGTGCGGCCGAGTTCGCTTCGCCCACCGCCTATATGTATTCGACCTACGAGACGCCCTTCGTCGGCGCCGCCCGCTCCGAAGCTCAGGTCTCCGACCGCAAGAAGGTCGTCATCCTCGGCGGCGGCCCGAACCGCATCGGCCAGGGCATCGAATTCGACTATTGCTGCTGCCATGCCGCCTTCGCGCTAAAGGATGCAGGCTATGAAGCGATTATGATCAACTGCAATCCGGAAACCGTCTCGACCGACTACGACACCTCGGACCGGCTCTATTTCGAGCCGCTGACGGCCGAAGACGTGATCGAGATCCTGCGCGCCGAACAGGAAAAGGGCGAAGTTGTCGGCGTCATCGTCCAGTTCGGCGGCCAGACGCCGCTGAAGCTTGCCGAGGCGCTTGAGAAGAACGGCATCCCGATCCTCGGCACCGCGCCCGACATGATCGACCTCGCCGAGGACCGCGACCGCTTCCAGAAGCTTCTGATGAAGCTCGACCTCAATCAGCCGAACAACGGCATCGCCTATTCGGTCGAGCAGGCCCGTCTCGTCGCCGCCGAAATCGGCTTCCCGCTGGTCGTGCGCCCCTCCTACGTGCTCGGCGGCCGCGCCATGCAGATCATCCATGCCGAGAGCCAGCTGCAGACCTACTTGCTCGACACGGTGCCGGAACTGGTGCCGGAAGATATCAAGCAGCGTTATCCCAACGACAAGACCGGCCAGATCAACACCCTGCTCGGCAAGAACCCGCTGCTCTTCGACAGCTATCTGACCCACGCCATCGAAGTCGACGTCGACTGCCTCTCCGACGGCACCGACGTCTATGTCGCCGGCATCATGGAGCATATCGAGGAAGCCGGCATCCATTCCGGCGATAGCGCCTGCTCGCTGCCGCCTCGCTCGCTGCCCGTCGAACTGCTCGATGAGCTGGAGCGCCAGGCAAAAGCCATGGCCAAAGCGCTCAATGTCGGCGGCCTGATGAACGTCCAGTTCGCCATCAAGGACGGCACGGTCTACGTTCTCGAAGTCAATCCGCGCGCTTCGCGCACCGTGCCCTTCGTCGCCAAGACCATCGGGGCACCGATCGCCAAGATCGCCGCCCGCGTCATGGCCGGCGAGAAACTCGACGCCACCTTCGCCGCCTATGGCGACAAGCCCGATCCGCGCAAGCTCAAGCACATCGCTGTCAAGGAAGCTGTCTTCCCCTTCGCCCGCTTCCCGGGCGTCGACACGCTGCTCGGCCCGGAAATGCGCTCGACCGGCGAAGTCATCGGCCTCGACACCGATTTTGCCTTGGCCTTCGCCAAATCGCAGCTCGGCGCCGGCGTCGAACTGCCGCGCGACGGAACGGTCTTCGTCTCCGTGCGCGACGAGGACAAGTCGCGCGTGCTGCCGGCGATCCGCATTCTCGTCGAACAGGGCTTCAAGGTGCTGGCAACCGGAGGCACCGCCCGGTTCCTCGGCGAAAACGGCATCACCGCCACCAAGATCAACAAGGTTCTGGAGGGCCGCCCGCACATCGAGGACGCAATCCGCAACCGCCAGGTCCAGCTCGTCATCAACACCACCGATGGCAACAAGGCGATCTCGGACTCCAAGTCGCTGCGCCGCGCCACGCTGATGCAGAAGGTGCCCTACTATACGACGATGGCCGGCGCCGAAGCCGCCGCCCAGGCGATCAAGGCGCTGAAGGCAGGCAATCTCGAAGTGCGGCCGCTGCAGAGCTACTTCGCCTGAGCATAAAGCGCCATCGCCCGATGGGCGGTGGCGCGAGCTCAAGCGGAATCAATTTATGCAGCCATTTTTATAAGCCCCTGGATTTTTAGCATATCTTCGCGAAACCTTTCCATCTCCTCCGCCTTCAGCCGCTCGTCGGGAATGCGCAACAGATAGGATGGATGCACGGTTACGAAGAGGGTGCGTTCTCCGTCGATGGCCATCGCCTTCCCTCTCACATCCTGCAGGCGCTCCTTCACATCGGTCAGCGCCGCAAGCGCCGTCGCCCCCATCGCGACGATCAGCTTCGGCTTGACGAGCGCCAACTCCCGATCGAGCCACCAGCGGCAATGCTTCACCTCGCCCATGTTTGGCTTCTGGTGGATGCGACGCTTACCGCGCGGCTCATATTTGAAATGCTTCACCGCATTGGTGACGTAGAGCCTCGACCGGTCGATGCCCGCCTCTGATATCACCTGATCGAGAAGCTTGCCGGCAGGGCCGACGAAAGGACGCCCCGAAATATCCTCCTGATCGCCCGGCTGCTCGCCGACGAACATCACCTGCGCATCCGGCGGCCCCTCCCCGAATACCGTCTGGGTCGCATGGGCGTGCAGCGGACAGCGCGTGCAGACGGCGGCTTCCGCGCGCAGTGCTTCCAGCGTGCCCGCGGCGGCCTCTGGCTCGGCTCGGAGATTGCGCGCGGCCTGCTGCAAGCGGTCGTGGAAGGGTAGCGATTGCGTCGCTTCCCGCGCCGCCATCTCCCGCACCTTGCTCTCGGCCGATGCAATCAGCCCTGGAATGAGATCGGCCTCCGGCAGGTTCTTCCAGTATTTCTTCGGCATCTCCGCCTGCATCGCCTTCACCTTCAATCGCGCCGGGTTGAAGATATTGGCATAGTAGGTGCGCCAGAGTTCGTCTGTGGCATCGCTGAGATTGGGCTTTTCGCAAGGCTCGTCGGTGATCGTCAGCCGCTCGCCGTCCCAGGCGGCCGATCCCTTCGGTGTTGCGATCAACCAATCCATGTCGTTGAAGCGGCGCTGGAAGAAGTGAGCCGTGCGCCTGACGATATGATGATCCGGTTCGAACCAGGCGAGGAACTTTCGACGCGCTGCCGATACCGCGCCGACTTCCTTGAAACGGACGAAGGCCGTCATCTTGTGCGCATCGCGCCGAACGTTCTTCGCCATCAGCCTGGCCCGCACGACATCCTCGTCGGAGGTCACCTCGAGCAGCTGCCGGTCCAGCTGGAGGCGCCAGAGCATGCGGTATAGCAGGGAAAACCGCGCCGGATCGGAATGGCAGAGCACCGTTTCCGCAAGCTCGATGAAGGCGGGCGGCACCGTCATCTGCTTGCGTGATGTTGCAGGCACCGGCAGCATGGCGTCGCGTTGAAACGACAGATCGGCCTCAGCGCTTTTTTCGCGCCAGTCGATCTCCTCGGGCAGAATGCCGGCGGCCGCCAAGGCGCGTGCGGCATCGCGCCATTCGCCAAGGTCACCACGCCCTGCAAGCACGACCCGGCGCATCACAGCAACGACAATTGTTCGGGCTGCGGCTCGAACATGGCGCGCAGGTCCGGCCGGTCGGTCAGCCGACGCGGCGACCAGCCTTCCGCTGAGATGAAGGCTTGGACCTTCTTGATCGAAACGCCGAGCCGCGAGAGATCCTCGAGCCGCAGACGGCGGAAACGGCGCGCCGAAACGATCGCCTTTACCGTCTTGGTGCCGAGGCCCGGCACACGCAGCAACTGCTCGCGCTCGGCCTTGTTAATGTCGACGGGAAATTCGCCCCGGTTGGCCAGCGCCCAAGCGAGCTTCGGATCGAGGTCGAGATCGAGCATGCCCCCCGCCTGGTTTGCGGTAATCTCGTCGATACCGAAACCGTAGAAGCGATAGAGCCAGTCTGCCTGGTAGAGCCGGTGCTCACGCATCAGGGGTGGCTTGATCAGCGGCAGGTTCTTCGAAGCGTCCGGGATTGGGCTGAAGGCGGAATAATAGACGCGCCTCAGGCCATAGCTGCTGTAAAGCCGGCCGCTGCTCGCAAGGATGGTCGCGTCGTTCGCCCCGTCCGCGCCGACAATCATCTGCGTGCTCTGGCCGGCCGGCACGAAACGCTGGCGTCTCTTCGTCTTCAGCGTCGGCTCGCCGGCCGCCTCGATCTTCAGCCTGAGATCGCCCATCGATCGCCGGATATTCGCCGGCTTCTTTTCCGGCGCAAAGCGGGTGATGCCGCTGTCGGTCGGCAGCTCGATATTGAGGGACAGCCTGTCGGCATATAAGCCCGCCTCCTCGATCAGATGCGGCGACGCCTCGGGGATCGCCTTCAAATGGACGTAGCCGCGGAAATGATGGGTCACGCGCAGTTCGCGGACGATGCGGACCATCTCCTCCATTGTGTAATCGGAAGAGCGAATGATGCCGGAGGAAAGGAACAGGCCTTCGATATAGTTGCGGCGGTAGAATTCAAGCGTCAGCCAGACGACTTCCTCCGCCGTGAAGCGTGCCCGCTCGACATTGCTGGAGGAGCGATTGACGCAATAGGCGCAGTCATAGATGCAGAAGTTGGTGAGCAGTATCTTCAGCAGCGAAATGCACCGCCCGTCCGGAGCGTAAGCGTGGCAAATGCCGGATCCCTCGGTCGAACCGAGCCCGCCGCTTGCGCTTGAATCGCGCTTCACCGTGCCGCTGGAAGCGCATGATGCGTCATATTTCGCGGCGTCGGAAAGGATGGCGAGGCGTTCGGCAAGCGACTTCTTCATCCTATGTTCACTATATGTTCTTATGGGCAAAGTCAACCAAAACGATCCCGTTTTTGCCCAATTGCGGGTCGCATCGCCAAATGCCGCGGTGGGTTGAGTTGCACTTATGCGAATTTTCTGGAAATCGGCATCGCCGATCTGCTATAAGCGTTCGACTAAGTTTGTGGCACGGTTCCGAAGCTCCCCTTCGGGACCTGTTTTCTTTTGTGTGTGCGGGACTGCTCAAAGGCAGGGACTGTTAGACGCAAGGAGTGAAGGACAGAAAAATGGTTGATAAGGTACCGATGACACAGGGTGGTTTCGTCAAGCTGCAGGAAGAACTGCGCTGGCGTCAACAGGAGGAGCGCCCCCGAATCATCGAGGCGATCGCCGAAGCCCGTGCCCATGGCGACCTTTCCGAAAACGCCGAATACCACGCCGCCAAGGAAGCCCAGAGCCACAATGAAGGCCGCATCAGCGAACTCGAAGACCTGACGGCGCGCGCCGAAGTCATCGACCTCAGCAAGATGTCGGGCGACAAGATCAAGTTCGGCGCGAAGGTGAAGCTCGTCGACGAGGACACCGAAGAAGAAAAGACCTACCAGATCGTCGGCGACCAGGAAGCCGACGTCAAGGCCGGCCGCATCTCCATCTCCTCCCCGATCGCCCGCGCGCTGATAGGCAAGGAAGTCGGCGATTCCATCGAGGTCAACGCACCCGGTGGCTCCAAGGCCTACGAGATCCTCCAGGTTTCCTGGGGCTGATCGCCCGTCAGACACGAGATCCACCCATTGCCGGACATTCGTGACGTCGAGATCATTGCGCCCAATTTCAAGCGCCGGCTCTCCGGCGTCACGTCGACCATCGTCCAGCTCATCCCGTGCCAACTCCGGCTCGGCATCAGGATCGCGACCCTCGGTCCCGGCCTTCCGGAGGGTCTGGCGAAACTGACATGGCCGCAGCTCCTCGGCCTGTGGCGCCCGCCGGCACGCCGGCGCCACCGCGTCTGGCACGCCCGCCGCAACAACGAGATGGCCGTCGGCATTCTGCTTCGCCATGTCCTGCGCATGCCGCTGAAGCTGCTCTTCACCTCGGCCGCGCAACGCCGTCACACCGCCTATACGAAATGGCTGATCCGCCGCATGGACGCGGTGATCGCAACCAGCGACCAGTCCGGCTCCTTCCTCGAGGTGCCCCACACCGTCATCCAGCACGGCGTCGATCTTTCCCTGTTTCACCCGCCAGAAACGGCCGAGGACGGCATCGCTGCGACCGGCCTTCCCGGCCGCTATCTCGTCGGCTGCTTTGGCCGTGTCCGCCACCAGAAGGGCACTGATCTCTTCGTCCGGACGATGATCGAGCTCTTGCCGCAGCACCCCGAATGGACGGCCGTCGTCTCCGGGCGGGTGACGGCGGAGCACACCGCCTTCGGTGAGAAGCTCAAGGCCGATGTGGCCGCCGCCGGCCTTGGCGATCGCATCCTCTTCCTCGGCGAAGTGCCTGATATCAAGGTCTGGTATCGCCGCCTGACTCTTTATGTCGCCCCCTCCCGCAACGAAGGCTTTGGCCTGACGCCGCTCGAAGCCATGGCCTCGCGCACGGCGGTCGTGGCATCGGATGCGGGCGCCTATGCCGAACTCGTTGCCGAGGGCGAGACTGGCGCGGTCGTCGCCGCCGGCGATGGCCAGGCGCTGACACGGGCAATCGCCCCCTATATCGCAGATCCGGCACTGGCGATCGCGCATGGCGAGAATGCGCTGCGTCATGTCCGGGCGAATTTCGCGCTGGAGAAGGAAGCAAGTGCTATCGGCGCCGTTTACGAGCGCCTTCTCGGCGACAACCGCGGCTGAGTGGAAAGTGAGACGGCCGATTGGACAAGGGCCCGCCGGCGCCGCTGACGAAGACCGCCAACCCCTCCTCCGTCATGCTCGGGCTTGTCCGAGCATCTATCCCCCGTCGATTGGGCAGCAGATCCTCGGCACGAGGCCGAGGATGACGACTAGGAATCGAATTATCAATAAGCGAACGGCCCGCTGTAAAACGGGCCGCTGCAAAGATGCCGACAATCAGCCGAGGTTATTCCGCCGGCTGAAGCCCGGCAGCCGGAGCGCCCTCTTCTGCCTGACCGCCCAGCGCTCTAGCGAGCTGCGCCGTATCCAGCTCCTTTTCCCAGCGTGCGACGACGATCGTCGCGACCGCATTGCCGACCAGGTTGGTCAGCGCCCGGCATTCCGACATGAAGCGGTCGATGCCGAGGATGAGCGCCATGCCGGCGACCGGCACGGAGGGTACGACGGAGAGCGTCGCGGCAAGGGTGATGAAGCCGGCGCCGGTGATGCCGGCGGCACCCTTCGAGCTCAGCATCGCCACCAAGAGCAGCAGGATCTGGTCACCCCAGGAGAGCTGGATGCCGGTCGCCTGGGCAATGAAGAGCGCGGCCAGCGTCATGTAGATGTTGGTGCCGTCGAGATTGAAGGAATAGCCTGTGGGGATGACGAGGCCGACGACCGAGCGCTTGCAGCCGGCCTTTTCCATCTTGTCCATCAGCCCCGGAAGTGCGGCCTCGGAAGACGAAGTGCCGAGAACCAGGAGCAGCTCTTCCTTGATGTAGCGCAGCAGCGCCAGGATCGAGAAGCCGTTGTAGCGGGCGACGGCGCCGAGAACTACGAGAACAAAGAGCAGTGAGGTGATGTAGAAGGTGCCGATCAGCATGGCGAGGTTGGCGATCGATCCGATGCCGTACTTGCCGATGGTGAAGGCCATGGCGCCGAAAGCGCCGATCGGGGCGGCCTTCATCAGGATGCCGACAAGCTTGAAGATCGGAGCCGTCAGGGCATTAAGGAAGGTCACGACCTGCTCGCCCTTTTCGCCGACCATGGCGAGCGCGATGCCGAAAAGCACCGAGAAGAACAGCACCTGCAGAATGTCGCCATCCGCGAACGCCCCGACGATCGTCGACGGAATAATGTTGGTGAGAAAGCCGACGATGCTCTGCTCATGCGCCTTTTCGGCAAACGTGGCCACGGCCTTCGGGTCGAGCGACGCCGGATCAATGTTCATGCCGGCGCCGGGCTGGACGACATTGGCGACGACCATGCCGATGACGAGCGCCAGCGTCGAGAAGGTCAGAAAGTACAGCATTGCCTTGCCGGCAACACGGCCGACCTTCTTGAGGTCGCTCATGCCGGCAATTCCGGTCGCCACCGTCAGGAAGATGACCGGGGCGATGACCATCTTGACGAGCTTGATGAAGGCATCGCCAAGCGGCTTCAGCTGGGTGCCGAGCTCGGGATAGAAATGGCCGAGCAGGATGCCCGCGGCGATGGCTGCGAGGACCTGAACGTAAAGATGAGTATAAAAGGGCTTTTTGCCCTTGCTGTCTGCGACTGCATCGAATGGTGCTGCGATCATGATATCCTCCTAAGGCTCCTACGGAACGAACTCCGGCCTCCCGAGCCGTTCGCTTCACTCCAACAGCTCAGCCGTTGTTGCCCGGTCTTTCGCAATCGCCGTGCCAGTTTCGGATGCCGAAATTAACCAGTTGATTTTTCAGTGTAAAAAAATTCTTGCCTGCCAGTAGCTGGTGAAGAAATGCGGAAATCCGCACAAACTCGTTTGCATCTCGTGCAGAAAAATGCACAAATCCGCCATGTCCTTGTCCGTGTCGCAAAAGCTGTGGCCTTCCCTGCCGCTGCATCATCGCATCCGCCGAATGTGGTGGGCCTATGCGGCGACCGCGCTTCTCGCCGTCGTCGCGTGCCTGTGGGCGAGCGGCGAGATCGGCCGGCAGCAGGCAGAGGCCGCCCTCGAAGAGCAGGCTCGCACGGATGCGAGGCTGAATGCGGCACTGCTGCGTACTGTGCTGGAAAAATACCGGGCGCTTCCCTTCGTGCTCTCGCAGGACACGGCACTCGCAGCGGCGCTGACGCAAAACGACACCGGCACGTTCGAGCGGCTCAGCCAGAAGCTGGAAATGCTGGCGGCGGGCACGAAAGCCGCTGTCATCTACGTCATCGACAAGGACGGCGTGGCGGTTTCGGCCAGCAACTGGCGCGAACCAACAAGCTTCGTCGGCAACGACTATCGTTTCCGCGAATATTTTCAGGGTGCGGTCGCGAATGGACAGGCCGAGCACTTCGCGCTCGGCACCGTCAGCAAGAAGCCCGGCCTTTATATCTCCGAGCGGATATTAGCCAGCAACGGTCTCCTGGGCGTTGTCGTGGTCAAGCTGGAATTTGATGACGTTGAGGCGGATTGGAACGCCACCGACGCCCCCTCGTATGTCGTCGATGAACGCGGCATCGTCCTCATCACCAGCATTCCCTCGTGGCGGTTCATGACGATCGGCCGCATCGCCGAAGATCGGCTGACGACGATCCGCGACAGTCTGCAATTCGGCGATGCGCCGCTTCAGCCGCTGCCGCTCGATATTGTCCGAAGCCTTGGCGACAGGCTCGACGTCGTCGAGATCGTCATGCCGGGCGGCGCTGGAAAGACGAGGTTTCTTGATGTCGGCACGCCGGTTCCCGAGACCCGATGGCTGTTGCAGCATCTGGTGGCGCTGGGGCCGGCCGTCGATGCAGGCATTCGCGAAGCCCGCATGCTGGCGTTGCTGACGCTCTTGCCGCTGCTTGCCGGAGGAGCCTTTCTGTTGCGCCGCCGCCAGGCGGTCACCTTGCGGATTTTCAGGGAACAGCAGGCGCGCGAAGAACTGGAGCAGCGGGTGGCCGAGCGGACGCAGGATCTCAGCCAGGCGCGAGACCGGCTGCAGGCCGAAATCACAGGCCACAGGAATACGGAGCAGAAGCTGCAGGCGGTGCAGCAGGATCTGGTGCAGGCCAACCGGTTGGCGATCCTCGGTCAGGTCGCCGCCGGCGTCGCCCATGAGATCAACCAGCCGGTCGCGACCATCCGCGCCTATGCGGACAATGCTCGCACCTTCCTCGACCGCGGCCAGACGGCGCCCGCCGGCGAAAATCTGCAGGACATCGCCGCGCTCACCGAGCGCATCGGCTCGATCACCGAGGAGCTGAAGAGTTTTGCCCGCAAGGGCCGCGGCAGCGCCGAACCGACCGGCTTGAGAGATGTGATCGAAGGCGCGGTGATGCTGCTGCGCAGCCGCTTTGCAGGGCGCATGGATACGCTCGATATCGATCTGCCGCCCGCCGACCTGCAGGTCATGGGCAGCAGGATCCGCCTCGAACAGGTGCTGATCAATCTGCTTCAGAACGCCCTGGAGGCGGTGGCGCCGAAGGCTGATCAGGGTCGCGTCGAGATCAAGACGTCAGGCGATGCGGAGATGGTGACGTTGACGGTCGCCGACAACGGCCCCGGCATTTCGCCGGAGATTCGCAAAGGCCTGTTCACGCCGTTCAACACCTCGAAGGAAAGCGGTCTCGGCCTGGGACTGGTCATCTCCAAGGATATCGTCGGAGATTACGGCGGCCGGATGGAGGTCGACAGCGACGGCAGCGGCACCCGATTCATCGTTCATCTGAAGAAGGCTTGAGGTCATGGCCACACCGATGCCCGTTGCGCTGATCGACGACGACAAGGACCTGCGCCGCGCCACAGCCCAGACGCTCGAACTCGCCGGCTTTTCCGTTTCGGCCTATGAGGGCGCGAAAGCTGCTCTCGCCGATCTACCTGCCGATTTTGCCGGCCCTGTCGTCACTGATATCCGCATGCCCGAGATCGATGGGCTGCAGCTCTTCGCCACGCTGCAAGGCATGGATGCCGACCTGCCGGTGATCCTGATGACCGGCCACGGCGATATCCCCATGGCCGTCCGGGCGATCCAGGATGGCGCCTATGATTTTATCGCCAAACCCTTCGCGGCCGACCGGCTCGTCCAGAGCGTGCGCCGGGCAAGCGAGAAGCGCCGGCTCGTTCTCGAAAACCGCATGCTGCGCAAGGCGGCCGAAGATGCGCAGGAGAATTCGCCGCTGATCGGCCAGACACCTGTCATGGAAAACCTGAGGAAGATCCTTCGCCACATAGCCGATACCGATGTCGACGTGCTCGTCGCCGGCGAAACCGGCAGCGGCAAGGAGGTGGTCGCCCAGATACTGCATCAGTGGAGCCATCGCCGGAGGGGCAACTTTGTGGCGCTGAACTGCGGGGCGCTACCCGAAACCGTCATCGAGAGCGAGCTCTTCGGCCACGAGGCCGGTGCCTTTACCGGCGCGCAGAAGCGCCGTACCGGCCGCATCGAGCATGCGAGCGGCGGTACGCTTTTCCTCGACGAGATCGAGAGCATGCCTCTCGCCACGCAGGTCAAGATGCTGAGAGTGCTGGAGATGCGTGAAATCACCCCGCTCGGCACCAACGAGGTCCGTCCGGTTGACCTTCGCGTCGTCGCGGCTGCCAAGATCGACCTCGGCGATCCCGAAGTGCGCGGGGATTTTCGTGAGGATCTCTATTACCGGCTGAATGTCGTGACGATTTCCATTCCACCGCTGAGGGAGCGTCGCGACGATATTCCGCTGCTGTTTTCCCATTTCGCCGCCCGTGCGGCCGACCGCTTCCGCCGCGATGTCCCGCAACTCTCAGAGAATGTCCGCCGCTATCTTGCCACCCATTCATGGCCCGGCAATGTCCGCGAACTCTCCCACTATGCCGAACGCGTGGTGCTGGGCGTGGAAGGCGGCGGAGCTGCCCCCGTTTCCCCTCAACCTACCGGCGGCACGCTGCCCGAACGGCTGGAACGCTATGAGGCGGAGATCATCCGCGATGCGCTTTCGGCCAATGACGGCGACGTACGTGGCACCATCGAAGCGCTCGGCATTCCGAGAAAGACATTTTACGACAAGCTGCAGCGCCACGGCATCAATCGGGGCGGCTACGCCTCGCGCAAATGACGCAGTCGCGCAAAAGTGTGCAGCGTTTTTCCCAGGCAAAGCGCGAAGCGCTTTTGCCGCAACGACGTACGTAAAAACAAAAACCGAAAGCGCAACGAGCGAATCCGAAAGATCGCGACGTCCTTTAGACTGTTTCAGACTTCGACCAGACCCAGCTTCTTCACCTGCCGGATCGTCAGCATGGTGCGCACGGTATCGACATGTTCGTTCGCCGTCAGAATCTCGATGACGAAATCCTGGAAGTGGGTGAGATTTTCCGCCACGCAATGCAACAGGAAATCGCTGTCGCCCGAGACCATCCAGGCCTGGCGCACCAGCGGCCATTCGGTGGTGGCGGCGGCAAATGCCTTCAGGTTGCCTTCCGATTGATGTTTGAGGCCGACCATGCAGAAAGCGACCAGGTCGAAGCCGAGCTTCGGGCTGTTCAGCATGGCGTGATAGCCTTCGATGATCCCCGCTTCCTCGAGTTTGCGGACCCGGCGCAGGCAGGGCGGCGCCGAGATGCCGACGCGGTCGGCGAGTTCCACATTGGTCATGCGGCCATCGGCCTGCAGCTCCCGGAGTATCTTTATGTCGATGACGTCGAGTTCCGTGCGACCCACAGCGTGGCCTTTCTTTAATTCTTCGCGGCGAGCTTCTATATAAAGCGGCGGAATACGCAAGAAAGTTTCAAGCCGATGACGGATTCTTGCACATCGAGGCGATTTGCCTTGTTGGTAATGCAAGGCTGCCCTTGAATAATAACATTGGTCGTTCATTAATGGCGCATGGACCGCGAAACGGCCTCAATCGCTCTTTAGCCGCCGCCCTCCTGCCAGTCGAAAGGAAATGACATGCCCGCCCGCCACACGAAGGTGCTCATCATCGGTTCCGGACCCGCCGGCTATACTGCCGCGGTCTACGCCGCGCGCGCCATGCTGAAGCCGGTCCTGATCGCCGGTCTCGAACAGGGCGGCCAGCTGATGATCACCACGGATGTCGAGAATTATCCGGGCTTTGCCGATCCAATCCAGGGCCCCTGGTTGATGGAGCAGATGCTGCAGCAGGCGAAACATGTCGGCGCCGAGATCGTCAATGACCTCGTGACCGAAGTCGACTTGAACCAGCGGCCCTTCGTCGCCCGCACCGACAGCGGCCAGGTCTGGACGGCAGATACGTTGATCATCGCCACCGGTGCTAAGGCCAAGTGGCTCGGCATCGAGAGCGAGCAGCATTTCCAGGGCTTCGGCGTTTCGGCCTGCGCCACCTGCGATGGTTTCTTCTATCGCAACAAGGACGTGATCGTGGTCGGCGGCGGCAACAGCGCCGTTGAAGAAGCGCTCTATCTCTCCAACATCGCCAAGTCGGTAACATTGGTGCACCGCCGCGACTCCTTCCGCGCGGAAAAGATCCTGCAGGAACGCCTGTTCGCCAAGGAAAACGTCAAGGTGCTGTGGAACACCGAGGTCGCCGAAATCACCGGCACCCCGGCCAAGCCGCCGATGCCGCAATCGGTGACTGGTGCGCGCCTGCGCGACGTCAGAACCGGTGCGGTCACCGAAATGTCGATCGACGGCGTCTTCGTCGCCATCGGCCACGCGCCAGCAACCGAGCTTTTCAAGGGCAAGCTGAAGCTGAAGGACAATGGCTATCTCTGGACCGCGCCGGATTCGACCGCGACCAGCCTGGAGGGGGTCTATGCAGCCGGCGACGTGACCGACGATACGTTCCGCCAGGCAATCACCGCCGCCGGCTTGGGGTGCATGGCAGCGCTTGAAGCTGAGCGATATCTGACGGGCCACATGCCTATCGCCGTGGCTGCGGAGTAAGACCGGCATGAGAGGCGGGGGAATGCCATTGGATTGGGATAAGCTGCGTATTTTTCACGCAGCTGCCGAGGCGGGTTCGTTCACGCATGCGGCGGATAAACTGCATCTGTCCCAATCCGCCATCAGCCGCCAGGTCAGCGCGCTGGAGCAGGATGTCGGCACCAAGCTGTTTCACCGCCACGCGCGCGGTCTGATCCTGACGGAACAGGGCGAGCTGCTCTACCGCACCGCTCATGACGTGCTGCTGAAGCTCGAAACCGTGAAGATGCAGCTCACCGAGACGACCGAGACGCCGTCCGGCAAGCTGCGTGTCACCACGACGGTCGGCCTCGGCCAGGGCTGGCTCACCGACAAGATTCAGGAATTTCTGCAGCTTTATCCCGACGTGCAGATCCAGCTGATCCTCGACAACGAGGAAGTGGATGTGAACATGCGCCATGCCGACTGCGCGATCCGTCTGCGCCAGCCGCAGCAGTCCGATCTCATCCAGCGCAAGCTCTTCACCGTGCACATGCACGTCTATGCCGCTCCCTCCTACATCAATCGCCATGGCGAACCGCAAAAGATCGAGGATCTCGACAATCACCGCATCATCACCTTCGGCGAACCGGCGCCGAGCTATCTGCTCGACGTCAACTGGCTTGAGGTCGCCGGCCGCTCCTCGGACAATAAACGCATCCCGCATTTGCAGATCAACAGCCAGACTTCGATCAAGCGCGCGTGCCTGCTCGGAATCGGTGTCGCCTGCTTGCCGGATTATATCGTCGGCCGCGATCCCGGCCTGATTCAGCTGGCGATCAACGCCGATGTCCCGTCCTTCGACACCTATTTCTGCTATCCGGACGAGATCAAGAATGCTGCCAAGCTGAAAGCTTTCCGTGATTTCATCGTCAGCAAAGCGAGGAACTGGAACTTTTAAGCCAGTTTTATGGAATGTTTTCCATACTATGCGGTGAGCGCATGACTGGCATGCACAAATGTGGGTTGCCGTTTGCCCATTAAACCACCATATCGCACATAGCTGATGCACATGGTGGCTTTTCCTCCCAGTTCCACCGCATTAGCTGTTCCCCTCTGGAGGTTTTTTAACCTTCACACTTATAAGGGCCCTGGTTTTCCAGTGGCCCTCTTTTTTTGCCTTGCTTCAACGGGAAATGCCGCACCGCAAAAAAATTGTGCGGCGCATAGCAGGCATGCACAAAAAAGCATTGAAACCTGCCTAAGGAAGCACCATATCCAACTCGGCTGATGCATCTTGTGGTTTCTCTCCCAGTACCACCGCATTAGCTGTTCCCCTCTGGAGGTTATTGACCTTCACAATTCAAAGGGCCCTGGTTTCCGGTGGCCCTCTTTTTTTTGCCCAAAATTTACGCATGCGGGAAAAGCTGCCGCCTCACGCCTCCGTGATTTGCATATCGACTTTCAACGATCAACATATCGATCAAACACGATTTATAGTTCGGCAGACGACGATGGACAAAGATGAGATCATGAAGGCGCTCGCCCATCCCACCCGGATGGACATTCTGAGCTGGCTGAAAAATCCAGAGGAACATTTCCCCACGCAGGAGCATCCCTTCGAGATGGGCGTCTGCGCCAGCCAGTTCGAGCGCTGCGGCCTATCGCAATCCACCGTCTCGGCTCATCTCGGAACGCTGAATCGCGCCGGCCTCGTCACTACCAAACGCGTCGGCCAGTGGATCTTCTACAAGCGCAATGAAGAAACGATCGCCGCTTTCCTCAAGCAGCTGGCACAGGATCTTTAGAATGCCCCTCGCCCTTCTCGTCCTCGCCTTGAGCTCCTTTGCGATAGGCACAACGGAATTCGTCATCACGGGCCTGCTGCCGGAGGTCGTCGGCTTCGGCAAGGATGCACCGAACCTTGTCTCGACGATTAATATCGGCGCCTTCAACACCGGCAATGCGCTCGGCGCCTGGGCGGGCGGCGTGGTCATCGATGCCGGCTTCGATCTCACCCGCGTTCCGCTCGCCGCCGCCCTCATGGCCCTGATCGGCTTCGGTGCGACGGCGCTCACCTATCTCTCCGCCAGGGGCCGGGCCGCGCTTGCCCCTGCCAAGTGATCCTCCCGCAAAAGAAAGGACCATCATGGCCAAGCTTTTCGAACCTGCCAAGGTTGGCGACATCTCTATCAAGAACCGCATCGTCATGGCGCCGCTCACCCGCAACCGTTCGCCGGGTGCGATCCCCAACGACCTCAATGTCGAATATTATCGCCAGCGCGCCACTGCGGGCCTGATCATCACCGAAGCGACCGCGATCTCCCATCAAGGCCAGGGTTATGCCGACGTGCCCGGCCTCTACAGCAAGGAAGCGCTCGACGGCTGGAAGCGTGTGACCGACGCCGTCCACGCAGCCGGCGGCAGGATCGTCGTCCAGATGTGGCATGTCGGCCGCATCTCGCATACGACGCTGCAGCCGGACGGCGGCAAACCGGTCTCCTCGACCAATCGCGCCGCCAAGGCCAAGACCTATCTGGTCAATGCCGACGGCAGCGGCAGCTTTGCCGATACCTCCGAGCCCCGTGCGCTCGAAACCGCCGAAATCCCGGGCATCATCGGCGACTACCGCAAGGCAGCCCGCGCCGCCATCGATGCCGGCTTCGACGGTGTCGAGATCCACGGCGCCAATGGCTACCTGCTCGATCAGTTCATCCGCGACGGCGTCAACGACCGCACCGATCAATATGGCGGCTCGGTCGAAAACCGCACCCGTCTGACCTTCGAAGTCGTCGATGCCGTGGTGAAGGAGATCGGCGCAGGCCGCACCGCGATCCGCATCTCGCCGGTGACGCCGTCAGGCGAAAGCTATGATTCCAATCCGCAGGCGACCTTCACCCATGTCGTCGAGGGACTGGCCAGATACGATCTCGCCTATATCCACGTCATCGAAGGCCAGACCGGCGGCGAGCGCGACTACAAGCACGGCGACAACCCCTCCTTCGATTACAATGCGCTGCGCCAGGCCTATGAAAAGGCCGGCGGCAAGGCCAGCTGGATGGTCAATAACGGCTATGACCGCGATCTCGCGATCGACGCCGCCGAAAGCGGCCGCGCCGACCTCGTCGCCTTCGGCAAGCCCTTCATCGCCAATCCCGATCTCGTCGAACGGCTGGCAAAGAACCTGCCGCTCAACACGCCCGACCAATCGACCTTCTACGGCGGCACCGCCAAGGGCTATGTTGATTATCCCACGCTTGAAAAGGTTGCCTGAGCCTTTGAGGATTCGTAGTGCAAAATCCCGCCGAATGGCGGGATTTCTACGTTCAGCATGCCTATATAGGACGCCATGTTCGCTCCTCATCTCGATCGCTGGTCGCTCACATCCGACGGCGAGCCCATCATCACCCATTCGAGCCACCTGCTGCCGGTCCTCTGGCAGCAGAGGCCGGCCATGCTGAAAGTCGCGATCGATATCGACGAACGATACGGCGCGCTGTTGATGCAGTGGTGGGACGGCGATGGCGCGGCTCATGTCTATGCCCACGAAGGCGACGCCGTATTGCTGGAAAGGGCAACCGGGAAACGCTCGCTGCTTACCATGGCGATGGACGGAGAAGACGACGAGGCAAGCCGCATTCTCTGCCGAACCGCGGCGCGGCTGCATGCGCCGCGTGAAAGACCGCTCCCCGATCCTATTCCGCTCACTCGCTGGTTCCGCGATCTCGAGCCGGCCGCCGGCAAACATGGCGGTACACTTGCCGATTGCTCGGCGATCGCCAACGCCCTCCTCGCCGATCCGCGCGATCTCTCCGTCCTTCACGGCGACATCCACCACGGCAATATTCTCGATTTCGAGGCGCGCGGCTGGCTCGCGATCGATCCGAAACGGCTCCATGGCGAGCGCGGCTTCGATTTCGCCAACATTTTTGCCAATGAGGAGCTGCCAACCATCACCGACCCGGCCCGTTTCCGCCGCCAGCTCGCCGTCGTCTCGGCGGAAGCCCGGCTGGAGCCGAAGCGGCTACTGCAATGGATCGCCGCCTATTCCGGCCTGTCCGCCGCCTGGTTCCTCGGTGACCCAAACGTCGAGCAGGCCGAGAAGGCCTTGACGGTCGCCCGGATCGCGCTCGCCGAACTCGCAGCTTAGCGCGCCTTGGGCAGCAAATGCCCTTAGTCAAAGGTCTTCGTGACCACGACCGATAAACGAACGGGCACACAGCGCCAGAATCGGGATCGATTTCCCGAGCATGCGCAAACTCATAGCATTACAGCATCCGGAGCGTGTCCTGCCGGACACCGTCTTCCAAGCCGCTGTTTGCGTAATTCTCGACGCAGAGCCGCTTCACACTTTGCCGAATTGGCCGGGGAGGTAAAGATGACAGCTCATAATCCGGTCGAACTCGTGCCTTACGACCCGCAGTGGCCGGCAAATTTCCGACGCATCCGCGCCAGATTGCTCACCTTGCTGCCGCAGGCGCTCTCCATCGATCATATCGGCAGCACGTCCATACCGGGCATGATCGCCAAGCCGCTCGTCGATATCGATATCGTCCTCCCCAGCCTCGACCATATTAGGGATGCGACGCGAGTGCTTCTGGCAGAAGGCTATGAACCGCGCGGCAATCGCTATGACGAGGAGGTGTGGGCGTTTCTGTGGAAAGGTTCGATACCGGCGGAACGGGTCTATCTTTGCCCGGCCGGTAACCGCACGCATCGAAACAGGCTGGCTTTCCGGGATTATCTCATCGCGCATCCGCAGTCGGCGAGCGATTATGCCGTGCTCAAACGCAGGCTGGCAGCCGAATTCAGGATGGACGGCGATCGCTATACCGCCCTAAAGCGCGAATTTGTCGACACCGTTGTCGCGCAGGCATTGGCAGGCGATGATTAGCTTCGGATATCTTGCGAGGCCCCGGCCGCACGGTCCTTCCACAAGGCGTCCACGACCTCGGTTTCCGGCCGGTCGCCGCCCTCGGCATATTCCTCATGCCATTTGCCATTCTCGTCCTGCCAGCTGATCTCGGCGGAATCGCCGCCGACCTGCTGTTCGGCCGCAACAATACGAGCAGCTTCGAGCGCATCGGCATGGGTCGGGAATGCCTCGGAATAGACGCCTCCCAGCCTGTAGGCCCAACCGCCATCATGCGGCACGACTTCGTAGACCACCTTGATCATGCATCCGTCTCCTCATCTTCTTGTTGCGCATACGCACGCTTCCGGACAGGATCCGGATCATCGCGGCCGCTTGACGAGAATACGAGGACGCCGCGATCTGCTTTCCGGCCCCGATTACGTTCAGTATTCCATTAAACGCTAAAGACTGCAAATAGGACGAGTATCGGGGCTTGCTGCAGCAGCGAAATCAATGACTTATATAGGCCGTACGAACCGGGACAGGAGCCAGGGCTTGAGCATCGCGTCGCGCTTTAAAGAGGAAAAGTTTCTGATCGCCGCACTTGTCGTTGCGATGAGCGCCTATCTCTTGGAACACGCCGTAGTCGAGCTCGGGCGCGGTGTCGCGTTGCTTGCCGCCGCCGCCCTGGTCGCCACCATCGTGCTTGCATCGATCCGCGTTGCTCATCATGCCGAGCTGCTCGCCATCAAGGTCGGCGATCCCTATGGCACGATGATCCTGACGCTTTCAGCCCTCGCCGTCGAAGTCATCATCCTTGCCATCATGATGACCGGCGAGAACTCTCCGACGCTGGTGCGCGACACGATCTACTCGGCCCTGATGTTCGATATCAACGGCATTCTCGGCCTCGCCGCCCTTCTAGGCGGCCTCAAGCACGGGGAGCAGCCATATAACGACAATTCGGGCAAGACATACGGCGTGATGATCCTCACCGCCATGGGCATTTCGATGGTCGTGCCGGAATTCGTGCCGAGCGATAAATGGCACTATTATTCCGCCTTCACCATCGTCGCGATGATCACGCTATACGGCCTCTTCCTGCGCATGCAGGTCGGCCAGCACAGCTATTTCTTCAGCTACAGCTATCCGCGCTCCGAGCGGACGAAGGAAGGTCACGATGAACAAGGCGCCGACGGACCGGCCGCCGTCTCGATCGCCACCATCCTCGCCGGCGTCGTCATCATCGGTCTGCTGGCGGAGTTCATGTCGGCCTTCATGACCGAAGGCCTGCGCGACAGCGGCGCGCCGATCGCGGTGACGGCCGTCGTCGTCGCGGCGATCTCGGCCGCGCCGGAGATCCTGACCGCCTTGCGGGCGGCGCTGAAGAACCGGATGCAGGCGACGGTCAACATCGCCATGGGCGCCTCGCTCTCGACGGTCATCCTGACGGTGCCCGTGATGGAGGCGATCGCGCTCTATACCGGCCAGCCCTTCATCATGGCGATGACGCCAGTGCAGACGGTGATGGTGGCGATCACGCTGATTGCCGCGGCGATCAATCTCAATGACGGCGAGACCAATGCCATCGAGGGGATGACGCATTTCATCCTGTTTGCTACCTTCGTCATGCTGACGGCGCTCGGGCTTTGAAGGCCGTGCGCTGCCGGCAGCCCTCCGCGACGGTCATTCCTTCGACTTTTCGAGGAAGCGCTCTTTGCGGGTTTTCGGCTTGAAGCGCCGGAAGAAATTCTCGATCGCACGGATGGATTTGGTCACGGACATCAGCCTGTCGATCTGGCTGTTGGCATTATGGAGCCGCTCGGACAAGACCTCTGCCGCCGTCATCGCAATCTCGATCGGCGGCACCTGCGGAAACCGTTTGGCAAGCGCCGCATAGGGGCTGGCGTCGACGCCGCCCATCATCGAGATCGAACCCATCCGGGCAAAGAGACGCAAAAAGATCTGCTCGAACGTCCAATCATGCACGTCGAAGACCTTCCATTTCTCGCTTCTCTTTGCCGAAAAGCCAGCAAGCAGGATCTTGCCCGGCAGTTGCAGGTCGGCGAGCCAGAGCGCCATCGCGAAGCCGCTCGTCGCGATCTTGCCTGCCGGGTAGAGATCGGCGAGCATTCGCGTCAGGTCGAGGTGGCGGGCTCCGGCGCCTTTGAAGCTGCTCTCTTCGCTGAAGTTTTCCTCCGGGGAGACGCGAATGTTGACGACGCCCAGAAAATCATCGCCGGCAAAGAAGCGCAGTACATCCCCCACCTCGCGCCGGTGAACGATATTGGCGCCCATCACGCCGCTGCGGGCCACCAGCACCGCATGGCCGGTGAAGGGTTCGTCGAGCACCTTATAGACATTGTTGAAGAAGACGTAGAGAGCCGTCTCGGGCAATTCGCTTCTGAGCCGCTCGAAGTCGACCGCTTCGCTGTTTGCCACCAGAACGACATGGGAATAGCGGGACAGCAGCGCCTTCCAGGCGTCCGCCGTCAACACATTGAAACCGCCATCTGCGGTGGCCGTGGTTTGCATCTCGCTGGGGATCGATTCCATATCGGCTCACATGCACTTTCCAAGGACGATGCGCTCGGCCCGCCTCACTAGCTGTTGCTGAAATAGGCGCGCATTCGGGAAAGCCGCGCCAGCCCGCCGATCTGCCTTCCTACATGCAAGAGGAAGCCGGCCACCCGGCCCGTTATCGACGGCTGCCTGCAGAAGGAGGCCCAGCGCGTGTCGCGGAGATCCTCGGCATAACGCTTGGCCATCCGCCGGTGCACCCAGGGAACGGTCGCCTGCCACGGCTTCCTGCGGCCGGTAAAATGAAAGATGGCCGGCCGGTCGACGAAAGGCAGCAGCCCCGTCTGCGTATTCCAGCGCGGATCGAGCACCAGCCAGTCGCCGTCGAAAGTGACGTTCAACGCATCCTGGTCGTTGTTCTCGAACAGGTGCGACCGCTCCTCGAAGATTTCCCGGGTCCTGGCGAAAAGCCCCTTTGCCCGGCAGGCCGACCAGTCGAACAGCAAGACCCCGGCATTGAAATAGCGTCCGCCCTCGCCCATGCCAATCTTGCGCTGCCGCGCGCCCGCCTTCTCGGGAAAGGCCATGACATAGTCGTCGACGGCAGCGAGCGCCTTGCCGTGTAAATCAAGGCCAAAGAGTTCATCGACCGGCGCGACCGCCAGCACGTCGGCATCGAGGTAAAGCAGGCGCTCGATATTGTCGGGTATATCCCGATCCATGTAGAGCCGCGCCAGCGTGGCGGCGGACCAGCGGCCCCGCGCCTGGAGGCCGGTATCGGGCGTCTTATAGGGCAGCACTCTGATCGCCATACCGTGAAGCCGCCCAAAATTATCGACCTCGGCGACCTCGTTCGGCTTGAGGTCGATGCCGAGAAGCAGGAACTCGATGCCGGGATTCGTAAGATTGCACTTGACGGAAAGCAGGGTGCAGCAGGCGGCCGGCAGCATGTTAACGTCAGAACATACGATGACGGCACTCTGCTGCAAAATCCGGCCCCCCGAAGCGGCAATTGAACTTGATGCCGGATATCTAGTTGGTTTGGCGTCCGCCCGCAACCGCAGACCACCCTTCCCACCGGCACTCGCCCCACTTTTGAATCTCATTTCAACGACTTGCGAGGCGAAGCGGAATCTGTGCGGCAACACGTTGAATCGGGATGTGAGCTATAGTCGCAATGCCAGAGGATGATCGACGAGCAGCCGGTCGACCGTGGCGAACTGCAAGCCTTCGACCTTACACTGCGCCAGCAGCAGCCGATCAAACGGATCACGCGTCTCCGGCTCGGGATCGGCGGCGGCGATGACATGCGGGATATCGATGGGCAGGATCGTCAACCCGGCCTCCCTGAGATAAATGGGAATGATCTCGACGGGCAATCCCGGCTGCAGTTTGCCAAGCCTTGTCTTGATGGCAATTTCCCAGAGGCTGGCGACGCTGACGAAGCCGCTGGCGGCGCCGTCTAAAAGCAACTGCTCGACACGCGGAAAGCGTTCGGTCAGTTTCTTCTGGGCAATAGCAATCACCATGTGCGTGTCAAGCAGCACACGCACGGTCATGGCAGCGGCTTAAGAAGGAAATCTTCCGGCAAAGGATCGTCGAAGTCGTCGGCGATGTACACCGCCGTCCGCGTGATGCCCTTTGAGCGAAGATAGTCCTCGCCGGCCTCCAGATTCAAACCGCCGCGTTTCTGATGCGGAACCAGGTCGAATACCGGCCGGCCGTTGCGCGTCACGACAATGGTTTCGCCTTCCTCGACCTCGCGGGCAAGCTCGGTCAGGCGGTTCTTCGCATCACGGATCGAAACGGTCTTCATAGTCTCAAATGTAGCCACATGCAGCTACATCGTCAACGCCGGATAAAAACAAAAGGCCCGCCGTCACCGGCAGGCCTTGGATAGATATTGCGGCAATCAGCTTACTTGCAGGCGCCGCAGAAGCGCTGGATGCGGCGGCAGGCTTCTTCCAGAAGCGCTTCCGACGTCGCATAGGAGATGCGGAAGTTGGGGCCGAGGCCGAAAGCCGAACCGTGGACGACGGCGACGCCTTCCGATTCCAGAAGCTCGGAAACGAAATCCTCGTCCGTCTCGATGACCTTGCCCGACGGCGCCGTCTGGCCGATCAGGCCGGCGCAGGACGGATAGACGTAGAAGGCGCCTTCCGGAACCGGGCAGACGATGCCCTTGGCCTGGTTCAGCATGGAGACGACCAGGTCTCGGCGGCCTTCGAAGATCTTCTTGTTCGCCGGGATGAAGTCCTGCGTTCCGTTCAGCGCTTCGACGGCCGCCCACTGGGCGATCGACGTCGCACCCGAGGTCTGCTGGCCCTGGATCATGTCCATCGCCTTGATCAGCTGGATCGGTCCGGCGGCATAGCCGATACGCCAGCCGGTCATCGCATAAGCCTTGGAGACGCCGTTCATCGTCAGCGTGCGGTCGTAGAGCTTAGGCTCGACTTCGACTGGCGTGACGAATTTGAAGTCGCCATAGGTCAGGTGCTCGTACATATCGTCGGTCAGCACCCAGACATGCGGATGCTTCATCAGCACATCGGTGAGCGCCTTCAGTTCGGCATGCGTATAGGCGGCACCCGTCGGGTTGGACGGCGAGTTGAAGATGAACCACTTGGTCTTCGGCGTGATCGCCTTTTCGAGATCGGCGGCCTGAAGCTTGAAGTTATGCTCCTGGGTGGCCGAAACGAAAACCGGCGTGCCGCCGCACAGCGCCACCATCTCCGGATAGGAAACCCAGTAGGGCGCCGGGACGACGACTTCGTCGCCAGGGTTCAGCGTCGCCATGAAGGCGTTGAACAGGATCTGCTTGCCACCGGTGCCGACGATCGTCTGCTCCCAGGAATATTCGAGACCGTTCTCGCGCTTGAACTTGGCGGCGATTGCCTTGCGCAGCTCGGGGATACCGGAAACTGGCGTGTATTTCGTCTCGCCGCGGTTGATCGCGTCGATGGCGGCCTTCTTGATATTGTCGGGCGTATCGAAATCCGGCTCGCCTGCGCCGAGGCCAATGACGTCGCGTCCTTTTGCTTTCAGCTCGCGCGCTTTCTGGGAAACGGCGATGGTGGCTGAAGGCTTCACACGGGAAAGAGCATCGGCAAGGAAGGCCATGATATCGGTCCTATTGGTTGAAACGGGCAGAAAGCCGGGACCGGAGTTCTGCGGTTAGCTCTATGTCCAATGTATGACGGCATTTCAAGCGCAAAGGCGTGATGAGGGCAATGATTCTTATTGATCGTTTCGTCGCACCGGCGAGCCGGCCCGCGGCCCTTTTCCTCAAGGCTTGCGGCGCGCCGACCGGCCGCAGTCTCTCCACAGGCCACACCGCAGTTTTCAGATAGGCGGCTGCCCCGACGCCGTTCTGCTTGTGTTCGAAGGAAGGGTGAGGTCGCTAGTCAATTTGGGCGAATTGCTTTTCAAGTCATTGCTGATGAACTGCCATCATGACAAAGCCGCCTTGCAAGCCTTTCAAGCTGCTCCGCCATACCGACGAGCCGCCCCCTGCAGCCGATCGCGCCGGCGGCCATAGCCCGCGCAGCCTGCCCCTCCTCTCGACCCAATGCCGGCATGTGTCGCGCCGCGCCGGGCGTCATGGCGGACACGGGCGCAGATGACGGACGTCCCGGGATTGAATCAGGCCAAAGGTCGGCAATATCAGCAGCGGACGACCAACCGCGACATGGCCCGCCGCAACTACCTGAGCCTCGACACGGCAATCCTGCTGGGGATTCTGTTGATCGCGATCGTCTTCAGGTTCCACAAGATCACCTTACCTCTGGTCGACGGCTTCAGCTGGCGCGAGATAAGCACTGCAATGATGGCCGACAATTTCCAGCAGCGGAGCTGGAACATCTTCTTTCCGGAGGTTAGCTGGACCGGGCCGGGGCCGAGTTATCAGGGCCGCGAGTTCCAGATTGTCAGCTATCTCACCGCCCTGCTCTACCAACTTTTCGGCTGGCACGACTGGTTCGGCCGCGTGGTTGCGGCCTTCTTCGGTCTGGTCACAGTTTTTTCGCTGCACAGGCTGACGGCGCTGTGCTGGGGGAAGATGCACGCCCACGCGGCGGCACTTGCCTATGCGTTGATGCCGGCAGCGATCATGATCGACAGCTCGTTTCTTCCCGATCCCGCAATGCTGGCCTTGGTGACCCTTGGCGTCTGGCTGTTCGTCAAATACTGGGTCGGCGGCAGCGGCTGGCTCTTGCCGCTCGCCACGGCCAGCTTCACGCTCGGCGCGCTGTCAAAGCCGCCAGGCCTCGCGGCCGGGGCCGTCATATTCTATCTGATGGTCTGCTGGATTCTGAAGAAGAAGCGAAAGCAGGCGACCAGGGTCTTCTTGTGGGGCCTTTTCAGCCTGGCTATCATCGGCGCTTATTTCAGCTGGGCGATTTATCTCGGCCGCAGCTATCCGCCGTTTCATATCGCCGGCAGCGGCGGCTATATCTGGGATTACGGCGTCTGGTCATACGTCAAGGACAGGTTCTACTTCAAATCCGTATGGAACACCTCCGTTTTGTGGTTCTATGGCTATCCGTTCATGGTGCTGTTCGCGATCGGTTTGTGGATGCCGCTCAGCCGCGCCGAAGATCCGAAGCAACGCTTCCTTTCGGCCATTCCCTATGTATGGCTGGCCGCGGCCGTGATCCTCTATCTCGCCGCGGCGGGCGAGATCACCAGCAATGTGTGGAACTTGCACATCTTTCATGTGCCGGCTGCGATGTTCTGCGGCCACGGCGCGCTTCTTCTGGCAAAGCTTTCATCGAAAACCGTTCTAACCCCGGCGGTCGTGCTCCGCTCGATTTGCATCGTGATTGTCGCGGTGGGCTGGTCGACCCTTCCCCTCGTCAGGACGATGAAGAAGCCAATCGCTATGAACGGCAAGCTGCTTGGCGAGGAACTGGCGCGATTAGCGCAGCCGGGCGACCTCGTCGTCGCCATCGCACCCGAGGTCGGCGATCCCGTCGCGGTCTATTACAGCAGGGCGCGGGGCTGGGTGTTCCCGCCCGGCGGAGGCGATTCCGAATGGTCGAAATTCGTCGCGGATGACGCTACCGCGATCGCGCAGCTCGAGGAACTGCGCGCCCAAGGCGCGGATCTGTTCGGCGTCACCAAGAACGCTACCGACAAGCAGGACCTGCTGTTCGTCGAACATCATGATGGCGTCATCGATTACCTGGACAAGACCGCAACCAAGCTTGTGGATTCGAATGACTTGCTGGTCTATCGGATCACCCGTCCATGAGAGCCAGCAGGATCACGCCCGACACTTTCGCGGCGGCGACGATCAGGTTTTCGCCTTTTGAAATCAGAGAGATCGCCGGATTTCGTCATCGCCACGAATAAGCCGCAACAAATGCCGCACGCCGCCTCAATTCGGTCGCGAGCGCGCCGAGATCGAAGCCGCATCATTCCCTCATCCAAAATTGGTTATTGAGGGTAGGCCAATGTTTCTGGAAGATGAGTTCGCCATCGGGCGCATGCGCATGCGCCGGATTTCCATTTCATTCCTTATTGCTATCACCGCCCTTGTCGCCTGTATCGCCGCGATGCTGGGGCTTGCCGCCGCCGCACGCGCCGAGACGAGGCAGGCAACCGGCCAGCTCGCGGCCATTGTCCGGCCGAATGACGTCAACAGCGGCTCGCTGCTCTTCCCGTCGAAGGAGCCGGGCTTCTATGTCGAAGCGCCGCGGCTGAAGACCGACGTCGCGATCGATGTCTCCGGCCCGATTGCCAGGGTGAAGGTGACCCAGCGCTTCCGGAACCCGAGCAAGGGCTGGGTCGAGGGCACCTACGTCTTCCCATTGCCGGACAATTCCGCCGTCGACGCGCTGAAAATGCAGATCGGCGAACGCTTCATCGAGGGCCAAATCAAGCCGCGCCAGGAAGCCCGCGAGATCTACGAGCAGGCCAAGGCCGAAGGCAAGAAGACGGCGCTGCTCGAACAGCAGCGGCCGAACATCTTCACCAACCAGGTCGCCAATATCGGCCCCGGCGAAGAAGTCGTCGTGCAGATCGAATATCAGCAAACCGTCCACCAATCGGGCGGCGAATTCTCGCTGCGTTTCCCGATGGTCGTCGCGCCGCGCTACAATCCGGCACCGATCGTCCAGACCGTCGAGTTCAACAACGGCGCTGGTTTCGCGACACCGAGCGACCCGGTGGAAAATCGTGAGAAGATCGAAGCCCCGGTGCTGGATCCACGCGAGAATGCCAGGATCAACCCGGTCTCGCTGAGCGTCAATCTCAAGGCCGGCTTCCCGCTCGGTGACGTCAAGTCTTCCTTCCACGAGATCGATATCCGGCAGGATGGCGACCAGGCGAGGACGATCAGCCTGAAGGGTAACGCCGTTCCCGCCGACAAGGATTTCGAGCTCACCTGGAAGGCCGCGCCGGGCAAGATGCCGAGCGCCGGCCTCTTCCGTGAGGTAATTGATGGCAAGACCTATCTGCTCGCCTTCGTCACCCCGCCCACAGCACCGGATGCTGCAGCGACGCCGGCAAAACGCGAGGTGGTCTTCGTCATCGACAATTCCGGTTCCATGTCCGGCCAGTCGATCGAGCAGGCACGGCAGAGCCTGGCGCTTGCCATCTCCAGGCTGAACCCCGGCGACCGCTTTAACGTCATCCGTTTCGACGATACGATGACCGACTATTTCAACGGTCTCGTCGCCGCGACACCCGATAATCGCGAAAAGGCCGTCGCTTATGTGAGAGGCCTGACCGCCGATGGCGGCACTGAAATGCTGCCTGCTCTTGAGGACGCACTGCGCAACCAAGGCCCGGTCGCAAGCGGCGCCCTGCGCCAGGTCGTATTCCTGACGGATGGCGCGATCGGCAATGAACAGCAGCTCTTCCGGGAAATCACCGCGAACCGCGGTGATGCCCGCGTCTTCACCGTCGGTATCGGCTCGGCGCCGAATACCCATTTCATGACCAAAGCCGCGGAGATCGGCCGCGGCACATTCACCCAGATCGGCTCGACCGATCAGGTCGCGAGCCGCATGAGCGAGCTCTTCGCCAAGCTGCAGAACCCCGCCATGACCGATATCGCCGCAAATTTCGAGGGCATCGCAGCCGAAGACATCACGCCGAACCCGATGCCCGACCTCTATAGCGGCGAGCCTGTCGTGCTGACGGCGGAACTGCCGCAGGACAAGCCCGCCGGCAGGCTGCAGATCATCGGCAAGACCGGCGATCAGCCTTGGCGGGTCGAGATGGATATCGCCAATGCCGCCGATGGCCGCGGCATTTCCAAACTCTGGGCGCGGCGCAAGATCGACGATCTCGAAGCCCGTACCTATGAGCGCCAGGATCCCGCGGCGCGCGACAAGGACATCGAGACGGTGGCGCTTGCTCACCATCTCGTCTCGCGCGTCACCAGTCTCGTCGCCGTCGACGTCACGCCGTCCCGGCCGGCGAACGAGCCGCTCGGCTCGGCGAAGCTGCCCCTTAACCTGCCCGAGGGCTGGGACTTCGGAAAGGTCTCCGGCGAAGCGGACGGCGCAGCACGCCGGGCTTCGGTTGAACCGGCCGGAAACGCAGAACAGAAACAGGTTGCCGCCGCAGCGCAGGATCTCGCCGCATCGCCTGAGGTCGCAATCATGATGGCCGCGGCGCCAACGGCGAAAGCCGCCACGCTGATCGCGCAGAAGAACTCGACCGTGAACCTTCCGCAGACGGCGACACGCGCCGATGAGCAGATTATGCGCGGTCTCAGCATGCTGCTGCTCGCCTTGGCGGCGGCGAGCGGGCTCGCCATCTGGCGCCGCCGCCTCAAGGGGTTCATCACGGTCGGAGCCAAACGCGATGGGTTCTAGCAACAATGAGGAAGCGGCCGAATTCGAGCCGCTTCCGACCTACCTGGAACTCGCCATGGCCGCCGCCACGGCCCATGACTTGCCGAAAGCACGAAGGAGAAAAGGTTTCTTCCTCTGGCGTCTTTCGCCGATCGAAAGGGCGATCGCGTTCGCCATCGCAGGTCTTGCCTTCTACGGGCTGGCGCTGATCGGCGACGGCTTCCTGCTGAAGGCGAAGGCAGAAATCTCGCAGGTCCTGCTGAAGCGTGCTTTTGCCGCCGAACTAAGCGGCAAGGAGACGAAACCGTGGCCATGGGCCGATTTTACCACCGAGGCCAAGGTGCGCGCGCCGCGCCTTGGCAAGGAAGCGATCGTGCTTTCCGGCGCCTCGGGCGAGGCGCTCGCCTTCGGTCCGGCCTGGCTCGCCAACACACCACAGCCGGGCGAAGAAGGCACCTCCGTGATCGCCGCCCATCGCGACACGCATTTCCGCTGGCTGCAATATATAAAGCCGGGTGACGCGATCGAAATCACCCGCCGCGACGGCAAGCTGTTGACCTTCAAAGCCGGCGAAGGACGCATCGCCCCGTGGGACGCGAGCGGCATCGACCCCTCCTCCGACGGTCACCGCCTGGTGCTGGCCACCTGCTGGCCCTTCGATGCGACCGAACGCGGTCCGCTGCGCTACATCCTGGAAGCCGAACTGGTCGACGATCAGGCGACCGGCTCCGTTCAACCGGCAAACACAAAGCCGTCATCGAAGTCCAACTGAGGCTTGAAGCCTTCCCCTGCCCGCTCCACGTTCCGCTTGAAGAGATGACGGGGAGCAAGATGAAGAGAATATCCGCCTTCCATTTCGCTGCGGCACTGGTTCTGTTCGGCGCGATATCGGCCGACGCGGCCGATACCGTCAACACGCAGGGTCCCACGCTTCGTGTCGAAAAACTGGCCGATGGCCTCGAACATCCCTGGGCGGTCGAGGTCTTGCCCGACGGCGCCTATCTCGTCACCGAGCGCCCGGGCCGCATGCGCATCATCCGCGACGGCAAACTGTCCGATCCCATCGGCAACGTACCCAAGGTCAGTGCTCGCGGCCAGGGCGGCCTGTTGGACCTGGCGCTCGCCCCGGATTTCGCCAAGAGCAGAAAGCTCTATTTCACCGCCTCCATGGCCAATAGTCAGGGCTCCGGCACCGCAGCCTTCAGCGCGAGGCTTTCCGCCGACGAGAAGAAACTCGAGGCCGTGACGCCTGTCTTCACCATGCGGCGCTTCACGTCGACCAACATGCATTATGGCTCGCGCATCGCCATTGCCCGTGATGGCACATTGTTCATCAGCGTCGGCGACCGCGGTGACCGCGAACGTTCGCAGGACTGGCGGGACAATGCCGGCGCGATCATCCACATCAACGCCGACGGCAGCATTCCCGCCGACAATCCGTTCAAGGACGGCGGCAAGGCGCTGCCGGAGATATGGTCGAAGGGCCACCGCAATCCTCAGGGCATTACCTTCGACACCAAAGACGGCAAGCTCTACACCGTCGAACACGGCGCGCGCGGCGGCGACGAGATCAATCAGCCCGAAGCCGGCAAGAATTACGGCTGGCCGATCATCACCTACGGCCGCGATTATTCCGGCGCCGAGATCGGCGAAGGCACCGCCAAGGAAGGGCTGGAACAGCCGCTGCAATATTGGGACCCTTCGATCGCACCCGGCGCGCTCGCTGTCTATCGCGGCGCCATGTTTCCGGAATGGGACGGCGACTTCCTCGTCGCAGCGCTGAAATTCCAGCTGCTCTCGCGCATGCAGCGCAACGAGAGCGGCGCCTTCGTCGCCGAAGAGCGCTTGTTCGAGGGCGACTACGGCCGCATCCGCGACGTCGTCGTTGCGCCCGACGGCGCCCTGCTGATGGTGACGGACGAGGATGACGGTGCGCTGCTCAGGGTCTCGCGGGGGCAAGCGAGCAACGGTTGAGCGGTCACAACGTGTCGCGCAATTCCTTGCGGATCACGAATTTCAGCCCGGACCAGATCTCGTCGACAGCGCAGACCTTGATGTCGACCAGGCCGGCCGGCAGCAGGATCTCCCGCAGCACGTCCTCGGTGATATCGGTCGGCACGCGCGAGGTCTTCTTCGGCCAGGAGATCCAGATCATGCCGCTGGGCTTCAGAGCACGAAAAAAAGCGTAGGCGCGACCGCTTCCAGTACCCTGCGCTCAGTCACAAATAGATGCACATAGTCGAAGGTCCGCAGAGCGGGCAACTGAAGCAAAACCGTCGAAAGCATTGATGCCTTCGATCGTTTCGGGAATACCGAGAAGAGCGGCAGCCTGTTCCTGCGCAAGCCCGAGCTTCCTGGCGAGCGGTGTACCGGAATAGCCTGCGGTGCGGGGTGCCGCCGTGTTGCTGACCGGCTGCTGTTTTTCGTGTTGCATGCCTTCACCTCCGCCATCAGCGCCAAGTCTTCGCCCTTGCCTGGAGGAAACGCAACTGCTAACCGCTTGGACAAATCTCCCTTCCCCTCGAGGACGACATGACGCGCATTCAGGCGAACCTCCTCCTGTTGCTTGCGGCCGCCATCTGGGGCGGCGGCTTCGTCGCGCAGTCGACGGCGATGAAGGCGATCGGCCCCTTTTGGTTCATCGCCTTGCGTTTTGCCGTAGCCACGATAGCCGTGCTGCCTTTCGTCCTTGTCGAAGCGCGCAGGGCAAAGACGAAGACCAGCGCCCGCCATGCGAAGCTTTATATTCTCATCGGCCTTGCCCTTTTCGGCGGTGCAGCCACGCAACAAGTGGGGCTGCAAACGACGACGGTGACGAATTCCAGCTTCATCACCGGCCTCTATGTCGTCTTCGTGCCGCTGATCGCCGTGTTCTTTCTGCGCCGCGCACCGCATTGGATCATCTGGCCGGGCGCGCTGATGGCGCTTGCCGGCATCTATCTCCTATCCGGTGGCCATCTTTCGGCGCTCACGCGAGGCGATCTCCTGACTGTCGTCTGCGCCGTCTTCTGGGCGATCCAGATCACTCTGGCAGGCACCACCGTTTCTGAAACCGGCAGGCCGCTCGCACTTTCCGCGACGGAATTCGCCGTCACCGCCGTTTGTGCTCTGGCCGTTGCCGCGGTCTTGGAACCGATCGGGCTGTCGGCGATATGGGAAGCCGCGCCTGAGATCCTCTACGTCGGCATCTTCTCCTCCGGAGTTGCGTTCGTGCTGCAGGTGATGGCCCAGCGTTACACGACGCCCTCCCAAGCTGCGATCTTTCTCTCATCGGAAGCGCTCTTCGGCGCAACACTTGCAGCTCTCCTGCTCGGTGAGTCGATGCCGCCGACCGGCTATACAGGCTGCGCGCTAATATTTATCGCTATGCTTGTAGTCGAGCTCGTGCCCGGGTTCACGCGACGCCGTTTGCCAGCCGGGTGAACACGCGTCCAAATATGGGCGGATAGCGGATTCGAAAAAATTTTCAACGAACCGGGACAGCGCGTTCACGTTGCATTTTTGGCAAAATCTGCTCGAAAATTACATTGCGGACGATATAAATCGTTAATCATTTCCCATTCGCGACGGAAATTTTGCGCTTTTGCGCAAATTGAGTATCGACGGCAGTGTGCCCGGAAGAACACGTTAAAAAACTTTTGCTTGCCAAAATCCTTGAAACGCAGCACTCTCGGCGCGTTCGGGCATTTTGCGAGCATGGGAAGTCCTTAAGTAATTGCGCGCCGGGAACGCTAATATTCCGGTCAGCCGGTTCCGAAAATGGGGGCAAAAGTCCCACATGGAGCAGGCCGAGGTAGAGGGGACCTTTTTCTCACATTTCAAGACTTGCCTGCTAACACCTCCCGCAAGGAGGCAATGCTATGATGCTGCCCGTGTGGATGGCGGGCAGAGAGAAAAGGACCTGACGCATGGCCGAGACTGGCACTGTAAAATTCTTCAATACCGACAAAGGCTTCGGCTTCATCAAGCCGGACCGGGGCGGCGCCGATATCTTCGTTCACATTTCTGCCGTTCAGGCCTCTGGGCTGGCCGGTTTGACGGAAAACCAGAAGGTAAGCTTCGACACGGAGCCGGATCGCCGCGGTAAGGGCCCCAAGGCCGTCAATCTGCAGATTGCGGGCTGAACCCTTAACAAGGCTGTCGAATTCGAGTTGAAGCCCGGCAGCAATGCCGGGTTTTGTCGTTCAGCCTTCGTTCAGCTAGCGATCTGTACTACTGCATCATCGAGAAAGGAGCCGACGTTCGGCTCCCGGGATTGGGACTTATGCTTATGAACAGGCTCGCAAAAACTCTTCTGCTGACGGCAACGCTCGCCGCGGTTACCATCTCAGCCATCGGTGAAGCATCGGCCCGCGATCGTCATTGGCGCCGTAACGACGCGCTTGTCGGCGGCGCGGTCGGCCTTGCAACCGGCCTGATCGTCGGCTCGGCGATCGCTAATGCCAATAATGGCCCTGTTTACGACGAGCCTCGCTACATCGACCCGCCCTACGAGCCAGATTACTACGAGCCTGCTCCGGTTTACCGGGCCCCGCGCCGCGTCTACGTCGAGGAGCCGCGCTATGTCGAGCGGCCGCGATACTATGCCCCGGCCCGTGCAACGGTTGAGCCCTGGACGCCGCAATGGGAGCGTTATTGCTCCTACCGCTACCGTTCCTTCGATCCGCGCAGCGGCACCTACATCGGCTATGACGGTCGCAGTCACTTCTGCACCGCCGGCTGATCTTCCGACAATTCATCGCAAAGCGCCGCTCTTCAGCGGCGCTTTTATTTTTGGCTTATTCAGCCGGCCCTCTTCTCCCAAGGCATCGCCTGCACCTCGGCATCGGGCTCGAAATCAGTCGAGACGCTGACGGCGCGCCATTCCCGATCGGCCTCGATGCGCACCGCATCCGCCTTCTCGACATTGCGCACGGCATCGCTGCCCAGCAACAGCCGGAACGGCGGTGCGTCGAGACCAGCAATGTGAATGATGACCGCGGCAGCTTTGGCGGGATCGCCGGGCTGACGGCCGTCATATTCACGCTGGAAACGCACGGTGGCGCCAACCGTTTCCGCATAGTCCGCACGCCCCTCGGCCAGCACCGTCGAGGCGCCGGCGAAATCCGTTCTGAAGCCGCCGGGTTCGATCACCGTTACTTTGATGCCGAATGGCGCGATCTCTTTCGACAACACCTCCGAGAAGCCCTCGACGGCGAATTTGGCTGCCGAATAGGCGCCGCGTCCGGCTGGTCCGATGCGGCCGCCGACGGATGAGAACTGGATGATATGGCCTGATTGCTGGTCGCGCATAAGGGCGAGCACCGCCTTGGTCATGATAACGGTACCGAACAGGTTGGTCTCAACCTGGGCTCGGAAATCGGCAAGGCTGGTATCCTCGATCGGGCCGACATTGCCGTAACCGGCATTGTTGACAAGCACGTCTATGCGCCCGAACCGCTTCACGCCGGCCTCCACCACGGCAGCTGCCGCGGCTTCGTCGGTCACGTCGAGCGTCAGCATCAACACCTGAGTGCCATACTGTTCGAAAAGATCGGCAAGCTGGGCGGGAACGCGCGCCGTCGCCACCAGATTGTCGCCGGACGCCAGAACCGCCTCCGCCAGCGCCCGGCCGAGACCGCGCGAGCTCCCTGTAATCAACCACACCTTCGACATCGGAAACCTCTCTTTGATTGGTTCCCGGAGCATGTATGTTCTATTGTTTCCGATCGAAAGAAGGTACCAGCACGATCGATACACACCTCGAGGTAACTAAAGTGGCCGGCGACATATTCGATTTCTGCTGCAACATGACGGATGAACAGGATGCACGGGCGCGCGGCCTGATCGAGCGGGCGGCGGCGAAATGGCCGCTGCGCATCCTGCACGTGCTTGCCGATGCCGGCGCGCCATTACGCTTCTCACGCGTGCTGGAACGGGTCGAGGGCATAAGCCAGAAAGTGCTGACGCAAACGCTGCGCACTCTCGAAAGCGACGGCCTCGTCATCCGCACGCTCTACCCGGAGATTCCACCACGCGTCGAATATGAATTGACGCCGCTCGGCCGCGACCTCCTCATGCAGGTCGTCACCCTCTGGCGCTGGATCGTCGAGCGCCTGGATGATTTCGATGCGCGCAAAGCCGTGAAGCTGGCGGCAACCGACATTTAAGCCGGAATGCGGATCGTTGCCCTCAAGCCCCCGAGCGGGCTGTCGCCGAGCGTGACGTTGCCGCCATGGCTGCGGGCAATATCGCGGGCGATCGCAAGACCGAGGCCAGTGCCCGATGCATCCAGATTGCGCGCCGTATCCAGCCGGAAGAACGGTTTGAACACGTCCTCGCGATTCTTTTCCGGAATGCCCGGCCCGTCATCGTCGAAGATAACGGTCAACCATTTGGCATTGTGCTTGGCCTCAATGTCGAGCCTGTCGGCATAACGGCGCGCGTTCGAGGCAAGGTTGGTGACGAGACGCATGAAGGCATTCGGCCTGACGGAAATATTGTCGTCGCCCTCGATCGAATAGGTAAAGTTTTTGCCGTGTAGAACGAAATCAGATTCCAGCTTGGCGAATATTTCGCTGAGCTTCAGCTCGCCGACATCCTCTTCGACCTCGCCGCGCGCGAAAGCCATGTAGGCCTCCAGCATCGTCTGCATGTCATTGACGTCGTCGTTCAAGCCATGCAGGTCGGGATTGTCGCCGGCGAGCGCCAGCTGCAGTTTGAAGCGGGTGAGGATGGTGCGCAGATCGTGGCTGACGCCGGAGAGCATCGCCGTGCGTTGTTCGATCTGCCGTTCGATGCGTTCGCGCATCAGGATGAAGGCAAGGCCGGCGCGCCGAACTTCGTCGGCGCCGCGCGGATAAAAATTATCGGGCTTCTGTCCCTTGCCGAAGCTTTCGGCCGCCCGCGCCAGCATGAGGATCGGCCGTATCTGCCCGCGCAGAAAGAGGATCGAAATGCCGATTAGCACGAGCGAGGTGCCGACCATCCAGACGATGAAGATGTGGGTGTTGGAGGCATACGTCTGACTGCGCTTGGCCAGCACCCTGAGGATCTTGTTCTCGAGCTTGATCCGGATCTCGACGAGATTCGAGTTGCCTACCGTGTCGATCCAGAAAGGCCGGTGGATCTCGTTGGTGATTTCGTCGCTGAGGATGCCGTCAAGGATCGAGAAGAAGGGCTTGACGCGCGGCGGCGGCAGGTCGCCGTCCGGCTCGATGGAAATCTGCAAGTTGAGCTGATCGCGCGCGATGCGGATGATCTCGCTGTAGTCTGAATTCTGCGGATAGGTCTCGACGATCTCGATGATTGCGGCAATGTCCCGGGTGACTGCGAGCGACAGCCGCTCGGTCACCATCTGCCAGTGACGCTCCATGAAGACGGCGGCGACGACGGATTGCAGCAGTACCATCGGGATGATGATGATCAGCAGTGAGCGGGCGTAAAGTCCCGTGGGCAGCCGGCGCCGCAGCCAGCGAACAATCCATCGCCAGCCCGCCGCAGGAGTGCGGTCTTCCCGCTGCAAGCTGTCCATGGTCACCATCAGCGTCGGTCCCGGCCGTTCGGAGCATATTGCCGGAAAATGCGAACCGTTATCGGCATCATGCTCCACTTCTCATATCTAGTCGATACTCAGCCTGTAACCGATTCCGCGCACCGTCTGCAGCCAGACCGGGTTGGCCGGATCCTCCTCGATTTTGCGCCTGAGCCGGTTGATCTGCACGTCGATCGTCCGCTCGCCGACCTCGGTGTCGTTGCCGATCAGTTCGTGACGGGGGATGGTGTCACCGGCGCGGCGCGCAAAGAGCAGCATGATTTCCTGCTCGCGGTCGGTGAGCCGGATCACCTCGCTGGCTTTCTTAAGCTCCTTGCGGGTCAAGGAGAATGTGTAGGGTCCGAACATCACCTGTTCGATCTTCAGCCCCTCACCGCTGGCGTTGCGGCGCAGGATATTGTTGATGCGCAGCACGAGCTCGCGCGGATCGAAGGGTTTGGAAAGATAGTCATCGGCGCCGGCCTCGAGGCCTTCGATGCGGTTGCCGGATTCGGCCAGCGCCGTCAGCATGATGATCGGCACGTTTTTGATGGCACGAAGGCCGCGGGTGACATCAATGCCGGATTCGCCCGGCATCATCACATCCATGATGATGAGATCGAAATCGAGACCCGCCAGCTTCCGCTGCGCCTCGGCGCCGTCGGCCGCGACAGTGACGCGAAAACCGTTCTCCGCAAGATAACGATTAAGCAGCGCGCGGATGCGGGAATCATCATCGACCACGAGCAGATGCGCCGCATCGTCGGAAATACCTGTCTTGACCGCCATTCAATCCGCCTTCTTTCTGTCCCGCATGCCACTGAGGAAGGCCTTCACGCCCTCCCGAACCTGCGGCGAAGCTCCCTCGAATGCCCGTTCAATGCGGCGCGATTGCGGCTCTGCAAGGGCAAGCGCCAGCTCCCGCCCCGATTTCGTCGGATAAAGCTTGCGTTGCCGCCGATCCTCGGGACCGGCGACCTGGCGAATATAGCCGGATTCGATCAGCTGTTTCAGCACCCTTGCAAGACTCTGCTTGGTGATCTTCAGCGTGTCGAGAAGATCAGCTACCGTCATGCCGGGGTTGCGGTTGACGAAGTGCACGACGCGGTGGTGCGCCCGGCCGAAGCCGCTCTTTTCGAGGATGGCGTCGGGATCGGAAACGAAGTCGCGATAGGCGAAGAAGAACAGTTCGATGATCTCGAAATCGATACCCCCTGTATCTTCCATCGGCGTGGCCAACGGCTCCGGCTTGCCTGCTTTCGAACCGGTCTGTCGTGACACTCGGCATTTCCTTTCTCGTTCCGCACGCTGCGGGAACCTTCGCAAGATATGCCAGTATTGTTGGCATAATTTCAAATGGCTGCTAGCTTTGCCGAACTGCGCGGGAGCCCCGCCCCGTCTGTCGATTTACCTGGCATTTCTTGGAAACAAGGTCCGCCCGAAACCTCTCCCTCAATAAGCAATTCCCCTTGCGTCTGTGGATAAAACGTAATGGGGGCAATAATCAACAGACATGGCGCATGAAGCGTCGGAGGAGGTTTATGATGGTGAAGGGCATTCGGCTCGACACCCCGTCCCGATCCGCGCCCCGCCTCGAAGGCCGCCGATCTCTACATTATCTGCAAGATCTGCAAGCACGCCGCCGAAGCGAGGGCTACGCGGGCGCAATGATGCTCGATCATCGCGGCCAGGAAGTGACCCGGTTTCGAAAATTGGCCCTATCGCTTAACGACCTCGACGATCTCCAAACGCTGATCCATACCGAACCTTCGTTATATTAGGATTTTTTCATACCAAGGAGAGAAAAGCGTGAGAAGATCAACCGATGCGGGTTGAGGCGGACAGACATTGCCGGAACGAGGCGGCGCGACGCCGCCTCATTTCTCACTTTGCCGATGACGTCATTGATAGACGTAGACGATCCTGCGGGTACCCGGATCGACCAGAACGGGCCGGTCGTTGATCCTCGTATAGCGATACTCGTAATCTGGGATTGTCTGGAAAGTGACATCTGCAGGCACTTCCGCGCCGACGACGACATCGCCGCCGAGCCGCACCGTCTCAGCCGGGTTGGTCTCGATATAGGTCCGCACCGTCTCCGGCGGCGTGATTGTCTCGACAGCCCCGACCGGGCCGAGCAACTCGTCGCCAGGCGCCGGCTGCGGATCAGCGGGCACGACACTGGCGGTCGATTCATAGGTCACGACGGGAACACCGATCTCAGCGCGATGCTGTTCGACGATGACGGGGGTGCCGCCGCGATCGACCTGCAGATAATCGGCATAGACCCAGCCGCGTATGCCGTTGACGTCGACGCGGCACCAGCGGCTGCCTTCGATGCACCCGTCCAGCACCGCAGTCGAGCCGCGCGTGGCAAGACCGACCGCCGGATATTGCGGGCCGGGGCCGGAACGGACGTTGAGATCATTGACCGTTGTCGCGATCATCTCCGCCTGCGCAAGGCCACCGCTCGCCAGGAGCACGGCTCCAGCCAATAGAATGTTTCTTTTAAGGGTCATGTGAGCGTCTCCTTGGTTTCGATGGCCTGTCAACGCGCGGCGTTCGACGATGTTCCGTCGCGCCGTCCGCAGGGAAACGGCACTCATGAGGCGGCTCGTGCAAACGAATGAAAAAGCTGCATAAAAGCTAATTCTTCAGCTGATTGCAGCGATGGAAAGATCTATAAAATCTTGTTGCAGTCCGTCTTTTTGGCGTGAAACACAGCTGAGAAGGTGGAAAATTCCGGCTGCCCTCGCAGCGGTTTCGGACTATATCCTGAGCATCAGAGACACCACGCGAGGCACATATGGGCATGCTCCAGGCCGGCATCATTCCGGTGACACCCTTCCAGCAGAACTGCACGGTCTTCTTCGACCCCGATACCCAGGAAGGCGTGGTCGTCGATCCGGGCGGCGATGTGCCGCTCATTCTTCAGGCGATCGAGAAGAGCGGCCTGACCATTAAGGAAATCTGGCTGACGCATGGACATCTCGATCACGCCGGCGGCGCCAGTGAATTGAAGGAGGCCCTAGGCGTCGACATTGTCGGCCCGCATCAGGACGACCTGCCGCTCTTGCAGCGCATCGAGACCCAGGCGGCGAACTACGGCATAACGGGACTGCGCAACGTCCTGCCCGACCGCTGGCTGAACGACGGTGACAAGATCTCCTTCGGCGCCCACGAATTCGAGGTCTATCACGCCCCCGGGCATGCACCTGGCCACGTCATCTATTTCAACCGGGCGCAGAACTTCGCCCATCTCGGCGACGTGCTCTTCAACGGCTCGATCGGCCGCACCGACCTGCCCGGCGGCAATCATCAGCAGTTGTTGGATTCGATCCGCGACAAGGTCCTGCCGCTCGGCGACGACGTCGGTTTCATCTGCGGCCACGGCCCCGGCAGCCGCATCGGCGACGAGCGGCGAAGCAATCCGTTTCTGCAGGAAATCAAGCCGCGTTGAGCACCCGATGCAGACATATCAGGCACTCGAGAATGGTGTGAACGGACGCTCACATCAGGCTGCTGACGCAAACCGCGACGTCATCCTGGTCCTTGTGCCGAGGGTCTACGCATGTCAAATTAAGCCGCTGAAAATAAACGCTTTTCTGTCAGCGGTCAGGTGCTCGGCACAAGGCCGGGCATGACGGAGGAGAGTTTGTCGACCAACCAATAGAGCCTGCGCTCACATCATCTTCCTGCCGTTCGGCACCGGCTGCTCGACCGCTGCAAGAACGATAGCGCCATTCTCGTCCTCGAATCCCAGCGTCAGCACCTCCGAGCGAACCGGCCCGATCTGCCGTGGCGGGAAATTGACGACGCCGAGCACCTGCCGGCCGATCAAGCTTTCCGGCGTATAGTGCACGGTGATCTGCGCCGAGGATTTCTTGACGCCGATCTCGGGGCCGAAATCGATGACCAGCTTGTATGCCGGCTTGCGCGCTTCCGGAAAGGGACTGGCCTCGATGACCGTGCCGACGCGGATGTCGACACGCTCGAAATCGGCGTAGGTGATCTCTTCGGCCATGCGGATCTCCCTCAGCCGGCCAGTTCCTCGGCCCGCTTGCGCGCCGCCGCCAGGGCAGCGTCGAACAGAGGCTGCATGCCGTCGTCAGCCATGAGAACGGCAAGCGCTGCCGCCGTCGTGCCGCCGGGAGAAGTCACGTTCTGCCGCAACCGCGAAGCTTCGTCGGGGGACTGGTGCAAAAGCTCACCAGCCCCCGCGACAGTTTCCCGCGCAAGACGCATGGCGAGGTCCGCCTGCAGGCCGAGTTTACGGCCTGCTTCTGCCATACATTCCACGAGATAAAAGACATAGGCCGGACCGCTGCCCGAAAGCGCGGTCACGGCATCGATATCGGCCTCCTCAGGCACCCATTCGACCGGCCCCGAAACCTTCAAAAGCGCATGGACGCGCTCGCGCTGCCGATCGCTGACCGCCGCATTGGCGAAGGCGCCGGTGACGCCGCGTCCGACCATGGCTGGCGTATTCGGCATGGCGCGCACCATGGCGGCTTGGCCCAGATGTTTTTCGAGAAAACCGAGTGTCTTGCCGGCGGCGACCGAGACGACGACCGTTTCCGGTCCGACAGCGCTCTTCAACGCTGGCAGCACCGTCTCCATCACCTGCGGCTTGACCGCAAGGAACAGCACTCCCGCCTTCAACTTTGCCGGCAGAGCAGTGAGATGCGTCGCTCCCGCATCGCCGATCGTCGCCAGCATTGCCTGCGTCGGGCCGGGATCGACGACGACGACGGCAGAGCCCGGAACGCCGCTTTTCAGCCAGCCGGAGAGCATCGCTCCGCCCATGTTTCCGGCGCCGATCAACACCACGGGATTTTTAGAGGAGAAGGCGCTTGCCGGCATTTTTATGCCTCGCCGACCGTTTCGAACAGCACCGCTTCCATCGCTTTCGTCGCGTCCATGCCGGACCAGACGACGAACTGGAATGCCTGGAAATAGGCCTCGCAGGTATCGAGCGCGCTGGAAAGCAGCACCTCTACCTGACGGTTGGTCGGCTCCGCGCCGCCGGCAAGCAGCAGCGACTGGCGGAAGATGACGACATCTTCCTGGCGCCAGAGGTCGAAATGCCCCATCAACACTTGCCCATTGATCGCCGAGAGTAGCTTGACCACCTCATTGACCCTGATGTCGGGCACCTTGATGTCGAAGGCGCAGCCGAGATGCAACGCCTCGAATTCCTCCATCCAGGAGAAGGAGATATGGTAGTCCGCCCAGCGGCCTTCGACCGTCATCGCGATCTCGTCCTCGCCGGACCGTTCGAACGACCAGTCATTGTTGGAGGCCACGTACTCGATCATATCGACCGGGTTCGACTGACGCTCGACTTCCAATTCCATCAGGTTCATGCAGCACCTTCTTGACCGGAACGAATGCGACCTAACTTGGTACTCAGACACAAGAAAGACACACGCAAATACCGGAACCACCACTCGGATGATCGTTGAACCGCTGCCAGACTTAACGCAGATAACCTGCCCGGAGCTTACCAAGTCGCTTCGAATCATCATTTAAAATCAGTGTATAATGACCCTTGCCACCTGCCAGCCCCCAGAAGGGAAAATAGGGCAGACCTGCTGTGGAAAGCACTTCGAAACTCAATTCAGAAGGGAGATTAAACGACTCTGCACATTGGCTTTTTTGGCAGTGTCCACAGGTGGAAAACTCACCTGAATTTTTTGTGACGACGCGGCATGGGCAATGAGACCATGCCGCGTCTCGCGTCATATCGGACTTTAGTGGCCTTCGCCGGTGAGCTTTGCTTCGAGCACGGCGATGCGGGCCGCAAGCGCCTCGTTCTCGTCACGCGCCTTGATCGCCATCTCGCGCACGGCCTCGAATTCCTCGCGCTTGACGACGTCCATGCTGTTCAGCCAACGCTCGGCCTGGGCGTTGAAAGCGGTCTCGATCTCCTTGCGGACGCCTTGGGCGGCGCCGGCCGCATCGGTCATTAGCTTGGCGAACTCGTCCATGATGCGGTTCGTTCCGGTCGTCATGGCGTTTTTCTCCCTTCACGTAGGTGAATTCAGCCCTTCAGGGCCTCGCAGATTGAGGTAGGGCTTCGCCACCCCCGATGCAAGCGCTTTGCGCGGGATAGCCTTGTCCGGACGCAGGTAACGGACGAGCGATCACGAACAATGCACTTGACCGTCCGGGATCGCGGCGGCATGTTCCGCCGACCTCAACGGATGGGAAAACCTTGCCGACAGCAGCCAATCTCCTTGCCATCATGCCTTTCCCTGACATCGATCCGATCGCTTTTTCGCTCGGTCCGTTGGCGATTCACTGGTACGGTCTGGCTTACGTCGCCGGCATCCTGCTCGGCTGGGCCTATGCGCGCCGCCTCGCCGCCAATGACAGTCTCTGGCCGGGCAATACATCGCCGATAACGAAGACGCAGGTCGACGATTTCATCGTCTGGGCAGCCCTCGGCGTCGTCCTCGGTGGCCGTCTCGGTTATATCTTCTTCTATGACCTCTCTGCCGTCCTGCGCGATCCCATCCGCGCGGTCCAGATCTGGAACGGCGGCATGTCCTTCCACGGCGGCCTGACCGGCACGACGATCGCCATGATCATCTTTGCCCGCCGCCATGCCATCCCGATCTGGAGCCTGTTCGACATCGTCGCCGCCGTCGTTCCCTTCGGCCTGTTCTTCGGCCGCATCGCCAATTTCATCAATGGCGAGCTCTGGGGCCGGTTGACCGACGTGCCCTGGGCCGTGGTCTTCCCGACCGGCGGTCCCTTCGCCCGCCATCCGAGCCAACTCTACGAGGCCGGCCTCGAAGGCATCGTCCTGCTGCTGGTGCTGGCCGCCCTCGTCTACGGCATGCGCGCATTGAAAAGCCCCGGCTTCATCACCGGCGTTTTCGTCTGCGGTTATGCGCTGTCGCGCATCTTCGTCGAGTTCTTCCGCGAGCCGGACGCCCAGCTCGGCTATCTCCTCGGCACCAACTGGCTTACCATGGGGATGGTCCTCTCCTCTCCGATGATCCTGCTCGGCCTCTGGGCGATCCTCAGAGCCCGCCGCCAGGCTGCGCCGCAGCTCTGACAAAGGCAGGAGGCGCGACATGACCACCGCTTTAGGCGAAAAGATCAAGGCAATCATCCAGGCCAACGGCCCTATCAGCGTCACCGACTATTTCTCGCTCTGCCTCGCCGACCCCGAGCACGGCTATTACCGCACCCGCGAGCCCTTCGGCCGCGCAGGCGATTTCGTCACCGCGCCCGAAGTCAGCCAGATATTCGGCGAGATGATCGGCGTCTTCATCGTCCATGCCTGGCAGCGCCACGGCACCCCAGCCAGCGTCCGCCTGGTCGAGATCGGTCCGGGCCGCGGCACGATGATGGCGGACATGCTGCGTGTCATCGCACGCATCGCACCGCCGCTTTTCGATACGATGAGCGTGCATCTCGTCGAAACCAGCGAGCGCCTGCGCGACGTCCAGAGTCAGACACTCGAGTCCTTTGGCGAAAAGACCGCCTGGCACGACGGCTTCGACGAGGTGCCGTCGGGCTTTACCCTCATTGCCGCCAATGAGTTGTTCGACGCGATTCCGATCCGCCAGTTCATCCGCACCCAGACCGGTTTTCGCGAGCGAATGGTCGGGCTCGATGCCAACGGCGAGCTGACCTTCGCCGCCGGCGTCGCTGGCCTTGATCCGGCGCTGCTGCCCGAACTGGTGCAGAACCTGCCGCTCGGCACGCTCTTCGAGATCTCGCCCGCCCGCCAAGCCGTGATGATGGCGATCTGCGAGCGGCTGCTTGCCTTCGGCGGCACGGCGCTCGCGATCGACTACGGCCACCTCGTCACCGGTTTTGGCGACACGCTGCAGGCCGTGCGCATGCATGAATTCGACCCGCCGCTCGCGCATCCCGGCGAAGCCGACTTGACGAGCCATGTCGATTTCCAGCAGCTCGCCGAAACGGCGCTCGCAGCCGGACTTCATCTGAACGGTGCCCTGCACCAGGGCGATTTCCTGACCGGCCTCGGCATCCTCGAGCGCGCCGCCGCCCTCGGAAAAGACCGCGAGCCGCAGACACAGCAGGTCATACAGACGGCGGTCGACAGGCTTGCCGGCGCTGGTGAAGGCCGGATGGGCGAACTCTTCAAGGTCATCGCGGTCTCCCACCCCGCCGTCGATCTCATGCCCTTTCGTCCGGTGGATTGACAGGGCGCACGCGGCTGGGCCAACATTCCCCGCGAAGCAAAAACTTGACGCGCGCCGCCGGTGCGATGCGCGCGGGATGATACAACCCCTTTGAAAACCCCGGAATCACAGATGCAGGACGCGGCCTCTCCCGCACCGATCGAAAGCGCGCTGCTGAACGAAGCGACGGGCGGCACCATCCGCCACGGTTATTTCACCCGGGCCGGCGGCGTTTCCGAAGGGATTTATCGCGGCCTGAATGTTGGCCTCGGCTCCGGCGACGAGCGCGGCAATGTCATCGAAAACCGCCGCCGTGTCGCCGCCTGGTTCGATCTGCCGCTCGAGCGGCTGGCAACCGTTCATCAGGTGCATTCGCCCGACGTGGTAGCGATCGGCGCCGATTACGACGGCGCCCGCCCCGATGCGGATGCGATGGTGACTGCGGTTCCTGGCATTGCGCTTGGCGTGCTGGCCGCCGATTGCGGCCCGATCCTCTTTGCCGACCCCGAAAGTCGCGTCATCGGCGCCGCCCATGCCGGCTGGAAGGGGGCGCTGACCGGCGTGCTCGAAAACACCATCGCCGCCATGGAAGCGCTGGGCGCCAGCCGCGACAGCATCGTCGCCTGCCTCGGCCCCTCGATCAGTCAAGCAAGTTACGAGGTCGGACCGGAATTCGTCGATCGCTTCGTCAGCGAAAATCCCCGCTACGAACGCTTTTTCAGGCCCTCCGCAACGCCCGGCCACGCGATGTTCGATCTGCCGGCGCTGACGCTCGACAGACTGATCCGGACCGGCGTGCGCGCCGAAAGCCTCGGCCTCTGCACCTATCCCGATAGCGAACGCTTCTTTTCCTATCGGCGGACGACACATCGTAAAGAGCCGGATTACGGCCGCCAGATTTCAGCGATATCAATCAGGGAGACTTGAGCAGAATGGCATTGCACTTCGAAAAGGCCGAGTTCGCTAGCCGGCTTGCGCGTCTCACCGAGAAGATGAAGGAAGAAAAGCTCGACGCCCTGCTGCTCTTCGCTCAGGAAAGCATGTACTGGCTGACCGGCTACGACACTTTCGGCTACTGCTTCTTCCAGACGCTGATCGTCAAGAGCGACGGCACCATGGCGCTGATCACCCGCTCGGCCGATCTTCGCCAGGCCAAGCACACCTCGATTCTCGACGACGTCCATATCTGGGTCGACAGGGTCAATGCCGATCCGACGCTCGACCTGAAGAACCTCATGGTCGAGATGGACCTGCTCGGCGCACGCATCGGCGTCGAGTATGATACGCACGGCATGACCGGCCGCGTCGCTCGCCTGCTCGACGCGCAATTGACCACCTTCGGCCAGATCGTCGACGCCTCCTACCTCGTCAGCCGCCTGCGCCTCGTCAAGAGCCCGACAGAGGTTGCCTATGTCGAACGTGCCGCCGATCTCGCCGACGACGCCCTCGACGCCGCAATCCGGCTGACGAAACCGGGCGCCGACGAGGCCGAGATCCTCGCCGCCATGCAGGGTGCGGTCTTTTCCGGCGGCGGCGACTATCCCGCCAACGAGTTCATCATCGGCTCCGGCGCCGATGCCCTGCTCTGCCGCTACAAGGCCGGCCGCCGCAAGCTTGACGCCAACGACCAGCTGACGCTGGAATGGGCCGGCACTTACGCGCATTATCACGCCGCCATGATGCGCACGATCGTCATCGGCGAGCCGATGCAACGCCACCGTGAGCTCTACAATGCCTGCCGCGAAACCATCGAGGCGATAGAGACCGTGCTGAAGCCCGGTCACACCTTCGGCGACGTGTTCGACATGCATGCCAGGATCATGGACGAGCGCGGCCTTGCCCGCCACCGGCTGAATGCCTGCGGTTATTCGCTCGGCGCCCGCTTCTCGCCCTCCTGGATGGAGCACCAGATGTTCCATGTCGGCAATCCGCAGCCGATCGAGCCGAACATGTCGCTCTTCGTGCACATGATCATTGCCGATTCCGACACGGGCACGGCGATGACGCTCGGACAGACCTATCTGACGACAGCGGACGCGCCGCATGCACTTTCCCGTCATTCGCTCGATTTCATCGGTCTTTGAAGACCGGGATTGACCGGTGAGAATCCGGAATTGACAGAGGGCCGCCCCCGCCCCCATAAATCCGGGTGGGCTGATACGATTGTGGGAAGGACGGATCACGGGATGACGCGAGCTGCGACTGTGCCCACGCTGCTGTTCGTCATGGCTCTGCTGACCGCCTGCAACACCACCGACGCGCTGACGCCGCAAGTCGGCATCGGCGATTCCTCCGGGGCCCCGCCGTCAAGCCCAGTGACGCAAGGCGAGGCAGAACGTCTGGCGGGCGCCCGCCAGCCGGTTTTCGCCGGAAGCGCGCAGCCGAGTGGCTATCATCCGGCCTATGATCAATCGCAGAGAACCTATCGGCCCGGCAGCGGTGCCCCGCCGACCACCATGCAGGAGCAGGCAGACGCCCTGTCGAGGAACGCCTCCTCGCCCGCCGCCTCCGCCCCGATCGAGGGACAGGCGCTGCCGCCGGCTACCGCCGGCGCTGGGTCTCCGACACAATCCGGCCAGCGGCCCGACACGCAGCAGCCGCAGCAGACCGCCGCCCTCACCCCCGGCGCCTCTTCTGCACGCGGTAACACGGTGCGCTTCCTGCCGATCATCGGGGCGCCGGTGCAGGCCGTGACTCCGCTCTCGCGCCAGCTCGGCGCCGAGGCGCGCGCACACGGCCTTTCCATCAAGAGCTCGAACGACACGAGCAGCGATTACATCCTCAAGGGTTATCTCTCTGCCTTCAGCGACGACGGCAAGGTAACCGTGGTCTATGTCTGGGATGTTCTCGACAGCGGCGGCGCCCGCATGCACCGCATCCAGGGGCAGGAAAGCGTACCGACGGCCGCAGCCGATCCCTGGACGGGGGTTCCGGCTTCAGTGATGCAGCAGATCGCATCAAAAACCATCGGGGAATTCACCTCCTGGCGCCAAACTCGGGGCGGTTAGTCACAAACTTTTTGCAAATATGAAACTCTGTGGCGCCTTTGCCCTTGCATTCACGGGGAAGCTGACTAAAAAGCGCGGCTATCAGCGCATAACAGGCGGACCAACATGAAGGTTTTCGCAGGCAATTCGAACCGGCAACTCGCCGAAGCGATCTGCAACTATCTCAACGTTCCCTTGGGGAGAGCCAGTGTCCGAAGGTTTGCCGATCAGGAAATCTTCGTCGAAATCCAGGAAAATGTGCGCGGTGAGGACGTTTTCCTCGTCCAGCCTACATCCTTTCCTGCCAATGACCATCTGATGGAACTGCTGATCATGATCGACGCGATGCGTCGTTCATCGGCCCGCCGCATCACTGCCGTGCTTCCTTATTTCGGTTATGCCCGCCAGGACCGGCGCGCTTCCGGCCGCACGCCGATCTCCGCCAAGCTGGTGGCAAATCTCATCACCGAAGCTGGGGCCGACCGCGTCATGACGCTCGACCTCCACGCGGGTCAGATCCAGGGCTTCTTCGACATACCCACAGACAACCTTTTCGCCCTGCCCGTGCTGACGCGCGACATCAAGAGCCACTATGACCTCAGCAACGTCATGGTCGTCTCGCCTGATGTCGGTGGCGTCGTGCGTGCCCGCGCGCTAGCCAAGCGCCTGGACTGTCTGCTTGCCATCGTCGACAAGCGTCGCGATCGACCTGGTGATTCCGAAGTCATGAACATCATCGGCGACGTTACCGGCAAGGACTGTCTGCTGATCGACGACATCGTCGATTCCGGCGGCACGCTCTGCAACGCCGCCGATGCGATGCTGGCCAAGGGCGCATCGAGCGTCACCGCCTATATTACTCACGGTGTTCTCTCCGGCGGCGCGGTCACCCGCGTCACCTCCTCTAAACTGCGCGAACTCGTGATCACGGATTCGATCCAGCCGACCACAGCGGTCCTTTCTGCGCACAATATCCGCATCGTCACCACGGCCCCGCTGATCGGCGAAGCGATCAGCCGGACGAGCCAGGAAGAGTCCGTCTCCAGCCTCTTCGATTAAAATGAGCCGGCATTCGACCGGCTCTTTCAATTTCCGCATTAGATGAACCAGTACCATCGGGCATACCGGCGAGGCGCATCATGGTTGGCCCTCAATTGGTCGCTAACCCGCGCTCCTGGAGCCGGAATAAGCCGTCGTGCCGAACATTGGTCTCGCTGACGCAGCGTGACGTCAGACGCAAAGAGGCCGGCACAAGGCCGGCCTCTTTCATTTCTGATTCCAATTGAAACCACTCAGGGCTGCTGCGGCGGCGCAGGCTCCGCCTCCTGACCTTGATCCGATTCCTGGTCCGGCTCCAGCCCCTGATCCTCCGGACCGTCCGGTCCCTTGATCTGCTGGCCATTGACCGCCACGGAACCATCGCGGCTGACGCTGATATCCCAGCGCGAACGGCCGTCGGGATCGGTCTTGGCGAAGCCCTTCACCATCATGATGCCGAAGGAGACCTGGTTGAGATCGGGATCAGTCTTGGCAAGCTCCTGAACCGCCGCGATCGTCTTGTCGAGATCGCGGGCAAGGATCGTCGCCTCCATCGAATAGTCCTTTTCGGTGTCGACCCGGCCTTCGATCTTGCCCGTCATATCGAAGTCATAGACCGCGGATTTGGCGCTGATCCTGGGGAACTCGACGGCAAGCCGGCCGTCGCGGAAGAGCTTCTTCGCCATCTCCTCGCCGGTCTTTTCTGGCGCTTCAGCGTTGAAATCCACCGCCATGACGGCGTCACCGAAGCTTGCGAAATCCAGGTTCGGAACTGCGAGCTGAAAATCGAAGTTGGTCGGCATGAAGCTCGCGTAGTTTGCCGGCATTAGCGGCGTGTCGAGGCTGATCTCCTGCGCGTTCATGCCGAAGCCGAAACGCATGGCGTCGCTCGGCCCGTCGATCGCGAGGTTATAGCCGAATGCCTTGGCGCCGCCCTTACCCATCTCGCTGCCGATCGTGAGATCGTTGACCGCAATCGTCTCGCTGAACAAAGTCAGCAGCGGGAAGGCGTCCTTTGCTATTGCCTTTATCTTGTCGCTGTTTTCAGGACTCAATTCCTTCTCGTCGAGATGGTCGAGCACGAAGAAAACCATCTCCCGAATCTGCTTGGCCGGAAGGCCATTCACCTTGGCATCGACGTTGATCGAGCCGGCACGAATTTCGATGGGTGGCATCTGCAAGCCGGAAACCTGCTCGACGAAGCCGGACATCGAGGCGCTGCCGACAAAATCGATACGTCCATTGCCGCCTGCGCTGTCCGTCGAACTCAGCTTCTGGTCCATGCCGGCGATGCTGGCATGAACTTCCTCGGTTTCGGACTTGCTGGCGATCTTGACATCCTTGACCGCGAAGGTGCCGGAGCGCAGATAGCTGATTGCGGGGTCGAAAACACCGCTATACACCATCGAAGCGATGGAATAGGTGAAATCCGTCTTTTTCTGATCCGGATCTTTGAAATGGCCGGAGACGTTGAAACTGTCGTTGCCTTCGATGTTCCAAAGCCCGTTGTCGAGCGGCGTGGCGAAAGTCGAGAACGGGGTCAGCCCGTTGATCGTGAAGGTCGCCGGATCGACTTTCGTGAGCAGCTTCGCCAGATCGTAGATGATCTCGTAGCGTGTGCCGGCCGGATTGACGGTGATAAAGCCGCTCTTCGCTAGATCATCGGGAAGCAGCTTGGTCAGAGTCTCCTTGACCGCATTGGCGCCGTCCTGGTTGATCTCCGCGCTTTCGGCCGCAGTAAAAAGGCAAAGGGCAAGCATGCTCGTTGCCGTGACAAGTTTAAGACGCATAGTCTGGTTTCTCCTCAGCCGCTTTTTGATTGCGGCCATCCAAAGATGCGAAGCGCGCCGATGTCAAGCCAAGTGGCGGCAGGCACTGACAAATTTGCTTTCGAACAGGCGCAGATCGCGACTGATTTAAGGGGATTCGCATTGAGACCGGAGGGCGGATGCGATCTCGGAAGGTTGCCAGGACTCGACAATTGAGCGCCGGGGCGAAAGCCCTGTATATCACCTAAAAACCGCAGCAATCGGCAACTTGCGTTTCCGAGCGACTTATAATATAGGCCACCGGTCCGCGTAGACACCCTTGGAGGCAACGCGGATGAGGATGGGGAAACCCGCCTCCAGTTCGCTGGCACAAGGCTTCTGGCCGCCGCCGAACTCTCCAAATAACCTCGAAAGGAATAGCCATGAGCCAGGAAACTTACGAGCTCAAGGCCGAGGCGCGCGAACGGGTTGGTAAGGGGTCCGCCCGTGAACTTCGCCGCAACGGTTTGATTCCCGCTGTCATCTATGGTGACAAGCAGGCCCCCATTGCCATCGCTCTCAACACCAATGAGGTGACGAAGCGCATTCACGCCGGTGGCTTCATGACCACCGTGGCAACGATCGAAGTCGACGGCAGGAAGTACAAGGTTCTGCCGAAGGACTACCAGCTCGACCCGGTTCGTGATTTCACGATGCATGTCGATTTCCTGCGCGTCTCCGCTAACACCCAGGTGAGCGTCGAAATCCCGGTTCACTTCACCAATGAAGCGAAGTCCCCGGGCCTCAAGGTCGGCGGCGTTTTGAACATCGTCCGCCATCAAGTTGAAGTTCACTGCCCGGCCGACGCGATCCCGGAATTCTTCGACATTGACCTTAGCGGCAAGAAGATCGGCGACAGCATCCATATTTCGGAAGTCACCCTGCCGAAGGGCGTGACCCCGGTCATCGACCGCGACTTCACGATCGCGACCATCGTCGCTCCTGCTGCCGGTGTCGACGAGAGCGCCGCCGAGGCTGAAGGCGAAGCCGAAGCCTGATCGCTTCGACCAATTGTAAAGCATATGGCCCGTCTTCCCCTGAACTGGCCCCCGAAGGTTGTCGTCCAACTTTCGGGGCAGTTCACTGGGGAAGGCGGGCTTTTCGTTGAACGCCAAGCCTCCGTTTCAGCAACATTTAACATATTCGTGAAAGCATGTGCCGTCAGCTGCGAAGAAGCCGGCCTGAACGCGTGACAGCAAATATGGCCGGCCTGGGGGAGTAGACGGAACCATGAACAATTCCGTTGAGAACAGGTTTTTTGGGATTGTTTGCGGAGCGCTGCTTGTTTTTGTCGCTCCGCTTTTTGTTCTCTTCCTTTTTCTTTCCTCGGAACGAGCCGACAAGGAAATACGCGATCATATCTCTGTTCTTCTTGTCGCCAACGCTCAAGCCCTGGCAAAACCGCTCTGGGATCTCGATGAGGAAAGCGTCACTCAGATCAGCGCGACGGTTGTCTCTCAAGGGGCCATCGTCAAGGTGGAGGTGCGTGATCAGTCGGGGCAGCTCGACGTCAGCCAATCCACCATTCCGCGTTCCTTTGACGGCGACCTCGTGCAGGTCTCGCGCGCCATCATCTACAACACAGTCGACGGTCCGAAGAACCTCGGCAGCATCAGCGTCTACTATCCCGCTCTCGGATTGTTTTCCGGCCTGAAGCAGGAAGAGGTCGTCTTCATTTCGATCTTCATCTTCGCGGTTCTCACCGTTTTCGGCACTGCGTTGATCGGCAACCGATTTTTCGTCATCCAGCCGCTGATGCGTCTGACGGCAGCAATCGAAGCCACCCGGCAGCTCGGCTCCCGCCATCATGTCGACTGGCAGTCGAACGACGAGATGGGGCGGCTTGCACGCAGCTTCAACGAGATGCAAACCAAGCTCGAAAGCGAGGAGAAGGAGCTGAAGCTCGCCCATCGCCGCGCCACCGATATCTACAATCTGACGCCCGCCATGCTCTTCTCGCTCGATGAGGAGGACCGCATCACCGCCGTCAGCGACTATTGGCTGCTTGCCACCGGTTATAGTCGCGCCGACGTGATCGGCCGTAATTTCGCAGATTTGGTCACGTCAAACAGCCGCGACAAATTCGTCAAGCGCCGCCAGGCCGAACACGGCATGACGGTCACCGTCAAATTCGTCTGCCTGGATGGCCGCACCATGGACGTCCTCATCATGGAATCGGAGGCCGGCGCCGGCGCTCACGATCGCCTCTCGCTGTCCGTCATGACCGATGTGACCGAGCTGAAGGCTTCGGAGGACCGCAACCATCGCCAGGCAATTACCGACCATCTGACCGGTCTCCTCAACCGCCAGGGTTTCGAAGCGGTGCTCGATAACAAGATCGCTGCCGCCGACGCCGCCGGCCAGGAACTCGCCTGCCTCTTCGTCGATCTCGACCGCTTCAAGTGGATCAATGACAATATGGGGCATGCCGCCGGCGACACGGCGCTGATCGAGCTCGTCGGGCGCCTCAAGAGCCATCTTGCCCCTTCCGATGAAGCCGCCCGTCTCGGTGGCGACGAATTCGCCATCCTGCTGCCGGCGAAGGACGCCGAAAGGCGTGCCGCGGCGATGTGTGAACAGATCGCCTCAATCTTCGAAACACCATTCGCCCCGGACATGCATCTGAGCGCTTCGATCGGCATCGCCATCTACCCTCATCACGCCGCGACCGCGGCCGAGCTGCTGCAGAAGTCCGATATGGCCATGTATGCCAAGAAACGTGACGGTAAGAATGGCGCGCAGCTCTTCGACAGCGCGATGCTCGACCGCGCCCGAAGCCGCGCCGAAATCGAGGCCAATATCGAATCCGGTCTCGTCGACAATTGGTTCGAAGCTTTCCTGCAGCCGATCGTCAACCTGAACGGCCGCGGCATCGCCGGTTTCGAAGCGCTGATGCGCCTCAGCCATCCGCAGAAGGGTCTGATGCCGCCGGCCGAGATTATCAACGTCGCCGAGGAGACGGGCAAGATCGTTCGCGTCGGCAACGTCATCATGGAAAAGGCAATCTCCAATCTTGCGAAAATCTCTCGCATATCGGGAATGCAAGATACCTACCTCGCCATCAACTTCTCGCCGCTGCAGTTCGACCCGGCGCTGCCGGCCCGTCTTGCCGCGATCGTCGGTCGCAACGGCATCCGCCCCGAGCGCATCGTCGTCGAAATCACCGAAGCCGTGCTGATGCACGACAACCCCCAGATTCGCATGATCGTCACAGAGCTTCGTCGCTTCGGCTGCCGCATCGCGCTCGACGATTTCGGCACCGGCTATTCGTCACTGAGCTACCTCAACCGTTTCCCTGTTGACATCATCAAGATCGACCAGTCCTTCACCCGCGCGATCAACGACGGCGACGACGACGTACGCCAGAAGAGCCGCATGCTGATCGAAAGTATCACTACCCTGTCCCACAAGATGAACTGCACCGTCATTGCCGAGGGCATCGAGACGGAAGAGGAATGCCGCACGCTTCACCAGATGGGCCTGGACTACGGCCAGGGCTATCTCTTCCATCGTCCGCAGCACGCAGCCGCGCTCATCGAGGAATTGATGGCCCCTCAATCTGCCGTCGCACGCGCCTCGTAACGAAGAACGAAGGAGACGACACGATGAAAAAGCTCCTGCTTCTCGCATGGCTGGCGCTGCCCTGCGCCGCCCACGCGCAAACGGTGACCTTCACAACCGAGGACTATGCCCCCTTCAACTATCGCGATGGCAAGGAGATAAAGGGCGCGACCGTCGAGCAGGTCGAAAAGGTGATGGCCGCGATCGGCGTCGACTATACGATCGAGATCATGCCTTGGGCGCGCGCTTTCAGCCTTGCCCGCACAGCACCGATGACCTGCGTCTTCGCGACCGCCCATAATGGAGCGCGCGATCCTCTGTTCAAATGGGTGGAGCCGCTGCTCATCGACCGCAATATCCTGATCACCCGCAAGGGCTCGGGCGTCACAGCCGGCAATCTCGAAGAGGCGAAGAAATACACGATCGGCACCCAGCGTGAAGATTACACAGAGACGATACTGAAGGAGAACGGTTTCACCAAGCTCGATGTCGCCAGTGACTTCAACGCGACGCTGCGCAAGCTGCTCGGCGGGCGCATCGACATGATGCCGATCTCCGAACTCTATTTCGAAAAATTGAAGGCCGATCAGCCGGTGGAGATCGTAACCGTGCTTTCCTCGCAACCGATGGGCATCGCCTGCGAGAAGAGCTTTCCGGAGGATCTGCGCGTCAAGATGCAGGATGCCCTCGACAAGCTGATCGCCGATGGCGACCAGAAACAGATCTTTCTGAAATACGGCATGAGCCTGTCGGAATGATGCGGTCGTCGCGGCTCGCCAATTAAGCTTGACTTTGCCTTCGTTTTTGGGTGGTGAAGTCGGAAACGCTCAAGCGAGGACGACAAGCCGTGCTGATCATCGCGGGTCTCGGCAATCCCGGCGGCAAATACGCCGGCAATCGCCACAATATCGGCTTTATGGCCGTCGACGCCATTCATCGGCGCCACAGCTTTTCGCCCTGGTCGAAGAAATTCAAGGCCGAGATCGCCGAAGGCGAACTTGGCGGCGGCAAGGTGCTGTTGATCAAACCGCAGACCTTCATGAACCTCTCCGGCGAGGCGGTCGGCGAGGCGATGCGGTTCTACAAACTCCAGCCCACCGACCTCGTCGCGATTTATGACGAACTCGACCTGCTGCCGGGCAAGGCGCGGCTGAAAACCGGCGGCGGCCATGGTGGCCACAACGGCATCAGGTCGCTGGACGCCCACTGCGGCAAGGAATACCGGCGGCTGCGGCTCGGCATCGGCCATCCCGGCGTCAAGGAAATGGTGCAGAACCATGTGCTCGGCGATTTCGCCAAGGCCGATAAAGCCTGGCTGGAGCCGCTTCTCGATACGCTGGCCGACAATGCCGATATGCTGGTGCGGAACGAGGATTCGCAGCTGATGAACAAGATCGCGCTCGCGCTCGGCGGCAAGGCCGAAGAGGAGAAGCCGAGGAAGGAAAGCAAGGACAGCGAGAAGAAGCCGGCCGGCCAGTCGCATATCCGCCAGGCCCGCAACAACAATCAGCCGAAGCTGCCGACCAGCGGCCCGATGGCGGACATGCTGAAGAAGATGTTCGGCAACAAGGGGGAATAAGACGGATGCGGGGCCAGGACTTTACCATCCGTCCGGCCGCCGCCGGCGATCTTCCGGGATTGACCACTCTTTACGAACATTTGAATCCTGCCGATCCGATACTAGACCGGACCACAGCCGAGGAGCGCTTCTCCGCCATGCTCGCTCAGCCCGGCATGACCCTATTCATCGGCTTTACCGGCGATTTCGCTGCCGCGACCGCCACGCTGGTCGTCATCCCAAATCTGACGCGGAACGGCGCCTCCTATGCGCTCATCGAAAACGTCGTCACCCATGCCGATTATCGCCGGCATGGCTACGCCGGCGCTGTCATCAACCGTGCCGTGACTGAGGCCTGGAAAGCCGGTTGCTACAAGGTGATGCTGCTGACCGGCTCGAAAAACCCGGCGACGCTGCGCTTCTACGAAAATTGCGGCTTCCTGCAGGACAAGACCGGTTATCAGATCCGCCGAGCCTGAGATCAGAGGACCTATTCCTCGGGCTCGGTGGTGAACATCAGCGGAAAGCCCATCTCCTTTGCGAGGTCGATGCCCTCCTTGGCCTTGGTCTCGGCGATATCCTTGGCGCAGACCACGACCACGCAGGAGCCGAGCTTGTGCGCCGTCATCATCACCCGATAGCCCGTCTCCTCGCTCATTCGGAACACGGCCTTCAGGATCACGATGACGAATTCGCGCGGCGTATAATCGTCATTGACAAGGATGACCTTGTAGAGCTTCGGCTTATCCAGCTTCGGCTTCACCTTGGTCTTCGGTTTCAGGGCAACGTCATTGTCACTCATCGGAAAATCCACCCGTTGATGACATGAAAAGGCGGAAGAAACATCCGCAGAGAATATATTGCACCGTCAGCACGGCAGTTCAATGACGTAAATGTCGCAATGGACAGCAGAAGGTACCATCGCTTCTCTTAAATCACTGCACCCGATTCCCATCGAACGCGGCAAATATGACGAGGCCAACTTACGGCCTGGATCGCCGTTCGCGCCTCGATGCTTTTTCGATTCGTGCCGCAAACCCTTGACCCGAGCCGGCCATTCCCGCATAGGCAGGGCAAAGTTACCAATAGATATGGATAAAGCCATGGGCTTCAAATGCGGCATCGTCGGTCTGCCGAACGTCGGCAAATCGACCCTCTTCAACGCGCTCACGAAGACGGCGGCCGCACAGGCGGCCAATTACCCGTTCTGCACTATCGAGCCAAATACCGGCGAAGTCGCCGTGCCCGATCCGCGCATGCGCAAGCTGGCCGACATCGCCAAGTCCAAGGAACTGATCCCGACCCGCATCTCCTTCGTCGACATCGCCGGCCTCGTCCGCGGCGCCTCGAAGGGCGAAGGCCTCGGCAACCAGTTTCTCGCCAATATCCGCGAAGTCGATGCGATCGTACATGTGCTGCGTTGCTTCGAAGACAGCGACATCACCCATGTCGAGGGCCGCATCAATCCGGTCGCCGATGCCGAGACGATCGAGACCGAGCTGATGCTCGCCGATCTCGAGAGCCTTGAGCGCCGCACCGAGCAGACGCGCAAGCGCGCCACCGGCAAGGATAAGGATTCCATGGCAATGCTGCCGATCATGGAAGCCTCGCTGAAGCTCCTCAACGAGGGCAAGCCGGTTCGCACGCTGCTGTCTAAGCTCGCCCCCGACGAGATTATCATCCTTAAGGGGCTCAACCTCCTCACCTCGCATCCGGTGCTCTATGTCTGCAACGTCGCCGAAGGCGACGCCTCCACAGGCAACGAATTCACCGCCGCGGTTGCCGCCATGGCGAAGGAACAAGGCGCCGAAACCGTCATCATTTCGGCGGCAATCGAAGCTGAGGTCGCTCAGCTCGCCGAAGAGGAAGCTAAGGAATTTCTCTCCGCCCTCGACCTCGACGAGGCGGGCCTCGACCGGCTGATCCGCGCCGGCTACAAGCTGCTCCACCTCATCACCTATTTCACTGTCGGCCCGAAGGAAACGCGCGCCTGGACGATCGAGCGCGGCACCAAGGCGCCACAGGCCGCCGGCGTCATCCACTCCGATTTCGAACGCGGCTTCATCCGCGCCAACACCATCGCCTATGACGATTACATCAAGTACAACGGCGAAGTCGGCGCCAAGGATGCCGGCAAGGCCCGCGACGAAGGCAAGGAATATGTCGTCCAGGACGGCGACGTCATCCACTTCCGCTTCAACACCTAAATAGAGCGCTGCCGCCTTAACCGGGCGGCAGCCTGTTTGCGATCCCCGGAGGCAGTGCCTTGAGCACCAGCCGCCGAAGCGGCATCCAGCCCGTTCCGATGATCAATACAATAGCACCGACAATGATCAGCGTCGTGAAGATGTATGTATCGACAGTCGCATCTCCCGCCCGCACGACGCTGAAGATTGCAGCGCCCAGCGACAGCAACCCCGAGGTGACGAAAGCGCGGCGGTCGATGACGAGGCCGATCAGCATCAGGGCCGCGACTGTCGCCACAACTGCGGGTGTCTGCGACGACATGTTTCCTACATCAAAGATCCGGACGTCTCCACCGAACGATAGCAGGGAAACGGTGCTGTAGAGCAGCGCCGGCGCCGCCCCGAGATGCAGCCAGAACGCAATGTCCGAACGCGTTGTCCGCCGCAGCCGGTCGCCGAGATCGAAATAGAGCGCCATTGCAAATACCCCTAGCGCGCAGATGAGGGAGACCAGCGCGAGCACAACTGGGTGATCGAGGAAAAATGTCGGATTGCCGCTTGCCCACTGCACCAGGCGCAAAAACAGGGTGAGGACGAAAGCGAGGGCCGACATGATGCAGAGCGCCAGCGACAGCGGCACGCGGTAGCGGGCATAGTAGGTCCCAAGAATGATCGGGAAGCCGGCGACGAATTGCGTCACCTCCGCTCCGAAGGATCGAGAGGTCGGCGCCCACGGCGGAAAGAAATGGGACATCAGCAAAAATGTCCAGCAGAACAGCGCGATCGTCAGGCTGACCGCCGGCAAAGCGAGCCGCTGGCGGCGCACCAGTACCTCCGAAAGTACGATGATGGCAACGGGCACGGCATAGAGCGCCGACAGCCCCCAGAGCCCGCCGAGCGCTACGATGACGCCGATGGTGATCAGCACATCGTGGAACCCGCGCACGAAGCGCGGCGTCTCCCTATCCGACCATGCTTGCTCCTCGACAGCGGCTGCCTTTTGCGTCTCAACAACTGACACGCCGCGCTCGATCAGAAACGGCAAAAGCCGCCCGCCCGCTTCCGACGAAATCAGCCCCTGGCGCGCCGCCTCGTCAAGTATGGACCTCAGTTCCGTCATATCGGTTTATCTCCCGCTGCTGTTTAGTGAGATGTCTGAACAAAGCGCATAGAGCTGATTTACTTGCCTTCACCGCCGGCCGCTGCCCCAGCTATCGACACATACCGGGCAACCCTTTTGTATCCCCGCACTCATTGAGCACGGGCGGATGCTATTGTAACCATAGTGCGCTGCATATGGCGGAGGAGAGAATGCCGGCAGAGAAGCTGTCTTTCGAGGATTTCCAGCCCGGTCGCCGCTTTACCCTCGGTCCGAAGCTGGTGCGCACCCAGGAAATCATCGAATTTGCCACCGAATTCGACCCCCAGCCGATGCATCTCGACGAGGCTGCCGGCCGCGACAGCATCCTCGGCGGGCTCGCCGCTTCCGGCTGGCACACCTCTTCGATGCTCATGCGCATGATGGCCGACAGCTACATCCTGAACGCGCTATGCGAGGGCGCGCCGGGAATCGATCTCATGGAATGGCGAAAGCCGGTATTGGCGGGCGACACATTGGGCGGCCACTCGACCGTGCTCGAAGCCCGACCGATGCGCTCGCGCCCCGGCATGGGCATTGTCAAATTCCGTCACGCAGTGGAAAACCAGCGCGGCGAACTCGTTTGCCTGTCGGAGAATTCCGTGATGATCCGAATGCGCCTCCCTCCGGAGAAAGCCAATATCAGCTCGGAGCTGTCAGCATGAGAATGTCCGAACTTTACGCAGTCGGCGAGAAAGCCGAGATCGGCAGCTACACCTTCACCGAGGAAAACATCATCCGCTTTGCCAGACGCTACGATCCCCAGCCTTTTCATGTCGACAAGCAAGCGGCGAAAGAAACCCTCTTCGGCGGCCTCTGCGCCTCGGGATGGCACACCACGGCCGCCTGGATGCGGACCTTCCTCGCCTTTTGGCAAAGGCAAAGCATCGTTCTCGCCGAAAAAGGACTAACGGCGCCGAATCTCGGCCCCTCGCCCGGTTTCCAGAAGCTGCAATGGCTGCGGCCGGTCTTTGCTGGCGACGTCGTCGCCTATTCCGTCGCCTTCCTCTCCAGCCGGCCGCTCGCATCGCGGCCGGGCTGGCACCTCAACACCATCCTCTGCGAAGGCGTCAATCAGAACGGCCATCCCGTCATGCGCTTCGAAAGCAGCGTCCTCGAGTTCGACTGACGCCGGCCGCAGTGGCTCAGTGCCCGGAGAACTCGACCAGCGTGTGCACTGCGACGCCGAGCTCTTCCAGCTTTCTGCGGCCGCCAAGGTCGGGCAGGTCGATGACGAAGCAGGCGCCGACCACTTCTGCGCCCATCTGGCGCAAAAGCTTCGTAGCCCCGACGGCTGTGCCGCCGGTGGCGATGAGATCATCTACCAGGATCACCTTCTCGCCGGGCTCGACCGCATCACGATGCATCTCCATCTCATCGACCCCATATTCGAGGCTGTAGGCGATGCGCACGGTGTCATGCGGTAGCTTGCCCTTCTTGCGGATCGGCACGAAGCCGGAGGAAAGCTGGTGCGCCACCGCACCGCCGAGAATGAAGCCGCGTGCCTCCATGCCGGCGATCTTGTCGATCTTCAGGCCCGCATAGGGCTGCACGAGTTCGTCGACCGCCCGACGGAAAGCGCGGGGATTGCCGAGCAGCGTGGTGATGTCGCGGAAAATGATGCCGGGCTTGGGATAGTCGGGAATGGAACGGATGCTGGCTGCGAGCTCCGAAAGCGTGTTGTTCATGGAAAGTCCATTTTCTGCGAGGGCATGAAACGGCCCGCACCCTAGATCATGAAGCCTTAAAGTGTAAGCGGTTTTCCGAAGGGATTGGCGGCCAGGATAGTGCAAAGCGGCAGGCAACAAAAAAGGCGGCTCGCAAGCCGCCTTTCCAATTCAGGCAAGGAACGCTTAATGCTCCTTGCTGGCGTAGACCGAGCGCTTCGTCAGATAGATCAGCACGGTGAAGATCGCCAGGAAGACCATGACCATGAAGCCGGTGCGCTTGCGCTCCTCCAGATGCGGCTCGGCGGCCCACATCAGGAAAGCTGTGACGTCCTTGGAATACTGGTCGACGGTCGCCGGCGCGCCGTCGTCATAGGTCACCTGGCCGTCGGAGAGCGGCTTCGGCATAGCGAGCACGTCAGCGGCGTTGAAATACGGGTTGTAATGCGCGCCCTGCGCTATCTTGGCGCCGGCCGGTGGCTCTTCATAGCCGGTCAGCAGCGAATAGATGTAGTCGGGGCCGCTTTCCTGATACTGCGTGAACATGTCGAAAACGAATTGCGGAAAGCCGCGCTCGACTGCACGGGCCTTGGCGATTAGCGAAAAATCGGGCGGAGCGGCGCCATTGTTGGAAGCAGCAGCGGCTTCGGCATTGGGGAAAGGCGACGGGAAGTAATCCGAAGGAACCGCCTTGCGGGTAAACATCTCGCCACTCGCGTCGGGACCGTCCTGAACCTCGTAATTCGCCGCAAAGGCCTTCACCTGCGCCTCGGAATAGCCGAGTTCGCCGAGCGTGCGGAAAGGCACGAGCTTCATCGAATGGCAGGCTGCACAGACTTCGGTGTAAACCTTGAGGCCGCGCTGGAGCTGGCCTTTGTCGTAATGGCCGAAGGGACCGGCAAAACTCCAATCCTGCTGCTTCGGATGCTTCAGCGGATAATGCGGCGTCTCGCCTTCCGCGTGATGGGCCGGAGCCGCACCGGCAGGACCCGGCTCTTCGGCCAGAGCCGCGCCGCTCAGACCGGCAATCACAGCGAGCGAGAGTATGCTTGCAACAAGCGTTTTCATGTTTCTGTTCCCTTCCGTCGCGCGCTTACGCATTGGCCGCTGCACTGGTGGCAGCTGTCTTGTTGCGCTTCTCGAGCACCGCTTCGGTGATCGAGTTCGGGATGCGGCGCGGCGTCTCGACGAGGCCGAGCACCGGCATGGCAACCAGGAAGAAAGCGAAGTAGAGGAGCGTGCAGATCTGCGAGATGATGACGAAGCTCCCTTCCGCCGGCTGCGAGCCGAGCCAGCCGAGGATGATCGCATTGATCACGAACAGCCAGAAGAACAGCTTGTACCAGGGACGGTAGACCGCGGAGCGAACCTTCGAGGTATCGAGCCAGGGCAGGAAGAACAGCACGATGATCGCGCCGAACATCACGAGCACGCCGCCGAGCTTGGAGTCGATCGGCCCGATATTGAAGGTGATCGAACGCAGCATTGCGTAGAAGGGCAGGAAGTACCATTCCGGAACGATGTGGGCCGGCGTCTTCAACGGGTCGGCCGGGATATAGTTGTCGGCATGGCCGAGGAAGTTCGGCATGTAGAAGACGAAATAGGCATAGACGAGCAGGAAGACCGAAACGCCGAGCGCATCCTTCATCGTCGCATAGGGCGTGAACCTCACGGTGTCCGTCTTCGTCTTGACCTCGACGCCCGTCGGGTTCGTCTGCCCGGTGACGTGCAGCGCCCAGATATGCAGGACGACGACGCCGGCGATCATGAAGGGCAGCAGGTAGTGCAGCGAGAAGAAGCGGTTCAGCGTCGGCTGTTCGACGGCAAAGCCGCCGAGCAGGAACTGCTGGAGCGATTCGCCGATCATCGGGAAGGCCGAGAAGAAGCCAGTGATGACGGTCGCGCCCCAGAAGGACATCTGGCCCCAGGGCAGCACGTAGCCCATGAAGCCGGTCGCCATCATCAGCAGGTAGATGACGACGCCGAGGATCCAGAGGATTTCGCGCGGCGCCTTGTAGGAACCGTAATAGAGGCCGCGAGCGATGTGCAGGTAGACGGCGACGAAGAAGAAGGATGCGCCGTTGGCATGCATGTAGCGCAGCAGCCAGCCGTGATTAACGTCGCGCATGATCTTTTCAACGGAGTTGAAGGCGATCGTCGTGTCTGCGGCGTAATGCATGGCGAGCACGATGCCCGTCAGGATCTGCACGATCAGCATGACGGAGAGCATGGCGCCAAAAGTATAGGCATAGTTCAGGTTTCTCGGAACCGGATATGCCACGAAGCTGTCATAGACCATGCGCGGCAGCGGCAGGCGCGCATCGACCCATTTCTCGAAGCCGGTTGATGGTTCGTAGCTGGAATGGCCACTCATGAATCAGTCTCCCCTCAACCGATCTTGATTTTGGTATCGGACACAAATGAAAAGGTCGGAATCGCCAGGTTCTCGGGCGCGGGACCCTTCCGGATGCGGCCGGCCGTGTCGTAGACCGAGCCATGGCAGGGACAGAACCAACCATTGTATTCGCCGGCCTGGCCGAGCGGAACGCAGCCGAGATGGGTGCAGGTACCGATCATGACAATCCAGTTTTCCTTGCCTTCGCCGCCCGAGCGGTCGACGCCCGTTGCCTGAGCGTCGGCAGGAAGGTTTGCATTGCGGGCGACTGGGTCCTTGAGATCCCCCAGCGGAACATCGGCTGCCGCCTTCACTTCCTCAGGCGTGCGATTGCGGATGAAGATCGGCTTGCCGCGCCACTTTACCGTCAAAGACATGCCGGGCTCGAGGCTTGCGACATCGACTTCGATCGAAGCAAGCGCCAGCGTCGAAGCGTCCGGGCGCATCTGGTCGATAAACGGCCACGCAACCGCGGCGGCGCCAACGGCACCGGCCATACCAGTGGTGAGATAAAGGAAATCACGGCGAGTGGGCTCTGTCGAAGCCTCGCTTGTCGTTTCGTGTTCGCTCACGGCTTAACCATCCTCTGCGCAATTATCGCGGAATTCCGCCCCGCCCCCTCTACCAACGAATCTCTCTGGACACAGTTCGGCCATAGATTCCCCGGCAATCCGGCGCGTTCTAAGCTTGATCGCAAATTATGTCCAGCCTTGACAAGGGGATGAGGGCACAATGTCGCGGGAAATTTCCGATGAATTATTTCCGGCAAACACCCGCTTGCCGTTATGCTGCATTGCAACAAAAAAGCCGGCATGGTAGGCGCAGTCACGACCAAGCCAGCGAGCCGGACCGAAGCGGATGAGAGACACGATTTTTTGCGTATTCAGCGTCCTCACGACGCTGGTCCTCGCCATTATCTCGCTGCGCTACGTCAAAGACTTCTATCTGCTTTCGTTCTTTTACAGCTTTCAGCTTCATCTGGCCGCGGCCGGAGCGGGCGCTTCCGTCGCGGCTCTTTTCGTCAAGCGGCATTGGTACGCGATGCTGACGCTCGGCTTATCAGTCATCCTTGCCGCGCATGGCGTCGTGATGGCGCGCGAATTCGCCGAGCCCGCGATCGACGAGAACCGCCCTGCTCTCTTCCGGCTCATGTCCTTCAACATCGAGAACGACAATTTCGCAAACGGCCCTGCTATCGCCGACATGGTCGTCGCCTCGGGCGCCGACGTCGTCAACATTCTTGAGGCCGAACCGATAATGTCCGAACTGCCGCGCCTCCTGAAGACCTATCCCTATTACGTCGGCTGCGGTATCGGCATGGAACAATGCGATACGCTCGTCCTGTCGAAGCGTCCCCTCATCGAGCCCCGGATCCGCAACCTCGGGCTCCTCTGGCGCAACCGGCTGACGATCTCGACGGTCGATTTCGATGGCCGGAAAGTCAATTTCCTCGCGGCGCACCTTACCAAGCCCTACTACGACGAATTTCACGGCCTGGAAATCGAAGATCTCGCGGAGCTTATCCCTTCGCTGCCGGGGCCGCTGGTGCTTGCCGGTGATTTCAACACCTCGATTCTCGCACCCGACATGCAGTATCTCATGCGCAGCCAAGGCTTGGGCACGGTGTCGCCGGAACCGGCGACGTGGCCGATCGTCGCCGGCCCCTTGGGCATACCGATCGATCACGTCTTCAGCAAAGCGCCCCTGCGGCTGAAATCGGTCCGCCGCATCGCGAACAGCTTCGGATCAAACCATTTTGGCCTCATGGCGGAATTCGCCATCGATCCTTGAGATCTGGCCTTCGTCGGACGCGAGGAAGCCGCCGGACTGGCGTGCCCAGAGTTCGGCATAGAGCCCGCCGCGGCGAAGCAGCTCGTCGTGGCTGCCCTCCTCGATGATCCGGCCGAGATCGACGACGATCAGCCGGTCGAGTGCGGCGATGGTGGACAGCCGGTGGGCGATCGCAAGCACCGTCTTGCCTTCCATGATCCGATGAAGATTGGACTGGATCGCTTCTTCCACTTCCGAATCGAGCGCCGACGTCGCTTCGTCAAGAACCAGGATCGGCGCGTCCTTCAGCATGACGCGGGCAATGGCGATCCGCTGGCGCTGCCCGCCCGACAACTTGACACCGCGTTCACCGACATGCGCATCGAAACCTCGGCGCCCCTGCTGATCCTGGAGGCGGGAGATGAAATCGATCGCCTCGGCGCGGCGGGCCGCCTCGATCAGCCGCTCCTCGCCGGCATCCGGCCGGCCGAACAGGATATTGTCGCGGACCGAACGGTGCAGCAGCGAAGTATCCTGGCTGACGACGCCGATCTGCATCCGGAGCGATTCCTGTGTGACGGCTGATATATCCTGGCCATCGACGAGGATGCGGCCGTCCTGAATATCGTAGAGGCGCAGCAATAGGTTCATGAGCGTCGATTTGCCGGCGCCCGAACGGCCGACGATGCCGACCTTCTCCCCCGGGCGGATGGTCAGCGAGAAATTCTCGACGACCGGCTGGTGGCCCCTGCCGTAATGGAAGGAAACATTGTCGAAGCGGATGCCGGGATGGCGGATCACCAGGCTTTTCGCATCGGCCCGATCGACGAGACCGAGCGGCTGCGAGATCAGCTCGGCGGCATTCTGGATGGTGCCGAGATTGCGCATGATGCCGTTGAACTGCGTCATCAGTCGTCCGAGCAGGAAATTGAGCCGCAGCACCAGCGCCAGCGAAAATGCTACCGCGCCGGAGCTGACTAACCCGCGCAGCCAGAGATCGACGCTCAAGCCCGCCATCGTCACGATCATCAGGCCGGAGAGCAGCGCCATCGAGGCCCTCACACCGGTGATGAACCGCGTGAAGCGCAGCACCGTGTCCTGATAGATATCGAAACCCTGGCGCATGTAGCGGTCGCTCTCTTCGTCGCGTGCGAAGAGCTTCAGCGTCTGCATATTGCTGTAGGAATCCACCATCCGACCATTCAGCATCGATCCGGCCTCCGCCGTTTCGCGGGAATGATAGCGGATCCGCGGGACGAAGTGGCGGGCAAGCAGGCTGAAGGCGCCAAGCCAGAACAGCACGACGGCTGCGAGTGAAAGGTCCAGCCGGGCGACGAGCACCAGAGTCGTTACAGCATAAATTCCGACGAACCAGACGCTTTCCATCAGCGACGTGACGAGATCGCCGGTTGCCTGGCCGGCTGACCACACCTTGGTGACGATGCGCCCGGAGAAATCGCTCTGGAAGAACGACAATGATTGCCTTGAGACATGGAGATAGGATTGCCAACGTGCTAGATTGTAGAAGCCCGGCGTGATTACCTGCTGATCGACGAGGGCAATCAGGAAGGCGACGACGAAGCGCACGAGCCCGATGAGAGCGAGCATGCCGAACAGCTCGCCGCCATGGGCCGCCAGAAGGCCGCTCCAGCCGGCACCGGGTGTGGTGCTGGCGAGGATGTCGACCAGTCGTCCGACGAACCAGAAGAGCGCGGCCTCGATTGCCGCCGATATGCCGCCGAGAATAAGCATGGCGATGAACGGCATCTTCGCCTGGCGGATATAGAACCAGATGAAACCGAGTGACGCGCGCGGCGGCTGGAGATTGGCGCGCGGGCGGAAGGGATCGATCCACGTCTCGAACAGGCGGAGGATGGGGCGCAGGAACATGGAAGCGATATAGGCGGATTGAGGGGAGCGGCAAAGGGAATGAAAAGCGGACGCAACCTTATATTTTGGTAATATACGATAACATCGGCGGCATCGCCGTTGACTGCCCCCGAACCCGTCACAATCTGACGATAAGATCGCGCCTCACCGGAGAGAAGGCTCATGGAAACGAAAATGCTCGATGCGCATATTCCGCTTCCGCTTGCAGAAAGGTTGGATGCCCTGGCGCTCGACCTGGCGCTGCCGCGCGACGTGATCGTCACCGAAGCCATCGCCGCCTGGCTCGATAGCGAGGAACGCCGCCGCATCGTGGCGCTGCGCACGATCGCCGCCGCCAACACGATCGTCATCGTCGAACATGACCGCGTGATCGACTGGGCCGATAGTCTTTGAATAAACCGAGACGGACAACCCAGTCTCGCAGCCACTAGGGAAGCACGAAAAACACACCGAGGGCCCTCCCCGCTTCCGCAGGGAGGGCCTCATTCATTTATTCCGCCGCCTCTTCCGCCTCTTCGGCGTGATCGGAGAGGAAGCCGCCCGACTGGCGGTTCCAGAGGTCGGCGTAGATGCCGCCGCTTTCTATCAGTTCGGCGTGCGAACCGGCCTCGATGATCCGGCCCTTGTCGAGCACGATCAGCCGGTCCATCTCCGTCAGCGTCGAAAGCCGGTGGGCGATCGCGATCACCGTCTTGCCTTCCATCAGAGCGAAGAGGTTTTCCTGGATCGCCGCTTCGACTTCTGAATCGAGCGCCGAGGTCGCCTCGTCGAGCACCAGGATCGGCGCGTCCTTCAGGAAGACGCGGGCGATCGCGATACGCTGGCGCTGGCCGCCGGAGAGCTTGACGCCGCGTTCGCCGACCTGCGCGTCGAGGCCCTGGCGGCCCTGCATGTCGACGAGGCCTTCGATGAACTCCCAGGCATTGGCGCGCTTGGCGGCCTCGATCACTTCGGCGTCGCTCGCCTCCGGCCGGCCATAGGCGATGTTGTCGCGGATCGAGCGGTGCAGCAGCGAGGTGTCCTGCGTCACCACGCCGATCAGCGAACGCAGGCTCTCCTGCGAGACGCCTGATATATCCTGCCCGTCGATCGTGATGCGGCCCGCCTCCAGATCGTAGAAGCGCAGCAGCAGGTTCATCAGCGTCGTCTTGCCGGCGCCGGAGCGACCGACCAGGCCGACTTTCTCGCCGGCCTTGATATCGAGCGAGAGATTGTCGATGACACCCTTGCCCTTGCCATAGTGGAAGCGGATGCGATCGTAATGGATCGCGCCCTTCTTCGCCGTCATCGCGGGCGCATTCGGCTTGTCGACGATGTCGTGCTGCTTGCTCATCATCTCCATGCCGTCATAGACCGTGCCGATATTCTCGAACAGCGCCGAGACTTCCCACATGATCCACTGCGACATGCCGTTGACGCGCATGGCAAGACCGATGGCGATGGCGATCGCGCCGACCGAGATCGCACCGTTCAGCCAGAACCAGATCGACATGCCCGAGACGACGAAGAGCGCGACACAGTTGTTCAGGTAGACGCTGATGTGGAAGAGCGTCACCTTGCGCATCTGCTTGTGCACGGTCTGCAGGAACTCGTCCATGCCCTCCTTGGCGTAGACTTCCTCGCGGCCCGCATGCGAAAACAGCTTGACGGTGGCGATGTTGGTATAGCTGTCGACCACCCGACCGGTCATCATCGAGCGCGCATCCGCCTGTGTCGCCGCGATCTTGCGAAGCCGCGGCACGAAATAAGAGACGATGCCGACATAGACGGCGAGCCAGACGAGGATCGGGATCATCAGCCGCCAGTCGGCCGCCGCAATGACGATGATCATCGTCAGGAAATAGCTGACGACGTAGACGAAGACGTCGAGAATCTTCATCACCGTTTCGCGTACGGCAAGCGAGGTCTGCATCACCTTGGTTGCCACGCGCCCGGCAAATTCGTTGGCGAAGAACGTCATGCTGTGGCGCAGCAGGAAGCGGTGCATCTGCCAGCGCGCCATCATCGGATAGTTGCCGAGCAGCATCTGGTGCATGATCAGCGAATCGAGCCCGGCCGCCAGCGGCAAGCCGACGAGTACCAGCGCCGCCATCCAGAACAGCTTATGGCCTTCCGTCTGCAGGAAGGTGGCGCGATCGGCATTGGTCAGCCAGTCGACGATATCGCCGAGAAACTGGAAGAGCGCCACTTCGCCGATGGCGATCAGTGAAGTCAGCACGGCCATCAGGCCGAGCCAGGGCGCCGCCGGCTTGCTGTAATGCCAGCAGAAGGCAAAAAGGCCTTTCGGCGGAGCCACGGGCTCCGCGCTCGGAAAGGGATTGAGTCGCTGTTCGAACCAGCCAAACATGAAATTGCTCCGAAACACCAGCGTTCCAGCTCCCGGCTTCGCGCCATCTCAGCGCCATGCAAGCAGATATGGGAACCGAACGTTCAAGGGGCGAGGCTCAATTAGCCGCGCGATGGATCAAAAGGGAAGTTTTAGAAAGAAGCCCGCTCTAGCGGCGCCATGTCGCCTTGATCGGCATCACGGCGGGAAAGCGCATAATGAGCAAAATATTCATGTGGCCCTCCCTGCTGGCGTTCAAAGAGGTGCATGCATAACGCGAAAATTGCGAAATTTCCAGCCCTCTACTGGCCTATGTTGAACGTTTCCGGGCCAAACCGCGCCCTGTTGCGCCGAAATCACAGTTGTATTAGGCCTCCCGCATCGAAACAAACAGGCGGCGCCTGAATGACGGACCTCAGACTGGCACTTTACCAGCCGGACATTCCCGGCAATACAGGCACGATCCTGCGCCTTGCCGCCTGCCTCGGTTTCGCCGTCGACCTCATCGAGCCCGCTGGCTTCGATGCCTCCGACCGCAACCTGAAACGATCGGGCATGGATTATATCGCCGCTGCCGCGCTGACCCGCCACGTCAGCTGGGACCGCTTCGAGACCTGGCGCGCCACGAGTGGCCGCCGCCTGATCCTCGCCTCCACCAAGGCTGCGGATCGCTATACCGACTTCGCCTTCCGCCCTGATGACATCCTGCTTTTCGGGCGGGAAAGCGCCGGCGTGCCGGACCAGGTGCATGAGAGAGCCGACGCCCGTATCATCATTCCGATGATCGAAGGCCAGCGCTCGATCAATGTCGCAGTCTCCGCGGCGATGATCGTCGGCGAGGCGATGCGCCAAACAGTCTGGGCCTGACCGGCGCCTGCTCGGACGGCATTGCCTGATATATTGCTTAAGTGTCGGAAATCGACATTGTCAATCCGCTAAACCGGCGTATATTTATTAGCCGGGCAATCAAAAACATCTCCACGATCTTCACATTTTCAATAGCTTGGGAAGATCGGCCTCAGGCGAACACCACTCTAAACTGACGAAAGCAGAACAAAAACAAGAAAATGGATTCCACGATCATCATGATCAACTTGTTCGGCGCTGTAGCATTGCTGCTGTTCGGCCTCGCACAGGTGAAGGACGGCGTATCCAGGGCCTTCGGCGCCCGGCTGAGGACAGGTTTGGCGACCGGCACGCGCGGCGGCCTTCGCTCATTCCTGTCCGGGCTCTTGGCGACCATCGCGTTGCAGAGTTCCACGGCGACGGCACTGATGACAGCCTCTTTCGTCGAACGTGACCTGATAAAACCGCGCATGGCCCAGATCGTCCTGCTCGGCGCCAATGTCGGCACCGCGATTACCGCCTGGATCGTCGCGACCGGGATCGAATGGCTCTCGCCCCTCCTGATTTTTGCCGGCATCGTACTTTATCGCGGCCGCTCCAGCACCCGCCAGGGCGGCGGAGCAGCACTGATCGGCATAGGCCTGATGCTGTTGTCGCTGCATCTCCTGGGTCTTGCGACCGAGCCGATGCGCGCATCTCCCGCTCTCGCCGCTTTCATCGGCCTGCTGGGCGGCGCCCTGCCCGTGGCGCTGGTTTTCTCGGCAGCGCTCGCCTTCGTCTCATCATCGAGCCTGGCGGTGGTGGTGCTCATTCTATCGCTCGCCTCGGCCGGTCTGATTTCGGCCGAACTCGTCATCGTGCTCGTGCTTGGCGCCAATCTCGGAGGCGCGATACCCCCAGTCGTCGCGACGATGTCCGGCCCGGTCTCGGCACGACGCGTCACGTTCGGCAACCTCGCCGTCCGTGCGCTCGGCTGCGTCATCGCCCTGCCACTGGCAGGCTACGGCGCGGAATTCATCCAGATGCTGCCCTTCGGGCCTTCAAACCTCCCGGTCGATGCGCATCTGCTCTTCAACCTTCTGCTCGCCGCACTCGCCTGGCCCTTCTCGAGACCGCTCGCCACACTGATGACCCGGCTGGTGCCGGATCAGGCCGAGCCGGACAACGCTCCGAAATATCTGGATCCCCATGAGCTTTCGACGCCCGTCATCGCTCTGACCAGCGCCACCCGCGAGGTGCTCGGTATCGGGGACATTATCGAGCGCATGCTGATCCGGGTCTCCGAGGCCTTCGAACGCAATGATCCATCCAAACTCTCCGAGATCGCGAACCTCGAAGAGCGCGTCGACAGGTTGCAGCAGGCGGTTAAGGTCTATCTCTCGAAGCTCGGCCGCGAGGGTCTCAGCGACGAAAACGCCCGGCGCTCGATCGTGGTCATAGACTATGCAATCAATCTCGAACATATGGGCGATATCATCGAAAAAGGCCTGCTGGAGCAGGTATCAAAGAAGATCTCGCTCGGACTCAGGTTTTCTGACGACGGTCATCAGGAATTGCGGAAGCTGTTCGACCTGACGATCGACAATCTGCGCGTCGCCCAGACGATCTTTGTCACCCGCGATTTCAATCTCGCCCGTCAGATGATGGAGGTGAAGGTCGAGGTGCGGCGCATGGAGAAACAGTCGGCCGAACACCATCTGGAGCGCCTGCGCGACGGACGTGCCGACAGCCTTCAGACAAGCTCGCTGCATCTCGATATGCTGCGCGACCTGAAGCGGATCAACGCCCACATCGTCTCTGTGGCGCACCCCATCATGGATGAAAATGGCTTACTCATCGAAAGCCGCGTGCGGACGGTCGCGGAGTGATCGTCAGTCGGCCGAAGGCAGGCGGCGCATGGTGAATTCGATCCGGTCACCTTCGAGCTGGCGCCAGCTTTCCACCTCGGTCCAATAGGCGGCTTTCGGATATTCGTCGAACCATTCGCGCGCCTTGGCGCGGGCGTCGAGAAGGGCGAGGCAATATGTCTCGCGCACAAAATGGTCTTTCCTGCGGGGAGGATTTTCCGCCCGGTGTCTCGCCATTCTGCGCTTCAGGCCGTCGAAGGACGGAGGTCCTGGGATTTTTGCCATCAAACCTACCTCTTCAGAAAAGGTAGTATCGAAATACTCGATTTGCGAGTCGAATCTTGAATGTGCTGGCCGGCCCGCCTCGGCTTGGCGAGGGGCGTCGCCACCTGTTAGATGTGGCGGACAACGAGGAATGAGCGAGTCGTGTCCACAGAGGATGCCGGCCGCGGAGGCGTGACATGGAAAGACCGGAACTGCCGATCGGCTTGCCTGACGATATCGAGGAAAAGAAGCAGGCCGCCCGCAAGTGGTTCGAAGGGCTGCGCGATACGATCTGCGCCTCCTTCGAGGCTCTCGAAGACGAATTGCAAGGCGCGCTTTCCGACCAGGAGCCCGGCCGCTTCGTGGCCAAGGACTGGTCGCGTGAAAACGGTGCCGGCGGCGGTGGCCGCATGTCGATGATGGAAGGCCGAGTGTTCGAGAAGGTCGGCGTCCACACCTCCACCGTCCACGGCGAATTCTCTGAGGACTTTCGCGCCCAGATACCCGGCGCCAAGGACGATCCGCGTTTCTGGGCGTCGGGCATTTCGCTGATCGCCCATCCAGTGAACCCAAATGTTCCGGCTGTGCACATGAACACCCGCATGGTGGTCACCTCAAGCCGCTGGTTCGGCGGCGGCGCCGACCTGACGCCGGTGCTGTCGCGCCGTCGCACGCAGGAGGACGAGGACAGCCAGCTCTTCCACAAGGCAATGGAGATCGCCTGCCGCGCTCATGCCGTTGCCGATTACGACGCCTACAAAGCCTGGTGCGACGAATATTTCTTCCTGAAGCACCGCAACGAGGCCCGTGGCATCGGCGGCATCTTCTACGACTGGCTACATTCGAGTGAAGGAGCTGGCGGCTGGGACGCGGACTTTGCCTTCACGCGCGATGTCGGCCGGGCTTTCGCCATGGTCTATCCGAAGATTGTTCGCTCCAACTTCAACAAGCAGTGGACGGAAGCCGACCGCGACGAACAATTGATCCGCCGGGGCCGCTACGTCGAATTCAACCTGCTGTATGATCGCGGCACGATCTTCGGCCTGAAGACCGGCGGCAACGTCGAATCGATTCTTTCCTCGCTGCCGCCTGTCGTGCGCTGGCCGTGAACTGTAAAATCTCATCGATTATTCGAGCTGAGGGACCTTCATAAAAATTCAGTGAGTCCTAACTTTATATGTACGTGCGTAACAATCGGAGGAGGATTGTCATGACGACACAAAGCGGCTCGCCTGCGTCTACGGATGTGCAGGAAACACCTCGTGCCATCGACACACCCGAGTTCCTTGTCCGCATCGCCGAGAAACTGCGGGCCAAGAGTGGCTCTGATCTGCCGCTCTCCTGCTTCATCGAGCAAGTCAAACTGCAGCTGGCTGGTGGAAAGTCGCCGGAGGATCTGCAAAACGACGCAGCCAACAGCAACACGCGCGGCCATCTCTCGGAGACCTACAAAGCCTGGGCGATGCCCGACTGAACCACCTTCTCCGGTCGTCACCTCCTGTCGGCCGGAACCTTCTCTTCGCACGTACATTTCATCAATCGCGTGAAAGCGCGATGGCCGTTGCGTTCCAGACAGAGGAGAAAACCATGCGACTTTTCGAATGCGGCACGCTCGTTCCCGGCTGCGCCTGGCACACCCGGGCGGATAATGACGCAGAAGTGGTCCGCCGCGCCGTCGAGCATCTGAAGACTGCTCACGGCGAAACGACCATACGTGAAAACATGGTTGATAATATCAAGGCACGCATCCGCGACGAGGCCACCGCCGCCTGACGGCCGGTGCCTAAGCCCTGGCAACAACGACCATAGCGTCGCATCCAGCGGATGCGCGCCAGATTGCCTATTGAACGAGCTTCTGCAGCCGGGCCAGCAGCACCTTCCGATCAGCAGCGAAATTCTCCTCCACCCACTGATTCTCCAGCACCGCTAGCAGTTCGCCAACGCGAGGGCCGGACGCGATGCCGGCTGCGATCACGTCGCCGCCGTTCACGGGAAACTGCGGCTTCTTCCAGTTCGCGGCCCGATCCATGAGCCTGCCGAGCCGCGCCGAGCGCGCCATTTCGCCAAGATCGCCCTCGGCCTTGCCACGCGCAACGCCAAGCGCCAGCTTCAGCCGCGTCGAGATGCCGTCGGCGCCGCTGCGGTAGAGCAGCCGTTCGAAGGCAGCCGGCGAGATCTCGTCGTTGACCGATGGCGCCATGGCCCAGGCTTTCAGAGTGGCCGCTTCCACATTCGAGAGCTTCAGCCGCGCCGCAAGCGCCGTGAGCCGCACCGCATCGGGCGGTACGATCGCCGCAAGGCGCAGCAGCGGATCGGGCGCCCAGCCGAGCGCCTTTTCGGTGGCGACCAGCGAAGGGATCGCATCGATCCCCCACCGCTCCGATTCCGGCAGGATTTCCGTCAGCACCGCCACCTGCCGCATCCAGAGGAGCGCCCGGCCGGGATCGGCCGCACCAAGCAGCTTTCGAAGCTCCGACCAGACGCGTTCCGCCGACAGAGACTTCAGTTTCGAACGTGCCGCCGCACAGGCCCTCAGACCCTCGGCATCCGGCCGTCCGGAACCGTAATACGCAAAGAAGCGGAAGAAGCGCAGGATACGCAGATGGTCCTCGGCGATACGCCTTGCCGCATCGCCGATGAAGCGGATGTTGCGCGTTTCGATATCGGCAAGTCCGCCGACGAGATCCACGACCTCGCCCCTGGCGTCAGCATAAAGCGCGTTGATCGTCAGGTCGCGGCGTTCGGCATCGGCCTTCCAGTCGGTGCTGAAGGCGACCTTGGCACGGCGCCCATCCGTCTCGACATCGGTGCGCAGCGTCGTCACTTCGAAGGGCTTGCCTTCGATGACGAGCGTCACCGTGCCGTGCTGCAGTCCTGTCGGCACTGCCTTGATGCCGGCCGCCGCCGCCCGCTCCATGACGATTTCGGGCGTCAGCGTCGTGGCGATGTCGATATCGCTGACCGGCAGGCCCATCAGGCTGTTGCGCACCGCGCCGCCCACCACCCGCCCTTCCCCGTCATCGGCATTGAGAAGCGCAAGAACCCGGGCCAGCGCCGGATCGCGAAACCATGCTTGGTCGGCAATGCCGGTCATGCATAAAGCCTTTCGTAGAGCGTGCGGACGATGCCGGCGGTGATGCCCCAGATCATCCTGGTTTGATAGGGCATGCGGTAGAAATGCCGGTCTATGCCGTCTATGACGCGCCTGTCGCGGCTGTGATTGGCCGGGTTCATCAGGAAAGAAAGCGGCACCTCGAATACATCGTCCACCTCGGTGGGGTTCAGCGTCAGCGCAAAACCCCGCTTGACGACGCCGAGCACGGGCGTGATGCGAAAACCGGTCGAGGCGAGATAATTCGGCAGCCTGCCGACCGTTTCGACGAAGGAGCCGGGCAGGCCGATTTCCTCCTCTGTCTCGCGGATCGCCGCCATTTCGGGCGAGATATCGGCCGGATCGATCGAACCGCCGGGAAAGGCGATCTGGCCTGAATGTTTGCGCAGCGTCGCCGTCCGCTTGGTAAAGATCACGCGCGCTTCCTCGCCGTCGTCGACGACGGGCACGAGTACGGCTGCATCTCGCAGCTTGAAGGTCGCCACTTCAGCCACAATATCCGGATTGAGGACATGGTCGCCATGATCGCGCCAGGCGTGGTCGATCGGCCCGCCATTCTGGTTGAGCGCGCGGCGGCGGAATTCAGCTGCTGAAAACAGCGGATAACGTTGGGTGATCGCATCGTTCATCGGGAAAGCACATCCAGTTCGTCGGCCGGCATGACGGGAAAGACCTCGCCGGCGGAGCGGACCGCGAACATCGCCCGCCCCTCCACCTCGAGCGTCTCGCCGAGTGCCGCCAGTTCATACATCACCGCGCGTGACACCAGCGCCTCCAGCCGCCCGCGCACATGCAGATAGGGTTTCAGTTCAGCATTGCCGCCGGCAATGGCAAAGCGCAGCCGATGCTCTCCTCCCGCCTCCACGACATCGCCGACATTGGTGCGGAATGTCAGCACCTGACGACCCTCCCGTTCCGTCACGCTCATTTCCACGGCGATGAAAGGGGCGTCGGTGACCCTGATCCCGACCTTTTCCACAGGAGTTACGAGATAGGTCTTTTCATCCTCGTCCTTGCGCAACACCGTCGAAAACAGCCGCACCAGCGCCGGCCGGCCGATCGGCGTACCCATGTAGAACCAGGTGCCGTCAGCCCTGATCTCCATGTCGATATCGCCGCAGAAAGGCGGATTCCATCGCTCGACCGGCGGAAGGCCACGTTTTTTACCGCTATTTTCGGCAGACGCGCGGGAAATCAGCGCCGCAAGCCCCGCCGCATCCGCCTTTCCGCTGATTTCCTCGGCTGCCATTCTTCCGTCCCGGTTTGTCCTTAACGAAGTGAAGTCACGAGATAGTCATTTGAAGCGAACTTGTCAGCCCGTCGCATCTCCATAACTCTATCGAGTATGAGGCAGATGTATAAGTCCGCCGATTCGCTGCCGAATGATTTCAGCCGTTGGAGATGCCCATGGGTATGATGAAGACCGAAGCCAGCCTCGATGAAAAGGCGATCGTCGCCGCCGCCGAGAAGGCGCTCTCCGATATCGCCGCCATCCGCGGAGAAGTCTCGAAGGTGATCTTCGGTCAGGAAAGCGTCGTCGAGAACACCATTCTCGCCGTGCTCTCCGGCGGCCATGCCCTGCTCGTCGGCGTCCCCGGCCTTGCCAAGACCAGGCTGGTGACGACGCTCGGCGAAGTGCTCGGCCTTGCCGCCAACCGCATCCAGTTCACGCCAGACCTGATGCCTTCCGATATTCTGGGCTCCGAGGTGATGGATCAAGACGACAGCGGCCGCCGTTCCTTCCGTTTCGTCAAAGGCCCGGTCTTCGCCCAGCTCCTGATGGCCGACGAGATCAACCGCGCCTCGCCGCGCACGCAATCGGCGCTTCTGCAAGCAATGCAGGAATATCACATTACCATCGCAGGCCAGCGCTATGACCTGCCGGCCCCCTTCCATGTGCTCGCCACCCAGAACCCGCTGGAGCAGGAAGGCACCTATCCCCTCCCCGAAGCTCAGCTGGACCGTTTTCTTCTGCAGGTCGACGTCAACTATCCCGAGCTCGCGGCCGAGCGCCAGATCCTTCTTGAGACGACAGGCCTCAGCGAAACCCGACCGGAAGCCGTCATCGATGCGCAGCGGCTGATCGAGATCCAGGCCCTGGTCCGCCAGATGCCGGTGAGCGAGACGGTGGTCGACGCCATCCTTTCACTGGTGCGCTCCGCCCGTCCCGGCCAGGGCAATGCCTCGACCGACAAGAACGTCGCCTGGGGTCCAGGCCCGCGTGCTGGCCAGGCAATGATGCTCTGCGCGCGCGCCCGCGCGCTCTATGAAGGCCGTCTCGCCCCGTCCCTCGACGATGTCTTCGCGCTCGCCGAACCCATTCTCCAGCACCGCATGGCGCTGACTTTCGCCGCCCGCGCCGAAGGCATGTCGGTGCGCGACGTCATCGCCGGGCTGGTCAGGCAGGCAAAGGGATAAGGAAGCCGGACGCGTGGCATCTATCGGACAGATCGTCAATCCGACGTCAGGCAGCGATGCCCTTTCCCGCGCCAGGCAGCGGGCGGCCCTGATGCCGGACTGCCTGGTGGAAGCCAAGCGCATCGCCAACACTGTGATCGCCGGCTGGCATGGCCGCCGCAAGCGCGGCATCGGCGAGAATTTCTGGCAGTTCCGGCCCTATGCCGAGGGCGAGAGCCTGTCGCGCATCGATTGGCGCCGCTCCGCCCGCGACGACCATACCTATGTGCGCGAGCGCGAATGGGAGGCGGCGCACACCATCTGGCTATGGTGCGACATGTCGCCCTCGATGATGTACAAATCGAGCTATGGCACCGTCTCCAAGGAAAGCCGGGCGCTGGTCGTCATGCTGGCGCTTGCCGAAATCCTCGCCCGCTCCGGCGAGCGCATCGGCTGCCCTGGCATCATGGAGCCTGCCTCCACCCGCAATGCCGCCGAACGCCTCGCAGCCGCACTCGTGCACGCGCCGCTGGCGGGCGGTCTGCCGGAAACTGGGATGATCCGCGGCTGGAGCGATCTCGTGCTCATCGGCGACTTCCTCGACGACGCGCCTGCAATCATGGAGCGGCTCGGCCCGCTTGCCCGCCGCGGCCTGCACGGCCACGTCGTCGAGATATCAGACCCGGCCGAAGAGATATTTCCCTATAGCGGCCGCACCGAATTCGCCGATCCGGAGACGGGGACCAAGCTCATCTCCGGCCGCGCCGAACACATCCGCGAGGCCTATCGCAACGCCTACCTCGCCCGAAGGGAGAGCCTCGGCCAGTCGCTACGCCACCTCGGCTGGACCTTCACGACCCACCGCACCGATCATCTTGCCTCCGAAGCGCTGGTCGCGGTGCATATGTATCTCTCCGGCATGCCGGCCAAGGCAACACATGGAGGGCAGCTGTGAACGCCCTTCCCTTCGCTTTCGCCTATCCCGCCATTCTCGGCGCTCTCATAGCCTTGCCGGTCATCTGGTGGCTGTTGCGGCTGACGCCACCGCGTCCGAAAACGGAGGTCTTTCCGCCGCTGAAGATCCTTGCGTCGGTGCTGAAGCGCGAGGAAACGCCGGCGCAAAGCCCCTGGTGGTTGACGCTGCTGCGCATGCTGCTCGCCGCCGTGATCATCCTTGCGATCGCTGATCCCGTCTTCAATCCGCGCACCAATTCGCTCGCATCGGGCGGCCCGCTCGTGCTCTTCGTCGACAACAGCTGGGCGGCGGCGCCCGATTGGGAGCGTCGCATCCAGACCGCCGACGCGCTGGTAGACGATGCGGAATCCGCAGGTATGCCCGTGTCGATCACTTTCACCGCCGATCCCACAAACGACGCCGTGCCGGGCACGGCAGCGAGCGCCCGTGACAAGTTGCGCGCGGCGGAACCGCGGCCGCTGGTCCCGGACCGCGAGCGCGCTTTTCAGGCGCTGCGCGCGGCTCTGAACGGCGTCAAGCCCGGCACTCTCGCCTTCCTCACCGATGGTGCCGCCGCCACGACCGATGACCCGACGGTGCGCAGGCTTGCCGAGCTCCAGCCCGCCGATCTGCGCCTGATCGCAGGCGATGCCACGAGAACAGTTGCCGTCACCGGGGCCAACAATGCGGCCGACGCCATGACAGTCAAGGTCACGCGGCTCGACAGTTCGCGCCCCGCATCCGTGGCGTTGAACGCGGTCGATGCCCAGGGCCGCTCGATCGCCAACGGCAGGGCAGATTTCCGCCCCGGCCAGAGCGTCGCCACGAGTTCGATCACCGCTCCCTTCGAGATGCGTAACGATTTCGCCCGCATCAGCGTCGACAGCGGCGCGACGGCCGGCGCGGTCCACCTGCTCGACGACGCATTCAAGCGCCGACGCGTCGTCCTGCTGTCAGGTACCGGAGCCGATGAATTCCAACCGCTGCTCTCGCCGCTCTACTACATCCAGCGGGCGCTGCAGCCCTATGCTGATCTCATCCAGCCTACAGATTCAGATCTGGCCGTCGCGATACCGAAACTTCTCGTCAGCAACCCTTCGATCATCATCATGGCCGATATCGGCCGCCTGCCGGAGGAGACCTACGAACCTCTGACGCGCTGGATATCGAACGGCGGCATGCTCCTGCGTTTCGCCGGTCCGCGCATGGCGGCGGCCCCTGCCGACGATCCGCTCATTCCGGTCATCCTGCGCCAGGGAGAACGGGCGCTGGGCGGCACCCTGTCCTGGAGCGAGCCACAGTCGCTTGCCGAATTTCCGAGCACCGGGCCATTCGCGGGCATACCGCGACCCGCTGATGTCGTCATCAAACGGCAGGTGCTCGCCGAGCCGACACCCGACCTTGCCGAACGCACCTGGGCAAGCCTCGCCGACGGCACGCCGCTGGTCACGATGAAACAGCTCGCATCCGGCCAGATCGTCCTCTTCCATGTTACCGCGGAAGCGACCTGGTCCGATCTGCCGATTTCGGGCACTTTCGTCGATATGCTGCGCCACCTTCTGCAGATATCACGCTCGGGCGGCGTGACTTCGGAAACGCGCGGCAATGCACGTGTCTCCGAAACCCTGCCGCCCTTCCGCATGCTGACGGCCAAGGGCACGCTCGTCTCCGAGACGGGTTCGGCGCGGCCGCTCATTCCGAAAGCCGGAGTCGAGCCGACGGCGAATTTCGACAACCCGCCGGGGCTCTACGGCTCCGAGGATGGTTTCACCTCCTTGAACGTGCTGCCGGAGAATGCCGAATTGAAGCCGCTCGACGCGACGGGGATAAATGCAGTGCGTGAAGGCCTGATCGGCGGCGAAAGCTGGTCGGCAAAACCTGCGCTTTTTCTCGCGGCCTTTCTGCTGCTGCTGGCCGATAGCCTGATCGTGCTTTTCATGAACGGCGCCTTCTCGAGGTTGCGCCCGGCTGGTCGCACGGCGGCGATGATCGCGATCGCCGTTGCGGCAGGCCTTCTCGCACAGCCCGGCACGCTTCATGCCGACGACTCCCGGCCTGGCGATGATCTCATCCTGCAGCGACTTGATAACACGCATCTTGCCTACGTCGTCACGGGCGAGCAGGAAGTCGACAATATATCGGATCGCGGCCTTGAAGGTCTGACCCAGTTCCTGACCTTCCGCACCACGTTAGAACCGGCGCCGCCCGTGGGTCTCGATCTTACCAAGGACGAGCTCTCCTTCTATCCGATCATCTATTGGCCGGTGTCGGCAACGGCGCCGATGCCGTCGTCGGCGGCGATCAGCCGCATCGACGCCTATATGCGCAATGGCGGCACGGTGCTTTTCGACACGCGTGACCAGATCAGCGCCCTGGACAATGGCGGGAATGTCAGTGCCAACGGCGAGAGGCTGCAGGCAATCCTGGCCAATCTCGACATTCCGCCGCTCGAGCCGGTGCCATCAGATCACGTGCTGACGAAATCCTTCTATCTCCTGTCGAGCTTTCCCGGTCGCTATGCCGGCAGTGCCCTCTGGATCGAGGCCCGGCAGGGCGGTCGCGAGCCAAGCGAAAAATCGGCAGCAACGGCCGACGGCGTTTCGCCGATCCTCATCACCGGAAATGATTTCGCCGGCGCCTGGGCAGTCGATGACAACGGGGTGCCGATGCTGCCGACCGTTCCATCCGATGAAGCGCAACGTGAATATGCCTACCGCGCCGGCGTCAACATCATGATGTACATGCTGACCGGCAACTACAAGACCGACCAGGTTCATGTTCCCGACCTGCTCGAACGGTTAGGGCAATGAGATGACCTTCGATTTTTCGCCCTTCCTGCCCTGGCCGATTCTGGCCGCACTTGCCGCCGTCAGCGCCCTCATCGCCGCTTTTGCGATCTGGCGCGGTATCCGCGGCGCCTGGATCAGAACGCTGGCAGCGGCGGCGCTGCTGACCGCTCTTGCCAATCCCGTGCTGCTGCAGGAAGACCGCGATCAACTGTCGACGATCGTCCCCGTCATCGTCGACCGCAGCCAGAGCCAGCAGACGCCCGACCGCATAGCGATGACCGACGAGGCGCTTGCGGCCTTGAAGGGACAGCTTGCCCGCTTTCCCCAGATAGAACCCCGCTTCGTCGATGTCGAAGGCGACGTCAACTCCGACGTGCCTGCCACCCGTCTGTTCGACGCGTTGTCGGCGAACATCGCCGATGTCCCGCCTGCCCGCGTCGGCGGCGCCATCATGTTGACTGACGGGGAAATCCATGACGTTCCTGCCGCCAATCAAGCACTCGCTTTCGACGCGCCGATCCACGGCCTCGTGACCGGCAAGGCAAACGAATTCGATCGCCGCATCGAAGTCATCAAGGGCCCGCGTTTCGGCATTGTCAACGAGGAGCAGCAGGTCATTCTGCGCGTCTTCGATGACGGCCCGAGCCCCGGCGGCACCGCCGATGTCACAGTGAAGCTGAACGGCAACGAGATTGCCACCCTGCGGGCGACACCCGGCCAGGACACACCTTTCTCCTTCAAGGTGCCGGGCGGCGGCAGCAACGTCCTCGAATTTTCCGTCGCGGAGCTTCCGGGCGAAGTCACCGCCGCCAACAACCGGGCCGTCCACGTCATCGACGGCATCCGGCAGAATCTGCGCGTCCTGCTCGTGTCCGGCGAGCCGCATGCCGGCGAGCGCGCCTGGCGCAACCTGTTGAAATCCGACGCCTCTGTCGATCTCGTCCACTTCACCATTCTGCGCCCGCCGGAGAAGCAGGACGGCACGCCGATCAACGAGCTCTCCCTGATCGCCTTCCCAACGCGCGAGCTCTTCGTCGACAAGATCAAGGATTTCGACCTGATCATCTTCGATCGCTACCAGCATCGTGGTGTGCTGCCGCTGCTCTATTACGACAACATCGCGCAATATGTCGAAAACGGTGGCGCGCTGCTGGTCGCCGCCGGTCCCGAACATGCCGGCCCCGATTCCATCGCGGTGACGCCGCTTTCCGCGGTGCTGCCGGCAATGCCGACCGGCCAGATGATCGAGAAAGCCTTCTATCCCCGCCTTTCCGAGGAAGGTCGCAAACACCCCGTCACGCGTGGCCTGGACGGTTCGGGCGAGGATCCGCCGCATTGGGGCCGCTGGTTCCGCAGCGTCGACGTCGAGAAGCCTGAAGGCGAGACGATCATGCTCGGTGCCGACAACCACCCGCTTCTGGTGCTGAACCGCTCCGGCCAAGGCCGCGTCGCCATGCTGCTCTCCGATCAGGGCTGGCTCTGGGCGCGCGGCTTCGAAGGCGGCGGCCCCAATGTCTCGCTCTATCGCCGCGTCGCCCATTGGCTGATGAAGGAACCGGCGCTGGAGGAAGAAGCCCTGACTGCGCGCGCCTCCGGCCGCACTCTTGAAGTTACCCGCCAGACGATTGGCGACAATCCAGGCAACGCCACGGTGCGCTATCCCTCCGGCAAGACCGAAACCCTGCCGCTCACCCAGACTGAGCCCGGGCTCTACAAGGCGGAGAAGCGGATGGACGAGATCGGCCTCTTCGAAATCCGCAACGGCCCGCTTTCGACGCTCGTTCACATCGGTGCCGTCGATGCGCCGGAATTCAAGGCGATGATCTCGACGACGGATGTGCTGAGGCCGGTTACCGATAGAAGCAAGGGCCTCGTTACCCGCGTCGTCAGTGAAAGTGGCGCGGTCAGCGTCCCGCCGATCCTGCCGGTGCGGGGCCAAGTCCGCGTCTCCGACCAGGATCGCATGATGATCCGCATGACCAATGAGACCGTCCTGAAGGGCATCAACACTCTGCCGCTCTTTGCCGGCTTCGCCGGCGTCGGCATCCTGCTCTTCGCCTTCGGCGCCATGTGGTGGCGCGAGGGCCGGTAGTTATGCCGGACGTCGAACTCACCGCCTTCGCCATCCCCCGAGGAACTCGCGGTGATCACCGACGCGCTCTCGGCTTTCAACGATAGCGATGTTGGCCCTTCAGATCGCCGTCCGCTCGCCATCCTCATCCGCGATACAGACGGCAAGGTGACCGGCGGCCTTTCGGGCTATACCGCCTGGGGCTGGCTCTTCACCCAGATGCTCCATATCCCCGATACGCTGCGCGGCACCGTTCTTGCTGGCAGAATACTCGCAAAGGCGGAAGAAGAGGCGAAAGCTCGGGGGTGCCGCGGCGCCTGGATCGATCCGTTCAACCCGCAGGCTCTCCACGCCTATATGCGGCAGGGCTATGAAGTCTTCGGTGAACTCGAGGATTTCCCGCAAGGCCAACGCGCAGTTTCCTTCGGAAAAGCCTCTAAAAAGACTTATCACGCCAAGCAATGATGCCCTTCAGCCGCTCGTGCACGCCCTCGGCAATCGGAACGACGAGTACCCGGCCGGGATCGACGGGGCCGGGAAAGGCAAGCGCGTTATAGGCCACTTTCTCGAAACCCAGCGGGCCGTAATAGGGTGGATCGCCGACGAGGATGACTGCTTCCGAACCCTTGCGCCGTGCAGCTTCCACCGCGATCCGAACCAGTTCCCGACCGATGCCTATATTTTTGTGCGAGGGTCGGACTGCAAGCGGGCCGAGAAGATGCCCCTTCACCGTGCCTGCCAGCACCGGCGTCATGCGCACGGAGGCGATCGTCTCGCCATCATCGGCGCAGATGAAGGAAAGGGAAGGATCATGCGGCCCCTGCTCGCGGATGCGCGCGGCGGCACGCGTGAACCGGCCCGGACCGAAGGCTTCTTCGTTAATGTGTTCAATGGCGGCGTCATGAGACGCGTCTTCGGTGAAATAGACGAGATCGTGCTTGTACATGATGACAGAAACCGGATGGACAGATTGATGGGTCTCGAACACGCCCTGGGCGTTCGGGAGCATCAGCGTCGTCGCGGGTTTCTGGAAATGAACATCAGGCAGGTCTCTCAAATCGTGAAAAGGCCGATAGCAGGAAAAATTTCCGTCGTCCAACGCAAAATGCACCCGCAGCACTGCGGATCATGCCGCGCATGAACGGCGTGACGCACTGTTCAATCTTTACCGCCTGCAAAGCCCCACTATCTCAGCTAACTTCGATCTCGACACGCGAATTGGGGAATGAGGATAATGGGAATGCTGGTTGATGGCGTCTGGCATGACGTCGGGTACGACACGAAGGCGAGCAAGGGCCAGTTCAAACGGCAGCCCTCGCAGTTCCGCAACTGGGTGACGGCAGACGGCGCCGCAGGACCTTCAGGCAGCGGCGGCTTCAAGACCGAGCCCGGGCGCTATCACCTCTATGTCTCGCTCGCCTGCCCCTGGGCGCACCGCACCCTGATCTTCCGCCGGCTGAAGAAGCTTGAGGACCTGATATCCGTCTCCGTCGTCGACCCGCTGATGCTCGAAAACGGCTGGGAGTTCACGGTCGGTGACGGCGCCACCGGCGATCACCTGTTCGGCGCCGCCACCCTCTGGCAGATCTACGTCAAGGCCGATCCGCAATATTCCGGCCGCGTCACCGTTCCCGTCCTCTGGGACAAGAAGACCGGCACGATCGTCAACAATGAATCGGCCGAGATCATCCGCATGTTCAACAGCGCCTTCGACGCACTAACGGGCTCGAAGGCCGATTATTATCCGGAGGATCTGCGTGCCGAAATCGACGCGCTGAACGCCACTGTCTACGACACTGTCAATAACGGCGTCTACAAGGCGGGCTTCGCCACAACTCAAGAAGCTTACGAGGAAAATGTCGGCAAGCTGTTCGAAACGCTCGCTATTCTCGACGAACGCCTGGGCAAGTGCCGCTACCTCTTCGGCGACAGATTGACCGAGGCCGACTGGCGCCTCTTCACGACGCTGGTGCGCTTCGACCCCGTTTATGTCGGTCACTTCAAGTGCAACATTCGCCGCATCGCCGATTACCGCAACCTGCCCGGCTATCTCAGGGACCTCTATCAGACCGAAGGCGTTGCCGAGACGGTCAACCTGACGCACATCAAGCAGCATTATTACCGCAGCCACAAGACGATCAACCCGACCGGCATCGTGCCCGTCGGCCCGGGGCTCGATCTCGACAGCCCGCATGGCCGCGCCAAGCTGAATGCCTGAAGCTTCTCACCAGCGGTGATCGGGCTCCTGCTCGCCACGAAGTTCTGCGAGGCGGCGATACGTCGCCTCGGTCGTGCCTTCGGGCAGGCTGTCGAGCGAAAAGAACCCGCTGTCGGAAATCTCCCAGTCCGGCGGCCGCGGCGCGGTCTGCTCGACGGTCACCCGGTAGAACACGACGTGATCGCGTCTTGTGGTGCTGGTGTTGTAATAGACCTGGATCAGCTGCGGCTTGCCGATGATCCTGAGGTTGCCCTCCTCGCGCAATTCCTTGACCAGCGCTTCTTCTGCCGTTTCATTGCGCTCCAGCCCGCCGCCAGGCATATGCCAGCCACCAATATAGCTGTGGCGTACGAGGAAAATCCGGCCCTCCTTGTCGAAGCAGGCGGCCCTGACACCCATCGTCATGCCGCGAGCGAAGGAGAAATAGACATGCAGGAGGCGCAAGGCGAACCTGATGTGAGGGGGCCGCTTCTCTTTATCCACGATCGTTCCGTTTCGGCTCTTCGTCGCGCCGGATGTGTTTGATTTGTCAATAAGCTGGTCTATGTCTCGTAGCATGTTCAAGCTCGCGCATATTTCCGACGTCCACCTCGGACCGCTGCCCCGTCTTTCCATTCAAGAGCTGTTTTCAAAACGCATAACCGGCTTTGTGAACTGGCATCGAAATCGACGCAAGCACCTTTTCGGCAGCACGCTGGATCTGCTGCTCGACGACATCCGCGCTCGTCAGGCCGATCACCTGGCCGTCACCGGCGATCTCGTCAACTTGGCGAGCGGCATCGAGATCCGCGCCGCCGCCGCCTGGCTACGCGCGCTCGGCGATCCCGCCGACACCTCGGTCGTCCCCGGCAATCACGACGCCTATGTGCCGGGCGCCTACGAGAAGTCGATGCGCGCCTGGTACGACTATGTCCGCGGCGACCTCGCCCCGCCGCAATGGCAGGAAGACCGCCGCATCTTTCCCTATCTGCGCGTCCGCGACAAAGTTGCGATCGTTGGCTGCTCCACGGCAGTCGCCACGCCACCCTTCGCCGCCTCGGGATTTTTCAGCGCCAGGCAGGCCCGCGAAACAGTGAACATGCTACGCGCGGCCGGCGAAGCCGGCCTCTTCCGCGTCGTCATGATCCATCATCCGCCGATCCGCGGCGCCACCGCCTTCCACAAGCGCATGATCGGCATCCGCCGCTTCGCGGCCGTGATTTCGACCGGCGGCGCCGAGCTCGTGCTGCACGGCCACACGCATCTGAATACGCTGCACTGGCTGCGCGGACAGGTGCAGCCGGTTCCGGTCGTGGGCATCGCCTCGGCCTCACAGGGACCGGGCAGCGTCAAGCCGCCGGCTGCCTACAATCTCTTCTTCATCGATGGTGCTCCGGGCGCCTGGGAACTCACTGGCGAGCGCTTCAGCCTGAATAGGACGGGTGACGCGGTGATGCCGGAAAGCGTCGACATTTTCGCGCCTTAGCTCAGATTTCGGACTCTTTCTGTGCACCACTTGAAGCAATCTCGAAAAGCGCCCCACCACCGCCGCAACATTTGTCGTGGAGGCGGCTTACCCTCTTGGTATTTTTACCGGTAAGCGTACAATCCGCGCAACTGCATCGCATCAGAACGGAGCCGCCAATGACCTCCCCCTTTCATCGCCTCTGCAGAGCGACACTTGCCGCCGGGTTTGCGTTCGGCATTGCGACGGCCGCTTTCGCGGTCGGCGGCGGCAACGATGACACCAATCCGCCGCCGAAGACCGAGACCACCAAGACCTGCACCGGCGGCAAGGTCTGGGACAAGGCCAAGAAGGAATGCGTCACCCCGAAGAAGAGCAGCTTCAACGATGACGATCTCTATAAGTTCGCCCGCGAATTCGCCTATGCCGGTCAGTATGAGAATGCCATCACCGTGCTCGACCTTGCGCGCAATCAGAACGACCCGCGCATCCTGAACTATCTCGGTTATGCCAATCGCAAGGCGGGCCGCATGGAGCTCGGCATGTCCTATTACCGCAAGGCGATTCAGGCAGATGAGAATTATATCCTCGCCCGCTCCTATATGGGCATGGCGCTGGTGGAACAGGGAGACATCCAGGGGGCTCGTGTTCAGCTCGTCGAAATTCGCGACCGCGGCGGCGAAGAGAGCTGGGCCTATCGCGCCCTGCTGCAAAGCTTGAACGGCTACAGGACATATTGACGCAAGTTTTGCGGGCTAGATTACGAAAACCCCTTGGGAAAGGGGATAAGATGACCGAATGCTTGCGAAGTGCAGTAGATTTGCTTCATAAAGCACATGCATCTTCGGTGCCGATCAAGCCGGTTTCGCGTCTGATGGCGATCCCATCGTCCGCGAAACCATTGTGAATGCTTCTTGGATAGACAATGCGTCAGCCCGCAACAACCATCGACCTCCGGCGTGATCTCGTCGGCCTCCTGCCCCACCTTCGCCGCTTCGCGATCACGCTCGCGGGCGAAGCTGGCGTGGCCGACGAACTTGTCCAGGCTGTCTGTCTGCGTGCCATTGCCAAGGGGCATCAATGGAACGGCGAAGGCCGGCTGGAAAGCTGGATCTACATGCTTGCGCGCCAGCAGTGGGCCGAGGACAGCCGCAAGCGCAAGCCGAAAGCGTCGGCCCGCGGCAACGTCACCGATATCAGAGAGGCTGCGCGCGAACGCTCGGCTTCGGTCGATCCCGACGCCATCCACCGCATGATCGCCGAAATGCCGGACGGCGTTTCCTCGATTTTCCTGCTCGTCGATGTCGAGGGGCACAGCTATCAGCAGGCAGCCGACATTATGGGCATTTCCGCGGCAAGCGTCGTCTCCCAACTTGCCACGGCAAGGTTGCATTTCGCCGGACTTGCCGGCACCCACCCGATCCACAGGTACTAAATTGCTCGATCTTAGGAAATTGCCGCTCGAAGCTCAGCTCACCGCGCTTCTCGATGGCGAGGTCTCGCCCGAACAGCGCCACGAACTGGAGCAGCGCCTGGCAAGCGACGAGAATGCGCGCCGGCTCTACGAAAAGCTGCGCCACGGCGCCGATTTCGGCCGCCGCCGGCTCGACGATGTGCTGAAGGAGCCGGTGCCCCTCGCCCTTGTCCGCTCGATCAAGAGCACGCAGCCGCCAAAGACGCCGGTCGCCCAGCGCGCCACGCGTCCGCAGGTGAAACTGGCCCCGAGCGGCCCACAGGCGCTGGCAGCCGCTCTTATCCTCTTCGTCGTCGGTTGCGGCATTGGCTACTTTGCCGGAGCCGCCCCGGATGCAGATCAAATTGCCACCACGACCTCCGCCACGGCGCCGGCCAATACCAGTGACTGGCTGAGCGACGTCACCGCCTATCAGCGCCTGCTGATCCGCCAGCCGCGTCACCTTGTCGAAGTGCCGGCCTCACAGGCCGAAGAAATCTCCAGCTGGCTGACGACCGCGATCGGCGTGCCCTTCCGTGTTCCCGATCTCAGCGGCGAATCCTGGACTTTCCAGGGAGCCCGCGTCATTCTCGGCGACAGCCGCCCCGTCGGGCAGCTCGTCTATTCCAACAATGATGGCGACATCATCTCGATCTGCTTCCGCAAGGACGCCCAGCCGCCTGAGACCGACGACTTCAAGGAAACGATCAAGGACGAGATCGGCTTGGTGACCTGGCACAATGCCGGCACATCCTATGTCCTCGCCGGCCCCTCCGCCGAGGCAACCCTCGGCCAGCTCGCCATGGAGATCGCCACCGCGATTTGACGTGATCTGTCAGCGCCAGCGGCCCCGTCATCCGCCTGCCGGCGCACCTTCTCCCCGCTGGGGAGAAGAGGAAATGCCGCAGCGTCTCGATTCCTCTCATCAGCAAAAGGGCGCCGAAAGGACGGTGGGCGCACGCTCGCCCCCTCTTCTCCCCAGCGGGAGAAGGTGGCCCGCAGGGTCGGATGAGGGGGCCACACGGCACGCCTTTCATTACAGACCAAACGAAGCGAACCTAATCGTGAGGCCGCGTCGTAGCAAAACGATCGCGGCCTGAACCTATTCGATCAGGCCCTGCCGGCCCTCACTTCGAGCACCCGGTTGGCCGCCGAAACGATCGCCTCAAGCGATGCCGCGACGATGTTGGTATTGATGCCGGCGCCGAAGAGCTTGCCGCCGGGATAGGAGGTTTCGACATAGGAGATTGCCGCCGCGTTCGAGCCGTGCTGCAGCGAATGCTCGGAATAGTCCTCGACCGACATCTCGATACCGAGATAGTGCGACAGCGCGTTGATGAAGCCGTCGATCGGGCCGTTGCCGCGCCCTTCGATGCGCCTGATCTCGCCATTGTCGGTGATCTCGGCAGCGACGATCCGCTGGCCCTTGCGCTCAGTGTCGGGATAGGTGTGGTGGTCGACGAATTTCAGGCGCGCCTCCGGCTGCGTCACGTAACGCTCGATGAAACGATCGTAGATGCGCTTCGAGGGAAGCTCCTTGCCCTCTACGTCGGTGATGCGCTGGATGTCCTCGCGAAACTCGACCTGCAGGTTGCGCGGCAGGTTGAGCCCGTAATCCTGCTGCAGGATATAGGCGATGCCGCCCTTGCCGGACTGCGAGTTGATGCGGATGATCGCCTCGTAGGAACGGCCGACATCGCGCGGATCGATCGGCAAGTACGGCACTTCCCACACCGGATCGTTGGCAACCTGCGCAGCCTTCATGCCCTTGTTGATCGCATCCTGATGCGAACCGGAGAAGGCGGTATAGACCAGCTCGCCGACATAGGGATGACGCTCGGCGATCGCCATCTGGTTCGAATATTCGAACACTTCCTTGATGCGCTCGATGTTCGAGCAGTCGATCCCGGGATCGACGCCTTGCGTGAACATATTGAGCGCCATGGTGACGACGTCGACATTGCCGGTGCGCTCGCCATTGCCGAACAGCGTGCCTTCGACGCGGTCGGCGCCGGCCAGCAAGGCCAATTCGGCGGCGGCGATGCCTGTACCCCGATCATTATGCGGATGCAGCGAGACGATCAGATTCTCGCGGTTGTCGAGATTACGGCACATCCATTCGATTTGGTCGGCATAGACGTTCGGAGTCGCCATCTCGACCGTGGAAGGCAGGTTGATGATGAGCTTGTTGTCGGGCGTCGGCTTCACCACCTCGATGACGGCGTTGCAGATTTCCAGCGCCACCTCCAGCTCGGTGCCGGTGAAGCTTTCGGGCGAATATTCGAAGCGATAGCCGCCACCGGCTTTGGCCGCCATGTCGGTGATCATCTTGGCGGCATCGACCGCGATCTGCTTGATGCCCTGCACATCCTTGGCGAAAACGACGCGGCGCTGCAGCTCGCTGGTCGAATTGTAGAAATGTACGATCGGCCGGTTTGCCCCTTCCAATGCCTCAAATGTGCGGGTGATCAACTCCGGGCGGCACTGCACCAGCACCTGCAGGGAGACGTCGTCGGGCACGCTGCCCTCTTCCACGCACCAGCGGGCGAAGTCGAAATCCGTCTGTGAAGCCGAGGGGAAACCGATCTCGATTTCCTTGAAGCCCATCTCCAGCAGCAGATGGAACATGCGCGCCTTGCGGTCATGGCCCATCGGGTCGACCAGCGCCTGGTTGCCGTCGCGCAGGTCGACCGAGCACCAGACCGGCGCCTTGGTGATGGTCTTCGTCGGCCATGTCCGGTCGGCAATGTTGACTTGCGGATAGGGCCGGTATTTCACCGCGGCATCGGGCATGCCCTTGGCGGAGGATCGGCTGGTGGTGTTGTCCATTATCTTGTCTCCTCGTCCGGCATTTGCCCCGCCTCTTAGCCGATCGCATCGGGCTTGGCGATAAACAAATGCGGACCTTCGTCGGTCGTTAGGTCAATTTTGGAATGAGTCGCGAGGAGCGATGGCCGGGCGGGCTTTCGGCCGCCGGGCGCTCCTCACAGGACCCGGCAACCGCGCGTAAGGCCGAGAAGAAGAAGCGAGGTCAGGGCGCGCGAGTTGTCACGCAGGGCGATGCGGCCGCGTGCAATCGTGTCGGAAATTCTGGCGCCTGTGGTCTTCATGCCCGCGCTTATAACCTCGGGCGGCAGAACTGACAAGCCCTCGCGGTCCGCTCGTCTTTCGTTACTTCGGCTGCGCGCGATCTTTCGACATCTTCACCAGGCGCAACAGCCCCAGCATCAGCCCGCCGGCGATCAATCCCCAGAAGGCGCCTGAGATACCGCCGAAGGACACGCCGGATGCGGTGACAAGGAAGGTGATCGCCGCCGCCTCGCGTGATTCCGGCGCCTGGAAAGCCGACATCGCCGAGGACGAAAAGGCGCCGACCAGCGCCAGCCCCGCCACCGCCTCGATCAGCACGGGAGGCGCGAGCGCCACGAAGGCCGTCACCGCGCCGGCAAGCAGTCCGAGGATGACATAACCGACGCCGGCGATCAGCGAGGCCCAATAGCGCCGCTTCGGATCGGCATGGGCATCGTGGCCCGCGCACATAGCGGCCGTGATCGCCGCCAGATTGACGGCGTGGCCGCCGAACGGCGCAGAGAGCAGCGAGAAGAAACCGGTGACGGCAAAGAGCGGACCAGGCTTTGGGTCGTATAAATTGACCTTCAGCACCGCGATGCCCGGAATGTTCTGCGAGGCCATGGTGACGATGAACAGCGGCAGCGCGATCGAGATGAAAGCGCCGAGGTTGAACGCCGGCCGGACGATTTCCACCGTCGGCACCAGCGATCGCTCGAGCGAAGCGAAGGCGCCGTCGGGAATATCGACGCCGAAGGCAAGCACCAGCACGAAGGCTGCGAGAGCGGCCGGCACCGCCCAGAGCCGCTTGAAGGCGCCGACCACGATCCAGGAAATAACGATCGGCAGCCCGAGCAGCGGATTGAAGCCGATTGCCTTCACCGGCGCGAAGCAGAGGCCGATCAGCACGCCGGCGAGCATCGCATTGGCGAGTGGCGCGGGGATGGCGGCAACCGCGCGCCCGAGCGGCTTGAACAGCCCGGCAATGACGATCAACGCAGCGCAGATGAGAAACGCTCCGACCGCCGCATTGAAGCCGCCCTCGATCGCACCGGTGCTTGCCAGCAGTGCCGCGCCCGGCGTCGACCAGGCGATGCTGATCGGCAAGCGGGTCACGGCGCTGAGCATGATCGCGCAGATCCCCATCGAGATCGACAATGCCATCAGCCCCGAAGCCGCCTGCGCCTCAGTGGCGCCGACCGCCCGCAGCCCGTGCAGCACGACGGCAAAAGAGCTGGCGGAACCGACGAAAGCGGTCAGCAGACCCATGAACAGAGCCTGGACGGAAAAATCTTTGAGCATGACGGACTCGCGGGCTGCGGGAATGCGCATGGAGCATGAGGGCTGCGGCGCGCGCAAGTCCGAATTCGGCTCTTTTCGTCCAGCCCACCTGTGGGCAAGCACCAGTCCAAAAAACAAACCGCCCTCGCCTGCGGTCGGCAGGCAAGGGCGGTTTTTAACTGCTCCTGCTCAGAAAGCTCAGATGTCGGCCTGCGACGTCACGATCCGCGAGACGAGGCCGTAGTCCTTCGCCTCTTCGGCCGAGAGCCAATAGTCGCGGTCCGTATCCTTGGCGATCTTGTCGAGCGGCTGGCCGGTGGCCGCAGCCATGATCTTGTTCAGGCGCTCGTTCATCTTGATGATCTCGCGCGCCTGGATCTCGATGTCGGATGCCATGCCGCGCGTGCCGCCCGACGGTTGGTGCAGCAGAAAGCGCGTATTCGGCAGGCACAGGCGCTGCTCCTTCGGAGCCGCTACATAGATCAGCGCGCCAGCGGAGGCGACCCAGCCCGTGCCGATCATCCAGACCTTCGGCTTGATGAACTTGACCATGTCATGGATGGAATCGCCGGATTCGACGTGGCCGCCGGGCGAATTGACATAGATGCGAATGTCTTCGTCGCTAGCCGCAGCAAGTGCGACGAGCTGCGAGCAGACCTTCTGCGCCAGTTCCTGATTGATTGGTCCATAGATGAAGATCGAACGCGACTTGAAAAGATTCGCCTCCGTTTCCTTGCCGAGCGGCAGTTCCTTCGTCTTGTCGTCCTGTTCTTCGTCGTTCATTCGAACCTCTCGGAGATGAATTCGGGTTCCTCGCACATAGTGCGACTCAATGCCTAAAACAATGCGGGAAAAACACAAGGCAGCGAAGCGCTGGAGATATCCTTAAGAAGCCGCGCGCCGTTCCGCAAGCCTTACTGAAATGTAACGGTTGGAAGGCTTTGAAAAGCCGGAATCGGTTCCTACCTCACCTCTCACGTGGCAACCGCCAAATGAAATCAACAGGAGACCGGACATGTCACCGGAAGAACGCCAATTGCTGACCGCCCTCTTCGACCGCGTGCGCACCGCGCAAGCCCAGCCGCGCGACCACGAGGCCGAAGCCCTGATCGACCAGGCGACGCGCGAGCAGCCGTCCGCCACTTATTATCTCGCCCAGGCCGTCATCGTGCAGGAAAAGGGGCTGGAAGCAGCCGCCAACCACATCAAGGAACTCGAGGAGCGCGTCCGGCAGTTTGAAGCCGGAGCCAGCGAGCACCGCCAGGCCGAACAGGGCGGCGGTTTCCTGAGCTCAATCTTCGGCAATACCCAGACGCAGCAGCCCGCGCCTGTCCCCTCCAACCCGGGCCCTTGGGGTCAGCCGTCCCGCGCCTACGACGAGCCGCGCGGCTACGATCGCCAGACGCCGCAGCAGCCGAGCGGCCCGTGGAGCCAGCAGGCCTCCGCGCCGTCTGCCGGCGGCAGCTTCCTGCGCGGCGCGCTCGGCACGGCGGCCGGTGTGGCCGGCGGCATGCTGCTTGCCAATTCGCTGAGCGGCATCTTCAGCAACCACATGTCCTCACTCGGCTGGGGCTCGCCCTTCGGCGCCAACCCCTTCGGCAATGCCAGCGCCCCCACCGAAGAGACCGTCATCAACAATTATTTCGGCAACGACGACACCCGCCAGGCATCGGACAATGCCGGCAATGACAATGACGACAATGTGCAGCAAGCCGATTATGACGACGGCGACGATTACAGCGACGACTCGTCCGCCGACGTTACGGATGTTTGACGTTTAACGGGTGAAGACGGGCAGCGGTCGCCGCAGCGTTGCCCGGCCCTTCGCGATGGCTCAGGGCGTTCGCCGCTGCAATCGATTCACTGGATCGATTGCTGCCGCCTTTGGCGACACCGCGGCTCACCCACGTCCACGATAGGTGGCGACGCCCTGCTCAGGCAGCCACACGTCTTCCGGCGGCTTGCCCGTCTGCCAGAAGACGTCGATCGGAATGCCGCCGCGCGGATACCAATAGGCGCCGATCCGAAGCCACTTGGGATCGAGCAGCTCGACGATGCGCTTGGCGATGTAGATCGAGCAATCCTCATGGAAAGCGCCATGATTGCGGAAGGAATGCAGGAAGAGCTTCAGCGACTTCGATTCCACCAGCCATTCGCCCGGAATATAGTCGATGACGATATGGGCAAAATCGGGCTGCCCGGTCATCGGGCAGAGCGAGGTGAATTCAGGCGCGGTGAAGCGCACCACGTAATCGGTGCCAGCATGATTGGACGGCACTTTTTCCAGCACCGCGTCCTCCGGCGATTTCGCGGTTTCGGTCTGCTGGCCCAGCATCGACAGGCTGGAAACATCTGTATTCGGCATCATGCCTCCTTGACGACTTTGACGCGGATACCATGGGCCTTTTCACCCTCCGGCTCCACATGAATGGCTATTTTGGCGCCCTCATGCACCGCACTGATGGCATCCTCAAGGCGGTCGCATATATCATGCGCCTGCCGAACGGACATAGAGCCGGGCACCACCATGTGAAAATCGATGAAGGTGACGGTGCCTGCCCGCCTGGTTTTCAGATCATGCACGCCGATCGAGCCCACCGCGTGGGTGGCGATCGCCTGCTTGATCGCCTCTTCCTCCTGCGGCTCCACCGCTTGGTCCATCAGCCCGCCGATCGATTGCGATATCACCTTCCACCCCTGATAGAGGATGTTGACGGCAACAAGGATGGCAAGCACCGGGTCGAAGATCGCATAACCGGTCGCCAGCGCCAGCAGCAGACCGATGAGCACGCCGACGGAGGTCACCACATCCGACATGATGTGCTGCCCATCCGCCGCAAGCGCCGCCGAGCGATGTTTGCGTCCGGTCTGGATCAAGAGCCGCGCCCAGACCGCGTTGATGAGGCCTGCCGCAAAGTTGATCGCAAGGCCAAGCACCGGCGCATCGAGCATGCGCGGCTCGGCCAGATAGCCGATGGACTCCTTGACGATCAGCAGCGCGGCGACGACGATCAGCACACCTTCGGTGACGGCGGACAGGTATTCCGCCTTGTGATGGCCGAAGGGATGGTCATGATCGGCCGGCTTCTGCGCATAACGGATGACGAAGAAGGCGATGAAGGCGGCAACGACGTTGACCATCGATTCGAGCCCGTCCGATAGCAGCGCCACCGAGCCGGTCACCCACCAGGCCACCATCTTCAGCCCCATGACGCCGAGCGACAGCGGGATGCCCCACATCGCCAGCTTCCGAACCGTAAGATCGCCGTTGTCGCTCATGTCGTCCTCCTGCGGTTGCGAGTGAATAGCAGGATCCAGGCCATTGAAATGCAAAACCGCCCACGCGATGTCGCGCAGGCGGCCCAGTTGAGGGTGATATGGGCGATGATTGAGGATTTGTCAAAGGAGAATGCCGCATCCTTCACAGCTGTGGCCGCCCCGACAGAACAGCAGCACGGGCGGACGATGGGCGTTCCCGCTACGGCGTCGAAGGAGCGGGATCGGACTGGACGGATTGCGGCCACCGCAGAAGAGCGGCCTGCCCGGCCGGCGTCAGGGCGTAGACGCCCTTTTCCTGACGCTCGAACCATCCATAGACGTTGTCGCGCAGGATCGGACCGGCCTTTGGCGTCAGCGCCTTCATATCTCGTGGCCTTACTATTCCCCGATCGAGAGCCGAAGCACAAAGCAACGCCTGCTGGCGATAGGCGGTCATGATCGGCGCCCGTGATCCGCCGCCGACGGCGGGATCGCCGCGACGCCGCTGGTGCTCCTTGACGAGGCGCGTGCGCCGCTTCGGGTTGGTCCGCGGCATCGGCGAGACCGAACTGACGATGACGCTGACCTCGCCGCCGTCTGAGACACCGAGCATGCCGATGCCGAGCCGCCGGCAAAGATCTCGATAACGTTTGTCAGCCTCCCGCCCGCGCCCCTTGGCCGAAACGCGCGCCGCGATCCAGACTTCATCACTCATTGCAGCCCGGTCGACCGCCTGAAGAAGCAGTTCGAGATTGAAGGAAAGCTTGAGTTCGCAGACCACCACGACCGGCGGCTCACCGTCGCTCAAGCCGACCAGATCGCATCCTGCGACCTCACCCTTGACGACATAACCGGCCGCCTCCAGAAAGGCTTTGACCGGCAGGTAGAGCGACGTCTCCATAAAGCCGCGTCTCAGGCGGCGTTGAGGTCGGCAATCTCGCCATATCGCGCAAGCAGTCGCGGCGAGCTCATGTCACCGGTTTCCTCATCGACGATGACGGCATAGGCGGCGACGCCGACGAACCGCTCGGCCATCGCCGAGGCGATCTTCTCCGCACTGACGGCGTTCGAGGCCTGGCGCATTTCGCCGGGCACGAGATTGCCGCGGTTCTTGCGATAAGGAAGGACGATGAACTTTTCGGCATTGGCCACGCGATAATTCCCGGTTGATCGTTCTGGAAATGTTCTGATTTGCCTGACAGAGTCAACCCTCGCCTATCCGCGCAGGAAAAGGGGCGAGATGGAGCTGCGTCAAGCCGCCTTGGTCTTCACCTTACGCGCCAGATGCGCCACGACATTCTCAATCATCCGCATGCCGGCATCGCCGCCGAGCGTCATGATCGATTCCGGATGGAACTGCACCGCTGCAATCGGCTCCTTGGCATGCTCGATGCCCATGATCGTGCCATCGTCGCTCTCCGCCGTGATGATGAACTCAGGCGGCAGCGTCGAGGGATCGGCGAAGATCGAGTGATAGCGGCCGACCGTCACCTCCTTCGAAAGGCCGGAGAAGACGATGCCCGGCTCCAGCACGCGGATGCGCGATGGCTTGCCGTGCATCGGCAGCGCCAGATGGCGCAGTTCCCCGCCATAGGCTTCGGCGAGCGCCTGCAGGCCGAGGCAGACGCCGAAGATCGGCAGGTTGCGCGCCCGCGCCTTCTTGATCGTCGCCTTGCAGTCGAAATCCTTCGGCGTGCCGGGGCCGGGCGACAGCACGACGAGATCGGGATTCAGCCGGTCGAAGATCTCCTCCGGCACCGGGGTGCGCACGGTCGAAACCGTCGCGCCCGTCTGGCGAAAATAATTGGCGAGCGTGTGGACGAAGCTGTCCTCATGATCGACGAGCAGGATGCTGACGCCCTTGCCGACGCTTGCGACATCGCGCTGGACTTTACCGGAATTGCCTATCTTGGCGTCTCGGATGGCGGAAAGCATGGCGGAGGCCTTCAGTTCGGTTTCGGCTTCTTCTTCCTCTGGAATGGAATCGTTCAGCAGCGTCGCTCCGGCGCGCACCTCGGCGATACCGTCCTTGATGCGCACGGTGCGCAGCGTCAGGCCGGTATTCATGTCGCCGTTGAAACCGACCATGCCGATTGCCCCACCATACCATGCGCGCGGGCTCTTTTCATGGCTCTCGATGAAGCGCATCGCCCAGAGCTTCGGCGCGCCGGTGACCGTAACGGCCCAGGCATGGCTCAGGAAGCCGTCGAAGGCGTCCATGTCGTCGCGCAGCCGCCCTTCGATATGGTCGACCGTGTGGATGAGGCGCGAATACATCTCGATCTGCCGGCGGCCGATTACCTTGACGGAGCCCGGTTCGCAGACGCGGCTCTTGTCGTTGCGGTCGACGTCCGAACACATGGTGAGCTCGGACTCGTCCTTCTTGGAATTCAGGAGCTTCAGGATCTGCTCGCTGTCGGCGATCGGATCTTCGCCGCGCTTGATGGTGCCCGAGATCGGGCAGGTCTCGATGCGACGGCCGGACACACGCACGAACATTTCGGGCGATGCGCCGACCAGATATTCCTGATCGCCGAGATTGATGAAGAAGGAATAGGGCGACGGATTGATCGCCTTCAGCCGCTTGGAAATGTCGGAGGGCTTGCTTTCGCAGCGCTCCATGAATTTCTGCCCAGGCACGACTTCGAACAGATCGCCCTTGCGGAAGCTTTCCTTGGCCTTGGTGACGAGTTCGGCATATTCACCCGGCCGGTGGTCGCTCTTCGGCGGAATGGCATCCGTCTGCTTGAAGGGCTCCGGCGCGATAGCTTCGGCCCTGCCTTCGGTCGTCACGCCGTCTTTCTCGAAATCATAACGGTCGATCCAGGCCTTGGCGGCGTAGTTGTCTACGACGAGGATCTCGTCCGGCAGATAGAGGACCATGTCGCGCTGATCGGAGGGCCGCGTCAGCTTCAGGTCAATCGCATCGAATTGGAAGGCGATGTCGTAGCCGAAGGCGCCGTAGAGACCGAGGCTTGCATCCGCCTGTGAGTGGAAGAGGTCGGTGACGGCGCGCAGCACTGTGAAGACCGTTGGCATCTTCGAGCGCTCTTCCTCGGTGAACACCCGGTCGGGTGCCTTGACGGAGAGATCGAGGCGGCGTGCCGAGGCGGCGCCAAGCTCGAGCTCCGACACCGTCTTCAGCCGCTCCGTCACGAAGCCGAGGAGCACCTCGCCGCGCTCATTATAGGCTTCAATCCAGACGTCGCGCCCGAAGGAGGAAATGCCGAGCGGCGGGTCGACGACGGCGGTGTCCCAGCGCGTATAACGGCCGGGATATTCGTAGTTCGACGAGAACACCGCGCCGCGGCGTTCGTCGAGCTTGTCGATATAGGAAGAGACCGCATCGCCATAGGGGATTGCCCGCCGCTGCCGCGTGACTGATATCCCGCCCTTGGTCTCGTAGATTTCCGCACCATCATCCCGCAGGATCGTTACCATAGTTCCACTCCGTTATCGGGGCCCGGACGACAGGCGGCGATAAAACAAAAAAGCCGCCTCGAAGTTTCGGGCGGCTCACTCGTCGTCGTCTTTGAACACGATTGGTCGAGGCCGCCTCAGCGAGCCCACCACCAAACAGCGATGTTCACAGACTTGATCATAGAAAAATTGTTAGCCTGAGATCCGCCGCCGCGCAAGAGGCGATCGCACGAATGAAAAGGGCGGCTCGAAAGCCGCCCCTCCCCCAGCCTTAAAGGTAAAACCGGCTCAGAAGGTTTTGCTGAGCGAGACCTTGAAGGTACGGCCAGGCTCGGAATACCAGTCACGCGGCTGCGATGCCGTCGCAGAGCTGAGATTGACATCGCGCACGGCGAGCGCGTTGAAATACTCCTGGTCGAAGATGTTGTAGACACCAGCTTGAACGCGCAGGCCCGGCAGCTGTTCCGGCGTCCACCAGCCGGTCAAATCGACGATCGCATAACCAGGCGCATCGAAGGTCGTATCGGCGGTCGTGCCGACGGTATTGAGGTGGTCGGTCAGCATGCCAGCCGAAAGCGTCGAGGAAAGGTCGAAGCCGAAGGTCTCATTGCTCCATCCGCCGCCGACGATCGCCTTGAACGGCGCCACCGAGCGCAGGCGCTGCGTGGTCTCTTCATTCCTGCCATAGGCATAGGCAAGTGAAGCATGCAGATTGATGCCGTTGTTGAACGTCTTGACGGCGCTGGCCTCAATACCCGAGATCGTCGCCGCTGCCACGTTGGTGTAATTGAACGTCGTGAAGCCGGTCGAGTCGACGCTCGTCACCGTCTCGATAAAGTTCTGATAGCGTGTGTGGAAAAGCGCGACCCTTCCGGTGACATCGCCCGTGTCAAAATTGGCACCGACTTCGATGCCGCGGCCGATTTCCGGCTCCAGATCAGGATTGCCAAGCTGGGCGTACCGGCCAGTGGGGTTGTAGAACCGGCTGTAGAGTTCGTCGACGGTTGGCGCGCGGAAGCCGACCGCCAACTGCATGTAGAGCTCTACATCAGGCGTCAGGTCGTAGGTCGCCAGGATCTTCGGCGACAGGGCGGCTTCCGTTCGATCGCGAAGATCGCCGAAACGGGTAAGGCCGGTATTATTGGCAAAACCGCCGTCGGTCGAGGGATCGTAGTTGAACCAGTCGAAGCGGAAGCCGGGTGTCAGCGTGAAGCCGGTATTGCCGATCTCGATCTTGTCCTCGACAACAAGCCCAAGGTTCTGACTGGCGACATCAGGCACTTCCGCCTGATTGTTCAGCGACGGGCAAGTCGTCGACGTCGGGCAAAGAGCCCAGCTATATTGCCTCCAGCTGGAAACGCCGAGGTCGAGGCCGACGCGAACGGAGTGGCTGAGGCCGGAATATTCGAAATCCTTTGTCGCGGTGCCGCTGAAGCCCCATGTCTCGTTTTCGATCTCGTTGTTACGGCCATAGGGAACATTGGCGGTCGTGCGCCCCCTGCTGCCGGCCTCCTTCTTCAAATCCAGCCAATAAAGCGTGGCCCGCGCACTGCTGAAGAACGCATCGGAGGACTGCGCTTCATAATCATAATCGAGCGAGACGCGATCGCGGTCACGCAGCTCGCGACCGTCATAATTGTCGACCATGAAGTTGCGAGGGCTGGCGCCCCCCTGAAGTTGCCGCAGGTCGGTTTTTAGATCCCAGCGGAACCGTTCCGCTGTCAAGCCGATGCGATGACCGCCTTCCAGCTCCTGGCGCAGTTTGAAGAGCAGATTGTTCTGATCGAAGTCAGCCGGATTCGCCTCGGTGCGGAAACGACCGTAGCTGTCGTTATCGCCCATATTGTCGCGTTCATGGCCTTTGCGGTAGCCGCCCTGGAACAGGATCGAGGTGGCGCCGATCTTCTTGGCAGCGGCGGCCGACCCGGAAAGGCTGCGGTCTTCGCTGTCATAGGTCGACTTGACGAGCGCACCCCAATCTCGGCCTTCCGGAATGAGATCTTCCGGCTCCAGCGTATTGAGAACGATGGCGCCGCCGAGCATGCCCGAACCGCCCTTGCTCGAATCCGCGCCGCGCACGATATCGAGCGAAGACAGCGAGTCGAAATCGAAGGTATCGCCACCGCCATTGGCATTGGCCGGCGCAAAGGCCCCCTGGCGCGCGCTGTTCGAAATATAGGGAATAGGAATGCCGTCGATCGTGGTCAGGATGCGAGATCCGGAAAGGCCGCGCAGGTTGAAACCCGCGTCAGCGCGCGAATAGTTGACGCCTGCATCGACGCTGCGGCCGATATCGTCGAAATTGGTAACCTGCTTCTCTTCCAGCTGCTTCTTGGTAACCTCGTTCGCGAGCGGCGTGTCGGCAACGCTGCCCGGCGCGACGCGTTTGCCCTTGACGACGATCTTCTGCAGCACGGTGCCGTCATCGGTCGTCGCTTGCGGCGTGGCAGCGCTTTGCGCGTAAGACTGCGAAACAGGAAGAACAACTGCGGCTGCCGTGCAGACCAATAGAACCGAGCGCCAATGCCGGACGATCATAACCTACCCCTAATGATGAATTACCGGGCTGGCTGGTCGTGGCGCGTCGAACGCTCGATGGGCTGGCTGGGCTTTTGCGGATAAAGACGAAGCAGACTTCCGCCTTCTTTTCGCCGCATAAAAAACATGACGGCGATTGTCAACATAAGCTGCCCAGTTATGTTGAATATTTTGATCAAGTTTTAGCGATCTTCAAGGACGTTGCACAATTGCAACGAAAAGCGCTCTCATGCGTTGTTTCTAGCCACGGATACTGGGAAGCGGGTGCCTTGAGAAAATTTTTGCCATTGGCGATCCTTCTCGCCGCTACTGTCTTTCTTGCCGGCGCCCGCCTGCCACCGCAAGGTCCATTGCCTCAACCGAGGCCCGATGCCGCCCCCGTGACCAGCCCCGCCGCCCCGTCCTCGGAAAAGGCTGAACCGCCCGCGCCTCAAGAGGTACCTGCTCCTCAGCCGAAACCTGATGTTAAGGAGCCGGAGACATCCCCACCTGACCAGCCATCTGCCCCGACGGTCGAACCGGTAAAGCCCGAGCCTGCGGAACCCATGCAAGGTCCGCCGTTGCCGCCGGGCAAGCTCGAAAACCCGCAGATGCCGCCGGAAGACAAACGGCCCGGCGAGCAGACGCTTGAAGAACAGCATCTGACGATCGAGCCCGAAAGCGATGCCGACCATGCGAAATGCACGGCCGCGCTCAAGGCCTTGGGCGTCGTCTTCAAGGAGGCCCAGCGCATCGACGACGGCAACGGCTGTGGGATCGACAAGCCGATCATCGTCTCCGAAGCCCTGCCCGGCATCACGTTGAAGCCGGAGGCGACAATACGCTGTCCGGCGGCACTTGCCCTTGCCCGCTGGATGAAGGAAAGCGTCATCCCCGCAGCCTCCGCCGCCCTGCCGGAGCAAGGCCGCATCACAGCCGTCAACCAGGCTACGGCCTATATGTGCCGCCTTCGCAACGGCGCCGACACAGGCAAGATCTCCGAACATGCCCGCGGCAACGCCATCGATATTGCGAGCTTCCATTTCGAAAAGGGCGAGGACGTCGCTGTGCGCTCCCGCCGCGAGGATTCGACACTGAGCGGAGCCTTCCAGCGCACGGTCAGCGCCGCCGGCTGCCTCTATTTCACCACCGTCCTCGACCCCGAAAGCGACTCCGCCCATGAGACCCATTTCCACCTCGACGTGATGGAGAGGAAGGGCGGTTATCGCTACTGCCATTGATCTTTCAGTGGCTGCGATCCTCGCTTGAATCGCGCGGGGACACAACCATATGGAAGCTGCAAAATGGTTGGAGGAGTCAGCGGCAAGTGATGATCATAGCGAACGTCATCGCGGCTCTCCTGATCGTCGTTGTCGGCTTCATCTTTACCGGTGAATTGCATCGGCTCTTTGCCATCGGAGCGCTGTTGCTCGGCACGCTGCAACGCCTTTTCATATGGCTGTTCATCGATCCAGACTTTGAAAAGCATCTGGTTGAGCGCTTCGGCAAGCCATCACCGCATCAGAACAACCCCTCGATGTAACCTTGGTCGTTCAGGAAAATCCGTTCCGCCGAGGGCGATTTCGGCAGGCCCGGCATCGTCATGATTTCGCCGGTGATGGCGACGACGAAGCCCGCCCCGGCCGAAAGCCGCACCTCGCGCACGGAGACGATGTGACCTTCCGGCGCACCGCGCAGGTTCGGGTCGGTGGAGAAGGAATATTGCGTCTTCGCCATGCAGACCGGCAGCTTGCCGTAGCCCTGCTCCTCCCATGTCTGCAGCTGGTCGCGCACCGCCTTGTCGGCCGTCACCTCGCCGGCGTGGTAGATCTTCGACGCGACGATCTCGATCTTTTCGAACAGTGAGATGTCGTCCCCGTAGAGCGGCTGGAATTTCGCCTGGCCCGATTCGGCCAGTTCCACCACCTTGTGCGCCAGCTCCTCGATGCCGGCCGAACCCTTGGCCCAGTGCTGGCAGAGGATCGCTTCGGCCCCGAGCCGCGAGACGAATTCCTTCACCGCCGCGATCTCGGCATCGCTATCCGTGACGAAATGATTGATCGCCACGACAACAGGCACGCCGAAACGGCGCACATTGGCGACGTGGCGGCCGAGATTGGCGCAGCCTTTCTTCAGCGCCGCCACATCCTCGTTTCCGAGATCCTCCTTCTTCACACCGCCATTCATCTTCAGCGCCCTGACGGTCGCGACGATGACGGCCGCATCCGGCTTCAGCCCAGCCTTGCGGCATTTGATGTTGAAAAATTTCTCGGCGCCGAGATCGGCGCCGAAACCTGCTTCGGTCACCACGTAATCGGCAAGCTTCAGCGCCGTCTTTGTCGCCGTCACCGAATTGCAGCCGTGGGCGATATTGGCGAAGGGGCCGCCATGCACGAAGGCAGGATTGTTCTCCAGCGTCTGCACGAGGTTCGGCTGCATCGCATCCTTCAAGAGCACGGCCATCGCGCCGTCGGCTTTCAGGTCGCGCGCATGGACCGGCGTCCTGTCGAAGCGATAGCCGACGATGATGTCGCCGAGCCGCCGCTCCAGATCCTTGAGATCAGTGGCGAGGCAGAGGATCGCCATCACCTCCGATGCGACGGTGATGTCGAAGCCGCCCTGGCGCGGAAAACCGTTGGCGACGCCGCCGAGCGAGGAAACCATGCTCCGGAGCGCCCGATCGTTCATGTCCATGACCCGCCGCCAGGTGATGCGGCGGATGTCGATATTCTCCTCGTTGCCCCAATAGATGTGGTTGTCGATCAATGCCGCCAGCAGATTGTGCGCCGAGGTGATCGCGTGGAAATCGCCGGTAAAGTGCAGGTTGATGTCTTCCATCGGCACGACCTGCGCATATCCGCCGCCGGCCGCCCCGCCCTTGACCCCGAAGCAGGGGCCGAGCGAAGCTTCACGGATACAGACGATGGCTTTCTTGCCGATCCGGTTCAGCCCGTCGCCGAGGCCGACGGTCGTCGTCGTCTTGCCTTCGCCCGCAGGGGTCGGATTGATCGCGGTGACGAGGATCAGCTTGCCGTCCTTCTTGCCCGCCTGCGCCCCGATGAACTCGGCGCTGACCTTTGCCTTGTCGTGGCCATAGGGGACGAGTTGCTCGGCCGCGATACCGAGATTCGCCCCAATCTCGAAGATCGGCCTCTTGGCCGCGGCGCGCGCAATTTCGATATCGGATTTGATTGATGGCATGGATGTTCCCCGTCCCGGCCTGCGCAGGCGCGAAGGCGTTTGTCCTTACCATTGGGATATCGAAATATCGGAAAGGTGTGAATAGCGCTCGCCTTGCCGCCGCCACGCCGGATGGTTATGTGCCGCTCAACAATCGCGGCTTCTTAAGGTGAAGAGATGAAAGCACTGGAACTCCTCGTCGAGCGTATCATCCTGTCGAGCCGCTGGCTCCTCGTCGCCTTCTATATAGGTCTGGTGCTGGCGCTCGCCGCCTATGCCGTTTCCTTCGGCTACAAACTGTTGAAGATCGCCGCCGGCGTCTTCGTGCTTGACGAGGCGGATATGATCCTTGCCATGCTCGGCCTGATCGATGCGGCACTCGTCGCGAGCCTGATCGTCATGGTGATGATCTCCGGCTACGAGAATTTCGTCAGCCGGTTCGATGAGGTCGACGAGGCCGACAACGAGGTCTCCTTCCTCGGCAAGCTTGACTCAGGCAGCCTGAAGATCAAGGTCGCCTCGTCGATCGTCGCCATCTCCTCCATCCACCTGCTGCAGGTCTTCCTCAACGCCGACAAATACGCCGACGGCAAGATCATGTGGCTGACGCTTATGCACCTCGCCTTCGTCGCCTCCGCCGTAATGCTCGGCTTTCTGGAGAAGCTGATGAGCGTCACATCGAAAAACGATCTGAAGGATAGGGATTGACGAGGGCAGGAAGACACGTTCCGGTCTGCCCTTTCGCCGACATCAGTTTGCCAAGGCCACAGGCGCAATTTCAGGCTTCTGATTTCGGGGGCACCGGAGACTTTCCTTCGCCTCTGGTCCGCAGACATGCAAGCCGGGCTCGTCACCATAAGGGATGATACCATTGATGATGCCTAGCTCGAGCGCCTGAGAACGAAGTAAAATCTTTCGCTCGATTGATGTCGCGAGCATCATCGCCTCGTAGGCCTCGGCAGTCACGCCCATCTCGTCGAAATACGCGAAGAATTTCCTATATTCAAACGCCGTGGGTCTGACGAGACCGATATTGGAATATCCGACAATCCGCGGCGTCCCGCTCATCAAGACAAGAGTACAAGTCGAAAGGCAGTCCGCGCGGCCGGCAAAGACTTCACCCTCAGTCGGTCCGCTTTTGGAGATGCTGGCTTTGCAACGAGGGTCCGGCTTCGGACAATTCGGCGACTGCGTCCTGCCAACCGAGGTTTCCAGACCTGCCGCGCGGATCATCCGCCCCATTGCAAAAGCAGCATCCATGTCCCCGCCATGCGACTGAAAGACGACCGGCAGCTTCCTTCCGCCGAGTATCTCCAAAATCGCCTTCAGCCGAGCAGGTGTATCCGGCGTGATGTCGCCATCAGCGGAAATCCACTCCGTGCACTCTTCCTGGCAATTGCCGTTGCGCATCAGCAGAAAGTCCATCGGGTGGGTTTTCGGCAGTCCCTCGCTTGTGGCTGCGGAAGCTTTCTGCGCCGGGGCCTTAGATACCGGCGCCTCAGCCACAGGCGGCTCGACTGCCCGATGGCCGTGGCAGACGGCCTGGGCGGCTGCATCCGGTGCGCAAAGCGGCATGCCCGGCCATTCATTGTAGGACAGCATGTCGGTCATAAGGCCTATTCGAATTGCCTCGGCGGGCGGCACTATCTTGATGCTGTCCGGCGTGGCGCTCATCATATGATCCACCAGATCGTTATCGACCCCCATCTCCCTTAAATAACTTGCCAGGGCGATGGTGGCCTTCTTGCCGAGCTTGGTGGAGCTGCTCTGCCCTGCTGACTTGCGACCGACTTCCCTGCGCGAGATTTCCTTCTTCTTGCCGTTCACGATTTTGTATTCGATGCGGTAGGAGACGCGCACCTTGTTGTAGACCGTCGTGATCTGGTGGACACCGATGAAAGCCCATTGCGACGCGACACGCGACGTACCGCCTGCGAACGCCAGCGGACAGGCGGAAAAACAATATGCCCCGGCCGAATAGGTGTTGCCGAGCGCGGTCCCGTCCTTCGCAATAGCCGCATCGCAACGCAGATCGTCAGCCGGGCAATCCTTCAGCCTCGTGCCGCCTACCGCCGTTTCCAGACCTGCTTTGCGGATCATCCTGCCCATCGCATAGGCGGCATCGACATCACCGCCCTCCGAACGGAAGACGATCGGCAGCTTTCGGTCGCCGATTTTCTTAAGAATTTTTCGGAGTTGCCCGGGCGTATCGGAGGTTATGCGTCCCTCTGCCGATATCCATTCCGGACAGTCTTCCATGCAGAGGAGATGGTGCACGAGGATGAAGCGCATCGGCGGTTGACCCGCTGGCTTCTTCTGCCCGGCAGCCTGCGACGTCGCGGCACCAATCGGCAAGCTCAAAAGGAGAAATACAAGTAATGTCAGAGAAAATAGATGCTTCAGACGCAGGCCGAATGAAAAGCGCACGATTAAAACGCCTCGGTTATACATGATAATACGCTTAGCAATTGCATCGTGCCGCAGCAAGCCAGATTTGGGTGCCTCCCGCCGCTGGGGCTCCCCCGGCCGATTCTCTCCCCGCCGGAGCAGGCGAGATCCGCAGTGATCCCGCCGCAGGAGAAGCCGAAGATACCACAACGCTACTCGTACAAGCCGAGCTCAACCGAGGCGCGCGCAGTCGTGACTATTTCTTCATGATTCGACTAAATCGGTCTGAGACAAGCCAATTGGGACTAGCATCCAGCGGTGTTTGTGTATCTGATAGCGTTAACACTGAGGCTGCCGGAGGCGTAGAAATGTCTTACATGACCACCTCTGAAAGACAGTCGTTGCTTTCGGCGGAATTAGCTGCTGCAGGAACACGCGGTCTGTTTGCACAGGGGCTCGGCAGAGTGTCCGCAGCCTTCGGACTGTCCTATGCGACGTTGATGAACGCCCCCTCGCCGGAAGACCTCCTCCTGAAACCGCTACTGATCGAAAGCTCGCTTCCCGCAGCCTATATCAAAGATTTCGATCGCGCCAACATGATGCGAGGTTGCCCTTTCGGCTTGCGGCTGAGGGAGTCGGCCGTGCCGCAAGCCTGGCACCTCAACGATGCCGTCAGTGGACAGGCTTTTCCGATCGAACTGCGCACGCTCATGCTGCGCCATGCGATACCGGCGGGCATTGCCATGCCGACTATTTCAGTCGATGGCCGGCGCCTCGTCTTCTGGTTCTGCGGCGAGCGCGCCGCGCTCGGCCAGAGCGAGATCAACGAGCTGGCGATCATCATCCTCCACGCCCTCGACGCATACAATGCCGTCAGACGCAACGAGGAAAATGCACACAATGCGCTATCGGCCCGTGAACTCGAAGTCGTGCGCTGGACGGCCCAGGGAAAGACATCGATCGAGATCGGCCAGATCCTGACGCTCTCCGACCATACAGTGAACGCCTATATGACGAATGCGATCAAAAAGCTTGATTGCGTCAATCGCACCCAGTTGGTAGCAAAAGCAATTCGATTGAAGCTGATCAACTGAGGAATCAGCGGAGAGTCAGCACGTCGTCCCATGACTTAGGGGGAGCGTGTCTCTTCGCTTCGAACAGTCGTCGACAATATTGAACAGTCCCGCGCCCATTTCGGCATCACAGATGCAGCTGAGATGCACGCCTAACGATCGAGCACCGACCGGACCTCGACGAGATTCGAGCGCACCCTCAGAATGTAGAAGCCCATGGTGGCGAGATGGCTCGGCATAATCCAGCCGTCCTCGCGCCCGTTCGAGATGATCGCTGGCCGGATGCGCAGTGCTGCCTGGAACTGCCGCGTCGTGCCGCCCCAGATCGCGCCGAGATTGCGCTCTTGCACCACCTGCGAGAAATCGGCCTGCGCGGCGGTCAGGATGGCGTAATAGGCATAGAGCTGGCCGTAGGCGAACCAGAACCGGTCGTCGGCACGCGTGTCGAACCAGCCGCGATTGTGATGTTCCGACCGTTCGGCGAGCATGTCGGAGGTACTGCCGAGATCGTTGGCGATGCGGTCGATGAACTGCATGAGATTGTCGGCGCGGCCGTCGAAAATGGCGTTGCAGGCGGCGAGGTCGGTGTTGAACTTGCGCAGGTCTCCGATTGCCGTGCGATAGAAGGAAGGCGTCGGCGTCTTCGGTCCGAAGGGATTGAGTCCGAAATACCAGCTATGTTCGTCAAATTGCAGATTGCCGCGGGCGCGCTGCAAATCGTTGTTGATGCCCGACGTGCCGCGCACGCGCCCAAGCGTATCGACGAGTTCGGCCGAAGTTCGACGAACCGCCTGGTTGATGCCGCGCTGGAACGATGCCTTGTTGTCGAGGAAGGGCGTGTGATCCCAGTCGATGCCGAAGAAGCCCGCCTTGTAGAGCAGCATGGAGGATATCCATGCGTTTTGGTTGACATTGAAATCGGTCAGGTCGGCGGTAACGTCGACGATGGCCGACCGCTGGCAGGTCTTGGCGGCCGCCGTGACGGCTCCCTCGGCCGCAGGCAGCTCCTGCCCGGCGGGAACCTTGCGTTCGGAGAGCCGGTACTGGCCGACGAATGCGGTGTTGAAATTCGTCCAGACCTGCGTCTGCCAGAAGAAATAGCCGTAAAGCACGACGAAGAGCGCTACGAATGCAATGATCGGCAGCCGGATCATCCAGCTCCGGCGCTGATACCAGCCATGCGCGGCGAGGAAGGGCCAGAAGGCCCAGGCGAAAAACAGGCGGGCCCAGCGACCGATCGTCTGGCCGATCAGCCTGAAAAAACCGGCTATCCGGTCAAGCATCGTCGTCTCCTGTCAGGTGAGGCGAACACCGGGACATCGCCGCCCCGTTGCATCCACATATGCGCTCGCCAGCCCGAGCACAACACGAGCTCCTCGATTTTCGGGATGAAAGCAGCGCAAACCGCGCCGCGCAGATCAGGAACGCAGGAACGGCAGCCTGAGGCGGAAAGACCTGCGCGCGGTATCGATGAGCGGCGCTCCCGGTGTTCCCGGCGCCGGCGCGGCATAGGCCGGAAATTTTCCGGCGACGTCGAGGTCGGCCCGGCTTTTTCGCCGCTCCAGATCCTGGGCGACCAGCATGCCCTTCTCGAACAGCCGGACCGGCGCCGCAATATCGGGAAAGATGTCCGGCTTGATCCTGACCTTCATGCCCGGCCGTTCGGTATCGACCTGCGCCTGATAGATGATCAGCCGCTCCTCGACATCGATCATCAGCTTGCGAAGCAAGACGTTGCAGTTACCGATCCGGCCATTCAGCGAATCGACGAAGGCCTGGAACAGGCCGATGAAGCGCTCGCGCCGTTGGCTGTCGTCCCGCATCTCATGCTCCTCGGCGGAAATGCGCTCCGCCTCCGCCTTCAGCGCCCGCCGCTCCGCCTCCATCTGCTCCCAGTGCGCCCTGTTGCCATAGACACCGATACGGCCCTGGGTCGTCAGCGCCTTGGCGTTGAGCTCCTTCATCTTGAGGCGGGCGATATCGATCGAATCGACCAGCCGGCGCCGTTGCTCGACGATGTCGACAAGGCCGCGCTCGGCCGTCTTGTGGCGTTCGATGATCGACGCGCGCTGGCTTCCGATCAGCCTGGCGAGCGCGTCGGATTTCGCCAGGAGGTCGAGCAGCCGCTCGATGACGGGCGCCTCGCGCACCCGTTCGGTATACATGCGCCACATCCGCTGGCGCGACGTCCAGCCGGCCATCTTCTCGCGCAGCGTCAATCCGCGGAAGCTGTCGAGGTCGGCCGAAACCTCAGCCGTCATCCTGTCCAACGTAAAGACCAGCTCGGCGAGCAGCACATCGAGAGCCGCGCCATCGGCGATATGGGACTGGAAGCGGGCATTCTGTTCGAGGAAGACCTCGTCGGCCGAATGTTTTTCATCGCTGTCAAAGGCGCGGACGCAGGTTTCGCAATAGGCTCCCTCGGCCGCAATCTTTTCGGCAAGGCCGCCTGCGGCTTCGTATTGGTTGTCGAATGGCGGGGCTTTGCGCACCTGATCTCTCCGCAGAATCTCCTGCTCAAGCTAGCCGCTTGCGGCGCCGAAGAAAACCAGTCGCGCCGTCAGCCTCATACCGGCTCGGCGATCCAGGCCCCGTTCATTTCGTCGTCCCAGTGTCTGCGGCAGAGCGAGACATATTTCTCGTTGCCGCCGACATCGATCTGCGCGCCCTCATGCAGCACCTTTCCCTGCGCGTCCAGCCGCACCACCATCGTGGCCTTGCGCCCGCAATGGCAGATCGTGCGCACCTCGCGCATTTCGTCGGCGATCGCCAGGAGTTCCTGCGAGGCAGGAAACAGCTTGCCCTGAAAATCGGTCCTCAGCCCATAGACCATGACGGGGATGCCGAGCCGGTCAACGACGCGGGCAAGTTGCCAGACATGGAGAGGCGTCATGAAATGCGCCTCATCCACGAAGACGCAGGAGATCGGCGCCCCTTCGCCGCTCAGCGTCCTGACCAGCCGGAACAGATCCTCATCCGGCTCGAAGGGAATGGCGCTCGCCTCCAGCCCGATCCGCGAGCCGATGACGCCGCGGCCGGCACGCTCGTCGAAGGCGGCGATCAGTTGCACCGTGCGCATGCCGCGCTCCTGATAATTATAGGAGGCTTGCAACAGCATCGTCGACTTGCCGGCATTCATCGTCGAGTAGTTGAAGTAGAGCTTTGCCATCCGATTTCTCCTTGATCGGTGTATTGGAAGCTCGGACCGGCAAAGAAAAGCCCCGCAAGGGCAATAATCACAGGAATCGGCGTCGAAAAACCGCCGAAACGCTCGAGAACCGGCCGCTGTGAAAAATCTGCCGGCGTCGCAATCGCACCCGTCGATACGACGCAAACGCACTGAGGTCGCTTGTCAAACTGGGCTATTGGTGATTGGCTTGGGGACTTAAAGACTGGGAGTCTAAAATGAAAACAACAAGCGCATTCAAACTCGTCACTGCAACTGCCGTCGCCGCCCTCTCCGTTGCGACCGCGACGTTCGCCGCCGATCCCGAAAGCTGCTCCACCGTCCGCTTCTCGGATGTCGGCTGGACTGACATCACCGCCACCACGGCCACCGCCTCCGTCGTCCTGAAGAGCATCGGTTATCAGACCGACGTCAAGGTCCTCTCGGTGCCGGTCACTTACACCTCGCTGAAGAACAAGGACATCGACGTCTTTCTCGGCAACTGGATGCCGACACAGGAAAAGGACGTTCGCCCTTATATCGACGACAAGTCCGTCGAATCCTTTGGCCCCAACCTCGTCGGCGCCAAGTACACGCTCGCCACCAACGCCAAGGGCGCCGAGCTCGGCATCAAGGACTTCAAGGACATCGCCGCTCACAAGGACGATCTCGACGGCAAGATCTATGGCATCGAGCCGGGCAATGACGGCAACCGGCTCGTCATGGACCTGATCGAAAAGGACACCTTCGGCCTGAAGGATATGGAAGTTGTCGAATCCTCCGAACAGGGGATGCTAGCCCAGGTCGCGCGTGCAGAGAAAGCCGGCAAGCCGGTGGTCTTCCTCGGTTGGGAGCCCCATCCGATGAACACCAACTTCAAGCTGACCTATCTCACAGGTGGCGACGACGTCTTCGGCCCTGATTTCGGCGGCGCAAAGGTCTACACAAATGTTCGCGCCGGCTATCTCGACGAATGCCCGAATGTCGGCGCGATGCTGAAGAACCTGATCTTCTCCCTCGACATGGAGAACCAGATCATGGGCAAAATCCTCAACGACGGCAAGGAGCCGGAGGCAGCAGCTTCCGAATGGCTTAAGGCCAACCCCTCCGCGCTTGAGCCCTGGCTCGCCGGCGTCAAGACCCGTGACGGCAAGGGCGATGCGCTGGCGGCCGCCAAGACCGGCCTCGGCCTTTGATGCTATGAGCGGGGCGGCGAGCCGCCCCGTTTCATTTTGTCCATTGTTGATTTTTATTGGATAGGCGCGCCCTTGAACTGGATCACCGACTTTAAGATTCCCATCGGCCCCTGGGCAAAATCCTTCGTGGATTGGCTGACGTCGAATGGCGCGTGGTTCTTCGACCAGCTCGCCTCCCTGCTGTCGCACGTCATTGACGGGCTGCTCTTCGTGCTGCAGACGCCTCACCCGTTGATTGTAATTGCCATCATCGCCGCTATCGCCTTCTGGCTGCGCCGGTCGATCGCGGTCACTCTCTTCACCTGTCTTGGCCTGCTGCTCATCATGAACCAGGGGTACTGGAAGGAAACGACGGAGACGCTCGCCCTCGTGCTTGCCTCCACCTTCGTCAGCATGGTAATCGGCATCCCGCTCGGCATAGCAGCTGCACGCCGCGCCTGGATCTATGCCGCCATGCGCCCCGCGCTCGATCTGATGCAGACCATCCCGACATTCGTCTATCTGATTCCGGCGCTCATCCTGTTCGGCCTCGGCATGGTGCCCGGCCTGATCGCGACCGTCATCTTCGCGATCCCCGCCCCCATCCGGCTGACGCGCCTCGGCATCATTTCGACGCCGCCGTCCCTCGTCGAAGCGGCCGTCGCCTTCGGCGCGCGACCGATGCAGGTGCTGCGCAAGGTCGAGCTTCCCTTCGCCGCGCCGCAAATCATGGCAGGCCTCACCCAGACCATCATGCTGTCGCTTTCAATGGTGGTTATTGCGGCCCTCGTCGGCGCCGACGGTCTCGGCGTGCCTGTGGTGCGCGCGCTGAACACCGTCAATGTCGCCAAGGGCTTCGAAGCTGGTCTGTGCATCGTCATCCTGGCGATCATTCTCGACCGCATGTTCCGCACGGCGGGTGAAGGAGACGGCGCATGACCGCGGTAAGTTTCAAGGACGTCAGCATCATCTTCGGCGACCGCCCGGAAGCCGCCCTTGCCATGGCCGACCAGGGCAAGACGCGCGACGAGATCGGCGCCGCAACCGGCCTAGTGCTCGGCGTCGCCAATGCGTCGCTGACGATCGAGGAAGGCGAGATCCTGGTGCTGATGGGTCTTTCCGGTTCCGGCAAATCGACGCTGCTGCGGGCCGTCAACGGGCTCGCGCCGGTGGTGCGCGGCGATGTCGCAGTCTCCACGCCCACCGGTTCCGTCAATCCCTACAGATGCAATGGTAAGGCCCTGCGCGAGTTGCGCACCCACACAGTTTCCATGGTGTTCCAACAGTTCGCGCTCCTGCCGTGGCGCACCGTCGCCGACAATGTCGGCTTCGGCCTCGAACTCGCGGGCATACCGGAGGCAGAACGCAAGGCCCGCGTCGGCGAGCAGCTCGAACTCGTCAACCTGACGAAATGGGCGGGCCGCAAGGTCAACGAGCTTTCCGGCGGCATGCAGCAGCGTGTCGGCCTTGCCCGCGCCTTTGCCACCGGCGCTCCGATCCTCTTGATGGACGAACCCTTCTCGGCGCTCGACCCGCTGATCCGCACCCGCCTGCAGGACGAGCTCCTGGAATTCCAGCGGCGGCTTAAGAAGACCATCCTCTTCGTCAGCCACGATCTCGACGAGGCCTTCCGCATCGGCAACCGCATCGCCATCATGGAGGGCGGCCGGATCATCCAATGCGGAACCCCGCACGATATTGTCAAAAATCCCGCCGACCAATATGTCGCCGACTTCGTGCAGAACCTCAATCCGATCAACATGCTGACTGCCGCCGACGTCATGCAGCCCGGCCTCGGCCTGACGGCCGCCGGCATGAGCGTCAGCGCCACGGCCCGCGCAGCGACCCCGCTCGTCGATATCCTCGACGTGCTCGCCCGCCAGCCGGGTAGCATCGGCATCGTCGAAAACGGCTCGGTTATCGGCACCATCACGGCCCAGGATGTCGTCGCCGGCCTCACCCGCCATCGCCGCAAGCAGGACGCTTGATGTTTTCCATCCGCTTTGCCACAAAGCGGATATGAAAGATCAGCCCTCGCCAATACGCGAAACCGACGACGAGGCTCGCAAGCTCGCCCGCGTGCTGCTGCGCTCCGCGCGGCACGCGGCGCTTGCCGTTCTCGATCCCGAGACCGGTTTTCCCTTCGCCAGCCGCGTCCTCCTCGCCACCGATATCGACGGCGCCCCCGTCATCCTCGTTTCGAAGCTTTCGGCTCATACCAAGGCGCTCGTAAGAGACCCACGTGCCTCGTTGCTTACCGGCGAGCCGGGCAAGGGCGACCCCCTCGCTTATGGCCGGCTGACGACCCAATGCACGGCGGAGACTATCGAGCGTGGTCATCGCTTCCACGCGCGCATTCGCACGCGATTTCTTGATCGCCATCCCAAGGCAAATCTCTATATCGATTTTCCTGACTTCCTCTTCTTCCGTCTCAATCCGGAGCAGGCGAGCCTCAACGGCGGCTTCGGCCGCGCCTACCACCTCGGCGGACGAGATCTCATCATCCACTCAACCGCAAACGAAGAGATCGCCGCCAAAGCTGCCGAAACAGTGCGAGATTTAGTAGAACGCCATCCCGATGTGGCAAAAATGCTTGCGGTGCGCTTAAAAGCCCCGAAATCCGCTTCCTGGCGCATCTGCGGTGTCGATCCGGCGGGTTTCGAGATCGTTTCCGGTGATTTTTTGGTGCGGTACGAATTCGAAACCCTCGCTGTGGATTCCGATCACATTTGTTCAAACATATCTAAAATAGCATACTCGATACCTTAAATTTAGGTATATACAATCTTCGCGCCCAGTTGCTAGTTTTGGCCGCCAGCTCCGGCAGACGGCTGTGCCAGATAGATGATGTACGTTTCGCATTAGGAAGATAACAATATGGAAACCCCTGTTTTGGCTGACCACACGAATGTGGCGGCAGCGCTATTGTCAGCCATGGCCAACCCCAAAAGATTGCTGATCCTGTGCAGCTTGGTGAAAGGCGAAGTCGCCGTCGGCGTGCTTGCCACACAAGTCGGCCTCAGCCAATCGGCTCTTTCACAGCACCTTTCGAAACTGCGAGCGCAGAAGCTGGTCAAGACCCGCCGCGACGCCCAAACGATCTACTATTCGAGTACCTCCGAGCCGGTCATGAAGATCCTTGCAACGCTCGAAGACATCTACCTCGTTGCGAGCAGAAGTAGATCCGCGGCCTGATGATAGCGCTGACATAGCCGCCGGCCGGTGCCGCGCCCAAGTGAATGCTCCTGGAGGCCCCGGCACAATCGAGCACCTGAACCTGAAGACACGACCGGCAAATCCTGCGATTTGCCGGTCTCGTCCTTTTGAGGATTCCTGGTGCCTTCGTCAGATGCCCGCCATCAGTCCAACTGCCAACGTCTTGCCGGAGCAGGGTCGGATGCTGAACAGCACGAAGCATCGGGACTTTTCTCGTTGACGCGTGAGGAAGCGCTGATAATTTGACCGGGCAGTAAAAATTCGGGCGACAAGCCCCCGGAAACGGGCCGTCAGCGGCCGGGAGAACAGCATGTCCAACCGCCTTAATGCACCGAACGATCTTCGTGCCTTCTGGATGCCGTTTACGGCAAATCGCCAGTTCAAGAAGGAGCCGCGGCTGTTCGTCGGTGCCAAGGATATGCATTATACCACCCATGACGGCCGCCAGGTGTTGGACGGCACGGCCGGTCTCTGGTGCGTCAATGCGGGCCACTGCCGTCCGAAGATCACCGAGGCGATCCGCGAGCAGGCAGGCGAACTCGACTACGCACCGGCTTTCCAGCTCGGCCACCCCAAGGCCTTCGAACTGGCGAACCGCCTGGTCGACATTGCCCCCGAAGGCTTGAACCACGTTCTCTACACCAATTCCGGATCCGAATCCGTCGAGACGGCGCTCAAGGTGGCGCTCGCCTACCACCGCGTCAAAGGCAATGGTTCCCGCTTCCGCCTGATCGGCCGCGAGCGCGGATATCACGGCGTCAATTTCGGCGGCATCTCGGTCGGCGGCATCGTCACCAACCGCAAGATGTTCGGGACGCTGCTGACCGGCGTCGATCACATGCCGCATACCCACCAGCCCGGCAAGAACAACTTCACTCGCGGCGAGCCCGAGCATGGCGGCGATATCGCCACCGAACTCGAGCGCATCGTCACGCTACATGACGCCTCCACCATTGCTGCCGTCATCGTCGAGCCGGTGGCGGGCTCCACCGGCGTCCTGATCCCGCCGAAGGGCTATTTGCAGAAGCTGCGCGAAATCTGCACCAGGCACGGCATTCTTCTGATCTTCGACGAGGTCATCACCGGCTTCGGCCGCCTCGGCGCACCCTTCGCCGCGCAATATTACGACGTCAAGCCCGACATGATCACCGCCGCCAAAGGGCTGACTAATGGGGTCATCCCGATGGGAGCGGTGTTCGTCACCTCCGAGATCCATGACGCCTTCATGAACGGCCCGGAGCACATGATCGAATTCTTCCACGGCTATACCTATTCCGGTAACCCGATTGCTTCTGCTGCAGCGCTTGCCACGCTCGACACCTACAGGGAAGAGGGCCTGCTCACACGCGCCGCCGAGCTTTCCGACTACTGGGCCGATGCGCTGCATTCGCTCAAGGACTGCCCCAATGTCATCGACATCAGGAACACCGGCCTGATCGGCGCGATCGAACTCGACCCGATCGCCGGTGAGCCCACCAAGCGCGCCTTCACCGCCTTCCTCAAGGCTTATGAAAGTGGCCTCCTGATCCGCACCACCGGCGACATCATCGCACTCTCCCCGCCGCTGATCATCGAGAAACACCATATCGACGAGCTCTTCGGCAAACTCAGGACCATCCTGCAGAACAACATCTGAAGACACTCCGGAGGTTTCCGTTCAAGACCCGCGATGGACAATGCGTGCGGGTCTTTTCGTCTGAATGCAAAACCTTAGCTCACGGAAGCCGTGGAAAGGCAGAGGGCGAATTTTTTCAGAAGCTGGCGATCGAAGTGCCCCTCGGTGCCGAGCATCCATTTCAGTGCTTCGTTGGCACTCCACGGCGCCTTATATGGCCGCACGGAGGTAACAGCGTCATAGACGTCGCAGATGGTCGCGATCCGCGCATGGAGGCTCACCTCGCGGCCGGGCAGCCCGCGCGGATAGCCTTTGCCGTCGATGCGCTCATGATGATTGAGGCAGACATCGAGAACAATCTCGGACATGCCCTCCTGTCGTGACAGGAATGCATACCCTTTTTCCGGGTGTCCCCGCATCAAGCGGATCTCTTCCTTCTCCAGCGGCCCTTCCTTGTTGAGGACTTCAAGCGGAATTTCGAGCTTGCCGACATCGTGCAGCAATCCGGCGGTCCCGAGCATCTGAACCGTCGGCTCGTCGATTGCGAGATGGCGGCTGAAGAGGATCATCAGCGCGCTCACGGAAATGGAATGTAGAAAGGTCACCTGGTCCTTCGATTTCAGACGCGTGACGCTCAGGAAAACCGAAGGGTTCTCGTCCATTGACCTGGAGACGGAGGAAATCACCGGCTCCACATGATCGACGGCGATGCCTTCGCCATTCCGCAGCCTGCCGAAAACCTCTTCCAGCACCTGCACCGACTTCTGGACTGTCTCAAGCGCGGCCTTGAGATCGACCCCGGCGTCACGGCCGGACAGGCCATTCGTATCGAGACCCTTGCTGGTGTTTATGACGACGCTGGCGGTGCCGCATCTGCGGATCTTTGCGGCATCGGTCTCTCGGCGCAGAGAAAATCTGCGCCGGGACAGGAGAGGGTCCTGCCAAAGGCCCTCGATGGCTTCCACAAACATTCCGATGCGCACCTGGCTGGCGTCGATACGCTTGAGCATCCAGATCTCTATTCCCGATATCTATATAATTTTCTATATTTCTCGTTTTCACTGCTGCGGCATTCCGGTATCCAGCGATACTACGAAGGTCGGCCAAATTAACTGTTAATGGGAAAGTTAAAGAAAACCAGATGCCCTCGGCTTCCGTCCTGACGAAGTCGCAGGCTTGGCGGCCTCGTTTGAAAAATGACGAAATCTCGAAAGAAGATGGCCTTCTGCAACGAATTTCGGACCGATCGACCCGGTTTCCGTTCTATTTTGTTATGAACTTGCGCAATCCCACCAAAATTTCTAGAAATCTTGCCATGAGCCCGTCCGAGTCAAACATGGCCGGCAGGCTCGCTGATCGCGCCGCTACCGATCGTCCTTGGCACGGCCCGTTGGCCGTTGAATGATCGGGAAAGCCGGCGCGGCGCCTCATCGCGGGTCCATGACCCCATCCAAGGAGACAGACAAATGACCCTCAAGACACTGACGGCGACTTTGGTCGCGTCGCTCGCCTTTGCGCCGCTCGCCCATGCCGATATCACCATCGGCCTGATCGCGCCGCTGACCGGCCCCGTCGCCGCTTATGGCGACCAGGTGAAGAACGGCGCCCAGACCGCCGTCGATGAGATCAACAAGAAGGGCGGTATCCTCGGCGAGAAGGTCGTCCTCGAACTGGCCGACGATGCCGGCGAACCGAAGCAGGGCGTTTCCGCCGCCAACAAGGTCGTCGGCGACGGCATCCGCTTCGTCGTCGGACCGGTAACATCGGGCGTTGCGATCCCGGTTTCGGACGTTCTGGCTGAAAATGGCGTGCTGATGGTCACCCCGACCGCCACGGCCCCCGACCTCACCAAGCGCGGCCTCACCAACGTGCTGCGCACTTGCGGCCGCGACGACCAGCAGGCCGAGGTCGCCGCAAAATACGTGCTGAAGAATTTCAAGGACAAGCGTATCGCTATCGTCAACGACAAGGGCGCTTACGGCAAAGGCCTCGCCGATGCCTTCAAGGCAACGCTGAACGCAGGCGGCATTACCGAAGTCGTAAATGATGCGATCACCCCTGGCGACAAGGACTTCAGCGCGCTCACCACCCGCATCAAGGCCGAAAAAGTCGACATCGTCTACTTCGGCGGCTACCACCCGGAGGGCGGCCTGCTCGCCCGCCAGCTGCATGACCTCTCCGCCAACGCGATGATCATCGGCGGCGACGGCCTCTCCAACACTGAATTCTGGGCGATCGGCACCGATGCGGCGGGAGGCACGCTGTTCACCAATGCTTCCGATGCCACCAAGAGCCCCGACTCCAAGACGGCTGCCGATGCGCTCGCCGCCAAGAACATTCCGGCCGAGGCCTTCACGCTCAACGCCTATGCCGCCGTCGAAGTTCTGAAGGCCGGCATCGAGAAGGCCGGCAGCGCCGAGGATGCGGAAGCCGTCGCGGCCGCACTGAAGGCCGGCGAGGAAATCCCGACCGCCATCGGCAAGGTCACCTATGGCGAAACCGGCGACCTGACGTCGCAGAGCTTCTCGCTCTACAAGTGGGAAGGCGGCAAGATCGTCGCTGCCGAATAGTTCACGGATCTCGTGAGACAGGATCGGGCGCCTTGCGGCGCCCGATTTGCATTTGGGGCGTCAGTTTGTCTTCTCCAGATCACCGCGCGTGTAATCCTCCAGCGTGGTTGGTGTAGTGAGAACCAATGGCTGGACATAGGTTCTGTCGGGCAGAGGTCTTCGAACGATTGTATGGAATTGGGCAAGGACACTACGCTTGAGGCTCGCATCCATAGCCTCGCTACCAGACGGCTTTGCGAGGGTGACGCTAGTGACCTTTCCGTATTTGTCAGTCTTGAAGGTAACCGAATTTTGCGCGGTCTTCGTCGTTTCGCAACCGCTCAACAAAAGAACAGCCGCACAGGCGGCCGAAATAATCGCTTTCATATCACGACCTTGAGTTGGGAATTAGCATCTGTATTCTGGCTTCACTAGCATTGCCACGGTCAAGTCGGAAGCGGCCGAAAATATAACCAAAGAGTTTTTCCGCGCTTATCACAGCAGCAGAAATCAGCGAAGAGGTGCCAGACCATGACCACCAAGCTCGAACGTCTCATCGACCAGGGCGTGGGCCGCGTGCCTGCCGATATCGTGCTGAAGGGCGGCAGCTTCTTCGATCTCGCCACCGGCGAAATCGTTCGCTCCGACATCGCCATCGGCGCAGACCGCATCGTCGGGACTTCCGGCGATTATAAGGGTGAGACCGAGATCGACATATCGGGCAGAACAGTCGTTCCGGGTTTCATCGATACACATCTGCACATCGAATCCTCGCTGGTGATCCCGCATGAATTCGACCGCTGCGTCCTGCCCTACGGCGTCACCACCGCGATCTGCGACCCGCACGAGATCGCCAATGTGCTGGGCGCCGAAGGCATCGAGTTCTTTCTCGAATCCGCGCTGGAAACGATCATGGACATCCGCGTCCAGCTCTCCTCCTGCGTACCGGCCACCCATCTCGAAACATCAGGCGCCGACCTGCCGATCGAGAGCCTTCTGCCCTTCCGCCATCATCCGAAAGTCATCGGCCTTGCCGAATTCATGAATTTCCCCGGGGTGATCCACAAGGATCCCGTTTGCATGGCCAAGCTTGCTGTTTTCCAGGGCGGCCATATCGACGGCCACGCACCGCTCCTCTCCGGCAACGATCTCAACGGCTATCTCTCGGCCGGCATCCGCACCGAGCATGAATGCACCACCGCAGCCGAAGCGCTGGAAAAGATCCGAAAGGGCATGCATATCCTGGTGCGCGAAGGCTCGGTGTCGAAGGATCTCGCCGCGCTGATCCCCATCATCACCGAGCGGCTTTCCCCTTACCTCGCGCTCTGCACCGACGACCGCAATCCGCTCGATATCGCCGAACAGGGCCATCTCGATCACATGATCCGGACGGCGATCGCCAACGGCGTGGAGCCTCTGGCGATCTACCGCGCCGCCTCGATCTCGGCCGCTCGCGCCTTCGGCCTCAGGGACCGTGGCCTGGTGGCGCCCGGATGGCGGGCCGATCTCGTGGTTCTCGACAGCCTGGAAAGCTGCCGCGCGGAAATGGTCTTCTCCGCCGGCCGCCGCGTCACCGACGCGCTCTTTTCCACGCGCAGACAGGTCGCCCCGATCGGCCTCGACAGCGTCAAGGCCCGGCCCGTCAACGCCGCCCATTTCGGCGTGCCGGCCAAAGACGGCGAAACATCGGTCATCGGCGTCATGCCTGGCAAGATCATCACCGAGCATCGCCGCTATCGCCTGCCCGTCAAAGGCAATGAGACGTCGGTCGATCTTGCCAACGACATCATCAAGGTCGCCGTCATCGAGCGCCACGGCAAGAACGGCAACCACGCCAACGGCTTCGTCCAGGGCTTCGGCCTGAAGAAAGGCGCGATCGCCTCCACCGTCGGCCATGACAGCCACAATATCTGCGTCGTCGGCGTCGACGAGGACGACATGGCACGCGCCGCAAACCGCCTCGGCGAGATAAAGGGCGGCTTCGTCGTCGTCGAGGACGGCAAGATCACCGGCGAAATCGCCCTGCCCGTCGCCGGCCTGATGAGCATCGAGCCATACGAGACGGTCCGCGACACGCTGCACCATCTGCGCAAGGCCGCCTTCGCGCTCGGCGCCACGCTGGAGGAGCCTTTCCTCCAATTGGCCTTCCTGCCATTGCCCGTGATCCCGCACCTGAAGATTTCAGACCGCGGCATGGTCGATGTGGACAAGTTCGCGCTGATCGGGTGACGAGCCCTCGCAGAACGATTGGCGGGTCGAACGCTTTAACCTCTATCGCCAGCCTTCCGGCATTACGTCGCCTTCGACCGGCTCAGCATCGGATACCCTGTCGAGCAGCCTTGACAGACCATCCCCGCCCGCGCCGCCTGCCGAAACTCGCGCACAGAACCCATCCAGCGCCGCAAGCTTCACCGACCCCGAGCCCGCCACCGCCTCAGACCCCGGCATATCAAGCGGCTCCCCGAGCGCCATGCCGTCAGGCAGGCGGAATTCGGCCGGTTTGCGCGTCAGGTTGAAAATGAAGAGCAACCTTTCCCCGCCCCTTTCACGGGTGAAGGCAAGCAGGTCCTGGTTCGTGCCGATGAAGGTCATCTCGCCGTCGATCAGCGCCGCGTGGCTCTTCCGGAAAGCGAGCGTCTTGCGGTAGTGATTGAGCACCGAACTGTCGCTTCCCTCCTGGGTATCGACGGAAAGTGCAGCCTGCTCGTAGGGAACCGGCAGCCAGCTCTTCTCGGCCGAGGTGAAGCCCGCATGCGCCTTGCCGGCTTCCCAAGGCATCGGCGTGCGGCATCCGTCACGACCCTTGAAGGCCGGCCAGAAGCGGATGCCATAGGGGTCGCGCAAATCCTCAAAGGCGAGTTCCGCCTCCGGCAGGCCGAGCTCCTCGCCCTGATAGAGGCAGATCGAGCCGCGCAACGCCGCAAGCACCGAGATTGCGAGCTTGGCGATGAAGGGTCGCTCCTCCTCCGTCAGCGCGAACCGGCTGACATGGCGCATGACGTCGTGATTGGAGAAAGCCCAGCAGACCCAGCCGTCCGTGACGACCTTCTGAAAAGCCTCGACGCAGCCGCGAATATGCGCGGCGGTGAATTCCGGCCCCAGCAGGTCGAAGGTGTAGCACATGTGCAGCTTGTCATCGCCGCTCGTATAGGCCGCCACCGTCTTCAGCGAGCGCGCGCCGTCGCCGACTTCGCCGACGGTCGTGCGATCCTCATACCGGTCGAGCAGCGCCCGGAAGCGCTTGAGGAAGCCGATATTCTCCGGCTGCGTCTTGTCGTAAAGGTGGTTCTGCATGCCGTAAGGATTGGTGTCGGGCGCATCGAGGCCTCCGTCACTGGTATCGGGCTCGTGCGGCGGGTTGCTTCTGAGCTGCTTGTCGCAGAAATAATAATTGACCGTATCCAGCCGGAAGCCGTCGACGCCACGGTCGAGCCAGAACTTCACCGTCTGCAGCACCGCATCCTGCACTTCTTCGCTGTGGAAATTGAGATCCGGCTGCGAGGTCAGGAAATTGTGCTGATAATATTGCCGGCGCACGCCGTCCCATTCCCATCCCGGCCCGCCGAAGATCGACAGCCAGTTGTTCGGCGCGGTCCCGTCAGGCTTCGGATCGGCCCAGACATACCAGTCCGCCTTTGGATTGGTCCGGCTCGCCCGGCTCTCGACGAACCAGGGATGCCGGTCTGACGTGTGCGAGATCACCTGGTCGATGACGACCTTAATGCCGAGCCTGTGCGCCTCGGCCATCATCTCGTCGAAATCGGCCAGCGTGCCAAAAATTGGGTCGACGTCGCAATAGTCGGCAACGTCGTAGCCCATGTCGGCCATGGGAGACTTGAAGAAGGGTGAGAGCCAGATGGCATCGACGCCGAGGCTGGCGATATGTGGCAGCCGCCGGGTAATTCCCTTGAGGTCGCCGAGCCCGTCGCTGTTGGTGTCCTGAAACGAACGCGGATAGACCTGATAGATTACCGCGCCGCGCCACCAGTCCGCATTCCCGCCTGCCTGCAATGCCATCAGCTACATCTCCTGCCTCGTTTGCGCTCGACACACTAAAGCGGACGGAACAAAAGACAACCATGCGAGGCTGTATGAATGGAGCTGAAACCGCCGCGACGCTTGGTCGCGATGCAACACGAGAAAGACGTATATAGGCTTGTCCACAACCGAAAACCAGCCTCCGGATTTGGGGTTGCAACGCAAAGCCTTTGCGATAAGGTGCGCGCTGACCTGCACGTAAGAGGTCAAAGATCTGGGAACAAATGTCTAATAAAGGCGCAAAGCCTAGAAAGGTGGACCCATCATGAACCAGTTCACGAAAAAATTTCTCGCCTCCGCAATGTTTGGCACATTGCTGGCATTTTCGGCGCATGCGGCTACGCTCAACATCCACAATGGTGGCGATCCGCAATCGCTTGATCCGCAAAAGCTCTCTGGCGACTGGGAGAATCGTATCGCCGGCGACATTTTCGAAGGCCTCGTCACCGAGGATGCGAAGGATAATCCGATCCCCGGCCAGGCCGAAAGCTGGACCATCTCGCCGGATGGCAAGGTCTACACCTTCAAGCTTCGCGACGGCATCAAGTGGTCCGATGGCCAGCCGGTAACGGCAGGAGACTTCGTCTTCGCCTTCCAGCGCCTCGTCGACCCGAAGAGCGCCGCCGACTACGCCTACCTGCAGTTCACCATCAAGAACGCCGAAAAGATCAATAAGGGCGAGATCACCGATCTCAACCAGCTCGGCGTTAAGGCCATCGACGACAAGACGCTCGAAATCACCCTGGAAAACCCGACCCCCTACTTCATCAATGCGCTGATGCATTACACCGCCTATCCGTTGCCGAAGCATGTCGTTGAGGCGAAGGGTCAGGACTGGGTCAAGATCGGCAATATCGTTACCAACGGCCCCTACAAGCCGACCGAGTGGGTACCGGGCTCGCATGTCACCACCGTCAAGAACGACCAGTGGTACGGCACCAAGGACCTGAAGATCGACGGCGCCAAATTTTTCGTGCTAGAGGATCAGGAAGCCGCACTGAAACGTTACCGCGCCGGCGAATTCGACATCCTCACCGACTTCCCGACCGACCAGTATGAATGGATGAAGAAGAACCTACCGGGTCAGGCGCATGTCGCCCCCTTCTCCGGCCTCTATTATTACGTCGTCAACTCGCAGAAGCCGCCTTTCAGCGACAAGCGCGTCCGTCAGGCGCTGTCGATGGCGATCAACCGCGAAGTGATCGGCCCGCAGATCCTTGGCACCGGCGAACTGCCGGCCTATTCCTGGGTTCCACCGGGCACGGCGAACTACGGCGAACCGGCCTATGTCAGCTGGAAGGACCTGCCCTATAACGAGAAGGTCGCGGAAGCCAAAAAGCTGCTCGCCGACGCCGGCTTCGGTCCCGACAAGCCGCTGCATGCGGTCCTCAGCTACAACACTAACGACAACCACAAGCGCATCGCCGTGGCGATCGCTTCCATGTGGAAGCCGCTCGGCGTCAATGTCGAGCTCGTCAATGCCGAAACCAAGGTGCATTACGACCAGATGCAGCGCGGTCAGGTGGAAATCGGCCGCGCCGGCTGGCTCGCCGACTACAACGACCCGGATAACTTCCTGAACCTGCTGGTAACGGGCGTGCAGATGAATTACGGCCGCTGGTCCAATCCCGATTACGACAAGTTGATCAAGGAAGGCAACGCCGAAACGGACCTGAAGAAGCGCGCCGAAATCTTCAAGAAGGCAGAGAAGCTGGCGCTGGATGAATCCGCCGCCCTGCCGATCTACTACTATGTCTCGAAGAACGTCGTTTCGCCGAAGATCGAAGGCTTCGTTGACAACATCCAGGACATCCACCGCACGCGCTGGCTGTCGATGAAAGAGTAAGGGAAAACGGTCCTTTCCGCGCGGTGCGGAAAGGACCGGCCCACGACCATGATCAGATACGCCCTCCGTCGCCTGCTATCGACGATCCCTGTTCTGTGGATCGCCGTCACAGCCTGCTTTTTTGTTTTGCGCCTTGCCCCCGGCGGCCCGTTCGATGGCGAAAGGCCATTGCCGCCGGTGATCCTGAAAAACCTTGCGGCTCACTACAACCTCGACAAGCCGCTGATCCAGCAATACCTGATCTATGTCGGCGACCTGCTGCGGGGCGATCTCGGCCCCTCCTTCGCCAGCGAGGATTTCACCGTCGCTCAGCAGATCATGATCGGCCTGCCCTATACTTTCACCATCGGCACGGCTGCCTTTCTGATTGCCATCATCGTCGGTGTAGGCGTCGGCTGTCTTGGGGCGCTGTATCAGAACAAGGCGCCCGATTACATTCTCGGTGCGCTCATCCTGGTCGGCGTCGTCTTGCCCAACTTCCTGATCGCGCCGATCCTGCAGCTCATCTTCGGCATTCACCTCGCCTGGTTTCCGGTTGGCGGCTGGGGTGACGGATCGATCAAATTCCTGATCCTGCCGATCGTCGTTCTGGCCCTGCCGCATGCGGGCCGCATCTCGCGCATCACCCGCGGCTCGATGATCGAGGTGATGAACCAGAACTTCATCCGTACCGCCAAGGCCAAGGGCATCGGTCCACGCCTGACGGTGATGCGCCACGCGCTGAAACCCGCCATGATGCCGGTCGTTTCCTATCTGGGTCCGGCGGCAAGCTACCTTCTCACCGGCTCGCTTGTTGTCGAAAGCATCTTCGGATTGCCCGGCATCGGCCGCTACTTCGTCAATGCGGCCTTGAACCGCGATTACGGCATGGTTCTCGGTACGGTCATCTTCTACATGGTGCTGATCGTGTTCCTGAACCTTCTCGTCGATATCGCCTATGCGTGGCTCGATCCGAAAGTGAGAAACCGATGATCCTCAACCCCGCAAAACGCGAGCTGCTCGCGCAGGAGCTTCTGGAGGCGGAGGGTCTGGCACCCGAAGGCCGTTCGCTCACCAGGGATGCGTTGCGCCGCCTGGCGCGCAACAAGGCTGCCGTGCTCTCGATCGCCGTCCTGGGGCTCCTGATCCTCGCCGCCTTCCTCGGCCCCTGGTTCATTCCCTTCAACTACGAGGATCCGGACTGGGCAGCCTTCCGCATCCCGCCCTCGATCGAGACCGGTCATTATTTCGGCACCGACCCGAACGGCCGCGACCTTCTCGCCCGCGTGCTCTACGGCACCCGCGTCTCGCTTGCCGTGGCGCTGACGGCAACCGTCGTCTCCGTCGTCATCGGCGTCCTCTACGGCGCAATCTCGGGCTATATCGGCGGCAGGCTGGATGCGATCATGATGCGCTTCGTCGATATCATGTATGCGCTTCCCTATATCCTCTTCGTCATCCTGCTGATGGTGATCTTCGGCCGCAACGTCTACCTGCTCTTTGCCGCGATCGGCGCGCTGGAATGGCTGACCATGGCCCGCATCGTGCGCGGCCAGACGCTGTCGATCAAGCATCGCGAGTTCATCGAAGCGGCCCGCGCATCCGGGCAGCGGCCGTTCAAGATCATCATCAAGCACATCATCCCGAACCTCGTTGGCCCGGTGGTTATCTTCGCGGCGCTGACGGTGCCTGAAATCATCGCCACGGAAAGCTTCCTCTCCTATCTCGGCTTCGGCGTGCAGGAACCGCTGACCTCGCTCGGCACTTTGATCGCCGAGGGCACCGACGCCATGGAAAGCATGCCCTGGCTTTTGATCTTCCCGGCAAGCTTCCTCGTCGCCCTGCTGCTCAGCCTGCTCTTCATTGGCGACGGCCTGCGCGACGCGTTCGACCCGAAGGATCGATAAAATGCTTCAAGAAAAAGACATCCTCCTCGAACTCAAGGATTACTCGATCACCTTCGCGACGCCAGACGGCGAGGTGAAGGCGGTTTCCAACATGAACCTCACCATCCGGCGCGGCGAGCGCATTGCCATCGTCGGCGAGTCCGGCTCCGGCAAAAGCCAGACCTTCCTCGGCATCATGGGCCTCATCGCCAAGAACGGCAGGACGGCAGGACAGGCGCTGCTCGAAGGCAAGGACGTGCTGTCGCTGAAACCGCGCGAGCTCGATCAGATCCGCGGCAAGGACATGGCCATGGTCTTCCAGGACCCAATGACCGCCTTGAACCCGTCGCTGAAGATTTCCCGGCAGCTGACGGAACAGCTCGAGGTTCACCGCGGCCTGACGGCGCGCGCGGCTTCCGACGCCGCCCTCGACATGCTCAAGCGCGTCGGCATCCCCGACCCGACGCGGCGCTTCCATCTCTATCCGCACGAACTGTCAGGCGGCATGCGCCAGCGCATCGTCATCGCCATGGCGCTGCTCACCAAGCCGAAGCTGCTGATTGCCGACGAGCCGACGACCGCGCTCGACGTCACCATCCAGGCGCAGATCCTCGATCTCTTCAACGATCTGACGGCGGAGATGAACACAGCGCTCATCATGATCACCCATGATCTCGGTGTCGTCGCCGGCCTAGCCGACCGCGTCGCCGTCATGTATGCCGGCCGCATCGTCGAGGAGGCGCCCGTCGACGAACTCTTCGACAATCCGGCCCACCCCTATACGGCGGCGCTGCATGCCTCGATCCCGCGCCCGGACCAAGATGTCGACGACCTCGTCGTCATCCCCGGCCGGCCGCCGAACCTGCAGCACCTGCCGAAGGGCTGCAATTTCTCGCCGCGCTGTTCGCAGGTCCAGGACGATTGCATCGATCGTCCGCCCGCCCTCGAAACCCTGGCGCCGCGCCACTGTGCCGCCTGTTACCATCCCTTCCCGCGTCGTGAGGAGTTGCTGAACCATGGCTGACCGATCGCTTCTGAGGGTCGAGAACCTGACGACCCAGTTCGAACTGCCGGCGAAAGGCTTGTTCAAACCGCCGGTCTTCCTCACCGCCGTCAACAATGTCAGCTTCGACCTCGCCGAAGGCCGCACGCTCGGCGTCGTCGGCGAATCCGGCTGCGGCAAATCGACGCTCGGCCGCTCCATCCTGCGGCTCCTGAAATCGCAGAAAGGTCGGATTCTCTGGCAGGGCCGCAATCTTCTCGATCTCACGGAGGAGGAAATGCGCGCCGCCCGCCGCGACATGCAGATCATCTTCCAGGATCCGATCGCCTCGCTCGACCCGCGCATGACGGTCGGAGATATCATCGCCGAGCCGCTCACCGTCTTCGAGCCGAAGCTGTCGAAGGCCGAGCGCACCGACCGTGTCCGCGAGATCATGGGCGCCGTCGGCCTGGTGCCGGAGATGATCAACCGCTATCCGCACGAATTCTCCGGCGGCCAGGCGCAACGCATCGGCATTGCCCGCGCAGTCATCACCAGACCGAAGCTCATCATCTGCGACGAGCCGGTTTCGGCTCTCGACGTCTCGATACAGGGCCAGGTGATCACGCTGCTGCGCAAGCTGCGCAAGGAATTCGGCCTGACGCTGATCTTCATCAGCCACGATCTCTCCGTCGTGCGCCTGATCTCCGACGATGTGCTGGTGCTCTATCTTGGCCGCGTGGTGGAATCGGGCGACTGCGCCACCGTCTTCGATCATCCCGCCCATCCCTATACCCAGGCGCTCTTCTCGGCAGCGCCGATCCCGGACCCGAAGCTCGCGCGGCTGCGTACCCGCATCCGCCTGCAGGGTGATCCGCCCTCGCCGCTCAACCCGCCGAAGGGCTGCGTCTTCTCTCCCCGCTGCTGGAAGGCGACCGATATCTGTCGCACGGAAATGCCGCCGACCGAGGAAGTCCGCCCCGGCCAGAAGGCTGCCTGCTACCATATGGACAGGCCATGAATGGAATGATGGCTGCCTGAAGCGGCCTTCACCTCCCCGACGGTCGGCATCGCAACGGAGCAGCGGACTTATTTTGCAATCTAAAGTCTCCGATAAGAAAGAGTTATAGGAGCATGTGCTATCCAGATTCCGCCTAATCATGGGCCGGGGACGCATTACATGAAATCGAAACTATTGGGATCTATCGCACTCGCAGCTGCGATCGTCTCCGCCTCCGCCATGCCGTCACGTGCCGAAGATCTGAAGTTCCAACTCACCAACGGAACCAAGTCTGTGCTGACTCGTTTCTACAGCTCGCCGGCGGGCGTGGACAGCTGGGAAGAGGACGTCTTCGGCGAGGATGTTCTCAATCCGGGCGAAAGCGTGAATATCACCATCGCCGATGGTCGCACCGTCTGCAAATACGACATGCGCTTCGAATTCGATGAAAACTCGAATCTCGACACCACCGAAGACACGCAGGATCTTTGCGCGCTCGGCAGCTACACCATCCACGAATAAGCACCCTTCGCCGGCGCCCGCCTTCGCTTGGCCAAAGGCGGGCTTTTGATTCTATCGGATCGGCGCTCGCAATATCGGCGCTTGTCACCCCGCCCGGCTCCGCGTATCAGCGGATGAAGCGTCAATTCAAAGCCATAGAGCGTCCTGTTGATCAGCGGCGCTCCGTTGCCGGGAGGATCAGGTGAGCGGAAGACGGTTTCTATCGATCGGTGAATGCATGGTGGAGCTCTCGCAGGCCGGCGACGGCCTGTTGCGCAAGGGTTTTGCCGGCGATACCTTCAACACCGCCTGGTATGCCCGCGCTTGCCTTGGACCCGACTGGTCGGTCGATTACCTCACGGCTCTCGGCGACGACGCCCTGTCTGAGGAGATGGCGGCCTTCATCGCCAGGGCGGGGATCGGCACGAGCCTCATCCGCCACATCAAGGGCAAGACGCCGGGCCTCTACATGATCAACCTCAAGAACGGCGAACGCTCCTTCAGCTATTGGCGCGACAGTTCGGCCGCCCGCAGCCTGGCTGCCGATCCGGACCATCTGCGCGAAGCAGTGGAAAGCGCTGATGTCATATATTTCTCCGGCATCACCCTTGCCATCCTGCCGCAGGAGGATGCCGCAACGCTGCTGGCCGAAATCCGCCGCGCCAAGGCCGTCGGCAAGCTCGTGGTGTTCGACCCGAACATCCGTCCCCGCCTGTGGTCGAGTTACGACGTGATGCATGCGACGATCAGCGAGGGCGCCCGCTCCTCCGTGCTCGTCATGCCGAGTTTCGACGACGAGGCCGCCCATTTCGGCGACGATTCCATCGAGGCGACGATCCATCGCTATCTCGCACTCGGCGCTATCAATATCGTGGTCAAGAACGGCGCCGACGGCGTCAGGTTGAACTTCGCCGGCGATGAGACCTTCGTTCCGGCCGAAAAGGTCGAGACGGTGGTCGATACGACAAGTGCCGGCGACAGTTTCAACGGCGCCTTCCTCGCATCCTATCTGGAATCAGGGGATGCCACCGCCGCCGCCCGCTTCGCCGCAGGCGTCGCCGCCCGGGTGGTCAGTGAACACGGCGCATTGGTGGCGAAGGAAAAACTTGGGCTGAATGGCGGCTAGCGCATGTCGCGCAAAACTGTATAGCGGCTTTGAAAATCGCGACTTATTTCGGCCCGCGCCTGACGATAGAATATTAGGCGACGCCGGCGCTCCGCGCCCTGTCGGGATCTTCACACCGTTGAGGGGTCGGAAATCAGGACTTGATCGGCCGATCGGGCTCGCGAACCGCCTCGTCATGATACCAGCAGCTGTCGAGCGCCGCGTCGCAAACATCGGCCGCCTCACGCTCCATCAGCCTGGTGCGCTCGAACCGGCTGACGACCCGCGTGGGCTTGACCGGAAACTGGTAGATGGTTGCGGATTCACGATGGAAACCAGTGGGCATGAGATCGCCTCCCTTCAGTTCGGCGCATCGATATCAGGACCGCGACCATAGCATGATGCACATAGTTTATGCAAATTGCATAAAATATATGCACACAGCTACTATGATTGATCCATATGCTGTCTACGCCAGAAGCTTCCGCCTATTTGTTCAACACTTCACCATTTCGAACAAACGCCCAAATTTTCATCCGGTTCCAAGGCAGGAAATCTCTTATCCTCCTGATGAATCAGCCTTCGATCGTTCAAACGGACTTCTCTCGAGAAAGGAAAAGCGCAGATCGAGCGACCCATTTAAGAATTTTCTTTCGCCGGCGATCAAACTGGCACGCTACGTGCTTCACTAGGTGCATCCCCTGGCGGTCGGATGCGTTTATGCGCCGAGATCGTCTCCGGGTTTGCTCACCTTCGTCGCATTGAGAGAGTCACGATGACAAAATATAAGCTCGAGTATATTTGGCTCGATGGGTACACCCCGGTACCGAACCTGCGTGGCAAGACGCAGATCAAGGAATTCGACGCATTCCCGACGCTGGAACAGCTTCCGCTCTGGGGCTTCGACGGTTCGTCGACCATGCAGGCCGAAGGCCGCAGCTCCGATTGCGTGCTGAAGCCCGTCGCCATCTATCCCGACCCGGCCCGTACCAACGGCGTGCTCGTCATGTGCGAAGTCATGATGCCCGATGGCGTCACGCCGCACCCGAGCAACGCCCGCGCCACCATTCTTGACGATGAAGATGCCTGGTTCGGCTTCGAGCAGGAATACTTCTTCTACGAAAACGGCCGTCCGCTCGGCTTCCCCGAGTCCGGCTACCCGGCTCCGCAGGGCCCCTACTACACCGGCGTCGGCTATTCGAACGTCGGCTCGGTTGCCCGCGAAATCGTCGAAGAACATCTCGATCTCTGCCTCGCTGCCGGCATCAACCACGAAGGCATCAATGCCGAAGTGGCCAAGGGTCAGTGGGAATTCCAGATCTTCGGCAAGGGCTCCAAGAAGGCTGCCGACCAGATCTGGATGGCACGCTACCTGCTGCAGCGCCTGACCGAAAAATATGGCATCGACATCGAGTATCACTGCAAGCCGCTCGGCGACACCGACTGGAACGGCTCGGGAATGCACTGCAACTTCTCGACCAAGTACATGCGCGAAGTCGGCGGCAAGGCCTATTTCGAAGCGCTGATGGCACAGTTCGAGAAGAACCTGATGGACCACATCAACGTTTACGGTCCCGACAACGACAAGCGCCTGACCGGCAAGCACGAGACGGCTCCGTGGAACAAGTTCTCCTACGGCGTTGCCGACCGTGGCGCTTCGATCCGCGTGCCGCACTCCTTCATCAAGAACGACTACAAGGGCTATCTGGAAGATCGCCGCCCGAATTCGCAGGGCTGCCCCTACCAGATCGCTTCGCAGGTTCTGAAGACGATCTCGGAAGTTCCGCTCGCCGGTTCGGCTTCCGCTGCCGCATAGCGCATCGGCCCGAAAATCTAAGTCGGTTTTCGGAAAGCACGATGCGTAGCTTCAAATGTAAGAGCGTCCTTTGTGCGTCCGAAAGGACGCACGGCGCTCTAAGGCTCCCAAGCGGCGCCGGTCCCGACCGGCGCCGTCATTCTTTCTGCCTGAAAACTGCGATCGGCCGCTGACATATTCGCGGCGATCGAGCCGCTAGAAGACTGAAAACACTGGCAAGCGGCTGTAATATTTCCATCATGGTCATGCCTCAAAATAAGCAAGCGGGAATCGCCGTTCCGGAACCCCGCTTTGGGGTTGAGCGTTGACAGATCACTGCAACGCGGATGGAAATCGCGACATGCTGCAACGTCCGGCAAATACTTACAGCGGCGAGAGCTGGGCCAATGCCGCTTCCGCCGGCAACCTGCCGGAACGGCTGGTAATCGTCACCGACGCCTGGCATCCCCAGGTCAACGGGGTCGTCCGTTCGATCGAGAACACCAACCGCGAACTGGCGAAAATGGGTGTCGATGTTTCGATGGTGACGCCCGAGCGCTTCCACAGCATCCCCTGCCCGACCTATCCTGAGATCCGCCTGTCGATCGCCAATTATCGCCGTGTCGCGCGCGAGATCGAAAAGCACAATCCAACCTATGTGCATATTGCCACCGAAGGTCCGCTGGGATTGACCGCCCGCCGCTGGTGCCTGCGCAAGCGCATGCCTTTCTCCACCAGCTATCACACACGTTTTCCGGAATATGTTTCCGCCCGCCTGCCGATCCCGGAGAGCTGGCTCTACGCCTTCGTGCGTTGGTTCCACAATGGCGGCGCCGGCTGCATGGTGGCAACGCCGAGCCTTGCACGCGAATTGTCGGCCAGAGGCATCAAGAACCTGATGCCCTGGACCCGCGGCATCGACGCCACCCAGTTCCATCCGATGCCGCTTGAGCCGGAGCCTCTTGGCCTGCCTCGCCCGATTTTCATGACCGTCGGCCGGGTGGCCTTGGAAAAGAACCTGCCGGCCTTTCTCGATCTCGACCTGCCGGGCTCCAAGGTCGTCGTCGGCGATGGTCCGGCGCGCGCCGAGCTGGAGCAGCGTTATCCGAACGTTCATTTTACCGGTGTGAAATTCGGCGAGGATCTGGCGAAAATCTATGCCCAGGCCGATGTCTTCGTCTTCCCCTCGCTCACCGACACTTTCGGCAACACCATTCTAGAAGCTTTGGCATCGGGTGTGCCGGTCGCCGCTTACCCCGTCACCGGTCCGCTCGATATCATCGGTGGGGACAGCGAGGTCGGAGCACTCGACGCCGACCTGGAGGCCGCCTGCCTGGCGGCCCTCTCCGCCTCGCGCATTAAGGCGCGTGAGCTTGCCATGCAATATTCCTGGGAAGCGGCGACGCAGCAATTCATCAACAATATTCGCGCTGCCAATGGGGTTATCACGCCGAAATGGAGGAAGGCCTGGCAATTTGCCAAGTCACTTCCGAGAAGCAGAAAGCCCGGTGAAACCGCCGGGCCTCTCCCGTCCCGAGATTGACCGATCTTACTTATGCAGTGCGTTGCGAAGCGTGTCGTTCGCAACCGCGATGGCGCTGCGGACGGCCGGCGTTTCGGCAATCGCATTCAACAGCACGAAATCGTGGATCGTACCGTTGTAGCGGATCGAAGTGACATTGACGCCGGCTTGGCTGAGCTTGCGGCCATAGGCTTCGCCTTCGTCGCGCAGCACGTCGTTTTCATCGGTGATGATAAGCGCCGGCGGCAGGCCGTTAAGCTGCTCGAGCGATGCCTGCAGCGGCGAAGCCGTCGGCTCCTTGCGCTTGGCCTCGTCCGGCAGGTAAGCGTTCCAGAACCACTTCATAGCTTCCTTCGTCAGCCACGGCCCATTGGCGAATTGGTTATAGGAACCATTGTCGAAATTGGCGTCGGTGACCGGGTAGAACAGAACCTGTTGATCGATGGCAGGACAGCCGCGTTCCTTGGCAAGCAAAGTCACCACGGCCGCCATATTGCCACCGACGCTGTCGCCTGCGACCGCGAGCCTGGAGGCATCTACCTTGAACTCATTGGAATGCTCCGCGACATATTTGGTCGCGGCGTAGGCTTGTTCGATCGCAATGGGATAACGGGCTTCCGGCGAGCGGTCGTAATCGACGAAGACGACGGCGGCATCGGCGCCGTTGGCGATTTCGCGCACCAGCCGGTCATGCGTATCGGCATCACCCAGCACCCAGCCGCCGCCATGGAAATAGAGAATGACGGGCAGCGTGCCCTTGGCGTGTTCCGGACGGACGATGCGCAGCTTGATGCTGCCCGTCGGGCCCGCCTTGATGACCCTGTTCTCCTCCTGCGCGGCTAGCTTCTTGACGTCGCCCTTCTGCGCGCCGGCCAGAACATCACGGGCATCCGCCGGCGACAGCGTGTAGATCGGCTTGCCGCCGGCAAGCCCGTCGATGAATTTCTGCGTTGTCGGTTCGAGCACCGGATCGGCAAACGCGCCGACAGCGGAGGCTGCCAGGAGTGCTGCTGCGGAAACTGCGGTCTTGATGGTCGACATTGTCTTGTCCTCTCGGGTTCAGTGTTCGTTATGAGCACGTTATTTATATCGCGCACGATTGTTTAACGAGCAATGCAAATTACCGCATGGCAGCCATACAGAAAATCGCTTCCGATTATTTATGGCACGATATAATATTGATCAGTTCAGGAGATGACCATGCAGGATCAGTTGAAGCTCGACGATTTCATCTGCTTCGCCGTCTATACGGCAAGCCACGCTTTCAACCGGGTTTATAAGCCGCTTCTCGACACGCTCGGCCTCACCTATCCGCAATATCTCGCTATGGTCGCGCTGTGGGGTGAGGATGGCCAGACCGTCGGCGGCCTCGGCGAAAAACTCTTCCTGGAATCGAGCACACTGACGCCCCTGCTCAAAAGGCTGGAAAGCGCCGGCTATATCAGGCGCGAGCGCAGCCGCGAGGACGAACGCGTCGTCGTGCTTCGGCTGACCGACGAAGGCAAGCGCCTCAAGGAAAAAGCGACCGGCATCCCCGGCTGCATCGCCGCAGCCAGCGGCCGCGATGCAGTCGACCTCACCCGGCTACAGGCGGAGATCGTGGCGCTGCGCGAGGCGCTGAACAAGAGTGTGGCTTAGGCGTTAGACGAGCGGGAGAACGGTTGTGCCGTGTGGCCACCCCCCTGCCCTGCCGGGCATCTCCCCCACCAGGGTGGAGATTGGCAAGAAGCCATGCCTCGCCCTAATTTTACGATACATGTGACGGCCAGTTGTTTGGGGAAGCCATCACGCCCAGCCAATCTCCCTCCTTGTGGGGGAGATGCCCGGCAGGACAGAGGGGGTGCCGCACGACGGCGCAACAATGCCGCGTGACACCGCAGCCAACGCCCTTAACCCTACGTCCGCCTCTTCTTCGACTCGTACGGATTATCCGGCGAGCGGAAATGGATGCGGATCGGCACGCTCGGCATGTCGAAATCGTTGCGCAGCCCGTTGATCAGGTAGCGCGTATAGGATTCCGGCAGCGCGTCCGAGCGGGTGCAGGAGATCATGAAGGCGGGCGGGCGGGCCTTGACCTGCGTCATGTATTTCAGCTTGATCCGGCGGCCGGAGACGGCCGGTGGCGGATGCTGGATCTGCTGCGTCTCCAGCCAGCGATTGAGCCTCGCCGTCGAGATGCGTTTGTTCCAGACCCTGTCGGTGTCGATGATCGACTGCATCAGCTTGTCGAGGCCCCAGCCGGTCTGGCCGGAGATCGGCACGGCACGAATGCCGCGCGCCTGCGGCAGCAGCCGGTCGGTCTTTTCACGCAGATCCGCAAGCACCGCCTGACGGTCCTCGATCATATCCCACTTGTTGAAGGCAAGCACGGCCGCCCGGCCCTCGCGCAGCACGAGGTCGACGATCTGCAGGTCCTGCTTTTCGAAAGGGATCGTCGCATCGAAAACGATGACGACGGTTTCGGCGAAGCGGATGGCGCGCAGCGCATCGGCAACCGAGAGCTTTTCCAGCTTCTCCGTCACCCGCGCTTTGCGGCGCATGCCCGCAGTATCGAACATCTTGATCGTGCGGCCGCGCCAGTCCCACTCCACCGAGATGGAATCGCGGGTAATGCCTGCCTCCGGCCCGGTCAGCAGCCGGTCCTCGCCGAGAAAACGGTTGATCAGCGTCGATTTGCCGGCATTCGGACGGCCGACGATCGCCACTCGGAGCGGCTTGCTCTCGTCATAGGCGGGTTCTTCGTCCTCGTCCTCACCCTCATCAGCCGTGTGAGGGATATCGACATCAGTGACGGCAACGTCTTCCTTGGCGTAAGCCCGGTCCTTGCCGATCGCCTCGACGATCGCGTCGCGCAGATCGAGCATGCCCTGCCCGTGTTCGGCCGAAATCGGCGTCGGCTCGCCGAGGCCGAGCGTATAGGCATCATAGAAGCCGCTATCGGAGCCACGCGCTTCGGATTTGTTGGCGACGAGCACCACCGGCTTGCCGCGCCTGCGCAGCATTTCCGCGAGCGCAGTATCGACAGGCGTCAGCCCGTTCTTGGCATCGACGACGAACAGTGACAGATCGGCCTCGTCGATCGCCGCTTCCGTCTGCGCGCGCATGCGGCCCTGCAGGCTTTCCTCATCCGCCTCTTCGAGGCCGGCCGTGTCGATAATCGTAAAGGTCAGGCCCATCAGCCGCGCGTCACCCGGCCGACGGTCGCGCGTCACCCCGGGGGTATCGTCGACGAGCGCAAGCTTCTTGCCCACCAGGCGGTTGAATAGCGTCGACTTGCCGACATTCGGGCGACCGACGATGGCGACCGTGAAACTCATTCTTTTTCCTTAAAACTCAGCCCTGCGCGGCGGGCGCCTTGCCGGATGCGGTAATAAGATCAAGCATCATCTGAGCGCGATTGGCAACAGGGCGCGGGCTGCCGGTGTCGTCGGCAATCGACTGGAACCATTGCCGCGCCTGCGCCATGTTGCCGGCCTTGTAGGCGGCCAGCCCGAGTGCTTCGCGCGCCGAATGGCGGAAGGCGTTACTCGGCACCGCCATTTCTTCGACCGCGGCCGAAACCTGCTCATAGGAGCCGTTTTCGATCAGCAGCCAGCCCGCGCGCATTCTGGCGACATCGCGCACGACAGCCGGAACGCCGTTGTCTTTGCCGATCTCATTGAAGGCGGCGATCGCCGCGGCAGCATCACCCTTCTGGACCTGGACGGTCGCGGCCCGCATGCGCGCCAGCACCGGATAGGCGCCATGACCTTCCTTCTCCAGCTTGTCGAGCGCGGCCAGCGCCTCATCGTTCTTGTTCTCGTCGGCAAGCTTCATCGCCGCCAGGAATTGGTCGCCGGCGCCGGAGGAGCGGTTTTCGTCCCAGTACTCGTAGAGCACCTTGCCGGCGGTACCGACGACGATCAGGATGGCGACGACGATGATATAGCGGCCGAAGCGGCGCCAGACGCCCTTCATCTGGTCGGATCGCAATTCCTCATTGACTTCACGGATGAAGCTGTCGTCGTTGAATGCCATTCTCGTCTCCGGCCGCGGAAATACTCACACTATGCATGATGCATATTGCGGGCCTTCTACCCCATTTTACGGCCGTTGTAAGGGGGATCTGAAAGATTCACTACACAACGAGCGGCGAAACCCCCATCAACCATTCGTGCAGCTTCCAGATGATCAGCGCCCAGACGACGATGCCGATGACGACGGCATAGAGGTCGTATTTCGCCGAGACGAAAGGCCGGAGCGTGATCTCGCCCGCCCACTGCCGCCGTTTGAGCGAAATGCGCACGATCACGCCCCAGGCGAGAAAGGCCGCAAACAGCAACACCGACGACGTCTCGCCATTGGCGAGCAGGTGCGCCAGGGCCCAGACCTTCACCGACAGCACCATTGGATGTTTCGTCTTCGTCGCAATATGGCCCGCCGGCAATAGCGAAGCGACGAGACAGATCATCGCGATCAGCATCAGCGTGATGGCGACGTGCGCCGTCCAGACAGGCGGGTTGTAGAGCATGCCGGTCACCTGCCGGGCCTGCCCGAAACCGTAGATCAACAGGATCAGCGTGAGGATGCTCGCGATCGAATAGCCGGCCCGCCAGCCCCTTTCGCCGAGGCTTGCGATCATCGAGCGGCGCAGGTCCGGAGCCAACACCCGCACCAGATGCACCCCGAGAAAAAGTATGATTCCGACGATAAGTAACGTCATTGCGCATCCCTTCCGTGCTGTTTGTCATGGCTTAGAGCTTGACGCGAAAAAATGCCAGCAAGACCGCAGCTTCGCCGCAATTCTATTGGAGGGAAATCGCGAACAAATTGTCGCGGTGCTTATGTCTCGTCTTCTTCTGGCCACTTGTCTGGCTGCCTCGTTCCTTCTTCCCGTCACGGCAGAGGCGGACGACCGGCCGAAACAACTCGTCATCATTTCCTTTGACGGCGCCCACGATAATGCACTCTGGCTGAAGAGCCGCGAGATGGCCGCCAAGAATGGCGCCCACTTCACCTATTTTCTCTCCTGCACCTTCCTGATGAACGAGGCGGCGAAAAAGGCCTACCAGGCGCCGCATCAGAAACGCGGAAAATCCAATGTCGGCTTCGCCCAGAGCGACGACGAGATCCGCGAACGCCTCGGCAATATCTGGCACGCCCATCTCGAAGGCCACGACATATCGAGCCATGCCTGCGGCCATTTCGACGGCCGCCTCTGGAGCGAGGGCGACTGGTCGGCTGAATACGCGACTTTTCATGCGACGTTGAAAAACGCCTGGAAGAGAGTCGGCCTCGACGAGCCGGCCGGTTGGCAGGATCTGATCGATCACGGCATCAAGGGCTTTCGCGCTCCCTATCTTTCCGCGACCGCGGGTGCAGACATGATCGCCGCCGAGAAGAAGGCGGGATTCACCTATGATGCCAGCCTCGTGACCAAAGGGCCGGCCATGCCCGTCGAGGAAGACGGCGTCATCCGCTTCGGCCTCCCCCTTATCCCCGAGGGGCCCAACGAAAAGCCGATCATCGGCATGGACTACAATCTCTTCGTCCGCCACTCCAAGGGTGAAGAGGACAGCGCGGATTCGAAGGAATTCGAGGACCGCGCCTACGCTGCCTTCTCCCGGGCCTTCGACCGCCAATATAACGGCGACCGCATCCCCCTCCAACTCGGCTTTCACTTCGTCGAAATGAACGGCGGCGCCTACTGGCGCGCGCTGGAGCGCCTGGTCACGGACGTCTGTCATAAGGCCGACGTGGCCTGTGTAAGCTATTCAGAAGCGATTCCACTGATCGAGGCGCGTGGGAAACTGCAGCGGACATCGGGTCTCTGATAGTGAGTTAGGAGTGAGGGAGGTGCCGTTTGCCCCCTCACTCCGACTAATGGGCGCCAGCATCTGAATTCCAGGCCCCACTAGGCCAAACTCACGCATCAACCGTCAACGTGTGCAACGCCCGCCGCTTCTCGCTCTAGATAACGCTGATCGATCTCCGGCAACGGTTCATCATCGATGGCTGCCTCGAAGGCCTTGAGGCGTTTATGGATAGACAGCAGCTCGATGATCGTCGTCCAAGAATTCACGAGATACTGGAACGAGTTACTGACTTGTCCGAAGGCAGTCAGAATCTGCTGATAAATGCCGAAGGTTATAGTGCCTGCCACGATTGTCGGGACCAGCATGAACGTAACGAAAAGCGCATCCGCTTGGATATAGAAATATCGTGCTACATTGAAGTACAGGTAGTGAAAATACAGCCTGAAGTAGTTTCGGCGAACATTTCCAAATAGATCCCTCACAACCGGAGCAGATGCGCGTTCTTCATGATCCTCGCCATAAACTAGCTCTTTTCGATAAGCTGCTTCGACGCGCTGGTTCTTGAAATTCAGCCCGGGAAGCTTAATACCCGCGACCGCAAGAAGCACGGTTCCGAAGATGGACCAAAAAAGAGCCAGCCAGAACAAGCTGTCCGACACCTCGCCGATAACCGGCAGTTCTTTCACATAGCTCGATAGCGATAGAAGAATTGGAAGGAAGACGATCAAGGTCATCACGGAGTTGATCAAACTCACTCCCAGACCTTCCAGGATATTCGCAAATCGCATCGTATCTTCTTGCACACGCTGAGACGCGCCCTCGATGTGTCGAAGCTTTTTCCATTGCGACATATAGAAGTCGTTCATAGCCGTCCGCCAACGAAAGACGTAGTGGCTGGTGAAGAAGTCCGCGAGAATGGAGACGAACATGCTTAGAAAAGCGATTTGCGCAAATACCAGCATGAGACTGTAGAAGTTCCATACTGTTATACCCCCTGACTTATCGAGAGCATTTTGAAGCGTATCTCCGAAAGGGCGACGCCAGTTGTTAATCGCGACGGAGATCTGAACGCCAAAATATGTCGTCAGGATGATCAACGCGGAACCCCAGATTGACCAAATTTTCCAGGGATGGCTCGCCGCGACGACATGCCAAGCACCGCAAAAGAGCACAACGCATATTAGAAAAAATGCATAAAAGAAAAGATTATCGCGAAGGAGAAAGAAATCCAGACCGATTGGCGGTTGCTGGTCTGGGCCTAAGGGTCCGTAACCCAATGACACGCCAATTCGTTCGCCAACGGTGTACCACAACGCGATACATAGGAGCGTCCATACTGCAAGCGAAGTGAAGAAAAGTTTCGGCTTAGGGAAGAAGGAATGAAACACTAGGGAGCGCTTTCCTGAACTGGAATTTCGGGAGTATCAGCAGACGTTTGTTGCCCGGAAACTAAGGCAGTTCGAAGGAAGCAGCAATGGGTTTGGCCGATTGTTACGCAGATGTAACCGGTTAGACGATTTTCCTGATGATCGGCATGACGAGCGCCGCGCAGACGAGAAGTGCGGCGGCGGCGATCACCGTCGGCACGGTAAAACTCCCCGAGCGTTCGGCGATCCAGCCCGCGACGACCGGTCCGACGATCTGGCCGACGCCGAAGGCGGCCGTCATCATCGCCAGGATGCGCCGCGGGCTCTCGGGCGCAAGCTTGCGCCCGATCTGCAGCCCGTAAGCGGTGATCGCCAGGAACGTCGCCCCGAACAGCGCACCGCCGATCAGCGGCGCGACAGACGGCGGCAGCGCCACCGTCGCAAGCACGCCGGCGGCTTCGACGAAAAGGGCAGCGATATAGACGCCGCCGAGCCCGAGCGGCCGCACCAGCGGCTTCCAGGCAAACAGCGCCACCGCTGAGGTCACACCGGCAATGAACCAGCAGAGAAATTCCACGAAAGCTCCCGTCGCCGCCATCCGTGCGATGGTAACCAGGAAGGTCGCCGTAATGATATAGCCGAAGCCGAACAGACCGTAGGACAGTGTAACAAGCACCATCGGCCTGTTCCAGATAAGCGCCGGCTCCTTGCCCGTTTGCGCCGATTGTGCCGGCGCCGTTGGCAAGAGCCACCAGACGATGACGAGGCTTGCCGCGCAATAGAGCGCCCCGCCGATCCAGTCGGCGCGCCAGCCGCCCGGCCCGTCGTGAAAGCCAAGCCCGATCAGAAGCACCATGATGGAGGAAAGCGCAATGCCCGCCCCCGGGCCGCCGAAATGCGCCGCCTGCACGTGGTCATTACCGGCGGCAGCCCCGTGACTGAGCACGATCGACGAGGTGAAGACCATCGCAAAGGCGCTGGCGAGGCCGGCAAGGAAGCGGATGACGGCAAAGACCGCGACGGAATTGGTGGCCGCCATTGCGGCAAGCAGGATTGCGGTGGCGAAGAGCGCCAGCAGCGCCACCAGCCGCTCCCTCCCCGCCGCCCAGCCATAGGCCGAAAGCACGGCGCCGACGAGATAGCCGACAAAATTTGCCGACGCGATAAAGCCGGCATCCGCCGCCGAAAGCGGCACGCCGCTCATCATGCCGGGCAGGATCGGCGTGTAGGAGAAGCGCCCGAAGCCCATGGCCGCCGCCATGGCGACGGCGCCGGCAGCAGCGGTGGCAACGAGGTTCAGCGCGGAAAGAGGCGGACGGGAAAGCATGCTGCGCTTATCGCGCTGCAGCGCGGTCGCCACAAACGAGTATTTCTGATCGATCGATCAATCCTGCGAAAGATCCGATTTTGCCTTCGCTTTCGAACGATATATCTAGGGCGCAGGTCAGAAACACGGGTGAAGAGGAAAGCTGGCCGCCAAGCTCAGTGAGCGCTCCGCACAAGCGAGGCTCCCCTAAAACCGGACGCTGCTCTACCCCTGCACATCCGGCAACGTCAAAATCACCGGCCCATTCCGCGTCGCAACCACCGTGTGCTCAAATTGCACGGTCGGCGCCTTCGGATCGGCATAGAGCGTCCAGGCATCGTCGCCGCCTTCGGCCCAGGTCGCGCCGAGCGAAAGGAACGGTTCGACCGTGAACACCAAGCCATCCGTCATCACACGCTTTTCGGAAGGATCCGGCCAGGTCGAAAGCTCGGCCGGCTCCTCGTGCAGCGAGCGGCCGACGCCGTGGCTCGCGAGGTTGGCGACCAGCGTATAGCGGTTCTTCTGGGCAAAGGCGCCGACGGCGGTGCCGATCTTCGCCAGCGGCTCGCCCGATTTCACCTGATTGAGCCCGACCCAGAGCGCCCGCTTGCCGTCGCGGCAGAGCCGCTCGATCTTCGGCTTGACCGGCGGCACCGCGAAGGAGGCGCCGGTATCGGCGAAGAAACCGTCCTTCTCGGCCGAGACGTCGATATTGATGAGATCGCCGGCGCGAATGACCCGCGCGCCAGGAATGCCGTGGGCGATCTCCTCGTTGATACTGATGCAGGTCGCACCCGGAAACTGGTAGCAGAATTCCGGCGCCGAGCGCGCACCCGACTCCTCGAGCACCTTGCGGCCGACCTGGTCGAGCTCCAGCGTCGTCATACCGGGCTCCATCGCCGCCGCCATCACCTGGACGGCGTTGGCGCAGATGCGGCCGATCTCTTTGAGCTTCACCAGTTCGTCGTCGTTTGCGATAACCATACGTCTGTTCCGGGCTGGCACGGGCAGCCGCGGCCACCTCAAGCTGTGGCTTTCGCCCCTTCGCCCTTCTCAGTCAATGCCTTTCTGACGATCGGTGCCACTTTCGTCCCGTAGAGCTCGATGCCGCGCATGATCTGATCATGCGGCATCAAACCGATCGCCATCTGCAGCAGGAAGCGGTCGTTCTTGAACAGCGTATGATGGGCGAGGATCTTGTCCGCGACTGCCTCGGGATCGCCGACGAAGGGTGCACCGTTCGGCCCTCGTGACATGTCGAAATGCACCTGGCTGGTCGGCCCCCAGCCCCGCTCGCGGCCGATCCGGTTCATCACCTCGGCCTGTGGCCCGTAGAACTGGTCGGCCGCCGCTTGCGTCGTGTCGGCGATGAAGCCATGAACGTTGATGCTGGTCTTCAGCTTCGCCTGATCTTGCCCTGCCCGGTGCGCCGCCTCGCGATAGAGATCGAAGAGCGGCGCGAAACGGCGCGGCTCGCCGCCGATGATTGCGAGCGCCACCGGAAGACCGAGAGCACCGGCACGCGCCACCGACTGCGGCGTGCCGCCGACAGCGACCCAGAGCGGCAGCGGATCCTGCAGCGGCCTGGGATAGACACCGCGCCCGCGGATCGGCGCACGAAGCTCGCCATTCCAATCGACCGTCTCGCTGTCGCGCAACGCCAGCAGCAGATCGAGCTTCTCCTCGAAAAGCTGGTCATAATCCTCGAGGTTGTAGCCGAATAGCGGGAAGGATTCGATGAAGGAGCCGCGCCCGGCCATGATTTCGGCCCGGCCGTTGGAAATGAGATCGAGCGTCGAAAACTGCTGGAAGACGCGCACCGGATCATCGGAGGAGAGTACGGTGACGGCGCTGGTCAGCCGGATGTTCTTCGTTTTCACGGCCGCCGCCGCCAACGCCACCGCGGGAGCGGATGCCGCATAATCCGGTCGGTGATGTTCCCCGAGCCCGAAGACATCAAGCCCCACCTGATCGGCAAGTTCGATCTCCTCGATCAGATGCTTCAGCCGTTCGGCCCCTTCGACGCCTCTGCTGCGGGAGGGATTGGGATTGACATCCGCGAAGGTGTAAAGGCCAAGTTCCATCGTCGGCATCCTGTTGAATTCCGCCCGGAGATAAGGATGGTGGGGATGGAGCGCAAATACAAATTCTGGAACGGATTGTTCGAGAATCTTGATAGCCGGCGACCACAGGCATGGGGGCAGAGGCGGCGTCAAAGCCACTGGAGCCGCGACCGCAGTCCGAACTCCGAATCGAATGTGAATTCAACGACTTCGAAGCCTCGGCGGAATCATCTTCCAAGCGACCTCGCACCGCACTTGAGCATCGGGACGGCGCCGCCTTCGCCGCGCCGTCCCCAACACTCACATCTTCGTCAGCAGTTCAGCCAACTGATCTGCGGCCTTTCCCCATCCCTCATGGAAACCCATCTTCTCGTGCGCTTCCTTGTCCTCGGCGCGCCAGTGCAGCGCCCTGGCCGTGTATTTCGTCCTGCCGTTGCCGAGGTCTTCGAGCAGGATAACACCGGTGAAGAAAGGCTTTTCTGCAGGCACCCAGGCGCTGGTATAGGCATCGGTGAAGACGATCTTCTCGTTCTCGACGATCTCGAGATAGACGCCATGGTTGGGATACCGATTGCCCTCGGGATCCTGCATGACGACGACGCTGGCGCCGCCGGGGCGCACATCGAGCGTCGCCTCTGCCACACTCCACGGGCGCGGGACGAACCACTGCTTGACGAGATCCGGATCGGTCCATGCCTTGAAGATCTTATCGCGCGGGGCGTCGAATTCCCGGGTGAGGACGAGTTCACGTTGCGTGCTGGCGGTCATTTCAACATCTCTCCGTTTGAATGAAACCCTGTTTCGTATCAGGTTGTTACAAGGACGTGTCAAAGTTCGCCGTTCCGACAGCACGCCGAAATTAATTTGCAACCGGCTGCGCCGCCTGTTCCTGCATCTTGTCGATCTGCCGGCGGATATGAGCGGCTTCCGCCGCGGAATGGGCAAGTGCGATGGCATGATCGAAGGCTTCGCGCGCCTGGCTGGTCAAGCCAAGCTGCTTCAACAGCCCGCCCCGCAGACCGTGATAGTAGAAGTAGCCACCGAGCTTCTCGCCAAGCGGTTCGATGAGATCCAGCGCCTCCTGCGGCCCGCGCAGCTTGGAAACGACGACTGCTCGATTGAGCGTTACCACAGGCGAAGGCTGAACACGCTCCAGCGCGCGGTAAAGCAGATCGATTTCCATCCAATCGGTGTCTTCGGCACGTTTTGCGCGGGAATGGATGGCGGCGATGGCTGCCTGAAGCTGGTAGGGAGCGGGCTGGCGGTGGCGCAGCGCCTTGTCGAGCAGCGCTAGCGCCTCATTGATGAAAAGCTGGTTCCAGAGAGAGCGGTCCTGATCTTCAAGCAGCACGATCTCGCCTTCGGCGCTGAAGCGCGCCGGGCGGCGAGATATCTGCAGAAGCATGAGCGCAAGCAGGCCCATCAATTCCGGTTCGGACGGAAAGATGTGCAGCATCAGGCGTCCCAGCCGAATCGCTTCGTCACTGAAGGCGGCCGCCTCATGCCTGGGGTCGGCCTGGCTGTAGCCTTCGTTGAAGATGAGGTAGATCATCGTGCTGACGATCGAGAGGCGTTCGGCCCGTTCCTGCGGGCTTGGCGTTTCAAAAGGCACGCCCGCCTTGGCGACACGCGCCTTAGCCCGGGTGATGCGTTGCTCCATGGCGCTTTCGGAGACCAGGAATGCCCGAGCGATCTGCGTCACCGAAAGACCGGAGACGATCCGAAGCGCCAGCGCGATCTGCTGGGTCGCCGGCAGATCGGGATGGCAGCAGATGAAGAGCAGCCGCAGGATATCGTCGCGATAATTGGAATCATCAAGCCGCTCGGCGATATCGCTTTCGGCGTCCTCGGTATCGGAAATGACATCCTCGTCCGGCAGCGCCAGAAGCTTAGATCGTTTGCGAACGGCATCGATGCCGCTGTTGCGACCGACGAAGATCAGCCAGGCCGTCGGATCGCGCGGCGGGCCTTTTTCCGGCCAAGTCCGGATCGCCCTGAGGCATGCCTCCTGGAACGCCTCTTCCGCGGTATCGAGATCGCGGAAATAACGCAGCAGCGCGCCGAGCGCCTTCGGGCGGGCAGAGGCAAGCGCGAGGTCGATCCAGGCAATATCGGTCATGATGCAGCATCTCCCGGTCTGAACACGTAGAAAGGCCGAATTTCGTAAGAGGTGGAGCCGGGATTGACCGCCGATAGCTGTTTCGAGAAGGCGACCGCCTCCTCCAGCGTCTCGCAGTCAACCACATAAAAGCCGAGAAGCGCCTCTTTCGTTTCCGCGAAAGGCCCATCGATGACCAGAGCCTCGTCCTTGCCCTTGCGCACGGTGGTCGCTGCCGTCGTGGGCATCAGTCGGCCGACCGGGCCGAGCTTGCCAGCCTTGGCAAGCGGCTCCTGCACGGCGTAAAGCTTTTCCATGACGGCAGCCTCTTCCTCCTTGCTCCAGGCGAAGACGGTTTCCTCATGGGCGTAACAAAGGATTGCATAAAGCATCGGTCACTCCTCTTTCCGAATGACGAAGGAGTAACCGCTTAGCCGACAGGCCGCATCAAAAAATTATCCGGGGTCAGCGGCGATTGCAGGAAAAACCGGATCGAAGGCTAGCCCTCGCTCAGCGTCCGCTTAACCGCATTCTTCCAGCCCTTGAGCTTCGCCGCCCGCATCTTCTCGTCCATGTCGGGCTCGAAACGCCGGTCGCGTTTCCACCTCGCCGAAAACCCGCCTCTGTCCGGCCACACCCCCGCCCGGCTGCCGGCGAGCCAGGCCGCACCCAGCGCGGTAGTCTCCAGGATCACCGGGCGGTCGACAGGGGCATCGAGCAGGTCAGCGAGGCGCTGCATCGTCCAGTCGGAGGCGACCATGCCGCCGTCGACGCGGAGCACCGTATCCTCGGCACCGTTCTTCCAGTCCTTCTGCATGGCGTCGAGCAGGTCGCGCGTCTGGTAGCAGACGGCTTCGAGCGCCGCCCGGGAAAGCTCCGCAGGGCCGCTGTTGCGCGTCAGCCCAAAAATCGCGCCGCGCGCCTGGGCATCCCAATATGGCGCGCCGAGCCCCGTGAAGGCAGGCACGAGATAGACCTCCTGAGTCGGATCGGCCTTTTCGGCAAGCGCATTGGTGTCGGCGGCGCTGCCGATGACGCCGAGCCCGTCGCGCAGCCACTGCACGGCCGCACCTGCGATGAAAATCGATCCCTCGAGCGCATAGGTCGTCTCGCCGTTCAGACGATAGGCGATGGTCGTCAGCAGCCGGTTTTTCGAACGCACCATGTCGGGGCCGGTATTGAGCAGGGCGAAGCAGCCGGTGCCGTAGGTTGATTTCAGCATGCCGGGCGCAAAGCACGCCTGACCGATGGTCGCCGCCTGCTGGTCGCCTGCGACGCCGAGAATAGGGATCTCGGCGCCAAAAATATCCGCCTCGACCGTGCCGAAATCGGCGGCGCAATCCTTCACCTCCGGCAGCATGGCGGCCGGCACTCTCAGAATGTCGAGCAGATCCTCGTCCCAAGCGTTTTCGGCAATGTTGTACATCAGCGTGCGCGAGGCGTTGGTGGCGTCGGTCACGAAGCTCTTGCCGCCCGTCAGCCGCCAGATCAGAAAGGTGTCGATCGTGCCGAAGCAGAGATCGCCTCTTGCGGCACGCGCCCTTGCGCCCTTCACATTGGCGAGCATCCAGGAAAGCTTGGTGCCGGAAAAATAGGGATCGAGGATCAAGCCGGTCTTCTTGGTGAACAGCCGCTCGAGATCCTGCCTTTTCAGGTTGTCGCAATAGCTCGCCGTGCGCCGGTCCTGCCAGACGATGGCATTCTGGATCGGTCGGCCGGTCTCGCGCTCCCAGACGACGACCGTCTCCCGCTGGTTGGTGATGCCTAGCGCGGCAACATCCTTGGCCGCGATGCCGGCGTCGCGCAGCGCCATATGGACGGTGGAAACGACCGAATCCCAAATCTCTTCGGGATCGTGCTCGACCCAGCCGGAGCGCGGATAGATCTGGGTGAATTCCTTCTGGCCCTTGCCGGCGACACGCATGTCACCATCGAAGACGATCGCTCGTGTCGAGGTCGTCCCCTGATCGATCGCCAGGACATATCCACCCATGAAATCCTCCTCAAGCATATGATTATCGTAACAAATCAATAGGACAGGGATGCGGGAGAGAAAAGCGAATAAAGCGCAATTGCCAGCCAGCCGGCTTTGGGCATAACCTCGCTGCCAACATCGCGATGTCAGGAGAACAGCATGAGCAGATCAGTCGTCGTCACCGGTTCCACCAGCGGCATCGGCCTTGCGATCGCCACCGCCTTCGCCGAAACCGGCGACAACGTCGTCATCAACGGGTTCGGAAATACAGATGAAATCAAGGCGATGGTCGAGCGGCTTGAATCAGTATCGAAGGGCCGGGCGATCTACCATCCGGCCGACATGACCAAGCCCGCCGAGATCGCCGATCTAATCGAGACGGCGGCGAAGACCTTCGGCGGCGTCGATGTCCTGGTCAACAATGCCGGCATTCAGCACGTCGAGAAGATCGAGGATTTCCCGATCGAGAAGTGGGACCAGATCATCGCCATCAATCTGTCGAGCTCATTTCACACGATGCGCGCTGCCATTCCGCTGATGAAGGCGAAGAAGTATGGCCGCATCATCAACATCGCCTCGGCCCACGGGCTCGTCGCATCCCCCTTCAAATCCGCCTATGTGGCGGCAAAACATGGTATATTAGGCCTCACGAAGACAGCAGCACTTGAGCTTGCCGAATTCGGCGTGACCGTTAACGCCATCTGCCCTGGCTATGTGCTGACGCCGCTCGTCGAAAAGCAGATACCCGATACCGCCAGGGCGCGCGGCATGACAGAGGAGCAGGTGAAGAGCGAGGTCATTCTCAAGGCGCAGCCGACGCGCGAGTTCGTCAAGGCCGAGGAGATCGGCGCGCTGTCGCTCTATCTCGCGAGCGACGCCGCCCGGCAGGTGACCGGAACGCATATCTCAATTGACGGGGGCTGGACGGCGGCTTAACCATTGGAAAAACAACCGGGAATATCATGAACGACAGCATTCGCTTCATCCTGAATGGTGAAGACATCGAACTTTCCGAGGTCGGGCCGACCGAGACGCTTCTCGATTTTCTGCGGTTGAAGCGTCGCCTGACCGGCACCAAGGAAGGATGCGCCGAGGGCGATTGCGGCGCCTGCACCGTGCTCGTCGGCCGGCTCGCGGACGGCAAGCTCGCCTATGAATCCGTCAATGCCTGCATCCGCTTCATGGGCTCGCTGCACGCCACCCACGTGGTGACAGTCGAGCATCTCGCTGGCAGGGACGGCGCGCTGCATCCGGTTCAGCAGGCGCTGGTCGATTGCCACGGCTCGCAATGCGGTTTCTGCACCCCGGGCTTCGTCATGTCGCTCTACGGGTTGTGGCTCACCACGGAAAAACCGAGTCGCCGCGAGATCGAAAAGGCGTTGCAAGGCAATCTCTGTCGCTGCACCGGTTATGAGCCGATCGTCAAGGCGGCCGAGGAGGTGAGCCAGATGCGGCCGAGCGCCCTCTTCGATCCGCTGGAGCGGACGCGCTCGGAAATCGTCGCGCGGCTCTGGGCGATGCAGGCGAACGGCACCATCAGGATCGGGACGGACGAGGACCGGCTGATCGTGCCGGCATCGGTTCAGGCGCTGGCCGAAATTCTCTCGCAGGAACCTGATGCGATCATCGTCGCCGGCTCGACTGATGTCGGCCTCTGGGTAACGAAGCAGATGCGGCGGCTGAACCCCGTCGTCTTCATCAATCATTTGAGCGAATTGCAGTCGATCACCGAAAGCGACGAAGGCATCACCGTCGGCGCCGGCGTCAGCTATACCGGCGCCTTCGCGGCGATCTCGAAAAAAATCCCGGCGCTCGGACGGCTGATCGACCGCATCGGCGGCGAACAGGTGCGCAATATGGGCACGATCGGCGGCAACATTGCCAACGGCTCACCGATCGGCGACAGCCCGCCGCCGCTGATCGCGCTCGGCGCGACGCTGACGCTACGCTCCCTCGAAGGCCTGCGCAAAATGCCGCTCGAGGATTTCTTCATCGCCTATGGCAAGCAGGACCGGAAGCCCGGCGAGTTCGTCGAGAGCGTCTTCGTGCCCTACCCCAAGGCAACCAGCCGCTTTGCCGCCTACAAGATCACCAAGCGCCGCGACGAGGACATCACCGCCGTGCTCGGGGCCTTCCTGCTCACACTCGACGATGCCGAGACGGTCACCGACATCCGCATCGCCTTCGGCGGCATGGCGGCAACGCCGAAACGCGCCCGCACGGTCGAGACCGAACTGATCGGCAAGCCATGGACGGAAGCGACAATCGAGGCCGCCCGCCCTGCCTTCGATACCGATTTCCAGCCGCTCACCGACTGGCGCGCGAGCGCGGAATATCGCCAGCTGACGGCGAAGAACCTGTTGACGCGGTTCTATCTGGAAACGGTGGGCGCACCGGCGGAACTCAAGCGGTTCGAGGAGGTGGCGTGATGAATGCGGTTCATGTTTGCGCAAGCCAACCCCCTCATCCGGCTGCCGCCGCCTTCTCCCCGCTGGGGAGAAGGGAGTGCCGCGCTGTCGCTTTTCCACCTTCTCCCCTCGGGGAGAAGGTGCCCGAAGGGCGGATGAGGGGGCCACACGTCACAACCTCTCCCCTCGAAGGAGCCATCTAATGGACAAGTCCACCTTCGAAGACCCCAAAGTCGTCATCTCAGGCCCGATGCATGGTTCCTTGCGCCATGATTCCGCGCATAAACACGTTACCGGGACGGCCGACTACATCGACGACATTCCTGAACCCGCAGGACTGCTGCACGGCGCGCTCGGCCTCTCCGACAGGGCGCATGCCGAAATCGTCAGCATCGATCTTTCCGAGGTCACCGCCCATCCCGGCGTCGTCTGGGCCTTCACCGGCAAGGACGTACCCGGCGTCAACGACGTCAGCTCCAACGGTAGCCATGACGAACCGCTGCTGGCCGAAACTTTGGTTCAGTTCCACGGCCAGCCGATCTTTGCCGTCATCGCCGAAACGCGCGACGCCGCCCGGCGCGCCGCGCGGCTCGCCAAGATCTACTATCGCGACCTGCCGCACTGGCACGATATCGACGGCGCGCTTGCCAATGGCAGCCCGCTGGTCATCACGCCGATGACGCTCCAGCGCGGCGAGCCGGAAACGGAAATGCCGAATGCCGCCATGCGTCTGAAGGGCCAAATGCGCATCGGCGGCCAAGAGCATTTCTATCTCGAAGGCCATATCGCGGTGGCAATTCCCGGCGAGGACGACGAGGTCACCGTCTGGTCATCGACGCAGCATCCAAGTGAGATCCAGCATATCGTCGGCCATGTGCTCGATATCCCATCCAACGCCGTGACCGTCAACGTGCGCCGCATGGGCGGCGGCTTCGGCGGCAAGGAAACGCAGGGCAATCAGTTCGCAGCCCTTGCGGCGATCGCCGCCAAGAAACTCGGCCGCGCCATCAAGTTCCGTCCCGACCGGGACGAGGATATGAGCGCCACCGGCAAACGCCATGATTTCCTTGTCGATTACGAGGTTGGCTTTGACTCCGAAGGCCGTATCCACGCCGTCGATGCTACGTATGCGGCCCGTTGCGGCTTCTCCTCCGACCTCTCAGGCCCGGTGACCGACCGGGCTCTCTTCCATGCTGACTCCAGCTATTTCTACCCGCATGTGCATCTGCAGTCGAAACCCTTGAAGACGCATACGGTTTCTAACACCGCCTTCCGCGGTTTCGGCGGACCACAGGGCATGCTCGGCGCCGAGCGCGTCATTGAGGAGATCGCCTTTGCCCTCGGCAAGGATCCGCTCGATATCCGCAAGCTGAATTTTTATGGCCAGCCAGGCTCGGGGCGCACGCTGACGCCCTACCATCAGGAGGTCGAGGACAACATCATTCCCCGCATCGTCGAGGAGCTGGAGGAAACAGCCGACTACCGGGCGCGGCGCAATGCCATCATCGCCTTCAACCGCGACAGCCGCTACATCAGAAAGGGCATCGCCCTGACGCCGGTCAAATTCGGCATCTCCTTCACCATGACCGCCTTCAACCAGGCCGGCGCCCTCGTGCATATCTATCAGGACGGTTCGATCCATCTCAACCACGGCGGCACCGAAATGGGCCAGGGCCTCTATACTAAGGTGGCGCAGGTGCTGGCCGACAGCTTCCAGGTCGATATCTCCAGGGTGAAGATCACCGCGACGACGACGGCCAAGGTGCCGAACACCTCGGCCACCGCCGCCTCCTCAGGCTCGGACCTGAACGGCATGGCGGCGTTCGATGCTGCCCGCCAGATCAAGGAACGGCTGGTGGCTTTTGCCGCCGAGAAATGGGAGGTGGCGCCTTCCGAAGTCATCTTCCTGCCGAACCGGGTGCGCGTCGGCGGGATTGAGATCGCCTTCCCCGACTTCGTCAAGCAGGCCTATTTCGCCCGCGTCCAGCTGTCGGCCGCCGGCTTTTACAAGACGCCGAAGATCCACTGGGACCGCAAGGCCGGCCGCGGCACGCCCTTCTATTATTTCGCCTATGGCGCCGCCTGCACCGAGGTCTCGATCGACACGCTGACCGGCGAATATCTGATCGACCGCACCGACATCCTCCACGACGTCGGCCGCTCGTTGAATCCGGCAATCGACCTCGGCCAGGTCGAGGGCGCCTTCGTGCAGGGCTTGGGCTGGCTGACGACAGAAGAGCTCTGGTGGGACGACAAGGGCCGGCTGCGCACCCATGCGCCGTCGACGTACAAAATCCCGCTCGCTTCCGACCGCCCGAAAATCTTTAACGTGCGGCTTGCCGAATGGTCGGAGAATGCCGAAGCCACCATCGGCCGCTCCAAGGCGGTCGGCGAACCGCCCTTCATGCTGGCGATCTCGGTGCTGGAAGCGCTGTCGATGGCGGTCGCCAGCGTCGCGGATTACAAGGTCTGCCCGAGGCTCGATGCACCGGCGACGCCGGAGCGCGTGCTGATGGCGGTGGAGCGGATGAAGCGGGTGTAGAATGCGTCCGGCTGATTTGTCGTTTGAGCAGGATGGGCGGAGCGGGTGGCACCCCCCTCTGTCCTGCCGGACAGAGGGGGGTGCCACGCCCACATACCCGGCCTCCCGCCAATGACCAACCTCCCCACCTTCCTCGCTGCACACCCCAACGCAATCCTTGTCGACATCACCGGCACGCAGGGCTCCACCCCCCGCGAGGCCGGCGCCTTCATGCTCGTATCTCCAACAGCGCTCTGGGGCACGATCGGCGGCGGACAGTTCGAGTTCATGGCGATCGCAAATGCACGGGAGATGCTGGCGGGAACCGGCGGAACGGCCATCATGGACATCCCTCTCGGCCCCGAGATCGGCCAATGCTGCGGTGGGCGCACGCAGTTGCGGTTTCGTCGGCTGACGCAGGCGGTGAAAGACGAGCTCGAGGCCAGGCTTGCCGGTGAAACCGAGCGCCTGCCGGAAGTCTATCTCTTTGGCGCCGGCCATGTCGGCCGGGCGCTGGCCGCCGCCCTGGCGCCGCTGCCGTTGTTAGTGACGGTCGTCGAGACACGGCAGGAGGAGCTCGCCAATCTGCCGCCAGAGACAAGGACTCGGCTCGTGCCGATGCCGGAAGCGTTGGTCAAGGATATCCCGCCTGGCGGCGTGATCGTCATCCTGACCCACGATCACGCGCTCGATTTTCTCATCGCCCGCGAAGCGCTTTCGAGAACCGACCTCGCCTATACCGGCATGATTGGGTCGGCGACCAAGCGCGCCACCTTGGCAAGCTGGCTTTCCCGTGAAGGCGGCGGAGAGCGCAGCTGGATGGAGCGGCTGACGCTGCCGATCGGTGGCGCGGCGGTCAGGGACAAACGCCCTGAAGTCATCGCCGCCATGACCGCCGCCGAAATCCTGACGGCGCTTGCGGCCTACCGCATGCGCTCGTCCTCATAATGGGGATCGCGCCCATCAAGGAAACCGAGATCACGCTTGACGCGGTCCGGCGTCGCATTGAGATCGAGCCGGGGCAAACGGCGGAATCGATCGGCCCTGCTTGCCAACCGGCCTGCAAGACGCGAGAAGATGCCGACCTCCTGCCGCGGCCGGCGTTCTTCGATAACATGGCAATCCATGACGTCACCTCGTAAGACTTGATGGTATGAGTTGCAGTTTGCCGGGAAAAATGCTGCAATTCCAATCGAACGACCGTCTGCCTGCATCAAGAGAACTTATCCATGAAACTTTCGAAACAGTTTCCGCTGAATGCTTTACGTGTCTTCGAGGCCACCGCCCGGCTCAGCAGTTTCACCAAGGCGGGCGACGAGCTCGGCATGACGCAGACGGCCGTCAGCTATCAGATCAAACTGCTGGAGGAGAATGTCGGCGAGCCGCTTTTCCTACGCCGCCCCCGCCAGATCGCGCTGACGGAGACCGGCGAACGGCTGGCGCCGAAGGTAACCGAAGCTTTCGCCATGCTGCATGACGCGATGGCGACGGCGCGCGACAGCGTCGAAGGCACGCTCGCCATCAGCTCCACCCACACCTTCGCCTCGAAATGGCTGGCGCCGCGCCTCGGCTCCTTCCATTTGAAGCATCCGGCGATCGCGGTTCGCTTTCAGGCAACCTCCGACATCATCGATTTCGGCCGCGAACAGATCGACGTCGGCATCCGCTGGGGCGACGGCAACTGGCCTGGCTTGGCGCTGCACCGGCTGATGGGCCTGGAGTTCACGCCGATGCTGAGCCCGAAGCTGGCGGAATCGGCAGGCGGCATCAGGGAGCCGCGCGATCTTTTGAAATTCGATCTCTTCGACGCAGGCGATGTCTGGTGGAAACAATGGTTCGAGGCAGCCGGCGTCACGGAGACGGATCTCGACCGACGCCCGCGCAACCAGCTCGGCTCGCAGGCGGTGGAGGCCGACGCGGCCGTCGCCGGCCACGGCGTCGCCATCCTCAATCCGGCTTTCTACGCGACCGAGATTTCGCTCGGCCGGCTCTATCAGCCTTTCGAACTGACCCGCAGTGACGGCAAGGCCTACTGGCTCGCCTACCCCGAAAACCGCCGCAACGTGCCGAAGATCAAGGCCTTCCGCAACTGGATCCTCGAAGAGATCAAAGCAGCCGGAAACTAAAGCCATATGTATCGGACCCGATCTGCAGCTGGGTCCGATGCATGTGGCCGGGCGTCAATAGCCCATCTCCGGCGCATAGAAACAGCGCGGCGTGTTCTCGTTGGGGAACAGACAGAGATGATAGTCGTTGTCGCCGGATTGCATCGCCTTCGTCATCGGCAGCAGGAAGACGTGAGCATGGGTGACCAGCCGGTGATCGCCCGGCAGCAGTGTCACACGATATCCGCTCGGCGTCACCGCCACGCTTTTCGAAGGGATCATCTGACAATCGCCATTGTGACTGTCGCCATTGCAACAATAGGGGTCATAACTCCACCCCTTGGGTGCGTCGTGAGCCGTGGCCAGCGACGCATACGCAATCATCACACACGTCAGAATACTGCGCATGGGCGTCTTCTCCGTCGATGAATGCGCCGCCGACGATCTAGCGGTTCCTATTTCATTCCGGCGGCCTGCAACATAACTGTAATCGGGGCATCTTAGTTTCAAGATCTGCTGAATTAGCAGGCACAGTATAAGCCGGAGATAATGCACGGCCTTCTCGGCAGCTTTTAGGCAGGCGACAGAAGATCCGCAGTCCGGCCGCGATAACGCCGAAACTCAATCCCCTCTTCCCTCCCCGGCAAAATTTCCGCAATGTCACGAGTCGGAGGAAGATAGGGGAACTCGATGTATGAATATGCCATAGCATGGGAATGGCTCGCCTTTGCGGCGCGCTGGTTCCATGTCGTTACCGCGATCGCGTGGATCGGATCGTCCTTCTATTTCATCGCGCTCGACCTCGGACTGGTGAAACGCCCGCATCTGCCGCCCGGCGCCTATGGCGAGGAATGGCAGGTCCATGGCGGCGGCTTCTATCATATCCAAAAATATCTGGTGGCGCCGGCTCAGATGCCGGAACACCTGACCTGGTTCAAATATGAGAGCTATTTCACCTGGATCTCCGGCTTCCTCATGCTCTGCATCGTCTATTACGGCGGCGCCGACCTGTTTCTCATCGACCGTCACGTCCTCGACATCACTCCGCCCGTCGCAATCCTGATCTCATTGGCGTCGCTGGCTTTCGGCTGGATCGTCTACGACCTCCTGTGCAAGTCGCCGCTTGGCCGCAACACCTGGGGACTGATGGCGGTGCTGTACGTCGTGCTCGTCTTCATGGCCTGGGGCTATACGCAGCTTTTCACCGGCCGCGCCGCCTTCCTGCATCTCGGCGCCTTCACCGCGACGATCATGTCGGCCAACGTCTTCATGATCATCATCCCGAACCAGAAGATCGTCGTTGCCGATCTCATCGCCGGGCGTACGCCCGATCCGAAATACGGTCAGGTCGCCAAGCAGCGTTCTCTGCACAACAACTATCTGACGCTGCCCGTCATCTTCTTCATGCTGTCGAACCATTATCCGCTGGCCTTCGGCACCGCGTTCAACTGGGTGATCGCGGCGCTCGTCTTCCTGATGGGCGTCACCATCCGCCATTGGTTCAACACCACCCATGCCAGGAAAGGCCGGCCGACCTGGACCTGGATCGTCACCGTCATCCTCTTCATCCTGATCATGTGGCTTTCGACCGTGCCGAAGCTGCTGACGGGCGACACGGATGCGGCCGCAGTCGCGCCCGCCTTCCAGCAATTCGCCGGAAATCCGCATTTTCCCGCTGTCAAGCAACTGGTCTCGACACGCTGTTCCATGTGCCATGCGACCGAGCCCGCCTATGAGGGCGTCGTGCGGCCGCCGAACGGAGTGATACTCGAAAACGACGCGGAAATTGCCGCCCATGCCCGAGAAATCTATATACAGGCGGGCCGCAGCCATGCCATGCCGCCCGGCAACGTGACCGATATTACGCCGGACGAACGCAGGCTGCTCGTCGCCTGGTTCGAAAGCGCAGTCGAAGGCAAGAAACAATGACGACGACACTTCTCCGCGGCCGCCTGCTCTCTTTCCATCGCGCGCCGCTGAGTCTCGCCGACAGCCAGAGTTATTTCTACGAGGACGACGGTGGCCTGCTGATCGAGGATGGGCTGATCGCAGCAGTCGGTCCCTACACCGAGGTCAAGGCGAAAACCGCTGAAAACACGGCCGAGATCGACCACCGCCCGCATCTGATAATGCCCGGCTTCATCGACATGCACCTGCATTTTCCGCAGATGCAGGTGATCGCCTCCTATGCCGCCAACCTGCTCGAATGGCTGAACACCTATACCTTTCCCGAGGAATGCCGCTTCGTCGAAAGCGCGCACGCGCAAAGGATCGCCACGCATTTCTATGACGAGCTGATCCGCCACGGCACGACGACGGCGGTCGCCTACTGCTCCGTGCACAAGACCTCGGCCGACGCCTTCTTCGCCGAGGCGATGAGGCGCAACATGCGCATGGTCGGCGGCAAGGTGATGATGGACCGCAACGCCCCCCAGGGCCTGCTCGACACGCCAGAGATGGGTTACGACGAAACTCGCCAGGTGATAGCGGACTGGCACGGCAAGGGCCGCAACCACGTCGCCATCACGCCGCGCTTTGCCATCACCTCGACGCCGGCGCAGATGGAGGCGACAGCGGCGCTGGCCCGCGAATTTCCCGACCTGCACATCCAGACGCATCTTTCGGAAAATCACGACGAGATCAAATTCACCTGCGAACTCTATCCCGACGCAATCGACTATACCGACATCTACGCCCGCTACGGCCTGCTCGGACCCAAAAGCCTCTTCGGCCACGCGATCCACCTCTCCGAACGCGAGGCCGATGTCATGAGCGAGACTGGCTCCATCGCGGTCCACTGCCCGACCTCGAACCTCTTTCTCGGCTCCGGCCTGTTTCCGCTGAAGGCGCTGGCGCGCCGGCAAAAGCCGGTCCGCATCGGCGTCGCCACCGATATCGGCGGCGGCTCCAGCTATTCGATGCTTAAAACCATGGACGAAGCCTACAAGATCCAGCAGTTGCTCGGCGAACGGCTGAACCCGCTGGAAAGCTATTACCTGATGACCCGCGGCAATGCCGAGGCGCTGTCGCTCGCCGACCGGATCGGCACGCTGGAATCCGGCACCGACGCCGACCTCGTCGTCCTCGATGCGGCAGCGACGCCGGCCATGGCGCTGAAGATGGACGCCGTGAAGACGCTCCCCGAGGAACTGTTCCTGCTTCAGACGTTGGGCGACGACAGAGCGATTGCGGAGACCTACGTAGCCGGTATCGCGTTGAAAGCAGGGCTTTGACGATACCGGCTACCCCAAAGAGGTACCGGGAAGGCTCGAGTTTCCATGACGCGCCTTCTTTAATTCATGTTATGGGCGGTGGTTGCATTCATATGTGAAGAAGGTTCTATTCATGGCCACTCCGCTCACCATCGCCGACCTGAAGAAGCTGGCACGGCGTCGTGTTCCAAAGATGTTTTTCGACTATGCGGATTCAGGCGCCTGGACGGAGTCGACCTATGCGGCCAACGAAAGCGATTTCAGCCAAATCAAGCTGCGCCAGCGCGTGCTGGTCGATATGAGCAACCGCACGCTCGAAACGACGATGATCGGCCAGAAAGTGTCTATGCCGGTGGCGCTCGCGCCGACGGGCCTGACCGGGATGCAGCATGCCGACGGCGAGATGCTGGCGGCGCGCGCGGCGGAAGAATTCGGTGTTCCCTTTACGCTCTCGACGATGAGCATCTGCTCGATCGAGGATGTCGCCTCGGTGACGGCGCATCCCTTCTGGTTCCAGCTCTACGTGATGAGGGACAAGGATTTCGTCCTCGACCTCATCTGTCGCGCCAAGGCGGCGAAATGCTCGGCGCTGGTGCTGACCGCCGACCTTCAGATCCTCGGCCAGCGCCATAAGGACCTGCGCAACGGTCTCTCGGCCCCGCCGAAATTCACCGCGAAACATGTCTGGCAGATGGCAACCCGGCCCCTCTGGTGTCTTGACATGCTGCAGACCAAGCGCCGCTACTTCGGCAATATTGTCGGCCACGCGAAGAATGTCGCCAATGTCGCCTCGGTGCCCACCTTCGCGCACGAGCAGTTCGACCCGCGGCTCTCCTGGGCGGATGTCGCCTGGATCAAGGAGCAATGGGGTGGCCCGCTGATCATCAAGGGTATCCTCGATCCGGAGGATGCGAGGGCCGCGGCCGACACCGGCGCCGATGCGATCATCGTCTCCAATCACGGCGGCCGCCAGCTTGATGGCGCCCCCTCCTCGATCAGCATGCTGCCGAAGATTGTCGAAGCTGTCGGCGACCGCATCGAAGTCCATCTCGACGGCGGCATCCGCTCTGGCCAGGATGTGCTGAAGGCCGTAGCGCTCGGCGCCAAAGGCACCTACATCGGCCGCCCCTTCCTTTATGGTCTCGGCGCCATGGGCAAGGAAGGCGTCACATTGGCGCTCGACATCATCCGCAAGGAGATGGACATCACCATGGCGCTATGCGGCAAGCGCGACATCAACGACATAGACTCGTCCATCATATCAGGGTGGCAATTGGACGGGTAGTAAGCAACCTCTCCGGAAGTTCACGACACCCGATTGCAAGTGACGGATTCGGCCACTCAGCAGACATTCCTAGATGAACGTGGACGCATCGCAGTCGCTGCTCTTTCCAAGCCGCCACAATTCGCGTTCGGCATTGGCAAGCCGCAGGGAGAAGCGGATCCCTTGGGGTGCAACATCAGCGCGTTCGCTCTGGATTTTTCTGGTTCGCCCTGTTCCAGAGTGCTTCCGCATTTGCTTATCAGGCGATACTGTATTTTCTTGGCGGAGGGGAAAGTGTGGAACGTCGCCTTACCACAATAATGGCTGCTGATTTGGTCGGCTATTCTCGTCTCATGGCGGCGGACGAGGAAGGCACCATTTCGCGGCTGCGCGATGCGCGAACCTATGTGATTGACCCAGCAATTATGGAAGGCGGTGGCCGCATCGTCAAAACCATGGGCGATGGGCTTCTAGTCGATTTCCCATCGCCAGTGCTAGCGGTAAGAGCGGCTCTTCTCATACAGCGCAACTTGACCTCGCGCGAGTCTCCTCAAAGCGAAGACCGACGGCTGCGTTTCCGGATTGGTATTCATCTCGGAGACGTGGTGGTCGATGGGGACGACATCCTCGGCGACTGTGTCAACATCACTGCGCGTTTAGAAACCATCGCACCGGCCGGAGGCATCTGCATATCTCGTGCAATCTACGACCATGTGAAAGGCAAGATAGAGACTGGGATGACGTGGCTCGGGCCACAGTCCGTTAAAAACATCCCCGAACCAATTGACGTGTGGCAGGTCGAGCTGGACGGCACGGCGCCCGGGCCGGTTAGGCTCGTTGGACAGGAACGTGCCTCGATCGCGATTCTCCCATTCCAAAATTTGTCTGCCACGCCCGATCAGGACTACTTTGTAGACGGACTGGTCGAAGACGTCATCACGGAGTTAAGTCGCTTTCGATGGTTGTTCGTGATCGCTCGCAACTCGACTTTCGCCTACAAGGGAACAGCCAAGGACGTACGCAAGATCGCCCGGGAACTTGGTGTGCGTTATGTCGTGGAAGGATCCGTTCGGCGGTCCGGTGATCGGTTGAGGATCACTGTACAGCTAATCGACGCGCTGTCTGGAGCACACATCTGGGCCGAGCGGTGGGATCGTCCGATCGCCGATTTTTTTGATGTGCAGGACGAGATAACGCGCCGGATCATCGCGGGTATCGAACCAGAACTGGGAGCGCACGAACGCGGCCTCGCCCTCGCGAAATCGACGGACAACCTTACTGCTTGGGAACTTTGCCATCGCGGCCTTGCCGAATTGCTTTCCTTTGAAGCAGGTTCACAAGCCACTGCCGAAAAGTTCCTTCGACAAGCGCTCGAACACGATCCGAACTTCGCACTTCCCTACGCCTATTTGGCTCGCCACCGATACGCACTTGTCCTCTGGGGGCGTGCCGCAGACGTGCCTGTCGCCGTCAAGGAAGGTCTATCGTTCGCCACGAAGGCCTTGGAAATCGACAGGCGTAGCGATATCGCGTTTGCGATGATGTCGCTCCTTCTTACGGTGGACGGGCGAGCGGCTGAGGCCATGCCTGTAGCTGAACAGGGCCTTGCATTAAATCCCAACTACGCGTTTCTTCATTTCGCACACGGAATGGCAGCCGTGCGGCTCAGGGACGCCGATACGACGATTAGAGCCGCACAAAATGCCATCGATCTCAGTCCTCACGATCCCTCTATGTTTGCGTTCAAGACACTACTCGGTATTGGCTTGATGCTGAGAGGCGAGCCCGATGACCTCTCAACGGCCCGGATGCATCTACGGGAAGGCGCATCGTTCGAACGCACAACCTATTATCCATTCATTGGGGCAGCCTTGCTCGCCCTCAGGGCGGGCAATACCGATGAAGTGAGGATCTGGATCTCTGATGCGTTGAAGAAGTTTCCAAACCTGAATGCGGAATACGTCCGAGCGGCGGCCCACCCCTTCTATGAGGGCAGTCCTTACCGCGACTACCTCGACAGGTTGATCGAGCAAGGGCTCCCGCCGGGAAGTAGCGTCTGATCGAAGAATAATCGCGTCGCGGATGGCCGCAAGCAGCTCGTCCAAGCCCGATCGGGACTGCCTTCGTTGTGGGTCGAAACGAAAACCGACGAATCCATCCAGTTTCAAGCAGATTTGTATCCGCGGGAGAGGACCAGGTTTAACAGGTGTTCCGCGCCAAAGTCCTGAACCGTCACCGGGGCACCCCATAGGTTTGCGGTGACCGTCGATATGCTTCTTCACAACGTGGCGAACAAAACCAGGGGCCCTGCAGGCCGGCACGCCTATAGGATGAATACGGAGCATGCATCTTACACACCGGATCGATCCAGGCTGGATCGGCCGACGGAGCAAGCTCGATCTCATAGAGAGGGACTTCCCCGGCTACCGACCTAAGCGCCACCATTCCGAGGTCTCGCACTAGAATGCCTCTGGTAACAGCCGCCTCGGCAATGGGTTGAGTGGCAAGCAATTGACCGGGCGATGCGAGCGCGGCGAGCCGCGCTGCAATGTTGACCGTCGACCCAAAGAGATCGCCTGCTCTGTTGATGACCGGGCCATGGTTCAGCCCCGCCCGAGTGAGTGGCAGCCGCGACTCTTTACGGCATGCCTGCAACAGCGTCCCGAGTACCTGGATCGCCGTATCGGGCTCAGGAAACGAGAGCATTGCCTCGTCGCCGATCCATTTGATCGGAGGCCCATAGCCGCTGAGGGCGTCGCGGACCATGCTCTCAAATACCTCGAGCACGTCCAACGCGGCCGCGTCGCCGTAAACGTCCGCAATCGCGCTGAAGCCTGCGATATCTATGAACGCAACGGTCGCCGGTGCTTTAGCGGAATTCTCTCGCTGGCTCGTGTGGGTGTCCATCACCGCTCCCTATTGGCGCTTGCGTTAGAGCATCCATGCAGGAAGTTGAAACAAGCGCATCCGAGAAGGTACAAAAATCGCCCCGCCGATTATCGAAGAGATCAAGGTTGAACTCAAGATAAGATAGCCAAATTCCCGCGGTCTCCGGAGCAGTTCGGCACGCCGCCAGACAACATACCCGGCGCTGCCGTCGCAGAGTGACAACTCGCGAACCACTGTGATGGCCGCGTCTCGCCGTAGGCTCGCTCTAACCGGACAACGGCCTAGGTGCAGGTGTCAGGATGTCCTTCGGTGCGGCATGGTCGGGAGCTCGACCTAGTGTGCCTATCGAGGCGACCGGGCCGGCGCGCCCTTGCATCAATCGCCTGCCGCCTTGTTCAGCATAACGGCGTGCCACCCGTCGCAGTGAACTGAACCGCGAACATCAAGAGACAGATGGCGAGCGCAAAACGCTGCTGCCAGACAATGCGACGCGATCCGGCAATCCGCCTCTCGAGGCGAGCTGGTGTCCTGTCAGGCTTTCGAAGCTGCATTCGGGACAAAAGGTCGTCGACGGCGGCAAGACCGGCGGCCTCGGTCTCGTGGCTCGACGCGAGGCGAAACAGCAGCGCATCGAAGAGGAGATGGATCGCCAGCGCAAGGACGACCAAGCAGAAAACGAGCATCGACAGCCAACCCGGCGATAGAGCGAAGCCTCGATATCCCTGAGTTATCGGGCCGGCAATCAGCGTCAGCAGCGCGGTCACGCCGCAGACGATCGAATTGCGGCCGAGACTTCGCGCGGCTGCCGCCGCCGTGCTTTTCCACTGCGTCATTGCAAGCCCTCCGCCACCGCATGGATACTTTCCACCGGCAGATGAACACGCCGCCCGGCCCCTTCGATCAGCCGCAGCGCTTCGGCCGCATTTTCGCAACGTCGGGTGACGAGCAGCCAACGCACGATAACGCCTGCGCTCCGTTGGAAACCGAGCGCACAGCAGACGAGAACCGGCCCCTGGTGGCGCGCAACCTCGATGAGGTTCGCCGCGGCTCGCGTCTGGATCTTGTCGAGGCCTGTAAGATCAAGAGTCGGAAAGCTGCACCAGCGCGTTGATGTCCCGCTTGGGCGCTGAAGTTCGCCGGTAATGTCGATCACCGTGGCAAAACGGTCAGCCTCGTGGCGACGCGGAAAGCGGCCAAGATGGACGCCGTCGGCGATCGCCACGAAGGGCGGCATTTTCCGGGTCCAGAGCCAAACATTGATGACAGCGCCCAGCCGATAGGGTGCCAGTAGCCAGCGGCTGGCAAGCACGGCCCGGCCATCGGCACGCTTCAGGAATATCTGCGGGCCGGCGCCGAAATATCCGACTGCGACGATTGCCAGCGCAGCGGCCGGCCAGAGCAACAGAAGCGCTGCGGCCGATCGAGGAGTGAAGAGCGCTGTAAGGCCGAGAAATGCCAGGGCACCGCACAGATAGTAGATGCCGAGACGGCGCGACTTCGGGTCGTCGCTCAAAGCAAAATTCGCAAGAGGGGAAGCCGCATTGCGCGGGAAAAGCCAGGCGGCGAACAGGCCGAGCAGCACGCCGGTCGGTATGTCCATGACGTGATGCTGCCACGTCGTCAGCACGGAGGCACCAATCAGGAAGCACCAGACGTGCCAAGCAAGCCGCGCCTTCCGCGGCAGCCGACCGCGCAGATGGTCCCAGATCACCACCAGCAGCGCGATATGCAGCGACGGCGCCTGGTTGAACGGCTTATCGAAGCCACCGAGGACCGCGAACATGAAACCGGGCAGGCCACTGGTTGCCGGCCGCACGAAGGTTGCTTCGAGCGGAAACGCGATGAAGCACGCGACGGCTATCAACTGGATCGTCAGGTAACGCCTCGCGAGCATATCCACATCGCGCGGCGTCGTGTTGATGAACAGGCAGAGTGCGTAGAACAGATTGATCGACCAATATGGAATGATCGTCCACCCGAGGAACGGAACGGCGCCTTCCCATGCGAAGGCGATGTTCGGCACATCGGTGCGTAGCGATGCCAGCCAATTGGCGCCGCCATAGGTCAGATAGAAGAACGGCGCCAGGAAGGCGAGCCAGAGCGCCGCGCGCTTCTGCACCGGCGCTGTCCGGGAAAGAGTAGAACGTGCCTGCCCCAACGCTTTGCCCTCAAACCCTCTCCGCCAGCGAGACGGTGAAAATGCCCCACTGGTCGATGCGCTGTTCGATCTTGCGGAAACCAGCCGCAGCGACAAGCTGGTCCATTTCTTCTTGCGTGCGCCGCCGCATCACCCACGCCTGACCGCCGCGGTGGGAGGTGAGCGCGCGAGCGATCATCTCCAGTTGCGGATGCCATGGCTGGTTGGTGTAGACGAGCAAACCGCCGGGCTGCATCGCGCGGGCGATCCCATCGAGCGAAGCGGCGATCATCGCATTGTCGGAAAAGAGTTCATATAGGCCGGAGACGATCGCCAGATCCGGAGCCGGCGTGATTGAAGCCAACCCCTCGCCGTCAAAGGCATCCTGCTGGCGGAAGCTCACGAAATCACCCAGTCCGCGCGCGGCAATGCTGCTGCGGCCGGCCTCGACGTTGATGGGGGAATAATCCTGGAGCCGTACGCTATCGGGACGCACGGCAGCCGCCTCGATCGCATCAAGGACATAACGGCCGTGCCCGGCCGCTATGTCGAGCATATGGGTACTGCGGCCGGCCGCCTTCAGGCGCCGGAGCCCTTGATCGATCAGTTCCTGCAAATGCAGCTTGCGCTGCCTGATGCCGCGCCAGCCGATCGCCTCGAGGAACACCTTGTCGATAAATCGCCCGCCGGGACCGAGCCCCCGCGGCTCGTTCTCGTAGACGTAATCGAGCGTCGAGCCGGAATCAAATCCGGTTTTTACCCCGGTCCTTATGCCTTCGGACACCAGCGCACCGAGCCTGATGTTGAGACGGCTGAGCGCCCAATAAATGCCGCGTGGGGATGTGGCGTCCAGAGGGCTCGCAAGCCGGTCGGCCTCGTCCTTGGTATAGCCCTGGACATGGGCGGTGTGAAGGTCGGCCGGCGCCCGGGGCTCGGCGAAACGCGCCTCGATGAAACGGCGGATCTCGGCGAGCGCAATGGCGCGGTCCTTTTCGCCAAGCGTGTCATGGTAGAAGCCGGCAAGCACATGCCGTTCCTTGATGCGGCTGCCGAGGTTTTCATAAAACCGGTGCTGCGGCGCATGCCGCACCACCCAGTCACTGCCCGAGATCAGCAACTGGGTCGGAACGGTGATGGCGCGGGCGTCGTCGACGACACGGGCTGCCGCCTCATAGAGCTGCAGCAGAATGTTGGAGGCAATAGGCCTAGATATCAATGGGTCGGCTTCAAAGGAGGCGATGCGCTCGGGATCATGCGTCAGAAACTTCGCCTTGACATAGGAATTGACGAAGAACGTTCCCTTGAGCTTTTCCCAAAGCGCAATGCCTTCCCTGGCAAAAGGCACGTAGAGCTTGACGCTGAAGGCCGGTGAGGCCAGCACGAGTGCGCGGATCGGCGGCGCATAATCGTGCACCCAGGTGCTGGCCAGCACCGCGCCGACGCTCTGTGCAATGACGGCGATGTCTTCGACCGGAGTACCGCTTGTCTCGCTGACATGACGGACGAAGCAATCGAGATCACGCGCCGAGGCCGCAAAGGATGGCGAATAGCCGCGCTCTCCCGGCGAGCGCCCGTGGCCGCGTGCGTCCCATGCGTAGAAGGCAAAATCATCGAGGCCGAGTTCGGTGGCGAGATGGGCGACGCGGCCGCTGTGCTCGTGGCCGCGATGGAGAAGAATGATCGCGCCCTTCGCTACAGCGCCGGTCGCAGGCCACGTCCGATAAAACAGTCGAGTGCCGTCATGCGAGACAAATTCGGATTCACGCACTGGTCTGGCCGTCGAGGACGGTTGCACGCTATCGGCAGTTTGCAGCACGGTCTTCTCCAATTCTGATCGATGGATGAGTTGCAACCATTGGCGGCAACAGTGATTTGCTTTTATTGCAAAAGTCTAGCTGCAAATGTAAGTCCTTGAGAAGACCGACATGAGGTGGGACTTTCCTCACAAATACGACGATCTGCACGTCCGAGCCGATAGACTATTACTATGCCACGAAACTCCACTGAGGTAGCATGTCCGTTTACCAATTGAAGTCCCGATTTCAGGATATTCTCCGCCCTCTGGTGCGCTCCCTGGCGGCGCGAGGCGTTACCGCCAATCAGGTGACTTCAGTTGCTGCCGCCGTCTCGGTTGCACTTGGGCTTTTTCTGAGCATCGCCCCGCTTCCGCATTGGTTTCTCTTGGTGCCTGTATGGTTTCTCCTGCGCATGGGCCTCAATGCCATTGACGGCATGCTCGCGCGCGAACATGGGCAGAAGAGCATTTTGGGCGCCTATCTCAACGAGACCGGCGACGTGGTGTCGGATGCCGCCCTTTATTTGCCGTTTGCGCTCATCGAGCCGAACGATCTGATGCCGGTCATGGCCGTCATATTCCTCTCGGCTCTGACGGAATTTGCCGGCGTCCTGGGTCAAACGGTCGGTGCAAGCCGGCGTTATGACGGGCCGCTGGGCAAGAGCGACCGTGCGGTGCTATTCGGCGCGCTCGGCATCTTTATCGCCGCTGGCGGTACGTTTGCAGCATGGACGTCGTGGCTTTGGGCAGCGGTGGCTCTGCTTCTCGTATGGACTACAATCAACCGTATCAGCGCCGGCATTCGTGAGGCGCGCAAGGCCCCCCGATAGGATGTGGAACCGATCCGCTGCGGTTCTTCCATCCGCAATGTGCTGTTTCTTGCGAGTTGTTTAGCAAGCCCTCCTTACAATCCGTCCTCTTCCTAACCACATGTTAAACACAAGTTGTATTTTTTCCGCCTCCTCTTGAAAGCACAAAAGCGGTGCTTTATGTTTTAGCCTATGGCGAACACAGGTAAGACACCTCACCCATCGCTGCTGCGCTACAGGCTGGCGCCTGATGACCAGGCCCGGCAGGCCATTGATGACACCATTGCCGCCTATCGCAGGATGATCGACATCCTCGCCGAAATCGTTGACGAAAAGGCGGGCGCCAATCTCGTCCTCCTGCATGAGCTAGCCTATGAAACCGTTCGCGGAGAGACGGGCCTGCCGGCACGGCTGGTCACACTCGGCCTTCGCGATTTCGCAACAAATCGCGGCATGATCGTCAATCCGCCCCAGCTGCCGCTCGACGACAAGCTCTTCGCCATCAAGGGGCCCGCCGACCTGACGATCGCCACGGTGCATGGACGCGTTTTCGTGCCCTTCGACGTCGCCGGTTATTCCAGGGGATGGGAAAGCATTTTTCCGGCCTATCTCGTTGCCGGCCCGGATCACTACGAAATTCACATCGGCGTCACGCCGAATTCCGCTCAGATGGAGGAAAACATGACGAATGAAGGCATTCTTTCACGCATGGGTCGCCTGATCGCGGGCATCGCGAATGCGGCGGTCGACAAAGCGGAAGGCGTCAACAAGATCGCCGTCATCGAACAGGCGATCCGCGAGATCGATGCTGCGGCGGACGAGGCTCGCACCGATCTCGGCAAGGCGCGCGCCGAGGAATACCGCATTCAGAGCCGCCGCGACGAAATCGTCGAGGATATGAACGCGCTCGATGAAAAGATCCGTCTCGCCGTTTCCTCAGGGCGTGACGATCTCGCAAAGGCCGGCGTCGCCCGCCAGATCGACCTCGAATCCCAGATCGCCGCGCTCGACAAGGCGTTGGCCGATGCCAAAGAGCAGGTGGACGAAGGCCAGAAAGCCCTGCAGGCCGTGCTTGCCACGCGCCGCGAGGCCGACGCCCGCCTTGCCGATTTCAAGCGCAGCATCGCCAAGCATCCCGAAGAGGCCGTAGCCGGCCACAGCAGAGCCGCTCCGGGCGCGGGTGCGACCCGCGCCGCCGCGGCGGTCTCGCGCATGACCGGCGTTCCTACAGGCGACCATACCCAGAATTCGGAATTGGACGAACTCGACCGATTGCACCGCGAGCAGGCGATCGAGGCCCGTCTCGCACGCTTCAAGGCGGATAACCGGTAACGCCGATGGCACTTTTCTTCGCCCCCGAATGTGCTCCCTTCGCTATCGCCGCCGCCGTGCTCGCAGGCCTGACCGCGATCGAAATGCTTGCGACCGTCATGGGTTTTTCGATCATGGAATTTCTGGGAAAACCGGATTTCCATGGCCATGACGGGTTCTCGGGCTATCTGTCCTGGCTCAATGTAGGCGGCGTCCCCCTGCTCATCCTCATCATGCTGGCGCTCGGCTTCTTCGCCATGACGGGTTTTGCCATACAAGCCGTCGCCAACGCCTTCTGGGCGCCGCTTCCCGCTGCCATCGCCGCCATTCCCGCCATCTTGGTCACAGTCCCAATGGTCAGGGCCTCAAGCCGGACGGTGGCGCGGATCGTGCCGCACGACGAGACCTATGCCGTCGATCTCGACGCGCTGGTCGGCAGGACCGCCGAAGTGTCGCTCGGCCCGCTCGACCAGGGACTGCCGGGGCGTGTCCGCGTCAAGGACCAGCATGGGAACTGGCATGTGCTGAGAGCCAAGGCTGCCAAAGGCCAGAACCCTCTGAAGATCGGCACCGAGGTTCTTCTCGTCGATCGCAAGGCAGACGTGTTTATCGCCATTCCCGCACTGGCGGATCCCGCCGCAGCGGACAATCAATCTTTCAGGGAGCAGCAATGATGTACGACATTATTCTACCGGCCGGCATTAGCATCGTTCTGATTTTCGGCATTGGCTTCGTCCTTGCCTCTCTCTACACGCGCTCGAGCCGTGATGAAGCCTATGTGCGCACCGGCCTCGGCGGCCAGAAGGTCGTGCTCGACGGCGGCTCCGTCGTCCTGCCGATCTTCCATTCGATCGCCCGCGTGAACCTGAAGACGCTGCGGCTCGAAGTTCGGCGCGGCGAAGGCGATGCGCTGATCACCAAGGACCGCATGCGCGTCGATATCGGCGCCGAGTTCTACGTCCGCGTCAAACCCGACGGTTCCTCGATCGCGCTGGCCGCCCAGACGCTCGGCAGCCGCACCAACGATGCCGAGGCGCTCCGCATCCTGATCGAAGCGAAATTCGTCGACGGCCTTCGCTCGGTGGCCGCGACCATGAACCTCGACGCGCTGCAGGAGCAGCGAATGGATTTCGTCAAGGCCGTGCAGGAAGCCGTCGGCGCCGACCTCCAGTCCAACGGTCTCGAGCTCGAATCCGTGTCGCTCACCCGTCTCGACCAGACCGACATCAAGCATTTCAACGCCAACAACTTCTTCGACGCCCAGGGTCTTGCGGCGCTGACCCGCATCACCGAGGGCCGCAAGAAGGAGCGAAACGAAATCGTCCGCGACACCGAAGTCGCCATCGCCCAGAAGGATCTGGAGGCCCGTCAGCAGTCGCTGGCGATCGAGCGGACCAAGCGCGAAGCCGAACTTAACCAGGAACGTGACATCGCCAACAAATCCGCCGCGACGCGCGCGGAAACGGCCCAGCAGGAACAGGCAGCCAAGCGTGCCGAGGAGGAGGCCCGCATCGCCTCCGAACAGGCGATCGCCGAGCGCGAGGCAGCCGCCAAGCAGGCCCGCGAGAGCGCAAACATCGATGCCGCCCGCGCCGTCCAGCAGCGCGATACCGAAGCCAAGCGCGACCTTCAGATCGTCGCCCAGGAAAGCGCGATTGCCGTCGCCAACAAGAGCCGCGAAGAATCCGAGGCGAAGGCAACCGCCGAAATGGCCCGCGCCCGGGCGATTGCCGCAGAGGAAAAGGTCGGCACCGCCAAGGCGATCGAAATCGCCGAGCGCGAAAAGCAGATCGCCGTGATCGACGCGCGTAAGACCGCCGAGACCGAAGCCACCGCCGTCACCGTCGGCGCCGAAGCCGAGAAACAGGCCGCGATCGACCAGGCGGAAGCCATCAAGACGCTTGCGACCGCCGAAGCGGATGCGGCGATCATCAAGGCCAAGGGCATCCTCGAAACAGGCCGGGCTCAGGCTGAAAGCGAGGCGCTTCTCAACGAAGCCCGCAACAAGCTCAGCCAGACCATCATCGAGTTCGAGATTACCCGCGAACGCATCCGCATCATTCCGGAGGCGCTCGCCGAGGCGGTCAAACCGATCGAGAAGATCTCCGATATCAGGATCTTCGACACCGGCGGCATGCTCGGCCGCGGAAACGGCGCGAGCGGTGAAAGCGGCCTCGGTCTCGGCGACGGCCTCGCCGGCCAGTTGCTCTCCTATCAGGCCAACAAGCCGATCCTTGACAAATTGTTGAAGGAAGCCGGCTTCGACGGCGACAACGCCATCTCATCCCTCCTTGGCAATCTCGATGGGGCAAAACCGGCAAAGCCGGCTGCACCTCCGGCAAGGCCTACAATTCCGGCCACGGCTTCGGCAAAGCCCGCAGCATCGGCCGCAGCCCCGGCAACGCCGATGGCCCCTCAGGCGCCGAAGAAGGATTGATCGCAGCGCAGGCAGGTCCGAGCTATCGCACCCAGCCTGTCGCCAGTGCGCTCGCCCAGTCGGCACGGCCCCTTTCGGCGGCCAGTGCCGACATCGCCATGTGGTCATAGGCGACGGTTCGGAACTGCCACGTCCATCCGGCCGCCGTCTTTTCCAGAATGGCATAGCTCGCCAGCGGATGACCGGCTTCGACCTTGTGATAGTAGGGCAGTACGTCGTCATAGGCAGGGCAGCCGACGCTGCCGGGATTGACGATCAGACGGCCGTCGGAGAGACGGACGGCGCGAGGCACATGGCTATGGCCGCACAGGATCAGCGGCAACTCGATGCCTTCGGCCAGCGCCTCGATCGCTTCGATCGGCTTCTGGAAGACATGTCCCTCCGGCGAGACGGACTCCAGCCAGTAGAGATTGTCGTCTTTCGGAGTCGCATGGCAGAGGTAGACCTCGCCGCGATAGACGGCATCGAACGGCAGACCCCGCAGCCAGTCGAGGTGGGATGGCGTCAGTTGCCGGTAGGCTACGGCATCCGAGACGTGCATGGAGGTCGGGTCTTGTTCGATCAGATACCGGTCGTGATTGCCGCAAACCGACGTCAGACCGAGCGGTATCAGCATGTCAGCCGTCCGGCCGGCCTCCAGCGGGCCACTGAAGAAATCGCCGAGATTGACGATCTCCTCGATGCCCTGCGCCCGAATATCCGCAAGCACCGCCTCGAGCGCCAGATAGTTGCCGTGAATGTCGGCGATCGCCGCAAATCGCATCTAGCTGCCCCGATAGGTGGAATAGCCATAGGGCGAAAGCAGCAGCGGCACGTGATAGTGCGCCGTGACATCGGCAATGCCGAAGCGGATCGGCACGAGATCGAGGAAGGCCGGATGCGGCAGCGGCGTGCCGCAGGCCCTGAGATACTCGCCGGCGTGGAAGACCAACTCGTAAGTGCCGACGTGAAGATTTTCGCCGGCAAGGATCGGGCCACCATCGACTCGGCCGTCCGCATTGGTTTCCACCGTTTTCAGATGTCTGCGGATCTCGCCGTCAAGCTGGAAAAGATCGATCATGAGACCCTCGGCCGGCTTGCCGAGGGCAGTGTCGAGAACATGTGTGGTGAGTCCGGTCATGTGGCTGGCTCTTTGATGACATAGGGAGTTTTGAAGAAGAATTCCTCCAGATTGTTGCCAGGCCCGTCGCGGTCGACGACCACGAAATCCGAGGTCTGGCCGAGCGCCATCAGCGGATGATGCCAGACATTGCGGCGGTAGTTCACGCCCTGATCCCCGCGTGCGAAAAATACCTGCGGCTTGCCCGGACGTCCGCTTTCGTCCTCGGAGACGACGACGAGGAAGGGCCGGCCGGAAACCGGCGAGAAACTCTGACTGCCGAAGGGATGGCGCTCCATCATATCGACATCATAGGGGAAGCTGCGCGGCTGGCCGCGAAAGAGATTGATGATGACGCGTGCGCCTTCGCCCGTCGCTTCCGCCGCCGCGAGCGCGTGAAAGCGTTCGGTCGTGCCACCGTTTATAAGCCGCATCGAAGCCGGATCGGCTTCGATCACCTCGCCGAAGGGAGCAAAGGCCGATCTGGTAAGCGGGCGAATGTCGAGAAATTCGGGCAATGGATTCACTCGCCTTGGGCATGCCAGTTACGGATGGCGTCGATTGCGGAAAGAAGCTCCGGCAGTGTGCGATATGTCGCCTCCCACATGTCGACGGGATCGAGATCGAAGACATCTTCGAGAATACGGTTGCCCGTGCCGCAGATTTTCGTCCACGGCAGATCGGGATGCTCGGTCGCAAATTCCGGATGTGTCACCAGCAGACGGGACGCCGCGGAACCGATGATGAAGTGGCAAAAGGCAACCGCCTTGAAGGTAAGCTTGTCTCCCGCGAATGCCGCCCCATCCATTCCGCCGACGAAAGACAGTGCTTCCGATGCCGCCTCATACATCTCATTGAGATAGTCGATCGCGCGCCGCTCTTTCATTCGGCCTCCGGCAGCATTGACGTCAGGCGCAGCAGCGCAATCCGCTCGACCTGCGCGGCCGCGGTCGCAAACTCTTCGTCCCGGCCATTGCCGATCCGTGTTTCGAAGGCCGTCAGGATGTCGTCCTTGCCGAGCCCCTTGACGGCGATGATGAAGGGAAAGCCGAATTTTTCGACATAGGCCGAATTAAGTTGGGTGAAGCGGGCATGTTCGTCCGCACTCAGCCGATCGAGGCCGGCGCCGGCCTGCTCCTTGCGGCTGTCTTCCGTGAGTTCGCCTGCTATCGCCAGCCGGCCGGCAAGATCCGGATGGGCGCGCAGCACACCAAGGCGCTCCTCATGGCTTGCGGTGCGGAAGACGGCGGCAAGGGCCGCATGCACTCCAGTTGCCGTCAACGGCTCCCTCACGCCGCCGTCGTCATAGGCGCGCTCGGCGATGAAAGACGAATGTTCGAACACGCCGCCGAAGCGGGAAACGAAATCCTCGCGCGACAGCATCAGAGCGCATCCGGCTGATGGTGCTTATGCCAGTGCTCGGCGATCTCGATGCGGCGCGGAATCCAGACCTTGTCGTGTTTCAGCACATATTCGATGAAGCGCTTCAGCGCCGCCGCGCGGCCGGGACGCCCGACGAGACGGCAATGAAGGCCGACCGACATCATCTTCGGGCTGCCCGCCTCGCCTTCCTCATAAAGCGTGTCGAAAGCATCCTTGAGATAGGTGAAGAACTGGTCGCCGGTGTTGAAACCCTGCGGCGTGGCAAAACGCATGTCATTGGTTTCAAGCGTATATGGAACGATCAGGAAGGGTTTCCCGTCGATGCCCTTCACCCAGTAAGGCAGGTCGTCGGCATAGGAATCGGAGGAGTAGAGGAAACCGCCCTCCTCCTGCACCAGCCGCAGCGTGTTGTCGGAAGGCTTGCCCTGATACATCCCGAAAGGCCGCTCACCCGTGAGTTCGGTATGAAGGCGCACTGCTTCGAGAATGTGCTTGCGCTCCAGATCCTCGGAAAAATCCTTGTATTCCAGCCAGCGGTAGCCGTGGCTGGCGATCTCCCAGCCCGCCTCCTTCATGGCGGCGACGGCTTCGGGGTTGCGCGCCATCGCCAACGTCACGCCATAGACGGTCGCCTGCACATTGAGACTGGTGAACATCCGCCAGAGCCGCCAGAACCCGGCGCGCGAACCATATTCGTAGATAGATTCCATGTTGAGATTGCGCTGCCCCGGCCAGGCGGCAGCACCGACGATTTCCGACAGCAGATTTTCGGAAGCCGGATCGCCTTCGAGGATGCAGCTTTCGCCGCCCTCCTCGTAATTGATGACGAACTGTACGGCGACGCGGGCGTCGCCCGGCCACTTCGGATCGGGCGTCTGGCGCCCGTAGCCGACGAGATTGCGCGGGTAGGTCTCGGATACCATCAAATCACCTTCTGAAAAGACGGGGAACGGTATCATCCGCAGCCGGAATGTCGAGCCGGAAACTGCGCAGCGGAATTTATCATTATTAGACAATAACTTAGCTTGACGCGCGCTCAGGCGATCCTGCGCGCGCTGACCTTGCCCATGGGGTGGAGCGAATGGACGCGAAAGGGACCGCCGGTGCCCTCCTCGATCATCAACGCCACGTTCGAAACCATCACCGGCTCCCTCAAGACGGGCTCGAAGACCGTTCGCAGCACCGGCGCGATGCGGGGCATGTCGATCGCGTTGATAGGCCCTGTTACCGGCATGTGGAAGCGGAACTCCTCCATCACATAGGGATTGCCCCAACGATGGAGATTGGCGAATTGCGCCGCCGACAACCCATCGGGGTCGCTGCGTTCGATATCGGCTTCACTCAGCGGCGCCCGGAAGCGATCGAACTCCTGAACGATCGCCGAGGCCAGATACTGGATCTGCTCGCAGGGGGCGCTCGGCATCAAGCTATAGAAATTGCCGAGCCGGGCGATTTCGAGACGCGGAATCCGGAAGGGTGCGTATGTTCCGGCAAAACGCATGAGATCGCGCAGGAGTTGCGACTCGGACGTATCGGCGGACAGATGGAAAGGCGCCTTCAGAACGCCGTGAAAACCATAGCGCCGCGGCACGGCGGTATGGAAGGCGATCTCATGAATGCCGAGGCCGCGGACGGCCGGAGGCTCCACCATATCGCCCGAAAACACGTTTCGGCCAAGCCAATTGGCGGCCACAAGCGACAACGGGTCGCTCGCCGGAGGCGTGAAGCAAATGGCATAGCGCATGCACTTTCCTCCATAAAGGAAGGGAACGCCGGTAAATTCGGCGCTGTCGATGCGCAAGCAAATAGGTGATTTGCATGACAGAATAACGAAGCGAAGCTGTATCTAATTCACGTTTAACGTGAAGCCACGGCAATGTGGCTTGAAAATGCGAAGCTATCCGGCAACGAAAATCTGCAGTCTGCATCGCCTGCGATGCACATCGCCGCCTCCGCCAGACGGTGTGCAAGGCCGAAGCTGACCTTGAAGCCCCCGGTCAACGCGATCAGGCGCGGGTGATCGGGATGGCGGCCGACCATCGGATCGCGGTCGATTGCCTTCGGGCGAAGCCCAGCCCAGCGTTCGACCACGGGCGCATCGCGAAGGATCGGCGCGATGGCGCGCGCCGCCTCGATCAGCGTATCGAGCTGCGCGTCGGTCGAGCCGGGATCGTCAAAGCGGTTCTCGCTGGTGCTGCCGATTGCCGCGTACCCGCCTTCATGCGCCACCACATAGAGCCCATCGAAGAAGATCGTCGGCAGCGCCGGGTCGATATCGGCTTTCACCAGCGCCGCCTGCCCCTTCACGGGCTGGCCGAGCGGCTTCATCGGCCCCGGCGTCACCGCCTGCAGCATTGGAAAGGACTGATGGCCGGCAGCCAGGATGCAGCGGCCGAAAACAATGGGTTCGCCGCCAATTTGCGCGGTGCCGCGATCGGGATCGAGAGCGGTGGCGGCCGCATGCTCCATGATGCGCACGTGTCTTGCCCGCCGCAGCAAGGCGATGATCGCTGAGATCAATGAGCGGGGGGCAACGCGGCCGGCGAGCGTGTCGTGCACGAAGCCGCTCTCGCCGGCGGACGCGTCAGGCCAACCATCGACCGGCGACCTATCGATGACATGCCAGTGAAAGCTGCGCCCTCCGGTCCGCCAGTGGCGTTCGGCATCCTCGGAATGGTCGCGGGCGATGCGGTTGAGATGCGGCTTCGGCAGCGGGATCAGCCGCCCGGATCTGTTGTAACCGGCAGAAACTCCCGTCTCGGCTTCGAGCGCGGCGATTTCGGTTTCGAGCGAAACCAGCGCATCGAACTGGAACTGCTTCTTCTCCGACCACCGGTCCGGCATATGCGGCATCAGCGCGCCGAGCAGGCCGCCGCTCGCGCCGCTGCCCAGGCCGCCGGCGTCGGCGAGGATGGTGTTCATGCCGAAGCGTTCGGCATGAACGGCCGCCCAGAGACCCATGATGCCGCCGCCAACGATCAGCAAGTCGCAAGAAGATTGACCGGACGCCGGTGCAGGACTATCGGCTTTTTCCATGAGAGACGTGAACCCCGATCAGATTGGCGCGGACGCGCCGCAGCCGCTCGAATGGCGCGACGGCGATATGCCCTATTCCACCGTCTTTGGCGATCATTTTTATTGCCAGACCGATGGCCGGCTGGAATGCGGCCATGTCTTCCTCGCCGGCAACGGCCTGCCGGAGCGTTGGAACGGCCGGCGGGATTTTGTCATAGCCGAGCTCGGCTTCGGCACGGGCCTGAACTTCGCCGAGACCTGGCGGCAATGGAAGCTGCATCGCGCAGCCGGCCAGCAGCTGCATTTCATCTCCTTTGAACTGCACCCGATGCGCGGCGAGGAAATCGGCCGGGCATTGTCGCACTGGCCGGAGATCGACGCCGAGCGCGAAGCGCTGGCGGCGGCATGGCCGCAAGCGCCTGCCGGCACAGTCACGCTCGACCTCGATGACCAGACGCGGCTCAGCGTTGTCTGCGGCGCCGCGCTCGATGGCGTTGCCGCGGCAAGATCTGGCATAGACGCCTGGTACCTCGACGGTTTCGCCCCATCGCGCAACAGCGACATGTGGTCGGAGGAACTGATGCGGCGCGTCAATGAAAAGACAGCCGCCGGCGGCACCTTCGCCACCTATGCCGCGGCCGGCTTCGTGCGCCGCAACCTCATCGCTGCAGGCTTTGCCGTCGAGCGCCGCAAAGGCTTCGCCGGCAAGCGCGAAATGCTCTGCGGCGTCAAGCCGTCCCGCGAATAAGGTTTATCGGTTCAAGCGAGTTCAGTAGCCGGCATGCCCCGACTGCTGCTCGGTCCTGCCGAGCCATTGCCGGATTTTCTCCTCCAGCAATTCCGGGCTGATCGGCTTCGACATGTAGTCGTCCATGCCGGCGTCGAGGCAAGCCTCCCGGTCGCTTTCGAGCGCGTGGGCGGTGACGCCGATGATCGGCACCCGCTGGCCCTGCCCCTTTTCCCGTTCGCGGATCGCCCGCGTCGCCTGGTGGCCGTTCATTACGGGCATCGAGACGTCCATCATGATGATGCCCGGTTTGTGCCTCTCCCAGGCGGCGACCGCCTGCTCGCCATTGTCGACGACGAGGAAAGAGAGGCCCGTTCCCTGCAGAATCTGCGTGAAAACGATCTGGTTGACTTCGTTATCTTCGGCGACCAGCACGTCGACGAATTCCGCCAGCCGCGTCCGCGGCACCGGCTCCGGCGCCGCCGCTTGCGCCTGCGCCCGGGTGGTCTCGGTCGCGGTTGCCTGTTTGACGCGGCTTGCACGCACCACTTCGACCACGGTGTTGCGCAGAACGTTGGCGCGCGCCGGTTTCATCAGATGAGCGTGGCCGTTCAGCGCCGCGAATTCCTTTTCCGTGCCCGAAATATCCATCGATGTCAGGAAGATGATCGGCAGTTCGACGAACCGAGGGTCCGCGCGCAGCCGGCGCGCGACATCGGCGCCGTTCATGTCGGGCATGTGATAGTCGAGGACGACGGCATCGACGGTGATGCCGAGATTGGCCGCAGCCTCAAGGATCGCAAGGCCGGTGCCGCCGCCTTCGGCGGCCACGCCGTCGAAGCCCCACAGCGAGAGCTGCTCCGTCAGGATGCGCCGGTTCACTTCATTGTCGTCGACCACGAGGATGCGCGCACCCTGCACATTGATCGGCAGCGGCTTCGGTTTGATCCCGGTGGCGGCCACCGCGAAAGGCAGGTTGACGGTGAAGACCGAACCCTTGCCCCATTCGCTCTCGACGTTGATATAGCCGCCGAAGAGGTCGACGAGCCCGGCGGTAATCGCAAGTCCGAGGCCCGTTCCCTCATGCCGCCGGGTCGACGAGGCATCCACCTGTGAAAACTTGTCGAAGACCGAATCGAGCTTCTCAGGTGGGATGCCGATCCCCGTATCCTCGATGCGGATACTCGCGATGATCTCGCCGCCGGCGACCATCTCGAAGCCGACATTTACGAAGACATGGCCGCGTTCGGTGAACTTGACGGCATTGCCGACGAGATTGGTGACGATCTGACGAAAGCGGCCGGCATCGCCGATCACGGCGGCCGGCAGATCGGGTGCGGCCCGCACCAGCAGTTCGATGTTCTTCTCAGCGGCATGCGACGACAGAAGAGTCGCCACGTCCTCCACCGCTTCGGTAATATCGAATGCCGCTTTGCGCAGCGTCATCTGCCCGGCATCGATCTTCGAGAAATCGAGGATGTCGTTGATAATAGTCAGCAGCGCATTGCCCGATTTGACGATGATGTCGATGAAGGTTTTCTGGCGCGTATCGAGATTGGTCTTGGCCAGCAGCTCCGCCATGCCGAGCACACCGTTCATCGGCGTGCGGATCTCATGGCTCATATTGGCGAGGAATTCGGACTTGGCGCGATCGGCCGCTTCGGCGCGCGACAACAGATGGCGCAATTCCTCCTCGCGGCTCTTGAGCTCGGTAACGTCGGTGAAGATCGCCACCCAATGCCGCCTCTCGCTGACCGTCGCCTCCATGTTCACCCAGCGCTCGCCGCAGACATGAAAGACGGTGGAAATCGGCAGCCTGGCCGCGATATTGTCGTGCCAGCCCCGCAGGATTTCGGCCGCGGCATCGTGAAAATCGCCGCGCGCTGCGCAAAATTCGAACATGCCGAGCCAACCCTGCCCGGCTTCGATATAGGCGGGCGGAATCTGCAGAATATCGGCCATCGCTCCGTTGGACATCTTGATAATGCCATCCTGGACGATGGCAAGGCCTTGCGACATCGCATGCGTCGCATCACGCATCATCTCACCGACCCGCTCGAGCGCGGCGCGGGTCTCGTGTATTTCCTTCTCCCGCTCGCGCACTGCCGAGATGTCGGCATAGGTGAGCAGGATACGCTCATTGGAGATGCGGCGGCTGTCGAAGATGACGGATTTGCCCCCCGCCCAACCGAGCTCGATCGGCTCGGGCACTTCGGCCTCGAACAGATGCTTGCGGAAGGCGTAGATCTCCTCAGGCGTCTGCGTGCCGTCGTAGCGTCCGAGCTCTAGATTGCGGCGGATGACATCGATGAAGGGGCGGCCGTCGAAGGGGTCGTCAAGCGGCAGCTCCCAGATGTTGTAAAATTCATCGTTGACGTAGAGAATCTGGTGGTCGTTATCGAGAATCAGCACGCCGACCGGCAGCGAACGCAGGATGCTCTCGATATCGCGATGCAAAACTTCTTCCTGCTTGCGCGAGGCGATCAACGCCTTCTCGCGCTCCTTGAGCGGCGAGATATCGGAAAAGGAGCCGACGACATAGGTTCGCCCATCCGTCGTCATGACGCGGTTGACGCGTGAGATGACGGGATAGACGTGGCCGCTCTTGCTCGGCATCTCGCTCTCGAGCTCCACTGAAATGCCATCTCTGAGCGCCAGCAGGTTTTCCTGGTAGATCGGCTCAGCACCTTCCGGCCCGAACATTTCGTGTTCGGTCATGCCCAGATACTCGGAGCGGGCGCGGCCGCTGAAGGTCTCATAATACTTGTTGGCATAGACGAGGCGATGCCGGTCGTCGCGTACGAAGACCGCAACCGGCAGATCCTCGAGGACGGTGCGTAGAACGTCAAGTTCGTTGACGCTCTCCCCCCAGGCCGAATCTGCAGTGGGCGCACGTCTTTCACCTTCGCGATAGGCGGCGTTGACCACCAGCGGGCGGCCATCCGCCGCATAGATGCCAATCGGATGATCGAGCTTTTCCAGCGCCTGGCGCACAAGGGCGAAATCGGCGGCAAGCTCAGGATCGCCGGTGATCCCAGGAGCGCTAGTGCTCGCGGCGGCGCCAGCGATCCTCCTGTCATTTGCCGCGGCGCGCTGCGCCTCGCGCACTTCGAAGAGGCCGAGCACGTAGGCCCGATCCGGCGATGGCGAAAAGCTTTCGATCTGGATCCGCTCATGGCCGAGGCCTGCGGCATCGAAGCAGATGGCGTTTTCCTCGGTGCCGAATACCAGCGCGCGGCGTTCCTTATCCTCACGCTCCTCCTCCTCGGGGCGTTCGAACAGTTCGCGGCTGCGCCTGCCGATGAAATCGGAGATTTCGCGGCCGAAGAAACGGGCATAGGCTTCGTTGACCGCGACATAGCGCAGCTCACTGTTCTTGACATAGGCAGGAGTGTCCAGATCGGCGATCCGGCGGCAGGCCAACTCCAATATGTCCCCGGCTGATTTCAAAGAATTGTCGCTCCCGCAATAAATGAAATATCAACGACAAAGACTATAACGCCAAGGCTTTTAACAAGGTTTTAACCATGATTTTCGAAAGCGGTTTTTAGGGAGCCGGCACCTCACGCCGAAGTCACTTCATATTGACAGCCTGGGTTGCGTGAGGTGGCAAGGACGCGGGGCCAGTAACGCCGTCCGATCACCCGTCTTCCTGACGAGACATTGAAATTCTTACGAAAATTTATGCCGCGAGCGCTTGCGCGGCCATCGCTCCGCCGCGATCCGGGCGGAGTCTGGAGACGGCTTTATAGAAGCCAGTCTAAATTTGAGGAAAATAGCATGTCCGTTCTTCATAAGACCATGGCGACGGGCCTGATCGCGCTGACCTTTGCCGGCGCCTCGCTCGCTACCGCCACCACCGCCGATGCCCGTCCGCGCGATGCCTTCTGGGGCGGCCTTGCCGCCGGTGTCGTCGGCGGCGCTCTTCTGTCCGAAGCCGCCCGCCCAGCCTACCCCGTCTATCCGGCCTACCCCGTCTATCGTCCCTATCCGGTCTACCGGACCTATTACCGGCCGTCCTATTGCCATATCGAATGGCGGCATGATCGCTGGGGAGACCCCTACCGCGTGAAAGTCTGCCCGGAATGAACCGCATCCGGCGCCTTTGACATCAAGGCGGCATCCGCCCGATAGCAACGGTCGATTGGTCTGGCAAGAGTCACCCGCCAGACCATTTGCTTGCGCCAGAGCTGCATCCGTTACGGAGAAAGCTCCTCCAGCACGCGGCCCCTGGTTTCGACGGCAAACAACATCGTGATGAGAGCGCCAAGGATCAGAATTGCAGCGAAGCTCGCGAAGACGTACTGGATACCCAGGGAAGACATCAGCGTGCCCACAATGATCGGGCCAGTCGACGAGCCCAAGCGGAGCCAGGCGCTGCCGGTTCCGGTTCCGAGCGCCCTGAGGCGCGTCGGATAGATTTCCGCGGAGTACAGATAAAGCGAGAAGGTGACGGTCTGGACGATGGCATAAGCAAGGCCGCCAAGGATCAGAACCTGCATGGCGGAGGTTGCGCCGAGCCATGCGAGAGCCAAGAGCGGCAGGGGAGCAAGAAGCAATGCGCCGGTGTACCAGCGTTTGCGTCCGACCTTATCGATGAGCAACGCGCAGATGACGGCGGCGATAACGCCGCCGAGCGACGTCAGGAAACCATAGAAGATGCTAGTCTGAAGCGGAAGGTTGAACACCTGCCGATAGAGCGTGGGCAGCCAGGTGATCGTCCCGTTGGCGACGGTATAGGCCGTGAACCACATGGCCCAGATGGAGAGCGTACGCTTCAGGTAAATGCCTTGGAAGAGCTCGCGCCAGTCGGACGCGCGGCGGACCGGCACCTGGACGGCCTTTGGCTCAGGCAATTCCTTGCCGGCTGAGCGAGCACTCTCTTCCATACGTGTAACGATGGCGTTCGCTTCCTCGTAGCGGCCGTTCGCAGCCAGCCAGCGCGGCGACTCCTTCAGGAACCACCGCAGCGGGATCATGAGGATTGCCGGAACGAGGCCGACGACGAACATCGCCTTCCAGCCGTAAACCGGCACCATGAAGTAGCCGATGAGCCCCGCGCCGACCAGGCCGAGCAGGAACATGACCTCGTAGAGGAGGAAGAACTTGCCGCGCCCCTTCGAGCCAATCAACTCGTTGATATAGGCGCTGGCCACCGGAACCTCACCCCCCGTCCCAATCCCCTGAATGAAACGGAAGGCCATCATCATGCCGGCACCCGCGGCAAACAGGCACGCGACATCCATGCTGACGAAGATCAGGATCGTGAACAGGAGAACTTGCAGCCGGCCTATCTTTTCAGCAAGCCAGCCAAACAGGATGGCGCCGATCAATTGACCGAGATAGCCCATCGACAGGATCATGCCGGTCTGTGAAGGGTTCAGGTCCCACTCGCGCACCAGGACAGGCATGGCATAAGCGATCGCGATGACAGTATAGCCGTCGAAAAATGTTGCTGCCCCGATAATATTGCGCGCCCAGAAGACCTCGCGGGTGATGGGCAGACGCTCGAGGCGAGCGCTGATTTCGGCCTGGGGATCAGCGACGCTCGCCGCCTCGGCCGGTATAGTCTGCATGAGATTCATTGGTTCCTCCTTCTCGTCCCATGGCTACCACTCTCCCGGCCAGGGGCGCTCCTGCTTGATGGTTATGGCTGCGTGTCAGCTTGTCATGTCGGTGCGATGGGCCTCAAAAGGGATGCATCTTCGCAAAAGCTGCTTTTCCACCGCTTCCTCCTTGCCATCGGAATGACGCTCCCGCGGCATGCGCAGGAGCGTCGAAAGTATCACTCGGCGGCCAGAAGCTGGTCGACGCGCCTGATGCCGGCGGTGTCGAAGGCGGCAAAGATTTCCGCTTCGGCCTTTTCGCCAAGGTTCTTCAGCGGCTCGCGGACCGTCGCTTGGTCGAGGATACCACGATGCACGAGGCCGAGTTTGAGCGCCACGGTGCCTTCCATGTGGGAACCGCGGTGATAAACAGCGCGCGTCACCGGAAGAAGGCGTTCGAAAATTTTCCGGGCTTCCGGATAGTTCTGCGCCTTGCCTGCTTTGATGAGCTCGATCAGCAGTTCCGGCGCGATATTGCCGTAGCCGACGAGCAGGCCGTCGACATCGAACATGGTCGGCAGCAGCCATTCGTCGTGGCAGCTCAGGATCTGAAGATTGGGATTTGCCTTCTTCAGTTCCGGAATTTCGACATACCAGCGCTTCATATTGCGGACGCCGTTCTTGGTAGCGACGACGCCTTCCTGGGTGGCGATCGCCAGCTGCGTATCGAGATCGTAGGAGGCCTTGGTGGCGTCAGGATACTGGAACAGAATGCATTGCAGCCCGGATTCCTGCCAGATCGCCTTGTAGCGATCCTCAGGCGCCCCCTTCTGAAAACCGAAGCGCAGCCAGCCATGGTTCGGATAGACCAGCGCACCCGCGGCGCCGGCGGCCTTGCACTTTTTCGCCTCTTCCGCAGCAACCTTCGTGCCTTCGCCGGTGATCCCGGCAATGATCGGTACGGCGCCGTCGACCGCCTCGACATAGGTGCGGATAAGAGCAAGCCTCTCCTCCTCGGTAAGGAAGGTGCCCTCGCCGGCGTGGCCGAGAATGACGAGGCTTTTGACCCCTTCCATTGAAACCAGCCATTTGGCGATTTTTGCGTTAGCCTTGTGATCGACTTCGCCGCCGCGGGTGAAGGCGGTAACAGGCGCCGGGCTCAGCCCGCGCAGATCCATCGGTTGCATCTTGATCTCCTCCTTTGCGATCGCTGCTCATCCAGCGGTGGGATCGTTTATGGGAACGTTCCCACTATCGTTCTCGAATCCTCTGGAGTCAATGCCTGTTTTAGTGCATGTTCGCAGATATCGCTCGGCTGCTCCGACACGAATGGAAAACGTCCAATGAATTCAAAGGCGGATGAAATGCCCGGTCAAAGCCGCGTCACCATTCTTGACGTGGCTGCCGCAGCCGGCGTTTCCAAATCCACCGTATCCCGCATCCTGGACGAGCGGCTTCCCCGCTCCGACAGCGAGACCGCTCGCCGCGTTCGCAAGGTCGCCGAAGAGCTCGGCTATGTCAGGGATGTTTCGGCAGCGAGCCTCAGGCGCGGCAACACGATGACGGTCGGCGTAATCGTGCCGAGATTGACGGACACGGTCATGGCCATGCTTTACGAAGCGCTGGCCAAGGCCTGCAGCCGTACCGGCCGCTTCGCCATTGTCGCTACTACCGACGACAAGCCGAAGGCCGACCGGCTTGCCGCCGAATCCCTCCTGAGACGCGGCGTCGACGGATTGATTCTTTCCACAGCGCGGGAAGATGACGACTTTCCGGACGAGCTGGCAAGGCGCGGTGTTCCCTATGTACTGGCACTGCGCACCGACGGTCACAGCCTCTCCTCGGTCGGCGATGACAGGCTGGGCGGCTACCTCGCCGCGCGCCACCTGCTCGACCTCGGCCATCGCAGGATCGGCGTCATTGCCGGCCCATCCTATGCCTCCAGCGCGCGAGGTCGTGTGGAGGGTTTCAGGCAAGCTTTGCAGGAAGCAGGACTGGCTGCCGATCCCGCTTACATCATTCCCTCGACATTCGGCATCGATTCCGGTGCGGCGGCCATCGAGACACTGATGAATCTCAGCCCCCGCCCCACCGCTGTTTTCGCCGTCAACGACAATACCGCTATCGGCGCCTTGTCGGGACTGACGAAACTAGGGCTTTCGGTGCCGCAGGATATCTCGATCGTCGGTTACAACGACATCCCGATCGTCAATCACCTCCCCACGCCGCTCACGACGCTGCGTGTGCCGTTCGAGCAAATTGCTTCGAACGCCCTAGAGCTTCTTGCAGGCGATGACAATTCCATAGACGACCGTATCCGCATCTCGGCTCCGACACTCATTCCCAGGAAATCGACAGCGCCGCTGCGCTGAACGATCGCGAGAGGACCAGCATGCCGGAACCACTCAAGAACCTGCTGCATGAGGCCCTGGTCAGCGAGATGGCCGACCGCATCGCCGCCAATGCGTCGTCCTTCGACAAGGCCCGTTTCGTGAAGCTTGCGACCGATGGCCTTGGGGCGCTGGAGCTGATGGAACGCTCGGCGCTGGTCCGCGACGGGCTGTTTGCCACGCTTCCCGACGATTTTCCTGAAGCAGCCTCCATCCTCAAGGCAAGCCTGCCGGCACCAGGCCGGGCCGGTCTGACCGGCTGGATGTTGTTGCCGGTCAACCAGTTCATCGCCGCCCGCGGCCCTGATTATTTCGAAATCGGCCTCCAACTCCTCAAGGCGCTGACGCCGCATTTCACCGGCGAATTCGGCATTCGCCCCTTCATCCATCGCGACCAGCAGCGCGCGCTCGCCATCATTTCCGGCTGGGTCGCCGATCCCGACCAGCATGTGCGCCGGCTGGCGAGCGAGGGAACGCGGCCGCGCCTTCCCTGGGCCATGCGCCTGCCGCGGCTTGTAAAAGACCCCGTGCCGATCCTGCCGATCCTCACTGCACTGATGGATGATCCGGAAGATTATGTGCGCCGCTCCGTCGCCAACAGCCTGAACGACATCGCCAAGGATCACCCGGACATGGTCGCCGCATTCATTGCCGACCATATCGAGGGTGCCTCAGCCGAGCGCCGCCGCCTGCTGAAACATGCCTCGCGCACGCTCCTTAAGAAGGGCCATGCGCAGGCGCTCGCCAATTTCGGCTTCGGCGCTGCCGCGTCACTCGAATGCGAACTGCGCCTGGTCAATAGCGAGGTAATGTTCGGCGAAGGGCTGGATTTCGAAATCCGCGTCACCAATGCCGGCCAAACCACGCATTCGCTGATGATCGACTACGCCATCCACCACGTGAAGGCCGACGGCTCCCTCTCACCCAAGGTCTTCAAATGCAAGACCGTCACGCTCGCGCCCGGGCAGAGCCACGCAATAGGGCGCCGCCACGCCATGCGGCCGATCACGACACGGCGCTATTATCCCGGCGAGCACCGCATAGCCATCCTCGTCAACGGCGCCGAAAGCGCATCGGAAACTTTCGTCTTGAGAATGCCCTCGCCCGACCGGGGTTAATGCCTTTTTGTGCGCTGCACTTGACTTTTCCAGCGAACTAGCCCAAATGCGGCTCAGCTTTCCCCCTTCCGGCCGCCGCGTGAGCGTGCCCCTGCTAGAAAATACGAAACGCAGGAAGAAGGGACAAAAGCGCATTTCGATAGAGCGCCGCACTCCCAATAAGCGGCCAGAAGCGCTGGAAAGCTTTTTCCAACTTGCAAGTTCCCACTTCACGCGGGGTTCTTGACGCCAGAATGAAACCGGATCGCATGGTGCGTTCCGGCGCTAGTCGTTGTGGCGCCCCGAAAGGTTATACCTTGACTAATTTTGAATCGCTTGGTGTCTCCAAGCCGATCGTCGCCACCTTGTTCCAGCTCGGTATCGAAACCCCGACGCCGATCCAGGAACAGTCCATTCCTCTCCTCATATCGGGCCGCGATCTGATCGGCCTTGCCCAGACCGGCACCGGCAAGACCGCCGCCTTCGGCCTGCCGCTCATCGAAAAGCTGCTCGCTGACGAGCGCCGCCCTGACAACCGCACGACCCGGACGCTGATCCTGGCGCCGACCCGCGAGCTGGTGAACCAGATCGCCGAGAACCTGAAGAAGTTCATCCGCAAGTCGCAGCTGCGCATCAATGTCGTTGTCGGCGGTGTGTCGATCAACAAGCAGCAGCTGCAGCTCGAAAAAGGCACCGATATCCTGGTTGCCACGCCCGGCCGCCTGCTCGATCTCGTCAATCGTCGCGCTATCACGCTGACGACGGTGCGTTATCTCGTGCTCGACGAGGCCGACCAGATGCTCGACCTCGGCTTCGTGCATGACCTGCGCAAGATCGCCAAGCTCGTTCCGAAAAAGCGCCAGACCATGTTGTTTTCGGCGACCATGCCGAAGGCGATCGCCGATCTCGCCGGCGAATATCTTGTCGATCCCGTCAAGGTCGAAGTCACGCCTCCCGGCAAGGCTGCCGACAAGGTCGAGCAGTACGTCCATTTCGTCGGCGGCAAGAACGACAAGACCGAACTGCTGCGCAAGTCGCTGACCGAAAATCCGGACGGCCGCGCCATCGTCTTCCTGCGCACCAAGCACGGTGCGGAGAAGCTGATGAAGCACCTCGACAATATCGGCTATTCCGTCGCCTCGATCCACGGCAACAAGAGCCAGGGTCAGCGCGAGCGGGCGCTGAAGGCCTTCCGCGACGGCAGCATCAAGACGCTGATCGCGACCGACGTCGCCGCCCGCGGCATCGATATCCCCGCCGTCAGCCACGTCTACAACTACGACCTGCCCGAAGTGCCGGACGCCTATGTCCATCGCATCGGCCGCACGGCGCGCGCCGGCCGCGACGGCATTGCCATCGCCTTCTGCGCCCCCGACGAAGCCAAGCTGCTGCGCGATATCGAGCGCCTGATGGGCATCGACATATCAGTCGCCAGCGGCGAACCGCCGGCACATATCAGCGCCGGCGGCCCGCGCCGCGGCAACGGCAATGGCAACAACCGCAATCGCGGTGGCGGCCAGGGTCGCGGCGACCAGAACCGTTCGGAGCATCGCGGCAGCCGCCAGGAACGCCGCCCGCGCCGTGACGGCGAAGGCAGCGAAACACGCGCCAGCGGCAGTGAAGTCCGCGCCGGCGGCGAGGAGCGCCGCGAACGCCGTCCGCGTCCCGAGCGCCCAGGCCGCAACGAGGACTTCCGCGGTCAGCGCCGAGGCGAAGCGACCCCGGATTTCGGCCCCGACAACGATCTGGCCTCGACCTCCGATTTCCGCCCGGCAAAGCCGCAGCGCCCTGCGCATAACGGCCCCAATGGCCATCATGCCAATGGCGAACCGAGCGGCCATCACCGCGGCAACGGCCGCCACGCCCACGGCCGCCCGGCCCGCAAGCACGGCGAAGACCGCGGTCCGCAGCAGGCTGCCCAGAGCGGCGAACAGCGCCGCGACGGCAACGGCGGCAACCGCCGCGGCGGCTCCGGCTCCCGCAATGGCGGCCAGCGTCGCGAACGCGCCTGAGCGCCGATTGATTCAAAGGAGAAAAGGCCGAACCTTCGGTCTTGATTGTTGAGAGGCCGGAGCATCTGTTGGGATGTCCGGCCTTTTCTCGTCATAAGACAACACCGCAGCGGCGCTACGCGGCTACGCTTCCCGGTTTCTGTAAGCATCCAAGTTGAGGAGATCGAAGCCTCCTTCCAACCGTCGACAGGTCCCGTTGCGCCTGCTCTGATCTTATTCGAGAGATACGACCAATGGCCGGTTGAACAGGCCGCTACCGTAGCCGGAGCGGGTCGCAAAGCCAGACCGCTTGAATGCCGGACGCTTGAGACCTAAATTGGCTCCATGCTTGACCATCCGTCCCGGCCGTTGTCGCCTTCAACTATCCCAATGGATGCCCTGAGCGAAGTCCTGCAAGACTTTCGCTTGAGTGGAGTGAACTATGGACGCTGCGAGCTCAGGCATCCATGGAGCATCGCCTTTCCGCAACAACAGCTACTTCGCTTTCACTTCGTCAGCCAGGGTCCGTGCTGGATCCATACCGAAACCCAAGGATGGCAGGAGTTGAACGATGGCGATCTGGTGCTGCTGCCGCAAGGCATCGCGCATCGATTGGCCAGCGCGCCGGATGTTGAAGGCGACTCGCTTAAAAGCTGTCAGATAACGAGGTTGGGCAGCAACGTCTGTGACGTCTTGCGGGAAGGAACAGGCGCCACCAGCACCCTCTTCTGCGGCTCCATGACGTTGGGCGCCCATGCACTCAACCCCTTGATCGCCCTGATGCCGCCAATCATTAAGGGCTGCGATGTGGCCGCTAACGATCCGATCGTGGGCCCCCTGCTGGCCGCTATGTCGACAGAGGCGACACAGCCCCAGATGGGAAGCGCGACGGTCTTGTCGCGTATGGCGGACTTGCTCGCCGCGCGACTTATCCGCTGCTGGGTCAACTGCAGCGGAGCCTCGACCACCGGCTGGCTCGCCGCCATCCGCGATCCCCATATTGGTCGGGTGTTGGCGGCCATGCACCGCGATCCCGGCCATAACTGGACCCTCGAAAGCCTCGCTGGCGTGGCAGGCCAGTCGCGCTCGATCTTCGCCGAGCGCTTCAGCGCTATCTTGGGAGAAGGCGCGGCACATTATCTCGCCCGTCTGCGTATGCAGCTTGCCCGTGACTTGTTGGCGCAAAACGGCATGTCGGTTGCCGAGGTTGCCTCCCGGTTGGGCTATGAGTCCGAGGCGTCTTTCGCGCGTGCCTTCAAGCGGGTCACAAACGTTTCACCGGGAATTGTGCGCCGCACAAGTTCCGGACGAACGGACATGGATTTCGGATTTTAAGACACATATCATCCTGAAAACTTCGTCTATGAAATCTCCAAACACAGGAGATCCATCTATGACGGACACAACATCACAATTCGACGGCGCCACAATTGGCCTCGAGACGGCTGAACCATCGGCGTGGAGCGCGGCGACCTGGTTTGCCGTTCTTTCGATGGCGGCCACCAGCTTTGCACTGGTATCTGCTGAGTTTCTGCCGGCGGGCCTGTTGACGCCAATGGCCCGAGACCTCGGCATTTCCGAGGGCACGGCCGGACAGGTCGTCACCGCCACCGCTTCCGTCGGCGCCGTGGCGGCCCTGTTGAGCAATGTTCTCATCGGCAGGCTGAACCGCAAAGCGGTGCTCGTCGGTCTCAGCGCCTTGGCGGTTGGCTCCAACATTCTTGCATCGTTCGCGACCGATTTTTGGCTGCTGTTGTTGGGCCGGGCGGGATTGGGCATCGCGCTTAGCGGCTTTTGGGCGCTTTCAGTGGCCGTCGTGGCAAGGCTGGTCGGCGCCAACGCGACAGGTCGGGGCATGGCTATCGTCACCCTCGGTGTTTCGCTTGCCACGATAGCTGCACCATCAATGGGTGCTTTGATCAGCGATTGGCTGGGATGGCGCAGCGCCATGGCGATGACAGCCGGGCTTGCAGCAGTTGCTATGCTGCTGCAGGTGCTCAGTTTACCGACACTCCCTGCAAGCACTAGCAACAGTCTCGCTGATGTTTTCCGGCTAACGCGACGGAGGGGCGTTCAATTGGGAATGCTTGCTATCCTCTTGCTGATGACAGGGCATTTTGCCGGATCGGTTTATGTGCGTCCCTTCCTCGAACAAGTGACGCTCCTTGAAACCAAATCGATCGCCCTGGCGCTGCTTGGGTTTGGCATCGCCTCCGTGATCGGCAATGTTGCCGGCGGTAGGATGGCCGACGCGAGCATCGGCATAGCGCTGGCTGTCACGGCTGTATTGATGACGTTTGCCGCACTCGCTCTGGTGCTTTGGGGTGCTCATACCGCCGTCGCGTTCGCACTCGTCACGCTGTGGGGCTTTGCCTTCGGCATGGCGCCGGTCGTGCTGCCGACCAATCTTTCCCGCGCGGCCGCCGACGCTCTGGAGGCGGCGGGTAGCCTCATGGTCGTCTCTTTTCAGGTGGCCATCAGTATCGGCGCTATCGTTGGCGGCTATATCGTCGACCACCACGGCGCTGTCGGACCATTGACTCTTACGGCTCTCCTGGCTGCGTCGACAGTTGCCTTGGCGCTGCTGCAGCCCCGCACCTGATCGCTGCTTCCTACCCCTGTGCATCCGTAAGGCTCCAGCTTGGCCGTGAATGGTGCCCGGGTAGCGCACGAAGCCGCTCTGGATACGAGGTCGTCGGCACTCGCCGGCGACCTCGAAAGCGTCAGTCTATGACAATCTCCTCGCCTTCTGCCTTGAGGCGCGCGAGGCCATCCTTCATCTGCTGCAGCGCTCGATGCGTGAGGATGGACCTGCCGGGCCTGAAAGTTCAGGCCATTCGGTCGCTCGATCTTGCCGCAGCCATCAGCCTATACGCTCGCCTCCGCCTGCTGACCGCCCCTGCGATTTGTCATATATACGCCCATCACCACGATCACCGTGCCGAGAATCAACGGCAGCGTCAGCGGTTCTCCGAAGACGATGAAGGCCTCAAACGCCACTGCGGGCGGCATCAGGTAGATGAGCGAAGCGGCGCGCGAGACCTGCCCGCGCCGGATCAGATAAAGCAGCAGCCCGACCCCGCCCATCGACAGGCCGGAGACCGACCAGATGAGCGCGCCATAGGCCTGAGCCGAACCATCGAAATGCTGGTGTTCTAATGTGAGCGAAAGCGGCAGGGTGAGAATTAGCGCGCCGACATATTGCAGCGTCGCGATCGTCCTGAGGTCGCCGGATTGCAGGTGTTTCTTCTGGTACAGCGTACCGTAGGTGACGGAGCCCATGGCGATAAGGTTGATCGCCAGCGGCAGCGCCGCATGGCCGAGATCGGCCGTCGCTGGATCGAAAAGCTTCGGCGAAATGGCTATGGCGATGCCGACGAAGCCGAGGCCAAGGCCGAGCTTCTGCGCCTGTTGCAACCGCTCGCCGACGAGGAAGGGAGCCGCCATCGCCGTCAGCAGCGGCTGCAGCGCGGCGATGATACCGGATATGCCGGCCGGCACACCATTGGCGATCGCCCACCAGAGGCCGGCGAGGTAAAAGCCATGCAGGAAGAACCCGGAATAGATCGCACGCAGCCACGTCGCCCGACTTTTCGGCCATTGCGCCCCCATCGCCAGGCAGAGCGCCAGGAATGCCAGAGCCGACAGCGCATAGCGTATCGAAAGAAAGGTGAAGGGCTCGGAATGCAGCGCCGCATATTTTGCCACCACCCAGCCCGTGGACCAGAGCAGGACGAAGAGAGCGGGGGCAAGGCGATCAAGGGACATGATGCATCTCGGGGGACAAAGAGTTGCCGTGCTGATAGCCGCACCCTGCTGCCGCAGTCAAAGGCGAAGCATTGATGCTTATTTGAAATTTCGCTGATGGGTGGGGTCGCCGCCTGGAAGCATGTCGCGGCAGCGAAGAACTGCCAGTGCCTCTCCAGGCTCCATCATTCCTGTGCTCGTTAGAGGAATCCGGCGCGCCACCCCCTTGGACGCCGGAGAATTCTTAACAGCGTGCAGAGCCATTCACCGCGCAGACGCGCGGTGAATGGCTTCCTGTGACATTCCTCAGGCACAGTCCCGAGAATGGGGATCGGAGGGGATGCGTCGGTGTGCGCCAATCCACCGGGGCGACCGGAAAACAATCAAATGCTCACGTTTTGCGCAATCCCGTGCGAGCAGCCATCCACCATGCCGCTCAAAGCACCCGAATTCTCATCCCTTTCCCGCACCGCAAAATCTTTTCCTCGAAATGCGCATGGTTCTTGCATTGCAATTTGCGTTGTATTCAAATGAACAAAAAAGGGGAGCCGCACCTTTGGCATTTGACGAAATGATGACCGGGGACGAAAGTCCTCGCCCGCCTTATGACAAATATTTTGAGTGGTACAACAGCCAAGACCGGTCGCATCTGATTGCCAAGTCCCGCGATGCGGAGAACATTTTCCGGAAGACCGGCATCACCTTCGCGGTCTACGGGCACGCCGACAGTTCCGAAAAACTTATCCCCTTTGACATCATTCCGCGCATCATCTCCGCCCGCGAATGGCGCAAGCTCGCCCAGGGCATCGAGCAGCGGGTGATCGCCCTCAATGCCTTCCTGGACGATATCTACCACAAGCAGGAGATCATCCGCGCCGGCCGCGTCCCACGCGAGCTAATCGAGAACAACGTCGCCTTCCTGTCCGAGATGATCGGCTTCCGTCCGCCCGGCGGGGTCTACACCCATATCGTCGGCACCGACATCGTACGAACAGGCGAAGAGCAGTTCTATGTGCTGGAGGATAATGCCCGCACGCCTTCCGGCGTCAGCTATATGCTGGAAAACCGGGAAACCATGATGCAGATGTTCCCGGAGCTCTTCCACGAAAACAAGGTGCAGCGCGTCGAGGACTATCCCTATCTGCTTCGCCAGAGCCTTGCCTCGCTCGCCCCTCCCGGCTGCACCGGCAAGCCGCGCGTGGCGGTGCTGACGCCAGGCATCTACAATTCGGCCTATTACGAACATTCCTTCCTCGCCGACATGATGGGCGTCGAGCTGGTCGAGGGCTCGGATCTGCGCGTCATCGACGGCAAGGTGAAGATGAGGACGACCCGCGGTTACGAGGCGATCGACGTGCTCTACCGCCGCGTCGACGACGATTTCCTCGATCCGCTGACCTTCCGGGCCGATTCCGCGCTCGGCATTCCCGGCATCATGGATGTCTACCGCTCCGGCAATATCACAATCGCCAATGCACCCGGCACCGGCATTTGCGATGACAAGGCGATCTATTCCTACATGCCGGAAATCGTCGAATTCTACACCGGCAGCAAGGCGCTGCTCGAAAACGTCCCGACCTGGCGCTGTTCGGAAGCATCAAGTCTGAAATACGTGCTGGAGCACCTCGAAGAGCTCGTCGTCAAGGAAGTGCACGGCTCCGGCGGCTACGGCATGCTCGTGGGACCAACGGCATCCAAAAAGGAGCGCGCCGATTTTGCCGAAAAGCTGAAGGCCAAACCGAACAACTACATCGCCCAGCCGACGCTGTCGCTCTCCACCGTGCCGATTCTCGTCAACAAGGGGATTGCGCCGCGCCATGTCGACCTTCGCCCCTACGTCCTCGTCTCCGACAAGGTGCAGATCATCCCGGGTGGGCTTACCCGCGTGGCGCTGAAGCAGGGCTCGCTGGTGGTCAATTCCAGCCAGGGCGGCGGCACCAAAGACACCTGGGTACTGGAGGACTGATGCTCGGAAGAACCGCAAACGGCCTCTACTGGATGTTCCGGTACATCGAGCGCGCCGAAAATATCGCCCGCCTGGTCGATGCCGGGCTGCGCATGTCGCTTACCCGTAGCAGCGCCGGGGACGACAACTGGGACGGCGTGCTGCAAAGTGCGGGCGTGCGCGAGGCCTATAACGAGGGCCACGCCAAGCTGACCCATGCCGACGCGATCGATTATCTCCTGCGCGATCGGGCCAACCCGTCGAGCGTCATGTCCTGCATCGACTCGGGCCGCAACAATGCCCGCATGGTGCGCACGGCGCTGACGCGGGAGACCTGGGAAGCGACCAATGAATGCTGGATCGACCTGAAGTCGCTGCTCGAAAAGCGCGTCAAGCCGGCCGAAATGCCGGAGGTAATCGACGCCATCAAGCGCCGCGCCGGCCTGATCCGCGGCGCCTTCCACGGTTCGACGCTGCGCAACGAACTTTATAATTTCGCCCGCATCGGCACCTTCATCGAGAGGGCGGACAATACGAGCCGAATCCTCGACGTGAAATATTACGTTCTGCTGCCTTCCGTTTCGGCCGTCGGCTCCTCCCTCGACAACGTGCAGTGGGAATCGATCCTGCGCTCGGTCTCGGCGCACCGCGCCTACAGCTGGGCCTATGACGGCGAATACCGGGCGATGAACATCGCCGACTTCCTGACCCTCAATGTGCAGATGCCGCGCTCGCTTGCCTATTGCTACGAGAAGATCGTCAGCAATCTCGGCTATCTCGCCCAGAATTACGAGGAGCGGCTTCCCGCCCACGATACAGCCGAGGCGATCCGAACCACCCTGCAGACAAGGGCGATCCGCGACATCATGGATCAGGGCCTTCACGAGTTCCTGGAGGATTTCGTCTCGCGCAACAACCAGCTCGGCATGGAAATTTCCAACGGCTACCGGTTCTACGTTTAAGCGGATCAGAATATGAGACTGAAAATCAGCCACCTCTCCGAATACAGCTACGACGAGCCCTCGAAATTCTCCTTGCAGCGGCTGAGGCTGACACCGCCGACGACCAATGCTCAAAAGGTGCTCGGGTGGTCGCTGAAGGTCGAGGGCGCCACGCCTGAGGTGGAATATGACGATCAGTACGGCAACCACGTCAACCTGGTCTCGCTGGAAGGCGAGCAGCATGTAACGAGCATCCTCGCCGAAGGCGAGGTCGAAACCGCGGACCTCAACGGCGTCACCGGCCCACACACCGGCTTCTGCCCGCTCTGGCTCTTCCTGCGCGAGACGCCGCTCACCAAGGGCGGCAAGCTCGTCAAGGAACTGACCAAGAGCGCCAACGGCGATAACGAACTCGCCCGCATGCATGCACTGATGGCCGCGATCCATGAGACCGTCGACTATAGGCCCGGAACCAGCGACACTTCGACGACAGCGGAACAGGCGCTGGAGAAGAAGAGCGGTGTCTGTCAGGACCATGCTCACATCTTCGTTGCCGCCGCCCGCGCCCTGCAGGTGCCGGCGCGTTATGTCTCCGGCTATCTGATGATGGAAGAAAAGGTCGAACAGGCGGCGACGCATGCCTGGGCCGAAGCCCATATTCCCGGCCTCGGCTGGGTCGGCTTCGACCCGGTCAATGAAATCTGCCCGGATGAACGCTATATCAGGATCGCCTCGGGCCTCTGCTACCGCGACGCCGCGCCGATCTCAGGCATGCGCATCGGCACGCCGGGTGAGACGCTGTCGGTGACCGTGAAGGTCGAGGACAGCAGCCAGATGCAGAGTCAGAGCCAGAGCTGAGCGACGCCGAAGGACAGAACGCGCCCTCGCGATTCCCCTTCTCCCCCTCGGGGAGAAGGGATTTGCCGCAACCTCTCCGTCCCTCGGACGCTCTCGCATGCCACGTACTCTCTCCCCCGCAAGCATGATGAAAGAGACGTTCGCGACTTGTCAGCAACAAAAAGGCGGGGCTTTCACCCCGCCTTTTCAAACCATCCCGATCTCGGATGCGTCCCCGCTCAGTGGCTGTCCTTGCCGACAGCGTTTCCGCGACATCCCTTGAGGAAGTCGAGGTCGGCGCCGGTATCAGCGCCTTCGACATGCTGCTGATGCAGGAAGGCATAGCCTGATGTGGGAAGATCATGGTTCGGCTGCCATTCGGCGAGACGGTGCGCCAGTTCCTCGTCCGATATGTCGAGATGCAGGCGGCGGTTCGGCACGTCGAGCTCGATCATGTCGCCGTTCTTGACGACTGCCAGTGGTCCGCCGACGGCCGCTTCCGGCGAGGTGTGCAGCACGACGGTGCCGTAGGCTGTGCCGGACATGCGGGCGTCGGAAATGCGTACCATGTCGAGGATGCCCTTCTTCAGCACCTTCGGCGGCAGTCCCATGTTGCCGACTTCGGCCATGCCGGGATAACCCTTCGGGCCGCAATTCTTCATGACCATGACGCAGGTCTCGTCGATATCAAGACTGTCGTCGTTGATCTTGGCCTTGTAGTCGTCGATGTCCTCGAACACGACGGCCCTGCCCCGGTGCACCAGGAGGTGCGGAGAGGCGGCCGAAGGCTTCAGCACCGCGCCCTTCGGCGCGAGGTTGCCGCGCAACACGACGATGCCGCCCGAAGAGGTCAGCGCCTTTTCAGCCGGCAGGATGACGTCTTCGTTCCAGTTGACGACATCCTTGACCTCGTCCCAGACGGTTTCGCCGGAGACCGTCAGCGCATCCTTGTGCAGGAGACCAGCCTCACCGAGGCGCTTCAGGACGACGGGCAGGCCGCCGGCATAGAAGAACTCTTCCATCAGGTATTTGCCCGACGGCATCAGGTTGACGATCGTCGGAACGTCCCGGCCGCAACGGTCCCAATCGTCCAGCGTCAGATCGATGCCGACGCGGCCGGCAATCGCCAGCAGGTGAATGACGGCGTTGGTCGATCCGCCGATCGCCGCATTGGTGCGGATGGCGTTTTCGAAGGCCTGCTTCGTCATGATCTCCGAGGGCTTCAGATCGTCCTTGACCATCTGCACGATGCGACGGCCGGTGAGCTGCGCCATGACCTTGCGGCGGGAATCGACGCCCGGGATCGCGGCATTGCCCGACAGAGCCATGCCGAGCGCTTCGGCCATGGAGGCCATGGTGGAGGCCGTGCCCATGGTGTTGCAGGTGCCCGACGAACGGCTCATCGAAGCTTCCGCCTCGAGGAATTCTGCCTGCGTCATCTCGCCGGCCTTCACCATCTCGGAGAACTTCCACAGATGCGTGCCGGAGCCGACGCGCTCGCCGCGGAAATAGCCGTTCAGCATCGGTCCGCCGGTGACGACGATCGACGGCAGGTCGCAGGAGGCCGCCCCCATCAGCAGTGACGGCGTGGTCTTGTCGCAGCCGACGAGCAGCACGCAACCATCCATCGGCTGGCCGCGGATCGCCTCTTCCACCGCGAGTGCCGCGAGGTTGCGGTACATCATCGCGGTCGGGCGGAAGGTGTTTTCGGATGCGGAGAACACCGGCACCTCGAGCGGGAAGCCGCCGGCCTCCCAGACACCCGCCTTCACCTTTTCGGCAAGCTCTCTGAGATGACCGTTGCACGGGGTCATATCCGACCAGGTGTTGAGGATGCCGATCACCGGCCGGCCGTCGAACAGGTCGTGCGGATAACCTTGGTTCTTAAGCCAGCCGCGATGATAAATCACGTCGCGGCTCGTGCCGCCATACCATTCCTGCGACCTCAGCCTGCGCGGCCATTCCGCTTTCTTTTTCATAATCTCTGTCCTTCAGCATATCCCCGGACCGCCTCGTACGGCCCGGGTCATCTCGCTTGTCTCAAGCCAGCGTGTAGGCGGTCTTGACGGTTGTGTAGAACTCGGCGGCGTATTTGCCCTGCTCGCGCGGGCCGTAGGACGAACCCTTGCGGCCGCCGAACGGAACGTGGAAATCGACACCTGCCGTCGGCAGGTTGACCATGACCATGCCGGCTTCCGAATTGCGCTTGAAGTGCGTGGCGTGTTTCAGGCTGGTCGTGGCGATGCCGGCCGAAAGCCCGAATGGCGTATCGTTGGCGATCGAAAGCGCCTCGTCATAATCCCTGGCCCGGATCACCGAGACCACAGGCCCGAAGATTTCCTCGCGCGAAATGCGCATCTGGTTGGTCGCTTCGGTAAACAGCGTCGGCTGCAGATAGAAGCCGGGCGTCTCGCGGGAGATGACCTCGCCGCCGAAGGCGAGCTTGGCGCCCTCCTTTTTGCCGATCTCGATATAGTCGGTATCGGTCTTCAACTGCCGCTCGTCGACGACGGGACCGATATGGGTGCCTGCCTTGAGCGCATTGTCGACGACCAGCGTCTTCAGCTTGTCGGTGAGCGCCGCGACGAATTTGCCATGAATGCCTTCGGTGACGATCAGCCGCGAGGACGCGGTGCAGCGCTGGCCGGTGGAGAAGAAGCCGGAATTGGCGGCTGCCTCCACGGCTACGTTGAGGTCGGCGTCGTCGAGCACGACCATCGGGTTCTTGCCGCCCATCTCAAGCTGGAACTTGCGGTTATGCTCGATGGAGGCGGCGGCGACGCGCCGGCCGGTGCCGGTAGAGCCGGTGAAAGTGATGCCGTGGACATCGGGGCTTTCGAGCATGGCCTGGCCGACGATCGATCCCTTGCCCATGACGAGGTTCAAGACGCCCTTCGGCAACCCTGCCCTGTTGAGGATGTCAACGATCGCCCAGGAGCAGGCCGGCACCAGCTCGGCCGGCTTGAAGACGATGGTGTTGCCGTAGGCGAGCGCCGGGGCGATCTTCCAGGCCGGGATCGCGATCGGGAAGTTCCACGGCGTGATGATGCCGATGACGCCGAGGCCCTCGCGGGTGATCTCGATGCCGATGTTCGGGCGAACCGACGGGATGACCTCGCCGGCGAGCCGCAGGGCTTCACCGGCGAAAAATTCGAAGATCTGCGAGGCGCGGATGACTTCGCCGGTCGCCTCAGGCAGCGTCTTCCCTTCCTCGCGGGCGAGCAGCGCGCCGAGTTCGTCCTTGCGCGCCATGATCTCGTCGCCGGTCTTCTTCAGGATGACGTGGCGCTCCCAGATGCCCGAGCGCGACCAGGCCGGAAAGGCGGCCTTGGCGGCGGCAATCGCGTTGCGGGTGTCTTCGGCGCTGCCGTTGGCATAGAGGCCGACGACCTCGTTCGTGTCGGACGGGTTGATGTTCTTCGTCGCGTCCGTGCCGACCCATTCGCCGGCGATCAGGTTTTGATAAATGGTCATGGGCTCAACAAGCCTCCTTTACCGTTTACAAACACGGCCCGCCGCGGACGCGGCCAGGCCTCGAAATTCAGAGCTGCTTGACAACAATCTCTTCCTCGGCCGCCACCTTCAGCGGATTGCGCAGTGGCAGGCCGAATTCGGCGACTTCGATCTCGAAGAGGTCGCCCTCTTCCGTCTTTATGCCGTCGGCAAAGGAAAGCGTCGCCGTGCCGAACATATGGACATGAACATCGCCCGGAACACGGAAGAGGCCATATTTGAAATGGTGATATTCGAGGTTTGCGAACGTGTGCGACATGTTCGCCTCACCCGACAGGAAGGGCTTTTCGAAGATCACCTTGTCGCCGCGCTTGATGCGCGAGGTGCCGCGAATATCCTCCGGCGCCGCGCCGACGCGGATTTCCGGGCCGAAGCTTGCCGGGCGCAACTTCGAATGCGCCAGGAAGAGATAGTTGATCCGCTCGGTGACGTGATCGGAAAATTCATTCGACAGCGCGAAGCCGATGCGGAAGGGCGAACCGTCCTTGGCGATCACGTAGATGCCGGCCATTTCAGGCTCTTCGCCGCCATCGAGCGCGAAGGAGGGCGAAACGAGCGGTGCGCCGGGGGCTGCAGCTCCATGGCCGTTGCCCTTGTAGAACCATTCGGGCTGAACGCCCTTCTCACCGGCCTTCGGCTTGCCGTTCTCAAGCCCCATCTTGAACATCTTCATCGAGTCGGTCAGCGTTTCCTCGGCCGCCTCGGTGGTCTTCTTGTGCATGGAATCACGGGTGGCGGCCGAACCGAGATGGGTGAGGCCGGTGCCGGTCAGATGCAGGTGGGCCGCGTCCGGATGGGTGATTGGCGGCAGGAAACGGCCTTCCGCATAGGCCTTATCCAGATCGACCGTATCGCCGTAGCCATGGGCTTCGATGACAGAGGCAAGCGACTTGCCGCCGTCGGCGGCTTCCATCGCCAGCGCATAGACGCTGCCGGCATTCTTGACCGACCGTGCCGCGCCGCCCTGCTCGCGCACGGCGACGACGATCTCTCCGTTGGCACCCTTGATCTGGGAAATAAGCACGACTTTCATCCTTCTCGTTCCGGCGAGGCTAGGAAAAAGCTCCGCCTGTCCGGCTCCGTCGGGAGCCGGAATTCATCATCCATATGACTGCGAATGCCGTGAGCTGGCGCCGGTAAGCGCTCAGCCCTTGTTCTTGTTGTAAACGTCGAAGAATACGGCGGCGAGAAGCACCGCACCCTTGACCATCTGCTGGAAGTCGATGCCGAGGCCGACGATCGACATGCCGTTGTTCATGACGCCCATGATGAATGCACCGATGACTGCGCCGGTGATCTTGCCGACACCGCCCGATGCCGAGGCGCCGCCGATGAAGCAGGCCGCAATCACGTCGAGCTCGAAGCCGACGCCGGCCTTCGGCGTTGCCGAGTTCAGGCGGAGTGCGACGATCATGCCGGCAAGACCTGCGAGCACGCCCATGTTGACGAAGGTGTAGAAGCTGAGGCGCTGCGTGTTGATGCCCGAAAGCTTGGTCGCCTTTTCATTGCCGCCCATGGCGTAGATGCGCCGGCCGACCGTCGTGCGCTTGGTGACGAAGGCGTAGATCGCGATCAGCACCAGCATGACGACGAGAACGTTCGGCAGGCCCCTGTAGCTGGACAATTGATAGCCGAGCCACCAAATGGCGCCCGAAACGACCAGGTTCTGGCCAATGAAGAAGCCCAGCGGCTCGACATCGATGCCATGGCTTTCGTTCACCTTGCGGCGGCGCCAGGCGAGGTAGAAGAGGATGACTGGCAGGATGACGGTCAGGATCAGCGAGGTCGACTGCACGGGCGCGCCGAAGATGTTGATCATGTCGCCCGGCAGGAAGCCGGTGCTGATGACCTGGAATTCCTTCGGGAACGGGCCGATGTTCTTGCCGGCCAGCACCGTCAGCGTCAGGCCGCGGAAGATCAGCATACCGGCGAGCGTCACGATGAAGGACGGGATGCGGTGATAGGCGATGAAATAGCCCTGCGCAGCGCCGATAATGCCGCCGACGATCAGACAAATCAGGCCGGCGACCCAGAAATTCATGCCCCATGTCACGGTGAAGATTGCCGCGAGCGCGCCGACGAAGGCGACGATCGAACCGACCGAAAGGTCGATGTGCCCAGCCACGATGACGAGCAGCATGCCGAGCGCCATGATGACGATGAAGGAATTCTGCAGGACGAGGTTCGTCAGGTTGACCGGCTTGAAGAGAATACCGCCGGTGTAGAACTGGAAGAATACCATGATCGCGACGAGCGCGATGAGCATGCCGTATTCACGAATGTTGCCGCGGATGTAGTCGGCAACGGAAACGACGTTGCTTTCCTCGGTTGTCGGGTTGACCGGAGTCATTGTTTCTTCTCCCCTGAGCGCATGATAGCGCGCATGATGGTTTCCTGGCTTGCTTCTCCCTTCGGCAGTTCGGCGACGATGCGTCCTTCGTTCATCACGTAGATGCGGTCACAAGTGCCAAGCAGTTCGGGCATTTCCGATGAGATCATCAGAACGCCTTTCCCATCGGCGGCAAGCTGGTTGATGATAGTATAAATTTCGTACTTTGCGCCAACGTCGATGCCTCGGGTAGGCTCGTCGAGGATCAAAATCTCGGGATCGGAGAACAGCCACTTCGACAGCACCACCTTTTGCTGGTTGCCGCCGGAAAGATTGACCGTTTCCTGGAAGATGCCGTGCGAGCGAATGCGCAGCTTCGACCGGTAATCCGTCGCGACCTTCATCTCCTTGATGTCGTCGATGACGCTGTTGTTCGAAATTCCGTCGAGATTGGCGAGCGTCGTATTGTGCAGGATCGTGTCGTTGAGCACGAGGCCGAGCTGTTTGCGGTCCTCGGTGACATAGGCAAGACCCGCATCGATCGCCTTGCGCACGGTGCTGACGTCGACGGCCTTTCGGTCGACGAAGACCTCGCCGCTGACCTTGTGCCCGTAGGACTTGCCGAAGACGCTCATGGCGAATTCGGTGCGGCCGGCACCCATCAGGCCGGCGATGCCGACGACCTCGCCTTTGCGGACGGTGACGTTGATGTTGTGCAGCACCTGGCGGTCGCGGTGATGCTGGTGATAGGCGTTCCAATTCTTGACTTCGAAGATCGTTTCGCCGATCGGCACGGAGCGCGGCGGGTAACGGTCGGCGAGGTCGCGGCCAACCATGTTCTTGATGATGATGTCTTCGCTGATCTCGTCGGCGTGACAGTCGAGCGTCTTGACGGTCATGCCGTCGCGCAGGACCGTGATCTGATCGGCGACCTTGCGGATCTCGTTCAGCTTGTGGGAAATGATGATCGAGGTGATGCCCTGATTGCGGAACTCGATCAGCAGATTGAGCAGCGCATCGGAGTCCTTCTCGTTGAGCGAAGCCGTCGGCTCGTCGAGAATGAGCAGCTTCACGCTCTTCGACAGCGCCTTGGCGATCTCTACGAGCTGCTGCTTGCCAACGCCGATATCGGTTACCAAGGTGTTGGGGGATTCGCGCAGGCCCACCTTCTGCAGCAGCTGCTTCGTGCGGTTATACGTCTCTTCCCAGCTGATCACGCCGTTCCTGGCATTCTCGTTGCCAAGGAAGATGTTTTCGCCGATCGACAGCAGCGGCACGAGGGCCAGTTCCTGGTGGATGATGACGATGCCGATTTCTTCGGAATCCTTCAGCACCTTGAAGTGGCGCGTCTCGCCTTCATAGACGATGTCGCCTTCATAGCTTCCTGTGGGGTAGACGCCTGATAGCACTTTCATCAGGGTCGATTTACCGGCCCCGTTTTCGCCTACCAATGCGTGAATCTCACCCTTGCGAACCTTGAGGTTCACGTTCTCCAGCGCCTTGACGCCCGGGAACGTCTTGGTGATGCTCCGCATTTCTAGGATGGTGTTGTCCATAGTCAAAGTTCCAGCGCCTTCAGCCGCCGAGCGGCCTGGCGATCATAAAATCGAAGGCCGGAACCCGCAAGCGCGGGCTCCGGCCTCCAGCTTAACGTCTTACTTCAGCTTGTCTTCGGTGTAGTAACCGCCGTCGACGAGGATCTGCTTGTAGTTGGTCTTGTCGACGGCAACCGGCTTCAGCAGGTAGGACGGAACGACCTTGACGCCGTTGTCGTAGGTCTTAGTGTCGTTGACCTCAGGCTCTTTGCCGGACATGACGGCATCGACCATGGCAACAGTGACCTTGGCGAGTTCGCGGGTGTCCTTGAAGACCGTCGAGTACTGTTCGCCGGCAATGATCGACTTGACCGACGGGATTTCAGCGTCCTGGCCGGAAACGACCGGAAGCGGCTGGTCAGCGGAACCGTAGCCGACGCCCTTCAGCGAGGAGATGATGCCGATCGACAGACCGTCGTAAGGCGACAGAACGGCGTCGACCTTGGCGTCGGTGTAGTTGGCCGAAAGCAGGTTGTCCATGCGGGCCTGAGCCGTTGCCGCATCCCAACGCAGCGTGCCAACCTTGTCCATGCCGGTCTGGCCGGACTTCACGACGAGCTTGCCCGAGTCGATGTAGGGCTGGAGAACGGACATTGCGCCATCATAGAAGAAGAAGGCGTTGTTATCATCAGGCGAACCGCCGAAAAGTTCGATGTTGAACGGGCCCTTGCCATCCTTGAGGCCGAGGGCGTCAACGATCGAGGTTGCCTGGAGAACGCCGACCTGGAAGTTGTCGAAAGTGGCGTAGTAGTCGACGTTGGCCGAGTCACGGATCAGGCGGTCGTAAGCGATGACCTTGATGCCGGCATCGTGAGCCTTCTGGAGAACGTCGGAAAGCGTCGTGCCGTCGATCGAAGCGATTACGAGAACCTTGGCACCCTTGGTGACCATGTTTTCGATCTGCGACAGCTGGTTCGGAATATCGTCGTCAGCATACTGCAGGTCGGTCTTGTAACCGGCGGCTTCGAGCTGCTTGACGATGTTGTTGCCGTCGTCGATCCAGCGAGCGGAGGACTTCGTCGGCATCGCGATGCCCACGAGCCCCTTGTCCTGCGCCATTGCCGGCATAACGAACGAAGCGACGCCGAAGGCGGCCGCAGCCATCAATGAGATAATGGATTTCATTTCTCTCTCCCTTGTTAATAGATCAGCGGACGAAAAATCGCCCGCCCGAAACTGTGGCAGGTTCCGTATTGGATAGTTACTTCAGATGGTGAGAAACGAAGTAGGTCTCCTCCACGATCTCACACGTGTTGAGTGCCAACCAGCACACGGCGGCAAACTGGTATGGATTCCTATAACTGTCAAATAGAATAACTGGTAATGTGCATAACAATTTTGGTATATCGTTAAAAAGTATTACTTTTGATGGAGCGCAGTGGGGAGGCTGCAACCATGACGATCGTTTCAGAGCCCATTTCGATGGATCACGTTGATATCCACAGCGACAGTTTCGGCGACGACAGCTTTCTCCGTTCGGGACTTAAGCTGAATCACCTGCGCATGATCGTCGCAATCGAAGATAGTGGGCAGATTTCCGCTGCCGCGGAAGTTCTCAACATTTCGCAGCCCGCCGCGTCGCGCATGCTGTCGGAAATGGAGGCAATCACCAAGACGCCGCTCTATGAGCGAGTCGCCCGCGGCGTGGTGCTGACGACCTTCGGCGCGGCGCTTGCGAGACGCGCCCGGAAGATCCTGCTGGAGCTGCGCGAGGCAAGCCGCGAGATCGCCGAATTAAAGAGCGGTAAGGGCGGCTCGGTCTTCATCGGCGCGGTGACGGCGCCGGCCATGAGCCTCGTCGTGCCGGCGATCAACAGGGTGCGCAAGGCCTATCCCGGCATCGAGATCAACATCCAGGTGGAGACGAGCAACGTACTCGCCCGCGAGCTGCTCGCCGCTCGCCACGACTTCATCATCGGCCGCATTCCCGACGACCTCAATCCGCGCCTGTTCGAGGTCAAGGAGATCGGCATCGAACGCGCCTGCCTGATCGTGCGCAACCGCCATCCGCTTCTGAAAAAGAAGAAGACGAGCAGCCTTGCCGACGTCAGGGATTACGACTGGGTGTTCCAGCCGCCGGGTACGCTGCTGCGCCGCACGATCGAAGACATCTTCCTATCGAGCGGCGTGGCGCTGCCCGAAAATATCGTCAACACCTCCTCGCTGCTGCTCACCTGCGCCATCGTCTGCGAAACCGATGCGATCGCCCCCGTCGCCGTCGACGTCGCCCATTTCCTGGCGAGCCAGGGCGCCAAGGCTTCCGACGTGCGCATGCTGCCGATCGATTTCGACATCAACGTCAAGCCCTACAGCCTGATCACCGCGAGAGAACGGGCGCTGCCGCCGAGCGCCAGACTGCTCTACGACATCATCCTCGAGGAGAGCCAGAAGCAAGGAGGCTGAGTGCCGCAAGCCCCGCGCCATCTTGCTCTCCTTTAATATGCCCTTCGGAAGGAAGGCGGATGCTGTTCGGACAGTCGGTATTTCAATCAGTGCTCGAGCGGCTGAAGGCGGAGGACGCGACGGACAACGAGGCCGAAGCGCCGATTGCCCACCGCGTCTCCGGCCTCGGTACCGGGTTTGCCTTCGATGTCATGCAAGGCGTCTCCGCCGCCTCGCAACGCGCTGGTCAGGCCTATTTCGACCATCTCGATCCCGATGCCGCCGTCGGAACTGCAGCAGAACCGCCGCCGTCCGAACCCGAACTTGTGATGCCGGACCATCTCACGCGCACCGCGCCGTCAGACGTCGCAGCGGAACTGGCGATCTCCGCCGCCGATACCCAACAGACGCTGAACGAGAAGCGGCGCGCCTTTGCCAAGGGCAATCATCCTGATGGCGTCGCGGAGCCTTTCCGCGACAATGCCAACAGGCGCATGATGATCGCCAATCTGCTGATCGACGAGGCGGTGCGCCGGCTGCCGCAGAGCTGAAGCTTTCTCAGGCAGGCAAACGTTCCGAGGCTTTTGGAAGAGCCGCCGCTTTCGGCTCGATTCGCGAAACTCTAAATGGGCTGCTTTGCTCGCAATGCAACCGGCACACATGGTACCAAGTTTGATTATTTCGCGTAGGAGTCGCAGATAAATCTGCTGCTAATTGGTGCCTCCCATAGCGGTTTTCGGGACCCTGCTATTACCATACCTACGCCCTTTTCGGTAGGACGTTGAACTATTTAGCGAAATTGAACGCGATACAACCCATTGTAACATAGGTCGGTGCAAATGTTTTCAGGGAGACGCCCGACATGTCATCTACGGAAGATCCGAAGCTGCCACGCAATACTGCGCGCAGACATTTTCTAGGAGTAACCGCAGCCGCCGGCGCTCGTCTGGTCGGCGTGGCGGCCATCGCCACAGCAATTTCTACCTCTCCGGCCAAGGCGCTGGGGCGGCTTTGGGGACGGGGCGGTTCCGGTGGAGGCGGCGGCTCGGGCGGGAGAGGTGGCTCTGGCGGACGTGGTGGTTCGGGTGGTGGCGGCAGCGGACCGAATTGCTTCCTGCGGGGAACGGCCATCCTCACGGATTGCGGTGAGAAACCTGTCGAGGATCTCAGCATCGGCGACCGCGTTGCCCTTCCCGACGGCAGCATCCGTCCGGTAAAGTGGGTCGGCCGCCAAAGCTTCAAGAAGAGCGGTGCGCGCTGGCACAAGGACGTCGTGCCGATCCGGGTTTCCCGCCACGCACTCGACGGGCATACGCCCCATTCGGATCTCTATCTCTCGCCTGGCCATGCGCTGTACCTGAACGGAATTCTGATTCAGGTGAAGGAGCTTGTGAACGGCACGACGATCGCACCGGTCACGCCCGCCGCCGACGGATCGATCGACTACTTTGCCATCATGCTCGATACGCACGAAGTTATCCTTGCCGAAGGCGCTGCGGCCGAGTCCTTCCATCTGAAGGACAGCAATCACGAGAACTTCTGCAATTTCGCGGAGTACCAGCGTCTCTATGGCAAGGAACGTGTCGTGATGACATCCTTTGCGCCATTGCTCGGAGGTGGCTGGTCACATCTGAAAGCACTTCTCCTGCTCGGCATTTCACCGCTGGTTCCGATCAGCGATCCATTCGGAGACGCCTGGGAAAAGGTCGACGCGCACGCCAAGGAACTGTCAATCTGACAGAACGGGAATGCGCCGGTATGCGGCTGGCCGTACGCGAAGCCGCGCATCGGTTTTGCGAGAACGCCAACAAAGACGTCAAGCGTGGCGCGCATCGGAAAGATCGCGGCCCGCTTGATTATTCGGCCTTCTTCTCTTCGGCTTTCTTCTCGTCGTCTGCTGCCGGCTCGTCCCCGTTTACGTCATCGGGTGTGACGATTGTCGCCGTCCCCGGCTCGTCCTCTTCCTCGGCGTCAGGCTGGACGACCGGTTCGGCGGTCTGAGGCTGCGGATCGAAGGTCCAGAACAATACATAGAACGCATAGGCGCCCGCCCCGCCCGATATCACGCCCCAGAAGGGGTCGCCGGTAACAAATTCGACCGTGGCCCAGGCGAAGCAGACGGCAACGATGGCAATTCGCACCCAGAGGCGCCGGTAAGCCGGATGGTTCGGATCGATTAGTTGCATCTCTGCCCCGCGGTCACTTGTGTCGCACTGCCCTCGGCCTGTGCCGCGCTTGTCTCTAAAGCCTTTCCCAGCCAGATTAAAGCATTCTGTTGGCGCAATCGGTATCGAATGTTCGGCCGGCCGGCAGCGCGTTTCCATCTGACCAGCAAAGGCTCTGGTTCGAATCTTGCAAATGTGAAAGATCCGCGGGCTTGACGCGACGCTGAGAAGGTGGAATGAAAATTCCAGATTTTAAGTAATTCGGTCTATTTGTTCCGGATTCAAGGAGGTTGAAATGACTGTAAGATTTGGTCTTCTCGGCGCCGGTCGCATCGGCAAGGTTCATGCGAAGGCCGTCAGCGGCGACACCAATGCGACGCTGGTTGCGGTGGCGGACGCCTTTCCGCAGGCCGCCGAGGCGATCGCTTCGGCCTATGGCTGCGAAGTGCGCACCATTGAAGCGATCGAAGCCGCTCGCGATATCGACGCTGTCGTCGTCTGCACGCCGACGGACACGCATGCCGATCTGATCGAGCGCTTCGCCCGCGCCGGCAAGGCGATCTTCTGCGAAAAGCCGATCGATCTCGACGTCGAGCGCGTGAAGGCCTGCATCAAGGTGGTGGAACAGACCGGCGCCAAGCTGATGGTCGGCTTCAACCGCCGCTTCGACCCACATTTCATGGCAGTCCGCAAGGTGATCGACGACGGCAAGATCGGCGATGTCGAAATGGTGACGATCACCTCGCGCGATCCCGGCGCCCCGCCGGTCGATTATATCAAGCGCTCGGGCGGCATCTTCCGCGACATGACGATTCACGATTTCGACATGGCCCGCTTCCTGCTCGGCGAAGAGCCGGTCTCGGTGCTGGCGACCGCGGCCGTACTCGTCGACAAGGCGATCGGCGAAGCCGGCGATTATGACAGCGTCTCGGTGATCCTGCAGACGGCCTCGGGCAAGCAGGCCGTCATCTCCAACTCCCGCCGCGCCACCTATGGCTACGACCAGCGCATCGAAGTGCACGGCGCGAAGGGCATGGCGGCGGCCGAAAACCAGCGCCCGGTCTCGATCGAAGTGGCAAATGGCGACGGCTACACCCGCCCGCCGCTGCACGATTTCTTCATGACCCGCTACACCGAAGCCTATGCCAACGAAATCGCCGCCTTCATTGCCGCCATCGAAAAGGGCACGAAGATCTCTCCCTCCGGCGCCGACGGCCTGGCAGCGCTGGCGCTCGCCGACGCCGCCGTGCAGTCGGTCAAGGAAGGCAGGCTCATCAAGATCGGCTGACGGCCCTCTCCCGACCGTACGCCGTGCATGAGATGGCCGGGCAAACGCCCGGCCGTTTTGCGTTATAGAGCCTTGCGGGCGTATGAAGCAAAGACCCTCCCCTTCTAGAGCGGGGTTGGGGAAGGTTTTAGCCCTACTCCCCGCCCTGCCCCCCCGATATCACGATATCCTGGTCGATCACCGACAGCGCCCGGTTGAGATGGCCTTCGAAGACGAGGATCGGTTCGTCGGGGACGACGCGGATTTCGGGCATGCCCTCCATGCGCACGACATGCGACTGGCCGAGGCCCTCCTCGATCCCCTGCCGCAGCAGATCGTAATAGCGCGTGCCCGGGCCGGTGATGGCGATTGGCATGCGTTCGGTGAGGCTGAGCATACGCGACAAGCCGTTGCCCAGCGCCAGGCCTGCCTGGCGAAAGGCGAAGGCGGAGGTGCGGTGGCCCTGGCGGGCGCGGGCGGCGATCTTGTCGAGTTCGGCGACCGGCACGAATTTGGCCGGAATGGTATCGAGCGGCACCTCGAAGGCGGTGCGCAGGATGGCATAGAAGCCGGCATAGGCCTCGATGCAGCCGCGCGTGCCGCAGCGGCAGAGGCCGCCACCCGCCATATGCAGCATGTGGCCGAAATTGGCGGCCGAAATTTCCTGGCCTGTCTGATTGCCGCGCCTGACGATGCCGAGGCCAATGCTGTGGCCGAGCGAAAGGGCAGCGAGCGAGCGGAAATCGGCGCCCTTGGCGATCTCCTCACGCGCGCCGAGGGCGGCGGCGACGAGCAGCGTCTCATTGTCGAGGATGACCTTGGCCTGCCATTCCGGCCGCAGCGCCGATTCGAAATCGATCTGGTCGCTGCCGAAGATCGGCGACCACAGAAGCACCGGTTCGTCGGAAGCGACGAGGCCTTTACTACTGATCGAGATCAGCAGCACCTTTTCCTGGGAAATCCGGGAGCGATCGAGAATGCGCAAGAGCCCGGCTTGTACCCCCGCGACGAAGCGAGCCGCACCTGACGGATCATGCGAGCGCTCCTCGCTGAAGCGATCGATCAGCTTACCGGCATAATCCACCAGCGAATATTGCACGGCATCCGAGGAGATGACGATGACGATCAGATAACCGCAGTCGCGCCGCTGGCGCAGAAGCACGCGTGGCCGGCCGCGGCCGCTCGCTGCCTGCTGCTCGGATTTTTCGATGATCTGGGCGCGTTCGAGATCGGCTGTGATCGCCGAGATGGTGGCCGAGGAAAGGCCGGTGAAATCGGAGATTTCGGTATGGGCGAGCGCGCCGTGGCGGCGCAGCACGGACAGCACGAGCACGCTGTTTCTCTGCCGGACCAGCTCCGTGCTCGACTTGGTCAGCATGAATGCCGCCCTCTTCCCTCTGCTCTCAGTTTAATCGTCAGACGCACGATGTCATGAGAAAACCGCTCATACTTTTCGGCATCATGCTCTGGCTCCGCCCCTCGCCTCCACTGCATCCCCGCCCGCTTCTGCGCAAGTGAATTAAGCCGGTAGTCCAGTGTTGACAGCTGAAAAAATCTCTGACAGTTAATTTCTCGACTGTCGAGAAAAAAATCGAATTGTTTCTCGACAGCTTTCGCGGTGGCCGGAGGAAGCATGGGCTGGGCCGGTCGCTACTCACTCGGGAGGACAATTATGAAGTCTATTTTGAAACTGATGGCCGGTGCCGCCATTCTCGTTTCCGTGCATACTGCCGCCATGGCTGCCGATCTCGTCGTCGGCGTTTCCTGGTCGAATTTCCAGGAAGAACGCTGGAAGACCGACGAAGCCGCCATCAAGAAGGCTCTCGAAGCCAAGGGCGCCAAATATATTTCCGCTGACGCGCAATCCTCGGCAGCAAAGCAGTTGACCGACGTCGAATCGCTGATCTCGCAGGGCGCCAACGCGCTGATCATCCTCGCCCAGGATTCCGACGCGATCGGCCCGGCGATCGAAAAGGCGGCCGCCGAAGGCATTCCGGTCGTCGGCTACGACCGCTTGATTGAAAATCCGGCGGCCTTCTACATCACCTTCGACAACAAGGAAGTCGGCCGCCTGCAGGCCGAGGGCGTCTTCAAGGTGAAGCCGGAAGGCAACTACGTCTTCATCAAGGGCTCTTCTTCCGACCCGAATGCCGACTTCCTGTTCTCTGGCCAGCAGGAAGTGCTGAAGGCCGCGATCGACGCCGGCAAGATCAAGAATGTCGGCGAGGCCTACACAGACGGCTGGCTGCCGGAGAACGCCCAGCGTAACATGGAGCAGTTCCTGACCGCCAACAACAACAAGGTTGACGCCGTTGTCGCCTCCAACGACGGCACGGCCGGCGGCGCGATCGCAGCGCTCGACGCCCAGGGCCTCGCCGGCTCCGTTCCGGTTTCCGGCCAGGACGGTGACAAGGCGGCGCTGAACCGCATCGCGCTCGGCACGCAGACGGTTTCCGTCTGGAAAGACAGCCGCGAACTCGGCAAGCGCGCCGCCGAAATCGCTCTCGACCTCGCCGGCGGCAAGGACATGAGCAAGGTCGACGGTGTCCAGGCCTTCAAGGGCGGCCCGAAGGGCGTGGAAATGCAGTCCGTATTCCTGAAGCCGCTTGCCATCACCAAGGACAATCTGAACGTCGTCATCGACGCCGGCTGGATTTCCAAGGCTGAAGCCTGCCAGGGCGTCAAGGCCGACACGGTTGCTGCCTGCAAGTAAGCCGGCACTGAACTGAAATACCGGCGCCGCAGCGGATACCGTTGCGGCGCCGGCTGCGGACGGGAATTCCAACGACGAAGTTTTCTCCGCCTCGCCGCACCATCGAAGACTTGCATTCCCTGCCGGAAGAGAGTCGCGACGCCACGCGACCGGTTTCCGGAAGCATCGCGATGGTCAATTGAAGACTTGACGAATGACGCCGTTGGCAGCCTCTTGCGCGCCGGCGCAGCCGTCCAAACAAATGGGGGAACGGCAAAACCCATGGCCGATATGTTAAAAGCAACGACTTCAAGCGGACCACGAGCGGCGGAAGCCAATCCGGTGGCCCGCTTTTTCCGCGCGACCGAGATCGACACGCGCCTGCTCGGCATGGTCGGCGCGCTCATCATCATCTGGATCGGTTTCCACATCATCACCGGCGGCCTGTTCCTGACCCCGCGCAATCTCTGGAACCTCTCGGTCCAGACGACCGACATCGCGATCATGACGACGGGCATGGTGCTGATCATCGTCACCCGCAACATCGACCTGTCCGTCGGCTCCGTGCTCGGCCTCTGCGGCATGATCATGGGTGTCACCCAGGCGCAGATCCTGCCGCAATATCTGGGCTTCGACAGCCCCTTCACCTGGGCGATCACCCTTCTCGTTGGCTTGATCGCCGGCTGCCTGATCGGCGCGTTCCAGGGCATCATCATCGCCTTCCTGAACGTTCCCTCCTTCATCGTCACCCTCGGCGGCCTGCTCGTCTGGCGTGGCGCGACCTGGCTCGTCACCAGCGGCCAGACAGTCGCGCCGATGGACCAGACCTTCCGCATCATGGGGGGCGGCGCGGAGGGCTCAATCGGCGCCACCTGGAGCTGGGTCGTCGGCATCGCCGCCTGCCTCTTCGTCATCGCCAGCATCGTCGGCTCACGCCGGCAGCGCCGCCGCTTCGGCTTTCCGCTGCGGCCGGTCTGGGCGGAATATTTCCTCGCGAGCCTCAGCTGCGTGCTGATCCTCGGCGCCGTCTCGATCGCCAACAGCTATTATTGGCCGATCAACATCGCCAAGCGTTATGCCGAGGCCAACAATATCCCCTGGCCTGAAACAGGCCTCGATATTCCCTACGGCATCGCCGTGCCGGTGCTGATCGCCATCGTCGTCGGCATCATAATGACCTTCATCGCCACGAGGCTGCGCTTCGGCCGCTATGTCTTCGCGATCGGCGGCAATCCCGAGGCGGCCGAACTCGCCGGCATCAAGACCCGCTGGGTGACGGTCCGCATCTTCGCGCTGATGGGCATTCTCGCAGCCGTTGCGGCGGCGATCTCGACCGCCCGCCTCAACGCCGCCACCAATGCGCAGGGCACGCTCGACGAGCTCTACACCATCGCCGCCGCCGTGATCGGCGGAACGTCGCTGGCGGGCGGCACCGGCACCATCGCCGGCGCCATGCTCGGCGCGCTCGTCATGCAGTCGCTGCAATCGGGCATGGTTCTCGCGCATGTCGACACGCCGCTGCAGAGCGTCGTCGTCGGCACCGTCCTTGTCGTGGCGGTCTGGCTCGACACCGTCTACCGCGCCCGTGCCAAGTGAGAGGAGCCCTAGACATGGCTGATCAACGCACTCCCCTCGTGGAACTGAAAAACATCTCAATCTCCTTCGGCGGCATCCACGCCGTGGACAACGCTTCGGTCGATCTCTACCCCGGCGAAGTGGTGGCCCTGCTCGGCCATAACGGCGCCGGCAAATCGACGCTGATCAAGATTCTCTCCGGCGCCTATAAGCGCGATGGCGGCGAGATCCTGATCAATGGCGAGCCGGCCGACATCCGCAACCCGCGCGATGCCAAGAAATACGGCATCGAGACGATCTACCAGACGCTTGCCGTGGCCGACAATGTCGACGCCGCCGCCAACCTCTATCTCGGCCGCGAGCTGAAGACCCGCTGGGGCACGCTCGACGACGTGGCGATGGAAGCCTCGGCGCGCCAGGTGATGGGGCGGCTCAACCCCAACTTCAAGCGCTTCAAGGAGCCGGTGAAGGCGCTTTCGGGCGGCCAGCGGCAATCGGTGGCGATCGCCCGCGCGATCCTCTTCAACGCCCGCATCCTGATCATGGACGAGCCGACGGCGGCCCTCGGCCCCCAGGAGACGGCGCAGGTCGGCGAGCTGATCAAGCAGCTGAAGAAGGAAGGCATCGGCATCTTCCTCATCAGCCACGACATCCACGACGTCTTCGACCTCGCCGACCGAGTCTCGGTGATGAAGAACGGCCAGGTGGTCGGCCACGCCCGCACCGAGGACGTGACCAAGGACGAGGTGCTCGGCATGATCATCCTCGGCAAGGTGCCGCCGAAAGCCATCCCCGGCCCCGGCGCCATGCAGATCTGACCGCTATCCGATAACTCCATGACCACCCGCTCCGCCGCCCGCAAGGCCGGCGGGGTTTTTTGTGCCGTTCCCCAGGCTGACGGATAAAAACACGCGCCAAACCACAAGCATCAGTATTTCTGAGAATTTCACGATTGAAGCCGGCCGCAAGCTAGGCTAAGAACCACCCATCGGACAGGCGATTCAAACCGCCTCAGGCATGCACCCGTAGCTCAGCTGGATAGAGTGTTGGATTCCGATTCCAAAGGTCACAGGTTCGAATCCTGTCGGGTGCGCCATTCATTTTAGGTCTGCATCGCCACATACGACCGAAACCAGCCGTAAGAGCCTTCGAACCGCGAGTCGCCTCTAACGAGGAAGCCGCCGTCGAGGAGGCACGAAGCCTGGCTGTACAGCATGCGGGCGTCGTGGCCTGGAAGAGCGAAGGCGATCCAGTGGTTGGCGAGGAAGGCGACCCGGAGATCGTCTTCCAGTCAGGTAGAGTCGGTGAATTCTTCTAAGCGGTCATCCGCAACTCGTCTCACCCGGTTATCTCTCCGACCTTCGCAGCGATGACGTCCATCCCGTACGGCTTCGGAATGAAGACGGTATCGCGTGGCAGCTCGTCGGTCGACAACCGGTGTCTACCCGATGCGATGATCACCGGCACGTTCACGTGGGTGGACGAGATCATCCTGGCGAGATCGAGACCGCTTAGCCCTCCGGGCCTGTCGACGTCCGTGACGACCGCGTCGATCTTCCGCTGGCCGAGGACGGCTACGGCCTCCAGGACGTTACCGGCTTCGACGACGTCGTAGCCCTCGTCGGCAAGAGTGTCGGCAAGCATTATTCTGATCAGGAATTCGTCTTCGACAATGAGAACCGTACGCTGGTACATGGCAGTCTCCGCTTCGTGGTCACGAGATGAACTCGCTTGTCCAGATTTAGATCGCCCCTCGAGCCGGAGTATTTGCAAACATATTCAATAAAAAGCCAACAATTCCGAAGACAGACGCGGGCACCCGAAAGGCACCTGTGCAGGGGCCGCGCGAAGATGCGGTTCCCCTCGTCTGCCGATCACGCCCTGGCAAAATCGCGGGCCGCCTGAATGAACGCAGTGAAGGCTGCCGGCGGGTTCTTCCTTCCTGGATAGTATAGGGCCAGCGGCGCCAGCGAGGGCGTCCAGTCCTCCAGCACGCGCACAAGCCGACCGGCCGCAATGTCTTCGCGCACATCCGCCTCCATCACGTATCCGAGGCCTACTCCGTTCTGCGCCGCAATTTTAACCAGGCTCGACTCATCCAAAGTGATTGAACCCTGGACGTCTACTTGAACGGCATTCCCGTCCTTCTCGAATTTCCATCGGAACAGCGCGTTGTTGGGAAGACGCGCGCGGATGCAGCGAAACCGGTACAGGTCGGTCGGTACAGTCGGCGTGCCGTGGACGCGCAGGAAGTCTGGCGATGCGACGACGGCATTGCTACGCCTCAGGCCCAGAGGCACGGCGATCATGTCGGCCGGGACGAGATCGGCCGGCCGCAGGCCCAGGTCGAAACCGGCCGCGACGATATCGACGATCCGTCCTTCCGTGACCAGGTCGACATGCACCTGGGGATAGCGCTGCAGGAACGAGAGGATGAGCGGCTCCATAACCTCTCGGGCCGCCGTGGCAAACGCGTTGATGCGCACCGTGCCCGTCGGAACCTCCTGGAGCGACTGGGCCGCCAGCATCGCGTCATGAATATCGGTCACCGCCGGTCCGACACGTTCGACAAAGGTCTTGCCCGCCTCGGTCAGCGAGACGCTTCGCGTCGTCCGGTTGAACAGGCGGATGCCGAGGCGCTGTTCGAGCTTCGAGATGGAATTGCTCAAGGCCGTCGTGGACATGCCGAGATCCAGAGCAGCAGCCCTGAACGATCCGAGGCGGGCGATGCTGAGGACGGCATCAAGGTCAGCAAGAACGGAGCGGTTCATTGTCCCTCTTTTCGCAACGTCACATCCTCGTTCATCCCGCTTATCCCGTCAATGAGCGTGATTTAAGTTGGGACCAGTCGATCTCGCAGGGAGATCAAGCGGCCGCCGAAGAGGCTGTTTCACGAATAGGAGAACCGAATGACGATCAAACTGCCGCGGGCCATCGAAGCCTATTTCGAGGCAGACCGGACGGGTAGCCCGGAAGCTGTTGCAGCCGCCTTTACCGAAACGGGTGTCGTGAAGGATAAAGGCAAGACCCATCGCGGTCGCGATGCCATCCGGGCGTGGATGGTGGAAGTAGGGCAGCTCTACACCTACACGACGGAGCCCTTCTTCATCGGCACGGAGAACGGCAAGACCCAGGTGACGGCCCATGTCGACGGCACCTTCCCCGGCAGCCCAATCGATCTGCGCTTCTTCTTCGTCCTTGCGGGCGACAAGGTCGCCGAACTGGAGGTCACCGTATGAGTGCGTTTCTTACTCTGGAGGGCCGCCGGGCTCTCATCACTGGCGGCACCTCGGGTGCGGGCGCTTCAACGGTCGCGCTGTTCAAGGAACTCGGCGCCCGTGTGCTGACCACTGCTCGCAAGAAGCCGGCGAACTTCTCAGGCGCGGCGTTCGTCGAAGCCGACCTGACCACCTTGAACGGCGTCCAGACTGTTGTTGACGCCGTTCACCGGGAGCTCGGCGGGCTCGACATTCTCGTGAACGTGTTGGGCGGCTCTTCGGCACCTTCAGGTGGCTTCGCGGCGCTCACCGAAGCCGAATGGGAAAAGGAATTCAACCTCAACTTCTTTCCGGCTGTCAGACTGGATCGTGCTCTCATTCCCGGCATGATCGCCCAGGGAAGCGGGGTCGTCATCCACGTGAGCTCGATCCAGAGGATTCTTCCGCTGCACCAGGCGACGACAGGCTACGCATCGGCGAAGGGCGCGCTCAACACCTATAGCAAGAGCATCTCCAAGGAGGTCTCCCCCAAGGGCGTGCGGGTGGTGCGGGTCTCCCCCGGTTGGATTGCCGATCCTGGATCCAACGGTCTCGCCCTGCGTATCGCGGAGGAAGCCGGGATCAGCTACGACGAAGCTGTGCAGGCGATCATGGACTCGCTTGGCGGCATACCGCTCGGACGGCCGGCCAAGCCGGGAGAAGTCGCCGACCTTATCGCGTTCCTGGCCTCGGACCGCGCGGCGTCCATTACGGGGACGGAGCATGTGATCGACGGTGGGACGGTGCCCACCGCATGAACGCTCGGCGGCGCCCGCAACAAAGCCCATGGGGGCGATGACGGGCGAATTCGGAGCCATTCGCAAAGCGGACTACAGTCAGGCCTGGGGTAAGGATAGCACCAACCTGGCTGAATACGACTACTACTTGCGCGCGGAAAGCCAGTTCAACCTTTACACCAAGGAAGGTCTTGAGCGGTTCGCTGAGATCTCGCGACAGGGGCTGCAGGTGTTGCCTGGCTCCCCCCTGCAGCCGCGCGGGACCCGGCATTGGCCTGGTTCGTCAACTACACGCGAGGCTTTGTTTTTATGGTGCTTGGTAAAAACGAAGATGCAGTTGAGCGCTGAAGGCAACGGAATTCGCCGACGCGCCATTGCAACTAGCCGTCGCTATATGCGGCTGGGACGCGAGGCAGACGCCCGCGCTGCCGTCGAGAAGATGCTCAAGTCAGCTCCGACCGCGACGATCCAGTCGTGGCGGCAGACCTGGAACTTTCGAGATCCTTCCATTCTCGATCAAGCCGCCGCAGACCTCGCGCGCGCCGGCCTTTCGCCGCAATAGCCTATCTGAAGCTGTTCTTCACACATACGGGGCGGCGACGACGAGCTACAAGCGGGATGGAAGCATCGATCGAAAGAGCTTGCCAAGATCAATCGGTTTCTGCGCGACTGGCGAAGGAACGAGCCGATCCGATGCCCACTTCTGCTCGACGTGGTTTGGTGTACTAGCGCAGCGGCAGCAAGGACTATATCCACAACGTCTCCGCCTAGCAGATTTTTGGGGTCGACTTCCGAGGCCGCGCTGATGCAATGGGCGCTGCATTCTCCCGGCGAGGCGATTGGCTTGGGCGCGCCTCGCCTTTCCCCCGCACGGTTCATCGTGAGGCGAATGTCGCGGCGGGCGCACAAATTCAATTGATTAGGGGAATGCGGATTTACAACAGCGCAGAAATAAGGGTTGAAATCGGCTCCGCCCACCAAAGTTTTGTCAGGCCGTACTGTTCTCCCGCTAAGATCTCTGTGTTAGGTCAGCCCAAAGCGCCAATCTTGCGCGCGACCAAAGTGACGCTCTCGATATCGAAGGCCGCTAATATTGAAGGTTTACAGACCAGAGATCGATGGCCTAAGGGCGATATCGGTGATAGCCGTTATCCTCTATCACGCCGGGTTCACGGTTGCCGGCCACACGCTGCTTCAGGGTGGGTACATCGGCGTCGATGTGTTCTTTGTGATCAGTGGCTTCCTGATTTCGCAGATTTTGCTTACGGAAATCGAAGCAACGGGGCGTATCGATTTCTTGAAGTTCTATGCCCGGCGCGCCCGAAGAATTCTTCCTGCATTGTTCGCAGTAATTTTCGCGACAATGCCCTTCGCCTATTATTTTTTATTGCCGTTGGAACTCACCGACTACGCGAACTCCGTAGGTTCCTCGCTCCTGTTTGGATCCAATATCTATTTCTACTTTACTGCGGCTCAGTACGGGGAGCCCAATACACTTCTCAAGCCTTTTCTTCACACATGGTCGTTGAGCGTCGAAGAGCAGTTTTATATCGGCTTTCCGGTCTTATTGCTGATCGTGCGCCGACACCTGAAATCAAGGTTTTTGCCATGCGTGTTGCTCGTGGCAGCCCTCAGCTTTGTATTCTGTTTCCTAACGGTACGGCATGATCCGCAACAGGCCTTCTACTCGCCGCTCACCCGGGCATGGGAACTGCTGGCCGGAACACTTCTCGCCTATCACGAGGTGCGGCGTGGACGGCTTCGCCCCCAGCCGTTCCTCGCGGCGACCGGACTTGCTCTCGTTCTTGGTTCACTCATCCTGTTTAAAAAGGGCACGGTTCATCCTGGCCTGGTAACAGTGATCCCAGTCATCGGGACCTGTCTGGTGCTTGCATTCACCAGTCAGCAGGACCCAGTAGGGCGCCTGTTGGCTTCTCGGCCTGCGGCGCTCACCGGATTGGTGTCTTACTCCTTATATTTGTGGCACTATCCGATCTTCGCATTCTCGCGGCTGACGAGCTTGAACTTCAGCAATGGTGATAAGCTTCTTGCCATCGCAGCGACGGCCGTGGTCGCGGTCGTCAGCTTTGTCGCCATCGAAAAGCCGCTTCGCCACACCAGGAGCAGCCGCACTGTCTGGATCACCCTGAGCTCATCCGTTGTCACCATCGCGGCCGTTGTCCTTTCAGCAATCACTATGGCCGGTTTTCCTCACAGGTTGGATGAAGTCTATTCACCTCTCGCGCAGGCGAACGAGGCGCGGCTCGAAAGCACTTTTCTAAGCTTGAACGACAACATTCAAGATGGGAAACCCATTATCTTCATCGTTGGAGACTCGCACGCCAGAAACTGGTCGATCGCGCTGAAAAATTACATCGATACCGACCGATATCAAATCGTGGCAGTCAGCTACTTGAACTGCATGGTCGAGATCAAGAACGATATTGTCAAAGCCCCCTCTCGCGCTAGCATTTACGATAAATACTGCATTCCCTTTGAAAAATATATCAACGACAAGTCACTGCTCAGCCGCACGAAAGCGATCTTCCTCACGAGCCTCCGGCCTTTCGAATACACGGTTAACCCCTTCAGGTTCGAACTTCTTTCCTGGATGAAAAGCCACTCGGATAACGCCCGCATTTTTGTGTTCGGAAATTATTTCCAGCTCGACGAATTACACTCATGCCTGGGGCTGATGTTTCAGAGAAAATCCGATGCCTCTATATGCCTGCGGGAAGCGACCTATCCGCCCGCCAACCAGGCTTTAGCGCAACTGCCATTTTTCCCGTCCGATCTTGCCTTCACCTACGTCGATACCATCAAGCTTCACTGCGACTACGACAAGGAGAAATGCCTGACCAGCAGCAGGGGTGTTCCGTTCATCACAGACTGGAACCATATGACAGCAGAATTTCTGACGACCTTGATTGGAGACATTCTGGAAAAGAGAACCGCCGACCTGCGGAGCGACGGTCTCCTCGATTTCCTGGTACCGCCGCACGCCAGGCAATCCGGACAAACGGCAAGTTCTCAGCCGAGCGCTGCTCCGACGTTATCCGCCTCTCCATCAAATTAAGCGGCGAGATGCCTGGAACGCTGGTGAACCGGGTGTTCAAGTCCGGACTTTCGGCATCCCTGTAGGGCTGACCTCAATCATCAGCGCTTGATGCGCGGCACCGAACCTGCCGGAAGCAGACGCTCTGTTTCTAAAGCGCGTGTTGTCCTGGCGGAACTTTTGCCTGCCTTCTCCGATTAGGTAGCACGTGTTCGGAGATATCCGCCATGAATGTGAGCGACGAAAGAACTGTCTCCTTGTGGGCTCCGCTCAGGGTTATGCCCGACTCCACTCCACTCACACGGAACGATGAGGCCGATGCCGTAATCATCGGCTCCGGAATCGCCGGCTTGTCGGTAGCCTACGAGCTCGCCCTTGCGGGGCAGAAGGTAATTGTCATCGATCGCGGCCAGATAGGCAGCGGCATGACGGCCCGCACGACGGCACATCTGTCATCCATATGCGACGACTATTTCTCCAAGTTGATCGATCTTCGCGGGCGGGAGCTGGCTCGGCAGTTCTATGAGAGCCAGTCGGCCGCGATCGACCGCATCGAAGGGATTCAGGGGAGCGAAGGTATCGCCTGTGATTTCAGACGTGTCGACGGGTTCCTGTTTCCATCCTCCGAAGGCCAAGAAGCCGATCTCAAACGCGAACTCGACGCTGCGCTGCAAATCGGCGTCGCGGTCGAAAAAGTCACGGGCCTGCCATTTGCGGGATGCACTGCGACACCCGCTCTTCGTTATAGCAGTCAGGCGACATTCCATCCGCTCAAATATCTCCGGGGACTGACCGCGGGTATTCGTGCTCGTGGCGGCAAGCTCTTCTGCGACACAGTGGTCGAGGGGGTCGAGGAGACCGAAGGCGGTGTCCGTGCGTCGACGAACTCCGGCTTCACCGTCACCGGCAAATGGGCAGTGGTCGCCACCAATTCGCCGATCAATGACCGCGTCGCCATTCACACCAAGCAAGCGCCGTATCGGACCTATGCATTGTCCTTCGAGATCGAACGCGGGGCCATCGCCGATGGGCTCTATTGGGACACGGAAGATCCCTACCATTACGTGCGTCTGCAACCCGGCGACGGCGCGACGGACTTTCTCATCGTCGGCGGCGAAGACCACAAAACAGGAGCCGTCGACGATGCCTTAGAGCGCTTCGACGCTTTGACGGCCTGGACCAGGCGTCTGGTGCCCGATATTGGCATTGAGACCCATCGCTGGTCGGGCCAGGTCATGGAGACGATCGATTACGCCGCCTTCATCGGCCGCAATCCCGGAAATGACCGCGTCTACGTCGTCACCGGCGATTCCGGCGAAGGCATGACCCATGGCGTGGTCGCTTCCCTGTTGATCCGCGATCTCGTTCTCAATGGCGACAGTCCGTGGCGGGAAGTTTACGAGCCCTCGCGCAAGACGGCCCGCGCGATCGGCGATTACCTGATGGAAAATGCGACGGCGATCAAGAATTTCGCAGAATACGTCGCGCCGGGCGAACTCGATTCCGTCGACAAGTTAAAGCCCGGAGAAGGCGCCATAATCCGGGAAGGGCTCACCAAGATCGCCGCCTTCCGAACAGAGGATGGGACGCTCTACAAGCAGTCGGCCTCTTGCACCCATATAGGCTGCCACGTGCACTGGAATTCCCTGGAGCACTGCTGGGATTGCCCTTGCCATGGCTCACATTTCGCCGTCGACGGCACCGCTTTGAATGGCCCGGCTGTGTCGCCCTTGGCCGACATTCGATAGTCCCTCTGTTGCCCGTGCAGATTCGGCAGGGGATAAGATGATCGGACGGCGAGATCGCGCCGTGAAGATTCAAACCGCCTCTCCCACAAAGGAAGATCACCTCCTCCCTGCTGCTCATCGCGTTTCGAAGGCTGTCTCCTGTCAAAACCTCCGCGACCGAAATCTCGATGGCTCCCGGCGCATGCCGGCGACGACCCCTCTTCAATTCGCCAAGCTTCCGCACCGTTTGTTAGCAATTTGTTGACCATAAGCTGGCTTTACTGAGCCTGATGGATGCGGAGTTTTCCGGCCGTCGTCGAGGTTTGGTGTAGGACGGGTTTGTTCGTGTTGAAGTATTCAGTGCAGAGTTTGTCGGGTGGAGCCTCGGGCGGAGTTGCCGCGCTCCTGTCGCGTGCAAAACGCTTTGCAGCGCAGACTATTCTGCCGGCGCTGATTGCGCTGCCGGCGCTTGTCGGTTCTGCATCCTTTGCCTCAGCGGAAGATCGGGCGCTCAAGCTGTTCTTTACCCATACGGGCGAGAGGGCCACGATCACCTACAAGCGCGATGGAAAGTTCGATCCAAAGGGCCTTGCTCAGATCAATCGGTTTCTGCGCGACTGGCGAAGGAATGAGCCGACCCGGATGGATCCCCGGCTGCTCGACCTGGTCTGGGAGGTGTATAAGAAGAGCGGCGGCAAGGACTACATCCATATCGTCTCTGCCTATCGTTCCCCTGCTACCAACAACATGCTGCGCAACCGCTCGCGCAGCACGGGTGTCGCCAAGAAGAGCCAGCACATGCTGGGCAAGGCGATGGATTTCTATGTGCCCGGCGTGAAGCTTGCGACGCTGCGCGCCGTTGCAATGCAGATGCAGGTCGGCGGTGTCGGCTATTACCCGACCTCGGGATCCCCCTTCGTGCATCTCGACGTCGGCAATGTCAGGGCCTGGCCCCGCATGTCACGGCAGGAACTCGCGCGAATCTTCCCGAATGGGCAGACGATGCATCTTCCGGCCGACGGCCGGCCGCTGCCGGGATATAATCAGGCGGTTGCGAGCCACAGGAAGCGCGTCAGCTCCACCTCGATTGAGATTGCCAGCGCCACCGGAGAAGACGAAGACGTGGCAGCCTCGCCCGCGCGCAGCGGCGGCGCCACAGACAGCAAGCTGGTGACGGCGCTTCTGCCGACGCCGAAAAGCCGGGCATTGAACGCTCTCGCGCTGCAGACCGGCGCGGTCGAGCCGGATGAAAAACCGGCCGCGCCCGATCTTTCCTCTCTTGTGATTCCGATTCCGGCGATGCGCCCGGTGGCCCTTGCGCACGACAAGGGCGCCGACGACGAACTGGAGACTGCATCGATCGGTCCAATTGCAGCACTTCCGGAGAGACGTCCGCCAGAATTGCCGGCCCACGCGCGCTTCCATCCCCTCGTGGCTGCACAGGAGACCGCCAGGCAGGGCGCTGACATGATCGCCTCCCTGCCGATGACCGCTCCCTGGGAAGAAGCAGAGTTCCTTGGATCGACGTCCGAAGCGGCGCTGATGCAATGGGCGCTGCATTCTCCCGGCGAGGCGACCGGCTTGAGCGCGCCTCGCCTTTCCCCCCGCACCGTCCATCGTGAGGCGGATGTCGCGGCGTCAGCTGAGCATGCTCTGCCTGTCGCCGCCAGGGGGCCGTTCGACGCCAGCCGGTTCGCTTCGCCCCCGGAAGGCTGAGCTCGATCATCAGGGCTCGATGCGCGGCGCGTAGGTCGAAGGAACTTCTTCAGCGCCGGTACGTTAGGGGCACGGATGCGATCATCGCTCAGTCGATTCGCATTTGTCCTTTCCAACTCTTCCCTGCCCCGCAAATCCGGCGGGGCTTTTTTTGGGAGGAGCACTTTCTCTGTACGCGGGCGTACAGAAACTATTGCGGTCGACCGTCGTTTTTGGTCCGGATCGCGCAGAGGGAGCCTCTCCTGTCTCCGCGCGCACCCCTTACGCTCTGTGCGATCCGCTATTTCTCGAGAAAACTTCCTGCGATGCGATTGTGAGCCGCGACAAGGCGGCGGCTAAGCCAATTGCTCGCTGGCAGCCCACCATTTCGTGTGCGGCTTGAAAGGCGCTGTGCGCATGCCGTTTCGGGAAAACACCCATGCACCTCAGTGGACAACCGCAATCACCGAAATACCGGCTTCCTCGGCAGCGCGAATGAGTGCGGCACGGGCCACATTCGGCGAGATGTTGCCCTGAATGGCATCCAGGCAGGTTTTTACAGCCGCTATATATTCCCGGCCATCGCCCGTCGGCCAGCCGGCGATCAGGGCGTCTGCAACCTCACTCAATGATCGAACCAGCCTGTGCTTGTCCTGACCGCTCATCACCAGCATCAGAGGCGCGAAATCTTCGCTTCTGTGCCGATCCACTATACCGACTGCCTGCATTGCCACTCGTCCCTCCTAACCTCACAAGACGCCTTCCCATCTGCAGCGAACCGACGCTCGGCATGGATCGTCAACCCGACGCTTCCTCAGGAAGGTCTTTGGCGGTGTTTCGCAACAACGACAGAGATCTTCCTGATGCCTCTTCGACAGGATGGGGAGCATCTAAGTCGGATAATGCCAAGGGAAAGCCGGACCTAAGTCGGACTGGCGATCTCAGGACGCGCCACTCATATATTAGCGTGAGGCAATTTAAGGATCCGTGGAGGAGCGGATCAGGAGGAGAATATGCAGTTCGGCCCCAACAATCATGAGGAGCGCTGCTCGGAAGGCCACAGTTCGGCCTCGACCATCGCAACGATATCAGCCGCCCTTTCCGCCGATCCGGACATCGACAGCAGCGCCATCGAGATCAGGATGCTCGGCCCTGTCGTGCTGCTCGAAGGCTACATATCAAGGGCAGCCGACCGCGACAAAGCCATCTCGATCGCAGCGATGATCGTTGGCTGGGAAAACGTCCAGGATCGGATGCTGAGCCGCCTCCCCATGCAGTAGAAACAGTGCGTCAGCGGGGGTGGGACCAACGTCCGATAAGCCCCCGTCTGAAGTCCCAGCACTGGAACAACATCCTCCATTTCCCGGTTTGGCACCGCAGCGGAACAAACCGCATCAAAGGAGGAAAATAGATGAATATCAAAGCAGTAGGAATTGCCGTTGGTCTCCTGTTGGCATCGACGTCTGCCTTTGCGCAGCAGTCGACGGTGACGGGTGCGGCAGGTGGCGCCGCAGCGGGCGCAATCGTCGGCGGCCCGGTCGGCGCGGCTGTCGGCGGCATTGTCGGCGGCGTCGCAGGCAGCGTCATCGATCCGCCGCCGCCAAAAGTGGTGACCTATGTCGAGCAGGCTCCCGCACCGGCTGAACGCATCGTGGTGAAGGAGAGGGTCGTCGTCGGGCAGCCGCTGCCGGAGACCGTCGTCGTGACGCCAATTCCCGACGACCCGAAATATGCCTATGCGATCGTCAACGATCAGCGTGTGATCGTCGAACCTTCCTCGCGGACGGTCATCCAGGTCATCGAGTGATCGACAGGCGGCCAGACCGCCATTCAAAACAATCAGGGGCGCGCATGCGACGCATGGGAATGCGGGCGCGATGGCGCGTTCAAACTCCGGAGATGATTTATGAAAAGCACCCACCTCACCATGCTCTTCGCAGCACTGTCACTCAGCGTATCGCCGCTTGCGACACTACCGGCCGCAGCCCAGCAAGATACTCAAAAGAGTGGCCAGACCCAGTCCGGTTCGCAAGGCACGGACTCCGGCTCGCAGGCCGGCTCCGGCCAGGCGGGCACCGAGTGCACTCCCGACGCTTCGGGAGCCTGCCCGCAGGGCCAGGAGCAGTCAACGCAGCAGCAATCGGGCCAGGGCTCCGACACTGAGAAGAGCGCCGAGCAGCCTTCGACCGATAGTTCGACGAGCGGAAGTGCATCCGGCAAGTCTTCGACGGAAAGCAAATCCGGATCGCAGGACACCAGCGGCGGCACCACCACCGAGCAGAAACCCGCCGCCGAGGCTGGCAGCACGGATAGCGGTGCGGCCACGACAGGCACGAGCGGCAGCGCCACCACGCAGAGCGGCGATGCGAAGCAGCCGGCCGATCAGAACACGACGACAACAAGCAAGAGCTCGTCCGAGACCAACATCAACATCTCCGTCGAGCAACAGACCGAAATTCGCACCGTCGTGAAGGAGGTGCGTGTCGAGCCGGTGAAGGAGGTGGACTTCACGGTTTCCGTCGGCGTGAAAATCCCGCAGAAGGTGCGGCTTGAACCACTGCCGCCGCGCGTCGTGAAGATTCTTCCGCAATATGAAGGCTACCGCTTCTTCATCCTTGCGGATGGCCGGATCGTCATCGTCGATCCCGATGCTCTGACGATTGTCTATATCATCACGGCCTAACGAGCAGCTGGTCCCGGCGGCGTCATTTTCGCTGCCGGGACCGTCCATCTGATACGCACATTGAGTGACTGGCATTGCTCCTGGCTTCAGCGTTTACTCTAGCAGTCAGGCGGAGGAAGCAGACCATGGCCATGTATCTCACACGCTTCAGCTACACGCCCGAGACCTGGGCGCGCATGATCGAAAATCCCGAGGACCGCCGGGAGGCGGCACGCAACTACATCGAATCCGTCGGCGGCAAACTCCATGGGTTCTGGTATGCTTTCGGCGAGCATGACGGGTGGAATTTGTGGGAGGCGCCCGACAACGTATCGATGGCGGCTGTCACGCTTGCGATCGGCGCCGGCGGCGCGCTCAGCTCGATCGAGACCACCGTGCTCCTCGACGTCGAGGATACGATCCAGGCCCTGAATAGGGCGAAGTCGATCCGGTACCGCCCGCCGGGAGCGTAGCCCGCGGTCGAGGCACGCGCGTCCGCTCTTGGCGCATGCTGCTGTCGCAAGACCGCAGCCTACTCGCTCTGCCTGAAATTCCGGATCCGATCGAACAGCACCGCGAGCACGATCGCCCCGCCGATAAAGGTCCCCTGCCAGAATGCGTTGATGCCGAGCAGGCCGAGGCTGTTGCGGATCACTTCGATCAGCGCCGCGCCGACCAGGGCGCCGAAGGCGGTGCCGACGCCGCCGGCGAGATTGGCGCCGCCGATGACGGCGGCGGCGATGACCTGGAGCTCCATGCCGGCGCCGATATTGGTGGTGACGGCGCCGAGCCAGCCGGTCTGGACGATGCCGGCAATGCCGGCCGACAGCGCCGAGATCATGTAGACGGCGACCTTGATGCGGCGTACGGGAACGCCGGTGAGCGTCGCGGCATGCTCATTGCCGCCGATGGCGAAGACATAACGGCCGAAGCGCGTCCAGCGCAGTACGAAGCCGGTCAGAAGCGCCAGGACGATCATGTAGAGGACGGGATTGGCGATGCCGAGGAACCAGGCGCCGCCGCCAAGAGCCAGCAGCTGGTCATGATCGGGGCCGAACTGGAAGACGACGGTGTTGTTGGAGGCGACCATGGCGAGGCTGCGCGCAATCGACAGCATACCGAGCGTCACCACGAAGGGCGGGAAATCGAGATAGGCGATCATCACGCCGTTGAAGGCGCCGACGACAAGCGCCGTCCCGATCGCCGCCGCTATGCCGATTTCGATGCTGTAGCCGGCGTGCATGGTGACCGCCAGCACCATGCTGCAGAGGCAGAGTACCGAGCCCACCGAGAGATCGATGCCGCCGGTGATGATGACGAGCGTCATGCCGAGCGCGATGATGGCGACGAAGGTGACGTTGCGGGTGATGTTGTAGAGGTTCTTCGCCGTCGCGAAGGAATCGGTGGCGAAGGACAGGAAGAGGCAGGCGAGGATGACGGCGATCAGCACCCAGAAGGTCTGGCTGCCGACGAACTCCGAAAGCCGGCTTCGCTCTCTCTGCGCAATCGTCTGGTCGAGGGTAACTGCCATTGCTGACCTTCTTTTCTGCCCGGTGCTGCGCCGCTCAAACCTGTTCGATGGCGCCTGTTATGAGACCCGTTACTTCCTCCGGCGAACTCGCCGCAATCGATTTGTCGGCGACCTTGCGGCCGCGGCGCATGACAATCACCCGGTCGGCGACGGTGAAGACGTCGGGCATGCGGTGGCTGATCAGCACGACCGCGATGCCGCGATCGCGCAGCTCGCGGATGAGATTCAAGACCTCAGCCACCTGGCGGACCGATATCGCCGCCGTCGGTTCGTCCATCAGCACGATCTTCGCCTCCGACAGCATGGTGCGGGCGATCGCCACCGCCTGCCGCTGGCCGCCCGACATCTGCTTGACGAGATCGCGCGGGCGGGTTTCCGATTTCAGCTCCTTGAATATGTCGCCGGCGCGCCGGTACATTGTCTTGTAGTCGAGGATGCGGAACGGGCCGACGCCGCGCCGCAGCTCCCGCCCCAGGAAGACGTTGGCGGCGGCGGTCAGATTGTTGCAGAGCGCCAGATCCTGATGGACGATTTCGATGCCGTGCTGGCGCGCCTCGACCGGCCGGTGCATGACGATTTCCTTGCCGTCAAGGCGCATCGTGCCTTCACTCGGCCGGAAGTTGCCGGCGATCATCTTGACCAGCGTACTCTTTCCCGCGCCATTATCACCCATCAGGCCGACGACCTGGCCGGCTTCCAGCGTGATCGACACGTCGTTGACCGCCTGGATGGCGCCGAAATGCTTGGAAATATTGGTGAGTTCTAGAACCGCTGCCAGCCGACCACCCTCCCCTGATGCCGCAGACTTGTCGTCGCGGCCCGCTGGCCGTCAGACGCCTGCGATCTCGGTTTGCCAAGCTCCTCCCGGCAAAGCGATTATGGTCATTTACGCAAAAGCCTGAAGAATCGTCAATCAATTGTCCGCATAAACCGCCCGCCAAGGCAAAAATCTACTTCGCCGCGTAAATACAGATTGACGCCGGAAACGAGCGGATATTAGCTGTTGCTGGGAGAGAGAGCATGCTGATCCTTGTCACCGGGGCTACGGGCAAGGTCGGGCGGCGCTTCATAACTGAGCTGCTTGACGAGCCGCGATTTTCCAGAGCACGCATCCGCGCGCTCTGTCACAATCGTGTGCTCGAAGAGAGCGACCGTATCGATGTCATCAAGGGTTCGATCGCCGACGGCGCCGTCGTTTCGGCGGCGATGCAGGACGTCACCCATGTGCTGCATCTTGCCACCTGCAAGGAAACGCCTGACGACGTGATCGACGTAACGGTCAAGGGCCTGTTCTGGCTGCTCGAGGCCTTTCGCACGAGCCCGACGGCGCGGCAATTCATTCTCATCGGCGGCGATGCCGGCATCGGCCATTTCTTCTATCGTCATGACGGGCCGGTGACCGAAAAGACGCCGCACCGCGCCTATCCCGGCTGCTACGCGCTCTCCAAGGTGCTGGAAGAGGTGATGCTCGAGCAGTTCGCCATCCAATACGGCATCAACAGCTGCTGCCTGCGCGCGCCCTGGATCATGGATAAGGACGATTTCAAGTTCACCCTCTCCTTCGGCGACGATGTCTTCGGCGGGCCTGACTGGAAGAGCCTGGTGCCGCCGGCCGATGCGGCGCGTTACGCGCGCGACGGCACCGTGCCGCTGCTGCGAGACGCCGACGGGCGGCCGCTGAAGCGCAATTTCGTCCATGTCGACGATCTCGTTTCGGCGATCCTGGCGGCGATCGACAATCCGCGCGCCGTCGGACAGCTCTTCAACATCGCGATGGATCGGCCGGTCGATTATGGCGAGGTCGCCGCCTACCTCGCCCGCACCCGCGGGCTGGCCTCCGTCGACATACCGAGCGAATATCACTCGAACTGGATGGACAACAACAAGGCGAAGTTCCTGTTGAACTGGCGCCCCGTCTACGATCTGGAAAAGCTCATCGATTCAGCCTGGGAATACCGGCGTTCAGGGGAGGAGCCTCGTATCGTCTGGTATCCCGGTTGATAACGGGGCGGGCGAAGGCGCCCGCCCTTTCACAAAGGGAGGAAGCTATGAGGAAGGCATTATTGCTGACTGCCGCGGCAGTCCTGGCGTTCACGGCCGGCGAGGCCGCGGCCGCCAAGAAGCAGCTCGTCATCGTCGTAAAGGGCCTCGACAACCCGTTCTTCGAGGCGATCAACCAGGGTTGCCAGAAGTGGAACAAGGAAAACGCTTCGGCAGAATATGAATGCTTCTATACGGGCCCGGCATCGACCTCCGATGAGGCCGGAGAGGCGCAGATCGTCCAGGATATGCTCGGCAAGGCCGATACGGCGGCAATCGCCATCTCGCCGTCCAACGCCAAGCTGATCGCTCAGACGCTGAAGACGGCTAATCCAAGCGTGCCTGTCATGACCCTCGATGCCGATCTTGCGGCGGAAGATTCCGCGCTGCGCAAGACCTATCTCGGCACCGACAACTACCTGATGGGGGCGCGGATCGGCGAATACATCAAGAAGGCCAAGCCGAACGGCGGCAAGATCTGCACCATCGAAGGCAATCCCGGCGCCGACAACATCCTGCGCCGCGCCCAGGGCATGCGCGATACGCTGAGCGGGCAAAAGGATCTCCCCGCTTTGAAGGGCGAAGGCGGCTGGACTGAGGTGGCCGGCTGCCCGGTCTTCACCAATGACGACGGCGCCAAGGGCGTTCAGGCGATGACCGACATCCTCGCCGCCAACCCCGATCTCGACGCCTTCGGCATTATGGGCGGCTGGCCGCTGTTCGGCGCACCGCAGCCCTATCGCGACCTGTTCAAGCCGATGGCCGACAAGATCGCCAAGAACGAATTCGTCATCGGCGCCGCCGATACGATCGGCGAAGAGGTAGCGATCGCCAAGGAAGGTCTGGTGACCGCCCTCGTCGGCCAGCGGCCCTTCGAAATGGGCTACAAGGCGCCGAGCGTGATGATGGATCTCATCGCCGGAAAGCCGGTCGAGGATCCGGTCTTCACCGGGCTTGACGAATGCACCAAGGACACGGTCGACACCTGCATCCAGAAATGACGCTGCATCGGAGCGCCCATTCAGTTGGGCGCTCCGGGTTACCCTTCGACTTGCGAAAAGATCCAATCCGAAAAGACGCGCATGGCCGGCGTGACCGGCCGCGACTGCAGGCGCGTCAGCCAATAGCTTCCAAGCGAGATGGCCGTGGCGAAGGGCTGCACGACCGCGCCCGAGCAGAGGTGCCTTGAAAACATCGAGGGCGGGGCGAGCGCCACGCCGAGCCCCTGGAGGGCCGCCTCCATCATGCCGACGGAGGAATCGAAGACGATGCCGGCATTGACCTGAGCCGCCGGCGGCACGCCTGCGGCCTGGAACCAGGTGCTCCACTCATCCGTGCGATAGCTGCGCAGCAGTGTCGCCCCGGCAAGGTCTGCCGGCGATTTCAGATCCTCGGCGAGCTTCGGGAGACAGAGAGGCGAGAGCGGCGCCTCGAACAGCCGCTGCGCCTGCGTGCCGTGCCATGAGCCGCTGCCGAAGCGGATGGCGAAATCGAGCCCTTCCGCCGCCGGATCGACACGGTTGTTGTTGGTGGAAATGCGCAGATCGATGAAGGGATGCCGGCGCTGGAAATCCGCAATCCGCGGCAGGAGCCAGCCGACGGCGAGCGTGCCGACGACGCCGAGGAACAGCAATTCGCGCACCTGCCCGGCCTCGATCCTGTCGAGCGTCGTCGCCATCTGGTCGAAGGAAGCGGTGACCGTCGGCAGCAGCGCTTCGCCTTCGGCGGTGATCTTCAAGCCGCGGGGAAGGCGCTGGAACAGCGCCACGCCCAACCGCTTCTCCAGGCCCTTGACTTGCTGGCTGACGGCCGCCTGGGTGACGCAGAGCTCGATCGCGGCGCGGGTGAAGCTCAGATGCCGCGCGGAGGCTTCGAAGGCCCTGAGGCCGTTCAGGGGGAGGAATGGACGAACCATATAAGCCCTAGAATTTCTTTTATCTAGCGCGAGATATCATCGTTTGTGATTGGAAAACAGCGCCTTTAAATCCGTCCGGGGACGCGCTTCGCGCTCATGGACCGCCCTTTGGAGGATGACTTTATGAAGAATGTTGGGATGAGAATTTTATCGGCCGCCTTGATCTCGGCATGCGCTTCCACCAGCGGCTTTGCCGCCGATGCCGCGAAAGTGAGGGCGATCGCCGACGCCGCGATCAAGCCGGTCATGGAGAAAAACGCCATCCCGGGCGTTGCCGTCGGCATCACCATCGACGGAGAGCAGCATGTCTTCACCTATGGCGTCGTCTCGAAGGAGACGGGCAGGCCAGTAGCGCCGACCACGCTCTTCGAACTCGGATCGATCAGCAAGACCTTCACCGCCACGCTGGCGTCCTACGCTGAAGCAAAGGGCGAACTTTCGCTTGACGACAAGGTCAGCACATATCTGCCGGCAATGAAGGGCAAGCCGTTCGGCGATGTCGAGCTGATCAATCTCGCTACCCATGCCGCCGGCGGATTTCCGCTGCAGCTGCCTGATGAGGTCAAGACCGAAAAGCAGCTGCTTTCCTATTTCGCAGCATGGCAGCCCTCCTACGCAGCGGGGACGCAGAGAAGTTACGCCAATCCGAGCATCGGCATGCTCGGCTACATCACCGCCAAAGCCATGGGCGGCGACTTCGCCGCGCTCATGGAAGGGAAGCTGTTTGCCGCTCTCGGATTGAAGAGCACCTATATCAATGTGCCGAAGTCGCGGCTCGCCGATTATGCTCAAGGGTATAAGCGCACCGGCGAACCGGCGCGGCTGACGCCGGCCCTGCTCTCCTCCGAGGCCTATGGTGTCAGATCGACGGCCGGCGACATGATCCGCTTCGTCGGCGCCAACATGGGCCAGGTCAATGTCGACGGGAAACTGCAGCAGGCGATTGCCAAGACCCACACCGGTTATTTCAGCGTCGGGGCGACAACCCAGGATCTGATCTGGGAGCAATATGATTATCCCGCCGCCTTGCCGAGCCTGCTCGAGGGTAATTCCGCCGCGATGCTGAAGACCACTCCAGTGTCGGAACTGCGGCCGCCGATGAAACCGCGTGACGACGTCTGGATCAACAAGACCGGTTCGACCAACGGCTTCGGGGCGTATGTCGCCTTCGTTCCAAAGGAGCGACTCGGCATCGTCATCCTGGCCAATAAAAATTATCCCAACGAGGAGCGGGTCACCGCCGCCCATCGGATACTGACCGCGCTTGCCGCCGACTGATCGGGATTGGGCGCAGGCAGCCTGACGGACACCGGAGCGGGCTGTTGCGCCCCGGACCTTTGAAATGCCGGGGACAACTCTAAATCGATGTGCTCGTCTCGAGTCGGACTTTAGCCCGATGCGCGACCGCACCCTTGTGCTAGAGAACGCTTGGCAGCTGACGGACATGCTGTGGTCGAGCCCTCCGCAGTATATGTCCGGGAGTACGCAACCTCGCCCCGCAGTACAAAGGTCGATACTACCGTGAGTAAGTGGAATTAATAATTAAGATTAACGCGCGAGTATTTCTTAGAACTTGTCTAAGCAATTGTCAGCCCTTATAGGGAATGCTAATAAACAATTACCTTTCTTAAAGTCACGAGGAACAATGCAAATGAAAACTGTATTGATTTCAGGCGGAGCTGGTTTCATTGGATCGCATCTGTGCGATCGACTTCTGCTCCGGACAGACGTTCAGAAACTTGTCGTTGTCGATAACCTCTGGACCGGACTTTTCGAGAATATCGAGCATATCAGGGACCCCCGTTTCCACTTCGTGAAATCCGACGTCGAAACCCTGCAGACCTCCGAAAAATTCGACGAAATCTACCATCTTGCCTCTCCCGCGTCGCCGCCCTGGTATATGAAGGAGCCGAAGCGAACGATTTCCGCCAATCTCCTCGGGGCAATGCGGCTTCTCGACCTCCTGAAGAAGGGCGGCCGTTTCGGTTTCACCTCATCTTCCGAAGTTTATGGCGACCCGCTGGTGTCGCCGCAGCCGGAATCCTACAAGGGCCAGGTCGACTGTACCGGGCCGCGCTCGTCCTACGACGAGAGCAAGCGCTGCACAGAATCGCTGCTGTT
>NZ_FMAJ01000045.1 GCF_900094625.1 Rhizobium aethiopicum | reverse complement strand
GCGCGGATCATCATCAAGGTAACCGACGACATTGAGTTCGGCGCTATTCGTCAGAGCGCCGGCAAGCTGCCGCCCGGCACTTCCTGCCCCATAGATCAGCACCTTGGCGAGCGTATTCTGATGAAGGATACGCTGATAGGTATCCCCGAGCCAATAACGGATACCCAACCGCGACAGGCCGATCGCAATCAGCAGCAGGAAGGGCTGGAGAATGCCGACGGTTCTCGGAACGCCAGGGACGCTCAGCGCCGTAAATATCGTCATGAAGGCGACGCCGTAGATCGCAACGGCCTTCAGCACGGCAATGAAAGCGGCCATGTTGGCGTAACGGAAGATCGCCCGATACATGCCCATGACGATGAAGATCGGAAGGGCCATGCACAAGGAAACGAAGACCGGCAACCACTGCACGCCGGTTAGCACCGTCCATTCGTTCAGGCGGAAGCAATAAGCCAGCCAGATGGTCAGGACGCAAAGGCCGGAATCCACCAGCAAGGCGAGCGCGCGTTTGGCAGCACGCGGCATGGCCAGCAAAGGAGTGAAGAGCGCCTGCATCGGCACTAAGAACCATCCCGAGCGTGGCGTCTCATTGGGGGTATTTTCAGGCATTGCTTCTCAGCGTCTCGCGGATCAATCGGACAACCACCTTCTTGTCAGTTTCTACAACGAGCGCAACTGAAATAATCGGAAATCAAAGTCTTCCGCACCGCTCATCTATCAGACGTTGCATTCGCCTGCATGGACTGGCGTAGAGAAATCGTCGTCGGCTTTATTTACCGATGAAAGCCGGAGAACCGGCGCGCCGCTGATCGCTAAAAGGCGTTCGAAAATTGTATCCGGCCAGAGGCCGGGCGATGTCGCTCGTGTGGGAGGGCCTTCATCCTGTCGAGATGACTTATTTGGTTGCTACATGAGACCTTGATTGGTAGGTAGCCTTCCCTGATAACCTGCGAGGCAAATTCTTGGCAGTACTGAGAAAGCTCTATTCGGTATTGGATGCTCGCGAGCGCCTGCGGGCTGCGATGATATTTTCATTGATGGTAATGTCTGCCTTTCTTGAAGTTGCGGGTGTGGCTAGCATATTGCCATTTATCGGGGTGCTAGCAAACCCGGGGATAATTAAAGCCAACCATTTCATCTCGCTCGCTTATCAGACATTGGATTTTAAGGATACGCGCACCTTCCTGATTGCATTAGGCGTGGTGATGCTCGTCTTCTTGCTGTTCAGCCTCACTCTGCGTGCATTGACGGTTGTTGCCATACAACGTTTTTCGGTGATGCGAATCCACGCGATATCGATGCGTCTCCTTAAGACCTATATGGCCCAGCCCTACGAATTCTTCCTGGAGAAAAACACATCGAGTTTGTCGAAATCGCTGCTGTCTGAAGTCCAGGAAGTTGCCGGCAACGTTATGCTGCCGGGCATGCGCGCCCTTGCGGGGTTGGTCGTTTCCACTGCAATCGTGGTTCTGCTGATTGTTGTCGAGCCAGCGACATCTGGCGTTTTGGCCGGCTCTTTTGGACTAAGCTACATTGCAATCGACGCGTTTACGCGCCAGCGCGTCAAATATTCTGGCGAACGACGCCTCAAAGCCAATGATGCCCGGTTCGTTGTTGCCGCAGAGGCGCTGCAGGGCATTAAGGAACTGCGATTGCTCGGGCGGGAAGAGGAGTATTTGTCTCGATTCGGGGCGCCATCTAGGGCCTATGCGCACCATCAATCAATGACGATGATTACTCGCGAGCTTCCCTTCTACTTTATTCAAGCTGTTGCGTTCGGATCCATGCTTGGCGTACTGCTTTATTGGATAGCGCGTGGGGACAAGGTCGACGAAATACTCCCTCTGATGAGCTTCTTCGCTTTTGCCGGATATCGGCTGCTTCCGGCGTTCCAGGACGTGTTTCGCAGCGTTGGACAGATGCGATTCGCTCTCCCTGCCCTCGATGAGTTGCTTCGCGATCTGTCTCTAAAGCAGAATAGTCTTCCAATAGGCGTCCGGCCGGACCAGCCATTGCCATTCCGAGATGTAGTTCGCTTCGAGAATGTCGATTTTCAGTACCAGTCTGCCAAGGCGAAGACCGTAAGCAATATTAACCTGAACATTCCTGTCAATAGTACCGTAGCATTTGTTGGACAAACAGGCGCGGGGAAAAGCACGATTGTTGACCTTCTCCTGGGTCTTACGACGGCCACGTCGGGCCGCATAACTGTAGACGGCGTGCCACTGGACGTGCGCAATATCCGCGCGTGGCAGATGAATTTGGGATATGTGCCTCAACAGATCTTTCTCGCAGACAGCACGGTGTTGGCCAATATCGCTTTCGGTGTTCCTCGTCCGGAAATTGATGTTGAGGCGGCGAAGAGGGCGGCTACGCAGGCCCACATCCATGACTTCATTGTGAAGGAACTTCCCGAGGGCTACGACACGATCATTGGCGAGCGGGGAACCCGCCTTTCCGGAGGACAGCGGCAACGCTTGGGTATCGCGCGTGCCTTGTATAGAGACCCTCAGGTGGTTGTCTTTGATGAAGCGACCAGTGCGTTGGACACCCAGACAGAGGCAGCGGTGATGAAAGCGATATCTGAACTCGGGAAGCATAAGACGATTGTCATAATAGCCCATCGCTTAATGACCGTACGCAACTGCGACCAGATTGTCCTTCTGGATCGTGGCCAGGTTGTCGCGCGAGGATCATACGAAACTTTATTCGAGAATGAAGAACTCTTTCGAGACCTTGTCCAAGGGTCACCGCAAGGAATGCCGTTGCAATGAAACCAATCGAATGTCGCCATGATAACACGATTTAAAAAACTCCGTGAGACGCTTCGTTGGCTCACTCCGCTGGCCGGAGGTCCTGTCGCTGCGGCGCGCATTATCATTCGCCGAAAAAAAAATCCCCTTAGCCTGCTGGAGGTGAAGTACGACGGCAAGCCGCTGTTTTTCAGGGGCATAGACAGCAACGCGATCGTGGAGGTGCTCCACGAGCGCGAATATGAATTTCTAGATGCTGATCTGCTGTCTGCTGATTCACCACGCGTGTTGGATGTAGGTGCTCATATAGGCACCTTTGCTGCTTGGGCTCTCCGGGTTAATCCTCACGCTAACATTCTAAGTGTTGAGGCAGATATACATACCTTCGCCGTGGCGACGAAGAACGCGAGTTCTCGTCATGCGAATTGGCGCGTAATCAATTTCGCAGCCTCTAGTGCCGACGGAAAGCGGTTACGCTTTTCGACCGCAGGACCCTCAATGAGTCACCGGGTTTCCTCTGAAGGTGATTTAGAAGTCCAAACGATAACACTCCAAACTCTAATGGACACTATCGGCAACTTAACGGAAGTAGATATCCTTAAGATCGACATTGAGGGGTCCGAAGAAGATTTCCTGTGTGCAAATCCGGAATTGCTTGCGTCGGTAAAGTGTTTGGTTATCGAACTCCATCCAGGTATCTGCGATACTGAACGCGTTCGAAAGGCGATTTCGAGTCATTTTAAAATAGTGGCTGAGGTGCCAGGCCGTCGATCGGACAAGCCGCTTCTGTTGTGCCGGAAGTAAGAGTTGCGGAGAAGCCATGCACGAATTTCACGACGGAAGTGGGCGCGTCGAACTTGATATCCCCACCTTTGGGCGCCTGTTGCATATGCTCAAGCGTGCCGGAACCATCAGCACGTTGCGATGCCTTGAATATGAGCGCTTGAAATTTCTGGACCTTGAGGGATTGGTGCTGGATTTTGGTGGTGGTAGCCGAACCAATTATAGCCAGCACGTCAAAGAATGGAGCAAGCGCGGCGCTCCCTTCGAATATGAGTCCGCGAATATCGACCCTGATACTGAACCAACGTATCTAATTGAGCCTAACGGCCCTCTGCCTTGCACAGATCAACGCTATGACGCCGTCGTGTCGTTTAATACCTTCGAACATGTCTACCATGGAAAAGAAACGCTGCGCGAACTCCAGAGGGTATTAAAGAAGAGCGGACATATACATTTTATCGTGCCGTTTATCTTTCGAGTTCATGGTCATCCCAGCGACTACATCAGGGGAACGCCAGCTTATTGGCAAACGTTGCTCTACGAGTGCGGGTTCACGCTCACATCCACAACTGCCTTGTTGTGGGGGCCGTACTCGACGGCATGCAGTATTACCAGGCTGCCTGGCCCCTTCAAGCGCACGCGGATTCGTATTGCTTTGACAATCGACTACCTCCTTGCACGTTGGAAGTTCAGGAAGGGTGGAGAAGCCAAGTTTAAGCAGGACCATCCCGCTGTTAGATGTGCGCTAGGCTATCTCATCAGTGCGAAACGGGAGTGAACATTCTGATTATGATGGGAGTTATCTCCGCGCGGATCGGACACGAGACAATCTTCGGCAGAGCGGAGGCGACCGGATGCCGCAAATAATCGAATCCAACGCCGTGCAGATGCTGCTTGTCTCGTTTGCCGGAGTCATCGCATACGGAATTTACAAATTTCGTCCCTGGCTGCTTGCTATTGCTGGCGTGGTCGTGGCGATTCTGATCCATTTCAGCTTTCTATTTGATGTGGGCGAAGTCTATTCTTACTCCGACTTCTATAAGAGAGCTTTTTGGTATTTCGGCGATGACATAACCACGTGTTTGGCAGCGGCATACATATGGTCGCTCCTTTCTCGTCGCCCGAAATTGGGATGCGTCTTAGCGACCGCAATCCTCCTCTCGGGCGGGCGAATCGGCATAATATTGGTGATCATTCAGATTAGTTTATTGTATTTCCGACCGAAGTTGAGTTATCGGGGTCTCTTCACCACAGTCGCACTCACAATAGCGACGGCTGTTTCTGTGTACTATTCTTCGGTGCTAGTTTCGCCGACGATGATCTCGGTGGGAAACAAGGTTGCGTATCAACTTGGCAGCAATGAGGCTTGGTTCCAAAAGACGACGAACGGAGCCGATTGCATCAATGAAAATTGTTTTGAATACAAAGTCAAAAGGCCCTTGCGCATCCGAGTCTATGGTGCGATCGCGGGACTGTGGATGACGCTCGATGGAGGCTATCCGGGATCAAGATTCCCCAACACACCTGAAAAGCTAGCCAACCTCATGACGGAAGCGAATCCTTGGGGGCTAAACGATATGCTCGGCATTACACGGCAAGACTGGCTCATGGTCGGCACTATCCAGTCTCCGTATCTTCAGTTTGGCGCCGGATATGGTCCCTTCTTTCTGATCGCAGCCATGAGCATAATCGGCCTAATTTGTGTTGTCGGCTTCCGAAACCTGACCACGCAGCCCGGTGACTCAGGTTCCGCGTTTGCGATATTCTTTGTAGTGAACGCTATATTCAACCAGACCCAGGCGTGGCTGTTGCCTGGTCCGATTCTCTTCGTCATGGCGTTATGCGGAGCTAACATAATAGTGCAACCTTTTTTGACCAGCAGGCAGTCCGCCAATCAGGGCCAGTCCGTCGTCGTGGCAAACGGTTAGTCCTATCGACGGCCACCAGCTAACCTAGCTCGTATGCGTTGGACTCAGAAAGCAGTAACCGAATGGCTCCGCTGATCACAATTGGCATCACGTCCTTCAATGCCGAGAGGCATATTGCAAGTGCCATATCTTCAGCCATCGCTCAGAGTTGGGAGCCACTGGAGATCGTTGTTGTTGATGATAGATCGAGCGACCAGACCTTCGAGTTAGTAGACCAGATCGCCAAGAAACATCCACAGCTTCGGCTGTTCCGTCAGTCTCACAATTCAGGAGTAGCGGCAGCTCGTAATCGAGTAATAGCAGAAGCCAGAGGCGATTTTCTAGCGTTCTTCGATGACGATGATATGAGCGATCCAGACCGAGTTGCCACGCAATACCGGCGGATTGTCGAGTATGAAGGCCAGATTCCTGAGAGGGTGCCGGTAGTCTGTCACACAGCCAGGAGGCAGATAACCCGCGATGGCACTGAACGCATCGAGCGAACGATGGGATGCTCCCAGGAAAAGGAGGCGCCTCATGGTCTGGCCGTTGCCGGGCGGCTCTTATGGGGAGAGCCGGTCAAGGATGGCTACGGCGCGGTCGCTACGTGCTCTCAAATGGCAAGGACTTCGACTTACATAGAGCTTGGCGGATTTGATCCTGCCTTTCGTAGGTCGGAAGACATGGAATTTTGCGTGCGCGTGGCAAGAGCGGGCGGTCACTTCATTGGGATCGCGGAACCGCTCGTGACCCAGACGCTGACATACAGCTTCGATAAGTCGCTTGATAAGGAGCTCCATTACAAGCTCCAAGTCATCGACAAGCACGAGACTGCATTCAAAAACAAGGACCACTATCGGTTTTCGAGGGAATGGGTGAAAACAAAGTATCTGTGGTTACGAGGCGACCGGCCTGCCTTTATCCGCAAGCTGATGATAAGCGCCATAACCCATCCATTTTGGACGTGGTCCCGCCTGTGGTATGCACTGCCGCAGCTCGATAGCAACCTTAGTTTTTCTCTCTTCCATCGTAAGTAACATCCATGAACCAGAGCGAGCGCGTCACCATCGGCATAACTTGTTTCAATGCGCGCGACACCATCGGCAATGCTATCAGAAGCGCACAGTCGCAGGATTGGAGCGATCTTGAAATCCTCGTCGTCGATGATGCGTCAACAGATGGATCGCCCGAGCATGTCGAATCCTTTATTGCTGATGATCCCAGGGTTCGCCTCGTCCGTCATCGCAAAAATGGCGGCGCAGCCACGGCGAGAAACACAATTATCGAAGCAGCGACGGGAGATTTTATTGTTTTCTTCGACGATGACGACGAGAGCGCCGCTAACCGGGTAATGTTGCAGGTTGCTGCAATTAAGGCGTTTGAGGCGTCGAACGGTTCTCGCCCGGTCGCGTGCTATGCGGCAGGGGAGCGGATTTACCCCAACGGCCATCTCAAGCCGCTTCCCGCCATCGGATCCGCGGGGAAGACGCCCTGCGGCACGGACGTCGCGGATTATCTTCTCTTTTATCGGCGTAGGCCCGATTATTTTTACGGTTCGGGCACCCCCACGTGCGCGCTAATGGCGAGGCGAGAGCTGTTCCGGAAGCTAGGCGGCTTTGACGCGTCGCTAAAACGCGTCGAGGATGTCGATTTCGCTATTCGTCTCGCACTGGGGGGTGGGTGTTTCATCGGGACGACGGAAAAGCTGTTCGTGCAGCATTCAACACAGGGATCCGACAAGTCGCCAGACGCAAATCGCTCTGCCGAGGTCGCCGTCGCAAAAAAACATGAAGGATATTTGCGGTCCGTTGGCAGATATCATTATGCCAGCCATTGGCCGAACCTGCGGTATCACCACTTCAAGCGGCAGTACTTCCGATTCATTGCCCAGTTCCTCCTTATCGTCGCCATGAATCCTATTCTCGCCACCTCGCACCTGTTGGCAACCGGGCCAAAACGCCTTCGTCATGAGAGGCGCATGAATAAGAGGAATATACAATGAGGTTGTTATTTGTCGCCCGTGCTATGCATCGGATGGCTGGCGGTCTTGAGAGGATGATCGTGACCATCATGAACGAGATGGTCCTTCGCGGACACGAAGTTGCCCTGCTGAGCTGGGACCGAGACGATGCGCAAGCTTTCTATCCGATGGCCCCGGAAATAGGCTGGTATAAGTTGCACACGGGCGATGCCTCTCGCAAGGCAAATGTTTTGACGCGCTTACAGCGTGTCCCAAAGATCCGCAGATCCGTTTCCCAGTTCTCTCCGGATGTCATCGTTTGTTTTCAAGGTGGCCCGTTTCGGGCTATGCTGTCCTACACAGCCGGGATGCGAATCCCGCTTATTGCGGCCGAGCGCACAGCGCCGACGCTTTATGAACATGCCAACAGCACGTGGGGCAAACGAAAAGAACATTTCAGCTTTCGTTTCGCCAAACGCATCACTGTTCAATTCGATCGCTATCGGGATTACTACCCGAAAGCTCTTCATAAACTCATCGCCGAGACACCTAATCCGGTCTCCGAGGCCCATGAATTAGCCGTTCCTGGGGCCGCAAACCGCCATGGCCGCTTCACGTTGCTGTCAGTCGGCCGGCTAAGCTATCAAAAGAATTATCAGGCTCTGCTGCAGGCCTTCTCGGTCGTCGCAGATCGGTTTGTCGACTGGGACCTGAAGATCGTAGGTGAGGGGGAAGACCGGACGGTCCTCCAAGAGATGATCGACAGCAGCCCCGACCTGCGGGGACGCGTATTTCTGACAGGTACGACCTCGGACGTGGCGTCCGCTTACGTCTCATCCAATCTGTTCTGCCTGCCATCCAGGTGGGAGGGTTTCCCGAATGCTCTGGCCGAGGCGCTTGCTCACGGCCTGCCTTCTGTAGGCTATGGCGATTGCGCAGGAGTCCGCGATTTGATAGAGCACGGCGGGACAGGATTGCTTGCTGAGGGGAACGGTTCGCCCGACAACCTTTCAAAAGCATTGGGCGACTTGATGGCTGATCATGCCCGGCGGGCCGAAATGGGCGCCAATGCACGCCTTTCAATGCGTAAGTATCTGCCGTCGGCCTGCTTTGATCGTTGGGAGAATGTGCTGAAACAAGCGGCCAGTTGATGAAATTATTATTCTGCATCAAATCGTTGGCCACACTTGGTGGCGGCGCTGAGCGTGTTTTCGCGGAAGTGGTGAACGGTCTGCATCGTCGTGGCCATGATGTCTCGGTCCTCACGCTGGATGGTTCATCGGCATCTTCCTTTTATCCGTTAAGTCCGGAGATAAGACGGCAAACGCTAAAGATCCGCGGGTTGATGCCGCTCCCGCTTATCGGACTGCGGCGACGTATCCGCGAACTGGCTCCCGATGTTGTTGTGGCGTTCATGCCATCAAGTTACACACCAATCGCTTTCGCATTGTTGGGATCTGGCCTGCCCATCATAGCAAGCGAGCACAATGTGCCTGCCCGCTATAGTGGGACGCGCCTCAAGTGGACCTTGCTTAAATTAACCGCTCCACTTGTGAAGCGGTTCACAGCTGTTTCAAGCCAAATGAAACAGCTTTATCCGCCGGCGATCCGCGCCAAGATGTGCGTGCTGCCCAATCCGACCGGGTGGTCTGCTGGTCGGCAGGCCGACGTCGTTGGCGTGGAGTCCGGGCGTACCCTCCTCGCCGTCGGGCGACTTCATCCGCAGAAGGATCATATGACACTGGTGCAAGCCTTCGCGTTGCTCGCCAGCGATTTTCCAGAGTGGACACTGAAAATCGTCGGAGATGGAGACGCGAGGGCGACGATAGAGGCAGAGATAAAGCGCCTGAACTTATCGGATCGCGTGCGCTTGCCTGGCAGTACTCCGGATATTTCCTCCGAATATAGCGCGGCGCAACTGTATGTGATCTCATCTGCCTACGAAAGCTATGGTTTGGCAACTGTGGAAGCGCTGGCGCACGGATTGCCGGCGATCGGTTTCAGCGACTGCGCTGGCACGAATGAGCTCATCAAAAGCGGAGAAAATGGTCTCCTGGTGGATTCTCGGCCCACAAAAGCGATCGCACTAGCCGCTGGGTTGAGACAGATCATGCAGGACGGTGAACTCCGCCTTCGCCTGTCGAAGCCTGCCAACGCCGCTCATGCCCGCTCGACACTCGAAGACGTGCTCGACAAATGGGAGGCCATCAGTCTCCGATCGTCCCGGTCTCATCTGCGAAAGTGCCGGTGAAGGCAGGTGGTGCCCATGTGTAAACCGGCAATCGTTTCAGCCCGTCGGAGTATATGAGTTTGAAGGTGCTCTTTTTTGTAGCCGAGGACTGGTATTTCCATTCTCATCGCCTGCCGCTGGCCGTGGCTGCGAAGGCAAAAGGTTGCGAGGTGGTTGTCGCAACGAGAGTGACGGATCATGCGGATAAAATTGAAAAGGAGGGCGTTCGCGTTGTGCCTCTGCGGCAGCTTGTCCGGTCAAGCCTGAACCCGTTTCGGGAACTTGGTGCAATCGCGGAGCTGTATTCCGTTGTAGCGCGCGAAAAGCCTGATGTAATCCACAACGTTGCGATGAAGCCGGTGATGTACGGGAGCATCGTCGCCATGATGACAGGCGTCTCCAGGCGAGTAAATGCGTTGGGTGGCTTGGGCTTCGTGTTCTCCTCTCAAAATCTGCAAGCAAGAATTCTAAGGAAGTTTATAGTTTCAATCTTTCGCTACCTGCTCAACAGGAAGGGTACGGCTGTCATTGTCCAGAACAAGGAAGACTTCGACGTCGTGACCCGTGCGTGTGCCGTCGATGAGGCTAGGGTCCATCTTATCCACGGCGCCGGCGTCGATTTGGACGTTTATGTCCCTACGCCGTTAGCCACGATCGACCCTGTGGTGATGCTTGCATCCCGGATGATCCGGGACAAGGGGATAAGCGAGTTCGTTGAAGCGGCGAAGTTGTTGCGGGCCGAGGGCGTGAATGCACGCTTTGTGCTGGTGGGCAAACCGGATGGCGAGAATCCCGCATCGGTACATGAAAGTGAATTGGTCCGTTGGGTGTCGGAAGGTGTCGTCGAATGGTGGGGTCACCGTCAGGATATGCCCCAGACGCTTGCGCAGGCTTCGATAGTTTGTTTGCCGAGCTATTATGGGGAAGGCGTGCCTAAGGTTCTCATCGAGGCCATGGCTTGCGGCCGCCCGATCGTCACAACTGACATGCCCGGATGCCGCGACTTGGTCGTCGATAGCAAAACCGGGCTGCTGGTCAAACCTCGTGATATTGAGAGCCTCACCGCCGCGCTGAGAACGCTCTTACTCGACCACGCACGGTGCGAGGCGCTTGGAGAAGAAGGACGTAAGCTTGCATCGACGAAATATTCCCTGGCTATAGTCGTCGAGGGAGTGCTGCATCTTTACGGCTTAGTCCCTTGACGCGTGTCAGAGCGCGATCAAACGCAAGCAAATCATCAAAGATGCGGGCCGCTAACCTCGTTCGAATGTGAAACCCGTATCTTTGTCGAGACGGAACGATAGGCAGGGAGCCGAGAAAAGGTGGGAATGCGCTACTTCATTACAGGCACTGCCGGCTTTATCGGTTTTCATCTTGCCAGGCGCCTGCTGCAGGAAGGGC
>NZ_FMAJ01000012.1 GCF_900094625.1 Rhizobium aethiopicum | reverse complement strand
AATGGTGATCCCGAAATCGGTCGCTTCCTGGCGGAAGCCATGGAAAAGGTCGGCAATGACGGCGTCATCACCGTGGAGGAAGCCAAGACCGCCGAAACCGAACTCGAAGTCGTCGAAGGCATGCAGTTCGACCGCGGTTATCTCAGCCCCTACTTCGTCACCAATTCCGACAAGATGCGGGTCGAGTTCGAGGATCCCTATATCCTCATTCATGAGAAGAAGTTGTCGAACCTGCAGTCGATGCTGCCGATCCTCGAAGCTGTGGTTCAGTCCGGCAAGCCGCTTCTCATCATCGCTGAAGACGTCGAAGGCGAAGCTCTTGCTACGCTTGTCGTCAACAAGCTGCGCGGCGGCCTGAAGATCGCTGCCGTCAAGGCGCCTGGCTTCGGCGACCGCCGCAAGGCCATGCTTGAAGACATCGCCATCCTGACCGCCGGCACCGTCATCTCCGAAGATCTCGGCATCAAGCTCGAGAATGTGACGCTCAACATGCTCGGCCGAGCAAAGAAGGTGACAGTCGAGAAGGAAAACACGACCATTATCGACGGCGTCGGTTCGAAGGAGGAGATTTCAGGCCGCATCGCCCAGATCAAGGCGCAGATCGAAGAAACCACCTCCGACTACGACCGCGAGAAGCTGCAGGAACGTCTTGCCAAGCTCGCAGGCGGCGTTGCCGTCATCCGCGTCGGCGGCTCGACGGAAGTCGAGGTGAAGGAGAAGAAGGATCGCGTCGACGACGCGCTGCATGCAACCCGCGCGGCGGTCGAGGAAGGCATACTGCCGGGCGGCGGCGTGGCGCTGCTGCGCGCGGTCAAGGCGCTCGACAAAGTCAAGGCCGCCAATGACGACCAGCGGGTCGGCGTCGAAATCGTCCGCCGTGCGCTCGAGGCCCCGGCTCGCCAGATTGCCGAAAACGCCGGCGCGGAAGGCTCGGTCGTCGTCGGAAAGCTGCGTGAGAAGAGCGAATTCTCCTATGGCTGGAACGCCCAGACCGGCGAATATGGCGACCTCTACGCGCAGGGCGTCATCGACCCGGCAAAAGTCGTTCGCACCGCACTTCAGGACGCAGCTTCGGTTGCCGGCCTGCTGGTGACGACAGAGGCGATGATCGCCGAGAAGCCGAAGAAGGATGCTGCTCCGGCCATGCCCGCTGGCGCCGGCATGGACTTCTAAGCAAATGGATCGGCCCGCTCTGCCCTCGGGGCGGGCCGTACCATGCATTATCGGATGAAACTAGTTCCATCATCAATGGAGCCAAGCTATGAGAAAGGTAAACATCAGCAATTCCGTACAGCAGAATGCCGTCGCCGCCATCGGCGCGGCGCATCTGCTTCATCCGGCGAGACATTTCGGCCACCCGCGGGACGTGCTTGCCGCCGCCGACATCGGCAACGACGAGAAGCGGGCCATTCTCGCTTCATGGGCATCCGATCTCTTCGCAATCGAATCCGTTCCTGCCCTTCGCCTTTACCCCGGGGCCGAAAGAGCTGTATCCTATGACGAGATCCTTGAAGCGCTGAAGGCGTTGGATAAGGGCGACAGCCCATCCTTGAAGCAGGATATGTCCGCTTCCCTGAGGTCCCAAAGGACCGGTCGTCGAAAACCGCCCGCACGCCGGGTTCCCGGCCTTGGCTTGTGCAGCTACTGGAAAGGAGGACGGCGCCGACCGCTGTTCGAAAGCTGACCCTCCGTCTGGCCTGCCCGTGTCCCTCTCGAGGACGCAGGCATGATTTTTGCCGACGACCCTTTGCTCAACTGAGGAGGTTTTGCCGATGAAGATCGCCCAGATTGCACCGCTCGCCGAGAGCGTTCCGCCAAAGCTCTACGGGGGAACGGAGCGGATCGTTTCCTATCTCACTGAAGAATTCGTCGCACAGGGACACGAGGTCACGCTCTTTGCCAGCGGCGATTCCGTCACGCAGGCGACACTCGTCTCGTGCGCGGACGTCGCCTTGCGGCTCAATCCGACGGTCAGGGAGCATCTGCCGCATCAGGTGGTGATGCTGGAGGAGATCCGTCAGCGGGCGCATGAGTTCGACGTGCTACATTTCCACATTGACCTGCTGCATTTCCCGATGATTCGTGATTTCGCCGACCGAACGGTGACCACGCTGCACGGGCGACTCGACTTGCCGGATCTCAAGCCGTTCTACGCGACGTTCCGCGATATTCCATTGGTGTCGATCTCCAATGATCAGCGCCGCCCGATGCCACCGGTCAACTGGCGCGGAACGGTCTATCACGGTCTGCCGGCCGATCTTCTTCCCTTCACCGAGAACCCGAGGGGTAATTACCTGGCCTTCCTTGGTCGGATCTCTCCGGAAAAGCGCCCCGACCGCGCGATCGAGATCACGGCAAAGGTCGGAATGCCTCTGAAGATCGCCGCCAAGATCGATAATGCGGACAAGGCCTATTGGGAAACCGTCATCGAACCGATGGTACGGAACCATCCGCATGTAGAATTCATCGGCGAGATCGACGAACGTGAGAAAGCTGACTTCCTAGGAAATGCAGGCGCTCTGCTCTTCCCGATCGACTGGCCGGAGCCCTTCGGGCTGGTGATGATCGAGGCCATGGCCTGCGGCACGCCGGTCATCGCTTTCGGCTGTGGCTCGGTGCCGGAGGTCATCGACAATGGCATCTCCGGCATACTGGTCGACAGCGTCACCGAGGCGGCTGAAAACGTCGAATGGGCGCTCCGCCTCGATCGGCGCAAGGTGCGGGCCGCGTTTGAAAAGCGCTTCACCGCACAACGAATGGCGTGCGACTATCTCGACATCTATCGCAACCTGCCGGGCGTTCGCATCAAAGCCGCGCCGATTGGCCGGTCGAATGGTCAAGCGCTGGACCTGCAGGCTGTCGCCTGAGGCAAGGAGGAGACATGTCGAACGTGTCTGCGGACAGTAACCCCGCCACAGCATCGTCAGGCCTGGCGGTGCCGGTCGCTCAGTTCTTCATTCCGGCCACCGCATCGTTGCAGGAGCGCCGGCCGCGCACCTTGAAGCACGGCGATACTTTCGCCGTCTTCGACCATAATGGCGATGCTCTTTCCGGTCCCGGCAGTCCGGAGGGCCTTTTCCACCGGGACACCCGTCATCTCTCGCATCTTTACCTGACGATCAATGGACAGCGGCCGATGCTTCTGTCGTCGACGCTGCGAGATGACAATGCCACGCTCACCTGCGATCTCACCAATCCTGATCAGTTCGATGAGAAGGGAAGGCTGGTTCTGGGCCACGACCAGATTCATCTGCGCAGATCGCGCTTTCTCTGGAATGCCTGTTGTTATGAACGGCTGGCCGTGAGGAATTATGATGAGCGGCGGCAACATGTTCGCATCCAGATTGCTTTCGGGGCCGATTTCGCTGATCTTTTCGAAGTCCGCGGCACCGCAAGGGCAAGGAGAGGGCGCCATCTTCCCGCCGTCGTGGAACAGGATTGGATCCTGCTTTCCTACGTTGGTCTGGACGATCGCAAGCGGTCGACACGCCTTTCGTTCATGCCGGAACCTGCTGAGATAGGTAGCGATCTCGTCACTTACGACTTCCATCTGGAGCCGCACGAGACCAAATCGCTCTTCATTCAGATCGGCTGCGACCATACCTCCGCCGACCGGCTGAGCCGCCTTTCCTTCTTCCTTGCCTTGCGGGATGCCCGCCGCGCATTGCGCGCCTCTTCCGCACGCGCGGCGTCGATCGCAACATCCAACGAGGTCTTTAACGAAGTCGCGCGGCGCAGCGCTTCCGACCTATACATGCTGATCACCGACAAGCCAGAAGGCCCCTATCCTTATGCCGGTATTCCCTGGTTCAGCACTGTTTTCGGCCGCGACGCCCTGATCACGGCGCTTCAGACACTGTGGCTCGATCCGGAGATCGCCCGCGGGGTTCTCGGTCATCTGGCAGCCAACCAGGCAACGAACGTTGATCCTGCCTCGGACGCCGAGCCCGGCAAGATCCTGCACGAAGTGCGCTGCGGCGAAATGGCCGAACTTGGCGAGGTTCCATTCCGGCGTTACTACGGCAGCATCGACTCGACGCCGCTGTTCGTGATGCTGGCCGGCGACTATCTTCAACGAACCGGTGATCTTGCGACGATCGACCATCTCCTGCCGAATCTCGAAGCGGCACTGACGTGGATCGACGAACATGGGGATCGCGATGGCGACGGCTTCGTCGAATACGGGCGGCTGACGCAAGAAGGACTGATCAATCAGGCGTGGAAGGATAGCCACGACTCGGTCTTCCATGCCGATGGTACATTGGCCCGAGGCCCGATCGCGATCGCCGAAGTCCAGGCCTATGTCTACGGCGCTTGGCAAAGTGCTGCTGAAATCTTCCGGCGAAGGGGCAAGCCGGAACGCGCGGCGAGCTTTCTCGCGCGTGCGGAGGGACTGCGCCGCGCCTTTGACGTGAGCTTCTTCGATGAGGAGCTGGGCACCTATGTGCTGGCCCTCGACGGCGATAAACGGCCCTGCAGGATCCGCTCCTCTAATGCGGGCCATGCTCTGTTCACCGGTATTGCATATCCTGAACGCGTCGCACAGGTGACCCGCACCCTGATGAGTGCCCCGTCTTTCTGTGGCTGGGGCATCCGGACCATTCCCTCGACCGAAGCACGTTACAATCCCATGAGCTACCACAATGGCTCGATCTGGCCACATGACAATGCCCTGATCGCCAGTGGCCTTGCCCGCTATGGCTATCGGGCCGAGGCCGCGCAGATCTTCGAGGGCCTGTTTGCCGCTGCGACCTATATCGACCTGCGGCGGCTTCCCGAACTCCTCTGCGGCCTGCCACGTCAGCGCGCGCGGGGACCGACCTCTTATCCGGTCGCCTGCTCGCCGCAAGCATGGGCGGCAGCAGCCCCTTTGTCGCTGCTGCAATCCTGCCTCGGCCTCGACTTCGATCCGAATAGCTTGCAGATCAGCTTCAGCGTGCCGCGGCTTCCTTCTTTCCTCGATGAGGTGATCTTGCGACGTCTGCTGATCGGCAATGGCTCGGTTGACGTGGCCATCCGCCGGTCGAGACACCAGGTCGTGGTCGATGTGATCAATCGACAGGGGGATGTCCGCGTGCTCACCACGGCCTGATGAGACACGGTGCAGGGAAGGCGGATCCCCGTCTTTCTAATCCGGTTCCTCTTCGTCGGACCTCAGCAGGTCAACTAGCGCAGCAACCCTCCCGGTCGGCAGATGCCGGCCCTCACCCATCAGGGCCTCGTCGTTGTTGGCCCATGCAAACGCCTCGGCAAGCTCGGCTTGGGTTGCACCTGTCGCGATGATCTCAGCCACAAGCGTTTTGTCGATGGGCCCAAGGACGGCGACGACGTCGTTCGAAGTCAGTGTCATAGCCATTGCTCCTCGCTCAAGCTCCAAAACATATGGTGGCGCCTTAGAAAAGGTCAATTTTTCTCGACGAGAAATTCGGTCCTCTTGAAACCGTAAGACACTGAATTATATTAGCATTGTTGATCGCCAAATAGGGGTCGACACAAAGTCCAGGAGACGCCAGTCGCTCTTGGCGTCTCCTTGTGTCCATGTTGCTTGCAAGGAGGATATGGTTATGAGAACAAACCTCGATTTCTCTCCCCTGTTCCGGTCGAGCATCGGCTTTGAGCGGATGTTGAACGCGCTTGAGGCTGCGGGCCGCGCCGAGACAATCGACAACTGGCCGCCCTACGATATCGTCAAGACCGGTGAGGACGACTATCGCATAGCTATGGCGGTGGCGGGCTTCTCGCACGATGAGTTGGCAATCACTCAAGAGCAGAACATGCTCATGGTATCGGGGCAGAGGGCAGACAGCGAAGATGTTCAGTACCTGCATCGGGGCATTGCCGGACGCTCGTTCGAGCGTCGGTTCGAACTGGCCGATCATGTCAAGGTTGTCGACGCCGGTCTTGCCAATGGTCTGCTGACGATCGATCTCAAGCGCGAAATTCCCGAAGCGATGAAGCCGCGCCAAATCGACATCGGAACAACGCCGAAGGCCGGGACAAAGCAGATCGCGGCCGAGACGCAGGCGGCCTAGGCTTCCGGAATGCCGAAGGACCACCAGAAAGGAGTAAAGCCATGAGTGTTCGTGATTTGATTCCCTGGGGCCGCAACAACGGCAACCAGATGCCGAGTCTCCTTCGCGACGACGACCGCGATCCTTTCCTGTCGCTCCACCGCGAGGTCAACCGGCTGTTCGACGACGTCTTTCGCGGCTTTGGCCCCGGTCTGCCGTCGCTTCGGGGCGCCAGCGGCTTCGGTGCAGGCTGGCCGAGCCTCGAGATTTCGGACACCGACAGACAAATCAAGATCACGGCCGAAGTACCCGGTCTTGAAGAAAAGGACATCGAGGTCTTTATCAATGACGGCGTGCTCACGCTGAAGGGTGAGAAGCGTTCGGAAACGGAAGACAAGGAAAGGCAGTTTTCGGAGCGCTACTACGGCCGCTTTGAGCGACGCATTCCGCTCGGCGCCGAGGTCAAGGAGGACCAGGTCGACGCCACCTTCAAGAACGGCGTTTTGACCGTCACTCTGCCTAAGACCGAAAAGGCGCAGTCACAGGTCAAGCGCATCGCGATCAGAAGCTGACGAGTGCGGCGGCCGGTCACCTCGCCGGCCGTCGCTCATCCTTCACCAGGTTGGGGAGGATAAACGATGGGGACTATCGGACATACACACCGCGAAAACACAGCACCGATCTCCCGCCTCCGCGCCTCGAACGACAATCGGCGCAGCCGTCTTCCTTTCACAGTTCAGCAGTTCCAGGGGAAGAGCGTCGGCCGCATCTCATTTCTGGCTTCCCACGACACGATAACCGAGCTTTGCGGCGATGGTGATTCAAGCGCTCCTGCCGCAACCGTCTTCTGCCCGCAGAAGGCGGCCATTGATGATGCAACCAACCGAGAAGGAGAAATGATCGATGCTGAAGTCTCTGTCTTCCAACAACCGGACCGCTTTCGATATCGTCAATATCGTTGCCGGTCTTTGCCTTTTCATCTCGCCCTGGCTCTTCGGTTTCGCTGCTGAGACCTATGCCGCCTGGAATGCCTGGATCGTTGGCGCGGTCATCGCCCTGATCGCCGTTGCCGCTCTCTACGCTTTCTATGAGGCCGAGGAATGGTGCAACCTGGTCCTCGGACTATGGACTGTGATTGCTCCGTGGGTCCTCGGCTTTTCGGCCGTGACAGCGGCCATGTGGGCGCATGTGATTGTCGGCCTGGTCGTCGCTGCTCTCGCGGCGGGCAGCATCTGGTTCAGTCATAACCACCCATTATCGGCCGCATGACTGAGTGCGAACGGGCTCGGACGTTCGGGCCCGTTCTTTTTATCTCTTCGCCAGCCTCGCCTGAAGGAGAGGCCTAGCGGCTGATCAGAGTTGGCGACGCGACGCGGTGATCGCCGTTGACGGACGGGCGGCGGATAGCCGACATTGGCTCGCGCCTATTCCCCCGGCTCGAACACCATGGCGTGGCCATTGATGCAGTAGCGCAGGCCGGTCGGCGGCGGGCCGTCGGGAAAGACGTGGCCGAGATGGGCGTCGCAGGAGCCGCAACGGATTTCGATGCGCTCCATGCCGTAGGTCGTGTCGCGATGTTCGGTCACCGCATCGGGCGAGACCGCTTCGAAATAACTCGGCCAGCCGCAGCCGGCATCGAATTTCGTGTCGGAGCGGAAAAGCGGCGCGTTGCAGCCGACGCAACGGTAGAGCCCGGTCTCGAAGGAATCCCAATAGGGACCGGTGAAGGCGCGTTCCGTGCCGTGCTGGCGCGTGATGCGGTATTGCTCGGGCGTCAGCTGCTCTTTCCATTCGGCGTCGGTTTTATGGATCTTGGCGGTGGTTGCAGTTTCGGACATGACGTGCTCCTTTTGCCGAGGGGCGGTTCCGTTTTGCGAGAAATGTGGTGCGCCGTCCTTGGTTCATCAAGCCTCCGGCGCCGCGCCGCCGGAATCGCGGCATGCAGCAATCAGAAAAGACGTCTGCTTTTACATCTATTAAGGGTTCTCTGTTAGGGTTAATGTTACGTGCATTGAGGAGCCATTGGTGTTTGAAGCCGCAATCGTCCTGCTCTACGGCCTCGTGGCCGTGACCGCCATGGCGGTCACGCTGCTGGAGGGTTGGGCCAATCATGCCGGTTTGACGTTTCATCGTCTCGCCGGAATTCTCGCCTGCCTGCTCTGGCCGCTGACGCTTCTGCTCTTCATCCTGCACGGTTCGGTCGTCCGGCTGCTGACGCGTCTCTCTCGCTCGCCGGCTTGACCACGGCAACTCTCTCAGCCCATGCTTGGCGTCTTAACCTATTTTACGTCGAACTTATGCACAGGAAGCTGTGAGTAAAGCTTGGCCTAAAGTCCTATAATTCTTCGTCAGCCATTTTTTCTCAAGAAAAACGACAAATAATAATTGGCCTTTCGGCCAAACGATGGTATTTGAAAATGCAAGTAGAATTCTGATTGTGAATTACAATCGTACTGCTTCCAAGTCCCTCAGTTTTCATTTTTAATGTCTAACTGGGGCCATCGCCTGGAGCAAGACGGTAGTGGTTTTCGGTCAGGCAGTATAAGAACAGGTCTCGGACTTCGGAATCTAGGGGTGGATTTCACGTTTTTCGAAACAGAAGATTGCTTCCTGTGCTTTTGCTGTTCGCTTCTACGAGGCGGGTCTTTGACGTGACAGTCAAAGATCGTTTGAGCATGCTAACAGGAGAAGAAATATGACGGATATGGCGACCGGCAATGCGCCGGAGCTGCTTGTGGAACTGACGGCCGACATCGTCGCGGCTTATGTCAGCAACCATGTTGTCCCGGTCAGCGACCTGGCGAATCTGATTTCCGACGTGCATTCGGCACTGAGCAACACGTCCGTACCGCAGCCCGCTGCGGCCGTTGTCGAAAAGCAGAAGCCTGCAGTCTCTGTCCGCAAGTCCGTACAGGACGAGCAGATTACGTGCCTGGAATGTGGCGGCAACTTCAAGTCCCTCAAGCGTCACCTGATGACGCATCACAGTCTTTCGCCGGAAGAATACCGCGAAAAGTGGGACCTGCCGACCGACTACCCGATGGTGGCGCCCGCCTATGCCGAAGCGCGTTCGCGCCTGGCAAAGGAGATGGGCTTGGGTCAGCGCCGCAAGCGCGGCCGCGGCTGAGCTTTTCGAAAGCAGACAACGACAAAAGCCGGGTCGAGTACCCGGCTTTTTTGTTTTTTCGCGAACATGATGCCGACGACCGTGAGCCGTTCCGGGTGCGGTCCTGTCCACGCGGCCGGTCGCAACCGAAGCAGGTGTGGACGGGATATTTGACGAAGCGGGTGTTATGCTTTCAAGCGCGACACGGAATGTATTCTCGCACTATAAGCAAGTGTTAATATACTCTATCGGACGGCATGGCCGTTCCCGGAATTGCTCGGCCCGCCACTTCTCGTGCGAATCGAAACATCACGCTCAAGCCGCAGCGCGGACTTTTGCCTCTTCCCGGATTCTCTTCACCATCGAGCGCAACCCGTTCGAGCGCTGCGACGACAGGTTCTCCACCAGGCCGATCTTCGAGAAGATCTCGAAGGCATCGAGCGCAGCGATCTCGGAAGCCGGCTTGCCGGAATAGGTGGCAAGCACGATGGCGACGAGGCCACGCACGATATGCGCGTCGGAGTCGCCCTCGAAGCTCATGACCGGGTCTTCCGGATCGCCCGACGTATGCGTCACCAGCCATACCTGGCTGGCGCAGCCCATCACCTTGTTCTCTGAGGTGCGTTTCTCCTCGGCGAGCTCGGGCAGCGCCTTGCCGAGTTCGATGACATAACGGTAGCGGTCTTCCCAATCGTCCAGGAAGGTGAAGTCGTCGATGATCTGGTCGAGGGATGCCATGGAAAGCCTTTCACCATTGGCATGTCAGCAAAACGACACGGCGATTTTGCGACCGGACATGCTCTAGATGTGCATATAGGTGAAAGATCGGCAGATTTGAACCGTTAAAGCGTGCGGCGGCCTGTTCAGATTTGCCTGCGCTTGCGCTTTTGTGTTTGCGCATGTCGTTATCGCGGCACGCGCGCAAAAGAAACGCCGTGAGGGATGGGCATCCTCACGGCGCAGCAACATGCTGAATTAAACAGGGCAGGCACGTCAGGCATGGGGCATTTCCGCGTCATGCGGACCACCGATGCAAGCTCAGGAAATTCCAGCGAGGCGCGGTCTCGCGGTCAAAATCGCCTCAATAGGTCGAACAGTCGCAATGGATGGCGGGCGGCTGCCCGCGCGATCTCGTCAGATCGCCGGCTTCGGCGTCGGCAGCGGAATTGCGCCGGTTACGACGGTCTCGGCCTCGTCGTCGACCGGTGGACGGTAAGGCATCGGCTGGTTGAGAGCAGCCTTCGCCTCGCGCATCTTCTCCTGATCGGACGGGGAGGCGAGAGAGGGTATGGCAGGTGCCGCACGGTTAGCCGGTTCGGCAGGCCTTGCGCTCGTCGTCGGCTCGTCGGTGAACTGGCTGTCGAGAAGTTCATAAGCGACGCGGGCGCCCTCGCGGGCCCGGTAGCCGAGCGCCGTCAGGGTCTCGGTGCCCTTGGCGCAGACCTCCGGCTTTTCCGAGCACATGCCTGTGAGATAGTCATAGGCGCCGCTCGCCGCCGTGAAAGCATCGGAAAGCTGCAGTTGCGGGCCGCGGGCCAGTTTGTCGGATCCCTCCGTGCTGAAGACGGAAAGAAGCACGAGCACAAGGCCAAACCAGAAGGATCCTTTGATCAGAAACCACATTGTCGTTGCCCATCCTGTTTTCCCGTCCGGTTCTGTCGCCGAATCAGGCCGGTTGTCCGGTGTGCTTTCACCCTATCGGCGAGTTGCGAATGCCGCTTTTCGAAACTCGCGCGCATTTGCGGCAAATTTAATTCAAATTTTAGCGACGCGGATTTGAGCCGCATTTAATTCGAATGCGATCGATCGTCGTTAAGCATCAGGGCAGCACCTGCCTGCAATTGCAGGACTTTTGCCGGTTCGCCTTGCCACAGGAGTTAACGCGATGCTGAAATATGAAGGAAATCCGCCGCTTACCGGCTATTAACCACAAAAGGCAAAGGAGCCCGCGGATGCTTCAAAACGGGAATTTCTGCTCTTTCTGGCTGTGAACAGCGCTTTTGCCTTATCCTTTCCTTAAGTCGCGGGGGCCTATTGTCCGGATCGACAAACAGCCTTTTTGGGCGGGTATTGCGTGCGAGTATTGAGTGACATTGGCGGCTGGGTGACGGCGCTCGTAGACCGGGCGGCGACAGGCTGGCTTTCCCGGACGGGCGGCGGCGAAGCCGTGCGCCAGCGCGAGCTTACGATTCTGCGCCGCCTCGTGCTGCTCTCGTCGGCCGCTCTGGTTGCCGCGCCTGTCGGTCTGTCGACGGTCACCAGCCCGGCCGTCGCGCTGCCGGCCGGTGTCGCCATGGTCTGCGCCGCCTTCCTCTTTTCCGCCGTCGGCAGCATCGCGCTTGCCCGCCAGGGCTCGTCCGCCGGCATTGCCACACAGTCGGCTGAGGATTTCTTCCTCACCGTCACCCCGGGCCTCGTCTTGTTCCTTGATCCACATGGCAGCGTCGCCACCATAGGCGGCCGCGACCGGCGCGATTTCCTCGCCTGGATGCGCGATCCGAAGGGCAGGGGCTTTCTGGAGCAGGTGCATATCTCCGACCGTATTCTGTTCTTGCAGGCGCTCGATGAGCTCAGGCGCGGCGAAGATGCTGCAAGCGTCGATCTGCGCCTCGACCGGCCTTCGGTCTCGCGCGATCAGCGTCAGTTCGCCTATCTGAGAATGGACATGACGGCGCGCCGCGATGGCGATGGCGAGCTTGCCGCCGTCATCGCCCAGCTGCGCGACGTCTCCGTCGAGCAGCAGCTGCGGGCCGAAGCCCAGAGCCGTGCGGCCGACGCCGAATCGGCAAACGATGCCAAGTCGCGCTTCCTCGCCGCCGTCAGCCATGAGCTGCGTACGCCGCTGAACGCCATTCTCGGCTTCTCCGATATTCTGATCGGCGAATATTTCGGCAAGTTCGAAAACGACCGCCAGCGTGAATATGTTGGCCTCGTCCGCGAATCCGGCGCGCATCTGCTGTCGGTCGTCAATACCATGCTCGACATGAGCAAGATCGAAGCCGGCCGCTACGAACTCATTCTCGAAGCCTTCGATATCGCAAGCTCCGTCAAATCCTGCGAATCGATGCTGGCATTGCAGGCCAAGACCAAGGGCGTAACCCTGACGAGCCGGATTCAGCGCGGCCTCGGCGAGATCGTCGCCGATCAGCGCGCCATCCAGCAGATCCTCATTAATCTCGTCGGCAATGCCGTGAAATTCACCGAGGCCGGCGGCGTCGTCTCCGTCGATGCGGCGGCCCGCGACGGCATCCTGAAGCTGACGGTCAGCGATACCGGCATCGGCATTGCCGCCGACAAGCTGGCAATGCTCGGCCAGCCCTTCGTCCAGATCCAGAACGATTACACCCGCCGCTTTGAGGGCAGCGGTCTCGGCCTCTCGCTGGTCAAGGGGCTGGTGGCGCTGCATGGCGGCAATTTCGCCATTGCCAGCCAGCCGGGCGAGGGTACGATCATCACCATCGAGATCGCGGTGGACGGCTCGGGCGCCCGGCGCGCCGACGATGCCGGCCATGGGGCGACAGTCGAATTCCCGCCGCGGCTGAAGGACGCGGTCGGTATCGGAGCTGAATTGGAAGAGGGGCTTTTCGATGGCCGCGCGCAAGCGAAAATCGCCTAAGGGAAACAAGCGACGGCAGCAGCCGGGTCTGGTCGTGTCGGGTGCGGCTGCTCTTGGCGGCCTCGGCCTCCAGGGCGCATCTGCGCTAGGCGGTCTCGGCCTGCAGGGCGCATCTGCGCTGGGCGGCGTTATCGGCCGCAATCCGTCGGTCGCCGGCGGCACGATCGCCTTTTTCGTCATCTTCTCTTTCGTTGCGGCCAATGCGCTCTGGTATCAGCCTGGCCTGCATCCGCACCCGATTTTCCGTACCCGCGATCCGCAGTCTTCAAACGTGCTCGGCGCCCGCCGTCCGGCCGACGAACAACCGACTGATGTCACTACCTTCCGGATCGAACGGCCGGAGGACGCCGCCACCACCAGCGCGACACCGGCTCCCGCCGCACCCCTCCAGCAGCCGAGCGCGCTTGTCATGGACATCCAGCAGCAGCTGGTGCGCCGCGGCCTCTATAACGGCACCGCCGACGGCATCATCGGCCCCCGCACCAGCGCCGCCATCCTGTTCTTCCAGGAGACCGTCGGCATGTCTCAGACCGGGGAAGCGACGCCGGAAGTGCTGGCTGCGCTGAAAACCGACGCTGCCGGCCCCTCGACCGTGCCCGTGGAAAAGCCGCGTGAGGATGTCACTTCGAAGGCGGCGGCGGAAGACCCGGTCGCCGCTGCGATCCGCAGCGCCGAAAAGACGGTCAAGACAGCTCCATCAGCCGCAAAACAGCTCCCGTCCACCGAGCTTACCAATGTCGACCTGGTTCTGAAGATCCAGAAGGGCCTTTCCAACATGGCCTATGCCAATGTCGGCGTCGACGGTGTTGCCGGCGAACAGACCCGCGCCGCCATCCGCCACTTCCAGAAGCATTACAACCTCCCCGAAAACGGCGAGCCGAATGAGGCGGTGCTGAAGAAACTGAAGGAAATCGGCGCGATCTGAACCATTTGTGCCAAGTGGTGCAGCCGAAAAGTCGATCCGGATGCTGCAACCTAAGTCTAAGGTCCGGGCGCTGTTTGCAACTTATTAACCATGTTGTCCGAAGCTTTGCCAATTGAGGCGGGGGAACGTCGGTCATGCATGCGCTGAAGGCGAAAGACGATCTGGCCGGAGAACCGGCGGTCGAAGCGGAAGGCCCTGGTCGCGAGGGAGTGCGCCACATCCTGCAGCGCCTTGCCGAGGAAGCCTCCACCCTTGGCATCGATCTCGTCGATATTGCCGGTGCCATTCAGGACATGGCAGCGCTGTCGGCGCGCCATGCCACCGCCTTCGATCACGTCACCAGCACCGCGCTTTCGATTGCCGAGACCAATCGCTCGGTCGCCCTGTCGCTGCGCGAGACCGACCGCACGGCGGCCGAAGCCCGCCAGATGCTCAAGGAATCGGCCGACCGCCTGACGGGCTCCGTTGCCGAGATAGGCCATATGGTTCAGTCCTCCAACGTCATCGGCGCTGAAATCGCCGGCTTCGCGAAATCGCTTGCCGATGTCGACAAGATTGCCGAGGAGATCAGCACCATTGCCCGCCAGACCAATCTCCTGGCGCTGAATGCCGCGATCGAGGCGGCACGCGCCGGCGATGCGGGCAAGGGTTTCGCCGTCGTCGCCGCCGAGGTGCGCGCACTTTCGCTGCAGACCTCGAAGGCGACCGGCTCCATTCAGGACACGCTGGATGAGTTGCGGGTTAAGATCGACCGGCTGTCGGCGGTCGGCGGCGATGCGCGCGAAAGCGCCGCCGGCGTGCGCGACAAATCGGAGGCGATGCGCGGCGCCTTCGAAAGCATGGAACATGTCATCACCCGAATTCTCGATAGTTCGACCGTCATGGCCAACACCACCGAGGCGGTCGACCAGCAATGCGCCGGTTTCGTCCAGAAGCTCGGCGAAATGTCCGGCGAGGTCGCCGGTTCGAATGTCAGGCTGCAGCAGGCGGCAAAACGCGTCGACAGCGTCGTCGGCCTTTCGGAAACGCTTGTCCAGCTAACGGCAAGCGCCGGCGTCAAGACCGCCGACAGCCGTTGGATCGAGGAAGCGCAATCGGTGGCAAGGCAGATATCGGGCGCTTTCGAACGCGCTGTCGCCGAGGGGCAGATCGGCCTCGAAGCCCTCTTCGACCGACGCTACAGGCCAATACCCGGCACCGATCCGGCGCAGATGATGGCCGCCTTCACCGAACTCACCGACCGCCTGCTGCCACCGATCCAGGAGCCCGTCGCCGCCCTGGACGAGCGCGTCGCTTTCTGCGCGGCGGTCGACGAAAACGGTTATCTGCCGACCCATAACCGGAAATTCTCGCAGCCGCAGCGGCCGGGCGACGTCGTCTGGAACACTGCCAATTGCCGCAATCGCCGCATCTTCGCCGACCGCGTCGGCCTTGCCGCTGGCCGCAGCACTGCGCCTTTCCTCGTCCAGACCTATCGGCGCGACATGGGCGGCGGCAATTTCGTGATGATGAAGGACATCTCCGCTCCGATCATCGTGCGGGGCCGCCATTGGGGCGGCCTGCGGCTGGCGGTAAAGGTCTGACGCATCGGTCGAGGCTCGACTGCGCATTGCCGGCGCGCGCGCGCCGGTCTTAGAGCCTTTCCGAGTTAGATTGAAGCATTCTGCCCGACCCTTCGGGTTGGTTGAAACGGGCCGGCTGATCGACGGCCGGCTTGGTCGTAGAACTGGTCTACGACGCGCCGGCCAGTCGACCATCCGACTCCGTCTGAGCCAACAGAATGCTTCAATCTAACTCGGAAAGGCTCTATACCGCGCCGATGAGATTACGCGCCGACATCTTCGTATCCTCCATTCTGCGCCGCGTCTTCGCAAATGGCGATTTCGCCGCTGTGGAGAAGAAGGGCGCGGAGGAGGCAGGCGCGATCTTCATCCGCCAGCACTTTCGCGACGGACTGGAGACGCTCTATGCGCCGGCGCCGCAGACCGCCTTCGGCGAAGACGAGGTTCGCGACCGCCTGTTCGAAATCCGTCTCGCGCGCAGCGAGCCGCAGGCGGTGCGGGCGATGCTGGAGCGCGAACGCCGCTTCGACCCCGATCTCTGGATCGTTGAGCTGGAGGCGGAGGAATTGGGCGACGTGATCCCGCTGGCGGGGGAGAGCTGAGAGCCGAGCCTTCGTCTGCTCAGCGTGACCGCCGTCCGAGCCTGCGCATGTCGCGCTGCGCCGGCGCCTGCTGGAGGAAACGGTGGTTTTCCGTTTCTTGAGATGTCCGGGAGCCGGCTGCCTCGGGCTTATAGGTATAGCGATCGGCGCGCCGCCAGGCCTCTACCCGGTCGTGGCATTCTTCCGGATCGAGCGCATCGAGCACCATCCAGCCGCGCGTGACATTGTGCTGCTGTTCGGCAAGGTGCGGATAGAACCTTTCCAGCACGAAGACTGCGTCTAGAAAGCCCATGCCGAGGCTCGTCAGCGTCGTGGCGAGCTGCTGGCCGGACAGGTCGAGCATGATGCGTTCGGCAAGCCAGCGGCTGGCGGAAAGCGCGTCGGCGAGTGCGGTTGCGAAATGCGCCGCCTCGCGCGAGCGGGCGAAGCGCACCAGCAGCGCCTCCTGGATGTCGGTCAGCGTGCGCAGGCCGAGCCTGTCTTGATCGTCGCGCCCGAGATGGCCGGCAAGATCGAGGATTCGGCCACGCAACGCTTCTTCATTGGCGAGGCGCTGCTCCTCCAGCGCTTCGGCCTCGTTGCTCTCCGGCTGGACTGGCGAAAGCGGGACAGCCACCGATTCCCTGATCGGCGCCGCGGGGGCCGCGGGACGCGGCTGGGTCTGGCGTAAAGCCACAAGCGCGTCGATGACCTTCGGCGAGAGCGAGTGGCGGCTGACGATCGCCTTGACATGCGCCGCCCCCTGCATGCGCGCGATAGTGATCAGCGTGTCGTCGGCAATAGCCTTCGAGGCGGCAAGAAAAGGCGCGGCGATCTCGATCGGCTGATTGCCGATGAACAGCGCCACGGCTGCCGGCATGGTCTCGCATTGGGAAAGGGCGGCGACTGCCTGGCGCTTGGCCTCGTCGGAGGAAGCCTGGAACAGCGGCATGAAAAGTTCGGCGAATTGACGCAGCTCGGATCGTGTCGGCCGAGACAGGCTCTCGAAACTGCTGACGGTCGCCATTAGCACCACGTCCTTTTTCCTGACGGCCAACGGGCCCTCTAGGTCTCGAAACCGGTCACGCACAAGCACACCCTGAAAACGCAGAACCAAGGGAAACCACGGGCCGAAAGCGCTGGCGGAACGCCTGTCGGACCACACGGATATGAACAAACCCTACACCGATACGGTTAATGCATGCTGAAGATTTTATTAAAATGTGCCGGATATGTACACGCAAAACGTGTGGCCAGACGACTGGCCGGCGATGGACGGATCGTCGGCTCTCAGAGGCACTGCGGCAGTTTCCGCCGCCGCCGCGGCGGCAGATGAAACAGCTCGGTCCTTCCTCCTGATCGGGGCCGACGACGACCAACGCGTGCCGCAGTGAACAAAAGTGCCGCAACGATAAAGGTCAGGCCGATGCTTCCAGCCGCTTCGACCGTGGCGGGAACTGCAAGCACCCGTCGCCCCGACGTGTAGTCTTGCGCTGAAGGAAACAATGCCGATAGTGGCCTGCCGCAACGAATATCTTTGTGCCACATATTTGCAACACCGGCGCCGTTTGCCGCAGATAGAGCACTCCCCTCGCCATCAACTTATTGAATTGCTTCCGATTTTATATTGTTGCTAGCGTCCGGATTTTCAGCAAGCGGCATGAAACCAAATCGACTCCTCACGCGTTGAAGAAGAAGTCACTGAAACTGTATTTGGCTTCCGCTGAATATTAGTAAACTGTTAACTGTCATGTGTCTCAATTCGGACAGGAACGACGCGATTTGAGTGTTTGGATCGTTGAAACTCCGCATCACGGTATTTCAGTCAGGTGCCGTGGGAAAGGCGCGAATGCCCTCGGTCCGGTCATGCCGGCACCGCAGGACGCGCCGGCCCGCAGATTGGCGGGCAGGGTGAAATCCATCGCAAGTTCATCCGTCTCGGGCAGTGCATGGAGACGAGAATGGCAATAGTAGTCGCATTGGCGGATCGGCGGCCGCGGGCGCCGCGTCGCCTGGACAAGGAACCGCGCGAAGCCAAGATCCTCTGGTTCACCGGGGTCCGCTACGAGCGGCTCGCCGAGAGCTCGAAACAACGCCCGGCGCCTGCGCCGCGCGCCAGCAAAAAATAGGCGCTTCTTCAACTCCAGCGCGTGGTCGCAAATCCGGGCACCTAGCGGGTGGTGAATTGCTCGCAGCCCGCTTCCATCAGGAAATTGCGCGCTGCTTCATCGAAGCTTGCCTGCGGTGCCAGCGTCCGCAGCACGGCATAACCGTCCGGCCGCGCCATTTCTACCAGGATCGCCTGTTCCAGCTCTCGCGGCAGGTTCTTGCGCAGGTCCGTCAGCTGGATCGGACCGCCTGCCAGGACGTCGAGCGCGCCGCCGACCGAGGTCCTGTCGTTCATGCTGAAGACCTCATTAGAGGCGCTGTCGTAGATGGCGATCGACCAGAAGGGCACATTGCCCTTGGCGGTGAAATGCACCGGCCCATCCTCGACGTCAAAGGCGCAGACGGCGGTCCGCACGAAGGGGTCGCGATTGGCAAGGCCCGCCTCGTCATATTGGTCGTTCAGCAGATAGAAATTGTTGAGTTCGCCTTCCGCCTCCACGCGCGTCGCCGCATCCCTGCCGGTGAAGTGCGGCAGCGAAAGGATGATGACGAGATGCAGCAGCGCTGCGCCGAAAAGACCGGTCAGGACGGCGAAGAGCATCCTAAGCATTGCCGCATCCGGTTCTGGTGAGTTTCGGCATGGCGAGGTCGATCACACCGGAGCTGCCGGCGGTCGGCGTGTCGAACAGCGTCAGCACCAGCCGGAAAGTGCCGGCCTGCGGCAGGGCCAGCCAGTTGCCCGGTTGGGCGACGGCGGAAATCTCGATCGAAAAGCTGCTGTCGGGCTGGCGCAGCACCGTCCAGGAATTGAGCGCCGCGGGAAGCCCGGTCTTCACCGCCGCCGGATTGCCGCCATTGTCGGCCGTAAACAGGGTCCAGAGCCGGGCGGGCGGCGTCTGCCCGCTGATGCGGTAGCGGCAGCCGGCATTCAGCCGTGCCCCTTCGTCGTCGACGCTCGCCGTGAAGGTCAGCCCCTCCGCGCTGCCGTAGAGCAGCTTGCCGGCGCGTGCCCGGTGCGACTTGGCATAAGGATCTGCATCGACCGTCTGCAAGGCCGGAAAGGCCTCCCAGGCGCCGAGCTTGATCGCTCCGAAACCCTGTGTCGCATCCAGCGCATAAAGCGAAATCATGATCCCGCCGCCGAAGGCGACGATCAGCGTGATCAGGATGAAAAGGGGGAATCGAAACACGTCATGACCTTGGAAACCGGGATGACAGGGTTACCACTGATTCTGGCGGGGTGGAATGCCGCGCTGTGACATACCCCGTCGTCTATTCGGCGCTCGCCACCTTCGCCGGCGCGAGCGGCGCGGCATTCTTCAGCTTCTCGCCGAGCTTCTTGAGGATCTCGGTCGTTTGAACCGAGAGCATGCGAGGCCGGATGAGCTGCGGCAATCCGTCCTCCGGCTTGGCGGCAACGGTCTTGGCGAGATCCTTTTCCGAGGGCAGGGGATTTTGGATGCCGGGGATGGCGCGCAGCGTGATGCCTTGGTGAGCATAATCCATGGCGCGCTTGAAGGTCATTGCCGGCAGCGAGCCGCCGGTCATCTCGTTGGTCGAGGTGTAGTCGTCATTGCCGAACCAGACGGCGCAGGTGTAGTTGCCGGTGAAGCCGACGAACCAGGCGTCGCGATAGGCCTGGGTCGTGCCGGTCTTGCCCGCCGTCACGATGCCGTTGTCGAGTGCCGCCTTTCGCGCCGTGCCGACATAGGGAACGCGCGACAGCATCTGGTTCATATAGGCGTCGGCCTGTTCGGACAGCACGCGTTTCGGCGCCGGCTCGTCGCGGTCGAAATCGTAGAGCACATCGCCTTCGTAATCGAGGATCTGGCTGATGCCGTGGCGGCGCGACTGGTAGCCGCCGGCCGGGAAGGTGGCATAGGCGGTCGCCTGGTCGAGCACCGTCACTTCGGACGTGCCGATCGGGATGGTGACGTCGTCGCGGATCGGGGTTTCGACGCCGAGGTTCTTGGCCATGGCCCGGATCGGCTGGATGCCGAGCTTCTCCTTGGCGAGCCGCACCGGGATCGTGTTGATCGACTGCGCAATCGCGGTCTCGAGGGTTATGCGTCCGACATAGCGGTTCGCGTAGTTGTGCGGGCTCCAGTTGCCCCAGTAGATCGGCGCGTCGACAATCGTCGTCTGCGGCGTCATCCCGCTCTCCATCGCCAACGCGTAGGTATAGACCTTGAAGGAGGAGCCCGGCTGGCGCAGAGCCCTGGTGGCGCGGTTGAACTGGCTCTCGCCGTAATCCCGCCCGCCGACCATGGCCCTGACCGCGCCGCCGTTCTCGATCATCACCATGGCGCCCTGCTTGGCGTGATAGGCCTCGCCATATTCACGCAGCGACGTCTCGACGGAATCCTCGGCCGCCTTCTGGATGCCCATGTCGATCGTCGTACGTACGATCAGCGAATGCTGGTGGAAGCGCGGCGAAAGCCGCTGAACCTCGTCGAAAGCCCAGTCGAGGAAGAAATCGGGCGATTCCACCTCGTTGCGATCGACGACGGTTGCCGGGTTGCGCCTGGCGGCGATCACCTGGCCCTCGGTCATCAGCCCGCTCTGCACAAGATTGGTCAGCACCTCGTTGGCGCGGGCACGCGCCGCCGGCAGGTTGACATGCGGCGCATATTTGGCCGGCGCCTTAAACAGGCCGGCAAGCATCGCCGACTCGGCAAGGTTCACATCGGTGATGTTCTTGCCGAAATAGAACTGCGCCGCTGCTGCAGCACCAAAGGTGCCGCCGCCCATATAGGCGCGGTCGAGATAGGTGGAGAGGATTTCCTTCTTGGAAAGGTTCGCCTCGAGCCACAGGGCCAGGAAGGCTTCGGTGATCTTTCGGTCGAGCGAGCGCTCGTTGGAAAGAAAGAGGTTCTTAGCGAGCTGCTGGGTCAGCGTCGAGCCGCCTTGGACGACTTCGCCAGCCTGGGCGTTGGTGACCATCGCGCGGAAGAGGCCGACGACATCGATGCCGAAATGGTCGAAGAAGCGCCGGTCTTCGGTGGCAAGCACCGATTTGATCAATGAATCCGGCAGCTCGTCGATCGGCACGGAATTCTGGTGGATGACGCCGCGATGGCCGATGACGTTGCCGTAGCGGTCGGTGAAGGTGACGGCGAAATCGCCGCGATTGCGCCAGTCCTCCTTGGTCGCCTCGAAGGCCGGCTGGGCAAGCACCAGCATCAGCACCGCGCCGAACGCGCCGAGCGTGAGCCCTTCGCCGGCCAGTTCGAAGACCATGCGCTTCCAGCCGCGCACGCGAAAGCGGCGGAAGAAGATGGTTGTGTCTTCCCAGATCTCGGCGGCGCGGAAGCCGGCGTTCCAGACGGTCGAGTCGATCCAGGAATCGATGCGCAGCAGAATGTGGCGGCTCTTCGGCGGCCGCCTGCCCGCCGCGTCGCCGGCTCGCTTCTCTGTACCCTTTTCAGGCCCTTTTTCAGGGTTGTCCGGATCCTGCACGTCCTGTATTCCCGCCTGATCGCGCCTGCCTCATGTCGCGAGGGCCGATGGCCCGAAAGCTCTCCGATACCAGGAGCATGCTGAAGAATTGATTGATTTTGTCGCGGATAACAAGAGAGTAGGGTGGCGGTCACGTGAATTTGCGGGCCGCTGTTGCAAGAAACGGACGATGAACGATCTGCCCTTCTGGAAGAGCAAGACGCTTGCCGAAATGACCACCGCCGAATGGGAAAGCCTCTGCGACGGCTGTGGCCTCTGTTGCCTGAACAAGCTCGAGGAATGGGATAGCGGCGATATCTATTTCACCTCGGTCAGCTGCAAGCTGCTCGACGGCCACAGCTGTCGCTGCTCCAGCTATGAGAACCGCTGGGATTTCGTGCCGGACTGCGTGCAGCTGACCAAGGAGAACGTGCCCGAGATCGCCTGGCTGCCACCGACCTGCGGCTACCGGCTGATAAACGAGGGCCGCGACCTCTACTGGTGGCACCCGCTCGTCTCCGGCGATCCCGAAACCGTCCATGCTGCCGGCATTTCCGCCCGCGGCCGCACGATCAACGAAAACGAAATCGATATCGACGATCTTGAGGATTACGTCGTCGACTGGCCGCTGACCGTGGGCGCGGAAAAGGATGAAGAAGAAGCCTGATGGGGCGGCGATTGCAGATGCGTTTCCCCAGCGCGGGGGCAAGGTGACCTGAGCGCTTGATAAGGCACCGGCCTTCCGACCGCCCCGGCTTTATCCCCACTCGCACATGCGGCCCCTGATCTCTCACCAGCGATGAATTGGCGCGGCCGCTGCTTGATTCCCGAAAAGCGAGATCCCATCTGGGGTGCGACCCGCTGGTCCGGGCCCCTCTGGCGAGAGCTTCGGCACTCTTGCGATGTCGGACCTCTTTTCCGACAACCAGTGCCGACAGGGGACTATCTTTGGATTTCTCGTTTTTGTTCGCCGAGTGGCTGGGAACGCCGCTCTGGATGTGGTCGAGCTTTTTCGTCCTCGTCATCGCCATTCTATCCTTCGACCTCGGTATACTTCATAAGCAGAACAAGGAGATCGGCGTCGGCGAAAGCATCAGGCTCTCTGCCCTCTATATCGGGCTTGGTCTCGCCTTCGGTGGCTGGGTGTGGTGGTATCTCGGCTCGGAGCCCGGCCTTGCCTATCTGACAGGCTTCGTCGTCGAAAAGACGCTGGCGCTGGACAATGTCTTCGTCATCGCCCTGATCTTCGCCTTCTTCGCCGTGCCGCGCCTCTACCAGCACCGCGTGCTCTTCTGGGGTATTCTCGGCGTGATCGTGCTGCGCGCCATCATGATCGGGGTCGGCGCGACGCTGGTCGCCGAATTCGCATGGCTTCTCTATGTCTTCGCCGCGTTCCTGATCGCAACCGGCATCAAGATGCTGGTCGTCGGCGAGGCTGAGCCCGACGTCTCGAAGAACGTGCTCGTCCGCTTCATGCGCAACCGCTTCAACGTCACCGATGAACATCACGGCGAGCGGTTCTTCGTTCGAAAGGCAAACCCGCGTACCGGCAGGATGACCTGGTTCATCACGCCGCTGTTCATGGCGCTCGTGATGGTCGAAGTGGCCGACGTGATCTTCGCCGTCGATTCGGTTCCCGCAATCTTCGCGATCACCACGGATCCCTTTATCGTTTACACCTCGAACATCTTCGCGATCCTCGGCCTCCGCGCCCTCTACTTCGCGCTCGCGGCGATGATCCATCGCTTCCGCTACCTGAAGCCCGCGCTCGCCATCGTGCTGATCTTCATCGGCTCGAAGATCTTCCTTGCCGACCTGCTGGGTCTTGAAAAATTCCCGGCCGCCCTCTCGCTTGGCATCACCTTCGCGATCATCGCTGCAGGCGTCGCCTGGAGCCTCCTGAAGACGCGGGGTTCGCAGCAGCCCGCTTGAGCGGGCGCTGTCGCCGGAAAGCATTACCAACAAAGGAAACAGATATGATTTCGAATTTCATCGGCTGGATTTTTGCCCTGCTTGTCATCGATCCGCTGCAGGCTGAGATCCAGCAACAGGTTGAGCGCGCCGGGCTTCCCGTTGAGATCGTCAGCCAGTCCAAGGCTTGCCTGGCATCCCAGGGACCGCAACTCGTCGAACGTGCGGCCGGCGACTACGGCTGGGCGGCGGCCACAGTCGTCAGCATTGCGATCGGCCACACCTCGCCGGTCGAGCTTCTCGATACCAGAGACCCGGATTGCGCAGCCATCATCGGCGCCCTGAACGGGGACGGCGCGGCTGCGTGACGGCCGTCGGCTGGAATGGATGGTATGATGCCTGATCAGAACGGGGATAGACGCGCACCGCGGGGTGTGGCCACCGCGCGGCTTCGGGAGATGCTGGAACTCGCCCGGCCGAGAGGCGGCCTCTCCATCGGAGAGGCGCTGGAGGCGATGGGGGCGACCAGCATCGCTTTTACGATCCTGTTCCTGGCAATCCCGGCGCTGACCCCGATTCCCGGCCCGTTCGGGATGGTGTTCGGCACAGCCCTCGCGCTTGTCTCCCTCCAGATCGTCGCCGGCTGCCGGAAGGTGTGGCTGCCCGCGGTCGTCCGGAATCGCCGGGTTTCATATGCGACGCTCGATCTCGTCGTGGGCCACGCGGTTCCGGTGATCGCCCGGGTGGAGAAGGTCGTGCGCGCCGGGCGGCTGGAGGCATTCACAGGCACCAAGGTGCAGATGCTTCTTGGTATTCCTGTTTTTCTGCTCGCGGTCGTGATCGCGCTGCCGATCCCGTTCGGCAATATTCTGCCGGTGTTCTCGCTGGTGGTCCTGGCCGTTGCCCTGATGGAGCGGGACGGTCTGGTCACCCTGATCGGACTGCTGCTCACAGCGGCGACGATCGGCGTGACTGTCGCTTTGCTTTATTTTATCAAGGCGATGTTGGTCACTGCCTATTAATTTAGGCGAAATGTCTGGGCTGGGTCAGGACGCCACGGCGGCAAGAAAACGCCGCAGTTCCGTCTCGACATAGGCATCCACCGGGCCGTCGGCGCCAAACCCCCACCAGGTCAGCGATCCCTGCCATTGTGACAGCATCAGCCGGGCGATCGTCTCCGGCGCCTTCGCCGAGCCGAAGCATTGTGCGATCGCCGCCGTCAGCGCCGTGCCCCAGGCCGCACCTCGGGCGCGCAGCACCGGATCGCGAAAATCCTCGCGCAGCACAAGCAATCCCTCGCCATAGGCGGCGGCATCGTCGCCGTAATCCTGCGACAAGCCGACGAGCAGCGCGACGGCGCCCTCCGGCGTTTTCGCCACGCTGTCGGCGAGCCGAGCCGTTTCCGCATCCAGCCGGTCCCAGGCGTAGAGCAGTGCCGCGCGCAGCATCGCCGCCTTCGTCGAGAAACGCTGGACCAGCGTTGAACCGGAAAGACCGCTCGCCTTCGCCACCGCCGCAAAGGTCGCCGCATCCGGCCCCTCGGTGTGGATCAGGCCCAGCACCATGGCGAGAAGCTGTTCGTCGGAAAGGGTGCGGCGGCGCGGCATGAAATTCCTCTTGCATTGGGTTTTATTATGAACGAACATTCGTTTATATTCAACTAAGGCGGCTTGCCGGCCGCCGCTCGGTTCTAGCTTGGAGGACGGAGACGTGACAGCGGATTTGCGAGGGAAAGTGGCCTTGGTGGCGGGGGCGACGCGTGGTGCCGGTCGCGGCATCGCGGTGGAACTCGGCGCTGCCGGCGCCACTGTCTATGTGACGGGTCGCACGACACGCGCCCGGCCATCCGAATATATGAGGCCGGAAACGATCGAGGAGACGGCCGACCTGGTAACCTCGGCTGGTGGCAAGGGCATTGCGGTGCCGGTGGATCATCTCGTCGCGGCGCAGGTCGAGGCGCTGGTCGCCCGCATCCGCAGCGAGGCCGGCCGCCTCGATATTCTCGTCAACGACATCTGGGGTTGCGAAAAACTGTTCGAATGGGACAAACCCGTCTGGGACCATTCGCTCGACAAGGGCCTGCGCATGCTGCAACTCGGCATCGAGACCCATCTGATCACTGCCCATTATGCGCTGGCGCTGGTGATCGAGCGGCCGGGCGGGTTGCTGGTGGAGGTGACCGACGGCACGGCCGAGTACAATGCGAACCATTACCGGCTGTCGCCCTTCTACGACCTCGTCAAGACGGGCGTCACCCGCATGGCCTGGGCGCACGCGCAGGATTTGGCCAAACACGGCGCCACCGCCGTTTCGATCACGCCCGGCTGGCTACGCTCCGAGATGATGCTGGAGGCCTATGGCGTGCGTGAGGAGAACTGGCGCGACGCGATCGAGGCGCAGCCGCATTTCGCCATTTCCGAAACGCCGCGCTTCGTCGGCCGTGCGATCGCTGCCATATCAGCCGATCCCGAGCGCGCCCGTTGGAACGGCCAGTCGCTGTCGAGCGGCGGACTGGCCAAGGTCTACGGCTTCGACGACGTCGATGGTTCGCGGCCGGATTGCTGGCGCTACCTTGTGGAAGTACAGGAGCCGGGCAAACCGGCCGATGTAACCGGCTACCGCTAAAACGGCTGGTTATCGTGCGGCAGCGAGCCGTGCTGCGTCGCGAAACGAGACCAGCCGCTTCGTCTGTTCGTCCCACAGTACCAGCTTGACGCAACGCAGGCTGTCCATGAGCGTGATGCGGCCGACATCGGCAAGCTCGGGATGGTCCTGCAGCACTTCCGGCAGCCGGTAATAGGGAACCCGGCTCGACAGATGATGCACGTGGTGGATGCCAATATTGCCGGTGATCCAGCGCAGTACCGGCGGCAGATCGTAATGCGAGGCGCCGTGCAGAGCCGCATGCTGGAATTGCCAGTCCGGCTTCTTCGACCAATGCGTCTCTTCGAACTGATGTTGGACGTAGAACAACCAGACGCCGGCCGCCCCCGCCAGAAGCACGATCGGAAGATGCACCAGCAGGAAGGGAGTGACCCCGGCGGCCCAGATCAGCAGTGCGGAGACCAGCGCGATGGCAAGGTTGGTCGCCATGGTCGAGACCCAGGGCAGGGCGCCGGAGCGCATCATGCCGAAAGGCAGGCGCTGCTTGAAGATGAACAGCCATGCCGGCCCGATCCCGAACATCACGGCCGGGTGCCGGTAGAGCCGGTAGGCGAGCCGGCCGCGGCGCGACAGCGCGTTATATTCGGCGATCGTCAGCGTCTCGATGTCGCCGACGCCGCGCTCGTCTAGATTTCCCGCCGAGGCGTGGTGTTCGGCATGCGCCCGGCGCCAATAGTCGTAAGGCGTCAGCGTCAGAATGCCGATCGTGCGTCCGACCCAGTCGTCGAGGCGGCGACGGGCAAAAAACGAGCCGTGGCCGCAATCATGCTGGATCATGAACAGTCGGAGCAGGAAGGCAGCGGCGGGAACGACCAGGATCAGACCGGGCCAGAAGCCGTAGTGAAGGGCCGCCCAGGCCGCGGCCCAGAACAGCGCGAAAGGGATAGCCGTGACGGCAAGCTCGTAGGCGCTTCGTGCGGCCCGCGGCTGGCGATATCCGGCAAGAATCTTCAGCCAGGCCTTCTCGGCGGAAGTGTCTGCATGTCCCGCGGGTTTCTCTGGGTTTTCACTGGGCGCATCGAAAGCGGCGACCAGGATTTCATCGCTCTCGTAGCGGCGGGCGGATTCGATCACGAAAGAATGCAGCGAAAGGCAGCGGCCGGCGACGAAGTCTCGACGCGGCCAATTGTTGTAACAAGGGTCATGCTATGCGGGCACCTTCCGGCGTTTTCGAAAATACGGTCACTCGTCCGGCGTCCGGCAGGACGCGCCGCCGCTTTTAACCGCACATCATCCAAAGCGCAAATCGTTCTCGATCTGCGCTTGCTCTGTGCCGGCGAAGGCGAGAGGCTGCAGGCGATGGGCGCTTACTTCTTCGCAGCACTGCCGTGCGGTGCGCTCTGGGTCGCCGTCTTCATCTGGTTGGCGAATGTGCTATCCACCTTCGCCCCCTGCTTGTCCTTCTTCGGTTTCCGGACCTCGCGATTGCTTCTCATCTGTCCCTTTGCCATGGATGTATCTCCCTCTGGATGAATGGAAGGCGCTAGCCTGCGCGCGCGTGATCCGCCCTGAACTAGCCTGAGGCGCGGCGCTCGCGGGCAGCCCCTGTATAGCATAGCGGTTACAGACGGGCGTGACGGATTTCGGTTGCTTTCTCGGTTTGCCAAAATGATATTCGAGCGCCCGCAACAGCATGGCCGGCGAGGTGACGCCCTCCTGGAACTTTCTGATCAACAGCATGGCTGCGGCGTTACAAACCTGGTCGTCGGCGGCCCGAATTCTTGCGTCGTATCCGGCAGCCTCGAGAACGCCCTGAAGCATGTCGAGATCTGACGATGTCAAATGTGGCTTATCGGAACTGGAAGACATCGAAGTCCTCCTTTCGTCGGGGCGGGGGTGTGAACCCTCAATCGGCAGCGCCCGTGCAATGGCTGCCGAAGCTGAAACCATGCGCCTTTCACCGGGGCAACGCAACCGGATTCTTGCCCCGACAGACCCTCTGGCGCAGGCGCGGCCCACCGTTCGAGATGCCGGGCAGTGACCATCATTCCGCGCCCTGATAGGCGGGCGGTCCGGCAGCCGATACTGCATGTGGCTTGCCGCCGCACCTGCATCGAAAGCATTGGATCCGGCGAGCTTTAGGCTCGATCAGAGCTCGTTTGGAACCGTTTACAACTCACCCTTATCGAAATAGGCTTCGAGGCGGTACCCGTCAGGATCGATGACGAAGGCGGCGTAATAGAATCGGCCGTAATCCGGCCGGATGCCCGGTTCACCGTTATCGGCGCCGCCGGATGCGATTGCGGCCGCATAAAAACCGTCGACCGCGGCCTCGCTTGTCGCGACGAAGCAGAAATGCAGCCCGGATTGCAGGTCGGCGACGACGGGATGCGCGACCTGCATCACCCATAGGCCGACCCGTTCCGGGCCGTAGCCGATCACACCGCCGGAATTCGACAGCCGCTGATATCCGAGCGGCGCCAGCGCCGCATCGTAGAAATGGCGGGCTCTATCGAGGTCTTTAACGCCGATGGAGATATGATCGAACATGATCCGCAAACTCCGTTCGTTCCAAAACGAATGCAGTGCAGCATCTTTCGCGGGCCGCTGCAAGTCAACGAACGGATTGTCGGGAAATCGGATTAAAACGAGTGGCCCGGCGTTGAGCGAGGCCGGTCGTTATCTCAGCCGTCGACGCTAGCCCATTTCGGGGCAATAGCCGTACCGCGACCCAAGCCGTAACCCAGCCGGATATTGAGCATTCCCAGCGGTTCGAGCAGGCGGGCGGCATCGAGCGAGCCAGTCTTCTCGACAGCGAAGTCGGCGTCCCTCACCAGGGCTGCGGCGGTTTCGACCGCATCGTCGTCACCAGCCAGGAACACCGGAATATTGGCGGTCTGTTTTGCTGGGGCCGCCAGCAGCTCGGCAAAGATCGTGTTGAAGGCTTTCACGACTTTGGCGCCTTCGGCCCTGCGTTGGATCTCCTCGGCTGCCGACGTGTCGTGGCCAAATAGCAGGCCGGAGAAATCAGGCTTGAGCGGATTGGTAATGTCGACGACGATTTTAGCCTGCAACGGCGCTGTTCCGGCAACTTCGAGCGCCGAGGCATAAGGCAGGGCTAGAACCAGAATATCGGCTTCGGCCACGGCCGACAGGATCGGGACGCTCGCAGCACCGATCTCTTCCGCAAGCGACGTTGCCGCGGCCTCGTTGCGCGAGGCGAGGATCAGATCGCGCTTGCCTGCCAGGCGCCGGGCCAAGCCAGCCCCCATGTTTCCGGTTCCGATAATAGCTGTTTTCATGTGAGCGATCCCTTCGTCAGGTTGAACGATCCGGATATAGCCCACCGCGATCCCATAATTAATGACGTTGAATGACGGAACATAATTGCATAAAAGTATCGAATGAACGATCTCACCAATTTGCAGACCTTTATAGCCGTGGCCACGGCCGGCAGCTTCGCGAAAGCTGCAGCCAGGCTCAACCTGTCGCCGGCGATGGTGGGCCGCCGCCTTCAGGCTCTGGAAGCGGATTATGGCGTCAAGCTGATCGAGCGCACCACCCGGACACAAAGGCTCACCGAGATCGGCGTCAGATTTCTGGAGAGGGCAAGCAGGGTCATCGATGAGTTGGAGCGGTTGAACGACCTCGCCGGTCCGCAGAACCACGAGATCTCTGGCCATCTCCGCATCAGCGGCCCGACTACTCTCGGGGTAAAAAGGCTGGCGTCGTCGATCGCCCGCTTTGCCAATCAGCATCCCGCCGTCAGCCTGGACCTCAACCTTAGCGACCGGAACGTCGATTTGATCGCGGAAGGTTATGACCTCGCCATTCGAGTGGCGCATCTGCGGCCGTCTTCATTGATCGCAAGGAGGATAGGCACTTACCGCTTCGTTTGCTGCGCCTCTCCCGGCTATCTCGACAGAGCCGGCGTGCCGAGCCATCCCGAGCAACTGGAACAGCATCGTTGCCTCCTCAGCCTTAACCTCGTCCCCCGCGATCAATGGCATTTTGAAGGTCAGGATGGACGGGTGCTGTCGGCAAAGATCAACAGCAATATCGGGATCGACAACGGTGAAGCCATGCGGGTTGCTGCGGTCGAAGGCGCGGGCATCATCTATGCGCCGCTGATCCTGGTAGAGGAGGACATCGCCGCTGGACGGCTGACCGAGGTGCTCGCCGAATGGCACAAGTCCAGCCTGCCAATCCATGCGGTTCACCCGTCGCGGCAATTCGTGCCGCGACGGGTGAAAGCGGTGATCGACTGGATCGCGGGGGATTTGCGCTGATAGGATTTGCAAGGGGCAGAAGGCGCGAACGGCGGTGCGGCCTTACTGCAACTGCGGCTTTTTCAGAAAGCTGTTGCGGTCGGCGGATTTGACGCGCAGCCAAGCCTCCCGGCCGTTTCGCAGGATCCGCATCGGAATCTCGGCGCCGGCCGGGCCGCTGCTCCAGAGCTTGCGGTAGAAATCGGCCAGGCCATCGACCTCTTCGTCGCGGATCTCCGAAATGATATCGCCCTGACGCAGGCCCGCCTCGGCGGCCGGACCGCCTTCGGTCACGCTCATCACCACCACGCCGCCATTGCTCTCGGCGGAGAATGCGCCGAGCCATGGCCGCGGCGGCTTGTTGACCTTGCCACGGTTCAACAGATCGTCCAGGATCGGCGGCAAAAGGTCGATCGGAACGACCATGTTGATATCGGCGACCTCGCCGTCCTGGCTCATCTGCAGGCGAAGCGAACCGATGCCGAGAAGCTTGCCGTCCGCGCCGATCAGGGGCGCGCCGCCCCATGCGGGATGGGCCGGTGCGGTAAAAATCGCCTCTTCCAGCAGATATTCCCAATAACCTGCAAATTCCTGCCGGGCCACGATATTTGCCTGGACGAATTCGCCGATGCCGTCGACCAGCACGACGGGATCGCCGGGTTTGGCCACGGCGGCATCGCCGAAATCCACCGCCGGCGCGTCCAGGACGCCGAGCGCCTGCACCAAGCCGAATCCGCTCTCCTGGTCGTAGGCAAGCGGATGGGCGGGAACAACTCGGCCATCCTGGGTCGTCAGCCAGACTTCCTCAGCTTCGGTGATGAGATAACCGATCGTCAGCACCAGCCCATTATCGCGAATGACCACGCCGCTGCCCTCCCGGACGGTGCCCAGCGTCTCCGCTGTGAAGGCATCTTCCGGAATGGAGGAGCGGACGGCCACGACTGACCGCAGGATCGGATCGATATTCATGCTTTCATCCCGATGGGCGCCGCCGCGCAACGCCGAAAACCGGCACTTCTCCCTCCATAGGTAAGGAGATGAAGCGGCGGCGGCAAGGTTGGAGCGGCGGGAATTTCCACAACCGCAGCTCCCGGCATGGAGGAATGCCGGAATGTCTGAGGGGGTGACAGCGCGGCGTGCAACAATATACAGTCAATCCAGGAATCAGACGCACACGGATCACGACATGAAGGACTGGCATCCAGATCTCAGCCGCAGCAGCAGCCCCCGTTACATGGCGATCGCCGACCTGATCGAAATGGATCTGCGCAGCGGGCATCTGATGGTCGGTGACCGGCTGCCGCCGCAGCGTGAACTTGCCAAACGGCTGAACGTCGATTTCACGACGGTGGCGAGAGGTTACGTCGAGGCGCAGAAGCGCGGTCTCGTGGATTCCCATGTCGGCCGGGGCACTTTCGTCACTGGCGCTGCGATCAAGCAGCGCCAGGATTTGAGCGCCGACACCGGGCCCGACCCCCGCCGTGCGTCCGTTGCCGATCTCTCGATGAATCTGCCGCCGGAGCCGGACGATCCGGAGCTGATCGCACGCATGCGCGAGGGCATCTCGGCAGTGGCGGCGAGCCTCGTCCCGCTTCTGCGCTATCAAGGCTTCGGCGGATCCGACATGGACAGGGAAGCTGCCGCCGCCTGGCTCGGCCGACGCGGCCTGGTGCCCTCGCAGGAGCGGATATTCGTCACGCCGGGTGCCCATCCGGCGCTGCTGGCGATCCTCGGGCTGCTGGCAAAGCCCGGCGAGACCGTGCTTTCGGAAATCATCACCTATCCCGGCATACGTTCGATCGCCGCACAGTTACGGCTCAATCTTGCCGGCCTGCCGATGGACGGATACGGGATCCTGCCCGATGCTCTGGCCGGAGCCTGCGAGCGGTTGAAGCCGAAGGCGCTCTATCTCAATCCGACTCTGCAAAACCCGACGACGCTGACAATCCCGGCCGGCCGCCGCGAGGAAATCGCCGCCGTCGCCCGCAAATATCGTCTGCCGATCGTCGAGGACGACGCCTACGGTTTCGTTCCGTCGGAAGGGCCTGCGCCGCTTGCGGCAATGGCCCCGGAATTGACCTGGCATATCGGCGGCTTGGCCAAATGCCTCGGCGCAGGCCTGCGCCTTGCCTATGTCCTGGCACCCGATACCAGGGCGGTTTGGCCTTTCGTCAGCGCCATGCGCGCCAATAATGTCATGGCTTCGCCCCTGAATATGGCGCTTGCCACCCGCTGGATCGAGGACGGCACGGCCGATGCGATCCTGCGCTTCATCCGCGCCGAGGCGGCCGCCCGCCAGCAGATGGTCGCGGCCATCCTGCCCGCCGGCAGCTACCGCGCCGACCCGATCAGTTTCAACATCTGGCTGCCTCTGACCAACAGTTGGACCCGCTCCACCTTCGGCAGCCATATGCGTTCCTCCGGCATCGGCGTGGTGGCAAGCGACGCCTTCACGGTCGATGGCGTCGCACCCGAGGCGGTGCGGGTCTGCCTCGGCGGCCCGATCCCACGGGAGAGATTGCAGGGCGTGCTGGAGTTCATGGCCCACGCGCTGGAAGGTCCGCCGGAGATGGCGGCCTCGTTCTTCTGATCCGGCGACGCCGCGGCTGAGCCTGCCACGCCATTCTCGAATGGAGTTTCCAGCAGTCGGCGACGCCCGACCGGTGGGGGACTGCTGCGGCATTGTGACAGATTGATTGGTGCACTTTGCTCAATGTATTTATATTGAATGCATACATTGTGCGGCATTGAATGAGCCGCGAGACAGGAAGAGGTCACCATGGACGCCGAATATCCCCCGCTTCCTCCGATGCAGACCGGCATCAGGGGCCGCTGCCCGCGCTGTGGCCAGGGCAATATGTTTAAGGGGTTCCTGACGCTGCAGCCGCAGTGCGAAGCCTGCGGCCTCGATTACTCTTTCGCCGATCCGGCCGACGGCCCGGCCTTCTTCGTCATCTGCTTCGCCTGCATTCCAAGCGTGCTGCTCGGCGTCTGGCTGGAGGTGGCTTTCTCGGCGCCGATCTGGGCGCATCTTCTCGTCACAGGTCCCTTCATGCTCGCCACCTGCATTCCGCCGCTCAGGCCGCTGAAAGGCTGGCTGGTCGCCAGCCAGTATTTCTACAAGGCCGAAGAGGGCAAGCTGGCCTGACGCTGCGGGCTATTTCAGCGCGGCGCGGAGGCGCGGCGTCGCGAAGTCGATCAGCGCGCGCAGTTTCAGCGGCACCAGCCCCTGCGAGGGGTAGACGAGATGCACCGGCGCCGGCTGCGGTTCGAAATCGGTGAGCAGCGGCACCAGCTGGCCTGCGGCCTCCGCGTGGGCGGCCTGGTAGGAGAGCACGCGGGTGATGCCGAGGCCGGAAACGGCGGCATCCACAGCCGCCTCGGCGGTGTTGACGGCAAGCCGCGAGCGGATCGGCACAGGGAGTTCCCGCTTGTTATCGATGAATGTCCAGCTGTGCGTCGAGGCCATGCCCTCGAAGGTGATACAGTCATGCACGGACAGATCGCTGGGGCGGCGAATTGCAGCCTGCCGGGCGAGATAATCCGGGCTGGCGTAGACCCTGCGGCGGATCGCGCCGAGCCTTGTAGCGATCAGGTTGCTGTCGGCTAGGTTGCCGATCCGCAGCGCGAGGTCGATATGATCCTCGACAAGGTTCGCCAGCCGGTCGCCGAGCATCAGCCGCAGATTGATGTCGGGATAGGCCTTCAGAAAATCCACCACGACAGGCAGGACATGCAGCCGCCCGAAGACGATCGGCGCCGTCATCGTCAACTCGCCCTTCGGCGCGCTGTATTCGCCGGCCGCCGCCCGTTCCGCCTCTTCCACACGGTCGAGAATTTCCCGCGCCGCCTCGACATAGGAGCGGCCGGCCTCCGTCAGCGCGATCTTCCGGTTGGTCCTTTGCAGGAGCCGCGAGCCGAGATGCGCTTCCAGTTCCGAAACCTTGCGGCTGACGGTGGCAAGCGGCGAGCGCAGATGCCGTGAGGCGGCCGACAGGCTGCCCTGTTCGACGACGGCGAGAAGTACTGTCATGGCTTCGAGGCGGTCCATCATATCCTTCCAGAAATTGGAAATCCGGCTCTCGGATTAGCATTCTACTGCACCTTGGTGGAAGGCCGTAGATTCGCAGCGGATGGTTCCGAGCAGCCATCGCCAATCGCGTCCGTCCCAGAGGAGACATCATGAAACTCTATCATCACCCGCTTTCCGGCCATTCGCATCGGGCCCATCTTTTCCTGTCGCTGCTTGACGCTCGCTATGAACTGGTCGAGGTCGACTTGGCGGCAGGCGCTCACAAGGCGCCAGATTTCCTCAAGCTCAATCCCTTCGGCCAGGTGCCGGTTCTCGATGATGATGGCACGGTCATTGCCGATTCCTCCGCCATCCTCGTCTATCTCTCGCGCAAATACGGCCGCACGGATTGGCTGCCGGAGGAAGCGGTTGCGGCGGCGCGGATACAGAAATGGCTGTCGGTCGCTGCCGGCGAGATCGCCTACGGGCCATGTGCCGCTCGCCTGGTCACCGTCTTCGGCGCCGATTTCCGCACGCAGGAGGTGATTGCCCGGGCGCACCGAATCCTCGCACTGGTCGAGGCGGAACTCTCCGGCCGCAGCTTCCTGCTCGGCGACAAGCCGACCATCGCCGACGTCGCGCTTTACAGCTACATCGCCAATGCGCCGGAGGGCAATGTCGACACCTCGGCCTATCCGGGCGTCGGCGCATGGCTTGCGCGCATCGAGGCGCTGCCGGGTTTCGTCGGTTTCCGCAAGACGAAGGTCGGCCTTGCCGCATGAACAGCCGCCGGGGCGGAGCACCGCCCCGGCCTTCTGATGATCCCGCAAGGAGGCCATGATGCTGAACGAGACAAGAGAGGATGCCGCATCGCCCTGGCATGAGGGCGAACTTGCCATGCAGCGGAGCATCGGCGTGGTCGAACGCATGGACGGGCCGGGCCGCAATTTCATCCGCAAGGCCATGCCCGAACAGCACCGCGCCTTCTTTCCAATGCTGCCTTTCGTCGTGCTCGGCGCGGTCGACGCCAAGGGTGATGTCTGGGCGACGGTGCGGGCGGGGCGCCCCGGGTTCATGTCCTCGCCTGAGCCTGAGGCTCTCGACGTCGATATGCAGCGCGATCCGGACGATCCCGCCGATGCCGGCATGGAAAATGGAGACGCGATCGCGCTGCTCGGCATTCAGCTGGAGACCCGCAGGCGCAATCGGCTGAACGGAGTCATCCGCAGGACGAATGCCGAGGCTTTCCGCCTGCGGGTCGGCCAGAGCTTCGGCAATTGCCCGCAATATATCCAGCCGCGCTCAGCCGCCTTTGTCCGCGATCCCGATATGCCCACAGCGATCCGGCCGCTTCACTTCGTCAACCTCGACGACTGGGCGCGGCGGATGATCGAGGGCGCCGATACGTTTTTCGTCGCCTCCTATGTCGATCGCGATAATGGCGAGCGGCAGGTCGATGTCTCCCATCGCGGCGGCAGTCCCGGCTTCGTGCGGCTCGACGCTGACGGCATGCTGACCATCCCCGATTTTCCCGGCAACCGGTTCTTCAACACGCTCGGCAATCTTCTCGTCAACCCGAAGGCTGGCCTGGTCTTCGTCGATTTTGAAACCGGCGATATGCTGCAGATGACTGGAAAGACCGAGATATTGCTGTCTTCGCCTGAGATCGCCGGCTTTGAAAGGGCGGAAAGGCTATGGCGCTTTACGCCCGAGATCATTGTCCTACGCCCGGATGCGCTGCCGTTGCGCTGGAGCCGCAATCTCGACCGCTGAGAAGGTGTCAGCCCGTCACTTGCATAACATTGTACCGATAGGTACAGTGGGGACATATCAGTACAGGAGAATATCATGTCCAGCCTCGTCCCGCCGTTCACCCTCGAGACCGCCACTCGGAAAGTCCGTCTTGCCGAGGACGGCTGGAACAGCCGCGATCCCGAGCGTGTGTCGCTCGTCTATACGCCGGACAGCTGCTGGCGGAACCGCGCCGAATTCATCAACGGCCGCGCCGAGATCGTCGCTTTCCTTACGCGCAAATGGGCCAAAGAGCTGGATTACCGTCTGATCAAGGAAATCTGGGCCTTCGGCGACAATCGCATCGCCGTGCGTTTTGCCTATGAATGGCACGATGACAGCGGCAACTGGTTCCGCTCCTACGGCAATGAGAATTGGGAATTCGATGCGACCGGCTTGATGCAGCGTCGTTTTGCCTGCATCAACGATCTGCCGATCCGGGAAACGGATCGTAAATACCACTGGCCGCTCGGCCGGCGGCCGGATGACCATCCCGGCCTGAGCGAGCTCGGCCTCTAGAGTAGGATGAACTTGGACCGGTGAAGACCGTCTATGAACGCGCCGACATCATACCGCTGCTCGCAGAAACCTTCCGCGAGCTCGGCTATGAAGGTGCCACGCTCAGCCGCATCACCGAACGCACGGGCATCGGCAAGGGCAGCCTGTATCACTTCTTTCCTGGCGGCAAGGAGGAGATGGCCGGCGCTGTGCTCGCCGATATCGATGCCTGGTTCGAACAGGCGATCTATCGGCCGCTGAGGGACGACGACGCCCATCAGGCGATCGCGGCGATGTGGGTCAACGTCAATGATTATTTCCGCGGCGGCGGCCGTATCTGCCTCGTTGGCGCCTTCGCGCTCGACGACACCCGGGAGCGGTTTTCGGAGGCGATCGGCGACTATTTCATCCGCTGGACCGAGGCGTTGCGTTCGGCGCTGATGCGGGCTGGCTGTGCTGAGAAGAAGGCGCAGACGCTTGCTGAGGAAGGCGTCTGCGGCATCCAGGGCGCGTTGGTGTTGTCGCGCGCACTGCGAGATGGAGCGGTCTTCACCCGTGCGCTGGAAACGCTGGCGAACCGGCTTGAGGCTGCGACGTGATGACCGCGGGCCTTACATCTGCGCCGTTTTGCCTGTATCTGTCAGCGTTGTTGTTGAGGCTGCCGGGTCGGGCGGGTGTTTTCCCGCTCAAGGCGAATCTGGCGCCATTCATTTTCCATCTGGTCAACGACATGCTGGGGAATGGTGGTTTGCGTGGTGGCAGGCGTCTGCATCGGAAGTCTCCTCTTGTGGTGGTAAGGCTTCAGGGCAGAAAGATGCATTGCACAAGACAAAAGGCGTGTAAATCAGGGGCTTAGGCACTTCAAACGATTAAGTTTATTTTAATCGATTAAGACGGTTTTAACCATCAGGTTCACGGGAAGCGCGGAATGGTTGTCCACATGGACCGGATATTCTTTTTTGATGCGGTGCGGCAAGAGCTTTTCAAAGGCGAGCTGACTCAGCCTCAGGTGGTGGGCATGACGGCGATTGTCGATGCCTGGGAAAAGCGGTTTGCTCAGGCCGACCGCCGATGGCTCGCCTATATCCTCGCGACCGCTTATCATGAAACGGCCTATACCATGCAGCCGGTGCGCGAGACGCTGGCTGAAAGCGACATGCGCGCGGTCGAGATCCTGGAGTCAGCCTTTGCCGCAGGCCGGCTCTCCTGGGTGAAGACGCCGTATTGGCGGGCGGACGAGGATGGCCGCTGCTGGCTCGGGCGCGGGCTGGTGCAGCTCACCCATAAACGGAACTACGAGGCGATGAGCGTGCTGACGGGCATCGACCTCGTCGCTGATCCCGACCGGGCGATGGAGATGGAAGCGGCCGTGACGATTCTGATCGAAGGCATGCTGCAGGGCAGCTTTACCGGCCATAAACTCGCCGATCACCTGAATGAGACGACCGAGGACTGGGTAAATGCGCGCCGCATCGTCAACGGCACCGACCGGGCCGAAAAGCTCGCCGGTTACGCCAGGGCTTTCAATGCGGCGATGCGTCCGAATGCCGCGCCGGGCAGGCAGCGCGGTTGAAGGGCCGCCGCCCGCGTGTTATCGCGCGGGCTGACCCCTCTGGAACCTGACAGGAGCTCCCGCGTGATCCGCCATATCGTCTTCTTCACCGTAAAGGAGGAACATCTGGAGGAGGTGAGGGCGGGGCTTTCGATCCTGACCGGCATTCCGCACGCGCGGCTGCTGGAAATCGGCACCAATGTGAAGACCGACCAGCTGGGCACCGAGATCGACCTCGTGGTCTATGGCGAATTCGACGATCAGGCGGCTCTCGCCGCTTATAAGGCACACCCCGATTATCAGCGCTCGATCGAGCGCGTGCGCCCGCTCCGGGAAAAGCGCATCGCCGCCGATTACGACAGCCGCACGGCCGTGACGCGGCCGCTCTGACGCCGGCAGCCTCCGGCAGCCCTGCTTCGGGTGATGGCTGATATTGCAGTTTTTTCTTTGTTGTCAGGTGGATGAGCGATTTTTCGGATTCTGGTCGTTGCCGACGCTGACGCACCTTCTGAGCCACCGGAATCACTTTTCGAGAAAGCCGCCACAAACCATTCAAAAGCCTCGCCGATCACGACGGATCTTTGTTCGTCGGAACAGCCGTGGCGGGCGCGGATGATAAGCGAGAGATAATCAGCACGACTGACTTGCAGCCCCAAGTCTCACGAAACGACCGGCCTCGGCTCCGATGCCCTGGCACCCCGCACCAGCGCCATCAGCATCAGCACGAGGGTGAGCGCCAATGCGGACAGAAAGGCGCAGGCGAGCAGCGCCGGACCGGTGCCGGCACGGTCTAGAATGGCGGTGAAGATAACGGGAGCGATGGCATTGGCGAGGTTCTGCGGCAGGGACAGCCGGGCCGAATGCAGGCCGAATTCGCTCGGCGAGAACAGCGCCAGCGGCAGCAGGGCCCGGGCGACGGCCATGACCCCCGAGCCGAAGCCGTAGAGCAGGATGAAGGTGACGAGCACCGGCGTCGATGGGCCGGCCGTGAGCATGATCAGAAAGCTGATCAGTGTCAGGCCGATGCCCATGACGGCGCTGAGGATGGGGCTGCCGCGGCGGCCGAGCAGCATGTCGAGAAAACGGGCCGAGATGCCGAGGGCGCCGCGCGCCGAGCCGAGCTGCAGCGCCAGCGCCGGTGAAGCGCCGGACTGGCGGAAGATTTCGATCAGCGATGGAGCGATGCCGAAGGTGACGAAGGATGAGATCGTCGCCACCGCGGCAATCAGCAGGAAGGCCTTGCGCTGCGCCGTCTTCGACAATGGCACTGGGGCGATCTCCGCCGCGCTGCCCTCGGCATGTGGCACGATCGGCTTCGGAAGAGCGAAAAGATGCAGCGGCAGGCAGACGAAGAATTGCAGCGCCGCGCAGAAAACAAAGGTGAGCCGCCAGCCGACCGCCTCGTTGAGCAGGCTGAGGATTGGCCAGAAGATGGTGCTCGACAGCCCGGTGAACAGCATGAGGATGGCGATGACGCGTTTGCCGTTGATCCCTTCGCGTTCGACGACGGCGGTATAGGCCGGTGCCGAGAGACCCAATGCGCCGCCGATGCCGATGACGAGCCAGGCGGCGGCGTAGAGCAGAATGCCGTTCGCCACGGCCAGCAAGGAGAGGCCGAGCGCGAAGATCAGCGAAGCGGCCGAAAGCACCCGGGCAGCGCCGTAGCGGCCGAGCCAGCGGCCGGTCGTCGGACCGGCAACGGCGCTGACCACCATCATGATCGTGAGGCCGGCAAAGACTACCTCGTTCGCCACGCCGATATCCGGCGCCACCGCGCGGCCCATGACGCCGAGCATGTCAAACGTCGTGCCCCAGCCGATCAGCTGGGTAATGGCAAGCACGGTGACCGTCTGCGCCGAACGAAAGCGGAAGTATTTTGGCATGGTGCTGAAGGGTCTGAAATGCAGGGGGCAGCAAGGACTAGCAGTTTCAACCAGCCGGCGAAAGCTGCGATTGGCAATCCGGCTACACCAGCCGCCTGCGTTTTCCCGAGCCGATGAAGCTTTGCACGAATGACATGAGAGAGCGGTACAATTTGAGGACGACCAGGTGCGCTCTGGTGCGTGCCGCTATCGGCTGGCTGACGTGATTGCGGTTCGCCCCGAATCAGGGCGACGCGGGCCGATTCGGGAACGATGACCGCGGTCGCGGCGACCCGGCTTTCCAACCTCGCCGGAGGCGCTGGCCAACATCCGATACCAGGGTTGGGAGACATCGTTTTCGGGCGCCCGAGGGACGGTCCGCACTTGCGGCAGCGGCGGATTCAAGGGGCTGAAATCGATTCTGCCAAGCAGTCGAGAACGGTTCTAAACGCCCTGTTTTACAACGCATTCATTTGCCATTCAGGTCGCTTGAGTACATATTCGCAGCAAGTTGGAATTACCCTTGAAAGCATAAGACATGGCCTTTCCTCTGAGCGTCGCAGTAGTGGCCGCCGGACTGGTGGTATCGGCGCCCTCACCGGATGGCGCAGGCACCTACGTCCTGCGCGTGGCAGGCGATTGCAGCGCCGCCGCAGCCCAGGTCGTCGAGCAGACGGGCGGCCAGCTCCTGTCTGTGCAACCGGTGGGCGATAGCTGCATCATTACCGTTCTCGTGTCGGGCAATGGCCAGCGTCCACGCAAGGTAACGGTAAAGGTTCCGATGTAACCGGAATCGGTCTATTCAAAACACGATCGATTTGAAGCGGACGAAGGCGGAACGATGCGCATCCTGGTAATCGAAGACGACGTCAACCTGAACCGGCAGCTCGCCGACACGCTGAAGGAGGCGGGCTATGTCGTCGATCAGGCGTTCGATGGTGAAGAAGGTCATTTCCTCGGCGATACCGAACCCTATGACGCCATCATCCTCGATATCGGCCTGCCGGAGATGGACGGCGTGACCGTGCTGGAAAAATGGCGCGGCGCCGGCCGCGGCATGCCGGTTTTGATTCTGACGGCGCGTGATCGCTGGAGCGACAAGGTCGCCGGCATCGACGCCGGCGCCGACGACTATGTCACCAAGCCCTTCCATGTCGAGGAAGTGCTGGCGCGCATTCGGGCGTTGATCCGGCGCGCCGCCGGGCATGCATCCTCTGAGATCGTCTGCGGCCCGGTGCGGCTCGATACTAAGTCGTCGAAGGCAACGGTCAATGGCACGACGCTGAAGCTGACTTCGCACGAATATCGCCTGCTCGCCTATCTCATGCATCACATGGGCGAGGTCGTCTCGCGAACGGAGCTGGTCGAGCACATGTACGACCAGGACTTCGACCGCGATTCCAACACGATCGAGGTCTTCGTCGGCCGTCTGCGCAAGAAGATGGGCGTCGACCTGATCGAAACGGTGCGCGGTCTCGGCTACCGAATCCAAGCGCCGAAACATGCGAATTAAGTCGCTCACCGCACGTGTGTTGCTGCTGACCACGGTCTGGTCGACGGTGGCCCTGGTGGTGATCGGCCTGCTGATCTCGACGCTCTACCGCAAGAGCGCCGAACGCGGTTTCCAGGATCTGCTGCGAGCCCAGCTCTATAACGTCATCAACTCGGTTACGATCGGCGATCAGGGGGCGTTGAGCGGCAGCCCGCAGCTCGGCGATCTGCGTTTTGCCCAGCCGAAGACCGGCTGGTATTGGGTGGTTGAACCCCTTGGCACCTATACCACCGCGCCGCTGGTGTCGCCCTCGCTCGGTTCGGCGCTCATTCCGGTGCCTTCCGTCGTCGAGGCGCCCTTCGACAAGAATTACGAGCGCTACTACCAGGTGACGGACGCCTCCGGTAACCGCGTACAGGTGGCCGAAACCGAAGTGGTGCTCGATACTGACGGGCGTGCGGCGCGCTTCCGCGTCACCGGCAATGTCGATGTCGTCGAAGACGATGTGCGCACCTTTTCCCACAGCCTCTATCTGGCGCTCGCCGGCTTCGGCGTCGGCAGCCTGATCGTCAATGCGCTGGCGATCCTCTACGGCCTGAAGCCGCTCGACAAGGCACGTGCCGCATTGGAGCGCATCCGCGCCGGCGAGAGCGAGCAGCTGAAAGGCGACTTTCCGCGCGAAATCCTGCCGCTTGCCAACGAGGTGAACGCATTGATCGACAGCAACCGCCGCATCGTCGAGCGGGCGCGCATGCAGGTCGGCAATCTCGCTCATTCGCTGAAGACGCCGATCGCCGTTCTGCTCAACGAGGCGCGTGTGCTCGAAAAATCTCATGGCGAACTGGTGCGCAGCCAGGCGGAATCGATGCAGGGGCAGGTGCAGTCCTATCTCAACCGCGCCCGCATCGCCGCACAGCGCGAATCCGTGCTCGCCCGCACCGACGCCGAGCCGGCGCTGGAACGGCTGGTGCGTGTCATGCGCCGGCTGAATGTCGATACCGAATTCGATCTCGTCGTCCAGCCGCCGCATCTTGCCGTCGCCATGGAACAGCAGGATCTCGAGGAGACCGTCGGCAATCTGCTGGAAAATGCGGCGCGTTTTGCCAAGAGCAGGGTGCGGCTTTCGGCCGTCGAGGCCGGCGAGGACGTGAAGGGGGCGGAGGCGAGCGCCCGCCGGCGCTGGGTGGAGCTTGCCGTCGAGGATGACGGGCCTGGTCTCGAACCCGACCAGATCCGCGAGGCGCTGAAACGCGGCCGCAGGCTCGATGAAAGCAAGCCCGGAACCGGGCTCGGCCTTTCGATCGTCACCGAGATTTCCAACGAGTACCAGGGGCGCCTCGAGCTCTCGCGTGGTGAATGGGGCGGGCTGAAGGCGAAGCTAATCCTGCCTGGCGTCACAAAGGATGTTGCATGACCAACCGCTTGATGTCACAAAGATAGTGGCAAACGTATAGCATGCTTTTGCCTTAATGCTGACACGGGGACGCTGCACTTCGATCGGCTGAATTTGACCTCTGATCGCGGTTCGACGCAATGATTCTACGCTCGCAAGGCATGATGGTTTCCGCCCTTCTTCTCGTCGTCGTGCTGTCGGGCTGCACGACGACGAAGGGCCCTGCTTCGCGTGGCATTTTTTCGAGCAAACCCTCCGCATCGGCCGCCTTCATCACGGCGCTTCAGGGCGGCATTGTCGGCCGCAGCGGCGTGAGCTTGAGCGATAGCAACAAGCAGCGGGCGCTTGAGGCGGAATATCGGGCGCTGGAAGGGGCGGCGGTCGGCCAGCCGGTGGTCTGGAATGGCAACGACGTCACAGGCAAGGTGGTGGCGGCAGCACCCTATCAGGTCGGTTCGCAGAATTGCCGGCAATATACCCATACGCTGACCGTCGACGGCAAGGACACCGTGGCGCGGGGTGCTGCCTGCCGCAACGAAGACGGCAGCTGGTCGCCGCTCGGTTGAGGCCACCTCCGATCTGAATTGCGGCCAATAGCCTCAAATCTTCGTCATTCCGGCTTTGGCAGTTGGAATAGCCGGGCGCTTCACGTATTGGGGCCGATATGCTGTTCTGGATTCTCGTTGCCGTTCTGACGGCAGCCGTCGCCGTCATCCTGCTTTACCCCCTTCTGCGCGACGCGAAGGTGGCGCAGAACAGCCGCGCCGGCGAGGCGGCAGTCTATCGCGACCAGTTGCGCGAACTCGACCGAGATCTTGCCAGCGGGCTGATCACCCCCGAGGAGGCTGATTACGCCAGGGCCGAAATCGGCCGGCGGCTGATCGCCGTCTCTGCCGGCGAGCCGGAGGCGATAGAGAAACCGATAAGGCATCACCGCATCATCGAAGTCTTCGTCCTGTTGATCCTGCCGGTGCTCGGGCTCTGTCTCTATCTGACGACCGGCAGGCCGGACCTGCCATCGCAGCCGCTGGAAGCGCGGCTGGAAAATCCTGGCGATGACGTGGCGGTGCTGATCGCCAAGGCGGAACGGCATCTGGCCGAAAATCCCGACGACGGCAAGGGTTGGGACGTATTGGCACCGATCTATTTCCGCACCATGCGGATAGCCGATGCGCAGGTCGCCTACCGCAACGCGATCCGGCTTCTCGGCCCGAGCCCGATCCGGCTCGACGGCCTCGCCGAAGCGTTGATGGCGGTCTCCGATGGCGTGGTGACGGAGGAGGCGCGGCAAGTGCTGGAGCAGTCGCTGACGCTGGAGCCTGACAACCCCCGTGCCCGCTTCTACGTCGCGCTCGGCATGGAGCAGGCGGGACGGACCGACGAGGCGCGCCGGGCCTTCGAGGCGCTGGCGCAACAATCGCCGGCCGATGCACCCTGGCTGCCGCTGGTCAATGAACACATCGCCAAGAACGGCGGCGCTGCCGCCGAGCCGGCGGCACCTGGCGGACCGACGTCGGAAGATGTGGCGGCGGCTGAAAACATGAGCGCCGGCGACCGCCAGCAGATGATCCGCGGCATGGTCGAAAGCCTCGATGCCAAACTCAGCGAGGATCCCAACAATTTTGAGGGATGGATGCGGCTCGTCCGCTCTTATGCCGTATTGAAAGACAAGGATCGCGCAGCCGACGCCCTGAAGCGGGGGCTTGCCGCCTTTCCGCCGCCCGGCGAGCAGGGCCGGCAATTGCTGGCGCTTGCCAGGGAACTTGGCATTGCCACGGAGGGAATGACGCAATGACGCGCAAGCAGAAGCGCCTTGCGGTGATCGCCGGCGGGATGAGTTTCATCATTGCCGCGGTGTTTTTGGTGATGTTCGCCTTCAGCCAGTCGGTGGCCTATTTCTACATGCCGGCCGATCTCGCCAAGACGCCGGTGGCGCCGGAAACCCGCATCCGCCTCGGCGGCCTGGTCGGGGCGGGCAGCGTCGTGCGCGGCGCCGGCTCGACGGTGGAGTTTTCCGTTACCGACGGCAGCGCCAATGCGGTGAAGGTCAAATATACCGGCATCCTGCCCGATCTGTTCCGCGAGGGCCAGGGCGTCGTCACCGAAGGCATGTTTACGTCAGGCACGAACATCTTTACCGCCGATACCGTGCTTGCCAAGCATGACGAGACCTATATGCCGAAGGACGTGGCCGACCGGCTGAAGTCGCAGGGGCTGTGGCAGGAAGGCCAAGGGGGAGCAGGTCAAGGGCAGGAGGCGAAAGCGACGCCATGATCATCGAGATCGGCCATTACGCACTGGTGCTGGCGCTGGCGACGGCGCTCATCGTCTCGGTCGTGCCGGTGATCGGCGCCCGCCGCCATGATCCGGCGATGATGGATGTGGCGAGCGTCGGCTCGATGGTGATGTTTGCGCTCGTCACCTTTGCCTTCGCCGTTTTGACCTATGCCCATGTCGTCTCGGACTTTTCGGTCGAGAATGTCTGGGAGAATTCGCATTCGCTGGTGCCGCTGATCTACAAATATTCCGGCGTCTGGGGCAATCACGAGGGATCGATGCTGCTCTGGCTGTTGATCCTGACGCTATTCAGCGCGCTCGTCGCCGTCTTCGGCGGCAATCTGCCGGAGACGCTGAAAGCCAATGTGCTGGCTGTGCAGGCCTGGATATCGCTCGCCTTCACGCTGTTCATTCTTCTGACCTCCAATCCCTTCCTGCGGCTCGACCCGGCGCCGGCCGAGGGACGTGATCTCAATCCGGTGCTGCAGGATATCGGCCTCGCCATTCACCCGCCGCTGCTCTATCTCGGTTATGTCGGCTTCTCCGTCTGCTTCTCCTTCGCCGTTGCGGCCCTCATCGAAGGGCGCATCGACGCTGCGTGGGCCCGCTGGGTCAGGCCCTGGGCGCTGACTGCCTGGACTTTCCTGACCCTCGGCATCGCAATGGGTTCCTACTGGGCCTATTACGAACTCGGCTGGGGCGGCTGGTGGTTCTGGGACCCTGTGGAAAACGCCTCCTTCATGCCGTGGCTGGCCGGCACCGCGCTTCTGCATTCGGCCCTCGTCATGGAGAAGCGCGAGGCGCTGAAGATCTGGACGGTGCTGCTCGCCATCCTGACCTTCTCGCTGTCGCTGATGGGTACCTTCCTGGTGCGATCGGGCGTGCTGACTTCGGTGCATGCCTTTGCCAGCGACCCCACCCGCGGCGTTTTCATTCTCTCGATCCTGCTGATTTTCATCGGCGGCGCGCTATCGCTGTTTGCCTTCCGCGCACCGCGGCTCTCGGCCGGCGGTCTGTTCGCGCCGATTTCGCGCGAGGGCGCGCTCGTTCTCAACAATTTGATCCTGACGGTTGCCTGCGGCACGGTTCTCACAGGCACGCTCTATCCGCTGCTGCTGGAGACGCTGACCGGCGACAAGATCTCCGTCGGACCACCCTTCTTCAATTTGACCTTCGGCCTGCTGATGGCGCCGCTGATTGTCATCGTGCCGTTCGGGCCACTGCTTGCCTGGAAGCGCGGCGATCTGCTTGGCGCGCTGCAGCGGCTCTATGCCGTCGCGGCTCTCGCTTTCGCCGCCGCGGTCATCTTTTTCTATATCGAACATGGAGGGCCGGTGCTGTCGCTACTCGGGTTGGCGGCCGGGCTGTTCCTCATCCTCGGCGCCGTTGCCGATCTCTGGTATCGCGCCGGCATCGGCAAGGTGGCGGGCTCTGTCGCCTGGCGCCGCCTGACCGGCCTGCCGCGCTCGGCCTTCGGCACTGCACTCGCCCATGCCGGGCTCGGCGTCACGGTGCTCGGCATTGTCGCCGTCACCACCTTCCAGAGCGAGCATGTCGTCGAGATGAAGCCGGGTGAGACGGTCGAGGCTGGCGGTTACAGCCTGCAGTTCGACGGCATGCGGGCGGCCAAGGGGCCGAACTACACCGAGGAGCGCGGCCACTTCACGATCCGGCGCGCCGGTGTCGCCGTTGCCGACACCTGGTCGGCCAAGCGGCTCTATACCGCCCGCCAGATGCCGACGACGGAGGCCGGCATCCTGACCTTCGGCCTCAGCCAACTCTATGTTTCGCTCGGCGACGCCACCAACAGCGGCGGCATCGTCGTGCGTATCTGGTGGAAGCCATTCATCCTCTGCATCTGGGGCGGAAGCGTACTCATGGCCCTCGGCGGCTTCGTCTCGCTCTCCGACCGGCGCCTGCGCGTCGGCGCCCCGCGCAGAAAGGCCAAGGCAAAACCGGCAGCGCCTGCCATGGAGCCGGCGGAATGATGCGGCGACTCTCCCTGGCTTTTGCCCTGATGCTAATCGCCACGCCGGCTTTCGCTGTCAATCCCGACGAGGTGCTGGCCGATCCGGCGCTGGAGGCCCGCGCCCGCGCCCTGTCCGCCGAACTGCGCTGCATGGTCTGCCAGAACCAGTCGATCGACGATTCCGATGCCGAGTTGGCCAAGGACCTGCGCCTGCTGGTGCGTGAACGCATTCGCGGCGGCGACAGCGACGAGGCTGTGCTGAACTATATCGTCTCGCGCTACGGCGAGTTCGTGCTGCTGAAGCCGCGGTTCAGCATCAGAACGGTATTGCTCTGGGGCGCCCCGGTGCTGCTGGTCCTTGCCGGGGGGGTGTCGCTGCTGGTCTTTGCGCGCAAGAGGGTAGGGAGGCCGACGGGCAGCAAACTGACCGGGGAAGAACAGGCGCGACTGAACGAGCTTCTGGACAAGTGACGTCCTAAACGGCCAATCATCTCTCGCGATGCCGCCAAGCAAACATTCCAAACATTACAAACTTTTCATGGACCGGACAGTTCGCAGTAAGGTGAGGCGTCCTATATCTTCAGTCATCGACTGATCCGGTACTGCCGGTGTGAAGATCTAAGAACAAGAGAAGGTGCTCTAATGCTGAAGAATTTCAACGGACGTCCGTCCCTCGCCACTGTGCTCAAGGCTTCTACCGTCGCCGGTATCGCAGCCACTGTGCTCGCAACCGGCGTTCCGCTCGAAATCACCCGGTCTTATGCCGAAGCTGTCAAGGTTCAGGCGCCTGCCGTGCCGAGCTTCGCCAATGTCGTCGATGCCGTTTCACCCGCCGTCGTGTCGGTGCGCGTCGAAAACCGCGTCAATCCCGTCGCCGACAATAATGACGGGTTCTCCTTCGATTTCAACGGCCGCGGTTTCGACGACCTGCCTGACGATCACCCGCTGAAGCGCTTCTTCCGCCAGTTCGGCCAGGACCCGAACGACCAGCAGGGCCACCAGCGGCGCTTCGGCCAGAACGGTCCGGGCGGCCCGAATGGTCCCGGCAAGGGTCGTCTGCGCCCGGTCGCCCAAGGCTCCGGCTTCTTCATCTCCGAGGACGGCTACATCGTCACCAACAACCACGTTGTTTCCGATGGCCAGGCTTTCGTCGCCGTCATGAATGACGGCACCGAACTCGATGCCAAGCTGATCGGCAGGGATCCGCGCACCGATCTCGCGGTGCTGAAGGTCGACGGCAAGGGCAAGAAGTTCACTTATGTCAACTGGGCCGACGACAACAATGTCCGTGTCGGCGACTGGGTCGTCGCCGTCGGCAATCCCTTCGGCCTCGGCGGCACGGTCACGGCAGGCATCGTCTCGGCCCGCGGCCGTGATATCGGCTCGGGTCCCTATGACGATTACCTGCAGGTGGATGCGGCCGTGAACCGCGGCAACTCCGGCGGCCCGACCTTCAACCTCAACGGCGAAGTCGTCGGCATCAATACCGCGATCTTCTCGCCGTCCGGCGGCAGCGTCGGCATTGCCTTCGCCATTCCGGCCTCGACCGCCAAGGATGTCGTCGCCGATCTGATGAAGGATGGCCAGGTTTCGCGCGGCTGGCTGGGTGTCCAGATCCAGCCGGTGACCAAAGACATCGCCGAATCCATTGGCCTTTCCGAGCCGAGCGGTGCCCTCGTCGTCGCCCCGCAGCCGGGCGCGCCGGGTGACAAGGCCGGCATGAAGGCCGGCGACGTCGTCACGGCGCTGAATGGCGAGACGATCAAGGATGCCCGTGATCTCAGCCGCCGCATCGGCGCGATGCAGCCGGGCAGCAAGGCCGAGCTTTCGGTCTGGCGTGCCGGCAAGGCCCAGTCGCTCACCGTCGAACTCGGCACGTTGCCGGCCGATCAGAAGGATGCCAGCGCCGACGACAATAACCAGCCGCAGCAACCTGAAGCACCGGCTTCCGAGAAGGCGCTTGCCGATCTCGGCCTGACGGTCGGTCCTTCCGACGACGGCAAGGGCCTGGCGATCACCGGCATCGATCCGGATTCGGATGCTGCCGACAAGGGCATCAAGGAAGGCGAAAAGATCACCTCGGTCAACAACCAGGAGGTCTCCAGCGCTGCCGATGTCGTCAAGGTGCTGAACCAGGCCAAGAAGGACGGCCGCACCCGCGCGCTGTTCCAGATCCAGTCCAGCGAAGGAAGCCGTTTCGTCGCGCTTCCGATCAACGGCCAGGGCTGATACCCAAAAACCGGAGCCGTGCGGACTGCGGTCCGCGCGGCATTTCTTCTGACCTTTCAAGGATGACCGCGATGAGCGCCGCTCCGCAGCAGGATGCTTTGAGCCTTGCCGAAACGCAGCCGGTGGGTAATGTCGGCCGCATGAAGATTCTCATCATCGAAGATGATCTCGAAGCCGCGGCCTACCTCACGAAAGCCTTTCGCGAGGCGGGCATCGTCGCCGATCACGCCAGCGACGGCGAGGCCGGCTTGTTCATGGGGTCGGAAAATACCTATGACGTCATTGTCATCGACCGCATGCTGCCGCGCCGGGACGGGCTTTCCGTCATCAGCGAATTGCGCCGCAAGGGCATCCATACGCCGGTCCTCATCCTCTCCGCGCTCGGCCAGGTCGATGACCGCGTGACCGGCCTTCGGGCCGGCGGCGACGATTACCTGCCAAAGCCCTATGCCTTCAGCGAGTTGCTGGCGCGTGTCGAAGTGCTCGGCCGCCGCAAGGGCACGCCGGAGCAGGACGTCGTCTATCGCGTCGGCGATCTGGAACTCGACCGGCTCTCCCACGAGGTGCGCCGCGGCGGCAGGGAAATCCCGCTGCAGCCGCGCGAATTCCGCCTGCTCGAATATCTGATGAAGAATGCCGGCCAGGTGGTGACCCGCACCATGCTGCTCGAAAACGTCTGGGATTATCATTTCGATCCGCAGACAAACGTCATCGACGTCCACGTCTCGCGCCTGCGCTCGAAGATCGAGAAGGACTTCAGCCAGCCGCTCCTGAAAACCATTCGGGGCGCGGGGTATATGATCAAGGATGAGGGATGAGCCGCTTCAGGGTTCTCTTCAAGTCCACTGCAGTCCGCCTTTCGGCACTCTACATTTTGCTCTTTGCCATTTGCGCCGCGACGCTCGTCTTCTATGTGACGGCGATGTCGGAACGGCTGCTGACGGGCCAGATCCGCGATGCCGTTCGGCAGGAGGTGGAGCAGGTGCAGCGCGCCTATGATACAGGCGGCATGAACCTTCTGCTGCGTACCATGGAGCGGCGTGCCCGCCAGCCTGGGGCCAATCTCTACATCATCGCCGGTCCCTCTGGGGACATTCTCGCCGGCAATGTCGCCTCGGTGCAGCCTGGTGTCTTCGAGGAAGTCGGCTGGACCTCGGCTCCCTTCGCTTATCAGCGTTATACCGACGGTGGCGGTGTCGAGCGCCGGCACAAGGCGATCGCCAATATATTCGTGCTCGACAATGGCTTGAGAATTCTCGTCGGCCGCGACCTCGGCGACCCCGAGCGTTTCCGCCTGCTGGTGCGCCAGGCACTGATGGTGGCTTTGGCGATCATGGGGCTCGGCGCGATCATCATCTGGTTCGGCATCGGCCGCAACGCCTTGAAACGCATCGACCGCATGTCGGATGCGAGCAAGAAGATCATGGCGGGCGATCTGTCACAGCGCCTCCCGGTCGGCGGATCCGGCGATGAATTTGACCGGCTGTCTGTGTCGCTGAACACCATGCTCGAACGCATAGAGAAGCTGAACGAAGGCTTGCGCCAAGTCTCCGACAACATCGCCCACGATCTGAAGACGCCCTTGACGCGGCTGCGCAACAAGGCGGCCGATGCGCTCGATATGACCAATGGCGACACGCGTCGCGCAGCGCTTGAAGGCATCATTTCCGAATCGGATCAGCTGATCCGCACCTTCAACGCCCTGCTGATGATCTCCCGCGTCGAGGCGGGATCGGTCGCTGCGGAGATGTCGCCGGTCGAGCTTTCGGCCATCGTTTCCGACAGCGCCGAACTTTACGAACCGGCGGCGGAGGAAGCCGGTCTCGGCCTCAGCGCCAGCGTCGAGCCGGGCATCGAGGTGCAGGGCAATCGCGAGCTGATCGGCCAGGCGATCTTCAATCTGCTCGACAATGCGATCAAATACTCCTCCGATACGCAAGGAGCGGGCGAGGTGGTGCTGAAGCTTGCCCGCCGGCCGGACGGCATCTGCCTGTCGGTGGCCGACCATGGGCCTGGCGTTCCGGCTGACCGGCGCGATGACGTGGTGAAGCGCTTCGTTCGCCTCGACGAAAGCCGCTCGAAGCCGGGCACCGGGCTTGGACTCTCGCTGGTAGAGGCGGTGATGGAGCTGCATAACGGCCGTCTGGAGCTCTCCGACACCAACCCCGACAAACCCGAACAGCGCGGACTGACCGTCAGCATGATCTTCCCTGCCAAGGCTGCCTGAACGGCTTGTGCCGAAATTCGATAGGCTTAATCGCATATTGGCGGTTTTCCGCCAGGACCCTAAGTTAATCGGAACGAAGGCGGCGGGCCGCGATTCTGGTGGTCGCTACCTGCTATGGAGAGCCAGGGAGAGCGAATGCTGACGAAATCGACGCATGGCCTGAAGGATGTCGCCGAAGGGCTGCTGCGTCCGCTGAGCCAGACGGAGCTGAAGCTGGCGCTGACCGATCTTCAGGATGCGGGCAAAAGCGAGCCTTCGGTGGCCGCGATGCTGAAGGCGGAAGGGCGGCTGCGCGATTTCATCGCCGCCGTACTGACGCTGTCGCCCTACCTGCGCGAAATTGTCAATCTCGACCCGGCCATCCTCACTGCCGCCATCAACGAACCGCTGGAACCGCAGATCGAAGCGCTGATCGTCGAGGCGCGGGGCTGCTGGCGGCCGGAAGACGACGGGCCCGCACCCGCGGAATCGGTGGTGATGAGCAGGCTGCGCATCATCAAGCGCAAGGCTGCTTTCCTTGTTGCGCTCGCCGATCTCTCCCGCATTTTCGACAGCCGCACGACAACAGCCTGGCTGAGCGCGCTTGCCGAAGCTACGGTCGCGGCCGCGATAGACCATCTGCTGCTTTCGGCGCATGAAGGCGGAAAGCTCAGGCTGCACGATCCGGCAAAACCAAGTGAGGGCTCGGGCCTGATCGTGCTCGGAATGGGCAAGCTCGGCGCGTCCGAACTCAACTATTCCTCCGATATCGATCTCGTCGTCTTCTTCGACGAACAGGCAGGCATCGTGCCCGATCCGGATGACGCGATCGACATCTTTCCGAGGCTGATGCGCCGGCTGGTGCGCATCCTGCAGGAGCGCACCGCGGATGGCTACGTCTTCCGCACCGATCTGAGATTGCGTCCCGATCCCGGCTCGACGCCGCTGGCGATCCCAGTCGACGCGGCGATGATCTATTACGAGGGCAGAGGCCAGAACTGGGAGCGGGCCGCCTTCATCAAGGCGCGCGCTGTCGCCGGAGATCTGGCGGCCGGCGAAGAATTCCTGCGTGGGCTTGCCCCTTTCGTCTTCCGCAAATACCTCGATTACGCTGCGATATCAGATATCCATTCGATCAAGCGGCAGATCCACGCGCATAAGGGCCATGGTGCGATTGCGGTGAAGGGCCATAATGTCAAGCTCGGCCGCGGCGGCATCCGCGAGATCGAGTTCTTCGTCCAGACGCAGCAGCTGATCGCCGGCGGTCGCATGCCGGCGCTGCGCGGCCGGGCGACGGAGGAGACACTCGGCGAACTCACCAAGGCGAAATGGATCGATGCGCAGACGCGCGACGAGCTGACGGACGCCTACTGGTTCCTGCGTGACGTCGAGCATCGCATCCAGATGGTGCGCGACGAGCAGACTCATCTGCTGCCGGAGACCGATGCCGATCTGAAGCGTATCGCCTTCATGATGGGCTTTTCCGACACGCCGAGCTTTTCCGAAAGGCTGGTCGGCGTGCTGAAGACGGTGGAGCGGCGTTACGCCCGCCTTTTTGAGCAGGAGAGCAAGCTTTCGACCGAAACCGGAAACCTCGTCTTTACCGGCCAGGGCGACGATCCGGATACGCTGGTGACGCTGAAGAAGCTCGGCTTCACCAGGCCATCCGACATTTCCCGCATCATCCGCACCTGGCATTATGGCCGCTATCGCGCGACGCAATCGGTGGAGGCGCGGGAAAGGCTGACGGAGCTGACACCCGAGCTGCTGCGCGTTTTCGGCGAAAGCAAGCGCGCCGATGAGGCGCTGCTGCGCTTCGATAGCTTCATCTCCGGCCTTCCCGCCGGTATCCAGCTCTTTTCGCTGCTCGGCAGCAATCCGGCGCTGCTGTCGCTGATCGTCAACATCATGTCGTCGGCGCCCCGGCTGGCCGAGGTGATCGCCGCCAAGCCGCATGTCTTCGACGGCATGCTCGATCCAGGCCTGATGGCCGAACTGCCGACGCGCGACTATCTCGGCGAGCGCCTGAAGGGCTCACTCGTCCAGGCACGTCATTATGAGGAGGTGCTCGACCGGTTGCGCATTTTCGCCGCCGAACAGCGTTTCCTGATCGGCATCCGCCTGCTCACCGGCGCGATCAATGGGGCCATGGCCGCCCGCGCCTTCACCCATCTCGCCGATCTCATCATCACGGCGGCGCTCGATGCCGTGACGAGCGAGATGCGGGCCGCGCATGGCGATTATCCCGGCGGCCGCATCGCCGTTGCCGGAATGGGCAAGCTCGGTAGCTTCGAGCTGACGGCGGGTTCGGACATCGATCTGATCCTGCTCTATGATTATGACGACGCGGCTTCCGAATCCGATGGGCCGAAGCCGCTCGACGCGACACGCTACTTCACCCGCATCACCCAGCGACTGATCGCCGCCTTGTCGGCCCCGACGGCCGAGGGCGTGCTTTATGAGGTCGATATGCGGCTGCGCCCCTCCGGCAACAAGGGGCCGGTTGCCACCCGTATCAATGCCTTCCGCAAGTACCAGCGTGAGGAGGCCTGGACTTGGGAGCATATGGCGCTCAGCCGCGCCCGGCTGATCTCAGGCGATGACAGCCTGATCGCCGAGGCGGAGCATATCGTCCGCGAAGTGCTGACGGCCGATCGCGACATCGCCAAGGTGGCGCACGACGTTGCCGAGATGCGCGAACTGATCGACAAGGAAAAGCCGCCATCCGGCCCCTGGGACTTGAAGCAGATACCCGGAGGCGTCATCGATCTCGAATTCATCGCCCAATACCTGGCGTTGATCGCGCCAACCAGGGGCGCCGGCGTTACCGTGAATGGCAAGAGCACGGGCGAGGCTCTTAAGCTGCTTGGCGGCCGGCTGATGCCGGCGGCCGATCTCGACACATGCCTCGAAGCCTTCGCGCTCTACACCAGTCTTTCACAGCTGATCCGACTCTGCATCGACAGCGAGTTCGATCCGAACGACGCGCCCGCTGGCCTCACCGAACTCGTCTGCCGCGCCGGCGACTGCCCTGACATCAAGACCCTGGAGGGAGAGGTGAAACGGCTTTCAAAAGCGGTGAGAAAGATATTCGTCAATACCGTGAAAGCTTAGACATCATCCGGGATGCGCAGTGAGATCACCGTGCCCACAGCTTCGCGGGAGCGGATCTTCATGCGGCCGCCATGCAGCGAGGTCAGCGAGCGCGAGATGGCAAGTCCGAGGCCGGAACCGCCCTTGCTCTTGGCGTATTGGCTCTGCACCTGTTCGAACGGCTGACCGATCTTCGACAGCGCCGAGCGGGGAATGCCGATGCCGGTATCGGCGATGGTGACGAAGACGGCGCCGTCGACGCGGCGGGTACGCACCGCGATGCGGCCGCCATTGTCGGTGAACTTCACCGCATTGGAGAGCAGGTTGAGCAGCACCTGCTTCATCGCCCGCCGGTCGGCCGTCAGCGTCAGGCCAGACGAAATGCGCTGCTCGATGACGATGTCTTTTTCGGCCGCCGGAATGGCGGTGAAGCGCAGGCTCTCCTCGATCAGCGGCACCAGATCGATGCGCTCGCGGTGCAGCCTGAGATGGCCGGCCTCTATCTTCGACATGTCGAGAATGTCGCTGATGACGTTGAGCAGATGTTTGCCGCTGTCGTGGATATCGCGTGCATATTCGTCGTATTTCAGCGAGCCGAGCGGCCCGAACATCTGGTTCTGCAGGATCTCGGAGAAGCCGAGGATGGCGTTGAGCGGTGTGCGCAGCTCATGCGACATGTTGGCCAGGAACTCCGATTTCGCCTTGTTGGCGGCCTCGGCGCGTTCCTTCTCAGCCTGGTAATTGGCGTTGGCTGTCGAAAGCTCGGCCTTCTGGAGTTCCAGCGTCTGGCGCGAGGCGGAGAGATCGCCGATCGTCGCCATCAGCCGGCGTTCGGATTCGCGCAACCGCTCCTGGTGGCGTTTCATCAGCGTGATGTCGGTGCCGACCGAGACCTTGCCGCCGTCGCGGGTGCGGCGTTCGTTGATCTGCAGCCAGCGCTCGTCGGCGAGTTGCACCTCCGTCGTGCGCCCCGACCCATCAGCATCGGCGACACGCCGCTCGATGACGGGGCGAGCGGCGGCGGCATTGACGATCGAGCGCTCGGTGCCGGGCACCAGCACGTTGTCCGGCAGGCCGTAGGCCTGCTGGAAATGCGTATTGCACATGACGAGCCGGTCGTTCTTGTCCCAGAGCACGAAGGCTTCGGAGGTGCATTCGATGGCGTCGGCGAGCCGCTGGTCGGCTTCCGCATAGCGCTGGGCCAGCCGGTGCTGTTCGGTCACATCCATGGCGATGCCGATCAGGTGCATGCGGCCGGAATTGCTGCGGATCACCTGGGCGCGGGCGCGCATCCAGACATAGTGGCCGCCGGCGTGGCGCATGCGGAAGATCTGGTCGACCTGGCCGGAGTGGCCCTTGGCGATGGCCCGCGCGATCTCGTAGAGGCCGCCGTCATCCGGGTGCATCAGCCGCGCAGCCTCGCCAAAACCCATCGTCTTGTCCGAACCCGGCAGGCCGAGCATGTCGTACATCGAGCGCGACCAGAAGAATTCACGGTTCTCGAAATCGAAGTCCCAGAGGCCGCAGCGGCCGCGCGACAGCGCCGTCTCGACGCGCAGGTTCGATTCCAGGAAGATATCGTCGGCGTCGCGGGCGCGCTTCACCTGGGTATAGTAGGCGTAGAGGATGACGAGCAGGATCGACGAGATGCCGGCAAACAGCGTGACGTTGAGCGCCAGCTCCTCGCGCCAGAGCCGGCTGATCTCGTCGAGCGAGGTGGCGGCAACGATAAAGCCGCCGGCATTGCCCATCAGCGTGATCTCGGCATAGTGCGGCACGCCGCCGATCGTGGTTTCGATGACGCCGGCCCGATCGCCGAAACGGCGGATCGCCGAGACCTCGGGGAAGAAATCGCCGACATTGTTGCCGACATGCGAAAGCCCGGCGGTCGTCGCGGCAAAAACCTTGCCGCTGGCCTGCACCAGCAGCACGAAAGCGCCGCTGTCCAGCCGGTCCTGAGGCAGGAACTTGGCGAGGCGGGCCTGCGCCTGGCCGATATCGCCGCTGTCGAAGATGTCGGACGCGTCCGCAAAAACTGCCGAGGCGGTCGCCGCCGAGAGCGCCGTGGCGTGGCGGGCGGAGGCCTCGAGCCGGGCATATTCGCTCATCATGCCGAAGAAATGCGAGGCGGCGACGACGGAGAGGAAGGCGACTATCAGCGCCGGAATGGCGCGCTTCAAGATGAGCTCCGCCTTCGGCAGGTGACGAAGGAGCGGTTCCGATGTCGCATGACCGGAAAGGCTGTTTCGCCAGGCTTTCAGCCCGTCAAAATCGACACGCAGCCGTCCTCCGGCCACGGTTGCCCGTCGCACGTCCATCATCTCTTCGCCTTGTCCCTCGTGTGATTCGCGCGCCGCTCGCTCGAACCTGACCTAGAGAATCATGGGTGATTCGCCTTGTCCAGAGGTAAAGGTAAAAATCCGTTAACTATTTATATTTGCGGATTGTTTGGGCGATTCGAATCGCGAGGCGAGACGGCCGCCGCAGCCTGCGCGACGGCCAGCGCCGGCAAATCACCCTTTGAGCGTGCGCTCCACGATATCGCGAACGTCTGTGGAAAGGTCGGGCGACCGTTCGATCTCGATCAGCGCCGCTCGGGCGTGTTCGGCGCGCGTCGGCTCCAGCGAGCGCCAGGAGCGCATCGATGTCAGAATGCGAGCGGCAAGCTGCGGGTTGCGCTCGTCGATTTCGAGAATTTGCCCGGCCAGGAAACGATAGCCTTCGCCGTCTGCACGGCCGAAGCCGGTCGGGTTGGCAAAGGCGAAGGTCCCGACCAGCGCCCGCATCCGGTTAGGATTGGTGCGCTTGAACAGCGAATTCTCCATCAGGGCGCGTACCCGTTCCAGGGCCTTGGCGCCCGGGATGCCGGCCTGGATCGAGAACCATTTGTCGATGACGAGTGCGTTTTCTGCGAAGCGGTCGCGGAAGGCGGCCAGCGCCTCGCTCGTCTCTGCACTCTCGGGAAAATGATGGACGAGAAGCGTCAGCGCATGGCTGAGATCGGTCATATTGTTGGCGGCCTCGAAGGCGGCCTTGGCACGAACCGGCGTCTGTTCGGCATAGGAGACGTAGGCGAGGGCGCTATTGCGCAGTGCGCGCAGGCCAGCGCTTTTGGCATCCGGGCTGAAATCGCCTGATGTCGTCATTGACGCGTACAGACCGGCAAAGACACTCTTTCCGGCATCGGCGATCTGTTTCAGGATCGCCTGCCGGCCGGCATGGATGGCGTCGGGATCGTTATTGCTGCCGAGTTCGCGGGCAATATCTGATTCACTCGGCAGAGCCAGCGCCTGGGCGCGGAAGGCGGGCTCGAGGCTCTCGTCGGCTGCGGCCGCAACCAGCGTCTCGACGAAGGTCGCCTCGCAGGCGACGGGCTTGCCCTCACGCGAATCGCGGGCGGCTTTCAGAAGGTTCGGCAGCGCCAGATCTGTCAGCGCCTGCCAGCGGGCGAAATGATCCGTCTCGTGGCGGGCGAGATGGGCGAGATCGACAGGGCTCTGGTCGAAATGCAGGTTGATCGGCGCCGAGAAGCTGCGGTTGATCGAGACGACTGGCCGCGAGCCGACGCCTTTGAATACTGCCGTCTGCGTGCGGCCTGTGAGATGCAGCACCTCGTCGGCATATTCGGCGCCTTCGACCGAAGTCGGCTCGATCTTGCCGCCGTTTTCGCCGAAGAACGCCAGGCTGAGCGGAATATGCATCGGTTCCTTGCTCGACTGGCCGGGTGTTGCCGGAATCATCTGTTCGAGCGACAGGGTGAAGCTGCCTGCCGCCGCATCGTAGCTGCCCGATGCGGTGACGAGCGGCGTGCCGGCCTGATGGTACCAGAGCGAGAACTGCGCGAGGTCCCGACCGCTCGCGTCCTCGAAACATTTGACGAAATCCTCGATCGTCACGGCCTGGCCATCGTGGCGGTCGAAATAAAGATCCATGCCCTTCTTGAAGCCATCCCTGCCGATGAGCGTCGCGATCATCCGCGTGACTTCGCTGCCCTTCTCGTAGACGGTCCTCGTGTAGAAATTGTTGATCTCGCGATATGTCGTCGGCCGCACCGGATGGGCGAGTGGGCCGCCATCCTCCGGAAACTGCTCGGATTTCAGATGGCGCACATCGGCGATGCGCTTGACCGGGCGCGAGCGCTGATCGGAGGAAAATTCCTGGTCGCGATAAACCGTCAGGCCTTCCTTGAGGCACAGCTGGAACCAGTCGCGGCAGGTGATGCGGTTGCCGGTCCAGTTGTGGAAATATTCATGCGCGATGATCGCCTCGATATTGGCATAGTCGGCATCGGTCGCGGTCTCGGGGTCGGCGAGCACGTATTTGTCGTTGAAGATGTTGAGGCCCTTGTTCTCCATCGCGCCCATGTTGAAGTCGGAGACGGCGACGATCATGAAGATGTCGAGATCGTATTCGCGCCCGAACCGCTCTTCGTCCCACTTCATCGAGCGCTTCAGCGCATCCATGGCATAGGCCGCGCGCGACTCCTTGCCGTGCTCGACATAGATCTTCAGCACCACCTCCCGGTCGGACATGGTGGTGAACGTGTCTTCGACGACGCCGAGATCGCCGGCCACGAGGGCGAAGAGGTAGCTCGGCTTCGGATGCGGGTCGAACCATGCGGCGAAATGCTTGCCGGGGCCGTAGCCGGCGCCGCCGAGGAAGTTGCCGTTCGATAGCAACAGCGGGTTGGCGTCCTTGTCGGCGATGATGTTGACCGTGAACGGCGCAAGCACATCGGGCCGATCGGGGAAATAGGTGATGCGGCGGAAGCCTTCGGCCTCGCACTGCGTGCAGTAGATGCCGCCGGTGCGGTAGAGCCCCATCAGCTGGGTATTGGCCTCGGGATTGATGATCGTGGTGATCGTCAGCTCAAAGGGTGCGCTCTCCGGCAGGTCGCGCACGGTCAGGCTTTCCGGCGTTGCATCATAACGCGAGTGGTCAAGCTCCACCTGGTCGAGCAGCAGCCCGGCCAGCGCCAGCTCGTCACCGTCGAGCACGATCGGCGCCGCAATGTCGGCGCCAGGGCGGCGATGAAAGATGAGACGCGCTTCGACCTTTGTCTCCGTCGGATCGAGTTCGAATGTCAGGTCCACGCGTTCCAGCACGAAGTCGGTGGGACGGTAATCTGCCAGATGAATGACCTGGCCGGTATCTGTTCGCATGGTGTTTCCTGAAGACCGTTATTTGACAACCGCGGATACAGAGGCGTGCGCGCTCTGCCTAAATTGCCGGGCATGATTACATTAAAGTCTGAACTAAAGTTAAAGCAAATTGCCGGTGAGGTCGAAGTTCACGGGCAAAATACCCTGTTCGAAACCGATGCATGCCGCGGTCGGGAGAACGGGCGCTATCACAGATTGAGCTCGGCCTTGATCGTCGCTTTCGGTCTGCGCGACTGACGCCGTAGCCGCCAAGCTCATCGCAGTCCTCTTGGCCGAGCGGCGGAAGGTGATTTGGCAATTATCCGGTTTTGTTGCGGTTTTTTCGCCCATCTCGATTTTCTTTAGCTACGATGGCGTCATCACCTGTTGCGTTCCCGAGTCGAACGCGTCTTCCCGTTTTGTTTAAGTCAGCATTAGAGCCAGGATCATGCACTCGGTTCTCAGAAACCCGATGAGAGGCATCGCGCTGAAAGTCTCGTCGGTCGTGGTCTTCCTGGCCATGCAGACCTTCATCAAGCTGGCAGGGTCGGATATCCCGCCGGGTCAGGTCACCTTTTGCAGGTCTTTCTTCGCGCTCTTCCCGATCATGGCCTATCTCGCCTATATCGGCCAGCTGCGCACAGCCTTCCATACCGCCAACCCGGTCGGCCACCTGAAACGCGGCACGATCGGCATCCTGTCGATGGCTTTCGGCTTCTACGGCCTGCTGCATCTGCCGCTGCCGGAAGCGATCGCGCTCGGCTACGCCTTGCCGCTTGTCGCCGTTGTCTTCGCCGCGGTTTTTCTCGGCGAAACCGTACGCATCTATCGGTGGAGCGCCGTCCTCGTCGGCATCGTCGGCGTCGCCATCGTCTCCTGGCCGAAACTGACGCTGTTTCGTGACGGCGGCATCGAAGCCGAACAGGCCCTCGGCGCGCTATGCGTGCTGCTCTCGGCCGTTCTCGGCGGCATGGCGATGATCCAGGTGCGACGCCTCGTCGAGGAGGAGAAGACTGCGACGATCGTGCTGTATTTTTCGCTCACCGCGTCGATTTTCTCGCTGGCTTCCCTTCCTTTCGGCTGGCTCATCCTGCCATGGCCGTCGGCGCTTTATCTGATCGCCGCCGGCTTTTGCGGTGGCGTCGCGCAGATTCTGCTGACGGAAAGTTACCGCCATGCCGATGTCTCCACCATCGCGCCGTTCGAATATACCTCGATCCTGCTCGGCGGTATCATCGGCTACTTCGTCTTCGGCGACGTGCCGACCGTCAGCATGCTGATCGGCACCGTCATCGTCGTTGCTGCCGGGATCTTCATCATCTATCGCGAGCATCAGCTGGGGATCGAACAGCGGGAGGCGCGCAAGGCGACGACGCCGCAATCCTGAGGCTCGTGACCGGCAAGATTTTAACGCGCAGATTGCCGCCGCGCGAGGCTTGCCTCCGGCGAGCGAAAAGAGTGGCGAATTCTTAGGATGGCGTCGACCCGCGGAATATGATTGTTGAACATGAGAAACTATCATTTATTCAACACTATGCATGTCTAATGGGCCGTTTTGCGGCTTTCGATATTACTGCTCCGAACGCTGGCCCGCGAGCGGAGGTGGAGAAACGCATAATGGCATTCACGGCGGAGCAATTGTCAGGAAACGGCTCCTTTCTGACGAGCATTCGCTTCTTGGCCGGGCAGACCCGCGGCATGTTCGACGCCGGCCCGCGTCTGGCGAGGCTGCTCGCATCCCATCAGCGCTGGCTCCTGACTCAGACCGCCTATGCCCTCCACCTGGAATATGATCCGCGCAACCCCACCTCAGGTCTTACCGCGGTTCGGCTGACCGACCGCATCACGGCACACAAGGTGGCGAGCCGCAACACCGTGCTCGCCTTCATCGAAGAGCTCTATACCTACCGCTTCATCACCCACACGCCTGGCGACCAGCGGCGCCGGCCACGACATTTCGAACCGGCCAATGTCAGCCATCAGGCGATGTTTGCCTGGATTCACGCCAATCTTGCGGCGCTTGACCTGCTCGACCGCGGTGAGAGGGCGGCGTTTTTCCAGGCAAATCCATCATTGATGGGGCTCGTTCAGCCGCGCATCGCCCGCCATTGCCTGGAAGATGCCGCCTGGCGGGAGCCGCCGGAGCAGGTGGCGCTGTTTCTCTGGACGGAGGCCGGCGGCCTCGTCGTCGACAACTTCATCGCCCGGATGGATATAGAAAACGCCGAGCCCGGCAAATTTCCGGTCGGCCGCGTCGAAACCCGCGCGCTCGCCGCCGATTTCATGATGTCGCGCACGCACCTGCAGCGGCTCCTGGCAAAGGCGGCGCAGCGCGGCTGCGTCGGCTGGCATGATGAGCCGCGCAAGACGCGCCTTTGGATATCGCGGGATTTTGCCGAAGAATACTGCGCCTGGCAGGCCGTCAAATTCGCCTATGTCGACGAAGCCTTCGAATGGGCGAAGGCCCGGACCAAAGAAGTGGCCGTCTGATCAGAGGACGATCGCTGCTGTACCCGCACCAAAGTCCGCAGCGGCCTCGACAGGCCTCACTGAAAGCTCGCGCTCGTACTCCTGCGCGGCGCAGACCGCGGCGCGGATATGCTCGAAGGTTTCGATGTTGCGCAGAAGCGATAGCAGGATCGTCGACATGTTGGGTTACTCTGACATGAAAAAGGCAGGCGGCTGCACATTTTATGCAGCAATTCGAACTATTACAGTGCCCTTTGGCCTTCGAAGAGGGGCGCGGTGCTGCAGCGCCTGCCGCTCAATATTGCTGGAAATCGGAGAAAATGGCGTTCGGGCGCGCCGTGCGGCTGTTTATACCGGTGCCGCGGGCAATCATCTGCTCGTTCGTGGCAAAACCAAAACGGCTGTAGCCCTGCGTGGTACGAACTTGGTCGCCGGCGAGGCGAAGGGTTTCAAACCCGCAATGGGTAGGACGAAATCGCTTGTTCATGGCCTTGGTTCCTGTGATTCCTCCCAAGACACAGGTCTATATTGCAACGCAACATAAATTCCGCAACGCATCATGACGCGAAGCAGCCGTGCAAAAATTGCACGGCTGCTTCATAAAATAGTTACTTCGGCTAATTTCTGAGTAAAGAGAGGGACTTAAGCTTCGCCTGAAATGCCAGCAAATCATTCCAGGCCAGCCGTTTGTTGACAGGTGCGGTTAACAGATCCTGAGGATGCAGGCTGGCGATCGTGGGAATGGCGCGCTCGGCGACGGCAATTTCCCTCCAGCGGCCCCGCAGGCCGTGGATCGTATCGTTTTCCCCGAAGAAAAACCGCGCAGCGAAATTGCCGAGCAGCAGAATCGCCTGCGGTTCGGCGAGCGCAATTTGCCGCTCGATGAAGGGCCGGCAGATGTCCATTTCGGCCGGCGATGGCGCGCGGTTGCCGGGCGGCCGCCAGGGAATGACTTGCGTCAGCAGGACGCTGGAACGGTTAAGCCCGATCGCCGCCAGCATCTTGTCGAACAGCTGGCCGGATTTTCCCGAAAATGGCGTGCCCTCGCGATCGTCTTCGGCGCTCGGCGCCGAGCCGATCACCATGATGCCGCTGTCGGCGTCGCCGTCGGCAAAAATCGTCGAACGGGCGCTGTGCTTGAGATTGCAGCCGTTGAAGGCCTCGATCGCGGTCTTGAGTTCGCTCAGCGACCGCGCGGCTTCGGCGACGAAACGCGCCTGCTGCACGGCCTCGCCGTCCGGGATCGCCGGTTGCGGGCCGGAGGCCGGGGCCGGACGCGCCGCTGCATTCGGACGAGACGATGTCTGGCGCTCGCCCGGCAAAGGCCGTTGCTCAGCAATGGGCCGTTCCTGCTGCGCCTGCGCCGCCGGACGGCGTGCCGCCTTCATTTCCTCGAATTCGGCGAAGCGGTCGACCGCTTCCTCTTCCAGCAGCCATTCCACGCCGGCATCCGCATGGAAATGCAGAAGCGCTGCAAGCTCGGCGGGGGAAAGGTCGTTGGCGGAGATCATGCGGCAAATCTAGCGAAGAGATCGTGGCATTGAAAGGGCAGGCGGCACATTGGCCGCGTTTGCCGGCTTTATTGCACAGTCCATTGCGCGATGTCGTCGCGTTCGCCGATCAGCGCCAGACCATGGGCGATCGACAGCAGTTCACCGCCGCTTTCGATCCGGTCGCGCTCGAAGCGCTCGGTGAAAATGCGGCGCACGGCCGGCACGAAGGAGGTGCCGCCGGTCAGGAACACCTTGTCGATGTCAGCCGCTTTCGTCTCTGTCTTGTCGAGAACTTCGTCGAGAGCGCCTTCGATGCGGGCAAGATCCTCGGCGATCCAGCCCTCGAAGTCGCTGCGCCTAACGCTGCGATGGCCGCTGCGGCCAAGCGGCGCGAAATCGAAAGGTGCTTCGTCCGCGGCCGAAAGCGCCATCTTCGTCGCCGACACCGCCTGGTAGAGCGGGTACCCTTCGTCATGGTCGATGAGGTCAATGAAGATTTCGAGTTTTTCCGGCTCCAGACTGGTGCGCACCAGTTTCTTCAGATCCTCGAATTCGCGCGTTGTCTTGAAGATCGACAGCTGGTTCCAGCGGCCGAAGCTGGAATAGTAGTTCGACGGCACTTCGAGAATCTTGTCGAAACTCTTGAAATGGCTGCCTTTGCCGATCAGCGGCGCGACGATGTTGTCGATCATCCTGTAATCGAAATGGTCGCCGGCGACGCCGACGCCGGAATGGCCGATCGGCGTTGCCGTCAGCCTGCCGGCGACGGTTTCGAAGCGGATCAGCGAATAGTCGGTCGTGCCGCCGCCGAAATCGGCAACCAGCACCGTCGCATCCCGCTTCAGGTTCTGTGCGAAATAGAAGGCGGCGGCGACCGGCTCGTAGACATAATGGATTTCGGGAAAACCGAAACGCGACAACGCCTCGTTATAGCGCTCGGTTGCGAGTGCTGGATCGGGGCTGGCGCCGGCGAAATATACCGGCCGGCCGGTGACGATGCGGCTGACGTCGGCAGGCCAGCTGTCGCCGGCATAATTTCGCAGGCGCCGCACGAAGACCTCCATCAGATCTTCGAAATTATGCCGCTTTGCGAAGATCAGCGTGCCCTGAAACAGCGCGCTTGCCGCGAAGGTCTTGATAGATTGCAGGAAGCGGCATTCGCCGGGATTGTCGATAAACTGGCGGATCGCGGCATGGCCCGCTTCCACCTTCAGCGCCGCGGCGCCGAGCTGGCCATCCTTCATGAAGGAAAGGGCGGTGCGCATGCTGTCGGCCGTCCCGGCCGCACTTGTAAACGTCATCGAGCGCGTCGCCCCGCCATCCGCCATGGCGAGAACCGTATTCGTCGTGCCGAAGTCGAAACCCAGCGCCTGAGCCATGCCCGCACCTCTTCATGCCGATTGTTATTGGAGACGGAGCGTCGCTCCGCAAGGGGCGCAGGAGCGCCCGGATTCTGGAGGGCGGGTGATGCCACAGGGGCATGACACATTCAAGCGAATTGAAGGCTGCTATGCTCAGAGGCGCATGTCTTCTGCCGCTTGGGGAGGAGACATGCGCCATGCAAGTTAAATCGACATGCCGAGATCAGCAGACCGTCATCACTCGGCAGCAATTGCCCGCGCCTCCTCAATCACCGGCTCCTCGGCCTTCTTCTGGCCGATCAGGCGGCCGAGGAAATTGCCGAACCGATCCATCTCGACGAAGATGACGGGCGTTATGAACAGCGTGAGCAACTGCGAGACAACGAGGCCGCCGACGACGGCGATGCCGAGCGGCTGGCGCAGCTCCGAGCTTGCGCCGGTGCCGAGCGCTATCGGCAGCGCCCCGAGCAGGGCGCAGAAGGTCGTCATCATGATCGGCCGAAAGCGTCGCACACAGGCCTCGTGGATCGCCGCCGTCGCCTTCTCTCCGCTCGTTCGCATCGTCTCCACCGCCACATCGATCATCATGATGGCGTTCTTCTTGACGATGCCGATCAGCATCAACAGGCCGATGAGGGCGATGATCGACAGGTCGAAACCCATGATCTTCAATGCGAGCAGCGCGCCGAATGCCGCCGCCGGCAGGCCGGACAGAATGGTCAGCGGATGGATGAAGCTTTCATAGAGCACGCCGAGCACAACATAGATGGTCAGCACCGCCGCCAGGATCAGATAGGGCGTATTGCCCTGCGACTGCTGGAAGATCTCGGCCGTGCCGCCATAGGAGGTGAAGACGTCGGTCGGCAGGCTGATCTCCTTCTTGATCTGGTCGATGGCCGCCGTCGCGTCGCTGAGCGAGACGCCTTCCGGCAGGTTGAAGGAAACGGTGGTGGAAACCAGCTGGCCGGTCTGGTTGATGGTGACCGGTCCGGTGGTGCGCTCAACATGTGCGAAGTTTGACAGCGGCACCAGGCTGCCACTCGACGAGGCAACGCGGATCTCAGACAGTTTCTGGTCGTCCCACGGCTTGCTGGTGTCGTATTCGACGATGACGTCGTAGCTGTCGCCGGTCGACTGGATCTCCGCCGCGGTATATCCGCTGAAGGACTCCTGCAGCGTCGTGCGCAGCGTATCATTGTCGATGCCAAAAGCGGCCGCCCGCTCGGTATCGATGACGATATTGGCCTGCAGCGCGTTGTTCTGGGCGTCCGAGGTCACGTCGGTGAACAATCGGTCCTTGCGCATCGCTGCCTGGATCTTGCCGGCCCAGAGGTTGGTCTGGTCGGCGCTGAGCGCCTGCACCACCAGCTGATATTGGCTCGCGGTCTGGCGGCCGCCGAAACGCAGGCTCTGATTCGGCGTCACGAAGGCCTGCAAGCCGGGGATCTTGTTGATCGCCGTGCGCAGCTCGCGCAGCGTCTGATCAAGCGGCGGGCGCTCCTCCTTGTCCTTGAGTTCGACGAACATCGAGCCATTGTTCTGCGGTTTGTTCGGATTGCCGCCGATCGTCGACATCACATGATTGACCGCCGGGTTCGCTTTGACGGCCGCCGCCGCCTGCTGCTGCAGCGCCTCCATGGCGGAATAGGAAATGTCCTGCCGGGCCTGCGTGCTGATCGTCAGGCGGCCGATATCCTCCTGCGGGAAGAAACTCGTCGGCAGCGTCATGAAGAAATAGACCGTCAATGCCACCGAGCCCAGGAAGACGCCTAGAATGGTCAGACGATGGCGAAGGCACCAGCCGACCGCCCGGTCGTACCCGTTAAGCGTCCGCTCGAAACCGGCGTCGAAGAGGCGGATGAGGAGCGGCGGGCGGCTTTGATTGTTCGACAGCCGCGAGCCGAGCATCGGTGTCACGGTCAGCGAAACGATGGCCGAGGAGATGATGGCGATGGCGACCACCATGCCGAATTCGTTGAACACGCGGCCGACGACGCCGCCCATCAAGAGGATCGGGATGAAGACCGCGATCAGCGAAACCGACATGGAGATGATGGTGTAGCTGATTTCGCCGGCGCCCTTGATCGCCGCCTCGCGCACCGGCATGCCTTCCTCGACATGGCGCAGAATGTTTTCCAGCATGACGATCGCGTCGTCCACCACCAGACCCACCGCGAGCGTCAGCCCCAGGAGCGAGATATTGTCGATGCTGTATCCGAGCACATACATCATGCCGAAAGTCGAGATCAGCGATAGCGGAACGGCAAGCCCCGGAATGATCGTCGCGGTGGCATGGCCGGTGAACAGGTAGATGACGAGTACGACGAGGCCGATGGTCAGGAGCAGCGTGAACTTCACATCGGCAATGGCGGCGCGAATGGGTTTTGCGGCGTCGTTCATGACCACCGTCGTGACCGAGGCCGGTATTTCGGCGTGAAGCTGCGGCAGCTTGGCATTGATCGCATCGACGACATCGACCGTGTTGGCATCCGGCTGACGCTGGATGGCGAGGATGATGCCCCGCTGGCCGTCATACCAGCTGCCGGTATACTGGTTCTCGACGCTGTCCTGGACATCGGCGATATCGCCGAGATGGATCGGCGCGCCGTTCGGATTGGCGATGACCAGCGAGCGGAATTGTTCGGCATTGGTGCGCTGCGTGTTCGCAGTGATGGTCATGCTCTGGGCATTGTTCTGCAACGTGCCCACAGGCTGCTGGCTGTTGGCCGCAGCAAGGGCCTTGTTGACCGTATCGATGCCGATGCCGCGCGTGAGCAGCTTGTTGGGATCTACCTCGACGCGCACGGCATAGGTCTGCGCGCCATAGACGCTGACCTGGGCAACACCGGGAAGGGTGGAGAGCGACGGCGAGATGATGTCTTCGGCGATCTCGTCGAGCTTGCTGCGCGGCATGGTGTTGCTCTGCACGGAGAGCAGCATCACGGGCGCATCGGCCGGATTGGTCTTTCGGTAGCTCGGTGGCGTCGTCAGATTGTCTGGCAGCTGCCGGGTCGCGTGCGATATCGCCGCCTGGACGTCGGCCGCGGCCGCGTCGATATCACGGTTGAGGTCGAACTGCAGCACGATGCTGGTGTTGCCGAGCGAACTCGAGGCGCTGATTTCGCTGATCCCGGGAATGGTTTCGAACTGCTTGATCAGCGGCGTGGCGACCGAGGTCGCCATGGTCTGCGGCGAAGCACCGCTCAATTGCGCCGAAACGTTGATCGTTGGAAAGTCGACCTGCGGCAGTGCCGCGACCGGCACGAGCCTGTAGCCGGCGAGACCGGCCAGGATGACGCCGATGGCAAGCAGCGTCGTCGCCACGGGGCGCTGGATGCAGAAATTCGGGATCATTGCTGCGCCCCCACCGTGATCGTCTCGGATTGCTGCTGTTGCCGAGGCTCTTCGGCGGAGGCGACATCAAGCCTCTTGTCGTCGAACTGCTCCTTGATGCCCTGCTGGTCGCTGAGCTGGCCCTGGCCCTCGACAATCACGTGGTCGCCTTCGGACAGGCCCGATGCGATGGCTGTAAAGCCGCCATTGGCGCGGGCGACGGTAACCGGCGTCAAATGCGATTTGCCGTCCTTGGCGACGAAGGCGAAGAAACCGTCCGGGCCCGGGCTGACGGCGACCGTCGGCACGACCACCTGCTTTTCGTCGTTGTTGAAATGCACGATGATATTGACCGATTGGCCGGGCCAGAGGGCGCCGGAGGCGTTCTCGAATTTAGCCTTGGCAAGGATCGTGCCGGAGGCGGTATCGACCGTGTTGTCGTAGAAGCTGATTTCGCCTTGACGGACTTGCCCCCTGGCGGACTTGGGGGCTGTGCTTACCTCCACCGGACCGGCTGCCAATGCCTTCTTCAGCTCGCGCAGGTAACGTTCCTGCAGGTGAAATTTCACATAGATCGGATCGTATTTCGCGATGGTGACGATCGCCGAGCCGGCATTGACGAAAGCGCCGTTGCTGATGGCGATGTCGCCGAGCCGGCCGTCGAAAGGAGCACGAACGTCGGTATTCTCGAGAATGATCTTGTCCGAGGCAAGCGTCGCCTTGTCCGCGTCGACCGTGGCCGCGGCGGTGTCGCGTGCAGCTCTCGCCTGATCGAGGCTTTGCTGGGTGCCGGCCTTCTGGTCGAACAGGTCCTGGGCGCGGACCAGCGCTGTCTCGGATTCGGAAAGCGTCGCGGTGTCGCGCACGATCATCGCATTGTCCTTGTCGACCGCCGCCTTGGCTGTTCGGTCGTCCAGCTTGGCGATCAGGTCCCCGGCTTTGACGGTCGCCCCGTCCTCCGCACTGATGCTGACGATCAGCCCCTGTTCCTGTGCGGCGATCGTCGTATTGTCATCGGCATCGGCCCACCCGGAAGCGGTCACATCCATCGGCAGCGTCGTCTTCACGGCCGCAACGGTCTTGACGACCGTCGGACCGCCACCGCCGCGTCTGCGCCCTCCACCCTGATGCTGTCCGCTATCCCCAGCCTCGGCCTGCGCCTGCTGTCCGCCGCCATTGCCGCCGGCCGGCTGCCTGATGATCTTCGAGAGGTAGGGAATACGCTCGGCATAGGGGACCAGATTGCCGAATTGCCAGAAACCGATGGCGGCGACGGCGATAATGCTGACGGTAATCCAAAATTTCTTCATGGCGAGACCGCGCTTGGAACAAGGTTGCGAAATTTATGCTTTGATTGAGCCGCTTTATTGCGGCGCAAAAAAGACATAATTTCCCGGTCGCGATCACTAAGTGGTTATAATGGCTTAAAACTTTGTAATGAATATTCCGTAATATTCAAACTATACTAATATAGACCAATGCAGATTGACGCGGCTCCGGCGGCTGTGCGCCGGCCGTCGCGACAAGCCGATGCCGCTCTCCTGCACGCAAGGAAGAGCGAAAAAACAGAGAAGGCAAGTCGTCATGACTGAGTTGGATGCCAGCGAATTTCGCTCTCTAATCACAAGCGTGTTTCCCGAACTGACGGGCTCCGTCTTCAAGCTGGCGGCAAAGGGCTGGGATTCGATGGCGGTCGACGTCGACGACACGCTGATTTTCAAGTTTCCCCGCGATCTCGGCGCCGAAAGAGCGCTTGTGAAAGAAGCCGCCTTGCTCGAGATCGTTCGGCCGTCGCTGTCGATGGCGGTTCCCGACATGCGCATACACGACGGGCCGCCGATCTTCTCCAGCCACGCCAAGCTCGAGGGCGAACATCTCATTACCGAAGATTACGAGGCGCTCGGGGAGGGCGACCGTCAGCGCCTCGCGGATGACCTCGCGCGTTTCTACGCCGAACTGCACGCCCTCGATGCCGATCGGATGCGGGCGGCCGGCGCCTCTGCGATCCAGCCATGGCAATCGCCGGAGGCGGTGCGGACAAAGGCTTTGCCGCAGCTGCCGGCTGATATCAAGGGCTTTGCGGAGGCCGTTGTCTCGGACTTCGAAGCCTTGCCGCCCGACCCCTACGGCAACGTCTACGGCTTCTTCGACGGTCACGGCTGGAACATGGCCTTCGACTATCGGCAGGGCAGGCTCAACGGCATTTACGATTTCGCCGATTCGGGCTTCGGTCCGTTGCACCAGGAGTTCATCTATTCGAACTTCATCTCGCCCGATCTGACCGCACGCATCATCTCGGCCTATGAGACCCTGACCGGACGCAGGCTCGACCGGTGGCGGATCGCAGTCATGACGGGCTTCCATCGGCTTTCCGAACTCGCTGAACTTGCCGACGATCCGGCCAATGTCGAACAGATGATCCGCAGCGCCGCGACCTGGGCCGCCGCGTCGGCCCGTGTTGCTTGAGCGGTATCCCTTAGACGGAGCGCGCCGCGCCGCCGTCGCAGCGTATGAGGGAGCCGGTAATGTAGCTTGCCGGCTGGCTGCAGAGGAAGGCGGCCGTTGCGGCAAATTCATCCACTCTGCCGTAGCGGCCGACCGGAATGCGCGCCTCCTTGTCGGCGCGGATTTCCTCGACGCTCTTGCCCGTCCGCTTGGCTGCGGCGCCGTCGAGGTCGTCGAGCCGCCCGGTCAGGATGCTGCCCGGCAACAGCAGGTTGGTGGTGATGCCGAAACTCCCGACTTCGGAGGCGAGCGTCTTGCTCCAGCCGGCAAGCGCCGGGCGTAGCGTGTTCGACAGCGCCAGGTTGGAGATCGGTTCGATCACGCCTGATGAGGCGACCGTCAGGATGCGGCCCCAGCCCTGCGCCTTCATATCAGGCAGCAGCGCATTGGTGAGCGTGATGACCCGGGCGACCATCGAAAGGAAATAGGTTTCGAGCTTTTCGGCCGTCATGTCCTGCGTCGTGCCGGGCGTCGGGCCGCCGGTATTGTTGACGAGGATATCGAGGCCGCCGAACTTCTCCTTCACCGCCGTCGTTGCCGTCTCGACGAAGCGCTCGTCCGCGAGGTCGGCCCAGATCCAGTCGGCTCGGCCATTGCCTTCGCTGTTGATCGCCGCGCAATTGGCCTCCAGCTGTTCGCCGCTGCGCCCGCACAGCAGCACGTTTGCGCCTTCGCGAGCGAGTGCCGTGGCTATGCCGAGGCCAAGCCCGCGCGAGGAGGCGAGAACGAGCGCCCTTTTGCCCTTGATGCCGAGATCCATGATATCCTCCGATGTCTTCGAGCGATGTATAAGGCGCAGGCGATGAAAAAGGAAAGGGAGGGGCTGCCGCAATGGGTTCATAATTGACGTTAACGTAAGCGTTAGTGTAAGTCTCGGATCGGCAGAAATGTCGTTGTGCGATTAGAGGATTGGCTGTCGCATCCCGGCTCGACAATGCTTCACGGTTTTGACAAGACAGTGCCCATGGGATGACGGCCACAGGCGGCCAAGCGGAGACGAATGAATGACCGAGACGACTGAGCTGCCAGAACGCGAGAGCATGGAATTCGACGTTGTGATCGTCGGCGCCGGTCCTGCCGGTCTGGCGGCGGCGATCCGGCTGAAACAAGTCGATCCGGAACTGTCGGTCGTGGTCTTGGAGAAGGGGGCCGAGGTCGGCGCCCATATTCTCTCGGGCGCCGTCGTTGATCCGATCGGCATCGACCGGCTGCTGCCGGGCTGGCGCGAGGATGCCGAGCATCCGTTCAAGACGGAAGTCACCGCAGACCATTTCCTGGTGCTGGGGCCGGCCGGCTCGATCCGCCTGCCGAATGTGCTGATGCCGCCCTTGATGAACAATCACGGCAATTACATCGTCTCGCTCGGCAATGTCTGTCGCTGGCTGGCGACGAAGGCGGAAGAACTCGGCGTCGAGATCTATCCGGGTTTTGCCGCCGCCGAAGTGCTTTACGATGACAAGGGTGCGGTGATCGGCGTTGCCACCGGCGACATGGGCATCGAGAGAAACGGCGAGCCGGGAGCGAACTACACCCGCGGCATGGAGCTGCGCGGCAAATACACGCTGATCGGCGAGGGCGTGCGCGGTTCGCTCGCCAAGCAGCTGATCGCCAAGTTCGATCTCTCGAAGGACCGCGAGCCGCAGAAATTCGGCATCGGCATCAAGGAGCTCTGGCAGGTTAAGCCGGAGAACCACAAGCCGGGCCTGGTGCAGCACTCCTTCGGCTGGCCGCTCGGGATGAAGACCGGCGGTGGCTCCTTCCTCTATCACCTCGAAGACAATCTGGTGGCCGTCGGCTTCGTCGTCCACCTGAACTACAAGAACCCCTATCTCTACCCCTTCGAGGAATTCCAGCGCTTCAAGACGCATCCGGCGATCCGGGGAACCTTCGAGGGCGGCAAGCGGCTCTCCTATGGGGCCCGCGCCATCACTGAGGGCGGTTATCAGTCGGTGCCGAAGCTTTCCTTCCCCGGCGGCGCGCTGATCGGCTGTTCGGCCGGTCTCGTCAACGTGCCGCGCATCAAGGGCAGCCACAATGCGGTGCTGTCTGGCATGCTGGCGGCTGAGAAGGTGGCGGCGGCGATTGCATCCGGCCGCAGCCATGACGAGGTGGTCGAGATCGAGAATGAATGGCGCAAGGGCGACATCGGCAAGGATCTGAAGCGGGTGAGGAACGTCAAGCCGCTGTGGTCGAAGTTCGGCACGGCGCTCGGCGTGGCGCTCGGCGGTCTGGACATGTGGACCAATACGCTGTTCGGCTTCTCCGTCTTCGGCACGCTTGGTCACGGCAAGACCGATGCGCAGTCGCTGGAGCCGGCCGCAAATCACAAGCCGATTGCCTATCCGAAGCCGGACGGCGTCTTGACCTTCGACCGTCTGTCCTCGGTGTTCCTGTCGAACACCAATCACGAGGAGGACCAGCCGGTGCATCTGCAGGTCAAGGACATGGCGTTGCAGAAAAGCTCCGAGCTCGGCATCTATGCCGGCCCGTCGACGCGCTACTGTCCGGCCGGCGTCTACGAATGGGTGGAAAAGGATGGCGACAAGACCTTCGTCATCAACGCCCAGAACTGCGTGCACTGCAAGACCTGCGACATCAAGGACCCCAACCAGAACATCAATTGGGTGCCGCCGCAGGGCGGCGAGGGGCCGGTCTATCCGAATATGTGAGGCAGATCGGCACCACAGCCGGCAATTTCACGGACTGACGTCTTCGTGATCGACCGCCGGCGGCGGCTCTTAGCCATTCGTTAACCATAAATTCCTTAGCTTGCGACATCTTGTTGACGCACTAAGGACACATTCATGACGATCTCCCGCCGGGGCTTCCTGATTGCCCTGCCTCTTGTTGTGGCCGGTTGCTCTTCGACCGGTCTGAACAGTCAGACGAATTACGCAGCGCTTCCCGATGAAAAGTTTCCGCTGAAGCAGGTGCCGATCGACAAGATCAAGCCGGAGCTCCGCCGTCAGGAAGTCGCCTACGAAGCCGCTTATGCTGCAGGCACGATCGTCATCGATACGCCGGCGCGCCGCGCCTACTATGTCCTCGGGAACGGCCGCGCAATGCGTTATGGCGTCGGTGTTGGCCGCGAGGGGCTGGCATTTGCCGGCAACGCCTATGTCGGGCGCAAGGCGGAATGGCCGAGCTGGACGCCGACGGAGAACATGCAGCGCCGCGAGGAACGTTATCGCAGGCTCGCCGGTGGCATGCCGGGCGGCCCGAACAATCCGCTCGGCGCGCGGGCGATGTATCTTTATCGCGGCGGCAACGACACCCATTTCCGCATTCACGGTACGAACCAGCCGGAATCGATCGGTCTTGCCATGTCGAGCGGCTGTATCCGCATGATGAACCACGACGTGATCGATCTCTATAGCCGCGTCGATGTCGGCGCCAGGGTGGTCGTCATCCAGGCTTGAACGAGCAAAGGGCGTCCATGAGGAAAGCCGCCGCAGCGAGGGCTGTCGGCGGCTTTGGCTTTTGCTGCTGACGCTGGTGCGTCAGTGACGGCGTGCGGCGATCCCCGTCGAAAGTGCTACGCCTATGCCGGTAATCACGGCGGCGCTGAATTCGGCGAAGCCGATCGTTTCGCCAAGCAGGAGGCCACCGCCGACTGTGGCGAGAACGGGTGTCAGCGCCGTGAAGGCGGCAGCCTGCGTTCCGCCGAGGGTGCGGACGGCCGTGCCATAGGCGACCATGGCGACGAGGCCGGAAAGGATGCCCTGGCTCAGCACCTGCAGGCCGATTTCCGGAAGCGGCGCCTGCGGCAGCGAAATGCCGAAGACGAAGGCGAGCACGGCCATGATCAAGAAGGACCAGACGGCGATCAGTGCACTTGCCTGAATAGCCGTCAGGCCCGAGCGGCGGAAGGCATGGGTGTAGCTTGCCCAGAGCACGGCCCCGGCCGGCAGCATGACGAAGCTCGTCCAGGGCAGGGAGGCATTGGCAAGGCTGGGGACCAGCAGGATCATCACCCCGGCGACGATGGCCGCCAGCCCGACGATGCGCGTGACATCCGGCCGTTCCCGAAACAGCACGATGCCGATCAGGGCGGTGGCAAGCGGCATGGAGCCGCCGAGCAGGATGCCGGAGGAGGCCGCCGGTGTGGAGTGAATGGCCAGCGTCGTCACCAGAAAGAAAATCGCGCCGCAGCCGGCGACCATGATCGCCAGCAGACAGAGCGGCACGCCCTTCGGCAGCAGACCCATGCGAAGCCAGACGGGCGAAAGTGCCAGCGCCGGAATGCCGAAGCGGATGAGGCCGATATCGATCGGGCCGAGCGATGTCGCGGCGCTATGGCGGGTTGCCAGAAACCAGGTCGCCCAGATCAGCACGGTAACGGTGCCGGCGGCATAACCAAGGGTCTGGGAAGGCGATCTGTCGTTTGAAAATGCGATCGTGCTCATCGTTCTAATCCTTTCCTTCATCTGGATCTTGTCCGGTTGAGGAAGAGGTTAGCGCCAGAGGCTGGGGCATGTCCTTGCTATCTGTGGCTCCAAAATGATGCTATACGCAATGTTCTGCCAAATCATGTCCGTGGATATTACGAAAATGCCAAATCTCGACAAATTCGATATTGCCATTCTGAAATGCCTGCAGGAGGATGCGCGCGCCACCAATGTTGAGATCGCCGAGAAGGTGAACCTTTCGCCGTCTCCCTGCCTGCGCCGCATCCGCAATCTCGAACGCTCCGGCATCATTCGCGGCTACACCGCCGATATCGATCGCAAGGAAGTCGGTCTCGGCCTGACCGTCTTCGTCGAATTCAAGGTGGTTCATCACAGCCGTGAAAATTCCGAGGCGCAGCAAAAGGCGTTGCTCGCCATCCCAGAGATCGTCTCCTGCTTCCTGATCTCGGGCACTGCGGATTTCCTGGCCGAAGTGGTGGTGGAGGATCTCGCCGCCTATGAACGGCTTCTGACGGAGACGCTGCTGACGCTGCCGAATGTCAGCGACATCCGTTCAAACTTCGCCATCCGCAGCATCAAGACGCATGGGCCATTGAAACTGCCCGAGGGAAGATGATTCCCTCGGTTCGCTGACCGTTGTCGCTGTCATCTCCGGCCCGGGGAATTGCCGAAACCAACCTCGACATTGCCTTTGGCACGTCCCCTCTCCCCGTTTACGGGGAGAGGGTTAGGGTGAGGGGGCAACGGCCGCGGCGGCTTGCCATATACGTGCTCTACAGCAGCGTCCCGCTGAGGATGAGCAGCGCCACCGAGAAGTAGATGACGAGCCCGGTGACGTCGACCAGGGTGGCGACGAAGGGAGCCGAGGCGCTGGCCGGATCGAGCCGAAGCTTCTGCAGCATGAAGGGCAGCATCGAGCCGCAGATCGAGCCGAAGGTGACGATGCCGATCAGGGCGGCAAACACCGTGACGGCGACCATCTGCCAGTGCGGACCGTAATCGTAGAGTCCCGCCATCTGCCAGAAGACGATGCGGATGAAGCCGACGAGGCCGAGGATCGCGCCGAGCACGATGCCGGTCGGCAGTTCGCGCAACAGCACCTTCCACCAGTCGGAGAGCTTCAGCTCGCCGAGCGCCAGCGCCCGGATGATCAACGAGGTCGCCTGCGAGCCGGAATTGCCGCCCGAGCTCATGATCAGCGGGATGAACAGCGTCAGCACCACGGCCTTTTCCAGCTCGCCTTCAAAATGCTGCATGGCGCTTGCCGTCAGCATCTCGCCGAGGAAGAGGGCGGCGAGCCAGCCGGCGCGCTTGCGGATCATGCCGGCAAAGCCGATCTTCATATAGGGCTGGCCGAGCGCCTCCATGCCGCCGAACTTCTGGGCCGCTTCCGTCGTATCCGATATCATCGTGTCGATCACGTCGTCGACGGTGACGATGCCGAGCATCTGTCCGTGTTCGTCGGTCACCGGCAAAGCGAGCAGGTCGTGCTTGCGGATCAGCCGGGCGACATCCTCCTGCTTCATCAGCGGATCGGCCGAAACCGGAGCGCCTTTCTGAGCGACCGTGAGGATGGAGGCATCCGGCTCGCCGGTGATGAGGCGGCGCAGCGTCACCACATGCATCAGCGCATGGCTGATCTCATCGAGCACGTAGATGGCGTAGACAGTCTCGCGTGAGCGCTCGACCTGACGCACATGATCGAGCGTCTGGCCAACGGTCCAGCTATCCGGCACGCTGACGAATTCCGTCGTCATGATGCCGCCGGCCGTGCGCGGCGGATAACCCATCAGGTGCTGGATGGCGATGCGCACCGGCTCGTCGAGGCTGGAGAACAGCCGGGCGCGGGTCTCGCCGTCGAGTTCCAGCAGCACGTCGGCGACGCGGTCGTTGGACATGCCATGCAGCAGCCGTGCCGCGTCCTCGGCGCTGATCAGCGCAAGGATCTGTGCGGCGTTGCGAAGCTCAGGTCGGTCGAGAATGTTGACGGCATAGTCGAGCGGCATGCCTGACAGCACACGCCCGGCATCCTGGACGGTCAGCGCGTTCAGCGCTTCAACGCGTTCGGCGATCGTTGCGCCGCGGCTGTTGTTGATGAAGGCACGGGCGGCATGGCCTGCCCGAAGTGGGAAGCGATTGATATTCATTTGAGGCTCGCCTTTCCGTCGATCCGCCGTAGCGTCGGTCGGGCGAGCCGACAGGAGTCGGTCAGCGCACGAGGGCGGCCGCGTACGGCAAAGGCAATCGACTGCTACTGTCGCTTGGCATCTGAGTGATGGCTCCGTTGAAATCCGTGGAAAACAGGCGTCGTCCACATGTTGTGCTAGGTGGTCCCGAACGTGGAAAAAGTCAAGCGGGGTAAACGCTTAACGCCAGAATGTCGCACCTGCGCGCGTTGCAGGCGGAGATATTCTAAGCGACCTGCGTGCTGCTGCGCCTCTCCAGGCGGGCTGAGGCTGCGAAGACGAAGAGGCCGAGGAAGGAGAGCGCTGCGCCGACATAGCCGGTGGCCGCAAAACCGTAGCCCCAGGCGATGACGAGGCCGCCGAGCCAGGCGCCGATGGCATTGGCGATGTTGAAGGCGGAATGGTTGGAGGCGGCGGCCAGCGTCTGCGCATCGGCGGCGACATCCATCAGACGCGTCTGAAGCGCCGGCCCGGCGGCAAAACCGCAGCCGACGAGGAAGACCGAGAGACCGAGCATATAGGGGTTGGCGGCGGTCAGCGAGAAGGTGGAGAGAACGACGATATTATAGACGAGCGAGCCGCCGATCGTCCCGAGCAGCGACTTGTCGGCGAGCCACGAGCCGATGAAATTGCCGGCATTCATGCCGACGCCGAAGAGGATCAGCATGATCGGAACCGCACTTGCCGGCAGCATCGCCACCTCGGTCGTTGTCGAGGCGATGTAGCTGAACATGGCGAACATGCCGCCATAGCCGACGGCGGCGATGCCGAGCGTCAGCCAGACCTGTGGCCGGCGGAAGGCGCCGAGTTCGCGTGAGAAACTTGCCTCCTCGGAAACCCTGTCCTTCGGAACATAGACCCAGATCAACGCCACCGTCAGCAAGCCGACGACACCGACCGACAGGAATGCCACCTGCCAGTCGAGCGACTGGCCGAAGAACGTTGTCAGCGGCGTGCCGAGAAGCGTCGCGACGGTCAAGCCGAGCATGACGCGCCCGACCGCCCGTGCCCGCCGGTGCAGAGGCACCATAGAGGCGGCGACGAGGGCCGCGACGCCGAAATAGGCGCCGTGCGGCAGGCCGGTGATGAAGCGCAACACGGTGAATGTCTCGAATGTCGGCGCCACCGCGCTCGACAGATTGCCGGCGGCAAAGATCACCATCAGCATCAGAAGCAAGGTGCGGCGCGCCATCTTCGCGGCAAGCACGGCGATGACGGGAGCGCCGACGACCACGCCGAGTGCATAGGCGCTGATGACGTAGCCCGCCTGCGGCGTCGTCACCGAGAAAGTCTCGGCGACATTGGGCAGCAACCCCATGATCGCGAATTCGCCGGTGCCGATGCCGAAGCCGCCGCAGGCGAGCGCCAGCTGAACCAAAGCCACGGTCGTTGCCGATGGCAGTCCGTCATCCGGTCGGGATTCAATGGAATCATTGATGGCGATCTCACTCATGAGAGCTCCGTAGAAAGGTTTCTGCTGGGTAACGGCCCCTGACGCCGCGAGGCGGTTGGGATACAATGGCGGGGGGTGGTGGAGACGATTTCTCCGTATCTGATCTATCCGCAAGGGAGCGGTCGGCGTCGAGTGCATTTTTTGCAGTGCAGCGTCCTGCTATTTGCATATGTCCGTTGCAGTATTTGCATTTCTGCCATTTCTGCCGGCAAGGGGCGGCGCTTGAAATCGCCAGTGCCGCAACCATCTGAGGAGCAGGGCAGGAGCTTTTCCGCGCCAGGGACGGGAGCCCGTATGAAGCTTGTAGGCTTTTTTAACCGCGACGGCGGCACTTTCAGGACCACCGATATGCTGGCCTACGAGAAGAGGGCCGAGGCAGCCTTTCGGGATGCGGGGCATGATTTCGATGCCATCGTTTTCTCAGGCAAGGAGATCATTCCCGCCATGGAACGGGCGGCCAAGCGCGACGATATCGACGGCATCGTCGCTGGCGGCGGCGACGGGACGATTTCGGCGGCGGCATCGATTGCCTGGAAAAACGGCATCGCGCTCGGCGTCGTGCCGGCCGGCACCATGAACCTCTTCGCCCGTTCGCTGCGCGTGCCGCTCGATATCTGGCAGGCGCTCGATGTGCTGGCATCAGGCGAGATCGATAATGTCGACATCGCCAGCGCCAACGGCCGCCCATTTATCCACCAGTTTTCCGCCGGCCTGCATGCCCGAATGGTGCGCTACCGCAATGCCTACAGCTATCGCTCGCGGCTAGGCAAGATCAGGGCCAGCACCAAGGCCGCTCTCGGCGTCATCTTCAATCCGCCCGAGTTCGAAGTGGAGTTCGAGGCGATCGGCATGCGCGAGCGCCGCTGGGTCTCGGCGGTCTCGGTCTCCAACAATCCCTTCGGCGAAAATGCGTTGCTTTATGCCGATAATCTCAGAAGCGGCGAGCTCGGTTTCTATACCGCAAATCCGCTAAAACCGCTCGGTGTCGCCCGCCTAGCCATCGACATGCTGCGTGGCAAGGTGCGCGAAAATGCGGATGTCATGGTGATGCATCCGGCCGAGGTGCGCCTGCACTTCCCCAAATTGCGTTCCAAGGCCAATTGCGTGATGGACGGCGAACTGCTGCCGCTCGAGCGCGACGTCTTGATCCGGCTGCATCCGGGCGAGTTGAAGGTTCTCGTCAAACAGGGACTGGCGGCTCAGATCGATGCCGACGAACGCCGCGAACCTGCTGCGTAAGGAGTCGCCGTAAAGGGCCAGGCAAAGCGCACCGAAGATATCGGCGACGATCGGCGCAAGGGTGCTGCCGGCACCATCATCCCCCGCGATCTATGGCCGGAGATCGGCCGCATCCGGAGACGCGCAATAGCTGTTGCGAGGAAACTGGGTCGCTGTCTGGTCACCTTAGCTGCGGCTACTGTCGGACAATAGGCAAAGCCAACGTGAGGAGTGCAGCGAACACCATGATGACGCCATAAGGTATCTTCCGGCTTGCCCGAATTTCCTCGATGCGCATGAAAAAGGCGAGATGGGCGACGGGGAGCGGCACCGGCAGTCGCAGGACCAGAAGCGTCACGATGCCGAGGACCAGGAGCAGCACCGCAAACGGCAGCATTCCGTGCCATCCGATAAAAAGGCCGATCGGCAGGAATAGTTTCGCGTCTCCGGCGCCAAACAGACGGAGCGCCCAGAGTCCCACCCCAAGCATGAACATCAGCAGGCCGGCCCCGATGTCGCCGCCAATTCCGCTCGAAGCAAACAGTGCCGCGCCGACATCCTCGGAGCCAAGCATCACGGCTGCCGCGCGCAGGGCATAAAGTGTCACGAGCGCCAGCACGAGGGTGTTGGGGATCTTCCATGTACGAAAGTCCGTCCAGGCGGCGTAGATAAAAAGTAATACTAAAAGCGAATTAATAAAAACGACGATTTTCAGCATGGATCCAACCTCCTTTAGCTATAGCAAACTACCTGCGCGTTCAGTTTTACTGGGCGTCTGCAATTTAAAATGCTTTTTCCTCCAGCACGGCGATCGCTCATCTTAACTATAAAGTATAGATATTGCTTATTCGCTTAACAAAAGAATTGACTAAATTAGACTTAACAGATTATTAATATTCCCAGTCGAAGGGGCGGTCTCGACGACACGGTGCCGGGGGAAATTACGGCGCACTACTTACCTGGGAGGTAAATTCTCGATGAAAGCATTTGTAAACAGCGTACGCGCTTTCGCGCGGGAAGAAGATGGCGTCGCACTTACTGAATACCTCATTCTGCTTGGTTTGTTGGTCGGCGGAGTTGTTGCGTCAGTTCTCCTGATTGGCACTGAACTCAACACGGCATGGGCATCGTGGGCCACTTGGTTCCAAGCACAAGACCTGACTGCGCCGGGTTGATGCACCTCAGCTGCTTCCTGAGCAGCGTTTTTGAGCGGAAGAGAGGGGTTTTGTTAACCCCTCCCTTCTAAATTAGCAAAAATGAATGGATGCACTCCGTCCAGTGTAGCGAGTAACCGCGATGCGTTCGTCAACGATTTTAAGTCTGGTTATTGCGTTTGTACTTGCAGCAGCAGCAGTTTTCGGTATGCGCGCGTACCTCTCCGATCAAAAGGCCCGATTGCTGGCGATGAACGGCGTGAAGGCCGAGGAAAGGACACTTGTTGTCGCCGCCACGCCAATGCGCTTCGGCGACCGGATCCGATCCGAAAACCTCAGGGCCATTCCATGGCCCTCCAATGAAACACCCGCAGGCTCATTCGTCAGCATCGATCTGGTTGTCGGCAACAATGCCCAGCCGCGTTATGCCATGGCGGCGATCGACCCTGGCGAGCCGGTGCTATCCTCGAAAATCACCGGTGCAGGCGAGCGCGCCACGCTGTCGGCGGCCCTCGACCAGGGCATGAAGGCAGTCTCTATCCGCGTGAACGACGTGCTCGGCGTTGCCGGCTTCGTCAGGCCTTCCGATCGCGTCGACGTGCTTCTGACTCGGGTCGTGCGCGGGCCGGCAGGCAACGACCAGACCTTCGTCGACGTGCTGCTGCAGGGCGTCAAGGTCCTTGCGGTGGACCAGACCGCAGACGAACGCAAGGACGAACCATCCGTCGTCAAAACCGTAACTTTCGAGGTTACGACCGATGAGGCCCAGCGCCTTACCCTCGGTTCCAGCATCGGCACGCTCTCGCTGGCGCTTCGCAATGTTGCCTCTTCCTCTATCGAACAGACCCGGCCGATCACCGTCGCCGACCTTGGTGGCGGGGCGATGGCGACGGAGCTTAGCAAGGATCTGGAAAATATTAAGTTGCCAGAACCTGAAAAACAAGTGCAGATTGCGGAGCGGAAGGTCGAACCAGTGTTGCCGGTTGAGCCAAAATGGGTGACAGTGGGTGTCTGGAACACGACGAAGCGCGAGGAGCACCGAGTCGGCCAGTGATATTTATGCGGCATGCCGCAGGTGCGGCCGGCCGAATGAGGGGGCAAAAGCAGGCATGGCGAACGGCAAGGGAAGAAGCGCAAGGACGAAAAACCTTGCGGCGCTAGCGGCAGTGTTTTCGGCCTGTTTGTGTTTCGGGCCTGGATTTGCCGGCTGCGCCAACGCACAGGAAAAGTTCGTCACGCTCGGCAAATCGGTCCAGCATGTGACGCTGCCTCCGAACGAGACGCTGACGCTGAATACCGGCCAGCCCTTCGGCGATCTCGTCATCGGCAGCGCCGATATGATCGACGTGGTCCCGCTTTCCGACCGGTCGCTATTCATCCGCGGCAAGAAGACCGGGGCCACCAATATCTCGGTCTATGGCGATGATAAGTCGCTTCTCGGCGTCATCGACATCCGCGTTGCCAGCGACTTCAGCGAAGTCGCCTCCGCCATTCGCTCTGCCGCGCCTTCGGCCCGGGTCAGGGTGATCAACTCCAACGATCGCATTCGCCTGACGGGCATGGTCCGTGACGGCATCGAACTGCAGCGGGTGATGGAAATCGCCCAGTCCTATTCCGACCAGCCGGTGCTGAACCAGCTGCGCGTCGGTGACAGCCAGCAGGTGATGCTTGAGGTGCGTGTCATCGAAGCCTCGCGCCAGACGGGTCGCGACCTCGGGATCGGTTGGTCCGGGCAGGGCAGAAACGGCATCGGCAAGGCAACGACCAGCCAGGGTATCGGCGTGGACGATGACGGCAATCTGGTGCGCACCCTCCTTGACCCCAAGGGTGCGGCAACGGGCGCGCTGCCCTTCGGTCAGTTGATCGCCAAGGTGCTGCAGATCTCGGGCGGCAACATCGACGTGGTCATCAATGCGCTCGAGCAGAAGGGATTGGTGCGTCGCCTGGCTCAGCCGAACCTCATCGCCATGAGCGGCTCGACCGCCAGCTTCCATGCTGGCGGCGAAGTGCCGATCCTGAAGACGACGAACAACGGCGCGACGGTGGCCACCGAGACGGACTACCGCCCCTTCGGTGTGCGGCTGACCTTCAAGCCGGTGGTCCTTGACGACGGCGTCATTAATCTGGAGATCGAGCCTGAGGTTTCCGAGCTGGATCCATCGATCAACGTCAACGGAAATCCCGGTTTCATCTCGCGCGCTGCCAGCACCACGGTAGCGCTTCGCGACGGCCAGAGCTTTGCGATGGCGGGCCTGCTGCAGTCGATCAATGCCAAAGACATCCAGCAATTGCCGGGGCTCGGGAAAATACCGGTCCTCGGCGCACTGTTCCGTTCGACGAGTTTCCAGAAAAAGGAATCCGATCTCGTTATCGTCGTCACTCCGCACATAGTGCGACCGGCGCGCCCCGGCGAGGATCTCTATAGCCCGCTCGACCAGACGCGTTCGTCCAATGACGTCGAGCTTTTCGCACTCGGTGTCATGGAAGTCGACAAGGACATGCTTCGACGCTTTCGCAACGGCGTAGGCGTGACTGGGCCCTACGGCCATCGTCTAGACCTGAACCAGGGAGTCCAAGCCGTTGCTACAAAACGCTAAGCGCCTCCTTCTCGTCCTTGCAGCCGCCGGCCTCGCTTCCGGCTGCGCCGACTACATGAATCATCGCGACACGATCACCTTCGGGGCTGGCAATGCCATGGAAGCAAACAAGGCCATCCATATCGAGGACCCGTTCCCGCCGGAAGCCCAGCGAACTCGAATCGCAAGCGACGGCAAGGTGATTCGCAGGGTGGTCACTCAATATCAGAACGGCGGGCCGGGCGTTGTTCAGCCGTCGCCGGCCATGGGGGCGAATGGGGCCTCCAACGGGGCGACCGCCAGCCAGTAGCTGGCGAAAGGCATGAACGGCGCCAACGCGCCGGGGGAAATGCACGAAAAGGGGTCGTCACGGCGATAGTGCCGTGATGGGGGTGTGCCAATGCTGAGCAGGGTTGTCAGACGATTCTGGAACGATCATCGTGGCTATGTCATCGCCTTGACGCTCGTCGCCATGCCAATGCTTCTCGGCTTTTCGCTGCTGATCGTCGATGTCGGCCGCAGCAGCAACCTGCATACCGATCTCCAGAACGCTGTCGATGCAATGGCGCTGGCCGGAGCCCGCGAGCTCGATGGCCGCGATGATGCCATCACCAGGGCGCAGACGGCGATCGAGAAAATCGCCAACAGTGCGGCTTTCTCCGGGGGTGGGACCGGCATGTCGCTTGGCTCGCATATCAGCGTGACCTACGACGCCGGCAACGATGCGGGGAGCACTGTGACCGTGCTTTTTCTGAAGGACATCCCGGCGAACGACGATACGCCCATCCCGTCTTCGATGGAAACAACCGTGGCCAGCGAAGCGTCCTACGCCTGGGTCATCGCCAAGCCGCAGGCGATGCAGACGATCTTTCCGATCCCGGTCGGCTTCACCCGCGATACGATCAACATTGCTGCCGACGCCGTGGCGGTATACCACGCCAGCGCCTGCGACGTGACGCCGATCTTTATCTGCAATCCGTTCGAGCCGGCGGGGAACACGAGTGAAAGCGCCAGCGAAGACGCAGCTGCGGCCTTGCACACCAATTTTGCGGCCGGCAATCTCTATGGCCGACAGATCGAGCTTCACAGCACCGCTGCGTCCAATCCCGGCCCCGGCAATTTCGGCTTCCTGCGGACTCCCTTGGGCAATGGTGCGTCCGTGCTGGCGGAGGCTCTTGCCACCGGAAATCCCGGTACCTGCTATACACAGGACAGCCTCGATACGGAAACCGGTGCAAAGGCGGGGCCTGTCGAGGATGGCGTCAATACGCGCTTCGGCTTTTACTCCTCATCATTCAACAAGGTGAACGGGAATTACCGTTACCGACCTGCCCAAAACGTCCGCTCCGCTCAGACAATCGGCGGCGGCGGAAAGAAGGGCTGCGATACTTACAATCCGGTCATGGTCGGAGATGTTGTCGGCGATGCGACCAAGGCTTTGCCGCTCGGCTATGGGGCGGGGATGACTTCGCTTGCCGGCGGCAAGATCAGCAGCGGCAATAATTGGCAGTACATGACCTATTGGAATGTCGCGCAAGGAACCGCTGCGCCCTCGACGAGCACGGTCCTCAGCAACTACTCCAGTTATCCCCCGCAGGCGACGGGAACACCAAGCCAACCCTCCGCATACGATGTTTATCGTTACGAGCTTACGACTCCCTCTCTCATCAACCATGCCTCGGCGAATGGTGAGACCGGAACGCCGCCAACGGGCGGCCAGTGCTATAGCGGCCCGGACCTTTCGAACTATACGGCGGCCGAATACGGCGATCGCCGCGAGATCTTCTCAGCCATTGTCAATTGTGGTTACGAGGCCTCCGTCGGCCATCTAAACGGCCACAAGGCTACGCGCGCCGTGGCCTTCGCGCGCATGTTCCTGACCAAGCCCGCGATAAAGGTTGCCGGCGAACGATACCTTTCGCTGGAGATGATCGACATCACCGGCAAGGGTGGTCGCGGCACGCTGGACGAATTCCTGCGGGAAGAAGCGGAGCTGGTCAGATGATGGCGCTCCGCGATTTCATCCGGCATCGGCTTTGCCTCGGCTTCTGGCGGCGGGAGGAAGGCGCAGTGCTTGCCGAAGCGCTCCTCGCGATCCCCTTTATGACGCTCTTTGCGGCGGGGATATTGGAGTTTGGCAGCATCTTCTGGCAGCGCATGCAGATCGACGCCGGGCTGCGCGATGCAGGACGTTACCTCTCGCGCTGCCGACCGGCGTCGGGAACCTATGTGCCGACATGTAACGAGGCGACTGCGAAGACGATCGCCTTTTACGGAACGCAGTCACCTGCGGCAGACGCCGAACCCCGCGTACCCGACTGGAAGGATCCTGCCGACATCACCATCACCGCTCCGGATGCGGACGGCAACATCACTCTTTCGACTGCGCATCTCTACAAGAGCTCGCCGGTGTTCAGCTTTCTCGGACTCGACGCCATCACCATCAGTTCCTTCCATGAAGAGAGATACATCGGATGGTAACCTTAAGGGCAATCAAGGCATTCTGGAGCGATAGCAGTGGCGCCAGCCTCGTCGAAGCATTGCTGACCTTTCCGATCGTCCTGCTGGTATTCGCCGCCTTCATCGAGTTCGGCTATGCCATGTCGCAGTGGAATCAGACGGTCAAGGCATTGCAATATGGTGCCCGTTTGGCGGCGGTATCCGATCCGCTGCTTTCGGCTATGGCCTTCAGCACCGCCTTCCCGACAGACGCGAGCGATCCACTCAACAACGGCAAGGCCACACCGAACGATTCGAGTATCTCCGCGACCTGCACGGGTGCGGGATGCAGCACCGAACTGAAGCGCATCGTCTATGGGTCAAAGGACGCGCAAGATTGTCCGAATATGGCCTCTGTTGCCCAAATCGGAATGTGCCACATCAATCCGCGGATTGGCGCGACGAACGTCGTCGTCACCTATCAGCGATCAGGGCTCGGTTATTGGGGCCGCCCGGACGGGCCTGTGCTGACGATGCGGCTGGAGGTGCGCGAGGTCTCCTTCGATCTGCCGATTCTTGGCGGGCTGTTGGGACTTAACAACATTACCGTCCCGGCTCATCCGGTGACGATCACGACGGAAGATCTGAAGACCTGTTCAACCTGCTGACCCCTTGTTACGCGTAGGAAAGCGAAAATGACAGCTCACATGAACATTGCCGCATCCACGAAGATCCTGGTTCTCTCCGATGACGCGGCTGCAGCAAGCTTCATGCTCGATACGTTCGGGTCGCTGTCGCGTTACGATGTCCGCCATCTCTCGCTGAAGGCGCTCGGCGAAAAGGCCCGGTTCGATCCGACGCAGTTCGACCTGATCGTTCTCGACGTCGACAACGGGAAATTGCTGCAGCAACCGGAACTCCTCACCTTTCGCACCAGCTATCGGGACATCCCGCTCATCGTGGTTTCCGAAGACCTGCCGGACGACATGTTGCGGCTGCTCTTCCGCCTGAACGGCAAAGACTGGCTGAAGAAACCGCTCGAGCGCCGCGCCCTGATCGACATGATTTCGACCCATGCGCCAGGCACTGGGGCGAGCGACAGCCGCGTGCATGCCGTGGTCTCAGCCGTCGGTGGCGCCGGCGCCAGCATGATCGCTTCGTCGCTCGCGCATGTGCTGGCCCAGCCGACCAAGAATTCCGCGCCGCGGATCGACTTGTTCGACACGGATTTTTGCTCGGGTGCGCTTGGCTATTATCTCAACCTTGTCAACGACTACGACTTGAAACCGGTCATCGCCAATCCTTCGCGGGTCGATCTGGAATTCATCGATCTGGTCAGAAAGCGTCATTCAGGGGGCTTTTCACTGCTGTCCTTCAAGCAGCCATCCGTCCTTCTGGCGCCGAAGGGCCGTGAACTCGTGCTGCGCATGCTCGACGTGGCAGCCTTCGAGAGCGACCACACGATCATCGACATCCCCTATTATGACACGCCGTGGAAATACGAGGTGCTCGCTTCGGTCAACAGCATCTGTATCGTCACCGAAATGACTGTTCCTGCGCTTTCTCAAGCCAAGGACTTGTTTACCAATCTGGTACGGCTGCGAGGTAATTCGGATCAGATTTTCATCGTCATTAACAAATACCGCAGCAAGCTTTTCGGCCTCGGCCTGCGCCGGCAGCAAACGCAGAAGATATTCAAGGATATCCCGACGCATGTCATCGGAGATGACTGGGATACTTTGAGCGAGGCGGTCAATCGCGGCGTGCTGCCATTTCAGGTGAATTCCAGGGCGCGCTTCTGCGGGGCGGTCGGTAAGCTTGGGGCACTGGTGCGATGAAGGCGATCGACAGTGGGCGCACAAGGTCCCGCGCCATCGATGTCGGCCTGGTGGTTTTGGCAATTCTGGCCGCTGCCGGGGATGCCGGGGCAGGCGGGCTTGTACCACGAAGCCTCGGGCCGACGACAAGCGCCGTGGTGACGATCGAAAAAAGCTACGCGGCTGGGACAATCGTCATCGTCACCGCGAACCGTACGCTGGATCTCGTCATCTCAGATGGACGCGCGATCCGCTACAGAATCGGCGTTGGACGAGACGGATTTCGCTGGAGCGGTACCGTCAAGGTTGGACGCAAGGCTGAGTGGCCCGACTGGCGCCCGCCTGCCGAGATGAAGGCACGCTCAGCCGGACTTCCGGACCTGGTGCCTGCCGGACCGCTCAACCCATTGGGCGCGCGCGGGATCTATCTCTACAAGGACAGCACCGACACGCTCTACCGCATTCATGGAACGAACGAGCAGTCGACGGTCGGCGGTTTTGCGTCATCGGGCTGTTTTCGCATGAGCAATGCCGATGTCATCGATCTCTATGAGAGGGTGAAAATCGGTTCCACTGTCATTGTAAAATAGTTCGGGGGGTGGGAAGCATGGCGACCGGAATCATTGGGCGTTTCTACAAGCATCAGCAGGAGCCTGAAAGCCGGGAACATCCGGAGGCGGCCGAACCGTCTCCAGTCGCAGTTCAGGACATGCCTGCTCAACCGGTCTCTGACAGCGCCACGGCAAGCGGCGAAGAAGCCTCGCTCGGGCCGGACATGGTTTCCGAGCGGGTCAATCTGCACCGCTACCTGCTCGACCGCATCAATCTCGGGATCCTCGACACGCTCGACAACGAGGAGATCGCCACCGAAATCCGACCGTTGGTCAAGGATTACATCCGGAGCAACAACTTCCCGCTGAACGCCAGGGAAATCAACGATCTGATCCGCGATATCACCGACGAGATGCTCGGGCTTGGACCGATCGAGCCGCTGCTGGCCGACGACACGATCGCAGATATTCTCATCAACGGCTACAACAGCGTCTATGTCGAGCGGAGCGGCAAGCTCGAGAGCACCGCCGTGCGGTTCAAAGACGAGGACCATCTCCTTCGGGTGATCAACAAGATCGTCTCGGCGGTTGGCCGCCGTGTCGACGAGTCGACGCCGATGGTTGACGCCCGCCTCAAGGATGGCTCGCGTGTCAACGTCGCGATCAGGCCGATCTCGGTCGATGGACCGCTCGTTTCCATTCGCAAATTCACCCGCAAGCCGCTGACAATGGAGCGCCTGGTGCAATATGGCGCGATGGCCGATGCGATGCGCGTCCTTCTCAGCGCCGCGGTCAAGGGCAAGGTGTCCATGGTGATTTCAGGCGGCACCGGTTCCGGCAAGACCACCTTGCTCAATGCTCTCTCGTCGCAGATTTCTCCAAAGGAGCGCCTGATCACCATCGAGGATGCGGCCGAGCTTCAACTGCAGCAGCCACATGTCGGGCGTTTGGAAACCCGACCGCCGACGCTCGACGGACGCAACGAGATCCGCCAGCGCGAACTTTTGAAGAACGCCCTCCGCATGCGTCCAGACCGCATTATCGTCGGCGAAGTTCGCGGCGACGAGGCGTTCGACATGCTGCAGGCGATGAATACCGGTCACGAGGGGTCGATGACGACCATTCACGCCAACACGCCTCGCGACGCCGTCGGTCGGCTCGAGCAGATGGTCGGCATGGCCGGGATGCCGATGTCGCAGTTGAGCATTCGCTCGCAGATATCGTCCGCCATCACTATCATCGTGCAGGTCCAGCGCCTGAGCGACGGCAGCCGCAAAGTTGTCTCGATTTCCGAGATCACCGGCATGGAGGGCGAAGTCGTGCAGATGCAGGAGATTATGAAATTCAAGAAAACCGGCACCGATGAAGGCGGGCGGATCCATGGAGAATTCCGCGCCACCGGCATCCGGCCGCGGTTCGTCGAGGAGTTTGCCGAACTCGGGATCGAGATCCCTGTGTCGATTTTTGAGCCCGGTAAACCGCTCCAAACGGGACCTGTTCAATGATGCTGACCCTGCTATACGCGGCCGTTTTCACCGCGGCCCTTGTTGCTGTCGAAGCGACCATGCGCGGCTACTTCAAGACATCCGAACGCCACCGAGCAGTGAACCATCGGCTGAGATTGCTCGAGGTCAGCGATGATCATCGCAAGACCTATAGCGATATGCTCAAGGAGCGCGGTGCCGGCGAAGGTTGGCGGCAAATCCCCGTGATGCAGCGGCTGCTGCGGTTCTACGCCCAGTCGGGCATCAAGTTCGATGCCAAGAGGTTTGCTCTCTTCGCGATCGCTGGTGCACTTCTGACGTGGCTGGTCGTCCAGTTCCTGGTGCCGAGCGCTCTGTTCAGAATACCCGTCTTCCTCCTGATCTGCCTTCTCGTCCCCGCACTCGTCGTCTGGCGCGCACGGGCGCGCCGCCTGAAGAAATTCGAACTGAAGCTTCCTGAAGCGCTCGATGTCGCCAATCGCAGCTTGGCCGCCGGCCACCCTCTGCCGGCGGCGATTTCTTTGGTGGCACGCGAGATGCCTGATCCGATCGGCACCGAGTTCGGCCTGCTCTCGGATGAACTCACCTACGGCGTAAGCCTGGACGATGCCCTCCTCAACTTGGCGGACCGGGTCGGCGCCGAGGATCTGAACCTCTTGGCAATATCGCTGAGCGTACAGGCGGGAACCGGCGGAAATCTCGTGGAGATCTTGCAGAACCTTTCGAAGACGCTGCGAGACCGTACGATGCTGAAGGCAAAGGTCAGGGCGATTTCCTCAGAGGGACGCATCACGGCGATCTTCATGTCGATCTATCCGTTTCTGCTCTATGCGATGATCAAGGCATTGTCGCCGACCTACTTCGATCCCGTCTGGGACAGCGGCTACGGCACCGCGGTGGTGGGCGTGCTGCTCACCGTCATGGCGATTGGCAATGTCATTCTCTACAAGATGGTCAACTTCGAGTACTGAGGCGGTCATGTCGAGTGAGTATGGAATTTACCTCATCCTCTTCTTTGCAGTGCTGATATTTACTGCAGCAGCATCGGAATTGTTTTTTCGACAACGCGAGGTCTCGGTTCGGGTGTCGAAGAGCTCGGCGGCAACAGGCCCGGAGTTCCACCTTGGCGATACGACCATTGCCGATCTCGGCGAGGCGGAAAACCGCCTCATCCGTCGCTATTTCGAGATTACCCGACGTGACACCAATGTGAACTCCACCCAGAACCGGCTGATCAGGGCAGGGTATTTCGCTGCCGGCGCCGTGACCACCTTCCAGGTGGTTCGCGCGGTCGTCTGTATCAGCATGCTCGTCGCGACGGTCTGGGCCTTGAACCGGGTCGCACCGGCCATGTCGCAGATGGCGACGCTGTTCGTTGCTATGTTTGCTGCGGGTGCGACCTTCATTCTCGTCAACATCTATATCGACCGGCGTGGCGCTGCCAAGGAGCGGGAATACCGCCGCCTCTTTCCCGATTTTATGGATATGCTGATCGTCTGCCTCGATGCGGGCATGAGCATCGAGGCGGCGGCCAACCGCGTGGCCCGGGAATTCGTCGACAAACAGCAGGATTTCGGCCTGCATCTCTCGATCATGATGCTGGAAGTGCGGGGCGGCCGGCGATTGCGCGAGGCGCTCGCCAACCTTGCCAGCCGTCTGCGGATTGATGAGGCCAGGGCCCTCTCGGTTCTGTTCCGCCAATCGGAGGAGCTCGGAACCAGCGTAACACAGACGCTGCGGGTCTACAGCAAGGAAATGCGTGATCTGCGGATTGTTCGCGCGGAGGAAAAGGCGAACGCCCTGCCGGTCAAGATGCTGCTGCCGCTCGGCGCATTCCTTTTTCCGGTGAGCCTCGTCATCGTTCTCGTTCCTATTGTAATCCGTGTCGCCAGTCTTTTCATCGGCATGAAACCCGGCGGTTAAGCTAAGCGAGGTCGTATGCAGTATTCGTTCGAAGAGAATCGAAAAGAGGCCATCACTTCCCTCGATCCGCGTATGCCGGTGGCGCCGGCAAGCATGGAGCAAGCGGGATTGGACCCGTCGTTCCTGCTTCGGCTGGCGTCCAAATGTGCGGCCGAGCAGGATACGACCACGGCATCTCATCTCGCTGACCGCATGAAGTTGCCGAAGGTGATCGTCAATATCCTGATCAAGGAGCTCGTGAAACTCGCCTATCTCGAGGCTCGCGGCTTGGCCGGCGAGGATGTGCGATCCGATGTTCGATACGCGCTTTCGATGAAAGGGGTCGAATATGCCCATGCGGCGTCGCGTCAATCCCAATATGTCGGGCCGGCGCCGGTGTCGCTCGACGCGTTCTGCCGGCAGCTGGGTTTGCAGTCCATCCATTACGAGCGCGTGACCCCGGAGCGGTTGACCGATAGCCTTCACGGACTGGTGCTTTCGGACGCCCTGGTCGAAAAGCTCGGCCCGGCCATCAACTCCGGTCGCTCTATCCTGCTTTACGGACCACCCGGCAACGGAAAGACGAGCATCGCCGAGCGGACGTCGGAACTGTTTCGCCAAACGATCTGGGTGCCCTATGCCATCGAAGTCGGCGGCCATGTCATCAGTTTCTATGACGAAGCCGTCCATCAGCCCGTATCGGAGGCTGACACAGAATCCCATCCGAAAGCGGATCAACGATGGGTCGAATGCCACCGTCCGGTGATCAAGACTGGCGGGGAATTGACCCTCGATCAGCTCGATCTCACCTTCAACGCGGGACCGAATGTCTATGAAGCGCCGATACACTTGAAGGCATCAGGCGGCGTTTTCATCATCGACGATTTCGGGCGCCAGCAGGTGGCGCCGCAGGCGCTCATCAATCGGTGGATTGTGCCTCTTGAGCGCGGATATGACTTCCTGACGCTGCACACCGGCAAGAAGTTCAAGGTTCCCTTTGACGAACTGGTGGTATTTTCGACCAATATCGCACCGAAGGACCTCTCGGACGAGGCGGGCTTGCGGCGCCTCAAATACAAGATCTTTGTCAACACGCCGTCGCGCGACGAATATATCAGGATTTTTAAATCCTATGCCAGCGGAACCGGATTGGCTGTCTCTGATTCAGACCTGAGCCTGTTCTACGATCGCAAGTACAACGGCGATGTGCTAGCGTCGTGCTATCATCCCAAATATCTTCTCGATTTTGTCGGTTCTTACTGCGAGTTCAACGACCTGGCGAGAATCGCGTCGCTCGATATGCTGGAACGGGCGTGGGAAGGTGTCTTTACTTCGGAATAATCACGGCCTTTCGTGGCCAATGTGCCCAACGCGGATTTGATGACTTACGGGGGAATAAACGAATGACCGGCATCCCGAATATCGACGCCGATGTCGACGGCGCAAAACCAAGCCATCTGCGAGCACCGGAGCCGAGAGGCTCAAGAAACCCGCTGCTCGTCGGTTTGATCCTCATGCTCCTGCCTGTGAATGCTGGCGTTCTCATCTATACGGCCAAGAACTCAGCGGATGTTCGCGAGAGCCGCGAGACCATCGCCGCGCTCAAGAGGTCCATCGACGGCCTCAAAGGCCAATTGGACAAGCAGTCGCACCACATCGCGGATAATGCCAAGGCCGACGAACTCGCACTTGTCCGCCAGAAGATGGAAGGCCTACAGAAGGCTGTCTTGTCGATGAACGAACGGATGAGCACCGACATAAGCGGTACCCGCATGGGCTCAGCTTTGGTTCTCAGCGCGCCCGGCAAGGAGCCGGCACAATTTTTCGCACCCCGTGCCGTGCCAGCGGAAACCCAAACTCCGGATAGCACTCTTGCGTCGATCGAAGCCGGGGGCATTGCCGTCGATAACCTGCCGCGTTACGAACGCACACTCTCGCCGGAAGGCCAGCTCATCCTTCGGAAGGCACGGTAAACACCGACCCTCACCGAAGCCTCCAAAGCAATCGGTGCACGCCGCGCCGATGCTCGCGGTGCGGCAAGAGCGATCTTGTCTCGGCCCAGATTGTCGGCCGCTGAGGCGCCTATCCCCGCTGAGGGTGATTGACGCTGTTCTTCATCAATTCGAGATTGCGGGCAGTGACTTCGTTTCCGGGGTCAAGCTCATAGGCTTTCAGGAAATACCGTCTGGCATTGCGCAAGTCACCGCGCAATAGGTGAGAATATCCGATATTGTTGTAGTAGACCGGCGTATTGCCGATCATCCGCGAGAGTCGCTGATAGGCGCGGTCGGAAGTGTCGAAGCGGGCAACCATGTCGGCGGAGGCTGCCAAGCCTAGCCAAGCGGCCGGATCCTGCGGAAAAACGTCAACCGCCCGCTTGTAAATGGCGTAGGATTTTCCGTAGTTCTTTTCCTGAAACTGCAGTTTACCGGTCGTGATCAACTCGTCGTTCTTATAGAAGGCGACGGCTGCGTCATCCTCAAGAGTCTTTGCACTATCGCCATAGGCAGCCAGACCATCAACGCTGGATGATTGGCAACCAGCTAAGATCGCTCCGGCCGCTATCAAAAACGCAATGCATTTGGTTCCTGCTCTGATCTGCAACATTGCAACTCGATCCCCCATCAGACATTTTTACCTAAGATCCGGATGCGTTCACCGGAAATCATCGTAAAAAAAAGCTAACAACTCAAGAATTTGAGCGAATAGTCGCAAAAAAGCGACAGATGCGGTCTACGCTCGAACGAGCCAGCGTGGTAGATGCCAACTATTCAAGGTTGGTATCATGTGTCCGGTGATTCTCAGAGTAGAAAATTAATCAACGTCGCCTAACCTGCTCATCAGGTCATAGGATGGAGCGCCGTATGCGGATCGCTATTTTTACGCTGATGCGACTTGGACCATCACTGGTTTATGCGACAGCATTGATCTTCGTTCTCAGCATGCCGCTCTTGGAAAGCTATCCGGCAAGCGCGTCTGCCTGGTGGCTGCATATGACGATACTTCCGGTCATGCGCGAGCCGATCTATCTGCTTTTGGCGGTACCCGGGGTTGGAATTTGGAGCGCCACTGTCCTGTTGATGCTTGCGTCGATTTTCGGGATTCGAGCAGCCTTGCAGCCGCAAAGACACCAACGGTCGGCATTCATCCATGCTCATATCGCGCTGATCGCGACCGGGCTAACTATGGGGCGGGCAGCCGTTGCGCAAGCCGGCCTTTCCGACTTTGCGATGCCGCAGTTTCAGCGAGGCGACTGGTCGTTCCTGCCGCTATCCTACTCACCGCTTGGAACCTTCCTTTTCATATCCGTGTTTTTGGCGTGCATTTGCTGCCATTTTAGAATCATCAAACGTATAATATCGGCGTGATCGACAAGAGGTTGTCCCGTCGTCCAGCGCGCAACCGGCGACCCTATGCTCGCCTCGCCGCCGATCATCATCAGCCATGCTACGTGGACGAGATGGTGGGATCATTGGGCTAGCGCTTGATGCTGCTCGGAAGGAACCCAGGCATAGCCGAAGCGATAGCTGTCGTCGCCGCGCCCGTAGACATAGGGTACATCGATCACCGCGGTCTCGGGCGCGGATAGGCCGAGATCGGCATTGAGCCATTGCGCCATATCAGGCGGAAGCGCTTCGTTTTCCCCCTTATGCGGTATAAGCCACACCAGGAGAAGCGGCCGGCGATCCGATATATCCGGCTTGAACCCGGGATAATCCATGGAGAGGACGGGAATGCCGGGAATTTCCTGTCTGATATTGCCGGCGAGCAGGCTGTCGCCGGCAAGGATCGCCGCCGGTTCGGCCTGTTTGCGCAAGCTTTCGAGCATATCGGCGTACGGCCTGTTCAGCCGCTCGTAGTGACCCGAGAAGCGCGCGCTCGCCACGCTGCCGTGAAGGGCCGCAGGCACGCCGATCATGATGACGGCAACGATGGCCATGAAGCGCCGGAAAGACTTGTCGGTCTCGACGCCCGCCGCCTCGATCTTCAGGCAGAGGTAAAGCGGCAGGATAAAGAGCATCGGCACCAGCCAGCGATCCTTGATGCCGGCCGCGCCGCCGAAGACGATCAACAGCATGATGCCGATCAAGAAAACGAGCATCATCCGCTCGAGAAGCCCAGTCCATGCCGATCGGGCGGCGAGCGCCGATCGAAGCGTGTTGCCGAAGACGGCGGCGAACACCGCCACCGTCAATCCGGCGAAGCTGACGATGGCAAGAGCGAGCGAGCTGACACCCATGGCGACCTGCTTGAGATAGCTCGCATCGCCGCTCGCGGTCATCTTCTCCAGGGTGCGGGCGGTTGCGAAATCGAGATTGTCCTTCAGCCAGAAGAGATGCGGCAGGGTGATGACCAGCGCCACGACGGCGGTCAGCACCAGCCGCCGGTCAAAGATCCGCTGCCGCAGGCGCTGATCCGCCAGCGCGGCAATCAGGGCCGCGGCCGGCAGGATGGCGAAATTATATTTGGCAAGCAGGCCGAAACCAATGCCGATGCCGGCAATCAGGTAAGATAAGACGCTCGGCTGTTTCAGGCTGCGGACGAAGCCGTAGAGGAAGATGCTGGCCGAAAAGAAGACCGCGACCGTGTGCGTCAGGTCCCGCTGCATCTCGAAAACCATTTGCGGGATGGTCAGCAGCCCGAGTGTTGCGATCGCCACGAGCGCCTTGTCGCGCAGAATGAGCCGCGCCGTCAGGCCGTAGAGCAGATAGGAGATGAACAGCAGAAGGTTTTTGACGATGGACAGGGCGGCGAGCGAAACGCCTGTAAACTGGAAGACGGCATATTGCAGCCAGTTGTAAAACGGCGGCTGCGGGCCGTAACCGGCGGCGAGCCATTGCGAGCGGAAGGCCTGTTCGGCCTCGTCGAGATCGAGCGAATGCGAGGTAGCAAGCCGTACGCCGATCTGAAGGACGAAATAGCCGGCCAGCAGGAAGAAAATCCATCTGATGTCGCGAAGGCTGGTCTCGGTCATCTATCTCGTCCCCGGCCGAACCCAGGCATAACCAAGTGCGAAATTATCTCCCTGGCGGCCGAAATAATAGGGAAGGGACAAGGCGCCGATCTCCTGCGGCACGATACCAGCCGCTGCCAGCGCCGATGAAAACCGCTCCGGCATGACCGCATCGGCTGCCGTCGCCGTCTTCCTGCCGCGCCAGACGATGAGCACCGGCCCGTCCGATGCCGCATAGGCTGGAATGCCCTCTGCCGGGAAATCCGGGATCACCACCGGCACATCAGGAAGCTGCAGGCGCATGTTGCCGCCGACATAGGTATCCGAGGCGATCACCAGCGCAGGTTTCAACTCCCGCGTCATGTCGCGCGCGAGATCGGCCATCGGCACATTCGGCCTGCTATAGGTGCCGATCAGCCCGGCGCCGACGACGCGGAAGCCGAGCGCAACCAGAACGCATGCCATCAGCACCGGCACGACCGGCCGGAAGCGGCGCAGTCCCGTGGAAAGGTCGAGCCCGGCCGCCTGCATCTTTGCCAGAAAGTAGATCGGCAGCACCAGCAGGAACGGGTCGAGCCACCGTTCGCGCACCGTGGTGGAGCCGGTGAGCAGCACGATCAGCAGGATCCCGGCCAGACTCGCGAGCATCATCCGCTCGAGCATCGCGGTCCAGCGGTTTGTGGCTGAGAGCGCCCGGAGGAGATCCCTGCGGAAGGCGGTGGCGAAAATTGCGACGGGCAGCGCTGCAAAGGCGATGATGGCGACAACAAAGGCAAGAATGCCCTTGCCGATCCTCAAGGCACCGGTCGGCTCGTTGCCGGCCGCCATCTTGACCAGAGTATCGGAGGACGCGAATTCGAGGTTGCTTCGCAGCCAGATCGCGTGCGGGAGCACGATGACGAGGGCGACGACGATCGCCGCCAGCATGCGCCAGTCCAGCGCCCGGCGCCGCCATCCGGCATCGGGCAGAATGGCGAGCAGTGCAGCGGCGGGCATCAGCGCGAAATTATACTTCGAGATCAGCCCGATGCCGGTCGCCAGCCCGAGCAGGAGGTAACTGCCGATATCCGGCCGCTCCAGCGTGCGGAAGAAGCCGTAGAGGAAAAGCGAGCTGGCAAAGAGCAGCGCCGTCGTGTGGGTCAGATCCTGCTGCGCCATATAGGAGACCTGGGGCAGGGTGATCAGCGCCAGCATGCCGGCGGCGGCAAGCTTCTGGTCCCTCAGCGCCTCGCGCCCGGCAAGGCCGTAAAAAAGGTAACACAGGAAGAGCAGAATATTCTTGGGGATGATAAGCGCGCCGATCGACATGCCGGTCAGCGAAACGACGGCATACTGCAGCCAGTTGTAGAAGGGCGGCTGCGGGCCGTAGCCCGCCAGCAGATATTGCGAGAAGAAGGACTGCTCGGCCTCGTCGAGCTCCAGCGCGTGCGGCAGCGCCAACCGGAGCGCGATGTTCAGCACGAAATAGGCTGCAAGCAGCAGCGCCGCGGTTCTGATCGTCCTCGTCGCGCGTTCCAGCATCGTGCTGCCGGCTTATACTTGGCTTTGATCGTCGAAGATCTGCCGGACGATATAATTCGGGGATGCGTCGTCGCGGTAATAGGTGCGCGCGATCATTTCCGCCAGGATACCGGTGGTGATCATCTGCACCGACGAAAGCAGCAGCACGACGCCGACCATCAGCATCGGGCGTGTGCCGATATCGTTGCCCAGGATGAACTTGTCGAAACCGAGATAGAACAGGATCAATATGGCAACCGCGCCGAGACCGAGACCGAGCGAGCCGAAGAAATGGCCGGGCCGCGCCTTGTAGCGCATAAAGAACATCACCGACAGCAGGTCGAGGATGACGCGGAAGGTGCGCGAAATGCCGTATTTCGACACGCCGTGCTCGCGGGCATGGTGGGTGACGGCCATCTCGCCGATGCGCGAGCTCGGGACGACGCCGGCGACCCAGGCCGGGATGAAGCGGTGCATCTCGCCCATCAGCTTGACCTGCTTGATGATCGAGGCCCGGTAGATCTTCAGGCTGCAGCCGTAGTCGTGCAGCTTGACGCCGGTGATGCGGCCGATCAGGTAATTGGCGCACCAGGAAGGGATCTTGCGCAGGAACAGACCATCCTTGCGGTTCTTGCGCCAGCCGACCAGGAGGTCGAGTTCGCGCCGCTCGAGCTCGGAGACCATCGCAGGGATGTCCTTCGGGTCGTTCTGCAGATCGCCGTCCATCGTCGCGATCAGCCGGCCCCGGGCTGTATCGATGCCGGCCTGCATGGCGGCGGTCTGGCCGAAATTGCGCTGCAGTTCGACGATCCTGAGCGCCAGCCCCTCGCGGCCGACGAACTTACGGGCGTTGACGAGCGTCGCGTCCGTGCTGCCGTCGTCGACGAGGATCAGCTCCCAGCGATTGGGATACTGGGCCATCGCTGCAAGGATACGCTCGACCAGCGGCCCGACGCTTTCCTCTTCGTTGAAAACGGGCACGACCAGCGACAGCTCGAGCGATTGTACCGGATCATTCGTGCCGCGAATGGGCTCTACCGTTGTCTGCAACTTTGCATCTCCAAAAGGCCGGGCGGCCTTGCAATCTTACTGCCGCCGCCGCACTTGCGGAAGCCTACTACATGAAGTGTCCGCCCGTTGCCAGCGGGCAATGCCGCTTTCCCGGCAATCGGCCGACCTGCCGGAACGCTATTTCGCGCCGCCCTCCACCCAGGAATAGCCTATGGAAAAGGTATGTTTGCCGTCACCGAAGAGGTAGGGCAGCGTCAACGTGTTCAACTCTTTCAGATGAATACCCGACTTCACCAGATCGCTGGCAAAACCCGGAGAAATGGTTGGGTCATTTGCCGTTTCACCGCGCCAGACGACGAGCACAGGACCCTTGGCAGCCGCATATTCGGGAACTCCGGGGCCTGGAAAGAATGGAATTACCACTGGAACGTCGGGAAACCGCAGCCTCATATTGCCTGCCACGAACTTCGTTCCGGCGACGATCAGGACAGGTTTGCGAGTCTTGGTCAACTCGGCGACGTAGCCGGAGAAGGGCACATTCGTTCTCGTATAGGTGCCGACATATTGAATGGCGACGATCCGGAGCAGCAGGATCGCCAGAATGACCACCATGAAGACCGGCACCACAGGCCGGAAGCGGGCAAGCCCGGCGGAAAGATCGAAGCCTGCGGTTTCGAGCTTCAGGAACAGATAGATCAGCAGGACGAGCAGGCATGGATCGAGCCAGCGCTCGTGAATATCGCTCGCGCCGGCGAAGATAACGACGCCGACGAAGGCAAGCAAGCTGACGATCATCATCCGCTCGATCACCCGGATCATCGGGCTGGACGCGGAAAGCGCACGGAAGAAATCGCGTCGGAAGGCTGCTGCGATCAGCACGATCGGCAGTGCTACGAAGCCGAGGACGGCGATCACGAGGGACAGCAGTCCCTGTCCGATGCGCGGCAGGCCGGCAGCTGCCTCGTGCTCGGCGGTCATCCGCTCCATGGTCGGTGCCGAAGCGCTGACGAGATTGTCGGGCAGCCAGAGCGCATGCGGCAGAACGATCAGAATGGCGATTGCGAAGGCCGGCAGCAGACGCCAGTCGAACAGGCGACTGCGCCACTTTCGGTCCACCACGACGGCGACGAAGGCGGCAAATGGCAGGATGGCGAAATTATACTTGGAGATGAGGCCGATGCCGGTGGCGATGCCGATGACGAGATAGCTGCCGATCGTCGGCTGACGAAGGGTGCGGAAAAAGCCGAAGAGGAAGAGCGATGTCGCAAACAGCAGGGCAACGGTGTGGGTCAGTTCGCGCTGCGCCATCAGGCCGACCTGCGGCAGGGTAATCAAGCTCAGCATGGCGATGGGTGGGAGCAGACGGCTCTTCAGCACCTCGCGGGCAGCAAGCCCATAGAAAAGATAGCATCCGAAGAGAATGATGTTCTTCGGAACCGAGAGCGCCCACATCGTGATGCCGGTCACCGAGACGATGGCATATTGGATCCAGTTGTAGAAGGGCGGCTGCGGGCCGTAGCCAGCGAGAAGATATTGCGAGTAGAACGATTGTTCCGCCTCGTCGAGATCGAGCGTATGGGGCAATGCGATGCGCAGCGCGATGTTCAGCAGGAAATAAACCGCCAGGAAAATGCCGGCGCTCGTGATGTTTCTGGTAATGCGCTCCACCATCGATCTCCACTAGGGGCGGCCTTGAAGCGATCTCGCCGCGACCGCCATCAACTCCGCCGTTGTGCGCAACCTTCATTTCTCCTAAAACGCCTGGCAACGGAGCCGAGGCTCATGCCGACGCCAAGCGAGGAATGCCTACTATATGAAGAGTTCGACCGTTGAAAGCCAGCAGTCCTGGTTTATGCGCAATCGCATGACGGCGCTGACGGTCGTAATTGTCGCAGCCTATGCGCTCTTCGTGCAATGGTTCTGGGGTTGGCCCGTCATCATCAGCCAATGGGCCGATGTCGGGGCTGGCCCGGTGATCGGCGCGCTCGTGGCGCTGACGAGCACCTATTTCCTGCGCACCTGGCGCATCTACGACTATTTTCCGAAGGAAACGGCGGGCCGGTTCGCGCTCCTCTTCCGCGTCACGCAGATCCACAATCTGCTGAATATCATGCTGCCCTTCCGCACCGGCGAGACCAGCTTTCCGTTGCTGATGCGCACCGAATTCGGCATTCCGCTGACGCGCGGAACCTCGGCGCTCCTGGTCATGCGGCTGCTCGACCTGCACGCTCTTCTCGCGGCCGCCGGCATCGGCTTTGCGCTCGCCGCTGCCGATGCGCTTGTCGCATGGTCGCTTTGGGCAGTCCTCCTGCTGCTGCCGGTCACAGCTTTCGCCGCCCGCAAGCCGCTTCTGCGGCTCGCCGCCAGGCTGTTGCCGGCAAAAGCGCAGAGATTCGTCGCCGAGATCGAAGACGGCTTGCCGCTCGATGCCGCAGCCTTTGCGCGCGCCTGGGCGATGACCATCGTCAACTGGCTGGTGAAGGTGTTCGTGCTCGCTTGGGCGCTCGGCCTGATGGGGGTGCTGCCGATGGCGGCAAGCTTCGGTGGTGCGCTCGGCGGCGAACTCTCCTCCGTTCTGCCGATGCATGCGCCCGGCGGCGTCGGCACCTATCCCGCCGGCATCACCGCCGGCGCCATCGCGCTCGGAGCTTCGAGCGAGCGGGCGGCACTGGCCGCGCTGGCGCAGGCGAGCGTCAATGCGCATCTGCTGATCATCGTCTCGGCGTTGACCGGCACGGCGATCTCACTGCCGCTCGGACGCCGCGGCAAGCTCTGAAATCCGCTTCCGCAGAAAGGCCTGCTCCGGCTCCTGCCGGCAGAGCGACAGAGCCGTCCGATAGGCCGCGATCGCCTCTTCGGCGCGGCCGAGACGGCGCAGGAAATCGGCACGCGCCGAATGGGCGAGGTGATAGGCCTGGAGCTTTTGGCGCCTGAGAATCGCATCGACGAGATCCAGCCCCTTTGCCGGCCCTTCCGCCATCGCGATCGCCACGGCGCGGTTGAGTTCGACGATCGCGGAGGGCTGCGCCGCCAGCAGCAGATCGTAATAAAGGGCGATCCGTCGCCAGTCGGTCTCTTCGGCCGACGACACTTTCGCATGTTCGGCGGCAATTGCCGCCTGCAGCGTATAGGTACTGATCTCTGCCGCCCGCATCGCCTCGGCGAGCAGCCCCAGGCCCTCCGAGATCTTGGCACGGTCCCAGCGCGAGCGGTCCTGATCGGCAAGCAGGACCAGCGATCCCTGCTCGTTGCTGCGCGCCAAGCGGCGGGAATCCTGCAGCAGCATCAGCGCCAGCAGGCCGCGGGCGTCTGGATGCGGCAGCAGCGCCAGAAGCAGTCGCGCCAGCCGTATCGCCTCGGCAGTCAGGTCAGCGCGGACCACATCGTCGCCCGATGAGGCGGAATAGCCTTCGTTGAAGACCAGATAGATGACGTGCAGCACCTGGTCGAGCCGCTGAGGCAGTGCCTCGCGACCTGGCACTTCATAGGGGATATTCGCCGACCGAATTCTGTTCTTGGCGCGCACGATCCGCTGGGCGACCGTCGGTGCCGGAACGAGGAAGGCATGGGCGATTTCTTCGGTTGTTAATCCGCAGATTTCCCGAAGCGCCATCGCCGTCTGGGCATCGGACGGGATCGCCGGATGGCAGCAGGTGAAGATCAGCCGCAGCATATCGTCCTCGATCGGTTCCATGTCGCCGATCTCCGTTGTGTCGACGGTGTAGAGACTGTCCTCGATGTGATGCTGCGAGGCGTCGAAACGCGCTCGTCGCCGGATCGTGTCGATTGCCTTGAAACGGCCGGTCGAAACGAGCCAGGCGGAAGGGTTGTCGGGCAAGCCGTCCACCGGCCATGTCCGTGCGGCAGCAGCAAAGGCGTCGTGAAGCGCTTCCTCCGCCCGGTCGAAATCGCCGAGCAAGCGGATCAAGGTCGCAAGCACCCGGCGCGACTGGGTTCGGTAAATCTCGTCGATCACACTTTCCAAAGGGCACCTCAGTCCGGCATTGTGAGCGTCCGCACGGGCCTCAGTTCGACCGCGCCGTAACGCGCAGACGGGATACGCCCGGCGATCTCTTTCGCCATCACCATGTCGGGCGCCTCGATGACATAGAATCCGGCAAGATGCTCCTTCGTCTCGACATAGGGGCCATCGGTGGCCGACAGCCTGCTGTTTCGAACGCGCAGGACGGTTGCCTGATCAGGCATCTCGAGCGCATCCGAGTGGATCATGATGCCTTCGCGGAGCAGTTCCTCGTCGAAGGCCAGATGTGCTTTGATGAGTTCATCGGATTCATCAGGCGTCAGCGTGCCGTCGGTGTCGGCGCAATTGTAGATGAGGCAGATGTAGCGCATGACTACCTCCCGTCCTGGATCGAATAAGCCGGGCGCACCTCGATCGAGCAATATTTGAGGATCGGAAAACTGGACACGATCGTCTGCGCCTCCTCGATCGTCTGGGCTTCGATCAGCACGAAACCGCCGAGGTGCTCCTTGATTTCGGCGAACGGGCCGTCAGTCGCCGAGGCTTCGCCGTTGCGCAGGCGCACCGTGATCGCGCTCGACGGTTCGCGCAGGGCAAGCGCCACCAGCAGATGACCGCTGTCGCGCCAGCGATTGTCGCTGACGATGCACTCTTGCGTAACCGCATCCCACTCGGCCTGGGTCACGAGCTTACTCTTTTCGGTGTCGAACCAGATCTGGCACAAAAACTTCATTGGCGTCTCCTCATTGATCTCGGAATTCATGGATCGGCCGCACCTCGATCGCGCCGAGTCTGGCGAGCGGGATGCCGGCGGCAACGCGAATTGCATCATTGAGGTCCTTGGCCTCGATCAGGATGAAGCCGCCGAGCGCCTCCTTCGTCTCGGCAAAGGGACCGTCCGTCACCGACATCTCGCCGCCCCGCACCCGGACCGTCACCGCCGACTTCGGCGGCTGCAGGGCCTGGGCGACGATCATATGCCCGCTTTCGACGAGGTCCTTGTCGTAGTCGAGGGAATTTGTGTCGAGCTCGGCCTTCTCCTCTTTCGTCATGGCGTCGAGTATCGCGCCATCGAACCAGACTTGGCAGAGATATTTCATCGCAGGCGGCCTCCTCGCCGTGTTCTCATAAGCATGGACGAACGATCTGCCTGCATTTCGACAGCAGCGAGAAATTTTTTATGCGAACGAGTTGTCGAAATCGCCGGGCAGCACTCGACAAGGCTTCATCAAAACCTGTCGAGGAGAATGGCAATGAGTATTCTTGAAATCGCCATGGCAAGCCAGATCTGGGCGCGCCGCCATGAGAAGCGTCAGCCCGATTTCGACGAAACCGACGGGCTGAAGATTCTTCTGCGCACCGCGGTCGTCTTCGTCGCTTTCACTCTGTTGATCGCAGGGCTGAACATTGCCGCCGGCAGGCCACAGATGCTCGCGCAGGGCTCGGCGCCTGTTGTGATGGGCCGGTGAAGAAACGGCCTATTGGAACGCCGTTTCGAAGAAGCTGCGCAGTTTGCGCGAATGCAGCGCTTCCTTCGGCATGGCCGCCAGCTTCTGCACGGCGCGGATGCCGATCTGCAGATGCTGGTTCACCTGCGTGCGGTAGAAGGCCGTCGCCATACCGGGCAGCTTCAGCTCGCCGTGTAGCGGCTTGTCGGAGACGCACAGCAGGGTCCCGTAGGGCACACGGAAGCGGAAGCCGTTGGCGGCGATCGTTGCCGATTCCATGTCGAGCGCGATTGCCCGCGCCTGCGAAAGCCGCTTCACCGGCCCGCGCTGGTCGCGCAGTTCCCAGTTGCGGTTGTCGATCGTGCCAACGGTGCCGGTGCGCATGATGCGCTTCAGCTCGAAACCCTCATAGCCGGTGATCTCGGCAACGGCCGCTTCCAGCGCCACCTGCACTTCTGCCAGCGCCGGGATCGGCACCCAGACCGGCAGATCGTCGTCGAGAACATGGTCTTCGCGCATATAGGCATGGGCGAGAACGTAATCGCCGAGCCGCTGGCTGTTGCGAAGACCGGCGCAGTGGCCGAGCATCAGCCAGGCATGAGGGCGCAGCACGGCGACGTGGTCGGTGATCGTCTTGGCGTTGGAGGGGCCGACGCCGATATTGATCATGGTGATCCCGGCATGGCCCTTCTTCTTCAGATGGTAGGCCGGCATCTGCGGCAGGCGGGCCAGTGTCGCATCCGTTTCCGGCACCTTCGAGCCGGGCAGGGTGACGATGTTGCCGGGCTCGACGAAGGCGGTATAGCCGTCGCCACCCTCCGCCATCAGCTTGCGCGCCCAGCCGCAGAATTCATCGATATAGAACTGGTAGTTCGTAAACAGGACGAAGTTCTGGAAATGCTCGGCATGCGTCGCCGTATAGTGCGACAGACGGGCGAGCGAATAGTCGATGCGCTGCGCGGTGAAGGGCGCAAGCGGCGAGGGCTCTCCAGGCGGCGGGATATATTCGCCGTTGGCGATCTCGTCGTCGGTGGTGTTGAGGTCGGGCGTGTCGAAGATGTCGCGCATCGGAACGTCGACGAAGGCGGCGGCCGATGCTTCCACATGCGCGCCCTCGCCGAAGGCGAAGTGCAGCGGAATCGGCGTCGACGACTCCGAGACGACGATCGGAACATTATGGCTCTTGATCAGCAGCGACAGCTGCTCCTTCAGGTAATGCTTGAAGAGCTTCGGCCGGGTGACCGTCGTCGTATAAATGCCGGGCGCCGTGACATGCCCGTAGGAGAGGCGCGAATCGACATGGCCGAAGCTGGTCGTCTCGATGCTGACCTGCGGATAGAAGGCGCGGTAGCGCGATGCGATCGGAGCGCCCTGGGCAAGGTCGCTGAAGCTCTGGATCAGGAACGCCGTATTGCGTTCGTAAAGCGCTGTCAGCGTCTCGACCGCCTTGGCGGGATCATCGAAACTCTCAGGCTGGAATGGGGGCGGAGAGGAGATGTCGAGGGGCGACAGAGGGGAGATTCGTTTGTTCATGACGCATTATAGAGAGTTGTTTTTGACAAGCAAACGACGCGCGCCGGCGGAATCCGATTTTTTATCCTCTTGCGTGCCCGATGCCGGTCAGCGCACCGTGGGCGCGCAGAAGGTCCCGTTTCTCTCCAGGCAGGTATAGCTCGCACCGAAATGCGACTGCGTGCCGCCGCCGCCATCATGCACGACGACCGCCGAAAAGGTGACGGCGAAGATCGCCGCAAACAGCGTGATGATGCTGAAACGCCTTGCCAGAATATAGAAGTTCATCTCATGCCCCCGATACGCAACTTAACCGTGGCATCAGTTTTGCCATGCGTCGGCTGAACGAGTGCTGAGATGCCGGTTCATCCGCCGTTCACCTTGTCGGGCAGGCGCGGGCGACTGTTGCAGGGATCGGCAGCCGGAAAACTGCGAAGCATGCCGGGCCGTTCGGCCGGCATGACTGCGCCTTTCAGGATGATTGTCGCGTCGGCCCTATCGCGTCAGAGCCGCGTCCAGGTCTGCGTCTTGCAGAGGATTTTCAGCACGCAGCCCTGCATCTTCAGCGAGTTGCCGGAAACTTTTCCTGAGCCGCTATAGGTCTTGTCGGCGGCGGGATCGGTGATCTCGCCGGCATAGCTGCCGCCGCTCCCCGCAAGCGTGCCGATCTTGCGGCCGCTATATTTGCCGGTCTTCAACGTCACGCAGTAACTGCCGCCGCAGGCCGCAATCACCGCCGTTTCGCCGGAGGCCGTCTTCCAATTGCCGACGATCGTCTCTTCGGCATGCGCTGTGCCCGCGATGACGGCGATGGCGCCCGCGAGAATGAAACTGCGGATCATATTTTCCTCCCTGATGTCTTCTGTCGGTCGCGAAAATAACTGACGCGAACGTAAAGGTAAATACGCCTGACTGTCCTTTCGCCGCTCCTGAAGGAAGCCGAAAAAGCCTGCCGTCGAGCTTTGCAGCCTGTTGCTTGCTGATTTCATGATGAATGATCCGTTTATTTCCAACTGTGAATCTTTCGTAAAATTTGAGCGAAAATCCCCAAGCCTCAAGGCCTCTGATGTTTAACAAAAATCCAATTTTACCAAGTGTTTGCACTTTGTTTGTCTCAAATTAATCATGCATTTTAGGCGTTTTTTGAAGGCCGTTCGGCATAGTCAAGCTATCAAACGAGCGGGGCAAACCCGCCGGACCGGAAGAGCCTCAAAGCCGCGATAGACGGCAAGGCCTGAAGGTAAAACAGGGTAAGTCGTAAACAGGCAACAGGGATAGAACCGATGGCACGCTTTGAAATGCACAATGCTGAAACGGCCACCATGGGTGGCGACAACAACAGCGCCGATGTCTTCTGCGAAATGGGTCTGATGTATGCGACCGGCCGCGGCTGTCCCGTCGATCTCGTTGCCGCCCACAAATGGCTGAACATCGCCGCAATCAAGGGTAACGACCGCGCCGCCGAGCTTCGCGCCGACGTGGCCGCCACCATGAACAAGATGCAGCTCGTGGAAGCGCTGCGCGCTGCCCGCGAATGGATGACCGTTCACTAGCACTTCGCCGGAAGATCGGTTTCGATTTTCGGAAGGCACGATACGAAGTTTTAAGGTGTTAAAGCGTCGTTTGCGCGTCCGAAAGGCGCACAAGCGACGCTGTCGTTTGAGCAGTTCAGTGCTTCAACTCTCTGATATGGAATTGGGACATAGATGGTGTCGGTATTGGGATCGTTCAGACGTCCTTTGTTGGACAAGGCGATACCTTGTCGATTGAAACGACGGCTGGGAGATTTGAACATGGCGCTCAAGCGAATGGATAACGTCGGGATCGTCGTCGAAGACCTCGGCGAGGCAATTGATTTCTTCCGCGAACTCGGCCTCGAGCTCGAAGGGCGCGCCTCAATCGAAGGAGAATGGGCCGGACGTGTCACTGGATTGGGCGATCAGCGGGTGGAGATCGCCATGATGCGTACGCCGGACGGCCACAGCCGGGTCGAGCTCTCCCGCTTCCTGGCGCCGCCTGTCGTCGCAGATCATCGGAACGCCCCGGTCAACGCGCTCGGTTATCTCCGCGTCATGTTCACCGTCGATGACATCGATGAGACGCTTGCTAGGCTCCGCAAGCGCGGCGCTGAGCTCGTAGGAGAGGTCGTGCGGTATAAGGACGCATATCGCCTCTGCTACATCCGCGGACCTGAAGGGATTCTGATCGGCCTCGCCGAGGAACTCATCTGAACGCAATACGCAGGTAAATGGCAAAGACTGGCCGAATCGACGACCGGACAGGAATAACAACCTCAGGCGAGCGTCTTCAAGACCTGCGGCAGCGCTTCCTCAAACAGCGCCATATCAGCCTCGGGCCCGACGCTGACGCGGATGCAGCGATTGAGCGGCGCGACGCCCGGCATGCGGATGAAGACGCCATGCTCCATCAGGCCATCGACGATCGCCCGCGCATAGGCGCCGTCACGGCCGGTATCGATCGCCACGAAATTCGTCGCCGACGCCAGCGGCTCAAGACCGTTTGCCCGAGCGATGCCGCCGATCCGCTCCCGCGCCGCATGGATTTTCCCTACCACCTCGCCCAGATAGGCTTGGTCCTTGAGCGCGGCCAGCGCTGCGGCCGTTGCCAGCCGGTTCATGCCGAAGTGGTTGCGGATCTTGTCAAAGGCCTGCGCCGTGCCTGATGTCGAGATCGCGTAGCCGGTGCGCGAGCCGGCAAGTCCATAAGCTTTGGAAAAGGTGCGGGTGCGGACGATATTCGGCAGATCGATGAGCGAGGCGATCGACGGGAAGGAGTTTGCCGGCCCCGTTTCGCTATAAGCTTCGTCCAGCACCATCATCGTGGTCTCGGGCAGCGCCCGGGCGAAAGCGACGATGCTGTCGGCGTCCCACCAGCTTCCCATCGGATTGTCGGGATTGGCGAAATAGACGAGCGGCGCATTCTCACGCCTGACGGCATCGAGCAGCCCGTCCAGATCCTCACGATCATTTACGTAGGGAACGGTCACCAGCCGGCCGCCGAAACCGGCGACATGAAAATTGAAGGTCGGATAGGCGCCGAGCGAGGTAACAACAGGTGCGCCCGGCTCGATCACCAGCCGGACGATCTGGCCGAGCAACTCGTCGATGCCGCCGCCGATGGCGATATTGGCGGCCGTCACACCGAGATGGGCGCCGAGCGCTTGCCGCAGCGTGAAATTTTCCGGGTCGTTGTATTTCCAGATGTCGCGTGTCTCTTCGCGCATCGCGGCAAGCACGGAGGGGGCCGGGCCGAAGCCGTTCTCATTGGCGCCGATGCGTGCCAGGACCGCGCGTCCGCGCTGACGCTCGATGGCCTCGGGACCGACGAAGGGAACGGTGGAGGGAAGGGCGCTGATGAGGGGCGTGAAGCGCGAGAAGGCGGACATGCTAAAGCGGTTTTCCGGACATGTTGACATCAGGCGCAACAATAGGCACGGGCACGGCCAAGGCAAGCAAGATTATTCCGCAACCCTTTCGGCGCGGCGCGCCTGTTCAAACGGGCCGGCCACGGCGCAGCGCTTTGAATCTTTGCATATTTTCGTCTTCGGTCGACGACTTATGCGAGACTGGCCGCCGGCCTCGTCTCCCGGAACATCGGAGCGCGCCGGGCGTCGATCGCCTCCATATTCCCGACAAGAAAATCCGCGCGCACGACGCGGCGCAGAACTTCGGGGTCCAGAAGATTGATGAAGCGTACGCCGATGCGTTCCTTATGGCGATAGACCTCGGCACAGCCGATCCGATAGGCGAGGCCGAGAATGTTAAGATAATAGTGTTTCGGCAGACCGGCGGTAGTCGACACGATGAAGGTTGCGCCGCCCTGCGATATATCGATGATCTCGGCGCTTCGCATCGACACGCCGGTAAGGCACGGCCGGACGGCGACGATACGGGCCGGGCGCTTGACGTGGAACTCTTCCCAGCGCAGGTCATAAATGGCGGATTTGACCGTTGCAAGGTGTGTGGCGCGGAGCATAGTCATCTTACATTCTCCGTCAGACAGGGCACAGTCGGGGTTCTTGCTCTCGCCAACGTCACATGAATGTTTTGCACATTCGTCAAACATAAAATGACAATTTTAACGAGTTCAAAGTTTGTTCCCAAGCGGGACGCGGATGTTCACAATCGGGACGCGGGCTGTCTTGGAAACGGATGGTGGATGGGGCTCGGATCGATTTCGGTGCAATTTTCTCGAACTCTTTCAATGACCGAGCGTTCTCACTAAGCATGTCGCGCAACAGTGTGCAGCGGTCCGCGGCAACGACATGGGTAAAGACAAATACCTGAAGCGCAAGGAGCGAACCTGAAAGATCCCGACGCGCTTTGGATTAATGAAGCAGGACGCGCTTCGATGACGACAGCGAGGAGTTGAATATGACCGACATCAGAATCCCTGGGAAATCATGGGTGGTAGTCTGCAATGGAGCCAAAGCCCTGATCATGCAGAATGCCGGTGATGCCCAGCTGATGAACCTGAAGGTGTTGGAGACCCTGATGCAGCCGAACGAGCCCGATCGCGAACTCGGCGCCGACAAGCCAGGTCGCAGCCACGCCGCAGATGGATTTAGTCGCAGCGCTGTCGAAGAGACCAGCTGGCAGGAGCAGGCCGAAGCTCAATTCTTGAAACATGTGGCGGAACGAATGGACAAGCTGACGCAGGCAAAGGATGCGCACCGTATCGTCCTCATCGCCCCGCCGAAGGCGCTCGGCACCCTGCGGCCGGTGCTCAGTGCCGAAACGCAGGCGGCGATATCGGCGGAATTGGCGAAAGACTATACCAATCTGCCCGTCGACGAGATCGAGCGCCATCTCGCTGCGTGATCAACACCGAACTAAGCTGACGCGGGCCATCCGGCCCGCGTTTCCAATTCGCCTCAGCGCGAGGGTCTCTCCCCGGCAAACAGATCTTCATGATCGGCAAAAAGTGTCGCCAGGCGGTCGATGACGGTCCTGACTTCAGGCCTCTGCCGCTCGTCGTCATGCGCGACGATCCACATCCCGTAGGTCAGTTCGTCGATGACAGGACCGGCGCGCACGAGCCTGCGCTCCTGGTCGCCGATGAAGCAGGGCAGCACACCGCGACCGGCGCCGCCTCGGATCAGGTAAAAGAGCATATGCGGCGTGTTCGTCCAGCTGGTGATCCAGTAATCCGGTTGTTCGAACGTCCATTTGTCAGCCGGCGTAATGGCGGTGTCGGTGCCGAGCGAAATCCAGTTGCAGTTGGTTTCCTCGAAGGCGGCTGCCTGGTAAGCAGCATGCGCCACCTTGACCGATCGGCGGATCGCGACGTTGCCGCTCTCCGGCCGGCTGTGGCGAATGGCGATATGCGCCTCGCGATAGGTGAAGTCGACGTTCGCGTCACAGGTCTTGTAACACATGCGGAAACTGTCCTTCGGTGTCCAGACGCCGGCCAGATGGTCGGCGATGAAGCGCGAGGTCCAGCTGTCGGCGGCCGTCGAGACGATCGGCTGCGTCAGCACTTCGCCGCGCCAGTCGGAGATTGCCCGCGCCGCATCCTGCATCAGCTGAACGCGATCGAGCAGCTCCTGTCCGTCCCTGGCGAGGAGGTAACCGGTGGGACCGCGGCTGAACAGCGAACGGCCGGTCACCCGTTCAAGCGCCAGCATGCGTCGGCCGATCGTCGGCGCACTGAGCCCGGTACGTGCCGCCGCCGCCGAGAGCCCGCCGCCGGTCGCGACATGGAAGAAGAGTTGCAGATCGTCCCAGCTCGCCTCTTTCATGGATGAAAACCCCCTTTCCCCTGCGCCTCTACATTGTGAGGGCGTGAAGGCCTAGCTCAACTACTCCAGCAATAGATGGAGGATAGGCAATGCTTCTCAACTGGGTAGTACTCTACGAGGAAGTCGCGTCACGCAACCGCCGGATCCGCCGCGATCCGATGGCCGATCCGCTCGATGGCCCGGAATGGCGCGGGCTTCTCTGGATCATTCCAATCCTCGCGCATCTGGCCGCAAGAGGCGAGACGAGGAGACCGCGCTGCGATAGGGCCTCGGTTGCAAGAGGCGTCAGGTTTCGAAGCTCAGTCGCAGCACGTGGTGCAGGAATTCCGGATTGAGCAGCATGTTGAAGCTGATCGTCACCAACTCTTCGTCGCGCTTGACAACCGTGGCGCCGATCTCGTCATGGATGCCGAGTATTTCGAGGAAGAAATGGCTCGGCATCTCCAGGTTCGGGCTGACTTCGAGCACCGCGCCGGCAAGCGTGATCGTACGGATCAGGCAGCGCACCTGCGTACCGGTGCTGAGGTGATGGCCGACGAAGATGATGTTGCCGGGCCTGTCGAGGTTGAATTCCCTGTAGGCACGTTCCGGCCTGGGGTGGTCTGTGTCGAGGTGCATCTGAAAGGCCCTTTTAGCCTCCGCTCATCGTAAGGGAGAGAATAATGCAAGAGTGCTGACAATTGCTGAAGATCATCGTTAGGTTTGAGGGCTTTTGCTGAGATCGGCTGAAAAACGCACCGATTCCGGCCAGATTTGCTCCAAACTCGCGCATTCCTCCGGCGGCTGCACCATTCTTGACATGTCGACAACGATCGCGCATACAAAGCCCGGTTTGAGGCACCGGCCACTCGCGGATGAAAATCCATGGTGAAGTCCTCGCGATCATGGTCACGGCCCCTTGTGCATGCTGACTGACGGCAATGCGAGTTCCCATTCACAGTCGAAGAGCATGCCTTGTGAAGGCTCACTCCATGACGACCTATCCCGGCATCGAAGAACTGAAGGCCCAGGCCAAGCGCCTGCGCCAGGCAATCAACGATCGCGGCACCGTGCTGACCCACAGCGTGGCCTTGGAAATGGTTGCCCGCCAGCACGGCGCGCGTGACTGGAACACGCTGGCGGCTCTGGCGGCAAAACCCAATGCGGCTCCGAAGACACCGCTCTTCATCGGCGCCCATATCCGCGGCCGCTACCTCAACCAGCCCTTCACCGGCGAGATCCTGTCGCTTTCGGCTCTGGCGGGCGGCCTCCAGCGGATCACCATCCACTTCGACGAAGCGGTTGACGTCGTCACCTTCGAGAGCTTTTCGGCCTTTCGCCGGCGCGTCAGTGCACAGATCGACGCCGACGGAGTCTCCCCAAGGAAGACCTCGAACGGCATGCCACATCTGGTACTCGATCTCTGATTGCTCTTTCATTTGAGGCCTTCCGCACACGCGTGTTCAAGCCGGGTCGGATGTTGCCTGATATCGCACGGATTTCTCCATGACCGATTTTTCTCAAGACAACGCCTTTCTTTCCGGCGCGCTGCCGGGCGTTTTTCTCAAGACGGCAGCGCCGATCGTCACGATCACCACACTCAACGGCCTGTTTGCCGTTGTCGACGCTTATTTCCTCGGCGCCTATGTCGGCGCGGATGCGCTGTCTGCCGTCAGCCTTATCTTCCCGGGATTGATGCTGTTGGTGGCTCTGCAGGCGCTGGTCTCGAACGGCATGGCGAGCGTTCTAGCGCGCCGGCTGGGCGCCGGCGACCGCCGAGGAGCACGCCTTGTATTCGCAGGTGCCCATACGCTGGCGCTAGCCGTCGTTCTCAGTCTCAACACGGGCTACTGGACCCTCGGCCGGTCGATCATCAACGCTGGCGCCGCCGGCAACGTCGCGGTGGCCGACGGCGCCATGCTCTTCATGGGTGCGATGGTCGCCTCGGCGCCAGTGAGCTTCTTCTTGTCGCTGCATCTCGACGGGCTGCGCTGCGAAGGCAGGATCGGCTTCATGACGCTGGTGACGCTGTCGGCCTCGCTGCTCAACATCCTCGCAAACTGGCTGTTCATGGCCGTGCTGCATTGGGGCGTGCTGGGCTCAGCCGTCGGCTCCATCGCGTCGCAATTGATCTGTCTTGCGGCCGTGATCGTCTATCGGTGGCGCCGGCCGGCGACGCTCAGGCCTTCTCCCGAATTCGCCTTTCTGGAATGGCGCGGCATCGTCGCCTTGGGTGCGCCCATGAGCCTCGGCTTCATCGGCATATCGCTGGCCTCGGCGGCGATTCTAGTCAACGTCTCGCTCTGGAACACGGGTGATCATAGCGCCACGGTCGCCGCCTACGGCATCATCACTCGCATCCTGACATTCACCTATCTGCCACTGCTTGGCCTCAGCATCGCCCTGCAGACGATTGCCGGCAAAAATCACGGCGCCGGTCTCAGGCTACGCGTCGGCCACAGCCTGACGATCGCCATGCTTTCGGCACTCGTCTACTGCAGCCTGGTGGAGATCACCTTGGAATTGCTGGCCGGCCGCCTGGACGCCGTTTTCGTCGGCGATCCGGCCATTGTTGCCGAGGTCGGGCGAATTCTGCCCTGGACGATCGGGGCCTATTTCCTGTTTGGGCAGACGCTGATCCTGTCGTCTTATTTCCAGTCGATCGGAGATGCGCCGCGCGCCGCTATCTTCGGTCTGTCGCGACCTTATCTTTTCGCCCTGCCGCTGACTTTCCTGCTGCCCTTCGTTTTCGGCGAGCAGGGGATTTGGATGGTGCCGGTCTTCGCCGAGGCATGCATGGGCGTCCTTGCCGTGCTGGTCCTGTCCGAGAACGCCAGGCGCCACGGCTGGCGCTATGGGCTTCTGCCCGCCTGAGATGAAAGCCGCGCCTCTCGGGCGCGTCTTCTGTCATCGCCATCTAGTCCCTGCGGCTCTGCGCCGTAAATGTCGTGGCTTCGGGCTCATTAGCGCCGCGACGCTCTTGCCTCCGAGCGTGACGGTGACGATCTCCGCACTGAGATAGTCCCAGGCAGCGAATGTGGTCTTCATCTGGTAATGCTCCGTTGACAGCCCCTTGATTGGGGACGCCGTCATAACAGCACCGAAGACCGCATTCGCCTTTACGCCTTCAGCAGCCATTCGTGCTCGGCGGCATTGTGGAATTTCCAGATCCGCTTCGGCCCGGCCATGACGTTGAGATAATAGAGATCGTAGCCATGCGTCGCCGCGCAGGGATGATAACCCTTCGGCACCAGCGTCACGTCGCCGTCCTCGATCGCCATCGCCTCGTCGAGCGAGCGGTCGTCGGTATAGACGCGCTGGAAACCGAAGCCCTGCGGCGGGTTGAGGCGATGATAGTAGGTCTCTTCCAGGAAGCTCTCGTTCGGCAGGTCGTCCTGGTCGTGCTTGTGCGGCGGATAGGAGGAGGTATGGCCGCCCGGCGTGATCACCTCGACGACGAGCAGCGAATGCGCCGAACTGTCGTCTTCAGGCATGATGTTGTTGACGTAGCGCACATTCGTGCCCTTGCCGCGCGTCACCTGCGGATGCGTGCCGGGCGGGATCACCTTTGCCTCATAGGTGCCGCCGCCGGGAGCCGAGCAGACGGCAAGCTCCAGATCGGTCTCCGCCGTCACCGACCATGTCGAGCCCATCGGGATGTAAAGCGCATGCGGAGCGCCGTCGAAGGGATCCATGCGCTCGCCGAGCGAACCGAAATCCTTCGCACCGGCCGACGCCTTGCCCTTGCCGGTCACCCAGACCAGGCAGACTTCCCGCTCGCCGGTCTCTCCCGAAACGGTCTCGCCCGGTTTGATCCGGTGCAGATCGAAGCCGACATAGGTCCAGCCGGCGCTTTCCGGGGTGACATGCGTGACGCGGCCATGCGTGCCTAATGGTTTCACCTTGAGGTTTGGCATTGGGTGTTTCTCCTCGTATGTTGGTGGGCGCGGCCCCCTCATCCGGCTGCCGCCATCTTCTCCCCGAGGGAGAAGGGGTATGCCGCGCCCGCCTCGTTCCACGTTCTCCCCATTGGGAGAAGGTGCCCGAAGGGCGGATGAGGGGCTTCTTGCTCCGGCAGTTCGTTCAGCCCATCCCCGGTGTTGGGGAGGGTCTTTCGTCCCGTTACTCCTTCGGGAAACCTTCCGTTTCCACAGTGTAACCAGCCGCCGTCATGACGCGCATCAGTTCGGCATGGCCGATCTCTGCCATCTTCTGCGGCGGCGCCTTGCGTGGATCCTGTTCCGCCTCGACGACGAACCAGCCTTCATAGCCGTGGTCGGCGAAGCGCTGGACGATGGCGCCGAAATCGAGCGAGCCGTCGCCCGGCACGGTGAAGGCGCCAAGCGCCACCGCGTCCAGGAAGGATTGGCGGCTGCGGTCGAGCCCATCCACCACGGATTGGCGAATGTCCTTGACGTGGACGTGGTTGATGCGGGCGTGGTGATTGTCTATGGCGCGCAGCACATCACCGCCGGCAAAGGCCAGATGTCCGGCGTCGAGCAGCAGCGGAATACCATCGCCCGAATTGCGCATGAAGGCGTCGAGTTCCGGTTCGGTTTCGACGACGGCCGCCATGTGGTGGTGATAGGAGAGCGGCATGCCCTGCTCGGCGCACCATTCGCCGAATTCGGTGACGCGGCGCGCATAGGCCTTCATCTCGTCGTCGGAGAGGCGCGGCTTGGTCGCGAGCGGCTTTGTGCGGTCGCCCTGGATCGAGCGGCCGACTTCGCCATAGACGATGCAGGGCGCATTGACCGCTTTGAAAAGCTCGATCATCGGCGCGATGCGGTCCTTGTTGGCGGCCAGCTCCTCATTGACGAGCGTGCCGGAGAACCAGCCGCCGCACAGCGTCACGTCGGCGGCGCGCAGGATCGGCAGCATCTCTTCCGGGTTGCTGGGGAAGCGGCGGCCTTGCTCCATGCCGGTGAAACCGGCGCTGCGCGATTGCCGCAGGCATTCTTCGAGGGACACATCGTCGCTAAGCTCAGGAAGGTCGTCGTTCCACCATGCGATGGGCGACATGCCGAGTTTGGCCTTCATCAATACTCTCCTTAAAGACATTGGGGAGGAGCGGGCCCGCTCCTCCCGAAAAACGGCAGCGACTGTTCAGCCGATGCGCTGGGAGGCGCGGGCTTCGACATAGCCCTTGCGCGCCTTGTTGACCTCTTCGCGCGGGCTGACTTCCGGCACCGCGACATCCCACCAATGGCCGCCGGCCTCAGTGGTGATCAAGGGATCGGTGTCGATGACGAAGACGGATGTACGATCGTTCTTCTTCGAATCGACGATCGCCTGCTCGAGTTCCGCGATGGAGCTGACCTTCACGGCGATGGCGCCCATGCTTTCGGCATGTGCGCGGAAATCAATCTCCGGCATCACCTCGTGATAGGAGTCCTTGAGCAGATTGTTGAAGTTGGCCCCGCCGGTTCCCATCTGCAGCCGGTTGATGCAGCCATAGCCGCGATTGTCGAGTACGACGATGTTGAGCTTGAGGCCGAGCATGACCGAAGTAGCGAGTTCGGAATTCATCATCATGTAGGAACCGTCGCCGACCATGACGACGACGTCCCGCTCAGGACGCGCCATCTTGGCGCCGAGCCCGCCGGCGATCTCGTAGCCCATGCAGGAAAAGCCGTACTCCATATGATAGCTGCCAGGCGTCGTTGCGGGCCAGAGCTTGTGCAGTTCACCGGGCAGGCCGCCTGCAGCGCACAACAGCGTTGTGTTCTCGCCGCCGATCGTGCGCGCCACTGCGCCGATCACCTGCGCATCGGAGGGCAGAGCGGCATTGGTCGTCGCCATTGCCTTAGCCGCAGCCTCCGTCCAGACCCTCTTCTCGGCCGCCGCCTTCTCGGCAAGCGCCGCCGGCGCCTTCCATCCGGAAAGCCCTGCGGAAAGCGCCTTCAGCCCTTGGCGGGCGTCGGCCACAAGAGGATGGCTGTCGTGCTTCACCGCATCATAGGCGGCGATATTGAGGCCGACCATCTTCAGACTGTCGTTCTTGAACAGCGCCCAGGAGCCGGTGGTGAAATCCTGGCAGCGCGTGCCGACGGCGATGACAAGATCCGTCTCTTCGGCGATCGCATTCGCCGCTGATGTGCCGGTGACGCCGACCGAACCGAGCGCCAGCGGATGGGTCTCGTTGATAGCCGATTTGCCGGCCTGGGTGACAACGACGGGAATGGCGTGAGTCTCGGCAAACTCTGCAAGCTCCTTTGTCGCCTGCGAATAAAGCACGCCGCCGCCGGCAAGGATCACCGGCTTCTTGGATGCCTTGATCAGGGCGATGGCATTCGCCAGCTCGTCCGCATCTGGCTGCGGCCGGCGGGTCGTCCAGACCTTCTCCGCAAACAGGCTCTCCGGATAATCGTAGGCTTCTGCCTGAACGTCCTGGCAGAGCGACAATGTCACCGGCCCGCAATCGAGTGGATCGGTCAGCACTTGCATTGCGCGCTTCAGGGCCGTGATGATCTGTTCGGGGCGCGTGATGCGGTCGAAATAGCGTGAAACCGGACGGAAGGCGTCATTGGCGGACACCGTACCGTCGCCGAAATCCTCAATCTGCTGCAGCACGGGGTCTGGCGCACGGTTGGCGAAGACGTCGCCGGGCAGGAAGAGAACGGGAATGCGGTTGACATGGGCGACGCCCGCGGCCGTCACCATATTCAGTGCGCCGGGCCCGATCGAGGTCGTGCAGGCCATGAAGCGCGTGCGGAAATTCGCCTTGGCATAGGCAATCGCGGCATGCGCCATGCCCTGTTCATTATGGGCGCGATAGGTCGTCAAGTCCCCGCGCACCTGATAGAGAGCCTCGCCGATGCCGGCGACGTTGCCGTGGCCGAAGATCGCCCAGACGCCGCCAAAGATCGGCACTTTTTTGCCGTCGATAACAGTCATCTGTACTTTCAAGAAATGCGCGACGGCCTGCGCCATCGTCAACCGTATCGTCTTGCCCATCGGGGCCTCCCGCAATCTTCGCTCTAGTTGGTTTCCCCTCCCCCAACCCCTCCAACAACGGGGAGGGACTAACTCGTGGGGCTCACCGCATTTCACCGCAACCTTGCGTCTGCAAGAGAGCTCCATTGTGGCGTAAAGCGATGCCTCAACTTAAGTCCCTCCCCCTCGTGGGGAGGGGTTGGGGAGGGGTCTAAATTTCATACCCTATTGAAGCCCACGCGTCTTAAGCCAGGCCTCAGTCAGTTGCCGGAAACGGCCGGCCATGTCGGCGATTGCCTCCTCGTCGTTCATGTTGCCCGAGAGCCAGGCGCGCGCCGGATCGGCAAAGATCGTCCGGCCGACGGCAAAGCCTTTCACGGAGGGAGCTGCCAGCGTCGCCTCGAAGCAGGAGATCAGTTCCTCGGCCGGCGCCTCGAGCCCGAGCAGCACAATGCCGCGGCACCACGGATCATTCTTGGTGATCACCGCATCGATCTTCTTCCAGGCTTCGCCGGAGGCTTGTGGCTCGAGCTTCCACCAGTCCGGCTTGATGCCCAGTGCGTAAAGTTCTTCCAGCGCGGTCGCGATCGTATCGTCGGTGAGCGGCCCGTTCTTGCCGGCGATGATCTCGACCAGCAGTTCGCGGCCGACTTTGCGTGCGGCCTCGAACAGCGTGCGCAGCTTCTCCTGCTGCTCCGCCTTCAATTCCGCCGGATCATCGGGATGATAGAAGCACAGGCATTTGATGCAATGGCCGAGCGGCCATTCGACAAGCTGGGAGCCGATATCCTGGCTGAATTCAAAGCGCAGCGGCTTCGAGCCCGGCAGTTCCACCGGCCGGCCGATCCAGGAGAAATTCTTCGTTGCCGCATCGAAGAAGGCGTCGCGGCCGAAACGTTCGTCGATCAGCATGCCGTAGCCGTCGCGCCCGTTGGAAACACGCGCCGCCGCCTCGACCGCCAGCCGCTTGAAGGCGACGATCTTGTCATGGCCGACGCCGAGCTCATCGGCGACACTGACCAGCTGCGAGCGGTGGTCGATCGCCAGTGCCATCAGAAGCGGGATGTCGCCGCGGCGGGTGGATGCCCAATGGATATGGTTGATCGCCTCGTCCTTGCGCAGTGCTCGATGTTTGCTGCCGGTCTTCAGGAAGAAGTCGAGTTCCGCCCAGGTCGGATATTCCGGCGAGCAGAGCAGGCGCGAGACGGCGAAGGCGCCGCAGGCATTGGCCCAGGTGGCGCAGGTCTGCAACGGCTCGTCACGCAGGAACCCGCGCAGGAAACCGGACATGAAGGCGTCGCCGGCGCCGAGCACGTTGAACACCTCGATCGGGAAGCCCTGGCCGACGATGCCGGCTTCGAGATCGTCGGCGATCGGCCCGTCATAGACGATGCAGCCCATCGCGCCGCGCTTGAGCACGATCGTCGCCGGCGTAAGGCGGCGGATTTCCTTCAACGCGCCGAGCACGTCGTCGGCGCCGGATGCGATGAGGATTTCCTCTTCGGTCCCGACGATGAGGTCGCAATCAGGCAGCGTCTCCTTCATTTTCGAGGAAACGCGGTCGGATTTCACGTAGCGCTCAAAACCTTCCGCATGGCCGGCGAGCCCCCAGAGGTTGGGCCGGTAGTCGATGTCGAAGATCACCTTGCGGCCGTTCTCCTTCGCGATGCGGATCGCCTTGCGCTGCGCGGCTTCGGTATTCGGCCGCGAGAAATGCGTGCCGGACACGAGAACGGCGCGCGACGACTTGATGAAATTTTCGTCGATGTCGCCTTCCTCGAGCGCCATGTCGGCGCAGTCGGAGCGATAGAAGATCATCGGCGATACGCCCTCGGCCTCGACCGCAAGCAGCACCAGCGCCGTCAGCCGTTCCTTGTCGGTGACGATGCCGTCAGTCGCCACACCTTCGCGCGCCGCCTGCTCGCGGATGAAGCGTCCCATCTGCTCGTCGCCGACGCGGGTGATGAGGCCGGACTTGAGGCCGAGCCGCGCCGTGCCGATGGCGATATTGGACGGGCAGCCGCCGACTGATTTGGCGAAGGAGGCGATGTCCTCCAGCCGCGAACCGATCTGCTGGCCGTAAAGATCGACCGAGGACCGGCCGATGGTGATTACATCAAGCGCCGGCTCCGGCTGTGAACCCGGATTCGATTGTACCATGATGTCCTCCCGCTAGATTTTGCGCGGCTTCCAGTGCCTGCGAATGTCAATAATGAAACATTGGTTCCGATATTTTGTCAATTCGGAATGTTTATTCCATTTTCTCTTTTCCAGCTTTTGAATGCAGACGCTTGCGGCGCCGCTCGGCGATCGCAACCGGCAACGCCATGGTGAGCGCCATCGAGGCTGAAAGCGAGCGGAAGCCCGCGAAATCGGCCTCGGCCACTTCGAACCAATGTGTGGCGCAGGCGGCAAGCGGCGAAAAGGCCGAATCGGTGATCGCAATGATGGGGACGCCGCGGTCGGCAAGCTCCTGGCTCTGCGTGAGGCTGTCGGCCGCATAGGGCGAGAAGCTTGCCGCGATCGCCGCGTCCTTCAACGTTGCGAACTGCACCATCTCAGGATCGACGCCGTTCGGCGAGGCGACGATCTGGTGGCGGATGTTGAGCTTGGAAAAAGCGTAGGTCATGTGCGCCGTCAGCGGATAGGAGCGCCGCTTGGCGATCAGATAGATGGTTTCGGCGGCGGCAAGAATATCGACCGCCTTGGTGAAAGTGTCCGTCTGCACCGTCGCCGCCAACCGGTTGACCGACTGGTTCGCCGCGGCAATGAAGCCTGAGAGAAGATTGGCGTCCTCATCGTCGCCGCTCGCTTGCTCCAGCGTGACAAGGCGCTCTTCATAGCTCAGCGTCCGGTCGCGCAGCCTTTCGCGGAAGATGCTCTGCAGGTCGGAAAAACCTTCATAACCCAGATGGTGCGCCAGGCGCACCAGCGTCGAGGGCTGGACCTCGGAGGCGGCGGCAATGCTCGCCGTCGTCCCGAAGGCGATTTCGTCGGGATTGCCGAGTGCGAAGGCAGCGACCTGCGCCAGCCGCTTCGGCATGCTCGCCTTGCGCTCGATGATCGTGCTGCGCAGGCTTTCGAAGTCGCGCGGTACACGCGCTTGACCCTGGGGACCGTTATCCATGCTGACGGCTCACGAGATGAAACAAATATTCCATATTGTCGAGCATAGACGATTTCAAAGTGGACACCTAATTGTTTTTAATCCCCTGTAATCCAACGCTTCTAGGGGGAATCGATTGAGACGCGACAAGGTGCAACGAGTCGTCGCTTGTCAAAATGATCTAAATATTCCAAAAATCCGCGCAGCTTTGGAGGAGACGTAAAATGAAGCCACTCGGCATAGGTTTGATCGGCACGGGCTATATGGGCAAGTGCCACGCGCTGGCATGGAATGCGGTGAAGACCGTGTTCGGCGATGTCGAGCGTCCGCGGCTTGTGCACCTTGCGGAAGCCAATGCCGGGCTTGCCGAGGCTCGTGCCGGCGAGTTCGGCTTCGAGAAGGCAACGGCCGATTGGCGGGCGCTGATTGCCGACCCCGAGGTCGACGTCGTTTCCGTCACCACGCCCAACCAGTTCCACGCCGAGATGGCGATTGCAGCCCTCGAAGCCGGCAAGCATGTCTGGTGTGAAAAGCCAATGGCGCCCGCCTATGCCGATGCCGAGCAGATGCTCGCGACGGCGGAGCGTTCTGGCAAGGTTGCCGCTCTCGGCTATAATTACATTCAGAATCCCGTCATGCGGCACATCAGGACACTCGTCGGCGACGGCGCCATCGGAACGGTCAATCATGTCCGCGTCGAAATGGACGAGGACTTCATGGCCGATCCTGACGTGTTCTTTTATTGGAAGAGCGAGCTTTCCGCCGGCTACGGTGCGCTTGACGATTTCGCCGTGCACCCGCTGTCGTTGCTATGGTATCTTTTCGGCCATGTCGAGGCTGTCATAACAGACATGGTGAAGCCCTATGCCGACCGTCCGCTAAGCGAGGGTGGCCGCCGGGCCGTCGAAAATCATGACGCCGCCAACGTGCTGATGCGGCTTGGCGGTGGCATCTCCGCCGTGTTGATGGCGAATCGCGCCGCCTGGGGGCGCAAGGGCCGCATCGCCCTGCAGATTTACGGCTCGAAAGGCTCGATCCTCTACGACCAGGAGCGCATGAACGAATTTGAGCTCTATCAGGCCGAGGGGCCTGGCTCCGAACAGGGCTTCCGCAAGATACTGGCGGCGCCTGCCCATCGGCCTTATGATCGCTTCATCCCGGCGCCCGGCCATGGTCTCGGCTTCAATGATCTCAAGATCATCGAATGCCGCGAGCTGATCGCGGCAATATCGGGCGAGCCGTCGTCGATCGTGACATTTAAAGACGGTCTCAGGATAGAGAAGTCGGTGCATGCCATGGCACAGTCGTTCCACGAGCGTCGCTGGATCGAGATCGGCTGAATGTAAGAAGCCGCTTTCCGTTGACGGCGCATAGGGCAGGCGATAGGCCTTGGCATGGTTGTCGGGCGCAGTTTCGGGAGTGAGATCGTGACGGATAGATTGGTGATCATCGGCGCGGGACAGGCGGGTTTTGCCTTGGCGGCCAAGCTGCGCGCTTTGAAGGATACGCGCCCAATCACCCTCATCGGCGCCGAGGATGTCGCTCCCTATCAGCGCCCACCGCTTTCGAAGAAATACTTGCTCGGTGAAATGACCTTCGACCGTCTGCTGTTCCGCCCGGAGCAGTGGTATCCCGAACATGATGTCGATCTTCGCCTGTCGACCTGGGCCGAGCAGATCAAGCGGGACAGCAAAGAGGTTCTGCTGCAGGATGGCTCCGTTCTCGACTACGGCACGCTGGTGCTCGCCACCGGCTCGACGCCGCGCCGGTTGCCGGCCGCCATAGGCGGTGATCTCGAAGGCGTCTATGTCGCCCGCGACAAACGTGATGCCGATCTTCTGGCCGATGAAATGCGGCCCGGCCGTCGCGTCCTCATCATCGGCGGCGGTTACATCGGGCTGGAGGCGGCGGCCGTCGCTCGTCACCGCGGCCTTGAGGTCACAGTCATCGAGATGGCCGACCGCATCCTGCAGCGCGTTGCGGCGAAGGACACCGCTGACATCATGCGCGCGATCCACGAAGCCCATGACGTGATGATTCGCGAGAAGACCGGCCTCAAGCATCTGATCGGCAAGGACGGCCGCGTCGCCGGTGCGGCACTGTCCGACGGATCGGTCATTGATGTCGATTTCGTCATCGTCGGCATTGGCGTCGTACCGAATGACCAGCTTGCCAAGGAAGCCGACCTCGAGGTCGCCAACGGAATCATCGTCGATGAATTTGCCCGTACCTCGGATCCGTCGATCTTTGCGGCCGGCGATTGCGCAGCGCTTCCATGGCAGGGCGGCCGCATCAGGCTCGAATCGGTGCAGAACGCCGTCGACCAGGCCGAAGCGGCGGCAGCCGTCATCGCCGGCGGCAGCGAGCCTTACGAGCCGAAGCCGTGGTTCTGGTCCGACCAATACGATGTCAAGCTGCAGATCGCCGGCTTCAATCTCGGCTATGACGACACGCTGCTGCGTCCCGGCGCCCGTGAAGGCGCTCATTCGGTCTGGTACTTCAGGGATGGGCTGCTGATCGCTGTCGATGCGATCAATGACGCGAAGGCCTATGTGACCGGCAAAAAACTGCTGGAATCCGGAACCAACCCCGACCGATCGATTCTCGCCGACCCCGCGGCCGATCTCAAGAGCCTGTTGCGCTGACACCGGGAGCGAGATCACTGTAAGACGTGTTCCCCGAAAGAAGATCGACCGAACATTGCGGGGGGCGGGCGCAGGCTAGCGTTTATTCGCATCTGTCTGTCAAAAGCCGAAAGGCCGGCCGCTGCATTTCTTCTGGTGAAAACTCAAAAAACCCTTGCATTCACAGACCGGTCACCCTAGTTAGGCCGCACCGGAGAGGTGGCCGAGTGGTCGAAGGCGCTCCCCTGCTAAGGGAGTATACGTCAAAAGCGTATCGTGGGTTCGAATCCCATCTTCTCCGCCACTTCCATTTCCGCAGCGCATCACTGGATTATCTGGCCGCTTGGGAATCATTATCGCTTAGTCGCCTGATACCCAAACGGTCGCGCGACGAACGCATCTCTTCACCTCGAAGAGAGAATCGCCGACGGGAATCACGTCCCGCGCTTCTGCCTTCGGGCGGTGGCGAGAGCGGATCGGTGGCCATCCGGTTACGCTTGCGGGGATCTGCCATATCTCCCTCACAGCCCGAACTTGTCAAAATAGTGTTAGAAATGCGTCGGAACTCGCATGTCCAGCTCTTTGTTCAGTTTGCCTAAGCAGCGGCAAAATCAGGCTTTTCTTAACAAAGCATAAAGGAAATCGAGGCCGGTTGGCCGACTTGTGTCCTTTCGGCAACAGGATGCCGGGAAGGCTCGTTGAAACCCCTCGTTCGAGTAAGTTGGTGATTGCGTGACGGCCGCCGTCTTGTATTTTCACCCTCGGAAGCAAGGGCGACGGATCGTCCACTTCTTGAAACAACGGGGATGGGGCAGGGAACGCTGCTCAGCGAAAGATCCCAAACCCGATCGAAACTTTGAATTGGAGGTCATTTATGAACATCAAGAGCCTTCTTCTCGGCTCCGCTGCTGCTCTCGCAGTAGTTTCCGGAGCTCAGGCTGCTGACGCTATCGTCGCTGCCGAGCCGGAACCGGTTGAATATGTTCGCGTCTGCGACGCTTACGGCACCGGCTACTTCTACATCCCCGGCACCGAAACCTGCCTGAAGATCAACGGTTACATCCGTTTCCAGGTTGATATCGGCGAAGAGCCTCTCAATGGTTCGGCCAGCAACGACTCGGACTGGGATGCTCGTACTCGCGGTCAGGTTCAGTTCACCGCCAAGAGCGACACCGAATATGGTCCGCTGACCGGCGTCATCGTCATGCAGTTCAATGCTGACAATGCTTCTGACCAGAGCGCCAAGCTCGACTCCGCATACCTCGACATCGCCGGCTTCCGCGCCGGTCTGTTCTACAGCTGGTGGGACGACGGCCTCTCTGGCGAAACCGACGATATCGGTTCTCCGGTAACGCTGCATAACTCCATCCGCTATCAGTACGAAACCGAAGCCTTCTACGCTGGCATCAGCGTCGACGAGCTGGAAGACGGCTTCTACAAGACCGGCGAAGAGCCGAACAACGTTGGCGTTGCAGTCGGTCTCGGCGGCAAGGCTGGTATCTTCAGCTACCAGATCACCGCTGGCTACGACGTAGACAACGAAGAAGGCGCTATCCGTGCAATGGGTACGGTTGACGTCGGTCCCGGCACGCTCGGCCTCGCAGCGGTATACGCCACCGGCCCGAGCTCGTACTACACCAAGGCTGAATGGGCTATCGCTGCCGAATACGCAATCAAGGCAACCGACAAGCTCAAGATCACCCCTGGTGTCCAGTACTACAGCGACTACTATGTCTCTGGCGACGACTTCAGCGACGGCGACGCTTGGAAGGTTGGTCTGACGGTTGATTACCAGATCGTCGACAACTTCTACGCCAAGGCTTCGGTTCAGTACCTCGATCCGGAAGATGCTGACGACTCGACGACGGGCTACTTCCGCCTGCAGCGTTCGTTCTAATCTGGTCTGACTTCGGTCAATCAGGAAAGCCCGGCTCTCGAGCCGGGCTTTTTGCACTTGCGCGGTAGGACATTCGGGTGGCTGAAAGGCTCAAAGCATATCGCTTATATGTGCGCCGCGGCTTTGCAGAACCGCATGCGTAGACATGAAAGCCGGTCGCGAGAAAACTTGACGCCCGGTTTCAGGAGCGGATAGCGCTACGGTTCGCACGTGGCACGGCCCATGCCTGTCGACTTCACCGCGGCGATTGTCGTCCGACAGTAGCGAGCACAGGCGCTTGCAGCGCCGAAGTCCTGGCTCTGCGAAGACTGTTGTCGTTTTGATCGATCACCTCGCCGGACACAGCCTTGTGGCTGCGCTCGAGGTAGTGCCCATCAAGGAAGGAACGGTAGGCGCCTGCGATGCCCTCCTTCAAGCTGATCTTAGGAGACCAGCCGAGAGTGCGAAGCTTGTCGACATCCAAGAGTTTACGTGGCGTGCCATCTGGCTTGGTGAGGTCGTGCGTGATCTTGCCTTTGAAGCCAACGATTTTGGAGACGAGGTATGCCAGCTCTAGAATGGTAATGTCTTGGCCGGACCCTACATTGACATGACTGTCGGCGGAATAGGTCTTCATGAGATGGAGGCAGGCGTCGGCGCAGTCGTCAACATGCAGGAACTCGCGCCGCGGCGTGCCGGTACCCCAGATGCATATCTCTTGCTGCCGGTTGATCTTCGCCTCATGCGCCTTGCGGATGAGCGCCGGCATGACATGGCTTGACCCGAGGTCGAAATTGTCGTCCGGACCATAAAGGTTGGTCGGCATGGCCGCAATGAAATCTCTGCCGTGCTGTTTGCGATAGGCATGGCAGAGCTTCAAACCGGCGATTTTGGCGATCGCATACCACTCATTGGTAGGCTCAAGCGATCCGGTCAGCAGGGAATCCTCGACAATTGGCTGATCGGCGAATTTCGGATAGATGCAGGACGAGCCTAGAAACAGCAATTTTTCAACGTGAGCTTGATGGGCTGCGTGGATGACGTTCGCTTGGAGAATCAGGTTGTCGTAAAGGAAGTCGGCCGGATAGGTGGCGTTCGCGAGAATGCCGCCGACCCTCGCCGCAGCCACAAAGACAGCGTCGGGACGGTTCTTGCTCATCCAGGCCTCAACCTGATCCTGCCGTCTGAGATCGACGTCGGCGCGGGTGGCCGTCAAAATCTCGCAGCCCTCGGAAGCGAGACGCCGTACGATCGCAGAGCCCACCATGCCGCGGTGGCCCGCGACATAGACCCTTTTTCCGGCAAGGCTGTAGATCACTTCAGGCATAAGCAAAACCTTTGGTCACGCCTACCGAGGGAACATTTCGTGCCATGACTTTCAGGTCCTCCCGCACCATCTCAGTAACCAGCTGATCAAGACTGGTCTCATGTTTCCAGCCAAGCTTCGTGTGCGCCTTCGTCGGATCGCCAATCAGAAGATCAACTTCGGTCGGACGGAAATAGGCTGGATCGATCTCCACCACACACCGACCGGATGCCTTGTCGTATCCTTTTTCCTCAACCCCGTGCCCACGCCAATCAATCGGCATGCCCACCTTCGCAAAAGCCTTGTCGACAAAGGAACGAACCGAGTGCGTCTCGCCGGTCGCAAGAACATAATCACCAGGCTCGTCCTGCTGCAGCATCAGCCACATGCCGCGAACATATTCTCGTGCATGTCCCCAGTCGCGCTTGGCATCCAGATTGCCGAGATAGAGCCTTTCCTGCAGTCCAAGATGGATAGCCGCCGCCGCCCGGGTGATCTTACGCGTCACGAATGTTTCGCCGCGGATCGGGCTTTCATGATTGAACAAGATGCCGTTCGAGGCGTGCATGCCATATGCCTCGCGGTAATTGACCACTATCCAATAAGCGTAGAGCTTGGCTGCCGCGTAGGGTGATCGAGGATAGAACGGGGTCGTTTCGCTCTGCGGGACTTCCTGGACTTTGCCGTAGAGCTCTGAGGTGGACGCCTGATAGAAGCGGGTCTTGCTGGTCAGCCCCAGGAGGCGAATTGCTTCAAGTAGCCGAAGGGTGCCGGTCCCATCCGCGTTAGCCGTATATTCCGGCGTCTCGAAAGAGACTTGGACATGGCTCTGTGCTGCGAGATTATAGATCTCGTCCGGCTGCGTTTCCTGGACGACACGGATGAGATTCGTTGAATCGGTCATGTCCCCGAAATGCAAGATAAACCGAGGATTCTCGACATGCGGATCCTCGTACAGATGCTCGATGCGGCTGGTGTTGAAGGACGAGGAACGTCGCTTGAGGCCGTGAACGATATAGCCCTTTTCCAAGAGAAGCTCGGCCAGATAAGCGCCGTCCTGACCTGTTATGCCGGTAATCAGCGCAACCTTGCTTTTGTTTTTCACTGCGGTCTCCGTAACTTTCTTTTGACGGAATCAGGAGTAATTCGTTAGAAGCTATGTGAATTCATGGTATTTCCTCAGAGATTTCACAAATAGTTCTGAATCGCTGAAGTTGTACTTGGCATGTTTGTTAGGAACGACGTTGTTTATGGCAACGGCGATCTCTGCGCGCGTACTCTTCAGCTGATGTAAGCAAAATTCCACGGCGCGGCGGCTCGTCTTTCCCCATCTGACGACCACTAGCGTTCGTTCTGCTAATGCTGTCAGATACATCGTATCAGCCGAGGCGAGCACAGGTGCGCTGTCGAAGATCACGATTTGGCCCATTGAGGCGGCCCTCGCGATGATGTCAGCCGCATCGGTCAGACGAGCGAACCGATGGAGGCTGGCATTGCCGGCCGGAATGAAGTCGATGCCGCTTGGGTGATGATGGATGATGTCCCGGATTCCAGCCTGCCCACACAGGAATTCGTTGAAGCCCTGCTTTAGCTCTGAATTGAAAAACGAGTCGAGGTTTCCACGTCTGAGGTCGCCATCGACAAGCAGTACCGGAATTCCGTCGGCGGCGAGATCGATTGCCAGTGATCTGGCGACAAGCGATTTTCCCTCTCCGCTGTGAGCCGACGTCACGACAATGCTGTTAGGCAACTTTCCGCCGTTGGATTGTTTGAGCGAAGTCATGACGGAGCGAATTGCTTCGTCGAACATCCCGACTTGAATGGGCCCGAAGAGCATCGACGGATCTCTCCGGTCTTTCCATTTCAGGCGCGGGATGAAACCGGCGGGTACTATGCGCGACATTCCAGCCATCTGATCGAAGCTGCGGACCGACTTGTCCAACATTTCGACCACGAAAGCGGCGGTCACCGCGATCGATATCGAAGCCAGGAGGGCGCCGACCAAATAGAAAAGCCGTCCGCGTCCCTGCGGCGCCAGCGGCACTGCGGCCGGCGACAAAACTTCCAGTTCCGCCCCCGGCAGCATGGCTTGCGCAGCCAGGCCCCGGCGCTGCTCGTCAAGTTTGTCCAGCGCCGTTTGCTCTTTTTCAGCCATGCGCTGGAGCCGTGCCAACTCGGTCTGCGCCAGGGCTGAGCGCGTGCGCTTCTCATGAGCCGCCGCCAATGCCGACCGGAGTGCGTCGTCCTCATGGTCGAGCGCCGCAAGCTTAGCGCGTATCGATTTGAGATATCGATCCACCGCAAGGCCGAGATCGGTGCGGGATTTAAGGATCTTCGCGCGCATGTCGACCACGGCTTCGGCCGTATTGCCATAGGTTTCAAGAAGGCGTTCGAGGTCTTGCTCCTGCGCACGAAGCTCCCGTTGCATTGCAGCAATGCTATCGGGAATGACCATATTCTGCAGGGCAAGCGAGGGGTCGTCAGCCGCTTCCAGCATAGATATCGTTGCTCTCGCTTCAACGCGGCTTTGTTCGATTTTTGCTTGCCGCTCGCTCAGCTCCATTATTGACTTGATCTGTTCAACCTGATCGTCGTCATTCGACACGACGTCCATAATTTTCTGATAGTCGTCGGCGGCATCGCGTGCTGCCTTGGCGCGACGCTTCTGCTCGTCGATACGCAGCAGAATCCATTCTTCTGCGGCGTCCAGCCGGCCACGCAGACTGTCCTTGCGCTCTTCCAGGTAGATGCTGATGAGGCGGTTGGGGACCGCGGCGGCCAGTTCGGGGTCGCTGGCATCGAAGCCGATCTGAATGACGTCGCCCTGGCCATCGCGCCACACGCGCAGTGCCTTGTAGTACTTCGGGATGATCGGTTCGATGCTGTTTCGTATCGGCGACGACGGTTTTTCTCGGTCGACCCACCCACGCAACATTCCTCGGATCCTGTCGATCAGCGAGGTTTCCTGCAGCGCCGGATTGAATTCCGGCCAGTCATCGAGCCGCAGGTCGCGGATGACCCGCTCTGCAATGCTTCGGGAAAGAAGCCGTTCCGTCTCCGATGTGGCATCCAGCGGATCGCTGCGGCCGGACTCTTCCGTGCCGAGCTTTGTCGCCAGAGGCGTGTGGATAATCAGCCGGGACTCGGCGTGAAAAGTCGGCTTCAATCCCGAAACCACAATTGCAGCAGCCGTCATAAGCAGCATGACGATGGTGACGATCATCACCATCCTGCGCCGGATAAGGCGCAGGCCCGATGTCAGATCAAGATCATCAGACCGAGTCTCTACTTGAAATCGGGGATCGTATCGCATCGACGAGAGCGAGCTGTTGCGGTCTGGTGGCACAGTTGAGATTGTCATCGTTCGCCCGTCGTTTGAGGTTGCGCGGAGACGGCGTCGTAAAGTTTGTCCAGTGATTGCATGTAAGCCTTCATGCTGAAATGATTGAGATAATGAGCACGGGCCTTGGCCGAGAGACGGTTGCGGATCTCCGGGTTGGTGACGAGCTTCGCCAGCGCCGCAGCCAGGGCATCCTTGTCTCCGACCGGTACGAACACCCCGGTTTCACCGTCGGAGATGACCTCGCCATGCGCGCCGACGCGCGTGGTGACGACCGCAAGCCCGTGGGCAAGCCCTTCGACCACAGCCATTGCCAAGCCCTCGGCATGCGAAGGTAGGACCAGTATGTCTGCCCGTGCACACAGGGCTTGCGCCTCGTCGGCGCCGACCCAGCCGGGCATCTTCACCAGGTCTGAAAGTCCCATGGCGGCAGCCTGGCGCCGGTAATCTTCCACAGGTCCGTCGCCTGCCAGCACGGCACGCCACCGCAACTCCTTCATAACCGGATGGCTTAAGGCAAGCAGAAGCTCCCGAACGCCTTTGCGTTCGCTCAGCCGGCCGAGAAAGATGATCAACGGCATCTCGCCGACATGCACGCTGCGGGACCCGGGGTCCGGAACACAATTGCGAATGACGGCCACGCGGCGTTCGTCGACGCCCAGAAGCGTCGTCAGCGTCATGCGATCGCGCTGGCCCAATGCCACGACCTGGTCCGCATGTTGAAACATCCGGCGTATCAGCATTTGTTGACGTGGCGAGCGTGCAGCAAAATCGCTCGCATAGTCGTAGTCGTGCAGGTGCAATATGTGAGAGCATCCGAGGAGACGGGCGGCCTCGGTCAGGATCAGTTTTCGTGCGGTGCTGCCGCGACCCGCGACATGAATATGGTGAATGCGTGCCGGAGCGATTATCCGGTCCTTCGCCATCATCAAGACGGCGCCGAGCAGGCGCACAGGCGAGGTCGCCACGGACCATCGAGGCCCTCTGGTGTCGGTGACGAGGTGTCTTTCGCCGGCCTGCTTCGCCGTGTTCGATATATAGCCGACCAGCCTGCCAATCCCGCCGCCGCTTTCGCAACCACCCGGGACGTAGTGGCGCACGGTTGCTGCTGCGTTCCGGGTCGCCACCCGATTCCCATCCGTGAGCATCTTCATTAGCATGCCCCGACCACCTCGCGATAAACGGCCGCAGCCTGTCTTCCGACCTGCTCAGGCGAATTCGGGCCTGTGGCCCATGCGAGCGCGCTGGTCCCGAAGCTGCTTCTGAGTTCGCTGTTATCGGCCAGTGTCCGGATGGCACTTGCGAGCTGTTCCACATCCCCCGGTGGAACCACCATCCCCAATCCGTTTGGCAGGACCGTGGCTCGCAATTCGCCGACATCCGTCACGATAACCGGTTTGCCAAACGCCGCGGCAAGGTTGAGTACACCGCTTTGAGAGGCTTCCGTATAGGGAAGGACAACGACATCGGCATCCAGAAAAAGCTGGGCGACCTCCATATCCTCGATAAAGCGGTTGCGAATATCATAGCGGCCGGCTTCCCCCATGAGGGGTTGGAAGACCCACGGGTCATCGCCGCGGCCTGCTACCGTGATGCGTAGATTGGGCAGCAGGTCCTTGAGCATCGCCTCGGCACGGATCAGATGCTCCAATCCCTTGTAGGCAAAAATCCGCCCGAAAAGCAGGACGCGCAAAGTTCCGTCTGCGTGTCGCCGCTCCAACTTGTGCCGCCGAGCAAGTTCCGCATAGCGATGGATGGCCGGATGCGAGAGGACATGGACGCGATCAGGCGATTTCGAATATCGCTCTAGGACCATTCGTTTCAGCCCTTCGCCATGGACGACGACATGACCCGATTGCCGCACCATCAATTCGGGAGCCCAGGCCGGCAGCGTGCGGGTGTCGGAATCGCCGGGATGCACTTCCACGTCGTGGACGGTCGTCACCAGCGGGATCGGGCGCCAGAACGGCGCGGCAAAGTTCAACCAGAGCGTAGAATTGCTCAGAAGGTGAATGACGTCCGGCCGCTCCTGCCGGATGAGACGTGTGAGTTGGTGGAGAAACCAAGGGTTGGAGAGCGAGCGGTGCCGCGGCCAGTCTAAAAGGTGCAGATCGACAGCCGGATCGAAGGAGGAAGCAAGCTGGGCGTAACGCCGACGCGGCACACCAAGGACGACTTGCAGATGTTGGGCAACGCCGCTGGCGAAGGAGATGGTGTAGTCTTCGAGTTCGGAAACCAGCATCAGGGCCTTCATCGTGCCGACTCCGACAAGCGAACAGCCTGACCAAGTCGAGGGAGGTCGCGGGCTGTGCGCAATGCATCACGCGTACGCCGCAGCAAGTTTGGTTCTCCGGCGAAAAGGAGCCCTTCCACAGCAAGTCTGAACCGGGTGCGTATATCGGCGCCCTCCAGCCTGGCTGAGGCGACCCGGTACGGATAGTGATCATCCAGACGCAGCCTTCCCGCCAGATTGTGTGCAGAAAGAAACCGGTTTGTAGCGTCAACGACACTCTGCCAATGAGCCATCCGCTTTCGCAGCATGGCGGCGTCATCGACTGCCCGATACCAGTTGTTGTTGTGAATCCGGTAGAACCCGAGTGGATCCGGCAAGGCGACAACGCCTCCGAGAAATGGATAGATGCCTGCGAGCCAGGCGTCGGCCGAAATGCGGAACTCTTCGGGAATATCCCCTGCAGCATCCCACGCGCTACGTCTTACAGCGATGGCTGATGTCAGGGGGAAGGGCCACCAGCCGGCCGATCTCGCAAGCCGCGGCGACAAATCTCCCGAACACAAGGTCCGAGGGATCGCCCTGAAGCCGGGCGAGCCATCGGTCTGCATTGGCTGAAGCCGGTGATAAACAAGCGATGCCCGAGGATTCGCATGGAAAGCGGCGGCTGTTGCCGGCAGCTTGCCCGGCGCCCACCAGTCATCGGCATCGAGAAAACAGAGGATGTCGCCGCTGCTTGCCTTCACAGCAGCATTTACGGCGGCGGCCTGCCCCCGGTTCTCCTGGAAGAGCAGTTTCACCCGCTTGTCATAGCCTTCGAGAACAGAGCGCGACTGGTCGCTCGAGCCGTCGTCGACGACGATGATCTCGACATTTGACGCCTGTTGGTTCAGGGCGCTGTCAATCGCCCGACCGACGAAGCAACCGTAGTTGTAGTTGTTGATAAGGACGCTGATTGTCGGCCGCTCCATGACACCACCCTCTCAAACGCGTCGCTGCGCGACACGTCGGTGCGCTGGAGTTGCGAACGCTTGCGCGTTCAGCAGCGCGAACTGATGGAAAGAGATCAGATGCAGACAGGCATTTTTATGCTCGGTCAGGATTTTGCCTTGAGCTGGCAGGGTCAGCGCCGACAACGCCGCGCCGCTCGACCCTCCCGTTATATCGCATACGAAACCAGGACCATGACGCAGAACCATAGCAATCCCAACCCTTCTAAGCGGCACCTGCCAACAGCAAGCTGCGCCAGAATTATTGCCTCGCTTCGCCGGCAACTGCGGCTCAGCGCGACGTGCTTCGCGGTATGTCTTCATCGCCAAGCTACCGGTGATTGCTCACCGGTGACATCTGCTCTTATGGGCAATGCCGTCGGCTCCAGCACCGCCTTTTGGGGGAGGGGTAGACCGTCAGCTTAACCCGGACCACGTCCTTGGACGGTGCGTATGTGCGTTAGGCTTAGCGCTGCCTTCATTTGCGTGAGTTGACTGGGGACGTGGCGGGATGATTGTTCGTTGGTAAGCAGCGCAGCTATGAAAGGGGACCCATGTCTTTCCAAATTGCCGCGATCAACAGCCTCTCATCCGTCTGAGCAAGTCGAGGCCGGTCATGAGGGCGTATGTGGTTGGAGTAGCGAATGGGCCGTCCGTCAGTTGGCGATCGATAGAGTGCTGGGGCGCCGGCTTGTGCCTCTTCCTGCAAACAGGTGCGCTCTTCCCGCTGATCTTGGCGGATGCCGACGGAGCCCTCAGCGGTCATGCCAAGTCTATATTGCGTCTGCTCAGCCTACCCTCATACGGGTTTACCTTGCTGATGCTGGGACGACATTTCCCGCAGTTTCTCACTGCGCTCAAGCGAAACTGGCTTGTCCCTGTGATGGTCGCCATGCCGTTTGTGTCTGTCTTCTGGTCGGTAGGCCCCTCAACGTCATTCAGGCGCGCCATCGGCCTGCTCTTTACGGTCCTTCTGGCATACGTATTGGCGATACGCTTCACGCCGAGGCAGCTGCTTCGACTTGCATTTGTGACCTTCGGCACATGTATCGTCCTCAGCCTGCTGATGCTCGTAGCATCGCCGGGTCTCGCTCGCATGCCGATGGATAGCGCGGTGCGCGGCATATTCATCCACAAGAACAGTCTCGGTTGGTACGCCAGCATGATGATACTGGTGTCGACGGCCGTTCTAATGGACCGCACCCCTGGCATGCGGCGAGCCGCCTTGCTTTTGTTGATCGCGGGCGTGGCTTGTCTTGTGGGCTCCGGATCGATGACCGCGATCATCGCGACGGTTTCGGCATACTGCTTGATCGGCTTCTACTGTGTGTTGCAGCGACTCCGTGGCATCAGTCGCATCGTCTTCATCCTGTTTTTTGTTCAGATGGCCGCGGGGCTCCTGCTTTTGCTTCACGAATTCCTGGTCCCATTCCTCGAAGCGCTAGGCAAGGACGCCACTTTGACGGGCCGGGTACCTTTGTGGGAGCTGGTCGATGGTCAGATTGCCGATCACCTGCTGCTCGGCTTCGGCTACCAGGCGTTTTGGACGGAGGCGAACCCCGAAGCCTGGATCATCTGGTCAAAGATCCAGTGGATGGCTCCCCACGCCCATAACGGGTTCCGCGATACTCTGCTGAGCTTCGGAATCAGCGGAATGATTTTGTTCGCTCTGATGCTTTTGCAGGCATTACGCCAAGGGGCGGTCCTCCAGTGCCGGGACCCTCAATATGGCTGGCTTTGGTTGAATGTCTTCACGGTCGTGATTTTGGTGATGAACCTGACCGAGACCATCTTCCTGATCCAGAATGACGCGATTTTCATTCTGTTTATATCGGGCATCATCATGTTCTCGCTGTACGAGCCTGTTGTTTCGACGGCCTCTGGCCCGCAATTGCGGGCACCGGAACGCAGCACAACGGCGGAGCTGCAAATCTCATGAGGTGGCGCTTCGCACCGATCTTGAGCATCTTGCTTGCGACGCTCTTTCCCCGGCCGGGCAACCTGGCACCCGTAAGCTCGGACGCAGATGCGCCCGACAGGCTGCAGTCGGCGGTCAGGGAAGCGACGTGCGCGGAAGCGTCGCCGGCGATCTTTTCGGGCAAGCTGAAGGGGACGTCTCTGAACAAGGTATTGACGGACACGTCCGCGGCCCGGTCAGTATTCTACGTTTCTCCTGATGGCAAAGACGACTGGAGCGGGCGCCTCCCCAAAGCAAATCCTCAGCGTACCGACGGTCCTTTCGCCAGCATCGAAAGAGCGCGGGATGCTGCCCGTGCGAAAGGCGGCCAAAACACGATCGCGATGGGCAACGGAGATTACTATCTCGCTGAACCTGTCGTGTTCGATGCTCGCGATGCGGGCCTGGTCATCGCGGCGAGATGCAATGAAGCGCCGGTCCTGCACGGCGGTCCGCTTGTACGCAAATGGGCGATACAGGCCGATGGCCGCTGGACTGCATCACTGAAGCTGCCTCCGGGCAGGGAGGTGGGCGACCTTTTCGTCGGCGGCGCGCGCCAGACGCAGGCTCGCTTTCCCAACGCTCCACGCGATGGAGACCCGCGCAAAGGATGGCTTTTTGCGGCCAAGTGCCCGCAAGACGACGATATATGGCATGGTAACACACGCTTTTGCTTCCATTCCGGCGATCTTCCGATCTCGAAAAATGCAGCAGGGCTTGTCGCCAATATCGTCGGTGGCTTTCACCCCGGCAGCCAATGGGGCAGTGACACCCTCCCAGTGGTTTCCATCGACAACGCGAACAGCGCCATCAATACCAAAGGCACCGCCTATTTCTTCACCGCGGAAGGCAGCCGCTATTTCCTGACCGGGGCGGCGGCCCTGCTCGATGCTCCCGGGGAGTGGTGGTATGACGGTGCCAAGGAGCAACTTGTCTACATCCCGAGCGATGGACTGCCAACAAGCGCTACGGCTGTCGCCGGCATCCTACCGACATTCTTCAGGCTGGATGGCGCCCGAGGAATGGTTATATCGGGGCTCCGTTTTCGGGATGGGGATCCGCAAGGTAGCGGCAAATTTGCTACCGACACCAGAGGCTTTGGCGCCATACGGCTCGAGCACGCGGACGGCGTCCGGCTGCTCGGCAACGCCATCGACAATGTCGGCGTCGGCATTCATGTTTCCGAGAGCAAAGATGTTGTGATTGCCGGCAACGTGATTGGAGATGTGGCCGGCAACGGAATTTATCTGGGCACGAACTATGGCACCTTCCTCAAATCCCACGGTGCTAAAATCCTGTCGAACCACATCCATGACATTGGTAGGGTTTATTTCGAAACGGCCGGGATATGGTTCCAGGCTGCTGATAATGTCAGGATTGCTCATAATCTCATTGAAAACGTGGCACAGTTCGGTATCGCCGGTGGCTCACTGTGGGGACCGCAGGACGCAGTTCATGATGCGGTCATCGAACACAACGTGATCCGCAACGCCAATCAGCACACGGCAGATGGTGGCGCCATCAAGATGATGGGCGAGCAGGCCGATCCTTTGAACAGCAGCATTCGCTACAACCTCGTCACCGGGACAGGCCAGCTTATGAACCGGGCCGATGGAACGTTCTGGCCGCCTGGATATGAGAATACCAGTGAATGGCCGTCTCCTATCAGCTGGGCGATTTATACCGACGGCAAGGCCAGCGGCGTGCGTATCGAAGGAAATACGCTTTCGGGTAACATAACGGCGATTGGCATCAACGGCGGCTGGAGCAATCTGGTGACAGGAAACGTCATTAGCGCCGGATCTGGGGCTGCCTTTCGCGTCGATGATGGTACGGGCTGGGGGTGGCGTCCGCCTTGGGCAGGCCCCAATCGTATCGAGGACAATATCGTGTCTGTCGACAACAGCAATGGGCTCGCTGCATACGTTTACGCGCCCGACCACAAGCCCGGATCCGTGCGATTTGCGCGTAACCGCTACAGCGGCAATCTGAACGACAAGAGCTTCAGGATAAACCCGGAGATCATGCCATCAGGAGAGTTTGGCAGTCTGAGCGATCTTCAGAAGGCAGGAGCGGATATAGGCAGCATCGTGTCGCACACCGAGTAGCCAAGAACGCGACGCGGATGCCGGCCGGCATCACGTATTCAGCCGCGGCACTGCCGCCAGTGCGATCGGTGACGTCATGGCCTTGGCGAGATGGTTCCAGGATGAAACGCGCGGGCGCAAGCATACGCGCATCAAATTCCCGGCCCGAAAACCTGGTGGGTTGCAGCCAGGCGAGCTTTCGTCCTGATCCTGCTCTGAAGGCTCGCCAACCGGGCCAGTCATCTCGCCTCTCAAGTTCAACATCTCTCTTCCATCGGCTTTATTCGCGCTTAAATTGCGCGTGAAAGCGAATATCTTCTGCGGTTTGCCAAGGGCAAACCGCACTTTCGGGACGGTGCTCATCAAAAAGAGCAATGTGGCAAGCCGCGGGGTACGCTGACTTACTTCGAATATTGTAAGTTATCGCGGCATAGGGCGTATAAATATGGAGTCTCTTCTACGTCGAATAGTTGGAACGGAAAGTATGGAGGCAACCGTGCTGCAGGCATATTCTGATGACAGTTTAGATTGCGAAAGCACAGGTCATGAGAAAGCAACAAGCAGACGGAAGCCCAAATTCAGTTCCTAATCCAAAGGACTCCTTGAAATGGACTAACGTCCTTGGTGTTCGCATCTCGGCAGTTAATCTTAAAAGCGCAACCGGTTTTATTCAAAAAGCCATCGAAGACGGCAGGAAGGAATATGTGTGTGTTCGCGACGCACACGGCGTCGTGCGGTGTCAAGATGATCCGGAGCTCCGGTCGATACATAACCGGGCATTTCTCGTGACTCCCGACGGCATGCCGTTGGTATGGGCATTGAAGCGTGCCGGCCATTCGGAGAGCGACAGGGTCTACGGACCTGACCTGATGCTATGTGTTTTCGAGGCTGGCGTATCCCAAGGTTTGCGCCACTTCCTCTATGGCGCAACAGCCGAGACGCTGGAGCGGTTGCAGGCGCGCCTTCTCGCACGGTTTCCGCAAGCACAGATCGTCGGTACCTATGCGCCGCCTTTTCATAAACTGTCGCTGCAAGAGGAAGCGGATGTCGCAGATCGGATCAATCGGTCAGGCGCGGATATTATTTGGGTCGGTCTCAGCAGCCCCAAGCAGGAGCTCTGGATGGCGCGCATGCGCGATCGTCTGGAAGCTTCGATGCTCATCGGTGTCGGAGCTGCATTCGATTTTCACGCCGGCCTCAAGCGGCAGGCTCCGAGGATAATTCAAAGAAGCGGCTTCGAATGGGCGTTTCGGCTTTTATGCGAGCCGCGACGGCTGTGGCGGCGCTACGCGCTTGTCGTGCCGACCTTCATCTCACTGACAGCATTCCAGAGACTGGGGCTTCGGAAGTTTCCGATCGAAGACGAGGTTTTTGGATCGAGCGCGCCAAAAACAGCAGCCGCAAAGGTGTGAAGCGATCATGTCCTTATTTGCGTCGTCAGCAATCACGTCCGGCCTGCGGAAGGCGGCAAACTCCGTCCCATCAGTGGCAAACCCCACGCCGATTGCCGAATTCAACAAGCCGGCAGGGCTGAATATACCGGTTCCATTGCGGCGCAGGTTGCCTCGGCTTGTTACGTCGTCATTCCTGGTTGGCGGCGACATCGCGAGTTATCTCATATCCTATTTTCTTCTTCTGCCGGTTCTTCCGCACGGTTCGGAGAATATGATGCCGGAGCGCGCTTTCGCTCTCGCAGCATTGGCAGCGATCGTTCTTTATGCATCAAGCGCGCTCTACCCCGGATATCGGCTTCACGATCACGAACATCTGCGCCGCCGCACCACCGCATCCTTCAAGGTAGCGGTCATCGCAGCGCTTGGAGCCATCCTTCTCCCGGAAGGCACGCGACTGCTGCTTCCCATCCTTGGCTTCCTTGGTCTCGGATTGATTGTTCAACCCGTCATGCGTATGGCCGCACGAGGACTGTCCTGGAGGCTTGGAATCTGGGGAGAGCGGGCGGTGATCATCGGAGCCTGCAATCGTATCCCCGCGATCATGGCCCATTTCACGGACCATTGGCAGTATGGCATTCGGCCGGAATTCTCCTCCCCCGATATGTCGGAAAGATCACCTCACAACGAGCCGTCGATTGCCTTGATCGCTGATGATACGGGCTCGCTGATCGCCGAGCTGGCAACGATGCGTCGACAGTTCGCCGAAGTCATCCTTCTCTCCGACACGCCGAATCTCAAGATAACTGGCCTGCGGCCTGCGGACGTCGGCGGAGAGATCGGTATTCGCTTGGCCATCGGCGGGAGATCGGCAAACTCGAACCTGGTTCGTCGGGTCCTCGATCTCGCAATCGCCATCCCTGCCACACTGGTGCTTACACCCTTCATTCTGATTGCTGCCGCCGCGATCTATGCCATCGATCCCGGGCCGGTTTTCTTCAGGCATACCAGGGAAGGTTTGTCCGGCAAGCCGGTGCACGTCCTGAAACTGAGAACGATGTACAGAGATGCGGAACAGCGCCTCGAAGCCTTGTTCCGAGACAACCCGGCCATACAAGCCGAGTGGTCGAAACACTTCAAGCTCAGGCATGACCCGCGCGTCCTGCCGGTGATCGGGCATCTCCTTCGCTCGTCGAGTTTCGACGAACTCCCACAGCTGGTGAACATCATTGCAGGAGAGATGGCCTTCGTCGGACCGCGCCCCTTTCCGGAGTATCACCTCGCGGCGATGGACGGCGAATTTCGTGACAAGCGGCGGTCGGTAACGCCGGGGCTGACGGGCCTTTGGCAGATATCCGAACGAAGCAATGCGGATCTCGAGCTGCAGCAGCAACTCGACGAGTTCTACATCGACAACCGATCCCTATGGTTCGACTGGCACATCCTTCTCAGCACAATTCCAGCGGTTCTGAAAGGGAAGGGAGCTTGCTGAGCTGTTCTCCACCCCTCGGGCACACATCAACAACGGAGCAAATCAATGCACGGAAACAAGCGGATTATGGTTACCGGCGGTACCGGATTCCTGGGATCATTCCTTTGCGAAAGGCTTCTGCGAGAGGGCAATGACGTCCTCTGCGTGGATAATTACTACACCGGTTCGCGCGACAATGTGCTGCATCTTCTGGACGATCCTCGGTTTGAGGTACTGCGCCACGACATCACTTTCCCGCTTTATGTCGAGGTCGACGAAATCTACAACCTCGCTTGCCCAGCCTCTCCCGTCCACTACCAGCACGATCCTGTGCAGACCGTAAAGACCAATGTGCACGGGGCAATCAACATGCTCGGCCTGGCCAAACGCACCAAGGCGAAGATTTTCCAGGCATCAACGAGCGAGGTCTATGGCGACCCCGCAGTCCACCCTCAGCCCGAGGAGTATCGAGGCAGTGTCAGTCCCATAGGTCCGCGGGCATGCTATGACGAAGGCAAGCGGTGCGCCGAGACGCTGTTCTTCGACTATCATCGTCAATATGGTGTCGAAATCCGAGTGGCGCGGATCTTTAATACCTATGGTCCGCGCATGCAGACCAATGACGGCCGCGTCGTCTCGAATTTCATCGTTCAGGCGCTTCGAAACGAGCCGATCACCATTTTCGGCGACGGCAGGCAAACCCGGTCGTTCTGCTACGTGGACGACCTGATCGACGGCTTTATCCGCTTGATGGCAGCGCCCGCTGGGGTCACCGGGCCAATCAATCTCGGCAATCCCGGAGAATTCCAGGTCCGTGAATTGGCGGAAATGGTGGTCGAAATGACCGGATCGAAGTCCGGCATCGTCTTCAAGGATCTGCCGATTGATGACCCGACACAGCGCAAGCCCGATATCAGCCGCGCAACGCAACAGCTGGGCTGGCAGCCGAAGGTGAACCTTCGTGAGGGCCTTGAGAGAACGATCGCATATTTCGAGTGGAAGCTTTCCGGCGGCGTCAAGAACAGGGTTAGCGTCAAGTCCCCGCAGCAGGCTTATACTCATCTCGCGTCTCCAAGCGTCGTACTCACTGCTCCTGAAGCGACTCGATAGGGACATGAATAGCAGCACTGATCATCGAAAGCCGCGGCTCGTTTTCTTTCAATGGGACCATCAGCCCAACGCGAACGCGGCCGGTTACCTGCTGCTGCACATGCAGCAGCAGGTCAAATGCCTCGCAACACATTTCGATGTCGTCGTCATTAACCGCGATTGCGATTATGCAGAGATATGCGACAGATACGAACCGGATCTGACGTTGTTTGAAAGCGGTTATCGATCTCACGGCTCACGTCGGATAAAAATCACCAACACCAATACCCATACCTCAGTCCCGAAGCTTGGTCTTCATAACGCCGATGCGTGGTGCGATCGGCGCGCCGGCTTCCTTTCCGACATGGAGCAGTGGGGCATCGAGACGTATTTCGCGATCGCAACGATGACTCCGGAATATATGCCGGCGGTGAAGGAGAATCTGTTCGTCTGGCCAAATTTCATCGATCCCGAAGTCTATCACGACTATGGGCAGCAAAAGGTCATCCCGGTCACGCTGACAGGTCAGGCCTATGGTCTTTATCCCTGGCGACAGACGATCTTTCCGATGATCCGCGACCGTTACCCCTGCCTGGTCTCGCCGCAACACGCCTATGAGAGCAAACTGGCCTCCCAGCTCCTATCTGGAGAAGCCTATGCGCGCGCGTTGAACGCAAGCCTTCTCGTCCCCACATGCGGCACCATGGGGGGCGAGGTCGTGCGCAAGCACTTTGAGATACCGGGGGCAAAGGCCTGTCTCGTGACCGAACGCACGGCAGCCGTGGAGGCAGCCGGTTTTGTCGACATGGAGAACTGTGTCTTTGTTGACGGCCACAACGTGGTCGAGCGACTGGATTACCTTTTTTCCCGTCCCGACGAAATACGGCGTATCACGACAGCCGGCTACAGCCTGATCCACGAGCGTCATACGTTGAGCCACAGGCCGCAAATATATCAGTGGTTCATGCTGAACAAAGGGCTGCAGTTCGGCGAAAAGATTATTCAGTCCGGTCCCTTTGGCGATCTTGCAAAGGTCAGACGGGTCTCAAAGCAAGAGAGCGTCCATATTGTGGGGCAGGCGAGCGATCGCGCCTTGCTGAAGCAGGGGGACTTGCTTCTACAGCAGGGCAGGGTGGAGGAGGCGAGGCACTGCTACCTCAGCTGCCTGGACTATGTATCCTACCTGCCCGAAGCGAAATTCCGCCTTGCCATCTGTGCATTGCAGGAGGGCGACGCCGATCGCGGCTATGATCTTCTGGTGGATCTGGTCAAGGTGACGATGACCGAATATGGGGCACTCGACCCGGATCCGGTCGAGTGGGCCTACTTCCTCCTCGCTTTGATCTGCAGGGGTCAGTTTGAGCGGGCGCGGAGGCTGCAAGATTTCTATCCGTCTCTTTCCCACGACGAACTCAGGCGTGCGCGCCTCGTCATCGCACAACTCGGTGGCTCCGGCGGCGGGGTTGGTTCGGGGCGGAATGGCGGGGATCGAAAAAGCATCCATCAGATGCCCGATCAGACCGATTCCGAGTGGCTTGCATGGTTCGCCGATATCCTTGAGCGGTGCCGGCAGCCAGATCTTGCAAATGTTCTTCGTCCCGTTCGCCATTGTGGAAGCGGCACTGGCGAAAAAGCAGCATCTTCACATTTCAAAGCGGATGCTGGTTGGCGACTGCGGCTATATTCGGCCATCGATGGCCTGATGGTCAAACTGCGCCTGAATGGCTTGAGGCCGAATGTGCCGCCTCTGCCGGAGTTCCGATATCTCTGGCATCTAGCGCGGGGTCTGGTCCCTCTTTCGCAGAGAGGCCGGCTGCGCCGGATTCGAATGGCGCTTTCCAAGCCTTCTGTGGGCAGCGGCAATTAGAGCGGTTCAGCTGTTCACGAAAGCGCAGAACCGCTCTAAGCTTTTGTATTATGCAATTTTCCGGGCGGAAAACCGCTTCTCACTTTTCCTGGAACTGCTCTGGCTGGGGAAAGGCAGGTGTGCACAGCCTCACCTGGAGAGGTACGCATGACAAACGTCCAGGTGAGGCTGAATTCACGCCACTGAGGTACTCAGTGACGTGCGATCATCGACTCGGTGGTGCATCTTTGTGCACCCACCGAGATGTTTAGAGAGAGAATGTGCTCGTGATCCGAAGCGGGTCTGACCCGCTGGCCGCATCGGCGCCGTCAGTTTGCTGCCAACCCACCCGAAAGATTATTCTGAAAAAGGTCGTTGAGCTTGAACACGACTTCCGTCCTATTTGTGGCTTTGACCTTTTTCATAATGTTGCGGACATGCACCTTCACAGTGCTTTCTCTGAGGTTGAGCTCATAGGCGATAATTTTGTTCGCCTTTCCGCGCCGGAGCGCCTCCACCACTTCTGCCTGACGATCCGTGAATATGCCGGCGAGGGGGCGGGCGGTCGAGTTGCTCGAGTCCAGCAAGTGACGCATGGCGAATAGGGCGCTTGCAGGCACAAAAACTCCTCCTGCCACCGACAGCGCAATCAGTTCCATGCAGACACTGACGCTGACCGAGGCCGGTATGAACCCTTTGGCTCCGTACTCGAGCGCTCTAACGATCTGGCCGAAGTCGTCGCTATCAGCCAATACGATGAGCGGTGTTGATGCGAATTCCGACGAAAGCTTTCGGATTTGCTCCGAAACGGCCGGTTCGTCGATTTTTTTGCCGCCGACATTCAAGAGAATTGCCGAAAGCGGAGGATATTCGTCGCGCTTCTGCTTCCACTCCTCAATTGATCCAAATGCCAGAATCTGCAAATCGGCCTTTTGAGCAGCCATGCATTGCGCCAGGCATTGCCGGTCGAGTTCGCGATTGTCGAGAATGACAAGCGAATGCGTTTGCCTTGCCGACAGGGAAGGCGAGTTGGCATGATTTTCTATCGGAAGGGGAATCGCTACGTTTTCCTGCCTGAGGTCCAGATTCGGTATAAGTGCTGAATTCACAGCTTCACCCTCCCCTAACACGTTACGCCTCACCGACGAGTACCAACCCCTCTCAATACGGGGGCTTAGGAAACTCTAAAGTAGGAATCGAATACCACAATTCGCGGAAGGTTACAGTAGCTAATATAGGTTAAGTACTGCAAAACTTCCCTCGTCTGATGGAAACGGCAAGATCAATTCGGGCATAGACTTAGGTCTTACTATGATGGTCGCGGAATAATCTCTGTTGTTACACACTCATTGTGCGCTGAGCCACTAACTGCATGGAAACAATCGCTGTCTCCGGCGTAGACCCGGCAACCGATGCGGTAGGGACCCCGCCACCAATGTTGGTTAGGGGGGCATGAACCAGGGCGTAAGTCGTCATAAGTAGATACGCCTTTAGGCGGATAAGCTTGAACGTTTTGTTTCTTTACTCAGATGGAGAAAACAATTCTCTTTGATGTGAAAAGAATATTTGTCCGATGGTGTGAAACCTTGGACGCAATCGCCCGAATAGTTTGTTTTGACTGAAAATCGGGGCCTGTTAGGAGTAGGGGGTTTGCAGGAATGATTGCATCAAACGTCAAGCTGGGTGATGGCAGCGTCATCCATCATCGAGATCTCGTGAATCTATACGGCTGCACGATCGGCGCAGGAACACGCATCGGCACCTTCGTCGAGATTCAGAAGAACGTCACTGTAGGAAAAGACTGCAAGATCTCCAGCCACTCCTTCCTCTGCGAGGGTGTGACACTGGAAGACGGCGTGTTCATCGGCCACGGGGTCATGTTTACCAACGACACATACCCGCGCGCCGTCAATCCGGACGGCAGCCTGCAGACGGAGGCCGACTGGATCCTCATCCCTACCCTGGTCAAGCGCTACGCATCTATCGGCAGCAATGCCACCATTCTGCCTGGCGTGACCATCGGAGAGGCTGCTCAGGTCGGTGCCGGAGCGGTCGTAACGAAGGACGTGCCTGATGGCGCCATCGTCGCTGGCGTTCCGGCTCGGGTGATCGGTCGCGTCAATGACGGACCGGCTGACATCTATGCATTGGGAGAAATGGAATGATCGGCATCGCTGTTGTCGGATATGGGTATTGGGGTCCGAATCTGGTTCGTAACATCTCGGAAGCGGCCGGCGCGCACCTCGTTTCAGTCTGTGATCTCAATGTCGAACGGTTAGCGGCTGTTAAAAGCCGGTATCCCGCAATCACGATCACCGATGACTTCGAGGAGGTCCTGCGCGATCCGAGAGTGGATGCAATCGCCATCGCAACGCCGGTCTCGACCCATTTCAAGCTCGCAATGCAGGCGATGATGGCCGGAAAGCATGTCTTCGTCGAAAAGCCGATGGCATCGACGACGGAGGAAGCCTCGCGGATGGTCGAGGAAGCCGCGCGCCGACGCCTCGTGCTGGCCGTGGATCATACCTTCGTCCACACCGGCGCCGTCCGCAAGATGCGCGAACTGGTCGAAAGCGGCCTGGGCGACATGTATTATTATGACTCGGTTCGGGTCAATCTGGGGTTGTTCCAGCACGATGTCAGCGTGATCTGGGACCTGGCGGTGCATGATCTCTCCATCCTGGACCATGTCGTGCAGGAAAGGCCGGTGGCTGTTTCAGCGACGGGCATGAGCCATGTGCTCGGCGAGCCGGAGAACATTGCCTATCTGACGCTCTTCTTCGAAAGCAAGCTTATCGCCCACGTCCACGTCAATTGGCTGGCCCCGGTCAAGGTCCGCCGCACGCTGATTGGCTGCAGCAACAAGATGATCGTCTATGACGATCTGGAGCCCAGCGAAAAGATCAAGGTCTATGACAAGGGCATCACCATGTGCCCCAATTCCGATGCCTATGGCGAGAAGGTGCATCAGATGATGGTCGGCTACCGCAGCGGTGACATGTGGGCACCCAAGCTCGACATGACCGAGGCACTGAAACGCGAACTGGATCAGTTCGTCGAGTGCGTCGAGCAGAATTCGCGCCCCATTGCAGACGGCCAGGCAGGGCTGCGTGTCGTTCGCATCCTTGAAGCGGCGAGCCGGTCGCTCGCCCAGCGCGGTCGTATCATCGAGCTCGAAGAGGCGAGGCGCATCGCATGATCCCCTTTTTGGACCTCAAAGCACAATATCAATCGATCAAGGGCGAAATCGACGCCGCCGTGCTCGGCGTCTTGGCCTCGGGGCAATACATACTGGGCGAGGAAGTCATCCGCCTCGAGCAGGAATTCGCCGACTATTGCAACGTCAAACATGCAATAGCCGTCAACACCGGGACGAGTGCCCTGCACCTGTCGCTTCTCGCGGCCGGCGTTGGCCCCGGCGATGAAGTCATCACCGTGCCATTCACCTTCGTCGCGACTGTTTCGGCGATCTGCTACACCGGCGCAACACCGGTATTCGTCGACGTGGAGCCGGTGACGCTCACAATGGATCCGGCTCAGCTCGAGGCGAAGATCACCTCCCGGACGAAGGCGATCATTCCCGTTCATCTCTACGGCCAGATGGCCGATATGGATGGCATCACGGCAGTCGCTGATCACTACCGGATCCCGGTGATCGAGGACGCCTGCCAGGCACACGGGGCTCGGTATAAGGCCGCGCGCGCCGGCAGCATCGGTGCATCCGGCTGCTTCAGCTTCTATCCGGGCAAGAATCTCGGCGCCTGCGGTGAGGGCGGTATCGCCGTTACGAATAGCGACGAGCATGCCAAGACCATGCGCATGCTGCGCGACTGGGGTCAGGAACAGCGCTATCACCATCTGCTGAAGGGCTTCAACTACCGCATGGATGCCATTCAGGGAGCCATCCTGCGCGTCAAGCTCCGGCATCTCGAGGCCTGGACCGAAGCCCGTCGTTCGCATGGTCGCCGCTACTCCTCGTTGCTTGCAAAAGCGCAGCATTTGCAAACGCCCGTCGAAGCTCCCGAGCGGCGGCATGTCTACCATGTTTATGCCATTAGAAGCAGCGATCGCGACGGTCTGCAGCGCGTGCTCGCAGCGGAGGGCATTCCTTCCGGTTTACATTATCCGATCCCTGTTCATCTGCAGAAAGCCCATGCCGACCTCGGGTACCAGGTCGGCGACTTCCCGGTCTCGGAAGCCGCCGCACGCGAGGTCCTCTCCCTGCCGATCTATCCTGAAATGCCCGTACAGCATGTCGATCAGGTCGCGGCTGCGCTGGAGTATGCCTATGTCAGCTAATTCAGGCGAGGCTCGCGTTGTGCGGGCCGTTCACGGCCGCAGCGAGAAACCGGCAGATCCTGCCTACCAGGCGGGGCTCGCCGAAGAACTCAGGCAATCATACGGACGCGCCGGCCTCATCGAACTCTACGGTCGCTTCGCTACAGGGGATGGCGTCGTTGACATGATGATGCGGAAAGCCATCTGGCAAGCGATTACTCGGCGTTGTGGCGCGGGGCTGCAGGTTGCAGGCGGCGCCGGTTTCAAACACCCGGAAACCTTCGAAATCGGCGATGGCGTGTTCATCGGCGCTCAAGCCTATATTCAGGGGCGCTACGACGGCACCTGCGTGATCGGCGACAATGTCTGGATCGGCCCGATGGCCTATTTCGACGCTCGCCACCTGGTGATCGAGGATTCCGTCGGGTGGGGGCCTGGCGCCAAGGTGCTTGGCTCGACCCACACGGCACTGCCAATAGATGTTCCGATCATTCGTACGGATCTTGAAATCAAGCCGGTGCGCATCTGTGCAGAGGCCGATATCGGAACGAATGCGACCATTCTTCCCGGCGTGACCATCGGGAAGGGGGCGATCGTCGGAGCGGGGGCAGTCGTCGTTTCCGACGTCGAGCCGTTCTCGGTTGCCGCGGGTGTACCTGCGAAATTCATACGTTGGCGTTCGGAGAATGATCCGATGACGAACATGTCGCGTGAGGGAAGATCATGAGAAACAAACGAGTGCTCATTACCGGCGGTGCCGGTCTGATCGGTTCGCATATTGCCGATCTTGTCGCATTGGAAAAACCTCGCGAGATCATCATCCTCGACAATTTCGTGCGTGGGCGCCGGGACAATCTCAGCACGGCAATATCAAGCGGGTTCGTCAACATCATCGAGGGCGATATCCGCGACAGAGCGCTTCTGGCGAAAACCTTCGAAGGCGTCGACATCGTCTTCCACCAGGCGGCGATCCGCATCACGCAATGCGCGGAAGACCCGCGGCTCGCCTTTGATGTGCTGGCCGAGGGCACGTTCAACGTCCTCGAAGCTGCCGTGAAGGCAGGCGTGTCGAAGGTCGTCGCTGCTTCCTCGGCATCAGTGCTGGGGCTCGCCGAAAGCTTCCCGACCACCGAAGCGCATCATCCCTACAATAACCGGACGATCTATGGTGCGGCGAAGACGTTCAACGAAGGGCTGCTGCGCAGCTTCGCGGAAATGTATGGCCTGCGCTATGTGGCGCTGCGCTATTTCAATGTCTACGGACCGCGAATGGACGTTTACGGCGCCTATACCGAAGTTCTGATCCGCTGGATGGAGCGCCTTGCGGCTGGAATGCCGCCGCTCGTCTATGGAGACGGCAGCCAGACGATGGACTTCGTGGATGCACGCGATATCGCGCGGGCCAACATCCTGGCCGCGAAAAGCGACGTTACGGACGAAGTCTTCAATGTCGCGAGCGGCCAGGAGATAAGCCTCCTGGAACTCGCGCAGATGCTGAGCAGCATCATGGGCGTTTCACTCGAGCCGCAGCACAAAGAGGCCCGGACAGTCAACGGCGTAACCCGTCGTCTCGCCGATATCAGCAAGGCCGAACGGCTCCTCGGTTTCAAAGCGGAAATCTCCATGGAACAGGGGCTTCGTGATCTCGTTGCCTGGTGGCAGCAGCAGACCGCCGCGGGGGGAGCTGCAGCATGAGCTCCCCTCAATCTTCAATTCCGGTCGCCAAGCCCGTTCTCGGGGAGGAAGAGGCCGAGGCTGTGCGTCGCGTCATTCTGTCAGGATGGGTGACGCAGGGACCCGAAGTCGCGGCTTTCGAGAGCGAATTTGCAGCCTTTGTCGGCGCTCCGCAGGCCTGCGCCGTTTCCAACTGCACGACCGCGCTTCATCTGGCCTTGAAGGCGGTCGGCGTCGGCGCCGGTGATGAAGTCATCACGGTCAGCCATTCGTTCATCGCGACGGCGAACGCCATTCGATACTGCGAGGCAGTGCCGGTCTTTGTCGACATCGAAGCGAGCGGGTACAACATCGACCCCAGCCTGATCGAAACCGCAATCACCCCCCGCACCAAGGCAATCCTGTGCGTGCACCAGCTCGGCATGCCATGCGAGCTGCGTTCGATTGTGGAGATCGGCAAGCGTCACTCGATACCGGTCATCGAAGATGCGGCCTGTGCGACGGGAAGCGAAATCCTGTGGGACGGGCGTTGGGAAAAGATCGGCAAGCCGCATGGCGACATCGCCTGCTTCTCTTTCCACCCTCGCAAGGTCGTCACCACGGGTGATGGCGGCATGCTGACCACGGCGAATGCGGAATATGACCGCAAATTCCGGCTGTGGCGCCAGCATGGCATGAGCGTCACCGACGCTGTCCGCCACGGGTCGAAGCAGGTGATCTTCGAGGACTATGACGAACTGGGCTACAACTATCGCATGACCGACCTCCAGGCCGCGGTTGGACGGGTGCAACTGCGCCGGCTGCCGGAGCTGGTTGCGGAGCGCAGGCGGCTTGCAGAACAATATTGCGAGCGCCTCTCCACGATCCCCGGGCTGACGCCGCCGATCGAGCCCGATTGGGCTCGCAGCAACTGGCAGAGTTTCTGCGTGGGCTTACCTGATGCCGTCGACCAGCGGGCAGTCATGCAAGCACTGCTCGATCAGGGCATCTCGACCAGGCGCGGCGTGATGAACATTCATCTGGAGGGAGCCTATTCCGGCGAGAGCTTCCATCGCGTCGCCACTAATCTCGCGCGAAGCGTGTCAGCGCAGCAGCAAACGATAATCCTGCCGCTTTTTGCCCAGATGACGGACCTCGACGTCGCCAGGGTTGTCGAGGCACTTCGCGGATCGATGGCCGAAGCCGCCATTCCACACGCGAACTTGCAGCGTGATCGAGATATCGTTCCTGCGTGATGCAGGGTTTGCTCGCGGGCGAGTCAAGCTAACGCGTGACGCGATCTTTGGGATTCGCTGTCACGCGTTAGGTCGTTGATTGCGTATATCATCGTCGCAAACCGCTGCACGACTTTGCGCGACATGCTCCGTCCATCATCATGCAGACTTCGTGATCCATCGTTTGATGGTTGCGGGCATTGACTCAGGCGGAAGCAGCTTGACCAGCATGCGCAGTGAGTAGAGCCCGCTCACAACCACCGCGACAGAGCCGATCACCATCGCCGGCCACATAGGCAAGACAAAAACGGCTGAGAATACCAATCCCGATGCCGGCAGGAAAAGCAGCGCGTGCCGACGATTGGCGGGCGACCAGCCGAAGCCGGTAAGCCGCCGCACGATCACGTAAATCAGAATGCTATGCCAGACATAGAGGCCAAAAAACGCCATGCCGGCCCCTGGCGTACCGAGCTTCGAGACGAAGAGCCAGGCCAGCCCGACATGCACCAGCGTCGCAGCGACCTCCGTCCAGAAGAAAATCGTCTGCGCACCTTTCGCCAGGACGATGAAACCCATGGGCCAGGCGACAATCCTGAGCATCATCCCAAGACAGATCCAGCGCAGCAGCTCCACGGCGCCATGAAATTCCGCGGAATAGAACAAGCTCATCACGAGCGGCGCCAGCGTCAAGGTGGCGATCAGACCGGGGCCGGCCAAAAGCATGCTGATTTCCGCCTGCTCATTGACCAGCCGATTGCACTCGGCATTGTCGTCCGCGATTGCGGTCAAGCGCGGATAGAAGTCTGTTCCCATCGCCTGCAGAATGAAACCAGCGTAAAGGCCGCCAAGCGCCCAGGCTGCCTGGTACAATCCCGCCGCCACGACGCCCCCTTCATTCAGCACGATGATGCGGATGGCATAGGCCGCGCCGAAGGTCAGAAGCCCGCTTGCCATGAAGGCGACGCCCAGCCTCAGCAGAGCTGTCGCTTCCAGGCCAAACTGGTGCGCCGACACTGGCGGCTGATGCGTGCATATCTGCCTGCTGTACCACCAGCTGGGAAGGATCGAGACGGCTGCAATCGCCACCACAGACGGCGCGATCGCCGGCGCGCCGAACAGATAGATCAGCGGGATGCTGACCATCGTCCCGAAGAGCCCTGTAAGCACGTTGATGCGGGCGAGATTTGCAATGCCGCGCAAGCCCTGGATCAACGCGGTCTGGCCGCCGGACACCAGCCGAAAGAATACGGCCAGCGACAAGAGCGCAATGGCGCCGGCATGCTGGTAGCCGCCGAAGGTGAAGTTAGAGACCGGAAGCGCCAGCGCCGCGAGCAACAGCGCGCCAAGCACTCCCAACACCAGCGAGATGCGCCTGAGCGCTATCGCCGACCGCGCGATCCTCTCTGTGTCGCCGGTGCCTGCTGCCTCGGCGACCCGGCGCACCCCGCTGCTGCTCACCCCGAGACCAGCTATCGCTTGCGCGATATCGACGATCGACCCGTAAAGGCCGATGAGCCCCACGCCTTCCGGTCCGAGGAGAACGGCGAAAGCCTTGTTGCGAATGATGCTGAGAGCGACATTCACCAGCGAGGAACCGCCCATCAGCATCGTCGACTTGAGGATTTGGGTATAGGACTGACCGCTGGGTGGGATCATGCGCAAAGTCATCAAATGTCCCTAGCCATTTGTCCCGTGGAGCAGGATCTCCGGCGCGTTAACGCGGGCATGTTGCTTAACGCAGCTTCGGACATACGCGATCGTGGGTTTACTCATGACCGCTTCGACCTTGGTCCTGCTTTCGCCGAATAAGGGGCCGCCGAGCAGAAAGCTTGATGGCAACACAGGTTTTTGGCGGGTCACTGGCTTGTCCGATTTGCGAGCGTCTCGGTCTCTGCAGATGGGTCGGAGGCAGACTCCGACGGCTCGTCCGGAATGACGGGTCGAACAACTCTCACCACGTCACCGGGCGCCAGTGTCGTCGTTTCGGAGGCCTGGAACTGATCGATTCGTCCTTCATTCCGCCGGCTCACCGTAAAAGTGATGGGGAGTTCCTCGCTGCGGCCTTTCAAGCCATTGTCGGCCGCGAGTTCATCGAGGAGCAGCTTCTGCGTCATCTCGCGCTTCATTTTGAGCTGATCGAGTTTTGCCCGTTCCGACTGCGCTTCGACAGCGACTTCGCTCCGGCGTGTGTCGGACAGTCCCTCGAGATTCCGCGTTGTCTCGCTGATTGCCTGGCGGCCTCGCATGATTGCGGTGACGAGGTCGAGCTTGTCCGAGCGGTACGTCGTCAGCAACCTTTCAAGGTCCAGCTGCCTCGACGAGATCGTCAGGCCTTTCTGCACCAGGGACTTAACGCTGGTCAGCTGGTCCTCGACCGATTTGATATTATCGTCTGCCCCCACCAGTTTCTCTTCCAACGTCGAAATTTCGGTGGTCAAAAGTTCGCGCAATTCCGTGAGCGCCTTTGACTGTCTCTCCAGCGCACTTGCACGAGCTTGAAAAATAACCCTCTCCTCGCTGTATATCCCGGCGGAAAATTGCTGATCGGCGCCGCTCGTCTGACTGAACGTAATTTCCTTCGCGCCGGCCATCTCGGCCTGCAGCCGCGACAGTTTCGCGGTGCTGCGCAGGATCGAGTGATCGATCTCCCGCAATTCGCCGGCGAGCTTGATCGACTGCGTTTGCAGCAGATTTTTAGCGCGAAGCGGGCCGCCGCTCATCGCCAGGGATTGCAGGACGGTAAGGCCGGGGCGGAATTTATACTCTCCGGGCGTGGTTACGTCTCCAACAACATAGATTGGCGGATATTCGAGGATTTCGATGGTAACCGCGGGTGGCTGAACCAAGCCGATTTTTTCCTGCAGACGCTTGGCAATCTCGTTTGTGAGATCGGCGTTTCCGCGATTGCCGACGGAAAGGGACCCAAGAAAGGGCAGGAAGACTGTGCCCTCATCCGAGACCCTGTATTCGCCGCCAAGCGCGTCCCATCGTTCATATTGGCCTTTCGACTGCATCCATTGGACGATCGTCAGACGGATTTTAGTTTGCGGAGCCAGAAGCGCGCTATCGGCGAGAGCCGGCGACACGGCTCCGGCAAGAAAGGCAAGTGCACCGATGACAAATGCCGTGCGCTTGAACAGGTGGGGGGTGCGGTGCGATGAAATCATATACATATCTCGCCTGCAAAACATCCTTGAACGGATGCCGGTTCAATGCCTTGACGCTGTTCGACCGACGGACGAGGTCCGAAGCCGCATCGTCAGTGTGCAGTCTGGCGAAGCCTTGAGGAAGGTGAAGGTCGTTTGCTTTGCCTCATCACTATTGATGAGGTGGTGGCGGTACTTCAGTCAAATTCGAGCGGGAGCCTATATCTCACCGAGGTAGCGCTCCAAAAAATAAGGAGTCGCGCCCACAGGAATAGGCGCGCCAGCCGCTAAGGACAGTGACCGCTTGCTCGTGCCAGATCTAAGGCGCTACCATCCCTGCAGCCTTTGCCATCGCTCGAACGATCCGGCGGATTGCTTCCTGCCCGGGCGTTTCCAGCGTTGGCGCCGCCACACCAGGTTCATGGGACATGGCCGTTTGCCCAAAGGATGCAGTCTGTAGAGCGAAAGGTGTAGGATATACTCGCTTATTTTTCGACTATACTTCGGAACTCGTGTGAAACGACCCTTATAGATTTGACCCCGATAAATTTTGCGAGAGGTACCTGCCATGTATCGCAACGCTCGCCGGTGGACCTCGCGCTCACTCCTGCTGGATTCGTTGATGCCCCGGTGGTTGAGTGTCGGCGGAAAGGGAAAACCGCGCAAGCCTGCCGAAAGGCGTAAGGATAGTGCTCAACTTGCGGCATCTGCGCAGAGCGCGGAAGCAAACAAGCACGGTAATCTCGTCGGCAATCCCGATCATGATGCGGCGCTCGGCGAGAATGATGCTGGACAGAGAGCGGGGGTGATCGGCGGCGCGGACGCTCCGGCCGACATTGACCGCGCAGCACCGTCCTTGCCCTATGCTTTCAAAAGGATTGGCGAAAAGGGAGTTCGAGGCGGTGATGTCGCCGCGTCTGTGCTGTCCGCCCATATGCCGGATTTTGCGCGTTTCCAGGGGCGCGCGGATGGAGTTGCTTTCGGGGCTGAGTCATCCCTTCAGCGCACCTACCCTGGAATGAGCTCCATCGGTGATGATCCGCTGGCTCCCTATCTGCCGCAAAGCCCTGCCCCGACAGTCTCCGGGCAAGATTCTGCAGCGGCGATCGGGGAGCTTGCGCACTCGGGCAAGGTCGTCATTCTCGAATCGACTCCGTCAACGCAGGCGACTGCGCATGAAGCCGGCGCCAATTCACTGGCGTTTGGCATGCCCTTTGGTGTCTGCGGATGCGGCTATTTTACCTCCCCCGCGCGGATGCTCGATTGGGCCCACGGCGGCGCCATGCTTCAACGGGACGGTCAGTTGCCGGGAACCAGGCTGACCGAGGGGCCAGACTTTGTATCGACGATCAAGCGTGCCATCGGTGCCTCGATCAGCGACCCGCTTCTCGATCGTGACTTGTCTCCTCTCTCGGGCTGGCGCGGAACCGCAAGTTGGACGGAATCAATGGTCTTCAACGGATCATTGCCAGGCGGCGGAGAGACCGGAACGGCCTCCGCCAAATCCAAGGGCATCGGCATCCTTTCCGGCTCCGTGACGACGCCGCCTTCCCCACAGCAGCGGTCGCTGACAACGCAAAATCTGGCGGCCGCGGCGGCGGCCAACAACATAATCGTGCTGGAAAACCAGAAGCAGGGTAACCCGGAGAGCGAGTGGGGCATCGACGGTGCCGGCAGCTCCAACATCGAGGGTTTTGCGACCGACATCAGCGTCGACAACGGCAAGACGATCAGCTTCAAGATCAATACGAATTCCACCAATTATCGGATCGATATCTATAGACTCGGCTATTATGGCGGCATGGGCGCCCGCAAGGTCCACACCATTCAACACACCGGATTGCAGACGCAGCCCAATCCGTTGCGCAATGCCTCGACCGGCACGGTGGATGCCGGCAACTGGGCGGTCTCGGCGTCATGGACCGTACCAGAGGACGCGGTCTCAGGCGTCTATATCGCCAAGCTGGTGCGTCAGGATGGCACCTCCGGCCAAAACCATATCCCGTTCATCGTGCGCGACGACGACAGCCGCAGCGACATCGTCTTCCAGACAGCAGACCAGACCTGGCAAGCCTACAACGGCTGGGGCGGCGCAAACTTCTATGGCGGCAACGGACCGGCGACCGGGCAGGGAGCTGGTCGCGCCTATGCGGTCAGCTACAACAGACCGATTGCGACCCGCGGTGGCGTGGGAACCGTTGCCGGCCCGCAGGACTATCTCTTCGGCGCCGAGTACGCAGGCATTTACTGGCTGGAGCAGAACGGCTACGATGTCTCGTATCTATCGGGTGTCGACGTCGACCGCTACGGCAGCCTGTTGCTCAATCACAAAGCCTATATCGACGCCGGGCATGACGAATACTGGTCCGGCCAGCAACGCACCAATGTCGAAGCGGCCCGTGACGCCGGGGTCAACCTGCAGTTCTGGAGCGGCAACGAGGTTTATTGGCGCACCCGCTGGGGCAATGCCTATAGCGCCGATGCCACGCCTTACCGCACGCTGATCTCCTATAAGGAGACCTGGTCGCCGAGCGCCAGCATCGACCCTTCCAACGAATGGACAGGTACTTTCCGTGATCCGCGCCTCAGTCCACCGGCTGTCGGCGGCGGTAATCCGGAAAACTCACTGACTGGGCAGCTGTTCCAGGTCGACGACGTCGGCAGCAATCTCCAGGCGATCACTATTCCCTATGACGACGCCAATTTGCGTGTCTGGCGCAACACGAGCGTCGCCAATCTTCAGCCCGGCCAGACGGCGACGCTCACCAAGAACTATCTTGGTTACGAGTGGGACGAAGCCCCCGACAACGGCTTCGATCCGGCCGGCCTAGTCAAGCTGTCTTCGACGACGGTTCCTGTAAGCACCTACCTGCTCGACTATGGCAACACCACCGGCAATGGCGTCTCGACCCATAATCTGACGCTCTATCGCGCTCCGAGCGGAGCACTGGTGTTCGGTGCCGGTACCGTCTACTGGACATGGGGCCTGAGCGACAATCACGACCTCACGGCGACGCCGACGGACCCGCGCGTGCAGCAGGCAATGGTCAACTTGCTTGCCGATATGGGCATTCAGCCCGGGACGCTGCAATCCGGGCTGGTCGCCGCGACCGCTTCCTCGGACCAGGCTGCTCCAACCTCCGTCATCACGGTGCCTGCGACGGCGACCGTCGGATCCGCCGTTACGATTACAGGCACCGCTGCCGACACGGGCGGCGGGGTGGTCGCCGGCGTCGAGGTTTCCACCGACAATGGCGCAAGTTGGCATCCGGCGACAGGCGATGAGAACTGGACCTATCGCTGGTCGCCGCAGGCCGTCGGTAGCTACACGATCCTGTCCCGCGCCGTAGACGACAGCATCAATCTCGAAACACCCTCGGCTGGACGCACGGTTACCGTCAGTGGGCCAAACTACACGTCTCTCTTCGGCGCGGCGACTCCGGCCGTCGTCAATACAAACGATACGTCAGCCGTCGAACTCGGGGTCCGCTTCCAAACCTCTGTGGCAGGGACTGTCAGCGGCATTCGCTTTTACAAGGGCAGTCAGGACACCGGTACGCATACAGGTTCACTGTGGTCGAGCACCGGTACCCGGATCGCGACTCTCACCTTTACCAACGAGACCGCCAGCGGCTGGCAGAGCGCGTTTTTTTCCAGTCCTGTGGCGTTGACGCCGGGACAGACCTATACGGCGTCGTACCACACCAACGTCGGTCGTTACTCGACAACCACGAACTATTTCACCTCGAACGTAACGAGCGGGCCGCTGACGGCGCCGGCGAGTGGTAATGGCGTATATAGATACGGTAACAACAGCCTGTACCCTACTGCCAGCTTCAGCGCGACGAATTACTGGGTCGACGTGATGTTCAATCCATCGTCCTCGAACACGACGCCGACGGCGGTTGCCGATGCCGGCGACGCGACGGAGAAGGGCGGTGTGGCCAACGGCTCGGGCGGCGTAGTCGCCAGCGGCAACGTCTTGACCAACGACACCGATCCGGATGCCGGCGACACTAAGACGGTGACGGCGGTTCGCTTCGGCACGACATCCGGCACGCTCGGCGCAACGCTGAACGGCACCTATGGCAGTCTCGTGCTCAATGCATCCGGCGCCTATAGTTATGCCGTCAACGAGTCCAATGCCGCCGTGCAGGCGCTTCGCCAGTCGACCAACACGCTGACCGACGTCTTCAGCTATACGATGCGCGACGCTGCCGGTGCCACCGCCACCGCAAACCTCACCGTCACCATCCATGGCGCCAATGACGCGCCGGTGCTTGCCGTCCAGACGGCCGGCCAGAACGCCACCGTCGGCTCCGCCTTCTCCTTCACGCTGCCGACGACCACCTTCAGCGATGTCGACAGCGGCGACACGCTGGCCTATGCGGCA
>NZ_FMAJ01000001.1 GCF_900094625.1 Rhizobium aethiopicum | reverse complement strand
CAGCAGTTCGGCACGCCGGCCGAGATCTATAACAGCCCGGCCAATCTCTTCGTCGCCGACTTCATGGGATCGCCGGCGATGAACCTGCTCAACGCCACCGTCGAGGCCGGCGCCGCCGGCCTTGCCGTTACGCTCGAGCGGCCGAACGGGGCGCCGCTCAGACTGCCTGTCGTCTCCGGCAATCACGGCCTGTCCGCCTATGCCGGCAGGCCGGTGATCTTCGGCATCCGCCCCGAAGCCCTGACCGATCCCGATGGCGCCGACCGCAAGGCGCGCTCGCTGACCGAGGACGACTGCCTGATAGAGGTGGTCGAACCGGCCGGCTCCGACACCTTCGCCGTCACCAAGCTCGGCGGCAAATCCGTCGTCGCACGCTTGCGCGCCGATGCCGGCATCGCCCCCGGCCAGAACACACGCCTCGCCTTCAACCTCGACAAGGCGGTGTTCTTCGATCCTGACAGCCAGGCGCGGATCGCGTGATGGCCAGGTGTTGATATGAGCGGCTCACCAGACATCGTCATCATCGGCTCGGGCGTCGGCGGCGCCACCATCGCTGCCGGCCTGGCTGGATCAGGCGCGCGGATACTGGTCCTCGAAGCCGGAGATCATATCGCTGATCTTCCCGTCAATCGCGACCAGCGCGCCATCTTCCAGCGGGGACATTTCCGGCCGAAAGAAACCTGGTACGAGGCGAACGGTAAGGGTTTCAACCCCGGCAACTATTACAATGTGGGCGGCAATTCGAAATTCTACGGCGCCGTCCTGTCGCGCTATCGCAAGGAAGATTTCGACGTCATCGAACACCGGGAGGGCGTGTCGCCGGCCTGGCCCTTTGCCTACGAAGAGCTGGAGCCCTGGTATTCGAAGGCGGAGCGGATGTATCGGGTGCGCGGCAGCCTTGGCGAGGATCCGACCGAACCGCATCACTCGGTTGCCTACGAGTTCCCGCCGGTGCCCGACGAGGCGCCGATCGCCGACGTCAGGGCGCGCCTCAAGGCGACAGGCCTGCATCCTTTTTCGCTGCCGCTCGGCCTGGATCTGGATGCCTGGCTCTCAAAGGCGCGCACACCATGGGATGCGCATCCGAACGCATGCGACGGCAAGATGGATGCCGAGACCGCAGCGCTTGCGGTGGCGCTGAAGCACGAGAACGTGCGGCTCGAGACGAATGCCCGCGTGACGAGGCTCGAGACCGGGGCGGGGGATCGGATCGACCGGGTCATCTATGTCAGGAACGGTGAGACGCTGACGGTTTCGCCTGAGATTGTCATCCTTTCGGCAGGCGCCGTCCAGTCGTCGGTGCTTTTGCTGCGCTCGAAAAACGACCGCTTCCCGACGGGCCTGGCGAATTCCTCCGATCAGGTGGGCCGTAACTTCATGAACCACAATGCCTCCGCGGTCATCGGCGTTTCGCGACGGTTCCGGAACACCGCAATCTACCAGAAGACGTTTGCTTTCAACGACTTCTATCTTTCGGACGGGGAGGGAGGACCGCCGCTCGGCAACGTGCAACTCCTCGGCCGCATCTCCGAAAAGGTCCTCAAGGGCTCTCTGCCACAGGCTCCGGAATGGTTCCTGCGTTTCATCACGAGCCATGCCATCGACTTCTATGCGATGAGCGAGGACGTTCCCAATCCCGAAAGCCGCGTCATGGTCGATGGAGACAGGATCGTTCTCCAATGGCAACGAACCAACTGGGATGCGCATCTGGCGCTCGTCGCCAGGCTGAAGGCGATCCTGAAGTCGATCGGATTTCCGATCGTGCTGTCGAGACCCTTCGACAAGCGTACACCCTCCCATCAGTGCGGAACGATCCGCATCGGAAACGACCCCGCGACGGCGCCGCTCGATCCCTACTGCCGTTCCTTTGATCACGAGAACCTTTTCGTCGTCGACGCCGGATTCCTGCCGTCGTCGGCCGCGGTCAATCCCGCACTTACCGTCGCCAGCCAGGCGCTGAGGGTCGCGGATCACATCGCATCGAAGGACTTGCGGGCATCAGCACATCCATTGGCATCTGCCGGGCACAATTAGGACGGTAAAATGGCATTCGACTATATCATCACGGGCGCCGGTCCTGCGGGATGCGTATTGGCAAGCCGGCTGAGCGAAGATCCTGAGGTGCGCGTCCTCCTGCTTGAAGCAGGCGGCGGCGACTGGAATCCTCTTTTTCACATGCCGGCCGGCTTTGCCAAGATGACCAAGGGCGTGGCCAGCTGGGGATGGCAGACCGTTCCCCAGAAGCATATGAAAGGCCGTGTCCTTCGTTACACCCAGGCGAAGGTCATCGGTGGCGGCTCGTCTATCAACGCTCAGCTCTATACGCGCGGAAATGCGGCCGATTATGATCTCTGGGCCAGTGAAGACGGCTGCGAGGGCTGGGACTATCGCTCGATCCTGCCCTATTTCAAACGTGCCGAGGACAATCAGCGCTTCGCCGACGACTATCATGCCTATGGCGGTCCGCTGGGGGTCTCGATGCCGGCCGCGGCGTTGCCGATCTGTGATGCCTATATCCGCGCGGGGCAGGAGCTCGGCATTCCGTATAATCATGATTTCAATGGTCGCCAGCAGGCCGGCGTTGGATTTTATCAGCTGACGCAACGCAATCGCCGCAGATCGTCGGCTTCGCTCGCCTATCTCTCACCGATCAAAGACCGGAAGAACCTGACGGTCCGGACGGGCGCGCGCGTCGCGCGGATCATAGTCGAGGGAGCTCGTGCAACTGGCGTCGAGATCGCGTCCGCGCGCGGCCTGGAGATCGTGCGCGCTGAACGCGAAGTCCTGATTTCCTCCGGCGCGATCGGGTCGCCGAAGCTTCTTCTGCAGTCCGGCATCGGGCCGGTCGATCATCTCAAATCGGTGGGCGTCAAGGTGATCCACGATCTGCCTGGCGTCGGCGGCAACCTTCAGGATCACCTGGATCTGTTCGTCATCGCCGAATGCACCGGCGATCACACCTATGATGGAGTCGCGAAGTTCCACCGCACGCTTTGGGCCGGAGTTCAGTATGTCCTGTTCCGCACCGGTCCGGTCGCCTCCTCGCTCTTCGAGACCGGTGGCTTCTGGTACGCCGATCCCGAGGCACGGTCTCCCGACATCCAGTTCCACCTCGGTCTGGGATCGGGGATCGAAGCCGGCGTCGAGCGGCTGAAAAACGCGGGCGTGACGCTCAACTCTGCCTATCTGCATCCTCGCTCGCGGGGGACAGTGCGTCTCTCATCCGCCGATCCCGGTGCGGCTCCCTTGATCGATCCCAACTACTGGTCCGATCCGCACGACCGGAAGATGTCCCTGGAGGGTCTCAAGATCGCCCGCGAAATCATGCAGCAGGCGGCGCTGAAACCCTATGTCATGGCCGAACGGCTGCCGGGGCCGATGGTCATGACCGACGAGCAGCTTTTCGACTATGGCTGCGCCAATGCCAAGACCGACCATCATCCTGTGGGCACCTGCAAGATGGGAACGGGACCTGACGCGGTGGTCGGGTTGGATCTCAAGGTCCACGGCCTTGAAGGTCTGAGGGTCTGCGATTCCTCCGTCATGCCGCGCGTGCCGTCATGCAACACCAACGCGCCGACGATCATGGTCGGCGAAAAAGGCTCGGATCTCATCCGCGGCTTGCCGGCGCTGCCTTCGGCGATCTTCGCCTATGAACGCAATGATACCAGGCCTCGGGCTCGCGCCGAGATTGGCTAAGGAGTAACGACAATGTCTGAAGTGAGAGTTGCAGTGCTGGGCGCCTCGGGCTGGATGGGAAAGGTCCACACGATGGCCTATCAGACCTTTCCGCATTTCTTCGGCGTGTCGGACGGAACGGCGCGGATCGTGGCGCTTGTCGACAGCAACCCTGACGTAGCGCAGGACATCGGCAACAGGGCGCCCGGGGCCAGGATCTATCAGGATTGGAAGCTGGCGGTCGCCGATCAAGACGTCGATCTGATCGATATTTGTCTGCCCGATCATCTGCATTATCCGGTCGCGAAGGCAGCACTGCTGGCCGGCAAACACGTCTATTGCGAGAAGCCGCTGGCAAACACCGCCGATGAGGCGCGGGAACTGGCCGAGATCGCCAGAGAGAAGGGTGTCATTACCCGTGTCGGCCACGCCTTTCCCCGAAACCCCGTTCATGATCTGGCGAAGGAGATCATAGAATCCGGTGAAATCGGCGAGATCAAGCTGTTCCGCGGCTGCCAGCATGTCGATATGTATGGTGACCCCACAGCCCCCTTCATGTGGCGCGCCGACGGCAAGCTCGCGCCGACCGGGATCGTTGGCGACACCGGCTCGCACATCTTCAGCTTCATGGATTTCCTCGTTGGTCGCGTCAGCTCCCTGATCGCCGACAATCTCGTTGTCACCCCGCGCCGGCCGATCGTCGAGGGGCTGGCCTATGGCGACCGGGTGAAACTGGCGGGCAACGAGGCGTGGGCAGAGATTACCAATCCCGACGCGACGAACCTGCTGTGCCGGTTCGCAAACGGCGCCGGCGGGATCGTCGATTTCAGCCGCGTCGCCACCGGCCGCAAGTTCATGCAGACCTACGAGATTTATGGAACGAAAGGCAGCATCGCCTATACCTATGACGAGATAAACCGATTGCGTTTTTACTCCAACGACGACCGTACGGGGCGGCGTGGTTTCCGCGAGATCGATGTCGGTCCTGAGAATCCCACTTTCAGGGCCTTCCTTCCTCTCCCGAATTTCGGCATCGGCTACAATGAAAGCAAGATCATCGAGGTGGCCGAGGTGATCCGTTCGATCGTCGCCAACAGGCCGATGTGGCCGACGTTCGATACCGGCCACCACATCTGCCAGATCGTCGATGCGTGCATGGAGTCCTCCCGGCAGAAGCGCTGGGTCGACATTCCGCTAGGGTGACGGCGATGACGATCGATGTTCCGCAGGAAATTCTCGACGCCCTGACCGATGTCGACATGCCGCGTCTTCCAGCCGAAGCTGTCGCTTCGGAAAAGGTCTGGCTCGCCAGCATCGAGACGCCGATCTATCGGGCCGGTTGTGTCGTCGTCGGATCCGGCGCTGCGGGTCTGCGTGCTGCGGTGGAAATGAAGCGGCGCGGCGTAGATGCCGTCATCGTCAGCCAGAGCGCATGGGGCGGAACTTCGGCCTGCTCGGGCTCTGATAAGCAAACCCTTCACACCGCAAACACCGCCGATCAGGGCGACAATTATCGGGCGATGGCCCGCGCCATCCGCAGCGGCGGCGCCATGGACGAGGATACGGCCTATGTCGAGGCGGTGGGCTCATCGCGGATGATGGCGTCGCTGCAGTTCTTGGGGCTGCCGCTGCCCCAGGATCCACTTGGCGGAACGCTGAGATATCAGACCGATCATGACGAGGTCGGCCGCGCCACCAGCTGCGGCCCGCGTACGTCGCGCCTGATGGTCAAGGTGCTGGCGGAGGAGGCGATCCGGCTGGGGGTGCCCTTCTACAACCAGACCACCGCGGTCAAAATGCTCACCGAGGGTGAGGGGGCTGAGCGTCACGTCGCCGGCATGCTCGTCATGCGCGCCGGCGACCGTACAGAGGAGAACCCACTCGGCATCGCCTTGTTCGTGAGTGACGTGATCGTGCTCGCCGCCGGCGGCCCGGGCGAACTCTATCGCGACAGCGTTTATCCGAACGGCTGCTTCGGCTCCCTCGGACTGGCGCTCGAGGCAGGCCTTGAGCTGGTCAACTTGACCGAAAGCCAATTCGGCATCGGAACGCGCAGGGAGGGATTCCCATGGAATCTGTCCGGCACCTACGTCCAGGCGATACCGCATATCTATTCGGTCGACGGCGAAGGCGCCGAACACCATTTCCTGGCGGAATATTATCGAAGCACCCAGGAGTTGGCGTCAAACATCTTCCGCAAGGGCTACCAGTGGCCATTCCACGCGACCCGCATGCTCGATTTCGGTTCAAGCCTGGTCGACCTCGCCATTTACCGTGAGACTGTGGCGGGCCGGCGCGTCTTCATGGACTTCAATCGCAATCCTCTGCCCGTTCCCGGCGACCTGCCATTCGACTTGGAGAGGCTGGACGAGGACGTTCGTCTCTATCTCGGCAAGGCTGGCGCCGGTCAGGAAACCCCGATCGATCGATTGAAGCATATGAACCCGCTCGCGATCGAGCTCTATCGCCGCTACAAGATCGATATTGCCGAGGAGCCGCTGGAGTTCGCGGTCAACAACCAGCACATGAACGGTGGCATCATGGTCGACACCTGGGGCCGGACCAATCTTGGCGGCTGCTACGCGGTCGGCGAAGCGGCAGGCACCCATGGGGTAACAAGGCCCGGTGGAGCGGCGCTGAATGCTGGACAGGTCTTCGGTACCAGGGTGGCCGAACACATCGGTGGCGGCGGCGGGGCGAAGCGGGCTGCCGCGGGAGGTGTGCCGGCGGCCGCCGAGGCGGGCATCGCCAATCTCCTTTCGGCCCTGCGGACCGAAAGCTCGCTCACTGTCAAAGCGGTCCGCTCTGCGGTGCAGGCACGCATGAGCGAGAAGGCGGGTATCATTTGCGATCAGGGGAGCGTCCGCCAGGCGTTGATAGAGGCGCGGGAGTTGAATATGCAAATTCGCGCCAACGGCCTCGCCTATGGTCGCGCCGCCGAAGCGGTCCGAGCCGTGCAATGGCGGCACATGGCGCTCGCCTCGGAAGCGGTGCTGAGCGCGCTGGACTTCTTCATCGGCCAGGGCGGCGGCAGTCGGGGAGCACGCGCGATCTGCGATCCGAGCGGAGAACTCCTTCCGCTTGCGAGCGCCGGTCCGCTACAGGCCTATCGTTTCCGCAAGGAAAGCGACGCGCATCGCGAGGAGCAGATCGTCATTCGGCTCGAGGGCGATGAGATCAGGCTCTCAACCCGTCCGAACCGCAATCTGGATGAAAGCGCCAGATCCTTTTTCGAGCGGGACTGGCCCGCCTGGTTGACGGGCTGCATCTATGATCGGGGCGGCGGCGAATGAGGCGTTGCTATAATCGCTTCAATCGGGATTTGCGACCGGTGGCGGAACCCGGATGCGTTCCGTATCGTCAGAGCCTTCGGCGACGGCTTCCTCGCTTTTGCGCACATGCCGCGGCGGATCTTTCCCTTCGACCGGCTTCGGCGACAATTGGTCGTCAGCCTGTATCTCGTCGGTATTGAGATAGTTCTTGCTCTCGCCCATGACGATCACTTCCGGTTGGAGAATTGCGGGGCAGGAATGCGACCCTTCTGATCGGCGCGGCCAGTCTCAGGGTTGGAGCCGGGAACGCCGTCGCCCGCCTTGCGGCTGCTGCCCATTCTGACGGTTGGCTTGCGCTGGTCGTCGGCATTTGCCTCGGGCAGCTCATCGTCCTGGGTGTCTTCGTTCAACGATTTCGGCGGAAGCTTAGTGGAATCGGAAATGGGTTTCGTGCGCATCGTACGATCTCCTTTGCAGAGCTAACTCCAGCTGGCAGCGCAGGTTCCGCGTTATTCCGCAATCGGTGGCATTGCCGTTCACACGGCTTCGGCTGCGGGAATATCGAGGTCGATCTGGACGGGTGCGTGGTCGCTTGTATGCTCCCAGCTCCGCGGCTTGCGCCGGACGCTCGCCGATCGAAGCCATGGCGCCACGGTTGGGCTGAGCAGAAAATGGTCGATCCGAAGCCCGGCGTCGCGCTCGAAACTGTTCCGCCAGTATTTCCAGAAGGTGTAAACGCGCTCGTTTGGATGCAGATGTCTGATGGCATCCGTCCAGCCCTGGGAGACGAGCTGGGCGTAGGCTGTGCGGACTTCGGGCCTGAAGAGCGCATCGTCTCGCCAGCGTTCCGGCTTGTAGACGTCGATCTCTGTCGGCATGACGTTGAAATCGCCGGCGAGAATGCAAGGCACCTCGATCTCCAGCAGTTCTGCGGCATAGGCGTGCAGGCGACGGAACCAGCGGAGCTTGTATTCGAACTTGGCACTGGGAAACGGATTGCCGTTCGGCAGATACAGGCATCCGATCAGCATGCCGTCGATGACGGCTTCGATATATCGGCTGTGGGTGTCGTCAGGATCTCCGGGAAGACCGCGCCGCGTCAGGATCGGTGTCTTGTCCTTTGCCAGGATGGCGACCCCGTTCCAGGATCTCTGTCCATGCCAGACGGCGCCGTAGCCGGCCCGTTCGAGCTCTTTTCGCGGAAACCTGGCGTCGCCGGTTTTCAGTTCCTGAAGGCAGGCCACATCGGGGGTATCCTCCTTCAGCCAGCGCAGGAGGATGTTCAGCCGCCCGTTGATCCCGTTGACATTGTAGGTAGCGATTTTCATGAGACCTCATGTCCGGGCGGTATCGGCAATCATCGAGCTTTGCGCAACATGCTTTAGAAGCGCTCCTGAGTTTCCTCCTCCGATAGTCCGCGCCCGCAGTCGGCCCAGTCAAGACGGCTCTCCACGCCGTAGTGACCTGCCGGCCGAATCCGCTCGGGATGATCGAGCGAGCCGACCGTCACCCGGATCAGTTCGTCGTCGTCGTATTGAAGAAAGAGCGGCGTTCCGCAACTTCCGCAAAAGCCGCGAGTCGCGATCGGCGAGGATCGGTAAACGGCCGGGAACCCCTTCGTCCAGACGAGATCCTCAGCCCTGGCCTGGACGAGAACTGCGAAAGGACCTCCGGTTGCCTTCTTGCACATGTCGCAATGGCAATATCCAGAATGCGGCGGATCGCCGGCGAATTCGTATCGGCAGGATCCGCACAGGCAGCCGCCGGTCCATTCGTTCGCCATGGCGGGCATTCTCAACGCGTCGCGCCGTAGACGAAGGCGATCCCGGCGACGATCGCTGCAGCTGTCAGCGGCTGCCGTCGTATCCGGTCCTCCAGGTCCTGGACGAAACTCTTCGCTTCCGCCTTTGCCAGGCGGGCCGTTCCGGACGCCAGCTCCGAGGCGGACTCGGCCATCCGGCCGGCTTCCTTCTGAAGCGCGCGAAGCTCCTCGCGGTCGGCGTCGAACCGGTCCGAGGCGCGCGCGGTTTGCCCTGTCGATCGCAGGGCTTGGTCGACCAGCGGATAGTTCTGGTCAAGCGCGGTCGGATCGGGCTCCCGCTTGACGCGCTCAGCCGCCTCGACGTCGCTGCGGCCGGCTGGGATCGAGGTATGGGTGGCCGAGACAGGATCGGACGCCGGAAACGTGTCTTCGATCGCCTTGTCGAGGTCGCCCTTCCGGGCCCGTTTTCGCTGCTCGGCCTGCTCTTTTTGCATGGACTGGACGGCGGGTGATTCGTTCGGGTTTGGCATCGGGGTTTCCTCTGTTGCACTTTGGTAATCAAAGTGATGACAAAGAAAGAAGTTCCAGAAAAATGCGTCCACGCCTGGTGCCGCAACGCCTCGGTGAGAAAGTCGACAATACAGACGCCAAGGCATGGTTTGCGATGACAGAGCTCCTTTTCTCTCTCGGCGGATCCCTTGGCAATCTGGCAGGCAGGACCAAAGTCCCGCCTTTTCTTAGTACCTAGGTCCGGTTGCAATTACTCTGCAGAACAGCGAAAATTCCTATGCGTCCAACAAACGCAGGAACGGCGAAGAACGGATGAATGAGGCAGTGGCATGACTCTCTCGAAACGGGATTTTCTAAGGCTGGGCGGCAGCGCGGCCGTCGCTCTCGTGGCTGCCGCATCACCTGTGACGATCAATCTCGATGGCTCTCTTCGCGTTCTGACGGTGAAACACGCACAGGCAAAAGACGGCAATAACGGAAACGGGGGCGGCAACAGCGGCGGCGGCGGCAACAGCGGCGGCGGCGGTAACAGCGGCGGCAATAGCGGCGGCAACAGCAATGGCGGAGGCAACGGGGGCGGAAACGGCAATAGTGGCTCCGGCAACAGCGCCGGTCGAAACAGCAATGCTGCCGCATCGTCGGCAGCGGGAGCGAGAGCGACCGAAGGTTCCGATGGGTCGATCAACGTTCGCCACGCGAACGGCATCACCGAAAGCCTGCGCAGCGGCCGCTATGTCATGAAGGACTCGAAAGGTCGGACGATCATAAGCCGGCAGGCGACGGCCGGCGATGCAAGCCGGCTGAGCCGTTTCCTCCGCTAAGCGGGATGCGGAATGCTGGCGCGTGGGCAGGTCGACCCGGCGCTACCGCCGTTCGCGCCATTGCAGGGCCGCTTCGGTCCTATTCGAGGCGCCGAGCTTGCTCAGGATCTGGGTCATATGGTGCTTTACGGTTTTTTCCTGCAGGTTGAGGCGCAGGCCGATATGCTTGTTTGACAGACCTTGGGCGACGAGATCCATCACCTCGCGCTCCCTTGGGGTCAGGCTGTTCTTGTCGGAGTTTCCGTTTTGCAGCGAATTTTCCATCGCCTTCGCCGACATCGTCGGCGAGACATACCGCGATCCGCTGAGGACGGTTTGTATTGCTTCGGCGAGACCACGGGAGCCGACACCTTTGAGGACGTAGCCCATCGCCCCCCGTTGCAGGGCGCCCAGCAGTGTGTCCACCTCTTCGGATACCGTCAACATCAGCACTTTCGTCGTCGGGCTCAGCGCCAGGACGTCGCCGATCGCAGCCAATCCGCCGCCCGGCATTGAGACATCGAGGAGCATGACGTCGGGGCGGCTGTTCGATGCGATCATGGCGGCGTCTTCACTGCTGGCCCCCTCGCCAATGACCACGAAATCGCTGATCTCCGACAAGCTGCGCGTAACGCCCTCGCGAAAAAGCGGGTGGTCGTCCACGACGCCGACGGTGATTGGTGTCATCTCTCGTCTCCAACTTCCATAGGCTCGAAGGTCATCGTTACCGTTGTTCCTCCTTCGCCTGTCATAATATCGAAGGATCCCCCGAGGCTGTCGATACGTTCACGAAGCCCAACCAGGCCGAGGTTTGTCGGTCTCACCTCGGTCGGGTCGAAACCATTGCCGCGATCACTGACCTCGACACAAACATGACCATTGTGCGACACCGCTCTTACGGTCTGCTGAACGCCGCCGCCGTGGCGATAGGCATTGTTCAAGGCTTCCTGAATGAAGCGATAGATACAGATCTTTACGGCAGTAGCGAGCTCGGGTCCATCCTCGTCGATCATGGTTTCGACAAGTGTTCCGGTCTTGTGCCGATGCGCTTCGACTACCCGCAGTACGATCTCGGTGATCGAAGACTTTTCGATCTGCGGGAGCACCAGGCCGCTGCAGATATTGCGGATCTCCGCCATGGCCTCGGCGAGACTCGAGCGTATCCAGGCAAGTTCCTTTTCGCGCGCTTCAGGCTCGGTGGACGCATTGATCAGCAGGTCGCTGTCCAGTCGCAGTGAGGCATAGGCGATGTGCTGCGCCGGACCGTCGTGCAGATCGGCGCCGATGCTGCGCAGATATGTTTCGTTCAGCGCCGCCACGCGCTGCGAGGCGCGCTGCAGCCGCCGCTGGAGCCCGCGGTTTTCGGCCAGCAACGCGGATAATTCCTTGACCCGCTCTTTTAGATCCTTGCGCTGCGCCTCGATCGTGCGGCTGCCTCGAAACACGAGAGCGGAGAGAACGAGGAAAAAGAGCCCCGTGAGAGCGGCGACCGCGCCCCAGCTCCGCAGCCTGGCGTGCGCCAGACTGTCCGCCAGCCCTTCCGCACTCTCGTAGAATTCGAGGACGGCGACGGCTTGGCCGGACCACGGCTGCAGAACCGGATTGTAGATTTCCATCAGCGGCCTGCCGAGCGCGCGCTCGGCGCCGCTTTCCGGGTCGCCGGGTCGCTCGTAGCGCGCGACGAGCGAGCCGGCGAATGCCTTCTGCAGCTTGTCGCTAACGGGAAACTTCTGCCCCACCAGCGCCTTTTCGTTAGAATAGAGAATGGTGCCGTCGTTTCGCCACAGCTTGAACGAGACAAGGCGCCTGCCAAGCGCCCCCTGGCCGAGCGTCTCGTCGAGAGCCTGCGCACTGCCTTCGTCCAGCAGCGACGCGGTTTGCATGTCAGGGAGCAGCGGCGCAACCACGCTGTCGACGTAAAGCGCCGTCGCCGCGCCGGAATTATGGATGACGGCTTCCTCGATGAGATGGGTAACGAGAATGCCCACCAGAAACATGACGGCGATCGACACCAGGCCACCCGCGATGAAAAATTGGGAGGCGAGTGAGCGGGCATTCCAGCGGCGAAGCCATTTCATATTGATACCGACGACAGACTTTGCCGACTAACCTACAACGTCTTTAGAGTTTTTCCAGACAGTATCAGGGTAGATTCCTGGTATCGAAGACCTCGGCGCCTCTGATGCTCTCGGTCAACCGGAGATTATCACCTGACATGGCTGCGCCGAAGACATAGAGGAGGCCGGCCAGAACGATAACAAGGGCGACGACGGAGGCGTTCCACGCGTCGTTAACATGGGATCTGTTCCTCTGGGGCATCTGCGAATCTCCTTCCGTTTCCTTCAAACGACACGGTCAGGCGCCCGTTCCACGCCGGGGACTTCGGTCGAAGAGGTTTGGGACCAAGGTCCCACACCCGTGGACAGAAGCGGATTCAGCCATATTTCAAGTACGGTGTGGTTGGTTTTTGGGAGACTTGTCGTGACAGTTTCTGCGAACATGGAAGCCGGCGCAGGCGCCGCATTTCCCACGTCTCCCCCTGCATTCGGGGCAGGCGTCGCGGACCTTTACCAAACCCTTCTCGTGCCGATTCTCTTCGAACCCTATGCATCGGAGATGGCAAGCGTCGCCGAACTGTCAAAACCGGTCAGCGTGCTCGAGGTCGCGGCCGGGACCGGCGCCTTGACTCGCGCTCTGCGCGCGAGGCTCGATCCGGCGGCGGAGATCGTTGCCACTGATCTCAGCCAGGCGATGATCGATGTCGGCGCACCATCTCTGACGATGTCGCGAACGCACTGGATGCACGCGGATGCGCAGGATCTGCCGTTCGCCCACTTGATGTTCGATTTCGTGGTTTGCCAGTTCGGCGTCATGTTCTTTCCGGATAAGCCGAAGGCTTACGGCGAGGCGAAAAGAGTGTTGCGGAGCGGAGGCAGGTTCCTGTTTTCGACGTGGGATTCGCTTGCTGCCAACGACTTCGCACGATGTGTGGACGAATGTCTGGCAGGCATATTCCCATCGGATCCTCCAGATTTCCTCAGGCGCCTGCCATATTCTTATTTCGACCCAGGCTCGATCAAGGCTGAAGTGTCATCGGCGGGCTTCGAGGCGGTTTCCTGCGAACGGCTCGAACTGACCTCCGCCGCGGCCACAGCACAGGATGTGGCTTCAGCCTTCTGCCGTGGAACGCCGCTCAGCGGAGAAATCGAATTGCGGGCGCCGGAGCGCATGTCGGAGATCGTTGACGAAGTGGCCGAGCGGGTGGCGTCGCGCCACGGTGCCCGTCCTTGCGGCAGCATGAGCGCCTTGATTGTCGCTGGCCGTGCGCCTTAAACTTCTAAGGGAGCAGGCAGTAGTCTGGGTAAGGAGCTTCGTGCATCGCGCGGATGACGTGCTGTTCGATCTCGACACAGGTCTCCTCATATTCCCGCACCAGCGTCTGATTGAACCGTCGCCTTCGAAGTCGATCGCGCGCTTCGACCGCCATCTGATAGGCCTCGAAAAGCTCGAGCTGCCACGGGTCGCGCACCTCCATGATCAGCGCCCGCATTTGCGGAAGACGCATCGCGAGGCGCCTGCGTCCAGCTTCTCGGCGGTTGGATCGTATCATCTCCCTCGGTCTCCTGCCCACACCCCGCAAATGGCGGCCCTTCGATCCGAGAATAGCGCCGCCAACGAATATTGACTTCCAGACCAAGGGCCAGGATCCCTCAGACCGAGGTCCGAGGCGTGGAACGACCTCGTTGCCAGCAAGTTGGTTTGGCAGCGGCAAGCAGGCCGCATTAAAAAGCAAGGAGGAAAAGATGCTCTTCAAGCTTATTGCAGGCGCGGCAACTGCCATGACCCTGATGTCAGGTGTCGCATTCGCCCAATCCTCGACCGTCAATGGTGCGGCCGGTGGCGCAATCACCGGAGCCATCGTCGGCGGCCCGGCCGGCGCTGCTATCGGTGGTGTTGCCGGCGCAGTCGTCGGTACGGCGATCGATCCGCCCCCGGAAAAGGTCGTCACCTATGTCCGCGAGGCCCCGGCTCCGTCGGCACGCGTGGTCGTGAAGGAAAAGGTGGTCGTCGGACAGGCCCTGCCGGAAACCGTCGTCGTGACGCCTGTTCCGGAAGATCCGACATATGCTTATGCGGTGGTCAATGACGAGCGTGTCATTGTCGAACCCTCGTCTCGCAAGGTGATCCAGGTTATCAAGTGACCTGATCGCTCACGTGGCTCCGCCGCGTCTTCCCATCGCACATCATCTTTCAGATCAGCCGCACGACGGACGGCAGCGTCGTCGTGCGGCTGGGGTCGAGGAGAGGGAAACATGATCTATTCCGAAAAGAAATCCTCCGGTCTCGCGGTGCCGCTAATCGCCATCGTGCTCGCAATCGCCGGTATCCTCGCCGTGCTTGTCGCCACCGGCGGCCACAGTAGCGCCGGCGCGCGCGTCTGGGTTCCCCAGGCACAACAGCAGGAGGCGGGCCAATGACCGCGATTGCAACCGTCGCCTTCGGCATCGTCAGCTCGGTTGGCGCCTGTATGGCCGCGGCATCCATTGCGTCGCACGTCATGGCGGATTACCGACCCCACGCTTTCACCGACCTTGCCGGGCCCGATCTATGGACGACGAGACCGGTGAAGATCGATCCTCGGCAGCAGCAATATGAACGAATTCCGCCCGTCTATTCCAGCTATGTTACGGCGGCGCCGGCGACCGTAGTGTCGCAACCCGCTCGTCCATCGAAAGAACTGCAGACACCGCAGCGAAAATTCGCCGCCGAGCACCTTGCCTGGTGCGCCAAGCGTTACCGCTCCTTCGATCCCGCGACCAACAGCTACCGATCCTATAGTGGTGAGACCCGCGAATGCTCTTCGCCGTTTCAGCAGACCATTGCCGAAGGCCATGAACCCGGCAGCATGAATGTGAATGCGCAGGCGGCAGCCCGATGCGCCGCCCGCTACAGATCGTATCGACCGGAAGACAACACATATCAGCCATGGGAAGGACCGCGGCGTAGCTGCAACATGTCGAATCTGGTCGCAACAAGCAATTAACCATGGCTCGGCAAGGTACGAAACGGGACCGAGCGCGCGAGCCAGACTAAAGTCCGTGTTGTAATCGCACCGGTTGTGATATCCGGTTGCATTTGAGGGCGGAGAGCGGGGATGGCGACGACGCTGATAGCAGAAATCCACCGGGCGCAGACAAGGCTTCCGTTCTTGAGTAAGGCGGAGCGGGGAGCCCTCATCGTTCGGATCCTTCGCGAGTTGAAGTCGCTTCGTAAGGATGTGCTCGGAAATGTGCCGGCCGATCGCTGCGTTTGGATTGACAAGCTCATCGCCTCGGTGGCTTCGACGGTTTCGGAGATCGTCAAGATGCCGGACGCCGAATTCAACCGTATCCTGAACGAGTTCGAAAAGCTCATGGCGACGCTCCATGCCATTTCGCACCCGGAGAAGCCGTCGAAGACGGTCCACTAGTTCGGCCTCCGAAGCGGCGCCGGATTGCGGCGGCTGGGCGCGGTGATACCCCCAATAGGACCTGTACGGCGGGCCGCCGCGTCGGAAAACCATTCCGGCGCAGAAGCGTTCTTCCCTTATGACAGAAACAAAATCTCCTGCTGACCAAGGCGAGGTGCCGCCCGGTGACGATGGGCCGAAGCCCGGGGCGGAGGTTTCCTTCCCTTACGACAGGATGACCGTCGACCAATTCCGAAGGCACTTCCCTCGCGCCCGCTGGAACGACGTCCGAAAAGCCTGGTTCGTTCCCGGACGAACGGCGTCCCGCCGCATTGGACGATGGCTTGCCGAACTTGAAGCCGAAGCCGATGCGCATGCGGATGCGAAGGGGCGCGATGCCTTCGCCTTCGACCCGATCGACAGTCCATATCTGGAACTCGGCAAGGCAGGCTTCCGAATCCGCACCCCATATTCGAAGACCGTCGTCGACGAGCTTCGCGAGGTGCCGTTCTCGCGATGGGACGGCGACCTTCGAATATGGCACGTGCCCTTCCGGTCCTATGAGGAACTGAGACGCAGATGGCCGGACATCGAAGCGGCGGCGCGAAGGAACGAACCGGAGGAGAGACGACGGCGTGCCGAGGAGCGGAAAGGAACTGCACAGGAGATGCGCAGCAGGCTCCGCTCCGCGGAACGAAAGCGCCGCCGCTACCCGCTTCCGGCCGATGACTTGCCGCCGATCGGACGTCCGGTGGCCACCTCGTATGGGATCGTTGTCTTTACCTATGTCACCGGCGAACTGGTCGATCCGGGTCTTGTCGCGGATTTTTATCCAGGCGTCACGGAGGATTGTCTCTGGGGCTACTGGCGGGTGCCGACATTCGACGAACTCGTCCGCACGTGGCCAGCGAAAACGTCTACCCCCAGCGATTCCAAATGGTGGCAGCCGACGATCGAAGAACTGAGGCCCGCCCGCCGTGCGGCAAGATCACGAGAAGCCAGGAAGCACGCGACGATGCCGTGAGCCCAGCCTGCCGCTGCTCTAGCGAACCTGCCGCAGAAGCTGTGCTGACGATGCCGGGGTCGGTGTGGGAACAAATTCCCACTTCGGCCATTTGTCGTCCATGAAAACAGCCCTGCCGATGTCGCTGCTCGCTCTGGCCCTCTCCGTTGGCGGCGCCCCCGCGCGGGAGCTCAGACCCGAGATCATCAATGCCGCTTCGATTGCCGACATCGCGAAGGAAAAGCCGTCGCCGGCAGATCCAGACCCGGCGATCGTCCGCCTTCAGGTCCTGCTTGACCGTGCCGGCTCATCTCCTGGCGTGATTGACGGCCTCGCCGGCGAGAACGTCAACAAGGCGGTTGCCGGCTTCGAGGCGATGAACAAGCTCCCCGTCGATGGCAGGCCGGATCCGGATGTCGCCTCCCGCCTGGAAGACAATTCGCCGATCGTCGAGACCTATGTCGTATCGCCGGAGGACGCCACGGGCCTCGTCGCCAGGATTCCCGAGGATTACGGCGAGAAGGCAAAGATGCAGAGCCTCGGCTATACCAGTGTTGCCGAGAAGCTGTCCGAGCGCTTCCACATGCATATCGATCTCCTGAACGCGCTCAATCCGGGCTCGCAGTTCATGCCCGGCGACAAGGTGTGGGTCGTCAATCCCGGGCCGCCGAGAGAAGGCAAGGTCAAGAGCATCGAGGCTGACAAGAAGACAGGGCAGGTGCTGGCCTATGGTGAAGATGGATCGCTGCTTGCCGTCTATCCCGCGACGATCGGAAGCGATGACAATCCGGCGCCCTCAGGAAAGCATAAGGTCAAAGGCGTCGCGAGAATGCCGGTCTACAGATACGATCCGAAGCGCAACTTCAAGCAGGGAAAGAATGACAAGGTCTTGACGATTCCCAAGGGACCGAATGGTCCGGTCGGCAGCGTCTGGATCGACCTGACCGAGCCGACTTATGGTATCCACGGGACGCCGGAGCCGAACCTCATCGACAAGGTAGGCTCGCATGGTTGCGTGCGGCTGACGAATTGGGACGCAGAAGAGCTGGCCGGCATGGTCAAGCCGGGCGTGCTGGTCGAATTCGTCAATCGCAGTCCGGCCGCGCCGAAGTGAAGCGCAGGATCTGACGATCACTTGAACAAGGCGGTGGCAACAGCCTTCCGGCGCGTCGCGACCAGGCGGCGTTAAACCCCTCCCGTATATTCACCTCTTGCCGGGTAGTCATTTTTGACCACGAAATCCAACGCCTGCACCATCTCGGCGAAATTCGGCCGCGCAAACGGCATGGATTGCACAGAGAGCCAATAGACCGTCCGATCCGGCCTGACTAAGAACGCGCCCGGCTCTGAGAAGAGTTCGGGTTCCTCGATGCCAATCGACGTCTTTCCGCGCGAAGCGGAAATATAAAGACCCCATTGCCGGGCTACGCTCAAGGACAGGCCATAACCGATACGCAGGTGTTCCGCACCGATCTTGTTCGCCATCTGCCTGGCGCGGTCTTCCCCGTCAGAGCTTATAGCGATTGTGCTCACCCCGCGCTCTCTGAAGGCGGGCGTCATCCGTTCCAACTCTTTAAGGTAGTTTGCGCAGACGGGGCAGTGGAGCCCGCGGTAGAAGCACACGAGCGTCATGAGTGATGGGTATTCGCTCGTAAGATCGAACTCGCCATGCTGAATGGTCTTAATGGCCAAACTGGGGGCTAGCGTTCTCGGGACCAACATCGATCAACTCCTTTCGTCAAACGTCAGACGCCGTGTTGACGTCAAGGCCTCACCATTCCATAATTTAGATCATCAAGAGTCCGATAATCATGAGCGAAAGTCCGAAGCCCCTCCGAAAAGTTGATCGCCTGACGGCCTTTTTTGATGCGTTCGAATTGGAAGTCTCGCTGGACCCAACGCCGATAAGCGATGGCCGTGCCCGGCTGTTCGTGATTGGTGAAGCAGGCGGCCCCGTCGAAGCAATCGTTCTCCATCCACGGGCCGACAGGGTTCCCGAGCCATCGGCGTTGATGACCGCGGCGGTCGATTTCGAGGGCGCGCATAATCCGTTGATGAATGCGTTGCCTGACCAGCTCCTCGTCGGGATCAACGATATTCCAACTCTTCGGGACATCGCGGCCGCCTTCATGGCGGAAGCGCTGGAATCTCGCTGCGGACGCAGCGCCGCCCTCAATCGCCTTTGCGAAGTCATTGTTCTTCTCATTCTGAGATCGGCGATTGATCGTGGGGCGACTGAGCCTGGCTTGCTAGCGGGCCTGTCCCATCCCTCGTTACACCGGGCCTTGGTGGCAATGCATGATGCGCCGGCGCGAGCCTGGAACAGCGATGACCTTGCTGCGGCGGCAGGGATGTCAAGGAGCCATTTCATGGCCCTGTTTCGCGACGTGGTCGGCACAACGCCGCAGGCCTATTTGACGGGATGGCGTTTGATTCTTGCTCGACGAAAGCTCGCCAAAGGGGCGAAGGTGAAGGCGGTGGCGCGTCAAGTCGGATTTGGCAGTGCGGCTGCTTTCTCTCGCGCATTTTTCCGGAAATTCGGGGATTGGCCCTCAGTCCCATCGTAGATGCGCGATAGAGGTCGCCCTTAGCGCATGAGGTGGAAACGGCAGGGACGTGGCATCCACCACGCGTGGAAGCCAAACTTTCATTTTGTGGCTCAGCCATTTACAACAGATCAATGATCGTCAAAGCGCCTGCTTTAGATCAGCGGCAGATTGACCTTGGCTTTCAATCACGAAGCCTTGGCTTCGAAAGCCGGGGCGAAATCCCCCAGCGATTTCGCCTTGAGGATCGCGCCGCCGATATCCTGCTCCACGATCGCCTCGAGATCGGCGAAGCTGTCGATGACATAGTAGATCGGCTGAAGAATATCGATGCGGTAGGGCGTCCGGAGCACGCTCAACAAATCGAACGGCCGGAATTCGCACGCCGTGCCTTCCGTTGCCGCCTTGGCTTCACTCGGCGAGGAGACGATGCCGGCGCCGAAGCAGCGGCGCCCTTGCGGCGTGTTGATCAGGCCGAATTCGACTGTGAACCAGAAAATCCGGAACAGGTGCCACGAATAGCCCTTGCCGAGACGCATGGCGGTTTCGCCGAAATGCCGGACGAAATTGGCATAGCTCTGGTTGGTAAGCAGCGGGCAATGCCCGAACACTTCGTGGAACAGATCCGGTTCCTCGATGTAATCGATATGCTCGCGGCGGCGCAGGAAGGTCGCCAGCGGAAATTTGCCTTCCGACAGAAGTTCATAAAAACGCGAAGGCGGAATGAGCGCCGGTACGCCTTCGACGCCGAAGCCGGTGGTCTCGTTCAGGCGTCTGTTCACGTCGCGAAGCTGCGGCACTTTCTCCGGCTTGAGCCCCAGCAGTTTGACGCCATCGAGATATTCCTGGCAGGCCGCGTCGGCCAAGAGCCTCATCTGACGCTGGTAGAGTTCGCCCCAGATCGCATCTTCTTCGGGGCTGTAGTCATATAGGCCGTCCGGGCCGGGCAGTTTGGCGGTGTAGCTGCTTTCTTTGGTCATCGGCTGATCCTCCCGGAATGGCGATATTTCTGCCATTATGCTCCGTGTTGGGCGGATTTTCTTTTCTTTCGTGCCGGCTGTTGCCATAGTGGTGGAAAATATTCTCGAGCGCGCTGGCCGAAATGAAAGAATCTGGGAATTTTCGCCGCAAGCTGCTGCAGCTCATCCAGGCTGACGGCACTTTGTCGCTGGCGGACTTGGCCGAAAAAGCCGGCATGTCGCAAAGCTCGGCCTGGCGGAAGATCCAGGAACTCGAGGCTGACGGCGTCATCCGCAAGCGCGTGACGCTGCTCGACCCCGGCAAACTCGATCTAAAGCTCTGCGTGATTGCGCATGTCACGCTGGAGGATCACCATGAGGAGGCGGTGGCTTCTTTCGCTTCCGTGGTGCTGGAGCGGCCGGAGATCATGGAGTGCTATGCCTTGTCGGGCGCTTTCGATTACATGCTGAAGATCCGAGCGAAGGACGTGGAAAGCTACGAAGCCTTCATGACCCGCTATCTCATGCGCAATCCGCATGTGCGAACCGTCGTATCGAGCTTCGTGTTGCGCGAGCTGAAATTTTCGACCGAGTTGCCGCTCTGACCTTTATCGCGCGCTGTCGCCATGCCGGCCGCCAGGCATCATCACCGGATAGCCTTCGAACGTCTTCAGCGTGTCGAGCACGATCGAGGTTTTCACATGCTGCACGGATTCGTGCGGCAGCAGAACGTCGTTGACGAACTTCGAAAGATCGGCAAGCCCACGAGTCGCCACCTTGAGGTGATAGTCCATTTCGCCGGTTAGCGCATAGGCTTCGAGAACTTCGGGCAGGCCGTTGATCAGTTGGGAAAAGCGGCGGGCATTGTCCCGGTTGTGGGTGGCAAGCGTCACCGAAATGACCACCAGCATGTCCAGGCCCAGCTTCTCCCGATCGAGGTGGGCGCGGTAGCTGCGAATATATCCCTCGGCTTCAAGTCTGGTGCGCCGGCGGGAGCATTGCGACGGTGAAAGCGCGATCCGCTCGCCCAACTCGTTGTTCGTCAGCCTGCCGTCCCTTTGAAGTTCCAGGAGCAGGCGCAGATCCAATTTGTCGAGCGGCTCATCCATTGCGCAAAATCTCCAAAATACTCACGGACTGTGCATAATTTGTCCACTGCGCATGAAGAATGCAAGAACTTTGCGCGTGTTTTGGGCCATAGTTTGCATAGAAGATGCAATCTCCTCTGGAGGAAAAGAAAATGGGTCCTTTCCCGCATGATGCACCTCCGTCGGAAATAACCGCCGATAATCCGGCTGGCACCGATGGCTTTGAATTCGTCGAATTTGCTCATCCGGAGCCCGATAAGCTCAGCGAACTCTTCACACGCATGGGCTATGTTGCTGTCGCCAGGCACAAGACGAAAGACATCACCGTCTGGCGCCAGGGCGATATCAACTATGTCGTGAATGCCGAGCCGGGCAGCCATGCCGCGCGTTTTGTCGCGGCCCACGGCCCCTGCGCTTCGTCGATGGCTTGGCGCGTTGTCGACGCCAAACACGCCTTCGACCACGCCGTCTCCAAAGGCGCCGTTCCCTATGAGGGCGACGACAAGATGCTCGATGTCCCCGCAATCGTCGGCATCGGCGGCTCGCTGCTCTACTTCATCGAGACCTATGGAGCAAAGGGATCGGTTTACGATGGCGAGTTCGATTGGCTTGGCGAGCCCAACCCGCATCCTGCGGGGATCGGCTTTTATTATCTCGACCATCTCACCCACAATGTCTTCCGCGGCAACATGGACAAGTGGTGGGATTTCTACCGCAACCTGTTCAATTTCAAGCAGATCCACTTCTTCGATATTGACGGCCGCATCACCGGCCTGGTCAGTCGCGCCATCACCTCGCCCTGCGGCAAGATCCGCATTCCGCTGAATGAATCGAAGGACGATACCAGCCAGATCGAGGAATATCTGAAGAAGTACCGGGGCGAGGGCATCCAGCACATCGCCGTTGGAACCGAAGATATCTACGACGCGACCGACCGGCTTGCCGATAACGGCTTGCGCTTCATGCCGGGTCCGCCCGAGACCTATTACGATATGTCCTACGAACGTGTGAACGGCCATAGCGAGCCGATCGAGCGCATGAAGAAACACGGCATCCTGATCGACGGCGAAGGTGTGGTGAACGGCGGCATGACGAAAATCCTGCTGCAGATCTTCTCCAAAACGGTGATCGGCCCGATTTTCTTCGAATTCATCCAGCGCAAGGGCGACGAGGGTTTCGGCGAAGGCAATTTCCGCGCGCTCTTCGAGTCGATCGAGGCCGATCAGATCAAGCGTGGTGTCATCGGCACGGCAGCGGAGTAAACTCTACGGCAAAGTAGAGTTTTCGGGGAGGAGTTGAGCATGGACCAGACATCGATCCAGGCTGCCGACGCGGAAGCGACGACGGCAAGCACACTGAAATATATGCCGGGCTTCGGCAACGATTTCGAGACGGAGTCGCTGCCCGGCGCCTTGCCGCAGGGCCAGAACAGCCCGCAGAAATGCAATTACGGTCTTTATGCCGAACAGCTTTCCGGCTCGCCCTTCACCGCGCCGCGCGGCACGAATGAAAGATCCTGGCTATATCGCATTCGCCCTAGCGTGCGTCACACCCGCCGCTTCTCGAACGTCTCCTATCCGCTCTGGAAAACCGCGCCTTGCCTGGACGAACATTCGCTGCCTCTCGGCCAGCTTCGCTGGGATCCCATTCCCGCGCCTGAGGAGAAGCTGACCTTTCTGGAAGGAGTGCGGACGATGACCACGGCAGGCGATGCCGTGACTCAGGTCGGCATGTCGGCGCATGCCTATGTTTTCAACGAAGACATGGTCGATGATTATTTCTTCAACGCCGACGGCGAACTGCTGATCGTGCCGCAGCTCGGTGCCATCAGAGTGTTCACCGAAATGGGCATCATGGACGCCGAACCCTTGGAGATATGCCTCATCCCCCGCGGCATGATGTTCAAGGTCACGAGAGTCGGCGAGCAGACGGTCTGGCGTGGCTATATCTGCGAGAATTACGGCGCGAAATTCACGCTGCCGGACCGTGGGCCGATCGGCGCCAATTGCCTGGCAAACCCGCGCGACTTCAAGACGCCTGTCGCCGCCTTTGAGGACAAGGAAACACCCTGCCGCGTCCATGTGAAATGGTGCGGCAAATTCTATGTCACCGAGATCGGCCACTCGCCCCTGGATGTCGTCGCCTGGCACGGCAACTACGCGCCCTATAAATATGACCTGCGGACGTTTTCGCCGGTGGGCGCGATCAGCTTCGATCACCCTGATCCGTCGATCTTTTCGGTGCTGACGGCACCCACCGAAGATGCCGGCACAGCGAATGTCGATTTCGTGATCTTTCCGCCGCGTTGGCTGGTCGCCGAGCACACCTTCCGTCCGCCCTGGTACCACCGCAACATCATGAGCGAGTTCATGGGCCTGATCCATGGCCAGTATGACGCCAAGGAGGAGGGCTTCGTGCCGGGCGGGATCAGCCTGCACAACATGATGCTTCCCCACGGGCCGGATGCGCTCGCCTTCGAAAAGGCATCAAATACCGAACTCAAGCCGGTGAAGCTCGATCACACCATGGCCTTCATGTTCGAGACCCGCTACCCGCAGCAGCTGACGAAATATGCAGCCGAGCTCGAAACGCTGCAGGAGGATTATCTCGAATGCTGGGACGGGCTGGAACGCAAGTTCGACGGAACCCCCGGCATCAAATGAAGATCCGCCCCTCCGGCACTGGAACTGCGACATGAAACTTGCAACCTTGAAGGACTCCACCAGGGACGGCCGCCTCGTCGTCGTGTCCCGCGATCTGACCCGCTGTTCCGAAGTTGGCCATATCGCCCGCACCCTGCAGGCGGCGCTCGACGACTGGGAGCATGTGGCTCCGAGACTTCGGCTGGTCGCCGAAGGCATCGAGACGGGGGCTCAGCCGACCATCCGCTTTCACGAACACGACGCCGCATCGCCTTTGCCGCGCGCCTATCAATGGGCCGACGGCTCGGCCTACGTCAACCATGTGGAACTGGTGCGCAAGGCGCGCGGCGCCGAGATGCCGGCGAGCTTCTGGACCGATCCGCTGATGTATCAAGGCGGCTCGGACAGTTTTCTCGCGCCGCGAGACCCGATCCTGGCAGCAGACGAGGCCTATGGGATCGACATGGAGGGCGAAGTCGCCGTCATCACCGGTGACGTCGCCATGGGGGTGAGCCCGGAAGCAGCCCGCGCCGCCATTCGTCTGGTGATGCTCGTCAACGACGTGTCGCTGCGCGGTCTGATCCCGGACGAGCTGGCGAAAGGCTTCGGTTTCTTCCAATCCAAGCCGGCCTCCGCATTTTCGCCGATTGCGGTGACGCCGGACGAGCTCGAAGAGGCGTGGGACGGCAGCAAGCTGCACCTGCCGCTGCTCGTGAGCCTGAACGGCAGACCATTCGGAAAGGCAAATGCCGGCATCGACATGACCTTCGATTTCGGCCAGCTGATTGCCCATGCCGCCAAGACCCGCCACCTCGTGGCCGGGACGATCATCGGCTCCGGCACGGTCTCCAATAAGCTCGACGGCGGCCCCGGCAAGCCGGTGGGCGAGGCAGGAGACGGCTATTCCTGCATTGCCGAATTGAGAATGATCGAGTCCATCGAGAGCGGATCGCCGAAGACCCCCTTCATGAGGTTCGGCGACCAGGTCCGCATCGAAATGAAGGATCATGCCGGCCATTCGATCTTCGGGGCAATCGAGCAGACGGTCGGAAAATACGAGGGAGCTGACCGGGAATGAACGAGATCATTCTCTACGACTACTGGCGGTCGTCGGCGAGTTATCGCGTGCGGATCGCGCTCAATCTTCTGGGCCTCGACTACCAGACCGTGCCGATCAACTTGCTCGACGGTGCGCACAGGATGCCGGACTATCTCGCGCTCAACCCGCAGGGGCTCGTGCCGACACTGGTGATCGATGGGAAAACGCTAACACAGTCGCTGGCCATCATCGAATATCTGGCCGAGTCTCGGCCGGAATACGGATTGCTGCCGTCGGATAGCTTCGATCGCCACAGAGTGCGCGCCCTCGCATATGCGGTTGCCATGGACATCCACCCGATCTGCAACCTGCATGTCGTCTCGCATCTTCTGACGCTCACCGACATGGCCGAGGCTCGCGAGGAATGGATGAAGCATTTCATCGGCGATGGACTTCGCAAGCTGGAGACCATGCTCGGCGAATCCGATGGCGCGTTCAGCTTTGGCGGCAGGCCGTCGATGGCCGATCTCTGCCTTGTTCCGCAGGTCTACAATGCCCGCCGCTGGGGCGTTGATATCAGTGCTTTCAGACGCATCAGCGATATCGACGCCAGATGCGCCGAACTCCCCGCCTTCCAGGCAGCGCATCCGGACCGCGTGAAACCGTAGAACTACGCGTCCCGCCACGATGAAAATATCGCAGCCTGGCCCAACCGCATTCCGGCGCCATCGACGAGCTGCCAGACAGTGAAATTTTCGACCCAGAAACGGCGCCCCGATTTCGCCACCCTGACGCCGCGGCCATTATCGACGAAACCATCGCGCGTGACCGCGTCCAGCAGCCGCTGGCGTTCGGCGCGATCAGGCTGCTCGGCCGAAAGCCGCGACGGCAGCATGATGAATTCGTCCCAGCTATATTCAAAGCAGTTCTGCGCAGTCCGGTTTGCGTAGATGAAGCGCGGGTCGGGCAGGGTGTTGTGCGCAAGGACCACGAAAGGCGCATGGCGGTAAAGCCAGTCCGGCCCTTGCTCAGCCTCGACAAGGTGGCGGCCGACGATGCGCTGGTAGCTGCCGGTAAGAAGGGAGAAGAAATCGGGATCATTCCGCAGGTCGAGGGCGTGATTGTCATAGGTAGAAGTCACGAACGGCCTCGCTGGTCAATGTGTCGATGCAGGCGACATAGCCGATATCGATTGCAGGCGTCTATGATGCCTTGTGCGCTGCGATCCCTTTTCGGCGAGGCCCGGCATTTACTTGTCTCATCACTTCTGATTGTGACGCTTGTCAGAAGATCGCTCTTGTGCATTGATCGGAGCTGCTGGGGCAGCTGTCAACATTCTCTGCGAAGCTATTGTTCTTCGGACCGTAATTGGCATTGGTCGGTCGCGGATGAGGCTGGGGTGGAGCAGGTGATTTCCATCATCCGGCGATACAGACCTGCGCAAGATTTGCTGCGAATGACGACAGGAGAAGTACGGGTGCTCGAGGGCTGGGGAAGAATGCGGAAACTCGTCTCGTTGATATCGATGCTGCCGGCGTTCATCGCCCTGGCTGGGCAGGGGCATGCGGCCATTTCCTACCAGCGTCTGGACGGCGCGCCGGGAGAGCGTGGCCTGGTGATAAAGGGCGTGTTTGAATTCTCCGACGATCCGACGAAGCTTGTCGACGAATACAGGCAGTACCAAGCGGACTACATCAGCTTTGACTCGCCCGGCGGAAACGTGGTCACCGCGATCAGCTTCGGCCGCGCCATCCGCGCGCTGAATGCAAGAACGCTCCAGATCAGAGCCATGGAATGTGCATCGGCTTGCGCCTTCGCCTTCGTCGGTGGCGTCGAAAGGTTTGCAGAGACGGGCTCGATCGGCGTGCATCGGGTTTCCCTATCCGACGATATCCCCATGGACAACAAATTGGCCGTCTCGACCGTTCAACTATTGACCGGCGAGATCATCGGCTATCTCACCGACATGGGAGTAAGCCCCAATCTGCTGCAGCTCAGCCTGTCGATCGACAGTTCCGACATACGGTATCTCACCGCTGCGGAAATGCGTGACTGGAATATCAACACGCCCGAGAACATACCCTCGCCACAGAACAACGCGTCGCCACCGTCGGACGCCGCGCCTGAAGTAAGCGCAACACCCGCCGCCACGCCACTGGACCCAGGCGCTCCCGAGGAGGCGGGTGTTCCGGAACCCGGAGACCTGACCACGGAGGCGGTTGATTTCGCAAACCGATACAATGACGAATGGTCGAATGACAGCGCCTCGGCGTGGGCCTTTATGAATGGCGTCTATGCCGACGAGGTCTCCTTCTTCGGAAGCTCGGTCGACAAAGACGCCGTCCTGAAGGAAAAGGCAGTCTTCGCCCAACGCTGGCCGGAGCGCATCTACAGCGTCAAGCCGGGCTCCGTGACTGCCAGCTGTGCCGGAAAATGCGAAATGTCGGGAATTGTCGAGTGGTTTACCCGAAACAAGGGAACGGGTAAGACGTCCGCCGGGATGGCGGAATTCTCTTACGTATGGAACACGGCCTCTCTGCAGATCGAGTCCGAGACCGGAAAGGTGCTCGCCACGGACAAGGGGGCCAAGGCGCCGGATCGGTTGATTGATCAGTGGATAGGGCTGGACGACATCTGCCGCGGTAGCCTCGACCGCGAGGGCGCCGCGACGCTACGGGCGTGCAAAAGGCGCGATCAGCTCGGTCCGTTGCTCGATCGCCTCGACTGGTGTTATGGCCATAAGGACGAAGCCGGCATGGACATGAAATGGCACAAATGTGATGCCAACTCCCGGAGATATGACGAGTAAGCAGCGCCGGTCCCGCAGGCAATGACTGCAGGTGCCGCAGTCCGCCCGAGGGAAAGAGCGGGCGGTCGTTGACTGCTTTAGAGCGAGGGCATCTGGCTAGCAGCCATCAAGCACCTTGATCCTCGAGACCAGGGTCTTGCCAAACACATAGGTGGTCTGGACATCAGCGCGACCCTTGCAGCGACGGCCGTCATTGGTAACGTATTCGTAGGAAACCCGGACGTTGTCATCGCCGCGCAGCGCCGTGCCGGTGAGCTTGAGCGGCTGCGACATCGCGCCGTAGAAGGCCTGGATCGACGCCTCGTTGAAAGGGCCCTTGCCGCGTTTTTCCGGAATTACTAGGGCCGAGGCGGTTTCACCATCGGCTGCGGCGAGCGCGGAGTAGAAGGCCGTCACGGTGCCCATGGGATCGTGCGGATACGTCTTGCGCCCCTCCGACGCCGGATCAGGTCCGTCCTCGTCAATCGCGCGGTAGGTGATGCCCACGGCCTGCGCTTTGGCGGCCGTCAGCCACGCGATGCCTTCAGGGGGTGCCGACGTCACGTAGGCGATGGCAGTCTCGGGTAATCCTAGCTGGTTGAGATAAGCTCCGACCAGTGCATTGGCGACGCCGCTCTCGCTTGCTTTGCCGTCCACTACACGAAAGGCTGCATGGAAGCCGATATTGGAGTCGGGCTGAAGAAACCGGGGCGACCCCGCAAGCCAGGTGAGGGCGCAAGCCGACGCGCACAAGGTCCCCGGCGGGGTGGCAGTCGCAAAGCCTCGAAGGCGGATGTCGCGCCCGATCTCGATCCCGGCTTTCAGATCCCCACCCTCGCTGTTCAGGAAGACAAGGGCCTTGCGGGAGGCCGCGGCCAGATTTCTGAAGGCGATTTCGTCACCGTCGTTCAAGACGCCCGTGATGGAGATCAGGTCGGTATCATTCTCCAGCGGTTGTCGCGTGATCTCTGCTGCAGATAAAGGGAATGCGCATAGAAACAACAACCCAGCCGCGATGTAGCGCATCGATTCCCCCAACGTTTGTGATGACTATTCAACACCGTGATCAATCTTTTGCAAGCCCGATCAGGGCAGCGAGAGGTGGGCTTCGGTCAATCCGCGCAATGGCGGATGAGGGGAGAGAAGGGTTCAGGCCGCCAAGTTCTACGCGAATCCGCTCCGACACCTTCGCACCGGTTTTTTCTGTTATAGATCGGCTGTCGCCATCCTTTTCAATGTGACACGATAAATCAATGTCAGAGGACGAGCATTTCCAGGCAGACACCGCACCTACGGGATCCGACGATCCCGAGAGGCCTGCCGAGCGCTATAAGCTCGGCCTCTGCCTTTCCGGCGGCGGCTATCGGGCCATGCTCTTCCATGCGGGATCGCTTGCCAGGCTCAACGAGGCCGGTCTTCTGGCAAAGCTCGATATGATTTCATCGGTTTCGGGCGGATCCATTGCGTCCGGTCTGCTGGCCTATGTGTGGCCACGGCTGGTGTTCCAGAACGAGGTCGCCGTCAACTTCAAGACGGAATACGTAGATCGCATTCTGGCCTTCAGCCAGGTATTTGCGGATGGGCCGAGCTTTCTGAAAGGGGTGTTCAATCCGTTCTCGAGCGCGGCCGAGGAAACCGCCAAACTCTACGAGCGACATCTGTTTGATGGAAGGTCGCCAATCCTCAGAGATCTTCCGAGCTCGCCCTGGTTCGTATTTTGCGCCAGCAATCTCAGCACCGGCTCGCTCTTCCGGATGTCGAACCGCTATATAGCCGACTACAGGATCGGCCTGTCGTTTCATCCGACACTTTCGCTCGCGACCGCGGTTGCCGCTTCGGCTGCATTCCCTCCGGTGCTGTCGCCGCTGCGATTGGATCTGTCGCAATTTCCCTGGAAAAGGGAAAAGCTCGATGACACGGTCGGCGATCCCGTTGCTCCGGAAAAGGCAATATTGAGCGACGGCGGCGTTTACGACAATCACGGCATCGAGCCGGCGCTGAAACGCTGCGACTGCCTGTTCGTCAGCGACGCCGGCGCGCCTTGGCGGACCTCCACCCGCGGATACTGGAATTATCTCTCCCAGCTCAAGCGGGTGGTCGATACGATGGACAATCAGGTGCGGTCGTTAAGGCGGCGAGACCTGATCGGCGGCTTCAAGGCTGCAAAACGAGCCGAGACTCTTGGCCTAAACGATTCCGCGAAATCGGCTCTGCGCTCAAGAACGCGCGGCGTCTACTGGTCGATCGACAGCAAGGACGCCGAACTCAAGCCATATGCCTCTTACACCCTGCCGCCGGCATCAGTCGTGCCCCCGGAGGTCGGAACCTACCTCCATTTCCTCGGTGCGAGAGAGACGGAGCATCTGACGAACTGGGGGCACTACGTCTGCGATGCGATGCTCAACCGGTTCTACCAATCGCCCTTGGCTCCATCGTCCGGGCCGCCATTGATTGCCGGCACGGTAAAGCCGTCTTGGGCGGCCAGGTTGAGCAAGCGCCTGTTCGACATTCTGCCCTTTTGACAACGGCCGGAGGACCGGCCAGGAGAGCCCGAAGGCGGTACTCTGACGGGGTGAGGGAAGCGGCTGCCCCGCGGATGGCAATCCACCATATAGGGGAAGAGATGCCCGCAACGGATTACCTTGTAGGACCGATGCCAATCGTCGACGAGAAAGGGTTCTCCGGCCAATTCGGCCTTGTTGAACCATTCTGCCGTGAACGGCCCATTCGGAACCGACGCGGAAAGAATCAGGACCGTGCACCATGTTCACCAAATTAGAACCGGAAAGTAGCCTTATTATCCCAATGATCGCGGGGTTACGAACCGCTCGAGATAACCGGTGCCCGCCGCAATCTCGTCCCATCCGTCGAGATCGAGGTCGATGACGGCGAGTCCCGCCGTCGGGAACTTCTCCCGCATGCGTCCCACGGCATCGGCATCGCCGTCCCCCATGATAAGCGAGGCCGCATTTTCCATGCCGGGATTGTGGCCGACGATGAGCAGCGTGCGGATACCAGGTTCGACGGCCCGGATCACATCGAGGATGCGCTCAGCCGACACCTCGTAAATATCCGCCGCCTCACGTTCAGAGACCTTTTTCGAAAGGGCCCTGCGGATGAGCTTCCAGGTTTCCTGCGCCCGACGGGCCGGCGAGACGAGAGCGAGATCGGGGATCAGCTTCTCCCGCACCATATAGGTGCCGATAACAGGTGCTGCCTTGCGCCCGCGACCCGCCAATGGCCGTTCACGGTCGGCCACACCGTCAGGCCAGGCGGACTTGGCGTGGCGCAGAAGGATGAGGCGGTGTTTCGGCAGCATGGGGTTCAGCGTCATTTTATCGCGGGCCGATGTCGTCGGTTCGTTTCACGTTGACTCCCGGAGCACCCGTTTTGTCCGAAGCCGAAATCAAGCTCAACCTCGCGGACCAGAGCTAGCGTCGGTTTCCCATCAGCTTTGCTCTAATTTATTCTCAAAATCAGCTGCACCCGCTCGTCGCACCGCACGTGTCGCACTTCTCGCAAGTGCCGTTCCGAACCATCGTGAAGTTCTGGCACTCCGAGCACATGTTGCCCGTGTACCCCTGCATGATCGAGCGCTGGCGGCGTTCGGCTTCCACCTTCTTGGCTTCCGTCTTGGCCGTTGCCGCGTCTGCTTCCGCCTTGTCGGAGAAGAGGGCGGTTGCGTCGCTGGCGATTTCCTCGAGGACCTCTTCGGCAATCTCTTCCGCCAATTCCTTGGCGCGCTCCTCGTAATCGCGCTTGAAGGCGACGATTTCAGAGGTGGAGATGGCAACCGTCGGTTCCAGCTTGCGGGCAGCGGCACCTGCAAAGGCGGTTACCGTGCCGGTGGAAGCGGCGCGGGCAGGGGCTGCGGTGGCGGCACCCTTCGGTTCGCCCGCCTGGCGTTCGCCGCCGGTGCCGGAGACCAGGGTCGGTTTGTAGCCGCGGGTCCAGCCGGTGGAGAGCAGGTTGGTCTTGCCTTCCTGGATGCCCTTGCCGAGCGCGGTGTTCGAGAAATCCGACGTGTCGACATGCGCGAGGTCATGGCGGCCGAGATAGGAGACGGCCAGTTCGCGGAAGACGTAGTCCAGGATCGACGTGGCGTTCTTGATCGCGTCATTGCCGATGACCATGCCGGCCGGCTCGAACTTGGTGAAGGTGAAGGCCTCGACATATTCCTCGAGCGGCACGCCATATTGCAGGCCGAGCGAGATGGCGATGGCGAAGTTATTCATCATCGCGCGGAAGGCTGCACCCTCCTTGTGCATGTCGATGAAGATTTCGCCGAGGCGGCCGTCGCCGAATTCGCCGGTTCTGAGATAGACCTTATGTCCGCCGACGGCAGCCTTCTGGGTATAGCCCTGGCGGCGGTTCGGCAGCTTTTCGCGTTCACGCGAAACCCGCTCGATCACCCGCTCGATGATCTTCTCGGTGACGGTGACAGCCTGGGCGGCGACCGGCGCCTGCAGCAGTTCCTCCAGCGCGTCCTCGTCGTCCTCGTCCTCGATCAGCGAGGCGTTGAGCGGCTGCGACAGCTTCGAACCGTCACGGTAGAGGGCGTTCGCCTTCAGTCCGAGCTTCCAGGACAGCATATAGGCGTTCTTGCAATCCTCGACGGTCGCCTCGTTCGGCATGTTGATCGTCTTGGAAATCGCGCCCGAGATGAAGGGCTGGGCGGCCGCCATCATGCGGATATGGCTTTCCACAGAGAGGTAGCGCTTGCCGATCTTGCCGCAGGGGTTGGCGCAATCGAAGACGGGCAGGTGTTCGGCCTTGAGGAACGGCGCGCCTTCCAGCGTCATCGCACCGCAGACATGGATGTTGGCGGCTTCGATGTCCTTCTTCGAGAAGCCCATATGGTCGAGCAGGTTGAAGCTCATGTCGGCGAGCTGCTCGTCGGAAACCTTCAGCGTCTCCTTCAGGAAGTCGGCGCCGAGCGTCCACTGGTTGAAGACGAACTTGATGTCGAAGGCGCTCTTCAGCGCAGCATTGACGGCTTCCACCTTCTCGTCGGTCAGGCCCTTGGCCTTCAGCGTCGACGGGTTGATCGCCGGCGCCTGGTTCAGGTTGCCGTGGCCGACGGCATAGGCCTCGATCTCGGCGATCTGGCTTTCGGAATAGCCGAGCGTGCGCAGGGCTTCCGGCACGGCGCGGTTGATGATCTTGAAGTAGCCGCCGCCGGCGAGCTTCTTGAACTTGACGAGGGCGAAGTCGGGCTCGATGCCCGTCGTGTCGCAATCCATGACGAGGCCGATCGTGCCGGTCGGGGCGATGACCGAGACCTGGGCATTGCGGTAGCCATGCTTTTCGCCGAGCTCGAGCGCCTTGTCCCAAGCGGATTTGGCATGGGCGGCGAGATCCTGGTCGGGGTTTTCCGAATGGATCAGCGCGACCGGATCGATCGACAGCGCCTCATAGCCGGAAGTTTCGCCATAGGCGGCGCGGCGATGGTTGCGGATGACCCTGAGCATGCTCTCGCGGTTCGGCGCGAAGTTCGGGAACGGGCCGAGTTCGCCGGCGATTTCAGCCGAGGTCGCATAGCAGATGCCGGTCATGATCGCGGTCAGCGAACCGGCGATGGCGCGGGCCTCTGTGGAGTCGTAGGGAATGCCCGACGACATCAGGAGACCGCCGATATTGGCGTAGCCGAGGCCGAGCGTGCGGTATTCGTAGGAGAGTTCGGCAATGCGCTTCGATGGGAACTGCGCCATCATGACCGAGATTTCGAGCACGACGGTCCACAGGCGAACCGCATGTTCATAATCGCCGATATTGATGCGCTTGGTGGCCTTGTCCTTGAACTGCAGGAGGTTCAGCGAAGCGAGGTTGCAGGCCGTGTCATCGAGGAACATATATTCCGAGCACGGGTTCGAGCCGCGGATCGGGCCGCCGGCCGGCGAAGTGTGCCAGTCGTTCATCGTCGTGTTGAAGTGGATGCCCGGATCGGCCGAAGCCCAGGCGGCATAGGAAATCGTTTCCCAGAGGTCGCGCGCCTTCAGCGTCTTCATGACCTTGCCGTCCTTGCGGGCGGTCAGCTTCCATTCGCCGTCATTCTCGACAGCGCGAAGGAAGTCGTCCTTGATCGAGACGGAGTTGTTGGAGTTCTGGCCCGAGACCGTGAGGTAGGCTTCCGAATCCCAGTCCGTGTCGTAGGTCTTGAATTCAAGATCCTTGTAGCCCTGGCGGGCGAACTGGATGACGCGCTGGACATAGTTCTCCGGAACCTGGTCCTTCTTGGCGGCGCGGATCTCGCGCTTCAGGGCAGGGTTCTTGGCCGGGTCGAAGCAATCCCCGTTGTCGCCTTCGCAATTGAAGCAGGCTTTCATGATCGCCTTCAGGTGCCTGGCGACGATCTTCGAGCCGGTGACGAGAGCGGCAACCTTCTGCTCTTCCTTGACCTTCCAGTTGATGTATTCCTCGATATCCGGATGGTCGATGTCGACGACGACCATCTTGGCGGCGCGGCGCGTCGTGCCGCCCGATTTGATGGCGCCGGCGGCGCGGTCGCCGATCTTCAGGAAGCTCATCAGGCCGGAGGAGCGGCCGCCGCCGGAAAGCTTTTCGCCTTCGCCGCGGAGCATCGAGAAGTTGGAGCCGGTGCCGGAGCCGTATTTGAAGAGGCGGGCCTCACGCACCCAAAGGTCCATGATGCCGCCTTCATTGACGAGGTCGTCTTCGACCGACTGGATGAAGCAGGCATGCGGCTGCGGATGTTCGTAGGCCGACTTGGACTTGGTCAGCTTGCCGGTGAAGGGATCGACGTAGAAATGGCCCTGGCCGGGACCGTCGATGCCATAGGCCCAGTGCAGGCCGGTGTTGAACCACTGCGGCGAGTTCGGGGCAACGCGCTGGGTGGCGAGCATATAGGCAAGTTCATCCTTGAAGGCGGCTGCGTCTTCTTCCGAAGAGAAATAGCCGCCCTTCCAGCCCCAATAGGTCCAGGTGCCGGCAAGGCGGTCGAAGACCTGGCGCGCATCGATTTCGGAGCCGGTCTGCTCCTCCTTCGGCAGGGTCTTCAGCGCGGCATCATCGGGAACGGAGCGCCACAGGAAGGAAGGAACATCGTTTTCCTCGACCTTCTTCAGACGGGTGGGGACGCCGGCCTTGCGGAAATATTTCTGCGCCAGAACGTCGGTGGCGACCTGCGAGAACTGCGCGGGAACGTCGATATTCTCGAGGCGGAAGACGATCGACCCGTCCGGGTTCTTGATCTCGCTCGTCGCCTTGCGGAATTCGATATCCGCATAGGCGCCTTGGCCGGCCTTCGTGAAACGACGTTCGATGCGCATAGTCTTGACCTCGCGTTGGCGCCCGTCCCCGGGGCGCAGAATTGCTATCCGGCGGCACATTGTGGTCGTGCAGCCAGTTTCGTTTCCGTATCGTGACAGGGGGTGTCATCCGGAGATGGCTTTCCTGTATATTGTGGTGATGGTGGCTGCAAACACTAAATATAGTATTAACAGCTTATTATCGCCAGTCCCGATGTCACTTTTTTTGGAGGCTGAAAACCGCGCAAAGATTCCCTCGGGCCTGAACCGGTTCCGGCACAACGCCCTCAATCTGCGTCTTGTTTTTCAAAGGGAACCGGGCTCGTTACCTCCGGTCCTGTCGCCGCCGCAACATCACGAACAGTAAAGTTTGAAACAGCTGATTCCGTCAAGGGCTGGTTTTTAATTGAATGGTAACCACAACATCTTGTGGATGCGCCTGTGGAGATTGGGGAAAGCCGGGGAGTGCTGAAAATACAAGGACTTGCAGGCGTCGCCTGCTGAGGAAAATGCCGCAGCGGCAAAAAAGCGTCCTGCGGCAAATCTTGTGATGGCATTTCCGGCGCAAATGCGCATGCCGATTCGCTGAGGAAGCGAGCGCTGTCGAAGTGCGCCGACAAGTCCGGCGCACTCTGGATGGCGGCGGTTAACGCGCGCCCTTGGCGATCGGTTCCTGATAGGTGAAGCCCATGTCCCAGGGGAAATAGATCCAGGTGTCCTGGCTGACCTCGGTGATGAAAGTGTCGACGGTCGGCACGCCCTTCGGCTTGGCATAGACGCAGGCGAAATGCGCCTTCGGCAGCATGGTGCGCACCTGAGCGGCGGTCTTGCCGGTATCCGTCAGATCGTCGACGACGAGCACGCCTTCGCCGCCGTTTTCGGCAAGCTCGGGCGCAATTCCCTTGAGCAGCACCATGTCGCCCTGGTTCACATAGTCATGGTAGGAGGCGATGCACACGGTCTCGATCAGGCGGATGTTCAGTTCGCGCGAGATGATCGCGGCCGGCACAAGGCCGCCGCGGGTGATGCAGACGATCGCCTTGAACGTCTGCTCAAGGCCGGCAAGCCGCCAGGCGAGCGCGCGTGCGTCGCGGTGGAACTGATCCCAGGAAACGGGAAAGGCTTTATCGGGAAGGGACATCGGGCTGCTCCGCGGGATGATAGAGACGACACGCCGTTTGCGGGCGACCGGACGGGCTTGGCGCGGCGATCGGCAAGCGGAAAATCGCGCAACGGCAACTGCGCGAGATCGGCCGAGGCTGGAAGCCCTCATCGGTCGCTGCAATTAGCGGGATTTGCCGGCAAAACGCAAGAGTGCCGGTAATTGCGACAAGAGGGTCATCGCGATAACAGCGTCAGCGCCGTCATTGATTGCAGCAAAGTCTTTGTCGTGCCGCCGAAGATCATCTGCCAAAGCCAGGAATGCGTGTAAGCGCCCATGACGAGAAGATCGATGCTGCTGTCGGAGAGCCGGTTCTCGATGACGTGCGAGGCGCTCTTGTCCACGCTATGGGCCGTCGAAAGCGTGGTCTTCACGCCGTGGCGGGCAAGGGCGGCGGCAATTTCCGCGCCCGATGTCAGCGGCAGCGTCGTCTCGACCGGATCGACCGAAAAGATCTCCACCGCCTCGGCCGTCTTCAGGAAGGGCAACGCGTCGAAAGCCGCGCGCGCCGCCTCCTTCGAGCCGTTCCAGGCGATCAGCACGCGTCTGATCGGTTTGGGCTGACGGATGATATAGGGTATCATCAGCACCGGACGGCCGGTTTCGAAGAGAAAGCTGTCGACATCGACAAGGCTGTCGGAGGCGTTGGCCGGGTCGGCCTGAGAGGCGATCAGAAGATCGGCGCTGCGCGCGCTTTCGATCAGCGGTGCGGAACCGTAGCCGGTTGATGTGGTGAAGCTGCGCCATTCGGAGGAGGCTCCGGCGGCTTGCGCTTTGGCGCGAAAGACGCGCTCGACGGCGACCGTTTCGCCATGCGCCATATCCTGCAGCGCCTGCACCGCGACGGGATCGGGAATTTCCATCGGCGCCACCAGCGGCACGGCCGATATGGTTTCGGCATGCAGGCCGATCACGTGAGCACCGCTTTCTGCGGCAATGGCAAAGGCGAAATCGGCAACGGCGGCGCTATTGTCCGCTGTATCGAGAATGGCGAGAATGGTTTTGTAAGACATATCAATTCTCCTTGCGCTGAAATGGGTGCGCGGGAAAGGAATGCACCGGACCGCTCTCCCGTTCCTTGACGGGATCAAGGCCGGCCCCTCAAGCCTCGGCGGAATGGTTTTCTGCGATCTCCCTGTTCCGGCGGATGGCGTCGATCATCGCATGGACCTCGGCGCCGGCCGCATCGATCGCCGCCTGCGAGCGGCCGCGCACGACGATCTCGGTCGAGAATTTCTGGCCGATATAACGCGGGTAGGAACCGATGCTGGTGTCCGGATGCGCTTTCTGGATCGCGGCAAGCGGCGTGCCGATATCACCTTCGCCGTAAGGGCAGGCGATAGCGAGCGAGAGCACCGGCGTGCCGGTCCGAAGTGTCGGCAGCACATTGTCGACCATCGCCTGAAAGACCTGCGGCACGCCGGCCATGACATAGACGTTGCCGATGATGAAGCCCGGCGCGGTCGACACCGGATTGGGGATATGGACGGCACCCCGCGGCATGCGCGCCATGCGCTGGCGCGCCTCGGTGAACTCCATCTCGCGGCGTCTGTACATATCGGCCAGCAGCGTCATTGCCGTTTCGTCATGTTCGCAGGGTAGGCCGAAAGCCTTGGCGATCGCATCGGCAGTGATGTCGTCATGCGTCGGCCCGATGCCGCCCGAGGTGAAGACGTAATCATATCGGGCGCGAAGCGCATTCAGCGCCTCGACGATCGCCTCCTCGTCGTCAGCGACGATGCGCACTTCCTTGAGATCGATACCGGACAAGGTGAGCAGATCGGCGAGGTGGCCGATATTCTTATCCTTGGTGCGGCCAGAAAGCAGTTCGTCGCCGATGGCGAGCATGGCGGCGGTGACGACGATGTCATGGCTCATGGGATGTTCCGTGATGTGAGGCTGGTCAATAGGTAGCGCCCTCAGGCCGCTTTGCAAACACTCGCCCGTGGCGCCAAAAAGTGTGAGCGGTTGCCGGACGATATCATGCTCTTTAGCACCGGCCGATGCGTCACTTTCGCGCTGAAATGCCTGCTCATTCATTCCGTGGCGCCGCCGGTAGAGCCGCTATAATTTTTTACGCCCCGCGGCTCTTCCCATAGTCAATGACGCGAGATATTGAAAACGCCGCAAGCGGGCGTGGCGAAACTGGTAGACGCAAGGGACTTAAAATCCCTCGGCCTTAGGCTATACGGGTTCGATCCCCGTCGCCCGCACCATGATGCTGTTTTGATGTATATTGCGCGCAAAAGCGCGTTATTGCTTGACAATGACATTTTCGGTGCAAGGATTGCGCCGCGGCGAGTAAGTGTTGTCTTGTGGGAGTAAGACGATGGTTTACGATTGGAGCGGGACCAGGGTTCGGCGCGTCCGGATATTCAAGACGAGCGTCGCACTTGTTCTTGCAACTGTTGCGGCTGCGATACCGCTGCTTTTCTGGGCGATGGATTTGCCGGGTTTCTGAATCCGCAATCATCAGGGTTCTGCGAAAGGCAGGCCGTTTGGAGCTCTGCTCACGCGCCATCTGTTAATCACCCGACCGGCGACGAGGCCTAGGGCGGCGCCCATGGCTTTCATGCCCGCGTCATGCAGGCGCGGATGCCGGGTCGGCGCGAAATACTGCAGATATTCGATGGCGACCGCCCCAATGATCAGCAGCACCGCCACCAGTTTCCACTGCTTCGGATAGGCGAGTGCAAAGGCGAGGCCGAGAAGAACATAGGCAGCGCCGCGGTCCGTATCGACCGTCGTCACCGTATCCGGCCTCAGCCCGATCGGCGAAACCGTGACAAACAGGATGAGGGCGAGCAACAGCCAGGCGAGCGGTCTTGCGAATTTGAAGATCATCATCGCTCCATATAAGTGGCAGCCCCTTTCATTGACAGTTAAAATCCGTTCATCTGCCGCCGATTTTGCGATTGGCTTAAGATAGGCCGGCATCAGGATCTGAGCCGATCGCTCAACGAACCGGAAATGGCCGGAGCGGCCTTCTTTTGCCCGCTGGCCTGTGCCATAGCGGCGGTGGCTAATCGAAGGATGGACAACGCCCGTGACGAGACTTGAAATCGAAAGCGCCGAGGAGGCAATGCGCAGCCTGTTCCCGGCAACGCCGCTGCAGCTCAATGATCATCTCTCGGCTCGCTACGGCGCCGATATCTGGCTGAAGCGCGAGGATCTGTCGCCGGTGCGCTCCTACAAGATCCGCGGCGCCTTCAATTTCTTCCGCAAGGCGATCGGGCAGGGGGCGGCCGGCAAGACCTTCGTCTGCGCCTCGGCCGGCAACCACGCCCAAGGTTTCGCCTATGTCTGCCGCCATTTCGGCGTGCCTGGCGTCGTCTTCATGCCGGTGACGACGCCGCAGCAGAAGATTGACAAAACCCGCATGTTCGGCGCCGAATTCATCACCATCCGGCTGTTCGGCGACTTTTTCGATCAGTGCTATCAGGCGGCGCGCGAGCATGTCGAGGCGGTCGGCGGCGTCATGGTGCCGCCCTTCGACCATGCCGATATCATCGAGGGGCAGGCGACCGTTGCCGCCGAGATCATGCAGCAGCTGCCTGAGGGAACGGTGCCCGATATGGTCGTCCTGCCGGTCGGCGGCGGCGGACTGGCCGCAGGCATTACCGGTTATCTCGACGACATCGTGCCGAAGTCGGCCTTCGTGTTCGCCGAACCGGCCGGCGCCCCAAGCCTCAGGCGCAGCATCGAGGCAGGCAAGGTGACGACACTTGCCAAGGTCGACAATTTCGTCGACGGCGCTGCGGTCGCCCGCATTGGCGATCTGAATTTCGCCGCCCTTCGCGATTTCCCGGCCGAGCAGGTGCGACTTATGCCGGAAAACGCCATCTGCGTCACCATCCAGGAGATGTTGAATGTCGAGGGCGTCGTGCTGGAGCCGGCCGGCGCGCTGTCGCTGACGGCGGTCGCCGCGATGGACCGTCAGGCAATCCGCGGCAAGACCATCGTCGCCGTCGTTTCCGGCGGCAATTTCGATTTCGAGCGTCTGCCTGACGTAAAGGAAAGAGCCATGCGTCACGCAGGGCTGAAGAAGTATTTCATCCTGCGGCTCGCCCAGCGCCCCGGGGCGCTCAGGGATTTCCTCAATCTGCTTGGCCCCGACGATGATATTGCCCGCTTTGAATATCTGAAAAAATCGGCGCGCAACTTCGGCTCGATCCTGATCGGCATCGAAACCAAGGCGCCTGAGAATTTCGCCCGGCTAATTGCAAATTTCCAAGCTTCCGGCATGGGTTACGAGGATATCACCGAAAATGAGATCCTTGCCAACCTGATCATTTGACTTGGCGATTGCAAGGCCTCCGTGCTAGAGACGCGTCATGGCTTCATTCATTTCAAATCTCTTTTCGATGTTCTCCGGCGGGTCCAAACCGGCCTCGCAGGCGGCGGGGCCATCTGGCGAGCCGCAGCTCTACGGCGATTGCACGATCTATGCGGAGCCGCGTAAGGAAGGCAGCCAATATCGGCTGGCCGGCCGCATAGAAAAGAAGGTCGGCGACGAGGTGCTGGTGCGCAATTTCATCCGCGCCGATCTCTTCTCCTCCTCCGACGATGCGATCGAGTGCACGGTGCGCAAGGCGCAGCAGATCATCGATCAGCACGGCCCGTCACTGTTCGGTGACGGCGAGAAGATCCGGCAGGTCTGAAACCGGAGTCCAGGTCCGAGCGACCTTCGCCATCGGCGCGAATTTCCTTGCGTTTCAAGCGTGTGATCCGGGCCTTGAACCCGCTCATCCGATCTTGCACACCCAATCTTAAAGGATTGCGGCCAAAGCTGTCGCCTGCAGGATTTGCAGGGCTGCCTTGGTGCTTCAGTTTTTCAGACGATCGATCAAAGGATCCGCTGCCGTAATCGCAGCGCCCGCCCGGCCGCGAGGGCGCCTCCCGGACACTGCGGTGCCGTGATGGAGACATTCAACCTCGCGCTCTTCGTCATCGAAGCCGTCGCCTATTTCGTGCTGATGGTGACGCTTCTGCATTTCCGCCATCGGCTCGGCCTCGGGGTTTTTCTGACGGCGCTCGGCGTCATGCATTTCATGGAAACCTATCTGGCGGCGGTTTTTTACGTGTCGCTGCCATTCGGCGACGTGTCACCCGGCTCCTCCGTTTTCTTCTCCGGCAAGCTGATGATGATCCTGATGCTTTACCTGCAGGAGGATGCCGCGACGGTGCGCCAGCCGATCTACGGCCTGTTCCTCGGTAACCTGCTCACTGTCGGCATCGCTTGGGTTCTGCAGATGCACCAACCGTTGCAGATATCGCCCGGCCATACGCCCGATGTCGATTTCCTCAAGGAGATCGGCTGGCTGATGGTCTGGGGCACGGCGCTGCTCTATCTCGATTCGCTCGGCATCATCCTGCTTTACGAGAAACTCGGTGATTTCTTCCGCCGGCGCACCGTCGTGCGTTTCATGATCTCGGGTTTCATACTGCTGACCTTCGATCAGGTTGGCTTCTTCGCCGCGCTGCATTACTTCCTGGATGTGCCGATTGCCGTATTCTGGGGCGGGTGGAAGGCTAAGATGCTCGCCGTCTGCCTCTATGCGGGACTGTTCGCGCTCTATGAATACCGCATCCGTCGCGTCGGCGCGGACGCCTCCGCGCGCTCCATCAGCGACGTATTCGGCGACCTGACATTCCGCGAGCGCTATAACGACCTTCTCGAACGCACCGGCCGTGACATGCTCACCGGCGTCTACGATCGCACGCGTATGGAACTGGAAGCGCCGCTGATGTTGCGCGAGGCATTGAAGCAGGGGGTATTCGCCACCGTCCTCATTATCGACGCCGATCATTTCAAGGATGTCAATGACGGCTATGGCCATCTGCAGGGCGACGAGGTTTTGAAGGCAATCGCCGCCCGGCTCGGCACGACACTGCGCTCAAGCGACCGCATCTTCCGCTTCGGCGGAGAGGAATTCGTCGCCGTCTGCCCCGGCACAAGCCATGAAGAAGGGCTATCGCTTGGCGAGCGGCTGCGCTGGACGATCGAGACCAGCGTCAAGACGCCGGATGACAGGCCGGTGACAGTCAGCATCGGCGTTGCGACGGCCGACCAGGACGGCGTGAGTTTCACTGCGGTCCTCGCAGCCGCCGACAGCAGGCTCTATGCGGCGAAGAGGAGCGGCCGCAACTGCGTCGTCGGCCGCTCCGGCGTCATGGAGCCCGGTTAACCCACTCGCTCAGGCGGCGCGGAAAATCTTGGCGCCTGAAGGCGCGCTCGTCATGCCGCCGTCGACGGTGATCTCGATGCCGGTAACATTGGCGGAATCGTCCGAGGCGAGATAGAGCGCCGCTTTGGCGATTTCGTCGGCTTCGCTCATGCGGCCGAGCGGGCTCAGGCCGCCCATGCGAACCTCGAGCGCCGACATCGCATCTTCCGTTGGCGCCATTGGCGACCAGATCGGCGTCTTCGTGCCGCCTGGTGTCACCTGGTTGACCCGGACGCGGCGCGGCGCGAGTTCGGACGCCATATTGCGCGTCATCGCGCGCACCGCCGCCTTGGTCGCCGCATAGGCCGACCAGCCGGGAGCGCCGAGCACGGCATGCACCGAACCGTTGAGAATGACCGAGCCGCCGTCGCTGAGATGCGGCAGGGCCGCCTGCACGGTGAAAAACACTGCCGTCAGATTGGTGCTGATGATCCGGTTGAACTGCTCCGGCGACGTGTCACCAAGCGGTGTCGCGCCGCCGATGCCCGCATTGGCGAAGACGATGTCGAACTTGCCGACCTTTGCGGCAGCTTCCGCGAAGGCCTTTTCGGTGGCGGCGGTATCGGTGACGTCGACCTTCAGCGCCAGCACGCCCGACCCAAGCGCCTGTTCGGCGGCGGCAAGCGTTTCCGGGTTGCGGCCGGTGATCACGACTTTGGCACCCTCGTCGATGAAGACCCTGGCGGTCGCAAGACCGATACCGCTATTGCCGCCGGTGATCAGCGCGACCTTGTTTCTTAGACGCATGATTCATGCTCCTCTTGGAAATGACAACGATCTGGATTATGATCGTTATCTACAAGGATTATGATTGTAATCCATGTAAGTCAAGAGGCAATTCGGGAGGTTCCGATGGGGCGTTCGCAGCTGGAAAAACAGAAGACGCACGAGAAGATCGTCGAGACCGCGTCGAAGCGGCTGCGCGAGGAGGGGCTTGAAGGGATTGGCGTCGCCGACCTGATGAAAGAAGCCGGCCTGACCGTCGGCGGCTTCTACAAGCACTTCGCCTCCCGCGACGATCTCGTCGCCGAGGCGGTCCAGTCTGCTTTCGATTCATGGGGACGCAGGCTGCAGGCCGAGGGGGTGAACCCGGCGGAGATGACCGCGGCCGACATCGCAGATCGTTATGTCAGCGCCTATCATCGCGACAATCCCGGCCAAGGCTGCCCTTTTGCCGCACTGACCTCCGATCTATCCCGCAGCGGCGAGAAGGCGCGGGCGATCGCGACGGACGGGCTAAAACGCAATTTCGAAGCTCTGACGAGCAAGGCTGCGGGTGCGGACGAAGGAGGAAGGCGGCGCAAGGCGATCATCGCCTTCGCGATGATGGCAGGCGGAATCGGCCTTGCGAGGATTTCCACCGATGATGAACTATCGGCGGAAATTCTTGCGACGATCCGTGATTTTGTCGCCGGCATCGACAAATGACAAACGGCCGGCGAATGCCGGCCGCTGTACTGCAGTCAGCGTTTGAGAGCCGATCAGGCGGCCAGGGCGATTTCCTGGACGCGCGACTTGGCAGCGTCGATGGCCTTTTCGGCAGCATCCGGACCGAAGGCGAGACCTTCGACATAGATGGTCTCGATATCGGTAATGCCGAGGAAGCCGAGAACCGACTTCAGGTACGGCACGGCATGGTTCAGCGGCGCTGCCGGTCCCTGCGAGTAGACACCGCCGGAGGTGAGCACGACATAGACCTTCTTGCCGGTGACGAGCCCGACCGGGCCGGTTTCGGTGTACTTGAAGGTCACGCCGGCACGAGCGACATTGTCGATCCAGGTCTTCAGCGAGGAATAGATGTTGAAGTTGATCAGGCCGGTGCTGATAACGATCGTGTCGGCGGCAAACAGTTCGGCGACGAGTTCGTCGGAGGTTTTGATGGCTGCGATTTCTTCGGCGGTCAGGGCGTCCGCCGGCTTGCGGATCGCGCCGGTGAACAGGTCATCGATATGCGGAAGCGGATTGGCGGCAAGATCCCGGCGGACGACGACGCTGCCCGGCTTCTGGCTCTTCAGCTTTTCGGCGAGATCGACGGCGATCGGCGTCGAGAGCGATTCGGCCCGCGGGCTGGACGTCAGAAGAAGGATGGACGACATGGTGCATTTCCTTTCGAATTGGGTGTGACGGCCCGTTGCTGGGAGGTGAGCCGCGGTGTCGAGAAGGAAAATAAGTCTGGCCTGCTATCGAAAAAACGGTGATAATGTCGATCGAAACTATCGATGGAATGGATGGATATGCTTCCGAACCCGACCCTGGACCAGTTGCAGGTGTTTCTGACCGTTGCCGAGACCGGCAGCTTCTCAGCCGCGTCGCGAGCGCTGAATCGCGCGCAGTCGGTCGTCAGCTACACGATCGCCAATCTCGAGGCGCAGCTTGAGATGCCGCTGTTCGAGCGCTCCGGGGCGCGCCAGCCGAAGCTGACGGAAGCGGGGAAGGCGATGCTGGAGGATGCGCGACGAATTCTCGGCGACCTGCAGGTCATGCGGGCGCGCGTGAAGAGCCTGAAGGAAGGGCTCGAGGCGGAGGTTTCGGTGGCGATCAGCGTCATGGTGCCCTCGCAGGCCGTGGTGGACGTGCTGCACGAATTCCGGGAGAGGTTTCCGACCGTTTCATTGAACCTCAATGTCGGCGAACTCGGAATGGTGATGGACCTCGTTCTGAGCGGCAAGGCGACGATTGGCATCGGTGGCGCGGTCCTCAAGCCGGATGATTCGATCATCACTGAGCGAATCGGCCACTCCTTCATGTTGCCCGTTGCCGCGCCCGACCACCCGCTTGCCCGCATCGGCCGGCCGTTGACACTCGCCGATGTGCGCGAGGAAGTGCAGCTCGTCGTCACCGACGCCTCAGGCCGCACAAAGGGGCGGGATTTCAACGTCTTGTCCTATAAGACCTGGCGCGTCAGCGATATCGCGACGAAACACCAGCTTATCAAGGCCGGTCTTGGCTGGGGCGGGCTTCCGGCTCCTATAATGCATGATGATTTGCGCAGCGGCGCACTCGTCCATCTCGATCTCGATGCCTATGAACAGGGCGAGTACGCCATCTATTCGATGCGTCAGCTCGCCAACCCGCCCGGGCCTGCCGCCAGCTGGATGATCGACGCGTTCCGCACGCGGCTTTCAGCCTGCCCAAACCAGGCCGATTTCCATGCCGAAATGGCGGAACTGCGTGACACCGCTCCGCCGCTTGCCGCCGAATGATGAAGGCGCCGGACCGCGCCTTCATTGGTATCCCTTCGCTTAAAGGACCAGCCGGAACTTCGAGAAGCCGTCGGCTCCTTCGCCTGCCTCCTCGATCTTGACGCTCTTGACCGCGGCGAGGAACTGCTTTGCCTTCGGACCGCTCTCGAAGGTAACGGTCGTGCCCGGCAGCGGCTTGAAGGTCCAGTTCGCATCAGCCGACGGATTGATCGTGCCCTGGTCGTGGACGTAGCGGACGATGACGTCGCGATTGGTGTCGGGCGCCTGGAAGATCATCTTGTCCGCGGCAATCTCCGGGAAACTGCCGCCGCCGCCGGCACGATAATTGTTGGTGACGACGACGAACTTCTGCGCCGGATCGATCGGCTTGCCATTGAAGGCGAGACTCTGGATGCGGTTGGAATCAGCATTGATGGTTTTGCCGGATGAATCATATTTCGGCGGCTGCGACAGATCGATCTGGTAGGTCACCCCGTCGATCACGTCGAAATTGTAGGACGGGAAGTCGTTGTTGAGCAGCGCCGCGTCCTTCGACCCGGCTTCGATGTGATTGAACATGCCGGCCGACATTTCGAGCCAGTTCTTCACCTGCGCGCCGGTGATGGCAACAGCCTGCACCGTGTTCGGATAGAGGTAGAGGTCGGCGACGTTCTTGATGGCGATATCGCCGGCCGGAACGTCGGTGTAATAATCCGCGCCGCCGCGACCGCCGGCCTTGAAGGGAGCCGCGGCTGAAAGCACCGGCAGATCCTTGAATTCGGTGTCGGCGAGCATCTGCTTGATGTACCAGGTCTGGGCCTGGCTGACGACCTGCACGGAAGGATCGTCGGCGACGAGCGCGAAATAGGAATAGAGCGGCGCGGAGGTCTTGCCGACGGGCGTGCGGACATAGGCGAGCGTCGCCTCATGCTCTGTCTTGGCGGCCTCGACCACCTCCTTCTTGTCGGCGTAATCGGCGATCACTTTCTTCTTGTCATCGCGATGATAGATCGGCCGTGCTTCCGAGGTGAAATCGACGATCTTCCAGCTGTTGCCGTCCTTTTCCAAGAGCAGGTCGATGAGGCCGAGATGCGAGCCCCAGAAGCCGGCCATTACCGCGGGTTTGCCATGCAGTGTGCCCTTGACGGGGTCGGCATTGGCGATGCCGTCCCAGCTCTTCGGGCCGGGGAAGACGAGATGTTGGTGACCGGTGAAGATCGCGTCGATCCCTTCGACGGCGGCCAGATGCAGGGAGGCGTTTTCCATCTTGTCGGATGGCGCGCTGCCGTCGATGCCGGAATGGGAGAGTGCAATGACGATATCGGCGCCGGCTTCCTTCATCGCGGGAACCCAGGCCTTGGCGGCCTCGACGATGTCACGCGTCTGCGCCTTGCCTTCAAGGTTCTTGATATCCCAGAGCATGATCTGCGGCGGTACGAAGCCGATGAACCCGATTTTGACCGGGCTTTCCTTGCCGGCGCCATCCTTGATCTGTTTTTCCAGAATGACGTAAGGCTTGAAGAAGAGGTCGTCCTGCTTCGGGTCCGAGGCAAGCTGGCCCTTTGTCAGGTTGGCGCAGACAAAGGGGAAGTTGGCGCCGGACAGCACCTTGAACATGAAGTCGAGGCCGTAGTTGAACTCGTGATTGCCGAGCGTTCCCACGCTGTAGCCGAGCGTGTTCATCGCCTTGATCACGGGATGGACGTCTCCGTCCTTCATGCCGTGCTGGTAGGCCATGTAATCGCCCATCGGATTGCCCTGCAGCACGTCACCGTTGTCGATCAGCAGCGAATTGACCGCTTCCGCGCGTATATTGTCGATGATCGTTCCGGTGCGCGAAAGGCCCATCGTATCGTTGGGTTTGTCGGCATAATAGTCATAAGGAAAGACGTTGACATGGATATCGGTCGTTTCCATCAGCCGGAGATGGGCCTGGTTGGCGCTGGCGCGCGCGCTGAAAGGGTGCAGCAGCACCAGAGCAGAGGTGGCGGCGAGACCGCCAAGCAGCGAACGGCGGCTCATTACGCCGACATCAAAAATCGAAGACATGGAAAAGCTCTCCTTGAAACATCATGCATCGTCCGGTCCCCCAGCATTAGGACGATTTGCTGAGGAGTACACTGCGAAAATGACAGGACGGCAAAACAATCGGCGGCGAGGGCGCAATGGCTTTCGAAAGCAACTTGTAGTGAAGTTATTTAGCCGAACTCCATCCGAGGAGGGGCGGGGGGCAGGAGACATAACTGCCGTTGCAAGGGGCCCTGCTCGCCTGCAGGATCCGCACCAAGGCCAGACACAGCCACTCGAACGACCACAACCGCTCCTTTGGCAGAAAGGCGGTCCAGCCTTACGGTTTCGGCGTCGACGTGGCCAACTGCGGCGCCCGCTTGCCGTTGGGATTAGCCGTTACTAGCTGGCGTACCGCCAGAACCGGTCGTATTTCCTTATGGAAAAAGCGAAAATAGGAGGAGACCTGCGCTCGCGCATTGGAATTCACGTCGAATTGGATGCCCACGCGGCCATTATGTTTCCAGCGAATGACGCCTTCGAGCATTCCGAGGTTCTCGGCCTCGAGACGCACCTTGCTGCCGGAGGCCGCATGAAACGGACCCTGCATCTCGAGTGCTGCACCGGTCGCCGACAAATTCAGGATGCGTGCATTCACTTGGCTGTTCAGATAGTTGACGCGGCCGAAGACGCGGCAATTTTGCCGCTCGGCCTTTCTGGCAGTGATTTTCAGATTGCGAGTCATTCGTTCTCCCTCAAGCATGGGGAGCAGCATAGCGCCGGAAAATTGAAATGGTTTTAGGGGCTTGGCTAAAATTGCAGTGAAATCTCAATTGGCTGGGGTCGCCCTGCGTCCCACCACATGCTCGCGCCACACCGTGAAGATGCCAGCCCCAACCACGATGACCGAGCCGACGATCATGTTGGGACTGAGCGTTTCTCCATAGATCGTCACGCCGATGATCGAGGCGTAGACAAGCGAAAGGTAGGTCAGCGGCTGAACGGCCGCGGCATCGAGACTGTCGTAGGCGCGGATCAGGAAATAATGGCTGGAGATGCTGGTCATGCAGACGAGCGCCATCCAGCCCCAGTCGCCTGATGACATCCAGCTCCAGTAGAACGGCCCGATAAGCGTCATCGCGACGGCGCCGACTACACCGGTATAGAAGAAGCTCGTCATCGACGAATCGTCGCGGCTGACGAGGCGGGTGGCGAAGACGTAGAAGGCGAAGTTGAAGCAGGAGGCGACGGCGAGAAGCAAGTTCACGTCGAAAAAATCGCCTTCCGGCTTCAGGATCAGCAGCACCCCGAAAAGTCCGGCGCCGATTGCCGCCCATCGCCGCCACCCGACCCGCTCGCCGAGGATCGGCATCGCCAGCAGCGCGATCAGGATCGGCGTCGCGGAAAAGATCGCCTGTGAACGGGCAAGGCCGATCACGGCAAAACAGGTGATGGCCAGAACCACCTGGACTGCAAGCAGCACGCCGCGTGTTACCTGCAGGACGGGGCGTTTGGTACGGGCCGTCGCCTTGAGACCGCCGCGCATCTTCGAGGCGAGAATGACTGTGAAAAGCCCGAAGGCCCAGTAGCGGATCATCGTCACGAAAATTGGCGGATAAGTCGATGCCAGATGTTTGGAGATGGCATCCTGCAGCGAAAAGATGGTGAGCGCCAGCAGGGCGAACATATAACCTTGGGTCTTCGATTTCATGATGTGCCGATAAGCGGGAGACGCCCGCGCGCAGCGAAAGTCTGGTCAGGCATTCGCAAAATACGCAAGGCCTCAAAGCCCCACATTCGGCCTGTCGATGATTTCTCTGAGCGCGAAACTCGAATTGATCTTGACCACATGCGGAAGGGCGGACAGCCAGTCGCGATGGATGCGCTCGTAATCTTCCAAGTCGCGGGCGGCGACCCTGAGGATATAGTCGTATTCGCCCGACATCAGATAGCAGACGAGCACGTTCGGGCAGAGCTTCACCGCCGACTCGAACTCCGCCAGCGTCTTGGCGAACTGGCCCGAGAGCGAAATATGCACGATGGCGATCATCTTGTAGTCGAGCGCCTTGTGCGAAAGACGGGCATGATAGCCGTCGATGACACCGCTTCTTTCAAGAATGTCGAGCCGGCGCGAACAGGCTGAAGGCGACAATCCGACTTTTTCGGCGAGTTCGGCATTGGTCATGCGGGCATTCGCCTGCAAAACCTTGAGAATCGTAAGATCGATGGTATCGAGATCGGCCATTCGAAGAACCTTCGAAAAATTCCATTGAGGACGCAATAATCACCGAAAAATCGCAGCTACGCAAACCTTCTTTGCAAGGACATTTCGCGGCCTTGATGGTTGGATTCATTCTCAGAGGAGATCCGCGACCGCGGAGACAAAAAGAGAGGAACGCGAATGCGTGTCGGTTGCCCGAAGGAAATCAAGAATCATGAATATCGCGTCGGTCTGACGCCGGCTTCGGTGCGCGAATATGTGGCCCACGGTCACGAGGTCTGGGTCGAGGCCAAGGCGGGCGCCGGCATCGGCGCCGATGATGCCGCCTATGCCGCAGCCGGTGCGAAGATCGCTGCCTCCGCCAAGGATATTTTCGAAAAGTGCGACATGATCGTCAAGGTGAAGGAGCCGCAGTCGTCCGAATGGGCGCAGCTTCGCGACGGTCAGCTTCTCTACACCTATCTGCATCTCGCGCCCGATCCCGACCAGACCAAGGGACTTCTCGCCTCCGGCGTCACCGCGATCGCTTATGAGACGGTGACCGATGAGCGCGGTGGTCTGCCGCTGCTGGCGCCGATGTCGGAAGTGGCTGGACGCCTGTCGATCCAGGCGGGGGCGACTGCTCTGCAAAAGGCCAATGGCGGTCTCGGCGTCCTGCTTGGCGGCGTGCCCGGCGTATTGCCGGCCAAGGTCGCGATCATCGGCGGCGGCGTCGTCGGCCTGCATGCAGCAAGGATGGCCGCCGGCCTCGGTGCCGATGTCAGCATTCTCGACAAGTCGCTGCCGCGCTTGCGCCAGCTCGATGATATTTTCGCCGGACGCATCCACACCCGTTATTCCAGCATTCAGGCGCTGGAGGAGGAGGTCTTTTCGGCCGACCTCGTTATCGGGGCGGTGCTGATCCCAGGTGCTGCCGCTCCGAAGCTCGTCACCCGCGAGATGCTGTCCGGCATGAAGAAGGGCTCCGTCATCGTCGACGTCGCCATCGACCAGGGTGGCTGCTTCGAGACCTCGCATGCGACGACCCATTCCGATCCGACCTATGAAGTCGACGGCGTGGTGCATTATTGCGTCGCCAATATGCCGGGCGCGGTACCCGTCACTTCGGCGCATGCGCTGAACAATGCCACGCTGGTCCATGGTCTCGCGCTTGCCGATCGCGGTCTGCGCGCCATCGCCGAAGACAAGCATCTGAGGAACGGCCTCAATGTGCACAAGGGCCGCATCACCAACAAGCCCGTCGCCGACGCCCTCGGCTACGAGGCCTTCGCGCCGGAGAGCGTGCTGAACGTAGCGTAAGCTGCCTGACTCAGCGTTAGGCGCCGGTCTCCACAAGGGCCGGCGCCATTAGGCTAGCTGTCGATCCGGCACTGGAAGCAGTTGTTGCGCGCCGAGCGCACATGCACGTAGGCGATGTCTGGCCGCGCCAGCAGCTTTTCCCCATAGGCCGCAATCTCGCCGATGAGGGTTACGGCGCCAGTGCCGTAGACAATGCGATTGGCTTCATTGTAGCCGCGGAGGATGAAGTCGCGGCTCGTCGTCAGCACCGGCGGCAGGATCTCTTCGGCGGCGTAGCGCCGGCAAGGCTGCTTGTGCAGGAAGATAGGTCCGGTTTCGGCATAGGGCTGCAGCTCCGGGAATGGCCGGTAAGCGAAAACCAGCAGTTCCTCACCCTCGTCGATATTCGCCAGGCAATGGCGGCAGGGATGACCCGGGCCGTCGGAGACCATCGTCTCGGGCAACCCGTCATAAGCGTCGCGGCCGCCGCTCCAGAGGTGTTCGGCATCACTGGTCGGCATGGCGACAAAACGAATGGCGGTCATTGCAAATCTCCTTTGTGATTGCCATGACATGCACCCGCATCCATGTATAAGCCACCCGTTTCTTGCGAAGCTGCTTCGTGGAAGGAGAGTTGTCTTGACCGAAATCGATCTGACGCTGCTGGCGCAGCAAAACGCTGAAATCTTGGAAGAACTCAGGGCTCTGCGCCGGGAGGTGGCGAAACTACGGGAGCAGTCGGCCCGCACGCTCGACTTCGAGCGCCGCAATGATCCACGCCGCCCAAGCAGCCTGACGCAGCGTTAGCTGCTTTCCGTCTCGCGGCCGATCTCATCGCTAAAGTCCAGCGACAGTCAGCCGTGGGGCTGCACAGGTTCCGGCTCTCCTGTCACCGGCATGGCAGCCGCCGCAAGCGCCTTGGTGATCAGAAGCGCGGTCGCGACGACAGGCACCACCGCCCAATAGGAGAAGCGGATACCGAAATATTCGGCGATAAACCCGAGTAGCGGCGGGCCGGCGAAAAATACGATGAACGTTGTCTGCCCCAGCGCTGCGACGTTGACCGGAGCTGGCCGGTCGGTGCGCCGGGCCGCAGCCGAGATGGCAAGCGGATAGACCGACGAGCAGCCGATGCCGGTGAGGCCGAAGCCGATGAGGGCTATGCCGGGATGTGCCGCTGTCGCGACCAGAAGAAGCCCGACGATCACGATTCCGAGAAGCACTATTGCGACCGGGTGCGGATTGAAGCGATCGATCACAGGATCCATTCCAAGCCTTCCGACCGCTATGCACAGCGAGAATATCGTCACGCTCAGCCCACCGACGAAGGGTTCGGCGTCAAAGACGTCACGCATGTAGATCGCTGCCCAATCGACGCTCGCGCCTTCAGCCAAAAGCGGCGCCGCGCCTATCAGGCAGAGGGGCAGCAGCCCGATTGTGGGAAAAGCAACGAGCGGATTCTCTCCGGAGTGCGCGTCATGCCGCGGAGGGGCGGTCTCGATCTTCGAGAAAACGATCGACCCCGAAATAAGTACGGTCAGGAGGACGAGGAAGATGTGCAGTTCGATGGAGACGGCGGCCTGCCGCATGCCCGCGGCAACAAGGGCGGTCATAAAGAATCCGAGGCTCCACATACCGTGCGCCCGGCTCATGATGCGGCGTCCAAGCTGCGCCTCGTGTCGGTCGGTTTCGATATTGGCGTTGATCTCGAATGCGCCGGTGAAAAGACCGGCGATGAAGAACAATGGCATTGCCGGGAGAGCTGAAGGCATCCAGGTGATCATCGCGAAAAACGCGGATGCACCGAAAACCGTGACGAAGGCTGTGGTCCGCGCACCGAGCCGCTCGATGATCCTCACCGAAAACGTCAGTCCGCAGAGGACTCCCAATGACATGACCGCGAGCAAAAGTCCAAGTTCACCCTCGGTTAGGCCAAACTTGCGCTGAAGATCAGGCAATCGCGAGAGAAAGGCACCGACGGAAAGGGCGACGGCAAACTGGATGAAGAAAATGCGTTGGTGCGGCTTCATCTCGGGACCTGCTCCGATCGGATATGGATTGAAGCCCAACTATAGCGAGGCTTTCCGGTGAGATGGCGACCGGCTAGAAACCGGCGGCTTCCGGATTATCTACACCGCTGCTGACAGCCACTGTCAGCATGACGCCGACCGTCGGAAGCAACCCTCAGCTTTTCCGCGCAAGCTCCAGAAGCTCCTTGTCACTCAGCGGCCGCACAATACCGGTGCCGGTCGAAACCGGGGAGAAGCCGAACATTTGGTAGAGTTGCAGCGCGCGCGGATGGTCGAGATTGTTGGTAGTCGTGGTGACGCGTTTCGGATTGAGGGCCCAGATGGCGTAGAGCGCCTGCAGCAGGAACCATTTGCCGATGCCGAGGCCGAGCGCGTGCTCGATCAAGCCGAAGTGGCTGAGCTCGATCGTATCCTCGTCCTCGCAGAAATATTCGTAGAAGCCTGCCGGTGCGCCGTTCACGTAGAGGACGCTGATATTGTTGCGTTTGTCGTTCAGGGTTTCTGCAAGCTGCTCGTCGCTCATGCGCAGCCGGTCCACCCACTGCCAGCGCGCGCCCACCTGCCGGTAGAGATAGCGGTAGAAAGGCAGCGGTATGCCAGGCGCGCGCATGATCGCCGTCTGGATGTTGACGGGCACAGGCATGCTCGCCTTCGGCGCCGTCGTCATTTCGAGCCGGGTGATATGGGCCTTGAGCGAATCGGGCGTCTTTCCCATGGTGGTCAGGCTTTGACCGGCGTCGGCGGACCGGTGACAACAGGCGTATCGTCACGGCTGCCCCATTCGCTCCATGAACCGTCATAAAGCTTGTTGTCGTGATGGCCGAGCGACTCCAGCGCCAGCGTGATGATCGCAGCCGTGATTCCCGAGCCGCAGGAGGTGACGACCGGCTTGGAGAGATCGATCCCGGCCTCTTCTATCGTCTGCCTGAGGTCGGCCAGCGACTTGAACCGACCGTGACTGGCGAAGACGCCGGAGGGCAGGCTGCGAGCGCCGGGCATATGGCCGGAGCGCATGCCAGCACGCGGCTCGGCTTCTGTAGCGGCGAAGCGGCCGGCACTGCGGGCATCGGCGATCTGCATCGCACCGCTCGAGACGATGTCGCGCATGGTATCGAGCGTCACGACGCGGCTCTCGTCGAAGTGTGGCGTGAAGGTCGTCGGCGCATAGTTGGGGGCCGCTGTTTCGAGCGGACGGCCCTCGGCCCTCCAGCCGTCCAGACCGCCATCGAGCACGAATACGTTCTTCGCGCCCATCACCCGGAACAGCCACCAGACGCGCGGCGAGGCGAACAGCCCGATGCCGTCATAGACGACGATGCGGTCGTTCTCGCTGATGCCGAGCTTGCCGACTTCTGCGGCGAAGTAATCGGGCGAGGGGATCGTGTGAGGCAAAGACGTCGAGTGGTCGGCGATCTTGTCCTGGTCGAAGCGGATGGCGCCGGGAATATGGCCGGCCGCATATTCGGCATCCGCGTCGCGCTTCTGCGCCGGCAGATAGAAGGAGGCGTCCAGCACGCGCAGATCCGGCTTGCCGAGTTCGGCCTGCAGCCATTCGGCCGAGACGACGAAACGGCTCTTGCTCTCAGTCATTCTGGTCTCCCCTGTCAGGCTTCTTCGCCGGGCGTGCCGAAGCGGATGCGGAAGCGCCGGTTCTCCTTGCCCTTCTTTTCGATCTTGGCGATATGGATCTGGCCGACTTCCTGCGTCTCCGAGACATGTGTGCCGCCGCAGGGCTGGCTGTCAATCGAGGAGTTCTCGCCGATGCAGACGAGGCTGACCCGACCGAGACCGATCGGAGGGCGCACGTTCTTCGATTTGACGATGTCGGGATTGGCCGCAAGCTCGTCGTCGGTAATCCATTGCAAGTAGACCGGATGGTTCTGCCCGACCAATTCCATCAGCTTGGCCGTTACTTCGTCCTTGTCGATCGTCTCGCCCATGTCGAAATCGACGCGGCTTTCCTCCTCGCCGACGGCAGCCCCGGTGATCGGATAGGAGCAGATGACCGACAGCAGGTGGCAGGCCGTGTGCATGCGCATCAGCCGGTAGCGCCGCGGCCAATCGACATGCAACACCAGCGCCTCGCCGACCTCCGGCCGGGGCTCGTTTACGAGCGGCACATGGATGATGATATCCTTGCTGCTGCCGTGTTTCGTCTGGCCGAGTGCGATCTTCGTGCCGTCGGCGCGTTCAAGCTGACCGATGTCACCAGGCTGGCCGCCCGATGTGGCATAAAAGCAGGTCTGGTTGAGCTCGATGCCCCCGTCGTCATGAATGGCGGTGACGACCGCCTCGCATGTCGAGAGATAGAAGTCGTCGCGATAGAGGGCATTGACGGGCATGAGTCTCACACGGGCTCGTAGGGGACGTGTATGTCGGACGAACCAGCCATCCACCCCGGAACGGGCAGTCCCTTCGACCTCAGGAAATCCGGATTGAAGAGCTTCGACTGATAACGGTTGCCGTAGTCGCAGAGGATTGTCACCACCGTGTGACCGGGTCCGAGATCCCGGGCGAGATTGACCGCCCCGGCAATGTTGATCGCTGTTGAGCCACCGAGGCAGAGCCCCTCGTTTTCGACGAGGTCGAAAAGATAGGGAAGAGCTTCGGCATCGGAAATTCGATAGGTATAATCGGGCGTGAAACCCTCGAGATTGGCGGTGATGCGGCCCTGGCCGATTCCCTCCGTGATCGAGGATCCCTCGGATTTCAGTGTCCCGTTCTGATAAAACTCGTAGAGCGCGGCGCCGTCAGGATCGGCAATACCGATCTTGACGTCCGGCTTGAAAGCCTTGAGGCCGGCGGCGACACCCGCCAGCGTGCCGCCGGAGCCGACGGAGCAGATAAAGCCGTCGATGTTGCCCTCGGTGTCTTTCCAGATTTCCGGTGCGGTCGTTTCGACATGCGCCTGCCGGTTGGAAACGTTGTCGAACTGGTTCGCCCAGATCGCGCCGTTCGGCTCGCTCTTCGCCATTTGCTCGGCGAGACGCCCGGACACTTTCACGTAGTTGTTCGGGTTCTTGTAGGGAACGGCCGGTACTTCGACAAGCTCGGCGCCGAGCAGTTTCAGCGCGTCCTTCTTTTCCTGGCTCTGCGTTTCCGGAATGACGATGACGGTGCGGTAGCCGAGCGCCTTGGCGACCAGCGTCAGCCCGATGCCGGTATTGCCGGCCGTGCCTTCGACGATGACGCCGCCGGGCCGAAGCAGCCCCTTCCGCTCCGCGTCGCGGATGATGTAGAGCGCGGCACGGTCCTTGACCGACTGGCCTGGGTTCAGGAACTCTGCCTTGCCGAGAATGGTGCAGCCGGTTGCCGCCGAGGCGCCCTTGAGTTTGATCAGGGGCGTATTGCCGATGGCATCGAGGACGGAGGGATGGAAGGTCATGGAATCTGCCTCTTTCGAACTCTTACTTTAAGAACGGTCTTTTCCCTTCACAAGGCTGTGTTGGCAAGAAATGCTATTCCATGCCCCTGGCGGCCACGATAAAATTTCGCTTTCCTAGCCGGAAATGGCGCATGACCGCGAGTCCATCGCGCCGCGGTGATCCGAAGATTGACTTTCCCCGTATGGATGAAGAGAAAACGATAACGCAGCGCGACAGCAGGGCGTGGCCGAAACCGATATGGTTTCAAGAGCAGATCGACACAACCGCCGCATTGATGGCGCAATACGTTGCCGGCTCCTTGCCCGATCCGGCGCGGGTGCTCGTCCGCTCCCATCTCGAAATGCAGCCGGACAATTGCGGGGGTGAACGCCCTCGAAACTGCTGCCCGGAGAGGCGCTGGAAAGCACGTCGGAAACAGCCATTGCCGACCACGAGCGGCGGCTTGCGGCAGTCTCTTCCTCCGCCTCTCCGGACTCTGAGCCGCAGCCGGCCAGGAGACCCCAAAATGCCGGCGATCCGGCTGACCGGCTCCTTCCGTCAGATGATTGGCGACCTGATCGGCTGAAAGCAGCCACAATGGTGTGATAGAGGCATAAATCCGGGAGACGCAAAAACTTCCGGACCTGTTTTCGTGGTGGTCAGGCAGAGCCGGAGGAACATGTCATGCGTGATTTCATCGCCCGTCCCGAACATGGAATCGTCTGGATCTCGGGCGCGAGCTCCGGCATCGGCCGGGCCCTTGCGTTGAAGCTTGCCGACGAAGGATACAAGGTCGCCGTCACCGCCAGAAGCCACGAAAAGCTGGTCGAGCTGCAGGGCGAAGCCAGCGGCCTTTCCGGCAGCATTATCGTTCTCGACGGTGACGTCAGCGATGCCGAGGACATGGAACATGTCCTGGCGTCCATCGAATATGAGCATGGCACGCTGGGCATGGCGATCCTCAATGCCGGCGTCTGCCTGCCTGTTCATGCCGAGGAGCTGGACCGCGCCGATTTCGAAAAGAGCTTTGCCGTCAATCTGTCGGGCGTCGTCAACTGTCTGTTGCCGGCCATCCGCCATATGAAGGCGAAAGGGCAGGGACAGATTGCCATCGTCTCCTGCGTCACCGGCTATGGCGGCCTGCCGGCGGGGGCTGCCTATGGCGCCACTAAGGCGGCTTTGATCAACATGGCCGAAAGCCTCAAATTCGACCTCGACAAGATGGGCATCCGCATTCAGCTCGTCAGCCCGGGTTTCGTTGATACGTCGGCAACGGGGACGAACGCCTTTCCCATGCTGACGCCGATGTCGGCCGCGGAGGCCGCCCGCCAGGTTGCCGCCGGGCTGAAATCGCAGGCTTTCGAGATCGCTTTCCCCAGGCGCTCCACCACGATGATGAAGCTGGCGCGTCTGCTCCCTTATGGCGCCTACTTCCCACTGGTGAACCGTGTGACCGGCTGGCGACAACGGCCTCCGCTGGCTGGTCGCCACCCGGCGACACCCCACCCTGCGGAATGATCAACGGCGCGAGAACACGACCTGGCGCACATCGACATTACAGGCGCGGAAGCCGGCCTCGCAGTAAAATAGATAGAATTCCCAGAGCCGCTTGAAGCGCTCGTCGAAACCCATCGAGCGGATACGTTCCCAGACCGAGCGGAAGCGCTCGCGCCATTCGGCAAGCGTGCGGGCGTAGTCGAGCCCGAAGCCAAAGTCCCTGACCAGTGACAGGTCAACCTTGCTGGCGAGCTTGGCCAGATGATTGCGCGTCGGCAGCATGCCGCCGGGAAAGACGTATTTCTGGATGAAGTCGGGATTGCTGCGATACTGATCGAAGGCTCTTCGGGCCGAATGGTGATGATTTGCAGGCCAGCCTTGCCGCCAGCTTCTCGGGGCGGCCTCCGGCCGTTGCACTTTGAACGCTAATGTTATTCCGCCGCATCCGCAAGCCGGCCGGGCCGGCGATTGCCGGCGTGCGCGCCGGGTGATTATCACCGCAGGGTGTTTTCATCGCTGCCGCAACATGAAAAAGGCCGGCGTAGGCCGGCCTTTTCCGAGCGTGGCGCGCTTTCGCGCGATGTGTTTGGAAGGTGGCGATTGCCTGCTCAGTTGTCGTATTCGCGGCAGGCTTCGCTGATCGATGCGCCGCTCTGACCGCCGCGCGTGTCGACACCGGACCCCTGCTGCGGCATTCCGGCGCATTCCATCGTCTGCGGCCGGCCGATGCTCTGTGTCGTGGTCGGATCGACGGGCGCGACCTGGACCGGACGCATACCGTTGTCACTGTTGGTGTAATCGGAAGAATAGTTGCCCGAAGTTGGATCGGTCGAGCCGCCATTCGTCGGTCCGATGGGATCCGGATTCGACTGGGCAAAGGCTGACGACGCCATGCCGATCGCGAGCAGCGAAGCGGCGATAAGGGATTTGGTCATGAGGATATCCTCCTTTGATTTGCATCATGGATGACCTCTTGGTAACCACCTCAAGGAACCATTGTTCCGAGATTTTTGAAAAACCTGCACGCGAACCTTGCACCGATTTGATCGCTACCTCGGGGACGGTGGCCTTCTCAAGTCTCGCAAACTGTGCAGCGTCGATGTCCTTCCGAGACTTGCAAAACGCAGCGATTTGCCGTTTCATCGGCGACAGCAACACCCATCTCACACGCCTCCTAACGAGATCCGCCCTTGTGCACGCCGATGCCCCGTGGCTTCGAGAAGCCCTATCCGCCTTCCTCTTCGATATGGACGGTACCATCCTCAATTCGATCCTCGCCGCCGAGCGTGTTTGGAGCGAATGGGCAAGACGCCATGGGCTCGATGTCGCTGCCTTCCTGCCGAAGATGCACGGATCGCGCGGCATTGACACGATCACCCGGCTGAACCTGCCGGGCGTCGATCCCGAACACGAGGCAAGGCTGGTGACCGAGGCCGAAATCGCCGATGTCGGCGATGTCGTTGCCATTCCGGGCGCAGCCTCTTTCCTCAGTTCGTTGCCGCCGGATCGCTGGGCGATCGTCACTTCTTCGCCGTTACGTCTTGCCCGCCGCCGGCTGGAAGCGGCTGGCCTGCCGCTGCCGAAATTCATGGTGACGGCGGAGGACGTGACGGTCGGCAAACCCGATCCGCAATGTTATATTCTCGGTGCCGAACGCCTCGGTGTCAGCACGCAGGATTGTCTGGTGTTCGAGGATGTCGCAGCCGGCATCAAGGCCGGCGAGGGGGCGGGCGCCGATGTCATGGTCGTGACGGCAACACATCATGCTAAGGTGGAGACGCCGCATCCGACGATCTCTTCCTATGACGAAATCTCGGTCCGCATCTCAGCCGACTACAAAATGCTCGTCGTCCCGAACGCGGTCTGACACGCGAGCCGCTCGCATCCGCGTCGTTTGCCTCTGCGCGTTCACTCCGCCGCTGCGGCCAGGCAGCGATCGATGATCCTGCCGATTTCGCTGCGGCAGGAGCCACAATTGGTGCCGGCGCTCGTTTCCTTGCCGACCGCCTCGACGCTGTGGCATCCGCCACGCACGGCGGCAGCGATTTGATTGACCCCTACGCTGAAGCAGGAGCAGACGGTGGCACCCGGATCCGGCCGGCCGGCGCCGGGGCGACCTGCGACCAGCGCAAAGCGTTTCCTGAGGTCGCCATGCGCGGCGGTGAGTTGCGAGATCGCCCAGTTTCTGGCGACGGCAACCGGCTCGCGGGCGAGGAACAGTGCGGCAAGCAGGGTCTCGCCATCGAAAAAGGCGAGCCTGAGGTCCCCGGACTGGCGGTCGGCGTAACCGAGTGGTTCGATCTCGGCCGGAATGGCGAAAACCGTCCGGCACCAGGCGACCCAGTCTTCGACCGGTTCGCTGAAAGCAAGCTCCAGCCTCCAGCCGCCGACAGCTTTCGCCAGCGCCCAATAGTCGGCGTCGGGCGTGGCAGGTTTTACGGCCGACACGGCGAAACCGTAATGGGTGGCGCCGAAGGGCCGGACCGCGACGGCAACGTTCTTCGACGCCGGCTGGCCGGACAGCGGATCGGTGATCGGCGCGACCACGGCGTCGATCCGCGCTTTTGCCGCGAACTGGTCGTTCCAGTGCATCGGCGCGAAGATGCCGCCGCGCGCTTGCCGGTCGGTCACGAGCGCCCGCACGATCGCCTTGCCGTGGGGGCTTTCAATCTCGACGAGACCGGCGCTTGATATACCGCTCTCGATCGCATCGCGCGGATGGATCTCGGCAAAGGGCTCGGCGATGTGGGCGGAGAGCCGGGCGCTTTTTCCGGTCCGTGTCATCGTATGCCACTGATCGCGGATGCGCCCTGTGTTGAGGGTGAAGGGGAAATCGGCATTGGTGCGATCGGTTGCCGGCGGTTTCACTGCAACAAAACGCGCCTTGCCATCGGGATGGAAGAAGCCGCCTTCGGCGAAGAACCGGGTAATGCCGGGGGCTGTCCCTGCCGGTTGCGGCCATTGAAAAGGTAATAGCGCATCATAAGCGTCGCCGCTGATGCCGGCGCGCGCACCGATGTCGAAATCGCGGCTGCCATTGTTTTCGAAGGCCGAAAGCGCTGCATGCTCCGCGAAGATTTCGGCCGGCGCATCCAAGTCGAAGGCGGCGCCGAATCCCATACGGCGTCCGACCTCCGCAAGCTGCCACCAATCGGCCCTGGCATCGCCCGGAACGTCAAGAAACGGCCGCTGCCTGGAAATCCGCCGTTCGGAATTGGTGACGGTGCCGTTCTTCTCGCCCCAGCCAAGCGAGGGCAGAAGCACATGCGCGTGCCTGGTCGTATCCGTCTCTTTCAGGATGTCGGACACGACGACGAAGGGACAGGCCGCGATCGCGCGTTCGACGCTGTCGGCGTCCGGCATCGAAACGACGGGATTGGTCGCCATGACCCAGAGCGCCTTGATGCGCCCGTCGGCCACGGCGCGGAACATGTCGACGGCCTTCAGGCCGGGTTGTGCGGCGATGACCGGAGACTTCCAGAAGCGTTGCACGCGGTCGCGGTCTTGCGGATTCTCGATCGCCATATGGGCGGCGAGCATATTGGCGAGGCCGCCGACCTCGCGCCCGCCCATGGCGTTCGGCTGGCCGGTCAGTGAGAACGGTCCCATGCCGGAGCGGCCGATGCGGCCGGTCGCCAGATGGCAGTTGAGGATGGCGTTGACCTTGTCGGTGCCGGAGGAGGATTGGTTGACGCCCTGGCTGTAGCAGGTGACGACTTTCTCCGTTATCTCGAATAGGCGGAAAAACTCCCTGATCTGCATGGCCGGCAGGCCAGTCCGTTCCAGGAGATCGTTGAAATCAACCGCTGTTGCGGCCGCGAAAGCGTCGCCGAAACCTTCCGTATGAGCGGCGATATAGTTCTGGTCTATCGCCGGGCTCGTCGCAAGATGCGCAAGCAGCCCCATGAACAGCGCGACGTCGCTGTCCGGCCGGATTGCCAAGTGCAGGTCGGCGATGTCGCATGTCATCGTCCGGCGCGGATCGATAACCACGATACGCATGTTTGGCCGCGCCGCCTTTGCTGCGGCAAGCCGCTGGTAGATGACGGGATGGCACCAGGCAAGGTTGGAACCGGTCAGGACCACCAAGTCGGCGAGTTCGATGTCCTCATAGGTTCCCGGAACCGTATCGGCGCCGAAGGCACGACGATGTCCCGCGACGGACGAGGACATGCAGAGCCTGGAATTGGTGTCGATGTTGGCCGAGCCAATGAAGCCCTTCATCAGCTTATTGGCGATGTAATAGTCTTCGGTCAGCAACTGGCCGGAGACGTAGAAGGCAACCGAATCCGGCCCATGTTCGGCGATCGCTTCGGAAAAACGCCGGGCAACGAGATCAAGCGCCTCGTCCCAGCCGCTCCTTTCCCCTGATATTTCGGGGTAGAGAAGCCGGCCGTCGAGATCGATGGTTTCGGCGAGCGCCGACCCCTTCGAGCAGAGCCGGCCGAAATTCGACGGATGCTCGGGATCACCCTTGACGCTCACTGCGCCTGCCTCATCGACTGTGGCGACAACGCCGCAGCCGACGCCACAATAGGGACAGGTGGTCTTGACCTCTGTCGTCATCTATTCCGCCGCCATCATCAGGCTTTCGAGCGCGATGAAGAGAGCGCCGTCCTCATTGCGGACCGGTATTGTCCGCACCGCGCCCTCGTCGGCTCCGAGCGCCTTACCGGTTTCGAGTGAGATCACCCAGTTGTGCAGCGGGCAGGTGACTGCCTTGGCATGCACGATGCCCTGGGACAGCGGGCCGCCTTTGTGCGGGCAGTGGTCCTCTATGGCGAAGACCTCATTTTCCGCCGTGCGGAAGACAGCGATCTTGCCCTGCGGCGTCTTCACGCAACGCGCCCCGCGCAAGGGGATGTCGGAGATGTCACCGATCGGGTGCCAGTTTTCATTGGGCCAATTCATGTCCATCTCCTTACTCTGCTGCCTGCGGATAGCCGATCGTCGCCATCGGCTTGAATTCATGCTTGTCCTTGCCGGAGACGCGCTCCGACCAGGGGTCGACCTGGGCAAATTTCTGGGAGAAGACGAAACGGCCGTAATAGGCCTGGCGCTTCTCGGCATCGTCCATGATCTGGCGGCGGATTTCCTCTAGGCCGATGCGTTTGGCCCATTTGTAGATGCGCTCGAGGTAACGGGCCTGCTCGCGATACATCTGCGTCAGCGCCACGATATGCTCCAGCGCCTCGTCCTCGGTCTTCACAAGCCCGAGCACCTCAGTGCCCTTGATGTCGAGACCGGCCGCACCGGCGAAGTGGATTTCGAAACCGGAATCGACGCAAATGACGCCGATATCCTTGCAGGTTGCCTCGGCGCAATTGCGCGGGCAGCCGGACACGGCCATCTTCAGCTTGGCCGGCGTCCAGGAGCCCCACATGAATTTCTCGATGCGGATGCCGAGACCGGTGGAATCCTGAGTACCGAAGCGACACCAGTCCGAACCCACACAAGTCTTTACCGTGCGCAGGCCCTTGGCATAGGCCTGGCCGGAGACGAAGCCGGCTTTGCCGAGATCGGCCCAGACGGCGGGCAGGTCTTCCTTCTCGATGCCGAGCAGGTCGATGCGCTGGCCGCCCGTCACCTTCACCATCGGGATCTCGAACTTGTCGACGACATCGGCGATGGCGCGCAGCTCGTTCGAATTGGTAACGCCGCCCCACATGCGCGGCACGACCGAATAGGTACCGTCCTTCTGAATGTTGGCGTGTACGCGCTCGTTGATGAAACGGGACTGATAGTCATCGGCATATTCGTCCGGCCAGTCGCAGACGAGGTAATAGTTGAGCGCCGGCCGACATTTGGCGCAGCCGCAGGAGGTCTTCCATTCCAGCTCCTGCATGACGGCAGGGATAGACTTCAGCCCCTTCGCCTTGATCAGCCGGCGGACGTCGTCATGGCCGAGTTCGGTGCAGGTGCACATCGGCTGGACGGCGGCCGGGTTGTAGCTGTCGCCAAGCGTCAGTGCCATCAGTTGTTCGACGAGACCGGTGCAGGAGCCGCACGAGGCCGACGCCTTCGTATGGGCGCGCACGTCGTCGAGCGACGTCAGTCCCTTGCCCGTGATCGTCGAAGTGATCTTTCCCTTGCATACGCCGTTGCAGCCACAGATCTCCGCGTCATCCGGCAAGGCTGCAACGGCCGCCATAGGGTCCAGCGGCGACCCTCCTTGATAGGCCTGACCGAAGATCAGCGTCTCGCGCATCTCCGAAATATCGGTCGCCTTTTTCTTCAGGTCGTTGAACCAGGCGCCGTCGGCGGTTTCGCCGTAAAGGACGGTGCCGATGATCTTGTTGTCCTTCAGCACAAGGCGTTTGTAGACACCGGCGCTGGCATCGCGCAGCACGATCTCCTCGCGGTCGTCGCCATCGGCGAAATCACCGAGCGAATAGAGCTCGATGCCGGTGACCTTCAGTTTCGTCGGCGTGTCCGCATGGACGAAGGCCGGCGAACGATCGCCGGAGAGATGTGCAGCGGCGATACGGGCCATCTCGTAAAGCGGGGCGACGAGGCCGTAGACCATGCCGCCAACTTCGGCGCATTCGCCGAGCGCGAAGATATCGCCATCCGAGGTCTGCATGCCGGCATCGACGACAATGCCGCGATTGACTGCAAGGCCGGCATCCTTCGCCAGACCGACACTGGGACGAATGCCGACGGCCATCACCACAAGCGTTGCCGGAATGATGCGGCCGTCATCGAGCTCGATGCCCTCGACCTTGCCGTTGCCGACGATCGCCTTGGTATTGGCCTTGCAAATAACCTTGATGCCGCGTTCCTCGACCGCCTTTTGCAGGAGATAGCCGGCGGCCGGATCGAGCTGGCGCTCCATCAGCGTCGGCATGACGTGCAGCACGGTGACGTCCATGCCGCGCTGGGCAAGACCGGCCGCCGCTTCGAGGCCGAGGAGGCCGCCGCCGATGACGACGGCCTTCTCGCGTGACTGTGCGGCGAGCAGCATTGCCTGCACGTCGTCGAGGTCGCGATAGGTGATGACGCCGGGCAGATCCTTGCCGGGAACCGGGATGATGAAGGGCACCGAACCGGTGGCGATCACCAGCTTGTCGTAGCTTTCGGTGACGCCGTGGTCGGAGGTGACCGTTTTGGCGGCGCGATCGATGTTGACGATCCTGTGGCCCTTATAGAGGGTGATGCCATGCTTGATGTACCAGCCGTCACCATGAATGATGATCTGCTCGTAGTCCTTTTCGCCGGAGAGAACCGGCGACAGCATGATGCGGTCGTAGTTGACGCGCGGCTCGGCGTTGAAGATCGTGACTTCATAGCGTCCCGGCGCCTGCTCGAAGAGGTGCTCCAGCATGCGCCCGGGCGCCATGCCATTGCCGATGATAACGAGTTTTTCAGTCATATTTTACAGTCCTTGGATCAGGTTGCTGCCACGGGCGAAGAGTGCCCTTGGCGCGACAATTGCTTGACGGACAGATGCATCCAGATGAGCGAGATCGCCACGATCGCGAAGAGCAGCAGGAAGCAGCTGGACCAAAGGCCGGTCATGTCCTTGAGGAGGCCGAAGGCGATCGGAAGAATGAAGCCGCCGAGACCGCCCATCATCCCGACGATGCCGCCGACAGCGCCCACACTATCGGGGTAATAGGCCGGAATGTGCTTGTAGACGGCAGCCTTGCCGAGGCTCATGAAGAAGCCGAGCACGAAGATAACGGCGATGAAGATAACAGGCGTGATGGCCGAAGCCGGCAGCGACAGGATGAGGGTGGCGACGGCCGACACGGCAAACATCGCATACATGACGCTGCGCGCCCCTTTCTTGTCCGACAGCACACCGCCGAAGGCGCGGAAGATGCTGCCCGGGATCGAGTAGGCGGCTGCGATCATGCCGGCCGTTTCCAGGTTGAAGCCGTAGACGCCGACGAGATAGCGCGGCAGCCACAGGGACAGGGCGACGAAGCCGCCGAAGGCGAAGAAATAATAGAGCGAGAAGCGCCACACCTGGACGTTCTGCAGCGGCGCGAATTCCTCGGCAAAACTCTTCGAGGCGGCGCCGCGTTCGCGGCGAAGACGGAAGGCCGGATCATCTGTAGTTGTGAACCAGAAGACGATGGCCATCAGCACCAGGCCGACGGCCCAGATCTGCGCAACCGCCTGCCATCCCCATGCGATCAGCACGAACGGAGCCGCGAATTTGGTCACTGCCGCGCCGACATTGCCGGCGCCGAAGATGCCGAGCGCCGTTCCCTGCTTCTCGGCCGGGAAGAAAGGCGAGATATAGGCGACACCGACCGCGAAGGAGCCGCCGGCAAGGCCGACACCGAGGCCGGCCATCAGCATCTGCGTGTAAGTTTGGGCATAGGAAAGCAGGAAAGTCGCCAATGCGGCGGCAAGCATTGTCAGCGTATAAACGAGACGGCCACCGTAACGTCCCGTCCAGATGCCGAGAACGATTCGAACCACCGAACCGGTGAGCACGGGGGTGCCGATCAGCAGGCCGAACTCGGCCTCGTTCAACCCGAGTTCCTGTTTGATGCGGATGCCAATGATCGCGAAGATCGTCCAGACGGCAAAACAGAGGGTGAAGGCCACTGTGGAAATCCATAGTGCTTTGGCTGGTTCGCTGGCGGACATGGGCTGCGCTTTCTCGATGGCAGACATAGCTTCTCCGCGGCCCGACAAGGTCGTGCCGATCCATTGCTGGGGGTTAAAACAAAAAGCCGCTGGTCAGGACGCGCTTGCACGAGGCGCGCGAAAAATCCTGTTCAGCGGCTTTGCTGGTGGCGCCCGCCGTTGGGCGCCCAATCATTGGCCTTCCGGCCCTATCTATTCAGAGCAATCCGAATACCGGTTGCTGAACTTTTGATCCGCTACGACTTACTTCACGCCGCACCGTGATCCGGTATCTTCTAGGAGCGCTTGCGTGCTCATTCTGCGCCGATCGCCGTTGATCCGTGCGCTACTAGCAATGCAAACACCGTGCCAGATTTTCAGTGTCGCTTCAACGCGTTGAAATAAAACCATTTTTCTGGGAACTTTGCTTCTGCCCGTTTTTCAGGCGAACTGCGGAGATGCAAATCTTTTGTGCGTCGCGATAGGGTGGGCGTCGATCGGTGCTGGCGTTTTGTGCAGACCGGCTCGCCATCAGATATCGTCGTTGCCGGAGATGAGGGGCAGGGCGCTCCTGACGGCAAAGCCTGCGATATAATCCGGCAGTTCTGCAGGATCGAAGACCTTGCCATCCATGAAGCGGTCGCCCTCTTCGCCGCCCTCGACGCGAATATCGGCGTCGACAGGCGCGTTATCGTCGCCAAGAGCCGCGCGGTAGAGATCCGGGCGATAGGCGGAGGTGGCGGCCCGCGCCTTGTTGAGGCTGGTCTGCGCCTGCCCCCAGCGGATCATCTGGCTGTATATCCACAGAGCGTGGCTCGGCCTCGGATAATTGGCGAAGCCGGAATGGAACTGGAAATAATCGGGAATGATGCGCCGATTGCTCCTGGCATCGAGGTTGAATTCGCCGGCGAGGACGCTGCGGATGATATTTACCGGGGCGGCGATGTAACGTGGATCGGCAAGGGCCGCCGCGAGCGCGTCGTGATTGTCCGACCGGTCGCACCAGCGCGCGGCCGCATCGAGCGCCACGACCAACCTGGACACGGTTTCGGGGTGGCTTTCGGCCCAATCCGGCCGCATGCCGATCACCTTTTCGGGCGCCGAGGGCCAAATATCCTGCTTGGCGGCGACAATACGGCCGAGGCCACGCTCAGATGCAACCATATTCCACGGGGCGCCGACGCAGAATCCGTCGATCGCACCGGCCGCCAGCGCGTCGGACGTCATGGGTGGCGGCACGACGACGAGCTTGACGTCCTTGTCGGGGTCGATGCCGCCTGCCGCCAGCCAGTAACGGAATTCGTAATTGTGGGAAGAGAAAGGATAGGTAACCCCAAAGGTCGCCAGCGGCTCTTCGCGCGCCTTCATTGCTGCCAGTGTCTTTGCCAGCGCGCGGGCATTGTCGAGCGCACCTGCCGTTTCCGGCAAGCCGGCGTCCTCGCGCATCCTCTCGAAGAGCCGAGCTGACAGGGTGATGGCATTGCCGCCGCGCCCCAGCGAGAATGGCGTGATGGTCGGCGAGGGGTTGGAGCCGAGGCCGAGCATCGACGCGACGGGCATCGGCGAAAGCATATGGGCGATGTCGAATTGGCGAAACGCCAGGCGGTCGCGAACATTTGCCCAGGAGACGTCCTTGACGAGATCGAGCGTCAGGCCTTCTTTCCGTGCAAAGCCGAATTCTGCCGCCGCAATCAGAACCGATGCATCGACAAGCGGAATGAATCCGGCCCGCAGCACCTTCGCGCCTTCGTTGTTTACACGTGCGGGCAAGGGCAGCCCGCCGGAATTGGCGGTCTTCGTCATCATATCCACTCCGGTTTCCTCCGGAAATTTGCAATATCGGCCATTACATCAAAAGCCCCGCCGCGGTGACGACGCTCTGGGCGATTTCCGACATCTTCTTCTTTTCATTCATTGCCGTCTGGCGCAGCAGGGCGAAGGCCTCTTCCTCGGAAAGGCCGCGCATCTTCATGAGAATGCCTTTAGCGCGTTCAATGAGCTTGCGTTCTTCAAGCGCCGAGCGGGCATCTGCAAGCTCCCGCTGCAGCCGGCTGAAAGCATTGAAACGGCTGACGGCCATATCGAGGATCGGTTTGACGCGTTCCTTCTTTAATCCGTCGACAATATAGGCCGAGACGCCGGCTTCGACGGCGGCCTCGATCGACGCCGTATCGGAGCGATCGACAAACATCGCGATCGGGCGGCTGACAGTGCGCGTCAGTTGGAAAAGATGTTCCATCATGTCGCGGTTGGGATTTTCGATATCGATGATAATCACGTCGGGCATCAATGTTTCAATCGTCCGCGCGATGCCGTTCACCTCATGTACGACGGTGACGCGCGTATGCCCTGCCTCGCGCAGTCCTTCCTCGATGATGGAGGCGCGAATAGCATTTTCGTCGATTACCAGAATTGTCAGATCGCGATGCGTCATTGGTATATTTTGACGCGCTGCAGCAATTTTGGCAAGGTGTTCGCCTGAAAAATGTGCACGAACCAGTGCGCCTAAAAAATAGGCAAAATGGCGCAGTTTCAGGCGCGCAGCGAGCCGATATCTTCTTCATGCTAGCGGCGCTGGTCATGAGATTGGCGACAGCTGCGTCTTCTTTCATCGGGTAAAAATAATGCCGTAATAGGCCGGAAATCGGAAGGGCATACCTTCAGTTATCGTGGTATATGACTTAGTTAGATCTTGGGATGGGAAAGTCTTTACTTTCGGCCGGTGCGATTCCGATCGTCGCAATCTCGCGACCGCTTCCGGCGGGCGATCCCATGGCCACGATTTGAGATGGAAAACATTGAACACAAGGCTTGGAGGGCCGACCATGAGCTTACGTATCAACGATATTGCCCCCGATTTTACCGCCGACACCACACAGGGACCGGTCAGCTTCCATGACTGGATCGGCAACGGCTGGGCCGTGCTGTTTTCGCATCCGAAGAACTTCACACCTGTCTGCACGACCGAGCTAGGCGCCATGGCCGGCCTTGCCGGAGAGTTCGACAAGCGCGGCGTCAAGATCATCGGCATCTCCGTCGATCCGGTCGAAAGCCATGCCAAGTGGAAAGGTGACATCAAGACCGCAACTGGCTTCGATGTGGATTATCCCCTGATCGGCGATAAGGACCTGAAGGTCGCCAAGCTCTACGATATGCTGCCGGCTGGCGCGGGCGACAGCTCTGAAGGTCGCACACCCGCCGACAACGCAACGGTGCGCTCCGTCTTCATCATCGGTCCCGATAAGAAGATCAAGCTCATCCTGACCTATCCGATGACGACGGGACGCAATTTCAACGAGATCCTGCGCGCCATCGATTCCATTCAGCTGACGGCCAAGCACCAGGTGGCGACGCCGGCAAACTGGAATCAGGGCGAAGATGTCATCATCACCGCCGCCGTTTCCAACGAAGATGCGGTCACGCGTTTTGGCTCCTTCGATACGGTTCTGCCCTATCTCAGGAAGACGAAACAGCCGTCGGCCTGATCGCTGCTTCAAGCTTTTCCGAGCCGCCGCGGCCAATGGCCCGGCGGCTTTTTCGTGCGGTAAACGGAAATGGGGGAAGCTTCGCGCCTTTATTGATGCTATCTAGGATTGACGTCGCGATGGAAGTTGGAACCTGCTGAGATCCGATGATAAGGCGAAACTGTCAATCCGGCGTTGGGAAGACATCCGCGAAGGCTCTGCTTTCGCTCTGTTTTCTGTTTTCCGCCCTCGACAAGACAAAGGCGCAGCCGGAAGAGAGCGCTGCCGAGCCGGCTTGTCTCTATTCCGGGACGTCGGCCTCGGGAACGGGGGAAACGCTCTGCATCCGCAAGGAGAGCTTCAACCGCGACCTCTGCATCGCCATCGAGCATTTCGCCGAGGCAAATCGGTTGCCGCCGGATTATTTCGCCCGTCTCATCTGGCGGGAGAGCACCTTTCGCCCCGATGCCGTCAGCATCAAGGGCGCGCAGGGGATTGCGCAGTTCATGCCTGGAACAGCCAAACTCCGCGGTCTCGAAGACAGTTATCAGGCGCTGGAAGCCTTAAGGAAATCGGCGCAATATCTCGATGAACTGCGCAACCGTTTCGGCAATCTCGGCCTTGCCGCCGCTGCCTATAATGCCGGCGAAAACGGCCTCGCGACTTACCTCACATCAGGCAGGTTACCCTACGAGACGCGCAGCTACGTGATGGCGATCACCGCACACACGGTCGAGGAATGGAAGGACAATCCGCCTGAGGACGCGGCTGTCCCGCTCGACAAGGACAAGCCCTTCCTCGGCGGCTGCGTGGCGCTTGCCGATAGCCGAAGACTGAAGGACACGCCTTGGCGTCAGGAGGGCATCTGGGCTCCCTGGGGCGTACAGCTGGCGGCGAATCGCGACGTCGCGATGGCCCGGCGCATGTTTCGCGAGGCCGTGCAGGATCTGCCTGCGCCATTGAATGCGGAGCAGCCGCTGATCTTGCGCCAGCGCGATCGCAGCTTCGGGTTTCGCCCGCGTTATGCCGCCCGCATCTCCCGGCAAACACGCATGGAGGCCAACGACGTCTGCAACCAGATCCTCAAGCATGGCGGCACCTGCCTCGTTTTCAAGAACCAATAGCCGCGCCTGCTCGCCATTCGTGACGAAAAGTCTGCTTGCAGGATCGCCGGACGGCGCAGCATAGTCGAAGCGGATCATGGCATCGGGAGGGAAGGCAATGCGCGTCTTGGTCATTGGAGCAACGGGTCACGTCGGGACCTATCTCGTTCCCCGTCTGGCGGAGGCCGGTCACGACGTCGTGACGATCAGCCGCGGTGCGGCAAGGCCTTACACGGCAAACCGCGCCTGGGCCTCCGTCGATCAGCGGCAGATGGACCGGGCAGAGATGGAACGGCAGGGTGAGTTCGGCGCGGCCGTGCGGGCTGTGAAAGCCGATATCGTCATCGACATGATCTGCTTCACGCTGGAAAGCGCCGAGCAGCTGGTGACGGCCCTGTCAGGGCATGTCGGCCATTTCCTGCATACCGGTACGATCTGGACCCATGGATACCCGGTGGCCGTGCCGACACGGGAGGAGGCGCCAAAGTCTCCCTTCGGTGACTATGGCATCCAAAAGGCCGCGATCGAAACCTATTTGCTGCAGCAGGCAAGGCTTCGGGGTTTTCCGGCGACCATCATCCACCCCGGCCACATTGTCGGCCCCGGATGGGCGCCGCTCAATCCGGCCGGCAATTTTAACCTGCACGTCTTTTCGACGCTTGCCCGCGGGCAGGCCCTGGCGCTGCCCAATTTCGGGCTGGAGACCGTTCACCACGTCCATGCCGATGACGTAGCGGCGATGTTCATGGATGCGATCGCCAGTTGGAACGCATCCACTGGCGAAAGTTTCCACGCGGTATCGGAGCAGGCTGTGACGCTTCGCGGTTACGCCGAATCGGTATCGCGGTGGTTCGGGCGGGACCCGAAGCTCACCTTTGCGCCATTCGACGTCTGGGCGGAGGGCCAGACGGCGGAGGACGCGGAGGCGACATGGGAGCATATCGCCCGCAGTCCGAACTGCTCGATTGCCAAAGCCCAGCGCCTGCTCGGCTATACTCCGAGATATACCTCCCTGCAGGCGGTCCAGGAATCGGTCGGCTGGCTGGTCGGGCAGGGGCGGATCGAGACCTGACCGCTGACTGGTCGTTCATTAGAGCGGTTCAGCTTTTCACGGAAGCGCAGAACCGCTCTAAACTTTAGTCTTTACGCAATTCCGGACGGAAAACCGCTTCGCACTTTTCCTCGAATTGATCTATCTCAACGGATGAGGATTGCCCTGAAATCGTTGACATTGGTTCCGGTTGGGCCGGTCTCGAAGAGATCGCCGACAGTCTCGAACGCAGAATAGCTGTCGTTGCCGTCGAGCAGCCGGCGCGGATCGAGCCCGGCGGCGCGAAGACGCTTCACAGTGCCGCCATCGGCAAAGGCGCCGGCATTGTCTTCCGAGCCGTCAATCCCGTCCGTGTCGGCAGCCAGGACATGAATGCCGTCCTGTCCATCGATCGCGAGCGCCACGGCAAGGGCGAATTCGCCATTGCGGCCGCCTTTGCCGCCCTTTGCTCTCAGCGTCACCGTCGTCTCGCCGCCGGACAGGATGACCACCGGCTTCGCAAATGGCCTGTTCCGCCCCATGACCTCGCGGGCGATGGCCGCATGCACCAGCGCCACGTCACGCGATTCGCCTTCGATAGCATCTGAAAGAATTGCCGGCGCAATCCCTTGCGATTTCGCCTCGGCGGCCGCCGCCGCCAGCGAAACACCGGCAGAGGCGATGATGTGATGCTCGTGCCGCAGGAATACCGCATCGTCCGGCCGCGGCGCATCAGCCTTCGGCGAGTTCAGATGGTCGAGCGCGGCCTGCGGCAGCTGCAATCCATATTGCCTGATAATCTCGAGCGCTTCGTGCCGTGTCGAACCGTCAGGCACCGTCGGCCCGGACGCGACATGAGCCGGGTTGTCGCCGGGAATGTCGGAAACAATCAGACTGACGACTCTGGCTTTCGTCGCTGCCCCAAGTCTTCCGCCCTTGATGGTGGAGAGATGCTTGCGCACGACATTCATCGCCGAGATCGGCGCGCCCGAAGCAAGCAGCATTTCATTGAGCGCGATCTCATCTTCGAGGGTCAACCCCTCCGGCGGGGCGGGCAGCAGCGCCGAACCGCCGCCGCAGACCAGCGCGATCACCAGATCGTCTTCCGTTAGCCGGTTCACCGTTTCCACCAACCGCTTGGCCGCAATGAGCCCCGCAGCGTCGGGCACCGGATGGGCTGCTTCGACGATTTCGGTGAAGCGCGTTTTGCAGCCATAGCCGTATCGGGTGACCACCAGTCCCTCGAGCGGTCCGTCCCATAAGCGTTCGAGCGCCTGCGCCATCTGCGCCGCGCCCTTGCCGGCGCCGATCACGACAGTTCTTCCCTTCGGTTTCTCCGGCAGGTGCGATTTGATGCCTGTCAGCGGATCGGCGGCACGAACCGCCGCGTCGAACAGGCTTTTCAGGAAATCGCGGGGGGCGCTTGTCATCATCGTTGGTCTCTGCTGCCTCAAGGTGTCGATCATGTTGGAGACTGTCGGCGCATCGGCGTGGCGCCGTCAAGGCCGAAGATCAGGTGATCTGACGGCGGTGACGCAGAGTCTCGTCATTGAAAGAGGCGAACGAATAGAAAGCATTAACCATCGTCCCGTAGACAACACATAGCATCAAAGGAAACCTGTGTTCGATGGCCACTGAAACGCCCAGCCGCCCCGCCGCCTCTCATGAAGGCAAGGTTATTGCCTTTCCCTCCGCAACCGGAATTGCCAATATCGAGCGCTGCGCCCGAGAACTCGGGCGTCGGCACGGCGCGGACGCGATCGAATTCTGGAAGGCTGAGTGCCGCAGGCTTGCCGATCAGCTTATCGCTGCGGGAATGTCTGAGAGCGATGTCGGTCTGCGGGTGATGGAATTCCAACAAGATGTCCAGATCGAGCTCGTCCTCAGCCATCAGAAGCGGGCCGTTGCGAAATCGCAGAAACGCTGATTCTATCAACTGGCACTAGCCGCAGTCCTGGAAAACGGCGTTGGCGCGACGGCAGCCGAATGGCCGCCGATAATGCAAGCTCCGAAAGCCTGGAATATTCAACGGAGGGGCGCAGCATTCAGCTCGCGCCCCTTCTGATTCATCGGTTAGACCCGGGAAGTGACGATGAGATCTTCCTCTTCGTCGCGTTGCGATCCTCCTAGAGCTGCGGCCGCAGCGGCGATGAAAGCGCCGATCAGAAGCGACAAGGATCCAAGCAACGCCGTGGTCGAGGCGGTTTTGCGTGCCTCGTCGGCGGCTTTTTGGGTGGCGGCCTTGGCGTCGTCGATACGTTTCAGCACTGTATCAACGCGGGTGCGTGCATCGGCTTCGGAAAGACCGGTCCGCGCAGAGACGATGGTAGCGAGATAGGCTTTGTCGTCATCTGGAATTTGCCCTTCGGCAGCCCCATTGAGGAGGATGCGGGAGACTTCCGATGTTGCCGCAGCATCGTTGGATGTCGCTGCCGCACGCGCCTGGTCTGGACGCAGCAACGCGTCGGTGAAATAGCCGGTGGAAAGATCCAGCGGCGAAGTTGGCGACGATGCTGCTGCCGTACCGGCGGCCACGGCAGTCGAGCCTACGGCTTGGGCGGCCGATCCCACCGCCTGTGCACCGACACCAGCGAGCGATGTCAGCGACGATGCGAGAAACCCGGCGACAAAGATCGTCGCCAGAGCCCAGCTTATGAAACCATGCGCGGTGTCTCGGAAGAAGACCTCATCCGTATGGACAGCCGCCCATTTTGTGCGCAGGCGGCCGGTAACATAACCTCCGAGCGCGGAGGAGAGCCATTGCACGAGAACGAGCCAGATCGCCGCTGTGATGCCGAGTGTGCCGAGCGAACTGCTTTGTCCTGACCAGGGTGACACCATCGTCAGCCCAAGTCCGGATCCCAGAAGCAGAAGGATGAGGGTCACTCCGATGGCGGCGGCTGCGCCACCAAAGATGGGTCCCCACGTCATGGCGGATTTGGAGGATTCGACCGGAGTAGCAACCTCTCCGGAACCTGTCATTGATACCGACATGATCCGTTCCTATCGCATAAACAGAGCCAGAAGAATGATGATAGGCAGTGGAACACCGAGCAGCCAAAGTAGAATACCGCGACCCATGAGAGACCTCCTGTCAAAGGCGACGTTACGTGGTTGATGCCACACAACTTTTAAGCACGACGTTTGTTCCCGGCCGGTGGAACGGTCGGTTTGAAATGCGCGCGTTCCGATCAATCGCGGGGCAGCATTTGAAGGAGCAGCAGATTGCCGGAGCGGTTGCCGCATTCGTGGCAGCGGAGGCGTCTGGCCAGATTGGCGAGAGACAGGTCGTGGCCGCAGCGCCGGGCAATATCCCGCCGGTCGATAAAGGTTTGGTGGCGGCATGCGTGGCAACGGGCGTAAATGACGAACCACTCCGCTAACGTCGCCAGCGTTGTCTTTTCGATTTCAACGGCATGGCGATCAGGGGGCGCGACGCCGATGCTGCGGCGATGTTTCATGGTCCTTTGAAAGTCGTTGTGTGTTCACATGCCATGCTGCGGCTCTCGCCCTTATCTATCAGGGCAAGCTGAAGTCTGAGATGATGGCAGTCCAGCAGCAGCGTCGTAATGGCGGCACGAATGTCCCCCTGATGAAAAGCGACAACTGCGTCCACTTCTCCTCTCAAAGTTTCTTCTGCCAATTTCTCGGCTGTCTGCGGACGCACGACCTCGATCTCCTCCAGAGCTTTCCAACCGGACCTTCTTTAGATGTTCCTATTATGTTCCGGTTTGCGTCCGAGTCAAGAACGATGGCGTTTCCGCGCATCGTTCATTTCATCACCCGAGGCGGCATAAGGGGAGGTTCCTGTACGCTTTCGAACTGAAACAATCGCGGCGGGCCTTTGTTTGCTGCCTATCGGCAATGAGAAGCTAGGAGGATACCCAATGCTTCTGAGAATGATCGCAGTAACAGCAATCTCGATTGGCCTGGCAACGTCGGCAATGGCCCAATCGGGCGGCGGCTCGGGCAGCGGTAGCAGCGGCGGAACGTCAGGTTCCGGCAGCGGCACCACGTCTGGTACGGATACTACGGGTTCTGGCAACACCAATTCCGGCGGAACGGGAGCAAATACGACTATCGGCGCCGGCACGACCGATACAAACGGCTCCGGCGGCGATCCGAACGATTGCCAGCGCCAGCAGGCTGGCGGTACCGGCAATCCGGCCCCCACTTCCGGCAATAGCTCGACACAACCCGATGCGGCAAATGCGTGCCAATGAAAGCTCGTACCGCTTCATCAACTTGCCCCGGAAGTCAGACTGCTTCCGGGGCACATGCGTCGGGTGCTTTCCGGTAACGCCGCGGGAATAGCCTGGCGATATCCGCCTATGCGCGCAGAATTTATAAAGGGCGGCAAGAATTTTGGCGGCTGGAGCTGATGTCCGTCGAGGGGAGCGCCTATATCTTCAAGCGCAGCGTAATTTCGGAGGAGATGAGCTCGGGAAATGCTCCCGTTATTCCTGAGGGAGGGCTCTCGCTTACCGAACGCAACGGAACTGGGAGACCTATCCATGAACAGATTTCGAAAGATCTTAGCAGCCGGAGCGATTGCTCTGGCGGCCATCGCCTCGGCCTGCTCGACGCCGCCAAATTCATATGGCTCGGCATCAGGATACCACCCTGGCGATTCCATGAACCCGGCCTGTGCCGACGGCTTCCGACCCGGCGACGGCCGTTCCTGCAGCTATTAGAGACGGTGCCGTTTCAGGCCCGGTGCCTGGCCTGGTCTTCCAGCTCGCTGCCTCTCTCAAAAATGTTGGTTCTGCAATGGCTGGCGGCTTGCCGAAGCGGAACCCTTATCGCTCGTCTCCGTTCCTCTATCCTAACGACAGGAGGAATACGCTATGGATTGGCACCGCGTCGAAGGTAACTGGAAGCAGATGAAAGGCAAGGTCAAGGAGCAGTGGGGCAAACTGACGGACGACGATCTTGACGTCATCAATGGCAAGCGCGATCAGCTGGAAGGCAAGATCCAGGAGCGCTACGGCTACGAGAAGGACCGTACCCGCAGAGACATTGACGATTGGTATAATCGCCAGACCTGGTAATGCGCGTCATCGGGCAGCGGACGCTGTCCTTCGCCCGCTCCGATCGCGTGTCACCTTAATATCTTCTTCCGGCAACCCTCTGTTGCCGGAAGAACGCCGGCGTGTCGACCCACTGAATGGCGGGGCCTTGGGAAGGTTGACACCGCTCGAGCTGTCGTAGCGGCTAGGAGAGACGTCCGAGCGAGCCAATTCTTGGGGCGGGTTGCGAAGCCCACCCATCGACTTCGGATGATCTCAAGCACGCGGGCAGAGCAGCCTATGCGGCTTGCACTTTCGCTCAGCCGCGGCCTCTTGCAATGGCCCAGCAGGCACGCGCTTAGGCCAAAGCCACAACAGTGATGATTAGCTTGAAAGATGGCTCCCCGGGCCGGATTCGAACCGGCGACCTGTCGATTAACAGTCGAATGCTCTACCGCTGAGCTACCAGGGATCACTGCTTGGCGCGGTGTGAGTGGGCTAATACAAATGCTTGCCCGATTTGCCAAGCGGTTTTTTCAAAAAAATGAAATGAACTTGTATTTGGACGGTCTGTGCCCATCTCTGGGAAATGACAAATAGGAATGAACGCCGAGAGACAATGGGCAAAGAGAAGCGCAGAAGGCGGGCCGGGCGCTTCGGTATCGACCATGTAAACCACAGGCTTGTGCTCGGATCTTTCAGCATCGGCATGCCGCGCTCACGCATCGGGCGGATGGCAATCGGCATGGCTCTCGTGTTCTGCGGGTTGCTGGGTTTCTTGCCGATCCTTGGTTTCTGGATGGTGCCGCTCGGCCTGCTGGTGCTCTCGCATGATCTTTCAATCGCCCGCAGGCTTCGGCGCCGGCTGGCAGTCTGGTGGCACAGGCGGCGAAAGCCGGCCGGGTAACGGCGGTCATCGGAGACGATCCCTGGGGAACGATGGATCGCTATTCATGTTTTTTGAGAGTAGAAAGCGCCGCGATTGTCCGGGTGGGGAAATGAAGCTACTTCTCATCGTTGTCTTGTCCGCGGCGGCGGTTACCTCAGCCACATCAGCCGAGGCGCAAGCCGTCGACAGCCGCGGTTTTGACGCCAGCGGTATCTGCCGCCGTCCCGAAGGCTGCGTCATCGATCAAGGTCGAAGCGGCTATAACGGCCCTCGCAACTATCGCAATTTTAACGGCCGCAACGAACGCGACGGCAGGAATGACCGTGGTCGGGACGAGCGCCGCTACCGCTCCCAGAACAGGACATCGCTTGAAAGGTCCAGCTTCACCGTTGGCTGATTGCGCAGTTGCGGTCGCCCGGTTCGAGCGCGTCCGAACGGGTGCGACGCTAATTCGATCTCAATTCGCTTTCCTCGAAAATCCCGCTGTGGCCCCGATCGAGCTCGGTTGCCATCAGGAGACTACAGGCGGCAAGAAGCAGGACGAGCTTCAGTCCGTGGATTACCATCGCGACGGGCTGCCGACGGGCCGGTAATACGCGCGATGGCGCGATATAGTAATTGTAATAGAAGTGTGGATCGGTTGTTTCCAGAAGGTTTTGGTAGACATGCGGCGGAATGTTCGCATGTCTCACCGGCGCGGAACCGGCGAACTTTACGTGGAGATCCCGGGTTTCGGCATCATATGCCGCTCGTCCCTGGCTTTCCTTGAGGGCAGCCCATTCCATCGCAGCTCCTATACCCTCCCTGGCGATAAGATGGCGGGCAGGAACTCGAAGTCAAGTTTGGAATTTGTTCAAATGCTGCGGTGGTTCTTGGCGTCCTCAGGTGATTCACCAGGATCTGCCGGCGTCGAAATCTTCGCACTCTTCCTCGGTCATCAGGCGGTAAACAAACGTGCCGTCGACGACCTTTTGCATCACGTGGCCCGTGATCGGCATCTTGGTGTTGATGTCGGTGACGGGTTCGGTAACGAGGGCATAGCCCCACTCGTCTTCCTTGCCTCCGTTCAAACAGAGCATGGCGATGCGTTTGAGCCTGGCAAGCAGTGAAATGAAGATGTCTTTGGCGGTCTCGCCGAATGTCGCGTCGTGCATTGATTTCTCCCCAGAACATGGGGATCATCCAAATCAGTTCGCATTACAATCGTAACTATTTGGGATGATGCCAGAAAGGGCCGGACGTCTATTGGTATTCAGTTGACGACTATCGATCGCCCGTCACCATCCGAGCCTAGAGCCGATTGCGCAACTTTCTGCAAATGCTTCAGCAGAATGAAAAAAGGATCACATTCAGAATGAAAGGTCTTGCGCTCATTCTAGAGCTGGTCTAAATCGCGGCCACCACACGATATTTTTTGATGTCGGTCACAGGTGAGGCCTCGTGGCGGAGTGGTGACGCAGAGGACTGCAAATCCTTGTACCCCGGTTCAATTCCGGGCGAGGCCTCCAATATCTCCACAAGATGCTAGATAATTGAGACACTTCGATTGTTTTCGAGGTCGTTGCTGGCCGCTCGCTGGTGCTTGTGGCAACGCGCGCGGTTCCTCGTCGTCCGCCTTGGATCATGGCGGGCGGGATACAAGCCACGCCGAGTGTGCTTCGGCGCTCATCGCCTCAGGTCGCTTCACCATCCAGCAGCCCGCAGCAGAAGATGCCGATAAGCGCTGCGAGGATGAAGAAATCGAACAGCGTCAAATAGTCGAATATCGCAGACATGGCCTGCTCCTCCCATTTCCTCCGCTGCAAATCATACCACGAAGGGGCAGGGCCTTCCACGCTCGAGATGCAGCGCCTTGCCTTCTGTGGCGCGAAGGAGGCGCTGAGCGGATTCTTTCCATCGATCCTCGCGAAGCCTTGAAAGCATCCGTGCCGGAGATTAAGAGACGAGGGACAGGAACCGCTTTTTCAAGAGCGAGAGGACATGATGGATTTCGAAGCAGCGCGCGCGAAGATGGTCGACACCCAAATCCGCACGACGGACGTTACCTCGCATTCGGTGCTGACGGCTTTTCTCACGGTGCCGCGTGAGGCGTTCGTGCCGGAGAAGGCGAAGCTCCTTGCCTATATCGACAACGACGTCGAAATATCCGCCGCCGCACCGGGGAAGCCGGCCCGTTACCTGATGGAGGCTTCACCGCTTGCCAAGCTGCTGCAGCTTGCGGCTGTCACAAGAGATGATTTCGTGCTCGAGGTCGGTTGCGGCACGGGCTACACATCGGCGCTGCTGTCGCTCCTCGCCGGCTCGGTAATCGCGCTTGAATGCGACGAGCAGCTGGCCGGCGAAGCGAAGGCAAAGCTTGCCGGCTACGGCAAGGTCGAGGTCGTGACCGGTCCTCTCGAAAAGGGCTACGCCGCCGGCGCGCCCTATGATCTGATCTTCGTCAACGGCGCAGTCGAGGAAGTTCCGGCCGCTCTTCTCGGTCAGTTGCGCGATGGCGGCCGCCTGGTCACGGTCGAAGGCTACGGCAATGCCGCTCGCGCCAAAGTCTTCGTCGCCGAGCGCGGTGCCGTTTCGGAGAATGTGTTCTTCAACGCTTCGGTCAAGCCGCTGCCGGGTTTTGCCAAGGCGCGCGAATTCGTTTTCTAATACTGTTCTCCCAGGTGAGTTCGAACGACGGGCGCCATTGGCGCCCGTTTTCCTTACAGCGCCGCGCGTTTTCAGACGCGCAAAGGACCCTGTAACAGTTTGAATCCACGCATCCACCCGAAAACAGATTTCGATTTCGGGTGGATGTGTTGGGCTGCTCGAAACCCTTCACAAACTTCATTTATCCTGATGCCGGCGTCTCCGAATGCGGGCGGCAAGCATTGGGTAACAAAACTGTGCATGGCCGCATTCATTTGATTCGCGATGATTTTTTTCAAGTCTGGGGTATTCTAAGGTCGTGGTGATTCGGATGAACGCTCCACACCATCCGGTCGTTGTTTTGGGATAACGGGGATAGATATGGCTCAGCCAAGTGTAGCGCGTGAACCGTCCATGGAAGAAATTCTGGCCTCCATCCGCCAGATCATCGAAAGTAATGAACCCGGCGCCGGCAAGGCGATCTCAGCATCGGTGCCGCCGGTTTACGGCGCTGAGGAGGACGAAAACGGCTCCGAAATCCATCTGACGGTGGACGACACCTATGCCGGCGTCGAATTTCCAGAACCGACCATGCGCTCTTCCGATCCGCGTTTCGTCGCCGCCAATTCGGCCGGCACCGCTCCTGAGACAGAAGCTCCGGCCCGCGCGTTGTCGCTTGCCGATGTCGCCGCCCGCGTGCGCGCCGCCTCCGAGCGCAGCGCCGTCCAGGCCGGTCAAGCCCTGCGCGAAATTCCCAGCGGCTTCCGCCAGCCGGAGCCGCAGCCGGCCGTGATGCCGGAGCCGCCGCGCGCTGCGAGCCCGCAGCCGCAGCCGGCCGAGCCTGCTTTTGCCGCTGCCGCAGCACCCGTTTCCCCTGGTCATCCCGTCCGGCAGCCGGCCGAACCGACGTTTGCCGAAATACCGCAGGTCGCAGTCGCCGAGCCGGCCGCAGTCGCCCAGCCGGCCGCCGTTGCCGCCGAGACTGCGCCGCCGGCTTTGGAGCCCGCCCGTTCGGCGACCGAGCGTTTCCTGCCGAGCGTTGTCGACGAGACCCAGCCGACGCTCCTTTCTGAAGACGCCGGTCTGCAGATCAGCCGCTCCTTCGAGGAGCTTGCCGCCGCGATCGACGGTGCCGAGCGCCGCTCGCTGGACGAGATCGCCGAGGACATGCTGCGCCCGATGCTGCGCGAATGGCTTGATGACAATCTGCCGACGCTGGTCGAACGGCTGGTGCGCGAGGAAATCGAGCGCGTGGCGCGCGGCCCCCGCCGCTGATCGGATTGCTTTTACTTGGAAAAGCCGCTCCGGTCTCCGGGGCGGCTTTTTTATTGACTTGCCCGTGGCCATCCTATTTACAAACGCCACCCTCGAACCTCGAAAATTGGTCAGAAAATGCTCGACAAGACCTATGATTCTGCTGCCGTCGAACCGAAAATCGCCGCGAAATGGGATGAGGAAGACGCTTTCCGCGCCGGCGCGAACGCCAAGCCCGGGGCCGAGACCTTCACCATCGTCATCCCGCCGCCGAACGTCACCGGTTCGCTGCACATGGGCCATGCGCTCAACAACACGCTGCAGGACATCCTGGTGCGCTTCGAGCGCATGCGCGGCAAGGACGTGCTCTGGCAGCCGGGCATGGATCACGCCGGCATCGCTACCCAAATGGTCGTCGAGCGCAAGCTGATGGAGCAGCAGCTGCCCGGCCGCCGCGAAATGGGCCGCGAAGCCTTCATCGACAAGATTTGGGAGTGGAAGGCAGAATCGGGCGGCCTGATCTTCAACCAGTTGAAGCGCCTGGGGGCGTCATGCGACTGGTCACGCGAACGTTTCACCATGGACGAAGGCCTGTCGCAGGCGGTCATCGAGGTTTTCGTCACGCTTTACAAGGAAGGTCTGATTTACAAGGACAAGCGACTCGTCAACTGGGACCCGAAACTCCTGACGGCGATCTCGGACCTGGAAGTCGAACAGCATGAGATCAAAGGCAATCTCTGGCATCTTCGTTATCCGCTGGAGCCTGGCGTCACCTATCAATACCCGGTCGCTTTCGACGAGGATGGCAAGCCGACCGAATGGGAAACGCGCGACTATCTGGTCGTTGCCACTACGCGTCCGGAAACGATGCTGGGCGATACCGGTGTTGCCGTCAATCCGGACGACGAGCGCTATAAGTCGATCATCGGCAAGAATGTCATCCTGCCCATCGTCGGCCGCCGTATTCCGATCGTTGCTGACAACTACGCCGACCCGACGGCAGGCACCGGTGCCGTCAAGGTCACGCCAGCGCATGACTTCAACGACTTTGACGTCGGCAAGCGTGCCGGCCTGCGCGCGATCAACATCATGAATATCGATGGCACGATCGCCATCAAGGACAATGAGGATTTCCTCGAAGGGCTCGACCATCCGGCGGCTCTGCACGGCGCCTGGGACCGTCTGGAAGGGCAGGACCGCTTCCACGCGCGCAAGATCGTCGTCGAAATCTTCGAGGAGGCCGGCCTGCTCGAGAAGATCGAGCCGCACAAGCACATGGTTCCACACGGCGACCGCGGCGGCGTGCCGATCGAGCCGCGGCTGACGGAGCAATGGTACGTCGACGCCAAGACGCTTGCCGAACCGGCGATTGCGTCCGTGCGAGAAGGTCGCACCAAAATGGTGCCGAAGAGCTGGGACAAGACCTATTACGAGTGGATGGAAAACATCCAACCATGGTGTGTATCCCGCCAGCTCTGGTGGGGCCACCAGATTCCGGCATGGTACGGGCCGGACGGCCAGGTCTTCGTCGAGAAGACCGAGGAAGAGGCGCTGCAGGCGGCCATCCAGCATTACCTCTCGCACGAAGGACCGATGAAGGCCTATGTCGAGGATCTGCTCGAAAACTTCAAGCCGGGCGAGATCCTGACGCGGGACGAGGACGTGCTCGACACGTGGTTCTCCTCCGCGCTCTGGCCCTTCTCGACACTTGGCTGGCCGGACGAGACCGCGGAGCTTGCCCGCTATTATCCAACCAACGTTCTCGTTACTGGTTTCGACATCATCTTCTTCTGGGTCGCACGCATGATGATGATGGGCCTGCACTTCATGAAGGACGAGGACGGCGAACCTGTCGAACCTTTCCAGACCGTCTATGTCCACGCGCTGGTGCGGGACAAGAACGGTCAGAAGATGTCGAAGTCGAAGGGCAACGTCATCGATCCACTGGAACTGATTGACGAATACGGCGCCGATGCGCTGCGCTTCACCCTGGCGATCATGGCGGCGCAGGGCCGCGACGTGAAGCTGGATCCGGCCCGTATCGCCGGGTACCGCAATTTCGGCACCAAGCTCTGGAACGCCACGCGCTTTGCCGAGATGAACGGTGCAAAGAGCGACCCGCATTTCGTCCCGGAGGCGGCCGAACTCACCATCAACCGCTGGATCCTGACGGAGCTTGCCCGAACGGAACGTGACGTAACGGAAGCGCTCGAAGCCTTCCGCTTCAACGACGCAGCCGGTGCGCTCTACCGCTTCGTCTGGAACGAGGTCTGCGACTGGTATCTCGAGCTGCTGAAGCCGGTCTTCAACGGTGAGGACGAGGGCGCCAAGGCCGAGGCCCAGGCCTGCAGCGCCTATATTCTCGAAGAGATCTACAAGCTGCTGCATCCCTTCATGCCCTTCATGACCGAAGAGCTCTGGGCGCATACGGCAGGCGAGGGCAAAGAGCGCGACAGGCTGGTCTGCCATGCCGAATGGCCGTCGCCCTCCTATGCCGATGACACGGCCGCCGACGAGATCAACTGGCTGATCGACCTCGTCTCCGGCATCCGCTCGGTGCGCGCCGAAATGAACGTGCCGCCGTCGGCGACAGCCCCGCTCGTCGTCGTCAAAGCCAACAACCTGACGCGCGAAAGGCTGTTCCGTCACGATGCCGCCATCAAGCGGCTTGCGCGTGTCGAGGCGATATCGCTGGCCGATGACGCGCCCAAGGGCGCCGCTCAGATCGTCGTCGCCGAAGCCACCATCTGCCTGCCGCTCGGCAATCTGATCGATCTTTCCGCCGAAAAGGCCCGCTTGGAGAAGGCGATCGCCAAGATGGAAGGCGAGATATCACGTATCAACGGCAAGCTCTCCAATGAGAAGTTTGTCGCCAATGCGAATCCCGAGGTGGTCGAGGCCGAGCGCGAGCGCCTCCAGGAACTGGAGGGGCAGATCGCAAGCTTGAGGGTCGCTCTGTCCCGGGTCAGCGAAGCCGGATAAATTTCGGAAGCCGCTTTTCTAAGACATTTCAAAGACGCGCCCCTCGCGGGCGCGTTTTTCTTCGCCGCTGTGATGCATGCGATTCGGCCTTGAAAGAGGCCAACTTCAGGCACCCGACCTGTGGATTGTGGCTGTACGGGCATGTCACGGGCGAAAACTCGAACTGTTGTCAGATTGATACAGCTTTCACGATGTTTGGAATGAACGCCCCAAAGCGCGCCGAAATAGCGCTTCTCGCGGAATAAAATTTTATTAACCAGATTTTTTGACGTGTCCGTCAATTTCCTTACGTAAGTTAGCCACTGCAGTGACTGGGAATGCTGCCGTGGGGCGCGTTGCCATTTTCGGCGAACACTTACACAGTGTCGCCACATCAATTGCTGGAGTGGGGGAGACACAATGGCATCGCGTATGTTTTCCAAGGGCGCAACGTCGCTCGTTCTTCTTTCGTCGCTGGCTTCGCCGTCCTTTGCCGGTGGCCTGGAGCGCGGCGGCTATAACATCGATCAACTGTTCGATACCTCGCCGTTCTCATTTCAGTCGGGTGTGACCTACGTCACGCCGCAGCGCAGGCTGAAGGACGTTCGTGACACGGATACTTCAATAGGGGACGGCAATCTCAACAGCCGTCCAGACACAGCTGACGATACCTCAAATTACACTATTCCCTATATCGGCTTCAAAGCTGGCTTCGCCGACACGATCGATTGCCTCGTCGACTATTCCGAGCCCTTCGGCGGGCATACCGACCCCGGTGTGAACTGGGCCGGCGCAAACAACAACATCGAGACGGAGATCAAAACTCGCAACTATGGCGGCACCTGCTCCTATCGTTTTGATGTCGGCCCCGGACAGCTTCGCTTCATCGGCGGCGCTTTCTATCAGGAAGTGGAGGGCTTCAAGGAACGTGTGGTTTCCACCCTTCCGCTTCTGCTCGGCACCGGCAACGGCATTGGCCGCCTCGATCTCGACGATAGCGGCTGGGGCTGGCGCGCTGGTCTGGCTTACGAGATTCCGGAATATGCGATGCGCGCGAGCCTCGTCTACAATAGCCGCGTGAAGTACGATAATCTGACCGGCACTGTTGATCTCCGCCAGGTTCCAGTTGTGCCGATATTTGGAGGTCAAATCACGGACGTCTTCGGCTCTGCGGAGGCGCCCGATTCGCTGGAGCTGAAGTTGCAAAGCGGTATCGCTCCGGATTGGCTCGCCTTCGGATCGGTCAAGTGGACGAACTGGAGTGTCCTCCAGTCCGTGGCTTTCTGCCCGAAATCGACAAAAGGCCTGGCCGCATGCACGGCCGGCGGCGCTACGGAACTCACTTCGCTCGACCTTTTTTATCGTGACGGCTGGACCATCTCCGGCGGCGTGGGCCACAAGTTCAACGATCAGTGGGCCGGCGCAGTCAGCCTCACGTGGGACCGCGGCACCAGTCAGGGTTATGGTGCACAGACCGACAGCTGGACGCTCGGGCTCGGCGCCGCCTACACGCCGACCGAACATATCGAATGGCGCTTCGCCGGTGCCGTCGGCGTGTTGACGAGCGGTTCGTCCGGCACCTTCGAGTATAATGGCCAGACCTATGGCGACGACGTCTCCTATTCGTTTGGGAACGATCTGGTCGCTGCGCTGTCGACAAGCATAAAGATCAAGTTCTAATTCCACGATTTGAAGAATTGAGGAGCCCGGCACTGCCGGGCTCTTCTTTATGCGCGCCCATTAATCATGTTATTTCCCGGCCTCGTTTTGTGACGATTCAGCAACACTTTTTTCCGACGGATAGCGTATGGTGGCGATGGGGCGAATTTGTCCATTTCCCGCCACAAAGAGAGCGCACCGATATTTGCGGGCGAGGTGATGGCAGACTTACGGTGCGTGTAATCAGTAGCATGGGTCGATTTTTTTCCGGTAACACAAGATCGTACGGCGCACGTGGCGACAGCCGCGTGATTGCGGCCGTTTCTCTTTCCGGGCAAGGCTATTCCGACCGTAAATTCGACCTCACGATCGTGCCGTCGATCCATTCATCGTCGTCGTTGTCTGCCCGCTCGCACAGCCAGCCGAGCTTCGTGGCAGATGTCGATACTGGTTTCGTCACAATTGCTGTTTACGAAAGCGATGAAGGCGGGAAGGCGGATGCCGCGCCCACTGAAAGAGTGCCAGAGAGATTGCAGTCGGGCCGTGCCGAAAGCCGGGCGGTCCCGAACGATGCGCTGAAAATTCGGCCTTTGAGAAAAGGTCAGTGGGCTGGATGCGACGCGGGCAAAGGAGCCATGGAGCTCGCCGCGGGATCGCTCGCCTCGACGGGATACATCCGCGGGTTGCACGGCGTAAGCGCCGTCACCTGCCAGGGATGAACGAAAGAAATCGGTTGAAATGGTGACGTCCGAGTTCAAACTGTTCAAATTCATGCTGATGGGCATGTCGATAGCCGTTGCGCTGGCCATGAGTTGTCCGGCCCGCGCCTTTGACATCAAGGGCGACGTCAGCAAGGAATCCGGTCCTTTCGATCTCTTCAAGTTCGGCTTCAAGGCCTACAAGAACGGTCAGAAGGAGGAGGCGGTCGAAGCCTACAAATATGCCGCGGAAAAGGGCCATACCGGTTCGCGCTGGGCGCTTGCCAATATGTATGCGGACGGCGACGGCGTCACCCAGGATGATTTCGAAGCCTTCAAGATCTACAGCGAGATTGCCCAGCAGGGTGTCGAACCCGGCTCGGAGGACACCGGCTTCTTCGTCAACGCGCTTCTCTCGCTCGCCAATTACTACAAGCACGGCATATCAGGCAGCCCGGTCAAGATCGATCTCACCCAGGCGCGCCAGCTGTATTTCCAGGTGGCCTCCACCTTTGGCGTACCGGAGGCCCAATTCCAGCTGGCGCAGATGATGCTGGCAGGCGAGGGCGGCAATGCCAGCCCACAGCAGGCGAAAAAGTGGTTGAACCAGGCCCGCAAGAGTGGCCATCCCGGCGCCATGGCGGTTTTCGGAAATATTCTTTTCGATGAAGGCCAGACGGCCCGCGGTCTCGCGCTGATGACCGCCGCTCTTGACCGGTGCAAGCCGAAAGATTGCAACTGGATGGAAGCGCTGCAGGAGCAGGCCTTCTCGGTTGCGAATGAGGCCGACCGTCGCACGGCGGTATCGCTCTCGCGCAGCATCGCCAGCGGCTCTGATTAGACCAAGGCTGGACACAAACCTCAGGCAGCGAAATCGAAATGGGCGACCACTGGCACGTGGTCGGACGGCTTTTCCCAGGCCCGCACATGTTTTTCCACCGCAGCCGACGTCATCCGGTCGGCCGCTTCCGGTGACAGCAGCAGGTGGTCGATCCTGATGCCGTTGTTCTTCGGCCATGCACCGGCCTGATAGTCCCAGAAGGAATAAATCTGCGTCGCATCCGTCGTCGCCCGCACCGCATCCGTCAATCCAAGATTTTCGAGCCTGCGGAATGCTTGCCGCGTCTGCGGCAGAAACAGCGCGTCATTTTCCCAGACCCTCGGATCAAAGCAGTCGTGTGGTTCGGGAATGACGTTGTAGTCGCCGGCAAGGATCAGCATCTCTTCATAGGCGAGCCGTTCGGCGGCGAAGCTCCGCAGACGCTCCATCCAGGCGAGCTTGTAGGGATATTTCTCGGTGTCGACAGGATTGCCGTTCGGCAGGTAGATGCAGCAGACGCGCAGGATGCGCGTATCGGCCAGCGTGAACACCGCTTCGAGAAAACGTGACTGTTCATCCAGCGGATCGCCGGGCAGACCGCGATTGACTTCGGAAGGGGAACTCTTGGAGAGGATCGCGACGCCGTTGAAGCCTTTCTGGCCGTGCGTCTCGACGTGATAGCCGAGCGCCTCGATCTCCAGCCGCGGAAAACCCTCGTCGACCGTCTTGATCTCCTGCAGGCAGACGATATCGGGGTTGGAATCCTTGAGCCATTGCGTGAGATTGTCGATGCGCGCCTTGACGCCGTTGATGTTCCAAGTCGCGATCTTCATCTCTTCGTCCTGTTGGCTCTCAGCGTGTCGCGCAAAGGTGTGCCGCGGTTTTGCGATGACGACATGCGCAAAACCAAAGAGCTAAAGCGCAGCGAATCTAATAGATCGCGACGCGCTTTAGCGCGCTTCTTTTATCGCGGTCTTTCGTCGCCGGACAAGACGATAAACCGGCCGGAAGCAATTCTTCGGCCGGTTCGATGGGGATAACGCTCTGCGTTGAGATGTTCAGATCGAGAAGCTGGTGCCGCAGCCGCAGCTCGCCACCGCATTGGGATTCTTGATCTGGAAGGATTGACCAAGCAGATTGTCGACGAAGTCAATCTCGGAGCCTGCCATATACACGAGCGACAGGCTGTCGATCAGCACTTTGGCGTCATTCTTTTCGACGACGACGTCGTCTTCACCAGCGCCGTCGGCAAGATCGAACTTATAGGAAAAGCCCGAACAGCCGCCGCCTTCAACCGAAACGCGCAACGCGCTTTTGCCGGCCTCCGCACCGACGATCGCGGCGATGCGCTTTGCCGCGGCATCCGAAAGGGTTACACTCGTATCCGTCATATTTCCTCCTGCCGGGGTCAAGATCCGGAGAGAATGAGTTTCGGCACTGAAATGTTCAAATGCCTGATATCAAAGGAACTTAGCATGATCTTCGCGAAAAGGCCATGAGGCGCCGAAGTGCGCGTGCGAGCGCCTCTTTGCCGTTTCATCAGGCTATAGGTATGAACAGGGCAAAGCGGCGTCAATGGGCAGATGCGGCAACAGGCAGAATGACGGTGAAGAATGACGATTGACAGGCGGGTTTTAGGTTTCGGCGGCAGCGAAAGAGCGGTCTATGCGGCAGACCCGTGGACGACGCGTGGGCGTCTCTATCCGGAAGACGGCAGCCCGACGCGCTCCGATTTCCAACGCGACCGCGACCGTATCGTCCACACGACGGCTTTCCGCCGGCTTAAGCACAAGACCCAGGTCTTCATTGCCCAGGATGGCGACCACTACCGCACCCGGCTGACCCATACGATCGAGGTGGCGCAGATCGCCCGTGCGCTTGCCCGCGCCCTGAAACTCGACGAGGACCTGGCCGAAGGCGTGGCGCTCGTCCACGATTTCGGCCATACGCCGTTCGGCCATACCGGCGAGGATGCGCTGCACGAGGTGCTGCTGCCCTATGGTGGCTTCGACCACAATGCACAATCATTGCGCATCGTGACCAAGCTGGAGCGGCGTTATGCCGAATTCGACGGCATCAACCTGACTTGGGAAAGCCTCGAAGGTCTCGTCAAGCACAATGGTCCGCTGCTGACGCCGGAGGGTGCGGGCACGCGCGGCCCGGTTCCGCAGCCGATCCTCGATTATTGCGAACTGCACGATCTGGAACTCGCGACTTTTGCCAGCCTGGAAGCCCAGGTCGCGGCGATTGCCGACGACATCGCCTATAACACCCACGATATCGACGACGGCCTGCGCTCCGGCTATCTGAGCTTCGAGATGCTGGAGGAAATCCCTTTTCTTGCCGGGCTGATGTCCGAGGTGAGGGGACGGTATCCGCATCTGGAGCCCAGTCGCTTCACCCACGAGATCATGCGCCGTCAGATTACCCGCATGGTCGAGGACGTCATCGGCGTTGCGCAGCAGCGACTTTCCGTTCTTCGTCCGGAGAGCGCAGCCGACATCCGCGGCGCCGACCGGGTTATCGCCACTTTTTCCGAAGAGATGGCCGAAACCGACAGGCAGATCAAGGCGATGCTTTTCAAGCGCATCTACCGCAATCCCGATATCATGCGCATTCGGGCCGGTGCTGCCCAGATCGTCACAGATCTCTTTGCGGCCTATATGGCCAATCCGAAGGAGATGCAGAGCCATTACTGGGTCGATCATATCGCCGGGCTGTCCGTCGCGCCGAAAGCTCGCCATGTCGGCGACTATCTCGCCGGCATGACGGACACTTATGCGATCAGTGCCCACAGGCGATTGTTTGACCACACTCCGGATTTGCGATAGGCAGCGGTCGCCCGCCGAAGGCCGATTTCAGCCTTTGGCACAGCCTATGCATGGAAGAGTGCGATGAACCTTTTTACCGACTTCGAAGCCAGGATCAAAACCGCCCTTGAACAGATCGATCTGGTCAGGGAAAAGCGATCTGAGCTCGATTTCGGCCGCATCACCGTCGAACCGCCGCGCGATGCGAGCCATGGCGACGTTGCGACCAACGCCGCGATGGTGCTGGCAAAACCGCTCGGGACCAATCCTCGCGCCCTTGCAGACGTCATCATCGTCAAGCTGAAGGAGGATGCCGACGTCGCCGATGTCTCGGTCGCAGGTCCCGGCTTCATCAACATCCGTCTCGCCGTCGGTTATTGGCAGCGGCTGCTGGCCTCGATCATCGGCGCAGGCACCGACTATGGCCGCTCGACCCTCGGTGATGGCCGGAAGGTCAACGTCGAATATGTCTCGGCCAATCCGACCGGCCCGATGCATGTCGGCCATTGCCGCGGCGCCGTCGTCGGCGACGCGCTCGCCAACCTGCTCGCCTTTGCCGGCTACGGCGTCGAGAAGGAATATTACATCAACGACGCCGGCTCGCAGATCGACGTGCTAGCCCGCTCGGTCTTCCTGCGCTATCGAGAAGCGCTCGGCGAAAGGATCGGCGAGATTCCTTCCGGTCTCTATCCGGGTGACTATCTCGTGCCGGTCGGCCAGTCGCTTGCCGCCGACTACGGCGTGCGGCTGCACAATATGCCGGAAGAGCAATGGATGCCGATCGTCAAGGATCGCACCATCGAGGCGATGATGGTCATGATCCGCGAAGATCTGGCGGCGCTGAACGTCCATCACGACATTTTCTTTTCCGAGCGCGCCCTGCATGCTAATGGAGCGGCGGCCATCCGCACGGCGATCAACGACCTGACCTTCAAGGGCTACGTCTACAAGGGCACGCTGCCGCCGCCGAAGGGTCAGCTTCCCGAAGACTGGGAAGATCGCGAGCAGACGCTGTTCCGCTCGACCGAGGTGGGCGACGACATGGATCGGCCGCTGATCAAGTCGGACGGCTCCTACACCTATTTCGCCGCTGACGTCGCCTACTTCAAGAATAAGTTCGATCGTGGTTTCGACGAGATGATCTATGTGCTCGGCGCCGACCATGGCGGCTACGTCAAGCGGCTGGAAGCGGTTGCACGCGGCGTTTCAGACGGCAAGGCGAAGCTGACGGTGCTGCTCTGCCAGCTCGTCAAGCTTTACCGCAACGGTGAGCCGGTGAAGATGTCGAAGCGCTCCGGCGATTTCGTCACGCTTCGGGACGTCGTCGAGGAAGTCGGACGTGATTCGGTCCGCTTCATGATGCTCTATCGTAAAAATTCCGAGCCGCTCGACTTCGATTTCGCCAAAGTGACGGAGCAATCGAAGGACAATCCGGTTTTTTATGTGCAGTATGCGCATGCCCGCTGCATGTCGGTCTTCCGGCAGGCGAGGGAGGCTTTCCCCGGCCTCGACGTTTCGCCCGAGGATCTTGCTAAAGCCGTTGCTGGCATTGGCGATCCGGCCGAATTGCAGCTTGTCGCCAAGCTTGCCGAATTCCCGCGTATCGTCGAGGCGGCAGCCCAGTCGCAGGAGCCGCATCGCCTCGCTTTTTACCTCTACGACCTCGCAAGTTCGTTCCATGCTCATTGGAACAAAGGTAAAGATCAGCCGGAATTACGATTTGTTAATGATAAAAACCGAGAATCAAGTATTGCCAGACTTGGGCTGGTGTACGCTGTCGCGTCGGTTTTGAAGTCGGGACTTGCCATTACAGGCACTGCCGCACCTGACGAAATGCGATAACGTCACCATTTCCCCACAATGCGCTGGCATTTGAGCGTTGGCGTTTGCGAGTGGGATAGGCATGGCTGAGAAACAACTTGCGTATGATACGCGCGGAAAAGACGATCTGTTTGCTGACGACGATCCGTTGGCCGAACTTGCCCGTATCGTCGGCTTCGAACCGCGTGTTGCAGCAAATACAGTGACCGAGGCCGCGCGCCGCGAACCCGCCTTCAATCTTGAAGACGAACTCGGGCGCGAGTTCGACCGTTACGATTCGCCGCGTCCGCTTGGCGAACTGGACCGGCCGGCCGAGCCGATCTCTGACGAGATCACCCCCGAAGATTATGTCGAGCCCGTTCTCGATGTTTCGCCCGCTGCCGTAAGCGTGGATGTTCCGGCACCAGTCTCCGTTGATCCCGTTGCCGCAGAAGGTTCTGCCGAGCCCCCTGCAGGAGAGTGGGACGCTGCCGCCGACTGGGCGGCCGATCCGCTGCCGCTTTCTGTCGATCCTGCTCCCGAAGCGCCGGTCCAGACTGCTTTCGGCGGCGCCCGCGATCTAATCGAGGAACTCGAATTGTCGATCGGAGCAGCGCCGGTCTCTTCTTTGGCGCAGCCCGCCAAGGCGCCGCAATGGTCGGCCGCCAGCATCAGGTTGCCGCTTGCGAATTTCCACGCGCCGAAACGCGAGCAGCCGGCGGTTCCGCCGGTCGCTGCAGTCGAACCTGTCGCCGAAGTGACCGCCGCGCCTGTGACTGAAACAGCCGCCGATCCGATGGCCGAAGCAGCCGCCGATCCGGCGGTTGAACCAGCGCTTGTCGATCCTGCCCCGGCAGAGCCGGAGCTCGTGATCGAGCAGCCGGCTCCCATCGCTGCCGTCGAAGCTCCCGATGAGTTCCAATCCGCATCGCCCTCGTTTGGTTTTCCCGCTGAGCTCGATCGCCACGACGAGGCGGTTGCGCCACAAGAAATTGCCGAAGCCGATGAATTCGTTGAAGTCGAAGACGAGCTGGAAGAGTTCAGCTCCGAAGCCGGTTTCGATCTCGCGGCTGCCATCGAGGGCGATATTCATGCCGATGCGGCCCTGACCGAAGTCGTGCCTGAAGTGCCGCACACCGCCGGCACGTTCGATCTCGACGACCTGCTGGCCGACGTCTCGCGTTATCCCGTGCCCCATCCGGTATTGCAGCGCGCCAATCTCGCGCCTGTTTCGCCGCAGTCCGCCTCCATCGAAGCCGCGCCCGCCGCCACCGTGGTCGCCGCACCGGTTCAGCCCGAAGCGGTCGCGCCCGCGTCGGTCTCTGCTGCACCGGTCGTCACAGCTCCGATCGAAAGCGTTCCAGCGTTTGCTGTCGAAGCCGCTAGTCCGGTCGCGCTACAGCCTGCCGAGATCACCCCGGCCCAGCCTGCCACAACCGCATATTCACGGGCGCCGCAGCCGGCGTCGGAAGCCGATGATCCCTTCGCCGGCCACGATTTCGAATTGGATCTAGCCGGCATCGAGCTGGAACTTGCCGATCTCGATTTCACCGAAGCAGCCGAGCCTGCGCCGCAGCCAAAGGCAGAGCCGGCACCGCCCGCGTCTCAGCAGGCAGCGCCTGAGCGCTCGCAGGCCGCTGCGCCGGCCCGGCCCGCACCGGCCTTTATCGCCGAGCCGCAGGCCCGAGAGCCCGCTCCGGCTCCGGCTTTCAACCGGGCGCCTGCCGCAGAGGCGTCTGCGGCTGAATCAACCGAAGACCTACCGTTCGATCCGGCGATGATCTCCGATCCCGAGGATCGTCCGGAGACAGTGGATGACATGCACGTGCCGGCGCTGCCGCCGGTCGAGCAGCCCGCTCCGGTCGCGAAAGCCGCGGATTTCGATTTCGATCTCGACGCCGAGATCGCGAGCTTCTTCGAGCCGGCCAAGCCGCGCGAGACGGCGGCGCCCGCCCGTAATATGGCTGCCGCTGTGGCAAAGCCGGCCAAGCCGACCATTGCCGACGGTCTCGATGATTTCGAACGGGCGCTGGAGGAGGATTTCCGCCGCAGCGTGCGCGAGCCGGTTGAGCGCCGCGAGACTTCCGAGGTCCACATCGAGTCGGCAAGCCAGGCCGCTGATTTCAGCCGCGCCCGGTCGATGCGCCGGCTGCTTGCCGGGGCCGTGGTGCTGGTGGTCTTCGCCGGCGTCGGTTATGGCGTCTATTCCTCCGTCTGGAACGGCGAAGGACTTGGTATTATCGCGTCCGGCGAGCCGCGCGTGATCACTGCCGATAAGGCGCCGGTCAAGGTCGTTCCGGAAAATCCTGGCGGCAAGACGGTTCCGAACCAGGATAAGGCCGTCTATGACCGCGTAGCGGGTTCTGCCGAGGAGCCGAAGCAGAAGGCGCTCGTCTCCTCGGACGAGGCGCCTGTCGATGTCGTCCAGCGCACGTTGACGCCGGAGGCCTTGCCGGAGGATGACGAGAACGTCGGCGTCGACGGTCGCGTGACGCCGACCGCTGTTGGTGAGACGGAGGATCCGCGTCTGCTGCCGAACCAAGCCAGCGCCGACGACGCTTCCGCAAGCGACGCCGACAAGACGCCGTCCGTGTCGCCGCGCAAGGTCCGCACGATGATCGTCAAGCCTGACGGCACCCTGGTTGCCCGTGAGGAACCGGCGCCCGTCGACCAGCCGGCCCAGCCGATGCCGTCTGCCCAGCCGCCGGTGACGGCGCAGTCTGCCCCGACGGCGTCATCGGCCCCGATCGCGCCGCCGGTTGCCGGAACGGCTGCGAGCTTCCCGGCAAGTGCTGAGGTTGCCTCGGCCGATGCGCGTTCAGCAGCACCTGTCGAAATCGCGCCGGCACAGCCGTTGCCTGCAGCAACTGCCGATGTGCAGGCGGCAACTCCTGCGCCGGCCGATGCGCCGGTACGCCCGGTCAAGACGACGACGATCGCCGATACCGCCCCGGTTCCGATCGCCCGCCCGGTCGATCAGCCGGTCAACGTCGTCGGCACCGTCACCGAGAAGGGCAATGTGCGCACGCCCGCACAGCAGCCGACGCAGGTCGCCTCCGCAACGCCGGCCGCCGCCCAGCCGCCGCAGGCCGCAGCCGCCGGCAGCTACGGCCTGCAGATCGCTTCGCTGCCATCGGAGGATGAGGCCAATAAATCCTATGCCAACCTGTCGAAGAAATTTGCCGGCGTGCTCGGTGGCCGCGCCCATGAGATCCGCAGGGCCGATATTGCCGGCAAGGGCACTTTCTACCGTGTCCGCATCCCGGTCGGCTCCAAGGACGAGGCCGCAGCACTGTGCGAGAAGTATCGTGCCGCGGGTGGAAGCTGCCTGATCTCCCGGTAACTGCAGATCGCTATAGAAGAGCGGCGGGCCCGGGTCGGGCGCGCCGCTCTTTTTTGTGCATCGTGGCCGGGCTCGCTCGCATTTGGCGGGGCGGTGTCTATGATTCTCACATGACCGAATCAAAAGCGATGATCCTGGGCTGCAGCGGCCTTTCCCTCACCTCCGAAGAGAAGGCCTTTTACCGGGGCGAGCGACCTTGGGGCTTCATCCTTTTCGGGCGCAACATCTCCGAAGCATCGCAGATCGCCGACCTCGTCGCCGAATTGCGTGACAGCGTCGGCTGGCATGCGCCGGTGCTGATCGATCAGGAAGGCGGTCGCGTCCAGCGCATCCGTCCACCGGTCCTGCCGCGCTATCCCGCGGGTCAGGCGCTGGGTGATCTTTATCGCCGCGACCCGTCACTCGGGCTGCGCGCCGCTTGGGTGATGTCGCGCCTCCATGCCTTCGACCTTTCGAAGTTTGGCATCAATGTCGATTGCCTGCCGGTGCTCGACGTGCCGGTCGAAGGCAGCAGCAACGTCATAGGCGACCGCGCCTATGGCGGTGATCCCGATACGGTCATTGCCATGGGGCGGGCGGCTGGCGAAGGGCTGAGGGCCGGCGGCCTTCTGCCTGTGATGAAGCATATGCCGGGCCACGGTCGCGGCTTCGCGGATTCACATCTGGAGCTGCCTGTCGTCACCGTCGCCCGCGATGAGCTCGAGGCCCACGACTTCCGGCCCTTCATCGCGATGAAGCACGAGTTGATGGCAATGACCTGCCATCTCGTCTTCACCGCTATCGACCCGGACAATCCGGCGACGACCTCGCGCAAGGTGATCGACGGCGTCATCCGTGAGCACATCGGCTTTGACGGTCTGCTGCTTTCCGACGACAGCTCGATGAATGCGCTTTCCGGCACGATCGGTGAAAGGGCGGCGAATATCATTGCAGGCGGATGCGATATCGTGCTGCATTGCAATGGCCATATGGACGAGATGCTGGATGTCGTGGCAAATGTTCCGCCGCTGGCCGGCCTGTCGCTTGCCCGCGCAAAAGCGGTAGAAGCAGGCTTCGCCGCGCCGGATATGGCTGACGAAGCCGAATTGCGGGCGGAATTCGAGGCGATGTTTGCGATGGTCTGATCGCAGAGGAGCAAGGTGTGAACACGGTCAAGGGCACGGAACGTCCGCAGGCGGCAACGCCAATGGACAAGCTGTGGCAGGATAACGGCGCCGAGCGCGCCAGCCACGAGCCGGCGCTTGTAATCGACGTCGCTGGCTTCGAAGGGCCGCTGGACCTGCTGCTCTATCTCGCGCGCAATCAGAAGGTCGACCTGTCGCGCATTTCCGTCTTGGCGCTCGCCGAGCAATATCTGCAATTCGTCGAAAGCGCCCGGCGCATCCGCATCGAGCTTGCCGCCGATTATCTCGTCATGGCGGCCTGGCTTGCCTATCTCAAGTCGCGACTGCTCATTCCCCAGCAGGTCAAGGATGACGGCCCTTCCGGCGAGGAGATGGCGGCAACGCTCGCCTTCCGCCTGAAGCGTCTCGAAGCCATGCGCCAGGCGGCGGAGGGCCTTGTGAACCGCAATCGCCTCGGCCGCGATATCTTCGCCCGCGGCGCGCCCGAGCATATTCCCGATCGGCAGCAATCCGCTTATGTGGCGAGCCTCTACGATCTCCTGACTGCCTATGCGGCGCTGCGCCAGCGCCATGCCGTCACCCAAGTGACGATCGAAAGGCGCAATGTCTGGTCACTGACCGATGCCCGTGAGCTGTTGACGCAGATGATCGGCGAATTCGGTGACTGGACGGCAATGGAGCATTATCTGCTGCGTTATCTAGCAGCGCCGGAAGAACGCGTCACGGCGATCGCCAGCGCCTTTGCTGCTTCGCTGGAGCTGGTGCGCGAGGGCAAGCTCGAAATCCGCCAGAACGGCGCCTTTCAGCCGATCTATATGCGCCGCGGCCCGAAACATGCGACGCTGCAGGTGGTGGAACAGGAGCGGCCGGCTTGATCGATCTGAAGGGCGACGAGGATTTCGATGAGGAGGGCCGCGACCTGCAGGCCGAGATCGAGGCTGAGCGCATCGCCGAGGCGCTGGTCTTCGCCTCCTCGCAGCCGGTTTCAGAAGGCTTCATCGCCGAGCGGCTGCCTAGGAGCGCCAATGTACATGCGATCATGCTGCGCCTGAAGGAGCAATATGCGCTGCGGGGCGTCAATCTTGTGCAGATCGAGGGCGCCTGGGCTTTCCGCACGGCCGCCGATCTCTCCTTCATCATCCGCCGCGATGACAATGAAGTGAAGAAGCTTTCGCGCGCCGCACTCGAAGTGCTGTCGATCATCGCCTATCACCAGCCGGTGACGCGCGCCGAAATCGAGGACATTCGCGGCGTTCAGACCTCACGCGGCACGCTCGACGTGCTGATGGAAGCCGGCTGGGTGCGGTTTCGCGGCCGCCGGCGCACACCGGGCCGGCCGGTGACTTTGGGTACGACCCGCGATTTTCTCGACCATTTCGGCTTGGAGGAATTGCGCGATCTGCCCGGCCTCGAAGAATTGAAGGGAGCGGGCCTGCTGTCCGGCCGTATCCCGGCTAATTTCAATATTCCCTCACCGTCGATGAACGACGAATTGACCGAGGACGAGGATCCGATCACCCAGATGGATCTGGAAGAACTTGGGTTGCTTGCACCGCGCTCTGCCTCCGAAGATTGAGCGGCTTCGTCTTGCTTTTGCCATGCATGACGAAAACAATGGCGATCACGTTTTTCGACGGGTCTGTGACTTGTCACAGAGGGTGTTACCGTGACATTAAGCTCAGTTCGAAGGGCTTGATGTTGGAAACGGTGTAAGAAATCCTTACATCGGGGAACATCGAAACAGGGAGTTAGAGTGATGGGTTCTCTTAGCATGTGGCACTGGCTGATCGTTCTGGTCATCGTGCTGTTGTTGTTCGGTCGCGGCAAGATTCCGGAACTGATGGGCGATGTTGCCAAAGGCATCAAGAGCTTCAAGAAGGGCATGACGGACGAAGACGCGCCGGATACGGCAAAAACGGTCGATCACAAGGCCGACGAAACGAAGTAACCAAGTCCGGGAAAAAGCGCAGCCCCCGCGCTTCCCGTCCAGGAGCCTTGCATGTTCGATATAGGCTGGACCGAGCTTTTGGTCATCGCGGTCGTGCTGATCGTCGTTGTCGGTCCTAAGGATTTGCCGCCGATGCTGCGCGCTTTCGGCAAGATGACGCAGCGCGCCCGCAAGGTCGCAGGCGACTTTCGTGCGCAATTCGACGAAGCGTTGCGCGAAGCCGAGCTTGACGATGTCCGCCAGACGATCAGCGACGCCCAGAGGCTCAATCCGGTCAACAGCCTGCGCGAGGCGATGAATCCTCTTCGCGAGATGGGCAACGAGATCAAGGCCGACTTGCAGAAGACGACTGCGGCTCCGGAAAACAAGACGGAGGTGCCGCCGGCTGCCGTCTCGGCCCCGACGCCGTCGATGAGCCTGCCGGAAACGCCGCCGCTGGTGCCGGCGCCTGCGCAGCCCGAGCCGGTTGCAGCAGCGATCGTCCAGACCGATACCGTTGCCGAGCAGCCGAAGGCCGTGCGCAAGCCGCGCGCCAAGGTTGCCGATAAAGCCGATGCCGCCGCCGCCATTGCGGTGCCCGTGGAAAAGCCAAAGCGCACGTCGGTGGTCAGGAAACCTGCAACGCCCAGCAAGCCGGCGCAGACGAAAAAGAAGGACGAGGCATGAGCGGTGATATCGAAGACAAGCCGCAGCCGCTGATCGAGCACCTGATGGAGCTGCGCACGCGGCTGATCTGGTCGATCGGGGCGTTCTTCATCGCCTTCATCGTGTGCTTCGTTTTCGCAAAGCACATCTTCAACTACCTGGTCTTTCCTTACAAGCTCGCCGTTAGCTGGGCCAATCTCGACGTCGCGAAGGCGCAGCTCATCTACACCGCGCCGCAGGAATTCTTCTTTACCCAGGTGAAGGTCGCCATGTTCGGCGGCTTTGTCATCGCTTTTCCGATCATCGCTGCGCAGATCTACAAGTTCGTCGCCCCAGGCCTCTATAAGAATGAACGGGCGGCCTTCCTGCCGTTCCTGATCGCTTCCCCGATTCTGTTCCTTCTCGGCGCCGCACTGGTCTATTTTTTCTTCACGCCGATGGTCATGTGGTTCTTCCTGTCGATGCAGCAGGCGCCGGGCAATGACGAAGTAGCGATCTCGCTCCTGCCGAAGGTTTCGGAATATCTGAGCCTGATCATGACGCTGGTCTTTTCCTTCGGCCTCGTCTTCCAGCTGCCTGTTGTCACGACGCTGCTTGCCCGTGTCGGCCTGCTGACGTCGGAATGGCTGGCCGAAAAGCGCAAGTTCGCGATTGTACTCGCCTTCGTCGTCGCCGCCGTGCTGACGCCGCCGGACCCGATGTCCCAGATCGGCCTTGCGATACCGACGATCCTTCTCTACGAGATTTCCATCTACGCGGCACGACTCGTGGAGCGTCAGCGTTCCCAACAGGCACTTGAAGAGGCTTCTGGTTCCTCCGACGTCGCCAAGACGGACAGTGTCTGACCGGTTCCGGACTTTCCCTGAGGTCTGCCGTTTCATCTCCGGTCGGTTTCTCCCGCCGGTCATTTCTATTGCAACGAGTTGGAACGACGATGCTCGATATCAAATGGATCCGTGAGAATCCCGAAGCGCTCGATGCCGCCCTTTCCAAGCGTGGCGCGGAGCCTCTGGCCCAAAGTCTCGTGGCCCTCGATGAAAAGCGCCGCTCCGCCGTGCAGAAGGCGCAGGACCTGCTCTCCCGCCGCAACGCCGCCTCCAAGGAGATCGGCACGGCGATGGCCCAGAAGAACGGCGAACTCGCCGAGAAGCTGAAGGCAGAGGTCGCCGAACTCAAGACCCTGCTGCCTGCGATCGAGGAAGAAGAACGGCAACTGACGGCCGAACTCAACGACGCGCTTTCTCGCATCCCGAACATCCCCTTCGACGACGTCCCGGTCGGCAAGGACGAGCACGACAATGTCGTTGCCCGCATTATTGGCGAAAAGCCGCGCTGGAACCACACGCCGAAAGAGCACTTCGAAATCGGCGAGGCACTCGGCTATATGGATTTCGAGCGCGCCGCCAAGCTCTCCGGCTCGCGCTTCACGGTTCTGACCGGGCCGCTCGCCAAGCTCGAGCGCGCGCTCGGCCAGTTCATGATCGATCTCCACACCCGCGAGCATGGCTATACTGAAGTCAGCTCGCCGCTGCTGGTCCGCGCCGAAGCGCTTTTTGGCACCGGCAACCTGCCGAAATTCGAAGAGGATCTCTTCAAAACGACGGATGGCCGCTATCTCATCCCGACGGCGGAGGTGACGCTCACCAATCTGGTGCGCGAGGAGATCCTCGACCAGGAAAAGCTGCCGCTGCGTTTCACCGCGTTGACGCCGTCCTTCCGTTCGGAAGCGGGTTCGGCCGGCCGTGACACCCGCGGCATGCTCCGTCAGCACCAGTTCTGGAAATGCGAGCTAGTCTCGATCACCGACGCCGAGAGCGCCATCGCCGAGCATGAAAGGATGACAGCCTGTGCCGAGGAGGTGCTGAAACGTCTTGGCCTGCATTTCCGCACGATGACGCTTTGCACCGGCGACATGGGCTTTGGCTCGCGCAAGACCTATGATCTCGAAGTCTGGCTGCCGGGGCAGAACACTTTCCGCGAAATTTCCTCCTGCTCGGTCTGCGGCGATTTCCAGGCCCGGCGCATGAATGCGCGCTATCGCGGCAAGGACGACAAGAACAATAAATTTGTGCACACGCTGAACGGTTCCGGCACTGCCGTCGGCCGCTGCCTGATCGCTGTCCTCGAAAATTATCTGAACGAAGACGGCTCCGTCACGATTCCGGACGTTTTGCTGCCTTATATGGGCGGATTGACCAAGATCGAACGGGCGGTCTGAGGCGATGCGCATTCTGCTGACGAATGACGATGGCATTCACGCGGAAGGCCTTGCCGCGCTGGAGAGGATTGCCCGCACACTGTCAGACGATGTCTGGATCGTGGCGCCCGAGACCGATCAGAGCGGTTTGGCCCATTCGTTGAGCCTGTCCGAGCCGTTGCGGTTGCGCAAGATTTCCGACAAACATTTCGCATTGCGCGGCACGCCGACCGATTGCGTCATCATGGGCATCCGCCAGGTGATGGACATCAAGCCCGATCTCGTTCTCTCCGGCGTCAATTCAGGTTCGAACGTTGCAGACGACGTGACCTATTCCGGCACGATCGCGGGCGCCATCGAAGGTACGATGCAGGGCGTGCGCTCCTTTGCGCTCAGCCAGGCCTATCTCTATGAGGACGGGGCGCGCATCGTGCCGTGGGAGGTCTGCGAGGCGCATGCGCCGGCCCTTCTGGAAAAGCTGATGGTGCTCGACTTGCCGGAGGGCACATTCCTCAATCTCAACTTCCCGAACTGCCGTCCCGACGAGGTCGATGGCGCGGAAGTGACCATGCAGGGCAAGCTCGCCTTCAACCTGCAAGTCGACGCCCGTTCCGATGGCCGGGGATTTCCCTATTACTGGCTGAAGTTCGGCGAGCGCGCCGGCGCCTTCGTCGAAGGCACCGATATCCACGCCTTGAAGCATAACAAGATTTCGGTAACGCCTTTGAAACTGGATCTGACCGATTATTCCGTGACGGACCGGGTGGCGCGGGCCTTGGGATACGGAGCACAAGTTTGACGGCAAGACTGGCGGAGAAGGAGGGCTTTGCGGCGCTCGTCCTCAGACTGCGGGCAGAAGGCATCTCCGATCTCGATCTGCTGACGGCGGTCGAGCAGACGCAGCGCTCGCTGTTCGTACCGCCGCAATTTTCCGACGACGCCTATTCGAGCCGGACAATACCGATCGAATGCGGCTCCTTCCTTGAAGGCATCGATTTTGTCGTCCGCATCCTCCATCATCTGAAGCTCAAGCCGGGGCAACGCGTCCTGGAAGTCGGCACTGGCAGCGGCTTCACCGCCGCCATCATGGGCCGCCTCGCCGAGCGCGTCCTGTCCATCGACCGCTACAAGACGCTGACATCAGGCGCGCAACGGCGCATGGAATCGTTGGGTCTGCGTAACGTCGTCATCCGCCATGCCGACGGCAGCGCTGGCATGCAGGGAGAGGGCACTTTCGACCGTATTCTGGTGACAGCGGCATTCAATTCCATGCCGCGCTTTTATACCGACCAGCTGGTTTCCGGTGGTTCGATGATTGCGCCGCTGATGATTTCGGAGAACGAGTGCCGCATGGTGCGGCTGACGAAAACCGGCAGCCGTTTCGAACGCGAGGAACTGTTCGAAGCCCCCTATCTGCCGATCGTTCCGCGTCTTGCTTCGCTGTTGTAGAGCGGCTTCGATAGCCAGCGCGCCCTTATCGGCAACACGTTCCAGACACTGCGATTTTTCACCCGTAAGCTATGGTTATCAACTTCTCAAAAATATCGCACTGATTCCAGCCTCTTAACCGCGTGGTAATACTAACGCGCTTTAATAGACTCACAAATGGTTGCGTTCTCAGTGGGTCGAGTCAATGCGTTTAAGTCTTTCGCCGAAGTTCGGTAAGTCGGCCGGTAATCTCCTGGTTGTTGGCCTGCTGGCGAGTGCCGCAACTGGCTGCAGTTCCGATGTGACACGGTTCGGCGGCTTGTTTTCCTCCTCAGGCCAGGATCAGATCACCACAAGTTCCATCCCGTCCAGGGGTGGTTCACAGGGGGACCCGGTGCCGAGCGCCGACCTCGGCGGCTCCGCCGTTGTCAGCCAGCCGGGTTACGGCGGCGGCAATGGTGCGCTCAATCAGCCCTATCCGGCGCGCCCGAGCTACGATCCGGTCCGCCCGTCGAGCGCACGCATTGCTTCCTCGCCGGTCTCGATACAGCGTTCCGAGCTTGCCGCTCCGACGGCTGCCGCGCCGTCCCGCCAGCGGGAAAAGGAAGTTGCTCTCGCCCAGCCTTTCCCGGCTACGGCGCAGGCTGAAAAACCACGGCTCATAGCGCCGGCTGCCCCGAAGGCGACACCCGATTCTCTGACGACCGGCACGACTCCGAAGGTTTCCGGCTGGTCCGCGACCAACGCGCCTTCCGTCACGCTTCGTCCGGGTGAAAGCGTTGCCACTTTGGCCCGGCGCTTTGGCGTTCCGGAAAAGGAAATCCTGCGGGTCAACAATCTGAAGGCTGCCTCAGCCGCCAAGCCCGGCCAGGCAATCCTGATCCCAACCTTCAACGGTGGCAATTCTGCCAAGGCGGCTTCGCAGGCGGCCGATCTTTCCAAGCCCGGCAATATGCCGGACCCGGCCAAGGCGCCGGAACAGAAGGTCGCCGTCGTCCCCGGCGCCAATTCTGCACGGGACAAAATCACGGCGAGCGCCGATCCCACCGGCAAGATTCCGGCCGGCGCCGGCAAGGACCCGAAGGCGCCTGGCGGCAGCTATGTCGTCAAGCAGGGCGATTCGCTGGCAAAGATCGCCAGGACGACCGGAACCAATATTGACGATCTCAAGGCAGCCAACAATCTCACGGCGAACTCTCTCCGTGTCGGTCAGGCCCTGAAAATCCCGAACGGCAGCTCCGATACGATCAAGACTGCCTCGATCCCTGCCGAGAAGGCTGAGCCGAAGCCGGTTGATCCGGCGCCTGCCCAACAGACCGCAGCCGTTCAGCCGGCGCCCTACAAGGCGCCGGTCGCCACCCAGACCGTTGACGAAGTGGAGAAGTCCGACGTCAGCTCCGACGCGCCTGAATCGACCGGCATCGGCAAATATCGCTGGCCGGTTCGTGGTCAGGTCATTGCCGCCTATGGCGCCAACGTCAACGGCAACCGCAATGACGGCATCGACATCTCAGTACCGCAGGGCACGCCGATCAAGGCCGCCGAAAACGGCGTCGTCATCTATGCCGGCAACGGCCTGAAGGAGCTCGGCAACACGGTTCTCGTCCGTCACGACGACGGCACCGTCACCGTCTATGGCAATGCCGATACGCTGAGCGTCGCCCGCGGCCAGAAGATACAGCGCGGTCAGACCGTCGCCGTTTCCGGCATGAGCGGCGACGTCAAGCAGCCGCAGGTCCATTTCGAGGTGCGCAAGGACGCATCGCCGGTCAACCCGATGACTTTCCTGGAATAGGTAGAGCGTACCAGGAAGCGCAAAAGCCCGGCCACCAGCCGGGCTTTTGTCATTTTTCAACCTCTCGCATCGAATCCCGTTCGGCGGAGCCTACGCCCGATCGATATGAACGCGCATGCGTCCGGCCAGATCCTGGATATATTGCCAGGCGACGCGGCCGGAGCGCGCGCCGCGCGTGGTTGCCCATTCCAGCGCCTCGGCATGCATCTTTTCGCGGTCGAGGCCGAGCGTAAAGTGATCGGCATAGCCGTCGATCATGCCGAGATAGTCTTCCTGGCTGCATTTATGAAAGCCGAGCCAAAGGCCGAAGCGGTCGGACAGCGAGACCTTTTCCTCGACCGCCTCCGATGGATTGATGGCCGTCGACTGTTCGTTTTCCATCATGTGACGCGGCAGGAGATGACGCCGATTTGACGTCGCGTAGAAGAGCACATTGTCCGGCCGTCCTTCGACGCCGCCGTCGAGTGCCGCCTTCAGCGACTTGTAGGCGGTGTCGTCGTGATCGAAGGAAAGATCGTCGCAGAAGACGATCACGCGGTAGGGCTGGTCCTTCAGGAGGTCGAGCAGGTTGGGAAGGCTGGCAATATCTTCGCGATGGACCTCGACCAGCTTCAGCGGGACGCCGCTTTCGCGCCTGACATCCTCATGCACGGCCTTAACAAGGGAGGATTTGCCCATGCCGCGCGCGCCCCATAGCAGCACATTATTGGCGGCATAACCCTCCGCGAATCGCACCGTATTTTCATGCAGGATATCGCGCACGTGGTCGACGCCGCGGATGAGCTTCAGCGCCACACGGTTCGGCTTCTTCACCGGCTGCAGATACTGACGCAACGGTGCCCAAACGAAACAGTCGGCTGCATTCCAATCGTTGACGGAAGGTGCCGGCCCCGCTAGACGCTGTACGGCATCAGCGAGCCTTTTGAGCTCGGCAAGCAGGGCGATGTTGATTTCCTCGGTCATCCCAAGCCTCCTGATTTCTCGCTGCGGCAAGCCGCTTTGATCTTTCGATGCCGCCTACCATGGCGTTTTCCCGGCGGAAAGGTTATGAGGCGGCGGAATCGGTACTCTTTCCGGCTGTTTCTGTTGCATTCATCCAAGCTGCAACTATAGTCCGGCAACCTGAAAAAGCAGGCGGAGTTCCGCCGTAGAAGCCTGAGGAGTTTAGCATGTTCATCACCCCGGCATTCGCCCAGACTGCGACCGATACCGCAACAGGATTCGGCGGTTCCGGTTTCGAAATGATCATCCTGTTCGTGCCGCTTATGGTCGTCTGGTACTTCCTGCTGATCCGGCCGCAACGGGCGCAGGCAAAGAAGCGCGAGGAAACCCTGAAGGCCATCCGCCGCGGTGATCAGATCGTGACGGGCGGTGGTCTCGTCGGCAAGGTGACCAAGGTCGTCGACGACAAGGAAGTCGAAGTCGAAATTGCTGAAGGCGTGCGCGTGCGCATCGTTCGCAGCGGCATTTCGGACGTTCGCGTCAAGGGTGAGCCTGTCAAGGCCGACGCGGCGTAACAAGCGATAACGGCGAACAGCCGGATCGGAAGATCGTCGAGAGAATGTTGCATTTTTCCCGCTGGAAAACACTTCTGATTTGGCTGGTCGCCTTTGCGGCCGTCATCATCGCTGCGCCCAATCTGCTCGGCGAGGCGCAGCGTTCCTCTCTGCCCGGATGGTTGAGAAACGACGGCGTGACGCTCGGGCTCGACCTGCAGGGCGGTTCGCACATCGTTCTGAAGGTCGAGCGCTCCGATATTGTCAAGGACCGCCTGGAAGAGGCGGTCGCGAAGGTGCGCAACGCGTTGCGGGGCGCAGGCATCCGCTATACCGGGCTGACCGGTAACGGCCAGACCGTCACTGTTCGGATCACCGATCCGGCTGAGACGCAAAAGGCGGTCGATCTGCTGAAGCCTCTGACTATGGCCGGCGAACATTCAGAGCCTGGGCTTGCGCTGCAGCAGGGCGGCGAGGGGCAGCTTTCGCTGCAGATTTCCGACGCCGGCATTGCCGCCGACGTTGCCTCCGCCCGCAGCCGCTCGCTCGATATTATCGGCCGCCGCTTGGCGCAATCAGGCTACGATCATTTCCTGCTTCGCCCCGAGGGCGACGATCGGATCGTCGTCCAGGTGCTGGGATTGGTCGATGCCGAGCGGGTGAAAAATATCCTGAACCAGCCGGCCAAGCTTTCCTTTCATCTGCTCGACGAAAGCATGTCGGGACAGGAGGCGCTGAACGGCCGCTGGCCGGCCACCTCCGAGGTGCTCTATTCGCTCGACGATCCGCCGGTTCCCTATCTCGTCGACCGCACGGCATTCGTCACCGGCAGCAACATGGTCGATGTCGAGCCCGCCATCGATCCGCAGACGCAGGAGACTTCGATTGCCTATCGCCTCGATGCGGAAGGCAAAGAGCGGCTGGCGCAGGCGACAGCGCAAAATATCGGCAAACATCTTGCCATCGTCTTTGACGACCAGGTGATGTCGGCGCCGGTCATCGATGCGGCGATCACAGACGGCGAGGGCCGGATTTCGGCAAACTTTTCAGAGGATGGCGTTCGCGATCTTGCGGTGATGCTGCGCGCCGGCGCTTTGCCGGCGACGCTGACGAGCGTCGAGGAGCGCAGCATCAGCCCGAGCTTCGGCGCCGACTCCGTCTTCTCCGGCCTGGTTGCCGGTCTCGTCGCCGTCCTGCTGGTCGCAGCACTGATGATCACGCTTTACCGTATTCTCGGCGTCATCGCCGTCGTCTCGCTCTTCTTCAACTTGATCCTTATCGTCGCGGCGCTCAGCCTTGCCGGCGCGACGCTGACTTTGCCCGGTATTGCCGGCATCGTGCTTATCGTCGGCATGGCGGTCGATTCCAACGTGTTGATCTACGAGCGGATCCGCGAAGAGGAGAAAGCCGCCCGTACGTTTGCGGAGGCGGTCAGCCGCGGTTTCTCGCGCGCATTCGCTACGATCGTCGACGCGAATGTCACGATCTTCATCGCCGCCGTCATCCTCTTCTTCCTCGGCAGCGAAACCATCCGGGGTTTCGCCGTGACGCTGGCGGTCGGTATTCTGACGACCGTCATCACGGCCTTCACTCTGACGCATTCGATCGTGGCCGTCTGGCTGAAAGCGCGCCATCCCCGGCATCTGCCGAAGAGCGTTCTCGCGCATCTTTTCGAGCACGCCAATGTGCGTTTCATGGGGATCCGCCGTTATGTCTTCACGGCGTCGGCAGTGATCTCGCTGATTGCCATGGCAGCCTTTGCCACTGTTGGTTTGCAGCTCGGCATCGATTTCACCGGTGGCTCGCTCATTGAGGTGACGGCGAAACAGGGCAATGCCGACATCGCCGATCTCAAATCGCGCCTTGATGATCTCAACCTTGGCGAGGTCAGCGTCGAGCCTACGGGCGGGTCGTCGAATGCGCGGATCCGAATCGCGTCCCAGGGCGGCGGTGAGAACGCTGAGCAATCGGCGGCGACGCTGGTGCGCGGCGAACTCGAGGCCGATTACGATTTCCGCCGCGTCGAGGTCGTCGGCCCGGCCATCTCGGGCGAATTGACGATGATGGCGACGCTCGGTGTCGTTGCTGCTCTCGCGGCGATTCTGATCTACATCTGGATCCGCTTCGAATGGCAGTTCGCTGTCGGCGCTGTCATTGCCACGCTGCACGACGTCATCATCATGCTTGGTCTCTTCGTGCTGACCGGCATCGAGTTCAACCTGACGAGCATCGCCGCCGTGCTGACCATCGTCGGTTATTCCCTGAACGACACGGTCGTCGTCTATGACCGGATGCGCGAGAATCTCGAGCGTTACAAGAAGATGCCGCTGCCGATCCTGATCGATGCCTCTATCAATCAGACATTGTCGCGCACTATGCTGACGGCGGCGACGACGCTGCTTGCGTTGCTCGCCCTCTATCTGTTCGGCGGCGACATCATCCGCTCCTTCTCCTTTGCGATGCTCTTCGGAGTGGCCCTCGGCACTTTCTCTTCGATCTATATCGCTGCTCCCGTCTTGATCGTCTTCCGGCTGCGGCCGGAACCATCCGACGGAGAAGAGAGCAATAAGACGGATGCTGGTGTAAAATCCGGCACGGTGGTTTGAAAACATGGCAAAAGGCATAGAAATCCGCGCGGCGCATTTTCCCGGACGGGCTCCAATCGACACATACGGCAATGGCGGTTTCCGTTTTGCGGACATGTCGCATCGCGGCTCGATCCTTTGCCTGCCCTCAGGCATTCACGGCTGGGACATGGACATGTCGAAGCCGCTGTCTATCGAAAATTTCCGCCGTGTGCTCGATGAGTCTGATGATATCGAGGTTCTGCTTGTCGGCACCGGAACCGAGCTTCGCCGTCTGCCCGACCAATTGAAGCAGGCGCTGAAGACGCGCGGCATCTCTTCCGATCCGATGAGCACGGGTGCCGCGGTACGTACTTTCAACATCATGCTCGCCGAGCAGCGCGCCGTCGCGGCGGCATTGATTGCGGTCTGACGATGGCTGACGCGAAAATGGCGAACAACCAGGACATCTGCCTGGCGATGCTGCGCGACAATGATCGCGACCGTTATCTCGCCTGTCTTCTGTCGCCGGAGGAGAAGCGCGGCGCCCTTGCGGCGCTTTACGCGTTCAACGCGGAGCTCGCCCGCATCCGCGACCTGGTGCATGAGCCGTTGCCTGGCGAGGTGCGCATGCAATATTGGCGCGACCTGCTGGAAGGCAGCGCGCATGGCTCGACGGCGGCAAATCCCGTCGCCGCCGCACTTCTGACAGCGATCCAAACCCATCGCCTGCCGCGCAAGACGCTGGTCGACATGATCGAGGCCCGCACCTTCGATCTCTACGACGATCCGATGGAAACGCGGCTCTCGCTCGAAGGTTATGCCGGCGAGACGGCGTCCGCGCTGATTCAGCTCGCGAGCCTCGTGCTTTCGCCGGAAGAGGCGCCGCGATCAGCGGATGCCGCCGGCCATGCCGGTGTCGCCCAGGCGATCGCCGGCCTGTTGCTGCTGATGCCACTGCATCGCCGCCGCGGCCAGCTCTATATCCCGCTACAGATCCTTTCGGCCACCGGCCTCGACCGCGACGGCTTCCTCGCCGGGCAAGACAAAGCGCGCATCTCCGCCGCCATCGAGGCTTTCGCCGGCCTTGGCCTTGAACATCTGGCAAAGGTGAGAAGGGCGGGCTCGATTGCGCCAGCCGTATTTCCGGCCTTCCTGCCCGCGACGCTGGCCGAAGCGGTGCTCCTCACGGCGCAGAGGCGAGGTGCCCTCCTGTTCGACCGGCCGCTGCAGCCGCCGCAATGGCGCCGCCAGCTCAGAATGGCGCTGGCAGCGGCCCGCCGGAAAATCTGACATCGGTCAAATTCGCGCAAGTCTCGCGCGCTACAAGGCCCTCACCACTATGCTTTGAACGGAGACTCGGCGTGGGCATTATCGTCTGGTGCGTCCTTTTCGCCATCGTCATCTTCTTCGCTTTCGTAGCCACACGCATGGCTGCGCAAAACAACGAAGACAGTCTGCACGACACGGGTCTCGCCATCATCGAGTTCGGCCGCGCCTTCCCCAACGAGGCGATCCGTCAGCTGCAGGCGACGGAAAACGGCCAAGCGATCTTCGTGCGCCTACACGACAACAAGGCGGGCCTCATGCGCAACATGGCGCGCCATTTCTCCTGCCATTTGATCGAGCCCGGCCGTGTGCGTGTGGTAAGCTCGGAAACGGGCAGGGGGTTGACGATCGATTTCCTCGATGCGCCCAGCCATAACGGCAAATTCGAGTTCGCTTCACCGAAGGAGGCTTCCGAAGTTGCGCTCTGGCTGCTCGGCAACTACGTCGCCGAGCCGGATAAGGAGCTGCCATCCGGTAATACTTCGGCGGCCAACAAGCAGTAGAGCAGCTCAGGCGCTTTCGGCAAACGTCGGGGTCTGACCGAGCCACGCGGCGCAGTCCGCAAGCGCGCGACGTGCGATCAGCTGCCGTTTCATGATTGTTTTGTCCTTGCCGCGAAACCGCTTGACGCCCTCGGGCTTGACGATCGAGCCGGGCTCAAGCTCCGGAAACAATCCGAAATTGATGTTCATCGGTTGGAACGACCGCTTGCCCGGCTCCTCGTCGGTGACGATGTGCCCGCCGGTGATATGACCGAGCAGCGAACCAAGTGCTGTCGTTGCCGGCGGCAGCGAGATCGCCTCGCCCTTGCGTTCGGCGGCGGCAAAACGCCCGGCCATCAGACCAACGCTGGCGCTTTCCACATAACCCTCACAGCCGGTAATCTGGCCGGCGAAGCGCAGGCCGGGCCGCGATTTCAGCGCCAGCGACGGACCAAGCAATGTCGGAGAGTTGATATAGGTGTTGCGGTGCAGGCCGCCGAGACGGGCAAATTCCGCATTTTCCAGGCCTGGAATCATCCGGAAGATTTCCGCCTGCGCGCCGTATTTCAGTTTCGTCTGGAAACCCACCATGTTGTAGAGCGTACCGAGCGCATTGTCCTGGCGCAGTTGCACGACGGCATAGGCCTTGACGGTCGGGTTGTGCGCGTTCGTCAGTCCCATCGGCTTCATCGGACCGTGGCGTAGCGTCTCGCGGCCGCGCTCGGCCATCACCTCGATCGGCAGGCAGCCGTCGAAATAAGGCGTGCCTTCCCATTCCTTGAAGCCGACCGTGTCGCCTGATATCAGCGCATCGACGAAGGCATTATATTGCGCCTCGTCCATCGGGCAGTTGATGTAATCCTTGCCGGTGCCGCCGGGGCCGACCTTGTCGTAGCGCGACTGGTACCAGCAGATATCCATGTCGATGCTCTCTCGGTAGACGATCGGCGCGATGGCGTCGAAGAAAGCGAGCGAATCCTCGCCCGTCTCCGCCTGGATGGCTCTGGCAAGCGACGGCGCCGTCAGCGGTCCGGTGGCGACGATGGCGAGATCCCAGTCGCTCGGCGGCAGGCCGGTGATCTCTTCACGCACGACGGTGATGAGCGGGTGGTCGTGGATCGCGCGGGTCACGGCATCCGAGAAGCCGTCGCGATCAACGGCGAGGGCGCCGCCGGCGGGCACCTGGTGCCGGTCGGCAGCGGCCATGATCAGCGAGCCCGCCATACGCATTTCCGCGTGGATGACGCCGACGGCATTGCTGGTGGCATCGTCGGAACGGAAGGAATTGGAGCAGACGAGTTCGGCGAGACCGTCGGTCTTGTGCGCATCCGTGCCGCGCACGCCGCGCATTTCATGCAGAATGACGGGAACGCCAGCGCTGGCGATCTGCCAGGCGGCTTCCGAACCGGCAAGCCCGCCGCCGACAACGTGGATAGGGGAGTAGGAGGAGATCGTGTTCATTCCGGGCTGATATCATGCCGGCAGGTGTGATCCAACACCCCGGAGTCAAAAACGGCGCCCTGATGGCGCCGTCTTGATGCATCGTCTATCAGATCGTAATTAGCGGAACGAGCGGGATGCGATATTGCGGATGTCGTAGCGGCTGACGCCGATATCGGACAGGGTCTGGTTGGACAGGCTGCCGAGTTCGTTGAGCGTGCGGCGGTAGCTGAGCCAGCTTTTTGCAATGCGGATCGGGTTCATTGTCTTCTTCCTCGAACAAATGTCCGCGGGACGGCGGGATCGCCTGTCTCTCTGCGGTTGATGTTTATATAGGAGATATCAGTCCCATTGTGCAGTGCAAATAAGAGGCGTCTGCCATGCAAATGTGCAATATGATGCTTGCAAATTGAGCGGTGAATATTTTTTGAGCGGGCAAAGGGTATTTGAAGACTGCAGCCATAGCGACAGTCTATTGCGTAAAAAGAAAACGCCCGCTGTGATGCAGCGGGCGTTTCAATCATAGACGGATCTGCTTGGGAGGAAGCAGAGACGACTGAATTAACGGGAAGAAGCTTCGCGAGCAACGCGATGAATGTCCGAACGGTCGATGCCGAGGTCATGCAATTCGCGGTTGGTCATACGGCCGAGTTCCGTAACGGTCTGACGATACTTGCGCCAGTTATTGAAAGAGCGAGTGATGTTCATGTTAAGCCCCTTTCCGAGGGTTTGATCCGCCAGCAGCCACCGATCGGCGCTGACCTCTATTTGATGAGCGGAATATATGTTGCACCGCGAAGAACGAAAACAGCCAAGTTTTCAAGTCACCTATGCGACGCATGCAATGCTTTACACAATCTTACCGCACTCTGGTCAACGAATAGGCAAAGTCGTTTGCGGAGAATACTGGCTTCACAGCCGGGACTCGTGGCGCGATGGGGGAAAAGCGGGCTCTCTGGCGGATCGACTCGACCGAGGTCCGCGCCGAATGGCCAGATTGTCTTATTCTAGCGGCTGGCGAAGCGATCATCACGTGGCGGTGCCACGGTTGGATGCGCCGGAGATTTCGGGTGTCTTCGCTGGGCCAGCGGTGCCGCCGCCCTAGGAGGCGAGCAATAAGTATCTGAATCTATGTACGATATGTTGGCGAATAACACGCCCGCCGGGGGAGGATCCGGCGGGCGCATAATATTGACTGGCAACTGGGAGGAGGAGTGTTGCCAGTCTATCGCAGCGCGCTTGGGAGGAGGAGTGCGCAGCTGCGAATCTCGTCACGAACAAAAGCATCCGTGGGCGTCCGGAAAACCGGGCCGGGGCGCCATCCCCGTGCTTCGATAGATCGGTAAATAGTATGACTAATCGATTTTTTGCAGTGCAATAAATACATGAGAGGTATGCGAAAAATGCATGCGTCCCCCTTTGTATGCTCATATTAGCGCTTCTGACGTTAGCGGTCGGTTAACGACTGCCCCAAAATAGACCAATGAGGAATTTGCATATTTGTCGCTAATCCGGCGTTTGCGAAGCTGCCGGCTGCGTCTATAACGGCAGAAGCCGTAGCGCCGGAGCGAGCGTTGCGGAACGAGGGGTGCAAGCATGTATCGCGGCAGATTGGAGCGGGATCTCTCGCTCTGGGTGAGCAAGGGCCTGCTGGGAGAGGAAACGGCCGGCGCGCTTCTCGCCGAATATGACAGCCGTCCGGCAAGCTTTAGCCTTGGCCGGGTGTTGATGGCGCTGGCGGCGGTGCTGCTTGCCGCTGCCGTGCTATTGGTCGTCGCGTCCAACTGGGAGGCCATTCCGCGCCTCGTCCGCGTCGGCGCCATCCTCGCCCTGATCTGGGCCGTGCACATTGCCGCCGCGCTGATGTTCGGTCGTGGCGCGATAGCCGCGGCGACCGGCTTGCTCATCATCGGCGCGATGAGCTTCGGCGGCGCCATCTCGCTCGTCGGTCAGATGTATCACCTCTCCGGCGACGAGCAGACGGTGATGTATCTCTGGTTTGCGATCGCGACGATCTCGGCGATCCTGTTCCGTTCGGGCGCGGTCGTGGTCGTCGCAGGCTTCCTCTCCTGGGCATCCTTTGCGGTTTATCTCGAGAATAACGACACGCATTGGATCGGGCTTGATCCCTGGATGGCGCCGCTCATGGCCGTCATCCTCATCGCGCTGGTGCGTTATACCGGCGCCGAGCGCGCCCGGCATCTCGCCTACTTGCTGCTGGTCGGCTGGCTCTCCTGGCTCTACACGCTTTATGAGGAGATCGCCGTGGCGCTCGCCTTCGCAATCGGCGGCATGGCGGCCTTCGCGCTGACGGCTTTGCCGCCCCCCCGTATCGCTTCCCTGATCAGAAGTGCCGGCGCAGCGCCGGCTTTCTACAGCTTCCTCGTCGCCGTAATCGGCTTGCTGCTGCTGCATATAGAGATCGAGCAAGGCTGGCGGCTGGTGGTGCTCGGCGTGGCGACGCTCGCCGCTGCCGTGCTGGCGATCGCTCTGCATGGCAGGGATAACGGCGCGGTGCGTTATCTCGCCTATACGACCTTTGCCGTGGAGATGCTCTATCTCGCCTCCGTCACCGTCGGCTCGATCCTCGGCACGTCGAGTCTCTTCCTGTTCTCCGGTCTCGTGGTGGCGCTCGTCGCCTGGATCGTCATCCGTATCGAGCGGCGCTTTTCGCGGGAGGCGCGCGCATGAGCTCGTTGATGGCGAGGCTGCAATCCGGCAAGGGATATCTGATATCGGCCATCATCGTCGCCGGCTTGCAGACGGTGATCCTCGGCACGATGATCCAGAGCCGTGCATCGATCCTCAGCAGCGGCGCTGAGGTCCTGCTAAAGACCGCCCCAGTCGACCCACGAGATTTCCTGCGCGGTGATTATGTCGTGTTGAATTACGACATTTCCGCCGTGCCGGTGCAGACGGTCGCCGGCGGCATTCCCACTGAACCCGGCGAACACACCCTGTGGGTACGATTGAAGAGGCAGGCGGACGGTTTCTGGACGGTGAGCGAATCGTCTTTCCAGGCGCTGCCGCCGCAGCCGGAGACGGTGATCCTGCGTAGCCAGCCATTCTATAGTGGCGGATTGGCTGCGGGCGACAGCGTCCGCGTCGAATACGGTATAGAGCGCTATTACGTCCCCGAAGGTCAGGGTAAACCACTGGAGGAGGCGCGCAATGATGGCAACGTCGCCATAGCGGTGCGCGTTTCAGCGGACGGAAGCGCGCAGATCCGCAGCCTGCTCGTCGATGGCAAGCCGGTTTACGACGAGCCGCTTTACTGATCCCGCAAGCCTTCGGGGCAGGGGCGCTTTTAAGGCGCAAATCCCCTGTCATTTGCCCTTCATTTTTCCTTTGCCTCGACCAAATCGGGTGATATAGAGACGCCGCGCTCCGGAAGGCCTCATGCGCAGGCATAGGCATGCGGTTCTGTGGACGCGGGTATGGTGAAATTGGTAGACACGCCAGATTTAGGTTCTGGTGCCGCAAGGCGTGGGAGTTCAAGTCTCTCTACCCGCACCAGGCTGTTTGCAGGGGGAGGCCAAGAACTTGGTTGTCCCCGAATGACCGAAGGTTGTTCCGAATACTCGGAAGTGAGTGCCGTTCCCCTTTTGGCGGAATGATACAGGAATTGGGAAAAGCCACGCGCGGCACGCAGCCGGCGTCGTGCTCATCGAAACGAACGGCGTCTGGGCACGGCCGCCACGACATGAAGGTAGGAAGACATGCAGGTTATCGAAACGCTCGCTGAAGGGCTGAAGCGCGAAATCAAGGTCGTTATCCCGGCCAAGGACATGGAAGACAAGATGAATGAGCGTCTTGCCGATGTGAAGGACAAGATCCGCATCAACGGCTTCCGTCCGGGCAAGGTTCCCGCAGCTCACCTGAAGAAGGTCTATGGCAAGTCGATCATGGCCGAGCTCGTCAACGAGATCGTCCGCGAACAGCCGACCGCCATCCTGTCCAGCCGCGGCGAAAAGTCGGCCACGCAGCCGGAAATCGCCATGACGGAGGACAAGGACGAAGCCGACAAGATCCTCTCCGCCCAGCAGGATTTCGAATTCACGCTTTCCTACGAAGTGCTGCCGCCGATCGAGCTGAAGTCGGTCAAGGGCATCAAGGTCACGCGCGAAGTCATCGACATCTCGGATGACGAAGTCAACGAGCAGGTCCTGAAGGTTGCCGAAAGCGCCCGTTCCTACGAGAGCAAGACCGGCAAGGCCGCCAACGGCGACCGCATCACCATGGATTACGTCGGCAAGGTCGACGGCGAAGCCTTCGAAGGCGGCACCGATCAGGGCGCCGAACTGGTAATCGGTTCTGGCCGCTTCATCCCGGGCTTCGAAGACCAGCTCGTTGGCGTCAAGGCCGGCGAAGAGAAGACCATCACCGTAACGTTCCCGGCCGACTATCCGGCCAAGAACCTCGCCGGCAAGGAAGCGACCTTCGACGTCACGGTCAAGGAGGTTGCAGCGCCTGGCAAGGTCGAGATCAACGACGAACTGGCCTCCAAGCTCGGCATCGAATCCGCCGATCGCCTGAAGGAGATCGTCCGCGGTCAGATCGAATCGCAGTACGGTTCGCTGACCCGTCAGAAGCTGAAGCGTCAGATCCTCGACCAGCTCGACGAGATGTACAAGTTCGACACTCCGTCTTCGCTCGTCGACGCCGAATACAACGGCATCTGGAGCCAGGTGAACAACGACCTCGCTCAGTCCGGCAAGACCTTCGAGGACGAAGACACGACCGAAGAGAAGGCGCGTGAGGAATACAAGACGCTTGCCGAGCGTCGCGTTCGCCTCGGCCTCGTGCTCTCCGAGATCGGCGAAAAGGCCGGCGTCGAAGTGACCGAAGACGAGATGCAGCGCGCCATTTACGATCAGCTGCGCCAGTATCCCGGCCAGGAAAAGCAGATCCTCGAATTCTTCCGCAGCCAGCCGGGCGCCGCCGCTTCGATCCGCGCGCCGATCTTCGAAGAGAAGGTCATCGATCATCTGCTGACCGAGATCGACGTCACCGACAAGAAGGTGACGAAGGAAGAGCTGCTGGCCGAGGAAGAAGGCGAAGCCAAAGCTGAAACCAAGAAGGCCGCGCCGAAGAAAAAGGCTGCCGCCAAGGCTGAAGCTGCCGACGCCGGCGAAGGCGAGGAGGCTGCTCCCAAGAAGAAGGCCGCTCCGAAAAAGAAGGCTTCCGAGGACAGCGCCGAGTAAATCGCTCGCCCGTTCTGAAGTTTGGAAGGCCCTGCCGTCGCGTGGGGCCTTTTCTTTTTTGGGATCATCCGCCCACAGTTCGTTTGTCAACCTCGTCTTCGCATCCTCAGCAACAAATAGTTGTGGTAAAGTATATTTGAGGCAGATTTTGTTGGGTGGCGAGGAGAGCCTGAAATGACTGCAAAGCACGATATGAAGAAGCTGGTAGAGGAAATCTATGCCGTGCGTGACCGCGGCGATATTGAGGGCACGCTGGCGCTGCTCGGCGAGGATTGCACCTTTCGCATTGTCGGTAATACACGACTTGCGCCTTTTTCGACTGAATCGGGCGGACCTCATGCCTTTCGCCAAGCAATATCGCAGCTTATCACCGCATGGGATCTATCCAGCGTCAGGTCAGCCGGCATTTATGTGGACGAGGACGCGCAGATGGTCTTTGCCCATCGCGAAGGCGAGGTCAGGCATATCCCATCGGGCGTAACATTCCGTACGGAATTCGTCGACAAGTTCCTTTTCAGGGATGGGAAGCCGGTCTCGATCGTCGAATTCCTCGACACGCTGCAAATGGCTGAGACAAGCGAGATGATCCAGGTCGCTTGAACCACCGCGAAAGGGATCCATGTAATGGCCGCCGCTTAATTCGCGCTCCGTGTCAGTTGCGCGACTTTCCTGACATGGCTGACAGCTGCCGTTCCGCCTGACGTTTTGGTGAACAGGCTGAGCGTCTCTTCCTCATCGTCGGCGACGGGTGTCAGCGCCTGATCCATATAACTCTTCGACTTCGCATCTCTTGAGATCAAGAAGGCGGAGATCGTCAGGCCGATGATCGTACCGGCGAGCGACGCATGTTTGCGGACGGTTTCCCAGGCAAATCGCGGCCAGAAGACCAGCGGGTGTTCGCGGGAAAGCTCCGGTCGTCGCTCCGACGGCGTCTTCAGGCGCAGGAGGCCGCTCTGGAGCGGATGCACGTTTTCCAGCGGCACCGTTGTTGCGAAGGAGACGAGTACTTTTACCAGCCTTGCCAGCGGCACTCCGGTCGCCACGGCCCGGCGCAGCAGCGTCTTCATATGATCAGGTGAATAATAGAGCGACCAGGCCTCGTGGTAGATGTCCTCCCACTCCTGCTTGCTCATCCGCGGATGTGCGGTGCAGACATGCTCGACATCGTAGATGTTGAGATCGCCGTTCATCTCGACGCCCTTCTTCCATAGGACCTGATGGTCCTCGGAACCGGGCAGCGGCGTCAGGATGAAGAATTCGATGACGTCGAGCGGTAGCTCTTCCTGGATGATTGCGATGTCGCGGCGGATCGAGTCCGGCGTGTCGGCGGGGAAGCCCAGAATATAGCCGGCAAGCGTCATGATGCCTTGCGCCTTCCAGGCGAGCAGCATCTTGCGGTATTCGGTGATTTTGTTCTGGTTCTTCTTGGCGGCGGTCAGATTGTCCGGATTGACGTTTTCAAGACCGATGAAGACCCGGGTGACGCCCGCGCGCTTGGATTTCTCGATGAAATTGGGAATTTTGTGGCAGAGCGTGTCGACCTGAATCATCAGGCCGAGCGGAATGCCATCCCGCTCCTTGAGCTCGATCAAGCGGTCGAAGATCGCTTCCCAATCCTTGTTACGGGCGAAATTGTCGTCGGTGATGAAGAATTTATGGATGCCCTGCGCCCAATTCATCCGCACCAGCTTCTCGACGTCGTCGGCGGAGCGGAAGCGCGATTTGCGTCCTTGCACGTTGATAATGGTGCAGAACGAGCACTGGTAGGGACAGCCGCGTCCGGCATCGAAACTCGTGCTGAGCCCGAGCGTACGCTGGATGTTGTCCTTCGGCAGGAAGGGAACCGGCGTGCCGCCGATGCCGGGAAGGTCGTTCATGAAATTATAGAGTGGCTTCAGCTCGCCGGCGGCGGCGTCGCGCAGCACCATCTCCAGCCGGCCTTCGGCCTCGCCGGCAAACATCGAGATGCCCATATCGCGGCAGGCATCTAGCCCGACCGCTTTGCCGTCGAGCATCGACAGGCAACCGGAAACATGAAATCCGCCCATCGAGACCGGCAGGCCGGCATTACGAAACGGGCGGGCGATATCGAGTGCGCGCGGATACTGGTTGGACTGGACGCCGACCAGCGCCACCATGCCGAAATTGCCGTGACGCTTGAACTGGGCGAGCAGACGGGTGAAATCGATCCGCGTATTGGTCTCGTCGATCACTGTGATGTCGATCGCGGTATCAGGCCCGAGCACCTGGCGCTCAGCGCATTCGGCAGCGATGCCGTAGAGAGCCGCGAGCGAGTTGGAGGGGATCATCGCCCGCCACCAGCGGATGACGTAACCGTCATCGTCATAATGCGATGGCTTGATCAGGATGAGCTGAAAACGCCTGCGCGCGGCTTCCAAAGCATGGGGCAAGAGAATCTATCTTTCTTTAGACACTTCTGCCCGGAGGCAAAATGGAGTTGAAGACACAATCAGGCACGCGTATCAATGCGATTTATCAGGTTCAAACCAAGGCGCAAAAATAGGAAACTGCGCGCAGAAGTTTCGCCCAGCTCATCGTCCCTCGATATACTACTCGATCTCGAGCAGCAATGCGCGGTGGTCAGACACCTCGGGCGCCTCGACCACCTCGAACCTGGCAACCTTTACCTCCGGCCTAACCAGCATGTAGTCGGCGAAGCGAACTTGCTTCAGATAGTAGGAGGTTCGCGTGTCGACAAGGCCGTTTCTGGTGACGAGTCGGAAAGACCTAACCGGGCAAGGATCTTGAAGGTCGCGCTGTCGGGCAGAACATTGAGGTCGCCGCAGACCACGAGCCCTTCGTCGCCGGGCCAGATCCGCCCGATGAGCCCGGCCAACGCCAAAGCCTGCTGTTCGCGCTGCGCCGTATCGCCCTTGCCGGACGGATCGCGCAGGCCATGCATGTGGGCGATCGTCACGGCACGAGCGCGCTCATGGCTGAAGAGGCGGATGCAATGGGCGTTTCGCGGCCTGGGATGTTCACCCCAGCCATCGGCGGAAAAACTGCCGTGCACGAAGTCCAGCGCCTGGGCGACGATGGAATGCGATTTGCGGGCAAAGGTCGCCAGCCCGAATTCAGCGACGATGGCGGCGTCGCCGTCGAAGAGCGCACCTCTCGATGTCGGGCAGAAGAAGCCGTCGTAGCCGGGCAGGGCGGCGCTGATCTCATCGAAGAGCTTGGCTCGCTGCGGCAGTTCCAGCTCCGCATCCCGGTAGATCGACCAGCCCGGGGGCCGCACCCGGCGCCCGCAGCACCTCCTGCAGGCACAGCACATCAGGATCGGCCTGCCTGATATAGGCGATCAGGGCCTCATGAAGTCTGCCGCCTCATGCGTTCAGCGAAATGATGCGCAAGGTTCTCTGGCTCCGTTTCAGCCGGCGGAATTAAATGGTGCCGCCATCGGCGCGTTCAGAGTTCCGACTTGATGTCGCCCATCCGGTTCCAGGCGTCGAGGCCGGCGATCTTGTAGGCTTCGGCGAGCGTCGGATAGTTGAAAGTGTTTTCGACGAAATACTCGACCGTGCCTTTGAGATTGAGCACCGCCTGGCCAATATGCACCAGCTCGGTGGCGCCTTCACCGACGATATGCACGCCGAGCAGGCGGCGGGTCTTCAGCGAGAAGATCAGCTTCAGAAGCCCGGTGTCGAGGCCCATGATGTGGCCGCGCGAGGTTTCGCGGAAGCGGGCAATACCGCATTCATAGGCGATGCCGCGCTCCTTCATTTCCTCTTCGGTGAGGCCACAGGTCGAAATCTCCGGCACCGCATAAATGCCGTAGGGGAAATATTTCTGCGGTTCCTTGGCGACCGCGCCGATCGCCACGCGCGCGGCGATGCGGCCCTGTTCCATCGAGGTCGAGGCAAGGCTTGGAAAGCCGACCACGTCGCCGGCGGCGTAGACATTAGGCACGGACGTCTGGAAGGTTTCCGGATTGACCTTGAGACGGCCGCGGCTGTCGGCCTCCAGTCCAATGGCCGGAAGGTTCAGCGCGTCGGTCGCCCCCATGCGTCCGGCGGCAAAGAGCACCATGTCGGTGACAAGATGACGGCCGTTGTCGAGCGTCAGCTGGACCTTGCCGGTATCCAGCCGCTCGACCTTCTCCGCCTTCGTGCCGAGCAGCAGCTTCATATTGCGGTCGCGCAGCTGATAGGTGAAATCTTCGATGATTTCCTTGTCGATAAAGTCGAGCATTGTCGACTTTGGATCGATGACGGTCACCGCAGTATCCAGCGCCGAAAAGATCGTCGCATATTCGATCCCGATAACGCCGGCGCCGATCACGACCATGGTGCGCGGCAGTTCTTCGATATCAAGCAGCTCGTCACTGTCGAGCACGGACTTGCCATCAAACGGCATGTAATCCGGCCGGAATGGCTTTGTGCCGACGGCAAGCAGGATGCTGGCGCCGCTCACCGTCATTGCTTCGCCGTCGTCCTTGATGACCTGCAAGGTGGTGGAATCGATGAAACTTGCCCTGCCGCGCATGTGGTGGACACGGTTGCGGGCGAACTGATGCTCGAGCACCTCCACTTCATGGTTGAGCGTAATCAGCAGGCGGCGACGCAGGTCTTCCGCACTGATCTCCTGCTTGACGCGATAGGATCGGCCATAAAAGCCACGCTCGCGCCAGCCGGAGAGATTGAGTGCGGTCTCGCGCAGCGTCTTCGAAGGAATGGTGCCGGTATGAACGGACACGCCGCCGACGCGCTTGCCCTGTTCGATGACGAGCACCTTCTTGCCGAGTTTCGCAGCCTGGATCGCGCCGCGGCGCCCTGCGGGACCGCTACCCACCACAACGAGATCGTACTGAAACATCCTCTAGCCTCGATTGGAAATGGAATCATTTGCGACAAAAATGTCGCTTATTCATCGGTAACCGGTCAATGTTACAGATTGTTTTACAGCTGCCGATTCAGCCGGACCTGTGCTTTTCAGATCAGCTTCAGCCCATCAGGCTGACATAGTCGTCCTTGCCGGTGATGATGTGGTCGTGGACAGTAATATCAAGTGCTTTTGCCGCGTCGGTGATCACCTTCGTCATATCGATGTCAGCGCGCGACGGCTGTTCATGCGCAAGTGATGTAGTCCGTGGAAATATCGGCCACTCCCGTAACACCGAGCAAGGCCATATTACTATGCAGTTCCGTCTTCAGGATATCCGCCGCTCTGAGCACGCCCGGTAGCCCCGCGACGGCTGCAGCATAAAGGAACGGCCTGCCCACGAACACGAAACAGGCGCCAAGCGCGAGGGCCTTCATGATATCCGTCCCACGCCGGATGCCGCCGTCGATCATGACGGCAATGCTGTCTCCAACACGTGCCGCAATCTCCGGAAGGACCTGAAGGGGGGATGCGGTGCCGTCGAGCTGGCGGCCGCCATGATTGGAGACGATCACTCCATCCGCGCCGGCATCTGCAGCCATTGCCGCGTCTTCCGGATGCATGATCCCCTTGACCACGAGCTTGCCGGCCCACCGCTTGCGTATCCGCTCCAAGTGGCTCCAGTTGAGATGGTCACGCTTGCCGAAATCGCGCGTGACGTTCGAGGAGATGATCGGCGCGCCTCTTGTGGCGTAGGAATTTTCAAAATGCGGAATGCCGTGCCGGACGATCGTGCGCAGGAATGTGCCGGTTGTCCAGCGGGGATGCGAGATGCCCTGCCATGCCAAGCGGAGCCCGGGACGCAAAGGCGTCGAAAACCCCGCCCTTACATTATTTTCGCGATTGGGCAGCGTGGCCGTATCCACGGTCAGCAGAAGTGTACCGATGCCGGTCGCAGCGACCCGATCGATGAGAGCGTCGATACGGTCGGGTTCGCCGGGGAGATAGGCCTGAAACCATGCTTGTGGCGAAACCGCGGCTATCTCTTCCAGGGGGATAAGTGACGAACCGCTTATAATCATCGGGATTCCCGACTGGTCCGCTCCTTGCGCGAGCACGATGTCTCCCCGATAGGCCATCAGCGCGCTGATCCCCATCGGCGCGATGCCGAACGGCGCGGCATGGGTCTTGCCGAAGAGCCTCGTCTCGGTGCTTCGCCTCGAGACGTCCCGAAGGACACGAGGCCGAAAGGCATAGGCCTGGAAGGCCTCTGCGTTATGCCGCAGCGACGCATTGGTCTCGGTCGCGCCGGCGATATAACCGAACAGAGGCTTCGGCAGATGTCGCCGTGCCCTTATTTCGAAGTCATCGAGGCAGAGCGCATCGCGGCAGAGCCGGGTCGATCGATCAGTGTTACCGCTGGAGATCGTCATGAAGCTTTATCTTCTCGGTATTTCGGGCGGGTAGTATTCAGCGAGTGGCGGCGCAGGATTGCATAGAATCCCGCGCCAGCGACGGCTGTCAACTCAAGCTTTCCTCAGTCTTCGCTTGCCTCGGATGCTTGCCTGCGACGTCTCCGGATCGAGGGCAGAATGAGCGTCAGCAGCACGCCGCTGGTCAGAAGCAGCAGAGCACCGGTGATCGACTGCCGGTCATGATCGTCTCCGTGATGGTGGCAAGGTTGGGCGGTGGTTGTGTAGTCGCCTCTCAGCGTAGCGGGATCAGATCAACTTTAGCCCCTTAAGGCTGACATGGCCGTCCTTGCCGATGATGATGTGGTCGTGGACGGCGATATCAAGCGCCTTCGCTGCCTCGATGATCACCTTCGTCATATCAATGTCAGCGCGCGACGGGGTCGGGTCGCCGGAAGGATGGTTATGGACGAGGATTATTGCCGTTGCCGATAGTTCGAGCGCGCGTTTGACCACTTCGCGTGGATAGACTGGCGTATGGTCGACCGTTCCGCGGCCCTGAACCTCGTCGGCGATCAGCACGTTGCGCTTGTCGAGGAAGAGGATGCGGAACTGTTCGCGTGTCTCATGCGCCATCGCCGCATGGCAATATTGGATGACCGACGACCAGGAGGAGAGCACCTGCTTGCTTCGCAGCTCGCTCTTCAGGGTCCGGTGGGCCACGGTCGAGATCAGCTTGAGGTCGAGCGCTACGGCCTCGCCGACGCCCTTCACCTCCGTCAGCAGCGCCGCCGGCGCGCCAAAGACGCCGGAGAGGGAGCCGAACCGTTCGATGAGCGCCTTGGCGATCGGCTTGGTGTCGCGTCGCGGGATCAGCCGGAAAAGCAGGAGTTCGAGAATTTCGTAATCGGCAAGCGCCGTATCGCCCAGCTCGCGGAAGCGGTCACGCAGCCGCTCACGATGGCCGTGATAATGTTCCGGCCCTAAGAGCGAGGCGGGTAGGGCGGTCCGGGCGTTCGGCGCGGCGGGCTTCTGTGGCCGGACGCCGAAGAACGAGCGTTCATCGGCAACAGGCTCTTCAGTCTCGAAAGGCAGCTCGTCGTCGGAAGATGTCGCAACAGGCCGCTTCGCCATCAGATCGTCACCTGGCAAGCGACGGCAGTCCGGGCCGGTCGAGACCGCCCGGTGACAGCGTGAAGATTTCGCAGCCCTCGGCGGTGACGCCGACCGTGTGTTCATACTGCGCCGAAAGCGAGCGGTCGCGGGTCACCGCCGTCCAGCCATCGGCGAGCACCTTCACATGCGGCCGGCCGAGATTGATCATCGGCTCGATGGTGAAGATCATGCCTTCGCGCAGCTCCGGCCCTTCATTGGCGCGGCCATAATGCAGGATATTCGGCGAATCGTGGAACAGCCGGCCAACGCCGTGGCCGCAGAAATCGCGCACGACCGAACAGCGCTCAGCTTCCGCATAGGTCTGGATCGCCTCGCCGATCGCGCCGGTGCGGGCGCCGGGCTTGACGGCTGATATGCCGCGCATCAGGGATTCATAGGTGACTTCAAGCAGCCGCTCGGCGGCGCGCTTGATCGTGCCCACCGGATACATCCGGCTCGAATCGCCATGCCAGCCGTCGAGCACGAAGGTAACGTCGATATTGACGATATCGCCTTCGCGCAGCGGCTTGTCGTTTGGAATGCCGTGGCAGACGACGTGATTGATCGAGGTGCAGGTGGATTTGGTGTAGCCGCGATAGTTCAGCGTCGCGGGATGGGCGCCATGATCCATGCCGAAATCGAAAACGAACCGGTCGATCTCGTCCGTGAGCAGACCGGGCTTGACGATATCGGCGAGCGCATCGAGGCAGCGGGCGGTCAGCTGGCACGCCCTGCGCATGCCCTCGAATGCCTGCGCATCGTAAAGCCGAATGGCGCCGGTATTCTTCGGCGGCGCGGAAGAGGCTTCGATATAATTCACCATTGCAGGGCCTTAGCGGAGATTGTTAGATTTGTTCATAGTGCAGCTATGCCGGGTTCGTCCATCACGATCAACCGCTAGGACGACATTTCTGGACGGGTCCGATCTGGCGAATGCGCGGCTTTTCCGCATCCGGTGGAGGCCAAATCGCCGGCCCGAGCGGAATATCCACAATCTTCCCAAAGAGATAGGATTGATCGAACGGAATCCCCCAGATACTCACCGATTGGTGACAGCGGGGAAGGGTGGGTCATGCTGAATGAAGCCGTAGAAACTGAAATCTTGCCTGAAGCGGGTGCGGAGCCGGAACGGCGCGTGCGCGATCGCGGCGCCACCGAGCGCGCGATCCTTGCCGCCGCCAAGGGCCTGCTGGCGGAGGAGGGCTTCCAGAATTTCGGCATCAATGCCGTCGCCCGCCGCGCCGGTTGCGACAAGCAGCTGATCTACCGCTACTATGGCGGCCTCGACGGGCTGGTCGAGGCGATCGGCGCAGATCTCGGCACCTGGGTCAAGGACCGCATCCCGGAAGATGCCGGCGGCATGTTCATGCTCACCTATGGCGATCTGATGGAGCGGCTGGCGCTCCTCCTGCTTGACGCCTTGAGAAGTGATCCGCTGATGCGCAGGATCGTCGCCTGGGAGGTCTCGGAAAACACCGAGCAGGTGAGGCGGTTGTCCGAAGCCCGTTCGAAGGCTCTTGCCCTCTGGCTGGATCGCATGCGCGGCTCGCTGGCGCCGCCGAAGGGGGTGGATGCGGCAGCCGTCAATGCCGTCGTCATCGCTGCGATCCAGCACCTCGTGCTTGCCGGCGCCGCCGGCGGCCAGTGCGCCGGCATGTCGCTGAAGACATCAAAGGATTGGGAGAAGGCGGCGACGGCACTGAAGCGTCTCGTGCGCGGCGTCTACGGCTGACCCCCTTTTTCCACAGCAAGGCGGCGCGGTGTTAACCTTAACAAATGGTTTACGTTGCGTGGGGCTGGTTAAGCCGACAGTGTGGCGGGGAGCAGAGATGTACGAGTGAGAGCCTGCGAGTTGACGCCCATGGGAAGCAAGATCGCCAAAGCCGCAATTCTGGTGACGGCAATGATGTTCTTCGCCGTCCTGGCGCTGGATATTGCAATTCCGACGCTGGTTCTTTGCATCATGGCATTGTCGACGAGGTTGGTTTCCCTCGATCTGCCCATCGCGCGCAAGCATGGAGGAGAGGCCGCATGAAGTGGTTTCTGATCTTCTGGGCCGGCCCCATCGTCTTTCTGGGCGGATGGTACTGGCTCTCCTATTACGACATGAATTTCGGCATCTTCATGCTGACACGGCAGGTCCATGACCTGACTTTCGAGATTTATGGCGAAGCCCTCGGCATTCCGCCGGAAACTATTCCGCCGCTCGTTGCTCGCGCCATCGCGGTGGACAGTCTCGTCGTCTTCGCCATCCTGGGCTTTAGAAAGCGCAAGTCGATCGCTGCCTGGTGGAAGGCGCCTCAGGCGCTGAATTCGTCTCCGGCAGACCTTGCGAGCAAGGAAAGCCTGTCGAGAGCCCCCTGAAGAATGAAGCTGGCCGCGGCCGAATCGATGCGTTCGGCCCGCTTGGCGCGTGAGACGTCCATTTCGATGAGCGCCCGTTCCGCTGCAACCGTCGAAAGCCGCTCGTCCCAATAGACGAAGGGCAGCGCCGTCTTCTGCTCCATGTTGCGCACGAAGGCGCGCGTCGCCTGCACGCGCGGTCCAGCCGATCCGTCCATATTCATCGGCAGGCCGATGATGAAGGCCGCGACCTTTTCCTGAGCTGCGAAATCCAGCAGCGCCTGCGCATCGACCGTGAACTTGACGCGGCGGATCACCGGGCGTGGCGTGGCGAAACGCCGGCCGAGATCGGACATCGAAATCCCGATCGTCTTGGTGCCGAGATCGAGGCCGGCGATTGCCTGTCCAGGGGCAAGCGTTCCGGCCATTTCCTCGATCGTCAGCACCGTCATTGCCGTTTCATCCCGTCAAAAGAAATTGAAGCCGCCGCCGCTTTTCTTTGCAGGCGCATGAGATATGTCCTTACCATCGAAATAAGATTTTGCATCACGTAAGGAGAGATTTGATGAAGATCACCTGGCTCGGCCATTCCGCCTTCCGCATCGAGACATCAAAGGCGAAGATCCTGCTCGATCCCTTCCTTAGCCATAACGCCTCCTTTTCCGGCCAGGATATCAAGGATGTTTCCGCAGGCATCACCCATATCCTGCTGACCCACGGCCATGGCGACCATGTCGGCGATACGGTGGCCCTTGCCCAGGAAACCGGCGCCGTCGTTCTGGCCAATGCCGATCTCGCCGCCTGGCTCGGCTCCAAGGGCGTCGGCCGGCTCGAGATGGGCAATACCGGCGGCACGATCACGCTCGGCGGCTTCTCTGCGACGTTCACCAATGCGCTGCATTCCTCCGCTCAGATCACCGAGGACGGCGTCTCGCATGCGCTCGGCAACGCCAACGGCCTGATGCTGCATTTCGACGACGAAGCCTCGATCTTCGCCATGGGCGACACCGACATCTTCTCCGACATGGCGCTGATCAACGAGCTGCACCAGCCCGATATCGGCTTCGTGCCGATCGGCGACCGCTTTACCATGGGCGGCGCGGTGGCAGCGCTCGCCTGTCAGCGCTATTTCAACTTTCAGACGGCAATCCCCTGCCACTACGGCACCTTCCCGATCATCGACCAGACGGCCGATAAGTTCGTTGCCGGCATGGAGGGATCGAAGACTGAAGCGAGGGCGATGAAGCCGGCCGAGAGCCTGTCGATCTGACGAAACCCCGTTGCACCGGGCGGACATGGCCTTTATAGCGGGTAGGAAAAATCCTATCCGGAGAATGCCATGTCCGTCGATCTTGCCACCGTGAAGCGCGTCGCCAAACTTGCCCGTATTGCCGTCTCCGAGGACGAGGCAAATCGCATGGTCGGCGAGCTGAACGGCATCCTCGGCTTCGTCGAGCAGCTCTCCGAAGTCAATGTCGACGGCGTCGAGGCGATGACGTCGGTGACCCCGATGGCGATGAAGAAGCGCACCGACGAGGTAACCGACGGCAACAAGGCGGCCGACGTCGTCGCCAATGCCCCCGTCACCGACCATAATTTCTTCCTGGTGCCGAAAGTCGTCGAATAGGGCGTCGAAGCCTCTTTCCGACCCTGTTGCCATTTTAAAGATCTGAAGCGAAAACACGATGAGCGAACTCACCAGCCTGACCATTGCCGAAGCCCGCGAGAAGTTGCGCGCCAAGGAGATTACCGCAATCGAACTGACCGAAGCCTACATCTCGGCGATCGATGCGGCCAATGACCGGTTGAACGCCTATGTCAAGACGACGCCGGATCTCGCTCGGGTCATGGCCCGAAAATCCGACGAGCGCATCGCCGCCGGCAAGGCTGGCGAGCTCGAAGGCATTCCGCTGGGTATCAAGGATCTCTTTGCCACGGTCGGCGTCCATACTCAGGCCTGCAGCCACATCCTTGACGGTTTCCAGCCGCGTTATGAATCAACGGTGACGCAAAACCTTTGGGATGACGGCGCCGTTATGCTCGGCAAGCTCAATATGGATGAGTTCGCCATGGGTTCGTCGAACGAGACGTCCTATTACGGCCCGGTGATCAATCCCTGGCGGGCAGGGGGCTCCAACCAGCAGCTTGTCCCTGGCGGCTCCTCCGGCGGTTCTGCGGCAGCCGTTGCCGCCCATCTCTGCGCCGGCGCCACCGCGACCGATACCGGTGGCTCGATCCGCCAGCCGGCCGCCTTCACCGGCACCGTCGGCATCAAGCCGACCTATGGCCGCTGCTCGCGCTGGGGCACCGTCGCCTTCGCCTCCTCTCTGGACCAGGCCGGCCCGATCGCCCGCGACGTGCGTGATGCCGCCATCCTTCTGAAGTCTATGGCGAGCGTCGACGCCAAGGACACGACGTCGGTGGATCTGCCGGTACCGGAATATGAAGCCGTGCTTGGCCAGTCGCTGAAGGGCATGAAGATCGGCATTCCGAACGAATATCGCGTCGACGGCATGCCCGAGGAGATCGAGACGCTGTGGCGCCAGGGCATTGCCTGGCTCAAGGATGCCGGCGCCGAGATCGTCGATATCTCGCTGCCGCACACGAAATACGCGCTGCCGGCTTATTACATCGTCGCACCGGCAGAGGCATCTTCGAACCTCGCCCGCTACGACGGCGTGCGCTACGGCCTGCGCGTCGACGGCAAGGACATCGTCGATATGTACGAGAAGACGCGCGCCGCAGGCTTCGGCCAGGAAGTCAAGCGCCGCATCATGATCGGCACCTATGTGCTGTCGGCAGGCTATTACGACGCCTATTACATCCGCGCCCAGAAGGTCCGCACGCTGATCAAGCGCGACTTCGAACTTGCCTTCGACGCCGGTGTCGACGCGATCCTGACGCCGGCAACACCGTCCTCCGCCTTCGGCGTCGCCGACGAGAACCTCGCCGCCGATCCGGTGAAGATGTATCTGAACGACATCTTCACGGTGACGGTCAACATGGCGGGCCTGCCCGGCATCGCCGTGCCCGCCGGCCTCGACCATAGGGGCCTGCCGCTCGGCCTGCAGCTGATCGGCAAGGCCTTCGACGAGGAAACCCTCTTCAAGACCGCCTACGTCATCGAACAGGCAGCCGGCAAGTTTACGCCGGCCAAGTGGTGGTAACGGGCCTCACGATCCGGAGGATAGCGCCAGCCGACCACGAAGCGGTCGGCGTCGTCGGCTTTGCTGCTTGTGCCGCAGCCGACGCCTTTGAGGACAGCTATCGCGATCCCGAGGTGATTGCCAAAGTCCAGCACGAATTCGCCGTCTTTCCCCATCAGGCGCAAGCCGAGATTTTCGTTGCTGAGCTGGACGCGGAGATCGTCGGCTGGGGAGCGCGCGAAGGCGAGCCGAACTATATGTCCGACCTCTGGGTGCATCCCGATCATCAGGGCAAGGGCGTCGGCCGGGCTCTGCTGCTGCATTGCTGTGAGCTGATGGCAGCCGAAGGACTAGCGACTGCGCGCCTCGACACGCATGCGAGAAATGCGGGTGCGATCCGGCTTTACGAACACTGCGGCTTCACGATTATCTGGCACGGAATCGAATTCTCCAAGAGCATGGGCGTCCCGCTCGAAAAGGTACATATGGAGAAGCGCTTGGTTGATTGATGGCAGGAACAGGGAAGGCTCTTATGGCAGGCAATGATCTCATGCGACTGATCGAGGCGATCGATCGCCTTGCTGCCGGCGGTTTTGCCATCGGGGCGGAGTGGCAGGCGGTTCACGATATTTGTCAGCGCCACGAAGGCGAGCAGCCGTTCGACTGGGGACACGCTCTCTGCCATCGCATCGAGGGCGACGACTGGAATGCGGACTACTGGTATCGCCGCGCCGCCAAGAAGCGCGGCACGGGCACGATGGCCGACGAGTGGGCGGTGATGCGGCCAGAACTGTCTGCTAAGGCTTGAAGCTGAGCCCCTGACCGCGCCGGTTTAAGACGCGATCAGGGTTGGTTGCTCGAACTAACGATTGTCCAGCTGCGATCTGACCAGCCTCAGCCCTCTTTCGGTGATCCGGTAGGGCTCGCCGCTTGAAGATTTGATTGCCTTGAGGCGCTTCAGTCTGCGGAAGAGATCGAGGTCGACGCCGGGATAGAGCCAGCCGTCGCGGGTGAAGCAACTGACGTTCTCGATCTTCCTGTTGTCATCGCGGCTAATTTCGATACGGCCGCCTTGGGCCATGAGATGCAGGATGCGCTGCTCCGTGCGGGAAATGTCCATGTTGTGAGATCCGGTATCGCGCCCGGCAGGGCGCACAAAAACGATCTGGCGCTCATTCGAACGTCAGGGCTTCGTTTTTTCGGGCCCATGCGCGCAAGGAAACTTGCGGGCAGGGCCTTTACCGGGACTCAGGCAGGCTCAACATAAAACACCTCGATAGGGTCTATTATTCAGCCCGGAAAACGGGGTCAAGAGCATCCTTGTCGATGAAAACCGGTCGAAAACCGTGGTTTCGATTGATCATCCCTTTGCAGCTACTGGTAAATTCAGCGACTCAGTGATCTAGTTAGAGGGGTAACGCGGAGGTGTCGTTGATCCACATTCGCAATGCGCGCGACGGGGAAGCGGAACTGTTGAGCGAGATCGGGCTGAGGGCCTGGCAAAATGCGATGGCGTCGATCGGCGAATCGGACGCGATGATCGATGCGGCGCGCACCGCTTTTCGCAACTTCGTGGAAAATGACTGGCTGACCATCACCGTCATCGAGCGGAATGGCCAGGTCGCAGGCTGGGCGGCGCGCGAGGGATTGGATGAAACTATCTCGGATTTCTGGATCGATCCCATCTTCACCCGCCAGGGGCTCGGCTCAGCCCTTCTCGACCGCATCGAAAAGGATATCGCCGGCCGGGGCTTCGAGACGGCGGCGGTACAGACCCATTCCGGCAATAGCGAGGCAATCGGCTTCTTCCGAAAGCACGGTTATGGCATCCACTGGCTGTCGGTTGCCTATAATCCGAAGCTCGACCGCGACGTGCCCTCTGTCGGGCTGACGAAGCAGCTCGTTTCGGATGGAGGCGGCGGATATGGGCAGGAGTTCTGAGGTTTCCAATGCGCCGTTCGCGGGTCAAGCGAGCTATTCGGAGGTGACGCAGAAGTTATTACCTTCGGGATCATTCAAGACCGTATAGGCATCCGTCTCCCGCACGAAAGTCGCGCCGAGTGCCAAGAGCCGGCCCACTTCCTCCTTACGGTCCGAAGCGGCGATATCGAGATGGACTCGGTTGCGAGCGGGGCGCTCGCCCTGGCGGAGGTGGAAACACAGGCGCGTTCCGGGGCCATCGACCATCACGGTCCGGTCCGTTTCCGGTGTCAGTCCCATCGCAGCAAGGCGAGCCAGCTCCGAATCGTCATAAGGCATCACTTGGTAGCCATCGAGCGCCGCCGCCCAGAAACGGGCGACCCGCGAGGGAATGTCGCAGTCGATGACGATTTCTTTCAACCTTCCCATGGCGCTTCTAGGACTTGGCAGATCGACGGTTGAAAGTGCGCTCGACGATCGCACCGCCTAAGACCGGCAGCAATGCGAAAAGCATGAGCTGTGGTGTTCCCGGCAGCGTCAACATTCCGGAAATGATGAGCGCGGCCAGCACCCCCATGAGAGCTCCGATGAGATAAGGCAGACAATCCTTCAATCGAGCCTCCGTTTTGTGAGGGTATCAAATCCGAGCGGCATTCAGGACAAACATAGGGAGGACTGCGGTATCGGCAATCGGGGAGGTTGAAAGGGCTCTCGATCGCTTGGCCTACGCTGGATATACAGGGCTCGGAGCAAAACGGCCCCGCTGCCGTAGAGGAAATGGCCAGCAGCGGGTGCGATGCAAATCTGCGAAAGCCTTGCACCGGAACGTCGTTTCCTTTACCTCACCAATGGAAAAGAACAGCCTGCAAAGAGCATCAGATGACCCTTGTCGACGTCCGCACGCCCGATCCGAAACGCTTCATCCCCGGCGCCACCGGCGACTGGGAAGTCATCGTCGGTATGGAGGTCCATGCCCAGGTGCTGTCCAATTCGAAGCTCTTCTCCGGCGCTTCGACGGAATTCGGCAAGCCGCAGAATTCGAACGTGTCGCTGGTCGATGCCGCCATGCCCGGCATGCTTCCCGTCATCAACGAGGAATGCGTTAAGCAGGCCGTGCGCACCGGCCTCGGCCTCAAGGCTGAGATCAACAAGCGTTCGCTCTTCGACCGCAAGAACTATTTCTATCCCGACCTGCCGCAAGGCTATCAGATCTCGCAATACAAGGATCCGATCGTCGGCGAGGGCAAGATCGTCATTTCGCTAGGCCCGGACCGCCAGGGCCAGTTCGAGGATATCGAGATCGGCATCGAGCGTCTGCACCTGGAGCAGGATGCCGGCAAGTCGATGCACGATCAACACCCGACTATGTCCTATGTCGACCTCAATCGTTCCGGTGTGGCGCTGATGGAGATCGTCTCCAAGCCCGACATGCGCTCGTCTGACGAAGCCAAGGCCTATATGACCAAGCTGCGTTCGATTGTGCGTTATCTCGGCACTTGCGACGGCAACATGGACGAAGGTTCGATGCGCGCCGACGTCAACGTCTCCGTTCGCCGTCCGGGCGAGGCTTTCGGTACGCGCTGCGAGATCAAGAACGTCAACTCCATCCGTTTCATCGGCCAGGCGATCGAATACGAAGCCCGCCGCCAGATCGGCATTCTGGAAGACGGTGGCACGATCGACCAGGAGACGCGGCTCTTCGACCCGAACAAGGGCGAGACGCGCTCCATGCGCTCGAAGGAAGACGCGCACGACTATCGTTATTTCCCCGATCCGGATCTGCTGCCGCTCGAATTCGACGATGCCTTCGTCAAGGCGCTCGAAGCAGATCTGCCCGAGCTGCCCGACGACAAGAAGGAGCGCTTCGTGCGTGAACTCGGCCTGTCGGTCTACGATGCCTCTGTGCTCGTTTCGGAAAAGGCGATCGCCGATTATTTCGAGGCAGTGGCTGCCGGCCGCGACGGCAAGACCGCGGCAAACTGGGTGATCAACGACTTGCTCGGCGCGCTCAATCGCACTGGCAAGGACATCGAACAGACGCCGGTCTCACCGGCCCAGCTCGGTGCGATCATCGACCTCATCAAGGGCGGGACCATCTCCGGCAAGATTGCCAAGGACCTTTTCGAGATCGTGCTGACCGAGGGCGGCGATCCGGCCGAGATCGTCGAAGCGCGCGGCATGAAGCAGGTGACGGATTCCGGCGCCATCGAAAAGGCCGTGGATGAGATCATCGCCGCCAATCCCGAACAGGTTGAGAAGGTCAAGGCGAAGCCGACGATGGCGGCATGGTTCGTCGGCCAGGTGATGAAGGCGACTGGCGGCAAGGCCAATCCGCAGGCAGTCCAGGCGCTCGTCAAGGCGAAGCTCGGCATCGAGGAATAAGCCGTGTATTTCGTTCGCACCGCCGGAGAGCGCGACCTCGATAAGGTTCGCGTTCTTCTGGTGGAGAGCTTTCATGCCACCTATGACGATCTCCACGGCAAAACGAGGGTGGACGAGCTGATCGCCCATCTCTTTACTCCGGCAGCGCTGAAGGCGCGGCTGGTGCGCAGGGATGCCGAATTTCTCGTAGCCGATAATGGCCGCAACATCGGCGGCGTGGGTTATGCGGCAATGTCGCAAGCGCTGACGAAGACGGTCATGCTGCATCTCCTCTATGTCAGCCCGTCGCTGCTGCGCCAGGGCATTGGCCGCGATATCTTCGCTGAGCTCGAAACCTGCTTTCCGGACGCTGAGATCATGCGTCTGGAAGTCGAGCCGCAGAATGCGGCGGCGGTCGCCTTCTATCGGACGCATGGTTTCACCGAAGTCGGCCGCAACGAGAATAGCGCGCCCGGACAATCCGGCATTCCCTCGCTGATCTTCGAAAAACCGCTCGAAGGGCATTGAGACCGTGGCGGTCGAATTGCCTGATATTCTTATTCGCGAAGCACGCAGGGACGATCTGCCGGCGCTTGTGGCGCAGTTTGCCGCCGACATGCTCGGCGGTCACGGCGATACGGCGGATGCCGAGGCTTTCGCCGATTAGGCCAGGGCCTTCGCCGTCATCGAGGCGTCGCCCGACCAGACGCTTTATGTTGCAGAGCGCGGCGGCGAGATCCTCGGCACGTCCAGACGATGCTGACGACCTCTTTGGCCGGCCGCGGTTCCTCGGCGATGACCATCGAGGCGGTGCAGGCTCGTGCCGACATGCGCGGGCAGGGGATCGGCGCCGGATGATCGGGTTCGCCATATCAGAGGCAAAAGGCCGCGGTGCAGCTGACCTCGAATGCGATGCGCAAGGACGCCCATCGTTTTCTTGAAAGGCTTGGCTTGGAGCCCTCGCATCTGGGCTCAAGATGGCTCTGAAATGACCCTCGTCTCTCGTGGAATCGCTGGACAATTCGGCTTGGCGACGGCATAAGCAGGGAAAGAATTGTGGTTTGGCTCGCGTCCCGGCGAGCGCAAGGAAAAGACATGTGGAATCTTCTGGTTCAAACCTTCACCTGGTGGAACAGTCAGACGATGGGCACGCGTTTTGCGACCTGGCGTTTTGGCAAGCGCGTCGGCGAGGATGAATTCGGCAACGTCTATTACGAAGGCGGCATGTCTTCCTACGGCCTGCCGAAGCGCTGGGTGATCTACAAAGGTTATGCCGAAGCCTCCGCCATTCCGCCGGGCTGGCATGGTTGGATGCATCATCGCACCGACGTTCCGCCATCCAAGGAAAGCTACGTCGCCAAGGAATGGCAGAAGACGCATCGTCCGAACCTCACCGGTTCTCCGCAGGCTTACCGTCCGCCGGGCTCGCTTGCGGTTCCCGGCGAGCGGCCGCGCGTCACCGGCGATTACGACGCCTGGACGCCCGGCAACTGAGGCGGCTTGACCGGGCGCTCGCAAGCCCGGCTTTTGGCCACAATTGACCTTTACCCGCAGGTTGGCCGTGCTTGACCGCGGCCGTAGTTGAAAATTCTGGAGACGGGTACATGAAGCTCTTCACGCGGAACATGCTCCTGCGTGCCGCCGGATCGCTGCTGGCGCTCTCGGCTCTGCTTCCGACGGTTGCGGCACATGCCGCCCGAATCGACAATCCGGTTGCCGTCTTCTCCGGTCTCGACAAGATCACCGGCCGCATCACGACCTTCGACGTCTATGTCAACGAGACGGTGCAGTTCGGCGCCCTGCAGGTAACACCGAAGGCTTGCTATTCGCGCGACCAGGCGGAGGCGCAGAAGATCGACGGCTTTGTCGAGGTCGACGAAATCACCCTCGACCGCAAGATCCGCCGCATCTTTACCGGCTGGATGTTCGCCGACAGCCCCGGCCTCAACGCCGTCGAACACCCGATCTACGACGTCTGGCTGAAGGAGTGCAAAACAAGCTCGGACGTCCCGGCACCCGATAGCGCCAAGGCGCCGGCGCGCTAAGCATATCACCTAAGGGCAACTCGTAATCGACACGATGTGGGCATGCAGCCGATGTTGAAAGCGGCTCATGAAATCTTAGCCGCGCGACCCGCCTTGGCTTGGCCGCAGGCCTATGCCGTCGGTGTTTTATTGCTTTTGAAAAAAACCTTGCCGAAGCGGAGCACACCGGCGAGCGCAACTACCAGAAGTATGCCGGCCTTTTTGAAGAAGGTAAGGGCAAGGGCCAGCAGCCCCACTTTCGCAGCGACCTTGGCGCCGGCGCCGGCAGCGATCATTCCCGCCATCCCATAAGCGGCGATCTTGTCACCTTCGACATAGTCGGTATAGGCCCTTCCCTTGTCGAACTGCACAAGCTTGGTGACGGTAGGAATGACGTCCTTGATGTCATCCAACTGCTGGAGTCCGGCAACGAAGTTGAATTGAAATACCCCCTCGCGGCCGAGCACGCGCACGGAGTAGTTCAGTGTGTGCGGCACTTTCGGATCATCGCCGAACATCAGATCGCGAGCCCAGTGCAACGCATGCGCCGATGTGTCGTAATGCGGCGGCGAAGCCCAGCCGACAAGCGTGATTTTTTCGAAACCCTGCTTCTCTCGTTCGACGTTATTTTCTCTGATCGCATCATTGATGCTCTGCAGCAGTTCGTCGTAGTCCGTCGTGGCGGCGTCAGCGTCCGAGACGTAGCCGTCGGCGCTATATCCCACGACGGAGCCCCAGGACGCCGCATCGGTCGGCGCATATTTCGCCGGAAAGATCATCCCGAGCGTCCCCTCGGCCGCTTCCGCAGGGTTTCCCCAGATATCGACCAGCACCTTCTTCGTATCGGCGGGGTTGAGATAATAGAAGTCGGCGGGCACGTTCAAAGTCGCGCTCGCTCCGGGCAGCTTGATCGCGCCCTGCTGGAAATCGAGTTTTTCCAGCAATGGCTTTTCCTCATCGGAAAAATCGGCGCGGCCGGCAAACATCTCCTGGTAAGGGCGAGCGTCGGCCTGAGCCGTGCACAAGGCGAGAAGGATCGCAGCTGCAAAATATCGTTTCAAAATTCTATCCCCCGTTGCGTTCGCGAACCTAGCCAAATTCGCTCGAAAAGCAACGTGTGGGTGAATTGATCCGCCTTAGAACTTGAGGTGTGGCGATTCCATCGCGCTGGCAAGCAACAGCGCATATTCGGCTTTCGGCACGTCGATCGCTCCGAACGTCTTCAGGTGCTCGGTGGTGAATTGCGTGTCGAGCAGCGTGAAGCCCTTTTCCCTCAGCCGGTCGACCAAGTGTACAAGGCAGATTTTCGAGGCGTCCGTCCGGCGTGAAAACATGCTTTCGCCGAAAAAGGCCGAGCCCAGCGAGACGCCGTAGAGACCACCGACCAGTTGATCGCCGGCCCAGGCTTCAACGGTATGGGCATGACCGATTTCGAACAGCGTGGAATAAAGCGACCGGATTGTCTGGTTGATCCAGGTGCTTGGGCGCCCGGTTGTTTCCTCCGCGCAAGCTGCGATCACCTGGTCGAAAGCGTGATCGAATCGGATTTCGAACGGTTTCCTGCGCACAGTTTTGGCGAGGCTTTTCGATATGTGGAAGCCATCGAGCGGCAGAACGCCGCGCAATTCCGGTTCCACCCAGAAGATCTCCGGATCGTCAGCGGACTCGGCCATCGGAAAGAGGCCGATGGAATAGGCGCGCAGGAGGATGTCAGGGGTTATGCCTGGTGACTTCCTGCGCGATCCTGCCATTCCTGTTCTATGCCGCCGGCGTTTTGGCGAGGTAGTGCTCCAGCCAGTGGATGTCGTAGTCGCCGTTGGCGATATCCTGGTTGGAGACGAGATCCTGGAACAACGGCAGCGTTGTCTTGATGCCGTCGACGACGAATTCGTCGAGGGCGCGGCGCAAGCGCATCATGCATTCGACGCGCGTGCGGCCGTGCACGATCAGCTTGCCGATCAGGCTGTCGTAATAGGGCGGGATCTTGTAGCCCTGATAGGCGCCGGAATCGATGCGCACGCCAAGGCCGCCTGGGGCGTGGAAATGCGTGATCGTGCCGGGAGAGGGCACGAAGGTGCGCGCATCCTCGGCATTGATACGGCATTCGATGGCATGGCCGGAGAAATGCACCTCGTCCTGCGTCACCGATAGACCGCCGCCGGAGGCGACGCGGATCTGCTCGTGCACGAGGTCGATGCCGGTGATCGCTTCGGTGATCGGATGTTCCACCTGCAGGCGGGTGTTCATTTCGATGAAATAGAACTCGCCGTTCTCGTAGAGGAATTCGATCGTGCCGGCGCCGCGATATTTCAGCTTCTTCATGGCATCGGCGCAAATCTGGCCGATTTTCATCCGCTGCTCGACGTTGAGTGCGGGCGAATTTGCCTCTTCCCAGACCTTCTGGTGGCGGCGCTGCAGCGAGCAGTCGCGTTCGCCAAGATGAATGGCATTGCCTTCACCGTCGCCGAATACCTGGATTTCGATGTGGCGCGGTTTGCCGAGGTATTTTTCCATGTAGACGGCATCGTTGCCGAAGGCGGCTGCCGCCTCCGTGCGCGCCGTCGACCAGGCCTCGATCAGGTCGGCTTCGCTTTTAGCGACCTTCATGCCGCGTCCGCCGCCGCCGGCGGTCGCCTTGATCAGCACCGGATAGCCTATTTCGGCGGCGGTCCGCAGCGCATCCTCTTCAGTCTTCACTTCGCCCTCCGAGCCCGGAACGACGGGGATGCCGAGTTCCAGCGCCGTTGTCTTGGCGGTGATCTTGTCGCCCATGATACGGATGTGATCTGCCGTCGGCCCGATGAAGGTGATGCCGTGAGCTTCGAGGATATCGGCAAACTTGGCATTCTCGGACAGAAAGCCGTAGCCCGGATGCACAGCGTCGGCGCCGGTGATCTCGCAGGCCGCGACGATCTGGTGAATGTTGAGATAGCTCTCACGCGAGGAGGGCGGACCGATGCAGACGCTTTCGTCGGCAAGGCGCACATGCATGGCATCGGCGTCGGCGGTCGAATGCACCACGACGCAGGCAATGCCGAGCTCCTTGCAGGCCCGGAGCACGCGAAGGGCGATTTCCCCGCGATTGGCGATGAGGATTTTCGAAATCATGGGCATCGGCCTATTCGATGACGACGAGGGCTTGGCCGTATTCGACGGGATGTCCGTCATCGACGAGGATCTCGGTGACCTTGCCTGATTTCGGCGAGGGGATCTGGTTCATCGTCTTCATCGCTTCGATGATGATGAGCGTCTGGCCTTCCTTGACAGTGGCGCCGATCTCGATGAACGGACGTGCGCCCGGAGCCGGCGCCATATAGACAGTGCCGACCATCGGCGCATTGACGACATTGGCCGGGTTGCGGGTGGGTGCTGCGGCGGGCGCGGCAGCGGCGGCAGCCGGAGCGGCGGTTGCCACCGGAGCGGCAAAGGCCGGTGCAGCAATCGGCGCCTGGACGTATTGCGGCGTGCCCCCGCGCGAAACGCGGATGCGCATGTCGTCCTGCTCGACCTCGATCTCCGTCAGATCCGTCTCGTTGAGGATGTTGGCGAGATCGCGGATCAGTGCCTGATCGATACCCGATTTCTTTTCAGCCATGGTGTTGCCCTGTCTTCTTCTTATGCCGTGATGTTCTTCAGCGCATGCAGCGCCAGGATGTAGCTGTGAGGCCCGAAGCCGCAAATCACGCCCTTGCATGCCGGCGCAATCATCGACTTATGGCGAAATTCTTCCCGTGCATGAACGTTGGATATGTGGAGCTCGATGACGGGAATGGAAATGGCGCGGATGGCGTCATGCAGCGCGACTGACGTATGCGTATAGGCGCCTGCATTAATGGCAACACCGGCGGCCTTTTCGTCGGCCTCGTGGAACCAGTCGACGAGTACGCCTTCGTGATTGCTCTGACGGAAATCGACATCGAAGCCGAGTTCGCGCCCGGCTGCCTTGCAGTCCGCTTCGATGTCCTTGAGAGTCTTGCCGCCATAAATGCCGGGCTCGCGTTTACCCAGCATATTCAGATTGGGGCCGTTCAGGACAAAAATCGTTTGCGTCATCGAATGTTCCGTAAAATGCACGACGGCAACCTATAGACTCCGCGAAGACCGAATGAAAGCCCTTACGGATTGGCCGGCGGGAATCGCGCCACATTTGTCCACATGGCTGAAACGCTTCGATTCTGGCGATTTGAGAGCGGCCGGCCTGCTACCCGGTTGTTCAGCAGGCGGTCTTGCCGCAGCTGCGCATGTTCTTGACCTTGGCTTCGAGATCATCGAGCCCGACTGCGCCCGGCACCAGTTCGTTGCCGATTACATAAGAGGGCGTACCGCTGATGCCGAGGCTGGAGGCAAGCTGATAGGTCGCCCGGACGATCCCGTCGTTCGGGCTCTTCGCCATCTCGGCGCGGATCTTGTCTTCGCTGACGCCGAGAGATCCTGCGACCGCGATCGCACTTTCTTCCGAGGCACGGCCTTCGCTGCTGAGAAGGGCGACGTGAAAATCGGTATATTTCTCCGGCGCGACTTTGCGGAAAGCATCGGCCACCTTGTGCGCCGCGACCGAATCCGGCCCAAGGATCGGGAATTCCTTGAGCACGAAGCGGACGTTCTTGTCCTTCTTCAGCAGGGCCTGCATGTCCGGGAGTGCGTGGCGGCAGTAGCTGCAGTTATAATCGAAGAACTCGACGACCGTGACATCGCCTTTGGGATTGCCGAGCGTCACGTCATCCTTCGATTCGAATATGCTGGCGCTGTTTTCTTCAATGGCCATATTGGCCTTCACCAGGCGCTGGGCTTCCTGCTTCTTCTGCAGCGCCTCCTGAACATCGAGCATGATCTCGGGGTTTTCGATCAGATATTGCTTGATGAACTCGCCGAACTCCTTCTTCTGCTGGTCGTCGAGCGCCGCCGCTGGAAAGGGAAGGGCGATCGATGCGGCAAGCGCCAGTGCGGTGAAGGTTTTCGGGAAGAAGGCCATGATATCCTCGTCATCGGCGGTATGTGATCATCTCCTGATCGAGAAGACCATCGCCGGGTTAATGGACTTGAATGCGTCGCGTCAAGGTACGGTGCGTTCGGTTCTGCTCAAACAGGAATTTTCATCCCCGCATGGCCATCGCGGGATTGTGATGAGCCGATTAATGCGGCAATTGTCTGGCCGTTATCGAAGAAGCCGAGCGAGAAACGATCTTGTTTTCCATATCGAAACGCAGCGAAGTCGAGCCTTTTCATGCCATGGACGTCCTGGCGGAGGCGACGAAGCGGCGGGCAGCCGGCCATCCCGTCATCTCGATGGCTGTCGGTCAGCCCTCGCATTCAGCCCCCGAGGCTGCTCTGAAATCGGCCCGCGAAGCGCTTGCCGAAGGGCGAATCGGCTATACCGATGCGCTGGGAACGGCTGGGCTGAAATCGGCGCTGTCCCGGCACTACAGGGATCGCCACGGTCTGGAGATCGATCCGGCGCGGATCGCCGTCACCACAGGCTCCTCGGCCGGCTTCAATCTCGCCTTCCTCACGCTTTTCGATGCCGGCGATGCCGTGGCGATCGCAAGGCCTGGTTATCCCGCCTATCGCAATATCCTCGGCGCGCTGGGGCTGAATGTCCTCGAAGTCCCGGTGACGGCCGAGACCCATTTCACCCTGACGCCTGAAAGTCTCGAGGCGGCGCAGAAGGAAAGCGGCATCAGGCTGAAAGGCGTGCTGCTTGCAAGTCCCGCCAACCCGACTGGTACGGTGACCGGCCGCGATGGGCTGAAGGCGCTTGCGGAATACTGCGCGGCCCACTCCATCGCCTTCATTTCCGATGAAATCTACCATGGGTTGACTTTCGCCGGCGAGGAGGCGAGCGCGCTTGAGCTGACTGACGAGGCGATCGTCATCAACTCCTTCTCCAAATATTACTGCATGACCGGCTGGCGAATAGGCTGGATGGTGCTGCCGGAGCGCCTGGTGCGTCCGATCGAGCGGGTGGCGCAGAGCCTCTATATTTCGCCGCCCGAACTCTCCCAGATCGCCGCCACGGCCGCACTCGGTGCAAGCGAAGAGCTCGATCGCGTCAGGGCTAGCTATGCCGCAAACCGCGAACTGCTGCTCGACCGCCTGCCCAGGATCGGCCTGGCGCCCGCTTCACCGATGGACGGCGCCTTCTACGCTTATGTCGATGTTTCGCGCTTCACCAATGACAGCATGGGCCTTGCCAAACGCATGCTCGCCGAAATCAACGTCGCCGCAACGCCGGGCCTAGATTTCGATCCGCTGGAGGGACATAGAACCCTGCGACTGTCCTATGCGGGATCGCACGGCGAGATCGCCGAGGCGGTCGAGCGAATAGCGGTCTGGTTGAAGTAAAGCTGCTTCGCGGACATTCCCCTCAGGGCAGATGCGCAGGTCCAATGGGTTAGAGCGTCCTTGCGTGTCTTGAAAGACGCGCGGCGCTGTAGCGGTCAGCTTCGCGATGAAAACAGCGAGGCGAGCGTCGAAGTCGGCTTGTTGTTCAGCCTCGGCACCACCACAAGCTGCTTGATCTCGCCGCGTTTGTAGGCGGCCAGGAAGCGCTTGTAGTCCTTGAAGGAGACGCAGCCGTTGGAATCGCCGTTCTTGCCGAGCATATAGGTGTGGGCAAGCAGGCCGACGCGGTCAAAGATGGCGTCCGAGCCCTCGACGGGCGTCAAGCGGATCGCCTCGACACCGTGGAAGAGCGCCTCGCGCATGGTGAGGACATAGGTGTGCGGCGGCGTTGGTCCGCGCATCTTCTTGTCCGCATAGCGCGGCTTGTCACGCATCTTGCCGAGGCCGGAATGGGCTTCCAGTCGTTCGCCATTCGGCAGGTAGACGGTGCTGTTCTCGATATCGTAGATCGCAACACCTGCGCGCAGCTTCGGCGAGAAGACCGGCTTGTCGTAGCGCGGCACGGCATCGTCCTCGTCGTCCTCGATCGGCGCGTTGGGCTGGGCGTAGGCCAGTACAGGCCCGGCAGAACGCGGCGCACCCTTGGCGGCCGGCGCCGGTTTGCCGACGAGGCCATCGGGACGCGCCATCGGCAGCGGCACGGAACCTGCATCCGGAGTCAGCACGAGATCGAAGGGCTGCTGCTCTTCGGCTTCGGCAACTTCCACAGGCGCAGGTTTTTCCTCCGGCAGCGATGCGGTCTGGAGAGCGGGCGCGGCCGGCTCGACCGGGGCCGGCGCAATCTGCTGCGGTCCGGCATCGGCACGTGCGAGCAGGGCGGGAAGTTCGACGGCCGCAACGGTTTCCTTGGAGGGAATGATGATGCGGTCGTCGCTATCTGCTTCCGCTTCCGCCCGGGCAAGCTCGACCGGCGGCGTGATGATATCGTCCTTGGCGAATTTCGCAGTATCGGATGGTGTCGCGGCGGCGACGGCGACCGGCGGTTCGTGAGGGGTGACGAGGTGATTGTTCTTGGCAAGCGCCAGCGCTCCCATTGCGGCAGCATTGGTCTTTTGCGCGTGCGATTGAATGAGGTGAGCGGTCAGGGCTACGACCGGCTTGGCATTGAAGGCCGCCAGTCTATCGGCTTTGCCGACATGGATCAGTCGGTCGTGAGGGGTCGGCGGCTTCGGTTTCAGCGCCGATGCGACCTGCGTGAAGCTCTCCGAGGCAGAAGCCGGCGCGGCCACCGAATGCATCGTTGCCAAGGTCGCGATCAGCCATGTTGAGGTTAAAAGCCCGGCGCCGACGACAACGTAAAGAAAACCGCGAGATCTGCGTGAACGAAAAGCAGATTCGCCAAGAGGGGCGACGTTACCCAACGTCCCGACCGCAAACGCCATACTAGACTCGTCTTTCAAACTCGCTACGCAGGCCGGCGGCACTGACTGAAACTAAACTTCGCCGGGGCCGGTAAGGGCGCAAAAGGGCCGAATTTGGGCCGCCTGCGACTTCCGACTGTTTCGCAAGGATGACGAATTATGGTTTCTAATTTGTTTACGCGCTATCGCAGTTTCTGACGATGTCTCAAAAGAGATGCCTGCACGGCCACTCAGGCGCGTTCCATCACATAACTTCCCGGCGCTTCCTCGATCGCGTTCAGCGCATCGCCGCCGGGTTTGCGCGCAGCAACGCGCCTGCTGTTATGCGTCTCGATCCAGGCCTGCCAATGCGGCCACCACGATCCCGGCGTCTCTGTCGCCTGCTCAAGCCAAGTCTCATAGTCGCCCTTTGCCGGGCCGCCCGTCCAGAATTGGTATTTCTTCTTGTCGGGCGGGTTGACGACGCCGGCGATGTGTCCCGAGCCGGTGACAACGAATTCCACCTTGCCGCCGAAGAAGTGGCTGCCGAGGAAAACGGACTTGGCAGGAGCAATGTGATCCTCGCGGGTGGCGAGATTATAGATCGGGATCTTCACGTCCTTCAGCGACACGGCTTTACCATCGAGCATCATCTCGTTCTGGGTCAGCGCATTCCGGAGATAGCAGTTGCGCAGGTAGAAAGCATGGTTTGCCGCCGCCATGCGCGTCGAATCGGCATTCCAGAACAACAGGTCGAAGGGCAGGGGTTCCTGGCCCTTGAGGTAGCTGTTGACGAAATAAGGCCAGATCAGCTCGGAGGCGCGCAGCATGTTGAAGGCCATCGACATTTTCGAGCCGTCGAGATACCCGGCGGCCTTCATATGCTCTTCGAGGGCCGCGAGTTGCTCCTCGTCGACGAAGACCTTGAGATCGCCGGCATGGGTGAAATCGACCTGGGTGGTGAAGAGCGTGGCGGTCTTGATCCGTTTGTTCTTTTCCTTGGCATGCAGCGCCAAGGTTGCCGCCAGAAGCGTGCCGCCGACACAGTAGCCGACGGCGTTGACGTCCTTTTCGCCGGTCGCCTTCTCGATCGTCTCGAGCGCAAAATCGATGCCTTCGCGCGCATAGGCGCCCCAGTCCTTTTCGGCATGGCGCGCATCCGGGTTGACCCAGGATATGACGAAGACGGTCTGACCCTGGTCCACGCACCATTTGATGAAGGATTTCTGCGGGTTGAGGTCGAGAATATAGAATTTGTTGATCCAGGGCGGGCAGATCAGCAGCGGCCGCTTGAGAACCGTTTCTGTCGAGGCTTCGTATTGGATGATCTGGCAGATATCGTTCTGCGCGATCACCTTGCCCGGTGTCAGCGCCATGTCGCGACCGACGGCGAATTTTGTCATGTCGGTCTGTCGAAGGCGAAGCTCGCCATTGCCGGCAGCGATGTCCTCGGCAAGCATCTTCATGCCGCGCACCAGGTTTTCGCCGCTGCTGGCGATCGTCTCGCGATAGAGCTGCGGATTGGTGGCGACGAAGTTGCTCGGCGAAAGCGCTGCCGTGATCTGCTTCACGTAGAAGCCGGCCTTGTGCTTGGTGTGCTCGTCGAGACCGTCGGTCTCCGACACCAGCTTGTCCACCCAATCGGTCGTGACGAAATAGACCTGACGGAGAAAATCGAAGAACGGATTCTTCTGCCAGTCCTCGTCGGAAAAGCGCTTGTCCTTGCGGGTGTCGGCCGGCAGCGGCTCGCCCTGCATCCGCTGCATCGAGCGCATCCAGATGCCGAAGAACGAGGACATTAGCTGCGTCTGCGCCTCGAAGGTGCGGCGGGGATCGGAAATCCAGTATTCCGTCACTTTGGAGAGCGTCTTGACCATGTCGGTCATCGGATCGATAGCAGTTTCGGTGATCTCGCCGCGTTCACGCGGCGCAAGCCAGGCCGAGGCGGCCTGGCCGAGATTTTCGAGCGCCCGGGCGAGATTCATCGCCATCGTCTCGGGATCCTTCAACAGATAGGGATCGAGATCGGTTGCGTCGAAACCGGCCTTGGGGCCATTTTTCTGGCCGCCACTCTCCTGCTTGCTGTCGGTCACCATTTCCTCCGGCGGCAGCACTCTTTTTATCCATTCGTTGTACATCGTGATCGAACGAGAAAACAAGTTCCAGCCGCATCGGCTCGTGCTATTGCTTTGTGGCTGCGACAAATTTAACAGTCGAAGCATTCAGAACTGGATTTTGAGGCATGATCAAGAACCGCATTCGGAGCATCGCAACCTTCAACCGCACCGCACTGATCTGCGCCGCGGCCGCGATGGCGCTTGCCGGATGCAATCTGACGGCGGAGGAAAAGGCCGCCGCCGCCGCCAAGCGAGCGGCGCCCACCGCCGTCGTCATGCCGGCCACCAAGGGCGAGGCTGTCGAAGGCGGTCTGGCGAAGTCGCCGGACGGTTATCCGAATTTCGGCGCGCCGCTGACGGCCGCCAATGTCCAGATGAGCGACGAGCAGGCGGCCGAGCTGCAGCATCAGCTGACGGCACTTTCCGCCCGGCGCAAGGCCGGCGCGATCTCGGAAGCCGAATATCAGGCCAAGGTTGCCGAAATGCGCCGCCTGGCCGCCGAACACGGCGCTGAGACGCTCTCCGAAATCTCCAAATAAACCTTGCCTTTCAGGCAATTTGGACGCAAAGCCTTCCGGATGGATCGGAAGACGCAAATTTCCCGATAATGCGCATGACGCGGTCTTTCGGTCAAAGATTTGCCGCGTGGCTTGGGTCTGATGAATACGGCGCTGCGATTGTGAAGTTCGTGTCGCAGCCGCTGGAGACGGAACGAACTTCGACCGCGGCCCGAAAGCCGCCTTTCCATGGGGAATGAAATGGAAGAGTTTCACAAAGTCCGGCGTTTGCCGCCTTATGTTTTCGAACAGGTCAACCGTTTGAAAGCAAGCGCGCGAGCGGGCGGCGCCGATATCATCGATCTCGGCATGGGAAACCCTGACCTTCCCACTCCCCAGGCGATCGTCGACAAGCTGTGCGAAGTCGTGCAGGATCCGCGTACGCACCGTTATTCCTCCTCCAAGGGCATTCCCGGTCTGCGCCGCGCCCAGGCCGCCTATTATGCCCGCCGTTTCGGCGTCAAGCTCAACCCGGATACGCAGGTGGTCGCCACCCTCGGTTCCAAGGAAGGCTTCGCCAATATGGCGCAGGCGATCACCGCGCCCGGCGACGTCATTCTCTGCCCGAATCCCACCTATCCGATTCACGCCTTCGGCTTCCTGATGGCCGGCGGCGTGATCCGCTCGATGTCGGTGGAGCCGGACGAGACCTTCTTCCCGCCGCTTGAGCGCGCGGTGCGGCATTCGATCCCGAAGCCCTTGGCGCTGATCCTCAACTATCCCTCGAACCCCACCGCCTTTGTCGCGACGCTCGACTTCTACAAGGACGTCGTCGCCTTCGCCAAGAAGCACGACATCATCGTACTGTCCGACCTTGCCTATTCGGAGATCTATTTCGACGACACGCCGCCGCCCTCGGTTCTCGAAGTTCCAGGCGCCATGGATGTGACGGTCGAGTTCACGTCGATGTCGAAAACCTTCTCCATGCCCGGCTGGCGCATGGGCTTTGCCGTCGGCAACGAGCGGCTGATCGCAGCGCTGACCCGCGTCAAGTCCTATCTCGATTACGGCGCCTTCACGCCGATCCAGGTGGCGGCAACGCATGCACTAAACGGCGATGGTTCCGACATTGCGGAGGTTCGCAACGTCTATAAACGTCGACGCGACGTCATGGTCGAAAGCTTCGGCAAATCCGGCTTCGAAGTGCCGCCGCCGGCTGCCACCATGTTCGCCTGGGCGAAGATCCCGGAAAAATTCCGTCATCTTGGTTCGCTTGAGTTTTCCAAGCTGCTGGTCGAGAAGGCCGACGTCGCCGTTGCCCCTGGCATCGGCTTCGGCGAGATGGGCGACGACTACGTTCGTCTGGCGCTTGTCGAGAACGAACACCGCATCCGCCAGGCTGCGCGCAACATCAAGAAGTTCATGTCGACGGCAGACGAGACGATGCACAACGTCATTTCGCTGAACGCCCACCGTTAATCAACTCTCCGGCAGCCGCATTCGGCGGCTGCCGCCACACAGACATTTCAGGATCGATCCATGGCAGATGCCCTCAAAATCGGCATTGCGGGCTTGGGCACCGTTGGTGCCTCGCTTGTCCGCATCATTCAGCAGAAGAGCAACGAGCTTGCCGTCACCTGCGGGCGTCCGATTACGATCACCGCCGTCTCCGCGCGTGACAAGACACGGGACCGCGGCGTCGATCTTTCCGCCGTTACCTGGTTCGACCGGCCGGAGGATCTGGCCGAAAAGGGCGATATCGACGTCTTCGTCGAGCTGATGGGCGGCGCCGAAGGTGCTGCCAACATCTCGGTGCGCACCGCACTTCAGCGTGGTCTCCATGTGGTGACAGCCAATAAGGCGCTGCTCGCTTATCATGGCGTCGAGCTTGCGACGATCGCGGAGGAGAAGGGCGCGCTGCTGAATTTCGAGGCGGCGGTAGCCGGTGGAATCCCCGTCATCAAGGCGCTGCGCGAATCGCTGACGGGCAACGCCGTCTCGCGTATCTACGGCATCATGAACGGCACCTGCAATTATATCCTGACCAAGATGGAGAAGGAGGGGCTTTCCTTCGCCGAATGCCTCAAGGAGGCACAGCGGCTGGGTTATGCCGAAGCCGATCCGGCTTTCGATATCGAAGGCAACGATACCGCCCATAAACTCGCCATCCTGACGACGCTTGCCTTTGGCAACCGCATCGCGGCCGACGACATCTATCTCGAGGGCATCACCAATATCTCGATCGAGGATATCCACGCCGCCGCCGAGCTCGGTTATCGCATCAAGTTGCTCGGCGTTGCCCAGCGCACCGAGACAGGAATCGAGCAGCGGGTGCACCCGACCATGGTGCCGGTCGATTCGGTCATCGCCCAAGTCGACGGCGTCACCAATGCGGTGGCGATCGAATCCGATGTGCTTGGCGAATTGCTGATGGTCGGCCCCGGCGCCGGCGGCAATGCGACCGCCTCGTCCGTGCTTGGCGATATCGCTGATATCGCCAAGAGCCAGCCTGGCGCCCAGCGCGTGCCGGTGCTCGGCCATCCTGCTAAGGCGCTGGAGCCTTACCGCAAGGCGCAGATGCAGAGCCACGAGGGCGGTTATTTCATCCGCCTGACCGTGCTCGACCGCACCGGCGTCTTTGCAAGCGTCGCGACCCGCATGGCCGAAAACCACATCTCGCTCGAATCGATCGTCCAGCGCTCCAAGCAGCATCTGGCGCCATCTCATCACCAGACGATAATTCTGGTCACTCATGCGACGATGGAGGAGTCCGTGCGAAGGGCTGTCGCCTCGATCAAGTCGGAAGGTTATCTCTTCGGCGAGCCGCAGGTAATTCGTATCGAACGACCGAAAGAAGAAGCCTAAGCATTTCCGCCCGGGAATATCAGCCGCCCTGTCTCTGGCAGGGCGGTTTTTTCTGTTAATCTTTCAGTCTCCCCTGACGGAAGTCTATATTACCAAATGCCGAAATACTGATATAAATAAAACCATAGATGGTGAGTCGTCGGCGTGGAGCATTTCATGAGCAAGGACAGCCACGCCGGGAACGAGCATGGTTGCCCGAGCAAGGTGCCGCCAGCCCGTCCCGATATGTTTGCAGACATCCTCAAGCCGGTGCGCCGTGACTTTCGTGAAGAAAGCCATGACGAGGACCTTGACGATGAACATACGGAAGGTCGCAACTGGGCAATTCTGCTGGCGCTGTTTTCCTTCCTGCTGGTGCAGATCGGCGGCATTGCCGTCATCGTCTGGCTGGTCTTCTGGTAAAAATCCGTGTCTGCAAATCCTTCCCTATGTTATCTCCGCTGCTCCTGTAGAAAGAACAGATGAAGTCAGCGGAGTTTGGCATGGCAGATCTCGTCGATCCGGTACCGCGCGCGTTTCTCGGTGTTGAGAAATCGGTGCTCGACAATCGCTGGATTGCAAGGCTCGACCAGGCCGGCCAGAACCGGGCGCTCGCCATGTCGCAGGTCCACGGCCTGCCGGATCTGATCGCCCGCGTTCTGGCAGGACGCGGCGTCCCCGTGGACGAAGCGATCGAATTCCTCGATCCGACCATCCGCGGCCTCATGCCCGATCCCCACACGCTGACCGATTGCGAGAAGGCGGCAACCCGCCTCGTGCGTGCGATCGAGCGCGGCGAGAGCGTGGCGATTTTCGGCGACTACGACGTCGACGGCGCGGCCTCCTCAGCGCTGATGTTCCGCTTTCTCAGCCATTTCGGCATCAAGGCGAACATCTACATTCCTGACCGCATCTTCGAAGGTTATGGCCCCAATCCGGCGGCGATCAACCAGCTGATCGACAATGGCGCCCGGTTGATCGTCACCGTCGATTGCGGCTCCACCAGTCACGAGGCGCTTGCGGTGGCTGCCGGGCGCAATATCGACGTCGTCGTCATCGATCACCATCAGGTGACACATGAGCTGCCGCCCTGCCATGCCCTCGTCAATCCGAACCGCGAGGACGATCTCTCGGGGCAGGGGCATCTTTGCGCAGCCGGGGTCGTTTTCATGGTGCTGGTCGCGACGTTGCGGCTGCTGCGCGCGGCCGGCAATAAACGCATCCTGGCGCTCGACCTCCTGCAATGGCTCGACATCGTGGCGCTTGCTACGGTCTGCGATGTCGTGCCGCTGAAGGGCCTCAACCGCGCCTATGTGGTGAAGGGGCAGGTCGCTGCCCGGCACCAGAGCAATGCCGGGCTGGCCGCGCTTTTCCGCAAGGCGGGGCTCGCAGGCCCGGTGACGCCTTATCACTTCGGCTTTCTGATCGGCCCGCGCATTAATGCCGGCGGACGGATCGGCGACGCCGCACTCGGAAGCCGCCTGCTGACGCTCGACGATGCCGGCGAGGCGGAGGTGATCGCGCAGCGTCTTGACGAGCTCAACCGTGAACGTCAGGCGATGGAGGCCATGATGCTGCAGGAGGCGGAAGCCGAGGCCCTCGCCGAATATGGCGACGGCGAGGGTGCCTCCGTCATCGTCACCGCCCATGAGAAATGGCATCCCGGCATTGTCGGGCTGATCGCGGCGCGGCTGAAGGAGAAGTTCAAACGGCCCGCCTTTGCGATCGCCTTCGATCCTTCCGGCCGCGGCACCGGCTCCGGCCGCTCCATCAACGGCTTCGACATGGGCAAGATGGTGCGGGCAGCGGTCGAGGAGGGCATCCTCGTCAAGGGCGGCGGCCACGCAATGGCCGCGGGGCTGACGGTCGAGCGTGCCGATCTGGGCAGGCTGCGGAGTTACTTCACCGAGAAAGCCGCAAGGACGGTGGCGAGCCTCGTCGCCAACGAGACGTTGAAGATCGACGGCGCAATCGGCGCGAGCGGCGCCACGCTTGAACTCATCGACCGGCTGGAAGCTGCCGGCCCTTACGGCTCCGGCCATGCTCAGCCGCTCTTTGCCGTACCGGCTCACCGCGTCCGGGATGCGCGCCTGGTCGGCGAGAAACATGTGAAGGTGACGCTGGAGGCAATGGACGGATCGCGGCTCGACGGCATCGCCTTCCGCGCCGCAGATAGCGGCCTCGGCAATCTTCTCATCAATTCACGCGGTGCGAACCTGCATGTCGCAGGCTCGCTCGGCGCCGAACATTACCAAGGCGCACGCCGCATCCAGCTGCGCATCTGCGACGCAGCGCCAGCAAGATAGACGGCTGCGCCAAACGCCGGCGAACAAGAAAATTTTGAGGGTAGAAAGTGGCACGCCCTAGGGGAGTCGAACCCCTCTTCCCAGAATGAAAATCTGGTGTCCTAACCGATAGACGAAGGGCGCTTCCTTCGTTGTGGCGCCCTTATAGTCAGCACCTTCGAAAGCCGCAAGCGCCAAGACGCGAAAAAATCATCGTTTTCGCCGAATTTTTTGGGCTGTGGAAAACATGGCGCCGCGAGTGGCGAATAGCTGGAAATATCGAACCGGCTGAAAGGGGCGGCGGCGCTGCTCAGGCTCAATGGTACGCCCTAGGGGAGTCGAACCCCTCTTTACAGAATGAGAATCTGTCGTCCTAACCGATAGACGAAGGGCGCAGGCCAATTGCTAAAATAGGCGCGCGCACCGGCTTCTGCAAGCGGATGTGATGGCTTCTATATGGAGAGAAAGTGGCACGCCCTAGGGGAGTCGAACCCCTCTTCCCAGAATGAAAATCTGGTGTCCTAACCGATAGACGAAGGGCGCTTCCTTCGTGGTGGCGCCCTTATAGTCAGCACCTTCGAAAGCCGCAAGCGGCAAATTCGATTTTTTTCAAAAAAATGACAGATATTTTCGCAGCAGAGGCATTTGAGATTACCGCTGGCGAATCAACGGCTTGCGCAGCTTCCCATTAGCGCTTGAAATTCAGTTGACGTCAGGTGAGGGGGCTTGGCCCTGCGATATCAGATCGCCCTTGCCGCGGCCACCGGCGCCCGTTTGCCGCCGCAGCCCCAGTTCCAGTCGCGGGTCTTTCCGGTGTCGAGATGGATCGAGTCGGTGTGGCAATAGGTGCCGACGCCGCCGCGATCCGGCAGTGAGCGGATATAGGCGGCAATGTCCCATTTGGATACGCCGTCGATCTGAATGTCCGCTGCCTCACAGCTCTTGTGCATCGATTCGTCAGCGCCGCCGACCAGGCGGTTATGTTCTTCGTCACGATAGCCCGATGTGACGATGACTGGCCGGCCGAAATGCTTCTCGACCGTCTTGATCACTTTCAGCAGGTCCGGCTTAAAGCAGCCGACCTCGACATGATCGTTCTGTACATGCAGCCCGTTCGGAGCAACTCGCGTCATTCCCGGCAGTGCCGCCTTGTGCAGAAGGCCGGAAAGACTGCCGAGCAGGTTCTGTTTCGGCGCGCTGTAGAGCGCGTTTGCCGTCGACGCTGGAATAGCGCCCGTCGCCAGCGAGGCTGCTTGTACGGGCGCAGGCTGCGTGCCGGAATTTTCGGACGATTGCTGCGGCAGCACCGGCACCATCGGCTGCGCGGGGGCTGCCGGCTGCGCGGGCGCCGTCGGCTGGCTGTAGACGCTGGCTCTTGCGGGCGCCACACCTTCCGTGGGCGCATATGCCTGCGGCTGGATGATGGTGGAGGTGCTGTTGTTCTGCGGCGGCGTCTGGCGATCCGAAAAGATGCTCATCGCCTGGGCGTTGATCCGTGTCGATTGCATGACGAGCCCGCCAATATTGGCAGGCGCGGCCATTGCGGGATCGGCCGGCGGGGCGGCGGCATTAGGATCCCCTGCCACGACCTGAGGCGCCGCCTGGGCGCCGGAGACATTGACGAGCCGAGGGTCGGTGTAGACGGAGCGCGGGGCGGATTTCACGGGCGCTGCTGCGCCAAGCTGTGGCGCTGCGGCTGCCGTCGCCGGCACGGCTGCGGCGGAATCGAGCGTCTTCTTGTTCGATACGCAGCCTGACAGCGCCAGCATCGAAGTGGCGATCAGCAATGCTCCCGTTATGGGCATCCGCATCTCAACGTTACGCAAGCAATCGGTCTCCGGTTGATGCGAAAACGGCGAAATATCGCCATCTTCCGCTTCGAGTCACCGTGAGATTGCCTGCGGGGCCGGGTCGCGGCAAGCGCCAAGGCGCCGGCCGGGCCCGAAATCGCAAAAGCCGCAAGCTTCGCAAAAGCCTTGCGGAAAAAACCCTTACCAGGCGCCGGTATTGCCCATTGACGCCCAGGGTTCGGCGGCCGGAAGTGGGCTTCCCTTCTGCAGGATTTCGATCGAAATGCCGTCGGGCGATCGCACGAAGGCCATGTTGCCGTCCCGGGGCGGCCGGTTGATGGTAATGCCGTTGTCCATCAGCTTCTGGCAGATCGCGTAGATATCGTCGACCTCATAGGCGAGGTGGCCGAAATTGCGTCCTCCGCTATAATCCTCTGTATCCCAGTTGTAGGTAAGCTCGAGGCAGGGTGCCTTTTCGCTGCGCGCACGGTCGAGATCGTCGCGAGCGGCCAGGAAAACCAGGGTAAATCGGCCCTTTTCGTTTTCGTGGCGGCGAATCTCCTCCAGTCCGAACAGAGTGGTATAAAAGGAAAGCGAAGCGTCCAGGTCTCTGACGCGAACCATCGTGTGGAGATAACGCATTTTATCTACTCCTATATTGGGGCTGGCCCTTTTGGGCGAGCCATGGTCAGCTTCGGGCAAGTCATCATTATAAAATGTGCAGCTGGGAATAACCGAAAACAGGACTTGCGCTTATCCGTTACCAAGATGTTAATCTTGATTTCAAGAATCAGTTAACCGTAACAGTGTGACGCGTATCGAGGGGCTGGCGATAATGGCTGATAGGATTTCATCGAACGAATACACTGATCTCGACGAGCTGTCGTCAGATACGATCGATCTTGTTGAAATCACCGGTGTCGTCAAGTGGTTCGACGTCGCCAAGGGCTTCGGCTTCATCGTGCCGGACAATGGCATGCAGGATGTTCTCCTGCATGTGACCTGCCTGCGCCGTGACGGTTACCAGACGATCCTCGAGGGGACGCGCATCGTTGCCCTCATCCAGCGCCGCGAGCGCGGCTATCAGGCTTTCAAAATCCTCTCGATGGATCAGTCAACGGCGGTTCATCCCTCGCAGCTGCCGCCAGTGCGCACGCATGTGCAGGTCACTGCGACGAGCGGGCTTGAGCGCGCCTTGGTCAAGTGGTTCAACCGCACCAAGGGCTTCGGCTTCCTGACACGCGGCGAGGGCACGGAAGACATCTTCGTGCATATGGAGACACTTCGCCGCTTCGGCCTGACGGAGCTGCGCCCCGGCCAGGTGGTCCTCGTCCGCTTCGGCGACGGCGAAAAGGGCCTGATGGCCGCAGAGATCCATCCCGACGTTCCGAGCCCGGCAAACCGGTCGCACTGACATGCGCGGCCATATCCTTTTTCATGCGATCGGAAGCGCCATCATGGCGCTTTTTTTCTTGGTCGCCCTGCCGGCTTTGGCTGAGGAGGAAATGCGGTTCGACAAGGAGCCGCTGCTCATCCAGACAGCCGCGGGCAAGACGCTGCATTTCACCGTCGAGGTCGCCGCCACCGGCGACCAGCGCGCCCGTGGGCTGATGTTCCGCAAGTCGATGGCCGATGACGCCGGCATGATCTTCGATTTCGGCGAACCGCGGCGCGTCGCCATGTGGATGGAAAATACCACCCTGCCACTCGACATGCTTTTCGCCGATGCCGCCGGCACGATCCGCCACATCAAGGAAAACGCGACGCCCTTCTCGCGCGACATCATCGATTCGATGAGTGAAGTGAAATACGTCGTCGAACTCAACGCCGGTATCGTCAGCAAATTCGGCATCAAGCCGGGCGATCGAATCGTCAGCGCCACGACGACAAAAGCGAAGTGACGGCACGTAAGCAGGCCGGCTGCAATGCAATTATGAAGAACGACGAATATCAGGATATTGAATGGTCGGAGTGGAGAGATTCGAACTCCCGACCCTCTGGTCCCAAACCAGATGCGCTACCAGACTGCGCTACACTCCGTGCCGTGATTGGCAGCGGGAATACACGGTTCACTTCGCCGTCGCAACCCATAAATCCAGCTGTGGCCGGAGATTTCTCACCTGGCCTGTGGACGCAATGCGAAAATGTCGATCGCCCGTCCATTTCTCTGCGGGGCGCAATTCGGCGTTAGGGCTGGATCGGCCTTAGCCGCGGGCGATCAGGCCGATATATTGGGCATAGCTGATGGCGACATAGAAAAAGGCGGTGATGCCAGCTCCTATCACAATGGCATTGAACTCTGCCGAACGTCTCGTCATGCGTATGATCCACTGAAACCGATTAGGCCGCAAACTAGTGTCCCGGGCTGGATGCGGCAATCAGCTTGCGATCACAACATGAGACACGTGGTAATATTGCGCAATCGCATGGCGATGGATTGGGACAGATGGCAACGTGATCTAGGGAAGAATGTACGCAACCGCGCGATCTGGCGGCAGCACTATGTTCGCACGCATTTGGCGCCTCGTCGGTGTGGCGGTAAGGGCTGCGCGCCGATCTGCCTTTCGTCTTGAAAAAACGGGGATTCGCGGATAAGCAAAATTCATCGCTTCGCGTTATCCGTAACGACGAAGCAAAGCCCGGTAACGGGATTGAGACCATGCAAGGCGGGATGTCCCCGCATATTCGGAGATGCCGCAGTCATGTCTGCCAAGATCTATCGTCCCGCGAAGACCGCCATGCAGTCCGGCAAGGCCAAGACCCATCTCTGGGTGCTTGAATTCGATCAGGAGTCGCCGCGCAAGATTGATCCGATGATGGGCTACACCTCCTCCAGCGATACGCGCCAGCAGGTGAAACTCACCTTCGAAACGCAAGCGCTTGCCGAAGCCTACGCCCAGCGCAACGGCATCGAATACCGCGTTATCGCGCCGAAGGACCCGGCCCGCCAAGTTGTGGCCTATCCGGATAATTTCCGCTATACCCGCACGCAGCCCTGGACGCACTGATATTTCTCGTCCACATATGCCGCATCCGGTCGCGCTCCCTGAACGCGGCCACCGGACGGCCCCTTAGCTCAGCTGGATAGAGCACCTGCCTTCTAAGCAGGTTGTCGCAGGTTCGATTCCTGCAGGGGTCGCCACCTACTTTTTAAGTGTCTGTTTTTGAATTCAAATCTGACGCTCACCCCTCATTGAGTTTGGATCGAGGGGTTAGGCTGTTATCGTTTTTTCGCAGCGCCCGAAACAGCTAGCCTCTTTTTGTCGGCCTTGCGCGTGTAGTGGTTGGCCATCGCATCGCTTCGCCAGCCGAAGCGGGCGTTCAGTTCGCTGTTGCTGTTACCGCTTTCGGCAAGCAGCTGCGCGAGCGTTTTCCTGAGGCCATGCGCTCGGCCTTCCACCCAGCCTCGGCGCACATGCGAAGAGCAAGGGGAGACGTCGAAGGAAACCACCCGGCGGCTCGCCGCCATCATCTGGTTCGGTGCGGAGGTGACGATGGCGAAGTTGCGAATTTCTAACCCGGCGGGGTGATGCCAGATTTCCCAGATGCGGCCAAAGCGTAGGGCGATTCATCTTTCATGGAGATGGCATAAGGTTGCTTGTTTTAGCTGGTCCCGGAGAGTCTTTCCCACTCGAAGAAGCCAGTGACGGGGATAAGGCAGCGGCGCGACCTTTAAGCCCCCTGAACAGCTTATGTGCAGCGATGCCGCCGCGCATCAAGCCGTGCCTAGCCTAATTGTTCCCGTCCTGATAGTTCTTTTTATGAGCCTTTCGGCCAGTTGTAATTTTTTCCCAGTGCTCCTCGACCCTCCTGCATGCCTCCCGGGACTGCACTTCCACCGCCGGTAATACATCGAATGGACGCCCCGGTCGTCCTTTGAGCAATCTGGCAATAAGCGCATCGTCAGGACTAAGCTGTACGGGTTCGTGTTTGGAGCAAGCCATGGGGCTGGTCGAGTATTGCCTGCACAAGCTTGGAAGCTTTTTTTACAACACTTACTATCTGAATGGTAAGGCAATGGCGCTCAGTTTCGCCATTTCCATTGGCCTGGTTCTGATGGTTTTCGCGGTGGAACTCACCTATGTGGGGTTCGGCAAATCCGGGTTCCGTCGGGTTTTCTTCGAACGCAGCAAATCCACGATCACTGACATCGTCTATTTCGTCCTTCAGGCGACGGGAATGATTACGCTATTCGCGGCGCTCGCATCATTTGGTCTGTCCTATGCCATCACCCACGCGGCTCAGGATGCCCCACACCTGGACCTTGCCCGGAAGCTGCCAGGCTGGGCACATGTTCTCTTGTTCGTAGTGCTGTCAGACTTCTTGAGCTACTGGCAGCATCGGTTGATGCACCGGCTGCCCGTACTATGGCGGCTGCACGAATTTCACCACGCAGCCGAAGAGTTCAACGCGCTGACTTCATCGCGGGAGCATCCCCTTGAGAAGGCCATAAACGTGGCGATTATGGTCGTTCCGGCGCTGCTTATCGGCCTGCCAACGGCCGAATTCGCCATCGTGACCATCGCCTTTGGCACCATTGGTCTGGTCAAGCACAGTGCCATTCCCTGGCATGGCTGGTTTGGCAAATACGTGATCCAGTCACCACGCGACCACTTCATCCATCACTCCCGAGTGCGGGAACATCACGACAAGAATTTTGCCAATTATTTCCCGATCTGGGATCATTTGTTTGGCACCTATTACAAGGGCGATGCAGACGGTGCAAAGCTCGGTCTGGACCGCGACTACTTCAACCAAACCGATCCGTTCCGCGAAACCATCGCGACAGAAATCCGTTTCTTCCAACGCGCGTGGCAGGCTGCCAAGGCCAAGTGCGGCATAAGCCTCATAAGCGGAAAACCTGCCTCGCCGCAGGGGCTGTCAGGCCCGGAGCAGCGCCGGTAGCGCGAAGCTGGGCATCGCTCTGTTGTGATAAGCGGCAGCTTTCTGGAATCCACGAACTAGCTCCGATTGACAGAAATGGGTCGATTCCAGCCGCCGCTTATCGTCCTTAGTCGAAGTTAATAACACGTATTAGGCAATTGCTTTTTGAGACGTTGCTGATGGGATGGTGGCATGACAAAGCCGCCTCGCCAGCCATCGAAGCCGCTGCTCGGTGAACCCGAAGCGCCGATCCACAGCCGCCCGTAAGCTACGAGCATAAACGTTGGAGCAAACTCGCATGTAACCGCCGGGGACGGGGGTTTGGTATAACGGGCTATAACGATGATCTGGACCAGACACACTGCCCCCTACAACTGCCGCATCTACAATGATCTGATTTTGTGGTGCTTCCTCGTGGGAAGGCCCTCTCTAGACTAAGCCGCCGCAGCCCTACCTCATCATAGTACTGGAGGCGGCGGTGCAACGCGCTGCGACTGAGGTTGGGGATGGTGTCTCGCAAGCAGCCCAGCACGTCATCCAGCAGTGTCCCGGAAGGCCACAACGATGGCTTCTTCGTCCGGCGTTTACATCTGCTCTTAGGAGACTTGGGCCCCATCGGCGCATCGGCCGTTATCGTCCGCTTGCGCCAGGTGACCACCGTCTTTGGCTTCAGCCCGCAGCAGGGAAGGGGCGGTCGATTTCTTGCGATGCTTGGAGTTGGTTTCGAAGACGCGGCCTCGTGCGGGCGCTACCGTGAAGGGAGCTATCTACGAACGAGGTGCCGTCTTGAACAAGCAACCTTCCATTCGAGGCATGAACGGAGACTTTGGGATCCGAATGCCTGACCGACGCTCTGCGGGACCGCATCACCCACCGCGTCGGCATATTTCCCGATTGTAGGCACGGATGTTGCGGCGGTCGGACGACCGCCGCAACAGGTATGGTTACAGGATCAAATCGCCTGCGCCCAGGTGGACGAGGCCCTGCAGCTGGATCTCGAAGTCGTGAATGCCGTCGCCATTCAGGTCGGCCTGGACAATGGTCGCGTCGTGATCGGATCCATCCCTGTCGTCATAGTGCCAAGCAAGCGCGCCAGCCTTCTTGTCGAACAAGGCGTTCTCCTGCGCTTGGAAATGGAAGGTTGCATCACCCTGCGCGGAGCCGTTCGCATCGATCGCCGAGAGGTCGATCTTATCGACGCCTTTCTGGAAGTCGGTGATGACGTCACGGTCCCAGCCCGAACCGGATTCCGTCGCCATTTTGAAGACAAACGTATCCGAGCTTGTGCCGCCGGTCATGACGTCCTTCCCGGCACCACCAATGATGACGTCCGCGCCGGCGCCGCCGTCAAGCTTGTCCGCGCCGGCCCTGCCATTGAGAACGTTGCCGCCGTTATTGCCGCCGGTTAGCACGTCGTCGTAGCTGGAGCCAGTCAAGTTTTCGATGCTGACGAGCTTGTCACCGGTGGCGTGCCCGCCCGTTGCGGTCCAAGTCGCCAAGCTGACGTGGACTCCCGCGCCGGAGCCCGCATAGCTGGCCGTGTCGCTGCCATTACCGCCATCGAGCACGTCTGCGCCGGCGCCGCCCTTCAACAGATCATTACCGGCGAGACCCTTGAAGGTTTCGTTGCCGCCGTTGGACTGACCGTCGTGGGGCATGATGTCGTTGCCGTTGGTGCCGGTGTAGAGCTTCGTCGTCGTGGTTGGCGTTCCCGTGGTAGGCGTCTCCGTCGTCGGCGTGGTGGGCGTCCCCGTGGTCGGCGTCGTCGGCGTTCCCGTAGTCGGCGTGGTCGGCGTTCCCGTGGTGGGCGTTTCCGTCGTTGGCGTCTCCGTGGTCGGCGTACCGGTGGTTGGCGTTGTCGGTTGCGTCGGCGCCGACGGCGTTCCCGATACCGGGGTGGAGCCGGATTCGTAGGCACCCATATCGACCGTTCCTACGACGCGAGCGTCGCCGTCCAGATCGACCGAGCTGACGCCGTACTTGCTGGTTCCGCTGTCGATCGCCGCCGAGCCGGAGCCGAGGTGGAAGTCGTCGCTCGATGCACCCAGGAACTTGGGGTCGACGCCGAGCTTGTTGCCCTCCGTCGAGCTGGGCATTGCGTTGCCGCCATCGGTTTTGACCGAGGCCTGGCCGGCCGTGCCGTTATAGGTGATGTTGTTGGCCCAGACGATGTTCTTGTTGGTGTAGGCGTCGGTGGACGTATTGTCGATCGCAGTATTGTTCTGGTTCAGCGATGGGTCCGCTACGGCGACGTTGTTGACCCAGGTGTTGTTGCTCGACGCCGAGTTGCTGAGCTCGCCTCGCCAGGTGCCGGTGTTCAGCGGGTCCTGATTGTTGTGGTAGGCGGTGTTGTTTTTCACCGTGACGGAGTCGCTCCAGGTAACCTGGATGCCTTTGCCGCCGTTCTCGTAGACGAGGTTGTTCTCGACCAGGGTCTTGAACGTGTAGTTCGGATAACCGCTCGTCTGAGTGCTCTGGAAATCGTCGATGATGATCCCGTTGCCATCGGTGTGCTCACCAGACTTTGTCACGTTGTCATGCGAGATGTTGTTCCGCACGATCGTCCGGTAGCCGTCCGTCGAGGTATCGCCGGTGATGTTCCGGTTCTGGTAGATCGAGATGCCGGAGAACCAGCCTGTCGACGCGTTATTGTAGGTCTCGTTGCCTTCGATGCGGATGAAGTCCGACTGGTTGAACTGGATGCCCGACTCCCCGCTGCCGTGGACCTTGTTATTGAGGATCTGGACGTGGTGGACATTGTTCGCTTCGATGCCGTCGCCGTTGGCGCCGCCGATGTCAAAGCCGTTAACGACCACGTAGTTGGCGTTGACACTGATCGCGTTCCACGAGCCCTCGGGCGGCCGGATCAGCGCCCCGCCGGGGACCTCCGAGCGAAGCGTGATATTGCCTGCAGCCGAGCCGTCCTTGTCGATGTTGATGGCCTCGTTGTAGGTGCCTGCCTTCACCACGACCTCGTCGCCAGGCTTAAGGTCCGCCGCCATCGCGTCGCTGATCGTGCGGAAAGGAGAGGAGGCGCTGCCGTTACCGCCGCTGCTGCTCGAAGCCACGTAGTATGTTGTCATGATCTTGTTCCTCAACTCTAACGTTGCGTTTGCCCGTTAATATTTTTTAGTTAATCAGGGGTTACGGCGGGGGGTTATAGGCCGGCCTCATGGAGGGCGCAACAGCAACGCGGGCAGTAAGTGCTTGAGAAGAATAGCCTTATTGCTGACACAATATCAAAATCACCTCGATGTTACGGTTTGAAATATTTGAAGAATTTCGAGTTGACCAAATGTGGCAGTATTTATATCTCGCGGACCGAGAATTATTCATGATGCAACTAAAGCGATATGTCTGTATTGAAAACATTTGGGAAAAATTGATGGATCTGACTGTATTCCCGCTGCCAGTGGCGGAAACGAAATTTTTGTGAATCTGGCAATATTTTTGCTGAATTTGCCTATTTTCTGCAATTTGGCGCGAAAAATAGGGCCTTAATCGAGGGATATTGGGACGCCTGATCCATCCTCGAGTGCCTGATTCGATCACGAGTCGCCGCGCGCAAAATCGAGCCTGGGATGGGTTGTACTCCTCCGCCGACGCGTCAGCAGGTGAGCTCAAGTCGAAAACGCTAGCGCTGTGCCTGAAGCGTCTCCAGATCGTCTCGCGCTTCCGGAATGATGTTGCGCACGCCGCGCATCATGGCAAGGTCATCTCTGATCTTAAGAGAGGGCACCGCTGCGCAAACTCGGCGGTCTTCATTCTCATGGCGATCCCGCTGAGCGGGTGCGGGAAACGATGGTCGCAGTTCACCAGCCGATCAGCCCGTTCCGATCGATCCATAAGACGAACCGATGGCTCTTTTCGAGCGGGCCGATCTTGCCGCAGTTATTGGGAGCGGGTGTCTTCCACGCCGACGCCATTGCTGCCTCGACGCTTGCCACCGGCATTCCCGGCCTCATGTCGCCAAGCGCGGCGATATCCACATTCTCGTTCGACCCGCCATTGCGTGCACTCCATGAACACTTGCGAGCACAGCCCGGGCCACGCCAGCAATCAACTAACGCTCCAGTATCAGCGCCAACCTCGGAACTGTTCTCAGCGATCCAGGAAATGCTGGAAGTAAACTTCGGGGATGGGGTAGGCATAGACGCCTCTGTCGACGAAGCCGCGTCGATAGAGACAGTTTCTGAGCGCCGCGTTGTAATGAAGGCTTCTCGGGTCCGGCGAGCCGCGTCGCCATGAACCGGCCTCCGGCACGCACCGCTGGAGCGCTTTGTCGTATCGGGCCAGGAGGACCGGGTCGGTATCGACCCGAATGCCGCTGTAGGATTGATAGTTTGAAGGAGATTCTGCGGCCGAAATACAGCCCAAGCTAAGCACAACACCAACAACTGCCATCAATCGCATTGGATTTATCTCTCCCTAGATCGAATAATTGGAGTTATCTGCCCGGAGGTTATTGGTTCCAGCGCCTGCGGGCAAGGGCTTAAGACATGGCCGAATGGCTGCCGCCGCAAAATGGCGGCAGCCATTCGTCAGCAACCGATCGGGATCAGTCCAGGAGGTCGGCCGGCACCTTGCCGCCATTTTCCGAAAGCCGCTTCATCAGCGCCTTGTGCAGCCACATGTTCATTTTCGCGGAATCATTGCTATCGCCGGTATAGCCGAGTTCAGCGGCGAGTTCCTTGCGCTCAGCCAGGCTCGCGTCCATCCCGACCGCTTTCATCAGGTCGACGATCGAGTGACGCCAATCGAGTTTCTGGCCGCTCTTCTTCGCGGCAGCGTCGAGGATGGGCACGATATCGACCGTCGCCGCGGCTGGGCCTGTGGCCGGCTTGCCCTGGGCGGGAGAGGGCGCAGGCGCTGGGCTGGGCGCGGCCGACGGTGAGGCGGGCGCTTGTGCCGGTTCTGTCTTCGGCGCGCTCCCGGCAACGGGTTCGGCTGCCTTCGCTTCTCCGAAGATTGCATGTTTGATTTTGTCGAAAATGCCCATTCTCCAACCTCCACTGTCAATAAATGAGAACATGCTGAAACATGGAATTCCCAATGGGCATATCCAGAAGAGCGGAGGTTTATTTTTGCCCTCGAGTCGAGAACGGAAGTCGACATGACCGCTTTTGGCACAGTCGCCCACCGGCTGCTTTTACGGCGATAACGATGCGGCATCATTCACCGCCATTCGCCAATCCTTCACGTTGGCTTCGCATGGATGTCCTGGATGGCAGGTGTCCAATCGACGAAGGCACGCGCGTTCCTCGATTTTAGCTGTCGGACGTCACCGTCCGGCACATGAAACGGAGGAAGATCATATATCTACCTCAGGCTACCGGTTGCCCTGCTTGCATTCGCTTGTGCCCGTCCTTGCGCTGCCGGCATGGCAAGCACGGGCGATCGATGTCGGCGTTTCGGTCAATGCCGGCAATACCTCAATGCCGATGCCGGCGCGTCGCTCAGCGCACGAAGCGGCGTCGATGCGACGGCAGAGGCATCCCTCGGCAGCACGAACGGCGCCAACGCCGATGCAGCCGCCTATGCCGGCGACCGCGGCGTCAATGCCGATCTCAATGCGCGTGTCGGCGGTTCTGACCGGGTTGATGCCGACGCCACGGCTTCGATTGGCGGCGTCATCGGCGTCAACGCCAATCTTGCCATCGGCCGGGTGAACGGTAGAAGCGATGCCGCAGCGATGCGCGCCGCCGATGCGGCTGAGGTGCGCACCCTCGACGCCTTCCGCAGCATGCCTGCCGACCAGCGGCGCGAGATGCTCGTCCGTTGCGCCGATATTTCCGGATCGGGCGGTTCCGATTCCGGTCTTGCCGGTCCCTGCAGTCCGCTGCAGGCGACAGTTTCTCGTTGAACATGAAAGACCCGCCGAACCGAAAAGGGCGGCGGGTCTTTGACCAGTTCCGTTCCGGGGCTCAGTGCAGGATTTGGCTGAGGAACAGCTTGGTGCGTTCGTGCTGGGGATTGTCGAAGAATTCCGCCGGCGAATTCTGTTCGACGATCTGACCCTGATCCATGAAGATGACGCGGTTGGCGACCTGGCGGGCAAAGCCCATTTCATGCGTGACGCAGAGCATGGTCATGCCTTCTTCGGCCAGACCTACCATGGTGTCGAGCACTTCCTTGATCATTTCCGGGTCGAGCGCCGAAGTCGGCTCGTCGAACAGCATGATTTTCGGATTCATGCATAGCGACCGGGCGATCGCCACGCGCTGCTGCTGGCCACCTGACAACTGGCCCGGATATTTATTGGCCTGTTCCGGGATCTTGACGCGCTTCAGGAAGTGCATGGCGATTTCTTCCGCCTGCTTCTTCGGCATCTTGCGCACCCAGATCGGCGCAAGCGTGCAGTTTTCGAGGATTGTCAGGTGCGGGAAGAGGTTGAAGTGCTGGAACACCATGCCGACTTCGCGCCTGACTTCGTCGATCTTCTTCAGATCGTTGGTGAGCTCGGTGCCGTCGACGATGATCTTGCCCTTCTGATGTTCTTCCAGACGGTTGATGCAGCGGATCATCGTCGATTTGCCCGAGCCCGACGGGCCGGCGATGACGATGCGCTCGCCGCGCATGACCTTCAGATTGATGTCTCGCAGCACGTGGAAATCGCCGTACCACTTGTTCATGTTGATGATTTCGATCGCCACTTCTGTTGCGGAAACGGTGAGCTTTTTCGCTGGAGCTTCAGCCATGATTATTTTCCCTCATTCTTATCGTTTGTGGCCGGTGTCGAGGTGACGTTCGATGAATGCTGAATAGCGCGACATCCCGAAGCAGAAAAGCCAGAAGGCGAAGCCGGCGAATATCAGCCCCGTCAGCGGCGTTACCGCGGTCGCCCAGTTTGGATCGACGAAGTGGAGGCGAACGATGCCGAGAAGGTCGAACATGCTGATGATCGACACCAGCGAGGTGTCCTTGAACATGCCGATGAAGGTGTTGACGATGCCGGGGATCACCAGCTTGATTGCTTGCGGCATGATGACCAGGCGCATCTTCTGCCAGTAGCCCAACCCAAGCGAATCCGCTCCCTCGAATTGTCCCTTCGGAATGGCTTGCAAGCCGCCGCGTATGACCTCCGCCATGTAGGCCGAGGCGAAGATCGATACCCCGATGATCGCGCGCAAGAGCTTGTCCACCGTCCAGCCGGCTGGCAGGAAAAGCGGCAGCATGACGCTCGCCATGAAGAGGACCGTAATCAGCGGCACCCCGCGCACGACTTCGATGAAGATGATGCAGACCGTGCGGATCACCGGCATCTGCGAGCGCCTTCCGAGCGCCAGGATGATGCCGAGCGGGAAGGAGACGGCGATGCCAACGAAGGAGAGCACCAGCGTGACAAGCAGCCCGCCCCAGAGCGGGGTCTCGACGATCTCAAGGCCGTATCCGCCGTAAAGCAGAAAGAAGGACACGATCGGCAGCACGCCAAAGAGCAGGAGCGCGTTGAGGCCCTTGCGTGGCGCCGAAGGGATGAGCATCGGCACCAGGAGGAGTACGAAAAGAATGCCGACCAGCGTCGGCCGCCAGCGCTCATCGAGGGGATAACGTCCAAAAATGAACTGGTCAAATTTGGCATTGACGAAGGCCCAGCATGCACCGTTCCAGCTGTCTGGCTGGATGCCACCCTGCACGGCAGTGGCGCAGAAAGTGCGGTCCGGGCCACTCCAGACCGCCTGCACGAAGAGCCAGTCGATCGCGTGGACCAAGGCCCAGGCGAGAAAGACAAGTGCTAGGGCGGTAAGAATTATATCCTTCGGTGTCGCCAGCAGGTTGCGGCGAAGCCAGGCGACCGCGCCCTTTTCTCCTGAGGGGGGCGGCTCCGGCGCCAGTATGGCGGTTCTGACGAAACTGTTGCTCATCTTACCTCTCCACCAGCGCCATTTTGGCATTGAACCAGTTCATGAACAGCGATGTCACGATACTGAGGCCAAGGTATATGACCATCCAAATGAGGATGACCTCGACGGCCTGACCAGTCTGGTTCAGCGTCGTGCTGCCGACGGCAACGAGATCGGCAAAGCCGATGGCGATCGCCAGCGACGAGTTCTTGGTCAGATTGAGATACTGGCTGCTCAGCGGCGGAATGATGATGCGGAACGCCTGCGGGATGACGACCAGCCGAGTGATCGACGAGGGGTGAAGTCCGAGTGCGCCAGCAGCTTCCGTCTGTCCCTTCGGCACGCCGCGAATGCCCGCGCGCACGATCTCGGCGATGAAGGCAGCGGTGTAGAAGGAAAGCGCCAGGAAGAGCGACATGAACTCGGGCCCGACGACGGAGCCGCCGGTGAGGTTGAATTTGCCCGCGATCGGATAATCGAAGCTGAGAGGCGCGCCCGCGAGCAGGAAGGCGATAAGCGGCAGGCCGATCAGCAGACCGATCGAAGCCCAGATCGTATGGAACGGCTGACCTGTCGCCGCCTGCCGGCGATGCGCCCATCGGGCCGTCGCGATAACGGCGATGATCGCGACGATGAAGGCGACGCCGACGAGCCAGAAAGTCTCGCCGAAGATCGGTTTGGGAAAGGATAGGCCGCGATTGTTCAGATACGACCCGAGCGGCAAATGCAGCGACTCGCGCGCGCTCGGCAGAATCGCCAGAACGCCCGAATACCAGAAGAAGATGACAAGCAACGGCGGGATATTGCGGAAGACTTCGACATAGACCGTGCACAATTTAGCAATCAGCCAATTGCGCGACAGGCGGCCGATGCCGATGATGAAGCCAATGATGGTGGCGGTGATGATGCCGGTAATGGCGATCAGCAGCGTATTCAGAAGGCCGACGACCAGCGCGCGGCCGTAAGTTGAATCGCTTGAGTAGGCGATCAGCGACTGACCGACCTCGAAGCCGGCGCGGCCGTTGAGAAAGCCGAAACCCGACGCGATGTTGGCGCGTGCCAGATTGACGGCAGTGTTGTGCGCAACCCACCAGACGAAGACGACCAGCAGTACGATGGTGAGAATTTGAAAGAAGATGCCCCGAATCATCGGGTCGTAGAGGGCGGACTGAAAGCTCCAGCCGCTCCTGGATACACGTGTTGAATCCAAAGCCTGATGCGTCATGCCTGGCCAATTCCCCATTGCGCTCCTTTTCGGAGCTTTTTTATTAGAGGGGGAAAGGCGGTCGCCCGCCTTTCCGGCTTCATGCGTGCTGTCGCTCAGCGCACCGGCGGAGCGTACTGGATGCCGCCCTTGTTCCACAGCGCATTGAGGCCGCGCTCGATCTTCAGCGGGCTGCCCTGGCCGATATTGCGCTCGAAGGCTTCGCCGTAATTGCCGACATTCTTGACGACGTTGTAGGCCCACTCGTTGGTCAGGCCGAGATCGGTGCCGATCTTGGTATCAGCCTCGACGCCGAGGAAGCGCTTGATGTCAGGGTTGGGCGAATTCTTCATCTCGTCGACATTCGCCTGCGTGATGCCGAATTCTTCGGCATTGATCATGGCATAACCAACCCAGCTAACGATATCGAACCACTGGTCATCACCCTGGCGAACGGCCGGGGCGAGGGGTTCCTTGGAGATAATCTCCGGCAGGATCGTGTGTTCGTCCGGGTTCTTCAGCGTCAGACGCAGCGAGTAGAGGCCGGACTGGTCGGTTGTGTAGACGTCGCAACGACCGGCATCATAGGCGGCGTTGACCTCGTCCAGTTTTTCGAAGACGACCGGATTGTACTGAAGGTTGTTTGCCTTGAAGTAGTCGGCGAGGTTGAGCTCGGTGGTCGTGCCCGACTGGACGCAAACGGACGCGCCGGAGAGTTCCAGCGCCGACTTCACGTTCAGGCTCTTGCGGACCATGAATCCCTGGCCGTCATAGTAGTTGACGAAGCGGAAATTCAGGCCGAGCGCCGTGTCGCGGTTGATCGACCAGGTCGTATTACGGGCGAGCACGTCGATTTCGCCAGACTGCAGGGCCGGGAAGCGATTGGCGGCGCTGAGCGGAGTGAACTTCACCTTGGTGGGGTCGCCGAAGACAGCCGCAGCGACGGCCTTGCAGAAGTCAACGTCGAAGCCCGCCCAATTGCCGGAAGCGTCAGGCGCAGCAAAGCCGGCGAGACCGGTGTTGACACCGCACTGGATGAAACCCTTTGCCTTTACATCGCCGAGTGTAGTGGCCGAAGCAGCCGAGGCGCCAAGAGCGAAAACTGCTGCGCCGATCGCGGCGGACAGAAGCTTGTTCTTCATTTTTTTTCCCAACCTTTTCCGTTGTATTATATTTTCTTGTGGGGCGTTCCGGCGGAAAAACTCTGCCACCCCCATCGTCTCGACACCCTCCCGGCGCGAGTACCCTATCACAGTCGCAAATGTCACCATGGTCAAGTGTCGCGATCAATAATTGCGGCAAAATTCAGTATTTTGCCGAATTGCGCCGCATTCGAAGGCGATTGGCTGGGAAATGGGCGCCTGATTGCGGAAAAATAACGCGAAATTCAAAAATCCAGGCACCCGCCGCACGCGCTTTTGAGGGGTTGACCGGGCCGGCCGAGGCGTCCAAAAGTCTGCTTTTGCGCCCCCTCGCCAAAGGCTATTTCCGACATGAAAGACAAAGACAGCTTGCTGCAGAACGCCGGCGTCAACACCCGCCTTACCCATATCGGCAACGACCCCTTCGACTATCACGGCTTCGTCAATCCGCCGGTCGTGCATGCCTCGACGGTGTTGTTTCCGAATGCGGCGACGATGGACACGCGCTCGCAGAAATACACCTATGGGACACGCGGCACGCCGACGACGGATGCGCTCTGCGAGGCAATCGACGCGCTCGAAGGTTCGGCCGGCACGATCCTTGTACCCTCGGGGCTTGCCGCCGTCACGATTCCGTTCCTTGGTTTCGTCGCCGCCGGCGATCATGCGCTGGTCGTCGATTCGGTTTACGGCCCAACCCGCCATTTCTGCGATACGATGCTGAAGCGCCTCGGTGTCGAGGTGGAATATTACGATCCGGCGATCGGCGCCGGCATCGAGACGCTGTTTCGGCCCAACACCAGGCTCGTCCACACCGAGGCTCCCGGTTCCAATACTTTTGAAATGCAGGATATTCCGGCGATCTCGGCAGTCGCCCATCGCCACGGCGCCGTCGTCATGATGGACAATACCTGGGCGACGCCGCTCTATTTTAAACCGCTCGATCACGGCGTCGACATTTCCATTCATGCGGCGACGAAATATCCGTCCGGTCATTCCGATATCCTGCTCGGAACGGCATCGGCCAATGCCGAGCACTGGGAGCGGCTGAAGGAGGCGAACGGCGCCCTTGGCATCTGCGGCGCACCCGATGACGCCTATCAGATCCTGCGCGGTTTGCGCAGCATGGGCCTGCGCCTCGAGCGGCATTACGAAAGCGCGCTGCATATTGCGGAATGGCTCGAGGGCAGGGAGGACGTCGCCCGCGTGCTGCATCCGGCGCTGCCGAGTTTCCCCTCCCACAAGATTTGGAAGCGCGATTTTACGGGCGCCAGCGGCATCTTCTCCTTCGTGCTTGCCGCTGAAAGCCCTCAGAAATTCAAGGCGAAGGCGCATGCCTTCCTCGATGCGCTGAGGATTTTCGGTCTCGGCTATTCCTGGGGCGGCTTTGAAAGCCTCGCACTGCACGCCAACCTGAACGATCGCAAGATTGCCAAGGCCCCGAAGGAGGGGCCGGTGATCCGCCTGCAGGTCGGCCTTGAAGACGTGGCCGACCTCAAGGCCGATATCGAACGGGGTTTTGCCGCGGCAAGCGCCGTCTGACGAGGTGCGGCTAACGCATGTCGCGCAAAACTGTACAGCGGTTTTGCGGCAACGACATGCGTAAAAGCACCCACCGAAAGCGCAAGGAGCGAATCTGAAAGATCGTGACGCGCTTTAGGGTGCTGCCGCCGCTTGCGGCGCTTTACAGCGTGTGCTGAGCCCGGTAGCCGTAGATCCAGTCGAGATCGGCCGCCAGGCTTTGCGGCGGCTTCAAGCCGAGCACGAGATCGCGGCCGATCCGAATCGGCCCTTTCGCATGATAGGCAAACCGGTTGAAAGCGCCGCGCTGGCGAAGTTTTGCAATACGTGGCGCGCGATGCCTTTCGAAAAGCGCCAGTGCTTCCGCGACGGGACGATTCGCCAGAAACGCGGCAAGCTCGTAGGCATCTTCGATCGCCATGGCCGCTCCCTGGGCGGCGAAGGGCATCATCGCATGCGCGGCGTCGCCGATCAGAACCGTCCTGCGGCCGTCCTGCCAGGCGCCTGATGTGGTTTCGAAGAGCGGCCAGAAAGTGAGCTTCTGCTGTTCTTCGAGCAGCGACACGATCGCGCTGTTCCAGCCGGAAAGCTGCAAATTGAGCCGCGCGCGCTGCTCTGCCGTCGGCTCGCTTCGCCAGGCATGCGGCGCGGCATTGCCGGCGGTGATCGCCACCATGTTGATGCTGCCGGTCTCCTTCAGCGGGTAGCAGACGAGATGCGCCGATCCGCCGAGGAAAGCCGAAACGCTTGTCCGGTCGAGGAAGGCTGGCGCCTCTGCTTCGGGAATGGTGAAGCGGTAGGCGATGTTGCCGGAAAAACGCGGCGAGGGGCTGCCGGGAACGGATTGCCGGAGCTTCGACCAGACGCCGTCCGCGCCGATGACGACATCAGCGGGCCGCTCGACAGGCGGCGAGTTCGATCCCAGTCGCACGCCAAGATGAAGCCGGCAGAACGGATCGGCTTCGACCGCAGCAAGAAGCGCATTCTGCAATGTGGAGCGGTGCAGGACACCATAGGGCGCGCCCCAGCGCTGCCGCGCGAATTTGCCCGCCGGCACGGCCGCAAGCTGGCGCAGCGAACTGCCTGACACCAGCCGGATCGTCTCCGGTTCGAGCCAGACTTTTGAAAGTTTTTCGAGGATGCCGAGTTCTGCCAGGATGCGGGAGGCGTTCGGCGAAACCTGCAATCCTGCGCCGACTTCGACGAGTTCATCCGCCTGCTCGAAAATCTCGCAGCTGATGCCCCGGCGCGAAAGCGTAAGGGCAGCAGTCAGCCCGGCAATGCCGGCGCCGATGATGGCGGCATGTTCGACCGGCATTATCAGTCCGATCCGGGTTCTGGACTTTAAGCCGCCTTCACGTGGAAAACACAGCCGGCCGGATTGGTCTGGCTCGGCTTGAGAGAAGAATTATAGCGGTAAAGCGTCGAGCAGTAGGAGCAGACCTTCTCGTTGTCGTCGCCCATGTCGATGAAGATATGCGGATGGTCGAAAGGAACCGAAGCGCCGGTGCACATGAATTCCTTGACGCCGACTTCGATGACGCGATGACCGCCGTCGTTCTGGAAGTGGGGAATATTGTGGCCGGCCATGTCGCTCTCCGAATGCTTTGAAAGTGCGCGAACCTTATAAGCCTTCGCCGCAAATGTGTAGAGCCAAAGCGTCGCGTTGGGCACAGTTTTTGCCCACAGTTTTGGCTTCACGCCGAGGGGCGGCTCGACTATGGTCGCGCCAAAAGGAAGGCCCATGAACCTGAATACTCCAGTTTTTTCAAGCTTCACCCATGATGGATTGAAGATCGCTTTTTTCGACGAGGGCGATCCTTCCGGTGTGCCTGTCTTGTTGATCCATGGCTTTGCCTCGACGGCAAACGTCAACTGGGTGCATCCGGGCTGGCTGAAGACGCTGGGCGATGCCGGCTACCGGGTGATTGCCATCGACAATCGCGGCCATGGCGCAAGCGACAAACCGCACGATGCCGAAGCCTATCGCCCCTGGGTCATGGCAGGTGATGCGATGGCCTTGCTCGACCATCTCGGCATCCCCGAGGCCAATCTCATGGGCTATTCGATGGGGGCGCGCATTTCCGTCTTTGCGGCACTCGCCAATCCGCATCGCGTCCGCTCGCTGGTGCTCGGCGGTCTTGGCATCGGCATGACAGATGGCGTCGGCGACTGGGATCCGATCGCCGATGCGCTGCTTACTCCGTCGCTGGAGGCCGTGACGCATGACCGCGGCCGCATGTTCCGTGCCTTCGCCGAGCAGACGAAGAGCGACCGCACTGCGCTTGCCGCTTGCATCCGCGGCTCGCGCGACCTCGTCGCTCGCTCGGATATGGGCAAGCTCGACATGCCGACCCTGATCGGCGTCGGCACCAAGGATGATATCGCCGGCTCGCCGCAGGAACTCGCTGCGCTGATGCCCGAGTCCGAAGCGCTGGATATCCCCGGCCGCGATCATATGCTCGCCGTCGGCGACAAGGTTTTCAAGCAGGCGGTGCTGGCCTTCTACGCAAGGGTCGCCGAGGGGTGACATCATCGTGATGCCGAAAGCCATGCTAAAAAACCGTGGTGACGGCACCCATTTATGTTATTGCCGTTTTCCTCTATATACTGGCGTTCCGAAAACGGCATTTCTGTTGGCAACGAGGAGAGCGGCGATGGTCGCAAAGACAGACATTCGTGCTTTCGAGGCAGGCCATCCCGTGAAGGTGATGGATCCCATCTGGGACAGCCTTCGTGAAGAAGCACGGATCGCGGCCGAAAAAGACCCGGTTCTAGCGGCCTTCCTCTACTCGACCGTGATCAATTATCGTTCGCTTGAGGAATGCGTCATCCATCGCATCTGCGAGCGGCTCGATCACCCCGATATGCAGGCGAACCTGCTGCGTCAGACCTTCGAGGAAATGCTCCTCGACTGGCCGGAGTGGAGTTCCATCCTGCGCGTCGACATCCAGGCCATTTATGACCGCGATCCGGCATGTTTGCGCTTCATGGAGGCGGTGCTCTATTTCAAGGGTTTCCATGCGCTGCAGACGCATCGTCTCGCCCACTGGCTGCTGAACCGCGGCCGGCGTGATTTTGCGCTCTATCTGCAGAGCCGCTCCTCCAGCGTCTTCCAGACCGACATCAATCCCGCGGCGCGTATCGGCAAGGGCATCTTCCTCGATCATGCGACCGGCTTGGTCGTCGGCGAGACGGCCGTCATCGGCGACAACGTTTCGATCCTACATGGTGTGACGCTCGGCGGCACCGGCAAAGAGGGCGCCGACCGTCACCCGAAGATCGGCAGCGGTGTCATGATCGGCGCCGGCGCCAAGATCCTCGGCAATATCGAGATCGGCTATTGCTCGCGGGTTGCCGCAGGCTCCGTCGTGCTGAAGGCGGTGCCGCCCAAGAAGACGGTCGCAGGCGTTCCGGCCAAAGTCGTCGGCGAGGCCGGCTGTTCAGAGCCGTCGCGCAACATGGATCAGGTCATCGGTGCCGATATCTGAGCGCCCGTTGGAACAAGGATAGGAAAGCTCGGTACGAACCGGGCGGGGTCACGCCAAGTGGCAACCTTGCCTTTACACCGCTGCTTTTCGTGTGCAAGAAGCGGCCAATCAAGACCGCTTACGGAGATGACAGAGTGAAGCCAGAAGAAATCAAGAAGCTCGACGCTTACTTCAAACGTACGCTCAACCCGCAGATCGTCGTCAAGGCGCGTCCGCGCAAGAACGATTCTGCTGAAGTCTATCTCGGCGAAGAATTTCTGGGCGTCGTCTATGTCGATGACGAGGACGGCGACCGCTCCTACAACTTTTCGATGGCGATCCTCGACGTCGATCTTTGATCGAGCCTGCCAGCTTGCAGTGGGCCGGGCGGAGCAATCTGCCCGGTTTTTTTGTTTTTATGCTGTCGAATAAAATTTTTTTTAAAGCTCAAGGTTGTGCTGTCGTGCGATATATTAGCAAAAACAGTTAAAGACGTACGTTACCCGGCGCGCTGGCTTTGTTTTATTATTGTCATGCAACCAAAGGCTGTTTTGCGCCGCACAAGACTACTTGACTCTTTGTGCGTTGCGGCTACCTTGCGGGCGTCAACAGCCCAACGGAGGATGGCTCATGTTCAACTTTGACGATGCCAACAGGAAGAGCAAGGAAGCCGTGGACACGGCGCTGAGAAACTATTCCGACACCGCCAGGGGCTTTCAGGCGATCGCCGCCGAAGCTGCTGAATATTCTAAGAAATCCTTTCAGGATGCGGTGACGCATTTCGAAACGCTCGCCGGCGCCAAGAGCTTCGAGGCCGCCTTCGAGCTGCAGACCAACTACGTCAAATCCAGCTATGAGCGCTTCGTCTCAGAGACGACCAAGCTCGGCGAAATGTATGCCGACCTCGCCAAGTCGGCCTACAGGCCCTACGAAGCTCCGATTGCCGCTGCCGTCGCCAGAACCACCAAGTCGCCGCAGCCGTCGGCGCCTGCCGCTGCATAAATTGATCCTAAAGGCGCAACCTGCGCTGCATATTGAAAAGTGAAGGCCGGCTACGCATCTGTAGCCGGCCTTTTTTGTTTTCACTTTCACGGCAGCGCCCGCACGGATCGGCCGGGAGACTTTTTTGGTCTTTCCCGTGCATGCCGGCATTTCTTGATTGCAGTGTCCGACAGGGGGCTTAAAATCGACCTATTATGAACTAAGTTAGTGTTTCAGATATTCGGCGGGAAAAGCGCCCTCCCATGCTCCGCCGGATTGATCGAGGAATGAATGAAAATGATCGCAAAGCCGATCCGGATGCAGAACGACAGCGAAAGGAACGGGGACAACGGAAATCGCGGAACCTCGGTCATCACGCGCACCAAGCCGAAGACCAAGAAGCCCAACCTCTATCGCGTGCTGCTTTTGAATGACGATTATACGCCCATGGAATTTGTCATTCATATTCTGGAGCGTTTTTTTCAGAAGGATCGTGAAAGTGCCACCCGCATCATGCTCCATGTCCACAACCACGGCGTCGGCGAGTGCGGAATATTCACATACGAGGTAGCGGAAACGAAGGTCAGCCAGGTGATGGACTTCGCCCGGCAACACCAGCATCCGCTGCAATGCGTCATGGAAAAGAAGTGAGGATCTGAACGTGCCAACATTTTCGCCTAGTTTAGAGAAGGCGCTCCATCAGGCACTGACCTTTGCCAACGAGCGGCATCATGAATATGCGACGCTCGAGCATCTGCTGCTCGCCCTGATCGACGATGCCGATGCGGCCGCGGTCATGGGTGCCTGCAATGTCGATCTCGACGCGCTGCGCAAGACGCTCGTCGAATATGTCGATAACGAACTTTCCAATCTGATCACGGGTTATGACGAGGATTCCAAGCCGACCTCCGGCTTCCAGCGCGTCATCCAGCGCGCCGTCATCCACGTGCAATCGTCCGGCCGCGAAGAGGTTACCGGCGCCAACGTGCTCGTCGCTATCTTCGCCGAGCGCGAAAGTCATGCCGCCTATTTCCTGCAGGAGCAGGAGATGACGCGCTATGATGCCGTCAACTACATCTCGCATGGCATCGGCAAACGGCCGGGCGCCTCCGAGACCCGCACCCCGCGTGGCGCCGAGGAAGAGGCCGAGAGTAAGCCGACAGCGCGCGGCGGCGAGGAAGAAGGTGGCCCCAAGAAGCAGCAGGACGCGCTCAAGGCCTATTGCGTCAATCTCAACGAGAAAGCCAAGGGCGGCAAGATTGATCCGCTGATCGGCCGTCATGCCGAGGTGAGCCGCACCATCCAGATCCTGTGCCGCCGTTCAAAGAACAATCCGCTCTATGTCGGTGATCCCGGCGTCGGCAAGACGGCGATCGCCGAAGGTCTGGCCAAGCGGATTGTCGAAGGCAAGGTTCCCGAGGCGCTCGCCGATGCGACGATTTTCTCGCTCGACATGGGTACGCTGCTCGCCGGCACGCGCTATCGTGGCGATTTCGAGGAGCGCCTGAAGCAGGTCGTCAAGGAGTTGGAAGAATATCCGGGCGCCGTGCTGTTCATCGACGAAATCCATACGGTGATTGGCGCCGGCGCCACGTCGGGCGGCGCGATGGATGCATCGAACCTGCTTAAGCCGGCGCTATCATCGGGTGCCATCCGCTGCATTGGTTCGACCACCTACAAGGAATACCGCCAGTTCTTCGAGAAGGACCGGGCGCTGGTCCGCCGTTTCCAGAAGATCGACGTCAGCGAGCCGTCGATCAATGATGCGATCGAGATCATGAAGGGCCTGAAGCCCTATTTCGAGGAATATCACCACCTGCGTTATTCGAACGACGCCATCAAGTCGGCCGTCGAATTGTCGGCCCGCTACATCTCCGACCGCAAGCTGCCCGACAAGGCAATCGACGTGATCGACGAAACGGGTGCGGCCCAGATGCTGCTGCCGCCGTCGAAGCGCCGCAAGCTGATCACCGAGAAGGAGATCGAGGCGACGATCGCCACGATGGCGCGCATTCCGCCGAAGACCGTCTCGAAGGACGACGAGGCGGTGCTCGCCAATCTCGAGCAGGAACTGCGTTCGGTGGTCTACGGCCAGGATATCGCGATCGAAGCTCTTTCGACCTCGATCAAGCTGGCGCGTGCCGGCCTTCGCGAGCCGAACAAGCCGATCGGCGCCTATGTCTTCTCCGGTCCGACCGGCGTCGGCAAGACCGAGGTGGCAAAGCAGCTGGCAGCGTCACTCGGCGTCGAACTCCTGCGCTTCGACATGTCGGAATATATGGAGCGTCACACAGTCTCGCGTCTGCTCGGCGCGCCTCCCGGCTATGTGGGCTTCGACCAGGGTGGTCTCCTGACCGATGGCGTCGACCAGCATCCGCATTGCGTGGTCCTGCTCGACGAAATCGAGAAGGCGCATCCGGATATCTACAATATCCTGCTGCAGGTCATGGACCACGGCACGCTGACTGACCATAACGGCAAGAAGATCGACTTCCGCAACGTCATCCTGATCATGACGACGAATGCGGGCGCTTCGGAAATGGCCAAGGCTGCGATCGGCTTTGGCTCGTCCAAGCGCACCGGCGAGGACGAAGAGGCGCTGACCCGTCTCTTCACACCGGAGTTCCGCAACCGTCTCGACGCGATCATTCCCTTCGCGGCGCTGCCGACGGCGGTCATCCACAAGGTCGTGCAGAAGTTCATCATGCAGCTGGAGGCTCAGCTTTCCGAAAGGAACGTCACCTTCGACCTGCACGAGGACGCGATCGCCTGGCTTGCCGAAAAGGGTTACGACGAGAAGATGGGCGCCCGCCCGCTTGCCCGCGTGATCCAGGATACCATCAAGAAGCCGCTCGCCAACGAAATCCTCTTCGGCAAGTTGAAGAAGGGTGGCGTCGTCAACGTCACCGTCGGCCCCAAGGAAGACGGCAAGCCTGGCATTCTGCTGGAGGCCATTCCGGACACGGCGCCGATTAAGCCGAAGCTGGAAGCCGAGGTCGTCCATCCCGAAGCCGACGACGAGGATGACGGCGAGCTGAAAACCAAGACGGCCCGCAAGGCCCGGGCCAAGACGGTCCCGCAGGCCGAGCCCGAGGTCCGCGAGGCTCCGAAGAAGGGAAGCGCGGTTCCGAAGGTTCCGCGCAAGAAGTGAGATCTCTTCACCGAATAGGGAAAGGCCGCGTCACCCGCGGCCTTTTTGTTGCGCACCCCTGTTACGGCTGTGATCGATCTTACGCCAAAGCTGCCCTGATCTTTTCAGCGTGGGCGGCAAGCACGGCGCCGTCCTCCATCTTGCCGGAATGCGGTTTGAGCGCTGCACCCTCATGGCGGGGGATGACGTGGAAATGCAGATGGAACACCGTTTGTCCGGCTGCCGGTTCGTTGAACTGCGCGATGAACACGCCATCGGCGTCGAAGACATCCTTGACCGCATTGGCGACCTTCTGGACGACGGTGATGGCATGGGTGAGGGTGGTCGGATCGGCATCGAGGATATTGCGCGAAGCCGCCTTCGGAACAACGAGCACATGGCCTGGCGCCTGCGGCATCACATCCATGAAGGCGACCGTATGCTGGTCCTCGTAGATACGGTGCGAGGGAATTTCACCGCGCAGGATTTTGGCGAAGATGTTGTTGTCGTCATAGGCGCTGGTCATCGCGAAATCTCCTCGCTTTTCGATTGATCGGGTAGCGCGCTCGCCGGGGCGGCGTCAATCCTCCTGCTGACGTTCGCCTTTGCGGAAAGGACTGTGCTCGGCCAGCAGCTCACCCATCTGTTCTACATCGGCACGCTCGCGGTCGAGATAGTCGCCGATCGCCCGGCGAAGCCCGGCATGGGCGACATAATGGGCGGAATGCGTCGTCACCGGCAGGTAGCCGCGGGCAAGCTTGTGTTCTCCCTGCGCACCGGCTTCGACGCGTTTTAACCCTTTGGAAAGGGCGAAGTCGATTGCCTGGTGATAGCAGACCTCGAAATGCAGGAAGGGGTGGTCCTCGATGCAGCCCCAATGACGGCCGTAGAGCGTATCACCGCCGATGAAATTGATCGCGCCGGCGATATAGCGCCCGTCGCGCTTGGCCATGACGAGCAGGATGTCGTCGGCCATGCGCTCGCCGATCAACGAGTAGAACTTGCGGGTAAGATAGGGCCTGCCCCATTTGCGGCCGCCGGTATCCATGTAGAACTTGAAGAACTGGTCCCAGATCCGCTCCGTCAGATCGCGCCCGGTCAGCCAGTCGATGCTGATTCCGTTCTCGAGCGCGGCACGGCGCTCCTTGCGCAATGCCTTGCGTTTGCGCGAAGCGAGCGTTTCCAGAAATTCGTCGTGATTGGCATAGCCGTCATTGATGAAATGGAACTGTTGGTCGGTGCGGTGCAGATAGCCGTCCATCTCGAAGACGCCGATCTCCTCGTCCGGTACGAAGGTGATGTGGGCCGAGGAGATGCCGAGCCGGCGCACGACCTCCTTCAGGCTTTCGGCGATCGCGCTCTGGATCGGCAGCCGCTGCAGCCCTTGGGCGACGAGGAGACGCGGCCCCGTCGCCGGCGTGAACGGGATCGAGCACTGCAGCTTGGGATAATACCGCCCGCCGGCCCGCTCGAAGGCGTCGGCCCAGCCATGGTCGAAAACATATTCGCCCTGGCTGTGGCTCTTGAGGTAGCCGGGCAGGGCGCCGATCAGTTCGCCGCGATCGGTTTCGAGCAGCAGGTGATGGCCGAGCCAGCCGGTTTCGGCAGTGGCCGAACCGGATTCCTCCAGCGCTGACAGAAAAGCGTGCGAGACGAAGGGATTATAGGCGAGCGTGCTGCAGGCGTTCGACGCCCCGGCAAGCCTGGACCAGCTCGCCGGGGAGATCGCGGTGAAGGAGCGCTCGACGCGAATGGACAGTTCGTCAGTCATGGGGCAAATGCGAAGCCTGTGGGAGGATGGTCTCGGCTCTGCCCCAGTCTGCGCATGATCTTGGCCAAAAAGCGAGCGTCAAACCGCCGCACGCGGATCGAAGCCTTCAAAAGTCATCTGGTCGGCGTTTTCGAATGTGCGCCGGCGCGCCTCTTCGTCCCGCACCGTCCAGGTTATAACCGGAATGCCCTTTTCGCGCTGACCGGTGATGAAGGCATTCGGCAGGTCGCCATAATAATAGGAGATGAAATCAAGACCGATCTCCATTGCCTCCGCATGCGTCTTGAGCTCCTCCGGTGTGTTGCCGTTGGCGGTCAGCCCGAGCGGGTAGGGCGAGCCAAGCGCTTTCAGATCGCGCAGCAACCAATCGTCGAAGCTCATCAGCGCAACCTTGCCTTCATAGCCTTCGAGCACCTCAAGCACGGATTCGGCAAACCCTTCGTCATCGGCCTCGCGACCCTTCAGCTCCAGCACCAGCGGCACCTTGCCCTGGACGAGATCGAGGAGCTGGCGGAGCGTCGGTACCTTGTCGCTCGTGCCGCCGACGGCGATCAGCCCGAGTTCCCGGGAGGTGCGCTCGCGGATGTCGCCGTTGAGATTGCACAGACGCTGCAGGTTCTCGTCGTGGAAGACGATCGGCACGCCGTCGGAGGCGTAGTGCAGGTCGCATTCGATCGCAAAGCCGGCTTCGACAGCGCGCGAGAAGGCTGAAAGCGTATTTTCCCAGACAAGCATATTCAGATCGTGATAGCCGCGGTGAGCGACCGGAACGTCCTTAATCCAGTCGCCGTTAGTCATTCGGCGATTTCCATGATAGCATCGATTTCGACTGCGGCGTTCAGCGGCAGGGCTGCCATGCCGACGGCGGCGCGGGCATGTTTGCCGGCTTCGCCGAGCACGCCGGCAATCAGGTTAGAAGCGCCGTTGATGACGAGATGCTGCTCGATGAAATCGGGCGCCGAGGCGACGAAGCCGTTCAGCTTGATCACTCGCCGGATACGGCCGAGATCGCCCCCAAGCGCCGCCTTCGCCTGGGCGAGGATGTTGATGGCGCAGAGTTCGGCGCCGCGCTGGCCGCTCGCGACGTCGACGGTCTTGCCGAGATGGCCCGCGACGGCGACCTTGCCGCCGTCGAGCGGCAGTTGGCCGGAGATGTAGAGAAGATTGCCGCTGATGACATAGGGAACGTAATTTGCGGCCGGTGCCGCGGCTTCGGGCAGGGTTATCCCCATCTCAGTCAGGCGGGCTGCAATTTCGTCGGACATTTTCGTCTCCGCTTTTGTTGTCAATTCTTCAAAAATTATGCATCAAGACTGGAATCTTTAATATGACAGTTTCGAGCCTCGATTTGGCCGAAAGCGTTCTTATAACATCGCGGCTGAGTCCAACAGGAGTTAATGAATGTTCCGATCAGGTCTTGCCGCTCTGCTTCTTGCCAGCGTTTCCGCCAATGCATGGGCGGGCGCGCCTGCGGCAAGCGCGGCGATCGCGACCGGCCTCGTCGCACATCGCGCGGTCTACGATCTGGAATTGAAGGACGCGTCGGACCGCTCCGGCATCGCCTCCATGTACGGCCGCATGGTCTATGAATTCGACGGCAGCTATTGCCAGGGCTTCACCACAAATTTCCGCTTCGTGACACAGATCGACACCGGCGACAGCGTGCGCGTCAGCGATCAGCAGACGAAGACCTTCGAGAACCTGAAGGACCGCAAGTTTACCTTTGACACGAAATCCTTCACCGACGAACAGCTCGATAAGGAGGTTCATGGCGCGGCCGAGGATCAGCCTAATGGCGTCAAGGTCGATCTCAAGCAGCCGGCGAGCCGCGAGCTGCAGCTGGCCGAAAGCCGCTTTCCGACGGAGCACATGCTCGACGTGATCCAGAACGCCAAGGACGGCAAGCGTTTCTTCGAAGCGCGCGTTTTCGATGGGTCCGACGACGGCGACAAGTCGCTGGTGACGACTACGATCGTCGGCAAGCAGGAGACGCCCGCTGCCGAGGCGGCCGATGCCGGCAATGCCGGCGCCTTCTCGAAGACAGCCTTCTGGCCGGTGACCATCGCCTATTTCAACGAGAATGCGAAATCGGATTCGCTGCCGGTCTATCGCATGTCGTTCAAACTCTACGAGAACGGCATCACCCGCGACCTGACGATGGATTACGGCGATTTCGTCCTGACCGGCAAGCTCGCCAAGCTCGAGCTGCTCGACCGCAAGGGCGAAGTCTGCAAGTAAGCGGCGGCTTGTCGGCTGTCATAAAACTGTATCATAAAGTTCATTATTGTGTGGGCGACCAGCGATGATTGAGTCGCCTTCTGTCGTCCTGTTCATCTGATCGGTGCGATCCAGCGGCCAGTCCATTGCGACGGGGCCTGTAATTGCGAAATAGGCCCCCGGACGATTACGCGCCGCAAGCCTGAAAGCCTTACCATGGCCGATACCGATCTCGCGACTGTTCAGAATGCCGCCGTGCCGGTTGTCGCCGCCGATCCGGCGGAAGTTGCCCGCATTTCCGATAGCATCGATATTGCTGACAGAGCCGGCATTTCGGTCTATGGCGACCGCGCCCAGCAGGCTGTCAGCGACTATGCCGACAGGATCCTGCGCGAGGTCCGCAACAAGGATCTCGGCGAGGTCGGCCGGCTGCTGACCGACATCATCCTGAAGTCGAAGAGCCTCGACCCGGCATCACTGAAAGACAAGGGCTTTCTCAGCCGGATGTTCCTCTCGGCAAAGGCGCGGCTCGAACGCTTCAAGGAGGAGTTCGAGGACGTCGCCGGCCAGATCGATCGGATTGGCCTGGAACTCGACCGTCACAAGGATACGCTGAGGCGCGACATCGCGCTGCTCGACGACCTGCATGAGGAAACCAGGCAGTCGATCATGCGGCTCGAGGCCTATGTACACGCCGGCAAGGATTTTGCCGAGCGTTTCCGCAGCACCGAACTGCCGAAGCTGAAGGCGCAGGCAGAGGCGGCTGCGAGCGGACCCGGCGGCGGCATGCTGGAAACACAGACATACCAGGACAGCCTGCAGGCACTCGATCGCCTGGAAAAGCGGGTCTTCTACTTGCAGCAGGCTCGTCAGCTCGGCATCCAGCAATTGCCCCAGATCCGCATCGTCCAGGCAGGCGACGAGACCTTGATCGAAAACCTGCAGGCGACCTCGGCGCTGACAGTGCCGGCGTGGAAGCAGAAGATGGTGATCCTGCTCGGCCTGACGCGGCAGAAATCGGCGCTCGACCTGCAAAAGGCGGTGACCGACGCCACCAACGACATGATCCGCCAGGCATCCGAGATGATGAAGGACCAGGCGATAGCGATCGAGCAGCAGTCGCAGCGCGGCATCGTCGATATCGACACGCTAGCCAAGGCGAATAAGGATCTCATCGATACGATCTCAGGCGTGCTCCAGGTTCAGGACGAGGGGCGCCGGAAGCGGGCGCTCGCCGAGCAGCAGATGGAGCAGATGACGATCGAGCTCAAGAAGGCGATGACTAAGGCGTGATCGACAGGATGACGACGCGAGCGCTGCTCTCAGGTCTGGCACTTATTGCCGCTCTGGCCCTTGCCGGCTGCAATCCCTTCGGCCAAGGCCCGGAATTCTCGATCGTATCAGGCTCGGAAAACACCGTCCTGCAGCCGATCGTCGAGGAGTTCTGCAAGCAGAAGAACGCCACCTGTACCTTCAAATATGAAGGCACGCTCGACATCGGCCTGGCGCTGCAGAGCGACCCGGGCGTCATACAGGATGCGGTCTGGCCGGCCTCGAGCGTCTGGGTCGACATGTTCGACACCAGGCGCCGCGTCAAGAGCCTCACCTCGGTCGCCCAGACGCCGGTGGTTCTCGGCGTGCGCAAATCGAAGGCTGAGCAGCTTGGATGGATCGGCAAAGATGTTTTTATGAAAGACATCCTGGCTGCCGTTCAGAACGGATCGCTGAAATTCCTGATGACCTCGGCGACGCAATCCAATTCCGGCGCCAGCGCCTATCTCGCCATGCTGTCGAGCGCGCTCGGCAACAAGCCGGTGATCGAGCCTGGCGATCTCGATAACAAAAACGTCCAGGAGAGCGTCCGGGCGCTGCTTTCAGGCGTCGTGCGCTCTTCCGGCTCCTCCGGCTGGCTTGCCGATCTCTACGTCGATTCCGCCGGCAAGGGCACACTCTACGACGCGATGTGGAACTACGAGGCGGTGCTGAAGGAAACCAACGACAAGCTCGCCACGCTGTCGCAGGAGCCGCTTTATGCGATCTATCCGGCCGATGGTGTGGCCATGGCGGACTCGCCGATCGGCTTCGTCGATCATGGCCGCGGGCCTGAAATCCAGACTTTCTTCAACGATCTGCTCGCCTATCTCCGTTCGGCGCCCGTGCAGCAACGTATCGCTGATACCGGCCGGCGCATTCCGCTGACCGGTGTTGCCGCAAAGCCGGAACCGGGCTGGAATTTCGACCCAACCCGGCTGGTGACGGCGATCCGCATGCCGGAGTCCGGCGTCATCCGCCAGGCGCTCACCCTTTATCAGGCGGCGCTGCGCAAACCGTCCCTGACCGCGCTCTGCCTCGATTTTTCCGGCTCGATGCAGGGAGAAGGCGAGGACCAGCTGCAGAAGGCGATGCGTTTCCTCCTGACACCTGACGAGGCGAGCAAGGTTCTGGTGCAATGGTCTCCCGTCGACCAGATCATAGTCATTCCCTTCGACGGCAGCGTGCGCAAGATGTTTATGGCTAGTGGAAACCCGCTTGAGCAGGAAGGACTGCTGAACGAGATTTCCAGGCAGAAGGCGAGTGGCGGCACCAACATGTATGCCTGCGCCGAACGGGCTTTGCAGCAAATCGCCGGAACCGACAGGCTCTCGGCCTATCTGCCAGCCGTCGTCATCATGACCGACGGCAAGTCCGATGATCAAAGCCGGGCCTTCATGAGGGCGTGGAATGCGATCGAGCCGCGTGTCCCGATCTTCGGCATCACATTCGGCGACGCCGACAAGACTCAGCTCGACACTCTTGCCAAGCAGACCTCGGCGCGCGTGTTCGATGGCGGCTCCGATCTTGCCACCGCCTTCCGCACCGCGCGCGGCTATAACTAGGACGAGCATGCGCAACTGGCTCGGCAATGATGGCAACTGGATCGTGGCGGGACTGGCGGCGGCGCTCACCGTGCCGCTGTTGAGCTTTGCCGCCGGCATGCCGTTCTGGATCGCCGCCATCATCGCCCTTCTGGTCTTCGCCGGGCTTGTCATTCTGCTCGCGCCGCGCCGGCTGTTCGAAGGTCTCGATCTCAAGCGCATCGGCAGCGGGCGTGTGGCCTTTGCGCGCGATCTGCTGGAGACGGCCGTTCCCTTTGCGCAAAGGCTGGAGACTGCCGCCGACGCGATCGCTGACAAGCCGGCCGCAGCTGCTGTCCGGCACCTTGCCGAAATCGCTGCCGATGTCTTTCGCACGGTCGAGGCCAAGCCCGAAAGCGCCAATGCCGTTCGCCGGTTCCTCTCCTATTATCTGCCGCGTGCTGCCGAAGTGGCGGAAGGTTTTGCCGTGATCGAAGCCAAGCGCGTTCCCGACCCGAAGCAATTGGGGGAGGTGCGCGGCGTTCTGGTGAAGCTCGAAGAGGCCTTCATTCATTACGCCGACAGCCTGGTCGACGAGGAACTTGGTACGCTCGATACCGATCTTCGCCTCATTCAGGCATCGCTCAAAGAGGATATTGGACGCTGATGGCCCTTTCTCGTCGCGCCTTTGGAGTGGGATTGCTCGGAGCCGGCGTCGCCGGCACCGGCGGTTATTTCGCCGTTCGGGACCGGCCGGAATTGCAGGGTCTGCTCGGCACCCGCACGACATTGTTCGGCTTCGTCGGCGGCGAGAAGGAGGCCTTCCTCGCCGACCCCGACGTCAACAGGGCGCTCGGCGGATACGGCTTGACGGTAGATGGCCGCGTCGCCGGCTCCGTCGAGATGGTGCGCGAACAGGCGCTGCTGTCGCAGCATCCGCAATTCCTCTGGCCGTCCTCCTCGATCATGGTTGATATCGCCAGACAGAACGGGATCGGTATCCGCAACGACCGCGTCGTGCTGAACACGCCGATCGTCGTCTATTCCTGGCAGCCCGTGGTCGACGGGCTGATGCAGGCAGGATTGGTGACGGTCACGAAGGATGGCCACCACCAGCTCGATCTGAAGGCGCTGCTCGACGCGATCCTCGCCGGCGCCGACTGGTCGAAGCTCGGCGTCAACTCGCTCTATGGCCGCGCCCGGATCGTATCAACCGATCCCAACCGTTCCAATTCCGGCTTCATGTTCTCCGGCCTTGTGCTCAGCCTTTTCAGCGGCAATGTCGCGACATCCGGCGATCTTGCCACGTCAGGCGGCAAGGTGCAGGCCATCTTCCGCAATATGGGCTTCAAGTCACCGTCGTCAGGCAAGCTTTTCGACCAGTATCTGGCAGGCGGCCTCGGCGGCGAACCGATGATCGTCGGTTACGAGAATCAGCTGGTCGAATGGATACTCGCCGATCCCACACGTTGGGCGCGTATCAAGACGAGCACGGGCGCCAAGCCGGTGATGCTCTATCCGCGCCCCACCGTCTATTCCTCGCATCCGCTGATCGTCGTCGATGAAAACGCTAATCGGCTGGTCGAGGCGCTGATCAGCGCGCGGCTGCAGGAACTCGCCTGGACGCGACACGGCTTCCGCGGTCCGCTGGGAACCGCGACTGGAAGCGCCGACAGCGCAATCGGCAGCCTGCTGCCAGCCGAGATCGACGCAATCCTGCCGACACCCGACGCCGGCGTCATGCTGGGGCTGCTGCCGACGCTGGCTAGCTGAACGGCGGCGTTTAAAGGGTGGAGTAGCCGGCCGGCCGCCTCTCGCTTCCGCTAGCCGCGCCCCGGGCCGGCGAATAGGTCGGTTTTTCCGGCAAAGGCCTTGCTTTTGCGCCAAATCGAATGTATGGGCACCGGCATTCCACACGTAAGGCATGGGATCGTCCGGGAGAAATCCGGGCTGTTCCGCCGGTGGCATCCTCGAAGAGGGTGCTGTTCGTCTTGCGGAGGTTCAACCGGAAAAGGAGTAACAAGGCATGGCATTGCCTGATTTTTCTATGCGTCAGCTTCTTGAAGCAGGCGTCCACTTCGGCCACCAGACCCATCGCTGGAACCCGAAGATGAAGCCGTATATCTTCGGCGACCGCAACAACATTCACATCATCGATCTGGCTCAGACCGTTCCGATGCTGTCGCGCGCCCTTCAGGTCGTCAGCGACACCGTTGCCCGCGGCGGCCGTGTTCTCTTCGTCGGCACCAAGCGCCAGGCGTCCGAGATCATCGCCGACAGCGCCAAGCGCTCGGCCCAGTACTACGTCAACTCGCGCTGGCTCGGCGGCATGATGACGAACTGGAAGACGATCTCCAACTCGATCCAGCGCCTGCGCAAGCTTGATGAGATCCTCAACGGCGAAGCCCAGGGCTTCACCAAGAAGGAACGCCTGAACCTCGAGCGCGAGCGCGAAAAGCTCGACAAGGCTCTCGGCGGTATCCGCGACATGGGCGGTACGCCGGACCTGATGTTCATCATCGATACCAACAAGGAAAAGATCGCGATCGACGAAGCCAAGCGCCTCGGCATCCCGGTCGTCGCCATCATCGATTCGAACTGCGATCCTGACCTGATCGACTATCCGATCCCGGGCAACGACGATGCATCGCGCGCCATCGCTCTTTACTGCGAGCTGATCTCCCGCGCCGCCATCGACGGCATCGCGCGTCAGCAGAGCTCTTCCGGCCGTGATCTCGGCGCATCCTCCGAAGTTCCGGTCGAGCCGGCTCTCGAGGAAGCAGCCGAAGGCTGATGAAAGCGGGCGGGGCGAAAACTCCGCCGAAGCTTGCATAGACTGGGAAGGCCGCTCGCGACTCATCGAAGTTCGGCGGCCTTACCTGTTTCAAGGCGGAGGCCCCAGGCGCTTCGCCAGTTAAATTTCGTTATGGCGCGTCTTCATCACGCTGTCATACATACAGGTACATTTCGTGCCTCAATCCGGTGGCGCGCCGTGCTTTGCGGTCCACCGTTTGAACCGACAAGAGGAAGAGTAATGAGCGAGATTACGGCAGCAATGGTGAAGGAACTGCGCGAAAAGACCGGCGCAGGCATGATGGACTGCAAGAAGGCTCTTGCTGAAACCGGCGGCGACATGGAAGCGGCGATCGACTGGCTGCGCGCCAAGGGCATCGCCAAGGCCGATAAGAAGTCCGGCCGCACCGCCGCCGAAGGCCTCATCGGTGTTTCGAGCGAAGGCACCAAGGCCGTCGTCGTCGAAGTCAACTCCGAAACCGACTTCGTCGCGCGTAACGATGCCTTCCAGGATCTTGTCCGCGGCATCGCCAAGGTCGCCGTCTCGACCAACGGCACGGTCGAGGCCGTCGCTGCTGCGACCTACCCGGCATCCGGCAAGTCCGTTTCCGACACCATCAAGGATGCGATCGCAACGATCGGCGAGAACATGAATCTGCGCCGTTCGGTCGCTCTCTCCGTCGAGGACGGCGTCGTCGCCACCTATATCCACAATGCAGTTTCCGACGGCCTCGGCAAGCTCGGCGTCCTCGTCGCCCTGAAATCGACCGGCGACAAGGAAGCCCTGAACGCAATCGGCCGCCAGGTCGCCATGCACATCGCTGCGACCGCGCCGCTGGCGATCCGCCCGGAAGAAGTCGATGCCGCCGTCGCCGAACGCGAGCGCAACGTCTTCATTGAGCAGTCGCGCGCGTCCGGCAAGCCGGACAACATCATCGAAAAGATGGTCGAAGGCCGCATGCGCAAATTCTTCGAAGAAGTCGCTCTTCTCTCGCAGGCCTTCGTCATCAATCCGGATCTGACGGTCGCTGCCGCCATCAAGGAAGCTGAAAAGGCCGTCGGCGCGCCGATCGAAGTTGCCGGCATGGCCCGTCTTCTGCTCGGCGAAGGCGTCGAGAAGGAAGAGACCGATTTCGCAGCCGAAGTCGCGGCTGCCGTCAAGGGTTGATCTTCCAGCCATAATCGGGAAAACACCAGGGCATCGCGTGACAACGCGGTGCCCTTCGTGTATCGGGCATTCACGGCAATTTACGAGGAGCCAAGATGTCTTTAGAGCCTGTCTATAAACGCGTTCTGCTCAAGGCTTCCGGCGAAGCGCTCATGGGTGGCCAGGGTTTCGGGATCGATGTCGCGGTGGCGGACCGCATTGCATCTGATATCGCCGAGGCAAGGCATATGGGCGTGGAAGTCGGCGTCGTCGTCGGAGGCGGCAATATCTTCCGCGGTGTCGCAGTCGCATCCAAGGGCGGCGACCGGGTGACCGGCGACCATATGGGCATGCTCGGCACCATCATCAATGCGCTGGCGCTCGCGACCTCGCTGCGCAAGCTGAACATCGATACGGTGGTGCTTTCGGCCATCTCCATGCCGGAAATCTGCGAGAGCTTCTCGCAGCGCGCCACCCTCTACCATCTGTCGATGGGACGCGTGGTGATCTTCGCCGGCGGTACCGGCAATCCCTTCTTCACCACCGATTCCGCTGCCGCGCTGCGCGCTGCCGAAATGGGCGCGCAAGCAATCTTCAAGGGCACGCAGGTGGACGGCATCTACACCGCCGACCCGAAGAAATATCCCGATGCGACCCGCTTCGACCGCCTGACGCACCAGGAAGTGCTGGACAGGGGGCTCGCGGTGATGGACGTTGCCGCAGTGGCGCTCGCCCGAGAAAACTCCATCCCGATCATCGTCTTCTCGATCCATGAGAAGGGTGGTTTCGCTGAAATCTTGACGGGCGGTGGGCTCAAGACCATCGTCTCCGACAACTGATACAAGCTGCGCCGCGTTTCGGCGCAGCCCTGGCTACAGTAAATAATTAGGGCATGAGGACGTCCGAAAACCGATGACTTTTCGGCATCAGCTCTAAACGGGAGCATCGACATGAGTGAAGGTATCGATATCAAGGAACTGAAGCGCCGGATGGACGGCGCGGTTTCCGCATTCAAAAGCGACATCGCATCGTTGCGCACCGGCCGTGCTTCGGCCAACATTCTCGATCCGGTGACGATCGAAGCCTATGGTTCGCGCGTGCCGTTGAACCAGGTCGCAAATATCACCGTACCCGAGCCGCGCATGCTGACGGTTTCCGTCTGGGACAAGTCGATGGTCAGCGCCGTGGAGCGCGGCATCCGCGAATCCAATCTGGGGCTCAACCCGATCGTCGATGGCCAGAGCCTGCGCATTCCGCTGCCGGAGCTGAACGAGGAGCGCCGCAAGTCGCTGGTCAAGGTGGCCCACGACTATGCCGAGAAGAGCAAGGTCGCGATTCGCCATGTCCGCCGCGACGGCATGGACGGCCTCAAGAAAGCCGAAAAGGACGGTGTAATCGGCCAGGACGAGAGCCGTGCGCAGTCCGAACGCGTACAGAAGATGACGGACGAGACGATTTCCGAAATCGACCGCTTGCTTGGCGAGAAGGAAAAGGAAATCATGCAGGTCTAGTGGATCTGTGCCTTTGCCTGGAAAGACCGGACGGGAAATGTCGGAAGCTGTATTTTTGACTGTGCCAGAGCATGTTGCCATCATCATGGACGGCAACGGCCGTTGGGCCAAGCAGCGCGGCTTGCCGCGTACGATGGGCCACCGCAAGGGCGTCGAGGCTGTGCGTGAGACAGTACGCGCGGCCGGCGCAGCCGGCATAAAATATCTCACCCTGTTCGCCTTCTCCTCGGAGAACTGGCGCCGGCCCGAGGCCGAGGTTTCCGATCTGCTCGGTCTGCTCAAGGCTTTCATCCGCCGCGACTTGGCCGAGCTTCATCGTCAGAATGTGCGCATCAAGGTGATCGGCGACCGCCACAGCCTGCGCAGCGACATTCTCGGCCTGCTGCTCGAGGCGGAGGAGACGACGACAGACAACACGGCGCTGACGCTGGTCATCGCCTTCAACTACGGCTCTCGCGACGAAATCTCGCGCGCCGCGGTTAGCCTGGCGAGGGACGTCGAAGCCGGCCGCCTGAGGGCGCAGGACATCACTCCCGCTCTGATCAACGCCCGTCTCGACACTGCCGGCATCCCCGATCCGGATCTCATCATCCGCACCAGCGGCGAGGAGCGGCTGTCCAACTTCCTGCTCTGGCAGGCCGCCTATTCGGAGTTCATCTTCGTCCCGGAATATTGGCCTGATTTCAGCCCCGAGATCTTCCGCTCGGCGCTCGAAAAATTCGCCTCCCGCGACCGGCGCTTCGGCGGCCTGTCATCGCAGGCGGCCGCGGTCGGCACCTGATGCAGCGGGAACTGAAACTGCGCATCGTTTCAGGATTGATTCTCGCGGTCATCGTTCTCGTTGCAACCTGGTATGGCGGGCTTGCCTTCCGCATGCTGGCGGCCGCGATCGGCCTGCTGATCTATTATGAATGGACGAAAATAACAGGCGTTGCGCGCGACTGGGTTGCCAATGTTGTCGGCTGGATCGGCGAGGCGGCGATCGCTTTTCTCGTGGTTGTCGGCAATTTCGAATTCGCCGCCGGCATGCTGGCCGGCGTCACCGCCGTCGGCATAGCCCTGATCATCCTGCATGGCACGAGCCGCTGGTTGCCGGTGGGCTTGTTTTATTCCGGCGCCACTGGCCTGGCGCTCGCCGCGATCAGAAGCGACGACCAGCCTGGCCTTTACGCGATGCTTTTCGTCTTTGCCGTCGTCTGGGCGACCGATATCCTCGCCTATTTCGTCGGCAGGGCGCTCCGCGGACCGAAGCTTGCCCCGTCGATCTCGCCGGGAAAGACATGGTCGGGTGCTATCGGCGGCGCCGTTTCCTCGGTCGCAGCCGGCGTCCTTCTCGCCCATTTCCTCTTCCCGGGTACCGAAATCGTTGCCGCAGGCGTGGCGCTCGTCCTGTCGGCGTGCAGCCAGTCGGGCGACCTTTTTGAATCCTTCATCAAGCGAAAATTCGGCGTCAAGGATTCAAGCCGCCTCATTCCGGGTCATGGCGGCGTCATGGACCGGGTCGACGGACTGATTTTCGCCTGTTTTGCGGCGTTCTTGCTTGCTGGACTATTTTCCCTGATAAAGGGGGTCGGGATGACGTCGCTGGCGGCGGCATTGTTCGGCCTCTGATGACGCGGCAGCCTGACGGAAGGAATTTATGGACGTGATGACCGGCATATACGCATTTGTGATGGGGAACATCGTCACCTTCATCCTGGTGCTCTCGCTGCTCGTCTTTGTGCATGAGATGGGCCATTACCTCATCGGGCGCTGGTGCGGCATCCGCATCCTGGCCTTTTCTGTCGGCTTCGGTCCGGAGATATTCGGCTTTACCGACCGCCACGGAACGCGCTGGAAGCTCTCCGCGATCCCGCTTGGCGGTTACGTCCGCTTCTTCGGCGACGAGGATGTTTCGAGCAAACCGGACAGCGATAAACTTGCCGCCATGTCAGAGGAGGATAAAGAGCGCTCATTTGCCGGCGCCAAGCTGTGGAAACGCGCCGCGACCGTCGCCGCCGGCCCGATCGCCAATTTCCTGCTGGCGATTGCCATCTTCGCCGTACTCTTCACCGTCTACGGCCGCATGATTGCCGACCCTGTCGTTGCCGAGGTCAAGCCGGAGAGTTCCGCCGCCGCCGCAGGCATCCTTCCCGGCGATCTTCTGGTTGCAATCGACGGCAACAAGGTCGACACCTTCGATGATGTGCGCCGCTACGTCGCCATCCGTCCGAGCCAAAGGATAGTCGTGACGGTTGAGCGCGGCGGCCAGAAGCTCGATGTGCCGATGGTTCCGCAACGAACCGACATTACCGACCAGTTCGGCAACAAGATTGAACTCGGCCAGATCGGCATCGTCACCAGCAAGGAAGCCGGCAACTTCCGCCTTCGGACCTACACGCCGCTCCAGGCGCTGCGTGAGGGGGTGATCGAGAGCGCAGGTATCGTCACCGGCACCTTCAAATATATCGGCAATATCTTCAACGGATCGATGCGGGCCGATCAACTGGGCGGACCGATCCGCGTGGCGCAGGCCTCCGGCCAGATGGCAAGCCTCGGGATAGGCGCGGTGCTGCAACTTGCTGCGACACTTTCAGTTTCGATAGGATTGCTTAACCTGATGCCGGTTCCGGTACTTGATGGCGGCCACCTGATGTTCTATGCGGTGGAGGCGGTGCGGGGCAAACCCCTGGGCTCCAAGGCTCAGGAATTTGCATTTCGCATTGGTTTGGCAATGATACTGACATTGATGGTTTTCACGACCTGGAACGACATCAGCCTGAGCTCAGGGTAAACGCGCAAGGCAAGGGAATTACTATTTATTTACGATGTTTCAAGGCTGTAGTGGCGAATGGGTCACGCTTGGAAATGAAGTAAACAGAAATTAACGACCTCCCTTGCTTGTATGTCAAAAGCGGGTAAAACGACACACGTGACCGGAATCGGGTTCTCCCGGGGATGGGGACGAGGGAAAAAAGGTAATAGGTGAAATGAAGGCTGGTTCAAGGTTTTTGAACGCAGTATCGGCGGTTGCGCTGTCTGCTGGTGTTGTTGCTTCGGGCGCAGGTGCTTTGACGTTCGTTTCTGCTACGGCCGCCGAGGCCGCGGTCATTCAGCGCATCGATGTGCGTGGCGCAAGCCGCGTCGGCGCGGAAGCCGTCCGGTCGAACCTCACCATCGCTCCCGGCAAGAGTTTCTCGAACACCGATATCGATAACTCCGTCAAACAGCTTTACGGCACGGGCTACTTCTCCGACGTCAAGATCTCGGTCTCCGGAAGCACGCTCGTCGTCAACGTGCAGGAAGCCCAGCTCGTCAATCAGGTCGTCTTCAACGGCAACCGCAAGATCAAGGACGACAAGCTCGCGGCCATCGTCCAGACCCATGCTGCCGGTCCCTACAGCGACACGCAGATCCAGGCCGATATCCAGTCGATCAAAGAGGCCTATGCCGCCACCGGCCGCAGCGAAGTCGAAGTCACGACGCAGGTGGTGCCGCTCGGCGAGGGCCGCGTCAATCTCGCCTTCGTCATCAACGAGGGCGATCGCACCAAGATCGATTCAATCAATTTTGTCGGCAACAATGCCTACAGCGCCGGCCGTCTGGCTGCCGTCATCAATACCAAGCGTTCGAACTTCCTTTCGTTCCTGACCCGCAAGGATGTCTACAACGAAGACAAGCTTCACGCCGACGAAGAGGCGCTGCGCCAGTTCTATTACAATCGCGGCTATGCCGATATGCGCATCGTCTCTTCCGATGCCAGCTTCGACGAAGCGACCAACAAATACACGCTCACCTTCAACATCGAGGAAGGCCAGCGTTACGACTTCGGGCCCGTGACCGTCCAGTCGACAGTCGAGGGCGTCGGCTCCGATCAGTTGCTGCCGCTCGTGCGCACCAAGGAAGGCCAGGTCTACAGCGCCAAGGAAGTGCAGAAGTCGATCGAAGCGATTTCCGATCAGGTGGCCTCTGCGGGTTATCCCTTTGCGCGCGTCACGCCGCGCGGTAACCGCGACCTCAACAACAACACGATCGGCGTGGAATATCTGGTCGACCAGGGCGAGCGCGCCTATGTCGAGCGCATCGAGATCCGTGGCAACAGCCGCACGCGCGACTACGTCATCCGCCGCGAATTCGACATGAGCGAAGGGGATGCCTTCAATCAGCAGATGATCACCAAGGCCAAGCGTCGCCTCGAGGCGCTCGGTTACTTCTCTTCCGTCAATATCTCCACCCAGCCGGGCAGTTCGCCTGACCGTGTCGTGGTGGTGGTCGACGTGCAGGACCAGTCGACCGGCTCGTTCGGTGTCGGCGCCGGTTACGCCGCCGGCGGCGACGGTCTGCTGCTCGAAGCATCGATCGAAGAAAAGAACTTCCTCGGCCGCGGTCAGTACATCCGCATATCGGCCGGCGGCGGTCAGGAAGGTTCGCGTGCTTACGGCGTGAGCTTCACCGAGCCCTATTTCCTCGGCTACCGCCTGGCGGCGGGCTTCGACGTCAACCACAGCGAGACGTCGAGCAACGACAACTACGATTACGAGGAAACCAGCGTCGTCCTGCGCGTCACCGCGCCCATCACTGAGGATCTGGCGACGACGTTCCGTTATAACTACAAACAGATGAAGTATGACGCGGATAACAGCGATCTTTCCGACCTGTCCGCTCCGTATCAGCACCTCGTTGAGGACAGCCCGTGGACGCGTTCGTCCGTCTCGCAGACGCTGACCTACAACACGCTCGACGACACCGTTCTGCCACGCGAAGGCATCTACGCGACGGCGACGCAGGAAATTGCCGGCCTCGGCGGTGACTCGCAGTACTATAAGATCTACGGCAAGGCCCGCTACTACCACCTGCTTGCTGATGATGCAGATATCATCGGCTCGGTTTCGGCCTCGGCTGGTTATGTCGTCGGCTTCGGCGAACACCTGAACGTCTTCGACCAGTTCACGCTGACCAATGGCGACATTCGCGGTTTCGAGAACAAGGGTATCGGCCCGCGCGTTTCCGGCAACAACGACGACCCGCTGGGCGGCACGACCTATTTCACGGCGTCGGCCGAAGCGACCTTCCCGATGCCCGGCTTCCCGCGCGACTTCAACCTGCGTGGCGCGGTCTTCGCCGACGCCGGCACCTTGTTCGGCAACGACGTTGACCTGAGGGGCGACGGCATCGAGGGCGAAGACGCCTCGCTGCGCGCTTCAGTCGGTGTCGGCGTCGTCTGGCAGTCTCCCTTCGGTGCATTGCGTCTGGATTACGCGATCCCGGTCCTCAAGGAAGACTTCGACAAGACGCAGAACTTCAAGTTTGGCATCAACAACCAATTCTGATATCGGCAGTCCGGAACTGTAAGACTCAATTCCGTTCTGGAGCATTGCCGATGGAGCAAAACGTTTTTTTTCTGCCCCATGAAGGTCTGAAGCTCGCTGAGCTGGCAGAGTTTCTTGGGGCGGAACTCGCCAATTCCGATCATGCCGATATCATCGTCAGGTCTGTCGCCCCCATCAGCCGGGCACGGGCGGGCGATGTCTGCTATATACTGTCGCGCCGTAACCGCGATGAGTTTGCGACATGCGAGGCCTCGGCGGTGATCTGCGACAAGGCGCTTGCCGATCTCGTTCCTCCGCATCTTCCGGTTATCCTCTCGTCCAATCCGCATGCTGCCTTCGCGATGGCGGGCGGCCTGTTCTACCCCGCAGCATTGCGTCCGGTCGCCATTTCGGGTGAAAGCGAGATTGCCCCGAGCGCAGTGATCGATCCGAGCGCTAAACTCGAAAAGGGCGTGATCGTTGAACCGCTGGCCGTCATCGGTGCGCATTCCGAGATCGGGGAGGGAACGCGCATCGGCGCGAACAGCGTCATCGGCCCGAATGTCAAGATCGGCCGGGGTTGTTCGGTTGCGGCTGGCGCGAGCATTCTTTGTGCGCTGATCGGCAATGGCGTCATCATCCACAATGGTGTTCGGATCGGCCAGGACGGTTTTGGTTATGCACCGGGTCCGCGCGGCATGATCAAGATCGTTCAGATCGGCCGGGTGATCATCCAGGACAATGTTGAGATCGGCGCCAACACTACCATCGACCGCGGCGCAATGGACGACACTGTGATCGGTGAGGGGACCAAGATCGACAATCAGGTCCAGATCGGCCACAACGTCCAGATCGGCCGCCATTGCGCCATCGTTTCGCAGGTCGGCATCGCCGGCAGCACGAAGATCGGCAATGGCGTGCAGATCGGCGGCCAGGCGGGAATTAAGGGGCATGTGACGATCGGCGACGGCGTGCAGATCGCCGCCAAAAGCGGTATCATGACCGACCTTGCCGCCGGCGGACAATATGGCGGTATCCCAGCACGTCCGCTAAAAGACTATCTGAGAGAGGCCGCACAGCAGGTGTCGAAGAGCAAGCTGCGCGGAAGGAACCCTGGAGGCAAGCAAAATGACTGAGGAAGCCACGACAACGCTTTCTTCGGCTGACATCATCGAGATCATGAAGCTGCTGCCGCATCGGTATCCGTTTCTCATGGTCGACAAGATCATCGAGATCGACGGCGACGACAGCGCGATCGGCATCAAGAACGTGACGGTGAACGAACCGCATTTTACTGGCCATTTTCCGGAATCTCCGATCATGCCGGGCGTTCTGCTGATCGAAGGCATGGCCCAGACGGCGGGTGCGATTTGTGCCAAGAAGGAAGGCCAGCCGGGCAACCTCGTCTATTTCATGACCATCGAGAATGCGCGGTTCCGCAAGCCCGTGGTGCCCGGTGATCGGGTCGAATTCCATGTCAGGAAGCAGAAGCAGCGCGGCAATATCTGGAAATTCCATTGCGACGCTAAGGTCGACGGCGCGCTGGTCGCCGAGGCCGATATCGGCGCGATGATCGTTCGTAAGGATCAGGCATGAGCAATATCGCCGAAAGCGCCCACATTCATCCGATGGCCGTCGTCGACGACGGGGCTGTTGTCGGTGAGGGCGTCAAAATCGGTCCTTTCTGCCATGTCGGGGCGCATGTCGTCCTGCATGCGAATGTCGAACTCCTGGCGCATGTGGTCGTCACCGGCCGCACGGTGATCGGTAAAGGCACGCGCATCTTCCCGATGGCGGTCGTCGGCGGCGATCCGCAGAGCGTGCACCACGGCGGCGAAGAGACGACGCTGACGGTCGGCGCCAACTGCACGATCCGCGAAGGTGTGACGATGAACACCGGCACGGCCGATTTCGGCGGCCAGACGATCGTTGGCGACAACAATCTTTTCCTTGCCAATTCCCATGTCGCGCACGACTGCCGCGTCGGCAACCACGTTATCATGTCGAACAACGTCATGCTCGCTGGCCATGTCGTCATCGAGGACCGGGTTATTCTGGGCGGCGGCTCGGCTGTTCACCAGTTCACCCGCGTCGGCCGTCAGGCCTTCGTCGGCGGCCTGTCGGCGGTGAGTTACGACGTTATTCCCTATGGCATGCTGAACGGCAATCCCGGTCTGCTGAGCGGCCTCAACGTCGTTGGCATGACGCGCGCCGGCATTGATCGCGCCGTCATCCACCGCGTTCGCCGCGCCTACAAGGCGATCTTCGAAGGAACGGGCTCCGTGCGCGAAAACGCAGCCGCGATCCGCGAAGAATATGCCGATTGCGAGCAGGTGACGCACATCCTCGATTTCATCGCCGCCGAAAGCGACCGCGCCCTGTCCTCGCCGAGCCGGGGGCAGAAGGGCTAGTCCGTGGCTTTTTCAGGCGACACCGCTGCGGGCCGGCTGGCGATCATCGCCGGCGGCGGCCTTCTGCCTTCCTATGTCGCCGAAGCCGCCCGCGCAGCCGGCGAAAATCCGGTTATCGTCGCGCTGAAGGATGAGAGTGACCGGCGCTGGGAAGATTACGACCACGCCGTCATCGGCATCGGCGATTTCGCCGCCCTCGACGGCTTGCTCAATCGGTATGGCATCGGCCGTGTGGTGATGTCCGGCAGCGTGCGCCGCCGCCCGGAATGGCGCGAGGTGCGTCCGACGCTGCGCATCCTGATGAAGGTCCCGGCCGCCATTCGCACCCTGCTCTCCGGCGGCGACGACACGGTTCTGCAGATGGTCATCCGGTTGATCGAGGGCAACGGCCGGCGCGTCGTCGGCGCCCATGAGATCGCTCCGGATCTTCTTGCCTCCGTCGGTCCGCTTGGCGCCGTGGCGCCCGGTGAGGAAGATCGGCGCGACATTGCCCGTGCGGCCGAAGCCGCCGAAATGCTCGGCCGGCTCGATGTCGGGCAGGGCGCCGTCAGCATCGGCGGGCGCGTCGTTGCCTTGGAGGGATTGGAAGGCACGGACGAGATGCTCGATCGTGTCGCCGGTCTCAGAGCCGCCGGACGCATCTCGCCGCGCCGCCGCGGCGGGATCGTCAAGCTCTGCAAGCCGCAGCAGGATATCCGCGCCGACCTGCCGGCGATCGGCGTTTCAACGGTCCTGAATGCCGGCAAAGCCGGCCTTGCAGGCATTGCCGTCGAGGCCGGCCGATCGCTTGTGCTCGATCGTGCCGCGGTCATCAGCGCCGCCGACGAGGCGGGATTGTTCGTCTGCGGCATCGATCGCGGCCTGCCGGCATGGGGGCTCGAATGAACGGGGCGCCGCTAAAGGTCGCCGTCATTGCCGGGGAGGTGTCGGGTGATCTGCTCGGCGCCGATCTGATCGCCGCGCTGAAGCGGATTTACGGCGGGCCGGTGGAGCTTGTCGGCGTCGGCGGCGAGGGGCTGCAGGCGGAAGGCCTGAAATCCCTGTTCGATTTCTCCGAGCTGTCCATCATGGGCATCACCCAGGTGTTGAGCCGGCTGCCAAGGCTGTTTGGCCTGATCCGTCGAACCACGGCTGAGATTGTCGCCGCAAGGCCGGATATCCTGCTCATCATCGACAGCCCGGATTTCACCCATCGCGTCGCCAAGCGCGTGCGCACCGCGTTGCCCGATCTGCCGGTCGTCAATTACGTCTGTCCAAGCGTCTGGGCCTGGAAGGAATATCGCGCCACGCGAATGCTCGGCTATGTCGATCACGTGCTTGCCGTCCTGCCCTTCGAACCGGCAGCCATGCAGCGCCTCAATGGCCCGCCGACAACCTATGTCGGGCATCGACTAATCGCCGATAAGGCGCTGCTGGAGACACGTCGCCTGCGCGTGGGAAGGCAGCCGGGCAACGGTCCGATCCTGCTTCTTCCCGGCTCGCGCTCCTCCGAGATCCAGAAGCTTCTGCCATACTTCGAGGTCGCGACGAATGAACTCGTCGCCCGCAATGGGCCGACACGTTTCATTCTGCCGACGGTGACGCACAGGCAAGCGCTTGTTCGCGAAATGACGGCGGGATGGGCGGCAAAGCCGGAGATCGTCGTCGGCGCGGAAGCAAAATGGAAAGCCTTTGCCGAGGCCGATGCAGCCATGGCGGCGTCAGGCACGGTTATTCTTGAACTTGCGCTTGCCGATGTGCCCGTCGTCTCCGCCTACAAGGTCGATTGGATTATGCGCATGCTGACATCGGGCATCAAGACCTGGACCGGCGCGCTGCCAAACCTGATTGCCGATTACCCGGTGGTGCCGGAATATCTGAACGATGTCGTCCGCGGCGCAAGCCTCGCGCGCTGGATGGAAAGGTTGTCGGCCGATACTTATCAGCTGAAAGCGATGAAGGAAGGCTACGACCTCATCTGGCAGCGCATGCAGACGGAAAAGCCGCCCGGGGAACATGCTGCCGAGATCCTGCTCGACGTGCTGAACAAGAAAAAACCCGGCCATCTCTGACCGGGTTTTCTTTTGAGTTCTGAAGCGATCAGCGCTTCGAAACCGGGATGTAATCGCGCTTCGGTTCGCCGACATAGAGCTGGCGCGGACGGCCGATGCGCTGTTCCGGATCCTCGATCATCTCGTTCCACTGCGCGATCCAGCCGACGGTGCGGGCGAGCGCGAAGAGCACGGTGAACATGGTCGTGGGGAAGCCCAGCGCCTTCAGCGTGATGCCGGAATAGAAGTCGATGTTCGGATAGAGCTTCTTCTCGATGAAATATTCGTCGGTCAGCGCGATGCGCTCCAGTTCCATCGCCACTTCGAGCAGCGGATCGTCCTTGATGCCGAGTTCGCCGAGCACTTCATGCGTCGTCTTCTGCATGATCTTGGCCCGCGGATCGTAGTTCTTGTAGACGCGGTGGCCGAAGCCCATCAGGCGGAACGGATCGTTCTTGTCCTTGGCGCGGGCGATATATTCCGGAATGTGGTCGACAGTGCCGATCTCGTTCAGCATGTTGAGCGCTGCTTCGTTGGCGCCGCCATGGGCGGGCCCCCAGAGGCAGGCGATACCGGCAGCGATGCAGGCGAACGGATTGGCGCCAGACGAACCGGCAAGGCGCACGGTCGAGGTCGAGGCGTTCTGCTCGTGATCAGCATGCAGGATGAAGATGCGGTCCATGGCGCGGGCCAGCACCGGATTGACGACGTATTCCTCGCAAGGGACGGCAAAGCACATGCGCAGGAAGTTCGATGCGTAGTCGAGGTCGTTCTTCGGGTAAACGAATGGCTGGCCGATATGGTACTTGTAGGCCATGGCGGCAAGCGTCGGCATCTTGGCGATCATGCGCAGGCTTGCGACCATGCGCTGGTGCGGATCGGTGATGTCTGTGGAGTCATGATAGAACGCCGACAGCGCGCCGACGCAGCCGCACATGACGGCCATCGGATGCGCATCGCGGCGGAAGCCGGTGAAGAAGCGGCTCATCTGCTCATGCACCATCGTGTGGTGCGTGACGCGATAGTCGAAATCCTTCTTCTGCGCAGCGGTCGGCAGTTCGCCGTAGAGCAGGAGGTAGCAGACCTCGAGGAAGTCGCCGTGCTCAGCGAGCTGCTCGATCGGATAACCGCGGTGCAGCAGGACACCTTCATCGCCGTCGATATAGGTGATTTTCGATTCACAGGATGCGGTCGAGGTGAAGCCCGGATCGTAGGTAAAGGAAGCGGTGTTCTTGTAGAGGGCACCGATATCGATGACGCTCGGGCCGATTGTGCCGCTTTTAACGGCAAGGTCGACCGATTTGTCTCCGATTTTTATTGTAGCGCTTTGATCCGTCATGCTGTCCTCCGAAATGTCGGTGGCGCCACAAAAGCGCCATAGGGGTTAAGCGTCCTTTCCGATAGCTATATGATCGCGACGCTTATGCCAAGTTACCGTGACGGCATTTTGTGCATTGCGGCATCACCTTTTAGGCACTGCAGCGATGAGCCGCACGCATAGCGGAAGCCGATGATTCGACTGGCCTTTTGCCGTTCGCGATTTTCGCGCGTATTTCAATCGATTATTCTTGCCGGAATTGCGTGAAGGTTGCATTCTGGGTCTGGGCGGAGTGACCTTGGGCGGCGCATGCAGGAATTGACGACAGTCGAATTGCGGCCGCAAGCGGGCAACGGCATTGCCGATCCCACACCTGCCCATGCGCCTGCCGCGGCGACGCGGCCGGTAACGACGCAGTCGTCGGTACCTTTAGGACACCGGCTGACGACCGCCACCCACCAATTATTGCGTGCTGGCGCCCGCATGCTGAGCGAGGAGGTGGACTACGGCCGCCTGCTCCTGTTTTCGCCGGTTTTCCTCGGGGCCGGCTCGGCCTTCTGGTTTTTGGCGGCAACCGATATTCCGGTCGTTCCATCGCTGCTCGGCCTGTTGGCGTTGGCGGTTGCGGTTCTCGTCGCTGGCCGCGGCCGCCCGGCTTTGCAGGCAACGCTTCTGGCGTTCGCGCTTGTGTTATGCGGCATGCTCTGTGCGCAGTTCGAGAGCTGGCGGGCCTCGACCGTCATGCTCGATTCAGCGGTGACGACGACGATAACCGGCCGCGTCGAGCGGCGCGAAGGCGAGGATCGCGGGCGGTGGCGCTATATTCTTGCCGTCACCGGCACCGCGGCGCCGGAGGTGAAGCGGCCGCCCAGGCGTATAACCGTGATCGCCCGCGGCGCCGACGCGCCTTTCGAGATCGGTGACGTCATTACCGGCAGGGCACGCCTGACGCCGCCGGCAGGCCCGGCGCTGCCCGGCCTCAACGATTTCTCCTTCGGTGCCTATTTCGATGGCATCGGTGCGAACGGCTTCTTCTACGGCGCGCCGACGAAGCTCGATTTGCAGGCGAAGCCGCCGGAGGTGAAATCCACTTCCGGAGCTCTGCTCGAATGGCTCTTCCGGCTGCGCAGCGGCGTTGGCGATCGTATACGCTCGATCCTGCCGGGCGACACGGGCGCTTTTGCCGCCGCTCTCGTGACGGACGAACGGCGCGCTATTTCCGATGAGACAACGGAGGCGCTGCGCCAATCCGGACTTGCCCATATCATTGCTATATCAGGGCTCAACATGGCGCTGTCGGCCGGCATCTTCTTCGTCGGCTTCCGGATGCTGCTCAGCCTCTTTCCCGGCGTCTCCCAAGCCTATCCGACCAAGAAGTTCGCCGCAGCCGGCGCGCTCGTTGCCGTCACGGCCTATTTCCTGATCTCGGGTTTCGCGGTCTCGGCAGAACGCGCCTTCATCATGATGGCGATCATGCTGATTGCCGTATTCTTCGACCGGCCTTCGATCAGCCTTCGCAATGTCGCTCTTTCGGCGCTTGTCATCATCGCGATTTCGCCCTCTGAAGTCCTGGGCCCCAGCTTTCAAATGTCCTTTGCCGCGACCTTGGCGCTGGTATCGGGTTATCAGCTGTGGAAGGACCGGCGCGTCCGCGAGAACGCCTTCCTGAAAATGCCGGCCCTGCGGCTGGTCGCCGCCGTCGCGCGCTTCTTCGCAGGTGTTTTCCTGACCTCGCTGATCGGCGGCTTTTCCACGGCGCTTTTTTCGATCGAGCACTTCCATCGGCTGACGGCCTATGGTCTTCCGGCAAACCTCGCGACGATGCCAATTATCTCTTTCATCGTCATGCCGGCCGGCTTGTTCGCAATGCTGCTCATGCCTTTCGGCCTGGATGCATTGCCCTGGAAAGTGGTCGGATTCGGCCTCGATCTGGTGATCGCGGTGGCAAAGACGATATCCGGCTGGGGCGGGAATATCGACATCGGTCGTTTGCCCGGCTGGTATTTCGCGGTGGCCGTGGCGGGTTTCCTGCTGATGACCCTGCTGCGGACACGGCTGCGCCATGTCGGCACCGCTCTCATCGCCGTCTCGACGTTTACTCTATTGGTGCTGCCGGTGTCCCGGCCGCCGGATCTGGTGATTTCGGAAGATGGCGCACTCGTTGCGGTCGTCGCGACGGCATCAATGGCCTCCAACCGCGAGAGGCCGGCGGACTTCATCTTCAGCCAATGGCAGAGAGCGCTGGTTCTGCCGACGCATCATCCGCCGAAAATGCTGGATGGTCCTGCAGTCTCGGAGGAAAAAGACAGGCGCCTCAAGCTTTCCCACGAGCAACAGAACGAAGCGAGGATCGCCATGCGGGCGGTCGCAGCGGGCGCTGAGGCGGGGCGTTTTTCCTGCGTCAAGAAAGCCTGGTGCATAGCGGTGCTTGCAAATGGTCGCGTCGTAGCCGTCATCGAGAACGCCGCCTATCTCGGCCCGGCCTGCGATGCCGGCGACATCGTCGTGACGTCGGTACGCTTGCGCTTCGCCATCTGCCGCTCGGGCGCGACGCTGTTTACCGGCGAGACGCTGCGTAGGACCGGCTCGCTCGAATTGCGTTTTGCCGACAGCGGCCTGGAGGTCGCCACCGCCTTCGACGCCTTGTCGCGGCCATGGACACGCCATCGCGCCTATGATTGGCGAACCGACAGTTTCACGGATTCCGGTGCGTCCAGTGTCAGTGATAGCGACGGATGAGGCCGACGAGCTTGCCCTGCACCTTGACGCGGTCGGGCCCGAAGATGCGGGTCTCATAGGCCGGGTTGGCGGCCTCCAGCGCGATCGAGGCGCCCTTGCGGCGGAAACGCTTCAGCGTTGCTTCCTCGTCGTCGACGAGAGCAACGACGATATCGCCGGGACTTGCGGTGCTGCCGTTGCGAATGATCACCGTGTCCCCGTCGAAGATGCCGGCGTCGATCATCGAATCGCCCTTGACCTCCAGTGCATAGTGCTCACCGGAGCCAAGCATATCTGCGGGAACGACGATGTCGTGCGTGTTGTTCTGGATCGCCGAGATCGGAACGCCGGCGGCGATCCGCCCCATGACCGGCACGGAGATAGAGTTTCCGTTGTCGGCGACCGGCTTTGCCGCAGCGGGGGCGGCAACCGGTTGGGGCTTGCCGAGACTGCCCTCGATCACGCTTGGCGAAAAACCGCGGCGCGGTTGAAGACTGGGGCTGTAGGCCTCTGGAAGCTTGATCACCTCAAGCGCCCTGGCGCGGTTCGGAAGGCGGCGAATGAAGCCGCGTTCCTCGAGCGCCGTGATCAGCCGGTGGATGCCGGATTTCGAGGCGAGATCAAGAGCATCCTTCATTTCGTCGAACGAGGGAGGAACGCCGGATTCCTTCATGCGCTCATGAATGAAAAGGAGAAGCTCCTGTTGTTTGCGCGTGAGCATCGACGTCAGACCCCTGATTGAAACAAATCCAGAACAGACACTATATGTTCCATATGTGTTCCGCAAGTAGCTAAATTTTCGTAAAACTTCGCGTCAACTCGTTGAGATTTTTATTTTCATTCGCGGGATTTGGCACATAAGCCTTGAATTGAGCGCGCGCCGTCGCACATCTCTTGCCATTTTAGAGAGGGGGACATTATGAGCCGACATTCCGCCAATCCGCACCCGTTGGATCATGTCGTGTTGCCCGTCGTCAATATCGACCTGGCGCGCGAGAGGCTCGGAAAGCTCGGCTTCACCGTTGCCGCCGATGCGCGCCATCCCTTCGGCACCGAGAATGCCTGCGTCTTCTTTGCCGACAAGACCTATCTGGAGCCGCTCGGTGTTGCGAGCGTTGAGGAGAGCGAGGTATCGGCGCGGCAAGGCAACGTCTTTACAGCCCGCAACCAGGCTTTCCGCTTCCGCTGCGGGGAGGAGGGTCTTTCGGCAATTGCCTTTGGCACCGAGGATTCCGGCTTGGATCACAAGAGTTTCGCCGGCAAGGGATCGAGCGCCGGCGACATGCTGGAGTTCACCCGGCCGATGAAAATGCCGGATGGTTCGGAGAGCCTTGGCAGCTTCAGATTGGCATTTGCCGGCGACCTCCGCGCGCCCGATCTCTTTCTCTTCGCCGTCGAGCGCGTCAACCCGCTGCCGGCCGATCGCGGTGCGCTGGAAAAGCATGCCAATGGCGTCACCGGCATTGCAGAGGTGGCGCTCTGCGCGCCGGAGCCGGCGGCCTTCGCCGGCTTCGTCAGCCTTGCCGCAGCGCAATCGGCAGTCGAGAAAACCGGTTTCGGCGTCAATATCGCGGCCTCGAACGCGAGGATCAGCTTGCTGACGCCGGAAGGGTTGGAAGCCTATTTCGAGACTGCGGTCTCACCCGCCGAGCGCGGCCTGCGCGGCCGGGCAATCCTCTTCAATGTCGCCGATCTTGCCGTGACAGAAGCGCATTTGGCTGCTAACGGGGTGACCTACACGCGCAAGAATAATCGCATTCTGGTGAAGCCCGCGCCCGGCCAGGGCACGCTCTTCGCCTTCGAGGAACCACGATGAGCTCCAATACGAATTCCGAAGTCAAGATCGGCGAAGGCAACGGCCAGGTTACCTTTTCCAATACAGGGCGCCTGTCGCTGATCGCCGGCCCCTGCCAGATGGAAAGTCGCGATCACGCCTTCATGGTGGCCGGCACGCTGAAGGAGCTTTGCGGCAAGCTCGGCCTAGGCCTCGTCTACAAGAGCTCTTTCGACAAGGCGAACCGCACCTCGCTCTCGGCCGAGCGTGGCATCGGCCTCGAAAAGGGCATGGAGATATTTGCCGACCTGAAGAAGGAATTCGGCTTTCCGGTCCTGACCGACGTTCATACCGCCGAGCAATGTGCGGAAGTGGCCAAGACCGTCGATGTCCTGCAGATCCCGGCCTTCCTTTGCCGTCAGACCGACCTGCTGATCGCCGCCGCCAGGACCGGCCGCGTCGTCAACGTCAAGAAGGGCCAGTTTCTTGCGCCTTGGGATATGAAGAACGTCTTGAAGAAGCTCAACGCCAGCGGCAATCCAAATGTTCTTCTGTGCGAGCGCGGCGCCTCGTTCGGATATAATACGCTGGTCTCCGACATGCGTTCGCTGCCGATTATGGCGGCGATGGGCGCTCCTGTGGTCTTCGATGCGACCCATTCCGTCGCCCAGCCGGGCGGGCAGGGGGATTCCTCCGGTGGTCAGCGGGAATTCGTCGAGACGCTGGCACGCGCTGCCGTAGCTGCCGGCATTGCCGGCGTCTTCCTCGAAACCCATCAGGACCCCGACAATGCACCGTCCGATGGCCCTAACATGGTCTATCTCAAGGACATGCCGCGATTGCTTGAGAAGCTGCTTGCCTTCGACGCGGTCGCCAAGGCTTGACGTTCAACAGGCTGACATGATCGTGGTTTAGGCCACGACACAATGCCCGTTCGAAGGCCGGAAATTGCGGCTTTGTAATTTGCGCACCTTCGATTAAGACGGTTTCCAACGACCTATCACCCACCGAGCAGGAAGAACCCATGACTGCAATCACCGATATCATCGCCCGCGAGATCCTCGATAGCCGTGGCAACCCCACCGTCGAAGTCGACGTCTATCTCGAAGACGGCAGCATGGGCCGCGCGGCCGTTCCCTCGGGCGCCTCGACCGGAGCGCACGAGGCGGTCGAACTGCGCGACGGCGGCAAGCGTTACCTCGGCAAGGGCGTCCAGAAGGCCGTCGAGGCTGCCAACACCGAGATCTTCGACGCGATCGGCGGCATCGACGCCGAAAACCAGATCCAGATCGACAACATCATGATCGAGCTCGACGGCACGCCGAACAAGTCGCGCCTCGGCGCCAACGCCATCCTCGGCGTGTCGCTCGCCGTCGCCAAGGCTGCCGCCCAGGCATCCGGCCTGCCGCTCTATCGTTATGTCGGTGGCGCTTCCGCCAGCCTGCTGCCGGTGCCGATGATGAACATCATCAACGGCGGCGCCCATGCCGACAATCCGATCGATTTCCAGGAATTCATGATCTTGCCGGTCGGCGCCGATTCGATCGCCGAAGCCGTGCGCATGGGGTCGGAAGTCTTCCACACGCTCCGCAAGGAACTTGCCGCACAGGGCCATAACACCAACGTCGGTGACGAAGGTGGTTTTGCGCCGGGCCTGAAGAGCGCCCCTGAGGCCCTCGACTTCATCATGAAGTCGATCGAGAAAGCCGGCTACAAGCCGGGCGACGACATGTGCCTTGGCCTCGACTGCGCATCGACGGAATTCTTCAAGGACGGCAAGTATGTTCTCGAAGGCGAAGGCCGCACGCTCGAATCGGGCGCCATGGCCGAATATCTGGCCGAACTCGCCGGCAAATACCCGATCATCTCGATCGAGGACGGCATGGCCGAGGACGACTGGGATGGCTGGAAGGCGCTGACCGATCTGATCGGCAACAAGACGCAGCTCGTCGGCGACGATCTCTTCGTCACCAATTCCGCCCGCCTTCGCGACGGCATCCGCATGGGCGTTGCCAACTCGATCCTCGTCAAGGTCAACCAGATCGGTTCGCTGACGGAAACGCTCGACGCGGTCAATACGGCGCACAAGGCGGCCTACACCGCGGTCATGTCGCACCGCTCCGGCGAGACGGAAGATTCAACCATCGCCGATCTCGCGGTTGCCACCAACTGCGGCCAGATCAAGACAGGTTCGCTGTCGCGTTCCGACCGCCTCGCCAAGTACAATCAGCTGATCCGCATCGAAGAAGGCCTCGGCCCCCAGGCCCAATATGCCGGCCGCTCGATCATCAAAGGCTGATCGTTCCGACTTTCAACGGCTCGACCCGCGCCTTCCGGCGCGGGTTTTTTATTGCGCACCTTTTACGGTCAATGAACGGTTAATCTCTGCGCGTTATGATGAACGAATTGGTAATGCGTTCAAGAGCATGCGTGTATGTGGACAAAGCATCATAAGAAGAGAAAGATCGGCCGCTTCGTCATTCCGGCCATGACGGTCGCCTTCCTTTCCTATTTCGGCTATCATTGCATCCATGGCGACTATGGCCTTCGGGCGACGGAGACGTTCGAGCGTCAGCGCGTCGCGCGCGAAAAAGAGCTTGCGATGTTGAAAACGAAGCGCGAACATCTGGAAAGCCAGGTCGCGCTGCTGAGTGACGGCTCGCTCGACAAGGATATGTTGGACGAAAAGGCGCGATATCAGCTGAATATGTCGCGTGCGGACGAGATCGTCATATTCAACCATTATTCCAATTAACCGGAATCCGGTTAATTGGTATTTCTTGTTTATTTCCAATAATTTAGTACCGAATACGAGCCATGCAATTATGGCATTGCTGTGGTCATATTTCTTCCCTATGGTACGCGCCATCGAGAAACGACAAACCCATAGGGAGGGTTGAATGGCGCCGCGAAAGACCGCGACCGTTTCCAGCCGCAAAACTGCAGCAAAACCAGCAGCCAAAGCATCGAATGGAGGCCCGGTAGCCGACTTCGATCGGGATGAGGAACTCAAGGCCTATCGCGAGATGCTATTGATCCGCCGCTTCGAGGAGAAGGCCGGCCAGCTTTACGGCATGGGCTTCATCGGCGGCTTCTGCCATCTCTATATCGGTCAGGAAGCTGTCGTCGTTGGCATGCAGATGGCGCAGAAGGAAGGCGATCAGGTCATCACTGCCTATCGCGACCACGGCCACATGCTGGCAACCGGCATGGAAGCGCGCGGCGTCATGGCGGAACTGACCGGGCGCCGCAGCGGCTATTCCCACGGGAAGGGCGGCTCGATGCACATGTTCTCGAAAGAGAAGCATTTCTATGGCGGTCACGGCATCGTCGGCGCCCAGGTCTCGCTCGGAACCGGGCTTGCCTTTGCAAACCGCTACCGCGGCAACGGCAATGTCGCCATCGCCTACTTCGGTGACGGCGCCGCCAACCAGGGCCAGGTCTACGAGAGCTTCAACATGGCGGCGCTCTGGAAGCTGCCGATCGTCTACATCGTCGAAAACAACCGCTACGCCATGGGCACCTCGACGGCGCGCGCCACCGCCCAGTCGAATTACTCGCTGCGCGGCTCCGGCTTCGGCATCCCCGGCATTCAGGTCGACGGCATGGACGTTCGCGCCGTCAAGGCGGCGGCCGACGAAGCGCTCGAACATTGCCGCTCCGGTAAGGGCCCGATCATTCTCGAAATGCTGACCTATCGTTATCGCGGCCACTCCATGTCCGATCCGGCGAAATATCGCACCAAGGAAGAAGTGCAGAAGATGCGCTCCGAACAGGATCCGATCGAGCAGGTGAAGGCGCGCCTCATCGAAAAGGGCTGGGCGTCCGAAGACGATCTGAAGGCGATCGACAAGGATGTCCGCGACATCGTCGCCGACAGTGCCGACTTCGCCCAGGCCGATCCGGAGCCGGATGCATCCGAGCTCTATACCGACATTCTGCTCTAATCGGGGAGGGAACCCATGCCTATCGATATCCTCATGCCCGCCCTCTCTCCGACGATGGAAGAAGGCACGCTGTCCAAATGGCTGAAGCAGGAAGGTGACAAGGTCACCTCAGGCGACGTGATCGCCGAAATCGAAACCGACAAGGCGACGATGGAAGTCGAAGCCGTCGACGAAGGCGTCATCGGCAAGCTGCTCGTCGATGCCGGCACCGAAGGCGTCAAGGTCAACACCAAGATTGCCGTGCTGCTGCAGGACGGCGAATCGGCCTCGGATATATCATCCGCCAAGCCGGCCGCCCCCGCCGCCGCTCCGCAGGTTGCCCAGGAAGAGAAGCCGACCAATAGCGGTTCTGCTTCCGCGCCGCTTCCGGCCGAGCCGAAGGCTGTCGTTCCGAACGACCCGGAAATTCCGGCCGGCACCGAAATGGTGTCGATGACGGTGCGCGAAGCGCTGCGCGACGCCATGGCCGAAGAAATGCGCGCCAGCGACGACGTCTTCGTCATGGGCGAGGAAGTCGCCGAATATCAGGGCGCCTACAAGGTCACCCAGGGCCTGCTGCAGGAATTCGGCGCCCGCCGCGTCATCGATACGCCGATCACCGAACATGGTTTTGCCGGCGTCGGCGTCGGTGCCGCCATGGCCGGCCTTCGCCCGATCGTCGAATTCATGACCTTCAACTTCGCCATGCAGGCGATCGACCATATCATCAACTCGGCCGCCAAGACGCTCTATATGTCCGGCGGCCAGATGGGCGCTCCGATCGTCTTCCGCGGCCCGAACGGTGCTGCCGCCCGCGTTGGCGCCCAGCACAGCCAGGATTATGCCGCCTGGTATAGCGCTATCCCCGGCCTGAAAGTCGTCATGCCCTATACGGCATCCGACGCCAAGGGCCTGCTGAAGGCGGCGATCCGCGATCCGAACCCGGTCATCTTCCTCGAAAACGAAATTCTATACGGCCAGCACTTCGACGTGCCGAAGCTTGACAATTTCGTTCTGCCGATCGGCAAGGCCCGCATCCATCGTCCGGGCAAGGACGTCACCGTCGTTTCCTTCGGCATCGGCATGACCTATGCGACGAAGGCGGTTGCCGAACTGGAGAAAATCGGCATCGACGTCGAACTGATCGACCTTCGCACCATCCGCCCAATGGATCTGCCGACGGTCATCGAATCGGTGAAGAAAACCGGCCGCCTCGTCACCGTCGAAGAAGGTTATCCGCAGTCCTCCGTCGGCACCGAAATCGCCACCCGCGTCATGCAGCAGGCCTTCGACTATCTCGATGCGCCGATCCTGACGATTGCAGGCAAGGACGTGCCGATGCCTTACGCCGCCAATCTCGAAAAGCTGGCGCTTCCGAACGTCGGCGAAGTCGTCGATGCGGTGAAGGCCGTTTGCTACAAATAAGGGGAGGGTATTTCGATGCCGATCAATATCACGATGCCCGCCCTCTCTCCGACCATGGAAGAAGGCAATCTTTCCAAGTGGCTGGTCAAGGAAGGCGATACGGTCAAGTCTGGCGATGTGATCGCCGAGATCGAGACCGACAAGGCGACCATGGAAGTCGAAGCCGTCGATGAGGGCACGGTCGCCAAGCTCGTCGTTGCCGCCGGCACCGAAGGCGTCAAGGTCAACGCGCTGATCGCCGTTCTCGCCGCCGATGGCGAGGATCTCGCCGCTGCCGCAAGCGGCGCGGGCTCGGCGGCTCCGGCCAAGGCAGAGGCCGCACCTGCGCCGAAGGCCGAGGCAGTGCCGGCGAAGGCTGAGGCCGCTCCTGCAGCGGCACCGGCGCCTGCCGCAGCACCCGCGGCGGTGTCATCAAGTGGCAACCGCACCTTTTCTTCGCCGCTCGCCCGCCGCCTGGCCAAGGAAGCCGGTATCGATCTTTCTGCTGTCGCAGGCTCAGGCCCGTATGGCCGCGTCGTCAAGAGCGATGTCGAAGCCGCCGTTGCCGGCGGCGGCAAGGCTGCCCCCGCAGCGGCCGCTGCTGCTTCCGCTCCGCAGGCCGCAGCCGCTCCGGCCGCCGCAGCGCCGAAGGGTGCCTCCGATGACGCCGTGCTCAAGCTCTTCGAGCCGGGCTCCTATGAGCTTGTGCCGCATGACGGCATGCGCAAGACGATTGCCCGGCGCCTGGTCGAATCCAAGCAGACGATCCCGCATTTCTACGTCAGCGTCGATTGCGAACTCGATGCTCTGATGGCGCTTCGTGCTCAGCTGAACGACGCGGCGCCGCGCAAGGACAATGCCCCGGCCTACAAGCTCTCGGTCAACGACATGGTCATCAAGGCCATGGCGCTGGCGCTGCGCGACGTTCCGGATGCCAATGTGTCGTGGACCGACAGCAACATGGTCAAGCACAAGCACGCCGATGTCGGCGTCGCCGTGTCGATCCCCGGCGGCCTGATCACGCCGATCATTCGCAAGGCCGAGCAGAAGACCCTGTCTGTTATCTCCAACGAGATGCGTGATCTCGGCAAGCGCGCCAAGGACCGAAAACTGAAGCCCGAGGAATATCAGGGCGGCACCAGCTCGGTCTCGAACATGGGCATGATGGGCGTGAAGAACTTCGCAGCCGTCGTCAACCCGCCGCATGCGACCATCCTCGCGGTCGGCGCCGGCGAACAGCGGGTCGTTGTCAAGAACGGCGAAATGGCCATCGCGACGGTTATGTCGGTCACGCTCTCGACCGACCATCGTTGCGTCGACGGCGCGCTCGGCGCCGAACTGCTCCAGGCCTTCAAGGGCTACATCGAAAACCCGATGGGCATGCTTGTCTGATAGCGGAGCGGAGGCGGAAATGACCAAGACCGTTCTTTGCTATGGCGACTCGCTGACCTGGGGTTATGACGCCGAGACGATCGGCCGTCATGACTACAATAACCGCTGGCCGAGCGTGCTTCAGGCAGCGCTCGGCAGCGAGGCGCGTGTCATCGCCGAGGGGTTGAACGGTCGCACGACCGCTTTCGACGACCACCTTGCGGATTGCGACCGCAACGGCGCGCGCGTCCTGCCGACGATCCTGCAGACGCATGCGCCGCTTGACCTCGTCATTCTTCTGCTCGGCACCAACGACATGAAGCCGGTCGTAGCCGGCTCCGCCTTTGCCGCCTGCCAGGGCATCAGCCGGCTGGTGCGGCTGATCCGCAATCATGCCTGGCCCTTCGAATTCGACGGGCCGGAGATCCTGATCGTGGCGCCGCCGGCGATCTGCGCGACGGGAAACGTGCCCTTCGCCGCATCCTTTCCCGGCGGCACCGAAGAATCGGCCAAGCTCGCAACTCTTTATCGCGATCTTGCCGACGAACTCGGCTGCGGCTTTTTCGACGGCAATTCCGTCGCCAAGACCACGCCGATCGACGGCATTCACCTCGATGCAGAAAATACTCGTGCACTCGGGCGCGGGCTGGAATCGATCGTGCGGATGATGCTGGGGATCTGAGAATGACCGCCTTCGTCGGGCTGCGGCAGGCCTCACGGCGGGATGCCTCGGAGCTGGCGATCCTGGCGGATATCGCATCGCACGGTTTTGCCTCCTGGCTCTGGTTCGCCGATGTGGCGAACGGCGTCAGCGACACGCCGCTGGAGCGGGGCAGGCTGAAGATGAGCGAGGAGGAGGCTGTCGGCGGCTGGCGGGATGCCGTCATCGCCGAGGCCTATGGCGAGGTCGCCGGCTTGGCGATCGGCCATGCGCTAGATGAGGGGATAGGTGATATCGAGGCGACGATCCCGGCGACCGCGCCGATGCTCGCCTTGCAGAAAACGGTTGTGGGGAGTTGGTTCATCGGCAGTCTCGGCGTGTACCGCCATATGCGCGGCATTGGCATTGGGCGAAGGCTGCTGGACGATCAGATCGAAAGGGCGGATTACCGCCCCGTCAGTCTCATTACCGCAAGTGATAACGAGGCGGCTCTGTCGCTTTATGGAAGAAACGGATTCGTAGAGGCTGCGCGCGCCGATGCCGTGCCGCTCTTCGAAAACAGCAAGAGACACGCGTGGGTGCTCATGACCCGCAGCGCAGCGTAACAAAAGGGCAGGAAACACATGGCTGAATCCTACGACGTCATCATCATCGGCTCCGGTCCCGGCGGCTATGTCGCCGCCATCCGCGCAGCCCAGCTCGGGCTCAAGACGGCGATCGTCGAGCGCGAGCATATGGGCGGCATCTGCCTGAACTGGGGCTGCATACCGACGAAGGCGCTGCTGCGCTCGGCCGAGGTGCTCGACCATGCCAACCACTTCAAGGATTTCGGCCTGGTTCTCGACGGCACGGTCAAGCCAGACGCCAAGGCCGTCGTTGGCCGCTCGCGCGCCGTCTCCGCCCGCTTGAATGCCGGCGTCGGCTTCCTGATGAAGAAGAACAAGATCGACATCATCTGGGGCGAAGCAAAAATCACCAAGCCCGGCGAGATCGTCGTTGGCAAATCGTCGAAGCCTGTGGTCGAGCCGCAGCATCCGCTGCCGAAGAACGTCAAGGGTGAGGGCACCTATAGCGCCAAGCACATCATCCTCGCGACCGGCGCCCGCCCGCGTGCGCTGCCCGGCATCGAGCCCGACGGCAAGCTGATCTGGACCTATTTCGAGGCGCTGAAGCCGGATGCGCTGCCGAAGTCGCTGATCGTCATGGGCTCGGGTGCGATCGGCATCGAATTCGCAAGCTTCTATCGCTCGATGGGCGTCGACGTCACGGTCGTCGAAGTCATGCCGACCATCATGCCGGTCGAGGATGCCGAAATCACCGCCATCGCCCGCAAGCAGCTGGAAAAGCGCGGCCTCAAGATCTTCACCAGCGCCAAGGTGACCAAGGTCGAGAAGGGTGCGGGAAGCATCACCGCCCATGTCGAGACTGCAGACGGGAAGGTGCAGCAGATCACTGCTGATCGGATGATTTCGGCCGTCGGCGTTCAGGGCAACATCGAGAACCTCGGTCTCGAGGCGCTCGGCATCAAGACTGATCGCGGCTGCGTTGTCGCCGATGGTTACGGCAAGACCAATGTCGCGGGCATCTATGCGATCGGCGACGTTGCCGGCCCGCCGATGCTGGCCCACAAGGCCGAACATGAGGGCGTCGTCTGTGTCGAAAAGATCGCCGGCCTGCCGAATGTTCATCCCACCGACAAGGGCAAGGTCCCGGGCTGCACCTATTGCAATCCGCAGGTCGCCTCCGTCGGTCTTACCGAAGCCAAGGCCAAGGAGCTGGGCCGCGATATCCGTGTTGGCCGCTTCTCCTTCGCGGCGAACGGCAAGGCGATCGCGCTCGGCGAAGACCAGGGCATGGTCAAGGTGATCTTCGACAAGAAGACCGGCGAACTGCTCGGCGCCCATATGGTCGGCGCCGAAGTGACGGAGCTCATCCAGGGCTTCGTCGTCGCGATGAACCTCGAAACAACCGAGGAAGAGCTGATGCACACCATCTTCCCGCATCCGACCGTTTCGGAAACGATGAAGGAAGCGGTGCTCGATGCCTATGGCCGCGTGCTGAACGCTTGATAATTTCCAAGGCTGCCCGCTATCCCGAGGCGGCCAATCCGTCCTCCGGGATGGGCTAGGCCGGGGGCTGGAAGAAACGAAAGGAAATCATCATGTCTATGGAGACGCAGGCGTTGCTGGTGTTTTTGCTGATCGGTCTGGTTGCGGGATTCCTGGCAAGTCTGGTCGTCGGTGGCGGCGGCCTGATCAGATGCCTGCTGAGCGGCATCATCGGCGCCTTCGTTGGCGGATATCTGTTCAGCGCGCTCGGCATTTCGCTGGGCATTGAAAATGCGCTGGTCGTGCAGATCATCCACGCGACCGTCGGCGCGATCATCGTGGTTCTGGTCGCAAGGGCGGTCGCTTAGCGCAGTTTGAGGGCGAGACAGGCATGGAAGGCGTGGGCTGGATTTCGGCAATTATCATCGGCGGGCTCGCAGGCTGGCTCGCCGGCAAGCTGATGGATGCGCGATACGGGGTTTTCCTGAACATCGTGCTCGGCATCGTCGGCTCGGTCGTTGCCACCGCGATCCTCGCCCAGTTTCACGTTCAACTGGCTGGCGGGCGACTCGGTTATTTCGTGACGGGTTTCCTTGGCGCCTGCCTGCTGATATTCCTTGCGCGGCTGGTGCGGCGCTAGGTCCTGATGATTTGCCGCACAGGGGCGATAGAAAGCTGAAATTGCAATGGTGACCATCCTCGACACGATCAATCCCGACGCCAAGCGCGTGCGACATCCCGAGAAGGCGCATCGGCCGGATACGGAGGTCATGCGCAAGCCGGACTGGATCCGCGTCAAGGCGCCGACCTCCAAGGGATATGCCGAGACGCGCGCGATCGTGAAGGAGCACAAGCTCGTCACCGTCTGCGAGGAGGCCGGCTGCCCGAATATCGGCGAGTGCTGGGACAAGAAGCACGCCACCTTCATGATCATGGGCGAGATCTGTACCCGCGCCTGCGCCTTCTGCAATGTCGCCACCGGCAAGCCGAACGCGCTCGACATGGCCGAGCCGGAGAATGTCGCCAAGGCGGTCAGGGAGATGGGCCTCAGCCACGTCGTCATCACCTCGGTCGATCGCGACGATCTCGAGGACGGCGGCGCCGAACACTTCGAAAAGGTGATCTGGGCAATTCGCTCCGCCTCGCCGGCAACGACGATCGAGATCCTGACGCCTGACTTCCTGAAGAAGCCGGGTGCCTTGGAGCGCGTGGTTGCCGCCAAGCCCGACGTCTTCAACCACAATATGGAAACGGTTGCCGGCAATTATCTGACGGTTCGCCCCGGCGCCCGCTATTTCCATTCCATCCGCCTGCTGCAGCGGGTGAAGGAACTCGATCCTACCATGTTCACCAAGTCGGGCATCATGGTCGGGCTCGGCGAGGAGCGCAATGAAGTGCTGCAGCTGATGGACGACCTGCGCACTGCCGATGTCGACTTCCTGACGATCGGCCAGTACCTTCAGCCGACCCGCAAGCATCACAAGGTCGAAAGCTTCGTTACGCCCGAAGAATTCAAGTCCTACGAAACCGTCGCCTACAGCAAAGGCTTCCTGATGGTCGCCTCCAGCCCACTGACCCGCTCCTCACACCATGCCGGCGATGATTTCACAAGGCTGCGGGCAGCGCGGGAAAAGAAGCTGCTGCTGGCAGCCGAGTAAGGTTTGGAGTGCTTGTTTTGTCGGACTGCTGATAAAGCGGCTAACCACGCTGCGGCTGCTCGGCTCGTCTCTCTGCTGCCCCATTCGCGCCGATGGCTGCCCCTCACCCTAACCCTCTCCCCGTAAAAGCGGGGCGAGGGGAAGTGCCGTGCGAGAGGCTAGCGAGGGGCGGAGAGGTCGCGACATATTCCCTTCGCCCCGTTTACGGGGAGAAGGTGCCGGCAGGCGGATGAGGGGCAGGCAGCGGCGATCTCCTTGGCCGAGGTGTCGCATTTGAGGCGACGATGAATGTCATATCCGGATCAATCAACGCTGGCCGATGCCGATCGTATCCTGGTGATCGGCTGCCCCGGCAGCGGCAAAAGCACGCTTGCAAAACAGCTCTCGCAAGCGCTCGACCTTCGCTACATCTCGATGGATCGCGACTTCTACTGGCTGCCGGGTTGGAGAAAGAGGCCGCGCAACGAGATTAACCGCCTTATCGGCGATGCCGTGGCGGCAGAACGCTGGATCATGGATGGAACCGGCCTCAATTCCTTTCATCTTCGCCTGCCGCGTGCCGAGGCCGTCGTTTGGCTTCGTCTGCCAAGATATGCATGCCTGTGGGGGATGATATCGAGAGCGTTCCGCCATCTCGGACGAAATCGCCCGGAATTGCCGGCCGGCTGTCCTGAACGCATTTCGCTGGAGGCGCTTGTCTATGTATGGAATTTCGAACGGAATGCCGCACCCTCGATCGAAGCAACGCTCCGGAAACATGGGCTTATAAAATCCACCGTTATCATAAGATCGCGCAAAGAAGCCCGTAAGTTCGTTGCTCTGTGTGCTTAGGAGTACGGTCGCGAAGGCACCGGCGGGCAACGGAGTTATCCGATGGACCAGAGAGCAGAGTTGCCGCTGTGTCAGCAGATCATCGACATAAAACACGCGGCGGAACATATCCGAACGGCCCGGCGCATTCTCGTTGTCGGCTGCTCGGGCGGCGGCAAATCCACGCTGTCGCTAAAAATTGCCCGGTACTGCGGGCTCCCTTACATATCTCTCGACCGCGACGTTTATTGGCTTCCCGGCTGGGTGACGCGCGACAGGGCGGAGCAGCGACGTATCATCGCCACCCGAATCCTCGAAGAACGCTGGATCATGGACGGGACCAATCCGTCCTCGTTGGACATTCGGATGCCGCGGACCGATTTCGTCATCTGGGTCCGCATGCCGCGGCTGCTCTGCATCGGCGGTGTGATCAGCCGATGGGCGAAATGGATCGGCCGCACCCGCCCGGAAATGGCCTCGGGCTGTACGGAGAAGATCGATCTGGAGTTCCTCCGCTTCATCTGGACCTTCGAGCAGAAATTTGCGCCGCGTATCGCGGCCGGCATCGCCGAACATGGTCCCGATGTGCCCGTTGTCCAGCTAAAATCCCGCCGCCACATGCGCGAGCTCCTTGATCTTCTGGACCGGCCCGCTTAAGTGCCGCCTATGCCGCAATTCGAAACGCACCGTTCCGTCCCGCACACGCCCGACCAGATGTTCGATCTCGTTGCCGATGTCGAGCGTTATCCCGAATTCCTGCCGCTCTGCGAAGCGCTTGTTGTCCGGAGCCGCAAGGAGCGCGACGGCAAGGTCCTGCTCGTCGCCGACATGACCGTCGGTTATAAGGCGATCCGCGAGACCTTCACGACCCAGGTACTGTTGAACCGGGCCGAGCGGGTCATCGAGGTCAAATATATCGACGGGCCGTTCAAATATCTCGATAATCGCTGGCATTTCGCCGAAACGCCGACCGGCGGCTGCACCATCAATTTTTTCATCGATTACGAGTTCAAGAGCCGCATTCTCGGCGCGCTGATGGGCTCGATGTTCGACCGCGCCTTCCGCATGTTCACCGAGGCCTTCGAGACGAGGGCGCACAGGATCTACGCGACGGCGTGACGAACGATTACGGCCGGCGGCAGTCGGCCATTAGCGAATGCACCATCTCCAGCGCGGTCTTGACCGTTGCCAGGCGCACCGCGCCGCGGCCGATATCGCCGTAAAGCATCTTTCGGTGGATGAGTGCGCCGGCGCGCGATTTGGCGGCGAGATGCACGAGCCCGACCGGTTTTTCCGGCGACCCACCGCCGGGGCCGGCAATGCCGGTGACGGCGACGGCGATTTCGGCGCGCGAGCGGAAGAGGGCGCCATGCGCCATCTGCCGGGCGGTCTCTTCGGAAACCGCGCCGAAGCCGAGCAGCGTTTGCTCCTGCACTCCGAGCATCTCCATCTTCGCCGCGTTCGTATAGGTGACGAAGCCACGGTCAACGACGGCGGACGAGCCCGATATTTCGGTCAGCGCCCCGGCGATCAACCCGCCGGTGCAGGATTCGGCCGTCGAGATCATCAGCCCGGCGGCGGTAAATTCGCGGATGATCGCCTCTGCCGCCGATTGGATATCCTGGGGAAACAGGCCCATTATTTCCTCCAGCGATAGACGACGGTCGCTGTGGCGATCGCCGCGATGCCTTCGCGCCGGCCGACGAAGCCGATCTTCTCATTGGTCGTCGCTTTGACCGAGCATCGTTCAATATCGATACCGAGATATTCCGACAGTCTTGCCCGCATGGCCGCGCGATGCGGGCCGACCTTCGGCGCCTCGGCGATCAGCGAGACATCGGCATTCATGATCGTGCCGCCGCGTTCGCGCACGATGCGGGCGGCATGCTCGATGAAGATCTTCGAGGCCGCCCCCTTCCATTGTGGGTCGGAGGGCGGGAAATGATCGCCGATATCGCCGGCGCCGCAGGTGGCAAGCAGCGCGTCCGTCAGTGCATGCAGCGCGACGTCGGCATCGGAATGGCCTTTGAGCTTCTGATCGTGCGGAATGAACACGCCGCAGAGTGTCACGCCGTCGCCCGGTTCCAGCTGGTGCACGTCATAACCGTTGCCGGTGCGTACGTCGGGAAGTAGCGAGGCCGACAGTTTGTCGTCAGCCATGGCGATATCGCTCTTGACCGTCAGCTTGACGTTGTCGGGCATGCCCTCGACGATCGTCACCGGAATGCCCGCCCACTCGGCGATCGAGGCGTCGTCGGTAAAATCGCTTCGCCCGCTCGCCGCTGCCTTCTCATGCGCCTCGACGATCGCTGTGAAGGCGAAGGATTGCGGCGTCTGCGCCGCATAGAGTTGCTCGCGCGAAACTGTCGTCAATACAGTGCCGGCGCTGTCGGCGCGTTTCAGTGTGTCGATGACCGGCATGGCCGGCAGCACCGCCTGCGCGCCGTTCGCAAGCACCTCGGCAATGCGGTCGAGAAGCCCATGGTCGAAGAAGGGCCGCACCGCATCGTGGATCAGCACGTGGCTGACATTCTTGTCCTTAAGGTATCGAAGGCCGGCAAGCACGGACTGCTGCCTTGTCGCGCCGCCATGCACCGTTTGGATCGGCGTCGCCGAGATGATGTGATGAGACGCCTTGGCAAACAATGCCTCGTCATCGGGATGAATGACGACGACGATCTCGGTTGCCGCTTCCCATGTCATGAAGTTTTCAAGCGTATGGACGATAACCGGCTTGCCGCCGATCAGGCGATATTGCTTGGGGCCTTCCTGGGAGGATCCGGCGCGCTCGCCGCGGCCGGCGGCAACGATCACAATGCCAGCCGATATCGGTTGCTTGGACGGCATTTGCAGCATAAATCCCCTAAACCATGCGGAATTGACCGGAGTGCTCTAACCTCTTGCTCTGGCCTTTTCCAGCATCTGCCCGAAAAATATCAATTCCGATCCGATCCCCCTTGGCAAAGGCACGGATCTATGGCTAAAAATAATGCAGTTCCATGGTGTGCCTGAAAGATAATCATTTGATTTGCAAGAATCTCGCAGCGCCTTTCCGAGTCGGACCCGTGTCCGTGCGGAACCGCGTTGTGCTGGCGCCTATGTCCGGCGTGACGGACATGCCCTTCCGTCAGCTCGCCTGGCGCTTCGGCGCCGGCCTCGTCGTCACCGAGATGGTGGCGAGCCGCGAGCTGGTCAACGACACGGCCGAATCCTGGTCGCGGCTGAAGGCTGCCGGCTTCCGGCCGCATATGGTGCAGCTCGCCGGGCGCGAGGCGCACTGGATGGCGGAAGCGGCGAAGATCGCCGCCGATCATGGCGCCGATATCATCGACATCAACATGGGCTGTCCGGCAAAGAAGGTGATCGGCGGTTATTCCGGCTCGGCGCTGATGCGCGATCCCGATCATGCGCTCAGCCTGATCGAGGCGACGGTCAGGGCCGTCGACATTCCGGTGACGCTGAAGATGCGCCTCGGCTGGGATGAGAACTCCATCAACGCGCCTGAGATCGCGCGCCGCGCCGAGGCGGCCGGCATCCAGCTCGTGACCATCCATGGCCGCACCCGCATGCAGTTTTATGAGGGCCGTGCCGATTGGGATGCGATCCGCGCCGTCCGTGATGTGATCTCGGTTCCGCTGATCGCCAATGGCGACGTCGAGACCGCCGACGATGCGCAGGAAATCCTGCGCCGCTCTGGCGCCGATGCCGTCATGATCGGCCGGGGCTGCCAGGGCAGGCCGTGGCATGCCGGCGTGCTCGCCGGGGCGGTCGAGCCGCGACGCGAGGACATTGCCGATATCGCCGTCGAACATTACCGAATGATGCTCGATTTCTATGGCGAGGCAGTGGCGATCCGCCATGCCCGCAAGCATCTCGGCTGGTATCTCGAGCGGTTTGCCCCCGCACTCGCCGGCGGCGAGAAGGCTGAGATCATGACCTCGCGCGACCCGAGCGAGGTGGCTGCGCGGCTTCACGATGCACTTGACACAGCGGTTGTCGACAGCCGGGAGGCGGCATGACGAAGGATACGACATCTCCGCCCGACCACGCCGGCGGAACCGTTGCCATGGCCGTGCTGAACGCCATCCAGAACCCGGTCATCATGGTCGATGAATCCGGTTTCGTCGCCTTCGCCAATTGGGAAGCGGAAGCTTTCTTCGGCGCCAGCGCCTCGCATCTGGCGCGTTACCGAATCTCGACCTTCATCCCCTTCGGCAGTCCGCTGCTGGCGCTCATCGACCAGGTGCGCGAGCGCAAGGCGCCGGTCAACGAATACCGTGTCGACCTGAGCTCGCCGCGGCTTGGCCAGGACAAGCTCGTCGATCTCTATGTCGCTCCGGTGCTGAGCGAAACCGGCGCCGTCGTCATCGTCTTCCAAGAACGATCGATGGCCGACAAGATCGACCGGCAGCTGACGCATCGCGCCGCGGCCCGATCGGTCACCGGTCTCGCCTCGATGCTGGCGCATGAGATCAAGAACCCGCTCTCCGGTATCCGGGGTGCTGCGCAGTTGCTCGAACAGTCCGCGGTCGACGATGACCGGGCGTTGACCCGGCTGATCTGCGACGAAACCGACCGCATCGTATCGCTGGTCGATCGAATGGAAGTCTTTTCCGATGAACGGCCGGTCGACCGCATGCCGGTCAACATCCATTCCGTGCTCGATCACGTGAAGGCGGTCGCCAAGGCGGGCTTTGCCCGCAACATCCGCATCACCGAGAGTTACGACCCGTCGTTGCCGGCGGTTTATGCCAATCGGGATCAGCTCGTTCAGGTCTTTCTCAACCTGGTGAAGAACGCCGCCGAAGCCGTGGGCGATCGGCCAGACGGCGAGATCATGCTGACGACGGCCTATCGCCCCGGCATCCGTCTGTCGGTCGCCGGCACGCGTGAAAAGATCTCGCTGCCGCTGGAGTTCTGCGTCCACGACAATGGCCCCGGCGTGCCCACCGACCTGTTGCCGCATCTCTTCGATCCCTTCATCACCACCAAGACGAACGGCAGCGGCCTCGGCCTCGCATTGGTCGCCAAGATCATCGGCGATCACGGCGGCATCATTGAATGCGACAGCCAGAACAGCCGCACGACTTTCCGCGTTCTCATGCCGGCGTCGAAGGACGCCTCGCTCGAGGATGCTTCTTCCGCAAGCTCGACAGGACCTTCTCGATGACAGCCACGATCCTCGTTGCAGATGATGATGCGGCCATCCGCACCGTGCTCAACCAGGCCTTGAGCCGCGCCGGTTATGACGTTCGCATCACCTCCAACGCTGCTACCCTCTGGCGCTGGATTTCAGCGGGCGAGGGCGATCTCGTCGTCACCGACGTGGTGATGCCCGATGAGAACGCCTTCGATCTGCTGCCGCGCATCAAGAAGGCCCGCCCCGACCTGCCGGTTCTCGTCATGAGCGCCCAGAACACCTTCATGACCGCCATCAAGGCCTCGGAGAAGGGCGCTTACGACTATCTGCCGAAGCCATTCGACCTGACCGAGCTGATCGGCATCATCGGCCGGGCGCTGGCCGAGCCGAAGCGCAAGCCCGCCAAGCTCGAAGAGGACATGCAGGACGGCATGCCGCTCGTCGGCCGCTCGGCGGCGATGCAGGAAATTTACCGTGTGCTCGCCCGCCTGATGCAGACCGACCTGACGCTGATGATCACCGGCGAATCCGGCACCGGCAAGGAGCTCGTCGCCCGCGCCCTGCACGATTACGGCAAGCGCCGCAACGGCCCCTTCGTCGCGATCAACATGGCCGCGATCCCACGCGATCTGATCGAGTCGGAACTCTTCGGTCACGAGAAGGGCGCGTTCACCGGCGCGCAGACCCGCTCGACCGGCCGCTTCGAGCAGGCCGAAGGCGGCACGCTCTTCCTCGACGAGATCGGCGATATGCCGATGGACGCCCAGACGCGGCTTCTGCGGGTGTTGCAGCAAGGCGAATACACTACCGTCGGCGGCCGCACGCCGATCCGCACCGACGTGCGCATCGTCGCCGCCACCAACAAGGATCTGAAGCAGGCGATCAACCAGGGGCTCTTCCGCGAGGATCTCTACTATCGCCTCAACGTCGTGCCGCTGCGCCTGCCGCCGCTGCGCGACCGCGCCGAGGACATTCCCGATCTCGTGCGCCATTTCATCCAGCAGGCGGAAAAGGAAGGCCTCGGCTCCAAACGCTTCGACCAGGAGGCCTTGGAGCTGATGAAGGCCTATGCCTGGCCGGGCAATGTGCGCGAGCTGGAGAACCTCATTCGCCGGCTGATGGCGCTCTATCCGCAGGATGTCATCACCCGAGAGATTATCGATGCCGAGCTGCGCTCCGATGTGCCCGACAGCCCGATCGACAAGGGGCCGATCCGCAGCGGGTCGATGACGATCGCCCAGGCGGTCGAGGAGAACATGCGCAGCTATTTCGCAAGCTTCGGCGAAAACCTGCCGCCGCCAGGCCTCTATGACCGCGTGCTGACCGAATTGGAATATCCGCTGATTCTCGCGGCGCTCACGGCAACGCGCGGCAATCAGATCAAGGCGGCCGATCTTCTCGGCCTCAACCGCAACACTTTGCGCAAGAAGATCAGGGAACTCGGCGTCTCTGTTTACAGAAGCTCCCGCACCGCCTGAAAAACGGCGGTGGGCTCCTCGTTTGCCCACCGCCACCTCCTCCCAGGATCCGCCGCCACGGTCGGGAACAAAATCAAATCTATCCGAGCCCGATTGCGGTTTGTATCTGCGTCCGCAAACAAAAGTGCAGTGTCATCCGATGGTCACATAGTATTTGGGAGCTATTGTTTGCCATCGGGCAAATGTCATTGAAGTTGCTGTGGTCGTCGTCGCCGCGCCTGTGGATAGGCTGTGGATAACTGGTGGATAACGGGGTCGATCGGCGGGCGGCAGTGTCGCAAACTGCGCGCGCATGTTGCCTATCCGTTCCGAATCTCGTCATCTGCCGTTGCTGCTGTCTACTTCCGCCGCAACTGTCGTCGACAGCACGCCATGGGCGCTCCGACCGATGTCGTGGAGCGCCCTTTTCTATGCGGTCGGGACCGGCGGGACTGCGACATCATGTTTCATAACGGTCAATTTGGCGGGCTGCGCCTCGCATATCGCTGTCGACGCCATAGATTAGGCGGATCGGTCGCCGATCGATCGTGTGGTGCCGGCCTCGGTGAACGGTCGGCCAATGTTCAATTTCCGGGAGCTGCGTGATGGAATATCGTCGTTTGGGAAAGTCGGGCTTGCAGGTGAGTGAGTTCTCCTTCGGCTCATGGGTCACTTTCGGCAAGCAGGTGAACGGCGGCGACGCTGTCGATCTCATGCGGCTTGCCTACAACAACGGGGTGAACTTCTTCGACAATGCCGAGGGCTATGAAAGCGGCAAATCCGAAATCGTCATGGGCGAGGCGCTGAAGTCCCTGGGCTGGAGCCGCGACAGCTTTATCGTCTCGAGCAAGGTTTTCTGGGGCGGCCAGAAGCCGACGCAGCGCGGTCTGTCGCGCAAGCATGTGACCGATGCCTGCCATGCGGCACTGAAGCGGCTTCAGGTCGATTACCTCGACCTCTATTTCTGCCACCGGCCGGATATCGACACGCCGATCGAGGAAACGGTGCGGGCGATGCACGATCTCGTCTCGCAGGGTAAGGTGCTCTATTGGGGAACCTCCGAATGGTCCGCCCAGCAGTTGACCGAAGCCTACGCCGTTGCCCGCGACCTGCGCATCACACCGCCGACCATGGAACAGCCGCAGTACAACATCTTCGAACGCCAGAAGGTCGAGGCTGATTACCTCCCGCTTTACGACCTGATCGGCCTTGGCACGACGATCTGGTCGCCGCTCGCCTCCGGCGTCCTGACCGGCAAGTACAATAACGGCGTGCCCGCTGACAGCCGCATGAACCTGCCCGGCTACGAATGGCTGAAGGAAAAATGGTCGAGCGATGCCGGCCGCGCCCAGCTCCAACAAGTCGGCGAACTGGCACGGCTCGCAGACGAGATCGGCCTGTCGATCACCCATCTCGCCCTTCTGTGGTGCCTCGCCAATCGCAACGTCTCCACAGTCATTCTCGGCGCTTCGCGCGCGAGCCAGCTGCAGGACAATCTCGCGGCGCTCTCACATCGGCACAAGATGACATCGGAGGTGCTGGAGCGGATTGACGGGATCGTCGGCAACAAACCCGAAGGACCGCGTCGCTTCTAGGCATGTCACCAAAACTGTGGCGCTGCGGGCGCCCGCGCGGCTTGACAATGTGACGGCCGGCGTTGCACTTTCGCCACAATGCGTTGCTTAAAGGTCACGCAAGGGTTTTGGACATTTCGCTCCCGATCGAGTCGTTTCGACGCTGGCTTTCCTGAGCCGGCGTTCTTTGGCTTCGATCGGATGGCGGGACGGCGGCGGGCCGTCTGAAGAGAGGCCGAATGACGCAGGATGGGGTAGCGCCGGCGGCGGGCGAGGCGGTGACGACAGTGACCGATCGCCGCGCCCTTTTCGCCGTGCCGGGCCTCGTGCTCGCCGGCGGCGCGCTTCTCTGCGCCACGGTGACACTCTTCGTGCTGCTCGGGCTGACGCCGATCGCGCCGACGTCGCATGTCGTCATCACTTCGGTGATCGTCAATTCTTTCTTCGTCCTGACGCTGCTGGCGCTCATCGCCCGCGAGGTGGCAAGGCTGCTCAAGGCGCGTACACGGGGCAGGGCGGCCGCACGCCTGCACATCCGCATCGTCGTGCTCTTCTCGATTGTTGCGATCACGCCGGCGATTCTCGTCGCCATCTTTGCCAGCATCACGCTGAATGCCGGCCTCGACCGCTGGTTTGCGTTGCGCACCCAGTCGATCGTCAGCTCGTCGCGCAATATCGGCCAGGCCTATATGCTGGAGAACGCCAGCTATCTGCAGGGGCAGACGGTCTCCATGGCCAACGACCTGGAGCGCAACCGCGCCCTCTACAGCCTCGACCGCACGGGTTTTGCCGAACTGATGACGCGACAGGCGAGGGGGCGCGGCTTGCTCGGCGCCTTTCTCGTCGAACGCGACGGCTCGGTGGTCGTCCAGGCCGATATCACCACGGAAAAACCGCTGCCGGCGATTCCGCAGGACGCGCTGGAAAAGGCGGCGGCCGGCCAGCCGACGCTGATCCCGCCCGGTGTCACCAACCTGGTCGGCGCCATCATCAAGCTCGACGCCATCCAGGGCACCTTCCTCTATACGGTGCGGGCCGTCGATCCCAAGGTCATGGGCGCCATGCGCATGATGGAGGAGAACGCCACCGAATACCGTTCTATGGAGGCCAACCGCTTCTCGCTGCAGATTGCCTTCGCAGTGCTCTATATCGGTTTCGCGCTGATCGTGCTCTTGGCAGCGATCTGGACGGCGATCGCCGTTGCCGACCGCATCGTCCGGCCGATCCGCCTGCTGATCACGGCGGCCGACAGCGTCGCATCGGGTAATATGGATATCGTCGTGCCGGTCCATGCCGTCGACGGCGACGTCGCCAATCTCTCGCGCACCTTCAACAAGATGATCTCGGAAATCCGCACTCAGCGCGACGAGATCCTCGAGGCCAAGGACGAAGTCGATGACCGCCGGCGCTTCATCGAGGCGGTGCTGTCGGGCGTTACCGCAGCCGTTATCGGCGTCGAGCAGGATCGCCGGATCGCCATCGTCAACAGCTCGGCCGAGACGCTGATGGCGCTTCCGGCCGACGAGATGCTTGGCAAGCAGCTGGCCGATATCGCGCCCGAGGTCGATCAGGTGCTGACCGAAGCGGCGGTGCGTCATCGCGGCGATTTCCGAAAGCAGATCGCGCTGGTGCGCGGCGGCACGGTGAGGACGCTGAGCGTGCAGGTCACCCGCGAGGAAGTCCGCGACATGAGCGAATCCTATGTGATTACGCTCGACGACATCACCGACCTCGTCATTGCCCAGCGCTCGACAGCCTGGGGTGATGTGGCAAGGCGCATTGCCCACGAGATCAAGAACCCGCTGACGCCGATCCAGCTGTCCGCCGAGCGCATCCAGCGCCGCTACGGCAAGCAGATCAACCAGGACGACCGAACCGTATTCGACCAGTGCACGGATACGATCATCCGTCAGGTCGGCGATATCGGCCGCATGGTCGACGAATTCTCCGCCTTCGCCCGCATGCCGAAACCGACCAAGGAGCCGAGCGACCTGCGTGATATCCTGCGGGACGTCATCTTCCTGCGCGAAATGGGCAATCATCACGTTACCTTCCAGCAGGATTTCGGCGATCAGCCGCTGGAAGGCCTGTTCGACAGTCGCATGCTCGGCCAGGCTTTCGGAAATCTGATCAAGAATGCCGTCGAAGCGATCGAAGCCGTTCCGAGTGAGGAACGCGACGAACGCAAGATTCTCGTTCGCGCCGCCTTCGATGCCGGCCGCGACCGATTCACCGTCGACGTGATCGACAACGGCCGTGGTCTGCCGGTGGAGAACCGCCACAGCATTCTGGAACCCTACATGACGATGCGCGAGAAGGGCACGGGCCTTGGGCTCGCCATCGTCAAGAAGATCATCGAGGAACATGGCGGGCAGCTCGAGCTGCATGATGCGCCCGCCGATTTCGACCGGGGAAGAGGGGCAATGATCCGCGTGCATCTGCCACGGCGGGATCCGACGCCCGCTGCCCCCGCCGCCAATGACAAGGAAAGCGTTTATGGCCTCTGATATTCTCGTCGTCGACGACGAGCACGATATTCGCGAGATCGTTTCCGGCATTCTCTCCGACGAGGGACACGAGACGCGAACGGCTCACGACAGCGACAGCGCGCTGGCGGCGATCTCCGATCGCGTGCCGCGGCTGATCTTCCTCGATATCTGGATGCAGGGCAGCAAGCTCGATGGCCTGTCGCTGCTGGATGAGATCAAGACCCGCCATCCCGACCTGCCGGTCGTGATGATCTCGGGCCACGGCAACATCGAGACCGCCGTCTCGGCGATCAAGCGCGGCGCTTTCGATTTCATCGAGAAGCCCTTCAAGGCCGACCGGCTGATCCTGATCGCCGAACGCGCGCTGGAAAATTCAAAGCTCAAGCGCGAGGTTTCCGAGTTGAAGCGGCGCACCGGCGATGCCCTGGAGCTGATCGGCACTTCGGTTGCCGTGTCGCAGCTGCGCCAGACGATCGAGAAGGTGTCGCCGACCAACAGCCGCATCATGATTCTCGGTGCATCCGGCTCCGGCAAGGAGCTGGTGGCGCGGATGATCCACAAGAAGTCGGCCCGCGCCAATGGCCCCTTCGTGGCGCTGAATGCCGCCAACATTACGCCCGATCGGATGGAGGTAGCGCTCTTCGGCACCGAGGGCACGCCTGGCCAGGCGCGCAAGATCGGCGCACTCGAGGAAGCGCATCGCGGCATCCTCTATCTCGACGAGGTCGGCGAGATGCCGCGCGAGACGCAGAACAAGATCCTGCGCGTGCTGGTCGATCAGCAGTTCGAGCGGGTCGGTGGTTCCAAGCGCGTCAAGGTCGATGTCCGCATCATTTCCTCGACCGCCTATAATCTCGAGAGCCGCATCGCCGAAGGTTGGTTCCGCGAGGATCTCTATCATCGCCTTGCCGTCGTGCCGGTGCGTGTGCCGCAGCTTGCCGAGCGCCGCGAGGACATTCCCTTCCTCGTCGATCAGCTCATGCGCCAGATTTCCGAACAGGCCGGCATTCGTCCGCGCCGTATCGGCGACGATGCCATGGCCGTGCTGCAGGCCCATGACTGGCCGGGCAATATCCGCCAGCTGCGCAACAATATCGAGCGGCTGATGATCCTTGCCCGCACCGACGGGCCGGACACGGCGATCACCGCCGACATGCTGCCGACCGACCTTGGCGACATGCTGCCGAAGGTTTCGGCCAAGAACGATTACCACATCATGACGCTGCCGCTGCGCGAAGCCCGCGAGATGTTCGAGAAGGATTATCTGATCGCCCAGATCAACCGCTTCGGCGGCAATATCTCGCGCACCGCCGAATTCGTCGGCATGGAGCGTTCGGCGCTGCACCGCAAGCTGAAGTCGCTCGGCGTCTGATCCTTCCGGCGGGGCCATTGCCGCGCCGCATCCCTCTATCGCCTCCCGAAGACCAGGTTTCCCATGCCGAGAATTGCCTATGTGAACGGCCGTTACGTCAAGCATTCCGATGCCAGCGTGCATATCGAGGACCGCGGCTACCAGTTCGCCGACGGAGTCTATGAGGTCTGCGAGGTGCGCCACGGCTATATCGTCGACCTCACGCGCCACCTGAACCGTCTCGGCCGTTCGCTCGGTGAGCTCAGCATCGTCTGGCCGATGAGCCGGGCGGCGCTGACGCAGGTCATTCGTCAGACGCTGCGCCGCAACCATGTGCGCAACGGGCTCTTCTACCTGCAGGTGACGCGCGGCGTTGCCCGCCGTGACCATGTCTTCCCGGCTGAGGGCACGCCCCCCTCGCTTGTGATAACCGCGAAGAGCACCGATCCGAAGATCATCGCCGCCAAGAATGCGAATGGCATCAAGGCGATCACCGTTATCGACAACCGCTGGGACCGCGTCGACATCAAGTCGGTCGGCCTGTTGCCGAACGCCATGGCCCGCCAGCAGGCCAAGGAAGCCGGCGCCCAGGAGGCGATCTATGTCGATGGCGACGGCATGGTGAAGGAAGGGGCGGCGACCAATGTCTGGATCGTTGATTCGGAGGGAACGCTGGTGACGCGGCCGGCCGAACACGGCATTCTGCGCGGCATTACCCGCACCACATTGATCGATGTCGCAGCCAGGCTGGGCTTGAAGATCGCCGAGCGGAACTTCTCCGTTTCAGAAATGCTCGCAGCCCGCGAGGTCTTCCTCACCGCGGCCACAAGCATTTGTTTTCCGGTGGTTTCCGTCGATGGCCGGGCCATTGCCAACGGTCACCCAGGCAGCCTCTCGCAGAAAGTCCGCGAAGCCTTTTTCGACGTTGCGGAAAAGATTGCGATTTGATACCAAGATTTGCTGGACCGGCGGAATGAGGGTGCTGCCGCTCTTGCGTGGAGAGATTGATTGATATTCTACCGGCCAGCTCAGGTCGGCAATAAAGAAAGAAGCGGCGCGATGGCGGAACGTTCTCAGAATCTGCAGGACTTATTTCTCAATACTGTTCGCAAGCAAAAGATTTCCCTGACAATCTTTTTGATCAACGGCGTGAAACTCACGGGCGTTGTTACCTCCTTCGACAATTTCTGTGTTCTTCTTCGCCGTGACGGCCACTCGCAGCTGGTGTATAAGCATGCGATCTCGACGATCATGCCGGGCCAGCCGATGCAGATGTTCGAGAATGAAGAAGCCGCGTCCTAACAGGATCAGCCGTCATTTCGACACGCGATACCAAGAACGATTCGATCATCCCTGAGGCCGCCAAGCACAGGGACGATATGCGCGCGACCGTCGTCGTGCCGGTTCTGAAATCGCGCAGCCGCGGCGGCCAGACCGAATCGGCCTCGACCCGCACCCCGGAAAGCCGGCTCGAAGAGGCGACGGGCCTTGCCCAGGCGATCGACCTCGATGTCGTCAACGGATCGATCGTTCCGGTCAACGATCCGAGACCGGCGACGCTGCTCGGCACCGGCAAGATCGAGGAGATCAAGGCGCTGCTCGACGAGCGCGATTCCGGTCTCGTCATCGTCGACCATCCGCTGACGCCGGTGCAGCAGCGCAATCTCGAAAAGGAATGGAACGCCAAGGTCATCGACCGGACGGGCCTGATCCTCGAAATCTTCGGCCGCCGCGCCTCCACCAAGGAGGGCACGCTGCAGGTCGATCTGGCGCATCTGAACTACCAAAAGGGCCGGCTGGTCCGCAGCTGGACCCACCTTGAACGCCAGCGCGGCGGCGGCGGTTTCATGGGCGGCCCCGGCGAAACCCAGATCGAAGCCGACCGGCGGCTCCTGCAGGATCGCATCATCAAGCTCGAACGCGAGCTGGAGCAGGTCGTGCGCACCCGCCAGCTCCACCGCGCCAAGCGCCGTAAGGTGCCGCATCCGATCGTCGCGCTTGTCGGCTACACCAATGCCGGCAAATCGACGCTGTTCAACCGCATCACCGGCGCCGGCGTGCTGGCTGAAGACATGCTCTTTGCCACGCTCGACCCGACGCTGCGCCGCATGAAGCTGCCGCACGGACGTACCGTCATCCTGTCCGACACGGTCGGCTTCATCTCGGACCTGCCCACCCATCTCGTCGCCGCCTTCCGCGCCACCTTGGAAGAGGTGCTGGAAGCCGATCTCATCCTGCATGTCCGCGACATGTCCGATCCCGACAATCAGGCGCAGAGCTCCGACGTGATGCGCATCCTCGGCGACCTCGGCATCGACGAGGCCGAAGCGGAGAAGCGGCTGATCGAGGTCTGGAACAAGATCGACCGGTTGGAGCCTGAGGTCCACGACACGATGGTGCAGAGGGTGGCGGGCGTCAGTAACGTCGTCGCCGTCTCGGCCGTCAGCGGCGAGGGCGTCAATACGCTGATGGATGAGATCAGCCGCAGGCTTTCCGGCGTGATGACCGAAACGACGATCCGCCTTCCCGTCGACAAGCTGGCGCTGCTGCCCTGGCTCTACGACCACGCGATCGTCGACGGCCGCGAGGATAATGAGGATGGCTCGATCACGCTCGACCTGCGCCTGTCGGAAACCGAAGCCGCCGAACTCGAACGCCGCATCGGCAATGGCCCGAAGGCTGCGAAAGAGGATTGGGAGCGGTAGGGCGCGCGTTTGGTGCTACGGCGCTGACGGCGGTGGGTTATCTCAGGCGATTTTAGCCCCACCCTCCGTCATGCTCGGCCTTGAGCCGAGCATCCCCACCGCATCCACCAATAGTCGTGGCATGGATCCTCGGCTCAAGGCCGAGGATGACGGAGAGTGGGGATAGCTCCTTGCCAAGCCCGGCCTGACCTACCCAGCCACGAGTGCTCTTTCAATCGCCTTGGCCGCCTGCCAGATTTCCTCCATCCGCTCGAGCGTCGCATCCTCCAGCGTCTCACCTTCCGCTTCAAGAACCTGTTCTATATGATTGAAGCGGCGCCGGAATTTCGTATTCGTTCCCCGTAATGCCTGTTCCGGATCGGCCTTTACATGCCGGCCGATGTTGACGACGGCGAAGATCAAATCGCCGAGTTCGTCGCTGACCTTCGCCCGGTCTCCGTCCCGAAGTGCGGCCCGCAATTCGCCGATTTCTTCCTCGATCTTGTCGAGGATCGGCTCGGGCGCCGACCAGTCGAAGCCGACCTTGGCGGCGCGTTCCTGCAGCTTCAGCGCCTCGGTCAAAGCCGGAAAGCTGCGCTGCACCGAGCCAAGGAAGCCGCCCTTGAAATCCTCGGTGATCCCGCTCCTCGCCCGGCGCTCGGCGCGCTCGCGTTTTTCCGCCTGCTTGATCTCGTCCCATTGGATTTTCACCGCGTCGGGTGTGTCGGCGTCCGATCGGTCGAAGACATGCGGGTGGCGGCGGATCATCTTGGTGGTGATGGCGTTGACCACGTCGCCGAAGGAGAATTCGCCGGCCTCCTCGGCCATGCGGGCATGGAAGACCACCTGCAGTAGCAGGTCACCGAGTTCTTCGCAGAGGTCGTCCATGTCGCCGCGCTCGATCGCGTCGGAAACCTCGTAGGCCTCCTCGATCGTATAGGGCTTGATCGTCTGGAAATTCTGCTCGATGTCCCAGGGGCAGCCGGTTTCGGGATGGCGCAGCGCCGCCATGATCTCGATCAGCCGTGAAATGTCTTTGGAAGGTTCCATGATGCCTCGGTTCAGCGGCCTCAATTGAGCGGCCCTAGTTCAGCGGAATGTCGTTGGCGCTCTTCGACGATTGATAGCTGGCCGACAACGCGTCGTAGCGTGCCTTGATGCGGACGGTCTGCGCCTTCAGCGCAGTCTTCAGCTGAGCTTCTTCGGTTTCGATCAGATCGGCGATCGCAAAACTGTTCCAGAAGGCGTTCTGCCTCCGATAGCCGCCGGGTTCAAGCCCGAAGACCTCCTTCAGGATCTTGAGATCATGCGGAATGGCGAAGGCATCGCGGGAATCTTCATGACTGAAAAAATAGTAGAAATTGTCGAAGCCCGCCCAGGTGATCGCCGACATGCACATGGTGCAGGGTTCGTGCGTCGAAAGGAATATCAGATCCTTCGTCTGCGGCTTGTCGCCAAGCTCGTAGAAGCGCTTCAGCGTATGCACCTCGCCATGCCAGAGCGGATTGGCGAGCTCGTTATTGGTCTCGGCCACAACGAGCGAGAGATCGGATTTGCGCAGGATCGCCGCGCCGAACACCTTGTTGCCCGAGGAAACCCCGCCTTCGGTCAGCGGTAGGATATCGTCCTCGATGACCGAAAGCAGGCGGGCGGCGATGGTCTTGTCGGGCATTGCTATCTCCAGTTTTTCCTCAGTCTATCGTCTTGGCGGCACGAGCGAAATGCGGCAAACGCCGGTGGACGTCGTTTGTCACAGGCTTTACACTGCACCGCAACAAAGAGTGTGGGAACAGGTGGTTGTCGTCAGCACGGTTGACTTTTCTCAAATCGCCGATGAGGCGAGCAAAAGAATACGCGCTTGCCGGGGCTTTCGAATTTCTGTTCCTTCAATCGCTTGTCGATCACGGGCATATTCTGGCAACTTCGAAGTGGATTGATGATGTCTCCCAAGACTGAGCAGCTTTCGGTATTTCCAGCCTTCTTTCGCGTGGAAGGCCAGAAGACGGCTGTCTTCGGCAATGGCGACGAGGCGTTCGCCAAGGTGCGGCTGCTGTTGAACACAAGGGCAAGGATCGTTGCCTATGCCGAGCGGCCGGAAGCCGATTATCATGCCTTCCTGATCGCCAACCGGATCGAGACGGTGCGCGCTGCCTTTTCCGCCGAACAGGTCGCGGGCGCAGCGCTCGTTTTTGCCGCCACCGGCAATGAAGCGGACGACCGTGAAATCGTCGACGCCGCCCGCACCGCCAGAATTCCGGCCAACGCCGTCGATCAGCCCGATTATTGCGATTTCTTCACGCCGGCGCTGGTCAACCGCGCTCCCGTCGCCGTGGCGATCGGCACTGAGGGCGCGGGACCGGTTCTCGCCCAGATGATCCGCGCTCAGATCGACCAGCTTCTTTCCCCCTCACTCGGGCGTCTGGCCGCGCTGGCGACGAGCTATCGCAAATCAGTCGAACAACTGGTTCCCCGCGGCGTTTCCCGCCGGGTCTTCTGGCGCCGGTTCTTCTCCGGCCCGGTTGCCGACGCTGTTGCCAATGGCAACCTGCCGCAGGCCCGCCACGCCGCCGACCGGCTGTTTGCTTCGATGGACAAGGTCGCCGGCCATGTCTGGCTTGTCGGCGCGGGTCCCGGGGCTGAGGATCTGCTGACGCTGCGTGCCCAGCGCGTGATGATGGAAGCCGATGTCATCGTCTACGACGCGCTCGTGCCGCAGGCGATCGTCGATATGGGCCGCCGCGACGCCGAGCGGCTTTCCGTCGGCAAACGCAAGGGCTGTCATTCGAAGTCGCAGGAAGAGATCAACGAGCTGCTCGTCGAACTCGGCCGCCAGGGCAAGCGCGTCGTCCGCCTGAAATCCGGCGATCCGCTGGTCTATGGCCGGGCAGGGGAAGAGATGGCCGCCTTGCGCGCCGCCGGCGTCACCTATGAAGTTGTGCCCGGCATCACCTCGGCCTTCGCTGCCGCCGCCGATTTCGAGCTGCCGCTGACGCTGCGCGGCGTCGCCTCCTCGCTCGTCTTCACCACCGGCCACGATCTCACCGGCGACGTGCTGCCCGATTGGGCAAGCCTTGCCGTATCCGGCGCGACGATCGCCGTTTATATGGGCCGCACGGTTGCCGCCTCGGTCGCCGAGCGGCTGATGCAGGCCGGCATCCCCGCCGAGACCACGGTCGCCGTCATCGAGAATGCCAGCCGCAGCGAGCGCCGCCTGCTGCATGGCACGCTTGCCGATCTGCCCGATCTGCAGCACCGCGACGAGCTGACCGGGCCTGTGATGGTCATTATCGGCGATGCGGTCGCCGGCGCCAATTTCGAACTGTCCGAGCCGCTGGTGCGTGCGAACGCCCGGCTCGAGGAACTTGCAAGGAGCTGAATATGGGTGACAAGGTTCTGACGGCCAACCGGCTGACGGACGGCATTGCCGTCTGGCTGGATGCCAACGGCAAATGGTCGACCTCGCTGCAGGAGGCGCTTGTCGCCCGTCACAACGAAGCCGTTGAAGCATTGGAAGCCATTGGCAAAAAGTCCTATGCCGACAACGAGGTCGTTGACGTGGCCGTCGTCGACGTTCAGGAAACCAACGGCATTCTGTGGCCGCTTCGCCTGCGCGAGCGCATCCGTGCCCAGGGCCCGACCATGGAATACGCACCGGGCTACGCACCTGCCGATCCCGAATTCATTGCAGTCTGAGGAAGACGATGTACCGTTACGACGAATTTGATCATGCCTTTGTCAGCGAGCGCGTCGAGCAGTTCCGCGACCAGGTTCAGCGCCGCCTTTCCGGTGAGCTTGCCGAGGACGCGTTCAAGCCGCTGCGCCTGATGAACGGCGTCTACCTGCAGCTCCATGCCTATATGCTGCGCATCGCGATTCCCTATGGCACGCTGAGCGCGCGCCAGATGCGCATGCTCGCCCATATCGCCCGCACCTATGACCGAGGTTATGGCCACTTCACCACGCGCCAGAACCTGCAGTTCAACTGGCCGAAGCTGTCGGAAATCCCCGATGCACTGGCCGATCTGGCGAGCGTCGAGATGCATGCGCTGCAGACCTCCGGCAACTGCATCAGAAATGTCACCGCCGATCACTTCGCCGGCGCTGCCGCCGACGAGATCGCTGATCCCAGGCCCTATGCCGAAATCCTGCGCCAGTGGTCGTCGGTCCACCCCGAATTCTCCTTCCTGCCGCGCAAGTTCAAGATCGCCGTCACCGGCGCCGAGCGCGACCGCGCCGCCATCCAGGTCCATGATATCGGCCTGCACCTGAAGAAGAACGACAAGGGCGAAATCGGCTTTGCCGTCTATGTCGGCGGTGGCCAGGGCCGCACGCCGATGATTGCCAAGCTGATCCGCGACTTCCTGCCCGAGGAGGATCTGCTCTCCTATACCACGGCAATCGTGCGCGTTTACAATCTGCATGGCCGCCGCGACAACAAGTACAAGGCCCGCATCAAGATCCTGGTGCATGAGACCGGCGCCGAGGAACTGGCGCGTCAGGTCGAGGCCGAATTCGCCGCGTTGAAGGACACCGAGCTGAAGCTGCCGGAACAGGATGTCGAGGCGATCGCCGCCTATTTCGCGCCGCCTGATTTGCCCCAGCGCGCTGAGGGCTGGGAAAACCTCGCCCGCTGGAAGAAGGCCGATCCGGCCTTCGCCCGCTGGGTTCAGCAGAATGTGCAGCCGCACAAGAACCCCGATTACGGCATGGTGACGATCTCGCTGAAGCCGATCGGCGGTATTCCGGGCGACGCTACCGACGCCCAGATGGAGGCCATCGCCGATCTGGCCGAAGAATATGCCTTCGACGAAATCCGCGTCAGCCATGAGCAGAACCTCATTCTGCCGCACGTGGCGCTGGCCGATCTCGAAGCGGTCTATCGCGGCCTCGTCGCCATCAATCTGGCCGAAGCCAATGCCGGCTTGATCACCGACATCATCGCCTGTCCGGGGCTGGACTATTGCGCGCTCGCCAATGCGCGCTCCATCCCGGTCGCGCAGGAAATCTCCCGCCGCTTCGGTAATCCCGAACGCCAGGCGGAGATCGGCGAGCTGAAGATCAAGATCTCCGGCTGCATCAATGCCTGCGGCCACCACCATGTCGGGCATATCGGCCTGCTCGGCGTGGAGAAAAAGGGTGCCGAACTCTACCAGATCACGCTCGGCGGTTCGGGCGACGAACATACCTCGATCGGCGAGATCATCGGCCGCGGCTTCGAGCCGGAGCGGGTGACGGATGCGATCGAGACGATCGTCGACACCTATCTCGGCCTGCGGCTTGATCAATCCGAAAACTTCCTCGCCGCCTATCGCCGCGTCGGGCCGCAGCCTTTCAAGGATGCGCTCTATGGCTCGGCCGCAGAAGCGGCTTAAGGAGGGGATGATGACGAAGATCTGGAGAGAAACCGGTTTTGCCGAAAACGATCCGTGGGTGATCGAAACCGAGGAGGTGAAGGCAACAGGCGAGCAGAGGCCGCTGCTTAGCCTCGACGAGCTGATCGCCAGGGCCGATGAGAGCAACGATGTCGGCCTCGGCGTGCTGATCAAGCCGGCCGATGACGTGCGCCGGCTGCAGCCTTACCTTGATCGTCTCGAAATCGTTGCCGTCGCCTTTCCCGCCTTCAACGACGGCCGCGCCTTCAGCCATGCCTCGCTTCTGCGCCAGCGCCTTGGTTACACCAGCGAGCTGCGCGCCGTCGGCGACGTGCTGATCGACCAGGTGCCGCTGATGCTGCGCGTCGGCATCGACAGTTTCGCGGTCAGCAATGCCACGGCGCTGAAGCGACTGGCCGAAAACCGCCTTCCGTCCATTCCCCATCATTATCAGCCGGCGGTGCGTGACGCCGAAGCCGGCAAGGGCTATAGTTGGCGCCGTCAGGCGAAGCCGGCCGCATAAGCGGCCGGGCCGCCTCTTACGATGGCGGAATGATAGCATGAAGACATTCGAAATCGCGGTGATCGGTGGCGGGCTCGCCGGCATGATCGCCGCAATCGCGCTTGGCCGCGGCGGCCGCAACGTGGCGCTGGTGGCTCCGGTTGCCGCAAAGGAAGACCGGCGCACCACGGCGCTGATGGATCAATCGATCCGCTTCCTCGATCGCCTGACGCTCTGGGAAAGGCTGCGGTCGGCGGCAGCGCCGCTGACCAGCATGCGCATCATCGACGGCACCGACCGGCTGCTGCGGGCGCCCACCACCACCTTCCGCGCCGCCGAGGTTGGTCTTGATGCCTTCGGCTACAATTTCCCCAACAAGGCGCTCAACGATGTCCTCGAAGCGGCCGCGGCCGGCGAGGGCAATATTACCCGCTTCACCGATATGGCCGAATCGATCGATATCTCAGCCGAGAGAGTGTCGATCACGCTTGCCGGCGGAGAGGTGCTGACAACCGATTTTGCCGTCGGCGCCGATGGCCGCGGCTCGACGCTTCGTGATGCGGCAGGCATCGGCGTGCGCACCTGGTCCTATCCGCAATCGGCCATGGTGCTGAACTTCGCCCATTCGCTGCCGCATCAGAACATCTCGAGCGAATTCCACACCAGACACGGCCCGTTCACCCAGGTGCCGCTGCCGGGAAGCCGCTCCAGCCTCGTCTGGGTGCAGGATCCCGCTGAAGCGGCCGCCCGCATGGAATTGCCGCTGGCCGAACTGGGCTCTCTCGTCGAGGCGCAGATGCAATCCATGCTCGGCAAGGTCGATGTCGAGGAGGGCGTCCAGATCTGGCCGCTCTCCGGCATGATGGCGCATCGTTTCGGCAAGGGGCGCATCGCGCTGATCGGCGAGGCCGGCCATGTCTTCCCGCCGATCGGGGCGCAGGGGCTGAACCTTAGCCTGCGCGATATCATGGTGCTCACCGATATCCTCTGCGACAGGGCGGAATTGCCGCTGCCGGCTGATGCAGGCGAAAGCTTCGACCGCCGCCGCCGAGCCGATATCATGACGCGCACCGCGAGCGTCGATCTGCTCAACCGCTCGCTGCTTTCCGATTTCCTCCCCGTTCAGATGCTGCGCGCTGCCGGCCTGCATATCCTCTCGGCCATTCCGCCGCTGCGCAATCTCGTCATGCGCGAGGGTATCGAGCCCGGCCGGGGCTTCCGCGATATTCCGGATTCGTTAAAGGAAAAGCTGAAGCGGAAGAAGGCCTGAGCGGATCGCGATCAGCCAGAGCGAGACGCTCGCCACCGAAAACACCGTGGTGATCAGGATCGTAGCCGAGGCGCGTTCCTGCCACACGCCATATTGCTGGCCGATGACGAAGACATTGGTTGCCGTCGGCAGTGAGGCGAGCAGCACGGCCGCCTGGATCCACACCGGCTCGAATCCGCCGACAGCGGTCAGCGCCAGGAACACCGCGATCGGGTGCAGGATCAGTTTCGCCGGCACGATATAGGAAATCTCGGCCGGGATCCGCTTGAGCGGCCTCAGCGCCAGCGTCACGCCCATGGCGAAGAGCGCGCAGGGAGCGGCCGCCTGGGCGAGGTAGTCAACCAGGCGCTGGAACGCCAGCGGCTGATCGATGTGCAAGGCGGCAACCGCAAAGCCTGCCGCGGTCGACAGGATGAAAGGATGCAGCGCCACCTTGCGGGCAATATCGGCGGCGAGCCGGCCGGGAGAGCGCTTGTCGTCCCCGGCTGTCGCCATCAGCGCCGGCGCCACGATGAAATGCAGCGCATTTTCGAAGCAGATGATCAGCGCCACCGGCACGGCAGCACCTTCGCCGAGCGCCAGCAGCGCCAGCCCCGGCCCCATATAGCCGATATTGCCATAAGCGCCGGCAAAGGACTGGATGGTGCATTCATCAAGCCTATTGCCGCGCACGAAACGGCCGATGACAAAGAGCAGGATGAAGACCGCATAGGTCGCCGCGATATCGGTGACGATGAAATCGACCTGCGTCAGCTCTTCGATCGGCGTGCGCGAGACGAGCTTGAAGAACAAAGCGGGTAGGGCGGCATAGATGATGAAGGTATTCAGCCAGCCGAGCGCCTCGGCCGGCTGCTTCGTCGCCTTGGCGGCGGCATAACCGATCAGGATCAGGCCGAAGAACGGCAGCAGCAGGCTGATGATGTCGGCCAAGGGAAAGTCCGGTTTTCGCGGGATGGGCGGCGGGGAAGAATCTCTTCTAGCCGATTTGCATCAGGATCGGAAAGGTTTGTTGGAACCAGATCGCCACATCGCTGACCCAGCCGAACAGGAAGGCGAGGCCGGTGAGGATGAGGAAGACGCCCATCACCTTTTCCACCGTGCCGAGATGACGGCGGAAGCGCGACAGGAAGCGCATGAAGGCGCCGGAAAAGCCGGCGGCGATCCAGAAGGGGATGGCAAGACCCAGCGAATAGATGGCAAGCAGCCCGGCGCCGGAGCCGACCGTCTCGCGCGAGGCGGCGACGCCGAGGATGGCGCCGAGCACCGGCCCGATGCAGGGCGTCCAGCCGAAGGCGAAGGCAAGACCCATGATATAAGCTCCGGTCAGCGTTGCCGGCTTGCCGCCGGCCTGGAAGCGCGCCTCGCGGGCAAGCAGACCGATTCGGAAGAGGCCGAGGAAATTCAGCCCCATGACGATGATGATCAGCCCGCCGATCTTGGAGAGCAGATCGAGATGCTGGCGAAGCGCCATGCCGATGCTCGACGCACCGGCGCCGAGCGCCACGAAGACCGTGGCAAAGCCGAGCGTGAAGAGCAGCGCCGAAAACAGCACGCCGCGCCTGATATCGGGCGAGACCGCAACCGCGGCGCCGCCGCGGAACTGCTCGACCGAAATGCCGGCCATATAGCAGAGATAGGGAGGGACGAGGGGGAGCACGCAGGGCGAAAGAAAGGATAGCGCCCCTGCCAACAACGCGCTCCACAGGGAAATATCGGCAATCGACACGCATTCTCTCCGGCTGCAATCTGCGCCCTGTTCCTAGCGTCGCAGGCCCGGGATTGCCAATCACCTTTTCGCGTGGGCGAGAAATCTGCCTTTGCGCGCGAGAGAAATGTGCCTTACCTTTGCAAAAGCCGAATTTTTCGGTTGACCGCAATGGGTCACCTGCCTATGTTCCGCCCACTTCCAGCCGGGGTGCTTCACACCCGCGGAGAGGGAGAGCGTAGCTCAGCCGGTAGAGCAACTGACTTTTAATCAGTAGGTCTCGGGTTCGAACCCCGACGCTCTCACCATAAATTCCAAGAATGTCCGCGCCGTCGAAACGAAAGCCGTCCCGCGATGCGCATCGCTCCCTACGGGCTGTGGCGGTCGCGAATCCGTACGACACGCCGATGCGTGACGGCGAGGCGAGAAAGGCTATCCCTCTGTGAAGTCGTCCGCCCAGGTAGCAGCAAGCGGACCAAGCTTAAAACTCGCCCGTGACCTACGCGAATGCCTCGATCTGCTCTGTGAACTGTGGAACCTCTAACGCGGCGTTGATGTCCCGCCTTGCCTTCCAACGGGCCGACAGCGCTCCTCGCGAGCTGGGCGGGGGTATTTTCCCGGACTGAACATCGCGCCCTACCCCAAACGGGGTAAGCTTCGCCGTCCCAGTGCGCCTATGGGATAAATTGACATCCGCGTGCATTCCGACACCCTGCAGCTATGGGGCGTGGTTGTGACTATGGGGGAATTCATGAATGTTTCTAAGCACCTAAAATCAGTTTTCATATTTGCCTCTTTAACGTTGCTTTCGGCTAATCAAGCAATCGCGTTCACTCTTACCCGCCGTATCAGGGTCCCCGACTGGATGGACCCCTATATGGCCATGTTTTTGGTTTTCGCATTATTTGGTTATCTGGGTTTGGTAATGACGAAACCGCGCGGAGTGCCTGTGAAGCAGCTTTCCAGGGTCAAAATTGCTCCCCTCGCGAACTTCTTTCGTGTCTTCGTTTGCACCATGTTGCTAATATTCATGGCTATGCTGTTTGTAGGCATGGCCCTTCGTCGGCTCGCAGAATAGAGCTGAAATCATGCGGCAGTTCCTCTTTGCTGGCAGGGGCGGCCATTGCTCTGTAGCCCCGAGACTTCAATGGATATGACCACCCTCAGCGAACGCCTTTTTGGCATGTCCTTCCTGATGCTCTGGGTGTTGCTGGCTATCCTGATCTTTAGTGCCCTGCGTCATGGGTTGAATGCAGAACCGAAGGACGATGACCGGCCCCGCGCGCAGGATCGGTCACATGGACGCATAGTTCGGCATCTCCTTGAAGACGACAAGCGGAGAAGGGCCATGGCCCAAGCTGTCGAAGCCAAGGCCAAGTCCTATTTCGCGCGCCGCCTCGGCAAAATCCATCTGGCAGCGCTCGCCTTCTTCATCGTGACGACCTTGGTTCTGGCGGTCTGGCATTTCCATGAGGTCAAGATGCAACGGGCATCCCAACTGCAGGTCACTTCGCCGTTGCAGCACATAAATGAGTGATCCACCGTTGCGACATCGACAAAACCCAGGCAAGCGAAAAACACACGCACCACGTCGCGAGAGCACTATTCCCAGGTACAATTCGGCAATGCTCTGTCACCGCTGAACGATCACTTGGGTCCCCGGCTGCACCATATCGTAAAGCTCCTCAACATCCTCGCGGTACATCCGGAAGCATCCGCTTGATGCATTGGTGCCGATGGAGGAGGGGTCGTTGGTGCCGTGGATGCGGAGCAGTCCGTCGGCAAGGTAGATTGCGCGGGTTCCGAGCGGATTTGCAGGCCCGGGTTTCACCACTGCCGGGAGCCTTGGGTTCTTCTGGCGCATGCTGGCTGTCGGCCGCCATTCGGGATGCGGTCGTTTCGACACGACCCGCGTTGTCCCGAACCATTGTTTGCCTTCGCGGCCGACGGCGATGGGGTAGGCAAACTGCTCACCCTCTGACGTGGTGTAGATAAGCGTGTGTTCACGCGTGGCGATGACGATGGTTCCTCTTCCAGCGCGCGTCGATGGCTCCCGACGTTCTGGAAAGGGTTCCAGATAATCAGGTTCTGGCTCGGAGTAGGGAGGAGGGGGATAGGGGCTGTAAGGCTCATCATAGCCGTAGCCGTCGTATTCGTCGTATCCATCATACGGCGCGTAAACTTGGGCTTGGGCATGCACCGCTATCAGAAATAAGCCCGCAGCAAGGAGAACCAGCAATCTCATCGTTCGCATCCGCCTGTTATACAATCATGATTGGGCTGAATTCTATGGCGGCACTATGGCGGGGTAGGTCTCGATCTGACGGTGATCTTTCGTCGCTCCCGTTCGCCGCCGAGTTGGCGCAATCCTGCCCACCAACCCCGACGCTCCAAAAGGAGGCTGCAATCGGTGATGTGTTTTTTGCTGTTCGAGCCTTCGCAAAGCTGAAGGACTGGTGGCGCATCGTTAGCCGCTGCGATAGAGGCGCCCACACCTTCTTCTTGGCAATCTGCATCGCAGCCGCCGTCACCGGATGGCTCTGATCAACGAGCCTGAGCCTAAACCTTGCCCAGATGCTTCGGCCAGAATTCCTGGTGGACTTCGGCGGCTTCGTCTTCAAGATCCGTCGGGCCAACCACAGTGACGGCTCGCGCGCCGGTCTGCAACACCGCCCGGCTGGGTACGTTCAACCCGATCCCGGCAATTTCGCCGAGCCGCGTTTCGGAGCACGCAAACACCATCCGCCCGATGCCCGACCAGTAGATCGCCCCGGAGCACATCGCACAGGGCTCAGTGCTGGTATAGAGCGTGCAGTTGGCGAGAAAAGCAGGGTCGTAGTGCTGCGCCGCCAGTTTGACCAAATTCATCTCCGCGTGGTTCGTCATATCGTGGCCCGTGAAGACGCTGTTTTCGGCGCGCAAGATGACTTCGCCGTCCTTGACCAGGACCGAGCCAAACGGTTCATCGCCGTTTGCTACCGCGGATTTGGATAGCGCAATCGTCTCGCGCAGAAACGGCTCGTGACTTTCCATGACAACACCCAGCGTTAGACCGGGATGATCATCCCCTGAAATGGAGGGATTTCAAAGCACCAAAAATCAGAATCCAGGGTGGTGATCTGCACCGCCTTCGCGCAAGCGGACAACCCCAGACTTTTCATTCTCGGAACCAAAAGCGCCCGCATCGACTTTGACCCCTGAGTGATCCTGGAGGTCCCTGATGGACAAGACACCGAAAACGGCCATCCGCGGAATGATGTCTTATGTGCTCGCTCTTCTCGTCCTCGGCATTGTGGCGGGTGCCGTTTACACGCTCTATGGCCATCCCGCCGATCCATCCGAGCAGCCAGCGGCCGAGACCATCCCGCAAAAGGCGCCGGCTCCGCAGTGAGAGGCGTCGCAACAGCTTTTTGATCGGTCACCGTTCGAGAACGAATGGTGCAAGGGAAAGCATTCTGCCGGATCCGGCGCCCACCCGGTCCGGTCGTGTTGAAACGCCCGCGCTCCACCGCCAGATACCACGCAAGCGGCGACCAACAGGGCTTTGGAAAGCAAGGCAGAAACTCTGTCGCAAGTCCTTCCCACCAGTAGAGAGCTTACTTTTATAGGGGGAACGACCTGCGACAGGGGAAAAAGGCACCCGAACAGGCATCAGGAAATAGGGGAGCGTCAGCCGGGCCGGGTCGGCCCACTATGGCGGATTTGCGCTCGGGCAGTTTGAACAGAGGAGTTCGCGAATGAAAGAACATGCGGTCGTGATTGCTGGAGGCGGGCCGACGGGGCTGATGCTGGCGGGTGAATTGGCCCTGGCGGGCGTCGATGTCGCCATCGTAGAGCGGCGCGAGAACCAGGAGATCGTCGGTTCGCGTGCCGGCGGTCTGAGTTCGCGCACGCTCGAGGTTCTCGACCAGCGCGGCATCGTTGATCGGTTCCTGGCGGAGGGGCAGATCGCCCAGGTCACCGGATTTGCGGTCACGCGGCTTGACATCAGCGATTTCCCGACCCGGCACAATTACGGGCTGGCGCTGCGGCAGAAGCATATCGAGCGCATCCTGGCCGGCTGGGTCGGCGAACTGCCGGTGACGATCTATCGTGGACGCGAACTGATCGGTTTCCTGCAGGATGGGACCGGCGTCACCCTTCAACTCTCCGACGGATCGTCACTGCGCGCGGGCTATCTCGTCGGCTGCGACGGCGGCCGCAGTCTGGTTCGCAAGCTGGCCGGCATCGGCTTTCCGGGATCGGATGCGACGACGAGCAATATTCTCGCCGAGGCCGAGATGGAGGAAGAGCCGCCGCTCGGCGTCCATCGCACCGCGCTCGGCATGCATGCCTTCGGCCGCGAGCAATATGAAATCCGCGACGGCAAGGTGGTCTTCGCGAGCGAAGGTCCGATCAACGTCATGGTCACGGAAAAGACGGCCGGCGGCACAGGCGAGCCGACGCTTGACGATCTCCGGCAAGCGCTTATCGCCGCCTGCGGAACCGATTACGGAATCCACAGTCTCAAATGGATTTCGAGGTTCACCGACATGTCGCGGCAGGCCGAGGTCTACCGCAAGGGCAGGGTGCTGCTGGCGGGTGACGCCGCCCATGTGCATTCGCCGGTCGGCGGACAGGGGCTCAATACCGGTGTGCAGGATGCGGTGAACCTCGGCTGGAAACTCGCCGAGGTGGTGAAGGGCGTATCGCCCGAGGCCTTGCTCGACACCTATCATGCCGAGCGTCATCCGGTCGCTGCCCGCGTGCTGCGCACGACGATGGCGCAGGTCGCGTTGCAACGCACTGATGATCGCACCGAAGCTCTGCGCGACATCGTCCTGGAGCTCCTCGCCCTGGAGGAGGCGCGCAGAAAGATCGCCGCCGAGATGTCCGGACTTGGCATCCGTTACGATTTCGGCAAGGGGCACCCGCTGCTCGGCCGCCGCATGCCCGACCTCGACTTGGTCACGACGGGCGGCCCCTTGCGTGTCTTTACCCTTCTGAAAGATGCAAGACCGGTGTTGTTGAACTTCGGCGCGCCCGGCAGTCTCGACACCGCGCCATGGTCAGAACGCGTGCCTCTGGTCGATGCGCGCTATGACGGGCCATGGGAGTTGCCGGCGCTGGGCGCGGTCGCAGCGCCGAGTGCGGCGCTGATCCGGCCGGACGGATATGTGGCATGGGTGGGCGAGGGGTCACGGGACGGCCTCGACGCGGCGATGAATACCTGGTTCGGGCCTCCCGGCTGACAGGCGAAAAAGCCGCTGAGCTAGGCAGCGAGCGAAATCGGCGCGACGTCGGGCATTGGTTCCGGCATCGGTTTGCCGCGGCGCTCCCAGGTGCGGCGGCTGATGCCGAAGGCCTCCCAGGGGCGGGCTGCGGCGAGGGAGTTGTCGAGGTAGTCGGCCCTGGAAACGGCACCGGCGGCCCGCCGCTGCTCCTCCTTTCGGCTTCGGTCGCGCTGGCGTCTCTTTGCCTTTTGCAGTTTTGCCCGTTTCGCCTTCGACACGTCGAAGGCGCCAATGGTGCGAATGTCGAGGGCGCTGCGTTCGGCATAGCTCAGATGGAGGGCGTGGCCGAGCGCGTCGGCGGTCAGGTCAGCAAAGCGCACCTTCGTCCGCTCGTAGATGATTTCCTCGATCGCGGCTTTCCCGGCCCAAGGCAGCCATCGCGCCGCCCAGCCGAGAACCACCTCGACGAAGCCTTCCTTGAACTCGACATAAGCGAGACTGGCGATCACCTCGACATAGATCAATGCGTCATCCGCCTCGGGCACGATCTCGCCGTGACGATGGCGGATCAACTTTTCGATCTCGCGCATCCGGCCACGGAAATGGTTCCAGCGGCCGCCCCGCACACGGCGCTGCACGGCCTTGTAGCCGAGGAGACAGTCGCCGACTTTGATCGCGGTAATGTCGCGCCCAAGACCGGCTTCCTCAACCCGTTCTATCGATCGAGCCTCTTCATCCGCGCCGACGAGTCGATCCATCGTTTCTCCTTTGCGATCTGGCTGATGAGGCCGAAACGACTGATTGTAGCGGAAGTCGAGGGGGTGATGTTCACTTTTTGTTTGCGGTTTCCACCGATTTTCTCAGTGGTGATGCAACGCAGTAACGGACGATACGATGGCCGCGATTTCCGGTGGCGGTGATCCTCGGCCGGTGGCATTCGGACCCGTCTGATTTCTATTGGGAACGTCCCGTGTTATTATCCGCAGACCGGCGTCATCAGCCGTATCGTCAGCATAGAGACGTGTCCGATGAGCGAAATGGACGTGCTTTTTGCCACCCTGCGACAGGCGGCTGACCCGCAGACGGTCGAGTGCATCGAAAACGTCGTCAGGCATGGCGCCGATCGTGATCTCAATCGCATCAATGCGCTCGCCTTCGCCGACAAGCATCATCTGGACGAAGAGAAAACCATCGCTGCCTTTCTGCATGCGGCCCGCATCGGCGCGTTCGAAATGACCTGGAATGTGCTTTGCCCGGGCTGCGGCGGCGTCCTTGACAGCGGCGCAACCCTCAAAGGCGTCGTCCAGGACACCTATCATTGCGCCCTCTGCGCGGCCGGATACGAACCGACCCTCGACGAGATGGTCGAGGTCACATTCACGGTCAGCCCGCGCGTGCGCAGGATCGCCGCCCACGAGCCCGACCGGCTGCCGCCGCTCGAATATTACCGCCAGATATTCTTCAGCTCCGGCGTCGACCTGCCTGTGGATCTGGAGGCGAAGTTCGACCGCATCCTGTTGGAGATGATCGAGCTGGCGCCCGGCGAAAAGGCGTTCGTGTCGCTGCAGCTGCCGGCGCAATTCGTCATCATCTTCGACGCGGTGACGCATTCGGCCCAGTTCATCGATGTGCAGGGGGAGCCGACCGACGAACGCCAGAATCTCTCGATGGTCATCAGCAGGGGGCATGCGCTGAACGAAACCGTGACGCTGCGTCCCGGCTTGCTGCGGCTCACCCTCGAGAACCATACCGATAGACGGGTGGTGCCGAATGTCTGCGTTGCCGGCGATGACCTGCACGAGCTGCTCGGCCGCAGGCGGGCGTTTTTAACAGCCAAGCGCCTGCTGACGAACCAGAGTTTTCGCGACATCTACCGGACCGACACGCTGGACGTCGACCAGCGCCTGAAAATTACCAGCCTGACGTTCCTCTTCACCGATCTCAGGGGCTCGACCGCGCTTTATGAACGCGTCGGCGATCTTGCCGCTTTCGATCTGGTGCGGGCGCATTTCCGCGTCCTACACGAAATCGTCGCCACCGAGGCCGGCGCCGTCGTCAAGACGATCGGCGATGCCGTGATGGCGACCTTTCCGAGCCCGGACCGTGCGGTGGCCGCAGCACTCAGGATGCGGGACGCAATGCGCCGGCTGAATGCCGAGCACGGCAGCGAAGACCTCCTGCTGAAGATCGGCATCCACGAGGGACCATGCCTCGCCGTCAACCTCAACGACCGGCAGGACTATTTCGGCCAGACCGTCAATATCGCTTCCCGCGTCCAGGGCCTCGCCGATCCCAATGTGATCATGACGACCGAGGCGATCGTCGAAGATATCAATGTCTCCGAAATCCTGCGCGACAGCGGCATCACGTCGGCCTCGCGCATGGCCGAACTCCAGGGCATCGGCAGGGAGGTCAGGATCTTCGCCCTGTCGTGAGCCTCGTCCGCTGATCCCAGGCTTCGGGGCTGAGAATGCTGCCTTGTCGCCGCCCCAACCGCACTCTCATTCGTCAGCATTCCTGCCGAAATTCACCGCACGATCCCGCGCGTCGAGCGCCCTGCGAGCGCTGCGGATCGATGAGGCGGCCGGAGCCGGGCCGTGAAGGCGAAGAGCGACTCCCAGCCGGACCTGTCAATGCGACGCCTCCCAGAGATGCGCCCCGTCCTAAGAACGTGCCGGGTCGGCGTTATTTTTCCGGTCTGATGGGAACTCGTCATTCACCTGGTGCTCAACATAAGTTGAGCTGACTTCTGTCATCGGTCGCTGCAATTCTCAGGAACCTATCGATTCTCGACATTAATCGTGAAGACGGAGAGGGCGATCCATGAAGCGGGAAGACCTGAATGACATGCTGTGGTTCCTCGCAGTGGCCGAGGAGCGCAGCTTCACGAAAGCGGCGGCGAGGCTCGGCACGTCCCAATCGACGATCAGTCACACGATCAAGAAGCTCGAAGCGCGAATGGGCTTGCGGCTGTTGACCCGAACGACGCGCAGCGTGTCGCCGACGGAAGCGGGGGAGAGGTTGATTCGCTCGCTTGCCCCGCGGATCGAGGAGCTCGAAACAGAGATCGACCAGTTGATGGAGATCAGGGACAAGCCCGCGGGGACTGTCCGGATCACCCTATCGGACCACGCCCTGGAAAGCTTTGTCTGGCCGAGATTATGCAATGTGCTGAAGGACTATCCCGATATCAGCCTGGAATTGAACACCGACAACGGTTTTCGCAATATTGTCGAGGATCGATTCGATGCGGGCGTGCGTCTTGGCGAAAGCGTCGACAAGGACATGGTCGCCGTCAAGATCGGGCCGGACTGGCGCCTCGTCGCCGTCGGATCGCCGGACTACTTCGCGAGGAGGACGATTCCTCAGAAACCTCAGGACCTCGTCGCCCATGTCTGCATCAATAGCCGCCAATCCACGTCGGGTGGTCTCTATGCATGGGAGTTCGCAAAAGACGGCAGGGAGCTGCGGGTACGGGTCGATGGGCAGCTGACGTTCAGCACCAGCTATGCGATGATCGATGCCGCGGTCAAAGGTTACGGCATCGCCTATGTACCGGAGGATATTGTCGCCGGCGAAATCGAGGCGGGGAGCCTCATTCAGGTTCTTGACGACTGGTGTCAGTCCTTTCCTGGCTATTATCTCTACTACCCGGACAAACGCCAGAATTCGCCCGCCTTCAAGGTGATCATAGAAGCGCTCCGTCTATCCTGATCCTGGCCCGGCTTCAGCCGCAGCTATGCAGAAGAAATGCCAGAGCACCAGCCCTGGCATTCCCTTTAAGCCACCAGCCCCTTGGTCAATTCCAGCGCCTGGCGTTCGAACAGCCGGCGATAGATGCCGCCATTGAGCCGGATCAGCGCCTGGTGGTCGCCCTCTTCGACGATCCTGCCCTTGTCGAACACCAGCAGTCGGTCCAGCGCGCGCACCGTGGACAGGCGATGGGCGATGACAAGCGTCGTTCGGCCGACCATCAGACGCTCCATGGCCTGCTGGATCTGCACTTCGCTTTCGCTGTCGAGGCTCGACGTCGCCTCGTCCAGGATCAGCACCGGCGCATCGGCCAGGAAGGCCCTGGCAATGGCGACACGCTGCCGCTCTCCGCCCGATAGCTTGACGCCGCGTTCACCCACCATCGTCTCATAGCCCTTGGGAAGGTCGACGATGAAGCCGTGCGCATTGGCCTGTTTCGCCGCCTGCTCGATCTCGCGCCGGGTGGCGTTCGGCCTGCCATAGGCGATGTTCTCAGCCAGCGTGCGGTGAAACAGGATGGGCTCCTGCTGGACGATGGCCAGCTGGCCGCGCAGGCTTGATTGCCGGACTTCGGCGATGTCCTGCCCGTCAATGCGGATGGCGCCCGCGTTCACGTCGTAGAGGCGCTGGATGAGCTTGACGAAAGTCGTCTTGCCTGAGCCCGAATGCCCCACCAGGCCGACGCGCTCACCCGGTTTGATGGTGACCGAAAAGTCCTCGTAAAGCGGCTCGGGATGAGCGCCGTATTGGAAGGTGACGCGATCGAAGACGATCTCGCCCGCGCCGATCGCAATCGGCTTGGCGTGCGGCTTGTCCTCGATGCCGAGCGGCATCTTGTCGAGCAGCACCAGTTCCTCCATGTCGTTGACGGCGCGCTGCAGGTTGCGGATGTCCTGGCCGACATTGCGCAGATAGCCTTGCAGAACGAAGAACATCGCCAGCACGAAGGTGATGTCGCCGGGGCTCGCCAGCCCCTGCCGCCACATGATGAGGCCCGTTCCCAGAATGCCGGCCTGCATTGATACCATCATGAAGCCCTGGATCGTGCCGCTCGAGGTGCCGCGCTTCCATGTTCTGCGTGTGCGGCTGTCCCATTTGGCCAGCACATGGCCCAAGCGGGCCTCTTCGCGGTTCTCGGAGCCGAAGGCCTTGACCACCGAATTGCAGCTGATCGCATCGGCCAGCGCGCCGCCGAGCTTGGTGTCCCAGGCATTGGCAAGCCTTGCCGCTGGCGACACGAAACCCATGGAAAGCGCTACCGTGACGCCGATATAGATCAGCGACCCCGCACTGACGATCAGGCCCATGATCGGCCAATAGCTGCCGAGCACGATACTGGCGCCGACCAGCATGACGATGGAGGGCAGCAGGGCGACCAGCAGCAGGTCGTTGAGCGAGTCGAGCGCCCACATGCCGCGGGTGATCTTGCGTACCGTCGAACCGGCAAAACTATTGGCGTGCCAGTCGGTCGAGAACCGCTGCACCTTGTGGAAACCGTTATTGACCACATCCGCCATGATGCGCAGTGTGAGGCGGATGATGCCGTTGAAGATGAACCAACGCAGTGTCACGCTGGTAAAGCCGAGAGTGACGACGACGACAAAGGCGCTGAGCGCGCCATCCGCCGCATTGCCGCCGGCTATGGCATCGACGATGCGGCCGGAAAACACCGGCACCATGACTTCGGCCAGCGTGCTGGCTACAACCAGCACGACAATGGCGCCCACCAAAAGGCGCCGGTGGCTCCAATGATGAAAAACAAAGCCGAGCACGTGACGATAGGCATCGGCGCGGAAATCGAGCTTCTTGCGGGTCATTTAAGCCAGCCCGGCCCATATCGGAACCGGTCCTCAAAATAGAGAGTTAAAAGGCACAGCCCGCACGGGAGACGGAGTAATCCCGTCAGGTCAATCGGACTATGAAGGATGGAAAAACCGCGAGTCGGGCGCGCTCGGGGCGGGCCGCGAATGGAAATGACCTAGCGTCGGGTCATTCCGCACGGGAAGGCTTCGATGATTGCTGATGTCATTCAACGCCTCCCTTGTGTTCGATCTGAAGCGGTGACGTTTTGTAGCGAAGCAATTCGCCATTGCCAAGAGGGAATTTACAACCCTACGGAAAGTGATGCGAAAACGACACAGCCTATGAGCTTGCCGGTAGATGCTTCCGGGGCAGGGGCTGCATGGCTGGTTAGTTCCTCCCGTCAATAGCTGCACGAGCGGGCATTGCCGGGTCTGAACCCACCCGCGCAGGCCGGGTTCCTGGAAGTATCCAGCTGATATTGATAATCCTCCCGGTCCTGCCTTGCGGGCGAGGTGCACGCGATCGTGGTCATGCCGATCATCGCGCCGGTCGCGACCAGTGTGAGAAATCGGGTCATCTGAGCTCTCCTGAGGTTGGTCTCTGCAATCTATCATGCCCGCATAAGCAGTTGCGAGGACCTGCGGGACGGTTGCGCGCATCTGATAGGGAATGGCTTAAACGTTCTCGCTCCAGGGGGAAATCCCGGATAATCTGGTCGAGCTATTCTGCGATTATGGAAGTAAGTTCATAGTGTTCCCTGCCGGACAAATCCCGATTTTGTCTTGAACAAACCCGCGGTTTTCAGTAATATTATCCCATAAAAAAGTAATATAAATGGGAGGTTACTATGTCGGAAGCTCGGTTCGAGCCGGTTTTTCTTCATCGTCAGCATTTCGTCGCCGAGATCACATGTCTCGACGAAATCTTCGATTTTCTGGATGAGTGGCCGCAGGACAAGCGAGGTCTGGCATATGACACGCTGCTGAAGGCGTGCAGGGATACGGCCAAGGGGCATTTTCCCCTCAGCGCTGCGCGCGAGAATTTTCGGCGTTTTCTGAAAATGTCGGGCATGCTCGACAGTGGCCCGAAATTCGACCGGATGGGCGATCAAAACATCGGCAATGCTTGAAAAACGGGGCTGGTTCTTGCCGTCTGGCCCGACGCGCCGCGACGTCATCTGCGCGGCGCGCGCCCGATCTCCAATCTCAGCTGGCCGGCGATCGCCTATTCGTTGGTCACGACGAGTGCGGCAGGCCTCGAGAAGCGCCAACAGCCTCAGCGGATTTCACCCGATCTATGCGTCTTACTCGATCGGCGACGCGCTTTAGCCTGGGCCGGCATTGGCCCAGTCGCACCGGAAGACCAGCATGGGCTTTGAAAATCCTTTGAGGCGCCGTCGCGTCGCATGGGCGAAGAGGTCGCTGGCGCCATATTCCCGAAAAATATTCTCCGACACCAGGATCTGGTCGCTGGCGGCGGCTGCGCAGAGGCGGGCCGCGAGCTGCACGGTGGAGCCGAACAGGTCGTTGCTGTCCTCGACCGGTTCGCCGCAGTCGAGCCCGATGCGGATATGGATCGGCTCGGCACTGTCGCCATTATAATGCTGGAATTCCTGCTGGATCGCCCGGGCGCATGCGACCGCCGCGCTCGTTGCGGCGAAGGCGGCCATGATGCCGTCTCCTGTATGCTTGACCTCCCGACCGGAATTTTTGCCGATGCATCGGCGCACGATCGCGTCATGGGCACGCACCAGTTCGGTCGCCATGCGGTCGCCGAGGCGTGCCGTCATCTCGGTCGAGCCGACGATATCGGTGAATAGGATCGCCCGGTGGCCAGGATCCACTGGCGCCGACCGCTGGCCGGGGGCCGGATCGGGGTCATTGATGCGGCCGAGAAAGGCCTCGACCGCCGACAGAGCCACCTCGACGATCTCATTGGCGACAAAACCGTGCGCCTCGCGATGCACGCATTGGACGGTTTCCCTGTCGGGCGCATCCACGAGGCAGAAGGCGGTCCCGCGCCGCTCGTCAAACCAATAAGTAAGGAATTTGACGCCGTATTGATCCTGAATATCGATATCCATGCGATGTGCCTGGGCGACCTCGGCGGGCGAAGTTCCCTTGAGATAGTGCCGGTCCATGAAGATTGGCATCGCGCGTCCTCCAGATCCGCCGCGTGCAAGAGGCGGCATTGTACGAGCTGGATGCGTTCACGTCCACCTCCGGGACAATCAATGACGGATCATTGCAGCACGTTGCTTCCGGAAAAACGACGCGTTGCTGCGCGTTGAATAGAATATTCAAGGAAATAGCCGGTCTTAATGAGTAGGATTGATGCGCCAAGTCTGATATTTACCATAATCGGTCGCTTAATGACTGATGGCAAGGTTTCCGGAACCCATTGAGAAGCTTCAGACGCTGCCGCTCTCAAGCGTCACCTGCCGGACTTTGCATGAGGGACATGTCTGTCACGCCATGGTTGGCCGAGATCGAAGGCCGCTGCCACGGCATGCAAATTGCATATTATCGATTAGCTCGCAGAAATTAGGAAAAGCTGTAGCAAAGTGAGACAGACGGCAAATTTTCGACCGGTGGGCCTGGCCTCGATGGGCCTCGGGCATTATGCCGTTATCAACTCTGTGTGGGATGCCGCGCGCACGCTCCTCCATGACTGGCCGGCGGATGACGGCGAAGAATATCTGGAAGCCGTCAAAGCCTGCCTGGATGCGATTATCGGCGACCTCCCGCCCGAGCATGTGAGGGCCGCCTTTATCAGGGCGGCGCAGGAGGCGGGCATCGCCGTCATAGAAGCCGCTGACTGAGCGCCCGCGTCTCGGTCCCGCTTTTCCTCCCGGTTCCACGAAGCTCGCCCAGGCGCTTGACTTCTCCGGCCAAAAGTCTAAATTAGAACAAAACAGGAACATTGGAGATGGTCATGACACATACGGAACAGGTGATCGCCAACGCCCTTGCCCTCGTCGAAGCCTCCCGCGCCGCCCGCGAGCGGGATCAGCAGCGCCGCGCCGCCTGGCAGAAAAAGGTCGAACTCAGCCGGCCGCTGCCGCCCTTGCCGCGCCCGGTCCAGCTGCCGCTGGCATTGAACTGATGCTGCCGGCAAAAACATTCAAACCCGATCAGCCGCCGCCAGGTCCGGCTTGCTCCAACCCGACTTGGCCTGATCCTGCATGGGAAGTGGAGGCTGTGCTTGCCTGGCATGATGACGATGCCAAGGCGGCGATCCGCTCGCTGCTCGACGACTGCAGACATCTGCGCCGGCAACTAGCGCTGGCGGAAAGCGTGATGAGCCGCGGCATGGCCCGCGGCTGGACGCCGCGATACGAACGCGACGCGCTTTGAAACGTGCCTGCCGCGACGTTAGTTGCGATCGGCGCGACCGCGCCCGTCAAGACGGTTGTTCTTCGACAGCCACTCGAGGGCCGACGGTCACCGATATCGGTCATGGCGCCGAGGAGCCGCAGGAAGAGGGCGGCCAATCGGTCGGCCGGCCGTTCCTGTTATAGATTTCCTGGAAGTGCAGAGAAGGCGACGAGCATCTGGGCGATATGGCACAGGATGCCCGCCGCGCCGCTAGAATGGCAAGTGTGGTTCTGACCAGGAAGACGCTAGTCGGCCGGCGTCACACGGGTCCAGAACGCGTTGAACACCACCGAATCGAACAAAGCCGAGGCACGCACGATCCGGCCGTCGCGCATGTCGAGAAACCAGGCATAGGTGTTTGCGTATGGCTCTCCGTCGCGGGCGATGCCGCGGGCGTCGAAAAAGACGATCACAGTGTCGCCGTCGGCATAAACGTTGCGGATCGTCGGCTTCAGCGGCGCCTTCATTCGGGCATTAAAAGGGCGGATCACCTCACGCAGGAAGGCCTCGCGGCTGGGATAGGTCTTCGATGCCAGCGAGTAGCCCTCGATTGTCCAGCGGGCGTCGTCGGCGAGGAGGTCGTAGGGGCTGCCTGTGCCGGCCGCCCAGGCTCCGAAGCCAGCCTCGACGGCTGCCTTGTTCCGGCGTTCGGTTTCGGTCAGAGACTGCGCTGCGGCGCGGGCTTCGAGCCCGCCCAGAGCAAGAATGGTGGCGGCGATGCCGAGGATTGCATTGAAGATGCGCCTGCTCAGGGATTGCGGCCGGCAGAAGGTTGCCGTTGCGGTGTAGGGCATGGTTTCCTCCAGAAGGTCGAGTTGGTGGGTTAGCACCCGCTGGCCGGGTGCCGCTTGCGGGCTCGCCGCCAGAAGTCTGCTTAGATCTGGTTTTCCCAAGCTCTCAGCTGATGCTCCTTCAGCATGTCCTCGATGACCTTCGGAACGACATTGCGGAACCTGCCGGTGTCGGCTGGAACGACTTCGATCATCCGGTCGATCATTTCCTTCGGGTCCATCTTACCTTCGGGCGTCGCGAAGAAATCGTCGAAACCCTTTCGCAGATCTGCGCGCTTGGTGAAGTTCTTGCCGTCATCCAGCCAGCGGAACGGATTGTCCGCCATCGTCTCGTTGTAGCCGGTGTAGTAGGCCCCCGGATTGATTGTCTGGATCTTGATGCCATAAGGGGCGAGTTCCTGCTGCAGCGCTTCGGCGATCGATTCCAGCGCGTGCTTGGTGGAGACATAGGTTCCCCAGTTGGCCGGGGTGAAGAGGCCGCCCATCGAGGATGTGAAGACCACCTTGCCCGTCTTGCCTTCGCGAACCCATCTCTGGACGACGCCCTGGGTCAGCACCAGCGGCAGAAACACGTTGACTTCGTAGTTCTTGCGAACAAGCTCGATCGGGATTTCCCAGACCGGGCCGGCTTCGCCCATGCCGGCATTGTTCCAAAGAACGTCGATATCCCATCCCTGCGCCTGCTTGATGTCGTAGGGGTCGGTGAGGTCGAGACGCTCGACACGGACGTTCTTCAGACCGAGCGCGGCGACCTCCTCACGCAGCGGCGTCACCTGCGAGGAAACCTGCGTGGTCGCGATGATGCTGTGGCCGTTCTTGGCCATGCCGATGGCGGCGCCCTTGCCGAAGCCGGAGCCTGCACCAGTAATCAAAATGGTCTTGGTCATGAGACATTCCTTTCGATGGTTTCAGGTTGGTCGAAATCAAGTGTCGGCACAGCATCACGTGACGGCCGCAGCCGCTGCCTGTGCAATTTCGAGATCCTGTGGAACCGCTCCGCCGGAAACGCCAACGGCGCCTATCACAGTGCCGTCGCGGGCAAAGAGCGAGATGCCGCCGGCAAACGGAGTCAGGCCGCCGTTGGACAATTCGAGGGCATGGGCGGGCGCGCCGGGCTTGCAATACTCCCAGACGGCCTCACTTGTCGTTTGAAACAGTACGGCCGTGCGGGCTTTTCCCATAGCCAGGTCGATCGAGCCGAGCACTGCGCCGTCCATTCGGCTGAACGCTTTGAGGTGCGCTCCGGCGTCCAGAACGGTGATATTGACCGGCACACCGATCTCATTAGCCCGCGCCTCACCTGCGGCGATGATCCTGCGAGCTTCGTCAATGGTAATCATCTCCTGTCTCCCTTTTTCGTTCAGGGGCGAGCGCTCCCCGCTCGATGAGACAGGTGTATAGGCGGAACCGGTTTTGCAGTATTTTCAGCTCTTGCTGCGCTATGTGCAGATCTTGCGCTCCGGCGTGCCGGCATGCCCGAATGGCGAACCATCTCCGGCGGGCGAAACCCGCTAACCGGTGAAGAGCGCGCGGTATTGGCCGGGCGTCAAGCCGGTCATCTTGCGGAAGACGCGGGTGAAATTCGCCTGTGAGCCGAAGCCGGTATCGAGCGCGATCTCCACGAGCGAGGACCGCGCGAGCCGCAGCTTTTCCTTGGCCGCCTCGATCCGTCGCTCGGTGACGTAGCGATGCGGGGTCAGGCCGGTAGCTTTGCGAAACGTGCGGGCAAAATGAAAGGGGCTGAGGCACGCCTCCGCAGCAAGGTCATCCAGCGAGATTTCGGCTGCGATGCGGGCTTCGATGAAATCGAAGACGCGTTGCAGCCTTCTTGGGTTGACAGTCGGCGCCCGTGCGGCGGGTTGCCAGCGAACAGACGAATAGGTGCTGAGCAGGTGCGCCGCCAGCGCCATTTGAACGCCGTCGAGGAAGAGGCGATCAGTAGGCTCAAGCCTTCTGTTCAACAAACCCCGAAAGAGCTGGCCGATCTGCAGCACCATGGGATCGGGAACGCCACCCGCATAGGCGAGCTGCACCTTGGCCGGGTCGATGTCGAAGTTTGAAAGCGCGGTCGCACCGACGAGCGACGGCGGTAGGAAGATGTGCAGGGACTCGGGCATGGTACCCATGATTTCCACCGCGCTCTCATGGACACCTGCCGGACACACCCAAGCGACGCCGGGGCGAGCGATTGCCTCTCGCCTGTGGCCATCACCAGTCCACCGGATCTTCGACTGACCCGAGAGCAGGACGGCAACTTCCGTGCACTCAAGTGTAAGGTCGACCTGCCAGCCCGGATCGAAATGCCTGAGTTCGACCTGCAACGATGAGCAATTCACGAGCCCACCCACTCGCTCGCTGGTCCGATACTTCCTGTCCCCTTGCGACTCTACGAAAGACATGGCGCTTCCCGCCGTGAAGATAGATATAAATTCGAGTTGTTCAGTCTCGGCAGGCCGGATGCCGCGTCGCGCTGCCGGCAATCTGCAATCAACTTTGATTTATTGTATGAATAACTTCCGGAAGCGCCGCATTGTTGTGAGGTGCCCGAGTATTACGATTAGTATTTTTGGCTGAAATTCAGGGAAGCGCAAGTCCCCTGGCGCCAGGCGCTACCGCATCCTTCTTGCGGCTTCGCCACCAAGCATGTCGGCCGCCATGGATGCCGCTGATCATGCTTTGGGATGGCCGAAGGGGCATCGCCTGGAGGCAACGGCCATCGCGCGAAAGTCCGGCGAAATCGGAGCTGTTCAGTTCGCTCCGGTAGAATGGCATCGCCATTGACCCCCGCGTCTCATGATAGAGCTATGGTGGGCATCAGGGCAATCCGCTGACATGCCGATTGCAACAGAACAGGTAGCGTGCACCAACGCCATTGCGCTGAACCGGCTGCAATGATCTTCTGGCGCTTCTTCACGTCAACGCTTTCCGGTGATTCCCGATGTTCGATATTCTGTGGCGCGGTCTGGCGATCGGCGCCGGTGCAACCATCCTCATGGACCTCTGGGCGATCGTGCTCGCCAAGGTCTTCGGCCAGCCGCCGGCCAATTGGGCGCCGGTCGGCCGCTGGTTCCGGCATCTCGGCCGCGGCAAGGTCTTTCATGAGAACATCGCCGATGCCGAGCCCTATGCTCAAGAACTCGCTCTCGGCTGGTTCAGCCACTACGCCGTCGGCATTCTCTATGGCGTTATCTTTGCACTCATCATGGGAGAGGGATGGCTCGCCGCACCCACATTTCTTCCCGCCTGGATTTTCGGCATCATCACCGTCGGGGCAGGGTGGTTCCTGCTGCAGCCGGGCCTCGGCCTCGGCTGGGCCGCCTCGAGACATCCGAAGCCGAACAAGGTCCGGTGTTTGAACCTCCTTGCGCATACGGTGTTTGCGCTGGGGCTTTACGGCACGGCGTTGATTTTGCGCTGAGATTGACGCTTGCCCCTCATCCGCCGGCCGGCACCTCACTCCGTCATAGCGGGGAGAGGGTTAGGGTAGGGGTAGTTAGGGTGAGGGGCAGCCCATTGGCACGTGCGAACGATCCTATTTCACCGCGCCGCCCAATTGGCGCCGCGGCGGAAGATCGTCTTCATCTCGGGAACGTCGAATTCCTTGGCCTGATGGCCGAGCGAGGAATAGAAGACGCGGCCCTTGCCGTATTTGCGCTTCCAGACGACCGGCATGACGACGCCGTCGATCCAGTAGGCGTGTTCGCCGGTGAACCTGGTTGTCGCCAGCACCTCGTTCGACGGGTCGACATGCATGTAATATTGCTCCGAGGTGTAGGGGAAATCGGCAATCCCCGCCATCAGCGGATCGTCGGGACGGGTGATGTTGACGGTATAATCGATGATGTTGCCGGGATGGGCCACCCATTGGCCGCCGATGATGAACTGGTAGTCGACGGAGTCGCGGAAGGCATCGCCGGCACCGCCGTGATAGCCGGCAAGGCCGACGCCGCTTTCGATCGCGGCGGCGAGGTTCTTGACCTCTTCCTTCTCGATCTTCGACATCGTCATGATCGGCACGACGAGGCTGAGATCATGGACGGAAGGGTCGGCAAGCGCCTCGGTGCCGTGTTCGAGATAGACCTTGAAGCCGTCTTCCTCCAGCATGGTCTTGATGATTTCGGCGCATTCCTGCGGCTCGTGGCCGCTCCAGCCGCCCCAGACGATCAGTGCTTCACGCATTCTCTATTCCTCCTGAAATTATTTCGCCAGCCGTCCGTCGATGAGCGCATCGGATAACGGGGCAGGGCGTTCCACCGCTGTGGTGATCGTCACCGTCCGGCCGGTTTCGGACGCTGTATGGAAGGCTTCCATCACTTCGAGCACATGCAGTGCCAGGTCGCCGTTGGCGCGGTGCGGCCGGTTCGAGCGGATCGCATGCGCCATGTCGGCGACGCCGAGCGAGCGGAAGTTGCCCTCGGCGTAGGGTGCAGTGACCGGCTGGTCTTCGAAGGCGCCGCCCTTCTTCAGATATTCGACAGGACCGCCGAACTTGTTGGGGTCGGGCACGATGAGCGTGCCCTCGGTGCCATAGACCTCGAGCGGCACATGCTTGTGGCCGGCGACGTCGAAGCTCATGGCGATCTGCACGACGGCGCCACTGGCAAAAGCCATCATGCCGGCGACATGGGTTGGCACATGCACGGGGATGCGCTCGCCATTGCGCGGTTCGCTGGTCACGAGCCGCTCATTGCGTGGCGTCGTCGCAAAGCCGGCAACCTGAGCAACCGGTCCGAGGAGATTGACGAGATCGGTGATGTAATAGGGCCCCATATCGAGCATCGGCCCGCCTCCGACTTCGTAGTAGAAGGCGGGGTTCGGATGCCAGCGCTCATGGCCCGGGCACATGAATGTAGCCGAGCCGCCGACCGGCTGGCCGATGACGCCCCGGTCGATCAAGGCGCGGGCCGTCTGGTGACCGCCGCCGAGGAAGGTGTCGGGTGCGGCGCCGATGCGCAGATTCCTCTCCTTGGCGGCGTCCGCCAATTTTTTCCCTTCTGCGAAATTAATCCCTAGCGGCTTTTCCGAATAGGTGTGCTTGCCGGCCTCGAGCGCCTGGAGCGCGACGGCGACATGGGATTTCGGAATGGTCAGATTGACGATGATTTCGATCTTGGGGTCCGCAAAGAGCTCTTCGACCGTCTTAGCGGGAACGTTGAATTCGCGAGCCTTTGCCTCTGCGAGTTCACGGTTGAGATCGGCGACGCCGCGGATGTCGAGAATGGGAAAGGAGGCCATCGCCGTGAGATAGGCGCCCGAGATATTGCCGCATCCGATGATGCCGATACCGACTTTGTCCATGAATTCCTCCATTGATCTTGATTGCGCTCCTCAGAGCGCCGGCCCGGTGGTGCTCCAGGGCGATTCGTAAAGTTCGTAGAGCGCCACCGCGGCGGCACCCTGCGCCCAGAAATCATCGCTCGAATCGTCGAAGACGAGTTCGCTTACCCCCTTCAGCGAGGGCGGAATGGCGAGCGCATAGGCATCGCGCAGGCTGTTCAAAAAGGGTTCGCCGAGCGCCAGGCTGGAGCCGACGAGAATGACGCGCGGCGGCGCAAACAGCGTGACGATATTGGCAATGGTCAAGCCGACTGCTTCACCGGCGCGGATTGCAGCGCCGATCAGCCGGTCGTCATCTGCCTTGATCAGCGCCTGGGCATGGGTCATGCCGCGCCCGAGGCGGATCGCTTCGGCAAAACGGCCGTCTGTCTGCTGTTCGCCGAGAATAGCGCTTTCTCCGGCCTGGCTGAAGAGCCGCACCACGCCGTTCGGCCCCATGCCGAGTACCAGGTCACCGAGATTATGGCTGAGGCCGCCGGCGCCGCGGAACAGGCGGTTGCCGTGCAACACGCCGAGCCCCAGCGTTTGTTCCAGCGAAATCAGCACCATATCCTCGAGATCCCGGGCTCTTCCGAACCAGTGATGGCCGAGCGTGATGGCATGGGCGTCGCTTTCGACGATCGTTGGCGTCGACAGCCGCGTCGACATCTCGGCGGCGAAATCGACATTGGTGTCGCGAAAGATCGGGCTGCTTCTGATGTAGCCGGTACGATGCTCGATGACGCCGGGAAAGCCGAGGCAGACGCTGTCGACATCTTCGAGTGACAGCCCCGCATCGACGACGCAGCGCCTGACTCCATCCTCGACCAGATCGGCGATGACGCCGATCGGCTGGCGGTCGATGCGGATCGGCAGGGCGAGCTTCGACAGCACGTCGCCGCGGAAATTGGTGACGACAAACACCATCCGGTTGGCGGCGATCTTGCCGCCAACGACGCGGGCGGCATCGGGATTGAGCTCCAGCGCCACGCGCGGCCTGCCACGCACGGCTTCATTGCGGATATCACCTTCATGACGCGGCAGGATCAGCCCGTCATCGAGCAGTGAGGCGGTGATGGCGGAGACGGTTGTTGTCGAGAGTTCGGTGCGCTCGCTGATCTCGATGCGCGAGATCGGTCCATGGCGCCTGATGGTGTCGAGCACGTTCAAGCGATTGATCGCGCGCATCAATTCTGGATCTGCAGTCTTCATGAAAATTTGCCGGCAGTCGGTTCGTTGGGCGGACGCCAATATTTTTAACGGGTTACGAAATAAATAGCAGCCAATTTCGCGGGGCTGTCAAGCGTATTTGAGAAAAATTAACGCATCGGGTTGACATCCGGCAAAAGGTCCGCTGAATTAATCCGCATAGGGGAAAAATTGTGAGGATAGGTCCCCTGGGAGGAAAATCATGAATTTTATGTCGAACGGCGCCGCTTCCGGCGGCAGGCGCATCGTATCCATGGCCGCGGCAGCCGGCATGTTGCTGGCCGGAGCAGGAGCTGCCTCGGCGGCGACGGTGGTGAAGTGGTTACATCTCGAGCTCGATCCGAAAAACGTCGCGGCCTGGGAGGACATCGTCAAGAAATACGAAGCCCAGCATCCCGATGTCGACATCCAGATGCAGTTCCTCGAAAACGAAGCCTTCAAGGCCAAGCTTCCCACCCTGCTGCAGTCCGACGACGTGCCGGACTTCTTCTACAGCTGGGGTGGCGGCGTGTTGAAGCAGCAGTCCGAGACCGGCGCGCTGCAGGATGTGACGACAGCCCTCGACGCCGATGGCGGCAAATTGCGCAAGGCCTTTACCCCGGCTTCGGTCGACGGCCTGACCTTTGACGGCAAGACCTGGGCAATCCCTTACAAGGTCGGTCTGGTCAGCTTTTTCTATAACAAGGCGCTGTTTGCAAAGGCCGGCGTCAAAGCCGAGGACATCAAGAGCTGGGCGGATTTTCTCGCTACCGTGAAGAAGATTAAGGCAGCCGGCATCGTGCCGATCGCCGGCGGCGGCGGTGACAAATGGCCGATCCACTTCTACTGGAGCTATCTGGTGATGCGTGAAGGCGGCCAGAAGGTTTTCGACGCGGCCAAGAACGGCGAGGGCGAAGGGTTCCTCGATCCTGCGATCATCAAGGCCGGCGACGATCTTGCCGAACTCGGCAAACTCGAACCTTTCCAGCCCGGTTATCTCGGCGCCACTTGGCCACAGACGCTCGGCGTCTTCGGTGACGGCAAGGCGGCGATGATCCTCGGCTTTGAAACGACCGAAGCCAACCAGCGCAAGAATGCCGGCGACGGCAAGGGTTTGGCGCCAGACAATATCGGCCGTTTCGTTTTCCCGACGGTCGAAGGCGGCGCAGGCAAGCCGACTGATACGCTCGGTGGCCTGAACGGCTGGGCGCTCACCAAGAAGGCCTCCAAGGAAGCGATCGACTTCCTCGCTTTCCTGACCAATGCGGACAATGAACGGGCGATGGCCAAATCAGGCATGCTCCTGCCTGTTGCCGTCGGCGCCGATGACGGCGTCGTCAACCCGCTGCTCGCCGAATCGGCAAAACAGCTTGCGGGTTCGACCTGGCATCAGAACTTCTTCGACCAGGATCTCGGTGCGGCAGTCGGCCGCGTCGTCAACGACGTCTCGGTGGAAATCGTCTCCGGCCAGATGAACTCCAAGGACGGCGCCCAGATGATCCAGGACGCTTTCGAACTGGAGCAATAACCAGCGCCCGCAGGACCTTCCGGCGCTCCTGCCAATCGGGAGCGCCGGCATCGCTGCCGACGAGATGCGAAAGCAGGAACCATGGCCAATATCTCAGTCTTATCGACCCCGAGTGCCGCAAGGCCGGCAAGACGAGCCGCAAATAAAAAGAGCTCGGTTGCCCACGACCGGCTGACGGTGCTGTTGCTGTTTCTGCCGCCGGCGCTGCTGCTCTTCACGCTCTTCGTCATCATGCCGATGGGCGAGGCGGCCTGGTACAGCCTCTATAAGTGGAACGGCTACGGCACGCCGACCGAGTTCATCGCGCTTCGTAATTTCCAGGTCCTGTTCCGCAACGCGGCATTCACCCAGGCGCTGGTCAATAACGGCCTGATCATCGTCATCTCGATCTGCATCCAGGTGCCGCTTGCCATCTGGCTGGCGACGATGCTGGCGCACCGCATTCCCGGCGTCGTCGGCTACCGCCTGATCTTCTTCCTGCCCTATGTGCTGGCCGATGTCGCCGCAGGCCTCATCTGGCGCTTCGTTTACGATGGCGATTACGGCCTGTTTGCCGCCGTTTCCAACTTTTTCGGTTTCGCCAATCCCTACGTGCTCGCCGACAAGGACTTGGCGATCTATGCCATCCTCGGGGTCATCGTCTGGAAATATTTCGGCTTTCACATGATGCTGTTCATCGCCGGCTTGCAGTCGGTCGACAAGAACGTGCTGGAGGCGGCTGAAATCGACGGCGCCACCGGCTGGCAGAAGTTCCGCTACGTCACGCTGCCGCTGCTCGGTTCGACATTGCGCCTGTCCATCTTCTTTGCCGTCGTCGGCTCGCTGCAGCTCTTCGACATGATCATGCCGCTGACCGGCGGCGGGCCGTCCAACTCGACGCAGACGATGGTCACCTTCCTCTACACCTACGGTGTCATGCGCATGCAGGTGGGCTTGGGCAGCGCCGTCGGCGTCGTGCTGTTCATCATCTGCGTGACACTCGCCTTCGGTTACAAAAGGATCTTCATGCGCCATGACTGATATGAGCTCTTCCATCCGCATGAGCACATCCACCCGGATCTATCTCTACGTGTCGCTGAGCCTGATCGCGGCGATCGTACTGGTGCCGCTGCTGACGACGGCGCTCGGCGGCTTCAAGACCCTGGGCGATCTGCGCACCAACCCGTTCGGCCTGCCGACGGAATGGCAATGGACGAATTATACCGACATTCTCTTCGGCGAGCGCTATTGGCTGCAGATCGGCAATTCGCTTGTCATTGCAGCGCTGACCGTGCTGTTGACGCTGATCGTCTCGTCGATGGCCGCCTTCGCCTTTGCCCATGTCCGCTTCTTCGGCTCGTCCTTCCTGCTCAATTATTTCCTGCTCGGGCTGATGTTTCCGGCGGCGACCGCGATCCTGCCGCTCTTCATCCGCATCCGCGATCTCGGCCTGCTCAATACCTATTGGGGCGTCGTGCTGCCGCAGGTGGCCTTCGGCCTCGGCATGAGCATCCTTTTGTTCAGGAACTATTTCCGCAATCTTCCGGAAGAATTGTTTCAGGCGGCCTTCGTCGACGGTTGCGGTTACCTCCGCTTCTTCTGGCATATCTCGCTGCCGCTCTCCCGCCCGATTGTCGCCACCGTCAGCATCATCTCCTTCGTCGGCAGCTGGAACAGCTACATCCTGCCGCTGATCATGCTCAATTCTGAATCCAAATATCCCTGGCCGCTCGGGATCATGGTCTATCGCGGCGAATACGGCACGGAATGGCAATTGGTGCTGGCCTTCATCACGCTGACCATCCTGCCCACCATCATCGTCTTCTTCGTCGCCCAGAGACACATCATTGCCGGATTGACTGCCGGCGCCGTCAAGTCCTGATCCAATCATTGGAGTGCATCATGGCATCCGTTGAACTGAATGATGTAAGCAAGGCCTATGGCGCCGTCGACGTCATCCACGGCATCTCTCTTCATATCGACGACGGCGAGTTCGTCGCGCTCGTCGGCCCGTCCGGCTGCGGGAAATCGACGCTGCTGCGGATGATCGCCGGCCTCGAGGAGATCACCGGCGGCGACATTGCCATCGGCGGCAATGTCGTCAACGGCATGACGCCGCGCGAGCGCAACATCGCCATGGTCTTCCAGTCCTACGCGCTTTATCCGCACATGACCGTCGCCGAAAACATGGGTTTCAATCTGAAGCTCGCCGGCGTTGCCAAACCCGAGATCGAGGCCCGCGTCTCTGAGGCCGCCCGCATGCTCGATCTCGCCAGGCTGCTCGACCGCAAACCGGCCCAGCTTTCCGGCGGCCAGCGCCAGCGCGTCGCCATGGGACGCGCCATCGTGCGCAACCCTGCCGTCTTCCTGTTCGATGAGCCGCTCTCCAACCTCGATGCGAAACTGCGCGTGCAGATGCGCTCGGAAATCAAGACGCTGCACCAGAAGGTCCGGACGACCTCGATCTATGTCACCCACGACCAGATAGAGGCGATGACGCTCGCCGACCGCATCATCGTGCTTAATCACGGCAGGGTGGAGCAGGCGGGGACGCCACTCGAACTCTACAAGAAGCCCGCCAATCTCTTCGTCGCCGCCTTCATCGGCTCACCGGCGATGAACATGCTCGAGGGCACGGTCGACGGCGAAAACGGCGAGCCCGCCGCCCGCCTCGAAGACGGTACGGCGATCCGCATCGCTCGCGACCGCAAGGTCAAGGCCGGCCAGGCCGTCACCATCGGCCTGCGCCCCGAACATCTCGTTCCAGGTATTGGAAACGGGACGCCGCTTGCCGGCCGGACCATGCTGGTGGAACCGACAGGTGCCCAGACCCATGTGGTCTTCGATCTCGCCGGACAGCAGGTGACGGCGATCGTCGACGGCGAATACCCCGCCCGCTACGGCGCCGTGTTCGAAGCAAGCATCACCAGCGACCAGGTGCACATTTTTGACCGCGGGACTGGTATGGCGCTGTAGGCGAGGGCCATTAGGGCTGCGATATTTTCAGCCTGGGAGATTGCCGAGATCTGCCCCTCATCCGCCTGCCGGCACCTTCTCCCCGCTCGCGGGGAGAAGGGATATGCCGCGCCGGCTTCCTCCATCTCCACATTGCTTTTGGTACGTCCCCTCTCCCCGTTTTACGGGGAGAGGGTTAGGGTGAGGGGCAACCCGCCGGAGCAAACATCTTCGCTTTTACTCCGCCGCAATCCGTTCGACGCCGTTGGCCTGGACGATCTTTTCCAGCAGCGCGAGCTCCTCCTGCGTAAGATCCGTCAAAGGCGGGCGTACCGGCCCTGGATTCTGGCCAAGCACCTGGAGGCCGGCCTTGATGATTGACACAGCGTAGCCCTTCTTGCGATTGCGCAGGGCGACGAAGGGGAAGAAGAAGCTTTTCAGGATCTCGTCGACGGTCGCCTGATCGCCGTTGCGCAAGGCGCCATAGAAGCGCTGCGCCAGTGCCGGGACAAAGTTGAAGACGGCCGAGGAATAGGTGGTCACGCCGGCGGCGAAATAGGCTTGTGCATAGACCTCGTGGGTCGGCATGCCGCCGACATAGACGAGGCGGTCGCCGAGCAGCGTGGTGATCTCGATCACCTTGTCGACATCGCCGACGCCGTCCTTGAAGCCGATCAAGTTCGGGCATTCCTCGGCAAGCCGCGCGATGCTGTCGGCTGTCAGAATGGCATTGTCGCGGTTATAGACGATGACGCCGATGCCGACCGACCGGCAGACCGCCTTGACATGGGCGATCAGGCCGGCCTGTTCGGCAAACATCAGATAGGGCGGCAACAGCAATAGTCCGTCGGCGCCTGCCTTTTCGGCCGCTTGTGCGATCTCGATGGCAAGCGAGGTGCCGTAGCCGGTTCCCGATATGATCGGCGTCTTGCCGGCCGAGGCCTTGGCAGCCTGGATGACGGCGGGAATCTCGCTCGGGTTGAGGGAGAAGAATTCACCGGTGCCGCCGGCGGCAAACAGCGCGGCGGCGTCGTAGCCAGCGAGCCACTCGACATGACGGCGGTACTTCGCCTCGTCGAATTTAAGCTGATCGTCGAAATGCGTGACCGGAAACGAGAGCAGGCCACTGCCGACGGCCTTCTTCAGTTCAATCGGGTTCATCATCAAGTCCTATTCCTTACGTGTTGAAAATGGGGCCGCCTCAGGCGCTTTCGAGCGTCTGCAGCAAGGCTGCGATATAGCCGTAGCAAAAGGCGAATGCGGTGGCGGAAGGATCCTTGCCGCTGACGGTCGGCACGTGATCGGGCATCAGCATGTATTTGTAGCCGACCTCCTTGTAGATCCTGGCCGAGCGGACCATGTCCATGTCGCCCTCATCAGGGAAAGTTTCCATGAAGGACAGCTTGCCGCCGCGAATATTGCGGAAGTGGACGTTGAAGATCTTGTTGCGCTCTCCGAACCAGCGGATGATGTCGTCGATCTCTTCGCGGGGATTTTCGAGCATCTCGCCGACCGAGCCCTGGCAGAAATTGAGGCCGTGATAGGGGTTTTCGCGCATCTGCACGAATTTCTTCAGCCCTTCCACCGTCCCCAGCACCCGCGTGACGCCGCGATAGCCGGGCGGCGTATACGGGTCGTGCGGGTGGCAGGCGAGCCGGACGCGATTGCTTTCGGCGACCGGAACGACTCGTTCGAGGAAGTAATCGATCCGCTCCCAGTTTTCGTCCTCGGAGAGCACGCCGGCAAGGCCCGGTGCTGCCTGCTGATCGGTCTTCTCCCAGCGGAAGCTCGCATTCATCGAGCCGCCGCGTCCCGGTTCGTCCGGCGTGCGCGGAATGCCGATCAGGTTGAGATTGTATTTCACTGCCGGAATGCCGGCGGCTGCGACATTCTCGATCATATGGCAGACGGCATCGATCTGCCGGTCGCGCTCGGGACCGGCGAGCAGGATGTCAGGATAGGAGGCTTTTTCGATCGGCTGCGAGGGCAGGGGCAGCTGGATCATGTCGAGGATCAGGTCGAAGCTTTCAACCTTGTCGCGATGACGCTCGATATCGGCAAGCGTCCAGCTGCTCGGCTTCCCCGGCGGATCGGCGCTGATATGCTTCACCCCCAACTGCGCGAAGATCCGATAATCGTCATCGTCGCGCGCCGCCACCTGTGTTCCAAGATACATCGAAGACCTCTCCAAATTCTACAATGTCATATGACATAATATGAATTTTTGAGGGTGTCGAGCCCTATTGCTGTTCGGCGAGCATCCGATAACGCCGTTGGCTCGCCATCAGATGCGCGCGCATCGCCTGGCGGGCACGGTCGGGATCCTGATCGGCGATTGCCGACAGGATTTCCACATGCTCGGCATAGACCTTCTGCAGATACTCGCGGTCGTTTGCCTCCGGCAGCGTGGGAAACTGCCCGCGGGGGATGGCGCGGGGGCCGAAATGACGCAGGACATCGACATAGAATCGGTTGTTGGTGGCGGCCGCGATTGCCATGTGAAAGGCGTAGTCGGCCTCGACCGTCTGCTGTCCGCTTTCGATTAGTTGCGCCATTCGACGGTTGGCCTCGCGGATCGCCGCTTCCTGCTCGGCCGTGCGGCGATAGGCGGCAATCGCCGCCGCTTCGCCCTCCGCGGCCATGCGAAACTCCAGCAATTCAAGCGTTTCCGGGATGCTTTTGATCTCCACCGGCGTCAGTGACATGACCGAATGGATCTTTGGATCGGCGACAAAGACGCCTTTGCCCTGGATCGGCCGGACAAAACCTGCAGCCCTCAAATCCGCAATGGCCTCACGCACCACGGTGCGGCTGACGCCGTAGGTCGATTCGAGCTGCGGCTCGGTCGGCAGCTGGTCGCCGACGCGCAATTTCCCCGTTTCGATCTGCGCTCGCAGCTGATCGATAACCTGCTGTGCCAGTCTTTGCCGACCACGGCCGAGTGTCGTCATTCTCGTTTCCCCAGTTCCTTTGCCTCAAGTCTTCCGCACGGTCTTGCAAATCAAATCCGACTTCGATAAATCATAATACGACATACGGACGACATAATATGTCTCTTATAGTAATCCAGGGAGGAGTTACAATGAAGCATTTTTCGAAAGGCCTGTTGGTCGGCGCCGTCATCGGCGCCCTGACGATCGCCGCACCGCTTTCGCACGCAGCCACGCCGAAGGACCAGCTGGTGATCGGGACATCACTGGCGCAGGTCCTGTCGCTCGATCCGCATCAGGCGACCGAGGGCAAGGCGGTCGAAATCATGTCGAACCTCTACGACCGGCTGGTCAACAGCACGCCGGATGGCAAGATCGTGCCGCAGCTGGTCGAAAGCTGGAAGATCGACGACAAGGGCATCACCTTCACGCTGCGCCAGGCCAATTTCGCTTCCGGCAATCCGGTGACGTCGAAGGACGTCGTCTATTCAATTGGGCGGCTTCTGAAGCTCGATCAGGCCGCTGCCGCCAACCTCAAGCGTATCGGCTATGACAAGACGAATGTCGACAAGCTCGTCACGGCAGTCGACGACAAGACGGTGCGCATCGACTTTTCGGGCCAGGTGACGGCCGAGATGCTGCTCTACCGGCTCGCTGCATCGACCACGAGCGTCGTCGACAGCGTCGAGGTCGAAAAGCATGTCGCCGACAACGACTGGGGAAATGGCTGGATGCGCACGCACTCGGCCGGCTCCGGTCCGTTCACCCTGAACCGCTGGTCTCCGAATGAACTCGTGATCCTCGATGCCAATAAGGATTATGTCACCGGCGCTCCGAAGATGAAGCGCGTCATCGTCCGGCATGTTCCGGAAAGCCAGGTCGAGCGGCTGATGCTCGAGCGCGGCGACATCGATATCGCCAGCGCCATGACTGCAGCCGATCTCGCGACCTTCAAGGACAAGGAGGGCTTTACCATCCAGCGCATTCCGACAGGCGGCTTCTACGTGCTGTCGATGAATGCCGGCAACCAGTACCTCTCCAATCCGAAGGTTCGCGAGGCGATTGCCTATGGCATCGACTATAAGGGCATCGAGAAGACGATCATGGGGCCATACGGACGGGCGAGAAACGTTCCGGTTCCGGAGAATTTCGAATCTGCGATCCCGAACCCCGATTGGCATCTCGACGTTGAAAAGTCCAAGCAGCTGTTGGCCGAAGCAGGGTTCAAGGACGGCTTCTCGCTGACGCTGAAGACGATCGCGCAGACGCCGCGCATCGACCTTGCCACGGCCATCCAGGCGTCGCTCGCCCAGGTCGGCATCAAGGTCGACATCCAGCAGGGCAACGGCTCCGAAATCATCGCCGCTCATCGCGCCAGGGATTTCGATCTGCTGATCCCGCAAACCAGCGCCTATATGCCGAACGTGCTCGGCTCGATGGAGCAGTTCTCCTCCAATCCCGACAACTCGAAAGAAGCCAACAATGCCGGCAACTTCGTCTGGCGCTCGGCCTGGGACATTCCGGAGCTGACGGCTCTGACGGCCAAGGCATCCATGGAGCCGGACGCCAAGAAGCGCGGCGAGCTCTACGTCGAGATGCAGAAGTTGTTCGTGGAACAGAAGCCGGCGGTGCTGCCAATGTTCGAACGCTTCGAGCCGATCGTCCTGTCGAGCAAGGTGCAGGGATATGTGGGGCACCCGACCCAGCTGACGCGTCTCGAGAGCGTCACCAAGTCTGAAACCCAGTAATACTCCCGAGGCAGCCGATCATGAAGGAACTCTCTGTAGCCGAATTTGGCCGACGACTGGCGCATCTGCTCGTCAGCCTGTTCATCCTCCTCTGTGTGACCTTCGTGATCGGCCGCGTCCTGCCCACGGATCCCGTCGGCGCAATCGTCGGCGAACTCGCCGATCCCGCCGCCTATGCGGCGATGCGAACGCGTCTGGGGCTCGATCTGCCTATCTATCAGCAGTTCTTCCTCTATCTGAACGGGCTCTCCCATGGTGATTTCGGCACAGCTGTGCTCACCGGAAATCCCGTCTCTTCGGACCTCGCTCAGGCCTTTCCGGCGACCTTCGAACTCGCGACGCTGGCGGTGATCATTTCGACCTTCGTCGGCGTCCCGCTCGGCCTGGTCGCGGCGCTGTTTCGCGACAGCATGATCGACAAGGTCGCACGTGTTGTCGCCCTTGTCGGTCATTCGATCCCGGTTTTCTGGTTCGGCATCGTCGGGCTCGTCATCTTCTATGCCGGCCTGAACTGGGTCGGCGGGCCGGGCAGGGTCGATGTGTTTTACGAAGGCCTCGTTACCCCGCAGACCGGCCTGCTGTTGATCGACAGCCTCCTGAAGGGCGAAACGGAAATCTTCTGGAACGCGCTCGGCCACATCATTCTTCCTGCCGTCATCCTCGCCTATGCGGCGATGGCCTACATCACCCGCATGACCCGCAGCTTCACGCTCGAGCAGCTGAGCCAGGATTATGTCATCGCCGCCCGTGCCAAGGGTGTCAGCCCGACCGGTACGATCCTGCGCCATGTCCTGCCGAACATCGCGGTGCAGCTGATCACCATCCTGGCCATTTCCTATGGCGGCCTGCTCGAAGGCGCAGTCGTCACCGAGATCGTATTCTCCTGGCCGGGCATCGGCCAATATATGACGAACGCGCTGATGATCGGCGACATGAACGCCATCGTCGCAGCCACCATCATCGTGGGATTCATCTTCATGCTCCTGAACTTTCTCGCCGACGTTGCCTACGCCTTGCTCGATCCGCGCATGCGGGAGGCAGCCCGATGAGCGACGCCATCCACAGTGAGATCCGCATCCGTCCTCCGAGCATGCCGAGCCGCGTTGCCGCTTCGTTCGGGCGCGCCGGCCGGAAACTGGCCGACGAGCCGCTTGGTCTTGCCGGCTTCGTCATTCTCGGCCTGCTTTGCGTCGTCGCGATTTTCGCGCCGCTTCTTGCGCCCTACGACCCGGTCATCCAATCGCTCGGCGATGCCCTGCAGCCGCCGAGCCTTGCCCATCTCGCCGGAACGGACGAATTCGGTCGCGACATTCTGAGCCGTCTCATCTTCGGCACGCGCATCACCATCCAGACCGTGCTGTCGGTATCTTTGATCGTCGGCCCGATCGGATTGCTGATCGGCGTCGTCGCAGGTTTCTTCGGCGGCAATACCGATGCGTTCCTGATGCGCGCCACCGATATCGTGCTGTCCTTCCCGTCGCTGATCCTGGCGCTTGCCTTTGCCGCCGCCCTCGGCGCCGGCCTGGGCACGGCGATCATCGCGATTTCGCTCACCGCGTGGCCACCGATCGCAAGGCTTGCACGCGCCGAGGCCCTTGTCGTCAGAAACGCCGATTATGTGGTTGCCGCACGCCTTTACGGCGCTTCGCCGATACGCATCCTGCTTCTTTACATCGCGCCGATGTGCATTCCCTCGGTCATCGTCCGACTGACCCTCAATATGGCGGGCATCATCCTGACGGCGGCCTCGCTCGGCTTCCTCGGCCTTGGCGCGCAGCCGCCGGCGCCCGAATGGGGAGCGATGATCTCCAACGGCCGCAAGTTCATGCTCGATTACTGGTGGGTCGCCATCATGCCGGGTATTGCCATCCTGCTCAGCAGCCTTGCCTTCAACATCGCCGGAGATGCTCTGCGCGACATTCTGGATCCCCGCCATGCCAGATCGTGAAATGAAAGTTCGTGACAAACAAGCTGGTGATCGCCAGCCCGTTCTTTCGGTCAAGGAGTTGAGCGTCCGTTTCGGGCGAGGGGCTGTGCCCGCCGTCTCCAATGTCAGTTTCGACGTCGGGCGCGAACGCGTCGGGATCGTCGGCGAATCCGGCTCCGGTAAATCGACGACCGGCCGCGCCATCATGCGCCTCCTGCCGCCGGCAGCGATGGTGTCGGCCGAGCGCCTGGATCTAGCCGGCAGTCCGCTGCTTGCAAAGACCGAACGTCAGATGGGCGCTCTTCGCGGCAAGGACATCGCGCTGATCATGCAGGATCCGCGCTATTCGCTGAATCCGGTGCTGTCGATCGGCAAGCAGATCGCCGAGGCCGCCCGCCTTCACCTCGGCCTGCGCGGCAACCCGGCGCAGGATGCGGCCCGCGCCATGCTGGAGCGCGTGCGCATCACCGATCCCGATCGGGTGATGGCGCTTTATCCCCACCAGATCTCGGGCGGTATGGGCCAGCGCGTGATGATTGCCATGATGCTACTGGCGCGGCCGAAGCTTGTCATCGCCGACGAACCGACCTCGGCTCTCGATGTCAGCGTGCGAAAGGACGTGCTGCTGCTGCTCGATGAACTGGTGCGCGAGAATAATTCCGGCCTGCTGCTGATCAGCCACGACATCCGCATGGTGGCTGCATTCTGCGAACGCATCATCGTCATGTATGCCGGCCGCATCGTCGAAACCCTGACCAGCCTCGAAGAGGCCCGCCATCCCTATACGCGCGGACTGATAGCAGCGCTGCCCGACCCCAAGAATCCGGTCCGCCGGCTTGCCGTTCTCGACCGCGCGAGACTCGATCTGGAGGCGGCGCAATGATCGATGTCCGTGATCTCGATGTCGTCTTTTCTTCCGGCAAGAACAGGAACCATGTTGTCAGGGGCATCAGTTTTCAGGTGGGCCAGGGCGAGACGCTCGGCATTGTCGGCGAATCCGGCTGCGGTAAGTCGACGGTGCTGCGCTGCCTCGCCGGCATGGAGGCCGGCTGGACCGGCCAGATCGAGCTTCGCGGCAAGCCGATCGGCAAGAAGCGCTCTCGCGAGGAACTGACGTCGGCCCAGATGGTGTTTCAGGACCCTTACGGCTCCCTGCACCCACGCCATCGGATCGGCACCGCACTCGCCGAGCCGCTGCGCGCCATGCGCCATTCCGACATCTGGGCGAAGGTCGAACGGGCCTTGATCCAGGTAGGCCTGCCGGCAAGCTTCGCCAACCGCTTCCCGCACGAACTTTCCGGTGGCCAGCGGCAGCGCGTGGCGATCGCCCGGGCGCTGATCCTGTCGCCGCCCATCCTGCTGCTCGACGAGCCGACATCGGCGCTCGACGTCTCTGTCCAGGCTGAAATCCTCAACCTGCTTGCCGGCCAGCGCGAGGAGAAGGGCCTGACCTATCTGCTCGTCAGCCACGATCTCGCGGTCATCGCCCATATGTGCGACCGGGTGCTGATCATGAAAAACGGCGGCTTCGTCGATGAACTTACCAAGGCGGACCTGCAGGCCGGCACCACGCATGATGCCTATGCGCGCGAGTTGTTCGAAGCGAGCTTCATGGAAGCTTGAGATATCTCGACCGCGCCGCCATCGCTGTGCGGGTCGCGCTGGAGGCTGCCCCTCACCCTAACCCTCTCCCCGTAAACGGGGCGAGGGGACGTGCCATGCGAGAGGGCGGTATGGGACAGAGAGGTTGCGACATATCCCCTTCGCCCCGCAAGCGGGGAGAAGGTGCCGGCAGGCGGATGAGGGGCTGCTCTCGCCGATCTCTGAGCCTCCATCGTCAGCGATCTTCCATTGCGGCATCGACGCGGCGGACAGCCGCCACACTGCCCCTTTCGACCAGATGGCAGGACAGCTCGACGCGGCGGCGCGGCAAGGCAAGGCCGAGCATCATGTCGCGCAGCAGATCGAGCGCGGTGGCGCCGAGTTCGCGCATCGGAATATGCACCGTCGAGAGCGGCGGGTTGAGAAAGGCCGATTGCGGCAGGTCGTCGATGCCCATGACGGAGACGTCCCGCGGCACGGCATAACCCATCGCCTGCAATCCGCGCACGGCCCCGTTGGCAAGGCTGTCGCCCGCCGTCAGGACGGCGGTGAAGAAGAGGTTTTTGTCGCGGACAAGGCGGGTGATCGCCTCGGCGCCGAGTTCCGGGAGCCAGTCGTCGACCTCGAGCACCAGATCGGCATCGGCTTTCAGCCCATGATGATGCAGGGCGTCGCGCCAGCCCTCCAGGCGCCGCTCGATGGTTCGCCGTCCCGGCCGCAGCATGAACAGGATGCGCTGATGCCCGGCCTTGATCAGCCGCTCGGCGGCGATGAAAGCGGCCGAGCGGTTGCAAGGCGTCACACTCGAAAGCCGCATATAGGGATCGTCGCTGTTGACCAGCACGACGGGCTTCCCGAGATCGGCGGCCGCCGCCAGCATATCCTCGTCGTCGACGGTCAGGATCAGCATGCCACCGAAACTTGCATCATTGCGCATCTCGGCGATGACGCGGGCTTCATCGGCCTTGTCGGCGACCGGGCGCATCGCCATCTCGATGCCGAGGGCGGAGGCGCGCGCGTTCAATCCTTCGAGCACGTGAAGCGTGAACTGGTTGCGGACATAATCGATCATCGCCGCGCCGGAGGCGACGAGCATGACCTTCTTGCCGGCGACACTCGCCGGCAGGGCGTAACTGACAGCGCTAGCCGTCTCCAGCACCAGCTTGCGGATCTCGGGCCTGACGCCCTTTTCGCCGGCGAGCGCCCGCGACACCGTGCTGATCGACACGCCACATCGGGCGGCAATGTCGTCGAGGCGTGTACGCCTGCCCTTTTTCTGCTCCGCGGCCATCAGATTTCCTCGCTCCCCCATGAAGTATGCAAAAATCTTTCAGATTGCGCAAATGGAACGGCTATGCACAATTGCCGTGAGGAGTCAGCGACAAGCGACAGAGCAGGGAGGCTTTGAAGATGCTGTTTGACGGCCAGTCCAGGCGTCGGCGTTATGCCCGGTGTGTCAGAGCTCAAGCGGGCTGACGCATGGCCGCCGAGCAATACTATCTCCGCCGCAAGACCGCGAAACAGAGCCCGATCGTCTACTGGCAACTCGGCCACCTCTCGCAGGCACGCTACGATGTCGCCGATCGGCCGATGGAAGGCAGGATGGATCCGTTTTTCTTCGTCACCAAGACGAAGAATTTCATCCCGCACGAATATCCCTGCCGCACCGAATTCAAGGCATGTTTCTCTGGCCGGCGGCCGCAACCATCAGCCGAATTCGAGGCGATCCGCTGGTGGCTTCCATTCGCATCGCCGCGCGTCGATCTCTCCGGCTTCTGGTTTCGGCCGACGCGCATCGGCTGCTGGGCGCGCACCTTTCTCGATGCGCAGTCGGCGGGACCAGCCACGCTGCGCCTGTCGGCCTGCGGCGGCGCCATCCTCTTCGTGAACGGCGCTGAGCAGGGCTTCATGGCGCCCTATGAGCGCAATCTGGAAGCACAGCAGCTCTTCGAGGTCGAGCTTGTCGCCGGCCTCAACGAGATCCGCGTCTATTTCGACGATCTCGCCGAACGCGACGCCCGCTTCTATTTCCAGCTGGATTATCTCGAAGGGCCGGCGATCGAAACATCGGTGCCTGTTCCAATCGCCGCCGGTGACGCGGACGGGCTGGAGGCTATCCTCGAAGGCATGCGCTTCGACCGCGCCGCCTATCTCGGCGAGGATGTGACAATCCTGTTTCCCAAACCGCTGCCGGTGGCGCTGAGCTGTCATGTCGAGATCGAAGGCGACTTCATGTCGGTCGAGCGCTTCGATTATGATTTTGCGCTGGAAGCGGGGGCAACGAAGCTGGAGCTCGGTGGCTCAGCTGAAATGCCGGCCGATTTCCGCCATTTCAGGATCACGTTCAAAACAGGCGAATTTTCGCTTGGCCGCACGCTCGGGGTCGAAATCTGTCACACCGAGCGTCAGGGGCAGGCACCCGCCGCGCTCGAGGATCGCGTCGCCGAGGCGCTGGCCGAAGTTGCCGCCCATTCCGAACCCGATACGGTCTGCGCCTTCGCACGCCTTGCACTGGGGCAGGGCGGCGAGGAGACCGAGGCGATGATCGCCTCCATGCTGCCGGTCATCGAGGATTGTCACGACTGCGCAGATTTCGTGCTGGTGCCGCTGCTGTTTGCCTATACGCGCTGGAGCGATCTGCTGTCGCAGGACCTGCGGCAGAGGATCGAGCACGCCGTTCTCAATTACCGCTACTGGATGGACGAGCCCGGCAACGACGTGCAGTGGTATTTTTCGGAAAACCACGCGCTTCTCTTTCACACCGCCGCCTATCTCGGCGGCAGGCTGTTCCCCGATGCCGTCTTCGTCCGTTCCGGCCGTAGCGGCGCCGAGCAGATGAAGGTCGGCGAAGAACGGGTCCGCGCCTGGCTCGATCATTTCGAGCGTTGGGAAATGGCCGAGTGGAATTCCGTCCCCTATTTCCCGATCGACCTCAAAGGCCTGACGGCGCTTGCTGCCTGCGCCCCTGATGAGACGATCCGCAACCGCGCAAATGCCAGCATCATCCGCCTGATGGAAATCGTCGCCCGCTCGGCCCATCACGGCATGCTGACCGGCAGCCAGGGCCGCTCCTATGAACATACGCTGCGCCCCGGCCGCTCGGTCGAGCTGTCGGCCACCGCCCGGCTGCTCTGGGGCCGCGGCTGGTACGGCCGGCGCGTCCACGCGCTGCCGCAGCTTGCCGTCTGCATCCGCGATCACGGCCTGCGTTTTCCGGAAGAGTTCGCGGCGACCGCCGCGCACCAGTCCGACGACGCGCAGGAATGGACGTTTTCCCAGGGCGAGAACCGCTTCGCCGCCCTCTATCACTACAAGACGCGCGACACTGCGCTCGGCACTATCGCCCATTATCGCCCCGGTGCCTGGGGCTATCAGGAGACGGTGCTGCATTTGCGCTTGGGCCGCAGGCCGGAGGCGCAGATCTGGATCAACCATCCCGGCGAAACCATTCAGTTCGGCTACGGCCGGCCGAGCTTCTGGGGCGGCTGCGGAACCCTGCCGCGCGTGCATCAGTATCGCGATCTTGCCATTCTCGATTTCGATATCCTCGAGGGACAGCCGGATTTCACCCATGCCTGGTTCCCGCTACAAGCCTTCGACGACACGGTGGTCGATGGCAATCTGGCGCTCGCCCGCTCCGGCGATGGACTTGCGCTGCTGATCGGAAATGGGCCGCTTGAGCCGGTGAAGCACGGGCCGACGACGGATGTCGAGCTGCGCCTGGCCGGTCGCAAGGGCCGCTGGATCGTCCGTCTCTCCGATCTCGGTCGCGAAAACGGTGTCGACGGCATGCGGGCGCGTTTCGCTACGCTTGCTGCTCGCCGCGGCAATGAGGGCGCCTTGACCATCGACGACCCGGATTATGGTCAGGTTATCTTCGAAGAGGACGGCACCGTGCGCGCCGAAGGCCGTATTCTCAAGCCGATGGACTGGTCGGTGCGGGGAGACGCGGTACATCTGGAGATACCGGGCAGGCAGCGGCGGCGCGCTGCCTCTTAGGCGACATGTCCGGACAGGTGGAGGACCTGGCCGGAAGCAGAAGTTCATCGGTCAAAGAGGAGGAGACTATGACCAGAATGAAATCGATCGGCGCGGCCTTTGCTGCGGTTCTGTTGAGTTCCGTTGCCGCCCACGCCGGCGACGTCCGCATCATGTGGTATTCCGACGGCGGCGAAGGCGAGGTGATCAAGGATTTGCTGGCGCGGTTCTCCAAGGCCAATCCCGATGTCAACGTCATGCTCGACGAAGTCTCCTATGACGTCGTCAAGGAACAGCTGCCGGTGCAGCTGGAAGCCGGGCAGGGGCCTGATATCGCCCGCGTCACCAATCTGAAGGCGCAGGCGCAGCACTGGCTCGATCTTCGCCCGCTGCTGGCCGATGCGAAATACTGGGACGATAATTTCGGCGCCCAAGCCGATTGGATGCGTCCCGACGGTTCGAACGCCATCACCGGCTTCATGACGCAGCTGACTCTCACCGGCGGCTTCGTCAACAAGACGCTGTTCGAGCAGGCCGGCGTCGAAATTCCCGGCCCGAAGGCCACCTGGGACGACTGGGCGGCGGCAGCCCGGAAGGTCGCCGACAGCCAGAAGGTCTTCGCCATGGCGATCGACCGCTCCGGCCACCGCGTCTCCGGCCCGAACATCTCCTACGGCGCCAACTATATTGCCGCCGACGGCAAGCCGGCGCCCATCGATCAGGGTGCCAAGGAGTTCCTCAGCCGCTTCGTCAAGTGGAACGAGGACGGCACCGTCAACAAGGACGTCTGGGTCAGCGCTGCCGGCACAACCTATCGCTCTGCCGCCGAAGACTTCATCAATGGCGGTCTTGCCTATTATTATTCCGGCAGCTGGCAGGTTTCTGCCTTCGCCCAGAAGATCGGCGACAGTTTCGACTGGGTCATGGCCGGAAGCCCGTGCGGCACGGCCGCCTGCAGCGGCATGCAGGGCGGCGCCGGTCTGGTCGCGGTCAAATACACCAAGAACCCGAAGGACGTCGCCAAGGTGATGGATTACCTGGCGGGTGCTGACGTGCAGAAGGAATTCGCCGAGCGCAGCCTGTTCATTCCGGCGCATAAGGGGGTGGCAGCCGGCCAGGTGGACTTCAAGACGGAAAATCCGCATGTGCAGGCGGCGCTGAAGGCCTTCGTCGCATCGGCCGGTCAGACGGCCGCCTCCGCCGTGAAGCTGCCGGGCTGGAAGTGGTCCGACGCCTATTACAGCGCCATCGTCGCCCGCATCAGCCAGGTGATCGCCGGCGAAATGAAGCTCGACGATGCCTATGCGCGCATCGACGAGGACATCAAGGCCAAGGTCGGCGGCAACTGACGGAAGAGCGGATGGCGGAGAAGACGGTTTCTTCCGAACCCCCGGCGAGAGCCGGTCTGCGGCAGGCGCTCAATGCGCCTGTCCGCCTCCTCATGGGGATAATCGACATTCCCATGCGCGCCTGGCAGAAGCTGACGGGCCTGAACGGCATGGCCGGCGTCTTCCTGGCGCCCAACATGCTGATCTTTTCCGTCTTCGTGCTCCTGCCGCTGGTCATCAACTTCCTCTATTCGACGACGAGCGGCGGTGCCATCTTCCTTCAGAACCGGACCTATGTGGGCGATCAGCAATATCGCATCCTGTTCGATTGCGGCTCTTATCTCGACCCTTCGACCTGTGCTGCCGACACCTTCTGGGCGGCGGTGCGCAATACCGCCGTCTTCGTCGTCTTCCAGGTGACGGCGATGTTGATCGCCGCGCTTGCGACGGCTTTGATCCTCAACCGCGAGCTTTCCAATCGCGGCTTCTGGCGCGCCGTCTTCTTCTTTCCGGTGCTGCTGTCGCCCGTCGTCGTCGGCCTGATCTGGAAGTGGATCCTCCAGCGTGAAGGCCTGTTGAACTATGCGTTGAGCCCCTTCGGTTTCGAACCCTTCTCCTGGCTCAGCGATCGCTTCTGGGCCTTCTTCTTCGCGGTCTTCGTCTCAGTCTGGGCGCATATGGGCTTTTACGCGCTGATCCTGCTCGCCGGCCTGCAGGCGATCCCAAGGGATCTCTACGAAGCGGCGGCGATGGACAAGGCGAGCCCCACCCGCATCTTCCGGCGGATCACCCTGCCGCTTCTGATGCCGAACCTTATCGTCGTCCTGGTCCTGGCACTGATCCGCGCCGTGCAGATCTTCGACGAGGTTTTCGTGCTGACGGGCGGCGGACCCGGAACCAGCACCATGTACATCACCCAGTTTATTTACGAGACCGGCTTTGCGAGTTCGCTGCGCAATCCCGGGCTTGCCTCGGCCGCCTCGATCCTGATGGGCATCGTGCTCGTCATCCTGACGTTGGTGCAGCTGGCCGCAAGCAGCCGCAACGAGAAGAAGGGAACCCGCCAATGAACGCTGTCGGCACCTTCCTGCTTCGCCGGCGCGGCCGCGGCTGGCACTGGACCGACGTCGTCACCTGGATCTGGCTGATCTCGGGCGTCTTCCTGATGTTCGGCCCGGCCATCTGGCTGGTCTTCTCCTCCTTCAAGACACCGGCGGCGCTCGCCGAGTTCCCGCCGTCCTTCCTGCCCTATGTCACCGAGCAGGCCGTAGTGCCGGGTTACGACAAACCATTGCCGCTCTACAAGGTGACGATGCCGGATGGCAGCACCCACGTGCTCGCCGAAGTCCGCCGCATCGGCATCATGGGTCAGATGATCGATCCGAAGCAGCCTGATGAAATCGTCAAGGTCAACATTAAGGACCGCACGCCGGTCCGCAAGGTCGAATTCGCCGCCGGCAATTACACCGAACCATTCCAGCGCTTCGACTTCTTTCTGTTCCTGCGCAACTCCGTCTTCGTGACTGTTGTGGCGACGGCGATCACCCTGCTGGTCAATTCGATGGCCGCCTTCGCGCTGTCGAAATACCAGTTCCCCGGCCGCACCGCCGTCATGCTGATGATCCTGGCAACGCTGATGGTGCCGCTCTCGGTGATCGTGGTGCCGCTCTATTCCGTCATCGGCAGCTTGAACCTTTTCGACAGCCTCTGGGGCGTCATCCTGCCGACCGTCGCCACGCCGACGGGCGTCTTCCTGTTGCGCCAATACATGCTGACGATCCCCGACGAGCTGATTGACGCCGCGCGCATGGACAAGGCGAGCGAATGGCAGATCTACTGGCGCATCATCCTGCCGCTGTCGGCGCCGGCGCTCGCGGTGCTGGCGATCTTCTCGGTGGTCTGGCGCTGGAACGACTTCCTCTGGCCGCTGATCGTGCTGTCGCGCAAGGAGCTCTACACGCTGCAGGTCGGCCTCAACGTCTATGCCGGCGAGCTCAATGTGCAGTGGCACTACATCCTCGCCATGACCGTCGTCTCGATGATCCCCGTCGTGCTGATCTTCGTCTTCCTGCAGCGCTTCATCACCACGGGCATCGCCGGATCCGGACTGAAATAGGCCGGCCAGGATTTGGAAACAGGAGAGTGTATGAGCGGTCTCGAGCTCAGGAACATCGTCAAGAACTTCGGCTCAGTCGAGGTTATCCGCGACGTCTCGCTTGAGGTCAACGACGGCGAGTTCGTCGCTTTCGTCGGCCCTTCCGGTTGTGGGAAATCGACGCTGCTGCGGCTGATAGCCGGCCTCGACAAACCCACGGCCGGCAGCATCGCCATCGACGGCAAGGACGTCACCGCGATCGGCGCCGCCGACCGCGGTCTTGCCATGGTCTTCCAGTCCTATGCGCTTTATCCGCACATGAGCGTGCGCGAAAACCTTGCCTTCGGTCTGGAGAATACCAAGGTGGCGAAGGCCGAGATCGAAGCGCGCATCGCTGACGCCGCCCGCATGCTGGAGATCGAGCCTTTCCTGCAGCGCCGTCCGGGTCAGCTCTCCGGCGGTCAGCGTCAGCGCGTCGCGATCGGCCGCGCCATCGTCCGCCGGCCGGATGCCTTCCTCCTCGACGAGCCGCTCTCCAATCTCGATGCCGAGCTACGAGTGAGCATGCGCGCCGAGCTCGCCGCCCTCCACGCCCGCCTGAAGGCGACGATGATCTACGTCACCCATGATCAGGTCGAGGCGATGACGCTCGCAAACCGCATCGTCGTCTTGAGAGGCGGCAGGATCGAGCAAGTGGGAACGCCGCTGGAGCTCTACAACAAACCTGCCAACCGATTCGTCGCCGGCTTCATCGGCGCGCCGCACATGAATTTCCTGGAAGGGTCGGTCGTCGGCCACGAAGGCGGTTTCACCCAAGTCGAAACCGTCGGCGGCCATCGTCTTTCCGCTATTGCCAGAGAAGCAGGTCCGATAGGCGAGAGGGTCAGCATCGGCATCCGGCCGCAGCACATCACCCTTGCCGACGGGGCGAGCGCGAGCAAGCTGGACACCCGCGTCACCCTGGTCGAAGAACTGGGTTCCGAAACCGTTGTCCACGCCGAAGCTGCTGGCAAGAAGCTCATCGCCGTCTTTGCCGGCCAGCAGCGCATGAAATCGGGCGACAGCCTGCCGCTCCATCTCGACCCCTCCGTCCTGCACCTCTTCGGCGAGGATGGCCGGCGTCTGTCTTGATGCCTCAGCGTCCAACCCACGACGGCGCCATTCGTCAAACCGTAGCTTCGCTCTGTCCGCGCGAGAATCTTATCTGCAGCCAAAGTCTGAGGGCGAAATAACCGCAGGCAATTAGGGACGACGGTACGGCAAGGATCAGAAAAACAGATAAAAGACGAAAATCCCACTGGCCGCCATCGAGAAGTAACAAAAAGTAAATCAGTATAACCAGGCATAAAGACAAAATAAACGATAGACACGACCAGAAAACTGGGCGTGAATGTACTTTGTCGTATTTAAGATAATATAGTAAATATATCGAGATTATGACTGGTATTGAAAAAATAAACTTAAGAACAAATGTTATCAGTCCGATTCCTTCAAAGAGAAACGGAATATGGCCCAACGTCATGCCCACGAAGTACGATTGTAAGAGCAGGCCTCTCTGAGGCATTCCGAGATTGAGTTTCTTCATCTTCGTGGCCGTGTCATATCTATGATGCTATCGAAATGCCCACCCATCTTCAAGGATCACGAAAAAGCCCGCGCCGGAATGGAGGGCGCGGGCCGAGTTTCATGTCACGACAGCCTTAGTGGCTGTTCTTGTGGCTTTGTTGACCAGCCTTTACATGCTGCTCATGGCTGCCGCCGCGGGTTCCGCTGGACTGCGCGTCGCGGCCGCCTGAAGAGGCGCTGCGGGTATTGGAGTCGTTCTTGTGACTCTGCTGCCCAGCCTTGACGTGCTGTTCGTGGGTTCCACCTTGGTTTGCCATTTGGTTTCTCCTTGGTTTGAACTGAGGCCACGTCGACCTCCTGTTGACAACCTCGCGCCGGCGCATGCGTTCCGCATTTTAACATTTCGTGATCTCGCCGGAAAATGAGGCTGAGGAAGCGGGCCGGGCGGGTAGGGAGCTCGCCTGCCATTTCGTTGGCCATCGGGAGAAAGCGGAAAAATCCCGATGTTCTCCGGCACCGCCGCGTCCGCTTGGCGCGGCCCGCAACCCCGCTGCGAAAACCGTCTCTCGACAAAAAGGTTCCAGGAAAATCAGCCGCATCCGTCCGCGGTTGATGGCGCTGCCAAGGCCTCTCGACTCTTTTCAAATGAACGGGCCGCTCTAACTTACAAGGAAGCTGATGAAAGGAGAAAACCATGACCGACGCACCGAAAACGGCGACCCCGGCGCGAAGAGTTTTGCGTGGCCGCCCCTACAGCATGAGCGAATTTGCCAGGAAATACCGGCTGGACGACAAGGAGGCGAAACGCCTCTACGAGAAGTTCGGCCCCTCCGCCACGGAACTCGACCTGTTGATGGCCGCAAAGCGCCGTCCGCCGCGGCTCCCCCCCAAACTCGACGCCTAACGCCCGTCAATGAGGATCAGAACGGGAAGCTGCCTTTGCGGAGCGGTCGCCTACCGGGTGGAAGGCGAGCCGCTTCGCGTCGGCCTCTGCCACTGCGCCGATTGCCGCAAATCGAGCGGTTCCGCCTTCGTCTTTTTCGCGCTGTGGCCTCGCCGGGCTTTCTCCCATAGTGGCGAGATCGCCACCTTCGCCGGCCGCAGCTTCTGCCCCGCCTGCGGCAGCAGGCTTTTCTGCCTTCAGGAGGCGGCGGTGGAAATCCGTCTCGGCTCACTCGACAGTCCGCCGACGGATCTTGAGCCGAACCATGAAGTCTGGACAAAGCGGCGCGAAGCGTGGCTGCATCCGCTGCCGGGTGCTGGACAATATGCCGAGGATGCCGGGTGACGGGCGATGATTTCTGCCTATCTGTAGCCGGAAAAGGCCGCGGATTCTTGCGCGAGAGGCTTCACCGCGCCGAAACTTGACTTTTCTTACCAATATTTCATTTCACCCATCCGCAATTCCGTGCCAGTTCGGCGGCAACGCTAATTCCCGGTTCATCTGCGCTGTGATTATCTCATTGCAGGCCGATGCGGCCACTGACCGATCGAGGATGACATGAACAAACTCGTAAGCGGCGACGAAACCGGAGCAAAGGCCGGCACGACGCCCGACCTCGCAGCGGTTCTGGCCGCGTCGGCAAGGCAGAACAAGCGGGGTCGCTGGCGCGGGCGCCTGCTGGTTGTCTTGATCCTTCTCGCAGCCGCGGTGGCTGCCGCTTATTTCTACGTCGGGCGCGGTCAAAGCGAAGTGAGCTACACCACACAGCCGGCAAAACGCGGCGACCTGACGGTTCTCGTCACCGCCACCGGTTCGGTGCAGCCGACCGAGCAGGTGGATATATCGAGCGAACTTTCCGGCACCGTCCGCGACGTCAACGTCGATTATAACAGCACGATCAAGGCGGGCGACGTGCTGGCGCTGCTCGACACCAACAAGCTCGAGGCGGATGTGAAGAGCTCGCGCGCCAAGGTCAATTCCGCCAAGGCGAATGTCGCCAAGGCCAATGCCGATCTCGAATCGGCGAGCACCTCGCTCGAGCGGCTGAAGAGCCTGGTCAGGAGCAACGTCTCCACCCAGCAGAGCCTCGACGACGCAACCTACAAATATGATTCCGCCGTCGCCGCCAAACAGATCAACGAAGCCGAGGTTCTCGCCTCGGAAGCCGACCTGCAGCTCGCCGAGGTCAATCTTGCCAAGGCAAAGATCGTCTCGCCGATCGACGGCGTGATCCTCACCCGTTCCGTCAATCCGGGCGCCACCGTTGCCGCCTCGCTCTCCGCGCCCATTCTCTTCACCATCGCCGGCGATCTGAAGAAGATGGAGCTGCAGGTCGATGTCGACGAGGCCGATGTCGGCAAGATCGCCGTCGGCCAGAAGGCGAAGTTTACTGTCGATGCCTATCCCGACCGGTCTTTCCCCGCCGAGATCGAGCAGATCCGCTTCGCCTCCGAAGTGGTCAACAACGTCGTGACCTATAAGGCGGTGCTCTCGGTCGATAATGCCGACCTGTTGCTGCGCCCCGGGATGACGGCGACCGCCGACATCACCGTCGAGGCCGTCAAGGACACGTTAATGGTGCCGAACGCGGCGCTGCGTTATGCGCCGCCGCAGGCGGAACGGCGCGGCCGCGGCATCATGGGGATTTTCGGGCCGCCACGCCGGCGCGGCGGCAATTCCGGTGAGGTGCTGACGGGAGCACAACGCCGCGTCTGGGTGCTGCGCAACGGCCGCTCCACGCCCGTCATCATTGAGGTCGGCTCGTCCGACGGCCAATTCACCCAGGTAATCTCCGGCGAACTCAAGGAAAACGACGCGCTTGTGACCGACGCCGCGGTGCGGACGAATTAGGCGGAGCGACGGATGACAAGCCCGCCGCTCATCGAATTCAGGAAGGTCTCGAAAATCTACGGCGAGGGCGAGGCGGCGATCCGCGCGCTCGACCATGTCGATCTTGCGATCGATGCCCATGAATTCGTCGCAATCATGGGGCCGTCTGGTTCGGGCAAGTCGACGGCGATGAACATTCTCGGCTGCCTCGACGTGCCGACATCGGGCGAATACCTCTTCCAGGGCATCCCGACCAGCGGCTTCGACCGAAGCCAGCTAACGCTGTTGCGCCGCCACATGCTGGGCTTCGTCTTCCAGGGTTTCAACCTTTTGTCGCGTACCTCGGCGGTCGAAAATGTCGAATTGCCGCTGATCTATCGCGGCATGGCGGTGCGTGAACGGCGTGAACGGGCGCACGAGGCGCTGGCCCTGGTTGGCCTGTCCGGCCGCGAGCATCACAAGACGCAGGAACTGTCCGGCGGCCAGCAGCAGCGTGTCGCCATCGCCCGCGCCATCGTCACCGAGCCGGCGCTGCTGCTCGCTGACGAGCCTACCGGCAATCTCGACACCAAGACCAGCGTCGAGATCATGGATCTGATGACGCGGCTGAACCGCGAGCAGGGCATCACCATCGTCATGGTCACCCACGAGCCTGATATCGCCGCCTATGCCGAGCGGCTGCTGCGCTTCGTCGACGGCAAGCTGGAGACGGAGCTGGAGCACGGGAGGAGGGCGAATCATGTTCTTTGAGACGTTGAAGCTCGCGCTGCGCGCCATCAGCCGCAATATGCTGCGTTCCTTCCTGACCGTGCTCGGCGTCGTCATCGGTGTTGCCGCCGTCATCGCGCTGGTGACGATCGGCAACGGCACGACCGCCCAGGTCTCGACCGAACTGTCGCGGCTCGGCACCAACATGCTGTTCGTCCGTCCCGGCCAGTTCGGTCCCGGCCGGGCAAGCTCCGAGGCGAAACGCTTCAGCGTCAAGGACGTGGGCGCCATCCGAGACCAGATCGGCGGCCTGAGGGCGGTGGCGCCGCTTAACCAGTCGACGGCGACCGTGATTTTTGGCGGCCAGAACCATTCGACCAGCGTCTCCGGCACCACCAACGACTATTTCGTTGCGCAGGATTGGAACCTGGCGCTCGGCCGCGCTTTTTCGCCCGCCGAGGAGCGCGGCCAGTCCCGCTGCATCATCGGCGAGACGGTTCGCTCGCAGCTCTTCGGCGGCGCCGATCCGATCGGCCAGCAAATCCGCGTCGGCAAGGTTTCCTGCCCGGTCATCGGGGTGCTCGCCAAGCGCGGCCAGTCCGGCATGGGCACCGATCAGGATGATGTCGTCATCATGCCGGTCAAGGTGTTCCAGCGGCGCATCAGCGGCAACAGCAACGTGCCGCAGATCATCATTTCGGCGCGCGACGGTGTCTCGACAGCCAAGGTGCAGGCCGATGTCGAAAATCTGCTGCGCGAGCGTCGCAAGATCATTCCCGGCCGCCAGGACGATTTCAACGTCAACGACATGACGCAGATCGCCGAGGCGATGACCGGCACGACGACGCTGCTCACCGGCCTGCTCGGAGCCGTCGCCGCGATCAGCCTGCTCGTCGGCGGCATCGGCATCATGAACATCATGCTCGTCTCAGTGACCGAGCGAACCCGCGAAATCGGCATCCGCCTGGCGATCGGCGCCCTCGAAAACCAGGTGCTCACCCAGTTCCTGGTCGAGGCGGTGGCCCTCTCGCTCTTCGGCGGCATCACCGGCATCGTGCTCGGCCTGAGCGTCGGTCTGGTGGCGGTCACCCTCCTGAAAGTCCCCTTCGTCTTCAGCCCGATGATGGTGGCCGTCGCCTTCCTCTTCTCCGCGGCGATCGGCATGATCTTCGGCTATTTCCCGGCAAGAAGGGCCGCGCAGCTCAATCCGATCGAGGCGCTGCGGCACGAATGAAAAGGTCGGCGCGGTAGCTACGTGATTTTCACGCTGCCACCCTTTAGGCGTTTAGCGGCGCCTTGTCTTCAGTTCGTCACCGTGCCACAGTGTGATATATCAGTTGGCGGCGGGATCATCGGCATGCAGACGTCACAAAGCCACCGTGCCTATCTCGCGCTTGAGCATCTGATCGTGACGCTGGCGCTGAAGCCCGGCGCGCTCGTCACCGAAAAGCAGCTGATCGATATGGCGGGGCACGGGCGCACGCCGGTGCGCGAGGCGATCCAGAAACTTGCCTGGCAGGGGCTGATCCTGGTGAAGCCGCGGGTTGGGCTGCAGGTTGCCGAGATTGCGCCGGAGGATCATGGCAATGTCATGCAGGTGCGCCGCGAGCTGGAGCCGATCGCGGCAAGTCTCGTTGCCGAACATGCGACGGACGAGCAGCGCCTCCGCCTCAGCGATTGCGCCGACGCGATGGAGAAATGCGCCGCCACCGGCGATCTCGCCGGCTTCTTCGCTGCCGACAAGACCTTTGACGAGATCCTCGAGGATGGCTGTCCGAATGGCTTCATCACGGCCGCGCTCGGCCCGGTGCAGACGCATTCGCGTCGCCTCTGGTATTCCACCGCAAGCCCCGAGCGCATGGACCGCGCCATCGCCCTGCATGTCGCTGTCATCCGGGCCATCCAGCAGGGCAGGCCGGATGAGGCGCGTGCGGCCATGGCGGCGCTGATCGACTATCTCGCCCGCAAATAGAAACGGCCCCGTTTCCGGAGCCGCTTGCAGATTGGATTGTCGAAAGAGCGTCAGCCGACGAAAGCGCGTTCGATGACGAATTCGGCGGGCTTGCTGTTGGCGCCTTCGTTGAGGCCGGCCTTCTCGAGCAGTTCCTTGGTGTCCTTCAGCATGGCCGAGGAACCGCAGATCATGCCGCGGTCGATTGCCGGATCGAGCGGCGGGACGCCGAGATCGGTAAACAGCTTGCCAGACGAGATCAGATCGGTGATGCGGCCGCGATATTCGAAATCCTCGCGCGTGACGGTCGCATAATGGCGCAGCTTGTCGCCGACCACTTCCTTCAGCAGTTCGTCATTCTGGATCTCGTGCACGAGGTCGAAGCCGTATTTCAGTTCCGCGACGTCGCGGGTCGTATGCGTGAGGATGACTTCCTCGAATTTTTCATAGGTCTCGGGGTCGCGGATCAGGCTGGCGAAAGGCGCAACGCCCGTTCCGGTCGAGAACATGTAAAGGCGACGGCCGGGCGTCAGTGCGTCGAGCACCAGCGTGCCCGTCGGCTTCTTGCGCATCAGCACCTGATCGCCGGGCTTGATCGCCTGCAGATGCGAGGTCAGCGGGCCGTCCGGAACCTTGATCGAGAAGAATTCAAGCTCTTCGGCCCAGGCGGGGCTGGCGATCGAATAGGCGCGGAAGACCGGCTTGCCCTCGACCATCAGGCCGATCATCGCGAATTCGCCGGAACGGAAACGGAAGCCCTGCGGCCGGGTCATCGTGAAGCGGAAGAGCCGGTCGGTGTAGTGCGTCACGGCAAGCACCGTCTCGGCGTAGACGCCGGCGGGGATGGACGAGGCGAAGTCTTCGGTCTTTGCAGGCGCGTTCATTTCGGTAGCGGATCCCGTATTCGTCGGATGAACTGTCGGATTGGGAGCGAGATATTACAAATCCGGCCGGAATTAAAGGCATTCCATTCCACGCGACGCTTCAGAAGGGAAATATGCATGTCATTGTCAGGATTCAATGGCGTGCGGAGAATGTCATATTTCCCGCTGGCGAAGCCGGTCAAAGGATGCATATTAGAGCGGCGCGCCGCAGCCGGGTGCTGATTTTCGGCAAAAGCGGTGTGACAACAAAGACCTACGGCGTCGAACCCAACCGGATTCAGGAACAGGGTTCGGTGATAATGGCGAAAAAACACGCTCGCCGGGGTGAGCGCGACAGGCGGTCGGGGGAATATGAAGATTTTCAACTACAAGCGCGTTCCTTACGCGGAGATGCGCGCCTTTTCCGTCCATATCCTCACGGCGTCCGGCTCATTCCTTGCCTTTCTCGGGGTCGTGGCCGCCGCAGAGCACCGCTTTATCGACATGTTCTGGTGGCTTGGCCTGGCGCTTCTGGTCGACGGCATCGACGGGCCGATCGCCCGCAAGGTGCGCGTCAAGGAAGTGCTGCCGAACTGGTCGGGCGATACGCTCGACAATATCATCGATTACGTCACCTATGTGCTGCTGCCGGCTTTCGCGCTTTATCAGAGCGGCATGATCGGAGAGCCCTGGTCCTTCGTCGCCGCCGGCATGATCGTCGTCTCCAGCGCTATCTATTATGCCGATATGGGCATGAAGACCGACGAGTATTTCTTCTCCGGCTTCCCCGTCGTCTGGAACATGATCGTCTTCACCCTGTTCGTCATCGATGCGAGCGCCACGACCGCGCTGATCGTCGTCACGATATCGGTGGTGCTGACCTTTCTGCCGATCAATTTCCTGCATCCTGTGCGCGTCAAAAGGCTGCGCCCGCTCAATCTCGGCGTCTTCTTCCTGTGGTCGGCGCTCGGCGTCTATTCGCTGCTGATGCGCTTCGAAATGCCGGAATGGGCGCTCATTCTCTTCATCGTGACCGGGCTTTATCTTTACGTCATCGGCGCGGTGCTGCAATTCTTCCCCTCCCTTGGACGCGAAGCTTAGGACAGACAAGATGACGAAGACGCATGCGGTTTCATTCTCGAAGACGGGCGGACCTGAGGTTTTCGACTACGTCGACATCGATCTCGCGCCACCCGCTGCAGGGGAGGTGCAGATCCGCCAGGCAGCGATCGGCCTCAACTTCATCGATGTCTACTTCCGCAACGGCTCCTATAAGGTGCCGCACCTTCCCTTCGTCACCGGCAAGGAGGGCGCCGGAACCGTGACGGCGGTCGGGCCTGATGTTGCCGATTTCAGGATCGGCGATCGTGTCGCCTATGCCAGCGCCGATGGGGCCTATAGCGTCGAGCGCAACATCGAGGCGCGTCATCTGGTGCATGTGCCAGACGGCATAGAGCTGGAAACAGCGGCGGCGATGATGCTGAAGGGCATGACCGCCGAATATCTCTTGAACCGCACCTTTAAGGTCGGCCCTCAGACGGTGCTGCTGTTCCATGCCGCCGCCGGCGGCGTCGGCCTGATCGCCGGCCAATGGGCAAAGGCGCTTGGCGCCACCGTCATCGGCACGGCCGGTTCCGAGGAAAAGGTCGAACTGGCGCTTGCCCATGGCTACAATCACGTGATCAACTACAAGAGCGAAGACTTCGTCGGCCGCGTCCGCGAGATAACAGGCGGCAAGGGCGTTGACGTCGTCTACGATTCGATCGGCCGCGATACTTTTCCACAGTCATTGGATTGCCTGAAGCCGCGCGGTCTGTTTGCCTCCTTCGGCCAATCCTCCGGTCCGATCGAGAATTTCACCCTCGCCATGCTGGCTCAGAGGGGATCGCTCTTTGCGACGCGGCCGTCGCTCTTTGCCTATATCGCCACGCGCCAGGAATTGGTCGACAGTGCAAAGGCGCTATTTGATGTTGTGCAAAGCAACAAAGTGCGTATCAATGTCAACCAAACCTATCCGCTGCGTGAGGTTGGGCGGGCTCACGCGGATCTGGAAGCAAGAAAAACAACAGGAACGACGCTGCTGATTCCATGAGATCCGAACGGACCGGTTGGCAGAAGAAATGAGGGGAACGTGTCTGCATTGAATGTGCCGGATTCCGGTGCGTTGTTATCCGTCCAGAAGCTGACGAAGTATTTCGGTAGCTTTGCCGCCTGCAATGAAATCGATCTCGACATCGCGCCGGGCGAAATTCATGCACTTCTCGGCGAAAATGGCGCAGGCAAATCCACATTGGTCAAGATGCTGTTCGGCGTTCTCGAACCGACGCACGGGCACATCCTCTGGGAAGGCAGGCCGGTCGTCATCGCCTCGCCCGGGGAAGCCCGCAAGCTCGGCATCGGCATGGTCTTCCAGCATTTTTCGCTGTTCGAGGCGCTGACGGTTGCCGAAAACATCGCGCTATCGCTCGATGACGCCATTCCGATCGACAGGATCGCCGAGGAGGCGAGGGCGCTGTCGCAAGCCTACGGGCTGCCGCTCGATCCGCATGCCCATGTCGCCGATCTCTCGGTTGGCGAGCGCCAGCGCATCGAGATCGTCCGGGCGCTGCTGCAGAATCCGAAGCTGATCATTCTCGACGAGCCTACCTCGGTTTTGACGCCGCAGGAAGCCGACAAGCTGTTCGAAACGCTGTTCAAGCTGCGCGCCGAGGGCCGTTCGGTACTTTATATCAGCCATCGGCTGGAGGAGGTGCAGCGCATCTGCGATCGAGCCACGGTGCTGCGCCATGGCCGCGTGACCGGCGCGTGTGATCCGAGGCAGGAAACGCCGGCCTCGCTCGCCCGCATGATGGTCGGCAGCGAGGTAGCCGCCGTTACGCATCCGGAGCGCAGCGACAAAGGCGAGGTGCAGCTGGCCGTAGCCAACCTTTCCGTTCCTGCCCGCACGCCTTTCGCCATGCCGTTGCGCGAGGTGTCGATGACCGTGCGTTCCGGTGAGATCCTGGCCATTGCCGGTGTGGCGGGCAACGGCCAGAGCGAGCTCTTCGACGCTCTCTCCGGCGAATATCCGGTCGCTTCGCCCGCGGCGATCATCATTCGCAAAAGACATGTGGGCAATCAGGGCATTACCGCCCGCCGCCTGCTCGGCGCCGGCTTCGTGCCGGAGGAACGCCACGGGCACGCCGCCGTCTCGGCCATGAAACTGTCGGATAATCTCGTCCTTGCCCGCAGCCAGTCGGATCGCAGGGCGTTTCTGGGCCTGCTCGGCATGATCCGTCGCCGGGCGGTGAAATCCGCCGCCCGGCGCATTTCCGAAGCGATGGATGTCCGCAAGAGCGGCGATGATCCGGCCGCCGGCTCTCTTTCCGGCGGTAATCTGCAGAAATTCATTGTCGGCCGCGAACTCGATCGGCAGCCGGCGGTGCTGGTCGTCAACCAGCCGACTTGGGGCGTCGATGCCGGGGCGGCGAGCCGCATCCGCCAGGCCCTCGTCGATCTCGCAAGAGGCGGTTCGGCCGTCGTCGTCATCAGCCAGGATCTCGACGAGATCTTCGAGGTGGCGACCGATATTGCGGTCATTTCCGAGGGCCGCCTTTCCAGGCCTTTCCCGGCGGGCGAGCTGACTCGCGAGAAGATCGGCCTACTGATGGGCGGCCTGCAAGAGAGCAGTTCTGCCGCGGAGGCAGCCGATGCGCATTGAACTGGAAAAACGCCCCGACGTCTCGAAGCTCTTCGGCTTCGTCTCGCCGCTCCTCGCCCTCGTCCTGACGCTCACCTTCGGCGCCATCATGTTCGCTCTGCTCGGCAAGGACCCGGTCGAGGCGCTGAGCGCCTTCTTCGTCGAACCGCTGCTCGAGGTCTGGTCGCTGCACGAACTGGCGATCAAGGCCGCGCCGCTGATCCTGATCGCCGTCGGCCTCGCCGTCTGCTACCGCTCGAACAATTGGAACATCGGCGCCGAGGGACAGTTCACCATCGGCGCCATCACCGGCTCCTATCTGCCGATCGTCTTTTACGACTGGCATTCACCGCTCGTGCTGCCGCTGATGCTGGTGCTCGGCGCACTTGGCGGAGCGCTTTTCGCCGCCATCCCGGCGCTTTTGAAGGCGCATTTCAACACCAACGAGATCCTGACATCGCTGATGCTGGTCTATATCGCCCAGCTTTTCCTCGATTGGCTGGTTCGCGGCGCCTGGCGCGATCCGAAGGGATTCAACTTTCCCGTTTCGCGCGATTTTGCGCCGGAAGCGGTGCTGCCGGCGATCTGGGAAGAATCGGGGCGGGCTCACTGGGCTTTCATCTTCGCCATCATTGCGGCGATCGGCGCCTGGTTCATGCTGCGCTATACGTTGAAAGGCTTCGAGATCGTCGTGCTCGGCCAATCGGAAAGGGCAGGGCGCTTCGCCGGCTTCTCCGCGAGGAAGATGATCTGGTTCAGCTTTCTGTTTTCGGGCGCGCTCGCGGGCCTTGCCGGGATATCAGAGGTCTCCGGTTCGATCGGTCACCTCCAGCCGGCGATCTCTCCCGGTTACGGTTTCACCGCCATCATCGTCGCCTTCCTCGGCCGTCTCAACCCGCTCGGCATCATCGCGTCGGGCCTGGTGCTGGCGCTGACCTATCTCGGCGGCGAGGCCGCACAGCTTTCGATAGGCATTTCCGACAAGGTCACCCGCGTTTTCCAGGGTCTGCTGCTCTTTTTCGTGCTCTCCTGCGATACGCTGATCTATTACAAAATCCGCATTGTCTGGTCGCGGGTCAGGGGCGGAGCGGCATGAGCATTTTCGAAGCCATTCTGATGACGGTTATCACCGCCTCGACGCCGCTCGTGCTCGCAGCTCTCGGCGAACTCGTGACGGAACGCGCCGGCGTTCTGAACCTCGGCGTCGAAGGCATGATGATCATCGGCGCGGTCGGCGCCTTTGCCGCGGCCCAGCTCACCGGATCGCCCTATTTCGGCATTATCGGCGGCATCGTCGGCGGCTCGCTGTTTTCGCTGCTTTTTGCCTTCCTGACGCTGACGCTCGTCACCAATCAGGTGGCGACAGGCCTTGCCCTGACGATCCTCGGTCTTGGCGCTTCCGGCATGCTCGGCGAAGCCTTTGTCGGTGCGCCCGGCATCCGCCTTCTGCCGATCGAAATCCCTGAGCTCTCGGCCATTCCCTATGTCGGCACGGTCCTCTTCAAGCAGGATCTGATCTTCTACCTGTCGATCCTTCTCGTTGTCGCCGTCAACTGGTTCCTCTTCAGAAGCCGCACCGGCCTGAAGATACGCGCCATCGGCGATAATCACGCCTCGGCCCATGCGCTTGGCATCAACGTCATCCGCGCGCGTTATCTCGCCGTGATGTTCGGCGGCGCGTGCGCCGGCCTGGCGGGGGCGCAGCTCTCGCTGATCTACACGCCGCAATGGACCGAGAATATGTCGGCAGGGCGGGGCTGGATCGCGCTGGCGCTTGTCGTCTTCTCCTCCTGGCGGCCTTGGCGCCTGCTGGCCGGCGGTTATCTCTTCGGAGCGGTGACGATCCTGCAACTGCACGCGCAGGCTTTCGGCATCGGCATTCCGTCGCAGTTCCTGTCGATGCTTCCCTATGCGGCGACAGTTGTGGTCCTCATCATCATCTCGCATAATCGGCGCACGACGCTGATCAATACGCCGGCCTCGCTTGGCAAGGCCTTCGTGCCCGACCGGTGAGCAACAACAAAAACGGGTTTCGAACTTCCAACCAACAGGGATCAAAATGAAAAAACTTGCACTTGCTCTCGCAGCGACAGCTGCCCTCGTCCTGAGCATAGGTTCGGCCGCCGAGGCTGCCGACAAGACCAAGGTCTGCTTCGTCTATGTCGGCACCCGCACCGATGGCGGCTGGACGCAGGCCCATGAAAACGGCCGCCTCCAGGTCGAGAAGGAATTCGCCGACAAGGTCGAAACGTCCTACCTCGAAAGTGTTCCGGAGGGTCCTGATGCCGAACGCGCCATCGAGCGCATGGCGCGTTCCGGCTGCTCGCTCATTTTCACCACATCTTTCGGCTACATGGACGCGACTGTCGCCGTCGCCAAGAAGTTCCCGAAAGTGAAGTTCGAGCATGCGACCGGCTTCAAGGCCGCGGACAATGTCGCGACCTACAATTCGCGCTTCTATGAAGGCCGCTACATCAGTGGCATTATCGCGGGCAAGCTCTCGAAAACCGGCACGGCAGGCTATATCGCCTCCTTCCCGATTCCCGAGGTGGTGATGGGTATCAACGCCTTCGAAACCGGCGCCAAGTCGGTCAACCCGAACTTCAAGATGAAGGTCATCTGGGTCAATACGTGGTTCGACCCGGGCAAGGAAGCCGATGCGGCAAAGGCGCTGCTCGACCAGGGCGTCGACATTCTTACCCAGCACACCGACACGACCGCTCCGATGCAGGTTGCCGAGCAACGCGGCGTCAAGGCCTTCGGCCAGGCTTCCGACATGATCAAGGCTGGCCCGAACGTACAGCTGACCGCAATCATCGACACTTGGGGCAACTATTACGTCAAGCGCGTCCAGGCGCTTCTCGACGGCACCTGGAAGTCGGAACAGAGCTGGGATGGCCTGAAGGACGGCATTCTGACGATGGCGCCCTACACGAACATGCCCGACGACGTGAAGAAGCTCGCCGAGGAAGCCGAGGCCAAGATCAAGTCGGGCGAGTTGCATCCCTTCACCGGCCCGATCAACAAGCAGGATGGCACGCCCTGGCTGAAGGCCGGCGAGAAGGCCGATGACGGCACGTTGCTCGGCATGAACTTCTACGTCGAAGGCGTCGACGACAAGCTGCCGGCGCAATAATCGGCGTCGCTGTTGCTGGTATGAAGGGCGTCCTCGCGGGCGCCCTTTTTTTTCTGCTCTCGCGCTAAAAAGCGATTTACAAAAGTAATACTATATGATTTTTTGACCGTGCGCCGCGAAGGAGCGGCATTGGGAGGATATCATGAAATTGAAGACTGCACTTTTGAGTGCCACGATTCTGGCTGCCTGCATGTTCGGTTCGGCTTCGGCCGCCGGCTTGACCGTCGGTTTCTCGCAGATCGGTTCGGAATCGGGCTGGCGTGCGGCTGAAACGACCGTAACCAAGGAGCAGGCCAAGAAGCGCGGCATCGATCTGAAGTTTGCCGATGCGCAGCAGAAGCAGGAAAACCAGATCAAGGCTTTGCGCTCCTTCATTGCCCAGGGCGTCGATGCCATTCTGATCGCTCCCGTCGTCGAAACCGGCTGGGATGATGTTCTGAAGGAAGCCAAGGAAGCCAATATCCCGGTTATCCTTCTCGACCGCACCGTCAAGGCTCCGGACGATCTCTACCTGACGGCCGTCACCTCCGACCTCGTCCATGAGGGCAAGGTTGCTGGCGAGTGGCTGGTCAAGACCGCCGGCGACAAGAAGTGCAACGTCGTTGAGTTGCAGGGCACGACCGGCTCGTCGCCGGCCATCGCTCGCAAGAAGGGCTTCGAAGAGGCCCTTGCCGGCCATGACAACCTCAAGATCGTTCGCAGCCAGACCGGCGACTTCACCCGCACCAAGGGCAAGGAAGTCATGGAAAGCTTCCTGAAGGCCGAAAATGGCGGCAAGGATATCTGCGCGCTCTACGCCCATAACGACGACATGGCCGTTGGGGCCATCCAAGCGATCAAGGAAGCCGGCCTGAAGCCCGGCAAGGATATCCTCGTCGTCTCCATCGACGCCGTGCCGGATATTTTCAAGGCGATGTCCGAGGGCGAAGCCAATGCCACGGTCGAGCTGACGCCGAACATGGCAGGTCCCGCCTTCGATGCGCTCGAAGCCTATCTGAAGGACAAGAAGGCTCCGCCGAAGTGGATCCAGACCGAGTCCAAGCTCTACACACCTTCCGACGAACCGATGAAGGTCTACGAAGAGAAGAAGGGTCAGGGCTACTGATTTGAACCTGGAACCGTACCGGCCCATCATGGGCCGGTACGGAACTGCAGGTGCCGGGCCGGGCGTCATGCCCGGTCCTGGCGCGGCCGCAAGGCGCAATATCAGGAAACAGCAGCCCCCATGGTTCACAATATCGAGAATATTCTCGCAGCCTCGGCCATCTCCAAAGTCTTTCCCGGCGCCGTCGCCCTTGACAAGGTTGATTTCACCCTGCGCCGCGGTGAGGTTCATGCGCTTCTCGGCGAGAACGGCGCCGGCAAATCGACGCTGATCAAATGCATCACCGGGGCCTACCATCGCGATGGCGGCAGCCTGACGCTCGACGGCCAGGAGATCAATCCGGCCAATACGCTCGCCGCCCAGAAGCTCGGCATCGGCACCGTTTATCAGGAGGTCAATCTCCTCACCAATCTAAGTGTGGCCGAAAACCTGTTTCTCGGACGCCAGCCGCGGCGTTTCGGCATGACTGATGTCGGCGCGATGAACCGCAAGTCGCGCGAACTGCTCGCCGGCTACGGCATCGATATCGACGTCACCGCCGAACTTGGACGTTTCTCCGTCGCCGTCCAGCAGGTGGTCGCCATCGCCCGCGCCGTCGATCTCTCCGGCAAGGTCCTGATATTGGACGAGCCGACGGCGAGCCTCGACAATCAGGAAGTGGCGCTGCTCTTCCGCATCATCGAGGACTTGAAAAAGCGTGGCCTCGGCATCGTCTTCATCACCCATTTCCTCGAGCAGGTCTATGCGATCAGCGACCGCATCACCGTGCTGCGCAACGGCAAGCTCGTCGGCACCCGCGACGCCGCCGATCTGCCGCGCCAGGGTTTGATTGCGATGATGCTCGGGCGGGAACTCGCCCAGGCTGAAGAGACGGTCAGGGAACACAGCATCGCCGCGGGCGAGATCCGCTACCGTTTTTCCGGCTACGGCAAACGCGGCAAGGTCAAGCCGTTCGATCTTGATGTCCGGGCCGGCGAGGTGGTCGGCGTGGCCGGGCTGCTCGGTTCTGGGCGCACCGAAACCGCCGAGCTGCTCTTCGGCGTCGAACATGCCGACAGCGGCAGTGCGACGATCGACGGCCAGCCCGTGACCCTTTCCAGCCCGCGGGCCGCGATCGCGGAGGGTTTCGGATTCTGCCCAGAGGACCGCAAGACCGACGGCATCGTCGGCGATCTGTCGATCCGGGAAAACATCGCGCTTGCGCTGCAGGCCCGCCGCGGCTGGACCAGGCCGCTGTCGCGCGCCGAGCAGAATGCGCTCGCCGACCGCTACATCAAGGCGCTCGACATCCGCACGACCGACCGCGAAAAGCCGATCCGGCTGCTTTCCGGCGGCAACCAGCAGAAGGCGATCCTCGCCCGCTGGCTGGCAACGAATCCCAAGTTTCTCATCCTCGATGAACCAACCCGCGGTATTGATGTCGGCGCCCATGCCGAGATCATCCGGCTCATCGAACAGCTCTGCGCCGAAGGCATGTCATTGATCGTAATTTCCTCGGAACTTGAAGAGCTTGTCGCCTATAGTTCACGTGTTATCGTACTTCGCGACAGGCAGCATATCGCCGAACTCACGGGCGAGCGCATCACTGCCGCCGGTATCGTTGATGCCATCGCCGCTGCCGAGCACAAGAAGGAGGAAGCATGAAGTCCTCCCGGTACGCGCTTGCCTATCGCCTGGCGCCGCAATTGATTGCTCTCGCTGTCATTCTTCTCTTGAATTTCATTACGTCACCGCAGTTTTTTAATGTGGTAGTTCAGAATGGTCGGCTCTATGGCAGCCTGATTGACGTGCTCAATCGCGGCGCGCCGGTGGCGCTGCTGGCGATCGGCATGACGCTGGTGATTGCCACAAAGGGTATCGACCTCTCCGTCGGTGCGGTCGTCGCGATCTGTGGCGCCGTCGCAGCATCGTCGATTGTTTCCGGAAATTCAGTCGCTTTTACGATTTTCCTGACCTTGGCCATCGGGCTTGGCTGTGGCGTTTGGAACGGATTTCTGGTGGCGATCCTCAACATCCAGCCGATCATCGCCACGCTGGTGTTGATGGTGGCCGGCCGCGGCATCGCCCAGCTCATCACCGAAGGCGCCATTCTGACCTTCAATGATGACGGCCTGATCTTCTTCGGCAGCGGTTCCATAGCTCTCCTGCCGATGCCCGTCGTCATCTGGCTGCTCGTCGGCCTGCTCGTCATCCTGCTCGTTCGCGGCACCGCGCTCGGCATGCTGCTCGAGGCTGTCGGCATCAACCGCCGCGCCAGCACGCTCTCCGGCATTCAAACGCCGGTGCTGCTGATGGCGGTCTATATGCTGAGCGGGCTCTGCGCCTCGATCGCGGGCATTATCGTCGCGGCCGACATCAAGGGCGCCGATGCCAACAATGCCGGTCTTTGGCTGGAGCTTGACGCCATCCTCGCGGTCGTCGTCGGCGGCAATTCGCTGCTCGGCGGACGGTTCAGCATTCTCGGGTCACTGATCGGCGCGATGATCATCCAGGCGGTCAACACCGGGATCCTGTCCTCGGGATTCCCGCCTGAATTCAACCTGATCATCAAGGCCGTCATCATTATCGTGATCCTCATCATCCAGTCGCCGGCGGTGCAGTCGCTCGCCATCTTCGCCAGCCGCCGGCAGGGCGGAAGGGAGTAGCCGAAATGAACTCCAAATACCTGCCGCTGCTAGCGACGATCGTCATCTTCGTACTCGCCTATGCCGGCTGCACGCTGCAATATCCGAACATGCTGTCAACGCGCGTCATCGGCAATCTTCTGACCGACAATGCCTTTCTCGGCATTGCCGCCGTCGGCATGACCTTTGTCATCATCTCCGGCGGCATCGATCTGTCGATCGGTTCGGTTATCGCCTTTACCGGCGTCTTCCTCGCGGTCATCCTGCAGAACACTTCGATCCATCCGCTGCTCGCCTTTGCGCTGGTCCTCGTCATCACCACCGCCTTCGGCGCGATCATGGGCGCAATCATCCACTATCTCGACATGCCGGCCTTCATCGTCACGCTTGCCGGCATGTTCCTTGCCCGCGGGATCGCCTTCGTGCTGTCGATCGACAGCATTCCGATCAACCACGACTATTATTCCACGCTGACGAGCCTCTATTGGCGGTTGCCCGGAGGCGGGCGGCTGACGTTGATCGGTGCCGTCATGCTTCTGGTCTTTGCCGCCGGCATCTTCATCGCCCACCGTACCCGCTTCGGCACCAACGTCTATGCACTCGGCGGTGGACCGCAGACGGCGCGGCTGATGGGCGTGCCGGTCGGCCGCACGACAATCCAGATCTATGCGCTGTCGGGTTTTCTCGCCGGCCTATCCGGAATCGTTTTTTCGCTGTACACCTCTGCCGGATATTCTCTTGCTGCAGTCGGCGTGGAACTTGACGCCATCGCTGCGGTGGTCATTGGGGGGACGCTGCTGACCGGAGGAGCGGGATTCGTGGCGGGAACCTTGATCGGTATTCTGATCCAGGGACTCATTCAGACCTACATCACCTTCGACGGCACGCTGTCGAGCTGGTGGACGAAGATTCTGATCGGCCTGCTGCTGTTTGCATTCATCCTTATGCAGAAAGCGTTCCTGTTCCTTTCAAGCCTGAACAAGAGGTATGCCTGAGGGGGGTGATCGATTGCGCAATAAACTGATCGAGACACGCAAGACAGGGCGCCGTGCCCGGACGAGCCACGCACAGGTGGTCGACGAGCTCGGCAAGGCGATCGTCGCCGGCACCTATCCCGTCGGCTCGATCCTGCCGGGCGATACGGAGCTGGCGCAACGCTTCAAGGTATCGCGCACGGTGCTGCGGGAAACGATGAAGACGCTCGCCGCCAAGGGCATGGTCGTCGCCAAGGCGCGGGTCGGCACGCGTGTGACCGAGAAAAACCTCTGGAATATGTTCGACAGCGAAATCATCGCCTGGCACTTCGACAATGGCGTGACCGAAGAATTCCTGCTGCAGCTTTACGATATCCGCCTTGCCGTCGAACCCTTCGCCGCCGGTCTGGTCGCCGAGCGCGCCGATGCCGAGGAAATCGAGGCGCTACGCGGGCTGGCTGAGGAGATGGCGGCGAGCGGGCATACGGCCGACAGCCTGGCGCTCGCCGACCTGCGCTTTCACCTGGCAATCGCCGAAGCCTCGCACAATCCCTTCATGCGCACCCTCGGCAGCCTGATCGAAGCGGCTCTGGTCGGCATGTTCCGCATCAGCACGCCGCCCTCCGAAAACGGGTTCGCCAATATCGCCGATACCCATATGCGCATCGTCGATGCCATTGTTTCCGGCGATAGCGCCGCCGCGCGGCGCGCGATGGAAGTCGTTATCCTGGACGGTCGCGATCACGTGCACGAGGCCTTCGCGGCCCGCGGCTCTCCGGTTGTCCTGGGGCCGATTTCGCCTGCGATCTAGCGCGCGTGAAGGCTCTGCCTACCTTGGCGCCGAATGGCTTTCCAGTCACGGAAGAGGCGTCCTAGCGCCTTGAACTGCTGCAGAATTTCATCCTGAAATGGATTTCCGATTTCCGGAATAATGCAGTATGAGGCAGAAAAGCCGCCTTATCGCGCGGATTCGCGGAGCAGATCATGGAACGTACTTGTCTTGCCGTCATCCTTGCCGCCGGTGACAGCACGCGGATGAAATCCTCGAAATCGAAAGTGCTGCATCCGGTCGCCGGACGGCCGATGATCGCCCATGTGGTCGAGGCGGTCGCCTCCGCCGATATCTCCTCCGTCGCCCTGGTCGTCGGCCGCGACGCCGAGAACGTCGCCATGGCCGCGAGCATCGACGGTGTCGCCATCGAAGCCTATCTGCAGCAAGAGCGTCTTGGCACCGGCCATGCGGTGCTGGCGGCGCGCGAGGCGATCGCCAGGGGCTATGACGATATCCTCGTCACCTATGGCGATGTGCCGCTGCAGACCGACGGGCCGCTGAAAGCCGCCCGCCAGGGCCTCGCCGAAGGCAGCGACGTCGTCGTCATCGGCTTTCACACCGACCGTCCGACCGGCTATGGCCGCCTGCTGGTCAAGGATGGCGAACTCATCGCCATCCGCGAGGAGAAGGACGCCACCGACGCCGAGCGCGCCGTGACCTGGTGCAACAGCGGACTGATGGCGATCAACGGCCGCAAGGCGCTCGATCTCCTCTCGCGCATCGGCAATGCCAATGCCAAGGGCGAATTCTATCTGACCGATCTCGTCGAGATCGCCCGTTCGCTCGGCGGTCGCGTCACCGCCGTCGATGCCCCTGAAATCGAAATGACCGGCTGCAACAACCGCGCCGAACTCGCCGTTATCGAACGCTTCTGGCAGGAGCGCCGCCGCCGCCAGATGATGTTCTCCGGCGTTACCATGATCGCGCCGGAAACCGTGTTCCTCTCCTATGACACTGTCATCGGCCAGGATGCGCTGATCGAGCCGAACGTCGTCTTCGGTCCCGGCGCGGTGATCGACAGCGGCGCCGTCATTCATGCCTTCTCGCATATCGAGGGCGCCCATGTCAGCGGAGGCGCGACCGTCGGCCCCTTCGCGCGGCTCCGGCCGGGTGCCGATCTCGCCAATGGTTCGAAGGTTGGCAATTTCTGCGAGGTCAAGAACGGCCGGATCGGCGAGGGCGCCAAGGTCAACCATCTCACCTATATCGGCGATGCGGTCGTCGGCGCCGGCAGCAATATCGGCGCCGGCACGATCACCTGCAATTATGACGGGGTCAACAAGAGCGAGACTGTGATCGGCGCAAATGCCTTCATCGGATCCAATTCCTCGCTGGTCGCGCCGGTGACGATCGGCGACGGCGCCTACATCGCCTCCGGCAGCGTCATCACCGTCGACGTGCCGGCCGATGCGCTTGCGCTCGGGCGCGCCCGCCAGGAGATCAAGCCCGGCCGCGCGACGCTGCTGCGTGAACGGGCGCTCGCCATCAAGGCAGCGAAAAAGGCGAAGACTTGAGGCGGCTTTCCGTAACCGGCCGAAATTGAAAGTGACCGCCGAGGCCATTGAGAAATAAGCGGAAATCGTTAGGACTGGCCTCGTTATCGAAGCCTTTATGGGGAAATTTTGCATGTGCGGCATTGTGGGGATCGTCGGAACTCAGCCCGTTGCCGGGCGCCTGGTCGATGCGCTGAAGCGCTTGGAATATCGCGGTTATGATTCCGCCGGCGTCGCCACCATTCATGAGGGGCTGATGGATCGCCGCCGTGCCGAGGGCAAGCTCTTCAATCTTGAAAAGCGCCTCGACGCCGAGCCGCTGCCCGGCACCGTCGGCATTGCTCATACGCGCTGGGCAACCCATGGCGTGCCGAACGAGACGAATGCCCATCCGCATTTCGTAGAGGGCGTGGCCGTCGTTCATAACGGCATTATCGAAAATTTTTCGGAGCTTCGCGATGAATTGAGCGAGGCGGGCGCCGTCTTTCATACCCAGACCGATACCGAAGTCGTCGCCCAATTGATGGCGAAATATCTGCGTGAAGGCCTCGATCCGCGCGCCGCCATGCTGAAAATGCTGAACCGGGTGACCGGCGCTTATGCGCTGGCCATCATGCTCAAAGCCGATCCCGGCACGATCATGGCCGCCCGCTCAGGCCCGCCGCTTGCCGTCGGCTATGGCCGCGGCGAAATGTTCCTCGGCTCGGATGCGATCGCGCTTTCGCCCTTCACCAACGAGATCACCTATCTCGTCGACGGCGACTGCGCCATCATCACTCGCGACGCTGTGTCGGTTCTCGATTTTGCCGGCAAGCCGGTCGAGCGCGCCCGCCAGATCTCGCAGGCGACCGCTTATGTCGTCGACAAGGGCAATCACCGCCATTTCATGGAAAAGGAAATCTATGAGCAGCCGGAGGTAATCTCCCATGCGCTCAGCCACTACGTGGATTTCGCCGAGAACACGATCGGCGCCAATGCCGCCGCGATCGACTTCAAGGCGGCGACCGGCCTTGCGATTTCGGCCTGCGGCACTGCCTATCTCGCCGGTCTCGTCGGCAAATACTGGTTCGAGCGTTATGCCCGTCTGCCTGTTGAAATCGACGTCGCCTCCGAATTCCGCTATCGCGAAATGCCGCTGTCGCCGTCGCAGGCCGCACTCTTCATCTCCCAGTCGGGCGAAACCGCCGATACGCTGGCATCGCTGCGTTATTGCCGCGACAATGGCTTGAAGATCGGCGCCGTCGTCAATGTGCGCGAATCTACGATCGCCCGCGAATCCGACGCCGTCTTTCCGATCATGGCCGGTCCCGAAATCGGCGTCGCCTCGACCAAGGCCTTTACCTGCCAGCTTGCCGTGCTGGCGTCGCTGGCGATCGGCGCCGGCAAGGCGCGCGGCACGGTGAGCGCCGAGGAGGAGAGGGCGCTGGTGCGACATCTCGCTGAAATGCCGCGCATCATGAGCCGGGTGCTGAACCTCATCCAGCCGCAGATGGAAGGCCTGTCACGCGAACTGTCGAAATGCAAGGACGTGCTCTATCTCGGGCGCGGCACGAGCTTCCCGCTTGCCATGGAAGGCGCGCTGAAGCTCAAGGAAATCTCCTATATCCATGCCGAAGGTTATGCCGCCGGCGAACTGAAGCATGGGCCGATCGCGCTGATCGACGAGAACATGCCTGTTATCGTCATCGCCCCTTACGACCGCTTCTTCGAGAAGACGGTCTCGAATATGCAGGAGGTCGCAGCGCGCGGCGGCCGCATCATTTTCATCACCGATGAAGCCGGTGCGGCGGCCTCGAAACTGCCGACCATGGCAACGATCGTCCTCCCCGTCGTCGACGAAATCATTGCGCCGATGATCTTCTCGCTGCCGATCCAGCTGCTCGCCTATCACACCGCCGTATTCATGGGCACTGACGTCGACCAGCCCCGCAACCTGGCGAAATCAGTGACTGTGGAGTAAGCCCGCGACACCCCGGCCTCGCCGAAACATATTGTGCGAGACCCCGAATTCTGGCAATTTTGGTCGACGGACAAAGGGGGAAGGGCCCGCGTTCCGGCCTGTCCAGGACCGAGATGGAGTTCATCAGTAGAGATGACCGACAATGCCCCCAAAATGCCGGTCGCGACCCGGCTGAGGAATAATTTTCTCGCGGGCCTTATCATCTGCGCCCCGATCGCGATCACCATTTGGCTGACCTGGACCTTCATCCACTGGTCGGACAGTTGGGTCAGGCCTTATATTCCGGCCCGCTGGAATCCGGAAAGCTATCTCAACTTCGCCATTCCCGGTTTCGGCCTGCTGACGGCCGTCGTGTTGATCACCGTCGTCGGTTTTCTCGGCAAGAATCTCATTGGCCAGAGCATAGTCGGTTTCGGCGAATCGGTCGTCCAGCGCATGCCGCTGGTGCGCACGATCTACAGAAGCGTGAAGCAGATTTTCGAAACCGTGCTGAAGGAGCAGTCCAACTCCTTCAAGAAAGTCGGCATGATCGAATATCCAAGTCCCGGCCTTTGGGCCCTGGTTTTCATCGCGACCGACGCCAAGGGCGAGATCGCTTCGAAGTTCAACGCGATGGGCCAGGATATGGTCGCCGTCTTCCTTCCGCCAACGCCGGTGCCGACGGCCGGATTCCTCGTCTTTGTACCGCGTGAAAAGATCGTCGTGCTCGACATGTCGCCGGAGGATGCCGCCAAATTCCTGATTTCGGGCGGCCTTGTGGCTCCTGAACACCCTCAGTCCGAGCCGAAGCCGAAGCATTTGCCGCGGCCGAAGCCGGTGGCGGTGTCGAAGGCCGACTAACCTGCTCGCAAAAACCGGATCGCCTCGTCGCGGCGGAAGAGGTAGAGCAAGCTTCGGATCGCCGTTCCTCTTTCACTGGTCAGTTCCGGATCGCGCTCGATCAGATAGGCCGCGTCCTTACGGGCGATGTCCAGGAGGTCGGCATGCGCCTCGAGGCTGGCGATGCGGAAGCCCGGTGTGCCCGACTGGCGGGTGCCGAGCAATTCGCCTTCGCCGCGCAATTTCAGGTCTTCCTCGGCGATGCGGAAACCGTCCTCCGTCTCGCGCATGATCGAAAGCCTGGCGTGGCCGGTCTCGCCAAGCGGCCCCTTGTAGAGCAGGATGCAGGTCGAGGCCTCGCCGCCGCGTCCGACGCGGCCGCGTAACTGATGCAGCTGCGCCAGGCCGAAGCGCTCGGCATGTTCGATCACCATGATCGTTGCGTCCGGCACATCGACGCCGACCTCGACGACGGTGGTGGCGACGAGAAGGCGGGTCTCGCCGTTCTTGAATGCCATCATCGCCGCATCCTTCTCCGGCCCGCTCATACGGCCGTGGATGAGGCCGATGCCGGGACCGAGGGCGGAGACGAGCGTGGCATGCCGCTCCTCGGCCGACATCAGGTCGAGTTCTTCGGACTCCTCGACCAGCGGGCAGATCCAATAGGCTTTCTTGCCCTCCGCGATCGCGCTCTGCAGCCGCCCGACGATGTCGCCTGTTCGTTCCATCGGGATGGTGATCGTCTGGATGGGCTTGCGGCCCGCCGGTTTCTCCGTGAGCTTGGAAACGTCCATGTCACCGAAAGCCGCAAGCACCAGCGTGCGCGGGATCGGCGTCGCGGTCATGACGAGCATATGCGGGGAGATGCCCTTGGCCGTCAGCCGCAGACGCTGATGCACGCCGAAGCGGTGCTGCTCGTCGACGACCGCCAGCATCAGATTGGCGTAAGCGACACTGTCCTGGAAGAGCGCATGCGTGCCGATGATGATCTGGGCCGAGCCGGAGGCGATGCGCTCAAGAATTTCTTCGCGTTCGCGTCCTTTCGTGCGCCCGGTCAGCACCTCGATGCCGAGGCCGGCAGAGGCGGCGAATTTCGAGATGGTTGCGTGGTGTTGCCGCGCCAGGATTTCGGTCGGCGCCATCAGCACGGCCTGGCCGCCGCTCTCGATCACGGCCGCCATCGCCATCAGCGCCACCAGCGTCTTGCCGGAGCCGACATCGCCCTGCAGCAGTCGCAGCATGCGCTCGCTGCCAGCCATATCCTTCAAAACCTCGGCGATCGCCGCGTTCTGACTTGATGTGAGCGAAAAGGGCAGCGTCTTCAGGATCTTGCCGCTGACGGCACCGGTCGCATGCACCGGCTGGCCCGCCACTTTGCGCAGCCTCTGGCGCACCAGGCTGAGCGAAAGCTGGCCGGCGAGGAATTCGTCGTAGGCGAGGCGTCGGCGGGCAGGGGCCTGCGGGTCGATATCGGCGGGGTCGCGCGGCTCGTGCAGCATTTGAAAGCTGTCGCGAATCGCCGGCAGGCCCTGCCGCTGCGTCAGCACGGCGTCAATCCATTCCGGCAGCTCGGGAAACCGCGGCAGGGCGGCCTCGATAATCTTCCGCAGCGTTTTCGGCGATAGCCCCGCCGTCAGCGGATAGATCGGTTCGACGAGCGGCAGGTTCTCTGCTTCCTCCGCTCTGACGATATAGTCGGGATGCACCATCGAGGCGCGGCCGTTGAACCAGTCGACCTTGCCGCTGACCGTCACATCCGCATCGATGGGCAGCTGCTTTTCCAGCCATGCCGCCTGGCCGCGGAAGAAGACCAGCGTCAGCTCGCCGGTCTCGTCATGCAGGAAGACCCGGTAGGGGACATTGCTTTTGCCGCGCGGTGGCACCTGATGCCGATCGACACGTGCGGTGATGGTGACGATCGCGCCCTGGGGCGCCCGGGCGATCCCCGGCTGGTTGCGGCGGTCGATCAGCGAGAAGGGCGCGTGAAACAGGAGGTCGATGACCCGGCAATCCTCCGGCGTCTCGCGCCCGAGCAGCTTGACGAGCAGTTCGGCGATCTTAGGGCCGACGCCCGGAAGGCCCGAAATGGGAGAAAACAGTGGATCGAGAATGGCGGGGCGCATGCGGCCAAAATGCGATGAACAATGCGGCCTTGGCAAGGCTGACAAGCCGCTTTCGAGGGTCTATAGAGGCGCATCAACAGGAAGGTAATGCCATGACAGGTGTCACGCTCACGAGTGCCGGTCTCGACCCGCGCCGCCGCCGGATCCTTTTCCGCTGCTGGCACCGCGGCATCCGCGAAATGGATCTGGTCTTCGGCCAGTTCGCCGAAGCCGAGATCGCGACGCTTTCGGAAGCCGAACTCGACGAGTTCGAGACGATCATGGCGGAGGAGGACAACGATCTCGTTCGTTGGATCATGGGAACCTGGCCAGTTCCTGAGCGTTTCCAGACACCGATGTTTGCCCGCCTCGCCGCCTACACGCCCGATTTCGACAAGCCCCTCAGGACGCCGGAATGATCCCTGGTTTCGATGCGAAGAAGCTTGCGGCCATTGCCGAGCCGCTGACGATCGGCAATGTGCCTGTCGGCCTCGAACCGCTGCTGCTCGCCGAGCTTGCCCGAGCGGGAGAGCCGGTCGCCTATGTCATGTCGGACGGCCACCGCATGGCCGATCTCGAACAGATGCTCGGCTTCGTCGCCCCGGACATTCCGGTTCTCACCCTGCCGGCCTGGGACTGTCTGCCATATGACCGCGTCTCGCCGAGCGCCGATACCTCGGCCCGCCGGCTTGCCGCCTTGGGCGGCCTCATTGCCCATCGCAGGAAGCCGCATGCCGCGATCGTGCTCGTCACCGCGAATGCGATGCTGCAGAAGGTGGCGCCGCACGACGTCATCGAAAGCCTGAGCTTTTCGGCGCGCCCGGGCAATCAGCTGCGCATGGACGATCTCGCCGGGCGCTTGGAGCGCAACGGCTTCGACCGTGTCGCGACCGTTCGCGAGGTCGGCGAATATGCGGTGCGCGGCGGCATTCTCGACGTCTTCGTGCCGGGTTCGGAAGAGCCGGTCCGCCTCGATTTCTTTGGCGATACGCTGGAGAGTATCCGCAGCTTCGATCCGGCGAGCCAGCGCACGACGGGCCAGGTGCGCTCCCTCGATCTCAACCCGATGAGTGAGGTGACGCTAACCCCGGATACGATCAGCCGTTTCCGGAAAAACTATCTCTCGGCCTTCGGCGCGACGACGCGCGATGATGCACTCTATCTCGCCGTTTCCGAAGGGCGCCGTTACCCCGGCATGGAGCATTGGCTGCCGCTCTTCTACGAGAAGCTCGATACCGTTTTTGATTATCTGAGTGGCTTTCGTATCGTTACCGACCATACGGTGCGCGAGGCGGCGGAGGAACGCTCCAAGCTGGTTCTCGACTATTTCGATGCCCGCCTGAATTCCGGCCAATCGGTCAAGGGCCAGATGGCCCAGGGCACGCCGTACAAGCCGGTAGCACCGGGCCAGCTCTACCTCGACAGCAAGCTGTTCGCCAGAACCCTGGATGCGCTCAGCGCGATCCGCATCAGCCCCTTCAATGAAATCGAGGGCGAGGCGAGGCGGGTGGTCAATGTCGACGCCCGTCAGGGCCAGCGCTGGGCCCGCTCGAATGCAGAGGGCGGCGGCGATGCCGAGCGCGTCAATATCTTCGACGTCGTCGTCAAGCATATTGCCGACCGCCGCGCCGCCGGCGCGAAGGTGCTCGTGACCGCCTGGACCGAAGGTTCGCTGGAGCGCCTGCTGCAGGTGTTGAACGAACACGGACTGGAAAAGGTCAAGCCGGTCGAGGCGCTAAGGGATGTAAGCTCGCTGGCGAAAGGCGAGGCCGCTGCCGCGGTGCTCAATCTTGAATCCGGCTTCGAGGCGGGCGAACTCGTCGTCATCGGCGAGCAGGATATTCTCGGCGACCGCATGGTGCGCCGCTCCAAGCGCCGCAAGCGCGCCGCCGATTTCATCGCCGAGGTCGCCGGACTCGACGAAGGCTCGATCGTCGTCCATGCCGAACACGGGATCGGCCGTTTCATCGGGCTGAAGACCATCGAGGCGGCGGGCGCTCCGCATGCCTGTCTCGAACTGCAATATGCCGACGAGGCCAAGCTCTTCCTGCCGGTCGAAAACATTGATCTTCTCTCCCGCTATGGCGGTGAGGGCACTGACGCCCAGCTCGACAAACTCGGCGGCGGCGCCTGGCAGATGCGCAAGGCCAAGCTCAAGAAGCGCCTGCTCGACATGGCGGACGCGTTGATCCGCATCGCCGCCGAGCGCCTGACGCGTCATGCGCCGATGCTGACGACGCCGGACGGCCTGTACGACGAGTTTGCCGCCCGCTTCCCCTATGATGAGACCGAGGACCAGGACAACGCCATCGACGCCGTGCGCTCTGATCTCGGAGCCGGCCGGCCGATGGACCGCCTCGTCTGCGGCGATGTCGGTTTCGGCAAGACCGAAGTGGCCTTGCGCGCCGCGTTCGTCGCCGCGATGAACGGCGTCCAGGTTGCCGTCGTCGTGCCGACGACACTGCTCGCCCGCCAGCATTTCAAGACGTTCTCCGAGCGGTTCCGCGGCTTGCCGGTGCGCGTTCAGCAGGCCTCGCGGCTTGTCGGCGCCAAGGAGCTGGCGCTGACCAAAAAGGAAGTGGCTGAGGGCAAGACCGATATTGTCGTCGGCACCCATGCGCTGCTCGGCGCCGGCATCAAATTCGCCAACCTCGGCCTGCTCGTCATCGACGAGGAGCAGCATTTTGGCGTGAAGCACAAGGAGCGGCTGAAGGAGCTGAAGAGCGACGTGCACGTGCTGACGCTGTCGGCGACGCCGATCCCGCGCACGCTGCAGCTTGCCATGACCGGGGTGCGCGAATTGTCGCTGATCACCACGCCGCCGGTCGATCGCATGGCGGTACGCACCTTCATCTCGCCCTTCGACAGTCTTGTCATCCGCGAGACGCTGATGCGCGAGCATTATCGCGGCGGCCAGAGCTTCTATGTCTGCCCGCGGCTTGCCGATCTTGCCGACGTGCATGCCTTCCTGCAGTCCGATGTACCGGAACTGAAGGTCGCCGTCGCGCACGGCCAGATGCCGGCCGGCGAACTGGAAGACATCATGAACGCCTTCTATGAAGGGCGTTACGACGTACTGCTGTCGACCACCATCGTCGAATCCGGCCTAGATGTGCCGACGGCCAACACGCTGATCGTCCACCGCGCCGACATGTTCGGCCTTGCCCAGCTCTATCAGCTGCGCGGCCGCGTCGGTCGTTCGAAGGTGCGCGCTTTCGCGCTCTTCACCCTGCCTGTGAACAAGGTGCTGACCGCGACGGCCGATCGCCGGCTGAAGGTGCTGCAGTCGCTGGACACGCTCGGGGCCGGCTTCCAGCTGGCGAGCCACGACCTCGATATCCGCGGCGCCGGCAACCTGCTTGGCGAGGAGCAGTCCGGCCACATCAAGGAGGTCGGCTTCGAGCTTTATCAGCAGATGCTCGAAGAGGCGGTCGCCGAGGTCAAGGGTGTCGACGAGATCCACGATACCGGCTGGTCGCCGCAAATCTCGGTCGGCACGACGGTGATGATCCCCGAGAGCTATGTGCCCGACCTGCATCTGCGCATGGCGCTCTACCGCCGGCTCGGCGAAATTACCGAGCTCAAGGAAATCGACGGCTTCGGCGCCGAGATGATCGACCGCTTCGGGCCGATGCCGATCGAAGTTCAGCATCTGCTGAAGATCGTCTACATCAAGTCGCTCTGCCGCACCGCCAATGTCGAAAAGCTCGATGCCGGCCCGAAAGGCGTGGTCGTGCAGTTCCGCAACAAGGAATTCCCCAACCCGGCAAACCTCGTCGGCTATATCGGCAGGCAGGGCACGATGGCGAAGATCCGCCCCGATCACAGCCTGTTCCTGACTCGCGACCTGCCGACGCCGGAAAAACGTCTGCAGGGCGCTGCCGTGATCATGACGCAGCTGGCGGAGATGGCGAAGTAAAGCAATCCCCGCAAAAAGTGTGCCGCGGTTTTGCGTCCGGGATTGCGCAAAAAATAGGGAGACGGACATGGCGACATACGGCGCAATGATCGCCTGGGAGCGCAACGGCGAGACCTTCACCGACAATCGCTACAGCCGCGTCCACCGCTGGACCTTTGACGGCGGCATCGAGGTGAGGGCATCCTCTTCCGCTCGGGTCGTTCCGCTGCCCTATTCCGCCGAGGACGCCGTCGATCCGGAGGAGGCATTCGTCGCTTCGCTCTCCAGCTGCCATATGCTCTGGTTCCTGTCGATCGCCGCCAAACAGCGCTTCTGCGTCGACAGTTACACCGATGCCGCCGAAGGCATCATGGAGAAGAATAGCGAAGGCCGTCTCGCCATGACCGTGGTGACGCTCCGGCCGCATGTCGTCTTCAGCGGCGAAAAGCAGCCTTTGCTCAGCGAACTTGAGGCCCTGCATCATCGCGCCCATGACGAATGTTTCATCGCCAATTCGGTGAAGACCGAGGTGCGTTGCGTTCCGGTTTTGGATTGAGGCGGAACTGGCACGCGACGCGCTCCGTTCGCACCCAAAGGCTGCCCCTCACCCTAACCTTCTCCCCGTTCTGACGGGGAGAAGGTGCCGGCAGGCGGATGAGGGGCCGTCCCGCCGAGCGTCCACCTGCGCGCTGCCGGAGCAGGCAACGTCAGTTAAGCCCAGACCGCGCCTCGGTCTTCGCCTTGGCGATATCGCGCAGCGCATTCGCCAGCACCTCCGGCGTCTGCGCGCCGCTGACGGCATATTGCTGGTCGAAGATGAAGAACGGCACGCCGTTGACCCCCATTTCCTGTGCCGCTTTGATCTCGGCGACGATCAGATCGCTGTCGGCATCGGAGGCGAGCAGCGAGGCGATGACCGAACGATTGAGACCCGCCCTCTCGGCGAGGTCGAGCAGCACCGCATGGTCGCCGACATTGCGGCCCTCCTCGAAATTGGCCTTGAACAGCGCGGCAACGACCCTGTCCTGCGCCTCGCGACCCTCGATCATCGCCCAGTGGATCAGCCGATGGGCATCGAGCGTGTTCGGGCCGATCTTGATCGCCTCGAAATCGAAAGCGATACCGACCTCTCGGCCGTAATCGGTGAGCATCTTGTGGGCCTGCGCCACGCGCTCCTCGCCGCCGAGCTTCTCCGCCAGCGCCTTCTTCTGGTCGACGCCTTCCCTGGGGTAGTCGGGATTGAGCCGGTACGGCCGCCAGTTGATGTCGACGCCGATCTCGTCCTGCACTTCGGCGATGGCCAGTTCAAGCCGCGCCTTGCCGAGATAGCACCAGGGGCAAACGACATCCGAGACGACGTCGATGGTGATACGCTCCATGATAATCTTCCTTGTTTTTGCGCACGCCCGAAGGCCGCATGGAGGTCGGGCGTTCCCGTTGGTTCTTATTGCACGCTCGCGTCCCACCATACCGGCAGCTGATAACCACTGAGCGGCACGCTGTCGGGACGACCGATGCGCTTGCTCCGTGCCACCCATTGCTGATCCATGTGATAGAGCGGCAGCACGTAATGGCTGGAAAGCAGCAGCCGGTCGTAGGAACGCACCGCCGCTGTGAAATCCTCCGCCGAGCGCGCCCTGAGCAGATGGTCGATCAGCGTGTCGAGATCGGGATCGTTGGCGCCGGCAAAACTGTCTGAGCCCTCGCGCGTGCGCGCAGCCGAAGACCAGCGGCCGAGCTGCTCGTTTCCGGGCGACAAGGACGAGGTATAGGACTTCATGATCATGTCGTAGTCGAAACTGCTCGTTCGGCTCTGATACTGCGAGTCGTCGACCGTGCGGATCGAAGCGGCGATGCCGATCGCCTGCAGCGACCGCTGATAGGCAACGCCGAGCTTCTCCTGGTCGGCATTCTGCGTCATGATTTCGAAGGCGAGCTGGCGGCCGGAGGCGTCAAGCATCTTGCCGCGCTGAATTGTGTAGCCACCCTGTTTCAACAATCCCACCGCCTGCTTCAGCACGTTGCGGTCTCGGCCGGAGCCGTCGGTGACCGGCAGCTTATAGGTGCCGTCGAGAATGCCGGGTGCGATTTTATCCTTGATTGGCCCGAGCAGAGCGAGTTCCTTCGCATCGGCAGGAACGCCAAAACTTGAAAGCTCGGAATTCTGCCAGAAGCTCTGGGTGCGCTTGTATGCGCCGGAATAGAGGTTCTTGTTGGCCCATTCGAAATCGAACACCAGCGACAGGCCTTCGCGCACCTTCGGATCGGCAAAGATCGGCCGACGTGTATTGAACACGAAGCCCAACATGCCGCTCGGCAGTTTCGGCGTGGATGTGTCCTTGATCACTGCTCCCGAGGTGACGGCCGGAAAATTGTAGGCATTGGCCCAGTGACCGGGGTTGCCGTCGGGATAGATGTCAACATCGCCCTTTTTGAAGGCTTCGAACAGTGTCGTGTCCTGCAGGTAATATTGAACGGTGATCTGATCGTAATTGTCGGTGCCGATTTTGGCGGGAATGTCCTTGCCCCAGTAATTCGGGTCGCGCTCATAGGTGATGCTCTCGCCCGGTTTCACCGTCTTCACCTTGTAGGGCCCGGAGCCGACCGGAGGCGTCAGCGAGCTGCGGTCGAAGGTTTCTGGATCGATCGCATGTTTCGGCAGCACCGGGAAAAGCCCGAAGATCAAAGGCGTTTCGCGGTCGGCCTTGTCGTTGAAGGTGAAACGCACACTGTGTTCACCGACCTTCTCCATCTTGTCGACGACTTTCAGGCGGTTCGAGAAGGGAACACGCCCCTTGTCGCGCAGCAGTTCGAAGGAGAACATCACGTCCTCCGGCGTCACCGGCTGTCCATCCGACCATTTCGCCTTCGGATTGAGGTTGAACTGGATGAAGGTTCGGTCGTCGTCCCATTCCACCGTCTGTGCAAGCAGGCCGTAGAGCGTAAAGGGCTCGTCCCGGGAGCGCTGCATCAGCGATTCGTAGACGAGATTGCCATATTCCGGGTCCCACATGCCGCGCGCCGTCGTGCGCATGCTCTTCAGAATGAACGGATTGAGGCTGTCGAAGGTGCCGACGACGCCATAGGTGATCTTTCCGCCCTTCTTCACATCCGGATTGACGTAAGGGAAGTGCTGGTAGTCAGGCGGCAAGGCCGGCTCGCCATGCATCGCGATGCCGTGCAGCGGCTCGGCGGCGACGGAGCCGCACAGCAGCGTGAGGACGAGAGGAACGACAATACGGAGCATTCGGCAATCCTTGATCCGTGAAAACGGGCATGATTCACGGCGAGATTAGCATCTGATCGATCGATTCCAACACGTGGACGCCATTTCTTTGGCATCTCGGCGAAATTGCCTCTTAAATTGCCAAAGAAAAGCTGGATATCTTGAACGCTGCGATGTAACAGGTGAACCCGAAGTTTCGGGGTCATGCATTTGCCTTATTTTTCCATGAGGTGGAGTGCCGAACGACCCGATGGTTGGGATGGCACGTCGCTGTCCCGAACGGATATCAGGAGACGGAATTCGTTATGATGTTCAAGTCTGAAAAGAAAATGCGGGCAGCACTGTCCGTTCTGGCAGTGATGTTCGGCGCCGCTTCGGCTCCGGTCTCCTCCTTCGCCCAGGATGCGGCGGCACAGGCTCCGGCCGATGCTCCGGCACAGGCCGCCGGTGCGCCGAAGCTTGGCTGGTACAAGACCTGCAGCAAGCAGGAAGACAACGACATCTGTGTTGTCCAGAACCTGATTCTCGCCAATGGCGGCCAGCTCGTGACGGCCGTCGGACTGATTTCGGTCACAGGCAAGATCAACCGCAAGCTCCTGCAGGTCTCGGTTCCCACCGCGCGTCTCATTCCTCCCGGCATCAGCATGCAGATCGATGGTGGCAAGGGCCAGAAGCTCGACTACGCCGTATGCCTGCCGGACAAGTGCACCGCTGAAATCCCGCTGACCGACGCGATGATCGCCAGCCTCAAGAAGGGCAGCGACGTGATCTTCACCTCGATCAACTTCCGCCGCGCGCCGAACCCGATCAAGATCTCGCTCGAAGGCTTCACCGGCGCTTATGACGGCGAACCGGTCTCCGAATCCAAGCTCGCCGAAAGCCAGCGCAGCCTGCAGGAAGGCATGCAGAAGAAGGCTGAAGAGGCTCGCAAGAAGCTGGAAGACGCCCAGAAGGCAGCCAAGGCGCAGTAATCCGGCTTTCATGTTTGAATAAAAACCCGGCTTTGCGCCGGGTTTTTTGTTTCGCGCCAAGAGAAAAAAGGCCCCGCCGGGAGATGCGGGGCCTCGTTTGATCGATCGGCAGGTCTGATCTTATTAGTGGGCGAAGCTCATCTTGGGTTTGAACTGCCCTGAGGGAGCCTGATCGAAAATCTGGTAGACCTGCTGGTTGCGAAGCGGCGTGCCGCTCTCGTCATTCACCAGGTTCTGCTCAGAGACATAGGCGACATATTCGCTTTCGTCGTTTTCGGCGAGCAGGTGATAGAAGGGCTGGTCCTTGCTCGGCCGCACTTCGGCGGGAATGGAATTCCACCATTCCTCCGTATTCGCGAACTCCGGATCAACGTCGAAGATGACGCCGCGAAACGGAAAAACCTTGTGCCGGACCACTTCGCCGATACTGAACTTTGCTATTCTTTCTTTCATGGTACGACTTCCTTTCATCACCGAATTTGGTGATTGGTCCCGCGCAAATCAAGAATTTTGCACAGACGCGTCACATGAACGTCATATCCTCCTTCTGCCGTTCATGACCGTGGAGGTGAAAGCCCCGGCAAACCGGGACTTTCCGTATTGCGGCCAATCAGGCCGAATAATACATGTCGTATTCGACAGGATGCGGCGTCATTTCGAAACGCATCACTTCCGCCATTTTCAGTTCGATAAAGGCATCGATCTGGTCGTCGTCAAAGACGCCGCCGGCCGTCAGGAACTTGCGATCCCTGTCGAGGCTTTCAAGCGCTTCACGCAGCGAACCGCAAACGGTCGGGATCTTCTTCAGCTCCTTCGGCGGCAGGTCGTAAAGATCCTTGTCCATGGCCTTGCCGGGATGGATCTTGTTCTTGATGCCGTCGAGGCCGGCCATCAGCATGGCGGCGAAGGCGAGATAGGGGTTGGCTGTCGGATCCGGGAAGCGGACTTCGACGCGCTTGGCCTTCGGGTTGGAGCCGAACGGAATGCGGCAGGAGGCCGAACGGTTGCGGGCCGAATAGGCGAGCAAAACCGGCGCTTCATAGCCCGGCACGAGACGCTTGTAGGAATTCGTCGACGGGTTGGTGAAGGCATTGATCGCTTTGGCGTGCTTGATGATACCGCCGATATAGAACAGGCAGGTCTCGGAGAGGCCGGCATATTCATCGCCGGCGAAGGTCGGCTTGCCGCCCTTCCAGATCGACTGGTGCACGTGCATGCCCGAGCCGTTGTCGCCGAAGATCGGCTTCGGCATGAAGGTCGCCGTCTTCCCGTAGGCATTGGCCACCTGGTGCACGACATATTTGTAGATCTGCATTTTGTCGGCGTTGCGCACCAGCGTGTCGAACTTGATACCGAGTTCATGCTGGGCGGCGGCCACTTCATGGTGATGCTTTTCGACGACGACGCCCATCTCGGAAAGCACCGTCAGCATTTCCGAACGCATGTCCTGGGCGCTGTCGACTGGCGGAACCGGGAAATAGCCGCCCTTGACGCGGGGGCGGTGGCCGAGGTTTCCGGTTTCGTAATCGGTGTCGTCGTTCGACGGCAGTTCAGTCGAATCGAGCTTGAAGCCGGTATTATAGGGATCGGCCTTGTATTTGACGTCGTCGAAGACGAAAAATTCGGCTTCCGGACCGACGAAGATCGTGTCGCCGATGCCGGACGCCTTGAGATAGGCTTCGGCCTTCTTGGCAGTGCCGCGCGGATCGCGATTATAGGCTTCGCCGGAGACCGGATCGAGGATGTCGCAGACGATAACCATGGTCGACTGAGCGAAGAACGGGTCCATGTGCACCGTTTCGGTATCGGGCATCAGCACCATGTCGGACTCGTTGATAGCCTTCCAGCCACCGATCGAAGAGCCGTCGAACATCACGCCGTCAGCGAACATGTCCTCGTCGACGCTGGCAACATCCATCGTGACATGCTGCAGCTTGCCCTTCGGGTCGGTGAAGCGCAGATCGACGAACTTGACGTCGTTTTCCTGGATCTGCTTCAGAATTCCGCTTGCGGTCGCCATTAAATACCTTCCTCCAATTTGTGATAACAATAGGTGGGCGCGCTGACGCTATCGGACTTTGCGCGCTTGGCAAAGTGGTCAGATGGCATCGATGCCGGTCTCGCCGGTACGGATACGGATAACCTCTTCGACATTGGAGACGAAGATCTTGCCGTCGCCGATGCGGCCCGTCTGAGCCGCCTTACGGATCGCATCGATAACGGCCTCCGCGTTTTCATCTGCCAGCACCACCTCGACTTTCACCTTCGGCAGGAAGTCGACGACGTATTCGGCTCCGCGGTAAAGTTCCGTGTGGCCCTTCTGGCGACCGAAGCCCTTGGCTTCCGTAACTGTGATACCCTGCAGTCCGACTTCCTGAAGGGCTTCCTTCACTTCGTCCAGCTTGAAGGGCTTAATGATCGCTTCGATCTTTTTCATGAGAAAATTTCTCTCCGCTTCTCCTGTTATGGCAGGGATGTTCCCGCTCGCCGGATATGATGCAGATATCGTGCCAGTTTGAAATCCGTCTTAGCGAAAAAAGACGTCGATTCTGTCAAAACCGGCGCCTTCGGAAGAAATTCTGGACCAATTTGACGACGGAATAAGCTAAAAACATCGCCCGCTGTCCAAATTCGCCACGGAAATCGAAAAAGGTGGGTTTGTCAGCGAATCCGGAGATTCCTCCCGGAGTGATGACAAAATAGGCATATGCATAAATTTACGTCTTTCACTCAATGGTCAAGGCGGTTGTTTTTTGGGCGTTTTTTGAATTGAATAGGCTGATGAGCGAGCATCTATCCGACCTTCTTCTCACACCCGCCGAAATGGCCGCTGTCGATGCGGCCGCCGCCGCCTCCGGCATCGACTCCTTTGGTCTGATGGAAAGGGCAGGGGCAGCAACCGCGGCCGCCGCACTGCGACTTCATCCGGGCGCTCTGCGTTTCGTCGTGTTGTGCGGGCCCGGCAACAATGGCGGCGACGCCTATGTGGCGGCGAGACATCTGTTGCAGAGCGGGGCGAAGGTGGCATTGTTTCACCTCGCGGATCCGGCGAGACTGAAGGGGGATGCCGCGCGCGCTCAGGCCGGCTGCGCCCTCCAGGGACAGGGGCTCGAGCATTACCGACCCGAAGGCGGCGACGTCGTCATCGACGGCCTGTTCGGCGCAGGGCTCGGCCGCGCGGTGGCGGCGGAGGTGGGCACGTTGATCAAGTGCATCACCGAGGCTGATTTGCCCGTGCTTGCCATCGACCTCCCTTCCGGCCTCGATGGCCGCACCGGCAAGGTGCTGGGCGCCGCCTTCCGCGCTCGGAACACCATCACCTTCATGACGCGCAAGCCCGGCCATCTCCTGATGCCGGGAAGGGAGCTCTGCGGCGAGTTGGAGGTTTTTGATATCGGCATTCCCGCCCGCATCGTCAGATCCGCTGCCGGCTGCGTCATCGCCGAGAACAAGCCGGATGCCTTGAAGCACGTGCTGCCGGCCGAGCAGCTGGAAACCCACAAATACAAGCGCGGCCATCTGGTCGTCTTTTCGGGCGAGGCCGACAAGACGGGTGCCGCGCGGATGTCGGCGCTCTCCGGCCTGAAGGCCGGCGCCGGCCTGGTGACGATCGCCGCGCCCCGTGCGGCATTAGCCGCCAATGCCGCGCATCTCACAGCCGTCATGCTGCATGCAGTCGACGACGAGGCGGATCTCGCGGAATGGCTCTCCGATAAACGGCTGCAGACCTTCGTCCTGGGTCCCGGCTTCGGCGTCGGCGCGACAGCCCGCGGCTTCGTCACCGCGCTTGCCGATCGCCGGCTTGTGCTCGATGCCGACGGCATCTCTTCGTTCAAAGATGATCCGCACCAGCTTTTTGCTTTTTTTCGCGGCGAGCCGCGTCTGGTGCTGACGCCGCACGAGGGCGAATTCTCGCGGCTCTTTCCCGATATCGGCGACGACGAGGCGCTTGGGAAGGTGGATAAGGCCGTGGCGGCCGCGCGCCGCGCCAATGCCGCGATCGTCTATAAGGGCGCCGACACCGTCATCGCCTCGCCGGACGGGCGCGCCCTCATCAACACCAATGCGCCTGCCTGGCTTGCCACCGCCGGGTCCGGCGACGTGCTCGCAGGCATTATCGGCGGATTGCTCGCTCAGGGCCTGCCCGCCTTCGAGGCCGCGGCCGCCGGCGTCTGGCTGCACGGAGCGGCAGGTCAACGCGCCGGCAAGGGGTTGACGGCGGAAGATCTCGCGGCGGCTGTACTGCCGCTTTAACCCGACTTATTGCTCGAGCAACTTCTGCAGGGCGATCGCCCCGTGCGGCGCATTGACCTTGCCCTCATGGATCATGAAGGCGAAGACGTCGCGCGGCTCCGCCTTCACCTGGCGATCCCCGTCGATCAGCGGCAAATCGGCCGGAACCTTGCCCTCGGCCCAGGTCTCAAGCCGGCTTGCCCAGGCCTTCAGATCCTTGTCGGGATAGCAGGTCGGAATATCGTCCGATCCCTTTTGCAGCCTCGCATAGACGAAATCACCCGTGACATCGGCGATCATCGGATATTCGAAATGTTCGGCGCAGACGGGCGCCACTCCATATTTCGCGAGCAGCGCGACGAACTCCGGCACCTTGAAGGAATCATGCCGCACCTCGACCACGTGGCGGAGTGGCAGCCCGTCCTGTTTTGCCGGCAGCAGCTTCAGGAAGGCCTCGAAATCTTCCGGCTCGAACTTCTTCGTCGGCGCGAACTGCCAGAGCAGCGGCCCGAGATGATCGCCGAGTTCGCTGATCCCAGATGACAGGAAGCGTTCCATCGATTCACCGGCTTCGGCAAGCACCCGCCGATTGGTAACGAAACGCGTTGCCTTCAGCGAAAAGATGAAACCATCGGGCACATCGGCTGCCCATTTGGCAAAGACCGCCGGCTTCTGCGTGCTGTAATAGGTGCCATTGACCTCGATGACCTTTAATTGGCGGCTGGCATAATGCAGCTCATCCTTCTGTTTGAGGTCATCGGGAAAGAAATGCCCTCGCCAAGGCTCGAAGGTCCAGCCGCCGATGCCGGTGCGGATAATGCCGGATTTCGTCATGTCGTCCTCCCCGTTCGCAGCGGTCCCGCCGCGTGAATCTCTATTGTCATATCGACGAGCGTCCATCCTGGCCGATAAGGATTCGACCGGCGACCCGATTGCTGAAATCCGGAGGCGCAATAAAAAGCGATAGTTTCGCTCCATCCGCGCATTGGTGTAGAGCCGGTTTTCCGGAATGTCCCATTCCCGCGCCATGCCCTCCAGCCAGCGCAGCATCGAAAGCCCGTGTCGGGCCATCGGGCGACGCTGACTTCATCGTCATTCCGCCGCAACCGCCTTCTTGCTCGGCCGCCGCTCCAGCAATTCCCTCAGGAAGTGTCCGGTATAGGATCGTTTCTCCTTGACGATCGCCTCGGGCGTGCCGACAGCCACGATCTCACCGCCGCCATCGCCGCCTTCGGGGCCGAAATCGAGCACCCAGTCGGCCGTCTTTATGACTTCGAGATTGTGCTCGATCACCACCACCGAATTGCCCTGATTGACCAGTTCGTGCAGCATTTCGAGCAGCTTTGCGACGTCGTGGAAATGCAGGCCGGTCGTCGGCTCGTCGAGAATGTAGAGCGTGCGTCCGGTCGAGCGCTTCGAAAGTTCCTTGGCGAGCTTGACGCGCTGCGCTTCGCCGCCCGAGAGTGTATTGGCCTGCTGACCCACCTTGATATAACCGAGGCCGACATCCTTCAGCGATTGCAGCTTGTCGCGCACGGCGGGTACTGCCGCAAAGAAATCGACGCCTTCCTCCACCGTCATGTCGAGCACGTCGGCGATCGATTTCTGCTTGAAGGTGACGTCGAGCGTCTCTCGGTTATAGCGCTTGCCGTGGCAGACGTCGCAGGTGACGTAGACATCGGGCAGGAAGTGCATCTCGATCTTGATGACGCCGTCGCCCTGGCAGGCCTCGCAGCGCCCACCCTTGACGTTGAAGGAGAAGCGGCCCGGCTGGTAACCGCGCGCCTTGGCTTCCGGCAGGCCGGCGAACCAGTCGCGGATCGGCGTGAAGGCGCCGGTATAGGTCGCCGGATTGGAGCGCGGCGTGCGGCCGATCGGCGACTGGTCGATATCGATCACCTTGTCGATATGCTCGAACCCATCGATGCGGTCGTGATCGGCCGGAATTTCGCGCGCGCCCATCACGCGGCGCGCCGCCGATTTATACAACGTCTCGATCAGGAAGGTGGATTTGCCGCCGCCGGAAACGCCGGTCACCGCAGTGAAGACCCCGAGTGGAATCGACGCCGTGACGTTCTTGAGATTGTTGCCGCGCGCGCCGACCACCTTGATCTCGCGACCCTTCTTCGGCTTGCGGCGCTCGTCGGGAACGGGAACCCCGAGTTCGCCCGAGAGATATTTTCCGGTCAGCGACTTCGGATTGTCCATGATATCCTGCGGCGTGCCATGGGCGATTACCTGGCCGCCATGGATGCCGGCCGCGGGACCGATATCGACCACGTCGTCAGCTGTCAGGATTGCATCCTCGTCATGTTCGACGACGATGACGGTGTTGCCGATATCGCGCAGGTGCTTCAGCGTGTCGAGCAGCCGGGCGTTGTCGCGCTGGTGCAGGCCGATCGACGGCTCGTCAAGCACGTAGAGCACACCCGTCAGCCCCGAGCCGATCTGCGAGGCGAGCCGGATTCGCTGGCTCTCGCCGCCCGACAATGTGCCGGAGTTGCGTGACAAGCTCAAATATTCCAGGCCGACATCGTTCAAAAAGCGGAGACGGTCGCGGATTTCCTTGAGGATGCGGACGGCGATCTCGTTCTGCTTGGCGTTGAACGTCGCCGGCAGCACCTCGAACCAGTCGCGCGCGACGCGGATCGACATACCCGTCACTTCACCGATATGCAGCTTGTTGATCTTCACCGCCAGCGCCTCCGGCTTCAGGCGGAAGCCGTTGCAGGCCGGGCAGGGGGCGGCCGACATGAAGCGCTCGATATCCTCGCGCGCCCAGGCAGAATCGGTTTCCTTCCAGCGGCGCTCGAGATTGGTGATGATGCCTTCGAAATTCTTGTGCGTCGTATAGGAGCGGGCGCCGTCGGCGTAGTGGAACTCGATCTTGTCGTCGGTGCCGTTGAGGATGACATCCTTGGCCTGGTCGGACAGGTCGTTCCAGCGGGTGCCGAGCTTAAAGCCGTAATGTTTGCCGAGCGCTTCCAGCGTCTGGTTGTAATAGGGTGAGGTCGACTTGGCCCAGGGCGCGATCGCCCCGTCGCGCAAGGTCCGCTCCGGTTCGGGCACGATCAGGTCGGGGTCGATCTTCTGCTGGGCGCCGAGGCCGTCGCAGGTCGGGCAGGCGCCGAAGGGGTTGTTGAAGGAGAACAGCCGGGGTTCGATTTCAGGGATTGTGAAGCCCGAGACCGGGCAGGCGAATTTTTCCGAAAACAGCACGCGCTCATGCGTCTCGTTCAGCGACTTGTTGGCCGAACCGCCGGCCGAGGTCTCCTCCGGCGGCAGAGGCTTGTCGGCGAATTCGGCAATCGCCAGGCCGTCGGCGAGCTTCAGGCAGGTTTCAAGGCTGTCGGCCAGGCGTGCCGACACATCCGGGCGCACGACGATACGGTCGACGACCACGTCGATGTCGTGCTTGTATTTCTTGTCGAGAACAGGCGCCTCTGCGATCTCGTAGAATTGGCCGTCCACCTTGACGCGCTGGAAGCCCTTCTTCATCAGCTCCGCCAGTTCCTTCTTGTATTCGCCCTTGCGGCCGCGCACGAGCGGCGCGAGAATATAAAGACGGGTGCCTTCGCCGAACGCGAGGACGCGATCGACCATCTGGCTCACGGTCTGGCTTTCGATCGGCAGGCCGGTCGCCGGCGAATAGGGAACGCCGACGCGGGCAAAAAGCAGGCGCATATAGTCGTAGATTTCGGTGACGGTGCCGACTGTAGAGCGCGGGTTGCGCGACGTGGTCTTCTGCTCGATCGAGATGGCAGGCGACAGCCCGTCGATCTGGTCGACATCGGGCTTCTGCATCATTTCGAGGAACTGCCGGGCATAGGCCGACAGGCTCTCGACATAGCGCCGCTGGCCCTCGGCATAGATGGTGTCGAAGGCGAGCGAGGATTTGCCCGAGCCCGAAAGTCCGGTCATGACGATCAGCTTGTTGCGCGGCAGATCGAGATCGATGCTCTTCAGATTGTGCTCGCGCGCGCCGCGGATGGAGATCGTCTTCAGTTCGCTCATCGTCTCTGCTTTGGTTTTCTGGATAACAGCCCTTATTTAGTGATGCCAACGGGCGAGTCGAGGCTGAATATCCGGGAAGGCTCAAGGTTTTCGATTCTGTTGACAGGATCATACGGATAAACTAGAACAAATAAAGAACAAAATTCCTGATGAATGCATGCGGCTTTCTGATGGGATAAACTGTGGATTAAACTCGGTTCACGCGCATCTGCGGTCTCTATGGTTTAAGGTGCGCTGATCGATCAACGCCGCCGGGCAGGGCGGCAGGCAGGGTGAGAAGCATGGCTGGTAGCGTGAACAAGGTAATTCTGGTTGGAAACGTGGGTGCAGACCCCGAAATCCGCCGCACTCAGGATGGCCGGCCTATCGCCAACCTCCGTATCGCGACCTCGGAAACCTGGCGCGACCGCAATTCCGGCGAGCGCCGCGAAAAGACCGAATGGCACACCGTCGTCGTCTTCAACGAAGGTCTCTGCAAGGTCGTCGAGCAATATGTGAAGAAGGGCGCCAAGCTCTATATCGAAGGCCAGCTGCAGACCCGCAAATGGCAGGACCAGCAGGGCCAAGACCGCTACTCGACGGAAGTCGTGCTGCAGGGCTTCAGCTCGACGCTGACGATGCTCGACGGCCGCGGCGATGGCGGCGGCGCAAGCTCCGGCTTCGGCGGCGGCCGCGGCGGCAGCAGCAACAATGATTACGGCGATGATTACGGCGCCCCGGCTCCCTCTTCATCGCCGAGCCGTGGCGGTGGCGGCGGCAACTTCTCGCGCGATCTCGACGACGATATCCCGTTCTGATCGGCCGCTTTTCCTGGCTTGGAGAAAGTTGAGAGCATGATGCCTTCTGATGGCGTCATGCTCTTTTTCTTTGGAGCTGCGGCGTTCAGTGCGGCGTCGCGCTGATCAGGTTGAGCGCGGCTTTCGCCCCGTCGACGACGAATTGCACCGCCAGCGCGGCGAGGATGACGCCGAGGAGGCGCGTCAGGATCGCCCGGCCGGTGACGCCGAGGAAGCGGTCGAGCCGGTCGGCGATCAGCAGCATCAGGAAGGTCAGCAACAGATTGGCGGCGATGACGGCGATCAGCTGCGCTTTCTCGACGGAGGTCGGCAGCGTGCCGGCCAGCAGGATCGTCGCCGAGATCGCACCTGGGCCTGCGATCAGCGGCAAGGCGAGGGGAAAGACGGCGATATTCTCGATATGATCCTTGGTGACGGCCGCTTCGGAGGCCTTCTCCTTGCGCTCCTGCCGCCGCTCGAACACCATCTCGAAGGCGATCCAGAAGAGCAGCAGCCCGCCGGCGATGCGGAAGGCGCCGATCGAGATGCCGAGCACGCCGAGCACGCCTGCACCGAAGAGGGCGAAGACGGCGAGGATGATGAAGGCAATGGTCGAGCCGCGCAGCGCCACCTGCGTGCGCTGGCTCCGGCTCATGCCCGTCGTCAGCCCCAGGAAGATGGGGGCGAGTCCCGGCGGATCGATGGTGACGAGGAGCGTCGTGAAGGCGTTGATCAACTGGTCGGCGCTTGCCATCGTCTCTCCGGAACGTCATATGGATGCGTGGTTTTCATGATTGTGAAGCGCTGGTTCCGATTTGGCAAATATCGCCCGGCAGCCCCGCGATGGATTTGCCCGGTCCGGCCGCGAAACCTGCACGCTTTACCCTCTTTAAGCCGCAAAAGCCTGTTCAAAACGCGCTCGGAAATTGGCGCGGGAACAGGCTTTCCGCTATAAATCTTCAAGTGATTCTAGAAGAGATCGTGATCTGTTTTGACTGAGCAAACACCCCCCGGCGGCGGGAAGCTCCCGCCAGGCATCGAGCCCATCTCCATCATGGAGGAAATGCAGCGGTCGTATCTCGATTACGCCATGAGCGTCATCGTCAGCCGCGCGCTGCCCGACGTGCGCGACGGCCTGAAGCCCGTGCACCGGCGCATCCTCTACGGCATGTCCGAGCTCGGCATCGATTGGAACAAGAAATACGTCAAATGCGCCCGCGTCACCGGCGACGTGATGGGTAAATACCATCCGCACGGCAATGCCGCGATCTATGATGCGCTCGCCCGCATGGCGCAGCCCTGGTCGCTTCGCCTGCCGCTGATCGACGGCCAGGGCAATTTCGGCTCCGTCGACGGCGATCCGCCTGCGGCCGAACGTTACACCGAATGCCGCCTCGAGAAGGCTGCCCATTCGCTGCTCGACGATCTCGACAAGGAAACCGTCGACTTCCGCGACAACTATGACGGCACGCTCTCCGAGCCGGTCGTGGTTCCCGCCAAATTCCCTAACCTGCTCGTCAACGGCGCCGGCGGCATCGCCGTCGGCATGGCGACCAACATTCCGCCGCACAATCTCTCCGAAGTCATCGACGGCTGTATCGCGCTGATCAACGATCCGGCGATCGAGCTGCCGGAACTGATGCAGATCATTCCCGGCCCCGACTTCCCGACGGGCGCAAAGATCCTCGGTCGCGCCGGCATCCGCTCGGCCTACGAGACCGGTCGCGGGTCCGTCATCATGCGCGGCGTCGCCGCCATCGAGCCGATGCGCGGCGATCGCGAACAGATCATCATCACCGAGATCCCCTACCAGGTGAACAAGGCGACGATGATCGAAAAGATGGCCGAACTGGTGCGCGAAAAGCGCATCGAAGGCATCTCCGATCTGCGCGACGAATCCGACCGCCAGGGTTATCGCGTCGTCATCGAGCTCAAGCGCGACGCCAATGCCGAGGTCATCCTCAACCAGCTTTACCGCTATACGCCGCTGCAGACCTCCTTCGGCTGCAACATGGTGGCACTGAACGGCGGCAAACCGGAGCAGCTGACGCTGCTCGACATGCTGCGCGCCTTCGTCTCATTTCGCGAAGAAGTGGTTAGCCGGAGAACGAAATTCCTGCTGCGCAAGGCGCGCGAGCGCGCCCACGTGTTGGTCGGTCTCGCCATCGCCGTCGCCAATATTGACGAAGTCATCCGCGTCATCCGCCAGGCGCCGGATCCGCAATCCGCCCGCGAAGAGTTGATGACGCGCCGCTGGCCGGCCGAAGACGTCGAAAGCCTGATCCGTCTGATCGACGATCCGCGCCACCGCATCAACGACGACCTGACCTACAACCTCTCCGAAGAGCAGGCGCGCGCTATCCTCGAACTGCGCCTTGCCCGCCTAACGGCACTCGGCCGCGACGAAATCGGTGATGAACTCAATAAGATCGGCGAGGAAATCCGGGATTATCTCGATATCCTCTCGTCGCGCGTGCGCATCCAGACCATCGTCAAGGACGAACTGTCAGCCGTCCGTGACGAGTTCGGCACGCCGCGGCGCACCGAGATCGTCGATGGTGGCCTCGAAATGGACGATGAGGATCTCATTGCCCGCGAGGACATGGTCGTCACCGTCTCGCATCTCGGCTATATCAAGCGCGTGCCACTGACCACCTACCGCGCCCAGCGCCGCGGCGGCAAGGGCCGCTCCGGCATGACGACCCGCGACGAAGATTTCGTTAGCCGGCTATTCGTAGTCAACACGCACACGCCGGTTCTGTTCTTCTCCTCCCGCGGCATCGTCTACAAGGAAAAGGTCTGGCGCTTGCCGATCGGCACGCCGACCTCGCGCGGCAAGGCGTTGATCAACATGCTGCCGCTCGAACCCGGCGAGCGCATCACCACCATCCTGCCCTTGCCGGAGGATGAGGCGAGCTGGGACAATCTCGACGTCATGTTCTCGACGACGCGGGGCACGGTTCGCCGCAACAAGCTGTCGGACTTCGTTCAGGTCAACCGCAACGGCAAGATCGCCATGAAACTCGAGGAGGAGGGTGATGAAATCCTCTCCGTCGAGACGTGCACGGAACGGGACGACGTGCTTCTGACGACGGCGCTCGGCCAGTGCATCCGCTTCTCGGTCGACGACGTCCGCGTCTTCGCCGGCCGCAACTCGATCGGCGTGCGCGGCATCAATCTCGGCGAGGGCGACCGTATCATCTCCATGACGATCGTCGGCCATGTCGATGCCGAACCTTGGGAACGGGCCGCTTACCTCAAGCGCTCCGCCGCCGAACGCCGGGCGATAGGCGTTGATGAAGAGGACATCGCCTTGGTCGGCGAAGAAGTCACCGAGGAGGGACAGCTGTCCGACGAGCGCTACGAAGAACTGAAGGCGCGCGAGCAATTCGTGCTCACTGTCTCCGAAAAGGGCTTCGGCAAGCGCTCGTCCTCCTATGACTTCCGCATCTCCGGCCGTGGCGGCAAGGGCATCCGCGCTACCGATACGTCGAAAACAGGCGAAATCGGCGAGCTGGTCGCTGCCTTCCCGGTCGACGACGGCGATCAGATCATGCTGGTCTCCGATGGCGGCCAGCTGATCCGCGTGCCGGTGGGCGGCATCCGCATCGCCAGCCGCGCCACCAAAGGCGTTACCATCTTCTCGACAGCCAAGGACGAGAAAGTCGTCTCGGTGGAGCGCATCAGCGAGCCCGAAGAGGATGAGACGGAAGGAGCCGATGCGGCCGAAGGCGCCGGTGAGACGCCGGCTGCCGATGGCGATCCGGGCGGTGCTGCCGAGGAATGATCGAATGAAAGGGGCGGCTTCGAGCCGCCCTTATCTATTAGAGCACTCCGAACCATTCGTCGGCTCAAACCGGGCTCAATGCCCAAGAAAAAAGCCGGACGCTGAGTGCATCCGGCTTTGATAGGCCCAGGCGGCGGAAGGTGCCGCTCATGGGTGGGGAAAAGGAACGTCAGAACGCGCTATGCTTTTCGTTAAGCGCTTTCACCTCTTCGCCTTCGCGCCGCAGCGCTGATATCGTCGAGGCCACAGACACGATGAACATGACGCTGATGAGGGCGGTGAGCACTGTCAAGATCGTGAACATAGGCATTCCTTTCCTGGGGAGTTGCGTACTCGCTCCTCAGTATTGGCCCATGACGGCCGTGCGAGCCGAAGCAAATGGGCCATAAACCTTGGAGGTATCAACCTTCTGATCATAAAGAGCGACAGTTGCGGTGAGCATGCCCGTGACCATGACCATCCAGAGCACGTTAATCATCGTAATCTTGCCGGGCATTTTAGTCCTTCCTGCCGCGCTTTGACGCATTTCTGTGTCGGTTGAGTGAACGCATCCGCCAAAAAATGGTTCCGCCGGATGTTGTGGGGGGTTTACCAATGGCGATCTGAAGCCTCCTTGAATGTCTCGTTCATCTGGCGTTCAGATTCGAAGTCCGGTCCCTTCATTTCCGCGCAGGCGGCCTTGGGCGCGCACGATCGCCGCATGTTCGGCAAGCTCCGGTCGCACCCAGTTCACCTCATAGCGATCGACGAAATAGCCATAGGCCATCTCGGCGGCGAGGGAGAGAACAACGGAGAGTGCAACGAGCACGATCAGCATGGATATGGGTCTTTCCGGGAGCGCCGCATGCCGGAACGGCATTGGCTGGGTTGATGCTCCGAGTTAAGCAGATCGCGTCTGAAACAGCCTTGAATGACATGTTCATCCGCTGTTCAGCCATGCGGCGCCACCGGGTAAATCACTTGCGGCAAGTCCGCATCCGTGACAAAAGGCGTCAAACCAATGGTCGGGCCAGATGACGACAGCTTTTTATCCTGGGTCCTTCGACCCGATCACCAACGGACATGTGGATGTTTTGGTCCAGGCGCTGAACGTCGCCGAAAACGTCATCGTCGCGATCGGCATCCATCCCGGCAAGGCGCCGCTCTTTTCCTTCGAAGAGAGAGCCGAACTGATCCGCCTTTCGTTGGCCGAAGCCTTGCCCGGCAAGACCGGCAACATCACGGTCGTCGCCTTCGATAATCTGGTCGTCGACGCCGCCCGCGCCCATGGCGCCACGCTTCTGATCCGCGGCCTTCGCGATGGCACGGATCTTGACTACGAAATGCAGATGGCCGGCATGAACAGAACGATGGCGCCCGATATTCAGACCATCTTCTTGCCGGCCGGCACCGCTTCGCGGCCCATTACCGCCACATTGGTCCGCCAGATCGCCGCCATGGGCGGCGATGTCAGCGCTTTCGTGCCGGCTGCCGTCTTGCAAGCCCTCAAATCCAAGCGCCCAAATTAGCAAGCGCCCAAATTAGCAAGCGCAAAGACCAGGCGGATACCGCCGCAACGGAGCTCATATGAAACTCTTCTATCTCGCATTTGCCGGTGTGTTGTATCTCGCTTCCTTCGCGGGGGATGCGTTGGCCCAATCGGCCGATCACTATCTCACCATTCAGCTGAAGAACGGTCCGGTGGTCATCGAGCTCATGCCCAATGTGGCGCCTAAGCATGTCGCGCAGATCGAAGCACTGGCCAAGAAGGGCGAATATGACAATGTCGCCTTCCACCGCGTCATCGACGGCTTCATGGCCCAAACCGGCGACGTCAAATACGGCAATATGGAAAAAGGCTTCGATGCGAGCCTCGCCGGCACCGGTTCTTCCGATCTGCCGGATATTCCGGCTGAGTTCTCCAAGACACCCTTCGTGCGCGGCACGGTCGGCATGGCCCGCTCGCAGGATCCGAATTCCGCCAATTCGCAGTTCTTCATCATGTTCGCCGACGGTTCCTTCCTCAACGGCCAGTACACCGTTGTCGGCAAGGTCGTTTCCGGCATGGAGAATGTCGACAAGATCAAGCGCGGCGAAGGCCAGAACGGCGAAGTCAAAAGTCCCGACCGGATGATCAAGGTCACCCTGGGCAAGAAGTGAACGACGAGACGAAAAGAAGAGGAGAAGGCAATGGCCGAGATCAAGGATCCTGAGAACACCATCATTCTGGAAACCACCAAGGGCAAGGTTGTCATTCAGCTTCTGCCGCAGGTAGCGCCGGAGCATGTCGCCCGCATCAAGGAGCTCGCCCGCGAGAAGGCCTATGACGGCGTCGTCTTCCACCGCGTCATCCAGGACTTCATGGCCCAGACGGGCGACGTCGCGTACGGCAAGAAGGGCTCGGAAACATTCAATCCCGGCCGTGCCGGCATGGGCGGCTCCGCCAAGCCGGACCTGAAGGCTGAGTTCTCCGCCACGCCGCATGTGCGCGGCACCTGCTCGATGGCGCGTTCGCAGAACCCGAACTCGGCCAACTCGCAGTTCTTCATCTGCTTCACCGACGCCCCTTGGCTGAACAAGCAGTATTCCGTCTGGGGCCAGGTGATCGAAGGCATGGACAATGTCGACAAGATCAAGCGCGGCGAGCCGGTCTCCGATCCGGACTCGATCGTCTCCTTGCGGGTTGCCGCCGACGTTTGATTGTGATTTCTGCTGGAACCCGCCCTTGCGCGAGAGCGCGGGGCGGGTTTCGCTTTGCCTGAAAGTGCACCTATGCGCGTAGACCTTTTCGATTTCGATCTGCCGGAGGAGCGCATCGCCCTGCGGCCCGCCGAGCCCCGCGACAGCGCGCGCCTGCTTGTCGTTGATGCAAAAGCGGCAAGCGCGCTCTCGGATCATCGTGTTTCGGATCTGCCGTCATTTCTGCACGCCGGCGACGCGCTGGTCTTCAATGACACCAAGGTCATTCCCGCCCAGCTCGAGGGCATCCGCCATCGCGACGGCGCCGGCGGCCAGCAGGTCTCGGCAACGCTGCACATGCGCGTCGGTCCCAGCCGCTGGAAAGCCTTTGCCAAACCAGGCAAGCGCATCAAGGAGGGCGATCGCATCGCCTTCGGCCACAGCGGAGAAAGCTGCATGATCGGCTCGCTCGATGCCACGGTGGAGGAAAAGGGCGAAGCGGGCGAAGTGACGCTCGCCTTCGATCTTTCCGGCCCGATGCTCGACGAGGCGATCGCCGCCGTCGGCCATATCCCGCTACCGCCCTATATCGCCGCCAAGCGCCCCGAGGACGAGCGCGACCGAGCCGACTACCAGACGATCTATGCCCGCGAGGAGGGCGCCGTCGCAGCCCCCACGGCCGGCTTGCATTTCACGCCTGGCTTGTTCCAAGGGCTCGACAGGGCCGGCATAGAAAGGCATTTTGTTACGCTGCATGTCGGCGCCGGCACCTTCCTGCCTGTCAAGGCTGATGATACCGACGATCACAAGATGCATCTCGAAAGCGGCTATGTCAGTGCCGAAGTCGCCGCGCGGCTGAATACGGTGCGCGAAAGAGGCGGGCGTATCGTCTGTGTCGGCACGACCTCGTTGCGATTGATCGAGAGCGCTGCCGGGGAAAGCGGAGAGATCAAGCCATGGGCCGGCGCCACCGGCATCTTCATCACCCCCGGCTACCGCTTCAAGGCAGTCGACATGCTGATGACCAATTTCCACCTGCCGCGCTCGACGCTGTTCATGCTGGTCTCGGCCTTCGCCGGCTTCGAAACCATGCATGCGGCCTATGAACACGCCATTTCCACGGGCTACCGCTTCTACTCCTACGGCGACGCGAGCCTTCTTTTCCGGAAAGACTAGATGACAGAGAACTTCCAATTCACGCTTGAGAAGACCGATGCCGGCGCCCGTCTCGGTGAGATTTCCATGCCGCGCGGCACGATCCGCACGCCGGCCTTCATGCCGGTCGGCACGGTGGGCACCGTCAAGGCCATGTATCTCGACCAGGTGCGCGAAACCGGCGCCGACATCATCCTCGGCAACACCTATCACCTGATGCTGCGCCCGACGGCCGAGCGTGTCGCCCGCCTTGGCGGCCTGCACAAGCTGATCCGCTGGGAACACCCGATCCTGACCGACTCCGGCGGTTTCCAGGTGATGTCGCTGTCCGGCTTACGCAAGCTCGACGAGCAGGGCGTCACCTTCAAGTCGCATGTCGACGGCAGCCTGCACCACATGTCGCCGGAGCGCTCGATCGAAATCCAGGGTCTGCTCGGCTCCGACATCCAGATGCAGCTCGACGAATGCGTGGCGCTGCCGGCCGAGCCGAAGGAGATCGAGCGCGCCATGGAAATGTCGCTGCGCTGGGCCGAGCGTTGCAAGGTCGCCTTTGGCGAGCAGCCCGGCAAAGCCATGTTCGGCATCGTCCAGGGCGGCGATATTCCGGCATTGCGCGTCCGTTCCGCCAAGGCGTTGAGCGAGCTCGACCTCAAGGGCTATGCGATTGGAGGCCTCGCCGTCGGCGAGCCGCAGGATGTCATGTTGCAGATGCTGGAAACGACGCTGCCGGTCCTTCCTCTCGAAAAGCCGCGTTATCTCATGGGTGTCGGCACGCCGGACGATATTCTGAAGTCCGTCGCCCGCGGCATCGATATGTTCGACTGCGTCATGCCGACCCGTTCAGGCCGCCATGGTCTGGCCTTCACCCGCCGTGGCAAGGTCAATATCCGCAATGCCCGCCATGCTGAGGATATGCGCCCGCTCGACGAACAGTCGAACTGCCCGGCCTCGCGCGACTATTCGCGCGCCTATCTGCACCACCTCGTTCGCGCCAACGAAGCCCTCGGTGGCATGCTGCTCTCCTGGCACAATCTCGCTTATTACCAGGAACTGATGCAGGGCATCCGCAAGGCGATCGCCGAGGGCCGCTTCGCCGATTTCATGGCCGAAACGATGGAGGAATGGGCGAGGGGCGATCTTGACCCGGTCTGATCGCCCGCGCTGTGATACCGTGCCAGACGCGCAAAGGACGCTGTAACACTTTGAATGAACGCATCGGCCCGATGCGCTAGCATCTTGCTGCGGCTTTTCGCCCGGGTGATTCATCAGCGAGCGGCTGTACAACTCCCGACATCAGCCGGCTTGACGCGGCCAGCTTGAAGCTCGCTCCACTGCGGTATTGACGGGTCAGGGCCGCCGATCGATGCCTCAAACGTCGCGCGGTCCACCTTGATAAGCCGTCCGCTCGACGTAATGCCCACCATTTCTTTTTTGTTGACGTAAGCCAAGCTGGCATTCAGCCGGCAGAAAAACCGCTTGCTGCCGTTGGAAACGACCCAGCCGTATCCACCAGCCTTTCCTTTGGTCAGTTTTCCGAGGGCGTGATTTTGCTGTGCAAGTCTTGAGAAGGATTCCGCCTGCGCAACACCCGACATGCGGCAAAGCCGATCATGATGGCTGCGAGCGACCACTTGAATGACATAGGCATTGAGTTTCACCCCGATAGAAAGACATAGGGTCTGTACGTTCGGGGGGTGGCGGACACAACTTCAATCTGCAGAGATGCTTAATCGGGCAAAGCGCGTCGCGACATTTCAGATTTGCTCCTCGCAGTTTAGGCTGCTGATTGAGGAGCCGTAGAAGGTGGATTGGGCGAAACCATCATTTTGAGCTTCTTGCGCACGGGCTCGTCGAAGCAAACGGTGGCGATGCCAGCCACGATGAAAATTGCCACAACGACGACCATCCCGGCTGCTGGAGAGGCAGGAAGGTCGAAGCCCCTTCGCCGCAGTGAATCCAGCAGGCTGAAGATAGGCCCATGCAGAATATAGATCGGATAGGAAAGCCTTCCCAGCCAGCGGAATATCATTTCAATGAAGCCCGTCTGCGTCGTGCGCATTGCAGCCCAAACGATTGCCGGGAAAATAACAAGGCATATGAAGAGGTCGAAATACGGGAATCCGAAGAATGCGCTGGCCGGAATGTTTGTGATCAGAATCAAACAACCACAGACAATGAGGCCAGTCATGTTGCCATTGGCGGCAGTCGGTTTCCGGACAGCAAATAGCCTGTAGAGGCAGATCCCGAGCGAGAACGAGAACAGCACTCGCGAAAAGCCAAATCCCAAGTAGCCTGGCTGGTGGCCAATATCGAAATTGCCTCCGATCGATGCCCCATATGTGGTGATCCAGGCAGTCCCCAGGGCGATGGTAAGCACGGTTCTGAACGATAGTCTGATCAGAACAAGGGCGAACAGCAATCCGGCCCAGAGCTCGAAGAAGAGCGACCAGCTAGGCCCGTTCAAAGGGAACGGCCCTTCTGGATTTGGGTTTGGGATGAACAGGAGCGCCCTCGGAAGAAGGCCTGCCAGCGGCTCCAGGCCGAATTGAAGCGCATAACTGAGAAGGCCAATCGGAAGCGAAAGAAGATAGAGCGGATAAAGCCGAATGATGCGCTGCAGGAGAAATCCGGCAGGCGAAATCTCTCCCGCCAACAATGGCTTTTCGTATGAATTTGCGAGAACGACGCCGCTCAGAAGAAAGAAGAAGTCTACGCCTAGATAGCTGATATTTGCCGGCAGCGGGCCAAGGGTGCCACCCGTATGCAGGAACATGACCATGATGGCTGCAATTCCCCGCAACCCTTCAAGAGCTGTGAAAAATTGCTTGCCAGTGTTCACGCTAACGACCCTCCGGTGGCTCTTATTACCTTGGGAGGATTTCGAAATTGTTAGCGCAACGCCACCGTGTAACCGGCCGACTTCTGACGGCGGCACACCGCGTCAGATACCCTTGCTGTCCGCATCGGGCATGATCTGTACGCCGTTGATCCTGTAGGTGCCGTCCGGCTGGCGCGTGATCTGGTAGATCGCCGTCCAGTCCTTGCCGTCGCGGCCAGATATCAGCACCTCGTGATAGATCAGCGCGCCATTGTCGATCGAGCGGCTGCGGCCGAAGGCGTAATTGCCGGGATGATAGACCGGCTCGTAGCTCTTCTTCACCATGGCGAAGAACAGGTTCTTGTCGGGATACATCTCCCTGATGCCGGGAGCGGCAAAGGAATAGGCGGTCTCGGCATCCTCGTTGAGGAAGGCTTTGATCTGTTCCTCGATCATCGTCCGTGTCGTTTCGATCGGATCTTCGGCGCGGGCTGAGGCGGTGGAGAGGAGGGACGCGGCACACAGGATGAGAACTGCGAAGAAGGCGCGCATGGATTATCTCCGGCTCTATCGGGAAGATCCCCGATAGATAGCAGCGAAGTGTAGGCGATTTCTGGCGTAATTCCAGCAAAACTGGGCAACGCCTTAAGACCAGCGCCGGAACAGCGCGCTGGCATTGACGCCGCCAAAGCCGAAGCCGTTGGTGATGGCATAATCCATCGCCAGCGGCCGCGCCGTCTTGCCGACGATATCGATGCCTTCGGCGGCCGGATCGGCTTCAACAAGGTTGCGAGTTGGGGGCGCGATCTGGTCGCGCAGCGCAAGAATGGTGAAGATTGCCTCCAGCCCGCCGGCCGCGCCGAGCAGATGGCCGGTCGCGGACTTCGTTGCGCTGACGGCAATGGCGCCATTGCGGCCGAAGACCGTGCCGATCGCAGCGATCTCTCCTTTGTCGCCGACCGGTGTCGAAGTCGCGTGCGCGTTGAGGTGCCTGACCTCCGAGGCCGGAATTTTCGCCTGCCTGAGTGCTGCCTCCATCGCCCGGCGCGCGCCGTCGCCATCTTCGGGGCCCGCGGTCATGTGGTAGGCATCCGCCGCCGTGCCGTAGCCGACGAGTTCGGCAAGTGGTGTGGCGCCGCGGGCAAGCGCATGTTCCAGCGTCTCGATCACTAGGATGCCGGCGCCTTCGCCCATGACGAAACCGTCGCGCGCCGTGTCGAATGGCCGCGAGGCCAGTTCTGGCGTTTCATTGAAGCCGGTGGAAAGCGCACGCGCAGCGGCGAAGCCGCCGAGGCTCACCTTGTCGATGCAGGCCTCGGCACCGCCGCAGATCGCCACATCTGCTTCGCCGGCGCGGATCAGCCGCGCCGCATCGCCGATCGCCTGGACGCTGGCGGCACACGCGGTCACCGGTGCGCCGAGCGGCCCTTTGAACCCATAGCGGATGCTGACCTGGCCGGCGGCGAGATTGACGAGGAAGGAGGGCACGGTGAAGGGCGACAGCCGCCGCACGCCCCGCGCCTCGCCGATCCGCACCGCTTCGGCTATCGCCGGAAAGCCGCCGACCCCGGAGGCGATGATCGTTGCGGTGCGTTCACGGCTGCTTTCGTCAATCGGCATCCAGCCGGCCTGCTTCACCGCTTCGTCCGTCGCCGCTATGGCGAACTGGATGAAGCGGTCCATCTTCTTCTGGTCCTTGGGTGTGATGTAACGGTCAGGGTCGAAGCCGGCCTCGACATCCCAGACGATGCCAGGAACGACACCGCCAACCTTGGCCGGAAGCTCGCCGACGACATCCTCCGGCAGCACCTTGAGACCGGAGGCGCCGTCGAGGAGATGTTTCCAGGCGGGCTCGACGCCGGTGCCGAGCGGCGACACAAGTCCCATGCCGGTGACAACGATGCGATCCATGATATTTTCCTCTCTATGCGTCGATGCCGAGATACCAGGCGCGCATGCGGGCGATCCGCTCGCGCACCTCGTCGTCGGCTGCGGGGCCAGCAAGCAGGCTGGTGTTTTCGGGCGTTACTTCTTCGCCGGTCCGGGCATCGACCAGCAGCGTCTCGCGCAATCTGCCGGAAGCGGCATCGCTGAGCAGAAAGGCGAGATCCTCTTCCGGAATGTGCCGGCTCCCCCAGGAAAACAGCGCCATCAGCACCGGGAAGAAATCGCGGCCCTTCTCGGTCAGCAGATACTCGTAGCGGGCGGGGCGCTCCTGGTAGAGCCGTCGTTCGAACAAGCCCTGATCCGTCAGATGTTTCAATCGCCGCGTCAGGATGTTCGGGGCAACGCCGAGACTTTTCTGGAATTCGTCGAAGCGCGACAGCCCCTGGAAGGCGTCGCGCAGGATGAGAATGCTCCACCAGTCGCCGACGCTGTCGAGGGCGCGCGCCGCCGGGCATTTGAACTGGCTGAAACTTGTCCGCTGCATGGCAGATGTCACTACAGGAGTGACTATCATCATGCAAGTAACATAAGCGGAGGAAATGCTCTGGCGTGCTGCTGACAAGCCATTGCAACCCGTGACGTCATCCTCGGCCTTGTGCCCAGGATCTACGCACATCCAGTTAGGAGACTGAAATTAAAAGTTTTTTTGTCAGGTAATTACGGTGCTCAGATGCTCGGCACAAGATCGAGCATGACGAGGGGACTTTATCAACAAACTGCTACGTCGCGCCGCCTGCGAAAAAGCGGGCGAGCAGGATGCCGGTGACGAGCATGCCGGCCGCGACGAAGATCGTATCGCCCGGAGTGCCGATATAGAGCGGCCCGATATTGGCAAAGAGCAGGAAGGCGAAGAGGAAGTTCGCCCAGCCCCATATGACATTTACCATGGGCGAACTTCGATTGCCGAATGGCGTGCGAAAGGACCGGCCGCTGACGCCGTTGACGAAATGCGGGATGCCGTTGGCCAGAAATGCCGCGGCGATGAAATGGGCGATGTAAGCGATCCAGGGCAAAGGCTTCTCCCAACCTGCACGAATGGCGTCAGAGGGAGAATGTGGCCGGTACTATCCGGCCGGCAAGAGCAGGTCGTGATCTTCCGAAGGTTGCTTACGCGAAGCCGAGCGGCAGGTTTTCCAGTTTCCTGTCGGCGCCGTAATCGCGCTCGTGCGGCGAGCGACGATGGCCGTCACGGCGTGAAATATCGATGCGGTTTTCGGCGAAGATTCCGTCGGCGTAGGTGCCGGTATCATGGCAATCGGGGTCGATCTTGGGGGCAAGGATTTTCAGGATCATCGGGGTTCCTCCACGGCGCAGCATCAACACTCGGAAAGGCCGCATGGTTCCAATTGTAAACCCGGAATTATTATTAATAAATTAACCATAACTGCCCGTCGGGTGTCGAGCCCATGCAAACCGGCGCGCCGTGCATCCACATTGAAATGCCGCTGCCGTGGAACTCCTGATGCTGATCGCCGTTGACTTGGCACGAACACTAGGAGGTTCCCATGCAGCTGATTGATACGCGCGTGACACAGTCCGGCAACTTCTTCACCGTGGAATTCCTGGGCGAGGGCGGAGAGTCGATTGCCGTCAAAATCGACAATTCTCATGGCGAGCTCGACAACTCGACCGCGCTCGACCACGCCAAGGTGATGATGGTTCAGCTGACCGCCTTTCCCGGCCGCGGCGCAGACGGCAGCATCAACCGGTACGACGCCTTGAGCAACGGCAACTTCGACGAAGGCAGCAAGGGCCTTGTCGGCCAGCCGAGCGCACGTTCGACCCACGATAGCGAGACGCTGGAAGAGGAGCTGAACGAAGGTCTCGAAGACACCTTTCCGGCAAGCGATCCGGTTTCGGCGACCGTGTCCTCCATTCCCGCCAACGCGCCGCGTCACTGATCTCACCCAATCCTGCAGATTGGCCGGCTCCTTCCCGGAGCCGGCCTGCGCCTGCATGACGGATTGATGTCAAAACTGAAAAACAGCTGAAAACTGCGGATGTCTGATTGACATGGGAGCCTTCTAGAGAGGGCCCGAGAAGGGAGCGTCGATGAGACGCTTCCGAGGTTCTCGGAGACGCGCGCCCTCATGAAAATTATTCAGATCACCGACACCCATTTCAGCCCCGGCAAGCCGCATTTCAACGGCAACTGGGCGCCGCTTCTGACCTGGATCGAGGAGACCGGCGCCGATCTGATCGTCCATACCGGCGATCTCACTGTCGACGGTGCCGACAAGGACGAGGACATCGTCTTCTCGATGGATCTCATGCGCCAGGTATCGATCCCGATGCTGATCGTTCCCGGCAATCACGATGTCGGCCACCTCAAAGGTTCGGACCAGCCCGTCAATGCCGAGCGGCTGGCTCGCTGGCGCAGCCTTGCCGGTGACGATCGCTGGCTGGAGGATGCGGCCGGCTGGCGCCTCATCGGATTGAATTCGTTGCTTCTCGGACATGAAGATGATGAGGAGGAGGCCCAGTTCGAGTGGCTCGCCAAGGCGCTCGAAGGTAGGGCAGGGCGACGCGTGGTACTTTTCGCGCATAAGCCTCTGTTCGTCGATGCGCCCAATGAAGGCGATACCGGCTACTGGAGCGTTCGCCCGGCTCAGCGCCGGCGGCTTTATGATCTGATATCGGCCCATGACGTGGCGCTGTTTGCCAGCGGCCACCTTCACTGGGCCTGGCAGGGTCATTTCGACAATACCCGGCTGACCTGGGGCCCTTCGGCTGCCTTCATCATCGACAAGATGGAGCGGGAGATGCCGGGGGAACGCCTGATCGGCGCCGTCGTTCACGACTTCGATACATCGGTCGACAGCGAGATCGTCGCCGTTCCGGGGATGACCGCTTATGTGCTCGACGACGTCGTCCACGAGGTCTATCCCCAGGCGGTCAAGCAGCGGGAAGCCGTCGAATGAGTGCGCTCTCGCTTCGCGGCATCACCAAGGCCTTCGGCGGCAACCAGATCCTCGATGGCGTCAGCCTCGACGTCGAGGCCGGTGAATTCATCGCGCTGGTTGGCCCCTCCGGCTGCGGCAAGAGCACGCTCTTGCGCGTCCTGGCCGGCCTCGACCACGCCGATGGCGGCGAAATCCTGATCGGCGGTCGAGATATGTCCGGTGTTGCGGCCGCCGACCGCAACATCGCCATGGTCTTTCAGTCCTACGCGCTCTATCCGCATCTGACAGCGTCGCAGAACATCGCCGTACCCTTGGCGATGCGCCGGCTGTCGAACATGCAGCGGCTGCCCTTCATCGGCTCCTTGCTGCCAGGTCAGCGCGCCACGCGCGCGGCAATCGCCCGCGACGTCCGCGATATGGCGACCTCGCTGAAGATCGACCATCTGCTCGACCGCAAGCCCGGCCAGATGTCGGGCGGCCAGCGCCAGCGCGTGGCGCTCGCCCGTGCCATGGTGCGCCAGCCGAGCGTCTTCCTGATGGACGAGCCGCTTTCCAACCTCGACGCCAACCTGCGCGTCCATGCCCGCGGCGAAATCGTCGACCTTCATCGGCGTGCGGGCGTGCCGACGCTTTATGTCACCCATGACCAGGCGGAAGCGCTTTCGATGGCCGACCGGGTGGCCGTGATGATGGGCGGCCGATTGCTGCAGATCGCAAGCCCCGAGGTGATCTACGACGATCCCGCCCATATCGAGGTCGCCCGTTTCATCGGCCAGCCGCGCATCAACCTGCTTTCCGCTTTTGCCGAAGGCGGCGTTATCCTCTGCGGTGGCCTGCGTCTGACGCTCGAAAATGCGCCCGGCGGGAAGAAGCCGGTCACGCTCGCCATTCGCCCGGAATTCGTCTTTCTTTCTAAAAACAGGCATGATGGCCTTGCCGCGCGGATCGAACGCGTAGAGTTCCTGGGCTCCGAAGTCGTCCTCCATTGCCGGCTCGAAGGGATCCGGGAATCCCTCATCGCCAAGGTTCAACCCTCCGAAGCAGCGGGCCTTGTAGCCGGCGATGCAGTCGGACTTCGCTTGTCGCCCGGCCGCACGCTGATCTTTGCCGAAGACGGCAGCCGGCTGGCCGGTAGCGTTGCGACCGGGGATCCCGGGCTCGGCTCTGCCGATGCCCAGCTCGGCTCTGCCGATGCCGGCGACCCCCAGCGGGAGCGCGCCCATGGCTAGCGTCGCCTTTATCGCCATGCCGCGTGAGGCCGCCGTTGCGCATCGGCGCAGCGAGGCCCGCATCGCCTGGATGCTGGTGCTGCCGGCGATCGTCCTGCTTTTCCTTTTCGTGCTTTTGCCGGTCGCGGCGGTCATCCTGCTCGGCTTTACCGATTTCGAACTCGGTTACGGCAAGTTCCGTTTTGTCGGTTTCGAAAATTACGCTCATCTGATCACCGACCGCACATTCCGCAAGTCGCTGTGGAATACGACGGTCTATACCGCGATCGTCGCGCCCGTCTCGATCCTTCTCGGTCTCGGCATCGCCATGCTGATCGAAAGCGAGACCGCGGCGCGCAGCTTCTTCCGCACCGCCTATTTCCTTCCGGTCGCCTCATTGATCGTCGCCATGGCAACCGTCTGGCAATACATGTTTCACCCGACCATCGGACCGCTCAACGCGCTGCTGGCGCTTGCCGGACTGCCCGGCCCGAACTGGCTCGGCAGTTCCGGAACGGTGCTCTACAGCCTTTCGATCATCGGCGTCTGGCAATCGACCGGTTTCAACATGGTGCTGTTTCTGGCCGGGCTCACCGCAATCCCGCGCGAGCTTTATGCCGCAGCCGAAGTGGACGGCGCTAGGTCGTCGCTCGACCGCTTCCTGCTGGTCACCTGGCCGATGCTCGGGCCGACGACGCTCTTCGTCATCACCATCAGCATCACCAATGCAGTCAAGGTGTTCGAGACGGTCAAGACGCTGACGGAGGGCGGCCCGAACAAGGCCTCCGAAGTGCTGCTCTTTACCATCTACCAGGAGGGTTTCGTCTATCTGCGCGTCGGTTACGCCTCAGCGATGACGGTCGTCTTCCTCCTGATCCTCGTGGTGCTGATGTTCCTGCAGTACCGCCTTCTCGATCGCCGGGTGCATTACACATGATGGCCGGCACTTTTTCCCTTGGTAGGGTCATCCGCCTGAGCCTGCTCTCCATCGGGGCGATGGTCTTCCTGGCGCCTTACATCTTCATGATCTCGGCGGCCGGCAAGACGCAGAGCGACATCTTCACCTCGTCGCTGTCGCTGCTTCCGGCGCATCTCGCCTATGTCGAGAACTTCACCAAGGCCTTGAGCCGGGTGCCGATGGGCCGCCTCCTGTGGAACGGCGTCGCCGTCTGCGGGCTCATCTTCTTCTTCCAGGTGCTCGTGGCGATCCCCTGCGCCTATGCGATGGCGAAGCTGCGCTTTGGTGCGGCCCGCGCCATGATGGCGCTTGTCATGCTCGGTCTGCTGGTGCCGATCCATGCGACCGCGCTGCCGCTCTATGTCGCGTTCGATCGAGCGGCATTGCTCAACAGCTATGCCGCCCTGGTCGCGCCCTTCAGCATTTCAGTCTTCGCGATCTTCATGTTCCTGCAGTTCTTCCGCGCCATGCCGGACGATCTCATTCATGCCGCGCGTCTCGACGGCATGTCGGAACTCGGTATCGTCGCCAGGGTCATAGTACCGAATGCCTGGCCGGCGGTCACAGCCTTTGCCATCTTCTCAGTCGTAGCCCATTGGAACGACCTCTACTGGCCGCTGATCGTCATCAGCCGGCAGGACTACGCTACGCCGCCGCTTGGCCTGATGTATTTCCGCGCCGCCGAGGCCGGCGACGACTACGGCGCGCTGATGGCAGCAACCCTCATCATTACCCTTCCCCTCGTCGTCGCCTTTCTGCTTGCCCAGAAGCGGTTCGTCGAGGGCATCACCATGACCGGTCTGAAAGGCTGACCGGCTTCAACTCAAGGATAACGAGCGATGAAACATATCACCCAGCTTCTCGCCGCAGCGGCCGTATCCCTGGCAATCGCGCTTCCGGCGCAAGCCGAGACGACGCTGACGGTCCATTACCCGATGCCGGGCTTCTTTAAGGACGTGATGGACACGATCTCGAAGAAGTTCATGGAAGAAAACCCTGACATCAAGATCCAGTTCGCCAGCCCATCCGCAACCTATGAAGAAGGCATCCAGACGATCCTTCGCCAGGTCGGCACCAGCGAAATGCCCGATATCACCTTCATCGGTCTGAACCGCCTGCGCATGCTCGACGAACGCGACGTCGCCGTCGACCTCGGCCCGCTCGTCCAGAAGGACGGCAACATGGCAGAGCAGGGCTTCTCCGACACGATCCTCAAGCTCGCACAGGTCAAGGGCAAGCAGGTGGGTCTCGCTTTCGCGACCTCCAACCCGATCATGTATTACAATGCCGACCTGGTGAAGGCGGCCGGCGGCGATCCGGACAATCCGCCGAAGACCTGGGATGAGGTCATCGCGCTCGGCGGCAAGATCAAGGCGCTCGGCAATGGCGTCGACGGCATCGATTTCCGCTGGCAGGGCGACGACTGGATGTTTTCCGCACTCCTCTTCGGCGCCGGCGGCAAGATGTTGAGCGACGACGAAAGCAAGGTTGCCTTCAACGGTCCGGAAGGCCAGAAGGCTGTCGAAATCCTGCATCGCATGGTCACTGAAGGTGGCATGCCGGTCTTCACCAAACCGGCCGGTGAGCAGGCCTTCGCCGCTGGCAAGGTCGGTTTCGAGTTCCAGACGACCGGCGCCTTGCGTAACACGATCAAGAATGTCGGCAACAAGTTCGATCTGCGCACCGCCAAGATCCCGCTGAACGATCCGGTCAACGGCCGCCTGCCCACGGGCGGCAACGCCGTCGTCATCCTGACCCATGACGCCGCCAAGCAGGATGCCGCCTGGAAGTTCGCGAAATTCGCTGCCGGCCCCTACGGCGCCTCCGTCGTCGTCCCCGGCACCGGCTATGTGCCGAACAACGAGCTCGCCGCCAAGTCGCCCGAATATCTCGGCTACTTCTACAAGCAGAACCCGCTGTTCCAGGCAGGCCTCAGCCAGATGCCGGTGATGATCCCCTGGTATGCCTTCCCCGGCTCGAACGGCGTCAAGGTCACGCAGACGATCGTCGACAACCTCTCGCGCATCGTCGATCAGTCGGCTGAACCAAAGGAAGCGCTCGACGACGCGGCCGCCGACGTTGAGGGCATGCTGCCGCGCAGCTGATCGCCTTCCTTGTCAGACAAAGTGGCAAGGCCCGCCACGCCAAGCGCGTGGCGGGCCTTTTTGTTGGGAGCGTCTCAGATGGCACGCACCGTGCCGCCGCGGCGAAGCGTGTAGGCGACATCGAGATGGCGGGCAGGGGCGGCATTTTCCGCCATGTCGAGCAACAGCGAGGCGGCCGTCGCCCCCATGCTGGCATCCGGCATTTCGATGGTTGTCAGCGGCGGATCGATCAACCGGCCGATGGCGATGCCGTCGAATCCAGCGACCGAAACATCCCCAGGCACAGAAAGCCCTTCGCGCTTCAGTGCGCCGATGACGCCGAGGGCAAGCAGATCGTTGGAGGCGATAATCGCCGTCGGCGAAAGCGAATTCATCGCCGTGCTGAGATCGAGCTGGTCGTAGCCGCCGACGAAGGAGATCTGGATCGCATCAAGAGGCGTCAGGCCGTTTTCGGCCATGGCATCGAGATAGCCCTGATAGCGAAGACGGGCGCGGTCGGAGGCGGCGAAATTGCCGGAGAGAAAGAGAATGTGGCGGTGGCCCATGCTCGTCAGGAAAGTCGTGAGCTTGCGGCCGGCACCGCGATTGTCGGCGGTGACGGCTGCCGGAAACTGCGCCGTCGGCAGATTGTTGAGAAGCACGGTCGGTGGCAGCCGGGCCAGCAGCGCTTCGCTCGTCGACGGGTCGCAGACGGTGAGGATCAGTCCGGTCGGCCGGTCGTTCAAAAGTGCGGCGACGGCATCGGCCTCGCGCGCCGGATCGTAATTCGACTGGGCGATCAGAACACCGTGGCCGGCGACCAGCATGCGGTTCTGGATGCTTGACAGCGACGAGGCAAAGACCGGATTGGTGATGCTCGGGATTAAAACGCCGACCACCGGCCTGCGTCCGAGACGCCCGGCCGAGTGATAGCCGAGTTCCGCGGCAGCGCGGCGCACCCTGCGCACCATCAGATCGCTGGCTGGCCCGTTGCGGTTGAGAACTCTGCTTGCGGTTGCCAGCGAACATCCTGCCCGGAACGCGACCTGCTGCAATGTCGCCATCGAAAGCACCTCGCGTCAGTCAATTCATTCCCGCGCTTTAGAGGGTTTCGATGACATTGGCCTGACACTGCGTTGCGAACGATGGGGAGGGCCGGTCATGGGCGACGTTTGACCACCCGCATGTTCATCTCCGACCGAACCACGAAGCCCTGCGCCTTGTAGAGCGAAATGGCGGACGTGTTCGCCGCGTAGGCATGCAGATAGGCCTTGTCGCCGCCGGATGCGATCTCACCGGCAACGAAACGGAAGAGCAGGCTGCCGAGGCCGCGCCCTTGGAAATGGGGATGGGTGCAAAGTCCGCTGAGCTCGATGAAGCCCGTCTGCCGCATACGCTGACCGGCCATGGCCACGAGACGGCCTTCATGCCTTATCCCCCAGAAGTGGCCAAGGCTCTGGGCGCGCAAGGTGAATGGCCCCGGTTTGGTCAAGCTCGCCAGATCGAGCATTTCAGCGGCATCAGCCTCGGTCAGTGGCTGGATGCGGGGATCCGAAATTCGCTCGTGAGGGCGCTCGGCAACCATCTGGGTCACCGAGGCCTCCATGACGACCACTAGACCTGACGGAAGCGCGATTGGTCCAGCCTCGACGAGAAACATTCTCTCATCGCCGGAAGGTAGATTCTCGAGGGCTCCGAGGCTTTCCGGACCATCGTCCGCGGAGGCCGCGAAGGGAGCGATCGAAGGCGGATAACGGCGCGCGTATCTGCCGCCTTCGGCGAGATCGGCGTGCGCCGTCTGCAGCGCGCTCCAGATCGGCCGGTCTAGCACATGTTTCATCGTCCTTCCTCCTGCTCAGCGTCTGAAAGGACGCGCGACGCAGCAGTCGTGCCCCGGCGAATGAGCGGCGCCGCCGCAAGCCCATCCTCGATTGTTGCCAATTGCGCGAGGATAGGCCCGTCGAGATCGCCGCAGAGATCCGCAACGGCAGCCGCGACGCGCGGCCAGATCGTCGTCTTCGAATAATTGACAAGTTCCTGCCCCTTGTCGGTCAGCGACACCAGTCTGCGGCGCTGATCGTCCGGCGCCGGCCGCATGTCGACCAAGCCGAGTTCGAGAAGCTGGCCAATGGTCCGCGTCGCACCGGGCTGGGTGATGCCCACCGACTGAGCCAGTTCGCCGATCGTCAGCGGCCCGGCCCGATCGATCGCCGCGAGGAATGGATACTGGCCGGCTTGAATGCCAAGTCCGGCCGCGTCGACAATCTGCTGCGTATCGGCCTGCAATCGTTCCCCGATGCGCCGCAGCCGGCTGCCCAGACATAGAAAGCCGAGCGTTCGGACCACATCCTCGACCATGCCGATCTCTAACTGCATATATTGTTATATAACGTGTAATATATCTCAGCGACTGACGATTTCAAGGGGCAGGGATCAACAGCCTTGCGCGTGCGATCTACGTGCGGCGCTGTCAATCAGCGCCGCAGTTTCCCAACCCATAGAAGCACCGCCAGGACACAGCTGAGCAGGCCGAGGGACAATGGCAGTCCGCGATGCCCGATCAGTTGCATCACCAGTCCGGCCGCAGGTGAACCCGCGATGCCGCCGATGCCCCATGCGAAGGCGAAAGCCGCGTTGCCGGCGATCAGGGTCTGGCCCGTGAAACGCTCGCCGAGCTGGATCAGCGATGTGGTGTAGAGCCCGAAGGAGACGCCGCCCCAGACGAAGACGAGCGGCCAGACGAGCCACGTGGTGAAGCTCAACGCCAGCGACAGGCAGCCGGCGAGGCAAGCCAGCACACAGAACATCATAATGCGCGGCGCGCCGAACCGTTCGGCCGCCCGCCCGAGCAGGACCTGCAGCACGGCATTGCCGGCGACGAAACAGGTGATGAGCGAAGCAATACGCCCCTCGGCGCTACCGAGCGCCGCTCCATAGACGGCGAACAGGGAAAGCAGAATCTGCTCGAAGGCGGCGGCCGTGAAAACCGCAAACAGCAGCAGCGGCGCCAGCGCGAAAAAGCCGCCGACCGACGTTGCCTCACCTTCATCGGGCATATCAGGCAGGCGTGGGGCAACGGCAAGCACGAACAGGCCGCAGGCGAGGAAAGCCGTGATGCCGATCATGAAGGGCGGCCAGCCTTCCGGGCCGACAAGGCCCAGCGACAGCGGCCCGATGGCGAAACCGGCCGAAACGATCGATGAATAGAGGCCAAGGATGCGGCCGCGGCGCGGCGCCGGCGTGATCGAGATCAGCCAGGTTTCGCTGATCACGTAGAGCGGATTGGCAAAGAAGCCGAGCAGGAAACGCAGCGGCATCCAGGCCCAGACGTGCTGGGTCCAGGCGATCGCAACCAGGGTCAGGGTGGCGAGCATCGAACAGAGGATTGCAAGCCGCGCGCCGCCTACGCGGCGTGAAACCGCCGGAATGATCGGCGCCGATATGATGAATCCGAGGGGCGTCATCGCTGCCGAGAGGCCGATCAGACCTGAGCTCAGTCCCTGCCGCTCCAGGACGAAGCTCAGCAGCGGATAGGTCAACCCCTGCGCCACGGCAAACACCGTCACGGTCGCGATAACTCCCGCCATCGCGGCCCACGGAACCTGATCCTCGCGCTGTGATGTCGTGCTGGCGGCGGTCATGCAGATCTCCTCTTAGGTCGGGATGGTCTGAGGGGTGAGCCCCCTGAGGTGAAAGAGGTGAATTCTGCGGGTTAGGGGAAGCGGTGTAATTAAGCCTCGCCAAAAAGTTCTCAAAAACTCCCAAACGGACTATAGATCCGCTTATGCAGGGATCGCGCTTTGCCTTTGGTCCGTTCGTGCTTGATCCGGATGCGGGAACGCTGCTTCGGAACGATGATCCCGTTGCCGTCAGCCACCGCGGGCTGAAGCTGCTCGGGGCGCTCGTCGGGCGACCAGGCGAAATCCTTGCCAAGACCGAGCTGATGGACGCGGCCTGGCCGGGCATGGCGGTCGAGGAAGGCAATCTCACCGTCCAGATCGCGCAACTGCGCAAGCTGCTCGGCCCGTCCGCCGGCGGCGGTGAATGGATCGCGACGATTCCCCGTGTCGGCTACCGCTTCACGGGAGCGGTGCATCGGCTCAGCGGCGTGAAGCGAAAAACCTTGCCGCTGCCTGACAAGCCGTCGATCGCTGTGCTGCCTTTCCTGAATATTGGCAACGATCCCCAACAAGAATCATTCGCAGACGGGTTGACGGAAGACCTGATCACCGACCTCTCCAGGATGCCCGGGCTGTTCGTCATCGCCCGTAACTCGGTCTTCGCCTACAAAGGCAAGGCGATCGAGGTGCGGGAGATCGCCGAGGAGCTCGGTGTGCGCTACCTGCTGGAGGGAAGCGCAAGACGTGCCGCCGGGCGCGTGCGCATCAACGCCAAGCTGATCGACGCGGCGAGCGGGGATCACCTCTGGGCGGAACGCTTCGATCGCGACCTGAATGATATTTTCGCCGTTCAGGACGAGGTGACGGCAAGGATCGTCGAGGCGCTGCTCGGCCGGCTACGCGCACCCCCGCCGCGCAATCGGCCGAAAAACCTCGAGGCCTATGATCTCTGCGTGCGGGCGCGCAAGCTGATGGACGATTCCCCGCAGGCAGCTGAGGAAGCGCATCTGATGCTGACGCGCGCTGTCACCCTCGATCCCGATTATGCCGAAGCCTATCGCTGGCTTGCCATGAACCACTGGATGGGATGGGTCCATAGCGGCGGACCGACGGAATCGAACCGCGACGCTGCTCTGGACCTGGCGCGCAAGGCCGTCTCGATCGATCCGAACGATGCCGGTTGCCGTTGGGTCCTCGCCTATCTGCTTGCTTATGCACGAGATTTCCCTGAGGCGGATGCGCAATTCGCTAAGGCAATCGAACTCGACCCGAACGAGGCGGATACCTTTGCCGCATTATCCGACATCATGGTTCTGGCTGGGCGGATTGAGGAAGGTCTCAGGCATGCTCGCAAGGCGTTCCGGCTCAATCCCTTTCCTGCAAGCTGGTATTATCTGGCGCTCGGCCAGGCGTTATATGCAGCCGGCCAGTACGAGGCCGCTGTCGAGACGCTGCGTCACGACGAAACCTATCGCACAAGCTCCCGCCGTTTCCTGGCGGCAAGCCTGGCCCAACTCGGCCGGCTCGACGACGCGCGGGCGGAGACCAAACTCTTCCTTGTCGCCAATCCTGGCTTTTCCAGCCGCCACTGGGCGGCGACCGAACCATTTCGCGACGCTCAGACGCTTGACCATTTCATGGATGGTTACCGCAAGGCGGGTCTTCCGGAATAGGCCGGATGATTTGAGGCCAGGTCAGCCTATATCGCGACGGGGCGTGCCGCCCGCCAGACCAGCGGAACCAGCACCAGGGCGACCGCCGGAAGCACGATCCAGTTGATCGTTTCCCAGCCGGAGCTGTGGAGCAGCGATCCGGCCAGGAAGGACGCGCAGGCGACCGTTCCAAAGACTATGAAGTCATTGGCGCCCTGCACTTTGCTGCGTTCAGCCGGCGTGTGGCACTCGGCCACCATGGCCGTTGCGCCGATGAAGCCGAAGTTCCAGCCGACCCCCAGCAGAACCAGCGAAATCCAGAAATGGGCGATATCGAAACCGGAGAGCGCAACGGCCGCCGAGCCGCCGATGAGGAGGAGACCGATGGCCGCGATCCGTTCCTTGCCGAAGCGCACCATCAGCCGGCCGGTAAAAAAGCTCGGGCCATACATAGCGAGAATATGCCATTGGATTCCGAGCGCGGCCTCGTCGATAGAATGGCCGTGTCCGACCATCGCGATCGGGGAGGCGGTCATGACGAAGGTCATCAGCCCGTAGGAGACGACACCCGTTGCAATGGCGAGCAAATAGCGCGACGAGGTCAGGATGTCGGCGAGAGGCCGCTCCGGCGCATGTTCCGGTCCGTGAGCGGTCCGCGGGGCTGACGCACGAAGCATGAAAAGCACTGGAAATGCCAAGGCGGCGAGGGCGGCCTGACTGAAGAAACTCCCGGCGAAGGGTGTCCCCGGCAGCGCGTCGCGCGTCCAGATGACAAGTTGCGGACCGATGATCGCGGCGATAAGGCCGCCGACCATGACGCGGGCGATCGCCTTCTGGCTCTCCGATCCCGTGATATTGTCGGTCGCCGCGAACCGGTAGCTTTGAACGTAGGAGGAGTAGAAGCCCGCGAGGCAGGTGCCAAGGCAGAAGACTGCGAAGCTGGAGAGCATGATCCCTATGGCGGCGACCAGGCCGGAAACCACGCCGATCGTCGAACCCAGCAAATATCCGGGCTTGCGCCCGAACCGCCGCATCACCCAGGCGGCCGGCAGCGTCCCGAGCGCAAGCCCGAGGTTGAGGAGGCTGACCGGAAGGGTGACGAGATCGGGATCCGGCGACAGATGTTGTCCGACCAGGCCGCCGAGTGAGACGACGATCGGGGCGTTGGCACCACCGAAAGCTTGCGCAACGGTCAGGATCCAGGCGTTTCGCCTTGCCGTTGCGGGAGCGTGATGCATGAAGTTCATTTGCATTCCATGATCGACAGGATGTCGGCGACCGCCCGGCCGGCGGCGATGACGGCGCCGGCGAGGTAACCAGATTCGGACGGGCTTGTCTCGCTGCCGGCCAGGATGAGGCGGTCCTTCCATGCACCGGACACCCATTGCGCGCTGCCCGGCAGCGGATGGCCGCCGCCGACGCGATCGGCAGCCGTGGCCGTTAGCGGATCGGCCGCCCAGTCCTTGAGCAGAACCGCCCGCGGTTTGAGGGCATCGGCACCGAACAGCCTGGAGAGCTGTGCCAGACAGGCTTGTTTCAGCACCTCTTCACCAAGCGTGACGCGCTGATCGGCGCCTATGCCGAGGAATCCGAAAAGCGCTGCCTTGCCCGACGCGCTCGTCGCATCATGGATTTCTACGAGTGGCCCCACCATGCTCTGCGCTGTGCCGGACAATCCGGCCGTCAGCCAGAACGGTTCGTCATAGACGGCGAAGAACTTCGCATGCGGCGCCATCCACGTGGCCGTGTCGCGCCAGCGGACGGCGGTCTGAACGTCCTGGCCGGGACTGAAGGTCACATTCGCCTCCAGCAGCCGCGGCGGAAGTGCGGCAACGACCCGCTCGGCTCGAAGGTCGGCGCTTTTTTGGCTTCTTTTCACCGTCAGATTAACCCCGCCGTCGGATAGGGCCATCGCCGTCACCGTGGAATCGAGAAGAATGCGGTCGGCAGGTATCTCTTTTGCAAGTGCGTGCACGGCCGATCCCGTGCCCCCCGAAAGCCGCAGCGACTGCTGCTCCTGCAGGGTGGGCCGGTAGCGCTGCGGTTTCTCCCGCGACATTCTCTCAAAAATCACGTCGCCCTCGCTGTTCTGTGCGAAGGAGGGGAGGCCAAGTTCGCTGATCAGCGTTTCCATGGCCGGCTGCATCTGCGGCCAGTACCAGGACGGGCCGAGGTCGAAACCGTCTTCCGCTGGCCTGCCCAGTTCGTCGGTTGTAAGAATGCGTCCGCCGAGCCGATCCCGCGCTTCCAGAACCATCACGTCGATACCCGAAGCGTGCAGCGCGCGTGCTGCATAAAGCCCGGCGAGGCCGGCGCCGACGACGGCTACCCTGCAAGCTTTCATCTCGCTCATCCTTTTTCTTCATTCTGGTCGAAGGCACAGACGTCCTTATGAAGCAGAGGTGCCGACTTGGACCAGATTTTCGCGCCGCCATCTCCGACCCGGGCACGAAACGTCCGCCCCGGCGGAAGGCGCAGCCAGCTCCACGGTTCAAGGGTGTCGCCTGCCTCCGTCAGCGAACCCTCGACCACCAGCAGTTCCAGTCCTTTCGGATTGGATAGCTCGATTTCGGCTTTTGGCTGCCAGTCCTCAAGCATTACACGCTCGTCCGCTCCGTCGAAGAGGATCCGCGATGACGTTACCCCCTTGCTAAACGCACCGATCTGACCTTCGCCGGGCAGGCGGATGATCCGCTCCCGGTCACCCTCCTTGAACTGCCACAGCTTGACCAGGATCACGCATCCTGCCTGACTTCCGGGCGCGTGGCCCGTTCCGGGAGGGTTTCGAACATAGCTGCCGGCGGGGAAATCGCCGCTCTCGTCCTGGAATACGCCGTCCAAGACAAGAAATTCTTCGCCGCCCGGATGCTGATGATGCGGGAAGGCGCTGCCGGCGGCGTAGCGCACGATGGAGGTGGCGCGAGCCTTTTCACCGCCGATGCGAAACAGCATCCGGCGATCCACGCCTTTCGTCGGGCTTGGCATCCATTCGAGCCGACCGGCATGGACGAGTGCGCGCTTGGAGAGGTCGTCGTTCAGCATCATGTTCAAAGCTCCGATCTGCCGCCGTCGACAACAATCTCGGCACCGAGCATGTAGCTCGACGCGTCGCTGGCGAGGAAGAGGACGGCGGCTGAGACTTCCTCCGGCCTGCCCATGCGTCCGATCGGCACCTGTGCGCCGACCCGCTCCGCATAGGCGCGGAATTCCTCCTCGGACTGGTTCTTTCCACGGTGAATAGGAGTTTCGATCGATCCGGGGCTGACGGCGTTCACCCGGATCTTGCGGTCGATCAGTTCCGCCGACATGCTGCGTGCAAAGGAGCGGACTGCGGCCTTCGACGCGGAAAGGATGGCCCGACCCGGCGTGCCGACCTGGTTCAGCCAGGAGGTATTGAGAATGATGGAGCCACCCTCCCGCATGAGCGGCAGTACGGCTTGAACGGTAAAGAAGACACTCTTCACGTTCGCGTTCATGAGCGTGTGATAGGTCTCCTCGTCTGCCGTCGCGAGCGGCGTGCCGAGCGCCATGCCCGCATTGGCAAAAAGGATGTCGAGGGACCCGAAAGCATTCTGAAGCTCAGTCCTCATCCGCTCCAGCTGATCGAGCGAGGATACGTCGGCGCAGATCGCAACGACGTCACCGCCCAGTTCACCCACGGCGCGATCCAGTTTGTCCTGCGATCGCCCGGCAATGGCCACGCGAGCACCGCCATCGCGCAGCATTGCGGCGGTTGCGAGACCTATCCCGCTCGAGCCGCCTGTGATCAACGCCGTCTTTCCCTGAAGCACCATATCGCAAATCTCGTCCTGTTTCCGCCAGGGTAGCGCGGGAGATTGATTTCGCGAGGAAAACAGGACATAGCGTAAACAAAGAAAAACTTTGTCGCGAGCGAGATGAGAGAGCTGACCAGATTGAAGTCCCTGCAGGCGCTGGAGGCTTCCGCGAGACACGGCAGCTTTGTCGGCGCCGCGACCGAGCTGAATGTCACGCCTCCTGCCGTGGGTCAGCTCGTGCGTTCGCTGGAGGATTGGGTCGGCTATCCACTGTTTCGCCGAAGCCGCTCCGGCGCCGAACGGCTCACGCCTGTCGACGAGGCGCAGGACGCGCTGGATGATATTGCCCAGGGACTCGATCTTCTCGAGACGGGGCTGCGGAAACTTCGCGGCAGGAAAGCCAGATCGGTCGTGGTGGTAACGGCTTCCCAGGCGCTGGTCGCCAACTGGCTGCTCGCAAGGTTGGACGATTTTTCGACGCATTATCCGAACATCGATGTGCGCTTGGATGTGTCGGATAGGGTCGTCGATCTGGCCCAGGGCGAGGCCGACATCGGCATACGCTGTGGTCTGGGCTCCTGGAAGGACGTGAAGTCGACGTTCATGATGAGCGAGGAGATCATCGCCGTCTGCCACAATCGGCTGCTGCCGGCTGATCGGGACGTAACCGCCGGATGGATTGTCGAACAGACGCTGATCCATGACGGCACGCCGCATCCGGGGGGCGACTTTCCGACATGGGCGGAATGGCTAGTGAGGTCGTGTGTAAACCAGCTTCCCCCGGATCGCGGATTGAAGATAAATTCTACGGCCGCCGTGATCCAGGCGGCTGTCGCGGCGAGGGGCGTCGCCCTCGTTCGCAAGGCGCTCGTGGCGCAGGAGCTCGACAGCGGCAGGCTGGTTCATCTGTTGCCGGATATCCGCTGGCCGGTAAAGTGGGCTTATTACATCGTCGCTGCACCAAAGGCGTTGCGCCGGCAGGAAGTTGCAGCGTTCCACGATTGGCTGGCATCGCATACGGCATCCGGATGATCCGGTTCACACGGCGATATCCGAAGCCGCTGACATCACGTCCGAAAGGGCGGGGCCGCCGAACATCCTGCGCCCGCCTTCCTCGACTTCTGTGAACACCACCGCACGACGCCATCGCGAAGGCCCAGGCGAACCTTCAGCGGTGACGGGCCGCTGTATTTGATTCAAATCAAGGAAGTTTGCTACGAGCGGGCAGATGATCGCGCTGTCGTGAGGCTGCAACGGCAGCCGGTCGGAGGATCGCTCGATGGCAAATACTGTTCTTTATGCTGAACCTGCAAGCTCCCCGGCGATGCCGGCGTGTGTGTCCGTGCCGGTGCTCGGCGCGACGCTCGCCGCCTTCGCCACCATCTCATTCCTGCTGTGCATGCTGCTCGGTTTCATGGCCCCGGAATGGGGTCTGCATAGGCCCTGGCTGCAGTTCTATTTGGGGTTGACTGGTTTCGATGTACGAAGCCTGGCGCTCGGCATCGTGCAAAGCCTTATCTTCGGCGGCTATGCGGGAGTGTTCATTGCTGCTATCTTCAACTTCATCAGCCGACGCTTCGGCTGACCGTGGGAACGGAGCCGGACAATGGCCGCCGACCGCTGCAGTTTCGATTGGACGAAGGCATTGCCGGCCGTGCTGGTCGCGATAGCGCTTCTGTTCGTGCCGGCTTCCGGCGTGCAAGCGATGCGATGCCATGACCGTTCGGTCGAAGAGCAATTCGAACGTTCCCCCCTCCACAATCATGCCCATGTCTCGAGTCAGAGCGACTTTGAAACACCCGACCACAAGGCCTGCTGCTCAGGGCCATGCGGTTCTTGCACTGCCGCGGTCTTGATGGACCTTCTCGAAGTTCCGGCAGCCCAGGTTTCTTTTCTTCCTTTCGCTGGCAATCAGACCGGCAGCGGCCTGGCATCTGCTCCCACGCTAGGGCCTCCTCGTCTTACTGCCTAAGGATGCCGAATTGCGCCTCGGCGCTATCCGGTCGAATCCGCGGGCCTCCTTTCGAACGCCCAAGACCAACGCTCGGCAACGAGACATTCATGAACGATAACCGTTCCTCATCAGCCTGGAGCACTTATAGCAGGACCGTCTGCATGGCCTTCGTCGGCAAATCGCTCAGGCTGCGCAACTCGTCGATCGACTAGACCGGCGGCAGGTTCGCCGGACACGACACTCGAATCCATTCTGCTCCAGCTTGGAGAAGCAGACGCGGATATAGACCAAACCAAAAGGAGAAACGACATGAGAATGATAAGCATTCCAAACGCGTTCCTGCTGGCCGCGGCGATTGCCGTCGGCAGTGCAGAGCTCGCCCTTGCGCAGACGAGCGGGGCGGATCCGCATCATCCCGCGAACTCGGCGCAGGCGACCCAGCCGTCGGGAATGGCGGACACGACCGCCCAAGGCCAGGGCGCAATGCCGGGCGGATTAGGCATGATGCAGCCTGGCATGATGGGACAAGGTCAAGGCAATACGATGCCAATGCAGTGCATGATGATGCAGCCTGGCTCGTCCGGGGGCATGCCGATGCAGCCCGGCATGATGGGGGGCATGCCGACGACGGGTACGCGCGGATCCATGATGAAGATCATGTTCGCGATCGCTGACACCGACGGGGATGGGGCGCTGTCCTTCGAGGAGGTGACGGCGACCCACAAGCGGATCTTCGGTAGCGTGGACGCCAACAAGGACGGCAAGGTCACGCCCGACGAGATGCAGACGTTCTGGCGGCCGTAGCGGGCGGAGGTCGCCACCGCCAGTCGCGAAACGTCCTGGAATATGGTAGGTTGAAGAGCATTGACCGCGGGAGGGGTAAATGCGCCGAGTGCTTCTGACTTTGATCATTTGCGCCCAGTCCGCATCGGTATCGGTGGCTTCCGAGCATGCGGTCTTCCACACAGCTTCGTTCGGCGGCAGCCGGTCGGTCAGTCTCAGTCTGGCAGAGGGCGGGCCCGCCCGTGATCGGGCTTTCGATTTCGACGTCGTCATCACATTGTCGGAAATCGACCGTGGCGGGGCTGTGCTTTATCGGGACGGAGGAAGACACAAGGCGAGCGTGCGCTGCGTTTCGCCCGCCACCGTGCGTATAAATTCCGCCGACTATCCGATCGACATTTCAGCGCGGCCGGGAACCGACTGGAAGCACGATCTCTGGTCAGCGCTCTGCAACGCCCCGCTCTCCTGATCGGCTTTACGGCAGATTACGGTCGATCGAGGCGTCAGCCCTTCGGGGGGCGGAATTCCATGAACACGAATGGCGCACCGATCCCCGAGGGGATCGCATAGACGTCATAGGACGCCTGCGGGTCATCACCCATTCCGAGCGAACCCGGCGGCATTCCCGGCACGGCGAGCCCCCGGAGCGGCGGTCGCTCGCGCAACAGGCGCCGGATGGCATCGAGCGGCACGTGTCCCTCCAGGTAATATTCGTCGACCACGGCCGTGTGACATCCCTCCAGGTCGCCAGGCACGCCCAGCCGCGCCTTGACCGCGGCGAGGTCGTCGGTATCGCGGGCCTCGACGGAAAACCCTGCCGCCGCCATCGCCTTCGACCATTCATGGCAGCAACCGCAGTTCGGGTCCTTGTAGACTGTCATCTTTACCGGCGCGGCGGCGAAGGCCCAGCCGACAGGCAACGCCATCGCGGAAGTCGCCAGTGCAATGAATCTTCTCCTATGCATCGTCTCCACTCCTCCTGCGCTGCCGCCCGGACGTGGATCCGGGCGGCAGGAGTTCAGCTACTTGACTTCGGTGACCATCAGCTTGCCGTTCACGCGCTCGGCGACGAACTCAATGCTCGAACCTTCCTTCAGCTTGTCGATGAGAGCCGGATCTTCGACCCGGAAAACCATCGTCATCGCGGGCATGTCGAGGTTCTTCAGGTCCTCATGCTTGATGGTAACCTTTTTTGCCTTGACGTCGACCTTGTTGACGACGCCCTTGGTGAACTCCTGGGCGAACGCGCCGGAAGCCGAGCTGGCTGCGAGCAGGGCGGCGACACCGATTTTGATCATTGCAGTTTTCATTTCATGGCTCCTTTGCGCATTACTTTCCGGCGACGCTGACGTCGCCGTGCATGCCGGCTTCGTAGTGGCCTGGGATGAGGCAGGCGAATTTGAACTCGCCGTCGGTGGTGAACTTCCAAACGATCTCGCCGGATTCTCCGGCCGGAAGGCGGATGGAATTGGGATCGGCATGCTCCATTTCCGGGAACTTCTCCATGACCTTCTTGTGCTCCAGGATCTTGTCTTGCTGATCGAGCACAAATTCGTGGTCGACTGTGCCGGCGTTCTTGATCGCGATCTTGACCGTTTGTCCCTTGCGGACATTGAAGACCGCCGGCGTGAACAACATCTTTCCGTCGTCGGTTTCCTTCATCGTGACGCGGATCGTCTGTGTCGCCTTGGCCTTGTCGCCAGGCTCTCCGACAGCCATTTTCTCGCCGTGACCGCCGGCGTGATTGCCGGAGGCGAGGGCAGGGGTTGCAAGCGCTGCGAGCGCCAGTGCCAATAAATGAATTTTCATGTGTAGATCCTTTTTCATGCGGGATATTGAGCCTCAGCCGTTCGTCGGCTTTGGCGTGATTTGCGTCTTCGCGTCTTTGGCCTTGGTCGCGTCCGGCAGCTCACCGGTCCACTCCCAGGCCTGCGTCCCGGGTGGGTTCTCGTACCAGCCCGGATCGGAGTAATCGTCGGCTGAAATGCCCTCGCGGACCTTCACGACGGAGAACATGCCGCCCATCTCGATCGGGCCGTGCGGCCCCCAGCCGGTCATCATCGGGATGGTGTTCTCGGGGATGGGCATTTCCATTTCGCCCATGTCTGCCATGCCCTTGGTGCCCATGGGCATGTATTCCGGCTGCAGCTTCTTGATCTTCTCCGCGACCTTCGATTTATCAACACCGATGAAGGTCGGAATGTCGTGACCCATGGCGTTCATCGTATGGTGTGACTTGTGGCAGTGGATCGCCCAGTCGCCGAGGTACTTGGCGTCGAACTCGTAGGCGCGCATGGCGCCGACGGGGATATCGATGCTCACCTCCGGCCACCGCGCTTCAGGCCGCACCCAGCCGCCATCCGTGCATGTGACCTCGAAGTCATATCCATGCATATGAATGGGATGGTTCGTCATCGTAAGGTTGCCGACCCGCACCCGGACCCTGTCGTTCCTGGAAACGACGAGCGGACTGATGTCCGGAAACACGCGGCTGTTCCAGCACCACATGTTGAAGTCGGTCATTTCCATGACGCGCGGCACATAGGAGCCGGGATCAATGTCGTAGGCATTGAGCAGGAAGACGAAGTCGCGGTCGACCCGCATGAACTGCGGGTCCTTGGGATGGACGACGAAGAATCCCATCATGCCCATCGCCATCTGCACCATTTCGTCGGAGTGCGGGTGGTACATGAAAGTGCCTGATTTCACGAGGTCGAACTCGTAGACATAGGTCTTGCCGACGGGAATATGCGGCTGCGTCAGACCACCGACGCCGTCCATGCCCGATGGCAGTATCATGCCGTGCCAGTGGATCGTCGTGTGCTCCGGCAGCTTGTTGGTAACGAAGATGCGCACCCGGTCGCCTTCGACCGCCTCGATCGTCGGACCCGGAGATTGGCCGTTGTAGCCCCAGAGATAGGCGGTCATGCCGTCGGCCACCTCGCGTTCGACCGGCTCGGCGACGAGGTGGAACTCCTTGACGCCGTTGTTCATCCGGTGGGGCAGGGTCCAGCCGTTGAGGGTGACGACCGGCTGATAGTCCGGGCCAGAAGTCGGGTGGAGCGGCGGTTGCATGTCCGCCGATTCCATTGTCGGGGCGTCCGGCAGCCCCATCGCCGAGGTTTTCGTCCATGCGCCCGCCGCCAGCAGCGCTGCGCTCGCTCCGAACAATTGTCGTCTGTTGAACATGTCGGGTTCCTTTCTCAATGGCCGCCGCCGCTGCTGTCCGAGGCAGCGGCGACTTCGGTCTCTGCCGACGCGTTGGTCGTGCCGCCGCCATAGATCGCAGGCGCGAGGTTGGCTTCGGCGAGCCAGAAGTCGCGCTTGGCGTTGACGGAGAGCAGGATGGAGTTGATCTTGTCGCGCGTGTCGGTGAGCAGCTCGAAGGTGTTGGTGATCATGCCGTTGTACGTCAGCAGGGATTCTTCCTCGACCTTGGTGCGCAGCGGCACGACATTGTTGCGGTAGTGCCGCGCGATGTCGTAGTTCGAGCGATAGGCCTCGTATGCCGAGCGTGCTTCCGAGCGGACGTTGACGGCCCTCTCTGCGAGCTGGTTCGCCGCCCGCATATAGGCCAACTCGGCCTTGCGCATCCGCGCCCTGCCGGTGTCGAAGATCGGGATCGCGAACTCCAGCTCGACCTGGCCGGTGGTTCTGGTGGTCTTCTCCTCGTCCTCGATTTCCCGTTCTGTTTCGAAGCCAGTCAGGATCTCGAGATCGGTAATATAACGCGTTGCTTCGGTGAGCCCATACGACCTTGCGGTTGCCTCCAGCTCAAGCTTCGCCACCTGAAGATCGATGCGATACCTCAGAGCCTCGGCCTCGATCGTATCGCGTCGGACGACGGCCTTGGGCAGCGGCGGCAGGCTGTTCGGAATCTGGTAGTCCAGGTCGGCCCCCCAGAGACCCATCAGCCGTGTGAGCTCCTCCTTGGCAAGACGAGCTGCGAGGCGGGCCTTCGCGGTCTCGCCGGCGAGCTCGGCGACGAACACATGTTCGCGCGCCTGGGCGCCCTTGGTCATCGCGCCGGTCTCGCCAAGTTTCTCCGCAAGTTCGGAAGCGGCGTCCGCCGTCGCCTGGGCGCGTTGCAGCTGCCCGACATTCTCCCAGGCGGCCACCGCCCCGATCCAGGCGCGCCGCGTCTCGGCGGCGACCTGTAGCGTTCTTACGGCGGCGCTCAGCTGCGCCTGGCGGAAGCGGGTGTCGGCGATGGCCACGTCGCGGTTTCTCGTCGCAAGCGCCAGGATGTTCGTCGTGATCACCCCCTCGATGGTCTTGAAGGCCTCCAATCCGGGTGTGCCGATGCCTGTCGCGCCGATCGAGACTATCGGGTTGATGAACATCGTCGACTGCCAGGCATCGGCCGCACTGTCGCCGAGATCGGCGTAGGCAGCCTGAAGGCCCTTATTGTTGAGCAGGGCGATCTGGACCGCCGTCTCGGCGTCGAGGATTTTCCGTCGCGCGAGCAGATTTTTGACCTCAGCGGCGGCCGACCGTGCCTGATTCTGGTTCTGGATCCAGACCGTTTGCTTCGCCGTCGCGATGGCGGTCTTGTCGGCAACGGAAGCGAAGCCTGCCTGCTTGCTGGAATAGTCGCCGCCCGTGACGCAGCCGCCGAGCGCTAGCGGGAACACCAGCACGGCCGTTAATTTTCGGGGACCGATCATGAGGCGTCTCCTTTCGCGGGAGACTGCAGATCGTTCTGTTTACGCCACGGCTTGGGATCGAGGGGCTGCCTGGCGACATAGCCCGAGACCGGTGACCGATATGCGGCCGGGCGCGGCGACGGTTGTTCGACCGCGGCGGAAGACGCGACCACGTCGGGAGGAAGCGTGGATGTGCAGCCGCCGATGACAAGCGGCAGCCCCACCACGAAAAGCGAGGGTTTCATTATGAAATTTCCGAATAAGAGATAACCTACGGGCGCTCGCCCGGAGTCAGGCGGCGACCGAATGGACCCGATCGAGCGGGCGCGTCTCTATTCAGATATTCGGCGGGCGGTGGAGCGGCGGCTGTTCGCCGAAGGTCGTGCGGTCGTCCACGAACTGACGGATCGAGGTGACGACAGCTCCGCCGACGTCGGGGCTTTCACAAATGATGCCGAACCCGCCGCAGAAATCTTTGCAGCATTCCTGCTTGACGAGGTTCGATGTACCGCCATCGTCGGACATGTCGATGCGCGAGTGGTCGTGATGGCCCGCTTCCGCCATGTCGTGGCCTTCATGGGACGGCGACACCTCTGCGGCGACTTGCAGTTCGGGAAACGGGGAACCGTGCATCGCCGCGCTGGCGTTCGCCAGAGAGTACCCCGCCAGTGATACGACGATCACCAGCCGCATCATCACGAGCAGCGTGCTCAATGTGATTCGGTACATCTTTCCCATTCCCAAACAGCTACAGGTAAATCAGCCCGTTTTCAATTGCGGACCTGTCTATGCCCGACATTCGAGTCCTTTATGTGACGCGCATCCCCCGCGCGGTGACGCTCGCCACTCAGATGTTTTTGGCTGACTGCTTCCGGCGCGGCAGCAGCATCCGATCGACCGTGTCGTCACGGGCAACCAGCGTGTGCCAGGCCGCCGCGGCAAGATGCAGCGCCACCATTGCCAGGATGATCTTCGATCCGATGACATGATATGGCGCGATCCCGAACCAGAAGTAGCTTGCGACGAACCCTGTACAGGCCTGTCCGATGATCGCGGCGTAGAAGGCGTGATGAAGCGCCGTGGCGGCTCGGCCGGCCCATGTGCCGGGCGCAGCGGCTTCGGGCGGCTGCAGGAGACGAAGAACCAGACGGGCGCCCATCAGCAGGCCGATCGCTATTCCGGCATAGTTATGAATCTGGTGCTGGACGACGTCCCAATCGGATGGCGTGATCCCCATATGGAGGGCATGATGGATCTTCTCGATGCTGCCGCCAGTCAGATACTGCACCGGCACGATAAGGGCGACCAGCCAGTGAAGCCCTATCTGGACGAGCGAATAACCAGTTCTCATCGATCCTCTCCTCGCGCGGGCGAAGAATAATCGGCTGCCGTTAATGCTTCCTTCGATCCCATGCGAATCGACGAGTGGGCCGCGATCGCCGGATGGCCCCGGAACATTTCTGCGGCGCTACGGTTCTACCGTCGAAGGGAACCCGCGGATGAGATTTGGGAACCTATTCCGCTATATCAGAATTGTTCTCGTCGCACTGGTGGCGGCGAGCCCACTCGGCGTGGCGCCGGCGAAGGCGACCGTTCCAAGCCAGCATTCTGCCATCACTGGTGAGCATCACCTGCGCGGCCATCCGTGCGGACAACGCGCGGTCTGCTGTTCTATGATGCATTGCTGTCCGATCCTGCCGGACTTCGCTGGTGTCGCCGCTCCGAATTTTGACTCGATGCGGCATGAACCGATGCCATCCGCCTATCGGCCGCTGCTTCTCATCCGCAGGATCGATCCGCCTCCCCGGACTTCCGTTGCCTGAGATCGCATCCATCCTCATCAAGGAAGTCGAATAGGAGGCTTCACCATGCATAATATGTCGACCGAAATGAAGAACTGCATCTCCAACTGCCTGAGCTGCTACAGCGAATGTCTGTCGATGGCCATGGGCCACTGCCTTGAGCTGGGCGGGGAGCATACCCGTCCGCCCCACCTCAAGCTGATGATGGCCTGTGCGGAGATCTGCCGCACGTCCGCGCATTTCATGCTCATCGGCTCCGAGCACCACAAGCATGTCTGCCGTGAATGCGCCGAAATCTGCGCCCAATGCGCTGAGGATTGCGAGCGGATCGGTGACATGCAGAGCTGTGTCGATGCTTGCCGCCGCTGCGCCGAAAGCTGCCGCAAGATGGCGGCCTGATCAGGGCAGGAGGCTCGCCCTCTTGCTGCCCAGATGAGAACGGATATCACTGGCAAAGCGGCACGACGGATTGGAAACGCAGCCTTATGAAACAGGCCCTTTTCGCGAAGATGTTCGGACTGCTCTCCACCGTGGGAGCGGTCCTGACGACCGTGGCTCCGTCACCAGCCGCCGAGGAGGTCGTCGCGCTTCGGCAAGCGGACATGAAGGCCATGGCCGTCGCGGCAAAGACGATCGCGGGAATGTTCAACGATCCGGCAAGCTACAATGCCGACCAGTTCAGGTGGGCAGCAGACACCATCCGCGACAGATCGGGCTCTGTTCTCTCCGGACACTTCGCATCCGACGCGGCCAGCCCGCAATCAAAGGCCAAGCCGAACATTGTTGAGGAGCGCGAGCGGTTCGACCGTATCGCGAACGACCTGCGTGACTATGCCGTTGCGCTCGGCGCCGCCGCACAGAATAACCCCGGACCGATGGCTGCGGGCATGCGGATGAAGCCTGGAGAGGCCATGGGCGGCGGCCCGCTCGGGATTCACGTCCGCAGCGGGCAGGGGCTGGCGGCAATGTCAGCGGAACATGTTTTCCACCTCATGCTGCAGAGCTGCACGACCTGCCACGCCCGTTTCAGGGCGCAGTAGCGCAGCCGCAACAGGCCTCAAGCAGCGATGTTCGCCGCCGCCGACATCACATCGCGAGGGGCGGGACCGCCGAACAAGTTGCGGCCACCTTCCTCGACTTCCGTGAAACACCAGCGCACGACGCCATCGCGGTCGAGCAGGAATTCGCCGACGAGCTGTCCGTGGCCGGTGGTGATCATCCGCGTGTCGTCCTCCGTGAATTCATAACCGTCGGCCTTGTCGAGATATTCGACGGCAGCCATCACATCCATGGGCTCTGGTAGCTCGCCCGGCATATCGATCCGCATTGAGGACATGGTGCTCATGCTGACCTTGTGCGGCCAGTCGTTCTCGGATTCGGTGAACTCAATATTGGGCAGGCCGAAGGCTCTGTGCGATACCCGTTCGGGGTCTGAGGCCGCCAGCAAATTGGGAAGCGGATGGTAGCGGAAATAGAGGCGCGCGCGCTCGATTGGCGTATTGACGACTGTCAGGCTGTCGATGCCCTTCTCCTGCAATGCATCGGTGAGTTCGGCCATTGCGGCGATCTGCCGACGGCAAAAGGGGCAATGCAGGCCGCGGAACAAGCCGACGAGCACCGGCTTCTGGCCGCGAAAATCATCGATGGCGATCTTGCCATGGCGGGTGATTGCATCCAGCACCACATTGGGTGCGCGATCTCCAGGTTGTAATGGTCTATCGGCGTGGTTCTCCTGCATTGTGCGTTCCTCCTTTTATGCGTTTGAATCGCTTGGGGTAGTCGCATGTCGAGCGATCGTCGCTCCGCAAAACCTTCAGTCGAGAAACGGCAAGACGACGAATGTGCCAGGGTCGAGCTTGTGGCGGATGCATACATCCTGCGCCAGCGTGAAATACCGTTCCGCTTCGTCCATGTCGTCATGTTCGAGGCTCAGCGTTGCCAAGCCATCATAGCACGGAAACAGCAGTTGCGGCTCGTCAATTTCCTTCGCGACCTCAAGGGCTTCCTCGTAATACTTACGAGCTAGCTTCGGCTGCCCATGACATTGGTGAATCTGCCCTAGCACGATCAGCGGCACGGAGAGATGGTCGCGCTGATCGAGCGCGCGGTCGATTTCGACCGCCTTCTCCGCAGCCGGCACGCCCTCGGCTGAGCAGCGATCGGTGAAGGTGCAGCAGGAGACCGCGAGGTTGGCGAGAAGACGCGCCTGAAAGCCGAGATCACCGATACGGGTGGCGAGCTCCAATCCGCGCCGGCAGATCTTGATGGCGTTGGCGGGATCGACAATCGTGTAGAGGACGCCGAGATTGGAATAGGCACGGCAGGCGGCGCTTTGCAGATCGGCCTTCTCGGCGACCGAGAGGCTGCGCTCCACCTCCTGCACGGCATCGCGTCGACGTCCGAGCCGCGCCAGCGCCGCACCCTTGGTGTTCAGCGCCTCCGCCATCGCCCGCGCTGCCTCCCGTCCTGCCTCCGTCGTTCCGTCAATCGGCAGCGTCTGCAGGCATTGCAGCGCCTGTGTGGCCCATTCGGCGGCAGCAGCCTGATCGCCCATGCGAAAGGCGAGGTGGCCGCGTTCCTGCAGGAGATGGGCATGTTCGACCGGCGCATCGATGGCTGCGATCATGGCTTCGGCTTCGGCGCAATGGGTCTCCGCCAGATCGCGGCGTCCCGCATCGAGATGCAGATGACCGATCTTGCGCAAGATCCTCGCGGCGGCGATCCGATCCTCTTTCAAGCGGTGGGTGGCGAGTGCTTGCTGATAATGGTTCAGGGCGGCGTCGCGCCGGCCTGCAGGACCGCAGAGATCGCCAAGGCGCTCCAGCAGCGCCGATTGCTCCGGCGTCACCTCCGGCTCGTCGGCAAAGGCCGAAAGCGCCTGACGGTAGAGACGCATGGCATCGTCATTGGCATATGTCTTGCGGGCCAGATCGCCCGCCGCCATCAGATAGCTCGCGCCCTTGGCCTTTTCGGTCGTCAGGCTGAAATGATGACCGAGCTGCGCCAGATGCTCTGCGCGATCCGGCGCGATGCCATATCGATGTTCCAGGGCTCTGCCGATCCGTCGGTGAAGCTCCATGCGCCGTTGCAGCAGCAGATTGTGGTAGATGACGTCGTGCATCAGCGTCTGGCTGAAGCGATAGCCCGGCGATATCACCGCGTCCGGTCCATGCAATTCCTCGATGATGTTGGCATCGCAGAGATAATCCAGCGCCGCATCGATGGAGGCCGGGTCGGTCGCGACCTTGCGGAGCAGGGCGGTATCGAACTTCGGGCCGACGACCGCCGCCTCCTGCGCCAAACGCCTGATCTCCTGGGGCAACCGGTCGACGCGGGCGAGCAGCAGCGCCTGCAGATTGACCGGTATGTCGACGTCGGTGTCTTCGGCCGCGACATGCCAGCGCTGACCGTCATTGTGCAGCGTGCCCATGTCGATCAGTCCGCGCAGGATTTCTTCGATGAACAGCGGATTGCCGCCAGCGCGCTCAAGGATGCGCTTGCGCATCGGCGCCGGCAATTTGCCGTGACCCTCGCCGAAAAAGGCGCCAAGCAGCTTCTGCCCATCGGCAGCGAGGAGGGGGCCGAGACGCTGTACGGTGACGCTGACGCGATGGGAGTTCAGGGGGTCGGTCTGCGACGTCGGCCGGTAGACCGCAAGCAGCATCAGCCGGCTGCGCTCCAGCCGGTCCATCATGAAGCGGAGCACCTCCAGCGAGGCGGCATCCGCCCAGTGGAGGTCCTCGATGACAAGCAGGAGAGGACCTTGCGCCAGCCGCCGCTCGAAAACGGTGCGGACCGCATAGAAGATCTGCCGCCGCAACTGTTCCGGCTCGATGTGCCGCAGCGCGCCATCGGGATCGCCGAGGCCGAGGACATGCAGAAAGAGCGGCAAAAGCGCCTCGATGTCATCCGGCGTGAGATCGAGCGCTCGAAACCCCGTCGTCAGCAGTTGTCGCGTCTTGTCGGGAGCGTCGCGCTCGCCGATCCCGTAGGCGCTGCGCACGACCGCAGCGAGCGTGCCGTAGGATTGTTCGCCGAGGGGAGAGCAGGTGGCCTTGCGGATGGCAAGGCCAGGGAAGCGAGCCGCATTGGCTGCGACTCCGACGAATTCGGTAGCCAGACGCGACTTGCCGATGCCCGCTTCACCGATCAGGCGGACAAGCTGCGCGGCGCCGTTACAAGCAAGGTCGAGGCAGGTCAGCAGGCGCGCCAATTCCGCGTCCCGCCCGACCATCGGCGCCTGTAGGCCGAAACTTTCGAGCCCGCGCGCCGTATGCGGCGCCTCCAGCAGCCCGGTGAGCCGATGCACGAGGACGTTTCCAATCTTTCCGCGCAGGGTCTGCGCGCCGAGACTGTCGAAGGCAAAGGCATGGCGGGTGAGGCGGTATGTCAGCGGACCGACCAGAATATCGTTTTCGCCGGCCATGGATTGCAGCCGTTGCGCGGTGTTCACCGTGTCACCGGTCACCGAATAGGATTTGGTACTGGCGGCGCCGAAGCCGCCGGTGACGACAGGCCCGCTATTGATACCGATATGAAGACGCAGCGGCACGCCGGCACGCGACTGCCAGCGCGTGCCGACCGCAGTGGCCCGTTCGATCATATCAAGTGCTGCGCCGAGCGCCCGCACCGGATCGTCCTCATGGGCGACCGGCGCCCCGAACAGCGCCAGCAGTGCATCGCCGACAAATTTGTCGACGAAGCCGCCGTAGGCTTCCACCGCTTGGGTCATCTCTTCGAACAATTCGTTCTGCAGCACCCGCATGATTTCGGGGTCGATCTGCTCGCTCAGCGTCGTGAAGCCGCAGAGATCGGCAAACAGCACCGTCACCGGCCGCCGGTCGGCATCGCCATCGGATTGAGCCGGTACCGCCGCGATGATCGGCTTCGCGGCGGGCTGGGCTTTGCCCGGGATCGATGCACCGCATTTCGGGCAGAAGGCAAAATCGGGCTGACATGGATAGCCGCAGGCCGCGCAGGAGAGGGGTTGCCTTGCGCCGCATCGCGGACAGAAAGCAAAACCGCTCTGAATATCAAAACCGCAGCCGGCGCATTCCATCGCAGGCATCTCACGACAACCCTGTGTGCAACGGCATGACGGCCGCAGCCGGTGGGCTTCAACAGGAGTAAGAATGAACCTGCCGACGAAGACCTGCAAGCACTAATAGCCGGCGACCGACGACCAGGATGTCACGCTCGTTGCCGTTTGAGCCCGAGGCCGACGCTAGCGGCCTGCCTCGGCCGTTCCCTTGTTCCTCCTGCGGCAAAATTCGATCAACTGCTCCGAGGTCATTGGGCGGGCCAGGGCGTAGCCTTGCAGCAAGTGGCAGCCGAGATCTTTCAGGATCTTCGCGTGCTCCATTGTCTCCACGCCTTCGGCTACGATGTCGATGTTCTGTGATCGGCCGATTTCGATAATTGAGGAGACCAGACGGCGTTGAGAAGGGGAGGCGATGATCGGCTTGATGATCTCTCGATCGATCTTAAGCCTTCGGGGCTCAAATCGAAGCAAGCTGACGATGCTGGCATGTTCCGTACCGAAATCGTCGATCTCGATCTCAATACCGAGCGCTTTGATGGCTGGAATTACCTCGTTGAGAGCAGGCTGAAGCTCCTCGAAGGATATCGTTTCCAGCAGCTCGAAACACAGCCGCCCCCTCGCTGCCGGAAGCTCGGACAGCTCGGCGAGCAGATTTGCCTGCGCCAGCCGGCGCGCCGAGATATTGACTGAAACCCGTGGGATGCTCATCCCCAAGCCGTCCCATCTCGTCAGCTCGAACAGGGCCTTTTGCAGGATCAGCCTGTCCATGTCGCCGCTACGCCCGAGCCTTTCCGCAGCACCGAGAAACTCGTTCGGGCCGAGCAGTCCTCGCCGCGGGTGATCCCACCGGGCGAGCGCTTCGACGCCTGCGATAGTCAAGTTGTTTGCATTGAACTGCGGCTGGAAGAACGCGACGAGTTCATCACGTTCGAGCGCTTGGTTGAATTCATCCGCCAATTCCTTCGAATGAATTGCGGCGGTGCGTAGCTCTTCAGTGAAAATGGCCGCGCGGCCACGGCCCGCCTTCTTCGCCTCGTACAGAGCCAGATCGGCATTCAGGAGCAATTGACCGAGGTCTCCGCGAGCCGGTTCCGCCTCCCAGGCGACACCGACGCTTGCTCCGACCACATATGCCGCTCCATCGATGAAGACGGGCCGCTGGAGCGCATCGACAATCTGCTTGGCCATTTCCGTTGCCCTCGGCTCGGGATTGGCGCTCCAGCTGGCGAATATGAATTCGTCGCCGCCGATCCGAGCCGCGACGTCGTTTGGGCCGGTCAGATCGGCGAGGCGCGAAGCCGTTGTTTGCAGGACGATGTCGCCGCCGGCATGGCCTTTCGTGTCGTTGATCTCCTTGAACCGGTCAAGGTCGATATGAATGAGAATCAGGCAATCTTGCGGACCCGGCCGCGGCGGTTGCGAGATCATCTGGTCGACGAACCGTCGATTAGCAAGCCCCGTCAGGGCGTCGTGCAGCGACAGGTATTCCAGCCGCTGCCGCGCACGAACGAGCTTCTTCTTGTGCAGGCGAAGTTTTTCAATGGTTCCTTGGCGCGACTTGGTCAGAAAGCCGACCCAGACGATGGGTGCAACGACACAGAAGGCCAACAGGCTGGCATAAGCCTCGAAGGTGCCGATCCCGCTATTTCTACCCCATCCATGCTTGGGACGCGCGGCGAGGGTCCATCTGCCGTAGGTCATATCGACATTTGCCAAGACCGGTTCCTTTTGAAAGGTCTCCAGGCTGCCGAGAAAAACCTGTTTCGAGGAATTCGGCTCCGGGGCGGTGCTGATGGCAATCTCCAGCTCGGTCGAACCGAGACCACTGTCTGCATAAAGCCTTGGAATATCTATGACTCCGGAAAGCAGGCCCCAGAAGATCTGGCTATTTCCGTCATCGGTATAAACCGGGCACCTGACCACGAAAGCCGTTCCGCCTTGGACAAGTTCGACCGGGCCAGTCAACACGATATTGTGGGTGTTGCGCGCCAGCATCGCGGCGGCCCTTTGCTTCTCATTCTTTCGGTAGTCGAGCCCGATAGCCCTTTCATTTCCTTTTTCGGGATAGACCCATCTGACAACCATGTCCGGGGCCGCGGCGAAGCTTCGCAATTGGGACTCAGGCTGCAGGATCTGTGCGGCAAGTTTGGAAAATCCGTTCTGACCCATTGCTGGATCGACGGCGATACCGGCCGCCAGTCCTTGCAACAGCTTCACATTGCTATTGAAGTTCGTCTGCAGCCGGGATGAGATTGTGGCAAGCTCTCCGGCAACGATCGAGCGTTCATCAGCCAAAGTTCGCTCCAGCCGCCAGTTCGTTGCCACCCAGACGACGATGATTGCAATAATGGCCGCAAATATTGCCGGAGCGAAGGCGATCGCATAGCTGGGTAGGGAGCCCGCGCAGCTGCGCGCTATTTTTTGATCTTTTCGAAATTTCATCAGATCGCCGGTTTGGATGATAGGCCTCATCGTTGCACAGTTTCTTTAAGGCAAAGCTAAACCGACCAGGCGCAATCGGGAGGCCAATGTGGGTCACATGTCGTCAGTCCGCGCGCGCACCCACATATCTTGCCGGCCGGGGAGAGGCGGCGCGCTCGCTCGGAGCCAGTATTCCTACCGGCATGTCGCACTTGGAAATAGAACCCACCCGACGTAAAACGTAGATCACATAAGATAGATTATGGAACGAAAACCTTTGCCAGCTACGCCAAAAGCTTACGTCCTTGCCTGACCGACGTCTTCTCCGTCGTCCGGCTCGAACCCGGCCGATTATTCACCACCGTCTCGCCTGCGAAGCGTGACCGGCAAGTCCGGCCAGCAATACGCCGAATGGCAGGTTCCTGATGACCCTCGCTACCGCGAAGGCTACACCGGTGGCGATCGCGAGCTTAAACCAAGGATAATCCCCGAGCTGCACATGCGCATTTGCATCGACTGACGTTGCCTTGGCTTTCAGCGCTGCTTCCGCATCCTCACGCAGCAGGCCAATGCGGGCGCGCAACAGCCTTAGCTCCAGCTGCAGTCGGTGCAGGCTTTGGTCGGCCTTTTCACGTGCGGACTCGGCGACCGCATCGGCAAAAGGTAGTTCTCCTTCCGCGACCAGTTCATCCGGATCGGGCGGAAGAAAGCCGTCGCGGTTGATGGATGATTGCATGAACGTCTCCTCGAATAGCGAGCCCAAGAGATGCCCGGCATTGCGTCGGCTTGGTTCACATCAATGATCGCGCCGGAAACCCTGGCTCTGATGGGATCCGCCTTGCGACTGGGTCTGCGACTGCTGATCCGGATGCTCCGATGACGTTGAACCGCCTGTGAAGGTATAGGCACGCACCTTGGCGCTTCCGTGCGCGGTATCGCGCACCGCGACCGGTCGCGCCTCGCCGGCAGACGACCCTTCAAATGCGCTTTCGGACACCGCCAGGTCTTCCGCGGCTCTGCCGCCGCGGGCCGAGCCGGCAAAACCCGTATTGGATCCGCCTTGGCGGCCGCTTTCCGATAACCAGAGATCAGCTCGCTCATCGATGTCGATGCTGCCCTCGTCGTCCAGAATATCGTGAACGGTTTCATAGAGCGCGTCGTCGATATCATTGACCTGGACGAGAAAGCCGCCTCGCCTCAGCCCTTCTGCATACATCGCCCGATCCTCGTCCGGGAAGAAGAAGTCGGCCAGCGCATCGAAGAAGCCGCTGCGATCGTCGCTCATGACGCCGGCATTTGTTTCATCCGCCTCATATCCCGGCATCAATCTTATTCTAGCGACCGGCACGCCCGCGTCCTCGAGACGGGAGACCGCGGATTCGGCTTCTGACCGGCTGTCGAAAAATGCGGTAAGGCTGCCGCCGCCCATCGGGCCTGAAAAAGCCGGATTGGTATCGTTGTGAATGTTGCTCACGGAACGCTCCTCTCGATGTCTCGTTCCAGCCGTCGAACCGACGCCTGGTTTCTGACTTGAAGAACCGGCGGCCGCGATGAATGTTCCACGCAATGGCAACGGCCCGGCGCTATTCCACCTGCAGTTCCATAACGTTGTCGCCTATCTTTTCGGATGCATCAGGCAGTGAATTGCACCGTCTGTTCTATCCCTCGGCGGTTGACGTCAAACCGTCGAGACGCTAGCACGGCACTTGACGTATAGGGGACATTTCATATGGACATCTTCACGGCAGCCGGTATGACGGCTTTGCTGCAGGTCATTGCTATCGACCTTGTTCTCGCCGGCGACAACGCCGTGGTTATCGGTCTCGCCGCTGCCGGCCTTGAGGCCACGCAACGGCGAAAGGCGATCGTCATCGGCATTCTTGCCGCAACGATCCTGCGTATTCTTTTTGCCAGTGTTGCCGTCTACCTGCTGGCGATCGTCGGCCTGCTGCTGGCCGGCGGCCTGCTGCTGCTTTGGGTCTGCTGGAAGATGTGGCGCGAGCTTCGCAACGGCCACCACGAGGAAGAGGTAGCCGAAAGCGGCGAAGGCGTTCCGAAAAAGACCTTCTTTCAGGCAGCGACCCAGATCGTCGTTGCCGACGTTTCGATGTCGCTCGATAACGTGCTCGCCGTTGCGGGCGCCGCGCGCGAACATCCGAGCGTGTTGGTCATCGGCCTTGGCCTGTCGATCGCGCTGATGGGCATCGCGGCGCACTTCATCGCCCGGCTGCTCAGCCGTCATCGCTGGATCGCGTATGTCGGTCTGCTGATCATCCTCTATGTCTCGCTTGACATGATTTATCGCGGCGCGGTCGAGCTTCTTCCCTATATCCAGTGACCTGCGGCACGGGTCGGGTTCAACCCAGATCCCGCTTTGACAGTCCTTGGGACGCCGCAGCGCTTGAGTTATACGAGAAACTCGATCTCGAAGCTCATCTGGTCAAACGCCGGCACCACATGGTCCGGCGTCTGATCCATCACCGCATCGTAGTCCAGCGGCGTATGCATATGGGTGAGAATCGCCCGTTTCGGCTTCAGCCGGCCGATCCAATCGAGCGACTGTTCCAGCGACAGATGGCTTGGATGATAGCTATATTGCAGGGCGTCGATGATCAGCACATCGAGGTTTTGCAGTTTCTCGACGGTCTGCGGCGGGAAATCGCTGATATCGCTGCAATAAGCCACATCGCCGATCCGGAAGCCGAGCGAATGAATATCGCCATGCTGCTGGATATGCGGTGAAAACTCGATCTTGCCGCCGGGGCCGCGGATTTCGACGGGTTCGTCGAAATTTTCAATGACAATGGGCAGCACGATCGGCGGATAATTGCTGCCCGGCGGCGTTTCCAGGCAATAGCCGAAGGCTTCACGCAGCCTGTCCATCGTAAATTGGTCGGCAAAGATTGGCACCCGGCGGCGCGTATTGTGAAAATAGCCGCGCAGATCGTCGATGCCATGAATATGGTCTGCATGGGGATGGCTGTAGAGCACCGCATCGACATGGTCGACCCCTGCCCTGATCATCTGCTCGCGAAAATCCGGCCCGGTGTCGATAATGACCGTTGTCACCCCGTCAGGGCCGAATTGCTGCACCATGAACGAGGCGCGCGTACGCCGGTTCTTTGGGTTGTCGGGATTGCAGGCGCCCCAGTCGCCGGTGATGCGCGGAACCCCCGGTGACGACGAACAGCCGAGAATGGTGAAACGCCGCCGGTAGAGCACGCTCTCAGACCCTTGGCATTTTCGAGAACAGGCGGAAAGCGTTCTCCGTGGTGATCCGCGCAACTTCGGCATAGGAAAGGCCGATCGTCTCGGCGAGCACTTCGGCCGTGTTGACGACATAGGACGGCTCGTTGCGCTTGCCGCGCCAGCGCTTCGGCGCGAGATAGGGCGCGTCGGTCTCAACCAGCAGCCGCTCATGCGGGATGGTCTTGGCGATCTCGCGCAACTCGTCCGATTTCGGGAAGGTCAGGATGCCCGAGAAGGAAACATAGCCACCAAGGTCGACGCCGGCTTTCGCCAGTTCCGGACCGGCAGAGAAGCAGTGCAGAATGAAGGGAAAGGCCCCCTTCCCCGCTTCTTCCGTCAGAATGTCAGCCATGTCTTCGTCGGCGCTGCGGCTGTGGATGACGAGCGGAAGCTGGGTTTCCCGGGCGGCGGCGATATGCCGGCGAAAGCCGGTTTGCTGGTCCTCGGGCTTCTGCGTATCATAGAAGTAGTCGAGGCCGGCTTCACCGATTGCGACAATCTTTTCATGGGCATTGGCCAGGCGCACCAGATCTTCCGTCTGAATATCCAGCTCGTCGCCGGCATTGTTTGGATGGGTGCCGACCGAGCAGAAGACGGACGGATATTTCTCGGTGATGGCGAGCAGTCCCTCGAGCTTGCGCACCCGCGTTGAGATCGTCACCATCTGCTTGACGCCGGCTTGGTGGGCACGCGTGACGATCTCGTCGCGCTCCGCCTCGAAATCGGCGAAATCGAGATGGCAATGGGTATCGATCAGCACCGCCTCAGACCTCCGGAGCCACATAGCGCGGGAAGACCGGCATCGGTGCTTCGAGTTCCGTGCCGGCGACGAGGCGGCCCGCCTCGCCAAGGGCGGCAAAATCACGCTTGTCGGCGGGCGCGGCGACGAGATCGAGAAGCTTGCCGGATGATTCCGGCATGAAAGGCTGCAGCAGGATGGCGATCTGGCGCACGACCTCGGCGGTGACGTAAAGCACCGTGCCCATACGCGCCGGATCCGTCTTCTTCAGCGCCCAGGGCGCCTGACCGGCGAAATAGCGGTCGGCCTCCGAAACGACTGCAATGATCGAGGCGAGCGCACGATGGATGAGCTGTTTATCCATGTCATCGCGCGTCGACGCATGCAGCGCATCGGCCTGGGCCAGCATCGCCTTGTCCTCGTCGCTGAGGGGCCCGCATTCCGGCATCTTGCCGTCGCAGTTCTTGAAGATCATGGACAGCGAGCGGCTGGCCAGATTGCCGATGCCGTTGGCGAGGTCGGAATTGATGCGCGTGCCGATCGCCTCTTCGCTATAGCTGCCGTCCTGACCGAAGGAGACTTCGCGCAGGAAGAAGTAGCGCACCTGGTCGAGCCCGAAATGATTGACCAGATTGACCGGATCGACGACGTTGCCGAGCGACTTCGACATCTTCTCGCCCTTGTTGAGCAGGAAGCCATGGGCAAAGACGCGCTTCGGCAGCGGTAGCTTCGCCGACATCAGGAACGCCGGCCAATAGACGGCATGGAAGCGGATGATGTCCTTGCCGATGATGTGCACGTCCGCCGGCCAGTATTTTGCCCTTGGGCCGGTCCTGTCCTCGATATAGCCTGTCGCAGTGATGTAGTTGGTCAGCGCGTCCACCCAGACATACATCACGTGGGCGGGATCGTTCGGCACCTTGATCCCCCAGTCGAAGGTCGTGCGCGAGACCGACAGATCCTTCAGGCCTGATTTGACGAAGGATATCACCTCGTTGCGGCGTTCGGCCGGACCGATAAAATCGGGATTGGCCTCGTAATGGGCGAGCAGCCTGTCCTGGTATTCGGAGAGCTTGAAGAAATAGCTCGCCTCCTCCACCCACTCGACGGGCGTGCCCTGCGGGCCGTAGCGTACGCCGTCGGCGCGTAGCTCCGTCTCATTTTCCTGGTAATAGGCCTCGTCGCGCACCGAATACCAGCCGGCATAACTGTCCTTGTAGATATCGCCGTTATCGGCCATCAGCTTCCAGATATTCCCGGATGTCTCGTGATGACGCTCCTGGGTGGTGCGGATGAAGTCGTCGTTCGAGGCATTCAGGAGCTTCGCCATCGCCTGGAATTCGCCGGAGTTGCGGTCGGCAAGCGCCTGCGCGGTGATCCCCTCGGCGCGCGCCGTCTGCTGCATCTTCTGGCCGTGTTCGTCGGTGCCCGTCAGAAAGAAGACGTCCCTGCCATCCAGGCGCTGGTAGCGCGCCATCGCATCCGTCGCGATCAGCTCATAGGCGTGGCCGATATGCGGTTTGCCGTTGGGATAGGAAATCGCGGTGGTGATGTAGAAGGGCGTCTTGTCTGTCATGGCGGCCAATGTCCGGCTTATTCTATCAATGGTTAGCCGCTCTTAGCGCATGTCACCGTCAAGCGAAACATCAAGTTTCGCTGCCATCCATGATTTCCGGCACACTGGGTCGTGAACTTGACTCCGTCTCGGACGCAATTTACCGGTCGTGAGAAAGAGGGGCAGGACCGAACGAAGTGCCAGTTTTCACCTATTGCAATTGCTGTGGCTGGGCGCCGTCGGAGGCGCTTGTTTGACATTCGAGCCTCTCTATTCGCTTTCGGGCCTGTTTGTCGGCGCACTTGTGGGCATCACCGGCGTCGGCGGCGGTTCGCTGATGACACCCCTGCTGGTGTTGCTCTTCGGTGTCCATCCCGCAACTGCGGTCGGCACCGATCTTCTCTATGCGGCGATCACCAAGGCGGCGGGCACCGCCGTCCACGGCATGCATGGGCGCGTCAACTGGAAGATCGTCGGCAGTCTCGCCGCCGGCAGCGTGCCGGCTGCCTTGTTGATGCTTTGGCTGCTGGCGGGCGTCGATCGCAAGAGCATCGGCGTGACCAACACCATTACATCAGCGCTCGGTTGGCTTCTCGTCATGACCGCGGTCATGCTGATCTTTCGCCGCCCGATACTTGAATTGGCGCGCCGCGCTATCGGCGAACGCACGCCGCCGCGGCCGGCGACCATTCTTACCCTCACCGTCACTCTCGGATTCTGTCTCGGCGTGCTTGTCACCTTGACCTCGGTTGGCGCCGGTGCGCTTGGTGTGACGATCCTGCTTGTTCTCTATCCCAGGCTCGATGTGCGCGAGATCGTCGGTTCCGATATCGTCCACGCCGTACCGCTGACCCTGATCGGCGGCACCGGCTACTGGCTGATCGGCGAGATCGACTGGCCGATGCTCTTTGCCCTGCTCGTCGGCTCGATTCCCGGCATCGTTCTGGGAAGCCTTCTGGCGCCGAAACTGCACGAACGCACCATCCGCATTGTTCTTGCCGTGACGCTTGGCGTCGTCGCATGGAAGCTGCTGGCCGGCTGAAACCGCTCTAACCGTTTGGATCTACGCGATTGCCGGCAAAAGCGCTTCGCGCTTTGACTGGAATTGCCCTAGGGACCGGGCTGCTTGATGTCGGCGAGAATGCTGATGATCGTCTGCTTCCGGTCGAGATTATAGGCGTCGGAAACGGCAAGCCGCTCGGTGATGTTGGAATAGAGCCGCGCCAGCCGTTCGGCTGTGGCGATCTGCCCCTCGCCTGCCGCCGCACGAGCGCGGCTCATGATGTCGTCGCCAACGTGGCTGACGAAGAAATCGAAAATCGTGTCGCTTTCCTTGCCCGAAAGTGCCTCGGCCAGCCGATGCATTGCCTTGCGAGCCGTTGGCCCCTCGGCGGAAAACACCTGGTCGTAACAGGCGATGATTTCGCCGCCGCCATAGTTCAAGAGCTTCAAGGCTTCGCCGACGCTGCCCTTGGCCGCTGAAAGCACGCCGCCCTCGCCCGATAGACCGAGATGGGCAAGAGCCGCAATGAGCGCTTCGTCGGCAAGCGGCGCCAGTTTCAACGGCAGGCAGCGCGAGCGGATCGTCGGCAGCAGCCGGCCCGGTGCGTGCGAAAGCACCAGAAACAGCGCCCGCTTCGGCGGCTCCTCGAGGATCTTCAGGATGGCATTGGCCGCGTTGCGATTCATGTCGTCGGCCGGGTCGATTATGACGATCCGCCAGTTGCCGGTCCCCGAGGTCTGCGAGAAGAACTTTCCGGCGCGGCGCACCTCGTCGACGGTAATCGCCGATTTCACCTTGCCCGTTTTTTCGTCCACTGGCCGGGCGAGATGCAGGAGGTTGTGCGAGGCACCGGAGGCGATCTGCCGGCTGACGGCGGAGGCGGGATCAGGATCGCCGATCGTCTCCGGCGCCGCGTCGGGATCGGGATGCGAGAGTACGTGATTGGCGAAGCGGAAGGCGAGCGTCGCCTTGCCGATGCCCTCCGGCCCTTCGATCAGGATGGCGTGATGGCCCTTGCCGGATCGGTAGGACTGGGCAAGGAACGCCTCCGCCTCCTCATGGCCAAAAAGCTTCGTATTTTCCGCGGGCCAGATGGCGCCGTCCAGCAGTCCCGGCCTATCGTCACTCATAATCGAAATTACTCATGGTGGGCGGCTTCCGGCATCCGGGCGCGGTCTGCGGGCGACATCAGCCGCTTGACGACGGCCAGGATCTCGGCAGCGATCGCCTCTTCCGTCTGCATGGCGTTGACCACGTGGCACCGCTCCGGCTCGCGGGCGGCGATATCGAGAAAGGCCTCGCGGCGTTTTTTGTGCGTTTCGAGCCGCTCCTTCTCGAAGCGATCGGGTCCCGCCGAAGCGCTGCGCTTCTGCGCCCGCTCCAGGCCGACCTTTGCGGGGATATCCAGTATCAGGGTGCAATCCGGCATGACGCCGTTGATGGCGACCCGCTGCAGCGTCTCGATGAATTCCGGCTCGAGGTTGCCGGTGACGCCCTGGTAGACGCGGGAGGAATCCATGAAGCGGTCGCAGAGCACGATCTTGCCTGATGTAAGGGCAGGCCGGATTACCTCTTCGACATGGTCGTTGCGCGCAGCCGCAAAGAGGATTGCCTCCATCCGCGTGCCGAAGGCCTCGGCGGCGCCCGACAACAGCACGTGGCGAACGGCCTCCGCGCCCGGCGATCCGCCCGGTTCCCTCGTCACCAGCACCTCGTGCCCTTCGCCTTTCAGCGCCTCGGCGAGGCGGCGGATCTGCGTGGATTTCCCCGCACCTTCCCCGCCCTCAAATGTAACGAACAGTCCCGTACCGGATGACAATGACAACTTCCCGCATTCCGGACGCCGCACACGCGCGCGCCCCGCCTCTTCTTTCTATCCGAAGACATCGGGAAGGAAAACCTTTCGCCGCGGCGACATAATCACCTTCCCCGGCAAATTGTATCAGAAGGTCGAGGGTTCAAGTCTGGAGCATGACTGTCGGCAACGATATGCGTGCAAAGAACAGTCGTGTGCAAGCGCGTGATCTAGAGGGTCGCGAGGCGCATAAGGCGCTTAGCCGGGGGCGGATTTGTCCCAGAGCCAGGAGAAGAAAAGCGATTCGCCGAGTTCCAGAATGGCGTCGACCGCCCGGCTGCTGAGTGAGCCCTCCCCGACCGCCTGCGCGGTATAGAGCGGCACTTCCCTGAGCAGCCGGCTGCCGGCGAAAATCCTGAGCGTGCCGGCCTGATAATCCGGCTTCACCGGCGCCGTCAGCGGCCAGCGATAGACGATGCGGGCCGACAGCCGATCGGGGTTGCTTATCGGAATATAGACGCTGACCGGCGCCTTTGCGACAAGATCGACGGTGCGCGCCGCGCCGCCATAGACGCTGGCTGCGCCGATCACTTCATGCTCGGCGAAAATCTGCCGGCTCTCGAAGGCGCTCAGCCCCCATTCGAGCACGCGCTTGGCCTCCTCCGTCCGCTCCTTGTCGGAAGCGATGCCGGCAAGCGTCAAAAACAGCCGCCGGCCGTCGCGCTGGACCGACGCGACGATCGAGTAACCCTCGCCCTCGGCAAAGCCGGTCGCAAGCCCGTCGGCGCCGAGATCGAGCCCGAGCAGCGGGTTACGATTGCGCTGGAAGATCTTGTTCCATTCGAAATCCGGCTGCGCGAAATAGGGATAGAGATCGGGATAGGATTGCTGGAGAGCGGCGGCGAGCGTCACCATCTCGCGCGCCGTCACCTTGCTCTTGCCGTCCGGAAGGCCGGTGGAGTTGCCGAACACCGCCTTTTCCATGCCGAGTTCGCGGGCGCGGCGCGTCATCGACTGTGCGAATTGCTGCTCGCTTCCTGCCATTCCCTCGGCGAGGATTATGCAGCTGTCGTTGGCGCCCTGGATCGCGACGCCCTTGATCAGATCCTCGACCCGCACACGCGACTTCAGCGCGGCAAACATCGTTGCCGTCCTCGACGGTGCGCCGCCGGTGCGCCAGGCATATTCGGAAACGGGATATTCGGTATCGAGGGTGACCTGGCCCTTGGTCACCGCCTCGAAGACCAGGTCCATCGTCATCAGCTTGGCAAGCGAGGCCGGTGAAAAGCCCTGATCCTCGTTCTTGGCGAGAAGCACCGTGCCTGTCGAGGCCTCGACCATATAGGCCTGCGCCGCCTTGGTAGCGAAACCGGATGCGCCCCCGTCGGCGGCTTGTGCGCTGGCGGCGAGCGGCATCAGGCATGCAAGCAGGCGAAGCACGGGCCTCAGCATCGCAATTCCCATCGGTCAACGGCATTTTGAGAAGGTTAGAGCGCGACGAAATCGGATGCAATCGCCATGCTCAGCGCGCGTTGGATTTTGCCTGCTGACGCTTGCTCGAGGCAAGGATGGACGCCGGTGTCAGCCCGTCATTGCGCACCATCACCGCGTCGAAGGCGAGATCCACGGTAACCGTCTTCACGCCGTCGTTCTGATAACCAAGCGCGAGAGAAGCCTGAGAACCGCCATAGGGCCGCTCATAGGGCATGGGACCGATCTCCGGCAGAACGACCATCTGATCGAAGGCCGGAGCGGCGCTGGAGGAAGGAGCCGAGGGTGCCACCAGAACATGGGCGCCCGGCGCAAGGGCGGGCGCCGCATTGTAGCGCGCGCTCGGCATCGAGCCGGCATAGGAGGTCGCCGACATCGGTACCGGCACATTCTTTGGCTGCGTCTCATAGCCTTCAGCACTCTGCAGCTGATCGCGGGTGATCTTGCGGCTGTTGGAGGCGACCATGACGCCGGTGGCGATCTGCCCTTCCGGATTGACCCCCGGAATGCGGCTGCCCTTCGGCACGTAGGAGGCCATCAGATAAGGCATGTCATGACCGTCCATGCGGGCGCGCCCGACATATTGCACGCGCACCTTGCCGGTGCCGCTGTGCTGCAGATCCAGCATGTCGGCCGTCTTGTTGGATAGGTCGATGATGCGGCCTTCGTGATAGGGGCCGCGATCATTGACGCGCACGATGACCGAGGAGCCGCTTTCGAGATTGGTTACGCGCGCATAGCTCGGCAGCGGGAAGGTCGGATGCGCGGCGGATAGATGCATCTGGTCGTAGACTTCGCCGTTCGCCGTCAGGCGCCCGTGAAAGGCCGAGCCGTACCAGGAGGCGACGCCGACCTTGTTATAGGCGAAGTCTTCCTTCGGATAATACCACTTGCCCTTCACCTCGTAAGGGTTGCCGACTATGTAGCGGCCGCCGCCCTTCGGGATATTGTTGCCGGTGGCGACGCGGGGGCTGGCCTTCACGCCATATTCGGATTCGGAGAAATATTCCTTGCCGTGGGCTTTTTTCTTCGGCACCGCCTGTGTCGTGCCGCACGCTGCAACCGACGCGCACATCGCCGATATCGCCAGCCACCGCATTGTCTTTGCGAAAGACGCCGCCCCGTATCCCAATCTCATATGTCCCACGCCGCTCAAAGATCGTTATGGTTAAGGAACCTTGCCCCATCTTGGGCCAATAACGCCTTACTCCCACCCGCCTAACGAGGCTTTAATCTTGTTAAGTTCGTGGCGAATTTGTGAACGATTTCGCAGCGATAGCGACAATTCTAATGATCATGGTTTATAAATTGCTAACGCGAGGCCCTCTGCCCTGCCCTTCGGCTGTTGCAATAAGAGCCGAAACCGGCGTGCCGATGCGGAGCACACGGTAAACGTCAGCCTGCTGCAAAAGGTCGAGAAATATCGGATCGAGACACCGAGGACATACAGCTGCTGTTCTCCAGGCACCGGTTGCAGCTGGAGCTTTCATCTCAGGGTAGTTGATCGGCCTCTCGCTCTCTTGCTTGCGGGTCCCTGGCGGCAATGGCGACGGCCATAACTCCCTTAGCGCGTGTAGTTTGTTGCTTGACTCAAAGTGGAGTAGAAAGTTTATTTGCAAGGTGCGGGCCGCAGCCCGGCCTTCCTTTCCACGCTCATCTTTAGGGAGACGAGCCATGGCAAATCGCAAACCAACAGTGCCTGACGTGTCGGTCCACGATTACGCGCCAGAGGAAGCCATTGAAGGAAATCTTCTCGACAACGCCTCGGATCCCGATGGTGACCTGCTTCAGGTTCAATTCGTCAATGGAATAAGAATTCCCAACAAGGCGGGCGAGCCGGGATATCTTACCATCGAGGGTGAGCACGGAACGCTGACGATTTGGAGCAACGGCAGCTATAGTTACACGGTCAGTGATCCGACCGGCCTGGAGCCCGGTGGGGTCTTCGGCGAGAATTTCTCGTTCAAGATATCCGACGGAAAGGGCGGCACCGATCTCGCCAGTCTCAAGATCGGCGTCCACACTCCCCCGCAAGGACAGTATTCCATCGATTTCGAGAATGCTCCCACGCAATATCCCGGACTGCCGGATATTGCTTCGGGTTATGCAGGATTCAAGTTCGGCGACAAACTCGATGGCAACCTCTGGACGGTCGCCGAATCCGGCGGCAACGAGTATGTCGTCACCAATCCCTACAATCCGTTTTTCGAACGTGTTGATGGCAAGCTCTTCACGGTAGAGGGCGTCGACGTCGCAACCAATTTCGACCCCGCCTATGAAGGTGTCGATGCCCTTGTAACCTTCGAGGGTTATATCGGCGGCAACAAGGTGAGCGAGATGTCGCTGACGGTCTATGGTGACACCATTGCCGATGGCCAGCATATCTCTCTCGCAGCCTTGGGAGCGGTCGATTTTATCCGCTTCGATATTCAGCCCGACGTCGAGCCGACGGGCTTTCCGCAGCTCGCGTTCGACAATTTCGCCGTCCTTGTCTGAGGACGGCAGAGAGAAGCGGCTATCAAAGCCGCTTTTCTGCAGAACAAGTTGACGATGCCAGCAAAGCTGCTAAAAAGCCGGCCTGTGAGTAATGGGCAGCAAATCGGCAGAAACCACCGATTCACCGGAAAGACCGAAACGGAATTTCTTAAAGCTTCCCAAGCACTTGGAAGAGTGTCCGAGTGGTTTAAGGAACCGGTCTTGAAAACCGGCGTGCGGGAAACCGTACCGTGGGTTCGAATCCCACCTCTTCCGCCATCTGCGTTCGGTCCATTCAGCATAATCATCGTCGCGGCGAAGCAAGTCGAAGCAATTGATTCGCGCTCCTTAGTTCGATCGACACCGCGGTTGGGTCATCTCGTCATGGGTGCCGTTCACTCATTGATGGTACCTGCTTAGCGATCGCAAACATGTTTCCGCCGCTACGACACGTGCTCGGAGCTGGGCACCGGTCGCTGTTCCCAGAGGTCGGTCGGTTTCATTTGAGTGCGACCAGTCCTATAATAGGGCGGTGAGGCCGAACCAATGGACCGCAAGCTTTCCGCCATCCTCGCTGCTGATGTCGTGGGCTATTCCGCGCTGATGGAGCGCGATGAGGCTGGCACATTCGAGCGCCTTCGTGCGGGACGCAAGGAACTGTTTGAGCCGGAGATTGCTCGCCATCACGGCCAGATTTTCAAGCTAATGGGCGACGGGATGCTCGCCGAGTTTGGCAGCGTGGTGGACGCTGTGGAATGCGCCGTCTCGCTGCAGCGCGGGCTGGCGGAACGGAATGCCGCCGTTCCCGAGGACCAGCGGATAAGTGTCAGGATCGGGATCAATCTCGGCGAGGTGATCGTTGAGGGCGATGACCGGTATGGCGAGGGCGTGAATGTCGCGGCCAGGCTTCAGCAGCTGGCAGACCCGGGCGGCATCTGTGTGTCGGGAAAGGTCGCCAGGGAGGTTGAGAAAAAGCTGGCTTTCGGCTTCGAGCCGATGGGCGAGCAGAAGGTGAAGAATATCGCCGAACCGGTACAGGCTTTCCGCGTCATCCTTGAGGGACGAGCCCCACGCCAAAAAGCGCGGTTATCTTTTCCGCGCTGGGTTTGGGCAGCAGCAGCCGTGCCAGTCCTTATTCTGGCTCTGGCCGGGACAGTCTGGCAATTCTGGCCGACTGCGACAGCAAGCGGCAAGCCGTCGGTAGCGGTGCTGCCGTTCGACAACTATGGCGGTGACGAAGCGACCGGACGCCTCGCCGACGGCCTCACTGCGGACATAATAACCGATCTGGCGGGGTTCCCTGAATTCCACGTGATCGCCCGTAACTCGACTGAACAGTACCGGGACAAGCTGGCCGTGCCGAGTGAAGTGGGTAAGGCGCTGGGTGCAGGATTTGTGGTCGACGGATCCATCCAGCGTCAGTCTGACCGTGTTAGAATTACGGCGCAGCTCATCGATGCCAAAACGGGCAATCATCTTTGGTCGCAGCGCTGGGACCGGCCCGACCAAGACTTGTTCGCAATCCAGCTTGAAATTTCCGAGCAGATTTCGAACCGCCTTGGCGGTGGCGCAGGTTTGGTCCAGGAGGCGGGCCGCATCACCGCCCACCGAAAGCCGCCCGAGAATCTCAACGCCTACGAACTTTATCTGCTCGGCACCGAAAAGCTCGAGCAAGTCAATCAGGCGGACGTCGAGGAGGCTGTCAGGCTGCTCACCCGCGCGGTCGAACTGGACCCCGGCCTTGCCCGCGCTTGGGTCGAACTAAGCCATTCCCATGGCATCTTGATCGGCTTTGGGGTTGAAGCCGACAAGAACCGGGCTTTGTCTGCCGCGGCTGCCGAGCGCGCCGTCCAGCTCGACCCGAGCGATGCCGAGGCGCATGCTGTTTATGCCATGCTTTTAGGTGACAGAGGCGAATTCGAACGCGCCAAGGCAGAGTTCGATACCGCACTGCGCCTCGCTCCCGGTCAGTTCGAAGTTCTGACATTCTATATCGATTGGGCCTCGACCTTTGGCGAGCCTGAGCGCGCCGCGCAGCTGGTCGACAAGGCGCTCAGTCTCAACCCAGGTTTCCCGATGTGGAGTGCCAGGATTTTCACGCATGCCTATTTCATGGCGGGCCGGTACGAGGATACCCTGCGGATGCTGGACCGCTTGACGCCCGAAAACTATGGAAGAAAACATTGGGTGATGCGTTCTGGCGCGCTTGCGGCTCTTGGCCGAACCGAAGAGGCGAAGGTCTCGGTAACGGACGCACTGAGGCGGTTTCCCAATCTGACCGTCGAGGGGTTTGTCAACCTTCCCGGATTTAACGAAGCGGAGCGCCAGCGGTTGATCGAAACCATGCAGCTCGTCGGCTTTCCTGATTGCGCCAAAGCGGAAGAGCTCACGAAGCTAAAGAAGCCGCTGCGGCTGCCGCAGTGTGCTTCGCCGTGATCGCGTCGACGAGCGGCCACGGATGACAAGCGTCTCCAGACGCGACCTTGGTTTCACTGGCCGCGAAAGCGCCCGGATGTATCGCTCGTTCCGGTCGACGTTATCTGCTGTGGCATTTAGACCGAACGCAGGCGGCGGTGAAAACGGCGGCTCCGCCGTTTTTCCGCGGCGGGATCAGTCGCGGCCACTATTCAAGCATGACGATGGCTTCGACCTCGAACAGCATCGGATCGATTGCAAGTTTGGGAACGGGAACAAGGGTCTGCGCCGGCAGTGCGTCGCCGAACATTTCCTTGACGTTCCTGGTCAGCACTTCGAGCTTGGACATATCGTGATCGACCACGAAGATCGTCAGCTTGGCGACCTGATCCGGCCTTGCGCCGAGCCCGTCGAGGGCGCTGCGCAAATTGGCGTAGGCCTGCTTAACTTGGACCGCGAAGTCCGCCGACAAGCCTCCGGTGCTGTCCTGGCCACCCTGTCCGGAGATGTACGCCAACCGCGCGCCGCGGGGTACGATCACCGCCGTGCTATAGCCATTCGGCGTAGGGTCGTAGAGGTTTTTCGGATTGACGATGGTGAGCTTGAGGTCACCCTCATTCGCCATCGTCGCAATGGGAATTCCCATGGTCATGATGATCAGTCCTCCGATAAGCAGATGTTTCGTTGCGTGTGACATGATGTTCTCTAGGCCTTGATGAGTGCGAGGAACGACCCTCGCCGCCTGCTGGAATGCGCCTTTAACTCTTCGGCTACACGAATCGTACAATGTACGACTCCATCGCATCGTACGCTGTACGAGTCAACGGCCAGGATCGACATCATCGCTTCGTCGGCTTAAATCGATGTCCTGATCTTTTAGGAAAGACGCATGGCAGCCAGGCGCGACGGCACTCAGGATAAACGGCCTCAACGGCAAGCTGCCCCGATCCCCTCCGCACAGGAGCCGCCCCTTTCGCTCGAACGGATCATCGCGACCGCGGTTGAGCTGCTGGACGCCGAGGGCATTGACGGATTGAAGATGCGTCGGTTGGCCGATCGCCTCGGCTCGGGCGCGATGAGCCTCTATTGGCACGTCTCCAACAAAGACGAGGTTTTTGATCTCGCGCTCGACTCGGTGCTCGAATATCGCGGGTCGCCTCAACTGAGCGAATCTCCGGACTGGCGCCAAGCGGTCGTTCATATGCTTGAAGACTGGCGGGCCAGCATGCTGCGCCATCCCTGGTCGGCGTCGCTGCTTCCGCGCCGGGCGCTCGGCCCGAACATTCTCGCTCGTCTGGAGCTGCTGGGCGGGATCTTATCCAGAGCCGGCGTCGACGAGGCGGATCTGAACGGCGCGATATGGTCGCTCTGGAACTATGTGATGGGCGCGACCATCACCCGTGCGAACTTCGACCTTTCGGACGAAGATATGCTCGCCGGGCAGCAGCGTCTTGCTCACCTCAGCCAAGAATATCCGACGATCGAGCGTGCTCGTCTGCTGTTGGACAATGATTGGGACGGCGTTTTCAGGAAAGGCGTGGACTTCCTGCTTGACGGGCTTGTTCCGAGACAATGAACAAGGGGCTCAGCTCTCCAGTGATCAGCATGATCGTTCGGGAGCTTCACCAGATGATCTTTCACGATCTGACCCTGGCGCCCGCACCGCCTGATCCTGCGCAAGAAGCCACAGATCGCGCATCAGCTTCGGAAGGTCTTCGAGGGCGGCACCTGCCCGGTCCGACGCGCCTCAAGCCCGGCTCTGAGCCGCGGACGATCGGTGCAATAGACGTTCATGACAACATCGAGTAGATCAGCGCGCCAATAGAACCCCAGAAAATGACCGGCGTCAGTATCATTCCCACAAGTAAGATCTTGGTCACAGCTAAAACTCCGCAAATCCGACTCGCCGCGAAACCTATTGTCGCGACCCGGGCTTGGGTATCGGCACGAAGTCCGGGTCAGGTCGGACCTTGGTCTCAATCCTGCTCGGTCGCGCGCTGCTTCACGACCACGCCGTCGACCTCCTTATGAAATCTGCTGGCCGCTCGGCCGACGCCGTAAGTCACGACCGCGATGGCGAGTGCCGCGGCGATCAACATGGCTGCGACGGCAAAAGTGATCTGCATGCCCCAGTGAACGGCCTCGGGGCGTGCGACAGCGATATCCGATGTCCCCGACGCTCGCGCGAATATCGCGCCCATGACCGAGGCGCCGGTAATCAGTCCGAGATTGCGCGACAGGTTGAGCGCGCCCGAGATGACGCCGCGCTGGTCGGGTCCGACATCGGCCATGACGGCGGTGTTGTTGGCCGCCTGAAACAACTGATAGCCGGGCGTCAGGATGGCGATGGCGGCGATGTAGCCAGCAATTCCGGGAAGCACTGCAAGCGCGATGGCGCCGGCCGCCATGGCGATGAGGCCTGCGGCGATCACCAATGACGCCTCCAGACGATCGACCAGGCGGCCAGCGGGAATTCCGCCGCAGATGGAGATGACGGGCCCGATCGACAGGACGGCTCCGACTGCGGTCTCGCTGAGCCCGAGCACACGGGAGAGATAAAACGGTGCGACCACCAGCGTCGCCATCATCACCGTCGAGACGAGCGCGTTCATGGCCAGGCTGGCGCTCAGCACCCGATTGCGGAACACCGCCAATCGGATCAGCGGCGACGCCGTTTTCGACTCGGCGAAGACGAAGAGACCGGTCCCGAAAACAGCGGCCGCCAGCAGGGACAGGTTCAGCAACCCGAAGCTGCCCCGCCCGATCGTCATCGCCAGCGCATAGGCCGAAAGCGTCAGGGCAAGCAGCAAGGTGCCTGCCATATCGAAGCGGGCGCTCTCGGCTTTCCTAATCTCGGAATCGGCCGGCAGAAAACGATAGGCGAGCGTGAAGGTGACGATGCCGAGCGGCACGTTGACTAGGAAGATGGCCGGCCAGCCGAACCCGGCGATCAGAACGCCGCCGAGCGATGGGCCGAGAGCGGTACCGATCGCCGACATGGTTCCGAGCAGCCCCATGACGCTGCCGGTCCTCGCCTTCGGCACCGTTTCGCCGACAAAGGCCATGGAGAGGGCTATCATCATGGCAGCGCCTAGACCCTGCAACGCACGCGCGGCGGTCATCAGCCACAGCGCCGGCGCAAGCCCGCAGAAGGCGGAGGCGAGCGTAAAGAGCAGGATGCCGATGAGCAGAAGCCGTCTTCGGCCTATCATGTCGCCCAGCCGCCCGACGCTGACGATGAGGGTGGTGGTAGCAAGGAGATAGGCCAGAACGATCCACTGCACCTCCTGGAAGGAGCCGTCGAATGCCCGCGCCATGGCCGGCAAGCCGACATTGGCGATGCTGGTGCCGAGCGACGGCAGCAGCATGGAGAGGCAAAGACTGGCGAGCGCCCAGCGGACGGAATAGGGGCGATCGGCGGCTGCCTCACCCTGTGCTTCAATGATCGGCTGCAACAGGACCTCCATGTATTGACGCTCCTGAAACGGAGCCATCGAAGCGTAGCTCTGGCACCGGCATGGCGGAATGCGCAGCATTTGCATTTCATTCGTGCGTTTGGCGCCACATCACCGGAAAACCGTGTTATACCGCTTGGATGTCGACCCCTGACCTCAACCTGCTTGTCACCCTGGATGTCCTGCTCGCCGAAGGCAGCGTTGCCCGTGCGGCCGAGCGGCTGCGGCTCAGCCCATCGGCAATGAGCCGGGCGCTGGCACGATTGCGCCAGGCTACCGGCGATCCGTTGCTGGTGCGCGCCGGCCGCGGCCTGGTTCCGACACCCCGGGCGCTCGAACTGCGCGAGCGGGTCGGCCGCATCGTCGAGGAAGGTCGGGCGGTTCTGCGACCTGCCGAAGCGCTTGACATCGGCCGGCTCGTTCGGACATTCACGCTGCGCGCAAGCGAAGGATTTGCCGAGAGCTTCGGCCCCGGCCTCATCGCTCGCCTTAGCGAGCAAGCCCCTGGTGTGAGGCTGCGCTTCGTCCAGAAACCGGACAAGGACAGCGCGCCGTTGCGTGACGGAAGCGTTGATCTGGAAACCGGTGTCGTCGGCGAGACGATGGGACCGGAGGTGCGGGCGCAGGCCTTGTTCCACGACCGGTTCATCGGCGTCGTGCGCGTGGGGCATCCACTTTGCGGGGATGAAATCACGCCCTCCCGTTACGCGGCCGGTGGCCACATCGCCGTCTCGCGGCGCGGACTCGACAAAGGAGCCATCGATGACGCTCTGCATGCGCTCGGGCTGGAACGGCAGGTCGCCACCATCGTCGGCGGCTTTTCCACCGCGCTGGCCCTCGCCCGCGCGTCTGACCTGGTCGCGAGCGTCCCTGAACGGCACACGGCAGCCTTGCGAGCGGGAATGCACAGTTTCCGTCTTCCCGTTCCGACGCCGGAGCTCACGGTTTCACTGCTCTGGCACCCGAGGATGGATGCCGATCCCGCGCATCGCTGGCTGCGCAGCTGTGTTCGTGAGGTCTGTGCAGCCACCCCTTGGAGAGCCCAGGAAACCGAGGATCGGATGGGACGGCCCGGGGCCGGCGATTGACTATCCCGTGTCGTCGTGATTTCCCCTCCCGCATCATCAAGCGAGGACATCATGGCCGGGGACATTATTGTAAAGGACAGCAACGGAAGCCAGCTTCACGATGGCGATTCCGTGACACTGATCAAAGACCTCAAGGTCAAGGGCACCTCGGAGACGCTGAAGCGCGGAACGTTGGTCAAGGCCATTCGCCTGACCGACAATCCCGGCGAGATCGAGTGCAACACCAAACAGGTCAAAGGCCTTGTGCTGAAAACCGAATTCCTCAAGAAGGCTTAGGATCCGCCTGCGGCGGCTTCTCTTACGGAACTTCTTCGGTGATCACCTCGAAGCGGGAAAGCGTCGCCGGGCCGAAAGCCGTCGACATCGCGACGTCGGTGGCATCTCGGCCCGTTGCAATCAGAATTCTGCCGATACGCGGCGTGTTGTGGCGGGCATCGACCGTGTGCCAGTGACCACCGAGAAAGACCTCGAACCAGGCGCTGAAATCCATTGGATTGGGGTCGGCCGGAACGCCGATATCGCCGAGATAGCCCGTGCAATATCGAGCAGGAATATTCATGCATCGGCAAAGCGCGATGGCGAGATGGGCGAAGTCGCGGCAGACGCCGCTCTTGTCGGTGAAGCCGCCATGCGCGGTTCTGAGAACGTCGGCCTTCTGATAGTCGAAGGTGATGTGGTTATGCACGAAATCACAGATCGCCTGTACGCGCGCCCAACCGGGCGGCGTTGATGAGAAGGTTGCCCAGGCGAAGTCCGAAAGCCTGTCTATGTCGCAGTAGCGGCTGCCGAGCAGGAAGACGAGCACCTCGTCGGGCAGATCCTTGATCGCGTGCTGCACGGCCTGGATAGGAACGATGTCGGCTTGCCCCGTGTCGTAGATCTCGAACTCGGTAGAAATCGTCGTCAGCCCAGGGGGAGCGACGATCCGGCTGCAAGCATTGCCGAACCCATCGGTATATTCCCAGGCTTCGATCGGTCGGTCGAATGTCAGGATCTGCTCGCTCAAAAGATCGGCGCGACGGGAGGGATGAATGTTGAGGACCAGCAGCATCGGCGTCGGCTGTATGCATTCATAGCCCAGATGAAACCCGGCGCGTATCTTCATTGTGGCTTCCTCGTCCCTCCCCGGATGGGTGGAGGTGAGTATGGAACGTTGGTCGCGCTACCCGGTTCCCGCGGACGCGCAACTGTCATATCGCGCATCTCCCGGCAAAGGCCGGTTCATAACGCCGCGGGCAGTGCACATTGCCCCCGGGGGCAATCGGCCATTACCCCTCGGTAAGCCACGCCTGCCGCGTGGTCACGTTGACCTGCACCGTCATGCCGTCGAAATCCGATCCCTCTCCGTCATAGCTGCCGCTCAAAGGAACCGCTTGGCGCGGGTCGCGGGCAACCGCCACGCGGATGAGGTCGCGGTTGCCGACGATGCCGTTGGTCGGATCGAACTCTGCCCAGCCGGCTCCGGGAAGATAGACCTGGCACCATGCATGCGTGGAGCCGCCGCCGAGCACCGTGGAGCCGTCCCGGTCGGGGACGTAGACATAGCCGGTGACGAACCGCGCCGCCAGGCCGAGCGTGCGTGCCGCTTCCATCATCAGAAGTGCGAAATCCCGGCAGGTGCCGGAGCGAAGCTGCAAGGTCTGCAGTGGCGTCTGCGTGCCATGTTCATGGCGCCGTGCATAGGCAAAGCTTTCCCGGATCGCATAACAGAGCGTCATCAGCAGGTGCCCGGTCTCCGTCCGGTGTCCCTGGCGCACGAACCGGCCCGCCCAGCGGCCGACCTCATCACCGGGATCGGGATAATGGCGCTGCATCGCCGGCGCGAGGTCGGCGATTTCGTCCTTGTCGTAGGCGAAGGGATAGGTCAGCGCCGCCTCATCGATCCGAATGTCCGGGGCGAGCTGCGGCGTGTGATCGAGCGTGATCCAGGTTTCGAAACGAAGCTCGGACGACGGCCGCAAAAAATCGACGAGCGCCACGCAATTGCCGAAAACATCGTGGATCCAGCGCACATGACTTTGCTCCGGATAGGTCGTCAGCGACGCCTCGATCAGCCGCTGGTCGAAACTGTCGCGCGGCCGGAACATCAGGCGGTGCTCGCCGAAATCGACTGCCCTGCGGTAACGATAGGACGTGATGTGGCGGACGGAGAAAATCGTCATGGGCTGCTGTCGGCTGATTTGTTCATGTCTCTGCTCCCACAGCGCTACGCGTGTTATCAGACGCGCAAAGGACGCTGTAACTTTTCGAATTCGCGCAAGATGCGCGAGGGCGGCGGCGCCCCTCTCCTTCGCAAGCGGCCTGCCCGCTTCCCCGCTCATCCCGATTTCTTGTCATATAAGCAGGTTTGAAAGATTGCTATTGTACCTTCACCGATCGACGGTAGAGCCGTCCAACCCTGAGAGGATAACATGCATATCATCTGGGATGTTCTGACACTTCTGCTGACCATCGGTTCGCTCTATGGCGGTCGCGAATACCGGATTATTCGCGCCCGTGCCCGCGCCCAGAATTGGGGCAACTTCTGACCCGATCCTGGCGGCCGCTGCCGGAACCCTTCGGTTGCGGTTACGTCGAATGACGTACGGCCGCTTCCTCAAGGAAATGCTCTAATAGTCGGGACGGTTTCCGTCCGTCCATTCTCTCTGTTATGCCAAGCCCGCCTCACCCCAGGCGGGCTTTTTTCATGCGAGCCTTGCCGCGTGGCGACGATGGCTGCCGCGTTGTTGCCGTCACTTCTTGGCGCCGGCCGAGAGCACCCGATGGCTCGCATTGTCCATTGCGTGGCTCGCCTCCTGTCCATCCTTTTTCAACCCTTTGCGGTACTGCCGCAGCCGGAAAGCGTGAGCAGGCAGAGGCAGGCGATGGCGATTGCAGCTGTTGGCATCGAGTCTTCCCTGATTGAACCGAATTCAAGGAAAAAATGACGCAGTGCGCGTCAAAATCAATCCGCCGCAAGCCGGACGCCAAATCGGCTATTGAGCCGGTGCCGGCACCTGCGCCGAATTGGTGCATGTCTCGCTCTGCGTTAGGTCGCGGCCAGACCTCTTTCAGGTGAAAATTCACAGGAACGTTGAAATATTTGACCGATGCCGGGAGATGTGCCCGTTATTCGGGCATTTAGTTTTGTCGCTGGGTGTAAAACGCATCCTTTATAGTTATTTATAACTTTATTTAAATACCGTGCTTAACCAATCATTAGTAATAATCTTGCGCAACCTCCAATTGGGCTTATGCTTTACTGAAAGGAGAGGGGAAAAATGTTTAGCAAAAGCCTGATCATGCCATTCAGCTTCGCATTTCTAGCTATAGCCGGCTTGCTGTTCCAGTTCGCCGCCTACCTGCTCGAGACGCCGGTCACCCTGCTGCATCCGTGAGCGCTTAAGTTCCTCCAGGAGTGGAACTTTTTTTCGTTTCGTGCATTGTTGCGAGTCGTTTCACCAGGAGGGATTACCATGGAAGACGCAGGCGTGGGTTGGATTGCAGCCATCATCATCGGCGGCATCGCCGGATGGCTGGCGGAAAAGGTCATGAGCAGCAGCATGGGCCTGCTTATGAACATATTGCTCGGGATCGTCGGCGCAATCGTCGCCAACTGGATTCTGGGTCTGTTGAACATTCAGCCGCTCGCCGGCTGGCTGGGCTATCTCATCACCGGCTTCGTCGGTGCCTGCATTCTGATCGCCCTCGGGCGCGTCATCCGCCGCTGACCTACTGCTGAAGACGTGAATCCAAAGCCGGGCGTTTCGCGTCCGGCTTTTGTCTGTCGAAGGCCTTTCAGCGGCGGCTCAAAAGGCCGAACAAATAGGCGATGCCCGCCGTCACCGCGAGCGCCATGATCGGTTCTTCGCGAACCTTGTCGCGCAACCGTTCCGTCATCAGCGAAGCTTCGTCCGTAACCACCGACTTTGCCCCCTGTCCCAGCGCCCGCACACTGTCCGTCAGTCTGGAGAGATCTTCGCGGAGTGCCGTTACCTGCGCCGACAGATCGTCTGCTGCAATATCCGCCTTGACGCGCGCAGCGGTGGATTCGGCGGAAGCGGTTTTCAATTCTGCCATGGTCTGCTCCTGTTTCATGGGATGCCGCATCAACGAAATGGCGGCCTGAAAGGTTCCGCCGGAGCCGATCTTTTGTTCGCCATCAACGCCTTGCGTCACCATCGCAGCCCTGCGCAGCTTTTCGCGTGACAACCCTTCATTTCCTGTCGGCTTTGTTCTAAGGAACGTCGGATGTCTGCCCGCGCGCGGGTCAATGAATACTGCGAGGTTTGCGTTTCCATGTTCCATTTTCTGAGAAGAGCTGCTCAGACCTGGGTTGCCAAGCTGCTCCTGCTTCTCTTGGTCGCCTCCTTCGGCATCTGGGGCGTGTCGCGTGAGCTGATATCAGGCGGCAACAGCACGACGGTTGTGACCGTCGGCGACCAGCAGGTTGATGTCAACGAATTCCACCTCGCCTATCAGCGCCAGGTGGCGAGCCTCGGCCAGCAGTTCGGTATGCGTCTTACCCCGGAGCAGGCCCGCGCCTTCGGCGTCGAACAGCAGGTGCTCTCGCAGCTCGTCGCCGGCGCTTCCCTCGACCAGCTCGCCGAAGATATGAACCTCGGCCTGTCCGAGGATCGTCTCGCCCAGTTGATCGGCGACGATCCGGCCTTCAAGGCCGTCAACGGTAAGTTCGACCGCGAGCTGTTCGTCTCGCGCCTGCGCAATGCCGGCATTCGCCAGGACGACTACATCAAGGAGCGCAGCAAGGTCGCTGTCCGCAGCCAGATCGTCGATGCCCTTTCCAACGGCTTTACCGCGCCGAAGACGCTGGTCGATGCAATGAAGCTCTATGGCGATGAAAGCCGCAGTGTCGACTATCTGCTGCTCACCAACGCCAATATCGAGCCGGTCAAGGCGCCTGCCGACGACGTGCTGGCGACCTGGTTCGAGGGCGTCAAGCAGCGCTACCGCGCGCCGGAATACCGCAAGATCATCTATCTCAAGCTGCAGCCGGCTGATATCGCCGACGCCGCGACCGTTACCGACGACCAGATTCGCGAGGCTTTCGACAAGGGCAAGGATATTTATCGCACGCCCGAAAGCCGGACGATCGAACAGCTGACCTTCGCCAGCAAGGATCTTGCCGCCGCCGCCGAAACGGCACTGAAGAGCGGCACCAGCTTCGATCAGCTGGTCGCCGACCAGGGCAAAACGGCCAGCGACGTGCTGCTTGGCGAGTTCACCAAGGACAAGGTTCCCGACCAGGCCGTCGCCGATGCCGCCTTTGCGGTTTCGAAAGACGGCGGCACGACGCCGGTTGTCGACGGCTCTTTCGGCGCCGTCATCCTGCGCATCACGAACATCAAGCCGGAAACGGTGAAGAACTTCGACGAGGTCAAGGAAGATATCCGCCAGCAGCTGGCGCTCTCCAATGCCTCTCAGGAAGTGATCAACGTTCACGACCGCATCGAAGATCTGCGCGCCGGAGGCGCGACGCTTGAAGATATTGCCGGCCAGTTGAAGCTCAAGGCCGTAACAATCGACGCCGTCGATATGACCGGCGCCGACAAGGCTGGCGAAGAGGTCAAGGATATCCCGGTCAAGCAGCAGCTGCTCGGCGAAGCCTTCAAGACCGAGGTCGGCGTCGATGCGTCGCCGCTTCCGGTCGGCAATGACGGCTATGTCTGGTTCAATGTCCGCGAAATCATACCGGACCGGGACCGCCCGATCGCCGAGGTGCGCGAGAAGGCCGTCGAGGACTGGACGGCGGAGCAGCAGAAGGCCGAACTCGCCAAGAAGGCCGAGGAATTGAAGGCCGAGGCGCAAAAGGGCACCGCCCTGGCCGATATTGCGGCGCCGCTCGGCATCGCCGTCGAAAGCAAAAGCGGCATCACCCGCTCCACCGATGATCCGGTTCTCGGGCGCGCCGCCGTCAAGGCCGCTTTCTCCGGCCCCGTCGATACGGTGGCAAGTGCCGTCGGCGGCGATCCCGCGACGCAGATCCTGATGAAGGTCACCGAGGTCAACAGCCAGCCGACCGGCGACGTGCTGAACAACCGCGACGCTCAGATCACCGCCATGGCCAATGCCGCCGGCGAAGATATCCTCGATCAGATGGTCAACCAGCTGCAGACGCAGTATGGGGCTGAGATCAACCAGACGCTCGCCGAACAGGCGACGGTCCGCTAGGAGGTTTTATGACCGATCTGAAGCCGTTCCTGGCCAAGGCCGCAAGCCGCGAGCCGCTGACGCGTGACGAGGCTCGCGACGCCTTCGACATCCTGATGTCGGGCCAAGCGACGCCCTCGCAGATCGGTGGCTTTCTGATGGCGCTGCGCGTGCGTGGCGAAACCGTCGACGAAATCGTCGGCGCCGTCACCACCATGCGATCGAAAATGCTGACCGTCGAGGCGCCGGCCAATGCGATCGACATCGTCGGCACCGGCGGCGATGCCAGCGGTACCTACAACATTTCGACGCTGGCGGCGCTGATCGTCGCCGGGGCCGGCGTGCCCGTTGCCAAGCACGGCAATCGGGCGCTGAGTTCGAAATCGGGGGCGGCGGACAATCTGGCCGCACTCGGCGTCAATATCGATGTCGGTCCCGAGATCATCGAGCGCTGCATCACTGAAGCCGGCGTCGGCTTCATGTTCGCGCAGCTTCATCATTCCGCCATGCGCCATGTCGGCCCCTCCCGGGTCGAGCTCGGCACGCGCACCATCTTCAATCTTTTGGGGCCGCTTTCGAACCCGGCCGGCGTCCGCCGCCAGCTGCTCGGCGTCTTCTCGCCGCAGTGGCTGGTGCCGCTTGCCGAAGTCATGCGTGATCTCGGCTCCGAATGTGTCTGGGTGGTCCATGGCGACGGCCTCGACGAAATCACCACCACTGGCATCACCAAGGTGGCGGCGCTCGAAGATGGCAAGATCCGCACCTTCGAACTCTCGCCCGCCGATTTCGCCGTCAGCCCCTGCGTGCTCGCCGACATCAAGGGCGGTGATGGTGTCGCCAATGCCGCAGCGCTTCGTGAGGTCCTCGGCGGCGCAAGGAATGCTTATCGCGATGTCTCGCTCGCCAATGCCGCCGCCTCGCTTGTTATCGCGGGCAAGGTCGAGACGATTCGCGACGGCATGGAGCTTGCTGCGCATTCGCTGGATAGCGGCGCCACGGCGCTCGCCCTCGACAAACTCGTCGCCGTTTCCAACGATATCGATTAGGATTGGCCGATGACCGACATCCTGAAGAAGATCGAACTCTATAAGCGCAAGGAAATCGCCGCCGCCCAGGCAGCTGTGTCGCTTCCCGACCTGAAGGCGATGCAGGCCGATCAGTCGGCGCCGCGCGGCTTCCATAAGGCGCTTGCCGCCAAACGTGAGGCCGGCCAGTTCGGGCTGATCGCCGAGATCAAGAAGGCAAGCCCGTCGAAGGGGCTGATCCGTCCGGATTTCGATCCGCCGGCGCTGGCAAAGGCCTATGAAGCGGGCGGCGCGGCATGCCTTTCCGTGCTGACCGACACGCCGAGTTTTCAGGGTGCACCGGAATTCCTGACGGCGGCCCGTGCCGCCTGCACGCTGCCTGCCCTGCGCAAGGATTTCATGTTCGAGATCTATCAGGTCCATGAAGCCCGCGCCTGGGGTGCCGATTGCATTCTGCTCATCATGGCGTCGCTGACCGATGACGCTGCCGAGCGTCTGCAGGACGAAGCTTTTTCACTCGGCATGGACGTGCTGGTCGAGGTGCACGACGTGCCGGAAATGGAGCGCGCACTGAAGCTCTCCTCGCCGCTGATTGGCATCAACAACCGCAATCTGCGCACTTTCGAGGTCAGCCTGACGGTCAGCGAAACGCTTGCCTCCATGGTTCCGGCGGATCGGCTGCTGATCGGTGAAAGCGGCATCTTCACCCATGCCGACTGCCAGCGATTGCAGGCCGTCGACATCAATACCTTCCTTGTCGGCGAGAGCCTGATGCGCAAGGACGACGTGGCGGCGGCCACCCGCGCGCTGCTCTTTGGCGAAGCCGCCATCGCGGCCGAATGATATGAGCGGCGGAAAGCCAGGACTTACCCATATCGATGCCTCCGGCGAGGCGCATATGGTCGATGTCTCCGACAAGGCCGAGACCGTGCGCATCGCCACCGCCGAGGGCGAGGTGAAGATGGCGCCGGAAACCCTTGCGCTGATCCGTCAGGGCAACGCCAAGAAGGGCGACGTCATCGGGACGGCGCGCCTTGCTGGCATCATGGCGGCAAAACGCACCGCCGATCTCATCCCGCTCTGCCATCCGCTGATGCTGACCAAGGTCACGGTCGAGATAGAGGAAGATGCCGCCCTGCCCGGCCTGCGCGTCACGGCCACCGCCAAGCTTACCGGCAAGACCGGTGTGGAGATGGAGGCGCTGATCGCCGTCTCGGTCGCTTGTCTGACGATCTATGACATGGCCAAGGCGGCCGACAAGGCAATGGAGATCGGCGGCATCAGGCTGCTCGAAAAATCCGGTGGCAAGTCAGGTGATTTCCGTCACCCGGAGGCAAGATGAACCTTCTGCCCGTCGCCGACGCCTTGGACCGCCTGCTCTCCCGCGCCAAGCCTATCGTGGCGTCGGAGACGTTGCCGCTTGCCGAGGCTGAAGGGCGAGTCCTGGCGGTTGATCTCACGGCGCGCCTGACCCAGCCGCCCTTCAATGCCTCGGCCATGGATGGCTACGCGCTACGCCGAGACGACGCGCCGGAGCCAGGCGCCGTGTTGAAGGTCATCGGGACGTCGTCCGCCGGCCACGGCTTCGAAGGAACCGTTGGCCAGGGAGAGACCGTCCGCATCTTTACCGGTGCGCCTGTTCCGCCGGGCGCCGACAGCGTCCTGCTGCAGGAGGATGCGGAGAAGATCGACGGCGGCATCAGGACCACCTTCCCGGTACGGCAGGGCCAGCATGTACGTCCCCGCGGCCAGGATTTCGCCGAAGGCGAGACGGTGCTATCTGCCGGCACCGTGCTCGATTTCTCCCGGCTGACGGTAGCGGCCGGCATGAACCGGCCCGATGTCGAGGTTCTCAAGCGCCCGCTGATTGCCATCCTCGCAACCGGCGACGAGTTGCAGCCGCCCGGAAGCAAGCCCGGTCCTTCGCAGATCATCGCCTCCAATACCTTCGGTATCGCAGCCCTTGCTCGCAAAGCCGGCGCCGATGTGCTCGATCTCGGCATCGTGCCGGACGACAAGGCAAAAATCACCGCGGCGGTCGACAAGGCCCGGGATGCCAAGGCCGACGTCATCGTCACGCTCGGCGGCGCGTCGGTCGGCGATCATGATCTGGTGCAGGCGACGCTGATCGAGGCCGGCATGCAGCTCGATTTCTGGCGCATCGCCATGCGTCCCGGCAAGCCGCTGATGGTCGGCAGCTTCGGCGAGACGCATGTGCTCGGCCTGCCCGGCAATCCGGTCTCGAGTCTCGTTTGTTCGCTGCTGTTCCTGGAGCCGTTGATCCGCAAGCTCGCTTCCCTGCCGCCGGTCCAACGCGAGGCAATGGCGGAGGCGGCTGTTACTCTGCGCGCCAACGACCACCGACAGGACTATATCAGGGCAAAACTTTCGAAATCCGCTGCAGGCGGTTGGCGCGCAGAACCTTTCGGCAAGCAGGATTCCTCGATGATGAAGATCTTCGCCGCAGCCGATTGCCTGATCATTCGTCCGCCGGCTGCGCCGGAGCTGCCGGCCGGCGCACCCTGCCCGGTCATTCTGCTGCGGCCTGATCTTCTGGTGTAGTCCCGCCTCCCTCCCGATCAGGAGAGGGAAAAGATACCCGCCTGCACCACATCACCGCTGGTAACCGAGCCGAAATCCGCGACCGCCGTGGTCGCAATTCGCCTGAGGTCTCGATGCGGCAAATAGGCCCGCACGGGATCGCCGATCAGCACCTCGATGCCGCTTGCCCGACAACGCCGCAAGAAGGCGATTACCCGCAAGGCAAGCGAGGGATCATAGAAAAGATCGCCGACCACAACGAGATCAGTCGCCTCCGGCGCCGGCCCATCGATGACATCGGCGGCGACGGCCTCGATGTCTACGCTGTTGATTGCCGCATTGAGACCGATCGCGGCGACGGCATTGGCATCGATATCGACCGCCGTGACCGCGCGTGCTCCGGCCTTCGACGCCGCTATGGCGACCAGCCCGGAGCCGGCGCCGAGATCGAGGACGCGGCGGCCGTCGACCATTTCCGGCCGGTCGAGCAGATAGCGGCCAAGCACGACGCCGCCGGCCCAGGGATAGGCCCAGTAGGGCGGCGGATCGGATTCTCCACGGCCGGCAAGCCGCCAGAGCCCGCTCGCAGGCCCTGCGGTGTGGAGCAGGATCTCTGGGACGGAGTGGACCGGTGAGATCGGCAGATTGGCCTTGATGAAGACGCCGGGATCGGGACGCGCTATGCCAGGGCGCTTCATCGTCGTCTGATCCTGCCCGTCAAGAAATCGCACGATCGAAATCAGCCCGGCTTCTTCTTCGAGAATTTGCCTTTCGGTCCAGCGCCGCCCTTGCCCTCATATTTGCCGCCTTCAAATTTCGGCTTGTCATATCTGGGCTTGTCGGATTTTGCGCCATCGTAGCCGGTTTTGCCCGACTTGTTGCTCCAGGGCTTGGCATCCCGCCTTTCCCCGCCACCGTTCTCGGCTGCGGCATAACCGCCGCCCGCACCCTTGCCGAACTTCTTCTTGGACCGCTCGTCGCGGAACCCATCGCCCGGCCGTTCGTCACGGGGCGCCTTGCCGGCATAGGGCTTCGGCGCTGGCGCGCGGCTGAAGTCAGGCGTGCCGGGAAGCCTGGTGACCCGGATTCCGCGTTCGAGCGCCTTGTTCGGGCCGAGGGCCTCCTGGAAGCTTTCCGCGCTTGCCGCGGCGATTTCGACATAGGTTTCATCGGGCTGCATCTTGATCGCGCCGATCTCGCGCTTCGTCACGTTGCCGTTGCGGCAGAGCATCGGGATCAGCCAGCGCGGCTCGGCATTCTGCTTGCGGCCGACCGAGACGGAAAACCAGACGCTCGGGCCGAAATCCTCGCGCGGTCCCTTCTGCGCCGGCTCGAAGGGGGCGGCATTGTCGCGGCGCTTGCGGCTGCGATCGTCCTGAACGGTAACCTCGATGAGGTCTTCCGGCGCCGAATGGTTAGTGCGGTAAAGACGCAGGAAAGCAGCGGCGAGCTTTTCGGCGCCGTGACTGGAAAGAAGCTGCTGCACCAGCCCCTGTTCTTCCTCTTGCGGCGCATCGTGAAAGATCGGATCGGCAAGCAGCCGCTCGTCGTCGCGCTCGCTCACCTCCTCGGCTGACGGCGGCCGCGCCCAGGCGGCCGAAATCCCGGCATTCTCGAGCAGGCGCTCGGCCTTGCGCCGGGCATTGAGCGGCACGATCATCGCGCTGATGCCCTTGCGTCCGGCCCGCCCGGTGCGGCCGCTGCGGTGCAGCAGGGTTTCGGGATTGGTCGGCAGGTCGGCGTGGATGACGAGATCGAGGCCCGGCAGGTCGATGCCGCGGGCGGCGACGTCGGTTGCGATGCAGACGCGGGCGCGCCCGTCACGCATAGCCTGCAGCGCATGGCTGCGTTCGTTCTGCGTAAGTTCGCCGGACAGCGCCACCACGGCGAAATTGCGGTTGTTGAAGCGCGCGGTCAGGTGATTGACGGCGGCGCGCGTCGAACAGAAGACGATGGCGTTGGTCGCCTCATAATAGCGCAGCACGTTGATGATCGCGTTCTCGCGATCGCTCGGGGCTACGACAAGGGCCCGATATTCGATATCGACATGCTGCTTTTCCTCCGCCGCGGTGCTGATGCGGACGGCATTGCGCTGGTAGCTCTTGGCAAGCTTGGCGATCGCAGCCGGCACGGTGGCCGAAAACATCAGCGTGCGACGTTCGTCCGGCGCCGAGTCGAGGATAAATTCCAGATCCTCGCGGAAGCCGAGATCGAGCATCTCGTCGGCCTCGTCGAGCACGGCGGCCTTCAGCTCCGACATGTCGAGCGCGTGGCGGCGGATATGATCGCAGAGGCGGCCCGGCGTGCCCACGACGATATGGGCGCCGCGTTCCAGCGAGCGGCGCTCGCTGCGGATGTCCATGCCGCCGACGCAGCTTGATATCACCGCGCCGGTCATCTCATAAAGCCATTCGAGCTCGCGCTTCACCTGCAGGGCAAGCTCTCGCGTCGGGGCGATGACGAGCGCAAGCGGGGCGCCGGCAGCACCGAAGCGCTCGTTGCCCTCGAGTAGCGTCGGCGCCAGCGCAAGCCCAAAGGCCACGGTCTTGCCGGAGCCGGTCTGGGCCGAAACCAGAGCGTCGGAAGAGGCGAGGTTGGGATCGAGCATCGCCTGCTGCACCGGGGTGAGTTCGGCATAACCGCGCTTTTGCAACGCCTTGGCGATCGCCGGAACGACGCCGTTGAATTCTGTCATGAGTTCGATCTTTCGGAGCTGTCAGGCGCGAATGCACCATGGCCGGAGCCAGCCGGCGGGGTATTTGCGCCGTTCCTAGCCGCTCCCGCAGCGATTGTCAAAGCATGCCGCTGCGCCACAGCCAGGCGTCGATATGGCTTGCCCGCCCGCGCAACGCCGTTTCCAACGGACCCTCGATGCGGCCTGACGTATGGAGCACGTTGTCAGGGCCTGCGGCGCGGACGATTTCGGCGCTGAGCGCCAGCTCGACGCCGTGGCGGGCAGCGATCTCCATCAACCGGCTCCCGACATTCACCGTATCGCCCGCCGCCGTGATCTGCTGCCGGTCGCCGGTGCCGAGCCGCGAGGCGACGATAGGCCCGCAATGTGCACCAACCTTGAAGCCGATCTTCTTCTCGGCAAACCCGGCATGAACGTCAAGCCAGGCCCGCGTCCGCTCGCACAGTCTGACCGCGCAGGCGACGGCGCGGGTGGCATCGTCGTCGCTCGGTTCCGGCAGGCCGAACAGGATCATCGCCCCATCGCCCATGAAGCTGGTGATGGCGCCGCCATGGGCACGTGCCTCCTCGTCGATGATTTCGAAGAAACCGCTCAGCACTTCGCTTACCTTGACCGGTCCGACGTTTTCGCTGAGGCCTGTGAAGCCCGAGAGATCGATGAAGATGACGGCGGCGTCCTGGCGCACCGGCGCGGCAAGGAAATTCGGATGGCGCGCCAGCCATTCGCCGAAGCCCGGCGCCTCGATGCGCTGCAGCAGCGCGCTCTGCTCGGCGAAATGGCGGGCGCGGCCGCGGTCGCGCCAGAGCTCGGCCGCGCCGAAGACCAGCGCCGGCGGCAGCGCTGCGGCAATCGGTAACGCCGCGCTCAGCCAATAGCCATGGGCAAAGGCCGACAGATTGAGCATTGCCCAGACGACCAGCATCAGCACGATGATGAGATAGCCCGCAGCACTCCGCCGCCAGGCGATCAGTGAAACCAGCACGAGTGGCAGGGCGAAGGCGATACCGGCATCGATCAGCCTGATCCTGCGGTCTCTTACCATGCCGTCGCCGGTAACGAGGTGGGTGATCGCCGTCGACATGACCTCGACGCCGGGCATGACGGGATCGAACGGCGTCGGGAAGACGTCGCCGCCGCCCGTGACGGTCGCGCCGATGACGACGATGCGCCCGGTGACCGCCTCGGCCGGCAGCCTGCCGTCAAGCGCATCTGCGGCGCTTGACGTGGCGATGCTGCCGTGCCGGCCATAGAAGGTTACCGGCAGGCGCTGGCCGATATCTGTGGGAATGCGCAGCGCCCCGAGGAGGATGGCGTCGCGTTCGATACTGGGATCGACACCGAGCGCCACCGAGGCGGCACGCAGCGGAAAAGCCGGATCCAGCCGGTCTGCGGCGCGCGAGATCAGCGGAATGAAACGCGGCGTGCCGGTCTGGTCGGTGGCGACATTGACGACGCCGACCGCCGCCGCACCGGCAAAGCGCGGGAGCGGCAAGAGAAGCTGATCTGCCTCTGGGATGGCGGCAAGCGGATCGTCCGCCAAGTCGGTGACCCGCTGCCGGCTCTGCACAAAGGTGGCCGCCGCTGCAATCACGCTCGGTCCCCCTGCAAGGGCTGCGGTCAGCGCCGCATCGCCCTCCTCCGGTCCCGGATCGACGAGCAGGATGTCGAGCGCCAGAGCCTTCGGCTTCAAGGCGTTGATCGCGTTGACGAGCCGCGCCAGTGTGGCCCGATCAAGAGGATAGCCATGGGCCGCCGCCGTACGGTCGTCGATCGCGACGATCGAGACGACGGGAGGCGGCGCCTTAGCCCCGACGGCGATGCTGCGAATATCGGCGAGCGACGCCTCCATCCGGTCGAGAAGGCCTATCCCGCCATTGAGATTGAGATAGCCGAGTCCAGCGCCCCAAAGACCGGCGAGCAGCAGCGCGATCACGGTCAGCAGGCGATGGCTCATGGCACTTATTGGCCGAGGCGGGCAAGAAGGGCGGCGACGCGCGGCGCAGGCCAGCGGCGCACCAGGAGAGGTTCGGTTCCGCCGGTCACGTCGACGCCCTCACCCGGCGACAGCACCACCGGCTCGCCGACCGGCCGGCGGACGGCCACGCTGCCCCTGACGACGAGCACCGAAGTCCTGCCGGCTGCGACGTCGACGGCCCATTGCGTGCCACGCACGGCGGCGATCGCCTGCGGTGTCACCACCTGGAAACCACCCGTATGCCGACTGCCGTCGACATCGACGAGAATGGCCTTGCGCCGCAGCGATGCCGAATCGGGGCTGCCGTCACGGTTGCGGTCGGACAACCGGAAGGACGCGCCGGCCTCGGCCGTCACCTTCACGCCACCGGGGCAACTGAGCACCTGGCGGGCGCCGGCATCGCGGGAGATCGCGCAGCCCGCAGACTGCGCGAGCGCCGCGTCATGCGGAATGAGGCCGGCAGCGAGTGCGGCGGCAAACAGGTTGCGAAACGTCATATTCATGGAAAGCCCCCGTGACCGTGCGGGAACTGCTTCTGCGAAAACGCCCCGCCAACCGTCTTCTTCCATGTCAGGCATGATAGCCGAATTCGAACATTTCCCTAGACGAAAAAATGCAGACCGGCGCAACGCTCAAGCGCTGCTCCTCATGTCGGGCGCAGGACCTGCATAACGTGCCCGCGGCCGAATCAATTCGCCGCTGTCGATCTGCTCCATCGCATGCGCAAGCCAGCCGGCGGAACGGGCAAGGGAAAACAGGATAATCGGCGCCTCCCTCGGAAGATCGAAGGCGGCGGCCATCGCGGCAAGCGCGAAATCGACATTGACCTTCTCGCCGACCACCGCTTCGCCGGCGTCACGGAGGTTCGAAAACTGCGGCGGCAGGGGAAAATGCGAAAGCAGCGCGAGAGCCCTGACATCGCCATCGGGATAAAGCGGGTGGCCAAAGGCCGACAGGCGGTTGCCCTGGGCAAGCGTGCGGCGAATCGCTTGTTCGGCCCCGACAGCGCAGACGGTCTCGATCAAAGCATCAACGCCTTGCCAGGCAGCGCCATGCAGCGGCCCCGTCAATGTCGCCAGGCCGGAAAGCACGGCGGCCGACAGTGCAGCACCCGCCGATGCCGTGACCCGCGCCGCAAAGGTCGAGGCGTTGAGCTCGTGATCGGCAAGCAGCACCAGTGCGCGGCGCAGGCAATCGGCAGCATCCGGCCGCTGCCAGCTTGTCGCCAGCCTGAGATGCAGCGCCTGATCCGAAGGCCCCGGCGCCAGCGCATCGGCGACGGTAGAGAGCACACTCTGCGCCTCGTGGCGAAGGGCTGCCTGCGAGCGGCCGAGCGACGGAAGATCCAATGTCACCCGCCCGGCAAGCGCCACGAATGCAGCCTGAAGCGACGGAGCGGCACGCCCGGCCTCGGTCTTGGAGGACAGCACTTCCGCACCATTCCAGAGCAGTGCTGCCGTCTGCTCCAGCGTCGCCGCCTCGGCAAAGTCGGCCGCGTCCCGTCCGCGATAGAAAAGCCGTCCATCGATGATGGTGGAGATGGCCGATGAGAGAACCGGATCGCCCCAGCGGATAGCCTCGGCGGCAACGCTTTCGGACTTGCGGCGGCCAGCATGGCGTTCGGCAAGCCGTTGCACGTCGGCAGCCTGATAGAGGCTGCGGCGGGGATCGGCGGGATCGGGCTTGGCGCGAATGCGCCCGCGGCTGACATTGGCGTAGAGCGTCTGCGGCTTGGTCTTCAGCGCCTGCAGCGCCTCCTCGGCGGTCAGCCACGGCATTGGAGCCTCATGTTGATCAATTGCATCAAGATTGACGTCAATGAGACTAGGTCGGATCATCCAGTCCGTAAAGGAGAAAACCACATGAGAAATGGACTGGAAGATGTCATTGCCGCCGAAACGCAGCTGTCGGATGTCGATGGCGAAGCGGGTCGACTGATCATCCGCGGCGTATCGCTGGATCGTCTGGTCGCAGACTGCAGCTATGAGCGCGTCACCGCGCTACTGCTCGACGGGTTGATGGAGCGAAACTTCGATGAGGCGCTCTTGCGCGACTGGCTGGCACAGGCGCGAACGAAGGTTTTCGACCACCTCAAGGCCGCCGACGCCGCCCTGCTCGCCCTGCCGGTCGATGCGCTGCGGGCGCTGTTAGCCCGGCTGCCCGACGGCGATGATTTCGACACTGCGCTCAGCCTTCTGGCAGCGCCGGCGGTCTTCCTGCCGGCGATTCTCAGGCTGCAGCGCGGTCAAACGCCGATCGCGCCCGACGCCTCGCTGCCGCAGGCGGCCGATATCCTGCGCATGCTGACCGGACAATTGCCCACCCAGGAGCAGACGGCGGCGCTCGACACCTACCTCGTGACGATATCAGACCACGGCCTCAACGCCTCGACCTTCGCATCGCGCGTCATCGCCTCGACGCAGGCCGGTCTCACCTCTTCGGTGCTGGCGGCGCTGAGCGCGCTGAAGGGACCGCTGCATGGCGGTGCGCCCGGCCCCGTGCTCGACATGCTGGATGCGGTGGGAACGCCGGATAATGCCGGCAGGTGGCTTGCCGAAGCGCTTGATCGTGGCGAGAGGCTAATGGGCTTCGGCCACCGCATCTACCGCGTCCGTGACCCGCGCGCCGATGCGCTGAAGGGGGCGCTGAAGCCGCTGATCGCGTCGGGCCAGGTTGACAGCGCCCGCGGCGCGCTGGCGGAAGCCGTGGAAACCGCCGCATTGGCGATCCTGAGGGCGCGCAAGCCGAACCGGCCGCTCGACGTCAATGTCGAATTCTATACTGCGCTGCTGCTCGAAGCGCTCGGTTTCCCGCGTCAGGCCTTCACCGGCGTTTTCGCGATCGGACGCACGGTCGGATGGCTGGCGCATGCCCGCGAACAGGCGCTCGACGGCCGGCTGATTCGCCCGCGTTCGGTCTATATCGGGCCGTTGCCGGCGGCTGCCTAAAATTGGAACGGCGGATGAACCAGATCGCGCATAACCGCGCGATCTGGCGGCGCATGCGTCAGACGAGGCGGCTCTGTTCCGTCGCCGCTTCGATGAAGCTTGCAAACAGCGGATGCGGGTCGAGCGGTCGGCTCTTCAATTCCGGGTGATATTGCACGCCGATGAACCAGGGATGATCGGGATACTCGATCGTCTCCGGCAGAACACCATCCGGCGACATGCCGGAGAAGACGAGACCGCAGCTCTCGAGCCGATCCTTATAGTCGATATTGACCTCGTAGCGATGGCGATGACGCTCGGAAATATCCGTCGAACCGTAGATGTCCGAGATCTTCGTGCCCTTCTTCAGCGTCGCCTTGTAAGCGCCAAGACGCATGGTCCCGCCGAGATCGCCGGCTGCGGTTCGCTTCTGCAGCTCGTTGCCCTTGACCCATTCCGTCATCAGACCGACCACCGGCTCCTTCGCCGGGCCGAACTCGGTCGACGACGCGTCCGGCACGTCGGCGAGATTGCGGGCCGCCTCGATAACGGCCATCTGCATGCCGAAACAGATGCCGAAATAAGGCACCTTGCGTTCGCGGGCAAAGCGCGCCGCATGGATCTTGCCCTCGGAGCCGCGTTCGCCGAAGCCGCCAGGGACCAGGATGCCATGCACCTTTTCAAGGTAAGGCGCGGGATCTTCCTTCTCGAAGACCTCAGACTCGATCCATTCGAGCTTGACCTTGACGCGATTGGCAATGCCGCCGTGATGCAGCGCCTCGATCAGCGACTTATAGGCATCCTTGAGGCCGGTATACTTGCCGACGATCGCAATCGTCACCTCGCCTTCCGGCGTACGGATGCGGTTGCAGACCTCTTCCCACTGGTCGAGGCGCGGCTTCGGCGCCGGTTCGATACCGAAGGCGGCGAGCACCTCGTCGTCGAGGCCTTCCTTGTGGTAGGCCATCGGTACGTCGTAAATATTTGCGACGTCGAGCGCCTGGATAACGGCGGACGGCCGCACGTTGCAGAACAGCGAGAGCTTGCGGCGCTCGGCCTCCGGGATTTCGCGGTCGGCGCGCACCAGCAGGATATCGGGATGAATACCGAGCGCCTGCAACTCCTTCACCGAATGTTGGGTCGGTTTGGTTTTCAGCTCGCCGGCCGCCGGAATATAGGGCATCAGCGTCAGATGGACATAGACGGCGGTGCCGCGCGGCAGGTCGTTGCCGAGCTGGCGGATCGCCTCCATGAAGGGCATCGCCTCGATGTCGCCGACCGTGCCGCCGATCTCGCAGATGACAAAATCGTAGTCCTGATTGCCCTCGGTGACGAAATCCTTGATCTCGTTGGTGACGTGCGGGATGACCTGCACCGTCGCGCCGAGATAGTCGCCACGCCGTTCCTTGTCGATGATGTTCTTGTAGATGCGGCCGGTGGTGATGTTGTCGGTCTTGGTCGCCGAACGCCCCGTGAAACGCTCGTAGTGGCCGAGATCGAGATCGGTTTCCGCGCCGTCGTCGGTGACGAAGACTTCGCCGTGCTGGGTCGGGCTCATCGTGCCCGGGTCCACGTTCAGATAGGGGTCGAGCTTGCGAAGCCGCACCCGATATCCACGGGCCTGCAGCAACGCTCCGAGAGCGGCGGCCGCAATTCCTTTTCCGAGGGAAGAAACCACGCCGCCAGTGATGAATACGTATCGCGCCATGGGCTTCACCGGATACCTTTTCAATAACGATTCCACCAGCCCAAAAATTCTTTTCCAGAACTTTCGGAGCCTGATGGGGGAATCTGCACAAAAGAAAACCGGCAGACCCGAGGGCCTGCCGGCGGTTTATGTCATTGCCCGGTTTACTGTCCCGTCGGGACGCCGGAGGGCTGAGCCGGTGCCGGCGTGGCCGGAGCCGCGGGCGTCGCCGGAGCAGTGGCCGACGGAGCTGCCGGGGCAGTCGCCGCAGGTGCGCTGGCGGCCGGTGCCTGAGTTGCAGGCGCAGGCGTTGCGGGAGCCTGGGCGGCCGGTGCCGGAGCGGCAGCGCCGCCGTTCGGAACGCCGTTGCCGGCCGGCTGAGTTGCCGGAGCCTGGCCACCGCCGAGCGAATCGAGAATGCCGTTGCCCTGGCCGCTCGTCGCCGGAATGCGGTCGAGAATGTCGATCGGACGACCCTCGTAACGCGTTAGGATGCCGAGGCCGAGCGAGGTAAGAAAGAACAGGGTCGCCAGGATCGCGGTCGTGCGCGTCAGCGCATTGGCCGTGCCGCGGGCCGACATGAAGCCCGATCCGCCGCCGATGCCGAGACCGCCGCCTTCCGAGCGCTGGATGAGCACGACGCCGACGAGGGCGAGCACGATCATGAGATGGATGACAATCAATACTGTCTGCATGGGTCCAGTCCTGCCCGCCTGGAGACGGACATAAGTAAGAATTCTGGCGGCTCTTTACATGAGGCTCTCGCCTATTCCAAGCCCTTCGGCCCGGAATAAATAGACGAATAAACCGGGCAATGACCAATGCCTCAGGCGAGCAGCGCCTCATAGGCCCGGTAGATGGCGAGGAAGTCGGCGGCTTTCAAGCTCGCCCCGCCGATCAGCGCGCCGTCGACATTGGCGATGCCGAGCAGCTCTGCGGCATTGGCGGGCTTCACCGAGCCGCCGTAGAGCAGGCGCATCTTGCGGCCTTCGTCGCCGAAGCGGCCCACGAGCTCCGCGCGCATGAAGGCATGCGCCTTTTCGACATCGACCGATGTCGGCGTCACGCCGGTGCCGATCGCCCAGATCGGCTCGTAGGCGATAACCGTGTTTTCGGCAGTCGCGGCATCGGGAACGGAGGCGGAAAGCTGGCGCTTGATGACGTCAAGTTCCTGCCCGGCGCGGCGTTCGTCGGCCGTTTCGCCGATGCAGATGATTGCCGTGAGCTCAGCAGCAAAAGCCGCCTCTGCCTTGGCACGCACCAGATGGTCGGTCTCGGCATGGTCGGTGCGCCGCTCGGAATGGCCGACGATCACATAGGTGCCGAAACTGTCGGCGATCATTTCGGCGGAGATATCGCCGGTATGCGCGCCCGATGGTTTCTGGTGGCAATCCTGGGCGCCGATCGCAAGCGGGCTGTCGGTGCAGAGCGCGGTTGCCACGTAGAGCAGCGTCGTCGGCGGGCAGATCAGCGCCTCGACCTTGCCGGCGAGCGGCGGACGAACGCCCTCCGCGATCGCCTTGATCTGATCCAGGGAGGCACGCGTGCCATTCATTTTCCAATTTCCCGCCACGAGCGGGCGCACGTCAGGTGTCATGCCGGCCTTCCACAAACTTCATGTCCCCGGCCGCATTATCAAAAGCTGGCGGCAAAGAAAAGCATCATGCCCTTGATGTCGCGGGAATCTCTGCGATTTCGCGTGACTTTGTGCGAAATCGCCGTCAGCGAGCAAGAATCCAGTTCAACACCCTGCGCCAGTCAATCATCCGGATCGGCGTCCCATGATTTCCCGTCTGAAACAGCGTGAAGCGCGTCGGATAACTTGCCTTGCGCAGGCTTTCGAACAGCGCCTGCTGGTCACTCGCGGCATAGACCGGGTCACGGCTGCCATGGGCGAACCACAGCGGCAGCTTGGCCTTGTAGAAGGCGCTCCTGGTGAAATCCGGATCGGTGACTCCGCTCATGACAAGCATGCCGTTCAGCCGCTTGACGCTGTCACTGTCCCGCGCAACGCCCCAGCAGATCTGGCCGCCCATCGAAGCGCAGGAAAGTATGATCGGCCGGCCGGGCGATTGGGCGCTGGCATAACGGATCAGGTCTTCGATCGCGGCAACGCCGTTGCTGTCGAAACTCCTGACCGTCGGCGAATAATAGACGCCGCCATTGCCAGCGACGAGGTTCTTCAGTCGGTTGAAATTGCCGCCGAAGCTGTAATCATTGGCGCCGAGCCGGCGGTCGCCGTCGCGGCCGTGGATGAAGATCACCGTGAATGCGGCGTTCTGAGCTTGTCCCACCCTGGTGACATCGAGCCTGATACCGTCGAGAGACAGCGTTTCGTCCGCCTGGGCCTTGCGGACGCCGAGTGCGACATATTTCTGCTGGACCCGTTTTTGCGGGATCTGGTCGCGGCCGTTGATATCGCGCATCTCGTCATAGTCGATGACCTCGTAGGCGCCGTCGTCGCCTGTCTGCAGCACGGTCTGTTTCGAGAACAGATCGTCCTTGAACGGCGCCAGCGCATCGGCGGCCCGCGCTGCTTCGCTGGCGGAAAGCACGGCTGCGAACAGCAAAAAGGCCGCAATTGCCGATATAACAGTGCAATGACTTGTGGACATTCGCATGCGGATGGTTTCCTGAAGCCTGCCGCCGCTTGCCATTCCGCGCCCGGCAACGCAAATCATTTCTGAAAAGCCCGCCAAAAGAGGCGGTGTCGCGTATAAAGCTGCTTTCTGGCAAAATCTGCCTGATTCGCAAACGTGACATGAAATGCGGTGATTTTGGGTCGACGGCGGATGTCCGCCCAAGACAGGATGAAGATCTGAACGGCTCCATGGACGACAGCAACGACCTCTTTTCCGGAATGCCCCTCTCTGAAAAACGCGAGGAGGCCCAGAAGCCTGCGGCTGCGGCCGAACGTGCGCCGGTGGCTGCACCGCTCGCCTCGCCTCGCCCCGCCCCCGCCGCCTCGAACGCGGATGAGTATGGCGCCTCGTCGATCCGCGTTCTCGAAGGCCTCGAGCCGGTGCGCATGCGCCCGGGCATGTATATCGGCGGCACCGACGAAAAGGCGCTGCACCACCTCTTCGCCGAAGTCATCGACAACGCGATGGACGAGGCGGTCGCCGGACACGCCAATTTCATCGAGGTGCATCTCGATCTGCAGGGTTATCTGAGCGTCACCGACAACGGCCGCGGTATCCCGGTCGAGAACCATCCGCAGGTGCCGGGCAAGTCGACGCTGGAAGTCATCATGACCAAGCTGCATGCCGGCGGTAAGTTCGACGGCAAGGCCTATGAGACCTCGGGCGGCCTGCACGGCGTCGGCGTTTCGGTCGTCAATGCGCTCTCCGACTTCCTCGAAGTCGAGGTGGCGCGAAACCGCAAGCTTTACCGCCAGCGCTTCTCGCGCGGCCTGCCGCAGGGCGGGCTTGAGGAATTGGGCGACGTCCACAATCGCCGCGGCACGCGTGTGCGCTTCCATCCTGATCCGCAGATCTTTGGGGAGCACATGAAGTTCGAAGCCGCCCGTGTCTTTCGCATGGCGCGCTCCAAGGCCTACCTGTTCGGCGGCGTCGAGATCCGCTGGAGCTGCGAGCCCGGCGTTCTGCCTGAAGGCTCAGAGGTCCCTGATAAGGCCACCTTCCATTTCCCCGGCGGCCTCAAGGATTATCTCCAGGCGACGATGGGCAAGGAGTTCACCGTCACCCGCGAGATCTTCGCCGGCAAGACCGAGAAGGCCAACGGCCACGGTTCGATGGAATGGGCGATCACCTGGTATGGCGGCGACCCGCAGGTGCATTCCTATTGCAACACCATCCCGACCCCCGAAGGCGGCACCCACGAGGCCGGCCTGCGCATCGCGCTGACCAAGGGCTTGAAGGCCTATGCCGAGCTGACGCAAAACAAGCGCGCCGCCCAGATCACCACCGATGACGTGATGATCTCGGCTGTCGGCATGCTCTCGGTTTTCATCCGCGAGCCGGAATTCGTCGGCCAGACCAAGGACAAGCTCGCGACCGTCGAGGCCCAGCGTCTTGTCGAGAATGCGCTGCGCGATCCCTTCGACCACTATCTCGCAGACAATCCGAACGAAGCGGCCAAGCTGCTCGACTGGGTGATCGAGCGCGCCGAGGAGCGCCTGCGTCGCCGCAAGGAAAAGGAAGTCAACCGCAAGACGGCGGTGCGCAAGCTGCGCCTGCCCGGCAAGCTCGCCGACTGCTCGCAGAACACCGCCGAAGGCGCCGAACTCTTCATCGTCGAGGGCGATTCGGCAGGTGGCTCAGCCAAGCAGGCGCGCAACCGCGCCAACCAGGCGATCCTTCCGCTCCGCGGCAAGATCCTGAACGTCGCCAGCGCCGGCCGCGAGAAGTTCGGCGCCAACCAGCAGCTCGCCGATCTCATCCAGGCGCTCGGCTGCGGCACACGCTCGAAATACCGTCAGGAAGATCTGCGCTACGAGCGCATCATCGTCATGACAGATGCCGATGTCGACGGCGCCCATATCGCCTCGCTGCTCATCACCTTCTTCTACCAGGAAATGCCGGAACTGGTGCGTGGCGGCCATCTCTTCCTGGCCGTGCCGCCGCTCTACAAGATCACCCAAGGGGCGAAATCCGCCTATGCGCGCGACGACAATCACCGTGCCGAGCTAATGCAGACGGAATTCAAGGGCAAGGCCAAGGTGGAGATCAGCCGCTTCAAAGGTCTCGGCGAGATGATGCCCGCCCAGCTCAAGGAAACCACCATGGACCCGGCCAAGCGCACCCTGCTCCGGGTGTTGATCGACGAGGTGGATTTCGAAGGCACCCGCAGCGCCGTCGACGACCTGATGGGCACCAAGCCCGAGGCCCGCTTCCGCTTCATCCAGGAGCGTGCGGCCTTCGCAGAAAACCTTGATATTTGAATAAGTCCCACGCGCGCCGAACGGTTCGACAGAGACGGCCGGCGCGCTGCATTTTAGCACCTGCGATTTCACGGAACTGACGAAGAACCGTAACAACTCCGTCAAACAACCGGCGCATGAAGCGGATGGCGCGCGCCCTTGAAATGGCGCCTGCGCCATTACACGTTTTCAACTCTTGCCGGATTTTGCCATGACCAAGCGTTTTGCCGCGACCGCCGCTCTCGTTCTCCTGTCCAGCACTGTCACCGTCAATGCCACGGATATCGGCGCCACCTTCGAAAGCGCCTGCCCCTTCGGCGATTGCGCCGCCGGCATTTCCCTCTCCTATCTCGGTGAATTCGTTATACCCACCGGCCAGATGGAAAACGGCATCGAATTCGGCGGCATATCAGGCCTCGATTTCGATGCCGCCACCGGCCACTATATCGCCATCAGCGACGACCGTTCGGACAAGGCACCCGCCCGCTTCTATGAACTCGACATCGATGTCGAGGCGTCGGGCCTCAAGGGCGTTTCCGTTGTCAAGCATGTGACGCTGAAAGACAAGAACGGTGAACCCTTCGCCGCCAAGACCGTCGACCCAGAATCGATCCGCCTCGGCAAGGACGGCATCTACTGGGGCAGCGAAGGCGACGCCAAGGTGCTGCTGCCGCCCTTCATCCGCGTCACTGCGCCGGACGGTTCGTTCGTGCGCGAGTTCAAGCTGCCTGAGGGTTTTGCTCCGACCATCGGCAAGTCGACCGGCATCCGCGACAACCAAGCTTTCGAGGATCTCGCCGTCGCGCCCTCAGGCGACGTATTCGTCGGCACCGAAGCCGCCCTCTACCAGGATGGGCCGAAGCCGTCGCTGACGACGGGCAGCCTGTCGCGCATCATCCGCTATGACGGCGCAAGCGGCGAGCCGAAGTCTGAGTATGTCTATCCGGTCTCGCCGATCCCGCAGGCCGCCACTAAGGCCGACGGCGGCAATGACAACGGCATGTCGGAAATGCTTGCGCTTGACGATCACCGCCTGCTCGCCGTCGAGCGCAGCTATGCCGAGGGTTTCGGCAATAACATCAAGATCATGATGGTCGATCTCGCCGGCGCCACCGACGTATCCGCGATTCCCTCACTCGCCAAGAACGACCAGCGTGTCGTTCCGGCCCGCAAGAGCCAGATTCTCGATCTCAGAGCTATCGGCCTCGTGCCCGATAATATCGAGGCCATGTCGCTCGGCAAGGTCAAGGACGGTACCGACGTCCTCATCCTCAGTTCCGACAATAATTTCTCCGCCAATCAGAAGACGCAATTCTATGCCTTCAAGGTTCTCAGCCGCCCGCAGCAGTAAGACGCCATGCCGGGCGGTCGATGAGTGATGCTTTATATCAGCTTTCACGGTGCGGACCTTGAAACCGCCGGGTTCATGGCCCATAACCAGAGTACAAGAATAAGAAGAGGCGCGCGTGGGTGTGTTCGACCGTCAGAAAAGCAATCATGAACCGCGATGGCTGGGGTCGTCGGCGCCGACACGCACGCCGCTGATTCCCTCCATTTCGGCGGCGCGCTGGCTGCTGGTGCTGGTCGTTGCGGCGGGCGTCTATTTCTTCTACGGCTTCCTGGTGCCGGTGCTTGCGGCGCTCGTCATCGGCTTTGCCAGCTGGCCGCTCTATCGCAAGCTTCTCGCCCGTGTCGGCGGCAATACGACGATCGCCGCGACGATCGCCATCGTCATGATCGTCACCTTTCTGGTCATTCCGATCGGGCTTGCCGTCACCTATACGACGGGCGAAGTGCGCACCTGGCTCGCCTGGGCGATCCACGCCAACCGCGCCGGCGCCGCGACACCGGATTGGATCGTCGCCTTGCCGTTTGCCGGCCCCTATCTCGATGACCTCTGGACGAAATATATCGGCAGTCCCGGGGCTCTCGGCGAACTCATCCAGGCGGTCAGCGGCGCTCACATCGGCAACATCTATCGCGCCGTACTGGCAGCCGGCGGCGGGGCTTTCCACCTTCTGCTGACGCTGCTCTTCATGCTGATCGCGCTGTTCTTCGTCTATCGCGACGGCTTCTCCTTCTCCAAGCAGATCGACATGCTCGGCGAGCGCATCCTGCCGAATCGCTGGGAGCGCATTTCGCGTGTCGTCCCGGCAACGATCAGTTCCACCGTCATGGGCATGACGCTGATTGCGATCGGCGAAGGCATCGTGCTCGGCGTGGCTTACTGGATTGCCGGCGTGCCGTCGCCGGTGACACTTGGCGTGCTGACAGGCGTGATGGCGCTGATCCCGGGCGGTGCGCCGCTCTCCTTCACGCTGGTCTCGATCTATCTCCTGGCGAGCGGCTCGCATGTTGCCGGCGTCGGCCTCTTCGTCTGGGGCACCGTCGAGCTTTTCATCGTCGACAAGACGCTGCGGCCGAAGCTCGTCGGCGGCCCCATCAAGCTGCCCTTCCTGCCGACCTTTTTCGGCCTCGTCGGAGGCGTCAAGACGATGGGCTTTCTCGGCCTGTTCATCGGCCCGGTGCTGATGGCGCTGATCGTCGCCATCTGGCGTGAATGGATCCACGAGGCCCGCAGCGCCGAGAGCAGCGAGAGGGTGCCGCCGATCGTCATCGACGAACAGGCTCCGCCGTCCAAACCGATCCCGCGCGTCGCCGAAGGCTGAACGTGCCTTCGCAGGCCGCTATCCCAGCCGCTTTTCCATGAACAGGCTGAGCGGATCCGGAAGATAGGTGCCGAAAGCCTCGATCTCCCGGTATCCGTATTTGCGGTAGAGGGCGATCGCCTCGGGCTGGTAGATGCCGGTCTCGAGCCGGATCGCCGTCAGCCGCTTTTCCCGCGCGATCGCCTCCAGCGCATTCATCAATCCGCTCGCGATCCTCAATCCCCTCGCCTGCGGGTCGACGAACATGCGCTTGATCTCCGCCGTACCATCGCCGGCCTCGACCAGCGCGCAGCATCCGACGATCGCCCCCTCGTTACGGGCGACGAAGAAGCTTACCGAAGGTTTCTCCAGCGAGGAGAGGTCGACCAGGTGGTTGCTCTCCGCGGGATAGAGCGACCCTGCATAGGCGTCGGAAAGATCGAGAAGCCGGATGACGCCGTCCTGGCGCGGCGGCTCCTGGGCGATAATGACGGACATGATGGTTTCCAATACTTGCGCGGCGAGAAATTTTTCTGACATGACGAAGATTTAATGCCTTCGCCTTGTTTCGGTTGGAATTGCGCCGTCTAAGGCGATTCAGGTTCAATAGCCAGGGAGGCAGAATATGCAAGCGGTGCTCATCGCAATGACCATTCTCGGTTGCGACGATTCCGTCAGCCAATGCAGCTATGTCGCGACGGTCGACAAGCGTTGGGAAACCGTTGCCGCTTGCGATGCCGAAGCCGAACGCCGGCTCAAAGCCTACGCCAATGTCAGCTATCCCTCGGTTATCGCCGTGTGCGAGGCGCCGAGAGCGCTCGCCGCCGCGGAACCGCCGAAACCGGCGCCTGCCGCCGCGGCCGGCACCGCTCCTGCCGCCCCCAAAGAACCACCAGGCATCGCCGGCTTTGCTGAGAACATCGCCGGCCAGGTTCGCGCACATCTCCCATCGGGCAAAGACGTCAAGGAGACGCTTTCCAAACCCGTGCATTTCGTATCCGCCAGCTATTCCTGGGTGGTAACCCGGCTGAACGACTAGGCCGCCGCAAGCGCCGCATAGACGCGCGCCGATTGCCGATGCTCGGCGACATGAAGCTTTTCCACCATATCGAGCAGTTCTCCGGCCGCGCTATGCGAGCCGTCGTGATGGCGGAATTTTTCAAGAAGACGGCCGCCGACGGTGCCTAGCACGCTGCCCGGCGCCTTTCGAGCGGCCTCGCGCCACAGAAGCGTCGCTTCGACGAAAATCACGCTGATATCCCTCGGCAGGCCGGCAGATTCGTAAAGGGCGCGCACCGCATGCATGCGGCCAGTCGCCAGGATCGAGCGCACCCTGCGCTCGCTGCACGCCGTGAGATCGACGATTGCAGCAGCGAAGAAATCAAGCTTGCCGGCGCAGAGCGCATGCATAAGCAAGGACGGCGTCAGCCGGCCCTCGAGGCGCAGATGTTCGACGAGATCCGGCACCTCCCGCGGCGCGACATCGCCGGCGATGGAAACGATGGCTGCCTCGGTCGCCTCGCGGCTGATGCGCTGGAGCCGCTGCAGGCCGACCGCCGCCTGCGCCAGCGGCAGGCCGACCAGCGCATTGCTGACATGCTGAGTGAGCAGCTGGCGGGCATCGGCCGGAAGATCGCTGCGGTCGAGCAGCAGGTTGCGGATATCGCAGCAATCGCCGAGCCGCTCGGCGATGCGTTTCAGCGATTGGCTGGAGATGGCCGCGCCGTCGTTTTCGAGCAGGCAGAGCAGTTCCTCTTCATCACCGACCTCCGCAAGGGCGGCGGAGACCGGGCGCGTGACGTAGGCCCTTGCCGCGATCAGCATGCGCGTGGCGCCGTTGCCGCGCGCGGCAAGATCGACGAGATCGGCGTCGCTCAAAAGCGGTGAACAGGTGACGGCGTGGCAGGCGACTTCGGGCTGGTCGGCGGCAAGCGAAAGGATCAGGCTGCGCGGCGCATCAGGCGACCAGGCGATCGCCTCGGCAAGCGCGAGCCGCACACGCGGCGACGGATCATCGAGAAGAAAGGTCATCGCCATCTCGGCTGCTGCCCGCTCCTCGCCGCTCATCTCGGATTGCAGATAGGCTCGACCGAGTGCGTTCGCGGCCCGGGCCCGATCACCGGTCTTGGCCGTTTCGATCCAACGAAGGAAAGCTTCTACGATCACGCGACGCCCCAGCAATTAAACGCGATTTCCTCGCGCTGCATTCATTGCTGCGACGGTAGCGGCAAAAGGTTTAAGATTCGTTCACCACGTTTCTTAAGCCTTTGTATGTCTTGCGTTCGGACTACGCTTTTGGCACCTGCGGCCGGAACATCTCGAAAACATCGCTGCCCTCACTGTAATCCATGTAGCCCATGCGGGCCACAGGTCGGGCGATGGACATGTCGAGGCGACCGTTCCTGACGATCGCCTCGTCGATGCGAATGCCGACCACCTCGCCGAAGACCATGACGTTTTCGGAAGGTGCGCCCGACAGCGTCTTCGGCTCGATGATCTCTGTCACCCTGCATTCGAGCACGGCATAAGCCTCGCCGACATAGGGGGCGTCAATCAGTTCGGACTGTTTCGGGGTCAGCCCGGCGAAGTCGAATTCGCTGTCGCCATAGGCCAGCGCCGCCGAGGAGAGGTTCATCTTTTCGGCGAGATCGCGGCTGACGAAATTGCAGGTGAAGACGCCGGTCTCGGTCGCATTTCGCTGGCTGTCCTTGCGCCCGGCGGAGGAAAACATCACCAGCTTCGGCCGGTCGGCGACCGCATTGAAAAAGGAATAGGGCGCAAGATTGATCGAACCGTCCCTGCCCTTGCTGCCGATCCAGCCGATCGGACGGGGCGATACGATCGCCTTGAAGGGATCATGTGCGAGGCCATGCCGATTGCTGTCTGTCGTGTAGAACATCAGTCCTCTCCGCCGACCCAGCTCACCGTATCGGCAAGCTCCGGCCGCGGCCGCTCGATTGCCGGAAATGTCGTTGAGCCGATATGGATGAAGCCGGCAACCTTTTCGCCGGGTTCGACGCCGAGCAGCGGGTGGGCGCGCTCATCATAGGCGAACCATTCCGTCAGCCAGTTGGCGACATAACCGGTGGCATTGGCGGCAAGCATGACGTTGAGGCAGAGCGCGCCGGCCGACATTAGCTGCTCCCATTCCGGAATCTTGATGTGCGGCCCCGCCTTGCTGACGACGGCGACGACCACGGGCGCCCGGGTGAAGCGGGTGCGCTCAACCTGGATCATCTCTTCGGAAAGGTCGGGCTTTGTCTCGAGCGCGAGTTTCAGGAGCTCCTCGCCGAGGCGTGCGCGCTCATCTCCGCGATAGACGATGAAACGCCAGGGAGCGATCTTGCCGTGATCGGGAACACGCGAGGCAAGCCGCAGTATCTCCTCGATCTCGGCCTTCTCGGGGCCGGGTTCACACATCTGGAAAGCGGGGATGGAACGGCGCACGGCAAGGTAATCAATCAGCTTGATATCGGATTTCATACGGGAGAAACTTTCATTTTTATGCTGTTGCAGAGCGTGGGTCTTGAATTTGCCATCGCGTTGGTCTTGAAGTGGCCTTTGCGATTTCAGAAGTCAATCGGTTCACGAAACAGATGTTTGGCATTTCGCCTGTTGCACGCATCGGCCTCGCCATCGCCCTGATGGTCTTGATGCCCATCGGCGCCGGCGCGCAGGATGCCTTCAAAGAGTTCAAACAGCTCGACTCGACATCGAAAATGCCGAAGCTCAACGCCTTCATCGCACCCGGCACCGCGCCCGAAGGCGCCAAGCTGCGCGACGTCGCGATGGAAGCCAAGCTGACGGCGGACGGCTCCGCTGTCGAAGACGGCCTTTCCTGGTATGTCTTCAGCCCGATCGCCGGAGCCGACGGCAAGCTGCCGCTGGTCGCCAGCGCCAAGGGCGGGCCCGCCGCCTTCCAGCTCGCTCCGGGCGATTACTTCGTCAATGTCTCCTTCGGCCGCGCCGGCGTCACCAAGAAGCTGACCGTGCCCACTGACGGCGAGGTCGACAAGCAGGTGATGGTGCTTGATGCCGGCGGCCTACTACTCAATGCCGTCTCCGGCGCCGATGCCCGCATCCGCCCCGACCAGCTGAGCTTCTCGATCTATTCCTCGGAAGTGCGCGATGATGGCGAGCGTGGTCTCGTCGTGGCCGACGTCTCGCCGAACACGGTCGTGCGTCTCAATGCCGGCACCTATCATATCGTTTCCGAATATGGCAGCGTCAACGCCGTCATCCGCGCCGACATCCAGGTCGAGGCTGGCAAGCTCACAGAGGCAACGATCCAGCACCGCGCCGCCCAGATTACCTTCAAGCTGGTCTCCGAAGCCGGCGGTGAGGCGATCGCCGACACGGCCTGGTCGATCTTGACGGCAGCCGGCGACAGTGTCGGCGAAAGCGTCAGCGCCTTTCCAACCATGGTCCTTGCCGAAGGCGAATATTCCGCGGTCGCGCGCAACAAGGACAAGATCTATCAGCGCGACTTCACCGTCGCTGCCGGCAGGAACACCGATGTCGAAGTTCTGATGAAGGACCACCAGCCGCAGCAACCAGAGAGCCCCGCGGCACGCACGGTGCAGCAGGTGCCGGCCGGCACGCCGCCGCCGCCGGGTGTCCAGCCGGCTCCGGAGGCGCCGCTGCCCTCCTACGAACAGCTCGTGCCGCAAGGCGGCGACGGCGCCAGCCTCGATTGATCTCCCGCAAACGGTTTGGCTCGACCGCACTTCCTTCGAACTGTGCGTTCGGCGGCGCATCGAGAAGACGGCCTCGGAGAAACCGTCGCAATGCGGCATCGGGATGACCCCCCGCTCCTCGTTCACGACGAGGATATTGCGGACTCATTCAGATTTCCGACAGCGCCAGACTGGCGCTGTCGGATGGCAGCGGTTTTCAGGCCGCCTTGGCTTTCTTTGCTTCAGCCTTGCGACGGACGTCCGGCGGTGTCGCCTCGAGGGCCAAGCTCTCGACGGCGGCGTCAAGCTCCATCGAAACCTGCTCCTGACTGCCGAGGCGGCGGATGTTGACCGTGCGCTCCTCCGCCTCCTTCCTGCCGCAGACGATAATGACAGGAACCTTGGTGACCGAATGCTCGCGGATCTTGTAGTTGATCTTCTCGTTGCGGAAGTCGGTCTCGACGTTGAGACCCGCCTCGCGCAGCGCCTCGGCCACTTCAAGTCCGTAGGCATCGGCCTCCGAGGTGATCGTTGCGACCACCACCTGCAGCGGTGACACCCAGAGCGGCATATGACCGGCGAAGTTCTCGATCAGGATGCCGAGGAAACGCTCCATCGAGCCGCAGATGGCACGGTGGATCATCACCGGCTGCGTCTTTTCGGAGTTGCTGTCGATGTAGAAGGCACCGAAACGTTCCGGCAGGTTGAAGTCGACCTGCGTCGTGCCGCACTGCCATTCGCGGCCGATCGCGTCCTTCAGCGTATACTCGAACTTCGGCCCGTAGAAAGCGCCCTCGCCTGGCAGGATGCCGGTCTTGATGCGGCCCTCGGACTGCGCCTCGATCGTCTTCAGCACGTCGGTCATCACGGCTTCCGCACGGTCCCACAGCGCGTCGGAACCGACGCGTTTTTCCGGGCGGGTCGAAAGCTTGACGACGATTTCCTTGAAGCCGAAATCTTCATACACCGAGAGGATGAGATCGTTGATCTTCAGGCATTCGGCGGCCATCTGCTCGTCGGTGCAGAAGATGTGCGCGTCGTCCTGCGTGAATCCGCGCACGCGCATCAGACCATGCAGCGCGCCCGATGGCTCGTAGCGATGCACGAGACCGAACTCCGCCAGACGGATCGGCAGTTCGCGATAGGACTTCAGGCCATGCTTGAAGATCTGCACATGGCCGGGGCAGTTCATCGGCTTCAGCGCGAAAACACGATTATCTGCTTCCTTGTCGTCGGGATGCGTCATCGCATGCGCCGATTTCACGCCGAACATGTTTTCCTGATACCAGCCCCAGTGCCCCGAGGTTTCCCAGAGCGACGTGTCGAGCACCTGAGGCGCGTTGACTTCTTCATAATCGATGGCAAGCCGGCGGCGCATATAGGCGACGAGCGTCTGGAAGATGCGCCAGCCCTTGCCGTGCCAGAAGACGACGCCCGGGCCCTCTTCCTGGAAATGGAACAGGTCCATTTCGCGGCCGAGCTTGCGATGATCCCGCTTTTCGGCTTCGGCCAGCATATGCAGATAATTGTCGAGATCGGCCTGGTCCGCCCATGCCGTGCCGTAGATGCGCGACAGCATGGCGTTGTTGCTGTCGCCGCGCCAATAGGCGCCGGCAACCTTCATCAGCTTGAAAGCCGTGCCTACCTGGCCGGTGGAGGCCATATGTGGGCCGCGGCAGAGGTCGAACCAGTCACCCTGATTGTAGATCTTCAGATCCTGCCCTTCCGGGATCGCATCGACGAGCTCGACCTTGTACTGCTCACCCTTAGCGGCAAAGACTTCCCTGGCCTTCTCGCGCGACCAGATCTGCTTGGTGAAGGGCGCATTGCGGGCAATGATCTCCTTCATCTTCTTTTCGATCTTCGGCAGATCGTCGGGCGTGAAGGGCTCGTTCTTGGCAAAGTCGTAATAGAAGCCGTTTTCGATCACGGGGCCGATCGTCACCTGCGTGCCGGGCCACAGCTCCTGTACGGCTTCGGCCATCACATGCGCGGCGTCATGCCGAATGAGCTCCAGCGCGCGGCCATCCTTACGGGTGATGATCTCGATCTTGCCGTCGGTCACGGCATCGGAAAGGTCACGCACGGTGCCGTCGATCGCAATGGCGACGGCACTCTTGGCGAGCGACTTTGAAATGGATTCGGCGACATCCCTGCCGGTCGCGCCAGCCGGGAAGCTGCGCACGGAACCATCGGGAAATATCAGGGAAATGGCTTCAGACATCGAAATTCTCCTTGTCCAGTCCCGCCAACGAATGCGGGTGGTTGCAACGACGCGCCTCCCTTTGTTGGATGCGCTGCCGCCTGATACTCAGATTTTCCGCGGGAGTAAAGGAAGATGCCCGGTCTACATCATCATTTGGGCGAGGCCGCAGACCGTATTCCAGTTACGCATCGTCCCGATGCCGAGCCGCTTGGTCGTCAGCGCCGACAGCAATTTAGATTGGCTCGGTTTGCCGGCGAAATCGATCCAGAGGTCGCCGCCGACAACGGCGATGCGCTGGCCTTCCACCATCAGCGGCTTCAGTGCCTCCACCTTCTCCGGATCGATTGGCAGGCGCATGACGCGGACGATGACCTGATCTCCACTGCCATCCCTGAAGGGATTGGTGCCGCAGAGCGCCATCCAGGTGCAATCGCTGCGCACGACGATATCGACATGTTTGCCGAACTTCTCTTCGAAGCCCTCTTCCAGCGCGACCTCGAGTTCATGCGGGCGCATGTCGTCGGCTTCGAAGACCAGATTGCCGGTTGAAACCAGTGTGCGCGGCGCGCGATAGCCGAGCTCTGTGGCAAGCGCCCGCAGATCCTCCATGATGACGCGGCGGTCGGGCGTCAGGACGATGCTGTGCAGAAGGGCGACAAACATGCTCATAGCCGCTCGCTCTCCCCCGCTCCTTCGCGATCGTAGTCACCGAACAGTGACTGCACCTCACGCCTCGCCGCTGCCCGGCCCTCACAAACACAATCCTCCGCCGGTATCCTCACCGCCGTCACCCTCATTTGCGTCCGAGGGCGATATAGCGCCACGGGGTCAACCAGCGAAAATCGTCGCCGAGCGTCTCCGGCACCTGGTCGAGGCCGCTGGTCCCGCCCGGGCCGCAGCGGCCGACGCGAAAGAGCGTCATCCAGCCCCCTGCCCAGAGGCCGTGGCGGGCGATCGACTCGTAGCCATATTCCGAGCAGGTGGGGATATGGCGGCAGGAATTGCCGACGAAGCCGGAAAGCGTCAGCTGATAGAGACGGATGAGTCCCATGCCGAGCAGGCGATCGGGAGTCTTGCGGAAGGAGCCGGCGTAGTTGCGGGAACGGTGTGCCGCGGATTTGCGCGTCTTTTCGGATCCGGCGGCTCCGCCGTCGTCGTCATCGCTGGCCTGCAGGGCACAGAACTCGCACATCTCGGTTACGCCTCGACAATTTCCGCCCGTTTCGCCTCGATCTGTCCGATCGCATCGACGACCGCGTCGAAAGTCAGCATCGTCGAAGCATGGCGGGCCTTGTAATCGCGCACGGGCAGGAGATAGCGCATGTCCTCGAATCGGCCGGCAGGTCCTGCTCCATCGGCCTTCAACATGGCAAGCATGTCCAGGCGCGCCTGCCGCAATTCGCCCGATGTCGCGCCGACGACATGGCGGGCCATGATCGAGGACGAGGCCTGCCCGAGCGCGCAAGCCTTTACGTCATGGGCAAAACCGGTCACGGTATCGCCGTTCATCTTCAGCCAGATCCGCACCTTCGAGCCGCAGAGTTTGGAATGAGCCTGGGCGGTCGCATCGGCATCCTCCAGCGTCCCCGTCAACGGAATATTGCCGGCGAATTCGAGGATTTTGCTGTTGTAGATGTCGTCCATGCTGGATTTCCGCTCCAAATCGCTGCGGATCGGCCTTGATTGGGGGGTTATTGTCATCGAAACAAAAAACACACCGTGTCGTCTGAGCATACTTACATAGGATGGCCGTCTTCCTATATGTATGTCGTTCGAAGGCCATTAAAATGCAATGGCCTTGTGTAAGTTTGATTGGGAAACCGTGCCGGACGGGCGTTTGAATTTGCCCTGAAAGCCCCGGAGCCTGCCAAAGGTGCATGAATTCCCGCATGGGACTGACCAGTGGCGATTCCGACAGATGGGTCCGCGATGCGGGCCAGGAGACCATTGATCATGGACGCCATCGTAAAGAACTTTCCGCAGCCGAACCGTGACTCGGATCGTCCCTCCCAGCAGGAGGCCGAGGAGGCCGTTCGCGTTCTGCTGCGCTGGGCCGGTGATAATCCGGCGCGCGAGGGCCTGATTGAAACGCCCGCCCGCGTCGCCAAGGCGTACCGCGAGCTTTTCGCCGGTTACGACATGGCGCCGGAAGATGTGCTTGGCCGCACCTTCGAGGAGGTCGCCGGTTACGACGACATGGTCCTCGTCAAGGACATTCCGTTCTATTCGCATTGCGAACACCATATGGTTCCGATCATCGGCAAGGCCCATGTCGCCTATATGCCTGATGGCCGCGTCCTCGGCCTGTCGAAGATTGCCCGTGTCGTCGAAATCTATGGCCGGCGTCTGCAGACGCAGGAAACGATGACCGCCCAGATCGCCCGGGCGATCGACGATACGCTCAATCCGCGCGGTGTTGCCGTGATGATCGAGGCCGAACATATGTGCATGGCGATGCGCGGCGTTCAGAAGCAGGGTTCGACCACGTTGACGACAACGTTTACGGGAACGTTCAAGACGGAACCGGCCGATCAGGCCCGTTTCATGAGCATGGTGCGGAGCCGCTGATACCGGCTCCCTCAGGAGGGCCGCGATGAGTCAACTGATCTTCAATCAACCATCCGAGGACAAATCGGCGTTGGAAGACGCCGGCGACTTCACGCCGCGTTTCGACGACCGCGGCCTGATCACCGCGATCGTGACCGACGCCGGCGATGGTGAACTGCTGATGGTGGCGCATATGAACGCCCAGGCCTTGGCGCTGACCATCCAGACGGGCACGGCCCATTATTTCAGCCGCTCGCGAGGCAAGATCTGGAAGAAGGGCGAGACGTCGGGCAACCTTCAGACGGTGAAGGAAATTCGCACCGATTGCGATCAGGACGCCATCTGGCTGAAGGTCGTGGTCGCCGGACACGACGCCACCTGCCACACCGGCCGCCGGTCCTGCTTCTATCGGACGGTCACGCTCCGGGACGGAAAGCCGATGCTCGATATCGTTGATGACGAGCGTCACTTCGATCCGCAGGACATATACGGAAAATAGACCGCCCTCCCCGGCATTTGCCCCTTATTGTGCCAGAAACCGGTTCTATATACCATTTGGCAACTGAACGGGCACACTATCGTAACATACGTGTTCTGCTGGGAGGGGAGAGCGCAATGCTGAACTGGACTCTGCACCGTCAAAGCGCTGAAGGCCAAGGTTCCGGTTCCGGTATGTCGACGATACTCGAGACAATTCCTGCGCCCGCGCCCGTCAAGAGACTCAAGATCGCGCTCGCGCTTGGCGGCGGAGCGGCCCGCGGCTGGGCCCATATCGGCGTCTTGCGCGCCCTTGACGAGGCCGGAATCGAGATCGGCATGATTGCCGGCACATCGATCGGCGCGTTGGTCGGCGGCTGCTATCTCGCCGGCAAACTCGATGAACTCGAAAGCTTCGCGCGCTCGCTGACGATGCGCCGCATCGCAAGTCTGCTCGATCTGACCATCGGCGGCAGCGGCCTGTTCGGCGGTATGCGGCTGACCAAGCGCATGCAGGAGCATCTCGAAGGCCTGAACGTCGAGGATCTGGACCGGCCGTTCGTCGCGGTCGCGGCCGAGGTCAATACCGGCCACGAGGTGTGGATCGCCAATGGTTCGCTGATCACGGCGCTGCGTGCTTCCTATGCGCTGCCGGGCATCTTCGAGCCGGTACGCAGCAATCATCGCACGCTCGTCGACGGCGCACTGGTCAACCCGGTTCCCGTCTCCGTCTGCCGCGCCTATGAGCAGCCGCTGGTCGTCGCCGTCAATCTCAATTACGATCTCTACGGGCGCTCGGCCGTCGTCCGGCACAATGCCAGCCTCTCGCCGCAGGAAGTGCAGAAACAGGAAGAGGCGCCCTATGCCCGCCTCGGCATGACCGGCGTCATGGTGCAGGCCTTCAACATCATCCAGGACAGGATTGCCCGCGCCCGCCTTGCCGGCGATCCGCCCGACATTTCGCTGCAGCCGCGCCTCAGCTATATCGGCCTTTCAGAATTCCACCGGGCCGGTGAGGCGATCGAACGCGGCTACGAAGAAGCCAGAGCCAGGCTCCCCGAGATCGAGCGCATGCAGGAAGTCTACGCCAGCGCTCCATGACGCGTCGCCCCGGCAGGCGTTTTGGGACGACGCGCCGCTTGAACAAACAGCCAAAACCTCAGCCGGCAATATAGGCCTTGATCTCCTCGGCCTCGCGCTCGACCGCCGCGATGCGCGACTTCACCACGTCGCCGATCGAGATGATGCCGGCAAGCTTGCCGTTGCTTTCGACCGGAACGTGACGGAAACGGCGGCTGGTCATCAATTCCATGAGCTCGTTGACGGTCGTCTCCTCGTGGCAGCGGTAGACCTTTGACGTCATAAGCTGTGAGAGCGGCTGATCGAGGCTTTCCTTGCCGTGCTTGGCGATGGCATGGACGAGATCGCGCTCGGTGAACATGCCGGAAATCCGGTTTTCCATGCCGACGACGACTATGGCGCCGATCCTCTTCTTGCTCAGAATGACGGCCGCCTCTGCGACGGTGGTGTTCGGCCCGGCGGTGACGACGTCCCTGCCCTTCAGGTCGAGGATTGCTTTGACTGAACTGGTCATTCGAACCTCCTATGTCGAACCTGTGACACGTGTCGCAGGCATCCGCGGCGGTTTCTCCCCCCAATCACGGATGGTTCAATCGTGCACCGCCCGGCTCAGGATTGCAACATGTCCTTCTCTGTTCCGGTCGGTTCCGCAGGCGGCCGTGGCGCCCGGTCGAACAGCGAAAACAAAAAGAAGCCGAAGACGAAGCCGCCGATATGGGCATCCCAGGCGATCCCTTGATCGCTGTCGCCGACGAGTGGGATGCCGACGGCGATGAGGGCATTGCCGACCACCCAGAGCAGCATGAAGATGACGACCGTCCGGCTTCTCAGCGCCTCGATGAAGGAAAGCCGGGCGTTGAGATGCGCCACCGCCATCGGCCGTCGCTCGGCCGGAAAGGCGAATCGGCAGGCGGCCCCCATCAGCCCGGAAATGACGCCCGACGCGCCGATCAGCAGCGACACGTCGCCCCAGTTGAGGACCGCGTGCAGGGCGGCGGAGGCGGCGGCGGAAAAGATCCAGAAGAACAGGAACCGCAGCGTCCCGATGCGGCGCACGACCGGTGCGCCGAAGGCCATCAGCCAGAAGGCGTTGAAGACGATATGCTGGACGCTGCCGTGCAGCAGCGAATAGGTGACGGGCGTCCAGAACAGCTCCAGCCCCTGCTGCGACAGCGGAATCACATAGCGGGCGGGAACGAAACCAAAGGTAAACAGCAGCCAGCTCACCGCGTCGTCCGAGAGAATGAGCGACTGCACCGCATAAATGACGACGAGCAGGCAAAGGCTGAAGAAAAGCGCCGGCGGAAGATTGAAGACCGGTACGCGCGGGGGCCGCGCCCGCGGCTGGACCTCGGAAGGTTCGGGCGTCATCTGCGGCTCGCCCGTCTGCTCATTCATCTGTGTTCGCCTCGTTGAGGCCCCAGCCATACAGGAGGGATGACCAAAAAAAAAGCCGCCCGTAGTGCCGGACGGCGTAACCCGAACCCCTGGAAAGACCCCGGACGGGAAGGTTGTGCAGAACTCCGAAAGTCGAAGCGATGGCCGGAGATTGCCATGGCAGACGCTGCGCCTCAAGCGAAACCCTTCCTTAACCTTAACGGCCGGGATTTGGCATGAAATCCGCAAGGTAGAAGCTGTAGGGGCAATGACTGCCCGAAAACGACCCGGAATGGGACAGGTTGGTGTGAAATGCGTGTGCAAACGACCATCGAAATTTTTGACTATTGGAACCGTATCCGCGGCGCTGCCGATGCGCCGCTGAAATCACAGGTCGAACCTTCCGCCGTTCCCCATCTTCTGCAAAGCCTCTTCATCCTTGAGGCGCGCGGCGGCGGAGACATTGGCTTCCGGCTCGCCGGCACCCGCATCTGCGATTTCTTTGGACGCGACCTGCGCGGTGAACGGTTTTCGTCCCTCTGGGCGCACGGCCAGCACGCCGATATCGAACGCACGGCTATGGGCGTCATGGACCATGCCATGCCGGCCCTGTTCAACGCCACTGGCTACAGCACCATCGGTCATCAGGCCTCGTTCGAGATCATCATGATGCCGTTGCGCTCGCCGGATGGCGCCTGCGACCGGCTGCTCGGCGCGATCGCCCCGAAGGCGGCTGCGAGCTGGCTGGAGATCGTGCCGCTGGAATTCCTGGCGCTCGACCGCAGCCGTCTGTTGCCCGAAAAGTTCAGCAAGGCCGCGCCCGCCGAACTGCGCCCGATCAACGAGATCGTCGCGGCAAAGGGCATGGGGTTCGGCCAAGCCATGCGCCGCATGGTGTCACAGCTGCTGAGTGCCCAGGCGCGTTGAGTGTCTCGTTTCGGGACACCGCGCATGCTCGTTTTCGGCTATGTCGCAATAGGGCGAAACAACCTTCTGTTAATGGATTGGCAGTAAAGATTGGTCTCTCCAATTTTCATGAAGAAGCCCTTTGATGCACTCGTTCCAGCCAGCACAGACGCAACGACCTGCGCCGCGCCCTGAACAAGGCGTTTTCCAGCGTGTGCCGATCAATATGCAGGGCCGGCTGATGCTTGCGAACTACGAGGAATTCGAATGCACGGTGATCGACATGTCGCCCGGCGATATGTACGTCACCTGCTCCGGCCGACCGCGCGCCAACGAACGGGTAGTCGCCTATATCGACCATCTCGGTCGCGTCGAAGGTTATGTTCAGACGCTCGACGGCCGCGGCTTCACCATGTCGATCAATGCGACCGAGCGCAAGCGCGAGAAGCTCGCCGCCCAGCTCACCTGGCTTGCCAACAAGCACGAACTCGGCCTGCCGGAAGATCGTCGCCACGACCGCCTGACGCCGCGCGATACGAAGACCGAACTGACGCTGGAGGACGGCACGCGTTATACCTGCCGCATCATGGACCTTTCGCTGTCGGGTGCCGCCATCGACGTCGAGATGCGCCCCACGATCGGAACGGCGGTGCGCCTCGGCAACATGCGTGGCCGCGTCGTGCGTCACTTCGTTGAAGGTGTGGCGATCGAATTCCTGTCGATCCAGTCCCGCGACACGCTGCGGGAATTCCTTTGACAGCCTGAAAATCGCGCCGCCTTGCCGCGGACCTTGGTGATGGCCAATTCGTGACGGACTGGTGCGAAAGCGTTTGCCAGGTCCGCACACCGGGTCAGGTCGTGTTGAAAGACCGGAGCCCTACTGCAAGCGATCAGCAAGCGGCGGCAAATCTGGCTAGGGATGGCTGGCGCGAAATCCTGTCGCAAGTCGTTCCAACCAGTAGATATGTAGTATTATGGGTGGACCAACCTGCGACAGGGATCCGTCGGAAGCAGTCACGCGGAGCCGGGGAGCGATTTTGCGTCCGGGATTGCCCGCCTGCCGTCCGCCTTCCCCTCGTCATGGACAAGAGGCAGAACCTCCACCTCAATCGAGATCCACGAACCGATGTCAGCGCTCTATCCGGAAATCGAACCCTATGATCACGGCCTGCTCGATACGGGCGATGGCAACCTGATCTATTGGGAAGCCTGCGGCAACCCGATGGGACGGCCGGCCCTCGTCCTGCACGGCGGACCGGGCTCGGGCTGTTCGACCGCCGCCCGCCGTCAGTTTGATCCGGATGCCTATCGAATCATCCTGTTCGACCAGCGCAATTGCGGCCGAAGCCTACCGAGTGCCGCCGATCCTGAAACCGACCTCTCGCTCAATACGACCTGGCATCTTGTGGCCGATATTGAAAGGCTGCGGCTTTTTCTCGACATCGACAGCTGGCTGCTTTTCGGCAATTCCTGGGGCTCGACGCTGGCGCTCGCCTACGCCGAAACGCATCCGCAACGCGTCGCCGCCATCGTCATATCGGGCGTCACCACCACGCGGCGATCGGAAATCGATTGGCTGTGTCGCGGTATGGCGCCGCTCTTTCCGGAAGAATGGCACCGTTTTCGTCAAGCAGTTCCCGCCACCATGCGAGTGCTGGATGAGGACATGGCTCGCGCCTACCACCGTCTGCTCAACGATCCTGCCGCTGAGACGCGCCTCAAGGCGGCGCGCGACTGGCACGATTGGGAGGCAGCCTCGATCCTGCTCGCCGATCCGCAAGGCCTGCCGCGGCGCTGGGCCGATCCAGCCTATGTTTTGACGCGTGCCCGCATCATCACTCACTACTTCGTCAACGGCGCATGGCTGGAGGACGGCGTCCTCTTGAAGAACGCCGGGCGGCTTGCCGGCATTCCCGGCATCCTGTTGCAGGGACGGTTCGACATCGAGGCGCCGCTCGTCACCGCCTGGGAACTGGCCCGCGCTTGGCCGCAAAGCGAGCTCCTGATCCTTCCGCACGCTTCCCATTCCACCGCAAATCCCGATATGAGCGCGGCAATCGTCGCAGCCACCGATCGATTCCGCGATTTTCCTCAAAAATAATTTTTATGCCGGACTCTGGAATCCGACCGATATTCGGCTTTCGGCCCGTTCCCACCGACGGATTCCACCCGCATCGCCACCGCACGCGCCCCGCCGCGACGCCGCCGTCATTTATCCGGCTCAATGAAAACCTTAACGGCGCGACGGCAGCCCAGGCTTTCCAGCGGCGAAACCCTTGTCGCGTCAACTACAATTTTAATCGATTTCGACACAAATACGTGCCAAATTTTATTCGCATTCGAGCTAAGTTTTATCGGTATTTGATTCAACTAAGCCTATAATTCTATTACGTAATTTTGCGTGAGATAAAAACGTCCATGTCATTCTCCTCTCAACTTAGGGGAGACGGCAATGACGACTGCGAATATCCTGAAAGGCGGCCTTCTGGCCGGTGTCATCGCGATGACCATGGCGGGCTCGGGACAGGCAACGCCCGCCAGCATGGCACTGGCAGGCAATGCCAGCCCGCCGATCGGACACTATGAGTTCTGCAAGGTCAATCCAACGGAATGCACCTATGCCGGCGGCGATGCCGGGCCGGCCATCCTCACAGAGGATCGCTGGAAGGAAATTCTCAAGGTCAACTACACCGTCAATTCTTCGATCCAGCCGGAGACGGATGAACAGATCTACGGCGTCGAGGAGCGCTGGGCCTATCCCACAAGCGTCGGCGACTGCGAGGACTACGTCCTGCTGAAGCGCAAGATGCTGATCGAGGACGGCTTCTCGCCATCCGACACGCTGATCACGGTCGTGCTGCAGCCGAATGGCGAAGGTCATGCCGTGCTGACGGTGCGCACCGACCACGGCGACTTCATTCTCGACAACATGCGCAACAAGGTGCTGCTGTGGTCGGACACCGAATATACCTATCTGAAGCGCCAGTCCGCCAACGATCCGGCCCGCTGGTCGAAGCTTCAGGACGGCCGCACCGTCGCAGTCGGTAGCGTCAAGTAAGCCAGCCGCCGGCCAAGCCGGCACAGGTTTCGGCCCGGTCAGTCCCCGCATCCCGTCCCCGACCGGTGCCCAAGAGCCGTTCCCGCTGTCCCGGGGACGGCTCGCCTCTTTTTGGGACGAGCATTTCGTTTTCGATGCGGCCACCCCCTTGAAATCTTAGTGAAGTATTAACCTTGTCAGTCGGATCATGCCGATGAGATTCATCATTGGCGCCGGCGGCTCATGTCTTTCCTGCGGCGGGCCGTAACGCGAAGACCCGCCATGAGCCGAACCGCGCAGAGCGCACCCGACGAGCAGCCGCTTCTTTCCACGGGCTTCCTCCTCCGCACCATGGCGGTCATCGCCGTTCTTGCGGTGCTGACTGTTGCGATCAGCATCGGCGGGCGCTGGTTCGGCCGGCATATCTCGCTCGCCGGCAATACCGACAGCACGGCCGAGATCACGCTGACCATCGGCCGCGATACGGTCAAATTTCCCGAGAACACCATCCGCTTCCCAAGCCAGAGGCATGACGGCGCCGCCGAGCGCGTCGACCTCTATCTCACCTGGCCCGATATGCTGGGCTACGGCAAGGAAAACCATCTTCGATTCGATGACGTCTCCCAATCCGCCGGTCTGATCTTCCTGCAGATCGCCCAGAGCACCATGTCGCGCGACATGTCCGGACGTCTGGAGCCGATCTATTCGCATCTGCTCGAAGGGGCGGCCGAGCCCTTTCACGACGGTTTGACGCTGCATCGTCTGCGCGCCGACGCGGGCTACGGCGACGAGGTGCTGCTGACCGCGCCGGTCAAAGGCGGACCGGACTACGTGGTGCGCTGCCTACTGCCTTCAGCCCCCGACAAGGCGGCGAGCGGAGATTGCCAGCGTGATATCAAGGTCGGGAGGGATCTCAGCGTCCTTTATCGCTTCTCCAGCAGCCATCTCGGCGACTGGGAACATATTGATGCCGCTATCCGGACCTTTGTGGAGGCGCGTCTGATGAACCGTTCTGCGACAAGCCCCTGAAATGCTCCCTGGACAGTGAAAGAAACGATTCATCATAAACGGATTGGTAACGCCCAACCGGTAATTTTAGAAGACGAACTGTGCGGCGGGGAGTGTGCGCGGTTCCTGCCGAATAACTGAAATGCAAGCGAAGAGTGGAATAGTGTCAAGGTCAGTCTCCTCCGTATCATCGTCCCGGTCCGGCAGCTTTGTGGCAAAGCTGTTGGCGATCCTTTCGGTGGCTGTCACGATCGTCCTGGTCGATTCGGCAAGTGTCGAAGCGAAAGCGGCCAATCCGAAATATGCCGGCATCGTCGTCGACGCCAAAACCGGCAATGTTCTCTACAGCGAGAACGCCGATCGGCTGCAATACCCCGCCTCCCTGACCAAGATGATGACCCTCTACATGGTCTTCGAAGCATTGGAGCAGGGTCGCATCCGTCTCGACACGCCGGTCCCCTTCTCCGCTCATGCAGCAGCCCAGGCGCCGACCAAGCTCGGCGTGCGCGCGGGCGGCACGATCACCGTCGAACAAGGTATTCTCGGCCTCGTCACCCTGTCGGCCAACGATGCCTCGACCGCCCTCGGCGAACTGCTCGCCGGCAGCGAGGATCGCTTCGCCCAGTTGATGACCGCCAAGGCGCACGCTCTCGGCATGACGCGCACCACCTATCGCAACGCCAACGGCCTGCCGAACACGGCGCAGATGACAACGGCGCGCGACCAGGCCCGCCTCGGCATCGCCCTTCGCCAGCATTTCCCGCAATATTACGGTTATTTCTCCACCCGTGCCTTCAAGTTCGGCAGCCGTACGATCCGCAGTCACAATCGCCTGGTCGGCTCCGTGCGTGGTGTCGACGGCATCAAGACCGGTTATACCCGCGCAGCCGGCTTCAATCTGGTGAGCTCTGTGCAGGTGGACGGCAAGTCGATCGTCGGCGTCGTGATGGGCGGCACCTCGACGCCTGCCCGCGACGCCCAGATGCGCAACCTGATCGCGACCTACCTGCCGAAGGCATCGAGCCGCGGCGGATCCTCGGCGCTGATCGCCCAGGCAGCCCCTGCCCCCGCGCCGGCAATCATCGAAACGCCTGCCCCCGTTCTGCCGAAGAAGGCACCGCAGCAGCTCGCAAAGACGATCACGGCGGCGCAGCCGCCGGTCTCGGCTGCTGCAGCCGATCTCAGCCTACCGCACAAGGGGCCGCTGCCGGATGCGCGCTATCAGGTCGCAGAGACCGAAGTCGCCTATGCAGAGACCGCCGCACCGAAATCCGATAACCCGCTGGTGGCGCAGGCGATGCCTGCACCCACCAAGGTCAAGACCTCGACCTTCAAGCCGCAGACTTCGGCCGCAGCGCCGGTGGAGCGGGAGGATGCCGGCGTCGATCATGTCACGACCGCTTCGACCAATGCCGCTTCGACCAATGCTGGTCCAACCGGCTGGGTCGTGCAGGTCGGCGTTTCGCCGAGCCGGCAGATGGCGATGGACCTGCTGGAAGGCGCAAAGAGCAAAGGCGGCAAGGCGCTCGCCTCGGCAAAGCCCTTCGCCGTCGCCTATGGCGCCGGTGGCGACCAGGTCTACCGCGCTCGTTTCGGCGGCTTCGACGATCAGCGTGATGCCGTCAACGCCTGCAAGGCCTTGAAGAAGGCCGGCGTCAAGTGCTGGGCAGCCGCCCAATGAGCTATTCGATGCTGCCCACAGAGGTGTCGGCGGCATCGGTACCGGCCGGAATCGGTGTTTGCGTTTCCGGCCACCATTTTTGAACTCGATCAGTATTGCTTACGGGGAAAACAATGGCGATTAATGAGAATGTTCCGGGAACGCCTTCAGAGCGCCGCGCTGCGGCCAGGACGCGTTCATCCCTGCATCCTCTGCACGAGGCGGCGTTGCGCCTGGCCGAGATCGGCCTGCAGCGGCCGAAGGCGAAATCGCCGAAAACCCGGGATCTCATCAATCTGCTGCTTTGCCATGGCGCCCGCGCCTGGCGCTATTCTCAGCCGGAGGCCCGCATTCACCTGCATGTGACCTCGCCGGACGGCGGTGCGCCGGTGCAGTTGCGCCTGCGCTGAGTTTTAGAGCAGGCCGAGTTCGGTAAGCTCGCGGCGGAGGTCGGCCGGCATTTCAGCGATGCCGGCACCGAGGCTTGTCAGGTCGGGCGGAACGTCGTCCTGTACGTAGTAGCGCCAGCCTTGGAAGGGTCGTTTCGGCTGCACCGCGGTCTCGATGACCTCGGGACCGAGCATCAGGCGGCAGCGCGAAATTCCCTCGCCGTCCGTGAACGTCTCGATGTCGAGCAGCCTCTGGCGCGCCTGCACCTGTCCCTTGATCACCCAATAGAGCGAGCCGCCGTCGAGCAGTTCTTCCATGCGTTTGGGCACCATGCGCGTCGTGTGCACCGAATGCGGCTCGAGGCCGGCGGCTATGGCGCTGAGCGACCGTTCCGCCACCCATTCGCGCAAATCGTCGATCGAGTCGGCGCCCACACAGAGCTTGATGAGATGCAATGCCATGCTGCCGTTGAAATCCTTTTGGCAGCGAGCGTCAAGCGGCAACCACCAGGAGTCCACAAACTCAGCATTCGACGACGTTGACGGCCAGGCCGCCGGTCGAGGTTTCCTTGTATTTCTCGCTCATGTCGTGGCCGGTCTGGCGCATCGTCTCGATGCAGGCGTCGAGCGGCACGAAATGTTGGCCGTCGCCCTTGACGGCGAGCGATGCCGCCGTAACCGCCTTGACCGCGCCGAGCGCATTGCGCTCGATGCAGGGAACCTGCACCAGGCCCGCGACCGGATCGCAGGTCATGCCGAGATGATGTTCGAGCGCGATCTCGGCGGCGTTCTCTATTTGCTCCGGCGTGCCGCCCATCACGGCCGCGAGCCCCGCAGCCGCCATCGCAGCCGCCGAGCCGACCTCGCCCTGACAGCCGACCTCGGCGCCCGAGATCGAGGCATTGTGCTTGATGATGCCGCCGATCGCCGCGGCCGTCAGCAGGTAATCGCGGATACCGTTCTGGTCCCAATCCTCGTGGAAATGCTCGTAGTAGCGGATCGTCGCCGGAATGACCCCGGCCGCGCCGTTGGTCGGTGCGGTGACGACGCGTCCGCCGGCCGCATTCTCCTCGTTGACGGCCATCGCATAGACGCTCAGCCAATCATTGGCGAGCAGCGGATTGACGCGATTGCTGCGCCACTCCTCCTGAAGCTTGTCGTGGATTCGGCGGGCGCGGCGCTTGACGTTGAGGCCGCCGGGCATGATGCCCTCGACCTCGAGACCCCGCTCGATGCAGGAGCGCATCGCGTCCCAGATGCGGTCGAGCCCCTGGTCGAGCTCCTCTTGGCTGCGCTGGCTCTCCTCGTTCGCCCGCTTCATCTGCGCGATCGAAAGCCCGGAGCGCTCCGCCATCTCGAGCATCTGCTTGGCGGTCGAGAAGGGATAGGGCACACGCGCCCCACTGCTCGCGTTCTTCTTGGCACGCATCTGTTCGAGTTCGGTATCGGTGACGACGAAACCGCCGCCGACCGAATAATAGATTCGCTTGAGGAGCAGCCGGCCATCCCTGTCATGAGCGGAAAAGATCATGCCGTTGGCGTGGCCTGGCAGCGGTTGCTTCTTGTCGAAGATCAAGTCGGTCTTCGGTTGGAACTGGTAGGCCGGATGCCCCGCCGGCGTGATGCGGCCGGTGCGCTCCACCATATCGATGATGCCGTCCATCTTGTCGGGATCGACACTGTCGGGCGCCTCACCCATCAGTCCGAGAATGACGGCCCTGCCCGTGCCATGGCCGATCCCGGTATGGGCGAGCGAGCCATGCAGGCTGACGTTGATCGCGGCGACCTGAGCACCTGACGGGCGCGGCCATTCGCTCGACAGGATCAGGTCGAGAAACCGGTTGGCAGCCGACATCGGACCCATCGTGTGCGAGCTCGACGGTCCGACACCGATCTTGAACACGTCGAATACCGAAAGAAACATGGATGCGCCTTTTGAACACTGGAATTTAAGCTTAAACGCTGCCGGGTTCCGAGCCGCGCGGCGAACCGACATCGCATGGAGTCGGTGCGACATCGCAAACTAGCGTATAGGCCTGAAAATCGGAATCGCTTTTTCAAAGTCTCTATCGTCGCGAACGCGACCTGCGGACGCCGTGCACTCCAAATCCGGCCGCCCCGGCTTGCCAGTCATTGCAGCATCGCAGCGCATATGTAAGGTGGCCGCATTCATGCGGAGAGTGAATCACTGATGACGACGGCGGATTACATCGCTCTGGCTTTCTTTGCCTGTGTCTGGATGGGCTATTCCTGGCTGCTGAAGGGTCGCACCTTCTTCGGACGCACCAGCCTCACTCATGCGATGACCGAACGGCGCCGGGAGTGGATTTACAATTCGCTGCGTCGCGACCTGAAGATGATCGATACGCAGATCATGTCCGGCCTGCAGAACGGTACTGCCTTTTTCGCCTCGACCTCGATCTTTGCGCTCGGCAGTTGCTTTGCGCTGCTCGGCGCGACGGAAAAGGTCGACGCCGTCTTTGCCGACCTGCCCGTCGTCTTCCATGGCGGCCATGCCGCCTTCGAGCTCAAGGTCGGCGGTCTGGCGGCGCTGTTCGGCTATGCCTTCTTCAAGTTCGGCTGGTCCTATCGGCTGTTCAACTATTGCACCATCCTTTTCGGCTCCATCCCGATGATGCGCGACACCGAGAGCGACATCATCGCCGCCGAGCGGGCCGCCGAGCGCGTCATCCGCATGAACGTCATCGCCGGTAGCAATTTCAACGAGGGGCTGAGGGCGATCTTCCTGTCGATCGGCTATCTCGGCTGGTTCATCAACCCTTATGTCTTCATGCTGACGACGGCGACCGTCATCTTCGTGCTGACACGGCGGCAGTTTTTCTCGCAGGCGCGGCTGGCGATCATGGATGCCGGCCCGCCATCAAATCTCCAGCTTTCTGCTCTTCGCCGCGACAATCCGTCGAACGACGGAAATGATCTGACCGGGGGACTTTGATGACAATGCCGGCAATGCAGGCAGATGCGGCGGCAAGACCGCCGCGCATCGGTCTATTGGATACGGCGCGCGGCATCGCGCTGGTCGCCATGGCAAGCTACCATTTCACCTGGGACATGGAATTCATGGGATATCTCGCGCCGGGCACGGCCGAGACCGGCTGGCTGAAAATCTATGCTCGGGCGATCGCCACGACCTTTCTCTTCATCGTCGGCATCAGCCTGGTGCTCTCGAGCAAGCCGGAGATCCGCTGGCCGTCCTTCTGGAAGCGGTTCGGCATGATTGCCGTGGCCGCCGCGGTCATCTCGGTCGCCACCCGCATTGCAATGCCGGACACCTGGATTTATTTCGGCATCCTGCACAGTATCGCAGTGCTCACGCTCATCGGCGTCGTTTTCATCAGGTTGCCGCTCGCCTTCACGCTCCTCGTCACGGTCGCGCTTCTTGCCGCCTGGATCCTCGATAATTTAGGCACACCCGGCCTGCTGCGTTCGTCCGTTTTCGATCCCAGATACCTCGCATGGATCGGCCTCGCCGAAATGCCGCAACGCTCCAACGACTACGTGCCGCTGTTTCCCTGGGCATTGCCGTTCTTTGTCGGGTTGAGCATCGCCTTGATCGCCATCAGAACCAGGCTCCCGCATCGGCTTGCAGCCATCGGAACAGGCTCCCGGTTGCCGGCGAGGCTCGGCCGCCACAGCCTTGCCTTCTACCTCATTCACCAGCCGGTGCTGATTGCGATCGCTTACGGATTTTCCCTTGTCGTCCCGCCGTCGCAGCCGGATCCGGTCGAAACTTACCTAAGGCAATGCAATGCCGCTTGCGTCAAGCAGCAAGGCGAGGCTCTCTGCCGCGGCTTCTGCCAGTGCACGCTCGACAAACTGCAGGCCCAGGCTCTGCTCATACCGCTGCAGACAGGGAAAATCGATCCGCAGAACAATGAGCAGGTCCAGACGATAGCCGGCGAATGCAGCGCTGAGGCACAATAGAGGCCGGCAACCGCCCTGCGGCAAGTCTCAGGTGGTGACGCCGATTTCGGCGAGGCGGCCGAGGCAGGCCTCTTCGATATTGTCGAGTTCCGTCAGCGTGTCGTCTATGTCCTTGCGCTTCTGGCGAAGGTCTTCACGCTTCTCGTCGACGCGCTTCATCAGCAGCTTCAGCTGGCCGAGCTCGCCTGGCGGTTCCTTGTAGACCTGGATGATCTCGCGGATCTCCGCGATGGTGAAGCCGATCCGTCGTCCGCGCAGGATTTCTCCGATGAGCCGTCGGTCCGCCGGACGGAAGAGACGGGTGCGCCCTCGCCGCTCCGGATGGATCAGTCCCTCGTCTTCGTAGAAGCGGAGCGTGCGCGTCGATACACCGAATTCGCGCGTGAGCTCCGTTATGCTATAATATTTGTTCACCGGCATGTGTTCCCCGTCGTCGAACCGGCAATAATATTGACTTTTACGTAATAGTCAATTTCGACGATCCGTCAGATGCCGAACCACCACGTGGCAATGCCGAGAAAGGCGAAGAAGCCGGTACAGTCGGTTACCGTCGTGACGAACACCGACGAGGCGATCGCCGGGTCCGCTCCCATCTTGTCGAGCAGCAGCGGCAGCAGGATGCCGGCAAGCGCGGCCGCCATCAGATTGATGATCATCGCCGCCGCGATCACACCGCCGAGCTGATAGTCTTGGAACCAGGTGCCGGCGATAAGGCCCATGATCGTGGCGAAGACGGCGCCGTTGAGGATGCCGACGCCGGCCTCCCTGCGGATGATGCGGCCGGCATTGTAGATGTCGAGATCGCGGGTGGCGAGCGCGCGCACCGTCACCGTCATCGTCTGCGTGCCGGCATTGCCGCCCATCGACGCGACGATCGGCATCAGCACCGCAAGCGCGATCATCTTCTCGATCGAGGCGTCGAACAGGCCGATGACGCTGGCCGACAGCATCGCCGTGCCGAGATTGATCAAAAGCCACAGGAAACGTGAGCGCGCCGTCGAGATCACATTGTCGGACAGCTCTTCGTCGCCGACGCCGCCGAGGCGCTTGATGTCCTCGTCCGCCTCTTCGTGGATGACGTCGACGACGTCGTCGATGGTCAGCACGCCGACCAGCCGGCCGTTCTCGTCGACGACGGCAGCCGAAAGAAGGTCGTATTGTTCGAAGAGCTGGGCGGCCTCCTCCTGGTCCATCTCGGCGGGAACCGGGTGATTGGTCTCACGCATGATCTGCTCGATCTTCGTCTGCCGCTTGGTGCGCAGGATCTGATCGAGATCGACGGCGCCGAGCAGCTTGAAGGTCGGATCGATGACGAAAATCTGCGAGAAGGAATAGGGCAGATCCTCCTCGTCGCGCATGTAGTCGATCGTCTGTCCCACAGTCCAGAACGGCGGCACGGCGACGAACTCGGTCTGCATGCGGCGTCCGGCCGAGCTTTCGGGATAGTCGAGCGCCCGGCGCAGCCGCACCCGCTCGGTAAACGGCAGCTGGGCGAGGATTTCTTCCCGGTCCTCCTTGTCGAGGTCTTCGAGAATGTAAACGGCATCGTCCGAATCGAGCTCGCCGATGGCGGCCGCAATCTGCTCGTTCGGCATCTGATCGACGATCTCGCGGCGGATCGCCTCGTCGACCTCGGTCAGCGCCGTCATGTCGAAGTCTTCGCCGAGCAGGCGCACCAGCGCCAGGCGCTGATCCGGCTGGATCGATTCGAGCAGGTCGCCTATCTCGGATTCATGCAGGCGGGCGACATTCCCGCGCAGGAACAGCGTATCGCGATCGGCGATCGCGGCGCCGACGAGCGCCAGGAAATCGCCGCGGACATTGCCGTCCTCGTCGTAGATATCCGCTTCCTCGTCATCGCGCCGGCGAATGCGGTCTTCCGTGTCGGTCATTTGCCGCCCTCGCACCTGGTTCGAATTTAAACGACTGCCGCGCCGCATTCGCAAATGTCGGCCGAAAATACATTGTCAACAAACGGATAAGAGAATCCCGCGCGAAGCGCCCGCAGTCGGAATCCTTGGCCCCTGCTAGCTCAAAGCATGCCTGTGGTAAAGCGCCAAACCGTGCTTCCTGATGACAATGCCTGCGGCCGGCGATAGTTTCCCGTCGTTTGAAAGAGAGGGAGCCCGCTTCATGCCCATCCGGCCGATCCTGCGTTATCCGCATCCGGGCCTGAAGACCGTCTGCGCGCCGGTGACGGCCTTCGATGCGTCGCTGGCAGCACTTGCCGACGACCTGCTGGCGACGATGCGCGCAGCCCCCGGCGTCGGCATCACCGCCGCCCACATCGGCGTCTTCCTCCGGGTCACGGTGCTGGAGCTCAAACGAGCCGACGGTGTGCGACTCTACGTCAATCCGGAGATCACCTGGATGTCGCAGGAGACCATGACCCATGCCGAAGGCAGCGTCTCCATGCCCGGCGCGACCGACGAGGTCACACGCCCGCAGGCGATCCGCTTTCGCTATCAGGATGCCGCAGGCGTCATGCACGAGGAAGCCGCCGAAGGTTTCCTCGCGGTCTGCATCCAGCACGAGGTCGACCAGCTCGATGGCATCTTTTGGCTGCAGCGGCTTTCGCGGCTGAAGCGCGATCGCCTCGTCAAGAAATGGGAGAAAACGCAGGGCTGACAAAACGCCCTGCGCTCCGAACCATTCGCCCCTGTCGGCGTTGTCCCGCAGAGAAACAAGGAGCGACTATAATGGCAAGGATCGGTGACAAGCCCCCGATTTCACGCGAGGCCCCAGCACTTTCCCGTGAAGAAGATTATCGCGATCTGGAGGAACGTAATCTCGATGATGGCTGGCCTTATGCCGACGGCACCGCTGGCAGCGACCCGGCAAACCGCCCCTATGGCGAGACTGCGGCAAATTTCGACAGCGATCCCAACACCGGTTTCCGGATCGATGGCACGGACAAGGACGGCAACGAGAATCGCCTGAAGGATTCGCTCCGTGCTGGTACGATCGACCGCGATGAAAGCGACGAGCTCGAGGCGCGGGTGAACGACGCTATCGAGAACATTCCCGAGGTCGATATCAACAGTATCGAGGTTCACGCGGATGGTCACGTCGTTACCCTGGAAGGCTCGGTCGAGACGATCGGCATTGCCCGCAAGGTCGAGCTCGGCGCGCTTTCGGTCGACGGTGTCCACCATGTCCGCAACAAACTGCAGCTTACCGGTGTCGATGCCCATATCCCGAACGAAGACTGACGCAGGACTGGCAGATGGCGATCATCGACGGGAGGCGAATGTCGCCTCCCGTCCGACCCCGTCTCACATTACCAAAAGTTAACAATTTCAGATTGCAGCAAGAAGGCGCGATCTCCCGCCTGTATTGTTAGACTGCTGCCGTAACGAGAACGTCAGATTCAGCGACAACTCCGTGATTTCATTTGAACAAAATGCCGCAGCCCAGCGCCATTCAGTTCACAAAATTGCCTCAATTGACGCGCGAAAATCCTATTCGCCGGGGATGGTTTATGTTGTTGAATGCAACAACAGATTGAGGAGAAGAAACCATGCGCATCAAATTTGCCCTCGCCGCATCCCTGTTTGCCGTCAGCCTTGCAGGCGCTGCTTTCGCCCAGCCGGCCTATTCCGATGACTACACCAACGACAGCGATGGCTTTGCGCCCTCCAAGATGGCGCAGCCTGCCCCCGTCCACTATAGCAACAACCGCAAGGCTCCCGCTTATTCCAGTGATTACACCAATGACAGCGACGGCTTCGCCCCGGTTGCCATGACGGGATCTGGGGTCGACAAGACAGCGACCGCGAGCATCAAGCCCCTGCCGCCTTGCCACAGCATGGTCGGCCCGAGCGGCTCCCACACCAAAGGTGCCGACAGTGGTGCCTCACGCACCGAAGCCTGCCGCGCAACGCATTGATCGTCCATAAAGCGCGATCGCAACGAAGGGCCGTAGTACGGCCCTTTTTCGTTCAGCTGTCCCAGCTGTGGCCGGGCACGGGCTGAGTTCCTGCGTCGCTGCATTCTCGCGTACTTCGGGGAAATGAAGACATAAAAAAACCTCGTGGAACCAAACGGTCACGAGGGTTTTTTAACAATTTTGGTGCGGTCGAGAAGACTCGAACTTCCACGGGTTGCCCCACAGCGACCTCAACGCTGCGCGTCTACCAATTCCGCCACGACCGCATCGTGGTAGGCCGATTTGCGTCGGCGGGGCAGCATGTAGCAAAAGCATTTGGGGTGCACAAGGGCGATATGACAGTTTTTTTGAAAACCTGTCACGGCATTTGAATTGGCCAGAAAACGGGTCCATATACGTCTCCTGCCGCCCCTATTTCCTCAGGCATCCGGGTCAAGCGGCAAGGAATCGCCATGCTTCGCACAGATCTCGAATTTTCCATGCTCCCGAAACTCGGCACAGGCCCGGTGCGCTGGCGCATCACCGATGGGTTCGTTGCCTATGAGGAGGCGGTGCAGACGATGGAGCGCGAGGTGGGGGCGATCGCAGAAGGTGGCGACGAGCTGGTCTGGCTCGTCGAGCATCCGCCGCTTTATACCGCCGGCACCAGCGCCAATGCGGCCGACCTCGTCCAGCCGGACCGCTTTCCGGTCTTTGCGACCGGACGCGGCGGTGAATATACCTATCACGGACCCGGTCAGCGCGTCGCCTATGTCATGCTCGACCTGAAGCGGCGGCGCCAAGACGTACGCGCCTTCGTCGCCGCTCTCGAGGATGTCGTCATCCGCACGCTCGACATGATGAATGTGCGCGGCGAGCGGCGCGAGGACCGCGTCGGCGTCTGGGTGCGCCGTCCGGAAAAGCCGTTGCTGCCCGACGGGTCGATGGCCGAAGACAAGATCGCCGCCCTCGGCATCCGGCTGCGCAAATGGGTAACCTTCCACGGCTTGTCACTCAATGTCGATCCCGATCTCGATCATTTCAGCGGCATCGTGCCCTGCGGAATATCGGCCCATGGTGTCACCAGCCTCGTCGATCTCGGCCTCCCTGTCATGATGGCGGATGTGGACGTCATGCTGCGCGCCGCTTTCGAGACGGTTTTTGGTGAAACGGTGAACGACGCCTGACGTTTGCGAGGTTCCCGGGGCTTGCTTTGCCCGGCTTTCCCATGATTGATGGACGTCTTTCCCACAAGAATCGGCAGCCATGTCAGAGCCCCATCGAAACTCCCTGCAGGGCATGGCCATCATGTCCGGCGCGATGTTCATCCTGCCGACCATGGATGCCATCGCCAAATATATGGCGACCTTCGAGGCCATGTCGCCGGGTCAGGTCACCTTCTATCGCTTCTTCTTCCAGATCGCCTGCACCCTGCCGATTCTCTTCGCGCTTTTCGGGCTCAAGGCGCTTTCGGCCAAGCGGCCATGGATGAACCTGCTGCGCGGCGTGCTGCACGGGGCTGCGAGCCTGCTGTTCTTCGTCGCCGTCAAATACATGCCGCTTGCCGATGTCTTTGCCATCTATTTCGTCGAGCCCTTCATGCTGACCGCAATGTCGGCGCTGTTTCTCGGGGAGAAGGTCGGCTGGCGGCGTTGGATGGCGATCGTCATTGGTTTCGGCGGCGCGATGATCGTCATTCAGCCGAGCTATGAGATTTTCGGCCTGAAGGCGCTGCTGCCGGTAGCCTGCGCCTTTCTTTTCTCGCTGTATCTGTTCCTCAATCGCGCAATCGGCGAGGCCGATTCGCCGCTCACCATGCAGACGATGGCAGGCATCGGCGGAACGATCTTCATGGCGGCCGCCCTTCTCGTCGGCAGCAGCGCCGGCAACGAGGATTTCGCCATTTCCCTGCCCTCCTCCGGCCTCGGCCTTGCGTTGCTTGTCGCCCTCGGCTCGATCTCCGGATATGCCCACATGCTGGTGGTCCGGGCTTTCCGGCTTGCACCGCTGTCGCTGCTGGCGCCGTTCCAGTATTTCGAGATCATCTCGGCCACTGTGCTCGGCTATGCGCTTTTCAACGACTTCCCGAGCTTTTCCAAGTGGATCGGCATTTTCATCATTGTCGCATCCGGCCTCTTCATCATCTGGCGCGAGCGGCTGCAGGCGCGATCGCTAAAATCTTCGTGACTTGGGGAACATCGGGTTAACGCCTTTTCTTGAGGGATCGTCAATTCGCGGACGATAAAACTGTCGCCGGTTTCATGATGAAGCCTGGAGTTAAAACATGAGCGAATTCCGTCTCGCTTTTCCGGCCTGTGTCGTGGCCGGCAAGCATCGGCTGACGGCCGAAGACATCGTGCTGCTGCGTAAACATGCCTTCCCAGAGGGGATCCGGACATCCCAGGATGTCGTTGCAATGTTGGCGCTCAACAATTCCTGTCCCGAAAAATGTGCCGAGTGGAACGCTTTCTTCGTGGAGCAGATCGCCGGTTTCGTCGTCCATTACACCTATCCGCAGGGCTCGCTTGATGACGTCAACGTTGCCTGGATCAGGCGCATGTTCACGACCGACGGCGTCGTCAACTCGGCGCTGGAACTCGAGCTCATTCTCCACGTCATGGAGATTTCAGCCGATGTCCCGGGTGAATTGAGAGCGCTTGCCCTCGACCAGCTTCGCCTGGCGATCAGCGACGGCATCGGCGGCTACAAGCTGTCGCGCGCCGTCGACCGCAAGAGCATCACCCGCCAGGACGTCGATTTTACCATGCGCATCTTCAGAAGCATTCTCGAAGGCGGCGTCATCGCCGTGTCGCCGGCCGAACATGATGTCCTCCGGCAGATCGAGCAGGCAACGCTGCCAGGCGCCAACCATCCGCACTGGACCGGGATCATGGCCGCCGTCACGCTGCGCGATCGGCCGGAACCGCGGCGCAGCCGGTGGCTACGCATCGTCGACGAAGAGCCCGTCGCTCAAGCCGCCGTCGCCTGACATCTCACGCCCGATTGTGCGTTCCGATGTTTTATGCGTAAAACTCCGGAACGTATTTCTGGGTGGAGTCTCGATGTTCAAGAAAATCCTGATCGCGAATCGCGGCGAGATTGCCTGCCGCGTGATCAAGACCGCGCGTCGCATGGGCATTTCGACCGTTGCGGTCTATTCGGATGCGGATCGGGATGCGCTTCATGTCGACATGGCTGACGAGGCCGTCCATATCGGCCCTGCCGCAGCGTCGGAAAGCTATCTGGTCGCCGAGAAGATCATCGCCGCCTGTAAGGCGACCGGCGCCGAGGCTGTGCATCCCGGTTACGGTTTTCTGTCCGAGCGCGCCTCCTTCTGCGCCGAGCTCGAAAAGCAGGGTATCGTCTTCATCGGCCCGAAGCCGAAGGCCATCAAGGCGATGGGCGACAAGATCGAATCGAAAAAATTCGCCAATGCCGCGGGTGTTTCTACGGTGCCCGGCCATCTCGGCGTCATAGAGGACGCCGCGCATGCGGAAACGATCGCGGGCGGGATCGGTTATCCCGTCATGATCAAGGCGTCCGCTGGCGGCGGCGGCAAGGGCATGCGCATTGCCTGGAATGAGGCCGAGGTGCGCGACGGCTTCGAGCGCGCCCGTTCGGAGGCGAAAAGCTCCTTCGGGGACGATCGCGTCTTCATCGAGAAATTCGTCGTCGAGCCGCGCCATATCGAAATCCAGGTGCTGGCTGACGCGCATGGCAACGTCGTCTATCTCGGCGAGCGGGAATGCTCCATCCAGCGGCGGAACCAGAAGGTGGCCGAAGAGGCGCCCTCACCTTTCCTCGACGAAAAGACCCGCAGAGCCATGGGCGAACAATCGGTGGCGCTGGCGAAGGCCGTTGACTATCAGAGCGCCGGTACCGTCGAATTCATCGTCGACCGCGACCGCAACTTCTATTTCCTCGAAATGAACACCCGTTTGCAGGTCGAGCATCCCGTGACAGAACTGATCACCGGCATCGACCTCGTCGAGCAGATGATCCGAATCGCGTCGGGAGAGCCGCTTAGCTTCGGCCAGGAAGATGTCAGGCTCGATGGGTGGGCAATCGAAAGCCGGCTCTATGCCGAGGATCCCTACCGCAACTTCCTGCCCTCGATCGGCCGGCTGACGCGCTACCGCCCGCCGGCGGAGGGCAGGACGGGCAACATTGTCGTCCGCAACGATACCGGCGTCTTCGAGGGCGCCGAGATCTCGATGTATTACGATCCGATGATCGCCAAGCTCTGCACCTGGGCGCCGACGCGCAGCTCAGCGATCGACGCCATGGGCCGGGCGCTGGACGGCTTCGTCGTCGACGGCATCGAGCACAATGTTCCGTTTCTGGCGGCGCTGATGAAACATCCGCGCTGGCGCGAGGGCCGGCTTTCCACCGGCTTCATTGCCGAGGAATATCCTGACGGCTTTGCGCCGATGAAGCCGGACCGGCAGGAGGAGGCAACGCTTGCCGCCATAGCGCTGTCTGCCTCGCTCATCGAAGCGAACCGCCGCGAAGCTTTCGCCGATCGCCTGCGCGCGGCAGCGGGCGCGCTGCGGGAGCATTGGGTCGTCAAAACAGGCGGAAGCTACGTCGCCGTCCGATTGCTCGACGGCCTCGTCACCATCCCGTTCGAAATGGATATGGAGATCGATGGCGAAAGCCGGAGCGTTGTCTCCGAATGGAGACCCGGTGATCCCGTCTGGAGCGGCAAGGTCGGCGGCCAGGAGATCACCGCGCAGATCCGTCCCGTCCCCAACGGCCTGCGCGTCGACTGGCAGGGACTTTCGGTGACCGCCAAGGTCTTTTCGCCGCGCCATGCGGAACTCGACAGGCTGATGCCGGTGAAGCTGCCGCCCGATACCTCCAAGCTCCTGCTCTGCCCGATGCCCGGCCTCGTCGTGTCCATCGCGGTCGCCGAGGGCCAGGAGGTCAAGGCCGGTGAGACCCTTGCGATCGTCGAGGCGATGAAGATGGAAAACGTCTTGCGCGCCGATCGCGATCTCGTCGTTTCGAAGATCAATGCCGCGGCCGGCGAAAGCCTGGCCGTCGACGCCGTCATCATGGAATTCGCTTGAGCCCAGCTCGCCGGCCATGCCAAGCTCCGCCCGATAAAGCAGTAGGGCACCGACAAATCAGCAGGAGATATGAAGATGGACGTTCGCGCCGCTGTTGCCGTTCAGGCCGGAAAACCGCTGGAAGTGATGACCGTGCAGCTCGACGGGCCGAAGGCCGGTGAAGTGCTGGTGGAGGTCAAGGCGACCGGCATCTGCCATACCGACGATTTCACCCTGTCGGGCGCCGATCCGGAAGGCCTCTTCCCCGCCATTCTCGGCCATGAGGGCGCCGGCATCGTCGTCGATGTCGGCCCGGGCGTGACCTCGGTCAAGAAGGGTGACCACGTCATTCCGCTTTATACGCCGGAATGCCGCGAGTGTTATTCCTGCACGTCCCGCAAGACCAATCTCTGCACCTCGATTCGATCAACCCAGGGTCAGGGCGTGATGCCGGATGGCACCAGCCGCTTCTCGATCGGCAAGGACAGGATCCATCATTATATGGGTTGCTCGACCTTCGCCAATTACACGGTGCTGCCGGAGATTGCGCTCGCCAAGATCAACCCCGACGCCCCCTTCGACAAGGTCTGCTACATCGGCTGCGGCGTCACCACAGGCATCGGCGCCGTCATCAACACCGCCAAGGTGGAGATCGGATCGACCGCCATCGTCTTCGGCCTCGGCGGCATCGGCCTGAACGTGTTGCAGGGCTTGCGGCTTGCCGGCGCCGACATGATCATCGGCGTCGATATCAACCCGGACCGCAAGGCCTGGGGCGAGAAGTTCGGCATGACGCATTTCGTCAATCCGAAAGAGGTCGGCGACGACATCGTGCCCTATCTGGTCAACATGACCAAACGCAATGGCGACCTGATCGGCGGCGCCGACTACACCTTCGACTGCACCGGCAACACGAAGGTGATGCGCCAGGCGCTGGAGGCCAGCCATCGCGGCTGGGGCAAGTCGGTGATCATCGGCGTGGCCGGCGCCGGCCAGGAAATCTCGACTCGGCCGTTCCAGCTGGTGACCGGCCGCAACTGGATGGGCACTGCCTTCGGCGGCGCACGCGGCCGCACCGACGTGCCGAAGATCGTCGACTGGTACATGCAGGGCAAGATCCAGATCGATCCAATGATCACCCACACCATGCCGCTCGAAGACATCAACAAGGGCTTCGAGCTGATGCACAAGGGCGAAAGCATCCGCGGCGTGGTGGTGTATTAATGACTGCAGCCAACTATCGGGTCGATCTGAGGAGCTTCGATGAGCTCTCTGCGCGAGAGCTCTACGACCTCCTCAGGGTGCGCGTTGATGTTTTCGTCGTCGAGCAGAACTGCCCGTATCCGGAACTCGATGGCAAGGATATCGATGCTCTGCATCTGCGGCTGCTGGAGGGCACCCAACTCCTGGGCGCGGTGCGAATCCTGAAACCCTACGAGCCGCAGGATCCGTCGAAGATCGGCCGCGTCGTCGTCTCGCCTGCCCATCGAGGCAAGCGGCTGGGCGACGCATTGATGCGCGAAGCGATCACCGCCTGCGAGCGGCTTTATCCGAAGAATCCGATCGCCTTGTCGGCGCAGGCCCATCTGCGCCGCTTCTACGAATCCTTCGGCTTTGTCGGAACCTCGCAGGAATATCTGGAAGACGGCATTCCCCATATCGATATGATCAGACAGTCGGCCAGTGAGCCGGCATGAGGATATCGCCATGATCTATGTCGACGCCGATGCCTGCCCGGTCAAGCCGGAAATCCTGAAGGTGGCCGAACGCCACGGTCTCGAAGTCACCTTCGTCGCCAATTCCGGGCTGCGCCCGTCGCGCGATCCGATGGTCCAAAACGTCATCGTCTCCAACGCCTTCGATGCCGCCGACAACTGGATCGCCGAACGCGCCGGCGCGGGTGACGTCGTCGTTACCGCCGACGTGCCGCTTGCCGTGCGCTGCGTCGCGACCGGCGCCTTCGTCAGCGGCCCCACGGGACGTGTCTTCGACGAGACCAATATCGGCATGGCGAGCGCCATGCGCGATCTCGGCGCGCATCTGCGCGAAACCGGCGAGAGCAAGGGTTACAACGCCGCCTTCAGCCCGAAAGACCGCTCGCGTTTCCTTGAAACCTTCGACCGCCTCTGCCGCCGTGCCAAGAACCTTTCCAGCGGACAGCCATGATCTCTTCCGGAAGCCGGCAAGAAACGGGTGGAATGGTGGTCGAGGCGATTCCTACCTTGAAGACAGCCGTTCCCTCACTGATATAGGCACTATCGCAGACGACTGCGGCATCCCCAGGATGCAACCGTCGCGGGGACGGCCTCGCTCTGACAAGGAGAGTCGCATGGCCTGGTTTCTGCTTTTTCTCGCCGGTCTTTTCGAATGTGGCTGGGCGATCGGCCTTAAATACACAGATGGTTTCACGCGGCCGCTGCCGACAGCGCTGACCGTCATATCGATGGTCGTCAGCATCGTGTTGCTCGGTCTGGCGGTGAAGCACCTGCCGATCGGCACCGCCTATGCGGTCTGGACCGGCATCGGCACGGTCGGCACCGTGATCCTGGGAATCTGGCTGCTAGGTGACCAGGCAAGTGTCTCCCGCCTTGCCTGCACCACGCTGATCGTCGCCGGCATCGCCGGCCTCAAACTCACCGCCTGATCCCGGAAATGCTGCGGGGCGCCGAAGCGTCCCGCAATCAATGTCCGTTTCAAGCCGTCTTGCGGTTATCGACCGCCAAAGCGCCGGGACCGGAGAAGCAAAGGTAGAGGAAGACGAAGCAGAACAGGATCGCGGCGTCGCCCTGGTTGACGGCCGGGAAGAAGCTGTTCGGGGCATGCGCCATGAAATAGGCAACCGCCATTTGCCCAGCCAGCAGGAAGGCGACCGGACGCGTCAGCAGACCGACGAGAATGAGGAGACCGCCGACAAGCTCGAGAAGCGCGGCGAAAAGCATCAGCGGCGACAGCGAGCCGGCCATCTGCGACGCCGGGAAACCGAAAAGCTTCATCGTACCATGCTCGATAAATAGCAGTGCAGTGATGATTCTGAGAGCGGCCAACCCATAGGGGCGATAGGCGGAAAGACGCTCGAAACTTGACATTAAACCTCTCCTTTAAAAGTATAAGAGCCGAGCGTTAGCTTGTCTTCGGCAAGGATTGAAGACACGGATCACTGACGGCCGTTCACTTTTTCGACAGGATGTAAACACCTGAGCGCACGGCTTTATTCGCGGGAAAATATCAAAGCGGAATGTTGTCGTGTTTTTTCCAGGGATTGGCGAGATCCTTGTTGCGCAGCATCCTCAGGCCGCGCGCCAGCCGCCGCCGGGTCGAATGCGGCATGATCACCTCGTCGACATAACCGCGCTCTGCGGCGACGAAGGGCGAGAGGAACCTGTCCTCGTACATTTTCGTGTGGGAAGCAATCTTCTCCGGATCGGCGATATCCTTGCGGAAGATGATCTCGACCGCGCCCTTGGCGCCCATCACGGCGATCTGCGCCGTCGGCCAGGCATAATTCAGGTCCCCCCGCAGATGTTTTGACGCCATCACGTCATAGGCGCCGCCAAAGGCTTTCCTGGTAATGACGGTGAGCTTCGGCACCGTCGCCTCCGCATAGGCGAAGAGCAGCTTGGCGCCATGCTTGATCAGGCCGCCATATTCCTGTGCCGTGCCCGGCAGAAAGCCCGGCACGTCGACGAAGGTGATGATCGGAATGTTGAAGCAGTCGCAGAAACGCACGAAGCGAGCGGCCTTGCGCGAGGCGTCGCTGTCGAGCACGCCCGCCAGCACCATCGGCTGGTTGGCGACGAAGCCGACGGTAGAGCCTTCGACGCGGCCAAAGCCGCAGACGATGTTTTTGGCGAAGCTCTCCTGGATTTCGAAGAAATCTCCTTCGTCCGCGACCTTACGGATCAGTTCCTTGATATCGTAAGGCTTATTGGCGCTGGCCGGCACCAGCGTATCCAGCGAACTATCGGTGTCGGTCACCGACTGGTAACATTCGATCTCAGGCAGCGGCGATGTGTTCGATTGCGGCAGGAAATCGATCAGCCGGCGCACCTGCAGGAGCGTATCGACATCATTGTCATAGGCGCCGTCGGCGATCGACGAGCGTGTCGTGTGTACCGTGGCGCCGCCCAGCTCCTCAGCCGTCACAGTCTCGTTGGTCACGGTCTTCACCACGTCCGGACCGGTCACGAACATGTAGGAAGTATCGCGCACCATGAAGATGAAATCGGTCATGGCAGGCGAGTAGACGTCGCCGCCGGCGCAGGGGCCCATGATGACCGAGATCTGCGGAATGACGCCAGAGGCGAGCACATTGCGCTGGAAGACCTCGGCATAACCGCCGAGAGCGGCAACCCCTTCCTGGATGCGCGCGCCGCCAGCATCGTAAATGCCGACGATCGGCGCGCGGTTCTTCAGCGCCATGTCCTGCACCTTCATGATCTTCTCGGCATGCGCTTCCGAAAGCGAACCGCCGAAGACGGTGAAATCCTTGGCGAAGACGAAGACCGTACGGCCATTGACCGTACCCCAGCCGGTGACGACGCCGTCACCGGCGATACGGCTCTTGTCCATACCGAAATCGGTCGAGCGGTGTTCGACGAACATGTCGAACTCCTCGAAGGAGCCCTCGTCGAGGAAAAGGTCGATGCGCTCGCGCGCCGTCAACTTGCCGCGCTTGTGCTGAGCATCGATGCGCTCCTTGCCGCCACCGAGACGGGCGACGCCGCGGCGGCGTTCGAGTTCCTCGAGAATTTCCTTCATGCGATCTCCCCTCGCCGCTCTCGCGGCTCGATATGCGTTAGCGGCTGCGGCCGCTGAGCGAGAAAACCGAGCGAATCCGTGCGGCGACGTCCTCGGCCATAATATCGTCGGCAAGCTTGGGATCGGCGGCCATACTGGTCACGTCGAAGGCGCTGACGGCGATGACCGAACCGTCCTCGACCGAAGCCGCGTCGACGCTGATCTTGGCGACATTGCGGTCCTTCTGGAAGCCCAGTCCCTTCTGGATCGAAACCACGCGGATCGTCAGCACCACGCGGGGCAGCACGGTGTCGCGCATGGTGGCATTGATCGCGGCATTGACGCGGTCGTTGACACCGGCAAGCAGCTCGGCCGGAATGTTCGGGCCGGAGAGAACGACGGCGCTGCGAACATCGTAGAGCGGCGCCTCCGGCTTGTTGGCCGAGAGGCTGACGCAGGCCGTGAGCGCAATACAGACAAGTGCGGCCCGGCAAAAACACGACCTCAGCCAATTCATTGCAAAATCCCGCACGCCCCATTGGAGTCGCAGATTTCGTCATAATGCCCGGGAAGGCAATATGTTTCAGGCGCTTAGGGCGAAAAAAACATCCGCTGCGGCTTTGAACTCGACAAAGCGCTTGGCCCGCCGCTCCTCGGCCTCCTCGTCGCTTCCCCAATGCTCGATCGTCCAGTCCTCGTCGAGATGGGCGAGCGACCACGCCTCTTCCATAGTCACCCGGCCTTCGGCGAAGGCAAGCGCCAGGATCGCCGATCCGGTCAGCGTCGTGATCGTGTGGAGGGCCGCGAGCGCCATGGGGCTCTGATGGCGCGCGAGGGTGACGGCGAAGGCGGCGGTCGCCTCACGCGGCTGTTCGTGATGCATTATGCCCTCGATGAGGATGAAGCGGGCGCCAAGATCGTTGGCGGCCCAGTCGATGATCGGATCCCAGCGCTCGGCCTGGCGCTCGACCAGCCGTTCCGGCCCTTCGGCGCGGTAGCAGATGAGGTCGGTCGAGGAAAAGCGCAGTATGTCCTCGAAGATCGCCTGCGTATTGGTAGCGATACCGTCGATTGCGGTGTTGACGAGCCTCGTCACCGGCATGGTGGCCGGGTCGATGACCTCCGCCTGCGCCTGCCATTCGGCGGCAACGAGCCGGGCAAGCGCCTCTGTCGGCACGGCGAGAGCCAGCCGTGCAGGCGTGCGCACCAGCTTGCCATCGAGGGTGATCGCAAAGCCGCCCTCGTGCTCGACGGTTGCGACCTCGGTGTAGAAACGCTTCGGCAGCGGCTTCTTCATCTGGATCTGCGCGCGGCGAATGGGATCGGGATGGCTCAAGCCTTCGGAAAGATCGTTCAGAAGATCGCGCATGGCGTCACCTCAGGAAAAATGGCGCAATATCTCGTTCGGATGGTAGGCGATCGCATCGGCGCCGTTGGCGATCAACTCATCCACGCTGGCATAGCCCCAGGCAACGCCGATCGCCTTGGCGCCGGCAGCCTTTGCCATCTGCATATCGTAAACCGCATCGCCGATGACAATGGTGTCGGCGGCATTCATGCCTGTTTCGTCACAGCATTCCGTCACCATGGCCGGATGCGGCTTGGAGGGACAATCGTCGGCAGTGCGCGCAACGACGAAATGCCTGTCGAATCCGTGCGTCTCCATCACCAGATTAAGCCCGCGCCGCGACTTGCCGGTCACCGCCCCGATCAGCAGATCCTCGCGGCCGCTGATCGTATCGATCATCTCACGGATGCCGGCAAACAGCGGCTCCTTGTAGTCGAGATCCCTGCGCACGACCGTAAACAGCGATTTGTAATGCGCTGTCATGTCGATGTCTTCCTGCTCGACATGCGGCCTGCCCTGCATGCGGGCGATCGCGATATCCAGCGACAGGCCGATAATGGCCTTGGTGTCCTCAAACCGCGGTTCCGCCTTGCCGAACTCCTCGAAGGTGCGGCGCATGGTTTCGTGGATCAGCCCGGCACTGTCGACCAACGTGCCGTCGCAATCGAAAAGCGCAAGTTTCATGCTTCATCGTCCAGAATGGGCGCCGAATTTTCATCGAAGCCGAGCAGGTTCCAGCTCTGCACCATATGCGGCGGCAGAGGCGCGGTCACTCGTAGCCTGCCGCCCGAGGGATGCGGGATGTCGATGTGGCGGGCGTGCAGATGCAGCCGCTTCTGGATGCCGCCGGGAAAATCCCAGTTCGGATCATCGTCGAAATATTTGGGATCGCCGATGATCGGATGACCGATGTGCAGGGCATGGACACGAAGCTGGTGCGTGCGCCCGGTATAGGGCTCCATCTCCAGCCAGGCGAGACGCTGCGCCGCCGTCTCGACGATGCGGTAGTAGGACACTGCATGATCTGCCCCGTCCTCACCATGCTTGGCAATCCGCATGCGGTCGCCGTCAGCCGTAGGCTCCTTGACGAGCCAGGTCGAGATCTTGTCTTCGCGCTTGCGCGGCACGCCTTTCACGAGAGACCAATAGGTTTTCTTCGTATCTCGCTCGCGAAAAGCGGCTGTCAGCTTCTGTGCCGCACCCCGGGTGCGGGCGATGACGAGCACGCCTGACGTATCGCGGTCGAGGCGGTGGACGAGCCGCGGCTTTTCGCCCTTCGGGCTGGTCCAGGCCTCTAGCATCTGATCGATATGCCGGGCAACGCCGGAGCCGCCCTGCACGGCAAGGCCGGGCGGCTTATTGAGGACGATCACCTTTTCGTCTTCGTGCAGCACCATGCGCGACAGGAGGTCGAAATCCGTGGAATGTTTGAGATCCTTGCCGGCGATCGGTCCGGTTTTCAACTTGGTGTCTACATCGAGCGGCGGCACGCGCACCGTCTGGCCGGGCTGCACGCGTGCATCCGATTTCACCCGTCCGCCGTCGACGCGGACCTGACCGGAGCGCAGGAGCTTTTGTAGCGGCCCGAATCCGAGCCCGGGAAAATGCACCTTGAACCAGCGATCGAGCCGCATCCCCGCCTCGTCAGGTTCAACCTTGATATGTTCTATGCCAGCCATGAATAGTCTTTCGGAAATTGCAGCGCGGGCCAAGCCGGCGTTCTTGCCGCAGCCTTAGAGCATTTTCATCCAAAACGGAAACCGGAATCAGACCAAAGCACGCATGATGGCGAGGCCGGCGAACACCGCCGCCATAGAAAGACCGACGCTGGCTGCTATGTAGACGCCGCCGGCGACGGTATTGCCGCCCTCAAACAGAGAGATGGCGTCGAGCGAAAAGGCCGAGAACGTGGTGAAGCCTCCGAGGAAGCCGGTGATGAGCAGCAGCCGCAATTCGATCGAGGCGTTGAACCTTCGCGCGATCAATTCGGCGAAGACGCCGATGACAAAGCAGCCGACGACATTGACAGCGAGAGTCCCCCAGGGAAAGGCCGGGCCCATGAGCCTCAGCGCCCATTTGCCGACGTAATATCTGAGAACGGAACCAATGGCGCCGCCGACGGCGACGAGGAGAGCCTGGATCATGGCGGATATCCGAGTTTGAGAGCGCAACTGATCGTGACGGAATAAATTCTTTTAATTCAGTAAAATGCCGCCGGTTTTCTTATGCCGGCGCCAAGAACCTGTCGATACTGTGCCGGCATGACCCAGCTCCTGTCCATTTCGGCAAGCACAGCCGCCATTGCCTTGGAAACGCTGAGAATACCGCAGCGTGTTGCCACGAGCACCGCCGCGCGCGACTCGCGCCGTCTCGCCGACCGGCAGTTGAAGGCCGAAGGCACCGAAGGAATCGACGATCCCTCCAGCATCATCCAATCGACCGAAGTGGCGCTCGACCTGATGGAGAGGGGCAATCGCCAGCCCCAGGCAGGCCTCAAGCAGGCACTGCAATCCTACGAGGACGTCTGAGGCAATCCCCTTCGCAGCGAAAAGCCCGCCTCGCGGGCTTTTCTGCGTCAACCAACCCGTGCTCACTTGCCTTGTGCCGAAAGTACTTGCAGCACCAGGTCGACCTGCCCGGCCTTTTCGAAGGTCAGCGTCACCGGCACCGTATCGCCCTGCCTGAACGGCGTCTTTACCTTCTGGAACATCAGATGCAAATTGCCGGGCTCGAGCTTGATCGTTTCGCCCGCGGCAATGACGATGCCGTCCTTCAGTTGGCGCATCCGCATGACATTGTCCTTGGTCACCATCTCATGGATCTGAACCTCGCCTGATGCAGGCGACGACACCGATACCAGGCGATCATCCATCATGCCGTCGTTCTTCACTGTGAAAAAACCACCGCCGACCGGTTGGCCGGGCAGCATTGCCTTGGCGAAGGCGCCCGAGATTTCGAGATCGCCGGCCTTGACTGGTTCGCCCGCCGGCGCGGCAGCCGTCATACCGGTCATATCCATGCCGGCCATGTGGTCGTGGTCATGCCCGTGGCCGTCGCCCGCAACGATCTTCAGGAGCGGCGCCGGGCTTTCGAGGTCATGCGCGTCTCCGCCTTCCCCAGCCACCTGATCCCAAGCCTGGGCAGCGTCACCGCACATCTGCGTTACCGGGAAGGCGAGCGAGCTGCCGGCCTCGACGCCGGAAACCTTACCCTGGATGACGAAGGTATCGTAGAAATCGTCTGAGAGATTGCCGTTCTTCCAGCGCACCTCGATCGCGCCCGCCTTCACCTTGTCGCCGTGGTTGTCGTAGGTCTTCTGGTAATCGCCTTTGACCACATCGAGCTCCCAGCCCGCTTTCGGCTGCGGCTTGGCGAAGACGAAGCCTTCCGGCAGCTTGACCCGCACTTCCGTTGTCGCCTTGCCGTCGCAGCCATGCGGCACCTGCAGCGTCGCGAGAATGGTGCTTTCCTGTGCTGCCTGCTTGTCGAGGAAGCTCACATGCGCCTCGGCGCCGGCCACGGCGGTGGCCGAAAGAAGCGCGGCGAGTGCCAAAGTCTTGATAGTTTGCGTGTTGATCGGTTTCATCGAATATCTCCTCGCCGGCCGCGGCACGTCTCGCAGGCGGACCGGCATGTTGCATTAGGATTGCGGAGGAAGATCAGACGGAGATCGGAGGCGCGCGGGAATTCGGCCGGCTGACGGCGCCCACCCCGGCGATCGCCGCGGTTTCGATCGGTGAATTGGTCAGCGAGACGAGCTTGTGCTCGAGCCAGGAACCCGCATCCGGCGTCGGCAGGATCACCGAGGCCGACAGCCGGCAGGCTTCGCAATTCGGCTTGAAGGCGACGGTCTTGCCGTCGGCCTCCTTCACGGTGACGCAGAGCGAGGCAAAGGTGCCATCTGGCAGCATATAGGCCGCGGCATCATAACCATCGGAAGCGACAGCCTGCGGCGCCTGATGGGCAAATCCGAGCAAAAGCAGACTGAAGGCGCAAAGCATGCGCAGGAAGAGCGTCGCTTTCAGTCCAGTCCGCCGCATGATATCCCCTTCAACAGCATGTCGCGATAGCCGTTTTCCCTGTCGAATGCAAAAGCAGATTTGCCGCAGATAGCGGCCTGCCGTGAATATGGCGACAAAAATTTGTCAGGTCACGACATTTGGCCTTGCCAAGCGCTGCGCCCGCCGGATAATTGCGGCCAACCCTGTTGGGAGAATCCGGTGCTTCTACCACCGGTGCCGAAGGAGCAACCGCCCCGGAAACTCTCAGGCCAAAGGACCAGCAAGGGGGCAGACGGAACTCTGGAGAGAAGCGTTCGCGAAACGCTCGCCGAAGGGATAACAATCTCAGGCAAAGGGACAGAGGGGGCTCAGGAGAGAGGCGCAGTCGCGCCTTCAGATTTGAGCCCGCGCCTTGGCAACAAGGCGCGAACCCCGGAGGCGTCGTTTGGACGATACTGCTGCCCTGAAGAAAACCCCGCTGCATGCCCTGCATCTTTCGCTCGGCGCCCGCATGGTGCCGTTTGCGGGTTACGACATGCCGGTGCAATATCCGGCGGGCGTCATGAAGGAACATCTTCATACCCGCACCGAGGCCGGCCTGTTCGACGTCTCCCATATGGGCCAGGTCATCGTGAAGGCGAAATCGGGAAGTTATGAGGATGCGGCGCTGGCGCTCGAAAGCCTGGTGCCCGTCGATATTCTCGGTCTCGCCGAAGGCCGCCAGCGCTACGGCTTCTTCACCGACGATACCGGCGGCATTCTCGACGATCTGATGATAACTCATGTTGACGACCACCTTTTCGTCGTCGTCAACGCGTCCTGCAAGGAGGCCGATCTCGCTCATCTGCAGGCCCATATCGGCGACCAGTGCGATATCACCCTTTTGAATCGCGCGCTGATCGCGCTGCAAGGACCGCGCGCGGTCGAGGTTCTCGCTGAACTCTGGGCCGACGTCGCGGCTATGAAATTCATGGACGTGCGCCACTGCCGCCTGCACGACGTTTCCAGTCTGGTCTCGCGCTCCGGCTATAGCGGCGAGGACGGCTTCGAAATCTCGATTCCATCAGACAAGGCCGTGGATGTCACCATGCGCTTGCTCGAACATCCCGACGTTCAGGCGATCGGCCTCGGCGCCCGTGACTCCCTGCGCCTCGAAGCTGGGCTCTGCCTCTATGGCAACGATATCGACACCACCACCTCGCCGGTCGAGGCAGCCCTGGAATGGGCCATGCAGAAGGCGCGGCGCGGCAATGGTGCGCGCGCCGGCTGCTTCCCCGGCTCCGGCCGCATCCTCTCCGAACTCGAAAACGGCGCCGCCCGCCGCCGCGTCGGCCTGAAGCCGGAAGGCAAGGCGCCGGTACGCGGCCATGCCAAGCTTTACGCCGATGCCGAGGGCAAGACCGAAATCGGCGAAGTCACATCAGGCGGCTTCGGCCCCAGCGTCGAAGGTCCCGTCGCGATGGGCTATCTGCCGGTCTCCCATGCGGCGGTGGGCACCCAGGTCTATGCCGAACTGCGCGGCAAGTTCCTGCCCGTCACCGTCGCCGCCTTGCCCTTCGTTACGCCGACCTACAAACGCTGAAACCCCATTTCCGAAAGGATTTTTCCATGCTGAAATTCACCGCTGAACATGAATGGCTCGAATTCGACGGCGATGTCGCAACCGTTGGCATCACCGCCTATGCCGTCGAACAGCTGGGCGATCTCGTCTTCGTCGAACTGCCCGAAGTCGGCAAGAGCTTTGCGAAGAACGACGATGCCGCAACGGTCGAATCCGTCAAGGCAGCCTCCGAGGTCTATTGTCCGCTCGACGGTGAGATCACCGCTGTCAACGACGCAATCGTTGCCGATCCCTCGCTCATCAACTCCGATCCTCAAGGCGCCGGCTGGTTCTTCAAGCTGAAGCTCAAGAACCCCTCCGATGCCGACGGCCTGCTCGACGAGGCCGCCTACAAGGAGCTCACCGCGTAATGACGACGCCGACCGAATTCCAGTTCACCGACTATCAGCCCTACGATTTCGCCAATCGCCGTCATATCGGCCCCTCGCCGTCCGAAATGACCGACATGCTGAAGGTGATCGGCTATAACAGCCTCGACGGCTTGATCGATGCGACGCTGCCGCCCGCCATCCGCCAGAAGGCGCCGCTCGTCTGGGGCGCGCCGATGACCGAGCGCGAGGCGCTCGACAAGCTGCGCGAGACCGCCAACAAGAACAAGGTGCTGGTCTCGCTGATCGGCCAGGGTTACTACGGCACGATCACGCCGCCTGTCATTCAGCGCAACATCCTGGAAAACCCGGCATGGTACACGGCCTACACGCCTTACCAGCCGGAGATCAGCCAAGGCCGCCTGGAAGCGCTCCTGAACTACCAGACGATGATTTGTGACTTGACCGGCCTCGACGTCGCCAACGCTTCGCTGCTCGACGAGGCGACCGCCGCCGCCGAAGGCATGGCGATGGCCGAGCGCGTCTCCAAGTCGAAGGCGAAGGCCTTCTTCGTCGACGCCGACTGCCATCCGCAGACCATCGCCCTCATCCGCACCCGCGCCGAGCCGCTGGGATGGAGCGTCATCGTCGGCAATCCCTTCACCGATCTCGATCCCGTCGATGTCTTCGGCGCGATTTTCCAGTATCCGGGCACGCACGGTCATGTGCATGACTTCACCGGCCTGATCTCCCGCCTGCACCAGACCGGCGCCATCGCCGTCGTCGCTGCCGACATTCTGGCGCTGACGCTGCTGAAATCGCCTGGCGAGATGGGCGCCGACATCGCCGTCGGCTCCTCGCAGCGTTTCGGAGTGCCGGTCGGTTACGGCGGCCCGCATGCAGCCTTTATGGCGGTCAAGGATGCTATCAAGCGTTCCATGCCCGGCCGTCTCGTCGGCGTGTCCGTCGACGCCCGCGGCAACCGCGCCTATCGCCTGTCGCTGCAGACCCGCGAACAGCATATCCGCCGCGAAAAGGCGACGTCGAACATCTGCACCGCTCAGGTGCTGCTCGCCGTCATGGCCTCCATGTACGCCGTCTTCCACGGTCCGAAGGGCATCAAGGCCATCGCCCAGCAGGTGCATCAGAAAGCCGTGCTGATGGCCAAGGGCCTGGAGATGCTCGGCTACAAGGTCGAGCCCGAAAGCTTCTTCGATACGATCACCGTCGATGTCGGCCATATGCAGGGCCTGATCCTGCGCGCCGCCGTCGCCGAGGGCGTCAATCTGCGCAAGGTCGGCGAGACAAAGATCGGCATGTCGCTCGACGAGCGCACGCGGCCTGCAACATTGGAAGCGGTCTGGCGTGCCTTCGGCGGCAATTTCACTATTGCCGATTTCGAGCCGTCCTATCGCCTGCCGAAGGGACTGCTGCGCACCAGCGATTACCTCACCCATCTGATCTTCCACATGAATCGCGCCGAAAGCGAGATGACCCGCTACATCCGCCGGCTCTCCGACCGCGATCTGGCGCTCGACCGCTCGATGATCCCGCTCGGCTCCTGCACGATGAAGCTGAATGCAACGGCGGAAATGCTGCCGATCACCTGGCCGGAATTTTCCGATATCCATCCTTTCGTGCCATCAGACCAAGCGCTCGGCTACCGCGAAATGATCGACGACCTGACGGAAAAGCTCTGCGCCGTCACCGGCTACGACGCCTTCTCGATGCAGCCGAATTCCGGGGCTCAGGGCGAATATGCCGGCCTGCTGACGATCCGCAACTACCATATCGCCAATAACGAGGGTCATCGCGACGTCTGCCTGATCCCGACCTCGGCGCATGGCACCAATCCGGCCTCGGCGCAGATGGTCGGCATGAAGGTCGTCGTCGTCAAGGTGCGCGAAAACGGTGACATCGATCTGGATGATTTCCGCGCCAAGGCTGAGGAGCATGCGGCTAATCTCTCCTGCTGCATGATCACCTATCCCTCGACGCACGGCGTGTTCGAAGAGACGGTCAAGGAAATCTGCGACCTCGTGCACAAGCACGGTGGTCAGGTTTATCTCGACGGCGCCAACATGAACGCCATGGTCGGCCTGTCCCGCCCTGGCGACATCGGCTCTGACGTCTCCCACCTCAACCTGCACAAGACCTTCTGCATTCCGCATGGCGGCGGCGGCCCCGGCATGGGCCCGATCGGCGTCAAGGCGCATCTGGCGCCCCACCTGCCCGGCCATCCCGAGACGGACGGCCGTGCGGGTGCGGTTTCGGCCGCCGCTTTCGGTTCGGCCTCGATCCTGCCGATCTCCTGGAGCTACTGCCTGATGATGGGCGGCGAAGGTTTGACGCAGGCGACCAAGGTGGCGATCCTCAACGCCAACTATATCGCCGCCCGGCTGAAGGGTGCTTACGACGTGCTCTACAAGTCGAAGACCGGCCGTGTCGCGCATGAATGCATCATCGACACGCGTCCGCTGGTCGACAGCGCTGGCGTCACCGTCGACGATGTCGCCAAGCGCCTGATCGACTGCGGCTTCCATGCCCCGACCATGAGCTGGCCTGTTGCCGGCACGCTGATGATCGAGCCGACGGAAAGCGAGACGAAGGCCGAGCTCGACCGCTTCTGCGAGGCGATGCTGGCGATCCGCGAGGAAGCCCGCGCCATCGAGGAAGGTCGCATGGACAAGACCAACAACCCGCTGAAGAACGCCCCGCACACGGTGGAAGATCTCGTCGGCGAATGGGATCGGCCCTATAGCCGGGAACAAGCCTGCTTCCCGCCCGGCGCCTTCCGTGTCGACAAATACTGGTCTCCGGTCAACCGCGTCGACAATGTCTATGGCGACCGCAACCTGATCTGCACCTGCCCGCCGGTCGAGAGTTATGCGGAGGCTGCGGAGTAGCATCTCGGCAAGCCCCTCCCGCCAGTGCGGGAGGGGCAGCCTGCAGTTCGGCCTTTCAATCACCGCACGGCCCGACCCGACGCAGCCATTCCGAGCACACGGTTCAAATTTAACCTTTCTTAGCAAGTCTCTGTTAGCAATTGGAAATGGGCGGGTTCCATTCATCATGGATATTGCCGTCGACCTCTGTTTTGCGTGCAGGTTCTTATGCGTCCATCGGCTGTGCCAGCAATTCTCCTCGCCACCCTGATCCTGTCGGGCTGCGCCGCCAGCTCCGGCGCCGAAGATGTGCTCACCCCTGTGGCGTCGGCGGAAACGACCAATGCGATCACCAAACCGAACGGCCCGATACCGGCTGCGGTCGTGGGCGATGCTGCCCCGCAGACCGGCGCGCCGCAGCAGGCGTTAAGTTGGACCGGGCCAGTTCCTGGGCCGCAGGCGCTCGTGCCTTCAGACGAGGCCGTCGGCATGCCGATGCCGACGGAACGGCCCGTCGCGATGCTCATGCCCGACAATCCGGGGATCGACCCCGATGCCGGACCGAAATCGCCGACGCGCTCAAGAATTTACGGCCACCGCTTCCGTGATGCCAAGCCGATCAACTTCGGCAGGACTTCGCCGAGAAAGCTTGCCGTGCATGGTGTCGACGTGTCGCGCTGGCAGGGTGAGATAGATTGGGAAACGTTGCGCAAACAGGGCGCAAACTTCGTTTACATCAAGGCCACGGACGGCGGCGACCACCTTGACCCGATGTTCAAGAAGAACTGGCGCCGCGCCAGGGAAGCCGGCCTGAAACACGGCGCCTATCACTTCTTCTACTGGTGCCGAACGGCCGGCGAGCAGGCCGACTGGTTCATCCGCAACGTGCCGAAGGAAGCCAACGCGCTTCCGCCGGTCATCGATGTGGAATGGAACGGTGAGTCGAGCTGCAGCCAAAGAATCTCCCGCAAGCGCGTTCTGGAGAAAATGCAGGTATTCCTGGACAAGGTGGAACGCCACTATGGCCAGCGCCCGATCATCTATACCGCACCGGACTTCTACCGCGACAATTTGAGGGGAGAACTGCTCAACTATCCCTTCTGGCTGCGCTCGGTCGCCGCCCATCCCTCCAAGGTCTATCCCGGCCGCAAGTGGGTCTTCTGGCAGTATTCCGGCTCCGGCCTCTCCGACGGCGTCGACGGCAAGATCGATCTCAACGTCTTCAACGGCAATGAAAGCGATTGGCACGACTGGGTGGCGTCGCGATAGCACTCCGGTTCATCGCCGTGCCGCCTTCCTGTCTCAGTCCGGAACAGGTCTGGCGGCGTGACCGCGCGCCTGCAGATCTTTGCTAACGCAACACCTTCAACATTCCCTAAGCCATTGCGCCTACAAGGGACCCATTCAGATCTCGAGGAAACGGCTGATGAGCATCTCCGGCATCACCAACATTGCTCTTACGGGAATGCGGGCGCAGACGACGCGGATGGGCGCAATCGCCGACAAACGTCGCAAACAGCAGTACGCCCGATTACGCAAGGCTGACTACCAGCCTCACTTCGACTGAACCAGGCGTCCAAGCCAACATTGAGCCGACGACCTCGGGTGTCGATCTGGCTTCAGAACTCACCGACCTGCTCGAAGCCCAGCAGAGCTACAAGGCAAATGCCGTGGTCTTCGAAACCGGCGCCGACATGTGGGAAATGCTCATGAGCATCAAGCGCGACTGATCACGCCGATAGCTTGTCAGAGTTTGGCTGGCGCAGAGTTTTGGCCAGCCTCACTGTATGTCAGGAATGCGCCGGCTCGCTCTGGCGCTGTGCGGCAAGGGCCGCGAGATCGGCTGGCTTCAGCTCGACGGATTCGCCGCAGCCGCAGGCCGATGTCTGGTTCGGATTGGTGAAGGTGAAGCCGGAGCGCAGCGTCGTCTGCTCGAAGCCCATTTCGGTGCCCAGCAGGTAAAGCACGGCTGAGGGTTCGACCCAGACCCTGGCGCCGTCACGCTCGATCAGATCGTCCTTGGCATTCGGCTCGGTCACCAGATCGATGGTATATTCCATCCCGGCGCAGCCGCCCTTCTTGATGCCGACCCGCACACCCTTGGCTTCCGGCCCGGAATTCTCGACGATCGCCTTGACGCGGGCCGCAGCCCCGTCCGTCATGCTCATCACTGCAAAGCCCATCGGCTTCATCTCCTTCCGCAACCGGGGTCAAGATCCGGTGCTTCGTGAATCAAATGTAGTCGCCCGAGGTAAACGGATCAATACCGCGCGGGGTACTGCGTACTAGCGCAGCTCAGTACCAGCCGACGGCGACCTGCGCCTCCTCGGACATGCGGTCCGGCGTCCACGGCGGATCGAAGGTCATTTCGACCTCGACGCCCGACACACCTTCGACGGCGCCGACGGCATTCTCCACCCAGCCCGGCATTTCGCCGGCGACCGGGCAACCGGGCGCGGTCAGGGTCATCATGATCTTCACCATCCGATCGTCCTCGATGTCGATCTTGTAGATCAGGCCGAGTTCGAAGATGTCGGCCGGGATTTCCGGATCGTAGACGGTCTTCAGCGCGCCGATGACGTCGTCGCTGAGCCGTGCCAGCTCATCGGCCGGGATGCTCGAATGCACGATGCCTTCGCGCACGTCGATCTTCTGTTCGCTTTCATCCAGGCTCATCACGGACACTCCTCAGGCAAAGAACTTGCGCGCGTAATCAAGCGCATCGGCCAGTGCATCGACCTCGGCACGGGTATTGTACATGCCGAAGGATGCACGGCATGTGGAGGTGACGCCGAAGCGTTTCAAGAGCGGCATGGCGCAATGCGTGCCGGCCCGCACGGCAATGCCCTGCCGGTCGATCACCATCGAGACGTCATGGGCATGGATGCCCGCCAGTTCGAAGGAGAAGATGCTCCCCTTGTCGGGCGCAGTCCCGAACATCCGCAGCGAATTGACCGACCTGAGGCGCTCGGCAGCGTAAGCCGCAAGACCGGCCTCATGGCGGGCGATCGCCTCACGGCCGATCTTCTCCATGTAGTCGAGGGCGTAACCGAGCCCGATCGCCTGGACGATCGGCGGCGTGCCGGCTTCGAAGCGATGCGGCGGATCATTGTAGGTGACCGCATCCTCGGCAACTTCGAAGATCATCTCGCCGCCGCCCTGGAAGGGGCGCATCTCTTGCAGCCGCTCCTTCTTGCCGTAAAGCACGCCGATTCCCGACGGTCCGTAGAGCTTGTGGCCGGTCATCACATACCAGTCGCAATCGATGTCCTGCACGTCGACAGGCAGATGCACGGCGCCCTGGCTGCCGTCGATCAGCACCGGAATGCCGCGTTCATGCGCGATCCGGCAGACCTCCTTGACGGGAACGATCGTGCCGAGCGCATTCGACATATGGGTGATGGCGACAAGCTTGGTGCGCTCCGTCAGGCTCTTCTCGAAATCCTCGATATGGAAGGCGCCTTCTTCGTCGACCGGGACCCAAACCAGCTTGGCGCCCTGCCGCTCGCGGATAAAGTGCCAGGGCACGATATTCGAATGGTGCTCCATGATCGTCAGAACGATTTCGTCGCCTTCGCCGATCTTGGGCATGCCCCAGCCATAGGCGACGGTGTTGATCGCCTCCGTCGAATTCTTGGTGAAGACGATGTCGTTGACATCAGGAGCATTGAGGAAGCGGCGAACCTTCTCGCGCGCCGCCTCGTAGGCATCGGTAGCAGCATTCGAGAGATAGTGGAGGCCGCGATGCACATTGGCATACTCGTGGCTGTAGGCATGCGAGATGGCGTCGATCACCACCTGCGGCTTCTGGGCCGAGGCGCCATTGTCGAGATAGACCAGCGGCTTGCCGTGCACCTTCTCCGCCAGGATCGGAAAATCCTGTCGGATGGCTTCGACGTCGTACTCAGTGGCCGGCACTATCTTGTCCATGGCTGTGATCCGATCAGGCGTGCTTTTCGAGCCAGGCCGAAATCACGCTTTCCAGCGCTTCGACCAGGGCCTCGTCTTCCAGTTCCTCGACGATTTCGGCGACGAAGGCGTTGACGAGCATCGCCCGCGCCTTGTTTTCCGGAATGCCGCGCGCCATCAGGTAATAGAGATGGTTGGCGTCGATATCGGTCACCGTCGCGCCATGGCCGCACTGGACGTCGTCGGCGAAGATCTCGAGCTCCGGCTTGACCGAGAACTCGGCGTCGTCGGACATCAGCAGCGTATTGCAGGCCATCTTGGCGTCGGTCTTCTGGGCGTCTGGCGCAACCCGGATCATGCCCTGGAATACGCCCTTGGCGCGGTCAAAGACGACGTTGCGGATCACTTCGGTAGAGCCGGTATGCGGTACGTCGTGGCCAAGCACCATCGTCACGTCGGTATGGCTCTCGGCCCCGAGCAGGTTGATGCCGCGTAGCGTCAGATCGGCGCCCTCGCCCGTCACCTTGATATGCAGTTCCTGGCGCACCAGCTTGCCGCCGGCATTGATGACGAACAGGCGAAGCTTGGCATCGGCGCCGAGATCGACGCGGATCTGGCCGAGATGCGTATCCTCGGCGCCCTGCTGCTGCAGGATGATCCAGGTCAGCTCCGTGCCTTCGCCGACGGTGATGTCACTGATGTGGGACACCATGGCGGCATCACCCGTCACTGCACGGTGACGCTCGATGACAGTTCCCTTGACACCGGCGCCGAAGGAAACGGGGAGGCGCGTATGCGTCTGCCCGCCGGCATGGATGAACTGGAATTCAAGCGGGTTTTCAAGCGCGGTGTCGGCAGGCACGTCGACCACATAACCGTCGCGCACGAAGCTGCCATTGATGCGGCCGACCGCATCGTCGCTGCCCAAGGCATCCAGCCCATCAGCAGCGGAGCCGTCGAGCAGATGTTCGCAATAGGCGGAAAGACCAAGGCCACTGGCGATAGCCTTCGGGTTGGCATGGCCCTGGATCACCGCCAGCACCGTAGAGCCGGCAACGATCGGCTCTAGTGCGCTGGAGCCGGCATCACCCACTTGCACCGGCACGGCGCGCAGCTGATTCTTCAGGTCGGTATAGTGCCAGGCTTCGACGCGGCGCGTCGGCAGGCCGGCCTTCTTGAGGTCGTCGAGAAGCCGGTCACGCAATGCCGTCACTGCGCCATTGCCGGGCAGATCGCCGATCTGCTGGTTGAAGGCCTCAATGAGCGCCGTTTCGGCCGCGGTCAGGCGGCTCGTCGTCTGCATGTTCATGGACGTTGTCCTTTCCACCCGAACTCAGGCCGCTGCTGCGCCGATGATGTCGGCGTAACCATTGGCTTCCAGCTCATGCGCCAAGGTCTTGTCGCCGGACTTGACCACCTGGCCCTTGTAAAGGACGTGGACGGTGTCAGGCACGATATAGTCGAGGAGGCGCTGGTAATGGGTGATGACCACGACGGCGCGATCGGGCGAACGCAGCGCATTGACGCCGTCGGCAACGATTTTCAGCGCGTCGATATCGAGACCGGAATCGGTTTCGTCGAGCACGCAGAGCTTCGGCTCGAGCAGCGCCATCTGCAGGATCTCTGCGCGCTTCTTCTCGCCGCCGGAGAAGCCGACGTTGAGCGGCCGCTTCAGCATTTCTGTATTGATCTGCAGCTTGGCCGCAGCTTCCTTGACGCGGCGCATGAAATCCGGCGTCGTCAGCTCGTCCTCGCCACGCGCCTTGCGCTGCTCGTTCATCGCCACCTTCAGGAACTGCATGGTGGCGACACCCGGAATTTCGACCGGATATTGGAAAGCGAGGAAGATGCCCTTGGCGGCGCGTTCGGACGGATCGAGCTCGAGAATGCTCTCGCCGTTATAAAGGATGTCGCCCTCCGTCACCTCATAGTCTTCGCGGCCGGACAGCACGTAGGAGAGTGTCGACTTGCCGGAGCCGTTCGGCCCCATGATCGCCGCCACTTCGCCGGCCTTCACCGTCAGGTTCAAGCCACGGATGATCTCGGTGCCGTCTTCGGCGATGCGAGCATGAAGGTTCTTGATTTCAAGCATCTTTGGTTCCTGAGTTTTCTCTGCACAGCTCGCTAAGAGCCTCGCGTAATTTCTAAGAATGCCGGCGCGTTAGGCCACTACCGCCAAAACCGGATCAAACCGAAAAGAATTTGGATGAAGTCAGGCAAACCTCCGACGATCTTTCCTGCCTTTTCCATGCGCTGCTGGAGAAACACGTAAGGCTGCTCCGGCGGCTTTTCTGTTTCGTATCGTTGCTCGCGGGGGCGAATTTTCGCCAGTAGCTCCCCGCGCATATTCTCCAGACGTTCAAGAATGCGTTTCTTGTCCGTCTCGTTCATGTCAACCGACCGAACCTTCCAGCGAGATGCTGATCAGTTTCTGCGCCTCCACGGCGAATTCCATCGGCAGTTCCTGCAGGACTTCCTTGACGAAGCCGTTGACGATCAGTGCGATCGCTGCCTCGGTGGGGATGCCGCGCTGCAGGCAGTAGAACAGCTGGTCCTCGGAGATCTTCGAGGTCGTCGCTTCGTGCTCGAACTGCGCCGTCGAGTTTTTCGCCTCGATATAGGGCACGGTATGAGCGCCGCACTTGTCACCGATCAGGAGCGAGTCGCACTGGGTGAAATTGCGCGCATTCGAGGCCTTGCGGTGGGCCGAGACCTGGCCGCGATAGGTGTTGTTGGAAACACCGGCCGCGATACCCTTGGAGACGATGCGGCTCGACGTGTTCTTGCCGAGATGGATCATCTTGGTGCCGCTGTCGATCTGCTGATGGCCGTTAGAAACGGCGATCGAGTAGAACTCACCGCGGCTGTCGTCGCCGCGCAGGATGCAGGACGGATATTTCCAGGTGATCGCCGAGCCGGTTTCGACCTGCGTCCAGGAAATTTTCGAGCGGTCGCCACGGCAATCGCCGCGCTTGGTGACGAAGTTGTAGATGCCGCCCTTGCCTTCCTTGTCGCCCGGATACCAGTTCTGGACGGTGGAATACTTAATCTCGGCATCGTCGAGCGCAACCAGTTCCACCACGGCCGCATGCAGCTGGTTTTCGTCGCGCTGCGGCGCCGTGCAGCCCTCGAGATAGGAGACGTAGGCGCCCTCTTCAGCGATGATCAGCGTGCGCTCGAACTGGCCGGTGCCCTTCTCGTTGATGCGGAAATAGGTGGAAAGCTCCATCGGGCAACGAACGCCCTTCGGCACGAAGACGAAGGAGCCGTCGGTGAAGACAGCCGAATTCAGCGTCGCATAATAATTATCGGAGGTCGGCACGACCGAGCCGAGGTATTTGCGGACGAGATCGGGATGCTCGCGGATGGCTTCCGAGATCGACATGAAGATCACGCCGGCCTTCTTCAGCTCCGCCTTGAAAGTGGTGACGACCGAAACGCTGTCGAAAACGGCGTCGACGGCAATCTTCGGCTTCTCGACGCCAGCGAGGATTTCCTGTTCACGCAGCGGGATGCCGAGCTTCTCATAGACCTTCAACAGCTCCGGATCGACCTCGTCGAGCGACTTCGGACCCGGCGCGCTCTTCGGCGCGGCATAGTAATGGATGTCGTTGAAATCGATCTTCGGATAATTGACGCGCGCCCAGGTCGGCTCTTCCAGCGTCAGCCAGCGCCGATAGGCCTCCAGACGCCATTCCAGCATCCATTCCGGCTCCTGCTTCTTGGCCGAAATGAAGCGGATGATATCCTCGGACAGGCCCTTCGGTGCCTTGTCCATTTCGATGACGGTCTCGAAACCGTATTTGTACTGGTCCACATCGATCAGGCGCACCTGGTCGATCGTTTCCTGCACGGCAGCCATTTCATTCTCCAATCTCGCCGGATACAAGGTCCGGCAGCTTGTAGCGCACGGGGCAATTGACTTGCCCCTGATGTAAGAGGCCAAAAGGGACTTTTCAGCCCGATTGGCAAGCAGAAATTTGCGTTTCTGCAAGTTTATGATGCGGTCAGGCCGCCTCGCCCGCCGATCTGCGCCGGCAAGCGATCTTCGCAAAGGCGGCAATCGCCCTGTCGATGTCCTCTTCAGTCGTCGAAAAGCCGAGTGAGATGCGCAATGCCCCGAGCTTGGCGTCGCGCCCCATCGCCGTCAGCACATGGCTTTCACCAAGCCGTCCCGATGAACAGGCCGAGCCCGCCGAAAGCGCCACGCCTTCGAGATCGAAGGCGATCTGCCCTGTCTCCGCCTTTAGCCCCGGCAGGGTGAAGAAGATTGTATTGGCGACACGCTCGCCGCCCTCGCCGTGGATAATCACGTCGGATGCCACCCGGCGCATGCCGGCTTCCAGTCGCGCGCGCAACGCGCCGATTGCGGAGTTGCGCGTCGCGAGTTCGCCCGCTGCCACCTCTGCCGCCGCTCCGAAGCCGATCAGCGCCAGCGAATTCTGCGTCCCCGACCGGTGACCTCGCTCCTGTCCGCCGCCCTGGATCAGCGGCCTCGGCATCAGCGCCTCGCCGCGCGCGATCAGCGCGCCGGCTCCCTTCGGTCCACCGATCTTGTGCGAAGAGACGATCATGAAGTCGGCGCCGATCTGCCCGATGTCGAGCGCGATGCGGCCAGCCGCCTGCACCGCATCGACCACCAGGAGGCCGCCATGGGCATGGACAATCTTTGCCGCCGCCTCGACCGGCTGGACGATGCCCGTCTCGTTATTGACGAGCATGATGGCGACCATCGGCAGGCCGGCGGCCTTATCATGGGCGCCGAGCAGAAGGCCGAGCGCATCAAGATCGACGATCCCGGCTTCCGTCACCGGAATTTCCGTCATTTTGTCCCGGGAAAAGCGCCCGCCCTCGCGCACCGCCGGATGTTCGATTGCCGAAAAATAAAGGTGGCCGAGCCGAAGCGGCGTGCGACCCATACGAAAATCGGGCGTCAGCACCAGATTGGCAGCCTCCGTCGCGCCGCTGGTGAAAATCACATTGCCCGGATCGGTGCCGGCAAGGGCAGCTACCCTGCGCCGTGCCCCTTCGATGGCGGCGCGGGCGGCGCGCCCCTCTCCATGCACGCTGTTCGGATTGCCGAAGATGTCGATGGCGCGCATGATCGCGTCGCGTGCCGCGGGGTGCAGCGGCGCTGTGGCGTTCCAGTCGAGATAAAGGCGTGGCGGCGCCATGATCCTCAGTCCTGCGCTTGACGAGCTTGCTTCAGCATCGGCGGTGCATTTTTCTTGAAATTTCCGCCGGGCTTGCCTTATGACACGTTCCACGAAGCCGTGGATCGCCATGCAAGTTTCGAATTGTTCTAAACTGCGTTTTAGAAAAGCTGACAACCCGAGTCAAGTCATGTTGTCGTCCAACGCAGCGCGAACGCGAAATAAAACCCGGAGTACCAATGCCCGAAGTAATTTTCAACGGCCCAGCCGGCCGACTTGAAGGCCGCTACCAGCCCTCCAAGGAAAAAAGCGCGCCCATCGCACTCATCCTGCACCCGCACCCGCAGTTCGGCGGGACGATGAACAATCAGATCGTCTACCAGCTCTTCTACATGTTCCAGAAGCGCGGGTTCACGACGCTGCGCTTCAACTTCCGGGGCATCGGCCGCAGCCAGGGCGAATTCGATCATGGCGCCGGCGAATTGTCCGACGCCGCCTCCGCGTTGGACTGGGTGCAGAGCCTGCATCCCGATTCGAAGACCTGTTGGGTCGCCGGCTATTCCTTCGGCTCCTGGATCGGCATGCAGCTTCTGATGCGCCGGCCTGAGATCGAGGGCTTCATGTCGATCGCCCCGCAGCCGAATACCTATGACTTCTCCTTCCTGGCGCCCTGCCCCTCCTCCGGCCTGATCATCAACGGCGAGGCCGACAAGGTGGCGCCGGAAAAGGATGTCAACGGCTTGGTGGAAAAGCTGAAGACCCAAAAAGGCATCCTCATCACCCATCGCACCGTTGCCAACGCCAACCACTTCTTCAATGGTCAGGTCGAGACGCTGATGAGCGAATGCGAAGACTATCTCGACCGCCGCCTCAATGGCGAGCTGGTGCCCGAGCCGGCGGCCAAACGGATCCGTTGAGCGCAGAGCAGCCTAGGTCTGCCCACCGCCATCCTCACGACGCGCTGGGCTTTCCCGGCCGCATGCCGGCAGTCAGCTCGAAAGCCGTGTCGAGCACTCCATCGATCAGGATCGGCGCGCGTTCGCGCATGCCGATCTTCCTAAGGACGCGTTGCGAGGCGATGTTTTCGGGATGCGTGAAGGCGATGAAGCCCGGCGCGAACTCCCTTGCGATGAACCAGCAGGCCAGCGCGCTCGCCGCCTCCGTCGCCAGGCCCTTGCCCCACGCCTCCTCGCGCAGGGAATAGCCGAGTTCGAATTCCTCGCTCCCGAATCGCGAAATGCCGGCGCGACCGATGAAGCTGCCGTCCTCGGCAAGAAGCTTGTATTTGGTCGTGCCGTCGCGCGCCTGTTCCTCGAACCAGCTGCGCAGCCGTTGCTCGGCCTTATCGAGACTCCAGGGAGCGTTGCCGGGAAGATAGCGCGTCATCGCTGTCGTCGAATGCAGTTGCTGCAACAGAGCAGCGTCGCCTTCGTCCCACATCACAAAGCGCAGCCGCGACGTCATCAATATAGGGCTTTCGCGTGTCACGGCGTTGCCAGCACTCCGCCGCTGACAGCAGCGGCAACGCCCGTCGTACCGGGAAATGTCAGCGGCAGTCCTTCAAGCGAGCGGACCGCGAGATAAGCCCAGGCCTCGGCCTCCATCGCATCGCCGTCGAAGCCTGCCTGTTCCGCGGTCAAGACCCGCGACCCCGCACCTTCGGCCATGGCAGCGAATTCCGCCATCAGGGTGCCGTTCAACCGCCCACCGCCGCAGATGATATAGGTCGAGGGGCTGTCGGGCAGGAACCCGGCAGATTTGACGATCGAGGCGGCGGCGACGTGCGCCAGCGTCCGAGCACCGTCTTCAAGGCTCGCCTCGTCGCGCCGAAGCGGCTCGAAATCGCCGCGGTCGAGCGACCGGCGGACATTGCCGCGGAAAAACGGGCTTTCTAGATACCGCTCCGCCAAGGCGGCGACCACCTTGCCGCGTCCGCCGATCTCGCCGCCGGGATCGTAGCTTCTGCCGGTCTGCATCTCCACCCATTGGTCGATCAGCGTATTGCCCGGGCCGCTGTCGAAGGCCGCAATCCGGCCGTCTGCGCCGATATAGGTGAGATTGGAGATGCCGCCTATATTGACAAAGCACACCGCCTCTCCCGCCTGCTGGAATTTTCCCGCAAGGGCAGCGTGATAGGCCGGCACCAGCGGCGCCCCCTGCCCGCCGTGAACCATGTCGTTGGCGCGCATGTCGTAAACCACCGATAGGCCGGTCCGGCGCGCCAGCTCCCGGCCGTCGCCAATCTGGATCGTCAGCCCGTCGTCAGGACGATGCAATACCGTCTGGCCATGAAAGCCGAGAACATCGATGGCATCCGCAGCGAGCCCGAAACGCTCTATGAATGCCGTAACGGCAGTTGCGTGCCGTTCGGTCAGTTCAAGCTCGATCTCGCGCAGTTCCCCCGGCCGTTCGCTCCTGTCGGTCAGCGGCCGCGCCAGTTCCAGCGCCCGTTTGAGACGCCCGCGAAACGCTGCGTCGTACGGCAGGCCCAGGAACGGCCCACGCTCGATGAAACCGCGGCCGTCGGTTCTGACCAGCGCGACATCGATTCCATCCATCGATGTGCCGCTCATCAGACCGACCGCGGTTCTGATCACATCCATGAGGCTTGCCTCCCATGCGATTCCCGGATGCACTTTGCTAAAAACAGTGCTAAACGCGCCGCGACAGATCAACAACAACGAAGTTGCGCAAGCCCGGTGAGCGCAGCGCAGACACCAAGAGACGAAAGCCATGTCCGAGTTCAAGTCCGATTTCCTCCGCACGCTGAAAGAGCGCGGCTTCATTCATCAGGTTTCCGATGAAAGCGGCCTCGACGACCTGTTCGCGAAGGAGGTCGTGACGGCCTATGTCGGCTACGACGCAACCGCGACTAGTCTGCATATCGGCAATTTGATCTCCGCCACCATGCTTTACTGGCTGCAGGAGACCGGCCACCGCCCGATCGCCCTGATGGGTGGCGGCACCTCGATGGTCGGCGACCCCTCATTCCGTGACGAGCAGCGCAAGCTTCTGACACCGGAGGCGATCTCCACCAATATCGAAGGCATCAAAAAGATCTTCTCGCGCATCCTGCGCTTCGGAGACGGTCCGACCGATGCCTTCATGGTCAACAATGCCGACTGGCTTTTGAAGCTCAACTACGTCGAATTCCTGCGCGATGTCGGCCGCCATTTCTCGGTCAACCGCATGCTCTCCTTCGACAGCGTCAAGCTAAGGCTCGACCGCGAGCAGTCACTCTCCTTCCTGGAGTTCAACTACATGATCATGCAGGGCTACGACTTCGTCGAGCTCAGCCGCCGGTACGGCTGCCGCCTGCAGATGGGCGGATCGGACCAGTGGGGTAATATCATCAACGGCGTCGACCTCGGCCACCGCATGGGCACGCCGCAGCTCTACGCGCTGACGACGCCGCTTCTGACCACGAGCTCGGGCGCTAAGATGGGCAAGAGTGCCACCGGCGCCGTCTGGCTGAACGAGGACGTCTTCAGCCCCTATGATTTCTGGCAGTACTGGCGCAACACCGAGGATGCCGATGTCGGCCGCTTCCTGAAGATCTTCACCCGCCTGCCGCTCGCCGAGATCGCCAGACTCGATGCCCTCGGCGGCGCCGAAATCAACGAGGCGAAGAAGATTCTCGCTACGGAGGCGACCGCAATCGTCCACGGTCGGGAGGCGGCAGAAGCATCCGCTGAAACGGCGCGCACCACCTTCGAGGAAGGCCGCGTTGCCGAAAACCTGCCCTCAGTCGAAATCCCGGCGACCGAACTCGACGGCGGCATCGGCCTGCTCTCGCTGATGGTCCGCGCCGGCCTTGCCGGCTCGAACGGCGAGGCCCGCCGCCACGTCCAGGGCGGCGCAGTACGCATCAATGACGAGGCAGTCAGCGACGAACGCCGCCTGATCGGCAGCGGCGAAATCACCGCCGATGGCGTCATCAAGCTCTCGCTCGGCAAGAAGAAGCACATCCTGATCCGCCGCGCGGCGTAAGTGGCATCAAACTGAACGGATTTCAAAGCCGGCGCCCCGCGCCGGCTTTTCCTTTGGAGCGGGATCAGTCGGCCCGCCATCGATATTCCGCATCGTCTTGTTTCGTCTCTCGAAGCGGAGGTCCGAGCGGAGTGACCTCCGAAGCGGGCCGTACGCGCGACCACCATCCGATCGAGAAAATCGGCGGCGTCATCTTTGCGTCGAGAGGAACCAGCAGGACGTGCTTGGAGGGGATGCTCTCCGGCGGCGTCAGTCGCGCGCCCTTTTCTGCAGAATGCGAAGCCTCGCCGACTGTCACGGCCATTATGGTGGCCGAAAGGAAAGAGACGGTCCGGGCGCACTGCATGGCATCCTCCGACATTGCACCGAGCCACATTACATCAGAGTTATCTAAAATAAGCAAAGCATCAATGACACGCTTGTCGACATAGGTCGGAATTAGCCGACTCTCGGCGCTACGAATAACGGCCTTCCGGAACCTTTTCCGCTCGACGGGATTTGCGACCAGATGCATTTGGAGCGCCGGCATGATCAACGACCTCTGGTATAAGAACGCCGTCATCTACTGTCTGTCCGTCGAGACCTTCATGGATGCGAACGGCGACGGTGTGGGCGATTTCCAGGGCCTGATGCGCCGTCTCGATTATCTCTCCGGCCTCGGCGTGACGGCGATGTGGCTCATGCCGTTCCAGGCGTCGCCCGGTCGCGACGACGGTTACGACGTCTCCGATTATTACAATGTCGACCGCCGCTATGGCTCGCTCGGCGATTTCGTCGAATTCACCCACGGCGCCAAACAGCGGGGCATCCGGGTTTTGATCGATCTGGTGATCAATCACACGTCGAAGGATCACCCCTGGTTCGAAGACGCCAGGAGCGATCCGAATTCGCGCTATCGCGACTGGTACGTCTGGTCGGATAAAAAGCCCGCAAACGCGGATCAAGGCATGGTCTTTCCCGGCGTCCAGAAGACGACCTGGACCTATGACGAAAAGGCCAAGGCCTATTATTTCCACCGCTTCTACGACCATCAGCCCGATCTCAACACCTCCAATCCCGAGGTGCAGGCGGAGATCCTCAAGATCATGGGCTTCTGGATTCAGCTCGGCGTCTCGGGCTTTCGGATGGACGCCGCCCCCTTCATCATCGCCACGAAAGGCGCTGAGGTCACCAAGCCGGTCGAGCAGTTCGATATGCTAAGGAAGTTTCGCGAGTTCCTGCAATGGCGCCTGGGCGATTCCATCGTGCTGGCGGAGGCCAATGTCCTGCCCGAGGACAATTTCGAGTATTTCGGCGACGATGGCGACCGTATGCAGATGATGTTCAATTTCCAGGTCAATCAGACTCTGTTTTATGCTCTCGCCACGGCCGACACGCGCCCTCTAAAGAAGGCGATGGAGGCCACCAAACCGCGCCCCGCGACCGCGCAATGGGGGCTGTTTCTTCGCAACCACGATGAACTGGATCTCGGTCGCCTGACGGACAAGCAGCGCAACGCTGTGTTTGCGGCATTCGGACCCGAGAAGGGCATGCAGCTTTATGACAGGGGCATTCGCCGTCGCTTGGCGCCGATGCTCGCCGGCGACCGTCGCAGGATCGAGATGGCCTATAGCCTGCTGTTTTCGCTGCCCGGCACACCGGTCATCCGCTACGGCGATGAAATCGGCATGGGGGACGATCTGTGCCTGCCGGAGCGCAACTGCGCGCGCACCCCGATGCAATGGTCGACAGAACCGGAAGGTGGTTTCACCAAAAGCAAAAAGCCCATTTCCCCAGTCATCAAGGACGGCCCCTACGGCTTCGAGCACATCAACGTCGCCGTCCAGCGGCGCGATCCGAATTCGCTGCTGAACTGGACGGAGCGGATGATCCGAATGCGCAAGGAGGCTCCCGAGATCGGTTGGGGCGATTTCTCAGCGGTCGACACGGGTAATGACGGCGTACTGGCGCTGCGTTATGACTGGCGCGGCAACTCGGTGCTGATCCTGCACAACCTGCATCCGCACCCGGCGGAAGTGACCTTCGATCCCGACGTGGGCGACCACGGGCGATTGCTGATCGATATTGCCGATAGCGCAAGTAGCGAAGCCGATGAGAAAGGACGTCATACAGTCATGCTCGATGGCTATGGCTACCGCTGGTATCGAGTCGGCGGCCTCGATTACCTCCTCAGACGAAGGGAGATCTAGAGCCTTTCCGGGTTAGATTGAAGCATTCTGTTGGCTCAAACGGAGTCGGATGGTCGACCGGCCGGCGCGCGTCGTAGCCCAGCTCTACGGCCAAGCCGGCCGGTCGATCAGCCGGCCTGTTTCAGCCAACCCGAAGGGCCGGACATCTTTCCGCCAGGACCAAAGGCGATCGGCTCGGACGTACCTGGGGTATGTCCGTCCCCAATCGCCTTTGCCCTGACGAAAACCTGCTCCGGCAGAATGCTTCAATCTAATCCGGAAAGGCTCTAAGTCTCGCCCCGCCTCACTGAAATTCGAAGATCTGCCGGAAAACACCCGGGGCGATGATCGACAATGGGTTGATCTGCAGGTTCGGCTGGTCGAACTTGCCGGTGAGCTTGAAGGTGATGCCAATCAGGCCGCGGTCGCTGCCATTGCCGAGGATGACGCCGATCAGCGGCAGTTCGGCGAAGAGGCGATTGAGGCCGTAGGCCGGCATGAACGTGCCGGTCATATCCATATTGCCCCTGCGGTCGCGCACCACGCCCTGGAAGGTCGCGCCGATCTGGTCGCCTCGCAGCACGCCGTTCTCGATACCGATCATGCCGTTGCGCGAGACGATGCGTGCAAAGCCGCGCTGGAAACGTTGCGACGAGGTGTCGATGTCGCGTTTGACAGCCTCGTTGAGGCTGCGCTGCTCGTTTCCGACAGGTGTCGAGACGATCGAACGTAGTCGCTGCTCGTTAACGATCGAGAAGCGGCGCACATCGAGCGAACCATCCCACCCGCCCTGCGCCGAGAGCCGGATCGCGAGGTTCAGCAGGCCGCCCTGCATGTGCTGATAGAGATCGGCGAAACGCGAAACGGCACCGGCATCGCCGCTGGTGATATTGATGACACCGCCGTCCTTCATCTGACTGACAACGGCCTCGCCGCTGCCGGTGACGCCGGAAAAATTCAGCGCCTGCAGCTTGTCGCCGCGCAGTGACACTTGCGCCTGGAAATTGCCGACCTTCTCGTCGTTGAAGCCGATGACGTTTTTCAACTTTGCGCGCACCGACACGCCCACATTGTCACCGTCGCCGTCCTCCCCGCCGTCCGAGCCCGATTTCAATCGGGCGATGACCGGCCGCGCATCGGCGCTGTCGCCGGAAACGGAGACGTCGAAATTGCCCTTGCTGCGCTTTACCGACAAAGCGAAATCGTCGAGTGAGGAGAGTCTGACGCTGTCGAAATCCGCAGAGATAAGGCCGGTCTTGCCGACAACAAGCGATCCGCTGGCGCCGAATCCGTCGCCCTTCAGCCGGAAATTCTTGATCTGAGTATTCTCGGGCGGGCCGGACATCTCGAATTCCGCGGAGGCGGCAATGCCGCTGCCTTTCGACCAGCCGATCCAGGGCAGGTCGAGCATCGATCTGGTGAGGTCGAGCTGAACGTCTTGCCTGTCGTCGTCAATCCGCGTCAGCACCATCTTCAGGTTACCCCTGACGATATCGGAAAGCCCCGGCATTACCTTGCTGCGCTGCTCGTCGGAGAGGCTCGCCGTGATCACGCGCTGCCGCTCGACGCCGGACGACGCCTCGACCGGTTCGGTCAGATCGATATCGGCGGGAATGCCGTCGATCTCGCCCTTGGCATCGAGCGTGATCTGCTTCGGATCGCCGTTCAGCATGCCGCTGACATTGCTGATCCTGCGGCCGGAAAACGGCTTGGCAAGATCGACGTCGGCGAGCTTCATGGCGGCCTTCCACTCGGCCGGCGGCGGGTTCTGCGAGGAGAGCAGTCCGAAATGCGCCTTCACATTCGCGTCGATGTGCCCCTTGAAGTCGTCAGGCGAAAAGCCGGCACGCTGCAGCACCCGGATCGGCTTATAGGTGAGGAGCTCGCCTATCGCGTCCGCCGCGCCCGATACCGCCAGATCGATATCCGCCATCAGCGGCTTATCGTATGCGGACGGAATGACGAACGTCCCCTCCCCGAGACCGACGGACCGGCCGGAGGGAAAATAGGAGGTGCCGCTCTTGATCGAGATCGTCGCAACCGGGCCGGTCAGGTCGAAATGCGCCGCAGTATCGCGGACCGGCGGAATGTCGCCGGCGACGTTCATCCGCGCGCCCGCAACATCGAAGCCGATGCGGATCTGGTTGGCGTCGAGCTTCAATCCCTTGCCGCCGGCTGCCTCGTCCAGCCTGCCGAAGGGAATGAAAACCGAAATCGAAGCGTCGGTGACGGTGCCGCCGAAGAGATTGCCGTGCACCCATGTGCGCACCTTGGGCGCCATCCAGAACGGCCAGAGCTGCTTGATCGCCGTTGTCTGCAGCTCTCTGGATTGGCCGGCGAAGCTGATTTCCGGTGATTTATCGCCGAGCTTGACGTGCAACGCGCCGTAGAGCGCGCCGAGCGGGCTGGACACGGTCATGTTGGGGAACAGGAATTCCCGGCCGGCGACCATATAGCGCCCGGTCGCCTGGATGTCGAAGGCAACAGGCTCTTCGCCGGAGCCGCTTGGGGCGGCTGTGCCGCCGCTGACGAGCAGATCGATGCCGAAACCTTTGCCGGCTTTGGGATCGAGTTTGTCGAGATCGATCAGCGCGCCGTTGAGGGGAAGCGTGGTCGCGCCGAACCGGACATTCGATTTAGCGATCTCCAGCGTTTGCTTGGCGAAATCGTAGGCGAGGTTTATTTGCCCGCCTGACAGCTCCTGCGGATCGCCGTCGGCATAGATCAGCCCGGGGTCTACATCGACCGTTGCGGCAAGCGCCGGCTGGGCGCCGGCGCGCTCCCTGGTGGCTGACACCGTCAGGTCGGCAAAGGCGCTGAGCCCCTGCCGGATGACGCCCTGATCATTGCGTTTGAGCGCAAAAGGCGTGAGGTTCGCATGCTTGAGCGTCGCCACCACCTTCGACACCTGGCCGTCTTCCTTCTCGGCCAGCACGTCGAGCTCCGCCACTTCGCCGTTAAGCGCAACCTCACCTCTCAATTGCAGCGAGGATGGCCCGGCATGGGCGAAGACGAGATTGTCGACGACGAGCGACAGCGGTCCGTTCGCGGTATCGGCGAGCTTGATGTCAATGCCGGAGATGCGCACGGAATTTGTCGAGCCGCGCGTCACGATGCTGTCGAACATGTCAAGCTGCGAGAAGATCGTCTCCATCGCCGCCGGCATGGCGTCGATGCGCAGATCGTCAAGCTGGACGGGCTTGCCGGAGGGCAGAAGCGCGGTATCGAGAGCGATATCCTCCGCTTCGATATCGGCGACGGCGATACGGCCACGGAAAAGCTGCAGCGGATCGAGCCCGAGGCGAACCGAACCCGTCGTCGACAGGTGCTGGCCGCTGTCCTGGTCAATCATATTCACGTTGCGCGCTTCCAGCGCCAGCCGGAAGTCGGAGGTGAAACGGATGACCGTGGAGCCGACTTCGACGCGATAGCGCGGTCCGGCCACGCCGTTCAGCGCCGCCTGCGCCTGCTGAGACAGCGGCTTGTCGAACATGCCGCTCTCGACGGTGAAGACGATGGCGGCGAGAATGAGGAGAATCAGTCCGAGAAAAACGGACGTCAGCTTCGCCGTGCGCCGCATCGGCGAACGCGGCGGCGGGCAATGAACGATGATCGGATTCTCGGTCTGGGCGGACGGCAAACGGTCCAGCGCAACGATATCCTTCTTGCGAAACGTGACCTTTTCGCCGCGGATGGCTGACATGCGCCCTCGGGCTCTCCCTTAAATCGAAGAATTGAACCCGGCTATGCTGGACGGGTTTCCGTCCACTATATAATTCGGGGACAGAGAGTGTCATCCACAAACCCGGCAAAAGAAAGGTTTTCCCAATGGCGGTTCCCGGCATCGGCGCCCTGGCCCCCGACTTCAATCTCCCCCGCGATGGCGGCGGCCGTGTCTCGCTTTCCGATTTTCACGGCCGGCCCCTCGTCCTGTTCTTCTATCCCAAGGATGATACGACGGGCTGCACCGCCGAATCGCTGGCTTTCACTGCGCTTGCGCCGGAGTTTGAAGCAGCAGGTGCCGCCGTCATCGGCATGTCGCCCGATTCGGCCGCCTGCCATGACAAGTTCATCAGAAAGCACCGTCTTTCGGTGGCGCTCGCCTCTGACGAAGAGAAGACGACGCTCCAGGCCTACGGTGTCTGGAAGGAAAAGAGCATGTACGGCCGCAACTTCATGGGCGTGGAGCGCACGACTTTCCTCATCCGCCAGGATGGCACGATCGCGACGATTTGGCAGAAGGTGAAGGTACAGGGCCATGCCGAGACCGTGCTCGAGGCCGTCAGGAATCTGGCCGCGTGACCGGTGATTTCGCGATAAGCTCGCTGCGCGGCGGCGCTATCGACGCCATCCGCTCGGCCGACCTCGACCGTAAGACCGCTCTTGCGCAGGAAAGCGCCACCCGCTGGTTCGCCCGCCGGGTGTCGCTGCGCTCACCGCTCGACGCGGCCCTGCCGGAGAGGCCCGGTCGCCCCGAGAAACCGGTGCTGACGCCGCCGACCCAGGTGGAAAAGCGCTCGCTGCACACGCTGAAGGGCCGGATCGCCCTCCTCCATGCAATTGCCCATATCGAGCTCAACGCCGTCGATCTCGCGCTCGATATCGTCGCGCGATTCGCGACCGAACCGGTGCCCAATTCCTTCTTCGACGGCTGGATGCAGGTCGCCTTCGAGGAGGCGAAGCATTTTCGCATGGTGCGCGCGCGCCTCAACGATCTCGGCGCCGATTACGGCGATCTTCCCGCCCATGACGGGCTTTGGCAGGCGGCTCATTCGACGCGCAACGACCTGACGGCAAGGCTCGCCGTCGTGCCGCTGATTCTCGAAGCCCGTGGTCTCGACGTGACGCCATCGCTGCAAGCGAAAATGCGTGAGACGGGCGATCTCGACAGCGCAGCGGTGCTCGATGTCATCTACAACGACGAGAAAGGTCATGTCGCCGTCGGCGCCAAATGGTTCCGATTCCTCTGCGCGCGGGAGAAGCGCGACCCGGCAAAGGCCTTTCAGGAGCTGGTGCGCGCCAATTTCCGCGGGCCGCTGAAGCCGCCTTTCAACGATCTCGCCCGCGCCGAGGCCGGGCTGACGCCATCCTTCTACCGCTCCCTGGCGTCGATCAGCCATGCCTGAGCTGATTGATCTTCTAGCGTAAACGGCGGCAACGAAAGCATTCATTAACCATAAACGTGTCTAATTTTCCGAAAGAGGCGTAGAGCATCATTCGGGAGAGCCTGCGTGAACGGCGGACATCAGCACCGGGTATTCGGCAAGCGGGCCCAGGAACATATTCTGATCCTGGCAAGTGGTGACAAAGTCCGCCACATGACGGTTCGGCCGTGGATGGCCGCCCTCGCCTTCTGCTTCGTCGGTGTCTTTTCCATCGGCTATCTCTTGGCGACCTCCTATCTCGTGCTGCGCGACGACCTGATCGGCGCCACCATGGCGCGCCAGGCCCGCATGCAGCACGACTACGAGGACCGCATCGCCGCCCTTCGCGCCCAGGTCGATCGCATCACCTCCCGCCAGCTTCTCGACCAGCAGGTGGTGGAAGACAAGGTCGACAAGCTGATGGAGCAGCAGATGGCGCTCACCTCACGCCACGGCAAGCTCGACAACCTGCTCGACCGGGCCGAAAGCTCCGGGCTTAAGGATAGGGACAGCGCGCCGTCTTTGCCTGCGCAATCCTATGCCCCCGCCATTAAGGACAAGCGCGCTTCGCTCGGCGAAAGCGGCATAGAGGCGATCGAGAAACAGCTGGCAAGCGGCGCACCAGCCGATGCCACTCCCGACAATACGACTCTTGCCTACGTGCCGGCCACGGAGACGGTCGGCGACCGCGCCGACCGCATCTTCTCCAAGGTGACGCTGTCGCTGAAGGACGTTGAACAGGACCAGCGCAACCGCATCGAGCAGCTCACGAGCGACGCCGGCAACGCCGCCAATGCCATCGAGAGCGTGCTGACGCGGTTCAAGATTCCCATGCCCGAGACCGCTGTCAAGCAGGACGAAGATAACAGCGCCGTTGGCGGCCCCTTCGTCGAGCCGGAGAGCAATGACGATTTCAACAATTCGCTGATCGCTCTCGACGGCGCACTGACACGGCTGGAAGCTGTGCGCAGCACCGCCGAATCCCTGCCCTTCCGCAACCCCGCCGTCGGCAAGGAAATGACCAGCCCCTTCGGCAACCGCCGCGACCCTTTCCTCGGCCGCCTGGCGCTGCATTCCGGCGTCGACTTCCGCTTTTCGCCGGGCGAAAAGATCCGCCCGACGGCGCCCGGCAAGGTGATATCAGCCGGCTGGACAGGCGGTTACGGCAATATGATCGAGATCGATCACGGCAACGGCATCTCGACGCGCTACGGCCACATGTCCCAAGTCCTGGTCACGGCCGGCGATACGGTCGACCGCAACGACGTCATCGGCCTTGCCGGCAGCACCGGCCGCTCGACCGGCACGCACCTGCATTATGAAGTGCGGCAGAATGGCCGAGCCATCGATCCAGTATATTTCATGAATGCCGGCCTTAAACTCGCCACCTATATCAAGTAATACCCGCCCGGTAACCAAAGCTTCACTCTGCACCGGGTGCGGCCTCTCTATTTCTTGACTTGCCGGCCATTCGGGGCTATGTCGCGCTGCATTGCGGCATGCAATCCCGCCGACTCGTTCAGAGCTCGGCCGAACCGGAACGGAAACTGTTTTCCCTTTGACGACATTCGCTGACCTTGGCTTGAGCCAAAAAGTGCTATCCGCTGTCACAGACGCGGGCTATACGATCCCCACACCTATCCAGGCGGGGGCTATTCCCTTTGCGCTCGAGCGTCGCGACATTTGCGGCATCGCGCAGACCGGCACCGGCAAAACGGCATCCTTCGTTCTGCCGATGCTGTCACTTCTGGAAAAGGGCCGCGCCCGCGCGCGCATGCCCCGGACGCTGATCCTCGAGCCGACGCGCGAACTCGCCGCCCAGGTCGCCGAGAATTTCGAGAAATACGGCAAGAACCACCGCCTCAACGTTGCCCTGCTGATCGGCGGCGTTTCCTTCGAGGACCAGGATCGCAAGCTCGAGCGTGGCGCCGACGTGCTGATCTGCACGCCGGGTCGCCTCCTCGATCACTTCGAGCGGGGCAAGCTGCTGATGAGCGGCGTCGAAATTCTCGTCATCGACGAGGCCGACCGCATGCTCGACATGGGCTTCATTCCCGACATCGAGCGCATCGCCAAGCTCATCCCCTTCACCCGCCAGACGCTGTTCTTCTCGGCCACCATGCCGCCGGAGATCCAGAAGCTCGCCGACCGTTTCCTGCAGAATCCAGAGCGCATCGAAGTGGCCAAGCCCGCTTCGGCAGCAAAAACGGTAACGCAGCGCTTCGTCGCTTCGCACAGCAAGGACTACGAGAAGCGCGCGGTTCTGCGTGAACTCGTCCGTGCTCAGACCGAACTGAAGAACGCCATCATCTTCTGCAATCGCAAAAAGGATGTCGCCGATCTCTTCCGTTCGCTCGAGCGCCACGGCTTCAACGTCGGCGCGCTGCATGGCGACATGGACCAGCGTTCCCGCACGACGATGCTGCAGAATTTCCGCGACGGCAACCTCCAGCTGCTCGTCGCCTCCGACGTTGCTGCCCGCGGCCTCGATATTCCCGATGTCAGCCACGTCTTCAATTTCGACGTGCCGATCCATTCGGAAGATTATGTCCACCGGATCGGCCGCACCGGCCGCGCCGGTCGCTCGGGCGCCGCGTTCACCCTCGTCACCAAGCGCGACACCAAATTCGTCGACGCGATCGAAAAACTGATCGGTGAAAATGTCGAATGGCTGAACGGCGACCTGACCTCGCTGCCGGCTGTGGAAGAAAGCAAGGACAGCGACCGTCCGCGCCGCAACGGGCGGGAACGTGGCGACAAGGATCGCGGTCGCGGACGCGGCAAGCACGGTGCTGCGAGTCATAAATCTGACAACGACATACAGGATAATGACGTCCAAGTGATCGCAGCAGCACCAGCAAAGGCCGAAGTCGTGAAGAACGAGCGCAAAGCAGAGCAGAAGCCGCAAAACAATGCGCGCAACAACCGGCCTTACCCGGCAAACGACGACAGCCGCGATCGCCGCCGTCATCGCGATCACGACGACGGCCCGACCCCGGTCGGCTTCGGTGACGATATTCCCGCTTTCATGCTGATTGCCGGCAGCGCCAAGGTCTGAACATCCAATGGGCAAGCCCGGACTCGACTTTCCGGGCTTCGGCGTCGGCCTGGTGATTCTGCGCGACGCCAAGGTTCTGCTTTATAAGCGTGTGAAAGCGCCGGAAGCCGGTTATTGGAACATCGTCGGCGGCAAGGTCGATCACATGGAGCCGGCAGAGCAAGCGGCCCGCCGCGAGGCCGAAGAAGAAACCGGTCTCAAAATCGGACGGATCGAGCGGATCGGCATGACCGAACAGATCATCGATACCGACCGTCAGCACTGGATTTCACTTCTCTATCTCGCCTGCGACGTCGAGGGCGAGCCGCAATTGACCGAACCCGACAAGCTTTCGGCTTTCGGTTGGTTTCCCCTGAACGAATTACCCGAGCCGTTGTCTGCCTTCACCAAGGCGGCGATTTCAGCGCTCCCCGCGATCAAACGCGGTTAGCTATCGGCGCGAAGCGCTGCCTGATAGGCCAGCCGCACCCATTTCGCCATCAGATCGGGATCGTCGTAGGCCTCTTCGGGGATCGACCAATAGGGCATCTTCACCGGCTTGCCCTTCTTGCCTTCATAGGCCCATTGCGTGGCGCCGGCGGCGGCAAATTCCGGTGCGCTCGTCTCGTCAGCTTTCAGCAGCATTTCATCGCGCACTTCGACCGCGACGATACGCCCGAGATGATAAATTCCCTTGCCGCCGAACATGCGCTTGATCGTGACGGGGCCAAGTCCCTGAAACATTTCCTCGATCCCGGCATTGTCCATTCTCTGTTTCCTCGTTTCCCGCCAGCCCCAATTAGAGCGTGTGATAATCCCGGTTCAAATAGATGAGAGCCGGATGCTTTTCGCTGAAGCGGACGGCGGCGACTTCGCCGAAGATGACATTGTGCGTCGGCATTTCCTTGATATCGGTCACCCGGCAGTCGAAGGAGGCAAGCGCATCGGCAAGGACGGGCGCGCCGGTGACGAGCTTGTCGAAACGGGCGCTGGCGAAACGCTCTTCATCGGCAAGCGCGGTGCGCCCGGAGAAAGCGTCAGCGACTGCCTGGTGATGGGCGCCGAGCGTGTTGAGCACGAAGATGCCGCTGCGGAAAAAAATGTCGTTCTTCGGATTGGTGTTGTTGAGGCAAATCAGCACCGAAGCGGGATTGTCCGAAACCGAGCAGGCGGCGGTGATGGTGACGCCGCGGCGCATGCCTTCCATTACCGTCGTCACGAGCTGCACATGGCCGGCATAACGGCTCATGGCATCGCGATAAAGGCCGGGATCGATATGCTGCCTGTTCAACACGTGCTTCTCCCGCGCGCTCTTCTGCCTGCGTCATTCCTTAAATCGGGATCGATTTAAGGAGAACTATGCAGCAATTCAAAATGCTACAGTGTCCTTTGCGCGACTGAAATGACGCCTGACGCCGTAGTTCGACTTGCTATCGCGCCAATATGGCGAGCATCGGTTACCTTTTCTACAATAGGACCGGTGAAAAGCGTCGGGTTGCGCTTGTTTTTCTTTGACGATTGCGACCTTGCGGATAAAAGGGCATGGACGATGGCTAGGGATCTCCGCCTTTCATGATCAACCTGCGTGGCATAGCAGCCTTTCTGACGCTGCTGGTAGCGGCGGCGCAAGGCCATGCGGCCGGCGTGACGATCGGCGTCGTCGCCCCGCAGGGTGGTGCGCTCGGCTTGCTCGGCACGCAGATTGCCGCCGGCGCCGGCTTCGAGATCCAGCAGTCGGGAAACACGCTCGTCGCCATAAACGACACCTGCGAGGACAATGGTGGCGCGGCGGTCGCCGATGCGCTCGTCAATGCCAAGGTACAGATCGCGGTCGGCTTTCTCTGTAGCGAAACGCTGGAAGGCGCGCTGCCGAAGCTGAAGGACGCCAATATTCCGGCGATCACCGTTTCAGTACGGTCGCGCATCCTGATGGAGGATGCGCTGAAAAACGGCTGGCCGCTCTTCCGCTTGGCGCCTGCCGACGGCACTGAGGCGGCAAAGATCATCGAGGTGATACTCAAGGACTGGGCGGCCGATCCGATCGCCCTGATCGAGGACGGCACCATTCATGGCCGCGAACTGACGGAAGCGGTGCGCAATGCGCTGGAGCAGAATGGCTTGAAGCCGGTTTTCACAGATACTTATCGTCCGGGCCAGGAGCAGCAGATTGCCCTCGTGCGTCGCCTGAAACGGGCCGGCGCCACCAGGGTCTTCGTCGGCGGTGATCGCAACGACGTCGCCGTTATCGCCCGCGACGCCGAGGCGGAAAACATTCCGCTGTCGATCCTCGGCGGCGATGCCATGCGCGCTGCCGACCAGCCGCTGCCGTTGGCGCCCGGCGTGCGTGCCGTGGTCCTGCCCGAATATACCCTTCTGCCCGAAGGTAGGCCGGCGGCCGAGGCGTTGCGCGCCAAAGGCACCGAGCCTGAAGGTTATGTCCTGCCGTCGCTGGCGGCGGCCCTGATTGCCGGTCAAGCGGTGGAAGCCGCCGCTGCCGCCGGCAAACCGCTGCTGGAGACCCTTGTCGGCACGACGTTCCAGACACCGGTCGGCGCCGTCGCCTTCACCGGTGCACACGAGCTTTCGCAAAATCCCTACCGCCTGCTCGAATGGCGGGGCAATGGCTTTTTTCCACCGGCTGCGCCGACGCAATGAGCGGCTGCCAGCCATGAATTTCCGGCGCCGTGCGCAGATGGCGCCCACACGGGAGTAAGACTTGATGACGCTGCCTATTCGCATTGCCCCTTCGATCCTCGCGGCGGATTTCGCCAGGCTCGGCGAGGAGGTGCGCGACGTCACGGCCGCCGGCGCAGACTGGATCCACCTCGACGTGATGGACGGACACTTCGTGCCGAACATCTCCTTCGGTCCCGATGTCATCAAGTCGCTGCGGTCCTACACATCAGCCGCCTTCGACTGCCATCTGATGATCTCTCCAGTCGACGACTATCTCGAAGCCTTCGCCAAAGCCGGCTGCGATCGCATCACCGTCCATTCCGAAGCCGGGCCGCATCTGCACCGCTCGCTGCAGACCATCCGCAATCTCGGCAAGAAGGTCGGCGTGACGATCAATCCAGCGACGCCACTCAGCGCCATCGAGAACGTGCTCGATGACGTCGACCTCATCTTGATAATGTCCGTCAACCCAGGGTTCGGCGGCCAGAAATTCATTCCGGCGATGACGGCCAAGATAGCCGCCGCGAAATCACTGATCGGTGACCGCCCGATCGAACTCGAAGTCGACGGCGGCGTCACAATGGAAACGGCGCCGGCTATCGCACGCGCCGGCGCCAACGTTCTCGTCGCAGGCTCTGCAATTTTCAAGGGCGGTACGGTCGAGGAGTACCGCAAGACCGTCGCCGGTCTGCGTCAGGCAGCCGAAGGGGCACGAGCATGAAGAAGCGTCTGATGATGGGTGGCATGCTTGCCGCCGCAATTGCCGGCCTGCCGGGCATGTCGCTGGCCGGCGACATTGCCAGCATTCAACCGATCGGCTTTTCCGCCGACGGCAAGGTCTTCGCATTTCAGGAATTCGGAATCGAGGCAGGCGGCAGCGCGCCCTACTCCAACACCTATTTCATCGATACCGGCAACGGTCAGTATCTCGACGGCACGCCCTTCCGCACCGAACTGACCGAGAAGGACGCCAATCTCTCCAAGGCGCGGCGGCAGAACCTGACGGCAGCGCGCAGCCAGATGGACAAATACGATCTCCTGACCAATCCCGGCCTGATTGCCGCCTTCAACCCGCCGACCGAGCTCGGCTCTCCCTCGAAAACGCTTCGCTACACCACGCTTGCGACCGACGGACCGCCGAAATCGCCTTATACGCTCTCGCTCGGCGAGATGCCCGTGCCGACGCCCAAGGAATGCGCCGCTATCGATAAACGCATCATCGGCTTCAGCCTGCAGATGATCGAAAAGGAGGGTGCCCCGAACCGTCAGGCGGCCCGCCAGGCCACCGCCGTTCCGGCAGAGCGCGCCTGTTCGGTGGAATACCGGATCGGCGGCGCGATGGTCTACCAGCCGGAAGGCGGAAACCAAGTTCACATCGCCCTCGTCCTGGCCTTCGATGCGGAGAGGAACGGACGCTGGATCGCCGTTCCAGTTCATCCCTGAACTTGGATCGCCCCAGGATGGATCGTCTAAGGGCGGCAAAGCCGCCCGCCTCCGATCTCTTTGCCGGCGCATTGCTCTGGGGCATGCAGATGCTCGCCGCCGCCATGCTCGGCCTTTACCTCCGCAACGGTCTGCAGACCAGCCGGCTTGCCGAGGTCGCCGCACTTTATTTCCTCGGTGGCGTGCTCTCCTGGCCCTTCGCCCTGCCGGTCGCCCGCTTTTTTGCCCATAACAGGCCGCTGGAAGCTCGCTTTGCCGCCTTCTTCGTGACGCTGACGACAGCCACGATCCTGATGACCGCCTTCCTGTTTGCGATGGAGTATCGCATCTTCTATTCGCGCTGGCACGCGCCCGTCGGCAGTATCGTCTGGGCCATCCAGTTCGTCTTCACCAGCATCAGCGCCGTCTACCAGTTCCTGGTAATCGGCCTTCGCTTGTTCCTGCCGCTCGGCCTCGTCTGCCTGTTCGTCAGCAGCTATCATCTTGCCAAACGCATGCGTTGAGATTGCCGTCCGTCTTTGCTACAGGGGCGCTAAAGCAATTTCAGTAAAGTGCCGATCGGTTTTCCCCGAAAAACGCGAAGCAGCTTTCCCAGGAATTGCGCGAGACAAATCGAAGTAAACCTCTTGAAGTGAAGGCAGCCGCCCATGATCCCGCGTTATTCCCGGCCCGAAATGGTCGCCATCTGGTCTCCGGAAACCAAGTTCCGCATCTGGTTCGAGATCGAGGCGCATGCCTGCGACGCGCTGGCCGAGCTCGGCGTCATTCCGAAATCGGCGGCAAGGACGATCTGGGAGAAAGGCGGCGCCGCCACCTTCGACGTCGCCCGCATCGATGAGATCGAGGCCGTCACCAAGCACGACGTCATCGCCTTCCTCACCCATCTCGCCGAGATCGTCGGCCCGGATGCACGCTTCGTCCATCAGGGCATGACCTCGTCAGACGTGCTCGACACCTGCTTCAACGTTCAGCTCGTGCGCGCCACCGACATCCTTATCGCCGATCTCGACCGGCTGCTTGCAGCACTGAAAACCCGTGCCTTCGAATACAAGGACACGGTCACCATCGGCCGCTCGCACGGCATCCATGCCGAGCCCACCACCTTCGGCGTCAAGCTGGCGCTTGCCTATGCGGAATTCGAGCGCTGCCGCCAGCGCCTGGTCGCTGCCCGCGAGGAAGTCGCGACCTGCGCCATCTCGGGCGCCGTCGGCACCTTCGCCAATATCGATCCGCGCGTCGAGGAGCATGTGGCCGAAGCCTTGGGCCTGAAGGCCGAGCCGGTCTCGACTCAGGTCATCCCGCGCGACCGCCACGCCATGTATTTCGCCATCCTCGGCGTCGTCGCCTCATCCATCGAACGGCTGGCGACCGAAATCCGCCACCTGCAGCGCACCGAGGTGCTGGAGGCGGAAGAATATTTCTCGCCCGGCCAGAAGGGCTCTTCGGCCATGCCGCACAAGCGTAACCCGGTGCTGACCGAAAACTTGACCGGCCTTGCCCGCATGGTCCGCTCCTATGCCATGCCGGCCATGGAAAACGTCGCCCTGTGGCACGAGCGCGATATCTCTCACTCCTCGGTCGAACGCATGATCGGCCCGGACGCCACAGTCACCCTCGACTTCGCCCTGGCACGACTGGCCGGCGTCGTCGAAAAGCTGCTGGTCTACCCTGAGAACATGGAGAAGAACCTCAACAAGTTCCGCGGCCTCGTCCACTCCCAGCGCGTCCTCCTGGCGCTGACCCAGGCCGGCACCTCCCGTGAAGACGCTTATCGCCTCGTGCAGCGCAATGCCATGAAGGTGTGGGAACAGGGCAAGGATTTCCTGGAGGAACTGCTTGCTGATGCTGAGGTTCGCGCCGCACTTTCCGAGGAGGATATTCGGGAGAAGTTCGATCTCGGTTATCACACGAAGCATGTGGATACGATCTTCCGCCGCGTCTTCGGCAACGCTTGAGCAGGCTGCAGCGATACACGGCGTCTTGCAGCGCGGCGACGTCGTCTCGGCCTTGTGCCGAGGATCTGCGCCGACCCAATTAAGACGAGGAAATCGCGGTGGTTAGATGCTCGGCACAACGCCGAGCATGACGAGGGAGACTTTTTCAACAGTCTGACGGCGCCTCGCAGGCGCCGTTTTGATTTATGCCTTTGTCATTTTGTGTTGCAGAGTGGATGATGGTTAGCTTTTCTCAAGCGGCCGCTGCTTCTGCTTAGATGTTTTGGCAGAACGTTTGTCCGCCTCTGCCTTCTTCGGCGGTGGCGTCGCTTGAGCGGCCTCCGTCGTCCGGCACGCCTCTGTCTCACCCCTGCCTTTGGCAGCCTTGGCGACAAGCCGGTCGAGATGCTTCAGCTCGTCTTCGTCGAGATGTTCGATGCCGATGAAGCGGTTCTCCGCATGGCTCGTCAGAATAATTTCGTTGAGCTTCGCCTGGATCGCCCGCGTGTCGCGCGTCTGAGCGTTCTGCAGCACGAACACCATCAGGAATGTGATGATCGTCGTACCGGTGTTGATGATGAGCTGCCAGGTTTCCGAATAGTCGAAGAACGGGCCGAGCACGGCCCAGACGACGACGACGCTCAGCGCCAGGATGAAGACGACGGGTTTGCCCGCCCATTCCGATGTCTTGCTTGCGAAGCGGGCGAACAGATGCTTCATCGTCACCTCTCAAAGTCCCACTCAAAGCCGGCATTAGATAACGCGGGAAGAAGTCTCGAGGTTCCGGAAACGAGGCCAGGTCCGGGATTGCGGGGATCGCGACGGTCGCGATCCCCGGAAAGCTGCGATCACGCGGGCTCGCGCGCAATCAGCTTCCTATAGAGATGCCAGGTCGCATGGCCGAGGATCGGGATGACCAGCGCAAGTCCGGCAAAGACCGGGATGGTGCCGACGACGAGCAGCGCTGCGACGATCAGGCCCCAAAGCAGCACCGGCACCGGATTGATGACCGTCGCACGGATCGAGGTCACGACGGCGGCAACCGCACCGACGTCGCGGTCGAGCAGCAGCGGAAAAGTGATGACTGAAATCGCCAGCACGACGAGCGCGAAGCCGAAGCCGATGAGATTGCCCCAGATGATCAGCTGCAGGCCCTGGGCCGTGGCGAAGACCTGGCGGGTGAAATCCGTCATGGTGCGGGGAAAGACGTCGCCGAGAAGACTGGTGTACAGCGTCTGGGCCGTCACCAGCCAGACGACGAAAAGTCCAAAGAGCATCAGCCCAACCGCGACGATCGACGGCAGCGCCGGCGAATGGCGTACCTCGAGCGCGTGCTTCCATGACGTATCGAGGCCTTCCTCGCGCCGGCGGCTGATTTCGTAGAGGCCGATTGCCGCGATCGGGCCGATCAGCACAAATCCGGACATCAGCGGGAAGACCATCGGCAGAAGGTTGGCCCCGGAGGTCCACAGCGTCAGGAAGACGCCGGCGATCGGATACATCAGGCACAGGAACACGTAATGGGAAGGTTTCTCACTGAAATCATCGAGCCCGCGCTTCAGCGCATCGAAGACGTCGGCGATGCCGATGCGATTGATCACGGGCCGCGCAAAGTTTTCGCTGGCACCCGTCATGACATGAAATGCCGCCATGGCTTTCTCCTCCTCAGCCGAGACTTGGTCGGCGGCGGACACGCATCGGGGGCAAGCCGATACGAAATCCGCAACCGGCACTGGAGCAACATAACAAATTTCAGCGCCCGTGTCGCTCTCTCCCTTGCCGCCCCCTCTTGACATCTTGGACGGGCTTTCTCACATCGGCGGCACTATGAAAGCCTCAGACGCAGATATCCTCATCATTCCCGGCTATACCAATTCCGGCCCCGGCCATTGGCAGAGCCGCTGGGAGGCAAAGCTCAGCACGGCGCGGCGCGTCGAACAGGCCGAATGGACGAAACCGGTCCGCGAGGACTGGATCGCCCGCATAGCCGAAGAGGTGAACGCCTCGACCCGCCCGGTCGTTCTCGTCGCCCATTCGCTCGGCGTACCTTCGGCGATCCACGCCATCCCGCATTTCCGCAAGCGGGTAGCAGGCGCATTCTTCGTCGCCCCGCCCGATGTCACCAATCCCGACATTCGTCCACGGCACCTGATGACCTTCGGGCCCTACCCGCGCGATCCGCTGCCCTTCCCGTCGATCACCGTTGCCAGCCGCAACGACCCGTTCGGCAGCTACGACCACGCTGACGATATCGCCAGCAGCTGGGGTTCCTTCCTCGTCGATGCCGGCGAGGCAGGGCATATCAATGCAGATTCCGGTCACGGCCCGTGGCCCGAAGGAACCATGGTCTTCGCCCAGTTCCTGAGCCGTCTCTCTGCCGATTGAGGAAAACTCGCGTTCTCGCTAATTGAGCAGTTTCTTTCTAAGTCTTTCTTAATGGAATGACACCAGACTGCGCCGGGATGAATAAGCGAGAATGCCCGTGAAGAAAGCCCATCCAGAGGCCGATGATCCGCATGGCGATACCGCAGCGGTTGAGGCAGGCGTCAACGGGGCGATAGCCGGCGACTTAGACCTGGCGGAACGCGAAAGCCGCTGGAACCATGCGCTCGTCGGCTCGGGACTGGGCGTGTGGGACCACAACTTCCGTCTCGGCAGGAAATACTACTCGCCCACGTGGAAAACCATCCGTGGAATGGCACCCGACGAGCACGTCGTCGGCGACTACGACGCCTGGCTGCAGCTCGTCCATCCCGACGACCGCGATTTCGTCGCGCATGCCATCGAGCGGCAGAACGCCGGCGACCCGGAATATCAGATCTTCGAGTATCGCGAACGCCACAGGGACGGCCACTGGCTCTGGATCGACTGTCGCGGCGCCTGCGTGGAATGGGATGAAAATGGCGTGCCGACACGCATCGTCGGCACGGATATCGATATGACCGCCCGCAAGGAGGCCGAGGAGACACTGTCGCGTCTGTCGCGCCGGCTCGACCTGGCACTGGCGATTTCCCGCATCGGCGTCTTCGAGGCCGATATCGAGAATGATACTGTCGAATGGGACGATCGCCTCATCTCCATTTACGGCCTGCAGGGCGCCCCGCACCAGATCGCAGGCGATGCCTGGGCGAAAAGCCTCCATCCCGATGATCGCGAGCGCGTGCTTGGCCTGGCCGGACGCAGCGTCGAAAGCGGCAGCGATTTCCAGCAGGAATATCGCATTATCCGCGGCGACGGCGCGGAGCGCATTATCCGCGCCCGCTCGGCCTTTTTCGTCGACGGCAACGGCCACCGCAAGCTGATCGGCGCCAACTGGGACGTCACCGAGGACGTCGCACTCCGCAACGAGCTGCAGCGCGCCAAGGACCTGGCAGAGGCCCGCAACCGCGAGCTCGAGGCCGCGAAGGAGAGCATCGAGCGCCTGGCGCTGCACGATTATCTCACCGACCTCCCGAACCGGCGCTATCTCGACAAGATGCTGGACGAACGCTCGGCCGAATGTCGCGCCAAGGGCCTTGCCCTGGCGATCCTGCATATCGATCTCGACCGCTTCAAGCAGATCAACGACACGCTTGGCCATCGGGCCGGCGACACCATGCTGCAGCACGCGGCAAGCGTGCTGATTAATTCCGTCCGCACCGGCGATTTCGTCGCCCGCATCGGCGGTGATGAATTCGTCATCCTCTGCACCGTCGATGCGGCATCGAAGAAAATCGGTAGCCTTGCCCAGCGTATCATTCGCGAATTGCGCAAACCCGTCAGATATGAGGGGCACGATTGCCGTTTCGGCGCAAGCATCGGCATCGCCATCGACGGCGGACCGAAGCTGGACGCCAAGCAGACGCTGCTCGATGCCGATATCGCACTCTATCGCGCCAAGGGCCTCGGCCGCAACCGCTTCGAATTCTTCTCGGCATCGGCCCGCCGCGACGTCGTCTCCGCCAAGCAGCTCGCCGACGAGATCCTGATCGGCCTCGAACGCAGCGAGTTCGTGCCCTTCTACCAGCTGCAGTTCAATGCCCGTACCCTCGACATCACGGGCCTCGAGACGCTCGCCCGCTGGCAACACCCCGTACACGGGCTGCTGGCGCCGGACCGCTTTCTCGAAATCGCCGAAGATCTCGACGTCGTCTCGACAATCGACGCCCTGATCCTGGAGCGCGCGCTGGCCGACCGCCGCGCCTGGATCAAGGAGGGGCTGTCGATCCCGAAAATATCGGTCAACGTTTCCGCCCGGCGGCTGGCCGATCCCGATCTGGGCAAGAAGCTCCGCACCCTGAAGATCGAACCCGGCACCATCGCCTTCGAACTGCTGGAATCGATCTCGCTCGACGATTGCGACGAAGCGGTGGCCGCCAACCTCAAGAAGCTGCGCAAGCTCGGCATCGACATCCAGATCGACGACTTCGGCACCGGCCACGCATCGATCGTCAGCCTGCTGCGCCTGAGCCCGAAGACACTGAAGATCGACCGCGAGCTGATCCGCATGCTGCCGCAATCGTCCGAGCAGCGCAAACTGGTGGGCTCGATCATCGATATTGGCCGCTCGCTCAACATCCTCGTCATTGCCGAGGGCGTCGAGACGGCTGATCATATCCGCATTCTGCAGGAACTCGATTGCGACACGCTGCAGGGTTATGCGCTCGCCCGGCCGATGCCGGCCATGCAGATTCCCTCCTTCATCCGCGCCGGAAGCTGGCGCCCCGGGCTGACTGCCGCTCGCGCCTTGCAGACCCATCTTCGCCGCGCACTGCCAAGCAGAGCCGCCAAATAAAACCTGTATAAGCGGCCCGCCATTTCGCCTTCATTCCACCGTACAGGGAAAGGCGCTAAACTTGTCTGGCGCATTCATTCGATTCTCTGAGCGGCATTCCGAAAAATTCGAAAGCCGGCGCCAGGAATTTCGGAAACCGAGGAAGGAGTGACAGGCGGATTGTGAAAGCCGCTCTTTTCCTTTAAGGGGACGCCACGAGATCGATCCACCGCGCCATCCCAAGAGCGCCAACAACAGAGAATGACCACGATGAACCGTCGCCGCCGTATCTACGAGGGCAAGGCAAAGATTCTGTATGAGGGTCCGGAACCGGGCACTTTGATCCAGTTCTTCAAGGACGATGCCACTGCCTTCAACAAGAAGAAACACGAAGTCATCGACGGCAAGGGCGTCCTCAACAATCGTATTTCCGAATATATCTTCAGCCATCTGAACAAGATCGGCATTCCCACGCATTTCATCCGCCGGCTCAACATGCGCGAGCAGTTGATCAAGGAAGTGGAAATGATTCCGCTCGAGATCGTCGTGCGCAATGTCGCCGCCGGGTCTCTCGCCAAGCGCTTGGGCATCGAGGAAGGCGTCGTGCTGCCGCGCTCGATCATCGAATTCTATTACAAATCCGATGCGCTCGACGATCCGATGGTCTCCGAAGAACACATCACCGCTTTCGGCTGGGCTAATCCCGCCGAGCTCGACGACATCATGGCGCTCGCCATCCGCGTTAACGACTTCATGACCGGCCTCTTCCTCGGCGTCGGCATCCAGCTCGTCGATTTCAAGATCGAATGCGGCCGCCTCTTCGAAGGCGATCTGATGCGCATCATCCTCGCTGACGAGATCTCGCCGGACAGCTGCCGGCTCTGGGATATCGAAACCCGCGAGAAGATGGACAAGGACCGCTTCCGCCGCGACCTCGGTGGCTTGCTCGAAGCCTATTCCGAAGTCGCTCGCCGCCTCGGCATCATCAATGAAAACGAGCCCGTGCGCGGCACCGGCCCCGTTTTGGTTAAGTAAAAACGTCTCGTCAAGTAAGGCAGGAAAGACAAAGTGATTAAGGCTCGTGTCACAGTCACGCTGAAAAACGGCGTTCTCGATCCGCAGGGCAAGGCTATCGAAGGCGCCCTCGGCGCCCTCGGCTTTTCGGGCGTCGGCCATATCAGACAGGGCAAGGTCTTCGACCTGGAGCTGGAAAGCGCCGACAAGGCCAAGGCCGAGGCCGACCTCAAGGCTATGTGCGAAAAACTGCTCGCCAATACGGTGATCGAGAACTACGCGATCGCGATCGACTGACGATCGCGGGCCTGCCCCGCACAGGCCATAAGGACCAGGCGTCATGGTGGAAGCAAAGCTGGAGACGGAAGTCTCGAAATTCATGAGCTATGTTTTGCGCCATGCGCCGGATGCCGCTGGCCTGACGCTCGATCTCGAAGGATGGGTATCCTTCGATGCGCTCGCAAAGGCGGTGACGTCGAAATACGACGTGTCTCGCGCCGATATTGTCGAGATCATCGAGAACAGTCCGAAGAAGCGCTTTGCGCTCGTCGATGACAGAATTCGTGCCAATCAAGGCCACAGCGTCGGCGTCGATCTGGCATTGAAGGCGGTCGAGCCGCCTGATGTCCTCTTTCACGGCACGTCAAGGACAAGCTGGCCCTCGATCGAGCGCGAAGGCCTGAAGAAGATGGAGCGGCACCACGTCCATCTCTCAGCGGATATCGAAAGCGCGAAAATCGTCGCCACGCGCCGTAAGGGCGATTCTATCATCCTGCGTGTCGACGCAGCCGCCATGTTTTCTAAGGGCCATTCTTTCTTTGTCTCCGACAATGGAGTATGGCTCGCCGAAAGCGTTCCAGTTCAATTTCTTTCGCTAAACGCAGGCACCCCATGAAATCAGCCGTCGTTCAACTTCCGGGCCTCAACCGCGACCGCGACATGATCGCGGCCTTGACCAAGATCTCCGGCCGCGAGCCAGTGACAATCTGGCAGACGGAAACCGAGATTCCGGATGTCGATCTGATTGTGATCCCCGGCGGCTTCTCCTATGGCGATTACCTGCGTTGCGGCGCGATCGCCGCGCGTATGCCGGTCATGCAGGCGATCATCGACAAGGCTGCAAAGGGCGTGAAGGTGCTCGGCGTCTGCAACGGCTTCCAGATTCTCGTCGAGGCGGGCCTGCTGCCGGGCGCGCTGATGCGCAACGCCTCTTTGAAATTCGTCTGCCGCGAGATCAAACTCGAAGTCGTCAATGCCGAGACGGATTTCACCCGCGCCTACGCGCAAGGGCAGGTCATCCGCTGCCCTGTTGCCCATCATGACGGCAATTATTTCGCCGACGAAGCCACTCTGGCGAAGATCGAAGGCAATGGCCAGGTTGTCTTCCGTTATGCTGAAGGCAGCAATCCGAACGGCTCGCTCAACGACATCGCCGCGGTCATGAACGAAAAGGGCAACGTGCTCGGCATGATGCCGCATCCGGAAAACCTGATCGAAGCCGCCCATGGCGGTTCGGACGGCCGTGGCCTCTTCGCCTCGGCGCTCGACGTCATCGCCGCCTGAACCCGCCTGGATGCATCCTGCTCGCTGGCGTGATGCGGGCAAGGACGTGCAAGCCTTCACCCTGGAGCAAGACCATGCGCCCCCGCCTCTCCATCGTAAACGCCGCCTTGTCGACTGTTCTCGCAGCCATGCTGGCTGCCTGCCAGTCGCCGGCTCCGGTAACGGCGCCGAACCGTGGCGCGCTGCCGACGATGGAGCGGGTGGCGCTTGGCGCGAACGCCTGCTGGTTCAAATCGGGCGATCCGGCTTTCGCTGCTTATAAGCTCGCGCCGGAACTTAATTCCTTCACCGGCCGCCCCCGCATCTTGCTTGTTCACAAGGGCAGCCCGGAAAGCCGGCCATTGCTCGTCGTGCAGGCCGAGGGCAGCCCGGCGCGTCTTCAAGCCTTCGGCCCAATGATGCAGGAGCCGGTGGCAGGTCGCATCGCCGGCGACGTCAATCGCTGGTCGGCTGGCAATAAGGCCTGCAGCTAACCAGCTGCGCCGCCGAGGCGATCAGTCCCAGAAAAACGACTTGCTGACCTCACGCGCCGCGTCCGACTGCGATACGCCAATATCCTTGAGCTCGCTCGCCGTCAGGCCCCTTAGTGCCCGGCGGCCTTCCCGCTTCTGATGCCAGAGAAGAATTGCAGACCAGATCCGGCCTAAACGCGTCGTCGTATTTGCGGGCACGGGCTGCACGACAACCTGCCGCCGGTCGTCGAAGGAGACAATCGGTACAATCGGCATTTTGATCTCGGGTAAGGCGGACATTCCAGGAATCCTCTTGCGGTTGCCTTGGAATTGACTCTTACGCTTGACAGGTACAATGTGACAATATAAGCAATTGTCACCATGACAAATTGGCTCCCTGATCTCTCCCGCGGTTCCGGCCCGGTCTATCTCCGGCTTGCCGACAGCATCGAATCCGCCATTGCGAGCGGCGCCCTGCCCGCCGGCAGCAAATTGCCACCGCAGCGCAACCTCGCCTACGATATCGGCGTGACGATCGGCACGATCGGCCGCGCCTATGCGCTGGTGCACGAGCGCGGCCTCGTTGCCGGCGAGGTCGGGCGCGGAACCTATGTGCTGAACCGAGCCGAGACGCCGCCTGGCGAACAGATCGATCCGATGGCCGTCTCGCTCGGCGGCACCCGCTTCCAGGATGCGCCGGCCAATAAGATCCGCTTCGACACCACTGCTGCTCCCGACCTCGGCCAGGGCAAGATCATAGCGGGCATTCTGGCGGAGATCGGCGAACAGCATCTCGCAGAGATTTCGTCCTACTCCCGGAGCTTCCCCCCGAACTGGTTCGAAGCCGGACGTCGCTGGCTTGCCCGCAGCGGCTGGACACCGGAAGTCGAAAATATCGTGCCGACGCTCGGCGCTCATGCGGCGGCGATAGCCGTTATCGGCGCCGTCTCGGCTCCAGGCGATAAGATCGTCTTCGAAAATCTCAGCTACACGCAGGTCAGCCGCAGCGCCCGCCTTCTTGGTCGCCGCACGGTGACAGTCGATTCGGATGAACACGGCATGATCCCCGAGGATTTCGAGCGGCTCTGCCAGCAGCAGCATCCGAAGCTCGCTTTCCTGATGCCGACCGTTCATAACCCGACAGTGGCGATCATGCCCTATGAGCGTCGTGCTGCTATCGCCGGCATAGCCAGGAAACACGGCGTCTGGTTGATTGAGGACGACCTTTATGGCGGCATGGCCGACGACGATACGCCGCTGCTTGCGGCACTTGCGCCCGATCGCACCTTTCTCGTCAACGGCCTGTCGAAATCAGTCGCCGCCGGCGTACGCGGCGGCTGGGTTGCCTGCCCGCCGCATTTTGCCCAGCGCATCAAGGTAACGCACAGGATGATCACGGGCGGCCTGCCCTTCATCCTGGCCGAGACCTGTGCACGGCTCGTCGAAAGTGGCGCTGCGCATGAGATTCGCAAGGCGAGTGTCGAGGAGCTTTCCCGCCGCACCCAGCTCGCTCGCAAGCACCTGCATGGTTTCGATTTCGCATCGCACCTGCACGCACCTTTCCTCTGGCTGAAGCTGCCGGAGCCCTGGATGTCCGGCACCTTCAAGAACGCCGCCTTCCGCGACGGCGTGCTGGTCGACGACGAGGACGAGTTCAAGACGGCACGCGGCGAGAAAACCTATCACCGGGTTCGCGTTGGCTTCTCCTCGCCGAAGACGGGACAAGAGTTGATAGCGGGCCTGATGATCCTGCGCCGGCTGTTGGAAAATGGCGGCTCCGCCTATGACGGCGAAATATGACCTGTTGCAAATACACGTCATAGTTCCAAAAAAACATCCGTGGTGAATCGCGATGCTTTACCACCTGAACGGCCGTGGTACCTCTTGATCATCCCCCGTGGGAATCAAAGGACAGCAGATGAAGATCGACTTCGGCAGGGTCGCTCTGCGCTTTTTGAGTACAGCGTCAGTGGCAGCGGTAATCGGCTTTTTCGCCATGACCGGCTCCGCAAGTGCAGGTGAGCAAATATTCGACGAATTGCGCTTCGGCGTTTCAGCTTCGGTTCAATCGGGGCACTCCAGGGAAAACGGCGTCTTTCCTGAAATTACCGCCCTCTTCGATCCCTTCGGCTATGATGAGACGGTCGGCTGGCAGCAGTTGCTGCATCCACGTGTCCATGTCGGCACCTCGATCGGCACAGCGGGTGAAGCCACGCAGTTCTTCACCGGCTTCACCTGGACCGTTGATTTCAACGAGAAGCTGTTTGCCGAAGCCGGTTTCGGCGGTGTCATCCACACCGGCGATCTCGATGACGATGATGACGGACCGGGACTCGGCTGTCGCGTCCTCTTTCACGAATATGTGGGCGCCGGTTATCGTTTCACCCGCAATTGGAACGTGATGGCCCAGATCGCCCACTCCTCCCATGCCAATCTCTGTGATGGACCGAACGACGGCATGACGCGCGCCGGCCTGCAGATCGGCTACAAGTTCTGATCGCTCGCTCTTTTGTCGAAAACTCTGCCCGCCCTCTGTTGACGGCGGGCATTTTCCTGTCGCGCGTCGCCGCTACATAAGCTAAAGACAGCGCAAAACGCGCCAGGGACTCTCCGCTCATGACCATTCCAAACACCATGCCGATCACGCCGGAACTCATTGCGGGCCATGGCCTGAAGCCGGACGAGTACCAGCGCATTCTGGATCTGATCGGCCGCGAGCCGACCTTTACGGAACTCGGCATCTTCTCGGCCATGTGGAACGAGCACTGCTCCTACAAATCCTCGAAGAAGTGGCTGCGCACGCTGCCGACCAAGGGACCGCGCGTCATCCAGGGCCCGGGCGAGAATGCCGGCGTGGTCGATATCGACGATGGCGATTGCGTGGTTTTCAAGATGGAGAGCCACAATCACCCCTCCTACATCGAACCCTATCAGGGTGCGGCGACCGGCGTCGGCGGCATCCTGCGCGACGTCTTCACCATGGGCGCGCGCCCGATCGCCGCGATGAATGCTCTGCGCTTCGGCGAGCCGGATCACCCGAAGACCCGCCATCTCGTCTCCGGGGTCGTCTCCGGCGTCGGCGGTTATGGCAATTCCTTCGGCGTGCCGACGGTCGGCGGTGAAGTCGAGTTCGACGCGCGCTACAACGGCAACATTCTCGTCAACGCCTTTGCCGCTGGCATTGCGAAATCCAACGCCATCTTCCTCTCCGAAGCCAAGGGCGTCGGTCTTCCGGTCGTCTATCTTGGCGCCAAGACCGGCCGCGATGGCGTTGGCGGTGCGACGATGGCTTCGGCCGAGTTCGACGAATCGATCGAAGAGAAGCGCCCGACCGTTCAGGTCGGCGACCCCTTCACCGAAAAGTGCCTGCTCGAAGCCTGCCTCGAACTGATGCAGACCGGGGCTGTTATCGCCATCCAGGACATGGGTGCCGCCGGCCTCACCTGCTCGGCCGTCGAAATGGGCGCCAAGGGCGATCTCGGCATCCTGCTCGAACTCGACAAGGTGCCGGTCCGTGAAGAAAGGATGACCGCCTATGAGATGATGCTGTCGGAAAGCCAGGAGCGCATGCTCATGGTGCTGCAGCCGGAGAAGGAAGAGGAAGCCAAGGCGATCTTCGTCAAATGGGGCCTCGACTTCGCGATCGTCGGCAGGACGACCGACGACCTGCGCTTCCGCGTCATGCATCAGGGCGAAGAAGTCGCCAACCTGCCGATCAAGGATCTCGGCGACCAGGCGCCGGAATATGACCGCCCCTGGCGCGAAGCCGGCAAGCCTGCGCCCCTGCCCGCCAATCTCGTCGCCGCTCCCAGGGATTACGGCCAGGCGCTACTTCAACTCGTCGGTTCGGCCAACCAGTCGAGCCGCCGCTGGGTCTACGAACAGTATGACACGCTGATCCAGGGCAATTCTCTGCAACTTCCCGGCGGCGACGCCGGCGTCGTGCGGGTCGACGGCCATAAGAGCAAGGCGCTTGCCTTCTCCTCCGACGTGACGCCGCGTTATGTCGAGGCCGATCCTTTCGAGGGCGGCAAGCAGGCCGTTGCCGAATGCTGGCGTAACATCACCGCAACCGGCGCCGAGCCGCTCGCCGCCACCGACAATCTCAACTTCGGCAACCCCGAAAAGCCTGAGATCATGGGCCAGTTCGTTCAAGCGGTGAAGGGCATCGGCGAAGCCTGCCGCGCGCTCGACTTTCCGATCGTCTCCGGCAACGTCTCGCTCTACAACGAGACCAATGGCGTCGCCATCCTGCCGACCCCGACGATCGCAGGTGTCGGCCTGCTGCCGGACTGGCGCAAGATGGCCCGCATCGGCAGCGCCAATGACGGCGACAAGGTGATCATGATCGGCGTGGACGGCAGCCATCTCGGCCAGTCCGTCTACCTGCGTGACGTGCTTTCCAGCCGCGAAGGTCCCGCACCTGAGGTCGATCTGTTCGCCGAGCGCCGCAACGGCGATTTCGTCCGCTCCGTTATCCGCAACGGCCAGGCGACCGCCTGCCATGACATTTCCTCGGGCGGCCTCGGCGTCGCGCTCGCCGAAATGGCCATGGCATCGGACAAGGGCCTGAAGATCGATCTCGGCGAGGGCAAGGGTGCGCCGCATGCGCTGCTCTTCGGTGAAGACCAGGCGCGCTACGTGCTGACGGTGCCAGCCGATGTCGCCGATTTCGTCTGCGCTAATGCCGAAGGTGCCGGCGTTCCCTTCCGCCGTCTCGGCACGGTCGGGGGATCGGCGCTGGTCGTCGGCGATCTCATCTCGCTGCCGATTCAGCAATTGCGCGATGCCCATGAATCGTGGTTCCCTGATTTCATGGAAGGCCGCGGCGAACTGGCCGCGGAATAATGCGCAAGGAGTAACGATCATGGCCATGAAACCCGGCGATATCGAAGACATGATCAAGGCTGGGATTCCCGGTGCCAAGGTGACGATCCGCGATCTGGCGGGCGACGGCGATCACTACGCCGCCGAAGTCGTCGCCGAAGCCTTCCGCGGCAAAAGCCGCGTGCAGCAGCACCAGATGGTCTACGAGGCGCTGAAGGGCAATATGGGCGGCGTGTTGCACGCGCTCGCGCTGCAGACCTCAGCGCCGGATTGACATCGCGCGAGTCGCGGCCGCCTTGAATTGGCGGATAACCATTTAGATCAGGGTGACACGCTGGCCCGCTGCGGCGGATCGCTTCACGGCGTCGATAACCTTCAAGGTTTCCAGTCCCTCACGTCCACTGACCAGCGGTTCTTCCTCGCCTCTGATGACCCTGCAAAACTGGCGTATCTGCAGGACGAGCGGATCCTCGTGCTCGATCTTGGAGCGATGACATTCGAACGGTTCCGTCCAGCCCCTGTTGCCGGGATTGCTCCACATGTTGAGTGACGGCACCGACAGCGACCCGTGGGTGCCGCCGATCATGTAGCAGGCCTCCTCAGTTTTAGGATAGGCAGGATTTTCGCCGGTCGTCATCTCCCAACTCCAGGGCGCGACGACGGAATCCGAAACGGAAGCAGAGCCGAGAATTCCGTTGCTGAACTCGATGAGGATCACCGCGGTCTCCTCAACCGCGTTCCCGCGAACTGCATTGGACTCGCGTGCCTGGACCGCCGTGATATCCCCGAACAAGTAGCGAAGGTTGTCGATGTCGTGGATCAGATTGAGAAAGACCGGCCCCGCGCCGCGTTCGCGCCGCCAGGAAATATCAAAGTATTCCTTCGGCTTGAATAGCCAGAACATCGCGTTCACGACCAGTATTCGCCCGAGCGTTCCGCTTTCGATGATCTGTTTAGCCTTCTGCATCATGGGATTATGTCGGCGATGATGCCCGGTCAGCAGTGGGACGCCTTTGGCCTCCGCTATCTGAACAAGCTTCTCGCCAGCGGCAATATCGTCGGCGATTGGCTTCTCGATCAAGGCCGGGATGCCGGCCTCTACCGCCTCAAAACCGTTTCTGACATGGATCTGGTTGGGCGTCGCGATGATGACGCCGTCAGGGCGCGCTACGGCGACCATTTCAGCGAAGCTCGAAAACCATTTGGCGCCGACCTCGCTTGCAATCGCCTCTCCAGCCGGTGTCGGATCGACGATCGCGACAAGCTCCGCAATCGGTTCGTCCAGCACGTGTTTGATGTGACGCCTTCCGATGAGCCCCGCGCCGAGGACCGCCAGCTTGACTGGGGGAGCCATAGTCAGTCCTTCTTCGGGGCCTTGAGCATCGTCGCGACGCGGCGAATTCCGAGCTGATAGCCTTCCGTACCAAGGCCGGCGATGACGCCGTCGGCGCGGTGGGAAACGAAGGAATGATGACGGAAGCTTTCGCGCTTATGCACGTTGGAGATATGGATCTCGATGACGGGACCCTCGAACGTGTTCAAGGCGTCGAGGATTGCAAGAGACGTGTGCGTGAATGCGGCTGGATTGATGACGATGCCGGCTCCGTCTTCGCGCGCTTCGTGGATCCAGTCGATGATTTCGTATTCACGGTTGCTCTGGTGGAAGCGGATTTCGTGGCCAAGTTCGGTGGCCAGTTTCCGGCAGTCTGCCTCGACGTCGGCCAGCGTCTCGTGACCGTAGATGTGAGGCTGACGCTTTCCAAGCAAGTTGAGATTTGGGCCGTTGAGAACATAGATCAGGCTCATTGTAATTGTCCTTGTGAGGGCGTTGCCAAGCTCAGGCGAACGCTATTTCCTGGAATGCGAAATCCGGATCGGATTCGTAAAGATCAGCCCGCAGCCCCAGCCGTCCCGCTTGAAGCGCGGGAGCCGCTACGCCGCGCGCGGCTTCGAGGACGGCCTTCAACAACTTCCGCTTCGTTTCTGCCGGCCGGCCAGGCGCGATGCGCACGATTATCTGGATGAAGTGATTGTCAGGATGCTCGTCGCCGACGCAGGAGAAGGTCGCCTCCCTCGCGAAGGTCCGCACGGCAGTGGGCTTGACCAGGCCCCCGTCCCGCACCCGATGGTGGACCGCTCTGGTCAATTCATCGATCGCCACCCGTTCGGCAGCACCCTGGCTATAGTCGATAATGATGTGCGGCAAGGCATGTCCTCCCGGTCAGGCGGTAGCTCGACACAATTCTTCGAAGTGGCGCGACATGCGTTCCGCATCCGGTTTTACACCCGTGAACAGTTCAAAGGCCGCCGCGGCCTGGAACACGGTCATGCCGCCGCCCGGCAAGGTCCGGCAACCCTTCTTTTCTGCCAAGGCCAGAAGTTCGGTCACGAGCGGCATGTAGACGATGTCGGCGACCCAGTGACGTGGATGAAGCCATTCCGGGTCGATCGGGAGACCCGGATGACTTCGCATGCCCGTCGGGGTAGCGTGGATCAGCCCATCCGCAGAATCGAGCGCCGCGCCGACGTCCCTGATCGGCTGCGCGCAGGTTCTTGAAAAGCGCCGGTTGAGCTGATCGGCAAGCGCAGCGGCGCGACTTGTGTCCTGGTCGAAGATCGAGAGCACCTCGATACCAAGCTTGATGGCCGCGTGCGCGACGGCAACCCCTGCGCCGCCGGCTCCGAGCAGGACGGCATGCGTTTTGGCAGCGCCGGGCATGCCGCGCTCGAAATTCCTATAGAAGCCGTACCAGTCCGTATTGTGCCCGATCCGCTTTCCGTCCCGAAGCACGACCGTGTTGACCGCTCCGAGCATCTCGGCGTCCTCGGACAGGCCGGTAAGATGCGCGATGACCGTCTGCTTGCACGGGTGCGTGATGTTGCTTCCTGCGAAGCCGCGATCACTAAGTTCCGCGAGCAGTTCGGGCAGCGCAGAAGCGGGTAGACTGCGTTCGGCGAGATCGACGAGTTCGTAACGGTAATCCAGCTTCAGGTGCCGCGCCTCGGTTTCATGAAGTGCGGGCGACTTCGACATCTGGATGTCGGCCCCGATGAGGCCGACGAGGAATTTATTGTTCATCGCAATATGCCCAATCGACTCAATGATGTGCGAGGATCTCTCCAAGGAAAGCCTTGGTGCGCTCATGCTTCGGAGACTTGAAAAAGAGCTCGGGCTTGGCCTCTTCGATGATCTCGCCGGAGGCCATGAAGATAACCCTGTCTGCGACCTGCCGGGCGAAACCCATTTCATGGGTCACGCAGATCATGGTCATGCCATCGCGTGCGAGACCGATCATGGTGTCCAGCACTTCCTTGACCATTTCCGGATCGAGCGCCGATGTCGGTTCATCGAACAGCATCGCCTTGGGTTCCATGCAAAGGGCCCTGGCAATGGCGACACGCTGCTGCTGCCCTCCGCTGAGCTGCGCGGGATACTTCTCCGCCTGATCAAGGATTCGAACCCGTTCGAGGTATTTTCTCGCCAGCCTCTCGGCGTCAGCCCGGCTGGTTCCGCGGACCCTCATGGGCGCAAGCGCGCAGTTCTGCAGAACGGTCATGTGCGGGAACAAATTGAAGTTCTGGAACACCATCCCGACTTCACGCCGAATGGCATCGATCGCCTTGCTTGTGCCGTCGAGCGACTGCCCGTCGACGATGATCCTGCCTTCCTGGATCAGCTCGAGAGCGTTGATGCAGCGGATCAACGTCGACTTGCCGGAACCTGAAGGTCCGCAAAGGACGATCTTCTCACCTTTGCGAACCGACAGGCTGATGTTTTTCAATGCATGGAAGGAGCCGTACCATTTCTCCACTTTTTCAAGGGATATCAATGTCGACTGATCATTAGCGGAACTGAGCACGGCGCCCTCCATGTATGCTTTACTTGACGGTGAACGGGATGTTGGGGATGGATTCCGGGAACGTCGGCAGGTCGATGTTCATCCACTTCTTGGTGATGGCTGCAAGTTCGCCATTACCCTTGATCTTGTCGAGGAAGGCATTGACGGCCTCGTTCCAGTCCTTCTCGCCCAGTCGCGTTCCGACGCCATTGTAAGTCGTCAGGAAGTCGATCTTGCGCTCGTAGGTGCCGGCGCTGGCGGCATCGAGCCGCTGTCCATAGAACATGTTGCCTCCAATGGCCTTGACCTGTCCGGAGACCAGCGCCTGAATGGTCGAGGCGTCGTCGTCGAAGCGGCGGACGGTCGCCGTCGATCCCACGGCGTCCGTAACGGCCTTGTCCTGCGAGCTGGACTTCGGCACGCCGATTTCCCACCCGGCAACATCGGCAGGCGTTTTTGCGGTATCGGCCTTTGCCGCATAGAGCGAGATGGTGTTCGCAGCATATGGCTTGCTGTACTGGATCGATTTGGCGCGCTCTTCCGTCATAGCCATGGTGGCGAACAGGATATCGACCTTGCCGGTGGTCAGGGCCGGAATGCGGTTGGCGACGGCGAGCGGCTGGAACTCGACCTTAACTCCGAGTTCCCTAGCGAAGAGTGTCGCGACATCGGCGTCGAACCCGTCCTGCTTGCCGCTGGTGTTGACGAAGCCCCATGGCTCGTTGTCGCCCTGAATGCCGACGACGATCGTGCCCTTGGTCTTGATCTCCTCGACGGTCGCCGCGGAGGCCGCAGCGGCGCCTACCGTGACGAAGGCGGCCGTAGCCAGGGCCATTCCAAGAAATTGCCTGCGATTGCTATACATTCCATTCTCCTCCTCTGTGGTCTTTGCTTCGAGCGAAGCAAGGTTAGCGGGCAGCTTTCGCCATCCGTTTTTCGAGGCCGCTCCCGATGTGAGAGAGAGGCCAACAAATGATGAAGTAGACGATTCCGACGATCCCAAAGACGAGCAGTGGGCGGTAGGTCTGGTTCGAAATGATCTGTCCGGCACGGGTAAGCTCGATGAAGCCGACGATTGCTGCGAGCGATGTGCCCTTGATGAGCTGGACGAGAAATCCGATGGTTGCAGGCATCGAAATCTTCAGCGCCTGCGGCAGGACAACGTCCTTCATTCGGGAGATGTAATGCAGCCCGAGTGCGTTTGCGGCTTCGGTCTGGCCCTTCGGAACGGCTTCGATCGAGCCGCGCCAGATCTCCCCCAGGAAGGCGCTTGCATGGAGGGTGAACGCGATGGCCACGGCGATCCATGCATTGACGTCCACGCCCAATAGCGCGACGCCGTAATAGACGACGAAGAGCTGCATCAGGAGCGGCGTGCCCTGGAAGAGCGCGATGTAGCCCGACGATAAGAAACGTGCGAAGCGGTTCTTCGACGTGCGCACCAGAGCGATCAGAACTCCAAATACGCCTCCGCCGACGAAGCCGATGATGGCCAGCAGCACAGTCCATTTCAGACCCTGCAAGAGGAAGAACAGCTCGTTTTCACCGATGGGACCCATGAACGACTCCTATCGGGTCGGGTAGTTGAAGTAGGAACGGGAGATAAGGGCGAAGATGCCCATCATGAGGCTCGAGATGACCAGGTAGATTGCGGTCACGCTGAAATAGACCTCGAAGCTTCGGAAAGTGTCGGATTCGATCCGCTGCGCCGCCGAGGTCAGCTCGTAGGCGGCGATCGAAGTGCAGACCGAAGTCGTCAAGGTCAACATCACGAACTGGCTGGTCAGGGACGGATAGATCGCCCGCAGAGCCGGCTTTAGAACAATCAGCCGGAACACATCGGTCTTATGCAAGCCCAATGCAAAGCCTGCCTCGACCTGCCCCTTGCTCACGCTTTCCACACCGCCTCGAATGATCTCGATCGCATAAGCGCCCCCATTGATCCCCAGCGCGATAATGGCGGTAGCCGTAGGGTTCAGACGGATTCCCATGAGCGGAAGCGCGAAGTAGATGAAGAAAATCTGCACCAGGAACGGTGTGTTTCGAACAATCTCGACGAAGGCAATCACCGGAGCTCGGACGAGCTTGTTCTTGGACGTTCTTGCAGCGACGCCGAGAATACCGATCGCGAGCGCAAGGATCATTCCGGTGACCGCGAGACCGAGCGTCCCAAGCGAACCCCAAAAAAATTCCGGGGCGCGGTCGAAGACCGCACCAAAATCGAACGTATAACCCATGTGTTGACTTCCTCCCTCCGACGCGGCTCACGCCTCGCCGGCGCCGGATCAGCGATCCGGCCCGAATAATCCTTCTGCCCTGTCGTACAGATGTTTTAAATGCGTCTCAGGCGGGGCGGACCCTGCGAGTGGGACTTCCACCGAGATCGCCGCGGAGCTATCGACCGCTGCAACGAGTTCCTTCAACGGCAATTCGCCCTCCCCTGGTGCGAACCGCCCGCCTCTAGCTTCAGTGATCATCTCCTGTGGCGTCACCGGCGCCGGTCCAACGACATCGCACAACTGAACGTGCTTTACCCAACCGGCATCGCTTCGGAGCGGGGCGAGCGTGCCGCCATTCCTGAAGAAATGTACTCCGTCGACGAGGACGCCAGCATTGCGGGCACCACTCGCCTTCACAAGTCCGACGCTGTCCTGGAAGGTTTTAATCACCCGCCAACCCATGTTCTCGATGTCGACGGCCAAGCCGTAACGGTCCGCGAGGCCGCAGAATTCCGAAAAGTTCGTTACCAATCTGGCGTGATCAGGATCGTCTCCGCAGACACTAAGCCGCCGTGCTCCAATGTGCGCGGCCGCTGCGACGGTGGCCTCCACCGACGACGCGTCGAACGACGGATCGATGACGAAGAACTCGACATCGAAAACTTCGACGCCTTCGCCTGCAAGCACGGATTTCAGCTCGCGAGCAGCCGAACCACCGACAGGCAGCTCGTAGTAAGGCGCACCAGGGAACGCCGGATTCAGCCTGAGCCCGACCCTGGAGAAGCCTGCGCGGGCGGCGGCCTTCGCAAATTCCACCGGAGGCAGCAATATCGATGAGAAATGCGCAACGCCAATCACGGGTGCCGATCTCAATGCTGCGGCGGCCATCACGCGATCCCCTTCGTCGCGAGATGGTTGCGAAGATTGGTGCCGGTGCGATGGATGTGCTGGCGCAGCTTTTCGCAGGCATACTCGACATCACGCGCGACCGCGCCCTGGGCAATCTCGCTGTGCTCCTGCCCGACGTTGCGATCCCCCGACGTACGGATCAGGAAGATACGGCGATATCGGTCGTTGAGATTGAGCAGAAGACTGCAGAAGTGAAGTAGCAGAGGTTTGCCGCAGCCCGAGATCAGGGTGAGATGGAATTCGCGGTGAAGCGTTTCCCAGTGCTCCAGCGTTTCGGGACGAGCGGCGTCGCGCTCCGTGCGGTTCAGACGATGAAGCGCACGCATGATGTTGCCCTCCCATTCGACGTCGCCGAGACGCATCGATTCACGCAGCGCGAAAACCTCGAGCTCCTCGCGCAGGCTTGTGACCTCTTCGAGATTAGCCAGCGAGATCGGCGCGACGCGATAGCCTCTGTTGTCCTGAAACTCGACCAGGCCGTCTGAAATGAGCCGGGCCAAGCCCTCCCGCAATGGGCTCAGACTGACATTGAAAGTCTTCCGCGCCTTGTCGAGATTAATCTTGCTGCCCGCTTCCAATTCACCGGAGATGATCGCCTCCCGAAGGCGCGATGCCAGCTGGCTGCCGATGGTGTTCTTGCCATCGTCGAAAAAACCGGTTGACGGCCCGTCTTCTGTCAACGGCCCAAGAGAGCTGTCGTCGGCCGAATCCATCCTTCCTCCCAGCAATTCGGATAAGTTTCGATGATCGATATAATAAACGATTATTCTTGTCAACGCGATACGTGAGAAAGCGCCGCATGCCCGCATCTTCGCAAGCGAAAATTCTTTTTCTTACAATTATTTCAGTAATTTAGTTGCAATAATGTGCGATTCAGCCTCTGCCGTTGGCGTTTAAAGCTCAATGACTGACTTGACCGATAATCGATTATTCTGGTAGTCGAGCCTCATTGGGAGGTAGCCTTATGGCAATCAGGACCGAAAGCGAGTTGACGCCTGCCGTTCTCACCGTGATGAACCGCACCGAAGATCCGCGGCTCCGGGAAATACTCGTTGCAATGGTGAAGCACCTCCACGCATTCGTGCGGGAGGTAAGGCTGTCGGAAGTCGAGTTTCGCGAAGCGACCGCCATCCTCAACGAAATTGGGCAGCTGCAGACTGACAGCCACAATGAGTTCGTGCTCATCGCCGGATCGCTTGGCGTCTCGTCGCTTGTGTGCCTGCTCAACAACGGCGACAACGGGCAGACCGAGACTTCACAGTCGCTACTCGGGCCCTTTTGGCGGCTCAACTCTCCGCGCGTCGAGAACGGCGGAACCATCATCCGCTCGGAAACGCCCGGAACGCCCTTGTTCGTCCACGCGAAGGTGGTTGATCGCGGAGGTAAGCCCATCCAAGGCGCCGAGGTCGACGTATGGCACGCGTCTCCTGTCGGCCTTTACGAGAACCAGGATCCTGATCAGGCGGAAATGAATCTGCGCGGCAAGTTCACTACGGACGGCGAGGGTCGATTCTGGTTCAGAACGGTCAAGATGATGGGCTATCCGATCCCTATCGACGGGGTCGTAGGTCGGCTTCTCCAAGCGCAAGGCCGACACCCTTACCGACCTGCTCATCTGCATGCCCTGATCTTCAAAGAGGGATACAAAACCCTCATCTCCCAGGTCTTCGACCCGAGCGATCCGAACATTGATTCCGATGTGCAGTTCGGCGTAACCGCGGCTTTGACAGGCGACTTTGTCCGTCATGACGAGCCGCACCCGTCCGACACGGACGTCGGTGGTCCGTGGTTCTCGCTCGACTATACCTACGTCATGGAGCCGGGCGAGGCCATCCTGCCGCGCCCACCGATCAAATAACGAAATCAGCAGAGCCAAATCATGATTACGGAAAAGGAACGCCAGGCGGCGGCCGACGCACTGCTGAAGGCAGAAACCGAACGCAAGCCCATCGTCCAGCCGAGCAGGACATACCCGAATTTGGAACTTGAAGATGCTTACAAGATCCAAGCGCTTTGGGCGCAGGCGCGGATTGCAAAGGGCGCGCTGATCGCGGGTCATAAGATCGGATTGACATCGCGGGCGATGCAGATGGCCTCGAAAATGACGGAACCCGACTACGGCGTCATTCTCGACGATGCCCTCTTTAACGACGGAGCGCAGATCAGGGCGGAGCTCTTCATCAAGCCTCGCCTCGAAGTCGAGCTCGCCTTCGTGATGGGTGAGGATCTCGAGGGCCCGGGCACTCGCGTCTATGATGTCATGCGCGCGACGGAGTTTGTCGTCCCTGCTCTTGAGATCATCGACTACCGAACCGAGGTGCCCAGAGCGATCACCGATACGATCGCCGACAACGCCGCTTTCGGAGCGATCGTTGTGGGTGGCCGTATCATCCGGCCGATGGATATCGACATCCGCTGGGTCGGCGCGACGCTTTCGAAAAACGGCATCATCGAAGAATCGGGCGTTTCCGCAGCCATCATGGGGCATCCCGCTGCAGGGATCGCCTGGCTCGTGAACAAGCTCCATGCCGTCGGAGGCGGCTTGAAGAAGGGCCAGATCGTGCTTGCCGGCTCGTTCACGCGCCCGGTGGACATTGCCAAGGGTGACGTTATCCAAGCCGACTATGGCCCGGTCGGCTCCATCGGCGTCTCGTTCGTGTGAGGTGCCCATGGAACTCCCCGTCAATCGCTTCAAGCGGAAACTGAGAGCCGGTCAAAGCCAGATCGGACTTTGGTGCGGCCTTCCCGGAAGCTACGCGGCGGAAATCGTCGCGCCGTCGGGCTTCGACTGGCTGCTGTTCGATACCGAGCACTCACCAAGCGACGTCCTCACCGTCCTGCCGCAATTGCAGGCGGTCGCGCCATACGACGTTTCCCCGGTCGTACGCCCCGCCTTCAACGATCCCGTGCTGATCAAGCGCTTTCTGGACATTGGCGTCCAGACGCTCCTCATTCCCTATGTGCAGAACGAAGAGGAAGCGAAGGCGGCGGTCGCCGCGATACGCTATCCCCCGCACGGGATTCGCGGCGTCTCCGCCTTGACGCGCGCCACCCGCTTCGGGCGTGTGCCGAATTACACGCGGATTGCCGAACAGGAGATTTGCCTGCTTCTGCAGATCGAGACCCGCGAGGCACTCGGTCGGCTGGAGGCCATCGCAGCGGTCGACGGTGTCGACGGTGTCTTCATCGGCCCTGCCGATCTGGCGGCGAGCTTCGGCCATCCCGGCCAGCCGGGACATCCCGAGGTGGTCGCGGCGATCGAAGATGCGATCCAACGCCTGAAATTTCTTGGAAAGCCGGCAGGCATCCTCACGCCGGACGAGACGTTCGCAGCCCGCTGCATTTCGCTCGGGACGTTGTTCACCGCCGTTGGCGTAGACGTCGCCCTCCTTGCGAGAGGATCGGAGGCGCTCGCAGCCCGGTTTGCATACTAGGGAGCCCGGCCCAATGTCGACGCGGGAGAAAGTTCTGTCCGAGATAGCGCCGGCGGGCGTAATCCGGGCCGCCGTCAACATGTCGAATGCAGCGTTGGTCCGTTGGGACGATCAGGCCGGCGCCTTGGTCGGACCAAGCGCCCGGATCGGTCACAAAATTGCCGAGCAACTGGATCGTGCCCTGTCGCTGATCCAGTACGGCTCGGCCGCCGACATCCTCGCCGCTTCGGATCGCGGCGAGTGGGACATTGCTTTCATTGCCTCGGATCCTTCGAGAGCCGACCGGTTTTCCTTTTCACCTCCCTACATCTCCGTCAAAGCGACCTATCTGGTGCCGGAGGTCTCAGCGTTTCGAACGGTCGGAGACGTCGATGCCGAAGGAGTGCGGATAGCCTCCGCAAGGAGCGCCGCCTATACAAAGCAACTCGAGCGAATTCTTGAAAAAGCCACTGTCTCGCATACCGACAGCCCGGCAGCTGCCATCGATCTCCTTGTCGGATCGCAAAGTGACGCGGCTGCGGGGTTGACCGAATTCCTCGTTCAGACTTCGGAGCGAATGTCCGGCTTCCGACTGGTGGAAGGAGCGTTCTCCGAAATTCCCCAGACGATCGCCGTGCATCGAAGCGCCATTCATGCCTCAGCGTTCTTTGCGGATTTCGTGCGCCGTCTGAACCGAACGGCTGCGGGAGACCGTGACGTGGCCGGCGACGGTGAAGAGAATATCCCGTGATGGCTGCGTGCGACTTCTCCAGGTCGCTGAGATCTTCGAACAGAACGGCGTTTCCTCCGTGCACATCCCCTCAGTCTACGCCGCCGTCTGAACACAGCCGTCACGCCGGCAGCTTGTTCTGCTCCGGATAGGCAAAGACCAACGCGGGCATTGGCCCCGATGTCATCAGCGTGAAATCGAACGGTGCCTTGAGATCGGGGCCGAGCACATATTGCCGGTGGACGCGCAGCTGGTCCTTGCGGATCTTGCGGTAGTGCTCGCCCGTCAGCATCTGCTTGACGCGGATGAGGAGTATCTTCGCCGCAGGCGCATCGGCGTGGCCGCAGACGGCAACGACCGGCACCTTGTAGAAATTGATCGAATCCGTCAGGCACTGCACGTCCAGCCAGGAAATCCCGGGACAGCGGGCGATCAGCCCGACACGGGCGCGAAGCAGCTTCGCCGATGACAAGAGTGCGCATTGCAGAATAGCGCTGCCGAGGGTCGCAAACACGACGCGCTTGCCCTCGAAGATCTCCGGCTCCCTTTCGAGCAGTGAGCCGATGACATGGGCGGCAACGCTCGATCCCATGCTGTGCGACGAGATCACGTACTCGTCGGCCTCCTCGGCAAGCACATTGCGCACCGCAGCCGCACGCTCTTCCAGCCACTCGTTGAAATCGGCCCGGTCCATACGGCCGAGCGCCACCGCCATTTCCCAATCGGCAAAGAGATGCAGCGTATGGAACCGCTCGGCAAACGGCAGGAAGGCGAAGATGAAGAAGCAGAGCGCCAGCGGCCCGCTCCAGAGCATGTGCGAGGTGGAGAAGCCGAGACTATAGGGCAAGACGGCAATCTGAACTGTCAGCACGATCGCCAGCGCCGTCAGCAGGAACGGAAAGAGGAAGAACAGGCCGAAACGCCAAGCGTGCCGGAAATATCCCCGCATGCCGCCTTCAAGCATGACCTCGGCGCAGCTTCGGAAGCCCGAAATGATCCGGCTCAGCGTGTTGCGGCGGCGCAGTTGGCGCACGAGCACATCGTGATCAACCATGTGGATCCGGCTCGTCGTCCGCCAGCCGGCGGAACTGGTCTCCGCCGCGGCCGCCATTTCACCGGCTCCCCCGCTGCCCGTTGCGACCTCGAAACTGAGAGGATCGCTTCGCGCATCCGGCGCGCCGGTCTCGACGGAATAGTCCCAGACGGCAGCACTCTGTCTGGCAGAGCGTTCGTACCTCGCCCTGTGCGCAAGGCCGTCCAGCGGCTCGAAGCCAGGGAAATGCAGGACGACCCGCTTCTCGATCAATTTCATTGCGCTGTTCCGCCCGGACAACAAAGCCCGCATGTTGCTGCGATCAGGCCGCTGGTCGCTGACATCGGCGAAAAAGCAGGTATGGTCTTGAAGCCGCCTTGCTAACCGAACTCTTCTGGAATTCAATAGCAACCAGGTTGTTTTCGCCGCCAATGGAGGGGTTTTGTGGCTGATCTCGTCAAAGAATTGATATCAGGCGTCGTCGAAAGCGTACTGAAGGAGATTCTGAAGAAAACCACCGGTCGCGTCACGACGAAGCGCAGGAGGCGCAAGACGCGCCCCGCCGCGACGACGACGGCCGCCCGGACGACGCCCGCTCCCAAGCGCAAGCCTGCTCGCAAACAGGTCAGCAAGCGTCGCACCGCCGCCGGCCGCAGCCGCCAGCGTCGCGTCTGAGATGCGTAGGCAAGACGGCCGACCGTAACGCGACGGCAACAATCCCGAAGTGGTCTGACCGATTGGTCTTTTTTTGGCTTGGGCGGCTGGAATTCCTGCTGTCGCATGCTATCTAAGGAAAACGATTGAAACGGCGGGCCTTTAACTCGCCTGTTGAAAGGATCAGGTCCTATGAGCGGCATTCACGAATTCATCGACAACGAAATCAAGACCAACGACGTCGTCCTCTTCATGAAGGGCACGCCACAGTTTCCGCAGTGCGGTTTCTCCGGCCAGGTCGTGCAGATTCTCGATTACATCGGCGTCGACTACAAGGGCATCAATGTGCTCGCTGATTCGGAAATCCGCCAAGGCATCAAGGATTATTCCAACTGGCCGACGATCCCGCAGCTCTATGTAAAGGGCGAGTTCATCGGCGGCTGCGATATCGTCCGGGAGATGTTCCAGGCCGGTGAGCTGCAGCAGCATCTCCAGGAAAACGGCGTCACCGTTCGCGGCGCCGCCTGACCGGTCACCGGGCGTCCGCCCGGTTTCCAAATCTGTTTCTCGAGTCCGAGGCGCTGTGGTGAGCAGCGCCTTAGGCTGTTTATGGGAATTTCATTGTGACAGATTCATCACAAGCCGTGTCCGCGGGCCGCCTGCCCATGGGCAAGCGTGAGTTCATCGCGCTTGCAGCCTTCCTGATGGCCATCAACTCACTCGCCATCGACATCATGCTCCCGGCCCTGCAGCAGATCGGCGCCAGCCTCGGCGTCGAGAGCGAGAATCACCGGCAGTTCGTCGTCTCCTCCTATCTGCTCGGTTTCGGCTGCGCCCAGCTCTTCTATGGTCCCCTCTCCGATCGTTTCGGCCGACGGCTGCCACTGCTGATCGGCCTGGTCGTCTATATCGTGTCCGCCATCGGAATCGTTTTCGTTCCCTCCTTCGCCGGTCTGCTGGTGCTGCGTTTCGTACAGGGCATCGGTTCGGCCGCCACCCGCGTCATCACCATCTCCATCGTCCGCGATATCTATGGCGGTCGGCAGATGGCAGAGGTCATGTCGCTCATCATGATGGTCTTCATGATCGTGCCGGTGATTGCGCCCGGCGCCGGCCAGGTGGTGATGTTCTTCGGCAATTGGCACCTGATCTTCCTCTTCATCGCCACCATGGCGACTGCAATCGCCGTCTGGGCTTACCTCCGCCTGCCGGAAACCCTGCATCCCGCCAATGTCAGGCCCTTCACCGCCCGCTCGATCTTCGGTGCCTTCAAGCTCGTACTGACCAATCGCATCGCGCTCTGCTACACCATCGCCAGCACCTTCATCTTCGGCGCCCTGTTCGGCTTCATCAATTCAGCCCAGCAGATCTATGTCGGCATCTATGGTCTCGGCGTCTATTTCCCCTTCGCCTTTGCCGGCGTGGCGATTTTCATGTCGCTGTCATCCTTCTTCAATTCGCGCTTCGTCGGCAAGCTCGGCATGCGCCGCCTTTCACATGGCTCCCTCCTCGGCTTCATCGCCATCAATACCATCTGGTTGATCGTTCAGATGTTGAGCTCCGAGCCGATGCCCTTCGCGCTATTCATTTCCTTCTTCGGTCTTGCCATGTTCCAGTTCGGCTGGATCGGATCGAACTTCAACTCGCTCGCCATGGAGCCGCTCGGCCATGTCGCCGGCACCGCCTCCTCCGTCCTCGGCTTCATGAGCACAGTCGGCGGCGCCCTCATCGGCGCCGGCATCGGCCAGGCGTTCGACGGCACCGCGCTGCCGATGGTCGCCGGTTATTTCGCCGTGTCGATCGTCGGTTTGATCTTCGTTCTCATCGCCGAGAAGGGCCGCCTCTTCCATCAGCAGAACCCGGCCGTCTGAACGACCGGCCCCATCCGCCCACGGGATATCTCCACATGACGCCGCCGCACAAACCGCACCAGGAAAACCAGGGCTCCCGCCGCATCGGCATGGGTTTCGGCGAATTCGTCGTCACCATTGCCATCATGACCGCCAGCGTAGCCATGGCGATCGACAGCATGCTGCCGGCATTGCCGAATATCGGTCACTCCCTCGGTGTTACCAACACCAACGACGCGCAGCTTATCATCGGCGTGTTCCTCCTGGGCTTCGGCGTCTCGCAGATATTCTTCGGCAGTCTCTCGGATACGTTCGGCCGTCGCAACATTCTGCTCGGCGGCCTCGTCTGCTATGTGGTCGGAATGTTTGCCGCCGCAGCAACCGCCAGCTTCGAAATGCTGCTGGTCATGCGCTTCATCCAGGGGGTGGGCGGTGCGGCGGTGCGTATCACCACCATGGCTATCGTGCGCGACTGCTTCGGCGGCCGCGAAATGGCGCGTGTCATGTCTTATGTCATGATCGTTTTCATGATCGTGCCGATCGTCGCCCCCTCCGTCGGCCAACTGATCATCCTTTATGCCAACTGGCACTGGATCTTCATCCTGCTCGGCGTCATCGCCACCGTCCTGTTCGTCTGGGCGCTTCTGCGTCTGAAGGAATCGCTGCCGCCGGAGGAGCGGCTGCCGCTGTCGGTCGCCTCCGTCATGGATGGTTTCAAGACGGTGCTCACCAATCGCATCACCTGCGGCTACATGATCGGCCTAACCATGTTCACCGGCGTCATCAGCGCCTATGTGATTTCGGTGCAGCAGGTCTTCGGCGAAGTCTACGGCCTTGGCGACTGGCTGCCGATCGCCTTTGCGGCCACGGCCGGCGGCATCGCTATCGCCAACTTCGCCAACGGCTTCTTCGTCCGTAAATACGGTATGCGCCGCATCTCGCACGCCGCCCTTCTGATCTTCACGGCATTGTCGGCTATCGGCTTTGTCATTTCGCTGGCCGGCAAGCCGGACTTTGCCGTCGCCTACGGCATCTTCACCATCGTACTGATGATGTTTGCCCTGATCGCGACCAATTTCACCGCCATCAGCCTCGAGCCGATGGGCAACCTCGCCGGCACGGCGACCGCCGTCACCGGCTTCGTCTCGACGACCTTCGGCACCATCCTCGGCGGCCTGGTCGGCCAGATGTTCAACGGCACGGTTCAGCCCCTCTTCGCCGGTTTCGCGCTCTTCGGCCTGCTCACGATCGCAGCCACCCTCTGGGCGGAAAACGGCAAGCTCTTCACCCATCCCGGCGACAGCCCGCAGCTTGAGCCGGGTGCGGCTCACTTCTGAAGCCAGCCGGCCAGCTGGTTCAAGGGATTGTCGATGAACGAGCGAATTCTGATCAGGCCTTATGCGCCAGATGACGTGGACACGACGATCGAGATTTTCCTGCGCTCCATCCGGGAGGTTGCATCGAAAGACTATTCCGTCATCCAGATCGAGGCTTGGGCAATGGTGGAAGATGCCAGCCAATGGGCAGAACGAAGGATGAGCAGGCCCGCCTGGATCGCGGAAATCGCTGGAAAGCCCGTGGGGTTTCAGATCTGACCGGCGACGGCTGCCTGGACATGATGTTCGTGCACCCTGAGTTTCAAGGACTCGGCGTGGCAACCCAGCTATTGTGCAGAGTCGAGGAAGAAGCCCTTAGGCTGGGGTTCCGGCGAATTTACACGGAAGCAAGCAGAACCGCCCGCCCGTTCTTCGAACGTAATGGATTCAGCGTTATCACCGGACAAATCGTCGAGAAGCGCGGCCACGCCCTGGAAAACTTCCTGATGGAAAAGCTGTACGTCTGATCTCGCAGTGGCGGCCGCAAATTGAGTTCCCACGACCGGCTCTATCAAAGGTCAGTTTGTTAGACCGTAAAGACCTCACGCCGCAGCAACTCCCACGAAGCCTCGTCGGGCGCAATCAGCAGCCCGCCGTCGAGGTGATGCGGTAGATAGGGCGAGCCGTCGAAACGCGCCGCATGGGCGCCAGCCTCCTGCGAGATCAGGGTGCCGGCAAGGTGATCCCAAGGCATCAGCTTGTTGTACATCAGGTAATGGACATGCCCACCGGCAAAGGTGCGGTATTCATGGGCCGCGCAACGATAGTTGGTGAGGAAGCGTACCTTGGCGAGATTGCCGAGGATCTCTGCCCGCTTTTCTTGCGCCAGATATCCGGTGGAGGCCATGCCAACCATCTGGTCGAGCGCAACCGGCTCGGCCGTGCGCAGTCGCTGCGCCTCTCCATCCGGCCGCCGCAGCCATGCTCCGCCGCCCTTTTCCGCCATCACCCAGTCGTCGCCCATCGGATCGTAAATGATCCCGGCAACGGTCTCACCGCCTGATACGACGGAGGCCATCACGCCGAAGGCGGGAATGCCGGAGGCGAAATTGAACGTACCGTCGACGGGGTCGACGACGATCGCAAGATTCGCATCCGCGAGCCTTGCAAGCAGCGCCGGCTCGGCCGCGACCGATTCTTCGCCGAGGAACAGCGCGTCGGGCCAGAGCTTCTCCGATTCCGCCTTCATCATCCGCTCGGCCTGCTCGTCGGCCTCGGTGACGAGATCGGTCGCCTCGCTCTTGGCACGCACATCATTCCCGCCGAGGCGGCGAAATCTCGGCAGGATCTCCGCCTGCGCCGCACGGCGCAGCAGATCGGCAAGCACGGTCACATCGACAGTCGCAGTCATTATCAAATCCTTTCGGTGCGGCCTCTGGGCAAGGCCTCAAATCAGATGCCGACGATCTCGCGCCGGATCATCTGCCAGCTTTCCTTGTCAGGCGCGGAGATGATGCCGCCCGTCGTTTCGCCCGGACGATAGGGCGTTCCGTCGAATTTCGCCGTATGGCCGCCGGCTTCCTGATGCGCGAGCACGCCTGCCAGATGATCCCAGGGCATCAGCTTCGCATGGCCGATGAAATGCAGCTTGCCGGACGCGACCATCCAATATTCATAGGCCGAGCAGTTGAAAGCGAATGTCATCCGGGCCTTTGCCATATTGGCGCAGATGCGCGAGCGATCGGGCTCTTCCATATGGCCCCACGACATGCCGCCGACCATCTGGTTCAAGGCGGCACGCTCAGCCACCTTGAGCCTGCTCGATTGCCCGTCCTGGCGCGTCAGGAACGCGCCCGCCCCCTTGATCGCTGTCACAGTATCGCCGAGAGCAGGATCGTAAATGATGCCGGCGACGGTCTCGCCGTTGACGGTAACCGCAAGCATCGTGCCGAAAACGGGAAGTCCGGCGGCGAAATTGAACGTGCCGTCGACAGGATCGATGACGAAGGCAAGCTCGGCATCGGCAAGTGCCGGCACCACCGATTTGTCAGCGTCATAGGCTTCCTCGCCGACGACAAGGGCTGAGGGAAAGCGCTCTCTCAGCGCCGCGGTGATCCTGTGTTCGGCAAGCACATCCGCCTGCGTCACGAGATCGGTTGCCGAGGTCTTTTCCGAAACATCAGTATCGCCGAGGTTGCGGAAACGCGGCATGATTTCTGCGCGCGCCGCCTCCTTTACGCAGTCGCCGAGGAAAAGAATGTCCGTGTCGGAGATAGTCATGCGAATTGCTGTCCTTCATGCAAAAGAGCCAGCTTGCATAGCCGGCCGTTCATAAAGGATCGGTGACAGCAAGGCCGGAAAAGTCGAAGAGTTTTGGATCGAGCAGATGCGACGGGTTCACATGCGAAAGCGCCCGCAGCATGGTGTCTTTGCGCCCCGGCATGCGCCGTTCGATATCGGCAAGCATGTCCTTCATCGCGTTGCGCTGCAGCCCGTCCTGCGAGCCGCAGAGATCGCATGGGATGATCGGGAACTGCATGGCTGCAGCGAACCTGGCAAGGTCGTCCTCGGCAGCATAGGCAAGCGGCCTCAGCACCATCAGGTCGCCTTCGTCATTCAGAAGCTTAGCCGGCATCGAGGCGAGCCGCCCGCCATGGAAGAAGTTCATGAAGAAGGTTTCGAGAATGTCCTCGCGGTGGTGGCCGAGCACCAGCGCGTCGCAACCCTCTTCCCGCGCCACACGGTAGAGATTGCCGCGCCGCAGCCGCGAACAGAGCGAGCAATAGGTCGCCCCCTCCGGCACCTTCTCCTTCACGATCGAATAGGTATCCCGATATTCGATGCGGTGGCGAACGCCGATCTTCGTCAGATAATCCGGCAGCACTTGCTTGGGAAAGTTCGGCTGGCCCTGGTCGAGGTTGCAAGCGATGAGCTCCACCGGCAACAGGCCGCGCCATTTGAGGTCCAGCAGCAGCGCCAGCAGCCCGTAGGAGTCCTTGCCTCCGGAAAGACCGACCAGCCAGCGCTTCTGCCCCTTCAGCATGTCGAAATCGTCGAAGGCCTGTCGCACCTGCCTCAGCAGGCGTTTGCGCAGCTTGTTGAAGGAGACGGAACGCGGCGCATCGGCAAACAGCGCATGGCCGACGCCGTCGTCGGCTTCGCCGGTTTCCAGATCATCAGGGATATTGGCTGCGATGTTCATTGCTCCGTCCTCTGGTCTACCTGCCTTAGCAGAAACAAGTGCGGCAACACAGCGTCAATCACCGAAAACCGACCAACCGGTACGCGCCGCCAACATTTCCAGCGCCACGGCACCGAGCTGCGAATTGCCGACCTTGTTCAGCCCCGGCGACCACACCGCGATGGAGGCGATGCCTGGCGCCACCGCAAAAATACCGCCGCCGACGCCGCTCTTGCCGGGCAGACCGACATGATAGGCAAAGTCGCCCGAGCCGTCGTAATGGCCGCAGGTGAGCATCAGTGCATTGATGCGCCGCGCCCGCTTCGGCGACACCACCGAGTGCCCGGTCATCGGATTGCTGCCGCGCGCCGCCAGGAAAAGCCCGGCTCGGGCGAGCTGCTCGCAGCTCATCGAGAGCGCGCATTGATGAAAATAGACACCAAGTACGTGGTCGACGGGATGGTCGAGGTTGCGATAGGCGCGCATGAAATTGGCAAGCGCGAAATTGCGGTATCCCGTCTGCGTCTCCGACCGCGCCACCTTGTCGTCGATGGTGATCGACTCGTCATCGGCGAGATAACGCACGAAGCGCAGCAATTCGCCGATTGCCTCGCGTGGTGCATGGCCAGCCATGACGACGTCGGTGACGGCGATCGCCCCGGCATTGATGAAGGGATTGCGGGGAATGCCGCTCTCGTGCTCGAGCTGGACGATCGAGTTGAAGGCCGATCCGGACGGTTCGCGCCCGACGCGCTTCCATAAGCCTTCGCCGACCTTGCCGAGCGCCAAGGTCAGCATGAAGACCTTCGATATGCTCTGGATCGAGAAGGCGATGTCGGCATCGCCGACACGGTAGACCTTGCCGTCTACGGTAACGATCGCCATGCCGAACTGCCGTGGATCGACCTTGGCCAGCTCAGGAATATAGTCAGCGACCTTGCCCTCGCCGACCCGTGGCAGGATATCGGTGTAGATGCTCTCGAGGGTCGACTGCAAATCCGCCATCGCTTCTCTCCGGATAACAAAAAAGCCGCCCGAAAGAGCGGCTTTTCCATAAGCGAAAACGCCTGATTCTTCTTAACGCGAATAGAATTCGACGACCAGGTGCGGTTCCATGACGACCGGGAACGGAACATCGCTGAGGGTCGGAACGCGCCCGAAGGTGGCGACCATCTTGTTGTGATCGACTTCGATATAGTCGGGAACGTCGCGCTCGGCGAGGCTGACGGCTTCCAGAACGGTCACCAGCTGCTTCGACTTCTCGCGGACTTCGATGACGTCGCCGGCCTTGCAGCGATAGGAACCGATGTTGACGCGTACGCCGTTAACGGTGACGTGACCATGGTTGACGAACTGACGGGCAGCAAAGACCGTCGGAACGAACTTGGCGCGATAGACGATGGCGTCGAGGCGGGATTCCAGAAGACCGATCAGGTTTTCCGAGGTGTCACCCTTGCGGCGCGAGGCTTCGGCAAAGATAGCGCGGAACTGCTTTTCGCGCAGGTCACCGTAGTAACCCTTGAGCTTCTGCTTGGCGCGCAACTGCACACCGAAGTCCGAGAGCTTGCCCTTGCGGCGCTGGCCGTGCTGGCCGGGACCGTATTCGCGGCGGTTCACCGGGGACTTCGGACGGCCCCAGATGTTTTCGCCCATGCGGCGGTCAATTTTGTACTTGGACGATTCGCGCTTGCTCATCGTATTTCCTTTCAAAGGTTTATGCGGGCTTGTTGCCAAACCGCGCGAAGGAAACACGCCCTCCTCTGACCTCGCCCGAGGCCTGACAGGATGTTCCGGTTACGCGAACAGAAACGATCCACGGGACATGTCAAATGAAACACCGGACATTGCTGCCCGGTGCTTGGGGCGGTCTTTAGAGGCCCGTCATGAAAATGTCAACTGCGCCAAAGCCCGAAAATGCCACTATTCCGCGGCCACCGGCTGGTCACCGGTGTCGGGTGCGTTCGCGTCGCCAGGTCCGGTCTGGCAATCCATATCGGGGAACGCAACAATGCGCTTGCCGGAGAAATCCGTGTGCACGACGACGATCCCCTGTTCCTCGAAATAACCGAGCAGCCGTCGGGCGCGCCGCGCCGAATGGGTGCCGTAGGCACGGGCGATGCGTGCGTCGGACGGGCACGGTTCGCCGCAGACGGCGGCCTTGGCGAGCATCAGAAAGACACCCTGCAGATCGTCGGTAACGCCTGCCGACAGTGACAGCGCCGTCGCCCAGGCTTCCGTTCCGGCGGTTGCGGCATCGACGCCGGAGCGCGAAATCGCCACGCGTCGGCGGAAATCCGGTAGCGCGATCGGCGGACCCGGCACGCGGCGCATGCGCAGTCGCACAAGAAAATCCTGATAGAGCACGGAATCGGTGCGGAAGGCGGAAGCGGGATCATCGAGTATCTCGGCAAGCACGCCGGCAAGCCGCTCCTCCCGCTCTTCGGGCGAGATTTCCGCCTGGCTCGCCCTCACCTCGACCGGCGCCGGGGATGCCGCCGGCGTCGAGCGCGAGAGTTCGGCCAGAATATCGGTCGTCGGCCGGGGCGCCGGCGGTGCACGGCGCACGAGCGGGCGCTGGAATTCTTCCGGATCCGGCGTGAAGATCAGGTCTTCGACATCCTGGGGCGCGTCCGGCAACGGCATCAACTTGGGGCTGGAGGAGCGCGCCGAGGTCTCCACCGCGCCGATCTGGATCGGCAGCGGCCGGCGCGACAATGCCGGTCCGAGCGCGACGAAATTGCCGCGCTTCAGATCCCGGAACATTTCGGCCTGGCGCCGGTCCATGCCGAGCAGATCGGCGGCGCGCGCCATGTCGATATCGAGGAAGGTGCGGCCCATCAAGAAGTTCGAGGCTTCGGCAGCGACGTTCTTGGCGAGCTTGGCAAGACGCTGCGTTGCGATCACACCGGCAAGCCCGCGCTTGCGGCCGCGGCACATCAGATTGGTCATTGCCCCGAGCGACATCTTGCGCGCATCTTCCGAGACGTCGCCGCCGACGGAAGGCGCAAACATCTGCGCCTCGTCCACGACGACGAGGACGGGATACCAATATTCGCGATCGGCATCGAACATGCCGTTGAGGAAGGCGGCGGCCGCGCGCATCTGCTGCTCGATATCAAGACCTTCAAGCGTCAGGACGCAGGAAACGCGGTGCTGGCGGATGCGGTTGGCGATGCCAGCGAGTTCCGCCTCGGTCCGCTCGCCGTCGACGACGACATGACCGAACCTGTCGGACAGTGTAACGAAATCACCTTCGGGATCGATGATGACCTGCTGCACCCATTGCGCGGATTGCTCCAGCAGGCGGCGCAACAGATGCGACTTGCCCGATCCGGAATTGCCCTGCACCAGCAGGCGCGTTGCCAGCAACTCCTCGATATCGAGTGTCGCCGGAGCGCCGGACGCCAATCCCATATCGATGCCAACCTGCAATGCGAAAACCTCTCGAGAGACTCAAATCAGACAGTCGCCATCCTTCCAGAAATGGCGGCTTTCCGTCTATCAAAGAATGCAGCTGATATCAGCGGCTGATTGAGGCAACCCACAGGGATTGTGCCGCTCCGTCAGGCGCTCAGCCCGAAGCCCTGCATCAGCCGGCGCGTGGCGAAATCGGGATTGCCCGACGTGAAGACCGCAAAGTCGAAATTATCAGGGTGAACGGCGCCCGCCACCTCGGGCACCAGCGTGCGGGCACGCCGGGCAATGGCCTCCGCCGGATCCAGCCAGTCTACCGGCCAAGGTGCGAGCCTTCTGAACATATTGGCCATGAAGGGATAATGCGTACAGGCGAGCACGACGATATCGGTTTTGCGGCCGTCCTTCTCGACGAAACATTGCTCGATTTCGCTCGTCACCGCGTCATCGGAGACCGCGTCGCCGCGAATATAGGCCTCGGCCATGCGCGCGAGGTTTTCCGAGCCGACGAGCCGCACATGGCACTGTTGGGCGAAGGATTGGATAAGATCGCGCGTATAGGCGCGCTTGACCGTGCCGGGCGTGGCAAGTACCGAGACGAGGCCTGAACGCGTGCGTTCCGCCGCAGGCTTGATCGCCGGCACAGTGCCCACGAAGGTCATCTGAGGAAAGGCAGCGCGCAGATCGGCGCCGACGAGCGTAAAGGCGGTGTTGCAGGCGATGATACAGACTTCGGGGTCATGCTCTTCGAGCAGCTTGGCGAAGAGCCCGATCACCCGCTCCTTCAGCGCCTGCTCTTCCCAGCCTCCATAGGGAAAGCCGGCATCGTCGGCAATATAGATGAAGCCGCGTTCGGGCATCAGCACGCGCGCTTCGCGCAGCACGGTCAGTCCGCCGATCCCTGAATCGAAGACGAGGACGGGTTTCAGCTCATTCGTCGGCGCTGTCATCGGTGGGCGCTTTCTTGCCGGATCTGGTGGAGCCGCCCTTGCGCGGACTATTGCGCGAAAAGCGGTCGAGAGAGGAAATGACGCCGCGCAGCACGCTGATTTCCTGTTCCGTGAATGCCCGGCGGGAGAGGACAGCGCGCAGGTTGTCGATCATTTTCGGCTTTTTCGAGGGCGGATGAAAATAGTTGCGGGAATCGAGCGCCTCTTCCAGCTGGTCGAATAGGCCGAAGAGCTGCTCCTTGGTTGAGGGCCGCTGTTCGAGCGCCTGGAACGGCACCGCCTCCAGATCCTCCATGCCTGACTTCATCCATTCATAGGACATGAGAAGCACGGCCTGGGCGATGTTCAGCGAGGCAAAAGCCGGATTGACCGGGAAGGTGACGATCTCGTCGGCAAGCGCCACTTCCTCGTTCGTCAGTCCCCAGCGTTCGCGGCCGAAGAGGATGCCGGTCGCCTCGCCTGCCCGAAATTTCGTGCGCAGCGTCTGGGCGGCGAAGACCGGCGAGCGTACCGGCTTGTAGTTGTCGCGGCTGCGCGCCGTCGTCGCATAGACGAAATTGAGGTCGGCGATCGCCTCTTCCAGCGTGGCGAAGACCTTGGTGCCCTCGATGACGTGATCGGCCTTGGAGGCTGCGGCTTGCGCCTTCTCATTGGGCCAGCCGTCGCGCGGATTGACGAGCCGAAGATCGACAAGCCCGAAGTTCGCCATGGCGCGCGCCACCATGCCGATATTCTCGCCCATCTGCGGCTCGACCAGAATGATAACCGGCCCTTCGGCCAGAAGTTGACGCTCGCTATTGGTGCCGGCCATGGTGCCTATTCGTGTTTCCTATTCCTGATTGACGGGCGCAATAGCTTTGCCAGCCGCAAACGGCAAGTCCTGCGTCTCGGCGGGATAGAGCCGCTCCAGCGTCGAGCCGATCATTTCCACGGCCAGCCGCGTCCCCTCCCGCCAGAGCGGCAGGTGGCGTCTCGTCGCCCCCATCTGCTTGCGGGTGATGAAGAAACATTCCGACCCCCGGAGGGCAACCCTCTCCAGCGTGTCGATATCGGCAGCGATCCGCCGCTTCAGATTGTCATCGACGGCATCGGCGAGATGGTTCCGCGCCAGAATGCGCGACCAATAGGTCGCCGAAAGAAAAATCGCCAGCGTCCGGCGGATTTGTCCCGGCCTGGTGACAATGGACCAGGTCGAGCCGAGCGGGCGTGCGGCGAATGTGATGTCGCGGTAACAGGCATCGACCTTCTGCGAGATGGCGATGAGCTGGGGCTGGCTCTTCTTCTCCGATACGGCCGATAGCAGCTCCTTCAATGCGTCGAACCATCCGGCGATCGCAGAATCGAGCGCGCCGCGTGTGCGCGCCGGCAGTACGAGGAAAGCGACGAGTGTTCCCGCCACCGCGCCGATGACGGTTTCCTCGAGGCGCAGCTTCAAGAGGTCGAGGGTCAGGACGCCCATCATGCCATAGACGAGACAAAGACCGATCGAGATGAAGAAAGTCATCGTCGCATAGGAAATCTGCAGGAAATAGAAGGCAAGAAACACGCAGACGACCGAAACGACGATGGCAATCGCCGGATGTCCCGCAAGCAGCGTCGCCAGCAACAGCCCGAAAGCGATGCCGACAAGCGTGCCTATCGACCGCTGCATCGCCTTGATGGCTGTGTCTCCGCGCGAATTGGTATTGGTGAAGACGAGGAATGATGACAGCACCGCCCAGAACCACCGCTCGCGGGAAAGCGCCAGACCGAGCGTCATGGCAATCGCCGCTGCGAGCGTGATTTGCAGGGCCGAGCGTATGAGCGGATTTTTCAAGGAAAAGTCGATTGCAGCTAAGGTGCTGGTCTCTTCAATCGAGGCAATCTCGGCGAAGTTGGATCGGCGCCCGGAGTCGATCGTTTCCATCAGTTGCCGGCGCGCGGCTGCAAGCCAGAGAAGAGCGCGCGCCGTTTCACCTTTTGCCTGGCCCTCAATAACTGCAACAGCCTTCTCCTCATCCCCAAGCACCGCCCTGTCATTCTCGATCACGGCGTGGACGAGTGCAAAGGAAGGCGGGCTCTGAAAGCTCAGCACAATCGCGCTCTCCGCCGCCAGATGCGCATCGAACAGCCGGATCGCCAGCTCCGCGGCCGGTGCGGAGGCGCCATCGAAGACGCCGCCCGGCGGACGGGGAATGAAGCTTTCGGCCATCAGCACCACTTCCTTCAGCCGCTCCTCCAACTGGCGCAACTCCTGCCGGTCTGCCTCTTCGATCTCTCCATCCGCGGCAAGTGCAGCAAGCTTGAAGAGGATCTGGTTGATGCGGCCCCGCACGCTCTCCAGCGACCGCAGCAAGTCGCGGCGCCAGTTGTCGGGCAGGAGCACCGCCCTCACCCAATGGCTGACCAGCGCCGAGACGATGGGGCCGATCACCACGAGCGGCAGTTCCGCAATTTTCGGCTGAAAATAGGAGCCCATGAAATAGGAGGTGAAGGCAAACATGCCGATTGCAAAGCCACGCGGGCCGTAAACGCGGCCGGACGAGGCGAGGAAGATCACCACGAGAAAAATGAAATCCGAAAGAATTCGCTGCGACTCGAGTGCCGCCGCAATGCCGACGACGACGACGCTCGCAAGACAGCCGAGCAACCGGGTGATGAGCTGGCGCGTCGAGCCCTTGTCGCGCACAGAGACCCCGCCTTCGATCGACAGCACGATGCCGAGGCCGTAGGAGGCAACCGGCAGTGGCAGGACAAGCATGTGGATTGCAAGCAGGATCAAGAAGGACAGAACGATCGACAGGGTGACGCGCGAGCCCATGCGCAGGCGCGAAAGCGTCGGGTCATTGGCCAGCAGCCAGTCTCGAAACTCAAAGCCGGAAATCACCCTCGCCAGTCCTCATGCGCACCGGAGCCCGCCGTGCCCGAGACCGAGATACCGCAGCCCCGGCAAAAATCAAATCGATCCCAGTGTCATCAGCATGATCATCACTGGCGTCATTAGCATGATGGTTGGCCGGCATCGCCATCCGGTGACTTGGAACTTTATTCGCCCTTGGCAATCAGGACCATGGCCTCCTTGAGCGAGATCGGCCCCTGCCCCTCATTGCCCTGGATTCTGATGTCGTCGATTACGGAATTGCCGCTCTCCTCGATCACGTCGAACCTTACGGTCGTGACGGCATCCTTGTCGGGCGTGTCTTCCATGCAGGTCGCTGCCTTGAATGTTGCTGTCACCTCAGTGGTGCCGTTTGCCCGCGGGGCGCTGTCGATGGAAAGGTCCTGCAGCGGGCATGCATCCTGGCCGTTGACGATCACGTCGTAGTCGAATGGCGAAATGCCGTCCTCGTCCGCCGCCGGGTTCTGGGCGGCCGCCTTATACTTGTGACCGAAGTCACGGCTGTAGAGGCGGCTGAGCAGGGCCTCGCCAAAAATGTCTATCCAGTCGCTGTTATCCCCCGCCCAGTTCTTCTGCGTGTCCTTCATGATCTCCTCGACCGGCGAAGTCGCGTCGGCTGCAAGCGAAGGGCCTATCAGAGCGGACAGGGCAACGAGGCCGGCGAACAGAACAGCGATCTTCTTCATGGCAAAATGTCCGGGACTCGAAAGGGCTTTGTGACGGCGAGACTAGCTCTTTTCCCGCGCCTGGCAATGGCGGCAAAAACGTCACGTCGCTACCCGTTCTGCTTTGCGTTCCCGGCACACAATGCTATAGCGCTCCGGACCACATCACCCAGCCGGACAACCGTCCCTTCCAGCTTACGAGGCAGATACATGAAGAAGATCAAGGTCGCCAATCCAGTCGCCGATCTCGACGGCGATGAAATGACGCGCATCATCTGGCAGCTCATCAAGGACAAGCTGATCCATCCGTATCTCGACCTCGACATCGACTATTACGACCTCTCTGTCGAGAACCGCGACGCCACCAACGATCAGGTCACCGTCGACGCCGCCAACGCCATCAAGAAGTACGGCGTCGGCATCAAGTGCGCGACGATCACGCCGGATGAGGCCCGCGTCAAGGAATTCAATCTCAAGGAAATGTGGAAGAGCCCGAACGGCACGATCCGCAACATCCTCGGCGGCGTCATCTTCCGCGAGCCGATCATTTGCCGCAACGTTCCCCGCCTCGTCCCTGGCTGGACGCAGCCGATCGTCGTCGGCCGTCACGCTTTCGGTGATCAGTACCGCGCAACCGACTTCAAATTCCCCGGCAAGGGCAAGCTGACGATCAAGTTCGTCGGCGAAGACGGCACGGTCATCGAGAAGGAAGTCTTCAACGCCCCGGGCGCCGGCGTTGCCATGGCCATGTACAACCTCGACGAATCGATCCGCGAATTCGCGCGCGCCTCGATGATGTACGGCCTGATGCGCAAGTGGCCGGTCTACCTGTCGACCAAGAACACCATTCTCAAGGCCTATGACGGCCGCTTCAAGGACATCTTCGAGGAAGTCTACGAGACCGAATTCAAGGATCAGTTCAAGGAAGCCGGCATCACCTACGAACACCGCCTGATCGACGACATGGTCGCTTCCGCTCTCAAGTGGTCCGGCGGCTACGTCTGGGCCTGCAAGAACTATGACGGCGACGTCCAGTCCGACACCGTCGCCCAAGGCTTCGGCTCCCTTGGCCTGATGACCTCGGTCCTGCTGACGCCCGACGGCAAGACGGTTGAAGCTGAAGCCGCTCACGGCACGGTGACCCGCCATTACCGCCAGCACCAGAAAGGTCAGGAAACCTCGACGAACTCAATCGCCTCGATATTCGCCTGGACCCGCGGCCTCGCGCATCGCGCCAAGCTCGACGACAACGCCGAACTCGCCAAGTTCGCTTCGACGCTGGAAAAGGTCTGCGTCGACACCGTCGAATCCGGCTTCATGACCAAGGACCTGGCGCTGCTCATCGGCCCCGATCAGCCGTGGCTCTCGACGACCGCCTTCCTCGACAAGATCGATCAGAACCTGCAGAAGGCGATGGCGTAAGCCCATCTTCTCGCAATAGCATTGAACGGCGGGATTTCCCCGCCGTTTTCATTTGAGGAATGACTCGATGACGGCCATCCTGCGACCGCTTGAACCCGCCGACCGCACGGCCTGGCAACCTTTATGGGAAGCGTACCAGCGCTTCTACGACGTCGTCATCCCACCCGAAACCACGGATCTCACCTGGGCTCGCTTCCACGATCCCGACGAACCCATGCACGCGCTCGGCGCCTTCGATGAAGATGGCCGGCTCATTGGGATCGTCCACGCGATCTTTCACCGCTCCTGCTGGCTTCCGCAATGGACCTGCTATCTGCAAGATCTCTATGTCGAAGACATCAAGCGCGGGCTCGGCACCGGAGCCGCCCTGATCGAGGCCGTCGCCGAACTCGCCCGCGCAAACGGCGCCGGCAGACTCTACTGGATGACGCACGAAACCAATGCGGCGGCGCGGCGCCTCTACGACAAGATCGCCGAACGCTCGGGCTTCATCCAGTACCGCAAGGCACTTTGAAGGGCGGGGTTGCACAAAGACGGCGCCGCGCTATTGATTCCGGCGACGGCAAAGCCGCAAGGAAACACCAGGAGGATTTCATGACTGAAGAACTGGTATTCTATACCAACCCCATGTCGCGCGGCCGCATCGCGCGCTGGATGCTAGAGGAGATCGGCCAGCCCTATCGCACCGAATATCTTACCTTCGGCGAGACGATGAAGGCGCCCGAATACCTCTCGGTCAATCCGATGGGTAAAGTGCCGGCGATCCGTCATCGCGACACCGTCGTCACCGAATGTGCAGCGGTCTGTGCCTATCTCGCCGAAACCTTTCCGGAAAAGGGACTGGCGCCGAGACCAGAGGAGCGCGCCGCCTATTACCGCTGGATGTTCTTTGCCGCCGGTCCACTCGAATCGGCGGTGACGATGAAGGCGCTCGGTTTCGAAATTCCGCCGGAGAAGTTGCGGATGGCTGGCTGCGGCGGTTTCGGAGATGTCATGAACACGCTTGAAATGGCAGTCTCCGGCTCGACCTATGTGACCGGCGAACGCTTCACCGCCGCCGACGTCTATGTCGGCGCCCATATCGGCTGGGGCCTCGGCTTCGGCAGCATCGAAAAACGCCAGGCCTTCATCGACTATTTCGGACGGGTCAGCGAGCGTGAGGCCTATAAGCGGGCGACCGCCCTGGACGACGAAGCCGTCAAAACCATGCAGGCGGCTTGAGCTCGTATTGATCCATGCGGGAACGCGGCAGGTCAGTCGCGTCCCCGGACAACGTCAAGCAAGCGGCATGTGGATTTCGGTCAGCAGCTCGGTCGGCGGCGTATCGCGCGGATTGTTGAGATATTCCTCATACATGACACTGTCCTTCAATTGCCGTCCCGATTTCGGCAGCCATTCGGAATAAAGCCACTGATAGGCCCGATACATGTCGGCATAGGGCCCCCTATGACGCAGCACCGCATAGTTTCCGCCCTCGATGGTGCGCTGCTCGAGCGGCGCGTCGGCCGGCAGGTTCGACACTCCGGTGACACAAGCGATTGAACGTAGCTTTTCCGCTGGCACGATGTCGGGGTCGTCGAGATAGACGCCGATCATCCGCATGTCGGGCCTAGCAAGGCCGCGAGCGTAAAGCGTGCCGAACAATTGCTCGAAGGCTTTGCCGATCTGCATATAGGAGCCGGTGTGGGCAACGCCGATCAGCTCGGTCGGCTCGATCTGCCGTAAGGTAACATCAAACATGGCTTTGGTCTTTCCGTAAGGTGATGGCTGAAAGGCTGTGTGGCTTCCCTCTTTCCGATAGCGGGCCGGCGGCATGCCGTAGACCGACTTGAAGATGCGGTTGAAAGATTGGAGATTGGGATAGCCTGACCGCTTTGCAATCTCGCTGATGGCAACCTCGGTGCGGACGATCTCGCCTGCCGCGCGATGCAGCCTTAGCCGTTTGACGGTGGCCGCCAGCGTCTCGCCGTAAATCGCCCGGTAGATTCTGTGCCAGTGATAGCTCGAGAGGCAGGCGATCTCGGCCAGACGCTCCATATCCAACTCCTCGTCGAGATGGTCGTGAATATAGGACGAAACCCGTGTTAGACGGGTCTCATAAAGCGCCCATGCCGTCTCGCCGTTCATGTCAAAGCCCCATGCAATCGATCGACCGCAGAGAACCATATATCGATTTGACAAATCTTGCGGACTTGCGGCGGAGCTGAAAACCAAAAAGGCGGAAGCCAAGCCTCCGCCTTTCGAATATCCCGCTGAGCTGATGGATCAGCCGGCCAGCGCCACGGCCACCGCTTCGAGCGCCTCATCAGCCTTCGATCCATCCGGGCCACCGGCCTGCGCCATATCGGGACGGCCGCCGCCGCCTTTGCCGCCAAGGGCTGCGGAGGCGACGCGCACCAAATCGACGGCGCTGAAACGACCGACGAGATCCGGCGTCACCGCGACGACGGCGCTTGCCTTACCATCGTCGGAAACGCCGATGAGCGTCACGACGCCGGAGCCGATGCTGGTCTTGCCGTCGTCGGCAAGGCCCTTCAGATCCTTCGGGTCGACACCCGAAATCGCCTTGCCGAGGAACTTGACGCCGGCAACTTCGCGCACGGCATCGGCCGAGCCGGCCTGCCCGCCGCCCATGGCGAGCTTCCGCTTGACGTCGGCCAGCTCCTTCTCGAGCTTGCGGCGCTCGTCGATCAGCGCCTCGACGCGCGACAGGACTTCCGACGGCTGGACCTTGAGCGACGAAGCGAGCGTCTTCACGCGCTCGTCCTGCTCGGCAAGATATTCACGGGCCGCTTCACCCGTCACCGCTTCAATACGGCGAACGCCAGCGCCAACCGCACTTTCGCCGAGGATGCGGACGAGACCGATCTGGCCGGTCGCCGATACATGCGTGCCGCCACAGAGCTCGACCGAGTAAGGCTTGTCGGTCTTCGCCCCATGCAGACCCGTGCCCATCGAAACGACGCGCACCTCATCGCCGTATTTCTCGCCGAAGAGCGCCATCGCGCCTTCCGCGATCGCGTCGTCGACGCTCATCAGACGGGTCGTGACCGGCGCATTCTGCAGCACGACCTCATTTGCCATGTCCTCGACGACTTTCAGCTCTCCGGCCGACATCGGTTTGGGGTGCGAAACGTCGAAGCGCAGACGCTCGGGCGCGACCAGCGAACCCTTCTGCGCGACATGGGTGCCGAGCACTTCGCGCAATGCCTCATGCAGCAAATGCGTCGCCGAATGGTTGGCCCGCAGGCGCGAACGCCGGGCATGGTCGACGGTCAGGACAACAGCATCGCCGGTCTTGAATGCACCTTCGACGACGGCGCCGGAATGCACGAAGAGGCCCTCGCCCTTTTTCTGCGTGTCCGAAATCTCGATCCTGCCGTGGTCGGACGAGATGACGCCGGTATCGCCCATCTGGCCGCCGGATTCCCCATAGAACGGCGTCTGGTTGACGACGATCTGCACCTTGTCGCCGGCCTTGCCTTCTTCCGCAACCGCCCCATCCCGAACGATCGCCTGCACAACGCCTTCGGCACTTTCCGTGTCGTAGCCGAGAAACTCGGTCGCACCGTGCTTTTCCCTGAGCTCGAACCAGACGGTTTCGGTTGCCTTCTCGCCGGAGCCGGCCCAGTGCGAGCGGGCTTCGGCCTTCTGGCGCTCCATCGCATCGGTGAAGCCAGATATGTCGACGCCGATTTCGCGCGCGCGCAGTGCGTCTTGGGTCAGGTCGAGCGGGAAGCCGTAGGTGTCGTAAAGCTTGAAGGCGGTCTCGCCATCCAGCATGTCGCCCTTGCCGAGATCCGTGGTCGCATCCGACAACAGCGCCAGGCCACGCTCCAGCGTCTTGCGGAAGCGGCCTTCTTCGAGCTTCAGGGTCTCCGAGATCAGCGGCTCGGCGCGCACAAGTTCAGGATAGGCACGCCCCATCTCCTGAACCAGCGTCGGCAGCAGCTTGTACATCAGCGGCTCCTTGGCGCCGAGAAGCTGTGCATGCCGCATGGCGCGACGCATGATACGGCGCAGCACATAGCCGCGGCCTTCGTTCGACGGCAGAACGCCGTCGGCAATCAGGAAGGCCGAGGAGCGCAGATGGTCGGCGATGACGCGGTGGCTGGCACTGCCCTCCGCCTTGACGCCGACCGCATCTTCGATCGTGCCGGTCAACGTCCGGAACAGATCGGTGTCGAAGACGCTCTGGACGCCCTGCAGGATGCAGGCCATGCGCTCCAGGCCCATGCCGGTATCGATCGACGGGCGCGGTAGCGGGTTGCGAACGCCCGGCTCCGTCTGCTCGAACTGCATGAAAACCAGGTTCCAGAATTCCAGGAACCGGTCGCCGTCTTCCTCAGGCGAGCCGGGAGGGCCGCCCCAGACGTTCTCGCCCTGGTCGATAAAGATTTCAGAGCACGGGCCGCAAGGGCCGGTATCGCCCATCTGCCAGAAATTGTCGGAGGTCGGGATGCGGATGATCCTGTCGTCGGAGAAGCCGGCGATCTTCTTCCACAGCGTCGCTGCTTCCTCGTCTTCGGAATAGACGGTGACCAGCAGGCGGTGCTTCGGCAGGCCGAAACCTTCGGTCACGAGCTTCCACGCAAGTTCGATCGCATTCTCCTTGAAATAATCGCCGAAAGAAAAGTTGCCGAGCATTTCGAAGAAGGTGAGGTGACGCGCGGTATAGCCGACATTGTCGAGGTCATTATGCTTGCCGCCGGCGCGTACGCACTTCTGCGAGGTCGTCGCCGTGGAGTAAGGACGCTTTTCCAGGCCGGTGAAGACGTTCTTGAACTGCACCATGCCGGCATTGGTGAACATCAAGGTCGGGTCGTTGCGCGGCACGAGCGGGCTCGAGGAAACGATCTCGTGGCCGTTCTTCTTGAAATAGTCGAGGAAGGTCGACCGGATATCGTTCACGCCGCTCATTCTATGCCCTTCAATGCTGCCCGAGGCCGGTAAATACAAATCCATCGGCTTTTAACGTTCGCCTCCGCCACTGTCCAGCCGACAAACAAAACCGGCCGCATTCTGACGATGGAATGCGGCCGGCTGATATCTTCGATCAATTCAGGCGCGAAAATTACATTTCCGCGGCAGCATCACCGTCATCGGCATCCGGACCGCCGTTCTGCAGGAAACGGTCGGCGATGAGGCCGGCATTCTGGCGCAGCGCCAGCTCGATCTCGCGGGCGAGATCCGGATTGTCGCGCAGGAAGGTCTTGGCGTTTTCGCGGCCTTGGCCGAGACGCTGGCTATTGTAGGAGAACCAGGCGCCCGACTTCTCGACGATACCAGCCTTAACACCGAGATCGACGAGCTCGCCGGTCTTCGACACGCCTTCGCCATACATGATGTCGAACTCGACCTGCTTGAAGGGCGGCGCCATCTTGTTCTTGACGACCTTGACGCGAGTCTGGTTGCCGACCACCTCTTCGCGCTCTTTGACCGAGCCGATGCGGCGGATGTCGAGGCGCACGGACGCATAGAATTTCAGCGCATTGCCGCCCGTCGTCGTTTCCGGCGAACCGAACATGACGCCGATCTTCATGCGGATCTGGTTGATGAAGATCACCATGCAATTCGACTTTGAGATCGAAGCGGTCAGCTTGCGCAGCGCCTGGCTCATCAGGCGGGCTTGCATGCCGGGCAGGCTGTCGCCCATCTCGCCTTCGATTTCGGCGCGCGGCGTCAGCGCGGCAACCGAGTCGACGACGAGAACGTCGACGGCGCCGGAGCGCACCAGCGTGTCGGTGATTTCGAGCGCCTGCTCTCCAGTGTCGGGCTGCGAGATCAGAAGGTTCTGCAGATCGACGCCAAGCTTACGGGCATAAACCGGATCGAGCGCATGTTCGGCATCGACGAAGGCGCAGATGCCGCCCTTCTTCTGCGATTCGGCAATGGTCTGCAGCGCAAGCGTGGTCTTACCGGAGCTTTCCGGGCCATAGATTTCAATGATACGGCCTTTCGGCAAGCCGCCGATGCCGAGTGCGATATCGAGGCCAAGCGAGCCCGTCGAAACCGTCTCGATCTCGACGACATTCTCGTTGGAACCGAGTTTCATGATCGAGCCCTTGCCGAACGACCGCTCTATCTGTGAGAGTGCCGCTTCAAGCGCCTTGCTTTTGTCCACCGATTTGTCCTCTACCAGCCGCAATGAATTCTGAGACATCCGATCCACCTTTAGGTTATTGAAGCCGCTCAAGCAATGTCGAGTTTGTACCCTATTTGTTCCACTCTCGCAATAGGCGAACAAACGATTGAAAGAAAAAGGTAAAACGGCCTGTGTTCTATATTTGTTTATCGATGCAAAGCAACGGCTTAGGCGATACGCGCCGGCCTTTTCGCAGCCCGGCGAAGCGCATCGATTCGCTCGTCGCCCGTTATGGATGCGGGTAAGCCGATGAAAAAGATTCTCGTTCTCGGCGGGGCCCATATCGACCGGCGCGGCCGCATCTCCGGCGAGACGGCGCCTGGCGCCAGCAATCCCGGCACATGGTTCGAAGAGCCGGGTGGCGGCGGTTTCAACGCGGCCCGCAACCTTGCAAGGCTCGGTTTTCACGTGACGATGATTTCGCCGCGCGGCGGCGATCCTTTCGGCGAGATGGTCGGCGAAGCTGCCGATTTCGCCGGCATCGACGACCGGCCCTTCGTCTTCCTCGACCGCAAGACGCCGAGCTACACAGCGATCATCGAGAGGGACGGCGACCTTGTGATCGCCCTTGCGGACATGGATCTCTACCGTTTCTTCGTGCCTCGGCGCCTTTCCATCCGCTGGGTGCGCGAAGCCTTCGCCGATCACGATTTCATTCTCGTCGATGCCAATCTGCCGGAGGAAACGATTGCGGCGATCGTCACCAAGGCGCATTCCCTGGCCAGACCCGTTGCGGCCATCGCCATCTCGCCAGCCAAAGTCGTCAGACTGAAGCCATGCATCGAGGATATCGACTACCTCTTCCTCAACGAGGCCGAAGCCGCCGCCCTGGTCGGGCAACAGCCGCAGGATCCGGCCGGCTGGCCGCCGCTGCTGAAGGCAATCGGCATCAGCAGCGCCGTCGTCACCCGCGGCCGGCGCGAGCTCGTGGCGATTTGTGAAGGCTGCTCCGTCGCGCTGCAACCGCCGGTCGCCGACACCGTTGCCGATGTCACCGGCGCCGGCGATTCGCTTGCCGCGGGCACGCTCGCCGCCGTAATGGCCGGCCTGCCGCTCGAGGAAGCTGTCCGCCACGGCGCGGCGGCGGCAGCGCTCACCGTGCAGTCGCGGCACGCCGTCAACGAAAATCTCACCCCGGACATGCTGAACGAGGCGCTTGCCCTTGTTCCCCAGGTCAGAATTCTGCATTGAAGCCACGAACGAAAGAGTTGAGCATGATGTCTGGCGAACACCGCTGGCACTTTTCGGCATCGCGCTCCATCGACGACAGGACAAGACCATGACCAGGCCCATTTCCCCTCTTCTGCCGATCGCCTATTCCAAGGAGGTCGCGAGCGCCAAGCAGCGCGGCGCGCCGCTGGTCGCGCTGGAATCGACCATCATCACCCATGGCATGCCCTATCCCGGCAACATCGAAATGGCGCGCAGCGTCGAGACGATCATTCGCGAACAGGGCGCCGTGCCGGCAACGATTGCGGTCATCCACGGCACGCTGCATATCGGCCTTGAAGCCGCGCAACTGGAGCAGCTTGCCAAGGCAACCGAGGTGATGAAGGTGTCGCGTGCCGATCTCGCCTTCGCGATCGCCGAGCGCCGCACCGGCGCCACCACGGTTGCGGCGACGATGATCGCGGCGGCCCGCGCCGGCATTCGCGTGTTTGCCACCGGCGGCATCGGCGGCGTGCATCGCGGCGCCGAGGAAAGCTTCGATATTTCAGCCGATCTCGAGGAACTGGCCCGCACTGGCGTTATCGTCGTTTGCGCAGGCGCCAAGGCAATCCTCGACATTCCGAAGACGCTGGAAGTGCTGGAGACCCGCGGCGTGCCTGTGGTCACCTATGAGAGTGAAGAATTCCCCGCCTTCTGGTCGCGCTCCTCGGGCATATCAAGCCCCCTGTCGTTGAACAGCCCGGCGGCGATCGCCAATTTCCAGACGGTGCGCGATCAGCTCGGCATCGACGGCGGCATGCTCGTCGCCAACCCCGTGCCCGAGTCCGACGAGATCGCGCGCGAGGAAATGGAGATCTATATCGAACGGGCGCTTGATAGCGCCGAACGCGACGAAATCACCGGCAAGGCGGTGACGCCTTATCTGCTCTCGACCATCTTCGACCTGACGGACGGCCAAAGCCTGAAGACGAATATCGCGCTGGTGGAGAACAACGCGCGGCTTGCGGCGGAGATCGCCGTGGCTCTGGGTGAGTAAATTTTGATGGGCGGTTTCCGGAGAGGGCGTGTCGTGTGACACCCCTCTGTCCTGCCGGACATCTCCCCCACAAGGAGGCAGATCGGCAAGAGGCTGGACCAGCATTCCCTCTCTACCGCAGCGGGACAATTATGGGGGGAGACGCCCGGCAGGCAGAGGGGGCATCACCCGGCACCTCCTCACAATCACGCGATCAGCTATCCAGCGTTTCCTTCACCACAACAGCAAGCTGCTTGAGTGAGAATGGCTTCGGCAAAAACCCGAATTTCGCGTCCGGCGGCAGGTTACGGGCGAAGGCGTCCTCGGCATAGCCGGAGACGAAGATGAATTTCAGGTCGGGATAGTTCTTGCGCAGCTCGCGCAGCAGCGTCGGGCCGTCCATTTCGGGCATGACCACGTCGGAAACGACGATATCGACCTTGCCTTCGAGTTCTTCCATAATGCTCAGCGCCTCGACGCCCGAGCCCGCTTCGTGCACTGTGTAGCCGCGCGTCTCCAGCATGCGCTTGCCGCCGCGGCGCACCGCCTCCTCGTCTTCCACGAGAAGGACAACGGCCGAGCCCGTCAGATCCTCCGGCTGCTGCGTCGCCGGCGCCTCGGGCGCAGCGGCGACTTCATTGATCGCGTGGTCGATCGAGCCCGCCTCGGCTGCGACCGCCGGCTCCGGGATGTAGCGCGGCAGGAAGACGCGGAAGGTCGTGCCTTTGCCGACTTCGGATTCCGGCTGGATGTAACCACCCGACTGCTTGACGATGCCGTAGACCATGGCGAGGCCAAGCCCGGTGCCTTTGCCGACATCCTTGGTGGTGAAGAAGGGCTCGAAGATCTTGTCCATGATCTCGGGCGCGATGCCGGTGCCGGTATCGGTAACCTCGACCAGGACCATGTCCTCGGCCGGCATGTAGGAATAATTGAAGGCGGAAACGTCGGTGGCCGTCAGGTTCCGGGTGCGCAGCGTCAGCGTACCGCCTTCCGGCATCGCGTCGCGCGCATTGACGCAGAGATTGATCAGCACCTGCTCGAATTGCGAAAGGTCGGTTTTGACAGGCCAGAGATCGCGCCCATATTGCACGTCGAGCTTGACATTGGTGCCCGAGAGCAGTCGGTCGACCAGCATGCGCAGATCGCCAACGACATCGGTCAGGTTCAGCACCGATGGCCGCATGGTCTGCTTGCGTGAGAAAGCGAGCAGCTGGCGCACCAGCACCGCAGCGCGGTTGGCGTTGCGCTTGATCTCCATCAGGTCGGCGAAGCTCGCATCGGAAGGACGCGCCTGCAGCAGCAGATGATCGGAAGAAAGCAGGATCGCCGTCAGCACGTTGTTGAAATCATGCGCAATGCCGCCGGCGAGTGTTCCCACGGCGTTCATCTTCTGCGTCTGCGCCATCTGCGCTTCCAGCGCCTTCTGCTCGGTCACCTCGACGGCATAGACGATCGCCGCCTCTTCCGGCGCCTCGTCGCTCTGGTCGATGACGGCATTGACATAGAAGCGGAAGTAGCGCGCCTCGTCGGTCGGTGTGCGGGTGTCGAGCGGCGGGATATCACCCTGCCGGTCTTTGGCGGCCGCCAGCGCTGCGGCCAGTTGCGGTCGATCGCTCTCCTGCACGATGGTTTCGAGATACGGCGCCTTTTCAAGGTCGTCCCGCGAGACGATGCCGGAGAACAGCTTCAGGAACGGCGCATTGGTGCGCAGGATGCGTCCGTCACCGTCGATCGAGGCGATCGCCATCGGGGTATTGTTGAAGAAGCGGGTGAAGCGCATGGCGGCGGCCGAAGCGGATTGACCGCTCTCGCTGCTCTTCCCGCGCGCCAGCACGATCGTACGGCTTTCGCCTGGTGCGCCGTCGCGCATCGAGGTGACGCTGTGAATGATCTGCACCGGCAGGCTCTGGCCGTTGGTCTTGCGCAGGTCGAGATCCAGCGTCACGGTCTTCTTCAGGCCTGGCTCGGCCTGCACCGACTGGATCAGCGCCAGCCCCTCGCCCGCCACCAGGTCTCCGATCGACATCGAGCCAGGCAGGAACTTGGTCAGGTCGAGGCCCAGCCACTCCGCAAGCGTCGCATTCAGGTAGAAGATCTCGCCCTTCCTGCCGGCAGAGAAGAAGCCGGCCGGCGCATGGTCGAGGTAATCGATCGCATTCTGCAGCTCCTTGAAGAAGCGCTCCTGGTCGTCGCGTTCGGCGGTAATGTCGGTGATCTGCCAGATCTGCAGCGGCTTGCCGCCATCGTCCTCCGGCTTCAGCAGCCGCACCTTCAGCCGGTACCAATGCGCGCCCGAGCTGTTGCTGCCGGGCCCGACGGCGCGCAGCAGGCGGAATTCCTCCCGGCCCTCCTTGCCCTCGCGCAAGCCGTTGACCAGCCGGTACAGCGCTTCGTTCGATTCGCGGTGCCGCGACAGCAGCGTCTCCAGCGTCTGCACTTCGGTTGCCTTGCGCGCGCCGGTCAGCGCGCCATAGGCGGCGTTGGCGTAGATAATCCGGCCCTTTTCGTCGGTGATGAGGGTGCCGTCGGGGTGGCTGTTGAGGAAGGCGCGCGCCAGGCTGTCGGACTGGTGCTGCGGCATCACCTCGATGAAGCCGATGACCGAAGATACAAGGAAGAAGATGCCGACCATGGCGAGGACGCCGAGACCGCCGAGCACCATCTCATTGTCGAGGGATCTCTTGAAGACGACGAATGCGCCGGCGGCCGCGATCAGCACGAGCGCCAGGAGAAGAATGCGCAACACCGTGCCAGAACGCCCCCCACGATCCACAAGCGGTGCGTTATACTCGTCGGCCTGACGCGGTTTCGTCATGTATTCCTCGCATAAGCCCCTCCCACTTCGTAGCACGAACAAAAAGCGGGAATCAGGCACTCTTTCCTTCTTAGCAATTTGCCGCGTCGGCAAAAACACCGGTCGCCGGCAAGACCGCTTGAATTCACAGGCAAGAGCGCCATCTGCCCCCGAGGCCCGAAGCGGCCGCCCGTGCGCCAGGTCGCCGTGCGGCAAGCAGCGCAAACACGAAATCGCGTTCTCCCGCGACTGGACAGCACCGGCGGCCCTTGCCTAAGAAACGGAAAAGTCGTCAATATGTGCCGAATGCGAAATGGAGTGAGTGACTATGTTCGATGATCTTGTCGCAGCGTACGGCAGCCGTTTTCTGCTTGCGGCCGGTGGCGTCGGCCTGGCCCTTCTCCTGCTCATTCTGGCGCTCTGGCTGATCCGGGGCCGCGCCCCGTCGCCCTTCGTGCGCGGCGGTCGCAACCGTCAACCCCGCCTGCAGGTGCTCGATGCGGCAGCCGTTGATGCCCGCCGCCGGCTGGTGCTGGTGCGCCGTGATGATGTCGAGCATCTCATCATGATCGGCGGCCCGACCGACATCGTCATCGAAAGCCGCATCCTGCCGGACATGGCCGAACAGCCGCAAAGCATCTACCGCCCGGAACTGGCCGAGGAGCGGCCGATAGCAGTCCCGCGACCGGCAACACCACCTGTTTCCGCCGCTCGTCCACAGGTCGCACCCCGCGCCGAGCCGGCCACAGAGCCCTCCTTCGCTGCGCCCGCCGCAGCGGAGCCGCGTCCGCGCCCCGAGCCGCCGGCCCAGCTCACCGTGCCGCCGCCGGTGGCCACCAGCCCCCTTCCGCCAGAGCCCGCGCCGGCACCTCTTTCGGCCGAACGTGACCATTCCCCGCGCGCTGTCCCGTACCAGCCGCGCGCGCCGGAGCGTCCCTCCGGCGCCCAACCGGCACCGCTCCGCGACACGGCGAGCGCAGCCGAAATCCTTGACGCCGCCCGCCAGCGGGTGCTGCCGCAGCAGCGCGTCGAACCCGAAGTCTCCGCCCCGGACATGCCGGCACCGCGCGCCGTACCCGCCACGGCCGAAGACGATGCGGCTGCGCAATCGGCCGCGGCGATCCGCCGTGATTTCCAGCGGGTGTTGGAACAGGAAATGGCCAACAACCTGACGGCCGAGCGCATCGTGCCGGCCCCGGCAAACCAGGCCTCTCGCCCGGCCGCACCGCAGCCGGCCAGCCTGCCGCGCCGCGACCCCGAGCTTGCCCCCATCACCGGTGCCGACACCGAACTGCAGAAAGAAGTTGCCCGCATCTTCGGCGAAATGAGCGTCAATCGCGACAAGTGAGAAAACGCCCAGGGAACATCCGGTTGCGAAACCTCAACATTCGTCATGCAGTTGCATAAAAGTCGCAATGCTGCGGCTTTTGTCGCACGAATGGTCGGCGGTCTCGCTACCAGGCCGATCATCTGCTATCGATTAGGCTGAAGAGCATTGGCGCATTCGAGGTAGACTTTGCCTAAGTAAATACCGGTCTCACCCCAGTTTCACCCGTACTGCCGCGAGCGACACGCCGGCGGCATGCGAACATGTTCATCGGGTGGTGGCGAGAGACCGGTTTGGCATTGTTACAATGTGCCATGTGCAGCTCCGCTGTCTCAGCTCTTCAGCCGCCCACAACATCGCCATACCGCGCCCGCACGGGTTTTCTCCTGCACCATCTTGGTGGACTTCCGAACGGAAGACCAAGACGATATGTGCAAGACACTTCGGGTCCGATGGACCATCACTCCCAGGACGGCGCCGCAGCCATGGATCGCGTGCGGCGGATGCGGGGGGCCCAGAGCGTTCCGAGCCAGCGGCAAGATCCGACTTAACGCCAACGGTCGCAAACTGGACGCCTGGCTCATCTACAAATGCATGAGCTGTGAAAGGACATGGAACCGGGCAATCTTCGAGCGCCGGAATCTTCGCGACATCGATCCGATGATTCTCGACGCGCTGCAGTCGAACGATCCGGATTGGATTCGGACGGAAACGTTCAATCTCGATGCGCTGCGACGCAAGTCGCAGCGCATCGACGAGTCCGCCGAATTCGACATCGTCAAGGAGGTACGGCACGAGCCCGCAGGCTGGACGAACCTGGAAATCGAACTGGCGGCCCCGTTTCCAACAAACGCGCGCCTGGATCGGCTGCTGGCCGGCGAGTTGAAGATGTCACGCTCACGCCTGCAGGCTCTTCGCAATCAGGCCCTGTGCCGAACAGACCCCGACCGGGCAGACATCATGCGGCGGCGAATCAGGAATGGCACTCTCGTCACCATCGATCTCGCCGTGGAGGCCGAGCGAGAGCAACTCTGGAAAGCTCTGGCGACAGGGGCTCCCTGCAATCGGCGAAGCACGCGCCACGAACACGACGATCCTGCACCTTCGTGACCTCCTCTTCGATGCCCTGGGGAGATGGCAAAAAAAAGCGCCGCGATCTGATCGCGGCGCTGAATATGCCTATGCCTGCATGAGGGCCGTCATTCGTCGCGGTAGACCTTTTCACGACGTTCGTGACGCTCCTGCGCCTCGATCGACAGCGTCGCGATCGGACGGGCGTCGAGCCGCTTGAGGCCGATCGGCTCACCGGTTTCCTCGCAATAGCCGTAGGTGCCGTCTTCGATGCGCTGCAGCGCCGCGTCGATCTTGGAGATCAGTTTTCTCTGCCGGTCGCGGGCACGAAGTTCGATCGCCCGGTCGGTTTCCGACGACGCCCTGTCGGCGAGATCGGGATGGTTTGCACTTTCCTCGGCCAGATGGTCGAGCGTTTCGCGCGCTTCTCTAAGGATATCATTTTTCCAGGCAACCAGTTTCGCCCTGAAATAGGCACGCTGGTTTACGTTCATGAATTCTTCCTCTTCCGAGGGAACGTAATTGCTAAGATCGATCTTCTCACTCAACGCGATTCTCCTGAAGAACATCTCATCTGGCCGGGTGTATATCCCAAGCGCTAGCCGCGATTCAAGCCAAATACGACAGCTAAACAGATTTTTAAATCTGTCACATTTTTTGGCTAACGGACTATTTTCTCATGATTATTCGCGCTGGCAATTTTTGCTTCGCCTTCGAAACGCCGTGTTGTCGGCCTGGTTTGCGGTCGGTGCGGCGTGGCTGGCGGTTGACGGCGGCGGACCGCAGCCGCTACTGAAAAGACCCTGCCGATCCTGGATTTGCCCGTGACCGTACCGCTGCCTCCGCCTAATCGCATCTATCTCCTGCGTCATGCCGAGGCCGCCTGGGCCGAACCCGGGCAGCGCGATTTCGACCGGCCGCTCAACGAAAAAGGTTATGGCGATGCCGAGATCATCGCCGACAAGGCCGCCGACAAGGGCTATCGTCCCGATCTTCTGATCAGTTCGACGGCGCTACGCTGCCGCGACACCGCCGATGCCGTCCATCGGGCGATCGGCGTTGCCCTCGACGTGCGCTATGTCGATGCGCTCTACAACGCCACCGTCGACACCTATCTCGAAATCGTCGACGCTCAGGATGAGGCGGCCGTCATGCTGGTCGGCCATAACCCGACGATTGAGCAAGCGCTGGAGGCCCTGATCGGCCACGAGGCGATGGTCAGCGCCCTTCCCGGCGGCTTCCCAACGGCGGGTCTTGCCGTCATCGATTTCGATTCTTCCGTCACCGGCTGGCGCCTGGCCGATTTCGTAGTCGTCTAAACATCCGGACAAATTCAACAAGGCAGCGCATTTTCTTCACCAGGGGAAAACGGAAATGCCCTCGCCGCACTTCTTTTTCGGGCGGCGCTCTCTTCCTATATTGCGGGCAGTCGCCAATCGGAATCACCCCTTGCCGCCACGCCTGACATCCCTCGCCGACGATGCCCGCATCGCCTTCGACAATCTCGCCGACAGGGCGAGCGGCCTTGTCAATCCGACCGTCCGGCTCGGCGTCACCGGCCTCTCGCGCTCCGGCAAGACGGTTTTCATCTCTTCGCTTGTCCACAATCTCCTGCATGGCGGCCGGCTGCCGCTGTTCGAACCGGTGCAGTCCGGCCGCGTTTCCGCCGTGCGGCTGGAGCCGCAGCCGGATGACGCCGTGCCCCGGTTCCAATACGAGGATCATATCCGGGCGCTGGTGAAGGACCGCATCTGGCCCGATTCGACTCGCGCCATCTCCGAACTGCGCATCACCCTAGATTATCAGAGCGCCAGCGGCTGGAACCGGCTGTTCTCGCCAGGCCGGCTGTCGATCGATATCGTCGACTACCCCGGTGAATGGCTGCTCGACCTGCCGCTGCTCGGCAAGGACTACCGCGTGTTCAGCGAGGAGACAATCGCGCTTGCACAAACCGGCGTGCGCTCCGAACTGTCGCGGCAATGGCTGTCGATGACACGTGCCGCCGATATAAAGGCGGGCGCCGACGAGATGGTGGCCCGCGAGCTTGCCACCGCCTTTGCCGATTACCTCAAGGCCTGCAAGGCCGACGAACGCTCGCTCTCGACCTTGCCGCCCGGACGCCTGCTGCTGCCCGGCGATCTCGACGGCTCGCCGGCTCTGACCTTCGCCCCGCTCGCCTTGCCGCCGGGCGCGCGCCCCGATCGCGGCTCGCTCTGGACGATGATGGAGCGGCGTTACGAGTCCTATAAATCGGTAGTCGTCAAACCATTCTTCCGCGAGCATTTCGCCCGGCTCGACCGCCAGATCGTGCTGGTCGATGCGCTGCAGGCCATGAACCGCGGCCCCGAAGCCGTCCAGGATCTGGAACGCGCGCTGACCGACGTGCTCGCCTGTTTCCGCCCCGGTACCAACTCGCTGCTCTCCTCGCTGCTCGGGCGCCGCATCGACCGCGTGCTGGTCGCCGCCACCAAGGCCGACCATCTCCATCATGAAAGTCACGACCGGCTCGACGCGCTGACCCGCCGCCTTGTCGATCGCGCCATCGAGCGCATCGGCATGGCGGGTGCGGGCATCGACGTCATGGCGCTCGCCTCCGTCCGCGCCACACGCGAGGCTTCGGTAAAACGCGACGGTCATGACCTGCCGGTCATCGTCGGCACGCCGATGGAGGGCGAAACCATTGCCGGCGAGCGCTTCGACGGCCAGAGAAAGACCGCGATTTTCCCCGGCGATCTACCGCGGGATCCGGAAAGCCTTTTCGACCGCATCGCCTCGGGCGAAACCGGTGCTACCCTGCCCGACGTCAACGTCATCAGATTCCGCCCGCCGCATCTCGAGGAAACCGGCGGCGGCATCAAGCTGTCGGTGCCGCATATCCGCCTTGACCGAGCCATGCAGTTCCTGTTCGGAGACCGTCTCGCATGAGTAAGCCCCCCTCCGATTTGCCGCGCCGCCCACCAGCCGCCTTCGCTTATGAGGATGAGGCGGCCGAGCCGCGCGACAGCGGCCGGCAGCAGCAAGACCGACGCAAACCGGAAAGCTTCTCGGAAGCTATCGTCTTGACGCCCGACGAGGAGGATCCCTTCATCAATCCCGCCAGGGATATGAGCGCAGTGCCGGTGGCAATACCGCGCAAGCGGCGCACTTCCTTCGGCAAGATCGCCGCCGGCGCCTTCGGCATCCTGCTGTCGCTCGGCCTCGGCCTCTGGACCGACCGGCTGATCCGCGATCTCTTCACCCGCGCCGACTGGCTGGGTTATGCAGCCCTTGGCGTGCTCGCAATCGGCATCCTTGCCGTGCTTGCTCTTGTCATCCGCGAGACCGCGGGCATGATGCGCCTTGCCGCCGTTCAGACGATCAAGGCAGAAGCAGAGGCGGCGATCCTGGAAACACGACCGGCCAGGGCGCGTGCGGTCGTTGCGCGTCTCACCACGCTTCTTTCGGCCAATCCCGAGACATCGAGAGCCCGCGCGACGCTGAAGGCGACCGAAGGCGATGTCATCGACCCCCCGCATCTGATCGCCTTGGCCGAACGCGAGCTGCTCGCCCCTCTCGACCGCAAAGCGCGGTCTCTCATCGTCAACGCCTCCAAGCGCGTCTCGATTGTCACCGCCGTCAGCCCGCGCGCAATCGTCGATCTGCTTTATGTGCTCTACGAGTCCGTGCGCCTCATCCGCGCCATGGCCGAGCTCTACGGCGGACGTCCCGGCACGTTCGGAATGTTCCGCCTGCTGCGTGACGTGTTGGCGCATCTAGCCGTCACCGGCTCGATCGCCGTCGGCGACAGTCTTGTCCAGCAAGTGCTCGGCCATGGGCTGGCCTCAAAGCTTTCGGCTCGACTCGGCGAAGGCGTCATCAACGGTCTGATGACCGCTCGCATCGGAATCGCGGCGATGGATCTCTGTCGCCCGCTTGCCTTTCGCGCGCTGAAGCGGCCGGGAATCGGCGATTTTATCGGCGATCTCGCACCTTCCATGTCGCCGCGCGGCAACAATCCTTAACTCACCAGCAATTCCGCAGCTTTCACCTTACCTAAGGTGAAGTTAGCAAAGGCGTGCAGATTCAATATTGTAGCTGTCGGAACCTCAAAATCACGCGTCGTGGCAGCCACGCAATCCCGCGCATTTCGAGACAATCGAAAGGAAGGATTAACCATTCTTCGGCAAAACTTGGCACCAGTTCGTGAGTGGTGTTTGCCAAGGAAAGTCCATGTATTCGCGCCAGTTTCTCATCATATGTGGCCTCGCCGCCGCGGCATTGTCTCCGGTCGCAGACGTCGCTCCGGCAGCCACTGCCGCAACCCGTGACAAGGCCTTCTTCGAATCCGTCACCGGCTCCTGGAAAGGTCCCGGCGAGATCGTCGCCGGCAAGTACAAGGGCACGAAATTCACCTGCAACCTGACCGGTGAACCCACCGGCGACAGCACTGCCGGCATCAAGCTCGACGGCACCTGCCGAGTCGGCGTCTTCAAGCAGCCGATGAGCGCCGTCATCTCGCAGTCCGGCTCCACCTACAAGGGCAAGTTCCTCGACGGCGCTGCCGGCAAGGGTCTTGATGTCGTCTCCGGCGCCGTCACCGAGGACACCGTCGTGGTCGGCATCAACCGCGCTAAGCTGAACGGCGCGATGATCGCTCGTGTACGTGACGACAAGACGATGAATGTCACCGTTTCGGTCAAGGTGGAAAGCCAGATGATTCCGGTTATCGGCCTGACCTTGACCCGCCAGGTCGACGAAATTGCCGTCGGCTCCATCCAGTAGTAGACAGACCGGATGATCGAGTTTCCCTGAAGCGGCGGGTTTCCCGCCGTTTCGCGTATCAGGATCCGTTCCTCAGGCGCTCCGCCACCAGTCGCCCCTGTCATCGGCGACCTCGATGCCGGTCACGTCGGCGTCGAGCAGCCAGCCGCTGACCGGCCGGCCCCCGACGAGAAGGCCCGGGGCAATGTCGGCAAGCGGCATCAGGACGAAACCACGATCAGTCATACGAGGATGCGGCAACTCCAGCCTCGGCGCCTGCTGGACGACGTCGCCATAGGTCAGCACGTCGATATCGAGGGTGCGCGGTCCCCAGCGCTCGATGCGCTCGCGTTTCATCTCACGCTCGATCGAAAGGCAGACATCGAGCAATGCCTCCGGAGGCAGCCGGGTTTCGATGGCTGCGCAGGCGTTGAAGAAGAACGATTGGTCTGTTTTGCCCCAGGGCGGCGTGCGATAGAGCCGCGACACGGCGCTGACGCGACAATCGTCGCGCCCATCCAGCTCTCGCAGCGCCGCGGCCATGGCCTTTACCGGGTCGCCGAAATTGCCGCCGAGGCCGAGTGTGGCGGATTGCAATGCAGCTTCAGGCAAAATGCTCAACACTCACCTGCACGAAATCGAGCACGCCGGGCACCGGCGCATTCGGCTTACGCACCGTGATCTTCGCCCGCCGCACCTGCGGAAATGTCTGACAGAGGCCCTTGGCAATATCGAGCGCCAGGGCTTCGATCAGATAGCGTCGCTTGCCGGTGACGATCTGCTCGATCACCGTAAAGGCAATGCCGTAATTGACGGTGTCATCGATCGAATCGCTTTCCAGCGCCTCGCCCGCGACGACATCGAGCTCGGCATCGACGAAGAAGCGCTGGCCGAGGAATTCCTCCTCGTCATGCACGCCATGGCGCGCGAAGAACGCGCAGTTCTGCAGCGTGATCGTGTAGGTGGTCATGTCGGCCGCTTCCTCTCGAATTCCTGGCGCGCATTGAGCATAGCATCGGCGACAGCAAGCGCATCCCTGTTGATTGCGACATTGTGCACCCGGAAAACCGCAGCCCCTTGAAGCCTGAGCAGCGCGCTTGATGCAGCCGTGGCCGCATCCCTCTCCTGCGCCTCGCGCCCCGTCACCGCGCCGAGAAAACGTTTGCGCGACGTGCCGGCAAGCAGCGGCAGGCCAAAGCGCGAAAGTTCGGAAAACCGCGCCATCAGTTCCAGGTTCTCTTCCGCCGTTTCCTTGGCGAAGCCGAAGCCCGGATCGAGCACGATCCGGTCGCTGTTGACCCCCGACGCAGCGGCGATCGCAAGCGACCCTTCGAGGAAATGGACCTGGTCGGCGATCACATCGACAAGTTTCACCCTGTCGCGGCCGGTATGCATGATGCAGAGCCCCGCCCCTGTCGCCGCGGCCAGATCCGCGATACCTGCATCCTTCCGCAGTCCGGAGACGTCGTTGACAATATGGGCACCTGCGCCGACTGCAAGCCGCGCCGTCTCGGCGCGATAGGTGTCGATCGAAATCAGTGCCTCTGCGCGGCCGCGCAGCGCCTCGATGACGGGCAACACCCGCGCCTGCTCTTCCGAAGGACTGACCGAGGTCGCCCCCGGGCGGGTCGATTCGCCGCCGATGTCGACAATTGCAGCACCGTCGCTGACCGCCTGCAGCGCGTGTTCGACGGCAGCATCGACGGTTTCGAAGCGTCCGCCGTCGGAGAAGGAGTCCGGCGTCACATTGATGATCGCCATGATCGCCGAACGACGGCCGAGTTCGATTTCCCGGCCATGGCCGACACGCCATATACTGCCTTCGAGCCCTGTCACCAGACTTATCCTATTGATGAGGAAAAAAGCGTCATCCGATATTGCGCTTGCGGTGGCTATGCCCCAAGCTCCTGTCGATTTCAACATGGGTTGCGTTCAGAATGCCGCTTGCAATGCGTTATATGTGCCTTCCTGTCGCCTTTTCCATTGCTCTTTCCTTCAGCAGTCCGGCGGCAGCCGAAGTGATCGCATCGAAAAGCTATTCCTATTTCGACATCCGTGGCAAAACCGCCGATGAGCTCGACCGGGAACTCAGCCGGCGCGGCCCGACGGCGAGCGGCTCCTCGGCGCGCCATCCCGGCGCCACCAAGATCCGCTTCGGCGGCGAGGCTACCTATATCCAGGACAATGGCCGCTGTCGCGTCGGCAACGTCAAGGTCACGGTCCACACCCAGATCATCCTGCCGCGCTGGAACAGCCGCAGAGGCGCCAGCAAGGAGCTTTCGATGATTTGGGACGCATTGTCGAGCGATATCAAGCGCCACGAGGAGCGCCATGCCGAGATCGCCAGAGATCAGGCCCGCGCGATGGAACGCGCCATCCGCGCATTGCCGCAACAGCGCAGCTGCGAGGCGATGCAGGAACTCGTCTCCAACGAATCAGCTCGCGGTATAGAGGAGCACGATCGGCTGCAGGCGCGATTCGACCGGGTCGAGGCGGTCAACTTCCAGAAGCGGATGTTGCGATTGCTAAAAAATCGAATCAACAGTCGGGCCGGCGGAAAATAAGGCTTTTCCAAGCTGGTGACGAGCGGAAAAACTTAGCTGCGCAACGAAACTTGTGCGAAACTTGCGCTCTCCCCAGCGATTAAATGGTCATTTTTCATCCTGGCAGACTCAACCGGAACGCGTTAGTATGAACACATTCGAAAGTCCAGGACGGCACCGGACTTTCCTCGCTGGGTTCTCCTGGCGCGTTCCGAAGCCGCGGATGTTCCTCCCTCATCCGTAGGTAATGCGCCCGCCTCGCCTCGCTCGCACCAGCGCGCGAGGCGTCTTTTTTGAGGATATGGCAGCGGATATTCGCCCTAGAGCGCCGCACGGCCGAAAATCGGTTCCGATTTTCGGACGAAGCGCAGGACGTCTCAGGCCTGGCGTTCCGGCACGTGCACGACGAGCCCGTCATAGACAGCCTTCATCCGGATCTGACAGGAAAGCCGCGAGGTCGGACGCACATCGAAGGCGAAGTCGAGCATATCCTCTTCCATCGCTTCCGGCTGACCGACCTTCTCCGTCCATTGCTCGTCGACATAGACGTGACAGGTTGCGCAGGCGCAGGCGCCGCCGCATTCGGCCTCAATACCGGGCACCGAGTTGCGCACGGCATTTTCCATCACGGTGGAGCCTTGGTCGACGTCGAGGTCGAAGCGCGTGCCGTCGAAGGCGACGATCGTAAGTTTAGGCATCAGGACTATTTCCGGTCTTCAGATTGGGTGGGCGGAGTTTCTTCCGACAATTCGACGCATCAGTCAACATTCCGAAATCCGCCATAACCTCGCAGATCGGGCCTTCGCCCGCCGTCTTCAAAGCGTCATCCAGGACGTCGCAAAAAGACCCGTGGTTCCGCAATGAAACAACGGGTCCCGTTCGAACGATATCTTATGCATGTTGGCCTAAACTGCGCAGCGGTTTCCGGAGGTCAGCTGCGGCAGAGCTTCAGAATGAAAGTCTCGGCGTCGAGGACGGCAGCGCCCAGCGCCGCCATTGCGCTGGCATCGCCGCCGGTCTCCTCGACGACCTCAGCTGTCTGCGACACGCGGAATGCGCCGACCGAACTTGCCGCGCCTTTCAGCCGGTGCGCGGCCGCGCCGACACGCACGGTTTCGCCGCTGGCCATATCCTGGAGGCAGGCCCGCGCCTGGCGCGCAAACATCTGAAGGACTTCGATTTCCAGCGTCTTGTCGCCCATCGTCTGCTTTGCGAGATGGACGAGATCGATCGGCCTGACCTTGGAGGGACACGGGCCCTTTGCATTGTCCGGCGCCTCGAACACGATTTTCAATGCTGCCATCTGGGCCGCCATCTGCCATTTCTCCCGTCTCACGTCGTCCGCACTTGCTACAGTTCTGCGTCAGGACGGTGGCCATGGCGTTAAATTCCGGCACATCGCGCGCGGAAATCTCACCATATGGTTAACGTTTGTTAAATGTCCCTAAATTATTGGTTTTTAAGCGGCGCGCCGGATTCAAAGGTGTTAACAACGCGTTAACGGCCCGCAAATCTCAAGCCTTCATTAATTGTGTGCAGAGCCCAGATGTGTCACTACGATACTGGTGGAGCGGGTTTATGGTACGCGCCTTTGCCGAGTGAGTGGATAATGGTAGTGTTTTGATACCTTCCGTTTGAAAAAGCGGCTATCTACTCTGAAATGACATGCTTATCCGTCCGCGGTTGGGATGGGGGGCCGTAACGGCAAGGTTGTTCCCGGGCGAGGCGGAAGCCGGGACGCGCGCTGCCGGGCCGACCGACAGTAACGAGGCGTAACCGAATGGCGAACAACAAATATAATGAGTCGATCGAGGACAAGGCGTTCAAGGCATTGGACGAGGCACTCCAGATCGATTTCGGCAAGGATAACGCGCCGTCTCGCCGCGGCGACGCGCCCCAGGCGCCGGAGGGTAATGTGTCTGAACCATCGAATGCGCGCAATCAGCAGGCCCAGGAAGAAGCGCAGCGCCGCAACCGGCGCGGTGGCGGGGCCGAGCAGGCTTCCAGGGCTCCGGCCTTCGCGCCCGCCAACGATGCCAGCCGCAATACACCCGCCTCGATCCTGAAGTCCTTCGACGGCGCCTCCAGCCGCTCGGCGATGCGCACCGCCACGCTGTTTTCCGTGCTTTGGGTCATGGCGGGCCTCGGCCTGATGTCCCTTCTTTACGCGCCGCAGATCTGGCAGATCCGTTCGATCGCCGATCTTGTCGCCCTGCCCGGCGTCATTGCCGGCCTCGTCGGCATCATCATTCCGGTGATGATGTTCTATGCCTTCGCCATCATGATCGCCCGCGCCCAGGATATGCGCAACGCCGCCCGCTCCATGGCTGAGGTGGCATTGCGCCTGGCCGAGCCGGAAACTATCGCCTCCGAACGCATCATGACCGTTGGCCAGGCGGTGCGCCGCGAGGTCTCGGCGATGAACGAAGGCATCGAACGCACCATCGCGCGCGCTACCGAGCTGGAAACGCTCGTTCATTCCGAAGTCAATGCGCTCGAACGCTCCTATGCGGACAACGAGCTGCGCGTGCGCGGTCTCGTCCACGAACTCGGCTCGGAGCGCGAGGCAATCGTCAACCATGCCGACCGCATCCGCACCTCGATCGGCAGCGTCCACGACCAGTTGAAGGAAGAACTGTCGCTGGCGACCGAAGAGATCGCGGTGCGACTCGCCACGTCGGGCGAAGCCTTTGCCTCGCTGATCGACACGCGCGCGGCGACGATCCTGGAAAAATCGGACAGCGCCCTGCAGTCGATGGGCAGCCTGCTCGCCGCCAAGACCGACAGCCTGCTCCAGACACTGAACGCCTCCGGTTTTGCGCTGGCCACCGAATTCGACAATCGCCTCGAGGCGCTGTCCGTCAACCTCAACGAACATGGCGAAAAGCTGCTCAGCCAGTTCGAGACGCGCGCCTCGACCATGGACAGCAGCACCGAGAAGCTGAACGCGGCACTGAACGAGCGCACGCATCAGCTGAACGAAATCCTGATCGCCCGCACCCGCGAGATCAACGAGAGCCTGACATCGGGCGAACGCACCATCGGCGGGACCCTTGACGACGTATTGTCGAAGCTGAATAGCGCGCTCGACGAAAAGGGTGCAAGCTTCCGCCAGAGCCTGCAGAGCACTGCCGACGACGCCGTCATGGATCTCGACCTTCGCTCCGGCTTCTTCGAGGAGCGGCTGCAGACGACCGTTGCCCAGCTGTCGACCGCCTTCGACGAGCGTGTCGCCGAATTCACCAGCGCTTTCGACAAGCGTACCGGGTCGCTCGACACCAAGCTGATGGAGAGCCTTGCCCGCATCAACGAGACGCTGAGCGGCGGTTCGGATTCGATCGAGGGCATCCTGAGCTCCAGCATCGACCGGATCGGTTCCTCGATGACCGACCAGTCGCTGGCACTTGCTACTGCGCTTGCTACCGGCCATGAAGTGCTGGAGAGCACGCTCAACAGCCGCACCGAAGAAATTACCACCGCGCTCGCCAGCCGCACCGGCGAACTGAGCTCGGCACTGCAGGGCGCCACTTCGGACATCGCGCTGGCCCTTGCATCGGGCACCTCCGACCTGCAGAACAATCTTCAGGCCCGCTCGGCCGAATTCCGCGACACGCTGCGCACCACCACCACCGATTTGACGACTGCCGTTGCCGCCGGCACCGAGCAGGTCACCGCGGCCTTCGGCGGCCGCGCCGAGGAACTGACCGGCGTGCTGACAGCGCGCGCCGCAGAAATCCGGGAAGCGCTCGGCACAGCCCACGAGCGTATCGACAGCGTCATGGCGGAGCGCGGTGGCGCACTGGTCGATGCGCTGACCACCCACCACGGCCGCTTCGAGGAAGCGCTGACGACGCGCTCCGACGCCATCATCAACGCCGTTTCGGGCACTCATGACCGTCTTGCGGAAACGCTTGACGAAAAGGCGATGGCCCTCGCCATCTCCTTGAATGAAAGCCAGAGCCGCATCGAAGACACGCTGGAAACCCGTTCCACCGCCTTCCTCAACGCCGTTTCCGGCACCCATGACCGCCTCTCCGAAACGCTCGACGAAAAGGCAATGGCGCTCGCCATCTCCTTGAACGAAAGCCAGAGCCGCATCGAGGATACGCTCGAAACCCGTTCCACAGCCTTCCTCAGCGCCGTCTCGGGCACCCATGATCGCCTGTCGGAAACGCTGGACACGAAGGCGGCGGCCCTGACGACCTCGCTCGACGAACGCCACGCCCGCATCGAAGATGCGCTCGGAACGCGCGCCGAAGCGTTGTTGAGCAGCGTGTCCGGCACGAGCGAACGGCTTGCGGAAACCTTGGATGAAAAGGCGATGGCGCTGGCCATTTCCTTGAGCGAAAGCCAGGCCCGCATTGAGCAAACGCTCGAAACCGGTTCCGCTGGCCTGCTGAACGCCGTCTCCGGCACCCATGACCTGTTTGCCGAGACGCTGGAAGGTAAGGCAGCGGCGTTTGCCAACTCGCTCAGCGAGACCCAGGCGCGCATCGAAAATACGCTCGAAACCGGCTCGGCGGCCCTGCTGAATGCCGTATCCGGCAACCATGAGCGTCTTTCCGAGACCCTCGACGAAAAGGCCATGGCGCTTGCGATCTCACTGACCGAAGGCCAGGCCCGCATCGAGGACACGCTGCAGACCCGGTCGGCAGCACTGCTGAATGCCGTATCCGGCACCCATGACCGCCTATCGGAGACGCTCGACGAGAAGGCGATGGCGCTGGCAATCTCTCTCAACGAGAACCGGTCGCGGATCGAAGACACGCTGGAAGTCCGCTCCGAAGCTTTCCTCAAGGCCGTCTCCGGTACGCATGAGCGTATCGCCGAAACCCTCGACGAGAAGGCGTCGGCCATCGCCGCCTCCCTGAACGAAGGCCAGAACCGCCTGCAGGACACGCTGGAGAGCCGCTCGGAATCCTTCCTCAATGCGGTTTCCGCCACCCATGACCGCCTGTCAGAGACGCTCGACGATCGTGCAATGGCACTTGCGATCTCGCTGAACGAGAGCCAGAGCCGCCTCGAGGAGACGCTGACATCAGGCGCCGATGCGATCACCAATGCGGTCTCCGGCACGCATGAACGCCTGAACGGCGTGCTCGACCAGAAGGCCGGCGCGCTGGCCGCTTCGCTGGCCGAGGGTCAGCTTCGCCTCGAAGAGGCCCTGGGACACCGCAGCGCCGCGCTCATCGGCGCCGTAACGGCAAGCCATGACCGGCTCACCGATACGCTTGACGAAAAGACCATGGCGCTTGCCATCTCGCTCGACGACAACCAGAGCCGCTTCGACAGCGCGCTTGAAGCGCGCAGCAATGCGATCATGGAGGCAGTCACCAGCGCCGAAGCGCGTGTCGCGGGCGCCTTTGCCGACAAGACGGACGCCATTCACAACGCCTATGCCGACAATCAGCGACGGCTTGAATCCGCACTTGCCGAGCACAGCGCCACGCTTTCTGGCGTTCTCGATGCGGGCGGTGCCCGTTTTGAGGATCTCGTCGGCGGCTTGACCGGCCGGATCGACGGCCGTCTGAGCGATGCCCATGCGCGGCTCGGAGGGATGGCCGAGGAGGCCGCGGCGCGCATCGAAGGCGGGCTCGCTTCCGCCCATGAGCGCATCCGCACGACGCTTGAGGATCGCGGCAATGCCATCGAGCTGTCGCTGAGCCAGGCCCATGCGCAAATCAGCGATACGCTCACCGAACAGGCGACCAACATCGGCACTTCGGTGGCGACGAGCGTCAGCATGCTCGAAATGTCGCTTGAAGACCGTGAAGCCTCGATCCGCAAGGCGATCGATGCCGGCGCCCAGACATTGGAAGATCGCATGCACGCCGGTGCCGGTCAGATCGCCGGCCGCTTCCAGGAAGCGGCAAACTCGATTTCGAGCTCTGCCCAGAACCTTTCCGCCCACCTCGACCGGTCGGTCGAAAACCTCGCGGGACGTCTTGAAGAAACCGGTTCTCGTATGGAAACCGGCCTTACGGCCATCGAGACCCGCATACGTGACGGCGTCGGCGGTGTTGCTGAAAAAGTCGAAGCCGCCAGCAGTCAGCTCTCCGGCGTGCTAGCCGATGGCATTTCCCGTCTCGGCGCGCTCGGTGACGACGCCACCCAACGAATCTCGGCGACACTGCAGGGCAGCGCTGCAAATCTGACGCAGGCAATCGACAGCCGCACCGCCACTCTGGCCGAGACGCTGGATAACCGCACGACCACGCTGGCGGACGCCATCGAGGGCCGCACGGCAAGTCTCGGCGAAACCCTCGACCGCGGCAATGAACGCATCGAGGAACGCCTCTCCACCATGGATCGTGCGTTGACCGTCGGCCTCGACGCCGTCAACCGCACCATCGAAGGCAAGGCCGCCGGCCTCGCCTCGACGCTGCGCAGCGCGGTGGCCGAAGCAGCCCAGGGAATGGAAGGCGAAGCCACGAGAACCACAGAACTGCTCGGCAAGACCGGCCAGCAGTTCGCCGAGGATCTCAATGCGAAAAGCGACGAATTCACCCGCACCATGGATGAGCGCTCGTCGCAGATCGTCACCCGGGTCGCCGAAGCTCAGAACCGCCTGGCAACCCAGGCCGCGGCGGTCGCCCAGACCTTTTCGGAAGCCGGAAATGCCATCGTCAACAAGGTCGCCGAGGCCGAGAGTATCGTCGGCACCCAGGTCAATGCCATTTCCAGGGCCCTCTCGGATGCCGGCCAGTCTCTCGAGGCGCGCGGCGAAACCATCCGCACGACGCTGTCGAAGGCGGGAAGCGAGATTTCCGCCACCATGGCCGATGTCGAGCGGGCGCTCGAAGCTCGCAGCAGCGCCATCCGCTCCAATCTCGAGGAACGTGTCCGCGAGATCGATACCACCCTCTCCGACGTCGACCGGGCGCTCGAAGCGCGCGGCAACTCGATCCGCTCGACGCTTGAGGACCGCACCCGCGACCTCAACTCGATGCTTTCGAGCCGCTCTGTCGAACTGACCCGCATCCTCGACGAAACGGCCCGGCCGATCATCGATCGCTACACCGATGCCGGCGAGCAGGCCGCTGCCCGCATCACCGCCGCAGCCAACCTCAGCGCCGACCGTCTGCGCGCCGAAAACGAAGCGCTTGCCAGCGCCGTTGCCGCCCGCACCGAGAATGTCGCCAACGCTGTCAGCGCCATAGAGAACAGCCTGGTCGGCAACGTCAACGGCCTGGTTCAGCGCATGTCGGAAAGCAGCGCGGCGATGGCGATGATGATGAACCGCGCCGCCGAGCAGCTGACGAGCGTCGACGGGCGCCTCGGCGAAACCACGACGCGCTTTGCCGACTCAGCCACCAAGGCTGCCGAAATGGTCAACGCCTCGACCAGGCTTCTCGAAGGCAAGGTCGACCGCCTCTCCGACATCTCTGGTCAGACGCTGGCCCAGGTCGGCAGCATCATCGGCCGCTTCGACGACCATTCCAAGGTTCTGACCCAAGCCTCACAGCTTTTGGGTGCCGCCCAGTCCAACCTCGCCTCGACGCTCGAGGAGCGTGAAGGCGCACTGCAGGCCCTCTCCGTCAGCCTGGTCCAACGCTCCGACGAGATTGAAAAGACCATGCGCGGCCTCGGCGGCATGATCGAAACCGTGTTCGAGCGGGCCGAGCAGCGCTCCACCCAGGTCACCGGCAATCTGCGCCAGGGCGTGCAATCGTCCTTTGCCGATATCGGCCGCATTCTGACGGAAACCGAGAAGCGCGCCCAGGAAGCCGCCGAGACGATGCGCGAGGCAATCACCCGCGCCGGCGACGAAGCCAATACCACGATCGACAGCACCTTCGCCAATGTCGAGCGCCGTTCCGGCGATCTCTCCAATCGTATTCGCGGCGGCCTCACCGCCTCGCTGTCGGAAGTCGAACGTATGCTCGGCGAAGCCGGCCGTGCCTCCGATGGTGCCGCCCAGCACATGCGGGAATCGCTGCGCGAGGCGATCGAGGATGCCGTCGACCGCTTCTCCGGCGCCACCGAGGACATCCGCCGCTCGGCTGCCGACATCCGCAGCGAACTGGACGCCACCCGCGCCGAACTGAAGCGCGGCGCCTTCGACCTGCCCGAGGAAGCCAAGGAAAGCGCCTCGGCCATGCGCCGCGCCGTCGCCGAACAGATCAAGGCGCTGCAGGATATCTCCCAGCTCGTCGGCCGCTCCAGCCAGCAGCTTGAGCTCTCCCAGCCCGTCGCCCGCTCGCTTGCCCAGGCACAGCCGGCTCAGCGCCCGACCCAGCCGATCGCGCCCCAGCCGCCGCAGCCGGCAGCGCCCCCGCCGATCGAAGCGGCGGGTCTGCGCGGAACGATTGCACCGGTCGCTCCGGCCGCTCCGGCCGTCGCCCCTCAGCGTGCCGCCCAGCAGCCCGCCCCCGCTCGTAAGGAGTTGGGGCGCCAGGAACCAACCCAGGAAGGCGGCGGCTGGATCAGCGATCTTCTGCGCGGCGCATCCCGTGAAGAGGCTGCGGGCGAGGCCCCCGCCCGTCCTCCCGCCCGCGCGGCGGAAACGGCAGCACCGGCCGCACGCAGCGGCGATACCCGCAATCCGCGCCACGTCGTGGAATCGCTGAACTCGCTCTCCGTCGATATCGCACGCGCCATCGACCACGATGCCTCGGTCGATCTCTGGCGCCGCTACCAGCGCGGCGAGCGCGACGTCTTCACCCGCCGCCTCTACACGCTGAAGGGCCAGCAGACCTTCGATGAGATCAAGCGCAAATACGACCGCGAACCGGAATTTCGCACTGCCGTCGACCGTTATATCGGTGATTTCGAAAAGCTGCTCGCCGACGTCGCCCGAACCGACCCGAACCAGACCGTCACGCAGTCCTACCTGACCTCGGATACGGGCAAGGTTTACACCATGCTCGCCCATGCAGCGGGCAGGCTCAGATAAAGTCTGGCCGATATCGTGGAGCTGAAGCCGCCTGAACGCGCGTCAAGCGGCTTTGACTGATGACGGGGTATGATCTGCTCCCCAGCCCGGAACCGCGAACGAAATGACCAAGGCCCTTTTGATTATCGATGTGCAGAATGCAATTCTCTCCGGAAAGGCGACGCCGGAGCGCCAAGCCGAGGTCGATTCCGCACTTCATGAGACCGTTGCTCGACTGGCGTTGCTCAAGGAAAAGGCGCGACAGGCCGGCGTGCCGATCGTGCTGGTGCAACATGATGGCGATACCGGTCATCGATTGGCCGTGGGCACGCCGGGTTGGGCGCTGCGCCGCGAGATTGCGCCGCAAACAGGTGACGTCGTCGTGCGTAAGAAAAGCGCCGACTCCTTCTTCGGGACCGATCTTGCCGACCGCTTGCAAGAACGTTCGATTACCCACCTCGTCGTCGGCGGCTGCATGTCGCAATTCTGCGTCGACACGACCGTTAGGCGTGCCGTTTCGCTCGGTTATGACGTGACCTTGGTTGCCGACGGCCACACAACCGGCGACACGGCGACCCTTGGTTTCTCCGAGATTGTCGCCCACCACAACGAAACGCTTCACGGTTTCGATGCGGGCGACGCGATGGTAGAGGTCCGCCCCGCCGTCGACATTGCCTTTTCATAAGGCTCTGGCAAAAACACCTGAGATCAAATCGGAAACAGGCAATCGGTCCTGTAAACTTGACGATCAGCGCCTCGTCGATCTCCTGGCACCTCCCGCAGCCGTTCGGCCAGGATCGGCCTCTGTCCCCAGTCGTCATATTTCCGCTCGACTGTTTGTTGCCGATTTGACCAGACTTTCAACATCCGTGTCCCACGCCTGCAGCAGTTCGAAGTGCAGTGGAAAATTCGTGAACAACAGCAGGGGACATCGGGACCGCCATTCTGTCCCGGTGTTCCGCCTCTCACCCGTCAGCCGCTATGCCCCAGTTGTAGACGCAACGGTCGAGACCGATGGCGATTTCGAGCACGAAGACGTCGTGCTGGATAGCAGGTCCCTGCTTCGGTTGCGACCGGTAACGCTGCGGAAAGTCAGTGCGTCTCGAGATCGAGCAGACCTCCATCCACTTGTCGCCGTTATCGACCTCGATATCCATCGTCACCTCGGAATAGGCCGGCAGCCGGTCGGAGGGCACGACCCGCGTCGGCAGGTGGATCAGCGAGGCGATCATGCGGCGCACCGGTTCGAGGCAGGCCGCGTGATAGTCGTTGCCGCTGCCGGCGGTGAAGGCGCATTGAAATTCGAGCTGCCAGAACTCCTTCAGCCGCATATGTTTCGTCGGCTGCTCCTGCTCGCGGCGATAGGACCGGCCCGCCTGCCAGACGCAGAGCGGCAGACGCGTCCTTGAGTGATTTCCGAGAATATGCTGCATATAGGCATAGGTCGACGGCGTCGTCTCCGGTCGCAGCACCAGCGCGGCATCGCCGGCCGACAGCTGTTCCTGAACCCAGATATCGCCATTCGAATAGGCGCTTGAAACCAGCGCCCGCGGCATCAGCGCCGGCGCCTCGACCCTCCTGACATCCCAGGCCGGATTGACGGATCTGAGAAAACTGCGGACCTCTTGCGAGAAGAAGGCGATCATATGATTGCGCAGATGGATCTCGCGCTCCTCCCAATGGACGAGCGAATTGACATGATAAATATTGAGCACGGCGCCTGTCTCCCTGGCAACCCTGATTGATGTGGTGAGGGCTTTACGTCCGGCGGCGCGCCGGACGCATGCAGCGCCCGGACGTCACAGCAGGACGCGGAGACCTCGTCCGCCAAGGGCGCGCGCCATCGCGACCTGCGGGCAGGTGCGGTCATGGTAGGAGAAAGGCGCGCTCTTCATGCTCATGATGAATTTCTACGGGCCATACGCGCGATTGTCAAAACCGACCGTGCCGAGACAAAAGGTATCATCTGTGGATGGGCCTTTTTTATTGCTCTCCGTCCTTCATTCGGTCACAAACTTTTTCGATCCGCTTGCGTTTTAAAGCCAACGGCTCCGCGGCCGTCCAACGAAAGAGACAGCAATAACGATGACCATCACGACATCCCGGCTCCTTGCCATCGCGCTCTCGTCCACCCTGCTGATGGGCGCTTTCATTCCGGCCGAGGCCGGCCAGGCAAGCTTCGTCGTCGATGCCCAGTCCGGTCAGGTCCTCGAAGCCTCCAACCAGGACGAGCTCAACTATCCCGCCTCGCTGACCAAGATGATGACGCTCTATCTCGCTTTCGAGGCGCTGCACGATGGACGCCTCACCTGGGACCAGAAGCTAACCATGTCGGAAAATGCCGAGAGCAAGGAACCCTTCAAGCTCGCCGTTGGCGCCGGCCGCAAGGTGACGTTGCGTGAAGCGGTCGAAAGCATCGTCGTGCTGTCTGCCAACGATTCTGCCGTGGCGATTGCTGAACAACTCGGCGGCTCCGAACAGGCTTTTGCCACTGTCATGACCGACAAGGCGCGCCAGCTGGGGATGAAGGACACGGTCTTCAAGAACCCATCCGGCCTTCCCGATCCGCAGCAGGTCACCACAGCGCGTGATATGGCGACCCTCGGCGTTTCGCTGATGCGGGATTTTCCCGAAGAGTTCAAGCTCTTCTCGATGCGCGGCTTCCAGTTCCGAGGCATGAAACTGCGCGGCCACAACAATCTCATGTATCGCTATAACGGTGTCGACGGCATCAAGACAGGCTACACCGATGCCTCGGGCTACAATGTCGTGACCTCGGCGTTGAAGGACGGCCGCCGTGTCGTCGGCGTCGTGATGGGCGAAAAGACCGCAAGCCTGCGCGACGACAAGATGGCAGGCCTGCTGGACAGCACCCTCCCGTCATCACCTACCGCCACTGCCTCCACAACGCCAGGCAGTCAGCCTGCCGCGACGATGACGGATGCGCAGCCGACGAAGTAACCGGCGAGCGAAGCCGAAGGATCGGGACGCGTTTTCACTACCCGAAAGCGACCTCCAGGTTTTGCCGGTCTTGCGCGATCACATGGCAATTGCAGCAGCCTGACAGCGCTAACATGATGCATTCCATAGATTCGTGGAGAAATTCAACACGGTGGACGCCAATCTGCCGGCCCCATATATTTTTCAGATCAGCAACCGGTGATGTCGACGCGACAGTCACGAAACGCCATCTCAGATTGAGCGCAACGTCCAGCTGACGATCTCCGAAACCACCGCGGAAAATGCGCGGTCGAGTCCCTTGACGAAGCCCGGATTGTCGCCGCCCGCCGGCGCCATGGCCCGGAACACCTTCTGAGCGCGCACCGATCCGTTGCGGTCGTTTAGAATCTTGGCGGAGATTTCAACCACCGCCTGATTGCCGCTCGAAGCGTCGATCTCGAAGGAGCGGATGTCGGTGACGATCTGGTAATCGATCGCCAATCCCTGCCCCGGCATGCCGACCCCGCCGAGCCTGCCCGAATTTTCGAAGGCCTCGACCAGTTTCGACTGCACGATGCGCGGCAGCTTGTCGCCCCACTGCGCCCGCGAGAGATATTGGATTTCTGACGGCGAGACGCGGATGACGATCTGCTCACTGTCGAGCGCCCTCAGCGCCGTAGGGCTGGCAATCAGGATCTGGCGGGATTTGGCCGCGGGTCCGTCTCCGTCGACGGCGCTCGGCAAGTCATAGGTGTCGTTCTTGGCCGCGGTCCCGCACCCCGAAAGGATCAGCGCCGTCAGCGGCAGCGCGATCACCGTTCCCCTGATCCAAGAACGGCGCGACAACAGATGCGATGCGACCATGGTTACCCCTGACTTCCCCTGTTAGCGCCGCGTCCGGCCGTCATATTGCTTGACCGTGTCCCCGCCGAAGATCAGGCGTTGCGGATTGCGGTCGAAGTTACTGATGGTATTGTTGAGATTGTTCACGGTTCCGCGCATGTCGTTGATGAGAGTCTGCACGTCGCGCAAGCCGCCGCTCGAGAATTTCTGCAGATTGTCGGCGATTGGCCCGATGCGCGAATTCAGATTATCAGCGACCTTCTTAAACGATTCGAGCGTCGCGCGCGCCTCGCTGAAGAGCGATTGCGTATTATCGGTGCCAAGCAGCGCGTCGACCTTGATGAGAATGCCGTCGATGCGGGTGGACGCCGAGTTCAGCTTGTTGGTCAGCTGCGACACGTCCTGAATCGTCTGGTCGATGTCTTTCTGGCGGGCAGAGACCGTGTTGGCGACGTCGCGGATCGAGGCGACGGCGGCGCGCGCATCTTTGGTCGCCTGCGAGATGTCGTCGACCGAGCCCTTCACCTTTGCCGGATCGATCTGGGCGACGAGCGTGTCGACGCGGTCGAGCGTTGCCTGTGCCTGCTTGCCGAAATCGTTGAACGTGGTAGCCGTCTCGTCAAACTTCTGGATCGCGCCCTTGAGATCGCCCGAGGCATCGGCGACATTGGCGGTGATCTTCTCGGCATTGGAGACGATATTGTCGATCTTCTGAGCGTCGACAGCCTTGACCAGCTCTTCGACGGCCTGGAGCGTTGAGTCGACGCGGCCGGAAACCGCCTTCACCGTGTTGGAGAGCTCACCGACGCTCTGTAGGAAGGCGTCGATATTGTCGGAATTCTTCGCCAGCGCATCCGAGAAGGTTTCGGCATTCTTGAAAGTCTCGGTCAGCGGAGCGCGCGAATCTTCAATGAAGCCCTGAAGTTCGCCGACCGCGTCGTTGGCGCGATCGAGGATCTTGTCGGCGGTTGCCAGAAGATTGGTGACGCTTGACTGGTCGGCGACGATGACGGCGCGTTTGTTGTTGTCGATTGCATGCTGAAGGATGCTTTCCTCGCCCTTGCGGCCGCCTGAGAGTTCGATATAGGCAGCCCCGGTCAGACCCTGGATTTCGAGGGCGGCCTTGGTGGAGGGGTAAATCGGTGCATCGGTGCGCACCTGGGTGAAAGCCAGAGAATATTGAGGATCGTCGGCATCGATGGACAGCGTCTGCACCGAGCCGATCTGGATGCCGTTGAAGCGGACCGGCGAGCCGACGCTTAGGCCGTTCGCCGACCCTGGAATCCGAACGATCAGCTCCGTCATCGGGCCGCCGCGGCCATACTCGGCCATCCAGTAGACGAAGCCGAAGGCAGCCGCGATCACCAGCACCGTGAAAAAACCGACAATCGTATAATTGGCTTTGGTTTCCATCTTATCCGGTCACTTCCCGCTTACGCCACGCCGCACGCCACTGTCCTGCGGCACGATCGACCGCGCCCGTTTGCCCTTGAAATAGGCCTGCACCCACGGATCGTCATAGGCCAGCATGTCGTCGATCGTGCCTTCCACCATTACCCGCTTCTTTCCGAGCACGGCAATACGGTCGCAGACCGAAAACAGGCTGTCGAGGTCATGCGTTACCATATAGACGGTCAGTCCCAGACTGTCGCGCAGGTTGGCGATCAGTTCATCGAATTCAGCAGCGCCGATCGGGTCGAGACCCGAGGTCGGCTCGTCCAGGAAGACAAGTTCCGGATCGAGGGCCAGCGCGCGGGCAAGCGCCGCGCGCTTGATCATGCCGCCTGACAGTTCGGACGGGTATTTGTCCGCGGCATCGGCGGCAAGCCCGACCATGCGGATCTTCAGATGCGCCAGTTCGTCCATCAGCGAGCGCGGCAGATCGAGATATTCGCGCATCGGCACCTGAATGTTTTCCTTGACCGTCAGCGACGAAAACAGCGCCCCCTGCTGAAACAGCACGCCAAGCCGCATGTCGAGCGCATTGCGCTGAGGCTCGTCGAGCTCGTCGAAATTCTGGCCCAGGATCTTGATCGTGCCGGAGCGGCGTGGCAGCAGCCTGAGCACCGTGCGCATCAGCACCGATTTACCGGTGCCCGACGCACCGACGAATCCGAGGATCTCGCCGCGATAGATATCGAGGTTCAGATTGTCGAGCACCACCTTTGGCCCGAAACCAACGGTGACGTCGCGCGCCGAGAGCACGACATCCCTGCGCTGTCCTTCGCTTTCGATCGGTTGCTCGTTCACGCGGTTCGCCATACTAGAAGTTGATCGCTGCATAGAACATCGCAAATAGCCCGTCCATCAGGATCACGACGAAAATCGCCTTTACCACCGAGGCGGTCACGTGTTGGCCGAGCGATTCCGCGCTGCCGCCGACCTTCAGCCCTTCGACGGCGGCGACAATGCCGATGACCAGCGCCATGAACGGCGCCTTGATCATCCCTGAGAGCACCGTCGACAGCGTCACCGCTTCGTGCAGGCGCGCCAGGAAATTGGCGAAAGTGATGCCGGAATAACCCCAGGCGACCGCAGCCGCACCGGCGAGCGAAGCGAAATTCGCCAGCACCGTCAGAAGCGGCAGCGCGATGGTCAGCGCCACCAGCCGCGGGAAGATCAGCACGCCGATCGGATTCAGCCCCATGACCTTCAGCGCGTCGATCTCCTCGCGCATCTTCATCGAGCCGATTTCGGCGGTGATGGCGCTGCCCGAGCGGCCGGCGATCATGATCGAGGTCAGCAGCACGCCGATTTCGCGCAATTGCAGGATGCCGACAAGATCGACGACGAAGACTTCGGCGCCGAAGTAACGCAGCTGGAAGGCGCCCTGCTGGGCGATGATTGCCCCGATCAGAAACGACATCAGCAGAATGATCGGAACGGCGCGGACGCCCATATGGTCGATCTGATTGACGATCGAAGCCGGCGAAACGCCGCTGCCGCGGCCGAACTTCATCTGCGCACCGCGCACCGCCGAGCCAAGGATATACATGGCGGCGGCGAGATTGTCCCAGACGTCGTAAGTCATCTTGCCGATCGGTCCGAAGACGCGCGCGGCAAACGAAAGCCTTTCCTTTGGCTCCGGCTCCGGTTTTGCCGGCTCCTCGGAGAACATCGCCAGCATCTCGTCGATATGCGGATTGGTTCCTTCCAGACGGACCGTACGCCCGGCAGCCTCCTCTTGCTTCTTCAGCCGGCACAGCAGCCAGATGCCCGCCGTATCGATATCGGTGACCTCAGAAAGATCGACCGTCAGGTCGCCCGCCTTCTGGTGCAGAAGCTTTTCGAAGTCGCGCAGCACGAGATGCACATAGGCGCTGCGCCAGTTGCCGCTCAGGCGGACACGCTGCCCCGAACCATCAGACCGGCTGTCCACTTGCAGTGAGGCGGCGTTGCGATTCTCGGCGTTCAAGATACTTGTGTCTTTCAAGGCTTACGGCGACATTGCCGACTCGCGAAGCGGATCGTTCGGCGCCCGCGCGTCAATATACAGAAGCAACGTGCAATTTCCATGCTCGCAGGACAGCAATAATGCCGCGCACCCTTGATATCCAGATGAATTCCTTTCCGATTGCCGGGACCTTCACCATCTCGCGCGGCGCAAAGGTGCAAGCCGACGTCATCACCTGCGTTCTGACCGAAGACGATGCGCGTGGGCTCGGCGAATGCGTTCCCTATCGACGCTACGGCGAAACGATGGAGAGCGTTCTTGGCCAGATCGAGGCCGCCCGCCCGCTGGTCGAAGCCGGCATCTCGCGGCTCGACCTTCTGGCGGTGATGCCGCCGGGAGCCGCCCGCAACGCCGTCGATTGCGCCCTCTGGGACCTGGAGGCGAAACGGACAGGGGAAAGCGTTGCGGCACGACTTGGCCTCGACAGGCCCAAGCCGCTGACGACAGCCTATACCATCTCACTCGGCGAGCCGGAGGTGATGGCTGCGCAGGCGCGTGAACATGCCGGCCGCGCGCTGCTCAAGGTCAAGGTCGGCACCGGCGACGATGAAAGCCGCATCCTTGCCGTTCGCGCGGCCGCGCCGGATGCAGCGATCATTCTCGACGCAAATGAGGGCTGGCCCGAGGCGGTGCTGGAACGTCATCTCCATATTGCCGCCGGGGCCGGCGTCGCCCTCGTCGAACAGCCGCTGCCGGCGGGCCGCGACGCCTTGCTTGCGGAAATCCGCCGCCCGCTTCTCGTCTGCGCCGACGAGAGTGTGCACCACACCGGCGATCTCGCAAGCCTTGCTGACCGCTATGACGCGATCAACATCAAGCTCGACAAGACGGGCGGTCTGACGGAAGCCTTGGCGATGAAAGCCGAGGCCGAGCGGCTCGGCTTCTCCATCATGATCGGCTGCATGGTCGGCACTTCGCTTGCGATGGCGCCTGCCGTGCTGCTCGCTCAGGACGCCGATTTCGTTGATCTCGACGGCCCGCTGCTGCTGGCGCGCGACCGCGAGCCCGGCCTGCGTTACGCCGCTTCCCTCGTCTTTCCGCCGGAAAGTGCCCTCTGGGGCTGAAGGTAATAGGCCGAGATGACGAGAGCGAGGCCGCCAAGCGCGACCAGCGCCATGACGTAATAGCTGACGAGGCCGAGCCAGGCGTAGAGGTAACCCGACGCAATGGTCATCAACCCCATCGCCATGCCGACATAGAAGAAATAGGCGCCCTGCGCCGAGGCTTCCTGCGTCTCCTGCACGGACGCCACGATCCGCCGCTGCACGCCTGTATGCACGAAGGCATAGGTGAAGCCGTGGAAGCATTGCAGCAGGAAAAAGCCGGTAAAGCCCATATTCATGGGGAACAGTATCCAGCGACAGACGCTGACGGCGCAGCCGAAGCGGATCAGCGTCCAGGCGTTGAAGCGCCGGTTGAGACGCTTCGATAAGAAGAACACAGTCACCTCCGAGGCAACGCCGGCGCTCCAGAGCAGGCCGACTTCGGTGCCGGAAAAGCCGAGCTGATGCCAGTAGATCGAGGAAAAAGCATTGAGCACCGCATGGCTCGACTGCTGAATGGCGACTCCGATCAGAAGCAACAGCAAATGCGGTTCGCTCAGGCCCCGGCCGGTGGCGGCCGGAAGGTCGATCGGCTGGCCGCGCCGCCGCGTCGGCCCGATCCGTGGACAGAAGATCGCCATGACCACGGTCATGGTAAAGCCGAACACCATGACGGCCAGCACCATTGCGCCGCCCCATCGGCCGATCATCTGACCGCCGAGCAGTGTCGAGACAATGAAGGCGATCGAACCCCACACCCGCATCGATCCGTAGTCGAGCCCCCATCGGCGCACGCCGGAAATCGCGATCGATTCGACAACGGGCAGATAGGGCGCGAAGGTGGCGCCCTGCAGCGCGAAGACGATCGTCACCGGCCAGAAGCTCGTCGTCCAATAGAGCGCGATCGCCGTCAGCAGCGACAGGCCGCCCGACCAGAGCAGCACGTCGGCGCGCTCATTCATGCGGTCGGCGATCATGGCGACGACAGGCGCCACCAGGACGCGCACGACCATTGGTATCGCAAGGATGATGCCGATCTCATGATCGCTGAAGCTATGGGTTTCCAGCCATACGGGGAAGAACGGCAGGACGATGCCGTTGACGAGCAGCGGCGCGCAATAGGACAGCGCGCTGAGCAGCCGGAAGCGCGGCGGCGCTCCCTCACCCGGGGAATGTTGAGCGGGAATCATAGGTGGACCTGAAGGAAACTGGACGTTGTCCTAACACACCACCCTGGAGGCGACTATTGCGAGAAATAGCCGTCCGAAAACGTTTTAAGAAATAAATTGGGCCTGTCACCTCGCGGTAACGGCTAAATTGCTGGAGTGCCGCCGCAACTGCGACGGCGCCAAAATCATGCCGCCTGCGGGGCGAGTTCCGCGTCTTCGGGACGCTCGACGGCGGTAAGCGCCGGCACGGCGCTGGCAAGCGCCCGCCAGGTGATCAGTTCGAAAGTGCCGTCCTCATGTTCGGCCACCGCCGTGCAGCTTTCCACCCAGTCGCCGGTGTTGATGTATCGGATACCGTCCATGTCCTGGATGACCGCATGGTGGATATGGCCGCAGATTACCCCGTCGGCGCCGCTCCTGCGCGCCTCTTCGGCCACGACGCGCTCAAATTCGCCGATGAAATTGACCGCATGCTTGACCTGCAGCTTCGCCCAGGCGGAAAACGACCAATATGGCATGCCGAGGCGGCGGCGCACGGCCGCGAGCAGGATGTTGATGCGGATCGCCGTATCATAGGCCCAGTCGCCGAGATAGGCGAGCAGTCGGGCGTTGCGGACCACGACGTCGAATTCGTCGCCGTGCAGGATCAGGTATTTCTTGCCGTCCGCGCCGTCATGCATCATGCGCTCGACGACCTCGATGCCGCCGAAGTGCATGCCGGGGAAATCGCGCAGGAACTCGTCATGATTGCCTGGGATATAGACGACGCGTGTACCCTTGCGAGCCTTCCGGAGCAGCTTCTGGACGACGTCGTTGCAGACTTGCGGCCAATACCAGCTGCGCTTCAGGCGCCATCCATCGACGATGTCGCCGACGAGTATGATCGTATCGGCTTCGTGGTAGCGCAGGAAATCCAGCAGGAAATCAGCCTTCGCGGCCTTCGAGCCGAGATGGACATCGGAAATGAAGAGCGTCCGGAAATGTTTGGGTTCCATCATGTCTGCCACGAACAGTGTTCGTGCCCCATCTTTCATCTAGCCTTCCAAAACCAGACTCGTGTTTCAGGAAGATGACAAGCTGGGGAAAAGCCCTGCAGACCCAACCATTCCGTCGCTGGCAAGATCAACTTCGGAACTCCATCATAATAAATTCTTGCCGCGAGCCTCTGGATCTTTCCCGCATGCCGAGAATCAATTTAACACCGCGGGTGCCGATCAAGGCGTAACCCTGGGGGAATTAATGATGCGCTCCCGCACCGCAACGATAATGATGTCTATTGCACTGCTTGCAGGCTGTGCGCCGACGCAGCAGGACTATGATGCGACCGTCACGCTGCTGCAAGGCAGCGCGAGAGCGAGAAATGAGTTCGTTAAAGTGTGCGCAAAGGGTTTCGATGCAAATGAGCGTCGGACCGCCGGGATCGTGACAAGCGTCTCGGACAAAGACGCTCCGAGGGTCGCCTGCCAGCGATATCTGGCGGCCGCGATCTCCGGTCGCGCCACGTATCAGGATCTCCTCGATATTAAGACCCACCGGTTACGCCAAAGCTCATCAAGATCTTCCAAGGCCGCTGATAGCCCGGAAGACGATCTCAGGACAAGATCGAGGGCCAAGCGGATTTGGGGCAAGCGGCGACGAGACGCTCGTCCCTTTTTCGGCCGAAAACATTGCCCTGCCGGTGGAGCGCGTTCATGATGACGGCGATTCCATATCCGACAAAGCGGGATGGCCGATGCGTCTCTTCCTCGTTCGCCACGGCGAATCCCTCGGCAACATCAACGAACAGGCATACCGCCAGTTCGGCGATCACAACGTGCCGTTGACGCAATGGGGTTATCGCCAGGCGACTGAGGCAGGCGGCGCCATTGCCTCTTACCTGAAAGCATTGCCGAGCGCAGAGCTAGGCAGGCTTCATATCTGGTATTCGCCCTTTCTAAGGACACGCCAGAGCAAGGATGCGCTGCTCGCAGCTCTGCCGGAAAACTTCGTCGGCAACGTCAGGGAAGATTATCTCCTGCGCGAGCAGGATTTCGGCCTCTTCACGGAGATCTACGATCACGCCGAGCGGAAGCAGAAATTCCCCGAGGAATTCGAAAAATGGGCAAGACTGCGCAACAACAGCGGCAAATTCTATGCGCGGCCGCCGGACGGCGAAAGCCGGGCTGATGTGGCGCAGCGGGTGCGTCTGTTCCTCCAGACCGTCATGCGCGACGCCGAACATAACAACCACAACGTCGCGATCGTCGGCCACGGCGTCACCAACCGGGCGGTCGAAATGAACTTTCTCCACCATTCGGTCGACTGGTTCGAGCGCTCCGACAATCCCGGAAATGCCGATGTGACGCTGATCGAGGGAACCCGCTCGCAAGGCTACGGCACGATCTTGCTGCATCAGGCCGGCGACCGGCAACCGGGGCAGGAAGGTGAATTGCGCGATGCCTACGGCGCCGATGTAACAATGACGCCGAAGCGCGGCGGATAACGTGATCGGACGAAAGGCATTAACAACGGCGAGCCCCTGTTGCATGCGGGCTGGCTCGGCAGCGTCAATCCTCAGCGCGGAGAAGTGGTCAGCCGTACCGGAGCAGGCACCGGCTACTACACCGCAATTCTCTCGATGCTGACGCTCCCAAACGGCAACGTGCATGCTTTTGAAATCGACGAGGATCTTGCCGAGCGGGCGCGTGAGAACCTCGTCACGTTCGAAGCTGCTTCGGTTACGCACGGTGACGCTACTATCCTAACGCTGCCACCGTCTGACTTGATCTACGTAAATGCCGGCGTTGTGGCCCCGCCGGCACATTGGCTGGTATCCTGCGTCCAGGCGGTCGTATGATCTTTCCTTGGCGCCCGAGCGAGGATGTTGCCGTCACAATGCTCATCACTCGAGGTCAAGATGAATTCTCGGCGAGGCCGCTAATGCCGGCCTTGTCATTCCCTGCATTGGCGCAAGTGTCCCTCACCAGACCCTTAAGGCACCCGATCGCGCCGCCGCACGGACCATCCGCTCCGTCTGGCTCACCGGAGATCGCAACCCCGACGAAAGCGCAGTTGCGATCTTTCGCGACGTCTGGTTCTCGGGCAATCCGGCGGCGCCAATCACAGTTGCTGCGTAATTTCCAATTTCGCGTCCATGCTGAATTTCAATAGCTTTCCTATCGCGTCCCAGACGTGAGATTTGCCACCGTCACCCAGCCCGAACGGCCGCCATCGGCTTCACGTTCTGGTTCATGCGGAAAAGATTATCCGGATCATAGCGCAGCTTGATTTCGGCAAGCCGGGCGTAATTGGCGCCGTAAGCCGTTTCGACCCGATCGGTCTCGTCCTCAGGCATGAAATTGATGTAGGCCGTGCCGACTGCATGCGGTTTGGTGGCTTCGAAGAGTTTGCGCGCCCAGCCGATGCAGCCTGCGTCCATCACGGGCTCCCGCCAGCGCGCATGCACGTTCATGACGAAATGCGAACTGCGCTGCGGAAATGCGGTGGCCTCGTTTGGAACGCGGCCGGCAGCACCGCCGACATGGCCGATGAATATTTCGCATTCCGGCCCTGGCAGCCCACGCACCGCATTGAGGAGAACCTCGATCGCCGGATCCGAAAGCGAAGCGAAATCCTGGCTCTTCCAATAGTTGCGCGCGCCGGGCGTCAGAAGCGGGTCAAATGCCTGCTGCCAGCCGATGAACGGCATCGGACCGACAATGTCGGCGATCGGCTTTCCGATCCCGCGCAATCTCGCCGCCGCCTTTTCACCCGCCGCCATGTCTCCGCAATAACACATGGCCAGCACCACGATCTCCTTGCCGTGCCATTCGGCCGGCAGGAACGGCAGCGGCGGCGCCTGGCGCATCACCACCCAGCAGGTCAGCTCGTCGGGTGCGGCCTCCAGCGCCTGCCGATATTCCCTGAGCACCTTTTCCGCATCCTCGAAGGGATGCACGACCAGCCCGGCGAAAACCTCGTGATGGAGCGGGTTGAGCTGAAATTCAAAGGAAGTCACGACGCCGAAATTGCCGCCGCCGCCGCGCAGCGCCCAGAAGAGGTCCGGCCTGTCCGTCTCGCTTGCCTTGACCAGCTCGCCATCGGCAGTCACCACATCAACCGAAATCAGGTTATCGAGCGTCAGCCCGAATTTTCGGGTGAGCCAGCCGAAACCGCCACCAAGTGTCAGGCCGGCAATACCCGTCGTGGAATTGATGCCGGTCGGCAGCACCAGCCCGAAGGCAAGCGTTTCTTTGTCGACGTCGCCGAGCGTGGCGCCCGGTTCGATCCTGGCGCGGCGGGTCTCAAGGTCCACTCGCACCGATTTCATCGGTGACATATCGATGACGACACCGCCCTCGCACATCGCATTGCCGGCAATGCCGTGTCCGCCGCCGCGCACCGAAACGAGCAGATTGTTATCGCGCGCAAAGCGCACCGACCGCACGACGTCGGCCGCCCCCGCGCAACGCGCAATCAGGCCCGGCCGCCGATCGATCATCGCATTCCAGATCGCCCGCGCTTCGTTGTAGTCCATGTCTTTATTGGTCAGGAGACTGCCCCGAAATCCGGCGGCAAACGCATCCATGGCCACGTCATCGACCATCGTCTGACCCCGTTGCAGGGTCGTCAGGTTCAAATTGTCCATGATTTCCTCCATGCGCCGGCGCCCCGCACCGCCGCGGTCGGCATCTTGCGCTTGCGAGGGGCGTCAAACAAGTTTTCAAAAGGATTAGTCCGGCGCGGGTCCGAAGGACGAGTCAAGACCGGTGGCTCGACCGCAGGCTCGGTGGGGCAGAGGGGTATCCACGGCATACCCTCTCGACGAAAACTTCTCTCGGCCCTCATTTCCATACTGTCGCCCGTATCCGATTGATGTATGGAGGGAACTCCAGAAAAAGACGTGCACGGAGGCGGCAATGGATCACCAGGATAAATCCAAGACGGACAAGAACGCACCGAGCGGCGATCTCGACGAACAGGCGCTCTTCTTCCATCGCTATCCCCGCCCCGGCAAGCTGGAGATCCAGGCGACCAAGCCGCTCGGCAACCAGCGTGACCTCGCGCTCGCCTATTCGCCCGGCGTTGCCGCCCCCTGCCTTGCCATTCGCGACGATCCCGAAATGGCGGCCGAATATACCTCGCGCGCCAATCTCGTCGCCGTCATTTCCAACGGCACCGCCGTGCTCGGCCTCGGCAACATCGGCCCGCTCGCCTCCAAACCGGTCATGGAGGGCAAGGCCGTGCTCTTCAAGAAATTCGCCGGCATCGACGTTTTCGATATCGAGATCGACGCGGCAAGCGTCGACCAGATGGTCTCGACCGTAAGCTCGCTGGAGCCGACCTTCGGCGGCATCAACCTCGAAGACATCAAGGCGCCGGAATGTTTCGAGGTCGAGCGTCGCCTGCGCGAGAAGATGAAAATCCCGGTCTTCCACGACGACCAGCACGGCACGGCGATCATCGTCGCCGCCGCGATCCTGAACGGGCTGGAACTCGCCGGCAAGGCGATCGAGAACGTCAAAATCGTCGCCTCCGGCGCGGGTGCCGCAGCACTCGCGTGCCTCAATCTTCTGGTGATCCTCGGCGCCAAACGCGAAAATATCTGGGTCCACGATCTCGAAGGCCTGGTCTATGAGGGCCGCACCGAGCTGATGGACGAATGGAAAGCCGTCTACGCTCAGAAGAGCGAGACGCGCACGCTCGCCGAGAATATCGGTGGCGCTGACGTCTTCCTCGGCCTGTCGGCCGCTGGCGTCCTGAAGCCGGAGTTGCTGGCGCAGATGGCCGACAAGCCGCTGATCATGGCGCTCGCCAATCCGACGCCTGAGATCATGCCGGATCTCGCCCGCGCTGCTCGACCCGATGCGATGATCTGCACGGGCCGCTCGGATTTCGCCAACCAGGTCAACAACGTCCTCTGCTTCCCCTATATCTTCCGCGGCGCGCTCGATTGCGGCGCCGAGACGATCAACGAGGAAATGAAGATGGCGGCCGTGCGCGCCATCGCAGCACTCGCCCGCGAAGAGCCGTCCGACGTCGCCGCCCGCGCCTATTCGGGCGAGACTCCGGTCTTCGGCCCGGATTACCTGATCCCCTCGCCCTTCGACCCGCGCCTCATCCTGCGCATCGCCCCCGCGGTCGCCAAAGCAGCCGAACAGAGCGGCGTGGCGCGCCGTCCGATCCAGGATTTCGACGCCTATCTCGACCAGCTGAACCGCTTCGTCTTCCGCTCCGGCTTCGTCATGAAGCCGATCTTTACCGCGGCCAAGGCAGCCGAGCGCAAGCGCGTCATCTTCTCCGAAGGCGAGGATGAGCGCGTGCTGCGCGCCGCCCAGGTGCTGCTCGAGGAAGGCCTTGCCAAGCCGATCCTGATCGGCCGCCCGCAGGTCATCGAGACGCGTCTCAAGCGCTACGGCCTGCGGATACGGCCGCTGCAGGATTTCGAGGTCATCAATCCGGAAGACGACCCGCGCTTCCGTGAATATGTCGATCTCTATTTCTCGCTCGTCGGCCGCCGCGGTGTCATTCCGGAAGCCGCCCGTACGATCGTGCGTACCAACACGACCGTCATCGGCGCGCTGGCGCTGCGGCGCGGCGAGGCCGATGCGCTGATCTGCGGCCTGGAAGGCCGGTACGAGAAGCACCTGCGCGACGTCCGCCAGATCATCGGCAAGCGCAAGGACGTCCGTGATTTCTCCGCCCTCAGCCTCATGATCTCGCAGCGCGGCGCCACTTTCTTCACCGACACCTACGTCACCTTCAACCCGAGCGCAGAAGAGGTTGCCGAGGCAACAGTGCTTGCGGCGGAGGAAATCCGCCGCTTCGGCATCACTCCGCGCGCCGCGCTTGTCTCGCACTCCAACTTCGGCTCACGCGAGTCCGAGAGTGCGACGAAGATGCGCAACGCCCTGCAGCTCGTTCGCGAAACCGCGCCTGATCTTGAGGTCGATGGCGAAATGCACGGCGAAAGCGCCATCACCGAAGCGCTGCGCAAGCGCGTCATGCCGGATACGACGCTGCACGACGAGGCGAACCTGCTAGTCTTCCCGAACCTCGACGCCGCCAACATCACCTTCGGCGTGGTGAAGTCGATGACGGATGGGCTGCATGTCGGTCCGATTCTGCTTGGCACCGCCATGCCCGCTCACATTCTCGCTCCCTCGGTCACCTCCCGCGGCGTGGTCAACATGGCCGCCCTCGCCGTCGTCGAGGCATCGCAGCCGGCATAAGCCGGCTTTCGATCAAGAGATTCACGGATAACCAGCACTCGCTGACCTGTTTCGCAAGTGCTGGCGGAAGCACGCTTGGAACTGCTTGAAGCTGTCGAAGCCGAGAGAGGTGGCGACACGCGCAACCGTCGAGGGAGAAACGTGGCACGCGACGGCGACGGAGCTGATGGTTCCGAAGGCGATCATCTCAGGCCGGGCAAGGGCGATCCGTGCTACCCGCTCCTGCTGCTCCGGAAGCCGCAGACCGCGGCGATCATGCTCTTCAGTTTACCGATGTCGCTCGGCCGCTTCAGCGTGCTGTTCGGATCCATTGGCGTGCTCCGCTTGGGAATGAGGTGCGCCGCAGAAGCGGCGCATCGAAGTGCTATACAATGGCGACAGGCTGTTTCCGTGAGACCGATTCGATGCTGGCGAGCGCAATCGCCAGCGCATTACGGGCATCATCTCCAGTCGGTCCTTGGGTAAGTTTGCCGTTGCGAACGGACTGTACGAACGCGGCGAGCTGTGCCGTGTAACCCTTGATGAAATGAGCGGTGTCACGCCGCCAGGTGTTGTTCGAGACACCGCTTCCATCGAACAGGGTCATGCTGGAACGCCTGACGTCCCCCATCGTCACCATGCCGGCGGAGCCAAACACCTCACCGCGGATGTCGTAACCGTAGAGCGCCGAGAAGTTGGCTTCGGCAACCGCAATGGAGCCGTTGTCGAAACGAATGGTCACGACGGCCGTATCAAGGAAGCCCTTCTCCCTGGCGTCCGGGCGAATGAGCGCGTCCGCGACCGCAAAGACCTCGACTGGTTTTGCTCCCGGGTTGAGCCAGAGCAAGGTGTCGAAGTCGTGGATGAGCGTTTCGTAGAAGATGGTCCCTGGCGGGATGCGGTCGGGATCGGCGCCGAAGGGACCGGGATCACGTGTGAGCGAGCGGATGAGTTGCGGCGCACCGATCTTCCCGGCGTCAATGGCGGCGCGTCCTTCCGCGAAAGACTGATCCCAGCGCCGGTTGAAGCCTACCTGAAGCGGAACCTCGGCCGCGCGTGCCGCGGCGATCGCGCGATCGGCATCCTCGAGCGTCAATGCCATTGGTTTCTCGCAGAAGATGGCTTTGCCTGCCTCGGCCGCCTGCACAAGAACGTTCGTATGAAATCGGGCGGGTGTCGCGATGATCACCGCGTCGAGGCCGGGATGCCAAAGAAACTCGGCGACATCGCTGTAGGAGGCACCGACATCGAGTGTCTCCGCCAATCTGCCGGCAGCACCCGGCGCGGGATCTGCAATGGCAACGAGCTCCGCATCGACCAGGCGGCGGGCAATGGTTTCACCATGAAAAGATCCGATGCGGCCGGCACCGATGAGGCCGACATTGATGGATTTGGTCTTGGGCATTTGAAGGTCCTGTATGATTGAGATCGTTTAGAGGGTGAATGCAGCGCGGAAGGCTTCGAGCGCGGCGTCCGGATCGCCGGCGGCCCAGGCCTCCATGCCGACAGGGCCGGAATAACCCATGGCGCTCAGTGCCCTGGCTATGCCGTTCCAGTTCACCTCGCCTGTCCCAGGTTCGCATCGGCCGGGCACGTCGGCGACCTGAATTTCGCCGATCCAGGGCAGGCATTTCCGGCAAAGCTCGATCAAATTCCCCTCGCCGATCTGAGCATGGTAAAGATCGAGGTTGAGCCGGAGCCGGGGATGATCGACGCTGGAGACCAGCGCCAGCGTGTCCTCGGCGCGTCCGAATGGCACGCCGGGATGGTCCACCGGCAGATTGAGGTTTTCGAGCGTAAACGTAACTTCTTCTTCTTCGGCAAGGTCGACGATGCGGCAGAGCGTGTCGCGCGCCTTCAGCCACATCCCACCCGTAACGACTTCGACCGGCTGCACGGGTAACCCGCGATCTCCGAGCCCCGTGCCATGCAGATTGAGCCGTTGAACGCCGAGGCGTTTTCCCACGTGCGCGGTTTCCCGCGCGGTCCTCAGAAGTTCGTCCGCGCCTTCGTCGTCCGTCAGCCGACCGCTCAGATATCCGTTCATGATCGTGAACGTCGCTCCTGTCGCCTTCAATTTGTTCAGGTCGTGCTCCGGCCAATTCCAGAGACCGACGCCGAAACCCATTTCCCTGAGGCGCGACGCGCGCCACTCGATCGGCTTGTCGCGCCACAGCATTTCGGCGCAGGCCGCAAGCGGGAAGGAAGAGTTACTGGCGGTCGTCATGGGGTGTTTTCCTGTGTTTTGAATATCATTGCGGCTCGGAGCGGCACTGAAGCGCCGCACCGGCTGGATTGCGTTCGGGAACAGTTGCTCAGATGGTTCCGCCAAGTTCTTCCGACAGCGACTGCAGTTCCTTGCCGCCGGCCATCAGATTTTGCAGCGCCTCGATGCCGATTTCGCTTTTCGCATAGGTGCCAAGAGTTCGGCCCCGGTTGAGCACGGTGAAGCGATCACCGACCGCGTATGCGTGGCGGACGTTGTGCGTAATGAAAATCACGCCAAGCCCCCTATTGCGCACTTGGCTAACATATTTGAGAACCATTGATGTCTGGGCGACGCCAAGCGCTGAAGTCGGCTCGTCGAGGATCAGAACCTTGGCGCCGAAGTAGACGGCGCGGGCGATCGCGACACATTGGCGTTCTCCGCCGGACAGTGTGCCGACTGCCTGCTGAGGATCACGCACGTCGATACCGATCCTGTGCATCTCGTCGCGCGTGACGCTGTCTGCCAGCTCCATATCCATGTTTTTGAAGGGTCCGAAGCCCTTCAAGGGCTCGCGTCCCATGAAGAAATTCCGGGTTACCGACATCAGCGGGATCATGGCGAGGTCCTGGTAGACCGTCGCGATTCCGGCGTCGAGCGCATCACGCGGACCCGAAAACAGCCGCGGCTGACCTGCAACCAGAAAATCTCCGGACGTCGGCTTATATACGCCGGCCAGCGTATTGATGAGGGTGGACTTGCCGGCGCCATTGTCGCCGAGAAGACAAAGCACTTCATTTGCTTTCACGCTCATGGAGACGCCATTGAGGGCGATTACTGATCCGAAGTGCTTGACGAGGTTCCTGACCTCGATAAGTGGCGTCTGAGACGTGCTCATCAGCGTTCTCCCGTGACGCGTTTGCGAATGACATTGTTGAAGATGACGGCGATCAGCAGCATGCCGCCGAGGAAGACGAGATACCAATCCTGATCGATCGAGGTGTAGGTCAGGCCGATCAGAACCATGCCGAAGACGATGGAACCGAAGAAGGCGCCGATCGCTGAGCCGTAACCGCCGGTCAGCAGGCATCCGCCGATGACCGCGGCGATAATCGCCTCGAACTCCTTCTGAAAGCCACGGCGAGCATCGGTGGAGCCGGCGTCCAGCACGGTGAGGATTGCCACCAGCGTTGCACAGAGCGCGGTTATGATGAAGAGCGTGGTTTTCACGCGGGCCACCGGAACGCCCGACTTTCGCGCGGCCCGCGGGTCGCCACCGGCGGCGAAAATCCAGTTGCCGAAACGGGTTCTGAGCAGCACCCAGGTCGCTACGAGCGCGATTGCAACGAACCACAGGATTTCGACCGGTATGCCCGCCACTTTCGGAAGGCCGTTCGGAAAGGTCTCGATGAACCCGTGGCTGCCGAGCCAGGCGAACAACCCGGTTAAGGCGTCGCCCGAGAAGATCGGCGCGAGCGGGCTGTCGCCCGCAGCCTCTTTCATTCCGCGCAGCTGTGTGGCGCCGCCGCTCGCCCATTTCAGGCCGACCAGAGTCAAGCCGCGAAGAATGAAGAGAAAGGCAAGCGTGACGATAAACGAGGGAAGCCCCGTTCGCATCGTAATCTGGGCGTTGGTCACGCCGATCACTACGGCGAAGCCCAGCGCCGCCAGAATGGCGACGCTCAGAGGAAGTTGCAGCACAATCAGGGCGGTACCGAAGACGAGGCCGGCGAACGCCACCATCGATCCGATCGAAAGGTCGAATTCCCCTCCGATCATCAGCAAGGCCGCACCGATGGCGAGAATTCCAAGCTGCGCTGCCGGAGCCATGAAATTGATCACCCCGGCCAGAGTGAACATCGCAGGATTGGCGGTGAAAAAGAAGAAAATGGTTACAAGCACCAGACCGGCAACCGCACCAAGTTCAGGCCGCCGCAGCAGGGCGGTCACCATCGAAACCTTTTTCAGGCGCTCATCTGATCGGGTCGCAGCCCCGTTCTGTTCGTTCGCCAGCGTCATGGTTGGTCCTCAAGAATTATTCGTTGTCCGTACGGGCGGGTCACAGGGCGAACGATGTCGTCATGCCTGCGCCGCTCGCAATGATGGTGGCAGCCCCCAGCTCACGGGGACTGCCTTGGCGTCCGCTCAGCGGATGCCCTGGGAGGATTTTTCGATGACCTGCGCGGCTGTGTCCTTTTCGACGAAGCTCGGGCCGGAGGCGACGTTCCCTGCCGGCATCGTCCCGTAGCGGGCGTTGAGTGCGAGGAATGTCACTGGTAGGTAACCCTGCAAGTAGGGTTGCTGATCGACCGCAAACAAGGCCTTGCCGTCGGCGACAGCCTTGAGGAAGCCCGCCGAAAGGTCGTATGACGCGACCTTCACCTTGTCGGCGGCGCCCATCTTTTCGACGACGGCAACGGCACGCTCACCCACCAGCGGAGCGGAGAGCCCGAGCACGAGATCGATCGACGGATCGGAGGTCAGTGCCGCCTGAACCTTGGATTCGATCTCGGCGGGATCCGCCGTAGTCGGGAGAACCGTCACCTTTCCGCCTTCGAATCCCTTCTCCGTGCCGGCGCAGCGCTGATCGAGCGCTGCATTGCCGACTTCCTGGTTGACGCAAAGGACGTGCTTGAGGCCGAGCGATTTCAGCTTCGCTCCGACTTTGATGCCCGCCGGCTGCTCATCCTGGCCGACATGCAGCTTGATGCCGAGTTTTTCGGCAGCGGAGATGCCGGAGTTCATCGAGATGACGGGAATGCCGGCGGCGACCGCCTTCTCGATTGCCGGGCCAAGAGCATCCGGATCGGGATTGGAGACAACGATACCGGCGGGGTTCTGGTTGACGGCGGCCTCGATGAGCTGTGCCATCGCCACCATGTCGAAGGTCTCCGGCGCGCGGTAGTCGACCTTCAGATTGCTGTCCTTGGCCGCCTGCATCATGCCGTTCTTGACAATCGACCAGAACGGATCAGACGCCTGGCCGTGCGTAACGGCGATGATGCTCGGCTGCTCCTGTGCTTTCACCCCCACGGACCACGAGGCAGCGATCCCGACCGCGACGACGCCACAGGCGAGCTTCTTCAGAATAGTCTTCATGTTGTCCTCCTCCCACCGCCCATACATTGGCGGCTGTACGATTGCTACCGGGTGCAAATTGCTTGCTACCGGGTGCAAACAGGTGCATCATATGCGGAGATGAACTAAAATCAAGCAGTCATTTCATCAGAATCGGAAAATGGAATATATGTTCCATTCTCGTCGGGAGGCGTAATGCGCAAGCGGGCGACTGCAAAGCAGGTGGCGGAAGCAGCCGGAGTGTCGAAATGGACTGTTATCAGGGCCTTCACACCCGGCGCATCCATAACGGAGGAAAGCAAACGCAAAGTGCTGGAAACAGCGGCATCGCTCAATTACACGCCGAACCTTCTCGCCCGCAGTCTCGCCACGAATGCGACGCACCAGGTTGCCGTCTTCGTCGACGACTTTGCCAATCCCCAAAAGCTGCCATTTCTGGAGACGCTCACCGAGCGGCTGCAGGCCGCCGGATTGGTCGTCATGCTCATCAACATCAACAATCATTTCGACCATGTTCATGCCCTGCTCCATGCCGACCAACGACAGGTCGATGCCATCGTCCTGTTCGGGACAGCCTTCCGCGACGAAACGTTAACGGATCATCAGCTCGGACGCGGCATGCCGCCCATGTTCGTTCTGGCGCGCGACAGTCAGATCGATGGCGTTCCGGCCGTGGTTTGCGATGCCGAGCTGGCGCTCAAGGACATCGTGGATCACCTCCATGAACGCGGCTATCGGCGACCAGGATTCATGACCGGGGCAACCGTGCTTTCGACCGCGCTCCGACGCCGCCAACATTTCGTCGAGTTCTGGGGAAAAAAAGGTGTCCACGACGTCGCAGTGCTGTCGGCGGAGAAGTACAGCGCACAGGCGGGAGCAGAGGCGGTTCGCCGCTATTTGAACACCACGAACGCAACCGATCGCGTCGATGTCCTCATGTGCGAGAACGACATTCTTGCGATTGGGGCAATCGATGAAATGCGAGGGAAGTACGGCCTGAGAGTGCCGGAAGACATGGCAATCGTCGGCTTCGACAACTACGAACTCGGCGGATCCTCCGCCTATGGCCTCACCACATACGAGCAGCCGCGGCACGAAATGGTCGAAGTGATCGTCGGGATGATCACGGGACGCGTCGATGCGGAGACCGTCACGCTGCCCGGCAAGCTCGTCATGCGCAGCTCGACATGAGCCTGCTTCTCAACGCCGCCCGATCGCCAAATCCAGCCAAATTTGCGACTGCGCACGCAGCGTTGCGCCGCGCCCGTCATCTCACATGGAGGAAATATGAAAAGCATCGAATTCCTGCCCGCCGGCGTTCGGCTTGCGGTCAGCCCGCTCTCCTGGACGAACGATGTCCTTGAAGACCTTGGCGCCGACATCTCCCTTGAGACGTGCCTGGGCGATGCCGCGGACGCATGCTATCACGGCGTCGAACTTGGGCGAAAATTTCCCCGGGACGTTGCGACCCTGCGTCCTCTCCTGGAAAGATATCGACTTTCCCTCGCGTCGGGCTGGCATTCGGGACAACTGGCCGAACGCGGCGTCGACGAGGAAATGACAGCCGTCGCACCACATGCCGAACTGCTGCGCACCATGGGCTGCGAGGTCATGGTCTATGGAGAGGTCGCGATGATGACGCCGGGATCGCCGCTCGACGCGCCCATGTCGCAACGCATGATCATGCCCAAGGAAGATGTTTCCGGATATGCCTTGCGCCTGACGGAGTTCGCCAAGCGTCTTCAAAGCGAGTATGGACTCCGGCTTGCCTATCATCACCATCTGATGATGGTTGCCGAAACCTTCGACGAGATCTCGCAACTGTTCGACCGAACCGGCGTCGAGACCGGTTTGCTTCTCGACACCGGACATGCCGCCGCCGGCGACTTCGACTATGCCCGCCTCGTCGATCGTTTCGGAGACCGCATCGCCCATATTCATCTGAAGGATGTCCGCGGCCCGGTGCTCGAATCCGTCCGCCGCGGCGATCTCAGCTTCAATGCTGGAGTTCGCGCCGGCATGTTCACGGTCCCGGGCGACGGTATCGTCAATTTCCGCCCGGTTGCAGACTTCGTCAGAGAAAGCAGCTATCGCGGTTGGCTCGTCGTCGAGGCAGAACAGGACCCGGCAGTCGCGCCTCCCAAGGCAGCGGTGCTGCGTGCCTTCAATTATCTTGGCACAATCTTCGGCCAATGACCGCATCCGCTTTCATCGATATTGCCTAGAGAGGAAGGAAGCCGCCTCAGGTTTTTGGGGCGCGAGCCATCCGACACTGGCGTATCGGCTTGCAAAGACAAAGCTTCCGGAAAACTCCTTCGCGGACGAGTGGCAAGCGCTCTGCTGGATAAGATCGCGAAAATACGCTAAGAAATTCTCTGAGCTTATTAAGAGAAATAGGCTATGGGAAACGCGTGAGGATTGACGTCGCAACCCCACCGTTTGCTTATTCCGGGACGAGTCGTGAAACGCCGAAACCTGTCTCTTGCATTTCTTCTTGCGTTGGCAGTACCTGCCGCCGCGCAGTCCAGCGCCGTCTGCAACGACCTGCGCGGCCGTCTTGCCGATCTGCCGCGGTCAATCGGCAACGGCAACGGTCCGGAAACGCGCCAATATGCCAGTGCGATCGCCGAGCAGAACCTCGAGCTGCGCAAGGTCCGCAACGATCTGCGCAGCTACGGCTGCACCTCGGGCAGCATGGTGGTGATTGGCGGTGAGAATGCCGATTTTTGCGCCGAGCTCTCTGACGCCGAAGCCCGGATGATCGACAATATCCGTTATCTCCAGGACCGCCGCAACGAGCTGCGCAGCCAGGCCGGCGATGACGACGCGCGTCGGGAATTGACGGCGGCACTCGAACGCAATGGCTGCAACAGCGAAAATTTCTATGCGCCGACAGAGCGCAGCGCCAACGACCTCGCCCCAAGCGTCGAGGAGCAGGCGATGCGTACCGACACCTTCATCCCGCTCGGTGGTGAAGAGGCCGATCCGCTTCATGACCTGCCGAGGACCGAAATGTTTTCGCCGGTCAGCACCATCTGCGTGCGCAGTTGCGACGGCGGCTTCTTCCCGATCAGCTCGAACACGACCTCGGTCGACTTTGACCGCGATGCCCAGACTTGCGCCAAGATGTGCCCTGGCATCGAGACTGAACTCTACTATCGCGAAGTGACCAGCACCGACGCCTCGCATATGATCTCGGTCGCAACAGGCGCGCCGTACAGCGCGATGACGAACGCCTTTGCCTACAAGAACCGCGCGCCCGGCGAGAAAAACTCCTGCGCCTGCAATCTCACCGCCTATTACGACGAGATGCGTGGCAAGCATGGCCCGAGCGAGCCGCCGCAGCAGGGTTCGATCACAACGGTCCGCACCAACCCGCCGGCGAAAGATACTGCAGCAGCAGCCCCGCCGCAGCCATCCGTTCCCGAGCGTCCCTACGACCCCACGCAGAAAAAGGTCCGTCAGGTTGGCCCGCAATTTCTTGCCGGCGACCAGGGCTCGATCGATCTTGCCAATCCGGCAACACCGGGCCCACAACCACTACAGCAATAATTGCTACGGATCGCTGCGTCCCCAGCCATCGTGGAAAACCAGTTCGTCGAGCGGCAGCCGCTGACGCCAGCCCTTGACCGAAAGTTCCGGTTCGTCATAGAGCCGGTCGACAAAGCCCGCGCAAAGCCAGGCGACCACCTCGATATGCTCGGGGATGCCGAGAATGTTTTTCATGTCGCCTTCATGAAAGATGCTGACCCAGCCGATGCCGACCCCTTCGGCCCGGGCCGCAAGCCAGAGATTCTGGATGGCGCAAACGGTCGAATAGGAGTCCATCCGCGGATTATGCGTCCGCCCCAGAACCACGCTGCCGCCGCGGGTGGGATCGCAGGTGATGCATATGCCGAGCGGCGCCTCGACGATGCCTTCGAGCTTGAGGGAGCGGTACGCCTGCCGCCGCTCGCCTTCAAACATCAGTGCCGCCTCCTCATTCGCCTTCGCGAATGCATCCCTTACGCGCGCCCGCACGGCGTCGCTTTTCACCAGGATGAAATTCCACGGCTGCATGAAGCCGACCGACGGTGCATGATGCGCGGCGGTCAGAAGCCGCGCCACGACATCGTCGGGCAAGGGATCGGGCAGGAACTGGCTGCGCACGTCACGCCGCGTCATGATCGCGTGATACACGGCTTCGCGCTCGGCCAACGAAAAACCGGATGCCGCCGAAAGGGCATCCACATCAAAGGGTCGCATCGTCATATCCCCAACAACGCAACCGCCCGCCGTCCGCGCGGGTTGGGTCTATCTCGCCAGGCCGGTCTTCTGACTTGGCTTCATCCATCTGCCGCGGCCTTCCCGGCAAAGCCAGTGGCACGATGAAGCGGCAGATGTCGGCCTTACAGCGTTGGGCACGTTCCGGTCTTGCACCGGATTCCCGATTCTCCCGCCTGGAGGGCGAGCACCTGACGGCGCATCTATTCCAGGAAACCGGCGCCGCGGCAAGTGCAGCCAGAGCGAGCCTTGAACACCGCTGATCGTCCGGCGGACGTAGCCTCCCTCCGCAATCTGAAGCCGCGGGAGGAAACAGCCTGTGCGTGCCCACTCATCCTCTTCTACTTTATGATTTCTTCATACATCGAATACACACTTCGTTTGCGCGTTTTGGGTCGCAACTCCGACATGGGCATGAGCGCTCATGATGTGACCGTCGGCGTCGATGCCGTGCTGATATGCCGGTCGCAAAGATAGTCGACCGAGCCGCAATTCCAGGCTCCGCGGATGTTCCAATTCTTGAAAACGATGCCCCTGACAGCCAAGCTGGCGGCGATAATCGTCGCCGTCAATCTCTGCGGCATTTCCGCCTTGGCCACCTATACGTGGATGTACGAAACGCGGGCGCTGATCGACAGCGCCAAGGCGAACTGGTCCAAGGATGCGGAACAGTTTGCATCTCTGGCGGCTGGCGGTGTCAAATGGGGCAAGGCGAACGCCGTTCGCGAAGCCTATTCGCTGTACCGTGACGACCCCTCGCTCGATCTCGTCCAGTTTGCCGCCTTCAACGCGGAGCCTGCCGCCGTCGACACCTGGACACGCGACGGCATTTCCGGTTTGCCAACACCGGCCGACCTGGCGACGCGCCTCAGCGCGAAACCCGACAAAACGACAGTCGATGACGGCGGAATGTCCGCCGGTTTGGTCACGATCATCGCGCCGCTGCCGCTGGACAAGTCAGGCAAGACGACCGGCTACATCGTTACGAACTGGTCTGTCGAAAAAATCGCTTCTGAAGTCCGCCAGAAGGTTCTCGTTTCACTGCTCACCCAGTCCGTCATCACCGCCCTCGCCGTGACCGCCTTCCTTCTCGCCATGCGCAACCTCGTTGGTCGGCCGCTCAGGATCCTCAGCAAACGAATTGGCGCGCTGCAGAATGGCGACCTCGCCTCCCCCGTCGCTTACAGGGAAAACGGCGACGAAATCGGCTTTCTGGCGCGTGCGCTGGAAGTCTTCCGTCACGAGGCGATCGCAAAGGTCGAAAGAGAGCAGGTCGCTGCCGAGCAGACCGCCTCGTTCGACGCTGAACGGACCCGCAACGCATTGTTGACGGAAGAAGCCGGCAACAGGCAGCGGCTGGTGATGACGACCCTTGCGAACGCATTGGAAAAGCTTGCCGCCGGCGACTTCTCGATTCAGCTTGCCGATCTCGGTCCTGAATTCGATAAGTTGCGGCAGGACTTCAACAACATGGTCCAGGCCGTCGCCGCCGCACTGACAGAGATAAAGATCGCTTCCGTCGCGGTTGAGGGCGGATCGAGCGAGCTGGCCTCCTCCGCTGATCAACTCGCCAAACGGACCGAACAGCAGGCGGCAGCGCTGGAGCAGACAGCTGCGGCACTGGATGAAGTAACCACGACAGTCAAAACATCGTCGCAGCGGGCTGAAAATGCCGGACAGTTGGTCGAGGAAACCAAGCGCAGTGCTTACCTCTCCGCCACCGTGGTACGCGACGCGATCGGCGCGATGGATCGGATCCAAACCTCCTCCAGCCAGATCGGCCGCATCATTGGCGTCATCGACGAAATCGCATTCCAGACGAACCTGCTGGCGTTGAATGCCGGCGTCGAGGCCGCACGCGCCGGCGAGGCCGGCAAGGGTTTTGCGGTTGTCGCACAGGAGGTTCGAGAGCTCGCCCAGCGTTCGGCAAATGCGGCAAAGGAGATCAAGAACCTGATCAACGTTTCCGGCCAGGAGGTCGCCGCAGGCGTCGGGCTGGTGAACGAGACCGGCGATGCCCTCCTGAAGATCGAGGAACAGATCAATCGCATCAGCGACAGTATTGCGTCCCTCGTTCAGTCCTATCGCGAACAGGCGACCGGACTGCAGGAGATCAATGGGGCTATCAACCAGATGGATCATGCGACGCAGCAGAACGCGGCGATGGTCGAAGAAACGAACGCAGCCTGCCAGGAACTGCTGTCGCAGGGACGCCAGTTGCAGGATTCCGCCGGCCGGTTCGTCGTCGCGTCGGTGGCAAGCCAATCCAGGCCGGTCCAGCCGATGGCCCATCAATCTCGTCCGGAAACCAGAGCCGTCGTGCCGCGGCTTTCAGGAAATGCAGCCGTTGCCGCTTCTCCCGGAGCCTGGGAGGAGTTCTGACGTCGCCCCACCCGATACGCCTTATTTCTCAGCAACTGATCACAGGAAGGGAACAGTTATGAAGAGAGTTGTGACCGCATTGCTTTTCGCCTCTGCCGCATTCGCCGCGCCGATGGGCGTGGCGATGGCTGAGGATGCCAAGCTCGCCCCGATCGCCGACTATGTGAAGAGCGACGTGAAGCCCTGGCTGAACGATCCCGCGATTATCGATGCCCTTAAGGCGCAGGATACTGCGAACGCCAATCTGAACGAAGCCGACATCGACGCCCTCGACAAGAAGTGGCGCGCCGAGGTCGACGGCTCCGACCACACGATGATCAATGGCGTGCTTGGCAATGCGCTGTCGAAGTTCCTTCAGTCGAAGAAGGAAGCGTCGGGTGGCAAGATCACTGAGATCTTTGTCATGGACGCAAAGGGCCTAAACGTCGGTCAAAGCGACGTCACCTCCGACTACTGGCAGGGCGATGAGGCGAAATTCCAGAAGTCCTTCGGCGCCGGCAAGGATGCCATCTTCGTCGATGAGATCGAAAAGGACGAATCGACCCAGACACTGCAGTCGCAGGCGAGCATCACGATTTCAGACGAAACGGGAACGCCGATCGGCGCCGTCACTGTCGGCGTCAACGTCGACGCCCTCTGATTTCGGATTTGCAGCCGTATTGCCCGGAAGCGGACGCTTCTGGGCGATACGCTTTGAGCCTCCTGAAGAAGGAAGCTGCTCCTCCGAACGAGTGACCTGGGTCGCAAATTCTGCGTGACAATCGGCGGCCGCGACGCTACATACGCGTGATGTCGACGACTTCAATCTACGCCTCGCGATTTTATTCGTACCGCTGCTCCCAGCGGATGCGGGTCCGTGCGTAACTGAATTCGACGCGACGACAACCCGAACAGCCGCTAGTCTACCTGGCGGCTTTTTGTTCCGCACGGTATGACCAAACAGGAGCCATGCCGTGTCCGATGCCATCGATGATCTGCGAATCCGCGAGATCACGCCACTGACCAAACCCGCCGATATCATTGCGGAAATCCCCCCAGGCGCTGTCGTCACCGAAACCGTGACCAGCAACCGTGATGCGATCCATGAAATTCTTCACGGCAACGATGATCGCCTCGTCGTCGTCATCGGCCCCTGCTCCATCCACGATCCCGTTGCCGCCAGGGAATATGCGACAAGGCTGGAAGCGCAGCGACGGCGCTTCGCCGAGGATCTTGAGATCGTGATGCGCGTCTATTTCGAAAAGCCACGCACGACTGTCGGCTGGAAGGGCCTGATCAACGATCCGCATCTCGACGGCAGCTACCGCATCGAGGAAGGGTTGAGGATTGCCAGACGCCTGCTGCTCGACATCAATGCCATGGAGCTTCCGGCCGGCGTCGAATTCCTCGATACCATCACGCCGCAATACATTGCCGACCTGGTCAGCTGGGGCGCGATCGGCGCGCGTACGACCGAAAGCCAGATCCATCGCCAGCTTGCCTCTGGTCTCTCCTGCCCGATCGGCTTCAAGAACGGCACTGATGGTAGTGCGCGCGTCGCACTCGACGCCATTCTCGCAGCATCACAGCCACACCATTTCCCGGCCGTTACCAAGGACGGGCAGGCCGCTATTGCCTCAACCACCGGCAACGAGGACTGCCATGTCATTCTGCGCGGCGGAAAACAGCCGAACTATGAAGCGGCCGACATCGCGGCCGTTGCCGGCGAAACCGTCAAGCTCGGCCTGGCCCCCCGCATCCTGATCGACGCCAGCCACGCCAATAGCGGCAAGGATCCGATGAACCAGCCGCGCGTCGTCAAATCCGTAGCCTCCCAGCTTGCCGGCGGAAACCGCCATATCAAGGGCATGATGATCGAAAGCAATCTCGTCGCCGGCCGCCAGGATCTCGTTCCCGGCAAGCCGCTGGTCTACGGGCAGTCCATCACGGATGGCTGCATCGACTGGGACATGTCGGTGACAGCGCTGGAAGACTTGGCGAAAGCAGCTATTGCGAGGCGCAGGAAAGAGGCCGCGTAAGCGGGTCGCGATCTTTTAGATTAGCTTATCGCAAAACCGCTGCACACTTTTGCGCGACATGCTCTAGGCCGCCGGAAAATAGCGCACATAGGCGAATTCTTCGCCGTCAGGAGACCAGCAGGGCACGTTGATCGTGCCCTGCCCGCCGAAAAGTTCGAACAGCGTCTTCAAGTTACCGCCGTCCATATCCATCAGCCGCAGCCGCACGTCGAGATCACGCGGGTGGTCGAAAACCGAGGGGTCATAGGACAGGATCAGCACTTTGTCGTTTCCCGGCGACGGATGGGCGAACCAGTTGCCCTGGTTGTCCGACGTCACCTGCTCAAGGCCCGTGCCGTCGGGGTGGATACGCCAGATCTGCATCAGCCCGGTGCGGCTGGAATTGAAATAGATCCATTGCCCGTCGGCGGAATAATCCGGCCCGTCGTTGCGGCCTTCACCATGCGTCAGCCGCGTCTCGACGCCGCCGTCGACGGAGATGGTGTAGATATCAAAGAGGTCGTCGCGGATGCCGCAATAGGCCAGCTGGCGCCCGTCGGGGGACCAGCCGTGCCAATAGGATGGTTGGTTCTGGGTGACGAGCCGCGGCGTGCCGCCGGCGATCGGCAGCACATAGATCGCCGATTTGCCGAACTCGGTCTTGTCGGAGATGACGATCTCGGTGCCGTCGGGTGAAATTCCATGATCATTGTTGCAGTTGACGGCAAAGCCGGTATCGACGGTGACCACCTCACCGCCATTTAGCGGCAGCCGGTAGAGCAGCCCGTCGCCGTTGAGCAGCAGGTAGGAACCATCGCGCGAGAAGTTCGGCGCCTCCACCAGCCTGTCCGTCTGCCAGACTTCGCGGGCCCTCCCCGTCCTGACATTGTAGATCTCGACGGAGCTGCGCATGCTTCCTCCTTTTAGATGCTGTCAGCAATTCCGATCGCGCCAGCGTCCCGATTGCGTCAGCGATCCCGGAACCGGTTGGTGATCGGATAGCGCCGGTCGCGCCCGAAATTCTTCTTGGTGATCTTCACCCCCGGCGCCGATTGCCGGCGCTTGTATTCGGCGAGATAGAGCAGGTGTTCGACACGATGAACGGTGGCGACGTCATGGCCGCGTCCAACGATCTCCTCGACCGCCATCTCCTTTTCCACCAGGCATTCGAGAATATCGTCGAGAACGGGATAGGGCGGCAGCGAATCCTGGTCTTTCTGGTCGGGGCGCAACTCCGCCGACGGCGCCTTGTCGATGATATTCCGCGGGATCACCTCGCCCGACGGCCCGAGCGCACTCGGCGGCACGTTTTCGTTGCGCCAGCGGGCCAGCGCATAGACCTGCATCTTGTAGAGGTCCTTGATCGGGTTGAAGCCGCCGTTCATGTCACCATAGAGCGTGGCGTAGCCGACCGACATTTCCGACTTGTTGCCCGTCGTCACCACCATCGCGCCGAACTTGTTGGAGATCGCCATCAGGATAACGCCGCGCGCCCGGCTCTGCAGGTTCTCCTCAGTGATGCCGCTCTCCGTGCCTTCGAAGAGACCGGAAAGCGCGCTGCTGAAGCCCGTCACCGGCTCTTCGATCGGCACGATATCATAGCGGCAGCCGAGCGCCTGCGCGCAATCGGCCGCGTCCTTCAGCGAATCCTCGGACGTATAACGGTAAGGCAGCATGACGGTGCGCACCCGCTCCTCACCGAGTGCATCGACGGCGATGGCCGCGCAGATCGCCGAATCGATGCCGCCGGAAAGGCCAAGCACGACGGTCTTGAAGCCGTTCTTGTTGACGTAATCGCGAAAGCCGAGCAGACAGGCGCGGTAGTCGGCCTCCTCGCCCTCGGGGATACGCGCCATCGGCCCCTCGGCGCAGTGCCAGCCGCTTTCGCCGCGCTTCCACGTCGTCACCGCAAGCGCCGTCTCGAACTCGCTCATCTGGAAAGCAAGCGACTTATCGGCATTGAAGGCGAAACTAGCCCCGTCGAAGACGAGCTCGTCCTGGCCGCCGAGCTGCGCGGCATAGATCAACGGCAGACCGGTCTCGATCACCTGCTTAAGCACCACCTGGTGACGGATATCGACCTTACCGCGATAATAGGGAGAACCATTCGGCGACAGCAGGATCTCGGCCCCGCTTTCGGCCAGCGTCTCGCAGACCCCGAGATCGCCCCAGATATCCTCGCAGATCGGGATGCCGAGCCTCACGCCGCGGAAATTCACCGGCCCCGGCATGGCGCCCTGATCGAACACGCGCTTCTCGTCGAACTCGCCGTAATTCGGAAGGTCGACCTTGTCGCGCACCGCAATGACCTTGCCGCCGTCGAGCACAGCGACGGAATTGTACCGTCCAGCCTCATCCTGCCGAGGAAAGCCGATAATGACGCCCGGCCCGCCGTCGGCGGTATCAGCCGCCAGGCTTTCGACCGCCTTCCAGCACGCGCGGATGAAGGCCGGCTTCAGCACCAGATCCTCCGGCGGATAGCCGGAGATGAAGAGTTCGGTCAGGATAAGCAGATGGGCGCCTTCCCGAGCCGCATCGGCGCGCGCCTCGCGAGCTTTGACGAGATTGCCGGCGACATCGCCAACCGTTGGGTTGAGCTGACCGACGGCAATGCGGAAGATATCAGAGAGAGCGTTTTCCTGTGTCATGTCATTTATTTAGCTCGCAGCTTCGGCGACGGCAACATGTTCGCTCCGAAAGCTCCACCTGGCAGTGACGAAATTTTTGTGAAGGGTGCGCCAGAGCGCCGCGCCTATCGATACAGATTGCAATTTACCGGCGGAGCGGAATACTGCGCCAAACCGACAACATCGGAAACCACGGCCATGAATACTCTTTCGAATTTCCTCCATCATCATTTCGACAAGCCGGCCGATGAGCTCGGCATCATCGAAAAGCGCGTGTTGAAGAAAGCGCACGAGCGCAAGATCATCTCGACCGATGTCAATGCCGCCTTCTCTGCCGAAGCTTCCTTCGGCGAGCGTGTCGCCGATGGCATCGCCCGCGTCGGCGGCTCCTGGTCGTTCATCATCGCATTCCTGGTTTTCCTCGTCGCCTGGACGCTGATCAATACGGCCGTCCTGGCGAGCGGCGCCTTCGACCCTTATCCCTTCGTCTTCCTGAACCTGATCCTTTCGATGCTCGCCGCCATCCAGGCGCCGATCATCATGATGTCGCAGAACCGCCAAGCCGAACGCGATCGCTTCGAGGCCGCCAAGGATTATGAGGTCAATCTGAAAGCCGAACTCGAGGTGCTCTCGCTGCATCAGAAAATCGACATGAGCGTGCTCACTGAACTGACGGCGCTGCGCGAAGACCTAGCCCGCCTCAGCGCCGCGCTCGCCAACAAGACCTGACGCAAGGTAACCTAGACGGGATATTTGTCATATTGCGGCAGGCCATCTGACATCTCGTAGAAATCGCCCTTGTCGGCGCAGTAGATGTGATGGCTGAAGGCAAGACCGGTCGGTTCGTCGAAGGCTCCGGCCAGGACCGAAACCTCCGGCGATTCGTCGCCCTGCCAAAACAGCGCGGAACCGCAATTCGGGCAGAAGCCGCGTTGGGCCTCACCGCTCGAGCGATACCAACGGACCGCCTTGTCGTCTTCCAACGAAAGCGCCGTGCGCGGCACATTGACCGCGGCATAATAGAGTCCCGTCTGCCGGCGGCATTGGGAACAGTGGCAACCGACGACAGGTCCGGGCTTTGCCCGAATTGAAAATCGCACAGCGCCGCAAAGACAGCCGCCCGTATGTTGCTCGCCCATGATCTCTCTCCTCGATCCCGGAGGAACTTGCGGCCACAAGGCCTTCTCGTCAAATCCATTCCCCTGAACGAGTGATCAGAAATCTTGAAGGTGCAGGCTTGGATGCACACCGCGCAAGCGTGGCTGGCGAGCCGTCGCTGTTGCCCGCCGACAACAACCGCCGTTCTCTTCTCGCATGGCGTTGAACCGGCGGCCGTTCTCGGTGATACTACAGCCTCGATTTATTCAACCGTTGGGAGACTGACATGAGAGCGACCCTGTCCAAACAGAAAGGAAACATCGCCCACAAGGACATTCTGCCTCATGAATATTCGGTTCTCCCGCGCGAGGAAAAGCTCCCGCCGTCGTAACCTCTTCCTGAATTTTTTCCGCGACTGTTTGCACGACGCCGACCGCAAGCGGCGCTGGTCGCGTATGCGGAAATTCCTCTCGTACTACCGCCCGCATCTGCCTCTGCTGCTGGCGGATCTGCTTTGCGCCATCCTCGTCGCCGGCACCGCGGTGGCATTGCCGCTTTGCGCCAACATCGTCACAAGCCGACTTTTGTCTCTCCCGGACGCGCCGCAGGCCTTCGCTCAGATCCTTGCGATGGGCGGTGTGATGCTGGCCGTTCTGGCTGTCCAGATAGCGGCGATCTTCTTCGTCGATTATCGCGGCCACGTGATGGGCGCCCGCATCGAAGCGACGGTGCGCCAGGAACTCTTCGAGCATTGCCAGAAGCTCTCGTTCAGCTTCTACGACCGCCAGCGCACCGGGCAGTTGATGAGCCGCATCACCAACGATTCCCTCTGGCTGGGCGAGCTCTTTCACCACGGCCCCGAGGATATCTCCATCGCAATTCTGAAATATGGCGGCGCTATGCTGGTCTTGTTCTTCATCGACCCGCTGTTGGCGACCCTCATCCTGCTGCTGACACCGGTGGCGGTGGCCTATGCCCTCTATTTCAACCGGCGCATGAACCGTGCGCTTGAAGCCAGCAAGCGGCAGATCGCGGCCGTCAACGAGCGTGTCGAGGATGCGCTTGCCGGAATCCGTGTCGTCCAGTCCTTCGCCAACGAGGCACTGGAACGCCGGCGCTTCGCCGAGCAGAACCAGCGTTTCCTGCAAAGCCGCGCTGATGGCTACCGCAGCGAGGCATGGTTTTCCGTCGGCACGGAAACCTTCGCCCAGCTTGTCACCATATTGGTAATCGTCGCAGGAGGCTTGCGCATCCTGGCAGCGGACCTGACCGTCCCGGACATGCTGACCTTCTTGCTCTGCGTCGGCGTTTTGGTTGATCCTGTGCAGCGGCTCGCGAATTTCGTGAGGCTCTGGCAGGAGGGTTATACCGGTTTCATCAGAGCCATGGAAATCCTGGAGATCGATCCTGATATCACCGATCGGCCGGACGCCCGTCCGATGCCGGCGCCAAGCGGTGAGATCAGCTTTTCCGACGTCGGCTTCGGCTACGAGGCCGATGGCCCCAAGGTGCTGGAACGGCTATCCCTCACCATCGCCCCCGGAGAATTCGTCGCGCTGGTCGGCCCTTCGGGAGTGGGCAAGAGTACGCTCTGTGCGCTCATACCGCGTTTCTACGAGGTCGAGGCAGGTGCAATCCGCATCGACGGAACCGATATTCGCGACGTGACGCTGGCGTCACTGCGGCGCCATGTCGGGGTGGTGCAGCAGGATGTCTACCTGTTTGCCGGCACCGTGGCGGAAAATCTGCGTTACGGCAGGCCGGATGCGACCGATGCCGAGCTCAAAGCGGCGGCGCGCGCGGCCAATGCGCACGACTTCATCTTGGCGTTGCCCAATGGCTATGACACCGATATCGGCCAGCGCGGTGTCAAATTGTCAGGCGGCCAGCGCCAGCGCATCACCATCGCCCGCGCCTTCCTGAAGGATCCGGAGATCCTGATCTTCGACGAGGCGACCAGCGCACTCGATAACGAAAGTGAACGGGCAGTACAGCAGGCGCTGCTGAGCCTGGCGAACGGCCGAACCACGCTCGTCATCGCCCACCGCCTCTCGACCGTCCGCCATGCCGATCGCATCCTGGTTCTGACGGCAGACGGCATCGTCGAACAGGGTACCCACGACGAACTCATGGCGCAGGACGGGGTCTACGCCAACCTGCACAGCGTCCAAGCCAGTATCTGAAGGCAATAAAAAACCCGGCGTCACGCCGGGTTTTTCGTCATCCGTCTCGGGCTGTCCTCAGCCATTGGCGACCATGCGCTTCTCGTCGCGGCCGCCCTTCATGCGCTCGGCAAGCAGGAAGGCGAGTTCGAGCGCCTGATCGGAGTTGAGGCGCGGGTCGCAATGCGTGTGGTAGCGGTCCTGCAGATCGTCGGCGGTGACGGCGCGGGCGCCGCCGGTGCATTCCGTCACGTCCTTGCCGGTCATCTCGACGTGGATGCCGCCGGGATGCGTGCCCTCGGCGCGATGGATCTGGAAGAAGCTTTCGACCTCCGACAGGATCCGCTCGAAGGGGCGGGTCTTGTAGTTGTTGAGCGTAATCGTGTTGCCATGCATCGGGTCGCAGGACCAGACGACCTTGCGGCCTTCGCGCTCGACGGCGCGAATGAGGCGCGGCAGGTTTTCTGCGACCTTTTCGTGGCCGAAGCGGCAGATCAGCGTCAGGCGCCCGGCTTCGTTGCCGGGGTTCAGGATGTCGATCAGCTGCAGGAGATCATCGGCCTGCAGCGACGGGCCGCATTTCAGGCCGATCGGGTTCTTGATGCCGCGGCAATATTCGATATGCGCATGGTCGGCCTGGCGCGTACGGTCGCCGATCCAGATCATATGGCCTGATGTCGCATACCAGTCGCCCGAGGTGGAATCGACCCGGGTCAGCGCCTCCTCGTAGCCGAGGAGCAGCGCCTCGTGGCTGGTGAAGAAATCGGTCTCGCGCAGGCTCGGGTGGTTTTCCGAAGTGATGCCGATCGCCTTCATGAAATCCATGGTTTCGCTGATGCGGTCGGCAAGCTTCCGGTAACGCTCGCCCTGCGGGCTGTCCTTGACGAAGCCGAGCATCCACTGATGCACGTTTTCGAGGTTGGCGTAACCGCCCATCGCGAAGGCGCGCAAAAGGTTCAGCGTCGCGGCCGACTGACGATAGGCCATGGCTTGGCGTTCCGGGTTGGGAATGCGCGACTCTTCGGTGAACTCGATGCCGTTGATGATATCGCCGCGATAGGCCGGCAATGTCACCTCGCCCTGCTTTTCGACATTCGAGGAGCGCGGCTTGGCGAACTGGCCGGCGATGCGGCCGACCTTGACGACCGGCAGCTGCGCCCCAAAAGTCAGAACGACGGCCATCTGCAGGAAGGAGCGGAAGAAGTCGCGAATATTATCGGCGCCATGTTCGGCGAAACTCTCGGCGCAGTCGCCGCCCTGCAGCAGGAAGCCGTTGCCTTCCGCGACATTGGCGAGATGCTTCTTCAGCCGGCGCGCTTCACCGGCAAAGACGAGCGGCGGGTAGCTGGCGAGCGTGGCCTCCGTTGCCGCCAAGGCGGCCGCATCCGGATATTCGGGAACCTGCAGGATGGGTTTTTGCCGCCAGCTGCTCGGGGTCCAATTCTCTGCCATCTCACTCACCTCATTCACATCCGTCCCTGGGATGCCCTGTCTTGATATCCGGCGGCTTATAGACTTTTAGATCAGGCTTGCAAAGGCCAATCGCCGGAAGCTTAACCCTCACGCCGCCACTGTCCGCCTTCACCGGTTAAACCAGCATATACCATGTCGATTTCCCTATATTTTAGACTTTGAATGTAGAACCGGGAGAGTTCAACATCGGGGAAATAACATGTCGATCCTTCCGCCCGGCTTCATATCGGACCGCTCGGGCAATTTCGGCATCATGACGGCATTGCTGATGGCGCCGCTCCTTGGCGCGGCCGGCATGGCCGTGGATTTCGCCCATGCGCTCAGCCTGAGGACGCAGCTCTACGCCGCCGCCGATGCGGCCGCCGTCGGTTCAATCGCCGAAAAATCCGGAGCGGTCGCCGCCGCGATGACCATGAGCGGCAACGGCGCGGTCTCCCTTGGAAAGGCCGATGCCCGCAACATCTTCATGGCTCAGATGTCGGGTGAACTGACTGACATTCAGGTTGATCTCGGCATCGACGTCACCAAGACCGCCAACAAGCTGAACTCGCAGGTTTCCTTCACCGCGACCTTACCGACGACCTTCATGCGCGTTTTGGGCCGGGATTCCATCACCATCTCCGGCACGGCGACAGCCGAATACCAGACCGCCGCCTTCATGGATTTCTACATCCTGCTCGACAATACGCCCTCGATGGGCGTCGGCGCCACCGCGAAGGACGTCGCCACGATGGAAAAGAACACGAGTGACAGCTGCGCCTTCGCCTGTCACGAAACGCAGAATAGCAACAACTACTACAATCTCGCCAAGAAACTCGGCGTCAGCATGCGCATCGACGTCGTGCGCCAGGCGACCAAGGAACTGACGCTGACTGCGAAGGCCACGCGCGTTTCCACCAATCAATTCCGCATGGGGGTTTACACCTTCGGCACCAAGGCCGAAGACGCAAAGCTCACTACAATATCCACGCCGACCGACAATCTCGACCAGGTACGCAGCTACACCGACGCCGTCGATCTGATGACAATACCGTATCAGGGCTATAACAACGACCAGCAGACGAGCTTCGACAACGCGCTAACGCAGATGAAAGACATCATCACCACCCCGGGCGACGGCAGCACCTCCACGACGCCGCAGAAAATCCTGTTCTTTGTCTCTGACGGCGTTGGCGACAGCGAGAAGCCGAAGGGCTGCACCAAGAAACTCACGGGCAAACGTTGCCAGGAGCCGATCGACACCTCCTTCTGCAAGCCGCTGAAGGACAAGGGCATCAGGATTGCGGTACTCTACACGACCTACCTGCCTCTGCCCAAAAACAGCTGGTACAATACCTGGATCAGCCCCTTCCAGAGCCAGATCCCGACCAAGATGCAGGAATGCGCCTCACCCGGCCTCTATTTCGAGGTGACCCCGACCGAAGGTATCGCCGACGCGATGAAAGCGCTTTTCCTCAAGGTCATTCGCGCGCCGCGCATCACGAGTTAAAAGGCTCAGACGCGCTGCCCATCACGGATACGGTAGCTCGGCGCATACATGGTGACGAGTTCTTCGGCCGCGGTCGGATGCAGTGCCATCGTCCGGTCGAAATCATCCTTGGTGCAGCCGGCCTTCAGCGTGACACCGAGCAGCTGCGCCATTTCCCCGGCATCGTGGCCGAGGATATGGGCGCCCACCACCTTGCGGCTCGCCGCATCGACGATCAACTTCATAATCATCCGCTCGGGCCGGCCGGAAAGAGTGGCTTTCAGCGGCCGGAACTGGGCGCGGTACACCTCGAGCTCCCCATAACGCTTGCCTGCCTCCTCTTCAGAAAGGCCGACGGTGCCGATCTCCGGCTGTGAGAAGACCGCAGTCGGTATCAGATCGTAATCCGGCCGGGTGGGATTGTTCTTGTACTCGGTCTCGATGAAGCACATCGCCTCGTGGATCGCGACCGGCGTCAACTGTACCCGATTGGTGACATCACCGAGCGCGTAGATGTTTTCGATGTTGGTGCGGGAATAGTCGTCGACGATGATGGCGCCGCGCTCGTCGACGGCAACGCCGGCCGCCTCGAGGCCAAGGCCCTCCGTGTAGGGATCGCGCCCGAGCGCCAGCATCACCACATCGGCCTGCAGCGTGCCGCTGTTCAGCGTCTCCAGAACGAGTCCGTCCTCGCCCTTCGAAACCTGCTGCAGCGTGTCGTGGCAGAGGATGCGAATGCCCTTGGCAACCATCGCCTCGTGAAGACCTCGCCGCAGGTCTTCGTCGAAGCGCGAGAGGATTTCGGCGCCGCGGTAGATCAGCGTCGTCGCCACCCCAAGGCCATGGAAGATATTGGCAAACTCGACGGCGATGTAGCCGCCGCCGGCGATTACAATCGATCCCGGCAGTTCTTCGAGATGAAAGGCGTCGTTGGAGGAGATGCAAAGCTCGTGACCGGGAAGTGCGACATGCGGATTCGGCCGTCCGCCGGTCGCAATAACGATCGTCTTTGCCGTCACCATCTGTCCTGTTTTCACAAGCCGTACTGTATGAGTGTCGACAAGCTCGGCACGCGTTTCCAGAATCTCCGCATCGGCGCCGGCGAGTCCCTTCTTGTAGAGGCCTTCCAGCCGGGCGATCTCTACATCCTTTGCGGCCACCAGCTTCTTCCAGTCGAAGCTGTTTTCGCCGACAGTCCAGCCGAAGCCTGCCGCATCCTCGAAATGCTCGTGGAACTGCGAGGCATAGACGAAGAGTTTCTTCGGCACGCAGCCGCGGATGACGCATGTGCCGCCGTAGCGATATTCCTCCGCGATCGCCACCTTCTTGCCGAGCGAGGCGGCGACGCGCGCAGCGCGCACGCCTCCGGAACCACCGCCGATGACGAAAAGGTCGTAATCATAGGAAGACATGAGAAGCTCCGGGAGGGAATCAGAGGAAGGACGTTCCTGATATAGGGGCGATCGTCATGAAAACAAAAGCCCGCTCCCGCGTCATGACGTTCTCTCCTGGCGAATCTCCATAAGCGGTTGACCCGGTCACATCAGACTGGCAGGCAGTTGGCGGACCAAAAAAATGCCGGAGCAAAAGATGGATCAGATTCTCTTCGCCAACCTGTGCAGGGCCGGCAAGTTCAAGGAGGCCCTCAACCTCGCCATCCAGGGCCACGAGAATGAGAAGTTCACGCCGAGCCGCTTCGCAATGGACAAGCAAACCGGAGTGCCGATCTTTTACCGCGGTAACAAGCGGGTCGAGCCGGATGAGACAGGCGTGTGGCAACTGGCAAAGAGCTCGAAAGATTGGGGCTGAGCCGGCGTGCTTGCGATCGCATCCCTCGGCGGAATGTCGCTGTCAGCCGGTGATGTTGAAATCCACCGGCATTCGCTCAAGCCGGACCGCCTCCGTCTCGACGCCTGAAACCGATGCCCCCGCGGGCCCGCGTCTCAAACGCTCGATCATCGTCGAAACCGCGCTCTCCGATCCGGCGATCAAGGCGGCGACAGATCCGTCCGCTTCGTTGCGCACCCAACCGGTCAGCCCAAGACGTGACGCTTCACCGCGCGTCCACATGCGAAACCCGACGCCCTGGACCCGGCCTGATATGCGCACTCGCACAGCCTCGTAATGATCGGACATATCTGCCACACCAAGCTCCGCCGGACAGTTGCGGCATCATAACAAAAAAGCCCGGTCGATGCCGGGCCTTTCGCGAATTCTGACCAGCAGATCTTACTGCTGGGCGGCCGGAGCCGGAGCAACCGGGCTGTCGGTTGCCGGCGGCGGGGCCTTGATGACCTTCGAAAGCTCGGCATTGCTCTGCCTTTCCAGGTCGCGGGAAATGCCCTGCGCCCAGATATCGGCGGCCTTCGCCGTTTCGCGGGAAGCGACCGGCCCGTCCTTCAGCAACTTCTTGCCGACGTCGGAATTGTAGAAGTCGGCGATCGCCTTCAGCTCGTCGACCGTGAAGGTCTTGGCATAGGTGAGCGCTGCTTCCTTCTCGAGATCGCCGCGGCGCGGCGCCAGCGCCAGCGCCTGCGCGTCGACCGTCGAGGAGATGATGTCCTGGTAGTTCGGCGAATCCTGAATCAGGCCAGCCTTGAGGCGTTCGGCGAGACCGGGCAGGATATTGTCGAACTGGGCAGTGGCGCCGATGGCGTCGATCGCGGCACGAGACGCCTTCAACTGCTCCTCAGAAACCTCCTGCGCCTTAACGGCAGAGCCGAAGGCAAGCCCGGAAAGAACGAGGGTCGCGGCGGCGAAACGGCCAAGACCTGCAATGTTCATCATGAGTGTATGCTCCTGTTATCTGTTTGCCTGCAACGTGCGCGCACCCGCAGGACCGGCAATGATCGCAAGTGCCGCCATATTGATAAAGAGCCCGTGTTCAACGACGCCGGGTATGGAATTCAGCTCGCTCGAAAGCGCCTCTGCATCAGGAATGCGGCCAAAAGATGCATCGATGATGTGATGACCGCCGTCCGTGGTAAACTCTCCGTCACCGGACTGGCGCAGGTTGAGTTCGCCGGAAAGACCCAGCCTGGCGGCTACCTTTTCGATGGCGATCCGTGTCGAGACGAGGCCGAACGGATTGACTTCGATCGGCAGCGCGTAGGCGCCCAGTGTATCCACCAGCTTGCTCTCGTCGGCGATGACGATCATCCGCTCCGAAGCGGCGGCGACGATCTTTTCGCGCAGCAGCGCGCCGCCGCCACCCTTGATCAGCCGGAGCGCGGAATCGACCTCGTCGGCGCCGTCGACCGTCAGATCGAGCGCCGGCAGTTCGTCAAGCGACTTCAGCGGAACACCGAGCTCGACGCAGAGCCTCGCCGTTCGTTCGGAGGTCGGAACACCTTCGACCTTGAATCCGCCCGCGACCTTCTCCGCCAGCAGGCGGACGAATTCCTCCGCCGTACTCCCCGTGCCGATGCCGAGACGCATCCCGCTTTCGACATAAGCGAGTGCTGCCTCGGCGGCCTTGATCTTTATTTCGCGCGCATCCATGCGCAGCCAGCTCCCGATATTGCGTTGGATGTGCTGTTTACACGGCTCGTCAGGCAAACGAAAGTCAAATCATCACGGAAAATGAAAAGCCGAAACAAACGTCTGCGGCTTCCCCGGCCGTTACCCGGACGTTGCTTTCCGCCGCGCAATCGCCTACCTCAGGAGCACCCATCGCTCCCGGGACGAGCGTTCGTTCCCCTGGACACCGCTCGAAAAGGCAAGCCCCTTGACACCTGCCCCTGCTCCGCTCGTCGTCTTCGATCTCGACGGTACGCTCCTCGACACGCACACTGACCTGGTCGAAAGCCTGAACCATACGATCGCGGCCCTCGGCCTTGAGCCTGTCAGTTATGACGACCTCACCCATCTCGTCGGCCAGGGCGCCCGCGTCATGATCGAGCGCGCCTGCCGGCTGCGCAGCCATCCGGTCTCGGCGGAGACCCTGCCGCCGCTGGTGGAACGCTTCGTTGCCCATTATGCCGGCAACATGCCGGGCGCCACCCAGCCCTATCCTGGCCTGGTCGCCGCAATGGATCGCCTGAAATCCGCCGGCTACCGCCTCGCCGTCTGCACCAACAAGATGGAGAACCTCGCGCTCGGTCTGCTCGACAAGCTCGACCTCACCCACTATTTCGACGCCGTCACCGGCGGCGACAGCTTCGAATACCGCAAACCCGACGCCCGCCACCTGACCGGCACCATAGAGCGCGCCGGCGGCGATGTTTCCCGAACTGTCATGATCGGCGACAGCATCAACGATATCGCCGTCGCTAAAAACGCCGGCGTGCCGTCGATCGCCGTGCCTTTCGGCTATTCCGATGTGCCGGTCTCGAGCCTCGATCCGGATGTCATCATCACCCATTACGATGAGCTGACCCCGGAACTGGTGGAAAGTTTGCTGAAGGGTTCTGCGGCAAAGGTAGCAGTTTAAAGGCGGGGCTGGCTCTTATCCTCTGACGGCATTCCGTAAGGCGCCCCCCCTCTGTCCTGCCGACCATCTCCCCCTCAAGGGGGAATATCCGGCAGGACAGAGGGGGTGCCACACGGCACACCCTTGCCCATCCGAAGGACCACCGCCAAAACAAAACGGGCGGTCCAAGGACCGCCCACCCGTCAAAACCATCACAAAATCAGGCGTCAGATCTGCGCCCCACGCGCCTTGGTGGTCGCATCGAAAGCCTTGTCGACATAAGCGTCGCGCCCGTAAACATCGTCGAAATATTCCACCACGCCATCCTTGTTCGGCCAGGCGGTGAAATAGGAGACGTAGACCGGGATCTTTTGCGGCACCTTCACCGCATGGTTCTGGCCGCTGGCGATCTGCTTGGCAATGTCCTGAACGCTCGTGCCGAGGACGGCCGCCGCCATCGCGCGCGGGTCGGCAAGGCGCACGCAGCCGTGGCTGAGCGCCCGCATGTCACGCTTGAAGAAGCTCTTCGACGGCGTATCGTGCATATAGATGGCGTGGCTGTTCGGGAACAGGATCTTCAGTTCGCCAAGGGCATTGTCGCTGCTTGGCGGCTGACGCACCGAAACATTATCGGTCGAGCCGTACCAGTCGACGCTGGACGAGGCGACAGCGTGCCCGTTCACCTCAACCTCATAACCCAGTTGATCGAGGTAGTTCGGGTCCGAGCGCAGCTTCGGCAACATCTCATTGATGATGATCGACTGCGGCACGCCCCAGAAAGGGTTGAACTCCACCGTCTCGATCTCGTCATTGAAGAAGTAGGTCTGATTGTTCTTGCCGCCGACCACCACGCGCATCGACAGCTGTTCCTTGCCGTCATTATGGTAGTAGGCCATGTAGGCCGGCTGGTTGATCATGACGTAGCGGGAACCAAGGTCTTCCGGCAGCCAGCGCGCCTGCTCCATGGCGACGACGAGCTTGTCGATTTTCGAGGCGTTCGTGTCCCCGCCAATCATTGCGCGCACCGTTGCCTGGCCGATGACGCCATCGGACTTCAGGCCGCGCTCCTTCTGGAAATCTTCGACCAGGGAGACGATGTCGGGCGAATAATCGCTGCCGCCCGCATAGGCTGCAAATGTCGTGGCATGATCGGTCTTCAGCGTCTCGGAGCCATGCTTTTGCAGCGCCTTGACGATATTGGCGATCTCCGGCGAGCTTTCGCCGGGCCTCAGCAGCTTGTCGAGCGAAATGACGATCCGCTCCTCATTGCCGTCGACGGCGCGAAGTTTGGCAAGCTCCGTCTTCAGCGCCAGGAACTGCGGGCTATCGGGCGAGCGGCTGGCGATGTAAGCGCCGACATCGGGGCTCATGCGGGCGAGCTTCAGGATCGGCGTCAGGTTGACGACCTTGCGCTGAAAATCGTGATAGCCGGAAATTTTGTTGGGGTCGATGCGGCCGCGCACCGTATCCTGGACGAAGGCCAGCACCTTGGCCGAGAGGTCGAGCTCGAATTGCGTCAGCGCCCGGTCACGGGCGGCGGGGTCTGGATTTGCCGGATCGATCGCAGGCGCTTGAATAGCGTAATCGGCAGGATCGAGCCCGACCGAGGACGCATCGGCAAGCGTCGCCATCGCCGACTTGGCGCGCTCGTTGATCTGGTTGCCATCGACCCAGACAAGCGGATTGCGGTTGTCGCCATAATAGGCTTCGAGCGCCTTGGCGACGTCGGCATTGGCGCGGACCTTGGCCTGCGCCAGGAATCGGCGCTGCACCACCGGTTCCGCGATGGCTTCGCCGGCTGGAGAAACTTCGGCAACCGCACCGGTGACGATGGGGTCCGCGAACCTGCTGGTATCGACGAACTGCAGCGTCTCGGTCTTATAGGTGTAATAACGTGGACCGCTCACCTTCGGCAGCGGTGCCTCCGGATCGAGCCCGCCGAGCGTGCCGGCGCTGCCACGCGGCCCCACACGCCCGGGCGGCATCTGGTCCATGAAAATGGTGCTCTGGTTCCGCTGCCTGTCACCGCGCAGCATATCCATCAGCGTATAGGCGTGCGCGGGAGCGGCAATCATCACTGTCAGCCCGCAGGAAATTGCCATTGCGGATACCGCGCTTTTCAAAACGAACGTCATATATATTCCAGTCCCGGTGTCATGCTGTTCTTGTCACGAGCGCAAGGCTCAAGTTCAAATCCCGCGAAATGCAAGCAGCGTAGGGCCCCATTGATCAGAAACCGGCCTTCGCCGCCAGCGCCGGCGGACTCAATTCTATGTGACGGAAATTCTGCACGGCGCCGTGCAGCAGTTCACACAAAATTATGAAATTATTAGTTAATTTTTTACCGAATTTTTGCCGCCAGACCAGTGCGCTAAAAACGTCCCGGCGCATAAAATTTTCAACGTGGCCGAAAAAGCACGGCCACCCATCAGCGCAAACATGACTACCGCCTTCAATATTTCGCGCCGCATCCGGTTTTCTTGTCGGGCTTTCCAACCTATAAGACCTCATCTTTCGTAGATGCCCGAAAACAGCATGCGACAGGAAGGCAAACTCCATGACCGCTACCCGCACCGAAACCGATACTTTTGGCCCAATCGACGTCGCCGCCGACCGATATTGGGGCGCCCAGGCCGAGCGTTCGCTCGGCAATTTCAGGATCGGCTGGGAAAAGCAGCCGCTGTCGATCGTCCGTGCGCTCGGCATCGTCAAGCAGGCCGCTGCCCGCGCCAACATGTCGCTCGGCCAGCTCGATCCGGCCCTTGGCAAGGCCATCGTCGATGCCGCCCAGGAAGTCATCGACGGCAAGCTCGACGACCATTTTCCGCTGGTCGTCTGGCAGACAGGTTCCGGCACGCAGTCGAACATGAACGCCAATGAAGTCATCTCCAATCGTGCCATAGAAATGCTTGGCGGAGTCATGGGTTCCAAGAAGCCGGTGCACCCGAACGATCACGTTAATATGAGCCAGTCGTCGAACGATACCTATCCGACGGCTATGCACATCGCCTGCGCCGAACGGATCGCCCATCATCTGCTGCCGGCCCTGAAGCACCTGCATGCCGCCCTCGACATGAAGGTCACGGAATTCAGCCACATCATCAAGATCGGCCGCACCCACACCCAGGATGCGACGCCGCTGACGCTCGGCCAGGAATTTTCCGGCTATGCCGCCCAAGTGGGCTCCGCCATCAGGCGCATCGAAATGACGCTGCCCGGCCTCTGCGAACTTGCTCAGGGCGGCACCGCCGTCGGCACCGGCCTCAATGCGCCGGTCGGCTTTGCCGAAAAGGTCGCCGAAGAGATTGCTGATATCACAGGCATGCCCTTCGTCACCGCGCCGAACAAATTCGAGGCGCTTGCCTCGCATGACAGCATGGTCTTCTCCCATGGCGCCATCAATGCGGCGGCTGCCGCCCTCTTCAAGATCGCCAACGATATCCGCCTGCTCGGTTCCGGCCCACGCGCCGGCCTCGGCGAGCTGGCGCTGCCGGAAAACGAGCCCGGCTCATCGATCATGCCCGGCAAGGTCAATCCGACCCAGTGCGAGGCGCTGACGCAGGTCTGCATTCACATCTTCGGCAATCACGCCGCGCTGACCTTCGCCAACAGCCAAGGTCATTTCGAGCTCAACGTCTACAATCCGATGATGGCCTATAACTTCCTGCAGTCGGTGCAGCTGCTCGCCGACGCCGCCGTCTCCTTCACCGACAATTGCGTTGTCGGCATCGAGGCGCGCGAGGACAACATCAAGGCTGGCCTCGAACGCTCGCTGATGCTGGTCACCGCCCTCGCCCCGAAGATCGGTTACGACGCCGCCGCCAAGATCGCCAAATCGGCGCACAAGAACGGCACGACGCTGAAGGAAGAGGCGCTTGCCAGCGGACTGGTGACATCGGAAGAATATGACGCGATCGTCCGCCCGGAAACTATGATCGGGCCGAAGTAAAAGGGCCGCGATACGCAAGCCCCTCATCCGGCTGCCGCCACCTTCTCCCCCGTAAACGGGGCGAAGGGACCATGCCGCACACTCTCTGCTCCCCGCTCGCCCACCTCTCACAGGGCGCGTCCCCTCTCTCCGTTTTTACGGGGAGATGGTTAGGGTGAGAGGCACACGATGAGCATGAGCGAATGGACTAGGTAGCCACTTGCTCCGTCCTTCCTGTTACAAGCACAGGAAGGATGAGTGAGGCGCCTCCCCTGTATTTCTCACCATCGCGGTCAAAACCCCGCCCCCTGCTGGCACCGAATAGTGGGTAATCCCACAGCACATCAGACAGCCTCAAACCAACAACGAAAAATTGTCCATCACCACAGAACTCCCCATGAAGTCGAAACGGATTTCCTCGATGTCTTCGAGATTGACCTCGAGACTGGGGCCGGTGACCTCGAGTTCCTGCTGATAGACAATCTGGCCGTCGTTCAGGGCGGTGAGCGTCAAGTGGAAGGGCGCTGCCGACAATTCGGCGATCGAGACGCTCTGAAAGGTGAATTCCCCGCCATCGAGCAATTTCAAGCTTACGGGCGCAGAACCGGGAGATAGAACGGTATCGCTGAATCCATCCTCAGTAATGGCATCGACGCCCGCAATCGTATCGTAGACGATGCCGTTCAGGAGCGTCACGTCGTGGCTGCCGTTCACCGAGAGCGCAAAGCCCCGGTAATTGGGGAGCGAGAAATTATCCGCCCTCGACAAGACGCCCATATCGTCGAAATCGAGGACCTCGTGGTACTTGTCTTCTTCGTTGACGCCGTCGATCGCCTGGGTCAAAACGCCGACATCCGTCCCCCCGACGCCATCGGAGATCTTGTAGCGGATCTCCTCGATCAGCTGTTCGTGCGCCCGCAGGTTCTTCACCACGTCGAGCGTGTAATCCAGCTCGTAGGTGAAATGGCCGTCGGGCCGCACGGTGAAGGTCCCGTACTTCCCTTGTATGATCGTTTCTTGCATCAGTCCCTGTTTCGCATCGACCCGGACACCATCGAAAAAGCGGAGATAAAGGGTCGCTCCCTCGGGATCGCTGTCGTTGCCGAGCAGGTTCCCTCTGATCGGGTCATGTTCGAATGAAATGAAGAGGTCGTCGTTAGCAATCGGCTTTGCATTCGCCATCGGAAGCCCCCGCAGGTTAACGCCGCCGAAATATGAACCGACCTTCACTGCAAATCAACTTGCAGTCGTCTCGTCAGGATGGCGGACGACCCATCGCGCCGACACATTAGAAACGAAAGCTTGGGCTCAGATTGCTTTTGCCTGGCGGTAGTTTTAGACCGGTTCCAATTTAGCGACGCGCGCCCAGCAGAAAGGTCACTTCGATGGCTGACGATCTCTTCCCCCTCGGCAAGGATGCCACCCCCTATCGCAAGATCAGCGGTGATCACGTCTCGGTCGACACCTTCAAGGGCCAGGAAATTTTGACCGTCGAGCCGGAGGGCATGCGTCTGCTAGCCGAAACCGCCTTTGCCGACATCAACCACCTGCTGCGCCCCGGCCATTTGAAACAGCTCGCCTCGATCCTCGACGATCCGGAGGCGACCGACAACGACCGCTTCGTCGCCTACGATCTCCTGAAGAACGCCAATATCGCCGCCGGCGGCGTGCTGCCCATGTGCCAGGACACCGGCACGGCAATCATCATGGGCAAGAAGGGCCGCAGGGTCTGGACGGAGGGCGAAGATGCGGCAGCACTCTCCAGGGGCGTACTCGACGCATATGAGAAAAAGAACCTGCGCTACTCGCAGCTTGCACCCATAAAAATGTTCGAGGAGAAGAATACCAAGAACAATCTGCCGGCGCAGATCGATATCTATGAGGAAGGCACGGACTCTTACGACTTCCTCTTCGTGGCCAAGGGTGGTGGCTCGGCCAACAAGACCTTCCTCTATCAGGGCACGCCCTCGCTCTTGACCCACGACCGGATGATCGACTTCCTTAAGGAGAAGATCCTGACGTTAGGGACAGCGGCCTGTCCTCCCTACCATCTGGCGATCGTCATCGGCGGCACCTCGGCCGAGATGAACCTGAAAACGGTCAAGCTCGCCTCGACGCGTTATCTCGACGAACTGCCGACCGAGGGGTCCGAGAGCGGTCACGCCTTCCGCGACGTCGAAATGGAAAAGGAAATCCACAAACTGACGCAGCAGATGGGCGTCGGCGCCCAGTTCGGCGGCAAGTATTTCTGTCATGACGTGCGCGTCATCCGCCTGCCCCGCCACGGCGCCTCGCTGCCGATCGGCCTCGGCGTCTCCTGTTCCGCCGACCGTCAGGCCAAGGGCAAGATCACCCGCGACGGCATCTTCGTCGAGCAGCTCGAAACCGACCCGTCGAAATACATGCCCGAGATCGACGAAGCGAAGCTGTCGGAATCGACCGTGCATATCGACCTCAACAAGCCGATGGCCGAAGTGCTCGCCGAACTCTCCAGGCATCCCGTCAAGACGCGCCTTTCGCTGACCGGCACGATCATCGTCGCCCGCGATCTCGCCCATGCCAAGATCCGCGAACGGCTGGAAAAGGGCGAAGGAATGCCCGATTACCTGAAGAACCACCCGGTCTACTACGCCGGCCCCGCCAAAACCCCGGCCGGCTACGCCTCCGGCTCCTTCGGGCCGACGACGGCCGGCCGCATGGATAGCTACGTCGACCAGTTCCAGGCCTTCGGCGGCTCGATGGTGATGCTCGCCAAGGGCAACCGCTCGCGCGCCGTGCGCGAGGCCTGCAAGAAACATGGCGGCTTCTACCTGGGTTCGATCGGCGGCCCCGCCGCCCGCCTCGCACAGGACTGCATCCGCAAGGTCGAGGTACTCGAGTATCCCGAGCTCGGCATGGAGGCGGTCTGGAAGATCGAGGTCGAAGAATTCCCCGCCTTCATCGTTATCGACGACAAGGGCAATGATTTCTTCCAGGAGCTGAATTTGGGGTGACTGGGTGCAGCTGTGATTGAAGCCTGGTGAAGGGCAATCGATGGCGTGCCGTGCCGCCCCCTCATCCGACCCTTCGAGCCACCTTCTCCCCGCTGGGGCGAAGGGGGAGCAAGCCGTTTGCCCTCGTTTCCACAATGACTCCTTCCAAGAGGAGCGAGACGCCGCCGCGAGTCCCTTTTCCCCACCGGGAAGAAGATGCCGGCAGGCAGATGAGGGGGCCACACGGCACCACCTTCCGATACTGCATTACTGAACATCTGCAGCGCTTACCACGTCCCCTTCATCCACCCTCGCCAGGATCTCCGTTCGGAATGCGCCGGCAAAGAGGCCGGTGTTCTCCAGCAGCAGAGCGCCGCCTGCGAAGATGGTGAAACCGAGGATGGCGACAGAAATGGCACGGGACCTTTCCATGATCTCACGCCCCGGTTTTCTGCCGGCGGTCGGGTTTACCACTGGAATTTATCATCCCCGAATATGCAGACTCAAATAGGAGGCGACCAAAACTGGATGTCGACAAGATGAATACGATCATCAGCGAGAAAAGAACTGTAAGTTTTTTAAACACTGCTCCCGTACAACGAGTATGCACTGTTTCGGCAAAGATACGTTTTTCCATGGAAAATCATAGGCATAATTGAAGTATTGACCCGATACGTAGTTGTCGCATGTAATCTTTGGTATATGTCGCTTTAATCTTTTCCCAAGAAATTTAAGCTAACAAATAAAATATTGCCTTTGAATACATGAGGAGTTCGCCGGATGAATACGGCTGTCGCGCCCAAGGTGCAGGTTCCCGACGTCGCGGGTCAGATCACCTATGCCATGCGCTCGATGGGCGTTGCGCCGATACCGCGTAATTACGAACTCTTTTACGAGGCTTATATCGGCTCCAATCCCGCCCTCACCCGCGAACTCGCAGCCCTCGGCAGCCAAGCGACCCAAGCCGAACTCGATGCGCTCGGCTCTCAATACTTCACCACTGGCCCGGCCCGCGTCTTCGACGACGCCCATACCCGCATATCGGGAGAACTCGACGGGCTGCTGCGGATCCTCAGGCAGGAGCAGAGCTCTCTCGAAAGCTATACCCGGCTGCTCGGCGAGACCCATAAACGCATCACCTCCAAGAGCAACGCCAGCGTCGAGCTGATCGAAAGCGCCATCGAACTGCTCAGCCAGGCGACTGGCGACACCATGGCGCATGGCGAACGCACCGTCGAGGACGTCGTCCAGCGCTCGCAGGAGATGGACCAGGTCCGCAAGGAACTCGACGAATACAAGCGCATCGCCAACACCGACTCGCTGACGCGCCTTTCCAATCGCCGCGCCTTCGACGACCGCCTCGCCGCCGTCTTCAACAATCCCGGCATGCGGCCGGTGACGGCGCTGCTGCTCGCCGACATCGACAATTTCAAGAAGATCAACGACACCTACGGCCATCCGGTCGGCGACAAGATCCTCGCCACCGTCGCCTCCGTCATCCGCAGCAATGTCCGGCGAGACGTCTTCGTCGCCCGCGCCGGCGGCGAGGAATTTGCCCTGATCATCGACGGGAACACAGCCGAGGAAGTGACGGCGATCGCCGAGCGCATCCGCCACACGCTGGAAACGACCCCGTTCAAGAATTCCCGCACGCGAGTGAATTACGGCCCGATCACCGTCTCGATCGGCATCTGCATGGCCTCGCATGCGGAGGATGCCGGCGAGCTCTACAGCAAGACCGACATCGCCCTCTACGGCGCCAAGAACGCCGGGCGCAACTGCATAGTCCTCTATCAGGACGGCATGCAGAAGGACTTCAGCAAGAGCTGGCTGATCTACAAGGCCTGACGGCGAACCCTCGCGTTAAGTCCGCTGTCGCCAATAGGTGACAACCTCTCTTCCGTCATGCTCGGGCTTGTTCCGAGCATCCGCATATGCGGCAGCAGATCCTCGGCACCGACGATTCCGTCGAGTAAACGGCGAGCTCTGTCAAAACCGAACCGTCACAATGATGACGGCCGTTCACCACATCGTCTTCGCCGCCCGTCCGGGCCATTCCCGGTCGTAGGTTTCCTGGTCGAATTCGCCGACGGCGGCCTTCAGCATCTGACCCGGCGTCGGCAGCCGCGCCGGATCGGCAAAGTGCTCGCCATTCCAGAGTTCGGCCCGCATCACGGCGCGCGCGCACTGGAAATAGACCTCGTCGATCGAGATGACGATGACGGTCCGCGGATGTTTGCCATCCATCTCGAAACTCGAAAGCAGGGCCTCGTCGTTCGACACGACACCGCGGCCGTTGATGCGCATCGTTGTATTCGAGCCCGGGATGAGGAACATCAGCGCAAGCCTGGGGTCGCGCACGATGTTGGAGAGCGAATCGACCCGGTTGTTGCCGCGCCAGTCCGGCAGATGAAGCGTCTCGTCGTCGATGACGCGCACCACGCCGCTGAGATCGCCACGGGGCGAACAATCAAGCCCTTCCGGCCCGACGGTCGCAAGCGCCGCGAACGGCGAGATCTCGATCATCTCGCGATAGAGCGGCGTCAGCCGCTTGGTCACCTTGTCGACAGAGGCCTGCGACAGGCCGGCGCCATAGATCGTATTGAGCTCTTCGATGCTGTCGATGATTTTCATGAGGCGTTCCGCAGCGGCTTGATCTTGCGGCGGACGCTACAATGCCGCGCGCCTCACCGGAAGGTCAAAAAACGGAATGATCTCCGCATCTTTTTTGATGCTTTCATAGGCGTCCTCGTCCACGCCGCCGTCGAGAAAAGCCGCGATCACGCCGAGCACCGGAGGCGCACCGATGATGCGCCGGTGACCGAATCCGTTTGCCCAGAACAGCCGCACTCTATTTCCCGCCGCGCCGTAACGCCGGGCATGGGCCGCTGACACTTCCTTGTCGTCCTCGGCGTGTATCACCAGGATCGGCCGGCCGATCGAGCCCGCCGTATTGCTCGCGTCGAAATCCCCGAGTCTCCGCGCTGTGACGCGATGAACCTCATTTTCCAGCACGGCCTGCGCAGGGTGGAGAAGGCCGATCATCCGGCCGAAATCGGTGAAAAGCCAAGCCATCTCGCTCGGTGCGCCGATCAGCACCAGTCGCTCGCCGGTAACGGGCGCCGCATCAGGGATCAGGCCTCCCGCCGAGACCATCAGTGCCGCGCCGCCGAAGGAATGGCCGATCGCTGCGTCGAATGCGCCGAACCGCTCCCCTGCCGCCGCGATCGCCTCGACCGCAAGCCCCATATGCAGGAAGCGTCCGCCCGCATGCCCGTGGCCGGGAAAATCAAGCGCCACCACCTCGGCACCCGTCGCCGCCAGCATCGAGACGAGATCGGTCATGTAAACAGCGCTCGAGCCCCAGCCATGTGTGACAAGATAGCGCTTGCGCTGGCCGATCGCCCCGCCGTTCAGGCGATAGGCATGCGCTTTGGCGCCGCCGGCAAGCCTGAGGACGAAGCGTTCGGCGCCTGCAAGCCGCGCCGCACCCGCCGCATGCGCCGCCTTTGCCTTCTCGCCCTTCGGCCGCGGCGATGGCGTTCGGCAGAACAGCCGGAATGCCGCCCTGCCCGCCAGATCAGGCGAAATCGCCTGCAAAACCCGGAATCCGAGGCGGGTGACCTTAAGCGTGAAATTTGTCATAGTGGGAATCCAAAAGACTGTTCAACACTGAACAATAAAGTACAACGATGAACAAAAATCAATCCCTACCGTGGGATCATCCGCGTTTTCGCAGCTGGATCGCGGTGGCACGCGCCTGCCAGCTCATGCAGCAATCCCTGGCCCGCTCGCTTGCCGATCTCGACATCAAGCCACCGCATCTCGATATCCTCGTCAATCTCTACCGTTTCGAAGGCATTTCGCAGCAGGAGCTGGCGCGCAAGCTCCTCGTCGGCCGCTCCAATATGAGCATGTTGCTGCCGCAGATGGAAACGCGCGGGCTGATCGAGCGGCGCGGCGACGAGCGCGATAAGCGCGTTTTGCGCCTTTATCTCACCGACGAAGGCCGCAGAGTGACCGAGGCGGCGATGGCGATTCAGACCGATCTCATCGAACGCACGCTCTCCGAGGAACCGATCGAGCAATGCATGGCGACCGCCACCTCGATGGAGCGCATCATCACCGTGCTGCTCAAGGACCTACGCGACGACGATTAATGCATGTCGCCCAAAAGTGTGCAGCGGGTTTGGGAGGACGACATGCATAAAAGGACCTTCAAACGCCTCGCATGAACCAAGTTCGAGGCGAGGCGCTTGAGTTCAATGCAGCGACGGTGCCGCCGATGTGCCGCTCAGCGACCGGTATTCCCAGGCGGCGACAATGATCAGCACAAGCGTCGCCAGGATTCCCAGCAAATAGAGCTCGATAAAGGGCGCCACGAAGGCCAGCAGGATCACCAGTACGAGGCCGGCAAGATGCGACAGCGGTATCCGCCCGCTGGTCGCGCCCTTGAACCAGAGATTGCCGGCGAGGAACAGGCCGGAGCCGCCGAGCACCGCCGCGGCGACGCCGAAAGCGCCCGTCTCGTGCGGATGCGAGAACATGAATTCGACCGCCACCGCATGCACGATGATGCCGGCCAGAATCGGGATATGCGCGTAGGTGAAAGCCTGCCGCGCCAGAGCCCCCGGCGTCTCCTCATGCTCGATGCGATGAGCTGCGCGCCCGTGGCCGAAACGGAAATAGAGCCACCACATGGCCACCGTGCCGATGAAGGCAGTCACGAAGATCACGCTGGTCAGACCCGAAATCGGCAGTTCGGAAAAGGTGCGGCCCGAAACCAGGATCGCCTCGCCGAGGCAGATGATGACGAAGAGCGCGCAGCGCTCAGCCATGTGCGCGCCGGAAACATCCCAGTCGCCTGGCCTCGAGCGGCCGAGCCCAGGCACCGCAAAGCCCGCGGCCGGACCGGCATATTCGATCGCCAGGGCGATCAGCCATGCGATAAGCCGGGCTTCATGCTCCAAGAGCCCACCGGCGATCCAGAAGACGGCGGCGACCGCGAGCCAGCTTGTGATGCGCGAGAAATTAAGCGTATTGGCCCGGTCGACACGCGTCATCGCATAGGTCGCAAACAGCGAGCGGCCGACCTGCATCGTCACATAGGCGCCGGCAAAGAGCAGTCCCTTGTCGCCGAAGGCCTCGGGGATGGAGGCCGACAGCACCAGCCCCAGCATCATCAGCGCCACCAGCATGCCGCGCACCGGCATCCTGTCGGGATCGAGCCAATTCGTCACCCAGGTGGTGAAGATCCACACCCACCAGACGGCGAAGGTCATCACTGCCGCTTCGGCAGCACCGAGCGGCGTATAATGGGCGGCAAGCGCATGCGAAAGCTGCGAGATCGAAAAGACGAAGACCAGATCGAAGAACAGTTCGAGAAAAGTCACCTTGCTGCCGGCGGCGCTGCCCTTGGCGCGCAGCCAGTTCTTTCTATTCGCTTTCGCCATGTGTCCCCCGATGGCTATCTATTGGATTTCAGCGCGGCTTTTCCGCGGTGTCGCGGTTCATGCCCTTTTCCCTGAGTTCGTCCTCATAGGCCGAAAACAGCTCTGCCCCTCGGACACCGAGTTCACGCAGATAAGTCCAGGTGTAGATACCGGTATCGTGCATGTCGTCGAAGCCGATCCGGACCGCGTAATTGCCGGTGGGCGTCATCGAGACGATGGCGACATTGCGCTTGCCCGGCACCGTCACCCTCTGTCCCGGCCCATGGCCCTGCACTTCGGCCGAGGGCGACAGGACGCGCAAGAGTTCGGCTGAAAGGTCGAAGCTCTGGCCGTCGTTGAAAGTCACAACCAGCCGCTGACGGTCTTTCGAAACGCGAAGTTCACTCGGCCAGATATCGCTCATCTCTATCACCTCTTTCCCTTGGAGAAGTAGGCGCTCGGCTTTTTCGAGGCAAGCGCAAATTCGCGTGTGCGAATTCCGTTTCCCTTGACGTGGCAATCACATATGCACAAATAGAACGATAGCGCTTGAAAACAGGCAACGATCCCATCTGGCGGGTCCGTTGCGGAGGAATTTGTGAATACGAGAGTCGGAACGATAGGCAACGCATCGCCGCTCGCCGCAGATGCACATCCGATGATCGACCCTCTCGGCCGGGCAGTCACCTATCTCCGCGTCTCCGTCACCGACCGCTGCGATTTCCGCTGCACCTATTGCATGGCGGAGAATATGACGTTCCTGCCGAAGAAGGATCTCTTGACGCTCGAAGAGCTCGATCGTCTCTGTTCCGCCTTCATCGCCAAGGGTGTCAGCAAGATCAGGCTGACCGGTGGCGAACCGCTGGTGCGCAAGAACATCCTGTATCTGGTGCGCAAGCTCGGCGAAAAGATCGGCTCCGGCCTCGACGAACTGACGCTGACCACCAACGGCTCGCAGCTTTCGCGCCATGCCGCCGAGCTTTACGATTGCGGCGTGCGCCGCATCAACGTCTCGCTCGATACGCTCAATCCCGACAAGTTCCGCAAGGTCACCCGCTGGGGCGATTTCGACAAGGTCATGGAAGGCATCGACGCGGCGCAGAAGGCCGGCATCAGGATCAAGCTCAACGCCGTGGCGCTCAAAGGTTTCAACGACGTCGAGATGCCCGAGATCCTGCGCTTCGCCCATGGCCAGGGCATGGACCTCACCGTCATCGAAACCATGCCGATGGGCGAGATCGAAGAGGATCGAACCGACCAGTACTTGCCGCTCTCCGAGCTGCGCGCCGATCTCCAACGTCAGTTCACGCTAACCGACATTGATTACCAGACAGGCGGCCCGGCGCGTTACGTCAAGGTCGAGGAAACCGGCGGCCGCCTCGGCTTCATCACGCCGCTGACCCATAATTTCTGCGAGAGCTGTAACCGCGTCCGCCTCACCTGCACCGGCACCCTCTATATGTGCCTCGGCCAGAACGACGCCGCCGATCTCCGCGCCGCACTCCGCGCTACCGAAGACGACGCCCTCCTGCACGCCGCCATCGACGAAGCCATCACCCGCAAGCCGAAAGGCCACGACTTCATCATCGACCGCACGCATAACCGGCCGGCGGTAGCGCGGCATATGAGTGTCACGGGTGGGTGATAAGTTAGGGAAGGACGAGGCGGACGCTCCGCCACCCCGCGCCGTCAGTCGATCAATCGCTGCGCGGTAAACTTGTCGGTCACCAGCATGTCGATCACCCCGACGCGGAGCGCGCCTGCGATCGCGGCCGTCTTCTTGGCTCCGCCGGCAAGGGCGATGACCCGGTCGACCCGTTCCAGATCCTCGAGAGGAAGCCCGATGACCCGGTCGTCCAGGGGTGTCTTGACCGGCTTGCCGTTCTTATCGAAGAAGCGAAGAGAGATATCGCCGACGGCTCCCGCTTCCGCGAGATCGGAGAGTTCGCGAGACGAAAAGATGTTGCCGGACCGGGCAAGAAGTTCGGACGGTTCGACGGCTCCAATGCCGACGATCGCGAGCGTTATGCTGCCGAACAGGTCCATCGTCTCGCGGACGAACGGGTCGGCCTGCATGAGAAGCTTTGCCTCCCTTGACGACGTCACGCCCTGCACGGGGAGCAGTTTCGGCTCGGCGCCGGTCAGCCGTGCAAGCCGCGTGGTCAGCTGTGTCGCATGCGTCTGCACCGAAGGATCGCCCATGCCTCCAAGGGTCTGGACGACGTATTTCACCTGAGCGCTCTTCGAAGGGTGGATGTTCTCGACCATCTTGAAAATGGTCTGGCTCCAGCTCGAAACGCCGATAATCTCCCCTGGCGAAAGCGTCACCTCCAGGAGATGAGCTGCTGCCTCTCCGATGCGAGCCATGATTGCGCCGTCCCGGTCTTCCGTGCACTCGACGACGATCGCTTCCGGCAGGTTGTATTTCTCGCGCAGCGCCCCCTCAAGGTCGCTATAGGTGCCGACGGGAGGGATCACGCTGGTTCGTACGATATCTTCAGCCTCGGCGCGCTTCAGCATGCGCGACACCGTCGCCTGCGACAAACGAAGATGCTCCGCGATCTCCGCCTGTCGCCGTCCCTCGATATGGTACATCTGGGCGACCCTTGAAATGAGGCGGAGTTCGTTGAGGCGAGTCATCGCTAATCCCAGATTGAATTTTTATTCACCTTTAGCCTTTGTTTCGCGGAACGTCGAGCGGGCGAGCGCATCATTCCAGGTATCGAGAAACACCGCGCGATCCACGGGTTGCGGCTCGATGGTTCGCGTGTTTCGCGGCAACGCCGCGACAATTTCGAGATCGCTCCACAAGCCGAGTGACAGCCCCGCCAGATACGCGGCGCCGAGAGCCGAGGCCTCGGGTGCTTCGCATTGGATCACGGGATGTTCGATGAGATTGGAGACACATTGCATCAGGAAGCGGTTCTGGCTCGGTCCACCATCCACATAGAGCGTGCCAAGCGCGCCGCCGCTCTGTGTGCGCATCGCCGAGATCACGTCATTAACCTGAAATGCGATGGAGTCGGTTACCGACCGAGCCATTTGCGCGCGTGTCGTATTAAAGTTTATCTGGGAGAACAGCGCGCGGGCATCGGCATTCCAGTAAGGGGCACCCAGTCCGACGAATGCCGGCACGAAGCCAGGTCCGCCCGGCTCGGCGCTCGCCGCAAGTTCGACGAGGGCCGCCACATCCGGGAGACCGAGTATATCAGTCATCCAAGGAAGACTGGCGGCGCAAACGAGAATATTGCCTTCGAAAGCGAAGGTTGGCTTGCCCTCGATACGCCATGCAACGGTGGTGGTGACGCCGTTACGCGGCGGAATGAATTGCGAAAGCGTCTTCATGACCGAAGAGCCAGTTCCGAAGGTCACCTTGCCATCGCCCGGCTTGAATGCGCCATGGCCGAATAGGGCAGCGTGGCTGTCCCCGATCGCTGCCATGATCGGAGTGCCATCCGGCACCCCCCGCAATCCTTGCGTTCTGCCGAAATCGGCGGAGCTGTCGAGGACCTCGGGCAGCAACGCGATATCGACGCCGAAGATCTCGCCGAGTTCTTCGCTCCATCTCTGGTCCCTGAGATCGAACAACTGGCTCCTGGCGGCATTCGAAGCGTCGCAGGCATACCGGCGCCCGCCCGTCAGGCAGTGAATGAGCCAGCTGTCGATCGTTCCCAGCCGCACCGGCCCGGCCGGAATACGGTCGAGCAGCCAGCGAAATTTCGAACCCGGGAACATCGGATCCAATGGTAGGCCGGTGAGCGCCTGCACCCGGTCAAGGTGGCCTTCGGCAATGAGACGTTCGCAATCCTGCGCCGTTCGGCGGCACTGCCAGCTGACCACCGGTCCAAGCGCCTCCCCCGTATCGGCGTCCCAGGCTGTGACCGACTCGCGCTGGTTGGAAATGGCCACGGCCTCGATAGTCACATCGGGGCCGGCCTTCAGGCAGGCGTCGACCGCTTCGCAGACCGATGCGTAAAGCCGGCGCGGATCTTGTTCGACCCAGCCCGGCTTCGGATAGGAGATGCCGACAGGAGCCGAACCTCTGCCGACGATTTCTCCTTTTTCGGAAACGAGAACTGCCTTCGAATTGGTCGTGCCCTGGTCGATTGCCAGAATTGCCCGCATGCTATCCTCCCGGATCAGGTGGCGGCCGAAATGGCAAAAGCGTTTCGGCCAGTCTTGATCCCGTTACTTGCGCTTGATCAGCGCCTGCGCGGCGTCGGCGACTGCTGCCGGCGCCATCCCGAATTCGTCGAGCAGGAACTCTGCCGAACCGGTCGGGGCATAGACGCCGGGGACGCCGAGACGCTTCATCGGCACCGGCGCATTGTCGACCACCACTTCGGCAACGGCGGAGCCGAGCCCGCCGAAGATCGAATGCTCTTCGGCTGTGACGATCGCTCCGGTTTCCCTTGCCGCGGCGATGATAGCCTCCTCGTCGATCGGACGAACAGTCGCAAGGTTGAGCACCCTGGCCTGGATGCCGCGCTCAGCGAGGATTTCGGCCGCCTTCAGAATGCGATGCGTCAAGGTGCCGTTCGCGATAAGAGTGACGTCTCCCCCCTGGCGAAGGAGATTTGCCTTGCCAAGTTCGAATTTATGGCCTTCCGGAAGCAGGTCGGGCACGCCAACCCGTGACAGACGCAGGAAGCAGGGCCCGTCATAGGTCGCGGCCCAGGCGACGGCAGCGGCGGTTTCGATGCGGTCACAAGGAGCAATGACCGGAAGATTGGGCAGGACCCGCGTCCAGGCGAAGTCTTCGATCGAGTGATGCGTCGGACCGAGTTCGCCATAGGCCATTCCCGAGGAAATGCCGACCAGCTTGACGTTGGCATTCGAGTAGGAGATGTCGGCCTTAATCTGCTCCAGCGACCGCCCGGTGAGAAACGGAGCGGCGGCGCAGACGAAGGGAAGCCGCCCGCCATTGGCGAGACCTGCTCCAACGCCAACCATATTCTGCTCCGCGATGCCGACGTTGACGAGACGTTCGGGAAATTTCGACTTGAAGCCGCCGAGCTTGGAGGAACCGACGGAGTCGTTGCAGACGGCAACGAGCGTTTCGTTTTCAGCGGCAAGACGCTCAAGCGTGGCAGCGAATGCGTCGCGGCAGTCGTGGAGCTTGGGTGGGTTTACTGGGGCGTTCATTACAGTGCCTCCGACAATTCTGCCAATGCGATTTCGTATTGTTCCCTAGTCGGTACCTTATGGTGCCACTCGACCCGGTCCTGCATGAATGAGATTCCATGACCCTTGTTGGTATGGGCGACGATGCAATGCGGCCTTGATCCCCGGTGTTCGAGAGCAGGAACGATTTCGCTCATAGTGTTGCCGTTGATCTCGGTAACCTCCCAATCGAAGGCTTCGAGCTTGGGACGAAGCGGGGCGAGATCATTGGTTTCGGCGAGCGCGGCGCCCTGCTGGAACCTGTTGTGATCGATGACCAGCGTCAAGTTGTCGAGGTTGAACTGGGCTGCCGCCATGATCGCCTCCCAGTTGGAGCCCTCCTGCATCTCACCGTCGCCCGTGACGACGTAGGTGTGATATTTCGCGCCGGCGAGCTTGGCGGCCTTCGCCATTCCGACTGCGACCGGAAGACCGTGGCCGAGCGGCCCGGTATTCGTCTCGACGCCGGGAACCTTGTTGCAATTCGGGTGCCCGTTCAGCCTCGAATGCGGCTGCAGGAAGGTGGAAATCTCGTCCTCCGGGATGAAGCCTCGTTTTGCGAGCGTCACATACAGAGCGCAGGCCGTATGCCCCTTTGAAAGAACGAACCTGTCGCGATCGGGATGTTTGGGCTGATCCGGCCACACTTTCAGCACACGAAAATAGAGCGCCGTCAAAATGTCGATGACCGACATCTCGCCGCCGATGTGGCCGGCGCCAGCTTCAAAAACCGCCTGTAGATCGCGCAACCGGATCTCGCGGGCGATACGCTCAAGTTCTGTCGTATCCATGGGTTCCTCGTGTGCATAAATATTCACTCTTCAATATTTTTGCATAACAAGCCGATTAGTCAAGCCCCTAAGCGAAAGCATCGACAGCGTACACTTGGGCAAATCTTGTTGACAGCCGGAAAACAAGTTGTTAATGAATTTTCCAGCAGTGGTGAATATTTATTCTCAGCTGAAACGAATATCGGATACAGGCCTAAGCATAGGGAGGAGCAATGGTGGCGCTCGATATCAATGAACACAGGCTTTCTTCCGGTGCCTGGCTGGGCAAGCTCAAGGGAGCTACCGGCCCGCTCGTGGGGCTGCTTGCGCTCTGCATCTTTCTGAGCCTCAGCACGGACACGTTTCTTTCGGTTCGAAACGGCCTCAACATCCTCGACCAGATCACCGTTCTCGGCATCATGGCGGTCGGAATGACGTTCGTCATCCTGATCGGCGGCATCGATCTCTCCGTCGGCTCGGCACTCGCCCTGGCGATGATGGTCATGGGCTGGACCGCCAATGTCGCCGGCCTTCCGCTGCCCGTGGGAATCGCCTTTGCGCTGATTGCTTCGGCGGTATCAGGCCTGATCGTCGGACTCCTGGTGACGCAGTTCAGGGTTCCAGCCTTCATTGCCACTCTTGCAATGATGTCGGCGGCCCGCGGCGTTGCAAACATGATCACGGACGGCCAGCAGATCGTCGGATTTCCCGACTGGTTCATGATGCTGGCGATCGATCGCCATTTCGGCGTCATCACGGCCACGGTGTTCCTTATGCTGGCTGTCGTTCTTGCGGCCTGGCTTTTCCTCCACTTCCGGTCCGAAGGTCGCATGCTCTATGCGGTGGGCGGAAACGCGGAAGTCGCGCGGCTGGCCGGTATCAACGTCCCGCTCGTGACGATCAGCGTCTATGTCGTGAGCGCCGTCCTTGCGGGACTTGCCGGCATCGTGCTCGCCGCTCGGCTGGATTCCGTTCAGCCCTCCAGTGGCCTGGGCTATGAACTGGACACCATCGCTGCGGTCGTCATCGGCGGCACTTCGCTTTCCGGCGGCGCCGGCGGCATCGGCGGAACGCTGATCGGCGTTCTCATCATCGGCGTGCTTCGCAACGGCCTCAATCTACTCAACGTCTCGCCGTTTCTTCAGCAGGTGATCATCGGCATCGTCATCGTGCTTGCGGTCGGCGCGGAGACCATTCGTCGGCGTCGCGCCTGACGAACGGGGTCCGCCGCGTTGGCGGACCCGGAATTCCGCCCCGGAAGTCGGAGCGGATCAATACCCCGAGGGGGAGGACATACCCGAGGGTCCATCAACAACGGAGGAACTACAATGAAAATTGCGCGCACCATGCTCGCGTCAGCTGCCCTGCTCGGTCTCATGCTCGGACCCGTACAGGCGGCGGAACTGAAGAAGCTCGGCCTCGCCGTTGCCAACCTTCAGGCAAACTTCTTCAACCAGATCAAGCAATCGGTCGAAGCCGAAGCCAAGAAGCGCGGCATCGAAGTCATCACGGTCGATGCAAAGGGCGATGGGCCGACACAGGTCAACCAGATCCAGGATCTTCTGACCCAAAATATCGACGCGCTGATCTACATTCCGGCAGGTGCGGCCGCTGCGACGGTTCCGGTCAAGCTCGCGAAGAACGCCGGCATCCCGGTCGTAAACGTCGACCGCAACGCCGAGGGCGCACCGGGCGATACATTCCTTGCAACGGATTCCGTCGCCTCTGCCAAGGCCGTGTGCGACTACATTCTGAAGGAAGCCGGCGGCAAGGGGAAAATGGTGATCATCCATGGCCAGAAGGGTACGACGCCGGAAGTCGATCGCTCGAAGGGCTGCGGTGAATCTCTGAAGGCATATCCTGATGTCAAGGTCGTCGCCGAGCAGTTCTCCAACATCTGGAGCCAGGACGAAGGCTTCCAGATCATGCAGAATATGCTGCAGGCTAACCCGGACGTTTCGATCGTGTTCGCACAGGCCGATGGTCTCGCCCTTGGCGCCGCCCAGGCGATCAAGGTCGCCAATCCGTCGCAGAAGATCGTGGTCGGCGGCTTCGATGGCGACACCGCAGCGCTAGAAGCCCTCAGCAAGGGCGTCTTCAACGTGACTGCGACACAGCAGACCCAGAAGATGGGCCGCGATGCGGTTGAAAATGCCGCAAAGCTTGTCGCCGGAGAAAAGGTTCCCCCGGTTCAGCTCCTGGATGCCACGCTGACAACCAAGGAAAACGTCGCAGGCTTCATCGCCAACCATCCGTAATGAACTCAAGGTCTTGAGGAGGTGTGCCGTGACTGATCCGGTTCTTTCCCTGAGGGGCATATCCAAGTGGTATGGGCCGCTCCAGGTTCTGAAGAATGTCAGCCTGGACGTCTATCCGGGGGAAGTGGTTGCACTTCTCGGTGAAAACGGAGCGGGCAAGTCGACGCTGTCGGGCATCATCGCCGGATCCCGCACGCCCTCCGAAGGATTGATGACATGGCTGGGGCAGCCTTATGCCCCAGCCACCCCAAGAGAAGCCATCGACAAGGGTGTTGTCCTGATCCACCAGGAGCTGCAGCTTCTGCCGCAGCTGTCGATCGCCGAAAACGTCTTCATCGGTCGTTGGCCGATGAAGAATGGCGTCGTCGACCGTGCCCACATGGTTCGCCGGGCCCAGGACCAGCTCGCGCGCTTGAACCTTCACATACCCGCAACGCGGACGGTCGCCGGCCTTTCCACCGCAAACCAACAACTCATCGAGATCGCCAAGGCGTTGGCTCTAAACGCGAAACTTCTGATCCTCGATGAGCCGACAGCCGCCCTAGGCGGCGCCGAGACCGAAGCCCTCTTCGAACAGGTCCGGAAGCTTCGGTCGGAAGGCGTCGGCATCGTCTACATTTCCCACCGTATGGAAGAGATCAAGCAGATAACCGACCGCATCGTCGTGCTTCGCGACGGGGAGCGGGTGCAGGAATTCTCAGACAGCGCCACCCCGGTGCGAACGATTGTCGAGAGCATGGTCGGACGCCCGCTTGACCGCCTGTTCCCGGCCCTGCCCGTTCCGACGGACCGTCCGGTACTTCAAGTCTCCGGCCTAAGCTCGCCGGACAACTCGTTCCGTGACGTCAGCTTCGAGGTGCGGGCCGGCGAAATTCTCGGCATCGCCGGGTTGGTCGGCGCCGGCCGCACCGAACTGGTGCGTGCGATTTCGGGCGCAGATCCCATCAGTGCTGGCTCGATCAAGCTGGAAGGCGAGGAACTCAGGCTGCGCGATCCGGCGGACGCGATCGCCAAGGGCATCGTGATGGTTCCGGAGGACCGCAAGGCACAGGGTCTGATCGTCGGACACCGGATCAGCGAGAACATCATTTATGCCAATCTCGACAAACTCGGTGGCGGTTGGATCACGCCGCGCGCCAAGCGCTCTTTTGCCGAAAAGGCGGTGGCCAAGTTCGGCGTCAAGGGCCGTGCCGAGCAGTACGCCTCGGATCTCTCCGGCGGCAACCAGCAGAAGGTCGTGATCGCGAAGTGGCTCTTGCGCGACCCCAAGGTCGTCGTGCTCGACGAGCCGACGCGAGGTATCGACGTCGGCGCCCGCGCCGGCATCTACGACATCATCGTCAATCTTGCCAAACAGGGTGTGGCGGTCATCGTCGTCAGCTCCGATTTGGAGGAAGTTCTCGGCGTCTCCAATCGCATTCTCGTGCTTTCGCAAGGCAAGCAGGCGGGGATCCTTGATCGTGACCAGGCAAATGACGTTTCGGTCATGGAGCTAGCTACCATCTAAAGCAGTTCCAGCAAAACTGTGCAGCGGTTTTGCCAGGCAAAGCGCGAAGCGATTCTCCCGGGAATTGCGTGAAAACAAAAAGGTAGAGCATTTTCGTGGCTCCAAGAAAAACGGAAATGCTCTGAACAAACAGAGAAAGGAAGAGCGGTGTCCGACATCACTCTGAACGCCCCGAAGCTTTTCGATCTCAGCGGCCAGGTGGCCATGGTCACCGGTGCCGGGAGCGGCATCGGGCAGCGCATTGCCATCGGCCTTGCGCAGTGCGGCGCCGACGTGGCCCTGCTCGACCGCCGGACCGATGACGGACTGGCCAGCACGGCTGAACATATCAGCGCCGCCGGCCGCCGCTCGATCCAGATCGCCGCTGACGTCACGAACAAATCCTCCCTTGCGGATGCCGTGGCACGGACCGAAGCCGATCTCGGTGCGCTGACGCTCGCCGTCAACGCTGCAGGCATCGCCAACGCCAATCCGGCGGAGGAGATGGAAGAGGATCAATATCAGACGCTTATGGATATCAACCTCAAAGGCATATTCCTGTCCTGCCAGGCCGAGGCCCGCGCCATGTTGAAGAATGGACGCGGCTCCATCGTCAACATCGCCTCCATGTCCGGCGTGATCGTCAACCGCGGGCTGAGCCAGGCGCATTACAACGCCTCCAAGGCGGGCGTCATCCACATGTCGAAGTCTCTGGCCATGGAATGGGTCGGACGCGGCATTCGCGTCAACACCATCTCCCCCGGCTATACCGCAACGCCGATGAACACCCGTCCGGAGATGGTCCACCAGACCAAGCTCTTCGAAGAACAGACGCCTATGCAGCGCATGGCAGCGGTCGACGAGATGGTCGGCCCGGCGGTGTTCTTGCTGTCGAACGCGGCAAGTTTCGTGACCGGCGTCGATCTTCTCGTCGATGGCGGTTTCTGCTGCTGGTGATGCGATGAAAAGCCGGCCGCTGAAAAATGCATGATCTCACCTCCTCCCTGGCTGAGATCGAGGCGGTGAAGGGGCCAAGGGCATGACGGCGTGCGATATCGTCGTCTACCCGCCCTTCACGCCGAGCAACCGTTCCAGCTCCCATAACGATCGCAGGTTAGTAGGCCGCGCCCAGATTTGCTGTTTATCGAAGGAAACGAGGAAAGACCATGAAACGCTTTGAGCAAAAGACTGTCGTCATCACCGGGGCCAGCCGCGGTATCGGCGCTGCGATCGCCAGGCGCTTTGCGCGCGAAGGCGCCAATCTCGTCGTCTCGGCCAATGAAGACCTCGTCCACAGCGTTGCCGAAGGGATCAGGACCGAAGGCGGCAAGGCAATCTCTTTCATCGGCGATGTCACCGATAAAGCCAGTGTCATTGCGCTTTATGATGCCGCCGAAAAGGAATTCGGCGCGGTCGACGTCTCGATCCAGAACGCCGGCGTCATCACCATCGCCCGCGTCGAGGACCTGACCGAGAACGAGTGGGACAAGGTGATGGCCGTCAACACCAAGGGCGTCTTCCTCTGCGCCCAGGAGGCCATTGCGAGAATGCGCAAGCACAAGCGCGGCGGCCGCATCATCAACACCGCCTCCGGCCAGGCCCGTGACGGTTTCATCTTCACGCCACACTACGCCGCCTCGAAAATGGGCGTCGTCGGCATCACCCAGAGCCTCGCCAAGGAAGTCGCGACCGAGAACATCACCGTCAACGCCTTCTGCCCCGGCATCATCGAGACCGACATGTGGGCCTATAACGACCAGGTCTGGGGCAAGCTGCTCGGCACCTACGCGCCCGGCGAACTGATGAAGGAATGGGTCGAGGGCATCCCGATGAAACGCGCCGGCTCCGGCGAGGACGTCGCCGGCCTGGTGACCTTCCTCGCCAGCGACGACGCCGCCTACATCACCGGCCAGACGATCAATGTCGATGGCGGCTTGATTATGTCGTAAGCAGGAGCTTGGGAGGCGGAGGCGCTGAAGCCGGACCGAAGTATCTCCCGTGCACCAACCCTACGTCCGGCTGATCGAAACCCCGCCATCCGCCAGCATCGCCGTCCCCGTCACGAAACTCGACAGGTCGGATGCCAGAAAAAGCGCCGCGTTGGCGATCTCTTCCGGTTGCGCCATGCGTTTCAGCGCATGCAGCCCGTTGACGAAGGCAAGTACCTCCGGCGTCGCATCGGGCGCATTGGTGATGCTGGCGGGCGTATCGGTGCCGCCGGGCAGCAGCGCGTTGACGCGGATGTTGCGCAACGCCAGTTCGGCGGCAAGCACCTGCACGAGACCGATCAGGCCGGCTTTGCTCGCCGCATAGGCGCCCATGCCGGGCATGCCTGCGGTGTGGCCGACGAAGGTGGAGGTGAAGATCAACGATCCGCCTTTTCCCATCGCTGGCGACTGATGTTTGGCGCCGAGGAAAGAGGCCGTAAGATTGGTCTCGATCGTCTCGCGCCAGCCCTCCAGCGACAATCCGGCAACCGACCCCATCTCGCCAACGACGCCGGCATTGTTGAAGGCGATGTCGAGCCTGCCGAAACGCGAAACCGCTGTCTCGACGAGCCTTGCCTGCAACGCCTCGTCCCTGACGTCGCCGGCAACGGCGACAGCCTTTCCGCCCTCCGCCTCGATTTCGGCGACGACGGCCTCGAGCGCATCCTGCCGCCGGCCGCTGATCACCAGCTTCGCGCCTTCCCGTGCAAAGACCTTCGCGGCTGCGCGGCCGATGCCGGAGCTTGCGCCGGTGACGATCGCGATCTTGTCGTTCAGAAGTGTCATGTCCGTTTCTCCTCAGTTGTTGAGGCATCCCAAATCTCAGACATCAGACGCTGCAGCCACCCGTTTCGCGCGCGCAAAAAGCAAAAGCCACCGATGGCGGATGATCCTGATCAGCGAGTTTCGCATCCGCCTTGGAATTGAAGCGGTGATCGCTCCTCGGAAAATACCGGATTCGCTGGACAAAACGGTTATTTGCCGCGGTTTCCGCATAGACACATGCCGTTACGTCAGCACCATTGTGCGCTGCGTCATAGATTTATCCCGGGTGTGGCATTCATTCGATTCCCTTCAAGTATCTTCCCGACTAAGAAGGGACGCACAGGTAAAGGGAATCTCTTCATGCCGCGGTCACGCAATACTGAGGGCGCCATCTATATGAGCATGGCGATGGCCGGCTTTTCCGCGAGCGACGCCCTCTCCAAATCGGTGATCGCCTATATGAATGCCGGCGAGATCATGTTCCTGCGCGGCCTTTTCACCAGCCTGCTCGTCTATCTGATCGCCTGGAAGATGGGCGCGCTGCGCTCCTGGCGCATTGTACTGAAGCCGATCATCCTGCTGCGCATCTTCTGCGAGATGCTCTCCGCCGTTACCTATATCACCGCGCTTGGCATGATGCCGATCGCCAATGCGTCGGCGATCCTGCAGTCGCTGCCGCTGGTCGTCACGTTCGGTGCCGCGCTCTTCTTCCGCGAACCTGTCGGCTGGCGGCGCTGGTCGGCGATCCTCGTCGGCCTCGTCGGCGTGATGATCATCATCCGCCCCGGACCGGAAGGGTTCACCGCCGCCGCCCTGCTGTGCGTCGGCGCCGTGCTGACGACAGCCGGCCGCGATCTCGCCACCCGCTCGATCGACCCGGAGATTCCCTCGCTGATGATCACCGTCATCACTGCCATCTCCATTTCCTTCTTCGGCGCCTTGCTCATCCCCGTGCTCGGCGGCTGGCACCCGGTCAGCGCGACTTCGCTCGGGCACCTGCTGCTCGCCTCGGTGCTGGTTCTCGTCGGTTACCAGTCGGTCATCCTCGCCATGCGCACCGGCGAAATCTCCTTCGTCGCGCCTTTCCGCTATACCAGCCTGATCTTTTCCTCGCTGCTCGGCTTTTTCTTCTTCGCCGAGGTGCCCGACAGCTGGACGCTGCTCGGTGCCGCAATCGTCATCGCCTCCGGCCTCTATACGTTCTATCGTGAAGCCAAGCGCCGCGTGCCCCCGATTGCGCAGGAATCCGCGCCGCGCTCACCGGTGTGACGAAAGAGGCAGGATGATGGCTGAGTTCCCGTTGGACCGATCCGACATAGCGGGCGTGGTGCTCGCCGGCGGCCGCTCGCAACGCATGGGCCGCGACAAGGCCCGCGTGATGCTCGGCGCCGAGAGCCTGCTCAGCCATGTGCTCGCCCGGCTCGCTCCGCAGGTCTTTTCCATTGCCGTCAATGCCGATGCGGCCAGCGAGAATGTGCCTGTCGTTCCCGACCATATTGCCGGCAAAGCCGGGCCGATCGCCGGCATCCATGCGGCCATGGTTTACGCCGCCGGCCTTCCCTCGGTCACCCATGTCGTCACCGTCTCTGTGGATTGCCCATTCTTCCCCGCCGATCTCGTCACCCGGATGGCGGCAGCGCTCGAACGCCCATCGCAGATCGCCATTGCCGCTTCCGAAGGCCGCAGCCACCCGGTCTTCGGTCTGTGGCCGGTGACACTCGCCGCCGAGCTCGAAGCGTGGATCGCCACCGACGAAAAGCGCCGCGTACGCGACTTCCTGTTGCGGCATGACGTTACGGAAGTTTCGTTTCCGCTGCATCCGACGCGCGCCAGCCTGCTCGACCCCTTCTTCAACATCAACACGCCGGACGATCTCGTCGAGGCGGAACGCTGGCTGGAGGCCCTTCGCGCATGACCGCACCGAAAATCTTCGGCATCGCCGGCTGGAAGAACTCCGGCAAAACAGGGCTTGCCGTCCGGCTGGTGACGGAATTCACCAGCCGCGGGTACCGGATCTCCACGATCAAGCACGCTCATCATGATTTCGACATCGACAAGGTAGGAGCCGACAGCTACCGCCACCGCCAGGCCGGCGCCCACGAGGTCACCATCGTCTCCGGCACGCGTTACGCCATCATGCACGAATTGCGCGGCGCCGCCGAACCCGCATTCGAGGAGATCCTCGCCCGCCTTGCCCCCTGCGATCTCGTCCTCATCGAGGGCTACAAGCGTGAGCCGATTCCGAAGATCGAGGCTCGTCGCCTGGAAGCCGCCAATCGTCAACCGCTCGCACCGACGGATCCTCATATCTGCGCCATTGCCGCCGATCATGCCGTAGCGGATACGGCCCTGCCGGTCTTCGATCTAGACGACACGGACGCCATCGCCGATTTCATCGCAGCAGTCGTCGGCCTTGGCAAAGCGAGGCACTGAAGCGTTTGCGATGCGACTGGATCTCAAAATCGGAGTCGTTTCCACTGACATCGCCTTGGCGATTTCCTTGGCAAGCTGCGCCTGATCATAGGGCTTCGCCAGTCGCGGCAGATCGACATCGCTGCCAGCGGGAAGGTCGGCATAACCAGTCGCCAGAACGATCGGGAGAGTCGGAAGCATGTTCCGCACGGACTGGGCGAGCTGTGCGCCGGTCATGCCTGGCATCGAATAATCGGTAATCACCAAGTCGAAGTGTTCACCGCTCCTGATCAAAGCGAGCGCCTCCGAACCAGAATTTGCTTCGACGGCCTCATGGCCGAGATCTTCGAGCATATCGACGGAACTCATGGCGATCAGCGTATCGTCGTCCACCAGGAGTATCTTCAGCCTGGGCGCAGCCTCCGGGACTGGCAATTCCTCGGCCGGGCGTTCAAGGCACCATTCTGTCGCAGGAAGCCACAGCTCTGCGGTCGTTCCTACCCCGAGCTCGCTTGTCAGTACGAGAGCGCCGTTGAGCTGAACGGCGAGCCCGTGGATCATCGACAGACCGAGACCCGTGCCCTTTCCGATTTCCTTGGTCGAGAAGAACGGCTCGACCGCCCTTTTCAGCGTCTCCGGGTCCATGCCGGTGCCGCTGTCGGCCACCGCTAGCACGAGATAGCTTCCCTCGCGGAGGCCGCCATCCTTGCCGACAACCTGTTCCTCGCGCAGCGATATTGCCAACCTTCCACCCTCCGGCATCGCGTCGCGGGCATTTACGGCAAGGTTGAGCAGCGCCAGTTCGAGCTGGTTCGCATCAACCATCGCCGGCGGCAACGCCGCCGGCAGAATGGCGTCGATGTTGATCGAGGATCCGACCGAACGCTGCAGCAGATCGTTCATTCCGGTCACCAGCTCGGCAAGGTCGACGGGCCTGACCTGCAGATCCTGCTGCCTGGCAAAAGCCAGCAGCCGCTGCGTCAGCGCCGCACCCCGACGCGCGCCCTGCAGTGCGCCATCGACCAGACGCGTCGCCTTGGCATCCCCGGCGACATGTTTGCCCAGTAGCTCCAGGTTCCCAAGAACCACCATCAGCAAATTGTTGAAATCATGTGCGACACCACCCGTAAGCTGGCCGATCGCTTCCATTTTCTGCGATTGACGAAGCTGCTCCTCGGCTCGCTCACGTTGAGCTACCTCCTCGAGCAGGGTCTGATGGGCGGCGTTGACCTCTGTGGTCCGTTCCCTGACGCGCTCTTCGAGCGTTTCGTTCAGCCGTTTGAGATTATCCTCGGCGGTCTTCCGGGCGGTGGTATCGGAGCAGACACCGACAAGCTTCCTGGCGGCACCATATCTGTCGGTATAAAGCTGCGCATGGACCTCGGTCCAATGTAACGATCCATCCGGCCATATCGTTCTGTGCTCGATGGAGTAGTCACGTCCTGTGTCGATGGTCTGGCGCAGGCGCGCCTCCACAAGAGGCCGGTCGTCGGGGTAGATGCTTTCAATCAAACCCTCATAGGTGACCTCGTCGTCAGCGCTTCGGCCGAAGATCTCCTTGCAGGTCGGCGAGACTGACAAGGCCTTGGAGGATAGTTCCAGCTCCCATGCCCCGAGACGACCGGCGACGAGGGCAGTTTGCAGCCGACGCTCTCCTTCGCTGAGAGCTTCGAGCTGGGCACGCGCCTCATACTGACGATGGCGCCCCTTTAGAGCTGTTCGGACGATACTAATAAAGGAGGTCGCATGAAACGGCCTCTCCAGGAAGGTGACGTTGCCGAGCACTTCGGAAAGTCTGGCGGCGCTTGGATTTCGCTCTGGCCCCCCGCCTCGCGTGGTGAGCACGATGAAAGGCAGGTCCGACCAGCTCGGCTGGGCCGAAACCCAGGCGGCGATCGCCGTCAGATCGCTCGATCGAACCGCCTCTTCCGCCAGAACGCCAAGCGCGATGTCGTCGCTGAGAGACGAGGAAAACATGGAAAGGTCGGTGGCGGCAATCGATGCCAATCCGGCCTCATCGATCAGTGAAACCGCCACCGAGGCATCGCGACCTGCGGGAGTGTAGATCAGCGCTCTCGGTTTGCCGTGATCAGGAATCGCCGCGACCCTCACTGTCGGTCGACATTAGCGACGTTCCGGTGTCGATGAATTCGGGAACGCCGCGAAGCACGCCCTGGAACCCCACGAGAGGTGCTCCGAGCGTTAGCCCCGTAGCATCGATACGATATTCTCGAATGGTTTCCTCGTGAAAGCCGGTCCTCTTCTTGATCACGGAAACGGCCCGCCGCACCCTTCCAGCAGCCTCGAAGTAACGCAGCAGAATGACGGTATCGGCGAGATAGGTGACGTCAACGGGTGCCTTCATGTCGCCGACCAACCCATGTTGGGCGACGGTGAGGAAGGTGTTGGCGCCCTGCCTGTTCAAATATTGCAACAGCTCATGCATGTGAAGGATCAGCGAATTCTCATCCGGCATCGAAGTCTGATACCCGTTGATACTGTCGATGATGACGGTTTTCGCACCCGATTCGTCGACGCAGTCGCGCACGCGATGGGCAAATTCCCCCGGCGAAAGTTCGGCGGCGTCGAGTTGTTCGATGTGGAGCTGACCAGCGTCCCTCATGGCTTCAAGGTCCATTCCGAGGACCTTCAGACGAGCAAAGAGCAGACCGAGCTCTTCGTCGAAAATGAAGGCTGCCGCCTTCTCGCCCCGCTTGATCGCCGCAACGAGGTACTGAAACGAAAAGGTGCTTTTGCCCGTGCCGGCTGGACCGAGGATGAGCGTGCTGGAACCCCGTTCAAGGCCGCCGCCAAGAAGAAGATCCAGCTTCGGAATGTCACAGGAGATTTGATCGCGAAGGTAACTCGATCTGTGTTCGGCGGCGACGAGCCGAGGAAACACAACCACGCCGCCGGTCTTGATGACGAAATCGTGATAACCGCCGCGAAAAGCCTGCCCGCGATATTTGACGATCCTCAGACGCCGTCTTTCGGAGCCGTAGTTCGGCGCCAGTTCCTCAAGATGGATCACGCCGTGGACGACGCTGTGCACGGTCTTGTCAAGCACGTCGGACGTCAGATCGTCGAGCAGAAGAACCGTTGCTCCGTGCCGCGCAAAATAATGTTTGAGCGCAAGGATCTGCCGGCGATAGCGGAGCGAGCTTTGCGCAAGCAGCCTGATCTCCGATAGGCTGTCAAGCACGACGCGACGGGGCTTGACCCGCTCGAACGCGGCGAAAATCTCCTTCGTCGTCTCTCCAAGCTCAAGCTCCGAAGAATAGAGCAGGCTCTGCTGCTGGTCTGCATCGAGCAGGCTTTCCGGGGGCACGACTTCGAACACCTCGATATTGCCGTCGATTACCATGCCGTGCGATGCGGCGCCGGCTCGCAATTCGCTCTCGGTTTCGGAAAGCGTGATGTAGAGCCCCTGCTCGCCAAGCCGCGCACCTTCGATCAGAAACTGCAGGGCGATCGTGGTTTTGCCCGCTCCCGGATTCCCCTCCAGGAGGAAAACGTGGCCCGTGGAAAGGCCCCCTGCCAGAATGGTGTCCAAACCGGACACACCGGTCCGGGCTTTCGTGGCAGGCGCGGCACTGTTCATTCATCGTTTCCTTTACCTTGAACGGTGAATTAGTGGCGCGCTAGGGAATGTCAAATCGCCGGAAGGGATGATTTCGCGTGTGAATCGGTGGTGCGGAAGCGGCCAGATCTATCGGCGATAGCGAGCTGATCGACCGCCAGAGCGAGTGCGAGCACAAACCAGCCCGGCGCTTTCGTCTGGAAGTCCAGCTCGCAGGCAACGGCAAGGAAGGCCATGAGGTCACTAACTGTGGATCGCGGCATTCATGAATGCCCTTCATAAGCTCTTGTGGTTTACGCGATCTAATCAACTTGATCCGCGCGCGCTACATAATGTGCTGAATGATCACAGAGGGCGGACAGATCCAGCCCCGCGCGATCCGGCATCGGAAAGGTAAGACATGGACATCAAGCGAAGCGGCTCCCAGCCTTCAGCCAAGGGATCGGCCGATTGGTTTACCGGCAGCGTGCGCATCGATCCTCTGTTTGCAGTGACCGCCCCCGCACACGCGGCCGGCGCCAGCGTCACCTTCGAGCCCGGCGCCCGCACCGCCTGGCACACCCATCCGCTCGCCAGACGCTGATCGTTACGTCGGGTTGCGGTCGCGTGCAGCGCGAGGGCGACCCAATCGAGGAGATCCGCGCCGGCGATGTCGTCTGGTTCGCACCGGGCGAGCGCCACTGGCACGGCGCATCGCCGACGACCGCAATGAGCCATGTAGCGATCCAGGAACAGCTCGACGGGAAGATCGTCGACTGGATGGAGCACGTCACCGACGCCCAGTATCAGGGCTGAAAAGGACGAGGCAAAAGCGGATTCAATCGGTAAGGAGGCGGCCGCAGTCGTTAGCGGCGGCCGCGTTCCGATGGCATCACCGTCTAGGCGCGGGCGCGTTCTCCTGGAAGGCCGGTATCGCCTCGAGCTTTGCGACAATCCCTGCAATATTCGGCCACTGCGCGAGATCGAAACCCATGCGCTTGGCGCTGACCGCCTGCGGAAAGAGGAAAATCTCCGCAATCCCCGGCCGATCTCCGATGGCGAAAGCCCCCTGCCTGCGGCCGGCGAGCATCGTCTCGACGGCAGCAATTCCCTCACAGACCCAATGGCGGCTCCATCTGGCAATGGCATCGGTATCGGCCTGGAAGGCCGCGCGGAGATGCAGGCCGATCCGCGGCGGCAGCAGTGCGTGGATTTCGGCTGCGATCGCCAGAGCGATCGAGCGCGCCAGCGCCCTACCCTCTGCCGTGCCGGGCAACAGCGGCGGTTCAGGCCGAAGCTCATCGAGGTATTCGATGATGGCCAGCGACTGGCTGATAAGAACGCCGCTATCCGTCAGCAGGGCTGGCACCAGCCCCTGCGGATCGATCTTGCGGTATCCCTCCTGTCGGCTCTCGGCCTCTTCGCCAAGAATGGTGACTGGCAACGCCTCTGCCGTCAGCCCCTTCAGGGCCAGTGCGATCCTGACCCGCGACGTCGCCGAGGAGATTTCATTCTCATAGAGCTTCATTATCTTTCTCCTTTACGGTCTCGGATGAACGGCCGCTTGCGCCGAAGAACCTGCCGATGCCGCGGTCACAAGGCTCACAAGCGGCGAAGGCTCCTGCGAACTCATGTCGTAGATGCAAGGCGCGGCGAACACTGCCGCTCCCAGAACGCAGATGATCATCAGTCTCATTAAATCCTCCGTGGCGAGGCCCGGCCGGCCTCGCTCCCTTCTGCTGCGGCTCCTGCCCTTTAGGCGATGCTCAATTCGACCTGGATATTGCCGCGCGTCGCCTTCGAGTAGGGGCAGGTCCGGTGCGCCTCATCCACCAGCGCCTTTGCGACATCCGCTTCGATGCCAGGCAGGCTGACCTTTAGGCGGGCCTGCAGGAAGTAGTCGCCCTCGGTCGTGCCGAGGTCGACCTCGGCACTCACGGCGGTCTCTGCCGGGACCCTGACCTTCAGCTTGCCGGCGGCAATGCCGATCGCGCCGATGAAGCAGGCCGACCAGCCGGCTGCGAAAAGCTGTTCGGGATTGGTGCCGGGCCGGGCGCTGCCGGGAGGCGAAAGCTTAATATCGAGTTCGCCGTCATCGCTCTGCGAAGCGCCGTCGCGCCCGCCGGTGGTGTGGGTCCTGCCGGTATAGAGAACCTTGTCGATCTTGGTCATGGAAACACTCCTTGTTTTGTGTCGCTTTTGGCGACTGGCCGCTGCCGCGACCGGTTGACGGAGTGTGGTTTGACGGATCGATATATCCGGCATGTTTCCGGAAACGGCCGAAATGTCACTGAACGTAGCATCCGGCAGCGAGGACATTTTTCCGTACAAAGGGATCCTGGACGTCAGGCAACCACCGACATCACCGGATGGTGATTTCCGCCGCAAGTCCTCCGCCAGCCCGATTGTAGAGCCTCAGAGATCCGCCGATCTTGGCGGTCAGCTGCTGGGCGATGGCCAGCCCGAGGCCCGTGCCGCCGGTCTCCCGGTTGCGGGATTGCTCGAGCCGGAAGAACGGCTGCATCGCGGCTTCGAGCATATCATCCGGAATGCCGGGTCCGCGATCCATAACGCTGATGACGACGGCGTTGTCAGCACCGCGCTCGACGCTTATCTCGGCGGCGCCGGCAAATTTCAACGCATTGTCGATGAAATTCGACAGGATGCGGCGAAGGGCATGCGGCCTGGTGAAGGCGGCGCCTTCAACCAGCCCGACGACCGTGACGGCCTTTCCGGTGTCCTGATAGTCATAGGCTATGCTGTCGATGAACGAGGCGAGATCGATGCGGGCATTTTTCTCTCCACTGCCATGGGCGCTGCGCGCATAGGCAATACCGTCCTGGACGAGACGCTGGATCTCGGCGAGATCATGCACCAGCTTGCCCTTCTCGGGTGAATCCTCAGCCATGTCGACGCGCAACCGCATGCGGGTGATCGGCGTCTGCAGATCATGCGAGATCGCCGCCAATATCTGCACGCGTTCCTCGAGATAATGGGCAATCCTCTCCCGCATCGCATTGAACGCCCTTGCGGCATGCGCGACCTCGCTCGGCCCGCCCTCGCTCAAAGCCTGACCGTCCTTATCAGGATCGAGCGCATCGGCAGCGGCGGCAAGATCGCCGAGCGGCCGGGTCGCCTGGCGGACCGCGAACCAGGTGCAGAGAATGAGTAGCGCCATCTGGATCGCGAAGACATAGGGCAGCCATGCGGCGATCGGCATGACGCCTCTCGGTGTGACATCGATCGTCAGAGGCGTTCCGTCGCTCAGCGTCAGATGCGCCTGCAGCCGGTTCACCTCGCCTGGAATCCGTTCGATTCGGATCGGAAAGCGATGCCCGGCAGCCGCCTCTATCTTTCCTGCGATCTCCCTCGCCTTGTTGGAGTTGTCGGGCACACCGGCCAGACCAGGCCCGAGTTCGAAACGGTAGTTGCCGCGACTCAGCCAGTCCAAGAAGTCGCCGCGCTCATTTGCCGGAAGCCGGTCAAGAACGGCGATCGATGTAGCAACGTCATTTTCCAGCGTGCCGAGCATCACCGCCTTGGCCGACATGTAGCGCTCCATGTAGAGAACGCTGAAAGAGAGCCCATAGGCGAAGGCCAGGCCGACCAAAAGAATGAGGAATATCCGCGATCTGAGCGTTCTCGGCCACATCAGACCCGACAGGATCGACAGTCCCGTCCTCATCGGCGCGGCTCCGAAATTTCGACAGGAACCGAGAAGACATAACCTTCGCTGCGCACCGTCTTGATGTAGGTCGGCTCGCGCGCATCGTCCCCCAGACGCTGCCTCAGGCGGCTGACGAGAAGATCGATCGAGCGATCGAAGAGTTCGGCATCGCGGCCCTGCGTCAGGCTCAGAAGCTGGTCGCGGTTGAGCACGCGCTGCGGATGGTCGATGAAGACACGAAGCAGGCGGTATTCGGCACCGCTCAGCGCAATCGCGGTCCCCTCCTTGTCGAGAAGGTGACGGGCGACGGTATCGAGCCGCCAGTCGCCGAAGGTCAGCAATTGTCCGGCCTCACTGATCTGCAGGTTGGGCGGCAGCATGCGCGTGCGCCGCAGCACCGCCTTGATGCGGGCGAGAAGCTCCCGCGCGGCAAAGGGCTTGGCAAGATAGTCATCGGCGCCCATCTCCAAACCAAGGATCCGGTCCATCTCGTCGGTGCGGGCCGTCAGCATCAGGATCGGGATTGCCTTGTGCCGGCCGGCGCGCAACTCCCGGCACAGCACCAACCCGTCGTCGCCAGGCATCATCACATCGAGCACGATCAGGTCGACGGCGTTGGCTTCCAGGAAACTGCGCATCTGTCGCCCGTCCGCCGCAACGCTGGTTCGGAGGCCATTTTTCTGCAGGTAGCCCGAGACCAACTCGCGGATTTCACGATCGTCGTCGACGATCAGGATGTGATCGACATGATCCATATTTGCCTATTCCTCAACGATTACGGCCGCGCCCCACGCCTCGCTTAGATGTCGAAGCGCTAGACGCGACCTACGCATATTCCGCCGGCCCGAGCAACGAGCCTCCAGAGCATGATGCCGAAAAGTGTGAGCGGTTTTCAGACGCCATCATGCTGTAAGCTTTAACTTAGAATATGATTTTAGGCCCCGCCCTAAAATCATGCTGTTCTAGCGCCGATCAGAAACGATCAACGTCGATGACCGCCTGCGCGAAGGCCCGCGGCGCCTCCTGCGGCAGGTTATGGCCGATGCCGCCGCCGATCGTACGGTGCTCATATTTGCCGGAGAATTTTCCGGCATAGGCGGAGGGCTCCGGGTGCGGCGCACCGTTTGCATCGCCTTCCATGGTGATCGTCGGCACCGAAATCATCGGCAGGGCGGCAAGCTTCTTCTCATAGGCATCATACTTCGCCTCACCTTCGACAAGCGCCAGGCGCCAGCGGTAGTTATGGATGACGATATCCACATGGTCGGGATTGTCGAAGGCGGCCGCCGATCTGTCGAATGTCGCATCGTCGAAATTCCATTTCGGCGATGCCGTCTGCCAGATCAGCTTTGCGAAATCATGAGTGTTGCTCTGGTAGCCCAGACGGCCGCGCTCGGTGGCGAAATAGAACTGGTACCACCAGGCGAGTTCCGCCTTCGGCGGAAGCGGCTTCTTGTTGGCCTCCTGGCTACCGATCAGATAGCCGCTCACCGATACCATCGCCTTGCAGCGCTCCGGCCAGAGTGCGGCCATGATATTGGCGGTTCGCCCGCCCCAGTCGTAGCCGGCAATGACAGCCTTTTCGATTTTGAGCGCGTCCATCAGCGCGATCATATCGGCGGCTAGCGCCGAAGGCTGCCCATTGCGGGGCGTCTTGTCGTCCAGGAACCGGGTGGTGCCGTAGCCGCGCAGATAAGGCACTATTACCCTGTAGCCGGCAGAGGCAAGCAGCGGCGCAACGTCGACGAAACTATAGATGTCATAGGGCCAACCGTGCAGCAGCAGCACGACCGGACCATCGGCCTTGCCCGCCTCGGCGTAGCCGATATCGAGCACATCGGTCTTGATCTGCTTCAGCGCTTCGAATTTCGTGTTGGTTCCGGTCTTAATCTCGGGCAAGGCTGCGGAGGAAGCCTGCGCCTGCTGTGCGGCGGCGGTGCCTGCCACGCCGAATTCAACCGCCGCAAGGGCGATGGCCGTCATGCCGAAGAAACGGCGGCGGTGATGGTTGATTTGCTCTGACATCGGTCTCTCCTGTCGAATGGATCACGGTGTTCAGAAAGCGTTCGGCTTGTATCGCCCGTATGTCACAGGCTGGAGTTTTTGAATGCGAGTGTAACCTTCGCCTGCCGAGATACATTCCGATACAATTGCGCTTCCTCGGCAGGACGTCCGGCCGGCTGCCGCCGCCTCTGCGGGCAAGACGGTTTGTATTCTTTTGTATCGCCGGTGCCCCGACGCAATAGTTCGGTACATTTTCCCGCCAGACCAGACACATCGGAGATACCTCCGCCCGGCTATCTCACAGCCATTGCTGGTTCAGGCCCATCGCCGTCCAGAGCCCGATCAATCGGTTTCAAAGGAAACGATGATGACACTGCTGATCATTGCCTATCTCGGAGGCGTGCTGACGATCCTCAGCCCCTGCATCCTGCCCATCCTCCCCTTCGTTTTCGCCCGCGCCGGCGAGCCTTTCGTCAAGAGCACACTGCCGATGCTGGTCGGCATGGCCGCCACCTTTGCGCTCGTCGCCACGCTGGCCGCGGTCGGCGGCAGCTGGGCGATCCGCGCCAATGAATATGGCCGCCTTGCCGCGATCGTACTGCTCGCGCTCTTCGGAGCGAGCCTGCTATCTCCGCGCTTTGCAAGTACGCTTGCCCGTCCGATCGTCGACCTCGGCAACAATCTTCTGAACGCCAGCGGTGGCGGACGCGCGGCCCCGACGGTCAGGAGTGCGCTCATTCTCGGCGTCGCCACCGGCCTGCTCTGGGCGCCCTGCGCCGGGCCGATTCTCGGCCTCGTGCTGACCGGCGCGGCATTGCAGGGCGCCAATCTGCAGACGACCGTCCTCTTGATCGCCTATGCCGCCGGTGCTGCGACCTCGCTTGCGGTGGCACTGCTTGTCGGCGCTAAGATCTTCGCCGCGATGAAGCGCTCGCTCGGCCTTGGCGACCGAATTCGCCAGGCAGTCGGCGCCGCCGTGCTGGCGGGCGTTGCGGTCATCGCGCTCGGTCTCGACACCAGCCTGCTGGCGCGACTTTCCTACGCCAGCACCACCTCGCTGGAACAGGCCGTTCTGGACAGGCTACATGCCAAGCCCGTCGGCGGCACACCTTCCGAGGTGGTGAGCAACGACGCAATCATTCCCGCCGCCGATGACACGAAGCCTTTCCGCAGTGACCTGCCCGTCGAAGGTTATGCGCCGTCGTTCGACGGCGCGGTCGAATGGCTGAACTCGAAACCTCTGACCAAGGAGCAGCTGCGCGGCAAAGTCGTGCTCGTCGACTTCTGGACCTATTCCTGCATCAACTGCATTCGCACCATTCCCTATGTCAGGGCCTGGGCGGAAAAATACGCTGATCAGGGGCTGGTCGTCATCGGCGTGCACGCCCCGGAATTTGCCTTCGAGAAGAAGATCGACAACGTCAAAGAGGCTGTCGGCGATTTTCAGATCGGCTACCCCGTCGCGATCGACAATGATTACAAAATCTGGCGCGCGTTTGAAAACAGTTACTGGCCTGCCGCCTATCTGATCGATGCCAAAGGTCAGATCCGTTATCACCATTTCGGCGAAGGCAATTACGGCAGGACTGAAACAGCCATTCAGGATCTGTTGCGCGAGGCCGGCAGCCAGATGGCGGAAACGCCGCCGGTTGCGCCCGACGCCAGGGGCGTGGAGGCCGGTCCGGATCTTGCCAATATCCGCTCCGGCGAGACCTACCTCGGCTACGGACAGGCTGCCAATTTCATCTCGCCTGAAGGGCTGCAGGCCGATGCGCCGCAGAGCTACTCGGTCACCAAGCCAGGCATCAACGCATGGGGCCTGTCCGGCACCTGGACCGTCGGCAAGGAACAGGCAACACTCGACCAGCCGGGCGGCGGCATCACCTATCATTTCAGCGCCCGTGATCTGCATCTCGTTCTCGGTTCCGGCGCCGGCGCCGGACCAATCCGTTTCCAGGTGAAGATCGACGGCAAGGCGCCGGGACCCGATCATGGCTCCGACATCGATGCCGACGGCAACGGAACGGTCACCGAAACGAGGCTTTACCAGCTCGTTCGCCAGTCCGGCACCGTCGCCCCCCGCACCTTCGAAATCCGCTTCCTCGATCCGGGCGTCCAGGCCTACGCCTTCACCTTCGGCTGAACCCGAGACCATCTGATATCCCGACCCTCAACATCGAAACAAAGGAGTGACCCATGAACAAGCATCTGACTTTCATCGCAAGCCTTGCCTTTGCCACCGCCGGAATTGCCTTCGCGGCCGAGGCTGCCGCGGTCAAGAACATCGTGATCGTCCACGGCGCCCTTGCCGATGGCTCGGGATGGCGCAAAGCAACTGAGATCCTCGAAAAGCGCGGCTTCAACGTCACCATCGTCCAGGAGCCCCTCACCTCGCTCGACGACGACGTGGCGGCAACGAAGCGGGTTCTCGACCTCCAGACCGGACCGGTCCTGCTCGTCGGCCACAGCTATGGCGGCATGGTCATCACGCAAGCCGGCAACGATCCCGCCGTCGTGGGCCTCGTCTATGTCGCGGCATTCCAGCCGGATAAGGGCGAGAGCCTGCTGAGCCTGGCAAGTTCGAAGCCCGCCGGCAGTATGGACATCAGGGAAACAAAGGACGGCAAATATCTCTATCTCGACCCCGGCGCCTTTGCCGCGGCTTTCGCCGCCGACCTGCCGAAAGCCGAAGCCGATTTCCTGGCAAAGTCGCAAGTCTTCGCCTCCAAGCAGGCCTTTTCAGCCAAGGTCGGAGAGCCGGCATGGCGGACGAAGCCAAGCTGGTCGGTCGTCGCCACCGAGGATCGCTCCATCAACCCGGAGCTGGAGCGCGATATGGCGAAACGAGCCGGCAGCGAAGTGACGGAAATCAGGGCCAGCCACGCCGTCTTCGCGTCGCAGCCGGAAAAAGTCGCCGACCTCATCGAAAAAGCGGCTACGAAAGCCGGCGAATAGAGAGAGGAAGGCCCGTCCATACCCTCTCCAGCCGGAGAAGAGGAAATCAACGCCCCTCCCTCATGCAAGGGAGGGGCGAGATCATTTACTGCTTGGCAGCGACGGGGCGAACCAGCGGCGTGACACGTCGGATGGTGACGCGGCGGTTTTCCTGCTCTGGCTCTGGTGTATTGACCTTCAGGTAACGCTCGCCATAACCCTGCGTCGCCAGGTTTTCCGGCGCGATGCCGTAGACGTCGGTGAGCACGTTGGCGACCGACTCCGCCCGCTGGTCGGAGAGGATCAGGTTGCTTTGGTCGGACCCCACAGCATCCGTATGGCCTTCGATCAGGAAGGTCTCGCTCGGATCCTTCTCCAGCACCTGGTTGATCGCGTCGGCGACCTTGCGCAAGGTGCGCGCCTGGGCCATCGGGATTTCGGCGCTGCCGGTGGCGAAAGTGATCGTGTCCAGATCGATGCGCCGCACCTTGTCGCGAATACGGGCGGAATATTTCACCTCGTCAAGCGAATAGACACGCTCCACCTGCTCGACCGGCGGCTCCCTCAGGAACTCGTAATAATCCCGGTCCGGATCGCTGCTGGTGTCGATGATATAGTCGTCGAGCGGCACGCGCAGCCGCATCGGCGGTAGATCGGCGCCCGGATCCTCGAAATAGTCGCGGTCGGGATCCTCGTAGAGATCGGGCGAGTAGTAGAGCACATATTCGCGCCCGCGGGCATCGACGCGCGACCGCTGGATGATGTCGCCGTAGCGGTTGCGGATCGTGACGATGCGATAGCCCTCCGGCCTTGTGATCGTCTCGCGGTAGCGATCGCCCGACAGTTGCTCATAGGTCGGCCGCTCGCCGTCACGAAGGAACCGCCTGTCGTCGTCACTGCGCACGATCACCTGATTGTTGTACTGAATGATCACCCGGTTGTCGTCGGTGCGGTCGTCGATGCGTGCCCCCTCGGGACTGGCAAACTGCGGCCGCGTGTCGAGCCTCGTGCCCTTCTCGCTGGTGACCGCCTCGAGCTTGATCGCTGGCGCCGCAGCGGCGGCAGGAGCCTGCGCATCCGCATCCGAGGTCGGCACCTTTACCTCCTGGCTCTCGGCGCGCAGCTTGTCGCGGTCACGGCGGCCTTCCCGCCCCTTGCTGCGGTCGGCATCCTTGTCGCTGTCGAGCACGGCTGCACCGTTCTCGACCGGCAGCACGACGGTCTCGTTGCTCTTGGCCGGATCTGCGGCGATCTGCTTGCGGCGCTCCAGCTCCTCGGGAGAAACCTTTTCCGGCGCCGGAATGGCCTGCTCGACCTGCTGTCCGCCGCTGGCATCCGGCAGCGGCTGAGCCGTGTCGGTGGCGGGCGCAGCCGGCTGTCCGCTGGCGGGCTGTTCGCCGGCGGGCTGCTCAGCGGCGGGCTGTTTGGCCGCAGGCTTTGCAGCCGTGCCCTCCGTGGAGGTTTCGGCGGGCGCAGCATCAGGAGCGGCCGCCTTGTCTTCGGCTGGCTTAACCGCCGGTGCTGCAGCCTCGCCCTTCTTCGGCTTCTTGGCTGGCGCTTCGGCAGCGGGCTTGGCCTCCGGCTCGATTGCCGGCTTGGCCTGTTCCTCGGCCGGCGTCACCGCCTCCGGAGCGGCAGTCTCGGTCTTAGCCTTGCCCTTATCTCGGCTCTGGGCCTTGTCCTGACCCTTCTTGCTGCCCTCCGGCTTGACCTCGGGCTCGGCCTGTTCCGTCTCCGGCTGAGCTTGCTTTGCGGCCGGCTGCTGTTCAGGCGCCGGCTGAGCTTCCGGCTCGGCTTGCTCGGTCTGCTGCTTCTTCGGCTTTCTCGGCTTTTCCTGCGTTACCGGCTGCTGCTCTTCCTGCTGCGGCTCGGCCTGCGGCTGGGCTGCCTGCTTGGCTTTCCGCTGCGGTTTGCTTTCGGGCGCAGGCTCCTCCTGCGGCGCTTCGGCCTTCGGCGGTTCCGGCTCTGCCTTGGGTTCGGGCGCGGGCGCCTCTTTCCGCTCGGCCTTCGGCTTCTCCGCGGGCGCTTCCTTCGGCTGCTCGGCGGCCGGCGCCTGTTCAGCCGGAGCTTCCTCCTTCTGCTTGCGCTTCTTCTTCAAGAGCTCCTCCTCGGAGGGCGCGTCCTGCGCCACTTCGAAGCTGCCCTGTTCAATCTGCCGCACGGCTGCAGCCTCGCCCATAGCACCCCTTGTAGCAGCCATTGCCGATGCCGGCTGGAGTGCCAGCGAAAGGGAAAGCAGCGGGAAAGCTGCGCTCGCAAATAAGTTTGATTTCTTGCCCATCGGGTTTCCTCGATCCTGTTTGAGCTTCCTGAAGGCCGACAGGCCCTGGTTCCGCCCCTAGCGTCGCATTGAGGCGAAACGGCGAAATGGCAAAGCGCCGAGCCGCCGATTTGTTCCGGTTCTAGAAAGCCGGGGATTAACCTCAGGTGAATGTTGTAGTCTGCCGCCGTTCATCTCGCCTGCTGTTTGCGGCGCGAATAACCCGGGAATTTCTATTGCATTTCCATGAAAAAAAGTCTGATTATCGCCGCAAGGCGGTGCCCGTCACCGTTGAACAGCAGCCGTCAGCCCCAGAGAAAAAAGCGCGACGGCTACCAACAGAGAGGATCTCCATGTTTATCTCCACCCGTATCTTCGCGGCAGCCTCGATCGCGGCAATGTCGCTCTTTGCCGGCTCGGCCATGGCCGAGGGCGAGAAATACGTGATCGGCACCGATTCGACCTATCCGCCCTTCGAATTCGTTGATGCCAGCGGCACCATCCAGGGCTTCGACATCGATATCGCCAAAGCGCTCTGCGCCGAGATGAAGGCCGAATGCTCCTTCGTCAGCACCGACTGGGACGGCATCATCCCTGCGTTGAACGCCAAGAAGTTCGATATGATCGTTTCGTCCATGTCGATCACGCCGGAGCGCCTCAAGCTCGTCGACTTCTCGAACAAGTATTACAACACCCCGCCGGCGATCGCCGTGCCGAAGGACTCCAAGATATCGGACGTCGCCGGCCTCAAGGGCAAGGTGATCGGCGCGCAGACTTCGACGACGCATGCCAACTATGCCGAAAAGCACCTCGCCGACACCGAGCTGAAGCTCTATCCGACGGCTGACGAATACAAGCTCGACGTTTCCAGCGGCCGAGTCGATGCCGTCATCGACGACGTCGTCGTTCTCTCCGAATGGGTCAAGTCCGACGCCGGCGCCTGCTGCAAGATCCTGACGACCCTGCCGGTCGATAAGGAAATCAACGGCGAAGGCGCAGGCATCGCCATCCGCAAGGGCGATCCGCTGAAGGAAAAGCTCAACACGGCGATCGCAGCGATCCGCGCCAGCGGCGAGTACAAGAAGATCCAGGACAAGTACTTCGATTTCGACGTTTACGGCGAATGAGAAATTCGGTATCTGCCGATCAAGCGAATGGCGGAAAGCTTGCTCTTCCGCCATTTTTGTTTGACAACGGTGGCAAGATCAAAACGGCAAAAGCCGTGAGGGGAATTCTCGCATGGGCGGATTGTTTTCCGCGCTCGGCTCCTTCTGGAGCTCACTTGTGCACATTTTCGATCCGCTATGCGGACCCGTTGGCATCTTCACCTGGTTGGGTCAGTCGACGATCCTTGCCTGCGGCGACACCGGCTGGGGCGATGAGATCGCTCTTGGCCTGCAGGTTACCGTATCGGTGGCAATCGTCACCTTGCCGATCGGCCTCGTCATCGGTTTCCTCGTAGCGCTCGGCCAGCAGTCGCAAGAGAAATCGCTGCGACTGGCGGCCGGCATCTACACGACGATCTTCCGCGGCCTGCCGGAGCTTTTGACGCTCTTCATCATCTATTACGGCATGCAGATGCTTATTCAATCTCTTCTGGAGCTTGCCGGCTATGTCGGGCCGCCGGTCGAGATCAACGCCTTCCTGGCCGGCGTCATCGCTCTGTCGGTCGTCTTTTCCGCCTATTGCTCGGAAGTGCTGCTCTCGGCCTTCCGCGCCATTCCCAAGGGCCAATATGAAGCCGGAGACGCGCTCGGCCTGCATCGCGGCCGCACGCTCCGCTTGATCGTTCTGCCGCAGCTGGTACGCATTGCGCTGCCCGGCCTCACGAACCTCTGGATGGTGCTGCTGAAGGACACGTCCTACGTCTCGATCATCAGTCTTGCCGATATCCTGCGCCAGACGAATGTCGCCGTGCGCGTGACCAAGGAACCTTTCTTCTTCTACGGCATCGCCTGCGGTCTCTATCTGGTGCTCGCCATCCTCTCCTCCTTCCTGCTCGCCTATATCGATCGCTGGGCCAAGCGTTCGGAGGTGCGCCGATGAGTTACGCCGAAACATTGATCCCGCCGCAGCCTGCCCCACGTGAGGCGGCGAAGCCGATGACGATGGCGCGCCTCGCCGGCTATATCTTCGTCGCTTTTTGGGCCTTGCTAGCCGCGCTGCTGATCTTCACCGTCATCAATGGCTGGGATATCGAGAAATTCACCCGCTACGGGCCGCGCTACCTGAACGGCCTTTGGGTAACGCTCAGTCTTGTTGCCATTTCGGTAGTCTGCGGTGCCGTCCTGTCGCTGCCGCTTGCCATGGCGCGCCTGTCGAAAAACAAGCTGCTGAACTGGCTGTCCTATGGCTATATCTATTTCTTCCGCGGCACACCGCTGCTTGCCCAGCTCTTCCTGGTCTATTACGGCCTCGGTGTTTTCCGTCTTCAGCTGGAAGCTGTCGGCGTCTGGTGGTTCTTCCGCGACGCTTGGTATTGCGGCCTGCTCGCCATGACCATCAACACCGCAGCCTATCAAGCGGAAATCTTGCGCGGCGCGATCGAGAGCGTCCCCCATGGCCAGCGCGAGGCAGCAGCAGCCCTCGGCATCCATAAGACGATCGCCTTCCGCAAGATCATCCTGCCGCAGGCTTTCATCGTGGCGCTTCGCCCCTACGGCAACGAAATCATCCTGCTGATCAAGGGCTCGGCTGTCGTCGCCATTATAACCGTGCTCGACCTGATGGGCGAGACCCGCTACGCCTTCTCCCGCACCTTCGACTACCAGACCTATCTTTGGGCCGCGATTTTCTACCTCACCATCGTTGAGGCGTTGCGCCATCTCTGGGCCTGGATCGAGCGTCGATTGACGCGGCATCTGAAACGCTGAATCGCGGCTTCGGAATAATGGACGCATTGGGGCAATGCGGGCGCTTGGCAGCACTTCTATAAGGATGCTGCCAAGTTATTGAAATAAAAAACAATACTTCGTCAGCAAAGCATCTGTTAAGCTTGCGTTAACCATTCGCGTGCTTCCATTTCACGTGGCGCTAATAAAGCGCGAGTGGGAACGACAAGAAGCTGAATACGATGCACAAAGACATGGAAAAACAACTGCAAGGTTATGGTCTGACGACCGCCCAGATCCTCTACCACCTGCCGGACCACCCGACGATCCTGCAGACCTACGTCTGGCAGGATTACGACCTCGCCCCCGACTTTCCCGAGATGCGCGGTTTCCTGCAATTCTGGCAGGAAAAGCTCGATGGGCCGTTGCATTCGGTGCGCTACGTCCACCGCAAGCTGATCTCGGCAACCGAGTGGCGGGCCTTGAAGGGTGAGTTCATCCTTCACTGATCAGACATGCGCCTCGCCACGGCCGAATTCGCCTTCGTCCCGGTCCGGACGCAGCGCGAAATAGAGCATGCCGAGGTAGAAGATAACGACGATCGAAATGACCGCAAGGCCGGGAAGCGGTCCGAGCACGGCATTGTCAATAACATAGGTCCAGGACTGCGCCTGCAGCGGCGCGCCCTCCGTCTGCAATTTCGGTGTCGAAATCTTCAGGCACCAGGCAAGCAGCAGGATAAAATACATCCAGCCGTAATTGCGTTTGAGCCGCCGATGCATTGCTTCTCCATAACTGAGCAGGAAGCGCGGATGACGCAGGCTGTTGGCGATCACCGCGGCCCATTCGCTGCCGACCGCCGCGTTCGGCGCCATGATCTGCGCGAAATAACAGCGTTCGATCTGCCGGATTCGGGCGCGGTAGATATCAAAGAAGCGGTAGCGTCGCGCCTCGATCATCAGAAGCAGCGTGATCAGCATCACCCCGAACAGCAGTACGCCGTGGTGCGAAGTTGGCGTCGACAGCGAGACCGAGAGCAGCGCCGCCACCACGGTGATCGCCCAGTTGGACGTCCGGTCGATGCGGTCGCGCCAGCTCGTCATTCGTCCGAGCTCACCGCGGTAATAATGGCTGAGGGAATTGGTGATCTCGCCCGGCGTCGTGGGCAGCAGCAAGGGGCGCTCACCCTCTGCTTCCCTTGCCAGTGGCATCCTGTCTTGCTCCGCTTTCATGGCATTTCCTTCCATCGTCTTCTTTTTGGCCATTCTGCGCCCGTAGCGGCGCCATTGCAAAACATCCAAAGCCGCCGTAGAGCCATGCCTGAAAACAAAAGGACGTAGACCGCGATGGCCAAGAAGATTGACGAAGAAGCCCTTGCCGAGGCCTATAACCGCGCACTGGCGCTGGAGAAATCAGGTGATGTCGACGCGGCCGTGGCGGCCTATGAGGAAGTCCTGGCGATCGATCCCGACGACCATGGCGGAGCCGCCGTTCGCATTGCCGCGATGGGCCGCGGCGAAACGCCGGCCAAGGCGCCGGATGCTTATGTTGAGACCCTGTTCGACCAGCATGCCGAGGTGTTCGAGGACGTGCTCGTAGAGCAGCTCAGCTATCACGTGCCGATGCTCGTGCGCCAGCGCCTGCAGGCCTTGAAGCTCGGGCCGTTCAAGCGGCTGCTCGATCTTGGCTGCGGCACCGGCCTCACCGGCGGCGCCCTTCGGGATCTCTGCGAAGACATGACCGGCATCGACATCTCGGAGAAGATGGTCGAGATCGCTCACGAGAAGGATCTCTACGCGACGCTTTTCGTCGCCGAGGTCGAGGATTTCCTCGACGACAATGACGAGGAGGCTTTCGACATCATCACTGCGACCGATGTGCTGCCCTATCTTGGCGCGCTCGAACCGCTCTTCTTCGGCGCTGCCGAAAACCTGACGCCGGGCGGTCTCTTCATTTTCTCTTCGGAGACCCTGCCGGACGAATTGCTCGCCGGCCGCGCCTATATGGTCGGACCGCACCAGCGCTTCGCCCATGCCGACGCCTATGTGAAAGAACGGCTGACCGCCACAGGTTTCGACCTTGTCGAGATATCCGATATCAATGTGCGCATGGAAGACGGGCAGCCGACGCCAGGCCATCTGGTGATCGCCAGATACATCGGCTGAATAGAATAGTTGCACGATCGGTGAACTATCTGTTGCGCGATGGTTGCGGACCTGATACTTAGTCGGTCGGCAAAGTTTTCAGCCAAACAGGAAAGGTCGCCGCATGTCGCTCGTGCTCTATGGGCATCCGCTCGCCTCCTTCTGCCACAAGGTGCTGATCGCGCTTTATGAAAACGCGACACCCTTCGAAAATCGTCTCGTCGATCTTTCCGACGAGACCTCGCGCGCCGATCTCTTCCGCTTCTGGCCGATCGGCAAGATGCCGTTGCTCAGGGACGAAGCGCGCGACAGCACCATCCCCGAAACGACGATCATCATCGAATATCTCGACCATTATTACCCAGGCCCGGTGCGCCTGCTGCCGCTCGAAATCGACCGGGCGCTGCAGGTCCGCCTCTGGGACCGGTTCTTCGACCACTATGTCCAGGTGCCGATGCAGACGATCGTCAGCCACCGCCGGCGGCCTGAGGGCAAGGCAGACGAGATAGAGGTGGCCGCCTGCCGGGCGACGCTCACGACTGCCTATGCGATGATCGAAAAGCAGCTGGACGAAAGCTCATGGATAACAGGCGAGGCCTTCACCATCGCCGATTGCGCCGCAGCCCCCGCGCTCTTCTATGCCGAGACGCTGGTCCCGTTTTGCGAGGAGCAGCCGAAGCTGCGCGCCTATTACGAGCAGTTGCTGGCGCGTCCTTCCGTAGCCAGGACGCTGGAAGAGGCCCGCCCCTATTTCAAGTTCTACCCCTATCATGACAGGCTTCCCGCCCGCTTTCGGGATGCGGCGGAATGATCGACAGCCAGGCGGATCTCGACCGCATGTTCCACGCGCTTTCCGACCGTAGCCGCCGCGGCATGATCGACCGGCTCGGCCGCGGCCCCGCCTCCGTCACGGAACTCGCCGCGCCGCTCGCCGTCGCCCTTCCGACCGTGATGAAGCACCTTCAGGTGCTGGAGGAGAGCGGCCTCGTGCTTTCGGAAAAGTCCGGTCGCGTGCGCACTTACCGTTTGCAGCAGGACGCGCTTGCCGCCGTCGAGCGCTGGGTGGAACAGCGAAAAGTCCGCTGGACCGCCGCCTTCGACAGGCTGGACCAACTTCTCGCCGATGAAACGGAGACCCTTCCAGAATGACGACACGCTCCGCCGAACATACCACCTTCGTCATCGAGCGCCGCCTGAAGGCGCCGGTCGCCCGCGTCTTCCGCGCGTGGTCGATGCCGGAGTCCAAGCGGCAATGGTTTGCCTGCCACGGCGAATGGGTGCCGCTGGAATACGCTCTCGACTTCAGACCGGGCGGCGCGGAAAGGAACTACACCGCCGACACCGATGGCCTTCTGCACGCCTATGACGCCCATTACATCGACATCGTGCCGGATACCCGCATCATCTATGCCTATGAGATGAAGCTCGGGCAAACCCGGATCTCCGCCTCGCTCGCCACCGTGGCCTTCCAATCCGAAGCCACCGGCACCAGAATGGTCTTCACCGAGCAGGTGGTCTTCCTCGACGGCTACGCCGATAACGGCGCCCGCCTCCAAGGCACGGAGATCGGCCTCGACAATCTCGCGCTCTTTCTCGAACGCGAGACGAGCCCGATCCATTAGAGCCTCAGCCGCTTGATTTCTTCCGCGAGGCGCCCGGCTTCATCGAGGTATTCAGCGTAGCGGCAGCGCTAATGAGTGCCTTCAACGCCTCTCCATCGATCTCGTCGCCCTCATGAAAATCGATGGCGCGCCGGGTGTTGCCTTCGAGGCTGGAATTGAAAAGGCCATTGGGATCCTCCAGCGATGCGCCCTTGGCAAAAGTCAGCTTGACCACGCTCTTGTAGGTCTCGCCGGTGCAGATGATGCCGGCGCGCTCCCACACCGGTACCCCTCGCCACTTCCACTCCTCGACGACTTCGGGCTCGGCCTCCTTGATGAGCGCTCGGACCCGAGCAAGCATTTCGCCGCGCCAATCCTTGAGCTCCTCGATCCTCGCATCGATCAGTTGCGAGGGGGAGGCTCCATGGTTTCCATTGCCGGAATCGATCTTCTTCATTGTTGCTGTCGCCTTCTTCATGTTCACATTTTCCCGTCGCTGCGCATCGAAAACCTCACATCCGTTCGCCCGGCAATCGGCTCGCCTGCGCCACCCAGGAGGCGATCTGCGCCTCGTCGAAAGGATCGTCCTCACGGATGTCGAGGTAGCGCACCTCCCTCTGCTTGGACTCGCCTGGCGGCAGAGGATGCAGCGACGCGCCCTTGAAGAAAGCCACCTTCACGTACCTCGCATAGCAATGAACGCCGAGGAACCAACCCTGGCCTTCCATGCCATAAAAAGGCGAGTTCCATTTGACCGCTTTGGAAACGCCAGGCACCGTGCGGGTAATGAGTGCATCGAGGCGACGACCAATGTCGCTTTTCCAACCCGGCATGGCGGCGATATAGGCTTGCACGGGCGCGTCACCATAACCCTTGGGGATTTGCGGATTGCCTCCCGAAAGAAGGATTGGCTCCGCGGCCGCCGACGTGGCGGCGGTCTTTTTCGTGACCTTCTCCGCGCCCTTAGAGCTTCTACTCGCCATAGCACTTCCTCCTATTCGCCGATGCGTACCGCGTCGCGCCGTTTGACGGCATAGGGCAGCACAAGCAAGGTGAGACCGGTAACGAGAGGCAGGCCGAGCGGCAGGAGCACCAAGAACCTCACCCAGAACGCCGACTTCTCCTGCACCATTGCGACGATATTGATCATGACGGCCAGCGTAAAGGCAACCGACAGCCGACCGTAACCGGCTGTCCAGTTCAATGAAACGTTCTCCTCAAATGAGCCCGACGTACCGTCCGTCGGCGAGGCTCAGTCAACCCGCGCCAGCACCTGTTCCAGTTTGTCGAAGAACTGCGGCCATCCGGTCCTGGCGCCGCCATAAGCCTGTCGCTGATCCGGCCGGAAACCCGACTGTTCCATGCGCAAATGCGTGCCCACTCCCGTCGGCGTGAGCGTCCAGGTCACGACGGTTTCGAGGCCATATGCACCCCAGCTGTAAGCGAGGGTCCTGTTCGGCTCGACCTCCAGAACCCGGCAGTCGACCGCGCCCCAGTCGGCAGTGAAGTTGAAACGATGGTCGACGACTGGCTTGAAATCGCTCTTCATCAGCCACTCCTGCATCAGGTGCGGCTGAGTCAGCGCCCGCCAGATCTTTTCTGCGGGAAAAGGCATCTCCCGCTCGATGACGACGGAACGCGTTTCGGTCGATATGTCTGTCATTGATCCATCCTCTTCAGCAAATCTTCGAGCGCATTGAAGCGGCTTTGCCAGAAGCCGGCCATCTCGCTCGTCCAGTCGACCAGCGGCGCCAGCGCCCCGAGCTGCGCGCTATAATGCGTCTGCCGCCCTTCATGGCGGTCGCGCACCAGGCCGGCTTGCTTCAGCAGCCCGAGATGCTTCGAAACGACCGGCTGCGAGACGCCGGCCTGCGCCGTCAACGCCCCAACCGTCTTCTCCCCCTCCCGGCACAGCCGCTCGAAGAGGGCCCGCCGGGTGGGATCGGCAAGCGTTCTGAAGAGTACATCCTGAACGTGCGCCATTGAAGATCCATATCTATATAACTATGAATTAACCTATAGCCATCGAGCGATGCGAATGTCAAGCGCCGGGGAGAAGACCTGCAAGCCGAGGGGTACGTTTCATTGTCGACCCCGCAACGGACGAGATAATTGGAAAGGTTACGGACAGATAAAATATAGCTCATAAGCTATACGTCATCGCCAGCCGCCAGCTTCGGCCGCATCCCAGGCCTCGCTTCTGACGTGATGAAGGCTCCCGGCATACCGCCTTCCGCAAACTCGCCCGAAATCACCTCAGACGGGTTCCTCGCGCCCTCTCGCCCGCCTCGCTACTTCTCTCGGAGTTCGGCGGCCAATCGCTCGCGAATGAAGGCGGGACCGCCGGCAAGGCGCGTCGCAAGCAGGCTCGCCGGATCCACCATGCGCCAATAGGGTGTCACCATCGAAACCGGCTCGCCCTTTTCCAGCGCATTAAAGGAGAGCTCGGCGATCGCACGCAATTGCCGCTGGACCGTCACCGGGCAGCAGGCATCCGCTCCGTATTTAGTGGCGAGACGGCGGCGCAAGACGCCGGCCTCGGTGAGAACACCTTCAGGCGCCGATCGAATCTGCTCCTCGACCATCTGCCGCGACGGAATAAGCATCGCCTGCGTGCCGCTGCGCCCCCTGCGGCGCGGCTCGATCGTCGGAATTTCGGTCATGTCATCCCCCGGGAAACATTATTCTTCGTTCCCATCTAGGGCTTGGCCGAGTGGCGACCAGCTCATATGCGCCAATCGGCAGGAAGTCCGTCTTCACGGCTTTTCTGCTCGCCCCGTTTCGGTTAATCCTCGGGGCCTCACACTCAGGAAAGGATAGGACATATGGCTAAAGTCGCGTTCATCGGTCTCGGCGTCATGGGCTTCCCCATGGCCGGTCATCTGAAGACGAAGGGCGGCCATGATGTCACCGTCTACAATCGTTCGGCCGAAAAAGCGTCTGCCTGGACCGAGAAATTCTCCGGCAAATCCGCCGCCACTCCGGCCGAGGCGGCGGCGGGTGCTGATTTCGTCTTCGTCTGCGTCGGAAACGACGAAGATCTTCGGTCGGTGACCTCTGGCGAGAACGGTGCCCTGCGCGGCATGAAGCCGGGTTCGGTCCTGATCGACAACACGACCGCCAGCGCCGAAGTTGCTCGCGAACTTTATGCCGCGGCGAAGGAAAGAGGTGTCGACTTCATCGACGCCCCGGTCTCCGGCGGCCAGGCCGGCGCCGAAAACGGGGTCCTGACCGTCATGTGCGGCGGCGACGAGGCTGTCTTCGAGCGCGCCAGCCCCGTCATCGAAAGTTATGCCCGAATGGTTGGCCTGATGGGGCCGGCAGGTTCCGGGCAGTTGACCAAGATGGTCAACCAGATTTGCATCGCCGGCCTTGTCCAAGGGCTTGCCGAAGGGCTGCATTTCGGCAAGCGGGCCGGCCTCGATATCGAGAAAGTCGTTGAGGTGATTTCCAAGGGTGCGGCGGGTTCCTGGCAGATGGAAAATCGCCACAAGACCATGAATGCAGGCAAATATGATTTCGGCTTCGCGGTCGACTGGATGCGCAAGGATCTCAGCATCGTGCTTGCGGAAGCGCGCCGCAACGGCGCCAAGCTGCCAGTCACGGCCGTTGTCGACCAGTTCTACGGCGACGTGCAGGCAATGGGCGGCAATCGTTGGGACACATCCTCGCTGCTCGCCAGACTTGAGAAATGATCGGTCCCTCCTCCGATCCGGCTGAGCTGATCGCGCATCTCGAAACGCTGCGCTCGGAGGAGACTATCGCCGCGATGGTACGGTTCGGCATCGTCACCGGCCGCGCCCTCGGCATTTCCAATCCCGACATCAGGGCGGTCGCCAGGTTGGCGAAGAGAGATCACGCCAGGGCAACGCAGCTCTGGCAAAGCGATATCCGCGAGGCCCGCCTGCTCGCTCTCTACACCGCCGAGCCGAAGCGGCTGACGGTGGAAGAGGCAAGAAACTGGGCCAATGATTTCAATTCCTGGGAGGTCGTCGACTGCGCCGCCGATCTCTTCGTTGAGGCGCACCTCGATGACCTCATCCCGGAATTCGCTGCCGACGAGCGCGAATTTGTCCGTCGCGCCGCCTTCGCCATGATCGCCGGCGCCGCCGTCCATCGGAAGGAAGAGACCGACGCGGCCATACTCGTCTGGCTGCCGCTGATCGAGGCGCATTCCGGCGATTCCCGCAACTTCGTTCGCAAGGCGGTCAATTGGGCACTGCGCAGCATCGGCAAGCGCAATCGCGCCTGCCACGGCCCGGCGCTGGGGCTGGCGAAGCTTCTGGCCGAAAGTCCTGACAGAACCGCCCGCTGGATCGGTAGGGATGCGGTCAGGGAACTGAGCGGCGAAAAGCTGATGGCCCGGCTGAATTAAAGCAATGCCGCGTCAAAGGCTGAGGCTTTCGCCGCGTCGTCAATGGGGTCTGGATTTTTCGACCAGAAAATCGATCAGCACTCTTACAGCCGGCGGCATGCCCTTGGCTGTCGTGAAGGCGATGTTGCGGCAAAGCCAACCGATGTCCAGCGGTCGATCCAAAATCTATTGATATTAAGAAATGGCCTCAATGGCGGCTGGCGAGTTGCCGACGGCCGGTACACGACATGCCGATCTACCTGCCTGGATGGCGACCTGAAAAAACGGCCGCAAGATGCGTGTTAAAACGCTGCAAGGACGGTCCGGCAGGGAAGACCGGACCCGTCCCCGTAGCTGATCGGAGGTCACTCGGATCAGAAACTGTTTTGAAGTGCCCCCGGCCCGAAGACCGGGGGCATCCACCAAGTGGATTAGAACGAACGCTGCAGACGGAAGTAGCCCGTCGTGGAGTCGTCAGCATCTTCCGGATCGAGGTACTGAACCGAAGCCTTGGCGTAGAAGTTGTCGACGATCTGGTAATCAACCGTCAGACCAACCTTCCAGGCATCACCGTCGCTGAAGTCGTCGCCGGTGACGTAGTAGTCACCGTAGTACTGGACGCCAGGAGTGATCTTGAGCTTGTCGGTTGCCTTGATAGCGTATTCGGCAGCGACAGCCCATTCAGCTGCGGAGTAGTAGGAGTTCGGGCCGGAAGAGTACACGGCTGCGAGGCCGAGCGTACCGGGACCGATTTCAACCGTACCCATTGCACGGATAGCGCCGTCTTCGTTGTCGAAGTCCCAGCCGCCGGTGACCTGGTAGCTGAAGGCACCTGCAGTGCCGCCAACGCCGAAGGCAACGCCAACGTTGTTCGGCTCTTCGCCGGTCTTGTAGAAGCCGTCTTCCAGTTCGTCGACGCTGATACCAGCGTAGAAGTCGCCGCTTTCATACTGATAGCGGATGGAGTTGTGCAGCGTTACGATCGAGCCGATGTCGTCGGTTTCACCCGAGAGACCGTCGTCCCACCAGCTGTAGAACAGACCAGCGCGGAAGCCCGCGATGTCGAGGTAAGCGGAGTCGAGGATGGCGCTCTGGTCGGAGGCATTGTCAGCATTGAACTGCATGACGATGACGCCGGTCAGCGGACCATACTCGGTGTCGCTCTTGGCCGTGAACTGAACCTGACCGCGAGTACGGGCATCCCAATCCGAGTCGTTGCTGACCGAACCGTTGAGCGGCTCTTCACCAATATCAACCTGGAAACGGATGTAGCCTTCGATCTTGAGGCAGGTTTCGGTGCCGGGGATGTAGAAGTAGCCGGTGCCGTAAGCGTCGCAGACGCGAACATATTCAACCGGTTCCGGCTCAGCAGCAACAATAGCGTCAGCTGCAAGAACCGGCGTCGATGCAGCAAATGCTGCTGCTGATGCAAGCAAAACCATTCTGATGTTCATTTACCAATCCATTCCTTTGTCGATCGGGGCTGACGTCTCGTCGGGTAGTCAATTCGAAGCCGGCCCAGTTTGAACAGCCATCTCGGCGTGCGGATCGATCGAACCGCCAAACCGTCATCACATAGAAGGCTCTATCAAGCAATTCTCGATACATGTGAGAGGGGTTCATCGGAGCAACTTTCGCCAGCAACGTGATTTTTATACAACAACTTCAGATATTTAAGAGAATAACGCACAAAAACGGCCTCGCAATGGAAACCTCCATCGCAAGCCGCAAACGCTACGCCCCATCTCAAATCTTCACCGTCCGATCCCATCGAACACTATTGGTGAAGCATATAAATTCTACCGCCGACAAATGAACATATACAAGGTAGCGGTGTAGAACATGGTGTTCTGAATTCGATACCAATGAGTCAAAATCATGACATGACGCTCACTGATGCCACAGATCATAGCGCCGCAATTGTTATCAAGCTATATATTTTTCGACCTTTTTGGCGAAATTGGAGCGTTTTCTCGCGGTTTTTCCGGCTTTTTCTGCAGGCCGGGTCCACATTCGTCTGAAAGCCGCATTTCGGCGAAGCATTGCTGCATGCGGCCGAATAGTCTCAGACGGCCCGCTTTCCGGGCAAATTACAGGACTGCTGGCCGCGCCTCGGACGCAACCTATTGGCGACACGCGAGTGATCGCTGATCGCACACCCGAGCTTCAATCCTCGTTGGATTTGGCGTTCTCAAGAATCATGTAGTCGAGCGGCAGCTGCGTGGAATACTTGATCTGCTCCATCGCAAAGGCTGAGGAGACGTCGCGAATCTCAATCTTCGCGATCATCCGCTTATAAAAGGCGTCATAGGCCGCGATGTCGGGCACCACGACTCGCAGGAGATAGTCGACATCGCCGCTCATTCGATAGAATTCGACCACTTCGGGGAATTCGGCGACCACCTCGGAAAAGCGGCGCAGCCACTCGATCGAATGAGTCGCCGTGCGAATCGACACGAAAACCGTGACCTTGGTGTTGACCTTCTCTGGATCGAGGATGGCAACCCGACGCTTGATGACGCCATCCTCCTCCATTTTCTGGATCCGCCGCCAGCATGGCGTCGTCGAAAGCCCCACCTTTTTCGCGAGGTCGGCGACAGCCAGGGTTGAATCTTCTTGCAGCAGACGCAGTATTTTGCGGTCGAGGCGGTCCATGCGCACGTCGGTCCTTTCGAATTATTTTCTTTGTATAACCCGATTCCGCGCGAGGAAAAGAATTTTGTTTCAGGAAAGCAGCATTTTTACCCGCTCCTGCAGGTAAGGAAGCAATTCTTGCTCGAACCAGGAATTGCGCTTCAGCCAGCCGCTGTTGCGCCAGCTCGGATGCGGCAGCGGCAGCACCGCGGGCGACCGACCGGACAGGAGGCCCTCACGCCACGCCCATACCGTCTCGGTCATAGTGCCCCGTTCTTCGCCTGCCATATGCCAGGCCTGAGCATATTGGCCGATGACCAGCACCAGCTCGATCTGCGGCATCGCCGACATTACTCTTTGCCGCCAGAACGGCGCACATTCGCGACGCGGCGGCAGGTCCGCGCCCTTGCCGTCGTAGCCGGGAAAGCAGAAGCCCATCGGCACGATGGCGAATCGGTTGCGGTCGTAAAAGCTGACCCTGTCAACGCCGAGCCATGATCGCAGCCGGTCGCCCGAGGCATCGTCAAATGGCAGACCGCTCTCATGCACCCGAAGGCCAGGCGCCTGCCCGGCGATCAGGATGCGTGCGCTTGACGAAATCACCGCCACCGGCCGCGGCTCGTGCGGCAGCCGGTGCACAGGCCCTTTTGCCGGGGCGTCGCGGCAGATGCGACAGGCGGCAATTTCCCGCCGCAGAGTTTCCAGCTCGGCTTCGTCGGTCATTGCTTTACTCCCAGCCAACGATCCACCCGATGAAGCGCAGCGCCTCGTCGTAACCGGAATTATCACCGGCGTGATCGCGCACATCACGCGGCCGCTCGAATGTCCCGGCCCACAGCCCCGCCTTCGCACCCCTCGCCTCGAGCTCTTCCTTGCCGTAACCGCCGTAGGAAACGGCCATACCCCGGCGCACCATGGCGGCATTGATGTCGCCGTCCGTCCCGCTCCGGCAGACGACGAGCAGCCTATCATAGCGGTCGCGCCGGTCGCCCTGGCAAAACGTCCCCGATGCCAGCACCATCGCCTGCAGCGCCTCGCGCGCCACGTGTCCGCAAGCCCAGGCCCTTCCCGCCCGCTCGCAGCTCTGGTTAAGCTCGGGCGCATCAATGCCTTCGAGGCGCAAGCGCTCCTGCCCCAATGTCAGACTGTCGCCATCGGCAGCATGAAAGGCGCCCGCCCGCCTGATGGCAGCGCTATCGTTGACCTTCGCGGCAATCAGCGCCAGGAGCGCCAGCAGGGCAAAAGCGGTCACCCCGTCGCGAATCAGGCGCAGGCCCCGTGTCACGCTTTCGCCTCCTTAAAAAACAAATCCTTGGCAAAGATGGCAAACATCTTCTTAAGAATTGCCGGTTAAGCTCTTATCCACCCAGGGATGAAGTTTCAACGTGCACATGAGTACCGGCGTAAGCACATCGACCGACAAGATTATCGTCGACAGGTCGCGCAGCCACCGCAATAAGGCCGTTTCCAAGGCTGTGCGGCAGACGCGCGAACGCCTGCAGTCCGGTCATGCGTCGAATTCCGTATTCGACCGTGATGTCCTCAGAATGTACATAGCGTCGATGCTGCAGGGCGCGACGATCATGCCGCTCTTCGTCGTCATCACCACCGCTCTCGGCGTCTATTTCACTCAAGAGACCCAATTGCTCTTCTGGGCGCTGCTGACGCTCACCTGTCATGCAGGCAACATCCTGCTCGCGCGCCGGGCGCGCCGGCAGGAGATCACCTCCGAAAGCGCCCGCAAATGGCGCCGCCTGCTGCTGCTCGGTCAATTCCTGGTCGGCTGCTGCTGGGCCGTCTTCGCGCTGCAGGAATGTGACACCTGCGAGCCGTCGAGCTTCATTCTCTATAAGGGCGCTACATTGCTGATTGCGCTCTCGGTCACGGCGATGTCGAACTTCATGCTGACGCCTGCCGTGCTGGTTGCCTTCGCACCGGCGGTCGTGGCGCTTGGCGTCAAGAGCGGCCTGTCGCGCGACCTCCTCGAAATCAGCTTGACCGGGCTTTTCACCACCACCCTCGTCTTCTTCAACTATATCAGCGACCGGCTCTTCAAATCGAACCTCAAGATCCTCTCCTATCAGTCGGAGAAGGACGACCTGATCGCCGAGCTCGAAGTGGCAAAATCGATGTCTGACGAGGCCCGCCGCCGCGCCGAAGAGGCAAACCTCGCCAAGTCCCGCTTCCTTGCCTCCATGTCGCACGAGCTCAGGACGCCGCTCAACGCCATCCTCGGCTTCTCCGAGGTGATGTCGGCCGAAGTCATGGGACCACTCGCCAACCCGACCTACAAGGAATATGCAGGCGATATCCATCGCTCCGGCCAGCATCTGCTCGATCTCATCAACGAAATCCTCGACCTGTCGCGCATCGAGGCCGGCAAATACGAACTGAGCGAGGAAGCGATCTCGCTGCTCGATATCACCGAGGATTGCATCGGCATGGTCCAGCTGCGCGCCCGCGCCAAGAATATTGCCATTTCGGATCAATTCGAGCGGCAGTTGCCGGCCATCTGGGCAGACGAGAAGTCGATGCGCCAGGTGGTGCTCAATCTCCTCTCCAATGCCGTCAAATTCACGCCGCAGGGAGGCGAAATCCACGTCAAGGTCGGCTGGACGGCCGGCGGCGGACAGTACATCTCAATCAAGGACAATGGCCCCGGCATTCCGGAAGAAGAGATTCCCGTTGTCCTGTCGGCCTTTGGCCAGGGCTCGATCGCCATCAAGAGCGCCGAACAAGGCACCGGTCTCGGCCTGCCGATCGTTCAGGCAATCCTTGCCAAGCATGACGGACAGTTCCTGCTGAAATCGAAGCTGCGTGAAGGCACCGAGGTCATCGCCATCCTGCCCGCCAAGCGCGTGCTCCAGAGCCTACCCGCCGTCGAAGAGGCTCAGGCTGTCGCACGCAAGCGCAAGAGTTTTGCCTGATTGAACTTGGGTATGTCACGCGGGGCCGAAGAACAGGTGCTTGCCGATGACGAAGCCGAGATAAAGACAGCAGGCGGCGATCATGCAGGCCACCGCGAAGGAGCCGAGATCCTTGGCATGTTTGCCGACAATCGAAATCTCCGGCGAAATCCGGTCGATCACCTCTTCGACGGCGGTATTCATGGCTTCCATTGAAAAGAGCCCGAGAAACAACAGCACCGCGACGACGATTTCGCCGACGCTCGCCCCCACCAGTACCAGCGCCGCCATCGAAATAACGAAGAAGCCGAGCTCCTGGCGGAAGGCCGCTTCTTTCAGCACGCGCAAGAAGCCCGCCCAGGAATAGCTGGCGGCGGCGATGAAATGTCGAAATCCGGTCTCTTTCGTCACCGCGGGCTTCGTCAAGATTGATCCCCTAATGCTTGTTGCTCACACCTGCCTGTGCAAACGTCGCCATGCCCGAATGGCAGGCAGCGGCCGCCTTGACGATGCCGGCGGCAAGCGCCGCCCCGGTGCCCTCGCCGAGCCGCATGCCGAGCGCCAAAAGCGGTGTCTTGCCGAGCATCTCGATCGCGCGCAAATGGCCGGGCTCGCTGGAGACATGGCCGATCAGGCAATGATCGAGCGCGGAGGGATTGGCGGCTTTGAGGATCGCCGCCGCGGCGGTCGCCACATAGCCGTCGATCAGCACCGGGATGCGCTCCATCCTCGCGGCAAGGATGGCTCCGGCCATCGCCGCAATCTCGCGGCCGCCAAGCCGGCGCATGATCTCCAAGGGGTCGTCGAGATGGTCGCTATGCAGCTCAACCGCCTTTTCCACCGCCGCGATCTTGCGCTCCAGCATTTCGCCTTCCGAGCCTGTACCGGGTCCCACCCAGTCTCGCGCCGAACCGCCGTAGAGCGCGTAGTTGATCGCTGCCGCAATGGTCGTGTTGCCGATGCCCATCTCCCCGATACAGAGCAGATCGGTACCGCCGGCGATCGCCTCCATGCCGAAGGCCATGGTGGCGGCGCAGTCACGCTCGGAAAGCGCCGCTTCCTCGGTGATGTCGCCCGTGGGATAATCGAGCGCCAGATCGAAGACCTTCAGGCCGAGGTCGTGGGCAACACAAATCTGGTTGATCGCCGCACCGCCGGCGGCAAAATTTTCGACCATCTGCTGCGTCACCGCCGGCGGAAACGGGGTGATGCCCTGCCTGGTGACGCCGTGATTGCCGGCAAAGATTGCCACCAGCGGCCGGTTGACGGCAGGTTGGCGACCCGTCCATGCGGCAAGCCAGAAGGCAATCTCCTCGAGCCTTCCGAGCGCACCGGGCGGCTTGGTCAGTTGCGCGTCGCGTTCGCGTGCGGCCACCAGCGCGCGGGCATCCGGCCCCGGCAGGTCGCGGAGCAGGGTACGGAAATCGTCGAACGGCAGGCCTGAAACGCTCATCTGTGCGGTGTTCCTATGAATCGGCTAGTCTTGTTTTCACGCAAACCACTTGTTTGCGTCGAGCAAATCAGCTTCTTTGCGGTGGCTCTCTCTTAAAGCTGGCTGACGAAGCGAACAACACCAAAAGCGCCGCACCTCCCCTCGGCAGAACGAAACAAATGAAGATCAAGGACTATGCGGTCGATACCGCTCGCGCCGTCGCCTTTCTGAGCCGCCTTCCAATGCCGCCGACGCTATTTAAAAGCTATGACGGCAGGCTCGGCCGCTTGGTATGCGCCTTTCCGTTCGCCGGCCTTGTCATCGGCCTTATTCCAGCGCTCGCCCTCCTCCTTCTTTCAGGCCTGCGTGCCGACCCCCTGATGGCGGCGCTGATCGCGCTTTCCGTCCAGGCTCTTGCCACTGGCGCGCTGCACGAAGATGGCCTGGCCGATACGGCCGACGGCATCGGCGGCGGCAAGAGCCGCGAACAGAGCCTCATCATCATGAAGGACAGCCGGATCGGCACCTATGGCGCGATAGCGCTGATTCTCTCCTTCGCGATCCGCGCAGCCGCACTCGCCGCCATCGTCCGCCATTCCTCGCCGCTCGCCGCAGCCCTCGCCGTTCCCGCCGTCGCAGCGCTGAGCCGTGGCGCCATAGCCTGGCACTGGCAACGGCTGCCGCCGGCAAAGGCCGATGGCGTGGCCGCCTCGACCGGCCAGCCGAATGAGGCGGCGATGCATTTTGCGCTCGTCTCGGCCGGTCTGCTCGCCGCGCTTCTGATCTGGCCGGCATTCGGCCTGCGACCGCTCGTCGCCAGCTTGCTCGCCACGGGCGTTGCAGGATTAGCCTTCACCGCCATCATCCGCCGCAAGCTTGCTGGCCATACCGGCGACACGCTGGGCGCGACGCAGCAGATTTGCGAAATCGCCACCCTTTGCGCCCTTGCCACCGCTCTTTGAAACTCCGATATATCCTCCATGCAAACACCCTGCATTCACGTCTGCTCCCTGGTTTCGGCCACCGGAATTTGCGCCGGTTGCGGCCGCACTCTTCAGGAAATCGGTGGCTGGATGAACTATACCGATACCGAGCAGCGCCGGATCATGGCGCAGCTGCCGGCGAGGCTCGCGACGGCCGCCGTGAGGAACCCGATGAAATCAAGCCTCGTCGAGCGGCCGGAGGGGCCTTTATGATCCGTTTGACCCTCTTTCTCGCCGTGATCGGCATCGGCCTCGCCGTGCTGATCCTCAACGACGACAGCGGCCGCATTCTTGGCTTGCAAAGCGACGATTTCGGCCGCGTCGTTTACCTGCTGCCGATCGCGTTGATGCTGTCGGCCGGGATCTGGGCGAGCCGGCGCACCGTCGGTGAAACCATGCGCCAGATGATGATCTGGCTGGTCATCATCCTGGCGCTTGTGACCGTCTATCTCTATCGCCAGGAAGCGCTCGGCGTCGGAAATCGAGTGCTCGCAGGCCTCATTCCCGGCCGCGCCGTCGTCGTCATGACGAGCGAGGGGGGCAAGGAAATTATTCTGCACAAGCTGTTGAACGGACATTTCGAGGCCGAGGTCAATGTCAATGGCCGAATGGTCGAGATGCTCGTCGACACCGGCTCCAGCATGGTGGCGCTCTCGCACGAGGATGCCGAACGCATCGGCATCGATCTCACCGGCCTGACCTATTCGATGACAGTCATGACCGCCAACGGCCGTAGCCGCGCAGCCCCGATCACGCTCGACCAGGTGGCGATCGGTCCGATCGTCCGCAACAATGTCGCAGCCAGCGTCGCCGAGGACGGTCGGCTCGACCAGAGCCTGCTCGGCATGAGCTTCCTGGAAACGTTGGGCTCGTTGCAGATGCAGACGGATGAACTGCGCATGCGGGATTGAGCGGGCAGAAGATCATCCCCCCGATCGGCTTTCGGCACGCTCTCTATCAAGAGCGCGGATCGCAAGTCGCCGATCGACAAAAGCCGCAAAAAGCGCCGCCGACAAGGCAAGTGACGCCGATCCCAGCAACACCGCGAACAGCGTCGACACTGCGCTTGGCTCCCGGAGAAGCAGCCCGGCGATCGAAGCGATCAGCGCGGCGCCGGCGATCGACATGGCTGCAGCAAGGCCTGCAGCGGTGCCGGCGAGATGGGCGCGAACCGACATCACGCCCAGATTGGCGGCCGGAAAGGTCAAGCCGTTGCCGATGCCGATGAACATACAGGGGCCGAAAAATGCCAGGACATGCGTAACGCCCGAGATCGACAGGATCAGCCCCAGGAGCAGACCCATGCACGTCGACAAACGCGCAATGACGAGCGTGGTGCCGAGCGATTTCCTCGTCAATCGGGTAGCGAGATAACTGCCCAGAATGAATCCAGCCGGAACCATTCCCATGAAGAAGCCCAGTTTCGCGCTCGATCCGCCGAGCGACGAATTGGCGGCCAGGGACGCGCCTCCCAGGAAGATATAGAGAGTGCCGGTGGAGCAGGCCATGCACAGCGTATACGCCCAGAATCGAGATGAACCGATAAGCTGCCGATAGGAGGCAAAGTAATTGCCTCTCGGCCTCGATGCAAAACTGGCGGTTTCCTTTAGCTCGTGCATCGAAATGGCGAGGATGGCTGCGCCAAGCAGCGCAAGAGCGACGAAGATCGCCCGCCATCCAAACGCTTCATCCAGAACGCCGCCGAAGCTTGGAGCGAGCATCGGCGCGATGGCCCATCCCATGGCGGCGTAGCCGATCCTGTTGGCAGCCCCACGGTCGCCCGCCGTCTCCTTGATGGCGACGAGAGCGACGCAGAAGCAGGCGGCGATCGACGCCTGCATCACGCGAAACAACAGGAAGATGACGATATTGGGAGCCAGCGCGCAGCCTATCGACGCGACGATGAAAATGGATACGGCGATCAGCGCGACCGGCCGACGTCCGTAGCGATCAGACATCGCGCCAGCGACGATTTCCGTCATGGCGTTGATGATCGCATAGCCGGCAATCGAAAGATTGACGAGCGCGAAATCGGCTTGAAAGGTCGCGGCGATATTTGGCAGCGCCGGCAGATATATGTTGACCGGCAATACCGAGAGCGCCGTCAACAGAAGAAGGATCGTGCGCCGAGGCGCCGGGGCCGAAGTCGCAGCCGTTTTCTCGGCCAGGCGGTTGCCGGAAATTTGAGCAGAACTGTCGCGTGTCATGGTCTTGCCCGGTTTTGTCAGCGAGATTTTCGGGAGTCTGACGAGGCGGAGCGCAAATTCAGGGCACAAAAAAAGCCCCGTCAGGAGCTTGATTTACCGCGCATGGGCTGATCGCCGGATGGTTACACCATCCTGCCCATGCGCCCTATCACCACGACAAGAACCATTGCGATCTTCATGACCGTACAGCTAGAGCGAAATTTCCGCCGCGTCAACGTGCGGTTTCAATGCTGGTTGAAAATACGAGTCGACGCGCCCGCGCTGGCGCGACGCGGCTTTACGGCGGCAGGCGGATCTGGCACCTTCAAGCGCAAAACAACAAGACCACAAAGAGCAAGAAGAAACTCCTAGTCTGGTGGCACCCCGCATGTCCGACCGGCCCTCGCTTCAGGCGAAGGCCTTACCCATGGGTGCGACAGGAGTTTCGCCATGCATTCATCCTGGCCGATCGTCATCGGCGGCATTCTGCCCGCCATTTTCTGGGGCATCACCGCCATCTTCCAGAAGCAGAGTGGCATGGCAGCCACCGGCTCCGCCGTCTACCTGATCGCTTTCGGCGCGGCTTGTGCTGTTGTCGGCCTGATCGCCGCACTCATCTGGCGTCCCCAGCCGTGGACGGTTGAGGGCTTTGGTTTTGTCGCCACCGCCGGCGCCTGCTTCGCCCTCGGCACCGGTCTCATCAGCTTCGCGCTCATCGCATACGGCGTCCCGGTCTCAAAACTCGCTCCGATCTGGAGCTGCAACGTGCTGGTGACGCTGGCAATCGCTGCCGTTTATCTCGGCGAAGCCTCCGAACTGAACATGGTCAAGCTTGCCATAGGCACCCTCCTCATCCTGTCAGGCGCCCTGCTCGTCAGCAGCGCCTGACGGAGATGCCGTTATTCTGCGCCCGAACTAACGATTAGTTGCGCAGTCGGTAGCCGGTCTTGAAGATCCAGCCGAGCGTACAGAGGCAGATGACCAGGAACAGCGAGATCATTGCGAGGCTCACCAAGGGATTGACGTCGGCAATCCCGTAAAAACTCCAGCGGAAGCCGCTGACGAGGTAAAGCACCGGGTTGAAATGGCTGACGGCCTGCCAGAAGGGCGGCAGCATGTTGATCGAATAAAAGCTGCCGCCGAGGAAGGTCAGCGGCGGCACGACCAGCATCGGAATGAGGTTCAGCTGCTCGAAATTGCCGGCCCAGATGCCGATCATGAAACCGAACAGGCTGAAGGTGATCGCCGTCAGCAGGAAAAACAGGATCATCATCAAGGGATGCTCGATCCTGACGTCCACGAAGAGATTGGCCGTCAGCAGGATGATGACGCCGATGATCATCCCCTTGGTCGCCGCCGCCCCGACATAGCCGAGCAGGATCTCCGTCATCGCCACAGGCGCCGACAACACCTCGTAGATCGTGCCGGTGAATTTCGGGAAATAGATCCCGAAGGAGCCGTTGCTGATGCACTGGCCGAGCAGCGTCAGCATGATGAGGCCCGGCGTGATGAAAGCGCCGTAGGAGACCCCCTCCACTTCCTGGATGCGCGAGCCGATCGCGGCGCCGAAGACGATGAAATAGAGGGAGGTCGATATGACCGGCGAGATGACGCTCTGCAGCAGTGTGCGGCGCGTACGCGCCATCTCGAAGAAGTAGATCGATTTGACCGCTTCGAAGTTCATTTTCCCGCTCCCACCAGCGCTACGAAGATGTCTTCCAGCGAACTCTGCCGCGTCGAGAGATCCTTGAAATGGATATTGTTCTCGCTGAGCCGGGTCAGCAGCGCCGCAATGCTTTCCTGCTCGTTATCGGCGTCGAAATCATAAGTCAGGCGGCTCCCGTCCGCTTCCAGCGTCAGGCCGTTGCCGGCAAAACAATCCGGCAGCCGGTCGAGCGGTTCAGCTAGATCGAGAATGAGTTGCTTGCGACCGAGCTTCGCCATCAACTCCGCCTTGTCCTCGACAAGCAGCAGTTTGCCGCCATTGATGACACCGACGCGATCGGCAATTTCCTCGGCCTCTTCGATATAGTGGGTGGTCAGAATGATGGTGACGCCCGCAGCCCGAAGTTCTTCGACGACGTGCCACATATCCTTGCGCAGCGTCACGTCGACGCCGGCTGTGGGCTCATCGAGGAAAAGAATATCCGGCTCATGCGAGAGCGCCTTGGCGATCAGCACGCGTCGTTTCATGCCGCCGGAGAGCTGACGCAGCATATTGTCCTTCTTGTCCCAGAGCGAGAGCGCCCGCAGCACCTTCTCGATATGGGCTGGATTGGCCTTCTTGCCATGCAGTCCGCGCGAAAAGCTCACCGTGTTGAACACCGTCTCGAACTGATCCGTGGTCAGCTCCTGCGGCACCAGCCCGATCATCGAGCGTGTGGCGCGAAAATCCTTCACGACGTCATGGCCGGCCACCAGCACCTGGCCGCCGCTCGGATTGGCAATGCCGCAGATGATCGAGATCAGCGTCGTCTTGCCGGCGCCGTTCGGCCCTAACAGAGCCAGGATCTCGCCCTTCTCCACGTTGAGGCTGATGCCCTTCAGGGCCTCGAACCCGTTGGCATAGGTCTTGGTCAGATTTCGAACGGAAATAATGGGGGCCATGCAGGACTCTTGCAGATTCTCGAAGTATTTCGGCCCGCTATATAGTCGCTCTTTGACGCTTTGACATCCTTCGGCAACGTGAACACTGCATTCAAGCCTCGCCAACACCGTCACACTCGTCGACCCGATCACCCACCGGTGACAAGCTTGCGATAGCGGCTTTCGATTGCTCAGGCACCACGCGCACCCTCCTGTGAAAAGAAAGGCAGCGGCCGGTTCGGGATGTCATCATCCGGTGATATTTGTGCCCGATAAGAGAGCCGAGGCAAGCACCGGCATCCGCCCCGCCGCCCATTCCTTTGCGGAGCCGTCTTCCCAGCGTTCTCGTTGCGCCCTTTTCCGCTGCCTCGGCATGTAATGAAAGTTATTGTTCATTCACGAAGCGTTTTGAACCGGCCATTATCCTGTTGGGCCGCGTTCGTCTTAGCCGGCCTCTGCGCCGGCTTTCTTTTTGTGTCGTCGTTGAAGCGGCTGACCGACCTCGTCCTGCGGGGCTCCGAAGGACGGGGGCGGGTGGAGGCGGCAGATGCCACTCTCACAATTCATCATAATTGAACCAATCGAAATCCGCCGTCTTTCCCCGCCCCGACGTATCAAAAGCAAACAGGCCGGCAAAGGCGCCGGTGAAGGAGCCATGCTCTCCGCGCCCGCCCTCGTCGGAAATCACGCCGGCGTCGAGGAGCGGGCCAATCGTTTGCCAGGCGCCCTTGCCTTCCGTGTGCCAGAAGAATTGCAGGTCGTTTTCGCGGATTTCCATGGCAAGCTGTACCCTCCCCTCGGCGGGAATTGCCACGCCGCTTCCGGCGGGGAAGCTGAGGCGGCCGTTCGGATAGTCGCCATTGCAGGAGAGGATGGTGACGCAGCGGCCGAGTGTTTCGTGCAGCGTCACGGCGACCGCGTGGAACTTGTGGCGGTTGTAGTAATGCGTCAGCCCCGCGACCTGCTGGTAGGTGTCGGGCGAGAACTCGACTACGGTTTCCGCGCGGAAACTATGATGCTCCTGGCGGCGGGCGACCAACGACTGCTCGAACCAGGAGCCGATGCTTTCGCGACCAATCAGGCGCAGGTGGCCGGGACGCTCTGTGAGATTGAAGATGCGGGCGGGCTCGGGTGTACGCAGCCACTGGAAATCGGTCGGCAGCATTGCCCCATCGAAACCGTACTCGGTGCGCATCGGTTTCTCCATCGGTGCCGCGTCGAAGAGACCTGGCACATCGACATCGGGCACCGACGTGCCGTTTTCCAGATAGAGCCAGTCATCATCACGCCAGACACATTTCTGCAGGGACGTTTCGCGCCCAAGCGTGCAGCGGCGCTTCGGCGGCAGCGGCCGGCCGCAGAGGTGGGTGTGATAGGCCTCGCCGCCTGATGTTTCGAAATATTGCCCATGTCCTGCCCGCTGCAGCACGGCGCCCGGATGCTCCTTCGAGGTAATGAGATACATGTTCGGATGCATCTCATAAGGCCCTTCAATCCCGCGCGAGCGTGCCATGGTGACGGCGTGGTCGTAGCCGGTGCCGCCCTCGGCGGTGGTCAGATAGTACCAGCCGTTCTTCTTGAAGAGATGCGGGCCTTCGACGAGGCCAAGCGGGCTGCCGGAAAAGATGTTTCTGATTGGTCCTTTCAACGCCTTCGTCAGCGGGTCCCATTCCTGCAGCAGGATGCCGTCGAAAGCGGGCGATTTCGGCGAGCCACCATAGCTTTCGGTACGGTGGTTCCACTGCATATTGACGAACCATTTGCGGCCGTCGTCGTCGTGGAAGAGCGAAGGGTCGAACCCGGAGGAATTGACATAGGCGGGCTCCGACCATTCGCCCTCGATCGAGGGCGCAGTAACGATGTAATTATGCGCATCCTTGAAATTGCCGTCGAAGCGCTTGACGTCGGTATAAACAAGCCAGAACTGCCCGTCGGCATAGGAAAGGCAGGGAGCCCAGACACCGCAACTGTCGGGGTTGCCGCGCATGTCGAGCTGCGACGCGCGCTCCAGCGGCCGCCGCACCAGCGTCCAGTTCACCAGATCCCGCGAATGATGGATCTGCACGCCCGGATACCATTCGAAGGTCGAGGTGGCGATGTAATAATCGTCGCCGACGCGGCAGATCGATGGATCGGGATTGAACCCGGGCAGGATGGGATTGCGGATCATGGCGGCTCCTCTAAGCTATTATTGCGGTACGTACATCAGGAAGGTGCGGGTTACTTGCCTCCCCACCCCCATCTCCATTGCTTTGCCTAGGTCATTCGCCGGCCCCAGTCCTTGGGCCGGAAAGATATCTTCTCACCCGGCGGACGCGCGGTGGCTGGATTCCTGTGACGAGCACAGGAATGAGGGAGCAACCAATGTGCTCCCCGACTTCATACCCGCTCCGCCGACTTCGCCCAGAGATTGATATCAGCCTCACGGGCATACACATCGATCTCCTTCAGCTCCTCAGCCGAAAAATCGATATTATCCAGCGCCTTGACGCAATCGACAATCTGTGACGAGCGGCTGGCGCCGATCAGCGCCGAGGTCACGCGTCCGCCGCGCAGGACCCAAGCGATCGCCATCTGCGCCAGCGTCTGGCCACGCTTTTCGGCGATCTCGTTGAGCTTCCTGATATTGTCGATGATCGAGGGGCGGATGAACTCGCGTTTGAGGAAGTGGTTCTGCGCCGCCCGGCTGTCTTCGGGAATGCCGCCGAGATATTTCGCCGTCAGCATGCCCTGAGCCAGCGGCGAGAATACGATCGAGCCCATGCCCACCTCGTCCAGCGTGTCAAGCAGCCTGTCGTCCTCGACCCAGCGGTTGAGCATGGAATAGCTCGGCTGATGGATCAGGCAGGGCGTGCCGAGTTCCCTAAGGATGGCGGCTGCTTCGCGGGTACGCTGCGAATTATAGGAGGAGATGCCAACATAGAGCGCCCTGCCGGAGCGGACGATATGGTCGAGCGCGCCGCAGGTTTCCTCAAGCGGCGTCTCCGGATCGAAGCGGTGGGAATAGAAGATGTCGACATAGTCGAGGCCCATGCGCTTCAGGCTCTGGTCGCAGGAGGCAATCAGGTACTTGCGGCTGCCCCATTCGCCATAAGGCCCCGACCACATATTGTAGCCGGCTTTTGAGGATATGATCAGCTCGTCGCGAAGCCCATAAAATTCGCTCCGCAGGATCTCACCGAAGGCGGTCTCTGCGCTGCCGGGAGGCGGGCCATAATTGTTCGCGAGATCGAAATGGGTGATGCCGAGATCGAATGCCGTGCGGCACATGTCGACCTTGCGGTCATGCGGCGTGTCGCCGCCGAAATTGTGCCAGAGGCCGAGCGAGACGGCCGGCAGTTTCAGGCCCGAACGGCCTGTGCGGTTATATTTCATCTTCGAATAACGGTCTGCGGCCGGTTGCCAGCTCATGAAACTCTCCTTGGATAAACTTTGTAGTCATCATGTCAGGCACTTGCCCGGGCGTAATGGCACTATTGGAGCAAGCGGACCGGTCCGGCAAGCATACCGCGCGCGCTCCATGATTGCGCGCGCCGACCTTCCTTGACGGCAGGCACTGCCTCAGACGTCGTCATGCTCGGCCTTGCGCCGAGCATCTTGCCGTGCTCTCGATAGATCCTCGGGACAAGCCCGAGGACGACGACGCTAACGTGGCGTCCTTAGGGTAAAAGTCTCGGGCGAAACGAGCCCCATATCAATACGCCTCGGCTATCTCAACAGCGCCTGCGCCTCTTCGATGCCGAGCGCGGCCGGCTGGGTGCAGGTCGTCGTCAGGTCGATGAAGCGACCCTCCTCGCCCGACTTCAGGATCGAGGTCATGACGTCGACGCCGTGAAGCGTGCGGTCGAGCGAGCAGCGCGCGTCGCGGCCCTCGATCAGCGCCATCGCCATATCGGCAAGGCCGGCCGTGCGGTAGTTGGCCCGCGCCCCGTTTGGGTTTTCCTGGTTGATCTTGCCGAACGGATGCTCCCAGTCTTCCAGCGGCTTGATGTCCTTGTCGCGGCCGCTCGCCTCGACGGTGCCGCCGAAGAAGTTCGGGTCCGGCACATAGAGCGAGCCGTCGGTGCCGTAGAGTTCCATGTTTGCATGGCGGTGCGACCACACATCCCAGCTCGCCGACAGCGTCACGGTGGCGCCGCTGACGAATTCGAGCAGCGCCTGGATCGTCGTCGGCGTCTTGACCGGGATGATCTCGCCATGGCGCGGCTGGCTGGTGATGGTGCGGGTTTCCGATGCCATCGAGGTCATGGCGCCGACGCGCTTCACCGGGCCGATCAGGTTGATCAGGTTGGCGATGTAATAGGGGCCAAGATCGAGGATCGGGCCGCCGCCCGGCAGGAAGAAGAAATCCGGGTTCGGATGCCACATCTCCATGCCGGGGCTCATCACGTAGCAGGCGCCCGAGGTCACCCGGCCGATGCCGCCGTCGTCGATGAACTTGCGGGCGAGCTGGTGGGCGCCGCCGAGGAAGGTGTCGGGCGCGCAGCCGACGGCAAGGTTCTTGGCCTTGGCGAGACGGCGAAGCTCCTCACCCTGCTCCAGCGAAAGCACCAGCGGCTTTTCGGAATAAACGTGTTTGCCGGCTTCGAGGATCGCCTTCGACACCGGAAAATGCGCGTCCGGGATCGTCAGATTGACGACGACGTCGATCTCGTCATTGGCGAGCAGCGCGTCGATCGTCTGCGCCTTAACGCCATATTCCTTGGCGCGCGCCTCGGCGGCCTGAATATTGATATCGGCGCAGGCCAGCACCTTCAGCCCCTTGAAGAGCGGTGCCAGCGAGAAATAGGTGGTGGAGATGTTGCCGCATCCGATGATGCCGACGCCAAGTTCCCTGGTCATGATGTGCCTCAATAGGTCTGGAAGGATGCGATCGAGCGGCTGATGTTGCGATCGATGTCCTTAGGATTGTCATGTTCGACGACGAAGTGCTTCGCCTTGGTGGCGCGCAGCGCCGCGATCAGTTTGGCCCACTCCACCTCGCCATGGCCGACATCGGCCCAGCCGTCCTCGTCCTTCGCCTCGCCGGCCGGCGCGATGTCCTTGACGTGAACCGAAGTGATGCGCGAGCCGGGCTTCTCGATCCAGGCCAAGGGGTCGCCGTCGCCGCGAATGACCCAGGCAATATCGGCTTCCCAGGAAATGTCGGGCGCCCCTTCGAAAATGCGCTCGATCGGCAGCGAGCCGTCGGCCAGCTTGACGAATTCGAAATCGTGATTGTGCCAGCCGAATTCATAGCCGGCGTCCTTGTAAGGCTTGCTCATTTCCTGAAGACGCTTGCCGAATGCGAGCCAACCGGCTCCGTCCGAGGGACGCTGGTCGGCCGCCAGATGTGGAGCATAAATCGAGTCCATGCCGAGAATCCTGGCAATGTTGAGCGACTTCTGGACTTCCCTTTCCAGGAAGTCGGGGCTGAAATGGCCGCTCGCCATCACAAGGCCGTTCTTGTCGAGCTCGGCGCGAAGGCTCTTCAGCCCCGCATCATCGAGATCAGCATAAATGCCGCCGAAGCCTTCGACTTCCGCATAGCCCGCCTTGCCGAGCTTTTCGAAAACTGCCGAATAAGGCTGAAAGTTGCGGGCGCTATAGAGCTGGTAGCTGAGTTTCGTCATCATATCTCCTTGGGCTTCGTGCCCATTTCTTGGAAGGATCAATCCGCCGATTGGCAGGAATGCAGGTCGTAGAACCGGAACTCCGGCAGTTTGCCGCGTTCAAGCTGATGCGCCGGGGTGAAGGTGATGCGGCGGCTCTCGCCTGACGCAAGATCGAAGGCGTTGTCGGAATATTTGCCGTCCGTCTCGCTTTCGATCATCACGAAGAGCGCAAGTCCCCTGGCGGTGACGTTGATGTCGACGGCGCCGCTCGCCTCGACATATTCATGGGTAACGGTCAGCCCCGGCGGCTCCAGCTCCAGCGCCTTATAGGTGCCGTTAACATAGTGCCCCTCGCCGCCCATGCCGTTCGAGGCGGTGAAATGCCAGGCGAGCAGCGTTCTTTCGGCGATATCGGACACATCGATCGTCGCAGCCGTCACCGCCGCATCCGGAGAGCAGACCGCCTGCACGTCCTTAAGGTGCCGCCGCTCGCCCTTCATCGTCAGCAGCGAGATCGAAAGATCGACGCTGACATCCGAAAGCGTGTCGTTAACAAGCGAGAAGCGGATCGTCTTGCCGTCCTCGGCTGGAATGGCGGCAACCGCGATCGGCTGGAAGAAGCGTTTTACGAGATAATGCATCGCCTTCCAGCGCCCGCCGTAATCGAGGCTCGACCATGAGGCGACCGGCCAGGTGTCGTTGAGCTGCCAATAGATCGTGCCCATGCAATGAGGCTTGAGCGACCGCCAATATTCCACCGCCGTCTTGATGGCGAGTCCCTGCTGGATCTGGCTGAGATAGACGAAGTTCGGGAAATCCTTGGGGAAGCGGAAATAGCGGAACATCGTGGCGGCGATACGCTCATTGCCGCCAGCGTTCTTCTGGTGCAGCTCCATGACGGGAGAAGCGATGTTCATATCCTTCTCCTCGGCATAAGTCCTGATGACAGGCAGCGACGTATAGGACTGGAAGCCGAATTCCGAGCAGAAGCGCGGCCGCACCGAACGGTAATTGTCGAACGACTTGTTCTCGTGCCAGACCGACCAGTAATGCGTGTCGCCCGAGCCATCGGCATGCCAGGCATCGCCGAAATCGAGATAGCCGGAAGCCGGGCTCGACGGCCACCAGAGCGCGCCGGGCAGCGCCTTCTTGACCGCCTGCTCGATCGTCCGATTGAGGCGATCATAGGAGACGAGGTAGCGGTCGCGGTCCTTCCGCGATTCCTCGAACCAGGTCAGCGCTCCCACAAGTTCGTTGTCGCCGCACCAGAGCGCGATCGAAGGATGCGAGGAGAGCCGGCGCACCTGGTAATCCACCTCGATTGCCACATTGTCGAGGAAGTCTTCGGTCGAGGGATAGAGGTTGCAGGCAAACATGAAATCCTGCCAGACTAGGAGGCCGAGCCGGTCGCAGAGATCGTAGAAATGATCCTGCTCGTAGAAGCCCCCGCCCCAGACGCGGATCATGTTCATGTTGGCGGCTTTTGCCGATTGCAGCAGATCTTCCGTTTTCTCGGGCGAAGACAGCGAATAAAGCGCGTCGGCCGGGATCCAGTTGGCGCCGCGGCAGAAGATCTCGCGGCCGTTAACCTTGAAAGCGAAACGGGCGCCTGCTGCATCCGGCGTAGTGATCAGTTCGATGGTGCGAAGGCCGATTTGCCTGATCACCACTTCGTCCGACACTTCCACCGAAAGCGTGTAGAGTGCCTGCTCGCCGCTGCCCGAAGGCCACCAGAGGCGCGGTTCATCGATGTGGAAGAGATAGTTGACATCGGTCTCGCCCTTGACGCCGACATCGAGGCGGGCGCGTTCGCCGTCCAGATCGAAATAGACCTGGGCGACGCCGGCATGTTTGGAAAACAGGCTCGCCGTCACCGTCAGGTCGACCGAGCCGTCATTGTTGTGGACCTGTCGGGTGACAACATGTTCGATGCGCGCCGTCTCGAGCTTCTTCAGCGCGATCGTGCCGTAGAGCCCGAAGGGGGCAATGGCGATGTTCCAGTCCCAGCCAAAATGGCATTGCGGCTTGCGCAGCATATTGCCGTCGGGGATCGGCGAATTGCCGGTGCTGTAGGGAATGTAGAAAGGCTGCTGCTTCTGCCGCTCGGCGCCGATGGCGGGGTTGGAGGCGAAGACAATGCGGATGCTGTTGTCGCCTGATTTCAGCATGCTGGAAACATCAGGCCGGTAGCGGCGGAAGCTGTTGTCGGCTTCGAGGGCCAGGAAACCATTGACATGGACGCTGGCGACAGTGTCGAGATAGTCGATATCGAGGTACCAGTCGCCTTCGACCTCCTGCAGCGTGAAGCTGCGTTCGACCGCCCATTCACGCTGGGCGACCCATTGCACCTTCTCCTCGTTACGGCCGAAATATGGATCGGGGATCAGCCCTGCCCGATGCAGCGCCGTGTGCACGTCGCCGGGCAAGGTGATGACGGTTCGGATTTCGCCGTCGACGGAGGTGAGCTGCCACGAACCGGAAAGGTCAATGCTGGAGGGGGTCGATTGTTGCATCACGATGTTCATTCCGAATTACGTTTTTGGATATGGACGGCGGATGATCGCCGTCCCGTAGCTGTCGTTCGTCAGGGGCGGTTTGCTCCCTCTTCTCCCCAGCGGGGAGAAGAGATGTGTGGCAGCGCCTTGTCTCCCTCCGTCCGCAACGCGCTCCGTCATCCTCGGGCTTGACTCGAGGATCCAAACCGCATCCACCAGCAGCAGCGGGCATAGATCCTCGGGTCAAGCCGGAGGATGACGGAGAACGGGGTTGGGCTTCTCGCCGAACTCGCTCCAGCCTGTTGGCCTCACATCAGGCAGGCGCCATCTCCGGCGCCGCCCGCAGAATTCCTCTAAAGACGCAACTCGCTCTCCGCATCGAACACCGAAGCGACCGTCATGTCGAAGCTGAGCTTCACCTTGGCCCCGACATTGAAGCGGCGAGCGCCGTTGACGCGGACCGACATCGTGTGACCGGCATGTTTCAGCCACAGAAGATTGTCCGCACCCATCGGTTCCTCGATATCGACGGTGGCGTCATGTTCTTCGCCGCCGGTATTCTCGTTGACCTTGATGTGTTCGGGGCGAACGCCGAGCACCACCTTTCGGCCGGGTTGCAGCCTCTCGTTGGCATCATAGGCGGCGAGCGAGAAGCTCACCCCGTTCGCGACAAAAGCGATGCCGTCGCCTGATTTGACCAGCTCTCCGCGCAGGAAATTCATCGACGGCGAGCCGATGAAGCCGGCGACGAAGAGATTACGCGGCCGGTTGTAGATCGTCGTCGGATCGTCGAGCTGCTGGATGATGCCGCTCTTCATGATGGCGATGCGGTCGGCAAGCGTCAGCGCCTCGATCTGGTCGTGGGTGACGTAGATCATCGTATTCTGCAGCGACTGGTGCAGGCGCTTGATTTCGACGCGAAGTTCCGAGCGCAGTTTGGCGTCGAGGTTGGACAGCGGCTCGTCGAACAGGAAGACGTCGACATCGCGCACCAGCGCCCGGCCGATCGCCACGCGCTGGCGCTGGCCGCCTGATAGTTCGGCTGGCTTGCGCTTCAGGAGCGGCTGGATCTGCAGGATCTCGGCTGCGCGCGCCACGCGCTTGTCGATCTCTGCCTGCGGCACCTTGGCGACGCGAAGACCGAAGGAGAGGTTCTTCTCGACGGTCATCTGCGGATAAAGCGCATAGGATTGGAAGACCATGCCGATGCCGCGGTCCTTCGGTTCTTCCCAGGTGACATTCTTGCCCTTGATGAAGATCTGGCCTTCCGAGGCGTCGAGCAGGCCGGCGATGCAGTTGAGCAAGGTCGACTTGCCGCAGCCGGACGATCCGAGCAGCACCAGGAATTCGCCATCATTGATGTCGAGGTTGAGATCCTTCAGCACGCTGACCGATCCGAAGTTCAGCGACAGATCCTTGATCGAGACGCTCGAATTGGAGACGGTTGAATTCATGTTCATGTGATCACCCCTTCACTGCGCCTGCGGCGATGCCGCGAACGAAAAGCCGGCCGGAGACGAAATAGACGATCAGCGGCACCAGACCGGTGAGGATCGTCGCAGCCATGTTGACGTTGTATTCCTTCACGCCCTGGACGGAATTGACGATGTTGTTGAGCTGTACGGTCATCGGATAAGTATCCGGCCGGGTGAAGACCACGCCGAACAGGAAATCGTTCCAGATGCCGGTCACCTGCAGGATCATCGCGACCACGAAGATCGGCAGCGACATAGGCATCATGATCTTCAGGAAGATCTGCCAGAAGCCCGCCCCGTCGACACGCGCCGCCTTGAACAACTCCTCCGGCAACGACACGAAGTAGTTGCGGAAGAGCAGCGTCAGGATCGGCATGCCGAAGATCGAATGCACGATGACGAGGCCGCTTAGCGTGCCGTAGATGCCGATTTCGCGCAGGATGATGACGATTGGATAGATCATCACCTGATAGGGAATGAACGCCCCGATGATCAGGATGGAGAAGAACAGTTCCGAGCCTTTGAAGCGCCAGTTTGCCAGCGCGTAACCGTTCACCGAGGCGATGGCGATCGAGATGATCACAGACGGCACGGTGATGCGCACGGAGTTCCAGAAACCTCGCGACAGGCCGTCGCAATTGAGGCCGGTGCAAGCCTCCGCCCAAGCCTTCACCCAGGGTTGGAAGGTGATTTCCATTGGCGGCGAGAAGATGTTGCCAAGGCGGATTTCCGGCATGCCCTTGAGCGAGGTGACGACCATCACATAGAGCGGCAGCAGATAGTAGAGTGCTGCCACCGTCAGAGTGCCGTAGAGCATGATATTGCGGGCAGACAGCCTCGGGCGCGGCTTCGGGCCGCTCGGGCCGTCGCCAAGTCTCGGCGCGACCGCATCGATACCGGCTGCGGTGGTGTTGAGGGTTCCGATATTAGCCACGCTTGCGCCCTCCTCCGAATTCCAGATAGGCCCACGGAACGATAATGATCGCGACCGTGACCAGCATCATGGTCGATGCGGCGAAGCCCTGCCCCAGGTTCTGCGCCTGGAACATATAATCGTAGACGTATTTTGCCGGCACTTCCGAGGAGATACCCGGTCCGCCCGATGTCTGCGCCACGACGAGATCGTAGACCTTTACGATGCCGGAGGCGATGATGACGATCGTCGTGATGAAGACCGGCCGCATCATCGGTATGACGATGAGCAGATAGGTCTTCCACATCGGAATGCCGTCGACACGCGCCGCCTTCCAGATATCCTCGTCGATGCCGCGCAGGCCGGCAAGCATCAGGCACATGACCAGCCCCGTCCCCTGCCAGAGCGCCGCAATCAGAATGCCGTAGATGACGATCTCTGGCGTATAGAGCGGATTGAAGGTGAAGCTCGTCCAACCGAGCGAACGCACCACCGACTGAATGCCGAAATCCGGGTTAAGAACCCATTGCCAGACGAGACCCGTCACGATGAAGGACAGCGCGAAGGGATAAAGGAAGATGGTGCGGAAGGTATTTTCGAACCGGATCTTCTGATCCATCAGCGCGGCGAGCAGGAAGCCGATGACCAGGCTGAAGATCAGCGAGAGGATACCGTAGAGGGCCAGGTTCTCGATCGCCGTCACCCAGCGCGGCGCGGCCCAGAGCCGCTCGTACTGATCGAAACCGACGAAGCTCAACCGCGGCAGGAGCTTCGAATTGGTGAAGGAATAAAAAACCGTCCAGAGTGTGCCGCCGACAAAGATCACCAGCGCTGTCAGGATCATCGGGATGGACGCAATCTTGGCGTTCAGATTGCGTAGTAACTTGTTTGGCCGGCCTGCTTGCGCTTGACCCGTCATGAGCGCTCCTCCTCAAATGGCAGCTGCGGCCGGTGACGGCCGTCTCTCATCCCTGCCCCGTGATCTGCCGGAATTACCGGCGAAACCATCCGGGAGGATCCGGCTCCGAGGAGCCGGACCACAAGGACAGCAAGTCTGCCGATCAGTCGGCCGAAGAGATGATTTCGGCGAAACGCTTCTGGGCGTCCTCCGGCGTCATCGACGGATTGGCGAAGAATTCGGAGAAGAGGTCTTCCTTCTGCTTCTGGCTGTCGGCCGAAAGCAGCTGGTCGGTGCCCTGGATCACGTTGCCCTTCGCCAGGATGTCGAGACCCTTCTTCATGCAATCATTGGCGGCGGCGAGGTCGACGTCGCCGCGCACCGGCAGCGAACCCTTCTTCAGGTTGAAGGCAACCTGGGTTTTGGGATCGAGCAGGGTCTTGGCAAGGACTGCCTGCGCCTTGGACTTTTCCTCGTCCTTCAGCAACGGGAAGTAGAAGGCGTCGCCACCGGTCGAGATGATTTCGTTGACGCCGAGGCCCGGCAGGCAGGTGTAGTCGGTGCCGGCCTTCTGACCGGCGAGCGCGAATTCGCCCTGCGCCCAGTCACCCATGATCTGGCCGCCGGCCTTGCCCGTGATGACGAGGTTGGTCGCCTGGTTCCAATCCTGGACATTGCTGCCCTTGGACATGCGGCGGGCGTCGTCGGCAGCCTTGAAGACCTTGGCGATTTCAGGACCGGCGGCAGCTTCGGCGTCCTTGTCCTTGAAGACCTTGTTGAACGTATCCTTGCCGGCGATCGCAACCATCAGCACGTCGAACGCGCCTGCGGCCTGCCACGGCTGGCCGCCGACGGCGAGCGGGATGATGCCGGCCTTTTCGAGAGCCGGAGCAGCGGCGACGAATTCGTCCCAGTTCTTCGGAACCTCGACGCCGGCCTTCTTGAAGGCCGCGTTCGAAAGCCACAGCCACTGCCACGAGTGGATATTGACCGGAGCGCAATAGATCTTGCCGTCGATCGTGCAGGAATCGAGCAGGCTCGACGGACGAATGATGTCTTTCCACTTCTCGGCGGTGGCGACATCGGTCAGGTCGCGCATCAGACCCGCCTGAACCAGTTCCTCGGCTTGGCGGCCATGGTTGAACTGGGTGGCGCCCATCGGATCGCCGCCAGTGATCCGGCTGATCATGATCGGACGCGCGGTGCCGCCGGAACCGGCGATAGCGCCGTCCACCCAGTGGTTGCCGGTGGCGTCGAATGCCTTTGCCAGCTCGGCGACGGCAGCGGATTCGCCGCCGGATGTCCACCAATGCGTGACTTCGAGATCGGTCGCGCTGGCGGCGCTGAGCGGCAGTGCTGCCGAAGCGGCAAGCATGGCCGCCATCATACGGATTTTCATGAGTTCTCCTCCCTCACTGAAACGTTGCCGGAAAAACTTAGATCAATCGATTTCCCCACGCAACTGCCCGCCCGTAAATTTTTCTTTAAAGAGCCGGTTTACCACTTCTGAATGCATAGGAAGACCCCACACATCCAGTGAATCAGCAACTACACAAAATTTATCGCATGTGCGAGATATCTGCATCAAACTGAAAAAGCTCGATATTTTTCCCGTGTCAGGCCTGGAGCGTATTCCGCTCTTTTCGCACCCGCAGAAAAATGGAGCGCACGTCGCCGATTCAACCTGAGCGAAGGATGCTGCGATGCACGCAAGAAAAACCACTCGACATTTCTACTGTATCGTTACAGATTGACTTCTTCAGGGAGGCGCGATTTTGGCAGGCGGCGGGCTTACGGCGCCGGGAAAAGCCTCTATAAGCGAGACCAGTTCGCGTCAGGCAGGCCTACAGGGATGGAAAACAAGGGAAATTTCGGACAGGCGGCATCGACCGCAGTGACGCGCGAGCGCCCGACATTGAAGACGATTGCCTTCATGACCGGCCTCGGCGTGACGACGGTGTCGCGTGCGCTGAAGGATGCGCCCGATATCGGTGCCGAAACCAAGGAGCGGGTCCGCATGGTCGCCCGCCAGCTCGGTTACCAGCCGAACAGGGCGGGCGTGCGCCTGCGGACCGGCAAAACCAACGTCATCGCCCTCGTCCTCAGCATCGACGAGGAGATCATGGGCTTCTCGAGCCAGATGGTCTTCGGCATATCGGAAGTGCTGTCGGGCACGCCCTATCATATCGTCGTGACACCGCATTCGCACAGCAAGGACCCGATGCTGCCGGTCCGCTATATCCTTGAGACCGGCTCGGCGGATGGCGTCATCATCTCGCGCATTGAGCCGGACGACCCGCGCGTGCGGCTCCTGACCGAGCGCGGCATGCCCTTTGCTACACATGGCCGCACCGATGCCGGCCTTACACATCCCTTCCACGATTTCGACAACGAGGCTTTCGCCCATCAGGCGGTGGAGCGGCTCGTCAGGCGCGGCCGGCGCCGCATCGCCCTGCTGCAGCCGCCGAGCAAGCTCACCTATTACGCCCATATACGCATCGGTTTCCAGACCGGCCTGCACGATCACGGCGCCGAGGAAGTGCCGTTGCGCATCAACACCGACGCACCGCTCGCCGACATCCGTGACGTCGTCGAAGTGATGATGCGCTCGGCCAATGCGCCCGATGGAATCGTCTGCTCGGCCGGCAGCGCGGCGATCGCCGTCAATGCCGGCATCGAAGCCGCCGGCAAGGCGCTCGGCCGCGATCTCGACATGGTCTCCAAACAATCGGTGCCTATCCTGAACTGGATCCGACCAGAGATCATCACCGCCCAAGAAGACGTGCGCCAAGCCGGCCGCGAAATGGCCAAGGCCGTGATCGCTCGCATCGACGGCGTCGAACCGGAACTGCTGCAGAGCATCAGCCAGCCAATCTGGCCGGAGAACGGCAGGTAGCACGGCACGTTTCATGCCTATTCTGCCGTGGCGCCCCCCCCCGCGCCGCGTGTTGGCATGGAATTTGGCTCGCGGGGCAGAAGCCCTGCCCTCGGATTGGCAATCGGGCACCGGCACAAAAAAAGCCAAGATTGCCGGCCATCTGACGAAACGAACTGGGGGATATCGACAGGATGCAGCAGAGCGGCGTGCCCTATTTCAGCCAATGGGAAACTCCCGGCATGACTTTGCCGGTGCTGGCCGAGGGATCGAAGGCTCTGCTCAACGATCCGCGCTGGCGCCATTCGGGAGCCGCAACGATTGAGGAATATGCGCGCTGGGCGGTGAATGTCTGCGGCATGGCCTGCCTGAAGATGATCCTTGCCGCCCGCGGCGAAATCCATCCGACGCTCGAACTTGCCCGCGCCTGCACAGCCTATGGCGGCTATGTCGTCAACGAGATTGACGCCTCGATCAAGGGGCTCATCTATGCGCCCTTCGTCCGCTTCGTGGGCGACCGTTTCGGGCTTGAGGCCGAGACGATTACCACCGTTCAGACAGCTTCCATTCCCGAGCTTCTGTCGAAGCGGCGCTTCTTCATCGCCTCGGTGCATTCAGCCATTCGCTGGCCGGAGCGCACGCCGCCGTCGAAGGGCGGGCATCTGGTGCTGGTGACGGCAGCAAGCAACGGGACGATCCGCTTCCACAACCCATCCGGCCATGACCAGGCAAGCCAGGCCGATGTCGATTTGCCGCTCGCCGTCTTCGACCGCTTCTTTGCCAATCGCGGCATATCGGTCGATGCCTGACCTTCAAAACCGATCGCTCCGGAGGCTCGCATGACCCCTTCCCAAACCAAGCTGCGCATCGCCGTCCTCTTCGGCGGCCGCTCGGCCGAACACGAAGTTTCCGTGCTCTCGGCAACCAATGTCATGAGCGCGCTTACGCCAGAGAAATATGACGCCATCCCCGTTTTCGTCACCCGCGAGGGGCAGTGGCTGCTGAGCAGTTTCGTGGACGGCGTCCTGGCGACACCTTCATCTGGCACGGAAGTCTGCCTTGTGCCGGGCGGCCAAGGCCGAGCGATGGCCATCCCTGTCCATGGCACGCCATATGAACTGGTGAGGATCGACATCCTGTTCCCTGTACTGCACGGTCCGCACGGCGAAGACGGATCGGTGCAGGGGGTGGCGGAAGTTGCCCGCGTGCCACTTGCCGGCTGCGGCATCCTCGGCTCGGCCACCGCGCTGGACAAGGATATAGCCAAGCGTCTGCTGCGGGCGGCGGGCCTGCCAGTGGCGCGAGCGGTGGCGATCCGCGAAGGTGGCGTGCCTTCGCTGACCGCCCTTGAAAGCGAACTTGGACTGCCGCTCTTCATCAAGCCGGCACGCCAAGGATCGTCGGTTGGCGTTGCCAAGGTCCACGCAACCCAGGAGTTCGCGCCCGCCCTTGCCGAGGCCTTTCGTCACGATCGCACATTGCTTGCCGAGGAATTCGTTGCCGGTCGCGAGATTGAGTTCAGCGTGCTGGAGGATCCGGCGGGAGCTCTTTTCGTCTCCCGGCCGGGTGAGATCGTCCCGGCGGAAAGCCACGGCTTCTACAATTACGACGCTAAATATGTCGATGAGAAAGGGGCAGCGCTGAAAGTGCCGGCCGACCTGCCGGCGGAAGTCGAGGCGGCCATGCGCGAGACGGCCGCCAAAGCATTCCGGGCCGTCGGCTGCGACGCCATGGCGCGTGTCGACTTCTTCCTGACGTCGGACATGCGCTTCGTCATCAACGAGCTCAACACCATTCCCGGCTTCACCGATATCAGCATGTATTCCAAGGCAATGGCGGCAAGCGGAGTCAGCTATCCCCAAATTATCGACCGACTGGTGGAACACGGAATGGCGCGCTCCCGCCGGGGAGGCTAGGGCATGAACAGGTTGGTTCTCATTTCGGGATGTTCCGGCGGCGGCAAATCAACACTGCTTGCGGAGCTTGGCCGCCGTGGCCACACGATTGTCGAAGAGCCCGGCCGGCGGATCGTCAAACAGGAGCTGGCGAGCGATGGCGCAGCCCTGCCCTGGGTCGACACGGTTGCTTTCGCCCGCCGTGCGATCGGGACGGCGGTCGCCGACCACGCGGCAGCGCGCGGAAAGGCCGGCTGCATATTTTTCGACCGCGGCCTGATCGATGCCGCCTCGGCGCTTCAGCACCTGACCGGCGAACCGGTCCTGGAAAGATTGAGCACCGCCCATCGCTATTACAGAAGTGTCTTTCTCACGCCGCCATGGCCTGAGATCTACACCACCGACCGAGAACGCCGCCATGGCTTCGAAGAGGCCGTTGCCGAGTATGAGCGGCTCAGCGCCATCTATCCGGCACTTGGTTATGATCTTGTCGTGCTGCCGAAAACCTCGATCGCCGAGCGGGCCGACTTCATCCTGGATCGCCTCGACGCGAACTAGCCGCGCCTTTGGAGCGGGCCGATATCATGGCCGGCGAAAGACGCACCACTGAAATGATTGCCGGCGGCCGCCGGGCGTCATGTGCTCCTCTCGCCACTCCCGTTCCAACGAAAAGCCGGCGCCGAATTCCGCCGCGAGGGCGGCTGCATCGTAACGCTGGACCGGCAAACCGCTGCACCTTTCCGGCCCGTCTGTTGCGAAGGTGGCGATGATCACGGCGCTGCCCGGCGCCGTGCCGTTTTCCAGTGCCCGACGATAGGCGAGCCGCTGCTCCGGCTGGGTGAGGAAATGAAAAACGGCGCGGTCGTGCCAAACATCGTAGCGGCGCTCGGGTCGCCATGCGGTGACATCGGTTACCAGCCAGGTGACACGGGTGGCATCGCCCCGCAAGCGCGCCTTGGCGATATCAAGCGCCGGCTCAGCAATATCAAGAACGGTGAGGTCGGACCAGCCGCGCTCGACGAGACGGTCGACAAGGCTCGACGTGCCGCCGCCGACATCGATCAGCGCGGCCGTGGCCGGCAGATGCAGCCCGTCAAGCGCCCTGAGCGAAGGCTCCGGCGTCGGCTGATACCAGCTGACGCTGTCGGCGGCTTTCGTGCGGTAGACCTCGTCCCAATGTTCCTGTTTCGTCGCCGTCATCCGCTATCCCCGTCTCCTGCAGCGTCCGATCCTAGCTAATCAGTCATGTAATCATTGGGACGTCTAATACAAACAGCCTTGCGGCCTGGGCGCATGGTTTCAGGAAGCAAGGTGACGATAGACCAGATCGGCAGGATCGGTGCGGGGCGCTCCGGGATCGAGGCGCGCCCCCAGCCGTTCCGCAACGGCGATCGAGGCTGCGTTGCCGGGTGCGATATAACTGACAAGTGACGACGGCTTGAGTGTCGCGAAGGCCCAGCCGCGCAGTGCGAAGGCTGCTTCCGTCGCATAGCCGCGCCCCTCATGCCCCTCGTAAACGAACCACCCCAGCTCCTTTTCCGGGAACAGCGGACCATGATTGATCCCGACCTGGCCGACGCATTCGCCGGTTTCGACAAGGTCAATCATCAGCGCCCCATGGCCGAAAAGCTGCCAGAGAGCGACGTCATGACAGAACATTCCCCACGCTGCCCGCGCATCGAACGGGCCGCCCATTCCGGCAGAGCGTGGCGAAGCCATCAGCCGCGCATAAGCATCGAAGTCGCTGATGTCGGGCAGGCGGAGCGTCAAACGCTCGGTCCGGATTGTAACAGCGCCCGTTTCGGACATGTCGTCGCCTTTCCGCTACTCTTCGAACGCCGGAGCGAACCGAAGCACCCCGCTCGGCGCCGCCCCTCGAAAAACGATCCGCTGCACGAACCGTGTGTCGAGATCGTGATATGTTAATTGCCCGTCGCTGCTGAAGCCGGCACCACCGTAGACCTCGGGATTGCCGATCAGCGCGCATCCGCTCGCGCCCATCGCCTTCAGCGACTCGATTCCCCTGGCGATCAGCGCCCTGCCGATGCCCTGCCTCTGTCTCTGCGGCGCGACCGAAATCGGGCCCAGCCCGAACCAGCCATCATGCACACCATCGATCGTCACCGGCGAAAACGCGACATGGCCCAGGATCTCCCCCTCCTCATCGGCAACCAACGATATCGCCAGATCGCCGCTCAGGCGAAGCCGCCGGATGATCTCCGCTTCCGTGCCCTCGCTATAGGGCATCGGCTTGAAGGCAGCTGAAATCAGATCCTCGATCGCATCGACATCTGCCGGCATCTCGTAGCGGATATGCACCCTGTAGTCCTCCGGAACGATCTTCCGCAAATGCCATGAAGGGAAGTCGAAAATCAACAATACAGCTGGCTCAAACAGAAACAACACAGGTGTCGGCCTAGGCAATGCACTTCACGAAAAAGCCCGGCGCGGCGGCCGGGCTTTCCTTTCCATGTCCTCCGCGAACCTCAGAAGGTCGCAGCGCCGCTGCCCCAAGGGCCATGGTGGAAATCCTTGCCATCCAGCCGATCGAAGCCGTGGGCGCCGAAGAAATCGCGCTGGGCCTGGATGAGGTTGGCTGTTCCCCTGCCCTGGCGATAGGCGTCGAAATAGCTGAGCGCCGAGGTCAGCGCCGGCACCGGCAGCCCGGCGGCGAGAGCGGCGGTCACGACACGGCGCAGCGCCGGGATCGATTCCTTGACCATCGCCGAGAAAGCCGGCGTGACGATGAGATTCGCCGCGTCAGGCGCATCGGTGAAGGCCTTGGTGATCTCGTCGAGGAACTGCGAGCGGATGATGCAGCCGGCGCGCCAGATCTTCGCAATAACAGGCATCGGCAGCGACCAGTTGAACTCCTTGGAAGCTTCCGCCATCACGGCGAAGCCCTGCGCATAGGCCCCGATCTTACCGGCAAACAGAGCCAGTTCCAGATCCTTGTTGAGCTCGGGACCGTAGGCGGTCGAAAAGGCGTTGCCGAGATTGCCGAAGATCTTCTCGGCTGCTTCGCGCTGCGATTTCATTGAAGAGAGGCTGCGGGCGGCGACTGCGGCTTCGATCGCCGTTGCCGGGATACCCATGTTCTGCGCCTCGATCGCCGACCATTTGCCGGTACCCTTCTGACCGGCTTTGTCGAGGATCATGTCGACCATCGGTCCGCCGGAGACGGGATCGCTTGCCGCGAGCACCTTTTCGGAAATTTCGATCAGGTAGGAGTTCAGCCTGCCCTTGTTCCAGTCGCCGAAGATGCCCGAGATTTCGGAGGCGCTCTTGCCGAGGCCGTCGCGCAGGATGCCATAGATTTCGGCGATCATCTGCATATCGGCATATTCGATGCCGTTGTGAATGGTCTTGACGAAATGGCCGGCGCCGTCATTGCCGAGCCAGGCGACGCAGGGCTCGTCATTGTAGCGGGCGGCAATCGAAGTCAGCACCTTCTCGACGCGCTTCCACGATTCCTCGGTGCCGCCGACCATGATCGACGGTCCGTGGCGCGCACCCTCTTCGCCACCGGAAACACCCATGCCGATAAAGGTGAGATCTGTGTTCTTGAGGCGGTCGAAGCGGGCGACGGTGTCGCGGAAATTGGCGTTGCCGGCATCGATCATAATGTCGCCCTTGGAGAGATGCGGGCGCAACGCTTCCATCTGCTGGTCGACGGCGTCACCGGCCTTGATCATGATGATGATCGGACGCGGCGGCCGGATCGCATCCACGAACTCCTCGATTGTTTTGCAGGGAATGATCTGCTTCTTCAGATCACCGGCGCTTTCGTAGAATTCGTCGGTTTTCTCAGGCGTGCGGTTGAAGACCGCAATTTTATTGCCTTTCTCCGCGATGTTGAGCGCCAGGTTGGAGCCCATGACCGCAAGGCCGATCAGTCCGATTTCTGCCTTTTCCACGACAAACCTCCGATGTGTCATTTGGACCGGTGTTGTGGCACTCTCTTGCTCAAACGGCAAGTCTGGCAAGGGTCTAATCGGTTCGCAAAACCTATGAATTGCGACCTTGATGATTCGACTTGTCCGACAACCTCCAATCGGAGCTTGGCCGAAAGCCGCAACTTCACCCGGCCTGCGCGCAAGCCCTATCTCGTGTATCATGCGAACGGACCTCGGGAGATATCGCTTGGTATCGAAAAGACCACCAGATACGGCGCTGCTTGCGGCCCGCGCCGGTCGCTATCGCGAATATGCGCCGCCGCCGGCGCTGAGGCGCCATTTCAGCCGCCTCTGGTCGAATACGCTCCACGACGGACCGCCTGCAGCTGTGGCGATCGTGCCGGACGGTTATTGCGATCTGCTTTGGATGGACGGCCGGCTTGATGTCGCCGGCCCCGACAGGACGGCTGCCTTTCCCGCCATCCGGCCGGGCTCGACAATCATCGGCGCGCGTTTTGCGCCGGGCGCCGCGGCCTCCTGGCTGAGGACGCCGCTCTCGGCGCTGGTCGGGCTCTCCGTGCCGCTTGCCGAGATCGGCCGGAGAGACACGAGCGAATTCGAGGCGCGGCTCCGCGATTGCCCTGATCCCGAGACCGCCGCAGCGCTTTTCGGCCGTTTGCTTGAAGAAGCCGCGTGCGATGAAGATGAGCCCGCCCGCGACGCCGCCTTGATCTTCGCCGCTGCCGACAGCGGCCGCCCGGCCTCCAGCCTGCCCGACCGGCTGGGCATGAGCGAACGGCAGCTGCGCCGCCGCTGCCACCACCATTTCGGCTACGGCGCAAAGACACTGGAACGCATCCGCCGGTTCCAGCGTTTCCTCGACCTCTGCCGCAGGTCGGACACGATGTCACTCGCGCGCATCGCACTTGAAGCGGGCTTTGCCGACCAGGCCCACATGACGCGCGAAGTCGGCGCGCTCTCGACGCTGACGCCCGCGCTCATCCTCGACCAACTCGGCATGCGGGAAGAAGTATCTGGCTGACCGTTTTGTTCAAGACGCTGCCGGCCGGCCCTATTATTTCAGGGACAGCAAAATACAAGGACCTCCAAGCCATGGCGACAATGCCTGCAAAAATCATCCATAGATCCATCGAGCGCGACTGGCGCGACGTCTACGATTTCGCCGGCAAGCCGGAGAACATGCCGCTCTGGGCCTCCGGCCTTGCGACCGGCTTCGAGCCCGACGGCGCCGACTGGATCGCCCATGGTCCCCTCGGCACCATCAAGGTGAGCTTCGTGCCGACCAATGAATTCGGCGTGATCGACCATACGGTGACGATCGAATCCGGGCTCAGGGTTTATAATGCCCTGCGCATCGTGCCGAACAGCGATGGCTGCGAGGTCATGTTCACGCTACTGCGCCTGCCCGGCATGACGGACGCGCAGTTTGCCGCCGATGCCGCGCATATCGAGAAGGATCTCGTCATGTTGAAAGCCCTGATGGAGAGATAGATGGCTCAAAGCTCCGAAAACAACGACCGCCGCATCGATTATGTCGAATTCAACGTCTCCGACATCGCCGCCGCCAAGGAATTCTACGGCTCGGCCTTTGGCTGGCGTTTTACCGATTACGGCCCGAACTACTGCGAATTCGACGACGGCCGGCTGAAAGGCGGCTTTACCGATTTCGGCCCGGTGCGGCCGGGCGGCCCGCTGGTCGTCGTCTACGCAAGGGATCTGGAAGAAGTGCTGACCTCGGTCGAACGAGCCGGCGGCACGATTTGCCGGCCGATCACGGATTTTCCCGGCGGCCGCCGCTTCCATTTTCTCGACCGCGACGGATACGAACTCGCCGTCTGGGCGACCGCATAAATCGGATTACCGATCCATCACGATCAGAGCGCCGATCACCGTGCCGCCGGCATCGCGCAGCGGCGACATGCGACAGCGGACCTGCCGCGATCCGCCGCCGCAAGGCGGGCGCTCATAGGCGTAGTCGATCTCCTCGCCGGCAAAACAGGCGTCCAGCTTGTTCTTGGCGCATTCGGCAAAGCGTTCCTCGCCGATGAACTCGGATAGGTGACGCCCGATGAGCTCCATCGGCTTCCTGTTGAGATGGGCGCTGTTGGCAGCATTGGAATAGAGGTAGCGGTAGTCCTTGGTCAGCACCGCCACCCGATCCGGCAGGCTTTCTAGGATCGCCGCGTTGAGGAACTGGCCGTTGTCGGTCTCCGGCACGTAGGCTGCCGGCGGCTCGATGCGCACATCCTGCGGCGAAGGCGCCCGCCAGTCCGGCGCATTCGTGCCGAAATAGCGATCGAGCAGGAAGGAAAGCACTGCCGTATGTTCTCTGACGCTGGCGCTGTCGTCGGCGTCACGGGCGAGAAGATGGCTGACGAACTGCAGTTGCATGTGGACTTCAAGCAGATTGCTTGCCCGGGAGGCCAGAATGGCCTCGACCAGCGGCTCGACGTGCCGGTCGAGCGACATGACGCGCCGGTCGTCGCCGAGACGTATGGCTTCCTCTATTTGCGCGCAACGCAAGGAAAAGGCTCGAAAAAGCTCCAGCAAGACGCCTCCCACTCCCATTGTCCCAAGTGGCGTGTCCGAATGACGTGGCTACATTTTCCTAAAATGCATCCTGAGGTGGACGTTATTCGCGCCCTGGTGGTGACGGCTAACATGAAGTTTACTCGGTTTCAATCCGAGAACACCTGCCGCTTTTCACCGCTGATAAATCAGGGTGTGCTTTTTCAATGCGCGAGCGTCTTCTTGATCTGCCAGCGGTCGTGATACCACAGCCACTGTTCCGGATATTCCCGAACCCAGCTTTCCACCTTGTCGTTGAGCAGCTGAGCAGCGGCCGGCAGGTCGAGATTGCCTTTGACGTCACGCGGCATCTCCAGCCGCGGCTCGATTTCGAGCCGGTAGCGATTCCCCGGCAGGCGGATGCAGCGCGCCGGATAGACCTCGCAGTCGAACTGACGCACCAGCTTCGGCAGTAGCGGATTGGTCTTCACCTCGCGTCCGAAGAAAGTGCCCTTCAGGCCCTTGCCGAATTTCTGGTCGACGAGCACGCCCACCCCCTGGCCCGCTTCCAACTGGCGTGCGAGCGCGAAGGAGGAGCCGGCATGCGATGGCACCAGCTTGCCCATGCGCGCGCTGCGGAAATCGAACACCTTCTTGGCGACATAGGGATTGTTCGGCGGCCGGAAGAGCACGGTGACGGTGAGCCCGAAGGCAGCACCTGCCACCGGCAGCAGCTCGAAATTGGCCGTGTGGCCGGTGAACACGATGAAGGGTCGCGGATTGTCGCGGAGGTCGAGAAAGATCGGGATGCCCGACACCTCCACCCTGCCCGGTTCCGATTTTTCGGGATCATAGTCGAAGAGCTGGTCGAGGAAGACGTATTCGGCCGCCAGCCGGCCCATGTTTCCCCAGCTGGCGAGCGCAATCTCCTCGATCTCGGCGTCGCTCTTCTCAGGGAAAGCGTTGCGCAGATTGACGAGCATCAGTCTGTGGCGGCGGGTCCGCCGGCCGAGACGGCGCATCACCTTGTCGGCAAAGCGGATCGCGCCATCGGCCGGAAACAGCTTCAATATATTCAGGAAGCCGAACATCGCCTGCGCGACCAGCCATTGCTGGAAATTCCTGAGCGCCAGAACGATCCGGGTGATGATCAGCTTCACGTGGGCTCAATCCATCTTCAGAATGATCTTGCCGAAGATCTGGCGCGATTCCATCCGCTCCAGCGCCCGGTCGATATCGTCGAAGCCGACTTCGGTGTCGATGACGGGATGGACGAGCCCACGGCCCATCTTCTGCATCGCATCCGCCATGTTCTCCATGCGGCAGCCAAACGAGCCGAACAGCTTCAATTGCTGCTGGAACAGCATCATCAGGTTCATCTCTGTGGAAACGCCCGATGTCGAGCCGCAGGTGACGAGACGCCCGCCGCGCTTCATGCAGAGCATCGAACCTGCCCAAGTGTCCTTCCCCACATGTTCGAAGACGACGTCGACACCCTTCTTCCTGGTGAGCTTGCGCACCACGCCTTCGAAGCGATCGGTCCGGTAGTTGATGACGTGATCGGCGCCGAGCGCCTTGGCCTTCTCGATCTTGTCGTCGGAGCCGACCGTGGTGATCACGGTGCAGCCGATCTTCTTGGCAAGCTGGATCGCCGCCGTACCGATGCCCGAGCCGCCGGCATGGACGAGGATCGTCTCGCCGGGCTCGAGCTTGGCATTGTCGAACAGCATATGTTCGACCGTACCGAAGGTGACGGGCGCCAGTGCCGCCCCAATGGCATCGACGCCGGGAGGCGCGGGAACCAGCAGACGCGCCGGCAGATTGACCTTTTCCTGCGCGAAACCGTCCAGATGGAAACCGTGCACGCCGGAGACGTGTTCGCAGAGATTGTCGCGGCCTTCGCGGCACGGGCGGCAGAGGCCGCAGGTACGTGCGCCATAAATCGAGACCAGCTGGCCAGGCAGCACGTTGGCGACGCCTGGCCCGATCGCCTCGACGACGCCGGAGGCCTCCGCGCCGATGACGAGCGGCATCTTGCGCTTGGCAAAGGCCATGCCGCGCCAGCCCCAGACGTCGATATGGTTGAGCGCGACCGCCTTGACGCGCAGCGTCACCTCGCCCGCAGCAGGCGCGTCCGGTTCCGGCAGGTCGGTGATCTCAAGCTTGCGGTCGTCGATCAGTTGCAAAGCGCGCATGGCAAAATCCCTCGCCTCGAAGGCGTTTTTCTTGTCATCAAAATTGTCGGGAACCGCTTAAGCCGGTTCGAGCGCCATGACAAGGCTGGCATTCTGCCCGCCGAAGCCGAAGGAGTTGGAAAGCACGGCCGAAACCGGGGCCTCTCGCTTCTTGTTCGGCACGACATCAAGCACGATCGACGGATCGGGATTGGTGTAGTTGATCGTCGGCGGGAGCGTGCCCGTCAGCATCGTCTGCAGCGAGAACACCGCCTCGACCGCGCCGGCCGCCGTCAGCGTATGGCCGATCATCGACTTGTTCGACGAAACCGGAATGCCGACGAGCCGTTCGCCGAAGACGGCAGACATTGCGCCATATTCCATCTTGTCGTTCTCAGGCGTCGAGGTGCCGTGCGCATTGATGTAGCCGATGCCGCTCTCGTCGATGCCGGCATCGGCAAGCGCCGCCCGGATGGTCGAAATCGCCGGACCGCCGTCCGGCGACGACCGGGTGCGGTGGAAGCTGTCGGCCTTGTCGCCGGCGCCCTTCATGATGCCGAGCACCTTCGCGCCGCGGGCAACTGCCGATTCCAGCGATTCCAGCACCAGCGTCGCCGCACCCTCGGCAATGACGAAGCCGTCGCGATCCTTGCTGAACGGTTTGGAGGCCTTGGTCGGCGGATCGTTCTGCGTCGAAAGCGCCGACAGAAGCGAAAAGCGTATCAGCGCTTCGGCGCTGAGCGACCCGTCGGTGGCGACCGTCAGTGCACGATCGGTGCGGCCCTGGCGGATCGCCTCGATACCGAGTTGGATAGCGGTGACGCCGGAGGCGCAGGCCGTCGACAACGTCACGGGAAGGCCGCGCGTGCCGAACCGGTCGGCAAGGCGCTCGGAAATCGCACCGAACAGTGCCGCTTCGTGGAAGGCCGGGTCGGGCCGCTGGCGCAGCGCCGTCAGGAAGCGCTCATAGGCATCGCCCGGATGCTCGGCGGCCGGCGAACGGTCTGCAAGCTCGAAACGGGCACTCCATTCCGGCTCGATCGGCGGCGCCGCAAGGAACAGCGGGCCATTGAAATCGCCTGACAGACCGGCGTCGGCCAACGCCTCGACGGTCGTCTCGCGCGCGAATGCATAGGAGCGCTCGACGGCGTTCGGCACGGGGATTTCGATGAAATCGACAGTGCCGGCAATCCGTGTCGAGAGACCCTCTGTGGGAAAGCGGTTGATCGCGTGGATGCCCGAGATTCCGGAGGAAAGGGCGGTCCAGTTATCCTTGAGGCCCTGGCCGAGCGAGGTGATGATGCCCATGCCGGTCACCGCGACGATCGGTCGACCGAGGTGATCCCTGTAAGCGGAAGCTGTCATATATCTCTCTCCTCACGCCTCTGCGGAAAGAACGGCGACGCCCTCGCCGCGCTGATGTCCTACCGTCGTTACGACGGCTGCCTTCGTGCCCGCCTTCATCGGCGCTTCGTGGGCTGTATCGAAGGGCGGAACCTTGGCCTTAGCATCGATGGCAAGAGCTGCGAGCGCCAGCCCCAGCGGAAACTGAGCTTCGATCGTGTGACCGGAAACGCCGCCGAAGCCGCGGATCGCAGCACCCGGAAGCTGATGCTCCAGCACCGCCTTCTCGCGGGCGGCGATCTCGTGCATGCCGGTCGAGCCGGAGAAGATCGCCGTGGTCTCTGCCGGCAGCTCGGCGGCGGGCTTCAACAGCCGTTCCATGCGCGTTTCGAAATTACCGGCGCCGCGATTGCCGCGATCGCCTTCGACGGCGCTGATCGTCGCATAGATGTGCGCGCCGCGCTCTTCCGCATGCTTGCGCGATTCCAGCACCAGGAAAGCGCCAGCGGAACCGGTGATCATGCCGCCACCATCGAGGCCGGAGCGCGACCAGAGCGGCGCCCATTGCCCGCGCGTGTGGGCGCCGACTGCTTCGGTGAGCAGGATCATATCGGGGCGCTCGGCGGCAAAGGCGCCACCGACCAGCGCGTGGGTGGATTCACCGGAGCGGATGCGCCAGAAAGCGGTCTCGACGGCGGAAACACCCGACGCTTCCTCGCCCATGAAGGTACGCGAGGAGCCGGTGACCTTGTGAACGATGGAGATGTTGCCGGCAAGCAGGTTGGAAAGCTGCGCCAGGAACAGCGTCGGCCTCAGCTCGGTCGTCAGCTTCTCGTTGAGCAGCAGTTCGCGGTCGTTGCGCTTCAGGCCCTCGTCGACGATCAGCGTGTCGACGTTGATATCGCGCTCGCCGCCGCCCGCCGCAACGATCATGTCCATCGTGCCGCAGGCCTCGATATTGTCCTTGAACCCTGCGTCGTCAAGCGCGAGACCGGCGGCAAACACGCCGATGCGCTGCCAGTTCTCCATCTGGCGCTGGTCGCCGCGCTTGGCGATCTGCTGCGACCAGTCGATCTCGGGCAGCGGATGCACCGGATAGGGTTTGAATTTCTCGGTCTCGACGATAGCCGTCGGCGCGCCCTCGGCCGAAAGCAGCGCGATATGCGCATCCTTGCCGACGCCTTGACAGGTGACGATGCCGACGCCTGAAATGACGACGTCGTTTGCAGCCTTGCTCATCCAATCACTCCCTGCGCTGCGATCGCTTCGAGAAGCCCGACCTCGCCGGCGCGTTTTTTCACGATATCGCCAAGCGGAACCTCGCTGAATGGCATGGTACGCAGTTTCAACTGCGCATCGCAGACCTTCTTGCCGCCGCTGGTGATCTTGGCCTTGGTGACCGCGAAACCCGATCCGTCATGCTCCAGCACCGCCTCGATGTCGAGCACGGCTTCCGGCTCGACGAAGGTGCGCATCTTGGCGCCGTCGACCGACATCAGGAAGGGCATGGCAGCAAAATCGGTGGCGGCAAGCACCAGCATGCCGGAGGCTTGCGCCATCGTCTCGATCAAAAGCACGCCGGGAACGAGCGGCATGCCGGGAAAATGGCCTTCGAAGACGGGGCTCTTGGCCGGCACGACGGATCGCGCCGTCAGCGTAGCCTTCTTCAGGTCCACCGCTTCGACGCGGTCAATCATCTGGAAATATTCCAGCAGCATTCGGATCCTCCGGCCCGACAGGCCGTATCCGCCCGCCGGTGACGCCTGAAGCGCGTCGCACTTCAGGTCTTTGTTTTTGTGCCTGCCGTTGTCCCAAGACCGCTGCACACTTTTGGGCGGCGTGCACTAATTAGGAACGAAACCGCCCGGCCGCCATAGTCAGGGCGGCAGGGCGTTCAAAAAAGACTGGTGTGTCGCTCAGGCCTTGGCGGCTTTGAGCTCGTCGATCTTGGCGCAGAGGTTCTTCAGCACGAAATATTCTTCGGTGGAAACCTTGCCTTCGTTGACTTCCTGCGTCCACTTTTCGAGCGGGATCTTGATGCCGAATTCCTTGTCGATCGCAAAGACGATATCGAGGAAATCGAGGCTGTCGATACCGAGGTCGTCGATCGTATGGCTCTCCGGCGTGATCGTGGCGCGATCGATCTCGCTGGTTTCTGCAATAATGTCGGCAACTTTATCGAATGTAGCGGTCACGCGCTGTACCTCATGAAATGACGATTTAAACCCCCTCATAGGCAAATCCATTTCAAAAGCCAATGCTTTCGTCCCGGCGTTGCGGCAATTTGCCGGTCGGGTGTTGCCTAAACAGCAATGGAATGGCGGCCCATGCAGGCCCCAAAGGCAGGAGGCGATGCCATTGCGCAAAAGCCGCCCCGTCCGCCGGATGCCAAGCGCCGTCCGAATCAAATCCCTCGAGGCTGGCGCGACGCACCAAAGCGCAAGCACGCCATCTACAGCAGCTGAGACCCGGAAAAGTTTGATCTGGATCAAATCGCAGCCGCTTCGAAATTGATATTCATCAAGCCCGGCGGGAAGAAATCAGGATAGCCGAAACCGCCACCGCGGCGTAATCGTTATTGTACGCGAGCCATGCCCCGGACATGCCGCGAGTTTTGATGGGATCAGGACATGGATATCGCACGCTATGAGATTCCCGACGCCGGCACGCCAGTCGCCTGCCGTTCCTGCCAGGCGCGGCACGGCGTCGTCTGCGGCGCCCTGTCGAGCAGCCAGTTGAAGGAGCTCGGCCGGCACTCGCTGCGCCGGAAGGTGGAAGCCGGTTCCGAAATTGTCGCGCAAGGATCGGAAAGCTCGTTCTATTCCAATATCATGCGCGGCGTGGTGAAGCTCTGCAAGGTGATGCCGGACGGCCGCCAGCAGATCGTCGGCCTGCAATTCGCCCCTGATTTCGTCGGCAGGCCCTTCGTGCGCGAAAGCACGCTATCGGCCGAGGCTGCGACCGATGCCGAATTATGTGTTTTCCCGCGCAGCCTGCTCGACCGCATGATAGCGGAGACGCCAGAGCTGCAGCGCAGCCTGCACGATCAGGCGCTGAGGGAATTGGACGCCGCGCGCGAATGGATGCTGACGCTCGGCCGGCGCACGGCGGAAGAGAAGGTCGCAAGCCTGCTTTACCTCATTGCCGCCCACGCGGAACCGCAAACGGCGACAAGCACCGCTTTCGACCTGCCGCTATCGCGCGCCGAGATCGCTGATTTTCTCGGGCTGACGATCGAGACCGTCAGCCGGCAGATGACACGATTGCGCAAGAGCGGCGTCATCCACATCGAGAATTTCCGACACATCCTCGTGCCCGATATGGACGCGTTGGAGAGGGTTAGCGCGTGATGACCACCCGGGTATTGGCAAGCCCGGCCTGCCGCGCCAGCGAGAAGAACTGCGCCGCATTGTCGGGATGCAGACGCACGCAGCCGTGAGAGGCCGGCCTTCCCAGGCGCTTCAGATCGAAGGTGGCGTGAACCGCGTAACCGCCGTTGAAGAACACGGCGTAGGGCATCGGCGCGTTGTCGTATTTGCGCGACCGGTGATCGCGCGACAGCCACTTGGCGCTCCACGTACCGGTCGGCGTGACATAGCCGCGGCGTGCTGTCGACACCTTCCAGCGATACTTGACAAAGCCGTTCTTGGTGACGGTCATCGTCTGCTTGTCGATGCTGATCTTGGCAACCAGCGTTGCTGCCTCAGCCGCAGCCAGAGAAAACTGCAGCAATAAACTTGCGGCCGCAGCCGCAAAGATCTTCTTCATGATAGCCCCTCTTCGCACCCGCGCATTTTAACTGCGCCCTCACGACAGAGAGACTACGACGATACTTATTATATAGCTTTAACCCGAATGGTAATCACAATTCTAACGGGGAAAGCCCGGGATTGGGCGCCGCAGGAGACGCGTCGCCCTCCTACTGCAGCTTGCGCGCCGCCGAAGGCTGCTTCAACTGCTGATAAGCCTTGTTCATCTTCTCGCGGATCGAGGCCATCGTGCCGAGATTATGGCCGCAGGCGGCGCAGGTGATGATGTCGGTCTCGCGGATCTCTGGGCGCTCGAATTTCATCTTGGTGCTCTTGCACTTCGGGCACGGTAATTCAACCTGAACTGTCATCGCTCTACTTCCGATCTGATAGGATACGAGGCGGTTCGAATAAACGTTTGCACTGGCCGTGTCCACCGGACCGTCAATTCCTACAGAAAACACAAAAACAACCCGAATGTGAAACCGGTCAGCACCATGCAGCTGGCGTGAAACACCGAAACACCATCCTCGATATCACCAAATGTCGCGATATCCCGCCCGGGATTATTGATCATCGGCTCGGTAACGAGCACGCCGCCATAGATGCGCGGTCCGGCAAGCTGAACATCCAGCGCACCCGCCATCGCCGCTTCCGGCCGTCCCGAATTCGGCGAACGGTGCAGGCCGCCGTCGCGCATCGCCACCCGGATCGCCTCGCGGCAGGCGCTGGTGCCGCGCCGGATCCAGGCGCCGGCCGCAATCAGCAGGATCGAGAGGCGCGCGGCCGGCCAGTTGGCGACATCGTCGAGCCGGGCAGCCGCCCAGCCGAAATCGATATATTTTTCCGATCTGTGGCCGATCATCGAATCCGCCGTGTTCAGCATCTTGTAGGCAAGTAACCCTGGCAGGCCAAAGACGGCATACCAAAGAGCCGGTGCGACGACGCCATCGGAGAAATTTTCGGCAAGGCTTTCGATCGCTGCGCGGCAGACGGCCGGCTCATCCAGAGTCTCGGGATCGCGCCCGACGATGCGGGAGACGGCGGCCCGCCCCCCTGCCAGCCCGTGGTCGCGCAGGCCGACGGCAACGGCGGTGACATGATCGGCAAGGCTCTTCTGCGCGAGAAAGATTGCCACCAGTCCCGTCTCAAGCAGGAGGCCGGCCAGGCCGAACAGCGCGAAAAACCGGTCGAGCACGAATCCCGCCGACAGGGCAAGCAGCAGCAATGCGAGGATGGCGGCGACGCCATTCATCCGGCGTTGGTGACCGGTGAGGCTTGAAGGGTTGAGCTGCTGGTCGGCATAGGAGATCGCCGCGCCGAAGACCGCAACGGGATGCGGCACCCGCGACCAGAGCCATTGCGGATCGCCGACGATCCGGTCGAGCAACAGCGCCAGCAGCAGCACAAGAAGGTTTTGGTCGATCGTCATCGCTCAAATCTCTGAAGGACTTCGCCAAGCCGCAGGTCCGCCGCCGGATCGGGCGTCAGCCCGAAACGCAACCATCCCGGCGCATAGTCGAACTTGCGGACGAGAATATGATGCCGGCAGAGATGCGTGTAAATGTCGCTCGCCCTGGCATCGTCGACGAGGGTAAACAACGCTGTGCCTCCTGCGATCCGCAACCCGGCGTCGGTCAGAACCGCATGAAGACCGGCGGCGCGCTCATCGATAAGCCGGCGGATGGGAGCAACATCCGACCGCAGCAGCGAGCCTGTTATCGAAAGCGCCGGCCCGGAGACTGCCCAGGGGCCGAGCCACTCCTCGAAACGCTTGAGAATATCGTCACGCGCAATCGCAAAACCCAGCCGCAGGCCGGCGAGCCCGAAAAATTTGCCGAAGGAGCGGAAAATGACCAGGTTTGAGAGCCTCCGAGCGTTGCCGGCGAGACTGACCGCCGGATCGGCATCGCCGAAGGCCTCGTCGACAACGAGAAGTCCGTTTGCCGCCTTCATTCTGTCATGCAGGCTAATCAGCGTTTCGACTGGCCATCTCAGCCCGTCGGGATTATTCGGATTGACGACGACGGCAAGCCGATGCCCGGCGCCGATCGAAGCGAGATCATCGACGGCATCGACTTCATAGCCGGCCGAAATGAAGGCGCGCGCATATTCGCCATAGGTCGGCGCCACGACGGCGACCCTGCCGTCCACCATCGCGACCCCGTCGCCAGTCCCGGCGCCCATACCCTTTGTTAGCAACCGTGGCAGAAGCTGGATCACCGATTGCGTGCCGGGCACCGGCAGCGGCAGGATTTCGCCGCTCCCATAATAATCGCGCGCAGCCCGCCTTGCCTCATCGACCAGATAGCTGTCCGGCAGGCGGTGCCAAGCCCTTGCCGGGATCTCCGGCAGAGCGACCGGGCACGGATTGATGCCGGTGGAAAGGTCGAGCCAATCCTCCGGCCTGCCGCCAAAAGCGGCAGCGGCGGCGGTAATGCCGCCACCATGGGCGATCGGCGCGCTCACGCGGAGATCCCGGCGAGATCGATCAGATGCATATACGACCCCGCCACCTGGCCGCGCCGGAGCCCTGCCGGGCCGAGATCGGTTCCAATCGCATCCCGGACGTGAAACAGCCGCTCGCCGTCACCTTCGGAGACGAGGGTGGAATAGTGGAATTCATGTGCCGTCATCGCCCGATGAAAAATCGCATGATCGACCGGCATGACGTGGCGATAACCGAGATGGCGTTTGCGTGCGGCATAGTTGGTGACGACGGGCAGCAGGCCGAGCATTTCGTGACGCTTGCCCTCTGCGTCGATCAGCCCTTCGCCGAGCACCATGTAGCCGCCGCACTCGCCATAAATCCGGATGCCGCGCGCCGCCGCATCGAGCAGGCCGGCGCGGAAATTCGGCCCCTGGGAGAGCTTGCCGGCATGCAGTTCGGGATAGCCGCCGGGCAGATAGATCGCATCCGCATCGGCAGCGGGCGCCTCGTCGGCGAGTGGCGAAAAGAAGGAAATCGCAGCACCCCGCCGCCGCCAGCCAAGCAGCATATGTTCATAAGAAAAGGCGAAAGCGATATCGCGGGCCACCGCAATGGTAGCGCCGAGCGGCGGCAGGCGATCGATATTGGCGGCCGATGGCCGGTTGAGGCCCTGCCTGGCGATACGCAGCAGAAATTCGAAATTGCATTCCTCGGAGACGGCATCCGCCGCCTGCTCGATGAAGCTTTCAAGGCGCGCATGTTCCCCCGCCTGTACAAGGCCGAGATGGCGCTCCGGCAAGGCAAGCGCCTTATCGCTGCCGATCACGGCGATCACCGGCATGCGGATCGCCTCGAGCGCCTGACGCAGCATCGCCTCGTGCCGGTCGCTTCCGACCTTGTTGAGGATGACGCCGGCAACGCGGACATCGGCGCGGAAGCCGGCAAAACCGGCAACCAGCGGCGCTACCGATTGCGACATCCGCGAGGCATCGACGACCAGTACCACGGAAAGGCCGAGCTGGGCGGCCAGATCCGCCGCCGTCCCCTTGCCGTCGGCCGCCCCGTCGAACAGCCCCATCATCGCCTCGATGACGAGGATACGGTCGCCGGAGCGATGAAGAGCGGCATTGGCTGAGATCAGCTCCGGCCGCATCGCCCAGGGATCGAAATTCAGACAAAGCGTGCCGCCTGCGGCCGCATGGAAGGCGGGATCGATATAATCGGGGCCGGCCTTGCCGGGCGCGACCGCGATGCCGCGCCGACGCAAAGCTCTGAGCAGGCCGAGCGTCACCGTCGTCTTGCCGGCACCGGAAGAAGGAGCTGCGATCAGGAGGCCGCTCATGCCAGCACCTGGCCAGACTGGCGGAACGGATCGGGCTGCAGCCGTCGTCCGGCGAGAGCGCCGAGCCAATCGAGCGAGGCTCGGAGCCGCACCACCTCGCCGACGACGACCACCGCCGGCGGCTCGAGCCCAGAGGCGGTGACAGCCTCGGTCGCCTGCCCAAGCGTCGTCTCCAGCACCTGCTGTGCACCGGTCGCCGCATTGCAGACGAAAGCCACCGGCTCGGACGGCGAGCGGCCCGAAGCAATGAGTTTGGCGCTGATCTGTGCGATGTGCTTCATCGCCATGTACATGACGATCACGGGCGAACCCTTGCCAATCGCTTCCCAGTCGATCCTGTCAGGCACGATGCCGGAGGAATCATGGCCGGTGAGAAACGTCACCGCATGATTGATCTCGCGATGCGTCACCGGAATGCCGGCATAGGCAAGTCCGCCGATACCGGCGGTGATGCCTGGCACGATACGGAACGGGATATTGTGTTCGACCAGCGTCAGCGCCTCCTCGCCGCCGCGCCCGAAAACGAAGGGATCGCCCCCCTTCAGCCGCAGCACCCGCTTGCCGGCACGCGCTAACTCCACCAGCCGCAGCGAAATGTCGCGCTGTTTCGCCGAGGGCTTGCCGCCGCGTTTGCCGGCATATTCGAGTTCGGCGCCGAGATGCGCGAGCCTCAGACAGTCCTCATTGACCAGCGCGTCATGGACGATCACATCTGCCTCGGCGAGCCCCTTGGCGGCCAGCAGAGTCAGCAGGCCCGGATCACCCGGACCGGCCCCGACCAGCCAGACGCTGCCCGGCTCCAACGCCGGCAAATGGGAAAATGCGCTATTCAACATTTTGTTGATCTAGGCCCAGCAAGGGCCAAGGTCAACGCCGCCCGCGCCACCTCACTTGAAGTTGCTGAAACGAGGATGAATCACTTTGCGAACAAGCGGATTCCAGATCGCAGGAAAGATCCGCAGCAATATGAATACATTATAATATCACCCCTCGACCGACTGCGCGGCTCCGCCGGCGCGCCCAATTAGTTTGCTGGGCGAATAATGGCCGCCGCGAGCAATCCCGGCGTTGCGGAGATCAAGCGGCCGTATTGCTGTGGCCTTGTGCCGAGGATGACTCCAAGCGACGCCTGCTGTGGCCAAGCACAATGCAATCGGCTTTGAAGACACTCAGCTGCGAAGCAGCGTATCGCGGATCAGCTTCAGGACCTTTTCCGACGCAATCCCTGTGGTGACGATCTGGCTCGGCCGATCATCCCAATCGCCGGGCGGGAACCGGCGACCGTCCGGCTTGACGATCGTCTGGCCGTCGGCAATGCCGCCGCAGACGACGCGCACCGCGCCCGATATCGACGAGAACAGTTCCGGCGCCACGACATAGACCGCAGCGCAGCTGTCATGCACCATCATGCCGTCATCGACCGCATGCTTGTAGAAATCGATGTAGGACTGCGAGAGTGCGTCGAGCAGCTTCACCGCCCCATCGCCCTCGGCCGCCATCTTGCCGAGATAGCTGCGGCTCATGGTGGTGATCGAGGTAACGTCGAGACCGATGACGGCGACCTTCCACGGCGCGGTCATGACGATGTCGGCAGCCTCGGGATCGCCGTGAATGTTGGCCTCGGCGACCGGCGAGACATTGCCGGGGACATAGAAATTGCCGCCCATGATGACGACGTCCTTGACCAGGTTCGCGATCTCTGGATCTTCCTTCAGCGCCCGCGCCAGATTGGTCATCCGGCCGACCGCGACGAGGCGCACCTCGCCTGGATGGGCGCGCACGGTTTCGATGATGAAGCGGTGCGCCGGGCGCGGATCGAGCGGCAAATCGATCGTCTTTGGAACCTCGATATCACCGAGACCGTTGTCGCCATGCACCATGGAAGGCCATTCCCGCTCGGCGCGCGCGGCGTCGATGGTGATGCTGGCGCCCTTGGCGACGGGCGCCGGAATGTCCCATTCGCGCTTGAGGAAGAGTGCATTGCGCGTCGTCGTCTCGACCGAGGCATTGCCGAAGACCGTGGTAATGCCGATCAGATCGATTTCGGGATGGCGATGCAGGAAGAGAAGCGCCATGGCGTCGTCAACGCCCGGGTCAGTGTCATAAATGACCTTGTGCATGATTTTTCCTCTAGATGTGAATCGCGAGGCTGCCGGTTGGCGCCGCGAATTGCCGCCACCATAGCGACCATCAGGCTTTCTGCAACCCGCCGCGGGCGACTGCCGCCGTCGCCCGCGCCGATTTGATTTTGCCAAGCACCAACTCGGCATCATCGCCGATCGCCGCAAGCGCCGCGGATTCCGCAACACCATGGCAGCCGACGCGAGCAAAAACGATGGCCGACGGATTTTTGAGCCGCGGCGTTTCCCGCTCCAGCCGCGGCGCGTCGAAGAATACGGCCGGCACGGAAAAATGCCGGGCGATTGCCAGGATTGCCGCCTCCTGACGGCGGCTGTCGATAGAAGCAATGGCGGCGAGTTCCTCCCCACCGATACCGGCTGCCGCCAGCGCCGCGGTGGCCAGCGCCTGCACCTCCGCGACCGGCGTCCCGTGCTCGCAGCCGAGCCCGAGCACATAACGCCGTCCCGGCTTGAAAGAAATGTCGCTCATGAAGCAGCCGAATGTACCCTTGCTGTGTCCTTGCAGCCATTGCAGCATGGAGGGGGAAATGCAACAAGACCCGCTGAAAGCCCCTTCTGGAATAGCATCTTGCCTGACATCGCCCTTCATCTGCTTCTGCTGCTCTGCGCGGCTGCCTTCTTTGCCGGTTTCGTCGATGCCATTGCCGGCGGCGGCGGCCTGATTACCGTTCCCGCGATGTTGATCGCCGGCATCCCGCCGCTGCAGACGCTCGGAACCAACAAGGTGCAGTCGATCTTCGGCGCCGCTTCCGCCACGCTCGCCTATGCCCGCAAGGGCCATGTGGAGCTTGCCGAGCAGCTGCCGATGGCGCTGATGGCCGTTATGGGCGGCGCCCTCGGAGCCGCTCTTGCGACGATCGTACCCGGACAGGTGCTGCAAGCGATCATGCCGGTGCTGCTTTTGGCGATCGCGATCTTCTTTGCCGTCAAGCCGAACCTCAACGACCTCGACACCCACCGTCTCATCACGCCCTTCGCCTTCGGTCTGACGCTGGTGCCGGTCATCGGCTTCTATGACGGCGTCTTCGGTCCCGGGACAGGGTCCTTCTTCATGCTCGCCTTCGTCACCCTCGCCGGCTTCGGCGTGCTGAAGGCCACTGCCCATACAAAGCTTCTTAATTTGGGCTCGAATTTCGGCGCGCTGATCGTCTTCGCGAGCTTCGGCGCGATCCTCTGGAAGATTGGGCTGTTGATGGGTATCTGTCAGTTCCTCGGCGCGCAGCTCGGTTCACGGCTCGCAATGCGCATCGGCGCAAAGCTGATCAAGCCGCTGCTCGTCATCGTCTGCGTCGCCCTTGCGGTCAAGCTGCTCTCCGATCCGGCAAATCCGCTGCGTATCTGGCTCGGCATCTGAGCCAGCGCCCATTACCTCAGGCGTAATTGATAGGGCGCACCGCCTTCCCGCATGATCGCGCTGCCTGGAACTGACGGGCGATCAAAAGGAGATGACCTGATGAACGACGCAAAGCCGAGCGCTACCTCGCCATCTGGAACGAGAAGGATGGCGCTCGCCGCCGCGCTCTCATCGCGGAGAGCTGGGCGGAAGCGGCCACCTATGTCGATCCGCTGATGCGCGGCGAAGGTCATGAGCAGATCAATGCGCTGGTCGAGGCCGTACAAAGCCGCTTCCCCGGCTTCCGCTTCGAACTGATCGGCGCGGCCGACGGCTATGGCGATAATCTGCGCTTTTCCTGGGGGCTCGGGCCTGAAAACGGCGAAGCGGTGATCAAAGGCACGGATTTCGCCGAACTCGACAGCGGCAAGCTGAAATCCGTGCGCGGCTTCATCGACCAACTGCCGGCAGCCGCCTGATGACGCCGGCCGCCCGCTCCCTCGGAGATCACCTGCGCGAGTGGCGCCAGCGCCGACGCATGAGTCAGCTCGACCTGGCGCTGGAGGCGGAGATCTCGCAACGGCATCTGAGCTTCATCGAGAGCGGGCGCGCGACACCCAGCCGCGAAATGCTGCTGCATCTTGCCGAACGGCTGGAAGTGCCTCTCCGCGACAGAAACCCGCTGCTGCTGGCGGCGGGTTTTGCCCCCATCTTTGCCGAACGCAAGCTTGATGACCCTGCCCTCGAGGCGGCGCGACGCGCCGTCGACATGGTGCTGAAAGGGCACGAGCCGTTCCCGGCACTGGCCGTCGACCGCCACTGGACGTTGGTCGCGGCCAACGCCGCCATCGCTCCCTTGCTCTCAGGCGTTGTCGATCAGTCGCTGCTCGCGCCGCCCGTCAACGTGCTGCGCCTCAGCCTGCATCCGCAGGGATTGGCGCCGCATATCGTCAATCACAGTGAATGGCGTGGCCACCTCCTCGAAAGGCTGCGTCAGCAGATATCGGCCTCGGGCGATCCTGTCCTGGAAAAGCTGTTGAAGGAGCTTCGGTCCTATCCGGTGTCGGAACGGCCCGGCGAAAACCACGCCGACTATGCCGGTATCGCCGTTCCCCTCCGGCTTGCAACCAAAGCCGGCTTGCTGTCGCTGATCTCCACAACGACGGTCTTCGGCACGCCTGTCGATATCACCTTATCGGAGCTCGCGGTCGAATCCTTCTTTCCCGCGGATGAGGAAACGGCCGCGATCCTGCGCGGCCTTGCGCTCAACTGACGGCCTTAAAACTCCACGCCGGCCTGGCCCTTGATGCCGGAGCGGAAGGGATGTTTGATGAGCTCCATCTCGGTGACGAGATCGGCGATCTCGATCAGTTCCTCCTTGGCGTTGCGCCCCGTCAGCACGACATGCGTCATGTGAGGCTTCTCGCTCTTCAGGAAGGCGACGACCTCGTTGATGTCGAGATAGTCGTAGCGCAGCGCGATGTTGATCTCATCGAGCAGCACCATGGAATTGCGCTCGTCGCGGATCAGCTCCTTGGCCCTTTCCCAGGCGGCCGAGGCGGCCGCGACGTCGCGGGCGCGGTCCTGCGTCTCCCAGGTGAAGCCCTCGCCCATGGTGTGGAACTGGCAGAGATCGGAAAAATGCTTTTCGATCAGGTCGCGCTCGCCGGTCCACATCGCGCCCTTGATGAACTGAACGACAGCCGACGGCTTGCCGTGGGCTATGTGGCGGAAGATCATGCCGAAGGCAGCCGACGATTTGCCCTTGCCCTTACCGGTATGGACGATGACCAGGCCCTTGCCATCGGTCTTTGTCGCCATGATCTTGTCGCGCGCCGCCTTCTTCTTCGCCATCTTCTCGGCGTGGCGCGCATCGTCCTTGCCACCTGCGTCGTTGTCCGTGGTGTCGTCGCTCATCAGTGCACCTCATTTGCGTTGCATGGCAGCCAGGTCGAACCGGGCCGAATTGCTGCGCGGCGTCCAGAGACCGCGGTCGATCGCTTCGCTGAGCCGCTCCCTCATCTCGTCGAATGCCGCCCGGTTCTTCTCGATCATGAAGCTGCGCACGGCCGGATCGGCGACGAAGGCCTGGTAAACAGCCTCGAAATGGTGCGCGCCGACCGTGCCCGTCGTCGCCGCGAAGGCGAAGAGATAATCGACGGTGGCAGCAATCTCGGCCGCTCCCTTATAGCCGTGGCGCATGACGCCCGATATCCATTTCGGATTGACGACGCGGCCGCGCACGACACGGCCGATCTCCTCCTCCAGCGAACGAATTACCGGCCGCTCAGGTCTGGAATGATCGTTGTGATAGATCGATGGACGCGCGCCGGCGAGTTGTTCGGCCGCCGCCGCCATGCCACCCTCGAACTGGTAATAGTCGTCGCTGTCGAGCAGGTCATGCTCGCGATTGTCCTGGTTCTGAATGACGGCTTGCAGCGAGCGCAGCCGTTCCTCGAACAGACCGCGTTCGGCCCCGCCCTCCTCACCGGCGCCATAGGCATAGGAGCCCCAGACAAGATAGGCCTCGGCAAGGTCGGCACGCCGCTCCCAGCCCTTTTCATCGATTAGTGCCTGCAGGCCCGCGCCGTAGGCGCCGGGTTTCGAGCCGAAGACGCGGTAGCCCGCGCGGCGTTTCGCGGACGTTGCGTCGAGACCGGCTGCCTCAAGCCGTGCCGTCTCGCAGCGCATGCGCGCAGCGATCGGATTGTCTGCCTCTTCCTCTTCGAGCGAGCCGACGGCGCGGATCGCCTTGTCGAACAGGGCGATCTGCTCGGGAAAGGCGTCGCGGAAGAAGCCGGAAATCCGGAGCGTCACATCGACGCGCGGCCGCCCGAGCATTGCCTGCGGAATGAGCTCGTAGCCGGTGACGCGGCGCGAGCTCATATCCCAGAGCGGCTTGACGCCGATCAGCGCCAGCGCCTGGGCGATATCATCGCCGCCGGTGCGCATATTCGACGTGCCCCAGGCGGTCAGCCCGAAGGAGACAGGCCACTCGCCGTGATCCTGAACATAGCGGCGCACCAAAAGCTCGGCCGACTTCTTGCCAAGCTCATAGGCCGCCGGCGTCGGTACGGCGCGGCTGTCGACGGAGTAAAAGTTGCGACCCGTCGGCAGCACATCCGGCCGCCCTCGCGTCGGCGCGCCGGAGGGGCCGGGCGCGACGAATCGGCCGCCGAGGCCGCGGAGCAGCCCATCGATCTCGGCGCGGCCGCAGGCGAGGATGGAGGGTTTGAGATGATTTTCAATCTCGGAGAGCACCGATCTGGTTTGGGACCAGAGAGGCGGGCATTCCATCTCGCCGGAAACCAACTTCGCGGCGAGCAATTCGATGCGCTCGACGGTATCGCCGTTGGTTCGCCAGGGGTCGTCGAGAATTTCGGCGAGGATTGCCGGTTTCGGGCGAGCCCAGGCGGTGCCCATGTTGCAAACGAGAGGGTCGAAGATCGAGGCGCCCCCAGAGGGGGGTATCGCGGGCACCACGCTCAATCCCGCGTCCGCAGCAATCGCCCGCTGCAAACTCGCATCGCCGCCCTCGCCCAGCCCGCGCGGGACCCGCGCCAGCGCCACGGTCAGGTCCGTCAGCAGCCGCCCCTCCGGTGACATGCCGAACACATGCAGCCCGTCACGGATCTGCATCTCTTTCAGATCGCAGAGATAGGCATCAAGCTTCTTCAGCGCCTCACTTTCGCTCTCGCCTTTCGCAATACCCGCATCCCGGTCCAGCCCGATATCGGTGACGAGGTCGAGAATCTGCCGGCTAAGCAATCGGATGCGGCGGGGGTCGCCACCGGAGGCTTCGTAATATTCGTCGACAAGCGCCTCCAGGTCCTTGAGCGGCCCGTAACTCTCGGCCCGCGTCAAAGGTGGCGTCAGGTGATCGATGATAACGGCGGCGGTGCGGCGCTTGGCCTGCGTGCCCTCGCCCGGATCATTGACGATGAAGGGATAGAGATGCGGCAGCGGCCCGAGGATTGCTTCCGGATAACACGTCTCCGACAGCGCCAGCGCCTTGCCCGGCAGCCATTCGAGATTGCCATGTTTGCCCATGTGGATGACCGCGTCGGCGCCAAATTCGCGCCGCAGGAAAGCGTAGAAGGCAATATAGCCATGCGGCGGCACGAGATCCGGCGAATGATAGCTTTCCTTGGGGTCGATATTGTATCCGCGCGCCGGCTGGATGCCGACGAGGACGCCGCCGAAGCGGGCAAAAGGCAGGGCGAAGCCGCTACCGCAAAAATAGGGATCGTCTTCGGGATCGCCCCAGCGGTCCGTCACCTCATCCTGAATCTTCTTGGGAAGAGATTCCAGGAAACCTTTGTAGTGACTCAGCGAAAGCGTCTCGCGGATAACCTTGCCGTCCTGCCCGGAATTGGTCGGCCCCTCCATCAGATGCCGGATCAGCGCGTCGCCGTCGGCCGGAGCATCGGCGACCGGATAGCCCGCCGCCGCCATCGCGCGCAACACCTCGATGCTGCCGGCCGGCGTGTCGAGGCCGACGCCGTTGCCGAGCCGGCCGTCGCGGTTCGGATAATTCGCCATCACGAGGGCGATGCGCCGGCTATGGGCCGGCGTGCGACGCAGCCGCACCCAGTTGGCGGCGAGTTCCGCCGTATAGCGCACCCGGCCGGCATCGGGCACGCTGGCGACGATGTTGGTTTCGACCGCCGCATCGTAGCGCGCCGCCGTCTTGAAGGAGACCGCCCGCGCCAAGACGCGCCCGTCGACTTCAGGCAGCGCCACATTCATGCCGAGATCGCGCGCCGACAGGCCTTGCGACGAAGCCTCCCAGGCTTCCCTCGACGAGGCCGACAGGACCGCCTGAAGCACGACTGCGCCATCCACCTCCAGCACTGTCGGTTGCCGGTCCGTTCCCGGTGCAGAGACCGCAAAGCCCGTTGTGTTGATGACGACATCGGGTTTCAACGCCGAAAACACGCTCTCGAGAATGCCTGTCGAAACGGGATCCTTCAGGCTGTAGGCAAAGACCGGCAGCGGCCGCAGGCCAAGTGCGGCCAGGGCCTCGACCAGCGCCTCGACCGGCCCGGTCTCGCCGCTCTGGACGAGGGCACGGTAGAAGCTGATGGCGACGATGGGGGGCGTGGGTTCGAATTCCACCTCTTCTGTCGAGCGGGGTATGGCCGCCTTGGTCGATGACGGTGCTGTCACCCGCCGCCACTCCTCGACCCCGATCGCCCCTCGCCCCGGCCACCAGATCCCCGCCTTCATCAAAGGCACTGCCGGCGCCGGCTTCTCCGCGTCCGACAGCATCGCCGAGGCATAAGCAAGGAAGCTCCGCGTATTGGTATCGCCGCCCTCGATCAGATAGGCCCAGAGGCCATTGAGATCCGCAAGCGCTACATTCGAAAACGGCGTCAGTCCGGCGTCCGGCTTCGCATCGCCAGGCAATACCGCAATCAGTGCACCATTGCGGGCAGCAATGGCATGCAGCGCCTCCAGCGCATAATGGAAATAGCTGGCGCCACCCAGCGCCCGCACGACGATCAGCTTGGCATGCCGGGCCGTTCGCTCGACATAGGTATCCACCGACATCGGATGCTTGAGGCTCATCAGGTTCGCGAGCCTCAGCGAATGCGACATCCCCCCACGCTCGCGATAGGCGGCGGCAATCGCCGCAAGCTCGGTGTCGGCAGCCGAAAGGAACAGGATATCGCCCGGCATTTGTCCGAGGTCGATCGCCTCCTCGCCGGCGCTGATCGTTCCCTGCTGGGCGAGAAGCAGATGCATCTGTTATCCCTGTACGAGTGCTTCGATCGCCTTGCGGACCGCGTCCTGGTCCATTTCGTGCAGGCCGATGGCGACGAGGCGCGTGCGGCGCGCCTCACCCGGTACCCAGGCGCGGTCGAAATACTGGTCGATGCGGCTGCCGACGGCCTGCAACTGCAGGCGCATGGGCTTGCCCGAGACGTCGATGAAGCCCTTGAGGCGCAGCACATCATGCTCGGCGATGATGGCCTTCAGCTTCTCGACAAAGCCTGTCGTATCGGAAACGGCGCCGAGTTCGACGACGAAGCTGTCGAATTCGTCGTGGTCATGCGGCGCTCCCTCCTCATGCTCCAGCTCGTGATGGGACTTGCGGTTGGCGATATCGTCTTCCGTACCGATGCCGAGGCCGAGCAACACGCCCGCCGGCACCTCGCCGTTCCTGGCCTCGATCATGACCGGCTTGCGGGCAATACGGGAGGCGACTTCACTCTTCACACGGCCGAGGCCATCTCCATCGATCAGGTCGGTCTTGTTGAGCACGATCAGATCAGCGCAGGTGAGCTGATCCTCGAAAAGCTCCTCGATCGGGCTCTCATGATCGAGCGAGTCGTCCTCGCCGCGCGCCGCCTCGACGGCATCATGGTCGTCGGCGAATCGACCGGCGGCAACGGCCGCGCTGTCGACCACCGTGATGACGCCGTCGACGGTCACCTGAGTGCGAATATCAGGCCAGTTGAAGGCAGCGACCAGCGGCTGCGGCAGGGCAAGGCCCGAGGTTTCGATGACGATATGGTCGGGCCGCTGTTCGCGCTCCAGGAGCTTCGTCATCGTCGGAATGAAATCCTCGGCGACGGTGCAGCAGATGCAGCCATTGGTGAGCTCGATAATGTCGTCCTCGCTGCAATTCTCCGCGCCACAGCCTTTCAGCACCTCGCCATCGACGCCGAGATCACCGAACTCGTTGATAATGAGCGCAATCTTTTTGCCCCCGGCATTGGTGAGCAAGTTGCGGATCATCGTCGTCTTGCCGGCGCCGAGGAAACCGGTGATCACGGTTGCCGGGATTTTCTGCTGGTTCATGGAACTTCAACCCTTCATTTTCAGCGGCAGCCCTGCCGCGATGAAATACACTTCGTCGGCCTTCGCCGCGATCATTTGGTGGAGCCGCCCGGCATGGTCGCGAAAATCGCGCGCCATGCGATTGTCGGGCACGATACCAAGGCCGACCTCGTTGGAGACGATGACGAGCCGCGCCTTCGCCTGCGGCAGCCAGGCCGCAAGCGCACCAGCCTGAACCGCGATATCGCGCCCCTCCATCATCAGATTGGTAAGCCACAACGTCAGGCAATCGACGAGGATCGCCCTGCCCTCGCCGTCGATGGCCGCGAGCCGCTCCGCCAGCGCCAGTGGTTCCTCGTGGGTGGTCCAGGAAGGGCCGCGATCGGCCTTGTGCTGGTCGATACGCGCCTGCATCTCCTCATCCCAGGAACGGCCGGTCGCGATATAATGGCGCTCGAGTGCGCTTGCCATGACGAGGTTTTCAGCGAAGCGGGATTTGCCGGAGCGGGCGCCGCCAAGGACGAGGGTGGTCATGCCGAAGCGACCCTCCGAGAGAGGGCCAGGCGGCGCCACATCTCTCTTCTCCTCAGCGGGAAGAAGGTGCTGGCAAGCGGTTGAGGGGGTGAGCGACGAAGCCGCGAATGCACAGAGCGCAAGCGAAGGGCAAAAGGATAGGGGCGCCGCGCGCGCCCCTCATCCGACCCTTGGGGCCACCGACCTGGGTCGAGCCACTGGCTTGGACTCGTCCTTCGGACCCCCGCTGGGGAAAAGGGGGACCCCGATCGCACCACCAGAGGCGGCGCAGAATTCAATTGTTCAGCCAAAACAACCTCCGTGTTGGCAGCGGGTCTCTCGCCCAGGATTGGGCTTCTCGCCCGATACGGAAGGCAGGTCTCCTGGCTCGCGGTTATCGGCGGCGATCGGGGCGAACCGGAAGTCCGGTCGCCCCTGATCGTGCCGGCGGATCTGCCTCGCCTTCCCGGCTGCCTCGGTGAAAAGGTGGACGATTCGTAGAGATAGAGGCGTCCGACCCCGGTTGATCACCATGCATTTCCAGTGGCTTTTCCGGCATGTCGCCCATCCCGCCCGCCTGCACGATTGCGGGCTGCCGGTAGGAGGGATCGATGCCGGATGGAAGACCCTGACCGCTCTACAGTCGCGGGGTCGGCTGTGATGAAAGCGCCCGATGTGGGTCCGCCCCGTCACATTCCCTTTTCATCCGGAAGGCGAAACGCCGATCCGGAACCATCCGTTATTGCGGGGATCGTTAGGCTCGCCGGGGGGTGAAGTCAACCGACCTTCGTAACCGGCATTGCGCTGGACCTTTTCGAAGCGCGAGCCAACAATACTGACTCTACCGGAAATATCGTCTTTTATCAGCGACTTACCTCTTAAATATTTGACCCGCCCGTCGGCTTTTCGCCGCAATTGGAATGCAAGGCGATTGCACCGCCGCCCTTGACCGGGCCTCTCCTCGCCTAGTTGTCTAGCCATGCTTATGAAATTGGATCGGCGCCGCCTGCGCGCGCTGCGTGTTTTCTTCGATCCGGGCCGGCTGCGCGCCCTCACTCGCCGCAGCGAAGTCGGCCTGTCGCTAGCGGGGGCCATCGTCGGCATCGCTTCGGGGCTTGCCGTAACCGGCATGAGCTATGTCTCCAACGAGCTGCACCAGCTTGTTTTCGGCATCGCCGACAGCGAAAGGCTGAGCGCGTCGGTCATCGAGGACAAGATGCTGCTGCTCACTGCCCCGGTCATCGGCGGTGTCCTGCTCGGCCTGCTGCTCCTGGTGCTCGCCAAACGGCGCAAGAAGCCGATGGTCGACCCGATCGAGGCCAATGCGCTGCATGGCGGCCGCCTGTCGCTCACCGACAGCATCATCGTGGCCGTGCAGAATCTGATCTCGAATGGCTTCGGCGCCTCCGTCGGCCTGGAGGCGGGTTATACCCAGCTCGCCGCAGGCATCGCCTCCAAATTCGGCCTGAAGCTGCAGCTCCGCCGCTCGGACCTACGCATCCTCGTCGGCTGCGGCGCGGCCGGCGCTATCGCTGCCGCGTTCAACGCGCCGCTGACCGGCGCCTTCTATGCCTTCGAACTGATCATCGGCGCCTATACGATCGTCTCACTGACACCGGTCGTCGTCTCCGCCCTCGTGTCCACCCTAGTCGCGCGATTGCTCGCCGAGGGGGATTTCACCATCGATATCGGCAGCTTCGGCTCGGTCGTGCCGGCCGATTATATCCCGGCACTGCTGCTCGGCGTCTTCTGCGCCGGCGTTGGCATCCTCCTCATGCAGGGCGTGGCCTTCGTCGAGGAGCTTGCCCGCAAAAGCTCGATCGCCCCGCCCTTCCGCCCAGCGCTCGGCGGCATCATCGTCGGACTCTTGGCAATGATCTCGCCGCAGGTGCTTTCGGCCGGCCACGGCGCGCTGCATCTCAACCTTTCCCGCGACGTGGCGATCCCGGCCCTGATCGGTCTTTTCCTCCTTAAATCCCTTGCCTCGGCGATCTCGATCGGCTCCGGCTTCAGGGGCGGCCTGTTCTTCGCCTCGCTGTTCATGGGCGCCCTGCTCGGCAAACTCTTTGCTTATTGCGGCCCCTATTTCGCCGATGCGACGCTGACGCCGGTCATTTATGCAGTGGTCGGCATGAGTTCGCTTGCTGTAGCCGTCATCGGCGGGCCGCTGACGATGACGTTCCTGGCGCTCGAAATCACCGGCGATTTCCCGATCACGGCACTGGTTCTTGCTGCCGTCATCACTTCCTCGCTCGTCGTGCGCTCGACCTTCGGCTACTCCTTCGCCACATGGCGCTTCCATCTGCGCGGCGAAAGCATCCGCAGCGCCCACGACGTCGGCTGGATCCGCAATCTGACGGTAAACAAGCTGATGCGCGCCGATGTGAAAACGGCAAGGGCTGATATCTCGCTGGACGACTTCAAGAGAGCCTTCCCGATCGGCTCGACCCAGCGCGTCATTCTCGTCGAGGAGAACGACAAATATGCTGGGCTCGTACAGGTCCCGGAGATCTACGCCAACCCGACCGACGTTCAGGACGAGGGCCAGACGCTTGCCGATTTCGTCCGCTATCGCAATGATTTCCTGCAGCCGCAGATGAACGCCAGGCAAGCGGCGGCGATCTTCGACAAGAGCGAAAGCGAAGCGCTCGCCGTCGTCAACAATCTGATTGAGCGCAAGGTGGTCGGACAGCTCAGCGAAAGCCACACGCTGCGCCGCTACAGCGAAGAACTCGACCGCCGCCGCCGCGAGGTGTCGGGCGAAATCTGAACCGCTAGGTTTTACCCGCGAGCCTGAAGACGTCGGCTCTCTTCGAAACGCCGCGCAACTCGAACGATCCGAGATAGTCGCAGGGTACGGCGCAGGTCGTCGCGAAGCTCTCCGACATCAATAGATGTTGACCAAGTGTGCTGCAGAGTTTTTCGAGCCGGGAAGCCTCATTAACCGCTTTGCCGATCACCGTGAAATCGAGCCTGCCCTTGGCGCCGACATTGCCATAGAAAAGCTCGCCGAGATGCAGCACGACGTCGACGCCGATATCGGGGCCGCCGGTCCGCGTCCGCTCGCGATTGAGCTCTTCATTCGCCTTCAGGAGATTGTTGGCGCAGGCCAGAGCGGCCATGCAGGCCTTTTGGGGGTCGTCCGCGTCGGTCGGAAAGATTGCCAGCACGCTGTCGCCCATGAATTTGAGGATCTCGCCGGAATTTTCTTCGACATGCTGTCCGATCAGTTCGAAATGATCGTTCAGGAACCCGACGATCTCCCCTGGCTGATAGACCTCGGTCAAAGCCGTGAAATTGCGAAGGTCAGCAATCAGGATCGCAGCATTGATCGATCCGCCCGTTCCCCTTCGGGTTTCGCCGGCCAGAATGCGCGCGCTCGTCCTGGCGCCGGTATAGACGGCGAGAATCTCGCTTGCGGTCTTCGAGGCCGCGACACGGTAAGCTGCCAGCCCCAGCGCCGGAAAAAGATCCTCGATGATCGCGAGCTGTCCGTCGGAAAATCCGCCCGGCGCGTCGCTGGTCAACGAAAAACCGAGCCCGCGCAATGCCACCTCCTTCGGGAATTCGAAGATGCTGATCACGTGGTCCGTGCCACCGTCGAGCGCGAATTCGCCAAGCTCGGCATAATGGAGGCCCTCACCCTCCGCCAGGTTCCACCGCCCGGTTTTCTCGCCGCGGTTCAAAAGATGGAATATCGGCGTCTTCTCGAAGCTGCGCTCCGTCTCGCTGCCATGTTCGGCAGTTTCGATGATCGTGACACCGCCTCGCGAGAAATTGGCCGATATGCCGCGATACATCGGATGCAGCGACGGCATTCTGATACTCGCCCGCCAGATCGGAAACCCGTCCGCGATCAGGCGCTCACACAGGCCGGTGACGAGATCGCCAATATGTTCACTGGTGATTCCCTGGTCTATAAGCCATTCGATATGCTTATTAATTTTCAAATCTCCGAATCGATGGGGTCGAAAAGAGCCTTGTCGCGCATTACTACCTATTAGCCCTCTTCGCGTTTCGATTCTACTCCCGCGTGAATAGCCCGATGCGGAGGAGCGCCAAGTACCCGCCTTGCCTTCAAGGCTTCAGCCTCGTCACAACGCCAGTGAAACAGGGAATTCCGCCGGCACCCTGAGATGGCCCACCCCGTGGGATTCTTCAACGCACCTGACCCTGAGGCGCTAAGCCGCAGGCGCAGCCCCGAAGGGTCCGTGCCACCACGCTGCTTCTGGCCCGGCTACCTGCTGCTGCCACCCTCCGGCACTAGCCCAGCAACTCATCCAACCACCGTGCATCCAGGCAGCGCTTCAATTCCCCGGCGATCTCATCGAGCGCCTGCTCCACGCTCTTGCGATAATTACCCTGCCCGCCGAAAAGCCCAAAGCTCTCCAGCAGCCGGGCACGGTAGACATCGCTGCCGAAGAGCCCATGCAGGTAGGTGCCCACGATCCGGCCGTCCGCCGACACCGCCCCGTCGGGCGCGCCGTCGATGATCGCCGAAGGCCTGATACAGTCCGGACCGCGGGTGATGCCGAGATGGATTTGGTAGCCGGAAAGCGGCGCGTCATATTCTGCCGAGCGGGCCTCGCTGTTGCGCACCGTCTTCTCAGGCGCCATCTCCGTTTCGACATCGAGAAGCCCAAGCCCCAGCGTCTCCAACGCACCTCCCTCGAGCCCAAGCGGGTCGTGCACCGTGCGGCCGAGCATCTGGTAGCCGCCGCAAATGCCGATCACCCGGCCGCCGCGTCTTACATGCATCTGGAGATCCCGGTCCCAGCCCTGGGCCCTCAGATCGGCGAGATCCGAAATCGTCGATTTCGAACCTGGCAGGATCACGAGACCGGCATCGGCAGGCAGCCGCTCTCCCGCTCGCACGAAAACCAGCTCGACATCCGCCTCCGCACGCAGCGGGTCGAGATCGTCGAAATTCGCGATGCGCGGCAGCACCGGCACGGCGACCTTCAGCGCCCCGGTCCCGGCCCTTGCCAGCCGTTCGAGCACGACGGAGTCCTCGGCCGGCAGACGCGCGGCGCCCGAAAGCCACGGCACGACGCCGAAGCATGGCCAGCCGGTGAAATCTTCGATGGCTCGGATGCCGTCGTCGAACAGCGAAACGTCGCCGCGGAACTTGTTGATGATGTAGCCCGAAATCATCGCCCGATCGGCCTCGCCGAGGATCGCATGCGTTCCGACCAGCGAGGCGATGACGCCGCCGCGGTCGATATCGCCGACGAGCACGACGGGCACGCCCACCCTTGTCGCAAAGCCCATATTAGCGATGTCGCCGGCCCTGAGATTGATTTCTGCCGGCGAGCCGGCCCCCTCGACGACGATGAGGTCGGCGCCGGCAGACACATTTTCGAAGCTTTCGAGCACGGCGCCGAGCAGTTGCGGCTTCAGCCGCTGATAATCCCGCCCTTTCGCCTGCCCGAACACCTTGCCCTGCACAATGATCTGGCTGCCGCTTTCGGATTGCGGTTTGAGCAGCACCGGATTCATATGCACCGAGGACGGCGTGCGGGCGGCGAGCGACTGCAGCCATTGCGCCCGGCCGATCTCGCCACCGTCATCGGCGACCGCAGCGTTGTTCGACATGTTCTGCGGCTTGAACGGCCGCACGGTGAGCCCGGCATTGGCCGCCAGCCGGCAAAGACCCGCCACCAACACCGTCTTGCCGACATCCGAGCCGGTTCCCTGCAGCATGATCGCTCTTGCCATGGCGGCCGCCTTTCGTTGAGGCGAGGCCTACAATGGCCGCCGATCCCGGGTCAAGACTGGGGGTATTCTCGCAAAACGCGAAAACCGCGCATGGCCTAGGCTCTGCGCGGTTTGCCGAAAACTCAGGCGTCCTCACCCCTACACGGCGAAGCTCGCTTTCTCCGGTACGCACTACCTGAACCGGAGAAGCAGCGGTCGTTGCCGCCACGCCCCAACTGATAGCGGCACATTCTTACCGGAGAGTTATTGAAGCCTTACGCAAATGTTAATTTTGACTTTTTTTGATATGCTCGGCGCCGGTGTTCGCAGGCAGCATCCGTTTTTGGCCTAGGCCAAATGCCGCGGCGAACTATGTTCTTCGAATTCAGTAATTTAGTAAACGCAACCGTGAGCAGAAGACGGTTGATTTCTGCGAGCGAACGCGTAGGCTTCCACAGAATATGCCATTACTAAATATGGTCTGCGACGAGTTGCCGGAGCCGCTCGGCCCGGAGCCGTGCACCGGAAACGCCTGTCGTGGCATCGCCGCCAGGCGTTCTCCTTTGGGCGCCGGAAGATTTTCGGCAAGTCCCGGCAGCAGTTGTCTAAGAAGAATTCGGGGAAGACAATGAAGACGCTTTTGATTTCGGCCGTCTTTGCCGCGGCTCTTTTTAGCGCGACCGTGCCGGCCGAAGCTGCTGACTGCGGCAGCGTTTCCGTCGCCGAGATGAAATGGGCCTCGGCAGGGATTGCGGCAAATTTTGATAAGATCATCCTGGAAAAAGGTTATGGCTGCGCCGTTACGATCGTCGACGGCGACACGCTGCCGACCTTTGCCTCGATGAATGAGAAAGGCACCCCCGATATCGCGTCGGAATACTGGATCAATTCCGTCAGGGCCTTACTCGATCAGGCAATCAACACCGGCCGGCTGGTGCAGGGCGCCGAAATCCTCGCCGATGGCGCGGTCGAAGGTTGGTTTATCCCGAAATTCATCGCCGACGCCCACCCCAATATTCGTTCGGTCGAGGATGCACTGAGACATCCCGAGCTCTTCCCTGCCGAGGACGATCCGTCGAAAGGCGCGGTTTACAATTGTCCCGCCGACTGGAGCTGCCAGATATCGACCACCAACCTCTTCAAGGCCCTTGCCGCTGATAAAAAAGGCTTCGAACTTGTCGAAACCGGCAGTCCCCAACGCCTCGACGCCTCGATCGCCCGGGCTTTCGACAACAAGATCGGCTGGCTCGGTTATTACTGGGCGCCGACCGCCATCCTCGGCAAATACGATATGACGCGGCTGAGCTTCGGCGTCAGTCACAATAAGACTGAATGGGACCGCTGCACCGCGGTTGCCGGCTGTGCCAGGCCCGAGCTCAATTCCTATCCGGTCTCTCGCGCCTTCACACTGATGACCAGGTCTTTTGCCAGCCGTGCCGGCCCTGTCACGACCTATCTCAAGACTCGCAAATGGGACAATGAGACGATCAACCAGGTGCTCGCCTGGCAGGATGAAAATCGCCAAAGCAACGAAGATGCCGCGATTTATTTCCTGCGCAATTACGAAAGCCTCTGGATGAAATGGGTACCGGTCGATGTAGCCGAGAAAGTCAAGGCGAGCTTATAACGGCAGATAAGCTCCAACGACCGGACGATTCGAATGACAGGCAACGTTCCCTTCCCCGACCGCGATACCGTCGCGGACAAACTCGCCGCGCTGTCAGAAGCCGACAAATCATATCTGGCCCTGCTCATGGAAAATGCCGCCCAGGACGACAACCTGCTCGACGGCCTGCGACGCCATCTCGATCTTGCCACGGAATCGCGTTTCCTGAACTCGCTGAAGCTCGAGAAGCTTGGAATGTGGCTGGGGACCCAAGCGCCGGATCGCCTACAGATACGGCTGACGGAAGCCGCTCGCTCGAGCCAGCATCCCGCCTACCAAGCCTTCCGGACCGGTCTCAGCCGATCCGGCGGCCTCGAAAAGGCATATCCCCCGGCGCCATGATCCGGCCCCGGATGACCTGTTCGGTCCGGCAAAGCTGCCGCCGTTACTTCTTCGCAGCGCGGTCGACGGAGCGACCGGCATCCTGGGTGGCGTTGACGGCGCTCGCCGTGTCCTTTCCGATGCCGCGGATCGTATTGCCGCAGGAGGAAAGAGCAAGAAGAACCATGAATGCTGCGGCAATTTTGGCCGTTGTCGTCATTTCGAATATCCTTGTTTGAAATCAACCCCGAACGGCACTCATGCCATCCGCGCCCCTAACGCACAAGGAAAGAAAAAGTTCACGGCTGGAAGCGATACTCAGGCAGCGACCGCCTTTGCTCTCTCGGCAAATGCACTGCGGATGCTGTCGGCCACCGTCTCGATCGGTCCCGACATCTGCGAGGCAGTCAGCAGGCGGATATCGAAGGAGCCGAGTTCCGGCAGCCCCTCCTGCAGACCGAGGATGGTCATGTCCTCGCTGACATAGGAGAGCGGCAGCGGCGCGATGGCGAGGTCGGAGAGCACGGCGGCGCGTTGCGCCATCGTGTGGCCGCTGAGATACGCAACGCGATAGGGCCGCTTGTTGCGTTCGAGCTGGGCAAGCGCCTCCTGCCGCCAGATGCAGCCATCCTCCCAGATCGAGATCGGCAGGGGATCGCGCCGATGCGCCGAACCGCACCTTGCGCCCGCCCAGACCAGCCGCTCGCGAAACACCACTTCGCCACCGGTCGGAAACGGCCGCGTCGCGCAATTGATCAGCGCCAGATCGAGCCGCTGCTCCTCCATGCGCTTCTTCAGCCCGACGCTCATGTCGATCGTCACGTCGACCATGATGCCGGGATAACTTTCTGCAAAGCTCTTCAGAATTCTCGGCAGCAGCCGCTCGCCGATATCCTCTGGCGCGCCGAGCCTGACCACACCTGTCAGTTCCGGCATGATGAAGCGCGACACCGCCTCGTTGGAGAGCGCCAGGATATTGCGGGCGTAGGAGAGCAGCATCTCGCCGTGGCGCGTCAGCGTCACGGAGCGAGCGTCGCGCAGAAACAGCGTCGCGCCGAGCTGTTCCTCGAGCTTCTTGATTTGCATCGACACTGCTGACGGCGTGCGGAACACCGCTTCGGCGGCAGTGGAAAAATTGCCTGTCTCGGCGATGGCGACGAAGGTACGCAGCACATCGTTGTCAAGCAAAGGAATGGGACGGCGAAAGGGAAGGCTCATCGTCGCATCTTTCAATTTTTCTGATCCTTAACCCCATATCATTTTGTTTGATTGAATGTCAATCGCTCCCCATAGTCTGCGTATCGGAAACTAACGCAACAAAGGAGGCTCGACATGGCGCAATCAAGCACCTGGAATATCCTACAGGCCTTTTCCGCAATCAAGTCGCGCCGGCGCAGGGATGCGAACCACCAACATGCACTCCGAGAATTGATGCGATTTCCATCGCACCTGCTTGCTGATTGCCAGCATGAAATGGAGTTGCCGCCCCTCAGCGCCGCCGGTCGACCGAAGCGGGTTCTGAGGATCGTGGAATCGCATGCATGATGGCACTACTCGCCACGCGGCCCGGCCGATCGGACTCGCAGCTGCGATCGGCTCACATCCCGCCTATCAGCTTGAAGGCTATAATCCACATCGTCGCAGCGACGAGTGTCTCAAGCATCCGCCAGGACGAAGGCTTGGCGAAGATCGGCCGGAGCCGGGTCGCGCCATATCCGAGGGAAAAGAAGAACAGAAACGAGCCCGTCACCGCGCCTGCTGCAAATGAAGCTTGCTGCCCCGGGTAACGTGTCGAGATCGTGCCAAGCAGCACAACCGTGTCGAGATAGACGTGCGGATTGAGCCATGTGAGCGCGAGGCAGGTCGCAAGCGTCCGGGAAAAGCTTGCCGTTTCCGCTTCCGCCGCCGTGAGCACAGCGGACGAGCGCAAGGCGGAATAGAGGCTTTTAGCTCCGTACCAGGTCAGAAACACGGCGCCGCCGTAACGCATGACCGGATCGAGCCAAGGCAGCAATCCGGCGATCTGCCGGAGGCTGGTTACGCCGAGCACGATGAGCGCCGCATCGGACAAGGCGCATGCGAGGCAGACGGCGAAGACATGTTCGTTGCGCAGGCCCTGGCGAAGGACGAAGGCGTTCTGCGCGCCGATCGCAACGATCAGGCTGAGGCCCATCATCAGGCCCGTGGTATAAATCGAAAAGTCCATCGTTTCGGCAACCGCACTCAGCTTCGATAGGAGTTGCAGTACTGCCAAAGCTGAGGTTAAGCTAGTTAATCTGCCTTACCTCAATTAAGTGAAATTAATCGATGATCGATTATCCCGCCCTCCGCGCTGTCGCAACCGTCGTCCAGACCGGCAGCTTCGAAAGGGCAGCGACCCTATTGAACGTCACACCTTCGGCGGTCTCGCAGCGGGTGAAGCAGCTCGAAGAACGCCTCGGCGTCATCCTGATCGCCAGAGGCACCCCCTGTACGGCGACCGAAAAAGGAGAATGGCTCTGTCGCCACATCGAGAATGTCGGCATGCTGGAGGCCGAGCTTTTTGGACAGCTTCCGGCTCTCGTCGATCCCGACGAGCCACGCCAAAGGGTCACGCTTCAGATCGCAACCAACGCCGACAGCCTCGGCACTTGGTTCGTAGAAGCCATTTCGAATTTCTCCAAGACGTCTTCCTATCTCTTGAATATCGCCGTCGACGACCAGGACCACACCGCCGAATGGCTGCAGCGTGGACGGGTGATTGCAGCCGTCACCAGCCTGGAGAAACCGATCCGGGGATGCCGGCGTTTCGCGCTTGGAACTCTCCGTTACAACGCCACCGCGACACCCGATTTCGTCGCCCGCCACTTCCCGGACGGCGTGACGTCGGAGACGATCCGCAGCGCTCCGGCCCTGACCTTCAACCAGAAGGACCGGCTGCAAAGCAGCTGGGTAAGGCAGACCTTCGGCCAGGATCTGGACTACCCCACACACTGGCTGCCTTCGCCGCAAAGCTTCGTCGAGGCCACTCTTTCGGGCATGGGATGGGGAATGAACCCGACCCAGCTCACTCGCGACCATCTCGCATCGGGACGGCTGGTCGAGCTTGTTGCCGACACGCCGCTGGACGTCCCACTCTACTGGCAGATAAACCGCCTCGCCGCCGACCGCCTGGCGGAGTTGACGAGCGAAGTCGTCGCCGTAGCGAAGCGCCGTCTTTGATTGCCGCCACGCGCCGCTTCTCCAGGTCGCGCCTCGACAGAATTATACATGCGTCGTGAGTCTAGGAAATGGCGATAATCTCCAGCTCCCCGCCGCCTGCCTCCACAACATCGCCGACAGCCTTGCCCATCAGAAGACGCGCCACGGGGGAGACGTAGGAAATCGATCCCGCCTTGGGGTCTGCTTCGTCCTCTCCGACGATCCGATAAGTCTGCACGCGTCCGTCGTCACGGCTGAAGGTGACCGTGACGCCAAAGGCAACCACATCGGCCGACGCAGGGTCAGGCGTGAGCTGCGCCGTGCGAAGTCTGGCCGATAAGTATCGGAGATCACGTAAAGGACTGGCAGCTTGGCGCCGCCGTTCATTGACGTCTTCGACGGTGCTTGCAGCGTCATAGGCCGCGCGCGCCTCCTGAAACTGCAGTTCAAGAGCCTTCAACCCGGCTTCCGTGACGAGGTTCGGATGCGGCGAAATTGGCCGGTCCGGCAACAGCGTTTCCGAAGCGGTTTCGAAACTCTCTTCCTTAGTGAAGGCAACGGCCAATCAATAACTCCGTTTTAGATGCCACGCGCTCTTATGGTTGGTGCGATCGCCCCAGTCTGGAACATACATACACCCACGACCGGCAAACCGCCAATCTTGCCGTATTGCCGACGTCTGCGGCCGGGCTACCGGAACGTCCTGGCCGACATTGCGTTATCTGATCCGGATGCATTCTAGCGCAGGAGGATCGAATGCCTGGCCGGCAGCGAAGGAGCGGCGACACAGTCAGGATCAGACCATGCCCTCGTTCCTGACGGAAGCGATGCCGCTGACGCCAAGCTGGTGGGAGATCGCCTTGCGGATCATACTGACGGTGATTGCGGGCGGCCTCATCGGCCTCGATCGCGAGCGCGGCGGTCACGCGGCGGGCTTCAGGACCACGATCCTTGTAGCACTTGCTGCCTGCCTAGCGATGATCCAGGCAAATCTCCTTCTATCGACCTACGGAAAAACCTTTAGTTTTTTCACGCAGATGGACGTGCTGCGCTTTCCGCTCGGCATTCTCACAGGCGTGGGCTTTATCGGCGGCGGAGCGATCCTGAGACGCGGCGACATGATGACCGGCGTCACCACGGCGGCAACCATGTGGTTCATGACGGTCGTCGGTCTCTGCTTCGGCGGCGGCCAGATCCTCACCGGCATGGCGGCGACCTTGGTCGCCTTCATCGTCTTGTCCCCGATGAAGCAGCTGGATTTGTGGCTTCGCTCCGAACAGAAGGCCACACTCGTCATTCACAACTCCGAAACCGGTTTGCCTGATTTGTCGGAAGTGCTTGGTCCATTGGGTTGCACGGCCCAGTTCGTTTCTGTCGGGCAGACCAGCGAGGGCCGGCCCGGCGTGACTTTCGAACTGCGATGGATGGCCAAAGACCGCGACGCGTCAGCCCGTAGGATCTTCCTTGCCCTTTCCGAGACCTATCATGTCGCAGGGTTTTCTATGCAATCGACCGCGAGCTAGAGTTTCGTTAGGGCACCTTGGATCGTCCCTCTGCACGATTATTTCGAGACGTGCTGGGGCTTGCCCTTGGTCTTGGTCGACGCGAATTCCTCGAGCTGTTTTTCGCTCATGGATTCTTCCATCTGCTTCGAAGCGCCCCTGAGTTCTTTCTTGGGCGTCTCTCCGCGCTTGGCTGAAAGTGCGGCGCCTGCCGCCTTCTGCTGAGCCTTGGATTTGGCTGGCATATTGGATCTCCTCTCGTCCGAACGAGCGATTGCCGACGTCAAACCTTCCTGAGTTCCTCGGGCTTGTGAGCCGCGCGCTTTCCCGATTTATCGCTTTCGACGATATATTGCGGGTTTTCCGCCGATGCCTTCACTATATGACCCTTGATCTTCGTCTGGCTGGTCTGTTTCCTGACCACCCTGCCCTCGGTCTTTCCCTGGCTGGTGTCCCAGCTGACTGCATCGCCATGCTCAAATTCTCGCCTCATGGGGCTCCTTTCGGAAGGAGGCTGCAGCCTGAGCCGCAGCCTATCGCTCCTCAATTGATGGTGGCCCACTGGCTGCGGACATCCCGGGCATTCTTCGATAGGTGAACATGGGCATCGACGTGATCGACCCAATCGAGCGGAATGAGGTGATGCTTGCCGTCCTCCGAGTCGGTCTTCGTCAGCTTGATGCGGGTCGCACCGTCGAGCTGGTCTACCGTTCCAACGTGAGTGCCGTCGGCAGCCCGCACTTCCATATGTTCACGGATCTGGTCTGCGGAAATCATGATTTCCTCCTTTGCATCACTGGCAGTTACCTGGCGGCAACGATGGGGAACGGAGTTGGTTCCAAGCCATCTTACCGCATGCCGGATCGTGCCTATCGATACCTGGCTGAAAACAACGAGGAGTGCCAACGCCATGCTATTGACATCGTTCAGCTGACCTTGCCCGAAGGAGCGACAGTATCATCGGGGATAGCAACCCGTCTGCATCACCCGGCGAGTACACCTCCCGCGGCATGCAGCTCGTCGACAGTGTCAACGTCGATCAGAGCCGCCTCACCAATTTCCACGTCGACGCGAGGCATCTCATGGCCATCAATCAAGCGGCGCGCACCGACGTCACCGTTGAGATCCTGAATGGCATCCTGCAAAAAATGGGGAAGGATCACCGGATTTCCCGGCGTTCCATTCGCGACGGCGCGCACCATATGAGCGCCGCCATTCCTGCGGAAAGCGTCGATCAGCATATCGAGATGCGTATCCGTTATCGCAGGCATGTCGGCCAGCGCTATCATGATGCCCTCAGGCCGATCCTTTTGCGCACGTGCTACTCCGAGCCGCAGGGATGCCGCCATGCCGGATGCGTAATCCTCGTTGAGCACCACCTCGACTGGCAGATCACTGATCGCCTGGAACACATCGTCATGCCTGTAGCCGGTGACGACGTACACGCGGGAACACTGGCAGGCCAACGCGTTGAGGACGGACTTTCGGATCAGAGGGACTCCGTCGAAAGTCGCAAGGAGTTTGTGATCCTCTCCATTTCCCATTCGACTTGATCTCCCTGCCGCCAGGATAACGACGGCAACAGGCAGGGCCGGAACGATCCTTACAGCCATCAGCCGTACGCCGACAAGCGGCTGGCCGCGACATCGGCAAGCACCGACAGGGCCAGCGAGTTTGCGTCCCTTGTCGGCCCGAAAAAGCCGATGGGCGCCTTTATCCGGTCGATCTCAAATTGTGACCAGCCGAGGTCGCGAAGCCGATCTTGCCGCCGCTTGTGCGTGCGAGTGCTGCCGAGTGCGCCGATATAGAATGCGGCCGAACCCATGGCGGTGCCGAGGATCTGTTCCTCGGCTTCAAGGTCATGATGAAGCATGACCACTGCTGTAAATTCGTCGATCGCATCAGCGAGGTCACGCCGAAGTCCGCTTCTCATGATGACGTCGTAACCGGACGCTCTCGCCACGGCGGCTACGACCTCCGCCTCGATGGTATCTCCCGAAACCACCACCCGCGTCCGAGGGCGATAAACGGTAACGAAATCCTCGTCGTACCAGCCCGAACGTGCAGGAGGTTCCGCTCCGTCGATGCGCTGGCGGATTGGTGAATAGCGGAGGGCGGCCGCCCGTCGCGATTCGAGATTATCGAGTACACCGTTGATTTGCCCGACGCCACGGATGACATGGATGGCTATGGTGACGCCTCCGCCGCAAGGCAGGACAATATCAAAATATGGCGACCCGTCGCCATACTTGATCACGCGGTCCCGACCTTCGGCGATCGCGTTGATTGCCTCGGATGCGACTGCCGCCTCGACGCACCCGCCAGAAACGTATCCGCAGTACTTGCCGTCCGCGGATACTGCGACCTGTGATCCGAGCGCGCGGGCGGCCCCTCCCCGGATTTCAACGAGCGTCGCGAGCGCAGCCTCGCCGCCGTCGTTTGAGACAGTGGCGAGGAAGGACAAAATCTCCCGAGGATCGTCGGTCGAGACTGCCCGGACCGGTGTTGGGAGAACGAGCGCGGTCTGTTTCATGCTATCGCCTCAGGCGACATCGGGCAGTTCGCCGATCAGCTTGTCGAGCGTGATCGGATAGTGCCGCACCCTGATGCCCGTGGCATTGTAGATCGCATTGGCGACCGCAGCGGACACGCCGCAGAGGCCAAGTTCGCCGACGCCCTTGGCCTTCATCGGGGACGACATCGGGTCCGCCTCGTCCATGAAGATCACCTCCTGGTGCGGGATGTCCGCATGAACCGGAACTTCGTATCCTGCAAGGTCATGGTTGACGAAGAACCCATGCCAAGTGTCTACGGCAAGCTCTTCCGAAAGCGCCCCACCCGCTCCCATCGTCATCGCACCGATGACCTGGCTGCGAGCAGTGATCGGATTAAGGATTCGGCCGGCGGCACAGACAGCGAGCATCCGGCGGATCCTTGTCTCACCTGTTGCAACGTCAACGCCGACTTCGACGAAGTGTGCGCCGAAGGTTGACTGCTGATGCGTCTTCGTCAGATCTCCCCACTTCATCGTATCTTCGCCGACAAGTCCTTCATCGCCGGCCGCCTCAGCCAGAGGCACGGTGCGGTTACCGGAGCGGACCTGGCCATTCTCGAACACGATGCCATCGGAGTTGAAGCCGAGCTTGCTGGCGACTGCCTCGCGAAGCTTGACGCATGCGGCGTAGACACCTGACGTCGACGAGTTCGCGCCGAACTGGCCGCCCGACCCCGCTGACACGGGGAAGCGGGAGTCACCAAGCTGCACGGCAACTCTGTCCACGCCAACTCCCATCATCTCCGCAGCAGTCTGAGCGATAATCGTATAGCTGCCGGTCCCAATGTCGGTCATGTCGGTTTCGACGGTGACGACGCCCTCGTGGTCGAGCTTCACGCGTGCGCCGGATGGCAATACGAGATTGTTGCGGAAGGCGGCCGCGACACCCATGCCGACCAGCCAGTTTCCTTCCCGGCGCGATGCGGTCTTTGGTCGCTGGCTCCACCCGAACCGTTCCGCTCCGAGTGTCAGGCAACCGTTCAGATTGCGCTGTGAGAACGGACGCTCGGGCTTCTCCGGATCGACCTGTATGTCGTTGATGATCCGGAACTGGATTGGATCCATGCCGAGCTTCTCGGCCATCTCGTCGATCGCTATTTCCAGCGCCATCAGTCCGGGCGCTTCGCCGGGCGCACGCATCGCATTGCCTTCAGGGAGGTCCAGCGTCGCAAGCCGCATCGCCGTCATGCGGTTGGCTCCTGCATAGAGCAGTCGAGTCTGGTTCACCGCCGTTTCGGGACCGCCCCCCGGAAGGTCTCCCGACCAGCTTTCGTGCGCGATCGCCGTGATCCTGCCATCGCGGTCAGCACCGATGCGGATACGCTGCCTCGTCGCCGGTCGGTGAGTTGTGTTGTTCGCCATGAACGGGCGCGGAAGGGCCACCTTGACCGGGCGGCCGACGGCTTTGGCGCCGAAAGCGGCGAGAACAGCATCGGCCCGAAGAAAAAGCTTCCCACCAAACCCGCCGCCGATGAACGGCGACATCAGGTGGACCTTTTCCTTGTCGATGCCGAGCGTCGTCGCCAGATCGCTACGCCACCAGTCGATCATCTGGCTCGACGTCCACACGGTGAGCTCGTCCCCTTCCCAGGCGGCGATGGAGGCGTGGGGCTCCATCATCGAATGGGATTGGTCCGGCGTCGTGTAGCTTTCGTCGAGAGTGACAGGCGCGGATTTGAAGGCGCCATCGAAATCTCCGACAGCCGTATCGGGTTCCTGGGACTCGTCAGGCTTGACTGCCGAGCCCATGGCGGCGGCGAGGTCGAAGGCGCCAGCCTGCTTTTCGTAGTCCACCTTGACGAGGGCAGCGGCCGCCCGCGCCTGTTCGAAAGAATGAGCCACCACCACGGCGATCGCCTGATGATAGTGCTGAATTTCCTCGCCGCCGAACAGCTTCGCGGTATTGAACCTTCCCTTGCCGAGGTCGCCGACATCAAGCGTCGTCACCACCGCGAGGACGCCGGGCGCCGTCTTGGCGGCAGTGACATCGATGGATTTGATCTTGCCCTTGGCGATCGATGCGCCGACGGGATATCCGTAGGCATGGGGAACATTGGCGTCGTGCCATTCGTAGGCGTACATCGCCCGTCCGGTCGTCTTGAGCTGACCGTCGATACGGTGGATTGGTTTTCCGACCACCTTGAGCTGATCGATCGGATTTGTGGTCGCCGGTGTGTTGAACTCCATGGCTCACCCCCTTGCTTCTGCGATGACGGCGCCGAGAGTGCGCTCGACAAGTTCGACTTTGAAACGGTTCTGCTCGGTGGGCCGAGACCCGGCCATCAGTCCGCTCGCGACAGCCTTCGCTCCGTTCGGAAGATCGGCCTCCGCGTCCTCGACCCGCCACGGCTTGTGGGCGACGCCTCCGACGGCAACCCTTCCCTTACCGTCTGGCTGGATGATTGCCCCGACAGAGACAAGCGCGAAGGCGTAGGAAGCCCGGTCGCGGACCTTGCGGTAGATGTGCTTTCCACCGACCGGCGGTGGAAGCGCGACACCCGTGATGATTTCGCCTTTCTCGAGGACATTCTCGATATGCGGGGTGTCTCCCGGCAGGCGATAGAATTCGCCGATCGGAATCGACCGCGTCTCGCTGTTGGCCTTGACGGTTTCGATCACGGCGTCGAGAACGCGCATCGCGATTGCCATGTCGCTCGGATGGGTGGCGATGCAGGATTCGCTCGTCCCGACCACGGCATGCTGTCGGCTGAAACCGCCGATGGCAGAGCAGCCGCTGCGCGGCTGCCGCTTGTTGCAGGGCTGATTGGTGTCGTAAAAATACGGACAGCGCGTGCGTTGCAGAAGGTTCCCGGCGGTCGTCGCCTTGTTGCGGAGCTGACCCGATGCACCTGCGACAAGTGCACGAGATAGCAGGCCGTAGTCCCGACGAATGGTTTCGTTCGCAGCAAGGTCCGTGTTGCGCACGAGAGCTCCGATACGAACGCCGCCTTCTGCCGTCGGCTCGATCTTGTCCATGCCGAGGCCGTTGACATCGATCAGGTGCGTCGGCGTTTCGATTTCGAGCTTCATTAGGTCAAGAAGGTTCGTCCCGCCTGCGATGAACTTCGCTTCCGGATTGGCGGCCGCCGCTTTGACCGCCGCTTCGATTGTAGAGGGTCGCTCGAAGGTGAAGGCTCTCATGCTTTGATCCCCGCGACTTCAGAGATGGCGTCCAGGATGTTCGAGTAAGCGCCGCATCGACAGATGTTGCCACTCATCCGCTCGCGGACCTCGACTGCGGTGAGCTGTGCCTGCGCGGTAAGATCCCCCGTGACGTGGCTTGGAATATTGGCCTTGATCTCCTCGAGGACGGCAATCGACGAGCAGATTTGGCCGGGCGTACAATAGCCGCATTGAAAGCCGTCATGCTTCACGAAGGCGGCCTGCATGGGATGAAGATCGCCTGGCTTCCCCAGTCCCTCGATGGTGGTGATCTCGTCTCCATCGTGCATGACGGCAAGCGTCAGGCAGGAGTTGATACGGCGACCGTCGACCATGACAGTGCACGCACCGCACTGGCCGTGGTCGCACCCTTTCTTGGTGCCTGTCAGGTGCAGATGCTCGCGGAGGGCATCGAGCAAGGTGGTGCGGTTGTCCACTTCGATCTCGTGCCGCTCGCCATTGACCGCGAGCAAGACCGACGTTGAATACTTCATCGTATCTCCTGACGGCTGGGCAGCCGCACTCCCTCTCGCAGCACCCGTGATGGCGACCGTGGCGGCCGACGAGATAAGCAAATCTCGCCGGGAAAGTTCCAGTTGGATATGGTTCGGCATGTCCGCTCCGTTGAGTTTATCGGGAGTGAGGGGCAAGCCCGGAGGCTCAGCGCCGTTAGGACGTAGTGCATCTGTTTGAGAAGATTAGGTGCCGCTCGTCGCTAAGACCTATCTGTCAGGTTCATAAATCCGTGAAGCCGGCCGCATCGCCGACGCACCGAAACAGTCGAACTATGAACTCGGAGCGATACACGCACCCCGCTGGGGGACGTCTAATCAGATCAATCCGGAGGAGTTTTCGATCGATGGATGAAGCTCTTCAAATTGTTGCAGCCGTGGCATCAGCCGCTGGGATGCCAGGCTTGGCGCGCAACCGTCACTGAGGACGTCCACGCTGTTCCGCCGCGATACGCTGGCATCTACTTCGTCGCCGCGGTGTGGTCGGCCACAGCTCTGGTTGCGTTTTTTCTCGTTAAGTCCAAGCTCGTTTGACGACCAACGGTCGGGCCTGCTCAGGGCTCGGCATCAACTTCGGGAGACACTATTATGGATATTGCCGAGGTTAAGCTTCTCGGTTTCGACGTGTTCGGGACCGTCGTTGATTGGAGAGGGAGCGTCGCGCGGCATGCCCAGGGTTTTTTCAGGGCGGAAGGCATTTCGGTTGATCCCTTCCAGTTCGCAACCGACTGGCGGTCGTTGTATCAGCCGTCGATGGAGAAAATCCGTTCCGGCGCACGGGCATGGGTGCCCTTGAGCGTTCTCAACCTCGAGAACCTCAAGCTCACCCTTGCCTATCACGGGTTAGACGTTGACCGCTTCACTCCGGAGAGCCTCAAGGAATTCAATCGCGCCTGGGAACGTCTCGATCCGTGGCCGGACTCGGTGGACGCGATTGCCCGCCTCAAGCGGCAATACGCGGTTACAACAATTTCGAACGGGAATATTGCCGGGATGATGTGGCTGGCGAAATACGCCGACCTCAGGTGGGACGCCATCCTCGGCTCTGAAATCGCCCAAAACTACAAGCCGCGTCCGGAAGTGTATTTCCGGTCGGCGGAGGTCGCTGGCTTGAGCATCAGTGAGACAGGCATGGTCGCGGCCCACAACGACGATCTGGAGGCGGCGTCGAACTGTGGCATGAAGACGCTCTTTGTCTTCCGCCGCAAGGAGCATGGTGAGGGCCAGATCACCGATCTGATGCCCGAGAAGGACTGGGATTTAGTCGCCGAGGACCTCAAGGACCTGGCTGACCAGCTAGGCTGCTGAAGCAATGCATCCTTCATCCATCCGATGAGCGGAACTCACTTTTCCCGTCTTTACCCAACTATCGAGATCATCGCTCGGAAAGAGCGCCGCACAGATTATTATTCGGTGGCACGTTGAGAACGGTCTGATAGTGATATCGAAATCGGTGAACGAAGAACCGTATCTCCGAGAACTTCGACGTGTTCGATTTTGCGCTGGATGCCGACGACATGTCCCGCCTTGAAAAGCTGGACTCAGCTGAAGGACGTAACGGACCGAACCCGTTGACGACGGCCTTTTAACCGTCGAAGCCTCAGGGAGGGAGTGCATGGGGAAGAGCAAACTCACAGACAGCGGGCCGCGTCCAGTTTCCACCGCCTTGTCCGAGACCCCGAAGGCAGAAGCGGACTTCAACGCCGAACTCCATGCGAGGCCCTCGATCTATTTTTCGGGTCCTGCCTTCGTTGAGCACGCCGCCTTCATGCCAATGCAGGACCATGGGCGAACGATTGAGGGCTTCCACGACAGCGTCTGGGCGAATGGCGACGTTTCCGTTCGCGTGGAACGTCACACCGAATTCGTCACGGTAACACGGCTCAGGAAGCTGGACAGCGCCCCCTCTGTTTGGCCCAGTTCCGATCTGAGCGAACATGACCTTGCTCGCCTTGCTGGCTTGGACACTGCCCCACTCGTTTGCCGGATCGGACTCGTGGTGGCTTCCGAGGCTCCCGTTGAACTTGGACCGAGCCTGGCTGCATACGGGTTTGGCGACACGGCCGCTTCGTTTATCGGTGGCGGTTCAGCTCAGATTTGTTCGGATTTCCGCGTAAGGTCCGATCGGTCGAGCCGCATTCTCCTCTTCAACAAGGACCTCAACGCACATCGATTGGGACGCATGGTCCGCCGTCTGCTGGAGATCGAGACCTACCGGGCGATGGCGCTTCTTGGGCTGCCGGAGGCGCGCAGACTCGCACCGATGCTCGCTGGGTTCGACGGCAAGCTCGTCCGCCTGACAAACCGGAACCTTGCAACCCCGGTTGCCGAACACAGGCAGCTCCTGGACGAGATCACGGCCCTCTCCTCGGAGATCATTTCGGCGACAGCAGAGACGCGAAACCGCTTCGGCGCTACGTCGGCATATTCAAAGATTGTCGAGGAACGTATCGCACTGCTCCGGGAGACCCATGTCCCCGGCTTTCAGCGGTTTGGCACCTTTGTTGTCAGGCGTTTTCGTCCGGCGGTCCGAACCTGTGAAGCGACAGCATTGCGTCTGGAGCAGCTGTCCAGCGCGACCGTTCACCTGATTGACCTCCTGCAGACCCGCATTCAGGTCGAAATCGAGTACCAGAACGCCACTCAGATTCAGGCAATGGCAGACCGAGCTGCGACGCAGGTCAAGATACAGCGCGCTGTGGAGGGCTTCTCCATCATCGCGATCAGCTACTATCTGCTCGGGATGCTCAAGGTGACGTTCGAAACGTTAGATCACGCGGGTGTCCACGTGAGCCCTCTTGTAATGCTGGTATCAGTCCCGATCGTCATCGGGACGGTCTGCATGGCGGTCTTGCGGGTAAAGCACGCCCTAAAGAGCGACGCCTGATGGCTCACGCCGAGAATCCTATAGAATGCGGCGTTTAATGATCCCCTTTCAGCCTGAGGCCAATGTTGACCTCGCGAGTGCCTGTTTCCATATTGTTGATGTTAAAAGCCGGCCCCGTAGGTGCCCGATTCTTGAGCCACGCTGTCTGACCTGCCACTGAAGTTCATCAGCCGGCCGCTTCGCGCCCTCATTTCCCAGGGAGGCGCTGAGATCATTCAATATCGTTGATGTTATCCATAAGCTCTATTCGTTTGAATGATGGGTTCCCGGCGCCCATATTAACAGCGTGGACATGGACGAACCTCCCATCGACGACCATGCCCCGACCCAGGAAAGGAACTGGATATGACCACGCTCACCTATCGGGGTGGTGGCAAGACCCTCACCTCCGGCGAAGGCCGCTTCGATCTGGGCCACTACGCCCATAAGCTGATGCTTGCCTGGACGCGCTGGCGGACCGCCCGCGAACTCGAAGCCATGCCCTTTGACGTCCGCAAGGATATCGGCTGGCCGAGCACTGAAGACAGCAAACACCGGACCATATAATGAATGCGACATTCCTCCTGAGATGAGGGCGGCGTCTGCCTCACGCAACGCCGCCTTTTTTCTGCCCGCTGTTCCGGTCCTCGCCCGTCTTCAGCCGTGAATCTCAGTCGCCTATAAGTCTGTTTTCTTCACCGACCCGCGATTTGCCCGGTCAAATCCCGGTCAATGTCGCATATTTGCTCTTCTCGGCCGCATTTATCCATGCCACTGTCGCTTTCAGGACATCCGCGCGACGCATTCCGCGCGACCAATATGTCATCGTCCCTCGAGCATGGATTTCGCTATGAACAGGATGCAGATCAAGAAGCGCTCACTGGTCTTCTTTATGGTACCGCAATTCACCATGCTGCCCTTCTCGGCGGCCGTGGACACCTTGCGCATCGCCAACCGCATGCTCGGCTATCAGGCCTATACCTGGCGGCTGGCTTCGGTCGATGGAGAGAAGGTCTATTCTTCCTGCGGCATCGGTATCGAGGCGAATTCCTCGCTCGCTGAGGAGCGCCGCCATCTCGGCGGCGAGAACCGGCCCGGCATGGTGCTCGTCTGTTCCGGCATCGACATCGAAGAATTCAACAACAAGTCGGTCAATGCCTGGCTGCGGGAATGCTACAATCGTGGCGTCGCCGTCGGCAGCCTCTGTACGGGCGCGCATGTGCTGGCTCAGGCGGGTCTCCTGAACGGCAAGCGCTGTGCCATCCACTGGGAGAACCTGCCTGGCTTTTCCGAAGCCTTTCCGCAGGCCGAGGTCTATGCCGATCTCTACGAGGTAGACGGCAACCTCTATACCTGCGCCGGCGGCACCGCCTCGCTCGACATGATGCTGAACCTCATCGGTGAGGATTTCGGCGAAAGCCTCGTCAACCGCATCTGCGAACAGCACCTGACCGACCGCGTGCGCAACCCGCATGACCGCCAGCGCCTGCCGCTGCGCGCCCGCCTCGGCGTTCAGAACGCCAAGGTTCTGTCGATCATCGAACTGATGGAAGGCAATCTCGCCGAGCCGCTGTCGCTGATCGAGATTGCCGATGGCGCCGGCCTCTCCCGTCGCCAGATCGAGCGGCTGTTCCGCCAGGAGATGGGCCGTTCTCCGGCCCGCTACTATCTGGAAATCCGCCTCGACCGCGCCAGGCACCTGCTGGTGCAGTCCTCGATGCCTGTCGTGGAGGTCGCCGTCGCCTGCGGCTTCGTCTCGGCCTCGCATTTCTCGAAGTGTTATCGCGAACTCTACCACCGCTCGCCGCAGCAGGAGCGCGCCGAGCGCAAGATGACCATGGCAACGGCAAGACAGCCGGTCGCGGCTTGAGACGCAGCATCGCATCCTATGCCCGGCCTTGTGCAAAGCATATGCTACCGCTCGCCGGCGAGAGGACGTGTTATTCGACAGCGGCCAAGTAACGAAGCCGGCGCGGCATACCCTCTCCTCCCCTCGGGAGAAGAGGGGATCGAAACGTCACTCCGTTACCGGGTACTAAAACGAGCAATAGCCGGATGAGTGGCAGGTGCGGCGACTGACAACACCGGCAGCCGGAAGCAGCCCTACTGCGCCGCCTCCTCCGTCATCTTGGCGTCGGAATAGACCTGGTTGCGGCCGCGGTGCTTGGCCATGTAGAGGAACTGGTCGGCGGCGTTGAGATAATTCTCGAAGGTTTCATAGCTGCCGATTTCGGCGATTCCGATCGAGACGGTGACGCCGAGTTCCTCGTCGTCGGCCGTTACCTTCAGCCGCGAAATATCCGACCGTATCTCGTCGCAGAGCTTGGTGGCGGCGGTTGAATCCATCTGCGGGAAGAGGATCGCGAACTCCTCGCCGCCAAGGCGCGAGAGCAGGTTGTCGCTGCCCTCGAAGATCGTGAAAAGCCTGTTCGCAACCGCCTTCAGCACCTTGTCGCCGATCTCGTGGCCGTATGTGTCGTTCAGCCGCTTGAAATGGTCGATATCGAGAATGGCAACCGAGCTCGGCACTTTCAGCCGCAGGCACTCGTTCACCAGCTTCGGGCCATTGTCGTAGAAATAGCGGCGGTTATAGAGGCCGGTCAGATAGTCGCAGGCTGCGGCCGCCCTCAGCTGGCGCATCTGCGCCAGTGTTTCGGCATTGTTGGCGATGCGGCATTGCAGCTCTTCGGCAACAAAAGGCCGGTAGAGGAAATCGCTGGCGCCGGCCTTGAGGAAGCTCGCGGACAACATGCGGTCGTTGGAGGAGGAAACGCCGATGACGCGCAGCCGGTCCGAACCGAAGCGGTGGCGGATGCGCCGCGTCAGCTCGTAGCCGCTCATGTCGGGCATATGATGGTCGGTGACGACGAGTTCGATATCGCTATAAGCCTCAAGCGCAGCCAGCGCCTCCAGCCCGGAACTCGCTTCTACGACAAGATATTGCTGCGCCTTCAGGAGATCGACGAGTACCTGGCGTGCCGAGACGACATCGTCGACAACGAGCACCCGCGTCTTGCGGTTTGAGATCGCGCGGCGGACGGTGGCGACAAGATTGTCGAGCGCGAACTCGTTATCCTTCAACACATAATCGATGACATTGCGCTCCATGATCCTGTTGCGCGTGTTGAGATCGAATGTCGCAGTGAAGACAATCGCAGGGATATCATGTTCGATCGTACAGTCGAGCGCCTCGCCATAGGGCGAATCCGGCAGGTTGAGATCGACGACGGCCATGGTGTAGCCGTGACCGTCGTCGGCGAGCTCCCTGCGAAGCGCCTTCAGCGATGGACAGGACTTGACGGCAAGGCCGAGTTCCGTCTGGAACCGGTGGCAGAGCACGGCGGAAAACATCCGGGAATCTTCAACCAGAAGTATCTTGAGGCCGCTTGAGCGCAGACCGAGACCATCCCGCTGAAAATCCCCCTGAAAAGCCACAGTTGCTACTCCCCCATGCGCCTTGCGGGCTCGACTCGGCCCTCCCCCCGGCGCGGGGGACGATAGCCGAGAGGCCCGTCTACGTGAAGAGGACAAAGAGCGCGATTACCTGTAATTGCAAAAATTCGGCGGCCGGCGCCAACTGTTGGCCCCAGCTTCCTCGCGACCCGGATTCTGGGAGAATCGTCAGGCAACCGCCCGCTCCTTGCGCATGGACTGGATCTGCAGCAGCGTATCGAGATTCTGGTTGACGCGGCAATAGAACTCCTCGTCGATGAAGGGGCGCAGCATGAAATCATTCCCGCCGGCCTTCAGGAACCGCGCCGAAAGCAACCGGTTCGAGGAAGAGGAAACACCGATGATGCGCAGCTCATGCGAGCCTATATTGGCGCGAATCCGCCGCGTCAGTTCGAAGCCATCAATGTCAGGCATGTTGTAGTCGGTGATCATCAGGCCGATGTCGCGGTTGGCCTTCAGGATTTCCAGCGCCTTGTTGCCGCTCTCGGCGACGCTGACACGGAAATTATAGCGCTTCAGCCGGCTCGACAGCAGGGCGCGCGCCGTCGCGCTGTCGTCGACGATCAGCACATGATGGCGATGATTGGTCAGGAACCGGCAGATCGACTCCGCCAGAAGATCGACGGCGAAGATATTGTCCTTGAGGATATAGTCGACAATGTCCTTGGCCATCAGCTTGTCGCGCATGCTATCGTGGAAGGTGCCGGTGAAGACGATGGTGGGAATGGAAAGATCGACCAGATATTCAAGCGCTTCGCCGTTTTCGGCACCGGGCAGATTGATGTTCGAGATCGCCAGCGTGATCGGATCGGACGATTTGTCGTAAGAAAATTGCAGGTCCTCGAAGTTGCGGCAGATCTCGACATCTATGTCGAACAACTCCTTGAGGCGTTTGCTGATCATCGAGGTGAATACGTTTGAATCTTCCGCGACAATAATACGCGCGCCGGCAAACATCTCTCCGGAATATTGCATTCCCGAAATACCTAAAAACGCCATTGGTAAGCCTTCAATAAAAAATCTATCCCCAGCTCAAACTGATACATCAATTGATTTGAGTAATTATTAATCAGCGCCGGGGATAGGAAACGAAGAAGCCGCTAGGCGGAACTGCTTCCGATTTCTTGCCGATATGATTAAGAAATCAGACGAGAAGCGCCGCATTCTCACCATCCGCTTTCGCCGACAACCGCTGGCAGAGTTCCTTCGGTAAGATTATAAAAGAGCCATCGGCCGCCCTAGCAACAAAGGTCCGCCATGATCGGGTCCGATAGCGTGATCGAATGGCTTCTCGATTCCGACCCGGCGATCCGCTGGCAGGTGATGCGCGACCTCATGGACGCCCCGGAACCGGAATGGATGGCCGAGCGGGCCAAAGTGGAGACCGAAGGCTGGGGGGCGAAGCTCCTCTCCTTTCAGGACGAAGACGGACAATGGGCCGGTGGCGCCTTTTTGCCCACTGGTTTCGATCCGCATGAATGGCGCGAGCACGGCCAGCCCTGGACGGCCACGACATTTTCGCTGTCACAGTTGCGAGAGTTCGGCCTCGACCCTTCATCGGAGCGCGCCAGACGCACCGTCGCAGCGATCGGCACCAGCGCCCGCTGGGAAGAAGGCGGCCAAGCCTATTGGGAGGGGGAGGTCGAGGAATGCATCAATGGCCGAACCGTTTCAGACGGCGCCTATTTCGGCGTCGACGTCTCCCCCATCGTCGAGAGGCTCACCGGCGAGCGCCTCGATGATGGCGGCTGGAACTGCGAAAGAGCCCGCGGCTCCCTTCGCTCCTCCTTCGCCAGCACGATCAACGTGCTGGAAGGCCTGCTGGAATTTGAAAGAACGACCGGCGGCACGCCTCGCTCCCGCGAGGCGCGCAGCACGGGCGAGGAATTCCTGCTCGAACGCAATCTCTTCCGCCGCCTCGGCACCGGTGAACCGGCAGACGGACGCTTCCTGCACTTCCTCCACCCCAACCGCTGGCGCTACGACATCTTGCGCGCGCTCGATTATTTCAGGTCAAGTGCCATCCTGACCGACGCCGATCGCGATCCGCGCCTCTGCGAGGCGATCGACCATCTCCGCTCCAGGCGCATGGAAGACGGCCGATGGCCGCTCGACTGGAGCCTGCCGGGGCGCGTCTGGTTCGAAATCGACGAGGGGCAAGGCCAGCCTTCGCGCTGGATCACGCTGCGGGCGATGCGGGTGCTCAGGTGGTGGGATACTCAGGCATCAATCACAACCTGACGGCAGACCGAGCGAACGCAGGAAATGCGCCTCGATCATGCACGGACTGCGTCTCGCCGATGCCTGGCTGGCGAGATGATGAGCCGACTGCATGAAGATAGCCGGCGGCGCAGGCCACCAAGGCCGCCAGACCGCCGCGCCAATCCTCTTGCCTCTGCCCCTCGACCGTTGCAACGATGCCGTCGAGCCGCTCGACGAAGCGCGCGCAGCGCATCAGAACATCGGTCTTTGAGGAAAAGTGCAGGTAGAAGGTGCCCTTGGCCACGCCTGCCCCGGGTCGTGATTTCCTCGATGGTGGTCTGATCCACGCCTTTGGCAGGAAAGACGTCCGGGCGGGCTTATGTGACTTTAGGCGCAGCAGCGGCTTTCCGCCGACGGGCCGCAGCAGGCAGCCGCCTTCCTGTTCTCCTCCGCCAGCCAGCGGTCGCGCGGCTTGCAGCTTGCGGGGCGCGGCGAAAGCGCAACAAGGACAGCCCCGCCACGCGAGACCGGCATCCCCGCACAATAAAGCTGCATCGGCCGGACGCCGTCGCTGACTTCGAAAGTGAGCTTGGCGTTGCTGTCCAACTCCACATGCTCCGTCACCTTGCGGATGATCGCATGAAATTTGCCGGCCGGCATGTGCGTGCGCTCGCCCTCGTCGATATCCCAGAGCTGGATGAAGATCTCAGTCCAATCTTCCGGATTGGCGCCGCAATCAAGCGCAGAGAATCGGCCCGCCTTAACCTCGGTGATATGGTAGCCCGGCTTCACCGGCTGGCCGTCGTAATAGAAAACCAGTGGCGCGTCCTTGTCGCCGGCGAGCACATTGAGCAGCAGGCGGAGATTGATCTCCTCCGCCTGAACTTTTGAGTTGTCGATAGCGTTCATTTGCGCTAATCCTCGTTTCAACTATTCAAGGATTATTGAAATATGGATCGACGTCAAGCCCTCGCCGCATTCGGCGCGCTATCGCAGGAAACGCGCCTTCACATCATCCGCATGCTCGTCGTTTCGGGTCCTGACGGAATGGCGGCAGGCTCCATTGCCCAACAAGCGGAGGTTTCCCCATCCAACGTCTCCTTCCATCTAAAGGAGCTGGAAAGAGCCGGGCTGATCACTCAGCAGCGCGAATCCCGCTCGATCATCTACACCGCCAGTTACGAAGCGCTCGGTGACCTGATCCGCTTCCTGATGGAGGATTGCTGCGGGGGGAACGCCGAGATCTGCGCGCCCGCCGCCGCTATTGCCGTATGCTGTACACCTGCAACCAAGGAGGAACTGCAATGACCACAGATCGCGTATACAATGTGCTCTTTCTCTGCACTGCCAATTCTTCCCGCTCTATCCTCGCTGAGTCCATCCTGGAGGCCGAGGGCAAAGGTCGGTTCAAGGCTTATTCAGCCGGCAGCCAGCCGAAAGGCGAGGTCAATCCGCTGGCGCTGAAAGAGCTGCAGGCATTGGGTTACCCCGCGACCGGCTTCCGATCGAAGAGCTGGGACGAGTTCGCAAAGCCCGACGCACCGGAGATGGACTTCATCTTCACCGTCTGCGACACCGCCCATGGCGAAGCCTGCCCTGTCTGGATCGGCCATCCGATGACCGCCCATTGGGGCGTCGAAGATCCGGCCGCCGTCGAGGGCAGCGAGGTCGAGAAAGGCCGCGCCTTCGCACAGGCCGCCCGTTTCCTGAAAAACCGGATCGTGGCCTTCCTCAGCCTGCCGCTCGCCTCGGTCGACAAGCTGGCGCTGGAGCAGCACCTGCGCCAGATCGGCGCCATGGAAGGCACGACCGCAAAACCCGCAGGGGCTGGCTGATGGCTTCCTACGATCTAACGCGCCGCCTCGTTGCAGAGGCGCTCGGCACCGCGATGCTGGTCGCCACCGTGGTCGGCTCGGGCATCATGGCGGCATCGCTGACCGAGGACGTCGGGCTTGCCCTGCTCGGCAACACACTCGCGACCGGCGCGATCCTGGTCGTGCTGATCACCGTGCTGGGGCCGATTTCCGGCGCCCATTTCAACCCGGCCGTCTCATTGATCTTCGCGATGTCGGGCTCGCTGCGGAGACGCGACCTCGGCTTCTATGTGCTGGCACAGGTTGCCGGCGGTGTGGCCGGAACGATCTGCGCTCATCTGATGTTCAACCTCCCGGTCCTGGAACTGTCGAGCAAAGTCCGCACTGGCGGCGCGCAATGGTTTTCCGAGGGTATCGCCACCTTCGGCCTCGTCGCGGTCATTCTCGCCGGCATCCGCTTCGAGCAGAAGGCCGTCCCTTGGCTGGTCGCGCTCTATATTACCGCCGCCTACTGGTTCACCGCATCGACCTCGTTTGCCAATCCGGCGGTGGCCTTCGCCCGCTCCCTCACCGACACTTTCTCCGGCATCCGCCCGATCGACCTTCCGGGGTTCTGGCTTGCCGAAATCGCTGGCGCGGTCGCAGCCCTCCTCCTCTTCAACTGGCTGTTGCAGACAGCCGAGACATCGTCAACCCTATCATCCGAGGCCAAGCTATGAACGTCACCATCTATCACAATCCCGCTTGCGGCACCTCGCGCAACACGCTGGCGATGATCCGCAATGCCGGTATCGAGCCCGATATCATCGAATACGTCAACACGCCGCCGTCGCGCGCAGAGCTGGTCAAGATGATCGCCGATGCCGGCCTAACCGTGCGTCAGGCCCTGCGTGAGAAGGACACGCCCTATGCCGAACTCGGCCTCGGCAATCCAGATTTGAGCGACGACCAGTTGCTCGACGCCATGCTCGCCCAGCCGATCCTGATCAACCGGCCCTTCGTCATCACCCCGCTCGGCACGCGCCTGTCGCGCCCCTCCGAGCTGGTCCTGGAAATCCTGCCGGAGACGCACAAGGGCGCTTTCACCAAGGAAGACGGCGAGAAGGTGCTCGATGCCGAAGGCAAACGCATTGTCTGACCTGCCAGCGACTTCGCCGGCGCATCTGCGCCAGCCAGATCTGGCGGCCCTGCGACCGCCCTTCTCCACCCATAAGCCGCGCATCCTCATCCTTTACGGCTCGCTGAGGACCGTATCCTACAGCCGTCTGCTTGCGCATGAGGCATCACGGCTGCTCGAGCACTTCGGCTGCGAGGTGCGGATCTTTGATCCCGAAGGCCTTCCGCTTCCCGACGGAGCGCCGGTCGCCCATCCGAAGGTGCAGGAATTGCGCGAGCTCTCCGCCTGGTCGGAAGGCCAGGTCTGGGTCAGCCCCGAGCGACACGGCGCAATGAGCGGCATAATGAAAGCGCAGATCGACTGGATACCGCTATCGGTGGGTTCAGTCCGGCCGACGCAGGGCAAGACGCTTGCCGTCATGCAGGTGTCCGGCGGTTCGCAGTCGTTCAATGCTGTGAACCAGATGCGCATCCTCGGCCGGTGGATGCGGATGATCACCATTCCCAACCAGTCGTCGGTGGCAAAGGCTTTCCAGGAGTTCGACAGCGATGGGCGCATGAAGCCTTCGTCCTTTTACGACCGTGTGGTAGACGTCTGCGAGGAACTGGTGAAATTCACATGGCTGACGCGCGATGCCTCGGCCTATCTCACCGATCGCTACAGCGAGCGCAGGGAAGAAGCCGCAAAGCTTGAACGACGCGTAGGCCTGAAATCCATATGACGTCCGCCGCCTCCGAACGGCCGCCCGTTGCCGCCATCCTCGCGCTCGGCCTGACGCAGGTCATTGGCTACGGCACCCTCTATTACAGCTTCAGTATCCTCGCGCCCGACATGGCGCGCGGGCTCGATTGGTCGGCTGAATGGATCTTCGGCGCGCTGTCGGCGGCGCTGCTGATCGGCGGTCTGGCGGCACCCGCCATGGGCAAATGGATCGATCATTTCGGCGCTGGCCGGGTCATGACCTTAGGCTCGGCCATCGCGACAGCCGCGCTTGCCGCCTGCGCCCTCGCTCCCGGCAAGATCGCTTTCGTCATAGCCCTGATCGCCATCGAAACGGCATCGAACCTGGTGCAATATGGCGCGGCCTTCGCCCTGCTGGTTCAGGTAAGGCCGCAGGTGGCCCAGCGCAGCATCACCTATCTCACGCTGATCGGCGGTTTCGCCTCGACCATCTTCTGGCCGATCACCACGGCGCTGCATGCCCACTTCTCCTGGCAGAGCGTCTACCTCATCTTCGCCGCGATCAACCTGCTCGTCTGCCTTCCGATTCATGCCTGGCTGGCGCGCAGTACGGGCCATAGCGGCACGGGCGAGAAGAGCAGCGCGACGAGGCGCATCGAACCCAGCCTTCCCGCCACGGCGCGCACCCCGGCTTTCATCCTAATGGTCACCGGCTTTGCGCTGGAAAGCTTCGTCAACGCTGCGCTTCTGGTCCATATGGTGCCTATCATGTCGGCGCTTGGACTTGGCGCCACGGCCGTCATCGTCGGCACGCTTTTCGGACCTTCGCAGGTGCTGAGCCGCTTCATCAACATGGTCTTCGGCGGCAGCTTGCCGCAGCTCGTGCTCGCCGTCATTTCGGCCGTGCTCCTGCCGGCGGCCCTTGTCATTCTCCTCCTCACCGCGCCGTCGATTCCCGGTGCAATGGTTTTCGCTTTGGTCTTCGGCCTCGGCTCCGGCCTCAGTAGCATCGTGCAGGGAACGCTGCCCTTGGAGCTCTTCGGAAGCGAGGGCTATGGCCAGCGGCAGGGAAAAGTGACGTCGGTCCGCCTCGCCGTCTCTTCGACGGCGCCGTTCGCGCTGGCCTTCCTGATGGGCAATATCGGCGTATCCTTGTCGCTGTCGATCACGGCCGCGCTCGGTGCCGCAGCCGTGGCGGCATTCCTCGCCGTCCGGCCGCTGATGCGGATGCCGGTGCCGGTGCAAACGGCGCTGGCGCGGGGAGAACCTTAGCCGGGGGCGGGCCGCAGCCTTACTTGACGACGGCAGAGCCCTTGACGATGTCGATCGTCTCGCCGCCATCGAGGCCGATCCGATCGCCATCTGGCGTCGTCATGAAGCAGCCGGAGGAGCAGAGACTTTCGGAAGCGCCGGCATCGACCACGACTTCGATGCGCTGTCCGCCCTCTGTGATGACGAGCACCACGGCTGCAGGATCGGTGTTTGTGACGGACGCCGCACTGACCGCCGACGCGGCAAGCAGCGGGACAAGCAGAACGGCGGCAAATTTTGCCATCATGTGCGGCGGCGCTAGCGCGCCCTCCCCTCGAAAAACCGGTGCTGCCCTCGGCAGCGATCCCGATGGAAGGGATCATGCACATACACCTGTGAATGATGGCTGAATGAGGCGTTCAGCTCTCCGCCGCCCGACCTCGCAGCTGCCGCACCGGCCGCTCGTCTTCCTCCTCCGGTCTGTTCCGGGAATTTTCGTGGTCGTCCACATGCTCCTTGACCGCATGGGGAAGGACCGGGGCAGCCTCACGATGGATCGTAAGGTCGCTCTGCGGCAGCGGGATCTCGATGCCTTCTGCCTTGAAGCGCTTGAGGATCTCGATCCTGAGATTGTTGCGCACCGTCATGCTGTCGCCCATGTCGGCGAGGAAGAAGCGCAGTTCGAAATCCAGCGAATAGGGGCCGAAACGCAGGAATTCGACATGCGGCTCGGGATTGCGCATGACAAGCTGCACCTTGGCTGTCAGCTCCAGCAGGATGTCCATCACCTTCTGCGGATCGGCGTCGTAGCTGACGGAGACCGGGATTTCCGAGCGGCCGATCTTGTTGCGATGCGTCCAGTTGCCGACGAGGCCGTTGATCAGCTCCGAATTCGGCACGATGATCGACTGCTTGCGGAAGGTCTCGATCTCGGTGGCGCGTACCGAGATGCGCTTGACGATGCCTTCGGCCGTGCCCGAGACGACATGGTCTCCGACCTTGAACGGCCGCTCGACGAGCAGGATCAGGCCCGAGACGAAGTTGGAGACGATGTTCTGCAGGCCGAAACCGATCCCGACCGATAGCGCCGAGGCGACGAGCGCGAAGCTCGACAGATCGATACCGGCCGCCGAAACGCCGATGATCGCGGCAATGCCGACGCCGAGATAGCCGATGCCCGTCTTGACCGAATTGCGTACGCCGAGATCGACATGGCTTCGCGCCATCACATTGCCGTCGAGCCAGCGCTGCAGCCAGCGCGTCAATAGGTAAACGCCGGCAAAGAGCAGGATGCCGGTGCAGATGCCGAGCAGCGAGATGCTGATGCCGCCGAGCTTGACCTCTGTAAACAGCCGGAAGGCGATAAGCTGCAGGTCCTGCACATGGAAACCCCAGAGCAGCAGGATCAGCGGGATGCCGACGAACAGCGCTACCGCATAGATGGCGAGGCCGACGAGCAGGCCGACCTGATCAATCGCCACCGGGCCGAGGTTGAAGCGCCGCGTCAGGAAGCGGGCGAAGAAGGTGTCACCGAAGCTTTCCTGCCGCGAGATCGCCTTGCCGGAGAGCAGGCCGACATACATGGTGGCGACAACAGCCCCGGTGATGATGAGCTGCGTGGCGACGAAACGGGCAAGCCCGACGTAACCGGCAAGCGCCGTGACGATCAAGGCGGCGCCGACCACGCGCAGGATGATTGCCATGCCGCGCGGCCAATGTCTGCCCGGCGCGTCGGGATCGCCGTTTCGCGCCAGCATCGGCTTGCTGAACGAGACGGCGATCAGGATGATGCCGATGATCAGCGCAGCAATCAGGCTCCGGACGACGGTCAGTACAAGCGGCGAACCCATCGCCTCGCTGACCGTGCCGAAGAGATAGTCGAGCCCGTTGACGACCGCCATCGCCGAAAGGCAGTAGCCGATCGAGCGGGCGCCGAGATTGGAAAGCTTCACCAGCCGCCAGTGCGGTTCGCGCGGCGCGAAGATGGCGTTGACGAAGCGGCCGACGAAATAGACGAGCCCGATCGTGCCGAACAGCGCGCCGATGACCGGCGCGATGTCGGGTCTCAGCACGTTGAAACTGTTGAGGAAGAAAAAGGAGGTGACGAGCAGCACCGCAAGTGCCAGCGTGCGGATCAAGGTCGACCAGAAGGCGATCGACAGCCGGCCGATATAGGACGGGTTCTCGACCGCCTCGTCGCGGCGCAGATAGGAGCCGAAGAGCCGGTAGCTGCCGGAAAGCAGGATAAGGGCGGAGGCGAGCGACAGAAAGATCGCCGCAAACAGCGGAAACCGCTTGAATTTCCAGACGAAGGAGGCCCAGCTCGCTAAAGCGTGCGAGAATTCGCGGACCTCGTGCACAAAGGCGCTGGCGGCATCGTCGAGCACCGAGACGGAGATTTCCGTACGCCTGAAAAGCGTGTCGGCGAACAGCTGCCGCCGCATCGCGATGATCTCGTTCACGAGTTTTGTCACGGCGATCGACAGGTTTTCGGCGTCGCCGGTCACGGCGTTGATCTGCGCGCGCTCGGCGCCGAGCGCGTTACGCTCGTCCGTGACGATCTGCGCCTCAGGCGGCTGCCCGTCCTTTGGCGGCTCGCCTATCTCGGTCAGCCGGTTCTTGATCTGGTCGAAACGCGGCCTCAGATTCACCGATATGGCGATGACCGCACGGCTGAGCTCGTCTGCCTTAGCCGCAAGCCCGACCAGCGCATCGTCATTGTCGGCATTTTCCTTGACGCTGTCTTGAAGCGAGCCAAGCTGGACCTTCGCCTTGTCAATCTCCTTCGCCGCCTGGGCAGACGGCGTATCGACAAGCGGCGTCTCTCCTGCCGCTGACTGCAACTGCGGTTCCTGCGCGAGGGCTGCTGCGCTCTCGAAATGCGCGCCGGCAAGCGTCAGCGTCACGAGGAGAATGGTGCGAAGCAGGATGGATCTCAGCCGCAAAAAGGCCTCCGGAAAGGTTGTCGTCGAAATTGAATGCTCGCTTTTCATCGCAAAGAAAGGCGACAGAAAGGCGGAAGATGCCTAATGCGCCTTGCACCGAGCTTGTTCCTGCGCTCAGGTCACCTCCCCGAAACCCTTGCGCGCTTTAAGCGAGGCGTTCAGAAGCCGGCGCCGGGCTTCGCGAGATAATCAAGTTCCGCGGCCGTCGATTCCCGCCCGAGCATGGCGTTGCGGTGAGGAAAACGCCCATAGGCGGCGATCACCTCACGGTGGCGAACCGCATAATCCAGATATTCCTCGTCGCCGAGCGCGGTGAAGAGGGCCACCGAACGCTCCTGCTCGTCGAGGCTCTCTGCGTGCTCGAACGGCAGGTAGAAGAAAGTTCGACATGCATGGTCAACGGCCTGGTCTGCGCCGACGCCAAGCGCCAGCTTGGCTTCCCGAAGCGCCAGCCCATCGGTGGCAACGGCAAGCCCCGTGCCGCGATAGATGTTGCGGGGAAATTGGTCCAGCACGATGACGGCCGCCAGCCGGCTCACCGGGTCGGCCCGCCATTCATCGCCGATACCTGCGGCAAGCGCCAGATGCGTATCGCGGAAAACATCGCGGATCTCGATATCGAGCTCCGGCGGCGGACGAAACCAGAGCTCCCGGCCACATCGGACGAACCAGAATTCATAAACCTCCCGAGGTGTGCGGATCGTCTTCATGTCCTGCCTCCCTTAGCGTGAGGTTTGATGATACGAGTTCGGTAAGCCATTGTAGAAGAATACATATTACCGTGCATTCGCGCTCTCATCCGCCTGCCGCCACCTTCTCCAGGCCGCGAGAGGAGATTCGCGGGCGGCACCTCCGCCGGAGGACGGGTCAGGGGCGGCAGCCGGATAAGTGAGCCGCACGGCCTGCTTTCCCCTTTTATTTACTTCCCCTCATGCAACGAAAATACCAGCGTCGCCTTCGTCCCGTCATGCTCAGGATCGTAGGCGAAATCCGATTTCAAGCTGGCGGCCATGGCCGTCAGGATCCGCGTGCCAAGACCGGTTCCTCGCGCCGGACTCGACGGATCGAAGCCAGCGCCATCATCCTCGACAATGACACGCAACGCCTCTTCCGTTTGGTCGACGAAGACGCGAATCTCGCCAGAGACGTTGTCGGGATAGGCATATTTGAAGGCATTGGTGACGAGTTCACTGACGATCAACCCGAGCGTGATCACCTTGTCGGTTGCCAGATTGACCGGTTTTGCGGCGAGTACGATGCGGTGCGGCCGCTTGTCGTCACGCATCGAAGCTTCGAGTTCCGTGAGCAAGCTATCCAGATATTCGTCGACCTGCACCGAGCCGACCTGCCGGTTGGTGTAGAGCCGGCGGTGGACGCTGGCGATGGCGTTGATCCGCATCTGCGTTTCGTGCAGCGCATCGATCGCCACCTGGTCCTGGGTCATCGAGGATTGCATGCGGATCAGTGCGCCGACGAGGCCGAGGCTGTTGGCAATACGGTGATTGACCTCGGCAAGCAGCATTTCCGCGAGATCGCGCTGCTGGCGGATCACCTCCTGCGCGTGCGCTGTCTCGCGACGAAAACGCGCCCGCTCCAACGCCTGTTCGAGGGCGGCGGCGAGCAGATCGAAATAGTCGGCCGAAATTCCCTTCAGCATATAATCGTCGGCACCGGCCTTCAGCGCCGCGACCGCGATACTGGTGTCGTCCGAACCCGTAGCATAGATGACAGGCGGATGATCCGTCATTGCCGTGATGCAAGGCAGGATATCGAGCCCGGTCTCGCCGCTTAGCAGATGATCGAGCACCACGGCATCGATGCCGCCCTCGCCGAGCCGCTCCAGGCCGGCAGCACCATTCTGCGCCCACTCGACCGAAAAACCGCGCCGCGCAAGGTTCTTCTGCATCAGGAGGGCGAGCCCCTCATCATCGTCGATATAGAGGATGTGGATCAGGGCATCCGCATCGCCGCTAGAATTGCTCATTCCATCTCCCGGCGTTCTCTCTAAGCAACGACCGCCCGCAAGCGTCCGAGTCGTCGGCATGGCAATGTCGTATTGCATTGACTGCCTGAGGTAAACAGCGCCTGCCCCTCGCTCTTGTCGCAGGCGGCGCGGAAGCAGGATGTCGGAGAACCGGCATTTCGGAGGCCGTCAAACAGGAGGGAGGTGAAAATGCGAATTAACGGCCCTTCAACGCAGAACCGTCCGATTGGTTCCGGGGCTATGCTAATTACTCTGGAATCTGCGGTGGCCCGAGACTTCGGCGCCCGCCTCCTTCGGCAGTTGCAGGAAGCGCAGCGACGAGACGATGCCAATCGCGCCGACCACGACGAAGGCCCAGCGGAAATCGGCCAGCACGGGATTGTCGGCGCCTCTCAAAGCCGAGGAAATGTTGAGCACGGCAGCAGCCACCGCGACGCCGAGCAGCATCGATACCTGCTGCAGCATGCTCGACAGCGTCGAGGCCGAACTGCGCTGTGCCGGGCCTATATCGGCGAAGGCGAGCGTGTTCAGCGCCGTGAACTCCATCGACCGCGACAGGCCTGCGAGAAAAAGCAGCGCATGCATGAGAAACAGCGGCGTGTCCGGCGTCAGGAAACCGCAGGCGACGATCGAAAACGCCGCGATCAGCCCGTTGATCCCGAGGACGGTGCGAAAGCCGAAGAAGCGCAAGAGCGGCGTCGTCACCGTCTTCATGCTGAGATTGCCGAGGAAATAGACGAGCAGATAGGTGCCGGCGGCAATCGAGCTCAGCCCGAAGCCGAGCTGGAGCAGGAGGGGTAGCAGGAAGGGCGTCGCATTGATCGCCGTCCGGCAGGCCGTGCCCGCCGAGAGCGTCGACATCGAGAAAGTCTGGACGCGGAAGGCCGAGAGATCGAGCAACGGATTGTCGACGGCGAGGAAGTGCCGCGTCGCCATGATGGATAATACGACGCCGGCGGCCAGCATGGATATGACGGGCCAAAGCCCGCCTTCCCATTTGACCGAAAGCTCGAGCGCGGCGAGCAGGAAGGTCAGCCCTGTCGCGCTCAGTACGAAGCCGAGAATGTCCAGCCGGCCGGGATCGGCCTCGCGCTGCTCGGGCACGAAACGCAGCACAAGCCCCATGCCGATGATGCCGATCGGGATGTTGATCAGGAAGTTCCAATGCCAGCTGGCATAGGTGGTGATGAAGCCGCCGAGCACGGGGCCGACCACGGGCGCCGTCAGCGCCGGCCAGGTGATCAGCGCGATTGCCTGAACGAGTTCGGACTTGCGGGCGTTCTTCAGCACGATGATGCGCCCGACCGGCGTCATCAGCGCGCTGCCCGCTCCCTGCAGCGCACGCCACAGCACGAATTCCGTAAGGCTGCCGGAGAGCCCGCAGAAGAGCGAGGCGCCGGTGAAGACGCCGATCGACACCAGGAAGACGCGGCGCGCGCCGAAACGGTCACCAAGCCAGCCCGACAGCGGAATGAAGGCTGCCATCGTCAGCATGTAGATGGTGATGCCTATGCTCATCGACACCGGCTGCACGCCGAAGCTTGCCGCCATCTGCGGCAGCGAGGTGGCGACGATCGTGCCGTCGAGGATCTGCATGAAGAAGGAAACGGCGACGACCAGCGCCACGATCTTCGCCTGCCGGCCACCCGCTGCCTCTTGCCCCTGCTCGCTCGTCTCTGCCGTGGTCATGAACCTGCCAACGAAAATTCCGGATGACGCGGCAGGCAAACGGGAAGGAAGCCAATCGGAGATCTGCCGCGCGAGGGAGCGCGGATATGAACCACGCGTTGGCTGAATACGCCCGTTGCATCGGACCGGAAAGGCTAAATCTTGCACTACCCGGAAATATTCGCGGCTCGCCCCGGCCGGCCAAGAAAAAAGCCCCGCCGAAGCGAGGCCCAAGTTTGATCCGCTCCCGGGAAAACAGGAGCGGCGTCAAGGTCCATATCCTGCTGTCCATGCGGCAGCGAGGCCAGTTTGCGCCGTATCGGTACGCTCGCGAACGAAATTTTTGCGATTCGTCAAACACCGTGCGCCCTTCAATGCGGGTGGACAGCGCCTCTTGAGATCGGCAAAAAGACAAAGCGACAGCGCGAAAAACGGACGGGCTCAATCGATGAAACACTTCTTCAACCGCAGGGAAAACATCGTCACCGAAGCTTTGGACGGCCTGCTCCTGACGAGCAGCAAGGGTCGCCTTGCCCGCCTCGACAGCTTTCCCGACATAAAAGTGATCCTTCGCGCCGACTGGGATAGGTCGAAAGTCGCGATCATCTCGGGCGGCGGCGCCGGCCACGAACCCTCCCATGCCGGTTTCGTCGGCAGGGGCATGCTGACTGCCGCCATCTCCGGCGAGATCTTCGCCTCCCCGAGCGTCGATGCGGTGCTGACGGCGATCCGGGCGGTGACCGGCCCGAACGGCGCCCTGCTGATCGTCAAGAACTATACCGGTGACCGCCTGAATTTCGGCCTTGCCGCCGAAAAGGCTCGCGCCGAAGGTTTCGACGTCGCGATGGTGATCGTCGCTGACGACATCGCGCTGCCCGGCATCAACCAGCCGCGCGGAGTGGCCGGCACGCTCTTCGTCCACAAGATTGCGGGCTACCACGCCGAAAGCGGCGCGGATTTGAAAACCGTTGCAGCTCGGGCGAGAAGTGCTGCCGGCGAGATCGTCTCGCTCGGCATGTCGCTGTCCAGCTGCAGCGTGCCCGGCCAAGTGCACGAGGACCGGCTCGGCGCCGACGAGGGCGAGCTCGGCCTCGGCATTCACGGCGAGCCGGGCGCCGAGCGCATCGCGTTGCAGCCCGTGGCCGATATTGTTGCGACAATGGTTGCACGCCTCTCGGCAGCGCCAGGCGGCGTGGCCGACCACGCGCTCCTCATCAACAATCTCGGTGCCGTGCCACCGCTCGAAATGGCCGTGATCGCCAATGCGGTGCTGGCCTCGCCGCTCGGCAGCCGCGTCCGCCTGATCATCGGGCCGGCGCCGATGATGACCGCGCTCAACATGAACGGTTTCTCGCTGTCGCTGATCCCGCTCGACGCCGAGCGCGAGACGGCTCTGACCGCAGAGGTCGAGCCGCACGCCTGGATGCCGGCCGTCGAACGCAACGCGATCGAAATCATCGCCGCGCCGAAAGCGGCCGACGGCTTGATCACTGAAGCCGCGGCCGCGGATCACCCCGGCAACCGCCGCCTGATCACCGCGCTCTGCGAGCACCTGATCTCGCTGGAGAGCGAGCTCAACCGCCTCGACGGCCGCGTCGGCGATGGTGATACCGGCTCGACGGTAGCATCAGGCGCCCGAAGCCTGCTTGCCCGTCGCGACACCTTGCCGCTCGACCGGCCGGTCGCGCTGTTTGCTGCCATCGGCGACATTCTCGGCGCCAGCATGGGCGGATCAAGCGGCGTGCTGCTGTCGATCTTCTTCACCGCCGCAGGCAAGGCAATGGCCGACAAGGCAGATATATCGGCAGCCCTTCTCGCCGGTCTCGAAAGGATGACCTTCTACGGCGGCGCTAAGGTCGGCGATCGGACGATGATTGATGCGCTCTCGCCTGCCCTGAATGCACTGGCCTCCGGTGACATCGCCGCAGCCGCCCGAGCGGCGGCATCAGGCGCGGAATCGACGAAGACGATGACAAAGGCGAGAGCCGGACGCGCCTCCTATGTCAGTGAAAGGGATCTCATCGGCGTCGCCGATCCCGGCGCGGTCGCGGTCGCCGCGGCCTTTGCGGTGGCGGCGGGTCTGGTTCAGACGTAGCGTGGCGCCATTTTCCGCCAGGCGCCGGCGCGGTGGGTACGGTCGTCCCAGACATGCAACTAGTGGCGGATGTTCTTTTCTCCGAGCAGCCGGCTGATAGCGGTTATTGTCGAGGAACGGATCGGCATCGCCGATGGTCAGCACGGTTCCGATCTCGCTGTTGAATGCCGCCACCTCGCTAAGCCGTTTTATCGAAGCCAATAAGCCGCTGTGACTGTCCTTAAGGAATCGGGCAGTGATATTTATCGTGAGCCATGGTGGTCATCAGCTCGTCGCCGGTGGCCTCGCGTATGCCCGGATTCTCCTCCAGGAACGTGCACAGAGTGCTCCCGACTGCTTCCGCCGTGGTTCCCTCGGGAATACAGATGTTGACGCCAACGGCGATTGCAAAATGCGCCGAGTTCACCATCCTGCCGGGCTTGGGAGCGGCTTCGGTAAAAATACGACGGGCGAGATACTCGTCACTATTCCATTTGTCCAACCAGCCAGCGACATATCCGACGACAAACTGCCGGGACCCGCTGCAATCGGAATAGAGAACTTCACCACCGGACAATCCGGCAGGAATCTTGGCTGAAGCCGTTGCCAACAAGGTAGCGATAAGAATGCCCGACATCACGTCTCCCCAAGTCACAATGGCGCGGAGCTTCGATCGGGAAAGTGTCGGAAATTAGCTTCAAACGTGTCATCTTTTGCGCTGCGTGTAAAAGTAGAAAATGAGCGGCGATTGCCCGCTCGGCTGGATCAAGGCATCTGGCTACTGGGTGCATGGCAAGGCCGATAGCACCGAGAAGTTCAGTTAGGCTATTCCGCAGACCGGCGGCCGCCCCTCACCCTGGGCGACGGCCCGGAGAAAGCGGCATTTGCTGACATGAGGGAGAAGACGACATGCCCGAACTCGCGATGGGCGCCCTGACCAACAATGGGTCCGTTCTCCTCGCAAGGCGAAGTCCTTGGCGCAGGACGCATCCGGATTGCTGGAGCCTCCCCGGCGGCCATGTCGAGGATGGCGAAGACGCAGAGGCGGCAATGCGCCGCGAGATGATGGAAGAAATAGGCGTGACGCCAGAGCGCTGGCAGTTTGCGGCAAAGTTCGTACGGCAAGGCCAATCCGACGCATCCGCCACGTTTCATATCTATCGCGTCGATCAATGGCGGGGCTTTCCGCGGCTGTTCGGCGGCGAACACACCGAGCTGAGATGGTTTAGCGCCGCCGCAATCGAATGCGAAACGGAGCTGGCTTTGCCTGAACTCGGCAAATTTCTCACCAACCTGACCGTGCAGCAAAGCAGCAAAAATTAAACCGCGTCGCGCCAACCCGCTTCGGCGCGAGGAGCCGATTACGAGCAGTCCTGTCAGCGCGCAGAACTGCTTGTTCGGGAAATAGACCAGCGATAGGCTCCGCCGGCAAGTCCCGACACGTCTCGATGCATGGAGAGATGACATGTCATCCATAACGGAAGGCAATGCGGAACAGTATGGCGACAGCCGCAAGCTCGCCGCCCGCGCACGACTTCGCAGCGAATATACCATAGCCGAGACCGGCTGGTTTCCGTGGGTGGCAGCGCAGCTGCCCTTGAAACCGGGTGATCGCATACTCGACGTCGGCTGCGGCCCGGCGTGGTTCTGGGCGGCAACGGCAGGTCTGCTGCCGGAGAACCTGCAGCTGACGCTTGCCGACCTTTCGCCCGGGATGATCAATGAGGCGGTGGCGCGCTGCAGCGCACTGCCTTTCGCCTCCGTTGAGGGTCACCAGGCCGATGCCGCTGCGCTTCCTTTTGAGGACGGCGCCTTCGATCTCGTGATCGCCATGCATATGCTCTATCACCTGCCGAATCCGGCTGCCGGCATCGCGGAGATGTCGAGGGTTCTGAAGCCGGGCGGTTTTCTCGCGGTCACGACCAACGGCGACGGCGATATGCGCGAGATTTACCAACTGACGACCGTCTTCGGCAGTGCGCCGACCAATCCGGCGGCCGAAGCCTTCGGATACGAGGCTGCAGAGCAATCGATGCGGTCGCAATTCGCGAACGTGACCATGTCGCAGCACCCGGCAAGCCTCAGGATCACCGAGCCTGAGGATGTGTTCCTGGCGCTGACATCCTACCCGCCTGGCGAAGGCGCGAGCGAGACTCAGCTCGCCCGCTTCCGTCAGGCGATCGCCGATGCCTTCGCGCAAAGCGATGGCGTTCTCGAGGTCAGCAAGCAAACGGGGCTGTTTCTCAGCCGGAAGACGGCCTGACCGATTGCAACGTTCGGGCGACGATCGACAGATTGTCTCGACGCCGCTTAAGACGTCATGCTGCCGCGTGACCCGTGGCGCCCGCCATCCACGCTCTCTCGCCGGGCGGTCGCCTCAGACCTTCTCTTTCTTCCTGGTCTTTTCCTTGGGTTCCACCGGCGCATCTGGCGTCGGCGCCAAAAGCTTGCGCAACGATGCGATCTTGTCCTTCACCAGTGGCCGGAAGCGCGTCGCGCGATAGGGCATGTCGGCCGCCCCGTAGCCTTCCGGCCCGTCATCATTACCCCGATGGATTTCCGCAAGCTTCACGCCGATGAAGGTGCCGTCGACATAATGGGTATATTCGCCCACCCAGCGGATCGTATAGATCTCGCCCTTGCGGATAAGCTGGTCGATGCTGACATGTTTGAAGGTATCGTTGATGCAGACGACCTTCTGGCCGACATGGAATTCATAGCTCATGTTTCCAACTCGCTCACGGCAATCCGCTTTGCCGCTCTATAGCGCGCCCAGCCGCCGGGATGAACCCCTTTCCGGAGGTTTGGCCGCGGGCGACCTGCATCAGTTGCAATAGACCTTGCCGCTCTTGCGGGAGCGCAGATCGAAGTGGAAGTGGTTCCAGTGTTCCGGATTGCTTCCAGGCCCGAGCACCGTATTGAAATAGCGACAGCTGTCGCTGCGCACCGCCTTCAGGAGCCTGCCCTCGCGCAGCGAGAAGAGACCCTTCTTGCGCACATCGATCGCGTGGCCGTTCTTCAGTACGAACTTGCCGACGTCGATGGCATTGCCGCGGGCATGTTCCGACATCGGATTATATCTCTGCCGGCTGTTGTTCATGCGGCGGCAGGAATAGCCGCCGAGCGGCTGGATCGTCCTGATGCCGCTCCAGTAGCGGTAGCGGGCCGATGGTGCCAGCTCGTTCTTCACCCACTTGGCGAAGGCGAGCGTCACCTGGCAGTTCAGCGTCACGGCCGGCTTCACGCCGATATTGCCGGAAAGCCCCTTCAGCGACACCGGATAAGGCACCTGGCAGGCCGGCCCGTTCGAGATCGGCGGCTTCTCGTCGAAGAGCACGCCCATGCGCTTCAGCTCGCGCCGGCAGGCGAGCTCGGAGGCCGGCATGACGCTCGGGTCAACAGGTGCTGCGGGCTGGCTCATCATCGGGTTGTTCGGCCGGAGCATCGCCACTTCCTCGGCCTCGTCCTCTTCTGGAACACGGGTCGGGGCTAAGACGGGGCTGCCATCACTCCAGGTCGGCGCCCGGCTCATCTGCGCTTGTGCTGCCGGCAGCGGCATCGCCTGCGGCGCGGGCTGGTTCAGCTGCGTCGGAGTGTCGGTGCCGATGCCATCGACGACGGGCTCGGTGACGTTGCCTTCGGCGATTTGCTGTTGTTGCTCCTGCGCCAACCCGACGACCGGCTCGGCCCCGAGCTCGTCATCCATGTTGACGCCGCCGGAGGGGATGGCAAGGTTCTGCGTGCCGCCCCAATTCTCGGTCTGCTGGCCTGCCGCCATCGCTTCGTCGCTGTCGATCATCGGCAGCCGGCCGGACCGCCTGCCCGACGCGGCGCGCCCAGCTTGGCCACTTCCGGCAAGGTTCGGCGTATCGAGGTAATCAACGGATCCCTGGCTGCTGCCGACAGGCGCACCGGAAACGGGATAGGAGGCCTGGCTCTCCACCGGCGCCATGCGCACTGCAGGCGCCATACGCGCGGGCGCCCGCGCCGGCGAGATCGAACTGACCCTGGTGCCGTTGTCGACATTGGCCGGCGGCGTGAGCCCGTCGCTGATCGAACAGGTCGTCAGCGCCACCGAGAGCAGCACGGGCAGGAAGGCTCGCCGAGGAAAGGAAACAAACGCCATACTCTTATCGCTTCCGTGGGCCGGCCGCAGAGTGACCGAAAAAACTCGGTCCAATTTTAATTAAAAACGGTGAATGAAAACTTACCGGCACAATCTGAAGGCGGCGGAAACGAAAAAGGCCGGTCGCCCGGCCTTTGATTTCAGTCGTTTCTCACGCTGCCCGTGTGTATCTGGCCTCGGCTTGCCGCCCCGCCTCACGCAGGCGGAAATTCGAAAGCAGCGTCTTCAGCTGGGTGCTTTCGTCGGCGAGCGTGCGGCTGGCCGCGGTCGTCTCCTCGACCATTGCCGCATTCTGCTGCGTCATCTGGTCCATGTGATTGACGGAGCTGTTGATTTCGTTCAATCCGGTCGACTGCTCGCGCGCCGCCGTCGCGATCGAGGAGACGTGATCGTTGACCTGGTTGACCAGCGCCTCGATCTCCAGCAGCGCGTCACCCGTCGAGCGCACCAGCGCAACCCCGCCCTCCACTTCGGCCGCCGAACTGCTGATCAGCGCCTTGATCTCCTTGGCCGCATTGGCGGAACGCTGGGCGAGTTCGCGCACTTCCTGGGCGACGACGGCAAAGCCGCGGCCCGCCTCACCCGCCCGCGCAGCCTCGACGCCGGCGTTCAGCGCCAGAAGGTTCGTCTGGAAGGCGATCTCGTCGATAACGGAGATGATCTGGTTGATGCGGCTCGACGATTCTTCGATCCTGCCCATCGCGGTCACGGCGTTGCGGACGATTTCGCCGGAGCGGCCGGCGCTCGCCTTGGTCTCGGCCACCATCTCGCGCGCCTCGTTGGCCCGCTCGGAGGCGGTCTTGACCGTTGCGGTGATCTCGTCGAGCGCAGCCGCCGTCTCTTCGAGTGCCGCCGCCTGCTGTTCCGTGCGCTTCGACAGATTCCCCGTCGCCTCGCTGATGTCGGACGCGCTGTCGTTGACGACACGGCTCGATTCGGCGATCGCATGGATGACGCCGTTCAGCGCATCGACGGCGGCGTTGAAGTCGCTCCTGAGCTTGGCGTAATCCTCGCCGATATCGCCGATCGAAACCGTTAGGTCGCCGCCCGCCAGCTTCTCCAGGCCGACGCCAAGCGCTTGCATCGCATGGCTCTGCCGATCGGAGACGGCCCGCAGGCTCGCCTCGTTGCCGCGGCGCTCTTCTTCGATCTGCCGTTGCCTCTCGTCTTCCCGCCCGCGCAGGGCGCTGCGCTCGTCGACGGAGTCGCGCAGCACCAGCAGCACCTTGGCCATCTGACCGACTTCGTCGCGGTACTCGCTGCCGGCAATCTCCACCGACGCTTCTTCGGCAGCAATCGCATTCATCGCCTTTTTCAGCCGGGCGATCGGCGTCGTCACGCTGCGCACGATGGCAAAGGCGATCGCGATCGTCGCTGCGGCACCGATCAGGCAAGCCACGGCGGCCCAGATCACGTTCTGGCGATAGAGCGCCGCGAGGTCGTCGCCATAAACGCCGGTGCCGACGATCCAGCCCCAGGGCTCGAAACCGGCGACATAGGAATATTTCAGCACTGGCTCGTCTGCGCCCGGCTTCGGCCAGTAATAATCGACGAAGCCCTTGCCGTCCTTCTTCACCTTGTTGACGAATTCGACGAACAGGAATTTCCCGGTCGGATCCTTCATCTGCGAAATGTCGGTTCCATTAAGGGCCGGCTTGATCGGATGCATCACCATCTTGGGATGCATGTCATTGATCCAGAAATAACCGTCGGCGCCGTAGCGCATGGCGCCGATCACATCCTTGGCCGCCGCCTGCGCCTGCTCACGGGTCATCGTTCCCGACTGTTCCAGCTTGTAATATTTCTCGAAGATGCCGAGCGCCGTCGCATCCAGCTGCGCGAGCCCCGCCTTCCGCTCCTCTTCCAGCTCGGAATAGGAATAATTGAGAAAAAACACCATCGTTGCCGCAAGCACGGCAAGGGTAAAGCCGACGAGGCAATACAAACGGGTGGAAATCTTGACGTTGCGCATGAGGTTCCCGGCGATTCTTGTATGGAGATAAGTCCCATACTGGACCATCTGAATTACTGGAGCGTAAAGCTTAATTAGAAACATCTAAAACAATGAGAGGCTGGGAGTCGGTTGCCAAATTCAAACGACTGAAATGGCACGGAATTCAGATCGATTCTGACACCGACATTTTCGACCGCCGCTTACGCAAAGCAAAGTGTCGCGCCTGGCCTTGCCGTCTTTTACAGCCTCCAGCCTTTGCACTAGGGTGCTCATCAATGAATCGCCGCCCTCGTGAGCCACACCAGATGGAGAGCCCTTGATGACCGAAGCCGCCAAGCCGAGAGGCGAACTGACGCTGCGTACACTTGCCATGCCGGGGGACGCCAATCCGGCCGGCGATATCTTCGGCGGTTGGGTCATGGCCCAGATGGACCTTGCATCCGGCATCCGCGCCGCCGAGCGCGCCAAGGGCCGCGTCGTCACCGCCGCGGTCAAGGAAATGGCCTTCGAGCTGCCGGTCAAGATCGGCGATACGCTGTCGGTCTATACCGATGTCGAGCGCGTCGGACGCACCTCGATCACGCTCATCGTCGAAGCCTGGGCGCATCGCTCGCGCTACGCCAAGATGGAAAAGGTCACTGCCGGCACCTTTATCATGGTGGCACTCGACGAAGAGGGAAAGCCCAAGGCAGTCCCCGCGGAGTGACAAGCTTGAATCCGAGGGGATAAGGCATGGAAACGGTCAGCTCGCCGGAGGTCTTCCTTCACATAAAGGTGGTGATGGGCATGGTCATCAGCCTCTCCCTTGCGAGGCTGCTCACCGGCGTTGCCGGCATCGTCCAGCATCCCGGTAGGGCGCGGGTCTATGCCGTCCACCTCGGCTGGGCGCTATCGCTGTTCCTTTTCATCATCCACATCTGGTGGTGGGAATATCGCCTGCAGGCCGTGCCCGTCATCGGCTTCGGCATCTATCTCTTCCTTGTCTGCTTCTGCAGCCTGTTCTTCCTGCTCTGCGCCCTGCTCTTCCCAGCGAGCCTCGACGAATATGGCGGCTACGAGGAATATTTCATATCACGGCGCAAATGGTTCTTCGGCGTTCTCGGCCTGATCTATGCCGTCGATACCCTCGACACCGCGATCAAGGGACCGGAGCGCATCCTATCGCTCGGCTGGGAATATCCCGCCCGCAACATCGCCTACATCCTGCTCTGCGCCATCGCCGCCTGGACCCCCAACCGCCGCTTCCACACGATCTTCATCATCGCCAACCTGGCGTACCAAGTGAGCTTCATCTTCCGCCTTTACGATGTTTTAGAGTGAGGAGTGCTCGGGCTTCGCACCACTCCTCACACCTTCAAAAACTGTGACGCCTTATCGAACCCCAGCCCCGGAAATATCTTCCCCGTCAGATCGTCGGCACTGACGTCGAACTGCCGATACAGCATCGCCGCCGCCACCTCGCGCACGTCCGCCGTCGGCATCAGGTCGCGATCGTCGAGCAGCTGGCCATCACCGACTCCAGGCCAGCGGCCCAGGATGCGGCCGCCGTTGATGGCGCCGCCGGCAAGGACGGCGCAGCCGCCGGTGCCGTGGTCGGTGCCAGCGGAGCCGTTCTGGCGGACGGTGCGGCCGAATTCGGTCATGGCGAGCACCACCGTCTTTGCCCAGATCTCGGAGCCGAGCGTCGCCTTCAGTGTGTTGATCGCCTGCGCGAGATCGCCGGCCGGCCGCTTGAACTGGCCAGCCTGGCCGATATGAGTGTCCCAGCCAGTGATCGAGAAGCTGGCGATGCGGTAATCGCCTTTCAGCATCTTGGCTGCGAGCGCAGCAACGTCGGCGATCTTTCCGCCGCGCTGACCATCCGGCTCGACCATCATCGAGGCGGCGTCGGCCCGCGTCGCCTCGGCGAGAGCTTCGGCGAAAGGCGGATCGCCGGCATAGAGCCGCGCCAGGAACTGCATCTCGTCACGTGCGGGCGCCAGATTGGCATCCGACGACCAAACGTCGACATTGTTCGGCCCGGAGAGGATCAGCTCCGTCGAGGTGTTGACGTCGATCGCCTTGCGCGCATTTGAGCGCGGAATGACAGCGAGCGCCCGGTTCAGCCAGCCGGTCTTTTCCCCGGCAACATGTTCGCCGCCGGATTCCAGCATGTCCTGCCCGTCGAAATGGCTGCGCTGGTCGCGATAGGGCGTCGACACCGCGTGTACGAAGGCGAGCTCTCGGCTCTTCCAGAGCGGCATCAGTTCGGCGGCGGCGGGATTGAGGCCGAAATGCCCGTCGAGGTCGAGGAGTGCGGTATCCGGCGTCAGCGCCAAGGTCGGCCTGAGCGCCGCAAAACCGGCATCGCCATAGGGCTGCACCAGGTCAAGCCCGTCCATCGCGCCGCGCAAAACGATGGTGACGAAACGGTTTTCGCCCGGCATCGCCGCGAAGGTGACCGGCGTGAAGACGGGGGCGGCGGCCAGACAGCAGGCCGACGTCAGAAAGCCGCGGCGCGAAAGCAAAATCCGGTTCATTGCGAGCCTCCTATCGGCGGTTGAATTCCGGCGATGCCAGCACCAGCGTCAGGCCGCTGATCTTGTTCGGCGCCTGCGACACCACGCGGATCGTCTCGTCGCGCGCCGCATCGGCAAGCGTCGATCTCAGGAACTCGCGCGGATCCTCGTCGCGGCCGAACTGTGCCGCAGCCCGCCTGGCCCAGGCCAGCCGCTCAGCGAGCTGGCTGCCGGTGATCCAGGCGGAAAAACCTTCCTCGAAACCGGCCGGGCTCGGCGGCAGCCAGGTCGGCTGGCCCATGCGCTGCAGCGCCCCCTGCCCCAACGTCCGCGCCGTCCGGAAAGCCTTCAGCCGCTTGTCTCTCGCCTCGCCGGCTGGATCCGTCGTCACCGGCGCCCCTGCCAATCCAGGCGTGTTCGCCGCCATGTCGCCCTCGTCCGTGCCCTGCTGGTTGGCCGCCAGGAAACTGCCGACGACGCCGTTGACCGGCCCCGCATTCAGCGCCCTCAGACCTGCGACGACAAAATCGAAAGGCTGGCGCGCCTTGGCGCCTTCGTTTTGCCAGGCGGCGGGATGGTCGAGCATGGCGGTGTAGACGGCGGTGAGATCGCCATCCGTCTTTTTCCAGGCCGCTGCCATATCGGACACCATGCCCTCGTCCGGCTGGTCGGAGACGAAATGCACCGCGAGCTTTCGGCTGATATGCGCCGCCGTCTTCGGATGAACCGAGAGGTCGTCGAGCATGTCGAGATAGTCGTCGCGCGAGCGCCGGCGCCCACCGTAGCTGACACCGAGGACCTCATGCGCACCGGGTTCGGACATGTTCGGCCGGAAGGCGATGTCCATCTCCTTGCGATCGATTGTGAGCCCCGTCAGCACCATGGCCGCAGCAGTGACATCCGCCTGGGTGTAGCCGCTGCCTGCGCCGAGCGTGTGCAGTTCGAGAAGTTCGCGGCCGAGGTTTTCATTGAGCCCCTTGTTGCGCTTGATGCCACCGGCCGACTCGGGCCCGAGCGAATCCGCCTGGTCGAGATAGATCAGCATGGCGGGATGCGCGGTGGCGCTGCGCAGGAGATCGCCGAACCTGCCCGACATAAACGGCCGGATCGCCTCGGCCTCGTAGAGCGGCACAATAAGGCGCATCAGCAGGCTCTTGTTGGCGCTGGTGGAAAAATGATCGGTCCAGAAGGTCGAAAGCCGCTCGTAAAAGCCGTAGGGTGACAGCACCGTCTGCATCAGCCGCAGGTTTACATCGTGCTGGAACTGCTGCTGCGCCTGGCGCTGCACGCCCTTGCGCATTTCGCGCCGCGCCGAATCGTCGGTCACCGTCTTGGCATCCTCCCGAATTTGCTTCAACTGCGCCTGCAGGCTGAGGATCGCCCGGTGACGCATGTCGGGGCCGCCGAGCGGGAAATCCGGCGTCGCGGCCGCCCCCTTGGACAGCTGCCCGATCAGCTCATCCTTGCTCTGGGGCGCCGCCTCGCCCGGCCGGAAACCATAACCGAACCGGATCGCCGCCATCGTCGGGAAAGAGAGGCTCATTGCCGATCAACTCCTGATCACTTGATGGTGACAGGCTGGCAGTCGAATGCGACGGGATTCTGTAGGAAATGCGGCGATATCACGACATGGACGATTTGTAATCCACTGAAAACGCTCACATTTATTCAAGGAATCTGACGATGCTCCGATTGCTGAGGCCGACCCCTTCCGCATCGACCCCATTAAAGTGGTGGAGAGGTAAAGTTCCTGAGGCAGATAAAAATGTGGCCGGCGACACCTGCCGCCGGCCTCTTTGACCGCCCAGCAGCGTTAGATTCGCATCGCGCCATGCGGTCCCTCGGCCTCCTCCGTGCCGAAGCGCACATCCTTCTTCTCATAGCCGAAGCCCGCCAGAGCCGCGACGACCAGCGCCACCACCGCAGCGACGATCAGCAGCGCATAGGCGTAGTCGCCGTCCCAGCGGGCGGCAAGTCCCGCCTGCAGCGTCGCATTGCCCGATGCAAGCAGGTTGCCGAGCTGGTAGGCGAAGCCCGGAAAGGTGCCGCGCACCTCGTCCGGCGACAGCTCGTTCAGATGCACCGGCACGATGCCCCAGGCGCCCTGCACGAAGAACTGCATCAGGAAGGCACCGATGGCGAGCAGAACCGGCCCCGGCGCATAGGCCCAGAGCGGCGCGACAGGCACGGCGATCAGCGCTGCCGTGACGATCGCCCGCTTGCGGCCGATCCGCTGCGACAGCGCCCCGAAGAACAGCCCGCCGCAGATCGCCCCGATATTATAAACGATGGCGATGGCGCCGACCGTGTAGCTCGAATAGTTGCGTTGTGTTTCGAGGAAGGTCGGATAGATATCCTGCGTACCGTGGCTGAAGACGTTGAATGCCGTCATCAGCAGCACCGCCCAGATGAACAGCGGAGTATTTTCGCGCAGAACGGTGAGGAACGGCCGGCGCCCCTCGGCTTGCCGCTTCAGGAAGGCCGGGCTCTCTTCCACATTGCGCCTGATGTAGAGTACGAGCAGCGCCGGAGCCGCGCCGACGAAGAACATGCCGCGCCAGCCGATGACGGGAAAGAGCAGGAAGAACACGATCGAGGCGATGAGATAGCCCGAGGGATACCCCGCCTGCAGGATGCCCGAAACGATGCCGCGGCTCTCTTCCGGCACGGTCTCCATGACCAGCGATGCGCCCACGCCCCATTCGCCGCCCATGGCGATGCCGTAGAGCGCCCTCAGCACCAGAAACATGGTCAGCCCCGTGGAAAAACCGGTCAGGAACTCGAAAACGGAGTAGAGCAGCACGTCCGCCATCAGCGTGATGCGCCGCCCGTAACGGTCGGCCGCCAGTCCGAAGATCAGTGCGCCGAACGCCCGCATTGCGAGTGTCAGGAAGATCGCCGCCGAGACGGCGGGGATGTCGGTATGAAACTCCTCGGCGATATATTTGAGAACGAAGACGAGAATGAAGAAATCGAAAGCATCGAGCGTCCAGCCGAGATAGCTGGCAATGACGGTGTTGCGCTGCTGCGGCGTCAACAGGCGCAGGCTTTCCAAAGCGGACATATGAATTCCTCCGTCCGAAAGCGGCGGCGAGGCGGGCAGTTCCGGATGCCGTCGGAAGGGGTGCCCGAAACGGGCGGGTTGCGCTGCCGGGGACTGCGGTCCGGGGATAGCGGCACGGAACGTCAGCGATGCTGCCCTCGTTCCATCACGTTCAACGTGATCGCGGGCGCATTATGTCGCACCCATTCGAGGTGCTGCAGCCAGCGTGTATCGAGGTAGCCAGCTACCTTCGACGGCCGATACTTGAGAGTTCAATTTCCGCGATGACGCTCGATCGCCGCGGCGAGGTCGATCCAATGCGGGCGGCTGTCCCACCAATGCTCCAGATTTCGAAATCCGCCCACCACAGATCCGGCAAAAAGCTTTGATCCCGTCAGGCATAGTTTGGCCTTGCGGAAACCAGATCGAAGAGGCTCCCGCGATAATCCGAACATTTTCCTCACGGAACCATGCATCGAGTCCAATTACGCTTCCCGATGCACACTGTCGCCGGCACACTGCGCCTAACCGGCCTCCGGCACCCTGCCCCGGCACGCCCATGCCACCGACGCGAATGACCGTGGTCCATCGGGCTCCCCCGCCTCGTAAGCCGCCCGAACGGCAGCATCGACGGCCTTTCGCTTCTCCGGCTCCAATCCGGCAACATACCTTCCAAGCGGCCCCTCGCCGGCCGCGATCGGTTGCCAGTAGTCGTCGAAGGAAAGGTAATCCATCCGGATCAGGAGCGAGGTCTCCTCGACATCGGCAAGACCCCGGGCGATGAAGCTATTTTTCATCTCCCCCGGGCGCATCATCGGCTGAAAACAATATTTGCGACGCAGCGGCAGCGCGTTCTCGTCGAGCATGACGACGGTATCCCACATCATCCGCATGCCCGACATGCCGCCGTAATGGTCCCAGACGGCGGCCGCGACCACGCCGCCGGCCCGCACGACACGCGCCATCTCGGCCACCGCCTTGCCCGCCTCCGGCACGAAATGCAGCACGAGCAGCGATATCGCCCTGTCGAAACGGTCATTCTCGAAGGGCAGCGCACAGGCATCCGCCTGTTGGATCGTGATTCTGGGATCAGTGTTGCGCGCCTGCGCCGCCGCGACGAAAACCGGCGAATAGTCGATCGCCGCGATCTCCCGCAGGCCTGGCCTCTCCGCCAGTGTGAATGCCAGGCTGCCGGTGCCGCAGCCGACATCGATCACGTGATCCCCATCCGCCAACCCCGCGAAATCGATCAGCATCGGCGCCAGCCTCCGGCTCCATCGCCCCATCAGTTGTTCGTAACCATCGGCACTTTCGACATTGAAACTCGACGGCATCGAAGCCTCCCCGTTCAAGGACCACGTGTGCGCCTATGATTATGGTTCCACGTGGCAGCCGTCGCAAGCAGGATGCAGTCGGGACGACGGACCAGCTTGGGAGCACCATGATATCTGTCGTGGATCAGCAAGGGGGCGCGGTTGTATCGAGAGAAGTTTACCGCCGGCCCGACCTTGCTCACCGCCAGAGAAAATCCGGCCCCATGTTCTGCGAGGTCAGCTTGAGCGTCCCATCAGGTTGAACGACATAGGTCTCGAAGACCCGATCTCCGAACGCTCCGAGAAAGGTGTGCTGGACCGCCGTTCCCGGGCGATAGGGCGAATGGATGGTCTTGCCGCCATAGGTGAGACTGCCCGGGAGAGGCTGCGGTTCGCCGGCGGTGCTGGCGCAGGCCGTGAGGACGAAGAAAAGGGCAATGAGCGCATGCTTCATCCTGGCGTCTCCTCCCGGCGACAACAGCAACGGAAGAACACGACTCTGTTTGCTCAGAAAACAGCGTTCTTGCCTTCGTAGTCTCTGCGCAGCGCCTGGGCCCGCGAGAGCGCGCCGGCGATCCTGTCGTCGGTAAAGGGTTTGGGGATGACGTCGAGCGCACCCTCGATGCCGTTTCCGACATTCTCCGGACTACCGGTGACGAAGATGACGTCGACGCCGAAGCGGTCGATCAGCCGACGGGCGAGCTGAGCGCCGCTGAGGCCGTCGGCGAGGCTGAGATCGACAAGCGCGACGTCGCTTTTCGGAGCATAGGCCAGCGCCTGTTCGATCGTCGAAACCGGCCCGACGGTCTGGTGTCCCGCATCCTGCGCGATTCGTTCCAGTTCCAGAGCGATGAAGTTCTCATCTTCGACGATCATGACTTTCATGGATACTTCTCCTCCCATGGCAGGCTCGCCGCTGGGCACAATCTACGGCCACCTTCCTAACGCAACTCGCGGCTCGAAAGTTTCCGCTAAAAAACGGCCGTTCGAAAAATGGTAAGCAAACCCGTAAAGGCACCGGCAGCTATCGCTCGATGCTGCCGTTGCGCCGAATCTTCCGCTGCAGAAGCAGGATGCCGTAGAGCAATGCTTCGGCCGTGGGTGGACATCCGGGAACATAGATATCGACGGGCACGATCCTGTCGCATCCGCGTACCACCGAATAGGAATAGTGGTAATAGCCGCCGCCATTGGCGCAGGAGCCCATGGAGATGACATAGCGCGGTTCAGGCATCTGGTCGTAAACCTTGCGCAGCGCAGGCGCCATCTTGTTGCACAGCGTACCCGCCACGATCATCAGATCCGACTGCCTTGGGCTTCCGCGCGGGGCGACGCCGAAGCGCTCTATGTCATAGCGCGGCATGGACATCTGCATCATCTCGATGGCGCAGCAGGCAAGACCGAAGGTCATCCACATCAGCGAACCCGTGCGCGCCCAGGTAATGAGTTCGTCGGTGCTGGTAACGAGAAAACCCTTGTCGGCAAGCTCGGCATTGATGGTGCCCATCATCGGGTCGCCCTGCCGCTGTTCGCTGGGGAACTGGAAATTGCCCGGCGCCGGGTGCGGTTGCGTGAAGAACGGCATCGTCGTCTCCTGTGAGCCGACCTCAAACACAGCGCAGACGACAAAGTTCCAGCCGTGCCCCAGTACGATGACCGACGAAATTTTGTCACATGTCTCTAAGATGCAGCCCTCAACGCCGAAGGAATCACCTGCCCGATCACTCGTCCCTATCGAGGAACCAGCGAATGGCGGGATCGCTCCGGCATCGGGAAAGCGGCAATTGCCGCACGGAATGGATGCGGCTGATCCCTTCCTCGCCGTCCGTCTCCACGTCCATGCAGGCGCAGCCATAGCCGTGCGCGGCATAGGTGTAGACATATTCGCCGGTCGTAAGGTCGGGAATCTTGTCCATTCCCTCGGCCTTGTAGCCGCTGCCATTCTCCATGATGATCCAGCCGCCGTCGGCATCTAGGAGCGACCAGTTCCGCATCGAGGGATTTTCCAGCCAGCCGCAGCGCCTTTCGGCATGCGCCGCCGCAGGTGCGAGAAGCATCATCAAAACAAACGCATGCAATCTCATCATCACCCCCTCCGCTTCGCCGGCCACTATGAATGGTCAGTGGCCGGCAAGGCAACTGGGCTATTCAGATCTCAATCGTCGCGCCAACGCTCACGATTTCGCCTTCGTGCTTTCCTCCCGGAACGCCGCCTCGCCGGCGTCGGAGACCTCGACCCATTTCTTATCAGGCTCGGCATCGGCAACGTAACTGTCGTGCCAGTTCCACCATTTGTAGGTCGCAGTCTGCGGATAGCCCTCTGGCGAATCCTCCCAGACCTCCTGGCGGCCAAGCGGCGTGATGTCGAGATAGTTCCAGGTGCCGCCCATCTGCTCGTCGCCGCGATTGTTGACGAAATAGGTGCGGAAGATGCGCTCGCCGTCGCGATAAAAAACATTGGTCCCGTGCCATTCGTCGACGCCGAAATCCTTGTCGAAGTCGTCGGTGACCGTCACCCACGGCATCGTCCAGCCCATCCGCGCCTTCAGCCTGGTGATATCGGCCTGCGGCGCGCGCGAGGCGAAGACCAGTGTCGTATCGCGAGCGTTGAGATGGGCAACATGGGCGACCTGATCGGCCACCATCGAACAGCCGCGGCATGCTTGCTCGGGCCAGCCGAAGACGCCGGGCTCGTAGAAGGCGCGGTAGAGGATGAGCTGACGCCGCCCCTCGAATAGATCGAGCAGGCTCATACTGCCCTTCGGCCCCTCGAAGACATAGTTCTTCTCGACCGCCATCCACGGCATACGCCGCCGTTCGGCGGCAAGCGCGTCACGGGCGCGCGTATGCGCCTTTTCCTTCACGAGAAGCTGCCTGTGAGCCGCCTCCCAGGCATCCTGCGAGACAACGGGCGGCCTCTGCATGGCCTGTCCGCCCTTTCCATTCTCGGCTGTTGCAGTCATTGCTTCGATCTCCTCTATGGGGCGAGTTCCCGCGCTTCCTGTCCGAAAGCCGGTGCATCGCGATTGGTCGGAGATAGTTTCGCATCGGGCATCGAACAGTGGGAGTAACAAGTGTGTCTGTCATCCCACGGCCAACGCAGTTGGTCCGTAGGCCAACGCAGCTGGTGCGCAGATGAGATCTCCTCGACCAACACAACAGTTGCCAAAACCCACATGTTGACGGAAGCTTCACCACGACCACTGGATCGCGCGACATGACGACAGAATTCACCTTCACGGAGCAGGCAAGGCACGGCAGCGCCAGGATTTGCCGCGGCTGCTGGGATCAGATGCATATGCCGATCCCGATCGGCGGCCCGCTCGCGCTTCCCTTCCGCGCCCTCGGCATTACCCGCAGCAAGATGAACCCCGATATCTGCACCATCTGCGAGCGCTCCTTCCAATATGTGAAGAAGCAGCGCCAGATCACCGTCGACGCTACCATCCTGTTCGCCGACATCAGGGGCTTTACCGATCTTTCCGAGCGTATCGAGGCGGTGCGCTTGAGCGAAATCGTCAGCCTGTTCCAGGATCGCTGCGCCCAGGCGATCTGGGCACATGACGGCATCGTCAACAAACAGATGGGCGACGGCCTGATGGCGATCTTCAATTTCCCAATCATCCGCAAGGATCACGCCAGCGCCGCGATCGGCGCCGCTCGGGAGATCCAGCGGAACTGCGCTGCGGCGCTAGGCGGACTGACACTTGACGCCCTGCCCTTGGGCGTCGGCGTAGGCATCCATTCCGGCGAAGTCCAGATCGGCGAATTCTCGAGCTTCCGCAGCGATTTCACCGCGATCGGCGGCGTCGTCAACCAGGCCGCACGACTCGAATCCCAGGCGGCTGCCGGCGAAATCCTGATCTCGGCCGAAACAGCCGCGAAGGCTCCCGAACTCGCGGCAGACGCCGAGACGCGAATGCTGACGCTGAAGGGCATCGAACAGCCGGTGCAGGCACGCGTTCTGGTCAAGCGCTAAACGACGGCGATTGCGGCCTTCTTAAAGCATCATCCCGCCGCCCCCATGGCAGCTGCAGTTTTCTCACGCTGTGATTGTCAAGACATCGGATTACAAGCCGGTTAATCCTCCGGAAACGAACATCGCTTATCTCTGAGCTGTTTCAACAGTGGGGTATCTAATGGGCAGCTTTTCTTTGTTTCACTGGTTGATCGTCTTGATCCTGATCGGCGTACCATTGATCTTCGTCTTCAGAAAACCGCTGCCCGGGCCGAACCGCTTCGGCGGCTTGCCGCAAGCCATGGGTTTCGTCCAGGCGATCGGAAGCTTTTTCAAGAACTACGTGAACTTCAGCGGCAGAGCGAGCCGATCGGAATTCTGGTATTCGGTGCTCTTCGTCCTTCTCGTCGCGATCGCTTTGTACGTCGTGGATCGGACCGAAACCTTGAACCTGATCTGGTCGCTGGCTACGTTTCTTCCGTCGATCGCCATGGCCGCCCGACGCCTTCACGACACCAACCGCAGCGGATGGTGGCAGCTTCTCGGACTATTATTTCCCATTGGAACGGTTGTCGTCCTCGCATGGTACTGCAGGGCGTCGACAGCGGATGATTCCAGGGAAGCCGTCTTTGCTTGAGCAAACTGTGAGGACGGTCCTCGCGGCTTAACTTCGCTGGCACGGCCTATCCGTTGCGCGGACTGCGGAATGCGCAGTCCGCCTCCAACACCAAGTATCTCCTGAGCATAAACTGATGCAATGCCTAGAGATCCTAGTGGTCCTGACGAACGCGCTATCACCCGGGCAGCTTGCAGCCCTTGCTCATGCCGGCCGACTGCATAGCCGAGACCTTGCCTTTGGACGCAGCAATTTCCCCTTCCTTGTCTCCGCCGGCGACGCTGCCGATTGGTACGCCGACGAGGAAGACGCCGAACGCATCACCGTTCGCCGCGCTGATCTGCTGCTTGGACAGATCATCGAGCTTGGCCCTCTCTTTCTTGAGTTCAACGGCGAGCGCCTGGCAGCTAAGGTTCGTATAGGCCGCCATCGGAATATCCACCTGAACGATGGCGTCAGGACGTTTGGCGCAGCCGGCCAGTGCCGCGGCGGCCACGAGTGCAATAATGATCTTTTTCATGAATGGTCCCCAATTCCCGCGGCAGCTGTAACATTGCCGCCCGCACTGCGGGAGATGGGTGAGCCTTCAACCACAGACTTTTATTCACGGCGCATGCATTCAACTTGCCGGAGATGGATCGATGCTGCGGACCATGCGTCTGAGGGATCGATCGCGCGCGCCCGATAGCTCGTCGCCGACCTGCCGATCGACGATTTCGATTGATTGGACACGCCCAACGGCCTTCCTTCCGACGGCCGATGTGTGAGGAATCTCTGGTTTTGACGGCGCCCGGACGGTTGCTGGCGAGGCCGGCAAATGTCCCGTCTGTGCCTAGTGCTTCATGTTCCGCAGTTCCCGAAAATCATGGTACCGCAGTCGCTTATCGTGGCAGCGATGGTCGTTCTTTTTCAGGTACAGTATCATATCGTGTTGCAAGCCCAGGCCGATATAGGACCAGTTCGGGTTGCTGCGTTCCGTCGTGCGCGTGCAATGGCATATATCTGCTTTTCCGGATTAAGTAGAACCACGCTGGGAAATCTCGGCCTTTACGAAGTTCCCCGGCTTTATCGTTCGCTGCAGAGCGTCGACGTACTCGCGTCGGACGGAGCTGGACGGCGGGCGCTGCGAATCTGCGACGGATTGCGGCGCCGGAGTTTGGCAGCCCGCCAGAGGCATCAGGGCAGCGTAAGCAAGGGATCTAATCTTCATTCAGTTGATCTCGCTTTGCCAAAGGCCGACAAATGGGATTTAAAGAAGCTGGTGGCTGTAAGCCTGTGCTTCGCGGCTCCCCCCTCTCAGGCCGCGCAGATGCGAGCCGCGGCTCAACGAGCGCTTGAACGGCGACGCGGCCGAAGCCCTTGTCCTGCGTCAGGTCTTCATGCCGGTCAGCTCAGGAAACGGGTAGTAGCGCAGCCGCTTGTCCTTGCAACGATAGTCATTCGCCGTTGCGCCGAGGATTTGGGCTTCCGTAAAGGAAACGCCGAGATAGGCCCAGTCGCCCCAGCTGCGCTTGGGCACCACCCGCACACAATAAGCATAGATCTTCTTCTCGGGCTCGAGCAGCACCACGCTTGAAATCCGAGCCCAGACGACTTCGCCCGCTTCGTGTCTATAACTTCTCTTGAATACGATATCGATGAAGTTCTGCCTGATGTCACTGGAGGGAGGACGCTGGGAATCTGCAACGGATTGCGAAACGGGGGCGTTGCAGCCCGCCAGCATCAGCAGGGCAGCACAAGCAAGCACTTTTATTCTCATTAAGATGAATCTCCAAAGAATCGCCGCGACCAACGCTGCGAATTCCTACAAACACAACGGGAACAATATTTGCAATACATGAAAATAGACATTGTCGACACCGCGCATGTGACCGCGCCACTCCATCTATACCGGACGATCTGAAGAGGAGTTTGCCCCCCCATTCCCATCATTTTCGTCGATCGCCACCCCCGCCTCCAAGGCCGCGAGGATGAAGGCCTGCCGCACCGTTTCAGCCGGCATACGCCCGGCAAGCCAAGCCCGGCAGAAATCGATCGCCCTCTGCTGATGGACGCCGCCATTGACCGGCCAGTCGGAAATGAGTGCGTAAAGTGCATCCTGCGGTGAGCGGAGAACCAGCCGTTCGCCAGTATCAAGATCGATCGAGATCGGTTTCTTCCAGAACGCGGAATGGTCGATAATGGTAGTCACACCTGAAGCTGAAAGGGTATCTGACTAACTGCTAAAGGCCAATCACGGTTCCAGTGCGGGTCCCGCGGACGGCCGGTGGGGCCCCCGCGCCCAAGAGGGCCTCACCCTGAATGCGCCGCGCAGAGGCCTTGAAGGGCGGGGGCGGTGCGCCGGCCTTGCGACCCGGTGCCGGGGCAATTGTTGAGCCAATCCGAACGATTCATTCGTTTCCCTTTTGTACTCTTCCCCTCTTCCCTTTCGCGCTGACTCTCTCCATATTCGCGCCATGGCCAGATCTCCGAAAAAATCTCCGACCTCGAATGGTTTCGAGGAAGCCCCGCAATCGTCCTTTGAAGGCGCCCCGCTTTCCGGCTCCGTTGCCGATTGGGTGAAGCAGCTGGAGGCGGATGCCGAAGCCTCCGGCGTCGAGAGCCAGCGCGAAATCGCCTCGAAAGCGGGCAAGCACCGCAAGGCGGTGGAAAACCAGGCGCGCAAACATTCGGAAGCCGTCAGCGTCAACAAGAAGGCTACGGCGAGCAAAACGGCGCGCGGAGTCTCGATCGGCGGCTCCTCGGACCCGAAGACCCGCGCCGCCGCTGGTCTCAACCCGGTGGCCGGTCTCGACATCTCGTTGGAGGATGCCGGCAATCTGGCGCCCGGCGGCGTCACCGCCACGGTGGAGGCGCTGTCGAAGCTGATCGAAAGCGGCAACCCGCTGCACAAGAACGGCAAGATTTGGACGCCGCACCGCCCTGCCCGCCCGGATAAATCCGAAGGCGGCATCACCATCCGCATGGACTCCGAATACAAGCCCGCCGGTGACCAGCCGACGGCGATCCGCGATCTCGTCGAGGGCTTGCAGAGCGGCGAGCGCAGCCAGGTGCTGCTCGGCGTCACCGGCTCCGGCAAGACCTTCACCATGGCCAAGGTGATCGAGGAAACGCAGCGCCCGGCCGTCATCCTGGCGCCGAACAAGACGCTGGCCGCCCAGCTCTACTCCGAATTCAAGAACTTCTTCCCCGACAATGCGGTGGAATATTTCGTTTCCTACTACGATTATTACCAGCCGGAAGCCTATGTGCCGCGCTCCGACACCTATATCGAGAAGGAAAGCTCGATCAACGAGCAAATCGACCGCATGCGCCACTCGGCAACGCGCTCGCTGCTCGAGCGCGACGATTGCATCATCGTCGCCTCGGTCTCCTGCATTTACGGTATCGGCTCGGTCGAGACCTATACGGCCATGACCTTCCAGATGAATGTCGGCGATCGGCTGGACCAGCGCCAGCTGCTGGCCGATCTCGTCGCCCAGCAATATAAGCGCCGCGACATGGATTTCACCCGCGGCAGTTTTCGCGTGCGCGGTGACACCATTGAGATCTTCCCCGCCCACCTGGAGGATGCCGCCTGGCGCATCTCCATGTTCGGCGACGAGATCGACGCCATCACCGAGTTCGACCCGCTGACCGGCCAGAAGACCGGCGACCTGAAATCGGTGAAGATCTACGCCAACTCGCACTATGTCACGCCGCGGCCGACGCTGAACGGCGCCATCAAGGCGATCAAGGAGGAGCTCAGGCTGCGCCTCGCCGAGCTTGAGAAGGCCGGCCGCCTGCTGGAGGCCCAGCGCCTGGAGCAGCGCACCCGCTACGATATCGAGATGCTGGAAGCCACAGGCTCCTGCCAGGGCATCGAAAACTATTCGCGTTATCTCACCGGCCGCGATCCCGGCGATCCGCCGCCGACACTGTTCGAATACATACCCGACAACGCCATCGTCTTCATCGACGAGAGCCATGTCACCGTGCCGCAGATCGGCGGCATGTATCGCGGAGACTTCCGCCGCAAGGCGACGCTGGCCGAGTACGGCTTCCGCCTGCCCTCCTGCATGGACAACCGGCCGCTGCGCTTCGAGGAATGGGACGCCATGCGCCCCGACACGATTGCCGTTTCGGCCACACCGGGCGGCTGGGAGATGGAACAGTCCGGCGGCGTCTTCGCCGAACAGGTGATCCGCCCCACAGGCCTGATCGACCCGCCGGTCGAGGTCCGCTCGGCCCGCACCCAGGTCGACGACGTGCTCGGCGAGATCCGCGAGACCGCGGCCAAGGGCTACCGCACCCTCTGCACCGTGCTGACCAAGCGCATGGCCGAGGACCTGACCGAATATCTGCACGAGCAGGGCGTGCGCGTGCGCTACATGCATTCCGACATCGACACGCTGGAGCGTATCGAGATCATCCGCGACCTGCGCCTCGGCGCCTTCGACGTGCTCGTCGGCATCAACCTGCTGCGCGAGGGTCTCGACATTCCCGAATGCGGCTTCGTCGCCATTCTCGACGCCGACAAGGAAGGCTTCCTGCGCTCCGAGACCTCGCTGATCCAGACCATTGGTCGTGCAGCGCGTAACGTCGACGGCAAGGTCATCCTCTATGCCGACCAAGTGACCGGCTCCATGCAGCGTGCCATGGACGAGACCGCGCGTCGTCGCGAAAAACAGATGGCCTACAACCTCGAAAACGGCATCACGCCGGAATCCGTCAAGGCCAAGATCTCCGACATCCTCGACAGCGTGTACGAACGCGACCACGTCCGCGCCGATATCTCGGGCGTCTCGGGCAAAGGCTTCGCCGACGGCGGCAACCTGGTCGGCAACAACCTGCAGGCCCACCTCAACGCGCTGGAAAAGAGCATGCGCGACGCCGCCGCCGACCTCGACTTCGAAAAGGCCGCCCGCCTCCGCGACGAAATCAAACGCCTCAAGGCTGCCGAGCTGGCCGTCATGGACGACCCGATGGCGCGTGAAGAGTCGAAGGCGATGGAAGGCATCAGGCGGAACGCCCAAGCGACCCGCGAGTCCCTTCTCCCCGCCGGGGGTCCGGAGGAAGGGTCGAGACAAGCGGCTCGACCCCGGTCGGTGCCCGGCAAGGCGGATGAGGGGGCCACAGCCACCTACTTCGCCAAACCGGAACTCGACGAAATGGGCCGCCACGTCGCCACCCCCGCCGACAACAAAAGCCTCTTCCGCCGCAACACCCTCGACGAAATGACCGTCGGCCGCACGGAAAAGCCGGTGACCGGCCATGTGCCTGACAAGCCCAACGCCGCCAAAGGCACGAAGCGGTTCTCGCCATTACTGGAAGGCCAGCCGGAACGTGATGACGGTGTGCGGCCGGTTGTGCGCGGTAGGGTTGGCGCCGGGAGTTACGAGGAGCCAGGCGAGCAGAAGCGCAAGGGGCGGACGAAAGGCAAGACCGGGCGGCCGGGGCGGTAACCGGCGAGCCGCTGGCGATCCGCCGGGCACGCGGAACGGACGGAGCTCGTCACCGCCCATCGGCCGGTCGACGTAGCCAAGCAACGTGGCATCAATTCTCCTTCGACGGGATTTTCTCTTCGCCGTCGCGGTATGTGCCTGCGCTGCCATTCCATCCTTCAAGCCCGCTGAACGGAGGAACCGCCCATGCTGGAACTACGCACCGACCCCTTCCCCGCCGCCGGCGAACTGAACGCCCTCTTTTCCGCCGCCTGGGGCAGTCCGCACAGCCGCGATTTCGCCGCCGTCCTCTCCCGCAGCCTCGCCCATATCGGCGCCTATCACGACGACCGGCTCGTTGGCTTCGTCAATGTCGCCTGGGACGGCGGCATTCATGCCTTCCTCCTCGACACCTGCGTTCGCCCGGACATGCGCCGGCAGGGCATCGCCACGCAGTTGGTCAGGGAAGCCACGCGGATTGCCCGCGAGCGCGGCGCCGAGTGGCTGCATGTCGATTTCGAGCCGCACCTGACCGGCCTCTACCGCGCCTGCGGTTTTACCCCTACCGCGGCGGGTCTCATCAAGCTCGCATGAAACCTTTCGCTCCGGAGCGGCGGCCTCCGTCAAAAACAAGCCAAAGCTTGTCACCACCCAAGGACAAACAACGCCGACGGCCGGGCTCGGCGATAACGGCAGATAATCTTACCCGGAAGATGATTTTCGTTGCCTTATACTGCGAGCAGTCTGTCTGCTGATCCGAAAACATACAGTCGAAAAATATAGAACGGTTTTCGGGAAGGGCATTTCCCGCTCCGCATTCCGGCAACCGAATTCGTCGTCCTTAAAAATCCTTTAAAAGTCACAATTCTGCATTGAAAAAGCTGTTAATACCGACATAGATAGGAAATATTCCCCAATTGGTTGTTGTTCCCTAGAGCAGCGGCCGCCGTTCTTCTGGGGAATCTGGTTTTGAATGCAACGCATCTTTTGAAAGTTTGAATATGGCCTTGCACATTCTCGACACGAACGGCGCCACAGTTACCAAGACCGGCGCTGAGTTCGAAGCTTACGACGTTATCCGCTACTCCGCCGCGAATCCTCTCTCCGCCGTCGCCCTCACCGTCTCAGATTCCAGCGTGGCAGACCTCGCCGACGAGTTGGGCTCGGTTTCCGCGAGCGTCAGGGGCTCGAGCGGCCCCAATACGATCACGACGGGCGCCGGCGACGACACCATAGTGAGTGGTGGTGGCGCAGACACGCTGAGCGGCGGCGCCGGCAACGACTTGCTCAATGGCGAAGCCGGCAACGACTTGCTCAATGGCGGCGATGGCAATGACAAGATTTACGGCGGCGTCGGCAACGACGTCATCAAGGGCGGCGCGGGTGATGACGCGATTAGCGACGGAGATTATTTTTCCGATGTCGCTGAAACCTTCAATATAGATGCCGGCGATGGCAACGACAAATTGATTTTGTTCAACGACACTTTCCTCCAGATATCAGGAACAGTCGATGGCGGCGATGGCAACGACACGCTGGAAGCCACAAATCTGAACGACCTGACGATCAAAAACGTCGAGATCCTCCAAACTGGGGTATTCGCAACTTTCGCATCGACCGCGCAGCTCGAATACTTCGACAAGATCACCGGTTCGAGCTCCGATTCTTCCGTTAACTTGGTCTTGACGGACGGAGCCCATCTCGATCTCTCCGACGAGCTGGCAGGCGACCGAAACTACATCTCTGGCAACAACGACGTATCCGGTATCGACCTCACGACCGGAAGCACTCAGGACAACGTGATCGGCACCGCCGCCAACGACATTATCGACACGGGCGATGGCAACGACTACATCAACGGTAATACCGGCGATGACAGGTTGGACGCTGGCAAGGGCGACGACGAAATCTTCGGCGATGCCGGCAATGACGTCATCAGGGCTGGAGCGGGCAACGACATCATCTTTGATGGTGATTCATTCGGCTTTTCCCCTGAAGTCTTTGACATCGACGCGGGCGACGGCGACGATGTCATTACCTTGCAGACCCCGGCGCTCTCCGGAACAATCGATGGCGGCGCCGGGATTGATACTCTGCGAGCGCCCTGGCTAAGCGGCCTGACGATCAAGAACATCGAAATCCTTGAAACGGCGGGATCGTTGGTGTCAGGTTCGGCAGCGCAGTTCGAAAGCTTCGACAAGATCGTCTACTCGAACGATCCGAGCGAGAACCTTCCCGCCGCATTGTCATTGACGGACAGCGCCCATCTCGATCTTTCCGACGAACTGGGAAACGGCGCGGCCAGCATCCGCGGCACCGTTTCCGGCATTGACGTCAAGACCGCCGGCGGCGACGATCAATTCACGGGAACCGACGGCCACGACATTTTCGACGCCGGCGCCGGCAATGACACGATCATTGGAAATGGCGGCAACGACAAATTGATCGGCGGCGACGGCAACGATACAATCACCGATGGTGGATTTGGCGGCTTTCTCCCGGAAGTCTTCGACATCGATGCAGGCGACGGCGACGATGCCATAACCGTGGAGACGTTCACTCCACAGGTTTCCGGAACAATCGATGGAGGTGCTGGGATTGATACTCTGCAAGCCTCCTCGCTCAGGGGCCTGACGATCGACAACATCGAAGTCCTTAAAACGGCGGGATGGTTGGTTGCCGGTTCGAGCGCGCAGTTCGAAAGCTTTGATAAGATCGTCTACTCGGACAATCCGGCCGACGATTATAGCCCCTCATTGGCATTGACCGACAGCGCCCACCTCGATCTTTCCGACGAATTGGGAGATCGCGGGGCTTTCATAACCGGTTATGTCTCCGGCATTGACGTCAAGACCGGCGGCGGCAACGACGACTTTACGGGCACGGACGGCAACGACGTTTTCCACGGCAATGGGGGCAACGACATCATCAATGGCAAGGCCGGCGATGACGTCATCAGGGGTGGAACGGGCGACGACACGATCACCGATGGCGATAATGTTTCCACCGCCCCTGAAGCCTTCGATATTGACGCCGGCGATGGTAACGATGCCATCAACCTGCAGTCACACTCTTCCGCACTTTCCGGAACAGTCGACGGCGGAGCCGGTACGGACACGTTGCGCGTCATCGAGCCGACTTTGGCTCCGGGCATGGAATTCATCGGTCTTGCGGGCCTGACGATCAAGAACGTCGAAGTCCTTGAAACGGCCGGAGCCGAGGTTCTTGCTTCGGCCGCCCAGTTCGAAAGCTTCGACAAGATCGTCATATACGACGAGCCGGGCTACGAGAATGATGTGCTTGCACTGACGCTGACGGACAGCGCCCGTGCCGATCTCTCCGATGAGTTGGCAAACCGCCACGTCCACATCTTCGGCACCGCCTTCGGCATCGACGTCAAGACCGGCGGCGGCGACGATTACTTCTTCGGGACTGAGGGTAACGACAGATTCGAGGGCGGCGCCGGCAATGACGTGCTGCTTGGCGGCGCGGGCATCGACACGGCGGTCTTCTCCGGCAATTTCGCCAACTACTCGTTCGCGATCGACAATGGAAATCATATCCTGACGAGCGCGAAGGAAGGGACGGACACGCTGAATAGTATGGAATTCGCGCGTTTTGCCGATGGCATCTACGATCTGGCCAAGGGAAGCTTCACACCCGACGCCAATTCCGCCCCGACCAATATCCAGCTCTCGAAAACCGTCCTCTCCGAGGACACGCCGATCTGGACCACGGTCGGTCTGCTCAGCGCCAAGGATGCTGACGGCGATCCCCTCACCTACACGCTGCTCGACGGCGCGGGAGATCACTTCCGACTGAAGGGCAACCGCATCGTCACCTCGAAGGCGCTGGATTACGAGACGGCCAAGTCTCACACGATCAAGGTGGCCGTCTCCGACGGCAAGGTAACGGTCGAAAAGGACATCACGATCAACGTTCTCGACGTCAACGAGGCACCGCTCAACCAGGCGCCGATCAAGCTCTCCTTCTCGCGCAGCTCGATCTCCGAGAACGTCGCGATCGGCACCTCGGTCGGCCTTCTCTCCGCCGTCGATCCGGAAGGCGGCCCGGTGAAGTGGCGGCTGACGGATGATGCCGACGGCATCTTCAAGCTCGTCGGCAACAAGATCCAGACCAAGGCTGCGATCGACTACGAAAGCACCCACAGCCTGACCTTTACCGCCGAGGCCTATGACGCCGCCGGAAACACCACCAGCCGCGACTTCACCCTTGCCGTGAAGGACGTGTTCGAGCTGTCGTCTTCTAGTCTGCTGCATGAGGCGCTGATCTAGCCGCTAACCATGGAAGGATGGGGCTTGCAGCCTTACAAGTCCCATCGGTCGGACCTTCGCCGTGGATTGTCGCCCTGTGGCGGCATTCGGAGGATATTGAAGCCCTTGCCGCAAGCTCATGTAGCAAAGGGATAGATATCTGAAGGTTGGATTCGCGAAACCCGTGAAAGCGGGGATTTTTCTGTTTCGGTACCACACATCTATTGGAAGTCTAAAGATGGCCTTGAATATTCTGGACACGAACGGTGCATCGATCACCAAGAGCGGCGCTCAGTTCGAAGCGTACGACGTCATCCGCTATTCCGCTGAAAACCCTCTCGATGCGGTCACTCTCGTCGTCTCAGGTAGCGGCACGGCAAACCTCGCGGATGAACTCGGCTCGGTCTCCGCAAACGTGACGGGATCGAACGGCGACAATGCGATCACAACGGGGACTGGCAACGACACTATATCGGGTGGCGGCGGCACAGACACGCTGAGCGGCGGTGCCGGCGAGGACACGATCTTCGGCGACACCGGTAATGATACGATCAATGGCGGCGACGGCAACGACACGCTCGACGGCGGCACCGGCAACGACACAATCAACGGCGGCGCTGGCAACGACACGATAACCGATTACTACTATTCCACCACCATACCGGCAACGGCGATCGACGCTGGGGAAGGTTACGACAAGATAATTCTGGGGTCGAACGACGGAACGCTGACAGGCACGATCAATGGTGGCGAAGGGACCGATACGCTCTCCCCCTGGACCAAACTTGCCAATCTTACGATTCAGAACGTTGAAATCCTCGAAGCGGGATTAGCGCTTGCCGGATCAGCAGCGCAATTCGAAAGCTTCGACAAAATCGTTGTCCGCGACAATCCGGCCTACGACGATTTTATCATCGAGTTGACGTTGACGGATGGCGCTCATGCGGACCTCTCCGATGAACTGGGAGTCCGCCGGGTCCACATCAACGGCACGGCCTCCGGCATCGACGTAGCCACCGGAGGCGGTGACGACCGGTTCGATGGCACCGATGGTAACGACATTTTTGACGGCGGCGCCGGCGACGACACGTTCCGTGGCAATGCCGGAAATGACCAGTTAATCGGCGGCGAAGGTAACGACCGAGTCTACGGCGCCGTCGGGAACGACGTCATCGAGGGCGGAGCGGGCAACGACACGATCCTCGACGGCGATTATTTTTACACCGACACCGAAGTCTTCGCTATCGATGCGGGCGACGGCAATGACATCGTGACTCTGGACAATGGTTACGCTGCGCAGGACACCGGAACAATCGACGGCGGCGCCGACGACGACATATTGCAAGCCTACAATCTGACCGGTCTGACGATCCAGAATTTCGAGACCCTTGAAACGCAGGGGGGCGACGTTGCGGGTTCGGCTGCCCAGTTCGAAAGCTTTGACAGGATCGTCACCTATGACGATCCGGCCTACCACATCTCCTTGACTTTGACGGACAGTGTTCATGTCGATCTCTCCGACGAGCTGGCGACCCGGGAGGTCTACATCACGGGAACCGCATCTGGCATCGACGTCGCGACCGGCAGCGGCGACGACCAACTGACTGGGACCGACGGCGACGACATTTTTGACGGCAACGCCGGCAACGATACGATCTACGGCCATGCCGGCAATGACATGTTGATTGGTGGCGAAGGCAACGACAAAATCTATGACGATATCGGCAACGACGTCATCACGGGCGGCGCAGGCGATGATGCGATAGTGGATGGCAATGACTTTTACGCCGACACGGAAGTCTTTAATATCGACGCGGGCGACGGCAATGATACCGTAACTTTGGCCAATGCTAACGATTTCGAGAATTCAGGAATAGTCGACGGCGGCGCCGGCACCGACACGCTGCAGGCCTATAACCTTGCTGGCATAATGATCCAAAACTTCGAAATCCTTGAAACGCGTCTAGCCAACGTGGTTGGTACTGCAGCGCAATTCGAGAGCTTTGAGAGGATCGTCGTCGACAATGAACCAGGCCATGAAGACTATCGCGTCAATTTGGTACTGACGGATAGTGCGCATGCCGATCTTTCCGACGAGTTGGGAAGCCGCTCGGCCTACATCGTTGGCAACGGGTCCAGCATCGACGTCAAGACCGGCAGCGGGAACGACGACCTTCAAGGCACCGATGGCAACGACGTCTTTGACAGTGGCGCTGGCAACGACTGGATCTATGCCGCTGCCGGCAACGACATCATCAAAAGCGGCACAGGCGACGATACCATAACCGATGGCGACTTGCGCACCCACGTTGAAGTCTTCGATATTGACGCGGGCAGCGGCGACGATACGGTGAACATCACCGGAGCCAGCTTTACCTCCTCAGGAACGATCGACGGCGGCGCCGACATCGATACGCTGCAATCCGGCATCCTTGTCGGGCTTACGGTCAAGAATTTCGAAATCCTGGCTACGCTGGGAGCCTATGCTGTAGGTTCCGCCGCTCAGTTCGAAGATTTCGAGCAGATCGTCGTTTCCAATGGAACAGCCTCTGAGGGCGAGGTCATATCCTTGAGATTGGCTGACTCGGCCCATGCGGATCTATCAGACGAACTGGCAAACCGCTCGGCCTCCATCAGCGGCACCGTTTTCGGCATCGACGTCAAGACCGGTGGCGGCAATGACGTCTTTACAGGCACTGGCGGCAACGACATTTTCGACGGCAGCGCAGGAGACGACACTGCCGTCTTCTCCGGCAATTTCGCCACCTATTCCCTCGCTCTGGACAATGGCGATCACATCCTGACGAGCGCCGAGGACGGGACGGATACGCTGACAGACGTCGAATTCGCACGGTTTGCCGATGGCGTCTATGATTTCGCCACGGAGACCTTTAAACCCAACAATTCCGCCCCGACCAATATCCAGCTGTCGAAAACCGCCCTCTCCGAGGACACGCCGATCTGGACCACGGTCGGTCTGCTCAGCGCCAAGGACGCCGACGGCGACACCCTCACCTACACGTTGCTCGAGGGTGCCGATGATCACTTCCGGCTGAAGGGCAATCGCATCGTCACCTCGAAGGCGCTGGATTATGAGACGGCCAAGTCGCACACGATCAAGGTGGCCGTCTCCGACGGTAAGGTCACGGTCGAAAAGGACATCACGATCAACGTGCTCGACGTCAACGAAGCCCCGGTCGACCAGGCGCCGATCAAGCTCTCCTTCTCGCGCAGTTCGATCTCCGAGAATGTCGCGATCGGCACCTCGGTCGGCCTTCTCTCCGCCGTCGATCCGGAAGGCGGCACGGTGAAGTGGCGGCTGACGGATGATGCCGACGGCATCTTCAAGCTCGTCGGCAACAAGATCCAGACCAAGGCTGCGATCGACTACGAAAGCACCCACAGCCTGACCTTCACCGCCGAGGCCTATGACGCGGCCGGAAACACCACCAGCCGCGACTTCACCCTTGCCGTGAAGGACGTGTTCGAGCTGTCGTCTTCTAGTCTGCTGCATGACACTCTGATCTAGTCGCGGCAGCACTGCTGACGGACGCCGAGATGCGTCATGATCGATCTTCAGCGCCGGTGGGCTTGCGGTCTTGCAAGCCCACCGGCGGCAATTTTTTGGCGACGCCTAGAGGACCCGCGGGAGATGGCGGGGCCGGCAGCTACGTCGGCCACCGCATAAAATGCCGCTCCACCTCGACGCTTGTTTCGGCTATGATTCCCTGCTTATCCGAGGAGAGTCTGCATGCGCCTGCCCACTGTCATCCTCGCCCTTGCCATCTCGGCGTTCGCGGCTCTGCCCGCCTTGGCCGAGACCTACAAGACACCGAAGGCGCTGCTCAAGGCGCTTTACAGCTACGACACCGACAGGAGCGACGCCGAGGCGCCCTCGCCCTACTCAGTCTTCTTTTCCGACCGTTTGAACAAGCTTCTCCAGGCCGACCTCGACAACACGCCGGAGGGCGATGTCGGCGCGGTCGACTTCGATCCGGTTATATCAGGCCAGGATGGTGAAGCGAGCAACGTCAGGATCGGCCAGCCGATCCTGCTGGACGGCAAGGCCGAGGTGGAGGTGCAGTTCGAAAACGGCCAAGAGGTGACGCTTTTCTACAGCCTGGTACGCGAGCACGGCGGCTGGAAGGTCGACGATATCGCCAATCAGCAGGGCGACAATCCCTGGAGCCTGAGTGGACTGCTGGATGAGGCCCGGTAGGAGACAGTCCGACCCTTTCTCCCCTAGCTCCGGCCTCTCATCCCATTTCGGCACACAATCCCGATTTGGAACACCTGTGAAAGTATCTGCTAACTTTTGGTCAAGTATCTGAATCTTCGGCATTTCCTGTCGCGATAAAGGACATGCCACAATAATGTCGCTTGCATTTTGACCGAAATGATGGCACCAATCCACCTACTCGGGCATTTGCATGCCGGTGACTGGACTGATGTGGTATCTCTTCCTTTATGGAAGGGGCGCGGGAATACCCGCCTGCGTAGACGTTCTTTCCCCGTACGTGACTTCTCCGACTGACCCTTCGTCCCATCGATTCGGGGCGAAAGCTAAAGCCGTCCGCTTCCTCTCGGGGGCGCGGATACTACACAGACTAAGGGAAAAGGACGCTCCCAATGGCCACCAAAGGCACTGTAAAATTCTTCAACCAGGACAAGGGTTTTGGTTTCATCACGCCGGACGGCGGCGCGAAGGACGTTTTCGTCCACATTTCTGCGCTGCAGGCCTCTGGCATCCAGTCGCTGCGCGAAGGCCAGCAGGTTACCTTCGACACCGAGCCGGACCGCATGGGCAAGGGCCCGAAGGCTGTCAACATCTCGGCTTCGTAAGCTAGATTATCGCTTCGGCGGCAGGAACGGCGCTCCGAAAGGGGCGCCGTTTTTGTTTGCGGCGCTTGCATTTGTCGATCGCACGGCCAGGTGTTATATGCACCCTTAATGATGATCTCGCCCGCCGGGCGATGCGGCGCCGCCATTGGGCGCCACGGCTACAAGGACAAATGAAACCGTCGATGACAGAGAAGAGGCCGATATTTGCGGTGGCCCCGATGATCGACTGGACGGATCGGCATTGCCGCTATTTCCACCGCCAGATCAGCCGGCAGGCGCTGCTCTATACAGAGATGGTGGTGGCTGACGCGATCATCCACGGACCGCGGGAACGCCTGCTCGGCCATGACGCCGCGGAACATCCGCTTGCGCTGCAGCTCGGCGGTTCGGACCCGGCCAAACTCGCCGAGGCGGTGAAGCTCGCCGGACCCTATGGCTATGACGAAATCAACCTCAATGTCGGCTGCCCCTCCGACCGTGTACAGTCGGGAACCTTCGGCGCCTGCCTGATGCTGACGCCGGAGACGGTGGCCGCATGCGTCGCGGCAATGAAGGCGGTCGCCACCATGCCGGTGACGGTGAAATGCCGGATCGGCGTCGACGAGCAGGAGCCGGAAGAGGCGCTGCCCGCGCTCATCGCCCGCGTCCTCGATTCAGGCGCCGACGCCATCTGGATCCATGCGCGCAAGGCCTGGCTGAAGGGCCTGAGCCCTAAAGAAAACCGTGAGATCCCGCCGCTCGATTACGAGATCGTCTACCGAATGAAACAGCGCTGGCCGGATGTGTTTGTCGGCATTAACGGCGGCATCCGCACGCTCGACGAGGCCGACTCTCATCTCGCCCATGTCGACGGTGTCATGCTCGGCCGGGCCGCCTATCAGAATGCTGCGATCCTTTCTGACGTCGACCGCCGCTTCTTCGGTGCGGCGGCGGCCGAACCCGACTGGCAGGCGTTGTGTGACAGGATGATGGCCTATGCCGAGCGCCATATCGCCGCCGGCGGCCGGCTGCAGCATGTGGCACGCCACATGGTCGGCCTGTTCACCGGCCTGCCCGGCGCCCGGCGCTATCGTCAGATCCTCTCCACCGACGCGGCAAAAAGCGGCGCCGGACCGGAAGTTCTGGCGGCCGCCTTTGCCGCAGTGGATTTTTCCGGAACGGAGCCGGAGGCGGTCAGCGCCTGACGTAGGGGAATTCGGCTCTCCTTACGCCGGCAGAAGCATGCAAGTCATGGCTGGCGCACTCATTCGGTAAGTCGCAGCTGTCAGCACCTGTCATGGCAACAGCCATTATGACCGCGCCATCGGCAGCAGCATCTTCTTTTCGATGCGGCCGGCCACCGAGAACACCAGGATTTCCGTCTCTCTGCCGATCCTGCTGCCATCCATCAACCTGACGATATCGTCGACGCCGCCGACCGGGCTGGCGTCGATGGCGAGGATGTAATCGCCCTCCTGCAATCCCCCCTTTGCCGCCGGGCCTTCCGGTTCGACACGCCGGATGCGAACGGAAGTCGTCTGAACCGTGCCTGCCGCAAGCGCCACCCGGCGCGGCAACACGATCGTGTCGCCTGAAATACCGATGAAGGCGCGTCTGACCTGGCCATAGCGAAGGATCTCCGACACCACGAAATTGGCCGTGTTCGACGCGACGGCAAAGGCGATGCTCTGTGCGCCCTGGATGACGGCGGTGTTGACGCCGATGACCTCGCCGCCGGAAGACACCAGCGGCCCGCCCGAATTGCCGGGATTAAGCGCGGCGTCAGTCTGGATGACATCCTCCATCAGCCGGCCGCTGGCCGCCCGCATCGAGCGGCCGAGCGCCGAGACGATACCAGCAGTGACAGTCCATTCGAAGCCCAGCGGATTTCCGATCGCGATTGCGATATGGCCCCTGCGCAGACGCTGGGAATCGCCGAGCCTCGCCCACGCGCCGGTGCTGGAATTGGCGCGGATAAGAGCGATATCGGTATCGACATCCCGGCCGAGCACCCGGCCTTCGGTGATGAGCCCATCAGGCGTCGTGATGCGAACAAGCTTGGCGTCGTCGACGACGTGGCTGTTGGTAATGATCAGGCCGTCGGGCGAGATGGCAAAGCCTGACCCGTGCCCCTGCCGACCTCCCACCCGCTCGATCCGGCTGACCGCCGGCCCGACCGTGTCGACTGCTGCTGCGATCGATAGCGAATAGGCATCGATCAACGCCCCATCATTCTGGGGCACTATATCCTTATCCATGTAACCCATGATTTGATCCTCAGGCGGCAGACGGCCGTCCCACCGCCGGCAAAGCAATCGCGGATGCGATCGTCGCCATGACGTTGTTGTGAGGGATAGATGGTTGGGCGTCGATCCCCGTTCAAGTGAGCGCCAGCGCGCTGCGTCCGGCACAACATAATCGAAGGAGAAACACACCTAGCCGAACGTATAGATTGCACAAACGGGAATAACGTGGCTCATTGCGGACATTGCCCGTTAGCTCGGCCGCCTTCACTGCGCTGCCGAGGTACCGTGATCAAGGAATGTCGCAGTGCGAAGCAGTCGGGTAAATCCTCACCATATTGCGTCGCCGTTACCGGTTAACAGGGCACTGAGCCTCCTGCTAGCCGATTTTTCTGTCATATCAATAGAGTAGAACGAGGCATTTAATAAGCACATCATCATATTGTTGATTCCATCCCCCAGGCGCGACTTTCCTATGCCCGCCATCGGCGTCAGCGCTCGTGGCGCGACCAATCCCGCCTGTAGCAGCCTGTTTAGTCAGCGCAACCCACAAGGAGCCATGAGATGAGCACAGTCACAACTAAGGACGGCGTCGAGATCTTCTACAAGGATTGGGGGTCGAAGACTGCCCAGCCGATCATGTTCCATCACGGCTGGCCGCTGTGTTCCGACGACTGGGACGCGCAGATGCTGTTCTTCCTCGACAAGGGTTACCGGGTCGTCGCCCATGATCGGCGTGGTCACGGCCGCTCCACCCAGGTGGCCGACGGCCATGACATGGATCATTACGCTGCCGATGCCGCCGCTGTCGTCGAGCAGCTCGATCTCAGGAATACCGTCCATGTTGGCCATTCCACCGGCGGCGGCGAAGCGACCCACTATGTCGCCCGCCACGGCCAGCCACAGGGCCGGGTCGCCAAGCTCGTCATCATTGGCGCCGTACCGCCGATCATGGTGAAAACCGAAGCCAATCCGGGCGGCCTGCCGATCGAGGTCTTCGACGACCTGCGCAGGCAGCTCGCCGCCAACCGCGCCCAGTTCTATCATGACCTGCCGGCCGGCCCCTTCTACAGCTTCAACCGGCCGGATGCGAAAGTGTCGGAGCCGGTCATCAACAATTGGTGGCGCCAGGGCATGATCGGCGGCGCCAAGGCGCATTACGACGGTATCAAGGCCTTCTCGGAAACCGACTTCACCGAAGACCTGAAGATCATCACCGTCCCGACCCTCGTCATGCATGGCGACGACGATCAGATCGTGCCGATCGCCGACTCCGCGCTGCTTTCGTCCAAGCTCCTGCAGAATGCGACGCTGAAGGTCTACGAGAAATTCCCGCATGGCATGTGCACCACCCATGCCGACATCATAAACCCGGACATCCTTGCCTTTATCAAGGGCTGATCTGACAGGTCGCCGGGCGCTACGAGGCGCCCGCCGGCCGCGCCGCTTTCCGTGAAAACCGCTTTAATATGAAACCGTTTTCGTCGATTTGCGTTTAGCGGCCATGAAAAGAGAACGTGAACCCTCATCAAAGGCTTACCGGCAGGATCGTTTCGAAAATACCGAGCGAGCCGCAAAGGAAACGATCGAGGCGGAGCAGCGGGCTCGCCGGGAGAAAACCAAACGGCTGAAAGAGCTGCGCCTGTCGCAGCAGGGCGGCAAGGATCCCGCGGCCAAATAGATCTCCGCCCCGCCTGTTCCTTCGGGCTGAGGCACTGACCACCCCATCCCCCTGGCCCCGCGTCTTGGTGCCGGTCCCATATTGTTTTGATTTCGGACGTTCGCCCATCTTGCAGAGCAAAGGCAGCGAAATTATCTTTTTGCCCAATCAATAGCGATTCACGGCATCCCAAAAAGGGCTGGTTGCGATGTCAGACAAGCTGTTCAGTACACGTGACGAACCACTCGCCTCCGAAGATCTCGATATTTGCAGGCGTGTGCACGAAACCCTGTGCAGCGGACTCAATATCGATAGATCAGGCGGGGAAGCCGACCGGCTCGGCGCCCTGATCATCGAGCTTTATCGGCAGGGCGTGCATGATGAAAACCAGCTTCGTCTGCTTGCCGGCGGGAAGCGAGTCTGACGGCGCGCGTCAGACCCTCCGTGGCTTTCTTCCCTTAGCCGCACCTGCCCTAATCCTCTTCACGATCGGCGTAGTCATTCACGCCTTCCGTTGACTCAGAGACCGGTTTCCTCGGTGCTCGTCGCTGCGGCGGAGGTTTCGGTTGGATCGACAGCCGGCGTGGGCTCGGTGGTTGCCGATGCTTCTTCCGTGCTGCCCGTGCCGGTTTCAACCGTTTCCGCAGTCGTGGCAGGATCTGTCGTCTCGCCCGGCTCGACGGTATCGCCGGTCGTAGTTTCCGTTGCAGGGGTCTCCTCCGTCGGCGCCTGCGCCGCCATGGTTTCCCTCATCCGGTCAATCGTGCCAACGGCCGTTCCGACTCCGAGTGTGTCCTTTGCCCAGCTCAAAGTTTCCGGAGTGAGCGTGCCCGTCTTGGTCGCGGCGGCAAGCGCTGCCGACAGCGCCGCATCACCCAGCAGCGGATCGTCGGCTGGCGGAGCCACCCCGTTGGTCAGCTCATACTGGGCGTAAGCGGTACTGAACGCCGCGATCGCAGCCATGCGCGGATCCGCCGTCTTCATGAGGGCATGGAAATTGCGTTTCAAGGAATTGAGACCGGCAAGCTGCGCTGCGGGTTTCTTTGCCAGCTTTTCCGCCGGCGCTTTGACGGAGGTCGTCTTCTTGGCGGCGCCCTTCGTGGTGGCTCCCTGCTTGGTCGTATTCGCTTTGCCGCTCTTGCCGGTGGACTTGTTTGCACCGCGGCCGCTTTCAGCCTTTCCTCCCGAGCTGGAATTTCCTTTGCCGCCGCCGCTGCTTTGGCTGCCGCTGCTATTTCCGCCTCCATTCCCGCCGCCGTTGCCGCCACCGTTCCCGCCGCCGCCACCGCCGCCACCGCCACCTCCGTTGCCGCCACCGCCGCCACCGCCCTTTGCGAAGGCTGGCGAAGTATCGGTAAGGACGATGTTCAGGGGCGCAAGCGCCAGGGTCGTGGAGAGACAGAGAAGGCCGATAATTCTGGAGAGCTGCATGGTAGTCTTTCTGACATTAGAGGTGACGCCGTTATCTGTCAGGCATTGAAGCAGCAGCTCCATAAGAACCAGTTTAAGATCTATTTGCAATTTGAACTTCCTGCGGAATCCGGGGTCGTTCGACACTGGCGAAGAGCCGGAGGCTACGCTAACCGCATCTTTTGAGGGAAATATCGTGACGTCACCCTTCCCGCGCGCGCCCTCAGTAAATCTCGATCCCTGCCAAACCCGCAGCCATGAATATATTGAAATCGTCAGAGCCGGGGCTCGAGTCTCGCTTGGGTTAGTGAAGACGCACATAGATCCGCCCCCTTCGCTCCAAAATGAACCTATTTTCTTGATAAGCGTTACCCCCAGTACATCCGATTCAAGGTGAATGACATGAACAGATTCGCCATCATCGCCCTGTCGATAACCACAGCCTTTTCCGGAATGCCGGCTGCGGCAGGCCCGACATTTGTGCCGAGCCCCGTTCAATCGGCCGCCGCACCGGCGCCGGCAAATGCCGATGCCCGGATCATGACTGTCGGGTGCAGCAGGTTCTCGATCGTTTGCTCGCGCTACGGCGATCGTCGCAGATATTACGGTGACAGGCGCTACTACCGCGACCGCCACTATTATCGAGATGACCGCTATGGGTGGGACCGCCGCTATGATCGCAGATGGCGGCGGCACGATAATACGGGCGCCATTATTGGCGGCCTGGCGGCCGGCGCCATCATCGGCAGCATCATCGCCTCCCAGCCGCGCGCCGCCTATCGTTCGCGTGCCTATAGCTCGCATGCCGAATATTGCTACGCGCGCTACCGGTCATACCGCGCCTGGGACAACACCTACCAGCCGAATTACGGCCCGCGCCGTCAGTGCCGCTAAATCCAGCCCGCGGCACTGCACTCAGCCCCGCATCACCGTGCGGGGCGTTTTGCTGTCGCAAACCGCTTCCCAGCGGCTCCCGGTCGTGCTTGTTTAGCCAGGATCGCGCTTCCGAGCGGCTGCATTTGCAAGGTGACCTATGACATCGGGAGACGACCCGACACCCTCCGACCGCGTGGTCCTACTAACACCGGATCTGGAAAACCTGTCGGGCTTCGAAGCGGCGCTTGCGGCCGGTTGGTCTCCCGACCCGCGTCGTAGCGGCGACCAGGCCTATATCCGTGGAGAACTCCAGCGGCTGCGCCAGGACAAATCGAAATTTCTCGACGATCTTAGTCCAGGCGACAGGCAGCGCACTGTGTCCGGGTCGCCACTGGCGGTTCTTCTCTTCTGGATCTGGGATGGCGAATTCTGCGGCAGCATCAGCCTCCGCTTTCATCAGGGCACAGAGGAGCTGCCGCCCGAAGTCTCGGGCCATGTCGGATATTCGGTCGTGCCATGGAAGCAACGCAGCGGCCGCGCCACTGCCGCGCTCGGCCTCCTGCTCGATGTGGCGGCAAAGCAGGGCCTCACCCGCCTCGTTATTCTCTGCGACGCGGGCAACGATGCCTCGAGGCGCGTGATCGAGCGCAACGGTGGGCAATTCTTCATGTGCGGTCCGCACTCCTCCGACAGACCCGAGCGGACCAAACTCTATTTCTGGCTACATCCCGCATCCGCCGCCTGAAAACACATCCGTACGTTAAAAACGAACGGAGCAAAGGCTGTCGCCCTTCTCCGTCCGTCCCATCGGCCCAGCTCGGGGTGGGCTGAGCGTCGGTCAATAGCCAGCCACCGGCTTCGGCTTCTTCTCGGTCCATTGCGGCGGCGCGCCATATTTGGCGGCGACCGCCCCAACCAGCCCGGATTCGCGGCCGAAGGCATCGCAGGCGACGTATTTCGGCTTACCGCCGAACCAGGATTTTATCCGCTGGCGCGAGGGAAGCGAGAGGTCCAGCCCCTTCGGCTCCTTGCCCGCAATCAGCATGCGGGAAAATTCGCTGCTGAATTTCGCCGCAAGGCCGTAGGCATCGCCCACTTGGGAAACGCGCGGGTTGTTCTGCAGCGAGTTCGCGCCGCGCGCCCAGACCATGGCGGCGCGCTGCGCGCCAGAGCCGTCGACCGCCTCGGCCTCCACAGCCAGCCCGCCGAGCCCGACCGGTAGACGCGGCACACTGACAGGCAGCGCAAAGCCCGTGCCGACGGTCACGACGGTTGAAACGCCTGCCATCGTCTTGTTGGTCGGCACGATATCGGTGACGACGGAGCGGATCGTCAGGTCCGCGGGCTCACCAGGCCGCACCATCCGATACCTGTCGCTGAGAGAAATGCAGAGCGCCCGGTCGAGCGCGTTCGACACCATCGCCCTGTCATCAGGTGATTTGATGCGGCTCGCCGCGCTGAAGGAGAAGCTCGTCGGCGCGATGGCAACTGTCTTCATCGGCGCAAGGCTGAGACCATCGACATAGACACGCGATTTCGAGAGCTTCCCCTTGGGCGTGCCGAGGTTGGAATAAGAAGTCAGCGTCCCGCCCTCCTTGAGCGGCACCGAGCTGCATCCGGCCCCAGCAAGCGCCAGCGGCAACGCGATGAAATAGGCCTTCGAAGCCCTTGAAAAGGATGAAGAGAATGGATTGCTGCGCACTCTGTCTGGCCTCCGTCGCCGATGATGTCAGGCGAAAGTGGCGGCGAAGAATTGCCGCAGCATTACATCCTTTCCGGCAGCATCGGCCGCCGGAGACAATCCGGCCTATCCCAGTTGGATCGCCACCTCGGTGCCGACCGCACGGCTCTCGATGCGGACCTCGCCGCCGTGGTTCACCACGATCTGCTTGACGAGGCTGAGGCCGAGCCCCGCCCCCTTGCTCTTCGGGGTGACGCGGTAGAAGGGCTCGAACACCAGTTCGCGATGCTCGGCCGGAATGCCAGGTCCCTCATCGGTGACGCTGATCCGCCCGCCGCCGGAAGCCGACACCGACACGGTAATCATGCCGCTGCCGCCGCCATGGTCGATGGCGTTGCGCACCAGGTTGCTGACAGCTCGCGGCAAGGCCGAAGGGCTGCCCTTGCGTTCCAGCCTCTCGACCTCGCTCTGAAACGAGATCTGGTAGCCGTCACCGATCGCCAGCGGCGCAAGATCGGCCACGACGCCGCGGGCAATTTCGACGAGGTCCACGCTCTGATGAAGATCGCTCGCCTGGTCGTTACGCTCGAAATCGAGCAGCTGTTCGGCCGTCTCGGCCAGACGCGCGACGTCGTCGAGAAGTCGCCGGCGCTCCTGCCCTGCGGCCGTCCCGTCGATCCGGGTCTGCATGATCGCGATCGGCGTCCTCAGTTCATGCGCGGCATCGATGAGGAAGTGCTGCCGTTTGCGGTGCTCGTTTTCCAGCCGGTCGAGCGCCTCATTGAAGGCGATCACCAGCGGAGCGACCTCCCTCGGAATGCCGCCCAGCGGCAGGCGCGCATCGTAGCGGCGCGGCTCGATCTCCGATGCCTTGCGAGCGACCTCGCTGACACTGGCGAGGCCGCGCTCGACGATCCTGGGAACGGCGAGAAAAACCGCGGGCACGGCAATGGCGAGCAGCGGGATGTAGATCGGATAGGCGATCCCCATCAGCGTAAAGACAGGCCAGCCCCTGTCCGCGACGCCGCCGAACAGCACCCTCAACTCGCCGATCGCGGTCTCCACGCTTTCCACGGAGGCGATCTCGTCAGTTGCGGTCGATCCCCTGATATCGGCCCCTTCGAACAGATAGGTCAGGCGCGCAAGTTCCCCGTAGACGGCAGGAATGCTTCCGTAGGACACGTAAGATCCCTTCGTCGTGGCCGCGACATACCAGAGCCCGTCATATTCTCGCTTCAGCGCGTCGAGCTCCGGCGTATCCTTGATTTCAAGCCGCCCTTCGGCATCGAGCGCAACGGCCGGAGCCAGCACCGCGGTGATGTGGTCCTCCAGCGCAACATTCGGCGACAGGATCGCCGCGCCGTAAAAGCAGAGCCCGATGATGACGGCCGTCACCACGCCGACGAAGCCGAGGCTGAGCTGCCAGCTGAGCCGCCACCAGAGCGAAGGATTGGCCTTGCTCCCCCCGCCCATCACTCTTCCCTCATGAGGTAGCCGACGCCGCGGATATTGTGGATCGAAACCTCGGCCCCGGCATCGGTCAGCCGCTTGCGCAGCCGCGATATATGCGCATCGAGCGCGTTCGACTGGATTTCTTCCTCATAATTGTAGACCGCCGCCTCCAGCGTCGAGCGCAGCACCGTCTTCTCCTTGCGCCTGGCGAGAGCGACGAGCACCAGAAGCTCGCGCCGGGGCAGGTCGAGCGGCGTGTCGCCGACGGTGACACTCAGATGCAGCGGATCGATCACCATCCGCCCGGCGATGATCTTCAGTTCTGAAAGGTTCGGCGGCCGGCGCAGCACGGCCCTAAGCCGCGCCATCAGTTCTTCGACCAGAAACGGCTTGCCGAGATAGTCGTCGGCGCCGAGATCGAGCCCTTCCACCCGCTGCTTCGGCTCATTCAGCGCCGTCAGCACGATGATCGGCGTATCCCTCCCCGTGCGCCTGAGCTCCGGAATGAAGCGCAGCCCCTCGCCGTCTGGCAGGCGCCGATCGAGCAGGATCGCATCATAGAGGTTCTGCCGCGTCAGCTCGACGGCATCACCCAGATGCGCCGTGTGATCGGTCACGATCCCATGCTTGCCAAGCGCCGCAGACAACGCCCCGGCCAGCTCCTTCTCATCCTCAATCAGCAGAATCCGCATCGCCAAACCAACCCTTGCGCCCCTATTTCGGTCGCAAGGGTTGCAGCAACATTGCGGAACTTGAAAGGCAGCCGGTCATGCTGCTGCAATTGTTCCATCAGAGGATCAGGCATCACGATACAGGACCTCGACATGATCCACCTAAAATCGATCCTCCGCCTCCTGGAGACTTACCTCCCCTCCGCCTTCATCCTCGCCAGCCTGCTGGCAGGGCCGATAGTCATATTGTTCGTGAGGTAAGGCTGCGAAGACTATTCATCCGCCACTGGCGGTCATTCATTCCCATTTCGATAAGGCGATGGGGCATTTCAATTGCTCCATCCCTCGTGGACAAAGGGTGTCGGTAATTTGTTAGCACTTGGAGCTCGCAAGGGTTTTGAATTGATCCGAAGGCCCACACGGGCTTTGCCACTAGACCGAGAACCGTTTTGACGTTTATGGTGCGCCGGCGGCGCTCGCTTTAAGCTCGCAAACTTGCGCAAGACGGAAGAAGGAGGCGGCATGGCCCCCGAACCTACGGGCTACGTTCGTGGAAACGAACTGATTCTGAAGCGCACATTTCGTGCCCCCATTGATGACGTATGGACAAGCCTGACGAGTTCCGAACACACCGCGCTCTGGTTCGGTGGTTGGGAAGGCGACGCCGGCCCAGGAAAGGTCGTACGCCTGCAACTGCGTTACGAAAAAGGCCAGCCGTGGACGAACTTGATGATCGAGGAGTGCGAGGCACCTCGGCGTCTGGTAGTCACGATGAAGGACGACTACGGCGAGTGGCGCATCGAGCTGACGTTGACACAGACGAACGACAAGACGGAGTTGCGTTTCGTGCAGCCCCTGAGCGACCGGAAAGCCGCTGGCGACATAGGTCCGGGCTGGGAGTACTACCTCGACATGCTGGTTGCCGCACGCGAAGGCAAGACGCTGCCGTCCTTCGAGGATTATTACCCCTCACAAAAGGCACACTACTCGGCGTTTGTGGACGACTGATTGACTGCGAAATCTGGTATTCGAGGCTTCTATTTGAAGGCCGCTTTGGACGAACGGATCGGCTTGCTAGATTAGGAATGAGCTGCAATCAATCCGCTCACGCCCACTGAGCATGGGCGCGGTAGCCGGCCTGTCTGCGGAGATCGACCCCATTTGGCGGGATGATGAGAATGGCGCGGACGCGAGCGCAATGGCTGCACGCTGCAGCGCCGGCAGAGCGGGGACGCTATGAGCGCCAAATGCAGACAGACCGTTAGCGGCCTTGGCGCAAACCCTTCCACTCCCGATGGGAGTTTCATAGCCGAACCATGCGGCCGCGGCCGCGCGCACTCTGTCGGCGCACCGTCAGGCTCCCGCCACCATCTTCTCCCGTACCTTCAGAAACGCCGCCGTCAGCCGCGCCAGCACCGGCGAGGTCACCGTCCCGTTCGCCCCGCCGATCGGATCGGCGATGTGGATCTGCCGGAGGTCCACCATGAAGTCGTCCCAGAGCGGCTGCCCGCCCTCTTCGAGAAGCTGCGCGCGGATGCTCAGATCCTCCGTCACCGGCAGATGCCGCCTGCCCCAGGCGCCGATCATGGCGAAGAGCGGAACGAGTTGGATCGCCGGCTCCGTCAGGCTGTAGATTGCTTTTTGGCTGTGGCTCGGATCGTCCCGCTTGCTGATGAAGCCGAGTGAGAGCAGCCGCTTCAGCCGCGCCGCCAGGATATTGGAAGCGATCCCCTCCTCCGAATTGTTGAGCAGATCGCGGAAATGCCGGCGGTTGCCGAACATGATATCGCGGATGATGATGAGGCTCCACCGGTCGCCCAGCACCTCCATCGTCAAGTTGATCGGGCAGCCGGACCGTAATTCAATATCCACTAGGCGTCTCCAGTAAAAACCAGTTGCATTATAGGATCACATGTGCGAGAAAACAACCAGTTTCAAAAAGCAATCAGGAGGAGAGCATGCCCAAGGTGCGCGTGGCGGGTTTTTCCGTTTCCGTGGATGGTTTCGGCGCCGGGCCGGAGCAAAGCTTGAATGATCCGCTCGGAAAACGCGGGCCGGAGATGTTCCAGTGGTTCTTCCACACGCGCACCTTCCGCGCGACGATGGGCAAGGACGATGGGTCGTCGGGCATAGACGAGGATTATGCGTCCCGTGCCATGGCCAATTTCGGAGCCTTCATTCTCGGGCGCAACATGTTCGGCCCGATCCGCGGCGAATGGCCCGACGATGCGTGGAAAGGCTGGTGGGGTCCGAACCCGCCTTACCATGCGCCGACCTATATCCTCACCCACTACCCGCGCGAGCCGATCGCCATGGAGGGCGGCACCACCTTCCATTTCATCACCGGCGGCATTCATGAGGCGCTCGATCAGGCGAAGGCTGCGGCCGGCGACAAGGACGTCAAGATCGGCGGCGGCGTCGAGACCGTCCGCCAATATCTACAGGCCGGACTGATCGACGAACTGCATTTCGCGATCTCGCCCGTCATGCTCGGCAAGGGCGAAGCGATGTTCACCGGAATCGACTTGCCCTCCCTTGGCTTCCGCGTGGTCGAGCATGTGGCGAGCGAACATGCCACGCATATCGTGCTGGCAACATGATCGAACTGTGGGTGGAGATCTGCACGGTTTAGCGCGACATGCTCTAGTCAGGCATCACGCGGTAGACACAAGCCGTTCCCTCAACGCCCCGCAGAGGAGCCTCGAAGGCAACCAGCCGGTGGCCGGAAAGCAGGTCGCCGACGCCGGGCGCCGAATACAGGGCTTCGGAAATGCAGATTTCGCCGGCATCGGCCAGCGACTGCACGCGCGCGGCAACATTGACGGTCTGACCGAAGTAATCGAGGTTTTCATTCAAGGTCACGGCGATCGACGGGCCGCAATGGGCGCCGATCTTCAGGATAATGCTGGGATCGCCATGCTCGCCGTTGAAGCGCTCGATTTCCGCCAGCATGTGCAACGCCGCCGAGACGGCATCCGCCGGGCGCGAGAACGCAGCCATCACGGCGTCGCCGATCGTTTTGACGATCGCCCCCGAATGCTCCTGCACAGTCGCGCCAAGCAATGCAAAATGCTCCCGAACCAGCGCATAGGCGTTGAGATCGCCAAGCCGCTCGTACATCGCCGTCGATCCCTTGAGGTCCGTGAACAGCAGGGTCACCTGACGAATGCCGAGACCCTCCTTCTCCTCGACGCGTTCTGCACGAAACAGCCGCCGAAACGTCTGCCGGGCAAGCAGCATCCCGCCCGACACATAGGGATCGAAGTCGAGAACGGGCTTGACCGTCGGCGCCAGGATTTCCGGCGGCCAGTTGATCAGCATCACCGAACCGCGTGCCACCCCGGAATTCTGCACTTCGATAATGATTGGGCCGGGCGGAACCGCCGGCAGCGAAGGGAAAAACCGCTGCCCGTCATATCCGATCCTGAGCTGCGTCGGCACGGTTGTCGGCGCACCTGCGACCGGGAGCGCAAAACTCGCCTGGGTCTCGACATTGACGCCCGCCAGCGCGCCGGGACCAAGCTCCGCACTCATCGCCGTGACCGAGCCCGGCGGCAGAAAGGAAAGGCCGCGAACCAGTCCCTGCAGGACGTCGAGAAAGCGGACATGTTGGCCGGGTATCCGCGCGCCGCTCAAGAACCGGGCCTTCCAGTGAAAGTCCTCGACCGAGAGCGAGCCGGGATCATGAAACGGCAGCCGGCGCAGCTGCGGCGACACTGTGAACGTCACCTCGATGAAATCGTCGAGATCGGTTTCGCCGGTGACGTCGCAGAGGCCGCAGACATAGTGGGTCTTCAAGGTTCGCAACGCGCCGAAGCTGTCGAGCACCATGCCGGACTGGGGGCACACCACGTCCCAGCTCATATCGAATAGTCCGCTGCGCGTTGCGTACAAAAACAGGTCGATGCTCTCGGCCTCGTTGACGCTGCGCTCGCGGGCGAATGCGAGAGGATTGATGCGATAGAGCGAGAGGTCGTCGCCGCCGCGGATCAGCGTTTCGAATTTGGAGATGACGCGCGGGCTCCAGGATCGAGCCTGCTCGATCTCGGTCATCTTGCTGTCAAGGAGCCGTTCCTCAACGTCAGTCATTTCACGCCTACGCGACTAAAGGTTTGGCGGCCGATGCGATCTCGGACCGCCATGACTATAGCAGACAGATGTCCGGTTGAATTGAACGGAACATGACCTGTCGCATGTGTTAAGGGTTAGCCCGGAGAGGCGTATCCGGCTTTCTCAACCGCCGTCACCAAACCGTGTCCAAATAGCTGTGGCATTGCCGCGGAATGAGCGTAAAGTGAGCGCCATCGGCCCATCGGATTAACGGCACGACCGCTTGAGAGACCATAGTGCTCTTGCCGCTTCCTTGGAGGGTACGGAATTGCTCCTGTCGCTTATTTCACTCGACGATCGTGAGATAATCATCGTAACCGATGCCGTTCGGCAATGGTGCTGCGAGAAAAAGCTCGACATCGACAGCATCGAAGGTCACCGCGCCATCACCGTCGCCGTCGATCTCATTCAGACGAACATCGGCCGCGACGGGCTTTTTGCCGAACTGTCAAGGCAGCTAGACCATTCGTAGAAACCGATATCCGTCCGGTCAGTTCTGACAGCCGCTGCAACAACGGTCAACTCCCCCCGTCCCGGCTAAAGACGCTTTTCGAAACGTATCCGGATGTGGATGGTCGTTGAACCGCTCGATCTCGGTCCAGCCGGTGCCGTGATAAAGATGTTGCGCCTCGGTAAGTGCGCTGTTGGTATCCAGACGCGGCAGCCGGGCGGAGAGCTCGCGGGCGATCGTCTCGGCGGCCGACATAAGCCGTTTTGCGAGCCGGAGGCCACGCGCGGAGGGGGCAACCCAGAGCCGCTTGATCTACTCGAAGGGTGAAATTGATGCGGCGGCCGTTGATGATTGCAAGGAGGGCGGCCGCGTGCCTCGAGCGTGCGGCCGGCGCACGAGCGCCTTGCGCGTCCCCCATGCCTCACCTATGGGAATGCAGCTTTCCCTCAGCAAGGCCGCCCGGTGTTCCGCCTGACCTTCCATATGATGATCGTCCTCATCCTGACGCTGCTCACCCAGATCGGCGGCATTGCCTATCTGATTGCACTTGCCGTCGCACGTCCCATGCGTATACGCCGTTTTCCGGCCAGCCTCGGGCTCTTCCTGCTTCTCTACACCGGCGCCAGTTTGGTCGCCAACCTCACTGCCCCGATATTCGGCCGCCTCCCCCTTTCCTGCTTCACCGGCGCCGGAGATCCGCTGGTCATCCGTTCACCGATCTACTGCGTGCTCAACCGCAACTACGTGACGCCTGAAATGCGCGATCTGGCAGGAGCGCTCGCCACGCACATGAATAAGCAATTTCCAGGTACCATTACCGTCGCGCTGGATGCGAACTTTCCCTTCGTCGACGGTTTTCCGCTGCTGCCGCATCTGTCCCATGCCGACGGCAAAAAGCTCGATTTCGCCTATTATTACAAAGACTCCAATGGCGCCTTCCTGAACGGCGCCACGCGCTCCCCGATCGGCTATTTTGCCTTCGAACAGCCCGCTGCCGGTGACGAACTGCCCTGCGCGGGTCGCCACGACTGGCTCACCACGCGTTGGGATTTCAATGTCCTGCAGGCACTGTTCCCGGCCTACCGGATCGAGGAGAAGCGCACCGCGGCAGCGGTCGCCTGGCTGACGACGGAGGGGGTCTCGCGCTTTGGCCTGCAGAAGATCTTCATCGAGCCGCACCTGAAGAACACGCTCGGCATCTCCGACGCCCATGTCCGCTTCCAGGGCTGCCGAGCCGCGCGTCACGACGACCATATTCATATTCAGGTCGAATGAGCGGGTCGCTTGCACACGGCTTGATATCCGCAAGATCTGCACCATCCTGCCAACCGGGAGTGGATCATGTCACATAACGTCGTGGCGGTTGTCGGATCGCCGGCAGCCGTCAGCGCAATTGTCGACGCGGCAGGCTGCCCCGAGCCGACGACACTGCCGTTCGGCCTGGCGATCGCGCCCCTGGGAGATCAGCAGATCGATCGGCTGACGGAACTGCAGCCCGGCCCCAGCCATCAAGGCTTCAAAAGTCTTTCGGCCGCTCTTGCGCAAGCTTTCGCGACCGCCTCGGAAAATGGCCAACTGGCCTACATCGAGACGGCCTATTTCGGCGGCACCGGCTCCCAGGCCGCGGCAGCCTTTGCGGAAGGGAGAATGCTGTTTTCCGCCGCGACACCGGTTGCGCAGGAACCCGTTCGCCCAAGCCATCCAATCAATACGGCCTTGCGCCTGCTCGGGGTGGACGCGACCGGCCACGCCGATGAGTTCGACGCCTTGGGGCTTCACCGTTTCCGCCGCCTGGAAGACCTGGGCCTTGAGGCAGACGACGACTAGCTAGATCTGCGCGCGCCCGCTACCAAGGCCATGGCTGATCCGCCCTGACATTTCGATCCGCCGCACAACCATTTGTAAGGCGCCCCATTGCGGCGGCCACCCGATTGGATATTGTCGCCATCCGTTGTCCGTAGATTATGAGGTTTGCTTGTGAGTGTCGGCCTGATTGCCCTCCTTGACGATGTCGCCGCGCTTGCAAAGGCGGCCGCCGCTTCTCTGGACGACGTGGTTGCCCAGGCGGGTAGAGCCGGCGCCAAAGCGGCCGGTGTTGTGATCGACGACGCGGCCGTCACGCCGCGTTATGTGACCGGCCTGTCGGCGGCGCGCGAACTGCCGATCATCGGGAAGATCGCCGTCGGCTCTCTCAAGAACAAGCTTCTGTTCCTCCTGCCGGCCGCGCTCCTCCTCAGCCTTCTCCTGCCGCAGGCCGTAACGCCACTGCTCATGCTGGGTGGGCTCTACCTCTGCTACGAAGGCGCCGAAAAGGTCTACGAACTTGTGGTGCCGCACGCCGCCCATGCCCACGAGGACGCGCTCGAGACGATTAGCGTCGATCCCAAGACCTTTGAGGACGAAAAGGTGGCGAGCGCCATCAGAACCGATTTCATCCTTTCGGCCGAGATCATGGCGATCACCCTCGGCTCCCTCTCCGAGTCCGGTCTGGCGATGCAGGCGCTGGTTCTCGCCCTGGTCGGCATTGTGATTACGGCCGCCGTCTACGGCGTCGTCGCCTTGATCGTGAAGGCGGACGATTTCGGCCTCTGGCTTGCCCAGCGCTCCTCCCCCACTTCGGGAGGCACGTTCCTTCGCATGTTCGGGCGTGGGCTGGTGCAGGGCATGCCGTACCTTCTCAAGGTGCTCGGCCTCATCGGGACGGCGGCGATGATCTGGGTCGGCGGCGGTATTATGGTACACGGCGCCGAAAGCTTCGGCTTTGCCTGGCTGAGCCATCTTCTTCACGATGCCGGGGAACGCGCCGCGCATGCAATGCCCGCGGTTGGCGGCGTCGTGTCCTGGCTGGTCCAGGCCGCCGGATCGGGTCTCGTCGGCATTCTCCTCGGGCTCGCGACCATCCCGGCCGTCGGCTACATTGTTGCGCCGCTATGGCAGTGGTGCGTAACACGCCTGCGCAGGATGAGGACCGCGTAGGCAAGCACCACCAGATGTAAACAGCGCCTGGTCGCGCAGGAGGCGTCATGCCGGCTCTGCCTCAAAGGACCGGGCTGGCCACCGCGCCACGCTAGACTGATCCTTGGGAAGGCACGGATAAGCGACGCTCATCGCAACGGCAGTTCGAAGCTTCGCTTCAGCGTTTCCATCGGCACATCGGTCTTGACGCTGAGGACGCTTGGAATACGCGTCAGGTGGTCGGCCTGAAAGCGCCAGTAGCTGTGCAGATCGGCCGTGACGATCCGTAGCACCGCATCACATTCTCCCGTCGTCAGGTAGCATTCCATCACCTCGGGAAACCGTTTGACGGCTTCGGCGAAACGCAGCGTGACCCCGGCATCCTGGGTCTTGAACCACACGCGGGCAAAAACCGTCAGCCCCGCCCCAACCTTTGCCGGATCCAGTACGGCGACGTAGCGATCGATGATTCCGGCCTCTTCCAAAAGGCGCACGCGGCGCAGGCAGGGCGAAGGCGACAGCCCCACCTCTTTTGCCAGCTCGACATTCGAAATATGCCCGTCACGATGACGGTCAGGCTCTACAAGGGAAGCGCCTCGGTCATCTCCCGCACCTCGCCCTGCTCGGTCTATAGCGCCGACCTCGTCACCTTCGAGGAAAGTTCCATCGCCTATGATCATCATGATGCCGAAGGCTTCATCAGGCTCAATGGGCTGCGGCTCAGGAATTGTGCGGCCCGCAACGGAAGACGGGCGCCTGCCGTCAGCCCGCCTGCTTGATCTCACAACCCGGCAATCGCCTTTTCAGCAGCTGCGGTGTCCCTATCAGTTCCATCGTTTGCAGCGTTTCGGCTCCGCTTTCGGCGGAGCCGTACCAAAGCATTTCAAACGATTTTAAAAAGTCACCGCCTAGAGCTAATCGATTTTAATTTTATTATTAAAATTTTCTTGTTGCGGCGCAAAAGAATTTAAACATTACTTCTCCAGATGCTCGGTCTGTTCGTTGGAGAACTCGCATGACGATGACATTTCCGCTAACCGAAAAGCGCGATGCCGAGGCGTTGCTGAAACACTTGACGTTGCACAAACTCAGCTATCCCGGAAACTGCGTCGTGTCGCTCAAGGCCTACGTCGCCTACGTCACATCCTCTCACACGACAGCACTCGGCACCGCCCGCACCGCCTGGTAGATTAATGTTTGTGTCTTGCGGCTGCTGAGGCTGATCGGCCCTCACCCGGCTGGCTGGACATCCTCTGCCGCCGGAAGACGCGGAGCCAATGATGTTGTTCCCGCGGAATGAAGGCCGGACGACCTCTGCGGCTTCCCAAAAACGTCGAATTTACCGCAGCCGACATCATTGCTGTGCCTGCAAAAATTCCTATTCTGGGCACCGCCGATGCGGTGACAAAGCTGGGCTTCCAGCTGCACTATAGGAATTTGACACATCATGACCACCCTGGCAGCGATGACTTATCTCAAGCCATGCGTGCTCGCCGCGGTCATGATGCTGGCAGTAATGACGACATCCCTGCGTCAAGCGCATGCCGAGCCGTGCGATGAGGAAACGTTCGAGGAGGCGACCTACGTCGTCTGCACGCTGGAGGCGGGAAAAGCCGACCTGCGCCTGTTCTGGAAGGGCGCTGATGGCGAACCATACCGCACCTTTCCAAACCTCGCCGAAGCCCTTCGCGCCGAGGGGAAAACGCTGGCCCTGGCCGTCAATGCCGGAATGTATCGGGCCGATTTTTCGCCGATGGGACTGTATGTCGAAAACACCAGGGAATTGAAACCCGCCAATACCGCAGGGGCCGGAGGCTCCGCCGGTCAGGTCCCGAATTTCTACAAGAAGCCGAACGGCGTGTTTTTCCTTGGTGAAGCGGGTGCCGGCATACTTCCGACCGATGAATTTCTGAGGCGTTCCCCAAAGGTGCAGTTCGCCACGCAGTCCGGCCCGATGCTCGTCATCGCCGGCACGCTGAACCCGATCTTCATCCCCGGCTCGACAGACCGAACCCGCCGAAGCGGGGTCGGGGTCTGCACGGACGGCGTGGTTCGCTTCGCAATCAGCGAAGACGGCGTCAATTTCCATGCTTTCGCACGGCTCTTCCGCGACCGGCTGCAATGCCCCGACGCCTTGTTTCTCGATGGCGGGCGAGGTGTCGGGCTTTACTATCCGGCAATGGGCCGCAACGACTGGTCCTGGCATGGCGGCTATGGCCCGATCTTCGGGCTTGTGGAATAGGCACGAGGGATCGATGCCCACCGACCGGTCTCCTCTGACGCCATTAGCTTCATCTGAAATTCCCAGCCAAATCTATTCCTTCCCCGCACGTGCCATCTCGGCGCGCATCCAGCTCGAATCTCCCCAGGTGGAGAGCCAGATCATCAGGTCCGTCAGGGCGCCGACGACGGGCAGGAGCAAAGCGCGACGCACGCCCCGCCTCTTCTGGCTGTCCTCGGCTTTCTGTAGATGCGACAGCTCCTCTTTCTGAATCGACGCGATGAGCACGTGAAGCTCGGGATCGCGCTCTTTAAGGAAGGCTTAGTTGATCTTCGAGATGGCGATGAACCGTGCTTTCCACCGCCTCCGCGCATATCCAAATCATGTCGCGCCCGCCAAGCGCCGTGAGCATGCCGAGCACGAAACCGCCGAGACTCCAGAAGGCCATGACGCGACACGGCCTGGCGCTCCTTGCGGGCATCGCCTCGCGAAAAAGGCGGCAATGGGAGATCTCGTCCTCACGCATCTCCTCCAGCGCCGGGACGATGTCGGGGAACAGCCGCCGTGCCATCAGGATCTGGGCGCCATAGATCCTGATGGCGCCGAATTCGCCCGCATGATTGACCTTCAGAATACGACGGATCGTGACGTCGCGGTCGCGCATACCCGAGCCGCCCGACGGATTCACGATGACCACCTTGCCCCAATTGCCTTGGAGGCCATAGGCAGGAGCGCCGCCGCTCTCGTCAAGTGGCGCCGGCCTTGCTCAATCTGCCGCGGCAAAATGCACCATCAATCCACAGGCGAGCCCGGCAAGGCCTCCTCGATATCCTCGGGAATGAAGCCGCCGGTTTGCCGCTTCCACAGGCGGGCAAACAGCCCGTCCCGTTCGACGAGCTCGTCCGGCCTGCCTTCTTCCACGATGTGTCCGTGGTCGAGCACGAGGATCCTGTCCATTCTGGCAATGGTCGAGAGGCGGTGGGCAATGGCGATCACCGTCTTTCCCTCCATGACGAGGTTCAGCCTTTCCTGGATGGCGGCTTCGGATTCGCTGTCGAGTGCCGAGGTCGCCTCGTCGAGCACCAGGATCGGCGCGTCCTTCAAGAGAACGCGGGCGATCGCCACCCGCTGCCGCTGGCCGCCGGAAAGTTTGATGCCGCGGTCTCCGACGAAGGCCTCATAACCTTTGCGGCCCTCGCCGTCCGATAGATCCGCAATGAAGGCATCGGCGCGTGCCATTTTCGCCACCTCTTCGATCTCGTCCTTCGTCGCCTCCGGCCGGCCGTAACGGATATTGTCGCCAACCGAACGGTGCAGCAGCGCGACGTCCTGCGCGATGACGCCGATGGCGCGGCGAAGGCTTGCCTGCGTCACCGCGCGGATATCCCGCCCGTCGATGAGGATGGCGCCGTGCTTTATGTCGTAGAAACGCAAGAGCAGATTTGCGAGCGTGGTCTTGCCTGCCCCGGAAAGGCCGACCAGGCCCACCTTCTCGCCGGGCCGGACCGTGAGCGAGAGATTATCGATGACAGGCTTGCCAGACTTGTAGGCGAAGCGGACATTCTCGAAACGGATTTCACCACGCTCGACCACGAGGTCCTTGGCATCCGCCGCGTCGGTGATGGTGGGCGGCGTCGTCATAACAGGCATGGCATCCTTGATCGTGCCGATCGCCTGGAATATCTGTTGGCCCATCTGCAGGAAGACGAAGATCTGCGACGATAACCGGTTGAGAATGTAGACCGCGCCGACGAATTCGCCGACAGTGAGAAAGCCTTTGACGAGGCCCGAAAATCCGATCGCCAGCATGGTCAGCCACAGCAGCGTGTTGAAAACCACGACCGTCAATTCCGATGAGCGATAGATGCGCTGTTCGCTGTGCTGCGTCTGCACGGCCTTTCCTATGATGCGGCGGATCGCGCCTGCCTCGCTATCTTCAGCCGCAAACTGCTTGATCGTCTGCATGTTGGTATAGAGATCGGTGATGGCGCCGGCGACCAGACTGCGCTGCTTGGCGGTACGACGCGAGCGCTCGACGAAGATCGGCACGATCCTGGCGGTGAATAAAACATTGAGCACGATCCAGATGACGACAGGCAGGGCAAGCTGCCACGCGAGCGCGCCCAGCAGGATCGTGGAGCCCACCAACTGCATCAGGAAACGTGGGATGGACTGGAACGCGGCGAGGATCTGCTGCTGCACGGCGGAAGAGACCTGCTGCAGTCGTGAGGAAACCTGGCCGGCGTAGAGTTCATGGAAGAAGGCAAGGTCCTGCCGCTCGACAGCCTTATGACCCTGCCACTGAATGGCAGCCGGCATGCCGATGCCGAGCGTATGCGAGCTCAGCGTATTGAGCATGAAGGACACGATTGGCATGATCGGAAAGATCAGGAAGCCGAGAATGGTCAAGAACAGCCATTCATCGCGCAGGAAGGCAGGAGCGCCCCGTTGCGTCACGCCATCGACTATGACCGAAAGTCCCCAGACGATCGTCAAGTTGATCACCTCGAATACCATGGAGGCAAGTGCAAGCGCGATCAGAACGCCTCGAAACATCGAGATGAAGTGCAGAAGAACGGCCACAGGCCCCTTCGACGGCAGCGGCCGGTAGGGAATGTCGAGCGGCCGGATCCAGGTTTCGAATGGACGGTAGATCGCATCGGAAATCGACATGGGCCGCTCGGATCAATATCGGGAAGAGGCGTGGACTCAGCTACGCAGGGTCGCATGGGACCACCTTCGAGGTACAATCGCAACTAGAAACTTCGGAATAGATCGCTAGGAGCGGCAATTGCGGTGATGGCGCGATTACGGCAGGATGCGATCGTCGAACAGGGAACTGGATTGAACGGGCGGTCATGCTGACGGGCTCATGTCATTGCGGCAAGGCAAGCTGGACGCTTGATGGCGATCCGGGATCGATCACCGCCTGCAACTGCACCCTCTGCCGACGCTACGGCACCCTCTGGGCCTATGATTACGAGGGAGAGCGGATCACCCTCACCGGCCGCACCGCCTCCTATACCCGCTCCGGCAGAGAGACCTCCTCTCTCGGAATTTTGTTCTGCCCATCCTGCGCCTGCGTCTTGAGCTGGCGTGGTCTGCGCCTGCAAGAGGATGGCCGCCGGCGCATGGCCGTCCACATTCGGCTTGCGCCGCCGGAGCTCGTCGCCGATCTGCCCATCGATCATTTCGACGGATTGGACACGTTAGAAGACCGTCCCTCCGACGGACGCTGCGTTCGCGATCTCTGGTTCTGACAGCCTGACATCAATCGGCTTCGGACCGATGACGCCTTAACCGCGCCGGGCCGCCTCGATCGCTGCGACATCGATCTTTCTCATCGTCATCATTGCATCAAACGCGCGCTTTGCCTGGTCACCACCGGCCGAGAGTGCTTCGGAGAGGACGCGCGGCGTGATCTGCCAGGACAAACCCCATCTGTCCTTGCACCAGCCGCACTCGCTTTCCTGGCCGCCATTGCCGACGATGGCGTTCCAGTAGCGATCGGTTTCTTCCTGATCCTCGGTTGCAATCTGAAACGAAAAGGCTTCGCTGTGTTTGAATGCAGGACCGCCGTTCAGACCGATGCAAGGGACGCCCGCAACGGTGAATTCAACAACCAGTACATCTCCCTGCTGACCGTCAGGATAATCTCCCGGCGCACGAATGACAGCACCCACGGTGCTGTCAGGAAAAGTCGCGGCGTAAAAGCGGGCGGCATCCTCAGCGTCTTTGTTGAACCATAGGCAGATCGTGTTCTTTGCCATTGCACGGGCCTTCCCTCTTGGTTTGCAATTCCCACTCAAATAAGAGGCAAACCCTCTTTCTCCAGTCCATAGCGGCTATTTCCGCGACGGAGTGGTTTCGGTCGGGCCGCCTTTACCCACCCGACATGGCGGAGAGACGCGGTTGGATCCGGCAAAATAAAGGATGATACGGTTGCCGGCGATCGAGGAGTTCCGCCTCACGCCAGAGCCAACTCTTGTCCTCAGGACCACTCACGAAGTGAAGGCCGGCCTCGCAGAGACGGCTGACGGTTTCGTTCAGGTTCTCGCACTCGAAATATATTGTGGTTCCACCCCCGCCACCTTCGCCCTGATGTAGCGAAAAGGTACTGTCCCCATCCGGGCAGACGAAGCGCGCATACCGCGGACGGGCGTCGACGACCGGCTTGAGACCGAGACTGCAGTAAAAATCCCAGCCCGAGTCGAGGTCAGGCATCGTAACGGTCACCTGGTTCAGCCACATGATCTATCCTCCCCCGACTGCGTTCATCAAAAATGTCGGCGACTGGGGCATCGCGACATCCATAAAAAACAAAGAGCTGAAACCATCGCATGAATCGAATTCTCAGCTACACGCTTTTTGTGTCCTTGCGGCAAAACTCGTGTCAGACTGCGCAAGCTGCGCATCGCCTGCGCGCCGATCGAAAGGGCCGAAGCCATGCACAAGTTCACCGTTACCCTCACCCGCGAGATCGAGGCCGATACCGCCGAGGAGGCCGCCTTGCTCGTGTACCAGGAACTTTCGAAGGGACCCGTCCCTGACAGCTACGCGGTCACCGACGAGACGAAGGTGACCACGGAGATAAACCTGGACCGGAACAAGGCCGATGAATTCGCCAGCATCGATCACACCGCGGATCCTGGGAACTGGTAGGAGCCAGATCTCACGCCGGGCGAGCTTCACCTCTCGCTATTCGCGCCACGCCCGCGACAGCCCGGCTCTGAGGTGTCCCTTTTAGAGCCCCGAACGACATGCTCAACCGTCTGTGGAACGCAAGGAGCAACGCTGCGGCATGCCTTTAGGGTTGCCGCCCATAGGCTACGCTCCTTAGGAATTGCAAAGACACCGCGCTTTCATTTGACTTCGTAGATCTCTCTGCCCTCATCTCGAATCCTGCGCGCCCCTGGCGATGAGCGGATGAGGACAAGGGCTTGAAGGCCGCTCGGAATCCCAATCTATCCCGACACACACAAGCTATCGAGGATCGCCGAGGCGACGACGACCTCGGTTCCGGCGAGACCCACGGAGCAGAATAGCGTTATCTCGTCGGATGATCCCCGCCCGGCCGCCTTTCCGGCAACGATGTCAGCGAGGTCAGCTAGGCGGCCGTCGCTGGCGGAGCCGGCCAGGAAGAAGGGCGACGCGTAGGCGCGCGCCTGTTCGGGAGAATCCGTCGCGATCACCGCTGCGGCATCGGCGACATCCAGGCCGAGTTCGTACCCGTGAAGCGTCTTCGGGCCGACGGTATTGACGTGCGCGCCGGCTTTCAAATTCCGCACATGGAGGACGGGTGTTTGGCTCGTCGTCGCGCAGATGACGATGTCGGCGTCATCAACCGCTTTTGAGACGCTGCCGACAGCCTCCACCTCAAGCCCAAGGACGAACTGCATCTCGCTTGCAAATGCAGCACAATTTTTCTCATCCCGGCTGTAAACGCGGGCATGCTCGAGGTTTCGAACGGCGGCGGCTGCGGCGAGTTGGGTTCGCGCTTGCGCTCCGCTGCCGATGATGCCTGCAACCCTGGCGTCTGGCGCGCTGAGATGTCGGATGGCGAGCCCTCCGATCGCGCCGGTCCTGAGGTTGCCGAGGCGCGATCCGAAAACGATGCCTTTGAGCCTGGCGTCGTCGGCCGACCAAACGGCGACTATCTGCGTGTGTTCCACCCCATCGAATGTATCGTAGACGCGAAAACCCGCGAGCGGCTTGTCGCCAAAGATGCCGCCGACGGTAAAGACGAGATCGCCTCGATCGGGAAACGATACATGATGCCTCGGCGGCGAGATCAGCCGATTGGCGGCCCTGGCGCGAAACGCGGTTTCCACCGCATCGATCGCGACCGCCATCAACCCGCGCTCGTCAAGATCCTCGTCCCTCAGAATTTTCATCACGGCAGTCCTCCCTTTCGGGTGGCATCCTGCAACCCCAACCCAGCTTGAGGTCAAGAGGCCGGATGGTTCCCCACCGAGGCGAGTGTCGCCAACCGTTCACGGCCGCCCATCGGGACTGCGCACCTCAGCATGAGCAATGTGGTAGAATGCCGCGCCACAACAGAAGAAACACACGGATATCGCGCCCAAGCTCAAGAAAGCCTTACCCTGGGGTGCCCCGCAGGGCCTCGAAGGGCGAGGTGGGTGCTCACCACTATGACTGCAAGGTGCACTGCGGCATCAGTTCCTTTGCGCCGAAATCTCGGCCCGGCCGCAGCATCCTACCCCACCAAACGCCGCGCCATCATCACATCGTCGATCTCCCTGCCATCCTCCAGCACGGCGAAGGGAACGCGGCCAATCTCAACAAAACCCTGCCGCTCGTAGAAACGCATCGCCCCGGGGTTTTCGGCATTGACGAACAGCTCCAGCTGCCGGATGCCGATATCGCGCGCGTGATTCGAAATCGCCTCCAACAGTTTGACGGCAAGGCCCGTTCCGCGCAACTGGGCGCGGACATAGACCATGACGATCGTGGCGCGGTGGGCCATCTTGCTCGACCGCTGCCGAAACAGCCCCATGATGCCGACCGGCTCGCTCTCTTGGAAGGCGATGAAGACCGGTTCGTTCAGCCGATTGCGCCATTCCTCGAGAGGCAGAATTTCCCAGTCTTCGTAGCGGCTGGCAAAGGAGGACGGCTCGGCGCGAAGCGCTTCCAGGCGGATATGCCGAAAAGCCTCTACCTCGTCTGCCCCTATCAGCCTGATCGTCACGCCGTCCACATTCATCGCGACCTCCCGGAATACTGGAGATATGTCATCGCAGTCGGCTGCAGTGGATGCAATCGGAAAGCGGCGGGTTCGGCTTCTGTTGTCCCGTCGCGGCGCGCCAAGGCTCGAGCGAACCTCGTCCCTTACGTTGCCGTTGCGGAGGATGCGCGTATCAGGATGAGCTAGGATGGGTGTGCCATGGTCACCCCCTCTGTCCTGCCGGACATCTCCACCAAAAGGGTGGAGATTAGCAAGAGGCTGGACCATCGTTCCCTCGCTGCCGTAGAGGAACAATCATACGGCAGTTGGTTGGGGAAACCGTTGAGCCCAGCCGTTCTCCCTCCCCGTGGGGGAGATGTCCGGCAGAACAGAGGGGGCGCCACACGGTAGGCCAATAAAGGAGAAGCCTCGAAAGAGCTTCATCCTCAGGCGCCCAAAAAAGCCTCGAAGAACGAGGCATCCACGTCCTACGTCGTCAAAACACAAGGGCAACATCAGCCACCATCACTGCGCCGGAGTTCCCACCCGGCCACCCTTGCGGACAGTCGGCTCGCCGGTTGGGCGGAGATCCCACTGATCGGTGCGGACGCCCGGTTCTCGGGTTGGCTGCTGGCCACTCGTAGCCGGTTCGCGCGTCGATCTCACGACCAGATCGTCCGGCTGCTCTGCTGGTTCGAAGGCAGTCTGATCGCTCGGCCTTTCCATCTGGAACGGTGCGATCTGATGGATGACGACGAGAAGAACTATCCCGACCGCCGAGCACACGAGCGCATAGAGAATGAAATATTTCAGTGCATATCCCTCGCTAATCGACAGAGCGGCCTTGACAGCGGCGCGAATGATATTTCGCACATTATTGATGGATACTATCGGAGAAGGCAATAGATTTTAGCAAAGACTGGTAAGTTTCAGAAACAAACAGCACAGAATAAATAGTTATTGGTGAAAAACCCAGCAGCTCCCGTAATGCTGGATTTATATTTACTATCTCGGCGAAGGCGAGGAGCGCAGGGCAGGAGCAGCTCAACCGCGCTTGTATCGCATCCGGAATTCACGGGGGCTGCAGCCCTCGCGCTCGTGGAATACCCGCGAGAAATAGAACGGATCATCGATTCCGACCGAGGCGGCAACAATTTCGATCTTTTCGTCGGTAGTGACGAGCAGCTGCTTGGCATAGTCCATCCGCGCCCGAAGCTGGAAGGCCTTGGGCGGCAGGCCCGTTTCCGCGAGGAATTTCCGCCGCAGCGTGGCAGGCGACATGCCGTGATCGGCGGCAAAAGTTGCGAGGTCGAGCGGCTGCAGCGCCCTGCCCCTGAGCGTCTCGACGAGATCGCCGGTGGCCGCCCCACCTTCGACACCTACTGCAGAGCTCGCTTGCCGCGCAGCAGCGATCACAATGCGATGCAGCATCGATGCCGCAGAGGCCCGGCCAAGATGGCTGTCGTCGCTGAGATCGGCATGAAGCTGCCCGAAGAGCCGCGCCATCTCTTCGATATGGCGCAGCCCCACGAGCGGGTGGCGCTCGGCCATCAGCCGCATCCGGACGAAATCCCGCGGGAACGAGCCTTCGAACAGCGCCCAGCGCTCGTCCCAGCCGGCTTCGTCAGGCCCATAGGAATGGAGCCGGCTTGGAAACAGCCAGAACAGCGCCGGGCCCTCCACGCGCTGGCGCCCGCCGGCGGCGGTTTCAAGAAAACCCTGCCCGCGCTCAACCAGGACCACCGCAAAACTCGGCAGTTTCCGGTCCTTTACCGCATGTCGCGCATGCTGCCTGCCGCTGCCGGTCACGGCAAGCCCGCCGGCGGCGGCAAGGGGAGATCGATAGATGGCCTCGGCTTGTCTCATGAGCGAAAAGTCCAGCTGCAACTTTCCTCCATGGCGACCGACGCACGCAGCACGTTAATTGGAGGCAGGTTAAGTCAAGCCACGGATGAGTGAAATGTCAATTGCCGCGAAAGCCGCCGAAATGAGGACGATGCAAATACCGCTCGCCGCCCATGGCAAGACGATCCCGGCCGAACGGCTCGGCGCGCTTACGCCGACCGATCCCGCCATCGGCATCGAGGCCATCCGCCGCCGCTATCAAGAGGATGGTTATGTCTGGCTGAAAGGCCTGCTGCCGAGGGCCGACGTGATCGATTTCCGCCGCTGGGTCTTCACCCGCCTCGCCGAAACCGGCCTGCTCGAACCCGGGCACGATTTCGCCCTCGGCATCGCCGCCGCCGAAGTCGTCGACTGGAACTTCGCCAACCGCCGGCTAATGTCGATCGTCCGCTCCGCCGCCTATGAAGGCTTCTGCGCGCAGCCTCCGCTCGTGCGCTTCATGGACGCCTTCCTCGAGGGCATTTCGTACCTACACAAGCGCAAGCTGATGCGTTATGTCCAACCGGGAACGCCGACGGCCACCCCCGCCCATTACGACCTCGTCTACCTCCGCGGCGGCACCAGCCGGCTCGTGACGGCCTGGATCCCGATCGGCGACACCCCCGCCGAAATGGGCGGCCTGGTTTATCTCGAAGGCTCGCATGCGCTCGGCCGCGGCATGGAGGCGGAATTCGGGGCTCGCAGCGGCGATCTCTCGCCGGAAGAGCGGATCAGCGCCTATAACCGCCACATGGCCGAAGGCGGCTGGATCTCCAAGGATCTGCCCGACATGGCCGAACGCTTCGACACCCGCTGGCTCGCCGCCGATTATGAGGCCGGCGATGTCGTGCTGCACTCCCCCTACATGATCCACGCGTCCACCACGAACGGGGACCGCGCCCGGCGGCTGCGCCTCTCCACCGACATCCGCTACCAGAACGTCGACGACGAAATCGACGTCCGCTGGAGCAACCACTGGAGCCTCGGGGATATGCTGTAGGGCTTCGTGTCTTTGAAGCGAAATCGCCGCACATTTTTGCGACATGATTCATAAAGCCGTCAGCGCCGCCGCCTGTTCCAGGCTGATGCCGTTGGCGAGCGGATCGGCGTGACGGTGCGCCAGCCGCCATTCTCCGTCCTCGCGGCGATAGACCAGCGTGACCCGCAGCGACCAGTCCTGCATCGGCAGGCCGCCGACCTCGACCCGGCAGCGCTCGATGACGGCGAGCACGACAATATCGGCCGAGCCGTAGGCCTGCACCACCTCCTGCTCGAAACTGCCATTTGCAAAGAAGCGGCCGACGGACTGCCAGAGCTCCTCGCTCAGCTCGGCCTCGCGCGTCGGCCGGCCGCCGAAGGGAGACATCAGCGTGAAATCGGCCGCATGCGGGTTGAGGGCGCGGTAGGCTTCGATATCGCCGCGCATCAGCGCCGCATTCGCCTCGGCCGTGCGGCAGACGAGTTCGGCGCACGCATAGTTGGCGGCGAAACCGCCGTTGCCCGCGCCGGGGAAACCACGATCGGCTTCGGCCAGTATTGAATTGCATCTTGATGGCATGAGCTTGCTCCCTCAGCGATGCGAACGCCGTTTGCGCCGCCGCCGGACGATCCCACTTCAGCCATCATGAATCCAATGATATGATTTCATCGATATGCTGAATCTGGCTGATCTCTCCCGCACCGATCTCAACCTCCTTGTGCTCTTCGAGGCGGTGCTGGAGGAGCGTCATGTCGGGCGCGCGGCCGAGCGGCTGAACCTCACCTCCTCGGCCGTCAGCCACGGTCTCGGTCGGCTGCGGCGGCTCATGAACGATCCGCTGTTCCTGCGCACGCCGAAGGGCGTCGTGCCGACGGCTCGGGCATTGGAGCTCGCCGCCCCGATCGCCGATGTGCTCGCCCGCGTGCGCAGCGTGCTGTCGGCAGCCGAACCCTTCGATCCGGCCAGGTCGACGCGCCGTTTCACCATCGGCGCTCCGGACGGCATTTCGGCCGTGCTGCTGGCGCCCGTTATCGCCGAGCTTTCCCGCACCGCGCCCGGCATCGATATCGGCATCCGGCAACTGCTGCCGGCGCCGGGCGAGGCCAGTCCCGAGCGCGCCTGGCGCGGCGCCTTCGCCGATCTCGACGAGCGGGTCACCGATATTGCGGTCATCCCGACCGGGCACATTCCCGAGCGCTTTCATGTGAGCGGGCTTTATGACGAGGATTTCGTCGTGGCGATGCGCGCCGGCCATGCCTTCGCCGGCGAGCCGACGCTGGCGCGGTATGGCGAGCTGCAGCACTTGGTCGTCTCGCTCGGCGGCGATCCGCACGGCTTCGTCGACGAGGCGCTGGCAAGGCTCGGCGGCACGCGCCGCGTCGCGCTGACCGTGCCGAACTTCATGTTCGCGCTCGCTATTCTTGCTGAAACCGACCTGCTCTGCGCCCTGCCGAGGCGCTTTGCCGCCATGCACGCGGCGCGCCTCGGCCTCGAATGCGTCGACGCGCCGCTGGAGCTCACGCGGTTCCGCATCAATGCCGTGCTCCCCAAGGTCGCGCTGATGGATGCCGGCGTCGCCTGGCTGCTTGCCATCCTCGAGAAAGCGCAGCCGCCCTTGCCGCCGGCCGGCCGATCTCCCGCCGCCATTTGAGCCCTTCAATCCGGTTGGGAAAGGTTTTAGACTGCCGACGCCGACAGCTTGCTTGGAGGCGGTCCCGAGGACCGGCGGGCGTTCGGCTGAGGGGAACCGCATGTCGGCAATCGCATCTCTATTTCAGGAAGCCGCCCGGCTCGCGGCCGGGTTCCGTGAGCGCGCGCCCATCCGCCATGTGCCGCGGCACGATTATGCCGCCTCGCTTGCCGCCTTCGACGAGCCGCTGCCGACGGCCGGCGCCGACATGGCCGATGTCATCAGGCAGCTCGCCGCGGACGCCGAGCCCGGCCTGCACTTCATGACCGGCCCGCGCTTCTTCGGCTGGGTCATCGGCGGCTCGCACCCGGTCGGCGTCGCGGCCGATTTCCTGACCAGCGCCTGGGGCCAGAATGCCGGAAACCACGTCGCCGCCCCGGCCGCCGCCGCCGTCGAAACCGTCTCGGCAAGATGGCTTCTCGATATATTGAAACTGCCGGCCGAAAGCTCGGTCGGATTCGTCACGGGTGCGACGGTCGCCAATTTCACCTGCCTTGCCGCCGCCCGCGGCGAAGTGCTGCGCAAGGTTGGCTGGGATGCGGATGCCAAGGGCCTGTTCGGCGCGCCCGAGATTACCGTGCTCATCGGCGACGACGCCCACACGACCGTCTTTTCCGCCCTTCAGTTCCTCGGCCTCGGGCACGACCGCGTGCTGCGCCTGCCAACCGATCGGGTGGGCCGGATCGATCCGACCGCCCTGCCCGGCACGCTTGCAGCGGTCAGCGGTCCTTCCATCGCCATTCTCCAGGCCGGACAAATCAATACCGGCGCCTTCGACGATTTTCCCCGCATCATTCCGGCCCTGAAGGAAAAAGGCGCCTGGGTGCATATCGACGGCGCCTTCGGCCTCTGGGCGCAGGCTTCGGAAAAATTTAGCCATCTCAGCCGCGGCGTCGAGGCGGCAGACAGCTGGGCGACCGATGGTCACAAATGGCTGCAGACGCCCTATGACTGCGGCTATGCGATCGTGCGCGACGAACTCGCCCACCGCCGCGCCATGACGATCGCCGCGAGCTACCTGCCGCTGGCGGCCGAGGGCGAGCGCGACCCCTCCCATTACGTGCCGGAGCTTTCCCGGCGCGCCCGCGGCTTCGCCACCTGGGCGATGCTGAAACATCTCGGCCGCGACGGCATCGCCGCCCTCATCGACCAATGCTGCGCCTCCGCCGGTCTGCTGGCCGAGCATCTCCAGCGCGAACCCGGCATCACCATCTTGAACGAGATCACGCTGAACCAGCTCATCCTCCGCTTCGCCGCCGACCTCCCGGACGATGAAAGCGACGCGATCACCCGCAAAACAATCGCAAAGATCCGCGAGGACGCCACCCTCTTCGCCGGCGGCGCCAAATGGCGCGGCCGCGACGTCCTGCGGCTCTCCGTCACCAATTTTCAGACGACCGCGGACGAGGCCCGGCTGGCAGCGGAAAGCATCGTCGCCGCGTTCCGGAGCGTCAGCCGCAGCTGACCTTATTCCACTTGGGCATCGGCCATTGACACCTCCCCGAGCAGGGTTACGGTCCTCTCTTCTGGATTGAGGGGAAACGTGCCTCTCTAAGTCGCTCCTATCGGAACGACCCGATAACCGAGATGAGAAACGGATATGAATAGCTCACGGCCATCACACGCGGTTCCGGGAACGGCAGCCATCTTCCTGATGGTGATCGTTCTGGCTTGCGCATTGCCGGTTTTCTTCCTCTCTGGCATCGGCGGTTTGATCGCATGGGCAGACTACGCCGACCGCGGCTGCCCCCATGCCGTCCAGTGCGAGGACGCCGTGGACGTGATGTGGATTGCCGTCCTTCTATCCTTCACTTGTGTCACGCTCATCGCGCTGTGTGTCTGGCGCCTGCATCGTGGCGGCCTGTTTCGCAACGAGAAGGCGATTGAACAGAAATGATGGCTTTTCCCATGTCTCGATATCTCCCCGCGATTGTCGCTCTTCTCACCCTGATCCCGGCCGCCGGCCATACCAGTGAGGCGGGTGGAAAATTGACGCTTCCTCCTGCGAAAGACTGCGTGGAAGTCGGCGGGATCGTCTTGCCGGGAATGGCCGGAGGCCCGCCCTATGCGGCAGCCGAGCTCAAATGCGGCGCAAAGCTGTCGCTCGTACTTCAACGCCAGACCGGCATGAATGGAAACCTCCCCGTCTGGACCATGGTCGACCAGGTAACGATCACTAAGCCGAGCCCCCGCCACGAACTTCTGCAGCCGGCCTATTGCTCATCGAGCCGGTTTCCCGATGCCTCCGTCTTCGCGCTCGGCAGAATGGCGGAACAGCCGGACGGCTCCTATCGATCGGAGAAGCTGGTCAAAGCCTGGAGGTTCGATATCAAACGCGAAAGGCTGACCGTCATCCCCGTCGACGGCGTGCTGTGCGAACTTGACGCCGTCGATTGACGGTCGATCAGCAATTCGGATGCATCCGAAGGCAAGCGGGCTTCATCGTCGAACGGCAACGACCGAGCTGGCTCGGTAGCGTGACAGCTGGACCCGGTTGGATTGATTGCCGCCGAAGAGATAGACGTACTGGCGCCGCTGATCGAAATGATCGAACAGGCTGACATGGAACCGCCTGCCGCTTCGGATGACAACGACATCTCCCCGCTTCGCCGAGCGGAAGAAGACCGGCTTGCCAAACCTTTTCCAGGACACTGCCATATTCGGATTGGCCGGCGGCTGGCGGGACGATCGTTTGGCGACGAAGGCGAGGAAGGCTCCGCACCACGACGTTCGGCGGGGATTGATGCTGAGAAACGAAATGGAACGTTCGTGCATGCGATTATATTTCGAAGCCGTAACGAGCATGTCGGCCTCACACGGTACGGCAAAAACCGTGAGGGCTATGACGAGAATAATTTTCATTGTTTCTCACCATTGTTTGGATAATTTGGAACATCCGAAATGTGGCGAAGAAAAACTCGCGGCCGGAACGTATATTTGAATCATGGCGGCAATTAGAAGCAATTTAACCGAGTATTTGTCAGTCTTTACAGAAAAGAAACCTTAGGCGGCATGTGACACCGCTGTGAAAACAATGTGGCAACCTTCGAAGCTCGGTTGGCGCATCCGGAAACTTCGATCCCCTGGGCGACGCCCCGCCAGCTCTATAACAATGCCTCAGCGGAACGGCCGCCGACACTCACAACGACGCAGAGGTGCGGGCGTTTGTTACGATGCGATTATGTTTCCAAGAATTGGATCGAATACTTCGAATTCTTGTAAGTAGTTCTGACCTGCTGTCTTCGATCTGGCCGGACCGCAAAATTTAGGCTTTGGCTGAGATCGCGCTGAACTCCTCGAGATCGAGGTCCCGTTCCAGCTCCTGCAGCGTCTCGTCATCGATATCGCCTGCCCTGTGGAGTCGGATGAGTTCCCGGCGTCCGGTTGCGACCGCCTCATGAACCACATCGAAGTGAGCATGGAGGACCGGCATGTAGTGTTCCGTTCTCGCGGCATAGTCCACGATCGCCGTGGCACGGCGTTGGGATCATTCCGGCGGGCGTACATGCTCGCCTCGTCACGAAACGTTTGCACCGACACAAATTTACTTGCCCTTCTCAATGCGGCATATGTTTCTGTCTGTAGGTAAGCGGCATGAGCGGGGAAACATGACTTCAACACATGCAGACAAAACCGGCGACGTCGCCAGCCGTAGCGGCTTTGTCGGACTGGTCGTCGGCGCAGTCGGCGTCGTCTATGGCGACATCGGCACCAGTCCGCTTTATGCCTTTCGCGAGGCGCTCAGGCCCTTCGCCGCCGATGGCGTACACGAGCCGGAGGTGATCGGGCTGATTTCGCTGATGGTCTGGACGCTGACCGTCATCGTGACCTTCAAATATGTTCTGTTTCTTCTCAGGGCGGATAATGACGGCGAAGGTGGCACTCTCTCGCTTCTTGCCCTCCTGATGAAGAAGATGGGACGAAACGTGCCTGTGATGTTCTTCGCGGGCTTGATTGGAGCTGCGCTCTTCATAGGCGATGCGATGATCACGCCTGCTCTCTCGGTCATGTCAGCGCTCGAAGGCCTGAAGCTGGTCACGCCGGCTTTCGCCGATTATGTCCCGCTCGCCTCGGCTGCTATCATGATGGTTCTCTTTGCGGCGCAGTCGAGGGGGACTGCAGCTGTCTCTACGTTCTTCGGGCCGATAACGGTCTTGTGGTTTCTGGCCATGGCTGTCGGCGGGTTGATCCATATCGGCGACGACTGGAGGATTCTGGCCGCCCTCAATCCGATCAATGCGCTCTCATTCCTCGCTCATGCCGGCAGCGTCGGGCTCATCGTGCTCGGCGCCGTCTTTCTGACGGTGACGGGCGCCGAAGCGCTCTACGCCGATCTCGGGCATTTCGGACGCCGCCCCATCCAGACGGCATGGTTCGTGCTCGTCTTTCCGGCATTGCTCCTGAACTATCTCGGCCAGGGCGCGCTTGTTCTCGCCCATCCCGAAACGGCCACCAATCCGTTCTTTCTGATGTATCCGGATTGGATCCTGCTGCCGGTGGTCATCCTGGCAACGATGGCGACCATCATCGCCAGCCAGGCTGTCATCACCGGCGCGTTTTCCTTGGCCCGCTCGGCGGTTCATCTCGGCTTCCTGCCAAGGCTGCGGATCAAGTTCACGTCGGAGACCAACACCGGCCAAATTTACGTACCGAGCGTCAATCTTCTGCTGCTGGTCGGCGTACTGATGCTGATCTTTTCCTTCGGCGACTCCGAGTCGCTGGCGACTGCCTACGGCATCTCTGTGACCGGAACCATGGTCATCTCGACCATGCTGTCCTTCCAGTTCCTGCGGGCTGTCTGGGGCTACTCTCTCATGCTCGCAGTCACCCTGCTGCTGCCGCTCTTCATTATCGAAGTCTTGTTCCTGGCCGCCAATTTGTTGAAGATCCATGACGGCGGCTGGGTTCCGATCGCCCTGGCGCTGGCGATCATGATTTTGATGTGGACGTGGACTCGCGGCCAGGCCTACCTGAAGAGACTGCGCGCCAACAACGAAATTCCGCTCGATTCCTTCATCCGGTCGATCGAGCGGAAGTCGGACCATTCGCCGGTCACCGTTCCGGGAACCGCGGTTTTTCTGACTAGCGTCCCGGACCGGACGCCGAGCGTTCTGCTCCACAATCTCAAGCACAATCATGTGCTCCACGAACAGAACGTGATCCTGACCGTCTGGACCGAGGACGAGCCTTACGTCCCCGACAGTAGACGCATCAAACTCAGCCAGCTCTCGCCGCGGTTTGTGCGCCTGGACATTACCTTCGGCTTCATGGACGATCCGGATGTCACAAGAGCCTTGGCTCTTTGCCGGGAGGGAGGCTTCAAGTTCGAGATCATGAAAACGTCCTTCTACCTCGGTCGCCGCAACCTGGTCAGGACACCGAACACCGGTTTGCCCGGCTGGCAGGAACGGATATTCATGGGATTGGAAGGCTTTGCAATCGATCCCTCCGACTATTTCAATCTGCCGTCAAATCGCGTCGTCGAGCTTGGCGAACAGGTTGCCATTTAGAGCCTGATGGCGCCTCGGCCCGCTTTGGCGCCGCCTCGTCACCGGCGACCATTGCCGTGATTTAACTGGAAGCCCCGGCCTATCACCTTACATGCTACTTCGTGAGGCAAGGAGGACATATGAAGAGGCGGACCCTTGTACTTGGTGGCGCAGTTATTGTCGCATCATCGATCGCTGCGGCGGCAATCTGGCCGCGGCGACACGTCGTGGTGGCAGCCCGGACATTCGACTGGAAGGGCAGTGATTTCCTGAGCGGCGGTACCAAGTCCGTCGCATTGGCAAAGCTGCCCGCGCCGCTCTTCCGCACTCGTCCAAATTGCGTGATAACCGTCGCCCAGACCCTTGGCCCCTGCTATGTCAACGATGTCCCGGTCCGGCAGGACATCTCGGAAGGTAAAGCCGGATTGCCATTGCGGCTGGCCGTCCGTATCGTCCATGCAGCCGATTGCCGTCCTGTCAACAACGCCGATATCGAAATATGGCATACCGATCATCGTGGCATCTATTCCGGCCGGGAAGCTGCAAGAATGTGTACGCTTGGCGATGCTGAGGCGGTGAGCGGGCTCGCCTTTCGCGGCCGTCAGTTGACCGATGAGGCCGGGCAGGCAAGTTTTTTAACGACCTATCCGGGATGGTATGAGGGCCGCACCCCGCATGTACACTGCCGCATCCTGGTCGAACGCAACGAACTTCTCGTCAGCCAGGTCTATTTCGACGATGCACTGAGCGACTTGATCTATGGCGAGCATCCCGATTATCTTGGACGCCCTCCCCGCAATACGCGCAACGACGATGACCGCCTCATCCCTGGTAGGGACGCTGCCGATCACATATTCGATTTCGAAAAACTCGAAGGCGGCGTTCTTTCCGCCACGATTACAATCGGCCTTTCTTCCTGAGCCGATCGCGGCGGAGCGACATTTTCCCGCATCAAGCATGAAACCAGACGCGGCATTTATGCGTACTACCCTCGAGAGCAGAATTCAGGCCGCGAGGGATGACGACATGGTCAGACAGGAAGGCATTGCTCATATAGCCAAGCCTGCTGCCGAACAGGGGCTGGCGAGGTTGATGATGAGGTTGCCCGCAACGCGGGCGACGATCAAAGCCGCCGCAGCGGACCAGCCCCATCTCTATGAACTGTGCGGCGCTTACGGCGAAGCCTGCTCCGTCCTCGACCGCTTGCGCAAGGATATGTCGGCCGACCCCGCGATCGTCACTGAATACGAGATCATCTGTGCTGAAATTGAAACCGACGTCTTGCGAACCCTGTTCGAAGACCGCTGAGCGCTCTTGCCGCCACGGCACCTTCCCGCGGCGGCGATATGCTGGCACTGTTCTCAGTGCAGCAGGCTATCTTGAAGGATGGAGGAAGTCGGGGCGTCTGCCTCTGCATGATGCAGTGGCACAGGCGCGGTCTCATTATGGGAAATGCCGCCGCCGCTTTCCGGGCCAGCGAGATCCGCGGCTTCAATCGTAACGCCGTGATCGCCGTTGCCAGGTGTCAGCCCGTGCTTTTCGAAAGCCGGCTCGCCGAAGTGACGAAGCAGCAGGGTTCCATCCGATACACCATTTTCCCTGACAAGATCGTTCTGGGGGCCGGCCTTGTCTGATGCGGTCTGGTCGGAAGTAAGATTTATACCGTCGTGGGAAGTGAGCCCGGCATCACACATGTGGCTGACGCTTGCATCCGTTGTGACGAGACTGTCAGCGCTTGCGAGCGTGGTGAAACCTTCTTCGATCGTCGTATTGTCGCTGACGGGAAAGGTACCTGCGGCGATGACCGTGGGGGAGATGTTATATGGCGTGACATCGCTCGCGATGAAATTGTCGTGGAATGATCCGGACGCCGGCCGGTCGACCTTCAACGCTGCCTGGGTCAGGTCATCGAAGAGGTTGCCATAGATATCGATGCCCTCACGAACATAGGTCGCCGTGCCGGCGGAGCTGACCGATACGCCCCAGACGCCGTCATGGATGTAGTTGCCGGATATGTCGTAGTTGCGTGTGTCGCCCGAATCGCCGAGGCCGACGGCGTAAGACCAGCTGTAACCGCCATAGCCGGAGATGTCGTTATCAAGGATGGCGATATTCGTGCCGGCCTGCGCGCTGATCCCGAATCCGCCGCCGATGATGGTGTTCCCCTCGATCACAGCGTCCACGGGCCGGACGAGCGTCAGTACGCCCTTTGGCGTCACGGCACCCGTCTGATCGAAATAATTGCCGCTGATGACGATGTTGCTGCTGTCGTTTAACTGTACGGCATCCGCCGCGGTGCCGTGTGCATTGGTGACGGTATTATTGAGAAGAGTGACGCCCTTGATCTTCTCGATCCAGATGCCGTCGCCGTTGACGTCGTTGATCGTGCTGTTCTCGATCGTGATGTTCGAGCCGGTGCGGAAGGTGATGGAACCGGATTTCGTCAAGCCGGTATGATCGACTTCGACGTTACGAACGGTCCAATTTGAGACATAACCGCCATAGATGGCTGCGCCGCCGGTGTCTGATATCTTTATATTCTCGATGACGATGTTCGACGCATAGAGACTATGAATGCCGTCATTGGGGCTGTGAATGACAGGCGCGTCGCCGACGCCGTAGCTGCCGATGGTAATCGGGGCATCGACGGTGCCGGAGTATTTCAGGTCAAGCTGGTCATTATACACGGTGCCGGCGGCGAGCAGCACGCTGTCGCCCGGCTGCAGCTTCAGGTTTTCCACCGCCCAGAACGACGCAAAGGGCGCGTCGGCACTGGTTCCGGCATTGGTGTTGGAGCCGGTCGCTGAATTCACATAATAGACTGTCATATCGCCTTGTTCTCGCATTGTCGCGCAGCCGTCTGGCCGGCTGCAACGAGTGAATCGGATGCGGTCGAGAGCTGAAGGCCACGCTGAAATGGCGTTCTATTGCCGTGACGACGGTAGGCGGGCCTATGGACCTGCCTGCTCTCGGGAAGCGCCTGGCGGAGGCTACGTCCCGAAGAATACAACTTACGAGAAAATAATCTAGAAAACAAAGACCGAAAGGTGAATGAAACGGTAACCTGCCATGCTGTCGCGAAGGGTCGGGGCGAGCCTGCCCCGAAGGACGAGGGCGGGTGATCAGCCCGCCCCTCACATTCAGCTCAGCAAGCCATCCAGATGGACGAAGACGGTCAGCGTATCGGTGTCGCTATGATGCGAGGTTCCGTCATTGATCCGGTAACTGAAGGATTCGCTCACATGTCCGCTGTGATCGGGAAGCTTCGTTTCATCGAGCGTATAGGCGTAATTGCCTTGCCGATCCACGTGGATGACGCCGTAGTCGCCAGTCAACGTCAAACCATGCTTGCCGACGCTTTCATCACCGAAGCGGCGCAGCGCCAGCGTGCCGTTCTCCGAGCTGTCGTTTTCGAGGAGGTTGCCGCGATGGGCCGCTCCCGTATCGGTGAAGATCTTCAAATTGTCGTGCACGGCGACAACGGCCTGATCGGCGGACGCCTCCGTCAGTACTGCAGTCTCGGCAACCGAGCTCGCCAGAATTGTGTCGACATCGGCGACCGTTTGGTTGTTTTTGACCGTGAAGGTGTGCGCGTCGGCGATGGCCGGCGATATACTGGTGGCCTTGACGCCGCTCTCCATCGTATTGTCGTAAAAGGAGCCGGATGCCGGCCTGTCGACCTTCAGCGCCGCCTGCGTGAGGTCGTCGAAGACATTGTCATGGACCTTGATATTGGTGCGGACATAGCTGGTGCCGCTGGAGGCGGTGACGACCACCCCCCACGCGCCGTCATGGATGTAGTTGCCGGATATATCATAATCCCGCGAATCACCCTGATCGCCGAGACCGATTGCGAAGGACCAGTCGTAACCGTGATATCCGGAGATGTCGTTGTCGCGGATCGCAATATTATTGCCGGCTGGCGCGCTGATGCCGAAGCCGCCGCCGGTCAGCACATTATCTTCGATCACCGCGTCCGTGGCCCGCACCAGCGCTATTACGCCCTTTGGACTATTGGCATCGGTCTGATCCAGATGATTGCCCTTGACCAGAATATTGCTGCTGTCGTTGATCTGTACGGCATCGGCCCTCGAGCCGTTCGCGCTGGTGACGGTGTTGTTGAGAAGCTTTATGCCGTTAACCTTCTCGATCCAGAAGCCGTCGCCGTTAACGCCCGTTATCTTGCTGTCTTGGATCGTGACGTTCTGGCTGCTCCTGAAGGTGACGGCACCGTCGCTTTCCGACAATCCCGTCTTGGCGATCTCGACGTCTCGGACCGTCCAGTTCTTGACGTTGCCAGCATAAATACCAGGGCCGCCGGTGTTCGATATCTTGAGGTTCTCGATCACGATGTTCGAGGCATAGAGACTATGAATGCCGTCACCGCCGCTATGGATGACAGGTGCGGCGCCGGTGCCGTAGCTGCCGATCGTGATCGGCGCGCTCTCGCTGCCGGAATATTTGATATCGAACTGTTCGTTGAACACGCTCCCCTTGGCGAGAAGCACGCTGTCTCCTGGTTTCAGCGTCAAGGATTCCACTTTGGACAAAGTCGCAAAAGCCGAGTTCTGGGTCGTTCCGCTGTTGCGGTCGGAACCAGCTGCTGAGTTCACATAGTAGATTGTCATATCGCCATGTTGCCCTGTTCGTCGGATCGCTATGTCGCCATCGGGATCGACCGGGATCAGCCGATTTCCTGCGGCGGGGGCAAACGGCCATGGCAACAAGGCGAGAAAATGTTGTCAATGCGGCAGCGGACCTGTTTGCGAGCCTTATTCCACAAGCACTGGCGCCGGGTCTGATGAGGCGCCGAAAAGCTGCAACTCAAGCCGGGAAAACAACGACTCAGAGGCGAATAAATCGGGGAACCACGGGCGGGAAGTACCTCGCGTCAAGGCTGCACAGCCCCTGATTCTGCTCGCTAATCCCCGGGCACAGCGACACGCATGCCGATCAGCCCCGTGGTGAGAAGGCCCGCGAGGCCGTCTCCCAACACGGGGATGGGTGATCATCTCTGCGTCACTTCTCCCCTCGCCTGTAATGCCGAAGTCAGCGGCAGCCGCGCGGCGACAATCGCAGGCAGCGCGCCGCCGAGGATGCCGATGGCAAGGCCCAGCAGGCCGGCGGTGAAGACCACGTCAGGAGTGACGTCGAGCTGAAAGGCCATCCTGGTGTTGTTGGCGCCCATCGTGCTTGCCTGCCAACCGTCGAAAACGAGCCTGGAGGCGAAGACGCCGAGGCCGGCGCCGGCCACCGACAGCAGCACCGCCTCCACCCAGGTGGCGGTGAAGGCCGGCAGGCGGGCAAAGCCGAGGAGGCGCAACGTCGCGATCTCGATGCTGCGGTCGGAAACCGAACTCATCATCGTATTCAATGCGCCCGCCGCCGCACCGACCGCCATCAGCAGCGCGACCGGCCAGCCGAACAGCCGGATCAGGCTTTCAGTCCGCTGGGCCTGGCCGGTGTAGAGGTCAGTCTCGGAGACGGCGACGAGCGGCGTTCCGGGCAGGGCCGACAGGCGATCACGCAACGCCGCCAGCGCTCTTGGGCGATCGCCTCCGCCGTTGAGCCGCATTCGAAGGCTCTGTACCTGCCCCTGCCGGTCGAAGGCCGCTTGCACCGCCTCCAGATCCGCCCAGATCTCGGATTCAAACGCGCTGCCGCCTGAACTGAAATGTCCGACGATCCTCCAGTCGAGCGCGCCGAAGCGGATCGTGTCGCCGACTGCGAAGCCGGGAAAGGTATCGGCTATGCGGGCGCCGACGACGATCTCGCGCGCGCCCTGCGAAAACATCCGGCCCCGCACAAGCCGCGTGCCTTTGCGCAGACCGGGGCCGGCCGGATCCATCCCCCTGAGCGACAGCGTCTGCTCGACGCCTTCGCCTTGTCTGACATCGACGGGAACGATGGTCTCGCGTGACAATACCGGCAAGCCCGCTCCGTCGCGGGCAACGCCCGTATCGCCGCTCATGGCCACAAGACTGCGGATTGCCTCGGCCGGCACCTCCGAACCAGTCTCCTGGTTGGTGCCGCCGCCGAGAATCACAGCTATATCAGGCGAGCCGGCGCCCGCGAGCGCGGCCTCGAAACCGCGCGCCATCGCCAGGAAACCTGAGAGCACCGCCACCACGAGGGCGACCGACAACACCATCGACAACGAGATCCACAGCCGTCGCGGCAGGCTCCCGAGGTTGACTCTGATCATGAGAAAGGTCTGCTTGAGTGTTGACGACATTGGATTATCTCGTTCTGAAGGCGTTGATGATGGGCAGGCGCACGGCGATCACCGCAGGCAGCAGCCCGGTCAGCAGGCCGAGCCCCGCTATGATGGCGAGAGATTTCGCGAGCACTGTCGTGCCGAAGACGAGGCCGAACTCCGGGCCGATGGAAAGCGTCGCAAGCTTGGCGAGACCAAGTCCGCCGGCGCCGCCGACAAGAAAGATAAACAACGTCTCGCCAAGAATGAGCGCGAGAATCCGTGGACTGGAAAAGCCGAGCACCTTCAGAACGCCGATCTCGAAACGCCGCTCCCTTACCGCGAAGATCATAGTGTTGACCGCGATCATCAGGATAGTGACGAAGACCGCCCCCACGACGAGGCTCACGATGAGGCCGATGTCAGCGAATTGCCGGAGAAACGCTTCAAGAAACTGCTTTTCCGACTGCGTCCTCGTCTGCGCCGCCGAATTGGCGAATAGGGCATCGATGCGGGCTGCCAGCACACTTGGCGATACACCCGGGCGCGGACGTACCACGAAGGCGTCGACCGTATCCTTGTCGCGCGCACGGGCGGCATTGATGGCGTCGTAGCGGGCGAGCATGAAATAGGTGTCCGAGCTGGCATCTGCGCCCTCAAAAATGCCCGCGATCGTGAAGCTCCAATTCCGGCTGCCGTCAGCCCTAAGCTGCCCGGTAAAGCCGATGCGCTGGCCGATCGACCAGCCCTCAGCTTTTGCTAGAGCCCTGCCGACCAGCACCCGATCGCCAGCCTCTTCCATTGCCGCGATCAGCTCCGGCGTCAGTCTCAGCTCGTCGCCGTTGGCCGCGGCGATCGCCAGTGGATCGACGGCGCTGACGGCAACCACGTTCTTTTCTACGTCGACGAAACCCCGCATGCGCGCGGTATAGGCGACCGCCGCGACATCGCCCTCGGCCGCGATCCGGCTGAGGTAAGCCAGCGGCAGCGGCAGCCCGCGGCTGGATTTGTTAAAGACGCCGAGCAGATTGTCGCTGGCGCCCGCCGCCCCTTGGCTGCCGCTGACGAAGCTGGCCGTAAGGCCGTAGATCAGGAAGGCGATGCCGACTGAGAACATCAGCAAAATGGCGCGCAGCCGCTTGCGCCAGACATTGCGCCGCATGAGCTGGAAGAAGGTCATCTGCCCGGCCTTTCTTCGCTGACGAATTCGCCCTTGTTGAGATGCAGCGTGCGCCGGGCAAAGGAAGCGGCCTCGGGATCATGCGTGACCATGATGATGGTCTTCTGAAGCTCGCGATTGAGAAAGCTCAGCATCTCCAGGATATCATCGGCCGATTTGCGATCGAGATCGCCGGTCGGCTCGTCGCAGAGAATGAGATCGGGATCGGTGACGATGGCCCGCGCAATGCCGACGCGCTGCTGCTGCCCGCCGGACATGCTCGACGGAAACTGTCGCTGCCGGCCCGCAAGCCCGACGAGATCCATGACCGTATCGACGCGGGCCCGCCGCTCTTTGCGGCCGAGCGGCTTCAATAGCAGCGGCAGCTCGATGTTCTCCGCCGCATTCAGCATCGGCAGCAGATTGTAAAACTGGAAGACGATGCCCATGGCATGTGCCCGCCAGACCGCTCTTGCCCCTTCGCCCATCTGCTCGAGATGGCTGCGGCCGACCCTGATCTTGCCGGCATCGGGGCTGTCGATACCACCGAGCATATTGAGCAATGTCGACTTCCCGGAACCAGAAGGCCCCATGACAGCGACGAAATCCCCGCGAGGAATGGAAAGATCGAGTCCGGAAAAAATCGGTATCGTCCCCGCTCCGATCCTGAAGGACTTCCTGACGCCGGCAAGGGCGATATAGGCTTCTGTGGTGTCTGTCATGCTTCTGTTCCTTTGCGGTTACTGGTCATCGGCTTGAAGGTTCGCGGCAACGGAACCGCTCAACTCGCGGCACACCGATCAGCCCTCATCCTGAGATGCGCAGGCCAGCGGCCGGAGCCTCGAAGGACGGTGCTGTGTGAGTACCCGCTGGCTCCTCGCCAACTACCAGCCGGATGCGCACGGCCATCGCAGGCCGCATGCCCGGTGGCGGCGAAGAGGCCGACAGGCGCAACATCACCGTGCCCTTCTCCTTGGAAATGACCGGCGCAACTTTGGCCACTTCGACCGCGAAGGGCTTATCGGGAAAGCCGTCGAGCACCGCCTCGCCTTTGAGACCCGGCCGCAGCAGCGCCATGTTGGCCTCGGCGACATCGGCATCGATCGCCAGGCTGGTCATATCGGTGATGGCGAGCAGGCTTTCATTCTCACGCACGCTGTCCTCGCGTGACAGCACCGTGTCGCCGGAATGCGCATCAAGCCGCGTCACGGTGCCAGCAATCGGCGCCCGCACGGTCAGCGCCTCGACCTGCTCGCGCGCCCTGTCGATATCGAGCTTCGCCTTTTCGAGATCCTGCCTTGCTTGTGCCGCGGCATTGCCGGCCGTGTCGAAGGCAGTGCGCGCTGCCTCCAGCGCCTCGGCCGACATGGCGTCGCGCCCGGCCAACCGCTCGGCACGATCCAGCGAAGACCGCGCCTGAACGAGCGTAATATTCCTCGCCTCCAGCGTTAGCTCCGCCGCCCGCCTTTCTATGTAAGCGCCTCGAAGCGCAAAGCCTGCACCCGCATCATCGAGCCGCACGAGCACCTGCCCGGCGACGACGCGATCGCCCGCCTCTACCTCGACGGCGACGATCCGCCCCTCATATCTGGAAAAGACGGTGGTGATGTCGGGCGCTACGACATAACCGGAGCCGCTGATCTCGCGGCTCGGCGCGGTCGTACCCCTGATCGGTGCGACCGTGTCCTGATTAGGCGCGGCTTTGTCGACCGCCGTATCCTCGGGCAAAGCCATGACTGGCAGCGCCGCTCCACCAGCCGATGACGCTGCGTCGCCATCCATAAGCCTTGCAAGCGTCGCCTCGATCCGCTCCAGCGCATCCGGCCGATAAAGAAGAACCGCCGTCAGCGACACCGCCCCCGCAAGGACCAGCATCGTTGACACTCCCAGCCGCCGGGCTCGGCGTTCCGGCGGCTGCGTCTCGACGGCCGCGGGCACAATCGAAAGCGATCTGAGGCTGGCGGCAAGGTGTCGTTCATGTTCCGATGTCGTGTTCATGCCCACAGAATGGCCGCCGGCGATAAAACCGCGACCTCGAACATGTTTCAGGCGGTCCTCGATCGCGATTATGTACGTGGTGGCTGCACTGTTGGCGGCCGTGACTGCGCATGCGCGCCTCGCCCAACAACTGTATTGCCGTGTGGCACCCCCCTCTGCCCTGCCGGGCATCTCCCCCACAAGGGTGGAGATCGGCAAGAGGCTTGACCATCGGTCCCTCTCGAACGGCATCGACAATTACAATGCTTTGGTTGTTTTGGGCTTTAGTTGTTTGAGAAAGCTATGTCGCCCAGCCAATCTCCCCCCTTGTGGGGGAGATGCCCGGTAGGGCAGAGGGGGGTGTCCCATGGCATGCCCGCCACAACAATCAATGGCGAGTCCCGAATAGAAGAGCAAGGCCGGGTGGCCCCGCACCTTACTCCCTCCTCTGCCGCCAAGCCACTGGCGTCATATCGGTCACACGCCTGAACTCCCGATTGAAATTCGACTTGGTCTGGAAGCCGACCTCGAACATCACCTCGGTCACCGATTTTTCCGTGACGGACAGCAGGCGGCAGGCCTCGCCGATCCTGTAGTCATTGACATATTGCGAGACGTTCTTATCCATCGCCCGGTTGACCGCTCCCGAGATCTGGCGGGCGGGGATGCCTGCCTTGCGGGCGAGCCTGTCGAGGTTGAGATTGGCGTCGCGGTAGAGCTTCTTCGCCTCCATCAGCGCATCGACCGCCGCAATTGTTTCCTTGTCCTCGGTGGATTCGGGCCTCGACGCTGCCTCCGCCACCTCCGCCGGCGCGCGGCTGCGGCTGGCGGCCGCCGCCGCGATGCCGAGAATAACCAGGGCGGCGAGGTTCCCCACGCTGATCAGCGCCAGCGCCCGCTCGCCATGTGCCGAGGTCAAATCGAAAAAGACAAAGATATCGACGGCGGCCGAGAGACACAGTGCGGCGGCCGCGAAGATAATTGCTCGATAGGCCGGCACGGCCCCCTCGAATGGCGCGAGCCGCAGTGCATCCGCCCCCGGGCGCATGAGAAGCAGGATCGCCAGCGCATAACCGACGAAGACGAGCACCAGCGCCATGTCGATGGCGTCCCGCCATAAGGCTACCAGCAGCAGGATGAGGATAGCCGGCACGGCATGCAGCCCGATCCGTGCCGCAAGCGGCTGCCGGCTCGTCCTCATCAGTCTGGAAACCCCGGCATAAGCAAGCGGCGGCACCATCGCCGCCATCACGGGCGCAACCAGCCCCACCGCTTGCATGCCATAACCCCAACGCAGGCCGGAAAGCACGGATTGCAGCGCCGAAAGCAGGATCAGCGCCAGAAAAGGCAGGTTTGGCGCCGCCTCCTCGTCGCGCCTGAGGACCACGACGAACAGGATGAGCAGCAGGAGGGCAGCGACGAAGGGAAGAGGAATGAAGATCATGGGGTCTAAGACCGGTATGGCAAACGGCGCCATCATTGCCGAGTCTGCCTTTGAGCGCGACCTCCATCGTGTTTTAGGACGCGTTTATCTGACATTTTTTGGATTGTCGGCCGCTGGGTACGAGCAAGCCATGAACGCCGAAATCAGACGCGCCCCAGAAACGCAAGCACGCGGGCAGTGAGGAGCGCGGCTGCATCAGCGTCAAATGACGGAAGCGAGCTGTCGGCGAAGTAGTGCTGGTCGCCGGGATAGAGGAAGAGCTCCGCGTCGGCGACCTTTGCCACGATCTCGCGGGCGGCATCGATGTCGCCCTCGCCGACGAAGATCGGATCCTTGTCCATGCCGTGGATCTGGACCGGGACACCGTCCGGCCAAGGTCCGAAGGCCCACTCGCCGCTGATCGGCAGGCAGGAATGGAAAAGCATAGCTCCGCGGGCGCCAGGTCGAGTTTGCGCCAACTTCTGCGCCGGCAGCACACCGAATGAGAAGCCGGCATAGACCAGTTCGGCAGGCAGTTCGTCGGCGACCCGAACGCCACGTTCCCGGACGGCTTCGAATCCGATCTCGCGGACATAGGCGAGCCCGTCCTCGATGCTCGCGAACGTCCGGCCCTCGAATAGGTCAGGCGTGTGCACTATGTGGCCGGCTGCCTCGATCTCGTCGGCGAAGGCACGCACGCCGGGGGTCAACCCTTGTGCGTGGTGGAACAATAACACTTCAGCCATATCAAGCCCCTCCTGACGATCAAAGCTCTAGCGCATCGGCCCAAAAATCGGAATCGATTTTCGGGTCGATGGGCGCATGCTGTCTTACTAGAGGAAGTTGCCCGCTTTACAGTCAGGGCTGGGAGGCGCGAGTTCGCCAAAGCGAATAGCGCCGCTCAGGGCGTAGCGCCGAAAAAGGCGAGCCGGGTGAAAATCGTATACTGCGATTCCGATACCATCAGCGCCACGAAGACCAGCACCAGCACCGGCGGCAGCAGGATGGCGTAGACGAGCGCCAGCCGCTCCCACGCCATATGCATGAAGACGGCAACGATCAGGCCGGCCTTCAGCATCATGAACACAAGAATCAGCGTCCACCTGACATAACCCTGAATGCCGAGATAATCGATCATGTAGGAAAAGGCGCTGAGCACGAAAAGCAGGCCCCAGACGAAGAGATAGAGCCGGATCGGGTGTTGCTGCCCGGTATGTGCCTGTGCATGCGCCGTATGGGTCTGCCCGTGTACCGTTGTCTCGCTCATGACGACCTCACCACAGATAGAAGAATGCAAAGATGAAGACCCAGACCAGATCGACGAAATGCCAGTAGAGGCCCATGATCTCGACGGCCTCGTACTGCCCTCGCCGGCTGGTGAAGAAGCCGCGCCGTTCCTCATCGAAATCGCCGCGCCAGACCTTGCGCGCGACGATGAGGAGGAAGATGACGCCGATCGTGACATGGGTGCCGTGAAAGCCCGTTACCATGAAGAAGGTCGATCCGAACTGCGCCGCGCCCCAGGGATTCTCCCAGGGGCGCACGCCTTCGGTGATCAGCTTCGTCCATTCGAAAGCCTGCATGCCGACGAAGGTTGCCCCGAGAAGCGCCGTCAGCAGCATCAGCGCCGCCGTCTTCCCGCGGTCGCGTCGATAGCCGAAATTGACCGCCATCGCCATGGTGCCGCTGCTCGAGATCAGCACGAAGGTCATGATCGCAATCAGGATCAGCGGAACGTTCTGGCCACCTATATGTAGCGCGAAGACCTCGCTCGGATTGGGCCATGCAACGGGCGTCGACATGCGGGCGGTCATATAGGCAATCAGGAAACAGCCGAAGACGAAAGTGTCGCTGAGGAGAAAGATCCACATCATCGCCTTGCCCCAGGAGGCGCTCTTGAAGGCGCGCTGATCCGAGGCGAAATCCGCAGCGACACCGCGCAGGCCCGCCGGTCTGATGACGTTGGGGTCGCCGTGTGTTTCGACAGTCTGTGCCATCTGCAAATCTCCCGGTTCGGCGCTCTAATTGAGCAATGTGCGGCAGAGATCGACGAAATCGTTCGCCCATCCGGCAAAGAGCGCAAAGAGAATGAGCCAGACGGCGAGCATGAAGTGAGAGTAAATCGCTGAAAGGTCGACGCTGAGGTTCAGCCGCTCCGTCGTTGCCTCGCTCGTGAATGCCTTCAAGGTCGTGTGAGCGAGCACGGCAAGCCCACCGAGAATATGCAGACCGTGCAGGCCGGTCAGCATGTAGAAGAAACTATTGGCGGGATTGTCGGCAAGTACGTAGCCGGCGGCCGCAAGCTCTCGCCACGCCTGGATCTGGCCGACGAGAAAGAAGCCGGCAAGGACAAATGCAGCGACAAGCGCCGGCCGCAGGCGTTCCATGCGCTCATGCCTCGCTTGGCTTTTCGCCCATTCCAGCGCAGCGCTGCTTGATGCCAGCGCAGCGGTGTTGATCCAGAGCAGCCGCGGCACCGGTGTAGCCCACCAGTCCGCCGATGCCATGCGCATGAAATAGGCGCTGACGGAAAGGCTGAAGACGGCGCCGACGACGCCGAGAAAGACGAAGAGGCCGATTTTGACCGCCGGCGCCGGCCGCGGGTCGGCGCCGGCAATGTCGGGCGGAGGAATGGATCCGGTCTCCAGCCAGGGCTTTGAGGTCAGCCGCTGTCCGGCCAGCCACCAGACGATGATGGCGCCGATCAAGGCAAGGAAGATCAGCGTGACGCTCATGCCGGAACCTCCCGCGTGACGCCGCTTGGCGGCTCTGTCTGCGGAATGAAATCCTCTGCCGCCCCCGGAACGCTGTAATCATAAGCCCAGCGATAGACCACCGGCAGCTCCTTGCCCCAGTTTCCGTGCGCCGGCGGCGTCTGCGGCGTCTGCCATTCGAGCGTCGTTGCCCGCCATGGGTTGCCGCCCGCCTCCCTGCCCCGCGAAAGGCTCCAGACCAGGTTGAACAGGAAGACGATCTGCGCCGCCCCGACGACGAGCGCCATGACGGTGATGAAGACGTTCAGCGTGTGGGCCGACGGCGGAACGAAGGCTATTTCTCCGAGCTCGAAGTAGCGGCGCGGCACACCGAGCAGGCCGAGATAATGCATCGGAAAGAAGATCGCATAGGTGCCGAGGAAGGTGACCCAGAAATGGATCTGGCCAAGCGCCTCGTTCAGCATGTGCCCCGTGACCTTCGGATACCAGTGATAGATCGCCCCGAAGATGACGAGGATCGGCGCCACGCCCATGACCATGTGGAAATGCGCGACGACGAACATCGTATCCGACAGCGGCACGTCGACGACGACATTGCCGAGGAACAGGCCGGTCAGCCCGCCATTGACGAAAGTGACGATGAAAGCGAGGGCAAAGAGCATGGGGAGCGTCAGATGAATGTCGCCGCGCCACAGCGTGAGCACCCAATTGTAGACCTTGATCGCTGTCGGGATGGCGATGATCAGCGTCGTGGTGGCGAAGAAGAAGCCGAAGGCCGGGTTCATGCCGCTGACATACATGTGATGCGCCCAGACGATGAAGCTCAGGGCGCCGATGATGACGATCGCCCAGACCATCATGCGGTAGCCAAAGATGTTCTTGCGCGCATGGGTGCTGATCAGATCCGAAACGATGCCGAAGGCCGGAAGCGCCACGATATAGACTTCCGGGTGGCCGAAGAACCAGAACAGGTGCTGGAACAGGATCGGGCTGCCGCCGCCATGTTGGAGTTGCTCGCCCATTTCGACAATGGCGGGCATGAAAAAGCTGGTGCCGAGCAGGCGGTCGAACATCATCATGACGCAGGCGACGAATAGCGCGGGAAAGGCGAGCAGCGCCATCACGGTCGCGGTGAAAATGCCCCAGACGGTGAGCGGCATCCGCATCAGCGTCATGCCCCGCGCCCGACCCTGCAGCACGGTCACCACATAATTCAGCCCGCCCATGGTGAAGCCGATGATGAAGACGATCAGCGAAGAGAGCATGAGCAGGATGCCCCAGTCCTTGCCGCCTGGCGTGCCTGATAGAACCGCCTGCGGCGGATAAAGCGTCCAGCCCGCCCCCGTCGGGCCGCCGGGGGCAAAAAAGCCCGCGACCAGGATCAGAACGGCGAGCAGATAGATCCAGTAACTCAGCATGTTCGCGTAAGGGAACACCATGTCGCGGGCGCCGACCATCAGCGGAATGAGGTAGTTGCCGAAGCCACCGAGGAAGAGCGCCGTCAAGAGATAGATCACCATGATCATGCCGTGCATGGTGATGAACTGGTAATAGTGATCGGCATCGATGAATGTGAAATAGCCGGGAAAGGCGAGCTGAATCCGCATCAGCCAGGAAAGCACCAGCGCCACCAGGCCGATGGCGATGGCGGTCAGCGAATATTGCACGGCAATGATCTTGGCATCCTGGCTGAACACATATTTCGTCCACCAGCTCCTGGGATGATAGAGTTCGACATCCTCGACTTCGGCGGGCGGGATGACATCTGCGCCGCCGGACGGAATCTCGACCATGATATCTCCTCCGTTTCCTTCCCGCCGGTTGATATCAACCGGCACGCGTCCTCCGGCCGCTCTGCAGGTTCAGTTTGCCGGCGGCGCCTCTCCCGATGCCATGAGCTGGGTGAATGTCTGCTGCTGCTCGAGCCAAGCCTGATAGTCCGCGGCTTCATCGACCACGACGGTGCCGCGCATCTGCGAGTGGCCGACGCCGCAAAGTTCGGCGCATAGGATCTCGAAGCTTCCGGTCCGGGTCGGCGTGAACCAGAAATAGGTGATCATGCCGGGGATCATGTCCATCTTGGCCCGGAATTCCGGCACATAGAAATCGTGAAGGACATCGACCGAACGCAGCAACATGCGCACCGGTTTCCCCACAGGCAGATGCAATTCACCGCCTTCGACGATGACATCGTCGAGCCCGTTTGCATCGTTCTTGTCCAGCCCGAGCGGATTGTCGGCACTGATGTCGCGGGTCTCCGCGCGGCCGAGCTTGCCGTCTGCGCCCGGCAGGCGGAAACTCCAAAGCCATTGTTGGCTGACGACCTCCACAGGTGCGGCATCGTCTGGCACCGTCACGAACTGGTTCCAGACGACAAGGCCCGGCGCGAGCATGGCGGCGACGCCGAGCGCGGTTCCCCCCGCCAGCAGCCATTCCAGTCTGCGGTTCTCAGGCTCGTAGGCGGCCCGGTTGCCCGGTCTGTGTCGAAAGCGGAAGACGCAATAGGCCATGAAGGAAATCACCGCCACGAAGACGATGCCGGTGATCCAGAAGGTGATGACGAGCGTGCTGTCGATATAGGTCCAGTTTGACGCGATCGGCGTCCACCACCACGGGCTCAGCACGTGGAACAACACGGAGCCGACGACAAGCAGGACGAGAATCAGCACAACAGCCATTTCCGCCCCTCCTGGGCCGACCGACCGCGAAACCGCATTCCTCAAAACTGTCGAATTTATTATCGCATAAATAGAAAATGTCGGCAATTACCGCGATTTAAGCATGCATGGCCGGCCCCGCCCGCCATTTGGAGTATTGCCGTCATTGTGAGTATTGCTTGAGATAAGCGACGAGATTGGTGATCTCCTGATCATCCTTCACTCCGACGAAAGCCATCTTCGTGCCCTTCACCTTCGCTTTCGGATTATGCAGGTAGTCACGCAGCGTCGCTTCGTCCCAGACGAGCCCTCCCTCACCGGCCGCCTTCATCCCGCTCGAATAGGCAAAACCCGGATGCGTTCCGGCCTTGCGGCCGAACAACCCTTTCAGCGACGGACCGACCTTGTTCGTGTCGGAATCGACGACATGACAGGTCGCGCATTTCTTAAAAACGGTAGCTCCCGCCGTCGCGTCGCCTTCCTGCGCCCCGGCGCCAGCAGGCAAAAAGCTAATGACGGATGTAGCGATCAGCAGAACAACACGGTAGTCCACGGCAAACCTCATCCTCCTCAAGGTCGCCAGCCACTCTCACCCTCCGCGATCATTCGCGCGGGGGTGGTGGTTGCTATTGGTTAAAGTTAGTCCTTCGCGGCTGCAAGTCAATCGCTTCCACGATCGCTGCCATCTGGGCGCAATTCGATACCCTATCCGCCCGACGCAAAAACCATCCGGACCGACTTTCAGCCAGCGCGATAATGTACTGGAGAGCGGCGCCGCCTCGGGCCATCTCCATTGCCGCCATCACGCCTATATACCGTCCGAAAGCGCCTCTTGCACCGCCAGTTCGGCCAAGGCAAGCGCCGCTTCGCGGGTTTTGGCGGCAGCGATGAAGCGGCCATTATGGCAGAAGCTCGCACCCTTTATGCCGCAAACAGCTTCGAGCTCACTATTGGCAAGTCCGGCCCAGACCATCGGCAGATCGGCCCGGAGCTCGAACCCCTCGTCGGTGCGGCGGATACCGGTCACGCACCAGTCTTTTTCGCGCGGGTGGACGACGAACAGCAGGTGATCTGCGCCGGCCTTGACGATGGCGGGACGGAAAGGCATTCCTCTCGGCAATTCCAGAACACGCTCCTGCCCGGCAGCCTCGATTGCCCGATACACGATCGCCTCGGCCCGCAATTTCGCGGCCCTCTGGGCGATTCCCGCCTCGACGAAACTGCGGGCAATGGCCAGCGCCGCGTGGAAGGCGCGATCGTCGGCCTCGAGCTCGGCCTCATCAAACACCGGTTTCAGGGTTTCGAGCAGCGCCGGCAGCGTCAGGCTCGCCAAAGGACCTGAGGGGCTGAGCGCGCCATTGTCGGTCAGGTCGATCGGCAGCACGAAGCCGGTGTCGAAAGAGGCATGGAGGGCCTCGACATGATCGTCGGGAAGACCGCAGGCTGCGAGATATTCGCGGCCGTAATGCTTCCAGATCAGGCCGAACGAGCTGTAGGGCTGGCCATCGTCGCGCAGTGGCGCGCCGCGCTGGTGATGGTCGAATATGCCGGCCGCAGGATCGTAGGCTCCGCCGACATCATAGATGATCCGGTCCGGGGCTGGCGTGATCCATTCCGGCGCCCGGCTGCGAATCAGATGCGCGAGCGGGAAAAGCCGTGTCAGGATGACGCTCGACAGCAGTTCGTCGGCATGGAAACCACCGGAATGGGTGATGAGAAAATCGGGGATCATGGAAGCAACGGGCCTTGTCGTTCGCGGGAGTATCCGCTTGCGGGTCGGAACCAGATAGCCGTTGCCGGCCACGATCTCAACCCGTCTTCGCGCACTCCGCAAAGCGCCGACAAGCGCGCGGCAGTTTTGGCACGACGGCTGATATGGTGACGAAGGCCTATGGCAGCGCCGGTCCCGGCTGTGCTGTGACAAGCGCACGGCCGGCCGCTGCTGCGATATGCAGGCAGATCAGCCCGGTCACGGCTAGAGCGTTGATCAAAAGAACCTCGGCGACGACTGCTGCCGAAAACGCGCCATCGCCCGACGGAAGCGCTGCGGTCGCGGCAAAGAGCACAGCTTCATACGCAACGAACCCGGCCATGAATGCGCCGGCCATGGTAACGGCAGGGCTGGCATTGAACCGGAGTACGCCGAGTGATGCCGCGAGCGATGCAAATGCCGAAATAGCGATCGTCACCCCCCAGGCAAAGCTGTCGACGGTTTGGGGATAGCCGAGTACGAGATATCCGACCGTCTGGTTGGCAAGCCAGGCGAGCAGCACCGCCACAATCGCCATCCGCCGGGGAAGAGCGACCGCTGAGACTGCCGCCAGGGCAACGAATGGCGTGACGCAGGCAAAAACCAGGCTGAGAGCGACGCTGGCGCTAGCAATGACCGTGACCCAAGCGACGGCGAAACCGGGCGTTGCCGGGCGCAAAGGAAGCTGATTTCGTTCCAGCATTTCGAAACTCCGTTCCACCGGGCGACACATCCCAAGAAATCATAGACCAGTCCGGCAAAATGGCCAGTCAGCTCATGGTGGCCGTCCCCTCCTCGCCGCCGCTATAAGGCATCCAGCGGGATCTTCAGATACCGGCGGCCGTTATCCTCTGGTTCCGGCAATCGGCCGCCGCGGATGTTGACCTGCAGCGCATGCAGCATCAGCTTCGGCTTGGGCAGCGTGCGGTCACGCGCCTGACGCAGCGCCACGAAACCGGCCTCGTCTATGCCTGCAATATGCGTATTCGCGCGCTTTTGGGCTGCGACCGTGCTTTCCCAGCGCGGGTGACGACCGCCCGGCTGGTAATCGTGGCCGGAAAACAGTCGGGTATCCTCGGGCAGCGACAGGATCGCCTGGATCGAGCGCCAGAGGGCGGTCGCACTGCCGCCCGGAAAATCCGTTCGCGCAGTCCCCGAATCCGGCGTGAACATCGTATCGTGCACGAAGGCGGCGTCGCCGATCACGTAGGTGACCGATGCCAGCGTGTGGCCGGGCGAAAACATCACACGGCCCGTAAGACCGCCGATTTCGAACGTGTCGCCATCGGCAAAGAGCCGGTCCCATTGCGAGCCGTCGGTTGCGAGCGCCGGCCAGTTATAGATTGCTTTCCAAAGCCTCTGCACATCGGTGACATGGACGCCGATTGCCGTCGGCGCGCCGGTCTTCTCCTGGAGATAATGGGCGGCGGAGAAATGATCGGCATGCGGGTGCGTGTCGAGGATCCATTCGACCGTCATCCGCTCGCTCTCGATGAAGGCAAGCATTGCATCGGCGTTCACCGTTCCGGTCGCGCCCGACATCTCGTCGAAGTCGAGCACCGGATCGACGATCGCGCAGCGTTTCGTCACCGGATCGAAAACGACATATTGTACGCTGCAGGTATGCGGCTCGAAGAAGGCTTTCACCTGAGGCCGCTGGCTTGCCACTTTTTCCAGCCAGCGGCAGGCGCCGGCAAGATCGAAGCCGAGGCCTTCGCCGAACGTCTGAACATCTGTCGCCTTCATCCGCCCGTCGAGCACCTCGCCCAGCGCATAAAGTGTCAATGCTCGTGTGCCGCTCTTGCAATGGGCGACCACTGGCCCTTTCGCCTCAGCCATCGCCGCCTGAAAGGCGCGAATATCCGCCTCGGTGATCTCGTTCCCCTTCACCGGCACGAAGCTGTAGGAAAGCCCGGCAGCGGCAGCGGACATCTTTTCCGCCGCATTGCCCGGCTGGCCCGGCTCCTCGCCTTCAGGCCTGGCGTTGATGACGGCGGCGAAGCCCTGCGTGGCGAAATCGGCAAAATCGGCTGGATCGGGCTGCCCCGCCACCGATATCCGCTCATTGACCCTCACGGGCATCATCGAAGCCTCCGCGCCGCCCTGATTACGCAGCAGTATCGCATGTATGGTGGTACAATCTCACAAGTATTAGCGCAAGAATAGAGGAGGCTGCTCTCCCGCTCACAGAACACGCCCTCCTTGCCGAGCGTCAGCGAAAAAGCCCCGCCAATCATTGGCGGGGCTGCTTATGCTCAAAATCGGTTGGGATTAAATCCTGGGAGGAATCAATGCTTCCCTTCTGCCAATCGAAGCTGGCGCGAGCCTTGCGCAATCGACATCTGAAGAGTTCCTCCCTTCTGCCAGTGCTTGAAGCAGCAGATCGCACCAAGCCGGAGCTTTGGTGAAGCCCGCGCCCCTAAGAGAACGCGGGCGTTAGGTCGTCGTAACGCATTCGCGTCAAGCGGATGCGTGAAGTCAATCCTGGCCCTGCAGGCGATCTATCACCTGGAGCAACAGATCGGCGCACACCTTCATCGGTTCGTCCTCGGCGCATTTCAAATCGATCCGGGTGTTTCCATCCTCGATCTCGAAATGGGCTGCCTTGGGCTGCGGCGGCAGGCGATGACCCCGGTAACCATGGAAGCCCATGTCACCTTTCGAACCATGCCACCGGTAGTCGGGGCGGTCTCGTGACGGCTCGTCCTGGCCGCGACGCATCCCCTCCTCGTCATCAGTCGCAGACGGCGGAGGGGGCGACGCCGGCTCGGTCGCTGCGGGCGGCTCCCCGGAGGCTGGTGGGGCGGATGATGAGGCGGGCGGCTGCTGGGCGAAGGCGGTGGCGACCGATGCTGCAAGGGCAAGACCGGATAGCAGAAATCTTTGCATGGGATGTTCCTTTCAGAGAAGACACATGCCTGTAAACACCGAGGCGCGGCTTTAGTTCACACCACGCGGGAGCTTGTGATCTGCAACGCGCCTGAACGTTCCGCCTGCAAAGACGCCACGGCGGTGAGAGGAGACGCCATGCGTGCCCGCCGTTTCGGACTAGCCGACAGAGAACTGACAAGAACTTCGCGCGACTCAAGGCCGGCGCCGCTTCTTTCGCCTCGCCTCTGCCTTGTTGGACGACTATGCTCAACGCCGATTCGCTGTCCGCGATGAGGGCGTGCGGGAACGAGATATCAAAGGAGAGTGCGATGACGGACGCCAAGAGCGGCATTACCGGGCTGCGGCCGCAAATCACCGTGGTCGGCGTCGGCGGCGGCGGCGGCAATGCGATCAACAATATGATCGCGGAAAAGCTGGCAGGCGTCGAATTCGTCGCCGCGAATACCGATGCCCAGGTTCTCGCCACCTCAAAGGCGTCGCGCCGCATCCAGCTCGGCGCGAATGTGACGGAGGGCTTGGGCGCCGGTTCCCTGCCGGAAATCGGCCATGCGGCGGCAGAAGAATCGATCGATGAGATCATGGATCATCTGGCGGGGTCGCACATGTGCTTCGTCACCGCCGGCATGGGTGGAGGAACGGGAACGGGTGCCGCCCCTGTCATCGCGCGCGCCGCACGTGCGGCCGGCATCCTGACCGTCGGCGTCGTCACCAAGCCGTTTACCTTCGAGGGCAATCGCCGCATGCGGACGGCGGAAGCCGGCATCGAGGCGCTTCGTCAGGCCGCCGATACCGTTATCGTCATTCCCAATCAGAACCTCTTCCGCATCGCTGATGCGAAAACCACCTTCGCCGATGCCTTCATGACCGCCGATCGCGTGCTCTTTGCCGGCGTCGGCTGCATCACCGACCTCATCGTCAAGGAAGGCCTGATCAACCTCGATTTCGCCGACGTGAAGTCCGTCATGCAGGGCATGGGCCGCGCGATGATGGGTACGGGCGAAGCCGCCGGCGAAAGCCGGGCGATGAAGGCGGCGGAAGCGGCAATCGCCAACCCGCTTCTGGACGACATCTCTATGAGAGGCGCCAGAGGCGTGTTGATTTCGATTTCGGGCGGCTCGGATATGACCCTGTTCGAAGTGGACGAGGCGGCAAGCCGGATCCGCGACGAAGTACAGGACGACGCCGATATCGTCGTCGGCGCGATTTTCGACCGCAGCCTCGACGGCAAATTCCGCGTCTCGGTGGTGGCGACCGGCCTGGAAGCAACCTCTCTGTCCGCGTCCCCTTCTCACGCGCCTGCCGAACCGATTCAGACGCGTACGCTGCAGTAAACGACCGCAGTTATACCGGCCGGTTTGCCAGCACTGGCCGGATAAACATCGCTCCCAAAAATGCAAGACGAATGCTGCGGCGCATTGCTTCGTCGCCCTTCACGCTACGCGCCTCAGCATGAGGGGAGTCGGAGGATGCGCGTCAAAATGCCAGCGGGCTCGGCAGAAATTGAGCAAAAAATTGAAAAACCTATTCGTATCAGCCGCATTATCACTAACGGCGGTTCTCCTTTCGAGCTGCACGACAACCTCCGGGGGCTCCCGACAGCATTCGCTGTCAGTCACGGTACGCAGCGGCGTCAGAACGCTGGTGGCCAAGAACTGGCATATCGACGACGACTGCCGCCATATCGACTATCCGGCCATGGATGTTGTCGAAAAGCCCAAACACGGGCGCCTCGAAATCGTCCACGAGCCGCTTTTCCCCAAACTCGACGGAAAAACCTCGAAATGCGAAACCGTCAAGACCAAGGGCGTCGTCGGCTATTATACGGCTGACAAAGGCTACACCGGTATCGACCGGCTCGTCATCCGCTCGCCTTATGAGGAGGGGAAGACCGAAGATGGCGTGTTGAGCGTGAAAGTGGTCAATTGAATGCCGCCGCCAGCAGATCAATTGCTGCCGGTAAAATCCCCATGAGGCGGGACTTGTTGAGTCCCGCGGCGGATCATCTCGGCGGGTTACCTAAGCCGAAGGACGCCGGATTAGGCGGTTGCACCGACAGCTCAGCGCATCCGCCCCTCGTTCGTGTCGGCGGGATCGTAGTTGATGTCCCAGTCCTTCTCTGGCTTCTTCTTGCCCGGCGGATTTTTGTTCACCGTGGCATCCTCGGAGCCGGTGATCACGGTTGGCTTGGCGCTCGCCACGCCGCTGGCTTTGCGGTCGGCTTGGGATTTGGCGAACTGGCCAGCCGCGTCCTTTTTCGGATCGCCCATGTCATTCGCCCTTCTGCTTCAGCGCGTCCGAGATGTCGCTCATTTCCGGGTCGCGGTTGTTCTCGCCGTTGGCATCGCGGTTTTTATCCGGATCGTCCTTGGGTTTGAGGTAACCGCGCGGAGTGTTTCCTTTCGGTCCTTCCCAGCGGGGGGACTGATCGGTGGTGCCCGGAGGCCCGTCCTTGGGGGTTGTCATGCCCATCGTCGTTACTCCCTGTTGAGTAAGGGAAACCGCGAAAGCCGGGAAGTGTTCCGGCAGAAAATTTGGAACCGTGTCGGCCCCCATCGGTTGGTGAAAAGTCGTGAACCTCGAAAAAGGAGCCGAACATGAGCAAGACCAACGTTCGTGAACTGCAAAAACGCGCGGAACAGCAGGTCAGAAACACCAGCGCCGGCGGCCACCTCGGCGGCACTTATTTCGGCCAGCAGCCGGACGGCAAGACCGCTTCGGACACCACCAACGACAGTGCCAAGGCCCGGCCGAACGACGGGAGCAATTGAGGGCGGCAGGGCCGCACCGCCTGTGATGACCCTGCCTGATGAATTCCTTCGCGCCCAGTGTGCTGGGCGCACAAACTTCCGCGACGTCCCCGTCAGGTCCGAGCACGAGAATGAGCGTAGCGTCTCGCTGCTGTCGGAAGAGCATCTGCCAGCGCCGCCGACCGATCCTAACACTGACGCCTTAGGCGAGGTCTCCATCGGGTTGCGCTCATGGTCGGCAGGCCCTGTGAATGCTGGTGGTGATCGTAGACCGGCTCAGCCAAACAAGAAGTCGCCGGAGTTGAGATTTGCAAGCCCGCCGAGGGTGGTGATGTTGTCGAATTCAGCTACGAGCACCGCGCCGCCGGCTGAACTTGGGTTCTGATCGTAGTAGACCGCCGCATGGCCGAGATCCGTATTGTGGAACACGAACAATGCACCTGTGGTAATGTTGCTGTAACCATTGATGGTGCTCTGGACGGTTGCATTCGTGACACTCACGTCCGTTTTCACGGCAACCTCCGTTCCGGCAACATTGATCGTGCCGTTGTTCCCCACCTTCACATTGTCCACGTTTGTATCGTTGTTGCCGACCGCGAACTCGAACGTGCCACCTCCAACGTCCAACTGGAACCTGTCCACGGTTGTGCTATTCGTCCCAGCGTTGAAGTCAGTCATATGGTTCGTGGTGTTGGCAAACTTCTGCAAAAAGAAAGTGTCATTTCCCACGCCCCCGGTCAGGGTGTTGTTGCCGGCACCACCGTTGAGGGTGTCGTTGCCGTCTTGGCCGAAAAGAGTGTCGTCACCTCCGAGCCCAAACATCATATCGTTACCGCCACCGCCGTAGAGCACATCGTCGCCCGTTCCACCGGTCGGATTGTCGACTGAGTTGCCATTGCCACCGGTGATAACGGTGAAGGTCTCGGTCATTTCGAAGGCCGGCCCTATAGGATCACCGGTCTGCGTTGCCGTTACCGTCACTGAAAATGTGCCGTTCGTCGATAGCGCACCCGAATTAAGCGTATTGCCGGTTATCGAAAACAAGCCCGGATTAGACTGCGAAGCAATGCTGAAGCTGAACCCACCTGCGTCGGGATCAGTCGCTGACAGCAGACCACTGAACTCGAAATTATTGAAGTTGACGCTGTCCGCCGGAACGACAGGCGTCAGCCTAATGTCAGTCGGTGCCTGCCTAGCTGGCCCATCATCTGCGCCGGTGATGGCGACGACGATGTTGTAGCTGGCCGTGCCGTCGAGCGAGCTGACGCTCAGCGTGTC
>NZ_FMAJ01000036.1 GCF_900094625.1 Rhizobium aethiopicum | reverse complement strand
GTGCATCCCGTGGCGAGCGCCGGAGCGACCTTGCAGGCGATCTGGTTGATCGGCCAGTTCCACGGCGTGATCATCGCGACAACCCCGATCGGCTCGTGCTTGATGCAGGTGGTCCCCTGCATGTAGTCGAAAGCAAAGGTCTCGAAGGCCTTGAGCGTCTGTTCGAAATGGGTAGCGCCGATGCCGGCCTGCTCGGCCCGGGCCATGGCGAGGGGGGCGCCCATTTCCCGCGAGATGATGTCGCCGAGCTCGTCATTGCGGCGCTTCAGGATCGTTACAATGCGCGTCAGCAGTTCGACGCGCTCTTCCTTGGAAGTCCGCGAGAAGGAGTCAAAGGCTCGCCGTGCGGCCGCGACCGCCTTTTCCGCGTCGGGGGCACTGCCGAGTGCGATCGTGCCCATCGGCTGCTCGGTCGAGGGATCGATGACCTCGAGTGTTTTCGAAACCGAGGGCTCGCTCCACTCACCGTCGATATAGAACCTGTGGGCGTGCTTCATTGGTGGCTCCCATGTGTGGTCTGTCGTCCCTGCCGAATGAAATCCCCCAGCCGTCCCGCGGTCGGACTGTTTGCATTTGTGAAAGAGGATTTGAGATCACAGACGCCGAACGGCGTACTGACTGAAGCTGAGACGGTCACGGCGCCAAATTGTAAATCTCGGCAAGGTCGCTTAGATCCCAATTCCCGCCGGACAGGACCGCACAGACTTTCTCATCTGGCTTGACGTCTATGCTGCCGGCCAGCAGCGCTCCAATGCCAATCGAGGCAGCTGGTTCAGCGATCAATTTCGCGTCCTTGGCAAGCGCGCGCATTCCCGCGATGATGTGCTCGTCTTCAACAAGAACAATCTCGTCGACATATTTTTCGATAATCGGATAAGGATTTCGACCCGGAACACTTAACCTCAAACCATCCGCGATGGTGTTCTTTAACGGAAGCGTTGTGCGCTCCTTGTTTTTGCGGCTGTGAAAATATTTCGGCGTCAAGGCAGGCTCTGCCCCGATAACACGCACCGATGGCTTAGTTTCTTTGATCGCAGTGGCGATGCCCGAGATCAGACCTCCACCGCCAAGGGGTACGATAACTGTGTCCACATCTTCCAAATCTTCGAGGATCTCGCACCCGATCGTTCCCTGACCAGCCATTACGACCGGGTCTTCGAAGCCGTGAATGACCGCATAATTGTTTCCTTCAGCGATCTCGTAGACTTTTCTCCATCTAGCAGCATTATCACCATCGAAAAGAATGACTTCCGCGCCAAGGGCTTCCGTATTCGCGATCTTGATTTTGGGTGTGGTGACCGGCAGCACCAGCAGCACTTTTACGCCGAGCATCTTGGCTGCGTAAGCGAGCGCCTGGGCGTGGTTCCCCGACGAGGTCGCAATGATCCCATTTGCGATCTCTTCTCGGGGGAGCGAGAGAGCCTTGTTCAGGGCGCCGCGGATCTTGAATGCGCCAGTGATCTGCAGGGTTTCCGGCTTGAGGTAGAGCTGACAACCAGCCGCTTTCTCGATTTTGTCGGCCCGCAATAGCGGCGTGTGTCTCACGTGCGGCTTTAGCCGCTCTTGAGCTTCGCGGATGTCCTGAACGGTAGGGTAATTGCGCATGGTCATTCCTCAAAAAACTGGAAGAAAGTGCCGACATTGTTCGCAATGGCGTTGCGATAAATCTTGTTGGCGGTCGTATTGTCTTGGATGGCCATGCCAGTGGAGTCGAAAATGGTGATTTCGTCATCACCTTCCCGTCCCGGCTTCCTCCCCAACAAAACCTCGCCAATTTCGCCGTGGATATCGTCCCGGGCAATGATGTTTTTATCCAGCGGGTGCCAGGTCTCGCCCTTTTGCGTGCATTGTGAAAGCGAGTCGACGATGATTTTGGCGTTTCGGAAAAGCTCCGGATCCAGCTCCTGTTTGCCGCGCTGATCCGTGCCGATTGCAACGATGTGCGTACCGGGTTTTACCCATTCCGCTTCCACAAGGGACCCTTTCCCTCGGGTCGTTGTGATCAAGATGTCGGCCCGCTCGACCGCCTCCTTTTTTGAGCTTGCGACGGTGACGGGAATGCCGAATTCGCGCTCGATATCCGCCTTGTACTTGGAACTTGTTTCGTAGGTGCTGTCCCAGGCGTGGATCTCTTCGATCTTCATGATCTCGTTGATCGCCCGGATTTGCATTCTTGCCTGATTGCCTGTGCCGATCGACGCGATCGTCTTGGCGTTCTTTCTCGCCAGTGCCTTGACGGAGACGGCTCCCGCCGCCCCAGTTCTGAGGCCGGTGATCAAGCTGCCATCCATGATACAAATCAGCGCACAGCTCCTGGCATCAAACAGGAGAATGGTACCCATGCTGTTCGGCACGCCGTGTTCCGCCGGGTTGTTGGCGAACCCTCCCGAATGCGCCTTCATGGAGATGATTTCTGCAACTTTATCGTAGCCAAGCTTGAAGTCGATCTCGCCACGCAACGAGGGCAGATGAATCCCGATATAGTCGGGCTGTTCCACCTGATCGCTGCTGAAGGCCCTATAAGCCTCTTCGACCGCGCCGATGACCTCGGCCATGTTGATGAGCCGTCCTACGTCACGCTTCTTGAGCAACAACGTTTTCATGCGTGACCTCTCTCAATCAATTCATCGGATGCGTCGGGGCATTGCGACCCGACCTGCTTTGATCATATCAGGCCCAATGTGAGCCTATTGACCGTATTCGCAGGACCTCAGGCAGATTGTTTTATATCGCACGGCGATTTTGGCAGAGAGTACCGGCAGGCGTCCCTTGGAGCTCGAGGCGAGTGCTGGAAGTATCCCGTCACAATGTAATATCGGCGAGTGATTGGGAGCTGATCCAGTCGATCGCTGCCGGCTACGTTGCCGAATGACAAGTTCCCGGGAAATCCGTTCCGCGACGCGAAATCTTCGCGACGCAAGCTCCCAATACTTCACAGGGGCGCTTCAGTTTCCGCATGAGGAGTTGACCAGTATCTGTCTGCCTCGTCCGCGGATCACCGTGACCCAGCACTCACAAGTGCAAATGATGATTCCCTCCAGCATTTTGTGCTGATGTTCTGCGGTTTCCGGGCAATTCAGATGCGAGCGCCGGGCTATGATTGATCCTAACTTGAACAACTCCCCGCAAAGCAAGGACGAAGCGCATGACCACTTTCCGCCCGAAATACATCACCTTCGACTGCCATGGTACGCTCATCAATTTCCAGATGGCGGAGGCCGCACGTGATCTCTACGGCGACAGAATGAGCGAGCAGAAAATGCTGCAATTCACCGCCGACTTTTCTGCGTACCGCCTCGATGAAGTCATGGCCGACTGGAAGCCTTATGCGGAAGTGGTCCATAACGCCCTGGCAAGGACCTGCAAACGAAACGGCATCGACTTCAAGGACGAAGACGCACAGATGGTTTACGAACGCGTTCCCACTTGGGGGCCGCATCCAGACGTTCCAGCGGGGCTTGCCAAAGTGGCCAAGGAAATTCCACTGGTCATTCTGTCAAATGCGATGAACTCGCAGATCATGTCCAATGTCGAGAAGCTCGGCGCGCCTTTCCACGCCGTCTACACGGCCGAACAGGCCGGCGCCTACAAGCCGCACTTCCGGGCGTTCGAATATATGCTCGATATGCTTGGTTGCGGTCCCGAGGACATACTCCATTGCTCCTCCTCGTTCCGTTACGATCTGATGTCCGCTCATGATCTCGGGATCAAGAACAAGGTTTGGGTCAATCGCAGTCACGAGCCGGCCAATCCCTATTACGGCTATACAGAGATTGCCGGGATTTCGGGTCTGCCCGGCGTCGTCGGGCTCTGAAGAATCCTGAATACGTCTGAATATCTCTCTTCCATCTCGGTTTACCGGAGAGAGGCCGAGAAACGTTACGGTTCAGCCGGGTCGGCGGAGCGATAACGGATCACATCGCGGGGCGAGGTGATTTTAAAAGTCCGGCCCTAAATAACCATCCTGGAGGCGGAAAGGGCCAGCGCCAGCGGCAAACGCCCGACCTTTATGGGGTCGGGCACAGTGGTCCTGGATTCCATCCCGACAATTGCTTTTCGGAAGCATGCTGCCCGACTTCAAACATTGCGGGGCTCTTAGAGGCAGACATTACAGAGATCTTTCCGCGACTCGCCAGTGTCGATCGAGCTTTGCGGCCTCGTCGACATAACAAAGGACCGGTTCCGCGCAGGCTTTCATCATGGCGTCTGGTACGCCACGGGTTACTGCGGCCATGGGGCCAAGCTTTCGACCCATCTCGGAATGCTGACCGCCGATGCGATCCTCGGCCGCAATCCGATGAAGGGGCTCGACTGGCCGTCCGTCCCGGGGGCACTTCGGAACCCCTGGTTCCTGCCGCTGGTCGGCATGTATTACAAGGTGCTGGACAGCGTCGGCTAGGAACTACACTGGCCTTCTGCCATGATCACAGCCCGCCGACCTCGACTCTGGAGCCGTCAAAGAAGCGCGACAGCCGGAACGGCGTGGGATCGACGCAAGGCCGATCGTTCGCAACCAGGTCGGCTGCCAGACGGCCAATGCCCGGGCCAATGCCGAAGCCATGGCCGGAACCGCCAGCGGCCAAATAAAGGCCTTTCACATGATCAGACGCCGAGATGACCGGTACCGCGTCCGGTGTGCAATCCACGTAGGCGCCCCAACTGTCGGCTATTTCGATACCTGCAAGCGCCGGGAACTGCTGGGTGACCCCCTTCAGGATGGCTGCGATCGTTCGACGGCTTGGTCTTGGATCGAGAACACGGATCCGCTCGAAAGGCGAAAGCGTCTCCCCGTTCCAGCTTGCCAAGGCTTCAGGCCCATGAAACATGGATCTGCCGACGCCGATCTGAACCGCCTTCAGTCGCTTCAGAAACATCGGCATGAACCAGCGCGCATAGCGCAGGCCTTGCGGCGTGATATCCAAGGTCGCCCTGCCGCTGACAGCAAGTGTGTAACTGCCATCCAACCTGCGGGTCAGCGAGCACTCCGGTGTATAGATCGCTTCGCCGAGATTGGTTGTGGGGTGTGTACGAACTGCGGTCTGGCGCACGCTTGCCTGAGGGAACTGCACGCCGTACTGGCGACAGAACAGGGAGGCCCACGCCCCGCCGGCGTTGAGAACGGCCTGCGATCTGATGATCCCCTTTTCGGTAATGACGCCCGCAACTGCGCCATTGACGATATCAAGACCTCGCGCAGCGCATTCCTGGTGGATCGTCGCTCCGAACTTGCGGGCACCATTCGCGATCGTCGGCGCCGCAATGGCCGGCTCGCCCTTGCCATCATCGACCGAATGAACGCCGCCGAGCCAACGGCGACCTTGCGCGGGAACTCTGTCATGCGCCTCCCGAGCAGTCAGCATCTTCGTATTGACGCTGAATTGCCGGGCAAGTGCAAGCCATTGTTCCCATTCCGCCAGCTGCTGCGGGTTGTCTGTCGTATAGAACAGGCCGCATTGGCGGAAGCCGACGTCTTCGTCGATTTTCGCAGCAAATTGGTCCCACGCCTGCATGGAAACCCCCGAGAGCGGCAGTTCGCGCTCATCGCGGTTCTGCCGCCGGCACCAGCCCCAGTTTCGGCTTGACTGCTCACCCCCGACATATCCCTTTTCAATCAAAGCAACGGAGAGCCCCCGCTCTGCGAGAAAAAATGCCGCCGATGCGCCGATAATGCCGCCGCCGATGACGACGACGTCGGCCTTCGCGGGAAGCTCTTGATCGCTCTGTATGCGTTTGAGGAGTGGTGACATCGTGGCTGACCTGAATTGATTAGTCGGAGCTGTTTTCCTGCCGCGCCGAAGCGTCTCGCGCGAGAACGGCGACCGCGTCGATCTCGGCGAGATAGCCGTAGTGCAGTTCGGGCACCGGAACCACAGTGCGCGCCGGGCGCGCCTCTCCCAGCCGCGCTGCATAAACCTGGTTGAAGCGCGGCCAGTTGCTGACGCCAACGATGTAGGCCGTCACCCTGACGAGATTGTCCGGGCTGCCGCCTGCGGCTTCGAGAACCGCCAGCATATTCTCGATGGCCTGCCCCGCCTGCGTCTCGAACCCATCGTCGGGAAGCGGCGCCCCATCCGGCCGAATCGGGAGCTGCCCTGATATATATAGATGCTCGCCCGCCAGTTTGGCCTGGACATAATGACCCGCAGGGCGGGGCGCGAGGTCGGTATAGATGGTCACGACGTCCGACATCACCAGCCTCCGAAGCGCGGCCAGCAGGTCTCAACTGCATGCGAGCCACCGCGGACAACATGATAGACTGAGTGCTGTGCTGCGGTTGCGCAAGCATGGTTCGGCAGGATCCGCACCCTGTCTCCGACCGCCAGGTCAGGCAGGCGAGCGTCCGACCCGGGTCGCACGGCTATAATTCCATGCTCCTGATTTGCATCGGCAACAATGATGTCGAGATAGGCGTTGCCCTCGAGGTCGCAGACGAGCCCGTATCCCTGATCGACGGCCTGCTTGCCGGTGCCACGGTCCCGCGACAGCGACATCCATCCGCCATCGGTGATGATCCAACCCTTCTCGCGCTGATGGCCGATTACCGTCGCCAGAACGCTGAGCGCGATGTCGTCGACTTGGCAAATGCCGATGCCTGCCATTACCAGATCGAAGAACACGAACACGCCGGCGCGGACTTCGGTCACGCCAGTAAGGTCCTTCGCGTGGTGGGCCGTTGGCGTCGAACCGACACTGACGACCGGGCACGGCAGACCCGCATCGCGCAGAAGACGCCCGGCATCAACAACGGCCAAGCGCTCCGCTTCCGCATAACGCTTCTGCTCCGCGACGCCCCCACCCTTATAGCTATCCCCAGCATGGGTCAGAACGCCACGCAGCTCCGCCCCTGCCGCCAGGATCTTTCCAATCTCCAGCAACTGAGCGTGATTGGCGGGCACCACACCCGAGCGATGGCCATCGCAGTCGATCTCGATCATGGCTGGGATCCGCATTCCGGCGTCTCGGGACGCCGCGGCAACCGCCTGCGCCTGCTCGAGGGTATCGAGTACGACCACGAGATCGACGCCCTCGGAGCGCAGCTCAACGACACGTGCAAGCTTTGCCGGCGCGATGCCGACCGCATAGATCATGTCGCGAACACCATCGGCCGCGAAGTTCTCAGCTTCCTTCAGCGTGGAAACCGTCGCCGGTCCCTCGGACGCACTCATGACCCGCCGGGCCACGTCGATAGACTTCGCGGTTTTCAGATGCGGTCGAAGCGACACGCCCATGCCATCGAGCCGGTTCCGGAGACGGGTGATATTCCGGTCCATCCGCTCCGCGTCGAGAACCAAACAGGGCGTTTCCAGCGTCTCGAGGGTGGTCGTGGCCGCCAAGCGAGCGGAGGGGTCGATCGTCGTTAGATCCATCTATCTGATCTCCAAATTCGAAATTCACCTTGTCGCTAAACCGTAAAGATAGCAATTAATGGTCGGTGAAGGTTCGATTCAGCCGGCTGTTAATGGTGACAGCGTAATATCACCCGCGTCAGCCTGAATCCGCGTGAGCACGTCGATCTCCTTCTCGACCTCCAACCGCAGATTGGAACTGCCTGAGAACGCCCCATTGAAAGCCGCCGTGCCGATGGTAAAACCTGCGGCTCCGGATCGTACGACGGCCGCCATCCTTTCAGGACTGTCGATCGATCCGGCAACGACCACAGGCTTTTCGACGGCTTCGCACACGCACGTCATCAACGCTTCGACATCGCCGTTGAAGCGATAGGCGAGCAGATCGAGACCGCTCACACCCTGGATCGCCGTCAATTGCCGGGCACTTTCCACAATTGTTTCGATCGTCCCTTCGAGCCTGCTCGGATGTCCCACGATCTTGCCGGGGAAGGGATAGTACTGGATGTTCCTCCCAGCGATAATTGGCAAAACGACATTCGGTCGGGTTCCACCCATCAGAATGTCGACGCCAATTTCAACGGCGGCCTGCGCGGACCGGCGCTCACTCTCCTCGTCGAGGCTGACAACTTCCAAATAGAGCGTCGCGCCCGCCTTCTTGATCGCCGAAGCAAGGCCCAAAAGTTCATCGAACGGGAGGCCAATATCCTTGAACCCCACATGCCTGATGCCTGCGGCAAGCACATCCTTGAGGCGCTCGGCCGCGTCGGCAACGGTCCGATCCTGGTTGGTCAGCATGAAAATGAAGTCGGGAGTCTGGGGCATCGAAAGCGCTCCTAGATTGCGTTGAGAAGCAGGGCCTGATCGAAGGCATAGCGAAGAGAGGAATGGTCGGCCGTGCCCTGGCCCGCGATATCGAATGCGGTGCCGTGATCGACGCTGGTACGGATGAAGGGCAAGCCGATGGTGACGTTGACGCCTTTGTCGATGCCGAAATACTTGACCGGAATGAGCCCCTGATCGTGGTATTGTGCAACGACGATGTCGAACTCGCCCTTGCGGGCCCGCATGAAAATCGTGTCTCCGGGCCACGGGCCGGAAGCGTTTATTCCACATTCCTGAGCGCGCCTGATCGCCGGCGCGATGACGTCGAGATCTTCACGCCCGAACATGCCGTTTTCACCGGCATGGGGATTGAGGCCGGCGACCGCAACGCGGGGCGAGGCGATGCCATAAGCCTTGCCTGCCTTGTGCGCCAATTCGATCGTTCTGAACACCGAATCCTGCGTCACCAGGTCGATTGCGTCGCGCAATGACACGTGGATCGTCACAAGAATGACACGCAACTCGTCGTTGGCCAGCATCATCGCAAACTTGTCGGTCCCCGACCGTTCGGCGAGGATTTCGGTGTGGCCGGGATAATTGAGCCCGGCCTTCTTCATTGCTTCCTTGTTGATCGGAGCGGTCACGATTGCTCCGATGTTCCCTGCCAGCGCTTCGTCGATCGCTCGCACGACATAGTCGTAGCTTGCGCGCCCGGCGCGAGCGTCCACCTGACCGATCGGCATATCGTCCGGCAGATCCGAGATATTGAGTACGGGTATGAGCGTCGCGTCGGGGACCGCCTCATCGACCGACGCGATGTGCTGCACTTGGAGAGGAAGAGCCAAGGCCCGAACCGCGCGTTGCATCACCTTTGCGTCGCCGATCACCACCGCCTGCTCCGGCAGTCCGTCCGCGAAAACGCGCGCGATGATTTCCGGGCCGATTCCACAGGGATCGCCCATCGTTATGCCAACAGGTTTCTTCATTTCTTATCTCCAAGCCAGAGGCCCCGAAGCAACTCGGCTGATTTCAGCAGGATATTGGACGAGCCGAAGCCGCCCGCTTTTGTGATGATGTGAACAGGATGGGGGCCGTTCGTGCGGCCCACCGGAATGCCGGGCTCGACCTCGCCGAGAAGATTGAGAGAGCCGATCTCGAGTTCGTTCAGCACGGATTCGGCGGTGTCACCGCCAGTCAGGAAGAGTCCGGTCACTGGATAATGCTCCATAATCGCGCGGACAGCCTTGCCAAGGGCGATTGCGATGGACCGAGGATCGGCGGAGGTACCACGGTCCGACGTGGTTATAATAACGTCACCGCTGGTTCCGGATTGTCTGTATTGGGCAGCGGCGTTTTCGGCTGCGAGGTCGGCAGAGCGAGACGCCACCTCTGCGTCGATGATGATCTGCCGGACGGTGCCAGTGCTCATCAGCCGTGAGCATTGCTCGCGGCTCAGGGGATTGACGCTGCCAACGACGAAGAGATTGATCGCCGCCGCGAGGGGCAACAGTGTGGTGTCATCGGCGCGACCAACATAGTCTGCCAATGCGATTGCCAGTCCTGGAGAACCGCACCAAAGGATGGACTTCGGATCCGCCGCCGATTCCACCAGCCGGGCCAGATCTTCCTGCGTTGTTGCATCGGCGATCAACAACTTCCGATGATCCGCGGTCAGTTCGCCGGACTTCAATACACGGAGTTCCGCAAGCCCAAGGTGACGGATCTCAGCCTCTGGGATATCTCGAAACAGAGACCGAAGGTGCGAGTCCGCTATGGGGTGGAGCGGGTCCTTTGCAAACTCGGTTTCCTCCAGGGGCACGCCATGAAGAAGCTGACGCCCTCCCTCAGTGGTTCTTCCACCCGCGGGGAAAGCCGGAGCGACAATTGCGGTGGTCCGACCAGACGCCGCGAGCGCGGCTGCTATCTCAGCTCCAACGTGGCCGCGAATGGTGGAATCAACGGTATTGTAAAGGAGTTCGGCGGACGCCAGGCTTTTTGCTGCCTGCCTCGCCCGATTGGCGGCATCCTTGATGGGTGCGGCCCGACTTGCCTTGTTGACAGAGATGATCGCGACATTTTCAGGCGACGATCGCCGGTAGTCGGTGAAGACAAGGCATCTGTGCCCCATGCTCACAAATGGTGAGGCACCATCCGTTGCGCTCGTCAAATCGTCGGCCAGGATTCCCACCTTCAAAATCGCTATCCTATCGGTTTTTGTGTGACGACGAGGATATTAGCGCTATTGCTTTTGCCGAAAAAACGATCAATTCTGACCGAAATCCGTCACTTTATCTCACAGATATGGCCGCACGATTCCCATCCTTATCCGCGCTTAGAGTGTTTGAAGCAGCTGCACGACATTTGAATTTCGGGCGTGCCGGCGACGAATTGTTCGTCACGCACAGCGCCGTCAGCAAACAGATCCGCTTGCTTGAGGAAGATCTAGGAGTGGCCCTTTTTGAACGAAGAAACAGGGCCGTTTTTTTAACCGACTCAGGACGGCGTCTGCTTGGCACCATGAGCCAGGTGTTTCGCCAGATCAGTGAGTGTTGCGATGAAATCAAAGGTGGGGGTTCGGCGCCGCTGGTGCTCTCATGTGAACCGACATTCACGCAGCGCTGGCTGATCCGGCGCCTGCCGCAATTTAATGCACTTCATCCGGAGATTGAGGTTCATGTATTGGCCGCCGGCGGCCCTGTGAGCTTCGACAGGAGCCATATCGATCTGGCGCTGCGGAGAAGCGATTTCAGCTGGCCGCCGGAACTTTTCATGGAAACAGTGGTCGAAGAACGTGTCGGTCCCGTTTGCGCGCCAGGTCTTTTGGCGTCCGCCGGCAATGATATCCTCTCCTTGCCTCGCATCCATTCGGCGACGCGTCGAGACGCGTGGACGCGCTACATCTCCGACAATCAGATCGCAGATCCAAATCCCCCCGGCAGCCAGGTCTTCGAACATTTCTATTTGAGTATCGAGGCGGCAATCGCCGGGCTGGGTGCTGCGATCGGCCCAGAACCGTTAGTCGCCGACGCGGTGGAAAGCGGGCAACTGGTGGCTCCGCACGGCTTCTCCAGCAACGGCTACAGCTACATCCTGTTAAGCCGCCTTCCCTTCGAAGGCGATGCCAGGAAACGAAGCTTCCTGTCCTGGCTTCGCCGACAGTTTAAGTAGACCGTCGGCTGAATCGGCGACATCAGGAACGGGGCCGAGACGGTGGACATGCATCAACACACCTCAATACCAATTTTCAGACCAAGTTCTCAGATACTCTGACCGAGTATGTTCGTTTTGGCGTCAATGATGTGATCATACATGTTTCGCTCCGCCTCTCTGCTATCACGATCCTTTATTGCGTCGAGAATCGCCTGATGGCTGACGATGTAGGCCGTCATGCGCTCAGAGGTCAGCGACTGTTCCTTCATTTTTCCCCAGAGGTTCCCGGCTCGTACCGCGTGAATACCCTCATAGAGCGACGCCAAAAGACCGTTACGCGCGGCCTGAACGATGATGCGATGAAAGACGGCGTCCCATTTTTCAAATTCGCCCAGAGATTCCGATGCGCTGCCTCGGGCGATTGATTTCTGCATTTCTTCGACTTCCTGTCTGGTCGCGCGTAACGCTGCCAACGCTGCTATCTTGGGCTCTATGATCAGCCTCGCCTCGAAGACTTCCGCCGGATAGGTTCGCAGTGTTTCTCCGTCACTGCTTGCCGGCCGGCGAAGGGCGCTGGATCCTACGCCGCTGCCGGCGATGAAGGTTCCTCTGCCGACATGCCTGATAAGGCGGCCTTCCTTCTCCAACGAACTGAGCATCCTTCTAAGGGCGGTACGCGGCAGCCCCAGTTTCAGCGCCAGGTCACGCTCGGGGGGCAGTCGGTCGCCTGGTTCCAGACCTTCCGCCTCAATGAAGTCTTTCAACACCACGCTCATATGACCTCCAAGAAATATTTTTCGAAACCAATTTGATCTATATTGACACCAATGGCAAGACCAATCTTATATTAGTCGCAGAACCAACGCCGATTGGTTGCGAATGGTGCCAAGGCCCTAGTAACAAGCTGTGCACTGCAGAAGAGACTATGCGGCAGCATGCATAGATCGGCGAAAAAGTTTCAAACGAAAAGCTGCGCAGACAAGGGAGATAGAGCGATGGCCGTTACGACTGAGGCTGTTACAGCAGGTGACGCAGCGCTTTCGGTGCGTGCCCTGACAGTCGACCTGCCGAAAGGCATGGAACGGGCTCATGCCGTGGAAAACGTCTCGTTCGACCTCAAGCGTGGTCAGATCCTTTGCATTATCGGCGAGTCCGGTTCGGGCAAATCGGTAACGGCAAATACAATCATGGGTCTCTTGCCCAAGATTATTCCGGTCTCGTCGGGTGCGATCAATCTCGATGGAACGGCCATAGTCGGCGCGCCGGCAAAAAGGCTGCGCCAGCTGCGCGGCCGCGTCGTGTCCATGATTTTTCAGGATCCGCTTTCGGCGCTCAACCCGCTGATGACGGTGGGAGAGCAGGTTACGGAAGTGATGGCGGCCCATGGAGTGGGCACCAAGGCCTCCCGACGTGACCGCGCACTCGAATTGCTGACGGAAGTCGGTCTTCCCGATCCGGCATTGATGTACCATCAGTATCCTTTCAGGCTTTCCGGTGGTCAGCGCCAGCGCGTCATGATCGCGATGGCGCTGGCCCTTGAGCCGACGGTGCTGATCGCCGACGAACCCACGACAGCCCTTGACGTAACCACGCAGGCGCAGATCCTGAAGCTTATCCGTGACATTCAGCGCCGCAAGGACATGAGCGTCATGTTCATCACCCACGACTTCGGCGTCGTCGCTGAAATTGCCGACAGCGTCGTTGTTATGGAGAAGGGGCGGATTGTCGAGCAGGGCACCACAGATCAGGTTCTCAAATCCCCCAGCCACCCCTACACCCAGCGCCTGATCGCCGCCGTTCCGCGCCTCACGGGCGAGGACAGAAAGCTCACGGCGCAGACGAGCGACGAGACAATCCTCACCGTCAATGGATTGTGCAAGACCTATCGCAGCGGCAGCGCGCTGTTCGGCAGCCAGCGTGTCGTGCCTGCGGTACAGGACGCCTCATTCACCTTGGCTGCGGGCCGTACCCTCGGCATTGTCGGCGAAAGTGGTTCCGGAAAATCGTCGTTGGGGCGACTGCTGATCAAGCTTCAGGACAGCGACAGCGGTCAGATCCTGTTTGAGGGCAAGGACATCGTCAAGCTCTCTGAATCCGAGTTCCGGCCGCTACGCCCTCGGATTCAGATGATCTTTCAGGATCCCTTTGCCTCGCTCAATCCGCGCTCCACTATCGGTCAGATATTGACCGTCGGGCCCGTTGCACACGGAATGCCCTACGCACAGGCGCGCGACGAGGCTCGGGCGCTGCTATCCCACGTCGGTCTCGACGCGGGCGCCTTCGGCCGCTACCCGCACGAATTCTCGGGCGGTCAGCGCCAGCGCATCGGTATCGCACGGGCGTTGATGTTCAAGCCCAAGCTGCTGATTGCCGACGAAGCAGTCTCCGCGCTCGACGTGTCGATCCAGGCACAGATCCTCAAGCTGCTTGACCAAATCCAACGCGAGACCGGCGTATCAATGGTCTTCATCACCCATGATCTTCGTGTCGCCAGTCAGATCTGCGATGAAATTGCTGTGATGCAGAAGGGCCGGGTCGTTGAGCGCGGCCCGCCGTCTCAGATCTTCCTGAAACCGCAATCCGACTACACGCGTGAACTTGTGGCCGCGATCCCGGGAGAACGAAGCAGAGACAATTGCGAAAGTGTAATCGGCTTACGGCAGTAGGTTCCTAATGAGCAAAAAGAGAGGGAATGAAATGACAAAAGAGTCTACGACCAAAACGACTATTTCTCGGCGCGACGCACTGCGCCTGATGGCAGCCGGCGGCATTGCATGCTTTGCTGCCCCCAACCTGATCGGCAAGCCTGACATCGCCTGGGCACAGGACAAGAAACCTGCGGGTCGCGTCGTGGTCGGGCTTTCGCAGGAACCGACCGTGTTCAATCCGCTCATGGCACATATCGAAACGGACGATGCGGTCCACTTCTCGCTCTTCGACGCCCTCTTTCGCATGGATCCGCAAGGCGTGCTTCAGCCCAATCTTGCGCTAGAAGTGCCCACGCAGAAGAACGGCGGCATCTCGGCGGATGGCCTGAACTGGCGCGTTCGCCTGCGTGATGATGTTCGCTGGCATGACGGCAAGCCGTTTACGGCTGAGGACGTGAAGTTCACCCTTGAACTGATCACCAATCCGAAATTCCGCGCCTGGCGCACAGGCGGCCATTCGCTGGTGCGTGATCTCACGGTGGTCTCGCCAACTGAAATCACCTGGCGGATGGAGCAGGTCTTCGCTCCTTACCTGTCGTTTCTCACCGAGACCTTCATCGTGCCAAAGCACCTTCTCGAGAATGAGGCCGATCCGAACGCAGCAGCCTTCAATCAGGCACCCGTTGGCACCGGCGCCTTCAAGTGGAGCCAGCGTGTGGCCGGCGACCATCTCGAACTGGCGGCGAACCCGGACTATTTCGGCGACGGCCCGTATGTCGAACAGGTTGTGTTCAAATACATTCCTGACCAGACGGTGCTCTACACCCAGTTCAAGAGCGGCGACATCGACCTCACAGACCAGGCGTACATCACGCCTGACCACTACGACGAGGCCAGCAAGTTGCCGGGCCGTGTGGTGAGCCTGGTGCCCGGTTCCTCCGTCGAGTCGTTCTATCTCAATCTTGAGCGGCCGCAGTTCAAGGAACTTGCGGTACGTCAGGCTCTCTATGCTGCAATGGACAGAAAGGCGATCATCGACGCCCTCTATTTCGGCGTAGTGACAACGACGGAAACCTTCATGCCGAAGGAGTCGTATTATTTCAATCCGAACCTTCCGGCGCAGGAATTCAATCTCGACGCCGCACGCAAGCTCCTCGACGACGCCGGCTGGGTGCCGGGGTCGGACGGGATCCGTGAAAAGAATGGCGTGAAGCTCGCGTTCAACAACTCGACCACATCCGGCAATAACCTCCGCGAGCAGGTGCAGCAGTTCCTGCAGCAGACATTCGCGGAAATTGGTGTCCAGATGACGATCTCGAATTTGCCGGCTGCTGTCATGTTTGGCGAGTTTTGGCTGAAGTCACAGTTCGATACCGCAATCTCGGGTGTCACGCATCTGATTGCCGCGGACCCCGATGCAACCAATCGTCTTGCGAGCAGCGCGATTGCCGCGAAGGGCGGAAAGGGATCGAACGTCGGCCAATATTCGAATCCGGAAGTGGATGCGCTGCTCAAGAAGGGTGCCCAGACCTTCGATCCGGAAGCGCGTCGTGAAATCTACTACCGTATCCAGGAAATCGTGCGTCAGGACCTCCCATTCCTTCCACTGTTTGCCGCCACCTATGTGGTTGGCACGAAGGAAGGCCTTGAAGGCTGGGAACCGAATACGAACACGCGCACGGCATCCTGGCATGCTGCCGGCTGGCGCTGGAAGAGCTGAGTTAACCTCCCGTCGTCGCCGCCGCGCGTCGCGGCGGCGACCTCTATTGGCGCTATCACAGGGAGAGCCTGAATGCGTAGCTTCCTACTTAACCGGTTCGCTCAGAGCCTCGTACTGCTCCTGATCGTTTCCGTCATCGGCTTCGTGGTCCTCAACCTGATTCCGGGCGGCCCCCTGGCACAATTCGGGCTCGATGCGAGCATGACTCAGGACGACTTGAAACGACTGGCGGAACAGTTGGGCCTGAACCGTCCTCTGTGGGTGCAGTATCTGGATTGGGCCTGGCGCCTGTTGACAGGTGACTGGGGCCATTCCTTCCGCGACGGGGCGCCAGTTCTCGAAGTGATTGGACGGCACCTCATGGCAACTTTGTTACTGATGGGCTCGTCCACGGTGATCGCTATCGCTATCGGTACGTGGATTGGTGTTCGCGGCGCCGTAAAGCGCTATTCGATTTTCGACTACATGGCGACCGTCGGTGCGATGGTGGCCCTTTCGATCCCGACTTTCTGGTTCGGACTGATCGGGATCTACGTCTTCTCGCTCAGACTTGGCTGGCTGCCAGCCGGCAACATGTACACGATCGGCGACGAATCCGTTCTGAACTATCTCCACCATCTTATTCTGCCCAGCATTGTGCTCGCGCTCGTGCATGTGGCCATCTGGAGCCGCTACATGCGAACGGCTACTCTCGACGTTATCAATCAGGAATTCATCAAGACCGCGCGCGCTAAAGGACTAAGTGAGCGTCGCATCCTGATGAAACATGTCATCGGCAATGCCCTCCTACCGATGATCACACTTCTTGGGATGCAGCTTCCCAGCGTCCTGACGGGTGCTCTGGTCACCGAGACGGTGTTTACCTGGCCAGGCATGGGACGCCTGTTCCTCGACAGCCTCGGCTACAGTGACTACCCGGTGGTGATGGGATTGCTCATGTTCTCAGCGATCCTTGTCGTGGTGTGCAACCTCGCCGCCGATATCGTTGTCGCCATCATCGATCCCCGTATCCGTCTGAGTTAAGCGCCATGAACGCTCATCAGGAGTCAGCCATCATGACTGCCATTGCCGCAAATTCGCCCCGGGAGCGCTGGTGGAACAGCCGAACTGCGCACCGTTTCATGAAGCACCATCTGGCCCTCATCGGGATGGTGATGATCGCTCTCCTGACGCTGGCATGCGTCTTGGGTCCCCATTTGTTGCCGTACGATTCCCTCTATATCGACCTGCGCGCCCGCTTCGCTCCGCCCCTGACCGGCCAGCATTATCTCGGCACGGACCCGCTGGGACGAGACCTGGCCGCCCGCCTGTTCATGGCGGGACGGATTTCGCTCTTGGTCGGCTTCTCAGCGATGCTGTTGTCGACGCTGATCGGAACCCTTGTCGGCGTGGTGGCTGGATATAGGGGAGGCCTGGTCGGCACCGTGCTGATGCGTGCCGTGGATGGTTTCCTGTCCTTTCCATCCATCTTCCTCGTGCTTGCTCTTGCCGCTGCACTGAAGCCAAGCCCAATCATGATTACCGTCGTCATCGCTGCAACAAGCTGGATGGAAGTTGCGCGCATCGTCGAGGCCGAAGTCCGCTCTTTGCGCGAGCGTGAATTCGTGCTGGCCGGCCGCATGTTGGGACTGAGCGCAACGCACATCATGTTCCGCGAAATTCTTCCTAATGCGATAGGTCCGATCATCGTAGCCGCGACCCTGACGGTCGCGCGGGCGATCCTGATGGAGGCCTATATCAGCTTCCTCGGCTATGGAATTCAGCCGCCGCTGCCCAGCTGGGGTAATATGCTGAATGGCGCACAGCAATATCTGGGGACGGCGCCTTGGTTGGCCATCATTCCCGGCGCGGCCATAACGATCGCTGTAACCAGCTTCAATTTCATCGGCGACGGGCTGCGCGATGCGTTCGATGTTCGCGGCGATCACAGCTGAGAAGCACTACCGCCCGCGAGCAGAAGAGATGTCCGCAGATAAACGCGTCGCGTGATATCGGCGGAACAGGAGAGGGGTCCATCGACGCCCGAGCATGGGGAATATCCCCGTGTTCACGACGACTAACTGTCAAGCTTTTATCGTTCCTGTCGGAGATGACTGGAGCACGATGCCAGAGGAATAGTGACTATGCCGGTGCAGGTTCAGAAAGTAAGTGATAGCGCCTCTTTTCCAACCCAGGTTGATGTCGTCGTCATCGGGGCGGGGATCGTAGGTACCTGCACGGCCTATGAGCTTGCGCGCAAAGGGGTTTCCGTTGCCTTGCTTGAAAAAGGTATTGTCGGAGGCGAGCAGTCGAGCCGCAACTGGGGATGGGTTCGCCAGCAAAACCGCGATCTCTATGAGCTTGCGCTAGCAATGTACAGCCTGCGGCGCTGGGAGGAACTGAGCACCGAGACCGGCCGCGATCTCGGCTTCCGCCGAACCGGGATACTTTACTGCACGAAGAACGAGGCTGATGTCGCCCGATGGGAAAAGTGGGGCCAGGCTGCACGCGTTCAAGGATTTCATAGCCAGATCCTCAGCGCCTCCGAGGCCAATGAGCGGGCGTCAGGTGGTACATCCTCGTGGATCGGCGGCGTTTGGTCTCCGACCGATGGGAGAGCTGAGCCTAGTCTTGCTGTGCCTGCCATCGCCGAGGCCGCGAAGGAAAACGGCGTATCACTCCATCAAAACTGCGCCGTTCGGGGCCTCGACATTAGCAACGGCCGGGTAACAGGCGTGTGGACAGAGCGGGGACTTGTGAAAGCCGGCACCGTTGTTTGCGCTGGCGGAGCATGGGCTTCCCGCTTTTCTCATCGATATGGCATCGAGCTTCCCGTCGCAAACATCTCCGGGACCGCAATTAAGACGACTCCCGCGCCCGAGATCATACAAGCAGGATGCCTCTCGGCGTCAAACTTCGTATTGCGGCGCCGGACAGACGGCGCCTACACGATCGCCGTACCGGGACGTGGCACGCTCGACATCACGCCACGGGGGATGCGATACGCATTCAAATTCTACCAGATGTACCGCAGCAAGATCGGCAAGAAGTTGAAGTACCGTCTGAACAGCAGCTTCTGGAATGGGCCGGATGCTTTCAGTAGCTGGGAGAACGATGAAATCTCGCCGTTTGAGAAAAACCGCATCCTCGATCCTGCACCCGACGGGGAACTCGTGAAGCTCGCATTGAAGAACCTGGCAAGCGAATACCCAGCGCTCAAAGGAATAGGGGTCGAGCGCGCGTGGGGAGGGCTAATTGATACTTCGCCAGATCTCGTCCCTGTTATTTCTAGAGTGGAGCGACTGCCTGGTTACGTGATAGCGGCGGGGTTCAGCGGACACGGCTTTGCCATTGGACCGGGTGCTGGACGGTTGGTCAGCGAGATCGTGATGAACGAGACCCCGATCACAGACATCTCACCCTACAGGCTGAGCCGGTTCAGCGACGGTTCGGCGATCAGACGGCCCGAAATGATGTAACCGTCGAGGTCGGTACTGTCCAGCTGCCGTTGTAATGGGTCTATGGCGGGACTCAAACCGACGAATGGGTCGGAAGATCAATCGAACATCAAGCCTTCAAGATTCTCGTCGAGCAGACGGAAATCAGCTCATAGAAGCCAATACCAAGGAGCTAAACCGTGGTCCTCGAGCGCTACACCGTACCGCGTCTCATCCGGGAACGAGCATTTATAGACTGGGAGAAGTACCTGAAATGGTACGAGGAAAGCATCGAGAACCCCGACAAATTCTGGGGCAAGCACGGCAAGCGGATCGACTGGTTCAAGCCCTATA
>NZ_FMAJ01000011.1 GCF_900094625.1 Rhizobium aethiopicum | reverse complement strand
ACCGCGCCGTGATCCTTGTGGCCCCACCAGGTCAGCACATCGGTTTGGGCAAGACGGGCCTCGCTCAGCCCATGTTCCGGCTCCTGCAGCGTCGCCGTCGTCGCCGAGATGCCGGGATCGCTATTCAGCGCATTGGCGATCGTCGTATGCATGCCCTCGGGATAGAGGCCCCGGACGATCGCATTGGTATTCTCGTGAATATTCTCTCCCCACACAACGGTGCGTATGGTCATGCTGTGCTCCTCTGGAAGCTGGAAGTCGATAGGCGGGACGGCATAGTCAAAGCGCTTTGGAAGGCGGCGCCGGCTTTGCCTCGTCTCCTCCACGTCAGAGGAACACATAGACCTTTGTCAGGAATTTGACAAAGGGGAAAATCTGCCGGCGGCAGCCAAGCGAGATCATTTGCAATATTGCTGCAAAATCAATGAGAAATGGATTTCGAGAACAGATTGACCACGAGGACGCCCGATATGATCAGCGCGAGACCGATCATCGCCGGCAGATCGAGGCGCTGCTTAAAGAAGATCAGCCCGATCCAAGAAATCAGCACGATTCCCAAAGCGCTCCAAATTGCATAGGCGATCCCGACGGGAATGCTCTTCAACGTCAAGGACAGGCAATAGAAAGCCGCCGCATAGCAAATGACGACAAGCGCCGTCGGCCCGATGCGGGTGAACTGCTGCGACAGTTGCAGCGCCGTCGTGCCGATGACCTCGAGCACGATGGCTGCAAAGAGCAGCCCGTAGATGGCGGCCTGGCTCATGGTGGTATTCCCTGAATTACTTTCCGGTCAGTTCGACAAGGCGGTCGATGAGATTCCGCCTCAAAGGATCAGCGATATCATGGCTCTCCAGCGTGTCTGCGAACCACAGCCCGTCGACTGCGAAACGCACGATCTGCGCATCGGGCGAGGAATCGGTGCCGACATATTCCTCCGTCCGCGCCTGCACCCATTGCCGCCAGCGAAGGCGTAGCCGGGGTTCGGCGAGAAGCGCGATCGTCACCTGCGTCCACCCGCTGGAATCGTCGGGACGATCTTTGAGGCCGCACACCGCCCTGAGGTAGGCTCGGGTGAAGCGACCCTGCGGCACGGGATCACCACGCATCAGTTCCTCGATATCGGCGTCGAACCTTTCGAGCAGGCTCTCGAACAGCGCGTCAAGCAGCGCGTTCTTCGTCGGAAAATGATGCAGCAAGCCGCCCTTGCTGACGCTGGAGGCGGCGGAGACCGCATCGAGAGTCACAGCCGCCATGCCTTCACTGGCGGCGAGACGCGCGGCGACTTCCAGCAATTGCTGGCGCACGAGAGCCGGTTGCTTCTTGCGATGGTGAGCGTTTGACATGCCATACAAAGATACCGTCCGGACGGTTTTGTCAAGAGCAATCGATGACCCTGCGCCGCGGCATGATGCGCGAAATGCCGCGGCACCTTGATGACAGTTGCGATCATTTTCCATCAAGTGCATGAAGATGCCGGGAATGCGAATGAGATCGGGGATGCTTTCGTGACGGAGAAGGTCACCACTCTATATGAAGCGATCGGCGGCGATCCCGCCGTGCGGGCGCTGACGCATCGCTTCTACGCGCTGATGGATACGCTGCCGGAGGCAAAGAACGTGCGCGCCGTGCACCCGCCGAGCCTCGAAGGCAGCGAAGAGAAATTCTACGAATACATGAGCGGCTATCTCGGCGGCCCGCCGCTCTATACCGACAAGCGCGGCCATCCGCGCCTGCGCAGCCGCCATTTCGTCGCCGAGATTGGGCCTCTCGAGCGCGACGAATGGCTGCTCTGCTTCCGCCGCGCGCTCGACGAAACGATATCCAACCAGGCGCTGCGGGATCTCATCTGGACGCCGGTCGAACGCCTCGCCCATCACATGCAAAACAAGGAAGAGTCATGAGCCTGAACACGCGCCTGGAGCCGGTGCTCTATCTCTTTGCTGGCCTGTTCGGCGTCTCCGGCGTGGCGCTTGCCGCGCTTGCCGCCCATGGCGGCGGCGAGGCCAACCTTGCGGCATCCGCCTCCGCCATGTGCCTCGCGCATGCCCCCACCCTGCTGGCATTGGCGCTCGGCACCGCCAGGTTCAAAACCGCCTGGCTGGCCGGTTTCCTGATGATCGTGGGAACCCTGCTCTTTGCCGGCGATCTCGTCACGCTCCGCTTCTCCGGCTCCGGTCTCTTCCCCTATGCCGCGCCGACCGGCGGCTGGGCGATGATGCTCGGTTGGCTGGCTGTGGCGGCGGGTGCTGTCTTGCGAGTTCGCTCCTGAGAAAGCTTTGACTCATCCCCAACTGGGCGGCTGATGGAAGGCGCCACCTCTCCTCCCTCATCCCTGTGCTCGTCACAGGGGTCCAGTGCGCCCGACCCCTTGGGCGCGGAGGACCCATTCATTGCAGAGAGTCAATCACGGCGCGGACGCGCCGTCGCTGAATTCCAGTGACATCCCTCGGGCAAGGCCCTGAGGCCACGGGAATGAGGGAGGATAGAGGACCCTCGCCTTCTCCATACAAATGCATCAACCGCTATCAGACACCCTCGACCACGTTAAAGCCCTCAAAAACCGGCGGCCCCTTGTACATGGCCTTCCGGTCTCCGGCATTGCGGTGCGCCGCGCGAAAGTTCTCGGACTTCGTCCAGTTCTGGAAATCGTCTTCGCTCTTCCAGACCGTGTGCGAGGAATAGAGCGTGTAGCCCCCTTCTTCGCTGGCCTTGCCGCGCAGCAGGTGGAATTCGACGAAACCGGGCACCTCGGCCAGGCTGGAATCGCGATCGCGCCAGACGGTCTCGAAATCTCGTTCGGTCCCGGTTACGACCTTGAAGCGGTTCATTGCGATATACATGAAATCTCCTTACGCCTTCCTCTTGGCCGCCGCCCTTACCGCAGGGGAGGGAAAGGCGAGAATATTATTGCCGTTTGCCGCCGCCGCGCCAAGCGGTCTCGTGGCCGCCTCCCCGGGCATGCGCGCCTCCCAGGTCGGGAACAGCGTCACATTATGATAGGTCTGCTGGCGTGCGGCATGCTGCTGGAACAGTTCGTAGAGCTCGGGCACGAGGCCGTCGCCGCTCTGTGCGTCTAGCTTGTGGAGACCGATCATGGTGAAGCCGTCAGGGCGCTGGTCGTTCATCGGGAATTGTCTCGTTCGTTCATCGTCTGCAGCGCACGTTCCAGGCTGGACTTGCTGCCGTTTCGAAGCGGGATGAAGGCCTTGCTGAACTTCTTGCAGCCGGTCTTCACGCGCAGGCAGGCATCGTGGCTGATACAGTCGATGGGGCAGAACACGCAGTCGACGGAGGGAAGCAGCGTGTCGATGCGGGAAACCGCTTCGCGAAGGCCGCCATCGTGATGAATGAGCTCGGCGCCGAAATTGCTGGCGATCTGGCGCAGATGCGCCACCTGGCAGTCACGACCGCCGACATAAAGGAAACTGCGGCCACCCAATTTGGATCGTCCGTTGGATGCCTGGCCGGCCTCCTCGCCCACGCTGTCGCGGACATCCCGGTTCGATCCCTTCTTGCCCTTGCGAGCCATATGCCACCCGTTCGCTGGTTGATCGTCACACGATTCCTGCGTGTGCGGACGGACCTTATTAAACTTGATTTTTGTAGTAAAGTATAAAGTTGATTATCTTTGTCATATTTATTGGATCTGAATTGGCGCCGACATGGTCATGGCTCGCCCACCTGGCGGAGGGCTGAACGGCGCAGCCCGCCGTACCGCATCAAGAGCAAGCTGATCAATATCGGGAACACCCGACCCCTGCGAAACGCGGGCCGAAGTCAACCCACCGTTACCGCTCACCGAAAAGGTCACGACAACGCTACCTTCGACACCACGGGGCTTCCTGATGGCGCGACGAATACGGTTTCGGACCTTGCCTTTGTAGTTGGCAACTGCCGCAGTACCGACACCATCATTATTATCGCTGGCAGCCTGCGAATTGCTATCCGATTGCGCCGACGAACTCCCCTCGGCGACGCCCCTCTGAGAATCCTGCTGCCCTTCGCCTCGCGAACCAGCAGTCTTCTTAGGCGTTCGCTTCTTTTCAACCGGCTTAGGCTTCTCTTGCGTCGCCGCCGGCTTCGGCGTTACAACCTCCCGAGGCTGCTCCGGCTCCGGCTGTACTTCGGCTGACTGAACCGCAGTCGGTTGCACCTCGGATGGTTGCACTTCAGGAGAAACCGTGTCGACCGTCACCTGCCGTTCGGGAACAACCGTCGACATCGGCTGCACGACGGAGTCCTCGGCCGGCACCTCGGAAACCAGAATCTCCGGCTCCACAGCCGCTGAGGTTTCCCGCGAAACCCGCGTTACTTCTTGCGCTGGTACTTGCTGAATGGGGTCCTGCGCTTCGACAGGCGCAACCTCGATCGGCTGAACGGTTTCCGGCTGAAGTTGAGCTGTCACGGGTTCCGTCGGCTGGATCGTGTCGGGCTGCACCGCTTGGGGAATGATCTCTTCCTGAACAGTCGTTTCGGTCTCGCCGGCGGCTGCCTGGTCGATGTCGGAATTGCCGTACATGACGACGCTCACCGCCTGACCAGCTTCTTCGATCGCCTCCTCTGGAGGGTTGGGAAATGCGACGATCAGCGCAGTCGCCAATGCCGCATGAAAGACCAGAGAGCATATGCAGGTCAGCGTCAGCCGGCGCTGCACCGGCGCCTTCTCGTCTTCCTGCTTTTCCACCGCCGCATCCATTGGTGGCGGGGTGACCGAAGATGCAGGTGCTGCTTCCGGATGATCGGGGAAGGAGGATATCTGCGCGAAACGCGCATAATAAACGACGGCCTCGCCGGCCGGCTGGCGCTGCGCATTAAGCAGGTCGGAAAGTTCATGCCCGAGATTATTGGCGTTTAGGCTGCCGTCGGCGTCCGCCTCCCCGATGAGCACGTGTCTCGATCTGGATTTCGCTGAAATCGCCATTGTTTACGCCTCGGACAACCTAGAACATGTCCGCCGGGGTTCATCCCGGCGTCTTCTTATCCCTCGAAAGGAACGGAGATCTGCGAGCGGGTGACGAGACCCTTCATGCATTCGCCAGCGACCGGCCCGTCGCACACCGGCGTATCGTTGATGAGGATGCGGGTCACGCTCTCGCATTTGACATTCGGCATGTCGAACTGGCGCACGCGCTTCTTGCCTTGCGGCAGATCACGGAAGTCGAGAACGGTGACGCGGTCGACGGCATTCTTGTCGTTGAAGAAGGCGAGCTCGAAGGAAACCTTGTTGATGGCGGCAGGCAGCTTGTTGAGCGCCACGAAGGTCATCATGCAGCCCTTCGGCGAGGGCGCCAGCGCGTTGAGTTCGACATCGAGGGAGGCTGCGGGCGCCGCCTCTTGCGCCTGGGCTACGCCTGCAACTGTCATCACCAAGCCGGCCGCAACGGCCGCAAACCTACCCGTCATAATCTTCTCCGTATTGTCGTGAGCCGTCGGCCGACGGCTTCGTATCAGCAATCTCAAAAACTTGACTGCGTTAGTCTCCTATTGCGTCTTTAAAAAAGTATGAGTAAGAAAGTCAAGATAATTGTAAACGCAGCCGGAGACCTTCAGATCCCCGGTCTCATGGAATTGCCAGCCCAAATGATGGTTGAAAAGCCAGATACTTTTAAACATGCGCCACTGCCCAGCGAGCCGGCGGCGCAGCACCGGACCGTCGAAAGCGCGGATCTTTTCCGCGGCACGAACGAGATCATGATCAGACATGGCGGGCTGGTTTACCGCCTGAAGATTACCCGCCAGGGCAAACTCATTCTCAATAAATAGGCTAAGACATGACTGAGCAGAAAAGACCGGCGCCATCAGAAATCCGCGCGTTTCGCGCCGAAAATCCGAAGATGCGCGAGCGCGATATCGCCGCCCAGCTGAAGATTTCCGAGGCAGCCCTCGTCGCCGCGGAAACCGGCATCAGCGTCACCCGCATCGACGGCAGTGCCACGAAACTGCTCGAGCGCGTGGAACGCCTCGGTGAAGTGATGGCGCTGTCGCGCAACGAAAGCGCGGTGCACGAAAAGATCGGTGTCTTCGAAAACATCAAGGCCGGCATGCAGAGCGCGATCGTTCTCGGCGAGAATATCGATCTGCGCATCTTCACGAGCCGCTGGGAGCATGGCTTCGCCGTCTCCAAGAAGGATGGCGACCAGGAGCGCCTCAGCCTGCAATATTTCGACAAGGCAGGCAACGCCGTGCACAAGGTGCATCTGCGCCCGAATTCGAATATCGAGGCCTATCATGCCATCGTCGCCGAACTGAGGCTTGAAGACCAGTCGCAGGAATTCGTCGAGGCCGAGGTGTCGAATACGGCCGAGGAAGCTGCCGATGTCAGCCGCGACGAACTGCGCGACAACTGGAGCAAGCTCACCGATACCCACGAATTCTTCGGCATGCTGAAGCGTCTGAAGATCGGTCGCCAGGCGGCGATCCGCACCGTCGGCGACGACTACGCCTGGAAGCTCGACAACACCGCGACAGCGGAAATGATGCACGCTTCGGTCAAATCGGGCCTACCGATCATGTGCTTCGTCGCCAATAACGGCATCGTCCAGATCCATTCCGGCCCGATCTTCAACGTGCAGGCGATGGGCCCGTGGATCAACATCATGGACCCGACCTTCCATCTGCATCTGCGCCAGGATCACATCGCCGAGACCTGGGCAGTGCGCAAGCCGACCAAGGACGGCCACGTCACCTCGCTTGAAGCCTACGATGCCGCGGGCGAAATGATCATCCAGTTTTTCGGCAAGCGGAAGGAAGGTTTCGACGAACGCGCCGAATGGCGAGAGATCATGGAAAACCTGCCACGGGCAGCAAGCAAAGCGGCATAAGGATACAGCGATGACGATGCGTAACAAACCGCGCCGGATCCGTCTCTGGGAACTCGCCCTGACGGCGGCCGTCGTGGCGCTGCCGGTGATCTCGACCGCGCCGGCCGGCGGAAGCTTCGCCTTCGTCCGCGCCGCCCATGCCGAGGAGAAAAAGCTCGACACCTCGCGACTGGTTTCGGTCGGCGGCGACGTCACCGAGATCATCTATGCGCTCGGCGAGGAAAGCCGGCTGATTGCTCGCGACACCACGAGCCTCTATCCGGAAGCGGCGCTGAAACTGCCCAATGTCGGTTACATGCGCGCGCTCTCGCCGGAAGGTGTCCTGTCCATGAACCCGACAGCGATCATTGCTATCGAAGGTTCCGGACCGCCGGAGGCGCTTGCTGTGCTGAAGAATGCCAGCGTGCCTTTCGAGACCGTGCCGAGCACCTTCACCCGCGACGGCATCATCGCCAAGATCGACCGGGTCGGTACTCTGCTCGGTGTCTCCGACAAGGCGAGAGCGCTCGAAGCAAAAGTCGCGGCCGATCTCGACGCGGCGATCGCCGACGCCGAAAAGCGTCCGGAGGCCGAACGCAAGCGTGTTCTCTTCATCCTCAGCGCCCAGAACGGTCGGATTATGGCATCGGGCACCGGCACGGCGGCCGACGGCGTGATCAAGCTTGCCGGCGCCGTCAACGCCGTCGGCGTCTTCCCGGGCTATAAGCCGCTGACGGACGAGGCGATCATCGAAGCCAAGCCCGACATCATTCTGATGATGAACCGCGGCGATGGCGCCGGCACCAAGAACGAGGACCTGCTGGCGCAGCCGGCGATCGCGCTGACGCCGGCCGGCGAGAAGAAAGCGATCATCCGCATGGACGGTGTCTACCTGCTCGGCTTCGGCCCGCGCACGGCAAGCGCGGTGCGCGACCTCAACGCGGCGATCTACGGGGGCTGATCATGGCCCTGCCCCAAGCCATGACGGCGCAAAGGCGATCATTCCCGACAGCGACGATGCATGAAGGCAGGCAGGCAGGTGACAGGACACGGCTCGCCCTGCTGGCGATCGCCCTGCTTGCCGCCGGCTCTGTCTTCGCGATGCTATTTTCGATGACGACGGGCGCCTCGGATGCCTCGATCCTCGACGTCATCGCCAACATGGCCGGCTCCGAGACGGCGCTGAGCGCCCGCGACCGGATCATCATCTTTGATATCCGCCTGCCCCGCGCGATCCTCGGCTTCCTGATCGGCGCCTCGCTTGCCGTTTCGGGCACGGTGATGCAGGGCTTGTTCCGCAATCCGTTGGCCGATCCCGGTCTCGTCGGCGTCTCTTCCGGCGCAAGCTTCGGCGCGGTTGCCATGATCGTGCTCGGCGGCGGTGTCGCAGCCCCGCTCCAGGCATTTTTCGGCATCTACGCTCTGCCGGCGGCCGCCTTCAGCGGCGGTCTCGCCACGACATTGCTGCTCTACAGGATCGCAACACGGCATGGCCAGACCTCGGTGGCGACGATGCTGCTTGCCGGCATCGCGCTCGGCGCGCTTGCGCTGGCGCTCACCGGCCTGCTGATCTACATGGCGAATGACCAGCAGCTGCGCGATCTGACCTTCTGGAGCATGGGCTCGCTTGCCGGCGCCACATGGACGAAGATTGCCGCCGCTGGTCCGATCATCCTCCTGTCCTTCACCGCACTACCCTTCATGGCCCGCGGCCTCAATGCCATCACGCTCGGCGAAGCGGCGGCCTTTCACATGGGCGTGCCGGTGCAGCGGCTGAAGAATGTCGCGATCATCGGCGTCGCGGCTGCGACCGGCGCTTCCGTCGCTGTCAGCGGCGGCATTGGCTTCGTCGGAATCGTCGTGCCGCACATCCTGCGCATGGCGATCGGCCCGGATCATCGTTTCCTGCTGCCGGCCGCAGCCCTTCTCGGCGGCTCGTTGCTGATCTTCGCCGACGTGCTCGCCCGCACTCTGGTCGCCCCGGCCGAGCTGCCGATCGGCATCATCACCGCAGCGGTCGGCGGACCGTTCTTCCTGTGGATCCTGCTGAAGCAGCGATCGCGCCTTGCCCTCTGAGAGAACCTTGTGAGTGACTGAGATGATCGAAGTGTCCGGCCTCTCCGTGCGCCTTTCCGGCAAGGCGATCATCAACGACGTCACGTTCATCGCAAAGGCCGGTGAACTGACGGCGATCGCCGGGCCGAACGGCTCCGGCAAGACAACGACGATGAAAGCGATATCAGGCGAGCTTGCTTATGACGGCTCGGTGCGCATCGACGGCGGCGAGGTGAAGAGACTGAAACCCTGGCAGCTTGCCGCTATCCGCGGCGTGCTGCCGCAAGCAAGCACCATCTCCTTTCCCTTCACCGTGCGCGAGATCGTCCGCATGGGCCTGACCTCCGGCGTGAACCTCCATCCCGACAAAGCCGATCAGACGGCGGCCGCGGCCCTTGCCTCCGTCGACCTGACCGGCTTCGAAGGCCGCTTCTATCAGGAGCTCTCGGGCGGCGAGCAGCAACGCGTGCAGCTTGCCCGCGTGCTCTGCCAGATCTCAGAACCCAACATCGACGGCAAACCCCGCTGGCTGCTGCTCGACGAACCGGTCTCCAGCCTTGACATCAGCCACCAGCTAGCCATCATGACGCTCGCCCGCGACTTCTGCGAACGCGGTGGCGGCGTCATCGCCGTCATGCACGATCTCAACCTGACGGCGCTCTTTGCCGATCGAATCGTGCTGATGAAATCGGGCCGCCTCGCCGCCGCCGGAAGCGTCGAGCAGGTACTGACCGACGATACGATGCTTTCGGTGTTCGATTGCGCGCTGCGGATCAACCAGACGCCGGCCGACGGCACGCCTTTCGTGCTCGCCCACAGCGCCCTCCCCCGCGGATAAGCCTGCGCAAAAGGAACTTTTGCCCATCCAACACGTTGTCGGCATGATCTGGGTCAATGCCGGGCGACATCATTCATGCAACGGACGGTGGTGACCCTCGTGCGAAACAGGCGAGCTTGCGCGCGCCCAGCCAACGGAGACAGCCATGAGCTATTCTATCTTCCAGTCCGGCCGCAGCCGCCGCAACGGCACCTTCCACCATCTCGAATCCGGCATCGAAGAACAAATCGAGGCGTTGCGCGAGGAACTCGCCGAATTGACGCGCCTCGTTGGCAAGAACTCGCGCTACCAGAGCGAGAAGATTCGCAGTCAAGCCAACGCCGGCTATGAGGAGTTGCTCAGCCGCAGCGAGGATCTGCTGCGCGAGTTGCAGCAGGGCTATGAGCGCGGCGCGACCGAGATGCGCGAGACGGTGCGCAAACATCCGCTGACAACCATCGGCGCCGCCGCCGCTCTCGGCTTGGCCATCGCCTTCCTCGCTCGTCGCTGAGGAAGCGCGATGCTCTCGATCCTCGGCCTGCTGACAGGCGCAAGCGTGCATCGGACCGTTGCGCGCGTCAAACGTAACAGCATCTTCATCGCGCTTGCCGCGCTCTTCCTCCTCACGGCCTATGCGCTGGCGGTGGCCGCCGGCGCCATTTGGCTCGCCGGCATCTACGGTGCGCTTGCCGCCGTCCTCTTCCTGGCCGTCTGCGCGCTGCTGATCGCAATTATCATGCTGGTGGTGATGTCGTCCATCAACGCCCGCGAGGCACGCCGCGCCCGCCATCGCCGTGCGGCGCTGGAATCTCTGGCAACGGTTGGGCTCGGCCTCGTGCGCGCCCAGCCGCTTTTGACAGCCGGCGTGCTTGCCGCCATCGTCGCCGCCAATCTTGTGGGTTCGAAGCGGGAAGACTAAGGGGCTACCCGCTCAGGAAGCTGTGCTACCCTCTCTACACGCAAGCAGAAGATGGGGCAGGACGCCCACTCCACCTCCCTCATTCCTGTGCTCGTCACAGGAATCCATTCACGGCGCGTCTGCGCCGTGAATGAAAAAGCTTTGAAAGGAAAGAGTCTTTCGCCCAAGGACTTGGGCGCGATGGATTGCTGTGACAAGCACAGGAATGAGGGAGGAGGTAGTGCCTCGAATAGAAACCGCCGGTCCGCCAAGAGGGAGCCGGCTTCTTTTTCACGCAGAATCGCTTGTCAGAACGCAAAAGCCTTCGATGTCAGGGGCGCCGAGGTGGCGTCGGGGCCGAAATCGGCCTCGCCCGAAATCTGCAGCAATTCCTGCAGCCGCTGACGAGCGCGGTTGACGCGGCTCTTGATCGTGCCGACGGCGCAGCCGCAGATTTCGGCCGCCTCTTCATAGGAAAAACCCGAGGCGCCCACGAGGATGATCGCCTCGCGCTGGTCCGGCGGCAGCTGGTCGAGGGCCTTTTTGAAGTCCTGCAGATCCAACGCGCCGTATTGAGAGGGGTGCATTGCCATCGATTCCGTGAACAGCCCGTCGCTGTCCTGCACCTCGCGGCCGCTCTTGCGCATCTGGCTATAGAGTTCGTTGCGCAGGATCGTGAAGAGCCAAGCCTTCATATTGGTGCCCATCTCGAAATGATCCTGCTTGGCCCAGGCTTTCATGATGGTATCTTGAACGAGATCGTCGGCGCGGTCATGGCGGCCGATGAGCGAAATCGCGAATGCGCGAAGGCTGGGCAGGGCCGCCAGCAGTTCCCGCTTGAAGCTGGGTTGCACTTTTTCTTCCATGCGACGATCCTATTCGGCCATCTTGGCGGAAGCCATCATCTCGGCATGGTCGAGCTTTTCGAGAAGATCGAGAAAACGATCCGGGATCGCCTCATCCTGCGCGGCCGCATAAAGCGACCGCAATCTGACGCCGATCTGATTGTTCGGGTCCAGGATATCGCTTGCCCGCAGCTCCAGCTTTCGCTGATCGGCTGCATCTTTCTTGCGTGTCGTCATCAATTCGTCTTCTCGCCGTTTTTCTGTGCCAGAGGCGTGCACGGTATTCACGAAATCAACCACCGACACCGACCGTTCCCCTATCGATGTCGCTGTTCGCCGCGCATGGGTCAAAATGCTACGCCCTTTCTTTGTCGGCTGGAATAATGCGGCGCGACAAAAAAAGTTCCTGCCATTCCGGAACTTTTTTATCAAGGCAGCGTTAATTGCTCATTGAACCCACGACCGGCCTGCATACGGGAGCCATTAATGACACTTTCTACTCGAATTGCGCCGCACCTTCCTTATCTGCGTCGCTATTCCCGCGCCCTTACCGGCACCCAGACTTCAGGCGACGCTTATGTCGCTGCCGTTCTCGAAGCTATTATAGCCGACTTGTCGATTTTCCCGGACACGGCCAATGACCGAGTGGCACTTTACAAACTGTTCACGCAACTGTTTGGTTCCACCGCAGTCCAGATTCCGGAACCGACCTCGCCTTATGCATGGGAACAGCGCGCCACGCTCAACCTGTCCAAGGTCTCACCAGGCGCCCGACAGGCCTTCCTGCTCGCTTCGGTGGAGAATTTTCGTGTTGCGGAGATCGCAGAAATTCTCGAACTCGATGAACAGGATGTCATGCAGTTGCTCGACAAGGCCTCGCAGGAAATCTCCCGTCAGGTCGCAACCGACATTATGATCATCGAGGATGAACCGCTGATCGCCATGGATATAGAGCAGATGGTCGAAAGCCTCGGCCATCGCGTCACTGGCATCGCCCGCACGCATGCCGAAGCCGTCGCGCTCTACAACAAAACGAAGCCGAGCATGGTACTCGCCGACATCCAGCTTGCCGACGGCAGTTCGGGCATAGACGCGGTCAACGATATCCTCAAGACGTCGAGTGTGCCGGTGATCTTCATCACCGCATTCCCGGAACGGCTTTTAACCGGGGAGCGTCCCGAACCCACCTTCCTCGTCACCAAGCCATTCAACCCCGACATGGTCAAGGCGCTGATCAGCCAGGCGCTTTTCTTTAACGAATCGACCAAGGTAGCCGCCTGAGACGCAATTTTCCGGTCCTCGGAACCAAACCGCCGAAACAGGCGTTCCGGTGCTACCGGGGCGCCCCGATGACTTTAACGGTTTTTGCAGCGCTTTGTTCTAGAGTCGGCAGGCGGTTTCTGGAAGCGCGTTCCGTTCAGCGACGCTCCGGGATGTCACAAGGAAAGGCGGCCGAGTGAATACGACTGAACCATTGTCGGGCACGTCTTTCACTTTCGAAGGCAAAACCGCAATGATGGAGCGCGCGCTCGGCAGCGCCGGGATTTCAATCCTCTGCCAGGACGCCCGGCTTTCGATCTTCTACGCCGAAAATCTGCCGCCGCATTTGGCAGCGCTTTTTATGCCCGGCGGCAGTGACGCCGCCCTTTTCGGCGATGCCCATGGGCAATATCTGACGGCGCTGAAGCGTAAGGTGCTGGAGACAGGCATTCCCAACAATGCCGAGGTCGAGATCGATGTCGACGGCGAAATGCGGACCTATGAATTGAAGATCCAGCGCACCGGCGAACGCGGTGCGCTTGGACTTCTGTCCGTGATGACGGAGGTGACCGAAAGCCGGCATCGTGAGAAAGTCCTGAAATCGCTGCTGCGCGAGCTTTCGCACCGCTCGAAGAACCTTCTAGCCATCATTCAGGGTATTGCGACGCAAACGGCGCGCAACACCCTCTCGCTCGACAGCTTCCTCCTCAAGTTCCGCGGCAGGCTGCAATCGCTTTCCAATTCCCAGGACCTGGTCACGGATTCGAGTTGGCGCGGCGCCTATCTCTTCGAACTTGCGGAAAAACAATTCGCACCTTACTGGCCGGAAACATCCGGCTCCATGCCGATCTATGGCATCAATGCCCATCTGACGCCGAATGCCGCCGTGCATCTCGGGCTCGCCCTCCACGAATTGATTGTCAACTCCGCTTCCTATGGGGCGATATCAGGCGGCGCCGCCTCGATCACGTTGAACTGCCGCGAGGCGATGATCAACGACAGGAAGGCGATCGAAATAACCTGGACCGAAGTGCTGCAGGATCAGTCGGAAATCCACGAGTTCAGCGACAACAGCTTTGGCCGGACCGTGCTGGAGCGGGTAGTGCCCTCGTCGGTCAATGGCAAGGCGGAACTCAGCCTGGTGCCGGGCCGCATCGAATATCGTCTGACAATTCCCGAAACCGAATTCGAAATCTTCAGGCGTGTCTGACGGCTGACACCGCAAACAACGAAAAACAGCCGGTGCGAGGGCGGCGCACCGGCTGTCTTCACTCACCGGGAGGGGACCGTGAGTACGTCCGGATAGTGGGTTGGGGGCGCGCATGTTGGGTCGATGCGATCACCATCCGGATATCGCAATAACGATGAGCCCCGATTTTGGTTCCCTCTCATTCGAAAAAAATCCGACTTTTTTGAATCTTTTTCCGGATGCTGCTTCGTTTGTGCTGGGCGGGTCATTCGATCTGTTAGCCATGAACAAAAATTTGTAATTACAACAGTAGGTTAGTTGAAGGCCCGCGCACGGAGCGCAACAAAATTTTACCGTTTGATAAATTTTTAAACCTGAGTTACGCTTTCTCTCACAGGCCGTTTACCAATAATGAGGGAACTTCAATGGAACGTCTGGAAACTGGGATTCATGCCGGCAGGCTTTCGCCCGCCGAGTATGAGGCTAATTTTTCCGATCTGCATCCGCGCCTCGACAATCATGAGGCGCTGGTCGCCGCCGATCGCTGTTATTTCTGTTATGACGCGCCGTGCATGACGGCCTGTCCCACCTCGATCGACATTCCGCTCTTCATTCGCCAGATTTCGACCGGCAACCCGCTCGGCTCGGCGAAGACGATCTTCGACCAGAACATTCTCGGCGGCATGTGTGCCCGTGTCTGTCCCACCGAAGAGCTCTGCGAACAGGCCTGTGTGCGCAACACGGCTGAGGAACGGCCCGTCGAGATCGGCCGCCTGCAGCGTTACGCAACCGATGCCGCCATGCAGGCCGGAAAGCAGTTCTATGTCAGGGCCGAAGCGACAGGAAAGAGGGTCGCCGTCGTCGGTGCCGGCCCGGCAGGGCTTGCCGCCGCCCATCGCCTGGCGGTGAAGGGTCATACCGTGACGATTTATGACGGCAGGGAAAAATCCGGCGGCCTCAACGAATACGGCATCGCCACCTATAAGACCGTGGACGATTTCGCTCAGAAGGAGGTCGACTATATCATGTCGATCGGCGGCATTGACGTCCGGCACGGCGCCCTTCTCGGCCGCGACTTTTCGCTTTCCGATCTGCAGGCGCAATATGACGCCGTCTTCCTTGGCATCGGCCTTGCTGGCGTCAATGCGTTGCGCATCGAGGGCGAAAACCTCGCCGGTGTCGACGACGCCGTCGATTTTATCGCCGCCCTTCGCCAGGCCGAGGACAAGAGCGACATCGCTATCGGCCGCCGCGTCGTCGTCCTTGGCGGCGGCATGACGGCGATCGACGCGGCCGTGCAGGCAAAGCTGCTCGGCGCCGAGGAGGTGACGATCTGTTACCGCCGCGGCAAGGAGCACATGAACGCCTCCGAATACGAGCAGGATCTGGCCAGCTCGAACGGCGTCATCATTCGTCACTGGCTGGCGCCGAAATCGATCCTGTCGCAGGACGGCAAAGTTGCAGCCATCGAGGTGGAATATACCAAGATCGTCGAAGGCCGCCTCGTCGGCACCGGCGAAACCGGCGTGATCGCCGCCGATCAGGTCTTCAAGGCGATCGGCCAGACCTTCGATGCCGCGGGGCTGGGCTCGCTGCGCATGGAATCCGGCCGCATCGCCGTCGACGCCGAAGGGCACACCTCGCTCGACCGCGTCTGGGCCGGCGGCGACTGCGTCTTCGGCGGCGAGGATCTCACGGTTTCAGCCGTTGCCCATGGCCGCGACGCGGCCGAATCCATCCATCGCACCTTCTCCGCAACAGCCGCTCCGGCTGTCGCGGTTGCTTAAGGGGAGAGAGAACAATGGCTGATCTCCGCAATAATTTCGTCGGCATCAAATCCCCGAACCCATTCTGGCTGGCGTCCGCGCCGCCGACCGACAAGGCTTATAACGTCGAGCGCGCTTTCAAGGCGGGCTGGGGCGGCGTGGTCTGGAAGACCCTCGGCGAAGAAGGACCTCCGGTCGTCAACGTCAACGGCCCGCGCTATGGCGCCATCTTTGGCGCCGACCGCCGGCTGCTGGGCCTCAACAATATCGAGCTCATTACCGACCGCGACCTCTACACAAACCTGCGCGAAATGAAGCAGGTCAAGATGAACTGGCCGGATCGGGCGCTGATCGCCTCGATCATGGTGCCTTGCGAGGAGCAGGCCTGGAAGTCGATTCTGCCTCTGGTCGAAGAGACTAACGCTGACGGTATCGAACTGAACTTCGGCTGTCCGCACGGCATGTCGGAGCGCGGCATGGGCTCGGCCGTGGGCCAGGTGCCGGAATATATCGAAATGGTGGTGCGCTGGTGCAAGCAGTACACCCGCATGCCAGTCATCACCAAGCTGACGCCCAACATCACCGACATCCGCCGCCCTGCCCGCGCCGCCAAGGCCGGCGGCACCGATGCCGTCTCGCTGATCAATACGATCAATTCGATCGTGTCCGTCGATCTCGACAATTTCGCCCCCAACCCGACGGTCGGCGGCAAGGGCAGCCATGGCGGTTACTGCGGCCCGGCGGTCAAGCCAATCGCACTCAACATGGTCGCCGAGATCGCCCGTGATCCCGAAACCTACGGTCTGCCGATCTCGGGCATCGGCGGCATCACCACCTGGCGGGATGCGGCCGAATTCCTCGTTCTCGGGGCCGGCAATGTCCAGATCTGCACGGCCGCGATGACCTATGGCTTTAAGATCGTGCAGGAGATGATAACGGGTCTTTCCGACTGGATGGACGAAAAGGGCCATCGCAGCCTCGACGACATTACCGGCCGCGCCGTGCCCAACGTCACCGACTGGCAGTATCTCAACCTCAACTACGTCGCCAAGGCCAAGATCGATCAGGATGCCTGTATCAAATGCGGCCGCTGCCACATCGCATGTGAAGACACCTCGCATCAGGCAATTACCAATGTCGTCAATGGTCTGCGTCATTTCGAGGTGATCGAAGAGGAATGCGTCGGCTGCAATCTCTGCGTCAACGTCTGCCCGGTCGAAAACTGCATCACCATGGAACCGCTCGCTGCCGGCGCCCTCGACAAGCGCACCGGTCGCACCGTCGACCCGAACTACGCCAACTGGACGACGCACCCGAACAACCCGATGGCCCGTCAGGCGGCGGAATGACGGGCTTCGAACCCCGCAGACAAGTCCGATCCGCCGGGTACATTCGCGTGTGAGTGAGCGGCAACCAAGCTGCGGAGTTGGAGCTTGATTGCCGCCACTTAATCCGAAGGTGACGGACCGCTTATGGGAACATCGTTCGGCCGCCGAAGTTAGCGCAGGGATCTCCAGAGAGAGCCATGCGCGACAGTCCAAGCAGCGAAAAGTCAAAACCACTTCCCCCTCGTTCAAGCCGACGTCTCCCGATCGGAGCGGAGGTTGATCCCGGCGGCGTTTCTTTCCGAATATGGGCTCCCGCGAGGAAACGCTGTTTTCTCCTGATCGCCGAAAATTCCGAATACGAGATGACGCCGGAGGAAGAGGGTTACTTCACCTGTTATTTGCCTGGTCACGCCGCAGGTACAGAATACCATTTCCACTTTGGAGATGCTGGCGATCTTCTTGCCGATCCTGCCTCGCGGTTTCAGCCAACTGGTCCATCAGGGCCTTCAGTCGTCGTCGACCCGGCGCTTTATCAGTGGAACGATCCCGATTGGCAAGGCATGCAGCCCTTCGGAGCTGTTCTGTACGAGATGCATGTCGGCACCTTCACGAAAGAGGGTACTTTTGCGGCGGCAAGGGAGAAACTGGCAAACCTTCGTGAAATCGGCATCAATTGTTTGGAAATAATGCCGATCAATGAGTTTGAAGGCCAGTTCGGCTGGGGCTATGACGGCACGCTGCTTTTTGCCCCTACCCACCTCTATGGAACACCGGATGATGTGCGCGCTTTCGTCGACGAAGCCCACCGGATGGGCATCGGAGTGATCCTCGATGTCGTCTACAATCACTTCGGCCACGGCGAGCGTTTTAACGAATTCACACCAGATTACTTCACCGAGCGCTACTCGAACGAGTGGGGCAAGGCGATCAATTTCGATGGCCCGAACAGCCATGGTGTTCGCGAATATGTCGCAAAGAACGCAGCCTACTGGATCGACGAATTCCACTTCGATGGACTGCGTATCGATGCAACGCAGGCGCTGTTCGACAAGAGCCAGGAACACATCGTCACCCTCATCGCCAGGGAAGCTCGGGCAGCCGCGGGAGAGCGGCAGATCTATCTGGTCAGCGAGAATGAACCGCAACAAGCCGAAATGGTGCGGCCGGCTGAGATGGGAGGGCATGGGCTGGATGCCTTGTGGAACGATGATTTCCACCGCTCCGCGACCGTCGCGCTGACGGGCCGCAACGAAGCCTATTATCATGACCATCGCGGCACGGCGCAGGAGTTCGTTTCCGCCGCCAAATATGGCTGCCTGTTTCAGGGGCAGCGATATGATTGGCAAGATAGGCCCCGGGGAACCGCCGGGCTCGACCTGAAGCCGTGGAATTTCGTGCATTTCCTCCAAAATCACGACCAGATCGCTAATTCCGGAACGGGCGCCAGGATCGGTCGAATAACATCGCCAGCCCGCCTTCGGGCGCTCACAGCTCTCGAGCTGCTGGGGCCGCAGACGCCCATGCTCTTTCAGGGACAGGAGTTTGGTTCCTGTTCTCCGTTCCATTATTTCGCAGATCACGACGGAGAAATCGCCGACATCGTACGGCAGGGACGACGTAGTTTTATCAGCCAGTTCCCGAATCTGAGGGATGAAGGCCTTCTCGGACACATGGCGGATCCATGTGCACGCGCGACGTTCGACGAGGTAAAGCTTGATTGGAGCGAATGGGAGCGGAACGCGGCAGTCGTTCAGCTTCATCGCGACCTGCTGGATCTACGCCGGAAGGATAAGGCATTTTCTCGCCAGGCTTGCGCCAGTGACGGTCAAATGGACGGCAGTATTTTGTCCAGCACCGCCTTTCTCCTGAGGTTCTTCGCGGAGGAACCGTCTGACGAGCGATTATTGCTGATCAACTTCGGCAATGATCTCGTGATAGACAGTCTGCCGGATCCGCTTTTTGCTCCACCGGGGGCGCACCAATGGCATCTCTTGTGGTCCAGTGAAGATGCCTCCTATGGTGGCAGCGGACGCCGCCCCTATGACTTTCAGAAGCGCTGGGTATTGAACGGGGAAATTGCCCTCGTTCTTGCCTCCGCAAAACACCAGAATCAGCGAAACGCGCCGGCAGTGGCCATGGAGGAGTGGCAAGCCGGCATTTTGCGAACCGGGGATCCCGACACTTAACCGCAGTCGTTCGGATTTCGTCGTTCAAGCAGCCGTTCGAGGAACTGAGCAAGGGAGTGACCTGAATTCTCACCATCGCCGCTAAGGACGGTGACGCCCCACCTCTTCAGAACGTGTACTTGGACTTCGGTTGGCTCGTGCATGAAGAGAAATAGCGGCGGCCGGTGTCGGTCCAGCCCTGTTCGGCGCCATGTTGACCACAGGTGATGGAGCAGAAAGCGAATATTCAGATCTGACATGCTGTAGCCGACGAACAGCAACGTCGAGGCGAAGGCATCGCTCCTGAATTTAATGTCCAAGGGAGCGTCGAACGACAGGCGATCGAAATAATCGGACTCTGTCAGCACGAGCGTGTCCGGATCGGAGAAATCGCCATGGTACTTGACGATTTGCGTTCTGCCGACCGGCGCGGTCGCCATGTCTTTCGCACTTGTGATCCGCGTGAATGGGCGTCCGAACGTCTCATAGGACATTTCCAGATTTGCATCATAATTTGTGGTGTAAACGAGAGGAAAGTCCAATTCCACGATGAGCCGATGCAGCTCCGAAGTCCTCAGCTGATCCGGCGAAATCCGCCACTCGCGTTTCATCCATTCGACCAACTGAGACAATGAGCCGTGTCTCAACCGGTAATACTCCGCGATTTCTTGATAGGTTGTGCCGTGCTCTGCGGCGAACGACGAAGGCAGGCCCAGATCCATCAACATGTGTTCGATGAGGCGGGACCAGGACGGCAAGCCGACATTCATTGATATTCCTGCCCCAACGAACAAAATGGCCTGCCTGCGTTCAAGCGCGGTGGCGATGGCCAATATCTGTTCATCGTGCGGCACGAATCCTCCTGACTGCCGTAGACCGAACGTCGTCTGGAGAGACTTGTTTCCGTGCGCTAGCGTACCCCGGTGGCGTGCTTTGGAGGCCTTGTGCTGGAAATAGACGCGGCCGCTCCCAATTTCGTTGGCGAGCGTGACTTCGGTGCGATGCAATCCGCCGCGCGCACTAGGTTCCCTTGGGCGCCTGCAAGGCGCGATGGACCGGCAGCTCCGTCATTCGCCTGAGCCTGCCTGGGTGGCGTCGCCGACCCTCTGGGGGCCTCTGCGCGTCTCCAATTCATGCGCATACGGTCCCGCATGTCCACCGGTTCTCATGAAGTGCCTATCGATCTCGGCAATGATCGCCTCGGCTTTTTCTCCGCCATTTAATCTGATCAGCGCGTCCAGTTTGGCTTCCGTGCGGTCATCATTTTCCTTCGAAGACGGAGATCCGATATAGAGAAAGTATGCGAGACCGACGACCTGCCAGAGCAATTGCAGGAATTCGGACTGCCAATTTTCAAAGGTGTCTCGACCCATCTCCATGAGGTAGGCGTTCATATCGGGGGCTTGGCCGTGGCTCTGCTGCTCGCCGACGAAAGCAAACCACCCAAACAACCAGTGGCCGGCGAGCGAAAATAGAAAGAACCCGACTGTGATCCAGGCGTAGGCGTATTTCTTGAACATAATACCTCCTTCGGCAGGCAACTGGTGCGGCGCGTGTGCGAGCAGCCGCATTTGAAGTCCTCGTCAATTGATCCCTCACCTGCCCTTCAAGTTCCCCCGGACTGAGAGATCCGATGCAGCGACTGTCCCGCCGGCTCTGAGAGCAGGCAAGACCTCGCGTCCGTAGACTTCGATGAATTCGCACTGATTGCGCCCGACATTGTGAATGTAGATCTCTTCGAATCCCATCGCGACGTCAGCTTTCAGCCACTCGACATGCTGTTGCGGATCGGCCGAGATGCGCACATGCTCGTCCATGTCTTCCGGCCGTACTTTCAGACACGCTTCATCGAATTCTTCCGGCAACCGAAGCGTTTCGGAGATTGCGGCAGAAATTGCGTTGCTCCGCCACTGCTCGAAGGCATTTGCCCTGGCGTCCTCGTCGGAGCCAGCGTAGGAAACATGTGTCTGCAGGTAGAGCGGCTTTTCCTTGCCGCCGCCGCGCCGGAAGGCATCGACGATTTTGCCGAGCTTGTCAGGCGGTTGGTTGATGGTGATAAGCGCATCCGCCCAGTCTCCCGCCCACTCAGCCGTTTCCGGCGAAAGAGCGCCGGCAACAATGCGAGGAATTTCGTCGGGAAGAGTATGGATGCGGGCCTGATCGACCTTTATGGGCCCTGCCCGGCTGACAAGCTTCCCCGACCACAAGTCCCGCATGATCTCGACCGCCGCCAGTAGCCGTTCGTTTCTTTCCGACTTGGAAGGCCAGCGTTTACCGATGACGTGTTCATTCATGGCTTGCCCGCTACCGACCGCGATCCACGGCAACCGTCCCGAAAACATCTCTGCGATCGTCGCGCCAGCCTGCGCAGTAATTGCCGGATGATAACGCCAGCCCATCGGGACGGTGATAATACCGAACGGAATGGACTGCGTGGCTTGGAGCGCCGCCCCTAGCCAGGCCCAGGCAAAGCCCGACTGCCCCTGCCGCTCGCTCCATGGCGTCAGGTGATCGGACGACATCACGGCGTCGAAACCTGCGGCCTCCGCCGCCTGCACATATACAAGGAGCTCACTTGGCGAAAATTGTTCATGGGACGCGTGATAGCCGATGAGCGTCATGATCCGTTACCTTCGGAAATAAACCAGTGGTAGGCATAGGGCTCGAGCTCCAAGCGCGGCTGGGTGATACCTTCGTACTCGACATCGCCGATCAGATCTCGAAACTTCCTGGGCTGCATGCCGGCAAAGTTGATTTCCGTGTCGATTGACCGGCCCGCGAGGTTGTGGACGAGCAACAGAAGCGACCCGGCGTCTTCAAAACCGTGGACGAAAACGGCCGGATCCTCGGCACTCAGTCTCACCAGGCGCCCCTTTGTGAAGATCGGTTGATTCCGGCGAAGAGAAATGAAGCGCCTGATCCCGTTCAACAGGGAATTAGCATCCCTGGATTGATCGGCGACATTCACCTTCTTGTAGGAAAACGGCCCATCGGCGACGATTGGTTGGCACAGTTTTCCGGCATTGGCACTGGAGAAGCCGGCATTCCTCTCCGCCGACCATTGCATCGGTACCCTCACCGTATTGCGTCCGGACTGTGAAAGATCCTCGCCGATGCCGATCTCATCGCCATAGACGATAAGCGGCGGCCCGCTCAGAGAAAAGATGATGCTGAAGGCGAGTTCCATCCGGCGCTGGTCGCCGTTCAAGATGGGTGCAACGCGACGGCGGATACCGCGTCCGAATGCCTGCATCTCTTCCTTCGGCGCGAAGGCGTCGAAGACCTTCTTCTTCAAATCCGCAGGAACCCTGGAAAAATCGAGCTCGTCGAGGTTGCGGAGGAAATTGACCCAGCCGCAACCGGGTGGTGGCTCCGGAAGGAGGCTCAGCCCGCGATTGATCGAGGCCGCGTCTTCCCCAGCGAAACCAGCGAAGAGATAGCAGGCAAGCATGAAGTTGAGCAGCAGTTGGAGTTGGTCGCCTTCCCCAAAAAAGGCGTCGGAAGCCCCCGGTGAAAGATTGACCTCTCCGAGCAGCACGCCACCCGGGCGCCTGCTTTGCACATAGCTGCCGATCTGTCTCAGGATGCCGTGCGGATCGCGAGGATTGGCGTGCTCCAGGCCCTTGTGGGCGATGATGAGCGGGGCGGCGTCGAGCCTGAACCCGCTGACGCCGAACGCGATCCAGTAGTCGACGATGCGCAACATCTCTTCCTGGACCTGCGGATTGGCAGCGTTCAGTTCGGGCTGAAACTCATAGAAACTGTGGAAATAATAGGCTCTCGCCACCTCGTCATAGGTCCAGAGGCTGTCGACCTCGCCTGGGAAAATGGATCGGGCGCCGGAAGCGACGGGAGGAGGATCGGCGGTCCAGACATAATAGTCGCGGTAGCGCGTCTCGTCGTCTCGCCTGGCGGCTTGAAACCACGGATGCTGGTCGGATGTGTGATTGACGACGAGATCGATGATCACCCGAATGCCATGCTCACCGGCGCCATGCAGGAATGTCAGGAAGTCATCAAGCGTTCCGACCTTCGGATTGATCGAGTAGAAATCGCTGATGTCATAACCGTTGTCGCGGTCCGGGCTGCGGTAGAACGGCAAAAGCCAGATGCAGGTGATCCCCAGCTCTGAAAGATAGGGCAGCTTATCCGAGAGACCGATGAAGTCACCGATACCGTCACCGTTGCCGTCGGCGAACTTCTCAACATCGATGCTGTAGATCACAGCCTCCTCATACCAGCTGCTGCTTCGATCGGGCACCGCGACGGTCTCCTGTCAGTCCTCTTGGAAGCTTCTAACTGTTCCGGAAGGACCAAGTTCCGCATTCCGCAAGGTCCGCAGGGCGTCGCCCGGATCGGCGACAGGACCGCCCCTATTGGAACCTGCCGGCATCCGATGGGTTTTCTGGATATCCCAAATCTCTAGGAAAGCCTCCGATGGATCAGTCCACAACACCGCTGGGAGGTCCCGAACGATCACCTCTCCAACCGAAATGGTGGCACACGGCAACGGTCTACCAGGTCTATCCGCGCAGCTTCTGCGATTGCAACGGAGATGGCATCGGCGATATTCCCGGCATTACCTCCAAGCTCGATTATCTGAAGAAACTCGGGATCGACATCATCTGGCTATCGCCCATCTACAAGTCGCCGATGGACGACAACGGTTATGACATATCCGACTATCAGGACATCGCCCCCGAGTTCGGCACGCTTTCAGATTTCGACCAGCTGGTGGCGGAGGCGAAAGACCGGGGAATTGGCATCATGCTCGATCTCGTCGTCAACCATACGTCCGACGAGCATCCGTGGTTTCTTCAATCCCGTCAGGGGCCTGACAACCCGTTCCGCGACTTCTACATCTGGCGCAAACCCGCCCCGGATGGAGGCCCGCCCAACGGCCTGAAATCCTCCTTCGGCGGTCCGGCCTGGACGCTCGATCCGGCGACGGGCGAATATTACCTGCACATGTTTTCCCGCCGCCAGCCGGATCTCAATTGGGAGAACCAAAGGGTACGGACGGAAATCTACGACATGATGAACTGGTGGCTCGAGCGCGGCATTGCCGGCTTCCGCATGGATGTCATCGACTATATCGGCAAACAGGTGGACCGTGAGCTCGTCAAGGACGGACCGCATCTTCACGACTATTTGCAGGAGATGAATGCCAAGACCTTTGGCAGCCGCGACATCCTGACGGTTGGCGAAGCCTGGAGCGCCACACCCGGCGCGGCCCTTCTCTATTCCGGGCGTGAGCGCCGGGAATTATCGATGATATTTCAGTTCGAGCACGTCACCCAGCAATGGGACGCGGTCTACGGGAAATGGCGCCCGAAACCGTTCGACCTCGTGAACCTCAAGACGGTCCTCAGCAAGTGGCAGCTTGCTCTATCTGAAGACGGGTGGAATTCCCTCTTCTGGGGCAATCACGATTTGCCGCGTGCCGTCTCGCGCTACGGCAATGTCACCGGCTATCACGTCGAGTCGGCAAAGATGCTGGCGACCGTTCTGCATCTCCTGAAGGGCACGCCTTTCGTCTATCAGGGCGAAGAGATCGGAATGACGAACGTCCCCTTCACCTCGATCTCACAGTATCGGGACATCGAAACCATCAATATGCACAGGCTGCACGTGGAGGCCGGCCTTTCACCGGAGGAATTCATCCGCGGAGCAAACGAGAACGGCCGCGATAATGCCCGCACACCGATGCAATGGAGTGCCGCCCCCTATGGCGGCTTTTCCACAGGCGTACCCTGGATCGAGGTCAACCCGAATTATTCGAAGGTCAACGCCGAAGCGGCGATCAATGATGAAAAGTCGATCTGGAACCACTATCGCAAGCTGATCGCTCTCCGGAAGACCCACCCTGTCATTGTCCATGGGGAGTACCGGTCCTGGCTCGATCAACACCCGGACGTCTTCGTTTATACCCGCACGCTCGACAGGAGCTGGATCATTGTCGTCGCCAACTTCACACCGAGGGACGTTGCGCTAAGTCTGCCGACAGAGCTCGCGATCAACGGAGAATGCCTCATCTGCAATTACGAACCGGTGAACATGCTCGGCGAAACCGTTGAGCTCAAGCCGTACGAAACCTTCGCCATCGAGTGTAAGTGAAGCTCTCGGGCCAGCGTATCGCGGTCAGATCGAAAGCGCGGGATCAGAGCTTGAAGCTCTTGACCTCGTTGCCTCGCTCGATCGTCCGGTTGGCGATGAAGCGCCCGGATTTTGCCGCCTCCTGCTTGTCGGCCTCGATTTGATGCAACATGGCTTCGAGACGCCGAAGCGCCAGCGCCTTGTTGCGATGCTGCGAGCGCTCGTCGCGCGCCGTCACAATGAGGCCGGTCGGTCGGTGCAGGACGCGAACCGCGCTGTCGGTCGTATTCTGGTGCTGCCCTCCCGGCCCACCTGCTCTCAGCGTCTCGAAACGCAGCTCGGCCGGGTTGATCGTCACCTCACCATTCTCAGGTCCGAGATCAATGCGCTGAACTGCAACGTACCAGTTCTGTCGTTTGTGGCCGGGGCGCGCCGGGCTCTTGAAGCTGAACCTAATCGTGCCGCAATAGCCGGCGGCGATCTGTTCCGCGGTCGCACCGTCGACGCTGACGATCGCCGATTTCGCACCGTAGCGATCCGGCATCGAACCGAGGCTGACCTCGAAAGAGCATCCATGTCCGATCGCCTCGCGCTCGAGAATGCCGAGAAGGGCGGTGAGCGCGATACGGCACTCTACCGGGCCGTTGCCGGATGTCACGAGAAGATCAATAGCGCTCATGGCCACGCCCTCCTTCCCTGCGATGATCGGGCTTTCGCCGGCGCTGTTCGACCTCCACTTCATCGACCGCCATCTTGAAGGTGACGAGCGGCCGGAAGCTTGCAAGCCCGGTGACCAGGCCCTCATTTTCGAGATCGCTCACCACCTGCCCGGCATCCTTATAGGCCGACGCCGCTTCCTCGACGACGAGAGCGCGATCGTCACAGATGGCGATTCCGCCCCACGCATTGCGCAGCAGCTGTTCGCGTTCAGTGCGATTGCGGCCGACACGACCATGCATGGTCGCCCGGTCATATTTTCGGCCGGCCCCATGGGAGATCCCGCCGAGCGAACGGCTGACACCGGCACCCGCGACGACCAGATGGCTGAGGCTCGCACGCGATCTCGCAATCGGCACCAGTTCTCCGGGTGCAACGGCCGCCGCACCCTTGTGATGCACGAACCCTCGATCGCAGCGACGAACGAGATTGTGCGGTATGTCGGCGACGAGGCGGAAATCGGCGCGCAGCAACGCGGCCGCGCGGGCGGCAATGAGCCGCCGGTTCAGCGATGCCCAGGCAACACAACGATCGTGGCTTGCAAGCCAGGCAGCGCCCGTCTCCGAACCGGCATCGAAACCGGCGGCGAGTCCGGAATGCGCAGCCACGGTTTCAGTGAATACCGCGGCGCCGAGGGCGCGTGAACCGGAATGAACGAGCAGATGGAGCCGCTGAGCGTCGAGACCAGCCGCACCTCCGCCCTCGACGAGACCTTCCACAGCCTGCAGCTCGCAGAAATGATTGCCGCCGCCGATCGTTCCCAGGGCATCCGGTGCCAGATCGGTAGGCAGACCTGCTTCAGCAAGCAGCTCACCAGCATCGCCGATTGCCTGCGTTTCAATCCGGCGAAACCGCTCCGCCGCCTTGTCGATCCTCAGTTTGCGCAGTGGCAGGTCGAGAACAAAGAGCGACATGCCGCAGCCGATGTCGTTGCCGACCAGCAGCGGGTGCAGCCGGGACGACAACAGCGCCACGCCGGTCGCTCCATATTTGCCGGGGTGCAGATCGGGGAAGGCGGCGATTTCCAAGACACCCGGCAGACGGGACATTTCGTCGAGCTGGTCCAAGGCAGCGCCTTCGATCCAGGCAGAACTGGAAAAGAAGTGATTGATCACCGCCGGATGTGCCGCCGGCAGCGTCGGGGAGCTTTCGCTCCCGATAGAATTGCCCATGATGATACTCTGGATATAAGTGGTTTTCATCGCCGCAAACGGCAATGCTCAAACGGCATGCATCAGCCGATTGGCTGACTAAGCCGAAACCCTCTCGGGGCGTGCGGAGATATTCGTCATCGTGGCGCTCCCTTATCCAGAACAATAGAGAGCGCCCCTTTAGGCGAAGTGACAAACAGATGCAAGCGCAAGGTGGTTTAGTTGCCGAACGATTGCCTGTAGGCGCTCGGACTCGTGCCCAGCCTTTTGCGAAAATGGTGCCGCATCGTCGCCAGCGTGCCGAAGCCGCTTGATATGGCGATGTCGTCGAGCGACACAGCAAGTTCCTTCTCGAGAAGATCGCGCGCATGGCGCAGCCGTTCCTTCAGCAGCCATTGGCCGACGCTGAGACCCGTCGTCGCTTCGAAGCGGCGCTGGAAGGTGCGTATGCTCATGCCCGCCCTCCTGGCAAGCAGGCTGATCGGCTGCTCCTCGGCAAGGCTTGCGCGCATCCATTCGATCAGCGGGCCCAGGCGCATGCCCTCACGTTCTTCCGGAACCGGCGCGCTGATGAACTGCGCCTGCCCGCCTTCTCGGTGCGGCGGCACGATGAGGCGGCGGGCGACGCTGTTGGCAGCCTCCGAGCCGAAATCGCCGCGCACCACATGCAGGCAGAGATCGATGCCGGCGGCACTGCCGGCCGCTGTCAGCAGGCTGCCCTCGTCGATGTACAGCACATCCGCGTCGAGCGTGATGTCCGGATAACGCTTCGCGATCGAGGCGACGTAGCGCCAATGTGTCGTCGCCCTGCGATAGGCAAGCAGCCCGGAGCCTGCAAGAACCGCAACACCGGAGCAGAGCGACATGATGCGCGCGCCGCGCTGATGCGCCGCCCTCAGCGCGTCGGCGAGCGGTTCCGGCACCGGTGCGTCGATTGACCGCCAGCCGGGCACGACGATCAGGTCCGCCGCGTCGAGCACCTCCAGCCCCTTGTCGACAGCGACCGTCAATCCGCCGGCGGCACGAAGCGGCCCGGGCTCGATGCCGCAGACCGAAAAGCGATACCAGCCCTCGCCCATCTCAGGTCGCGGTAAGCCGAAGACCTCATAGGCTATCCCGAATTCGAAGGTGCAGAGCCCGTCATAGGCAAGCACGGCGACGAGCGGTCCGTTCTGCTGCGGAGATGTGTTTGGCATGATTTTTACGCTGTCAGTCATGTTGGCCAATTTCGCAAACCTCTAGCATCGGCGATACCAGGCGGCAATTCCAACATGAAGGAAATGACGAATGCCAAGTCCTGTCTCCGATATCCCTGCCGCCACGCCCGATCTCGCCGCCGCCCATTACGCCGGCAAGCTTGCATTCGAAACTGATTGCTCGGATGTCCGCGCCGCCTTTGCCGCCGGCAAGGTCGACTTCGTTCTTCTCGACGTGCGCTCGCCGGCGCTGTTTCAGCAAGCCCATCTGCCAGGCGCGATCAACCTGCCGCACGGCAAGATGACTGCGCATCGCATGGCGGAATGGGCAAAGGACACGCTCTTCGTCGTCTATTGCGCCGGTCCTCATTGCAACGGTGCCGACAAGGCCGCTTTCCGCCTCGCCAAGCTCGGCCTCCAGGCCAAGCTGATGATCGGCGGCATGACCGGCTGGGCCGACGAGGGTTTCGCCTTTGAAAGTCAAGCCGCAGCTGCCGAATAGGACAAAGCTCCTCCCGACGTCGAGCAGACATAACCAAAAGGGAAGCCCATGTTTTTCTATGGGTTTCTCTGGAAAGACTGAGATGCTGCAATATATCGCAAGTTCGTCGCTCTTGCATTCACGGCACCATATGCCACATCACTCGGAACACGGTCCGTATGTCACTTCGCAGCGTGCTCCGCGCACAAACAGTAGATTGCCACACCAAAGTCGATAAGCTTTTCGGCGCGTTCGACCTCTCCAGCAAAGAGCAGTACCGGACATTCCTGCGCGCGCACGCCCGCATTATACCGGCGACCGAAAATGCCCTCGAGGCAGCCGGCGTCATCCGCCTGCTGCCGGACTGGCCGGAACGAAGGCGCGCGCAGCTGCTGTTTGCCGACATCGGGGAGCTCGGCGACCGGTTGCCCGAGCAGCTTCCGCCGCCGGCTCTGCATGGCGAAGCGGCGCTCTGGGGCGCCCTCTACGTCCTCGAAGGCTCAAAACTCGGCGGCGCCTTGCTCGCCAGGTCCGTGCCCGATCACCTGCCCAGCCGCTATCTTACGCCCCACGGCGCCAAGGGCGCCATCAGGATCTTCATGGATCGTCTCGATGCAAGCGGCATCGACGATCCCTCGGCCGCCGTTTCGGCAGCCCGCACCCTCTTCGATCTTTTCCTGAAAGCCGGGCAGCTCGCACTGGAAGCCGTGCCATGAGCGGCGTGCGCGAAACCGTCGATCTCACCAATTGCGACCGTGAGCCCATCCATCAGCTCGGCGCCATTCAGCCTTTCGGTTTCCTGCTGGCGATATCGCTCGATTGGATGGTCACGCGGGCCTCGGCAAATCTTGCCGAGTTTCTCGGGGTGGAACAAGCCGACGCGCTCGGGCGCCCCGTTTCGTCGCTGATCTTGCCCGAGGCGGTCCACACGATCCGTAACAAGTTGACGACGCTACGCGGATCCGATGTCGTCGAACGCATTTTCGACATTGCCCTGCTGCCCGATCAGTCCCGCTTCGACCTCGCCGTGCACCTCAACGAAAACCTCGTCATCCTCGAAGGTGAGCGCTGCCAGCAAGAAAGGCGCAACGCCCCGTCACTCTCCATGCGCACCATGATGTCGCGCCTCGACCAGATGGAAACGCTGGAGGCTTTCTTCCGCGAGGGCGCAAGGCACGCACGCGCGCTCACCGGCTTCGACCGCGTCATGGTCTATCGTTTCGATGAAGGCGGTTCCGGCGAGGTCGTGGCGGAAGCCACACGCAGCGGCATCGGCTCATTTCTCGGGCTGCACTATCCGGCCTCCGACATTCCGGTTCAGGCGCGCGCTCTTTATCTGCGCAATCTGTTCCGCATCATCGCCGATGTCAACGCGGTGCCGGTGCCGGTTCTGCCCCAACTCGACGAACAGGGCCAGCCGCTCGACCTCTCCATGTCGGTGTTGCGTTCGGTCTCGCCCATCCACATCGAATATCTGAAGAATATGGGGGTCGGAGCGTCGCTCTCCATATCAATAGTCGTGGACGGCAAGCTCTGGGGACTGTTTGCCTGCCACCATTACGGCCCGCGCCTGCCGTCGGCACAAATCCGCTCCACCGTCGAACTCTTCGGTCAGATGTTCGCCTCCCGGCTCGAAAGCCGTGAACGGCGGCTGGCGCTCGATTACGAGACAAAGGCACGCCGCATCGCCGACCGGCTTCTCACCTCCGTAGCGGACAATGCAAGCCTGCTCGATGATCCGGCATGGTTGATCGAGGCGCTGGCCGATGCTATCCCGGCCGACGGGATCGGTGTTTGGATCAACGGCCGGATGGCGCTTGGCGGCATCGGGCCGGACGAGAAGGCTTTCGCGGCCCTGGTGCGCCATCTCAATCGCAACGCCAGCGGGCGCATCTATGCCGTGGACAGGTTCGCCGAGACCTATCCGGATCTTGAGACCGGCGATGCGGTGGCAGGCATGCTCGCCATACCGATCTCGCGTTCGCCGCGCGATTATGTCGTCCTTTTTCGCCAGGAGCTCGTGCGCACCGTCCGCTGGGGCGGCGATCCGCACAAGCCGGTGGAATACGGCCCCAACGGTCCGCGGCTGACGCCGCGCAAGAGCTTCGAAGCCTGGTCCGAACTGGTGCGCGGTCGTTCCCTCCCCTTTACCGAAGCCGAGCGCCGGGTCGCCGAAACGATCCGCGTCACTCTGATCGAGGTGGTGCTGCGCCTGACCGACGAGGCCAGCATGGCGCGCCAGGTGGCGAACGAGCGGCAGGAACTGCTGATCGCCGAGCTCAATCATCGCGTCCGCAACATTCTGAGCCTCATCACGGGCATTATCCGCCAGTCGCAGACGACGTCGGTCGGCCTCAGCGACTATATCCGTCAGCTCGAGGGCCGCATTCAGTCGCTTGCCCGCGCCCATGACCAGATCACGAGGGATCACTGGGCGCCCGCTTCGCTGCGGCAATTGCTCTCGGCCGAAACGGCGGCCTATCTTGGAAAGAACGCACAGCGCTTCCGGATGAACGGCGAAGACGTCCTGCTGGAGCCGCAGGCTTTTTCCACCGCCGCCCTGGTTTTCCACGAGCTGATGACCAACAGCGCCAAATACGGCAGCCTCTCCGGTGCTGGCGTCGGCACCGTCGAGCTCGGCTGGCGTCGCGACGATGAAGGCAACCTGCGTATCGGCTGGCGCGAAAAGGACGGCCCGCCCGTCGCCGAACCTAAACGCCACGGATTCGGTTCGACGATCATCCGGCGCTCCATTCCCTACGACCTCGGCGGCAAGGCCGAAATCCGCTACGTCAAGGCGGGGATTGAGGCTGATTTCTTGATTCCGGCTCGTTATGTGAACGCCGTCGATCCAAGCATATTACCGGAAGCGACGCCTGCCGACGTTGCGGAACGCCAGACTGTTCCCGCCGATCAGCCTCCGCTCTCGGGCTTGAAAATCCTGCTGGTGGAAAACAACCTGATCATCGCCATGGACGGGGAAGAGATTCTGCGCCGCCTTGGAGCCGAAGTGGCAACGGCGCCTAGTGTCGCCGAGGCGATGGAGATCCTGGCCGGCCAGGCCTTCGATTTCGCGCTTCTCGATGTCAATCTCGGCGACGAGACGAGTTTCGGGATTGCCGACCGATTGGCAGCCGCAGGCGTGCCCTTCGTTTTTGCCACCGGTTACGGCGAAGGCATCGCCCAGGCGAACAGCCACTCGGGCACGCCTGTATTGCAGAAACCCTATACCACCGAAGGCATCACGGATCTCCTTGCCCGGGTGCAGCTTCCCAAAAGAGAGTAGATCGGTCACGTCGCCGGCGTATTCGGACGCAGTCCGCCGATGAAAAGTTGCTCCAGAAACCGCGCCGCATCCTCGAAGCGTTCGTCGCCGGCATGCTCCTGCCCCAGCACGGCGCGCACCTGGACGTCGAAATCCGCATAATGCTGCGTCGTCGACCATATCGAGAAGATCAGGTGGTAGGGATCGCATTCGGCGATCTTGCCTGATTTAGTCCAGGCGCGGATAACCTCCGCCTTCTCGTCGACGAGTTGCTTCAGCGGACCCTTCAGCTCGTCCTCGATGTGGGGGGCGCCCTGCAGCACCTCATTGGCGAAAAGCCGGCTCTCGCGCGGAAAATCACGCGCCATCTCAAGCTTGCGCCTGATATAGCTGCGGATTTCCTCCTCCGGATTGCCCTCGGCGTCGAAAGCGCGCAGCGGCTCCAGCCAGGTGTAGAGCACCCGGTCGATCAGCGCCCGGTGCATCGCCTCCTTGGTGCGGAAATAATAGAGCAGATTGGGTTTCGACATGCGGGCCACTTCGGCGATCTGATCGATCGTCGAGCCGCGAAAACCGCGTGCCGAAAACACGTCGAGCGCCGCCTCCAAGATCTGCTCTTCCTTCTCCTCCTGGATTCGCGTGCGCCTCAGGGTCTTCGCTGCTCTCGGAATAGCCATCGGCTATTGTTTCCCCTTGATATTCAACTTCTTCCCTTAAATTTCGGAACGGGCGGCCCCTGCCGCTTCCTAGAACAACTGCCCGCATTTTTATCGGCAATTTTCGTGATTTTCGTCTTGAGCCCCGCGGTGGAAGTTGTAATGTTTACCAATCGGTCAAATATCCGCCAGATGAAAAACAAAGGCAACTGGCGATTTTCCGGCGCTCGACAAAACCAATAAGAGGCGCGGAAATGGACCATGGGAACAGGCGGGCATGCCACGTCGCATGGCTGCCGCAAACAGGTGAGGGCTTGAAGAATGGTGGCAGCACCAGGCGAGAACATGCGCGTCAATGGCGACCGTCTCTGGGACAGTCTCATGGACATGGCGAAGATCGGCCCCGGAATCGCCGGCGGCAACAACCGCCAGACGCTGACGGATTCGGATGCTGAGGGCCGAAGCCTTTTTGAGACATGGTGCGACGAGGCGGGCCTCACCATGGGCGTCGACCGCATGGGTACGATGTTCGCCACCCGCCCCGGCACCGATCCGGACGCCCTGCCGGTCTATGTCGGCTCGCACCTCGACACCCAGCCGACCGGCGGGAAATATGACGGCGTGCTTGGCGTGCTCTCGGCGCTTGAAGTCGTCCGCACCATGAATGATCTAGGCATCAGGACCAAGCATCCGATCGTCGTAACCAACTGGACGAACGAGGAAGGCGCGCGTTTCGCCCCTGCAATGCTGGCGTCGGGCGTCTTCGCCGGCGTGCACAGCCTGGACTTCGCCTATAACCGTAGGGATCCCGAGGGCAATCTATTCGGCGACGAGCTGAAGCGCATCGGTTGGGTCGGCGACGAAGAGGTCGGCGCCCGCAAGATGCACGCCTATTTCGAATATCACATCGAGCAGGGCCCGATCCTCGAAGCGGAGAACAAGCAGATCGGCGTCGTCACCCACTGTCAGGGCTTGTGGTGGCTGGAATTCACGCTGACCGGCAAGGAAGCCCATACCGGCTCGACGCCGATGAACATGCGCGTCAATGCGGGTCTCGCCATGTCGCGCATCGTGGAAATGGTGCAGGGTGTCGCGATGGGCGAGCAGCCGGGCGCCGTCGGCGGCGTCGGCCAGGTCTTCTTCTCGCCGAACTCCCGCAACGTCCTGCCGGGCAAAGTGGTCTTCACCGTTGACATCCGCTCGCCTGATAAGGCCAAACTCGACCGCATGCGGGCAAAGATCGAAGCGGAAGCGCCGAAGATCTGCGACGCCCTGGGTGTCGGCTGTTCGATCGAGGCGATCGGCCATTTTGCGCCGGTGACTTTCGACGAAAAGCTCGTCACCGCGGTTCGATCCGCCGCCGAGCGCCTCGGCTACACCCACATGAACCTCATCTCCGGCGCCGGCCACGACGCCTGCTGGGCCGCCAAGGTCGCCCCCGCCACCATGGTCATGTGCCCCTGCGTCGGCGGGCTCTCGCACAATGAGGCGGAAGAGATTTCCAAGGAATGGGCGACGGCAGGCGCCGATGTGCTGTTCCATGCGGTGGTGGAGACGGCGGAGATTGTCGCGTGATGTCTAGTCCAGCGCCCGGAGCGCGACGAAGATTATCAAACGGGATTTTCGCAAACATCGCCCATTGGCCTGCCTCGAATTCAGCTCCGAATTGCGGAGCATTCGCCTGCCGAACAACGAATAGAGAGTAAGGAACGATCATGACCACAGTCATCAAGAACGGCACAATCGTCACCGCCGACCTGACCTATAAGGCTGACGTCAAGATCGATGGCGGCAAGATCATCGAGATCGGTCCGAACCTCTCGGGCGACGAAACCCTCGACGCCTCCGGTTGTTACGTCATGCCCGGCGGCATCGATCCGCACACCCATCTCGAAATGCCCTTCATGGGCACCTATTCCTCCGACGATTTCGAGAGCGGCACGCGCGCCGCCCTTTCCGGCGGCACGACCATGGTCGTTGATTTCGCCCTTCCCGCCCCTGGCCAGTCGCTGCTCGAAGCGCTCACCATGTGGGACAACAAATCGACCCGCGCCAATTGCGACTATTCCTTCCACATGGCGGTCACTTGGTGGAGCGAGCAGGTCTTCAAGGAGATGGAAACAATCGTCCGCGACAAGGGGATCAACACCTTCAAGCACTTCATGGCCTATAAGGGTGCGCTGATGGTGGACGATGACGAGATGTTCGCCTCGTTCCAGCGCTGCGCCGAACTCGGCGCGCTGCCGCTGGTGCATGCCGAAAACGGCGACGTCGTCGCCTCGATGTCGGCAAAGTTGCTTGCCGAGGGCAATAACGGCCCCGAGGCGCATGCCTATTCCCGCCCCGCGGAAGTGGAGGGCGAGGCCACCAACCGCGCCATCATGATCGCCGATATGGCCGGCTGCCCTGTTTACATCGTCCATACTTCCTGCGAACAGGCGCATGAGGCGATCCGCCGCGCCCGCGCCAAGGGCATGCGCGTCTATGGCGAGCCGCTGATCCAGCACCTGACGCTCGATGAAAGCGAATATTCCAACCCTGACTGGGATCATGCCGCCCGTCGCGTGATGTCGCCGCCATTCCGCAGCAAGCAGCATCAGGACAGTCTCTGGGCCGGGCTTGCCTCCGGTTCGCTGCAGGTGGTCGCAACGGACCATTGCGCCTTTACGACGGCGCAGAAACGTTTCGGCGTAGGGGATTTCACCAAGATCCCGAATGGCACCGGCGGCCTCGAAGACCGCATGCCGATGCTCTGGACGCACGGCGTCAACACCGGCCGCCTGACGATGAACGAGTTCGTTGCCGTCACCTCGACCAACATCGCCAAGATTCTCAACATCTATCCGAAGAAGGGCGCGATCCTCGTCGGCGCCGATGCCGATATCGTGGTTTGGGATCCGAAGCGCTCTAAGACCATCTCGTCGAAGACCCAGCAGTCGGCGATCGACTACAACGTCTTCGAGGGCAAGGAAGTGACGGGCCTGCCGCGCTACACGCTGACCCGCGGCGTCGTCGCGATCGAGGAAAGCGACATCAAGACCCGCGAGGGCCACGGCGAGTTCGTCCCGCGCGAACCGGTAACGGCCGTCAGCAAGGCACTCTCCACCTGGAAGGAGATCACCTCTCCGCGCAAGGTGGAACGAAGCGGCATTCCGGCAACCGGCGTATGACGATGGAGCATGATGATACGACATCAACCGGGGAATGACGCCTTCATGCGGATGACCTCACGCCGGCACCAGCGCGTCCAGCTCCGGGAGAAGCACGACGCTTTCCTGCTCGTGCGGATCGGTGCGGGCGATGACCGCCGTGCAGGGCGTGCTGCTGAGGTTTGCCGGCATATGCGGCACGCCGGCCGGGATGTAGAAGAGCTCGCCGGCATGGGTAATGACGTGATGCTCCAGCCGATCGCCGTACCAGGTATGGGCCTCGCCGGAGAGCACGTAAATCGCCGTTTCATGCGCCTCGTGCAGATGCGCCCTGGCACGCACGCCTGGCGGGATCGTCAGGAGGTGCATGCAGATGCCCTTGGCGCCGACCGTCTCGGCCGCTATCCCTTCGAAATAGCTGAGCCCCTGCTTGCCGTCATAGGCGTGCTTGGGACGAACGATGTGGCAGGTGGGCTTTGATGTCGCGTCCATTTTCTTGCTCCATGAATTTTGCCGCCGGCAGGGCCTGCGGCGATGGTAACACGCAATCCGCCTTCCGGCGGCGAAAACAAGATCGGTCGCATTGATGCAAGCACCCTCCGTCGTATCCGCCAAGGACCTCTGTCTCACCTACCAGGCGAATGACGGCCCGGTGCGGGCGCTGAGTGATGTCAACCTCGATGTCCGCAAGGGCGATTTCGTCTCTTTCATCGGCCCGTCCGGCTGCGGCAAGACGACTTTCCTGCGTGTCATCGCAGATCTCGAAAAGAGCACATCGGGCGAGATCTCGATCAACGGCATGACGCCGGAAGAAGCCCGCAAGGCTCGCGCCTACGGCTATGTCTTTCAGGCGCCGGCGCTCTATCCGTGGCGCACCATCGAAAACAACATCGCCCTGCCGTTGGAGATCATGGGTTATGGCGGCGCCGATCGCACCAGGCGCATCGCTGAGGCGCTCGACCTCGTCAGCCTCTCCGGCTTCGAAAAGAAATTCCCCTGGCAGCTTTCCGGCGGCATGCAGCAGCGCGCCTCGATCGCCCGCGCGCTCGCCTTCGACGCCGACCTGCTCCTGATGGACGAGCCCTTCGGCGCGCTGGATGAGATCGTCCGCGACCATCTGAACGAAGAGCTGTTGAAACTCTGGGCCCGCACCAACAAGACGATCTGTTTCGTCACCCACTCCATCCCCGAAGCCGTCTACCTCTCAACCAAGATCGTGGTGATGTCGCCTCGCCCCGGCCGCGTTACCGACGTGATCGACTCAACCTTGCCGGCCGAACGCCCGCTCGACATCCGCGACACCCCCGAATTCCTGGAAATCGCCCATCGCGTCCGCGAGGGGCTGAGGACGGGGCATAGCCATGAGGTTTAGACGCGTGTTGCCGGAAAAGACCCCTCCCCAACCCCTCCCCACAAGGGGGAGGGGCTTGAGCGCCGAACCCGCCGCCGGCCTTGCTTTTTCGCGACCATCGCTGGAGAACTCAGCGAGCGCGGCAGGTTTGCCCCTCCCCCTTGTGGGGAGGGGTTGGGGAGGGGTTTAAATGCCACATTCAAACATCACCCCCAAAACCCGCGACACGGCAAAACGCCTTCGTCGTGAACTGACTAAAGCTGAGGCCGCGATGTGGGACATGCTGCGCGATCTCAGAGCCTATGGCGCGAGATTCAGGCGTGAGACGCCAATTGGTCCCTATATCGCGGATTTCGCTTGGCTTTCAGCAAGACTGATTGTCGAGGTCGACGGCGACAGTCACGAGACGGTCGAGGGTCGGCGACATGATCTCGCCCGCGATGCATTCCTGCGCAATCAAGGTTTCAAAGTGCTGCGCTTCGACAACGCCCAGGTACTCGACGGGCCCGACTACGTGTTTATCACCATCGAAAAACACGCCGCTCCATTTTTGAAGGAGCGCGTAGCGTGAAACCCGACACCTTCAAGGACAAGATCGTCCCCGTCCTCACCATCCTGCTTGCCCTCATCGCCATCTGGTATGTCGCCGCCGTCCTCATGAACGCGCCTTTCCAGCGCGACATGGACAGCCGCGCCGGCGTCGCGCCCACGACGATGGAATTCATCGGCAAGACGCTGGCGCAGCCGAAGCCGATCCTGCCGGCGCCGCATCAGGTGGCTGAGAATGTCTATGAGAACACGATCCTGCGCAGCCTTTCGAGCAATCGCAGCCTCGTCTATCACAGCTGGGTGACGCTCTCCTCCACCCTGCTCGGCTTCGGTTTCGGCATGCTGCTCGGCATTCTTCTTGCCGTGCTGATCGTCCACAACCGCGCCATGGACCGCTCGCTGATGCCTTGGCTGGTGGCAAGCCAGACGATACCGATCCTCGCCATCGCGCCGATGATCGTCATCATCTCCTACAACGTGCTGACCGGGGACAATGCGCTGGCGCATCTCTTGAACCTCGATTCGGACGCCTCGCGCCTCGTCTCCAAGGCGCTGATCTCCACCTACCTCTCCTTCTTTCCCGTTGCCGTCGGCATGGTGAAGGGGCTGCGGTCGCCCGAAATCATGTATCTCGACCTGATGCGCACTTATAACGCCAGTCCGATGCAGACCTTTTGGAAGCTGCGTGTCCCTGCCTCGATCCCCTTTCTCTTCACCTCGATGAAAGTGGCGATCGCCGCAAGCCTCGTCGGCGCCATTGTCGGCGAGTTGCCGACCGGCGCCGTTGCCGGCATCGGCTCGAAGCTGCTCGCCGGCTCCTATTACAGCCAGACGATCGACATCTGGGCGGCACTTGTCGCCGGCTCGCTGCTTGCGGGCGTTCTGGTCGCGATCGTCGGCCTTGCCGCGAAGATCGTCGACCGTGCCATGGGCGGGAGACCGGCATGAAACATCTGACCTTCTCCTGGCAAGGCACGGCCGCTCTCCTCCTCTGCATCGCCGCGCTGGCGACCTTGCCGCTTCTGGCGGAGGGCGCCGCCCGCCCCGTGACCGATGGCACCGCGCGCTTGATCTTCACCATCGTCGCCGCAGCCGCTCTCCTGTCCTTTGCACCGCAGCCGCCCGCCTACCGCGCGACCGTGCTGTTCATCGGCGCGCATGGCGCCGCCTGGATGCTGCTTTCGGCTCTTCCCGGCAATGATGGCCTGGCGACGCGGGCGTTCTTCCTGCTGCTCTTTGCCTCCTGGCTGCTTGCCTGGCGATGCGTCACTGAGCTTTCCAAGCTGCAGCCCCTCACCACCTTCGGAAAGTCGGCGCTCCAGCTGCTGATCCCGGCCATCTTCGGCGCCTGGATTCTCATTCTCTGGGAGTCGATAACGCGCGGCGCCGGCGTTCCCTTCATCCTGCTGCCGCCGCCGAGCGCCATCGGCGCGCGCATCATGGCCTCTCTGCCCATCCTCGGCGACGACGTCAGGCAGACGATCTTCAAGGCGGTGCTGATCGGTTATATCGTCGGCTGCCTCAGCGGCTTCATCGTCGCGGTCCTGGCCGACCGGATTGCCTTCCTGCGCCGCGGCCTCCTGCCGATCGGCAATATGGTGTCGGCCCTGCCGATCATCGGCATCGCCCCGGTCATGGTCATGTGGTTCGGTTTCGACTGGCCGTCGAAAGCCGCCGTCGTCATCATTATGACCTTCTTCCCGATGCTGGTGAACACCGTCGCAGGCCTTGCCGCCTCCGGCAGCATGGAGCGCGACCTCATGCGTACCTATGCCTCGAGCGATTGGCAGACGCTGTTCAAGCTCAAACTTCCGGCGGCCATGCCCTTCATTTTCAACGCCCTGAAGATCAACTCGACGCTGGCGCTGATTGGTGCCATCGTTGCCGAATTCTTCGGGACACCGATCGTCGGCATGGGCTTCCGCATCTCCACCGAGATCGGCCGCATGAATGTCGACATGGTCTGGGCGGAAATCGCCGTTGCGGCGCTGGCCGGCTCGATCTTCTATGGCGTCATCGCCCTGACCGAACGGGCGGTGACGTTCTGGCATCCGTCTATCCGTGGTGGATAGGCGCGCACGGGCTTCGCAAATGGGGTTCGGGCATAACTTCAGAGGGTAAGGACAAGAAAATGAAAAAGTTGATGATTGCAATGATGGCAAGCGCGATGTCGCTTGCCGCCGCCCACGCGATGGCTGCCGACAAGGTGGTCCTGCAGTTGAAGTGGGTCACGCAGAGCCAGTTCGGCGGTTATTATGTCGCCAAGGACAAGGGCTTCTACAAGGAGGAAGGCCTGGACGTCGAGATCAAGCCTGGCGGTCCTGATATCGCCCCCGAGCAGGTGATCGCCGGCGGCGGCGCCGATGTCATCGTCGACTGGATGGGCGGCGCGCTGGTTGCCCGCGAAAAGGGCGTTCCCCTCGTCAACATCGCCCAGCCTTACCAGAAGTCCGGCCTGGAAATGATCTGCCGCAAGGACGGCCCGGTCAAGACCGAAGCCGATTTCAAAGGTCACACGCTCGGCGTCTGGTTCTTCGGCAACGAATATCCCTTCTTCGCCTGGATGAACAAGCTCGGCCTGTCCACAGACGGCGGTCCGAATGGCGTCACCGTGCTGAAGCAGAGCTTCGACGTGCAGCCGCTCGTCCAGAAGCAGGCCGACTGCATCTCCGTCATGACCTATAACGAATACTGGCAGGCAATCGACGCCGGCTTCAAGCCGGAAGAACTGACGGTGTTCAACTACACCGAAATGGGCAACGACCTCCTGGAAGACGGCCTCTACGCGATGGAGGACAAGCTGAAGGATCCGGCCTTCAAGGAAAAGATGGTCAAGTTCGTCCGCGCCTCGATGAAGGGCTGGAAATATGCGACCGAAAACCCGGATGAAGCCGCCGAGATCGTAATGGACAATGGCGGCCAGGACGAGAACCACCAGAAGCGCATGATGGGCGAGGTCGCCAAGCTGGTCGGCGACGGTTCCGGCAAGCTGGACGAGGCGCTCTATGCCCGCACGGCAAAGGCGCTGTTGGACCAGAAGATCATCAATAAGGAGCCCTCGGGCGCTTGGACGCACGAGATAACCGACGCCGCTTCCAAATAATTCAGCCAGCTTCGAAGCGAAACGCGCGGGAGTTTTTCCGCGCGTTTCGCCTTTTTCACTACAAACGAAAAAATGCCTTGCAACTGTCGCATTTATCGGGCGTCAAACGTCTTGGAGATGGAGACGCGATCAATCTTCGTAATGTTGGCATAACCTTCCGGTGATTGATTGAGGTCGAAATGACAATTATTATCGCCGTGTAGGGAATTATTTTCTGCCGGACTTGTAGGCCGAGCAAATCGATACCACCTACAAGCCGAATTTGCCGACGAGGGATAAAGACGGCAAAGGATCGGCGGATACCTCTGAGAATGCAGGAAGGGCAGTGGCCTGATTGCGCGCTGAGTGGCAGACGCGCGAGTTCGGCCAACCTTATCATAAGATTGGACGAAGACGCATGGCACGCAAGCCGACCGGAATTCTAGGCGCATCCACCCTTTTTGCAGCTGCGCTGGCTGCATCCCCCGCATTTTCGCAGGAAGCGCCGGTCTCAAAGCCGCAGCAGAACCTGCCGGCGATCGTCGTCACCACAGCTGTGAACCGCACGCTTGTCGATCGTGTCATCGGCACCGGCACGGTCAAGCCCGTCGAGGAAGTCTATATCCAGCCGCAGGTCGAAGGCCTGTCGATCCGCACGCTGAAGGCCGATGTCGGCGACAAGGTTCAGGCCGAAAGCACCCTGGCGACGCTCAACGACGACGCGCTGGTTCTCGAGAAGAGCCAGATGATGGCGACGAAGGCCAAGGGCGAGGCAAGCCTCGCCCAGTTGCGCGCCCAGCTCATCGAGGCCCAGGCCAATGCCGAACAGGCAAGGCAGCAGCAGGCCCGCGCCCAGGAAATGGTCAAGAAGGGCACGGTTTCCACCGCCCAGGTTGAGCAGGCCGATGCGACCGCCGCCGCCGCCAATGCCCGCGTCGTCTCCGCCGAGCAGGCGATCGAGGTCGCCGAAGCCGATCTCAAGGTCTTCGACAGCCAGATCGCCGACGCCGATCTGAAACTCGCCCGCACCGACGTCAAGACCCCGGTCGCCGGCGTAGTTTCCGCAAAGAACGCCAAGGTCGGCGCGATCGCCGCCGGCAACGGCGATCCACTGTTCACCATCATCCGCGATGGCGATATCGAGCTTGTCGCCGAAGTCGCCGAAAGCGACATTGTCAGGATCATGGCCGGCCAGAAGGCGACGATTTCGCTTTCCGGCAGCCGTGAAAAGCTTTCCGGCGCCGTGCGCCTGGTCTCGCCGACCGTCGATGCCAGCACTCGCCTCGGCCTCGTCCATATCTCCATCGACGATGACACCAAGGCGCGTTCCGGCATGTATGGCAGCGCCGAGATCATCGTCCGCGAAACCGAGGGCGTATCGCTTCCTCTGACTGCGGTGCTCACCGGCAACGAAGGCTCCTCCGCTCGCAAGGTCGAAGCTGGCGTGGTGAAATTTGCCAAGATCGAGACCGGCATCCAGGACGGCGCCTATGTCGAGATCGTCGCAGGATTGAAGAGCGGCGATGAGGTCGTCGCCAAGGCCGGCGCCTATGTCCGCGACGGCGACCACATCACCCCGGTGCGCGAACAGCCCTCGGCTTCCAACTAAAGAGACCATCCGATGAATTTTTCAGCCTGGTCCATCCGAAACCCCATCGCGCCGCTCCTGGCCTTCTGCCTGCTGATCTTCATCGGCATCCAGTCCTTCAACACGCTGCCGATCACGCGCTTCCCGAACATCGACGTGCCGCTGGTTTCGATCAGCGTCACGCAGAGCGGCGCTTCGCCGGCCGAACTCGAAATGCAGGTGACGAAGGAGATCGAAGACGCGATCGCCTCCATCACCGGCATCGATGAAATCCAGTCGACGGTAACCGACGGCAGTTCGCAGACCAACGTCATGTTCCGCATGGAAGTGCCGACGGAACAGGCCGTCCAGGACGTCAAGGACGCGATCGACCGCATCCGCAGCGACCTGCCGGCGACAGCCGAAGCGCCTATTGTCACCAAGGTCGACGTCGAGGGCCAGGCGATCCAGACCTTCGCCGTTTCCTCGCCTGACATGTCGCTGGAAGAACTCTCCTGGTTCGTCGACGACACAATCAAGCGTGCGCTGCAGGGCCAAGCCGGCATCGGCCGCGTCGACCGTTACGGCGGCGCCGAGCGCGAAGTGCGCATCGAACTCACCCCCGCCAAGCTCGATGCTTACGGCATCACCGCTGCAAGCGTGAACCAGCAGCTGCGCGGCACCAACGTGGACCTCGGCTCAGGCCGTGGCCAGGTGGCGGGCAGCGAACAGGCAATCCGCGTTCTCGGCGACGCGCGCAACGTCGCCGAACTTGCAGACACGACGATCGCGCTGCCGAACGGCCGCTTCGTCAAACTGTCCGACCTCGGTGTCATCAAGGACACCTATGAAGAGCCGAAGTCCTTCTCGCGCTTCAACGATACGCCAGTCGTCACCTTCGGCGTCTTCCGCTCGAAAGGCGCCAGCGAAGTCAGCGTCGCCGAAACGGTGGCGCAGAGCCTCGACAAGGTCAGGAGCGAAAATCCGAACGTCAAGATCGAGTTGATCGACGATTCGGTCTATTTCACCTACGGCAACTACGAAGCCGCCATCCACACGCTGCTGGAAGGCGCGCTGCTCGCCGTCATCGTCGTCCTGCTGTTCCTCAGGAACTGGCGGGCAACGCTGATCTCGGCCATCGCGCTGCCTCTGTCCGCGATCCCGACCTTCTGGGTCATGGACGTGATGGGCTTCTCGCTGAACCTCGTCAGCTTCCTCGCTTTGACGCTCGCGACAGGTATCCTGGTCGACGACGCCATCGTCGAGATCGAAAACATCGCCCGCCACATCAAGATGGGCAAGACGCCCTATCGCGCGGCGATCGAGGCGGCCGATGAAATCGGCCTCGCCGTCATCGCCACCACCTTCACGATCATCGCCGTCTTCGTGCCGGTTTCCTTCATGCCGGGCATCCCCGGCCAGTACTTCATCCAGTTCGGCCTGACCGTCGCCTTCTCCGTGTTCTTCTCGCTGATGGTGGCGCGGCTCATCACCCCGATGATGGCCGCCTATCTCATGCGCCCCGAAGACGGCGTCGACGACCATCACGATAATGACGGTCTGCTGATGAAGGGCTATACGCGCCTGATCCGGGGCACGACCGGGCATAAGTACTCGCGATATCTGACGCTTCTTGCAGCGGTCGGCTTCCTCGTTGGGTCCGTTATGCTGCTGATGAAGGTTCCGGGCAGCTTCCTGCCGCCGGAAGACGCTTCGCGCATCGTTCTCTCCGTCGAACTGCCGCCCAATGCACGGCTCGACGACACCGAGAAGACGACGAAGGCGATCTATGACAGGGTCAAGGACATCAACGGCGTCGAAAGCGTCTTCGTCCTCGGCGGCGCCTCGCCAAAGGGTGATCTCGAGCTGCGCCGCGCGACCATTACGCTGGCGCTTCACAAACTCGACCAGTCGTTGGTCAAGAAGGTGGTCAACGACGTGCTCGGCGATATCCCGGGCATCGGGCCAATGTTGCCTAAGGTGGAAGTTCACGGCCGTGAACGTCCGCAATGGGATATTGAAAAGGAAGTCTTCGCCAAGCTGCGCGACATTCCCGACGTCCATATCCTGAAGCTCAACGACCGCGGCGAACGCGACCTCTCCTTCAACTTCCTCTCCAAGAACGAGAAGGACCTGAACGACGCCGTCGGCATTCTGGAATCGAAGCTTCGCGCCGATCCGCTGCTCGCCAATGTCAGTGCCGATGGCGCCCTGCCCCGTCCGGAACTGCAGGTCTACCCGCGCAAGGACGAGGCGGCCCGGCTCGGCATCACGCCGCAGCAGATCTCCGAGACGATCCGCGTCGCCACCATCGGCGATGTCGATGCGGCTCTCGCCAAGATTTCGCTCGACGATCGGCAGATCCCGATCCGCGTCCAGGCCGCGCTCGACATGCGCCGCGACCTAGCGGCCATCCGGGCGCTGAAGATCCAGACCGCAAGCGGCAGCACCGTTCCGCTCTCTAGCGTCGCCAATATCGATTATTCGGAAGGCGTAAGCTCTATCAAGCGCAACAACCGTAACCGCGTCGTCTCGATTGGTTCCGACCTGCCGCAGGGCGTGGCGCTCGACACGGCTTCGGCCCGCTTCCGCGAGATCGTCCAGGCGGCGAACATCCCGGCTACGGTCCATCTTGCCGAAAGCGGCGACACCAAGGTGCAGACCGAGATGCAGCAAAGCTTCGTCAACGCCATGTTGATGGGCCTGTTGCTGGTGTTGACGGTGCTGATCCTGCTCTTCAAGGATGTGATCCAGCCCTTCACCATCCTGTTCTCGCTGCCGCTAGCCATCGGCGGCGTCGCCGCCGGCCTGATCATCACCAGTAATCCGTTGTCCATGCCTGTGATGATCGGTATTCTGATGCTGATGGGCATCGTCACCAAGAACGCCATCCTGCTCGTCGATTTCGCGATCGAGATGCGCCATCAGGGCATGTCCCGGGTCGAGGCCATGGTCGAAGCGGGCCGCAAGCGCGCCCGGCCGATCATCATGACCTCGATCGCCATGTCGGCGGGCATGCTGCCGTCGGCGCTCGGCGTCGGCGAAGGCGGCTCGTTCCGCGCGCCGATGGCGATTGCGGTTATCGGTGGCATCATCGTCTCGACCGTGCTGTCGCTCGTCGTCGTGCCCTCCTTCTTCCTGATCATGGACGATCTGTCCCGCCTGCTCGGCTGGATGTTCGGACGCATGGTCGGCAGAAAGGACGAGGAAGAGCTGGCGCTGTCGCGCGAGGATTTGACCCGCGTGACCCGTGAGAACCGCAGCGATATCGATGCGCTGGACGAGCGCCTGACTGCCATCGAAAAGCCGGAAAGCAAGCGCAAGAGCGCCAACGCCAACGACACCAATGTGCTTCGCCTGCCGCCCTTTGCGGCGGAGTGAGCAAAGCCTCAGCAAACGAAACGGGCCGGGAGCGATCTCCCGGCTCGATTTGTTTGGCCATCCTCGCCGTGTGCGACATCAGCCTCCGGCGGCGGACTTGCCCTCAGAGCCCGCCCTGCTCCCTCAGAAAACTGACGATAGAGCTGACGCCGTCGCCGCGCTTCATGTCGGAAAAGACGAAGGGCCGGCTTGCCCGCATGCGGGTCGCGTCCCGGTCCATCACATCGAGATCGGCGCCGACATAGGGTGCCAGATCCTTTTTGTTGATGACGAGCAGGTCGGAGCGGGTAATACCAGGCCCACCTTTACGCGGGATTTCCTCGCCCTGGCAGACGGAGATGACATAGATGGTGATATCGGCAAGGTCGGGCGAAAAGGTCGCCGCCAGATTATCGCCGCCGGATTCGATGAAGACGACGTCGAGATCGGGGATCCGCGCATTGAGGCTCGCGATCGCCTGAAGATTGATCGTCGCGTCCTCGCGGATCGCGGTGTGCGGGCAGCCACCGGTCTCGACGCCGACGATGCGGTCCGAAGGCAATGCCTGCATGCGCACCAGCGCCTCCGCATCCTCGGTCGTGTAGATGTCGTTGGTGACGACGGCGACGGAATAGTCGTCACGCATCGCCTTGCAGAGCTTTTCGGTCAGCGCCGTCTTGCCCGAGCCGACCGGCCCGCCGATGCCGACGCGCAAAGGTCCGTTTCTTGATTTCATGTGTTTCACTCCAATAGGATCCCGATGATAGCCACGCCATCGGCGTGCGCCACCGTCAAATGACGCAGTCACACGGATAATTTGGTCCACTACGAGCGGAAAAGCCGCGTAGTTTGAGTTTCGTGACGCAGGCTGGCTATATCGGCCTGAACCGTCGCCGAACCGAGATCGTCGAGCGTCGAGCCTGCCGCCCGCCGCGCGACCTCGGCAATATGCTCTTCAAGAGCGGCAAGCATGGCAACGCCACTCGCCTGCCCGGCGACGCCAAGGCGGATGCCTGCTGAGATCGCTTGCGAGGTATAGGCATGCAGGAAGACCGCGAGCACCTTCTCGGGCCCTATGCGATGGGCGCCCGCAACCGCTCCGATTGCGATGGGATAGGCGGCCCTGCCAGGCAGTTTTTCGAAAACCTCGTCCGGCCAGGCCCGCGCCGCCGCGAGGAAGGCCTCACCGAGCAGCGTGGTTTCCTGATGGCGCTCACGCGATCCGGCAAGCGCCTCGGCAAGTGCGGCGACCTCGGCAAGGCGCTCCGGTTCCGAATGGCACCTATGGCTCTCAGCCAGAAGCACGGCATCGTTCCAGACCGAGCCATGGCCGATCAGCGTGCCGATCCAGGCAGCAAGCGAGGCGGCATCGGTGACGAGCCCGTCAGCCACCGCGCGCTCCAGCCCGCCGGAATAGGCAAAACCGCCGATCGGAAAGGCCGGCGAGAGCCATGCCGTTAGGCGCAGCAATGCCTGCAGCTCAGAATCCCCGGTCATCTAGCCTCAGTCGTGCTTGTGGCCGTGATGCCCGTGGTCGTGATCGTGATCCCGCCCGTGGTCATGGTCATGATTACATCCCGGTCCATGCACGTGGTCATGGCCGTGATCATGTTTGTGGTCATGACCATCGTTATGATCGTGCCCGTGGTCATGCTGGGCATGCGCGTGATCATGTGAATGTCCGCCGTGCGAGTGATAGGCTCCGCGCGCCGGCTGGAAGGGCTCCTCGATGTCGAGGACGGTGGCGCCGAGCCCTTGCAGCATGGAGCGGATAACATGGTCGCGCAGGATGACGATGCGGTTTTCCTCGATCTGTGCGGCCAGATGACGGTTGCCGAGATGCCAGGCAAGCTCGACCAGATGCGTGCGGTTGCGTCCGCGAATTTCAAAGAGCTTCTCGTCGGCCGCGAGGATCTCGATCAGTTCCCCATCCTCACGCACGAGAAGGTCGCCATCGGCGAAAAGCACCGGATCCTTGAGGTCGAGCATGACCATCTCGCCATTTTCCAGATGCAGTAGCTTGCGGCGCAGATGGCGCAAATCATGCGGCAGCTTGACCTGGGCGGTCGGGTGGGAGGAAGGGGTTCCGGCAGGAAGATAGGAGGTGACGCGCTGCATGATATGTCCGTTTTGATAGACGACGACCATGCAAAATAGCCTTTCCCGATGCAAGCACCAATGGCCTTTCGTTGGGAGACCGGCTTTTATATTCCATAGGCCTGCATCACGTTGTCGCTGCCCAGCCCCCTGCCCTCGGCGTCGGGACGGCTTTCCGCAAGCCCATGCCAGGCATGATGCAAGCCCTCCCGCTCGTGCACGACGCGATTGCGTCCGAGCGCCTTGGAAAGATAAAGCGCTCGGTCCGCCGAGGCGTAGACCTGTTGCTTGTTGCGCCCGGGAATGAAATCGGCCACGCCGCCGGAAATGGTGATGGAGATATGATGCCCCTCCGCCACGATCGGCCTGCCGGCGATCCTCGCCCGCACAGCCTGGATCCTTTCTAGCCGTTCCTCCAGCGGCTCACCGCAGACGATGACGCCGAATTCCTCGCCGCCGAGCCGCGCGACGACGGACAGTTCGTCAAAGGCGGAGGTCAGCACCGCAGACACCGCCGTAATGACGGCATCGCCGCAGGCATGGCCGAAGCGATCGTTGATAGCCTTGAAGCGGTCGACGTCGAAGATGACGAGCGAGGCATCCCCTTCGATCCGATCCACTGCCTCCGTGAAGGCACGGCGGTTCAACAAGCCGGAGAGCGTATCGGTGCGGCTGAGCTTTTCGAACTCCGCCCGCGACAGCGTCAGCTCACGCATCGTAAAACCCGCCGCCAGCGACAACATGCCGGAAACCGTGCCGCCGACAAGCCAGGAAAAAATGGCGCCGAAGCCGATCGCATGCGAAAGCGTCACCGGCAGCAGCCCGAGAAAACCGAGCGGCGGTATCGTCAGGGCGATGATCACGCCAGAGAGAATGACGGCCAGAAAGCTCATCTTCAACGCAAAGACATAGACGTTCCTGCGATATTGAAAATTGTCGAAATCGGCCTGCAGCGACATCCAGTTTCTCATGAGAATCGACCTTCCTGCCCGGCGTTTCAAGGCATTGATAGAAGCCCAATTGCTGCGGGTGTCTTAACCGGTTCGTTAAAATTCGAGCGGTTCAAACGATTCAGCACTCTGATTTTTTCTAGCAGGGGATGCAATCGCCATATCCCTGCATCATACACCTCACCGAGAAGCCTAGTTGCTTGATAATACTAGTGTTTTTTCGTCCACGCGATAGAGCTGTTCCAGAATGGTTTAGCTCGATAAAACATTCGTTTTCCCGGGGATTTTTACAACCGAATCGAGAGTATTGTCGACAATGCAGTTTAAGAGCGGAGTGGTCGGTAGCTGCGTCAATTGTAGACATCAACAGACAATCGCAATGATTGTGGAAGCGGGTTCCATAGACCGGTCCGAAGCCCGGCCGAACGGAGTGCTGCCGCAGTCCAGGTGGTGCAGCCGAACAGGGCGTTGAAATAGCCCTTGGCGTCAAAGAACCGATCGATCTCCCCGTAACCCGCATCCGCGATCGGCGCGATCTCGCCCGCGTTGCGAAGGAAGCTGTCCGAGACAAAATGGAGCAGCCGCGCCATTTGGTCGTCACTGATATCGAATGCCGTCACAGATGGCTGCGGCTCGGTGATATGGCCGGCGAGACCCACATGCAGCACCGAACGGTCGATCGTCAGCGCCCGCAGCATCGGCAGCGGCTTCAGCTCCGCCCAGCTCGGAGTTTCCAGGTAGAAAGCACGGCCACCCCAGCCGACCACGAGCCATTCCGCATCCGGATGGCCGAGCGGAAAATCGGGAGCGTCGAGGAAGGAAAAGGCCGCCCGCGTTTCTTCATCGAGCGGAATGGCGATATCGGTATGGATCGGCCCCGACAGCAGAAGAATCCTATGGATCGACGACGCGGAAGACGCCTTGACGGGCGCGATCAGCGGCCGGGGAATGACGGTTCCACAGGCTGCCAGAAACACCAGCAGGAATACGGTCCGCACCAGCCAGCGGATGCCTGTTCTCATCGCAGTCATCAGGCGCGCAAGGATGATCAGACCTAAAACAGGAAATAGCGCTGCGCCATCGGCAGCACCGTCGCCGGTTCGCAGGTCAGCAATTCGCCGTTTGCCCTGACTTCATAGGTCTCCGGATCGACTTCGATCTCCGGGGTCAGGTCATTGTGGATCATCGACGCCTTGGAGATGCCGCCGCGCGTATTCTTCACCGCCACCAATTCCTTAGCGACCCCGAGCCGGCCCTTCAGGCCGGCATCGAGCGAGGCCTGGCTGACGAAGGTGACCGAGGAATTGGTGAGGCTCTTGCCATAGGAGGCGAACATCGGCCGGTAGTGCACCGGCTGTGGCGTCGGGATCGAGGCATTCGGATCGCCCATGGGGGCGGCGGCGATCGAGCCGCCGAGCAGCACCATGTCTGGCTTCACACCGAAGAAGGCCGGATTCCAGAGCACGAGGTCGGCGCGCTTGCCGATCTCGACCGAGCCGATCTCATGGCTGAGACCATGTGCGATGGCCGGATTGATTGTGTATTTGGCGATATAGCGGCGAACGCGGAAATTGTCGTTATCGCCGTTTTCCTCCTTAAGCCGGCCGCGCTGGCGCTTCATCTTGTCTGCCGTCTGCCAGGTTCGGATCGCCACCTCGCCGACGCGGCCCATGGCCTGGCTGTCGGATGAAATGATCGAGAAGGCGCCGATATCATGAAGGATGTCTTCGGCGGCGATCGTCTCCTTGCGGATACGGCTTTCGGCAAAGGCGATATCCTCAGGGATCGACGGCGACAGGTGATGGCAGACCATCAGCATGTCGAGGTGCTCGGCGATGGTGTTGACCGTATAGGGTCGCGTCGGATTGGTAGACGACGGGATGACGTTCGGCTGGCCGCAGATCTTGATGATATCGGGCGCATGCCCGCCGCCCGCCCCTTCCGTGTGGAAGGCATGGATGGTGCGGCCCTTGATGGCGCCAATCGTATCCTCGACGAAGCCGCTTTCGTTCAGCGTATCGGTGTGGATCATCACCTGCACGTCGTATTCGTCGGCGACCGAAAGGCAGCAATCGATGGTACCGGGCGTCGTGCCCCAATCCTCGTGCAGCTTCAGCGAGGTGGCGCCGGCCAGCACCATTTCAGTCAATGCGCCCGGCAGCGAGGCATTGCCCTTGCCGGCAAAGGCAAGGTTCATCGGGAAGGCGTCCGCCGCCTCGATCATGCGGGCGAGATGCCAGGGACCGGGCGTGCAGGTCGTGGCGAGCGTGCCATGCGCCGGCCCAGTGCCGCCCCCGAGCATGCAGGTCATGCCGGACATCAGCGCTTCTTCGATCTGCTGCGGCGCGATGAAATGGATATGGCTGTCCATGCCGCCGGCGGTGACGATCTTGCCTTCGGCGGCGATCGCCTCCGTGCCCGGACCGACGATGATATTGACGCCCGGCTGCATATCGGGATTGCCCGCCTTGCCGATCGCGACGATCCGGCCGTTCTTGAGCCCGATATCGGCCTTGTAGATGCCCGAATGATCGACGATCACCGCATTGGTGATGACGGTATCGACCGCGCCGTCCGCCCGCGTCACCTGGCTCTGGCCCATGCCGTCGCGGATCACCTTGCCGCCGCCGAACTTAACCTCCTCACCATAGGTGGTGAAATCTTTCTCGATCTCGATGAAGAGCTCCGTATCGGCAAGGCGCACCTTATCGCCGGTGGTCGGTCCGAACATGCCGGCATAGGCGGCGCGCGAGATCTTGTAGGGCATCCATCAGGCTCCTTGGAAGGAAGAAACAAGTATTTTTCCGCTGAGCCGGGCGAGCCGGCCAGCGGCGATATAGCTATCGACCAATTGCCTTTCAGCCGCGAACGGGTGCCATTCCCAGCCGGCATGACCGAAGCCGGCCAACATCACCTCGGCCTCTGCCAATTTGCTCAGCACCTCGGCAATGACGACCATGCCGCTGCTCGGCACGACATAGGGCGCAGGCGCAAAAGCAGAAAGCGACGCGTCTAGGGACTCATGAACGGATTTTTCGATGACGATATGCGCTTTGCGGGTCTCGGCACAGAAAGTGCTGAATGCAGCCGTATAGTCGTCACAGAAATCGTCGAGATCAGGATGCGAGACGGCAAGCGGCGCCCGCATCGCGGCAAATTTTTCCGGGTCGCGCACGCTCCAGATTTCGCGCGCCGCAACGACGCCAGGATGGGCGAGCCACTCGGGCGAGCCGAGCATTGCCTTTGCCGGCCGGCCGGTATTGCAGACCGCGACGGCATCCGTGCGGCTGCCACCGGTGCCGTAGGAGCGGCAATCGTTGAAGCGGATGACGAAATCGGCGGCATCGATGATGCCTGCCTGTCCTTCCCCGACCTCGCCATTGCCGACGATTACGATCTTTTTGATCACCCTAGTTGCTCATCGTGTCTTCGAGCTGTTTCAGCTCTTTCGTGCGTTTATCCGTCTCTTCGGCAAGGCATCCGGCGACCAGCATCGGCTCCATCGTGCCGCCGCGGGCCTGAAAGCCGAAGGCGTCGCATTGGGCGTCGCGATAATCGATCCAGGCGCGCTGGGCCTTGACCAGCGCCTTTTCCGCGCCCTTCTTGTCGCCGTCCAGATCCTTGTCGATCGCCACCATGGCGGCGCGCGTCTTCTTGTATTGCTCGTTCAGCGCCTTGTCGGCTGTCTCATGACGCGCGACCTCACAGGAAGTCATGTCCGACTGCGTCTTGGGATTCTGGCAATCGATATCCTGGGCCGAGGCCGCACTTGAAGCCAGCAGCATCGCCGCCCCGATGAGGCAAATCTTCAAACGCATGCAGCCTCCCGTTAAAGCTTGCCCATTACCAGCTGACGAAAGCCGTAAACCTCGCGCTTGCCGGAAAGCGGGATCAGCGTCACCGAGCGCGTCTGCCCCGGCTCGAAGCGCACCGCCGTTCCGGCCGGAATATCGAGCCGCTTGCCATGCGCCGCCGCGCGGTCGAAGGAAAGCCCGGCATTGGTTTCGGCGAAGTGATAGTGGCTGCCGACCTGTACCGGCCGGTCGCCGGTATTGGAAACCTCCAGCGTCACCGTCGGCGCGCCGGCATTGAGTTCGATGTCGCCGCTGGCGGCAATGATTTCGCCCGGAATCATAAAGTTCTCCCTAAGCCGCCTTGGGCGCACAGCCCTCGGCCTTCAGCACACGTTTCGTCGAGGCCGGATGTTTGGCGAGCATGACCGCCGGCCGGATGGGCCTCGCGACGAGATTGCCGCCGCAATTCGGGCAGGCGCCCTTCAGCACATTGTCCACGCAATCGGCGCAGAACGTGCATTCATAGGTGCAGATCCTGGCCTCGCCGCTCTCCGGCGGCAAATCCTTGTCGCAGCATTCGCAATTGGGCCTGAGTTCCAGCATTTTCTCTCCCTACCGGATCGGTTCGTGCACGGTGACGAGTTTGGTACCATCGGGGAAGGTCGCCTCCACCTGCACGTCGTGGATCATCTCGGCGACGCCCTCCATCACCTGGTCGCGCCCAATCACATGGGCGCCGGCTTCCATCAACTCGGCCACCGGACGGCCGTCGCGGGCGCCTTCGACGACGAAATCGCTGATCAGCGCGATCGCCTCGGGATAGTTCAGCTTGACGCCGCGCTCCAGCCGCCGCCGCGCCACCATCGCCGCCATCGATATCAGCAGCTTGTCTTTTTCTCTCGGAGTGAGGTTCATTACGTGCCCATCTGCTTCGTGCTTGAATTCATAGATTCCAGACTTTCGGCACAGGCGCACCATTGCGCAATGTGGAAATGACCGGGATCAGGATTTTTCTGAGCGAGAATCCGTCGGCTGCCGCAAGGCGAACGACTAGCTTGTCGTTCCAGGCGCTTGCACCACCCATCGGCCCTTCGACGAGCGGCCGCACTTTGAGGAGATAGGCCTCCGCCAGCGGCCCGGCGTAAAGCAGCGTCGCAAAGGCCACTTGTCCGCCAAGAACCGCCTGACGCGCAGCCAGCGCCGAAATACCTTCGGAAAGCTTGAGTTCCTCGGCATGGATCAATCGGCCCGAACGGCGAATACGCCAGCGGTCACGAAAGAGCCCGGTCTTCACCGCCTCGCCCATCGCCTTGCGGCCGAGCAGCACCGCCTCGACGGCCAGGAATTCGGCGCGTTCGTCGAGATCGACATCGAGCCGGCGGAAAAGTGACGCCCGGTCGAAGAGGATCGTCTCCTGCGGCAGCCAGTCGACGCGCGCTCCCGCTCCAACTTCGATGCGGGTCGTCACCTCGGCGGTTCCAGCCGATGCCTTATAGATCTTCTCGCAGGCCTGGGTGGTGACATCGATCTTCGTGCCGGCACCGGCAACGACGCTCCAATCCATCCGGTCGCCGCCGGTCAGCCCGCCTGATGTATTGATGATGACGGCTTCCATCGAGGCATCGAACGTATCGGGCAGGCGGATCTTCGCCGCGCCCTCCTGATAGAGCTCGCGGATGCGCGTGCGGCCATCGAGCAGCCTTGCTGCCAGATGCCCGCGTCCCTCCGCTCTTTGCGGTCTCGTGCTAGCCGCCGCAATCGTCAATATCGTCCCTTTCGGTCGCTCCACCGCTTTTTATTCCATCGCGCGGGTAGCGGAAAGCAAGCAATTCCCATGCCGCCCGGAACACGCCGCGATGTGTGCGGGAGATTGGCGAAGCGCCGCCACCACTGCCGCAAAACGCGGCATCTGCCCGTCAGACGGTCAGGTGACGGCGGGCCTCCGGCGTGTCCAGCGTTTCGGCAAGCCCTTCATGCACGATCTCACCGCGATCCATGATGTAGACGTAGTCGGCAAGCTCCCGGCAGAAATCCAGATATTGCTCGACGAGCAGGATCGCCATGCCGGTGGAATCGCGGAGATAACGAATCGCACGGCCGATATCCTTGATGATCGAAGGCTGAATGCCCTCGGTCGGCTCGTCGAGCACAAGGATCCTCGGCCGCGTCACCATGGCCCGCCCGATCGCCAGTTGCTGCTGCTGCCCACCGGAAAGATCGCCGCCGCGTCGCGACAGCATCGACTTCAGCACCGGGAACAGGCTGAAGATGTCGTCGGGAATGTTGCGGTCACGGCGGCTAAGCGGAGCAAAGCCGGTTTCGAGATTTTCCTTGACGGTGAGCAGGGGAAAGATTTCACGCCCCTGCGGCACGTAGCCGATGCCCTTTTGGGCGCGGGCAAAGGGCGGCAGGCCGTTCAGCTGCGCATCGTTGAAGGTGACGGTGCCGGCTGACAGTGGGTGCTGGCCGGTGACAGCGCGCAGCAGCGAACTCTTGCCGACGCCGTTGCGGCCCAGCACGCAGGTGATCTTGCCCATCTCTGCCTTGATGGAGATGCCCCGCAGTGCCTGCGCCGCGCCATAATGTAGATTTGCGTTTTCGACTGTCAGCATCCGTTTACCCATTCCCCTTCAGTTCATAAGGCTGCGCCTCAGCGTCTGCAGGGCGTGCTCCTGTTCCGTCGTTCTCTCACCGCCGACAGCGGCCACGTCTTCGGCAATGCCGATCAGTTGCTGGCGCTCCTGCATGTCGAGCGCCTTCATCCAAAGGTCCCGGAACCGGCGGATCGGATCTTCGGGGCTGGTCACATTCTTGGAAGCCCAGTCGCCGAAAACCAGAACCTCTTCCATGTCCCCCGGCCGGATGATCCCGTTCATGCGGCTGCGGATGACATTCTTCGCCGCATCGACATACATCGGCTTCTCCTTGGCAAGGCAGAAGAAGAAGGCTACCGCCGCAATCGCCGGATCGGCGATCGAAGCCAGCGGCGCCGCCTCCGCCTGCTTGCGGCGCTTTCCGCGCTTATAAGCGCCCCGCATCCGCTCGACGGAATCGATGATCTCGTTTCCCGCCTCACGCACCATTTTGAACCGCCAATACCAGATGACTGCGCCGCTGACGGCGGCGACCAGAATACCGAGAAAAGCCATGCTGAAACCCCACGATAAAACCCCCTCGTTTTAGAGCTTGTTCTGTTGTCGGGTTCAAGCCTTTAAGTTGCACTGGTCACCGCCCCAGATAATTCTCGATCACCTTCGGATCCGAACTGACGAAATCAATCGAGCCTTCCGCCAGCACCGAGCCTTCTGCAAGGCAGGTCACCTTGACGCCGAGGTCGCGGATGAAGCCCATGTCATGCTCGACGACGACGACCGACCGGGTCTTGGCGATATCCTTGAGCAGGATCGCCGTTTCCGCCGTTTCCGCATCCGTCATGCCGGCCACCGGCTCGTCGACGAGCAGCAGCTTCGGCTCCTGTGCGAGCAGCATGCCGATCTCCAGCCACTGCTTCTGTCCGTGCGAGAGATTGGCCGCCAGTTCGTTGCGCCGCTGCGTCAGCCGCACCGTTTCCAGGATCTCCTCGATGCGCGCCCTGTCCTCCCCGGAAAGCCGGTAGAACAGCGTCGAAAAGACCGAGCGGCGGCGATTGAGCGCCAGTTCAAGATTGTCCCAGACCGTATGGCTTTCGAACACCGTCGGCTTCTGGAATTTGCGGCCGATGCCGAGCTGAGCGATATCCGCCTCATCCTTCTTGGTGAGGTCGACGGTGCCGTTGAAAAACACTTCGCCTTCGTCAGGCCTGGTCTTGCCGGTGATGATATCCATCATCGTCGTCTTGCCGGCGCCGTTCGGGCCGATGATGGCGCGAAGCTCGCCGGGCTCGATGACGATCGAGAGCGAGTTCAGCGCCTTGAAGCCGTCGAAGGAAACGGAGACGCCGCTGAGATAGAGCACGCTGTTGGGTTTCACGTCGGGAATCATGGTGCTCACTCCGCTGCCTGGATTTTCGGCTCGATGTCGTCTTCCTGCGCCGACGGCGACGCAGGCTCGGAGACGATCTTGCGGTTGGCGAAATGGTGCGAGATCGTGCCGACGACGCCCTTCGGCAGGAACAGCGTCACGGCGACGAAGAGGCCGCCGAGCGCAAACAGCCAGAACTCCGGAAAGAGGCCGGTAAAGATCGTCTTGCCGCCATTCACGAGGATCGCGCCGATGATCGGCCCGATCAGCGTCCCCCGCCCCCCGACCGCCGTCCAGATGACGACTTCGATGGAATTGGCCGGCGCGAACTCGCCGGGATTGATGATGCCGACCTGCGGCACGTAGAGCGCGCCGGCAATACCCGCCATCATCGCCGAGACGACGAAGGTGAAGAGCTTGAAATGCTCGACGCGGTAGCCGAGGAAGCGCGTGCGGCTTTCGGCATCGCGCACGCCTACGAGCACCTTGCCGAATTTCGAGCGCACGATTGCCGAGGCGATCGTCAGCGACAGCGCCAGGAAGATCGCGGTCGCGGCAAAGAGGCTGGCGCGCGTGCCGTCGGCCTGGATGTTGAAGCCGAGGATATCTTTGAAGTCGGTCATTCCGTTATTGCCGCCGAACCCCATGTCGTTGCGGAAGAAGGCAAGCAGCAGCGCGTAGGTCATCGCCTGGGTGATGATCGAGAGATAGACGCCGTTGACGCGCGAGCGGAAGGCGAACCAACCGAAGACGAAGGCGAGCAGCCCGGGTACGGCGAGCACCATCAGCGCCGCGAACCAGAACTGGTCGAAGCCATACCAAAACCAGGGCAGCTCCTTCCAGTTCAGGAACACCATGAAGTCAGGCAGGATGGGATCGCCGTAGACGCCGCGCGAGCCGATCTGACGCATCAGATACATGCCCATCGCGTAGCCGCCGAGCGCGAAGAAGGCGCCATGGCCGAGCGAAAGGATGCCGCAAAAGCCCCAGACGAGATCGAGCGCCAGCGCCAGCAGCGCATAGGTAAGATACTTGCCGAATAGTGCCATGATGTAGGTCGGCACGTGCAGCGGATGGCTGGGGCCGGTCGCAAGGTTCAGCACCGGCACAAGAACGGCGATCGCCAGCAGCAGGGCGACGGCGAAGGAGATCCTGCGATCGAGAGACCGGAGAAGGAAGGCCGTTATCATGCTTCCACCGCCCTTCCTTTGAGTGCGAAGAGCCCGCGCGGACGCTTCTGGATGAAGAGAATGATGAGGACGAGCACCAGGATCTTGCCGAGGACGGCGCCGGCGAAGGGCTCGAGGAACTTGTTGACGACGCCGAGCGATAGCGCGCCGACGAGCGTGCCCCAGAGATTGCCGACGCCGCCGAAGACGACGACCATGAAGCTGTCGATGATGTAGTTCTGGCCGAGGTTCGGCGAGACATTGTCGATCTGCGAGAGCGCCACGCCGGCCATTCCGGCGATGCCGGAGCCGAGCGCGAAGGTGAAGGCATCGACCCAGCCGGTGCGGATGCCCATCGACGAGGCCATGCGCCGGTTCTGCGTCACCGCCCGCATCTGCAGACCGAAAGCAGAACGCTTGAGCAGCATCAAGAGCGTCAGGAATACCACCAGCGAGAAAACGATGATCCAGAGCCGGTTCCAGGTGATGACGAGACCGCCGAAATCGAAGGCGCCGGACATCCAGCTTGGATTGCGGACCTCGCGATTGGTCGGGCCGAAATAGCTGCGGATTGCCTGCTGCAGGATCAGCGAAACGCCCCAGGTGGCAAGCAGGGTTTCCAGCGGCCGGCCGTAGAGATAGCGGATTACCGATCGTTCGATAACGAGGCCGACGAAGCCGGTGAAGATGAAGGCGGCCGGCACCGCGAAAACAAGCGAATAATCGGCAAGCGATGGGAAGGCCGAAGCGATCGTTTCCTGCACGACGTAGGTCGTGTAGGCGCCGATCATCACCATCTCGCCATGTGCCATGTTGATGACGCCCATGACGCCGAAGGTGATGGCAAGGCCGATCGCGGCCAGCAGCAGGACAGAGCCGAGCGACAGGCCGTACCAGACGTTCTGGACGACATCCCAGAGCGCCAGGTCGCGGTTGATCGAAGTGATCTCCGCCTGGATTACGGGCTTCAGATCGTCAGGCGCACTCGCCATCGCGGTCGTCAGGATCGTCAACGCATTGCGGCCGCCGCGGGCGGCGACCGTATCGATCGCGGCCTCCTTCTCCTCGATGCCGGCATCGCTCTTCAGAACCATCACCGCCCGCGCCGCTTCCATCGTGTTTTTGATCTCGCCATCCTTCTCGGCCGAAAGAGCCGAATTCAGGAGGTCGAGATTGGCGGGATCGGCATCCCTGAGCATGCCCTCGGCAGCTGCTAGCCGCGCGGCGCGATCCGGGCTCAGCAGCGTCAGCTGGCTCATCATCGTCGTGATCGTGGTGCGCAGCGCATTGTTGATCTTGACCTTCGACATCATGTCAGGATCGACATCGGCGACCGCCTCGCCGGTGATCGGATCGGAATAGGTTGGTTCGTCTTCTGTGCCGCCCTGAACGAGAACGGGACCACCCTCCGAATTGACGTAAAGCTTGCCGTCGCTCAGTTGCTGCAGAATCTGGCTGACATGCGTATCCCCGGAAGCGGCAAGCGTCCGGATGGCCGCGTCGCGCTCGGGAAAGCCGCCGATGCCGAGCGCATCGACGAGAGCGCGCACGTCGCCTTCGGCACGCAGACCGGTCACCGAAAGCGTCAGGCCCGAAAGCATCAGGCAAAATAATAGAAGAAGAATGTTGATGGCGCGAAACATCGGCTCTCTCGCCTTGAGGGTCGTCGGCCTTGCGGCGCAGCGGTAAGGACGGAGCTTCCGCCCGGATCAGCTCCGGACGGAAGTCTTCAGGCTGTCAACGGATGGGATCTCCTCAGGAGCCCTTGCCACCGCACTTGCCGGTGGCAACGTTGAAGTTGCCGCAGGCGAGAGGCTTGCGCCAATCGGAGATCAGGTCCTTGGAGTCGGGCAGGAAGTCGGACCACTCGTCACCGACGACGGCCGGCGTCTGCTGGACGATTTCGAACTGGCCGTCGGCCTGGATTTCACCGATCAGCACCGGCTTGGTGATGTGGTGGTTCGGCATGACGGTGGCATAACCGCCGGAAAGGTTCGGAACGGTGACGCCGATGATGTTGTCGAGAACGGCATCCGTATCGGTGGTGCCGGCGGCCTGGACGGCCTTCACCCAGGCGTTGAAGCCGATATAAGCGGCTTCCATCGGGTCGTTGGTCACGCGCTTGTCGTTCTTGGTGAAGGCATGCCATTCCTTGATGAACTTCTTGTTAGCCGGGCTTTCCACGGACTCGAAGTAGTTCCAGGCGGCGAGATGGCCGACCAGCGGCTTGGTGTCGAGACCGGCAAGCTCTTCTTCGCCGACCGAGAAGGCGACGACCGGGATGTCGGTCGCCTTGATGCCCTGGTTGCCGAGCTCCTTGTAGAAGGGAACGTTGGCGTCACCGTTGATGGTGGAGACGACGGCGGTCTTCTTGCCGGCCGAGCCGAATTCCTTGATCTTGGCGACCTCGGTCTGCCAGTCGGAGAAGCCGAACGGCGTGTAGTTGACGAGAATGTCCTCCTTCGGAATGCCCTTGGATTCGAGGTAGGCCGCGAGGATCTTGTTGGTCGTGCGAGGATAGACGTAGTCGGTGCCTTCGAGCACGAAGCGCTTCACGCCTTCGGTGTTCATCAGGTAGTCGACGGCCGGGATCGCCTGCTGGTTCGGAGCTGCACCCGTATAGAAGATGTTGCGCGAGGATTCCTCGCCTTCATACTGCACGGGATAGAAGAGCAGCGAGTTCAGCTCTTCGAAAACCGGCAGGACCGATTTGCGCGAGGACGACGTCCAGCAGCCGAAGACGGCGGCGACCTTGTCCTTTTCGATCAGCTCGCGTGCCTTTTCGGCGAACAGCGGCCAGTCGGAAGCCGGATCGACGACGACGGCTTCGAGCTTCTTGCCGAGAAGGCCGCCCTTCTTGTTCTGCTCGTCGATGAGCATCAGCATGGCGTCTTTCAGCGTTGTTTCGGAAATCGCCATCGTGCCCGAAAGCGAATGCAGCACGCCGACCTTGATCGTGTCTTCGGCCGCCACCGCGCCGTGGAAGGCGGCCGAAGCCGCCATGACGGCGCCAAGTGCGGCGCCGGTAAAGATAGATTTGAGATTCATAATGTTTGATCCCCTTTTTGTTCCGCAACAGGCCGGAAACGGAAATTAACTGTTGCCGAGGGGACTATCGGGTGCTGCAGGGCAAAAACACATACGCAAAATGACGTAGGTGCAGGGGTCGAATAGGCGGGCCAAATAACGAGGGCATCCCGCAACAGAGGATGCCCTTCCGTTCGGCGGAAATTCAGTCGATCGTCAGGGTGACCGAGGTCGGGCCGTAGGAAAGCGTCGCCCTGTGGCCGGAGATGGTGAACTTGCCGAAAGTGCCGCTCACGGCAGCAGCCTTCAGGATCTCGATCTTCGTTCCGGACGCCGGGGCAAAACCATCGGCAAGCGTCACGTCGAGATCGCCGGCGAGCGTTGCCTTGCCGGCGACCACCAGCGTGCCTGCGCCGTCAACATTAAGCGTCAGCTTCGCGCTGGCGCCGGCGAGCTGCTGATACTCGCCGCCCACGGTGAGCGGCTTGTCCGCCGCCACGATAAGCGAACCACCATTGACCATCAGCCCGCCGGCACCAAGGGCCGAGGAAGAGCCGGCCACCAGCACGCCCTCTTCCAGCACTGTGCCGCCGGCATAGCTGTTGGCGCCTGATAGCCCTAGAGTGCCGCGGCCGCGCTTCACCAGTCTGCCCTTGCCACCGATGTCGTTGCGCCAGCTATCGATCGCATTGAAACCTCCCTTGGCCGCATCCATCGTCACGGTCACATCCTGGTCGAAAGCGCCATAGCCGTCGGCGGCCGCAAACAGGTTGAGGCGGCCGTAACCTTCCGCGTCGTCTAGGAGCGGATAGCCCGAGGCGATTTCAGTCGTCCTCAGCACCTCGCGGCGCTGTTCGCCATCGAGATAGGGCAGACGCGTTTCGAGAAGCGCTTCGGCGCCCTGCGGCACGCGGGCCGGCTGGTCGGTCGCATGGATCGTCGGCAGGCCATAGCTCAGGCGCTGCAGCACGTAAGTGCGGTTCGCGTCATGATCGGCGAAACGATCTGCGGCAAGCGGCGCTGCATGAGCGGCGACTTCGAGCGCACCCGCATCCGCAACACCCGACTTGGCGATCAGCCATGACTGCGCCTGGGCGTAAGCATCGCTCTTCAGCGCAGCATTGTCGGTCTTATTGAGATTATAGACGACCGTGGCGGTGCCGAGCATGCGGCCGCCCATGACGTCGAGGGGGGAATGCATGCCGGCAAGGATGCGGTCTTCGCCTAGTTCGCTGGCGCGCGTGATCATTTCCTGAAAGCGCTGCGGCACCAGATAAGCCATGGCAAGCCCATCCCGCCAGGCTTCCGCCGTGTGCCCGCTCGGGAAACCGCCGTCCTCGACCGGCTTGCTGCTCTTGGCGGGCTCGAGCGTCGGGACGACCGAGACGTCCTGGCTCCAGCGATAGGGACGCGCATATTTGAAATAACGTTTGGCGGGCTCGGTCGAGCCGTCACCGCTTGCGGCGTTGATGAAGTCGATGGCGAGGCCCATGTCGGGATTGGCATCGGTCTTATTTTCCGTTTCCGGCTTGCTGCCGGCGCCGCGATTGTTGCCCTTGTCGTCATATTTGACAGTCGCCGCGTCGGCAGCCACTTCGGTGATCGTGGTCGTCTGCTTGGAGCCTGCTTTCCAGGCCTCAGTGAGCGGGCCGAGGCCATCGACGATGCTGGCATTCTTGCCACGACGATCGTCGAGATAGGCGGCAACCGCCTGCTCAGCCGTCCGCGCCTTCGTGACCTTCACGGCATAAGCGATGTTCGCATCATGGACGAGCTTGTTGACGATATGGCCGTCGGTCTTGCTGAAGGGAATGCCGTCCCAGTCCGTCTTGGCGACTGCCGGGCAATTGTCCTTGGCGGGCGCCTCTACGCCGGCATCGACGAAAGGCGTGCGCGGTGTCCAGACCTCGAGGAGGCCGGAGAGAAGGTGGACGGCGGCATTGGTGTCTACTGTCGAATAGCAGGCGTCACCGCGCTTATTGGTCTTCCCGGTCTCGATATAAGGCGCCTTCACTGCCGCGGCCTGCTCGGCGACGGCGAACGACGGCACGATCGAAATGAGGCAGACCAGAGCGGTGCTCAGGCGGCAAAGTTTTGAAACAGACATGGGTATACCCGAAATGATTGAACGAATGGCGGGAGGGTTAGAGCGCTTATGTGACAGAGCCGTTTCAAAAATATTACTGTTCTGCGAATCCGCCAGTCCTCCGCCTCTTGCCTTTCTCGTCCATCCCGCCAAAACTGCCGCGAAGAAGATGAGCCCAACGAGAGTGCCGGAAAGAGGGCATGACAGCGCGCCAACGCATCATTCCGGTGAGACGCGAATATAATCGCTGGGTCGCCAATCAGACGCTTGAAGACTATGCGTTGCGCTTCACCGCAAAGAGCGCCCGGCATTTTTCTTCCGAGCGCATCTCACAGACGGCGATCGGCGCGATCTCCTTCCTGGCGCTGGAGGCGATCGGCGCCACGATCACCCTCTCCTACGGCACCACCAACGCCTTCTATGCCATCATCGTCGCCTCGATCGCCATGTTGGCGATCGGATGGCCGATCAGTCGATACGCCATCCGCCACGGCGTCGACATCGATCTTCTGACGCGCGGCGCCGGCTTCGGTTATATCGGCTCGACCATCACCTCGCTGATCTATGCGAGCTTCACCTTCATGCTGTTTGCGATCGAGGCCTCGATCATGTCCGGGGCACTGGAACTCACCCTCGGCATTCCACTCTGGATCGGCTACATCATCAGCGCCGTCATGGTGATCCCGCTGGTGACGCACGGCGTGCGGCTGATCAGCAAGTTCCAGCTGATGACCCAGCCCTTCTGGATCGTGCTGAACATCCTGCCCTTTATCTTCATTGCATTCATGGACTGGGAAAAATTCGACCTCTGGCGCGCCTTCGCAGGTATCCATCATGCCTCAGGCCCTCCCGGCACTGTAGCAGGCTTCGATCTGGTCGAGTTCGGCGCCGCCTCCGCCGTCATCCTGGCGCTGATGTCGCAGATCGGCGAACAGGCCGATTTCCTGCGCTTCCTGCCGCCGGTCCCGCAGCGCAAATGGCGCCATCGCCTCGCTGTCTTCCTCGCCGGTCCCGGCTGGGTCATCATTGGCGCACCGAAGCTGCTTGCCGGCTCCTTTCTCGTCGTGCTGACATTCACCTCGGGCGTGCCCCTCGATCGCGCCGCCGACCCGGCGCAGATGTATCTGACCGCCTTCGGCTACATGGTTCCCTGGCAGAATGCCGCCCTGCTGCTGATGGCCGCTTTCGTCGTCGTCTCGCAGCTCAAGATCAACGTGATGAATGCCTATGCCGGCTCGCTTGCCTGGTCGAACTTTTTCTCGCGGCTGACCCACAGCCATCCCGGCCGCGTCATCTGGCTTGTTTTCAACGTCGCGATCGCTCTGCTTCTGATGGAGCTCGGCATCTACCGGCTGCTGGAAGAGACGCTCGGTATCTTCTCGATCGTCGCCATGGCCTGGCTCTGCACGATCTCGGCCGACCTCTTCATCAACAAGCCGCTGGGGCTTGCCCCTCCCGGCATCGAGTTCAAGCGCGCCCATCTCTACGACATCAACCCCGTCGGCCTCGGCGCCATGACGCTCTCGGCGACGGTGTCGCTGATCGCCCACTTCGGCGCACTCGGCGAGACAGCCGCTTCGCTCGCCCCCTATATCACTCTCGTCATCGCGCTTATCGCCACGCCGGCGCTCGCCTGGGCGACGAAGGGGAAATTCTACCTCGCACGCAAGCCGCGACAGAGCTGGAAGAACCTGACGAACATCACCTGCTCCGTCTGCGAGCATCCCTTCGAGCCGGAGGATATGGCCTGGTGCCCTGCCTATGCCGCGCCGATCTGCTCGCTCTGCTGCTCGCTCGACAGCCGCTGCCACGACATGTGCAAGCCGGCCGCCCGGTTCAACGCCCAGGTCGCCACCGTCGCCAGGACGCTGCTGCCGGAAAGCATTGTCGGTAAACTTGCGACGCGCCTTGGCCGCTACGGCATCGCCGTCGCTCTGGCGCTGACCGCCATCGGCGCAATCCTGGCGATGATCGCCCATCAGGTCGCCTCGGCCTCTCCCGAGACGGCAGAGGTGGTCAATCGCACCATCCTCATCGTCTTCTTCGTGTTTTCGGTGATTTCAGGCGTGGTCTGCTGGTTCTACGTGCTCGCCCATGACAGCCGCGTCGTCGCCGAGGAAGAATCCTCGCGCCAGAACACGCTGCTGCTCAAGGAAATCGCCGCCCACAAGAAGACCGATACTGCCCTGCAGAACGCCAAGGAGACTGCCGAGGCGGCCAACCGCGCCAAGAGCCGCTATGTCGTCGGCCTCAGCCATGAACTGCGCACGCCGCTGAATGCCGTGCTCGGCTATGCCCAGATCCTGGAGCGCGACGAGACGATCCCGGCGCCGCGCCAACCCTCGATCAAAGTCATCCGCCGCAGCGCCGAACATCTCTCCGGGCTGATCGACGGTCTGCTTGACATTTCCAAGATCGAGGCAGGCCGCCTGCAGGTCTATTCCAACGAGATCAACATCCAGGACTTCCTCGACCAGATCGTCGAGCTGTTCCGCCCGCAGGCGCAGGCAAAGGGGCTTGCCTTCCTGCATGATCGCTCGCCGGCCTTGCCGCAATTCGTCCGCACCGACGAGAAGCGCCTGCGCCAGATCCTCGTCAACCTGCTCTCCAACGCCATCAAATTCACCGACGAGGGCAACGTGACCTTCGATGTCGGCTATCGCAGCCAGGTCGCGACCTTCACCGTGACCGACACCGGCCGCGGCATCGCCGAAAAGGACCTCACGCGCATCTACGAGCCTTTCCAGCGCGGCGAGGCGGACAGCGTGCGGCCGATGCCGGGCCTCGGTCTCGGCCTCACCATCACCCGGCTTCTGACCAATACGCTCGGCGGCGAGATAACGGTTTCGAGCGTCAAGGACGAAGGGTCGGTATTCCGCGTGCGGCTGATGCTGTCCGCGGTCATGCGCGCCGCCGCCCCGCCACAGGAAAAGCGCATCGTCGGTTACGACGGTCCGCGCCGCACGATCGTCGTCGTCGACGACAATGAGGATCATCGCGAGATGATGCGCGAAATCCTGGCCCCGCTCGATTTCATCGTGCTGACGGCGGCAGGAGGCGCCGAGTGCCTGACGCTGATCGACGGCATCATGCCCGATCTTTTCCTCGTCGATATTCTGATGCCCGGGATGAGCGGCTGGCAGCTCGTCTCGCGCCTGCGCGAAGTCGGCCAGACGGCACCGGTCATGATGCTTTCCGCCAATATCGGCGATTCGACGGTTCTGAGCGACAGCGATGACAGCCACAACGATGCGATCGGCAAGCCTGTCGACATCCGCCAGCTACGCGACAAGCTCGCTTTGCATCTCGGCCTGAACTGGACCTATGCCGATGACGCACCTGCCGCGCCTGCAAAAACCGACGCGCCGATGATGAGCCCGGGTGCGGCCCATGTGCAAGAATTGCTGCGGCTCGGCGAGATCGGTTACATCAGGGGCATTGATGCCAAGCTTTCCGACCTTGCCAAGGTGGAGACAAATCGGCCATTCACGGAGGCGCTTCGACCCTATGTGGCCGCCTTCGATCTGGCCGGCTTCATGACCTTCCTGCACGACTTAGACGAAAAGGTGGAATCCATTGGCTGAGCCGGCCCTCCCTCGCGACATCGTTCTGCTCGTCGACGACTCGCCCGAAGCGCTCGGCTTCCTGACAGATGCGCTCGAACAGTCCGGCTTCTCCGTGCTGATCGCCACCTCGGGCAACGCAGCACTTGGCATCGTCGAGCGGATCACGCCCGATCTCATCCTGCTCGACGCCGTCATGCCTGTGATGGACGGCTTCGAGACCTGCCGCAGGCTGAAGGCGAATTCCGCCGTCGCCCAGGTGCCGGTCATCTTCATGACCGGCCTGACGGAAACCGAGCATGTCGTGCATGCGCTGGAATCCGGCGGCGTCGACTACCTCAGTAAGCCAATCAACATCGACGAATTGCGGGCCCGCATCCGCGTTCACTTGCGCAATGCCCGCTCGACCCAGAGCGCCCGTATTGCACTCGACGCCGCCGGCCGCCATTTGCTGGCGGTTAAGGGCGATGGCGCCATCCATTGGTCAACGCCGCAGGCGACGCGGCTGGTCAATGCCGCCTTGGGAAGCGACGACGGCATGGAGATCGTCGTCCGCCAAATCGCCGGCTGGATGCGCGACCGCATGGCAGCAGTGCGCGACGGCACTATCTCGGTCACCCATGCCGGCCAGGCGGCGCTGCAACTCGCCTTCCTCGGCGCGATCGGCCCGGACGAATACCTCTTCCGCCTCACCGCCGCCAGCCAACGCAGCGATGACGAAGTGCTGCGCCAGCGTTTTTCGCTCACCCAGCGCGAATCCGAGGTGCTGCTCTGGATCGCCAAAGGCAAGGCCAATCGGGACATCGGCGAAATATTGGGACTGTCGGCGCGGACAGTGAACAAACACCTCGAACAGATCTATGTGAAGCTCGGCGTCGAAAACCGGGCGTCAGCCGCCGTGAAGGCGACGCATGTGCTGCATGAGATGTGAGGGAGCGGAAGGCCTTTCGTGCTCGCGTCTCCGCCGCACCGCCGACATGCGGCAGCAGAATCAACTTCTCTATCCGTGCAAGCCAGCGCCGCGTCACCGCGCGGTACTAAAGTGCCACCCAAAAAGAAGCCCGGTGGAAACCGGGCTTCAATGATCATATTCCTGGAAAGGAAGTAAAACTTACATGCCTTGCGGGACGTATGTGTACTTGCCGTCCGCGCCCTTCTTCCATTCGTACATGATGTAGCCAGGAATTTTCGGGTCGCCCTTTTCATCGAACGAGATGTCACCGAGAACGGTCGGGAACGGACCCTTTTCCTTCATCGCCGTGGCGACGGCTTCAGGATCGAGCGAACCGGCAGCCTTGGCAGCACCGGCGATCGCCTGCATCGCCGCGTAGGAATAAAGCGTGTAGGCTTCAGGGTTGAATCCGGCAGCCTTGAACTTTTCGACGAGTTCCTTGTTGGCCGGGTTCAGCGTCGGATCGGGGCCGAAGGTGTTCAGCGTACCGGCAACGGCGTCGCCAGCGATCGATGCCAGCTCGTTCGAAACGATACCATCGCCCGAAACCAGCGTTGCCTTCAGGCCCTGGTCAGCGGCCTGACGGATGATGAGACCGGCTTCGGTGTGCAGACCGCCCCAATAGATGATGGAGACGCCGGCTTCCTTCATCTTGGCGATGAGGGCCGAGAAGTCCTTGTCGCCGACGTTGATGCCTTCGTACATGGCTTCCGTGACACCAGCGGCATTCATGGCCTTCTTGGTTTCGTCGGCAAGGCCCTGACCGTAAGGGGTCTTGTCATGAACGACAGCGATCTTGGCGTCCTTGAAGTGGTCGGCAAGATACTTGCCGGCAATGGCGCCCTGCTGGTCGTCACGGCCGCAGGTGCGGAACGTGTTCCAGAGACCGCGCTCGGTGAACTTCGGGTTCGTCGCGGCCGGGGTGATTTCGAGAATGCCGTTTTCGGCGTAGACTTCCGAAGCCGGGATGGAAACGCCCGAGTTGAAGTGGCCGATGACGAACTTGACGCCGTCAGCAACGAATTTGTTGGCGACCGAAATGCCCTGCTTCGGATCGGAGACGTCGTCGCCGAGCTCGATCTTGATCTGCTCGCCATTGATGCCGCCGGCGGCGTTGATGTCAGCAGCCGCCTGCTCGGCACCCTTCTGAAGCTGAGCGCCGAAAGCGGCGTTCGGGCCGGTCAGCGGACCAGCGACAGCGATGAGGACGTCGGCCCAGGCGTTGCCGCTGAAGGCGACCATCGCCGTCAGAGCCACTGCCGACAGAAGAGACTTCTTCATATTGTTACTCCCAATTTTTGGGCGGGTTCCGGTCCAAGGCCAGGCGCATTACCCACCATTGACTGCGCCAGGAAAGCTGTTCCACTCTGAAGGCAATTCATGCCTAGTTTCAACGGGCTGTCAATGTTTGTCTTTCCACGAGAACGCGGAAGTTTTTTCGTACAGCCAGTAATAGTTGTTGACCATCTGATTGGTGCGGCGAAAGCGGAAGCCGGCAGTCGAGAAGACCAGCAGCGTCACGAAATCGATGCCATAGTAGAGGGCGCTGAGCATCGGCCCATTGAACAGGGCATGGTGCAGAAACTGCATCGCCCAGGCAAGGAGGAAAGTGTAGACAACGGCGAGCGGATAATTGTTCCAGCCGTCCGCAACCGCCTTGCCGGCTCGCCAGGCCGTCCAGAAGCCGATCAGCACGACGAGGGCACGAATGACAACCCGGACGCCATCGTCGGTTTCGAAGAAAAGTCCCTGCATGTTAAACTCTCCCTTCGACTAATGTCTTCCGCCTTCGAGATAGGCGGCGCGGACTTCAGGATTGGCGAGCAGCTCCTTGCCGGAGCCGCTCATCGTCACCTTGCCGTTCACCATCACGTAACCGCGGTGCGAAAGTCTCAGCGCAGCGAATGCATTCTGCTCGACGAGGAATACCGTGAGGCCTTCCTGTTCATTGAGCTTTCGGATCGCCTCGAAAATGCCCTTGACGATCAGCGGCGCGAGGCCGAGCGAAGGTTCATCGAGAAGCAAGAGCTTCGGGCGCGCCATCAGTGCGCGGCCGATCGACAGCATCTGCTGCTCGCCGCCCGAAAGCGTGCCGCCACGCTGGGCGTGGCGTTCCTTGAGACGCGGGAAGAGCGTGAAAATCTTCTCGACGTCCTCGGCGAAATGCTTGAGATTGTCGAGCCCCGCACCCATCTGGAGGTTTTCCATAACCGTCATGCGCGGGAAGATGCGGCGCCCTTCCGGCGACTGCGCGATGCGTAGCCGTGCGATTTCGTGCGTGGGCATACGCGTGATCTCGCGGCCCTCGAAGACTATCGAGCCGGTGCGAGCCTGCGGGCTGCCGCAAATCGTCATCATCAGCGTCGATTTGCCGGCGCCATTGGCGCCGATCAGGCTGACGATCTCGCCCTTGTTGACCTGGACATCGATGCCGGCCAGCGCACGGATATTGCCATAATAGGTTTCGACGCCCTTCACCTGAAGGAGCGGTTGACCCGTCATTACTGCATCGCCCATCAGTTTGCGCCTCCTTCGAGCTGCTCGACGGTTGCGATCACCTCTTCCACTTCTTCATCCTCGACGCCGAGATAGGCCGCGATGACCTTCGGATCGTGCTTCACATGATCCGGCGTGCCATCGGAAATCTTCTGGCCATATTCGAGGACGACGACGTGATCGGAGATTTCCATAACGACCGACATGTCATGCTCGATAAGAAGAATGGAGGTTCCGGTTTCGGCGCGGATGTTCTGCAAGAGCGAATTTAGCGTTGCCGATTCCCGCGGGTTGAGGCCTGCAGCCGGTTCGTCGAGGCAAAGCAGCTCCGGGCCGGTGCACATGGCGCGCGCGATCTCCAGGCGCCGTTGGGCGCCATAGGGCAAGTCGCCGGCCGGATCGTCGGCGCGATCGATCAGATCGGCCTTCTCAAGCCAGTGCCGCGCCAGCTCGATCGCAGCCGTCGCCTCCCGCCGATAGGGACCGATGCCGATCAGACCGAGGATCGTATACCCCGAAGCCTGCATCAGCTTGTTGTGCTGGGCGACCAGGAGGTTTTCGAGAACGGTCAGGCCGGAGAACAGCCGGATGTTCTGGAAGGTGCGTGCCACCTTGGCTTCCCGCGTGATGCGAAAGTCCGGCAGACGCTCCAGAAGATATTGCTTACCGCTCTTCTGATTGAGGGTGATCATGCCCATCGTCGGCTTATAGAAGCCGGTGATGCAGTTGAAGACGGTGGTCTTGCCGGCGCCGTTCGGCCCGATCAGCGCGGTGATATCGCCGCGCTTGGCTTCGAAGGAGAAGTCGTTGATGGCCATCAGGCCGCCGAACTTCATCGACAGGTGTTCGACCTTGAGCAGCGTATCGCTCGATATCGTGTTGGTAACGGGGCTCATCAACCATGGCCCTCCTTAGTAAAGCTTCCGGATATTGCCTTGCGCTCCTTGAGGAAGGCGGTCGGTTCACGTGAGCCGACGAAACCGCGCGGCTTGAACAGCATGACGACGACCATGGCGAGCCCGAAGAGCAGCATGCGGTAGAGTTCCGGCGTGAAGTCAGGTCCGAAGACTGCCTTCAGGAAGTCCATTTCGCGCAGAGCCTCGGTGCCGCCGACCATGACGATCGCGGCGACCGCGATGCCGGTCAGCGAGCCCATGCCGCCAAGAACGACAATGGCAAGAACGACAGCCGATTCTAGGAAGATGAAGGATTCCGGCGAGACGAAGCCCTGGCGCGCCGCGAAGAACGAGCCTGCGAACCCCCCGAACATTGCACCCGTTGCGAATGCCGTGAGCTTGGTGGTTACCGTGTTGATGCCCAGCGAACGGCAGGCGATTTCGTCTTCGCGGAGCGCTTCCCAGGCGCGCCCGATCGGCATGCGCCGCAGCCGGATGGTGACGTAAGCCGTCAGCATGCAGAGCATCAGAATGAGATAGAAGAGGAATATCTTATAGTAGGCGGAAGACATCGGCAGGTGGAAGAGCTTGGCGAAGCCGCCCGCCGTCGCATCGAAGGGGATCCCGAACAGCGTCGCCTTCGGAATGCTCGATATGCCGAACGTCCCCTTCGTCACATCAGTCCAGTTGATAAGGACGAGACGGATGATTTCACCGAAGGCAAGCGTCACGATCGCAAGGTAGTCCCCGCGCAGGCGCAGGACCGGGAAACCGAGAATGACGCCCCAGAGTGCCGCCAGAATGCCGGAAAGCGGCAGCAGCACCCAAAAAGACAGCCCGAAATAGCTCGACAGCAATGCGTAAGAATAGGCGCCGACCGCATAGAAGGCGACATAGCCGAGATCTAGCAGCCCGGCGAGGCCGACGACGATATTCAGCCCCCAGGCCAGCATTACATAGATCAGAATCTGGATGCCGAAGTTATCGACCCATTTAAGCGAGCCCTGGGCGCCGACGAGCGCCACGATCACTACCGGATACAGCACCAGCGCGATCAGCGCGATCTTCAGGAAATGCCGGTGGAAGAAGTTCTTGTCTGTCGAGATATCGAGGTCGCCTTCCCGCGCCTTGCGGAGCTTGCGGCGATCGATGTTCGGCTTGATGAAAACGACCATGGCGAAACGGCCGATCGCGGCTACGGCGACGAAGATTGCAAGCAACCCCCAACGCTGGACGATGATCAGCTCGTTGTTGATGTTCTGGTCGGTCTTCAGACCGACATAGAGAACAAACATGCCGAGAGACAGGACGGCGGCGAAAAGGGCTTCGGTAAGGCCTTTGCGGACAAGTCCGGCATCGGGCTTGCCTGCAGAATTCTCGATGTGTGCCATGACGTTATACCTTCTCGACTTCCGGCCGTCCGAGGATACCCGTCGGCTTGAAGATCAGCACGAAAGCAAGGATAGCGAAGGTCGCCACGTCCTTGTACGCGATGGTGAAATAGGCCGACCACAGCGACTCGATGAGGCCGATCATCAATCCGCCGAGAACGGCGCCGGGCAGCGACCCGATGCCGCCGAGAACGGCTGCGGTAAATGCTTTCACACCAGGCGTGAATCCGTCGGCAAACGAAGCGACGCCATAATACATCAGATACATCGTGCCGGCGACGGCAGCCAGTGCCGCACCCATGACGAAGGTGATCGAGATCGTCTGGTCGACATTGACACCGAGCAGCGCCGCCATCTTGCGGTCCTGTTCAGTGGCGCGCTGGGCGCGGCCGAGCGCGGTGTGGTTGACGATATACCAGAAGACCGTCAGCAGCACCGCCGTGATGATGATGATGATGATCTGTTTCAGCGATACCGAGATGTTGCCGAACTGGTAGACCGAACTGACCATCGGCGGGATCGGCTTATTGCGCGGGCCCTGCGTCACCTGGATGAAGTTGGACAGCACGATTGACATGCCGATCGCCGTGATCAGTGGCGCCAGGCGGAACGAACCGCGCAACGGACGGTATGCGACACGCTCGATCGTCCAATTCCACAAACTCGTCATCAGCATCGCGACGACAAGCATCGCCAGCAGCAAGATTGCCACCGGGAGACCTGCGAAGATGGATGTGAGGACGAGGAAGACGATAAGAGCAGCGAAACCACCGAGCATGAAGATGTCGCCATGGGCGAAATTGATCATGCCGATAATGCCATAAACCATCGTATAGCCAATAGCCACAAGGCCATAGATGGATCCGAGCGTCAGCCCGTTGAAGAGCTGCTGGACGAAATACTCCATATGTCGTTTTCCCCTGGATGCGAGCGAAAATGCTGCATCTCTTTTTGGTTCTGCGTTCGCCCGTTTCAGGCAACCTCATGAGCCGCATGCATACCGGTTTCGTTGAAAATGTGAAGACAAAAAGGATTTACTCAGCCAGATTCTTGCTGAAACAGGCTGACATGGCGCATTTTGGATCAAAATCCACAGAAAAACAGCAGAGTCCGGCATATTTTTAGCCAGAAACGACCACTGAATTAACCCTGCCGACACATCGCCGCTGATTCCTCCGCCGGCGTGTCGCGTAAGCTATTCCACCGGATTGGAAGATGGCGCAAATTCAGACCCGAAGGCAGCCGCTTTCGCGAATGCCATTTCACAAACGAATGCCCGCCATCTTCCTCTGACAAGAGTGGGAACTCATGGTAGCATCTTGGACGGATGAGTGGGGATGCGGACACGACGGGAAACACCATATAAATAACTGGCAAGTATATGGTTGTGACAGGGATGGTTTGCGGACGAGCGACAGTGGGGTGCTCGCCCGCGTGGCAAACGGCAAAAGGACAATGCTGAGGACATTTGAAAAGGCGGCGCTCGAAGCCGGTAAGGCCATCATCACGGTCTTGCGGGAAGGCTTTCCTGTCGCCATGAAAGCGGACGCGAGTCCGGTCACGGTCGCCGACGAGCAGGCCGAGCGCATCATCCTCGCCCATCTCGCCAGAGACTATCCGGAGATACCGGTCGTCGCGGAAGAATCGGTCGCCGCCGGCCAGGTGCCCGACATCAGCGGTCGCAGCTTCTTCCTGGTCGACCCTCTCGACGGCACGCGCGAATTTGTCGACGGAAGACAGGAATTCACCGTCAACATCGCCTATATCGAGGATGGCGCCCCGGTCGCCGGCATCGTCTATGCACCCGCGCTCGGGCTCGCCTTCTCGGGGGAACGCGGCCATGCAGAAAGGCTCGTCGTCACCGAGGACTTCACCGTCGGCGCACGCACCGCAATTACCGTGCGCGAGCAGCCGGACGACCGGCTCGCACTTGCAAGCCTTCGCCACAACAGCCCGGAGACAAGAACCTTCCTCACCGATCACGCGATCTCCAAATGCACCAATATCGGCTCCTCGCTGAAATTTTGCCTACTGGCGGAGGGCAAAGCCGACGTCTATCCGCGCTTCACCCGCACAATGGAATGGGACACCGCGGCCGGCGACGCGGTGCTGCGCGCCGCCGGGGGCTCGACAGTGACGCTCGACGGAGCGCCGCTGACTTACGGGAAGACGGGAACGGCGGCGGATTTCGATTTCGCCAATCCGAATTTCATCTCCTGGGGCGGCAGGAAACGCGCTCTCGAACCGGCGTGACCATCCGCGGGAATTCCCGGAATATCGTGATATGCTGTGCCGCACATTAAGATGTGCTGTTGCCGCGGTATGCCTCGGCGCGGAGCGCCTGGCGAGACCCTACTCTTAATGGTCCGAATATCATCCTGCCGCGGTTGAACCGCACAGCAGGCGGCCGCCGAGAACCCGGAGTTGGTTGCTACGGTCGAATCCGGGTCGCGTGATTCTGAGCCGGGGGAGTCGGCCTCACCGCCTTCACAGGTTTTAACCCCTGCCGATTCGGCCTTGATTTTGTCATATTCCGACACAGTTTTGAGAACGGTCGAACATATCCGGCCAAAAAATTCACGGCGGAATTCGTTAAAAATGCCGCCTGCCAACCGTCGGTCGCGTGTCGAAACAGCACGCGGGCCGCCCCCTGGAAGCCCTCGCCAAAGCCCTAGAAAGCTTGACGAAATTTCAATTCTTAACGAAATATCATGAGCTTGCCTCAATTTAACGCAAGTGCGAAAGATTTATTGCGATGCGATATTTCTCTGGACACAATTACACAATTGTCGCATTTTTCCGTTTTAGTAGGGTTACCAACACCTGAGTGCAGCCCTGGTGACAGGGTAAACCATTGATCGCCTATTGCCGCCGCGCCCCTCGAAGACAACAGAGTACGATCCTTGAGCATCACGGAACTAAACAACACGATTTCGACTGATTCCTTCCGCCCGAGCCGCCGCCAGCAGCCGAGCCTGAAGATCCAGACCCCGGTCATCCACAGCGATGCCTCCCAGGCGCCGTGGGTTGATCTCGTCCTGAAGCGGGCGTTCGACATTGTTTCGTCGTTGAGCGCCCTCCTCGTCCTCGCTCCTTTCCTTCTCCTGGTCGCCCTGCTGATCAAGCTCGACAGTCCGGGACCGGTTCTCTTCAAGCAGACCCGCTGGGGTAAGAACTGCAAGGCCATCAAGGTCTACAAGTTCCGCTCCATGCGCACCGATCTCTGCGATGTCTCGGGCGTTGCCCAGACGGTGAAGAACGACCCGCGCATCACCCGCATCGGCGCCATTCTGCGCCGCACCAATATCGACGAGCTGCCGCAGCTGTTGAACGTGCTGCTGGGCGATATGTCGGTTGTCGGACCTCGCTGCCATGCAATCGGCATGCGCGCCGGCGGCATGCTCTATGAAGAGCTCGTGCCGGAATACCATCAGCGCCACTCGATGCGCCCCGGCATGACCGGTCTCGCTCAGATGCGTGGCCTGCGCGGCCCGACCGACCGTCCGGCCAAGGCGCGCGCCCGCATTGCCTGCGATCTTTATTATGTCGGAAATTTCTCGATTTGGATGGATATGCGCATCATTGTCGGGACCGTCATTTCCGAATTGACCGGCGGAAAAGGCTTCTAAAGCGCGTCACGGTCTTTCAGGTTCGCCTGGCCCGCGCTTTAGCTCTTTGCTTTTTACGCATGTCGTTATCGCTTAACCGCGCACAGTTTATGCGCGACATGCTCCACGCTTGTTTTGAGAAAGCGCCGGCTGCCTCGGAGCAGCCGGCACAGCAATGTTATGGCAAGCGCCCGCGCGCGGTTGATCGAATCGCGCTTGCGCCTCTTGCGCTTTAAATAGCGACCCTGTGCGACGATAGAGCGAGATCGATCGTGATCTCACTCCTGCCGGCGACCCGCGCGGGCACACGATTTCGCACCGGGTGAACCATTCGACCGGCAATCTTCTGCGTTGCTGTTGTGCGATAGCTACCGCCGGCATCGGCACTGCGCGAAAAAGCAAAATGTTTTATTTCAGGTCAGCGTCGGGCAACGCAGAGGCGAAGCTATCTTCCGCTTACCCACCGGAAAGAGCCGTGTCAGTGCGGTGATTTCCCGATTGGCCGCACCGCCCGCAAACTGATCCCCCGTCACAGAAGATCGGCGGAACCTGCGCTTCATCGTTGCCACCAGTCTGCTGCGGGAAAACAGGTTGGCGGCTTCCGAACGAAGGGGCTTTGCGGCCAGACTGCTGATCCGACCGCCCATTCACCGGCCACCCCGGGGCACCTAAAGTTGTTATCAAAGTCTTACGATGGGCTTAGGCAATTTTTAAATGTGGCAGGCTAGAGTGACGCTCGTGGTCTTGAGTTGTGTAGAGAGTCCAATGACCGAAATGATACGTCCCCGAGTAAAATATGTCATCGGCCCCGATGGCAGTCCCCTGACCATCGCGGACCTTCCACCGCCCAATACGCGGCGCTGGGTGATCCGCCGCAAGGCAGAGGTTGTCGCGGCTGTTCGCGGTGGCCTGTTGAGCTTGGAAGAGGCCTGCGAGCGTTACACGCTCACGGTCGAAGAGTTCCTTTCCTGGCAGTCGTCGATCAACAGCCATGGCCTCGCCGGCCTGCGCACCACGCGCATCCAGCAATACCGCCACTGATCCCACGCCATCATCAATAATTATTTCGGGCCGGACGCATCTCCCATCAGGGAATGAAGAAGGCCCGAAATCATTGACGAGGCGGCGTAGCACCAGAGGCCGGGCTGCGTGAAGGCATCCGCCAACCCCGTTGTCTTCGCCGCAGCAATGACGATCGCGACCAGCAGCACGTCCATCATTGACCACTTGGACAGATGCGGCACGACGCGACGATAAAACAGGCTCCCGGCACCGCCGCCGGCAGCCGTCGCTTCCGCGGCAATCCCGATCAACTTCAGAAACGGCAGCACGATCGAAACCAGCGCGACGATCGCCGCCAGCAGCCCATCTCCGCCCTGCCAGAGCGAGACAACGATTTCGATGAGCGACGGGGTCTGATCGAAGAAATACAGCGTCTCGAAACGGATCAGCGGCAAGATGAGGCCGAGCGCCAGGAGGAAGGGCGCTGCTACGAGGAGAGCGGGGCGGATGATCGAAAGCGCGCTCATTGCCGCGAACCTTGCGCCGATCCGACATTTTTCATGAACACTGCGTCTCCCCCAGGAAGTGTTTCATCGGCTTGGCACGTCCGCGCCGCCGTGTCACCGTTGGCTCCGATAGATTTCTGTGCACGAGGAAAGACGATGGACATTCGAAATGAGGAAAGCGCCTCCGGCGGTCGTTATGCCGCCGACGTCGAGGGGCACGAGGCGGAGATGACCTTTTCACGCACATCGCCGAAACTTGTCATCATCGACCATACCGCCGTTCCCGATGCGCTGCGAGGCAAAGGTGTCGGCCAGGCGTTGGCGCTCCACGCGGTCGAGGCGGCACGGGCCGGTGGCTGGAAAATCATCCCGCTATGCCCCTTCTTCAAGGCGCAGGCGCAACGCCACCCGGAATGGAAGGATGTCGTGAATTGAACCCGGCCCGAAAGTGCGGCTGATCTGGGACGATCGGCAATCGTCAAAAAGCGAACACCAAAAGCCATGTATGACGGACGGCGTGCCCATCATACATGGCTTCTCTGAGGTGATTCCGAAGGCGCCGAAGCCGGCGCCCGCATTTTCTCTCAGGCCCTGGCGCGGGCACCGCTGTCACGTTCTTCCAGCGCCGTCGCCCTTGCATATTCCGCCTGCATCTCCTCAAGCGCCATTTCCAGCGCCTCTTCCTGCATCTTCAGTTCCTTGATCGAAACCTGCAGGTTGTCGGCCCGCTGACGCGCGGCCTTGGCGAAGGTCGGATAAGCAAAGTGATTCGGGTCTGATATACCGGACTTCTTTTCCTCGACGACGATCTGGCTCTCCAGATCCTTCGTCATCCGTTCGAATTCGGACATCATCATCTGCAACTGCTGCAATTGACGTCGTTTTTCGTTCACCTGAAACTCTTTCAGGCGAACGAGACTTTCTCGCGACTTCATACGCATTACTCCCGTGATGCGAGACCCCGGCTCAACTTGAAACCGCCCTGCGCGCCGCTTTGACACGGTTTGCTAAAAAATTTCCTGCGATATTAACAAAAACCTACCGCTGGTAACCTTTCGTTTACGGGCATCGTTAATGATAGGCCCGATGATTTAAGGGTCGGTAAATGCCGCGGCATGAACTTCGAACCTTTTCATTGGCGAGTCGGATGAATCACTTAGCGCTGTTTCCTAATGTAAACATTGAGGAACGCCTTTTTGAGATTCCTATTGGAAAACAGAGAAATGGAAAAATTATTTAATAAATTCGATACTCCTTGCCAGAGTGAATTAGAATTTGTTAACCATTTCGTGGCAGCTTCCAAATCACGTAGCTTGTTCGGGTAGCGTGTAGGGGGCCAGACCACCTTTCGGCGGCGGTAAAGGGGATAATTATGCGGGTACTTCTCATCGAGGACGACAGCGCTACGGCGCAGAGCATCGAGTTGATGCTCAAATCTGAGAGTTTTAATGTTTATACCACCGATCTCGGTGAAGAAGGCGTCGATCTGGGCAAGCTGTATGATTACGATATCATCCTGCTCGATCTGAACCTGCCCGACATGTCCGGATATGAAGTGCTTCGCACTCTCCGGCTGTCGAAGGTCAAGACACCGATCCTCATTCTGTCGGGCATGGCCGGCATTGAAGACAAGGTTCGCGGCCTCGGCTTCGGTGCCGACGACTACATGACCAAGCCGTTCCACAAGGACGAGCTCGTCGCCCGCATCCACGCTATCGTTCGCCGCTCCAAGGGTCACGCACAGTCGGTCATCATGACCGGCGAGCTCATCGTCAACCTCGACGCCAAGACCGTCGAAGTCGGCGGCCAGCGCGTCCACCTGACGGGCAAGGAATACCAGATGCTGGAGCTGCTTTCGCTCCGCAAGGGCACCACGCTCACCAAGGAAATGTTCCTGAACCACCTTTATGGCGGCATGGACGAGCCGGAACTGAAGATCATCGACGTCTTTATCTGCAAGCTGCGCAAGAAGCTCGCCAATGCCGCCGGCGGCGCCAACTACATCGAGACCGTCTGGGGCCGTGGTTATGTTCTTCGCGAGCCTGATGGCACCGAATATGCGGAAACCGCTTGATCTTCCGATCCCCCTTATCGGATGACGAAATCCCGCCCTTCCGGCGGGATTTTTCGTTTTGTAGGCAATAAGGAACGGGCAGCCCCAGGCCGGATCGGCCGGGTTCGTTTAATCTCAGCTAAGGAAATGCAGGCGTAGCGCTGGTCGAAAGCACAAGCGCTGTCCTAGCCCCACGCCGCGGGAACCACCGATATCGGGTACGCCGTCAGGCGGCGATTGCGCGATTTCCGAAAACGGCGGTCAGGATCTTGCGGTCGAACGGCTTCAGCAGGAAATCGGTAGCACCGGCTCGTTTACCCGCCATCAGCTTCTTTAGGTCGGCCTCGATGACGCAGTAATAGATCTTGACCTCCTTGCCGCCGTCCATGGCGCGGATGGCCGCGATGAGCTCAAGCGCACCTTCCATGCCGGAGTCGACGATCAGATATTCCGGCAGCTCTGTCTGGCAGTGCTGCAGCGCCTCGGCGGCATTGGAGGCCTCGCTGACGAGAAAGTCGAGTTCGGAGAGAATGCGCTTGCCGACCTTGCGGACGATGTCCGAATTATCGGTGATCATGAACCTTTGCATGGCCGCTCCTTTTCCCCGCATTCGTCGCAGCGAGGGGTCTCTTACAACCTAAGAGAATAGGTCCATCAGGCTAAAGAATCGTTACCAGACGGGCGCAGACGCCCCTCCGCGCAGCGAAATCAGACCGCAGCAACTACCGCCGTGAACACCAGTTCATCCGGGCTTGCGCTGTGATCCAGCGTCATTCCGCACTCTTCGGCCAGAAGCACCGCGTAATAGGGCTGGATCGAATGGGCGTCGATCGCCTCTTCGATCGTGCCGGTCGATATCTCGACGAATTTCGGGGGCAACCGCATCAGCTTGCCTTTCGCCGTGAGCTTGAACTTGGCGTCGAATTCGGGATTTTCGAGCGTCACCTCGAGCACGCCGCCGCGTGGTATAGCCGAATAGGCGACGAGGAAGAGGTTGAGCAGCAGCTTGACGCGATTCTTGGCGACGATGGCGCGCGGTCCGTTCCAGATCACCTCGGTCTTCTTCTCGGCGAGCGCAAAATCCTTGGCGGCCCGCTCGGCCTCGCCGGTATCGATTGAGGCGCCGACTGAACCCGACGCGCCGAAGGCGAGGCGCGCGAATTTCAGGCGGACGGAAGCGTTGAGCGCACTGGTGCGGATCAGATCCATCGCATCGGAGTCAGCGCCGCCTTCGTCCAGAAGCTCCAGGCCGTTATTGATCGCGCCGACGGGCGAGATGACATCGTGGCAAACGCGGCTGCAGAGAAGCGCGGCCAGATCCGGGCCGGACAGGGTGAGGTTCGGGTTCTTGGACATCATCGTCTCCTGAAGGGCGGCAATCTCATCGCGCCCATAAATATGCTTCATCAAAATTGCGCGAAGTTTGCGATCGTTCTCGGTGCCATAATGACACCATATTTGGTAAACCGATTGTTAAGATCATCGGCGCAAAATGCAGCAATCGACGCGAGCGGGTGCCCGCTCCAGCCAAACGACGAACGGATGACACCATGCGCCCTCGATTTCCGCACCGATTCATTGGCTTCTGCAGGTTGCTTTCGGCCCTCGTCTTCTCCTCGTTGATGATTGCCCGCCCGGCCGCTGCCCAGGACAACGGTCAGTATACGATGCAGGAAATCGTCGATGCCGGTCACTCCTTCTTCGGCTCGGCCAGCGGAGGCCTTGCCAAGGTGGTCGAGAGCGCCTTCCAGAAATACGGCCTGCCGAATGGTTACATTCTCGGACAGGAAGGCGGCGGCGCCTTCATCGCCGGCCTCACCTACGGCGAAGGCCAGCTGAACACCAAAAATGCGGGCGCACATCCGCTCTACTGGCAAGGGCCGTCCCTCGGCATCGATTACGGCGGCCAAGGCTCGCGCGTCATGATGCTGGTCTACGACCTGCCCTCCATCGACGGCATCTATGCCCGTTTCGGCGGCGTCAGCGGCTCGGCCTATGTGATCGCCGGCTTCGGCATGACGGTGCTGAAGAACAACGACGTGTTGGTTGTTCCGATCCGCACCGGCGTCGGCGCCCGCCTCGGCGTCAATGTCGGGTATCTCAAGATCACCCAGGCGCCGACCTGGAACCCGTTCTGAAGCCGCAGGGCCGCTGGAAATTGCCGCCGTTCGCATCGGCGGCCTTGCCCGCGGGTGCCATGCGTGCTTAATCATCACGGCTGACCCCGTATTAACTTTTCGAATCGATGGCCGCGCCGTGATCGAATACGCTCTCTTGTTCGGCTTGGGCTTCCTGACCGCGGCCTTCCTCGTCTTTCTGGTCTCGCCGGCCGTTCACCGCCGCATTGTCTGGTATACCGAGAACCGTCTCAAGGCGACGATGCCGCTGAGCCCGCAGGAAGTTCGCGCCCAGAAGGATATGGTGCGCGCACTCCATGCCGCTGAAAACGCCCGCACCACCCAGGACCTCCTGCGTGAGCGCGAGAAATCCTTGTCGCTCCAGCTGCGGCACGATGCGCTGGCCGTCGATGCCGGCCGGCTCGCCGCCGAGATCGGCGAATTGCAGGCTCAGATTGGCGAGATGCATGTCGAGGCGGCCGAACAGCGCTCGCGTCTGCGCAAGGATGAGAACTATATAAGCCAGTTGAAGACCAACCTGCATATTGCCGAACAATCCGCTGCCAACAAGGAGAGCGAATTAACGACAATGCGCACCCGGCTGAGCAAGCTCAGCGAACAGGCCGACGGGCTGAGGATCGACCTGGCCGCGCGTGAGACCGAGGCGGAAAGCCTGAAATTCCGCGCCAACGCGCTGCGCGACGAACGCGACACGTTGCGCCAGGACGTCACGCTGCTGCAGAAGCGCGCCAGGGATGCCGAACAGAAACTGACGCAGCAGCAGCATATGCTGATCCGACTGGAGGATAAGGCTGCACGTGAAAGCGCTTCCGCCGCCGAGAAGGAAACCCTCCTCGGCCGCCGCCAGCAGGAGATCGCCAAATTGAAGGAGCAGCTAAAAGCCGCCAATGCCGAGATCCGCAAGATCAACCGGGTGCTGCGCGACGCCGGCCTGGTCAATATGACGGCGGAACTGCCGGCGGAATTGACGGCCGAAGACGCAGGCGAATCCGCAATCGACACTGCCGCCATCACGGCGGAGATCGGCGAAGATGTACGCATGCGCAGCGCCGCCCTTGCCGAGCGCCTGCAGAAGGCAAAGGCCGTGACTGGACGCGATGGCGCGATCCGAGAGGAGATCGCCTCGATCGCCGCCAACATGGTGGCCCTGACCGCGCTCAACGAAGGCCCTTCTTCGCCGATCCGCTCGTTGCTGCCGGATACTGGCAACAAAAACCCGAACGATCGCGTCAGCCTGGCCGACAGGGCGGCCGCCATCATCGCCCATCCGCTGCGCTAGCACAGCGTGCTAGGCGTGTCTTTATGAACCCGTAGCACACACCCGCTCCAGGCGTCAGATCCGTCCTATCGCGGAAGCCATGGAAAACAGTGCGATCCCTGTCGCAGTCGCCGCGTTGAGGCTATCGAGCTCGTCCGCTTGCGGGATCCGCGCGCTCTGAAAGCGCGCCAGCAGCGTCTCCGGCAAGCCCTCCCCCTCCGTGCCGACGACAAGCGCCATGCGCGCCGCAGCCGGAATGGCGCGGATATCAGTCTTGCCATGGGGCGAAAGCGTCCAGATGGCAAAACCCCGTTCGGCAAGCGCCAGGAGAAGATCCAGCGCCTTGCCACCGCGCCGGTGCGGAACGCTCAACACCGAACCGACCGACACACGCAGCGCTTTCCGATAAAGCGGATCGCAGCAAGTTTCGTCGAGCAGCACCGCATCCGCCCGGAAGGCGGCGGCGTTGCGGAACATCGAGCCGGCATTGTCGTGATTGGAAATGCCGCAGCCGACCAGCACCAGCGCCCGTTCCGGCAATGCGTCGAAAAGCGCTGCCTCGCCACGGTCGTCCCGCCTGCCGAGTGCAAGAACGCCGCGATGCAGATGAAAGCCGACGACACTGTCGAGCACATCAGCCTTGGCGACATAAACCGGCACACCGGCCGGAAAGCGCTCCAGGATGGGCTGCACGCCGTCGACGCGATTGCGCAGCAGCAGGATTTTTTCGGCTGAGAAGCCGCCGCCTGCCGCATGCGCCTCGGCGAGCATGCGCAGCACGACGGTGCCCTCGGCGATGAAGCGGTTCTCCCGGCCGGTCAGGTCACGCTCTCTGATGTCGCGAAATTCAGAGATGCGCGGATCGTCCGCGCTGTCGATGACGATCGGGTCGGCGGCCATCTGGCCTCACTTCCCCGCGACGGTGACGTCGGCGATGGTGCGGCCGGTCTTGAGGTCGAACACCAGCGCCTTGTTACTGCCCTCGACCGTTTCGCCATAGAACAGGATCTGCCCCGCCGAAAACGAGGTGGACTGCACCTTGAACCCGAGCGGCAGCGAAAGGGTCGCCGCAAGCGGCGCATCCGAAGGTACCTCGGAGGCTGCGGCAGTGGACGCCGTCGCCTTGGGCTCCCGCATCGTCTTATAGACAACCGCGCCGAAGACCGCCATAAGGCTCACGAACATGATGGCGCCGGAAACGATCTGCAGGCGGACCATCTTGCGCCGGACACTTTCCATTGCCGGATCAAGGGGCTTCTCTTCCTGGTCGTCTGGCTCGATTGCTGTCATCTGTGCGTCCCGTTCTAAAAATGCGTCGGAGAAGAAGCGTCTTGAGCGACCCCTTTAAACAAGCAGCCGGCATTAGAAAAGTCCTGACCGCCGATGAAACCGCCGAAGGCAGGCTCGACGCCTGGCTGACGGCGCAGGTCGGCGAGGATTTTTCCCGCAGCCGCATCAAGGCGCTGATCAAGGACGGCTGGGTTTCTCTGCGGGGCGAGCAGATTACCGATCCGCAGCGCAAGGTGCGTGTAGGCGACAGTTTCGAGATCACCTTGCCCGAGCCGGAAGACCCGACTCCGCAGGGTGAGGATATCCCGCTAGATATCCTGCACGAGGACGACGACCTCATCGTCATATCGAAGCCGGCTAGCCTGGTCGTCCATCCCGGCCCCGGCAACTGGACAGGAACGCTGGTCAACGCGCTTATCCATCATTGCGGCGATACGCTTTCCGGTATCGGCGGCGTGCGTCGCCCCGGCATCGTCCATCGCCTCGACAAGGACACGACAGGCGTCATGGTTGTCGCCAAGAACGACATCTCCCATCGCCACCTCTCGCTTCAATTTGCCGACCACGGCCGCACCATGCCGCTGGAGCGGGCTTATCAGGCGGTCGTCTGGGGGCGCCCTCGCACGCTGTCCGGCACGGTCGACGCGCCTCTTGGCCGTGCCACCGGCGACCGCACCCGCCGCGCCGTGAAGCGCCCCGACAGTCAGGACGCCGATCACGCAATTACGCACTATCAGGTGATCGAGCGCTTTCATGAGAACCCTGATGCGACGGCGCTCGCATCGCTGGTCGAGTGCCACCTCGAAACCGGCCGCACCCATCAGATACGCGTGCACATGGCCCATATCGGTCACCCGCTGCTCGGCGACATGGTTTACGGGGCCGGTTTCAGGACCAAGGCAAATCTGCTGCCCGAAGAGATCCGAAAGGTGGTCAAGGGGTTCGACCGCCAGGCGCTGCACGCCTTCATGCTGCAATTCGAGCATCCCCGCACCGGCGAACTCATGCATTTCGAGGTTCCGCTGCCGAACGATATGGTGGAACTGGTCGAGGCTCTGCGGCGATAAAGGCGGCTCCGGGATGCCGCCCTCCCCGCCTCACACCTGCGTGAGCGGTCCCTTGAACCGCCGTTTCGCCATACTTATCTGTATATAGACTTAGTGCGGGCTTGGGTAGAAAGCCGCACGTCCCGGTTTGCCTTTTCGACGCGGGGACGCGTTTCCATCGGGAGCCGGAATTCACTTCAGGAGGGTGCACTATGGCCCGAAATACCTTGCCGTCCATTACCGCCGGCGAAGCCGGCCTCAATCGTTATCTCGACGAAATCCGCAAATTTCCCATGCTGGAGCCGCAGCAGGAATATATGCTAGCCAAACGTTATGCCGAGCATGGCGACCGCGACGCCGCCCACAAGCTCGTCACCAGCCATCTCCGCCTGGTCGCGAAGATCGCGATGGGTTATCGCGGCTACGGCTTGCCGATCGGCGAAGTTGTCTCTGAAGGCAATGTCGGCCTGATGCAGGCGGTCAAGAAATTCGACCCCGAGCGCGGTTTCCGCCTCGCCACCTACGCCATGTGGTGGATCAAGGCCTCGATCCAGGAATATATCCTGCGCTCGTGGTCGCTGGTGAAGATGGGCACGACCGCAAACCAGAAGCGCTTGTTCTTCAACCTGCGCCGCCTGAAGGGTCGCATCCAGGCGATCGATGACGGTGACTTGAAGCCGGAGCATGTATCGGAAATTGCCACCAAGCTGAACGTCTCGGAGGAGGAGGTCATCTCGATGAACCGCCGCCTCTCCGGCGACGCTTCACTGAACGCGCCGATCAAGGCGGCCGAAGGCGACAGCGGTCAATGGCAGGATTGGCTGGTGGACGACCACGACAGCCAGGAAGATGTGCTGATCGAACAGGACGAACTCGAGACCCGCCGGCGTATGCTGGCGAAGGCGATGAGCGTGCTGAATGAACGCGAGCGCCGCATCTTCGAGGCCCGTCGCCTCGCCGAGGAACCGGTGACCCTGGAAGACCTGTCGGCTGAATTCGACATCAGCCGCGAACGCGTCCGCCAGATCGAAGTCCGCGCCTTTGAAAAGGTGCAGGATGCCGTCCGCAAGGAGGCCCTTGAGCGCGCCAAGGCAATTCGCGTCGTCGAAGCCACGGCCTGATCGGCTGAACTTGAGAATTAGAACGCCACCTCCCTCATACGGGGAGGTGGCGTTTTTGGTGGCGGGCGATGCCGGCAGGAGGACGTTGAAGGCGCGCCGTGCAGCAGGACGCCGCCTATTCCCTTCTCCCCAGCGGGGAGAAGGTGCCGGCAGGCGGATGAGGGGGCCGGTGGCACAACGCACCGAGAGCCCACTCACTGGCTCGTCGAAACATCCCCGAGCGCGGTCCATTCCTTGATGGCGGTATTGAAGGCCTCCATTCCTGAATTGCCCTTCTCCATCGTCAGCAGCGCGCGGCGGCCGTTGCGGTAGGTGATCGGGATATCGATCCAGCTGCGGCTCGACATGAGCTCGAGGTTGGCCTTACGCGCATCGGGATAATCGTTGAGCGCGATCATATGGAAATCGTCGGTGATCTTGGCCGGCACCGCGATCAGCGCGTCGCCGCGATCCTGCTCCGTGCGCTTCATCGAAATGCGCTGGACGCTTTCGATGCTGCCGCCTTCGAAATTCGGCGGCACCGAGAAGACGATCTCGACAAGGTGGCTTGCCGGCAGCGACGGATCGGAATTGCGCTTGAAGGTGACGAGAGCCGATAGATTGCGCTCGGGAACGGTGACGTTGCCCTGCACCGTCGCCTCCTGCCGGCCGCCCTGGCCAGCCTCGTGCTGTACGCTCCAGACGACCGATCCTTCGATCGCCGTCGGCGAGCTCTGGCCGATGCGCTCCTCATAGAGGAACATTTTCTGCGACGAGCCAACCGGCGCGGTCTGCTGCGGCGATGCTGCAGGGCCGTTGGGAGTCAGCGTTTCGGGCGGTGCCGTACCGCCTTGCGCGCCGGCAGCCGGCGTATCCGCTGCCGCGACGTTCTGCTCGGCTACCGATTTTCCCTCGGCGGTCGGCGTTCCCGGCACCGTCGCCGGGCCACTGTCGACTTCGGTCCCGTCGGAAAGCAGGCGCTGCGTAAATTTGGAATTCGCGGCCGCACCATCATTGTTCAATGATGCCACTTGCTGGTTCGGCTGTGCCGGTGCCGCTGGCGTATTCTGCGCTTCCGGCGTGGCGGGTTGGGCTGGCGTCGGCGTCGGCTGGGCCGGAGTTTCGGACTCCGCCGTCGTCGTTGCCGGCTCGTTCCTGGTAGCCTGCGACGGCGCCGAGCTAACAAGCCCATCGACCATCGCCACCAGCGCCTCTCTGTTCATCCAGCCGGCATAGGCGCCGCCACCGATCAGGATGAGCGCGAAGAGGAGAGTGAGCACCGTGCCGATGCCGAAGCGGCGGCGCTTCGGCTCCATGCGGAAATTCTTGCCCTGCAGCTTGGAGGCGACGATCTGATCGATATCCATCGCCGGATTGGCGTCGTCATCGTCAATGGCTATCGGGCCGCGCCGGTCATAGCCACGCAGCGCCTTCGCTTCACGCCAACCCTCGCTCGGCGCGCCAGCGGCGGGTGTGGGCTTGCCGTCGTGCACTTCCGCGAAGATATCGACATCGTCGAAATGCGAGGAAACCGGCGTCTTCTTGTCGGTGCCCGCCTCGATCGGCGGCAGATCGTCGAACGCGGCCTTCTCCCAGGAGAAAGCTTCCTTGGCGGCCGGCATGACAGCGGCGGGCGCCATTTTCTCCAGGCTCGATATTACGTCGTCGAAGGCGCGCGCCGAAGCGTCGGCGGTGATCGGCGCCGTTTCCGAATATTGCCGGAGCTCCTCTTCGGCCCACTCGGTCTCGGCATCCTTGGGCGCCGGAGCTGGTGTTTCGGCGGCAGGCTCGGTCCAGACGGGATCGAAATGGGCCGCGGCATCTGCCTGCAGCGGCTCCTCCCGGCTGTGTTCGACGAATTCCTGCGCGCGATCGAAATCAGCGACCGGCTCCACCAGCCGATTGGAGGCATGCTCTATTCCGCGTGGGATCGGCTGAAACGACTCGATGGGCTCGTAAGCCGTATCGGCCTCCGGCTCATGGCTCTCAGTCGCAGGTTCGGCCGCGACCTTCTCGGCTTCGACGGAATGCTGCTCGTCGGCATACTGTTCGACGGCCTCCTCGTCGGGATGGCTGGCAGACGGCGCTTCGAAATCGTGATGTTCCGGCAGCACTTCTTCGGCAGCGACGTCACGCGCCTCGCCGGCATGCCATTCTTCGGCCGGCGCCTCCTCCTCATGCGAGGGATGCCAGTGAGACTCGACGGGTTCAGCTGTCTCGGCGGAAACCGGTGTTTCCGAGGGCTCGAATTCCGCTGGCTCGGGCTCCTCGGCCGCGACATCTTCCTGGGTTTCCTGTCGTGCGTCGGCTACCCTGTGGTCGGGCTCGTCGACGATTTCGGCCGCCGGCGATTCAGCATCGGCTTCATCGATCGGCGCGTCTGCAGCCGCCTGCGGCACAGGCGCTGGTTCGCTTTCGCCGGGAACCACCTGCTCTTCCAAGATTTCCGGCACAGCGCCAGCCGCCTCGTCGAGCGGCAGCGCTTCGGAGTGTTCTGCCTCCACTTCGCGGATGGCGGCCTCGAGCTTTTCGAGCTGGCGTTGCAGCATGGCTTCCGGCGGACGCGGCTTCATGTTCTCGAGCTGCCGCTGCACCGCGCCGCGAGCACGTTCGTAGACTTTCACCCGCATCTCGGGGGTATTTTCAGCCAGGCCGTCAACGGCCCGCCGAATAACTGCAATAAAATCCGCCATTCGTACTTTCTCAAGAAGTCCGGCTTCTGCCGAACTGTCCTCCACAGTGGCCCGTGACCTTAATCCTCAAACGGATCGGTCACAAGTATCGTGTCGTCCCGCTCCGGACTGGTGGAAAGGAGCGCGACCGGCGCCCCGATCAGTTCTTCGACCTGGCGAACATATTTGATCGCCTGCGCCGGAAGATCCGCCCAACTGCGGGCGCCGACGGTCGATTCCTTCCATCCCTCCAGCGTGATGTAGATCGGTTCGACTCTAGCTTGCGCTCCCTGGCTTGCGGGAAGATGATCAATCTGTTCACCGTCGAGCATATAACCGACGCAGATCTTCAATTCCTCGAGACCGTCGAGCACATCGAGCTTCGTAAGTGCGATGCCGGTAATGCCGTTGGTTGCGACCGACTGGCGCACCAGTGCGGCGTCGAACCAGCCGCAGCGACGCTTACGCCCGGTTACGGTCCCGAACTCATGGCCTTTTTCGCCGAGGAACTGGCCGATCTCGTTGGTGAGCTCCGTCGGAAACGGACCTTCGCCGACGCGCGTCGTATAGGCCTTAGTAATGCCGAGGATGTAGCCGAGCGAACCCGGTCCCATGCCAGAACCGGCGGCCGCCTGACCGGCCACTGTGTTCGACGAGGTCACGAAGGGATAGGTGCCGTGGTCAATGTCGAGCAGGCTGCCCTGCGCGCCTTCGAAGAGGATGCGGGAGCCCTTTCGGCGCTCCTTGTCAAGGAAAAGCCAGACCGTATCGCGGAAGGGCAGAACCCGGTCGGCGATGGAGGTGAGTTCCTCCATGATCGCCTGGTGACTGACCTCGGCGACGCCGAGGCCGCGGCGAAGCGCATTGTGATGCGTCAGGATACGGTCGACCTTGCCGGAAAGACTGTCGAGATCGGCCAGATCCATGACCCGGATGGCGCGGCGGCCGACCTTGTCTTCATAGGCCGGGCCGATGCCGCGACGCGTCGTGCCGATCTTGGTGCCGCTGTTCGATGCCGCATCCTCGCGCATCGCGTCGAGCTCGCGGTGCAGGGAAAGAATGAGCGTCGCATTGTCTGCGATGCGCAGATTATCGGGCGTAACCGTCACGCCCTGCGCCTCCAGCCGGCCGATCTCGGCGATCAGCGCATGCGGATCGACGACGACGCCGTTGCCGATGACGGCCATCTTGCCCGGGCGCACGACGCCGGACGGCAAGAGCGAGAGCTTGTAGCTCGTGCCGTCGATGACGAGCGTATGGCCGGCATTGTGTCCGCCCTGATAGCGCACAACGATATCCGCACGCTCCGAAAGCCAGTCGACAATCTTGCCCTTGCCTTCGTCACCCCATTGCGAACCGACCACGACTACGTTCGTCATCCAACTCTTCCTGTTACCGGCGCAGAACCGCGCACCTGCTCAAACCCGCGCATCTATAAAGCTTTGTTTTTTGGAAAGCGACCCTGTTGTCGCAGCAGATTGGGCTTTTTACGTGACAAATCAGCCGCCGCCAGGCTATTGCCGGTTACAAAACGCCGCCCGGCGACCGCAAAAAGACGGGAAGAACGCTCTTGCAAGCCACGGCCTATATCTGTCTCGTCATCGCCACCCTTTGCTGGGGCGGCAATTCCGTCGCCGGCAAGCTCGCGGTCGGCCACATCAGCCCGATGATGCTGACCTTCCTGCGCTGGTTCATCGCCGTGACGCTGATCGCCCTGATCTCGGTGCCGCAACTCAAAAAGGATTGGCCGGTGGTCAGGAAGAACCTGCCGCTGCTGCTCTTCTACGGCGTCGTCGGCTACACCACCTTCAACGCCATGCTTTATTCAGCCCTGCAATATACGACGGCGATCAATGTCGCCATCGAGCAGGCCGGCATTCCGATGCTGATCTTCCTGTTGAATTTCATGTTCTTCCGCACCGGAATCTCGCTGGCGCAATGTCTGGGCTTCGGTATGACGCTGATCGGCGTCGCTCTGACCGCCGCCCACGGCGACCTGAAGACGCTCTTGCAATTGAGCCTCAACCGCGGCGACGGGCTGATGCTGATCGCCATCGCAGCCTATTCGGTTTACACGATCTTCCTGCGCTGGAAGCCACCGCTCGACTGGCGCACGCTGATGGCATTCCCCGCGCTCGGCGCCATGCTGACCTCAGTGCCGCTGCTGCTATGGGAAGCAGGCCGCGGCGCCGCGCAATGGCCGGATCAGGCCGGTTGGGTCATCACTTTCTACACTGCGACCTTCCCCTCGCTGCTGGCGCAGATTCTTTATATCAAGGGAGTCGAGGCGATCGGCGCCAACCGGGCCGGCCTTTTCATCAATCTGGTGCCGGTGTTCGGAACCCTGCTCTCCGTTGCTCTGATCGGCGAAAGGCTGCAGTCCTTCCACGTCATCGCGCTGGCACTGACGTTGGGCGGTATCGCAATCGCCGAAAAAGGCCGGCCGAAAACTTCGGCTCCGACGGTCCCCGCCTCACCCATGGATTAGGGCTTAACCAAGCTCCAGCGTCGTCACTCCGAAGACGTGCTTCATCGGGATGGCCGGGGCCGGTCCGCGATACATGCGCACCGTCTCGAACGCCGGTTGAAGCCCGAGGCCTTCCGCAAGCGCGATTGCCTCACGATGCTCGGCGGGAATGTCGATGAAGACCGGAGCCCCCTTTGCCTCTGGAATCAATTCGGCAAGCAGTGCCGCGGCGCTGTCTGCGTCGTTGGCAAAGAGCGGGCCGATCTTATAGCCCTCGTAGCAGCGGCGGATCGTCCCGTAACCGCGGATCTTATGGTTCTTGCGCACCACTGCGGTGCGGCGCCCCTTGCGGCCCGTGCACCAGGCGGCAAGGAAGGCTTCCCGCGGCTGCGGAAAGACCGCCGAATCATAACGCAGCAGCCCTTCCAGGCGCGAATCCAGCACCGGCTGCGCGACGAGGGGGGAAGCCGGCAGGGTGGTGGGAACGCCGCCATAGCGAAGGGTGGTATAAGCGGGTTCGAAGCCGGCCCTGCGGTAGTTCTCTTGCTGAGCGGCAACACCATCGAGACCGATCGTCCGGCCCTCCGCCGTCGCGATCGCCGCTTCCCAGATCGCCTTGCCGTAACCCTTGCCGCGAAAATCGGGGTGGACGATGTAGAGGCCGAGAAAGGCGAAGCTGTCGCCATATTTGACGACCGAGATCGAGCCGACAGGGACTTCACCGATCGCGCCGACGAAAAACCCCGACGGATCGGCTTCGAGAAATGCAAGCGAATCGTCGAGGCCGGGATTCCACCCCTCCTGACGCGCCCATTCGAGCACGAGCTCCAATTCGCCGGGCCGCATCGAACGAACGGCAAATTCCGAATTCATGCGACCTTCCCAGATTGAATGTCCTGCAAGTCCATCCCGCCAACAGCAAAGCAATTGTCAGGTCACGGCTCCCCCGATCGCATCTGCGAATGCTTGAGAAGCGCGCGCTCATGGTCTTGACGACGCGTATAATGATTTTCGATGCAATGCCGTAAGCTTCGTTTCCGCATTACCATGAAACAATGCCGTTGCAAGCTCAAGAAAATTACTTGCCGCGAAATTTATCGTCTCGCTGGCCGGAATAAAATGTCGCGCCGAATCCGCTCTCTAACTCATCCCTCAGACGAAAAGGATTTGGAGCACAAATCAGCCTCCTATCGCTGCCTTGTGCTCCTCGGCTCCGCCCGTGACCGATGGGAACAGCCTGGCTGTCTCGGCTGCCGGAGCTGGATAGCCGAACGCATAGCCCTGCAGGCCGTCGCAACCCAGCTGCGCCAGCACGGCGGCATGTGCCTCGGTCTCGATGCCCTCGGCGATCACCTCGACATCGAGCGCCTTGGCGATTTCGACGATTGATCCCACCACGCGCCGCTGCTCGTCCGAGCTGACGACCTCTGCAATGAGTTGCCGGTCGATCTTCAGCCGCTTCGGCCGCAGCTTGACGAGGCCGATGAGCGAGGCATGGCCCGATCCGAAATCGTCGATCTCGATGTCGACGCCCATCTGTTTGATGTCATCGATATGATCGAACATCTTCTCGTCGCTGTCGTCGAGGAAAATCGTCTCGACCAGCTCGAACACGATTGCTCCCGGCGGAATATCGAGTTTCTTCAGCTTGCCGAGCAGCGCCGGGTCTGCGAGACGCGACGCCGAGATGTTGACGGCGATGCGCGGCACCACAAGACCGCGCAACTGCCAAGACTGCCGGTCTTCGAGAACGCGTTTCAGGATCGCCGCGTCGATCTCCGCCGCAAGTCCGTGCTCGTCGGCGATCTTCAGGAATACGCCCCGGGGCGAGTACTCCCTTCTCCGGATGCCTCCAGCGCGCCAGCGCCTCGAAGCCGATGACCTCGCGCGTGCGGGCGTCGAGTTGCACCTGATAGTAGGGAACGATCTCGCCGCGCTCCAACCCGAGCTTGAGCTCTTCGGCCAGGCGACGCTTGGATCGCAGATCTTCCTGCAGTTGCCGCGTGAAGAATTCGATGCGGTTGCGTCCAAGCTTCTTGGCCTGGTAGAGCGCCAGGTCGGCTTCGGCCAAGAGGTTACGTGCCCGCCGGTCGCCGCTCCATGAAACGCCGATCGAAGCACCCGATTGCAGCATCTCCTGGCCGAAACGGATCTTCTTGCGCAGCCGCCGCTGAACATCCTCTGTGATCAGCTTCAATTCGGCTAGATCGGCGAAATTGACCAGCACGATAACGAAGTCATCGCCGCCGACGCGCGCGACCATGCCATTCCCGGGAATGGCGGCGGCGATGCGGAGGGCTGCGGCCCGAAGCACGACGTCGCCTGCCGCATGCCCGTGACTGTCGTTGATCTGTTTGAACTGGTCGATGTCGAGATGCAGCACGCCAAGCGTCTCGACGCTCCGGTCAACCGGCAGCTCCGCCAGCCGCTTGTCGAGAAGGCGCCGGTTGGGCAGGCCGGTGAGATAATCGTGATCGGCGACATGCTCGATCCGCGCATTGCTTTGCTCAAGCGCCAGCGCCCTCGCCTCGGCCATCATCTTCTGGCGGGCAAGCTCGGCGTTGAGTTCGACGTCGGCCGTCACATCCCATTCGGCGCCGATGAAGGAGGGCGCGCCCTCCGCATCCGCATAAAAATGCGCCCGCGAACGAAGGTGGCGGATTTCACCGCTCGGCAGCACGATTCGGAATTGCGAGTCATAGGCGCCCCGCGCGGCGATGGCCTGCTCGAAGTCACGTTCGGCTCGCTCGCGATCGTCGGGATGGATCGCATTCGACCAGAACCATGTCGGCACTTGCCGGCATGTCTCGCCGGTCTCGTAGAGCCGGTGCATCTGCGCGTCCCATAGTATCCTGTCAGTCGCGATGCTGTGTTCCCAGACGCCGATCCCGGATGCGTCGAGAGCGAGTTCGAGCCGGCGCAGAAGATCCTGAAACTCTTGTTCGGATCGTGTGGCTTTATTTCTTGGCAACACGGTCTCAGCCTTGGAAGCTTGCATAATTGGAATATGGTCTTCGGGCGGCATTAAGGAAGCCTCGTCTCCAGGCTCGAACGAAGGACGAGGTGAAATCTTGGTTACGACTTTCCCTTTTTGGATCAAAGCTTTTGCGTTTTACCGCAGCGCCAGGATCAGTGGTTATGCCTCGGTGGCCTTTTCGCGATTTGGCGGAATTCCGCCGCCCCTTCCAGAACAGCGCCGTCCGCTAACTGCGTCACCGTGCGGCGGTAGATCCGCTGCCACGGCGTCGCATCCGCCGGCACCGGCGGAATACCCTCCTCCTTGCGCCGCAAGATTTCGGCGTCATCCACCAGCATGTCACAGCGCCCGTGGTTGAAGTCGATGCGGATGACATCACCCGTGCGAAGCCACGCGAGGCCGCCGCCGGCAGCACTCTCCGGCGAAGCGTTGAGGATCGAGGGACTGTCGGCAGTACCCGATTGACGGCCATCGCCGATCGTCGGCAGGCTGCGGATACCGCGCTTCAGAAGATGGTCCGGCGGCTGCATATTCACGACCTCTGCCGACCCCGGCCAGCCGAGCGGCCCCGCGCCGCGGATCACCAGGATCGTATTCTCGTCGATGCCGAGAGCGGGATCATTGATGCGGAGATGATAATCTTCCGACCCGTCGAAGACCACTGCTTTGCCCTCAAAAACGCCTTCCCGGCCGGGCTCCTGGAGATAGCGCCTGCGGAAATCCTCCGAAACGACGCTCATCTTCATGATGGCGAAATCGAAGAGATTGCCCTTGAGAACGAGAAAGCCCGCCCGCTCCTTCAGCGGCTCGTCGAATGGCCGGATGACCTGGCGGTCGCTCGCCTCCCGCCCTCTCAGGTTCTCCGCCATCGTCCGGCCTGTCACCGTGCGACAGTCGCCATCGAGCTTTCCGGCCTGCAGCAGCTCCCACATGATCGCCGGCGTGCCGCCGGCGCGATGATAACGCTCGCCGAGATAGACACCGGCAGGCTGGACATTGGCCAAAAGCGGGATGTCGAAACCATGAACCTGCCAGTCGTCGGCATGGAGTTCGACGCCGGCGTGCTTGGCCATCGCGGCCAGATGCGGCTGCGCATTGGTCGAGCCGCCGATTGCTGAATTGGTACGGATCGCATTGAGGAAAGCCGCTCGCGTCAGGATATCCGATGGCTTCAGATCCTCGAACACGATCTCGACGGCGCGCCGTCCGGTGCGATAAGCCATCTGGCCTCGCTCGCGGTAGGCGGCCGGAATGGCGCCGCAGCCGGTGAGCGACAGGCCGAGCGCCTCGGCCAGCGCATTCATCGTCGAAGCCGTGCCCATCGTATTGCAGTGGCCGACGGATGGAGCCGAGTCGAGCGCCGCCTGCAGAAACTCCTCCCGATCGATCTCACCTGCCGCATATTTCCGCCGCATCCGCCAGATCACCGTGCCAGAGCCGACCAGCTCCCCCTCGTGCCAACCATCGAGCATCGGTCCTCCGGAGAGCACGATCGCCGGGATATCGACCGTTGAGGCGGCCATGATCGCCGAAGGCGTGGTCTTGTCGCAGCCGGTGGTCAAAACGACACCGTCGAGCGGATAGCCGTAGAGGATTTCGACAAGGCCGAGATAGGCGAGGTTGCGGTCGAGGGCAGCCGTCGGGCGCTTGCAGTTCTCGAATATCGGATGTGTCGGAAATTCGATCGGAATGCCGCCGGCATCGCGGATGCCGTCGCGCACGCGCTTGGCAAGCTCCATATGCACCCTGTTGCAGGGGGTAAGGTCGCTGCCGCTCTGGGCAATACCGATGATCGGCTTGCCGGAACGCAACTCTTCCGGCGTGATGCCGTAATTCATGAAGCGCTCGAGATAAAGCGCCGTCATGTCGATATGATCGGGGTTGTCGAACCAGTCCTGCGAACGCAGGCGGCGTTTCATCCGTTGGCTGTCCGTCATCTTGTCCTCCCGACCGGCCATTTTCTCTCGAAGTCGAGAAGCTGGCCGCCACAGTCCTTCTCACATCTCCCGCAAGAGCTCCAGGCCATGCCGGCCTCGCGTCCAGATGGTGGAGGTGAGGCCGCGCCGATCCACAGAGCTGCTATCCGTCTTTGATAGTCCCCTTGCCCATGGTTGCAACCGTTTTGATGGACGTAACGCATTTTTATCGGGTGTCCTAAAAACGATACGGGCGAGAACCGAAGTTCCCGCCCGATTTACTCGACAAAGGAAGGTTGGATTTGCGTTATTCCGCGGCGAGCCGGATGACCTCGGCCTCTTCTTCCTTGTGTTCATCCGGCTTGTGCTGGACAAGCGGGCGATTGCCCGTCATCCGCCGCAAGAGCACGTAGAACACAGGCGTCATGAAGATGCCGAAGAAGGTGACGCCGATCATGCCGGAGAACACCGCGACGCCCATGGCGGCACGCATTTCCGCACCGGCGCCGGTCGAGACGACGAGCGGCACGACACCCATGATGAAGGCCATGGAGGTCATGAGGATCGGGCGGAGACGCAGGCGGCTGGCTTCGACCGCGGCCTCCCGCGGCGTTCTGCCTTCGAACTCCAGTTCACGGGCGAACTCCACGATGAGGATCGCGTTCTTCGCCGATAGACCGACAAGGACCACGAGGCCGATCTGGGTGAAGATGTTGTTGTCTCCGCCGGTGAGCCAGACCCCCGTCAACGCCGCCAGCACGCCCATCGGCACGATCATGATGATCGCAAGCGGGAGCGTCAGGCTTTCATACTGGGCGGCGAGCACCAGGAAGACGAGCAGCAGCGCCAGCGGGAAGACAACGACGCTCGAATTGCCGGCCAGGATCTGCTGATAGGTCAGATCCGTCCATTCGAAGTCGATGCCGGCGGGCAGGGTCTCGCGCAGGATTTTCTCGATCGCCGCCTGCGCCTGACCGGACGAGAAGCCCGGCGCCGGACCGCCATTGATATCGGCAGCCAGGAAGCCGTTGTAGCGGTTGGCGCGCTCCGGACCTGTGCTCGGCTCCACCTTCAGCAGCGCCGACAGCGGGATCATCTCGCCCGACGCCGAACGGACCTTTAACTGGCCGATATCTTCCGGCTGGGCGCGGAATTTCGCATCGGCCTGCACCCGGACGCTGTAGGTGCGGCCGAAGGCATTGAAGTCGTTCACATAAAGCGAACCGAGGTAGATCTGCAGCGTCTGGAAGACGTCGGTGACGGAAACTCCAAGCTGCTCGGCCTTGGCCCGGTCGAGATCGGCATAGAGCTGCGGCACGTTGATCTGGAAGCTGGAGAACAACCCGGCAAGCTCAGGCGTCTGGTAGGCCTTGGCAAGCACTGCCTTGGTCGCCTCGTCGAGTGCTTGGTTCCCCAAGCCGGCGCGATCCTCGATCTGCAGCTTGAAACCGCCCGTCGTGCCGAGACCGTTGACCGGCGGCGGCGGGAACATGGCGATGAAGGCATCCTGGATGACGCCGAACTTCTGGTTCAGCGCCATGGCAATGGCACCGCCTGAGAGATCAGGCGTCTTGCGCTCTTCGAAATCCTTCAGCGTCACGAAGACGATGCCGGCATTGGACGAGTTGGTGAAGCCGTTGATCGACAGGCCTGGGAAGGCGATCGCATTGGCGACGCCAGGCTGGGCGAGCGCGATGTCGGTCATGCGCTTGATGACGTCTTCGGTGCGGTCGAGGCTGGCGGCATCCGGCAGCTGAGCGAAGCCGATCAGGTACTGCTTGTCCTGGGACGGTACAAAGCCGCCCGGCACTGTGGTGAACATGCTGTAGGTCGCGCCGACCAGCGCCAGATAGACCACCATGACGATGCTCTTGCGCGACACCAGGCTGCCGACACCCTTGCCATAGGCATTCGAGCCCGCGCCGAAGACACGGTTGAAACCGCGGAAGAACCAGCCGAAGATCGCGTCCATGAACCGCGTCAGCCAGTCCTTCGGCGCATGATGGCCTTTCAGGAGAAGGGCTGCGAGCGCCGGCGACAGGGTGAGCGAGTTGAAGGCCGAGATGACCGTTGAGATCGCGATAGTCAGCGCGAACTGGCGATAGAACTGTCCCGACAGGCCGGAGATGAAGGCGAGCGGCACGAAAACCGCGACGAGCACCAGTGCGATCGCGATAATCGGGCCGGAGACCTCCTTCATCGCCTTGTAGGTGGCGGCTCTTGGCGACAAGCCTTGTTCGATGTTGCGCTCGACGTTCTCGACGACCACGATCGCGTCGTCGACGACGATGCCGATCGCGAGCACCAGACCGAACAGGCTGAGCGCGTTGATCGAGAAGCCGAAGACATACATGACCGCGAAGGTGCCGATGATCGATACCGGCACGGCAATCAGCGGGATGATCGAGGCGCGCCATGTCTGCAGGAACAGGATGACGACGAGCACGACGAGTGCGACGGCTTCGAGCAGCGTGTCGATGACCTTCTCGATCGAGGAGCGCACGAATTTCGTCGTATCGTAGACGATCTCGTATTTCACGCCCTGCGGCATCGCCAATTGCAGCTGATCCATGGTCGCGCGCACATTGTCGGCGATCTCGATCGCGTTCGAACCGGGTGCCTGGAGCGCGGCAACGGCGACCGCCGGCTTACCATCAAGCAGCGAACGCAGCGTGTAATCGGCAGCGCCGAGCTCGATGCGGGCGACGTCGCGAAGTCGGGTGATCTCGCCATTGGCGCCCGTCTTGACGATGATGTTGCCGAACTCCTCGGGCGTGCGCAAGCGGCCCTGGGCATTGACGTTGAGCTGCAGGTCGACGCCCGGCTGGCTCGGCGACGCGCCGATGATGCCGGCAGCGGCCTGGACGTTCTGCGAGCTGATGGCGTTGCTGATGTCGCTGGCGGCGAGATCATGCTCGGCCGCCTTCTGCGGATCGATCCAGACGCGCATCGAATAGTCGCCGGCGCCGAAGACCTGCACCTGACCGACGCCTGGGATGCGGGCGAGCCGGTCCTTGATATTGAGGGTCGCGTAGTTGCGAAGGTAGGTGATGTCGTGACTTTCGCCGTCGGAGACGAGATTGACGACCATGATGAAGTCGGGCGAGCTCTTGACCGTCGTGATACCGAGTGCACGGACTTCCGCCGGCAGGCGCGGTTCGGCCTGCGAAACGCGGTTCTGCACGAGCTGCTGCGCCTTGTCGGGGTCGGTACCGAGCTTGAAGGTGACGGTGACGTTGAGCACGCCGTCCGACGTCGCCTGGCTCGACATGTAGAGCATGTCCTCGACGCCGTTGATCTGCTCTTCGAGCGGTGTCGCCACCGTTTCGGCAATGACGCTCGGATTGGCGCCGGGATAGGTGGCGCGCACGACGACCGACGGCGGCACGACGTTGGGATATTCGGAAATTGGCAGCGCCCGCAGGCCGATCAGGCCGGCAACCACGATGAGGACCGAAAGGACACCGGCAAAGACCGGGCGGTCGACAAAGAATCTGGAGATGTTCATATCAAAGCCCTCTCCGGGGTGAACATGGATGCAAAGTCCCTGTCCGGCGGGCGAGACGCCGCCGGCGGGTCATGTGATTTCAGGTATGGCCCGCCCCTGCAGGGGCAGGCGGAATCCCTACTGAGCGGTCGCGACCTTCTCTTCCATCTGGGGTGCGACGACGGCGCCGGGACGAATGCGCTGCAGACCGTTGACGACGATTTTCTCGCCGGCGTTCAGGCCGCTTTCGACGACGCGCTGACCGTCAGACAGCATGCCGAGCTGGACCTGCCGATACGCGACCTTGTTCTCGGCGTCGACGACGAAGACGAACTTCTTGTCCTGGTCTGTACCGACGGCGCGGTCGCTGATGACGATCTTGTTCTCGGCCTTCGGCTGGCCCATGCGCACGCGCACGAACTGGCCGGGGATGAGACGCCCGCCCGGATTGTCGAAGACGGCACGCACGCCGATCGTGCCGCTTGATGCATCGACCTCATTGTCGATCAGCTGCAGCTTGCCCTTGATAGGGGTGCCATCGTCGGCGAGCGTGCCCACCTCGACAGGGATCTGCTCGACGGCAGGCAGAGCGCCGTCGGTCTGCGGCAACTGGGCAAGGGCGCGCGTCACCATCTCCTCGCTGGCGTTGAAGCTCGCATAGATCGGATCGACCGAAACGAGCGTCGTCAGTTCAGGCGAGGCCGATCCGGCCGCAACCAGGTTGCCGGTTGTCACCTCGATCTTGCCGATGCGGCCGGAAACCGGGGCCCGCACCTGCGTATAATCGAGATTGAGCTGGGCCGACTGTAAGGCGGCCTGTGCCGAACGCAGCCCCGCCTGAGCCTCGGCCAGCGCGCTCTGGCGCTGATCGAGATCGCTCTGGGAAATGGTGCGGTTGTCGGAAAGCCTGCGGCCGCGGTCGAGTTCGGTCTGCGCCAGGCTGACCTTGGCTTCGGCCGAAGCGACCTGGCCTTGCGCCTGCGCCACGCTCGCCTGGTAGGGAGCTGGATCGATGGTGAAGAGCAGGTCGCCCTGCTTCACCAGCGCTCCCTCACGGAAAGCCACCGACAGGATGGCACCTTCGACACGGGGACGAACCTGGACACGATCCACCGCTTCGAGGCGGCCGGAGAAGCTCTCCCAGGCCGTCACGTCACGCGCCGCGACGACGGCAACCGTCACCGGCACAGCCGGAGGCTGCGCGGGCTCGGATGCAGCCGTGGCGGTTCTGCTCATCGGCAATTCAAAAAACAATGCAGCGCCGGAAACGGACGCAATGACACTTATGCCGGCACCCACCAGGGCCCAGCGCTTGCTTCTGGACGTCATCAGTACTCTCCTTGCGGCCTCGAGCCGCCGAAATATCAGATCTTCTTCAATGCAATTGCGGTTGGACGCTTACGTCCTGAAGGAAACTTCCGAAATGGCGGCTGACGTGTTCCTGCCAATCGGACGCTTCCCCGGATTTCCCACCATAAATCGAAGCCCAGCCCATCCCGGCGGGAAGAACATGCTGGCGCACACCGACACCGGCCTTTTTCAGGCGGGCACCGTAACCGATTGTTTCATCGTGCAGAGGATCGTCCTCCGCGGTGAATATCAGTGCCGGCGCGACGCCTGAAAGACGCGAACAGAGGCAGGGCGCCGCATAGGGATGGCAGCCGCCACCGCTCAGATAATGACTCCAGCCCTCCGTCCAGCGCTGCCGCATGCCGATGGCTTCCGCCTTGCGGATGGAGGAGGTGCCCATGAAGGGATCAAGCAGCGGCGAAATCAAAACCTGGCCGTCGAGCGCATCGGGCAACTGGTCACGCGCCTTCAGCGCCACACCGGCGGCGACATTGCCGCCTGCCTCCTCACCGGCGACGAAGAGCAGCGACTTGCGGTCGCCGAGACCGGCAGCACGTTTGTTGGCGAGATAGCTGAAAACGGAGAAGGAAACTTCCAATGCCTGCGGAAACATATTGTCGGAGAGGCTGCTATAGTCGACGGCAGCGACGATGGCGCCCGCCTTTGCCAGGCTCATAGCCACCGGCCGATCGACGTTGGCCTCACTGTCTAGAAATGCGCCGCCATGCAGGTATAGCACGATCGGCGGACCTTTACCGTAATCGGCGCCCTGGTAAATACGTGCTGAGACGGGGCCGATGGCCACCTTGTCCAGCATCATATCTTTCCACTCCACCGTCATGATTCCGGTCGCTTTCCGCATCGGAGCAAACAGCGCCGTCCGCCGCTTGCATTTTCCAAAAAAAAGATATTGTTATTCAGCACAGGGAATAAGAAGCGATATCGCGATTACACTGTTCCGATTCTCGAATAATGGTGCAACGCAAACTGCGGACTTGAAACCGATGGATCAGCTCTCGGCAATGCGCGTCTTCATCCGCGTCGTGGAGACGGGCAATTTCACCCGCGCCGCCGACATGCTCGCCATGCCGAAGGCCACGGTGACCAATCTCATTCAGGGCCTCGAAGCGCATCTGCGCACCAAGCTTCTGAACCGCACCACGCGCCGGGTCATGGTGACCACCGACGGCGCGCTATATTACGAACGTGCCGCCCAGATCATCTCCGAGTTGGAGGAACTCGATGGCAGCCTCTCCAACTCGCAGAGCTTGCCGAGCGGGCGGCTGCGCATCGAGATGAGCGGCGCCTTTGCTGATGCTATCGTCGTTCCGGCACTTTGTGACTTCTACCAGCGCTATCCTGACATCCGTCTGGATCTGGGGGTCAGCGACCGCACGGTGGATTACCTCGTCGAAAACGTCGATTGTGCACTGCGGGCCGGCACTCCCACCGACCAGTCGCTGATCGCCCGGCGCGTTTCGGAGATGGAGCTCGTCACCTGCGCTTCGCCGAGCTACATTCAAAAATTCGGCATGCCCGAACGGCCCGAGGATCTGGAGGCCACGCACTATTCCGTCAATTATTTCCGCGCCCAGAACAACCGGACGCTGCCCTTCGAGTTTCGTCGGGGCAATGAAATGGTCGAGACCACCCCGCGCTGCATTGCCTCGGTCAACGACAGCCGGACTTATCTGACCGCGGCACTGACGGGGCTCGGCGTCGCACAGGTGCCGACCTTCATGGCGCGCGAACCGATGCGGCGGGGCGAGCTCATCCGCGTGCTGCCGGACTGGCGCCGCGATCCGGTTCCGCTCTACGTGGTCTATCCGCCGAACCGCCACCTTAGCAACAAGGTGCGCGTCTTCGTCGACTGGCTGGTGAAGCTCCTGGTCGATGCCAAGCTTAACGACCATTGAGCGGCCAAACAAAAACGGCTCGGAAGGCAAGGGGGAACCTTCGACGAGCCGCAATATTGGAACATCGGGCCTGTCGCGCCCAGAGCGGGCGCGGCAGGCTCTGGAGGTTCGCGAGAGAGCGTCAGGGAACTCCGCTCTCTCGCGATAGATTAGTTATAAGCACTCTCCACCAGATTGTAAGAGGAAAAACCTACAAGCGTCGTTCACATAATCGCGATGGCGCCTTCGTCAGATCGCACCGCCATTGGCGCGCAGTGTCTGGCCGTTGATCCAGCCGCCGTCCGGGCCAGCAAGGAAAGCGACCGCGGAGGCGATGTCCTCCGGCGAGCCGAGGCGCTCCAAGGGGTTCATCTTCGCCATGCGGGTGACGAGTTCCTCCGTCTTGCCGTTGAGGAAGAGATCGGTGGCCACCGGCCCCGGCGCGATGGCATTGACGGTGATGTTACGGCCGCGCATCTCCTTGGTCATGATGGCCGTCAGCGTTTCGACGGCGGCTTTGGTGGCGGCGTAGACACCGTAGGTTTCGAGCTTTAACCCGACGATCGAGGTCGACAAATTGATGATCCGGCCGCCGCCACGCAGGCGCCTGGCCGCTTCCCTGAGCGTATTGAAAGTGCCCTTGAGATTGACGGCGATCTGCCGATCGAAACTGGCGTCGTCAGCTTCGGCGAGAGGCGACAGCATCATGATGCCGGCATTGTTGACAAGCACATCAACGCCGCCGAAGGCGCCTTCCGCGGCATCGAACATTCGTCGGACGGCTTCAGCATCGCTGACATCAGCCTTGGCCGTCAGCGCCCTGCCGCCGGCCTGCTCGATCACCCGGGCCAGATCCTCCGCCGCAGCGGCACTTCCGGAATAATTGACGACGACGGTGAACCCGTCACTGGCAAGGCGTCTGGCGACTGCCGCGCCGATACCCCGGGAAGCGCCGGTGACCAGTGCGACCTTGCTGTTTTCGCTGGAAGCCATTGTTCTTCTCCCTCTGCGCCGCAGCGCGTTTTCGATGAAAAGAAGATGGGCCTTTTTCTTTGGCGGATAATCGTGCATTCTTCGGCATCACTATGCGGAAAATGCGAACAAATAAGATGGACAGATTCGATGCCATGCGTGTGTTCTGCCGTGTTGTGGAGCGCCGCAGCTTCACCCTCGCAGCAGAAGACACGGGAGTGCCGCGCTCGACCGTTACCGATGCGGTCAAACAGCTCGAGGCTCGCCTCGGCGTGCGCCTGCTCCAGCGCACGACGCGCCATGTCAGCCCGACGCTCGACGGCGAGGCCTACTACCAGCGCTGCCTGTCGATCCTCGCCGACATCGAGGATGCGGAAGGGGCCTTTGCCGGCGCCAGACCGAAAGGCCCGTTGCGCGTCGATGTGCACGGCACGCTCGCACGCCATTTCGTGCTTCCCAGCCTACCGTCCTTTCTGGAGACCTATCCGGAGATCGAGTTTTACATGAGCGAAGGCGATCGCCTGGTCGATCTGGTGCGCGAGGGCATCGATTGCGTGCTGCGCGTCGGCACGCCTGCCGACAGCGACATGGTCATAAGGCGCGTCGCAATGCTTGATGAGGTCACGCTCGCCTCTCCCGCCTATATCGCCGCCCGCGGCCTGCCGCAGCATCCGGACCGGCTTGCCGGCCATCGCATGGTTGGCTTCCACTCGAGCAGCACCGGCGGTCTGTTGCCGCTTGAATTCACCATCGGCGGTGCGGCACGCAACATAACCATTCCCGCGACGGTCACGGTCAACGCGGCCGAAAGCTATGTTGGGGCAGCGAGGATGGGCCTCGGCCTGATCCAGATCCCCCGCTACCACGCCGAAAAAGACCTTTCCGACGGCACGCTGATCCACGTGCTCCAGGATTTTCCGCCGAGCCCGACGCCGGTCTCCCTGCTCTACCCCCGCAACCGCCAGCTTTCCCCGCGCGTGCGCGTCTTCATCGATTGGCTGGCGAAGGTCTTCGCTCGACAAAACTCCAAAAACACGCTTTGCTAATATAAGCGTTTTGGGGGAAGAACCATGGCACTCAGCGATATCACCGTCTACCAGACGGAAGACGGCTTCGTCGTCGAATTCGGCGGTGAAGGCGAAGACAGCGTTGCCGTAACGCTGCGAAGCGCACCCGAACTGACATTGGAAAACGCGGTCCCGCGTGCCAAGGCCCTGCTTGCGGCAGCAACCGGATCTGCCCACGGCGACGGCGCGCGCAGCAAGGATCCGGCCCTTCTCGAAGAGGAACTGGAGGAGGGCCTGGAGGATTCCTTCCCGGCAAGCGATCCGGTCTCCGTCACTGTCTCCTCGATTCCGATGCGCGATCCCAATGCCGCTCGCTGACGCCTGTCCGAAGCGTGATGCGGTTTCGGGGTGACGAGGGACGCGCCGGATGTTATCTGCCTCGGCCATGACCGATGGTGGAATGACGAAGGGCGCGGCCGGCGCCGGCGCGCTTGCCGGCGAAGGCCTCAGGACGTTTTTCGAGCGCGACGCGATCACCGTGGCCCGCGATCTTCTCGGCTGCCATCTCACAGTCGATGGCGCCGGCGGGCGCATCGCCGAGACCGAAGCCTATTTCCCCGATGACGAAGCCTCCCACAGTTTTCGCGGCCCGACCAAGCGCAACGGCGCCATGTTCGGCCGACCCGGCAATGTCTACATCTACCGCATCTACGGCATGTACTGGTGCCTGAACTTCGTCTGTCATCCGGGTTCGGCCGTGCTGATCCGGGCGCTCGAGCCGGAAACGGGCATTGCCGCCATGATGCAGCGGCGCGGCACCGACATGCTGACGGCGCTCTGCAGCGGCCCGGGCAAGCTCTGCCAGGCCCTCGGCATCGACATCGAAATCAACGACAGGCTGCTCGACCGTCCGCCCTATGCGCTCACGCCGTCTGTGCCGGTGCCTATTGTCTCGGGAAAACGCATCGGCATCACTAGAAATGCCGAAGCACCTTGGCGCTTCGGCGTTCAGGGATCGCGATATCTCAGCAAGCCTTTTCGCTGATTATTCCATCACCGCATTGTGGTCGACGGCGGGTTCCGCCTTCGGCTTGCGCAGCAGCAGCACCAGCGGAATGACCGCGAGCGACATCAACATCAAGAGCTTGAAATCGTCCATATAGGCAATGATCGTCGACTGCAGCGTGATGATCTCGTTGAGCGAGGCGCGCCCGGCTGCCGTCACAGGGCTGAGCCCTTGGGCCGCCACCGCATTGAAGGCGTGGTTGAACGGCGTCACATAGGCCGCGATCGATTCATGGTTGCTCTGCGTGTTCTCGACGATCAGCGCCGAGACGATCGAGATGCCGACCGACGAGCCGATGTTGCGCGACAGATTGTAGAGGCCGGTGCCATCGCCGCGCATCTGGGCGGGCAGCGTGGCGAAAGCGATCGTCGTCAGCGGAACGAAGAGGAAGCCGAGCCCGGCGCCCTGGATGAAGCCGACCGAGACGATCGTCCATTGCGAGACGTCGGGCGTCCAGCCCGTCATATCGTACATCGCCCAGGCGGTGAGCCCGAGACCTAGCACCAGCAGCCAACGCGTATCCACCTTGCCGATCAGCCGCCCAACGATGAACATGCAGAGCATGGTGCCGAGCCCGCGCGGCCCCATGACGATACCGGCGGTGATGACGGGATAGCCCATCAGCGTCTGCAGGTAAGGCGTCATCAGTGCCAGCGACGCGAGATAGGTGATGCCGATCACGAAGATGAAGATCATGCTGATCGTGAAGTTCTGATCGAGAAACAGCTTCGGATTGACGAAGGATTTCTCTGCGGTCAGCGTGTGCACGAGGAGCAGATAGAACGCCGCGGCGCAGATGATCGCTTCGAACATGATCTCGCCGGATGAGAACCAGTCGAGCTGCTCCCCGCGGTCCAGGAAGAGCTGCAAAGAGGCGATGAACAGGCTCATCATCCCGAAGCCGAACCAGTCGAGCTTGGCAAGCGCATCTCTCTTCGTTTCCGAAACGAAGACGACGATCCCCGCGAAGGCGAGCGCGCCGATCGGCACGTTGATGTAGAACACCCATCGCCAGCTGATATTGTCGGTCAGCCAGCCGCCGATGACGGGTCCCAGCACCGGCCCGACCATGACCGAGACGCCGAAAAGCGCCATGGCCGAGCCGCGTTCCTCGACAGTATAGATGTCGAGGAGAATGCCCTGGGAAAGCGGCACCAGCGATGCGCCGAACAGGCCCTGCAACAGGCGGAAGGCGACGATCTGGTTCAGCGATTGGGCAAGGCCGCAGAGAACGGAGGCGGCCACGAAGCCGGCGATTGCGACGAGCAGTACGCGCATGCGGCCGAATTTGGCGGCGAGGAATCCGGAGGGCGGCGTCATGATCGCCGCCGCGACGATGTAGGATGTCAGCACCCAGTTGATCTGGTCGGCTGAGGCCGACACGCTGCCCTGGATATAGGGCAGCGCCACGTTGGCGATCGTCGTGTCCAGGGCCTGCATGATGACGGCGAGAATGACGCAGGCCGTGATCGCGCCGCGATTGGCGAGCGGACCCGCTGGAGATGCCGGAGCGTTACTCATGGTCCTTGCCCTGAGGCCGGCCCAGAAGCTTGTTAACGAAGTCGGGCAGGCCGCGGGCATGGCCGGTCTCGACGTCGACGACCGTGCTCATGCCGACGCGCAGCGGCGGCTTGCCTGCGGCATCATCGATGCTGACGCGCATCGGAATGCGCTGGACGACCTTCACCCAGTTGCCGGTGGTGTTCTGCGCCGGCAGCAGCGAGAAGCTGGAGCCGGATGCAGGGCTGATGCTCTCGACCTTGCCCTTCCATGTCACGCCTGGATAGGTGTCGACGTAGATCTCGGCCGACTGCCCAGGCTTGACGTAGGTCAGCTCGGTTTCCTTCGGGCTGGCGGCAATCCACAAATGGTCGGTTGCGACAAGCGAGAAGGCCTGCTGCGAAGCCTGCAGGTAGGAGCCGACCTGCAGCGCGCTGACATTGGTAACGATGCCGTCGAAGGGCGCTTTGACGACGCTGTGGTCGAACTCGCGTTGGGCGTTGTCGACCTGCGATTTGGCCTGCAGGTAAAGTGGGTTTTCCTCGGCCGGCTGATCCGCACTGCCCCCGAGCTGGGCCAGCGTCGTTGCGGCTTCCGCCTTGGCGACGGCGACCTTCTGCTGAGCTGCCTCGAGATTGTGCCTGGCCTCGTCATAGGCGGACTGCGTTGCGCTGCCATTGTTGACGAGGGCCTGCTGCCGGTCGAACTGATCCTGGTAATAGGGCAGATCGGCTTGCGCCTGGGTGATCTCGGCGAGCGACTGCTGATAGCTCGCCTTGAGGTTCATGATCTGGTTGCGCTGAGCGCCGAGCTGCGCCTTGGCGCCATCGAGCGCGATCTTGAAGGAATCGGCCTCCAGGCTGAAGAGCACCTGCCCCGCCTTGACGGCCTCGTTTTCATGCACGTCGATCCGCTCGACGATGCCCGAGACATCGGTGGTGACCCCGACCATGTCGGCCTGGATATAGGCGTTGTCGGTCGACATCACCTGGCCGCCATTGACGTAATAGTAACCGCCGACGACGAGCGCCACCGGCAGCAGCGCGAAAAGGACGGGGCGCGTGAGACTGCGCCGGCGGCGGACCTTGTTGCCGCCAGGCGCAGCCACGCCGGCAGCCGGCGCTGAACTGGATGAAGGCGCTTCGGCTACCGTTTTCTGCTGTGTGACTTCGTTTTCTTCGACGGATGTCTCGGCATTGGCGTCGGCAACGACGCGGAGGGAGGGTTGATCAGCCATTGTTCATCTCATTGTCTTCGACCGGTGTCCGGCAAGCCTGCACCAGGTTCGTCTTCATCGCGGATAGGATCTGATAGAGTTGCTCGCGTTGCCCGGCTGAGACGCCTTCCAGAGCCTCCGCGCGGGTGACGTCCCCCAGTTCGCGCATTTCGGCGAGCAGCGGATGCGCCTCGTCGCGCATGTAGAGCAACCAGACGCGCCGATCGGTCGGGTGCTGGCGGCGCTCGATCAATCCGCGTTCGGCGAGCTTGTCGAGGATGCGCACCAACGTGATCGGCTCGATTTCGAGAATTTCGGCAAGGCCGCTCTGATGGATGCCTTCATTGTTCGAGAGGTAAGCAAGCGTCTGCCATTGCGACCGCGTCAGCCCAAGACACTTCGCGCGTTGCTCGAACCGCTTGCGCAGCAGCCGTGCAACGTCGTGGAGAAGGAAACCGAGTGTGGGCGTCGCGTCCATTGAAACCTTTGCCGGCTATTTATGAGCATACTTATGATATGTGGGCATATATTGCGCATGGAGGTCCGTACAAGGGTGCAAGCAGCATATTCCGCAGCCGCGGCGAAAATGCCGCAGGCTGCGGCCGGCGCCCCGTCGCCGTTTCAGGCTCGAACGGTGGCCGCGGCATCGCCTGGCCCTAGTTTCTGGCAGAACCGTCTCCGCTGAAATAGACTGGAGGACTTATGGCGTTTTTCGAAAGCATGCTGACGCTGCTCTTGGTGGCGATTATCTTCCTGCAATTCTCCAGGAAGTTTCGTATCCCCTATCCCACCATGCTGGCGATCGCCGGCATCATTGTCGCTGCCTTCCCATGGGCTCCGGAGGTGGCGATCGATCCTAGGCTCGCGCTGGCGCTTTTCATCGCACCTGTGCTCTTCGATGCCGCTTACGATTTGCCGCCGCGGACATTGAGGCGTAACTGGCTGCCGCTCTTTTCACTCGCCGCAATCGCCGTCATCTTGACGGCCGCGGCCGTTACCGCCGTCGGCGTCGCAATGGCCGGCCTGCCGCTTGCCGTGGCCGTCGCACTCGGCGCCATCGTCGCGCCACCGGACGCGGTCGCGGCGACTGTCATGCTCGACCGCTTCGATCTGCCGCGCCAGACCTATGTGATCCTCAAGGGAGAGAGCCTGCTCAATGACGCCGTCGCCCTTCTCATCTTCAGCGCTGCGGTGGCAGCCGCCGCCGATCCCACCTTTTTCACCGGCATTCTGGCACAGCTGACGCTGGCAGTGCCGGGCGGTCTCATCCTAGGCTATCTCCTCGGCCGTCTCTACATGATCGTTGGTGTGAAGCTGGCCGGAACGCTCGGCGGCACCCTGCTCGAATTCGTCGCCACCTTCGGCACGTGGATCCTTGCCGAACGACTGCACCTTTCAGCGATCCTGGCGATCGTCGCATACGCTATGGTGATTGCCCGCTACATGCCGGAACGGCAGACGGCCCGCCACCGCATTCATTCCTATTCGGTCTGGGAAGCCGCGGTTTTCCTGCTCAACGTGCTCGCCTTCCTGCTGATGGGCCTCCAGGTCCGTCAGATCGTCCTCGACCTCGATCCCGGGCGCCTGAACTTGGCAATCACCTTGGCCGCGGCGGTCTTCGCCACCGTCGTCATCGTCCGCCTGGCTTGGGTTCTCTTCTACAACCGGGCGATCACGTTTCTCGCCGCGCGTGGGCGGACATCGCAAGCCGTCCCCAGCTTCGCGACCAGCCTGATCGCCGGCTGGTGCGGCATGCGCGGCCTCGTAACGTTGGCGACCGCCCTCGCCCTGCCGATCGATTTCCCCGATCGCGACATTATCCTGCTCAGCGCGCTGGCCGTCGTTCTCGGCACGCTCATCGTCCAGGGATTGACGCTCGGGCCGCTGATCCGCTTCCTGAAATTCGATCCGGACACATCCCTGAAGCGCGACCTCACCAGAGCCCGCGTGGCATTGATCGACGCGGCGCTTGCCGAGCTTGAAGGCGACGACAAGTCCACCCGCATCCTGCGCGACGTCTATACCTCCGAGCGCGAGATTGCCGCCGACGGCAAACACCCGCGCGAGGTCAGCAGGCTCGACAAGCAGCGCCGCAACGTCATCGCCGCCAAACGCCGCAAATTGGCGGTGATGCGCCGCGCTGGCGAGATCGACGACGATATCTTCCACATGCTGGAACAGGAGCTCGACTGGGCCGAACTCGCCGTCCTGCCGCCGGGCCGCGACGAGATCGTCGAGAGCTAACGCCCTCCGATGGCGCTCACGGATTCCAATTCGCGGACAATTGGCATTTGCTATTTTTCACCGCTGCCGTTTATATCCGGTTCCATAGCGTTACGATTTTTCCGATTTGCATTGCATGCCGGCCTCCCTTTCCTGAATTGGACGCCGGGGAAATCACGGAGGCGAACGCCTCCGTTCAAAGCAGCAGACAAGAATAACATCACTTCATCTTAGGTTCGGCGGCAGTCGATCGGCCGTCGCGATTGGAGGGACCGGCATGAGTTACGCGCTTCGACGGATATTGATGCTCGGCTGCATCGCCACGATCATGCCTCTTGCAGCGATGGCGCAGGGTGCACCGTCTGCCCCTCCTCCGGTCACCGTCGCAAAACCCGTGGTGCGCGATGTGGTCGACAGTGACGAGTTCATCGGCCGCTTCCAGCCGGTCGACGAAGTCTCGGTTCGCTCCCGTGTCGGCGGCTACCTGCAGGAAGTTCATTTCGAAGACGGCGCGCTGGTGAAGCAGGGCGACCTGCTCTTCGTCATCGACCAGCGGCCGTTCATAACGGCACTCAACCAGGCAAAGGCGTCGCTCGAAGCGTCACAATCCGCCCTGGTCTTCGCCGATGCGCAGTACAAGCGTGCCCAGTCCCTCGCATCGAGCGGCAGCCAGTCAGCGCAAACGTTGGACGACCGCCGCCGCGAGTTCGATTCGGCCGAGGCTAATGTGCGCGGCGCGCAGGCCGCAGCCGACCGCGCCGCTCTCGATCTTGAATATACCGAAATCAAAGCGCCGCTCAGCGGCCGGATCGACCGCCGCCTCATCTCGCCAGGCAACCTGGTGCAGGCCGATCAGACGGTGCTCACCACCATCGTTTCCCTCGATCCGATCGATTTCTATTTCGACGTCGATGAGCGCCGCTTGCTGAATTTCGCCGACACGGCGCGCAAGCAGGGCAAGGACCTTCAAATGGGCGGCGGCGGCGTGGATGTTTCCGTCACAATCTCGGACCCCACCGCCAAACCCTTCAAGGGCAAGCTCGATTTCGCCGAGAACCGGGTGGACAACGAGAGCGGCACCATTCGCATCCGCGCCCGGCTGCCAAATCCCGATTTCATCCTTCAGCCCGGCCTTTTTGGCCGCGTGCAGGTCGAAGCCTCCAACACTTACAAGGCCGTTCTCGTCCCCGACGAGGCGATCGGTTCGGACCAGAATGAGCGCGTCGTCTATCTCGTCGACGCACAAGGCAAAGTTTCGACCAAGCCCGTGCGACCCGGACCGCGGCTCTACGGATATCGCGTCATACGCGAGGGCCTCGACGGCAGCGAAACCATCATCGTCAACGGCGTGATACGCGCCCGGCCCGGCTCGACGATAACCCCGCAGATGAGCGAACTGCCGCAGGAGCGGCAGGATACGCCGCCGGAGGCCGCAAATGCGGAGAGCGGACAATGAGGTTCGCGCATTTCTTCGTCGACCGGCCGATTTTCGCGGCCGTCATCTCGATCCTTTTTCTCGTCGTCGGCGGCATCGCCTATACGCAGTTGCCGGTCGCCCAATATCCGGAGATCGCCCCGCCCACCATCGTCGTGCGCACCTCCTATCCGGGCGCCGACCCGCAGACCATCGCCGACACCGTTTCGACTCCGCTCGAACAGCAGATCAACGGCGTCGAGGACATGCTTTACATGTCTTCCTATTCCAGCGCCGACGGCGCCATTTCGCTGACGATCACCTTCAAGCTCGGCACCGATCTCGACAAGGTCCAGGTGCTCGTGCAGAACCGCGTTTCCATCGCCCTCCCTCGCCTTCCCGAGGAAGTCCAGCGGCTTGGCGTGACCACCGACAAGAGTTCGCCCGACCTGATGATGGTCGTGCACCTCTTGTCGCCATCGCACCGCTATGACCAGCTTTACGTCTCGAACTACGCCCGCAACCGCATCCGCGACGTCCTCGTCCGCCTTGATGGCGTCGGCGACGTTCAGGTCTTCGGCGAACGCCAATATTCGATGCGAATCTGGCTGGATCCGGAAAAGCTCTCCGCCTACGGCATGACATCCGACGACGTCGTCTCCGCCCTGAGAGACCAGAACGTCCAGGTCTCAGGCGGCAAGATCGGTGCGCCGCCCGTGACAGGCCGGAACGCCTTCGAATATACGGTGCGAACCGACGGGCGCTTCTCCGATGTGCGCGAATTCCGATACGTCATCGTGAAATCAACGACATCTGGCCGGCTCGTGCAGTTGCAGGATGTCGCCCGCATCGAACTTGGCGCGCAGGACTACGTCACCAATAGTTACCTCAACAACGACCCGGCGGTTGCTCTTGGCATTTTCGCCCGGCCGGGGACCAATGCCCTGGATACGGCCCATCAGGTCCAGACACTCATGAAGGACATCTCCCAGAATTTCCCGGAGGGTCTGGAGTATCGCATCGTCTACGACACGACCGAATTTATCTCGGCTTCGATCAATGAGGTCTATAAAACCATCGCTGAAGCGGCCATCCTGGTGGCGATCGTCGTTCTGGTTTTCCTGCAATCCTGGCGCACCGCGATCATTCCGATCGTCGCCATTCCCGTCTCGCTGATCGGCACGTTCGCTGTGCTGTTGGCCTTCGGTTTTTCGCTCAACATGCTGACGCTCTTCGGCCTCGTGCTGGCGATCGGCATCGTCGTCGACGACGCGATCGTCGTGGTGGAAAACGTCGAACGCAATCTGGCGCGCGGCATGACACCGAAGCAGGCCTCTCACGTGACGATGGACGAAGTCGGAACCGCGGTTATCGCGATCTCGCTAGTGCTGATCGCGGTGTTTGTGCCGACAGCCTTCATCCCCGGCATATCAGGCCAGTTCTATAGGCAGTTCGCGGTGACGATCGCTGTCACCACCGCGATATCGGCATTGAACTCCCTGACGCTTTCGCCTGCCCTCGCCGGCATATTGCTGAAAGCCCATGATCACGAGACCAAGCGCAAGAGCATTGCCTCACGCCTCGGAACCGGCCTCGCAAACGGCTTCAATCGCGGCTTCGACCGGATGAGCTCAGGCTATTCGTGGACCATCCGGCACCTGGTCAGTAGCTGGGTGGGCTTGACCTGCTCGATGCTCGCCTTCGTCGCTCTCCTCGGCGCAACCTGGTACATGACGACCCGAGTTCCTTCGGGTTTCATCCCGACGATGGACCAGGGTTACGCGATCATCGTCGTGCAGCTTCCCGACGGTGCTTCGCTTGCACGCACCGACGCGGTGGTCAAACAGGTTGGCGACATCGCCCGCACCGTACCCGGCGTCGGCAACGCCGTGCAATTTGCCGGCTTCAGCGGCGCGACCTTCACCAATGCCTCGAATTCGGGGGTTGTCTTCGTTCCCTTCAAATCCTTTGCCGAACGCGAGGAAGGCGGGGACAACGCCAACAAGATCATAGGCCAGCTCTTCGCCAAGCTGCAAAGCATCCAGGAGGCCTTCATCATCGCCATTCCGCCGCCGTCCGTGCGCGGCGTCGGCAATTCCGGCGGCTTCAAGATGCAGATCTCCGATCTTGAAAACCCCGACATGACGCGGGTGCTCGGCCTCGCCCGACAGATGATGGGGGCGGCGGCAACGACCGAAGGGCTGACCGGCGTCTTTACGACATTCTCCGACGCCAGCCCGCAATATTTCCTGGCGATCGACCGCGACAAGGCGCGCTTCCTGAACGTGCCGATCCCGAATATCTTCAACGCGCTTTCGATCAACCTTGGCGTCGCTTACGTCAACGATTTCAACGCGTTCGGCCGCGTCTACCAAGTTCGCGCCCAGGCCGACCGACAATATCGCATGGACCGGGAGGATATTCTCGCGCTGAAGGTGCGCTCGGCGACCGGTGCGCTCGTGCCCCTCGGAACATTGATGGACATTCAGGATGCCAGCGGCCCGGCGCTCGTCCAGCGCTACAACATGTATGTCTCGGTGCCGCTGCAAGGCAATCCGACGCCCGGCACCTCGACGGGTGATGCGCTGAAGAAGATGGAGGAACTGGCGGCCAAGATCCTGCCGCCCGGGACGACCTTCGAATGGACGGAACTCGCCTATCAGGAAACCCATACCGGTAACACCGCCGTCTACATCTTCGCGCTCTCCGTCATTTTCGTCTTCCTGGCGCTGGCGGCCCAATATGAAAGCTGGGTTTTGCCGCTCGCGATCATTCTCATCGTCCCGCTTGCCGTGCTCGCGGCGCTGATCGGGGTGTCGCTGAGAGGAATGGACAATAACGTCCTGACGCAGATCGGCCTGATCGTCCTGATCGGCCTTGCGGCCAAAAACGCCATCCTGATCGTCGAATTCGCAAGACAGGCGGAAGAGGAAGGCAAGTCGCCGGTGGAAGCCGCCATCGAGGCGAGCCACCTCCGCCTGCGCCCGATCCTGATGACTGCATTCGCCTTCATCTTCGGCGTTCTGCCGCTTGCCATCGCCACCGGCCCCGGCGCGGAAATGCGCCAGTCGCTCGGCACCGCCGTCTTCTCGGGCATGCTCGGCGTGACGCTCTTCGGCCTGTTCCTAACGCCGGTCTTCTACGTCGTGCTGCGCGGCCGGCGCCGCAGCCGCTCGGCAGAAAGGCCGGTCGAAACCGTTCCGACTGAAAGGGAGACGGTCTGATCACCGTGACGCCAGAGCGCCCGGTGAGATTATGTCAGGTGGAAAACAGATGCACCCGGCCCTGCCAGAAGCGGGCGACGGTCAGCCTGCCGCTGCGAAAGGCACGCGTATCGAGGTTGAGCCGCCTCGGGCGAATGTCAGGCTCGTCGCTGGGCGTATGACCATGTACGATCAGTTTCGGCAAAGGAATCCTGCTTTCGAGAAAGCGATGGCGGATGAGGACCAGATCCTCCTCCGTCTGGGCGGAGAGCGGAAGCACCGGATCGATGCCCGCGTGAACGAATGCCACATCAGGTGTATCCAGCATGATGGGCAGCGTTCGCATGAAATCGATATGCGTATGCGGCAGCGATTGCCGCAGAAAGGCGTCAAGCTGCGCCCCGGAGGGGAAGACGAGCGGCAGATGCTCCGGATCGAGCCCGTAGGATTTGAGCAGTTCCGCCGCCCCCATCCGCATCCAGTCATCATAAGAGAGCCAGCCGTCGATATAGTCGAGCATGGCGATCTCATGATTGCCGGCAAGGCAGATACGTTCGAAACCATCGGGCGGCGGCTCCATGAGATGAGCGATGACCTGCGCGGATTCCGGGCCGCGGTCGATATAGTCGCCGAGCATCACGATCAGCTTTTGCCCGGGCAGTCGCGCGCCATCGCGCAGGATCGCCTCCTCGACTTTCAAAAGCAGGTCGTAGCGGCCGTGAATGTCGCCGACCGCATAGGTTGGAGTATCGGCAATATCCAGCGTCAAACGCGGTCTCGGCTGGCGCCCCATTTTCCACACCTCGCTGCGGCGAGCAAGTGCATCGCTCATCATGTTTCTCAATTACGCAAGCCCCGGTTAACCATAAGTAGCGTGGAGGGCGAGGCGATCAAGTTGGTGAGAAAATTCAAAGCATTGGATTTTTCTAGAAAAACCGTTCTTATCATCCGGAGGAAAATCCCCCACTCCTGTCATCCGTCGAGCAAAGAGTGAGCGATGGGAACGGTATCGCAGTTTCATGACCGCCTGAGGCCGCCGGCCCGCCGCATCGGAAACGAAGAGGAGGCGGTATCCACGGCTCGCAATCTCGCCGGCACGTTGCGTCACCAGGCAAGCGAGCGCGATATCAATCGCATCCTACCCTTTGCCGAGCTCGACGCGCTGTCGGCATCGGGACTAACGGCAATCTCTGTTCCGCCCGAACATGAGGGGCTCGACGTCCCGAACGCCCTGCTTGCCGAAATCATTGCGATCATTGCCGAGGCCGACGCCTCGATCGGCGAGACCCTGGAGCATCACTTTTCCGTGCTGGAAACGCTCCGCACCCAGGCGGCCGAGGATCTGAAGGCATCGCTGTTTTCCCGCGTCCTGCTCGGCGACCGCTTCGCCGGCGCCACCGTCGCCGACGGCACCGAGCTGTCGGCCGAAGGGCCGGGTTACCGCCTGAGCGGCCGGATGCGGCAGGCCCCCGGTATTCTCTATGCCGATTGGATTGCCGCTGCCCTCACGCTTCCCCCCGGCCGCCCTGTGACGCTCTATCTGAGCCGCAATGGCGAAGACGTTCAGGTGGTCGATGATTGGGACGGTTTCGGCCAGCGCACTAACGGATCGGCAACGACGATCACCGGCGCAGTTCATGTCGACGCCGGCGCAATCGCGCCGGCCCCCTCGTCCGGTTATTCGACCGGCATCTCGCTCGGCCTGCTGCTCAAGGCGGGCGTAAACCTTGGCATCGCGCGAGCGGCATGGGCCGACCTGATGACGGTGATTGACGATGGCACCGCCACCCCCTCCCGGCTCGGCGAACACGCCGTCGGCATCGAAATCACCGCGGCGGCTCTGGAGCGGGCAGGCCGCAAGCTCGACATTGCCCAGGTCAATCCTGTAGAGGCTGCGATGGCGGATGCCTATTTTTCCGCCTCGGCCGCCGCGATCACTGCCGGGGAAACGGCACTCAGCGCCGCAAATGCGCTGTTCGAGCTCGCGGGCGAAGCGTCAGCCGGCATCGGCCTCAATCTCGACCGACATTGGCGCAACGCCCGCATCCACGCGCTGTCGCTGCCACGCGACGGATTGCTGCACCGCGCCGGCGAATATATGTCGCTCTTGGACCCCAAGCCTGGCCAGGGCGACCGCGAACATTGATATTCGGTGATCTCGCCAGGATTGTTGACGCGTTTCCGTCCCATCACGTCTCTGCGACGTCAAAGGAAGCGAGATCTCGCTGTTTCAAAAAGCGGAGAGAGCCGATAATAAACTTCACCCATAGGAGTATTGTTCGGCGAGAGGCGAGGGCTCATGCGAAAACGGGAATTCCTGATCGGCGTGGCTGTACTATCCCTGTCCATGGCAGCAGGAGGTGGAGGCATGGCGGCGTCGAACGATCCGGTTGATGCGGCAGCGCTTGCAGCGCTGCGGCCCGGCATGCCGATGTCGGCCGTCGAAAAGGCCATGGGCTCTGCCTGGCGCACGCCGGCGCCGCATAGGGGCGGCGTGATCGACATTCTCGAAAACAGCTACGGCGTCATCGTCCGGATTGACCGACAGAGGCTGATCGGCCGGATCGATTTCAACTCTCGCTTCAAGCACACTATCGCCGGCGTCCCGATGGACATATCGCTTTCCGATCTCCGCGCCACAACGCCGGATATTGAGATCGGCGAGGAAAGTGCGACGAGCCAAGGTGCGCGGTTCGCAACGATGCAGCTGCCGGAAGGCACGCTGTCCCTCCGAATCACGTTCGACGCGGTCTCCGGAATCGCCATTTTCAATCCGAAGGCGGAATATGCGGAGCCGAGCGCTCCGCCTTACCCCGCTGTCAGTGCCGCTGCCGGCGCTCCGTTCTCAGACCCGAACCTGAAGCTGGCGGTCATGTCGTCGCTTCTCTTCGCCAAGGCGCTCGATCTCGGCACGCCACAACAGCTTGCCAGCCATGTGCGGGGGCGGACAGTCGACCTGGAGCAGGATGGCTACGAGCTCATTCCCGAAGCGCTGGACTATCTCGTCCGCTATCCGCTAACCGACGAACAACTCGCAGCTGTTGAGTGGGTCGAATTCGACGGCAGCGGGGCAGTCTATCCCTATGCCTGGTATTTCTGGGGTGGCGAGGAGAGCGTGTTCGATATCAAGGACATATCGGGACTTCGTTTCTGCCCCAACCTGAAAGGCTTTTTCGTGAACTCGATGATTGACAAGGTCGATATTCGCGCCCTCGTTCCGCTCAAGAAACTCGAGCGGGTCGATATCAACGTCCCGTCCGAAAATATCGATGCATTGCTCGATCTGCCGTCGCTCAGAAAGGCCGGTCGCTTTTCCTCGACCCCGGCCAGTCATGATATCTTCGAGGAATTGGAGCGGCGCGGCGTGCAAGTCTACTGACCGAAGTCAGCCACAGGCTCCAGGAACCGCTCTAAAATGAGGTGGAAGTCGAGAAATCTCAGCTGGCGGCGGAGATCGGAAATTCTTCCTTCTCGGCTTCGATGCGGCCGCCGGCTGCGACGAATTGGTCGAGGGTCATATTGTCCAGAATGGCGGCGATCGCGTCCCGAACATCGGTCATCGAACGCCGCACCTGACAGGTTTCCGGGTCGGCGCAGTCGTCGCAGGCCTCGTAAGCCGTCCGGCTGGCACAGCGGATCGGCGCAAGCGGACCGTCGAGCGTGCGGATGACGTGTCCGATGCGGATTTCGGAAGCCGGGCGCGAGAGGGAATATCCCCCTCCGGGCCCCTTCTTCGAGCGCAGGATACCGACATTGCGCAGCTCGAGCAGGATCGTATCGAGAAACTTCTTCGGGATATTGTTGCGTGCCGCGACGTCATTGATGAAGGCGGTCTCTCCCGGCGCCAGACGCGCCAGATCGACCAGTGCCTTGAGGCCGTATTTTCCCTTCTTCGTCAGCATCGTCGTCGCCTTTGGAACCCGCAATATTTGCCCCTCAATAGCAGGCAAATAACGTCGAAAGCGTGAAGATACAACAAAATAGCTAATATTTATAGCTTGTATCGGCAACGTCTGCAGCCCGGCGGTCCTGCGGCGAGCCGGCTTGCTGTACTGCTCTTGTGACAACTTCGATCAAATCGTCTTCAGCATGCCGCCGTCGACGAAGTAAGTCGATCCGATGCAGTAGCTCGCACGCTCCGAACTCAGGAAGACGAAGACGTTTGCCAGTTCCTCGGGCGTGCCGAAGCGTTTGGAAGCGGCATGTTCGTTGGCGACGCTCTGCAGATAGCCTTCCCAGTTGCCGCCGCTTTCGGCCGTCAGCTGCTTGGCGGTCTTGATCCAGTCGGGCGTCAGGATCAGCCCGGCATTGACGCAGTTGACGCGGATATTGTCCTGGATGAGCTCGGTCGAGAGTGTCTTCGAAAACATCATCAGCGCCGATTTGCTGACATTGTAGATCGGTTCGTACCACAGCGGCTGGACGGCGCAGATCGAGGCATTGTGCAGGATCACCCCGCCGCCGCGTTTCTTCATCTGCGGCGCGATGCCGCGCGCAAGCCTGACGGCGGCCATCACATGCAGGTCCCAATAGGCCTGCCATTTCTCGTCCGGCGCCTCCATGACGGTCTCGTTCGATCCGGTGCCGGCATTGTTGATGAGGATATCGGCGCCGCCCTTTTCGGCAGCCGCCGCAATGATCGCCTCCGTTCCCTCAGCCGTCGCAACATCGGCGACGACGGCGGTGGCGCTGACGCCGAATTTCTCGGCAATGCGGGCAGCCTCTGCCTCCAGCCGATCGCCGCCGCGCGCCGCCAGCACGAGGTCCGCGCCCTCAGCCGCCAGCCCTTCGGCGATCGCCAGCCCGATGCCGACAGACGCGCCCGTTATGACGGCGATCTTTCCCTTCAAGCCTAGATCCATGTCTTCCTCCCGAAGCGGCCAGCGACCCCCGGCCCTAGATTAGGGGATGAGTGTTCCGCCAATGAATCCGGGCGTCAAGCACCCAAACGCCTCTTGCGGCGGGCTTCGTTCTATCGAAGCCTGCATCCGCACCGGGAGGAATTTTCATGCGACGTTATTCAGCCTGCATAGAATGGCTGTTCGCCGAACAGGGCGACAGCTTTCTCGATCGCATCCGCCGCGCTCATGCCGGCGGCCTGGCAGCGGTCGAATTCTGGCGCTGGACCGACAAGGATCTGGTTGCGATCGAGGCGGCGCTGAAGGAAACCGGTGTCGTCGTCACCAGCCTCGTCGCCGAACCGATGATCGCGTTGACCGATGCCGCCAACCGGCAGGCTTGGCTGAAAGGCCTTGGCGAATCCGTCACAGTTGCCAGGCGCCTCGGCGCCCCGGTGCTGATCGCCCAGGCCGGCGACGATCTCCTCGGCCGCAGCCGTGAAGAACAGCGCCGGGCGCTCACCGAAACCCTGAAAGCAGGCGCCGATATCCTCGAAGGCAGCGGTGTCCGCCTCGGCATAGAGCCGCTCAACACCCGCATCGATCATGTCGGCTATTTCCTCGATTCGACCCGCGAAGGCCTCGACATCGTCGATGACGTCGCCCGCCCCGAAATCGGCATCGTCTACGACATCTACCATTCCGCCGTGATGGACGAACGCACCGAAGAGGTGCTCGACGGCCGTCTCGACCGTGTTTTCCACGTCCATGTCGCCGACCATCCCGGCCGCAACGAACCGGGCTCCGGCGGCATAGACCTCGCCCATCGCCTCAATTGGATCTTCGCCAACGGCTATGCCGGCGCCGTCGGTCTCGAATACCGACCGACCAGATCCGGCGCGGACGCGGTCAGGGCCGCGATTGCCTCGCTCGGCGGCTAGGCCGAGCCGCCTTCTGCGAAGGCTTCAAGCTCCGGGTCGAATTCGACCTCGACGACATTGTTGAAAACGGCGGTCGCCAGCATGATGCCGGCAAACGCGACGAGATCGACGAGCGCCTTCGTCTCGTAGCGCTCTTTCAGCTTCGACCAGAGCTCGGCCGGAACTGCATTGGAATCGGTGACAACAGCCCTGCCGAAGGCGTCGAGCAGTGCTTCCGCCTGGGAAAGCTCCAGCGCATCGGGATCAAAACCTTTGTTGATGAGCGCCCGGCGAAAGAAGGTGATGGCGATCTTCGATTTCGCGGCCTTCGAGATCGCATGCGAGAAGATCCAGATCTCCCGGTCGCTGATCACGGGATCGAGCTCGGCCCGCAGCGTGAACCATTCGGCATAGATGCGGTGGGCGACCGGCGAATGGAGGAGCGTCCGCTTCATGTTGGTCATGCGTCCGCGCAGCCTGACTTCCTCGTCGTGCGCCGCCCGAACCTCTGGCGAGGCACTGTCGTAATCGATCTGTGGCAGGTGGCTCATCGGGTCCGCTCTTTCTGCTGCATCGAGGTAAATCCGCTTGGCCGCCGCGGTGCTCCCGCCTAGACTGATCCAATCAGTTGCGGAGGCTAGGCATGAGCGGCGACCACGAGCACTCTCACATCGACTGGCGCGAACACGGGGTCAAGGTCATTCCCGGCAATTCGCTCGATCCAAACACCGCGCAGACGCCAGGCATGAACCGCGCCACCGCGATCAACAATGCGCGCGCCGGCGCCGAGAAGATCTGGGCCGGTACGGTGACGATCCACGCCAATGCCAAGACCGGCGCCCACCATCACGGCGATCTCGAAAGCATCATCTACGTCGTCAAGGGCAAGGCCCGCATGCGCTGGGGCGAGCATCTGGAATATACCGCCGAGGCCGGCCCCGGCGATTTCATCTACGTTCCGCCCTATGTGCCGCACCAGGAGATCAACGCCAGCCGCGACGAGACGCTGGAATGCGTCCTCGTCCGCTCAGGCCAGGAACCGGTCGTGGTCAACCTGGATATCGAGCCGGTCGAACAACCGGAAGACGTCCCCTGGATCGATCCCATCCACCGTTGACGCCGCTCAGGCGTGAACGGCGCCGGCGCTGGTTACCGCCGGGCTCTCGATGATCCGGCCGGTATCGGCGGCATAGAGATGGATTGCATTGTAATCGATTGCGATGCCGATCGGAGCTCCCGACTTCACCGTCACGGCCTCGGTCAGCGCCACGGCAAAGGGCAGCCCGTCGAAGTCGGCATGAACGACGCGGCTTGCGCCGAGCTCCTCGATGAAATCGGCCGTCGCTACCAATGCGCCGGGTGCTTCCGGCGCCACCAGACGGGCGGCCTCGGCGCGCATACCGAGCACGACGCGTTTGCCCTTCAACGGTGCGGCGCGTTCGCGCGGCAACGCGATCTTCCGGCTCTGGTCGTAGACGAAGACGCCTTCATCGTTGATCGTGCCTTCAAGCAGGTTCATCGCCGGCGTGCCGACGAAACCGGCGACGAAGCGCGAGACCGGATGATGATAGACCTCTTCCGGCGTGCCGACCTGCTCCACCCTGCCGCCGTTCATCACCACCAGCCGGTCGGCCAGCGTCATGGCCTCGGTCTGATCATGTGTGACGAAGATCGAGGTGGCGCCGAGGCGGCGGTGAAGGCGGCGGATTTCGGCGCGCATGGCAATGCGCAGCTTCGCATCGAGGTTCGACAGCGGTTCGTCGAAGAGGAACACCTTCGGTTCGCGGATCATCGCGCGGCCCATGGCGACGCGCTGGCGCTGGCCGCCGGAAAGGGCGGCCGGGCGGCGCTCGAGAAAGGGTTCGAGGCTGAGCGCTTTGGCGACCTCAGCGATGCGCCGATTGCGCTCCGCCTTCGCCACACCTGCCACCTTCAAGGCATAGCCGATATTCTCGGCCACCGTCATATGCGGATAGAGCGCATAGTTCTGGAACACCATGGCGCAGCCGCGCTCGCGCGGTTCCAGTTGGTTGACGACCCGGCCGTCGATGGCAATTTCGCCGCCGCTGATTTCCTCCAGGCCGGCGATCATGCGCAAGAGCGTGGACTTGCCGCAACCGGACGGACCGAGGATGACGACGAATTCGCCCGACTGAATCTCCAGATCGACGCCATGAACGGCGGGATGTTTGCCGTAGCTCTTCTTCACATCACGGATTGAGATCGGTGCCACAGGACTGTTCCTTCACTTCTCGGTGGAGATGAGGCCGCGGACGAACCAGCGCTGCATCAGGATGACGAGCAACAGCGGCGGCGACATGATGATAAGGGTACCCGCCATGGCGACGTTCCAGTCGGGAAGACCGAATTCGGACGGGATCAGGGTTTTCAGCTGCGTCACTGCAATGCCGAAGTTCGGATCGGTGGTGATCAGAAGCGGCCAGAGATATTGGTTCCATGCCCACACGAACATGATCGTGAACAGTGCGATCATGTTCGGTCGCGACAGCGGCAATAGAATGTCCCAGAAGAACCGGACGGGGCCCGACCCATCCATCTTCGAAGCCTCGGCAAGCTCATCGGGAACCGTCAGGTAGAACTGCCGGTAGAGGAAGGTGCCGGTCGCGGTTGCGACCATCGGCAAGACAAGACCGGGATAGGAATTCAACAGGCCCCATTCGAGCTTGATCTGGATGCCGGTGATCTGAGCGACAAGCCAGCTGATGCCGAGGGCGTCCAGGATCGCCTGAAAGGGCTGTAGCGCGTTTGCCGCGATCGAATAGGTCGGAACGATGCGCACTTCCAGCGGCAGCATCAGCGTGATGAAGATGATCCAGAAGATCAGATGCCGGCCGCGGAAGCGGAAGTAGACGATCGAGAAGGCAGCCATGGCGGAAAGGATGACCTTGCCGGCGGCGACCGACGTGGCGAAGATGATGCTGTGAAGCAGCTTGTTGCCGAGATCCGCGCGCACCCAGGCTTCTTTTGCATTTTCCCAGAAATGCGAGCCCGGAGTGAGCGGCAGCGGAACGCGATTGACCGTCTCAAGATCGAGCGTCGATGCGATGATGACGATGACGAAAGGCAGAAGCGCGATCACCATGCCGAGAGCCAGAAGCGTATAGCAGATGAAGTTGAATATCGGCGTGCGTTCGATCATGTCAGCGACCTCACTTGTAGTGCACGCGCCGCTCGATGAAGCGGAACTGGAAAATGGTGAGAAGGACGACGAGCGCCATCAGGATGATCGACTGGGCGGCGGCGCCCGAATAATCGAGCCCCCTGAAGCCGTCGAAATAGATCTTGTAGACCATGAGTTCCGTTGCGCGGGCCGGACCGCCCTGTGTCATAACGTCGACGATCCCGAAGGAATCCTGGAAGCTTTCGGTGATGTTGATGACGAGCAGGAAAAACAAGGTCGGCGTCAAGAGCGGCAGCTGGAGGTCCCACATGCGGCGCAGCGGCCCGGATCCATCCATGGCGGCGGCTTCGATGAGGGAGCGGGGAATTCCCTGGAGAGCGGAGAGGAAAAAGATGAAGTTGTAGCCGATATATTTCCAGGAAAAGGCGATGATGACGGCGATCATCGCGTCCTTGCCGTCGAGCGCCGGGTTCCAGAGGCCGGGCCAGACGTGGTTGATGACGGAGAGAAGGCCGGCCTCCGGCGCCAGGATGAAGCGGAAGGCGAGGCCGAGCGCGGGCGCGGCGATCGCGTAGGGCCAGATGAATACCGACCGGTAGATTTTGTGGCCACGCAGTTCACGATCCGTCAAAAGCGCCAGGATGAGCGCCAGCCCCATGGCAATGATCGTCGAGCTGAAGGCGAAGACCATGCTGCGGGTGATCGATTCCCAATAGATCGGATCGCTGAGCAGCAGTTTGAAATTGTCGAAGCCGACCCAGGCATTGCCGCCGCCCCATGGCTGCTCGAGCGTGAACGCCCAATAGAGCGCCTGGGCGCTCGGCCAATAGAAGAAGACGAAGATCAGCAGCAGCATCGGAAACGCGAAGAGCAGTCCGATCATCGTCGAGGAGAAAGTGACGCGCTTTTCCATGGGTGGTCGTTTTCGCTCTGATTTCGTTTGGACGAGGGCGGCGAGTTCGCATCCGCATCTAACTGTGAAGAACTTACAAAGACGCACCCGGCGTGCGCAAGGCAGGCCGGGTGCGGCTCATATCGGACGATCAGGGAAGCTGAACGTTCTTGTAGGTCTGCTGGAAGCGGCGCAGGAGCTGGTTGCCGCGATCGGCAGCAGAGTCGAGCGAGGCCTGGACGTCGGCATTGTTGACGAAGATCGCCTGCAGGCTGTTGGCGATCTCGGTGCGGACCTGCAGCAGGCCGCCGAGACGGATGCCCTTCGCAGCAGCGTCGCCGGCCGGGGAAACGGTCAGGCTCTGAATGGCGAGTTCACGGCCGGCATAGGGAGCCTTGTCGTAGAAGCCCTGCTTCTTCAGATATTCGAAGCCCGAGTTACGGACCGGGATATAGCCGGTAACGGTCGACCAGGTGAGAGCTTCTTCCGGCTTTGCGATGAAGTTGAAGAAGGCAGCGGCGGCCTTGTATTCAGCGTCGGAATGACCTTTCAGGACCCAGAGCGAAGCGCCGCCGACATAGGAGCTGTGACGGGTTGCCTCCCCATAGGTCGGGAGCATGGCAACGCCCCAGTTCATGCCCTGCTTGGCGGTGCGGCCGATATTGCCGTGGTCGCCGACCGAGGTCAGGATGACCTGGCAATCGCCGGCGGCGAAGGCTTCGACGAAGGTCTGGCCGACGGCCTTGTTCTTGATGACGGCGAGCTTGTTGTCGTACCAGGACTTGAGGTCCTTGATGTAGCTGACGAGAAGCGGGTTCTTGTTGAAGACCAGCTCGGCGTCGAGGCCTTCGAAGCCGTTCTTCTTCGTGGCGATCGGTTCGCCGTTTACGGCTTCGAACTGCTCGATGTACTGCCAGACTTCATTGTTGGAGATGTCGAAGGCGAGCGGGCAGGCATAGCCGGCGTCCTTCAGAGCCTTGAAGTCTTCGCCCGCTTCCTTCCAGGTCGCCGGGGCGTGATCCTTGCCGATCTTGGCGAAGGCATCCTTGTTCCAGTAGAGCAGAGCGGTCGAGGAGTTGAAGGGGAAGGAATACATCTCGCCCTTCGATGTGGCGTAGTACCCGGCGATTCCCGAAAAGTAGTCGTTCCAGTCGACGGTGTAGCCCATGTCGGTCATCAGCTTGTTTGCCGGGTAGTAGGCGCCGGAGAGCATGATGTCGAGCGTGCCGGCGTCGGAAACTTGGGCGATTGTCGGCTGCTTGCCGGCGCGGAAGGCAGCAATGGTGTTCTGCAGGGAGGCGTCATAGCTGCCCTGGCTGGTGCAGACGACTTCGTAATCGGCCTGTGACTGGTTGAAGCGATCGCACTGTTCCTGGACACGCTTTGCGATGTCACCGGAATTGCCGAACCAGAAGTCAATCTTGGTCTTTTCGGCGGCGACAGCGGGGCCAGCAAGAAAGGCTGTAGCGAGAAGGGCGCCGACGGCGCCGAGAAGCTTGGCTTGCATGAGAACCTCGAACGTAAAAGGGACGCGCATTTCGAGCGCACGCCCATTTAGCTTGTTCAATTTGCCGCTGCCAATGAATATTACATGACATGAAATGTTCGAATTCTAGCTGTTATAAAAGTGACACACAATCGTTATTCGCGACTACCGGCGAAATGTCTGGAGAATATTATCGTAACCTACAAATATATTTGCAGTCGCGGCTATTTGTATTCGAATAACCCCAATTTACGCGTGTATGCAATATTTATCTATATTACAGGAAAGCGCCTCTATTCGTGCGGCCTATGGAGACGAAACTTTCAAAAAACATCACATTTATATCGTTGCACTGCTGTGCAACGCGAGGTTTCAGCCTTAAAATTACAGGGAATCCTTCAAAATTGCAGCAAAGCGCGGATCGAATGCACGGCTGATCGGTCCAGCGGCCGCTCCGAGCGCCACCGACCAGGGATCGGCCATGCCGGGCTGCAGGCGCGGCAGCGTCCGGCCGGGCCTTTCGGCGATCGAGGGCAGCAGCGGGCCGATCGCCGCAATCAAGCTGTTCACCAGCGCTTCCGGCGCGCTGCCGCAGAGGATCACAGTCTGCGGATCGAAGATCGTTTCGATCAGATGAATGCTCCAGCGCAAGTCTGCCGCCGCCGCCTCGATCCACGGCTCAATGCTTGGATCGCCCCTGGAGGCGAGATCGTTGATGCGAGCATGGAGATCGGGATCTGCCGGATCGCCCGATAGGTGCTGGTAGAGCGAGGCCAGCGAGGCACGGTGTTCGAGCGGCGTCGTTTTGCCGCCGGCAAAGAGCAGCGCCATTCCGATCTCGCCGGCATTGCCGTTGGCGCCGCGATAAAGCTCCCCGTTCAAGATGAGGCCAGCCCCTATGCCGTAGCCGACGAAGAGGCAGACGGCGTGGTCGACACCATGAGCGGCTCCCACCATTCGCTCGGCGGTCGCGGCCGCCGCCGCATCATTCTGAAGGCCGACATCGAGCCCGGTGCCGGCGCTCAGCGTTTCCATGAGCGGAAACTGCTGCCAGGCCTCCATCATCCAGGGATCATCGCCGCTGCCGTCCATCCCAAACGGGCCAGGCATGGCGACGCCGAGGCCGACCAGCCGTTTTTCCGACTGCTGGACGATGCCGGCGAGCTTGGAGCGCACGCCGGCGACGAGATCGAGAATGACCTTCGCTCCCGTCGACGGACCTCCTGTGGGCAAACCGGCTTCTGCGCGAACGAGAACGCTGCCGACGAGATCGACGGCAACCGCCCGCGTCACATGCCGGTCGATCTGCAGGCCGATCGCGAAGGCGCCTCCAGGCACCAGCCCATAGGGTGTCGAGGGCTGACCTCGGCCCTTGCGTACCGCCTCTTGCGAACTGACGAGACCATCACGCTCGAGCTCCTCGATGATGTTCGACACCGTCTGCTTGGTCAGCCGCGTCGCCCGCGCCAGATCGGCGCGCGAGAGCGCACCATTGATCCTCAAGGCATCGATCATCACGCGCCGGTTATGCGCACTGGTGCCTTCGTGATTGGTGCCGCTCTTGGCCCGGATTGGCCTGACGTCATTCATGTGCAATTGCCTCTTGACTCCAGTAGAATGTTGGCGAAGTAATAAGTCAAGACATTTGACTTAATAAGGGACCGGAGAGTTCCAGGGAACGCGGGAGGCCGCACAGGGCCTCCAACGACGCTCCGAGATGACGAACCGGCACGTTGCATTTCGCCCGTGCCTTCTCGAAAACCGATGGCGGAAAACCGCCCTCGGCCATGCGTAAATGTCAAAAACTGGAGGCTGCAATGCTGAAATCTCTTAACAAGACGCTTTTGGGTGCGGCCTTGATCGGTGCATCCTTTGCCCCGCATGCTTTCGCCGAAACGACACTGAATGCGCTTTTCATGGCGCAGGCCGCCTATAGCGAGGCCGATGTGCGCGCCATGACCGACGCCTTCGCCAAAGCGAACCCCGATATCAAGGTCAATCTCGAATTCGTCCCCTATGAAGGCCTGCACGATAAGACGGTTCTGGCGCAGGGCTCCGGGGGCGGTTACGACGTCGTTCTCTTCGACGTGATCTGGCCGGCCGAATACGCCACCAACAAGGTGCTGGTCGATGTCTCCTCCCGCATCACCGACGAGATGAAGAAGGGCGTGCTGCCGGGCGCCTGGACCACGGTGCAGTATGACGGCAAATACTACGGCATGCCGTGGATCCTCGACACCAAATACCTGTTCTACAACAAGGAGATCCTGGAGAAGGCCGGCATCAAGGCGCCGCCGAAAACCTGGGACGAGCTGGCCGAGCAGGCAAAGGCGATCAAGGACAAGGGCCTGCTCGCGACCCCGATCGCCTGGAGCTGGTCGCAGGCCGAAGCCGCCATCTGCGACTACACCACGCTCGTCAGCGCCTATGGCGGCGATTTCCTCAAGGACGGCAAGCCGGCCTTCCAGACCGGCGGCGGTCTCGATGCGCTGAAATACATGGTTGCGAGCTATACATCGGGCCTTACCAACCCGAACTCCAAGGAATTTCTGGAAGAGGACGTCCGCAAGGTCTTCCAGAACGGCGACGCCGCCTTCGCGCTGAACTGGACCTATATGTACAACATGGCCAACGACCCGAAGGACAGCAAGGTTGCGGGCAAGGTCGGCGTCGTGCCGGCACCCGGCGTTGCCGGCAAAAGCGAGGCCTCGGCCGTCAACGGCTCGATGGGCCTCGGCATCACCTCCGCCAGCCAGCATCCCGACGAGGCATGGAAGTACATTACCTTCATGACCTCGCAGGCCACGCAGAACGCCTATGCCAAGCTCAGCCTGCCGATTTGGGCATCCTCCTATGAGGACCCGGCCCTCACCAAGGGCCAGGAAGAGCTGATCTCCGCCGCCAAGGTCGGCCTCGCAGCCATGTATCCGCGCCCGACGACGCCGAAATATCACGAGCTCTCAACGGCGCTGCAGCAGGCGATCCAGGAATCTCTGCTCGGCCAGTCCACTCCCGAGGACGCACTGAAGTCGGCGGCCGAAAACAGCGGCCTCTGAGCGGCATGAACCCCGGGCGGCGTCCGCCGCCGCCCGGTCTCCAGAATTTATCAATGAAAAGGTCGCCTCGATGTCGGGCACTTGGCTGACAACCCGCGCGTGGCTACTGATGCTGCCGCTTCTGGTGGTGATGATCTCGGTAATCGGCTGGCCTCTGGTCGATACCGTCGGCCTCTCCTTCACCGATGCCAGGCTCGTCGGCACCGGAGGCAACTTCGTCGGCATCGACAACTACGCGAAGATGCTCTCCGGCTCGAATTTCCAGCGCACCCTTATCACCACCGCATGGTTCGCCATCGTCTCGGTCGCCGCCGAAATGGTGATCGGCGTCCTTGCCGCCCTGCTGCTGAACCAGCAATTCCGCGGCCGCACCGCTCTTCGCGCCCTGATGATCCTGCCCTGGGCACTGCCGACCGTCGTCAACGCCACGCTCTGGCGGCTGATCTACAACCCCGAATACGGTGCGCTGAACGCGGCGCTGACGCAGCTCGGCGTGCTAGACGCCTATCGCTCCTGGCTCGGCGAGCCGGGAACGGCGCTTGCAGCCCTGATCGTCGCCGACTGCTGGAAGAATTTTCCGCTGGTGGCGCTGATCGCGCTTGCCGCACTCCAGGCCGTGCCGCGCGACATCACCGCCGCCTCGCTCGTCGATGGCGCCGGCCCTTTCGCTCGCTTCCGCTTCGTCATCCTGCCCTATCTCGCCGGCCCGCTGATGGTGGCGCTGGTGCTGCGCACGATCGAGGCCTTCAAAGTTTTCGATATCATCTGGGTCATGACCCGAGGCGGTCCGGCCAACAGCACACGCACACTCTCCATCCTGGTCTATCAGGAGGCGTTCTCCTTTCAGCGGGCGGGCTCGGGAGCATCGCTGGCCTTGATCGTCACGCTGCTGGTGACGCTGCTGGCCGCCGGCTACGCGGTCCTTGTGCGCAAGACCGCCGGGAGTGCCGCCTGATGGAACGCCGGAGCCCGCTTTTCTCAGCTTTCATTCACCTCTCGGCGCTGCTGCTTGCCGCCGTCATCCTGGCGCCGATCCTGTGGCTCTTCATCATGAGCATCTCGCCGGCGGCCGATCTTGCCGCAAAGCCGCTGCGCTGGTGGCCGCAGGCGGTTGATTTCTCGCGATACCAGCTTCTGCTGTCGACGCTCGAAAACAGCGCCGGCGCCGCCTTCACCTCGTCGCTGCGCAACAGCATCGAGGTGGCGGGTATGGCGACGATCGCCGCCATCGCGCTCGCTATTCCCGCCGGCTGGGCAGTGTCGCGCACGCCTTCCGTTGGCTGGTCGCTGTCGATGGTGATTGCTACCTACATGCTGCCGCCGGTGGCGCTCGCCGTGCCGCTCTATATGGGCCTCTCCCATCTCGGCATGCTGAACAATGTCTTCGGTCTCGCCCTCGTCTATCTCAGCATCCTGGCGCCCTTCACCACCTGGCTGATGAAATCCGGCTTCGATTCCATCCCGCGCGAGATCGAATCCGCGGCGATGATCGACGGTGCCGGCCTGTTCCAAACGCTCCGGATCATCACATTGCCGCTCGCCGCCCCTGTAGTCGCGACCTCGGGCCTCTTCGCATTCCTGCTTGCGTGGGATGAATTCTTCTACGCGCTGCTCTTCACCTCGGACCAGCGCGCCAAGACGCTGACCGTCGCCATCGCCGATCTCGCGGGCGGCCGCGTCTCCGATTACGGACTGATCGCCACGGCAGGCGTGCTCGCCGCCCTGCCCCCCGTGCTGATCGGTCTCGTCATGCAACGCGCCCTGATTTCGGGGCTCACCAGCGGCGGCGTCAAGGGATGAACATGACAACAGGAAGAAACCGGCCCGCCGGGCTTGCGGCGATCGATCGCGAAATGGCCCGCCAGCACGCCGATGCGATCGCCTCCTATAAATCGGCCGAGCCCATGGCAGAAAGAGCCGCCGAGTCGCTTGAGAAAACCGGCCGCCTGCTCTTGCTCGGCATGGGCGGCTCGCATGCCGTCAACCGCGCCGTCGAACCGCTCTACCGAGCCCTTGGCATCGATGCCGTCGCCTTACCGCTCTCCGAGCAACTCGGCCAGCCGCTGCCGGTCGTCGGCCGGACGATCTTCGTCACCTCGCAATCAGGCGAAAGCGCCGAAGTTCTGCGCTGGTTCGATGAGACCGGCGCCACCGAGGAAACCTTTGGCCTGACACTGGAAGGCAGCTCCTTTCTCGCAAGAACCGCCCCGTCGCTGGTCGGCAGCGGCGGCACCGAGCTTGCCTTTGCCGCCACCCGCAGTCTGACGGTAACCTTCGCCCTGCATCTGGCAATCCTCGCCGCTCTCGGCGAAGATCCCACGGCCGCGCTTGCCATCCTCAAGGCGCCGGAAGACCACGACATCGCAGCCGCGCTCGCGGCACTCGAAAACGTCGCGACCGTCGTCACGTCGGGCCGCCGCCTGCAGGGTGTCGCAGAGGCATTGGCGCTTGGATTGACGGAGCTGTCGCGCCGTCCCTGCTTTTCTCTCGAGGGCGGCCAGCTCCGCCACGGCCCTATGGAAATGCTGGGACCGCAGATCGGCGTCGTGCTGTTCCGCGGTCTGGACGAGACGGCCGGCCTCGTAACGGCGATGGCCGCATCCGCCGTCGAGGCCGGCGCGCCCGTCATCCTGTTCGACGCATCGACCGAAGCTCCGGTCACCGGCGCGGTCACGATCCGCTTTACCCCGGCAACCGGCCTTGCCGCGATCTTCGCCATGCTGCCGGTCGCCCAACGGCTGATGATCGGCTTTGCCGAGGCCCGCGTGGACAATGCCGGAACACCCGTTCGATCCACAAAGATCACCCGGAGCGAATGAATGCGGCCGCTTGCAGTCATCGGCAACGTCAATGTCGACCTGATCCTCGGACCGGCCGCCCCCTGGCCGAAGGCCGGAACGGAAATCATCGTCGATCATGACGAGCTCAGGGTCGGCGGATCGGCAGGCAACAGCGCCCTCGCCTGGCAGGCGCTCGGGGTCGAATTCGAAATCGCCGCCAATATCGGCAGCGACCAGTTCGGCCGCTGGCTCGCCGAGGCCTTCGGCCACCGTTCCGAGATGTGGCCGGTGCGCCCTGAACAAACGACCCTCTCCGTCGGCATCACCCATCCCGACGGCGAACGCACCTTCTTCACGACGCGAGGCCACCTGCCGCGCTTCAGCCTCGCCGACGTGTTCGCCGTCATCGACGGCGCAAGGCTGCGCGGCGGTTACGCACTTCTCTGCGGCGGGTTCCTGACCGATGATCTGACCAGTCAATACGACGTCTTCTTCGACTGGGCCGAGAGCCATGATATCACCGTCGCACTCGACACCGGCTGGCCGCTCGACGGCTGGACTGAGCAGAATTGCACTGCAACACGCGCCTGGCTTGCTCGCAGCGGCATCGCACTGCTCAACGAGGTCGAGTCGACGACGCTTGCCGGCGTCGCCGATCCGGTCGAAGCCGCCCGGCACATCAGCTCGCATATGCCGAAAGGCGCCATCGTCGTCGTCAAACGCGGCCCCGATGGCGCAATCGCGATTGGGCCAGACGGCCAGCTGGTTTCGGTGGCAGCCCCCGTTGTCGCTGTCATCGATACGATCGGCGCCGGCGATGTCTTCAACGCCGCCTTCCTCGCAGCGCTGGCAAAGGACGAGCCTTTGATATCTTGCCTGAGAGCGGGAACCGAGGTCGCCTCGCGCGCCATCTCCACCCTTCCCCGCAGCTATGGCGCCCCGGCCTCACCTCAGGAGCCAAAGTCATGAGCGCGCTCGATATCCAAGATATCCGCAAAACCTACGGCGATGTCGAGACGCTGAAAGGCATCGATATTTCCCTGGAAAGTGGCGAATTCCTCGTGCTGCTCGGTTCCTCCGGCTGCGGCAAGTCGACTCTTCTGAACATCATCGCCGGCCTTGCCGAGGCAACGAGCGGTGACGTCAGGATCGGCGGCCGCTCGGTGCTGCGCGTACATCCGAAGGACCGCGACATCGCAATGGTCTTTCAATCCTATGCGCTCTATCCCAATCTGACGGTGCACAGGAACATCGGCTTCGGCCTGGAAATGCGCAAAGTTCCGGCGGGCGAACGCGACAGGGCCGTGCGCGATGCGGCTAAGCTCCTGCAGATCGAAAATCTGCTCGACCGCAAGCCGAGCCAACTGTCTGGCGGTCAGCGCCAGCGCGTCGCGATCGGCCGAGCACTGGTACGTAAGCCGGAGGTGTTCCTCTTCGACGAGCCGCTTTCCAATTTGGACGCCAAGCTGCGCATGGAAATGCGCACCGAGATCAAGCGGCTGCACCAGATGCTGAAGACCACCGTGGTCTATGTCACCCATGACCAGATCGAGGCGATGACGCTCGCGAGCCGCATCGCCGTCATGCGCGACGGCCGCATCGAGCAACTGGGCACGCCGGAAGAGATCTACAACAATCCGGCGACGCTCTATGTCGCGACCTTCGTCGGCGCACCGCCGATGAACCTGCTGAAGGTGACGGCGCGTGACGGCCGCTTGGGGCTTTCAGGTACCGATATCAGCGCACCCCTGCCCGCCCGTTTCCGCGGCGCAGCCGGCAACGGCCGCGATCTGATCCTCGGCATCCGTCCCGAGTCGCTTCGCACGGACGCCGCCGGCCCGTCGATCGAGGCGACCGTGGAGGTTGCCGAGTTGACCGGCCCGGAACTCGTCGTCACCGCCCTTGTGGGGAACCAGCGGCTTATGGCCTGCCTGCCGCCGCGCACGCCGGTCCGGGACGGCCAAAAGCTCACGCTCTTCTTCGACCAGGAAGCGATGCATCTGTTCGATGCGCAAACCGGTCTCAGTTGCCTTCGCGGGCAATAGAGGGAAACGGATCGCTCCGTCAATTCGCCGCGTCCGCCGGCTTCCGCTTGTAGACGTGGATGTAGTCGACGAGCAGGATGGAAGGGTTCGGCGTTTCGTCGATCGGCCAGCCCGAGCCGAGCGCCAGGTTCACCAGCGGATAGAACGGCATGTGGAACTCCTTCGGTGTGTCGAAACTCCACAGATACTGGCGATCCAGATAGAAGGCCGTCTTGTCGGCTTGGATGTCGACGCCATAGGTGTGATACTCGCTGTTCAAAATTCCGTCCTGGACGGTCTTCCAGTAGCCGCCATTCGAATTCTCACCGCCATGGGCTTGGCGCCAGATATGAAAGCCCATGGAGAATTCGTAGGGCGCGCGTCCGTAATATTCCAGGACGTCGATCTCGGCGGTGTATTTCGACCGGTCGAGCCCGATGAGCCAGAAGGCCGGCCAAACCCCTTTGCCTGGCGGCAGCTTCATCCGCGCTTCGAAATAGCCGAACTGCTGGGCGAATCCTTCGCCTTTCGGATTGACTGCCGAGAGCAGGCCTGAGCGCCAGGTTCCATCCTCTCCCTTGCGCGCTTCGATCTTCAGAATTCCCTGATCGGTCGTAAACGGAAAGCCGGGAGCCGGATCTGTGAACCGGGCGTCGCCGAAATCACCGTTCCAAGGTGTATGGGCGATCCAGCGCGAGCTTCTCTCTCCCCATGCCGAGACGTCGAGACTGTCGAAATTCTCCTCGAACGTCAGCTGATACGCATTCATGTTGATCGGTTCCTGGGCCACGCTCGGCTGGCCGGGCAAAGCCGCCAGACCAAGAACGACGAGCAGACCCAAAGTCCTAGAAGATATCCCGTACCGCATTGCGCGCCTCCGAAAACGCCAAACCCAATTGTTGGACTGCACCTGTCTCCATTATGAGGCGAGAACACCGTTTCGCCACGGCATCAGCCTTTGAACGACGATGGTCTCGATACCGTCAGGCCTTCCCAGGATCTGCCACAGCAGCAGGGCAAAGGCCCAGAAAATCGCCGCCGCCACCGCGCCGCAAACCGCCAGGCTGGCGATCAGCTTGAAGCCAATTGGCATGGCGGCGAGCGTCGGCTGCACCCAGAGCAGGAAGGCGATCATCGGCAGGCTAGCGGCCAGCGGCCGGCAAAAGGAATTCAGCTGCGCGGCAAAACTCGCTCCGATCAGCCGCTTTGTAATGGCGAGCGAGGCGGCGTAAGCGACGAGAACCGCCACAACACGCGCGCCGAGCGCACCCGCCACCTGAAAATAGACGATACCGAGGATTGTGACCGGGGCTCTGACCGCGAACTCGGCAAACATCCGCAAGGCAAGGGAACGAGTATTGTCCATGACCATCGCCAATGCCGGCACTATGTTCGTCGGCAGACCGAGCAGACTCACCACGCACAGCCATTGCAGAATTGGTGCGGCGGATGCCCATTTCTCGCCGACGAGGATACGCACCGTCGGCTCAGCCAGAAAGGCAAGCGCAATGAGAATGGGCGCCGCGACGAAAGTGATTGCACTCGTTGCCTTCAAATAGGCGGCAACCAGGTTGCGACGATCTTCGACGGTGGAGAAAGCCGCCATCAGCGGGCGTAGCAACGGCCCTACAAAGGTCTGATAGGGAATGCCGGCGATATTGTCGGCGACGCTGAAGGCGCCAAACGTCGACAGCCCGGCGAAACGCGGCAAAAGCAGCCGGTCGAGCTGCCAATTAATCGCGCTGAGCACCTGCGCCACCGTATTCCAGCTGATCATATCCTGGAAACGCTTCCATTCCGACAGGCCGAATTTCGGCTGCATCGGCGCGAACACATAGGAAGTGATCATCGCCGCGGTCGGGCCGGCGACGGCCCCCGCCGCAAGCCCCCAATAGCTGCCCGTCGCCAGGGCAACGCCTGCCCCGAACAGCAGCGTCGATCCCTTGGTGATGAGGTCGAGCGCGAACTCGCGTTTGAAATCGAAACGCTGCATGAAAAGCACCATGCGCGGACTGATCATGCTGCGCGTGGCCGGCGCGATCGAAAGCACGGCGACAAGCGCAAAAAGCCGGGAATCGTCGTAAATCAGGGCCATCGGCCAGGATATGGTCATCATCAGCAGGCTGATGGCCAACCCTCTCATCAGGCTGAGTGTGAAAGCCGTCGCAAACATCTCCTCCGAAGGCGATGGTTGGCGCATCAAGGCCTGGGTCAAAGGCAGATCCAGGATCGACTCGATGATGACCAGAACCGACGTCGCAATGGCGACCAATCCGAAATCCGCAGGACTCAACAACCTTGCCAGGACGAGCAGACTGACGAAATCAAGCAGCCGCGCGAGGAATTTCCCGCTGATCGTCCAGATGCTCGCCGTCGCCGTCCTGTGAGATAGGCTTGACATGATCTGTTTATTCCTCGTCGGCTTGAGACGGTTTCGATCGCGGCAGCAAGACAGCCAGGTCCGGTCTTTGTCTCAGACCGGCCCTCTATTGAAGACATCGGCGGATCGGTCGGCATGGGTGGAGAGCTGTTGCTCGACGAGCCCGGTCATCCGATCGCGAAAGACCGCGGAGGAAAACTTCAGCGAATGCGCGCGGATCGCATGCGGATCGATATCGTCCTCCACCCCTTCGAAAGCCGCCATGGTTTCCAGCAGGGCTTCGGTGGTTTGCTCAGCGAAGCGAAAACCGACCTTCGGCGACGATACGGTTTCCCTGGCGCCGCCGGCGTCGAAAGCGAGGACCGGCCGCCCTGATGCCATCGCTTCTACCGGCAGGATGCCGAAATCCTCCGTGCCTGGAAACAGCAGGGCGCGGCATCGCGAGAGGTGGTCACGCAGGACATTGAACGGCTGGTGGCCGAGGAATTGCACGGTCGGCCCCGCGATCGATTTCAGATAGGGCAGTTGTTCTCCCTCTCCGATTACGACAAGCTTGCGCCCCGCCTCGGTGCAGGCGCGAACGGCAATATCCGGCCGCTTGTAGGCCGTTAGCTGGCCGGCATAGAGATAGAATTCGCCCTTCCCCTTCCCGACCGAAAAATCATCGGTGGCAACCGGGGGATGGATGACGATGGAGTCCCGATCGTAGAAGCGGCGGATGCGGTTTGCGACATAATCGGAATTGGCGACGAATACGTCGACACGGGAAGACGTCGTCACATCCCAGGCACGCAGCATCGGCGCGGTGATCGACATCAAGGCACGCCCCACCCAGGGCAGACCATGGCGGTAGACGTGGAACTGATCCCAGATGTAGCGCATCGGCGAATGGCAGTAACAGACGTGGAGAGCGTCGGCGCGGGTAATGATGCCCTTGGCAGGCCCGGATTCGCTCGACAATACGAGATCGTAGTCCTGCAGATCGAATTGCTCGAGCGCGAATGGCATCAGCGGCAGCATTTTGGTGTAATGCCGTTGCGCACCGGGGATCTTCTGCAGAAAGGACGTGCGGATGTTCCGCGTCTTTAGAAAATCGCTGATGCGATCCCGGTTGCAGACGAGGGTGAAGATATCGGCCTGCGGAAACATGCGGCACAATTCTTCAACGACCTTTTCGCCGCCGCGCATTGAGACGAGCCAGTAGTGCACGATCGCGACGCGCAGCTGGCTGGTTTCCTTGACGCTTCCCGCCTCGGCCACGCGTCTTTTCGCCACCACGGGCGCATCGCCGAGAAATGCCCTTGCGTCGGAAAGAGAGGTTGTTGCTTTAAAGGTCAACGGAATACTCCTTGTGTCGCCACACCGTCTGTCAGTTTGGGAACCGGATTCGTCGAAAGCAGGCTGTAATATTCGGCAAGGAGCGCGTCGCGCCATTGCTCATGCGTCGAGGCGAGAGCCGGAGACGTCAGGAAGGCCCGCTCGCTCATGGCGCGGATCTCGTGTCTCGGCATTTGGCTGTATCGCGACAATGTATTGGCAAAGGCGGTTTCATCAGCGGTGTCGCAGGCAAACGCCATGCCGCCTCGTTCCATTTCCTCGGCAAGAAAGGCGCTGCGTGACATGATAACGGGTAGACCGCTTCTGGCCGCTTCGATCGCCACGAGGCCGAAAGGCTCGGGATAACGCGAGGGCATCAACAGGGCGCGCGCCTTGCGGATGGTGGCGCCGATCTCCGCATGCGACTGCCAGCCGACGGCCCTGACGTGATCGCCAGACGCTGCGACCAAGGGCATCAGCGGTCCGTCCCCGATCACGCAGAGCCTGGCGCCGGCCCTGCGTGTGGCGGCTATCGCGTCCTCGACGCCCTTTTCCTCGTCGAGCCGGCCGATGAAGACGAATTCGTCGTTCACCTCCGCCTCGACGCGCTCTCTCGACAAGGGAGCGACGGGATTGCGGATCGTCGTCAACCGTTCAGGCCGATAGCCGGCGCCGACGAGAAAGCCAGCCATCTTCTCATGCAGCAGGATTATCCGGCCGAAATCGGCTTCAGCCCTTAACAGCCGGAGGATATTCGAGCCGCGCGCGACCCGCCACAATTTGTGCGAATAACTTCTCTTGTCGCAAGCCGTCGCAATGCAGCCCGCACCGAGTGGAGGCCGGCGGCAGATCTCCTGCGCCTGGTAATCGAAAAAGGCGCCGTTGGGACAGGCAGTGAAGAAGTCATGCGCGTGAACCACGCAGCGCGCCGCGACCGGGGCCAGTGCCCTGAAAAGCGCGGGAGACAGGATCTGATGCCAGCCATGTACGTGATAGACGGTAGTCGCGGTATCGTTTGCGGCAATCCAGCGCGCGACCAGACGCGTGGCCGCACCATTGTGAATGCCGGTCACGAAAGCCTTCGAACGCTCGGCGCTAAGCAGGTCGCGGCTGTTCAATCCGACCATCGCGACGCCGAGAGCAGCAAGCTCCGCATTGGCGGCGTCATCCCCGCAAATATAAGTCACGGGAATATCGAGGCCGCGAAAAAGCTTGGCCGACAGCACCGCCAGCCCCGTCGCCCCGCCCTTGGCCACCGAGTAGTCGTCGATGACGACCACGCGATCGATTCTCGTCAAACCGCGGTCGCGAAAGCGGCTGGCACTTGCGGCGGATCGCGGGGCTTGGGGAAGCGACAGGCGCATCACTTCACCGTAAACGCGCCATTCGCGCAGGCCTCGAGCGCCTTGCGATTAAGGATCCGGATTTTGCCCTGCCCCCCGTCGATAATCTTGCATTCCCGCAGACGCCGCAGGCACTGATTGACCTTCTCGCGGGACGCCGGCAGCGTTGCGGCCAAATCATTTTGCGAGATGATCAGTTCGTCGCCGCTGTTTGCGACATCCTTTCCGTAAACAGCCGAGAGCCGCAGCAGCGTGCTCGCCAGTCTTGCCCGCAGGGTCGACGCCGCGTTGGCGATGATCCTGTGTTCAAGCTCCGAAACCCGCGCCAAGGCCCTTGAGAAGACTTTTTCGCGGAAGCACGGATCGCTGGCATACATGTCGCGCAGCAGCCGACCCTCGAAGAAATGCAGCTCGCAGTTGGAGCCGGCTCGATATTCGAGGCTCAATGTCTGCCTGCGCAAGACTTCGAGCTCGCCGATCAGACCTGATTTCGGAATGATTTCGACGATGAATTCCCTGCCGTCGGGCAGCATCGTACTTGCAGTGACCAATCCCGAATGGACGCGAGCAAACGTATCGACAAGGACGCCGGCCCCGGCAATGATCTCGCCACGACGGAAACGCCGTATGCTCGAGCGGCAGGAAAGGAATTCGTCATCGACGACGATACGACCGTTGAGGTGAATGCCTGCATTGGCCGAGATCGCGGCCTTGCTGATGCCGAGCCTGCGATCAGATGCATGCGTGATCCCGTCCATGCAATTCACTCCTGATACTAGATTGGTCTCTCACCAATGCTGCATCGCATCAATTATATTGGATTAATACGTTAGTCAAATAACATCGGCGCGATTTAGCGTAAATTTCAAGTCTATTTTCAAAAATGACTTGAACAACGCCCAATTTAAAATAGCATTTTCTAACATACGTGAATATATGTGGGGATATCGGTCAACGATTGCTTATAAAAAGGACTTTGCGAATTAAAAATCATCAATTCTCAAAATCGCTATTATCAGCAAAATCATTGATCTCACGCAGTAATGACCACCAACAGCAGATTACATAGCCAATTAAAAGAATTGATGACACGGATCTGTAGTCGGAAATCTGTGTGGGGCTTCCTAGCATAAAGAATTAATTAACAATTATGACCTTGGTAACAGACAATCAGGGTGCGGCGCAGCAAGCTTTGAACGTTCTTGACGGGCAATGTTTTGGAGACCGCGATGACATGGGAAGCACATAGTTTTGAGGCTTGGTCGCGCGTCGGAGGCGCCGCGAAAGGCGGCGGCCTACACGACTCCCGACCTCGTACAGCCGGCAGGTCGTCGAAGCGTGCGATAGATTTTCTTGTTGCGATCACCGCCCTGATCCTGCTCTCTCCGCTTCTTCTGATCGTCGCGATGATCGTGAAACTCTCCGACGGTGGCCCTGTCTTCTATTCCCATACGCGCATTGGCTTCGGCGGAGCGCCGTTCGGATGCCTCAAATTTCGGACGATGAAGACGGATGCGAGTGCTCAGCTCGCTGAATTGCTGCAAAACAACCCGGCGGCCCGCAGCGAATGGGAAGCAACGCGCAAGTTGAAGAACGATCCGAGGATCACCGCTGTCGGCGACATCCTCAGGCGCTCGAGCATCGACGAGCTTCCGCAGCTGATCAATATCCTGCGTGGCGAAATGAGCCTCGTCGGACCCCGGCCGATCACAGCCGAGGAACTGCCGCGCTACGGCGAACACATATGGGCCTATATGGCGGTTCGCCCGGGGCTGACCGGTCAATGGCAGACGAGCGGGCGCAACGACGTCAGTTACGAATACCGGGTTTCTCTCGACGTCCACTATCTCAACAACTGGTCGCTCGTCCGAGACTTCGTCATCATCGCCAAGACCATCCCTGCGTTGTTTTCGCAGCGCGGATCGTACTGAGGCTTCGGGCGACCGCTGGCCGTGTTCGAGATCGGAAGATGCGCTTCTCCACCGTCTCCTCCAAGCTGCCATTACCTGGTTATTCCTTGATTTCCCATTCCGGATTAGGACGACATGACCTCCAGCACGATCTTCAGCGGCGTCTCTCCCATATCCCTGCCTGCAGCAGCCCCAGGCGGCGGGAATTCGCCGCTGACCCTGCGGGATATGCTCTTCTTTTTGAGAATGCGCTGGCATTGGATCGTCGTGACCACGTGCGCTTTCCTGGCGATCGCCGGAACTTATCTGCTGACCGCCGAGCCGACTTTCGTTGCCAGCACCCAGCTCGTGATCTTTCCCCAGGTGAGCGGCTCTGAAGCACAGAGGGCTTTCGCGGAAGATGCGTTCATCGAAGGCCAGCTGGAGATCGCCAGATCGAGCGATGTCGTCGGCGGTACCGTAGCGGCGCTCGATCTCGTTCATGATCCGGAATTTGTCGATCAGACGCCTTCGCTGCAGGACAGGGCGAAGAATTGGCTGACTGGGTTTTCTTCGGGCAACGGAGCGAACGAAGTCCAGGCGCAGACGGAGGAGGAGAGGCTGCACGACTGGGCAACCGCCAAACTGCTGAACATGACTGGCATCCGCCGGATCGGAAGCTCGACGATCATCGAGGTATCGGCTGCGGCATCGACGCCTCAGAAGGCCGTCGACATCGCCGACACGCTCGCCAGGCAGTATATACAGAAGAATATCGCGATGAAGGCCAACGCCGCCCGCCAATACAGCGACTGGCTGTCGACATTCATCTCCGAGCAGCAGCGCGGGCTGGCGGATACCGCCAGCGCCCTGGCCAGCTTCACAAGCAATCCGCGCGACCAGTTCAAGCTTGCGGAGCTGCAGAGCGCAACGGATGCCCGCCGCAGCCTTTATGAAAACACCTTGAACCAGCTGACCGAAACCAAGCAGCGCATCACCTATTCGATGTCCGACGCCACGATCGTCTCGCCGGCTACGCTGCCTCTTTCAAAAGCGAGACCGCGCAGCACGCTGATCGCCGCCTTTGCGGCGGCGGTCGGCCTTGGCGCCGGTCTCGCACTCGCGATGATACGGCACGCCAGCGACCGCCGGCTCGTCCGCCCGCATCAGATCGCGGAAACCGGCGGTCTGCCCTTTGTCACTTTGCTGGCGACAGCAAAGAGGACGCGCAACGGCCACCCGCCGCGCTTCCTCGCCGTCGGCACGGGCAGCAGCACAACCGCCCGCCCTGTTATCCCGGGCATGGCGGAGCTGAGCGCAACGGTCGTCGGGCTTCGCCGCAAACGCCGGGTCGTCATCGGAGTGGTCGCTGTCGAGCCCGGCGGCGGAGCATCGACCATCGCATGCGAACTTGCGGTGCTGTCGTCGGTCTCTGGAGCAAAGACGCTTCTGATCGATGCGGCCGCGCAGAAATCCTCGCTCAGCAAGGCGATCGCGCCCCAAAGTTCGAGCGGCCTCGCCGACGTTCTCGACAACGGCGAACTGATCGAGACGGCGGCCTTGCCCCTCAGCCCTACGCTGAAATTCCTTCCGCTCGGCCGGGTCGACACCGTTTCGCCGGCCATTCGTCTGAGCTCGCGCCGCACGCAATTGAGCTTCGTCGAGCTGAAAAAGGAGTTCGACTCCGTATTCGTCGACATTTCCGCTTTCTCCGCTTCACCGGATGCCAATGCGATCGCGCCGGAGCTGGACGGCGTTCTGGTAGTCGCCTCGCACGGACGCACCTCGATCGACGACGCCATGCGTGTCATCGAGACGCTGCGCAATGTCGGCGCGGAGATCCTCGGCGCGATCATCAACCACGCTCCGAAGAGCATGCAGCCATGAACGCCCATTCGGCAAAAGCAACCAGGCAGGATGGGCTGGTCGAACCGGCGCCTGTTTCCGCCGAAGCGGTGGCGCGGCGCGCGAGCCAGCCACTGCGGATTGCAGTCGGAATTGCTTCGGCGGGCCGCCCTTCGATCCTGCTGGAAACGGTCGATTATCTCGCCGGGCTGCCGGACCAGCCGCAGCGGTTGATCGTCTGCGTACCGGGGATCGACGATGCCGCCGGGCTCGCGGGCCGTCACGACGTGGAAGTCATTGTCGGCAGCCGTGGCTTGACCTCCCAGCGCAACAGCATCATCCGGGCGGCCGCGGCCGATACGGATGTTCTGATCTTCCTGGACGACGATTTCATTCCTGCCGCAACCTTCCTGTCGCGAATGACAGCCGTCTTTGCAGCAAAGCCCGACGTCGCGATCGCCACCGGTGAAGTCCTGGCAGACGGCGTCCTCGTTGGAGGGCTCGACATGTCGAAGGCCCTGCAGGTTCTTCACACTGCCGGCGAAAAGTCCGAGCGGGTGACGGATGTATACAATGCCTACGGGTGCAATATGGCGGTTCGCCTCGCCCCCGTTCTCGAACACGCACTGGCGTTTGACGAGCAACTGCCGCTCTATGGCTGGCTTGAGGATGTCGATTTCAGCAGATCCATTGCCCACTACGGCAGATCCGTGCGCGTTGAAGGCGCCTGCGGAGTGCATCTCGGCGTAAGATCCGGGCGACAGCCCGGCCGGAAACTCGGCTATTCGCAGATTGCCAATCCTGCCTACCTGATCCGGAAGGGTACGATGTCGAAAGGTCGTGCGCTGGCGCAGATCGGCCGCAACATTCTGGCGAACGCATCGGGAATATTGTTCAACGACCGCTTGATCGACCGTTGGGGACGTTTGAACGGCAATTGGCTGGCGCTCACCGATCTTCTTGCCGGCCGCGCCGCACCGTCCCGCATTCTCGAACTCGCCAATCCACCGTCCCGCGCAATGGCGTCGCCGCCGACGGCGACGAAACGGAGATAGATCAATGCAGTCAACATTCTTCCCCGATCGCGTCATCTCCGCGGCCCTCGCCCTGGTTTTCTGCTGCCTGACCGGCTGGAGCGTCGCCCACGCGCAAACATTCACCCTCGTGCCGGAAGACAAGGTAAGACTGCGCGTCGTCGAATGGCGATCCGCGGATTCCCGATATGCCAGCTGGGAAGCGCTCGATGGCGTTTACACCATCGACGACACTGGCGACTTGTCGATCCCGATCGCCGGCCATGTACAGGCCTCCGGAAAAACAACCGAAGAACTCGCCGACGCCATCGCCAGCGCTCTCGCTGAAAAGGCGGCACTTCCTGGCAAGCCGTACATCGCCTTGGAGGTTGCGGAGCATGCGCCGATTTTTGTGACCGGGACCGTTCAAACCCCGGGGCGCTATCCTTTTGAATCGAGGATGACTGTCATGAAGGCCGTCAGCATCGCTGGCGGCTTCCTGCGGGAACGCGAGGACAACACTTACTTCGAGCGTGACCGGATCCAGGCAGCCGGCGCCTTTCGAACGGCCGTCCTCAACCGGCGCGATCTTTTGATGCGGCAGGCGCGGCTGCGGGCGGAAATCGCCGGGGAGCAGAGCTTCGAGATTCCTGCCGAACTCGTCGGAACGCCCGAAGTGGACAAGCTGAAGGCACAGGAATTGAACCTGATGCGGCTGCGTCGTGTCGATATCGACAGCCAGATCGAAGCGGCGAACGACCTCACCCGCCTCTATGGTCAGCAGGTCGAGTCGCTCGAGGCGAAGATCAGCTCGCAGAAGCGGCAGATTGACCTCGCCCAAAAGGAACTGGACAACGTCAACAGCCTGGTGAGCAAGGGGTTAGTCAGCAATTCCCGTCAGGTGTCTGTCGACCGCTGGGTTGCGGATGCACAAGGTACCCTGATCGATCTCGAAGTTGCCTTGACCACGGCTCGCCAGGGCCTCAGCGAGGCCAACCGTTCCAAGATCAATATCGTCAACAGGCAGAACAGCGAAAACCAGGACCTGCTGAATCAGGTCAATCTTGCGATCGGCAGGGCCGCGATCGATATCCAGGTGGCTCAGCTTCTGGGTGAACAGGCGGGGTACGACGCTCAACTCGCTCAGGTGAATATGGACGCGCCGGGTATTGGCAGAGCGCAGAAGAATTACAGGATTGTGCGGCGTAATAGCGACGGAACCTACAGCAACATCGTGGCCGACGAGCAAACCGCATTGCTGCCGCATGATCTCGTCGAGGTCGGTTTGGACACGAACCTTCAGGCGCCGACTTCGCCGCTGCAGTCCGCACCCCAGACACAGAGCTCGACGCTCCCGTCTTCTGATGTGGCCGGGGATAATCGAGCGGGCCGCGGCTGGATATCCCAGACGGGATCGAATTAGGAGGCTTGATGATCAACGACGACAGCTGGCGGCTTTCGCCTCGCCTATCATATCTGCTTCGGGATGCCCGGGTTCTGCCAAATCGTTATTCCAGCTGTTTGCCCATGTCAGGATTGGACGCATGTCGATAGAGCCGCTCGGTTTCATCGTTCTCCTGCTTGGCCTGCTCGCCATGGTCAACGGCGCGCGTTTCGCAGTCACGACCCTTTGCCTCTTAACGCTGCTAGGAGCCGCGGCGGCTCTCCAATTGCCCGCGCTCGGCGGCAGCAGTATCCAGCCAAGCCATCTTTTGCTGCTGTTTATCGTCGCCGCCACCCTACTGCGTCCAGTCCAGACGCAAGCGGCGCTGGCGAGCATCGCCTATCCGGGTCCCGGCTTCTGGTTTGCCGCCTATGTCCTGTTTTCCGTAGTATCGTCCTTTTTCCTGCCGCGCATTTTTGCGGGCGCGACCCTCGTCTACTCCTCTGCGAGAGATGCGACAGGCATGATGTCGACTGTCGCCGCTCCCCTGTCGCCAGGCTCGTCCAATCTTAGCCAGTCTGTCTATCTGCTCGGCGACCTCGCCTGCTTTGCCGTGGTCGCCGGACTTGCCAGACTCGGGTATCAGCGTTTCATCGCACAACAGTTGATCGTCGCGTCAATCGCATGTTTTGCCCTCGCCCTGCTTGATATCGGAACGTTCCTGACCGGCCAGTCCTACCTGCTCGATGTCATCAGAAACGCGAATTACACCATGCATACGGCCGAGACGATCAGCGGTTTTAAACGCATCGTCGGCGCCTTTCCCGAAGCAAGCATATATGGGACAGTCGCATTGGCGTATTTTTCCTTCACTCTTCTGCTCTGGCTGGAGCGTGTTCGAAGCCGCATGGCCGGCATGGCGACGCTTTTTATCGGCCCGACGATCCTGCTCTGCACGTCGACAACCGCCTATATCGCCGGGCTCTTCGTCGTCTGCATGTTCGTACTGTTCTGCTTCAAACGCCTGATCGCAGGCTCGGCTAAGACCTCCCACGTGACTTTTCTGGCGATAACCCTCTTCCTGATCCCTTGTGCCATCGTCGCTCTCAGCCTTGCCCCCGATGCGTGGGATTCCATCGCCAGCCTCGTCAACACCACCCTATCGGACAAGCTCCAATCGCAATCCGGCGAAGAGCGCACCGCCTGGAACACGCTGGCATTGATCGCATTCGTCGATACCTCAACCTTCGGCGCCGGGCTCGGTACGGTTCGAGCTTCGAGTTTCATCGCCGCATTGCTGTCCAACGTCGGATTGACCGGCACGCTTCTCTTCGTCGCCTTCCTGTACAGCCTTGTCAGAGCCTCAGGTCGGCACGTCTCGGGTGATCGGGAGACGCATGCAATCGGAAACGCCGCCATTATGGCATCGATATCGCAGATCGCCTCTGCGGCGATTTCAGGAAGCGGCACCGATCTCGGCCTGCTGTTCAGCACCACGGCGGGTTTGGCTGCGGGCTGCCTGGCCGAACCCTGTACCTGGCGGCTTCGGGCGCCCCGACCGCTCGCAATCCGGCATCCCCCGGAGGCATCAGCATCTCTCAGGAGATCGCCGGTGTTTGCAACCCGATGAGCTCAGCCGCGAATTTCGTTCAAGGCCAAGGACAGCGCTCCGCTGCGATCACGCGCCTGCCCGGCGCGCTTCGCAGTCAACCGTCCGCGTCGGATCCGGTAGGAAATGCTGGTGTTAAAAAGGCGGGGGAACGCGGCTCTGCACTCCGCTCCTGCGAAGGACGAGCGCCCGATCCCGTATCGGCGTCAGCCCTGCCGGCGCTCGCTGGGGGCTGCGACGCTATCGGCGGCGGAATTGTTTTGCCGCATCCTGGCGCTGCGCCGCGCGAAACCCGACAGGAACACCCCTGCCAGATAGCCGATCTCCATGAGCACGAGGAACGCGATGCCGGAAACGGTCGCCTCGATCAGCGAAGCCCCGTCGGCAAAGGCCACGCTGCCGAAGCCGATTGCCACCAGGATTGCGAAAATCGCGAAGGCCCAGGCGCGGATCGAAACGCCGGCGGCTATCGAAATCACGGCCGCCACCAAGGTGGTGATCAGCATGACGATCTTCCTTCCCTCTGCATTTCGATAAGTGTCCCGGCACCGATCGTCCTGCCGCGGTTCACGATGTCGAAACACAGCCCTGTGACAGGCACGTCATTCTTCATGATGAGCGTCTCAACAATGGAACACACCAAAACCGCCGGAGCCCGGATGCCGTTTCAACAAACGATCGGTCCGGCGATCCGCAATCTATACAGGACCGGACTGTCATACGACAGGTCTGCCGGGTCAATCAACAACTGTTCCCTCGACCCTGCAGAGAGCAGCCATTCACTCGCTTTGAAGACAACCTCAAGGGTGATGACATGAACAATCAGTGCGTTGTGTACGTCACGGATGTCGAATATTCATTTCCAACGATCCTTTCCGCGCTTCAGGCTCGCAAATCCGCAAGCCCCGCAACCGATGTTTGCGTGCTCATGTCTGAACGTCTCGATAATTTCAATGAGTTGAAAGCTCTGCTCGCTGCGAGCGGAGTCCAATTGGCCGATGCGACCGACGCACTGCAGGACTCGCTCGGCAAACTCGACGGTTCGCATTTTCGGGGGCGAATCAGCGTCAGCACGATGGCCAAACTGGTCCTTTGCGAGATCCTGCCCGCCCATTACAGCCAGATCATCTATCTCGACGGCGACACCCAGATCGTCAGCGATCTCGGCAAACTCGAAAACGCCATCGTGCCAGAGGGCCGGTTTTTCGCCGCCCGCGATTACACGGCAATCCAGGACTTCCTCAACACTGGAAAGGACAACCACTACTTCAATGCAGGTGTCCTGAAATTCCATCGCAACGGCTGGATCGGGCAGGAGGCGCTCGAGCTTTTTGCCAGAAATCCCGAAGCTTGCGAGGGCAAACATGATCAGGGCGCATTGAACTATGTTTGTGGTTCGTCGCTCATCCTCGTGTCCAACCGCTGGAACTTTCCCAAGCAGTTTCTGCATCTGGTGAACATGTCGTCACTGGCGATCGTCCACTATATGGCGCATCCGAAGCCATGGCATGGAACCTTCTTTCCATGGACCGATCGGGAAAGCCAGGTCTACGTCGATCTGCGCAAGGCGCATCCGATCTACAACGCGCTCTATCGCGGAATAAGCTTCGACCGGAAGACACTCTATAAATATCGGTCGATACGGGCACGCATCGAACACGCGATAGAGAGGAACGGCCCTCACCCGCGGGTTCAGAGCCTGCTGGTTGGCGATTACGCCGTATGATGACGCAGGTCCGACACCACATGAAGATCCGCGTTATGGGACTCCGCCTGATCGGCCCGAAAGACTATATCCTCGCTCCCCGCGCGGTCGCTGGCCGCCAGCCGGTGTCGCTCCGCGGTCCGTCCGTTGAACTTCTTGAAGCAAGCCTAACCATTCCGGGAATGGACAATACGCAGGATGGAATATGAGTTATCGCGCTTCCGTCGCCAGTGCCTCGCATTACGCAAAAGCCCGCCTGCGCCGTTCGCTCAAGGCTCGGCAGCTTCGCTACGACCTGCTGCGCAGCGGACTCAAACAGGCGCGTCACGTTGTCATCTCAGTCATCCGTGACGAGGGCCATCGGCTGGCATTTTTCCTGCAATATTATCGTGATCTCGGATTCGAACACTTCATCTGCATCGACAACGGCTCGACGGACGGAACGGCTGAATTGCTGTCCAGCTTCGATGATGTCTCGCTTCTGACGGCCCATGGCTCCTACAAGGCGGCAAGATTCGGAAACGACTGGGTCAATGAGGTGATCAATCGGCATTGTCGGGAGAAATGGGTGCTTTATGTCGATGCAGACGAGTTCCTGGTCTATCCGCATTGCGACACCCGCCCGATCGATCAACTGACAGCCTATATTGAATCCACCGGCGGCCATTCGCTCCGCTCGGTGATGATCGACATGTACAGCCCGCGTCCCGTTCTCGACAACATATGCGAACCCGGCCGCAATCCGCTCGAAGTCTGCAATCTTTTCGATCGATCCGGCTATGTCGCACATTTCGACGAACGCAACTGGACGACATGGATCAAAGGCGGCGTTCGCGGGCGCATCTATTTTCGCGATCGCCTCTGGGACGGACCGGCGCTCAACAAGATCCCTCTCATATATGTGACGGGTGAACGGCTGTTTCTCAAATCATCGCACCAGGTCTGGCCGCTTTCCCTGAATCTCGGCGACATGCGCGGCGCGCTCGGCATATCCGGCGCCCTTCTCCACTTCAAATTCCTCTCGACCTTCGTGCACAAGGTCGCCGATGCCGCGCACCGTTCTCAGCACACGGAAGAATATACCGTTTACTCCTCCGACAAGGACATGGGTGACTTCGTCTGTGACGATACGGGCACTTACACGAGTTGGAAGGACTTGTCCGACCGCGGGCTCATTCAGGGTGAAGGTTGGAAATACTGGCGAAATATCTCCGGGGGCGAAGTCTAAACAGCCTTAGCGCCCCCGGCCGATCGACAAACCTATTTCGAAGCCGCCCCCGCCAATTCCCCTCTTGTGCCGCGCTGCAGGTAGAGGTTCTCGAGCCAGGTCACCTGTTTCCTCAATTCCAAGGCCGGCTTTTCGATGAATCGCCACGAGAAGGCGGCAAAACAAGTGACAATGACGCTGCAGACGATCCCATTCAGCCACCAGTTATGCGCCCAGGGTCCGAGTGCGACGAAGGCCTGCTGGATCGGATAGCCGTAGAGGAATACGCCGTAGGAGTAGTCGGCCCCCTGAAGCATTCCGAGTTTGCGGGGCGAGGTGAGGCCGAGAAAGACCGTTACATATCCAATAGCCGGAATGGCAATGAAGTCGCCAAAAGAGCTGAACCAGTAAGCCCACAATATCACGGCCACAGAAGCGATGAAAATCCGGAAATCCCACAGAATCTTGTCCTTGTAGAGATAGATGGTAACGCCCACGAGGAAGGCGCCGATCAACAGATTCCCCGACGCGGTCGTTGGCATGGATGCCCAGTTGCTTTCATGTTTCCAATATCGTGCGAGCCCGAAACCCACAATCAGCGCCGTCGTTGCGACGAGCGCGAGCACGCGCCGCCTGACCACGCCGAGCAGGAAAAGGACGGCGATCGCAACGTAGCATTCAAGTTCGAAGGGCACGGTCCAGAGCTGCCCGTTCACCATCGCGGCATCAGGATTGTTCAGGAACACCCCCGGCAGATTAAAGTGAATGTGCCCGGTGACATTGAGCAGATATGTAAAAAACTGAGGGTCGGTGAAGTAGTTACTGAGGTCATACTCGGTATAGATCGCTCCAAGTATAAAAGCAGCGAGCAACACTTCCACTGCGAGAGCGGGGTAAATCCGGATAAACCGATTGCCAAGAAAAGAGATCAACGTCCTCGATCGCGCGAGACTGCCGGCAACCAGGAACCCGCTCAGGGCAAAGAACATGGGCAGCACCGACTTGATAAAAGGACGCAGGGGCGTTTCCCACAAAAACAGATCATCGCCATAGGTGACGCGAGCCGTATGAATCCAAAGCACCGAGAAGGCCAACAGCAATCGCATGTAATCGAAGCCTGTCGGCCGCCCCTTCGCCAGATCAAGTTTTTCGCTGAGAACCATCTGTGCCCCTTTCAGAAGTTTTGACGCAATTTGAAATCGCAAGCTCTCGCCGCAAACCATCTCAAGCATCATTGCCGGCTCAGGGACGCGTGTCAGTGACCACAGCTACATCGGGAAAGATTCGAGGGGAGTACTTCTCTTCGGGTACGAATTGGATGAGGAGACGATGAAATTTCTGGCCGCTCTGTTCTGTATCGTTATTGGCTTTATCGGATTGGGCTTGATGGGAGGCGGCGCCTTGCTGCTCAGCCTCGGCGGCTCGCCCTATTACGCAATCACAGGACTTGCCTACCTCGTAGCGGCAGTTCTGCTGTGGCGCCGGAAGCCACTGGGCGCACTCATCATCCTGCTCGTCGCCGTTTTAACTCTTCCATGGGCATTATGGGAGTCCGGCACCAATTTCTGGGCGCTCTTCGCACGCTTGATGTCGCCGATCGCGCTGGCGGGATCTGCGTGTCTTTTTGCACCAGCGCGTTTGCCGACCGCCAATCGAAAGCTCTTCCATGGCGGCGCCCTGCTTGCCGCCATTCTGTTTGCTGCAGGCTTCAGCCTTGCTTTTACGCCGCATGAGGTGATCCGCCCCTCCAGCGACATTCCTGCCTACAAGACGGCCAAAGGCGACAACTCCCCCTCCGACTGGACATCCTATGGCCGCAGCACGGCGGGAGATCGCTATTCCCCATTCGATCAGATCAATCGCGGCAACGTTGCCAAGCTCGATCTTGCCTGGACATATCGCACAGGAAGAGGCGACGGCGTCGATCAGAACACGCCTTTGCAGATCGGCGATACGGTCTACGCTTGCACGCCGACGGATGTGATCGCAGCTCTTGATGCCGATACCGGAAAACCCCAATGGACCTTCGATCCCAAGGCCTCGGCGCCCTACTGGCAGCGCTGCCGCGGCCTCGGCTATTACAAGATGCCGGAGGAAGGCCGGTCGCCCGATGGCCTTTGCAACGAGCGCCTGATACAGACGACGATCGATGCCCGCCTCCTCGAGATCGACAGCAAGACCGGAGCGCCATGCACCGGCTTCGGCGACAACGGCACCGTGCAGCTCTCTCAGGGCATGGGTGAAATCAAGACCGGCTACTATTTCCAGACATCGGCTCCGCTGATTGCCCGCAACCTGATTGTCATCGGAGGCTGGGTCACCGACAATCAGGAGGTCGGCGAGCCGTCAGGCGTCATCCGCGCTTTCAATGTGGTGACCGGCGAGCTCGAATGGGCATGGGACCTCGGCAATCCTGCGATCACCAAGCTTCCGCCGCAAGGCGAGACCTACACCCGCGCCACACCCAATATGTGGACGACAGCTGCCTTCGATGACAAGCTCGGGCTCATCTATGCGCCGCTCGGCAATACCACGCCGGATTATTTCGGCGCCAATCGCCAGGCTTTCGCCGATCAGTACAACGCGACATTGGTGGCGCTCGATGTGACGACAGGCAGGGAGAGATGGAAGTTCCAGACCGTGCATCACGATATCTGGGACTATGATCTGCCCGCCCAACCGGTGCTGATCGACCTGCCCGACGGCAATGGCGCCACCGTGCCGGCCATCTTGCAGACCACCAAACGTGGGCAGCTGTTCCTGCTCAACCGGCAAACGGGCCTTCCCCTCGCCGAAGTTCAGGAAAAGCCGGTGCCGCAGACGGGAGGCGCGCCGGAGGAGAAACTGTCGCCGACGCAGCCTTATTCCGTCGGCATGCCGACGATCGGTGCGGAACGCCTGACGGAGCAGAGGGCCTGGGGCCTGACGATGTTCGATCAGCTGGCCTGCCGCATCGCCTTTCGCAAGATGCGCTACGACGGCGATTTCACTCCGATCGGCACGCATCCTGCAATTCAGCAGCCGGGAAATCTGGGCGGCCTCAACTGGGGAAGCGTCTCGGTCGACCTGCCCAACAACCGCGTCTTCATGAACGATATTCGCGTCCCCAGCATCTTCGCGCTCGTTCCGCGAGCCGATTATGTCGATTTCGCCCTTGTCACGACCGCGCACGGCCCCTCCGCCCCGCAGCGCGGCACGCCTTATGGCATGACGACCGAGAAATGGACGTCGAGACTGCGCATTCCCTGCACGCAACCGCCATGGGGCACCGTGACGGCATTGGATCTGAACACACGCAAAATCGCATGGCAGGTGCCGGCCGGGACTGCCGAACAGCTCGGACCTTTCAAGATCAAGATGAATTTACCCATGTCGATGGGCTTGCCGACCTATGCCGGCACATCGGCGACTGCGGGCGGCGTCGTCTTCTTCGCCGGCTTCCAGGACTATTACATCCGCGCTTATGACGCCGAGAACGGCAACGAGCTTTGGAAATATCCTCTGCCGGTCGGATCGAGTGCGACGCCAATGACCTACGTCTCTCCGAAGACAGGCAAACAATATGTTCTGGTCTCGGTTGGCGGAGCAGCAAATTCGACTGACGTCGGCGACTATGTGCTCGCCTTCTCCCTCAACAACTGAGATTTGACCGCGTCGACGGTCGCTCTTTGCTGTCTTGGTTCGAAGAGAAACCGGGTTACGGGCGCGACGCGAAAACTTGCGGCGTCCTGGTCACCGAACGATTTGGGTCTAGCCCGAGGGATCGCCGTGAACCGATCATAGAATTCATTTGCCGGCCGTGCGATCGCCACCGCGCGCTTTGAGCGCACGCTGCTGGTGATGACATTTGACCCGGTGTAACCTTCGCGGCACTTCGCGGATGGCAATCGATCGAGGACGAGCTTGCCGGATAGCCTGACAGCGGCAGATAGCCTAAGCCGACAGATGTCATCCACAGGCCTGCGCAAGGCATAATGAATTCACCAAGATAGGCTGCGGCTATCGCTTTTGCTGCTTTCGAGGATCAAATAAATCGCCCAACGGACTGCCAGCTTCACGCTGCAGGAAATGCCATCTGGCGGACTTACTGCTGATCAGTTCGGCGGGGCGGCGTCGCTCTGCGGGCTGTCGTGCTGCTCGAGAGGTTTTAGCCGAGTGACACCCCAAAAGCCTTTTACGACGACGCCGATCATGACAACAAGGCCAAGAAACATTAGGACGTTATACAATGTCATTGGGATATCTCCCGCTTGGTTCTGGCAAACATAGATGAATTTGGCCCGGCTCGCGAGAAATAAGGTTCCGAGTGTCAGATGCAGGCACCACCCGTGTTCGCGATGCCAGGGCGGGTTCTGAATGGAGGTTGCATGTTCGAATCGGTTACCGACAGCGCCGCTGCCGCTGATGGAGGGTCACTCGCGTTGTTTGTCACGAGATCTGACCGACAAATTGAGCGCTTCATTATAAATCGCTCCATCAATTCCCGCGGAACGGCCGCCTACAACAAGGTCACATCGAACCTCCGCTCACTTTCCGCTGATGATTGCCGGGAGATCGCGGGGGCTCTTGAACCGCTCTTGACGAAAACTCCCCCGATTCACCCGCTGCCGGACTTCATCGAAACGCTCAAAGAACAAAATTGATCTGGCGGGACCTAGCTATCGACCCGCGCGCGCTCAGCCGTCCCGCTACCCAAGGCACGAAAAAGCGGCGCATGATCACTGCGCAGATGATCGGAGACACTTGGCGATGAAGGCTTTGGTGCATGGATGACAAACCCTATGAAGAGCCCACTGAAATCTCCGTCAGTCTAACCAGCCCCGAAGCGATCGTGCTTTTCGAGCTTCTGTCCCGCTGGATTGCTGACGATAACGCCCCGCCAGGTACTGAGAGTTTTCATCATCCAAGCGAATGGGCGGTATTTCAGGGGGTTTTGACCTCCCTGGAATCGCAGTTGGTTGCTCCTTTCCGGGAAGATTATAAGAAAATTTTGAGCCAGGCCCGAGAGAGGATATCGCTGGACTATTCCAGATTCAGATTGGAAGAGTGAGGGTCACCAACGGCGAGCCCGCATAAGCAGCCATTTTGGCCCGATGTCTTTGCGCTCAACAGCTACGGACGAGAGACCCCGTCAGGGGCGCTTGTGAGCGAAGAGGCATCCACCTGTTAAAATTTTGATTTCGCGCCCATAGCGTTTGGGACGACCCGCCCAATCGGTTTGGGGCGGCCAGGCAATGTGCTATCGGATGACATAGCGATCCTTCTCGTCGAGCTCCTGAGGTTCGACCAGCACGACAGATTGCTGCCCAGCATTGGATATGTGCACAAATGAATATGGATTTGCTGTTTCATCATCTGGAATCAGAATGGACCTGTCGAGCGCAGAGCAAGGCGGCTGGCGCTCTCCGGGATGGCAGGGGCAGCACGCTCGGATAAACAGATCGTGATGAGCTGAGAATATTCCTCCGGCGTCGAACACTCGACCACGCAGGTGACTGGAAGCGTCCCGATCTCGCTGATGCTGTGAGCGATGGCGACATCCTCAGGGGCGACGCTGAGCATTGCGGCGACTCCGCGTTGCAATCTTTCATCATCCACAGGCTAGTCCAAAACTGTATCAAACCAAATCATTGCTGGCTCCGAGGATACGGCTTGCCAGATTGCCATCGTCGGCTGGCGATGAAAACGAGGAACAACCGCAGCTCGATCTTGATTTATAATGAAACCAGTATCCAGGATAGCAGGTGACCACCATCGAGACCTCCAGGCCCAGAGTTCGCGTTATCGATCTTGAGACAGGCGGCAATGGGCCGAACGACGTCTGCGAGATCGGATGGCAGGACGTCATCCAAGATAGCCATGGCACGTGGGAGGTCACCGGCGAACGCGGCGCGTTGCTGGTAAATCCCGGCCGTCCGATCTCGGCGGATACTATGGCCGTCCACCATATCCTAGACGCTCAGGTCGCAGACGCACCCTTCTGGAAAGAGATTGCCGCAAGCATTCTTCGGCCGTCTGGCCGCATCGATGCGCTCGCAGCCCACCGAGCAGCGTTCGAGCAGCGCTATTGCACACCGAGATTCACCGGAGGCACACCATGGATCTGCACATGGAAGTCTGCCATGCGGGTCTGGCCTGATCTGCCGCGGTTCTCCAACCAAATGCTCCGCTACCAACGCATGCCTTCGGGTCTCGTCCATGAGATCGGCCTGCCAGCGCATCGCGCCATGCCGGACGCCTATGTGACCGCGCATCATCTTCGCGATCTCCTGAACGAGACATCGCTTCTGCAGCTTCTGAGCTGGAGCAATGAGCCTGGGCTCTTGCCTCGCGTCCCATCGGGACTGGATCGAGGGAAGGGCTGGGATCGGCTGACGGACGAAGCGCTGCAAGAGTTCGCTCGCGACCGTGATGCCGACATCCGCTTCAGCGCACAGACCGAACTATCGCGTCGGGGTGAGTATACCGAGCAGTCGGTCGTCGAGCCGGCGCAGAAGTCCTTTCTGTGAGGCCGGATGGCGAACGTCCGCAGCCCTCTTGCGCTGGAGCAATCCGATTTTCGATCTAAGCTTCGTGGCGCCTGGTGCTGTCAGAGGCTCGACGGACATGTCAGCTCCCGCATCACAACGCGCACGGAGACAGGGTTGGCAGGCTCGGCGAACGACATCTGCAGGTAGGCGCGCGCGCCGGTTGTCCGCACGTCTATGAGGAAACGCCGTCCGCCGTCGCGTGGCCGCAAGCGTGATCCGTCTAGAAAGCGCAACAGGCCCCACGGCCCCGGCGCGCTCTTTTTCTCAACCGCACTACCGCTATCGAAGGAAATTTCGAGGCCGCGTGATGGCAGGTCCCCCGGCCAGCTAAAGATCACCGCCCCGCCTGTTGTGGTAACCGGAGCCCGAGCGCCGCCGATCGAGATGGTAGCCGCACCGCGTTGCGCCAGTGCCTCCAGCGATACAGGCAGACGCGGCGAGGTTCCCTGACGAAAGAGCGCGCCGCCGATCGCGGAAGCTTTCTGAAAGAACGCTGCACTTTCGGGCGCGTAACCAGAAAGCCGTGCTTCCGGTTTCCAGCGCCACGGGTTCGTGGATATATCCATCAAAGGCGCCAGCTGCGTTCGGAAATAAGTCTCCACCAGACCATTCGGCGCGAAAATGCGCGCGACTTCGGCCATATCCGCGTCCGACCCGTCAAAGAACGGATAGCGGCCTGCGACAGCAGCCTGGCATGCCATAGCGACCTCGCCCCAAGCCCCTGGCGGCCTTGCTGTCGGGGCCGGATCTTCGGCCATTTCTACCGTCTTTGGAGAGGCCGTCTGGGAGATCACGTCTTCGACCATTTGTACGACGAGGAGCGGCGCCTGCTGCAGGGCGACGACAGAGTTGGCGCGCTCCTGTGCATCCATCAACGACCTTTTGCCGATTTCTGAATTTACGTCGAGAAGGGCAAGCGCGACATTCAGCGACACAAAAAGCCGCGAGATTTCCGACATGCGACCCTGCTCCACGAACTGGATGGCAGGCCCGAGTGTCGCGGCAATGCGAAGCTGGTTCGCATGGCTGCGGCTGCGATCGGTGCCGCCCGCCTGGCGCCATACCTCACGGATCAGGGCCGAGAGCGGCGAGTTGGTGGCGCTTAGCACACCGCTGACGATAACCGCGCTCGGTTGGTCGGTGAACGGCCGGACACGAAGATCGCCGAGGTACTGAGACCACGTCTCCAGCGTTCGCTTCTGAAGAAGGTCCATAACTGCATCAGCACTCGCCATGTCGGCGGCTTTCAGGAGGTTGGTAGTTTCGGTCTTCGCCTTCCCGATCGCCTCTTCTGCAGCGCCAGAGCGTGCATAAGCCCACCCTGCCTCAGTGTAGAGACCGGGCACGGCCTGCTCGATGGGCAGTCCGGATCTGCGGATCAATATCCTGTCGAGACCAGGTGCCGCCTGCCCGAGAGACCAGGCTGGAAGGCCCGCAGTTTTCTCGGCACGGGCGAGTTCGAGCATGGCTCGCTCGTTTGCAGAGCCCTCTGAAGCAAACTGTGTTGCTTGAGCAATTGCTTCGGGATCCGGCTGTTCAAGATCTGCTGGAGGTCCGGACATGGCAGCAACATGCATTGCCATGCCGGCAAGTTCGGGAAATGTCTGGGCTCGATCGTCCACCCAGCCGGCGAGGAACCGTGGTTGCCAGTCCGAGGTGCCCTTCAAGATAGACCAGGCGCGCAGGGAATCGTAAAGTGCGGTCGCCTCTCCTTCCGTGGCGATAGCAACACCAAGGGCTGCCGCAAGCGGACCGCTGGCCAGGGCGTCGACGGCTTGGCCATAGCGCCGGCGTGCGGCCTCTGCCGGATCGAACATCCCCAAATGATGAATGAGACCAAGAGGTGAACGCTGCGCATCCTGCTCGACAAGTCGAACTCCCGCAAGGAATGCATCGAGTTGGGCTGCGCGCGCCGCCGGTGTTGCCACGCGTCCGGCTTCCACGACACGTGCGACATCGGGCAGTTGCGATAAAAGCCGCTCGCGAAACCGCCATTCGGCCCATGCTGCCCAAACCACCAGAATTACCAGGAAGAATCCGATCACGAGAGCAGCGAGACCGCGATCCGCGAGCGTTTTATGCTGTGTGCCCGATAGAAGCGCCGCTTGGACAGCGTCGTTACAGTGGCCGAGGAAGCGGGCGAGATCCCGGCTCGCAGGCCCTGCCTTCGCTGCCGCTCTCGCTCGTTCGGCCAACCTGCTGGCCGCCATAACGCCCCCAATTGGCAGGGCCGCGGCAAGCGCGCGCTCCCATTTTCGGATCGACAATGCGGGATTGTTACGCGCTCGCGCGTCAACCAAAGCGACAAGGGCGTCGCGGGCATCCAGGAGCCAGTCCTGCGGGACCTTCCTGCGTCGTGCTTCGGTCTCGAAGGCGGCGACGAGGGTCCGTGCCATTGCCGCAAGCTCGCGTGGATCTGGTTTCTTTTCGCTTTCGGCACGTCTTGCAAGATCCAATAGGGGCTGTGCCAGTGCGGCAAGCACATCTGCTTGCATAGGGGCTGGGCCCGGCGGTTCGAGATCCCCCTTCACAGCTTGCCCTCAGCCGCCCATTTTCGCAGCAGCGCCTCGCCGACCTCGAAATGCATGGAATCTTCGCGGCTATAGCCCGCCCCCCAATACCAGCCAGCCTCGTTGAAGAACTCGGCGAGCACCACGAGCCCGAATTGCGTGCTGTTATCGCCCATGTTGTCGAGGTTCTTCTTGAGCGTCAGGTCGACGGCCGCGCCCCACGCGTGTGAGGACACCGACTTCGAAGAACCCCGTACATACCTTGCACAGAGCGCGCCCGCGGTTCCGATAGCGGCATAGATATCTGGCTCTTCTCTTTTGAGGCGCGCCATGATCTGCTGGAGCGAATCGAGCGCTGGTCTGATCATGGTCAGACGAATACCGCCGATGTCGCGGGTTTCGAGTACATGCAGCAATTTCGGATTGGTGACCGGTGCACAGGTGGTTGAATAGGTGCTTCTCGGCTCGCCCAATATCTGTCGCAACACGGCTGGGGTCGGGCGTATGACATTCTCGTTGAAACGCTTCTTGGCCAGTTGCATCGGTTCAGTCAGATTTCCTTCCTCCTCACGCGGTGCCATACCGCCGAACTGGTCCGTGAAGAGCGGTGAGGGATCGGTCTGTTGGACGGCTTGCGGATTAATGACGGGGGCTGTCTGAGCAGGGCCGGGAGGTGGAGCTTTTTCCAACTCCATCACCCTGCCGCCGACATCCGCCATCTGTCCTTTGAGGGTGTTCAATTCAGAGCGCAGCCCCCGGATTTCGCTGTCCTGCTCGGCAAGTTGCTGTGTGAGCCGATCTATTTTGCCCGCATTCGGATCAAGTTCCGTATCTTGCAAGAGGTTTCCGACGAACGCAAAGATGACGGCTGCGAGAATGATGCTCATCCCGATGACGATGGCCGCGATGGCACTCATTTGCCTCAAGATACCGCAGCTCCATCAATCTGGACGACAATCACTGAAACGTTGTCCGGGGCGCCGTTATCGAGAGCAGCGCCGATCAATCGCTGACAGGTGACCGCCGGCGTTGAAACGGCATCCATAAGGGCAGCGATCTCGGCGTCCGCCACACAGTCGGTTAGCCCGTCAGAGCAGAGAATGAGGACATCACCCAGGCAAAACGAAACTTCCGTGGTTTCGACGACAAGATTATCGGACGCTCCAATCGCGCGTGTTACAACATGCGCTTGCGGGTGCTGCCAGGCCGCCGCGGGAGAAAGGCGCCCATCGTCGAGAAGCTCCTGCACGACCGAATGGTCACGCGTCAGCTGTTGTAATTCACGATCGCGCCAGCGGTAGGCCCGGCTATCGCCCGCCCATGCAAGCGAAATAGTGCCGCCGTGCAGAAGCGCAGCCACCACGGTTGCACCCATCTGCGCCACGTCGGCCGAGGTTGCCCATCGCCGAATGGCGGAATTGGCTGCCTCGAGCGCGCCCACCAGATCGGCGCTCGAAATTGGAGCATGGGGAAGCAGAGCTAGATGCTCGATCACCAAGCCTGCTGCGACGTCGCCGTGGCCATAACCGCCCATTCCGTCGGCGACCGCCCAAAGCACGCCTGTGGGATCTATGAGTATTGCGTCCTCATTGCGGTTGCGAACATGACCGGTGTGGCTGAGCCCGGCCCCTTTCGGCCTGCCCGGCCAGCTCGGGACCCGCGTCGAGGGACTATCGGGATACTCCGGGGTCATGACCGGAAGAACCTCATCATTCGCTCCGCCGTGAGGACCGCCACGGAAGCGGTTGCACCCACGGTCATCCTATAGTAATTTTTTGGTCAGGCGAAACATTTTTGCCGAGAGGAACCTAAAATGAAGCGCCTGCTGACTTTGAAGCTGCTGGTGTCTCTCGCTTTATTCTTCACGTTACAAAGTGAATTGCGTGCACAGGAACTAAACGAGACGGCGCTCAAGGAACGTTTCCAAAGGCAAATGGAATTGTTCAGGGCAGCCAAGCTCGGGCCGTCCCGCGGCCTCGTGCTGACCAATTCCGGGCCTGCGCCTGAGGCAACGCCAGTGCCGATCACTACGCCCGAGACCCCGCCGGCCAAGATCGGCTCTACTCAAGCGAGTAGCAACCCGGGCGCTTCGGCAAATGTGGCTAAGGAGGCAACAGTCGAGGCCGGCCCGACTCCCGGACAGGGGCCGGTGGAGACTTCACCAGCAACTGCGGCAGCGACGATAACAACCCCGCAGACATACTGGAAGCTGCCTGACGATGATCAGGTTAACTACCGCGTGCAGTTTGCCTTCGATTCCTCTGCCATCGCACCCAAGGAGAAGCCGATGCTGCAGAAGCTCTGCAGTGTGGTGAAAGAAATGGATATCAAGCTCATTCGTATTGTCGGTCATACCGATGCCTCCGGCGGAGCGAGGTACAACCAAAATCTCTCCACGCTGCGTGCAAGGGAGGTGGCGCGCTTCTTCACAGAGGATTGCCAAATTCCTCGTGAACGGCTCGAGGCTGTTGGCGTTGGCGAGCAGTTTCTGCTCGATCCACAAAAACCGAGGGCTGACGAGAACCGACGCGTCGAATTCCAGGCAGTCAGCTAAACGCGCATAGCAGCTGCAGATGCGATCTAATTGCTATTCAAAGGCGTAGCTGAAGCCGTCGGCAGACGCTCCGACCGTCGCCTTCGTCAAGCGTTTGCCATCCAGCGCCCAGTTCAATATGCCGGTGCTGAGGGCCGGCAGAAGCGTGTTGGTCAAGATCGCATCGATCATGCGACCGCCCGACTCCACTTCGGTGCAGCGCGCCTTGATCAAGTCGATAACGCCCTCACCTATGACTAGTTCGGCGTTATGGCTCGTACGCAGTCGCTCGGCGATCTTCGCAAAATTTGCCTGCGCGATTGCTTCGATCATCGAATCCGAAAGGGGATAATAGGGCACGACGATAACGCGCCCGAGGAAGGCGGCCGGGAACACCTGCAGCAACGGCGTCCGCAACGCGGCTTCGAGTTCTTCGGTTGGCGTGCGGGAGAGCCCGTTGCCGGTCAGCCTCATGATGACATCCGAACCGACATTGGAGGTCAGCAATATGAGTGTATTTCTAAAATCAATCCGTCGACCCTCGCTGTCGTCCATCATCCCCTTGTCGAAGACCTGAAAGAAGATCTCGTGCACATCGGGATGCGCTTTTTCGACCTCGTCGAGCAAAATAACGGAATAGGGCCTGCGGCGAACGGCCTCGGTCAGAATGCCTCCCTTGCCATAGCCGACATAGCCGGGGGGTGCTCCCTTCAGCGTCGAAACCGTATGGGCCTCCTGAAATTCCGACATGTTGATGGAGATCAGGTTCTGTTCGCCGCCATACAATGCCTCGGCGAGGGCGAGCGCCGTTTCCGTCTTGCCGACACCGGACGGTCCACAAAGCAGGAAGACGCCGACCGGCTTTTCCGGCGACCCTAGTCCTGCGCGGCTGGTCCGCACCCGGCGTGCGATCGCTTCCATGGCAAGGTCCTGACCGACAACGCGTTCGCCCAGAATTCCAGCGAGCTTAAGCGCCCTTTCAGTCTGACCAGCGAGCATTCTCCCGACGGGAATACCTGTCCAGTCCTGGACCACCGAGGCGACCGCGTTGCGGTCTACCGACAGCAGCATCAATGGCGTTTCGCCCTGCATCTCGGCAAGTTCGTGGGTAAGTGCCCTTAGGCGCGAAAGGTCGGCATTTCCGTCCGGAGCTTCTTCTTCGTCTTCGCTGGCCGCCGAGAGATTTTGGTCGGGGGCGTTCGCAACGGTCGCGGTATCGCCCTGTTGCGATAACGCCGCATCCAGGCCAACTCCCTCGCTGCGCAGCCTGGCCCGCAGGTCGAGAATGTCAGACACCAGCAACCTCTCCTCTTCCCAGCGGGCTCGCGCCGCGGCCAGGGCCGTCTCCACCTCGCCAAGGGCGGTCCATACCTTAGCTTGACGGTCTGCAACCTCAATGCCGATGGACCTTTCGCGGCCGATGATCCCCTGCTCGATCTCGAGAGACTGTTTGCGCCTCAGAAGATCTTCAACCTCGGCCGGCGTTGCGTGCTGCGATACCGCCACGCGTGCGCAAGCGGTATCAAGCAAGCTGACTGCCTTGTCGGGCAACTGGCGGGCCGGAATGTAACGATGTGAAAGGCCGACCGCCGTTTCGATCGCCTCGTCGAGGATCTGCACCTGATGGTGTTTCTCGAGGATGCCTGCCACGCCACGAAGCATGAGAATGGCGTCTTCTTCGCTGGGTTCCTCAATCTTGACGACTTGGAAGCGCCGGGTCAGCGCCGGGTCTTTCTCGATGTGCTGTTTGTACTCCGCCCATGTCGTTGCCGCGATCGTGCGAAGCTCGCCGCGCGCCAATGCTGGTTTCAATAGATTTGCGGCGTCCCCCGTTCCCGCAGCCCCGCCTGCTCCGATCAGCGTATGTGCTTCGTCGATGAAGAGGATGATCGGCGTTTCCGATGCCTGAACCTCGTCGATCACAGTCTTGAGGCGTTTTTCAAATTCGCCTTTGACGCTCGCTCCGGCCTGCATCAAGCCAACATCCAGCATGTGGAGCGCGACCCCTTTGAGTGGCGGCGGCACGTCTTCTGCCGCAAGGCGAAGCGCAAAGCCTTCAACGACCGCCGTCTTGCCGACCCCGGCCTCGCCCGTGAGGATCGGATTGTTCTGCCGTCGGCGCATGAGAATATCGACGATCTGGCGAATTTCCGGGTCGCGACCCACAACCGGATCGATCTTACCTTCTCGAGCACGCCTGGTCAGATCAGTCGCATATTTCGCCAATGCGGAATCGCCGCCAGCCGGTCGTTCCTTGCGCACCGGTTGGCCAGGGTCGCGTCCGCCGCGATTTTCAAGGGATTGAGAGAGTACGTCGTCCAGGCGAGCAAGGACGGAATCCGCTTCGATCCGGTCGAACTCACCGCTGATCTTCAACAGCAAGCCATCAAGCACCGGCACCTTTCTACAGGCCAGAAGGACGTAAGCGCCGCGCACCTCTTCCGAGCCGAATTGAAGGCTTGCGAGACTCCAGGCTTCCTGGACAGCGTGAAATATGTGATCTGAAAACTCTTCTATGGACGTCGCGCCATAGGGCAGTTTGTCGATCGACCGTGCCATGTCGGCCGCAAGGCGGCCGAGGTCCACGCCAGCGTCGGCGAGGATCAGCTGGAAATCCGCGCGGTCGACTAGCGACAGTTGCTCGATCCAATGGACGAGTTCGACATAGGGATTGCCCCGAAGCTTGGCGGCGTCGGCTGCCGCCTTGAATGCACGCAGACATATCGCGTCGAGCTTGCCGATCAGTTCTTTACGCTTGAAGCTGTGAGAAGACATGTTCTGTTGCATGCCGGTCGGGCTCCTGCCCACGTGCTCTCGAATGAACGAGCCTAGTCTTCAATCTCAATGGCAAACTGCCACATTATAGTGTTCTTGACAAATATTCGAACCGCATGTCTTTGATGAATAGTGACGGCGTGGTTTGGAGTTACCAGATGATCGACCCATTGCCCGGTGACATCTTTCGCAAGAACCAGGTACTCAACAATACCTACGAGATCGAGGGTGTGCTTGGCCGCGGCGGAACGGGCGAAGTCTACCGCGCCAGCAACAAGATCACCGGCCGGGTCGTGGCGCTCAAGGCGCTCAAGCGGGAGCTGTCCGCCGACGCCGGCTACCTGGAATTGATGAAGCGGGAAGAGGAGATGCGCGGCATCTCGCATGACGCGGTCGTGCGTTATACCGACTGCAGCCAGACAGCCGAGGGTTACGTCTATCTGGTCATGGATTACGTCGCCGGTACGCCACTCAACGACTATCTCGAGCGGGGCGGGATTTCTTCCAGAGACCTGCTGGTCGTGGCCCAGAGAGTGGCCCAGGGCTTGGTTGCTACACACGAACGTAAAATCGTTCATCGCGATCTGTCGCCCGACAACATCATCTTGCGCAGCGGGCGGCCGGAGGAAGCTGTCATCATCGACTTCGGCATCGCTAAGGACAGCAAGACGGGCGCACGCACAATCGTCGGCAAAGAGTTTGCCGGCAAATACGAGTATGCAGCGCCCGAGCAATTGCACGGGCAGGCAGAGCCGCGATCCGACCTTTATGCCCTCGGCGCATCCTTGCTTGCGACCTTTCGGGGAAAAGTTCCGAACGTCGGAACGAGTCCCGGTGAGGTCGTCCGCTTCAAGGAGCGCCGGCTGGACACAACCGGCGTTCCGGAGCCGCTCAAGGCTTTGATCGACGATCTCACCCAACCCGATCCTTCGCGACGCCCGCCAACGGCTGCGGCCGTCGTTCAACAGGTGGGGGAGTTGTTGCGGACCGATCGCAGCGGCCAGCAAGAAGGCGAGCGTCGCGCCATGGCGGGCTGGCGGCGCTGGCCCGCGATATTAGCCATCGCTGCCGTCGCGGCGGTCGCGGGACTTTGGTTTGCCGGCTTTCTTGACAGCATGTTCGTGAAGAGCCTTCCGGTCGAGGCACCCTATAAACTCAGCGCCGGGGTCGACGGGCAACACCAGGCGACCCTATCCGGCTTTGCTCCCGATGCCGACCAACAGCAGGCGATACGGGCGGGTTTTACGCGCACGGCCGGGCTGCCAGCACCCAAGGGTGCACTCGCACTTGCGAAGGGCGAACCGTCCGAGCACTGGGCACGGGACATCGACAGCTTTTTTGCCGCCGCCGACGGGCTGGTCGAATGGAAGCTTGATGTCTCGGATCGCACCGTCCGCCTGACCGGCCTTGCTCCCGACAAGACAGCGCGTGACACTGTCGTCAGCCGGTTCAACGAGGCGAGCAAGGCCGCCGGCTACCAACCTGCCGTGCGGATTGCCGCAGGACCGAGAAGCCTGACGCCCGACCAGTTGAAATCTGCCATCGCACCGTTGGAGACCTGCGGTCCGCTCGTCGTCCAGGCACCGGAAGGGGTAAACTTTCCTCTTGGCTCGACAGTCGCCATCAGGGGACACGTCGCCGCGAGCGGCGATATCGAAGCGCTCCGACAGGCGCTTGCACCGCGTCTCGGTGATCGCGATCTGCGATTTGATACGACAGTGCTCAACAATCAGCTGTGCGTCGTCCAGTCATTGTTGCCCGACGTGCCGCAAGGGCCGATGACGATCCTGCTGGGTTTTGGTGACAAATCCGAACCGAACATGTCTGGCATCTACTCCGTCGGCGACAATCCGGTCATCGATGTGCTGGCTCCGGCCACAATCAAGGACGGCTACCTCTGGGTAGCGATCGCCGATGTCACCGGCAATCTGTTCAACGTCCTTCCCAACATCAAGCGCCCGGACAACGTGCTTTCCAGCCTCGGTACAGTGTCCGATGGCATGCGCACCATCCGTGTCGCCTACTCCACCGCTGATGGAGCGACGGATCCCGCAAAGCTGTCCTTCGCCGTCGACAATACTTTCGGCAGAAGTCTGATAATCGTGATGCAGACCGACCGTCCTCTGTTCTCGCAACTTCGCCCCACAACTGAATCCACGACGTCCTTTGCCGAGGATTTACAGGTGGTTATTGCCAGCGGGAAGGTTTCGATCCTATCGACTACGACCCGATTGATCGATACTCGGAATTAGTTGCCGCTCGTCGATAAGTGGCATTAGTACAGAGCAAAAATATATGCTAAAACAGCAACGAGAGAAGAATATTCGGTAAAGCGGGGGATCTGTTGTTCGACTCTGCGCTCTGGTTGAATCCGATAAACGGTGACAACCCGTCCGGCGAAAGCCTACGGAACGACGGACGATTCCACGAGCTCGAACGCCTCGTACAGCCCCAGATCGAAATCAGCCGAGACGAGCGCAACAACCCCGTCGCACGAACGGAAGTCCCAGTAGACTGGTCTGCCGTGCTTCGCAAATCGGAGGAGTTGCGGGCGCACGGGCGCGACCTCAGGCTGCTCGTGATCGTAACGCGTGCCCTTGCAAATGAGCGCGGACTGGCCGGCCTTGCCGACGGATTGAGGCTGATCGGCCAGACCTTCGACATGCACTGGCAGACAATGCATCCTGAGCTTCGCGACGGCCTGCCTCCCCGCGAGGCCGCTCTCCGCCGCATCAACGCACTGATCCAGCTTCAAAATGACAAGGATGGTCTGCTCGGCGATCTGCGCAAAATGACGTTCTTTGCGCCTCGTGGCGCTGGCCCGGTGACGGGGCGCGATCTGGAGCGGGGGGCGATCGACAGCCGCACCGTTCTCAACGAAGCGGCGCCTGGTTTGAGTGCGGCCGAGAAGGCCTCGCTCGTCAGCGAACATGATCAAGTGCTCAATCGCGTGCGGTTCGGTTGCGCGGCATTTGCCGAACAGACCCCCGACGAAGCAGCGGCGCTGGCGGCCGATGCACGGGCTGCCGCTGCAGCTCTGGAGGCGGCGGAGCAGTCGCTCAACCGGCAGATCGGCGGCGATTTGCGCGTTACCCTGCCAGATCTGAGCCGGTTTCTGCAGCGCATGTCGGCGACCCTGGAGCGTGCCAAGCGTCATGCGCAACAGGAGAGCCAGAAAGAGGACACGGCCGGCGGCGAACCCGCGCCAGCTGCTGCCGCCAGCGTTGCGGCAGACCAGGCCCCGAGCGGGCCGGCGACAGTCTTCCCCTCGCGTCTGAGTTCGCGAGATGAAGTTACGCGCTGCATCGATCTCATCATCGCCTTTTACGACCGTACGGAGCCATCAAGCCCCATTCCCCATCTGGCCCGCAGGATCAAGCGCATGGTGCCGATGGATTTTCTCGAGCTCATGGAGGACCTTGCGCCTTCCGGGCTGAAAGAATTCCGGCTTCTGGCCGGCGTTTCGGAAAGCAAGAAACCTGCCCCTGGGACAAAAGGTGACCAGCAATGAGCGAAACTAAGGCGAAGGTAATTGAACGCAACAGGGCGCCTCGCGTCCAGATCGCCTATGAAGTGGAAACATATGGCAGCCCGACCACGATCGAATTGCCTTTCGTGATGGGGGTGATGGCAGATCTCGCCGGTGCGTCCGAAACGCCTGAGGCTCTGAAATCGGTGAGGGACCGGACCTTTGTCGAAACCGACGCTAACCGGTTCGGTCGCTTCATGGAGGCGCTGAGCCCGCGCGTCAAGGCGCGGGTCAAGAACACGCTTCCCCAACCGCCCGGCGAAGAGCGGGACGAGGAACTTGCCGTCGACCTGACCTTTACGAGCATGGGCGACTTCGCGCCGGACCGGATTGCCGAACAGGTGCCGCAGCTCGCCGAACTGTTGAAGATGCGCCGCCAGCTTGAGGAATTGCTGGGCTTCATGGATGGCCGCGTCGACGCCGAAAAACGTATCGCCCAGCTTTTGAACAACGAGCCGCTTTTAGCAAAAATCGCCGACCAGGCGATTGATGATGGCAGCAAGTCGGAGGGCTAAACCATGGCCGAACAGGAAAGAACCGCCGCTGTCGACGTCAAGGAAGCCGAAGGCGTCGATCTTCAGGAATTCAGCGACCTTCTTGAAAAGGACTTCAAGGTCAAGAAGGATGACAGCGACAAGCTGCAAACCCTGGTGCAGAATCTCGCGCTTGCAGCGCGCGCTCGCTCGCAGTCGACGACAATTTCCTCGAATGCGATCAAGTCGATCAAATCCCTGATCTCCGGCATCGACAAGCTTCTGACCGAGCAGGTCAACGAGGTTCTCCATGCGCCCGAAGTGCTGCAGCTCGAGGGAACATGGCGCGGTTTGTGGTATTTGGTCAACAATACAGAGACGGATCAGAAGCTGAAGATCCGCGTCATGAATATTTCAAAAGAAGCCCTCGCCGACACGCTCGAAGACTACGAGGGCCAGATGTGGGACCAAAGCCCCATATTCAAGAAAGTCTATACCGACGAATATTCGATGCTTGGCGGCAGCCCGTACGGCTGCCTGATCGGTGCTTACGAGTTCTCCAACCACCCGAAGGACGTCGCTCTTCTTCGCAACATGTCCGGCATCTGCGCGTCGGCGCACACGCCCTTCATTGCAGCCGCCGCCCCGCGACTCTTTCGCATGGAAAGCTGGCAGGAACTGCCAAACCCCCAGGACCTGCAACAGATTGTCTCATCGCCCGCCTACGCCTCCTGGCAGTCGCTGCGAGAGAGCGAGGATGCGCGCTACATCGGTCTGACGATGCCCCGGGTCCTTGCACGCCTGCCCTACGGCGCGGAAACCATTCCGGTAAAGGGCTTCGCCTTCGAGGAGGATGTCCAAGGCGATCATCATCGCTACGTGTGGATGAATGCCGCCTTCCCGATGGGGGTCAATATCAATCGAAGCCACAAGCTGTTTGGCTGGGGCACGCAAATTCGCGGCGTCGAGAATGGCGGAGCGGTCATCAATCTTCCAGTCCACAATTTCCCGACTGACGATGGTACCGTCGCGATGAAATGCCCGACGGAGGTCGCCATCGACGATCGCCGCGAGGCAGAGCTTGCTAAGCTTGGGCTCATGCCGATCCTGCATCGCAAGAATACAGATATCGCAGCCTTCATCGGTGCGCACTCGCTACAGGATGACGAGACGCGCGCCGGGCGCCTGGTCGATCCGGACGCACAGGCCAATGAGCGGCTGAGCGCAAATCTGCCGTATCTTTTTCCGGTTTCGCGTTTCGCCCATTACCTGAAGGCAATCGCCCGCGACAAGATCGGTTCGTTCAAGGAGCGGTCCGACATGCAGATCTGGCTGACGGAGTGGATCAATCGCTACGTTCTTGCCAACCCTGCCTTTGCCGACGACAAGGCCCGCGCCAAACGGCCGCTGGCTGCGGCCGAGGTTCAGGTCGACAGCGTCGAAGGCCGCCCGGGATGGTATAATGCCCGGTTTTATCTGCGCCCCCATTATCAGTTGGAAGGCATCAATGCGTCACTGCGTCTCGTATCGGAGCTGCCGTCGACGAAGAGCTGAATTCACAAGGGAGGTTATTCATGAAAATTGACGGTTTTCTCAAGGTGCCGGATATTACGGGACCGAGCGTTCGCGATGGCCACGAAGAAGAGATCGAAATCCACGGCGTGGAGTTTGAGATGGTCGCCCCCTACGATCCCAATTCGCTGTCGCGACGGGGCCGCGTCAGTCTGGGCATGATTACTTTCATCAAGCACTATGACAAATCCTCGCCCTATCTGAAGAAGGCGCTGTTCGCCAACACGCTTCTCGGTGAGGTCAAGTTCTCCGCGCGCAGAACGATCGAAGGCGAGACCAGCGATTATCTGGTCGTTACGCTGAAAGAGGCTTCGGTCACCCAATACAGTATGAAGCCAAGTGAGGACGAACCCGATCTCATCGAGGAGCGCGTCGGCTTCGCCTACAAGAACATCGCGTTCAACTACGACGACAAGGACGAGGTCGAAATGGATGTCTATGTCGGCAAGTGACGGCTGGCGAAGAGAAGTTGGAAGGGAGTCGAGACCGCTTGGCGGGCACCAGCGCGCAACCCGCGAAACGATCCAGCCATCCTTGTGGGATCGCCTGGTCAATGACCTGCCGGGGCTCGGCTCCGAGATCAAAGATCTCCGGCAGATGTTGCAAAGCGAGATAGACGCAGAGCGGCTGGACGCGATGGTCGCTGGCGGTGTCGGGCAAATAGAGTCTGCAACGGATCTCAGTAGCGAGCAAAAAAAGAACATCCATCGTCTGCTTTCCCTGGAACGTCGTCGCGTGGAATTGGAAAGTCGCGGCGTGGTCGTTTCGAGCGATGTGCTGCGTGAAGCGGTGCGGCGCGACATCGAGGCGCTTTTCAATGTGCAACGTTTCGAATCCTCGCCCCTTTTAACCGATGCCGAGGCCGAACTGGCTGGCGACAACCCTCCCTCTCTTGAGGATTTTCCGCTGGTGCGCCGCAGTGTGGTCAACTACGGCGTGCCGCCGTTTTCGGGCCGTTCATCGCGTGACTTCGACCGTGAGGAACTCGCCAAGGAGATCGCACAAGTGCTTGCGGCCTTCGAGCCCCGGCTGAAGGAAGGCGCAACAAAGGTGACCGTCAGCCTTGGCGACAAGTCGATTGGCCTAAGGATCGATATTGATGCGCTGCTCCTGACGACACCGGCGCCAGAACGGCTGCGTATCCGCACCATTCTCGATCTCGACAACGGCTCGGCCAGAACCGAGTTGAAGGACACCTGAAATGGATCGAGTCTTCCTTGAATATTATGAGGAGGAACTCACCCATATTCGCGCGCTTGCCGCCGAGTTTGCCCATATGCACCCCTCGATCGCGCGCAATCTTTCGCTTGATACCATTCCGTGCCCCGACCCCTTTGTCGAACGGCTTCTCGACGGCGTCGCATTTCTGGCCGCGCGCACCCGCCAGAAGGTGGACGCAGAAAGCACACGCTATGTCCGCAGCGTGCTTGAAAACTTCTATCCCGACCTCGTCTCGCCGGCACCGGCAACGGCCATGGCCTTGCTGAAGCCCGGCCAGCAAGTTCAAACCATGCTTGCCGGTCATCTTTTGAAGCGGGGAACGCGGCTCGTTTCGAGCGTGCGACCTGGAATTTCGACAAGGTCCATCTTCACCACGGTCCAGGACGTGACGCTCTGGCCGCTTGCGATCAGTTCCGTGACCTACATACAGGACCGAAGCGCACTCGCGGCGGCGGGGATCGGAGCCATTGACGGGGTTGCCGGCGCGTCCGGATTGAGCATCACCATCAATCGAACCGGCAAGGGCAAGTTAGCCGACTTGTCGCTCGATCGTCTGGACTTTCATTTCAGTGAAAAGAGCAAGGCGCCGTTGCTTTTCGATACGTTATTCGGCGCCTGCGGGGGCGTAGGCGCGCGCCCGGAGGGGCGCGACAATCCCTTGGAGCCGCTGCCTGCGCCCGAGATGGTCGGTATAGCGGACGACGAGGCGCTTATGCCTCGCACGCGCGAAACTTTTGAGGGCTACCGGCTCCTGCGCGAATATTTTATCGCCCCCGAGCGGTTTCACTATGCGCGTGTGACAGGGATGCGACCGGTCGTTCGCCGGTGCGGCGAGAGGCTGGAATTGGTCTTCCTGCTTCGCCGGCCCGTTCCTGAGCTTGCGGGCCTCACCGCGAAGGATCTGGAGCTTTTCGCAACGCCGATCATCAACCTGTTCGAGCGTTCCTGCAGCGTCATCGAGCTCGATGCGCGGCGGACCCGGCAGGTCCTCCATGCCGATCGGACTCGGCCGCGCGATTTTGAAATCTATCGCGCTGTGCGTGTGGAGGACGCCGATGCCGAAGGTTCTGATGCGGAGATACCGGCACTTTTCAGTCTCGGACAGAACCGCACAAGCGGTTGGGTCTATTTTACAGAACGGCGCCCGCGGCGTCCGAGCGAGGACGAGCTTCGTCAGGGACAAACCCGCACATCCTACGTCGGAGACGATGTCTTCATCACGCTCTCACGGCCGGCGCAGTCGAAAGCGGGGCGACCGCTGAAGCGGATTGAAGTGACGGCCCTGTGCACCAACAGGGACCTGCCGATATTGGACGACACGCCCTCCCTTACGCTCGAAAGCGGCGATCCTGTCGAGACCGTGCAATTGCTTGGCGCGCTGCGCCAGCCCTGGCCTGCCATTCCGGCAACGCTTCCTGCCGGCGCCGTCGAAGCCTCAAGAGCCGACGAACTCGCCTGGCGATTTATCGCTCAATTGTCTCTGAACTTTCTCAGCCTGGCGGAGGAAGGCCGCGGGGTCGACCCTCTGCACGCCCTGCTCGATCTTTATGCGCAGCGGGGGGATCCAAGCATCTCGCGGCATGTACGCGCCATTGCGAGAGTCGAGGCCCGACCTCTCATCGAGCGCCTGCCGATAGCTGGGCCGATGTGCTTTGCCCGCGGCAGCGACATCACGCTCCATGTCGACCAGTCGGTGCTTGCCGGGCATAGCAGTTTGTTACTTACGGCGCTGCTCTCGAGGCTTTTTGCCCGCTACGCAGCAATTAACGGATTCGTGCGAACGAGAGCGCGGATCCTGCAGAAACAGGAGGATGTGCTATGGCCGATAACGCCGGGCAACCGCTTCCTGATCTGAAGAATGACGCCGTCAGAGCCGAGCAGTTCGATTTTTTTGAGCTCCTGCGGCGGCTCGAAAATGCAGACAGAATCTTCGGGCAGGCAGGCCCGCCGCAGCGGGAACCGGCCCGGCTCGGGCAGCACATACGGCTTGGTTTTGCCGTGCAGGACATCGCAAGGCTCGAGCCTGCCACCGAAACAGCGCCCGCGCGGGTAACCGTGGCCACCATCGGCTTGCTCGGTCCGGAAGGTCCGATGCCGCTCTATCTGACGCGCTGGGTGCTGGATCGCCTGTCGCAGCGCTGGTTTGCAGGTGCCGACATGCGCGAGGTCAGCGACACCACGTTCGTCGACTTCGTCAATGTGCTTCAACATCGTATGATCGCACTCTTCTATCGGGCCTGGGCGGATGCCCACCCGGCTGTCCAGATCGAGCGCGCCGAGGGTGGTCGCATTCGTGCGATGGCGGCGGCTATGGCAGGGATCGGCCTGCGAGGCAGGGCTGATCGTCAGCCGACTGCGATCGACATGACGAAGCTTGCTCACGCCGCCGCCCTTGCCCATCAAGTCGACGGGCCTGAAAGGCTCACGCAGTTTCTTGGCGATCATTTCAAGGTTCCGTTCAGGCTTCGGGAATTTGTCGGTGTTTGGATGGACATACCGCAAAAGATCCAGTCCCGCCTTGCCGGCGCCTACGCAGAGCTCTGCAGAAGCGCCACGATCGGGCCGAGAACATTCCAGCGACAGCAGAGGATCGAACTTTCCGTCGGACCATTGACGCTTGATGACTACGCAGCCTTTCTGCCCGGCAGCGAACGGCGTACAGCCTTGCAAACGGCAGTCCGCGACCTGGTGGGAAACGGGCTCGATGTGGATGTCAGGCTCGTGCTCAGACGAGACGAGGTTCCTGCAGCGCGGCTGGGAAAAGCGCGGCTCGGGCATATCGCCTGGCTTGCTCCGAAACCGGATCGAGGCGACGCAGCCGATCTGTGCATGCGCACCCTCGTTGGTTTTCGTCCTGAGATTGCGGAGGCCGCATCATGGCCTTGATCCTTACCCTCGAACAGTCCCCCAGGCCCCAGGCCGTGCGCCAGATGCGGCTCGTCGAGGGCGAGCTCGTCATCGGTCGCAGCGCAGACGCCGACTGGCGACTCGACGATCCGGACATGTATGTTTCCCGTGCCCATTGCACGATTGCTTGCGTTCACGGTCGATACCAGGTGACGGATACGTCAAGCGGCGGTCTCTTTATAGACGGGTCGCGCGCACCACTTGGAGCGGGAAATTCCGCTCCGTTGCATGACGGCGCCCGGCTGCAACTCGGCAATTATGTCGTCCGCGTCGAGCTGCAAAGCACGCAGGCAGAGCGCCCGCATGAACAAGCGACATCGCCGCCGCCGGTCGGTTTCGAACGGGATTCGTTCTTCTCCGAACGCAGCGAGCGGGTTGAATCCCCCCGGCGCCCCACCGGATTGCCCGACCCGTTCGAACACCCCGCTGCGGCGCCGTTTGCCGATCCCGACCGGCAGGAACCGCAAAATAGCGCGCCCCTGTTCGACGATCCGTTCAGCCTCGATCCGCTGCCGGCCCAGCGGCAGGATAACCGAGGCTGGGATCTTTTTCTGCCGGGCACGGCTGCAGGGCAGCCGGCTCCGGGGCTCGCCACACCACAACTCAGGCCGCAACCCAATCCGGAACCACAGCCGGAGCCGAGGCAGCAGAAGTCAGCGCCCATCGAGGCCGACCTTCGCGACGCCTTTCTGCGCGGATTGGGCTTCAGTGGCGAAGAATTTCCGTCTGCCGATCCCGTCGTCCAAATGGAGAATTTCGGTCGGGAATACCGGACGATGCTGGAAGGGTTAATCCATCTCCTGCGCAAGCGGGCCGAGGAGAAGGGCGAGGCCCGGATCGCACAGACCGTTGTCGGGGCCTCCGAGGTCAACCCTCTCAAATTCATGCCGACGGTCGACGATGTGATCGCGACGTTCCTCGCGCAACGCAATGCCGGCTTTCTGCCGCCCGAAGCGGCGATCAACGGCTCCATCCGCGATCTCGCCCACCATCATGTGCGCACGTGGCGCGGCGTCCAGGCCGCGCTGGCAAGGATGGTGGAGCGCTTCGATCCGGCAGCGCTGGAAAGCGAATTGAAGTCTCAATCGGCCTGGGACGCGCTGCTTGCGGGCGGGCGACGGGCAAAGCTCTGGGAACTTTACGAGAAACGCTATCGCGAAATAGCCAGGAGCGCATCTACGCGCTTCCTCGGCGAAATCGGCAGCGATTTCCGGGACGGCTACGAAGAGAGGGAGAAAGAATGATGCTTCAACGACGTGGTTTCTTGATGATGCTCGGCGCGACAGGCTTGATTTCCGGCTGCGTGGGCGGTCCGCCAAAATCCTCGACCGTGACCGTAAAGGCGACGGGACAGGCGGGGATGAATCTTGCCGCTGATGGCGGGGATCGCCCGGTGACCGTGCTCGTTCTCAGGCTCAAGGATGTCGGAAAGTTCAATTCTGCCGATATTTTCGCCCTGCAGTCCGACCCTGCCTCCGCACTCGGGGCAGACCTTCTCGGCTCCGACCAGTTGACGGTCTCTCCCGGCGGATCGGCCACCAAGACGGTGGCGTTCCCGCCGGAAGCCACATTCCTCGGGGTGGTGGCGTTTTTCAGGACCCCCGGCGGCCGTGTCTGGCGACAGGCCGTCCCGATCAGGCCGGAATCGACGGTGACGGCGAATGTAGCATTGAGTAGCGGCGGCATGGCGCTCGCGCTCGCCTGAAGGGAGGGCGTTCCAGCATGACGGACACGAATAAGGTGCTCTGGTCCGAGGGACTCTTCCTTCGGACGCAGCATTTTCAGCAGCAAGACCGGTATACCGAGGCCCTGATACGCGGCGCGCTGCAGGCGGGGAGGTTGCAGACCTTCGGCTTTCGATCCCTTACGCTGGACACAGCACAGCTTGAAACAGGCCGTGTTGCCGTCTTGTCGGCACGCGGCATTTTTCCGGACGGCACGCCCTTTTCCATTCCCGAGACGATGGATGCGCCGGTTCCATTGACCATCACCCGCGACATGGGTGCGGGGGCGGTGCAGCTTGCCCTGCCACTGGAACCGCCGGGCGGAGCGAGCTTCGATGCCGCTCATAGCGAGCCGACGGGTGCGCGTTATAAGGGGCAGATCGAACGCGTGCGTGACGCCGTGCATGGGGGCGCCGACCCGGAAGAGATCGAGATCGCTCGCGCCCAAGCCCTGCTCCTGTCGCCGGTGCAGATGACCGGCGGCTATACCGCGATGCCGGTTGCGAAGGTCAACGGGCTGCTGGCCGACGGCAGCGTCGCGATGGGGGAAAACTTTCTGCCACCAGCCCTGACGACCGGCGCCGTGGCTTTCTACGGCCAGTTGATGCAGGAGGTGATAACCGGGCTCGACCGTATCGCCGATGCACATGGCAAAATGGTTCTTGGCGGCGCCGGCCGCAGCGTGGAAAATCTGCTGGTACTCGATCTCGCCAACACGGCACGTCCGCGGCTGGCCCACATGCTTCCCCAGGAGGTTTTCCACCCGGCGGAACTCTTTCTGGAACTGAGCGGGCTTGCGGGGCGAATGGCGACCTACGGGTCCGGCTCCCGACGGCTGACCGAGCTTCCGACCTATGATCATATGGCGCCGGGACCTGCCTTTGCGGCGCTCGCAGACACTTTGCGTTCGCTCCTCCTCAGCCTGCGTTATGTCGAGCCCAAGTCGCGGGCATTGCCCGTGCTCAAACACGCGACCAATGTCTGGAAGGTTCGGGTCGACAATCCCGAATTGCTGACCGCCAGCCGCATTGTCGTGCGGGTCGGATGTGACATGTCCGAAGACGCGCTGCGCAAAATCTTCGTCGATCAGGTCACCGTGGGTGCCGCCGACGAATTCGAGGCGCTGTGGAAGTCACGACTGCCGGGCATTCGCCTGAAGCCGCTTCATTCGCAGCCCCGCGAGATCCCCTATGACGGTGACCGTCTCTGCCTGGAACTCGATCAGCGCAGCGAGCATTGGGAATCTCTTCTGCGTTCGCCCGGCTTCGTGATCGGCGTGTCGGGCGTTTTGCCCAGCGAACCGCAGGTCGATTGCTATTCGGTTAACAGGTAGCGCCATGGCAAGTGAAGATCCATTCGGTCTTTCGGGCGATAAGGGTCGCACACGCATCCGCCCGGCGCCCTCGGCGAGCGCAAGACAGGTTCCTGCTGCCGGAACCCCGGCAAGAAGGGCGCGCTCTCATCCAAACAAACTGATCAGTGCTTTCGCCAAATTGCTGGAATTTGCACCGGAACTCGAAAGTGCGTTGCCACCGAGCAATCCAGAAGTGCTGCGAACGAGACTGATGGAAGAGCTTGTCGCCGCCCGCGACGCTGCGGTAGCCTCAGGTTCGGCGCTTGCGCGGGCGGACTCGGCTGCCTGGGCTGTCGCCTCGCTGCTCGACGATCTGGCGCTGAACACGCCCTGGGGTGGGGCAAGCGCATGGCCGCGCCAGCCGCTGGTCGTCATGCTCCGCGGCGATGTCGATGCCGGAGCGCAATTTTTTGCCCGGTTGGAAGAATTGGAACGCCATCCCGGTCGTGATCAGGAATTGCTCGAGCTTTATTATTTCTGCCTGGCGCTTGGTTTTCGCGGCAAGTACCGTGTGCCTGGCCGTGCCGGCGACCGCTCGATCAGCGCCGTTCGTGCCGCCGCGGCTCGTTTTCTGCGTGACGCCGATGCTGAAGCTGCACCGCTCTCGCCCCGATGGGAGGGAGTTGTCGCGGCTGACGAGCCATCCCGTTTTGCCGTGCCGATCTGGGTCCTTGCCGCCGTTGCTGCAGCGCTGTCGACGGCAATTTACATGTTGCTGTCGATGCGGCTCGATACCAAGGCGGAGGAACTCGCAACGCTGGTTCGGGCACTGCCGCCACCTGAGCGGGCGGAAATATACCGCCCGGAGAAGCGGACACCACCGCCGAACGCACCACCCGTGGAGCCCGTTATTTTCCAATTGCTGCCGGAATTTCGCGCCGCAGCGCCCGCCTCCCTGCTGCCGGCACTGAAAGGCAATGAAAACGCCTCGTCGGTCACGCTTCTTTTGCAGTCAAGCACACCGGAGCTCTTCCAGTCCGCTAGACCCGAATTGACGAAGAGCTTTGAACCGCTTGTTGCTTCCATCGCAGCGGTTCTTAAGCAGAATGCGGAGCTGATTGGCGGCATTACCATCACCGGTCACACTGACAATGTCCCGCTGCAAGCCAGCAATCCGCTGTCCAATAACCAGCGCCTCTCCGAGGCCCGCGCTGCAACGATTGCCTCATTGCTGGCCGCCTCCGGCGTGCCGACCGGACAGCTGAAATCGCAAGGACGCGCGGCGACACAGCCGCTTGCCGCAAACGACAGCCGCGAGGGTCGGGCCGCCAACCGCCGCATCGAAATCCTTATTCAAAAGAGGCTCTGAGATGGCGATCTTCCGGTTCCTCTGGGCTGTTCTCACCTCTCGTTGGCTCTGGACCTTCATCGGGCTCATTTTGCTGTCCCTTATCGTCTGGATATTCGGCCCTATCGTCAGCGTCGGAGACAGTGCGCCGTTTGCTTCCGAGATCGTGCGACTGGTCATCATCGGCCTTTTGTTCCTCGTGTTCATCATCTGGTGGGTTGCAGCGCGGCGGCGCGCGGTGCGCGCCAACCGCCTCTTCGTTTCCGAGATTGCCCCTCAACCTGAGGCTCCGCCAAGTCCGGCTGAAGAGGGCGTTGCCGCCGTCGGGGCGAAATTCAGGGAGGTCATGGCGGGTCTCAAACGCCAGAAGGTCGGCGGCCGAAAGTTTCTCCGGGAGATGCCATGGTATGTCATCATCGGCCCGCCTGCGACCGGCAAGACAACAGCCCTCCGGCAATCCGGATTGAGCTTCCCGATCGATCTGACCGACGACCTTCACGGCGTTGGCGGCACGCGCAATTGCGATTGGTTCTTTACCGAGGAGGCGGTGCTGATCGATACGGCCGGTCGCTACGTGCAGCAGGAGAGCCAGCCGGAGGTCGATGCAGCGGAATGGCTGGGCTTCCTCGATCTCCTGAAGAAGCACAGGGGCCGTCGTGCGTTGAACGGGGTGATCGTTGCGCTCGGCATCGACACGCTCTCGGAAGACGATGCGGCGATCCGGATGCATGGCAGGCAGATCCGCAAACGCCTAGCCGAGCTTCAGGAACGCATCGGCATCCGCTTGCCCGTCTATCTCATGCTGACGAAAGCGGACCTGATAAAGGGCTTCGAGAGCTTTTTCGGGGCGCTCTCGACGGCAGATCGTGAACAGGTGTGGGGAGTGACCTTCCCGCCAGGCGCCCGCATCGAGGGTACCGAAGTCACCGCGGAAATCTCGGCCTTGGCGGGCGTGCTCGAACGGCGTCTCATTCGCCGCCTCGAAGGCGAAGAGAATCTGACCACCCGGGCGGAAATATTTCGGTTCCCAGCCCAGGTCGAAAGCCTTTCAGAACCAGTTCGTGTGCTGATCGAGACCGTCTTCGGCGAAAGCAAATATGCGGAAAGCGCCTGGTTGCGGGGTATCTATCTGACCTCCGCCACTCAGGAAGGTACGGCAATCGACCGGCTGACGGCAGCATTGGCGTCATCATTCGGCCTGCCTGCCCAACCCGCTGCACCTATGTTGCGGGCCGAAAAACGCAGCTTCTTTCTCAAAGACCTGCTGACGAAGGTCATTTTCAAGGAGGCTGGCCTCGGCACCTTCGATCCGGCGGCAGAGGATCGGCGTATCTGGATCTGGCGCGGTGCCGCCGTGGCAGCAACAGGATTCGTGGTCATTGCCGGCCTGTTGTTCACGATATCATATCGAAAGAACGACTCCGCCCTGGCGGCGCAGGCCGAACAGCTCGAGGCCCTGCAGCTTCCCCTGACGCCGGTTGCCGCACGCCAAGCGCCGGTGGATCCCCTCGACCTTGATTTGGCGCTCGAAGCCGCCACGGAAGTGTCGAATGCGCGGACCGACCAGCCAGGCGGAATAGCCGCGTTGATAGGTCCCTCCGCCGAAACCGAAATTCGCCAGGCGCAGTCGGACGCCTACAACCGCACCCTGCGCAATATATTGGAACCACGCATGGTCGCACTGCTAGAGGCGACGATGTGGCGGCAGATCCGCGACCCCGAGTTCCAGTTGGGGGCGCTGAAAACCTATCGCATGATGACTGGCCTGTCGCCGATGGATCCGGACTTCGCCAAGCAATGGTGGACGGAGAAATTGCCTGGATCGGCGCCAGTGCCACCTTTCAAGACCGAGATGGCAGCAGATCATCAGCTTGCCGCGATCGACAATATGGCAACCGAACAGGCCTTCGTCGCTCCTGACGAAGCGCTGGTAGGTGAAGCGTTACGCACGATTTGCTCGATCCCGCTGCCGGTGCGCGCTTATAGCGCGCTGCTCTCCGATCCGGAGGTCACGGCGCTGAAGGAATGGATCCCGGCAGATCATGTCGGCCCGAACGGCCTGAAGGTTCTGGCGCGGCGCTCCGACAAGACCCTTAGGGTCGGCATCAGCGGTGCCTTCACCTATGACGGATTCCACAACGTGATCCTGACCCGGCTTGAAGACGTCGCAACGCAGGCGGCGCTGGACCGCTCGGTTTTTGCCGGCGGATGCTCCGAGAGCGCCAGCCCGTCGGTCGCCACCCTCTCGCAAGATATCCTTAAACTCTACTATGACGACTATATCGCCAAGTGGGACAGCTTCATGCGTGACGTCAGGCTTGCACCACTGGCCGACCTGCAGACGGCCAGCGAAAATCTCAAAGATCTCTCCAGCGCCGATTCCTCAATGAAGCGTCTGCTGACCGCCATCGTGCGCGAGACGGAACTGACCCGTGCCGATGACGGCGGCGGCGGCCAGGCTCCTCCGCCAGGAGCATCCAAGCTTTTGTCCAAGCTTGGCAAAATCGGCAAACTCGCCGCCAAGGGCGTGAAGATAATGCCGAAAGCCGGCTCCAAATCGGATGTCGATCTTTCGGGCGCGCTGGTCGCCGAGCATTTCAAACCCATCAGGGCGGCCATTGTCGAAGTCGATGGCCAGCCTCCCGCACTCAATGATGCAGTCGCAGCCTTGACCGCGCTGTCGAACATGCTTCAGACTGTGTCGGCAAGCCCGGATGCGCAGGACGCAATGAAAAGACAGGGCGGCCTGGCGGAGCTGACCGGGGCAGTGGCGAAACAAGCCGTGACCCTTCCCGATCCGCTAGACGACTGGCTGGCCGGACTGGCCGGCAATACCAGTGCGCTGGCAACAGGGGCGGTCACTTCAGAGCTCAACGCCATCTGGCGTGCCGACGTGCTTCCATTCTGTCAGGCGGCGCTTACCAATCGCTATCCGTTCGTCCCCGACAGCGCAATCGATGTCAATGTCGTTGATTTCCAGCGCGTCTTCGGTCCCGGCGGGCTGATCGACAGCTTTATCAATAATAATCTGGTCAACTACATCGACACGACCAGCCACCCCTGGAAATGGCGCTCCGACATCAAGCTCGATCCCCGGCCCCTGGCGGCGCTGGAGCAGGCGCGGCTGATTCGCGACAGTCTCTTTCCGGGAGGCGCGGGGCCGATCCTGACCTTCACGCTCGAGCCCAAAGATCTTTCGCCGACAGTCAGCCGCGTGACCTTGAATATCGATGGTCAGAGTCTCTCCTACTTCAACAATCCGACGCGCCCGCAGCCGATGACTTGGCCCGGCAAGGATGGAACCGGCGTGATCACCCTCGCCTTCCAGCCCCTCGACGGTTCGCCGGAAGTGATGGTCAGCGAGACCGGAAGCTGGGCACTTCTGAGGATGCTGCGTGCCGGTCGGCTGAGCGGGACCAATCTTGCCGAGCTCTTCAAGCTGCGCCTTGCAGCCCAGGGCTACTATGCCGATTTTGAGCTTCGCGCGGCAAGCGTCGCCAATCCCTTCGACTTGAAGATGTTTGCGAGGTTCTCGTGCCCGACGCAGCTTTGATCCTGCCCGGATTTTTCGGAAAGCTGCCGGCGATGGGCGATTTCGTCACGCGGCGCCTGCCGGCCTCCTTCGTCGGGCAGTGGGATCGATGGATCAGCCGGCATTTGGTTCACCGATTTTCGCAAGGGCCGATGGAGAACGCTCCGGTCCTGCGGTTTCTGCTGGGCGGGGAGACATTTGGCGCCATGACTGGCGTAGTGATGGCAAGCGCTGACCGTGCCGGTCGCCGGTTTCCGCTGACCATCGCTGCACCGCCGTTGCTTGCCGCCGCGGACATAGCGAGCGTAGCGGCGGACTGGTTCGATGCACTGGAAGCGACAGGGAAATCGGCAAGAGACAACAAGATGGACGGCAACGGGCTGTCAACATGCCTTGCTGCTTTGCCTTATCCAGCGATCAAGGTATCGGGCGACCTGGTCGGGGGCATGATATTCTGGACGCGGGGTTACGAGGCGGTAGAAATCGATGCCGATGCGCCTGAAATGATGCTCGGCCCATTTTTCCCCGGCGCCCAGGGTGACGCCTGATGCAGATCTGGAACCAAACAGGCTATCCGACCGAATTCACGATGGGCATGGACAAGGCCGGCCACGAGTACATCGTCGTCGTCGTCAAGGGGACCTTTGACTTTCCGGAGGCACCGGGCGGCCTCGTGCGGAAATCATCCATTCAGATGCCGCTGGTGATGGCCGACACACATACGGGTGAACCGGGCTTTTCGACGACGCTTTGGGAAACGGATTTTGCATTCCGCAAGCCGCGTTGTGACGTCGTCGCCAATGGATGCGCTTATGCTCCGGGCGGGCGACCAGCCGAACGCGTCACGGTTGGAATAAAGCTCGGAAACTGGTCGAAGGTATTCGACGTCCTCGGTCATCGGGAGTGGCGGGCGCTAGGACCGGTCTTTGCTGCCTCCGCCCCGCAGCCGTTCCTAAGGCAGCCCTTTTCTTATGACAGCGCATGGGGTGGTACTGACCGCCTCGACCCGGACGACGATCTGCCCGCGAGCTACAGGCAAAACCCCTTCGGCACGGGCTGGGCGCGCACGCGCAATCAACGTCTCATACCCGGTCTGCGGCTGCCCAACACCCAGGCCACGGGCGAGGAGATACGCTCACCCTTCGGCGATTACCGCCCGATGAGCTTTGGCCCGTACGGTCGGGCCTGGCCCGGCAGGATCGAATTCGCTGGCACCTACGACCAGAACTGGATCGACAACATCTTTCCGTTCCTGCCCCCCGATTTCGACGAGCGCTATTTCCAGATGGCGCCCCCCGACCAACAGGTTGATTTACCGAAGGGCGGCGAGGATGTGGTGATCGTCAACCTGACCCCGTCAGGGCGCGAAAGCTTTCGGCTGCCGGCTACCGGCCTTCCGATCACCTTGTTCAAGGGCAATGAAAAAGCCCTTGAGAGCGAGATACTGCCCGATACTGTTTTGTTCGACCTGGAAAATCGGCGCTTCTCTTTGGTCTGGCGCGTGTCGCAGCGCATCCACCGAACGATCCTCGATTTTAGCGAGTGCTGGGTTGGCCAGCCGACAAGGGGCATGCTCAGGGCAAGGGCTGCTGGCAAGCGCTACATCCGCCTCTTTGGCCTGCCGGTTCGCGAAGCGGAGGCTGATGCCGCATGAGCGCCATGCTGGATATTGTATCAATCGGCATGGTGACCGCGGTCGGTCTTGATGCACCATCATCCTGTGCCGCGATGCGAGCAAAGCTCGACGGATTTCAGGAGACGCAGTTTGTTGGCCCGGGTGGAGAGTGGTTGATCGGCGCGCCGGTACCGATGCCACGCAATTGGATCGGGGAGAAACGCCTCGCCCACATGGCTGCAGCAGCAATATGCGAAGCTTTCGATGAGGTTCCCGAAGCGCGCGGCAAGACAGCGCTTATCCTCTGCCTTCCAGAGGCGGATCGACAAGGTCGGCCGCTGCAAGAAGGTGCTTCTTTGTTACGACAAATCGGCCAGATCGCCGAGGTTGAATTGGGTTCGCATTCGCGCATCATCTCCCATGGCAGGCCCTCCGGCCATGTCGCCTTGGACCAAGCCCGCAGCCTGCTCGCTCGCGACACAACCCCTTTCGTTATGATAGCCGGCGTCGACAGCTATCTGACTTCAGCCGCCTTATCGCACTATCTCGGCGCCGAGCGCATTCTGACACCGAATAATTCGGACGGCTTCATACCCGGTGAAGCTGCGGCCGCGGTCCTGTGCTCACGTTCTTTCAGCGGGAAGTTTCCGCTCTGCGGCCTCGGCCTCACACGTGAGCCGGCCTCTATTTACAATGGCGCGGATCTCCCGTTGCGTGGCGACGGAATGACAGGGGCCTACCGGATGGCGCTGGACGAAACCGGCATTGCTATGAACCAGATCGGCTATCGGATCGCCGATCTCACCGGAGAAACCTACTGGTTCAAGCAGACAGCACTGGCAAACTTGCGGCTGCTGCGGGGGCGACATGACCCGCAAGATCTGTGGTCTCCCGCAGAATCCCTTGGAAATATAGGGGCAGCCGTCGTGCCATTGATGCTGGGAATGGGATGGATGGGCGCCAGGAAAGGTTACGCGCCGGCGGCGCCGGTGCTTATCGAGGCATCAAACGATGCTGGCGCATGCGGCGCCGCGATCTTGGTTCCGCAGGAAAGCTGATGTCCAACGTCTTTGCCAATAATCTCGAAATTTCCGGCAAGGCCGTCAACGCCCAGACGATTGCGGCCTTTCCGGATGTCTGCTTCACGCCACCGCAGACGCCGGCAACCCCCCCTGGGGTGCCGATCCCCTACCCCAGCTTCGGAATGGCTTCAGACACCGAGAACGGCACCGCTACCGTCAAGATTGGCGGCAAGGAAGTCAACATCAAAAACAAATCCGACGAGAAACGGACCTCCGGCACCGAAGCCGGCTGCGCCCCGAAAAAGGGTATCATCACATCGCAAAACACCGGCAAGAAGTACTTTCACAAATGGTCGCCCGATGTGAAATTTGAAGGCGAGCCGGTCATACGATTTTCTGACTTGGCGACGCACAACCATGCGAGCCCCCAGGGGCAGACTCCCCCTTGGCCTGAAATTTGCAAGTTTTCGCCCAACAGACTGGATTGTGCTACGATCCTGGCAGAGTTCGAAGTCCATACGCACCGAGACGCGGATTGCCCTCACGGATATGAATCCGAACACTTCGTTCAAAACGAATATCTGCAATGGGAACGTGGCGTCGAGACCGCAACGCAATTTGAGAACTACACGACAAACGGGGCACCATGTATCTGCATGGCGTCTTATGCCAAAGGCCCGGGTGGTGGGTTTCGGAGAAAGGGGTCTGGCAGCAAAACGGGGTCGCCACATAACTTGAAGACAAGGCAATGCAATGACGCGATCCGCAAGCGCACCAAGACACCGACGCTGAGCCAGGTTATAGATGACTGCACGAAAGCGGTTGTCGACAACGATCCGCGCGCCAAGAACGCCAAGCCAAAGCCGGCGGCACAGAAGAACATCCAGGAATGCTTGAGGGCCTTGTTCATGGAATATCTCGATCGCGCGGTCAAGGAAAAGGACCCGAAAAACTCGGCGGCAAAGACGGCGCAACAGCCTATCGCCTGGGACGTAAACCCGGACCCGACAAGGATGTGGGCTTGATGACTCCCGTTCACAAAAAGGTGGTGGACCTGCCGCCGGAAATGCAGTCGTTCAATGCGCTGAATGCATATGAGCTTGGTCGCGACCATATCCGGGTCGCCTGCCAGTTGTCGGATGTGCACGAAGAAGTCGGAGAGGTCGCAATCCTGCGGATTTCCATGATTTCTATGGGCGTGGATCTGGAGGATGCGTTCGATGAGTTTGCCATGGCATTTCACTCCACCCGCACTCATCGGGATGTATTGCTCGAAATCGGCGGCGTCGTGAGACTTCACACGAATTCGGGATGGAGAACGGACGTTCTAAAGTCATCGTTTCTCATTGGCGCATATTCGCTCGACACACTTGCCGATTTTGTGTTTGGAGACGACGGCCACATCTGGCGATTTGACGGTGCGTCCGCCTGGTCTCAAGACACGGTCGAAGCATCAGACCGAATTTTTGACATGCATGGCTTGTCAAAGGATCGATTATACGCGGTTGGCGGAAACGGCCTGATCTTGAAATCGCGAGGACGAAGCTGGGATCCGATAGAGGTCAGGATAGGGACCGATTTCCGTTGCGTCCTTGTAGAGAATGACCGCGTGTTGGTTGCTGGGGACCATGGAATTGCTGGCTATCTTAAAGACGATGAATTCGTGCTGTTCGAAACAAATATCGAAAGCGATATCCTATCGATATGCTCGTTCAGGGGCGACATCTATTTTGCCGACTCCGATTTCGGCGTGCATGTCCTTTCGGCCAATGCATTCGAGCCGGTCGCCAACCTCGGTTACACGTATCGCCTCAACGCCAACGAGTGGCTGACGGCAGCCTGCGGTGAGTATATTTTCCAGTTTGACGGAACGAGTTGGCGCGGGATCGAGCTTTCCTACAGCGGCGGCTACAAAGCGGAACCATTCGATACGACGTTCATAAAATGATCTGACATTATCGGTCAACCCCGCGGAAGATTCTGAGCCAGATAAGCCCTGACCCTGTCGAGTTGCAATTCGAAGATGGGTATTGGATTATTCGTCGACAGCATCCGCAGAACGAATAACTCCCCCGCCTCCGGAAATTCATCGTATCGCTCCTGTGCTATCTTACGTCCCTCCTCACCGGCGACCCGCAATCCGTCCAGGTGCGCTTCAAGGCGCGCCACGAGCCGGGTAATACGCACTTCGTCCATATCCGGATTTTCGTCCGGATGAAGCAAGTGGTAATCGTAAACGGTCCATAGAAACGCCGCCATCTCGGCATGTTGGCGAACGATCTCGCGAAGGACGGGTGCGGCTGGCATTAGTTGAGATTCACCGATCCACCACGGATGCGATTGGCCGCTCTGGCGTGGCTCGTCACATAGGTGCCGCGGATGGTGATGTGCCCATCCTTTTCCATGATGATCGTCGCCTTGCCGCAACGGAGCTCTATCCGCTCTTCGGCGGTGATCTGAACGCGCTCGCCGTCACGAACGACGGTTGGCGTCGAAGACCTGCGGGCGGGATCGATGATTCGGCCAACGATCAGTGGCCGCGACGCGTCGCCGCCTTCGAAGAGCAGCGCAACTTCGGCCCCGACCATCGCGGAGGTAAGCTCGGCCAGGCTTCGCGCACGTACGGCAACTTCCTCGGGATTGCCGGGAAAGACGACCAGTGGCACGCCTGCATCGAAACCCAGCAGCAGCCCGATGACCACGCCCTCAATACGTTCCACTACATCGGACATATGATGCTTCCTCAATTCTGATTGATCTTGCTGCCCTTCCACGTGACCTCTCCCGAAGCCTTGCCGTTAAATTTGCCCGAGGCGTTAATCGAAATATCCTTGCCTTCGATCGCGATCGTGCCGTCCTTCTTCATTGCGATGCTTGCCGAGCCGCACTTGATGACGACCGAGTCTCCTGCTTCGATCAGTAGATCCTTTCCGATCTTGATCGCTCCGTCTTCACCTATTTCAACAAGGCTGCCTTTGGCGACTTTCACCGCCCGACTGCCGCCGATCTCCGTCGAATCGTCATCGCCAATCTTGGCGCTACGCGCCTTGCCAATGCTGCTCGTCTGCCCACCGCCGATCGACACGCTCTGGTCGGAACCGATATTCCAGCTGTCGGAGGAGCCCACTTCGTGGCTCTGGCCGGCACCGACGCTGACGGAACGGGACGCGCCGATCGTGTTCGATTGCGTCGCGCCGACCGATCGTGTCTCCGGCCCGCCGACGGTATCGACGCGTGCCGCGCCAACCGTCACCGTCTGGACGATTGCGACAGTCTGGGTATGACTGGCACCGATGGTTTCCGTCGAGTTTGAGCCTATACTGATCGTCTCGTTGGCGCCGACCGTCAGAGATCGATTGACCCCCACCGTCTCGGTATCGTTCGATCCAATATTGACGGTGCGGTCGACACCCACCTTGTTCGTCTTGTTGTTGCCGACATCCTCGTCGAGGTTCACGCCGACGGAGTGCTTGGCGTTGTTGTCGATGCGATCCGACTGGTCGTGTTGGACGAGCTTGCTGCGATCGTGTTTGACCAGGAGGTTGTGGTCCTTCTGCGCCTGAAAATAGACCTCCTCCGATCCGGCCTTGTCTTCGAAACGCAACTCGTTCCAGCCGCCCCCGCCAGGAGAGGAATTCGTCTTCAACCCGGATTGGGTGGCATGTCCAGGCAGCTCGTAGGGTGGCATTTCCTTGCCGTTATAGACTCTGCCGGTGATGATCGGCCGGTCGGGATCACCCTCGAGAAAATCGACGATCACTTCCTGACCGATACGGGGGATCTGAATAAACCCCCAGCCCGCACCGCTCCAGGTCTGCGAGACGCGCACGAAACATGAACTGTTCTGGTCCTTCTTGCCGAGACGGTCCCAGTGGAACTGCACTTTCACGCGTGCATATTTGTCGGTGAAGATCTCTTCGCCCGCGGGGCCGACCACGGTCGCAGTCTGCGGCCCGCGCATGATCGGCCGGATCGTGTTGCGAGGCGGCCGATAACTGATGGAGGTCGGAGCCACCTGGAATGTGGCTCGAAAGGTTTCTTCCTCCGCATGGGCCGCGGGCCGGTACCCCGGATCGAACAAACGATAGTCGGCGCGCAGCACGACATATTCCGCGTTCTGGTCCTTGCGCGGGAAATTCTCGAGCTTGAAAGTGCAGCCGGAAGCCAGACCCCGCACTGTGCCGCCGGCAGTGATCCGTTGATGCGCCGCCTGTATTTCCTCCCGCCGCACGACAGCCACTGCATCACCGCGACCGACCGTCAGATGCGCACCGGGATGGCGGTAATGTTCGCCCTGTGCCTCCGCGTGAGAGAAGGGTTGCGCCGATTGCGCCATGAGGTCGGCGCCGGGCTTGGTGAAGTCATAGTCCGTATGGGCGAAGGTGCCGGGAAGGACGGAACTGGTCGCGACCCAGTCTGTCATGTATTCCTCATCCCGGCGCACGGGATCGCCCTCGGCCCGGAACTTGACGCTGCCATAGCCTGGTGCAGGCTTCAGCTTGTTCATGGCATCGGCAAGCACGAGTGTGTGTTCGCCCTCATCATACTCGAAGAAATACATGATGCCTTCGTGCTCGAGCAGCCGCTGCACGAAGTCGAGATCGGTTTCGTCATATTGCACGCAGTATTCCCGAGCCTCGTAGGAACCCTGCAACCGCTTCTCGAATTTAGCCGCCTTGTATTTCGAGAATATCTTCTCGACGATTTCGACGACGCTCATATTCTGGAAGATACGGCAATCGGTGCTGTTGCCGAGCAGCCAAAGCCAAGGCCGCACCTCCGCCTCGTAGTAGGCAAACCTCTCTTCGATGCGCGTCAGGCGAAAATCGGTGACCAGCCCGCTGAACCAGCGTTTCTTGTCTCCGCTTTCTCCTTCTACCGACAAGGGCTTTCCGAGCAACTTCAGTGCGTCGACATTCTCGTCGGAACTGATGAAGCCGATAGTGAACGCAAAACACCGGCTGACCCCATCACGGCCGATGAGATGCGTGAAGGTCAGCGCTTCGGATCCGAGCGGCGTCTGGACGGTTGTCTTGCGATCATCAGCCATGCGGAGAATGCCCCTGTCTCGTGACGCCGGCGATCCTGATTGAGAAGCCTAGCACAAAGGCCCCTCGCCTCGGAAGTGACATCGACAGTGCAACAATCCGATGCCTGTCGCCTGGCCGTCCGGTCGACCGCAAGACACGCCCGAAAGGAGAGGATCGGTCTGACCTGCGCAATCGGGGCGGTGCGAAAATGTCATACGCGTGCGATCGATCCCCCGAGCCCTCGATCAGTCCTGACACTGAATGCGAGCTCTTCGATTGCCAGTGCCGCTTCCCGCGCCCCATTGGCAAAAACGATGCGGCTTGCTCGCGTGCGATGCTGGGCAAGAAAATCCTCCGACAGAGCGAGTTCGATTGCCTCATGCGCTCGTTCGGCATCCACCGATCTCAAACATAGCCCCAATCCGGAGCTTTGCGCATAGGCTGCTCGTACGGCCTGCTCGTCCATCTCGGGCGCTTCATTCGGAACGAAGATTGCGGGCATGCCGCCATAAATACATTCGTGGAAGCCGTTGTAGCCGGCATTCGTGATCATCAGGTCGACGGCGTTGAAATATCTGGCGATCGGGTAGATCGCCTTTTGCACGGTGCCCCCCATATGATCCTCTCGCTTCGGTGCGAGGGGATTGACCGCGTCGATGACCTGGACGCCATGCTTGAGCAGTCCGTTGATGATCGCCGGCCGCAGCCGGCTGACGTCGAAATTTCGTTCCGAACCGAGCTGCACCACCGCGACAAGACCGGCAGGATCGACACCGAGAGCCGATGCAGCTTCTGCCCGCGAAAGCCTGTCGTCATTGTCAACAAGGAGGATCGGCGAAACGCCGATCACGCCAGCGCGCAATTGCGCGGTGATGCCGTGGTCTTCGTCCGCGGCGAACTCACCCGGCTCGATCACCATGTCGAACCGATGCTGCATCGATGGATCGAGGCTATGACGGGAAGCCCACATCCCGCGGCGGATCCAGACCCAGTTCAGATCGGGACGGGCGGCCAGCACTTTCAGCAGGCCAGGATAGGGATGGTTGCTGTCGAAGACGACGCTGTTGATGGCAAACACCTCCACGGCGTTCAGCAATTCCTGTGCGAAGACCTCGTTCCAGCTATCGTCCGTCACACCGATCTTCGGGGCGGACGGTATGTAGTCGACCGGGTGTCCACGTGCTTCGATAATCGAAGATCCGGCCGACATTGTCAGGAAAACGGGCTCCATGTCAGGCGACATGCGCTCGGCGATTGCCATTAATCGCGTGATATGGCCAAGGCCTATGCCGTTTGTCGCGACAAACAGGACGCGGCGCCGTCCCATCAGCGACCGTTGCGATCTTCGCGGCCCGGAACGGACCGTTGGGTGTCCGCTCGACCCGGAGAAAGCGTCAGCGCCAACCGCCTTGCCGACCGTGGCAAGCGCGGCAGGCGAGCAAAGCCCGAGTTCGTCATAGATCGCACGCATTCTTTCCGGGTATCGGCTCTTCGAAAACTTCTTCTCGACCAATGTGCGCGCGGCTGCCGACTGAGCGCTGAAGGCCTCGGGAGAGGAGAGAAATCTCTCCACAACGCCGGTTGTTTCCTCAGGCCGGCAATAGACCGCACCCTCTTCGAACAGGTCACGAAACGATGGGTCCAGGATGGTCACAAGCCCACTCGCCATCGCTTCGGCAATGCCGATGCCGAACGCCTCAACCCATCGTCGGCTGTGAAAGAACACATAGAAATCAAGCTTGTTCAAAAACTGAGACACACCGCTATTCGAATAGGGCGAGATGTTCCAGTTGGATCCAATCAGTGGCACGATTTGGTCTGGCACACCGCCCATGACCTTGATTTGGACATTGCCAAGGTCGGGATAGGCCGCGCGCAGTTCAGCCTCGGTGTCGGGCCATTTCAGGAGATCGCGACGTGAATGTCTGCCGATAACAGCCCTTTCGCGCGGCGGCTGCGCGGTCCTGATTGGCCACTGGTCAAGGTCGATGAGGTTGAAAAGATCATGACGCAAGAGCTCGGGCCTTCCGGCGATGATGTCTTCGAACTGATTGCGCACCTTCGGGCCGACCGGCGCGAAGATGACGGGCGCCCCGAACATTCTCTCCAGATTTCGTTTCACCACGTCGATATTATATTGCGCATTACCGGCTCCGTCGAAGGGCGGATGCTGGACCGAAAGGAGGACGACCTTCGATCTGAGGCGCAGCGGCCGTGTCGGCATGTGCGCAAACGCCAGGGGATTATGCGCGAAAAGAATGTCGCACTCGACTGCCTCCTCGCCCGTCAGCCACGGCACCTCCTGACGCTCAAGAACGTCGAGAAGACGTTCCTCGAACCGTCTGGAACGGATGTCGGAAACGCCGAGAAATGGAATCAGAGCCGTCGAGAGGCCAAATTGCCGAGCGGACTGGATCTCGATCCGCACCGCCGATGAGGAGCCGCCATAAAATCGAGGATCGGCTGCATGGACAATATCAAAATGCATTCGAAAGCCAGATTGGGTCTATAAATGCTACCAGAGTCAATTCTCAGTTGTCAGGCCTGTTGCTTCAATAAGCGCTGCCGCTGCGGCCGAACGACGGGTTCCGTTCGGGACGGTCCAAATTCCTTACAGAAACGGGCTTTGGCTTGACCGACCGGGTGATCCTTGATGCCGCGACCGGGACATAGGAACTGTTCGGATAGCTGCTGATAAAATTGCGATAGGCTCGATCGGTGTTGCTTCGCCGTGCGTTGCGCCAAGCCACTTCTTCGGCGGCGGTCGGCGCATTTCGGTAACCGCTGATGATTGACGCCAGCGTCATATTCGAGCCTTGAGAGGTGCATGAGGCAAGTATCAGCGTTCCGAGGATAGATATCTTGCGAAGCATATATTGCCCTCCCCGCAGCTTATTTTAGTAAGCATTCACAAACTACGAAAGTCAATGCCCGCAAGGTGAAACTCAGTATTTTTCGATTGTCCGATGCATCCTCGAAGGACTTCTCCGGCTTTCAAGCAACGAATAGATGTACGTTTCAACTGGAGATTAATCAGCGGCTTGTCTAAGTGTGCCGCCCTTTCGCAATGACAACTGTTCGGCGAGGAATTCCTCCAAGCTCAGCCCCAGCGTCACCTCACGCGAAATCGCCCATTTTCGCAACACAAGGTCGTAGCGCCTGCGCACATAGTCCTGATATTGGCCGGACGAAAGCGATGGAAGGTGGTGCACCTGCGGAATGAATTCGGCCGGCGTCTCTGCCCGGGACATGAGTTCCTGTTGAAAATCGGAAAGAACGATGATTGGATATTCGTTCTTGGCTGTGCAAATCTTGCGGATGGACTCAATGGCTTCGAGAAAGCCGTCTGGTCTCGGCCCGAGCCAGGTGACAAGAGTTCGAGATTTTGCGCGGTTGTTCGCGTCGGTAATCGTATAGCGGAGTTCCTCGGGCATAGTCTGCTCTCGCCTGAAAAACGCGAAAGCGTCGAAAGGTATTCTCATATTGAACAAGCTGCGCAAAGGGGTGGTCGGTAAAACCATCAGGTGGGTCTCCGTGCAAAGGACTGGCTTGTTCGATATCCTGGCAATCTCGTTCGCCTGCCTAAGATTACTCTCGACAAAGATCTCGGCATCACACTGCTGATAGAAGGCGGCCTTGAACCTTGCATGGGTGCCCCGCCGCCGACGCTCCGCCGCGCTCGGCAGATCGAGCATGATGAGCTTGCCGTAGTCGATCGCATTTGTACGAAGCCAGGTTTCGGTCAAGGACCGGTACTTTTCGAGCCGGCTGGTAACGAGATAGGCGATGAAGCGCGTCGGTTTATGAAGCGCCCGTGCATTTCTCAAGAAGGCTTCATAGGCCGGTCCATCGTCATTTTCCGCATCGGTCGGGTCGAGGCAGAGCACCCCGTCAATGTCGATGCACGCCTTCGATAACAGGCCATGATGCATGAAATTCCACTGGAATAGCCTTGGCTGTTCGACGACCTCAAATACGAAGTCGACATGCTCGACGCTGTCGTGCAGACCATAGACCGCCGCGAAGACAAATTCAGCGCCTCTTTCCCATGCCATCAACTTGGCTTTGGCCTCCCGCATGGCGCCTCCGGTATTGATGCTGTCGTCCAGGACAAGAACCTTTCGAACATCCGATGCGCTCCTGAACGAAGCCGTATTCTTCGTCGCCCCGAAGGAATAAACGCGGCCCTCGATGAAACTGTCCAGATCGGTCATCGGCAGGTTGGCGACAAGGCCGAGCATGTTGGCGGCCAGCAAGCCGCTGCGTGGAATACCGACGACCAAATCAATCTCGCGAGGCAGCATGTGCAACCCGTTGACGATCGCTTTGTGAAGATCCGATATCGAGCGATACTGCATCGCCTGCCGATGCTCCCGTTCAGGTCAACTCCGAACCGTCATTTGCCGTTCTGTTCCAGAAAGAGATCGACCTGAGCTTCCATCTTCTGCCGTGTTGCCGCGTCAAGCTTTTTGCCGATCGCCGCGCGTGCTTCATCGGCTCGGTTAACGCCCAGCTTCTCGGCCAGCACCCCATAATAATAGGCAAGCGGCACATCCGCCTTTCCCGTGAAGCTGCCTTTGTCGTAACCGAAGGCAAGATCGAGATTGGCCAGTTCAAGGCCGCGATTGGCAGATAGCTTGAAAAGGGAAAACGCGCGGTTTCGATCAGCAGTAAGTTTATCGGCGCCTTTCAGATACAGCCTCGCGGCATAATAGGGGGCGTATTTGTTGCCCATGTCCGTTGCCTTGAGAAGGGTTTCCAAGCCACGTCTAAGGTCCTTCTTGGTACCCTCTCCACTGATATAGGCCTGCCCCAGATTTGCCATGGCGTCGATCTGGCCCGTATCGGCTGCTGCAATGTAAAGTGCTACCGCCTGCGAGGCATCCTGCTTTACACCCGTGCCCAGCCTGTAGCAGTCGCCCAGCGCCGTGATAGCGTTGGCCCATCCGCTGGACGCGGCAAGACGATACCAGAGAATCCCTTCTGTTGGCTCCTTTGCGACCCCTTGGCCAAGAATATAGGCTGTGCCGACGTTCGTGCGTGCGCGCAGATTACCCATTTTTGCAGCCGCCATGTAGTAGGAGAGAGCCTGATCGTAGTCGACCTTCCGGCCGATCCCCATGCGAGCCATGTAGCCGAGATTGACGAGAGCGGCGCTATACTGATGACCGCCGGCGACTTTGTAGAAATATTCCGCCCAGTTGTATCGACCGGCGATCTCGAGAACACGACCAAGCTGATACTGCAGCCGCGGATTGTTCTGATCTGCGGCCAGGGCGAAGGCGCAGGCCCGCAAAGCGTCGCGCACGTTGACGAGACCATTGCTGACGCCGGGGACCTGTCGCTGCGGATCGTTCGGGTCAGCTGCGTAAAGATCGCATTCGGTCACAAGACTGCGCATCCCGCCCGCCGTCTCGGGCAGTACACCCGGCCACATCCTGAACGTTTCGCTTACCGCTCGCTCGCCCGATTGCTGAAAGACGAACTCCTTAGCCTCCACGTCGCCGGCGCTTGGCACCTGGCTGGCAATGGACGAGGCGACAAGGCTTTCGCGCACGTAGAGACCGCGTTTCGAAAGGGCGGCAACCTGGACCCGGCTCTTTTCTTCGGCCTCGGCCGCATGCGCGCTGTGGGGAAAGATCCTGGCGAAGCGCTCGAAATCGGCAGGATCCGGACTATCCTTGATGAAGGTCCACAGCACCTCGTCGATAGCAACCGGACTCGACGTCTCGGTCGGCGGAAGGACGGCTTCCGCGTTCAGGATTGCCACCTGTGGGCGGAACACGAACCGTGTTTCGATCGAGCCGGTGATCCAAGGTATTTGGGCATTGCCCGTCGCTTGCCTAACATCGCCGCGAACCGTTCGAAACGTATCGTAAACATCGAGGTTCGGTCGCTGCAGGGCATTGGCAAGTGCCGACGAATAGGGGCTGTTCAGCCCGGTGCCATCATAGGCGACTTCACCAGCGCTCGTTGCATAGGCCACCAACACCTGGCCGCTTCCCGCCTCAGTATCCGCCAGCCCCTGACGAAGACCCTGAAAATTTGTAGCCGGGTTGTTTCGGCAGGCATCGAGAATAAAGAGCTTCAGCCCGACAGGATCATTCTTGACGATATCGATGAGATCATTGAGGACGAGTGCATCGGCGACGACCCGCTGCGCGGAGCTGGTATCGACATCCACGGGCAACAGCAGATTGCGGCCACTGGCTTGCAAGGCGTGGCCGGCATAGTAGAAGACCGCAATATCGGCCCCGACCAGATGCGTCCGAACGGTCTCTTTGAGGTCTCTGACCGCCTCTTTCTTCAGGTCGTAGAACAACAGAACGTCGAAATTCAACTCGGTCAGGGTATTGGCGATCAGCTTGGCGTCATTCTGGGGATTGCTCAACGGCGCAAAAGGATAGTCGCTATTGCCGATGACGATTGCCGCGCGCCTTTCTGCGTGAGCAAATCCCGCGAAGAGTTGACACGCGATCAGCAGGAAGAGGCAGATAAAAAAACGTGGGCCTCGCCCCTGCGCAGATGTGGAAACCATCACTGTCGCTCCAATGAAAAGACCTTGCCCCAAACCATCGTAGCAAAACCCAGAACGTTGCTTGCCTGCCTGCTACGCCCGCGATCGAGAATTTGAAGTGTCTTATCTCCTCCAGTCTACCTATTTACACAGCAAGCGGTAGCCCCTCTGCAATACACAAATGGCAGCAGACCGGCATCGAGGCGAGAAGAGCTTTTCCCCGACAATCACGAACCGGCTAAACAAGGCACACCGGCCGCAATACCTGCTGAGCGGCCTCCTGCAATGCGCCCACTATCTCGGCCCCCATGCGATCGCGGCCAAGGACCGCTACGGCTGCACCAACCGGCAAAAGAAGCTGCCGATCGAACAGCTGGGCGGAATTGTCTGCACCAATAGTGAGATCCGGTTAAAACTGGAGGAGCGGATCGTGGCGGCTGTACCCGGCAATCTCCTCGGAGCCGACTATCTCGAGCCGATCAACCGTGACATCGCCGCAGCCGCGACACGCGACCGGGAACAGGCGTCAGCAGGGTCCGGGCGGCTCCGATCCGAAATCGCCGCGATCGAGAAAAACAGCGAGTCCTCGGTGAGGAGATCGCCGATCGTCTGGTGGCCGGCCACGCGGGGGCAGAATTTGAACCGTTCGCAGGCTCACCCTCTTCGCGAACGACGAGCTACCGTCGCTAAGGGAACGCGAAGCATTTCCGCCAGCGATAGATACTTGGAGAGGAGAATTGGGTGCATTGGAGGATTTGGGGTTTTCTTTCCCACTGCGTCGGCTTTGCCTCGTTGCGGGCCCCTGATTAGGCTTTAAAATCGTCGACCCGTTACCAAACAAAAAGCCCGCCGTGTTGGCGGGCTTTTTGGAAGTTTGGTTGCGGGGGCAGGATTTGAACCTGCGGCCTTCAGGTTATGAGCCTGACGAGCTACCGGGCTGCTCCACCCCGCGATATTATTTTACAGCAGAAAGGGCCGCTTGCGCGACCCTTTTTGTTCGGCATGGGCCGTAGAGTTTGTTGTGAGAAGATTGTTTATCAATTGAGTTGCGTTTAGCAGACCTGGCAGCGACCTACTCTCCCGCGTCTTAAGACGAAGTACCATGGGCGCAGGGGCGTTTCACGGCCGTGTTCGGAAAGGGAACGGGTGCAGCCACCCCGCCATAACCACCAGGTCGGCAAAGCGCAACTTTGTTGATTGAGAAGCTGGTGCAGGCCGAAGGCCTGCTTGTTTAAACACGTCTTTGGACCCTCTTCCGGCTGCGGGTGCTTGTGGCACCCATACAGGCCAGAGGCCGTCGCGCTTGGCAGCGCGGGCCGTCCGCAGCGCCTTTGGCGCGTCAGGACAAGGTGAGGCATCATCAGCCTTTGGCTGATGAGCACAGTCAATGAGAACGATCAAGCCGATCGAGCTATTAGTACCGGTAAGCTTCATGCGTTGCCGCACTTCCACACCCGGCCTATCAACGTGGTCGTCTTCCACGGCTCTGATAGGGAACACTCGTTTTCAGGTGGGTTTCCCGCTTAGATGCCTTCAGCGGTTATCCCGTCCATATATAGCTACCCTGCTATGCCCTTGGCAGGACAACAGGTCCACCAGAGATATGTCCATCCCGGTCCTC
>NZ_FMAJ01000022.1 GCF_900094625.1 Rhizobium aethiopicum | reverse complement strand
CTCCAACTTCATCACCCAGGCCCTCTCGGGCCGCCCGATCACCGTGTTCGGCGACGGTCTGCAGTCCCGCAGCTGGGGCTATGTCGACGATATCGTTGACGGCTTCGCCCGTTATTTCTGGATAAACGAAACCGACTATAAGGGGCCTCTGAACGTCGGCAACGATCGCGAGATCTCGGTTCTCGAGGTCGCGCAATTTGTCTCCCGCCTCGTCGGCGGCGCGCCGATCGTTTTCGAGCCGTCACCCCCGCAGGACCCCACCAACCGACGCCCCGACCTGACCAATGCGCATTACGTCATGCCCGAGTGGTCGTGCAAGATCAGTTACGAACAGGGTGTGGCGCTGACGCTCGATTGGTTCAGGGAAAAACTGAAGACGGACAAGCAATCATCGCAATTGCGCACCGCGCGGCGCTGATGCGGGCAGCTTGGAGCCCCGTTGCGTCCTTCCGGACGCAGGAAGGCTGCTCCGATTTTCCGAACTGACGCATCGGGCTTTCCGTGATCAACATCCGCTTCTACAATGCGGAGCAGTTTCCGGAGGAGTATCGCTACGACGCCTTCGTCATGTTGCGCGGTTCGGCAAACCGACCGAAAAATGGAGTTCGGCCGCCTTGCCGGGCTCGCAATAGCGCCGGACGGGTACTGCTGGTGTCTGAAGATACGAACGGCGTGATTTATAGGATCACCTATAAGGCCGGCGCAAACTAAACCGAGACCAATTCGCACCGGGCTGGGCCGCCGAGTCTCCGCCTGGAGATTTCGCCTCCAGCGGTACTAAAGACACAAGAATGCGATTTTACTCCGATCCATTCCCGCAGTAGGCTCAGCTACATGGGACATGCAGGAGGAATACTATGAAACGCAAGTTCGCTTTGCTCCTGGCCGCTCTGGCCTGGCCGCCGCTGTCGGCAAATGCTCAGGACACCGCGATGAGCTTCTTTGTTACCAGCGCTAATCCGGGCAAGGGCGGCGATCTTGGAGGGCTTGCCGGAGCCGACGCCTATTGTAGTTCTCTGGCGACGGCGAGTGGTTCGACGCGCAAGACCTGGAGAGCTTATCTCTCCACCGACGCGGAGAACGCCAAGGACCGGATTGGAACGGGTCCTTGGTACAACGCCAAGGGCGAAAAGATCGCCGACGATGTCGCCGCGCTTCACAGTGATGGCAACAACATCACTAAGCAGACCACGCTCAACGAAAAGGGTGAAGTCATAGCCGGCCGCGGCGACACTCCGAACCGCCATGACATACTGACCGGCTCCAAACCCGATGGAACTGCCGCGCCGGAAACCTGCGGCAACTGGACAATGGGCAGTGCGGAGGGTGCTGCGGTAGTGGGCCACAGCGATCGCACTGGATTGGACGAATCCGCCGCAGCCAAATCCTGGAACTCTTCGCATTTGACGCGAGGCGGCTGCTCGCAGGAGGCGTTCAAGAGTACGGGCGGAGACGGTCTCTTCTACTGCTTCGCAGCCGACTAGACCAGACGGGGAGAGACACGTTGTGCGTGCAATGGAGCGCTGTTCGAGGGAGTAAGCTGTCTTGATCCTTGGCCGAATTCCCAAAGCGGCTGGACGACCCAAACCCCGCTGTCTTCGCAAGTCAGGCTACGGAGCAAGATTGCCGAACTGGGAGCGTTGATAGGCACATTCTCATCCGCTTTTGTCCCGAGTTCAGACCTCTTCGTCATACATACGTGTGGCCGCAGTGGCCGAAACGCGTCGATCGCAGCTTCCGAGTGAAAGGTCTGGAAGTGGTGCAAACCTGCAGGTCGGCGGCATGTCCGCTTCTGGGATACCACCGTGCTCTGCTCAGTGTTCGACTTATGGCGCGGAGCTGTCGTTGAACGCATAATCGCAAATGTCCACTCCGGGCCCAACTGCGGACATTGACCGCCGCTCGCCAGGCCTGTCGCCCCTATGTTCAGTCGCCCGCATTTGAGAATTTGCCTGCTTCGGTCCGATGGATAAAGACTGTGGTCCGGCCTTCATCGAAATCGTGGCTGTCGACGATCGCCAACACTCTGAAGCGAAAAATGCTCGGCGTAGAACCGAACGGCGTGGGCTCCCCTCGACCTCCTCCGGATTAATGAAGACGACCAGCGGGTATTTCGCGCTATTCGACTACTCTCTTCGCCATCATGCTGCGGTCTGCACCCCGAGAGCGTCCCTGGTCGAACGGCGCATGCGTGCACCATGGGTGCGTACACCTGGCAGAGTACGGTAGATATCGAGATAATCGCACGCCATGCGCTTTGCAGAAAAACGCTTTTCGAACGTCTCGCGAACTCTGCGGCGGTCCAGGCGCAGCGCTCGGTCGATGTTTTCCACGGCTTCATTGACTGTATCGACGATTATACCGGAAATACCAACGTCAATCACTTCCGGGACGGAACCGCAGCCGAACGCAATGACTGGGGTGCCGCATGCCATAGACTCGATCATCACCACCCCGAAGGGTTCTGGCCAGTCGATCGGGAAGAGCAACGCGCCGGCATTGCCGAGAAACTCCGCCTTCTGATGTTCGTTGATCTCTCCGATGAACTCCACGTTTTGATGGCTCTTCACCAGAGGCTCGATCACCGTTTCCCAGTAACGCTTGTCGACATTGTCAATCTTCGCCGCGATCTTCAGGGGGATCCCTGCTTTCGCAGCAATCTGGATGGCCCGGTCGGGTCGCTTCTCCGGCGAGATGCGGCCAAGGAAAGCAAGATAGTTTCCTTTCGGCTTTGCGGTGAAGGGTAGAATATCGTCCGAGAGCCCATGGTAAACGGTACCCGCCCAGTTAACCGGCGGCATCGGCTGTCGCTGATTGTTTGAGATCGACACCAGCGGTATGTCCGGGAATGCTTGGTAGAATGGTCGGAGGTCAGGTAGGTCCAACCGCCCGTGCAGCGTCGTCACGGTTCGGCCTGCGAAGTCCATAATCAACGGGAAATGCAACAGATCGATGTGGAAGTGGAGGACATCGAATTCTTGTACCCGGCGGCGAACTTCCTCCAGCATCACGATCTGGTGCGGCAGATGGTCCCTGACTGCATGATTGAGACGCAAGGCGACGCGCGAGCACGCCACCAGTTTGGCGTTGGTAACAGAGTCGCCGCTGGCGAAAAGTGCGACCTGGTGGCCCTGACGGACCAGCTCGTCTGTCAGATAAGAGACGATTCGCTCAGTTCCGCCGTAAAGCTTCGGTGGGACGCTTTCAGCAAGGGGTGCGATCTGGGCGATCTTCATCGGAAAACCTCCTCGAATGATGAGCATAGATTTGACGTTTAGTACCAGCTCGTATCCTCGGAGGGATGCCGCGCAATCATCAGGATGTATAACTTGAACTGCTGCGCCGCGTTCCGTAATCCTTTTCCATTAGCTGCATCGGCCTGAAATGTTGAATCGGGCGCGCCGCGCGACGGTTCCTTGGCTGATGACGACGAGATGTGGTGTGAAGCCTCTGAACTCCTCCAAATTCTTCAACGCATCAAAATGCTCCCAGCACTAGCAGCGAACCGGGATCGCCTTAGTCGCCTGCTCGCGCATATCCGTGCTCCATACTCAGTTTTCAGACGGGCGGCCGCCCGCCGATGTTATGTTCACGAGTTGATGGGAGCCAATAATCAATCTTGTTAAGTTGCGCTGAACTGCCGGCATGACAAAGCCCCTCGTAAGCCTTCGTGGCTTGCAACGCCTACAGATCGCCAACCGTGACCGTCATGGAGGGGAATTCACCGACCTCGAGGAATCAGAACAGGACAGGTTTCGCCGTGGCTGGGCGTCGGGCCGCGCGGAACGTCGCTTTGGGAGCAGACCGGAAACTTACCCCGCACGACCCAACTCTGTTATGAGGTGCATCGCTAAGGTGGAAGGTTTCCCCCGATTCAAGGTACTTCCTCTCTCCCGCGATCCAATGATTAACCTCGCACTCCCTCTGCGGTTCCCGTACGTTGTCGGACAAAAAAGACCCCGCCGGGGCGGGGCAAGTTCGTTGACAAATAAGGATCGCACAGGAGGAACGTCCGTGCTCTCCTGGCGCCCTAACCAAAGTGAGATCGGTCGTGTTCCGGTACGGTGTTACTCGGTAGGCGTTGATCGCACCTGCTGCTTCGGCCTAAACCGGGGCTTCAATGCCGCTGAGGACGAGACTAACCGGGTTGATGATCTCTGGTCCGACGTTTTTGACGAATCGGCCACATTGTCATGAGCTCAGAAGGGTACGGATTCATCAGGTCCGATGGATTTGGATCAGGAGATAGCCAGCACTCATTATCCTCGTGATGTAGGATGACGGGCATACGGTTGTGAATTTCCGCAATCATCGCGTTCGGCTCGCAGGTGAGGATGGCGAAGTTCCGGGTCAGCACTCCGTTCTCAACTTTTGGGGTTTTTCAAATTGCCGGCGAGCGCAAAGGCCCTGCCGTTCTCCGTGGCGATGGCGTAGGGGTGTTCGTCATCGCTCTTGCCGTAAGTGTCCTTCCACTCGAAATTTCCGTCGATGGGTACCAGGCCTCGGCGCGGGAACAGTCCATTGGTGGCTATATCTTCGCAAGGTCCGTTGATCGTTGATCGCCGAACACCCAGTTTTCGTCGACGCCGGCATAAGACCCCAGCGGGCCTGACAAAAATCGCTCTCGTGATATCCGGCTCCTGGACGATGTCACGAATGATGATGGGGAAATGCAGCCTAGGTGCTCCGTCGTACAGGGGAAGCAAAGTGCATGCGCATCGACCTCACTGGGCTCTGCAAATGTTAAATTGCGCACGAGCTCATGGAGGGAGGTATTGATTTAGGCGCGTCCGCACATGCGGAAACTCCGTGCACTTACTGATATAGGATGTTTTCACATGGATCTGGTCGAGGAGGACCAAGGTCCCAGTCCTTGGCGAACCTAGGCATTTGGATGCCAAACAATCGGATCGATGATTTCGGATCCCATGTTCCTCAGGCTGTTAACGGCCATGCCGATTGGCCAAATGGTCATTAGCTCGGTAGGATACGGCTTCATTAGGTCTGCCGGATTTCGATCAGCGGACAGCCAGCGCTCATAATTTTTTCGACGCAGGATCACCGGCATTCGATCGCTGATTGTCTGCATCATCTCATTCGCCGGGCAGGTGATTACAGCGAAACTGCGGATGTCGATTCCAACCGGGTGGCGCCAAACCTCCCAAATGCCTGCAAGAGCAAACGGAACGTCGCTCTTCATCGCGATAGCATAGGGTTGCTTACCCCGACTTGGGGAGTAGTTCCACTCAAAGAATCCATTGACTGGGATTAGGCAGCGGCGCGAACGATAGGCAGGTCCGGTCAGACCGTCCGTGGCAATGTTCTCGCAGCGGACGTTGATCAATGGGAGACGCCGATCGCGCGAGTTCGCCAATGCGGGTACCAGGCCCCATACGGCGGCTGCAATGACCGGCGCTACGGTGCCCGTCTCCCGCATTTGATCTTGAATGATAATAGGGTAAACCTGCCTCGGTGCGCCGTTGTATCGAGGAAGGCAATCAGCCAAAGCCTCAAGCTCGCCTTGTCCGGCGAAAGCAAAACTACGCGCAAGCTCGTCAAGCGATTCTTTGATATAGACGCGACTACACATTCGGTATTCCATGGGGGAGACTACTTATTTAGATATAACCCTCCCACGGTAGGTCAAGGCACGCGAAGTGTTTCCGAGCCGTGACTCGCAAAGCGTCAATACTCAATCTGGGTCAATTGCCTTTAAGGTTTTGTTGATGAAGTGCGGCCATGACAAAGCCGCCTCGCAAGCCTTCCCAGCCGCTCCTCGGTGACGCTGACGCACCGCTCCGCAGCCGGCCTCGCCGCCGACGCGATCCCGCCCAATCTCAGCTACTTCTCGACCCGATGCGGCCGCGCATCGAACCGTACCTAGCCTAATTGTTCCCATCAAGAAGGTCGTGGTTTTCGACTATCCGGACGGACGCCTCGCGATTATGCATCCCTGTAGGCGGCCTTCAGGAACGATGTGCCACCACAGGTCGGAGAATTGCAGGGGTGCGGCATAGACCAGTTCTTCGGTTGGAACGCCATCGGACAATGGTTTGCAGAAGTCGCGTCATGGGTCAGGCTTCAATCGATGACCGGCGCATCGTCGTATAGACGGCGAGGTGACGTTTTTCATCAAACCTATCGTCCGGAACAATCGTTCTCTGCGTCGCTGGTTGTTAGAGCCAGATCTGAACCCAAACGCGCCTGCGATAGCAACGTACACGTCGTCGGCCATAGCGCCAGTAACGGCGGCAGACCCTTCTCCAAACGCGCCGTCTTCTGCCGCGCCCGGGAGGACGATGCCAGCGGCGATGATTGGTCGGCTGCAGTTCTGCTTGACCTTCCTCCTCGAGAACGTCTGCATCAAGCTTATCGAGAATTCCGCTGCTGTTCGGGACGCCGGCAATTGCATTGCTAGGCCGAGCTGCGCTTGCAAGGGCGGCGGTCCCCACAATTGCAAACATTCCGGTCAGAAACAATCGTCGATCCATTGCAACCTCCTGCGCTGTGACCGCACTTAAAAACATGGACTGCGCATGGGAAAAGGAAATAAGACCGAAGGCCTATCCCTGTGCGACTATGGTCCTGGCTCTGGCACACCTTACTGTCCCGGCTATTGTCAGGCGCCCTAATGGAACGCGCTATTTTTCCTGCACGTTGACGCCCGTGATTTCCACCGATCGCGTTTCCGGTCTTACGATCTTGGCCCAGCTCGTAGCTGACCTTGTCACCTTCTCTGAGCGAGCCGCCGCGCTGCAATGCTGACACGTGAACGAAGACGTCCGTTCCGCCATTCTCAGGCGTGATGAAGCCAAATCCTTTGTCATCGTTGAAAAATTTGACTGTACCGGTAGGCATGACACTTCCTCTTTCGCTTCATCGTGTATCGTTTGTAAGCAGTGACGTGCCCCCGTTAAATTCAGACTGGAATTTTCCACTTATGATCGCCGGGAGGAAGGTTTAACGATCACGCGCTGGTCGTTAACGATCGCGAATATTCGCATCGTCGGGAACCTGCGTCACAACGCCGGTCACCGGCGGGGGCTGCCCGACGACGACCTTCTCCTTCACCACGACGCGTTTGGTCGGGGCGGGAGCCTGCTGAACGCCGTTCAGCCCGCCGACGCTGTCATCCACCCATACCCGGCAGGTCGTCGCGCAGGGAAAAAGCCCGCCGCGCACAAGCCATGGCGCATGCGGCCAAGACGCTTGCGACGGGGCTCGCATTGATGTCGTCATCCGACCTCCTGGCAGCCGCGACTGCCGAGTGGCGAAAAGCCAGCGGAACAGCCTATGTGTGCCCGATACCCGGCGATGTAATGCCTGCATCGGTTCACGGCCGGTACCCGTTTCCGCTCGCCGGATGATGCCCCCTGCATCCTACCCGCTTGCAGCACCCCATGAAGCACTAAGGGTATAGAAGTCGAAAGCGCGGAACTGAGGAGGCATTCACCGCATTCGAACCTCCAACATGTCGGAAAAGACAAAGATGACAAACCCTGAATGCGGCGGGGCGGGCAGACTCGGAGCGATTTGGTCAATCAGTTCCGTCTCGACGATGTTCCCAGCCGCGTCGCTGCGATGAGAAATGATCTCCGAGGCAGGGCGGCATGATCATGGCGCAGCTGCCGCTTCGTGCGGCGGCTGTACTGACGGGTCAACGCTCGCGCGTAAGCTGATCAGCCGCTCGCTCATGTCGAAGACCGCCCCAATGTCATGGACCTCACGCGGGCCCTTACAGGATGAATGACGTAAGCTGCCGTCATCCGGCGCAAGCTGCGCCGGGTCCGGTTTTAACCTCAGGAAAACGCGCGCCTGAGCGGCGGCACGAGACGCAGGACAATATGGTCGATCAGGATCATGACGGCGATCGCGATTCCCGTCATCGGAAACGCAATGCCGAAGATCAGGGCGATCGCCCAAAGCCCGAGGTAGACGCTCTTCTTGGGCGGCATAGGTGGAACGCCCATCCGACCGGAAGGCCTGCGTTTCCACCACATGAGCGCTGCTGAAACGCACATGAGGATAACACAAAGGCAGGTCGCCGACATCAGCAGCTGGTTGACGAGACCCCATTCCTGCCCCTGGTGGACGTTGATGCCCCATTCGATCCAGCGGCCGAACACGGCATACTGGCCGAAGGAGATGTCGACGAGCGGCTTGCCGGAATATTGGTCAATATGGATGGTGCGTTCCTTGGCGAGGTCGTCCGGATAGATCGAAGCCGTATAAACGCCCTTATCGTCGCTGGGGATGGCCATGTCGAAACCGGGCGCGATGCCGGCCCTCTTCGCCACATCGACGGCGGCATCGAGGCCGATCGGCTGCGCCTGCATGTGGCCCATCTTGGCCATGTCCATATTGGAATCCGGTACCGGGGCGTTCTCGACGATCCAGCCGGGCTGCTCGACCACATGGTGCGTGCTCTTCGACGACGACGGCACGGCGTCCCAAAGCTGAGCTGGATAGCCCAGGTTGTTGGCGGTCAGCCAGGCGTTCGCTTTTGACCCCCAATAGCCCGACCACGGCATGCCGGTGGCAGCCAGGAAGAAGATCATGATGCCGGCAATAGCTCCGGTGACCGCATGAGTGTCGCGCCAGAAGACCCGCTTCGACGGCGTTCCGCGCACGGAAAGCACCCCGCCCGTCCGACAGCGTGGCCACCAGAGATAGATGCCGGTGACGACCAGCATCAGGGCGAAGCCTCCGACGATCTCGACCAGGCGGTTGGTGAACGTGCCGAAATAGTCGAGACTGTGGATCTTCTTGAGGACCCAGTTGAACTCGTTGTCCGAGGCGACCTTGTCCAGAACCTTGCCGTCGTGCTGATTGACGAAAACGAGAGTGCTGCCCGCGTTGCTTAAGACCGTGACGATCGCCGAATGGGTGCCGTCGCGAGCCTCCTTATAGGAGGATGCGATCGACCCCGGCACCGCGGCCGTGGCGGCGGCAATGATTTCGGACGGTTTCAATGTCGTAGAGCCGTCGGCGACCACATAGCGGTAGGCGAAAAAGGTGTCGCTGATCTCATCCTTGAAGAGGTAGAGGCTGCCGGTGATCGCCAGGTTGAGCATGAAGGGGATGACGAGCAGCCCGGCGAAGAAATGCCAGCGCCAGATGGCGCGGTAGAGCGAAATTTGCCCGAGCGTCAAGGCCGGGTCGGAACCGATGGTTTGATCTGTCATGATAGAATCCGTGATCGGGGACCGCGCTGGCGGACCCGCATGCAAAAAGCCGTCACGGAAGGCCCGCGACGCCGGTTATGCGAAGATCACAGGAGAGGGCGGCGCTCGCGGCCGCGAATTTGGCGGATAGGGCGCACGTTGCAGTTGAAATTGCCGTTCGATCGTGCGGGCAATGGTCGCAAACACCATGGCCTGGGCGCCGACACTCGGCGGTTCCGGCACCATGATCGACCCGGCTAGCCGGCAGGCCTCGCAACCATAATCGTGCACGGTGCCTTTTTCCGGTTGCGCGGCATTGTCGTTGAGGCAGAACGTGGGGAATTGGCCGTCGGGAAGGACATAGGCCGCCAACTGAACCTGGAGCGCCACGGGAGGAGGCGGTTTATGGGCGAATCCCACCATCATCAGCGCAATTGCGCAGATGAGGCGGAGAAGTCCCGACACTCTAATCCGATCCTTTTGCATATCCAGCCTTGGTTCAGCCCGCTGCGATGTAGCTGCGTCCACCCGCGGGCGTCAATGCGCCAGATCAACACAGCCTTTGATCGTCCGCAGCGCTGGGGTCTTCATCGAGGTGGCTGATGGCCGCACAATTGTGCAGTCCAGTTCATTTCGATCGGGATACTCGAACGCTCCTGTGGGGCGAGCGATCGTGTTAGATCGGCTTGCATGACGAGCAGGGACCTAAATGTGAGCAGTTCAGTTATCTATGTTTTCACGATCTCGTCGGATATTGGTGATCCAGGCGAGTTTTGACGAACAACGCGTTTCACCGCGAAAGGACCAGCTATGTTCCTGGATGAAGATCACGAAGCGCTCGAGGCAGCCGCGCTTACGAAGCAGACGCTTGTCGACACGCAGGAGAGAATGGGCATGATGCTCGATCTCATGCCGATGGGGCTTCTCATTCATACCAGACAGGGAATTATTTTTGGAAATCAGGAAGCCGCGCGCCTCCTGCAAGTCCCTCAAAATGAAGTCGTGGGCAAACACTTCCTCGACTTTCTGTCCACACATGCTGAAGAAGCCACCAAGCAGATGGAGGAGGCTTTTAACGGCCGGATCAGTGTCGAGCCGACAGAAGCGGAGGTCAGAACAGCCACCGGTCGGGTTCGGACGATCAAATTGATCGCCGGTGCCTTGCCCTGGGAGGGAAATCCGGTCGTTCAGCTTCTTCTCCAGGACATAACCGATCTTAGGGCCATTCAGGATAGATTGCACCTCCTGGCAGTCACCGACGAGCTGACGGGCGCATTCAACCGCCGCCATGCGTTCAACATCGGCCATGCGATGTTTCGTGAAAAGAATCCCGTTGATGGCCAGGCCGCCGTCGCCATTCTTGATGTCGATCACTTCAAGCGTGTGAACGACACCTACGGGCACTCTGCCGGCGACGCGGCGCTGAAAGCGCTGACACAGTCCGTCCAGGAGATCATCGCGCTCGTCACATCCTGCGAAATGACCTTTGCGCGGGTCGGGGGCGAGGAGTTCATGATCCTGTTTTCAGGCGCGAAGCCCGAGGCGGTGTTTGATGTGTGCGAGCGGATCAGGCATGCAATCGAACAGCGGCCAGTTCTATCAACGGCTGGCACATTTCGGATTACCGTCTCGATTGGCGTCGCGCTGCGGATGGAAACCGACGCTTCATTTGATGTCGTCTATTCGAACGCCGACAAGGCACTATACGAGGCTAAATCGAGCGGCCGGAATCTTGTCTGCGGGGCGATGCCGGAACTGAGGTCGTTCGCAAACTCGAGGGAAACAGGCGTCCGCATGTGATCTCCTCGCTCAGCAGACCCAAGGTGCCGTAGAAGGTGCCCGTCCCCGAGACCGAACGGGTGTGTGTAAACCAGGAAAGAGCGCGCTGGAACAGACTTTTAGCGCGAGGCGATTCCGAGGACACGTGATAATGCCGTCATAGGGCGAGAAGGTTCGTCACGGGGGTTTTCGAGGTGTGATTTCTGGAACCACTGCATCGATTTCGACCTCGGCTACCGGCTTTCCATCTCCGTCGTAGATATCAATCCCGAGAGGAACAGAGGACCGCTTAGACAAAAGCGTGTGATCAAGCAGTTCACGGAGGCTTTCACTTGCTTCGTGTCGTGCCGCCTCGAGATCGGGAAAATCTCCTCCGTCCGGGTCGTGCAAGACGCGATCTGCATGTCGAATGTGAAAATAGTAGGTAGGCAAGGGTTCGCACTCCCCATCTGCAATCGTCTCCCGCCTCTCGGCAGGTTTCTTATGGCCACCCCTCGATTTGTCGCCAAACCTCAATGTTGCGGGCGGGGGCTGGACTCTTAGGTTTGAGGTGCGCGCGCAGAGAAGAAGCGGACATCCCATCAATTCATGTCAAATTAGGAGCCGTACCAGCCGTACCAACGCATCTTCGTCCTTCACCCCATGCTGAGAAGACTGGATAATCCGGCTGGCTAGTTCCTCGCACTCGGTATGCCGCCGGGACTGCACGCTCGCGCGACCGACGATGACAGGTTCTCCATACGCCTGGGCCTCCCGCTATGGTCAAAAATGGCATGTCAGGTTGCAAGGCCAGCTAGCTTTGTTTGCAGCTTACAATGTCTCCGAGGCACCCTTAGAGTGTCAGCGCCCTCTATCGTTCTCTCGTCACAGTCTATAGGACGAGCGGTCGGCTCGATGGCGATCGAACAGTTACTGTCGTCTTCGGTGCTCACTCTGGGCAGGCGCAAGCATAGCATGGGAGTCTGCGCGGTTCAGCATGTTGACCAATTCTTCGGCCTCATCGGCGGTAAGCATGTCCATAACGAAGCCATCGACGAGAGCTTTCCGGTCCGAAACCGTATCGACTACCGTCCAGTAGATGTTGAGGTTCTTCTGCAGGGCGTATCTCTGGTTTTGCATGGATGATGCCTTTCCTCGGTCTTTCGGTTACTCGCGTTGCGTCAACAACATCGATGAGAGTCCGTCCAATGGTAGGAATGGGCGGACCCGATCAGATTCTTGCACCGAGACGCGATAACGTCCGTCCTGTCTCGGCATGTTTTTTCAGCTGGTAAGAGGATAGAGCCGACGGCCTTCGGAACGTATTGCCGAATGAGATATGCGACCGGCCGAATTGGCGCCCCGACTATCCACCCGTGGCAGTCACCCGATACTTTGGTCTAGATACGTGAAACTACCTGACCCACGCCGGCTTCGTCGTCAATGCGAGGCTGTCCGCCATCCGGACCAGGTCAACGAGAGATCTCGCCTGCATCTTCTGCATGACGTGGCCGCGATGAACCTTGACGGTCACCTCGCTCAGGCCCACTTGAGCAGCGATTTGCTTGTTGACGCTGCCCGCGACCACCAGGTTCATGATCTCGCGCTCGCGCGGCGTCAAGGAATCATAGCGGGACCGAAGCTCGGCAATGAGCGCGACTTCCTGCCTCCGAGCGCAATCGCGCTCGATCCCGGCATAAGCGGCATCGAGCAATTCCTGCTCGCGCAGCGGCTTTGTCAGGAATTCGATAGCGCCGGCTTTCATCGCTCGCACAGAGATCGGAATGTCGCTGTGGGCGCTGATAAAAATGACCGGAAGCTCAATTCCAAGGGAAGTGAGCATGGTCTGAAATTCCAGGCCGCTCCGCCCCGGCAGCCTTACATCGAGAATGATGCAGCCCGGAACGTCAGGGCGCTTGCTATCCAAAAACTCATGGCTGGAAGCGAATGTCAGTACCTCAAGTCCAACCGAGCGCAGGAGATCGCCGAGGCCTTCGCGGACAGATGCGTCATCATCAATGATGTAGACAATCTCCTTCATCCATGTCCCCAAGTTTGTGCGCCGGTCAGGCGGCGCCCCGGACATGGATCCATTATTTCTCCTCGGTTGGTAATGTAAACTGAAAAATGGCACCGTGGGGCGCGTTTGGCGTCGCCCAGAGTTGGCCTTTGTGAGCCTCTATGATCGAACGACTGATCGTCAGGCCCATGCCCATACCCTTGGGTTTGGTACTGTAGAACGCCTCGAATATATCGCCGATCTTCGCCAGGTCGAGGGTAGGGCCGCTATCGCGGACTGCCACTAAAACGGTATTGGGTGCTGTTTTTTCAGTGCTTACGATGAGCTCGCGCGCTCCTTTTGGCATCGCCGCCATCGCGTCGTTGGCGTTCATGATAAGGTTCAGGATCACCTGCTGGATTTGCACTTGGTCCCCTACGATAGGGGGCAAGCCGTCGGAGAGGTCTGTACGAAGCGACACCGCACTGCGTTCGAGGTCCGTGGACACCAGCGCAATCGTTTCGGATACGATATCGTTGACGTTCAGTCGGTCCCGGCGTTCGGGTGATTTCTTCGCCATTGCCCGAATCCGGTCGATGACCTCGGATGCGCGAAAAGCGTCGCTGATCATGCGCTCGATGGCGCGACGGGCGGAGACGATGTCACGGGGATCCGCGTCAAGATAGCGAAGGCAGGCATTGCCGCTGCTGACTAGCCCGGTGAGCGGCTGTCTGACCTCGTGGGCGATGGAGGCTACAAGTTCTCCCATAGTGGTCAGCCTGCTTACATGGGCAAGTTCTGCTCGCGCAAGCTGAATAGCATCCTCGGCTTGCCTGCGGTCGGTGATGTCACGCGCCAGCGAAAGGCGAAACCATTGCTCTTCCTGTCGGAATTTACCGACGCGAACCTCGACCGGAAACGTTGTTCCGTTCTTACGTCGGTGGAGCGTTTCGAAAGTCATTGGCTGTTCTGCGTCGACGCGATCCACCAATGTCGCAAGCGCCTTTTCGTCGATAGCTCCGTCAAAGTCGCGCGGGTGCATGCCAATTAATTCCTCCCGGCTGTAACCGAGGCTTTCACAGGCTTGGCGGTTGACGTCTATGACGGTCAGATCGTCGGTATGGAGGAAAAAGGCATCGGTGGCATGGTCGACGAAGGTCCGAAAGCGAGTTTCGCTTGCTCGCAGCCTCTCCTCTGCTTGCTTGCTCTCGGACAGGTCGAGCACGAAGGCCACGGCCTGGCTCCCGGCCCCCTCGAAACTTGCCTCACCAATCATGACGGGTACGTGACCGCCGTCCTTTCGCTGATACACCTTTTCAAATGGGTGGGCGCTGCCGGTCACTCTCAGCTCGGCCTCGGCTTCGGCGTCACGTTCGCGCCATTCCGGCGGTGTCAGCTCTTTATCGATGAGCTGACCCGCCAAGAGTTCGTCACGGCTGTAGCCCACCATTTGCAGGAACGCCTCGTTGGCCTCGATAATCCGACCTTCGATATCTCGGATAAAAATCCCGATGATGTTTGCTTCGACAAGCCGGCCTATTCGCGCTTCACGTTCTGCCAGGTCGCGGTAAAGGCCGGTGATTTCGAGCGTACTGGCGGCTTGCGAGGCGATCAGCTTCAACACCGGAATGCGCCCCGGCGCGAAGACACGGCCCGCCAGAGTGTTTTCCAGATACAGCGCACCGATCAGCTTGGCGTGATTGATCAGCGGCAAACAGAGAATGGATCTGGCCGCGCGATGGCGGATATAGGGATCGGCCGCAAAGGCGTTTTCAGCCGACGCATCGTCGAGGCTAACGATTTCCCGCATACGCAGGACGTAATTGAGAACTGATTCCGGCATCACGCCGGCGATGGCCTCATTACGCAACTCTATGAGGACCGCTTCGCCGCGGATCGTCGCCTCAGCGGCAATCCGCGATTCGCCGCCACGCGACAGGATCAGAAGGCCACGTTCGGCTCCCGCCTGCTCGACGGCCATTCGCAGCACCGTATCGATCAGCTTCTCGACGACGATTTCGCTGGAGACCGCTTGCGACACCTTGATGACGGTGGCGAGGTCGAGATGCTCGATCGGCGCTTCGATCGTGCTTGTTGCAGCAGGTGACGATTGTCCATCCCGCAGTTGGGGATAGGCTTCTTCGAGCTGCCGCACCTTGCCGTCGGCTCCCCAATTGAGATAACAGCGACGGGCGTTTTGAAGGTAGAGGCGAGCAATCTGATCGAAGCCGCGCGCCCGGTAAAAGGCGGAAGCGCGCTCATACGCGATCGCTTCATCGTGTGGGAGAGCGTGCGAATGCGCCAACCCGATCGCCTGTTCATAGAGGCGCTCGGCATGCAACTCACGGCTTCCCAAGCGGGCGATCTCTGCGCCTAGCAATGTCGCGCGGCTTGCGAAATTCTCCGGGCAGTGCGCGGCCCAAGTGTCGAGCTGCCGGCGGTGAGCGCGTATGGCCTTGCGATAAAGAGCTGTTTCAGCACTCGATCCTTGCAAAGCAGAGGCCAATGAAAGGCCGGTGTAGAAGTGATATTCCGCCCGCTCGAAAATAGCGGGAGTCATCCAGAGGAGGCTTTCTGCTTTCGCCGCTGCCGAAAGTGCTGTGAGAGTATCCCCGGCAAATACACATGCCTGTAGCTTGCGGATCCAGTACAGGCAGCTGCCCGGCTTGCCGTCGGTGTTAAGTTCGAATTGCTGCTCGTCGAACCCTTCATCATTGAAGCATCCGAAGATTGGCGTCAGCCCGCGAAGCGTTCGGATGAGTTGGAGCTGCCCACTGATGAAACCGACGGCGACTCCGAAGCCGGCCTGACGCGCGAAGTCCAGGCCGGCTTCCGCATCGCGCTGAACCTGCGGGAGGGGCTCGCCAGCGGCCAGAAGATAAGTCACAAGGTTATTGCGGCTTAAGACGGCGTAGGTGAGATCGCCGACCTGCTGTGCCGTTTCGAATACGCGCTGCGCAAGCGCGCGGCCGGTGCGGACATGACGCGACGACGGTTTCGCAAGGTTACCGAAGGCGAGGTAGACTCGTGCCTTCAGGCGTTCCATTCCAGGCTGTTCGGTCATGTCCAGTCCGAGCAGGCCGAACCGAAAACCGGCTTCATAGTTGCCAAAATAGGGCCCGAGCACCGTGCCCACAGCAGTGAAGGCATAAGGCGATGTGTCGCTGTTGCCGTGCTTGAGGCTGATATTGCCCATTCGCCCGATAACGAGGCAGCGCAGATTCTCGTCGGTAAACAGGGCCGGAGTAACAAGTGAGGTCAGAACGTCCATGGTGGCGAGCGCGACCCGATCCGTCATAGGGGGCGAGTTAAGCAGCGCTTCGATGGGGCGGCCCCCGAGTTGTCTCCAAAGCCGCGCGTATTCCTGGCGCACCTGGCTCCTGGTCGGGTGGGACGACCACGAAATGCCAACCCGGTGGAGGTAGTCGAGGCCGAATATGATGGCCTGGTCGCTCCGACCCAGGCTCATGAAAAGGTCGACGCGCAGGCGCGTGACGCGGGCCAGATCGGCGAGGCTGGTGGCTCGACTTGCCAATTCTGCGAGGCGGGCCTGCGCCTCCGCCGGTGCCCCGGTCAAGAATTCGCATTCGGCCCTGTGGAGTTCGAGGGCGAAAGCGAGTTCGTATCGGCGCTCCCAGGCATCGTCCTGCAGGTAAGCCGCACCCGTGCCGGCATAAGCCAGCGCCGATTCGTATGCAGCCGACGCCTTGGCGCGGCGAGTGGCAAGCAGGTTCAACCCCGCGAGACGCTCTCGCTCTTCACCGGGCGCGATGAGCGCGCCGCCGCAGTTGAGTTGGCCGACAATCTCGAAAATATTCTCCTCGAGTGCCTGCGGCGGCGTATGCACCAGCAGGAGGCGGCCGATGGAAAGATGCGCTGCCGCCCGCTCATCTTCGGGGATCAGCCCATACGCGGCCTCCTGAACACGATCGTGCAGGAAGCGGTATGATGCCCCCTCTTCAAGCAGCACGAGTCCGGCCCGCGCCGCGGGCCAAAAGGCTGCATGAACCGCGTCGTGATTTTCGCTCCTGATCAGAGCCAGGGTATCAACCGCCGCGTGATTGCCGAGACACGCTAGCATGTTCAGGGCAGCCTGCGTGGAATCGGGCAGGCGCCGCAGCTTGCTTAGCATTAGATCCGCGACGTTATCGGTATAACCTTTGGCTCCTATGCGATCGAGATCCCAATCCCAGTGCGCCTGTTCGCGATTGAAGTCGAGCAGGCCTTCGTCCGGCAACGTGCTCAGGAACTGGAGCGCGAAGAAGGGATTGCCTCCGCTCTTCTTGTGCACTAGCCGCGCAAGCGGCTTGACACGGTTGCTTCCGCAATGAAGAGCGTCGGCCAGCATCCGGGTCAGATCTTCCAGCCTAAGCGGTGTCAGTACGATCTCATGCACTTGGCCACCCACCTCCTGGATCGCTGTCAGCCGGCGGATCAGCGGATGGGTGGACGATACTTCGTTGTCGCGATAGGCTCCAATGAGCAGCAGGTGACGCATATCCTTCTGGGTGCACAAATCTTCAAGCAGATCGAGCGTTGCTGCGTCCAACCATTGGAGATCGTCTAGAAACAGCGTGAGCGGATGTTCTGCTGTGGCAAACACTCGCAGTAGGCGCCTGATGTTCAATTGGAAGCGGCGCTTGGCGTCCTGAGGCGGTAGATCCGCAACCGCCGGAAGCCGGCCGATGAGAGATTCAAGTTCCGGAATGAGCGTTACCATCAGCCGACCGCTCGCGCCCAGTTCTTCGATTAAAGCAGCGCGCCAGGGCGCGAGTTCCGCTTCACTCTTGCCCAGCAGCACTCGGACGAGGTCTCGCAGGGCCTGCGCTACGCTCGCATAAGGAATGTGACGCTGGTTCTGGTCGAATTTGCCGGAGGCAAATAGTCCACGGGACGGCACGAGCGCGCGGTGGAGCTCATTCACGACCATGGATTTGCCCACGCCGGCATGACCCGAAACCAGCACCAGGGTCGGCCCAGCGCCCGCGACGACCCGGTCGAATGCGGAGGTTAGGGCGGCGATCTCGCGTTCGCGACCGTAGGGCCGCTCGGGGATCACAAGTCTGTCCGGCACATCGCGCGTCCCGAGCGGAAATTCTGCGATCCGCCCATACTTCTCGCTCTCGACGAGGGCACGTCGCAGATCCGCCTCCAGCCCGGCGGCCGTCTGATAGCGTTCCTCTGCGTTCTTGGCGAGCAGCTTCATTACGATTGCCGAGATAATGCCTGGTAGCTCTCTTACACGCTCGGACGGCGGCATTGGTCGCCTGGCAACGTGGCAGTGCACCCATTCCATCGGCTCCGTAGCAGTGAACGGCAACTGGCCGGTGATCATTTCGTAGAGCGTGATGCCGACGGCGTAGAGGTCACTACGCGAGTCCACCGATCGGTTCATGCGGCCGGTCTGTTCGGGCGCCATGTATGCGAGGCTGCCAGCAATGACCTCAGGGGGATCGGCGGCCTGGCGCTCACGAGAAAGATGCGACGCCACTCCGAAGCCGGTTAGTCGGACCCGCCCTTCCGCCTCGTCCGCCAGTAAATTGGCCGGCTTGATGTCCCTGTGAATGAGGCCGCATCCGTGAGCCTTGCCGACTGCCGCCGCAATACCCTTGGCAAGACGCAAAAAGACAGTGAGTTCGGCGGCCATGCCGTGGCTGTGCCGTCCCATCAACTGCGGGAGGGGCACGCCGCCGCAATCTTCGAGGACAAGCACGGTCCGACCATTTTCCGTTGTGAAATCCAGCGGTTTGGCTGCCCACTCTCGATCGAGTTCGTCTTTCAGGCGATATTCGTGGGCCAGTCTATCGAGGCTGGTTCGACTGGGATGTTCAGCTGCAAGCTGCACCCTCAGAACGGCTTTTGGTGCGCCGTTGCCGCTCCGGATCAGCTCTCGTGTGAAGATGCGATCGCCGTCACTCCAGGAGGATTGTGGCTCGTGGTACTGAAGGTCGGTCGAAGTCTGCTGGCCGATGGAAGCGAGAGCGCGCTTCCGTCCGATCATGTTCTTCCTGGTCTTCTGCGCATCATTGACCGTGTCGTCCATGGCACACCGCTCGCTTCGATGCTGCCCGCACACCATCTGAGGCGCAGGCATCGCAGATCCAATCAAGCTTCACCGACTTTCCTCTCATGTCAACGAGCCTATGCTTCGGACTATTGAGGCGGTCGCAACTCTGCTGATCTTCCTCCGGTTCAGGTTCCAGTGCATTTTGTTAAGGCAGTTCCGCGAAGAGCAAAGCTGCGGCAATTGCGGTTTCATGCTTTAAGAGGCGCCGCGCCGGCAGGGGTGAAGGTCTTGCGGTCAAGCAAAACGCCGGCGCGGCAAGTCGGCCTGTGATGGGAGGGCGTTTCTTTTAGGCCGTTGCAACATTAACTCTGCCTGGAGCACCCCCGCTATTATGCCGAAGTATATTAGTTTAGCCCTTTCGCCCGATTTCCTAAACCAGAGCAATTATGCCGGATGTATGAGGTCGCCCTTTTGGAGATCAAAGGGCTTATCGAAAAGTCGTCCTTTGAGGTCGGCGCCGGCGTGAAACTTGTTCTGTAAACTGGCCAGTCGCTGAAGTCGATCGGCGAGCATGTGGTTCAGATCAATCAGCTGATGTCGGCGATCGCGACATCCGCTGAAACAGTTTCTAGCCGATCGGCTCCCTTCTAGGGAAAGCGGGTCTAACTCGCCGCTCAAGCGACCTGTGCACCCGTTGAAGGTCGGCCATGTCGTCCGCGAAAGTCACTTGAGCCGAAGCGCTTTCAGCTGTTCAGCTACCTGCTCTGCCCCGTAAATCGTGCGGACGGTGGGGTTCATGGCTTGGCCATCCATGATCACAAGCGCCTTGTTCTTGACCGCCGGCATCTGACTGGTTGCCGGATCAGTCATAAGGAACTTAATCTTTGCTTCGGCCTTGTCGAGCTCCCACCGGTTCCGATCGACTTGCGCGACGACGATGACGTCAGGATCGGTAGCGATAATGCTCTCCCAGCCGAGCGCCGGCGATTCGGCTTCCGTGGTTATGGCGTTCGTCCCGCCGAGGACGTCGGCGATAAAGCCGGCGGCGCTATTTTTACCTCCGAGATAGGCATCGGCTGATGGAGACGGACTGGAGAACCAGAAAACGTATGACAGCTTCGCGCCATCTTTGGGTGCCTCGGCACGTAACGCGGCTTCTCGTTTTTTCAAATCAGCAATCAAAGCCTGGCCTCGATCACTCACGTCGAAAATCCGGGCGAGCTCGTCAATCTCCTGATAGAGTGTGTCCATGTTCCAAAGCTTGTCGCGGGCACCGTAACCAAATTTGTCCTTAGCCGTGCCGTCGCTGACGCAGGTGCTTGGCGAAAGATATGTGGGAACTGCGACCTTATCGAAGTCTTCGCGTTTCGCGATCTTGCTCGAAGGACCTACCAGGCTGGGCAACGCCGAGGCGACGAAATCGGGGTTCTGCGCAAGGATGGACTCGAAAGTCGGGAACTCGACCGTCAGAACCTTTATCTTTGCGTTGGCTTCAGCAAGCTGAGGCAAGACTTTGTTTGGCCAGAAAGCGGTCCCGACCATCTTGTCCTCAAGACCAAGCAGAAGCATGATTTCCGCGCTGTTTTGACCGAGCCCTACAGCTCGCTCGGGCGCCTTCTGGAAGGTAACCTTCGCGCCGCAATTATCCAGAGTGAGTGGATACGCGCTGGAGGCCGCTTGCGAGCGGGCAGCAGCCAGGCCAATCAGCGTACATACGACTGCAAAGGCAAACGTTCGTTTCATAGATTATCCTCTCGCTACGGCATCTCAATGGCAAAGCAGAGATGCCTATAATCACTGATCTTCGGATGAAACAAGAGGAATTTACTCTTCTTTTGATGCGCAGGAAACGCTCAAGCGCCTCGCACGGAGAACCCACGAAGGTACGGGGTTGCGGCATCCGGGCAGGGAGGGTGACGGTGAAATGTCAGCAACGGCACGACATTTTCGATCCTGGAGCCCATTCTGTTGAGGCGGTACGAGTGACTCTGTGGTTAACACCTGTCTTAAGCAAACATTCAGTCCTCCTAAATGTCATCTTCGGGTCTTTCCGGGCATCCTTATGGAGGGCAGGTCCATGGCCGCAATGTCGTGAAGCGAGGTGAAATGATGCTGACGGGACGGGAGAGCCAGTTCTACATCGGTGGGAAGTGGCAGGAAGCGGTGGATGTAACCCGTTTGCCTGTCGTCGATCCCGCCTCCGAGCAGGTTGTTGGGCAAATTGCTGCGGGCGGTGCTAGTCACGTCGATCTTGCGGTTGCAGCTGCGCGCAACGCATTCCCGGTTTTCTCGCAAGCATCTGTTTCCGAGAGGCTTGGTCTGCTCGGTAGGATGCATTCTCTCCTGAAAGAAAGAGCGGATACGTTCGCGGAAGCGCTCGTCGTGGAAATGGGGGCGGCGATCAGCTTCGCGCGGGCATCCCAGGTTCCTTTTGCTGCCGAGCACATCCGCGTCCAGATGGAGATTCTCGAGAAGTACCAATTCACGACAGTTGATGGGCGCACCGCAACCGCGAAGGAAGCGATCGGGGTTTGCGCGCTGATCACACCCTGGAACTGGCCACTTTACCAGATCACTGCCAAGGTCGCTCCCGCGATCGCAGCAGGCTGCACCGTCGTCCTCAAGCCCAGTGAGCTGTCACCTTATAGCGCTCTGCTCTTTGCCCAACTGATGCATGATGCCGGCACTCCGCCGGGCGTATTCAATTTGGTCAACGGCACTGGCGAGAGCGTAGGCGCAGCGCTCGCCAGCCATCCGGAGGTCGACATGATTTCGATCACTGGTTCCACCCGCGCAGGGGTGCTCGTCGCGCAGGCGGCCGCACCGACGGTGAAGCGGGTGGTGCAGGAACTGGGCGGCAAGTCACCGAACATTTTTCTCGACGATGCCAACTTCGGCGAGGCGGTAGCGAAGGGCGTGCTTGCCGGAATGCGTAATGTCGGGCAGTCGTGCAGCGCCCCGACGCGCATGCTTGTGCCCGCACATCGGCTCGGTGAAGTCGAGGAATTGGCTGGCGCCACTGCGCGTGCCATCCGCGTCGGCGCGCCGCTTAATCCGGCGACGGACATGGGCCCCATCGCCAATCGTGCTCAGTTCGAGCGGGTACAGGTCATGATTCAGGCTGGTATCGATGACGGCGCCAAACTGCTGTGCGGCGGCTTGGGTCGGCCGGCCGGCCTCGACAGCGGCTTTTTTACGCAACCCACGATCTTTTCCGAGGTGACGCCCCACATGCGGATTGCTCGTGAAGAAATCTTCGGTCCCGTCCTTTCGATCATGCCCTACAAGGACGAGGAAGAGGCAATCGCGATTGCTAACGACACCGTCTATGGATTGGGCGCCCATGTTCAGTCTTCAGACCCGGAGCGGGCACGCCGGGTCGCCACTCGCATTCGTGCCGGTCAGGTCCATATCAACTATCCGGCTTGGGACGGAGCGGCCGCCTTCGGTGGCTATAAACGGTCGGGCAATGGCCGCGAGTATGGCGTATACGGGCTTGAAGAGTATCTCGAAACGAAGTCGATCCTCGGTTATTGACCAGGCTTCTTAGCAGGATCGGCGCTCCAGGGCAGTGGTTTCAGCGACTGACGAAGCATCGTCAGGAAAGCGGCAGTGCGCGCACTTCGTCCGTGCCGCGATCCGAGGATGGCGACGATATCGGCCGACGGCAGCTTCCAATTGGGAAGTACCTGCCTCAGCCGTCCGTCGGCGAGGTCTTCTGCAACGGCCCATTCGGAGCGCATCATGATCCCCTGACCGGCGAGCGCCCAATCCCGAATAACGGCGCCATCATTGCTCGACATGACGGGGTTGACGCGCACTGTCGCACTTTCCTGCCGTGATCCCTTAAACCTCCAGAGCGTTACGTCCTCCTCATTCTCGCGAACGACAAGGCAGCGATGTCGCGCCAGATCGGCTGGCGTGGAAATGGGCGCAGCCGAAGCGAGGTATTCGGGACTTGCGCAGAGAATCCGGTTGTTCGGCGCCAGCGTCGTCACGACTTGATCCAGATGCGCGGACGCCCCGATGTGAACAACCACCTCATAGCTGTCAACGATCAATGCCGTGGGATGATCGGACAGTTGCAGGGTAGCGGTGGCACCACGATGCTCTCGAGCAAACGCCTCCACGACCGGGGCCACGTAGATCCTACCAAAACCGTGAGGTGCTGCGACCCTGAGGTGCCCGCGGACCGCACCCTTGCGATCAGCCAGGGCTTCGGTAAGCGAGTCTATGGCATCGCTGACGATGACGCTGTGGGAGGCGACCAGTGAGCCCTCTTCGGTAAGACGCAGGTGGCGCCCGGAGCGGTCGATCAGCCTTACCCCGACTTTCTCTTCAAGCGCGCGCAGGCGCTGTGTTACCGCCGGAGGGGTGACGTTCAGCTTTCTCGCGCTTTCAGCGAGGGATTTAGAGGTGGTGAGGACCGAAAAGAAGGCAAGATCGTCGGACGAGAGCATTAACGCCTACCTGAAGTGATTATTCATCTGGGATTAATTGTCATCTTTAGGCTTTGGCGACAAGGTGAGATCAGGTTTGATAACGGATTCATGCTGGCGGCGCTGGCTTATTAGCCCGATGGGCTGGCCTGGGCTGTATTCAGCGGGTGCGGGTGGGAACCGGAGACCGAGAATGGCCGGCCGATTTGGCCGCCCCAGACAGGAAAGGGAACCCCGAACGATAACCCCGCGACCGCTGCTCGAACGGAGCCTGCATGCGGCCAGTGGTCGCCGGTACGGCGTCGTGCCCTACACATGATGGAGAACCTGCGATGAATGCTAAGGACATACTGGAGCAGCTGGTCGGTTTTCCGTCCGTCGTCGGGACTCCGAATGGCGACATCGTCGCATGGGTGAAGACCTATCTCGAAAGTCATGGCGCCACCGTGACTGTCTTGCCGGGTCCGGAAGGGGATAGGGCAAATCTGTTCGCCACTATCGGCCCGAAAGATGAGCCCGGCTACATTCTATCAGGGCATATGGATGTCGTTTCGGCCTCCGAACGGACTTGGACGTCGGATCCCTTCCGCCTGCGGGCTGAGGGAGATCGGCTTTTTGGCAGGGGCGCCTCCGATATGAAGGGGTTTCTTGCCGCCGCGCTTGCCGGACTTCCCGCTATAGCGAAAATGCCATTGAGGCGCCCGATTCACTTCGCCTTTTCGTATGACGAGGAAGCAGGCTGCCGCGGCGTACCCCATATGTTGCAGCAGATCGGGAACCTGTGCGCTCCTCCTTTGGGCGCAATCATCGGTGAACCGAGCAGTATGGTGGCGATCCGCGGCCACAAGGGGAAGGCGGCCGCCCGCATCGAAATCCATGGCACGACCGGTCATTCGTCGCGCCCTGATAAGGGCCTGAACGCGATCCACGCCATGACTGCGGTGATGAGTGCGACGCTGAAGACCGTTGATGCCTTGCGAGACAGCGCTTTGGATCAGAACTTCGAGCCGCCGTATTCTACGCTGCAGATCGGAACGATTACGGGCGGACGGAGCGTCAACATCATCCCGGATGTCTGCATCATGGAATTGGAAGCCCGCGCCGTGCCCGGCGTATCGCCAACAGTTCTCCTGGAACAGATCAAGGTAACGGCCGAGGCTTTGGCGAAAGACGGTTTCCGCGTCACGTGGGAAACCAGCAGCACCTATCCGGCGCTTTCGCTTGATGCGGACACGCCGCTCGCTCGGCTGATGGAGGAGCTAACCTCAGCGCAGACCTTGGCTGCCGTCAGCTACGGCACCGAGGCTGGACTCTATCAGGCAGCCGGCATCGACGCGATCATCTGTGGTCCCGGGGACATCTCCCGCGCCCACCGTGCTGACGAGTTCATCCGCCTGGACGAACTGGCTGCCTGCGAAGAGATGATCCTGCGGCTTGCCAAAACGCTGCAACAGTAGGAGAGCTTCATGGTTTTCTGGTTCAATTCGGATCGAGAAAGAGGCCGCGTCTTCGCCGAGGCTTTTGCACGCGACCTGCCCGATCTGCCCTTCGTGATGAATATTTCGGAGCGCAATCCGGACGAAATCCGCTACATTCTCACGTGGACCGCGCCGCCCGATCTCCATCGTTTCAGGAACTTGAAGGTTGTCTTCTCGATCGGCGCCGGCGTCGATCAATTCAAGCCAGAATCGCTTCCGCCAAACGTCATGCTCGTCCGCATGGTCGAGGACGGTATCGTGCGGATGATGCAAGAATATGTCACGCTCGCCGTGCTCGCCCTGCACCGCAAGTTGAAGGCCTATGTCGAACAGCAGGCTGACGCCGCCTGGCTCCCGCTTCCTGTGCGGCAAGCTGGCGAGCAGCGGATCGGCATCCTTGGCCTTGGCATGCTCGCCCAGGCCGTTATTGAGCGACTGAAACCCTTCGGCTTTCCGCTTGCCGCCTGGAGCCGCTCGGAACGACAAGTGCATGGTGTTGATTGTTATCACGGGCCGGAGGGGCTTTCGCCGTTCCTTGCGCGCACCGACATCCTGATCTGTCTCCTGCCGCTGACTCAAGAGACGCAAGGACTACTCGACGCCGGGGTCTTCGCGACCCTTCCAGCGGGCGCGGCGCTCGTCCATGTGGGGCGCGGCGCGCAACTCGATCATGACGCGCTGCTTGCGGCTCTCGATGATGGACATCTGTCAGGTGCGGTCATCGATGTCACCGAACCTGAACCCTTGCCCCCCGAACATGGTTTCTGGAGGCATCCGAAGATCATCCTGACGCCGCACATCGCAAGCGTCACGCAAGCAGAGACGGCGGCCGGCGCCGTCATCGACAACATTAAACGCCTTCGCAACGGTCTCGACCCGATCGGGCTCGTCGATCGTGACCGCGGTTATTGAAGCTGCAACCAGGAGAGCAAGGAGAAAACATGTCCCTCCTCAAGACCATCGTACCCAACAGCACGGAAACACCGCGCGAGTCCAAGCCCGGGCCGGAACGCCTGATCTCCGGCGATCCCTCGTTCAAGAGCTGGCCCCAGGACGCTGCGCGGGACGACATGATTCACACCGGCGTCTGGGAAGCGACACCGGGCCTGACGCGCTCCGTCAAGGGAGAGACATTCGAATTCTGCCACATCCTTGAAGGCGTCGTGGAAATCACCCCGGACGGTGGTGAACCGGTTACCTACAAAGCAGGCGATAGTTTCGTGATGAAACCCGGATTCATCGGCACCTGGCGCACTGTGAAAACGGTCCGGAAGATCTACGTCACTGTCAACTAACACCTCCGCCGCCTCCGGTACGCGCGTTGCGACCGATCGGCCTGGACATCAACGAGCCGTAAATCGGCGGAGAAGCGTTGCTCTCCGCCGATGCGAGGGCGATGACACGAACACCGGAGCCGAAGACGTGGGCTTCAACATATGATCCGCAAGGGCTAGTCCGCGTGACGATGACAGGCCATTCGCCAGTCTGGGAGCGTCTTCATTAGACGCTCCGTCATGTGAACAACAGCTCGAATTGGGCCTGCTCGCCGGAATGATCATCCCCTCGCATGGAGCGGATGGTGGCGCAATTTTGTGCGTGCTCATCAGGAGCAGCATCGTCCGACAATTGAATTTGGATCCGGGGTTGCTGTTGGGGCGGACACTTGCCCCTTTTGACCGATCACACCGGCTTATCGTCGGATTACAGAGGATAGGGCGAACGCAGTCAGTGTATCGCGCACGCCGGGCATCTCGGCAATCAACTGCCAAATCTGGCGGATGCGGTCGGCCTCGGGGGACTCGACCCGCACGAGGAGATCGAAATCACCGGTCATAACGTCGCAAGCAACGACTTCTGGGATCTTTCGGAGCGCCTGAATGACTTCGCCGCCCCGCATGCGATCCTGCCGATAGACGAAAATCAATGCGGTTGTGACGTTTTGGCTATTCCCTCCATCCCCGGTGAGGATTGTATATCCCTTGATGAAGCCTTCTCGTTCGAGACGTTCGATTCGCACCCGCACGGCATTGCGAGAAAGGTTCACCTTCGCCGACAAATCCGCGTGCGAGATACGGGCGTTGGCCTTCAATTCGACAAGTATCTGTTCGTCAGTTCGATCGAGAAGATATTTCATGGAGATTGAGTCGGGTCGCTTAACCTAGAATGTCGGGGGTTACGGACCGATAAGCTAACACGGCGATTTCCGGTAGTAATGTTCTTTCCTTCTTGGTCGAAAATCGCCTTGATGTCGAAGCCATTATGAATCCTGGCAGCGCCTTCTTTTCCGCTTCAGTCAGGCCGCGGACTCCCTGATAACCCTGCAGCAGCGCTCGCGCCCGTTCTTTGTTCAGCTCTCCATTGATTTCGCCCGCCCAACCGACAAGCGCATCAGCAAGCTCCGACACGAGCGCATCCTCGTGCCGAAGCCTGAAGTTGATGACCCCGCTGACTTCTTCTTCGAGGAAAAAGACGTTCTCCTGGACCAATGCGCCATGAATTGCGCCAGTGGGAAGATCCGTCGATTTGCACTTCGCTTTTCGTTCTAACACAGCGTGCATTTCAGCCATCACCCGGCCCAGGCTGAGGCATTTTGCGGGATTTGCAAATGTGGGTGAGGCGCCGGGTACGAAGCTGACGATGGCAACCAATCGACCTGCGGCCCGAGACGTGGCGTGGCCGTCGACAGTGCGTAGCGGCTTCGGGCAGGGGACGCCATGACGATAAAGCGCCTCCATGGTTTCGAAGGCCCTTTCCAGATCTGAAGGTTGGGCTCCATTCTCGAAAAGGGTAACGATGAATTCGCCTTCCCTCGTTCGAAACAGATAGGTCGTCTCGGAGTCGCCGTCCGCAATGCCAATCACCGACAGAAGCGACGTAAAACCATAAGCCGCGGTAATGAGTTGGCGATCTTCGTCAGAAAGCTCGGTAAAAACAGCCATTTCCCACCCTTATGCGCCGATGAACCCATCAGAAATTTGCGAAGGCCGCGCTACCTTCAAAGAGCTCTTCAACTTGACTGGAGGCTAAGATACCTTCCTCTTCCACGACCTGGCGTAGCCCCCGCTTTTCGGCCAGCGCTTTCTTGGAAAGCTGCGCTGCCTTACTGTAGCCGATAAGCATCGCCAACGGTGTCGCAAGGACAAGAGACTGATCGAGGAGGTCCTTGCAACGGTCGACATCTACTTCAATGCCGGCGACGCACCGGTGCTTAAAAATTTCCATGCCCCGCGTCAACATCCGCATGGACTGTAGGATGTTGAGGATGATTACCGGCTCCATCGCATTGAGTTGCAACTGCCCTGCACTTGCCGCCAGGGTGACAGTGAGATCATTTCCGATAACCTGAAATGCGATTTGGTTCATCATTTCCGGAATAACGGCGTTGACTTTGCCGGGCATGATCGAGGAACCGGCCTGGACGGGCGGAAGTCGGATTTCCCCCAGACCACCCCTCGGCCCACTGCTTAAGAGCCGCAGATCATTGCAGACCTTTGTCAGCTTGACAGCAATCCGCTTGAGGACACTGGAGATGGAAACGAAACCACCGGTGTCGGACGTGGCCTCGATCAGATTTCGAGCTCGGATGAGCTGGATACCGGAAATCTGCGTGAGGTGGATGCAAGCCGCGGCTGGAAAGCCGCGGGGGACGTTGATCGAAGTTCCGATCGCAGATCCGCCGAGATTAACCTCTTTCAACAGCCTCGAAGCGGATTGCAGTTGGTTGATATCTTCGTCGATCAGCTCGGCAAACGCATCAAATTCCTGCCCGACTGTCATTGGGACGGCGTCTTGCAACTGAGTGCGGCCGACCTTCAGCGCAGTCGCATATTCACGGGCCTTGGCGCGGAATGCATCGCGCAGCCCGACCTGGGACTCGATCAGCCCTTCGCAAGCACGAAGAATGGTCAGACGCAGTGCGGTCGGATAGACATCGTTTGTCGACTGGGACAGATTCACGTCATCGTTCGGATGAAGCTTGTCATACTCGCCCACATTCGCACCGAGCTTCAAGAGCGCCAGGTTCGCTACAACTTCATTCACGTTCATGTTGGTGGACGTTCCGGCGCCACCCTGCATCATATCGACCGGGAAGTTCTCATCAACGCATTTCAACTCGATGAGCTCATCGCAAGCCTCTGAGATCGCCGACGCTTTCTCCGGTGACAGAAGGCCAAGCTCGGCGTTTGCACACGCGGCCGCTTTCTTGACCATAGCCATAGACTGAATGAGTTCGGGGAAGTCTTTCAGACGAAGGCCTGAAACGGTGAAGTTGAGCTCGGCTCGCCGCGTATGGACACCGTAGAGAACGTCACCGGGGATAGGGAGGGGGCCGATCAAATCGGTCTCTATACGTTCAATTCCCATTCACCGCTCCCCTAGTCCAGAATTCCGGCGTGGCGCATGGCATGAGTAATAACCTCTTTAACAGGATGGCTCACCTCGACGAGAGGAAGGCGCAGGTCACCGCGGATCTTCGAGAGTTGCGCCAGCGCGAACTTCACGCCAGCCGGGCTGGTCTCGAGAAACAGCGCGCGATGCAGGGGCATCAGTCGATCTTGAAGAGCCAGTGCCGCCGCGAAGTCGCCTTTCAGGCATGCCCGCTGGAAGTCTGCACACAGCCGGGGAGCAACGTTCGCGGTCACGGAGATGCAACCGTGGCCGCCGTGGGCCATGTAACCCAGCGCGGTGCCGTCTTCGCCGGTGAGAAGATTGAACTCAATGCCGCAGGCCATACGCTCCAGCGACGGTCGCAAGAGATTGCCTGTCGCGTCCTTGACACCCTTGACGTTCGGACAATCCCTGAAAATTCGGGCAAGCGTTTCGACTTCAATATCGATCACGCTCCGACCCGGGATATTGTAGACAATGATCGGAACCGAAGCTTCAGCGTCGATGGCCTTGAAGTGCTGATAGATACCCTCTTGGGTGGGTTTATTGTAGTAGGGCGCGACGATCAGCAAACCGTCGGCGCCGGCCTCCTGTGCGTGCCGCACCAAGCTGATCGCTTCCGCGGTGCTGTTGGAGCCGGCGCCGGCAATGACAGGAACCCGACCATTCGCTGCCGCGATCGCGAGTTCCACGACTCGCTTGTGTTCGGCATGGCTGAGGGTCGGGCTTTCCCCCGTTGTTCCGCAGGGGACGAGCCCTGACGTGCCTTCGGCGATCTGCCATTCAATGAGGCTGCGGAGGGCAATCTCATCGACTTTCCCATCGGCAAAAGGGGTGACAAGGGCAGTGATGGATCCTTTGAACATCTTGACTTCCGAAAACGACGATGGGTTCAAATTGGCGCCGGCGCCCCGCGATCAGTGTTGCAGCGACGTGATGCAGACGACCTTCGGCTGGGTCATGTCCTCATAAGCAAAGCGAACGCCTTCGCGTCCCATGCTGCCGTATTTGAATCCGCCAAACGGCATTGCATCAAACCGATAGTCGGACGACTGGTTGATCATGACACCGCCGGCATCGATCCGCTTGGCGGCCTCGAGTGCGCTGGCAAGATCGTTGGTAAAGATCCCGGCATGGAGGCTGTATTCCGGCTTGTTAGCCAGCTCTATCGCCTCTTCAAGTTCATCGAACGGCTGCAGTATGACGACCGGGGCGAAGACTTCCTCATTCAGTACGTCGCACGTGGCTGGCACGTTTTCCAGGACGGTCGGGGGATAGATCGTGCCGGCTGGCCTGTGACCGCAGAGCAGTGTCGCGCCGGCAGCGATTGCTCGTTCCACCATTGCGGCGGCGAGGTTCACCGCACGTTCGGAGATCATCGGGCCCATGTCAGTCTCGGAGTTCATCGGATCGCCGGTCTTCATCCGGACGGTTCTGGCCACGAACTCGGTCTTGAAGCGTTCATAGACCGAGCGCTGTACCAGAATCCGCTGCGTTCCGATGCAATTCTGGCCCGCCGCCCAGAAGGCGCCTGACACGCAATTTTCCACGGCGGCCTGAACATCGCTATTTTCCATTACGATAACCGGCGCATTGCCACCGAGATCCATTGCGAGCTTTTTGATGCCTGCAGATCTTGCAATGGCCTCGCCCGTGACAAATCCCCCTGTAAAGGAGACCATGCGAACGTCTTTTGCCGAAACAAGTGCCTTGCCCAGGTCGGCGCCGCCGACAGCGACCGTGATGACCTCTTCCGGCAAGCCGCTTTCGATCAAGACCTCCACCAGCTTGATGGCCGACAGAGGTGTAAGCTCCGACGGCTTCAGAAGTACCGCGTTTGCGCCCGCAATGGCAGGCCCAAGCTTGTGGGCCACGAGATTGAGCGGGTCGTTGTAAGGGGTGATCGCAGCTATGATCCCTAGCGGCTCCCGGGTGTACCAGCCCTGACGAGATTCCGATCCAGCATAGGCATCAAACGGAATGACTTCGCCAGCATTCCGCTTGGCTTCTTCGGCGGAGAGTTTCAGTGTGTTGACACAACGTGTCGCCTCCTTGCGGGCCTGGGCAATCGTCTTCCCCGCCTCCCGTACGATCAGGAGCGCAAACTCTTCCTTGCGTTCTTCGATGCTGGCTGCGGCCCTTTCGAGAATTGCAGAGCGCTGGTGGCGGGGGAGCGACCGGGCCATCTGCGCGCCGCGCCTGGCGCGTTCGAGCAACAGGTCCACAGCCTCGGCACTGGTCTCTCGGATGGCGCCGACAAAACTGCCGTCGAAAGGATTCCTGACGATGATCTCGTTGGAAGAGGCGGGTTTCAAGGCGAGACCGGGCATCACGCTGCCTCCTTCACAAAATTTGGCGAGTGCGCATTGTGTATAGCCACGATGTCGGACAGCAGCGCGTAGGCGGTTTCGATTCGACCGGCGCCCGGGCCGCTCACGGTGACGGGGCCGAGAAGCTCTGAGTTCAGCGATACTGCGTTGGTAGCGCCGTTAACGCCGGCGAGCGGATGGCCGAGGGCAAGCTGTTTGGGCGCGACACGGCCGGTTATCGTCCCGTCGGCATTGCGAACTGCTGACCCGATCAGTTTCCAACGGCTTTTGGCCTGGGCAGCTGCTTGAATGTCGGAGGGAGAAAGCTTGGAGATGCCGTTGCAGGAGACATCCTCCGGCTTGAGATTTGCTCCCAGCAGCTCATTTGCCAGGATCACGACTTTCAGGCGAACGTCGAAACCTTCGACGTCAGCGGTCGGATCGGCTTCGGCATAGCCCAGCGCCTGCGCTTCCGCGATAGCGCTGGCGAAGTCGAGACCCTCCTCCATGCGGCCGAGGACGAAGTTCGACGTGCCGTTGAGGATCCCTTCGAACCCTTTGATCTCCGCGCCAGCAAGGGTCTTCTCTGCCATTCTTATGACGGGCGTGCCGCTCATGACGGAGCCCTCATATTCGAAATGAACGCTGTTCGCCTTGGCAAGTGCCTTCAGCTCCCGAGCAGCGATTGCAACGGGCCCCTTGTTCGTGGTGACGACGTGCTTGCCCGAGTTCAGAGCCCAGCGGCAGTGCGAAACCGCGGGCTCGCCGTCCGTCGGGTTCGTAAATGTCGCCTCCACGACGATGTCGGCAGGCGCCGTCTTGATGATGGCTTCGTTGTCGGCCTCGGCACTGCCGCCGGAGAGCCGGCCAAAACCGCCTTTCGCGAAATTCGCCTCCACGAGGGTTTTGGCATCCAGACCGTTAGGCGAAACGACGGAGCCCAGATGGAGATCGCTGACCGCAACGATGTTAAGGCGGAAACCGAGGTCCCGCTCCCAAAACGGGCTCTTGGTCGCGATGAGCTCGGTCAAAGCACGGTTCACGCCACCAAATCCGATTAGGGCAATATTGTAGATCTTCATGTGGTTTCCTCCGATGAAGCGATTTGTGCGCATATCTTGAGATGCGAATCGCTCAGTCGGAACGGCACAAATAGACCAATCTGCCGTGCATTTTGCTCATGATGCTGACCGCTTGCCGCGTGTCGGTGATCCGGCCCAAGCACTCGGGAAACCGGCTCGTCCATGCAATCCATCGAAGCGTCAATTTTTGCGCAGAGACTATGCGTCTCCAGCGCCTGTCGGTGAAAATTCAGGAGAAGTGATCAAAGTCGATCGGAACTGAAAAGCCAGTCTTGACGCGGTCCATCACCACCATTGTCTTGAAGCCCTTGATGTCGGGATTTTCATAGAAGAACTTGCGGGTGAAGACCTCGTAGTCCTCCATGCTCTCGGCAGTGACAATCAGGACGAAATCCGCATCTCCCGTCACATAGTAGCCGTTCATCACTTCCGGCGTCTGCCGGATCGATTGCTTGAACCGATCGACGATGTCTGCCCTTTCGCGCTCGAGCGTGACCAGGACAAGCATTGCGATCGGCCGACCGACAGATTTGGGTTTCACAACCGCAACCTCCGCCTCAATCACTCCGGCTTCACGCAGCCGCTTGAGACGGCGCTGCACCGCAGTGGCCGAAAGACCGACCATCGCACCGAGCTCCTCGCTGCTGTGCCTGTTATGATTCTGCACAATGCTGAGAAGACGAGCATCTAGGCGATCGAGCTGCATTGGGACACTCAGCAGGATTTCATCGTATGACAGGCTCAATAAGCAGAATTTCCTCGTCCGGGCAACCCCTATGCAGGAATTGCGCGTCTGAATGATTCTACGCTTCTCAGAGACGACAGAGGCCGCGGAAACGCTCAGCCCGACGACGACCTCGCTGCATGAGGAATTGAGAAATGACCAATATTGCTGAAATAGCTGAGATGGACCGCAGGACCGTTCTGCATCCGTTCACTTACCTTAAGAATTACGCCGCCGGGGAGGCCGATCCTACCATCGTCGAGACTGGAAAAGGCGTTCGTATCCGCGACGCATCCGGCCGGGAATATCTGGACGGGTTTGCGGGCCTCTATTGCGTGAATGTCGGCTACGGCCGCACCGAAGTCGCCGAAGCAATCGCCCGGCAGGCCTACAAGCTGGCCTATTATCATTCCTACGCCGCACACACGACCGAGGAGCTCGCGCGACTTTCGGATCGACTGGTGCGAATGGCGCCAGGCAACATGTCCAAGGTCTTCTACGGGCTGTCCGGTTCGGACGCGAATGAGACGCAGGCGAAGATCGTCTGGTATTACAACAATCTTCGCGGGAAAGCGCAAAAGAAGAAGATCATCTCGCGTGAGCGTGGCTATCATGGATGTTCTGTAGTTTCCGGTTCCATGACAGGCTTGAGCTTTTACCACGATCATATGGATCTACCGGTTTCGGGGATTCTGCGTACCGGCGTCCCGCATTTCTATCGCGGTGCGATGCCTAGTGAGACCGAAGAAGCCTTTTCGCAGCGTCGCGCTGATGAACTGGAAGCGCTTATTCTCGCCGAAGGGCCGGACACGGTCGGCGCCTTCATCGCGGAGCCGGTCCTTGGAACGGGAGGCATTACACCGCCGCCGGCAGGATACTGGCCGAAAATCCAAGCTGTGCTGAAGAAGTACGACATACTGCTGATTGCCGACGAGGTGGTCTGCGGGTTTGGCCGCACCGGTGCAATGTTCGGTTCGGATCTCTACGGTATGGATCCCGATCTGATCACCGTCGCCAAGGGCTTGACGTCAGCCTATGTGCCGCTGTCGGCGGCGATCGTTTCGCAAAAAGTCTACGAGGTCATGGAGGAGGCGACACCGCGTGTGGGCTCGTTCTCACACGGCTACACTTATTCGGGTCATCCGATCGGCGCCGCGGCGGCGAACGCAGTTCTTGATATCGTCGAGCGTGAAAATCTGGCCGGACAGTCCGCGACGAAAGGCGCTTATCTTTTGCAACGGTTGAAGGCAGAGTTCGAGCAGAACCCGATCGTCGGGGAAGTTCGTGGTGTCGGCATGCTTGCTGCCATCGAGTTCGTTTCCGATCGCGGTAGCCGGGCTTCGTTCGATCCGGGCCTGAAGGTCGGCGCGCGCATCTCCCAAGCCGCTCGAAATCGCAACCTCATTGCGCGCGCAATGCCGCATGGAGACATTCTGGGCTTTGCACCGCCACTTGTGATGACGGAAGCGGAAATCGACGAAATGGTTGCGATCGCAAGGGCTGCGGTCGACGAGGTGCTGCGGGAGCTGGACTCCCAGGGACTGGTGGCGGGATAACGAATGGGCGATTGTCTGAGGCTTTGCGCATGAACGCAATTCTAAAGGTTCACGAACTCACCAAGACGTTTGGATCGACGAAGGTGCTGGATGGTATCAGCTTCGATATGAGAGAAGGTGAAGTCATCTCTCTGATCGGGTCATCCGGTTGCGGAAAAAGCACCGCGCTTCGCTGTATCAATTTTCTGGAGACGCCGACATCAGGTCGGATCGAGTGCATGGGTCAGTCCGCCTCAGTCGGCAGTGACACGCGCGGCGGAAGCCAGATCGTCAACGCTCGCGAGATCAGGAACCTTCGCAGACAGATTGGCATGGTGTTCCAGAATTTCAATCTCTGGCCTCACCTGAGCGTCCTGTCAAACGTGACCGAGGCACTCGTTTGGGTGCTGAAACTCGGCAAGAAAGACGCCGAAGAGGTTGCGCTCTCGGCCTTGTCGAAAGTCGGCATGGCGAGTTTCCGTGACCGCTACCCGCAACAGCTTTCGGGCGGGCAGCAACAACGCGTAGCAATCGCGCGTGTTCTGGCAATGAAACCAAAACTGATGCTGTGCGATGAGCCGACATCTGCACTGGACCCCGAGCTCGTGGGTGAAGTGCTGAAAGTCATAAGGGCGCTGGCGGAAGCGGGGGCTACCATCCTCCTCGTCACGCATGAAATGCGGTTCGCACGCGATGTGTCGAACCGGATGATATTCCTGCAAAACGGCCGCCTCGAGCAGGATGACGAACCGAAGGAATTATTTCGAAATCCCGCGACGGAAGGGGTGAAGCGGTTTCTATCGACAGTGATGGCGGCCAACGCTTGAAAACGCACTACAACGAAAACCATAAGGGGTAACAATCATGATCAACACCAATCTCGTCAAGTCAGCATTCGCAACCAGCCTTCTCATCTGCGCACTGGCGACGGGCGCGTCGGCAAAGGACGGCGTTCTGCGCATCGGAACGGAGGGCGATGCGCCGAAGTTCAGCATGGCCGATCCGAGCGGCAAGGTGACCGGGTTCGACGCCGATATCGCCAACGGCATCTGCGCCGAGCTGAAACTGAAGTGCGAATTCGTTGTGCAGACGTTCAGCTCGCTGGTGCCTTCCATGGACAGCGATCGCTTTGACGTCATCATTTCCGGCCTTGGTATCACCGCCGAACGTCAGAAGAAGATCGACTACTCCATCCCCTATGCGACAACACCGCTCTATTTCGCTGTCGCCAAGGACTCCCCGCTTGCAGGGCTCAAGAGCCTCGCCGAAATCGAAAAGGCCCTCCAGGGCAAGAGTGTCGGTGTCGTCACCGGGACGACCTACGCCAGGTTCATGGAGAAGCGGATGCACGGCGCCGATCTTAAGACATACGACGCCGTCACGCAGCTGACTGCCGATCTCGCGAGCGGCCGTATCGACGTCGCCTTCGCGGATTCGCCGACATGGATGGATTTTTTCGCAACGCCCGACGGCGCCAACTTCACCAGGATCGACCTGAAGATCATGGCCATGGATGACCCAGACGTTCTTGGCCATGGCATGGGAGTCGGCATGCGCAAGGGCAATACCGAACTCAAGACCAAGGTTGATGCCGCCCTCTGCAAGATGATCAACGATGGCAAGGTCAAGGAAGCCTCGATGCATTGGTTCCAGGACGACTACACGATTCCCTGCAAGAAGTGATCGTTTCGAACATGAAGCCTGCCTTGGCACGGCCCAGGGCAGGTCACGGGGATTGTGTCCATGTTGGGTGACCTTTGGGTGTTGATGGTGGAGCAGAGTTGGGCGCTGGCTCTGCTGAAAGGAAGTGTCGTCACGATCGTGATCGGTTTGATCGGAATGGCACTCGGTTTTCTCGTTGCAACCCCCTTGGCCATCATGCGTTGGCGGAAGGTCGTGTTCGTCTCGCAACTCGTCGATGGGTACAGCATTCTTGTTCGTGGCGTTCCGGGCTTGCTGGTCATCTATCTCCTGTTTTTCGGGTCGATCGAGTGGGTGAAGGCGATTACGGCCACGTTCGGCTACCAGGACTCGGCTGATAACGCATATCCCTACATCGTCGGGGTAATCGCGATTGCAGTCATCTCGTGCGCGTATTCGATCGAAGTCATCCGGGGTGCGCTTCAGGCAGTGCCGTACGGTCTGCTGGAAGCCGCTCAGTCGCTCGCCTTGCCTAGAGGTGTAACGTTTATGCGCATCACGTTCCCACTGGCACTGCGGCTGGCGCTTGGCGGGATCAACAACGTCTGGCAGATGACGATCAAGGATACTTCGCTCGTCTCGGTCGTCGGCTTACAGGAATTGATGAGGACGGCTGCCATCGGTGCAGGAATCACGCGATCCCCGTTGCTTTTCTACTGCATCGCTGCGGCGCTCTTCTTCTGCATGACCGCAGTCAGTCAAACCGCGTTTTCCAGCGCCGAACGTGCGCTCGACCGCGGCTTCCGAGGAAGATGACATGGATCTTGGAATAATTGCATATGCCGTTCCGTTCCTTGTCATAGGTGCCAAGACGACGTTGCTGATCGCCGTATTCGGCGTCGGTATCGGGCTTCCCTTTGGTGTCGCCGTCGGGCTCGCGCGCTGCTCGAGAAGCCGGGTGTTGCGCCGCGTATGCGACGCCTACTGCGCGATCTTCCGGGGCACGCCTATGCTGGTCCAGGTCTTCGTCATCTATTACGGCTTGGCCCAGGTGAGTTTTATTCGTCAGAACCCCATTCTGTGGTGGATGATCGGAGATGGGCTGAACGCTGCAATCCTTGCCGTGGTGCTCAACACCGGTGCCTACACGGCGGAGATTTTCCGCACGGCTTTCCTCTCCCTGCCGAAAGGACTTATCGAGGCGGCTGAAGCCTGTGGCATGCACCCGTGGCACGTCTTCAGGAGGGTGAAGTTCCCGCTTGCCGTGCGCCAGGCGCTTCCCGCTTATAGCAGCGAGGCGGCGATCATCGTGAAGGAATCCAGCCTCGCGTCAACGATTACCGTTCTGGAAATCACCGGATATGCGAAGCGGCTCATGAGCGAGACGTTCGCGATCATGGACATCTTCATGGTCACCGCAGCGTTCTATCTCACCATAAACGTCGTCGTCTTGACGGGGTTGAAACTCCTCGAACGGCGCCTGTCGTTTGCCCGATAAACAGATCCAAGAAAGGTCTTCCAATGTCCAAACTCACTTTCGTCGATTACAACAATCTGCCTGAACCGCGTAAAGGCCAGCCCGCGCCTGAAAGGCTGGTCGAGGGAAATCCGCAGTTTCTCTCCTGGGACATCGCGCAGACCGCCGACGGCGTCGTTCGTTCCGGCGTCTGGGAAGCGACGCCCGGCGCCTACCGCTCGATCAAGGGCGAAACTTTCGAATTCTGTGTCATTCTGTCGGGTGTGTCCGAATTGATTGAGGATGGCTGTGAGCCGCGACGCATCGTTGCCGGCGACGCTTTCGCCATGCATCCAGGTTTCGTCGGAACCTGGAGGGTGATCGAAACGACGCGAAAGCTTTGGGTCTGCCGAGACTAAGCCAATAATCGATTGAAATCATCTTTCCGGAACTTAAACTCTCATGGCCCAAGCTCAAGTGCATCCCATCAAATCCACGCCTTATTGGTGGGAGGACAGCACATTTCCTTCCCTGCCATCGCGGAACGTCGAGAAGACATGCGACGTGGCGGTCGTTGGGGGAGGGTACACGGGTTTGTCGGCAGCGCTCGAACTTGCCCGTGCGGGCAAGCATGTCCAGCTGTTCGACCGTCAGGCCCTTGGCCTTGCGGCATCGGGCCGCAATGGGGGCATGGCCAGCGGAAGTATCCGCCCGGGGCGGAGGGATATGGTCAGACGGTTCGGGCAGGAGAGGGCGCAAGCCATTCTCCTGGAAGGCAAGGCGGCGCGAGAGGATCTCTGGCGCTTCCTCAGAGACGAGAATATCGAATGCGATTTCTCGATGTCTGGCGCCTTCAGCGGGGCCATGACGGGTGATGAAGCCGACGAACTCCGTCGTCAGGCAGACTTTCTGCATCAAAATCTCGGCATTGAGGCATATCCGGTGGAAAGGGCCGATGTTCCGAAGTTCATCGGAACCGACCTTTATGTCGGCGGCCTTGTGCGCAAAGACATCGGTGGGCTGCAACCGGCCAAGCTTCTTGCGGCCATGATCAATCTGGTAAGCTCATCGACGGCGGTCATACATGAAAATACCGCAGTCCTCGGTTCGACTAGCGAGGCCGGAGGCGTGCGAATTCAAACGCAGCGCGGAGAGGTTTTCGCCAGAAAGCTTCTTGTCTGCACTGATGGCTACACCGACGGTTTCGACCCGTGGCTCCGTCGCCGGCTTGTTCCAGTCCGCAGCAGGATAATTGCGACTGAGCCGCTCGACAGAGAGGTGATGGATCGGCTGATGCCGCCACGCATGATGTATGGCGACCTGCGTAAGCTCAGCTACTATTATCGGCCGTCGCACGATGGATCTCGGATCCTGTTCGGCGGGCGCGACGGGACGACTGAAGGAGACTCCGCCGCTCCGATTGCACATCTGCAAAGCGAACTTGCTCGGCTCTTTCCCGAACTCGAAGGAATAGGTCTTACACACAGCTGGTTCGGCTATGTCGCCATGAACCGCGACATGATCCCGCGCATGTTCTCCCGCGGAAATACAGTCTATGCGACCGGCTATTGCGGCTCCGGTGTCGTGTGGGCCAGATGGCTGGGCAAGAAGGCGGCGTTCAAGATCCTCGGTGACGGGGAACAATCGCGCTCTGCGTTCGATTTCGATGCCGCCCCGAGGGCCGTGCCATTCTTCAACGGCAAACCCTGGTTCATTCCTATCGTTTACTCGATGTATGCGCGGCACGACAGGAAGATGCTCCTCAGACGCCTTAAGAGCTGAGGCTCAGATGCATCTCGTTTCTGCAAGTCCGCCACGGCGCCGAAAAAAGTTCGTGTCGTCCGCTTGCAACCAAGCCCTGCGTTGGCGTTACGCGCAGCAGACAACAACTAGCAAAGGCCGGAGTTAAGGTGAACAGACATGATTAGTCTGGAAACGATTGAGCAGGCGCGCGAGCGCATCAGCAAGCACATCCGGATCACGCCTGTCGTCATGTCGGCGACACTGTCCGAACTGGCCGGGACACAAGTCAGCCTGAAGCTGGAGCATCGCCAGTTGACCGGAAGCTTCAAGCTCCGTGGAGCAACCAATGCCGTATTGCAGCTCACCCAATCCCAGCGAGATAGAGGCGTTGTTGCGGCTTCCACTGGCAATCACGGACGCGCGCTGTCCTATGCCGCCGGCGCGATTGGCTCCCGAGTGACCATTTGCATGTCGCACCTCGTGCCGGGAAACAAGGTGTCCGAAATCCGCCGGCTCGGCGCTCGCGTACGGATCGTCGGGTCATCCCAAGATGAAGCGCAGGTTGAGGTTGATCGTCTCGTCGCGGAGGAGGGCCTCAGCATGATCCCGCCCTTTGATCACCCCTGGATCATCGCCGGCCAGGGCACCGTCGGGCTTGAAATCGTCGAGGCGATGCCTGACGTCGCCGCGGTTCTCGTTCCCCTGTCCGGCGGCGGTCTGGCAGCAGGTGTCGCGGCGGCGGTCAAGACGGTGCGCCCGGATGCCAAGGTAATCGGTATAACTATGGAAAGGGGAGCGGCGATGAAAGCTAGCATCGACGCGGGGCACCCGGTCCAGGTCGAAGAACATCGAAGTTTCGCCGACTCGCTCGGCGGCGGCGTCGGTTTGGCCAATGCCTGGACGTACCCGATGTGCAAAACCCTTCTCGACGACGTGGTGCTCGTCAGCGAGCGCGAGATAGCCGCTGGCATACGTCACGCCTATGCGTGTGAGCGTGAGATAATCGAGGGTGCTGGGGCAGTCGGCATTGCTGCGCTGCTCTCAGGTAAACTGGCGCAGGTTGAAGGCCCGATCGTTGCCATTCTTTCAGGCGGTAACATTGACATGGCCTTGCACATGAAGGTGGCCAACGGCCTTGACACAATTGATGAGGGACGCTGATGCCAAAAATAAGGATTTTGACCGAGTCAGAGCTTCAAACCATCGTTCCGCTCGACATGGATGCGGTGAATTGCGTTGAAAACGCTTTCCGCGCATTGGCCGTGGAAAACGCGGTTCAGATGCCGCCGATTTTGCGCCTCGACGTGCCCGACAGCAGAGGCGAAGTCGATGTGAAGACGGCTTATGTTCATGGTTTGAGCAGCTTTGCCATCAAGGTCAGCCCTGGTTTCTTTGATAATCCAAAGATCGGGCTTCCCAGCACCAACGGTCTGATGGTCTTGCTGTCGAGCAAAACGGGCTTGGTGCAGGCGCTCTTGCTGGACAATGGCTACCTCACCGACGTTCGCACAGCGGCCGCTGGCGCTGTCGCGGCAAACCATCTGGCACGGAAGGACGCGTCGATTGCAACGGTCTTCGGGGCGGGCGTTCAGGCCAGGCTGCAACTCGAGGCCCTCATGCTGGTGAGACCAATTCGAGAGATCCGCGTTTGGGCGCGTGATTATCGACGGGCGCAAGCGCTTGTCGGGCAGATCAGAGGCAGACAAGATCTGTCCATTTCCGCATTTGAGGATCCGCGAAGCGCGATCGCCGGGTCACAGATCGTCGTCACGACGACACCTGCCGACCGACCGATTGTCGATGCCTCGTGGCTCGAACCCGGACAGCACCTGACCGCCATGGGTTCGGACGCAGAACATAAGAACGAGATTGACCCCATCGCTATCAAAGCGGCAGATGTTTACGTGGCTGACAGCCTCAAACAAACGCGAAGATTGGGTGAATTGCGCCATGCCATCGACGCAGGTCTCGTCGCAAGTGACGCTGATTTTCCGGAGCTAGGTCAGGTCGTTGTGGGTGCCAGACCGGGCCGCAGAAGTGCCTCGGACATCACCATAGCCGATCTTACGGGCACCGGTGTTCAGGATACCGCTATTGCCACGCTGGCGTTTGCGCGCGCCGAAGAACGAAGTGCCGGCACGTTCTTTGAAAGTTGACAGTCGTCTGCTCTTTGCCGCCGACCTCATGACGCAGCATGAAAATCTTCTTGGATGGTGGCGAGAAGCCAAGACACGAATTGATCGATTCCAGCCGTCCTCTTCGCCAACGCGGAACGAATAACGCCGTAATATGAACCATCAGGGTGAAAGCCGAGTGGTGCGGTCAGGCGGCCTTTGCGGATATCGTCAATGGCAATGATCTTTGGGCACATGGCCACACCGAGACCGCTGGCTGCGGCCTCCACCATCAGGAAATGATGGTCAAGAAAGCGCGTCGAGCGCGGCTTCGGCGCGTCCGGATGGGCGGCGGACCACTTCTGCCATCCATCCGGCCGGGTCTTTGCAGCAAGCGCGACATAATCGCCCGCAGCAAACCGGTCCGTCATGGCGGGATACATGACAGGACCGACTTCCTCCTCGATCAACCGTTCGACCTGCCAATTCGCATCGATCGCGAAATCCAGCCTGCGGATTGCAAGGGTAATACGGTCGCGCGCAAAATCGAAACCCCCACCACCGACCGAAAGATGAAAGTCGATTTCGGGATGGTGATCCTGGAATTCCGAGAGGCGCGGGATCAACCATCGCATGGCGACGGATCGTTCGCATGAAACGACAATCGGTGGTGACAGGTCGACTTTGCGGATATCCTCCAGCGCCGCCGACACGAGGGACAAAGCGTCTGTCGTCGCCTGAGCGAGCCGTGAGCCCTCTCCCGTCAGCCTTAGGCCACGCCCATCAACTTCCAGCAAACGAATGTCGAGGTGTTCGGAAAGTTTCGAAACACGCCGGCTGACAGCACCGTGCGTCAAATTTAACTCAATCGCGGCTGCACGCACGGAACCCAGGCGCGCAACGACCTCAAAGGCACGCAGATCATCGAGGCATGGAATGTCCGAACGCTTCATTGGTGAGAAAGTATCACCGGTATGTTTGAAATCATATCAATTTCCATCTCGAAGTAGGGAGGAGCAGTCGAGGCGGGCGCTCTCCTGAAAGCACGGCTCCTCTAATCTGCAGAGTAGGACAAGACGGCAACGTTTCGCGCGTTGTCTCCATCGAAGAGGGTAGCCGCATGCTGTAAAAGCGATGCAGCATATGTGACGTCACAGGCGGCAGCCGCTGGCAGACAGGCCGCGAAAGATAATGCCAAAGTTCGATGTCGCAGGCGGTGGCCAAAGGCAGTTGCAATGCCACATTGATATGGCGTCGATGACTCGACGCGGCTAGATCGCATGATTGGTGATCCATTATCACCATAATCCGTCAGTTTATATAGATAGTCCGAGCCTATCCATTCGCTAGTATGACCGATACAGCCAAACCGATAGGGTCTCGATCATGCAAGCCAATGCTGCTATCCGCCTGGACTTCCGCTCTGATACGGTCACCCGTCCCACCCTTGGCATGCGTGCAGCGATGGCTGCCGCCGAGGTGGGCGACGATGTCCTCGGCGACGACCCTACGGTCAAGGCGCTCGAGGCCCGACTTGCCGCACTGTTCGGCAAGGAAGCGGGACTGTTCGTGCCAACCGGCACCATGTCCAATCTCGCTGCGATCATGAGCCATTGCCAGCGCGGCGAGGAATTTCTCTGCGCAACCGGAGCTCACACCTATCTGTGGGAAGCCGGAGGCGCTGCGGTGCTGGGCTCGGTCCAGCCGCAGCCATTGCCGGTGCGCGCCGACGGCACGATCCCCATCGAGGAGCTTCACGCCGCGGTGAAGGACGATGATCCGCATTTCGCGATCACGCGACTGGTCAGCATCGAGAACACGTTCGCCGGGCGGGTCCTGCCTCGCGATCATCTGGCCGAGGTCGTCGAATTTGCGCAGGAGCGGAAGCTCGCCACCCATCTCGATGGCGCGCGGCTGTTCAACGCGGCTGCGGCGCTCGGCGTTGATGTCGGGTACCTGGCAGAGGGCTTCGATAGCGTGTCGCTGTGCCTTTCAAAAGGGCTGGGGGCGCCGCTCGGATCAGTGCTGGTCGGCGATGCCCCTTTGATCGCCCGTGCGCGCCGGTGGCGCAAGATGCTCGGCGGCGGAATGCGGCAGGCAGGGATAATTGCAGCGGCTGGGCTGTACGCGCTCGACCATCACGTCGACCGGCTGGTCGAGGACCACGCCAATGCTCGGGTGCTCGCGCAAGCATTTGCGGGAATTGAGGGGCTGAAGGTGACCCCGCCGCAATCAAACGTGGTCTTTGTCGAGCTCTCGCCCGATCTGGCGAACCGGCTGTCCCACGCGCTACGTGAACTCGGCATCGCGGCGAGTTTCTGGCCAGGTGGGCGAATGCGCTGGGTCACCCATCTGGACGTCAACCGTGCCGCTGTCGACGAGGCCATCGCGGCAGTGCGCGAGATCACTGAGGGCCGGACATGAGAGGCGTCATCGATCCACGATTGATCATCAGAATAACAAGCGCCACTGCCCCACCGAACAGCCCTTGTGCCGTCATAGCCCAATGACTGCGCCGGTCTGACGGGGAGCAGGAGAGCGTGCAGACCGGATGGGCGGTCGGAACTGGCGGAAAGACTGCCAAGGCAGGAGCGCTTCCCATATTTACCTGAGGAAGCGCCGATATTGTAGGTGGGGTATGGTGGAGATGCCGTAGGTGGCAGATACCTTCGCCACGTTATTGGACTGGTAAACGACGCTGGTTACGCGTCGAACAAGCAAGGAAGCAAGGCATGCATCTGTTCGCACGCAAGGACCTCGAGGGAGCCGCCGCACTCGTCTACCGGCAAATGTCACCTACACCGCAATACGTGTGGCCGCAGATCTCGGAAATGGCAGGGGCCGTGGTCTGGATCAAGCATGAGAATCATACGCCGGCCGGCGCTTTCAAGGTCCGCGGCGGAATCACCTTTATGGATTAGCTCCGCCGCAGCGGGCGTTCGGCCACGGGAATCGTCACAGCAACGCGCGGGAATCACGGCCAGAGCCAGGCCCGTGCCGCGCGGGCAGCCGGTCTTGCCGCCAAAATCGTTGTCCCGCACGGCAATTCGGTCGAGAAGAACGCGGCCATGCGGGCCTTCGGCGGCGAGGTCATCGAGTACGGCCGCGACTTCGACGAGGCCCGTACCGAAGCCCGGCGACTTGCCGCCGAAACCGGCCTATTTCTGGTACCGCCCTTTCACGAGGAAATTGTCCGGGGTGTCTCAAGCTATGGGTTGGAACTCTTCACCGCAGTGCCCGATCTCGATGCGGTCTATGTGCCCATTGGCTGCGGCTCGGGAATTTGCGGCGTCATCGCCGCGCGCGAGGCCCTGGGCCTGAAGACGGAAGTGATCGGCGTAGTTTCGACGCACGCGCCGGCCGCGAAGCTCTCCTTCGAGGCCGGACGGCTGATTGAAACCGAAACGGCACTGACGTTCGCCGACGGCATGGCCGTACGCATTCCCGTCGAAGAAGCTTTCGCAATCTACTCGAATGGCGCCTCGCGGATCGTCGCCGTCAGCGACGAGGAGGTTGCCGAAGCGATGCGCCTCATCTACCGCGCGACCCACAATGTCGCCGAGGGTGCCGGCGCCGCGTCACTTGCGGCGATGCTTAAGGAAGCCTCTGCCATGCGCGGCAGAAAAGTCGGCCTCATCTTGAGCGGCGCAAATGTGGACGCCGAGGTCTTCCAGAAAGTACTGGGTGGGGAGACACCACCGGTGGCGACGGTAAGCAAGTGACAGTAGGCGGCACGAGAGCTTAGATGGCTCGCGGAAGTCGGGCTCAAAGGTTTCGAGCATCGCTATTCGCATCAGCTTTCCGGCGGTCAGCCGCAAGCGCGTGCAATTGGCGCAGGGCGCTGATTACCGGCCCCAAGGTGGCGCTCGCCGTAACTACTGGTTTTCTTCGTCACCTTCTTCAACGCAATGCAAAGGCGTGCGCGAGGTAACCCGGTTGTGTTGTCGAATGCCCGCTTTTGGGAGACACTCGGTCTGATCTCCTGCGTCATGTCTATTTCCCATCGGCGGCAAGCTGGATCTTGTCGTCGTTGCGCACTTCGGTCGGCTTCGCAGTTGTGGGGGCGATTATCGGCGAATATCTCGGCTCCTCTGCCGGGCCCGGCTATCTAATCGCTCAGGCCGAAGGCAATTCGATGCAGTGGGTGTCTTCGCAGGCATTCTGATCCCCGCAATCTTTGTGTTGATCATCGACAGCATCCTCGAACATCGCCGAGAAGCGGCTCATCAGGTGGCGAACGAGCGCTTCGGAAAGGCCCGCCTGAACGCTCATTCGCGTCCACCGAGAAAGCTCCTTTTCGCAGGCGTTCTCCCTTTGCGCAGGAGGGAGAACGCCAGTCGATTTGAGCTTTTGTGCTTGCCGCAAGGCATCGCGGCTGCAGAAGATCGAAAATAATCCGCGAGACCAATTTGATCTATATTGACACCAATCGCTAAACCAATTCTATATTGATCGCACAACGATCCTGATTGGTAGCGAATGGTGGTGAACGTGAAAGCAACTCCGACACTTGAAACAAGCCGTGCGCCTTCGCAGGCGGCTGTCGCATGCGAAGCTCCCACGCAATTGTTCATCGGCGGCGAATGGATCTCGGCAAAAGGTGGCCGGACCTTCGATGTGATCGATCCTTCGACTGCGGAAGCAATCGCCGCAGTTTGTGACGGCGACATCCCGGATGCAATGGCGGCCCTCGACGCGGCAGAAAAGGCCGCTGCGGCCTGGAAAGCAACGTCGCCGCGGCGGCGCTCGGACGTCCTGATGAAGTGTTTTCACCTTCTTCTCGAACAAGCAGAGTGGCTGGCGCAACTGATCACGGTGGAAAACGGCAAGGCGCTCCCCGACGCGAGATCGGAAGTCGCCTACGCGGCCGAGTTTTTCCGCTGGTATGCCGAGGAGGCCGTGAGGGCTCCCGGAGAATTTGGATCAGCACCTTCGGGCGCAAACCAGATCATTGTCAGCCATGAGCCGATTGGTATCGCCATATTGGTAACGCCTTGGAATTTCCCGGCAGCGATGGCGACCCGAAAAATTGCCCCGGCCTTGGCTGCGGGCTGCACTTGCATCCTGAAGCCCGCAGCCGAGACGCCTCTGACGGCGCTTGCTATTGGAGAACTCATGCGGCAGGCAGGTGTTCCTGCCGGAGTGGTCAACATCGTTCCCACGAAAAAAGCCGGCCCTGTGGTCAGCGCAATGCTGCATGACAAGCGCGTCAGGAAGCTGTCGTTCACTGGCTCGACCGGCGTTGGCAGGATACTGCTGCGCGAGGCCGCGGACCAGGTCGTCAGTTGTTCAATGGAATTGGGCGGCAATGCGCCATTCATCGTATTCGATGATGCCGACCTGGAAACGGCGGTCGCCGGCGCAATGGTTGCAAAGATGCGCAACGGCGGTGAGGCTTGTACGGCGGCAAATCGCTTCTACGTTCAAAGGGGAATTTCCGCCGACTTCATTCGGCGCTTCGCCGAGGAGATGGCAGCGCTCAACGTCGGGCCAGGACTGGCACCGGATACGCAGCTTGGCCCACTGATCACAGATGCAGCGGTGACCAAGGTGGAGCGCCTGGTAGACGACGCGATCTCCAAGGGAGCTCGGCTGGTGACAGGCGGTAGCAGATTGAGCGGCGAGGGTTTCTATTATTTGCCAACTGTTCTCGCCAATGTCTCTCCGGATGCCGAGATTCTTCGCGAAGAAATCTTCGGTCCGGTTGCGCCGGTGATTGTGTTTGATACCGAGGACGAGGTTGTCGAACTGGCCAACGACACCGAATACGGGCTTGTGTCCTATATCTTCAGCCGAGACCTCAAGCGTGTGCTTGCGGTCGCCGGCAGGCTGGAAAGCGGCATGGTCGGGATTAACCGCGGTGTCGTTTCCGACGCTGCGGCGCCGTTCGGCGGCATGAAGCAGAGCGGCCTCGGGCGCGAAGGCAGCCATCACGGCATGCTCGAATATCTCGAAACGAAGTACATCGCCGTCACCTGGTAGGTCGTTGCGAGCAATCCCGGTTGCCAGTTGGCAATCATGTGCCGACGGCTGGCAGGCTCCAAAACACGGAACAATGCCGCGGGGAACTGCAGCAAGAATAGGAGAGATGAATGTCCCTACTGAAAACCATCGACCCGAACCCATGCTTCGAGCCGAAGCATAGAACTGCCGATCCGGAGCGCCTTATTGCGGGCAGCCCCGCCTTCAAGACATGGCTGCAGGACACCGCCAAGGACGGCAAGGTCAATACCGGTGTTTTCGAGGCGACGCCCGGTGAAACGCACTCCATCAAGGGCGAAACATTTGAATTCTGCCATCTTGTACATGGTGTGATCGAACTGACGGAAAAGGGCAAGGAGCCGGTCATTTATCGCGCGGGCGACAGCTTCGTGATGAAGCCGGGCTACGTCGGGGTCTGGAAGACAATCGAGACGGTGCGGAAGATTTTCGTCACCGTCACCTGATCATTCGAGCAAACGACGCCGCTTTTACGTGCATCTTCGCATCTGCAGACGGGGCGAGGCGGCAGGCAAGCCGTTTCGGCCGGCGAGACTTGAAATCGATGGGCTGTTTATCAGTCGCTCGTTACTCGGCTTGTATATCCGTGTCCGGTACGGCCAGGAGTCTCGCTTCTCCGCCGCGGCTTCATAGACCCTTCGCTCTTATCACTGGTGAGCAGGAGACCTACGAATGGATGAACTCATGCAAACGGAATCGATCGTTCTTGCGCCTTTCCAGGCTCATCATGTGGGCGGAGCCCTCGCGCTGTCGCGTGCAGCGGGTTGGGCGCACAGGAGGGAAGACTGGGAAATGATACGGTTTCTGAGCGAAGGACGCGTTGCGCTCGCCGGCGACCGGGTTGTGGGTACCGCCCTCATGACTCCCTTCGGCGACACTTGCTCTGCCATTAACATGATTATTGTCGATGAAAGCCAGCGTGGACGAGGGGTGGGAAGAAAATTGACCACCGCCGTGTTGGAACTCGCTGGTGAGCGTGAATGCCGATTGACGGCGACGAATGACGGCTTGCCTTTATATGAAAAACTCGGATTCGTCGCGACGCACCAAATCCTCCGTCATCAAGGCATTGCCGGTCAGGTCGGTGCTCCTGAGAATGTTGAGTGGATCGGGCCTGACGCGCTGCCGGCAATCAAAGCGCTCGATCGTACGGCATTCGGGGCCGACCGTGACGCGTTATACAATGCCCTGGCGAATGAGGGGAGTTTCGCCGCCATCCGGAAAGGTGATCGTATCGTCGCATTTGCGGCTACGCGGTTGTTCGGAAAGGGTGAAGTCGTTGGGCCCGTCGTTGCGGAAAATCCGGAACAGGCGAGGGACTTGCTTGCCTTCATCCTCTCGGGCAAGGAAGGTCGCATTGTAAGAGTCGATATCCCTGAACAGACCGGCCTTTCGTCACCACTCGCGGACTGGGGACTACCTAAGGAGGGCAGCGTCGTTGCGATGGTTCGCGGCGCGGCGGGTCGATCTGAAATACTAGCGGTTCAAACTTTTTGCTTGGCCAGCCAAGCTATTGGCTGAGTTGACCGGAGGAAGTCAGGAGCCTTCATTGCCGAACACGTTCCGTCGTACCGATCAGACGCCTTATAAAGCAGCAGCGATTTTCCGGAATGCCCTCTCGGCCTTCACAGAAGCGCCGAACAGCGTGTATCGCAAATCGCCAAAGTGGCGAGCGGGGAGAAGAAGTGGCCGGTTCGCTCGGACCCGCGGCAGATTGTTCTGCAGAGAGTCACTGCTTAGCGGCCTTTCCGGAGCATCGCGGTACAGACTCTGTCACGGTCGGCAAAAGATGCGGCACAGGCGGCAAAGCTTAGCGCGAACGAATGGCGCATGTCCGTACGTCGGGAGGAACTGCTGTGCTGTGGAAGTTACCTTGATCCTTGACGACACAGGCCGGACCGCATCATGACGAACCAAGCGATCATTCTCGAGAAGATGACACCAAAGCATCTGGACAGTGCATTGGAACTGTCCCGACAAGTCCAATGGCCGCATCGGCGGGAGGATTGGGAACTGGTTCAGTCAATAAGCGAGGGCATTGCTGCACTCCAAGGGGATCGCCTCGTCGGGACGATCATGATGACGCCCTTTGGCGATCACGCCGCCACTGTCAATATGGTCATCGTCGATGCCGCGATGCGCGGCCGCGGCCTGGGCCGGATGATGTTGGAAGAGGTGCTTGCCAAAGCGGGAGACAGGACCTGCTATCTGGTGGCCACGCAGGAAGGCCTTCCGCTCTACGAGAAGTTGGGTTTCGTTGCGACCGGAGAGACGGTGCAGCACCAGGGCGAGCCGTTGCAGGTCGAGGTGCCGGCCCATGTAAAATGGGTCGAAAGCGGTGATTATGCTCGCGTGGTGGCGCTGGATCGCGCGGCAAGCGGCCACGACCGTTCGCCATTGATGGAGATTCTGGCCGAGCGGGCAAGGTTTGCGGTCATTCGCGATAACGGCGACATTCAGGCCTGCGCGGCAATCCGGTCTTTCGGCCGTGGGCTTGTCATCGGACCGGTGGTTGCGAGGAACAATTCCGAAGCCAAGGCTCTGATCGACTTCCTGCTCGCCCATCACCAAGGCCGGTTTGTCCGCATAGACTCGGATGTCTCCACGGATCTTTCAGGATGGCTTACAGGGCGCGGGCTCAACCACGCCGGCCGGGGGATTAAGATGCGACGCCCGGGGTCCGCCCTTAATAAAAGCGAGTCCACGTATCACCGCAGCTATGCGTTGATAAGTCAGGCACTCGGTTGATCCTGGTGGAAAAAGGGAATCGCTTGTCAAACTCGACGGTGCAATCTGGTTCCCCGCCCGCCCTGCCGTTGGGGGGCCAGCCTCAAACAGTACTAAATTGTCAAAGGCGGGAACGGCCAGCAAGAAGTCGCTGTCTCCCACAGCACTCTGCTATTCCATAATCCGACATGCAGTGTCCTTGATCGGCATGCAGTCCTCTGTCGCGATATCCCCGCTTCCGCCGCTTTGAAATGGGGGTGCAGCTATTCTCACCGTCTTCTTTTTCGCTCTCGTCAACCTACCGGCTCCTGATGCCGGCTGCTCATCAATGCCGAATGACGCCACACCAACCGTATCGAGGTTGGCTAAGAGGTTACCGGAACAGGCTTGCCAGCGGCAATTGCGCTTTGATCAGGGGCGATTTCAGCACGACGAAGCTGAAATACTTGTCAATGCCGATCTCCGAATCGAGGAGCTGCTCCATGATCGTCTGGTATTCTTCGATTCCGGCGGTGACGAATTTTACGAGATAGTCGTAACCTCCCGAAACTAGATGACACTCGATGACCTGATCAACCTTCTCGATCGCAGTAAGAAATCTCGCGAAGTCGAGTTGACGGTGGTTCTTTAGCGTGATTTCGGTGAACACCGTCAGCGTCTGGCCCAGTTTTGCAATGTTGATCTGCGCAGAATAGCCCTCGATATAGCCCTCCGCCTGCAGCTTTCTCACTCGCAGCAAACAGGGGCTTGGCGAGAGATTGACCATTTCCGAAAGCTCGACATTTGAGATTCGGCCGTTCGTCTGCAATGCGTTCAGGATTTTGACGTCGATCCGATCAAGTTTCACTGGCTAGCTCCTACTGATGAGGAAGACGCGGATGTCGGTGAGAGTTGGGCAGATGACCACGAAATCTCAGATGGCATGACGTGTGCCTAGACGTTAGAAAAGTGGATCGCGTCGCAGACGGCCTCGGTAACCTCCCCGGTAGTAGCTGAGCCGCCCACGTCGGGGGTTAGGATTCCGGCGCCGGTCACCCGCTCGACAGCGCGCATGAGGCGGGCCGAGCCTTCCCGCTCGCCGAGGTGGTCAAGCATCTGGGCAGCAGTCCAGAATGCGGCAACCGGGTTAGCGATGCCCTTGCCGGCAATGTCGAAGGCGGAGCCGTGGATCGGCTCGAACATCGAGGGAAAGCGACGCTCAGGATCGATGTTCGCCGTCGGTGCAACCCCCAGACTACCCGCAAGCGCACCAGCGAGATCGGAAAGAATGTCGGCGTGCAGGTTCGTTGCCACTATGGTGTCGAGGCTCTGCGGCTTGAGCGTCATCCGGACCGTCATGGCATCGACCAGCATCTTGTCCCACGTAACCTCGGGGAATTCCTCCGCCACCTCACAAGCGATCTCGTCCCACATGACCATGCCATGCCGCTGGGCATTGGACTTCGTAACAACCGTAAGCAACTTTCGCGGTCGGGACTGGGCCAGCCTGAAGGCGTATCGCATGATGCGCGTGACGCCGACGCGGGTGAAGATGGCGACCTCGGTGCCGACCTCTTCGGGCAGGCCGCGGTGAGCGCGGCCGCCATGGCCAGAATATTCGCCTTCGGAGTTCTCCCGCACAATCACCCAGTCGAGATCGCCGATCCCACAATTGCGCAGCGGCGAAGTTATTCCAGGCAGGATCTTGGTTGGCCGGACATTGGCATACTGGTCGAAGCCCTGGCAGATCGGCAATCTGAGCCCCCACAGCGTGACATGGTCGGGAACATCCGGTGCTCCGACCGCGCCGAAATAGATAGCGTCGAATTTCTTGAGCTGCTCCAGCCCGTCCGAGGGCATCATCACGCCATGCTTCTTGTAGTAGTCAGATCCCCAGTTAAAATTTTTGAAGGTGAATTTTACGTCGCCGAGCCGCGTCTCCAGGTTTGACAGAACAGTCCGGCCGGCAGCGATCACCTCAGGTCCGATGCCGTCGGCGGGTATGGTTGCGATGGAGTATTCACGCATAAAACTTCTCCGCAGCGTTATGGCTCAAGTTGACTGTCGGTGACCGTTACCGGTCATGCGATTGGCGTCGAACCCGCGGCGCCGGCATCCCCAGCGCCGCCTGAGAGGTGGTCTTTCTCCGAAACGTCACATTCCTAGCGAGCGTTGGTCAGCGTTGATCGAGCAATTTGATCTGGAGATCTTCCCAATGCTCCTGGAATGCATCCCGCGCCGTATCGTAGTGACGGCTCCTCAAGCTGTTGATGAGCCGCTCATGTTCTTCCGCCATTTCTTCGGCGGTCGAGTAGAAATCCTGCCGCTGTGCGAGAAGAAGCTCGATCTCGCCCTCAAGGTCCGAATAGGTCCGCTTGAGCCGAGCGCTACCGCTGGAGGCGATGATCGCGCGGTGGAAGTCGCGGTCCGCAGCAACCAACAGGGATCTGTCGGAGGACAGAGTCGACCTATGCATAACATCGATCGCCTCCAGCGCCTGAGATGGGATAACGCCGGTCAGCACGATCAGACGTATGGCCTCGCCTTCAATGGCTCCGCGCACCCGCGTGATATCGACAATATCGTCTGGCCCGAATTCCGGCACAACGAAGCCCCGGTTCGGTATCTGACGCAACAGACCTTGCGTGACGAGCACCTGGGCTGCTGTACGGAATGTGTGCCGCGAGGTCGAATGCTCTTCGCACATCTTCACGTCGCGTAGGAACTCGCCCGGCTGGAAATCCCCCGACAAGATGCGCCGTCGCAAGGCGTGTGTCAGGACTTCCACCGCGCTAGCGGGCAAGGGCTCGACGTTCATCTCTGGATCTTCGGCGTGGTTCTTGGCGGGCAGCGGCGGCATGGCTTTGGCTTTGCTCGTTGTTTATGTCGTATACCTACGCCACATGCTGCGGCGCAGGGCAAGGGAGATGATATTGTACCTCATCGCCGCATGTTGGCGGGTCCTAGATCCGCACGGACCGAAGCGCCTCGTCGACGCCCTCGAGCAAACGCACCGCGTTGGCTGATGTGAAGATGAGCGGCGGCCTGATCTTCAGGATGTGTGCGTCCGCTCCCGTCGCGGAAATTAGGATGCGCCGGTCGCGCAGGGCGTTTACCGCCGCAAGCGCACGGTCCATGTCCGGCGTTTTCCGGTCTCTCTCCGTAACCAGTTCGACGGCGAAATAGAGGCCGGCCCCGCGAACATCGCCGACAAATTCATATTTTTTCTGCAGGCTCCGGAGGCCGTCAAGGATTTCGCCGCCGACTTTGACGGCATTGTCCAACAGGCCTTCCTCGAAGATCGTGTCGAGAACGGCTCTTGCAGCGGCGATAGCAACGGAGTTGCCGCCAAACGTGTTGAAGTAGCGCATGCTGGATCCGAATTCGGCAACGAGTTCGGGCCGCAGCACCACGCCGGCAACGGGGTATCCGTTGCCCATGGGTTTGCCCATTGTGACGATATCCGGATCGACCTTGTGACGGCTGTGGCCCCAAAGATGGGTGCCGGTCCGCCCGAATCCGGATTGCACCTCGTCGGCAATGAACAGACCGCCAGCTTTGCGCACAACTTCCGCCACTGGCGCCAATACGTCCGTCGGATCGACGTAGAGACCATCGGAGGAGAAGACGGAATCGGCGATGAAGGCCGCTAGGCCCCCGCCATGCCGCTCGATGTCGGTGATCTGTCGCGCGACATCCTCGGCCATCCGCCGGCCGATTTCCTCGACGGGCAGGCGATAGGAATCCGGCGCGGCGACCGTGCGAAGATAGGGATCCAAAGCCGACTTCTTGCCGAGCGACGGCGAGATTGCCGCCACCGCGCCGCTGTTACCGTGATAGGCTTCCGCCGTGACGATGACGCCGGTCCTGCGTGTGTGGTAACGCGCGATCCGCAAGGCGAGATCGTTGGCTTCCGAGCCCGTGCATGTGAACATCGCGCATCCGGTCCGGCCGAGTTCGCCACCGAACGTATTGATCAGGGCTTCGGCGTAGTCCAGCAGCGGCTCCTGCATGTAACGCGTGTGGGTACAGAGTACCTCGAGCTGCTTCTGGATCGCCTCAACGACACGCGGATGAGAGTGACCCAGCGACACGACGTTGTTATAGGCATCAAGATATTCGTTGCCGTGCTTGTCGTAGAGGAACACGCCCTTCGCACGGGAGATCTCAACCGGGGACTTGTAGAAGAGCCGATAAGCCGGTCCGAGCAGCCTTTGCCGCCTGGCGACATGCGCCAGATCTTCATTTGTGAGATGAGACGTGTCCTGAGGGTTGAAGCCGTTTGGCATGTCGCCACGGAAGCCCTTGGGTAGGGTAGTCGCTTGTTTGGACATTGCTGTTCCTATCGTGTCAAAAGATCGGAAATCTGTGCGGTCGAAATTGAGTGAAACCACTCGAGGTGGGCCCAGCCGGCTTCTGTATTGCGCAGGATGTAGCGGCTATTCTCGGGGAAGATCTCTGCGCGCCAGCAGGTCAGCAGCGCACGAACCGCAAGGCGGCCCATCGACAGGAAGGGAATAAGCCGGAGCTCCTCGTCCGTCAGTTCGGCATGGCGGAGATAACCGCGCAGAACGTCGCGCGCTTCGTCGAACAGGTCACGCCGGGTCCCATGGGCGAACGTTTTTGGCATCTGGTTCATCAACGCCGTGGAGACATCGACGGCGATGGCGGTGCGGACCGCATCGCCGAAGTCGATGACGCCGGTCAGGAACTGCGGACTAGTGTGATCGACGACCAGGTTCGACGTATTGAAGTCGTTGTGGAGCACTTGCCGCCGGCACAGGTCGAGCTTCGGCTTGATTTCGGCAAACCGTTCGAGCGCACGGACGGTCCAGGCCCGCTTGCCGCCCTCAGGGATGAAGCTCAACAGATCGGTGAGGTCTAGCAGATGGGTGACGTCCCATGCCACCGTCCGGCCGTCTGCGGGGTGCGAGAAATCGGCCATGGAATGACGCAGCTTTGCCAGGATTTCGCCGATCCGTTCACGCTGTGGCGCTGTGCAAGATGTCCGGTCGAGGGGCGTGCCGGCAAGGAAGGTAATAAGGCGCACGACTCGCCGCTCGCCGCCACTCGTCGTGACGATGGGCAAATCCGCCCCGTCTACATCGCAAAATGTGCGCGGGATTGGTAGATCAGGGGCTCGTTGCTCCAAATGACGCATCAGCGACACCTGGAAGTCGAGTTCCTCGATCCGCTCAGAAGGATGAGCGATCTTCAAGACAAACTTCCCCTCGGCGGCGCAGTCGAGGAGGAAGGTGTCGTCCTTTTCTGTTTCAAAGCGCGCTGCCGAGCCGCGCTTGCCATATAGCTGCTCGGCGATTCGTTCGGCTTCCGCAGCGCCCACGGTATGGCACGCCTCGGAAAGCTCAGGGACGCGGGCTGGCCCGTACTGATGCTTGTGACCCATCTTCAAACTCATTCATATCATGCAGTTCGATGACCTCAGTATCCCATACTTCAATTTTTGTACAACAATTTATTTCGATGTTGGATCTGATCAAACTTAGTGTTTTTGATGATTGCAAGCTGAAAACGGCAAAAAACCTTATAAATACAGTGACATATTCGGTTAGCGGGTAACTGTTTTGGGAAGCGGCTCACGCAGGCCGACTGTGCGCTGCCGTTTGGACGACCAAAAAATTGTTGGACAATCGGTTGCTATCGCCGCTAACTTATGCCAGTGTGCTCCCGCTGGTCGGAAAGCAGCGAACACGTCGGAGTGATCCGCTTTGAAGGCAGGGGAAATGACCAGATTCTCAAGGGTACCTGCCGCGTCGGCTGGGGTCTGTTGGGACCGCGACCTCTTTAGACAGGCGGCATGCCCGCCAAAATGACCTTGGATAGGCACACCGTGCCATGAAAATTGGAAGGAATACACGCGATGACTCAATTTCGACCGAAGTACGTGACCTTCGACTGCTACGGCACGCTCACCAATTTCGACATGGCCGGCGCAGCACGGCGCGTCTACGGCGAGCGCCTCTCCCCTGAAACGATGGCAGCCTTCGTCGAGGCTTTCAGGGGCTATCGCCTTGACGAGGTGCTGGGCCCATGGAAACCGTTCGTCGAAGTGGTGCACAATTCAATCGAACGCAGCTGCAAGCGTATCGGTATCCCGTTCAAACCCGAAGACGCGCAACGCATCTATGATGAGGTGCCAACCTGGGGACCGCACCCGGACGTCCCGGCTGGCCTGTCCAAAGTGGCCAAGGAAATTCCGCTGGTCATCCTGTCGAACTCCATGAACAGCCTGATCATGTCGAACGTGGAAAAGTTGGGCGCACCCGTCCATATGGTAATCACGGCAGAAGAAGTCGGGGCATACAAACCACTGATGAAGGGCTTCGAATACATGCTCGACAAGCTCGGCTGCGGACCGGAAGACATTACTCATGTGTCCTCATCCTTTCGCTACGACCTGATGACTGCCTATGACCTGGGCATCAAGAGCAAGGTCTGGGTCAACCGCGGCCATGAGCCGGCCAATCCCTTCTACGAATACACCGAGATCAAGGATATCGGCGGCTTAGCCGCCGCCGTTGGCCTGGAGCCAGCCCTCAAGCGCGCCTAAAAAGCCAGGGCTCAGACGCTGTGACGACGATGAGATCGGGGCGGTCCATTCGCCCCTTCTCTTTCGTCTGAAGGGAGCAAGCATGGCCTTTCGGGACCCATCTGCAAGCGTGACCTGCTGGCGTTGGAGGACGATGTGATCCGGGCTTGACGCGACGGCACGTCGGACTTAGCACGCGTTTGTTGCGCGGCCGTGGTCGATGTTCGCTTTCGAGTGCCGGTGCTGTTCCTCAGCAACCGTTTACAGGGGCGCGAAGTGGTCGTCCGCGAAGCGCGACCTTTCGACGTTCCAATCGATGCAGCGACAGCCTTCCGAGTTTTGATCGGCGAGTTCGAAATTGCACGGGTCGGCGGGTCTTCTTCTGGATGAGTGAAACGGCGCCTGAGGAACGCGGGGATGTCGTTTATCGCGCGAAGGCATCTTCAGAGCGGTCGATCCCACGCGATCACCAGTGATCGCGCGTACGCCGGATCTCCCGTTCGGCTGTAATCATCGCCTCTTGCGCAGGCATCCGAAACGGCTACACCTCACTGTGACCATTCACTCGTTCGAGAAGCCTGCTATGCCCTTGATCTCGGTAAACTCGTGCAGTCCGAACTTCCCGTATTCCCGACCGTTGCCGGATTGCTTGTAGCCGCCGAAAGGGGCGGCACTGTCCCAGGCGGAGCTGTTGAGGCGAACGCTGCCGGCGCGCAGCCTGCCTGCGAGCGCTCGCGCTTCCTCCGGGTCGCCCTGAATGTAGGCAGCCAAGCCGTAGGGCGTATCGTTGGCGATCGCGATCGCTTCATCCTCACTGTCATAACCGATGATCGACAGCACCGGGCCGAAGATTTCCTCCCGCGCAATCGTCATCTGGTTGGTGACGCGGGCAAACACCGTCGGGCGCACGTAATAGCCGGAATTGAGATGCGAAGGGCGGCCAGGGCCGCCGGCGACGAGCTCCGCTCCTTCTGCGATGCCG
>NZ_FMAJ01000035.1 GCF_900094625.1 Rhizobium aethiopicum | reverse complement strand
GGGAAATGTATCCGACTGTCAAATTTGACTTCCTTGGATACCAGTTCAGGCCGCGACAGGTGGCGACTTCACAGCGGAATGAGTTCTTCTGTGGCTATACCCCAGCGGCCAGTCCGGCGGCGCTAAAATCGATGCGGGCCACGATCAAGAGCTTGAACATTCCGCGGCAAACGCCGGGGACGCTGGCTGAAATCGCCAAACAGATCAATCCGCTCCTCCGGGGATGGATTGCCTATTATGGGCGGTTCAGTCGTTCGGACCTGTTCTCTCTGGCTGACTATGTCAATCGGAAGCTCAAGGCCTGGATCATGCGAAAGTACAAGCGCTTTCGGTTCCACAAAACTCGGGCTTCGCAGTTCCTGCGGCAACTTGCCCGAGATAGACGGGACCTCTTCGTACACTGGCAGGCGTTCGGAACGAACACGTTTACCTGATGGGAGCGGTGTGAATCGAGAGGTTCACGCACCGTTCTGCGAGAGGCCGGCAGGTGAAATCCCTCCGGCCTACTCACCCCTGGCTGACTTTCCTCGGTGCGTTGCGCTGCGACCAGATGACCGCGCCCTGCGTCTTCGATGGCCCGATCAATGACGAATGTTTCGACGCCTACGTCCGACAGCAGTTGATCCCGACCCTCAAGCCCGGCGACATCGTCATTCTCGACAATCTCGGCTCCCATAAGGCCAAGACCATTCGCGATGCAATCAGGGCGGCCGGCGCCAGACTAATGGTTCCTGCCGAAATATTCCCCCGATTTCAATCCGATCGAGCAGGCCTTTGCCAAGATCAAGCACTGGATGCGCCTGGCTCAGAAGCGAACCATCGATGACACCTGGCGCCACATCGGACAGCTCGTCACAACCATCGAGCCCAGCGAATGCAGCAACTACTTCGCCAATGCCGGATATGCTTCCGTGAAAACCTGAAACGCTCTAGGCTGTAGTGACAATTTAATCATTTGAGCCAGAGCATGATGGCGGCGATTTTGATGAATCCCATGAAGTTGGCGGCGATTTTGTCGTAGCGCGTTGCGATTCGCCGCCATTGCTTGAGCTTTGCAAAGAAGCTCTCGATCCCCCAGCGGGCCTTGTAGGCGATGCGGTCGTAGGCTGCTGATACTTTCGATGACGGCGTGGTGGAATGACCGGTTCGCCACCTTGTTCGAGAGTAATGTCATGCAGGCTGTCGGCGTCATAGGCGCGGTCGGCGAGCACCTGCTTGGCCGGCAGCCCCCGGACGAGATCGCAGGCAGGCGCCATATCATTCTGCTGGCCGGGTCCCAGGTGAAGGCGCACCGGCAAGCCGAGCGCATCGACTACTGCATGGATCTTGCTGCCAAATCCCCCGCGGGAACGGCCGAGAGCCTGGGCTTGCGGTCCCCCCTTTTTCGGCGTCCGCCTGCCGCTTGCGCTTGTGCCCGGATCACCGTGGCGTCGATGGACAACCACTCCATATCCGGATCGATCGCGACGGCTTCGAAAATCTTGTCGAAGATGCCCTGTTCGATCCAGCGATAGTAGCGCCGTTTGATCGTCTGATAGGGGCCGAAGCGGTCTTCCGGCAGATCACGCCAGCGCGCACCCGACCGGGCGAGCCACAATACCGCATCGAAGAACCGGCGTCCGTCACTACGCGGACCGCGCCGGCCTTTGCGACCGCCGGGCACTAACGGCTTCAGCCGCTCCCATTGATCGTCTCGAAGAACCTCACCATCCATCGCCAACCTCCAAAAGTCAGCGTTGAATCTGATTTGCTCCCAAAACGGAATCCCAAATCATTAATTTGTCACTACAGCCTAGCGCGGCGGCGGCTTCTGTGGTCGAGCGGTTTGCCAGACGTGTCGGGATGCGGGAATAAAGAACGGCACCGGCCACGCCCACGACCGCATAGAGCACGAACATCAGCTTGATGGCAATCTGTCGACCAAGCCCGACGAACGCCCTCGCATCAGGCAGGGCGTCGGCTAAGGCGCCGACGAGGCTGTGGCGCGCGAACGTCCTCGTCCCATCGGAATCGCCGACGTGCGAGCTTGCTATGCCAATGATGCGGGTCGAGCGCGCGGTGCCGTTTCCATTCACCGAAGGCGCCCAATAGCTACCCTTCACAACAATGATCCAGCAAGCCTTTGGACGCGCTAGACGCTAGGAGAGGATGCGCCCCCGCCTTGCCTCGTCGCGTGCTGCGCTTACATCGCGATCCAGTGAACACCTCTCCTCAATCGAGGGCGCCGAGAATTTGTTCAGCGGAGTGCCGGTTCATCAAGCCGGCTCATGCTCGGACGATTCATCAGTCAAGATCAAGCGAGTCGGATCTTTCAAGTCGAACTCAATAACACGTGGCACGAAGAGACGGGCATAGCGCGTGAAGGCGCTGGTCGGCGGAAAGCGAATTACCGTATCGCATCGGGCGAGAAGGTACATCTCTGTAAGAGCAGAGATACCGCCGTCCACTCCGAGCGATGCACTGTGTAATGGCCGGCCTGGCCCTCCTGGAAGCATTTCGGGATAGTGATTGATCGGGAAACACACCGAGTAAATGGTCCCGTACCTGCGCGCTGTCCGTACACAAGAAAACCATCACAGGGCGTCGATGCGGTAGCGCTTTGGCCTTCTCGATGGCAGTGCACACCTGGCGTAAGGCCAACTCCGGATCGGCCCAGTAGGGCGCATGGTCCATTATATCTTCGCCATTGCCGTGCCGTACGTGCACACCGATGATACTGCGCCCCTTGAAGTGCTCCTGATCGATGGCGTGAATACGAGCCGGAATTTCCGGTCTAAGGTTGAGGCTCTGAAATATCTGGCGTTCGGCAGCTTGGTCGCACCGCCACATAGGCATCACAAACTACCGTGTTGGCATCAGTATCGTCCTGGGCTTAAAGAAGCTCGGTTCACGTTCCCGGAAAATTTGTTCATCGGGGCGGTAAACGCTCTCGATTGAGGGCTTGTTCCACCATGATGGGAAGAACGGTCCCGGAAATGAGAACTGGTGATCTGGTCATCGCAAATAACCCGTACGCCAGCAATATCTTGAATCGGCTCGAAGAACACCGTAAAAGCGTTGGTGAAGGGTTGATTGAGATAGCAGGAGCCACGCCAATCGATGGCCAGCGTCCGCCCCGTTCGCTGTGCATAGCGCCAAGCTGCCGCCAGCGAACAGAGACAATCACCGAAACCAGTCCGCCGTCGAGAAACAACATACCGATCCCTCTTCAGGTCGCCAGCGAGCATGTTCGTTGCCTTGTTCTGGAAAAGCGCATCGGCTTAAATTCTGCTGAAATTCTGCATATCAATTCCCGGACCTGCATCAGCGATCGTGATTCTCGCCAATTTTTATGCATGACCCTTCGTCTCACAGATTTACGATTTTCCGCCAGACTGGAAGTTGCGGCGCCATACGCCTTTTCAGTCCGGGCGGTGAAGTCGCCGCATATCGCTCCGTCATCGTTCAGTCGTTTATCTCGCACCCGATCCAACCCATCGGCATCGCACTTGGGTCGGAGCGAGAGGCCGGAGCTTCCGCGCAAATTGGCTGTGACGTATGTTGCGGTACGGCTCATGTTGGCGCGCTTCGCCGATTCATCGAGGATGGCGCCGATCTAGGCTGCAAACTCATAAACGGGGTTTTCTAACCGGATGGGTGATGATTCAATGAGGCTTTGATTTGGAGGCCTTGCGTGACTCGCCGTCGTTTCGACCTGACTGATTTCGAGTGGGCGATTATTCAGCCCTTGTTGCCCAACAAGGTTCGCGGCGTGCCGCGGGTCGATGACCGGCGAGTGATCAACGGCATTTTGTGGCGGTTCCGCACAGGCTCGCCTTGGGCAGACGTGCCGGAACGATATGGGCCTTATACCACCTGCTACAACCGTTTTGTGCGATGGAGAAAAGCGGGTGTTTGGGATCATGTCTTGCGCGAGATCGCAAAGGCCTTCGACGGCGACATCGTTATGATCGATAGTTCCTGTGTCCGCGTTCATCAGCATGCGGCCACGGGAAAAAGGGGGATCGAGACGATGGCTGCATGGGACGTTCCCGCGGCGGCCTAACGACGAAAATCCACGCGGTCGTCGACGCAGACGGCAGGCCGATCAGCCTTGATCTGCCAGCGGGGCAAGCCCACGACAACCGGATGGCAGAGCCGATGCTGCAGGACATGCGAGAAGGCGCGATCCTCCTTGCTGACCGCGCCTACGACACCAACGCCTTGCGAGACGCCTGCTTTCACCTCTCGACGGTGGTCACCATCCGGGCGGCAGTTATCGGCTTAGCCAAAAGCGACGCTCCGGCAATCTGCGGAAGATTGGGGCCAGTGCTCGGATCTAACGAAGCACAAACCGATGGGGTCAGTTCTTCAATTCGGCAAGTGGGACTAGTTCCTCGAGTCGTTTGACAGCCATAGCCGAGCGATTCTATCCGGCGCTTTCAGGCTTCCGGAAGGTTTCAATCTGCTCCAGAGCTTTACCCAGAGTAGGTTAGAAAGCCGCCAATGCCGAGCCATGATAAGTTCTTCCAGGGAGCGACGACGCAAGTCCCCCGCCGTCGCGACAACAGGCTCGGTCCGTTAGTAGGAACCGTGGAGCTCGAATTTTATCTATGCCGTGAATGGGTATCATCCAAACAATCGATTTTACGAATTAAATGGCGTGATCCATTAGACGAGCATCTTGACGGAAATCAAGTTGTCGATGGCGCGCCAGTGGTGTAGAGGGATCAAATGTGTGGCTTTGGAATGTAATGCTTGCATAAGCGGTCGATCAGCCCATTGCATCACCTTGCAATCGTCGACAGCTCGGGGGTTCACCACCAATCGCACTCGGTACAGTCCGCAACGAGCCGCGGTATTGACAATTCAGACGAGGCGGCCTGGTGACCGCTATTTTGGGAAACGGCCTACGCTACACGCTGCCACGCGCGCGTTTTGACCTGCGTCCACGCGCGGCGTCATCATCCTACCCTTTGGGCGGCCGGTCTCCGAATGGCCCACCAAGATAATTTACCGGAAAGGACGAGAGCAATGACGCAACTCGATTGCTCGTGCGAAGTGCACGGTGAGCGCGATGACGGCACTGGTCGTCACAGCGTTTATTTGACGTTCGACGACGGTCCGCATCCATTTTGTACACCGGAGATTCTTGATATTCTGGCTGAACACCGGGTGCCGGCAACATTCTTCGTCATCGGCGAGTTTCTGGCCGATCAATCGAAATTGGTCCAGCGAATGATTGCAGAGGGGCATGAAGTCGCCAACCACACAATGACGCATCCAGACCTGTCTGACTGCGAACCCGACGAGGTGCAACGTCAGATACTCGAGACAAACAGAGCCATAAAAATGGCGTCGCCTCAGGCGGTGGTGCGGCACATCCGGGCTCCTTACGGCATCTGGACCGAAGAAGTACTCAAGGCTTCGGCGAATGCGGAACTCACTGCCGTGCACTGGTCGGTAGATCCACGAGACTGGTCTCTTCCCGGGGCCGACGCCATTGTCAATGATGTGCTGCAGTCTGTCCGACCGGGGTCAATCGTGCTCTTGCACGACGGTTGTCCCTCCAGTGAAATGCAGCAAGGAACTGACCGCAGTCTGCGCCACCAGACTATTATGGCGTTATCTAGGATAATTCCAGCTTTACATGATCGCGGCTTTGTATTCCGCTCGCTTACTCGGGAGTTCTGAAGATCCGATGGATATGCTTGACACAACCAGCACTGTCGCCGTCTCGCTTTATGCACTTCTCTCGACTGCTTATAAAAGCATGCAGGCCGTTTATTCTCTGCCGACCGATGTTTCATTGGCGTCCCAGGGCTTGGCCGGCTTTGACGAGCTGCCCAGCGTAGATGTCATCGTGCCAAGCTTCAACGAGGATCCCCGCACGCTTTCGGAGTGCCTGGCTTCTATTGCGGGTCAGGAATACGGGGGAAGGCTGCAGGTTTACCTAGTTGATGACGGTTCCGAAAATCGCGAGGCTTTGCGACCTGTGCACGAGGCCTTCGCAAGAGACCCCAGATTCAATATTCTCCTGCTTCCCCAGAATGTCGGTAAACGGAAGGCACAGATCGCCGCGATACGCCGCTCTGCTGGAGATATGGTGTTAAACGTCGACTCCGACACGATCCTCGCATCTGACGTCATCAGGAAGCTCGTGCCTAAAATGCAAGATCCGGCTGTCGGCGCGGCCATGGGACAGTTGACGGCCCGCAACCGAAACGATAGTTGGCTGACCCGTTTGATCGATATGGAGTACTGGCTGGCTTGCAACGAGGAGCGTGCGGCACAAGCTCGCTTCGGAGCCGTTATGTGCTGCTGCGGTCCATGTGCTATCTACCGTCGCTCTGCGCTCGCTTCGCTGCTTGACCAGTACGAATCACAGTATTTTCGGGGAAAGCCAAGCGATTTCGGTGAGGATCGGCATCTCACCATTCTCATGCTGAAGGCAGGCTTTCGAACGGAGTACGTGCCGAGCGCCATCGCAGCGACAGTCGTTCCGAACAAGCTAGGACCGTATCTGCGCCAACAACTACGCTGGGCGCGGAGCACGTTCCGGGACACGTTGCTTGGGCTGCGCCTGCTGCCCAACCTCAATCGCTTCCTTACGCTCGACGTTGTCGGACAGAACCTCGGACCGCTGCTTCTGGCACTATCAGTGCTGACGGGGCTCGCACAGCTTGCATTGACGGGCAACGTGCCTTGGTTGCCAGCCCTGATGATTGTGGCCATGACGATGATCCACTGCAGCGTTGTCGCGCTTCGGGCCCGCCAACTACGGTTCCTCGGGTTCTCTCTGCACGCATTTATCAGTATTTTTCTGCTACTTCCCTTGAAAGCCTACGCGCTGTGCACGCTGAGCAATAGCGACTGGCTGGCGCGCAGCTCTGCTGGCAACTCGAATCAACATCCGACGACTGATGCACGCACTGGACATGCGACAGCGCCTCGAAGGCTCAACCCCGCCCGCGATCCTGCCAGGCGAACGACGTCTGACTGCATGTGCAGCGACGAGTAAGATCTATTTACCGAGGTGAACGAGTTGACACAGAGCGACAATTATCAATTGCTGAATCGGGAACTGGCTGCACCCGATCCATGGGGACTCGAGGCCAATCCATTCGAGCGTGAGCGTCACACGCAAATGCTCCGCTTGGCGCTTGCCCAGGGATCCATCTCAAGTGCGCTCGAAGTGGGATGCGCTGCCGGCGCATTTACGGTGCAGCTAGCCCCCCACTGCAAACGGCTCACCGTGATCGATGTTGTGCCTCACGCTATAGAAAGATCGCGTCGACGCATGAGGGATTCTCCGCACATCAGCTGGATAGTCTCTGATGTTCAACAGTTTTCACCTGACGAGAGGTTTGATTTGATCGTTGTGGCGGAAGTGCTCTACTACATTGGAGGAATAGCCGAGATGAGAGGGGCTGTTCGGAATTTAGTGCGGATGCTTGCGCCAGACGGATATCTGGTTTTCGGATCGGCGCGCGACGCTAATTGTCGTCGCTGGGGCCACGTTGCTGGTGCTGAGACGGTCCTCGGCATGCTGAACGAAACTTTGCTCGAGGTAGAGCGGCTTGAGTGTCGGGGTGGGTCGGTCAACGAAGATTGCTTACTCGCCTGTTTCCGGAATCCAATTTCTGCCTCCTAACGGCCCCAACCCTCGACGTTCAGACATGGAGACACTATGCGCGTCTGTGGTATAAAATTGACCCGTGACGGAGCGGACGCGCTTGTCGAGGATGGGTGGCTCGCCTCCTGCGTCGAGCAGGAGAAGCGGGGCAACAACCCGCGATATGAAACTGTCGACAATCTCGACGCGATTGTCGCCGCATTGGCGCAACACGGTCCGGATCCACGCGTTATTGATCAAATCATCATCGATGGAAGGGGTGACAATGCTGAAAGTTCTCTCGAATCCGTCGAGGGCTCCGGTCTCGTTCCAATGACAGGGCATTTTCCTGCAAGAACTATCATCGTGATAGGTGCCACGCGGCCACCGCAGCCCGTGGCTCCGCCTCGTGGCGCCGATCTGCCTGGAGGACCGTGCGCCTTATATAGTCAGCCCTCGAACTCCGGATTGTGAAATGTTGTTTAAGCATCAGACGCGGATGAGATGCCAGGACAGAATTCCGGCTGTTGTCCATCTCGATGAATCTGCACGATTGCAGACCATCCCAGGCACTCTCTCCGTGAAGTCGCCGAGCTACTCTTCGAATGTAACAAGCTCAGGGACATTCGGCTGCTCTGCAACAGAGTGCCAATTACCACGGACGAGGCGTTTTCCCGGATGCTGCTGCAGCCCTTTAATGGAGACGCAATGAACACATCATACGGTGCGATGGACCAAGAAGAACACAACCAACCGAAGAAATGCCAGTCAACGGCGCCCGAGGGTCAGATGAGCGCATGTTCATGTCCGCAATAGATTTTTCCGACGTAAGCAAGACATATGGCGACAAGGCCGTGGTCAACGCGCTATCGTTCCGCGTTTCCCCGGGGCAATGCTTCGGGCTGCTTGGACCGAACGGCGCGGGCAAGAGCACGATCGCACGCATGATCCTTGGCATGACAGCCCCTGATGCGGGGAAGATTACTGTGCTCGGCGTGCCGGTGCCTGCCCAGGCTCGCTTGGCGCGAAAGGGTATCGGCGTGGTGCCGCAATTCGACAACCTTGAGCCTGAATTCACTGTGCGCGAGAATCTGCTGGTCTACGGCCGCTACTTCGGCATGAATACACGCAAAGTCGAGGCGGTCATGCCGTCGCTCCTTGAGTTTGCACGCCTAGAGAGCAAGGTGAATGCGCGTGTATCTGAACTTTCAGGCGGCATGAAGCGGCGCCTGACGCTAGCGCGTGCGTTGATCAATGACCCGCAGCTACTTGTCATGGACGAGCCGACCACCGGTCTCGACCCGCACGCGCGCCACCTGATCTGGGAGCGCCTGCGTTCCCTGCTTACGCGCGGCAAAACGATCATCTTGACCACCCATTTCATGGAAGAGGCCGAACGGTTATGCGATCGACTCTGCGTACTCGAAAGAGGTCGCAGCATTGCCGAAGGGCGTCCGCATGACCTGATCGATGAACTGATCGGGTGCGAAGTCATTGAGATCTACGGCGGCGATCCGCATGAATTGGAATCGCTGGTCGGGCCATATGCCGATCGCGTCGAAATTAGCGGCGAGACCCTTTTTTGCTATGTGTCCGACCCGGAGCAGGTGCGTGTGCGGTTGCGGGAGCGCGCGGGCTTGCGCATTCTGCAGCGTCCGCCGAATCTTGAGGATGTGTTTTTGCGGTTGACCGGGCGCGAGATGGAGAAGTGAACGATGGGTGAAGGTTGTGCCGCGGCTCTGCCCGCCAACGCTTTTAACTGGATTGCGATATGGCGACGCAACTATCTGGCATGGAAGAAAGTAGCACTTGCGTCAATTGTTGGAAGTCTGGCCGATCCTATGATCTACCTTTTTGGCCTCGGCCTTGGCCTCGGAATTATTGTGGGTCGCGTTGACGGCACAACCTACGTTGCGTTCTTGGCGGGCGGCATGGTGGCGACAAGCGCGATGACCTCTGCGACGTTCGAGACGATTTACGCGGCCTTTACGCGAATGCACGCCCAACGCACCTGGGAAGCCATGCTCTACACACAAATGACACTTGGGGACATCATCCTGGGTGAGTTGGCATGGGCAGCGAGCAAGGCATTTCTTGCCGGTACGGGAATCATAATCGTCGCCACCGTGCTAGGCTATGCGACGTGGCCATCAGTCGTCTATGTGCTGCCAGTTATCATGCTCACTGGATTTGCATTCGCGAGCCTTGCGATGGTAGTCACGGCGCTTGCGCCCAGTTACGAGTATTTCATTTTTTACCAGACGCTCGTCCTGACACCAATGCTGTTCTTGTGCGGCGCGGTGTTTCCAATCGCGCAACTGCCCCAGGCCTTTCAGCAGGTAGCGCAGTTCTTGCCTCTAGCGCATGCGATCGACCTCATACGCCCGGCAATGCTTGGGCGCCCCGCGGGCAGCATGGGCCTGCATATAGGCGCGCTTTGCATCTACGCGATTTTGCCGTTCTTCCTGTCGGCAGCGCTGTTGCGTCGGCGCCTGATGTCTTGACGCTACTCGCCACCGCGCCATGAGGGGTATTGCGATGCAGTATCTTGAAAAGACCCGCAGAGCTCTGAAGAAATCATCATAGTCCGGAACAAATGAACCCGTGTCGGCGCCGGTGAGACGATGCAGGTTTTTCGCTCTGCAACTGGCCACCTTGCTAATGTCGATTGGAGCTGCGTGAACCTTCGACTTGCGTCGTCGACAAACTGTCGAGGAGGTTGTTTCATTGGTCGGTTGAACGGCGGGCGTAGGAGAGCATCTGTCCAGTTCCTCCATACTTGGTCGTCAGTCAGCGCGGCTGTTGGGCCAGCGGCGACAGGATCGATCATCCGTGAGACTGTAGCGGCGGCGTCTCAAAGAGGCTCCTCATTCCGACGCCATGAATCACGCTGAACGACAAAACCACGAAAGAATGCTAGGAAATCCTGAGACGTCTCATTACCTCATGGGGCGAGGGCATGCGGGATGCTTCCTGACATAGCACGTCCCGCATCCAGAGGCTTGCTTGATCACTATTGTGAAGCGCGGGCCATTGGAGGGCTTGTGTGAATGCGGGCAACGGTATCGGAAGGTCGGCGATCCGTAGGGGTATTGTCTTTTCGAGCTGCTTGACCAGGCGTAAGGGCATTGTCGCTATGCGCTCGGTCCCTGAAAGCATGAACGGAACCATGCTGAAGCCCTGCACGACTACTTCGACATGTCTCTTAAGCCCATGCCCAAGCAAACACCATTCCTCGATGGAAGCCGTCCTAGCGTTCCCAAACTTCACCACAACGTGTCCCATCGACATATACCTCTCGAGTGTAAGTTGCTCCGAGAGTAGCTTGTTCGAGTGGCAGCCCACGCACACGAGGGTCTCCTCGAATAACGCCACCTTAGGATGTGCGCGCGACATGAGCAATTCCGGAAAGATGAGAAAATCGGCGTCACCGCGCCGCAAGTAATCATCGTAGTTATCGGCGATCGGCAGCAACTCGAAGCTGACGGCGGGCGCTTCTCGGGCGACACGCGTCACGACCTTTTCAAAAAAAACCAATGCGGCGTAATCGGAAAGAATGACCCTGAAGCAGCGATCCGATTGAGCAGGGCAAAACGGATCCCAGGATATGATCGAGACCTGGATGTGAAGCAGAGCCTCGCGGACCGAAGGCGCGAGCCGCTCCGCACGCGGGGTTGGAACGAGTTCGCGACCGACCATGGTAAAAAGGTCGTCATTAAAATAGGTGCGTAACCTGCCGACCGCCGCGCTCATGGCCGGTTGGCTCAAGTTGATGCTGCGCGCTGCCGCCGTGAGATTACGCTCGGTCATCAGGGCGTCGAGTGCGACGAGGAGATTCAGATCAAGGCCCTTGAACCGCATGTCTTCATCCGTAGCGAGGTGGCGAGATAAAAGGTGAAAAGGCTTGGTCTCGCGGTGCGGCGCCACGAGAGACCAGCAAGCAAAGGGTCGCCTAAAATTGAGAAAGTATCGATGTTCCAGCCGCCGTGGCTTTGATGGTCTTACTGCTACCTTCAACCGACACGATTCAGTGGTGCCTGATCAATCTGGCGAGTAGCAGTGTTTTCCGCGGATAAAGGTTTCGGTCTGCGACGTCGATCACTTCGGCGCCTTGAATATGTACTTCGGGGGGTAAGACGCACTCGTAGCACTCACCTTCTTCGGCAGGAGTATCTTGGCAATTGAAGTCTTGAGTGTGCTCCGCTGAATGGGCTTTGTCAGCACCATTCAGGTTTGCGCGGGGGTCACTTGTCGCCGGGCCGCAATCTTGGTTACGATCATCTGCTGCAAGTGACGGCCCGGCCCGCAATGTCAATGCGAGCAACGCTGCAACGATGACGTAGTAACCAATAACCTTCATGAGACGTTTCCTTTCTTCGACTAAGGCCAGGCGATACCAGGTAGGATTGATGCCATTCCGCCGCCAGTGCTTCGGGGCTATAGGCGTTGTTGGATTGGTTGAGAGCCTTTCAACGGATCATACCCGGTGGAGTGGAGACGGCCGTCTATGGAGCATCCGCGAAAATTGGTGAAATCTATTGTTTAAATGCGAGTCATCCATTTGATGCATGCAGACGATGTCTTGCCTGCCCGAACCAACAAGTGTCGCCAACCCCACTGTTTTCAGGGGCGCGTTTTCACCCAGTCCTTCTATCCTCAGTGGGCTTGCGCATGTCGTTGCCGCCATCCCCTTCATCCGGGATAGCAAAGGGCGCCGCATGCGGGAGGGACACCCCCGCGTCTCCCGTCAGGCTACGACATTTTGTTCGATCGGCTGCCTTGTATGGAGAAGACCGAATTCCTGACGTTTCAGTGTCGTCGTTTTGCAATGAGATAGAGGTATGGCCGCAAGCCGGCTGGGTCGACCACGTTTGGCCTCCATCGCGGAACGTCGCCGTTAGCTTTCGACGTTCATTTCGAAGATCGTTGCGTGATGAACAAGTCGGTCCACCGCGGCAAGCGTCATGGCCGGGTCCGGAAAGACGCGGTTCCATTCTCCAAAGGGCTGATTGGCGGTGATGATGATGGAGCGCCGCTCATATCTTGCGGAGATGAGTTCGAAGAGCACGCGGGTTTCGGCCTGGTCCTAGTGACGTAGGCCAGGTCGTCGAGGATAAGCAGATCGAACTTGTCGAGCTTTGCGACGGCGGATTCGAGCTGGAGTTCACGCCGTGCGACCTGCAGTTTCTGGACGAGGTCGGTCGTGCGAGTGAACAGCACCCGCCAACCGTTCTCGATTAGCGCGAGGCCGATGGCCGCGGCGAGATGGCTCTTTCCGCCGCCCGGCGGACCGAACATGAGGATATTGGCACCTTTGGCGAGCCAGCTATCGCCAGCGGCAATGGCCATGACCTGGGCCTTGGAGACCATAGATACTGCATCAAAATCAAAGCTGTCGAGCGTCTTTCCCGGTGGCAGGTTCCGCCTGGGCAAAATACGCCGACGCTTTGCGCAGAATCTCGTTGGCCTGACGAAGCTCGCGGTTCTCCCGCTCAAGAGCCTTCATCTTCTCGGCGACATCGTTCGGCCGGCCTGCTCGCTTACCGCTATCGACCTCGGTCTTCTTCACCCATTCGTGCAGCGTGGCCGGCGAGCAGCCGATCTTGGCCGCGATAGATGAAACGGCAGCCCACCGCGCGGTGCTCGGCTTCGTGATCCAGCACCGTGCGGATGGCACGCTCACGGACTTCAGGCGAGAATTTGTTCGTTGTCTTGCTCATATCGGCTCCAATCTCTCATGAGTTAAAGCCTCCGGCAAACTCGGCGCGGTTCTTGAATCCTAAAAAGGGAACCGGCTATAGGCTTGTGTTTTTAAGCAAAACGTCACCCTCCACTCCTCGGGGATACTCAACTACCATCTGGAAGGAAGGTAAGAGCTCAAGAATGGCGCGCAGGGGAAGCTGGCGTTCATAGAGCTCATGATCACTATACTCAGTATATATGTAACGCGTTCTCATCAGGATCTGATTGCCACCGGCAATAACGTCGGCCTCGGCTCCCTGCACATCCATCCAGATGAGATCTATGTTCTCTAGGCCAGCTTCGCTGCACCAGTCATCCAGCCTCCTAGTCTCAACCGAAATCGGAGGGTCAAACCGAACCCACTCGTACTCAGAAAGATGGTTCTTGGGACGGCGTATCGAGCCCGAGAGATCCCATTCCTTAGCGCTGTCATTGCCATTGCTGGGATGAAACTCGATCCTCGCGTTTCGGTCGCTGATCGCAACCTCGGATAGCCTCATCCGATCCCGATAAGAACCCATTTTTCCTTGAAGCGTGCAGCGGCTCTGGGGTCTGGCTCAAAGCAATAGAGCTGGGCGCTCGGAAGAAGGCGCAGAAAGCGTTGAGCATCGCTTCGTCATTGCACCCAATGTCAAAGATTACAGGGTTAGGCTTATCGAGAAGCGAAACGATCTGTCGATGTACGTTTAACTCACACACCGGATCCATCACAGTCTCCTTAAGTTTTCGAAGTGCCCTGCTGAACGAGCTCGGGTAGGATATCACTGAAATACCGAGCCATATGGCCCTTCTTTCGACATGGTTGTTGACGCTTCGCCGTGCGATTACGTGGGCACGGCGCATTGTCGGTCGCGGGCTTTGCTATTCGCGAGTTTGTTTGGCGTAACGAAGCGATTCCAAGCTATGCTGAAAGCCCACTAGTCACCGAGGCCTCAGCGGGGACGGATACCTGTGATTTGCGGCCACGTACCGGGCTTAAGCATATGCAACGCTGCTCCCAAATCTGCCGAAGTTCATTTAGGAAAGTCTCACGACTACCTGAAACCGGCGCGATTCCATCCAAAATGTCGCCAACCAGGGCTTCTCCCTCAATCCTAATTAGAAATACTCACGGCCTGCAGGCTGGAGGGGCCTGTGCGGATCTCACATACAGTCTCTTGCCGATCCAGGGTGGAATATGCACGCGCCTGATGGAGACTTGCGTAAGGTGGCAAGGAAACTGCTAGTTTATTCCACTCCTCCATCGTTGAGATTCGCTTCTTGACGAGAAATGGACCGATCACAAGTGCATCCAGGTCGGTCGTCAAAAAGGTCGTTACGGCATCCCTAACCGAATCCACTACCGGCTCGGCGTTGTTGTTAAACGACGTGTTGAGCAAGATCGGAACGCCGGGTTGCTCTCCAGTTCGTTTCGAAAGGTAGGTCGCTCTGGCCTGGCCACCGGCTTTCGTAGTTTCATAGGGTGGCGCTTGACAGTGCACCTAGAGCTCACGGGTCGAAGCTGAAATCAGATCGTGACCGGATCGGTGACATTGCCGACAATCGGCGCTAACAGAAACCCAGACCGAAGCATTTGCGGCAGTAACGCCGCGTAACGCATCCACATTACCCAGTCCTTCATCTTTCCGCCCGACAGCCACAACGACGTTTGGTGGTCGCTGCAAAGGTCGCACACCGTATCCTTGCAGCGGCGAGTGCGCCTGCTCCGAGGCATAGCACACAGAGTTCCGCCGCCGGCCTCCGTCACTATGCGCCAGTACCGAACTCAGCTCCACGCGGTGGGACCGCCATTGATAATCACGTCGAACGGCGCCCACAGCGTGAGAACCGATCTGCGCTCAATGTGCACAACGCGAGAAGGGGAAGCAGTAGAAAGATGACCAGCGCGCGGTGAAGACGAATAGGAGGCGGCATCGACCGGGGCAAAAGTGCGTCCCGTGAGAGCCCACTGAAACGTCGAGAAGCAACGACCAAGATTCTACCCGATCACGTCGAGTGCAAGATAACGATCGAGACCAGGCAGCAGACCGACTGCCTCATCTCGTTTTCCCAGCACAGTCTCCACGGCACCCGAGGACCCATTTTAAGAACTCCGAATTATGGCTTTTACAAAACGCTTCTTCAGCGTCTTCTAGGGGCAACCGTTTCGATCAGTAAAATCGATTGTTTGGATGGAATGCATTCATAAAAACGATGGCGTGACTCAGCAGTGAAGCGAGCGGCGACCCCACCCTTCTCTCAATGGCGGCCGTGTGCAAGGCAGTCTTGTCGTAAAAGCAACACTCCTTCGCTACTCCTGTTTCAGCCGACAAAGCCAAGCCGCATGTTCGTCTCGGCACATTGATGAGCCTAATGGCGGCGCTAGCTGCAAGGAAACTGCGTTCGGTCTTAATCAGCACTGGCGCTGCGAGTGCCGCGAAACGTGGGCCAAGCGCTTCTACATTTTCCCCCGGCGTAAGTGCGCAGCATCTGGTCGTTGAAGCGCCAGCCGACGAAGGAGAAGCCTGGGTTGGTGCGCGGCTCCTTCACCACTTTAGGGATCGGGACGATAAATCGGCAGAGGCCGCGGTAACTCCAAAAAAATAGCGCAGCGCTAAAAAATTGGCCTCAGGCTAGACCGTGGGTATAGACTGGTAGTCCAGTAGGCGCTATTCGTGCTGTTCCAGCATAACATCAGCCACCCCGTGGATTCTCCAAGGCCTCTTATATTGAAAAAAGTGCAACGCAGTTTTGCCGTCGAGTACAAGAACGGCAGGCGAAAACTTGATGCCAGATCGAACTCGATCTGGGGCAATGTGGATCTAAAGTCAGTCGCGCGCGATCTAGAGGAAGAGGCATTGCCTTTTCTGTCAGGTAGCTCTCAGAGTGGCAAACCCGACAGCGAAATGTCTTTGCCGGAACAAGATCAGGCCGAGCAGTTGTTGACAGCGCCCATCGGGCCGTCGACAACTGCATCAGATATACAGGAGATGAGCATGGCCGACGAGACTAATACGACAACCAAGGTCGATGGACAGACCGTTGTCGAAACGCCTAATGCGCCGAAGAAACAGCGCAAACCGCGCGCCAAAAAAGTCGCGGCACTCGAGACCGCGTTAGCTGACGCTACGGCAGAGCCGGCAGGTGCGCTGGCCGGGGACGGTGGTGTGAAGAGGAGAGGGCGCAAGACAAAGGCTATCGAAGCCACGGCGAGGGCCAAACGCGCACCTGTGCGCCGTGCTCCAAAGGCTGTGCAGGCAGCGCCGGCTGCCCCGATGACGGCGAGCGATGAAATGGCAGACCTTTTGCAGTTGGAAGAGGAAAATCAGCGGCTGCGCAAGCTTCTTGCTGAAAAACTTCGCGCTGAAAATGAAGATCTGCGCAAACGGCTCAAGCTCGAATGATATAAGCGGCCGGTCAATAAGCGACCGTATCTACATTCTTATCGAGACAAACAATTCGGCAACGGTGAATGCTGTTGCCGGACCCCAAACTCACTGCCTGCTTGCGGGATAAAACGCGAGGTCAGATAGATGGCGTCTCCCTGGAAACTTCTTGCCCGACTGATCTCACCGGGCCGCGAACAAAAGCGAGAAAACGGCTCGGACCAGAAGGTTACGCCGGACACATTGGCCATTGCCGGTCCGACCGAAACGCCTGCCGAGAAGAGCCTGATAAGCGCCGTTCGACCGGCAAGCGAGGGGCTTCCCCGTCACGGCCATTCTCCTGCAATTTCCACCGAGTTTGTTGTTTCTAAAGAAGTCGGAATCGGTGGCCACGATCAGGTCGACGGCCAAGATGCCAAAAACGTTGAGGCGGCCGATCCACCTCCATTCGGCGGGCTTGGTACCGACATCGCCGCTGGGCACGATGCTACGAGGCTTGAGCGAACTCTCGAGGTCGCCCCGCGTAAGAAGGCATCAGCCGCGATTGCAAACGCTGCCCCGGCAATTCACACTGCGGACCAGATGAGCCTCGACGAAGACATCAGGGTGCTCAGGGGGCAGTTAGCCAGAAAGCTAAGGCTGCAAAACGCGCAGTTGAGAACAATGCTGGAGCGGTTTGAACGGTGACCTGTCGCAGTGCAACAACCTGTCGCCCCGGGCATGTCGTGGAGCCAGCGGCAGCATCACCTGTGTACGGCAAGGACAAATAATTGGGTTCCGAACACGGCCCCATTTCGTCGAGATCGACGACAAGAGTGTTTAGGTGTTTAGTCCCGGCATTTGATGGATGGGATCGATGATGAATCGATCTGGCTCCAAAGTCCATTGTTTGCAGATGAACTCGTAGGGCGTGAGGCCCTTTAGCGTCTTGAGCCGGCGCCCGAAATTGTAGGCGTCGATAAAGTCGGCCAGATGTTTTTTTAATTGCGCATGATCGTCGTAGTGGAAGCGCTTGACGGTCGCCTCCTTGATCGTTCGGTTCATCCGCTCGACCTGTCCGTTGGTCCAGGGATGCTCACCTTTGTCAGGCGATGCTCGATGCTGTGATCGTCGCAGACCCAATCGAAGATGTGCTGGAAGGCATTTCGATCACAAGCTCGGTTAGTGAACTGAATGCCATTGTCGGTCAAAACGGTGTGAATGGTGTAGGGCACTGCCGCGATCAGATTGCGTAAGAACTGGGCGGCATTCATCTTGCCGGCTTTGGTGTAGAGTTCTGCGAACGCGAACTTGGATGTTCGGTCAAATGCGACAAAGAGATAGAGCTTGCCCTCGGCCGTCTGCACCTCGGCAATATCGATGTGGAAATAGCCGATCGGATAAGTTTTGAACTTCTTCTTCGGTTCCCTGTCGCCTCCGACCTCCGGCAGACGTGAAATGCCGTGGCGCTGCAAACACCTGTGTAACGACGAACGCGTCAGATGTGAGATGGTCGGCTGAAGAGCGTAGAGGCAATCATCGAGCGGTAGCAACGTATGCCGGCGGAAGGCGACGATAACGGCCTCTTCTTCGAGGGAAAGGGTCGTCGAGTGCGGGTCCTTCGGGCCTGTGGGAAGATCGACCAACGATGTCCGTTTCTTCCATTTCGCTACGGTTTTCTGGTTGATCCCGTATCGCTTCGAAAGCGTTCCCAGGCTCTCCTCACTATTTTGTATTGCTCGACGGATTGCCTCTGTCGTCGTGGCGCTCCCGTGTAGAACCTGGCCCATAGTGCTTCCCTCCATGCCAAAGAAAATATTGCCCCATCAAATGCCGGGACTAAACACCTAGGCCATGTTCTAGGCAATTAACCGCGCTCGATCGCCACCGTGAACATCGAGCCTGCCGCAGGTTTCCTGGATGCGCGTCTCCGCCGCCTGCGCAATCGAAGCCGCATTGGTGGCGTCAAGCTGAACTGTCCGGGCGTCTGGTCGGTTTTGAACGAAGGTGTCGCTGCTTCAAGTTGGCGCGCGCAACCGAGCCGGTGAAGCCGTGCTGCGCCAGACCTTTCACGATATTGACGGCGGATTTCTTTGCCAGTGGCGAGAGCTGAACTGTGACGCGATCGAGACCGACACATGCCATGGACTGCGAATTCAGCGATCGATTTAAAATCGAGCAATTGGGAGCTTGCCTCCTGCCTAACCTCTCGACGAACTCGAGCTCGATTATGTGACCACTTCAAGGCCCTCCGTTTGCCAGTCTAGATCGGCTGGCGGCCAAGATAAGCATCGAACGCGGCAGCGACATGGCGAAGGGCAGAGCGACGTTCGTGCCGCACACGGACTAAACCGTTGTCAAACTCAACGATCCCATCCTCAGCCAGAATCTCTAGCTGCTTAGCTGAACTCACTAGATGGGTCTGATCAAATCCCTGAGCCGTACTGATTGTTGATATGTCCGCCTCCAAGTAGCACATGAGCTGTTCGATGATTGCAGCTCTTACGCGATCCTCGGTAGTTAAACGGTAGCCCCTTGAGATCGCCAAGCGGCCGGATGCTATGTGTCGGTTATAACAGCTTTGCGTGAGATCGTTTTGAACGTAACCGTCGCCGCAACGACCAATGGCGGACGCGCTCAAACCGATGACAGTTGGGCAGGTTTCGGCAGAGTAACCAAGCGAATTTCGGCGCAGACGACCAGCTCTCTGTGCTATTGCAAGCTCGTCATCCGACAAAGCAAAATGGTCGAGACCAATTTGCAGATAGCCTGCTGCAACTAACGTATCGGCCATGGCTGAGGCCTGCTCAGCTCGCGCGGCTATATCGGGCAGTGCTGCTGTGTCAATCAAGCGCTGATTTTTTCGAAAAGATGGAACGTGGGAATAACCGAAAACCGCGAGGCGGTCGGGACGCATCGCAATAGCGAACATAGCGCTCTCGAGACAGGACTGGACGGTTTGGTTCGGCAAACCGAACATCAGGTCGAAATTGATACGCCTGACCCCATACAGGCGGAGGTTTTCGACGGCGGTCATCACTTGCGCCTCGCTCTGAATCCGGTTGATCGCTTTTTGTACGACGGGATCGAAGCTCTGCACACCGACGCTTGCGCGATTCACACCGGTTCTTTCTAGGGCTTCGGCCATATCGGTGGTGAACGTGCGCGGGTCGACCTCAATGGCAATGGTTGCACCTCGCTCAAGCGCAAAACGGCCGCGCAGGAGTTCCATTAGCGACAGGAAGTCTGCCGATGGCATAATGGTCGGGGATCCGCCGCCAAAGTGCACGTCACCCACGGAGAGTGCCTGCGGCACTTGCTCGGCGACCAGGCGGATTTCCTCGCGCAGCATTGCCAGATAATCGGTTATCAAAGTGTCCCGACGAGTGATGCTAGGCCTTATACCACCTGCTACAACCGTTTTGTGCGATGGAGAAAAGCGGGTGTTTGGGATCATGTCTTGCGCGAGATCGCAAAGGCCTTCGACGGC
>NZ_FMAJ01000033.1 GCF_900094625.1 Rhizobium aethiopicum | reverse complement strand
ATCGTCACGGTGCGGCGGGTGCGGCTGTCGAACAAGGTGACGGAATTGCAGGAAACGTCCAGGCCGAGGGCGGACTGGATTTCATGGGGTTCTGCCATCATAATTGGGTTCCATGCTTCGAATTGTCTGCGGGCGTGTCCTTCGGATAGCCCATTCAAGTCAGCAAGCGATGCGAAGCTGGAGCGGCAAAGTCCCTTCATGAGGTCGGTCGTTGACACCTATTCCTGTACGGGCGCTTTGCCGCACGAGCCCCGGGATGGCCATCCCGGGGCTCGTGTCCCAGCTTCCCCTGCAGTAAAGCATAGATTTGAGAGACAATTCCTGTGCTCGCCACAGGAATGAGGGAGGTGGGCCTTGCGCCCGCCCCTACCCGCGCCCGAGTGCGGCATCGATCGCCGCCATGACGTCGGCCGGCAGCGGTCCCTTTTCCAGCGCGCCGGCATTTTCCTCCACCTGGGCGACGGTGCGGAAGCCCGGAATGGGGAAGGTGCGCGGCGACCTCGCCAGGAGCCATGCAAGCGCCCCCTGCGTCAACGTGCGGCCGCCAGACGTCAGGAGATCGCGGACGGCATCGAGCCTTGCGGCAAATTCCGGAGCCACGCGCCCGTCCTTGAAATAGACCATCCAGTCGAGCGCCGCGCCGCGGACATCCTTGGCGCCCACTGCCTTGTCGGCGGTAAACTTGCCTGTAAGCAGCCCCATTGCCAGGGGACCACGATTGATCGAGATCATCTGATTTCGCTCGACCACTTCGATCATCTCCGGCACCGGCTCGAAGACGTTCATCGTATGCTGGACCGAGACAAAGCCGGTGCGGCCGGCGTGGCGGGCGGCGCGATCGGGAAAATCGGTGCTCCAACCGAATGCGTCGATCTTGCCCTCGACGCGCAGCGCCTCCAGCGTATCGAAGACCGCATCCGACTGGTCCAGCGGAAAATCATTGAGGTGAAACTGCAAGAGATCAAGGCGATCGCGCTTGAGACGGCGCAGCGATGTCTCGACCGAGCGGCGAATGAAAGCCTCATCGGCAAAGGCGCCGATTGCCTGCTTCGTCTCAGGATCGGTGGCGAAGCCGAACTTGGTGGCGACGATGATGTCGTCACGATTGCCGATCGCCCGGCCGAGCACCTCCTCCGAATGGCCGGCGCCGTAGTTCGAGGCGGTATCGAAGAAGCGGATGCCGAGTGCGATGGCGCGGTCGATCGCCTCGACGGATTCATTGTCGTCGACTTCGCCCCAGCCGAGCGGCGTATCACCGGCAAAGAAAGGGCCGCCGATTGCCCAGCATCCCATGCCGAGACGCGGAATTTCGCGGCCGTTCCAGAGCGTGATCGTCGTCGGTGATGCGGTCTTGGTCAGCATGGAATCCTCCTTGAGCTTGGCTTGCAAGAAATAGGTGCCGCCCATCAGCGGGTAAACCGCCAAATCCGGAGGATGTTTTGCACCAGTAAAAAACCAGGTCAGGCGGAGACGCCGCTCGGACCGGCAAGCGCCCGCAAGGCTGGATCAAGCGCCTTGAGCGCGGCCTGCACGAAGCCGTCACGGGCTGCCGCAGCCTCCATGCCGCGCGGTTCGTAAACGTGGCGATGCAGGAAGAATCCCGTCAGACGGAAGGCGGCAGCGAGGCTCTCGAAGTCTGCCGCGTGATTGCCTTCGACGCCTAGGAAGGGCGGCAGGATCAGCATCTTGTCGGCCCACGGCGCGCCGGCGCTGCGGCTGACGGCACGGCCGGATTTCGGCGAGACATAGGCGAGATCGGAACGGGCGCCGGTCGCCGCGCATTCGGCAAGATCGAGGCCGAAGCCGAGATCGTTCAGCACCGCCAGCTCGAAACGCACGAAAAGCTCGCCGGCATCGGCCGGGTTATGCAGGTGATCGAGAATGACCTCCAAGGCATCGAAGAGATGCGGATGCGGGTCACGCTCCGGCAGCAGCCGCAGCAGAGCGCCCATTGCTTGAACGCCATAGACGGCGGTCGCCGTTTCCATCAGGCGGGCGGCGCGCAGCGTCACCGGCTCGACACGAAATTCGCCGAGATGTTCATCAAGCCGGGCGCGCCAGACGATTTCCACCCCATTGCCCGGCTGCAGCACCGGCTGCATGGCGCGGGAACGACCGGAACGCACAAGCCCGAGGTGACGACCGCGATCGCGCGTCATCACCTCGGCGATGACGCTCGTCTCGCCGTGGCGTTTGACGCCCAGAATGATTGCATGGTCCTGCCACTGCATAAAAAGTCCCTGCGGCCGATAAATACATATCTTAGCGCACAACTCGGGAAACCGGAATCGATTTTCCCAAGGATTGGCCGCAGTTTCAACGTGATAGCGCGCTCCTGCACGCCTTGAGCGCTCAAGCAGAGCTAGCTTCCACAGGAGAACTGCGTCATGCCGTAGCCGGCAGAAGCCTCTGCAGGAATTCGTGCATCGCCCTTTCGTCAAAGGGCTTCACCAGCAGGGGTATGTGCTGAAGGTCGCACGGGAAGTCGCGTATATCGGAATAGCCGCTGACGAAACCGAAGGGGATGCCGACATCGAGAAGATGTCGGGCAAATCCGAAACTCGTGCCCTCGCCGAGATTGACATCGAGAAGCGCGAAATCATATTTCTCCGCAGCGATGGCGGCTCTTGCCTGTTCGAGACTGCCGACAATATCGATGCTGTTCACACCGGCCAGGCGCAGAATATCCTCCGCCTCCATAGCGATGATCAGACTGTCTTCAAGAACCAAAACACGCAGTGCGTTCATGATTCCATGCCCCTCGTGGAACGCCTGTCGCGGAGCCCCGGCCGTTTCGCCAACATCATTGCCCTCCGGTGCCCCGTATGGCACGCTATCGGTGAATTCCGCCACCGGTTCTGAATAAACCATTTTTCTGCCCGCTCGATAAGAATCAAAATCGCAGGAAAGACGACGGCCGACCTTATTTTCCCAAATGCTAAACTGCATTTAAAAAAGACATAGGCCATGGATTAGATGAAAGGACGCTTGCCCTCGCCAAGCCCTTCCCAGCCGGCGATTGCCATCAACTCCTCACCATTTTGAACTTCGCAGCCGCGTTCCTGCCAGCGGATCAAACCGCGTTCTCCAAGTTTTCTCAGAGTCTTGTTGGTGTGAACGATGGAAAGACCGAGAGTGTCGGCGATGTGCTGCTGAGTGATCGGGATGAATTTTCGGCCGTTGAAGAGACCGAGCTTCCTGCCGCGCTCAAACAGGAAAGCGATCAGATAGGCCGCTCTTTCCAGTGCGGTGCGGCGGCCGATTGAGAGGAGATGCTCATCCAGTATCCGCTCTTCGCGCGCGGCGATCCAGGTGATGTCGAAGGCGAGCGAAGCATGTTTGTTGTAGAGCGTCATCAGCCGGTCACGCTCGAAGACGCAAAGGGAAACCGGTGAAAGCGCTTCGATGGAATGCTGCATTTCGCCGGCGATCGTGCCCTGCAGGCCGATCAGGTCGCCAGGCATAATATAATTCAGAATCTGGCGGCGCCCGTCCTCAAGCATCTTATAGCGGAAGCCCCAACCGGAAAGCACGGTGAAAAGATGAGCGCTGTGGGCGCCTTCGACAAGAATGGTGGAGCCCGCATCGACTGCAAGCTCGCCTCGCTTGAACCGCGAAACGAATTCCAGCTCATCGCGGCTGAACTCCCGGAAATGCGGCAGGGGCCGCAAAGGACATAGCTCGCAAGGGGTCCGGAATGAATAGATGCGTTTCGACGTTGCCATGCCTGCCCTGAGCTCGCGCAAACGACGGTCCGCCTGGCGCACCGCCGACCAGGGAATGCGCAAAGCCCGGATTCGTTCCGCAACGAAACGAATTCTTTCCTAAGAAACAAAGGGCTGGACGCTGCCCGATAAAATCGTTGCCGCCCCTATTTGGGAAATTCGAGGCCCATTTCACGGAACCGCTCCGGATCATCGCCCCAGTTTTCACGAACCTTGACGAAGAGGAAGAGATGGACCGGTTGTTCCAGTATCTCGGACAATTCCTTGCGGGAAGCCGTCGAGATCGCCTTGATGGTTTCGCCGCCTTTGCCGAGGGCGATCTTCTTCTGGCTGTCACGCTCGACATAGATCACCTGCTCGATCCGCACCGAGCCGTCCTTGCGCTCCTCCCACTTTTCCGTTTCGACATGCGAGGAATAGGGAAGCTCCTGGTGCAGGCGCAGAAACAGTTTTTCGCGGGTAATTTCGGCGGCGAGCTGGCGCATGGGAAGATCCGAGATCTGGTCTTCCGGATAGTACCACGGACCCTCCGGCAAGGTGCTGGCCAGATAGTCCATGACGTCGTCGCAGCCGGAGCCGTTTTCGGCTGAGATCATGAAGGTGCGCTCGAAATCAATCTTCTCGTTGGCGCTCGCGGCCAGAGCCAGCAGATCCTCCCGGTTGACGCGGTCGATCTTGTTGAGCACCAGGATCTTCGGCTGCTGGACTTCCTTGAGGCCTTCAAGGATGGCTTCGGCATCGCCACGCAAGCCACGCTCGCTGTCGATCAGGAGCATGATCAAGTCCGCATCCTTGGCGCCGCCCCAGGCGGACGTCACCATGGCGCGGTCGAGCCGGCGGCGCGGCTTGAAGATGCCGGGCGTATCCATGAAGACGATCTGGGCATTGCCGTGGATCGCAATGCCGCGCACGATCGCGCGCGTCGTCTGTACCTTGTGGCTGACGATCGAGACCTTGGCGCCGACGAGACGATTGACCAGCGTCGATTTTCCGGCATTCGTCGGCCCGATCAGCGCGACGAAGCCCGAATGCGTCGGACCATGGGTTTCTGCAGCAGCGTCGGCCGCGATATCTTCTTCTTGTGTCATTGTCCCGTCAGTTTCCGGCAGGCGATTGCTGCCAAATGCCTTCGCGCTCGAGCATCTTGGTTGCCGCAACTTGTTCGGCGGCACGCTTAGACCGCTCTACGCCGGTTTCCGGCTTTATGCCAGCAACTTCCACCGTCACCTTGAACCGTGGATCATGATCCGGCCCGCTGCGTTCATCAACCCGATAGATCGGCGTGACGCCGAATTTCGCATGCGACCATTCCTGCAGCTCGGTCTTGGCGTCGCGCTTGGCGCCATCGGCCCGCACCGCCCTGCCCTGCCAGTAGCGCAGGATGAAGCGGCGCGCAACTTCGAGGCCACCATCGAGATAGATCGCGGCGATAAGGCTCTCGACGACATCGGCGCGCACGTTCATCATGCGCTTGCCGGTCAATTTCTTCACATCGGCGCCGGTGCGGATATAGAGGTGAAGGTTGAGTTCGTCGGCGACCGCGGCACAGGTTTCGGCGCTGACGAGCTGGTTGAGGCGAACCGAGAGCTCGCCCTCCCCCGCCGTGCCGAAGGTGCGGAAAAGGAGTTCGGCGATGCAGAGCCCGAGGACCCTGTCGCCGAGGAATTCAAGCCGCTCGTAATTGCCGCTCTTTTCCGTGCGGGCGCTGGCATGGGTCAGCGCACGGTCCAGGCGCTCCTTTTCGGCAAAGTCATGACCGATCAGGACTTCGAGCTTCGCGCGGTCGGCAGCAGAAAGCATCTGCGCCTTGCTCATTCAACGACCTTGAAGAGTCGGTCCCAACGCATGTTCGTCGGCCACTTCCAGATTTCGCGGAAGGACGTGTCGTTGCCGAGCGAGAAGAAGATGACGCTGGCGCGGCCGACCAGGTTTTCTGCCGGCACGAAGCCGACGTCGAAACGGCTGTCGAGCGAATTATCGCGGTTGTCGCCCATCATGAAATAGTGGCCTTCCGGCACGATAAACTCGCGAGTATTGTCGCCGCGCGACACAGGAGATTGATCGAGCGTGTCATAGGTCTTGCCGTCGTCGAGGGTTTCGCGGAACACCGGCACGTCCTCGCCCGGATCGAGCTTGTAATCCGAGGTGAAGCTGCCATCCGCAACCTTGGGAACCGGCTTGCCGTTGACATAGAGAACGCCATCGGTGACCTGGATACGGTCGCCGGGCAGGCCGATGCAACGCTTGATGTAGTCGATATCGGGATTCGGCGGGAAGCGGAAGACGACGATATCGCCACGCTTCGGATCGGAGCCGAACAGGCGGCCGCTGAAGATGTCGGGCGAGAAGGGCAACGAATATTTCGAATAGCCGTAAGCGAACTTATTGACGAAGATATAATCCCCGACGAGCAGCGTCGGCATCATTGAACCGGACGGGATGGTAAAGGGCTGGAACAGCACGGTTCGGATCACCATCGCCAAAATCAGCGCCTGAATGATGACCTTGATGTTTTCCCAAAGGGCGTTCGGCTTGCTTTCGACTTTTTCGGACACGCAGTCTTATTCCTTCAAGACGCCGTAAAGGCGCAATTCTTTCTGCCGTTCTCTCTAGCGGCTTCGGCCGGTCGCGGCAATGCCGACGACATCAAAAGCGACGAGAGGTCGCTGTTAGCCACTCTCGGGCAAGGCTTCGATGATGACGAAGGCCTGCGCCACGGGATAATCATCGGTTATTGTCAAATGAATGGCGGCTCTATGGCCCGCAGGCAGCATCGATTCGAGGAACACGGCGGCGGTACCGGTCAGCTGCATGGTCGGCTTGCCGCTCGGCAGGTTGACGACGCCCATGTCCTTCCAGAAGACACCCTGCGCTATGCCGGTGCCGAGCGCCTTGGAACAGGCCTCCTTGGCGGCAAAACGCTTGGCGTAGGATGCAGCGCGGTTTGCCCGGCGGTCGGAACGGGCGCGCTCGACCTCTGTGAAGCAGCGATGGGTGAAGCGCTCGCCGAAGCGCTCGATCGATTTCTCGACACGACGAATGTCGATCAGGTCGCTGCCAATGCCGATGATCATGCCGGAACCTTCCGTAGCTTAGGAATTCTGCACGGGTTCATACGCTCGGCACGTCGCTCGCCAGACCCGCCAGGCGCAGGCGCGCCCGCTCCATCAGCCGGGTGCGGCGGCGCGTCTGAAAACCCTTGACGGTGTAGAACGTCAAGGCATAGAGCGCAACGGACGTTACGGCCCCCGGCGGAATGGCGCCGATCAGCATCGGCTCCAGCACCGGCTCCCATAATTCGGTGAAATTCAGCTTGTGAAAGAGGGTGGCGAGATCCACCGCCTGGCCGACCAGATGATCCTCACGGCTCAACAGCAGATGGCCGATCTCCCAGGTGGCACCCCAGATGAAAGGATAGGTCAGCGGATTGCCGAAGGCGGCGCAGCCGAGGGCGGCGGCCACCATATTGCCGGAGAGGAAATAGGTGAGGACGAAAGCCATGACGAAATGCACGCCAACGAACGGCGTCCACGAGACGAAGACCCCCGCGGCGACTCCGGCAGCAACCGCATGCGGCGAAGCACTCAAGCGCAGGATGCGCATTGTCAGGTAACGGATCGGGCGAAGGAAACCTTTTCGGGGCCATAGCAGCTCCCGCATCTTTTCCTTGAAACCCGCAGGCTTGCGGCGGCGAAACAACATGGCCGCTATTTAGTGCAGCGCACAGGACCATGACAAGAGCGGCAAATGACACCGCCCGAAAAACAGCCCCTCATCTTTCTTGCAAGGGACCTCTTCATGTCGAGGGGCGCTCAATTTACACAACGTCCCTCACCGACCAAGTATAAATGTGGTATCAGCGATGGCGGAACAGACCACGATCGACCTGACGCTGACGAAACTCGAGATCGATGCGATCGAGCGAGCCATTCAGATAGGCCATCTCACGTTCCTGTGTGGTCGGAGCGCGAAAGGCGCGAGCAATTTTCCTGATAGGATCAAACATTACCTTTGTCTCATCTTCTGTTTACGTTTTCGATGACCAGAAGATAGTCCTGCCAAGGGTTAATTACCACCGCTGCAACATGGACACAGCTATGCGCCATACGCATTCCTTGCCTTATTGCTGCGCCCTCGGGATCATATTGCGATCATAAAATGTGCATTTTATCGATCAGGTCCGTAGCAGGCCCTACTCGTAGAGGCGCCGGACGGTGGCGATGCAGTCCAGTTCCTTCATCTGGGCGAGCAACTGGTTGAGCTGGCGCAGGTCCCACACCTCGACTTCGAGCATCATCTCGGTGAAGTCCGCCGCCACCCGCACCGTGTTCAGCATACGGATATTGACGTCAAGACCGGCCACAGCCTGGGCAACCTTGGCCAGCGTGCCGGGCTCATTCAATGCATTCACCATGATGCGCGCCATAAAACGCGACTTATTGGCCTCGTCCAGATCCCAGCGCACATCGATCCAACGATCGGGCTGGTCGTCGAATCGCTGCAGGATCGGCGACTGGATCGGATAAATGGTGATGCCCTTGCTCTGATCCATAATGCCGACGATACGGTCGCCGGGGACGGCGCCGGTCGAGGCGAATTTGACGTCGACATTGCCGGACAGACCGCGTATCGGGCCGACATCGACGTCGGCGTCGATGTCCGATTGGCCGCCCTCGGCCCCGGCCTTGGCCTTGCCGGGGATCTTGAAGATCATGCCGGCCGCGCTGCGGACGTTGAACCAGCCGTCGTCGCCCGAAGGCTTGACGGTGACGCGCTCGTCCTGGTGGTCCGGATAGACGGCGCGCAGCACGTCGAGCGAGGACATCTCGCCGCGGCCGACGGCGGCGATCGCATCCTCGACATCCTTCTGGCCCAGACGGTGCAGTGCCGGCTTCATCGCCTCGCGCGAGAAAATCTTGCCGGCCCTGTTGAAGGTGCGCTCAAGGATGCGGTGGCCGAGACCGGCATATTGCTTGCGGATCGCCATGCGGGTGGCGCGGCGAATGGCGGCGCGCGCCTTGCCGGTGACGACGATCTCCTCCCAGGCGGCGGGCGGAACCTGCACGCCGGAGCGGATGATCTCGACCTCGTCGCCGTTTGCCAGCCGCGTCACCAGCGGCATGATGCGGCCGTTGATCTTGGCGCCGACAGTGGTGTCGCCGATATTGGTATGTACCGCATAGGCGAAATCGATCGGGGTTGCGCCGCGCGGCAGAGCGATCAACTTGCCCTTGGGCGTGAAGCAGAAAACCTGATCCTGGAAGAGTTCGAGCTTGGTGTGTTCGAGGAATTCCTCCGGGCTGTCGCCCTCGGCGAGCGCCTCGATCGTATGGCGCAGCCAGGAATAGGCGTTGGATTCGCGGGACAGGATGTCGCCGTCGGCACTGGTGGCGCCATCTTTGTAAAGCGTATGGGCGGCGATGCCGAATTCGGCGATTTCGTGCATGCGCTTGGTGCGTATCTGCAGTTCGATGCGCTGGCTGGATGGGCCGACGATGGTGGTGTGCAGCGAGCGGTAGTCATTCTGCTTCGGCGTCGAGATATAGTCCTTGAAGCGGCCGGGCACGACGCGCCAGCGCGTATGGACGATGCCGAGTGCGCGATAGCAGGACGGGATGTCCTCGACGATCAGACGGAAGCCGTAGACATCGGAAAGCTGCTCGAAGGAAAGCGACTTCGATTGCATCTTGCGAAAGACGGAATAGGGCTTTTTCTGCCGGCCCTTGACATAGGCGCTCGTTAGGCCGCTTGCGACCAGCAGGTCGCGCAGTTCGGCCTCGATCTTCTTGACGATGCCTTCGTTGCGCTTGGAGAGCTCTTCCAGTCTTTTCGTGACGGTCTCGTAAGCCTCTGGATTCATATGCCGGAAGGAAAGCTCCTCGAGCTCCTCGCGCATGTCCTGCATGCCCATGCGTCCGGCGAGCGGCGCATAGATTTCCATCGTCTCCTCGGAGATGCGGGCACGCTTGTCGGCCGACATGTGATCGAGGGTGCGCATATTGTGCAGGCGATCGGCAAGCTTGACGAGCAGCACGCGCACATCGTCTGATATGGCGAGCAGCAGCTTGCGCAGGTTCTCGGCCTGCTTGGCCTTCTTGGTGACGAGGTCGAGCTTCTTGATCTTGGTCAGTCCCTCGACCAGGCGGCCGATATCCTCGCCGAAGAGCTCGTCGATCTCGGCGCGCGTCGCCGTCGTATCCTCGATCGTGTCATGCAGAAGGGCAACCGCGATCGTCGATTCATCGAGATGCATATCGGTCAGGATGGCGGCGACCTCGAGCGGATGGGAAATATAGGGATCGCCGCTGGCGCGTTTCTGCTGGCCATGTTTCTGCATGGCGTAGACGTAGGCCTTGTTCAGCAGTGCTTCATTGGCATCGGGCTTGTATTGCTGAACCCGCTCCACGAGCTCGTACTGCCGCATCATTCCAAAGCCACTCCCATAAAAATAAAAGCGCGCCAATCAACGATTGGCGCACACATGGGCAATAATATGCCTAAGCAATAAAGGCGCAAGATTGACGATTGGTAATCGCCGCTCTTTCTCCGGATCAGATCCGGTCGACGCGCTTAATAATCGTCGCTCTTTTCCGGCGGCACGAGGCCCTCGATGCCGGCAAGCAGCTCTTCTTCCGACATCTGGTCGAAAGTAATCGTCTCCGGCAGGTCGTCCTGCTCCTCGCTGTCGGCGGCAGCGGCGCCGCCGGCGGCGATCATGCTGGCCGGATCGGGCTCGGGCTCGTCGACTTCGACATGCTTTTGCAGCGAATGGATCAGATCTTCCTTCAAGTCATCGGGCGAAAGCGTCTCGTCGGCGATTTCGCGCAGCGCCACGACAGGATTCTTGTCGTTGTCGCGATCGATGGTGATCGAGGCGCCCTGGGAAATCAGCCGGGCGCGGTGGCTGGCGAGCAGAACCAGCTCGAAGCGGTTCTCCACCTTGTCAATGCAATCTTCAACTGTGACACGGGCCATTGCCTGTCCTTTACGGTCGTCATTTCGGGATTAGCACGCCCGATACAATTAAAACCGGGCAAATACAAGTTTTTCGTTCCGCTTCCCCTCGTCTTTATCCGCGGCGGAGCTAAATTTCGATGGAGAACGCGACAATTCTACCAATGGTTGCTTGGAATATGACAAACCCTGCCCTAAATCACTCTTATATGAACAGTTGATAAAGTAAGGATCAAATCGGAAATCTCAATAAGCCATTGTATTTATTGAAATTTGATTCCCTGCGAATTTCGATTTCTCTCATTGGAATTGGTAAGCGATGTTTGACCCACGCGAAAAAATTGCACTCTTCATTGACGGCGCCAACCTCTACGCTGCATCCAAGAGCCTCGGTTTCGACATCGATTACCGCAAGCTCTTGAAAGCATTTCAGAAACGCGGTTACCTTCTGCGCGCTTACTATTATACGGCATTGATCGAGGATCAGGAGTATTCATCGATCCGCCCTCTGATCGACTGGCTCGACTATAACGGTTATAAGGTCGTCACCAAACCCGCCAAGGAATTCACCGATTCCATGGGCCGGCGGAAGATCAAGGGCAACATGGACATCGAGCTTGCGATCGACGCCATGGAACAGTCCGAAACAGTCGACCATCTCGTCATCTTCTCCGGCGACGGCGACTTCACGAACCTCGTCGAGGCGCTGCAGCGCAGAGGCCGGAAGGTTTCGGTGATCTCGACCATGGCGACGCAGCCGCCGATGATCGCCGACGACCTGCGCCGGCAGGCAGATCATTTCATCGACCTCCTGTCTCTGAAGGCCGAGATTGGTCGCGATCCCTCGGAGCGGGCGCCGCGTCCGGCCGAAGTCGCCCCGGCCAGCGATTTCGAAGAGTGATCGCAAGCGCCACCAGCCGATCAGCTGCGGCGTGATCGTCAGCCATTATCCTTCAGCAAGCGGCTCTTCTGCCGGTTCCAATCGCGCTCCTTCTCGGATTCGCGTTTGTCGTGCAATTTCTTGCCCTTGGCGAGCGCCAGCTCCATCTTCGCCCGACCCCGATCGTTGAAATAGATCTTCAGCGGGACCAGCGTCATGCCCTCGCGGTTGACGGCTGAACGCAGGCGATGGATTTCACGGCCCGACAGCAGCAGCTTGCGGCGCCGGCGCGGTTCGTGATTGAAGCGGTTCGCCTGCAGATATTCCGGCAGGTAGGAATTGATGAGCCAGATCTCGCCATCCTCATCCGATGCGTAGGATTCGGCGATATTGGCCTTGCCTTCGCGCAGCGACTTGACCTCCGTGCCCTTCAGCACAAGGCCCGCCTCATAAGTATCGATGATCTCGTAGTTGAAACGGGCCTTGCGGTTTTCGGCCACGACCTTGTTCACCACGCGCTGGCTGCCTTTGGGGGCCATGACGATATTCCCTTCGAGGCGCGCGAAACGCCGCGCCCGCATTGCTTGCCCTTTTATGTAAGGGAATGACCCCGCCTTGTGAAGACGGCCGGTCTCCTCAGTTCAGCAGCCCGGCGTGACGCATGGCGGCGTCGATCGCTGCTTCGGTTGCCGGCTCGAGCGTCGAAAGCAGCGGCGAGCGAACGTTACGGCTCATACGGCCGAGCTTGGAGAGGCCGTATTTGGCGCCGCAGAGGCCGGGCTCAAGGAAGATCGCCTTGTGAAGCGGCATCAGCCGGTCCTGATATTCCAGCGCGCGGGCGTATTCGCCGGCGAGCGTAGCGGCCTGAAAATCGGCGCAGAGGCGCGGAGCGACATTGGCCGTTACCGAGATGCAGCCAACGCCGCCATGGGCGTTGAACCCGAGCGCCGTGGCGTCTTCGCCGGACAATTGCCTGAAATCCTTGCCGCAGGTAATGCGCTGCTCGGAGACACGCTCGATCTTGCCCGTCGCATCCTTGACGCCGACGATATTCCTGTGCGCCTTGACTAGCGTTCCCATCGTTTCCGGCGTCATGTCGACCACCGAACGGCCGGGAATATTGTAGATATAGATCGGCAGGGCGACGGCCTCTGCAATCGCCGAAAAATGCGCGATCAGCCCCTTCTGCGTCGGCTTGTTGTAATAGGGCGTGACGACAAGCACGGCGTCGGCGCCGACCTTTTCAGCATGCTGGGCAAGTTCGACCGCCTCACGCGTATTGTTCGAACCGGCGCCGGCCATGACGGGAACGCGTTTTGCCGCCACTTCGATGCAGAGTTCCACGACACGCTTGTGCTCGGCATGCGACAGCGTCGGCGATTCGCCAGTCGTGCCGACCGGAACGAGACCGCTGCTGCCTTCCTTGATCTGCCAGTCGACATGGGCGGCGAAGCTCGCTTCGTCGATCAGTCCGGCATCGGTGAAGGGGGTGACGAGGGCGGGAATGGACCCATTGAACATGCAAAGCTCCTCACGACCAAATCCTTGCTTCGGCCGCATTCCATGAATATTTTGCGCACCATAGAGCGCCGAAATCATCGCGACAAGCGCGGAGAGTTCGGTTTAGGGCAAATTCCGACAGCAGATGTAAATGAATTTTACCTGGTACGGTAAGGTTTCGTTAAGATGCCTCTAGCCAAATGGGCGGGGCGTGTTTTCGTTGCGAGATCCCGGATGAAGAAAGCTGTCTTGATTCTGACCGCCTTCGGCTTCGTTGCCGCTGCGTGGGGCAGCCTTGCGTCGCCGCTTCCAGGCGAAAACGTTCCGACGCCTGGCATCAAGCCGATCGGCTTCGTTCCGGAGACCTCGATACCGGAAGCGCTGACAACCGGCGCAATCCCGCGCAATTCGGCCGTCGCGCCCGTCGCCAGCGATCTGAAAACCGGCCTCGACGCGCTTTCCGCCAAGAATCCTCAACTGGCTCTGTCGATCCGCGACGGCATGCGCGAGGGTACGCTCGACCGTCATATTCTCACCTGGGCGATCGCCGTGTCCGGATTGAAGGGCGTTCCCTCCTATGAAATCGCCAGTGCTGCGCAGGAGCTCAAGGGTTGGCCCGGCCTTTCCAGGCTGCGCTCCTATTCCGAGCGCGCGCTCTACGACGAAAACCCCGCCCCATCTGCCGTGCTCGCCGCCTTCGGCGATACCGCGCCGGAGACGATGCAGGGCGCCGTCATTCTCGGACGGGCGCTGATAGCATCAGGCAAGCAGGCGCAGGCAGCAAAATATATCCGCAAGCTCTGGCGCACAGAGGCTCTCGACAAAGCGAGCGAAGACAAGATCCTCCTCGAGTTTTCCGCCCTGCTGACGCCGGCCGACCACAAGGCGCGGATGGATTATCTGATGTATCGTGGCCGGGTGGCGCAGGCCAAGCGGTTCGGCGACATGGGCGAGGCGCAGTCCCTCTACAAGGCCTGGGCCGCGGTCGACGCCAAAGCTGGCAATGCCGGCGCGCTGCTCAACGGCGTCGAGGCGAAATGGCGCGGCGATGCCGGCCTGCTGTTCGCGCGCATCGAATATCTGCGCAAGCAGGACAAATATGCCGAAGCGGCAGCGCTTCTGGAAAAGATGCCGCGTCAACAGGGCGAACTCGTCAATGCCAGCGAATGGTGGAACGAACAGCGGATCGTCAGCCGCGGACTCGTCGATCAGGGGCAATTCAGACCGGCCTACCGCGTCGTCGCAAACTCGGCGGCAACCAGCCCGACGGATATCGTCGAGGCAGAGTTCCATGCCGGATGGTATGCGCTGCGCGGTCTGCGAGACCCAACAACGGCGGAAAGGCATTTCCGCAAGATTCTGGCGACGTCGAACGGCCCCATCTCGGTGTCGCGCGCCTGGTACTGGCTCGGGCGGGCAGCCGAGGCCGGCGGACCAGGCAGCCCCGGCGAATTCTACGGCAAGGCCGCGAATTTTCCCGGCACCTTCTATGGGCAGCTCGCGGCCGAAAGGCTTGGACGCAAGACGCTCAACGTCGCTTATCCCACACCGAGCGCAGCCGACCGCCAGCGCTTCCAGGCGCGCGAGGCCGTGCAGGCCATTGCGCGACTTGAGGCAGCCGGCCACGGTTGGCGGGCCGGCATCCTCTATCTCGCGCTCGCCGATCAGCTGCAGAGCCCGGGCGAACTGGCGATCCTTGCGGCGCAGGCCGAGCAATCAGGCAATCATCATCTGTCGCTGCAGGTCGGCAAGATCGCCTATGGCCGCGGCATCGATGTCGCCGCGCTCGCCTTTCCGGTCGGCGTAATTCCGGCGAATGCCAATATATCCGGCTCCGGCAAGGCGCTCGCCTATGCGATTGCCCGCCAGGAAAGTGCCTTCAACCCGGCCGCCGTTTCGGCGGCGAATGCGCGCGGCCTGTTGCAGCTTCTGCCCGGCACCGCCCAGGCAGTGGCCAAGCGCCATAATATTACTTTTTCCAAGGACAAGCTGACGGCCGATGCCGGTTACAATGCGACGCTCGGCGCGCATTACCTCGGCGAGCAGATCGAAGCCTTCGGCGGCTCCTATATCCTCACCTTCATCGCCTATAATGCCGGGCCGAAGCGGGTGCCGGAATGGATCGGGCGCTACGGCGATCCACGCGGCCGGCCGATCGACGAGATCGTCGACTGGATCGAGCGTATCCCCTTCCCCGAAACGCGCAATTACGTGCAGCGGGTGATGGAGAATTACGAAGTCTACAAGGCCCGTCTTGGCCAGGCGACGGATATCGAGCGCGACCTGATCGGTGGGCGCAGCGCTTCCTGAATCCGTTTGGCGCCGCCTGAAAAGCAGGCCGGCCTTTGTTTTTCCGCATGTCTTTATGGCAAAACCGCTGCACACTTTTGCGAGACATGCTTTAGAGCCTTTCCGGGTTAGAAGCATTCTGCCGGAGCAGGTTTTCGTCAGGGCAAAGGCGATTGGCGACGGACATACCCCCAGGTACGTCCGAGCCGATCGCCTTTGATCCTGGCGAAAACATGCCCGGCCCTCCGGGTTGGCTGAAACGGGCCGGCTGATCGACCGGCCGGCTTGGCCGTAGAGCTGGGCTACGACGCGCGCCGGCCGGTCGACCATCCGACTCCGTTTGAGCCAACAGAATGCTTCAATCTAACCCGGAAAGGCTCTAGATCTTCGGGATCAGACGGGTCTCGAGGGATGCGATGCCGAACATGGATGAAGGCGGTTTCCAGGAAAGATTTTACTCTTCTTCCGATAGGTTGCGGCTTTATGCCCGCGACTACCGGCCCCTGTCGGCGGCAGCCGCCGAACGGCTACCGGTGATCTGCCTGCCCGGCCTGACCCGCAATGCGCGGGACTTTCATCCGCTGGCGCTGCTTCTCTGCCGCGACAAGACGGCCCCGCGCAGGGTGATCGCGCTCGATTCGCGCGGGCGTGGGAGTTCCGCATGGGATGAGAACAAGGCCAATTACAATCTCGCCGTCGAGACCGGCGACATCATAGCCGCCTGCGCTGCATTCGGCATCGGGCGGGCGATCTTCATCGGCACGTCGCGTGGCGGACTGATTTTGCATCTGATCGCGGCGACACGGCCGGATCTTCTCGAAGCCGTGGTCCTGAACGATATCGGACCTGCGATCGAGGCTGATGGGCTGGCGCTCATTCGCGACTATCTCAACAGCGGCAGAAAGCCGGCCGACTGGAAAGAGGCGGCCGATATAGCGCAGGAGAATCACGGCGACTCGTTTACCGCGCTTGCAGCCGAAGACTGGCGCGAGATGGCGCTTGCGCTTTATCGTGACGTCGACGGAAGGCCCGTCGCCGACTTCGATCCGGCGATCGCAGAGGCGCTGAGATCGATCGATTTCAGCCAGCCGCTGCCCGATCTCTGGGAACAATTCGAAAGCCTGAGCCGCTTTCCGCTGATGTTGATCCGCGGCGAAAACTCACCGCTGCTTTCGCGGGAAACCGCGAGCGAAATGGCCCGCCTTCATCCCGGATTGATCCTTCATACAGCCGAGGGGCAAGGACATGCGCCCCTCCTCCATCTCGGTACTATCCCTGCAGCAATTCACGCTTTTCTCGCCACTTGCCGGTAGGCTGATTATGGCGCCCACACCTCGTGGTTCCCCTCAGTTCGGTTCCCGGATGGCATCATCCAGGCCACGCAGCAGCGGGTAAAGGAAATAGGAGATCACCGTCCTGTTGCCCACCTTGATCTCTGTGGAGACGGTCATGCCCGGCAGCAGTCTGACCGGCACATCCGAGGTGTTCAGCCTCGTATCCGCAAGCAGGATGCGAGCCTTGAAGAAAGGCGCGGCTGGCGGGCTCGGGGTGGCGGTCTGTTCCTGCTGGCCGGTCATGAACGTATCCTGGCTGATGGTGCGAACTTCGCCCGATGCGGTGCCGTATTTTTGGAAGGGATAGGCGTCTAGCTTGATGCGGGCCTCCTTACCCACGGCGATGCGGCCGATGTCGCGGGTGTTGATCGACACCTCCGCTTCGAGCGGCACGTTGATCGGCACCAGCGTGACGATCGGTTCGGCCTCGCGCACGACCGAGCCGATCGAGCGCTGGGCGAGATCGAGCACGACGGCATCGGCAGGTGCTGTCAGCGACACCATATTGCGGCGCAGCTCCATCTTCTTCAGCTCTTCATCCGCCATGTCGCGCTGGCCGCGCAGCTCCACCAGTTGCTCCATCGCTGCCCGGCGGAAATCCTCGATGAAGGCCTGCCGGTCGGCTTTCAGCTTGGCATAGGCATGCGCAGCCTCGTCGGCCTTGCCGCGAGCGGCCGTCAGATCGGACTCGACGTCGAGGCGGGCGTCACGCGAGCCGAGCATGGTGATCAGCGACCCGCTCTGCTTGTCGTAGAGCCGCGTGCGCGCGCCTTCGATTTGCGAGAGCGTGTCGCGCCGGTCGATGAGCACGGCCTCCTGGTTCTTGGCCGCGGTAAGCGCTGCCGACTGGCCGGCGATCTGCTGCTCGAAATTCTGCAGCTGCGCCGTGTAGAAGGCCCGCCGCTGGCCGAAAAGCTGCACCTGCAGCATCTCGTCGGGCGTCGTTCCCGCCATCATCGTGTAGTCGTCTCCGGCAAGTTCCGCCTCGATGCGCTTCACCTGGGCGTCGAGAGCCGAGAACTTCGCCTGCTGCTGGTCGACGTCGGCCTGACTGAAGGTGGCGTCGAGGGTTGCGAGCGTCTGGCCGGCATGCACCACCTCGCCGGCCTTCACATCGATCGTGCGGATGATCGAGGTTTCGAGCGGTTGGACGACGATGGTCGGCTGGGTGGTGACGAGCTTGCCGGGCGCGATCACAACCTCGTCGATCGACGAGACGGAGGCCCAGATGATGGTCGCGGCAATCAGCGCCGTCACGCAATAGAGCGTCATGCGCGCAACGCGCGGCGGAGCGCGTTCTTCCAGCTCGACGGCATCGGACTGGAATTCCGCTATCGCCGGCGGCAGCGGCGGACGGGCGACGAGCTGCCCGCTCCGGCCTGGAGGTCCCTTGTCTGAATCATTGCCTGAGGCGACGGGCAGGTTCTCGCTGGATTTTCTGACACGCGCGTTCATGCGACCTGCCTCATTTGCTGTGCCCACAGGTGGCGATAGGTCATGCAGCGCGACACCAGCTGGTCATGCCGGCCGATATCGGCGACCTTGCCCCTATCGATGACGAGAATGGCATCGGCATCCACAAGCGTCGAAAGCCGGTGCGAGACGATGACGACAGTGCGCCCGGCGGCGATCCGGCTCAGATTCTCGCGGATGATCGCTTCGCTATCGGGGTCGAGCGCACTCGTCGCCTCATCGAAGATCAGAAGCTTCGGATCGGTGATCAGGGCGCGCGCAATGGCGAGCCGCTGCTTCTGGCCGCCGGAGAGATTGGCGGCGTTTTCTTCCAGCATCGTATCGAAGCCGCGCGGCAGCCGCTCGATGAACTCTTCCGCACCGGCGACGCGGGCGACCTCCATGATCTCCTCGATGCTGGCATCAGGTTTAGCTGCGGCGATATTGTCGCGTACCGAGCCGCGGAACAGGAAATTATCCTGCAGCACGACCCCGATGCTGGTTCTCAGGTGCACGAGGTCGATCTCGCGGCTGTCATAGCCATCCATGCGCACCAGCCCCTCCTGGCTCTGGTAAAGCCCCTGGATCAGCCGGGTGATCGTCGTCTTGCCGGAGCCGCTCTTGCCGACCACGCCGAAGACCGAGCCTGCCGGAATGGCGAAGGAGACATTGTCGAGCGCAGGCGCCGTATCGGGAGAATAGCGGAAGGTGACCCTGTCGAATTCGATACGGCCATGCAGGTGCGGTCGCACCCCTCGCCCGCGGCCGGCTTGCTCCTGCCGCTGGTTCATGATCTCGCCGAGCATGCGCACGGAAAGCGCCACTTCCTGATATTCGTGCGCCATGGTGACGATCTGCACCAGCGGCCCCGAGACGCGGCCCGCGAGCATGTTGAAGGCAACCAGCGCGCCGATGGTCATGGCGCCGCTGAAGACATCGAGCGCCCCCAGGCCGATGATCGCCACGCTCATCAGCTTTTCCAGAAGCCCGGTCATCGACTGGGCGATGGTGGACATTTTTTCGACCCGGAATCGCACCGAGATCGACTGCGCCGAATAGTCGTCCCACACCTTGCGCTGGCGCGGCTCCAGCGCCAGCGATTTGACTGTTCGCATGCCGTGCACCGTTTCCACCAGCAGCGCCTGCCGGTCGCCTTCCGCTTGGTAGAGAGCCTGGAGACGGCGCTGGAACGGCCCGACGAGCATCATCACGACCAGCCCGACGAGCGCTGCGAAGCCGAGCACCACGAGCGTCAGCTTGACGCTGTAGAGAAGCAGGATCGGCACGAAGACGAAGAGCGATATGCCGTCGAGAAGCGTCAGGAACAACCGGCCGGTCAGGAATTCGCGGATGCGTCCCGTCTGTTGCATATGCTTGACGAGAACACCGGCCGAGGCCTGTTCGAAGAGCGCGATCGGCAGGTTGAGCAGATGGCCGAAGGTCCGCGTCGCCACCCGTATGTCGATCCTGTTGGTGGCGTAGAGCAGCAGATAGCGGCGCAGGAAGCTGAAGGTCGCGTCGAAAACGAGCGCCACCGCGATGCCGACCGTCAGAACCGTCAGCGTCGCATAGCTCTGATGCACGAGCACCTTGTCGATGACGAGCTGGAAGAACATCGGCGTCGTCAGCCCCAGCCCGTAGAGCACGAAGGCTGCGAGCGCCACATCGCGGAAGAAGCTGCGCTGCCGGATGATTTCGGGGACGAACCAGCGGAAGCCGAAGGGCCGGTCCTCATCAGACATGCGATAGTTGCGCTTCAGCAGCACCACCGATCCGAGCCAGGCCTTGGCGAATTGCTCCTCGCTCAACAGTATGACTTCGGGGCGCGTGGCGAGCGGGTCGAGAACGCGGATCCGCTCATCCTCGCCGCTGCCGACGGCGCCGGCGATGACCACCCAGTTGCCGTTCGAAAGTTCGGCAAGCGCCGGGAAAGCCTCGCCGAGCTGGAACAGGCTTCGCCAGTCGAGCGTCAGATGCCTTGCCCTGAGACCGGCATCCTTGGCCATTCTGAGCATTTGCCGCACGGCGACGGGGTCGCTGCCGACCGCGTAATCGTGCTGCAATCGCTCAGGGGAAAGGTCGACGCCGTGATGGCGTGCAACAAACGCTAGACAGTGCAGGTTGGTATGCAGAAAACCACTCATGGCCCACCCGAAACGATACGAGACCGAGGCTTAGTTTCAAAGAGTTAGAGCGTGTGCGTCCGGTTGGACGCACGGCGCTCTAGACCGGTTTATCAGTTGAAGTTCGGCGAGGCGTTCGAAGGGCCGCCCTGCGCTGACTGGATATCGGCGGCGGCCGACATGTCACCGATGCGACGAACGGCACCGGCCTCGACCAACCCGCTAAGCGCCTTCTGCATGAGATCGACCGCATTGGCGAACGCATCGACAGGCATGATGATGCGCTGGCGGAAAACCGGTTTCGGATTGTTGTTGGCGTCACGATCGGTGGCCGAGAGTGACATCAGGTCGATGCGTACGATCGTTCCCGTGACGGTGATTTCGCCGATACCGTCTGCATAAAGTTCGCTGCTCATTGTTCTCTCCTCTGGTTGATAATCAAAACCTGTTCACCTTTGAGTCGATGCATCGGTTCAAACTTTTCGATCCGATGCGTGCATATCGTGCCGCCATGGCGGAAACGGATCGCGAAGGCCGACCGCGGTCTGGGGATCGAACCCCCTCTCCTCCCCGGTCAGGCAATCGTCGAGCGCGGTACGGATGGCTTCCTCGTCGAAGCCAGCACCGATGAAGACCAGCTCCTGGCGACGGTCGCCCCAGACATCGTCCCAATGGCGGTCGAGCAACTGGCGGAATTGCGGATGCCGCGGCCATTGCGCTCGCGGCACCGAGGCCCACCAGAACCCCCTGGTGTCGATGCGGCATTGCGTGCCGGCAATCGACAGCAGGCCGATCTCGTCCGGCCTGGTCGCCAGCCAGAAATGCCCTTTCGCCCTGATGATGCCGGGCAATGGCTGCTCGAGAATGCGGCTCAGTCGCGCGGGATCGAATGGCCGGCGGCTGCGATAGACGAAGCTTGTTATGCCGTATTCCTCGGTCTCCGGCACATGATCGCCCCAGCCGTAAAGCTCCTTGTGCCAGAGCGGATGGCGGGCGGCCTTGGCCTCGCTGAAGAGGCGGGTATCCATGATCGTGCCAAGCGCCACCTGGCCGAAAACCGCCTCGATGACACGGGCATCTGGATTGAGCGCCGCGACGATCCGGCGAACCTCTGCGAGCATTGCAGGCGGCACCTCGCCTGCCTTGTTGATGATGACGACGTCGGCAAATTCGATCTGCTCGACGAGGAGTTCGACGAGCTTACGCTCATCGTCTCCGTCACGGCTCTGGCCGCGATCGCTCAGAAACTCGGCGCTGGCATAATCGGCGAGGAGATTGACCGCATCGACGACGGAAACCATGGTGTCGAGCCGCGCGACATCGCAAAGCGCGGCTCCGCTCTCGTCGCGGAAGGAGAAGGTCGCCGCTATCGGCAGCGGCTCGGCAATGCCCGTGCCCTCGATCAAAAGGTAGTCGAAACGACCGGCGGCGGCGAGGCGCCGAACTTCACTCAGGAGATCGTCGCGCAGCGTGCAGCAGATGCAGCCATTGGTAAGCTCGACCAGGGTTTCGTCGGTCCTCGAGAGGTTGGCATCGCCGTCACGGACTAGATCGGCATCGATGTTGACCTCGCTCATGTCATTGACGATCACGGCAACCCGGCGTCCCTCGCGATTGCGCAGAACATGATTGAGCACCGTCGTCTTGCCGGCGCCGAGAAACCCCGCCAGGACCGTCACCGGAAGTCGATTGTCTGTCCCTGTCATCGATACCCCCGCTCGCCTTTACGCCGCGAGCTGCGGTCTGAACGCCACATCCACATAGTAGTTTGTGCTGTTATAGCTGGCAGTCGGGAACAACCCGCTCGACCCATAGGCATAGACGCCGTTGCTGCCGCTAAGCGCCCTCAAGTCGCCATTCGTCACATCGGCGCTGAAGTAATTGCCGGTCGCCGAATAATTGCCGTTGGTGCTGTAGGAAACGACATAGGTCGTATCCGCTTCGACCGCGACCTGCTGGGCGAGCGTGGCGGTTTGCCAGCCGCTCGCCGTTTCGTTGCTGAAGCTGACGCTGCCGAGCAACGTGCCGGAGGCGGTCCAGAGATAGCCGTTGTGGGGGCCGGTATTATCGGCACCTTTGTAGAAGCGGATGCCCGTGACCCAGCCTGCCGTGTCGGCCTGAAATTTCATGCCGAGATTGACCGGCTGATTGTCGTTCACCGAGACGACTGCAGGGGTTTCATTGGCGCTGAAGAGGTTCTGCTCGCTTCCCTGGGCGTTGACGGTCAGCGAAACCTGGGCGGATGCCGTGCCCCCCTGACCGTCGGCAATGGAATAGCTGAAGCTCGCCGGCCCGGTATATCCTGCCGTCGGCGTGAAGGTGACGGTCTGTGTCTGGCTGTCGTAGGACACCGAACCGTTGACCGCGCCGCCTGCGCCGGTGATGACAAGCGGGTCGCCGTCCGCGTCGCTGTCATTCGCAAGGAGGTTCGCGGCGGCGATCGACAGAGCCGAATTGGTATAGGTCGTATAGCCGTTGTCATTGGCGGCCACCGGCACCGTATTGCCCGTCGACTGGTTGAAGACGACATCGACCCAGTAATTCGTCGACTGGTAGCTTGATGTCGGGAAGGTCGCGCCCGACCCGACCGCGTAGACGCCATTGCTGCCTGCAAGCGCCGTCAGCGAACCGCTGGTATGTGTCGTGTTGAAATAATTCGACGTCGCCACATAGGCGCCGGTCGTGTGGTAGGAGGCGACATAGGTCGCACCCGCCGTGATCTGCAGCGGCGTCGAGAATGTCGCGGTCTGCCAGCCGGAGAGCGACTCGTTGGTGAAGGTGACCGTGGCAAGGAGCGTGCCGTCCGCTCGCCAGAGGGAGCCGGTATGCACACTGGTATCGCCGGCGGCCTTGTAGTAGCGGACGCCCGAGATCGTGCCGTTTACAGAAGCGACGAACTTCATGCCGAGTTCCATCGCCGTATTGTCGTTGAAGCTGCCGCCCGTCGGTCCTTCGCTCCCGGTAAACAGGGTCTCGCCGGCGGGAGCGGCGTGAACGGTGAGGCTGACACTGCCCTGATCCGCACCGCCGCGCCCGTCCGACAGCGTATAGGTGAAGCTTGCCGGGCCTGAGTAATTGTCGGCCGGCGTGAAGGTGATGGTTCCGGCCTGGTTGTTGAGAACGACCGTGCCGTTGAGGGCATTGCCGACGGCGGTGATGGTCAGCGCGTCGCCATTGGCATCGACATCATTTGCCACGAGCGCGGCAATCGAGATGACAAGCGTTCCGTTATGGCCGATGATCAGCCCGCTGTCGTCGGTTGCCACCGGCAGGCTGTTCGGGCCGGCATCGAAGACCACGTCCACCCAGTAGTTGGAGCCGCCGGGGCTTTGGCCGGGGAATGTGCCCGCATTGGTGCTGTAGGCGAAAACGCCGCCGCCATCGACGGCCTTCAGCGCGCCACTGGCATAGGACCCGCTGAAATAGTTCTCGGTAAGGGAGAAGAACCCTTTGCTGTGATAGGACGCCACATAGGTCGTACCTGCCGCGATCTGGATCGGGCTAGAGAACATCACCGTCTGCCAGCCGGAAAGCGGTTCGCCCACCGACACGCCGGTCGCCAGCAGCGTTCCGTCGCCGGTCCACAGGCTGACGACATGGTCGCCGGTATTGTAGAACCCCTTGTAGAAGCGGATGCCCTGCACCGAACCTGCCGTCGTCGCCTGGAAACGCAGGCCGAGCTCGACCGGATCGCGATCGATCGCCGTTTCGACCGCGGGCTTTTCGGCAAGCGTCCACAGGCTGGTCGTCGTTACCGGCAGAGTGACCGTGACCTGCTTGCCCGCCGACGGCGCCTCCAGATTGACGCTGTCGTCGACAGCGCGCGATAGGATCGTATAAGTACCGCTTGCCTGGACGACCCAGTTATAGCTCCAGCTCTCGCGGCCTGACGCCTTGAACCAGTGCTGCCCGCCGTCGGTCGACACCTCGACACCAGCAATGATGCCGCCGCCGAAATCCTGCGCCGTGCCGGTGATCGTCACGCGCTGCCCTTCGACGAAGCTTGCGCCCACGATCGGCGAGCTGATCGACGAGGTCGGCTTCAGCGTGTCGGTCGATTGTGTCGCCAGGATCAGGCTCGCATCGAGCGTGGTCGGTTGGATGCCCATGTCCGCGAACATGTTGACCATCGCCTGCTGCACGTTGCGATCTGTCGATGTTGTCGGGCCCTGGTGGTTGTCGCTGAGGCCCCATGACCAGAAGACGGTGCCCGCGCCAAAAACCAGTGCGCCGCTCTCGGCCCGGTACATGGTGAGGCTGTGGGTCGCCACCGCGTCGCCGACCGTCGTGCCGTAGTCGCGCAGATAGGTGCTGACCGCGATTGAGGAGAGCGACAGGTTGACGAGGCCATCCGGCCGGAAGCCGTTTTCGACGTCGGAATCCCACTCATAGCCGAGCAGGTTCTGCACCAGATTGTAGGTTTCGCCTTCGTTCAGCTCGGAGACATCGGTATTGCGCCAGAAGCGCAGATTCGAATAGTCGTAGGGAATGGTGATCGTATCCTGGCGGTAGCTGTCCACCTGGAACATCGTGCCCGTCAGCGAATTCTCCGGCTCCTGCCCCGGATCGGCATAACGCGGGTCGCGCCAGGTGCCGGTGCCGACATTGCTCGGGTCCGTGCTCGTGCCCCAGGTCTCCTTGTAGCAGACCATGGTGCGATAGGCTTGGCCGCTGCCGTCGATGCTGCTTTCCCAGCGGACCTTCCAGTAGCACTCGTTGCCGCTCCAGAAGGCGAGGTTCACACCGGCATCGCGGGCCGCCTCGACATTGGCGCGCTGCTCGGCCGACCAGTATTCGTCATGGCCGACGGAGAGATAGGCATCGTGGTTGAGCAGCAGCGCGCCGCTGCGCGTGGCATCGACGCCGGAGATATAGGACACGTCGTAGCCGTTCTGCTCCAACCAGGAGATTGCAGAGGATTCGACGCCGAAGATATAATCGTGCGAGCCGCCGATCGGGCTCGTATTGGTGATGATCGGCCTGTTGTAGCTGACCGCCGACGCCCTGCCGATCGCCGTCAGGCCGCAGCTGCAGTTCGGCGGCAGGTAGCCGATCATGTCCGCCGGGTCGACGGGCACTTCGCCGTAATAGAGGCTGGCGCCGCCCCAGGCATTGTAGGCCTGCCAGGTCGTGTCAGACGTCTGGAAGACGATATCGCTGGTCGAGGCATCGTCGCGCACGACGAAGGGAATGATGCTCGCATCCGCGGTGCCATCCTCGCGCACCAGCTTGGCGAAATAGACGCCGGAGACGGCATCGGCAGGGATCTGCCAGCTCGCGGAAACCGACCAGTTGCCGCAATCGATGAGGCCGAGCGACATGTCGACGATCGGATGCGGCTGGATCTGCGCCGTGGTCAGCTGCTGCTCGATCGAATCGACCTTGCGCGCGCCGGCACCGCCGTAATAGCCCATGCGGTAGATATCGATGCGGTAGTGGGTGGAATCCGTGGCGATCTTGAAATTGACGGTCTGGCCGATATTCGTGCTGATTTCGGTGGCGAAGCCCTGGATGGTGCCGTTGCCATCGCCCTCCAGCCCCCATTCGCTGATCGGGTTACCCTGCTTCAGGTTTTCGAGCGCGATCTTGTTGAGCGTCGGCACGGCCGGAGCGGCCGCCACCGGTGCCGGCAAAGCCGCGGTCGTCTCAGTAGAAACCTCCTCACTCGGCTCCACCGAGAGGGATGCTATCGAGGCCTGAAGACGCAAGGAGGTCGTGCCGAGGGTGCTGTCGGAACTGACGGGCGCAGCCGTCTCGGCGCTTCCAGTGTCGGCATCGCTGGTAACACCCGTCAGCACGGGAGCGGCAGGCAGTGTCGCAGCCTCCTCGTACGGATCCGGGCCAAGCACGGTGCGTTGCGATATCGAGGTAGGCGTCTGAAACACCGTTGCAGCCGTTGCCGTCTGGGTAAAACTGTCTTGCGCGCCGCCATCTCCCTCGGGCGCCGGCATCGCCGTCGGCGACAGGGACGCTTGCATTTCGCCGGAAAATATCAGGGGCGGTGCGGCCGTACCGGTGAAGGAGGATTGGACGGTTGCACTGCCCTGGTTGGCGACGCCGAATGGAGCTTGAGTGCTCGAAGACACCACGGTCGGTGTTCCAAGCAGTGCAGTCCAGGCGGAGGTTGCGTGACTGATGCACGGCGTGCCGCCGACCATAGTGAGATATTTGCGATTCCTGACATGAAATCTCAGCAAGAGCGGCGTCCCCGTTTCCCGTCGACCAGCATTGAATGACTTCATCCTGCCAGCTTTCGAAACGGAACGTACGACAGCAATCTTGGGTATGTGGGTGGTACCTCCATACGCCCATATGATGATCGCGCCGCGCCTCTGATCGACAGGCCTCAAGCTGACTGATGCTCCCGCCAAGCCGCGGGCGCTGGGTGAAAAGGAAGCTCGTCGGTCTTGTTTTGCCGGTCCGGCTAGTCGAGCCGGTAGTCTCCCGCGCCGGGCCGCGCTACCAGGCCGGAAAGGGATCTTCGAGAGCCGACCAGTCGCGGGGATCCGCGCTGGCCAGGCAGTCGTCCAACGCGGTCCGGACGCCTGTCTCGTCCATATCAACGCCGATGAACACGAGCTCCTGCCGACGGTCGCCCCAGGCGCTGTCCCACCGGCGCTCGATCTGCTGACGAAACTGGTGATGGTTCGGCCAGTCCTGTCGGGGAACGGCCGCCCACCAAAGTCCCATGGGTTCGCAGCGCCGTTGCACCCCGGCAGCCGACATCAGACCCACGTGACGCGGGCGCGTCGCAAGCCAGAAATGGCCTTTGGCGCGGATGACCCCCGGCCAGGGCTCGTCCAGGAATGCTCGAAACCGCGTGGGATCGAAGGGGCGCCTCGTGCGATAGACAAAGCTCGATATCCCGTATTCCTCCGTCTCCGGAACATGGTCGCCCTGGCCGTACAATTCCTTGTGCCACAACGGGTGCGCGGCGGCTTTTGCTTCGTCGAAGAGGCCCGTATCGAGGATGGACGCGAGAGAAACCTTGCCGAAGTCCGTCTCGACCTGGCGCGCATCCGGGTTGAGTGCAGCCACGGTCTTTCGGATTTCCGCGCGGATCTCCTCGGTCGCGTCCGAAATCTTGTTGATCACGACAACATCGGCAAACTCGATCTGGTCCACCAACAGGTCGATGAGTGTGCGCCGGTCCTCGCCGTCCCGCTGCAGGCCGCGGTCGCGCAGCAGATCGGCGCTGCTGTAATCGGCCAGAAGGCTTGCAGCGTCGACAACGGTCACCATCGTATCAAGTTTGGCAAAATCGGAGAGCGAAACACCATTCTCATCGCGGAATGAAAAGGTTGCCGCGATCGGACATGGCTCGGCAATGCCGGTCCCCTCTATCAGCAGATAGTCATATCGCCCCTCTTCGGCCAGTCGCCGGACTTCCGTCAGGAGGTCGTCGCGCAGGGTACAGCATATGCAGCCATTGCTGAGTTCGACCAATGTCTCCGTCGTATGCGATAGGTTGCAGCCGCCGTCTCGAATGAGACTGGCGTCTATGTTCACTTCACTCATATCGTTGACGATGACGGCGACCCTGAGGCCTTGACGGTTGGTCAACACGTGGCTGAGAAGCGTCGTCTTGCCGGCGCCGAGAAAACCGGCGAGCACTGTCACCGGGAGCCGGTCCTTCCTGTTCATCGGCATCCCTTGAAAGTGGGCATTCGAAGCGACCGTCGCAGCGGCGAGCATTTCACCCTCATTTCACCAGTACCTGGTCTTACCCGATGATCACGAAGCAAGCTGCGGTCGGAAGACCACATCGGCATAATAATTGGCCGAATCGTAGGTGTTGGTCGGGAAGAGGCCCGTTGTGGCGGATCCACCATAGGCATAGACGCCATTGCCCCCGGCAGCAGCGCTCGACGGAGCCGAGAGCGGACCGTTGGAGACACCATTCGTGAAGAATCTGTTGGTCGCCACATAGGCGCCTGTTGTGTGGTAGGAGGCGACATAGGTGGTGTTGGCGGCGATGGTGACGGGCGTTGCAAAGTTCACCGTCTGCCAGCCGCTCGCCGTGGTGTTGCTGAAGGTAGCGGTGGCGAGCCTGGTGCCGGTGGAGGTCCACAGGTCGACGACGTTTTGTCCGTTGTCGTTGGCGCTGCGATAGAACTTGATGGCGGTGACATCACCGGCGACGTTCGACTGGAACTTGACACCGAGCTCGAGCTGCTGACCGTCGTTGAGGTTCGTCTGGGCCGGCGTGCTGGAAGCGTTGAACAGGCTGTAGGTCGCAGGCGCCACTGTCGCAGTGATATTGAAGGTCTCGTTGGCGGCGAGGCCGCCGAGATCGGTCGCCGTCACCCGGATGCCATAGGTGCCGGCTGTCGTCGGCGTGCCGCTGAAGGTGCGCGTCGAAGCGTTGAAGCTCAGCCAGGAAGGAAGCGCCGTGCCGTCGGCGGCCGTTGCCGCATAGGCCAGCGTGTCGCCGCTGTCGACATCGCTGAAGGTGGTCGTCGGCAGGGTGAAGGAGAAGGCAGAGCCGACGGTGGCGTTCTGGGTCGCCGTCTGAACGGCGAGCACCGGCGCGTCATTGGCGCCGTGGATGGTGACGGTGAGGTTTGCGCTGGCGATGGCACCGGCAGCGTCGCGCATCGTATAGCTGAAGACATCGCTCAGCGTGTTGGTCGACTG
>NZ_FMAJ01000015.1 GCF_900094625.1 Rhizobium aethiopicum | reverse complement strand
ACCGCGCCGTGATCCTTGTGGCCCCACCAGGTCAGCACATCGGTTTGGGCAAGACGGGCCTCGCTCAGCCCATGTTCCGGCTCCTGCAGCGTCGCCGTCGTCGCCGAGATGCCGGGATCGCTATTCAGCGCATTGGCGATCGTCGTATGCATGCCCTCGGGATAGAGGCCCCGGACGATCGCATTGGTATTCTCGTGAATATTCTCTCCCCACACAACGGTGCGTATGGTCATGTCGTTTTCTCCTTATATTGGAAGCGGATCGAGCCTGGGAGGCCTGGAAGATCAGGCAGCCCGCATGGATTCACGTTCGAGCGCCCGGCCGGACCGGTCGAAACGGTGGATGTGGCCGGCAAGTGGCGCCAGGCCAAGTATCTGGCCCGGCTCATGACGGGAGACACCGGCTTCCCGCACGACAAGCGGCTCATCGGCCCCGATATCCAGGTAAACGAAGCTATCGGAACCGAGGATTTCCGAATGGATGACCGTGCCGCTCCAAACCGGCGACTCGGCTGTGATGCAAACATGCTCCGCACGTACACCGATCGTATGGCTGTCATAGGGCTGTGCCAGCCCGCCAGACAGAAAGTTCATTTTTGGGGAACCGATGAAACCGGCGACGAAGACCGAGTTCGGGCTTTCGTAAAGCTCCAGCGGCGTGCCGATCTGCTCGACGACGCCGTCCCTCAACACGCAGATCCTGTCGGCCAGCGTCATGGCCTCGACTTGATCATGCGTCACATAGATCATCGTCGTGCCGTGCATGCTGCGATGAAGCTTGGCGATCTCAAGCCGCGTCGCGACGCGAAGCGCCGCATCGAGATTGGACAGTGGCTCGTCGAAAAGAAAGACCTTGGGATCGCGTACGATCGCGCGGCCGATGGCGACGCGCTGACGCTGTCCGCCGGAAAGCTGTCGCGGCAGGCGGTCCAGGTAGGATGAGAGCTGCAGCATGCCGGCGGCCTGTTCGACGCGTTGGCGGCATTCGTCTCTGTTGCTCCCGGAAAGTTTCATGCCGAAAGCCATGTTGTCGAACACCGTCATATGCGGGTAGAGCGCGTAGGACTGGAACACCATGGCGATCCCTCGCTTGGAGGGCGCGTGCCGGTTCACGGTCTCGTTGTCGAAGGAGAGGGTCCCCGAGGTGATGTCCTCGAGCCCGGAGATCAGCCGCAGCAGCGTGGACTTGCCGCATCCCGACGGCCCGACGAAAACCATGAACTCGCCCCTGCGGATGTCCATTGTCACGCCCTTGATCACCTCGAAAGCGCCGAAGCTCTTGCGGATATTTTCCAGTCGGATTTCTGCCATGTCCTACTCCTTCAACCCTTCACGCCGCCGGCGGTCAGCCCTGAGATGATCCGGCGCTGGAATATCAAAACAAGCACGACAACCGGCACGGTGACGATCACCGAAGCCGCCATGATGTTGCCCCAGGGGATTTCGAATTCGCTGTTGCCCGACAACAGGGCGATGGCGACTGGGACAGTTCGCTGCGTATCGGAGGATGTGAACGTCAACGCGAAAAGAAACTCGTTCCAGGCGGTGATGAAGGCGAGCAGCCCGGTCGTCACCAGCGCCGGCCACATCAGCGGCATGAACACCTGGGTGACAATGACCCATGGCGAGGCGCCGTCGACGATCGCCGCCTCCTCGATCTCGATCGGCAACTCCCGCATGAAGGTCGTGAGCACCCAAACCGTGAACGGCAGCGTGAAGATCATGTAGGAAAAGATCAGCGCGAGGGGCGTGTTGAAGATGCCGATCCAGCGAATGAGTTCGAACAGTCCCGCAAGCACCGCAATCTGCGGAAACATCGAGACCGAGAGGATGGTCAGCATCAACAATGCCCGTCCGCGGAAGTGCACCCGGGCCAAAGCGAACGAAGCGGTAATCGAAAGCAACAGCGAAGCTGAGACCACGACGCAGGCGATCATCGCGGAATTCGCAAGGCTGCGGACGAAGCCGCCCTGGCCCATCACGGAAGCATAGTTGCGGAAAGAGATCGAGGTCGGCCAGTAGTCGACTTTGAAAAGGGCCGTCCCAGTCTTCAGGCTCGTGAGGATCGCATAGTAGAACGGGAATACCGCAATGATGACGATGATCGTGACGAGCAGGTAGAAGAGCGTATTCTTGGCGAGCGAAAGCAGCATCAGCGTTCCTCCCCGCCGAGCCTGACGCGGCCTAGCCAGATATAAAGGATGGTGACGGAAGCGATGATGAGGAAGAGCACCGTCGACGCGGTAGCGCCATAGGCGAACTTGTCGAAGTCGAACAGGTTCTCGCGCGCCATGACCGACATGGTCTTCGTCTGCGCATTGTTGGGCGTCAGTACATAGATCAGATCGAAGATGCGCATCGCATCCAGCATCCGGAAGATCACGGCAACCATGATGGCAGGCCGGATCAGCGGCAGCGTGAGGCGCCAGAAGACCTTGATCGGATTGACGCCATCAATCTTGGCCGCTTCGTAGATGTCTCCCGGAACCATCTGCAGCCCGGCAAGGATCAGAAGCGCCATGAAGGGTGTCGTCTTCCAGACGTCGACGATCAGCACGGCGATCATCGCCGTTTCCGGATTGGCGGTCCAGGCGATCTTCTCGCTGATCAGGCCCAAGCCGAGCAGAACATCGTTGAGAATGCCGAACTGGTCGTTGAGCATCCAGGCCCACATCTTGGCCGATACGATGGTCGGGATCGCCCAAGGGATGAGGATTGCGGCCCGAACGATTCCCCGCCCGACGAACTGCGCGTTCAGCACCAGCGCGACGATCAAGCCGAGCATGGTTTCGATCGCGACCGAAAGGAGAGTGAATTTGGCCGTGTTCCAGACGGCATTCCACCAGACAGGATCGGCGAGCAGCCCGCGATAGACGGTCTTTCCGCTCTTCAGTGTCACCCACGACAGATAATTGGCGAAGCCGACGAATTGCGCATTGCCAAGGTCGTTGAGTGACGCATTGGTAAAGCTGAAATAAATCGTTCTGAAGAGCGGCCAGCCGGCGACGATTGCCAGGATCAACAGGGTCGGCGCCAGGAACACCCAGGCCGATCGGATGCGCTCGGATCGCAACTCCGTGGAGGCCCTGAGACGGGAAACCCTTGGTTCAACTGCTTGTGGAACTGCGATTTCGGTCATGAAAGCCTATCCCTGTTAAGCCCAATCCGGAGGATGGACCGACGACCTCTCGGCCGCCGGTCCCGATACTCACCAGGCATCGCCCTTGAGGGTCGTCAGGTCGGCTTCGAGGAGTTCGAGGTTCTCGGCAGCGGAACCGCTGCCGGACAGCGTATTGTGCACCGCCGTCCAGAACTTCGAGGACACTTCGTTGTACTTCACCTTGGCTGTCGCCGAAGGGCGCGGCACCGCGTTCTGGAAAATGGGTTTCCAGTTCGGCATGAAGGGCTGCGCGGCGGCGACATCCTTGTCGTCATAAAGGTCGGTCAGTGTCGGCAGATTGGACAGCTCGATGGCGCGAGCCTTTTGAACGTCCTTCGACGCCAGGAATTTGACGAGCGCGATGGCTGCGTCCTGTTTCTCGGAATATTTCGATACCGCCAGGTTCCAGCCGCCGAGCGTCGAAGATGGCTTGTCGCCGGCGGCCGCGACCGGCAGCGTCATCACGTCGAACTTGCCCTTTACGGCGCTGTCCGCCCCGTTGCCGAGGGAGTAGGCATAAGGCCAGTTGCGCATGAAGACGGCATTTCCGGTCTGCCAGACGCCACGCGATTCCTCTTCCTGATAGGCGAGCACGCCGGGCGGCGAGATCGTGCCGATCCAGCCCTTGGCGCGTTCGAGCGCCGATGCCGCCTTCTCGTTGTTGATCGAGATCGTCCCATCCGGCTCGACGATCTGGCCGCCGCCCGACGACTTCACCCATTCCAGCGCGTTGCAGGTCAGCCCCTCGTAGGAATTGCCTTGAAAGACATAGCCCCAGACATCCTTCTGTCCGGCCTGACGTTCCTTATGCTGGATCTCCTTGGCGGTTGCGGCCATCTCGTCCCAGGTCTTCGGCGGCTGCTTGTCATATTTCTCGAGCAGGTCCTTTCGATAAAACAGCGCCGGAGCATCGGTAAACAACGGCAGTGCCACGAGCCGGCCATTGACGGTCTGCGAGGCGATGATCGAAGGGAAGAACTGGCCGGCCACGTCTTTGGTGGCCTCCTTGAGATCAATGAACTGGTCGGCAAGCTGCGGCGCCCAGATGACATCGGTCTGATAGACGTCGATGTCCTTGTTTCCTGCGGCAAGCCACAAGCGATATTGCGAGAACTGCTCGCTGCTCGATGACGGCATGGTGACGAGCTTGACCTGATTGCCAGTCTCCTTTTCAAAAATTGCGAGCTGCTTGTTCAGGAATTCGACGTTTTTCCCCGTGGTGTTTGCGGCAAACGAAATTTCAGCGGCATGGATGGGGCCGGCGGCGATAGCGAGGCTAAGCGCGGACAAGGCCAGAGCAAACTTCTTCATAATCTCCTCCCAGAAATTGAAATCGATTTGGCGTATGGACCATTGCAGAAGGCGCCGGTGAGGTCAAGAGACCGAAACCAGCTTCTTTCGGTTGTATTTGTATGATAATAATGACCGTCCTGCGCGGTTAAAGAGGTAAATTCGGCATCGGTAGCCGACATTTCACCGTGACATGATTGAAATCGTTTTCAATTTAAACTGAATCGGCACTTGCCCGTTGCGCATCATCTACGCATCGTCCATTGATTTCCCGGACAAAGAAGACACCGATGAAACTTCGTGAATTTGCAAAGCAGCTTGGTCTTTCTCCGACGACAGTCAGCCGTGCACTCAGCGGCTATCCGGAGGTGAGCGAAGCCACGCGCGCCCGGGTTGCGAGCGAAGCAATGCGCCTTGGCTATCGCCCGGACGTCAATGCCGTGCGCCTGAAGACCGGGCGAGCCGGAGCGATCGGCGTTATGATGGGGCGTTCGGGAGAAATCCATTTCGCTGAATTCGTGTCGGGGATGGCGCAGCGCCTGGAAACGGCCGATACGGATATTCTCATCACACCTATTACCGCGCATAATGACGACGACGAGATCCAGGCCTACCGGCGCCTGGTCGAAAGCCGCCGGGTGGATGCCGTGATCATTCATTCGCCCCGTCCCAGGGACCCACGGATCGAGATGCTGAACGGCTTACGCGTGCCTTTCCTGGTCCACGGCCGCTCGGAGACCGAGCACGTTCATGCTTGGCTCGATATCGATAATGAAGGTGCCGTGCGCCGGGTCACCGAGCACCTGCTCGATCTCGGGCACCGCAGCATTGCGATGATCAATGGCCTGCGTGGCAAGACCTATTCGATCCATCGCGAACAGGGTTTTCGCAGAGCCCATCAGGAGCGTGGGCTCACCGCCGATCCCAACCTAATGGTCTACGACAAATTCTCCGACGAGAGCGGCTTTCGCCATGCCCGCTCTTTTCTGGAGAGTGCGAACGCACCAACTGCCATCGTTGCCGGTTCCACCATGACGGCGCTCGGTGTCTACCGCGCTGTCCGTTCGCTTGGGAAGACGGTGGGACAGGATGTCTCCGTCATCGCTCATGACGACGTCTTTCCTTATCTGACCGCCGAGAACATGGTTCCGTCGCTCTCGACCACGCGATCCTCCATGCGTGCTGCGGGCACCCGTTGCGCCGAGCTGACGCTACAGCTTATCGCCGGCCGCCCCGCAGACGAGATCCACGAATTATGGCCGGTCGAGCTGATCCTGCGGGAAAGCACGGCGCCGCCGCGCTGACGAGAGCAATCACTCGATACACGACTGCGCGGCAGCCGAAATCCATCAGCTGGCATCGCGCCGCACTCCACCATTTGCCCGCACCAGCGCCATCAGCATCGGGCCGATCGCAAATTCGCCTCGTTCGGTTCTTCGGGTGAGATCGCGGAGATAACCGCCCGGCGAATTGATGTGTCCGCCCCTTTCGAGAATGCAGGCGATCACGGTCGCGGCATTCTCCGGCCCCATGCCGGCGCAGGCTTCCTCATAGGCGGAGGGGCTGACGCCGAGCATCGAGCGGACGACGACCGCAGCCGACATCAACTCGCGCCAATTGCCGATCGTTCCGGCCGGCCCATAATCGAGAATTTGCGGGCAGGCCTGAAGAACCAGACCAAGCGGGAAGGATTTCAGCGCGTGTCCCGCCGCCGGTTCAGCCGCGCTGGATCTCCTGCCGTTCATTCCGCTGGCCGCTGCCGGATGTTTCAATCTTTGCTCGTCCGGCGGCCCGGCAACCGGATCCTTATCGGCCGCCGGCTTCGCGCCCTGCTTCGTTTCGAAGCTTGGTTCAAGTTCAGATGTGGAGTCGGGGTTTGAATTCTGTTTGTGGCGCTCAATTTGAGACTCATTGGCGTCTATTTTTTGTAATTTTAGATGTCTTTCCAGGAGGTTGACGGCTTCGTCACGCAGCAGGCCCATCTCGTCGAGCAGTGAAGCCAGTTCCTCGGGGACCGCCACGCGCGGAATCCTGCGGACGAGATCGCGAAACATCACCGACATCTGCACCCAGTCGCCGGGCACAGCTTCATCGAGCGCTGCTGCGATCAGCTTGGAGATATCCCTCCGGCACAGGGTGAGACGTTCCCTGGTCGCCCGGATAAGTTCTCGGTCCGCAACCACCTCGGCGGCCAGGTTCTCGATTTCGACCGCGCGTGCGAGCAGTGGCGCGACGCTGAAGCCGTAGGCCTCACCGATCTCCCCTGCCCTGTCGCGGCGCGCATAGCGCTTTCCGTTCGGGCTGTCCTTGCGCAGGATCAGGCCGGCCTCGACCAGTACGGCAAGATGCCGCCGGAGCGTCGCCGGCGTCATTCCCCGGGCGCGGAGCGATAGCTGCGCATTCGACGGAAAGACGATCAGGCCGTTTTCCTCGGAAATTTCGTCATTGGGGTAGAAGGTCAGAAGCGCATCGAGCACCGTCAACGCGCGGTCGGTCACGCCGAGCGCCGGGCGCGCTTCGCAGATCGCCCTGAACAGCTTCCATTTACTGCGTTTCATTCCCGGCTCGATGGTCTCGGCCAGTTGCTGGCTTGCCAGCATGCCAAGCGACATCGGCCGCCGCCCGAAGGGCGTCGTCACATATCCACTCTCCATTGCCTTCACCTTCGTTCAGGCAAAAGAAAACAGTCCACCACTTTGGTGCCTAAGAACGCTTGACTGTGATTCGTGGAAATGCGATTCTCGATGTGCTTAAGATCTGAGAAGGGCTTCCGCGACGGCGTCGTTGGGGGCCTTTTTCTTTTGCGCGCTACGCTCCTCTGTGCTTTTTGAACTCCTGGAACAGGCTCTCCAGCCGCTCCTGGACAAATTGATCGAAACCGGGCGCGGTCTTGCCGTCGAAGACGAAAGTTGCGCCGGACGCTGTTTTCTTGACGATCACCGGCACGCCGCTGACCGCGGATTTGACCGCTGTCGGCTTCGGCGCCGCAGCCTTCTTCGTTGCCAGAACAAATGCCCGGTGAAACCGCTCGTCGCTCGAAATCCTGCGCGCGTCGTCCGCGGACAACTCCGCGATGATCTTGTCGACCTCGGCATTTTCCAGCCGTTCGCCGAGTTCCAGCCAGCGTCGGCGGCCAATATCAGGCGCAGCGCCGATAGCGTTGATGAGCGCCAAGGGCACCTGCCGTATCACGATCAGCATCCTCGACAGCGCCGCCTTGTCAACGCTCAGCGCCGCCATGATGACGTCGCGGGCAAAGCCGCGTTCCTCGAGCCGCGACGCGAAGAGGGCGCGCTCGATATAGGAGAGATTGGTCCGCGCGCTGTTTTCCTGCCCCTGGCTGACGACAAGCTGACCATCGGTCAAGTCGCGGACGACCGCGCGCACCCTGATGCCGATCTCTCTGGTAGCCGCCAGGCGGCGATGGCCATAAGCGACCTGATAGCGGCCTTTGGCTTCCGGATGCGGACGCACGAGAATCGGGACTTGCTGCCCATGCTCGCGGATCTGCTCGACCAGCTCGGCGAGTTCAGCCGCATCGATCGCCAGACGATCGCTGACGAAGGAAGCGTCGATCAGTCCGGGATCGAGCTCGACGATCATCTGGCCGGCAGCAAGCTGCCGTTCCAGCTCGCTGGCGCGCTCCATCTTTTCGGTGATGTTGCCGAGCGTCTTGGTGATGCCGCCGACCGGCCCGCCACTGCGCTCCTGCGGCACGAAGCCGGCAATCGGACGATTGTCGCGTGGCGCGATCGCTTCCACCCTTGCCGGGCTCGGTGCGGAAAATTCGATGAGATTCTTGCGCGCCATCCTATCTCCTTCCCCAGGTGGAGCGAATATGCGCTTCGATCTCACCATTCACGAGGTTCAGCGACTCCAGCGCCCGATCGTAGGTTCCGCGTGTGAACTGCGAGCGTTCGACTTCGTAGAGTGTCTGCTTGGTGACGCCGGCATCGGAAACGGCCGTCGATTTCACCATGGCGTTGTGGAGCATGCGATTGCCGAAGATCGCCCGCATGAAACCGGTCATCTGGCTTTGCGGTCCGTCGTTCGGTTCGAACCGCGTCACGAGATAGCGCATCCAATCATAGCTGGTGCGCCCTCCGGCCTTCTCGACGACCGACATCAATTCGCTGGTCATCGTTAGGAACTGCGACATTGACATGACGTCGAGCATCTGCGGGTGGACGGTGATCAGCACCGAGGTCGCCGCGCAGAGCGCTGACATCGTCAGGAAACCAAGCTGCGGCGGGCAGTCGATAACGACGACGTCGTAGAGGCTTTCGATATCGGTCAGCACCTCGCCGATGCGGGCGAAGAACATCGTCTCCGCCGTGCCCGACGTCATGGCCTTCGGCGTCTCGTGTTCGAATTCCATCAGTTCGAGATTGCCGGGAATGAGATGCAGGTTCGGCGTATAGGTGGCGCGCACGATGTCGGCGATCGGGCGCGGATCGTCATAGCGGATCGCGCCGTAGATCGTTTCGCCCTCCCCGACGTCGAACTCCGGCTGATGGCCGAACAGCGCGGACAAGGAAGCCTGCGGGTCGAGGTCGACGGCGAGCACACGGTAGCCGCGGAGCGCCATGAATTGCGCATAGTGGGCGGCGGTCGTGGTCTTGCCCGAGCCGCCCTTGAAATTCATCACGGAAACGATCTGGAGCTTTTCACCCGACCTGCGGGTCGGCACATACTTCGGCGTTCCATTGCGCTCATCGAGGACCCTGCGGATGCGGTCCATATCTGTCGCGCTATAGAGCCTGCGCCCGTTTGCCAGCGGATCAGGGCCATGGCCGTCGGCCGCCACCTGCCTGAGATAACCTTCGCCGATGCCGATGAAGGCCGCAGCCTCCGCCGGCGAAAATGTCCTGATCGTCTTTTGCGACAGCGGGGGAAAGATTTTGGCCTGATGCTGCTGAAGCTGATAGGACAACTCCTTCGCATCCGTTGCCAGAAGCGACGGAAGATGCTCTTGATCATCTTGAAGAGCAAGACTCGGCTGCATGATCTCTTTCCCACGTAACTGCGCAATTTTGAACGAAAGCGCTTCAGTTGCGCAGTTACTATATGCCGCGATTCGTGACCGAATTACAAATGCTTAACCAAAGCGCGTGTTAAGCCGCCCGAAACCGGCGCGTGAATCCGGCGGTTTCACGGATGAAACAGCGGATGCGAATCACTCGCCCGAGACGCAGGCAGGCAAGGCCGATGCCATCATTATGCACATGGAAAATCGTCTTTTTCGCGGTGTCGGGGGTATAGCCGAAAAGCTCCACCGGGCTATTGGCCATCATCTTTCAGATAGTTCTAGCCGTTGATCACCATAGGCCGGTGCGATCTTATCCGGTCTGAAAGAACAAGCCCTAAGGCCGACCCGATCAGCGCTATCTTATCGATGCATGTCGCCCATCTCGGCTGCCGGACTTTGGAGCAGGACACGGATACTTCAACGCTGCTTTTTCGTGAAGGTTTTTTGAATGCTTCGCATACCGCGCGCCACGCCTCAGGAACCGGGCGCTATCAATTTCAACGAGGGGAAGTAGCTGCGATAGCGGCCGACATCTCGCGTCAGGAGCGGCAACTGCTGCACGGCGGCATGAGCGCCGATGAAGAAATCGGGAAGCACGCCGGTGCGCGTACCGCCTGCCTTGCGATACTGCGTGAAAACCTTGCCGGCAAGAAACAAGGCGGGTTTCGGCATCGGCACCATCTCGAGGGCAGCCTGTTCCACAAAGGCCTCCAGCGCCTCGATCGTCTCGTATCGAACCGCAAGTTCGGCATAGACTAAATCATTAATGAGCAGGGGACCCTCGATACTCGCGGTCTCGAGCTGGGCAATAGACCAGTCCGACCATTCCGGGTCATCGGTCACGAGGTCCAGCAGCACATTGGTATCGACGAAGGTCACGTTTCGCCGCGCGTTAGAGCCATGATAGCGTCGGTATCGAGGCCCTTGCCGGCATGGCCGCGCAGCTTTTCGAAGCGGCTCGCCGGCCGTTTCTTGTCGGCGCGCGTCAGCACCACACTGCCGTCGGCAGCACGATGAAAATCGACCTGGCTGCCAGGAACGATGCCAAGCATGTCCCGTACAGGCTTCGGAATGGTCACCTGGCCTTTCGCAGTAACGGTCGTGGTCATAACGAGCGCCTCTGTAATACTCTCCAAGAAGAAGGTATTACTTCATTCGGCAAAATTCAAGATGGCTGCTAAGCCGCCATCGATTGATAGAGCCAGTCGGAGAGCTTCAGGCTACCCATTCGCGTTCCGAGACCCGGAAGCAATACGTCACCGGTCAGTTCGACGCCGAAATAGGAGGTGGAGGGATCGGTTATCACCGGCCGCTGGTCTTCGTTTGCGGCGAGATAGACCCGAGCGATTTCGTCGATGCCGAACTGTTCGGGGCCGCCGATCTCGATAATATCGCTCAAGGGATCACCGGTCGCCAGCTCCGCCAGGAATGCGGCGACGTCCTGAGCCGCGACCGGCCTCATCAAGGCCGGAGGCAGGCGCAAGCCGTTGCCTTCAGCACTTAGGTCGATCACTCCGTTTATGAATTCGTAGAACTGCGTCGAGCGGAGGATCGTATAAGGTCGAGCTGAAGCCCGAATGAGATTTTCCTGCACCGCTTTCGCGCGAAAATAATCGCTTTCAACGAGCTCCGGCGTGCCGACGACGGAGAGCGCGAGATAGTGGCGGACGCCGGCTTTAGCTGCGGCCGCGAGCAGGTTCTTCGTCGATGTCTTAAAGAAATCGAGAGCCGAATTGTCGCCGAAGGAGGCGGCATTGGTCACATCGATGACGACGTCCGCTCCCGTCATCGCCGTTTCTAGGCCCTTGCCCGTAACCGTGTCGACGCCGAGCGACAGAGACGCGGCCGTGACATCGTGGCCCAAGCGCCGCAGATCCGCCGTCAGTTGCGTTCCGATGAGGCCGCTTGCTCCCGCTACCATGATTTTCATCTCAATCTCCTCTGTTGCATCGTCCGCACGCCCGCGCGGATGGAGAATGACCGCAACGCCGGACGCCTTCCATCATGCTTGAGGTCGAACGTCCCAGACGCAGGGCATAGCGGAGCCAGCCCAAGGTCTAGGATGGCTGATCGGAGAGACAGAAGACCTCGTTCGCGGCCGAGAAATCCAGCTACATACCCGCGCAATGCATGGGTTTCCATGAGTTGCGGTTGTGGTGCACCAGGATTACGGTTCCACTATGAGCGCGCCGGCCCCGAAATGGAAAACAACTGCTGTAGGAAACACTGACGACCCGCCGGCTTTGCCTGTCCGGCCGGAGCGGTTGATGGAGAGGATCTGGTCGCACCGCCCGCCGTTGCTGCATCTGGCGCTTTTCTTCCTCGCCTATGTGCTCGCCTGCGGCTTCGCCCAGTCGCTCGCGATTGTACCGGGAACGGGCATTTCCATCTGGCCTCCGGGCGGCCTTTTCATCGCCACCCTCATCCTCGCCTCCCGGCCCAGCTGGCCGTGGTGGATACTGGCGGGCTGCCTGGGGGAGATGTTCAGCAATGTCCTGTGGTTCCATAGTCCTCAAGCTGCGGCCTTCCTGATCTATGTCGGCAACGCCCTCGAAGCGGTGGTCGCCGCCTGGCTTGTCAACCGGACTTTGAAGCCCCCTATCCGGTTCGAAACCCTGCCGGAAGTGATTGCGTTCGTAGTCATCAGCGCCGGGATTGCACCAGCCGTGAGCGCGACCATCGGAAGCGCCACACTCGCCTGGTTCAGCATTCAGTCGCAATCCTTCCTGACGGCCTGGCCCTTATGGTGGATCGGAGACGCCACCGGTGTCCTGATCGTGGCGCCGCTGGCGCTGGTTCTCTTCCACAGCTGGCGCGGCAAGACCCAGCTTTCCACCGGGCAATGGGTGGAAGCGGCAGTCCTGGCGCTGATCTTCCTGGGCGTCGCCGCTCTATCGCTGAGCGGCTATCTTCCCTTCGCCTATATCATCATGCCGCCTCTTCTCTGGGCCGCAGTCCGCTTCGAATTCAAGGGAGCGGTGGTGTCGCTCGCTCTCCTCGCCCTGATCACGGCGGTCTTCACGATAACGGGCGCCAGTCAATTCGCCGGCGATCCCGAATCTCAGCGGCACAACCAGGTCATGCTGCAGCTGTTTCTGGCCATCTCGGCGTTTTCGGCGCTGATCGTCGCCGCCATATCCCGTCAGCATCAGCTGGCGGTGCTTTCGTTGCGCCAGAGCGTGGAAGCGCTCAGCGAACGCGAACGGGAACTGTCGCAGCTGGTGGACATGGTGCCGAGCCATGTGTGGCGCCTGAGACCCGACGGCGAGCCGACTTTCTTCAACAAACGCATGATCGACTTCCTCGGCATCGACGTCGCGGATTCCGATAGGCCGGATGTGAGCAGGCTGGAGGCAGTCCTTCAAGCCATCGTTCATCCCGGTGACGCTGCGGCATTCAGAGAGTCGCTCAGCCGTTGCCTGGTCACGGGCGAAAATTTCGCCATGCGGTATCGGCTGCGCCGCGCCGACGGCGTCTATCGTTGGATGTCGAGCCGCGCCGAGCCGATGCGCGATGAGGCGGGAAACATCGTCCAATGGTACGGGCTTTGCCACGATATCGACGATCAGGTCCATGCCGAAGAGGCGCTGCGCCGGAGCGAACAGCAGTTGCAGCAAATGATCGACGCCGTTCCCGTCCGCATCTGGAGCGTGGAGCCGGCAGGCGGGTCGATCTACTTCAACAAACGCTATCAGGATCACTTCCGCGCCGTCATCGCCGATTTCGACTCCGACGGCGAACCGCGCATCGACGAGCTGCTGCAGCAGCTGATCCATCCCGATGAGGCGCCCGACGTGCAGCGCACGCTGCGCAAATGCTTCGAAAGCGGCAGCGGCACCGCGATGCGGTTTCGCTGGCTTGAAAAAGACGGCGTCTATCGCTGGGCCGAATGCAGGGTGGAGCCGCGGCGCGACGACGACGGCAAGGTCGTGCAATGGTACGGCGTTTCCCTCGACATCGATGACGAGGTGCGGGCGCTGGAGGCCTTGCGCGATCGCGAGCGCGAACTCTCACAGCTCGTGAACATGGTGCCGGTCCAGATCAGGCGCCTGACGCCGACAGGCGAGCCCGTCTTCTTCAACAAGCGCCTGATCGACTTTTTCGGTGTCGATGTCGGCGATATGGATCGGCCGGGTATAACCCGCCTCTCGTCGGTCATTCACACGCTCGTTCATCCCGACGATGCGCCGCGGCTGCTCGAGACGGTCCACCATTCCCTCGCCAGCGGCGATCCCTTCACGATAAAATACCGCATGCGCCGTTTCGACGGAGCCTATCGCTGGGTCGACGGCCGCGCCGAGCCGCTGCGGGATCAGAACGGTGCGATCGTGCAATGGTATGTGATATCGGTCGACATCGACGACGAGATGCGGGCGCAGGAGGCGCTGCGCAACCGGGAGCACGAGCTCTCCCAACTGGTGGACATGGTCCCGAGCCTGCTCTGGCGGCTTGATCCGGAAGGCGTTCCGACCTTCTTCAACCAGCGCTTGATCGATTTTCTGGGTGTCGACATCGCCGACATGGAAAAGCCAGGTGTAAACTCGCTCGCGGCGCTCATCGAAGCGGCCGTTCACCCGGACGATGCCGCCAGCCTCGTCGAGGCGCTCAACCATTCCCTCGTTACCGGCGAACGCTTCTCGCAGCAATATCGCCTGCGGCGCGCCGACGGCGTCTATCGCTGGGTAAAAGGCAGCGCCGAGCCGCTGCGCGACGAAAACGGGCGGATCGTCCAGTGGTACGGTCTCTCGCATGATATCGACGATCAGCTGCGCGTTGAGGAGGCGCTGCGAGAGAGGGAACGTTCGCTCTGGCAGATCGTCGAAACGCTGCCTGTTATGATCGACTGCGCGGCTCCCGACGGAGAGCCGGTCTATCGCAATCCGCAGCTTCGCGATTTCCTCGGTTATAAGCTCGAAGACCTTGATGGAACCGGCAAGTCGCGGCTGGCCGGCACGCTCGATGCCGGCGTTCATCCCGACGACCTGGCCGACGTCAAGGAGAAATATGCCCATTCGCTCGCCACCGGCGAATCCTATGCGCGCCGGCATCGCCTGCGGCGGTTCGATGGCGATTATCGCTGGGTCGAGACGCGGGCCGCGCCGATGCGCGATGGCGAGGGCGCGATCGTCCAGTGGAACGTCATATGTCTCGACATCGACGGCGAGGTTCAGGCGCAGGAAGAGCTGCGCCGGACGCAGGAAGGACTTGCCCGGGCGAGCCAGGCAGCAAGCCTCGCCGAGCTTTCCGCCTCCATCGCGCACGAGGTGAACCAGCCCCTGGCGGCCGTCGTGGCGAATTCCCACGCCTGCCAGCGCTGGCTAACGGCCGATCCGCCGAATATGGAGCGGGCTCAGAGAACCGTCGAGCGCATCATCCGGGACGCCAATTCGGCGGCTGATGTCGTCGGCCGCATTCGCGCCCTGTTCAAACAATCCGCGGACAGGAGGGTTCAGACGACGCTTTCCAACGTCATCGACGAAGTGCGCAGCCTGATGGCCGATGAAGCCTGGCGGCGGCGCGTCCGCATCGACGTCGACGTTGATGACAGCTTGCCGTCCATCGCGCTCGACCGCATCCAGATCCAGCAGGTTCTGATCAATCTCATCCGCAACGGCATCGAGGCCCTGGACGCCACAACAAGCGAAAGGGTGGTCGAGATACGCTCGCACCAGGTCGGCAATGCCGTCCAGACCGAGATCCGCGATCTGGGGCGGGGCATCGAGTTTCCCGAAAAGATGTTCGAGCCTTTCTTCAGCACGAAGGAAAACGGCATGGGCATGGGGCTGGCGATCTGCCGCTCGATCGTCGAGCTGCATGGCGGACGATTGTGGGCGGAGAAGAACCAACCGCACGGAGCGACGTTGATCTTTACATTGCCCGTTGAAACGAAGGCGCGTCATGACGACCGATGACCATATCGTCTTCATCGTTGATGACGATGAACGCATCCGGGAGGCTCTCGGCGAGCTGCTGGACTCCCATGGCATACGGGCCATCGCCTTCGAGTCGGCCTGTGACTATGTGCAAGCGGACAAGCCGGATGTTCCCGCCTGCCTTATCCTCGATATCGAGCTGCCCGATATCAACGGCCTCGACCTGCAGAGGCAGATCGCCGACGGCGATCATCCGCCGATCGTCTTTATCACCGGACATGGCGACATCCCCTCCTCCGTACGCGCCATCAAGCGCGGCGCTGTGGATTTCCTCACCAAGCCGTTCAGCGATGAGGACCTCATGGCGGCGATCCAGATTGCGATCGCCCAGGATCGGGAAAAGAGAGCCGGACGCGCCGAACTCGACACGCTGAGGCAACACTATCTCGACCTGACGCCGCGCGAGCGCGAGGTGCTGCCGCTCGTCGTCAGCGGCCTTCTCAACAAGCAGGCGGCCGCAGAACTGGGGATCAGCGAAGTGACGCTGCAGATCCATAGAAGAAACGTGATGCAGAAGATGGCGGCGGCATCGCTCGCCGACCTCGTGCGCATCGCGGAGAAACTGGAAATACCGATAACCCACTCGCGCCGGGTGGGGGGGAATTGAACATGAACAAGAAAAAACATGTCGTGGCAATTGTCGATGACGATCCAAGACTCCTTGAATCGATGAGCGACCTTCTGGAATCGGCGGGCTATGTCGCCCGCAGCTTCTCGTCGGCGGGCTCGCTGCTCGTCAACGGGCTGTCGGACCTGGATCTGCTCATCACCGACATCGGAATGCCTGGCATAGACGGCTTCGAACTTCGTGATCTCGTCAGGAAATCACGCCCGGAGCTGCCGGTTTTCCTGATCACGGGCCGCCACGAGATCGCGGATCAGGGCCGCGCTCAAGGCGCCGGCGGCTTCTTCCGCAAGCCATTCGATGCCCAGGCCCTGATCGCGGCCATCGCCAATGCCTTGCACAAATCGAGAGATGGAGGGTGACATGAGAGTTGACCAGCCGTTCGTTCGTAGATCGGCGCCTTTATCAGTGCAGCGCGGAGGTGAAGAGGATCAGCCGCTCGTCATGATCGTGGACGACGACGCGTCCATTCGCGAGGCGCTGTCGGAGCTGATCCTGTCGGCAGGTTTCCAGCCGGTCAGCTTTGCCTCGACCCGCGAATTGCTGGACGCGGATATATTGGACAGACCCGGCTGCCTGATCCTCGATGTGCGCATGCCGGGGGTAAGCGGCCTCCACTTGCAGAGCCATCTGACCGAAAACGGCATTGCCAAACCGATCATCTTCCTGACCGGCCATGGCGATATCCCAATGACCGTCCAGGCGATGAAAGCCGGCGCCGTGGATTTCCTCACCAAGCCGGCGCGGGACCAGACGCTGCTTGATGCCGTGACGGCAGCCATCGCCATCGACAGCGAACGTCGGGCGGAGGCGGCGATCGCCATGCGTAATATCAAGCGTTTGGAGACGCTGACGCAGCGCGAGCGCGAAGTTCTGCACGAAGTGGCGCGTGGACGTCTCAACAAGCAGATCGCTTTCGACCTTGGCATCAGTGAAGTGACGGTGAAGCTGCATCGCAGCAACGTCATGCACAAGATGGAGGCCGCCTCGATCGGCGAACTGATCCGGGCCTGGGAAACGTTGCCGGCACAAATGCGTCAGGCGGGGGCGCGTTAGCTTTCAACCATTCCAGGAGGGACGCCGGCTGTCCATTTTGATGCACGCCGTATCCGATTCACGCTAAAAAAGACGATGCGGCGCCGGCAATGGGTATCGGCTTCGCACGCTTGCGTTATCTCTAAATTAAAGTTCGGGGATATGACATCGTACCCGGCTTTGGTTCCCCAAAGGAGATCTCGCCTTGAACAATCTATCTTCAGTCGCGCCTTCCCCTAAAACCGATGCTTTCGACAACGAAGCAAACTTTCTGTCGGCCATGGGGAATTCCAAACGGCTTCACATTCTGCATCTGTTGACCGAAGGAGAAATGTCCGTGACCGTCCTGGCTGACGAAGTGGGATTGAGCCAATCTTCGACTTCTCAGCATCTTGCAATCCTTCGAGAACAGGAACTCGTGCAGACGCGAAGGGCTGCGCAGACGATCTACTACTCACTTCAATCCGACGCGGTCAGGGCAATGCTCGATACACTCGCTGACATCTTCGGATCGCATCGCCGTACGGCGGCAGAACGTGCCCGAGGCGTGCGCCTAACGCAAATGGCGGAACGCTGATCTCGCCGCTCATGATTGGTCTCCGAATTCTGCCGAGATTCCCCCGGATGCATCGATCGCTGATGTACGTTTGATGTACCCCTCCTAGACCACGGTGTGATTACGCCTCCGTTGCGAATGGAGATAATGAACCACATCAGGAACGGAAGGAACGGCCGGCGGCAAGGAGGCGATCATGGACGTATATGAGGCAGTCACAAGCCGGCGGTCGGTGCGCGGATTTAAAGACAAGCCTGTCGCGAGGGAAGTGCTTGAGCGTGTGCTGTCCGCGGCAGCCTGGTCGCCGTCAGGATCGAACATCCAGCCGTGGAACACCTACGTGATGACCGGCGCACCGTTGGCAGAGCTCAAGACAACAGCCGTCGAGCGCGTGGCGCATGGCGACCACTGGGACAAGCGACAGTATGAGATGTACCCGGCGGCGCTGAAATCCCCTTACGGGGAGCGCCGGTCCGCCTTCGGCAAGGAGCGCTACAGCGCGCTCCGCATTGCGCGCGAGGACTGGGAGGCCCGCCAGCGGGCGGCGATCGCCAACTGGAACTGTTTCGGCGCGCCCGCCGCCCTTTTCTGCTACATCGACAGTGAGCTGGGCCTGCCCCAATGGGCCGACGTAGGCATGTATCTGCAGACCGTCATGCTGCTGCTTCGCGCCGAAGGTCTGCACAGTTGCCCGCAAATGGCGTGGTCGCAGGTTCGCGAGACCGTCGCGGAGGCCCTGTCACCCCCGGACGGGCTGATCCTCTTCTGCGGCATGTCGATCGGCTACGAGGACCCTGCGGTAAGTTACGCCCGTACGGGCCGCGCTCCGCTCGCCGAGACGGTCACGTTCGTCGGCGAATAGCTGTTTGCGCTCAAAGGACAAGAGACCCTTTCGATAATTCTGCGTATGATACGTCCTTTATCATGCGGGATACTGGAGAACGCCATGACCACGCATAAAGTAGGCTATCTTATCGGCAGCCTCGCCAGGGACTCGATCAATCGCAAGCTCGCCAAGGCATTGGTGCGGCTCGCCCCACCGGAACTTGAAATGTCCGAGATATCCTTCAAGGACCTGCCGCTCTACAGCTACGACTATGACGCCGACTACCCTCCGGCCGGCAAGGCATTCAAGGCGGCAATCGCGGCCGTCGACGCTGTCCTGTTCGTCACTCCCGAATACAATCGGTCCATACCCGGGGGGCTGAAAAACGCAATCGACTGGGCGAGCCGCCCCTACGGCACCAACTCGTTCACTCGCAAGCCGTCGGCGGTCATCGGCACGTCGCCGGGCGCGATAGGCACAGCCGTCGCCCAGCAGAATTTGCGCAGCGTGCTTAGCTTCTGCAACTCTCCGCAGATGAATGCTCCGGAAGCCTACATCCAATTCACTCCGGGGCTGATCACCGATGACGGCGAGGTCACGAACGACAGCACTGCCGATTTCCTGCGCACGTTCATGCGGGACTTTCACGCCTTCGTCGCAAGGGTTCGCTCGGTGCTGCCGAAAGATGCCTAAAGCGGGTCGCATCAAAGGTGGTTCATGCGGCATGGCGACTTGGAACGACGGGAAGCGTCGTCCCGCGGGAGCTGGCCGCGCCAAGCCGGCGGCCAGCCTCTGTTTTAGCATGCAACGCCCTCAGGCGAAGGCGTAAGACCCATCCGGCCGCTTCGGCACCCGCCGCTGCCAGTGGATATACCCTTCCTCCTCCATTGCCTTCTCGTCCATCTCGACGCCCCAGCCGGGCCGATCAGGGCGCAGCTCGAGATAGCCGTTCTTCGGCAGATAGGGATCGACGACGTAGCGCGTTTCCCCCTGCCGCTTCTCGATATCGAGGCCGCCATAAACATAGGCCTGGCCCTTTGGCAACCGGTATTCGAGGATGCGGAAATTCTGGGCGGCGGCCGAAAAATGCACATTGACTGCCGTCGCCAGCGGCCCCATCGGATTGTGCGGCGCGACGCCGACGAAATAGGCTTCGGCGAGCGTAGCGATGCGGCGCATTTCGCTGATGCCGCCGACGACGCAGATATCCGGCTGGATCAGATCGGCGCCCTTGACCTGCAGCAGCCGCAGGAATTCGTTCCTGTTATAGAGCGACTCGCCGGTCGCGAGCACGCAGTTGAGCCCCTGCTTCAGATCGCCCCAGGCCTCGATATTCTCAGGACGCAGCGGCTCTTCGTAGAACAACGGATCATAGGGCGCCAGGGCATTGCCGAGCTGTCTTGCGGCGATTGGTTCGAAGATCTTGGCATGAGCATCGAAGGCGATCTCGTATTCGTCATTGACCGTCTCGCGAAGCGAGCGGAAATAGTCCGCTGAGGCTTTCACGACATTCCCCCAGCGATGGGCATGCATGTCGATACGCCACGGGCTGAGTTTGAAAGCCGTGAATCCCCACTCCTCTTTCAGGCGATCGAACTCGTCGCGGGCGGCCGGCGCGTCGGGCGCGGTGTAGACTCCTGCATAGACCTTGATGCGGTCGCGCACTTCGCCGCCCAGCAGCTTGTAGACGGGGACATTCGCGGCCTTGGCCGCCAGATCCCACAGGCAGTGGTCGAGCGCGGAAATCGCAGCAAGGCCGAGTGCGCCCGGCGGGAAGCGGCTTTGCTGGATCAGCAGGTTGACGAGATAATCGACGCGTGTCGGATCCTGGCCGGAGAGAAAGCCGTAGAGATAATCGAGCAGCGGCGGCAGCGCCTTGTCGGGGCCGTGATTGTAGCATTCGCCCCAGCCCGTCAGCCCATCATCGGTGTCGAGTGCGACGATCACGCGGGGGCGGTCCTTGTCGCGGGTCATGAACACTCGCATGCGGTCGATCTTCATCATTCTGTCCTTCTAGCGTTTGAAATAACTGCGGCGCGCCACGCGCGTCTGCACGTAGAGGTGCTCGTTGTAGGTTCCTGGATTGTAGGAGCCTGCGGCCTCCGGCACGGGAACCGAGACATTGCCGCCGCTCGGAAAGCGGGCGACGAATTCCTCGTCGATATCGCAGCCGAGCCCCGGGGCGTCGGGAACGGCGATCAGCCCGTCCACCTGCTCGGGATGCGGCACGATCGTCTGGCGACGGCCGTCCCAGTCGTCGTCGAGCCGCTCGAGGATGAGCGCGTTCGGAATGGCGGCGAGCAGATGCAGCGCCGCATATTCCGCCACCGGCCCGAGCGAGCCCGAATGCGGTGCCATCTGGATGTGATGGGCTTCGGCCATGGCCGCGATCTTCTTCATCTGCGTGATCCCGCCGGCCCGGCCGGTATCAGGCTGAATCACGTCGATCAGCTCTCTTTCGATGAGTTCGCGCTCGCCAAAGATCGTCGCCGAGCGTTCGCCGGCGGCAAGCGGCACATGTGCAGCATCGCGAATGCGCCGGTAGCCGTCGAGATTGTCGGGCGCGATCGGATCTTCCACCCACATCAGTTCATAGGGTTCGAGCGCCCGCACCAGCCGGCACGCATCCGCAGGGGTCAGCCATGGCGGCCCATGCAGGTCGATGGCGATGTCCATGTCGTCGCCGACCGCCTCGCGCAGCGCTGCGACCTTGCGTACGGGATCGGCCACGCCGCCGCACTTGACCGCCTTTATACCACGCTGTTTGACCGCAAGCGCACGTTCGGGCGTATTGGCATGTGAATAGATCGGGATCTTGTCGCGCACCTTGCCGCCGAGCAGCATCCAGACCGGCACGCCGAGGGCCTTTCCTTTGATGTCCCAGAGCGCCATGTCAATGCCGGTCATCGCGCCGCCTCCGACCGTGCCGAGCATGCCGTGACCCATCATTGCAATATGCAACTTCTGCCACAGGCGTTCGATATGGGCCGGATCTTCGCCGATGAGCAGCGGCGCCAGATCATGGACCGCGGTCTCGATCACGCGCGGCCAGCCGGAGCATTCACCGATGCCGGTGATACCCTCATCGGTTTCGATCTTCAAAAACAGCCAGTTCCTCGTGCCTCGCAGCTGCGCGGATGCACCGTCTCCCGAGCGCTCATCCGAGGCCCATTTGGACGGGTCGGGCTGACCGGCATGCATGAGAAACGTTTTGATGCCGATGATCTTCATCGCTGGGAACTCCCGTTCTTCAGATTGTCGGGAGCGACATAGCGAAAGCGCCGCGAACGATCGCGGTCGCGGGGATCGGGCCGCGGAATGGCCGATATCAGCGCTTGCGTGTAGGCGTGCTCGGGCGTGCGGCAGACCTTCTCCGCTTCGCCGATCTCGACGAGCTGGCCCTTGTACATGACACCGACGCGGTCGCACATGTAGCGGATGACGCCGATGTCATGGCTGATGAAGATATAGGCGAGCCCGAGTTGGTCTTGCAGGCGCATCAGGAGATCGAGCACCTGCGAGCGCACCGAGACGTCGAGCGCCGAGGTCGCCTCATCGGCGACGATGACGCGCGGATTGAGCGTAATGGCGCGGGCAATGCCGATGCGCTGGCGCTGGCCGCCGGAGAAGGCGTGCGGATAGCGTTCGCGCGCCCTGGGATCGAGGCCGACCTGCTCCATCAGGTGGCAAACACGCTCATCCAGCGCCCGTCCCTTGGCGATGCCATTGACGAGCAAGGGCTCGCCGATGATCTGCGAGACGGTCATGCGCGGATTAAGGGAACCGAAGGGATCCTGGAACACCATGCGCAATTCGCGGCGCGCCGCGGCAAGCGTCTGGCCTTTTGCTGTCGCCAGATCGATGATGTCGCCGCTAGCGTTGCGATAGAGGATTTCGCCGGCGGAGGGATCGATCAGCCGCATGATCGAGCGGCCCATGGTCGTCTTGCCCGAGCCGCTCTCGCCGACGATGCCAAGCGTTTCGCCCGGCAAAAGCGAAATCGAGACATCATTCAGCGCTTTCACCTCGCCGAAATCCATCGACACGTTGCGCAGTTCGAGGATCGGCGCTTTCGTCCTGTCGAGCGGCGGGCGCGCCAGGCGAATCTCGGCCTTCTGCTCCAGCTTCAGCACCGAGCCGATCAGCATACGGGTATAATCATCCTGCGGCGCATGAAAGATCTGCTCGACCGGCCCGTATTCCTTCGCCACGCCGTTGTGCATGACGAGCACGTCGTCGGCGATCTGCGCCACCACGCCCATGTCATGGGTGATGAAGAGAACGGCCATGCCGTTGGCCTTCTGCAGGCGGGCGATCAGGTCGAGGATCTCGGCCTGCGTCGTCACGTCGAGCGCCGTGGTCGGCTCGTCGGCGATCAGCAGCTGCGGCTTGCATGCGAGCGCCATGGCGATCATCGCGCGCTGGCGCATGCCGCCGGAATATTGGAAGGCGTATCGATCCAACGCTTTCTCAGGCGAGGGAATCTCGACCTGTTTGAGCAGCGATATGGCCTCGGCGCGCGCCTCCGCCTTGCTCATCCTGGTGTGAAGGCGAAGCGCCTCGGTAATCTGGTTGCCGACGGTATGGATGGGCGACAGCGACGACATCGGCTCCTGGAAGATCATCGCGATATCGCGGCCGCGGATCGCCCGGATCTGGCGACCGCGCGGATTGAGGCTGGTCAGATCGATCGAGCCGCCCTTCGGGTGGCTCAATGTGATCGAACCGCCGGCAATGCGGCCGGGCGCATCGACGATCTGCAGGATCGAGCGCGCCGTCACCGACTTGCCGGATCCGCTTTCGCCGACCACGCAGAGCGTCTTGCCCGGTTCGATTGCAAAGGACAGGTCGCTGACGGCGCGAAAGACGCCAGTGCGCAGCGGGAATTCAACGGTCAGGTTCTTCACCTCAAGCAGCGGCCTGCCGGCAATGGAAACGATTTCGGTCATGCCGGCCTCATTTGTTATAGGGGTCAGCCGCATCGCGCAGGCCGTCGCCGAGGAGATTGAGCGCCATGACGGCAACCACGACGGCGCAGCCGGGCAGGAAGAGCCACGGCGCCGTGGCGATCGAGCGGATGTTCTGGGCCTCTCGCAGCAGCACGCCCCAGGAGATGGTCGGCGGCTGCAGCCCTAGCCCCAGGAAGGAAAGAGAGGTTTCGGCCAGGATCATCGCCGGCACTGCGAGCGTGATCGACGCGATGATGTGGCTGGCAAAGCTCGGCAGCATATGGCGAAAGATGATGCGGCTTTCGCGAACGCCATCCAGTCTGGCGGCGGCGACGAATTCCTCGGTGCGCAAGGACAGAAAGCGGCCGCGAACGACGCGAGCAAGCTGGGCCCAGCCGGTCAGCGACAGGATGATCGTGATCATCATGTATTGCAGCGTCGCTGGCCAATCCTGCGGCAGCGCCGCAGCCATGGCAAGCCAGATCGGGATCGTCGGCAGCGACAGCACGAAATCGATCACGCGCTGCATGAAGAAATCGATGCGACCACCATAATATCCGGAGATGCCGCCAATCACGATGCCGAGCATCAACGACAGGAAGACGCCGACGAGGCCGATCGACAGCGAAACCTGCGAACCCTGTACCGTTCGGCTGAAGACATCACGCCCAAGCCGGTCGGCGCCGAAGAGCAGCAGCGGCGTCGTCTTGTCGGGCGACGCGATCAGATGAATGTTGGTGTTGAACAGGCCAAACACGGAATACTCGTAGCCGCGCCCGAAGAACTGAACATCGACACGCTTCGACGTATCTTCCTTGTAGATGGCGGCGAGTGTTTCCGGATCGCGGGTCAGCTTCATCGGATAATAATGCGGGCCGAACGAGAACCCGTTCTCAGTATCGATCAGATGCAATTTCTGCGGCGGATGAAAGGTCGCCCGCGCGTTTTGCAGGTTCGGATCGTTGATGGCGAAGAAGCCGGGAACGAGGGCGACGATATACATCAGTACGGTAACGACGAGCGCCACCATGGCCAGCTTGTGGCGGCGAAAGGCCCACCAGATCAGCTGCCACTGTGATGCGACCGCGGCGCGATCCGGCTGAATGTTTGTAACGGCGATGTCGGCCATGTCAGGCTCCTATTCCAACCGGATGCGAGGATCGACCAGCGCCAGCAGGATGTCGCTGATCAGAGAGCCTATGAGCGTCAGCGCGCAGATCAGCAGAACGAAGGCGCCGGCGAGATACATGTCCTGCGCCATCAGCGCCTGCAGCAACAAGGGGGCTGCCGTCGGCAGGTTGAGGACGATGGCGACGACGACCGAGCCGGAGATGAGATTGGGCAGCAGCCAGGCAATCGTCGAGATGAACGGGTTGAGCGCGATCATCAAAGGATATTTCATCAGCAGCCGGAATTCCGAGAGCCCCTTTGCCCGTGCCGTCGTCACGTAGGGCTTCGGCAGTTCGTCGAGCATGTTGGCGCGCATCACGCGGATGAGGCTTGCGGTCGAAGAGACGGCCAGAATGATGACGGGAAGCCAGAGATGCGAGAAGAGATCGACCATCTTGGCGAAGCTCCAGGGCGCATTCTCGTATTGCGGCGAGAACAGCCCGCCGACATCCTGGCCGAATTCGACCGCCGCGACATACATCAGCACCAGCGCCAGCAGGAAGGAGGGGATGGCGAGGCCGAAGAAGGTGAAGGCGGTGAAGAAGTAATCGCCGATGGAATATTTGCGCACGGCGGAAAAGACGCCGATAGGCAGGGCGATCGCCCAGGTGGCAATCAAAGTCGAAAGCGCGAGAACCAGGGTCAGCGCCATGCGCTCCCAGATCAGGTCGGAGACCGGCTGCTGCCACTCGAAGGAAATGCCGAAGTCGCCGCGCGAGAGGATGCCCCACATCCACTTGAAATATTGGATGAGCATCGGGTCATCGAGTCCGAAGCGCTCGCGCAACTGGGCCGCGGTGTTCTGATCGACGATTTCATTGGAGGCCGCCAGTGTGGCAATATAGGTGGTGACATAATCGCCCGGCGGCAGCTGGATCAGCACGAAAGCGAGGAAGCTGACGGCAAAGAGCGATGGAATCATCCACAGCAAGCGTTTGGCGATAAAGACCAGCATGGGCGCCTCTTGCATTGAACACCGCCCTCCGGACCTTACCGGCTCTCATCGCCGGCAAGGCATCTCGGAAGGCGAACCGAAGAAAGCGCCGTACCGTCAGTACGGCGCTCGATCAAAATCAGCTCGTGAAGGTGAACTGCTGCGGCATCGCAGGTCCCGGATTGGGCCAGGACCAGCTATCCGGCTCCTTCTCGGGCACATTGCGCAGATTATTGCGGATAATGCCGAAGCCGCCGACGGCGAGGCAAAGTCCAACGGTCTCAAATTCCTCCGCGGCAATGTCGAAGATCTGCTTCATGATCGCGCCGCGCTTGTCGAGATCGGCCGTCGAACGCGCTTCGTCGAACAGCTTCATGCGCTTCTTCTGGCTTTCCGGCGGCTCTTCGCCGCGGGCGCCGTTCGAGGTGTACCAGAGCGTCCACGGAATGGCGTAACGCGACCCTTGCGGATGGAAGGCGAAGAAATCGCGCGGATCGAGCATCGGATCGAGACCGCCAGGACCCGGCCACACCGCCGCATCATGCGCATTGTCGTCGCCGCGGGTATAATAGAGCGCCCGCTCGATCGTGTTGACCTTCATGTCGATACCGATCTGCGACCAATGTGTTTTGACCAGTTCGAGCGCGTCGACTAGGTCGGGATAGAGCGTCGGAATAACGTCGATCGAGAAGAAGACTTTCTGGCCGTCGGGCCGAACGCGAAAGCCGTCGGGCCCCTTCTTGTAACCGGCCTGGTCGAGCATCGCGCCCGCCTTGCCAGCGTCATATTCGGTGAACTGACGTGCATATTTCTCGTGATACCAGGGATGGGTCGGACGCGGGCCGGCCTGGTAGGGCTCGCTCTGGCCGAAATAGACGATGTCGATCAGTTCCTGACGATTGATGCCGATCGAGAGCGCCTGCCGGAACGACTTGTCGGCAAACATCTTGCGCATGGCAGGATCTTTGTGAGTGATGTTGAAATAGATCTGGCACTGTTGCGAGGCGGAAGGCACGAGCGTCAGCAGACGATAGTCACCCTTCTGCATGTTCTGGGACAGCGTCGGTTTGTTGGCGAGCACGCTGATGTGACGCTCCTGAATGTCAATTTTTCCGGAGATCACGTTCAGCATCAGCGACTCGACGTCCTGTGAAATGCCGAAGTTGACTTCATCAATGTAGGGAAGCTGATTGCCCGATGTATCGACCTGCCAGAAATAGGGATTACGGCTCATGACGACCCGCGTTGCGCCGCCGACATAGGGCTCCTTGACGACCCAGGGATCGAGCGTCGGCTTGTCGACATTGCCCCAGCGCGTCGGGATTTCGATGTCGCCGCAGCGGCTGCGGAAGAGCTCCGTCCAGCTGGTGACGCCCGCCTTCTTGGCATCGGCCGCGATGCTGGGATTGTATTTCGGCAGGAATTGGCTGCAGTAATGCTTGGGGAAGAGCGTCGGATGCTGGCCGAGCGGCGTGGCGAGATTTTCGAGATAAAGCGCGTTTGCCGCCGCGAAGGTGAACTTCACTGTATAATCGTCGATCTTTTCGACGGTGACCGGCTTGCCGGCAACGGCAAGCTGCGCCGGCGTGGCGCTGTAAAGCTCGGTATTCTTGACGCAGTCCTCGATCGCGAAAACGATGTCGTCCGCCGTGAAGGGATGGCCGTCCGACCAGCGCACGCCTTCGATCAGGTGGAAGGTGAATTGGGTAGCGTCATCGCTGACCTCCCAGCGCTCGGCGAGGTTCGGCTCCACGGCGGTGAATTCCAGGTTCCAGCGCACGAGGCTCTGGTTGCCGACCATGCGCAGAATGCCGTTATGGTCGGATGAACCGCGCAAGCCGCGGCGCAACGTGCCGCCATAGGTGCCGACCTTCTCGAACGGCGTCACGACCATTGGCTTCTTCGGCAGACGCTCGGCAAGCGGCGGCAGTTTGCCGTCCTTGACGAGCTGCGCCAGCGCAGGCGCTTCGCCGCCGGCGGCGAAGGCGCGACCGGCGATGGATAGTGCCGCGGCACCAGCCATGCCGCCGAGAACGGCGCGGCGGGTGACACCGCGAGACAGAATTTCACTGGGCATCGTTTCCTCCCCTTTTATGCCGAAACAGGCTTGTCCCGGCTGGTGCGGCGGGCTTCCCGACCTGCCGTTTTGCGCCCTCCTCGGCGCTGGGAGCAAACCATAGACACGTTCTCAAATGATTACAAGTGTTGACAGATATTTACAGATTCGATAGTCGATGCAGTATCGAACGGAAACACCAAACCTTTGGCGTTCCTGTCATGGCTAGGGAAAGAAGAGAAACCTGTCAGAAGCTGTATACATGCCGCGTCGCGGCCAGTGACAGCACGGCGCCATCCCGGCGCATGGTCTAGAAGGCATATCCGGCTTCTGCTCGCCGGGAGAAGATCCGATGGGGCGAATCTGCCACATGGCGGGGGAGAAAAGAGCGATAATGACGTTTGCAATCGATGCCGTTTCGAACAGGGGCGCAACGCGCTTCAGCGACATTATCTACGAGAAGATCGTAGGGATGATCGCGGACGGCAACTTTCCCGTCAACGAACGGCTGCCGTCGGAGACCAAGCTTGCCGCCGATTTCGGCGCGTCGAGACCCGTCGTGCGCGAAGCGCTCGAACGCCTGAGGGCCGATGGCCTTGTCGTCTCGCGCAAAGGTTCAGGCTCCTATGTCCGGCAGCGGCCGGATTCGTCGGTGCTGAAAATGGTCCCGGTCGGCTCGCTTGCCGATGTCCAGCGGTTCTTCGAATTCCGCGCCGGTCTTGAGGCCGAAGCTGCGGAGCTTGCGGCGCGAAACTGGCAGCCCGCCGACAAGGAGCGAATTACGGAGGCGCTTCTTGCAATCGAACAATGTCTGAGGAACGGCGAACTGGGCGCCGACGAAGACCAGGCCTTGCACGATGCGATTGCGATGGCGACGGGCAATCAGTTTCACATCACCGTACGCGAATGGTTCAAGCCGCATTTCGCCATCGGCCATTCGGTGACACGAAGCCTGAGCCTGAAACGGACGCCGGAGCAGATCCGCAGCGTCCAGGACGAGCATGCGGTCATCGTGGAGGCAATCTTCGCACGCCGGGAAACCGAAGCGCACGACGCGATGAAGAGACACATACTGAATGCGCGCGCCCGCATGTTCCAGGGGGTTTGAAAGACAATGGGAGGAAGGACGATGAGACGGATCGCCATGACGGGTGCCGCCGGACGTGTCGGGACGCTGCTGCGCCCCTTCCTCAGGCAGCATGTCGAGCATGTCCGCTTGATCGATATTCATGAGCCTGTGGATCTGGCCGAGAATGAAAGCTTCGTCCGCGCCGATCTGTCGAAGCTCGAAGAGGCAACGGCCGCTTTGCGCGGCATCGACGGCGTCGTTCATCTCGCCGGAATTGCCAGCGGCGTCGATATGGGCGCCATTCTGCAGGCCAATGTCCTCGGCACCTACAATCTGTACGAGGCCGCCCGGATCAACAAGGTCGAGAGGATGGTCTACGCGTCAAGCAACCATGCGACCGGCTTTTATCCCCGCGGCGAGGTCATTTCGCCGCTCGATTCCATGCGACCGGACAGCCCCTACGGACTTTCCAAATGCTGGGGCGAACTGGTGGCGGGACTTTATTACGATACGGCGGGCATTCGCTCACTATCCATCCGCATCGGCAATGCCGGCACCTACCCCAACAGCGAACGTACCATCGCGATCTGGATCAGCGCCCGGGATCTGGCGCAACTGGTGCGGATCGGCCTCACCCATCCGCAGATCGCCGCAACTGTTGTTTACGGTGTTTCCGACACCGACACCATATGGTGGGACAACAATTTGGCGACACGGCTTGGTTATCAGCCGCAGGACCGGCCGCGCGATCACGCCCGTATCGAGGACGGAGCGGAGGGACGGGTCGCCCGCGCGTTCCAGGGCGGCGGGTTCTGCGAATTCAATCACGACGGCAACATCCGCATGCGCGATGCCGATGGCCTCGTCAAAGATCCGGAGATGGTCTCGTGACGGCGCCTCGCATCATTGAGCCGAATGTCCGTTCCGTGCTGCAACAGCCGCTGACGGTCGGTGAATCGCCCGTATGGAACGAGGAGACCGGCGACCTTTGGCTCGTCGATATCCTGGCGCCGGCAGTCCTGCGGCTTTCTCCGCAAGGCGAGGTCGATCGTTTCGAGATGCCGGCGGCGGCCGGCAGCCTGGGGCTTTGCCGCGACAACAGGATTGTTGTCGGCCTCCAAACCGGCGTCCATCTCTTTGATCCCGTCTCAGGCGCCATCGAGTTTCTCTGCGATCCTGTCGGGCGCGACATCAATGGCCGGCTCAACGACGGCAAGGTGGGCCCGGACGGGCATTTCTGGGTCGGCTCGATCAGCGAGGCCAAGCCGCAGGTGAATGACGCGGCGCTCTATCGTGTCGGCGCCGATGGCAGCACGCGGACCGTTGCAACGGGACTGACGAGTTCCAACGGCCTTGCCTGGTCGCCGGACGGCCGGCGGATGTATCACTCAGACAGCCGGCAGTGCTTTCTGCGAGCCTTCGATTTCGATCCGGAGACAGGCGAGATCGGCAAGGGACGTCGACTTCGCGGCTTCACCGAGGAACAAGGGCGGCCGGACGGAGCGACGACCGATCGCGACGGGTTCTACTGGAGCGCCGGCGTCTCCGCGGGCCGCCTCAATAGAATATCGCCCGACGGCGAAATCGTCGAAATCTACATTCTGCCGGTCGCAGCACCGACCATGCCGTGTTTCGGAGGGCCTGAATTCAGCACCCTTTACGTCACGAGCCTGTCAACCGACCGCACCGGACGTTTCGAGGCAGGCACGGTCATCGCCTTCGATGTCGATGCGGAGGGGCTGCCGCCCTTCCGTTTCGGCTGACGATCAACTGGAAGAAAAGCGAACGGGGGAGAAAAATGAGCATCGCGATCATGCGCAAGGCGCTTAAGGGCGTGTCGGGCGTTCCCGTCACGGCCTATGACGCTCGGGGCGAAGTCGAGCCCCGGATTACCGCGAAGGTCTACGAGCGGGTGGCCGTGGCCGGCATTCACAACATCGTCGCAGCCGGAAATACCGGCGAATTTTATGCGCTGACGCCGCAGGAGATCCGGATCGTCCACGAGGCGGCGGTTTCAGGCGTCGACGGCCGCGCGCCGGTAACGGCGGCGATCGGCCGGTCGCTGCGCGAGGCGATCGAAATGGCCAGGAATGCGGCCGCGATTGGCGCCTCCGCCGTCATGTCGCATCAGCCCGTCGATCCCTTCGCAGCACCATCTGCCCAAATCGATTATTTCTGCGATCTCGCCGACGCTTCGCCCCTGCCCCTCGTCGCCTATGTCAGGGCCGAGGGTTTCACCGTTGCGGAGATCGTCCGCCTCGCCAACCACGATAATATTGCCGGCATCAAGTTCGCCACGACCGATCTGATGCTGCTGTCGCGGGCGATCCCCGCCGCCGATCCCAATGGCGCGCTCTTCGTCTGCGGCCTGGCGGAGAGCTGGGCGCCGACATTCACCGCAGCCGGCGCACGCGGCTTCACCTCGGGCCTTGTCAACGTCGCGCCGAAGCTTTCGCTTGCCGTCCATGACGCGCTTGACAAGGGCGATTTCGCTGCGGCGAGAGCAATCGTCAACAAGCTCGAACCCTTCGAGCGGATGCGCACCAAATTCCGCAACGGCGCGAACGTGACCGTCGTGAAAGAGGCGGTCACCTTTTCCGGCCTCGACGTCGGCCCGGTACGCGTGCCGGGATTGCCGCAGCTCGATGCGCATGACCGCGACGAGCTGCATCGGTTGCTTCGAGGCTGGGAGGCCGCGGGCGACATTCAAACGGACCGGCAGGACATCAAGGCAGCCGGCTAAGTTCGAAACATTCATTCCGCAAACAACAGGATTGGGAGGTCTTGAGATGCTGAAACAGCTACTGACGACAATCGCAATGACAGGCGCGCTGATGGCGGCGCAGCCGAGCCTGGCGGCATCGCCGCCCAACATGCTGGTGATCGGGACGAACCTGACCGGCATCCGGACGCTGGATCCGGCCCAGAACAACGCCCGGACGGTTTCCGAGCTGATCTCCAACCTCTACGACAACCTCGTGCAACTGTCGCCTGATGACCTCAAGACGCTGAAGCCGATGCTTGCGACGAAATGGGAGGTCTCGCCTGATGGTAAGGTCATCACGCTGACCCTGCGCGACGACGCAGTCTTCCAGAGCGGCAACAAGGTCACCGCGGAGGATGCGGCCTGGTCGATCCAGCGCGTCATCAAGATGGGCCAGGTCGGCTCCACCGACGTCGCGCTCTGGGGCTTTACGGCCGATAACGTCGAAAAGCTCGTCCGCGCCAAGGACGAACACACGCTGGAGATCGAGCTGCCGCAGGCGGTCAATACCGACCTGGTGCTCTATTCTCTGGCCGGCTCCTCGATCGGCATCGTCGACAAGAAGACGGTGCTGTCGCATGAGGCGAACGGCGATTTCGGCGGCGCCTGGCTCTCGGCCAATTCCGCCGGCAGCGGCCCGTTCAGTCTGGCGCAATGGCGGCCGAACGATGTGGCGATCTTCAATGCGCAGCCGAAATATTGGGGCGGCAAGCCGGCCATGGCCCGCGTCGTTGCCCGCCATATCCCGGAATCCGGCAATCTCCGGCTTCAGCTCGAAGCCGGCGACGTCGATGTCGGCCAATATGTGGCAAGCGGCGATCTCGATGCGCTCTCCACCAATAAGGATATGGTCATCGAGAACGTGCCGGGCCTCGGCTTCTACTATATCGCCCTCAACCAGAAAGACCCGGACCTGCAGAAGCCGAAGGTCCGCGAAGCCTTTCAGTACGCCTTCGACTGGAAGGCGATCTCCGGCAACATCATGCGCCATACCGGCTTCCCCTGGCAGTCGATGATCCCGCGCGGCATGATCGGCGCCCCCGAAGAGGCTGCCGTCCGCTACGATTACGATCCCGCCAAGGCCAAGCAGCTGCTGGCCGAGGCCGGATACCCCAACGGCCTGAAGAAAGTCCTCAATCCCTCGGGGGCGCCAACCCTGCCCTTCGCCGAGGCGCTGCAGGCGAGTGCGCGCGCCGCCGGCATCGATCTTGATCTCGTGCCCGGCGAGTTCACGCCCGCCTTCCGCGAGCGCAAATTCGAAGTGCTGCTCGGCAATTCCGGCGCCCGCCTGCCCGATCCCTTCGCCGTCGCCACGCAATATGCCTTCAACCCCAACAATAGCGACGAGGCGCGCCTCGGCAGCTATTATCTCTGGCGGACCGGCATGAAGGTTGATGAGCTCAACACGCTGATCGACCAATCGATGAAGGAGCGCGACACGGAAAAGCGCACCGACATCTTCAAGAAGATGGACGGCATCTATGCCGGCATGGCCTCCCCGCTCGTCATCTTCTTCCAGCGAACCGACCCCTATGTCATGCGCGCCAACGTGAAGGGCTATCACGGGCACACGACATGGTCGACGCGCTGGCATGACGTGACCAAGGAGTAGAGCGCGTGGCGAGCGCCGATCTCACATCGAAGCAGGAGGTGAGCCGCCGCTCGACCGCGGGCGGGTTCGCCGACGCGGCCCCGCACCCTCTGATCAGCCTGCTGCGGCGGCTGGCGGGGCGCGTGGTAGCTGTCGTCACGACGCTGCTCGGCCTGCTCTTCCTGACCTTCTCGATGGGTCGCCTGCTGCCCGCCGACCCGGTGCTCGCCATTACCGGGGCGGAGGTCAGCAAGGAGGTTTACGACCGCGTCTATAACGAGCTTGGGCTCGGGCAGCCCATCTGGATGCAATTCCTCTCCTATGTTGGCAAGGTCGCCACAGGCGATCTCGGCATGTCGGCGACGACGGGCCAGCCAATCCTCACCGACCTGATGACGATCTTTCCGGCAACCATTGAGCTTGCGATCATCGCCATGATCATCGGTGCGATCGTCGGCATCCCACTCGGCATCACCGCCGCCGTCAGGCGCGGAACCGTGATCGACCACATCGCCCGGATCGTTGCCCTTGCCGGCCATTCCATCCCGATCTTCTGGACTGGGCTGATGGCGCTCTTCGTCTTCTATGCGAAGCTGAAGCTCGTCGGCGCCTCGGGTCGGATCGACGTCTTCTACGAAGGCCTTGTCACGCCGATGACCGGCTTCCTGCTGATCGATGCGGCGATCCAGGGGCAATGGGACGTGTTTCACAACGCGCTCGGCCACATCATCCTGCCGGCGGCGATCCTCGGCTATTACTCGGTCGCCTATATCAGCCGCATGTCGCGAAGCTTCATGCTGGAGCAGCTGAGCCAGGAATACATCATCACAGCGCGGGCAAAGGGCCTCGGCACCCGCAAGGTCGTCTGGCGGCATGCCTTCCGGAATATCCGCGTGCAGCTGCTGACTATCCTGGCGCTGACCTTCGGGGGCCTGCTCGAAGGCGCGGTGCTGATCGAGACGGTTTTCGGCTGGCCGGGACTTGGCCAATACCTCACCCGCGGGCTGCAGATGAACGACATGAATGTCGTGATGGGTTCGGTGCTGACGATCGGCGCCGTCTTCCTGACGATCAACATCCTGTCCGACGTCCTCTATCGCATCCTTGATCCGAGAACACGGTGACGCCATGACGATCTCGACCGAAGACGCAAACAGCGCCCATGCCGGCGGCTTTCGCGGATGGCTGCTAGCGCCGGAGCCGCAGGGCTGGTTCCACTCGTCGGCGCAGCAGATCCATCAGGGCTGGCAGAAGTTCAGCCTGCACCCGCTCGGCCTTGCCGGCCTCGTCATCATCGTGCTCCTGATCGTGGTCGCGACGGCCGCTCCTCTGCTGACGAGCTACGATCCGATCGTCCAGGATATGGCCGGACGGCTTGCGCCGCCCTCGGCCGAGCATTGGCTCGGCACCGACAATTTCGGCCGCGACGTCTTTGCCCGCGTCATCTACGGCGCGCGCACGACGCTCTACATCATCATGCTGGTTACGATCATCGTCGCGCCCCTCGGCCTGCTGATCGGCACCTTCTCCGGCTATTTCGGCGGCATCGTCGACGAAATCCTGATGCGCATCACCGATATCTTCCTCTCCTTCCCCGGGCTGGTGCTGGCGCTCGGTTTTGCCGCCGCCCTCGGTCCCGGCATCACCAACGCGATCATCGCCATTTCGCTGACCGCCTGGCCGCCGATCGCGCGGCTGGCGCGCGCCGAGACGCTCAGCCTGCGCAAGGCGGATTATATCGCCGCCGTGCGCCTGCAGGGCGCGACCTCAATCGCGATCATCACCCGCCACATCCTGCCGATGTGCATTCCCTCGGTCATCGTCCGCGTCACCCTCAACATGGCCGGCATCATCATCACCGCCGCTGGTCTCGGCTTCCTCGGCCTCGGCGCGCAGCCGCCATGGCCCGAATGGGGCTCGATGGCCGCAAGCGGGCGCGAATTCATGCTCGACAGCCCGTGGGTGATCGCCGCGCCCGGCATCGCCATCGCGCTGGTCAGCCTCGCCTTCAACCTTGTCGGCGATGCCCTCCGGGACGTCCTCGATCCCAGGGGGGCGGAATGACCGAGCTGATCGATATCCGCAACCTCGAAATCGCCTATGGCGGCGGCCACATGCGCGCGGTGCGCAGCGTGAGTTTTACGCTCGGGCAGGAAAAACTCGGGATCGTCGGCGAGTCCGGGTCGGGCAAGTCCACCGTCGGCCGCGCCATCATGAAGCTCCTGCCGCCAACGGCACATGTCAGCGCCGAGCGGATGCGCTTTGGCGACCTCGACCTCCTCAAGGCGGATGAGAAAACGATGATGACGATCCGCGGGAGACGCATCGGGCTCATCCTGCAGGATCCGAAATACTCGCTCAACCCCGTCATGCGGATCGGCGAACAGATCGCCGAAACCTATAGTCTTCACCATCCAAAGGAGAGCGCCAGGAAAGCCTACAGTCAGGCGCTCGAAATGCTCGAGGCCGTCAAGATCCGCGATCCCGAACGTGTCGCCCGCCTCTATCCGCACGAGATATCGGGCGGGATGGGCCAGCGCGTGATGATCGCCATGATGCTGATAGCCGAGCCCGAAGTGCTGATCGCCGACGAACCGACCTCGGCGCTCGACGTGACGGTGAGGCTCGAAATCCTGGCTCTGCTCGACGAGCTGGTCTTGCGCCGCAATCTCGGCCTGATTTTCATCAGCCACGACCTCAACCTCATCCGCAATTTCTGCGATCGCGTCCTCATCATGTATGCCGGCCGCGTCGTGGAAGTGCTCGAGGCGTGTGATCTCGACAAGGCGAAACACCCCTATACGCAGGGGCTTCTGGCATCTCTGCCGAAGATCGAGAAACCGCCCGTCCGGCTGCCGATCCTGAAGCGCGATCCGGCCTGGCTTGACGATTTTGCAGTGGAGCCGCCGCGATGATCACGATCGACAATCTCACCATCCGCTTCGCACACGGCCAGCGGCCGGTCGTCAGAGGTGTCAATCTCGCCATCGAGAGCGGCACGGCTTTCGGCCTGGTCGGCGAATCCGGCTGCGGCAAATCCACAGTGCTTCGGGCGCTCTCAGGCCTCAATGGCAATTATGACGGGCAGATCGCGCTCAACGGCGAAACGCTGGACCGAGAGCGCAGCCGACCGTTCTTCCGCCGGGTGCAGATGGTGTTCCAGGACCCTTATGGATCGCTGCATCCGCGCAAGACCATCCGCTCGCAGCTGCAGGAGCCGCTGCGCAACCAGGGTCTGGACAGCAATTCCGTCGATGTGAATGCCGTGCTTCGATCAGTCGGCCTCGATCCGGCGCTGAGCTACCGGTTTCCGCATCAGCTCTCCGGCGGCCAGCGGCAGCGCGTGGCCATCGCCCGCGCCTTGATGCTCAATCCCGACGTCTTGCTTCTCGACGAACCGACATCGGCGCTCGATGTGTCGGTCCAGGCCGAAATCCTCAATCTGCTGCAGGACCTGCGCAAGGAGCGCGGCCTCACCTATCTCCTCGTCAGCCACGACCTCGCCGTCGTCTCCCACATGTGCAGCCGTGTGGCGATCATGGAGGCGGGCGAAATCGTCGAACAGGTCGATATCGAGGCGCTGCGAAGAGGCGCGGTCGAACATCCCTATTCGCAACGCCTGCTGCGGGCGAGCCGGATGTATGGGAGGGCTTAGCCGGAGATCGGTGCGGCCGGCACGACCAGTTTCACATCGGTCTTTACCTCTTCCATCATGCGCCTGGTGCGATCAGCCATTTACGTCCTCGACAAAATGTGCTCGGCGCCCTTCTCGGCAATCATGATCACCGGCGAGTTGGTGTTCCCCGACACGATGGTCGGCATGATAGAGGCATCGACCACCCGCAGGTTCGCCAACCCGTGAACCCGCAATTGCGGATCGACAACCGCCATCGTGTCGTTGCCCATCTTGCAGGTACCGACCGGATGAAAGATCGTCGTGGCGATGTCGCCGACGCGACGGATCAGTTCCTCGTCACTCTGGTAGTCCGTGCCCGGCAGCATCTCCTGCGGCCGGTATTTGCGAATGGCGGCGGCCTGCATCAGCCGGCGGGCATGCCTGACCGATTTCGCCGCGACCATCCGATCGCCGACGGTCGAAAGATATTTCGGGCGGATTTGCGCTGCCAGGGAAGGGTCGGGGCCGCCAACATGCACGGTTCCCCGGCTTTCCGGCCGCAGATTGCAGACGGAAACGGTGACGGCCGGATATTTGTGCAGCGGTTCGCCGAGCCGGTCGGTGCTCAACGGCTGCACGTGATATTCGAGATCGGCCGTAGCAACAGCCGGATCGCTCCTGGCAAAGATCCCGAGCTGGCTCGGCGCCATCGACAGTGGCCCGGACCGGCGCAGCATATACTCGAGCCCCATGCCCGCCCGGGCGAACAAGTTATGATAGAGCTGGTTCAGCGTCTTGGCGCCCTCGATGCGGAAGACCGTACGGATCTGCAGATGGTCCTGCAGATTTTCGCCGACACCCGGAAGTTCATGGGTGACCTCCAGTCCGGCAGCGGTCAACACCTCCGGACGGCCGACCCCGGAAAGCTCCAGGATTTTCGGGGAATTGATCGCGCCGGCGGACAGAATGACCTCGCGACCGGCGTGAGCCAGATGACTCCGCCCATTCAGCCGGAACCGCACGCCCGTCACGCTCCTGCCGTCGAATTCCAGCCGCTCGGTTTCGGCACCGGTCAGCACGCGCAGATTGGCGCGCTTCATCGCCGGGCGCAAAAACGCCTTGGTCGTATTCCAGCGCAGGCCGCCGCGCTGGTTGACCTCGAAATAGCCTGACCCCTCGTTGTCGCCGGCATTGAAATCGTCGATTTTTGGGATTCCGAGTTCCTCAGCCGCATCCCGAAAGGCATCAAGGATCGGCCAAGAGAGCCTCTGCTTTTCCACCCGCCATTCGCCGCCGGCCCCGTGCATCGGCGCCTTGCCACGATAATGATCCTCGGATTTCAGGAAATAGGGCAGCACGTCGTCCCAGCCCCAGCCGGTATTACCCGCCTGCCGCCAGCCGTCGTAATCGGCTGCCTGGCCGCGCATGTAGATCATGCCATTGATCGACGAGCAGCCGCCCAGAACTTTTCCGCGCGGATAAGGCAGCGACCTTCCGTTCAGTCCGTCTTCCACCGCCGTCTTCATCATCCAGTCGGTCCGCGGGTTGCCCATGCAGTAGAGATAGCCGATCGGCACATGCACCCAATGATATCGGTCGCTGCCGCCGGCCTCGAGCAGAAGGACGCGATTTTTCGGATCGAGCGACAGCCGGTTGGCCAGAACGCATCCCGCCGATCCCGCCCCGACGATGATGAAGTCGTAGCCTCCAGCATCGTTTACCGCATCATTCATATGCATGTTCATGCCGCCACTCCCGCAACAGCTGGCTCGGACGCCGTCAGACGCCGCCAGAACGGCGTCATCGCTTCAGCTATGTCCCGATAGAGGGCATAACGGCGCGCATAATGCGCCTCGAGCGAGACGTTCGGCCGATAATGCCGCTCGGTGGCGACCATCGCCGCAGCGCCGGCGCCAAAGTCCGCGAAGAGCCCGACGCCGGTTCCGGCCGCAATCGCAGCCCCCAGCGCACCGGTTTCATGCGAGCGGGCGACGGTGACGGGAACGCCGAGCACGTCGGCAAAGATCTGTGGCCAGATCACGCTGCGTGATCCGCCGCCGGACAGAACCGCCTCTTTGAAGACGGCGCCCGCCTTTCGTATCGTCTCGATGTGCTGGCGATGACCGAAGGCGACACCTTCGAGAAGCGCGCGAACGAGATGCCCCTTGGTGTGCCAGCCGGCGATACCGTAGAAGCCGGCGCGGGCGTGGCCGTCCTGCTGAGCGCCGTAAAGATATGGATGGTAGATCGGGTCGTTTGCCGCGGGCTCGATCGCCGCAGCCAGCGCGCAGCAGGCATCGAAGGGTGACGTGCCTTTCACAGGCTCGCCTTCGAAGAACTCCCGCACCAGCCATTCGAGATTGGTGGCCGAGGTCGCACTGTTCTCCATCGCCATATAGCGGGTGCGGTCGAAAGTCGAAGACATGAAGACCGGCCCGTCGAGGTCAGGGCCGTCGACAATGACCTGGTTGATGCTCCAGGTCCCGGCAATGATCGAGGCGCTGCCGGTTCGCGAAACGCCCGATCCGAGCGCCGAGGCAACGACGTCGAACAGGCCGCCAACCACGGGAGTCCCGGCGGCGAGACCGGTCTTCAATGCCGCCTCGTCCGTCACCGTACCGGCAATGTCCGCGCTTTCGATGAGCGGCGGCAGGAGGTCCATGCAATCGGCCAGTCCGTAGGCTTCCATCAACGCCTTGTCGTAACGGCGCGTGGCAAGATTGAGGAGCCCGGCCCCCGACATGTCAGACACCTCGCTGACGCGGCAGCCGGTCAGGCGGTTAACGACAAAATCCTTGGAGAAGAATACCGTACCGATGCAGTTGAACAGTTCCGGCCGGTGACGCTTGAGCCAGCCAAGCAGCGTCGGCGTCTGGGACGGCCACGGACGCTGTCGGGCGATAGCATAGGTCCGGTCACCAATACCGGCCTCTCGCCATTCGTCGGCCAGCCCGGCCGCCCGCGTGTCGAGCGATTGGATGCCGAGCAGCGGAGCGCCGTCGCGATCAAGTGCATAGAGACCGTTGCCATGTCCGGCGCAGCCGATCGCAACGATTTCCTCCGGCAGAATCTCTGCCTTTCCGATGCAGGCGCGGATGACTTGCCGTGTATTCGTCCAGAGTTCATCCAGCCCCCGCTCGACATGCCCTGGGTGCGGCATGCGGGTATGCCCCTCCTCGCACGCAGCCGCGATCTCGTTGCCCTGCCGGTCGAAAATCACCGCCTTGATGACGGTGTTGCCGGCATCGAGCCCCAAAAGATAGTCTTTCATGCAGAACCCCTCCCAAGGTTCGAAACGCGAAGTTCAGCCTTGGTGGTAGAGTGCTGAGGCCTGTTCACCGCTCGCGTCATCATGCACGATGGCCATCAGACCGCGCACCACCGCGCTCGGATTGGCATGCTGATAGATGTTGCGCCCGTAAACCATGCCCATTGCGCCCTGCCGCATCAAGGCCGCAGATTTGTCGAAGACTGCGCTCAGATCTTCCTTGCCGCCGCCGCGCACCAGAACCGGGCAGCGCGCTGCTTCCACCACCCTGTGAAAGTCTTCGGCGTTATCGGTAGGATCCGCCTTGACGATATCGGCGCCCATTTCGCGGGCAAGCCGCGTCAGTGTGACGATCTTGTCGGCATCGCCATCGACCATGTAGCCGCCCTTTTCGCTTACCGGCTGCATCACCAGCGGCTCGATCATCAGCGGCATGCCATATTTGTCGCAATCGGCGCGAACACGGGAAATATTCTGTACGCACTGGCGGAACAGGTCGGGCTCGTCCGGCAGCATGAACAGGTTGACGACGACACACGCCGCGTCCATCTCAATGGCGCCGATGAGCGGCTCAGTCTCGTTCTGCAGCACGGCCCACATGTCGCGGTGGCGGATCCGGTTATAGGGATTGCCCATGTCGATGCGCATCACCAGTGCCGGCTTGTCCTTGCCTTGCACGTCCTGCAGCAGGTCCGCCTGGCCGTAATTCATCTGGATGGCGTCCGGCCTGGCGCAGACCAGCGCCTTGACGACGGCCTCGATGTCCTCGAGCCCGTTGAGGAAAGACGGCTCGTTGCAGACGCCGTGATCGATCGCCACGTCGAGGCAGCGGCCGCCGCCGAACAGCCTATTCATCCGGACCTTGCTGTTGTATCGCATTTTGTGCTCCTTGGTTCGTTCCTTGCGGAAAGCATGTCTTCGTCGACGCCATGGCGTTCGCTGAGAAGGGTGAGAAAACGGTCGCGCTCGCTGGCGCGCTGCTCCATGGTCCAGCGCTTTTCCTGAGCCAGCACGTCGAGCACGGCATCCATCATGTCGAGCGAAAGCTCGCCGGAGACGGCCAACGTCGTGCGCCGCAACAGCAGATCGTCAAGATGCTCGGCTGCTTCATTCCGGATCAGGAACTGGAGCTCCCGCACGGAATAGCCGGGCTTCGGCATCGCCACGTCTGGCCCGGCCGCAATCAACACCGCGATTTTCTCGGCCTCCGTACCATAGCGGTCAAAAAGCTCGGCGGCCCGTTCGCTGGAAATTCCGGTTCTTTGGGCCAGCGTCACCGACCACCGGGCCTTGTCGGATGGATATTTCCGGCCGCCGCCGATCGGGCGCTCTGAGGTTTCGATCCGGCGCTTTCTGCCGAGCCGCCCCAGTGTCATCTCTGCGGCAAGCGCACCGAATGACCGGAATGTCGTCCACTTGCCGCCGATCATGCAGAGCACCGGCGGATCACCCTCGGCCTGCTCCAGCACCGTGCAGAAATGATCGCGCGGGATGCGTCCCGTAAAACTGTCGGTACTGGCCGGCAGCGGTCGTACGCCGGAAAACTGGAAAACGATTTGCTCCCGCTGGATGGCAATGCCAGGCAGTACGAAGGCAAGCGATTGCAGGATATAATCACGTTCATCCGCCTCACAGCGTACTGTTGCCGGATCATCGACGCGGATATCGGTGGAGCCGACGAGAACCTTGCCCAGATAAGGAAAGAGGATGCAGATCCGCCCGTCCTCGTTCTCGTAATAGATCATGTGACCGGCAAGCGCGTCGCGCAGGTCCGCATTGTCGATGATCAGATGCGAGCCTTTGGTGCCGCCGATCAGCGGTTCCGGCCGCGCTTCCGGCGAAAGCAGGGTCTGATTGGCGATGTCGATCCAGCCGCCGGTGGCATTGACGATCAGCGCCGGTTCGAGGGCAAGGGATGCGCCGCCGATCCGGTCCGCGAGGCGATACCCGCCGCCCTCCGCCCGTCGCAGTTCGGCGTAGTTCAGCGCCACCGACCCGGACTCTGTCGCAAGACCGTCCTGCAGAAGCTCGATGCCCAATCGCTCCGGATGGCTGACCCAGGCGTCGAAATAGGTGGCGGAACTTTTGATATCGGGGTTGAGCGCCGGCCACTTGCTAAGCGTCGTTCGCCGGCCGCGAAACTGGTGGCGCGGCATCAGTGCCCGCTTGCGCGTCAGGAAATCATAGATGCTGAGTCCGGCTTTGACGGCGACAGCGCCGCGGCGGCTCGGACGACGGCTAAGACCCAGGAAGCGGACGACACCGTTGGCGAGGCCGGAAAAAATATCGAACACCGGCACTGTCGTCGGCAGCGGCGCTATATAGTGGGGTGCGTTGCGCAACAGCCGATCCCGCTCGACCAGCGATTCCTGCACCAGCTTGAATTCGCCGTTTTCAAGATAGCGCAGCCCACCATGGACCATGCGCGACAGCGCCGAACTGGCACCGGAGCAATAGTCGTGCTTCTCGACGAGCAGTACTTTCAGCCCCTGCAGCGCCAGCTCCCGAAAGACGCTGATGCCGTTTATGCCGCCGCCGATAACGCACACGTCCACGTTCGGGCTCTGGCGAAGCCCGTCCAATATCTCTTCACGCTTCATGATGGCGTCCGCTACCTATCCATATCAGTCAGTCTCGCCGCTATGCCCGCCTCGATAGCGGCAAGATCGACGGCGTCCAGCCGGATGGTGCCGGCCCGGGCATTGTCGAGCGCCTGTGCCGGGTTGCGCGCCCCGCAGAGTGCAAAGGTGATGCCGGGTTGCGCCAGTGTCCAGGCAATCACGATCTGCGCGATGCTGGCGCTGTGTTTTTCGGCAACCGGCCGGATGGCGTCGGCAAAGGCCGTCGCCTTCTGGCGGTTGCCGACCGAAAATCGTGGGCTGTCCTTGCGCTGATCATCACCGGAAAACACGCGGTCCGGACCGATAGTGCCGGCCAGCAATCCCAGCGCCAGCGACGAATAGCTCAGAGTCGCGATAGAGTTGGCCTTGGTCAGCGGCAAAAGCTCCGCCTCGATCTCGCGGTCGATCATGCTGAACCGCTCCTGGATCGCATCGAGGCCACCGGCCGCGATATAGGCAGCGAGCTCGTGGCGGCTGACATTGCTCGCCCCGATCGCCCGGATCTTGCCTGATGTGCGCAGATCCTCCAGCGCCCGCATCGTTTCATCGACCGGCGTCGTCGGATCCTGCCAATGGGTGATGTAGAGATCGATATAGTCGGTTCCAAGCCGCGTCAGGCTTTCCTCGACCTCGTGCAGGATGGCATCGCGGCCGAGATAACGGTGGACCGGCTTGCCGTCCTGGTCGAAGAAATGACGGCCCTTCTGCGTATGCCAGACAAGGCCGCATTTGGTCGCGACCACAGCCTTTTCGCGGCGTCCAGCGAGTGCCTTGCCGACAATCTCCTCGGCACGTCCAAGCCCGTAGGCCGGCGCCGTGTCGATCAGCGTCACCCCGGCGTCGAGCGACGCCCGGATCGCGGCGATGGATTGCTGTTCATCGGTCCCACCCCACATCCAGCCGCCGATCGCCCAGGTGCCGAGGCCGACTGCCGAGGCGGAAACGCCGGATTTGCCGATCTCCCGTGTCAATTGCTGTCCACTCATGCCCATTTTCCTTCGCCACTTGCCAGCGCCAACACCCGCGCACCCGTCGCTTCGTCGGTCACCAGCGTATCCAGATGATTGCCGCGCAGGACGCTGAGGATCGGGCCGGCCTTGTTCGGTCCGCTCGCCACACCGATCTTGGTAGGGATCGAAGCGAATTCCGGCAGCGTCAGCGACACCAGCGAGCGGTTGAGGCTGTAGTCGCAGACTTGACCATGATCATCGAGCAGATGCGCCAGCAATTCGCAGGAAGCGCCGGACCGCTCGATCGCGGCGCGGTCGGTGCTGGAGGACGGATGCAGGTCGTAGTAGCTCGAATCGTCCGACAGGATCGAGCCTATGCCGACCATTGCCACCTTCGCCTCGCGCGCCCGTTTGAATACGTCTGCGACGGAACGCATGTTGATCAGCATCGCCCGCTGCTCGGCATCGTCGGCAAAGAGAGGCGCATGGATCTGATAGGAATGACCTCCGAGCCGGTCCGCCATCAGGGTCGAGACATGATTGACGTCGGTATAGTGCTTCCCCTGCACGCAGCCCGTCGCCGGAATGACCTGGACATCAAAACGACGCGGCGGCTGCAGCCCGGCAACAACGGCACTCACGCCCTTACCACCGGTAATGCAGATCGTATCGCCGTCAGTGATCTCTTCCAGCAGCAATCGTGCTGCGGCTTCGCCGACGGCTTGAAGCGCCGTTTGCGGATTGTCCGATACTGTCGGCACCACCACGGCGCGGCCGATGCCGCCAAGCGCCTGCAGCTGTTCTTCCATATCGACCAGCGGCTCGACCGGCGATTTGATCTTGATCTCGACCAGACCGAGCTGGCGGCCGCGCTTGATCAGGCGGTTGACGGTGGCGTGCGAGATGCCGAGCTGATCGGCAATCTGGGCCTGTGTCAGTCCCTCGAGAAAATGCAGGACCAGAGCCTGGTGCATTTGCCGGGCGACGACGATTTCCTCGCGCGGCGCGTTTGCGGGTTTGAGCTTGGCTATCGGCATATCAGGCAGCCTTCCGCTTGTGCAGGAAATGGTCGATCGAAACGGCGGTCAGCAGAATGCAGCCTTTGATCATGTCTTGCCAATAGACGGACACGTTGAGCAAGATCAACGAGCTTGTGACGACCGACAGCAGGGCGATGCCGAGGATTGCTCCGAAAATCGTTCCGGAGCCGCCGTTCAGCGACGCACCGCCAATCACCGCGGCTGCGATGATGTTGAGCTCCATGCCGACACCGAAGGTCGGCGTCGCGGCACCGAAGCGTGACATGTAGATCGTCCCGGCGACACCGGACAGCGTGGCACAGAGCACCGTCACCCAGAACTTCACCTGCCTGGTCTTTATACCGGAATAGAGCGCGGCCTTCTCGTTGCTGCCGGTGTAGAACACCTTGCGGAAGGCGGTTGCCCGGCGCAGCAGGAAATCGAACAGCATGACGACCGCAACAAAAATCAGGATCACATAGGGGACACCGTAGAACGTGCCCTGCCCGACCGCTTTGAACGAGGGCGGCAAGGTGAACAGCGACAGCGGCGTGCCCTTGGTAATGATCAGGCAGATGCCACGCACGATCACCATCGCCGCAAGCGAAGTAATGAAGTGATTGAGCCCCACGACCGTGACGAAGAAGCCCATGGCGCAGCCGATCAGGCCACTGGCGATGATCCCGATCAAAGATGCGCTCCACGGATCGAGGCCCATCAGGAACAGGGAACCCGACAGCACCATTGAGAAACAGACGACGGAACCGACCGACAGGTCGATGCCGCCGACGATCAACAGGATAGTCATGCCGACGACGACGATCCCCTCCACCGAGAACGACATCAGCATGGCCCGGAAGTTGCCGAGCGTCAGGAAATGCGGCGAGGCAAAGCTCATCGCGACGCAGAGCGCCAGGATGATAGCGATCAGTCCCGCCTCGCGCATCGTCCCCAGCCGCTTCCAGCCGGGTATGCGTGAATGAAGTGCCGTTGCCAACGTAGCGTCCGCCATGACCTTGTCTCCTGCCCCTGCTTTTTCTCTACGCGGCATGCTCTGATGCCCCTGACTTACCGTGGCGGCCGACACCCGACGCGAGCCGCATGATCGCTTCTTCCGTCATCGTCTCGCCCTCCACCTCGCCGGCAACCGTGCCTTCGTGGATGACCAGCACCCGGTCGCACAGACCGAGAAGTTCCGGCAGTTCTGACGAGATGACGACGATGCCGATGCCGGAGCGCGCCAGATCGCGCAGCAGCCGGTGGATTTCTGACTTCGCGCCGACATCGATGCCGCGGGTCGGCTCGTCCATCAGAATGACCCTGGGATTGACCGCCAACTGCTTGGCAATCGCCACCTTTTGCTGGTTTCCGCCCGACAGCGACGAAACCCGCATATCGATGCCGCCCATCCGCACGCCGAGCTGCCGGGCCAGGGTGCGGGCACGATCCGCTTCGGCCGCGGAATTTAACAGTCCAAGCGGTCCGGTCAGCGATTTCAGATCGAGAACCGCAATGTTGCGAGCAATGGAGAGATCCAGGAAAATGCCGGAGCCTTTCCGGTCTTCCGACAGGTAGACGATGCCCGCCTGTGCGGCCTGCGCATAGGAACGTGCTCGCAGCCGCTCTCCGTGCAGCTCCACCTCGCCGGCGATCACCGGCCGCAACCCGCAAATGCCTTCGGCTATCTCGGTGCGACCCGAGCCGATCAGCCCGCCGACACCAAGAATTTCACCCTTGCGCAGTTCGAAATTTACATCCTCGAAGCGGCTGCCGTCGCCGAGACCGCGGACGCTCAAAATGAGCTCGCCGGTCCGCTCCGCCGGCGCCTGCTTTTCCGGATAGAGCTGGGTAATCTCGCGTCCGACCATGCGGCGCACCACATCGTCCGGGGTCAGGCCCGCCACCTTCTCCGTCGAGACATAGCGGCCATCACGAAATACCGTGACGCGGTCGCACAGGCTGAAGATTTCGGCCATGCGGTGGCTGATATAGATGATCGAAATGCCCTGCGCCTTGAGGTCACGAACGATTCCGAAGAGGATCTGGGCTTCTGCTTCGGTCAATGCCGCCGTCGGTTCGTCGAAGATCAGAACGCGACAATCGAGCGTCAGTGCCTTGGCAATCTCGACAAGCTGCTGGCTGGATATCGGCAAGTCGCCGACTCTACGTCGCACGTCGATCGGGGCGAGACGATTCATCACTAGCTGCGCATTGCGCTCCAGCCTGCGGTAATTCATGAGAGGCGAGCGGCGGCGGTTGGTGGCGGCCATGAACATGTTCTCGGCCACAGTCGCATCAGGGCAGAGCGCGATTTCCTGGTGCACCAGCCCGATCCCAAGCGCCTGCGCCGCGGCAGGCGACGTCACCTTGACCGGCACGCCATCGACGAGAATGGCTCCCCCGCTCGGCTGCAGCACGCCGGCAATGATGTTCATCAGCGTCGATTTGCCCGCGCCGTTTTCGCCGCAAAGCGCATGAATCTCGCCTTTTTCCAGGCTGAAGCTCACATCCGTCAACGCCTTCACCGCACCGAAGTGCTTGCTGACATTGCGGATTTCCAGAACCGGCACCGACGCCATCATCCTCTCCTCCTCACGCTCACGGTAGCTGTCCGGAGTTTCCTGCCCCGGACAGCCGGCACAAAGACCTACTCCTCGATGCCTTTGGTGCCCCGCCGCTTCAGATACTTGTCCCAATAGAAGTCATCGGCATTGCTGGCCGTGACGATCGACAGTCCGTTGTCGACGAAGGGAATACTCATTGGGTTGAAGCCGACGCGCTTGGCGTCATTCATCGGATCGATCAGCTCCGGATGTTTGGCAAGCCACAGGAGCATGAAGCCCATGTAACCCTGCATGCCCTGGTTCGGATTGATCGAGCCGAACACCTCGCCTGCCTTAATCATGTCGAGAATATTGGCGTTGACGTCGGCGCACATGACGAGGATCTTGCCGCCGCTTTCCTTATTGGCCTGGGCAGCGCCGATTGCCGAATTCGCCTCCGGCATGAAGACGGCGCCAAGGTTCGGATGGGCCTGCACCAGGCTCATCAGGCCCTGATAGGCCTTGTTCGGGTCCTGGTTGGACGCCGCGCGGCCGACCAGCTTCATGTCCGGATATTTTTCCTCCATGCGGGCGATGAAGGCGGCGATACGCTTGTCGTGATTGTCCTGGCCGGGATTTTCAAGAACCGCATATTCACCCTTGCCGCCCATCTTTTCGGCAATCGCGTCGGCGGCATAGGTCCCTTCGCGGGTATTGTCCGACGTGACGAATGAGATGCGCTTGGAAAGCGGTGCGTCGGCCGCAAAGGTGACGACCGCCGTGCCCTGGTCGATAGCCCGATTGATCGGTTCGATGAACGGGTCGGAGTTCATCGGATGAACGAGGATGCCAGCCGGGTTCTGGGCCAGCGCCTGATCGAAGGTGGCGATCTGCTTGTTGACGTCATATTCCGGCGTGCCGGTATAGGCGGTCTCGCAACCGAGCTGCTGACCGGCCTGTTTGAACATTTCATAGACCGGGAACCAATATTCGACACCCGAAACCATGACATTCATGACGTATTTCTCACCCGGCTTGCAGCGGAACGGGTTTTCCGTCCCCGCGCTGGCTCCGCCGGCGAAAAGTGTCGATGCAAGGACTGCCAATGCGGTCGTGGTTAGAAATTTGCGCAAGTTTCCTCCTCGAGGCCGAAGCCCCTCCCAAATATCCGGCGGCGGCCGAGCGGCTGCCGATGATCCATTGAAGACCGGAGTTCCTCCTCGAAGTCCGGTATGGAGAGCTAATCGCAACAGCAAACATATGTCAATATAATTCATACAATGAAATATATTTCAGATCTCAAGGCGTCGCCTGGTGCGCTTGACATCGGCGGCGTTAAGACCGAAGCCGCACTTGGCCGCGCATGCGCGGCCGTTTTTTTTAAGGATGCGAGAGATGAAGACCACCACGGCCGCTGCCAATGCCGGAAACCTGATCGTGACGGGCGTTGTGCTGATGCTGCTTGGCGATCTCCTGTTTGCGCTCAACGATGCTATGGGCAAGTGGTTGATGGCGAGCTTCGCCGTCGGTCAGGTATTGGTGATCCGTTCGGTGGGCGCCTTCATCGTGCTCGGGCCGATGATCCTACGGCAAGGGCCGCTGGCCCTCTTCCGCGTCGAGCAGAAAGGCTTGCACTGCATGCGGGTCGTCATGGCGACGGCCGATGTCGCGCTTTTCTACGCCGCCGTCGCCTATCTGCCGCTCGCCGACGTCATGACCTTCTACATGGCCGGGCCGATCTACATTGCGGCGCTCTCGCATTTCTTTCTCGGGGAAAAGATCGGCTGGCGCCGTTGGCTCGCCGTTCTGGTCGGCTTCGCCGGCGTCGTCATCGCGCTGCGTCCGTCGACGGCGATGCTGTCGCTTCCGTCGCTCTTCGGCCTCGCCGGCAGCTTTTCCTTTGCGCTGTCACTGGTGATGAGCCGGTACCTGCGCTCGACCAGCGACACGACGCTGGTAACCTGGCAGACGGTCGCCGCACTCCTGACAGGCATCATACTCAGCATCGGCAACTGGCAGCCGGCAACATCCGTCGATTGGGCCGGCATGCTGCTGCTCGGCATCGTCGCCACCTGCGCGCATCTGCTGATCACCCGCTCGCTCAAGCTCGCGCCGGCATCGCTGCTGGCGCCGCTGCAATATACGCTGCTGCTCTGGGCGATCGTGCTGGGCTACATCTTCTTCAATGATATTCCCGACACCCAGATCGTGATCGGCGCCGCAATCATCGTCTTTGCCGGCCTTTTCATCTTCCACCGGAAGAACCTGAAGGACACGGTTCCGGCCGAAGCCGTCCCGCCCGACGGCCATTGAAAGCTAATCGTCAGCCGCCGCAGGCGGCTCCCAGCCGAAGACGCTGCGGCCGCCGAAATCGGCGGATTGGCGAAATTCGCCGGCGATGATCTCCTTGAGGTCGGGGCCGGTGACGTAGCGCTCCATCTGCCGGGATTGCTCGTCCAGGCGCTTCAGCGCCTGCAACTCCTCCTCACGTCCGAGCTTGCCCTTGCGCACGGCCGACTTCATCACCCCGATCGTCTCGTCATAGACCTTGAGCGGCACCGGGAACGGATGGCGGTCCTTGCCGCCGTGCGCGATGGAGAAGCGCGCCGGATCGGAAAAACGACAGGGCGCGCCGTGCACGACCTCAGCCACCATCGCCAGCGCCTTCACCGTCCGGGCGCCGACGCCGGGAACGAGCAGCAGTTCCTGGAAATCCGTCGGCCCGCGGTCAACCGCGGCAGCCAGATTTCCGTGCAGGCGGCGCATGTTCACGTCGCTCTCCCGCACATCGTGATGGGCGGGCATGATGAGATGCGGCAGCAGCGGCTGTTCGGCGGGTTCGGGCGCCGGCTCTTCGGCGCGCAGCAGTGCCGCGGCTTCTCGAACGATCCGGTCGGGGCCCAGCGTTGCCAGAAGGTCGAGCTGGCCACGCCGCGAGCGCTCGGCGCGTTTATCGGCGAGATTGACGATCTCACCCTGGCTCCTGCCTTCGATTGCCGCATGCGGCGAGTCGACGAAGCTTTCCAGCCCTTCGGAGAGCCAGTGATAGCGCCGGGCCTGCCGCCGGTCGCCGTTCATGCCCTGCTGCACCACCACCCAATGACCGTCATCGGCGACGATGAAGCCGTGGAGATAAAGGTCGAAGCCATCCTGAAGCGCGGCGCTGTCGACCTTGGCGATGAGGCGGCTCGTCGTCGCCAGCCCCTCCCCGTCGAGGCCGACGCGTTCGCCGATCGAAACGAGCTCCTGCGGGGTCTTGCGCGAATGCGTGCCTCGGCCGCCGCAGACATGCAGGCCCAGTTCGCCAGCGCGCGGCTTCAGCCCTCGCTTCAGCGCACCGAGAACGCTGGTCGTGATCCCGGAGGAATGCCAGTCCATGCCCATGACCGCGCCGAAGGACTGGAACCAGAAAGGGTGGGCGAGCCGGCGCAGGAATTCGTCGCGACCGTAGTGATGGATGATTGCCTCGGTGATCAGCGTTCCCAGCCGCGTCATCCGGTCGCCGAGCCAATGCGGCACGCGTCCCCCGTGAAGGGGAAGGTCGGCGCTGCCTGCTCGTTGTGACATCCTGTTTCCTTATATCGTGCACACAGGACGCCGGAGCGCTGATCGATCGGGAACCCTGTGAAATTCCAGGCGTTTGCTTTCAGTCAAACGGCCGAGGCAAACATGACCGCATTCGAAAGCATATCCAATCAACCGTACCTGACACGAACAAAAGCGCAACATCCAAGCGACGAAAAAGAGGGAAGCACGGCATTGCGGCTGCATGGACGCGCGGAAAAAGCCGCTTTCTTGATCAATGGCAACAAATATTTTGCAGAAGTCTCGCGGGCTTTGCGACAGGCCCGCCGCAGCGTGTGGATCGTTGGATGGGACTTCCACCCTAATATTCGGATGGAGCCTGAAAAGTCTGAAGAAACCTTGGCCGACCTGCTGCATGCGCTGGCAGCGGAAAACCCCGAGCTTGAAATACGCATCCTTATTTGGGCGCTCGGGCCGATTTATTCGGACAAATCGATTGATCTGCTTCGGAAGAAGAATTTCCCCAGGAATGCCAGGATCGATCTGCGTTTCGACCTACAGGGCGCGATCCGCGGCTGTCATCATCAAAAACTCGTCTGCATCGATGACGCGGTCGCCTTTATCGGCGGCATAGACCTGACGTCGCGGCGATGGGATACCAGGCGGCATCGCCCCAAGGACAGGCTGCGGCGCGACCCCGAGGGGACCCCCTACGATCCGCTGCACGACGTGCAGGCGATGGTGACGGGTGATGCCGCCCGGCTGATCGGTGACATTGCCAGGCGGCGCTGGGAAAACGCCACCGGCGAAAAGCATCTGCCGCTTGCCGCGAGCATGCCCTTCGCCTGGCCGGACGATCTTTCGGTCTCGCTGCGGGAGATCCCTGTCGCTTTCGCCCTGACTGAGCCAGCCACCACCTGGCGCCCCGGAATCGGCGACGGCATTGCCTCAACCCTTGACATCATCGCCCGCGCCCGGCGTCATCTCTATATCGAGGCCCAATATCTAGCCTCCTTCCGCGTCGCCGACGCCATCGCCGCTCGGTTGCAAGAGGAAGACGGACCGGAGGTCGTCGCCATCTGCACGCGCAGCTCTCACGGGCTGATCGAAAAGCTCGTCATGGGCAGCAATCGCGACCGTGTCATCCGCCGCCTCAAACGCGCCGATCGCGCCGACCGCCTGCGGGTCTACTATCCCGTCGTGCCCGGGCGAAAAAAGCCTGGGTCGCCATTGCAGGCGGACAACGAGGTCGAGGTGCTGATCCATTCCAAACTGATGATCGCCGACGACGAGCTGGTTCGCATCGGCTCTTCCAATCTTAACAATCGCTCGGAAGGGCTTGATTCAGAATGCGATCTGCTGTTCGAAGCTGAAAACGGCGAGCATCGTCACGCAATCGCCGACCTGCGCAATCGCCTGCTGGCGGAATATCTCGGAGTGGCTCCCGAGACCTTTGCCGCGGCCTATGCACAAAGCGGCTCAGTCATCGCAGCGGTCGACGCGCTGAATGACAGGCCGCGGGGTCTCAGGGAATTCGCCGTCGCGCTGTCCGGCAGCATCTCGCCGATCACCGGCACCGCGATCTTCGACCCGGCTCGGCCTTTCCTGCCCCTACACCGACTGGGCCTCGGCGCGCTCGTCCGCCTCTTCGTCCGCGCGGCGTGATCGTCGGAAGACGATTTCGCTGACAAGGAGAAGCGTCACGCCGAGTGCCAGCGGAATGAAGAAATACGCGCAGCGGAAGGCAATCAACGCCCCGATCGATGCCTGCTGCGGCACGACATAGGAAACGGTTGCCTCCAGCACACCGAGCCCCCCTGGAATATGCGTTGCGAGGATTGCCGAATTAGCGAGCACATAGGCCGTGACCGACCTGAAGAAGGCGAGGTCGCCGAAGACAGACAGCATCTGGTGCAAACAAGCGGAAACCAGCGTGAAGTTGATTGTGCCTACCCCGACTTGGGCAACCGCAAACGGAAACCGAGGCAGCTGAAACGACCAGCGCCACAGCCGCAACTTACCGCGAATGAAGAACGCGAGGCTTGCATAGACGACCGGAACGAGCAGCGCCGACAGGCCGAAGAGCCGGGTTCTGGCCGCATCGAGTTGCAGCAGCCGCGCGGCATCATCCGGATTGACGACCAGCGCAATGCCACTGAGTGTGATAAGGCCGAGCCCGACGGTGACGCCGCAAAACAGGATAATCTTCGCCACGTCCTCCGTCGTCAGCCCCCAGCGGAAATAGAAGCGATAGCGGAAGGCGCCGCTGCTCAGCCCCGCAAATCCGATATTGTGGCCGAGCGACAGGCTGATGAAAGAGGCGAGCAGGACCTTCCGGTAAGGCAAGGATTTTCCGAGAGAACGGATCGCCAGGAAGTCGAAACAGCTCAGGCACAGATAGGACGCTGCCGCAAAGAGAAGTGCGGTGCAGAAGGTTGCAAAAGGTATGCTGCGGACCGATTGGACGATCTGCTCCATGCTGTACTGGCGGAAGATCCGATAGAGAAGAAAGCCCGCGATACAAAGTGCGGCAACGAGCAGCCCATTCAGGAGTATGCGTTTCAGACTCATCGATTGTCCGTTTCCGAGGTGAGCGCCACGGCTCGATCATCTGGAACGATCAAAAGAGTTCTGTGTTCCCTCCGGGAGAACGAGTCCTGCCTCTCGAGGGGAGATCAGCTTCAGTGGGCCTATGCCGGATAAATCGATCAAACTCCTGACCTATAATGTGCATAGCTGCATCGGCACCGACCGGAAACTCGACCCCGGGCGGATCGCTTCCGTCATTGCCGAGGCTGAAGCCGATATTATCGCACTGCAGGAGGTCGACGTCCTCAGGCGTAGGACCGGCGGCGTCGACCAGGCCCATGCGATCGCCTCGCTTCTAAAGATGCAGGCTCATTTTCACCCGGCGCTCTCGATTGCCGAGGAGCAATATGGCGATGCGATTATCACCGCGTTGCCAACCGGCAGGGTCAAAGCCGGCCCGCTGCCGTCCATCGGCGAAGCCAGAGGGGCGTTGTCCGTCGAAATATTGGTTGGCGGCAGGAAGCTGCTGGTAGTTAATACACATCTGGGCCTTCGAGGGCGCGAGCGTATTCGGCAGATGACGACGCTCTTGAATTCCGGGTGGCTGCACGGCTCTTCGGACGAACCGGTTCCAAGCATTCTCTGCGGCGATTTCAACGCCATTCCGTCATCGGCGACCTACCGGCTTGCCACGCGGTCATTGACCGACGCCCAGCTCGCAGGCAATGCGACGCCGAAAGCGACATTCCCCTCCCGTTATCCACTGATGCGTCTCGACCATATCTTTGTCACCGACGACCTTATCGTCAAACGGGCGGCGGTCCTGGAAACCCGGCTGACGAGGGTCGCCTCGGACCACCTCCCTCTCATTGCAGAAATCAGTTTCTCCTGATCACTCGCCTGCGCTTGAGTGGCCATCCAGCAAGCTCCACGATCTCGCCCACCGCTCCGCGGCGGCAGAACGCTCCTGTAGCTGATCGATCCGTTCCAACTGGATGAAGCGGACGCACGCCGCATTGGCGCTGCTGAGACGGATTCCCGTCACCGTCGCAATCTCACGACGAGCGCGGATGGATCAGTGATGGCTATAGAGCGGCGGCGCCACCTCTTCGTCGGCGAGATCGGGATAGAGGTGCCTGCGCGTGCGGGCGAGTGCTTCCGCCTCCCTGCGGTTCCGCTCCAACAGCACCGCGGTAACATCCTTGTATGGTCCGCCATCCGACGAAGCGACACGAACTGTTCCGCCTTGCGAGAGGAAGTCGCAGAACGAGCGCACCGAGCGAAGACGCGCGGTAATCTCTACGTAGCGGTCGTCATGTCTGACCATGGTCGCCTCTCCTTCAAAACGATAGGATGCCACGAACACTTCGGCGAGATGATGGCGTTGGTTCCATGGTGACGAAACCGGCGTGCGATCTCAAGAACCGCACTCGCAGCTATCACCGCCGGGCGAGTTTTCGATTCATCGCAGCGACGGCCAAGGGGAGCGCCGTCGTCGCCACGGCTCCCCAAGGCAAGCGCCTGAGGCCCCTGGTGATGACGAATGCACCGGCCATCGCGCCGGCGAGCTTCAGCCAGGGTTGATCGCCGAGCTGTGCGTGGGCGCTGGAATCGGCCCACCGTACGTTTTCGGTCACGACGGTCGCGGCCTGATGTCTGATTTCATGAAGGCGAGCCCGAAGGTTTTCGACTTCCCAACGCAGTTCCTGCAACCGGCTTTCCAGAACGTGCTCCTCGGAAATCCGCACCGGCTCCTCGACACGATCTGGAGCCGAAACATCCCTATCCACCGTGGCGAAATAGGCCCGGTATTCGGCCTCGCTCGCGAACCCTTCCCGCCGAATGAGATCCGGATTGATGGTCGGCTCTTCGCCATTCGGCACTGAAGCGCCGGCATCGCCGCGGTTCTTCTCCGGGCCGAAGGCGGCGCCCTGATCCTTGAACATGATGCGTCTCCCGTTGTTTCCTTTCGGCAGAACGCCTGATGGCTCTAATTGATCCGTCGCCGGGCACTGCATCGCCACCCGATCGTCGCCGACGCGGCGGCGAGCCCATCTCACGGCCCATCGTCTCATACCCTGGCGGTTCCCCTTGCCGTTGAACGGCTGCGGGTCAGCAGGAGCCTCGCAATACGCAGCTCGGTCGCAAGGCTTGGTAATGAGCTTGGCTTCTCACCGGGATGTGATTAAAGCGGACCGGGCGATGTCTAATCGAAAAGCTCGCCGTGGCCAATCTGCTCCCGCTTGCCCGGCACGTCGCTAATGATGGGATCGTCGGCAGGATCGGGATCTTTCCTGTTGGCTTCCTTCAAAAATCGCGCCGCCTCAAGGAATGCGACCGAGATTTCCTCGGTTCCCCATCCGGCTTCATTGGCGGCGGCAATCAGCCTCTCCAAAGCCTCGCGCGCGGCAGCGCTCGCTTCTTCGAAGCGCTGAGCGGGAGCTTCGGTTTTTGGCGATGGAAAACTCATCGGCGTTCCCTCCACGGTCGGGCTTTCGAGGATGAACGCAGCTCCTCCGAAATGGATGCATCATGAAGACGATTTAACTGCGCATGCGCCGATTTTCTCGATCAGATGACCGTCTGCAGCAGAAACGGGGAACGCTCCAGCGGCCGCTGGGCGAGGATCCTCAGCATCGCCGGGCCCTGTATGCCGGTTGTCACAAGCGATCGACCGTCGTGATAGACGACCGTCATGACTTGACCGCGAATATCATAGCGTATCTTCGCGATCGTCCGGGTGTGAACCGGAAATACGAATTCATCGGGCTCAGATGTCTGCCCGGAGGTCCTCAAAGTCATCGCGCTGCCCCAACGATAATAACGCCCTGTCCCTCATTCCTCAGCGCACCCCGGCCCCGAAATCGAAAAGCGCTGAGCGACCCACTCAAGCATATATTGCTTCCATGGTCGCGTGACATCGGCGTGACACGCAGTTGCGCGCTATAAAACACTTCAGTAGCAGTTACTTAGGTAAGCCAACGACGCGGTGAAAGTCACGCAATCAGTGCAATGTGGTCTGTAAACCCTGGCCCCGAGCGGCCTGCGGCCAGTGTTGGAGCGTGCGCACGAGCGACCCGACTGCCTCATCCACTTCAAAAACGCAGCCTCAGCCGTTCGATCTCATGATCGAGTTTATATGCCTCGACCTCATCAAGGTCATCCCTGTCAAGCAGCTCTCTCGCCGCTTCGATCACGCGCTCAGCGCCCGGATGTCGACCATGCGAGCGTCGACCAGATTCGGAATGCCGACAATCGAAAAACCCAGTCAGATCCGCTCGCGCATCCTGTCGTAAAAATCCCTGATTTCTCGCAAGGCCGCTGGCCGGCGATGGCGCGGCGGGGAGACATGACGTGAGGTAAACGCGACCACAGCGAAGGCAGCAGCTACAAGGATGAACGTCGAAAGCGGATAATGTTTCGCCACAGCCTCGGTCTGGCGAACCGCCTTGCCGGCGCCGCTCTTCACCGATCGCCCCGCGCTAAGGACCTGCTGCTGCAGCGTATCAACTTGCTTCCGCAAAGCGCTCAATTCTGTGCGCAGATCATGCTCGGCCTGGCGGGGCACCCCGACAGAGGCGGTGTTTATATCGATGATGGCTCTCGGAACCGGCTCGCCGATCTTGGCTCCCTCGGTGTCGAGCGTCGTCGTCTCAGTGCTCTTGCGGCGCGGCATGATGATGTCTCCTTCCTAGTCGTCGTCCAGCGAGAAAACCGGTCGGTAATGGCGCTCGGCGATCAGCAAGCTCCGGTCGGGCCGGATAATGTAGATTTCTTCGACTTGCCGCCCCCATTGGTCTGTGAAGGTATGCGGGAAGGACGAACCGACGGGCGATTTCGTCAACTTCGTGCGCGGCTGCCCCTCATAGGTGATGCTACCTGGAACAGGCGCCAATCCCGCCGATGAGTAGCTATCTGCGCCGGTCGTGCAGCCCGTCAGCGCGATGGCGAGAACCAGCTGCAATCCCATGCTCCGCCTCATCGACTCCTCCGGCTGCTTCGGCATCCGCCTGTCGCACAAGTAACACAAGGCGACGGACATTGTTCCAGAGCTCGGTGGCGCCAGACAGGAGTTCCCCCTCCAACAGCAACAACCGCTGGTCAAACGTTCGGGGCGGCGGTTATTTCGAGGCGAAGCGGCGCTGCATCGATGCTCTTTACCGACGCGGAAGTGCCGAGCTGGCGCGCCAGCGGTTCATCCGGGCCGACATTGCCGCCGGCGTCCGGGCCTGATGGAAAGGGACCTGGCACGTCGGCCGAACGGCTGATCCGTGCGCTAACGCACCAAGGAAACAAGCGGCTTGGTATCGAACCGAGCCCCCATTATCTTGATCAAGTGAAGAGCGATGAAATTGAGCGGCAATCGTGGCGGGCGTTCATGGCGATATTCTACAGACCGATACTACCGCAGGATTTCAAATGCCTCTCGAAGGCTGTCATGAGCTGGTATCGTCATTTCGGTGTCGCCGTCAGCGAACACGACAGCCAGATCCTGTGCAGCGCCGCCATCCAGCTCTTCAATGACGGCAAGACAGATGTCGACGACCTCGCATCAGGATTGATCGAGATGTTTCCCGCTCCGGATCTGCTGAAGATCAACGCTCCGACTTCGCAGTCTATCCACTAATGTTTGTTCGTCCTTTGCTTCGGCAAAGACCAGGGGTGCCCGCAAGCTGCCAGCGATCCTGCTGTCGCGAGCTGTGCCACCGAAACTGGGAACAGGGTGCGCTTTCCTGCGTTCTCCACGCTCCAAAGGAGATGTACGATGGCCAAAACAAAGATTCCGAAGAAGATTGCGGGCTACAAGGTGCCGAAGGGCATCCGGAAGAATTCCATACTGAAAACGTTACTGGCGAGCCCGACAGGCCGCGACATCCTGGGGAAGGCGCTGATCGCCGGCGCCGGCGCTGCCGCCGCCGTGCTGGTGGAGGATCGCGACGACATTGCCGGCGCCGCAAAATCGGGAACGCGCAAGGGTGCCAAGACTCTCGAGTTGGTCGGCCAGGCGTTTCATAGCGCAACCGACGCGGCCATCGATGTCGTGCGTGACGCCGCCAGTTCGGCGCTTCCGAAGAAGGTCAGGAAACAGGCCGAAGAAAACCCTCGGAAGGGCGTCGCCGTGCATTAGATGCGACGCCGCCCAAAAAGCATTCGAAGCGAAAGCTGGAAACCCTCTTGCGCAAACGCGCGGGTAAAGGCGTATTGTCTCAGGCCAAGGCGGCGGCTGCCGCCAAGGCGCTTGGCAAGCTCGCGCGCAAGCACCCTCTCATCGCCGCTGAGCTTGCCCTGGCGGGGACAGCCAGAGGCATCGCGGTCGCGGCCGAGGAAGTAAAGCAACGCATTCTGCCGCATCATGATGTCGAGGAAATCGGAGACGAGGGTTCGGGGGAAATCGGATGAAGGAACAAGATCTGAAGGAGCTCGGCGAGGCCATCCTGAAGGAAACGCGGGCCGATATCACACCGAAGCAGCTGATCAAGGCCGTGATGAAAGCGCATCCGCAGGCTACCAAGAAAGAGATCGTTCGTGCAGCCTTCTATGCGCTTATTGCACATGCCGGCAACCAACCCGAAAGGGCCGGCATCCTTCACGACCAGCGATCACGAGCGCGCCAATGACGACGAAGAAACCATGACGGCCGAAGACATCGGCTCGTACGCATGAATGTGATCCTGGCCCGCCGTTGCGGACGCCTAAAGCTCGTCGCTTCGACGCCTTACGGCGTGTTTTACAGCCAGCAAATGTCGGCGCCGCTCGATCATATAGTCAGCATAGCCGACGCAGATATAAAGCAGCGTCGGGCCGGCGTAGATGACGATGAGAGCCAATGCAACAAGGATGAATGCGGTCGTCATTGTCTGTTTCCATCATGTTAAGCATGTGAAGCGATGGGCCTCTCGCCTGTGGCTGATCAGGCTTCACCGCTCGTCTGTCCTTCACTTCTCTCTTGCATCGTGGGTGTGGTGGCGATCATGTTCTCCACCGCCGCCGGAAACCTTGCTTCGCAGACGTCTATCCGGCTCGGCCGGCGGCTTCGGTATCTCGAGCGGCGCCTTGGCATTTTCGTGAGATGCGCCCGGACCGCCCTGGCGAATGGTTGACGGGCTCTTCTTCGAGGTGGACATTGATGCCTCCTACCTGTCCTGCTGGTAACCTTGGTGGGTGGTGTTGACTTTGGTGTTTCCTTGCTGACCCTTTTTCTCAGGGTTCTCGCTGCCGCTTGTCATCGCGGCGTCCTCTGCGTTGGTCTGCGCCGGTTTGCGGACTCCCTTGTTGCTGACGTTGTCGGCGGGGATGGGGGGTAATCTGCTGCTCATCACCTTGTCCTCATTTTGGCTTGCGATTGGCGCTGTGATCCGAACATTGCTCGGTCTGGACCGCCTTGCCGTCTAAACCGCGCTCCTTGGAATGCTGGGTCTTGTCGCGGTTCGAAAGGACCATGTTTTCGGGAAGCTGTTCCTCGTCGAGATTGGTCATCGCGCCGCTTCCGTCGCCCTTTCCCTTCGAGCCAGCGCCAATATGTTTCCGGTCGGCATGTGCCATGATTTTCTCCTTAAGTTCATCGAGTCAAACATCCCAGACCCGCGGAGGTTCCGGGCCCGAAACTCAATTCGCTTGACCGCTCGACTTACGACCTGTCCAGGTGCCGCTGCAGTTCGTCCTTGGGAATGAACTTGTCGGTTCTGCCTGGCTCATGATCGGGATGCGATACTTTCACATCGAGATCGTCAGGAAGCGACAGTGCCTGCTTGGCGTTCATGATGCCGAGCGGCACCCGTCCCTCCTCGGTCTCTACGGCGACTTCGACCAGTGGTTTTTTGGCTTTCATTTCGGCGGTCCTTATCCGTGTATATCCAAAATCCGCCTGCGTGCTGATCGTTCCCTCGCCGACTGAATTCGTGGCCTTTCTTCCCGCATCGCCGTCGTAATGCGATCCAGCAGGGAGTTCGACGCCAGGCCCTGGAGGAAGACCGACAGCTTCGGCTTCCAGTTCGGATAGCTGCTGTTCGTGCCCGGGATGTTGGTGGGCCTTTTCTCATCGGTCAGATCGGCAAGCCGGACCGCGACGAGAAGCGACGGGGTCCGGGCGATGAAGCGGTAGGCGCTGACGGTCAGCTCCCTTAAGGTCTCCCGGCTTGCCCTGGCGCTGAGCCGGGCCGGCACTTCGATGCCGGCCGCGCGGAGCGCCGCCTTGAGGTTTCGTCGTTCGCGCCGGCGGTATTCGAGATGTTTTGCGGTGAGGTCGGGCGGCACGATGCCGTGATCGCGGCGATCCTGGATGTCGGCGCTGCGCCACCAGCCGGCAAGGGTCTGGTGGTCGTGGGTCGAAATGCAGGTCAGGCCGAAGACGGGATAGGCATCCGGCGGCCTGAAGCCTTTCCCGTCCTGCTCATAGGAGAGGATGCGATACGAAAGGATCTGCGCCGCCGCCAACTCGTCAGGCAAATCCGGCGGGATCATTCCCAGCGCTTCGCCGATGACCAGGCATCGATGCTCGGCGGACGTTTCGGCCAGGATCTGCAGAAGTCGATGCTCGGGGTAGCTGACATAGGCGCCGCCATCCGGCCTGCTGCCGAGCGGCACCAGAAAGAGGCGCCGGAGCGCCGGGGCGTGATCGATGCGGATCGCACCGGCGTATCGCATGGCGGCGCTCACCATGCGCCGGAAAGGCGAGCTGTCTCCCGCAGCGATCGCAGAAGGCAGATATCCGGCAAGATGCCAGTCCTGCCCCTCTATCGCGAAGGGATCGGGAGGGCTGCCGATCGTCGCCTTCGAGATATAGACATCGGGTTCGCTCCATGTCGCCGATCCGTCGACCGCCTCGCCGACGGCGAGATCGAGATAAAGTCCAATCCGCAGGCCGGCGTGGCGCGCCCGGTCCGCCGCCCGCAGCAGCTGCCGGTGGGCGAGCCACTGCAGCCAAATATGGAAGCGGACCTCGTCCGCATGTCCATGCTCGAATTCGGCGACGGCGGCGCTGTCGAAGCGCCGGAAATCTACCGGCCATCCGTGCCAGCCGGCGCCCCTCCCACGCTCCACCATGGAAAGCGAAAGGCATTCGAAAAGCGCATGTCGCCGCAAGTTGTCGCCGCCTTGAGCGACGAAGGCATCGAAATCAACAGGATCGTAGGTTTCATCGGCGACACCCCCCTGCAGCCAGGCGCGCCAGAGATCGCGCAGGGCTCCAAGCTTGGCCCTCGCAACCCCGGCATAATCGACGAGATCGCTCCGGCGAAGTCTCTCCAATCGTCGTTCGAGCTCAGCACTACTGGCAAAACCCGGCAAACGGTCGACCGCGATATAGAGCGGGTTGAGATGCTGACGGCTCGAGGGCTCATAGGGGCTGCAGCGACCGGGATCGGCAAGAAACGGTGCGTGGAGCGGGTTGAGGCCAACGAAATCGGCCCCGAGCTTCCCGGCCAGGTCAGCCACATCGGACAGATCCTCGAAATCTCCAATGCCCCAATTTCGCGCCGACCGGAGCTCGTAAAGCTGCAGGCTGATACCCCAGACCCGTGTTTTGAAAAGAAAATCCGGCAGAAACGACTTGGGAATCGCCTTGTCCGCCAACCCAGGCTCCCGCTCCGGTCGCGGTGCAAAGCTCTCGCGATGTGCGGTTCCTGACAGCCCCACTTCCAAAGCCGAGAGTAGTTTTCGCTTGGTGTCCGCGGAAATCGCCACCTCGAGATCGTCGGGGCTGGGCCTGGTCGGGCTGATCCCGTATCGCCGGGCGAGCTTGTCGAGCTCGGCGGATCTCATCGTCCGATCGCCTTCATGCTAGGCCCTCACTTCTCGCGATGCTCCAGATCACCGTCCAGGCCGCCAATTGCCCTCCATCGCTGCCGCCGAGGCGGAAGATCGTTTCACCTTCGTCGCGCCGCCCGAGAAGCGGCGCCGCCTCGCTGGCGAGATTGGCATCGAGACAAAGGCGCCGGCCGCCAGCGAGGGTCCAGTCCACCGCGAGCGTTGCACCCGCCGAACGATAGCTCGCATTTCCGCCGCCGGCGCCTTTCAGCAGGGGCACGATCCGTTGATGCCGGAGGGCGAGAAGCACCCTGTAGAATTCAAGCATTTCCGATGAGGCGCGTTTCGACCAGTCGAGCTTGGCAGCGGCAAAGGTCGCTGGCGCCGTCGGGTCGAGAAGCTCGCCGGCATCGAAACCCGGCAGGCGCGAAAGCTCCTTACGCCTGCCCTGCCTGACCTTCTCGTTCAGCTCCTCGCCAAAATCGCAGAAAAACGGAAAAGGCTCTCGCGCACCCCATTCCTCGCCCATGAACAGCATCGGTATCTGCGGTGCCAGCAGGTAGATTGATGTGATGGCCTTGACGGCGTCGGTCGGGCTCGCAGCCATAATCCGGTCCCCCAGCGCCCGATTGCCGATCTGGTCATGGTTTTGGATAAAGGACACGAAGGCGGTGGGCGGCAGGTGGCCGCTCGGACTGCCCCGGCTTCCACCGCGATAGGGCATGTGCTCGCCCTGGAACACGAAGCCTTCCGCCAGCGCCCGGCCGAGCTTGCCGGCGTCACCGACATAGTCGGCATAGTAGCCGAAGGTTTCACCCGTGGCGGCAACATGCAGCACATGGTGAACGTCGTCGTTCCATTGAGCCGTGAACAGCCTCGCCTTGCCATCTGCGTCGCGCTTCAGCAGTTCGCTGTCATTCTCCTCGTTCTCCACGATCAGATGAACATGCCGGTCACCAGCCGCAGCCCTGACGCGGCGCGCAAGCGCGTGAAGAAGATGCTCAGCGCTGTCGTCCTTGATGGCGTGGACGGCGTCGAAGCGAAAACCGTCGAGCCTGAACTGGCTGATCCAATAGATGGCGTTCTCGATGATGAATTCGCGGATCATCTCAGAGCCGTCGCTGTCGTAGTTGATGCCGTTGCCCCAGGCCGTCTTGTGATGATCGGTAAAGAGCGGCGCATAGGAGGGCATATAGTTCCCGTCAGGCCCGAAATGATTGTAGACCGCGTCGAGGAAGACCGAGATGCCACGCTCGTGCGCCGCATCCACCAGCGCCATCAGATCTTCCGGCCGGCCGTAACTGCTGTCTGGCGCATAGGGAAGCACGCCGTCATAGCCCCAGTTGTAGCGCCCTGGGAAGTCGCTGAGCGGCATGATCTGCAGCGCCGTGACGCCCAGCTCCCGTAGATGGTCGAGACGCTCGATCGCGGCCTCGAAAGTTCCCTGCGGTGTGAAGCAGCCGACATGCAGTTCGTATATGACCATCTCCTCCCAGGGCCGGCCAGTCCATTGGCTCTCATGCCAGCGATAGGCGGCAAGGTCGACCACCTCGCTCGGACCATGCACATCCCGCGGCTGGAATCGCGAGGCAGGGTCGGGAATTTCAAGACCGTCCGGCAGGACAAAGCGATAATGCACACCGGGACCGGCGTCCGCGACCGTGCACCGATGCCAGCCATCTTCAACCGCTTGCATCGGGCGCAAATCAGAGCCTTCGATTTTCAAAAACACGTTTTCATGCAGAGGAGCCCAAAGCCGAAACAGAACGCCATCTTCGGTGAATGCGGGGCCGAACATCGTTTTGGTCAAGGGAAAGCCTTCGGTGACATGATGGGTTTGAGTAACTTTTGTCACGGCAAAAAGTTTCGCCCGGGTGGAGCGCGCCCAGCGAGCGAGACCCGATCAGCGCGCGGCTCAATATCGATGGCTACTGCCCACATTTCCGCAACGGGCACTCCGCCATGAGTTGATTCTCAGGCGTTTCGCCCGGAATAGGTGCGGGTGTAGTAAGAACCATTGCTGCTGTATTAGAGCAGACTATCCTGTTGGCATGGCCGTCGAGTAGACGCTCTCGAAAGATGCAAAACAGTCTACATTCTGAGCGGGGCCAGGGGATTTCGAAGATTCGGCTTTGGCCATAAACCCAACAGACAATAAAATTGATAGCTTTTCGTATTTTCTGATCATCTCTTGGGAGCGGACAAATAAGAGATGGAATTGATCCACTTCCAACTACTCCAGCGCCGCCGGCCGCGGCGCTTCGGTCATCACGCCGCCGCGACCTTGTCCCTCAGCGCCTCGTCCATGGCCTCCTGCAGTTGCTCCTGCGTGAACGGCTTCGTCATCCTGAGAATCCACCCGAGCCCCTGATCCTCGGTAAGCTCGACATAGCCGGAGGCGAGGATTACGGGCAGGGTGGGGAAGGCTGAACGAAGGTGACGCGCGAGCTCGGCGCCCGTCATGCCTGGCATGGCATGATCGGTGATGACGAGATCACACTCCTGTCCACCGGCGAGGAATTCCAGAGCCTGGGAAGCGGAAGCGGCCTCCTGCGGCAGGTGTCCGAGATCCTCCAGCATCGCCACGGTTCCGGTCCTGACGAGCGCATCGTCATCGACGACGAGGATGGCCAGCGATCGCGAGACGGGTTTTAAGGATTCTGCGGCCGCAGCTACGACCGCCGGCTGCGCCCCGGCAATGCTCTGCGCAACGGGCAGCCAGAGGGAGACGGTCGTGCCCTTCCCTCTTGTGCTCGAAATCTGGATCGAACCGCCCGACTGCGCTGCCAGGCCGTGCACCATCGACAGGCCGAGCCCGGTCCCCTTGCCGATCCCCTTCGTGGTGAAGAATGGCTCGGCTGCGCGCAGGACCGTCGCCTCGTCCATCCCCTCGCCATCGTCCGAGACAGATATCTTGATGTAATTCCCGCCCGCAAGACCAGCCGGTCGCGCCTCCTCCGCCGCCGCCGCAACCGTCACCGCACCGCCGCTTTCGAGCGCGTCCCGGGCATTGACGAAGAGGTTGAGGAGCGCCAGTTCCAGCTGGTTGCTGTCCACCAGCAACGGCTCCAGATCCGCCGGGATCCGCTTGCGGATCTCGACGCGCGGTCCGACCGCCTTGGCGAGCAGATCCTCGACATTTTCGAACAGCCGGAGGAAGTCGACCGCCTGCGGCTTCAGCTCCTGGCGGCGAGCAAAGGCAAGCAGGCGCTGAGTGAGCGCCGTACCGCGTTCCGCCGCCTGGATGGCGTTCGTCACCAAGCGTTCACTGCGCTCATCCGGCGGAAGCCGCTTTTTTAGCAGACTGAGGCTGCCGAGCACCGCCATCAGAAGATTGTTGAAATCGTGCGCCACGCCGCCTGTCAGGTGGCCGATCGTATCGAGCTTCTGCGCCTCGAACAGCTGCGCCAGCGCCTCCTCCCGCTCGCGCGTCCTTTGGTCAATGCGGTGTTCGAGTTCCTCGTTCAGCTGACGCAATTGCGCTGCCGAGGCCTCGAGCTCGGCGGTGCGCTGGTGCACCCTGGCCTCCAGCTCGGCATTCAGGCGCTCGAGTTCCCGTGTCTTCCGGTACAGATCCGCAAAGACCCTGACCTTTGCCCTCAGCACCTCGGGCACGATCGGCACCGAGACATAGTCGACGGCGCCGACCGCGTAGCCGCGTAGCCGGTCCGGTTCGGCCAGCATCACGGCGGAGACGAAGATGATCGGCGTGTTCTGATAGCGTGGATGCTGCCGGATCATGCCGACGAGTTCGAAACCGTCCTGCTCGGGCATGCAGACGTCGACGAGGATTACAGCGATTTCGGTGCGCAGCAGGTGTTCGAACGCTTCGCGGGCGGATTGCGCCTTGATGAGGTTTTCCTCGAGTTCTTCGAGGATGACCTCATAGCTCAGGAGCTTGGCGGGCTGGTCGTCGACGAGGAGGATGTTGACGGGGTTCATGACCGGGTCCTCAGCGGTGCAGCCACATGCGCAAAGCCGATAGGAGCTGCTCGGTGTTGACGGGCTTCGCCAGGTAATCCGAAGCGCCCGCCTCCAGGCATTTCTCCCGGTCGCCCTTCATCGCCTTGGCCGTCAGCGCCAGGATCGGCAACCTCCGGAAGCGGGGCTCAGAGCGGATCACCTGCATCGTCTCATAGCCGTCCATCCCCGGCATCATGATGTCCATCAGCACGATAGCGACGGAAGGCTCGTTGTTGATGACGTCGATCGCCTCGCTGCCGGTCGTCGCGGTCAGCACCTTCATGCCGCGGCGTTCGAGCACGCTGCTCAGCGCGAAGATGTTGCGGGCATCGTCGTCGACGAGCAGCACGGTCTCGCCGACAAGATCCTCATCCGAGCTGTGCAGTTCCTGCAGCGTAGCCTGTTTTGCTGCCGGAAGGTCGGCGACGACCCGGTGCAGGAACAGCGCCGTCTCGTCGAGCAGGCGCTCGGGCGACTCAACGCCCTTCACCACGACGCTGCGGGCCATACTGTGCAGTGTGGCGTCTTCCTCGGGCGAAAGCTCCCGGCCGGTGAAGACGACCACCGGCACCTCGGCGATTCCTTCGTCGTCGCGTATTTGCTCCAGCACTTCGAAGCCCGACATATCGGGGAGCGTGAGGTCGAGCACGACGCAATCGGCCGCGCCCTGCCTGAGAACGGTAAGCGCCTCCGATCCGGAGCCGACGCTTGTTATATCGATGTCGTCGTGCCCGAGAAGAGCGGTGACGCTCATGCGCTCGGCCTCGTTGTCCTCCACCAGCAGAAGCTGCTTGCGGCGCGGTTCGGCGTAGGCCTTAAGTCGAGACAAGGCTTTGCCGAGCCCTTCCGGCGTCGTCGGCTTGCTCATGAAGGCGAAGGCGCCGCGGGTCAGGCCATGCTGCCGGTCCTCGTCGAGGCTGATGATCTGGACCGGAATGTGCCGCGTCTGCGAATTCTGCTTGAGTTGGCTCAGCACCGTCCAGCCGAGCATGTCCGGCAGGAAAATATCGAGTGAAATCGCTGACGGCTTGTATTCCTGCGCCAGAACAAGCGCATCGCTGCCGCGCATTGCCACCAGCACCTTGAAACCATTGTCGTGGGCGAGATCGACCAGAACGCGGGCATAATGCGCATCGTCCTCGACGATGAGCAGCACGGAATCGCCTGCTTCGATCCGTTGCCGGTCATCCTGGACATGTTCGGCGGGCTTTTCGGCCCGGCGGAGGGCGGCGGCTTCCGCGAATTCCACGACATTTGCCGGTGCCTGGGTGGGCTTCGGCGCCACGGCGCCAGCGCCAACATAGGTGAGCGGCAGGTAGAGCACGAAGGTGCTGCCGACGCCCGGCGTGCTGCGCAGCTGGATTTCGCCGCCGAGCAGGTTTGCCAGTTCGCGGCTGATGGCGAGCCCCAGGCCGGTGCCGCCATATTTGCGGCTGGTAGACGCATCCGCCTGCTGGAACGCCTCGAAGATGATGCGCTGCTTATCGGGCGGTATGCCGATGCCGGTATCGACCACTTCGAAGGCGATGACGGAAGGCGCGTGCCGCAGCGAAGGATGCTCCGGCGACCAGCCGTTCGTTGCCGAGGCGACGCGCAGCGTGACGCCGCCGTGCGCGGTGAACTTGAAGGCGTTCGAGAGCAGGTTCTTGAGGATCTGCTGCAGCCGCTTCGAGTCAGTGATGATGCTCTTGGTGATTTCGGCGTCGACCTCGATCGCGAAGGAGAGGTTGCGGTTTTCCGCCTCGTGCCGGAACGGCCGGGCCATCACCTCCAACAGGTTGCTGACGAATATCTCCTCGGCGTCGACCGAGACCGTGCCGGACTCGATCTTCGAGAGGTCGAGGATGTCGCTGATCAGGTTCAGAAGATCGGTGCCGGCGCCATGGATCGTCTTTGCGAATTCGACCTGCTTGACCGAGAGGTTGCCGTCCGGGTTTTCGCCGAGCTGCTGGCCGAGAATAAGGATCGAATTCAAAGGCGTGCGCAGCTCGTGCGACATGTTGGCGAGGAATTCGGATTTGTATTTCGATGTCAGCGCCAGCTCGGTCGCCTTTTCCTCGAGAGCACGTCTGGCCTGCTCGATCTCCTGGTTCTTCGCCTCGACTTCGACGTTGCGTTCCTCGAGCTGCTGCGCCTTCTGCCCGAGCTGTTCGTTGGTCTGCTGCAGCTCCCGCTGCTGTGTTTGCAGCTCGGCGGCGAGCTGTTGGGATTGCTTGAGCAAGCCTTCGGTCTGCATCGTCGCTTCGATCGAGTTGAGCACGATGCCGATCGAAGTCGTCAGCTGGTCGAGGAAGGAGAGCTGCAGCTCGGTGAAGTCACCTGCTGAAGCAAGCTCTATCACCGCCTTCACCTGGCCCTCGAAATGCACAGGCAGGACGATCGCGCTGCGCGGCAGCGTCGTGAACACGCCCGAGCTGATCGGAATGACATTGTCGGGAAGATCGGTGACGAGGATACGGCGGGCATCGCTGGCGCATTGGCCGACGAGGCCCTGGCCGAAATCGAGCCGCAGCGGATGCGCCGCCTCGACACCCTGCGCGTAGACCGACAGCAGCGACAGGAATGGCTGCTCTTCGTCGGCATCCACCTGGTAGATGACACCCTGATGCGCGCCGACCAGCGGCGCCAGCTCCGACAGCAACATCTTGCCGACCAGCGTCAGGTCGCGTTGGCCCTGCAGCATGTTGGTGAAGCGCGCCAGATTGGTCTTCAGCCAGTCCTGCTCGGTATTGCGCTCCGTCGTCAGGCGCAGGTTGTCGATCATCGTGTTGATGTTGTCCTTGAGCTCGGCGACTTCGCCGCGCGCATCGACTTTGATCGAGCGCGTCAGGTCGCCCTTGGTGACGGCCGTGGCGACCTCGGCGATGGCGCGCACCTGGGTTGTCAGGTTGGCGGCAAGCAGGTTGACGTTGCCGGTCAGGTCCTTCCAGGTTCCCGCGGTGCCCGGAACATTCGCCTGGCCGCCGAGGCGGCCTTCGACGCCGACTTCACGCGCCACCGTGGTCACCTGATCGGCAAAGGTCGCGAGCGTGTTGGTCATGTTGTTGATGGTTTCGGCAAGGGCCGCCACCTCGCCCTTGGAGGCGACGGTGAGGTTCTGCTTGAGGTCGCCGTTCGCGACCGCCGTCACCACCTTGACGATGCCGCGCACCTGCTCGGTGAGGTTGGCGGCCATGACGTTGACGGTATCGGTCAGATCCTTCCAGGTGCCGGCGACACCGGGCACCTGCGCCTGGCCGCCGAGCTTGCCTTCGGTGCCGACTTCGCGGGCAACACGCGTCACTTCGCCGGCGAAGGCATTGAGCTGGTCCACCATCGTGTTGATGGTGTTCTTCAGTTCGAGAATTTCGCCCTTCACGTCGACGGTGATCTTGCGCGACAGGTCGCCGCGCGCCACGGCCGTCGTGACTTCGGCGATGTTGCGAACCTGGGTCGTCAGGTTGGCGGCAAGCAGGTTGACGTTGTCGGTCAGGTCCTTCCAGGTGCCGGCGACACCGGGAACGACGGCCTGGCCGCCGAGCCGGCCGTCGGTGCCGACCTCGCGGGCCACACGCGTCACTTCGCCGGCGAAGGAGCGAAGCTGATCGACCATGGTGTTCAGCGTATCCTTCAAGAGCAGGATTTCGCCGCGCACGTCGACGGTAATCTTACGCGACAGGTCGCCATTGGCGATTGCGGTCGCCACCTCGGCGATGTTGCGCACCTGCGCCGTCAGGTTGCCGGCCATCGAGTTGACGCTGTCGGTCAGGTCCTTCCAGGTGCCGGCGACACCCGAGACCTGCGCCTGGCCGCCGAGCTTGCCTTCGGTGCCGACTTCGCGGGCAACACGCGTGACTTCACCGGCGAAAGCGTTCAGCTGGTCCACCATCGTGTTGATGGTGTTCTTCAGTTCGAGGATTTCGCCCTTCACGTCGACCGTGATCTTGCGCGACAGGTCGCCGCGCGCCACCGCCGTCGTGACTTCGGCGATGTTGCGCACCTGACCAGTCAGGTTCGAGGCCATCGAGTTGACGTTTTCGGTCAAGTCCTTCCAGGTGCCGGCGACACCTGGCACCTGCGCCTGACCGCCGAGTTTGCCTTCGGTGCCGACTTCGCGGGCGACGCGCGTCACTTCCGAGGCAAAGCGGTTCAGCTGGTCCACCATCGTGTTCAGCGTTTCCTTGAGCTCGAGGATTTCGCCCGAGACCGACACCGTGATCTTTTTCGACAGGTCGCCATTGGCGATCGCGGTGGAAACTTCGGCGATGTTGCGCACCTGCGCCGTCAGGTTGCCGGCCATGGAATTGACGCTGTCGGTCAGGTCCTTCCAGGTGCCGGCGACGCCGAGCACGTTCGCCTGGCCGCCGAGCCGGCCTTCGGTGCCGACTTCGCGCGCCACGCGCGTGACTTCGCCAGCGAAACCGTTCAGCTGGTCCACCATCGTGTTGATGGTTTCCTTGAGCTCCAGAATTTCCCCGGATACGGGAACTGTGATCTTCTTGGAAAGGTCGCCCTGGGCGACGGCGGTCGCGACTTCGGCGATGTTTCTCACCTGACCGGTCAGGTTGGAAGCCATGGAGTTGACGCTATCGGTGAGGTCCTTCCAGGTGCCGGCAACGCCGCGCACGTTCGCCTGGCCGCCGAGCCGGCCTTCGGTGCCGACTTCGCGAGCCACGCGCGTCACTTCCGAGGCGAAGGCGTTGAGCTGGTCCACCATCGTGTTGATGGTTTCCTTGAGTTCGAGGATTTCGCCCTTGACGTCGACGGTGATCTTTTTCGAGAGGTCGCCGTTGGCGATCGCGGTCGAAACCTCGGCGATGTTGCGCACCTGCGCCGTCAGGTTGCCGCCCATCGAGTTGACGTTTTCCGTCAGGTCCTTCCAGGTGCCGGCCACGCCGCGCACGTTTGCCTGGCCGCCGAGCCGGCCTTCCGTGCCGACTTCGCGGGCTACACGCGTCACCTCCGAGGCAAACGCGTTCAACTGGTCGACCATCGTGTTGATGGTCTCCTTCAGCTCGAGGATTTCGCCTGACACCGTCACAGTTATCTTCTTCGACAGGTCGCCATTGGCTATGGCAGTGGAGACTTCGGCGATGTTGCGCACCTGCGCGGTCAGGTTAGAGGCCATGGAATTGACGTTGTCGGTCAGATCCTTCCAGGTGCCGGCAACGCCCGGCACCTGCGCCTGACCGCCGAGGCGGCCTTCGGTGCCGACCTCGCGGGCTACGCGCGTCACCTCACCGGCAAAGCCGTTCAGCTGATCGACCATTGTATTGATGGTTTCTTTGAGCTCCAGGATTTCCCCCGACACGTCGACGGTGATCTTGCGTGAGAGGTCGCCGCGCGCCACCGCCGTCGTCACCTGGGCGATGTTGCGCACCTGGGCGGTGAGGTTGCCGCACATGGCGTTGACGGAGTCGGTCAGGTCCTTCCAGGTGCCAGCGACACCGGGCACCAGCGCCTGTCCGCCGAGCTTGCCTTCGGTGCCGACTTCGCGAGCGACGCGCGTCACTTCGGAGGCGAAGGAGCGCAGCTGGTCGACCATGGTGTTGATCGCTTCCTTTAGCTGCAGGATTTCGCCGCGCACGTCCACTGTGATCTTCTTGGAGAGGTCGCCGTTGGCAACGGCAATCGTCACTTCCGCGATATTGCGCACCTGCGCCGTCAGGTTCGACGCCATCGAGTTGACGCTTTCGGTCAAGTCCTTCCAGACGCCGGTGACTTCAGGCACCTGCGCCTGTCCGCCGAGCTTTCCGTCGGTGCCGACTTCGCGGGCCACGCGCGTCACTTCAGAGGTGAAGACGCTGAGCTGCTTGATCATCGTGTTGACGATATCGGCCGAGCGCAGGAATTCGCCCTTGAGCGCCCGCCCGTCGACATCGAGCGGCACTGTCTGCAACAGATCGCCCTTGGCGACCGCGGTGATCGTGCGGGTGACTGCCGTCGTCGGCCACAGCAGATCGTCGATCAGCCCGTTGATAGACCCCTCCATTTCCGACCAGGATCCATCGGACAGGCCGAAGCGCACCCGCGTGCTCGTTCGCCCGTCCCGGCCGACGACCTGGCCTACATGCTCGAGCTGCTGGGCCATGCGTTGGTTGCCGGCAATAATGTCGTTTAGCGCGTCTGCGATCTTGCCGGTAACGCCGGTGAGGTCCGACCGCATCCGCACGGAGAAATCGCCGCGCCTGACCGCGACGAGGACCTCCAGGAGCGCGCTGGCGTCATCGAATGCCATTGTTTTGTGGTGGTGCCCATTGTGGTCGTCTGCCGCTGCGTTATCACGCGCGAATTCGCTGGTTTGGTTGCTCACGAAAATTCCCCTCTTCGACGACTGGTAATTTAGTGCTCAACTTGAAAAATGGTATGGGCCGTCTCCCGTACAGCTTATCATGATTTGCCGTTCAAAATGAACTTTATAGCTGCATAATAGCGAGGCTGCCGCGGCACCCCGCTAAGGTGTGATATGCAGTTTTTCGCACAGGCGGGAACCGTTCCTCGCCGGCCATCGTTTCCGTCCTGACAATGGAGAGCGACATGTCGAACGTCTCGAGGACTGGCAAGGAAGAAATCAACAACGCGACCAGCCCAACCAGCTTTGGAAAATCGGTCGAAAGCCAGGCGCAAATGCAGGATGCAGCGGCGGAAGCTTCGCCGGATGCCGGCAGCGAAACCCTTAACATCTATCGGCTTGAACCGATCGCAGCCCCCGACGATCCGAGATGGGACAATGCTCCCAATCACGGCGCCGTCGTCGTCGCCGCCCGTACGCCCGGCGATGCCAGGATCGTCGCGGCCGCACGCGAGCTCGATTTCATGGAAGTCGATGCCGCACCCGCCGAGGATGTCACGACTTCCAATGCCAGCGCCTTTCGTGACGACAAACTCTACACCGTGATCGAGATCGATCGGAACAGACGTGATATAAGGCGGGGTATTCTCGACGGCACGGTCTCGGTCGGCACGATCCGGCCGGTCGAGCCGGACTAGGAAATCTTTTCTTCACCTGGGAGTTCTCATGAATACCGCCAATCTGCAGCTCAAAGGCCTGATCATGGCGATGGCCTCGATATGCGACGCGATCGTCGAGAAGGATTTGCTTACGCGCGGCGAAATCAACGCCGCCCTCTCGAAAGCCAAAAAGGCGATCGAAGAGGATGACGACCATGAGCTCTCCGGTGCCAACCTGGCGGCGATCCTCTTTCCGATCCGCGTGCTGCAGCTTGCCGGCGAGGCCGGCAGCAAAGGCGAAGGGGCGACGTTTTCGGATTATGCCAAGCTCGTGGGAAAGCTTCGCTGACCGTGTTTGAAGGCTTTGCTTTCGATACAGTCGACGTCGGACCGGGTTCACTACGCGTCCGTCACGGCGGCACGGGACCGGCCGTTCTCCTTCTCCACGGCCATCCCAGGACACATATGACCTGGGGCAAGGTGGCGGATCTGCTGCAGCAGGATTTCACAGTTGTCTGCGCGGACCTGCCCGGCTTCGGCCGCTCCTACCAGCCGGCCGACGCTCCCAGCAGCAGCAACTCTTCGAAGCGCGCCAAGGCCGAGGCTATGGTCGCGCTGATGCGGCGACTGGGGCACGAAAACTTCGCGGTGGTCGGCCATGACCGCGGAAGCCTGACCGCCTTCCGCATGGCAATGGACCATCCCGAACGCGTGCGGAAACTCGTCATCGCCGACGGCATCCCGGTGATCGAGCACCTTGAACGAGCCGACTGGAAGTTTGCCCGGGACTGGTACCACTGGTTCTTCTTCGCTCAGCCAGAAAAGCCGGAACGGGCGATCTCGGCCGATCCCTTGTCATGGTACGACAAACTTTCACCCGAGCTGATGGGAAGACAGGCCTATGACGACCTCGTCGAGGTCATCCAAGACCCAGCCGTGATTCACGGGATGGTCGAGGATTACCGGGCCGGGCTAAGCATCGATCACCTTCACGACCGCGAAGACCGCGACGCCGGCCGGAAAGTGACCTGCCCCATGCTGTGCCTCTGGTCGCTGCGCGACGACATGGAACAGATCTACGGCGATCCCGTCACTATCTGGCGAAACTGGGCCGAGGACGTACGCGGTTTCGGCATCGACAGCGGTCATCACGTGGCAGAGGAGAACCCGCAAGCTCTCTCGCAGGCGATCCGGCACTTTCTCGGAAACGGCTAGTATCTGGAGCTAGCGCGCGCTTTGGTAGTGAGCCAACTGCGCGCAATGTCCAGCACTGTCGATTTTTGCAATAAGTTGATCCATTTGGTCTTGTTTCCTGGCACCTCCTGTGGCTATACCCCGGCCGAAATATACTCACGCATCGGGATTTCTACGTGACCAGCCTCAAATCACTCCTGGCCGCCTGCGGCCTCTCCGCCCTGATTGGTCTTGCCGCAACGCCGTCATTGGCCGGTTCGACCACCTACCCGCTGACGCTCGAGAATTGCGGCGCAGACGTGACCTTTAAGAAGGCGCCCGAGCGGGCGATCGGGCTTGGCCAGAACAGCGCAGAAATCCTGCTGCTGCTCGGCCTCCAGGACAAGATGGTAGGCACCGCCTTCTGGCCGAGCAAGGTGCTGCCGCAGCTCGCCGAAGCCAACGACAAGGTCAAGCTCCTCACCGTCGAAATGCCCACCTTCGAACCCATGCTCGCCGAAAATCCCGACTTTGTGGCGGTGGCCTTGCCGAGCCTGGTCGGCCCGAACAGCAAAATCGCAAAGCGCGATGATTTCGACAAGGTCGGTGTTTCAACCTATCTCTCGCCCAGCACCTGCCTCAGCACCAAGGACGTCAAGGACCAGTACGGCAGCCGCGGCGAACTGTGGAACATGGATCTTCTCTACAAGGAGATCGACGAGCTCTCGCAAATTTTCGACGTCGCCGATCGCGGCCAGGCGCTGATCGCCGACTTCAAGGCGCGTGAAGCCAAGCTTCGCGGGAGCGTTGCCAAGGACGGTCAGAACCTGTCCTACGTCTTCTGGTTCTCCAGCCCCAGCCCGTCGGCCGACGCCTATGTCGGCGGCAAGAACAGCGCCTCCGGCTTCATCGCCGACCTGCTTGGCGGACATAATGCGATCACCGCGGACGCCGAATGGCCGACCGTCGGCTGGGAAGGCATCATAGCCTCCAACCCCGACGTCATCGTCGTCGCCAGCCTCGACCGAAACCGCTGGGAACTCGACAAGCCCGAGGCCAAGATCAAGTTCCTCAACACCGATCCGGCCGTCAGCCAAATTCCGGCCGTCAAAAACAAGGCGCTCGTCGTGATGGACGGCCAGGCGATGAACCCGACCATCCGCACGATCTACGGCGCCGAACAGGTTGCCGAGCAGCTGAAGGCCCTCGGTCTCCTGAAGTGATCGCCGCAGGCCGTCTCTTCCGGCAGCTGGGAGCGGTCACCGCACTGCTCCTGGCGTCCCTCTGCCTCATCGCCGTCGCCATCGGCGTCAGCGTCGGGATCGGCGACCTGCCGATCCCGCTTGCGACCACCTTTTCGGCCGTTACCAACCGGCTCGGCTGGACTGCGGTCGAGCTGAACCGCATCCATGAGACTGTCATCTGGGATTATCGCCTGAGCCGCGCGCTCGTCGCCGCCTTCTGCGGCGCGGGGCTGGCGTTATCAGGCGCCATCATGCAGTCGCTGCTGCGCAACCCGCTGGCCGAACCCTATGTGCTCGGCATCTCGGCCGGCGCCTCCACCGGCGCCGTGGCAATCGTCATCTTAGGCGTCGGTGCCGGCGCGGTGTCGCTGTCGGCAGGCGCCTTTGCCGGCGCCTTTGCTGCCTTCTTCTTCGTGGCTCTGCTGTCGAACGGCACGCGCGGCGGGGCGGACCGCACCATCCTTGCTGGCGTCGCCGCATCGCAGCTCTTCAACGCCTCGACCTCCTATATCGTCACAACCTCGGCCAATGCGCAGCAGGCCCGCGACGTCATGTTCTGGCTGCTCGGCAGCTTCAGCGGCGTGCGCTGGCCGGAATTCGCGCTGGTCTCGATCGTCGTCGGCTTCGGCCTCGCCGCCTGCCTACTCTACGCCCGCGTGCTCGACGCCTTCGCTTTCGGCGACGAAGCGGCATCCTCGCTCGGCGTCAATGTCAGCCGCGCCCGAACGGCGCTCTTTGCGCTGACCGCGATGATGACGGCCACCATCGTCAGCATGGTCGGCTCGATCGGCTTCGTCGGCCTCGTCGTGCCGCATGTCGCCCGCTTCGTCGTCGGGCCGCTGCATATCCGCCTGCTGCCGGCCTGCGCTATCGCCGGAGCGATTTTCATGGTGCTCGCGGACATCGCCGCGCGCGCCCTCATTCCCAACCAGATCCTGCCGATCGGCGTCGTCACGGCGCTGGTGGGCGTGCCCTTCTTCTCGATCATCCTCTATCGGTTCCAGCGCGCGTCATGAGCATCAAGGCCGACAATCTCACCTGGAAAATTGGCAGGAAGACGATTCTGGACGGCGTTTCCATGGAGGCGCAGCCCGGCCGGATGCTCGGCCTGCTTGGCCCGAACGGCTCCGGCAAGACTTCGCTGCTGCGACTTCTCGCCGGCCTGAAGCGGCCGCATTCCGGCCGCGTTACGCTCGACCGGAGCGATATCGGCACGATCAGCCGCCGCTCGATCGCCCGGCGCATCGCCTTCGTCGAGCAGCATGCCACGACGAACGCCAATCTGAAGGTCGTCGACGTCGTCAAGCTCGGCCGCTTCCCGCATCGGTCGATGTTTTCGGGCTGGACCAGGGCCGATGAAGAGGCGGTCGAGGCAGCACTCACGCGCGCCGGCATGGCGGAAAAGCGCGACGAGCGCTGGCAGAGCCTGTCGGGCGGCGAAAAACAGCGCACCCACATCGCCAGGGCACTCGCCCAGTCGCCGCAGGAGCTGATCCTCGACGAACCCACAAATCATCTCGACATTCAACATCAGATCGGCCTGATGCGGCTCGTCTCCGGACTGCCGATCACCAGCATCGTCGCGCTGCATGATCTCAACCATGCCGCCATGTTCTGCGATGAGTTGATCATCATGCAGCAGGGCAGGATCGTCGCCTCCGGCGCGCCTGACGACGTGCTGAGCGAGACGCTGCTGCGCGAGGTCTTTTCGGTCGAAGCCCGCATCGAAGCCTCGCCCTATCATTCGCGCCCGCATATCCACTATATCAAGTGAGAACGGCCGCCCTCACGTCACGATCTGCAGCGGCAAGGCGGTCGTCTTTTTGAGCGTCTTGAGGACGATGCTCGACTTGACCGACGCCAGATTGTCGGTCACCCGGATCATTCTTTCGAGAAACTGGCTGAGATGGTCGAGGTCACGCGTCATGACCTTCATCAGAAAATCGGCGTCTCCCGTCTGCGAATAACATTCCAGGATCTCCGGCGCGGTCTCGATGAAGCGATGAAGCCGCTCGTTTCCGCCCTCGGTATGGGCTCGGAGGCTGACAAGCGTATGCGCGACGACGGTGAAACCCAGTTTGGCAGGGTTGAGGATGGCGACGACGCTCTGGATATATTGCTCCTTGCGCAGCCTTTCCAAACGGCGCGCGCATTGAGTGGCGGACAGGTTGACCCTCTGCGACAGCTCGCCCTGCGTCATCTCGCTGTTTTGCTGGAGGGCGGCGAGCAATTTGATATCGAACTGGTCGAGCATGGCCTGCCCTCTCATAGGGGAATTTCTGCGCAATATAGCCGTTGTGCGCCGATTGTCTGCATCGCTACACCCCCGAAAGGAGATAATCGCAGAAATTCGCCGCGAAACTTCCGTTAATCTCCGGCAACGACTTCAAAAACGGGAGGTGGAATTGTGTTTGAGCAACTGAAGAACCGGCCAGCCGACAGCCTGCTTGCACTCATCAAGGCGTTTCAGGGCGATGAGCGCTCCGGAAAGATCGATCTCGGGGTCGGCGTCTATCGCGACGCCATGGGACGCACGCCCGTCATGCGCGCCGTCAAGGCGGCGGAGCAGGTTCTTCTCGAAACCCAGGAAAGCAAGAAATATCTTGGCCCCGAAGGCGATCTACAATTCGTGCGCCTGCTCGAGCCGATCATCTTCGGAAACGCGCCGAAATACGCGCACCGCCTCGCCGGCATTCAGACGCCGGGCGGCAGCGGCGCGCTGCGCCTCGGCGCGGAGCTCATCCAAACGGCAACCCCATCGGCGAAGGTTCTCCTGGGGACGCCGAGCTGGCCCAATCATGCGCCGATCTTCGCCTCGGCACGCTTGGACAGAAAGGAATATGCCTTCGTCGACCTGACGTTACAGGAGATTAAATTCGACAGCGTCGTCTCCGCCTTGTCTTCTGCCGGGGAAGGCGACGTCGTGCTGCTTCACGGTTGCTGTCATAACCCGACCGGCATCGACTTCACCATGGAGCAGTGGCGAGAGATTACCGACCTCCTCGTTGCGCACAGGCTGGTGCCCTTCATCGATCTTGCCTATCAGGGGCTCGGCGACGGCCTCGAACAGGATGCCGCGCCGACACGCATGATCCTCGATGCGGTCGACGAGGCGCTCATCGCCTATTCCTGCGACAAGAACTTCGGCCTCTATCGCGAGCGCGTCGGCGCGCTCTACGTCGTGGCCCGCAATGCCGATGACGTCAGAAGGGCGGAAAGCAACATGGCGGCCCTTGCCCGGGTCAACTGGTCCATGCCGCCGGACCATGGGGCGGTCGTCGTCAGAACCATTCTCGAAAGCCCGGATATGACGGCAATGTGGCGCGCCGAACTCGAAGAGATGTGCCGGCGCGTCAACGGCAATCGCACGGCGCTGGCTGCTGCCTCTCCCGATCTCGCCTTCATCAGCCGGCAACGCGGCCTGTTTTCCAATCTCTCCATGCGTAGGGAAACGGCAGTCGCGCTCAGGGCAAACCACGGCATCTACATGGCGGATTCCGGCCGCATGAACCTTGCCGGCATGCAGCTCGCCGATGCAGACACCATCGTCGCCGCGCTCCGGGCCGTAGGCTGCCTGAAATCGTAACCGAACGCACCATTGGAGCCTCCGAATGAGCAGGAAAGAAACGACCGGCCAGGCGATCACTCGTTCGCTTGTCGCCCATGGGATCGGCACGGTCTTCGGCATCCCCGGCGCCCACATGTATGATTTCAACGACGCCCTCTACGACGCCGGCGACAAGATCCGGTTCATCCACACCAGGCATGAACAGGGCGCGGCCTACATGGCCTACGGCTATGCCAAATCCACCGGCCGGATCGGCGCCTATACCGTCGTGCCCGGCCCGGGCGTTCTCAATTCGGGCGCGGCTCTTTGCACCGCTTACGGCGCCAACGCGCCGGTGCTCTGCATCACCGGCAACATCATGTCTCATTTGATCGGCCGAGGCAGAGGGCAACTGCACGAACTGCCGGATCAGCTCGCGACGATGCGTGGGATTACCAAGACGGCCGAACGTATCAATCACCAGTCGGAAGCCGGCCCCGTCATGGCGGGGGTGATCGGCAAAATGCTCTCCGGCCGCCAGGGCCCGGGAGCGCTCGAAGCCCCTTGGGACGTGTTCGGACAAGCCGGCCCTGAAATCGACGTTCCCATAGCAACGCGAGCGCCTCATCCGGTAGTCAATCCCGATCACATTGCCGCTGCGGCGGCACTGATATCAGGCGCGGCGAATCCGATGATCATGGTCGGCGGCGGCGCGGCGGATGCCGGAGCGGAGATTGCCGCGTTAGCGGAATTGCTGCAGGCGCCCGTCACGTCGCATCGCTCCGGCAAGGGGATCGTCGCCGACGACCATCCGAACCATCTCAACTTCGTCGCCGCCTATGAATATTGGAAGAAGGTCGACGTCCTGATCGGCATCGGCAGCCGGCTCGAATTGCAGTTCATGCGCTGGAAATGGCTGCCCAAGGGGCTCAAGATCATCCGCATCGATATCGACCCCACCGAAATGGTTCGCCTCAAGCCTGATATCGGCATCGTCTCGGACGCCAGGGATGGAACGCAGGCGCTGATCAATGCGCTGGCCGGTTTCAACCGTGAGGATCGCACACGTGAATTTGCCAAACTCAATGAAGAGGCAAGGTCTCGTTTTTCTGCGGTGCAGCCGCAGCTCGCCTATCTCGATGCCATTCGCGAAGCTCTGCCGAGAGATGGCTTCTTCGTTGAGGAAGTCAGCCAGATGGGCTTTACCGCCCGCTTTGCCTTTCCAGTCTATGGGCCTCGCCAATATGTGACCTGCGGCTATCAGGACAATCTCGGCTTCGGCTTCAACACCGCTCTTGGCGTCAAAGTCGCCCATCCCGATAAAGCCGTGATCTCTGTTTCGGGCGACGGCGGCTTCATGTTCGGCGTCCAGGAACTTGCCACCGCCGTCCAGCACAAGATCGCCGTCGTCGCCATCGTCTTCAACAATTCCGCCTACGGCAACGTGCTGCGCGACCAGAAGCAGACCTACAAGGGCCGCACTCTCGGCTCGGATCTGACCAATCCCGATTTCGTCGCCCTTGGCGAGAGCTTCGGCATTCGATCCTTCAGGGCGACAAGCCCCGGCGAGTTGAGGGAGGTGCTGGAAAAAGCCCTTGCACTCGATGAGCCCATTCTCATCGAAGTTCCTGTCGAAAAGGGATCGGAGGCGAGCCCCTGGCCATTCATCCATCCGGCTCCGCACGAATGACCGGAAGGACGTGAAACCCTATCAAGGCGACTTGAGAAAGACTGTCGCCAGCGGCGGCAGCGTCAGCGAGAGCGAATGCGGCCTGCCGTGAGCGGGTGCGGGTTCGCTCGACACTGCGCCGTTGACGAGGCCGGACCCGCCGTATTCGCGCGCATCCGTCGTGACCCGCTCGACCCACACGCCGCCCTGCGGCACGCCGATCCTGTAGCCGTAACGCGGCACCGGCGTGAAGTTCGAGAGGACGAGAACCGAGGATGAACGATCAGGGGCATAACGCAGCATACCGAGAACGGAATTGACGGCGTCGTCCGCCGCCGCCCATTCGAAGCCTTGGTGATGGAAATCACCGAACTGCATTGCCGGCTCGTCCTTGTAAAAGCCGTTCAGGTCCTTGACCAGCCGCTGGATTCCCGCATGCGCGGGCAGATCCAGCACATCCCAGCTCACCGACGCGTCATGGTTCCACTCGCCGGGCTGAGCGATTTCGCCTCCCATGAACATCAGCTTCTTGCCGGGATGGCCCCACATGAAGGCGAGGTAGCTGCGCAGATTGGCGAATTTCTGCCACTCGTCGCCCGGCATTTTGCCGAGCAGCGAGCCCTTCCCGTAAACCACCTCGTCATGCGAAATCGGCAGGATGAAGCGTTCGGAATAGGCATAGATCATGCCGAAGGTCATCGTGCCGTGGTGGTAGCTCCGGTAGACGGGATCCTTCTCGATATAGCTCAGGCTGTCGTGCATCCAGCCCATGTTCCATTTGATGTCGAAGCCCAAACCGCCCTCCTCCGGCGGCTTGGTAACGCCCGGCCAGGCCGTCGACTCCTCGGCAATCGTCATCGCGTGCGGGCAGCGCTCGTGGACGATGCTGTTCAGGTGTTTGAAGAACTCCACCGCTTCCAGATTTTCGCGGCCGCCATAGCGGTTTGGGATCCATTCTCCCTCGTTGCGGCTGTAATCGCGGTAGAGCATCGAGGCGACTGCATCGACGCGCAATCCATCGATATGGTAGCGTTCGAGCCATTCCAGCGCACTGGCGATCAGGAAGCCTTTCACCTCGTTGCGGCCGAGATTGTAGATCAGCGTGTTCCAGTCGCGGTGAAAGCCTTCGCGGGGGTCCTCGTGTTCGTAGAGCGCCGTGCCGTCGAAGCGGGCGAGCCCCCAGACGTCCGTGGGGAAATGGGCCGGCACCCAATCGAGGATGACGCCGATGCCGGCGCCATGGCAGCGGTCGACGAAATAGGCAAGATCCTCAGGCGTGCCGTAGCGGCCGGTCGGGGCGAAGAGGCCGAGCGGCTGGTATCCCCAGGAGCCGCCGAAGGGGTGCTCCATGATCGGCAGCAGCTCGATATGGGTAAACCCCATCTCACGAACATAGGGAACGAGCCGCTGGCTGAGTTCGGCCCAGTCGAGCGACCGCCCGCCATTCTCGCGCAGCCAGGAACCGGCATGCACCTCGTAGACGGAGATCGGTCCCTCCAGTCTCTCCTGTCGCGACCGACCCTTCATCCAATTGTCGTCCGTCCATCGAAACCGCGTCGACGATGCGACGATCGACGCGGTGGAAGGGGCGGCTTCGCTGGCTCTCGCCACCGGATCGGCCTTCTGCGGCAAGCAGTTTCCATGCGCGTCGACGATTTCGAATTTGTATCTTTCGCCGGGCGCCAGCCGGGGTACGAACAGCTCCCAGACGCCCGCGGACTGCCTCAGCCGCATCGGGTTTCGCCGCCCGTCCCAGGCGTTGAAATCGCCGACGACCGAGACGCGGCGCGCATTCGGCGCCCAAACGGCGAAACGAACGCCGGCGACGCCGTCGACCGACATCTCCACCGCGCCGAGCGTCCGGCTCAGGCTGTAATGCGTACCCTCGGATATCAGGTGGAGATCGAGCTCTCCGAGCAGAAGCCCGAAGCTATAGGGATCCTCGGTGATCTGCTCGCCGTCCGGCCATTTGATGCGCAATCGGTAGGGCGTCCTCGAGCCTGTCGCCGCCGCAAACAACCCGGATGGGTGAGCGATGCTGAAAGGCGTCACCACCCTGCCGCTCGCCGCTTCGATAAGATCGACGCCTTCGGCACCCGGCAAATAGACGCGCACGATCGTCATGCCGCCGCTTTCGTGCGGGCCGAGGATCGAGAAAGGATCACCATGGCGCCCCTCGATCAGGGCCCAGAGCGCGTCATGTCCGACGCCTGCGAGAAGTTCCGAGCGTTCAACATTCATGCCGTTACTCCCGCTAGGCGCGATGCGATTTCGGTGAAGCCGGCAAGCGGGATCGGCAGCCACTTCGGTCTGATGCGGGCTTCATAGGCGATTTCGTAGGCGGCCTTTTCGAGAAGAAAGGCATCGAGAACCCTCCGTCGTTGTTCGGTCGGCATGGCGAGCGCCTTCGATGCGGAGGCCGCCTGCCAATAGGAATCGAGAAAGGCCTTCTCGGCATGGCGCCCGAAACGGGCAATGGCGTCTCGGCGCACTTCGCTCTCGTGTTCGGTGACCGCGTCATTGTCGAGCTGGGCGGTTGCGACGAGATAGCTGAGCGACCGGAGAAGCCCCGCGACGTCGCGCAACGGAACCGTCTTGGCCCGGCGCTCTGCGAGATTTTTAGCGGGCTCGCCTTCGAAGTCGATGATGACGGCGTCGCCCTCACTGACCAGGATTTGGCCGAGATGGAAGTCGCCATGCGTGCGCGTCATCAAGGTGCCACGGGCGCTCTCTGCCAGGCGCGCGCCAAGCTCGACCAGCTCGGAGCGGCGCTCCAGAAGCGGGCGGGCGAGCAGATCGATCGCGGGATCGGCATTTTGCTCGCGTTCGGAAAGCTTCGACATGGCATAGGCAACCTCGCCCGCCACCGCCTTCTTGATCGCCTCAACCTCATCGTCGCCGGCGACGACAGGGCTGAAAGCTTCGTCCGCGTTTTCCCCGGAGAGGACGACATGCAATTCGCCGAGCCTCATGCCGACCATGGCAACGAAGTTGATCAGCGGCTGGAAGACGTCGTCGCCGGGCTCGACCGCCGGGTCGTTCAGCACGAGCTCGTCGGCCGCGCGACGCAGATTATTCAGCATCCAGTTCCAGGCGTCGCCCTGGTTGCGGATTGCACCCTGGACGATGATCAATGTCGAGCGGCGCCCGCTGGAATCGGTGTGCGCGACCTCGCCGAGCAGCGGAGCGGTGTGGTCGTAGCCCGCACAGGTCAAAAACCGCGTCATCTCGACTTCCGGATGCACGCCCGGAAAGATGTGCCGGATCAGCTTGATCATGGCGACGTCGCCGACGATCAGCGAACTGTTCGACTGTTCGGCCGAGAGCCAGTGGACCGGCATGTCGTCGGTCACATTGAGACGGTCGAGCCGCTCGGTGCCGAGGAATTCGAGGGTGCCAGTGCGTCCGGTGATGCGCGAGCGATCGGCCAGGCCGCGCAGAATGCCGCGCGCCATCGGCTCGATCGCAAACCCATCTGTCAGGAAGCCGACCCGCCTGCCCTGGCGAACTCGCCCGAGCGCAAGCTGCTGGGTCAGAGCGGAGGGCTGCGTGTCATCCCAGGCGACCGCCAACGGCAGCTGATAGGATTCGCTGTGATCCGGCAGCTCCACTTCCAGCTCGCCAAGAACAATCCCATCGGCGTAGGGGATCGGCGTCGCGGATATCAGCCGCGCCGCCTGAAGCGGCTGGTCCTTCGCGCCGAACCACCGCCGCCTGGTTAGGTAAGCGGGCAGAATTTCGTTGCTGAGGACGCGTCCCAGCCGCGGCTCGTCTACGAGATCGAGCAGGCCGCGGCGAATGACCATCGTCACGAGATCGGGCAACTGTTCAGGCGGCGCGGTGCGCCACGCCGGCGGGTCGGCATCGGCCGCCAGCTGGAACCAGAAGAAGCCGTAGGGCGGCATGGTCAGAAGATAGGTCAGTTGGCCAATCGGCGGAAAAGGTGACATGCCCGTCAGTTCAATCGGCACGCGGCCCTCGAAAGCCGAGAGGTCGAGTTCGACCGCCTGAGGCAGTCGCGAGAGGTTTGCGACGCACATCAGGGTCTCGCCGTCATATTCCCGGAGATAGGCGAGGATCTTACGGTTCTCAGGGGAGAGGAAACGCAGCGAACCGCGCCCGAAAGCCGGATGCCTGCCGCGCAGCGCCAGCATCTTGCGCGTCCAGTTGAGCAGCGAATGCGCGTCGGTGCTCTGGGCCTCGACGTTGACGGCCTCGAAACCATAGAGCGGATCGGCGATCGGCGGCAGGACAAGCCGCGCCGGGTCCGTCCGGGAGAAGCCGCCATTGCGGTCGGGTGACCATTGCATCGGCGTGCGCACCCCGTCCCGGTCGCCGAGATAGATGTTATCGCCCATACCGATCTCATCGCCGTAATAGATGACCGGCGTCCCGGGCATCGACAGAAGAAGCGCATTCATCAGCTCGATGCGCCGCCGGTCGCGCTCCATCAGCGGCGCCAGGCGCCGCCTGATGCCGAGATTGATGCGGGCGCGTTTATCGGATGCATAGGTCTCCCAGAGATAGTCCCGCTCGGCGTCTGTGACCATCTCGAGCGTCAGCTCGTCATGATTGCGCAGGAAGATCGCCCACTGGCAATTCTCGGGGATTTCGGGCGTCTGGCGCAGGATGTCGGTGATCGGGAAGCGGTCCTCCTTGGCGATCGCCATATACATGCGCGGCATCAGCGGGAAGTGGAACGCCATGTGGCATTCGTCGCCCTCGCCGAAATACTCGCGCGTGTCCTCCGGCCATTGATTGGCTTCGGCAAGCAACATCACACCGGGATGGGTGGCGTCGAGGGCGGCGCGGATGCGCTTGAGGATCGCATGCGTCTCGGGAAGGTTTTCGTTGATCGTTCCCTCGCGCTCGACGAGGTAGGGGATAGCGTCGAGCCGGAAACCGTCAATGCCCGTTTCGAGCCAGAACCGCATCACCTTCAGCAGTTCCTCCATGACGAGAGGGCTGTCGAAATTGAGGTCGGGCTGGTGGGAATAGAAGCGGTGCCAATAATAGGCGCCGGCGACCGCATCCCACGTCCAGTTGGATTTTTCCGTATCGAGGAAGATGATGCGGGTTTCCGGGAATTTCTGATCGCTGTCCGACCAGACATAGAAATCGCGCTCCGGCGATCCCGCCGGCGCCTGGCGCGCACGTTGGAACCAGGGATGCTGGTCGGATGTGTGGTTGATGACTAGCTCGATGATGACGCGGATATTGCGCTGATGGGCAGCGTCCACGAAAGCGCGGAAATCCTCCGCGGTCCCGTAGTCCGGGCTGACATTGCCGTAATCGGCGATGTCGTAGCCGTCGTCGCGGCGCGGTGAGGGAAAGAAGGGCAAAAGCCAGATGGCGTTGACGCCGAGCGCTGCGACGTGATCGAGCTTGGCGTGCAGGCCGGCAAAATCGCCGACACCATCGCCGTTGGCGTCGTAGAACGATTTGATATGCAGCTGGTAAATGATCGCATCCTTGTACCAGAGCGGTTGGTCGGTGTTGCCGGGATTCATCGTGTCCATTCATGCCTCCGCTGCGCGAACGCGCCAGATCGCAAAGGGCAGGATCTGAGGGTTGAAGCTCACTCTCTGCCGCTTGCCGTTCCACCTGAACCGGTGCCCTGTGACCAAATCCTCGGCGTCGAGCGCGCCGCCATCGCCCATCGACCACTTCCAGAGCGGCAGCTCGACATCGCTTTCCTGGAAATTGTGGGGGTCGAGGCTGATCGCGATCAGCAGGACGTTGTCGCGAGCTTGGCTAGCCTTCTCGAAGAACAGGATGTTGTCATTCCAGGCGTTCAGCAGCGTCAGCCCGAGATGTGAATGCAGCGCAGTATTTTCGTTCCGGATGCGGTTCAGCATCCTGATTTCGGCGATGATGTTGCCCGGCCGGTCGTAATCCCAGGCGCGGATTTCGTATTTCTCGCTGTCGGCATATTCCTTGCGCTTGGCGTCAGGGCGCCCCTCGCACAGTTCGAAGCCGTTATAGACGCCCCAAAGGCCCGACAGGGTGGCGGCCAATGCCGCGCGGATCAGGAAGGCCGGGCGCGGCGCGTTCTGCAGAAAATCCGGATTGATGTCATGCGTATTGACGAAGAAATGCGGACGGAAGAATTCCTTCGGCGCCGTCTCGGTCAGCTCCCGCATATATTGCTCGAGTTCCCACTTGGTATTGCGCCAGGTGAAGTAGGTATAGGACTGGGAGAAGCCGATCTTCGCCAGCCGGTACATGACTTTCGGCTTGGTGAAAGCTTCCGAGAGAAAGACGACGTCGGGATGGCGGGCCCTGATATCGCCGATCAGCCATTCCCAGAAGGGGAAGGGCTTGGTGTGCGGATTGTCGACGCGAAACAGCTTGACGCCCTGGTCGACCCAGAGCTGGACGATATCCCTGAGCTCCACCCACAAAGACGGCAGCGCGTCTTTCGTGTAGAAATCTACGTTGACGATGTCCTCGTATTTTTTCGGCGGGTTCTCGGCATATTTGATCGTGCCGTCGGGCCGCCAGTCGAACCAGCCGGGATGTTCCGTCAGCCAGGGATGATCGGGCGAGGCCTGGATCGCAAGGTCGAGCGCGATCTCCAGCCCATGCCGGCCCGCCTCCTCGACAAGCCGGCCGAAATCCTCGAAATCACCGAGTTCGGGGTGGATGGCGTCATGACCGCCCTCTTCGGAACCGATAGCATAGGGGCTTCCCGGATCATCCGGCGCCGCCTTCAGGCTGTTGTTGCGCCCCTTCCGGTTGGTTGAACCGATCGGATGGATGGGCGGGAAGTAGAGCACGTCGAAGCCCATGTCCCGAATGGCGGATAATCTCGGTATGACGTCGTCAAAGGTGCCGTGCCGGTTCGGATCCCCGCTCTGCGAGCGCGGAAAGATCTGATACCAGCTGGCAAAGGCTGCCGACTTGCGTTCTGCATCGACGGCGCTTGCCGTGGAGCGAAGCCGGAACGGCCGCCTGTCGGCCCTGGTCATCAACTCGGATGTCTCGGGATCGAGCAGGATCGCCGTGCGTTCCGCATCCGGTGCATTTTCAAGGCTGTCGATAAGAGCCTGCAGGTCGGCGCCGAGTGCGGCCGGCGCTTCTGCCTTGGCGACGCGCACGAGGTTCAGTCCCTCCTGAAGCTCAAGCTTCAGGTCCAGCCTCGCATCGTTCTTCTTGGTCAGTTCGTAACGAAAGATCGCGAACGGGTTCTTCCAGGCCTCGACCGCGAACTCGTAGCGCCCGATGCGTTCCAGCAGGAATTCGGCGCGCCAGCGGTCGTTCTCGACCAGATGCATCTCAGTCTCGGTCCACTCCGCCATCGCCTCGTGCGGCCGCCAGAGCAGCACGGCCGCGATGGGGTCGTGGCCGTCGGCGAATATATCAGCCTCGACGGTGACGATCTCGCCGACGATGCGCTTGACGGGAAACCGCCCGTCATCGACCCGCGGCGTGATATTTTCGATGGCAAGCCGCGGCGAGGCCGTCGCCTGCTCGACGTCGAGGCCGGGTCGGGATGTGATTTGCTCCGGCGCCTTGCCTTCTATCACCCGGATCTCGCCTGCCCTCAGACGCAGGGCCGCGCCGTCGGCAGTGACGGGGAGAAATCCGGAGGCCGCTTCGCGAAGCGCCGTCACCGGCGCGGGAGCGCTTCGCCGGAGATCCCGATTCAGCAGTATAAAGCGCAGGTCCGATGTGCTGCGGAGATCCTGCGCTTCGGATTGTACAAGTGCCGCAACCGGCCCGTTGGCGTTGCGGATCAAGCGAAGCGATGGAGCACGCGCAAGGCCGGCCCTGGCAATCTCGGTATTGGCAAGGCGAATCTCGGAGGAAAGATCGAAAGCCAGGTCATGGCGCAGCTTCCGCAAGCCCGAGCCATCGCCATGCGTCGGATCAAGCGGGGTCGCGGCGCCATATTCGAAACCCATGGGAACCATGAGCCCGCCGCCGAGAGAGGCGGCTAGCCGCAATGCTCTGACGGCGCGCCGCTCGAGGATTTCGCGGCTCTCGGTCCCGTGCGCGATCCGCCTCGCGAAGGGCGGCTCGGGAAAGGCGACCTGCCAGCCGAGCGGCTCCTGGACGCGATGCTCCTCGAGGAACCATCTCTCGTCGAGGTCCCACCAAGCCATCGACGAGAAACATCCTGAAAAACCCGCATCCACGATCGCTCTTCTTACCGCAAAATCGGTGCCTGGCGTCCAGGCGAGGAAATGCGTATCAGCCTGCTCACGCACCGCGGCAATCAGCGGTCTGAAAAAATCCGGCGCTGCGCGATCGATCCCAAGCACCCGAAATCCGGTGAGCCCGCAGCCGGAGAACCGCCGCAGCCGTTCGGTCCATTCCGCCAGCAACTGCGATTGCCGTTCCGCTCCCATCATGGTCATCGGCTCCGCCGGATCGAGCGGTGAGCGCCGCGGATCGACGGGACGAAAACCCGCTTGCGGGTCTTGCGCCTTGCCGTCGAGCATCAGGTCCATCATCAAACCGAGGCCACTCTTGTCGGCGGCCTCCACAAGGCGCGACAGCCCCTCCTCGACCATGGTTCCGAGCTGCAGTTCGGAATCGAGACGATCGAAATCCCTGGAGGCAAAAATACTGCATTCGCCGCCCCGGTCGAAGAGCGGCGCCGTCAGAACATAATCAAAGCCAATATCCGCCGCATGATCGAAGACCTCGCGCCATGCATCGATGCCTTGGAGAAGTAGCGGATTGACATAATAGATCCGGGGTGGAGTGCTAAGCGCACCCTGCTTCGCAGAGAGTAACATCGGCCGCCGCCTCGAGTTGCTTTCGAGGCAAACTTCTTTTGGCGGAGGTTGTTCCACTCAAGCCGTCAATTCACGGGTGCATGGAGCATAGCCAGGCGGACGGGACACGACATCATCAGCCAGGTCGATCGCGCTCAACGAGAGAAGGAAAGTCCTCACGATTTGGCGGTAGAGATCTTGCAGCCATGCGCTAAAAGATCCTCTGATTGTTTCCGATCCGGAAATTATCGAGCGATTGAGAGCCCATCAATGCTTCGATCACTAGTCTTCTCCATCGCCTTCGCGGCCTGCGTCTCACGCCTCGCCTCCTGGAGCATCGAGACCAATCGCTCGACGCCCTAGAAGCATTGCCTCTTCGAAATCCGCGAGGAGGCCGGGCGCTTCATCGCGCAGGAGAACGCCAAAGGGCGATGGTGATCTGCTCAGCCGCTGTGCCGAATATCGTGATGAGGCGTTGGGAAGTGCCCGTACCGGTCCGGCAGAAATCGAGCAGTCTTTAAAAGGCAGGCATCCGAACGAGATTTGATGTAGTGGATGAAGTCCCCGCGAATGCAACAGAGGCAACCGGACATGAACCCACCGGTAGAATTGTGCTCCTATCCCGGACTTGACGAGCGCATCGTCATTCTCCGGGCGGGAGACGAAGTCGATGCCGTGTTTGTCCGGACCGAGAGGTTCAATGTCCTGATCGATACGCTCGGCACGCCCGAATTATGCTGGATGGCGCTCGATCTGCTTGAGGAACGGGCCGGGCGGCGTCCGCTGATCGTCGTCAATTCGCATATGGATTGGGATCACTTCTGGGGAAACGCAGCCATCGCAGGGCGTGCTCCTATCATCGCACATGCCGCGGCGCTCGACCGTCTGCTTGACGACACAACGCAGCAGATCCTGAAGGACAAGGCCAACCAGGAATCGCGGTTTCGTAATATCGAACTGATCGGCCCCGATATCACCTTCTCCGGCTCGATGGTGCTGAACGGCGGCGACCTGACGCTTGAGCTCATTCATACGCCGGGCCACACGCCCGACCATATCGCCGTCTGGATTCCAGAACTCCGCACCTGCCTTGCCGTCGATGCGGTGGAATATCCCATTCCGGAAGTCTGGAGCAGAAGTGCCGGTGATCTTCGCCTGATCCGTTCCTCGCTCACGCGGATCCGTGACCTTCATGCGAGACTGATCATCCCCGCGCACGGCAGAACATCTTCGCCTTCGGCAGTGGATGAGAACCTTGCCTATTTCGAAGCCCTCGCCCATCGTGTGAGCACTTTGAACGAGAGCCGGCTGGCGGACCCGCAACTCGGCGATATGGATGGTTTCCGGCTCGAGGATTTCGTCGCCATTCCCGACCGGATGCCTTCGGAGACGGCGGCGTTTTACCGGAACTGCCATGAGACCAATCTTGCCGCCACGGTTCAGGCCCATATCGAAAGACTGAAATCCGCGTAGGAGGCCATCGAGTGAAACAGTTGGAGGGCGGGCGGACCGGGCTGATCTGGCGCGACGGTGATAGCGTCATCCGACCATCAGGCGCATGGACGCCGACCGCGCACCGGTTCTTGCGCCATCTCAGACGCAAAGGCTTCCTGGCGGTTCCGGAGCCTATTCAAATTACCGGCGAAGGTCGGGAGGTCGTCGGCTACGTCGCCGGCCGCGTCTGCGAAGAGCTCAGCGATCCCCTCGTCGGATCGGAGCGCATGCTGATTTCCGCAGCAAGACTTCTGCGCGATTTTCACACGGCGTCTCAAGGCTTTTTGGAATCGGACGACGAGCCCCAGACATGGATGCTGCCGCCGCAGGAGCCGCAGGAGATCGTGTGCCACGGAGACTTTGCGCCCTACAACGTCGCCACTGTGAATGACGAGGCTGTCGGGATCATCGACTTCGACACCGCTCATCCTGCACCGCGCCTGTGGGATCTCGCCTATGCGGTTTATCGCTGGGCGCCTCTCTCCGATGCCGCCAACCCGACTGTGGCATTCGGCTTGGACGACCAGCTGCGGCGGGCGGAAATATTCTGCACCGCCTATGGTGCGACCAAGGAAGAACGGCGCCGGCTCCCGGAGATGATCTGCAAGCGGCTTCAAGCCCTCGTTGATTTCATGCTGGCAAGTGCCGCGAGCGGAAACGAGACCTTTGCCGAGGATGTAGCGACTGGAGACGCACGCCTCTATTTGAATGACATCGACTACGTCGGGATGCACCAAGATCGGCTGCTGAAAGCGCTGTGTTGATCAAAGCCACTTCCTCCGCCGGAAGAAGGTGAAAAGGCTGAGGCAAAGGACGCCGATGACGCCAAGCACGACGAAATAGCCGTACTGGAATTTCAGTTCCGGCATATCGTTGAAATTCATCCCATAAATGCCGGCGATCGCGGTGGGAACGGCAAGAATGGCCGCCCAGGCGGCGAGCTTGCGAGCAATCGCCGTCTGTTCCGTCTGGCCGATCATCACGCTCGCCTCGAAGGCGAAGGCAAGCACCTCGCGCAGCGCATCGATATCCTCCTGAACCCGTCGCACGTGATCGGTCACATCGCGAAACAGCGACTGCAGCGTCGGATCCATGCCCGGCAGATCGATGTGTTCGTATCGCCGGCAGACATCCACCAGCGGCACGACGGCATTGCGAAGCCTCAGGAGCTTGCGCCTCAGCAGGTAGAGCCGCTCTATATCGGATTTCGACAGCTGTTCGCGCAGCACCAGATCCTCAAGCTTCTCGACCTCCTCCTGCACCACCTCGATAACAGGCATGTAGTTGTCGACGATGAAGTCGAGGATGGAATAGAGAATATAGTTCTCGCCATGAGCAAGTGCGGCGGGCGTCGCCTCGCATCGCTGCCTGACCGCAAGATAGGAAGAAGATTCTCCGTGGCGCACGGAGACGACATAACCGCGGCCAACGAACAGATGCGTTTCGCCGAAGATTATCTCGCCATCCTTCATATGGGCGGTGCGCGCGACGATGAACATTGCGTCCCCGTAAATCTCCAGCTTCGGACGCTGGTGCGGCTGCGCCGCATCCTCGATCGCCAGCGGATGGAGATTGAATTCGGCCTGCATCTGGTGCAGCAGCACCTCATCCGGCTCGTGCAGGCCGATCCAGACGATGGCATTCTCCCTGTTCCGCCATTCGCCGGCCTCGTCTATTCTGATGTCGCGGATGCGCTGCCCATGCTGATATACGGCGGCAGCCACAACACCGCGCCGTTCATACGGAGGCGTTGCCGAACCGCTGTTTCCCCGCATGGAAGTATCGTTCAGATCCTTCAGCTGTTCCAAATCCTGCCCTCCTCCCACCCCAAAGCGGGTCGCATATCTTTTCCGGTGCGCAGCCGATCATAATGCATTTCTGAAAACATGCATCCGCCTCGGCATGGGCTGACCATCCACCTTGATCGTGGCAGGCCGGCGGGCTGCATCACGTATCGGTGGAAATGTCGTCCCAGTCCTGGTCCATGTAGCCGATCAGCCAGTTGAGCGCGTAGTGGCGCTCGTAAACCACGCCCTTGTCCAGTCCGGCCGGCGCAGCCTCGCCCTTCAGTCGCGCATTCACGACCGCCCAGTCATAACGGTAGGTCAGATCGGCGGCGTCGAGCAGTTCTTTCTGCGGGCGCAGCCTGGCGCGGCGCGTCAGCCCGTCCGTGCCCAGTTCGCGAAGCGTCGCGGCAATGAATGGCACATCGCAAATATGGTCGGGACGTTGGAGATCAGCCGTGATCCCGAGTGCCCATAACATGACGTGCACGCCCTCATAGCGCCAGGCGAAGTTCACCCGATCCTGCTCCGAAGGATCGGGATCGTCCATGAATGCCTGTTCCTTGGGCGTAAAGAAACTTGCTGCATCGAATTGCCGAATGAGAGCCTGGCCCATCGCGTGATCGCCGGTCTCGCCTTTTACGGCAACGATCGCAAGCGCGATAGCGCGCTGCACGACAGCTTTTTTGTCGCGGCGAGTACTGTCGCTCTCCGCCTCGACGGTCGGCAGATGATCGATGGTCGGCACGCCTTCCGACTGAAGCTGGGCGATAGACCGGGCTTTGCGCGCCTGTGCGTCATCAGGGGGTTGAGAAACGGCTGACTGCACCGGAAGGACCAATGCAAGAAGGGCGGAAAATATGCGCTTCACCATGCCTGGCTCCTGTTGTCCTGACGCCATCGATAAGCGTTTTTCGGTTGCAGCGGGAACCTGAACATGAATGGGGCGGCCAGTTTCGCGTAAACTGGTAAACGGTTTTTACACTCCGGAACACATCGTTAAATTTTTTTCGTTACAAACATGTCTGGTCAAACCGGCATGACACCGGACCATTCGATGGGGACTTTGATGCGTCGGGCTCGTCGCCTATCTCGCGGACGACGGCCTGCAAAAGACGAATGGCTCCACCGAAGAAATCGCCAGAAACTGGCTGCCGAGCGCTTGCAGGCTTCGCAAGCGATCAACCTCGCCATGACGGATTTGCGCCTCGCTTACCGCGATCACATTATCGTCCAGACGGAAGCAGAGAAGAAATCCCGTGAAGAGGCCATTAAGGCCGCCGAGGATGCAACTCGCAAATCGGCAGACGCCTATCTCTCGCTGGCTTCGTCCGATCGCGAGCGTGAGCTGATCAAGACCATCAAGGAGAGCGTCGAAGGCTACGTCGCCAGCAGCTCGCAACTGCTTGTTCTTTCCCGCGCCAACAAGACCGAGGAAGCCGGCCAATATCTGAGCGCCGAGATGCGCTCCTATTCGGTCAAGCTCAAGGAGGCCACGACGGCCCTCGTTGAGAAGGCGCCCGGCGGATGACCGGGCGCCTTTCATTCGTCATGAGGCGAAAGCCGGATTGCGCCGGGAGCCCATTCTCAGCACGAAATAGATCGCTCCGCCGATGGCGACGCCGAAGAACCAGCCGTAAGTGCCCCACCAATCCGGCAGGATGGAGGTGAAGGTCGGCAGGATCGAGGAGAACAGCGCCCCCACCGCAAGGGCGATGAAGGCATTGCCGTGCCATCCGTTCTGGAAGCGGAACTCGCCATTTTCGTGATAGAGGGCCTCGACGTTCAGCTGGCTTTTCCGGATGAGGTAATAATCCACCATCATGATGCCGAAGATCGGCCCCATCGTCGAACCGATGAAGTTAACGAAATGTGCCGCACCCGTTTCCCAGGGAGCGAAGGGGTAAAGCACGAGAGCGATCAGGGCGGCGATATAGCCGCCGCGCTTGAAGTTGATCTGGCGCGGGAAGACGTTGGCGAAGTCGAAGGCCGGCGAGACGAAGTTTGCCACGACGTTGATGCCGAGCGTTGCGACCGCGAATGTCAGCGCCGCAAGCAGCGCCAGGAACCAGCTGTCGAATTTCGCCGAGATCATTTCCGGATGCAGCAGGACCTCACCGTAAACGGTGAAGGCGGCCGTGGTCGTGACACCTGCGACGAGGCAGAACGCCAGGAGGTTGATCGGCAGACCCCAGAGGTTGCCTTTGCGCAGCGCCTTTTCGCTCGTAGCGTAACGCGAGAAATCGCAGAAGTTCAGGTACAGCGCGGCGAAATAGGTGATCCAAGTGGCGGCCACGGCCGCAAGTGCGGCAATCGAGCCGGGCTCGCCGGGCACGCCTGCATCCTTGGTCTTCTCGATCAGCACGTCGCGTGGGATTTCGGAACCGAAGGAGAAGGTACCTGATTTGACGACCAGGTAAACAGCAAGGATCAGCATCATGATCCAGACGGCAGGACCCGCCCAATCCTGGAATTTGCGGACGGTTTCCATGCCCCGCTGAATGATCAGCAGCTGCAGCGCCCAAACAATGACGTAGCAGATGAGTTCAAGCGTCGAATGGCCGAGCATGTGGCTGTTCTGATGGAAGGCGAGCAGGCTCTCATTGCGGATCAGCAAGGCAACGATCGCGCCGGATGCGGCGGCGGTCTGCGCTCCATACCAGAAGCAGGCGACCACCGCCCGCACGAGCGCCGGAACATTGGCCCCGAACGTGCCGAACGACGCGCGCGCCAGAACCGGAAAAGGCACGCCGGTGCGCACACCCGCATTGCCGACCAGGCTCATCAGGAAGAAGATGACGAGAGAGCCGATACCGATGGCGATGACGAAGTTCACGAAGCTGCCGCAGAGCAGAAACAGGCTCGCCGCCAGATAATAGCCCCACAGGCTGTGGACGTCCGATGTCCAGACGTTAAAGATGCTGAATGCACCCCATCTACGCTCCTCGGCGGGTGCAAGATCCTCGTTATATAACGAGGGAGACGGATTTCGTACGGTCATGAATGCCCTCCCATATCCCTGAGGCCGACTCGGCCACAGACGGAAGTCTGCCCCTCATTTGGGCATCTGACAATTTAATAGTCACATTGTACACAATCCTGATCGACCAGATGTACAGGCTATGGGCCTATTGCGGGCGAACGACATGCCCGACCAGGCGAAACGGGCTCGCGACGACAGCGCCGGCGGCATCGAACACGAAGGCGCCGACATCGCCTGGGGTCGACCGCCTGCCGCTCTCGAAGGAGGCAAGCTGGGCGCCGAGCTTGGCGAGTGACGCGTAGCGGTCATGGCCCAATCCGTCAGACGTCTTGATCGATGTGATGTCGATGACCCGAAGCCTCGCCTTCAAGGCGGCTTCCTCGATGACGGGATCGTCGATGTCGAGGCGCCCAACGCGCGGCCGCTCCCCGGCGATGAAGCTCGAGGCCACGAGTGCCCGGTCGTCCTTGGAGACCAGAAGCGAGATCGGGATCGGCATCGGACCGATGTCCTTCAGCTGAGACCGGAAGACATCGACGTCGATATCAGGGGCGGCGAGCACCACCGCCAGCTTGCCGATTACTGCGTCGCGATGCTGCAGCTTGAGCTCCCGCACTGTTTCCATCACCAGGAAGCCGCCCATGCTGTGCCCGAACAGGATGATGCGTTTTACCTTGGCCGATGCGGAGAGCGATGTGACGAGGGAATCGAGTTCGCTGCGTGAGGAAAGCGCGGCGTCGCGGTCGGCGACATAGCCGGCGACGGATGCCGCCGAAGGCCAGGAAAACAGGATCGGAGCGCCCGATATTTTCGCGTCGGCGGCGATCTGGGCGGTGCGGTAAAGCGCCTCCTGGTAACTGTAGTTGTAGCCATGGACGAAGATGCCGACAGTGCCATCGGGCTGCACGGAGGCGAGCGCCTGCCGCACGAAAGCATCCTTGGGCAAATGCTTGCGCTCGACGACGGCAAATTGACGTTCCGGATCCGGCTTCGCCTTGGGATAGGTGATCACAGTATCCTTCCTGCCGGGAGGAACTGAAAACGCGTATTGTTCATAGGTCAGCTTCTCGGCCCATGTGCTGCCGAAGCCGCCCCGCACGCCATCGGGGGTTCTGTTGGTTGCGACAAGTACGCTCACCTTGTCCGGCACCGTTTGGGACCGAGCCGGCTCACTCAGATGAACAGGCGTCAAGACCTCAGGCGATGGCCGCGTGGCGCAGCCGGCAAGCATGGCCAGGCCGATGGTGACGATAATCGCCGGCATTGCCTTCAGGCCTCGGAAATGCATTATCGATCCGTTCCACTCAAACCCATACGCTATCCGGCGTGTGGTTCTGTCCGCGTCATCATCCGCCATGCCGTTCCCGCTGCGGCGTGGGACGGCATCGCCTGCGCCATCCCACCCATTTCGCCGCGGCCCGTTTTGCAGCGGCCGCCGCGACGGCCGTCGAAGCCTCACCTCATGCCTCTGCCGTGGCTTCGGCGTGAACGTCTTCGTCCTGGGGGATCCTGAACCATGCGACGTAGAGCGCCGGCAGGAATAGCAGGGTGAGCGCGGTGCCGACCACGATCCCGCCCATCATGGCGTAGGCCATCGGCCCCCAGAAGATCTCGCGCGAGATCGGGATCAGTGCCAGCGTTGCCGCCGCCGCCGTCAGCATGATCGGCCGCATGCGGTGTTCGGTCGCCTCGATGACCGCCTGCCACGCCGCGACCCCTTCGGCGCGCAGATGCTCGATCTGCACCACCAGGATGACCGAGTTGCGGATCAGGATGCCGATCAGGGCCAGCACGCCGAGAATGGCGACGAAGCCCATAGGAGCGTTGCTCAGCAGGAGCGCCGCGACCACGCCGATCAGCGCCGTCGGCGCGACCGCGAACACCAGGAACAGGCGGCTGAAGCTCTGCAGCTGGATCATCAGGATCGTCGCCATCGTAAACAGCATTAGCGGAGCCACAGCAGCAATCGGTCCCTGCGCCTCGGCGCTGGATTCGACCGCACCGCCGATTTCCACCTTGTATCCGACAGGAAGGTTCTTCTGGAACTCCTCCACCTTCGGCTTCAGCTGATCGACGATCGTGGCCGGCTGCGTCGAACCGATGACGGCCGCCTTGAGCGTGATCGTGGGATGCCGGTCGCGACGCCAGATCGTCGGCTGCTCGAGTTCGTAGCGGAAATTCGCCACGGCCGACAGCGGCACGACCTTGCCGTTGGAGGTCGAGAGCTGCAGATTCTCAAGCGTCTGGATGGAGTCGCGCTCGGATGCCCTGGCTCGCCCGACGACGTTGACCAGGTAGATATCATCGCGGATCTGGGTTGCCGTCGAACCTTCGACGATACCGTTAAGCGCGGTTGCGATATCCTCGGAAGAGACGCCGAGCTGGCGCGCCTTGTCCTGCAGTACATCGACCTTCACGACGCGCGAGGGCTCGTTCCAATCCAGCACCATGTTCGACAGCAGCGGATGCGAACCGACGACGCCTGCAAATTGCTGGGAGATGTCGCGGACCCTTTGAATGTCGGGGCCTGTGATCCGGTACTGAACCGGTTTGCCCACCGGCGGGCCGATATCGAGAAGCTTCACGAAGGCATCGGTGCCGGGGAAGGTCTTCGTCAGATAGTCCTGCAGTTCCGCCCGCACCTTGTCGCGCACGTCGAGGCCTTTGGTGACGATGATGGTCTGTCCGAAGGTGACATCGGGCGTCTGCACGTCGAAGGACAGGATGAAGCGCGGCGCACCCTGGCCGACATAGCTCGTCCAGTGGTCGATATCCTTGTTACCGGCCAGCATCTCCTTTTCGAATTTGCCCATCTGCCTGTTGGTTTCGGCGATCGAACTGTTGTGGGGCAGGTTCCAGTCGATGACGAGTTCGGTCCTGTCCGAGTTCGGGAAGAACTGCTGCTGCACCAGCCCCATGCCTCCGACCGAAAGGCCGAAGACGCCGACCGTCGCCACGATGGTGATCCAGCGCCAGCGCATCGCGAGCTTCAGAAGCCATGAGAAGACGGCGGCGAAGCGTCCCTTCTTCTCGTGATGCGACTTCATGGTCTTCGGCAGGATGGTAACGCCCAGAAGCGGCGTGAACAGCACGGCCACAATCCAGGAGACGACCAGAGAAACCGCGATGACGACGAAAAGCGTAAAGGTGAATTCGCCTGCGGCGCTGTTGTTGAGACCGACCGGGATGAAGCCGGCGACGGTCACCAGCGTTCCCGTCAGCATCGGAAAGGCCGTTGATGTGTAGACGTATGTGGCGGCTTTCTTCAGATCGTCGCCCGCCTCCAGGCGGGCCACCATCATCTCGACGGCGATCATGGCGTCGTCGACGAGCAGCCCGAGCGCGATGATGAGCGCGCCGAGCGAGATGCGCTGAAGCGAAATGCCGGAATATTCCATCACCACGAAGGTGATGGCGAGTACAAGGGGAATGGAGATCGCCACCACCATGCCGGCGCGAAGACCGAGGCTGATGAAGCTGATGATGAGCACGATGACGATTGCTTCGAAGAGCGCCCGGGTAAAGCCCGAGACGGCTTCGTCGACCACATACGGTTGGTCGGAAACGCGGTGAACATCCACGCCGATCGGGAGATCGGCAACGACCTGCTTCATCTCAGCGTCGAGCGCTTCGCCGAACTCCAAGAGATTGGAGCCCTGTTTCATGCCGATGGCAAGCCCGATCGCGGGCTCCCCATTGAAGCGGAATAGCGCCGAGGGCGGATCGACGTAACCGCGCTTGATCGTGGCGACGTCGGTTAGCGGGAAGAAGCGGTCATTGATGCGAAGATTGATCGATCGCAGACTTTCCTCGGAACTGAACTGTCCACTCACCCGCAATGCGATGCGCTCCGGACCGGCATCGACGAAACCGGACTGGGTGACGGCGTTCTGGGCCTGCAGGGTCTGGATGACCGACTGCTGGTCGATGCCGAGTGCCGCGATCTGGCGTGTAGAGAATTCGAGATAGATCGCCTCGTCCTGAGCCCCGATCACGTCGACCTTGCCGACATTCGGCACCGTCAGAACCTCCGAGCGCGCATTCTCCACCAGATCGCGAAGCTGCCGCTGGGTCAGTCCGTCGCTCGTGAAAGCGTAGATATTGCCGAACACGTCACCGAAGCGGTCGTTGAAGAAGGGACCAACCACGCCGCTCGGGAATTCCCCCTTGATGTCCGCGATCATGTTGCGGATGCGCAGCCAGGTCGGTGCAACATCCCTAGCCTTCGTCGTCGGCAAAAGTTCGACGAAGACGGTCGTCTGGCCGGCGACGGTCTGGCTCTTGGTGTAGTCGAGCGATTCCAGTTCCTGGAGCTTCTTCTCGATTCGGTCGGTCACCTGCCGCGTCACCTCCTCGGCGGAGGCGCCGGGCCATTGCGCGGTGATCACCATTGTCTTGATCGTGAAGTTCGGGTCTTCCTCGCGGCCGAGGTTCAGATAAGAGAAGGCGCCGGCGAGAATGAAGACGATCATGAAGTACCAGACGAGCGAACGGTGTTCGAGCGCCCAGTCGGAGAGGTTGAAGGACTTCACTTGCTGATCTCCTGGTCGATCCTGATGGTCTGGCCATCTTCGAGTTTATGGACGCCCGCCACGACCACCCGCTCTCCCGGAGCGAGTCCTTCGGTGACGCGGACATTTCCGCCGTCGACAACGTCCCCGTCGATCTTGACGCGACGCAGCGTCACCTTTTTGGCAGGCTCATCGACGATCCAGACGCTTGGGCCGTCGCTGCCGGCAAGGATGGCTGAGGAAGGCAGCACGATCTCGGGATCGGCGGCGATCGTTGCAGAGGCGGTGATGACCGAGCCTAGCCTGAAGGCTTCAGGCGGTGCGGCGAGCGCGATCTTGGTCCTGCTCGTGCGCGTGGCAGTCTCCGCCTCCGGCGCAATTTCGCGCACGACCCCGGAGGTGCGAATTGTCGGATCGAGCTGCAGCGTCACTTCGAAGGGCGCGCCGTTCTTCAGTTTCTGCGCGGCGGCCTGGGGCACGTCGACCACAGCGTCGCGCTTGTCAGGACGCGCAATGGTCACGACCGTCTGGCCGGCCGAAACGACCTGGCCCACCTCAGCCGAAGTCGCCGTCACGACGCCATCGAATTCCGCCAGAAGTTGCGCGTAGCCCAGCTGCTCCCTGGCCTTGTCGAGATTGGCTTGTGCCTTGGCAACGGCGGCCGCGGCCGTGCGTCTCGCCTGCTCGGCCTCTTCGAGGGAGGCTTCCGTGCCTGAGCGCGATTCGACCAGCGCACGCTGGCGCTGCTCCGTCGTCACCGCGTTTCTGAGCTGGGCATCGCTGTTCTCCACATCGGACTGGGCGCTGCGCACCGCCAGCTCCAGCGCCAGCGGATCGATCGCGGCGACAACGTCACCTCGCTTGACGATATCGCCGACATTGACGTTGCGGGCGATCATCCGCCCGAGAATTCGGAAGCCGAGCTCGGTTTCGATTGTAGGTTCGATCGTACCGGTCAGGCTGAGCCTCGTGGCTGGCGTCTGCTTGACCGTCATCGACAGCACCGGACGGGGCGCTTCTTCCTTGCTTTCCTCCTGCTTCGTACAGGAAGAGATCAGGGCCGTACCGATCATCAGTGCGATTATCTTGGGACGAATACTCACTTGGAAGCTTCCTTGACATAAGACACGATCTCACCGGGCCTGAGGAACTTGGCCCCGTCGGTCACTACGACCTCTCCCGCCGACACACCCGACCTGACGACGAAGCTGCCGGTCTCGTAACCGGCGACGTCGACCGCCCGGACCGAAACCGCAGAGGATGCAGGATCGACGATCCAGACGGCCGGCTTGCCGTCCTTGGAGGTCATTGCCGACCAGGGCAGCTGGATGACGTCCTGCGAGACGTAATTGAATCGGCCGACGACGGGAGCGCCGAGCGGAATGGGAGCGTCGCTCGAAATCGCGATTTTGACCCTGATGGTGCCGGTGGAGGAATCGATCGTCGGCGAAATCTCGCGAACCTTCGCCGTGAGCTTCTGCGTCGGATCCGACAGAAGGGTGACGGTTCCGTCGCCGTCGATAGGGCGAAGGAAGGCGCTTTCCACTACCTCGAAAACGGCATCCCGGTCGCCGTCATGTGCAAGGGTGAAGACGACCTGGGCGGCCTGGGCCACCTGCCCGACCTCGGCATTGCGAGCGGTGATGACGCCGTCGGCGTCCGCCTTCAGCTCGGTATAGGACAGGGTGTCCTGGGCGGTCTCGAAGAGCGCCTGCGCCGACTTTGTCGATGCCTGCGCCGTCAGAAGCGCCTCCTGCGCCTGGTCGAGCGCGGCGCGGGTCGTCACCTGGGTTCGAAACAGGCTCTGCTGGCGATCGAAGGCAAGTTGCGCCTGGGTCTGCTGGGCTTCGGCCGACTGAAGATTGGCGGCGGCTACGTCCAGATCGGCCTTTTGCTCTTGCGGATCGATACGCGCCAGCAATTGCCCCGCCTTCACGGACTGGCCGACTCCGACCAGCCGCTCGATGATCTTGCCGCTGACGCGGAACGACAAATCGGTCTGAACACGGGCGCGGACTTCTCCCGTCAGCGCACCGCCGTCGACCAGCGGCTCAGACTTGGCGACGACGACGCCGACCTGACGCGGGGTTGGCTCGGTCGGGCCGCTCACATCGCTGCAGGATGCGAGACCGACCGCGCACACGATCGCAGTGGCGACCAGAATGGTTCTCATAGTTGACCTCTTGCTCTCAACGGCAGCTGCTATATAATTGACTGACGGATTAGTCAATGAAACTTTATGCCGCACGAAACGGCGGCGCGCTTGGATAAGGGAGGCCCGAAAATGGCAACACAGAAAAAGATTACACGCGCGGAACGGAAAGCGTTGCGCCCCATCCAGATCCTTGACGCCGCTTTCGAGGAGTTCGTCAGATGCGGCTTCGCCGGCACACGTGTCGAAGACATCGCTGACAGAGTCGGCGTCACCAAAGGCACGGTCTACGTCTATTTCGAGACGAAGGAAAAGCTCTTCGAAGCCATGATCAACCACTTCTCGGTTCCGTTCCAGGAGTTACTGGCGATCACCGACGAACTCAGCGGCAGCGTCACCGAAAGGCTGAAGTCAATTCTGAACCTGCTCTATGAACAGATCGCCGAGGATCGCACAACCCGCGAGCTGGTTCGGCTCGTCATTGCGGAAGGACAGCGGTTCCCCGACCTGATCGACCGCCACCACGATGAATTTATCGCGCCGATCATCGCCAAGATCGAGTCTCTTATCCTGGAGGGAACGGCGTCAGGTGAGTTTCGCGAAATGCCGGTGGAATTCTCCGACATGGTCGTTGCGCCCATCCTGACGAGGACGGTTCTGCGGCTGATATTCGACGACCGCCGCGACGCAATTCCCAGCAGGGAGACCTTCCTCAAGACCTATTTCGACCTGCTCTTCAACGGCCTGCTCGCCAATCCGCGCTGATCGCCAGCGGCCTTTAGCGCGCTCGATCATCGAGAGCCTCCGCGGCCCGAGCGTTTTTCCGCCATTGAGGCTTGGGAAGGAGGCCCACATTCTTAGAATGCGCAAGAGATCAGCTGCAGACCCTTCTGGCATTCATGTTTGGATGTTGTGGCGGAAGGGTTTTTAAGGCTGCAATTCCAGAGACTCCGCGATTATTTCTGTGGAGTCAATTCAGGCTGCTGAGTCGTGCGCCATGGCCATTCCTCGGTCAGTCGCCCCTGCAGCACTCGTTTGCAGTCGTGTAGCGGCCCATCTTCGTCTGGAAACAAAAAATACCGCGGTGCAGATGGATTTAATGAAGTTTTTATGTGAAAACATTGAGTTAGCCGATGCCTTCAAGGTACGACCTCAATCGTAACGGATTAACGTGGAACGCAAAGTCAATCTCAAGGATGTCGCGCGCGACGCCGATGTGTCGCTGAGCACGGCCTCGCATGCGCTGAACGGAACCGCGCCGCTGACGATCGAAGTGCGCGAGAGGGTTCTGGATTCGGCCAAACGCCTGGGCTACCTCGACCGCCGCAGAAAAAAGGCGACAATTGCCGCGCTGCGCGTCCTGCTGCTCGCCATTCCCGACGATGCCGCGCCGGAGAGCGATCTCAACCTGGTGAGCTGGACGATCCTCAACGGCCTTCGCAGGGAGTGCGAGCGCCGCGGCATCCGCATCGTGCCCTACGTCAGCAGCGGCCGGCGCATCGACGGCGCCGAGGTCAGGCAGATCGCGATATCAGAGCGGGCCGACGGCATCGTGGTTTTGAACGACGACCAGCCGGAACTTATCCGGAGCCTCGCCTTCCCCGACATGCCTGTCGTCATCGTCAACGGCGAGGACCCGGCCATGCTGGTCGATACGGTGACGCCGGAAAACCGCTTCGGCGCGCGGCTCGGCATCGAGCACCTTCTGGCGCTCGGCCATCGCCGGATCCTTCATCTGACCTGGAAGGGCCGCACGACCATCCAGCGCCGGTACGACGGTTTTTCCGATGCCTATCTCGCCGCACAGCTTCCGGTGCCGGAGGACATGATCGTTGAGGCGGAGGGATATGAGCCCCGGCATGGCGAGGCGGCCATCAACGCGCTGCTCCATCGCGACTCCACGATGAAAGGCGCCACCGCCGTCTTCTGCGCAGCCGACAATCTGGCGCTCGGCTGCCTGAAAGCGTTGGCCGATCGCGACATAAGGGTACCCGACGAAATCTCTGTCCTCGGCTTCGACGATATCGTTCCCGGCGAGTTCAGCCGCCCGCCACTTTCGACCGTGAGCGTGCCGACCGACCGTCTCGGCGCGGCAGCGCTCGCCCTCATCGAACAACGGTTGATCGCCAACGATCCGCAACGACCGGCTCACCGCCTGGAGCTTGGCTGCCATCTCGTGCTGCGCGGCAGCATCGCACCGCCGCGCTGAACCGCATAGAGAGCCGGGATGTCGAAGCGCCAGCGCTCAAATCAGCGCAAGCGCTCAGCCCGTAGCCGCGTATCCCGCGGGCTTTCTCCAAAGCTGCTGCGGTAGATGATGGAGAACCTGCCCGCATGAGCAAAGCCCCATATCGCGCAGATTTCGCGGACCGATTGCTGGTTCGTCGGATCCCGCAGCTGCTCGCGGGCTGCCTGCAGCCGGATCGCGCGGAGGTAACCGGCCGGCGACGTTCCCCTGAATGCCTTGAAGCCCGTTTGCAGCGCGCGAAGGGAAACGCCGACATCTTCGGCCACCATCGTCATCGTCAGAGGTTCGGCGATATTGGCGTGCATATAGTCGATGGCCCGTCGGACATGCCAAGGTGCAACCAACGACACTTTGGCTTTTTCCAGATCATCGGAAAAGCGGTGGCGGCCAAATCGGATCACAAGATGGGCGAGGGTTTCGCTCATCGCCGCTGCGGCAAGGGGCGACGATAGGAGCGGACCGCTGTCGCGCATGCCCTGCACGATCGTCTGGAGCAAATTGCCGATCAACTGGCCTGACTGCGTGGCGAGATCGAGGATAGGGTCGAGGTCGAGCGACTCGGAGAGTGGCTTTTCCACAAGCGAGGCGAGCATCCTCTTCACCACCTTCCAGTCCAGGAAGAGGGCGTCCGAGCGGTGCGGTCCACCCTGGACCACACGATCGCCGGCTTCGTGGTTGTTGGCCATGAGAAGATGACCGGCGCCGCTTTCGATCGTTCTCCTCCCTATGGACAGTCGAAAGGATCCGGTGTGCGGCATGAAGAACGCGAGATGCTGCGGAGACTCTTCAAGCGTTCGGATTGTCCAGGAACTCTGATACACCGAATGCAGCACCGTGAGCGCCTCGGTCCTTCGCAAGTCCGCGGCCCAGGCAAATGTCCGGTCGTTTTTCAACGGCCGCGCGCCGAAAACTCCATAACCCGCCGTAAAGGCCTGAACCATCGACTCGAAGCTGACGCCTGCATGGGTGGGCTCAAAACCGTAGCCCCCATGCCCAGCAAGGCGGGCCGTATTCTCCGGTCTCACCAAATCCATGCTCTCCCTGCCACGTGAGACGTCATCGCGACTGGCCTGACCAATCTTGATGCTTTAAGCAGGACCGGCCAAACCACGGATGATTTCCTTGCCCTGCGGAAGCAAAGCGTCCCCTTCCCTGCTTCACACTCACAGTGTAAATCAAAATGATCGGAAAATGAAGTACGTTCCTCTGGACCATGTGGCCGCACATTTTTTACGAGACACGCAGCCTGCGAGAGTAGCTTCTCGCAACGAACGCGACCTGTTGCGGTTGATCTGGAAATCGCCCGGCCTCGAACGATCCGACCTGACCGAACCGCTCGATCTCACCCAGCAATCGCTGCACCGGATCGTCGGGCGGCTTCACGAACGGGGAATGGTCGCCTTTTCCCAATCGGAAAATCGGCGGGCCGGTCCGCCCAGTCCGAAGCTGACGCTGCGGAAGGAGTGGTGTCTGACGCTCGGCATTTCGGTCAATGTCGGCTCGATCGGCCTTTGCGTAATGGGCTTCGGCGAACCGTTGGACAATATGGAAATTCCGCAGGCCGGTTCTTCGCTATCTCAGGAGATCGACCGAATCGAAGCGGCGGTCGAAGATGTTCTTGCCCGACGCGGCGCCAAGCGGCGCGACATCCTCGGCGTCGGCCTGGCAGTCGCCGGCCATCGCATGCTGGAGACGGCTTTCAATTGCCCTCTGCCGCTTGCCCATTGGTCGCTGATCGACCTGGCGCCCCTGCTTGGAGAGCGACTTGGCCTGCCGGTCTGGGCAGACAATGTCGCCAGGACCGCGGCCTTGGCGGAAGCAATCTTCGGCGTTGGTCGTGACGTCGCCGATTTTGCCTATATTGCCCATCTCCATGGTTACGGCGGTGGTCTGGTTTCCGGGGGCATGCCGTTTCGCGGCAGTTTCGGGAATGCCGGCGAATTCTCCGTTCTCTTCGGACGTCAGGATTACGACGATCGTCCCGCACTCAACCAGCTGCTCGAATATCTTCGCGCCAAGGGCCGCGTTGGCCTGACCCTGAAAGATCTGAAGAACGAAAACCTGGTGGATTGGGATGGTGTCGAGGAATGGATCGACCGAGTCACCCCGGCTCACAATCGAGCCATCAATGCGATCTGCGCGATCTTCGACCCGGCATTGATCGTGCTTGGGGGCGAGCTACCAGATTCACTTGCAAGAATGCTGATCGAACGCACCGAATTCAACAATCTGCCTCGGCATGGCGCACTGCGCGACGTTCCGGAGCTGGCCGTGGCACAGATCATCGATGCCCCCGGGGCAATCGGCGCGGCCTTGATCCCGCTCTTCGAAACCGTTTTGTGATACCGCCCAGGCAGCCAAGCCCGCGCGGCTCCATTTAAATAGACTGAAGCGCACCCCAGGACCAGGGCGGTGCGCTTCAGCCGGCGCGATGAGATGGGAAGGCAGTCTTCAATGCTTGGGAGGTTTCCACATCTCGACCCCGATCGGGGTTACGCGCCAGGATTGTTCACTTCATGCCCGTACCGGCAATGCCCGTGGTGATGTATTTCTGCAGGAACAGGAAGACGACGGTAACGGGCAACAGGCTGAGGAAGGTCATCGCGAGGATATAATGCCACTGCACCGAGAACTCTCCCTGGAAGGCGTTGAGACCGACCTGCAGGGTGAAGTTCTCGCGGCTGTTCAGGACGATGAGCGGCCAGAGAAAGTCGTTCCAGCGCCAGAGCACGGAAAAGATCGCCAGCACCGCGAGCGCCGGCGCCGTCAGCGGCAGGATGATGCGCCAGAAGATGCAGAATTCGCTTGCCGCATCGACGCGCGCCGCCTCGATCAGCTCGTCGGGTATGGTCAGCATATATTGCCGCAGCAGGAAAACGGCGGTCGGAGAGGCGACCGTCGGTAGGATGACACCCCAGAGATTGTCGGCGAGCCCGACCCCGACGATGACGAGATAGGCCGGGACCATGACGACGGCGAGCGGGATCATCAGGGTCGAGATGATGATGACGAAAACAGTCGTGTCCCCGCGAAATTTGTATTTCGACAGCGCAAAGGCCGCCATGGCGTTGACGATCAATGTCAGCAGCGTCGCGACCACCGTGACGAACACTGAATTCTTCAGGAAGGTCAGGAAGTTGAAGCGCGTCAGCGGATCGGTGTAGTTCTCGGTGGCAACGCTCAGATGCTGCACCGGCGTGATCCCCTTCACGTCGACACTGACCGGCTGCCCCGGATTTGCGGGATCGACCATCTGCGCCTTGAGACCGATGCGCCTGATCATGGCCATTTCACGCTGCTGGCCGTCGATCGTGACGTTCCAAAGGCTGAGCGGCTTGTCGAATCCGGGCACGGTCTGCTCAACGGCGGCACGGGGAATCAGCGCCGGCGGAAAGCGGGTGATCTCGGCCGCGGGTTTCAACGAGGAGAGGCCCGCCCAGAGGACGGGAACGAGCACAGCGAGCGTTCCGCCGATCAGCCAGATCCATGACAAGATATCGGTGATATCGATGCGTCCGGCCCGGCGTGTGCGTGAGAGAAAGCTGATCGGGTTCATCTCAGGACTCCATTCGCTTGCCGAGGCGCAGCTGTATGAGGGTGAGAACCAGAAGCACCAGCCCCATGAGAACCGATGCGGCGGAAGCAAGGCCGAAGAGACGAAGATCGCTGCCGAAGGCCATCTGGTAGATATATTGGACGATGAAGCTGTTGGCCGTGCCTGGGCCGCCGCCATTGGTCAGAACCCATGCTTCGTCAAAGATCTGCACGGACTTGATCATCAGAAGGATGAACACGACAAGCAGGTTCGGGGCGAGAAGCGGAAGCGTGATCCTGAACAGCGTCCGGCGCGGCGTGGCGGCATCGATGGAAGCGGCCTCATAGAGATCTTTCGGGATTGCCTGGAGCCCGGCGAGCAGGATCAGGGTGTAAAAGCCCATATGGAACCAGACCGATACCACCACGACGAAAAAGCGCGACCAGCCAACATCAAGCAGGAATATTTCGGGGGGAACCCCAAGCATCTGAAAGAAGGCGTTCAGCAGGCCGTTGCGATCTAGGAACCACTTCCAGATCAGGCCGATGACGACGGGAGACAGCAGAACCGGATAGAAGAACATCGCCCGGAAGAAGCCCCGCGCAAAGATCGCCCGATTGAGGATCAGCGCCGTGATCAGCGCCACCAGCAATGTGGCGACGACGTTGAAGGCCACGAACCAAAGGGTGTTCCAAACCGCCGTCCAGAACAGCGATTCCTGGCAGGTTCCGGGCTGCAGATAATTGCCGCAGGAAAGCAAGGTGCGGAAGTTGTCGAGGCCGACAAACGGCCGATCGGAGACGAAGAGATTAGTGCCGCCGGTGAAGGCGTAACCGACCGAGATCGCGATGGGAAGGAAGGTAAAGATCGCGAACAGAATGAGATTCGGCGCCAGGAACAGCCAGGGCATACGCTTGCGGCCGAAGATGCGCTCGACCGCGTTCATCGGAGCCTCGACCACCCTCATCGCCGTTTCCCCCGCCTGGGAAACCAATGCACCAGCCGCCATCGTCAGCGCCTCCCCTGTCCTGATCGACGGGCAAAAGCAAGTTCGCTTTTGGGATCGAACAGATGAACACGTGCCGGATCGGCATCGATCACGAGCCGGTCGCCCTGGTTAGGCGCGAAATGGCCGGCCTCATGGATGATGATCTGCTCGTCCTGTCCCTCGAGATTGCCGTAGACATAGGTCTCTGTGCCCAGACCCTCGTGATACTGGACGACGAACGGCAGGCCCTGACCGCTGGAGCGCGAGAAATGCGCGGGCCTTATGCCGGCGAGAACCTCCTGCCCCACGGCGATGCCAGCGGGATCGACATCGCTGACGATCCTCCCGCCGTTGGCGACATCAATGGCGATGCCGCTTTCCGTGATGGCTGCGACCTTGCCCTTGATGATGTTCATGCGCGGCGAGCCGAGGAAGCCGGCAACGAAGAGATTGCGTGGGTGGTCGAAGAGGTCGAGCGGCGCGCCGACCTGCTCGACCCGACCGGCGCGCAGCACGACGATCTTGTCGGCCATCGTCATCGCCTCGACCTGGTCGTGGGTGACGTAGATCATCGTCGTTTTGATCTCGCGATGGAGCTTGGTGATCTCCGCCCGGGTCTGGACGCGCAGCGCCGCATCGAGGTTCGATAGCGGCTCGTCGAAGAGGAAGATATCGGGTTCGCGCACGATCGCCCGGCCGATCGCCACGCGCTGGCGCTGGCCGCCCGAAAGCTGCTTCGGACGCCGGTCGAGATAGGGCTCGATCGCCAGCATCCTGGCGGCTTCGGCGATCCGCGCGTCGATTTCGGCGCGCTTGAATTTCAGATTTTCAAGGCCGAAAGCGAGGTTCTTGCGCACGCTCATATGCGGATAGAGCGCATAGGACTGGAAGACCATGGCAATCTTGCGCTCGGCCGGCGACAGCGCGCTAACGTCGCGACCGCCGATTGCGATTGCGCCCGAGGTCACCTCCTCAAGGCCGGCGATGACGCGCAAAAGGGTCGATTTGCCGCAACCGGATGGACCGACGAAGACGACGAACTCGCCATCCTTGATGTCGAGTTCGACGTCATGCAGGACTTTAACGGAGCCATATGACTTGTTGACGGTGGAAAGTTTCAGTTCTGCCATGCCCCACTCCCCTCAGGTGCCGCCGTCTCGAAGACGACGTCGTTTTCGTTCCAGCCTTGCGGCAACGGTGTCGGCCTCGTGATCCGCACCTCGTTCATCAAGACCCCGGCGACATCGGCCACATAGATGGCTGGCATGCCCCGGGGATAGTCCTGCAGACCGATCACCCTGCCGTCGGAGCCACGGGTCCAGGCATTGGCGCGCCCGCCGCCATCGGCCTTCGGCGCGAGGTCGGCATTCGTCGGGCGCAGGTCGTAGGTCCGCCCGGTGCCAAGCTGTCCGGGCTGCTGGTCGACGGCGATACGGGCCAGCGACACGTTCCGGATGCCTGACGTCGCGGCAGCAATGATGGTGATCGCCCCTTCCATCCGGCCGGTCACGTCTTCGACGACGAGATTTTCGATGGCGCCCGCGGGGCGTTCGGCGATACGGTTGACGACATTGACGGTCAGCGCTTCCCCCGAGCCCCAGAAACCATCCGGCGTTTCCAGGCACTCTACCGAAATCCTGGAAAACCTGACATTCGATATCCGGCCGCCGTCGCGGGAGAAGATGCCGAGCGCCCTGTTAGAAGACGAGACGCCGCAATCCTCGAAGACGACGTTGCTGACATCGCCATGCGTTTCCGTGCCGATCTTCAGCGCGCAGCTGAGGCTCTGAACAGTGCAGCGGCGCACGAGAATGTTTTCGCATCGCCCGATGGCCACGCCGTCAGGCCCAATGCTCGTCTTCAGGCATATGCCGTCGTCGGCCGTCGATATAGTGCAGTCTTCGATGACGGCGCCGCGGCAGGCGTCGAGCACGATGCCGTCCGTATTGGGAAGGCGGCGGTCGTTTTCGATGCTCACGTTCCGGACCGTGAGATCGGTGCAGTCGACGAAATGTAGCGTCCACATCGGCGAGCGGCTGATCGTGACGGAACTCATCTCGACCTCGTCGCAGCCTTCGAAGACGACGACGCGAGGACGGAATTCGGCCGGAACGAAGGTTCCAACCGTCTCGTCGTCGCCTGTGATGAAGCTTTCACATCCGGCTTCGATGCGACCCGCCCCCGTCAGGCTGATCCGCCGCGCCTCCCTCGCGACGATCATGCCGCGATCCGACTTCTCGGCAATTACCGATACGCTCGTATGCGCGTAAGCCGCATAGTCGGGGACCGGACGCAGGATCGCGCCGGCGGCAAGGTGCAGATCGACGCCGGAGCGCAGTCGCAGGCCCCGGCAGATGTGGATGCCTGCCAGGAGCTCAAGACGCCCGCCGCCGGACGCCGAAAGAGTGTCGATCGCGGCCTGCAGGCGATCGGTATTGTCGCCGTCGAACGCCTCGATCGCGACGAGGGAGGGAGCACTCATTGGCGGCGGCCACTCTCGATCAGGACTTCGGTCAGCAGCAGCATGGTCAGCGCCTGGCCGTAAGGTGTCGGCAGGTTCGGGATGCGTCGGTAGAAATCGAGGTCATGGCCCATCGGCGTGCCGTCGGAAACGCCGTGGACCACGCCTTCCTCGTCGATCTGCGCCAGCACGGCCTTTAGCGCGCGCTCCGCATGAACCCTGCCGCTCTCGTCGAGAATGCCCGCGTCGATGGCGCGCAACATGCCATAGGCGATGCCAGCCGTGGCCGAGGTTTCCAAGGGCGAAGACGGATCGTCCAGAAGCGTGGTGAACATGCCGTCCGGCCGCTGGTATTTCTTCAAGGAACGCACCTGGCTGACGAGGACATTCGACAGGAAACGCCGATCCTTCTCGCCGAGCGTCGGCACGAGATCGAACAGTTCGGGGATTGCAACGGTGATCCAGGCATTGCCGCGGGCCCAGAAGGCATTGGCAAAATTGTGCCGGCCGTTGAAGGTCCAGCCGTGATACCAGAGGCCGGTCACGGGATCGGAGAGATAGCGGGTGTGGATGACGAACTGATAGACGGCCTCGTCGATCCAGTCGTTGCGCTCGCAGAGCACGCCGGCCCGGGCGAGGAACAGGCAGGCCATGAACAGCGTGTCGTCCCACAATTCGCCGTCGTTGAGGCGTTCCTTGACGACGTGTTGGAAACCGCCGTCCTCGGTCTTCGGCAGCTCCTTGACAAGCCATTCGGCCCAATCCTCAACGAGCGCGCGGAAATCGGGGCGGTCGACATGCTCGACGAGGATCGCGAGCGGCAGCATCGGCGCTGTGCTGTTGATCTGGCGTGGCGGCAGGCCGCGCTCGATCTGCGCGCTGTACCAGGCAACGAGCTCCTGCAGCGCCTTCTGGTCATTGGCGGAGATCGCACGGCGCAGGAAGCCGTAAAGGCCGACGCCGACTTCCCAGTCCCATTCGTCGAACTGGATTCCCGAGGCGGCATCGTCTGTTACGAGGCCTTCCTTGATGCCCCTGAGCCGGCTGAAAGCCGTCGCCACGCGATCGATCGTCGTCAGGAGGGCGGTATTGTCGACACATGCTGTGTTCATGCTGGAGACCTATGCTTTAGGAGTAGAACGGCCCGTCAGTGCTGGCTTGGGACACGGCACTGTCGTGAGTGAGGATCGGGTGCGGCTGGTCATGCGTGAACGGCCGGTGTTTGCCGGCGATCGAAAGACCGTCGGCATAGGAAAGAGCGATCGCCGGACCGCCCGGCGGCGTCAGGGACAGACGCCGAAGCGCGGGATCGAATGACACCGCCGTCTGGCACAGGCGCTCGATGAAGGCCTTGAAAGCGTCGTCATTGCCCGATGCTACGATGGCCGCCCAGCCGCAGAGCGATCCGTGCGAGCGCGCCTCGCGGCCGGCGGTCGGGCCGTCCGTGATCAGCTCCAGGCCGTTCGACGCCCAGAGGGCGGCAAATCCCCTGCCCGACCGGGCGATCAGCCATTTGTCTTCGACAATCAGATCGTCGAGACCGTCGCGGCCGATATAGGCGTGCGTCCACGCATGCCGCGCGTCACCCGTGTCCTCGATCAAAAGGGCGACGTCGCGATGCTGGGCGACACGCGGCAGGATGCCGTTGCCGGCCCAATAGGACGGCCGTTGATTGCCCCACGGGTCGTCTTCGCCGGGATGGTTGACCCACAACCTCGCCATCGGATTGCCGGCGAGCCGGATATCTAGAACGTGCTGCTGGTGCCCTTTTCGGCCGGTCTTGTGATCGACGACCGTCGAAAGCTGCGCGGCCTCGTTCTTGAAGAGCACGAGCTTTCCGCTCTCCAGCCCCTGGCTGTAGCGTGCCTCGACGCTTCTTCCCCGCGAAAGCGAAGCAAGCTCGGCGAGATCGGCCGGCGGCTCATAGTCACCGGCGCAGAACATGGTCAGCGCCGCAACGCCGTTGTTCAGCCAGCCGGTGCCGAAGGCGACCTGGGCGAAGGGCGCAAGCTCGGTCAGCGGGCCGGCGCGAAGTTCCTTGTCATAGGCGCGACCCTGGGAGCCGGCGGGAACGCCAGCGAGCGTGTGGAGCGCAATCATCCGGAAGATGAGGTCGATCTGGCCGCGGGCGCGATCGGCGATCCCGTTATCCGCCCAGCGCTCCAGCGCCAGCAGGCCGATGAAATCGATCGGGTAATAGGCGGCCGAGTTCCACTCCGCCAGGCCATGAGCCTCGACGCTGTCAAACCAGCGCCCCAGGCGCTCCACTGCGAGTTCCGCCTGCTGCCGTCCCGTCCGTCCCGAGGCCGAGAAGACTTCGTCGGGCAGCAGAAGTCCGGCCAGAAGCTGGCTGGTATGGAAGCAGAGCACATGGTTCTCGCTCCAGAACCACATCGCGTCATTGCCCGGCTCGTCGACCCAGTAGCGGTAGGAGAGAACGGAATGACGAATGCGGTCGACCGTGGCCTTGGGCATGCGGGCGCCATAGGCGCCGAGCAGCCACAGGAGCGGCACCATGATGAAATCCGAGCAGTCCTCGCGCTGATCGATGGAGGCGAGCGTCGCATCGACGATGCGGTCAAAGCTTTCCTGGTCGTCGTAGCTGTTTTCCATCATCGCGATCAGGCGGCCGGCACGGTTGGCGCCGAAGCGGGCGCTGTATTCCAGCGCCTGGCGCTTCCGGGCGGCAAGCGATCCCTCTGCCTTCAATGGTGAGATGCTGCTCATGAAGGCGGCATCGATGATGCGGGTAACGGAGCCGGGCCCCGAGCCGATCGTCATGTGGATGCCGTGATAACCGTCGGCAATGCCCTGGATATCCTCGGCAACCAACAGGCCCTGACGGGCGCGAAGGGTGAGCTTCGCATGGGCGAGAACCGGTCGCTCATGGCCGTGGCCGACCACCTTGATCTCCACCGGCAGGTCGCGCTCGGGCGCGGTATCGAAGACGATTTCCAGCGGCTGATCGATGAAAACGTCGCGCGCCGGGCGCACGCCGCGCGAGAGCGCTTCCAGTTCGCGCACCTCCTCCTGATCGAGCGCGACCGGCAGCAGGACCGAGAGCGGCTCCTTGTCCAGCATTTCGAGCTCGAAGAACCAGGTCGTGTCGCGCTCGGCGAGATCTTCTGAATGGACGAGAATCTCGTTGTCGCCGGCTTCGAGCAAGAGCGCGATCTCGGTTGCGCTCTCGGTGTTGCGCTTGAAGGGCTCGAAACGCACCGACTCCTGCCCATTGACCCATATGCGAACGCCGCCGCAGGTCTTGAGCGCGAGGTTGAGCGTGCGCGGCGCTTCCGTCCTGAACGTGCCCTTCAGCCATTTCCTCACATGTGTGGGCACATGCCAAAAGCTGGTGAATTCGACGCGGCGGTTCGAGCCGGGAAGATTGAGGCTTTCGGTCGGCCAGGATGTGTCGGGCTCGAGCTCGCGGCCAACCATGGTGGACCAGAAGGCCTTGCGGCACGGCAGGTCGCCGACGTCGACGAAACCGTTGATGAAACGATAGTTCACGCGATCTTCGGCAGGTGCCGGCTCGCCTGGGAAATAGCTCTCGATGAGGGCCGACACGGCCCATGCCGTGATCGTCTGCCCCTCTGCCACGCTGTAGGCTGGCGCCATGTCGTCCGGCTGCTTGCTGCTTTCCGTTTTCACAGATCGCCTCCTCCGCAATCGTATGAAAATATTTTCATCAGGTTATTTCCGTAAGCGTTTTCAAAAATTGCTCAAAAACATCGCTATTCGCATAGGAAATAGCTTGACGGGACAAATGTCAAGTATATGAAATTGGCCTATCGATGGCTGAGGTCGCGATTGATGAAAATGTTTTCATGGGAGGATGAAAATGAAAACGTATCTATCAGGGGCTTTCGCACTGGCGCTTGCCACCGTTTCTTTCGCATGGTCCAGCGCGGCTATGGCGGAAACCCAGACGATCACCTTTCTCTTCACCGACGACGACCAGGCTTACGTCGAGCGGATGGAAGCGCTGAGCAAGGAATTCGAGACAGCGCATCCCGATATCAAGGTGAATTTCGTTTCATCGGGCTATGATGCGGTCGCCAAGCAGCTGCCGGTGCAGCTCGCCATTGGCGAAGGCCCTGACGTTGCCAAGATCACCGACTGGCAGCTGGCGCCCTATTACCTCGACATGCGCCCGCTGATGAAGGATCCGGATGGCTTCGCCAAGCTGCACGGCGACAGCCTGAACACGCTTCGCTTCCCCGGCGTCAACGATCCGAACTCGATCAACGGCTATGTCGCGTCGCAGACCTTCAACCTGCCCTTCGTCAACAAGACGCTCTTCGAGCAGGCCAAAGAACCGCTTCCCCAGCCCACAGCCACGCTGAAGGACATCGTCGAAGCCTCCGCCCGAGTCGCCAAGGCGACCGGCGCCCAGATCCCCTTCACCATGGACCGCTCGGGCCATCGCTTCTCGGGTGCTGCCTTCTCCTACGGCTCGAACTACGTCAAGGACGGCAAGTTCTCGTTCCCCGACGACGCCGCCAAGCGCTACATCACCGATCTCTACAACTGGACCAAGGACGGCTCTTTCCCCAAGGAAATGTGGGGTGCTGCCGGCGGAACCCAGTACAAGAACATGGGTGACGAGTTCGTCAACGGCAATGTCGTGACCTATCTCGCCGGCAACTGGATGGTCAATCCGTTCCAGAAGAAGATCGCCGACGCCTTCGACTGGACGGCGATCAGCGCGCCATGCGGCGACGCCGGCTGCTATGCGATGCCGGGTGGCACGGCGATCGTCGGCTTCAAGCGCACCAAGCATCCGGAGGCCGTCGCCGCTTTCATCGAGTTCCTCGGCTCCGAAAAGATCCAGCGTGAAATCGCCGAAAACTACGTGATCCTGACCGGCGCCGACATCAAGGATCCGCAGTACAAGCTCGAGAGCAAGAACGCCCAGGATGCCATGGCCGTCTTCCTCGCTGCCCGCAACAGCGCCCCGAAGGCAGCCCGTGACCTGGAACGCCTCAAGGGCTCGTCCGCCATTTATCAGCTCATCGTCCAGCGGATGAGCCAGCTGATCGTCGGCGAGCTGTCCCTCGAAGACACCTTCAAGGCCATGAGCGCCGACGTCGAAAAGGTCAACGTGGCGCTCGCCGCCAACAAGTAACCGGCCGCGCCTGTCTCCCACAGATTGCGCGCTGCATCAGCCACGACCTCGCAACGGGCCGTGGCTGATCGTTTTTTGGGCGACCCGCATCCCACCATTTCCGAAGATCGAGGCGGCGCGCTATCGCCGCCGGGGTTGGCGAGACTGAGGCGCTCTCCAAAGATCGTACATCGACGCCGGGCGACCTCAGCCCTCTTCCCCAGCATCCTCGCTTCTTTCCAGCTTGCGCAGAAGCGCCTTCATGACACGGTGAGTGCCTTGAATGTCCGAGATTTCGAGGCCTTCGGCTAGGCCGCTGGCCCAGGGGGCCTGGAGGCGCATGGCCTCGTTGAATGTCTCCCGCCCCTTCTCCGTCAGCACGACCAACTGAGCGCGGCGGTGATGCGGGTTGACCGCGAAGGCAACAAGCCCTTCCTTCTCCAGATCATTGACGATGCGCTGCACGTTCTGGCGATTGGCACCCATGTCGCGCGCCAACCAGGCTACCGGCTGCGGGCGCTCCGACGCGCCGACGGTGCCGAGAACATGCCAGCGCGCGCTCGTCAGCCCGAGGCCGGCGACCAGCCTGTCGCCGGATGTCAGCATGCGGTTGTTCAGCCTGAACAGGTCGAGGACGAGGTCGGTCAATGCGGATCCTGCTGCACTTCGCTCGGCGTGGTCCATTTGTCACCATCAAACTAAATTGACATTATAGTGTCAACACAATATGTTCTCTTCATGTCGAGTTGACACCATAGAACCATATGGACCGGAGCAAGTCATGTCACGCATTCGTCCGCTGGACCCCGCCTTCCCCATCGACCGGCAAATCGGGCTCGAAGCCTCGCCGGTCGTGCTCATCAATCTTTTCACACTCGATGTGGCAGACGAGCCGAAATTCCTCGAGGTCTGGCAGGACGACGCGGCTTTCATGAAACGCCAGCCCGGCTTCATCTCCACCCAGCTGCATCGCGCTTTGGGCGAAAACCCGACCTACTTCAATTGTGCCGTCTGGGAATCCAACGCGCATTTCCGGGCCGCCTTTGTCCATCCGGAATTCAGGGCAAAAACATCGGTCTATCCGTCTTCGGCGATTGCCTCGCCGCATCTCTTCCAGAAGGTCGCAGTCGCAGGCATCTGCGTCGCCTAGCTGGATATCGAACCGTGCTGAAAAGACAGGGCATCCTTGCCATCGCCGGCCTCATCGCCATGTTCGCGATCCTCCATCTCGGCTTGTCGTCGCCCCTGGGCATCTTCGGCCTTACCTACTGGCGGTCGGGCTGCTCCTCGTTCTGAACAAATTAGATCGGCTACTGCCGCTGGCGTCCGGCGCATAAGGCGATGGGCCTCGTCTACCTGCTCGTCATCGGCCATTTCATCGCCGCGCCGCCGGCCATTCTCTTCCATGCGAGCCCATCGGTCCTGTTTCTGACCGGTGCGACGGCCATGGATGTTCCCAGGCTTCACGAGCTGGAAAGGAACGTTGTTTTCGCGCGGCACCTTCTCCTTCCTAACGCGCTTCACGGCAGCCTCGACCGTGGCGGCGCCCTATCCGGCGGCGCTCTGGAGGATGGTGACGTCGAGATCGCCGGCCTCCATCGCGGCGAGTGCGTCGACGCCGGCGGCGACCGTGTCCTTCATCGGCACGCGAGATGAAACAAGTCTTGTATTCTGAGACTAACGCCCGCCAAAGCCGGAGCCGACGCTGATGCCCTTGTAGATCACCCTCTGCAGCACGATGGCGAGTATGACGCCCGGCACCATGGAGATCGTCGCGCCCGCCATGATGTAGTTCCAGGAAGTGCCCTGCTGCGTCTGGAACAGGGTGAGACCGAGCGGCAGCGTCGCCTTATCGAGCCCGCTAGTGGCGATCAGCGGCCAGAGGAAGCTCTTCCACTGCGCTATGAAGGTAAAGAGCGCGAGAAGGCCGATCGCCGGCATGGCAAGCGGAACGATGATCCTCACCAGGATGCGCAGGCGCGATGCCCCGTCCATCATCGCCGCCTCGTCGAGATCCTTGGGAATGCCGAGGATGAACTGCCGCAGCAGGAAGGTGCCGAAGGAAGAGAAGGCGACCGGCAGGATCATTCCGTGATAGGTATTGATCCAGCCAAGCTTGCTGACGATGAGGAAGAGCGGGATGACCAGCATCACCTGCGGGATCATCAGCGTGCTGAGATAGGTGAGCAGCAGCCCCTCACGGCCGGGGAACCTCAGACGGGCGAAAGCGTAGGCCGAAAGGCAGGACACCACGATAACGATTGCGGTAACGCCGCAGGCGACAACGATGGAATTCATGAGGAAGGTGCCGAAGGGCAGCGACACCAGCGCCTCGACGAAATTGCCCCATTGATATTCCTCCGGCAGGATGCGGACCGGCACGGCGAGCACTTCGGTATTGGAGCGCACCGCGTTCGACACCATCCAGAAGAAGGGAAAAAGGAAGAGCAGCGCGATCAGCGACAATGCGGTGTAGCTGAAGAAAGTGCCGATGTGCCGCAGGATGCGATGCCGGTTCAGGGACAGGGAGTGCGGATGCCGTGAGGCCGGGTTATTCGTCATAATGCACCCATTTGCGCTGCATGTGGAACTGCAGGATAGTCAGGCCCATGATCATGACGAACATCACCCAGGCGAGCGCCGAGGCATAGCCCATCTGGAAATTGGTGAAGCCCTTCTGATAGATGGCGAAGCCGAGGGTGGCCGTCGCCGAGCCGGGGCCGCCGCGCGTCATTGCGAAGATTTCGTCGAAGACCTGCAGCGAGGTGATGGCCGTCATGACGGTGGCGAAGAAGACCGTCGGCGAGATGAGCGGCAGGCGGATGCGCCAGAAGCGCCGCCACGGACCGGCGCCGTCGATCATCGCCGCTTCGAGATAATGCTTCGGCACCAGATCGAGCGCGGCGTTGAACATCACCACGTTGTAGCCGACATTGGCCCAGAGCGTGACGAGCACGACCGCCTGCATGGCCCAGCTCGAACTCAGCAGGAAATTCGGCAGGCCGAGGCCGAGCCAGCCGATGACGCTGTCGGCGAGCCCGTCCGGCGTGAAGATCAGCAGCCACACCACCGAGGCTGCGATCGTCGGGGTAAAGGTCGGCAGGAAGAAGATCACCCGGAAAATCGCCTTGCCGCGCTTGAGGCTCGAAATCCAGACCGCGAGCGTCAGCGAGACGACGATGTTGAGCACAAGATACTCGACGGCGAAGAACAGCGTGTTGCCCAGGATGGTGTAGAAGGCAGGGTCGACGGTGAACAGTTTGATATAATTCTGCAAACCGACGAAGGACGGCGTCGAGAGCAGCTGCCAGTTGGTGAAGGAGAGCGCCAGCGAGGCCAGGATCGGCAGAGCCATGAAGACCATGAAGCCGAGGAAGCTCGGCAGCAGGAACAGCATCGCCGTTTGCGTCTCCGGCATCAGGAAGCGCCGCGGCTGATCAGGCTGAATAGCGATTTCGGCAACGGCGCTCTCCGACATGTCTTCCTCCATGCGCGGCACCTCCTGCCGCGTCGAGAGCGAGCGCGCCCTGCGGACGCGCAGGCACTCTATTGCTGCGCGAGGCTCTGGATGGATTCCATCGTCTGCTTGGCGTCGGCGCTGCCGCCGAAGGCCGGCGGGAAATACTGGTTGAACAGGTTTTCCACTGCCGCCCAGTTGTTGGTGATCACATAGGGCACCGAATGCGCCAGCGAATAATCGAGCGCCTCGCCGCCATTGGTAATGTCCTTGGCCGCCACCTTGTACCAGGACGATTGCGAAGCCGTGCGCGCCGGGAGCGCACGGCCCTGTTCGGCGAGATATTGCAGTGCCTCAGGGCTGGTCAGCACCTGGATCGCCTTCCAGGCCGCATCCTTGTTCTTGCTCGTCGTGGAGATGCCGAAACCGGAGCCCGCCGTGACCGCAGCGAGCTCCTTGGCATCGGCGCGCGGCAGCGTTGTGAGACCGATCTTGAACTTGGCCTTGTCCTTCATGCCGATGATCGACCAGGGTCCGTCGACATACATGGCGACGTTGCCCGAATTGAACCGGCCCTGGATGAATGTGCCGACATCAGCGCTCGACGGCACCAGCGGCGCGATCTTATCCTTGGCGGCAAAGCCGATCACCCTGTCGGCAGCCGCAATAGCGCCGGGATTGGTAAGATCGAGCTCGCCGGCATCGTTGACATATTTGTCGCCCCAGGCCGACGCCAGCACCGAATAGTTCTGCGGGGTAATGCCGAAGCCGTACTTGCCGTCTTTCGTCAGCTTCTTGGCGGCGTCGGTGAATTCTGCGAGCGTCCAGCCCGGCTTCGGCAGCGGAATGCCTGCAGCCTTGAGCGCATCCTGGTTATAATAGACGACCCAGGGACCAACGTCATAGGGCAGACCGTATAGCTGCTTGTCGACCGACATGCCGCCGATGATTGATGGCGTAAAAGCGCCGACGTCGAACTTGTCGGCCGCGATCCGGTCGTTCAGCGGTTCGAGCAGCGAATAGAAATTCGGCATGCGCAGCGACTGCATGGAAACGATGTCGGCAAGCTGGCCCGACGCCGCCAACACCGGCAGTCGCGTCCAGTAATCGACCCAGCCGGTCGTCGTCAACGTCACCTTGATATCGGGATATTTGGCCGTCACCATGTCGGCAAGGTGCTGCCAGCCCTTGGTGTCGGCATCGGAACCGGTCCACATCTGCCAGGTCAGGTTGACCTGCTCGGCCGAAGCGGATGTGGCAAAGAGGCTGCCGCCGATTGCGGCAAGCAAAAGCGTTTTCTTCAGAACCTTCATGGGTTTCTCCTCCCTCCGTGACGCAAGAACACGCGAATGCGACCGAGTTCACGCCTTGAGGACGATCTCGATCACCGGGACGGTAACGTCAGGTCGCCGGACCGGCAGTTCGAGCATGATCATGCCTTCCGGCACCATCACGCCGATATTGGAATCCACATCCCTCGTGTGGCTGAGCCAGCGCACCTCGCTGGCGTCGTGCAGGAACTGCGCATAGGCGATCCTGTCGGCGAGGCCCTCGATGTGGATGTGGCGGTAAGGCCAGTTATAGACATGCAGATAGAGGCGATTGCCGCGCTGGGTGTAGCGGCAGCCGACCGGCGCCGAAAATTGGGACGGGCCGGCGCCGTAGATCGACCGGGCATTGACGTCCATCCAGTTCTGGTAGATCTCCAGCGCGGCGATGGCGCGCGCATCGAAGGTACCGCGGCCGGTCGGGCCGACATTCATCAAGAGGTTGCCGCCGAGCGCGACGGAATCGATGAGCAACTGAATGATCTGTTCCGGGCTTTTCCAGCTATCCTCGTCGCGGTGATAGCCCCAGGAGCCGCTGAAGGTATGGCAGGCTTCCCAGAGCACGCCCTGGCTGGCGATAGCAGGCGCCACGCGCGGCGTATATTGCTCCGGCGTCGTTATGTCGGGCAGCTTGCCCGGCGGCAGATCGAGACGGTTGTTGACGATGATTTCGGGCTGCAACTCACGCACCAGTTCAAGCAGCCGTTCGCTCTCCCAATCGGCGCGCCCTTTGCCGGGCAGGCCGTGATATTCGCGCTGGGGATAGCTGAAATCGAACCAGATGATGTCGATGCGGCCGAAGCCGGTCAGAAGCTCGCGCACCTGTTCGCGCATATAGGCGGCGTAATTGGCGATGTTGCGGCCGGCATTCAGCGCCTCGGCTTGCGGATGATTGCGCAGGGGATGGTGGACATCGATCGGGAAATCGGGGTGGTGCCAGTCGAGCAGCGAATAATAGAAGCCGATCTTCAGCCCCTCCGCGCGGAAGGCCTCGACCAGCGGCGTCAGCAGGTCCCTGCCGCAGGGCGTGTTCGGCGCCTTGTAATCGGTGACCTTGCTGTCCCAAAGGCAGAAGCCTTCGTGATGCTTGGTCGTCACCACGACATACTTCATGCCGGCGAGACGGGCCCGGCGCGCCCACTCCTTGGGATCGTAGAGATCGGGATCGAAATTGTCGAAATAGCGCTGGTAATGGTCGTCGGTCAGCTCTTCGCGGTTCTTCAACCACTCATGCCGGGCTCCAAGGGCATAGAGACCCCAATGAATGAACATGCCGAGACGATCATGGCTGAACCAGGCGTGCTTGCCCGCTCCCGATACCGGATTTTCCGGCAGGCGCTCCGAACTCATCACAGGTTTCTCCTCCCTGTTTTCCGGTTCCACCTCATATCGAACCGGTTCGGTGACTGAACATCTTCCTTGATCCCATATCTGTCAAGCCGAAATTCGCGGATTGCAGAACTGCGGGATAAATGCACCATAACTGGGCGATCGAGCGGGATATGTTGCGCATACCATGAAAAAGTGACAGAAGGAGGCATTAGAACCGGTTCGACAGAAATGACCACCATACGCGATGTCGCGCGACTTGCGGGAGTTTCGATCTCGACCGTCTCGCTCGCGCTCAATAGCCCGAAGCGAGTCGGCGCCGAGACGCTCGACCGCATCCAGCAGGCGATACAATCGACCGGCTACCGGATCGATCCGGTGGCCCAGACGCTGGCGCGCGGGCGCAGTTCGATCATCGGCTTCGTCTCGGCCAATCTCGGCAACATGTTCTTCGGCGACATCCGCCGAGAGATCGAACACCAGGCGCTCGACCACGGTTATTTCGTGCTGATCGCCGATTCCTCTGGCAGAGCCGATCTCGAACGGGCGCTGCTGGAACGGCTGCAGGCGCAGAAGATTGCCGGCATCGCCTTGGCAGCAAACGGGCGCGGCGAGGAATACGCAAGCTTCCTGCGTGACTTCAAGACGCCGATCGTCATGTTCGACCAGAAGGTGGAGGGCGCCGAGCGCGATTTCGTCGGCTCCGACAATCCGCTGACGACGACCATCCTGACCGAGCACCTGCTGCAGTTCGGCCACCGGCGCATCGCTTTCATCTCCGGCCCGAGCGGCCTGCACACCGCCGACGAGCGCCTGAAGGGTTTCCTGGACACGATGGCCGGCGCCGGCATCGACGTCGATCCCACGCTGGTGGTGGAGGGCGGCTATACCAGGAGCGGCGGCCATACACAGGCGATGCGCCTGCTCACCCGCCGCGACCGGCCGACCGCCATCATCGGCGCCAACAACATGATGGGGCTGGCAACCCTGCAGGTGATGCAGGAGATGGGCTTCCGCTGTCCCGACGACGTATCGCTGGCAATGGTCGACGACGTGCCCTGGAGCAACGTCATCACGCCGCGCATCACCATGGTCGTGCAGGATGCGCAGAAGCTCGGCGAATTGGCGGCACAGCGCCTGCTGGCCAGGATCGCAAGCCCCGCGGCGGCCGCCGAGCCGCCGCAGGATTTCATTCTGACGCCGAGATTCGTGCGTGGGGAGTCGACAAGGCGGCTGTAAGGGCTTCTACCGATCCTCACGCGTATGCCAAAGCCGCAATATATAGATCGTCGACTGCTGGATTTCATAGCGTAGCTCATAACGGCCAACGAGAATGCGGCGGACCTCACGAGGATCGAACTCCTCAAGCCGGTCGCCGAGACGCGGCTGTTCGAGCAGCCGTGCGGGGGCTGCCGTCAGTGCCTGTACAGTTCGGGTCGCAGCGCGTCGGTCGACCGGGGAGAGAAAGTCGTATAGGCGGGCGATGTCCGAGACCGCTTTGCTCGTCCACTTGACTTCCATCACCGGGGCAACGAAATCGGCGCGTCGGTATCGAGACTATCGGCCCAGGCTTGAACAGACTGGTGATCGACAACGGTGCCGCTATCCACGTCGGCCAACGCCTCAAGCGTCAAACGCCGGCGCTCCTCTTCCTGGTCAATCCATGCAGTCAGGGCCTGCTTGACGATCCAGCCGCGCGAACGTTCGAGCCGAGATGCGAGCTGATCGACCTTCTGCGCAAGCGGCAATGGAACATGGGCCGTCAGAACTTTGGTCTCCATCGAAAACTCCTCATCATCAATCATCCATAATCATAGCGATTAATTTTGATTGCATCCAGCACTATAGAGAATAACGTCCGACTGAGGCTTGCCGGCAGGCTGACGCAGCGTTGAGGTCTTCAGAGAATACAAGGCCGAATTTTCATTGGCGTTGATAAAAGCAGTCAAGGAGAAGCGGCTGACCTTCATCCATTGAAAGCGTGCAAGATTTGTCATACATGTGTGATGAATCGCAAATTTCGGAATGTCGCAGGTTCGGCGTCCGGATCGAAGCCGATGCGGGGGTCGAGGCGTGGCTATGCAGGGGAAGGATCGCAGCAGGGGCTCGGGGTCGCTGGTCTCACAGGTTGGCGAAAGCCTGCGGCAAGCGATCCTCAGCGGCCAGTACGCCGCCGGCGACAAGCTTCCGAGCGAGCACGAGCTGACCGAGACGCACAGCGTCAGCCGAACCGTGGTGCGCGAAGCCGTGGCCGCCCTTCGTTCCGACGGGCTGGTCGAGGTGCGTCAGGGCGCGGGCATCTTCGTGATCAGCTCCGACCCAGCGCTGTCGGGCCGGAAAGTCGACAAGGCCCGGGTCGCCTCCGATCTGGAAGTCCTGGAAATCCGTACCCCTGTTGAAATCGAGGCGGCGGGGCTCGCCGCGCTCCGCCGTTCGCCGGCGCAGGAGGAAGCGATCTTCGAATGCCACCGGAAAATCCTCCAGTGCATCGAGACCGATCAGTCCATCCGCGAGGCGGATCTCGAACTCCATGTCGCAATCGCCGAGGCGACCAACAATCCGCTGTTCAAGCACTTCCTGGAATCCCAAGGCATGGCGATCATCCCGCAATCGAGGGTCGTTCCTGAATCGCGGACAGCCGAGCAGACCGCCTATCGCAAACTGATCCACAGGGAACACGAAGCGATCATCGTGGCGATCTCCGACAGGGACGATCAGGCGGCCCGCAACGCCATGCGCGAACATCTGGTCGGCAGCCAGGCCAGGTATCGCAACCTGCTGAAGGATCTTCGAAGCTTTGCAAGCTGAGGCTAACGCAAAGCGCTGCAGCTTTTCAGACATCACCAGACCAACTGCTATCCCGGCCACCGTCAGCAAATCTGCTGGCCGATTGCGCATCCGCGGTTATTGTAAGGACCGCGCGCAGCCCATATCGGCGTGATTTATGGAGGGGCTGTTAACCTGTCTGCGGCTGAAAGCTAGTTGAAAGCTTCGGCGTCTTAGGAAAGGCCAGCATCGTGGAGGAGACACGGGTCAAGGTGGCGAGACGACGATGCGGGTAAACCATCAGGAGGAGATTTCCATGCGTTCTTCACGCAGCCTTTTTCACACCGTCGCTTTTTCCGCGCTTCTCGCCGCAGCCTCGTTCACGTCAGGCGTCGCCCATGCAGCCGACAAGATCACCATCATGGTCGGCGGCTATGAGAAGCAGATCTATCTGCCCGCCAAGCTTGCCGAGTCTCTCGGTTACTTCAAGGAGGAAGGTCTCGATGTCGAACTGCTGAACGAAGCTGCCGGCGTCGATGCCGAAAACCAGCTTCTGGCAGGCGCCGTCCAGGGCGTCGTCGGCTTCTACGACCACTGTGTGGACCTCCAGGCCAAGGGCAAGTTCGTCGAATCCATCGTCCAGTTCAGCCAGGCGCCGGGCGAGGTCGAGATGGTTTCGAGCAAGCATCCCGAGATCAAGTCGCCGGCCGACTTCAAGGGCAAGAGCCTCGGCGTCACCGGTCTCGGCTCCTCCACCAACTTCCTGACCCTCTTCATGGCCTCCAAGGCCGGCCTCAGGCCCGGCGACGTCGTCACCATTCCGGTCGGCGCCGGCGGCACCTTCATCGCCGCCATGCAGCAGGATCAGATCCAGGCCGGCATGACGACGGAGCCGACGATCTCGCGAATGATCAAGACAGGCGAAGCGAGCGTTCTCGTCGACATGCGCACGGTTGAAGCGACCCGCAAGGCGCTCGGCGGCACCTATCCGGCGGCCTCGCTCTACATGGAAACCTCATGGGTCGAAGAACATAAGGACGAGGCACAGAAACTCGCCAACGCCTTCGTCAAGACGCTGAAGTACATCAACACCCATTCCGCCGCCGAGATCGCCGACAAGATGCCGAAGGATTTCTACGTCGGCGACAAGGACGGCTACATCAAGGCTCTCGAAGAGGGCAAGGGCATGTTCACGCCCGATGGCGTCATGCCGGAAGACGGTCCGCAGACCGTGCTTGCCGTGCTCTCGGAGTTCTCCAAGAACGTCAAGGGCAAGCAGATCGACCTTTCCAAGTCCTACACGATCGAGTTCGTCAAGAACGTCAAGTGAGGCCACCGCGCCGCTTTCCGGCTCCCCGGCGGAAGCGGCGTCCGTTCGATCATGGGCATCGCGTGCGCGCCCTTAAGTACGCCTCCAGGTATCACCATGCAACAGGACAACAAACAGACCCCGGCGATCGAGCTGATCAATGTCAGCCGGCGCTTCGTCTCGCCGACCGGAAAGTCGCTCACTGCGCTGCGCGATTTCAACATGACGGTCGCCCGCGGCGAGTTCGTCGCCGTCGTCGGCCCCACCGGCTGCGGCAAATCGACGACGCTCAATCTCGTGACGGGCCTGGCACGCCCGAGCGCGGGCGAAGTCCGTCTGATGGGCGGGCCGATCACCGGCATCGATCCGCGTGTCGGCTTTGCCTTCCAGACCGACGCGCTCTTCCCATGGAAGAACGTCATCGACAATGTCATGGCCGGCCCGCTGTTTCGCGGCAAGTCCCGCGCCGAGGCGGAACAGAGCGCTCGTGACTGGCTGGCCCGCGTCGGCCTGTCGAAGTTCCTGCACCACTATCCCCATCAGCTTTCCGGCGGCATGCGCAAACGCGTCTCGCTGGCGCAGACCTTCATCAACGAACCTGAAATCCTGCTGATGGACGAGCCCTTCTCGGCTCTCGACGTGCAGACCCGCACGGTCATGCACGAAGAACTCCTGAAGCTATGGGCCGAACGCAAGGCCTCCGTAGTCTTCGTGACCCACGATCTCGAAGAAGCCGTGGCGCTTGCAGACAAGGTCTATGTGCTCACCGCCGGTCCCGCGACGGTGAAATCGGTCTACACGATCGACCTTCCCCGCCCCCGCGTCGTATCGGAGATCCGCTACGAGCAGAACTTCATCGATTACTGCAAGACGATCTGGGAGGACCTGCGCGAAGAGGTCGAGACCAGCTACCGCCGCGCAAGCGAAGCGGCCTGACGGGAGGATTATCATGGCACACGTCACACTCGAGGCCGGATCGGCCACTCTCTTTCGCGCGGGCACGTCAGATGCCGAGATCGAAGCCTCCGCGCTGAAGGCGATGCGCCGGCGCAACACGCTGGTGCGCTTCTGGCAGATCGCCATTCTGGTCTTCGTGATCGGCATGTGGGAGCTCTCCTCCAACATGCAGTGGATCGACCCGTTCTTCTATTCGAGCCCGAGCGGCGTGCTTGAGCGTCTCTACGAATGGGCCACCGAAGGCACCACCGAAGGGTCACTCTGGTATAATCTGTGGGTGACGATGGAAGAGGCGCTGATCGGCTTCTTCGCAGGCTCGATCACCGGCGTCTTCGTCGGCATCGGCCTCGGCCGCAACCGTTTCCTGTCCGACATTTTCTCCGTCTACATCAAGGCGATCAACTCGATCCCACGCGTGGTCCTGGCCCCGATCTTCATCATGATCATGGGGCTCGGCCTGCCGTCCAAGGTGGCGCTTGCCTTCATCATGGTGTTCTTCGTCGTCTTCGCCAACGCCTTCCAGGGTGTGCGCGAAGCCGACCGCAACATGATCGCCAATGCCCGCATTCTCGGCGCCTCCGACTGGCAGGTGACGCGCACGGTGGTCATTCCCTCGGCGATGAGCTGGATCTTCGCCAGCCTGCACGTCTCCTTCGGCTTCGCGATCATCGGCGCCATCGTCGGCGAATTCGTCGGCGCCCGCTTCGGCATCGGTCAGTTGATCTCGATCGCGAAAGGAACCTTCGACGCCGCCGGCATGTTCGCGGCCATCCTCCTCGTCATGGTCGTCACGCTTGTCGCCGAATACATCATGACGCTGATCGAGAACCGCCTGGCGAAATGGCGCCCGCAGCAGCAGCTCGATACGCAGTAGCAAATCGGCCTCCTCCCAAGGCAGATCGACGAGAAGGCCGGGCATAACGCCCGGCCTTCTCTTTATTGACCGTGTCACCCGGCTCTTGCCCCTCATCCGCCTGCCGGCACCGTCTCCCCGCCTGCGGGGCGAAGGACCATGCGGCGACCTCTCCATTCCCCTGCGACCTCTCGCAAGGCACGTCCCCTCTCCCCGCGTGCGGGGAGAGGGCTAGGGTGAGGGGCAGCTTTTTGCGTGCATTCCCCGCGATCTGGACAGAATGGACAAGCCCAAGCATGACCATTCAGGCAAGCGGAAGCCGAACGGTCACAACGAGCCCGCCGCCGTCCGCATCGCTCAGCGAAACCGAACCTCCGGCGCCTTCGACGACCTCGCGCACGATCGCAAGCCCGAGGCCGCTTCCTTCACTTTCGGTTCCCATGATCCGGTAAAACCGTTCGAAAACCTGTTCGCGCTCCCCTTCGGGAATGCCCGGCCCATTATCCCAGACGGTGACGACGGCGTTGCCGTTTTCCTGCCCGACGGCAACGGTCACCCTTCCATCGGCACTGCTATAACGAACCGCGTTGTCGATAAGATTGACCAGCATCTCGCGCAGCATCGTACCGTCGCCCTCGACGATGACGGGACGGTCCGCTTCCAGCCCGAGATCGATGTTGCGCCTCAGCGCCTCTTCGGCATGGGCCTCCAGGATCTCGCGGGCAGCCTTGCTGAGATCGGTCGCATCGCTGCGCGGGCGGCGGCTGCCAGGCTCGGCTCGCGACAAGGTCAGAAGCTGGCTGGCGAGGCGCGAAATCTGCCGGGTACTGGTGCGCAGCGCAGCAAGCGCCTCATCGCGGCGGGCTGCATCGTCTTCGCGGGACGCCACGCTCGCCTGCGTCGAAATCAGCGCAAGCGGCGTCCTCAACTGATGCGCCGCATTCGATACGAATCGCCGCTGCGCGGCCATCTGGTTCTGGACGCGCTCCATGTAATCGTTCAGCGCATGAACGAGCGGGCGCAGCTCGCTCTGGACCATCTCCGGCGGCAGCGGATCGAGGCGGTTGCGCCCCCGCCGGCGCACAGCGTCCCGCAGTCTGAGCGCCGGCGCCAGGCCGCGCTGGAGCCCGAGGATGGTCACCAGACTTGCGAGGAAGACGAGCACGAACTGCTTCGAAAAATCCGAAAGCCACAACTGCCTTCGCATCGCATACTGGCTGGTATGCGTCACGGCGACGGTCACGGAGATTGTGCCGTCATTGGGAAGACCGACGACCGGATGATCGAGCATCAGGACGCGCACGGCGGCGCCGTGGAAGGCGCGATTCTCGCCAACGCGCTCTACGGCCGGCAACGGCAGATCGGGAAAGCCGCTCACCAGATTGCCCCACACGGTGATGACCTGGTAAAAGACGCGGTCGCCGAAGCCCGTATCGAACATCTCGAGCGCGGCCGGCGGCACATCCACCTGGACATTGCCGCCCTCATCGACACGGACGGCCTCGGCGATGACACGGGCGGATGCCAGAAGCGTTCGATCCGTCACCAGCTTTGCCGTCGCGTCGGCCGACCAGAAACTGTCGTAAAGATTGAAGGCAATCGCGCCGAAGAGCGTCAGCAGCACCCAGCAAAGCAGTTGCACCCTCAGGCTCTGGCGGAGCCGCGCGATCGTTCCGCCTGCCTTTGTCACGACGCTATTGGACATGTCTGAGCAGATAGCCGAGCCCGCGCAGCGTCGCGATCTGAACCGAACTGTTTTCGAGCTTCTTGCGGAGCCTGTGGACGTAGATTTCGATAGCGCTTGGATCGGCCTCGTCGTCGAAACCGAAGATACTCTCGGACAGGGCGGCTTTCGAGACCGTGTTGCCCAGCTTCATGACGAGCTGTTCGAGAACGGCATATTCCCGTGGCGTCAGCTGCAGTGGTTCGTCTTCAACGAAGAACTGCCGCGTCCCGCCGGAAAAGCGCAGGTTTCCAACGCTGATCTCTGACGATGCCCTATCCTGTCCGCGGCGCACCACCGCGCGGATCCTCGCTTCCAGTTCGGCGATTTCGAAGGGTTTGGCGAGATAATCGTCGGCGCCGCTGTCCAGCCCGGCCACGCGGCCATCCAGGCTCGCATTCGCTGTCAGAATGATGACCGGCAGCTTGTTTCCCGATTGCCTCAGCCGCTTCAACAGCGTCAATCCGTCAAGCTTCGGTAAGGAAAGGTCGAGGATCATCGCGGAATATTCGGCAACCTTCAGCAGATGCTCCGCGTCCTCGCCATCATAGGCAATGTCGATAGTGTATTGCGCCTGCCGCAGGGCTTTGCCCAGCCAGGCCGCCAGATCCTTGTTGTCCTCCACCACAAGCAGTCTCATGCGTCCCCCTTAGCACGGGCAGAGGGCGCGGCGGAAGCGTGCATATATCCGCCGAAGAGCGCTTCTAGGCGCGCTCGACCTCGTCCTCGGCAGCGACAGCCGCGGCGCTCCGGTCTCGGGTGCCGAGCGCCTCTGTTCCCCAGACCTCGATCTGCGTCAACGCCGGGAAGGGCGAGTCGTCGCCGGCCTTGATCAGTCCGTGCAGTTCCACCCATTCGACGATGGATGGCTCGACCGCAAAACCCTGCGCGGCACCAGATTTCACCAGCGGGAATGACAGACTTCTGCCGTTCGAGAAAGTGACGCTTGCCTCTTCCCACCATGAATCATGCGGAAAATCTGCCCGGAGGTAGAAGACGATTTCATCGATTCGCACCGGCCGGCCGAATTCCACCGTCAGCGCGGCTTGAGGATCGCGGTTGATGCCCCAGCTCGTATAGGGCCAGAAACCGTGGTTGTCGTTGGCCTTTTCGCCGTCGATGGCATTGCGCGCGGCGAAGGCCGCCTCGCCGCGGGTCTCCACATTGGCATGCGCATGCGGAAAGAGCGTGCGGTTGGCGTGATCGTCCCAAGGGTTCAGGGCGAGGTTGCGCCTTTGACCGATTTCGCCAGGGCGCGCGCGTCTCACTGAAAGCCGATGGATATCGCCCTTGAAGGCGTTCGGCGAATAGGACTTGCGCTTGTCGCCGGAGGGCACGGCAAGCGAATAGGCGCTTTCCTTCATATAGACGAGCGCGGGATGGATCGCGCTATCCAGAGCGAGAAAGACATGTTCCGGCTCGGAGGCTTCCAGGATCACGCGGTCGCCCTCACGGTAATTTTGGCGGTAGACGAGAAACGTCTCGTCCCGTCCTGTAGAGCTTGCCAGTATGAATCCGTCGGCATCCACGATCTTCAGCGTCAATTCCATGCTCGCCCTCCTGGCAGCATGATGCCGAAAAATGTAAGCGGTTTTCTCATGACATCATGCTCTAACTATTTAATTCAGAACAGCGATTCGGATCTCATGCCGAGGCGGCATAAGATCATCCTGTTCTAGACGATCCGCAATGTCAGGCGCTTGCCGGTAAGGGGCACGCGCAGACGGAAGAGTTTTTCAGGCCAGGCCGATCTCAGCCGGATATCATCCACCTCGATCTCATCGATTTCGATCGGGCCGGCGCCGTCGACGAGGATGCTGCCGAGATCGGCAAGATCGATTCGGTCAGCGGAAACGATCGGCGCGAGGCACGTCATCAGCGACAAGAGCGCCGGCTTATCTCCATCATGAGCGTCGACGATCTCGACATGACGGCCCCGTTCCAGGGAAACCATCCGGCGATAGCTACGCACTTTCGCTCCCGGGGGGTAGGCGCCCGCTATATCCAGCGATATGCGTGCACTCTCCTCGCCAATTTCGACCTCGACCTCACGCGCGCCGAAAGCCTCGCCGGCCTCCTGCATGACGCCTGAAAACGTCGGCAGGTTGTGGTAGGCCGACTGCATCGTCCATATTTCGTAGCGGCGCGGCGAGAAAGTCTTGGCGGTATAGGTCTCGACGCCGACGTCGATCAGCAACGGACGTCCGTTCTTGTAGAGCGTGATGCTGCCGACATCGTTGTGATTGTGGCCTTCGCCATTGTTGCCGCCCTTGACCGCCAGGGAAAACCGGCCGTCGCGGGCAACGAACAGGCCGATGCCGGGATAGAAGATATCGCGCGGGGGGGCCGGATGCGGATCGGCTGCGGGCAGCGTTCCCACCAGCAATTCCTGGACGCGGTACCAGAGGTTCCATTCTCCGGGCAGGTGCGGGCGTTCGGCCGCGGCCCTGTCGGCGGCGGCGAAGTCCGCCAGCATCTCAGAGTTGACCGCCTTTCCGAACAGATATTCCCTTGCGCTGCAGGGCTCGACGACCGCGGCGGAATCCGCGAAGTTGAAATAATGGCGGCCGGCCACATGCATGTTGGCGATATAATCGGCCATGTTGCGGATTTTCGGTTGCTGCCAGATCCCGGCAAACAGGCCCGGCGCCGCAGCATTGAGAACCGTCAGGGCACCATGGAGGCAAAGCGCAGCGTGGCGATAGTAGAGTACACCCTCCTCACAGGCTCCATCCTCGGCATAGTCCTTCAGGAATGCATCAAGGCTGGCGAGCGCCTTCTCAACGACCGCCCGGCGCGTCGCCTGATCGGTCTTCAAGGAAAAAGTCGCCACCAGGACGTTCTGGGTAATCCAGGCTGTCCAATTGTTCATCCTCTCATTGCCGCGACCCATCCACCAGAAATGCCGACCGAGATAGGGCAAGAGGATGCGGTCCTCGATCTCGCGCCTTACCCGCGCGGTGATCTCGGGGCTGACGCCGTCGAGCGCGCCGCCCAAAAGGGCGACGGTCGTTGCAAGCAGAGCTGCCGTTTCGGCGGCGAAGAGGTCGATGACGGGCTGCGAATTGTCGGGAAGCGGCAGCCGCGCACCATTGCGTTCGTAAGCGTTGTGCGCCGGAAGCTGCCAGCCGCTCTCCTCCGCGACCAGGAAGATGCCATCGATGATCTTCGGCAGAAACCGCCCATTCCCTTCGACAAGTTCGCCGAGCACCACATCGTTGAGCATCCGCCGTCGGGTGAAATAAAGCTCCTCGAAGCGCGAACGATTGCCGTTAGCAGTATATTCCCGGTAGTCTGAAGCCGTGATCAGAGGCCAGTCCCGCGCGAGTGTGGCTTCGGCGTCGCGAACGACCGCATCGCGCATCGCCTGCGGCACCGCGCTCCATCTCTCGCGATCGGAGGAGACCGTTCCGGGCGTGAAGTCGCCCAAGCTGTCGGGCAGATCTCCTGAAATCTCGCTGAACATGTTCCTCCTCGCGCTGGATAGAGCCTCGACCAGCGTATGACCTTCAATGTTCACCTATCATATGTTTCCGCTGCTCGCTATAAAATTTGTATGATCTATCCAGAACTTGTTTGACCAGTGCCGGATATGTGTTATGCCGTTGACCGGAGGAGAATGGCGACGGTCGGCAGAGGAACCCGCAAGCCGTCAAGCGCAGAAGATCCGCCCAGGAGGAAGGCATCGGTGTCCATATCGAATTCGGTCATAGCGACTGATCGCGCCCCGGCAACCTCTGACCGGAAGGTCGCGGTCCTGTCCAAACGGCAGCGCAAGATCCGCAGCGCGCTCGTCGCTTATTCTTTCATCGCACCGAATTTCCTCGGCTTCGCGGTCTTCACGCTCGGGCCGATCCTCTTCGCCTTCGCGCTTGCTTTCATGCATTGGGACGGCTCGAATGCGATCACCTTTGCCGGGCTCGACAATTTCTGGCGCCTGTTCGAAGATAAGGCCTTCATGGCAGCCTTCTGGAACACGATCATCTATACGGTCGCCTCAGTGCCGGCGACATTGCTCTGCGCGCTCGGCCTCGCCGTCCTCCTCAACCAGAAGATCGCCGGCCGCAATTTCTTCCGCACGGCGATGTTCTTTCCCTATGTCGCCTCGTTGGTCGCCGTAGCGGTGGTCTGGAACATGATCTTCAACCCCGAGATGGGGCCGGTGAACATGATCCTCTACACGCTCGGCCTCGACCCCAAGAACATGCCCGGATGGGCGGCCGACCGCCACTGGGCGATGGTGACGGTGATCCTCTTCGGCATCTGGAAGAACATGGGCTATTACATGGTCATCTATCTGGCCGGTCTCCAGGGCATCAATTCCGAACTCTATGAGGCCGCCGATCTCGATGGCGCCAATTCCTGGCAGAAGTTCATCCATGTCACCGTCCCGCAGCTCGGGCCGACGACCTTCTTCGTCACCGTCATGCTGACCATCCAGTCCTTCAAGGTGTTCGACCAGATCTACATGATCACCCAGGGCGGCCCCGGCACCTCGACGCTGGTTCTCGTCTACCACATCTATAACGAAGCCTTCATTTCCTGGGATCTCGGTTATTCCAGCATGGTTTCGCTGGTGCTGTTCTTCCTCGTGCTCGCCGTCACCATCTTCCAGTTCCGCCGCCAGCGGGAGGACGAAGCATGAGGATCGCAGGGCGCAAAGTAACCGCCAAAACGGTCCTCCTCTATGCCATCGTCATCACCGTGACGATCGTCATGCTGATGCCTTTCGCCTGGATGCTGTCGGCCTCCCTGAAGCTCAGCCGCGACGTCTTTGCCTTCCCAATCGAGTGGATACCGTCGCAGCCGCAATGGCAGAATTACGTTGATATCTGGACGAAGATCCCGCTTGCGCTTTTCATCTACAACACCTCGAAGCTGACGATCATCGTCACGCTGCTGCAGCTTGTGACTTCCAGCTTTGCGGCCTATGCCTTTGCCAAGCTGAACTTCCCCTACAAGAACACGCTGTTCCTCGGCTATATCGCCACCATCGCCATGCCCTGGCAGGTCTATATGGTGCCGCAATTCCTGCTGATGCGCGAGTTCGGCCTCAACAACACGCATCTGGCGCTGATCTGCTTGCAGGCCTTCACCGCCTTCGGCGTCTTCCTGATGCGGCAATTCTACATGTCTATCCCGACCGAGCTCTGCGAGGCGGCCCGCATCGACGGCATGAATGAATACCAGATCTGGGCGCGCATCATGCTGCCGCTGTCGAAGCCCGCGCTCTCGACCTTGACGATCTTCACCTTCGTCAGCACCTGGAACGACTTTCTCGGGCCGATGATCTATCTCACCAAGACGGAGCTGAAGACCGTCCAGATCGGCCTGCGGATGTTCATTTCGCAATATTCGGCCGAATACGGGCTGATCATGGCGGCCTCCGTCGTCGCCCTCATCCCCGTTCTCATCGTGTTCCTCTCTCTGCAGCGCTTCTTCGTCGAAGGCATCGCCTCGACCGGACTGAAGGGTTAAAACCATGAACGCCGTTTCCTCAGTCGCCCCGCAGCCGATCACCGACGAAGAGGTAAAATCCGCGCTCGATCTTGCCGTCGCGCAGATCAGGCGCAACCTTCCCGAGTTCACCTACGCCTCGCAGAACCATTCGAGCGTTGGAAATTTTTACCCCGCAGTCGCGAACGACCAGTGGACGGCGGGCTTCTGGCCCGGCGAGCTCTGGCTCGCTTTCGAGCAGAGCGGCGACCCTATCTTCCGCCATGCCGCGCAAATTCAGGTCCAGTCGTTCTTGCACCGGATCGAAAACCGGATCGAGACCGATCATCACGATATGGGCTTTCTCTATTCGCCGTCCTGCATCGCCGCCTGGAAGCTCGTCGGCGATGAAGACGGCCGCAAGGCGGCAATCCTCGCCGCCGACCAGCTGATCGAGCGCTTCCAGCCGATCGGCCAGTTCATCCAGGCCTGGGGCCGCAAGGGCAAGGCGGAAGAATACCGCTATATCATCGATTGCCTCTTGAACCTGCCGCTCCTCTATTGGGCAAGCCGCGAGACAGGCGATCCGAAATACCGCGAGATCGCGCTCATTCACGCCCGCACCACGCTCGCCAATTCGGTCCGGCCAGACGATTCCACCTATCACACTTTCTATATGGACCCGGTTACCGGAGCGCCGGTCCGCGGCGCGACCAAGCAGGGCTACAGAGATGACAGCGCATGGGCGCGCGGGCAGGCCTGGGGCATTGCGGGCATGGCGGCCTCCTATCGCTACGAGCGGATCGATGAATATCGAGAAACCTTCGACCGGCTGCTCGCCTTCTATCTCAACCGGCTGCCGGCCGACATGGTGCCCTACTGGGATCTCGTCTTTTCCGATGACGACGGCGAGCCGCGCGACAGTTCGTCAGCCTCGATCACCGCCTGCGGCCTTCTCGAAATGGCCGATCTCGTCGAAGCCGAGGCCGCCGAACGCTACCGGACGTTGGCACGGCGGATGATGAAGAGCCTCGCCGATCATTATGCGGTCAAGGATCCGGCGGTTTCGAACGGACTCGTGCTGCACGCCACCTATTCGAAGAAATCGCCCTTCAACACCTGCCGCGGCGAGGGCGTCGATGAATGCGTCTCCTGGGGAGATTATTATTACATGGAAGCTTTGACGCGCCTTTCGCGTCGCTGGTCTTCCTATTGGTGACGTCAGGAGGACCCGATGGCCAGCATTTCGCTTAAAGAGCTGAACAAATCCTACGGCGCGCTCACCGTCGTCCACGATATCGATTTGGAGATCGCCGATAAGGAGTTCATTATCCTGGTCGGCCCCTCCGGCTGCGGCAAGTCGACGACTCTCAGGATGATCGCCGGCCTCGAGGAAATCTCCGGAGGCGAGCTCCGGATCGGCGGTGATGTCATGAACGACGTCCCCTCCAAGGATCGGGATATTGCCATGGTCTTCCAGAACTATGCGCTCTACCCGCACATGACCGTCTATAAGAACATGGCCTTCGGCCTGCAGCTGCGCAAGGTTTCACGCGATTTCATCGATAAACAGGTGCATGATGCGGCCAAAATCCTCGACATCACGCACCTCCTGAACCGGAAGCCGAAGGCGCTTTCGGGCGGCCAGCGCCAGCGCGTGGCGCTCGGCCGCGCCATGGTACGCAATCCGGCCGTTTTCCTTCTCGACGAGCCGCTTTCCAATCTCGACGCCAAGCTACGCGGCACGATGCGCTCCGAAATCACCAAGCTGCACAAGCGCCTCGACGCCACCTTCATCTACGTCACCCACGATCAGGTGGAAGCCATGACCATGGCGGACCGAATCGTCGTCATGAAGGACGGGCACATCCAGCAGGTCGACACGCCGCAGAACCTTTACGACCGTCCGATCAACATGTTCGTCGCCGGCTTCATCGGCGCACCGCAGATGAACATGCTGCCCTCGACCATCCTGCGCCGGGGCGACGGCTACGTCGCGGTCTTCGACGGCCGCGAGCTGCCACTGCCCGCCCATTTCGACAAGAGCAGGATCGCACCCTATGAGGGCCGCGAAGTGGTCCTCGGCATCCGTCCGGAGAATTTCCACGAACTGCCGCCGGCCGATATTCCGGCCGAGAATCTCGCGCCCCTGAAGGCGGTCGTCGAACTTTCCGAACCGATGGGCTCTGAAGTGCATCTGAACATGGTGGCCGGCGGGCGCAATCTTATCGCCCGCGTCTCGCCGCGCTTCCGGCCTGCGATCGGCGACGAGGCGACGCTCGTCGCCGACATGAGCAATGCGCAGCTGTTCGACAAGGAAACGGAACGGTCGATTCTTTACTGAGGCGCCTGCGGGAGACGGCCATGCAGTGGTTGCGGGACATGTGGACGAAGGAGGGGCCGGGCATTCCAAAGGATGCGCCCGCGAAGACCGGCCTTGCGCTCTTCGCCGATATCCTCGCTCGCGAATGGTGGGAGATGGTCAAGCTGAACATCTTGTTTCTCCTTGCCTCGCTCCTCGTCGTGACGCTGCCGGCGGCACTCGTCGCCATGGCCCGGGTTTCGGTGGCTTTGGTAGAGGATCGCAACACCTATCTGCTCAGGGATTTCGCCGAGGCATTCCTGCGTTATCTCTGGCGCGCCACCGCCTGGGGTCTGGCGCTGGGCGCGGCCTTTGCGATCTGCATCTATGTGATCCTGACCTATGCCGCCGGAGCGCGGGACAATCTGGTCCTTGCCGCACCGCTGGCCGTTGCGCTTGTCGCAACCACCTTCCTTGCGGTCACCGCCTGCCATCTCATCATGCTGATGGTGATGCGTGATCTGCCGGCGCTGCGGCTCCTTCGTCTCGCAGCGCTCGCCTCGGTCGTCCGCCCGCTTCCGGCGCTTGGCTCACTCGCCTTCAACGCCACCCTGTGGCTCACGCATATCCTCTTTTATCCGGTTTCCGTGTTCATGCCGGCGACCGTCAATTTTTCACTCGGAATGTTCGCCGTCGCATTCGGCGTCCATCGGGCGGCGGTGATGGTTCTGGATTTGCCGGACACAACGCAGCCGCACCGCAAACCGCATGCACCAAACGCATCATAAAACAGTCGATCCAGAAACGATCCAGGGAAGGAGAACAGGAATGTATTCGGATAAATTCGGGAGGACGATGAAACTCGCCGTGGCGGGTTTCACCTTGGCCGCAACAACGGCCGGCGCCGCACTTGCACAAGACGCCGTAACGCTGAAATGGGCTTTGTGGGACTGGGATAAAACCGCCTATTACAAGCCGCTGATCGAGGCCTATCAGGCCAAGCACCCCAACGTGAAGTTCGAGCCAATGGATCTCGGTTCGCAGGACTACCAGCAGATGATTTCGACGCAGCTGACCGGCGGCTCGAAGGATATCGACATCGTCACCATCAAGGACGTGCCGGGCTATACCAACCTGGTGCGCGCCGGCAACATCGCCGATCTTAGCGGCTTCGTGAAGGATCAGAAGATCGACCCCACGCCCTATGGCGGCCTGATCGAGGAACTGACCGTCGACGGCAAGATCTACTCCCTGCCGTTCCGCTCGGACTTCTGGATCGTCTATTACAACAAAGACATTTTCGACAAGGCAGGCGTGCCCTACCCGACCAATGACATGACCTGGGCGCAGTTCGACGAGACCGCCGAGAAACTTGCCGGCGGCATGGGCACCAACAAGACCTATGGCGCGCTGCTGCACACCTGGCGTTCGACCGTCCAGCTGCCGGGCATCCTCGACGGAAAACACACGCTGGTCGACGGCGACTACGCCTTCCTGAAGCCCTGGTACGAAAGAGCGCTCACCCTGCAGAAGGATGGCGCCATCCCCTCCTATGCCTTCCTGAAAACGTCGAACACGCATTACTCTGCGCTCTTCTTCAACGGCACGATCGGCATGCTGCCGATGGGTACCTGGTTCGTCGGGACCCAGATCGCCAAGGTCAAATCGGGTGAATCGAAGAGCAAGAACTGGGGCATCGTGAAGTTCCCGCATCCCGATGGCGTTGCCGCCGGCACGACGGCGGCGCAGATCTCGGGTCTCGCGGTCAACGCCAATTCCACCCATAAGGAAGCCGCGCTCGACTTCATCAAGTTCGTCACTGGCCCGGAAGGGGCAGCCGTCATCGCCTCGACAGGCACCTTCCCCGCGCTCAAGACCGCTGATGTCAGCGCCAAGATCGCGGCAACGCCCGGCTTTCCTGAGGACGCGGCCAGCAAGGAAGCGCTGATACCGTTGAAGGCCTATCTGGAGATGGCGGTCAACCCGAACGCCGCCAAGATCGAGGTCGTGCTCAACCGCGCGCATGACGCGATCATGACCGACAACACCTCCGTCGATGACGGGCTGAAGGAAATGACCGAAGGCGTGAAGGCCATCAAGTAAGCCTTCACGCGATATCGACGGCCGCGGGTCAGCATCCGGCCCGCGGCCGATCCTGTTTTATGAAATTCCGAGCTGACGATGATATATGATCCCGCCAGGGCAAATCCGCTTTTCGGCAATCCCCTGAAGACTCGTGACGACCTCGCAAAGGCCGTCAACGATCTCTTCACCCCGCTGCTGCCCTATTTTTCCGAAGGCGGCGCCCGCGTGCGCCTGGGTGCCGCCGGCGCGATCTTCGATCGAGCGGCAGCGGACCTGGAAGGGTTTGCGCGGCCGCTCTGGGGCATCGTTCCCCTTGCGGCCGGTGGCAGGCATTTTCCGTATTGGGATCTATATCGGCGCGGCCTGACGAACGGGACCAATCCCACCCATCCCGAATATTGGGGTGATCTCGCCGACCGCAACCAGCGGCTCGTCGAGCTCGCAGCCGTCGGCTTCGCGCTGGCGCTCGTCCCCGAACACATCTGGGAACCGCTCAACGACAGTCAGAAGAAGACGGTCGCCACCTATCTTCTTGCGGCGCGCGAACTGGAATTCATCGACAACAACTGGAAATTCTTCCGCGTCCTGATCGATCTCGGACTTGAGCGCGTCGGCGTGGCGTTCGACCACGGCAAGACCGTGGCCTATCTCGACGAATTGGAGGCCTTCGACCTCGGCGAAGGCTGGTATCGCGACGGGCCGGTGCGGCGGGTCGACCACTACATTCCCTTCGCCATGCATTTCTACGGCCTGATCTATACCGTGCTTGCGCGCGGCGACGAAGCGCGCAAGGAGCGCTTCCGCGATCGCGCTCGGACCTTCGCTGCGGATATTCGTCACTGGTTCGGCCCGGATGGCGCCGCCCTCGCCTTTGGCCGCAGCCAGACCTACCGCTTTGCAGCTGGCGGTTTCTGGGGCGCGCTGGCCTTCGCCGGCGTCGAGGCGCTGACCTGGGCCGAGATCAAGGGCTATTATATGCGCCATATCCGCTGGTGGTCGGCGATGCCGATCGCCGAACGCGATGGCGTTCTCTCGGTGGGCTACGGCTATCCAAACCTGCTGATGAGCGAGAGCTACAACTCGCCCGGTTCGCCCTATTGGGCGCTGAAATTCTTCCTGCCGCTCGCCCTTCCCGAGGATCATCCGTTCTGGACCGCCGAAGAGGCACCGCAGCCGGAATTCCCCGAGCCGGTGGCGCTGAAACAAGCAGGCATGGTCGCCATGCACTCACCGGGGAATGTGGTCGTGCTTTCCTCCGGCCAACAGCACGACAAGATGCGCGGCGCAAATGAGAAATATTCGAAGTTTGTCTATTCGACCCGCTACACCTTCAACATCGAGGCCGACGACCGGAACTTTCAGGCAGCAAGCTTCGACGGAATGCTCGGCCTTTCCGATGACGGCGTTCATTTCCGCATGCGCGAGACCATGGAGGAGGCGCTGATCGCAGGCGACCGGCTCTATTCGCGCTGGCGCCCCTGGAACGACATCATCATCGAAACCTGGCTGCTTCCCGCAAACCCCTGGCACATCCGCATTCACCGTATAACCACGCCGCGTGGGCTCAGCACCACAGAGGGTGGTTTTGCGATCGAACGCGCTGATTTCAGCGCCGATCGATCCGAACAGGCGGAAAGGCGGGCCGTCTGGTACGGACAGACCGACGTCAGCGCGATCGTCGACCTCTCGCCTCATCCGAGAACCGGCCACGCGATGAGCCCGATCCCCAACACCAATCTCATCCATGCCAAGACCCTGCTGCCGCAGCTGCGCGGCGAAATCAGCCCGGGAACCACCCTGCTGGCCACCGCGGCAATGGCTCTGCCTGTTCAGGAGAATTGGACGCAGGCACTGGAGCGCTCTCCGGTCTGCCCGGCGCTTGAAGAAGTGGAGCGGCACTTCCGCGAGAAGGGCGTTCCGGTGCCGGCATTCGCGTTGCAGCTCCAGCTTTGAAACCCGCCTTCCCATCAAAGTCTCTGACGACGCCGCTCGCATCCGGGTCGCGGCCCGGATGAGTTGGTTAGGGGTTGACCAACTTGGTGTATGAAGCCTATCATCGGCGCTCGTCGAGCGGTTCACCAAAGCGCCGTCTGCTCGAAGATGGACAAGAACCACGGAGAATCCGTCATGGCGGTCACGGTCAAAGTCGCCGAAGCGAAGACACACCTGTCGGAATTATTGGCAAAGGTTGAAGCCGGCGAAGAGGTTATCATCTCCCGCGGCAACAAACCTGTTGCCCGGCTTTCACGCATTCGTCGTGAAAACGATATCGACGCACTGATCTCCGAGATCAAGGCGCAACGTGCCGGCCGTCAATTGACGACGCAAGAAGAAATCCGAGAATGGCGTGACGAAGGCCGGCGCTACTAATGGCGTTTGTTCTTGACGCCTCCATCGCCGCTGCCTGGTTTCTTCCTGACGAACAACACGACGCAGCCGACCAACTGATGTCTGAGCTCAGCGCGACAGTTGCATTGGTGCCGACCTTATTCTGGTTCGAAACGCGCAATCTGTTTCTGATGGCCGAGCGACGTGGGCGGCTTCGATCCGGCGAGGCGTTGCTGCTGATGACGCAATTGCGGGGACTTGCCTTGGAGGACGCCGGATCGGGGGGCGACGGGTTGATACTCGACCTGGCGAGCCGCTATGCGCTGACAGGATATGACGCGAGCTATGTCGCCCTGGCCAAAGCGGAGGACCTGCCTCTGGCGACGGCTGATCGGAAGATGGCGAATGCCGCGCGCAGCGAAGGCATCACCATTCTTGGGCCACTCGAGCGCCTTGAAATCTAACTACGGTCAGTTCTCTCAGAATGGAATGCCCGGGCGATCTCCCGCGCCATCTCTGCCATCTGATTATCGGGGATCTGTAGAACGCCATGCTCTGCCATCACTGCGTGATATTGCTGTTCTTCGAGAGGCACGCCTGAGGGCAAGGGAACGACATGAAAATGTAAGTGGCTGTTGGCCTGCTGGCTACCGAGCGAAAGTACATAAATTCGCTCGGCGTCAAAGACCCGTTTCAGGGCGCAAGACAGCAGGTGCACCTTCTCCTGCAGCCGGAGATATTCATCTGTCGCCATATCGCGCGCCAAATCCTCGCGATGTTCCTTCGGACAGACAAGACAATATCCTGGCAACGTTGGATACTTGCTCAGGAAAATGATCGTTTCGTCGTCTTCGAAAATGCGATGGTGAAAGAATGCGGGATCATCCCTGACCAAGCCGCAGATAAAACACGGCCTTGCTGCAATGTCTGCACATAAGCTTCGAGATCAAACCGCTGGCGGTCGATCATTGTGAGCCTCCTACGTCTCGCGTGAAAGGAAGTAGTCTCCCTTGCCTAGCGGCCAGCAGCAACGCGCGCTTCATCCGACATCTCGGCGCTGATGGGTAGCCGCAGCGTGAAGGTCGTGCCGTTCCCGCGGCTGCTCGCCACCTCGATCGTTCCGCCGTGAAGCTCGATGATCTGTTTGACGAGATTGAGGCCGATGCCGGTGCCGGCGATGCCGGTGGAGCTTCTGGCGCGGAAATAGCGCTGGAACATCTTCGGCAGGTCGTCGGCATCGATGCCGATGCCTTCATCGCGCACCTTGATGCAGACGTTGGCCCCGTCCTGCCAGCCGGTCACATGAACGTTCGGGGCATCGGGCGCGTATTTCACGGCATTCGAGAAGAGGTTGCTGAAAACCTGGTCGAGCGCGGGTTGATCGCCGAAGATGGTCGGGGGAAGCCCGTCCAGTTCGAGCAGGAAACGGTGGGAGCGTCGGATGCTTTCCTGGCGGGCGCTGCAGGTTTCGATGATCTCGGCAATCGAGCAGGGCTTATGCACGATGGTGATCCGGCCATGATCCAGCCGCCCGGCGGCAAGAATACTTTCCATCAGTTCCAGCATGCGAGACACCGAGCTTCGGATCTGCTCCGCCTTTTCAGCGAGGAATTCCGGCGTCGCCGCCTCCTTGCGCCGGATGAGGCGCTGCGCCGCGCCGTCGATCACCGCAAGCGGGGTGCGGAACTCATGCGATGCCATCGAGACGAACTGGCGCTGCAACTCGTTGATCTGCTTTTCCTGTTCGAGCATCCGCTCGAGCTCTTCCGTCTGCCGCGCCAGTTCGACCGTGCGGGACCGCACCATCTCTTCAAGCGTGTCACGGTGCTGCAGCAATGCCTTTTCGGCGCGCTTGGCCTCGGTGACGTCGACGACAGCCATCAGCGACGCCGCCTTGCCCTTGTAGTTCAAACAGGTGGAATAGACAGTGACCTCGATGGCCGCGCCATCTCGCTTGAGATGCCGCGAGGAGCGGGTCGAGGCAGGATCTTCGACATCGAAGACGACGGCCGGCGGTCGGTCGCATTCCTGTGGCGCCTCAATGTCGGGCAGTCGCATCGTCAGGAATTGCTCCAGTCGGTAGCCGTAGTGATCGATGGCGGCCTGGTTTACGTGGAGAAACCTCAATGTTTCACGGTCGTAAACCCACATCGGCATCGGGTTGCCCTCGAACAGCAGCCTGAACGACGCTTCCTGCATCTTGAGATCGGTGATGTCGACTCGTATGCCGACACTCCCGCCTTCGGAGATCTGGCGTTCTTCGATCCGTATCCACCGGTTTCCGGGCAGGCGCTGCTCGTGTTTGCTGCTGGGCTCGGCATGAAGCGCCAGCCTCTCCGTCAGCCACGCCTCTTCGCGCCCGGCTGCTTCCGGATATTGGCCGCGTTCGAGGCCCGCACGCAGGCGATCTTCGAAGCGCATGCCTTTCACCAGCATATCACCGCTTTCGGCGTAGAGCTGTTCGTATCTCCTGTTCCAGAGGACGAAGCGGTCTTCCGCGTCGAACAAGACGAGGCCTTCCGGGACGACTTCGAAAGCCGCCAAAAGACGGGCATGCGCCGCCCGCGCCTCCTGTTCTGCGCGTTCTGCCTGGGCGTGCGCCTTGGCAAGGGCTTTTTCGGCAAGCCAGGCCTGGGTGATATCCTCGTGGGTCGACACCCAGCCGCCGTCCAGCGTTCGCTGGTGATAGCCGCGGATGATCTGGCCCGACTTCAGTTCCTTGATCCAATCCTGAGGTGTATCGCCCATATTGGTCGCTTCCGCCCAAGCGAGATATTCCGAGGTCGAAGTGGCGGGAACAGCACCGACCTCGTGTCTCAAAATCAAGATGTCTTCGAGTGACTGTCCCGGATGAATGACGGACGGATCGAGTCCATAGACTTCGGCATAACGGTTGTTTGAAAGGAGCAGCCGGCCGCCCTCGTCAAACAGGCAGACTCCTTGCCCCATGCTGGCAAGCGCCGTGTGGAGCTGTTCGTTGCGCCGCTGCAGTCCCGCTTGAACTGCGCCGAACTCAACATGTCGGTTTATGCGGGCGACGAGCTCCGCGGCGGAGACAAGATTGGACACGCAATCCACCGCGCCGGCGGCAAGCCCGCCAATCCGGCTCTCCTCGTCCTCCGGCGAAACGAGGATCATCACCGGAATATCACGCGTTACGGGATTTTCCTTGAGACGCCGGCAGTCTTCGAGGCCATCTCCCTCCGACAGGGCCTCCAGCAGAATAAGCTCCGGTAGCGGTCGCTTCGCGGCGCATTCGTGAAACTCGTTTCGGTCGAGAACGCGTAGCAAGATACCTTGTCGCTCAAGATCGTCGCGGGGACCATGCGGGGCTGAGAAGGTGCCTCCCATTGCAAGGACTGTGTGCAGTTCGCCGGACACGATCATTCCCCCGTTGGTCCACATAGAGGCGACTATAGGTCCTGCCGGTTAACATGCGCCTCACCTCAAGGTCAGCATCATGGCGTTATGCGTTCTATGGTTGAAGAATGGTTGCGGGCGCGGCGGAGAATATCAAGTGAGCAAGAGGAGGCGCGGCAAAGGCATTCTTCGCGAGGCGTCGGCTTGAAGAGCTACCGTTCGTTCCTGATCTCGTGCAGGAGATCAAGACCACGCTGGTACTTCTCGGTGTCCTTGCCGGCTTGTTCGGCCTGCCGAAGATTGTCTTCGAGGTCGGCCTGTTTGACCGGGAGCGCCAGTGGGTTCGATGCGGCGCGTCTGACGAATTCGTCATCGGGCTCTTCCGCCCGCCGGGTCAAAGCATCCACCGCGGAGATGATTGCTGGCGGGAAACCTTCCTCCTGCAACCTGTCGAGCGTCCAGCCACTGCCCTTTTCGGCGACGTCGTGAAGATAAGCGACCGTTCGTGCATCGTCGCCCGAGACGAGCAATGCAACCCGCTGGCAGTGGTCGAAGAACGGCCGTCCGGTCTTGTCCACCTGCCCTTTATGCGCCTCGAAGGCGACTTGCATGGCATGGTCGAGATGCTGCATGACGGTTACGGTCCTTCGGTGTTTCTGATCTTTCGCCGGGAAGGCTTCTCCCCCGTCGTTATCTCGATATCGGGCACGATCCCGGGTGTCGCCGCCCCCGCAACTTGAGCGAGTTCAGCTCGCGGCCGATCGAGATCACCACTCTCCCCGGCCCCTTGAAGCAGCGCCGCATCATCCCTGTCATCTTGATCAATCAGGTCTTGCAGCGTCGCGTGTTCGTCATCGCCGGCCAGCTCGTCGCAGGCTTGCATCCAATGACGCAGGTCCGCCCCCTCAGGACGGCCTTCGGCCTCCCATATTTCGTAAGCGCGCCGGCGTATCTGCTCGTGTTTGTCTATGGCCATGATCTTCTCCAGTTCCGACCTGACCTCGCAACTCGGTCCGGCCTATCCGGCCGAGCGCTTTTTCGCCATCTTCGGACAACGTTCGGCGCAGCTTTGGGAATTGTGCTCGATGAGCCGAGCGGCGTCGTTTTACGGCGTGTTGATGGTCGGAAGAAAATCCTCCACCTGCTTGCGTTGATCCTTTGAAAGCGTCTCTACCCGCTCCTGCCAAAAGCGTTCGGCCTCCGGCGGATCCTCCTCCCACTGGCGAACCGTGGTGATGTTGTCGTCGATCTTGGATCGGCGGCGCCCACCGAGGCTCAGATATTCCTTCGCCAGTTTCAGGCTTGGGGTTTCAGTGCCGCTATCGCCATCCAATATCGAGCGCGCGTTGCGCGCGGCGGCTTCCGCTGCCCCCTGGCGATCGGCGTCCGTCCGTCGCGTATCGAACGAGCGCGCGTCGTCTGTTCCGCTATCGGGTGGCATGTTGGTTTTAGAAGTGGTCATGGATCACCTTTCGATGCTGCTATCCAATAACCTGCGCCAGCCGCGAGAGTTCCGCATGCGGCGACTGATCCGGGCGGGCAATCAAGCCGAACCGTCCTGCCGGCGGTCAATGAACGGCCATGCTTACCATGCGATAAGGGTGCACGGCTTCGAACTGGGAGATCATCGCAGTTGCCTGGAGCAACACACGCTCGGCATTCTCGGGATCGTCCCGGGCGAGTTCGTCGGCATTGATGCGGATCGCTTCGGCCATGTTGTTGGACAATACAGCAAAGTGCGTATTGCCCTCGACAAGAGCCTCGCGGGCCGTATCCTCCAGCGTACGAGCAATATCGACGAAGATCTCCTCGCGTTCCTCGATGCTGAGGTCTTTGATTATATTTGTCTTTTCTTCCATGTCACTCACTCCTAAAGACGTGGGACGGAGATCGAGCTCATCGAGCCTCGATCGCCTGAGAGCTAGGAACGCCGAAATCCGGATTCAAGCCTAAGTGCAGTCTGAACTCGCCTTCGAGACGAGGGGACGACCATCGTCTTTATGTCGAACGCCGGAGCGGGTCTTCAGTTCCCGGAGGGGCTCGTTAGCAGTCGCCGCTGGAGAGTGCCAATTTTTGTCCCACTCCCCTTGAAATCAACGGGCTCTCGAACCAGATCATTCGCGCAAGGCGCGCGCGGCGTTGCCCTCGGGACCAATCATCCGGTCCGGCAAGGGCAAACGACGTCGTCATTGTCTGTCGATGGAGGAAAACATGTCGTTCCGACCGCTTCATGACCGCATTCTCGTCCGCCGTATCGATTCCGACGAAAAGACCAGGGGCGGCATCATCATTCCTGACACCGCCAAGGAAAAGCCGCAGGAAGGCGAGGTCATCGCCGTCGGCCCCGGCGCACGCAACGATGCCGGCCAGATCCAGGCGCTCGACGTCAAGGTCGGCGATCGCATCCTGTTCGGCAAGTGGTCCGGCACGGAGATCAAGATCAACGGCGAAGACCTGCTGATCATGAAGGAAAGCGACGTGATGGGTATCATCGAACCCCAGAGCGAACGGAAAGAGGCCGCCTGAGGCCATCAAGTCGCCAGTCAACGCTAAAGCGCGTTGCAATATCCGAGATTCGCACCTCGCGCTTTAGATATTAATTTTGTGCATGTCGTTCTCGCAAGACCGGTGAACACTTGCCGACATGCGCTAGCTGCCGATGAAGGAGTGAGGACATGGCTGCTAAAGAAGTCAAATTCAGCGTCGAAGCCCGCGAGAAAATGCTGCGCGGTGTCGACATCCTTGCAAACGCCGTGAAGGTGACCCTCGGCCCAAAAGGCCGTAACGTCGTGATCGACAAGTCCTTCGGCGCGCCACGCATTACAAAGGACGGCGTTTCCGTCGCCAAGGAAATTGAGCTCGAAGACAAGTTCGAAAACATGGGCGCCCAGATGGTTCGCGAGGTCGCTTCGAAGACCAGCGACATCGCCGGGGACGGCACCACGACTGCGACGGTGCTCGCCCAGGCGATCGTCAAGGAGGGCGCCAAGGCCGTGACCTCAGGCATGAACCCGATGGACCTGAAGCGCGGCATCGATCTCGCCGTCAGCGCCATCGTCGAAGAACTGAAGACCAACGCCCGCAAGATCTCCAACAATTCCGAAATCGCCCAGGTCGGCACCATTTCCGCCAATGGTGATCCCGAAATCGGTCGCTTCCTGGCGGAAGCCATGGAAAAGGTCGGCAATGA
>NZ_FMAJ01000013.1 GCF_900094625.1 Rhizobium aethiopicum | reverse complement strand
TCATTGCCGACCTTTTCCATGGCTTCCGCCAGGAAGCGACCGATTTCGGGATCACCATTGGCGGAAATGGTGCCGACCTGGGCGATTTCGGAATTGTTGGAGATCTTGCGGGCGTTGGTCTTCAGTTCTTCGACGATGGCGCTGACGGCGAGATCGATGCCGCGCTTCAGGTCCATCGGGTTCATGCCTGAGGTCACGGCCTTGGCGCCCTCCTTGACGATCGCCTGGGCGAGCACCGTCGCAGTCGTGGTGCCGTCGCCGGCGATGTCGCTGGTCTTCGAAGCGACCTCGCGAACCATCTGGGCGCCCATGTTTTCGAACTTGTCTTCGAGCTCAATTTCCTTGGCGACGGAAACGCCGTCCTTTGTGATGCGTGGCGCGCCGAAGGACTTGTCGATCACGACATTGCGGCCTTTCGGGCCGAGGGTCACCTTCACCGCATTGGCCAGCACATCGACCCCACGCAGCATGCGTTCACGGGCATCGCTATGGAACTTGACTTCTTTCGCAGCCATTCTGTCACTCCTTCAATAGGCAGCGTTTTCACTAATGCGCGGAAATCGCCTCAGGCGGCGATCTTCTCAGCGGCCTGGGCTTCGATAATCCCCATGACATCACTTTCCTTCATGATCAGCAGGTCTTCGCCTTTGATCTTGATCTCCGTGCCGGACCACTTGCCGAACAGGATGCGATCGCCGACCTTGACGTCGAGCGCCTGGATCTGGCCGGCATCGTTGCGTGCGCCGGGGCCGACGGCGATGACCTCGCCTTCCTGCGGCTTTTCCTTGGCGGTGTCAGGAATGATGATGCCGCCCTTGGTCTTTTCGTCGGAATCGACGCGGCGGACGAGAATGCGATCATGAAGCGGTCGGAACGACATGTTTTCCTCCAATGGACAAACAATAACGATGTTGTTCCCCTGGCCGGACCGGATGACCAGTCCGGGCGGGTGCAAACCTCTGTCGAGCGTTTGCGCGCAATGATCTGGTCTCGCGATATTTGCATTTCAAGGGGCCGCAAAGAAAAAATTAGCACTCATCCGCCGCGGCTGCTAACACGCTGAGAAGGAACAATAAATACGGCGTCTGCGTTGCGAAAATTCGTGGATGGACGCGAAAATTTGCGCCGCCTCCTCGTTGTCGTGAAACGGAGATGAAGCATGCAATTTCATTCGGATCTAGAGCGCCAGCTCAAGGGTTACGGCCTTACCACCGCGCATATCCTGTACCGCCTCCCGGATTTCGAATCCGTTCTGCAGACCTACGTCTGGCAGGATTACGATCTCGCTCCGGACTTTCCGGAGATGCACAAGTTCCTGGATTTCTGGCAGTGCAATCTCGACGGGCCGTTGCATTCCGTCCGCTATAGCCATCAGCGGCTGATCGGACCGAATGAATGGCGCCGCGTCATCGGCGAGTTGAGATTGCATTAGGTCAACCCGCCATTTCCACGACAGCCAGGCATTGCTTGGCTGGGCTATCAATCCGAATGATGTCGCCGCCGAAGGCCCGAGCAATCACTCGTGTTCGGCAGGACATGGCCAAGTTGAAGGTGCCGAGAGGCCTGTCGGCAGCTTGGTCTCGGCATTGCCGCAGGCGAGTTCGATCTGGGCCTGTTCGAGCCCGGTCGCGGCCGAGAGGTCAAGTCCTTCGATGCGGGTCAGGAACATGAAGGCGCGCTCAAACATCGCCGGGCCCTCGAAGGTGGCGTTGGAGAGATCGGCGCGGGAAAGATTGGCGAAAGAGAATTTTACCCCCGTCAGCACCGCCTTGTCGAAATCGGCGCGGCCGAGCTCGGCCTTTTCGAAGCTGGCGCCGGCAAGCCGGGCGGCGGCAAAATTGGCCCGCTGCAATTCGGCGCCGGCAAAGGAAGCGCCGTCGGCGACGATATTGGCAAAGCTGGAGCGATAGGCCTCGATCTTGGCGAAGTTGGCGCCCTCGGCATGCGCGCCCTCGAGCGAGGCGCGTACCAAAGTCGCCTTCTCCAGATTGGCCGACTTGACGTTGGCGCCGCTAAGATCGGTCAGCGAAAAATCGGTGCCGAAGAGGTTGGCGCCTTCAAGATCGCTGCCCTGCAGCATCAGGTTCTTCTTGGTGCAATCCTGCCAGTCGAGCTTCGGCGAGGCGGTGCTGCCGCAGTCGGCGGCGCCAGCGGAGAACGGGGCAAAGGCGAGAAGCGTCAAGGCAAGGAGGCCGAGCGGCGATCTATGCGTTGCCATTGAACTGTTCACCTCCATTACGCTTTCAAGGCTCGCCCGGCGAAGCAGGCGGCCCTCATTTTTACACAGCTCAGACTACAATAAAAAGATGGCGAACGCCCTTGCGATTAATTTGCCGATCGATCCGCCTCGTCGGGCAGGCGAAGCTCCATGCAGGTGAGATCAAGCCAGCGGCCGAACTTTGTGCCGACCTCCGAAAATCTGCCGGCGATGCGGAAACCGAGCTTCTCGTGCAGCCGGATCGAGGCGGTATTGTCGGCCTCGATGCCGGCGATCATCACATGCATTCCGGCAGCGGCAGCACGCGCGATCAGCTCGCGCATCAGGGCCTCGCCGATGCCGGCGCCGCGGCAATCCTTTTCGACGTAGACGGAATGCTCGACTGTGTGGCGGTAGCCGTCGAAGGGCCGCCAATCGCCATAGGAGGCGTAGCCCGCCACCTTGCCTGAAATCTCGGCGATGATAACGGGAAAGCCCCGCGCTCGGCGGGCCCTCATCCATTCCTGCCGATTTTCAAGATCGACCTGCGTCTCGTTCCAGATCGCCGTCGTATGCTCGACCGCGTGATTGTAGATATCGCGGATGGCGGCAAGATCGGCTTCGGCGGCGTCACGGATAAGGATGGCGTCTGTCATGGTCGGCTCGGCTCGTATTTGTCTGCAACCGCGGCATACGCCCCGCCCCAACTATTGTAAACGGCGGATGCAGAAGAGCGGCGACATCGTCAAGGCGGCGTCAGAAGCCAGGCGTCGGCACGCTGAAACAGGTGAAGACCGCCGAATAATGCACGGCCGCAGCAATGACGACGAAACCGTGCCAGATGGCGTTCTGGAAGCGCAGCTTCTCCCAGACATGGAAGATGACGCCAAGCGAATAGATGACGCCGCCGATGACGATCAGCAGCATCGAAGCGGAGGGAATGCGCGCGGCCACAGACCCCGCCACCAGCACGCCGCTCCAGCCCATTGCGAGATAAAGCAGGATGGCGAGGCGATCGTAACGCCCCGGAAAGACGCATTTCAGGACGATGCCAATGGCAGCGAACAGCCAAATCGCCACCAGCATGAAGAAGAGCAGCGGATCATCGGCGCCGCGTTCGAGGAAGGGCGTATAGGTGGCGGCGATCAGGATGAAAATCGCCGAATGATCGAAGCGGCGCAGGAACCATTTGGTGCGCGAGACCGGCCAGACATTGTAGGAAAAGGAAATGGCAAGCGTCAGCACCAGCCCGACGCCATAGATCCAGGCGGCGACGAGCGCGCCGTGGGAGCTCCAGACCGTGGCGTAGAAGATCAGAACTGTGGCGCCGATCAGAGCCAGCACAAGACCGACGCCGTGGACGATGCCGTCGGCGATCAGCTCATACCTGTCGTAAGCCCAGCGAATACCGTTGAACTCGGCCATGCACGCGAACCCGTTTCGTACCCGGTCGCGATCGTCGCACCGAACGCACGGGGGCGCAACTGCGGCAGATCGCGCCGGCGGTAAATCTTCGTGACAGACCGCACGGCCGTGCCTCGCCGCAATGGTGCGGCAAAGCACTCAGAAACGGAGCGACGCAGTTTCAGATCTTCTGCCGCTCGACGAGCACGGAGCACTTGGCGTGACGCACGACGCGATCGGCCGTGGCGCCGATAAAGTAGTTGGAAAAGTCCGGAATATGCGAGGCGAGGATGATGAGGTCGGCGGCGTGGCTTTCGGCGGCCGCGATGATGGCCTTGGCCGGCGGTCCGTTGCGGATGTCGATCGTTGCCGCGACCCCGGTTGCGGCAACCAGCGCTTCCAGCTTGTCGCGGCCGTCCCTAATCGCGTCGTCGAGCATATTGGCCGGCAATTCGATCGCAACATAGGTCGGCACATCCTCGACGACGTTGAGCGCGACGATCTCGCCGCCCGCGTCGAGCAGCGACGCGGCCTTGCGGAGAATGTTCTCTCCCCTGTTGAGGCCGCTGAGCGCGATCGCCACGATGATCTTCCTGTACATGGCTTCCCTCCTGACTGAGATGCACAAGCTTGCTCTAATGAAGATATGGGCGCATTGATCCCGATCAAGCCGGTGCACGTCATCGTCAACACCTGCTCAACGCTTCATCCTCAAAAACGAGCCTTCTGTGAACAATCGGGATAGGCCATATAGGGATCAAGTACGGCAACCGAGGGAAATCAAGCGAATGAACCGGCGACACTTTCTCGGATTTGCTACGGGCGGCATGGTTGCCGCCACCGCCGGTACGCCTTCAACTTCAGAGGCAGGAGAGCAATCGATGACGAAAGAAACATCCTATGCGCTGACGCGACCTGCCTATATCGACCAGTCGCATCTCGTCGTCACCGACCTCGGTCTCGTTTCCGCCTTCTATCAGTCGATGCTCGGCCTGAAGGTCATCGAGAAGACGGCGAGCGGCGAGGTCCTCGGCGTCGGCGCTCTGCCGCTGCTGACGCTGACGACCGCTCGGAATGCCGCGATCGCGCCGCGCAATGCCGCCGGTCTTTTCCACACGGCTTTCCTGATGCCCGGCCGCACCGAACTGGCGCGCTGGCTGCGCCACGCCGCCCACAACAACGTCGTGCTCGACGGCGCCTCCGATCATCTCGTCAGCGAGGCAATCTATCTTTCCGATCCCGAGGGCAACGGCATCGAAGTCTATGCCGATCGGCCGCACGAACAATGGAAATTCCACGAGGACGGGATGGTGGAGATGTCGACGCTGCGCCTCGACCTGCAGGCGCTCTACGACAGCGCGCCCGACGATCGCTGGGACGGCATGGCTGAGGGGACGGCGATCGGTCACCTGCACCTGCAGGTCGGGGATATTCCCCAGGCCGACGCCTTCTACCGCGACTTACTCGGCCTCAAGCTGATGGCGAGCCGCCCTGGCGCCAGCTTTTTTGCGACTGGCGGCTATCACCACCATCTCGCCGCCAATATCTGGAATAGCCGCGGCGCCACAGCGCGCGCCGACAATATGACAGGTCTTTCGGACTACACGGTCCGCTTCAACGACAAGGCAGCTCTTGACGCGGCGGTCACCAAGCTCGACGCGCTGGAGATCAAGAGCGAGAAGCGCGATGGCGGCGTCTTTCTCCGGGACCCCTGGGGCATCGGCCTGACGCTTTCGGCCTGAGCCTTGAGAGGCTATTGACCTTCTCTGTCCCGGCTGCGTCGGTCAGCCGCCGCTTCCGGGCGGCGTGGGCGAACGGTCCGTCGCTTCGGGCGGCCGTGCAGGGCCGGAAACCGGATCATCGTTGAAGACGCCGGGACCGGACGGCTGCGTATTGATCGGATCCGGCTTGGTCGAGGCCGTCGCCGTCGGATCATTGTTGCTGGGATCGGGCCAGATCGCAACGCTCACGCCGGCGATGACGAGAACGGCCGCGCCCGCCACCAGGACGGTCCAGACCCACCACCGCCGCTGATCGGCTGCCTTGAGCCTCGTCTCGTCCGCATAGGGAGGATCGGTCGAATAGGTCTCCGTGGTTTTCCTCTGATCGGGATCTGCAATCATGGGCTATCTCCTTCTGACGTCGAACGCCAGCGACTGCGAGGTTGTTCCGGCGGCGGGCTCAAATCGGCCTGGTTGCCAATGAATCTGCGCCGACGCCGCAGCCATCAACGCCTTTCGCGGCAGGCTGATCGATGTCTCCCCGACAGCGCCATCGCCGGCGGAACCGGAACCTGATCAGCGCGTTCTTGTGGCGAAGCAATGGGGCTTCGAGGACCTCACGGAATGGGCATCGCCAACGGCATCCGCAAACACGCAAAGAAGATCGCCATCGGCGAACGCCAAACCAGCGCCTGGGCAAAGTCGTTGCAGGAGACAGCGGAGGAACTACCGTCGCCGCCGGTGCATCGGCTGGAAAAGGACGGGCTCGATATCAGCATGGCCTGGGCGATCATCGGCATTTTCGCCATCCTCGGCCTTGCCGGCGTCTATATGATGTCGCTGATCCTCATTCCGATCACCCTTGCCGTCGTCGTCGGCATGATCCTCGGCCTCGCCGCGGAAAATCTCAGCAAAATGGGCGTGCCAAGGCTCGCCAACGCCTTCCTTCTGTCAAGCACCGTCGCGTTGGTCATCGTCCTGCTGGTCACTTCGCTTGCCGATCCGCTGACGACGCTTGCCAACGAAGCCCCGGCTTTCGTGGAGCGGACGATAAGCCGCATCATGCCTTACCTCGAGCGCATCGAATGGCTGCACATCACGCCGGCGACGTTCGAAAGCGGGCCGATGTCGATCGGCGCCCTGCTCGAAAACACCGGCAGCGTACTGCATCTGGTGACAACAAGCCTGACACCCGCGCTGATACAAGGGCTGATCTTCTTCGCCGCGCTGCTCCTCTTCCTCGCCAGCCGGGTCAATCTGCGCAAGACGATCATCATGACCTTCCGCACCCGCCCGCAGAGGCTAGCCGCGATCCGCATCATCAATGCCGTGGAGCAGGTGCTCGGCTTCTACTTCGCCACCGCCTCGCTGATCTATATCGGGCTTGGCGTGGTGATGACGGTCATCGCCTATGCAAGCGGGTTGTCGGCGCCGGTGCTCTGGGGCTTCTTCGCCTTCGTATCGAGCTTCATTCCCTATCTCGGCATCACACTGATGACGTTATCCGTCGCCATCGCCGGCATCATCACCTATGATGCCTTCATCGTCGGCCTGGTGCCGGCCGCGGCCTTTTTCACCGTGCATCTCGTCATGGAGAACCTGATCTTTCCGGCGGTGATGGGACGGCGGCTGGAAATCAACCCCTTTGTCGTTTTCCTCGCCATCCTGTTCTGGACCTGGATGTGGGGCGCCGTCGGCGCCATGCTGGCGCTGCCGCTGTCGCTGATCGCCATGACCATCATCGAGGAATTGCTGATCGAAGAAAGGCCGCAGCCGCAATTGCCGAAGTGATCAAGCGAGGAGACATAGTGGCGTCCGATCTCGATCTCGACGAATCCGATCATGACCAGATGGTCAGCGGCCGTTCGCTCTGGGGGAAGAACGCCATCCGTCCGCAATGGCGGCCGATGGCGCAGAGCCTTTCCACGGATGTCTTGGTAATCGGCGGCGGCATCACCGGCGCGCTGATCGCAGACCATCTGGCGGCGCGCGGCTTTTCCATCGTTATTGTCGACCGGGAGGAGCCGGGCTTCGGCAGCACCGCCGCCAGCACGGCGATGCTGCAATGGGAAATCGACAGCACGCTCATGGAACTCGAGGCCTATTACGGCTTCGAACGTGCGGCCGGAATCTACCGCCGCAGCGCCGCCGCCGTCGCCGGGCTTTCGAAGCTGATTGCAGCGAACGGCATCGCCTGCGGCTTCCGGTCACGCAATACGCTTTATCTCGCCGTCAATCAGGAAGGCGCCCGCGACCTCAGGGAAGAGCGCCAGCTTCGCCGGCGGGCGGGCCTGCCCGGCGTCTATCTCGAACATCCCGATCTGTTCACGCAATTCGAGCTCGATCGGGATGGGGCGATCTATTCGCCGGGTTCAGCGGAAGCCGATCCGCTGCTGCTCACCTGGGCGCTGATCGAGATGGCCTTGCGGCGCGGGGCGCAGCTGGTCAGCGCTTCGGTGACCGCGCTGCACAGCGAAGGCGGTCGCGTCACGGCGGAAACGGATGGCGCCGATGTCATCGAGGCGCGGCATGTCGTGCTGGCGACGGGCTATTCAATGCCGGGCTTCGACATGCCGAAGCTGCACCGCACAAGTTCGAGCTGGGCATTCGCCACCGTGCCGCAGGATCCCGTCACCTTCTGGCGCGACAGGGCGTTGATCTGGGAGAACAACCACCCCTACCTCTACATGCGCACGACCGCCGACAACCGCATCGTCGTCGGCGGCGAGGACGACGCTACGACTGACGACGCGGCGCGGGACCGAAAGCTGCCGGCGAAGATCAGCGCAATCCAGGAGAAGCTGAAGCGGCTGTGGCCGAGAGCGGATACCCGCGTCGCCCACGCCTGGGGCGGAAGCTTCGGCGAAACGGCCGACGGCCTACCGCTGATCGGCCCGTTGCCTGGAATGGCGCATGTCTTCGCCGCCCACGGCTACGGCGGCAACGGCATCACCTTCTCCTACCTCGCCGCCCAGATGATCGGGGCGATGATTGCAGGGATCCACCGCGAGTGGTTCGAAGATTTCGCGCTCGACCGGGAGGGGCCGGGGATACGGCGGTTTGCCGAGGATAGGTTAGGCATCGGGGATGAGTTGAGATAGAGGTTTCGCATTGGCTGCTGTGTCATGATACCCCCGGCACAGCTTCAGCCGTAGATCTACTCCGTAGTCTTGTCGTCGCCGGTATCCTCGACGTCGTCGAGGCGGACGAACTGCACGCCTTTGGCCTTGAGATCGACCAGCGCCTTCGCCACACCCTCGCCCGCCGCATGAATCGGCTGGTTGATGTGGGAGATGACGACGTCGCCGTCCTTGGCGGAGGCGATGCGTTTTTCGGTGATCGCTGCGCCGAGCAGCGAGCCGCCGTCGCCGTTCACCGAGTAGCCGGCGATGCGGTAGCCCATGGTACGGATCTCGCCGATGGCGGAAAGATCGTATTTGGCCGTGGAGCCGCGGAACCAGTGCGGTGCGGGGATGCCGGCCGCGACCATGGCGGCGGCGCCGCCTTCGACTTCCTGCCGCACCGCCTGCGGCGACCCGGCCGAGGCGATGCCATAGACGAGCGTCGGCGTGTCGACGGCCGGAATATGGTTCTCACCGTGGTTTTCAAGCTCGAAGAGATCGGGATTCTGCAGGAAGACGGCAAGGGCTTGCGGGTTGCGCTTCAGCCAGCGGGCGGTGACGAAGATCGTTGCCGGAATGCGCTCGCGCACCAGCGTCGAAAGGATGCGGTCATCCGCCCGTCCCATGCAGGCGTCGAAGGTCAGCGCGATGCGGGCATGGCCCGGCATGTTGGTACGGGCGATATGCAGATGCGGCTCGAGCAGCTTTACCGCGGGCGGCTTCGAGGCCGGTGCAGCCGGTGCCAGAGTGGCCGCGGCCGGCAGCGCCAACGGCAATTCGTCCGCCGATGCGGCTGGCAACGCGGACAGAAGGAACGCGGAAGCGAAAAGGATGCGGTTCATTTCAGGGTTTCTACGATTCGGGTGCGTCGATTTTAGCGGCTGCTTTTACATGCGCCATGTGGCCGGATGTCACCGCAGTCGCCCGAACACAGGCAACAGTATCAATCGTAGAGGTAATATTTGTCCCACTTCTCACGCGGCACCTTCTCACCGATCTGGTAGTCGAGCTGGCGCACATCGATATGCTGCGGGCCGGTGATGCAATTGTAGGAGAGATGGTACCAATCGCCCTTGCTGCGGAAGACCGCGCCGGGCGCCTGCAGCGAATTGTCGCCCGCGATCGGGTCCTTGAACGTATAGGCGATCACCTTGTCGGGTTTGAAGCCGGTGCTGTCCTTGTTGATGCGGCTCATCGCCTCAGTGTCGCAGCTCTGTTCCAGGCGGGTCGCGGGGTCGAGTTTTTCCAGCTGCTTCTTGATTGCGGGGTCGACGGCAAAGGCGGGAACGGCGAAACTGGCCAGGGATACGAACAGGAGCAGACGTTTCAGCATTGCGAAGGAAATTCCTTACTGTTGTACAGTCTTGATCCAGCCGCCTGCGGGCTGCCGGGGGCTAGGCACGTGCAAAATTCGCTCTGTGATAGCGGACCTCCTTAAATATTGTGGTGACATCAAGGCAGGGAGGACGGAGCTCTCCCCTCGTCCGTGGACGGTACTCCTCACATCTTGGCGCGGCCTTGCCGCTTGATCCGGCGGCGGCGCGCCTCTATCTCTTGCCAACCCGACATTCCCACCGGAGCCATTTCCTTGTCCGTTTTCAAGAGCCTGCCGAAACCGCCCGCCGCACCGAAGAAGCCCATCTCCGATACGCGCCACGGCATTACCCGCACGGACGACTATGCTTGGCTGCGCGCCGACAACTGGCAGGCAATGTTCAAGGATCCCTCGATCCTCGACCCCGAGATCCGCCGGCATCTGGAAGCCGAGAATGACTATATGAATGCGGCGATGGAGGATACCAAGCCGCTGCAGAAGCTGCTGTTTGCGGAGATGCGCGGGCGCATCAAGGAAGACGACAGCTCGGTGCCGGTGAAAGACGGCGCCTTTGCCTATGGCACGTCCTATGTCACCGGCGGCGAACAGCCGCGCTATTTCCGCATTCCCCGCGACGGCGACGTCGACGACGAGGCGATCCGCACCGTGCTCATCGACGGCGACAAGGAGGCATCAGGCAAGGCCTATTTCCGCCTCGCCGGCCTCGATCATTCAAGCGACCACAGCCGCGGCATCTGGGGCTATGACGACAAGGGTTCGGAGTTCTTCACGCTGAAGGTGCGCGACCTCGCGACCGGGGAAGACCTCGAGGACCGGATCGAAAATACCGGCGGCGGCGGCGTCTGGGCGCCCGATGGCAAGAGCTTCTTCTATTCGGCGCTCGACGAGAACCACCGGCCCTCGAAGGTGTTCCACCACATTGTCGGCCGGCCGCAATCGGAAGACCGCCTGGTCTACGAGGAAGCCGATGCCGGCTTCTTCATGGGCGTCGGCGGCTCGCTGCTCGACGACTTCATCTATATCGACATTCACGACCACGAAACCAGCGAATACCGGCTGCTGTCGACCAAGGACCTCATGGCCGAGCCGAAGCTGGTGGCGGCGCGCGAGGAAGGCATCGAATATTCGCTGACCGAGGGCGGCGACGTCTTCTACATCCTGACCAATGACAGCGGCGCCAAGGATTTCAAGATCATGGAAGCGCCGGTTGACAGCCCGGGCAAGGAAAATTGGCGCGAGGTGGTCGCCCACAAGCCGGGCACACTTATTATCAGCCACATGGCCTACGCCCGCCACCTCCTGTGGCTGGAGCGTAAGGACGGGCTGCCGCAGATCATGATCCGGGACCGGGCAACCGGCGAGGAACATGCGATCGCCTTTGCCGAGGAAGCCTATTCGCTGGGGCTTTCGGGCGCGGCGGAATATGACACGGATGTCATCCGCTTCTCCTATTCCTCGATGACGACGCCGTCGCAGCTCTACGACTACAATATGGTGACGCGGGAGCGCACGCTCTTGAAGACGCAGGAGGTGCCGTCCGGCCATAATCCCGGCGACTACGTCACCCGCCGCGTCTTCGCGCCGGCATGGGACGGCGAGACGGTGCCGGTCACCCTGCTCTATCGCAAGGATACGCCACTCGATGGCAGCGCCCCCTGCCTGCTTTATGGCTACGGCGCCTATGGCATCACCATTCCAGCCGGCTTCAACACCAATTGCCTGTCGCTCGCCGATCGCGGCTTCGTTTATGCCATCGCCCATATCCGCGGCGGCAAGGACAAGGGGTTCGCCTGGTACGAAGACGGCAAGATGGACAAGAAGACCAACACTTTCAAGGACTTCGTCGCCGCGGCGGATTATCTGACTCAACAGAAGTTCACGTCCTACGCTAACATCATCGCCGAGGGCGGATCGGCCGGCGGCATGCTGATGGGCGCCGTCGCCAATATGGCGCCGGAAAAATTCGCCGGCCTCATCGCCGCCGTACCCTTCGTCGACGTGCTCAACACCATGCTGGACGACACCCTGCCGCTCACCCCGCCGGAATGGCCTGAATGGGGCAATCCGATCGAAAGCAGGGAAGAATATGAGCAGATCGCAGCCTATTCGCCCTATGACAATGTCGAGGCAAGATCCTATCCGCCAATCCTGGCGCTCGGCGGCCTGACGGACCCGCGCGTCACCTATTGGGAACCGGCCAAATGGGTGGCGAAGCTGCGCGACAAGACGACGGGCAATTCTCCAATCCTGCTCAAAACGAATATGGACGCCGGCCATGGCGGCGCGTCCGGCCGCTTCCAGCGGCTGGAAGAGATCGCGTTCGAGTATGCGTTCGCGATCAAGGTGGCGGGAAAGATGTGAGGGTTGGGGCGTGCCAAACGGCACAAGGTCACGGGAGAGAGAAATGCCCGTCTATATCGCCCTCCTCCGCGCCATAAACGTCGGCGGCACCGGCTCGCTGCCAATGACCGAACTCAAGGCGATCTGCGAAGGTCTCGGCTTTAACGACGTCAAGACCTACATCCAGAGCGGCAACGTGCTTTTCCGCTCGGATGAGACGGAGAAAGCGATTGAGGAAAAGCTCGACAAGGCGCTCGGCAAGAAGATGGGCAAACCTCCGGGCGTGATGGTGCGCGGCCGGAAGGAACTTGAGGCAATCGCCGCCCACGCGCCCTTTCCGGATGCCAAGCCGAATTTCCTGCTCGTCTACTTTCTGCCAGAAAAAGCACCCGGCGATGCGCTGGAAAAGATGGTTGCGCCTGACGGCGAGCAAGCGAAGCTCGCGGAGAGGGAGATCTATGTGCACTATCCCAATGGCTCCGGCCGCTCGAAGCTGAAGCTGCCGGCGCTGAAGCTCGGAACGTCTCGCAATCTCAACACAGTGCGCAGGCTCGCCGAAATGGCCGTCGAGATGGACGGCTAAAGCTGGCCGTTGCCGGCCGCGCCAAAGGCTTGGCCTTGCCTGACCGCAGCGACGGGCGGGTCGGCAACCGGCAGGAAGAGCATTCGCACGAAGGTCCGCAGCATCAGCACCTGCTCGGCCAGCGTATTCGGTTCCTTCAGCGTCTTCGACAGAACGATGCCGCCTTCGAGGACCGAGGAAACCATATCGGCGAGCCGGTCGACATCGACGGGCTCGCGCGGCGGATAGACTTCCATGATTTCGCGCAGCATACGGCCGAAGCGCCGCCGCCAGGCAAGAACCGCATTGCGGTTCGTCTCCTGGATCTCCCGGTCGAACAGCCGTTCATAATAACAGACGGTCGCCACCAGGCAGCCGGGGTGGCCGTTCGGCAGATCCGAAAGCAGCTCGGAAAGCAGCTTCAGGCCGAGCAGGAAGGATTGCAGCGGATCGTCCATGAGATCGCGGGCGCGGCCGAATATCTCGTCGTAGATGCGCTCGTCGTTTTCGATGTAGCGGTTGAGCAAAGCCTTGGCGAGCTCGTTCTTGTCTTTGAAGTGATAGAAGAAGCCGCTCTTGGTGATCCCGGTTTCGGCGATCAGCTCCTCGATGGAGGTGCCGCCAAACCCCTTCTGCAAGACTGCCGCTTCGGCCACATCGAGGATGCGGGTCCGCGTTTCCTCACCCTTTCGCATGTCCCCTCCTGTACCGGCGGTACAGTTTCGAACGCCGCGAGGTCAGACCTTCATCCGTACCCGACGGCATCGACCTCGCCAAGCAGTTGATTTTGATCCGCTAAAAACGGAACAGCCGCCAGTATACCTCAAGTCGGCTAGTTTGGCAGCCGATTAAGCGGCAGAACATTCCTCATCGACGACGGCCAATTCAGGCACCGCGACGGGAGAAACTTCAACAATGGCAAAGTACAGACATGACTTGCCGCAGCTGAAAGGCGGCACCTTCCTTTCCGATGGCGGCTTGGAAACAACGATGATATTCCACGAGGGCATCGCGCTTCCGCATTTCGCCGCTTTCGTCCTGCTGGCTTCCGAAGACGGCCGGCAGCGCACGCGGAATTACTATCGCCGTTACCTCGATATCGCGCGGCGGCACGGGACCGGCTTCGTGCTCGACACCTCCACGTGGCGCGCCAATCCCGACTGGGGACGAAAGCTCGGCTACACGAGCGAAGCGTTGAAGGCAGCGAACGAGGAAGCCGTCGAGCTGCTCGTGGGCTTGCGCAACGCCTATGAGCGGCAGGAGCAGCCGATCGTCATCAGCGGGGCGATCGGCCCGCGGGGCGATGGCTACAAGGCCGGCTTGATGAGCGCGCACGAGGCAGAGGACTACCACGCCTTCCAGATCGAGGCCTTCGCCGGCACCGAGGCGGATATGGTGAGCGCCTTCACCCTGACGAATATCGACGAGGCGATCGGCATAACGCGGGCGGCAAAGTCGTTCGCGATGCCCTGCGCCATCTCCTTCACGCTGGAGACGGACGGCAGGCTGGTGACGGGTCGCAGCATCCAGAATGCCATCGAGACCACGGATGCGGCCACTGGCGGGGGGCCGGTCTACTACATGATCAACTGTGCCCACCCGACGCATTTCGAAGGCGCTCTCGATCATGGAAGCGCGTGGGTGAAGCGCATTTCCGGCATCCGCGCCAATGCCTCGACCATGAGCCATGAGCAACTCGATAACAGCGAGATGCTGGATGCCGGCGATCCAGAAGATCTCGGACGGCGGTACCGCAGGCTTCTCGATCACATGCCTGAGCTGCGCGTGCTCGGCGGTTGCTGCGGCACCGACCATCGCCATGTCGCGGCAATCTGCGAGGCATGCCTGCCGCAGGCGGCATGAGGCCGGCAGGGAGGGCTGGACGATGAGGATGGCGGGGGCGGTGACGCGCGAGCGAGTCTGGCATGATCTGTGGCTTGCGGTCACCGGACGGCGCAGATCGACCGAGGCCGAAGCGGTCGTAGACGTAGCGCTGCGAGACATCGATCTTGCAGCCTTCGGCGGCCTCGACAGCCCGACGGGCTACGGGATCGTGGCGGACCGGCGCGAGGGCCGGCCCTCGCGAAGCAAGCGGCGGGAATTGCGCGACTTCTGAGGAAAGAAAAGCGGCGTCAGGCTCCGGCGGCGCCTTTCGTGCGGCGGGCCTTATGGCCGCTGATCTCCTCGCCTGATGTCGGCGAGAAGCGCAGGTTCCAGACGGTTGATGTGATCGAGATGAGGGTGACTACGATGAAGGCGGCGGAAAAATCGCCAAGCGCCGGCGTTTCGGCACCATTGAAGGCCATGGAGCCGTGCAGCGCCAAGGCGCCGATGCAGATGCCGAGCGACAGCATCAGCTGCTGGAAAGTGGTGTAGAAGCTGGTGGCCGAGCTCATCCGCTCCTTTTCGATCTCGTCATAGGCGATGGTATTGTAGGCCGTGAACTGGAACGACAGGAAGAAGGCGCTGAGCACCAGCACGACGAAGATCAGCGGCATCGGCCAGTCCGGCCGGAAGGCGGCGCAGAGGGCGTAGCCGGCCGTGCCGAGGATGCCGTTGACGATGAGGCTTCTGCGGAAGCCGAGCCGGCTGAAGACAAACCGCGCCATCGGCTTCATCGCGAGAGCGCCAAGCGCGGTCGATATGACGATCTGGCCGGCCGCCGCCGCCGACAGGCCGAAGCCCACCTGGAACAGCAGCGGCAGCAGGAAAGGCTGCGCGCCCTGGGTGATGCGCGTCAGCGAACCGGCAATGACCGAGGTGCCGAAGCTCGGCACCTTCATCAGCGAGAAATCCAGGATCGGCGACGGATGCCTGCGGGCATGCCCCAAATAACCGATGCCGAAGATCAGGCCAACGGCGATCAGGAAGATCGAGAAAGCGCCCTCGCCTTCATGGCTCGACATTTCGAAGCCGAAGAGCAGCGAGCCGAGCGAGATGCCGGAGAGGATGAAGCCGAACGTATCGAAGGGGCCTACCGCCTTGCCCTTCACCTCGTCGATGTAAATCGAGACGAAGATCATGCCGACGATGCCGATCGGCACGTTGATGTAGAAGATCCAGCGCCAGTCGAGATAGGTGACGATGAAGCCGCCGAGCGGCGGGCCGACGATCGGGCCGATCAGCGCCGGCACCAGCAGCCAGGACATGGCGCTGACCATATCCTTGCGATCGACGCTGCGCATCAGCACCAGACGGCCGACCGGCATCATCATCGCCCCGCCCATGCCCTGCAGCAGTCGCGCCAGCACCAGGAAGGGCAGCGTCGGTGCGAGCGCAGAGAGAATGGAGCCGACCACGAACACCGCGATAGCGGCGCGGAAGACGGTGCGCGAACCGAAACTGTCGGCCATCCGGCCGCTTGCCGGAATAAAGATCGCCAGGCTCAGGAGATAGGAAGTCAAGGCGATCGACATGGCCGGGGCGCTGACGGCGAAATCGCGCGCCATGGTGGGCAGTGCCGTCGCCAGTACGGTGGCGTCGATGTTTTCCATCAGCATCGCACTCGCGACGATCATCGCGATCACCCGGAAATTGGGCGCGGCGCGCCGAACCATCGGCGCCTGGTAAATCTGATCCGACATCGTCCGGGATCACTCGCGGTGGCGCGGCGGAGCAGAGAAAGCAGCAAGGCCGCAGGGATGACATGGCGCATGGCCAAGGGGAGACGATCTGCTATACGCCCCTGATCATCGCGGCGCTATGTCCTTTATGGCAAAGCAGCTTTGACGATGGGTAAAGGCGGATCACGATTGCTTGGGCGCGATCTTCGTGACGGCACCCTTCATGTCCGCCAGACGACATTGGGCGCTTGGCAATCAGTTTCCGCAAGGTCACGAGACGCCCTGTAGTCGACGGCGGCAGGGCGGAGCAATGCGTCAGCTGGACGCTGCGGGAGAGTGACGATCTCACGCAGATCCCGGCCGGCGACGTGGCCTGCCCTTGAAACGGTTGCGCTCTCCTCGCCGCATCGGATCGGGTGCAGACGGCAGATGGAGCAAAAGGCGCGGGTTGCGCGTCTTTTGTTCCAATCCTTTCAAACCTGCTCGTAAGCTTAGTGCGATTTCGCCGGAGGTTTCATGCGTCTCCTTGTCGTCGGATCGCCGCTCGCTCAGGCGGCAGTCGCGATCGCGGCCGCGAAATCGTGGTAAGAGCGCAGCGGGCGTCCTAGGATATTGGTCAGCCGCTCGACGTCGCTCGCGTCTGGGATCATACCGTCGGTAACGTAGCGCTCGGCCATCAGCCGCATCTCATAGGCCGTCCACTTAGGCATGAAGCTGGCCATGCTCTGCTCGAAGGCGCTGGGATCATCGCCGCCATAGACGATCGGGCGACCCAGCAGGTCCGACCAGATCTTCGCCACGTCAATACCAGTGAGCGTCTCGGGGCCGACCAGATTGATGGTTTCGATCGGGAGCGCGGCGGTGGCGCGGTCGCGACGAATGAGTTCGATTGCGGCGACCTCTGCGATGTCGCGTGCATCGACCATGGCCAAGCCCTTGCCGCCGATCGGCATGGGATAGACGCCGTGACCCAGGATCACGTCCTTGATCATCAGTTCGTTGTCTATGAAGTAGGTCGGACGCAGGATAGTGGCGCTGAAGCCCATCTGCGCGAGCATACGCTCGGCGCCGAACTTCACGGCAAAATGGGGCACGTTCACAGCGCGGTCGGCTCCAAACACCGACAGATACACCACCCGCTCGATCCCCGCCTCGCGAGCGACATTGAGCGTGATGATCGACTGCGTAAATTCATCGCCGGTGACGGCATTGAGTAGAAACAGAGTGCTGACGCCCTCGAAGGCGCTACGCAGCGCATCTATGTCGAGCATTTCGCCTTCAGCGACTTCGACGCCGTCAGGGACTTCGACTTTTGAAGCGTCGCGGGTGAGCACCCGGACCTTTGCGCCGCGCTGGACGAGTTGATCGACGAGGTGGCGGCCGACGCGGCCGGTGGCGCCAGTAACGAGAATGGTCATCGGGGTTACTCCGGTTGGGTACAGTTGACACCAAGCAAGTTAGTGATCCAGATTGATACCGATAGACGCAGAATCTGGACATTCTGTCTCGCTGGTGAAACACATGGATCTCCTCGCGCTTGCCGATTTCAATCTCGTCGCCCGCCATGGTGGATTCGGTAAGGCCGCGCGGGCGGCGGGCCGTCCGAAGGCGACGCTTTCCCGACGCGTGGCCGAGCTGGAGGCAAATCTCGATTTGCGCCTGTTCGAGCGAGGTGCGAGCACGCTGAAGCTCACCGAGGAGGGACGCGCTCTGTTCGAACGAACGGGCGCGCTGCTGACCGAGCTTGACGAAACGGCGAAGGCGATCGCCTCGGGCGGGCATAGCCCCAGGGGCCGATTACGGATCAGTGCACCGCTGCTGTTTTCCCAGACGGTCCTGGGAAAGCTCGCGGCGGGATTCGTCCTGAGATATCCCGAAGTTCAGCTCGAGATCACGACGGAAGACAGGGCCGTCGACATGATCGAAGAGGCCTATGACTTGGTCATTCGCGTGAATCCGCAGCCGGACGAAAGTCTCGTCGGGCGTATTTTCCTGCGTGACAGGTTGGTCGTGGTTGCAAGCCCCAAGCTGCCGCGTCCACGTGGTGGGGAGCCCATTCCTGCCATTGTGCGGGGATCGATGTTCCGGCCCGAATTGTGGGAGGTCACGACGCCCACGGGAAAGTCGCGCCTGACGGCAAAGCCGGTCCTGAGCCTCGCCTCGTTTATCATGGTCCGCGATGCCGTTCGCGCCGGTGTGGGCGCGGCGCGTCTTCCTCTGTCCCTCGCAAGCTCCGATCTGGCCACCGGTATGTTAGTCAACTGGGGCGAAGTGGAAGAATTTGAGACCACCCTTTGGGCACTCTATCCGACACGGCGGTTACTCAGCGCCCGTGTATCGGCATTTCTGGACTATCTGAAAGCGGTCTTTCCGCAGGGAACGCCTGAAGAGCTTGCCGCCTATAGTGAACGATGAGCGGGGGCTGTCTCGTAAGTGGAGGAGGTTCACGAAAGGCTTGCGAGCAGCCATCCTCTTCAGGTTTCGGCGACCCGCTGCGATCGCTCAACAGCTACCGATGTTGTAAAGCTCCTGATGGTCTCGTTCCCGAAGCGTGAGTTCTGCCTTGACAGGATCGGCTTGCGCTGCGGTCACCCCAGCCCTACCTATGAATGATGACCTCAAGCTCGCAGAAAATCAGGTCCGGCGTGGCCTTTCCGTTCGACAACAGCTATGTCGGCCTGCCCGAGCGCTTCTTTGCGCCGCAGGCGCCGACGCCGGTGACCGAACCCTGGCTGATCAAGCTCAACGAACCGCTTGCCGCCGAGCTCGGGCTTGACGTCGAGGCGTTGCGCCGCGATGGCGCCGCCATCTTTTCCGGCAATCTCGTTCCCGAAGGGGCCGAGCCGCTGGCGATGGCCTATGCCGGGCATCAGTTCGGCGGCTTCTCGCCGCAGCTCGGCGACGGTCGGGCGATCCTGCTCGGCGAAGTAGTCGACCGCAACGGCAAGCGCTTCGATATCCAGCTGAAAGGCGCCGGACCGACGCCTTTTTCGCGGCGCGGCGACGGGCGGGCGGCAATCGGACCGGTGCTCAGAGAATATATCATCAGCGAGGCGATGTTCGCGCTCGGCATTCCCGCCACGCGGGCGCTGGCGGCCGTGACGACGGGCGAACCGGTCTACCGCGAAGAAGTGCTGCCGGGCGCGGTCTTCACCCGCGTCGCGGCAAGCCATATCCGGGTCGGCACCTTCCAGTATTTCGCCGCAAGGGGCGACACCGACGGCGTGCGGGCGCTCGCCGATTACGTGATCGACCGGCACTATCCCGCGCTGAAGGAGGCGGAGGAGCCCTATCTCGCGCTGTTTTCGGCGATCTCGGAGCGCCAGGCGGCGCTGATCGCCCGCTGGCTGCATATCGGCTTCATCCATGGCGTGATGAACACGGACAATATGACCGTCTCCGGCGAGACGATCGATTTCGGCCCCTGCGCCTTCATGGATGCTTATAATCCCGCCACCGTCTTCTCCTCGATCGACCAGCATGGGCGTTATGCCTATGCCAACCAGCCAGCCATCGGCCAGTGGAACCTCGCGCGGCTCGGCGAAACGCTGTTGCCGCTGATCGACGCCGAGCCGGACAAGGCGGTCGACAAGGCGAATGCAGTGATCCGGGCTTATGGCGAGCGGTTCCAGGCTGCGTGGCTGGCCGGCATGCGAGACAAGATCGGCCTTGCCGGTGAAGAGGACGGCGATCTCGACCTGGTCCAGGCGCTGCTGTCGCTGATGCAGGCGCAGGGTGCCGATTTTACCCTGGTGTTCCGGCGGCTGTCCGATCTTGCCGGCAACGACGACGCGGAACCCGCTTTTGCCGGAAGCTTCCGGGAGCCGGAGACCTGTCGCCCCTGGCTCGCGCAGTGGCGCGAGAGACTGTCACGCGATCCGCAGACGGCTGGCGAGCGCGCCATCGCCATGCGCAGCGTCAACCCGGCCTTCATTCCCCGCAATCACCGGGTCGAACAGGCGATCGAAGCAGCGGTCGAGAACGGCGATTTTTCGCTGTTCGAGGCGCTGTTGACTGTCCTTTCGAAGCCTTATGAGGACCAGCCAGAATTCGCGGCCTATATGGAGCCGCCGAAGCCGGAAGAACGGGTGCTGCAGACCTTCTGCGGGACGTGAGCGGGTTCAATACAACCCTACCGTGACAAAGGCCTGCGGCAAATGCTGCCGTTGAAAGGCATCTCCCTCGCTCTATCTGCCTGACCGGCGGCACTCTTCCGCCGATCCTTTACCCGGCTAAATCAAGCGGGAGACAGCCTTATGGCGATCGTCGTCACCTCGATTCTCTTCATCATCATCGGGCTTGCACTCGGCGGCGGCGGGCTCTGGCTCGTCACGCTCGGCGGCAGCATCTTCTATCTGTTCGCCGGCCTGATGTTTCTCATCACCGCCGGGCTGCTGCTGATGCGCAAGGCGGTGGCGCTCTGGGTCTATGCGGTGCTGGTCGTCGCCGCACTCGCCTGGGCGATCTGGGAGGTGGGCTTCGACTGGTGGCAGCTGGGCCCGCGCGGCGGGGTCATCATTCTTCTCGGCCTCTGGCTGCTGACGCCCTGGATTCGCCGGCCGCTCGGCTTTCGCAGCCCGACGGGCATCACCTACGGCGCCAATCCCTGGCCGCTCGCCGTGCCTGTCGTTCTCGCCATCCTCGTCGCCGTCTATTCGATGACGACAGACCCGCATGATCTCGCCGGCGATCTGCCGAAGGATCAGGTCGCCGCCAGCCCCGTCGTCGGCGGCAGCGTGCCTGATGGAGAATGGCACCAGTACGGCCGCACGCCGTTTGGCCAGCGCTATTCGCCGCTCGACCAGATCACCGCCGAGAACGTCTCGACGCTGAAGGAAGCCTGGAGATATCAGACCGGCGACGTCAAGCGGCCGGAGGATATCAGCGAGACGACCTATCAGGTGACGCCGCTCAAAGTGAAGGACACGCTCTATCTCTGCACGCCGCATAACTGGGCGATCGCGCTCGACGCCAAGACCGGCAAGGAGAAATGGAAATACGACTCGAACTCGGGCATGAATCCCAACCGTCAGCATCAGACCTGCCGCGGCGTCACCTATTATGCCGATCCCGATGCCGCCGCCGGCCAGCCCTGCGCCGAGCGTGTCTACCTGCCGACCTCGGATGCCCGGCTGATTGCGCTCGATGCCGCCGACGGGAAGGTCTGCACCAGCTTTGCCGATCAGGGCGTGCTGCATCTGGAAACCGGCATGCGCTTCAACCCGGCCGGCTATTATTATTCCACCTCGCCGCCGGTCGCGGTGGCGGGCAAGATCATCGTCGGCGGAGCGGTAAACGACAATTATTCCACCGAGGAACAATCCGGCGTCATCCGGGCCTTCGACATCAAGACCGGCGCGCTGATCTGGAACTGGGATTCCGGCAACCCGGATGTGACGACGCCGATCGCCGAGGGCCAGACCTACACGACCAACTCGCCGAACAGCTGGTCGGTCTTCAGCGTCGACGAGGCGCTCGGCATGGTCTATATCCCGCTCGGCAACCAGGTGCCCGACCAGATCGGCATCAGCCGCAGCGACAATGTCGAGAAATTCTCCTCCTCGATCGTCGCGCTCGACATCGCCACCGGCCAGCTGCGCTGGGTGCGCCAGACGGTGCATCACGATCTCTGGGACATGGACGTTCCGGCCCAACCGGCACTCATCGATCTGACCAAGCCGGATGGCAGCGTGGTTCCCGCCCTCGTCGGCCCGACGAAGCAGGGCGATCTCTATGTGCTCGACCGGCGCAGCGGCGAGCCGATCATCCCGGTCAAGGAAATCCCGGCACCCGGCGGAGCGGTGGAGGGCGACCGGACCGCGCCGACGCAGCCGATCTCCGACCTCACCTTCTCGCCCGAGCCGCTCAAGGAAAAGGACATGTGGGGCGTGTCGCTGTTCGACCAGCTCGTCTGCCGCATTGATTTCTACCGCTACCGCTACGAGGGCCGCTATACGCCGCCGTCGCTCGAAGGGACAATCGTCTATCCCGGAAATTTCGGCACCTTCAACTGGGGCTCGGTTGCGGTCGATCCGGAGCGGCAGATCATGTTCGGCATGCCGACCTATCTCGCCTTCACCTCGCGCCTGGTGCCGGCCGCCGATATTCCGCCGAGAGGTCAGGACGAGAAGGGCAGCGAACAGGGGCTCAACCGCAATGACGGCGCCCCCTACGGCGTCTTCATGGGTCCCTTCCTCGGGCCGCTGCAGATCCCCTGCCAGGCGCCGCCATGGGGCTATGTCACCGGCGTCGACCTGCGCACCGGCAAGATCGCCTATATGCACAAGAACGGCACCGTCCGCGACATGACGCCGCTGCCGCTGCCCTTCAAGGTGGGCGTGCCCGGCATCGGCGGCCCGATGCTGACCAAGGGCGGCGTTGCCTTCCTCGGCGCTGCGGTCGACGATTATCTGCGCGCCTACGACGTGACGAACGGACGGGAACTCTGGCGGGCGCGGCTTCCGGCCGGTGGCCAGGCGACGCCGATGACCTATACGACCGACGACAACAAGCAATATGTCGTCATGGTCGCCGGCGGCCACGGCTCGGTCGGCACCAAACCCGGCGATTATGTCATCGCCTATACGCTGCCATGATGGGAGGCTTCTTCCGAGGCCGAGGAAGCTCGTGCAAGCTCGCGGAATTGCTCGTGGTCCCTCACGTTCCGTCACTTCGCGCATGGCGCGTCCCCTCGCCCCGTTTTCACGGGGAGAGGGTTAGGGTGAGAGGGAGCTTTGGCGAACCGACGGCTGTCGGTCGCCTCAGCTTCAAACCATCTCGACAATCATCTTGCCAATCTCGGCAAAGATCGGGTTGAGCTCCTTGGCCGGTACGGTCGCCTCGGCGATATAAACGGCCGCAACGATCGGGCCGCGATCCGGCGGCCAGATGACGGCGATGTCGCCGAGTGAGCCGTTCGGGCCGGTGCCGGTCTTGTCGCCGACCTTCCAATCGGCCGGCAGGCTGGCTCTGAGCCGCTCGCCGCCAGTTGTGCTTGCCACCAGCCAGGCGATCAGCTTGTCGCAGGAGGCCTCGGCAAGCACCGAGCCGAGCGTCAGGTTGCCGAGCGTGTCGAGCATCGCATCCGGCGTCGTCGTGTCGCGCGGATCACCCTTTCTGCCCTCGTTCAGGGTCGGTTCGGTTCGGTCGAGTCGCGTCGTGCCGTCGCCGATCGAGCGCAGCCACTCGGTCAGTGCCGGCGGGCCGCCGAAGCTTTCGAGCAGCAGGTTGCCGGCCGTATTGTCGCTGACGGTCACTGCCGCCTCGCAGAGTTCGGCGATCGTCATGCCGTCGGCGCCGGCGTGTTTTTCACTCAGCGGCGAATAGTCGACCAGCTTGTCCCTGCCGTACGTCACCCGCCGGTCGAGCTTTTCGTCGCCTTTGTCGACGCGGGCGAGCACAAAGCCGGCGGCCAGCGCCTTGAAGGTGCTGCACATCGGAAAGGCCTCGCCACCGCGATAGCCGAAGGAAATGCTCGTCTGCGTGTCGAGCACCGAGACGCCGAGACGGCCGCCGGTGCGTTTTTCCAGAGCGGCAAGCCGCCGCTCGATATTGTCGTCGCCCTCCCCGGCACTCTCCTGCGCATCGGCGGGAAGCGTCAGTGCGGATAGGCCCAAGGCAGACATTGAGAGTGCCGAGCCGATCAGCGTGCGGCGAGTAAGACTGATATCCATGAAATCCTCCGGCGATTCGGAGAACAGAGCTAAGCACCGATTGCGGCGGCATCTCGTCCCCACTGCAACCTTGTTGCAGCCGAGCAACCTTGTTGCAGCCGGGCAGCCTTGTTGCAGCCGGGCAGCCTTGTTATCCCCGCGGCAACGATGTTGCCGCCCAGCAACCTTGCGTCAGCGGCAGCGGCGATTTCGCCCTCCGCCCGCAGCCGGTCAGGCGGCGCGCGTGACCTCGACCGTCACATGCGACAATTCTTCCAGCGCCGAAAGCCTGCCCTTGTAGAAGGCCGGATCGCGCGGCTGCGAGGTGACGACGGCGACGATCGCCGCATGATGCCCGGGGCCGACCTGCCAGACATGCAGATCGGTGATCCGATCCTCCTCGGTCTCGATCGCCTCGCGGATTTCGCCCGGCAGCGTCTCACCTTCCGGCACAACGTCGAGAAGGACGCCGCCGGACGATTTCATCAGGCTCCAGGACCAGTTGGCGATGACGAGCCCCCCGACGATGCCCATGATGGGATCGAGCCAGAGCCAGCCATAGAGGCTGCCGAGGGTCAGCGCCGCGATGGCGAGCACGGATGTGAGCGCATCGGCCATCACATGCAGATAGGCGGCGCGGATGTTGTTGTCGCCGGCTCCTGCATGATGGTGGGCATGATCGCCATGACTGCCATGGCTGTGATGCGCATGATGGGCATGCGCGTGATGGCCGTGCGCGGCATGACTGTCGCCTGCCAGCAGCCAGGCGCTGGCGAGATTGACAGCAAGGCCGATGACGGCGACGGCGATCGCCTGGGCAAAACCGATCGGCACCGGATTGGCGAGACGCAGCAGGCTTTCCCAGGCCATCAGCAGGGCAATCAAGGCAAGGACAATGGCGCTCGCGAAGCCCGCGAGATCGCCGAGTTTGCCGGTACCGAAGGTGAAGCGCGGATTGCGCGCCTGCCTGCGGGCGAAGAGATAAGCAAGCGCCGAGATCAAGAGAGCGCTGGCATGGGTCGACATGTGCCAGCCGTCGGCGACGAGCGCCATGGAGCCGTAGATGGTGCCGGCGGCGATTTCGGCGACCATCATCACCGCCGTCAGCGCGATCACCAGCCAGATGCGCCGCTCGTTGCGCGCGTGGTCGGCGCCGAGGAACACATGGTCGTGCTCCAGGTGGTTCATCGCAGCTTTGTCGATTCCGGCACTCATTACAGGCTCCTTCGTCACGCTCGAGCGGTTCAGCTTTCAGCCGCCCCAAATTTCTGTTTTCCCAAATTTTCCCAGGGAAGCCGCCTCACACTTTCTGGCTAGCGGATATAAGTTCTCAACACTTCCGAGATTTCTTCGACCGCCTCAGCTCTGGCCCTATCGTCCCCGGCATTCAGCACATGTTCGCGCAGGTGATCGTCCAGCACCTCGCCGGTCAACCCGGTCAATGCGCCGCGGACAGAAGCGAGCAGCTGCAGGATTTCGCCGCAGGGGCGCTCGGCCTCCAGTGCCCGTTCTACCGCCTCCATCTGCCCCTTCAAGCGGCTGATGCGGGCGATGAGCTTCTTCTTCTGCAGGGTCGTGTGCGACATGGCCGACTCTCATTTAGTATAGGGGGGTACCCTATCATGCCACTGCCGTGCGATGCAATCGACCGGGTTTCGGCGTGGTTGCTGCTCGCGCGGCATTTCGGGGACGGATGCGCGACGCAATCTGCCATTGACAAACTTGGCGTTTGCGACGATGGATGCTCCATGATCAAAAACGCGCACCAGAGCCGCTCGTATTTTTGGCTGTACCTGTAAAGGGCGGCCGGACAGATCATATTGTCAACAAGCCGCCGTCAGGCGGCTTTGTTGTATCGGCAGCGTCCTGACGGCAGATTATCAAAGGACGCGAAGACCATGACCGAGATCGAAGACAGCGAAATTTCACTGATGCGCCCATCGGTGGTGACGATCCGCGGCGCCAAACCGCGCGACCTGCCCGAGCTCAACGAGATGATCGCCCTGCTTGCCGCCCATCACGGCGACCCATCAGGCACGACGCCCGAGCAACTGGAGCGCGACCTGTTCGGCCCGCTGCCCTGGATCACCGCGCTTGTGGCCGAAACCGGCGAAGGGCTGATCGGCTACGCCATTCTCGTGCCGCTTTACAGGGCGCAGGAAGGCAAGCGCGGCATGGACCTGCATCATCTCTTCGTGCGCGATGGCCATCGCGGCCACGGCACCGGCCAGCTGCTCGTCGATCGCGCCCGCGAGACCGCACGCAATGCCGGCTGCGGCTACCTCTCCGTCAGCGCCGCGACCGGCAACGTGCTGGCCCATCGCTTCTACGAACAGCTGGATTTCACCCCGCGTCCCGTTACCGGTATGCGTTACATGCAGTCGATTGTTTAAAGCGCTTCACGTCTCTCAGGTTCGCTGGGTCAACGCTTAAATCTTTGTTTTGATAAGGAGCTTTCATGCCTGATTTCAAACTCCATTGCTTCGCCCTCTCGGGGAATTCTTACAAGGTCGCGCTCTTCTTTGCGCTTGCCGGCATCGAGTGGGAAAGCATTTTCGTGGATTATCTGGGCGGTGAAACGCGCACCGAAGAATGGCGAAAGACCATAAACGAACAAGGTGAGGCGCCCGTGCTCGAACATGGGCAAACGAAGATCAGCCAATCGGGAGTCATCCTGGACTATCTGTCGGAGGTGACAGGGCAGTTTGGGGCGCAGACAGCCGAAGAACGGCGCGACATCATGCGCTGGATTCTTTTCGACAACCACAAATTCACGAGCTATTACGCGACGTTGAGATTCATGTACGGCCTGCAGAAGAGCGGCGAGACAACGGTCGTCGAGTTTTTGAGACTGAGGGCCAAAGCTGCCTATGCGATTGTTGACGAACACCTTGAACGCCGCGCCTTCATGGTCAGCGACCGGCTGACGATTGCGGACCTCTCCCTGGCAGGCTACGTCTTCATGCCGGAGGAAACCGGGATTGATCACAGTGCTTTTCCGGCTATCGCAGCCTGGAAAGACCGGATCAGCAACATGCCCGGCTGGCGCCACCCCTATGATCTCATGCCGGGTCCCACCGCCCTGTGAAGAGGCGTCGGTTTTGCAAAGTTGCTAACGCCCCGGCACCGCCTTCAGATAGGCGGCGATCGCCTCTCGGTCGGTGGCCGGCAGGCGGGCAATGTTCTGCTGCACATCGACCATCGAGCCGCCGACGGAATCGAAATCGGGCGTGAAGCCGGTTTCCAGGAAGTTTACGATATCCGCCTCGCTCCAGCTGCCGATGCTCTCGGAGGCCGGGGTGATATCGGGTATGCGGCCCCTGCCTTCCGGATTGGGGGCGCCGGCGAGCCATAGACCGGCCTGGAAGCCGCCGAGCCGATCGCGCGGCGTATGGCATTCGCCGCAATGGCCGGGGCCTTCGACGAGATATTGCCCGCGCTTGATCTTGTCGTCGCTCTTCGTGAGCGCGACGCGCGGCTGATCGTTGAGATAGAGGAATTTCCAGCCGCCGAGCGCGAGCCTGATATTATAGGGAAAGCGCAGTTCATGGGGCGGAACGACATTGGCGCTCTTCGGCAACGTCTTCAGAAAGGCGAAGAGATCGTTGACGTCCTTATCGCTCATGCGGGAATAGGAGCCATAGGGAAAAGACGGGTAAAGATGCTGGCCGTCGGGGCCGACGCCGCGCTTCATCGCATTTCCGAACTCGGCGAGCGTCCAGGCGCCGATGCCGGCCTTTTCATCCGGCGAAATGTTCGGCACGTGGAAAGTGCCGAAGGGGCTCTTCAGCGCCAGACCGCCTGAAAGCGTCAGCCTGGCATCGCCCTCGGAACCGGGCGCGGCATGGCAGCTGACGCAGCCACCCGTCCAGAAAACCATCTCGCCGTTCGCCGGGTCCGGCGCGCCGAGGCCCGCCCAATGGCTTTCCGGCAGCGGATCGGGCGCGGTGACGAGATAGAAGGCGCCACCACCGAGCACGGCAAGGCCGATCAGACAGAGCAGTAACCGGATGAACCCGCGGACCATGCGCCGCCTCCCCTTTTGCGAGATGTCCAGGCAAATCGATCCCCCGATCGATCCGCGCAGGCGGAGAATAAGGCGACCCGCGCCGGCGACAAGGCCGGCGCGGATGCAGTATCAGAGCATTTGCGTTGCTTTCCGGCCTATCGCTCACTTGCTGAGGCGATAGGCCTTGTGACAGCCGCCGCAGTTGGCGCCGAGCGTATTCACCGTGGCGCCGACGGCCGCAGGATCGGCCGGCAGCTGGGCCAGCGCAGTTTCGGCGTCGGTGGAGAGCTTGGCGGCGCGCAGCTTGAAGTCGTCCATGTTTTCCCAGATCTTCGGGCTCGCCGCTTCGTCGCCCGTCTCCGTGCCGGGCTTGAACTGGTCGGGGAAAACCTTGGCCGTTGCGGCGATCGTCGTCAGCGCCGCCTTCACCGCTTCGGCATCATAGGGCTTGGTCCCCTTGGCGATGGCTGCCAGCGCACCAGCCGACCCGCCGATCTGCTTCATCAGCGCAACGCGCGAATCATGGGTGCCGTCGGCGGCGGTCACCGAACCGGCGGCCATGCCGGCCATCGCCAGGGCCGCAGCTACTGCTTTCCAATTCATAATTTCCTCTCCATTTCTCCTCGGCCAGGGGTAGCCGGAGGCCAATCTGCACCGGGAGCATGACAAAATCCACGCGTCCGGGCAGTCACGTTTTGCCGGATCATCATAAAAACAATGTGATAAGCAGAGGCTCAGGCGCTTTTCCAGCCCTGCCAGAGGCTGAGCGCGGAGACCGCAACCAGCAGCAGTCCGGCGCAGCGGCCGACAAGGGCCGTGGCGTTCGGGTTTGAGACCAGCAAATCGCGGCTGCGGCCGGCCGTCATCGCCAGCGTGCCATAGATGGCGAACTGGGTTGCAATCGTCATGGTGCCCATGATCAGCCCCTGCATCCAGACAGGTCCGTATTCCGGCCTGAGAAACTGCGGGTAGACGGCGAACATGAAAATGTAGGCCTTGGGATTGACGAGACAGGTGACGGCACCCTGGCGGAAGGCGCGCCAGCCGGAGCGCGCTGTCGCCGGTCCGACCGCCTCGACGGTGATCGAACTGCGCATCAGCGAAACGCCGATCCAGATCATATAGCCGACGCCGGCAAAGAGCAGCAGGTTGAAGAGCTGCGGCAGCATGGTGACGAGCACGCCGACGCCGGCCGCGCCATAGGCCGAATGCACCGCCCCGCCCGCCATGATGCCGCCTGTTGCCGCCAGCCCGCGCCTGATACCGCCGGTCAGCGAATTGGCGAGCACGAAGAGCATGTCCATGCCAGGGACGATGATGATGCCGAAGAGAAGGGTGAAGAAGAGCCAGAGGTTTTCATGGTAGTTCATGTCAGTTACCGCCTTCAGTTCCGCGGGCCATTTTCGAAAGACCGCAATTGATTTCAATCCGATAGGCGGCTCTATACGCAAACCCAACTGACAGTGTATTGTCAGGAGCGTTGGGGATGGGAGGGGCAAAATGCGCAAGGCCTCGCGGCTTTTCGAAATCATTCAGATCCTGAGGCTCGCCAGAAAACCGATGACGGCGGCCGTTATGGCCGAGACGCTCGAAGTGACCGTGCGCTCGATCTATCGCGATATCGCGGCACTTCAGGCGATGCGGGTGCCGATCGAGGGCGGGCGCGGCATCGGTTACATCATGCGGCCGGGCTTCGACCTGCCGCCCTTGATGTTCTCGATCGAGGAGATGGAGGCGATCGTGCTGTCGCTGGCGCTGCTCGAACGCACCGCCGACGAGGAACTGAAACAGGCCGCCCGACGGGTCAACCGGAAGATATCAGGCGCCGTGCCGGCACCGTTGCGCCAGGCGCTGGACAACAAGGCGCTTTATGCCTGGGGCTCGACCGCGCAGCCGGCTGCAATCGACCTTGCGATCGTGCGCCGGGCGATCCGCGACGAACGCAAGCTAATGCTCGCCTACCGCGACGAACTCGGCCGCGCCAGCGAACGGACGATCCAGCCGATCGCGCTGATCTATTATTCGCAGACCGCCAATATCGTCGCCTGGTGCGAGCTGCGCCAGGCGATCCGCAATTTCCGCAGCGACCGGGTGGAGGACTGCGTGGCGAGCGACGATTTCTTCAAGGGTCACGGCGACCGGCTGCGGGAATTGTGGACGAGCGGGTGGACCGAGAAGGCTGTGCCGGCGTAGTGTGGGCGTTAGCCTATCATCAACGCGCTCAGATGCCCGTCGAGGTGCCCCTCATCCGCCTGCCGGCACCTTCTCCCCGTAAACGGGGCGAAGGGGATATGCCGCGGCCTCTCCGTTCCTCGCCAACTTCTCGTATGGCACGTCCCCTCGCCCCGCTTACGGGGAGAGGGTTAGGGTGAGGGGCAGCCATCGGCACGGATCTGACGGCAATGTGGCACAAGCCTGAGCAGGATGAAAAGACGTGCCGGCCCCGGTCGCCGCCTAGTAATCCAGCCTGCGGCTCTCCTCGCGGCCGAAGCCGCGGATTTCGATGCAGTCTGCATGCACCTCGACGAGGGCGAAGGCATTTTCTTTCTCGGTGTCGACGACGCCCTTGAAGTTGACGAAGTGGCAGGCACCGGCCTTACCGTAATTGCCGACATGGTCGTGGCCGTTGAGATAGGCGACGACATGGGCTTGCGAGGCGAGCAGCGCGACGACGCGTTCGCTGTCCCACATGCCGTGCGCGCCGGGCGGATACACGGGATAATGGTTCATGACGATGACCTTCTCGCCGGCGGCAGCCGCATTGGCGACTTCATCGCCGAGCCAGGCGAATTGCGCGTCGCTCAGCGCACCGTTCCAGCGATGGGCATTCGCAGCCTCTTTGGCCTGCAGCTCCGCCAGCATCCGTGCGGCAAGGGCGCGATGAGGATGGTTCTCCGGCGGCGCGAAGGTGCTAACCTCGTTGCCGTCCAGCACGATGAAGCGCCAGCCATGACGGGAAAAACTGTAATAGGGCGCGGGCATGCCAAGACGGGTGGCGACTTCGGAAAGGTGCCCGGCGGAAACGGAGAAATCGTGATTGCCGAGCAGGAAGAGCGCCTCGTGCCTCAGCTTGCCGTAGACCGGCAGGATGTCATCGAAGCTGGAGAAACTGCGGTCGATGATATCGCCGAGCGTCATGACGAAGCTCAACTCCTCGCCATTGAAGACCTCAATCGCCTCGGCGACTTTGGTGAGGCTGTTGGCGTAATAGCGATCCATCGCCGCGTGCGGGGCAACCGCCGCATATTGCGGGTCGGCTATGATGCCGAAGCGGAACAAGGGAACAGCAGAGGACGACATGGGGCGTAATTAGGAGCGGCCGATGACGGGGCTGTGACGGCTTCAGATGAAAAGCAAACACCCGGCGCATCGAGGCACCGGGTGTTGAAGTTTTCGGCGGAAGCCGCTTACTTCGTGGCTTCTTCGTAGCGCTCCAGGACGTAATCCCAGTTGATCAGGCTATCGACGAAGGCTTCGAGGTACTTCGGGCGTGCGTTCCGATAGTCGATGTAATAGGAGTGTTCCCAGACGTCGACGCCGAGGATCGGGGTGGCGCCGTGGACGAGCGGGTTTTCGCCGTTCGGGGTCTTGGAGATTTCGAGCTTGCCGTTCTTGACGGAAACCCAGGCCCAGCCGGAACCGAACTGGGTAGCGCCGGCATTGGCGAAATCGGCCTTGAACTTGTCATAGCCGCCGAGATCGGAGGCGAAGGCCGCTTCGAGCTTGCCCGGCAGCTTGTTGCCGCCGCCGCCCTTCTTCATCCACTTCCAGAAATGGATGTGGTTGTAATGCTGGGCGGCGTTGTTGAAGAGGCCGGCATTGGTGCCGAAGGACTTCTTCACGACCTCTTCGAGCGAGAGATCCGAAAGGCCGGCTTCGGCGGCGAGCTTGTTGCCGTTGTCGACATAGGCCTTGTGGTGCTTGTCGTGGTGAAACTGCAGCGTTTCCTTCGACATGAAGGGGGCAAGCGCTTCGTAATCATAGGGAAGTTCAGGCAATTCGAAAGCCATGTCAGATCTCCTCTTGGCAATAGATTGCGTCATCGGCAGGTGAGGCGGAACATAGGAGGGGAAAGGAGGAGAGGCAACCGGCGAAATATCAAAAAACGACCGGACGGAGGAAAATTTGCCTCAGTTTCAGGGCGGGATTCGGCCGTGCAAATCGCCCGTCGTACCGCCGCGATAACCGTTTTCGCCAGCGACAGACATCAATGGAGATCCGATATGAACAGGAATATAATCCCGCATCTCGCCATTGCCGTGCTTCCGTTTCTTGTCACTGCGGCGCACGCATCTTCGGAGGAGGCCTGGAAGCAGCTGGCCGCTGACGTGGAAGCCAAGTGCAGGAAGGCCGCGGTTGCAATCGAGAAACCGAAGGCCGCCGTCGATCCCTTCGGCAGCTCGCATTACGGGCTGGCCCTGGTAACTGGAAAGCCGAAGGGGGCCAAGGGGCTCGTCGTCCAGATCTGCGTCTATGACAAGCAGGAGAAGTCGGTCGAGATCGGCAGCGCTATGGACGCTAAAGAGCTTGGGCTGACGCCGACAAAGTAGCAGCCTGTGGCCGGCCGCGGTACGGTTTGGGCCTTCAGTCCCATTCCGAGCGGAACCCAGGCCCTCCCTTGGGAGTTGAATTCTGGGTTTTTAGAGCGCCCCGCGTCTATGAGAGGCGCTTGGGCGCTCTATGTTTGCGATAAACGCCTGATCCTTTCCGAAAATCGATTCGGATCTCGGGCTATGCGCAGGGAGGGTTCAGACATGTCGGAGCGTCGCAACCGGGCGGAAGATCAGCAGAAAATCTATCAGCGCTGGGCGCCGGTCTATGATCGCGTCTATCGCGGCATTCTGCGCGACGGCCACCGCAAGCTTGCCGCGCTCGCCGCTGCCGCCGGCACCGAGATTCTGGAAATCGGGGTCGGCACTGGCCTGACGCTCGCCCACTATCCGAACCGTTGCCGGGTAACCGGCATCGACATTTCCGAACATATGATCGCACGGGCGCGCGAAAAGGTGCAGCGGGAAAACCTGCAGCATGTGCAGGCGCTCGAGGTGATGGATGCGCATGCGCTGAGCTTTGCCGACAAGTCCTTCGACGTGGTTTGCCTGCCCTTCGTCATCACACTCATTCCCGAGCCGGAGCGGGCGCTGGACGAGTGCGCCCGGGTGCTGCGGCCGGGCGGCGAGATCATCCTGGCAAGCAAGCTCGGCGACGGCGCCGGTCTGCAGGGCGCGATCGAGGCGGCGGTGGCGCCGCTGGTGCGGCACATCGGCTGGTCGTCGGCCTTCCGCATCCACCGCATCGTCGCCTGGGCCGAGCGCCGCGGCGATTTTTCAACGACCGATATTCTGCCGGTCTTTCCGCACGGCTTTTTCAAGATCGTCCGGCTGAAGCAGCGCGGCTTTTCTTCCTGAGACCAAAAATCTTTTCCGCATCGCCGATTCTGATGCTACCGTTCGCCTGAGGGGACTGCATGACATCGGATATCTTCTTTTTCATCGCCATTGGCTTCTGCGCGCAGATCGTCGACGGCGCGCTCGGCATGGCCTTCGGCGTGCTGTCGACGACGAGCCTGCTGGCTTTCGGGGTGCCGGTGGCCAATGCCAGCGCCATGACGCATGTGACGGAAATGTTCACGACGGCGGCGTCAGGCCTGTCGCATGCCTATCATCGCAATGTCGACTGGCGGCTGGTGGCGCGTCTCGCTCCGGCCGGCATGATCGGTGGCGCGATCGGCGCCACTCTGCTTTCCAATATCGACGGCAAGGTGATCGAGCCCTTCGTATCGGCCTATCTGATCGCAATCGGCCTCCTGATCCTCTACAAGGCCTTCCGACCGCAGATCAGGCGCGAGGTGCGCGACTGGGCCGTGCCGCCCGTTGGCTTTTTCGGTGGCCTGCTCGATGCGATCGGCGGCGGCGGATGGGGTCCTGTCGTCACCAGCACGCTGGTCGGGCGCGGCCATGACCTGAAACGGGTGATCGGCTCGACGAATTTCACCGAATTCGCGGTGACGCTGACGATTTCGATCACCTTCGTCGTGACGCTCGGTTGGTCCGAGCTCAATTCGGCGGTCGGCCTCATCATCGGCGGCGTCGTCGCCGCGCCTTTCGGCGCCATCCTCGTCAAGCGGCTGCCGGTGCGGGCACTGATGGTGGCGGTCTCGATGGTCATCATCACAACGTCAGCGATGCGGCTCTTCTAAGAGCCTTTCCGGGTTAGATTGAAGCATTCTGCCGGAGCAGGTTTTCGTCAGGGCAAGGGCGATTGGCGAAGGGCATACCCCAAGGTACGTCCGAGCCGATCGCCCTTGATCCTGGCGGAAACATGCCCGGCCCTCCGGCAGCACCGCTTCGCCGTGGCGAAGCGAAAAGTGCGTCCGGCGATTCCATGGTCTTGCAGATTTGCCTGGCAAATCTGCAAGAGGGTTGGCTGAAACGGGCCGGCTGATCGACCGGCCGGCTTGGCCGTAGAACCGGGCTACGACGCGCGCCGGCCGGTCGACCATCCGCCTCCGTTTGAGCCAACAGAATGCTTCGGGCTAACCCGGAAAGGCTTTAGCCCGCGCCGGAACTACAGATTTCGGCCGAAATAGACATCCACGGCGGCGATCCTGTCGCCGCGAAAACGAAGGCTTTCCATGTTGGTGAAACTCGTGCCGTCCAGTTTTTCGGCGCGGTAACGCACAACAGCCTCGTCGCCCTTGATCGCCAGGAATTCGATTTGGATCCCGCGGAAGAGCGGCTCCTTCGGCCAGCAGTGCTCGAAATAGGCGGTCCTGTCGATATGGTCGTCGCGCGGACTGGAGAAGGTGAAATCGTCCGTCAGCATGGCGCCGGCAATATCCTTGCGGTCGGCGAGATAGGCGGCGTAGAGTTCGCGCACGGTCTGCTCGCGGGATGGAGCGATCGCGTTCATGGCAAGTCCTCCGATTGACCGATTGCATCTCGCAATTGGTTATGTTCTAGCACTTTTATCCGAGATGATCCAGATTGCGGCGCAACTGCGCTGCAGGATCGATGCCGAGGCAAGAATGACAGACACGCAACGGGAGGCCAGCGCCAAGCCGGGCTCGATCTACTGGAAGCGCAACCTCGCCGTCTCGCTGATCGGTTCCTTCACGACGATCGTGGCGATGACGCTGCTGCTTCCCTTCCTGCCGCTTTATGTCGAGGAGCTCGGCGTGACCGAGCATGCGGCGATCGTGCAATGGTCGGGTATCGCCTATGGCGCAACCTTTCTTGCCGCGGCCCTCGTTGCGCCGCTCTGGGGCAGGCTCGGCGACATCTACGGCCGCAAGTTGATGCTGGTACGCGCCAGTCTCGGCATGACACTGGCGATTTCGCTGATGGGCATGGCCGGCAATGTCTGGCAGCTGGTGGCGCTGCGCGTCTTCGTCGGGCTTGCCGGCGGTTATGCCTCCGGCTCGATGGTGCTGGTGGCGACGCAGACGCCGAAGGACCGCTCGGCCTGGGCGCTCGGCGTGCTCTCTTCCGGCATCATGGCCGGCAATCTCGTCGGGCCGCTCATCGGCGGGGCGCTGCCGCCGCTCATCGGCATCCGCGGCACGTTTCTGGCCGCCGGCGGCATGATCTTTCTCGCCTTTCTCGCCACCATCCTGCTGATCAAGGAGGAGAAGTCGCCGGCCCGCAGCCGGGCGGCCAAAGCCAGCGGCGGCTGGAAATCCGTGGCCGACAAGCGGCCGGTCATCGCCATGCTCGCTACCGGCATGCTGCTGATGTTCGCCAATATGTCGATCGAGCCAATCATCACCGTCTATGTCGCCGAGATCGTGCCCGCCGAAGCGCAAGTGACCATGATCTCAGGGCTCGTGATGTCGGCCGCCGCCCTCGGCAGCATTCTTTCCGCCTCTTGGCTCGGCAGGCTCGCCGACAGGATCGGCCACTGGCCTGTTATAGCAGGCGCGCTCGCGGTCGCCGGGCTGCTATTGATCCCGCAGGCCTTCGTCACCAGTCCCTGGCAGCTGATCATCCTGCGTTTTCTGATGGGCGCAGCACTCGGCGGGCTGCTGCCCTGCATCGCCGCCGTCATCCGCCACAGCGTGCCGGATAGTGCGGCCGGCGGTATTCTCGGGCTTTCCGTCTCGTCGCAATATGTCGGCCAGGTAGCCGGTCCTGTCCTTGGCGGCTTCGTCGGCGGCCATATCGGCATGCGGGCGGTTTTCCTCGGCACCGCGGTGCTGCTTGTGGGGGGTGCGGCCTATGCCTGGGCGGTGCGGCCGAGGGAGGCGGAGACATCAAACATGCATGCTTCCGCAGATCAGCTCGACGCCTGAGCGGGCGATCGCCTCCAGCTCTCAGAGCGCGTTGACGGCGACCGGCAGCGCACGCTTGTGCGCGGTCGCCCGATAGGCGGCGAGGATGCGGCGGCGGGCAATCTCGCCGACCGGCTTGCCTTCGAGAAAATCGTCGATCTCGTCATAGGTGACACCGTAGGCCTCCTCGTCGGGACGCAGCGGCCGCTGGTCCTCGAGATCGGCCGTGGGCACCTTGAAGACCAGCTCGTCCGGGGCGCCGAGCCGCTTTGCCAGCAGCCGGACGCGGCGCTTGTTGAGGCCGGCGAGCGGCAGGATATCGGCGGCGCCGTCGCCGAACTTGGTGAAGAAGCCCATGACCGCTTCTGCGGCATGATCGGTGCCGATCACCAGGCCGCCGAGCGCGCCGGCCAGAGCGAATTGGGCAATCATCCGCTGGCGCGCCTTGATGTTGCCGAGGATGAAATCCTGCCGGCCGGCATCGGCGAAGGCGAGACCGCCGTTTTGCGCGGCGGCCAGCATTGCATCCGCCGGTTCCTTGATGTTGACCACCATCGAGCGGTCGGCGCCGATCGTTGCGAGCGCCTTCGCTGCATCGGCCTCATCCGCCTGGACCCCATAGGGAAGGCGCACCGCAATGAATTCGGCCGCATGGCCGCCGTCACGCAGCTCGCGCACCGCCTTCTGGGCAATCAGCGCCGCCGTCAGCGAATCGACGCCGCCACTGATGCCGAGCACGTAGCCGCGCATGCCGGACGCCACGAGATAATCCTTGAGAAAGGCGGTTCGCCGCTCGATCTCATGCTCCGGGTTGATCTCGGCGGCAACGCCGAGTTCCCGGATGATCTCGCCTTGTTCGTCGGACAGCACAGTCATGGGATTCTCCTGGTTGTTTTGGGATCCGCGGCACTATGGCGGAAAGATGTGGGAAGGGTAAGGTGGTGACTGTGTTGTACGTGTTCCGTGCGTAAGATGCTCCCTCGCAGCAAGAAAATGCCCGTCACCCTAACCCTCTCCCCGTTCTGACGGGGAGAGGGGACGGAGACGTTGCGGCATGTCCCTTCGCCCCGCGTGCGGGGAGAAGGTGGCGGCAGCCGGATGAGGGGCGGGCTGCCTCTTCGCCTAATTCAGCTTGGGGAAAACCGGCACGATCTGGACGTCGGATCGCGCTGCGCCGCCAAGTATGTCGATTTGTCTGGTCAGCGTCTCAGCCGTCTCCGGAAGGAACGGCGCAAGGAGAAGAACGATCTCGCGGAGAAGGCCACCAAGTGCGGCGAAACTGGTCAGAAGGCGCGTTTCCAGTTCAAACCGCTCCGCCTCGGCAGCCGCGTTCAGTGCCTTGACGAGCGCCCATGGTTCCAGTTCGACCACGCGCTTATTGGCGTAGGACACAAGATCGAAGACGGCCGCCAGGGCTTCATGGAACGAAGCCGTGTCCATCGCCCTTTTCACCGCAAGCCTCGTTGCCGAGACTTTCCCTTCATCGGTTTCGTCTAGCCTCACACAGACGACGATTTTCTGCTTTGCCGCGATCGATAATATCCGGTTGAAGAGGTTGCCGAGCTGGGCGATCAGTTCGCCGTGATAAGCCGCTTCCAGACGTTCCACGGTAAAATCGCCGTCCTCATGCGCGCGTATGTGCCTCAGCAGGAAATATCGGAGGGCATCGGCGCCATAGTCTGCCGCGAGCGGCAGCGGATCGACGGCGTTGCCGTTCGACTTTCCGATTTTCCGGCCGTCGACCGTGACGTAACCGTGGACATGGATTGTCGTCGGCAGCGGCAATCCGGCCGAAAGCAGGATGGCAGGCCAATAGACAGCATGGAATCGGGTGACGCCTTTTCCGACAAGGTGCTCGCGTCGGTGAGCGTCGAGCCAGAATTTACGCAGCGCTTCGGGTTCGGCTTCTTCCCCATATCCGAGCGCGCTCAGATAATTGCCGAGGGCGTCGTACCAGACATAGATGGTTTGCTTTGGGTCGCCGGGCACCGGAATGCCCCACCCTCTCGCCCGCTCGGAGCTGCGCGAAACGCTGAAATCGTTCAAGCCGGAATTGATCAGCGCCAGGACTTCGTTGCGCCGGGACGGCGGGTTGATCCGCAACTCATCCGTCGCGATGGCGATGCGAAGCCGTTGCTCATAGCGGGAGAGCCGGAAGAACCAGTTGGTTTCGGTCACCTCCTCCGGCTTGGTCAGATGCTCCGGGCAGCAGCCGCCGACGAGCTCGCTCTCGGCGTAGAACTGTTCGCAGCCGGTACAGTAAAGGCCGGTGTAACTCTTCCTGTAAAGGTCGCCCGACGCTTCGCAGGCCCGCCAGAGCCTTTCTACGGCCGGGCGATGGCGAGGGTCGCTGCTGGTGCGAATAAAGTCGTCCGCATCGATGTTTAATGCCGTTTGCAGCTCGTGGAATCGTCCGGCGTTGTCGGCAACGAACGCGGATGGTTCGCATCCGGCCCTTTCGGCGGCGAGAACATTCTTCAGGCTGTTTTCGTCCGACCCGGTCTGCAGCCGCACAGTCCAACCCTCGGCCTTGCGATATCGGGCAAGCGCATCGGCCTGGACGAGTTCAAGGGCAAAGCCGATATGCGGGCTGGCATTGACGTAGGGGATGGTCGTCGTGAGATAGAAAGACTTATCGGTCATCGCAGGGTCCTTTCCTGGAAATTCAGGCGGGCCGCCGGAGACAAAAAACCCGCCAGGTTGGCGGGGGCTGTTTCCTCAAGCAAAAGCGTAAGTCATCCATCCCCCGTCAGCAGGGGCGCATCATGCTCTTGAGGATGTGGATCGCGTTGCTCATAGGCTAAGCTAGAGCACGAGGCTGCGATCAGGTCAACGGCGAGTTAGGTTCGGCCTACCTGCGCGGCCCTGCGGCAAACGCTCTTGGCTCCGATGACATTGCTGTATTCGTCGCGCTGGATCATGTCGGCGAGCGGTTCGGTTGCGGGCGCTGCACATTTGCGGGCGATCTGCATTCGGCGCCGCCCCGCAACTCTTCCGCAAGCCGGAAATGGCGACTGGCCGTTTCCGCGTCGCCCTTGGCTTGAGCGAGCAGAGCCAGATTGTAGTTCGCACCTGGGTCGTCCGGTTTCAAGCGTAGGGCGGCGAGGTAGTGGCGCTCTGCCGCGGGCAAATCCCCGTTCTCGTGAAGCAGGGCGGCGAGATTGTTATGGGCCTCGACATAGTTCGGCCTCGCCCGAATGGCGGCGCGGTACTCTTCCTCCGCCCTGCGCTGGTCGCCCTGTTCGAGCAACATGGCATAGTTGTAATGCGCCTCAGCGTAATCGGGTTGGTGCTCCAGCGCTCGGAGATAATGGGCTTCAGCGCCTGCCGTATCTCCCATCCGCTCCAAGAAGACGCCGTAGTTGTTATTGGCCTCGGCGAAGCCAGGTCGGAGCCGAAGGACCTCGCGGTATTGCCGGTCGGTCTGAACCGGATCGTCATTCCCCTCGAGAAGGCCCGCATATCGCAGACGAGCATCCACAAAGTCGGGACGAAGGCGAATGGCGTCGCGATAATGCGTATCCGCACAGTCGATATCGCCCATTTCCTGCAGGAGGATCGCATAATTATAATGGCCTTCGGGATAATTCGGCCAAAGGCGGAGCGCCTCGCGATAATGCTCGGCGGCTTCGACGGCGTCACCGAGCCTTTTCAGAAGAATTCCGAGATTGTTGTGGGCCTCCGGATACGTGGCACGTAGTTCGAGTGCCCGGCGATAGCAAAACAGTTCGTCGTCCACCGCACCAGCAGTTCCCGATCCGAGCCCGGCCCCTCTCAGGAACCAGTCCTCCGCGGTCATCTTGTCTTCCGGCCTTGCGGCAAGTGCGGTCTGGTCGACGGACACCATCCTGTAGAGCTGGCGACAAGGCAGAAAGTCGCCTTTGAGTTCGAAATTTCCGACGGCCTCGAAATTATAGACGGGCAAGTCGATAAGCTCGAGAATGGTCTGTGAGATAAATAACGAGTCCGGGTAGGCACTCGCTTCTATTCGCTTTGCGATATTGATGGCCCGGCCAATCCATGCGTCGTCGTCTGCGATCCGATAGCATTCGCCGAAGTGACAGCCCACCCGGATCGGAAGATCATGCCCGTACTGAGATGCGGCCAGAGAACGGCGGCGTTGTTTCCAATACGCAATAAGCTTCAGCGAGAAATGAACCGCGACGTCCGCGGATTCGAAAAGAAAAAGGTGACCATCCCCAGTGAAGTTTTCATGCCGCCTGCCGTAGTGGCTTGCAAGGGACTGCGACAGGTAGCGATATTCCGTGACGATTCCCGCCGCCGCATCCCGTGAGACATTATTCCATACCGCGGAGTGGCGGACGAGATCGGTGAAAATAGCGGCGAAGTAGATACTCATTTCGTTCACTGCCAATCGGCGCTATCATCTTTCAAAGTGAGCGCATCGAGGTTGAACTTCATTCCATACGCCGGAAGGAACCCATCATGCCACAGTATATGGTCGAAAGACACTTGCCCGGCATCACTCCGCAGCAGCTTTCAGCCGCCGCGGCACGCGCAAAGGTCGTCACTGCTGAAATGACTGCACAAGGCAAACCAGTTCGGTATCTGCGCTCGACCTTCGTGCCATCGGAAGAGAAATCTTTCTGCCTCTTCGATGCGCCCTCTGCTGAGCGTGTCGAGGAAGCAAACCAGATCGCGCAAATTCCTTTGCAGCGCATTATCGAAGTCCAGCACATTGCCGCCGATGATCTGGCCTGAGATGGTATTTTCGAGAATGGCCGGTCGCGATCTGCGAAGCTCGGCCCGCAGGCCGAGTTGATGCCTGTGGCTCGACGCCAAGGTGTTGGCAGGCGGATGAGGCGCAGACTTGCATCTTGCTAGCTCGGACCGCCCTGCCCTGCGCTTGCGTTCCGGGCGTTCGCAGCTGCAATCGATTCACTGGATCGATTGCTTCGGCTGCGCCGAACCGCTCCTCACTCCTCGCTCTCGCTTTTGCCGTGGGCCCAGTTCATGTAGAGCTCCAGCGCCTTGCGGGTGACGGGGCCCTCCTGGAGATCGCGGTCGTCGAGGCGGGTGACGCCGACGACCTTGGAGTAGTTGCCTGACGTGAAGATCTCGTCGGCTTGCAGGAAATCCTCGACGGAGAGCGTTGCTTCGACGACGTCGAAGCCGGCCTTGCGCAACAGGTCGATGACGCGGGCGCGGGTGATGCCGGCGAGAAAGGTGCGGTTGGCGGCCGGCGTCATCACCACGCCGTCGCGCACCAGGAAGACGTTCGACGATGCGGTTTCGACGACATTGCCATTCAGGTCGCGCACCAGCGCATTGTCGAAGCCGCGGCTGCGGGCCTCGGCGATCATGCGGCCGCTGTTCGGATAGAGCGAGCCGGTCTTGGCCTCGGTCATCGCCGTTTCCGGCGAAGGACGCCGGTAGGGCGAGACGGTGAGACTGGTGCCGCCATGGCCGCCCATCGGCGCCTCGAACAGGCAGAGCGCGAAGCGAGTCGATTCGGCATCGACCGAGACGATGCTGCCCGGTGCACCATGCTCGCCCCAATACATCGGCTTGATGTAGATCGCCGTCGCGCCACCGAATTTGGCAATGCCTTCCCAGGCGAGTGCGGCGATCTCCTCGGCCGACTTCACCGGCTTCAGGCCCATGGCGAGCGCTGAGCGGTTGACGCGCTGGCAGTGCAGGTCGAGATCCGGGGCGATGCCGTCGAACCAGCGGGCGCCGTCGAAGACGGTGGAGCCGAGCCACATGGCATGCGAGGTCGGCCCGATCAGCGGCGGATTGCCGGGAAGCCATTCCCCCTCGACGTGAGTCCAGGTGGTTGAACGCGGTGATGTGTCGACGGCCATGCTACCCTCCCTATCCAGTCGCGGGAAAGCAAAAGCCGCGGCGACAGGCCGGGTCAAGGAGAAATCCGGGCGGCAAAGGCGGAAGCAAGAAAATGCCGGAGGACGGCGAAAGGCCGCAATATTCGTGCGCGATACCGGCGACGCCGGCGATGGGTGTATCAGCAAAAATGATGGAATGATTGTTGGAACGGCGGCCCGCCGCATGCGATCATGAACGCAAGCGCGAATAAGGGAGAACGCCAATGAAAGCCATGTTCTACGAAGCCTTCGAGCAGGCGCCCGACATCCGCACCCTGCCCGATCCGACGCCTTCCGAGGACGGTGTCGTCATCGCAGTCGGCGCCAGCGGGCTCTGCCGCAGCGACTGGCACGGCTGGATGGGGCACGATCCCGATATCCGCCTGCCGCATGTGCCGGGTCACGAACTTGCCGGAAAGATCGTCGCCACCGGCCGCGGCGTGATGCGCTTCAAGGTGGGCGACCGGGTAACCGTGCCCTTCGTTTCCGGCTGCGGCCATTGCGCCGAGTGCCATTCCGGCAACCAGCAGGTCTGCCCGAACCAGTTCCAGCCGGGCTTCACCCATTGGGGTTCCTTCGCCGAATATGTGGCGATCGACTATGCCGACACCAATCTGGTGCACCTGCCGGACACGATCGACGATGCGACGGCGGCAAGCCTCGGCTGCCGCTTCGCCACCTCGTTTCGCGCCGTTGCCGACCAGGCGCGCACCCGTCCCGGCGAATGGATCGCCGTGCATGGCTGCGGCGGCGTCGGCCTGTCGGCCATCATGATCGCCACCGCGCTCGGCGCCAATCCGATCGGCATCGACATATCGGAGGAGAAACTCGCCTTCGCGCGCGAATGCGGAGCGGTGGCGACGGTCAATGCATCTGGTGTCGCCGACGTGGCCGAGGCAGTGCGCGAGATCACCAAGGGCGGCGCGCATGTCTCGATCGACGCGCTCGGCCATCCCGCCACCTGCTTCAACTCGATCAAGAACCTGCGCCGGCGCGGCCGGCATGTGCAGGTGGGGCTGATGCTCGGCGAATACGCCAGACCGCAGATTCCGATGGCTGAGGTGATCAGCCACGAGCTCGAAATCTACGGCAGCCACGGCATGCAGGCCTGGCGCTACGACGCCATGCTGTCGATGCTGGCGGCCGGCAAGATCGCGCCGCAGAAACTGATCGGGCGGCGCGTCAGCCTCGAGGAGGCCGTGCCGGCGCTGATGGCGCTCGACAAGGCGGAGGCGACAGGGATCAGCGTGATTACGCGCTTTTCATAGGGAGCGTTTTCCCCTTCCTGCTGAGACGAACACGAGAGGAAGCAATAACTTCCTCCGTCGCGTCTGAAAGGAGTAAGGGCATAATGAAGTCGCAAGGAGAGAATACATCTTCCCTCCTCTAAGTAGCATCGATTGATCGCTGGACTGACTGCACAGGCATATGATCTGTCGCTATCTGAGGTAACGGAACCGTTCTTCGGTTGGTGGACAGTTTCCGGTATTTCGTCGGTGTTAAGTTGTGGTGACGTAGAAACACGCGGTTGAAGTTTGACAGATTGCGATAGCCCACCTCGAAGCAGATGTCCGTTATTGGCAGAGAGGTATCGGTCAATAGCTGACCCGCCTTCCAGATACGAAGCTTGTTGACATGGTCGGTGAAGGTGTGGCCGCTGTTTTTCTTGAAGAATCGCGAGAAAGCGCTGTCACTCATGCCAACCATGCGAGCCATATCAGGCAACCGGATGTCCTCCGACAGATTGGCAAAGACATACGCGAAGACCTGTTGCAGGGCTTCCAGCGAACCATAGCTCAGGTCCGGCACATAAGCCTCTGAAGACAGCGTATCGAACTCGTCAGTGTCCCGCAGCAGCGAGAGCAATGACAGGAAGGTCGAAAGCCGCACCGAGCCGGTCTGGAACTCCATGTCGAGTATCAGCGCCTCCGCCTGTTCCCGCGCCCGGCCCTTGAAGGAGAGGCCCCGCTGTGCGCGGGCGAGAAAGTCACGCAGCCCCGCCAGTTCCGGCAGGAAGGCCGAAGCCTGTTCCAGCTTGGCCGGCGGAAACTGGATGACGATGTCACGTCCTGGAATGCGCTCATTCGGTCCGAGCGGCGTCACCCAGTCGTGCGGCAGGTTGCTGCCGATGACGGAAATATGGCCCGGCGTGAACGCGCCGACATGATCGCCTGCAAGCAGGACGCCGCTGGCGTTGGGAATGTAGTGGATCTCCACCTCCGGGTGGAAATTCCAGACGTTGCGTTCCCACGGATAGTCGTCGCGGCGCCATAGAAACGACTCGTCCGCGCCGGTCAAGACATATTCAAATCTCGCGACCGTCGGCGAAATAACTGACATTGCGGACATCCTCCAGTGCTTCTCCGCCATGCTGGTTGCACTGACAATCAATATTCGATTGTGCAACGCACACAAAAATTCACGAATATATTCGGTATTTCGCGCATGAGAGTATCAGTATTGCGCAACGGCCGCGCTTGTGTCCACCCCTTCTTTCTACAAGTATTGAGGTCCGTTGAGCGTGTCGGAGGAGAGTTTAGAACGCACAACCGGACCGATTTTGCGATCCAAATGGAGGAGAACAATGAACAGTTTCGTCAAAGCCGTGGGCGTCGGCTTCATTTCGCTTGGCCTTTGGAGCTCGACAGCTCTTGCTCAGGATTCCTGGTGGAAGACTGCCGCCCAGCCCTATCAGGGCGCGACCATCCGGGGCATCTCGGAATCGACCCCAGCATCGAAATATGTCGAGCAGGTGCTCGGTCCCAAGTTCACCGAGGAGACCGGCATCAAGGTCGAATTCGAGGCCACATCCTGGGACCAGATGTACGACAAGGCGATCAAGGACATGGAGGCCAATACCGGCATCTATGACTTCGTCTATATCGAGCAGGACATCGTATATACGTATCTGGCCCGCAACTTCCTGGTCGATATCACCAAGTCGCTCGCCGATAATGCGAAGATCGCTTCGCCGGACTTCAAGCCGGAAAATTTCACCACTTTCTTGAACTATTTCAAGGATCCGAAGTCGGGCAATGTCATGGGCGTCCCCATGGAAGCATTCATCAAGCCTTACCTCTACCGCAAGGATCTTTTCGATGATCCGGCAATCCAGAAAGCCTACAAGGATTCCACCGGTGCGGATCTGAAGCCCGCGACGACGCATGACGAGTATACCCAGATCGCCAAGTTCTTCACCGAATACGGCGCAGACAAGGAGCTCTGGGGAACCACCGTACAGGCCTCGTCGAGCCACCCCGCCGCCTTCTACGAATTCTTCGAGTCGGTCGCGCCGACCTTTGGCGTGTACAACTGGGGCATCGATGGCACGACCTTCGCAGCCACCGAGGCTAACGGCGGCCAGATGAACTCCGCCGCCGCGAAGAAGGCGCTCAACTACTGGGTCGGCCTGCTGAAATACGCGCCGCCGGAATCGACGTCGTCCACTTGGGACGAGGTTGCCGGGACATTTGCCGCCGGCCGCGCAGCCCAGGGTCTCGTCTACGGTGAAAACGCTGCCTGGATCGCTACCGACGAAAGCAAATCGACGGTCGTCGGCAAGGTGGGAGTGTCATTGCCTCCGGTCGAGGCGGGTGTCATGGAAGCAGCCGAATCCGGCAAGGGATATATCGGCTATTACGATGGTGGCGCGTTCGGCATCCCGCATTCGTCCAAGAACAAAGACGCGTCGCTGCTATTCCTGCAGTATATCGGTCAGGCTTCAGTGCAGACCGACTGGGCGCTGGCCGGCTCCCGCATCGTCATGAACTCGACCTACGACGATCCCAAGATCGTCGATCAGGACAAGAAGATGAACGGCTATTACACGCTGATGCGTGAGGACGGAAAGCTGTTCGCCGGAGCTCCGCCGTTCCCGTTCCACTCGCAAGTTCTGCAGGTAGTCGCACCGTTCATCTACAAAGCGATCGTCGGTGAGATCAAGCCGGACGATGCGCTGGACCAGGCCGCCACCGCAGCCGAAGCTGAACTCGTGAAGCTCGGCTACCGCAAGTAAAGACCGCACCTCCCAAGCGGTTGGCGGTCGCCTTCAGCAAGGTGGCCGCCCCTATCCTGACTGCGGTTTGCGGGCCTGCCCGCGGCGCTGGTAGTCAGGCGAACAAGAGTCAAGCACGATCTGACGGAGCGCAGGATGAGACAATCCAATATCGGATGGCTGTTTCTAACCCCAGCCACGCTAATCCTGTTCGTTGTCGGGTTCGTTCCCTTCATCTACATTCTCTATGTTGGCTTCTTCGACTGGAACACCAACGCAGTCGACCCCACCCTGCGCTGGGCAGGCCTCCAGAATTATCGCAGCCTCGTTTTTGACACGACATTCCTGAACTCTCTTGCGCGCACGCTGGTTTTCGCATTCTTCGTCGTTGTGAGCGAACTGTTGTTAGGCTATGTCCTGGCCCGGGCACTGATGGCAGACCGCCTGTGGGGCCGGCAGTTCTTTCGCACGATCCACACACTGCCGATCGTTGTCGCGCCCATTGCAGTCGGCGCTACCTGGCGGCTGCTTTGCGTTCCGGGCCTCGGCATCGTGCCTTATTACCTGAAACTGTGGTTCGGCATCGACTACAACATCTCGACCAATGCCTATCACGCCTTCGCCACGGCGATCATCATGGACCTGTGGCATTGGACGCCGTTCGTCACGCTGTCGCTCATGGCGGGACTGACCGCCTTGCCGAAAGAACCGCTCGAACAGGCGCAGATCGACGGCGGCAACAAGCTGCAGATTTTCTGGTACGTGATCGTTCCGATGTTGAAGCCGGTGCTGCTGACAACCGTCTTCATCCGGCTGATGGACGCATTACGCTCGGTCGACGAAATCTGGATGCTGACCAAGGGTGGTCCGGCTGAGGCGACCCGGTTCATCGGCCTTCATATCTGGATCAACGTCTTTCCGAAGACCGATTACGGCTATGGCGCGGCCATGTCGCTGCTGACGCTTTACGTCACGATCGTTCTGAGCTGGCTGCTGTTCGTCGCCATGACCGGCCGCAAGGGAGGTGCACAATGAAACGCTCCGGTATAGCCTCCTTCGTCCTTTGGGTATGTCTGACCATTCTGACACTGCTTCCCGTCTGGTGGATGCTGGTAGTTTCCATGCGCCCCCGCGTGAAGCTTTATTCGAAGTCGTTCCTCATAGACGATCTTTATTGGAACAATTTCCTGGCGGTGCTGAACAGCTCGACCTTCCTGCAGTATCTCTGGAATTCGCTGATCGTGGCGACATCGAACGCAGCGCTGGTGTGCGCGCTCGGCCTGCTCGCGGCGTTCGGGCTGTCGCGTTACAAAATCGGCGGCGGTGACAACGTGTTTTTCTGGTTGATCACCAACCGCATGGCGCCGCCAGCCGTGTTTCTGCTGCCGCTCTTCCTGCTGTTCACCAAGTGGTTCGTGTTCGGTGATTTCATGCTGTTCGACACGAAGATTGGCCTAATCCTGCTCTATTGCGTCTTCAACCTGCCCTTCGCCATCTGGCTCTTGAAGGGCATGCTCGACGGGATTCCGCAGGAACTTGACGAAGCGGCGCGGGTCGATGGTGCGACAACCGGCCAGGTGCTGTCCAACGTCATCCTGCCGCTGGCGCGGCCGGGGTTGGCCGTCACCTTCATCCTGACCTGGATTTTCGCGTGGAACGAGTACCTGTTCGCAGCGACCCTAACGTCGTCGGCTGACGCCAGGACCGTGACGACAGCGCTTGCTGAATATGTCTCGGTCACCGGAACGAACTGGGGCGAGATGGCGGCGATGGCGTTCCTGACCACGCTCCCGGCCCTAATCGTGCTCGGCTTCGTCCAGAAGCACATCGTGACCGGCCTCACGTTCGGCGCATTGAAAGGGTAAAGATGATGGCTGGCGTTCAACCCCAGAAAACCCAACGCGACGGATTCCTGCCTATTCGAACCAACGGCTTCGACAGGGGCTTCATCTCGGTCGTGATCCTGATCCTGGTGCATCTTCTATGGATGCGCTTCCTGGAGGGCGTGTTGCCCCTATGGGTGGCGACGGTGCTCTGCCTGGCGCTCGCCGTGTTCATTATCCGAAAGGGCTGAAAACATGAGATCACTCGTCCTCGAACGCAAAGACGAACTGCGCATGCGCGACCTGGACCCGAAGGAGGCGCTCGGTCCCACCGACGTGCGCATCGCCATCAAAACCGTTGGCGTCTGCGGATCAGACGTTCACTATTACACTCACGGCGCGATCGGCCCTTTCGTTGTGCGCGAGCCGATGATCCTCGGCCACGAAGCCGCCGGCATCATCGAAGAGGTCGGCAGCGCGGTCCAGAACCTGAAAGTGGGCGACCGCGTTTGCATGGAGCCCGGCATTCCCGACCCTCAAAGTCGCGCGTCGCGGCTGGGTCTCTACAACCTCGATCCCGCGGTGCGCTTCTGGGCGACGCCGCCGGTCCACGGCGTACTGAGACCCAGCGTGGTCCACCCGGCGGCCTTTACCTTTAAGCTTCCGGACAACGTTTCCTACGCCGCTGGCGCTATGGTCGAGCCGCTGGCCGTAGGCTTTCAAGCAGTCTCCAAGGCGAGGCTGACGCCCGGTGCGATCGCGCTGGTCACGGGTGCCGGGCCGATCGGCATGGTGACAGCGATAGCGGCGCTGTCGGCTGGCTGCGCCAGAGTTATCGTTACCGACGTCGTCGACGAAAAGCTCGCCGTGGCGCGCAGGCTCGGCCCTGCCGTCATGACCGTCAACGTACGCTCGCAGGATCTGAAGAGTGTCATAGCCCGCGAAACCGACGGCTGGGGCGTCGATGTCGTTTTCGAATGTTCCGGCGCGGCCGAAGTGATCGCAGACACGGCGCACCATGGTTGCCCCGGCGGCGCCATCGTCCTTGTCGGCATGCCCCTGAAGCCGGTCCCGCTCGACGTCGTCACAGCCCAGACCAAGGAACTGCGCATCGAACACGTGTTCCGCTACGCCCATGTCTACCCGCGCATCGTCGCGCTATTGGGATCGAACCAGATCAATGTCGATGCGCTGATCACCGATACCTACGCCTTCGAGGATTCTGTCGAAGCGTTCGATTACGCCGTGCGACCGAAGCCGTCCTCCGTGAAGATCCAGATCGAGCTTGGGAGCTAGCATGTACCTGCGGAAGCTGGATCTCAGTGGAAGAGTGGCGGTCGTCACCGGCGCGGGGCGCAACATCGGCTATGCCTGCGCTGATGCCCTATCGGAAGCGGGCGCGCATGTCGTGCTGACTGATCTTGATGAAGAACTTGGTCAGTCGGCCGTCTCGAAGCTCGCCGCGATGGGGCGAAAGGCCGAATTCATTCGTCTGGACGTGACCGATTCCGCCGAAACCGACCGTGTCGCGGCGGCGATCGCGACCAAGCTTGGTCGCGTGGACATTCTGGTCGCTAATGCCGGCATCGCTTCGCACAGCCCGGCGGAGGAGATGTCAGATGCGGATTGGCTCAGAGTCCTGAACGTGAACCTCAACGGCGTGTTCTGGAGCAATCGCGCTTTCGGAAACCTGATGCTGAAGGCGGGCAAGGGCTCTATCGTCAATATCGGTTCCATGTCCGGCATCATCGCCAACCGGCCGCAGCCGCAAGCTGGTTATAACGCCTCCAAGGGTGCCGTTCACATGGTGACGAAGTCGCTTGCCGCCGAATGGGCCGAGCGGGGCGTGCGCGTCAACGCCGTCGCGCCGACCTATATCGCGACGGACATGACGAAGAGCGCGGTCGAGAGCACCGGGTGGGACAAGGACTGGATGTACATGACGCCGATGAAGCGCATGGGCGAAGTCGAGGAAATTGCGTCTGTCGTCCTGTTCCTGGCCTCCGATGCCGCCAGCCTGATGACCGGCAGCATCGTCGTTGCCGATGCAGGATACACCTCATGGTGAAGCTGCCCGTGGACCCGTCCCGAATGATCGGCGGCCATGCCGCCACAACTGACTAAGGATTGACACATGGCGACGATTGAGCTCGACAAGGTCGACAAGCATTACGGCCCCTATCACGCACTGCGCAACATCTCGTTCGATATAGCCGACGGTGAGTTCGTCGTACTGGTCGGTCCCTCCGGTTGCGGCAAATCCACGCTGCTGCGGTCGCTTGCCGGCCTTGAGGAGATCACCGGCGGCACGATCAACCTTGGCGGAAATCGCATCGACAACATCGCCGCCAAGGACCGTGACGTGGCGATGGTGTTCCAGAACTACGCGCTCTATCCGCATATGACCGTTCGGGAGAACATGGCCTTCGCACTTAAATTGCGCGGCGAGAATCTTGCGGATCGCAACGCCAAGGTCGACAAGGCTGCCGAGATGTTGCGGCTTACGCCCTATCTCGACCGATATCCGAAGGCGCTCTCCGGAGGCCAGCGGCAGCGTGTTGCCATGGGGCGCGCGATGGTTCGCCGCCCGAAGGCGTTCTTTTTCGACGAGCCGCTGTCAAACCTGGACGCCGCGTTGCGCGTAGATATGCGTTCGGAGATCAAAGCTCTTCACCAGCGCCTCGGCGCTACTTCCGTGTATGTCACGCATGACCAGATTGAAGCCATGACAATGGCGGACCGCATTGTCGTGCTTCGCGACGGCAAGGTGGAGCAGATCGGTGCGCCACTGGAGCTTTACGACAGGCCGGCAAATACCTTCGTCGCCGGCTTCATCGGATCGCCGGCGATGAACATGCTACCGGCCACAATCGATCTCTCTTTGAACTCAGCGCGGCTCGCTGAAGGCTCGGCCCTTCCCCTTCCACAAGGCACGCGGGCGAGCAACGGCCAGGAGGTGATATACGGGGTACGTCCTGACCAGTGGATACTGTCGAACGGCGATGCGGGTGTACCGGCAACTGTCGAGTTGATCGAGCCGACGGGGGCCGAAATTCTGCTGGCGGTCCAATTGGCGGGTAAGCGGGTCTTGTGCGCCTTTCGCGAGCGCCACGCGCTGAAGCCGGGCGACAGGATACGGCTCGATGTCGATCCTGCCGCGGCTCATGTGTTCGACAAGCAAACCGAGCAAAGACTCCCGTTCTGAGCAACAGGCATCGGAAGGATCAACCATGTCGGACTTTACAGGAAAAACGGTAATCATCACCGGTGCTGGCAAGGGTATCGGTCGGGCCTGCGTTGAACTGCTCACCCACCGTGGCGCACGAATCGTAGCCTTATCGCGTACGCAGGCCGATCTGGATGATCTTGCGGCAAAGTTCGGCGCGACGGTAATATCAGTCAATCTCGCCGACAATGCAGCAGCACGCGCCGCCATGAAGAAGGCGGGACTGGCAGACGCGCTGATCAATTGCGCGGGAACCAACGTGCTTGAAAGCGTCATCGATATGACAGAGGAGGGCTATGAGCAGGTCCTCGGCATCAACCTGCGGGCTGCGCTGATTTGTGCGCAGGAGTTCGCGCGGGCTCGCATTGCAGACGGCGGCGGCGGTACGATCGTGAATGTGACCTCGATCGCCGGACATCGGGGTTTCGTGGATCACGTGGCTTACGCCGCATCGAAGGCGGGATTGGAAGGCGCGACACGTGTCATGGCCAAGGAGCTCGGCGCCTACGGAATCCGGGTCAATGCAGTGGCGCCTACGGTTACTATGACGGAGCTTGCCGCGAAGGCGTGGTCCGAGCCTTCCAAACGTGACCCGATGATCGTTCGCCACCCGATGGCGCGTTTCGCTGCGGTCGACGATGTCGCGCGCTCGATCGCACTGCTTATTTCAGAGGACGCCCCGATGATCACTGGTGCAGTACTGCCAGTCGATGGCGGCTTCCTTGCTGTCTGAAAATCAAAAGGTGAGACAAGACGATGACTAAACTACTCGAAGGAAAGATCGCTGCGGTAACCGGCGCAGCTTCCGGTATCGGGCTGGCGACGACCCGTGCCCTGGTCGATGCCGGCGCCAAGGTCGTGATGGTCGACTATAACAGACAGGCGCTGGAAACGTACGCTGCCGAGTTCGGCGACGCCGTAGTCATGCAGGTCACCGATCTTCTGGACGCCGCAAGTTGTGCGGCCATGGTGCCGGAAATCCTGGCAAAGGTCGATCACCTCGACATCCTGCACTGCAATGCAGGGTCCTACATTGGCGGGGATCTTATCGATACCGATACCGCGGCAATCGATCGGATGCTGAATCTCAACGTGAACGCCGTCATGAAGAACGTCCGCGACATCGCTCCGCATATGATCGAACGCGGGACCGGGGACATTTTGGTCACTTGCTCAGTAGCCGGCCATGCGCCGATCCAATGGGAGCCGGTCTATTCCAGCTCCAAATGGGCGATTACCAGTTTCGTCCAGATCATGCGCCGGCAGTTGAAAAATCACGGCATCAGGGTCAGCCAGGTGTCGCCCGGCCCGGTCGTTTCCGCTCTGCTTGCCGATTGGCCCGCAGAAAACCTTGAAAAGGCAAAAGCCAATGGCAGTCTGATCGAACCCTCAGAGGTCTCCGATGCTATCATCTTCATGCTGACCCGCCCGCGAAACGTCACGATCCGGGACATGATTGTCTTGCCGACAAATTTCGACGTGTAGGTATAGCCCCAGTGTTTTCCTCCGCGGGCGACCTGTTGCTCTCCCCTACCTCATTGATCTTGCCCGGACACCTCGACTCTAAAAGCCGGCGGTCTCGCGCACCTCGATCGCCCCCATCCGAGCGAGCGGGTCCCGCACCGCGATCTCCATTGCCTCCGCAAGGTTCTTCGCTTCGATGAGCAGGAAGCCACCCAGATGCTCCTTGGTCTCTGCGAAGGGCCCGTCGGTCCAACTTGCCTTGCCGGCCCGAACGCGCAATGTCTTTGCGGTCTTTGGGTCGGCAAGAGCGTTGGAGGCGAGATAGTGGCCTGATCGTTGGAGTTCTTCATTGGAAGCCAAGGACTGCCGGTCGATCTCGGCCCATTCCTCCTTGCTGGCGGCATCGGCAAGTGTTTGATCGATGTAGAAGAGACAAAGGTAGCGCATCCGGTTCCTCCATGGTGCTGCCGATATTAGTCGCAGTTGAACACCGCGAATCGACAAAGAGCAAAATAATGCATGAGAACGACTGCATTCCCTCTCGCCGGGATGCGGCGACTAGAGGAAGAGGGGCGACATGAAACGGCGCAGCTAAAGGCAAACGCACTCATACCGGCGGGTCAGCAATCGTGGACGGATTCTCGTTCCAGCACTCTGATCGTCTAGGTGGAGAGGTCATTCTCCGATCTTTCCAGTGGAGACTCTGGGGGCGCCAAGCCGATGTCACGGAGCAGGCGAGAATTAAACCGCGAGAGCTCGCTCAAGCTTCGGCGGTACCTTCGCTGATGTTTCAGCAGCATCCAAACGGCCTGTAAAGTGCGCACGACACGCGGCGACCGTAGTTCGACTTGTTCGGAATGCATAGTGGCAGCCATACTTGTCTCTCCTTTGACCTGGCTCACGGCGCTCCGTCTTAATCGGACAGGATCGGCCGAAATCGACACGCTGGTTTCTGGTGCTTGATCCGAGCGGATGACAAGACGGTGCGCGGACCATGGCCGTGGTTTGATGAGTGACACGATCTTGAGGGAATAGCGCCCGCCGACCCGCAGGACTTCGTGAAGGTGCTTTTCATCATGAAGGCAGCGGGCTTACCCACGTGGGTTTTATCGAACTTCACACCAAACGATGTTCCGGCAGGCCTGACCATTGAGGGCGCTGCGTTTGAAGCAATGACATTTGCTGGTTTGGCCCAATTACGTGATGAGCCGTTGCACGCGCTCGAATGGTATGTGTGACGCGCCCATCGCGGCGAGCCGGCCGCAGGATCATCAAGGCGGCGGCAGGCCGTGTCATTTTCACGCAGGCCGCCCTGGATCAGGGACCTTGCGGAAACGGCCCGCCGCACCGATATCCGCCGCGACGGCTCCATCAGCCATATCCGGCGCCGAAGCCATCCGCCGATCTTGTCCCCGGCAACGGGGCGGTTGCCAAAGGCGGCGCAAAGGTCTAACGGCTGCGCCGGCAAGAAGGCGCCTACAAGAAAAGCCTCGCTAAGAAGAAGAAAGAGACATGATGTCCAACTCATTTGTGACAAAGCCTGCCGGAGAAGAAGCAAAGCGCTTTTTCGTGCTCGGCGACCGCATCGAACGACAAGTCCGTATACGCGGAACCTGGCTCAACATCTTCGACGTCACCGTGCCGCCAGGCAGCCGGACGCCGAAACATGCGCATGCAAGCCCGGAGGTGTTCCGCATCCTCGAGGGCCGTCTGACGATCTGGCGGCTGACCGACAGCGGCCTCGAAGAAATCGAGGCCGGCGCCGGTGACATCGTCACCATCCCACCGTTCATGGTGCACGGCTATGCCAATCCTGGGCCCGTTCCGGCGGTGTTCTCGGCGATCGTCGATCGCGACATGGCCGAATTCATCGAAGCCGAAGGCACGAGCGAGCCGCTGAAAGCCCCCTCGCCTGAGACCATCGCCCGAATGACGGCCGCTGCCAATGCTTATGGGATCACCATTCTGGCGGCCTGACATTTTGAGAGCGTGATGCCGGAACGTTCTTGCGTCTTCGGCATCACGCATGAATGCGAATTCCCCTGAAATTCCCCGCCGGAAGGCATGTTTGCCGCCATTTTTCGAAACTGTCACATCAAGGCGCTATAAGGAATTCGCCCAGCGCCTCTTGCGCCGGGCCTATTTCACCGCCAAAATTGCGCCATGCCTGATAGCGACCCATCCAGTACAAGCTCCGCCCGGTCAAACCGGAAAGCCGCCGCAGAAGATACCGGCGCCTGTTGTAAACGGTGTGACGATGTCTGCCTCGCCTCGCACCCAGCCGGGCTCACAGAAAGCTTTGCCGATGGGTGATGCGCATATATAGCGTCTCTGCGAAAGCCCCGCCGCCTCACCTTATGCGGTATCAAAACCTCAACGAATAGGGTCCCTGTGTTTCTGGAAATTGGAATTGTGGCGTTTCTCACCATCCTGAATGGTGTGCTCGCCATGTCTGAGCTCGCCGTCGTGTCTTCTCGAACGGCCCGCCTGAAGGTTCTCTCCGACAATGGGAGCAAGGGTGCAGCTCAAGCAATCAAACTTGCCGAAACGCCCGGTCGCTTTCTCTCCACCGTTCAGATCGGCATCACGCTGGTCGGCGTTCTCTCCGGTGCTTTCTCAGGCGCCACGCTCGGGGGCCGCCTGGCCGGATGGCTGGAAGCTCAGGGCGTGTCGTCGACTGCCGCCGACGCCATTGGCGTCGGTTCCGTCGTCGTTGCAATCACCTATCTTTCCCTGATCGTCGGCGAACTTGTTCCAAAGCAGATCGCATTGCGCGAACCCGAAGCGGTTGCGGCGAGGGTCGCACCCGCAATGGCAGTCCTTTCAAAAATTGCGTTGCCGCTCGTCTGGCTTCTGAACGCCTCGGGAAATCTTGTGCTCAAGCTGCTCGGCCAAACAGGAAAAGTTGGCGACAACGTCTCCGACGAAGAGATCAAGACCGTTCTGGCCGAGGCGCAGTCGGCGGGTGTCATCGAAAGCGAGGAGTCCGCGATGATCTCAGGCGTCATGCGGCTGGCGGACCGCACCGCCCGGGCGCTGATGACGCCGCGGCGGGATGTTGAAATTATCGATATCGACGACAGCCTCGATGAAATCCGGGCGCAGCTGCACCGGACAAAACGGTCTCGGTTGCCGGTTCGCAAAGGCAGTTCCGACGAGGTGATCGGCATCCTTCCGGTCAAGGATTTTTACGACTCGATGTCCGAACACGGCAGCGCCGACATCAAGGCTCTGACGCAGGACGTTCCGGTCGTTTCGGACCTTGCAACCGCCACCAGCGTGATCGAAGCGATCAGGAAATCGCCTGTTCACATGGTGCTGGTGTTTGATGAGTACGGCCATTTCGAGGGGATTGTTTCGTCTGGCGACATTCTAGAAGCGATCATGGGCGCGCTCCAGGAGGGTCCGGTCGACGAGCAGGCCATCGCGCGTCGAGACGACGGTTCCTATCTCGTATCCGGCTGGACGCCGATCGACGAATTCGCCGAGTTCCTGAATCTCAAGCTCGACGACGATCTCGAATATCAGACTGTAGCCGGCCTGGTGCTGGAGGAGCTGAAACATCTGCCGGAATTGGGGGAGAGCTTCACGAGAGATGGGTGGCGCTTCGAGGTCATCGATCTCGACGGAAGGCGCGTGGACAAAATACTTGTGACCGAGGATCGCGGATGACGGCTTTGCCGGTGTCGTGAAGCTTGAGGGCCGCAACATCGACAATATCCGCATCGCCACCTGGAAGATGTGGCCCGACAGCAGGAGGTACCGCCATGGCATGGTCCGCCAGCCAATATGTGAAGTTCGAGGACGAGCGCACCCGGCCGGCGCACGATCTTCTGGCGCAGGTGCCGCTGCAGAGTCTCCGTCGCGCCATAGATCTCGGCTGCGGGCCGGGCAATTCCACCGAACTCATCATCGAGCGTTATGGGGCTGCCGGCATCTCCGGCCTCGACAGCGACATCAACATGCTGGAGTCGGCGCGCAAGCGGCTGCCCGGCACAGCCTTCGTCGAGGCTGATCTCGCCAGCTGGCACCCGGCCGAACCGGCCGATCTGCTGTTTGCCAATGCGGTCTTCCAATGGCTGCCCAATCACCTCGACGTCTTCGAACGACTGATGGACGGGCTTTGCGAAGGCGGCGTTCTTGCCGTGCAGATGCCCGACAATCTCGGCGAACCCTCGCACCTGGCGATGGAAGAGACCGCCCATGCCGGACCCTGGAAGGCGGCCTTCGAGGCAAAAAGCGTGCGCCGCAAACCCCTGCCCCCGCCGTCCGCCTATTACGACAGGCTGATCGCCAAGGCCGCGCGCGTCGATATCTGGCACAGCATCTACAATCATCCGATGGCCGATGCGGCTGATATCGTCGAATGGGTCAAGGGAACCGGGCTGATGCCCTATCTCGCCCATGCCGGCGACAGCCATCGCGAGGCCTTCCTGGCCGATTACCTCGAACGGGTGGAAAAGGCCTATCCGAAGCTGTCGGACGGGCGGGTGCTGCTGCGATTCCCGCGGATTTTCATGGTGGCGGTGAAGAAATGACCCGGCTGCGGCCGGCATGCTCGCGCTTCGCACCCATGCGACAATGGTTTTACATGGCCTGCACTTTGAGGACCTCGATGTCGATCGGTCTGTCGTTGGCCGGAAACCGCTGACATTCCGGGCGACATGCATCAGTTAACGGCGGTCAGTCCGCCGGCCAACAGCGTATCCAGTTGGGCGATCTCCGCTGCAGTCAAGCTGATGCCTTCGGCGTCCGATTTGATGCGCGCGGCGAAGCGGCGCTGCGATGGCAGCCGCGCGCCTTGTCCGACGATCGTTTCGAAGAGGATTTCGGCGCGCGCGAACGGATCGCCGGGGCGGCCCCTGGCGAAGGTCTGGGGTGACATTGCAATGATCAATTCGCCATGAAACGGCGCCAAGGTCGTCGTTCCGAGGTAGTCTAGAACCTCGGGGCTGGTGAGATCGCCGATCATGATTCCGGCGAGCAGCTCTATCATGGTGGCGATGGCGGACCCCTTGTGGCCGCCGAAGGGCATCATTGCGCCTTCGAGCGCAGCAACCGGGTCAGTGGTGGGATTGCCTTCAGCATCGATCGCCCAACCGTCCGGCAGTTGCTTGCCAGCGCGACGGTGCAGTTCGATCTCGCCGCGCGCGGCCACCGACGTGGCAAAATCGAACACATAGGGCGGCTGGTCCTTGCGAGGCCAGCCGAAGGCAAATGGATTGGTGCCGAGCAGAGGCTTGCTGCCTCCGGATGGGGCAACCGTCGCATAGCTCGGGCACATCATCAATGCTGCCAGGCCGTGCGCGGTCAGTGCCTCCACCTCCGGCCACAGGGCTGAAAAATGCGAGCAATCATTGATAACCATGGCGGCGATGCCAAGCCGCTTGGCGCGTTCCGCCAGTGCGGGTACGCCCAGTTCAAACGCCGCGCTGGCGAAACCGCCCTGCGCGTCGACCCTGACGATGGCGCTGCCGTCATTCGGCTCAAGGACAGGAGCGGCATCGGGCTTCACCTTGCCCGCCTTTACCGTGCGCAGCGCACCCTCGATGCGGTAAATTCCGTGCGACTTGCAGGCATCGCGTTCTCCGGCCACGATGACATGGGCCAAAGCCGCCGCCTGGATCTTGTTCAACCCTGCGCGCTCTAAGATGGCAACGACTCGATTTTGCAGGGCTTCGACGCTCATCGTAACGGCTTCAGTCACGCAATTCTCCATCCGAGATCAAATTTGGCTTTCGCCGTCCTGCCTTTCGGCCACCGACGCGCTGGCAAGTCTTCGACCGTCCTGCAACCCAGTTGCGCCATCGTTGCTATCAGTTCGGCTTTCAGAACGTTCATCAAATGATCGCCGCCGCGTAGAAAAGCACCGCGGAACGCACTGGCGTTCCGTGGCGGGATGGGTTGCTGCGATCACGGTTCGTTTGACGTCATCGCGCCAAGCAGTTTCGGCAGGTCACCGAAGCGCGCGACGAGGCTGAAGACGATCGCTGCCGTCGCCACGAACAGGACCGTCACCGCCGCCATGGTCGGCGTGTAGCCGTAACGCAGCGAATTGAAGATCTTGATCGGCAGCGTTTCCATCGTGAAACCGACCGTCATGTAGGCAACGATGTATTCGTTGAGCGACAGAACAAAGGCAAAAGCGTAGCCTGACACGATGTACGGCGAAATCAGGGGGAGAACGATGGTTCGGAACACGGTGCGGTCGTCGCCGCCCAAGGTCGAGGCGGCCTCTACCAGCGAGCGGTCGATAGCCGAAAAGCCGAGCGAAATGGTCACCAGCGGCAACGTGACGAAGAAGATGGCGTGGCCGATCACCGCCGTCCACGACTGCCCGTAAAATCCGGTCGTGGCCCAGAAAGTCAGCAGGCCGAGCGCAGTGATAACCGGGGGCAAGGTAAAGGGCGCCACTCCGAGCAACTGGAAGATATTGGCCCAGGGCGCGTAGCGGCGCCATAGGAACCAGGCTAGCGGCAAGGCGATCAGCACTGCCAGCGCCGCCGACGAGAGCGCGAGCACAAGTGACGCAATCAGCGCGTTGCGCCATTCCATATCGAGAAATATTTGACCGTACCAGCCGAGCGAGAAGCCTTGCGGCGGGAAGGTGAGGCTCTGCCTGGCGTTGACCGACACGCCGGCGACGACGATCAGCGGCAGAGCGAGAAACAGTCCGACGACCCCGAAAAGAACGTTGCGGAGAATGGTCATTTGATCGCCCCTCCTCGGCGGCCACCGAGCAGGGTCAGCGCTACAAGGGCTAGTGTGACCAACACAAGGAAAACCGCCATGGCAGCCGCGAAGGGCATGTTCGATTGATAGATCGCCTGGTCGGTAATGTGCACGGAAAACGTCCAGTGCTGCGGGCGGCCGAGCAGTTGCGGCAACAGATAGGACCCGAGCGCGAAGATGAAGACCATGATCAGCGTGGCGACGATCGTATCGCGCAGCGCAGGCACGACGACGGTGAAGAAGGCCTTGACCGGCGAAGCGCCGAGCGTACGCGCGGCCTCCGAAAGCGTCGGATCAAGCCGCACCAACGCGGGATAGAGGACCAGGACTGTATAGGGGAAGGCCTGATAGACCATGCCCGTGACAACGGCCCCGATGCTTGGCGTCAGGGCGACTGCCTGCTGCATGAGGCCGAGCCACACGAACAGGTTGGTGATGCCGGCCGTGCGAGAAAACAGCGTCGACCAGGCGAAACCGATGATTACCTCTGAAAGGGACAGGATCGAGAGGAGTGCGACCAGCCAGACCACCTGGGTGCTCCGCTTCATACGGATCAGCAGATATGTGAAAGGCAGGGCCAGAACGACACACATGACGGCCACCGCAATCGCGAGGATCAGCGAGAAGCTGAGCACTCCGCCAAAAAAGGCAGAGAGGAAGCGGAAATAATTGTCGAAGACAAAATCAGGTGTGTAGAAGGCGCCTTGCTGGCGCTTGAAGAAGCTGACGGAAATCATGGTGCCGAAAGGCACGACGAAGAAGACGATCAGCATGATCGCCGGAAAGGCTAGCGGGGCATAGTCGCCAAGCGTCTGGGGGGCTTCGCGTCTCATTGCTCGAGCACCACGCAGTCCTTGTTGGTGAGCGCAATGCCCACCGTCTGGCCAACCGCGACGTCAGGGCGCTCGCGCGGCGTCGAGACTGCAATGAACTGCTGACCGCCGACATTGACAAAGGTTTCGACGACGCCGCCGAGATCGCGCACGAAGGTGACCTCGCCCGTCAGTGCACCGGCCCTCGGCGGGCCCAGGCGCACGTCTTCCGGCCGGATCGAGAGCGTGGCGCGCTCGATCCCTGCCGACAGCGACAGGTCGGCGACCGGCTGCCCCAATATGCTGACCGCGCCGCCCTCCCGCCTGGCCTCGACCAGATTTGTCTGGCCAATGAAATCCGCGACGAAGCTGTCTGCCGGTCTGCGATAAATCTCGGTCGGGGACGCCGCCTGGCGTATCTGACCGCCGTTCATCACCACGACCGTATCGGCCATAGTCATCGCCTCGCGCTGGTCGTGCGTGACGGCGATCGTGGTGATGCCGAGCCGCTGATGAAGCTGGCGAAGCTCCACCTGCATGGCTTCGCGCAGCTTGGCGTCGAGCGCCGACAGCGGCTCGTCGAGCAGAAAGAGTTTTGGCGAAATCGCCAGTGCCCTAGCGATTGCGACGCGCTGCCTCTGGCCGCCCGAAAGTTTCGACACGGCTCGATCAGCGTAGCCCGGCAAATAAATCATCGCCAGCAGCTCTTGGACGCGCTTTGCCTGCTCGTCCTTCGGCCGGCCGCGAATGCGCAGTGGATAGGCGATATTCTCGCCTACCGTCAGGTGCGGGAACAGCGCCAGCGACTGGAACACCATGCCAAGCTCGCGCTGGTGCGTCGGTGTCCTGGTGATGTCTTTCCCGTTGAGCGTGATGCGGCCCGATGTCGGCAGATCGAGACCTGCAATCATCCGCAGCAAGGTGGTCTTGCCGCAGCCGGAGGGGCCGAGCAGACAGACGAATGCGCCGTGCGGCACCGTCAGGTCGACATTGTCGACGGCGCGAATGACGCTGAAGTCCTTGACGATATTCTGAAGCGTGAGTCCCGACATATGCCTCTTCCCAACCGAAAGGCAGGCCCCTGAACAGGGTCCTGCGAAAGCACGATTAGTGTCAGCTGGCGATCATTTCCGTCCACTTCTCGTTCAGCCAGTCGGCCTTGGAGATGTACATGTCGTAGTGAGGAATGATCGGTTCGATGTCGGAGGAAACCGCCGCAAATTCCTTCTCGTTCAGGTCGGTCGTTTCGCGCTTGACCGTTGGCGACGTGCCTACCTTGCGTGACAGCACGGCCTGGATGGACGGCTGACACATATAGTCGATGAAGATATGCGCCTCTTCCGTCTTCTGCGACGCCTTCGACAGCGCCCACGAGCCCGCGTCCTGGATGCCGCCCTCCTTGGGGAAGGTCGAGCGAACGGGTTGACCGTCCGCGGCGGCGAGGCCGGTCACGTCGTGATAATACTGTCCCATCGGGATTTCACCCGACTTTAGCGCCTGTTCGAACTGCGCCTCGTCGCGATACCACAGGCGGACATTCGGCTTCAGCTCGGCCAGCTTGGCGAAGACCTTGAGGATGTTCTCCTCGGTGTCGAGCGCCTGGGCGCCGCCGAAATAGGTCTTTGCCGTCACGTCGAGCAGGAAGGAGTTGGAGACGAGCGCCAGCAGACCGAGCTTGTCGGCATTGGCCGGATCCCACAGCGCCGTCCAGCTGGTCGGCGCTTCCTTGTAAGCATCGGTGTTGGTGACCAGGGTGATGAACCATGAGACCGCGCCGATGCCGGCGACGCGGCCATCCTGGTATTTGTTGACGAACCGCTCAAGCAGGTTGCTGGAGTTCTTGATCTTGGCGAGGTCGAGCGGAGCCCAGAGCTCTGTGGCCTGACCCTTGCGCATCGACACCTGCGACATCATCGAAACGTCAGCCGGCGCCTGGCCTGCCTTGGCTGCCTGCTGCATCTGCACCAGCCAAGCCTCGCCGGTCGGCTCTGCGACGGATTCGACCGCGATGCCGGTCGCCTTGGTGAACTCCGGAAAGATGTTCTTGTCGAACGAGTCCTTGAAGTAGCCGCCATAAACACCGACCTTCAGCGACTTGTCCTGAGCGCGCAGCACATTGGGCATTGCCAACATGGCTACACCCGCACCTATTCCGACGCCGAGCACAGTGCGGCGGTTCATTGTCAATTTCGTCATCGTCTTTCTCCTAACCGATGCGGCACGCCGCTTCCCTCTTTCAATGTATTCGAGGCCTTTGCAGCCTTCTTTTCGTTCCTGGCTTTGAGTTGCGGCCAGGGCCGTCAGGCGGCACGGCGGATTGCCGGGCTGAACGCCATCAGGCTCAATATTTCGAACAGCATCTGCGCGCCGGCATGGGCTGTGTTGGTGGTAGCGTCATACTGGGGCGCGACCTCGACGACATCGCCGCCGACCAGGTTCACGCCCTTGAAGCCGCGGATGAGCTCCAGCGCCTCGCGGGTGGTGAAGCCGCCAATCTCCGGCGTGCCGGTGCCCGGCGCGAAAGACGGATCGAGGCTGTCGATGTCGAAGGAAAGATAGGTCGGCCCGTCACCGATGATGGCCTTCGTCTTTTCGATAATTGCAGGAATGCCCATTGCCGAGATCTCCTCGGCATGCATCACCGTCATGCCCGAGGCATAAGAAAACTCCCAGAGATATTCCGCCGACCCGCGAATTCCGATCTGAACCACGCGCGTCGGGTCGAGCACACCGTCGAGCACCGCGTTGCGGAACGGCCCGCCGTGGTGGAACTTGGTGAGGTCGTAAGCACCGCCGGTGTCGCAATGGGCGTCGATATGGATCATGCCGACTGGCCGCTCCTTGCCAACGGTCCGCAGAATCGGATGGGTGATCGAGTGGTCACCGCCTACCGAGAGCGGCAGCACACCTGCGGCAACGATCTGCGCTACGCGTTTTTCGATATCCTCATGCGACAATTCCAGCCGGTAACGGCTCTGAAACGCCACATCGCCAATGTCTGCCACGCGCAGTTCCTGAACCGGCGCGCAGCCGAGCACATGATTGTAAGGCCCGATCCGCTCTATGGCGCGCAACGCACGCGGTCCGAAGCGCGAGCCCGGGCGGTTCGTCACGCCCAGATCCATCGGCACGCCGAGGATCGCGACCTGCAGATCACCGAAATCCGGGTTCTCGTTATCGACCTGCATCAGCGGGGCGGAGAGGAATGTCGGGATTCCCGAATAGGGCGCGAGCCGGGTGCCGCTCTTGTTGAAGATCTTTTCCGCGACCTTGCGGAACTCAGGATGGTGCAGCTCACCGCCGTGGCTGTCGCCATATCTGGCTCGGAGTTCGGAAAGCTTGGTTTCATTCCAGGACATGACGGCCTTCTTGAGGGTGACGATGTTGCGATCAGGATGGCAAATCGGTCCTCGGCTGCAGCTTTGCCGCAGAGGCCGATGGCTTCTTTCAGTGATTGAACGGCAAGCTTGCTGGAAAATCAATTGATATTAATATACAGCTTCGTGCGAGATTTTCTCACAGGTCATTGCCTTATGTCCAGCCGTCTGCCGCCCCTCAACCCGCTACGCGCGTTTGAGGCAACCGCCCGCCATGGATCGGTGTCCGCGGCGGGCCGCGAGTTGAATGTTACCCACGGCGCGATCAGCCATCAGATACGCACATTGGAGGAATCGCTAGGCGTGCGCCTGTTCGAACGCGGCGGCAAATGGCTGAAGCTTACAAGCCAGGGCGCGTTGCTGATGCCGGTCGTCTCCAACGCATTTTCGGACATCGCAGCAGCGAAAGCCGCGATGACCCGGCCCGCGACCGGCGGCACGCTGCGCGTGACCTGTGTTGCTGCAGTATTGTCGCTGTGGCTTATCCCGCGGCTGCAGGAATTCACCGATCAATATCCCGACGTCCAGCTCGACCTGCGCGCCTCGAACGACCCGAACAATCTGAGCTCCACGAATGTCGACCTGTGCATTCTCTACGGCGGCGGCAACTGGCCCAATTATTGGTCGCGCCTGTGGAGCCGGATGGAGCTCTTCCCTGTCGTCAGCCCGGCGCTCATGAACAGGCGTCCACTGCGCTCCCCGCGCGACCTGCGCGACCACATGCTGCTGCACGCCGATCGCGGCAATGAGTGGAACACCTGGCTGACCGCCGCCGGCATTGCGCTGCCGGCGCGCCAGCACATGATGAGCGACGCGCGCCTGTCGATCGAGGCCGCCATGCACGGTCATGGCGTTGCGCTCGGAGACAACATCACCACCGCGCACATGATTGCGCGTGGCGAGCTGATCGCGCCATTCGAACTTAGGGTTCCGGCCAACGACGCGGTCTATGTGGCTTGCCGAACCGAGGCTCATGCTACACCCATCGTTCGGGTCTTCATCGACTGGTTCTATGCTTCGCTCGTCCGCAACTGAGTATGGTCGAGGGGAGCTAGGCTGAGCGCCAACCGGGACATCGCCGCACTCCTTGGAAACCTACCTAGCCGCGGCATCCGCGCCGCCGTCAAATGCCTGTTACCCCTCGCCGCCTATGTTGCGGCGAAACCGGCAGGCATTATAGTCGGCCGCACAATCTCGGAGATGAGACACATGCACGCTGCCCCTACCCCGCCGGTCACACTTGTCATCTTCGGCGCCACCGGCGATCTGACGCGTCGGCTCCTGGTGCCGGCGATAATCAACCTGACGCGACAGCGCCTCGTCGGCGAAGATCTCAGCATTCTCGGGATCGGCATCGAAGCAGGCGACGACGAATTCCTGCGCGGGCGGCTCGATGCATTTCTCAATCATCTGAACGGCGAGGAACAGACGGTCAAGGACGAGGCCTGGGAGAGCCTGCGCCGGCGCATTTCCTATATGCCGGGAGATTTCACCAAGGACGATATTTTCGTCGAGGTCGGCAAGCGGCTGGGGCCGAACGCCAATGCCGCCTTCTACCTCGCGGTGCCGCCGTCCTTATTCGGCACGATCGTCGAAAAGCTTGCCGCCCATGGGCTGACCGATGAAAAGGACGGCACCTTCCGCCGCGTCGCCATCGAGAAACCGTTCGGCACCGATCTTGCATCGGCGCGGGCGCTCAATGCGCAAATCCTCGCCCAGATCGGGGAAAGCCAAGTCTACAGGCTCGACCATTTCCTCGGCAAGGAGACGGTGCAGAACCTGATGACGGCGCGTTTCGCCAATATGATCATCGAATCCCTGTGGAACAGCCGCTATATCGACCACGTGCAGATCACCGCCGCCGAGGTCGTCGATGTCGGCAGCCGCGGCAAGTTCTACGACGCCACAGGCGCGCTGCGCGACATGGTGCCGAACCATCTCTTCCAGCTCCTGGCGATGATCGCCATGGAACCGCCGAACAGCTTCGATGCCGAAGCGATCCGCAACGAGAAGAGCAAGGTGCTGAAGGCGCTGCGCATCTATACGCCCGAGGAGGCGAAGACGCATGGTGTGCGCGGCGCCTATACGGCCGGTCCGCTCAACGGCGTCGATCTTCCCGCCTACCGCGACAGCAAGGACGTCTCGCCCGACAGCCGGACCGAGACCTATGTGGCGCTGAAGCTCTATGCCGATACCTGGCGCTGGGCCGGCGTGCCCTTTTACCTCAGAACCGGCAAGGCGCTGACGGCGCGCGACACCGAGATCGTCATCACCTTTCAGCCGGTACCCTTCGCCCAGTTTCGCGAGACCGAGGTCAACCGACGCCTGCCGCCGAACCGGCTGGTGATCCAGGTGCAGCCGGACGAGGGCATGAGCATGGAAATCTCGATCAAGTCGCCGGGGCTTTCGGTCGATACGACACCCGTTTCGCTGGACTTCCGCTATGCCGACAAATTCGACATCGGCAAGACCACCGGCTACGAGTCGCTGCTCTACGATCTCTTCATCGGCGACCAGACGCTGTTCCAGCGCGCCGACGGCATCGAGGCCGGCTGGGCGGCGGTGCAGCCTTTCCTCGACATCTGGGCTGGGGATGCGAGCACGCCCGATGCCTATGCGCCGGGCACAATGGGACCGGCCTGCGCCGACGAGCTTATCGAGCGCGACGGGCGCAAATGGCATGAACTCGGCGTCATCCTGCACCGCGAGGGCAAGAACGGCCAATAGAGCCTGCCAGTATCATTGGCCCTCGCGGCATGCGGGGCTGACTGAGGCACCGCTATTGCCGCCCTGCGTGGCGAGCGCGCCGCGGGCCTTGCGCGGCGGACAGCGCGCCCAATCGACGCGGCCGGTCGGGGCGCCGTTGTCGATGCTGCCGGTTTCGATCGAATCCAGCGGAATGATCAGCCCGTTTTGCGTCTCGGCGCCCGGCGCGGTGCCGAGCGGCGGGGTGCCGTCGATCCGGCCGCTGGCATCCATGCCCATGTTCGACTGGGCAAGAACCGGGGCGGAGAGGCTGAGGAGAGCGATCGACGTTGCTGCAATGAACCTGCGCATGATGCTGTTCCTTCTGGTGTCAGCGATGCGACAGAAACAGCCATTCTGCGCCCCTTGTTCCCTATCCGGCAGGCGGCGACGATCAAAGTTTGGCGAGCAGATTAAAACGTCCCTGGGACTTAATCGCCCCAGCGCGACAGCACCCTCTCGAGGCCTGTCGGATAGAGATCGAGGCCGGCACCACGCAGCATGTCGCGGCCGAACCAGCGCGCCGTCGCCGCCGTCTCGTCGAGCTCGGAATAGCGGATCGCGTCACGCTCGTAGAGGCTTTTGTCTGCCAGCTCGATATCGGCGGCGAAGATGAATTCGTGGCCGATTGCGCCATGGTGTTCGAAGATGTTTTCGAGAAGATACCAGGGGCCGACGATGCGGATTTCCGTCTCGATCTCCTCACGGATTTCGCGGTGCAAGGCCTGTTCCCGCGTTTCGCCGAATTCGATCGAGCCGCCAAGCGGGCGAACGCCCTTGATGCGGCCGCTGTCATCCTCGACTTCCGCGGCAAGCAACCGGTCTTGCTGCCAGGCAAGGCCGATCACCTTCACCCTGATCTGCTGCGGCGGGCGCCAGATGGTCATGCTGCTCTCCTTCGGGACACGGACAAACAGAAAAAAAGCCTCGCAGCGAATACCGCGAGGCTCTGCTGTTCCGCCGTCGCTCAGACGAACTGGCTGAGACCGGGGACGGAAGCGACTACCTCGTCGACGACCTCTTCGCCGGCATACTGCTTGGCAATGGCAATGGTTTCCTTGGCAAGCGAGGTGATCTCGCCCATGCCGAGACCCTCGCCCATCAGCTGCTGGCCGAGCCCCATGATGCCGCCGCCGCCGAGCGAGCTCATCAGCCCGCCAAGCAGGCCGCCGCCGCCGCCCGCACCGGCGCCATTGAACTGGGCGACGAGATCGGCGCCGCCGGGAATTGCTTCGATCATCCGCGCGACCGGGCCGTCAGCGGCCTCGCGCTGCAGGAAGCCGAGCATCATGCCGAGCGCCTTCTCCGCCTGCTCCGGGGCAATACCCACGCGATCGGCAATCTGTGTCACAATTTCATTCATCGTCAGCCTCCTGTTTTTTTGACGTTAACGTCAACGTTAATCGAGATTCGAGGGCAACTCAAGCCAGCGGTTTCGTTGCCCATGCAAACAGTTGTCCGCATCTGCCTGCCTGCTTATAACAGGGAAACGATGGTTCGATGAAGGCGGCGGAAGCCGGACTTTCTCAACGAATGACGGCAGAGCCGAAGGGAGCATTTGGGGATGATCGAGGACGGCAGGATTTTCATCGGCGCGAGCCGCAATCCCGACGACAGCATCAATAAGCCGGAATATCTCGACCTGAAATTCGGCAACCGCCACGGTCTCGTCACCGGCGCCACCGGCACCGGCAAGACGGTGACGCTGCAGGTGCTGGCGGAAGGCTTTTCCCGGGCCGGCGTCCCGGTCTTTGCGGCCGATATCAAGGGCGATCTTTCCGGCATCGGCGCCAGGGGAGAGCCGAAGGATTTCCTCACCAAGCGCGCGGAGCAAATCGGTTTTGCCGATTATGAATTCGACCAGTTCCCGGTGATTTTCTGGGATCTGTTCGGTGAGAAGGGCCACCGGGTGCGCACCACCGTCGCCGAGATGGGGCCGCTGCTGCTCGCCCGGCTGATGGATGCTTCCGAGCCGCAGGAAGGCGTCATCAACATCGCCTTCAAGATCGCCGATGAGGCCGGGCTGCCGCTACTCGACCTCAAGGATTTCACCTCGCTGCTGAACTATATGGGCGAGAACGCCTCCGAGCTTTCCAGCCAGTACGGCCTGATCTCCAAGGCCTCGGTCGGCTCGATCCAGCGGGCGCTGCTCGTTCTCGAACAGCAGGGCGCCGAGCATTTCTTCGGTGAGCCGGCGCTGAAGATCTCCGATATCATGCGCACCAGCAACAATGGCTACGGCCAGATCTCGGTGCTTGCCGCCGATAAGCTGATGATGAACCCGCGCCTTTACGCGACCTTTCTGCTCTGGCTGCTGTCAGAGCTGTTCGAGGAATTGCCGGAGGTCGGCGATCCGGAAAAGCCGAAGCTGGTCTTCTTCTTCGACGAGGCGCATCTGCTCTTCAACGACGCGCCGAAGGTGCTGATCGAACGCGTCGAGCAGGTGGTGCGACTAATCCGCTCCAAGGGCGTCGGCGTCTATTTCGTCACACAGAACCCGCTCGACGTGCCGGAAACAGTGCTCGCACAGCTCGGCAACCGCGTCCAGCATGCGCTGCGCGCCTATTCGCCGCGTGAGCAGAAAGCGGTGAAGACGGCAGCCGACACCTTCCGCCCGAATCCGGCCTTCGATTGCGCCACCGTCATTACCACACTCGGCACCGGCGAGGCGCTGGTCTCGACGCTGGAGGCCAAGGGCGCGCCGTCGATCGTCGAGCGCACGCTGATCCGCCCGCCGTCCGGCCGCGTTGGCCCGCTTACCGATGGCGAACGCCAGCAGGTGATGGACAAGAGCCCCGTTCTCGGCGTCTATGACGAGGACGTCGACCGCGAATCCGCTTTCGAAATGCTGACGGCCCGCGCCAAAAAGGCAGCGGAGGCCGAGGCCGCCAAGCGCGCGCAGGAAGAAGCGGCAGAGCAGCCGGGCACGACCTCCGGCTGGAACCTGCCTGGCTTCGGCGGCGATGACGACAACCGCCAGGGCCGCGGTCAATCACGCGGCAGGTCTTCCGGCTACCAGCGCGAAACGGTGATGGAAGCGGCGATGAAGAGCGTCGCCCGAACGGTCGCCACCCAGGTCGGCCGGGCGCTGGTGCGTGGGATATTGGGGAGCTTGAAGCGGTAGGCGTTTTGGGCGCCAGCGCCTGAGCCCTCATCCACCCGCCGACGCCGACCGAGGGCGAGCCACGGGTCTCGACCGGTCCTTCGGAGCCCCTAAACGGGACGAAGGGACGATACCGCGACCTTTCCATTCCCCACCAGCCTCACGCACGGCACGTCCCCTCTCCCCGTCAGAACGGGGAGAGGGTTAGGGTGAGGGGCATCGGCACCGGTTTGCTTGAAAGAATGCAGAATCGCCACTTTGCCTTGAACCTTCGGCCTTTCTTCCCTAAATTGCCCACTAACAACCATTTCAACAGGATGTGTGCCGCAATGGATTTCAACCCGATCGCAATGCCAATTCGCCTTGCCAACGGGGAAATCCATATCCATGCCTGCATCCATCACTCTCTCGCAAATTTCCTGGGCCACGCCTGACGGGCGGCCGCTTTTTTCCAGTCTCGATCTGAGTTTCGGCAGGGACCGCAGCGCTCTTGTCGGACGCAACGGCGTCGGCAAGACGACGCTGCTGAAGCTCGTCTCCGGCGATGCCAGGCCGCATTCCGGGTCGATATCGATCAGCGGCAGCCTCGGGGTGCTGCGTCAAAGCGTCCAGGTCGCAGCCGATGAAACCATCGCTGATCTCTTCGGTGCGACCGCGGCGCTCAAGCTTCTTCGGCGTGCCGAAGCCGGCGAGGCAACGGCCGACGAGCTTACCTCGGCAGACTGGACGGTGGAGACGCGCCTCGCAGCCGCGCTCAGCAGGACGGGGCTGGACGCGGAGCCGCGGACGCCGCTTGCCGCGCTCTCCGGCGGGCAGCGCACACGTGCTGCGCTTGCCGCGCTCATCTTCAGCGAGCCGGATTTCCTGCTGCTCGACGAGCCCACGAACAATCTCGACCGCGAAGGCCGCAAAGCCGTGATCACGCTGATTTCAGGCTGGCGGGCCGGCGCGGTCATCGTCAGCCATGACCGGGAACTGCTCGAAAGCGTCGATCAGATCGTCGAGCTGACCTCGCTCGGCGCGACGCGCTATGGCGGCAACTGGAGCCACTACCGCGAGCGCAAGGCGCTTGAGCTTGCCGCCGCCCGGCATGATCTTGCCGATGCCGAAAGGCGCGTGGCGGAAGTTGCCGGGAAGGCGCAGGCAAACGTCGAGCGTCAGGCACACAGGGACAGCGCCGGGCGGAAGATGGCCGCCAAGGGCGGCATCCCGCGCATCATGCTCGGCGGCATGAAGGAGCGGAGCGAAACCACCGGCGGCGACAATGCGCGTCTTGCCGAACGACGTCGCGCCCAGGCACTCGAAGAGGCAAAGGCAGCGCGCGAGAAGATCGAGATCCTCCAGCCATTGTCGGTGAATTTGCCGCCGACAGGGCTGCCGGCCAGCAAGATCGTGCTGAAGATCGACGGCGTGACGGCAGGTTACCAGCCTGATGAACCCGTCATCTCAGATCTCTCCTTCGACATGACGGGACCGGAACGCATCGCCATTACCGGGCCGAACGGCTCGGGCAAGACGACGCTGCTCGCGCTCATCACCGGCGAGCTCAAGGCCTCGACCGGCACAGTTGCCGTGATGACCGGTTGCGCCATGCTTGATCAGAAGGTGAGCCTTCTCGATCCGTCCGCCTCGATCCGCGACAATTTCCGCCGGATCAATCCGCAAGCCGATGAAAACACCTGTCGGGCCGCGCTTGCCCGCTTCATGTTCAGGGCCGATGCGGCATTGCAGACGGTTTCGACCCTCAGCGGCGGCCAATTGCTGCGCGCCGGCCTTGCCTGCACACTCGGCGCCGCACCGCCGCCACTGCTGATCTTGGACGAACCGACCAACCATCTCGACATCGACTCGATATCAGCGGTCGAGGCGGGTCTCAGCGCCTTTGACGGAGCGCTGATCGTCGTCAGCCACGACGAGACGTTTCTCCAAAACATCGGCATAACACGGCGGCTGGAATTGCCGGGCGGCGGCGATCCGGCCGGGTGATTTCAGGGGAGCAGCGGTGCCCTCCGCCAGCGGCACCCTGCATTCCCCACCGCCTATGAGAGCGCGGCATCCTCCAACCTCCCTCGGCAGGGCTCGTTATCCCCGGCGCATGCGCCTCCCTTGCCTCATTTTGCCGCCAGTGGTATTCCATGCTGCAACCCTTTCGAGAAAGGAGGATCACGCCATGCAATATTATTACCGGTTTAATCGCCAGCGTGGTCCCGTCGACGCCCTGCAAATGCGTTTGCAGGGCTGACCAGAGACCGTTTCACGACATCTCTTCCTGGTCTGCCCTTCGTGGCCGATGCGCCGCCGTCCGCTGACTGCGCGCATCCTCTTATTTCCGGGCCCGCAAGACGCAATCCGTGATGGCTGATGCCACCGATTGCGTCGCTCCCCGTCAGACCAGAGAACGAACATGACCCTCATAAATATCCGCAATCTCGGCGTGACGCTGGGCAATCCGCTGTTTTCCAACCTCAGTCTCGTCGTCAATTCCGGAGACCGCATCGGCCTCGTCGCCGCCAACGGCCGCGGAAAATCCACCCTTCTTGCCTGCATTACCGGCGCGCTGGAGCCGAGCGAGGGCGAGATCACCAGAGCGCGCGGGCTCACCCTCGGCCATGTCGCCCAGAATGTGCCCGCCACTCTTTTCGACACGACGTTTTACGATGCGGTCCTGCAGGCTTTGCCGGCCGATCTGGCCGAAAACGAGAGCTGGCGCGTCGACGTCGCGCTGGAATCGCTTGAGGTGCCGGAGGCCATCCGCCGGCGGCCGCTACAGCAGTTGAGCGGCGGCTGGCAGCGGCTTGCCATGCTGGGCCGCGCCTGGGTGAGCGAACCGGACGTGCTTCTGCTCGACGAGCCGACCAACCATCTCGATCTCGAAAAGATCGCGCAGCTGGAAAGCTGGCTGAATGCGTTGGCCCGCGACGTGCCGGTGATCCTCTCCAGCCATGACCGCGCCTTCCTCGATGCAACGACCAACCGGACGCTGTTCCTGCGGCCGGAACAATCGCCGGTCTTTGCCCTCCCCTATTCCAGGGCGCGCGCCGCCCTCGACGAGGCCGACGCCGCCGAGGCGCGGCGCTACGAGCGCGACATGAGGACGGCGGAGCAATTGCGCAAGCAGGCGGCCAAGCTCAACAATATCGGCATCAATTCCGGCAGCGACCTGCTCGTCGTCAAAACCAAACAACTGAAGCAGCGGGCGGAGAAGCTGGAGGATGCGGCAAAACCGGCGCATCTGGAGCGCTCGGCCGGCGCGATCCGGCTTACCAACCGCGGCACGCACGCCAAGGTGCTGGTGACACTTGAGGATGCGGCGGTGACGACGCCGGATGGAACGCTGCTCTTCAGGACCGGCCGGCAATTCATCTGCCAGGAGGACCGCATCGTGCTTCTCGGCCTCAACGGCGCCGGCAAGTCGCGGCTGGTCTCGATGCTGAGACAGGCGATCGAACGGCCGGAAACGGCGCCAAGCGGGATCAAGGCGACGCCGTCGCTGGTTCTCGGCTATGGCGACCAGGCGCTCGCCGATCTTGCCGACGGCGATACACCGATCGGCACGATCATCCGCCGTTTCGATGTCGGCGACCACAGGGCGCGCGCCCTGCTGGCCGGCGCCGGCATGACGATCGACATGCAGACAAAACCGATCGGCCAGCTCTCCGGCGGCCAGAAGGCACGGCTCGGCATGTTGGTGCTGCGGTTGACGGAACCGAACTTCTATCTGCTCGACGAGCCCACCAATCACCTCGACATCGAGGGACAGGAAGCGCTCGAAAGCGAGCTGATGGCGCATGAGGCGAGCTGCCTGCTGGTATCGCACGACCGCAGTTTCGTGCGGGCGGTGGGAAACCGCTTCTGGCTAATCGAGAGGAAGCGGCTCGTGGAGGTGGAGAGCCCGGAGGAGTTCTTTGCTTCGGTTGGGGGGTGAATGGATGGTGGGGCTGTGCTGTGAAGTGTGCCCCTCACCCTAGCCCTCTCCCCGTAAAAACGGGGAGAGGGGACGTGCCCTGCGAGAGCCAGGTGGGAACGGAGAGGCCGCGGCATGTCCCTTCGCCCCTTTACGGGGGTCCGAAGGACGGGTCGAGACCAGTGGCTCGACCCCGGTCGGTGGCGGCAGCCGGATGAGGGGCCGGCCACACGGTGCACCGTCAACGACACACCGAAAACACTACCGCTTCGGCGCCACCAGGCAGAAGAAGGCGCCCTGGGGGTCGGTGGCCTGAATGATCCAGCTGCCGCCGGGGACTTCCATCGGGCCGTTGACGACCTTGCCGCCGCCCGAGGTGACGCGTTCGATTGCAGCATCCAGCGCCGGCACGATGAAATAGAAGCACCAGAAGGGCATCGGCATGTCGTCGGGCTTGGTCATCATGCCGCCGGTCTGCCGGCCGTCGTGGGAGAAGAGGTAGTAGACGCCCATCGGCCCCATGTCCATCTCGCTATCCTTCGTCCAGCCGAACAGCTTGGAATAGAAGGCCAGGGCATCTTTGCCATTGCCGGCATAGAGTTCGCGCCAGCCGATATTGCCCGGCGCGTCGAAGGCGAGTTCCGGCCAGGTCTGTTCCATCGGCGCCGGCGTCATGATGCAGATGACGGCGCCATGCGGATCGGCGACGACGGCGAAGCGACCGACGGTGGGGATGTCGTCCGGCGGCCGACGGACCGCGCCACCATTGGCGGCAAAGTCCCTCGCCGTCTGGTCGACATCGTCGACGCCGACATAGCCCGTCCAGTTCGGCGGAATGCCCTGGCCCTCAAGCTCGGCCGGAAACTCCATCAGGCCGGCGACACCGATGCCGTTCGCCTCGAAGACCGTATAGGGCGGCATGCCCTCCACCTTCATTTCGGAGGTGGTCCAGCCGACGACGGAGCTGTAGAATTTCGCGGCGGCTGAAGTGTCGGGGGTCATCAGCTCGCACCAGATGAACTTTCCATGCGTCTTGGACATCATAACTCTCCCTCGTCTGACGCCTTTTCGCTGCTTGGGGCGCCGTGATTGTCAGATTTTGCGGGTGTAACGCGCTTCCATGAACTGCTTCCACGAGCCGTCGGCCTGCTTGGCGCTGGAGGTGAAAGTGCGGTGATGGTCGTCGATGAAGGTGATCCGCTCGCGGTAATCTGCGAGACCCTCGCCGTTGAAATCTGGTCCCGTCGTATAAAGGTCGAGCACATTGCCCGAGGCGTCCACCTCGCCCTCATAGACCCACATATAATCCATCATGCTGCCGATCCAGCTGCCGACATACTTGCCTTTTTCGGCATTGTAGCCGAGCGTCAGGATCGTGGTGGCCTGCTTGCCATCAGGCATCGGCCCGGCCCCTTCGGCGACGAACCAGATGCCGTGCAGCGAGCGGACGGTCTCCGTCCAGTCCTTGCCGTCGGACATCTCGGGCGCGGTGACGCTCCAGTCGCCGACCAGTCGTTCCAAAAATGAATGCTCCTTCAGCACTTCGGCGGTCTTCATCATCCTATTCTCCCTTCGAATGACGATATTCCAGATATTTGATTTGCTCAGTGACAGCAGGATGACGCCTTCGAGGTATCCTCATATTCGTCATGACGGCGGACGAAATTCATTATGCCGTCCTCGTTGCGGCCTTTCGGCGCGCGATCGAGGATCATCAGGGTACCGATCAGTTCTTCCGGGCCGCGGGCATAGCTCGAATAGGTATGGAAGATCTCGCCCTGGTCATTGCGGTAGAAGGCGCTGAGGCCAGGCAGTTCGTCATGGGCCTCGGCCGGCTCGATGGCAGTAAAATTATAGAGGACCTTGTCTTTGGCAAGATCCTCCGGGCTGAAAGAAACGTGATAATCGAAATTGAAATCGCTTCCGAAGGACGAGACCCAGGGAAATTTCCAGCCCATGCGCCTTTTGTAGGCGGCGATCTTGTCAAGCGGCGCACGCGAAACGGTGACCCAGGTGACGTCGTGATGGTTGAGATGCGGCAGGGCGCCATCGACATGATCAGACAGGAAGGAGCAGCCGGTGCAACCGGCCTCCCAGTCCGGACCGAGCATGAAATGATAGATCAAAAGCTGGCTGCGGCCATCGAAGAGATCGGCGAGCGACTTCCTGCCCTCGGGCGCTTCGAAGACGTAATCCTTGTCGACCTTCACCCAAGGCAGCGCCATGCGGGCGGCGTTGATGCTGTCGCGCAGCTTTGTCGCCTCCTTCTCCTTCAGCAACAGGTCGCGCCGGGCCTCCAGCCATTGTTCGCGGGAAACAACTTCGTTCTGCATGAAATGCGCCCTCCTCCGGCGTTGCCGGCGAGCCGGCTCATCTCCTTCTCCTTGACTAAAAGAATTGATATCAATATAAAATGGCCATGTCAAATTCGGTTGAAATTCCTTTCTCTACAACATTGCTGGTGCGCGATACCTGCCTCTGCCTGCATGCGCAGCGGGCGGCGCGGGCGCTCGCCCGCCTGTTCGACGACGCGCTGCGGCCCGCCGGACTCACCAACGGACAGTTTTCGCTGATGATGTCGCTCAACCGGCCGGAACCCCCGCCGATGGGGCCGGTCGCAGCCCTCCTCGCCATGGACCAAACGACGCTGACGGCGGCATTGAAGCCGCTGCAGCGCAAGGGCTGGGTGAGCGTGATGGAGAATCCGAAGGACCGGCGGGGCCGGCTGCTTGCCCTTACCGGCGAAGGCAAGGCGGCGCTGGGAAGAGCGCTGCCGATCTGGAAAGACACCCATGCGGCGCTCGACAAAAAGCTCCCTGACGGAAGCTCCGCGCGGCTGCGGCAGGATCTGCAGAAAGTGTCGGGGATGATGGACGGGACGCCGAAGCCGGCTGAGGCGTCGCGCCCGCGGCGTCAAAGTGGACGGGCGACGGGCGATTAGGACGACCTGCCCCTCATCCGCCTGCCGGCACCTTCTCCCCGCGAGCGGGGAGAAGGGATATGCAGCGACCTCTCCGCCCCCTCACGGTCTCGTCGGACACGTCCCCTCTCCCCGCGAGCGGGGAGAGGGTTAGGGTGAGGGGCTGCCGCTTTGCGGAATCTGCGATCACGCTACCGTGACCGGAACTTCGGTCGAGGTGCGCATGGCGTGGCTGTAGGGGCAGACGATGTGGGCGGCGGCGGCGAGCTTTTCGGCGGTCTCGCGGTCGAGGCCGGGAATATTGACCGTCAGCGCCACTTCGATACCGAAGCCGGTGCCATCTTCACGCGGGCCGATGCCGACCTTGGCGGAGACGGTCGTCTCCTCCGAAATCTTGACCTTCTGCTGACCTGCGACAAATTTCAGGGCACCGAGGAAGCAGGCGGAATAGCCGGCGGCAAAAAGCTGTTCGGGGTTGGTGCCGGTCGCGCCGTCGCCGCCGAGTTCCTTCGGAACGGTCAGCGTCACGTCCAGAACGCCGTTTTCGGAAACGGCGCGGCCGGCGCGGCCGCCGGTGGCAGAGGCTTTTGTCGTATAGAGGATAGGCATAACGATCTCCTTTGGTTGGCCCTTCTGTCGGGTTGGATTTTTATTATCGCACAATTAAATTGTGAGCAAGTGAATTTCGCAAATTGCATTTCACAGGTGGAAAGAGGACAATCGCAGCCTCGGGGATGATGGATATGAAAGCGCAGACGGCGAAGAAGATGGAGATACCTGAAGAGGAGAAGCGGCTGGAAAAGCAGCTATGCTTTGCGGTCTATGCAACGGCGCATGCGTTCACCCGCGCCTACAAGCCCATCCTCGACAGGGTGGGCCTCACCTACCCGCAATATCTGGTGATGCTGGTGCTGTGGGAACGCAGCGCGCTGCCGGTGAAGACGATCGGCGAACAGTTGGATCTCGATTCCGGCACGCTGTCGCCGCTGTTGAAGCGACTGGAACAGACCGGGCTGATCAAGCGCATCCGCGACCTGCGCGACGAGCGGCAGGTGATCGTCTCGCTGACGCCGAAGGGTGAAGCGATGAAGGGGGAGGTCGACACGATCATGACGGCGATCGGCAATGCCGCCGGCTGCACGCTCAAGGAAATGGCCGAAATGCGCGACATGCTGCATCGGCTGCGCGGCAATCTCGGCCGGGCGGGTGCAGCCGGCGGCTGAACGCCCCTGCCCCGAGCCGGTATGACGTCGTGGCGGGATCAGGACTGCCGGGTGGCGGCCTTTGCCGTCGAGCGGCGCTTCTTTGCAGGCGCCGGTGAGGCTTCCGCTTCTTCGGCGGCCTGCTGCAGACGAAGCGCCCTCAGCTTCTCCGTCTTCTTGTCACGGGCCGATGCCTCGGCTGCAATAATGGCGCGCGCCGTGTGATCGGTTGCTTCGGCCTTGTCGCGAGACGAAAGCTTGGCGGGATTGAAGAATTCTCCCTTGGTGGCGGTCATGTGCCCCCTTTCTCAGGTGATGGCGGCGTTTGAAACCATGGCCCGCGCCGCCGGAACAATTCCGGTAAACAGCGCGGCGGGCTCCCCAGCAAATCGCGAAGCGGTTTTGACGGGAATGCGTGAAACAAAGAGATAGCGCATTTCCATGACTGGGAGAAATCATGAAATGCTTTGCCGATCAGCGGGCGCGGAGAACCTTCTTCGGCGCTGGCAGCAGGCCCTCGCGCTGCATCTTCTTGCGTGCAAGTTTGCGTTGGCGGCGAATGGCCTCGGCCTTTTCGCGGGCACGCTTCTCGGACGGCTTTTCGAATGCGCTGCGCGCCTTCATTTCCCGGAAAAGGCCTTCGCGCTGCATCTTCTTCTTGAGCACGCGCAGCGCCTGATCGACATTGTTATCCCTGACGAGTACCTGCAAAATGATATCCTTCCTGTCGGCGGCGAACCGCACTATCGATGATGAAAAAAGACGGGACTATTTGCCCGTCCGGAGGGCGGAAAATTTCAGCCAAGGTTCAGCGCCGCCGGATTTGGCAATCGCCTCGGTCGAGGCCTGCACCGACGATTCGCCGACGTCGATATCGGCCTCGGTGATGCGGCGTTCGAAATTCTCTGTCGCGAACTGAACGCGATATTGAACATGCCCGTGGTCGTTCGGCAGTATGCTGGCGATCCGGCACTGCTTATCGGCCAGCGGCCTACGGGTCAGGCCGGATTTCAGCACGATCATATCGCCGACTTTATAGTTTTGTCTGCCCACTACAGCGTCCCTTCAGCTGTTCGGCTGCCCAAACGGACAATCAGAAGCCGAACGATCAAAACAAAAAGGCCGGGCTGGACCCGACCTCTTCCCGTCACTCCGCCGTTTTGCTGTCCGGTTGGTCAGCGCGCTGCCAGTACATCCGTGGTCAGCGTTGCTGTCACATCCATGGTCAGCCCGCTGCCATTTCAATGGCCAGCCAGGCGAATGACAAATCATGCAGCCTGAAGGTTGTCAGCCGAATTCTTGCCCGACCTTTTGTCGCGGACGAGATCGTAGCGGATCTTCTGACCTTCGGTGAGTTCGCGCATACCGGCACGTTCAACTGCCGAAATATGGACGAAAACATCGGTGGAACCATCATCGGGCTGGATGAAGCCAAAACCCTTGGTGCCATTGAACCACTTGACGACGCCTGAATTCATAACGATCTCCTTTTCAACCGTTTGAGTGCACCCGGGAACGATTCCGCGGGCAATATCGATGTTGAGACGAGATCTGACGAAGCGCTTTCAGCGCATGGACAAAGGTCACAAGCAATATTCGATACGCTCCATGTAGGGGGTTTATCGAATTAAGCAATGGATTTTCGAAAAAAAATTCGCTGGCCAGTGGCGAAATAGAAAGCCTTTGCCCGAAACGGAGCGGCCGGATCGCGGCCGCCCCGGCGGCAATTACTGCCAGACGACGATCGGCGCTTTCGTCGGGACGCGATCGTAGAGATCAATGATATCCTGGTTCAACAGCCTGACGCAGCCCGAGGAGACGGCCTTGCCGATCGAGCGCCAATCGGGATTGCCGTGCAGGCGGTAGAGCGTATCCTCGCCGTTGGAGAAGATATAGAGCGCCCGGGCGCCGAGCGGGTTCGTCAGCCCCGGCTCCATGCCGCCGTTCTCGATCGAATATTTGACCAGTTCCGGCTGGCGGGCCACCATCTCGTTCGGCGGCTTCCAGCGCGGCCATTTCTGACGCCACTGGATGACGCCCGATCCCTGCCAGGCAAAGCCCTCGCGGCCGATGCCGACGCCATAGCGCATTGCCATGCCATCGGCCTGGACGAGATAGAGGAAGCGCGACGGCGTATCGACGACGATGGTGCCGGGCGGCTGGCCAGTGGGATCGAGGACGCGCTGACGATAGTAGCGCGGATCGATCTCCTCATAGGGAACGGCGGGAATAAGGAAGCCGCCGTCCTCGACGGGGCCGTACATGACGGCGAGCTCAGGCCCGCTCGGCACGCTAGAGGCGCCAGGCGACTGGAACAGGCGGCCCGGCGACCGGTAGATGATCGACGTGCCGCCCGATGTGACCGTGTTGACCGAGGAGGCGCAGCCGGTGAGCGCGGTGGCTGCGGTCAATGCCGAAAAGGAAAGAAAGCTGCGGCGGGAAAGGTGTCTATCGAAGCTCATGACGCGGGACTGGTTTCCTTTGATGCGTGACGCCGGAGTGGCTACACCCAAGAAATCTATCGGCTTCGGCCAAATAAACCATAGCTTCACGCAGACGTGTTCCGGCGGGAGCCGACGATATGGGTCGCGCTGTTGCAGCGCTACATCACAACGATCTCGGCCCTGGCGGGAAGGCGATCGTAGAGATCGACGACGTCCTGGTTCAGCATGCGCACGCAGCCAGACGATGTGGCTTTGCCGATCGACTGCCAGTCGGGCGTGCCGTGGATGCGGTAGAGCGTATCCTGGCCGTCCTTGAAGATATACATGGCGCGCGCGCCAAGCGGGTTGGTGAGCCCGGGATTCATGCCGCCGTTTTCGGCCGCGAAGGCGCGCACTTCCGGCTGGCGCGAGACCATTTCGACCGACGGCGTCCAGCGCGGCCATTTCTGCTTCCACTGGATGACGCCGCGGCCCTGCCAGGCGTAACCGTCACGGCCGAGGCCAACACCGTAGCGCATCGCCTTGCCGTTACCCTCGACGAAATAAAGGAAACGCGTCTTGGTATCGACAATGACGGTACCGGGGCGCTCGGTCGTCTGGTATTCGACCTCCTGGCGCAGGAACTGCGGCTGCACACGGCTGACCGGGATCGCCGGGAGGGTGAAATCCTCGTCGCGAAGCTGGCCATACATCGCCATATGCACGGGATTGGTCACCGGCAGGCCGTAGGTCTGGTGGAACTGAGTCTTGTAGAGCTCGCGCGTCTGCGGCACCGGCTGATCGGGGATGGGCCGCACCCGGCGCGGGTCAACGCCCGGCGGCTGGTAAAAGACCGGCGAGGTTTCCTGAACGAAGCGGGCGGGCGAATCGGCGGCGACGTCGGGAATGAGGATGTTGCAGCCGCTGAGCGGCGCGACGACCGTCACGAGCCCGACAATCGGAAAGACCCGGCGCAGAAAATTCATGGAACCACCCTTATCAACGATCGGCGAGACAGCGATATCTGCCGGCAGGATGGCATTCGCGGCTGGCGCGAGGCTGGCGTTGAGGCGGGAAAAGCCGGGAGATCAAATCGACCAGAGCCGTTGTGCTTCACCGCGAAGGGAGGCTATTGCCAGTGCGGCGAGATCGCCGTCCATCTGCAGAACGCTTGCGGCATGCCTCAATTCCGTTTCGTCCGTTAAGCTTCGCCAGGACCCAGCCGATCTTGCGTTCGATGTCCTGGCCATAAGCTTCCGTCGCCTTCAGAACGGCGACAGCGGGAATCTCCGCGTAGCGGGTGAGAAGGATCCCCCGGATCGATAGCGTCAGCCGAAGGGCCGCAGCGATGGTGCGATGTTCAGGACGCCTGAATTCCATAATGGACGAGCGGGATCAGGCCGCCACTCCGTGGAAGAAGCGGATGCTCTGTTCGATCTCGGCCGGCAGCGCCGAGGTGTGGTTGCCGGCGACGGTATCGGCTTCGATATGGATGCCGGCAGCGCGGGCGCGGCGGGCAAGCAGATCGGCGCGGTCGTTGAAATGCGCCTCTTCGGTGCCGTGGACGACCCGGACCGGGCATTTGAAGCTGTGGGCGTAGCAAAGTGCCGAGCGCACCTCGAATTCATGCGCATTGCTGTCGTCGAAGCGGATGTCCTGGGGATAGCGGCTGAAGAAGCGGAAGGCGTTGGGATTGCCCGAAATCGGCGCGGCGGCGCGGAATTTATGGGTGCTCATCGCCGCCAGCATGGTCAGCGTGCCGCCGATGCTGTGGCCGGCGATGAACAGGCGCTGGGAATCCACGCCGGGCAGATGTGCCAGGCGCTCGGTGGCGGCAAGGACGTCGTCGACCTCATCGTAGAAGCCGGAGAAATTGCCCATCTGGCCGTTTTCGCCACGCAGCGACGGCATCATCACGACATAACCGGCGTCCATATAGGGCTTCATCAGCTGCCAGTGGCCAAGGCCCATGGCATTGCCGCCATGCAGAAAGAGCACAGCCGGCTTGGCGGTCCGCTCGCGCTTGTACCTGGAGACCCAGGCCGCCAGCTCCAGCTCGCCGCCATAGCCGGAGCGGTAGAAGATCTTCTCGGCGTCGGCAGGCGCGGTCAGCGGTTCGTATTTGTCAGGCGCCGGGCCCTTCTGCAGCAGTTTCGTGCGGAAATGGCGGCGGACCGCGGCATAGTCGTGCTTGGCAAGGCGCGGCTCGTCGGGGACATCGAAGGCGGCCGCCATGCGCGGCAGGACGAGTGCGCCGGCAAGCCCCGCCAGCACAGCGCGGCGTTGGCGGAAAAAGGAATTTCGTTCATGCGAGTTCATGACACAGTATCCAAACCATTTCCCCGGCACACAAGATTTGCACCGCAACAGGCGTTGCCGCCAATACACATCGTGTTGAAAATGTCGCCCTGCGTCATTGTTGCGCAGGCGGTCGCAGATCACCCCGGCTTGGCGTCAATCATGGCGATCAGCGTGCGCAGGCGGTCGGCCTCGTAGGAGGGTTTGTCGGGACGCAGGCGGGCGATGCGGGGGAAACGCATGGCGACCCCGGATTTGTGCCGCGTCGAGCGATTGATGCCCTCGAAGGCCACTTCGATGACGAAGCCGAAATCCTTATCGGCGCGGACGGCGCGCACCGGGCCGAAACGCTCGGTGGTGTTGTTGCGCACGAACTTGTCGAGCAGCTCGAGTTCGGCATCGGTGAAACCGAAATAGGCCTTGCCCACCGGCACCAGCTGTTCGCCATCCTCGTCATCGGCCCAGACGCCGAAGGTGAAATCGGAATAATAGCTGGAGCGCTTGCCGTGGCCGCGCTGGGCGTACATCAGCACCGCATCGACATTATAGGGATTGCGCTTCCACTTGAACCAGGGGCCTTTCATGCGGCCGGCCTGGTAGATGCTGTCGCGCCGCTTGATCATCACGCCCTCGATAACCGGATCGGGCGGGGCGGCGCGCAGCGCATCGAGCTCATCCCATGAGGAGAAAGGCACGAGCGGCGAGAGGTCGAACCGATCATGGGGGGCGCGCTCGATGATATCGGAGAGACGCTCGCGCCGATCGACATAGGTGCGGCCGCGAATATCCTCCTCGTCGTCAAAGAGCAGGTCATAGGCGCGGATGAAGGCGGGATAATCGTCGAGCATCTTCGCCGTCACCGTCTTGCGGTTCAGGCGCTGCTGCAGGTCGGAGAAGGTGCGCGTCGGGCTGTTGGAGCGGGCGGTGCCGCCGACCAGCAGTTCGCCGTCGACGACGCCGGAAAAATTTATCGCGTCGAGGACATCGGGAAAGGCGCCTGATATGTCGTCGCCGGAGCGCGAATAGATCTTGCGCCTGTCGCCTGCGCGGGAAAGCTGGACGCGGATGCCGTCCCATTTCCACTCGGCGGCGTAGTCGGCCGGGTCGAGACCTGCCAGGTCCCCCTCCTCCACCGCATTAGCGAGCATGACGGAATGGAAGATCGCCGGCGTCGCCAGAGCCGGTTTGTCGCCGCCGCCCGCCAACCATTGGAACAGCGTCTCGTAGGGCGGCTGCAGGCCGTGCCAGAGGGTTTCGATCTCGGTAACGTCCTTGCCGCCGAGATCGGCCAGCGCCTGCTTGGCAAGACGGGCGGAGACGCCGATGCGCAGCGCGCCGGTGGCGAGCTTGATGAAGGCAAAGCGGCCGGAGGAATCCAGCCGGTCGAGCAGGTCGCGGACATAGCCGCGCACTTCGGTGCGGCCGAGCCCGTTCATGCGGGTGACGACCTCGCCGAGGCGCGGCTGGGATAGGGCGGAGCGGTCGATATCCCGGTCATTGTCCCAGACCAGCGAGATGGTTTCGGCGAGATCGCCGACATAGTCGTAGGAATAGCGGAACAGCACCTCGTCCATGCGCTCCAGCACCAGCTCACGCAGCATGGCCGGCTTGACGTTGCGCACCTCCAGCGTACCGGCGATCGCAGCAAGCCCATAGCCGCGGTCGGGATCCGGCGTATCGCGGAAATAATCGGTCAGCAGTTTTAGCTTGCCGTTGCGGCTCGGGGTGAGCACGAGGCGGTCGAGGAGGTCGGCGAAGGCCTTCATGTCGGCCTCCGGGTTTGGGGAAAAGACTCCTCCACAACCCCTCCCCACAAGGGGGAGGGACCAACTCGTGGCGCTGCCCTGCCCTCTTTCGACCTCAGCGTTCGCAGCAGAGATTTTGCTGCGGGACGGCGCGGCAGATTAAGCCCCTCCCCCTTGTGGGGAGGGGTTGGGGAGGGGTTTTGATCCAGCACGCAGCTCATCTCAATCCGCCTCATCCTCATAACCCACCAGATGCAGCGGTTTCGCCTTGATGCCTTGCAGCTGGCACCAACGCACCAGCGCCTCCTCGCGGCCGTGGGTCACCCAGACTTCGGCCGGATGCAGTTCACGGATCGTTTCGGTCAGTTCCGGCCAGTCGCAATGGTCGGAGATGACGAGCGGCAGTTCGACGCCAAGCTGTTTTGCGCGCTGGCGCACCATCATCCAGCCGGAGGCGAAGGCCGGCAGCGGCTCGTTGAAGCGGCGCGCCCAGCGGTCGGCAAAGGCCGATGACGGGCCGATGACGATGGCGCCACGGAAGGCTGACTTGTCGCGGCTTTCGATCGTGGCGGGTTGCAGTTCGCCGAGATCGATGCCCTGACGGACATAATAGTCGCAGAGCTTTTCCATGGCGCCGTGAATATAGATCGGCTCGGCATAACCGGCATCGCGCAGCAGCCGGATGACCCGCTGCGCCTTGCCCAGCGCATAGGCGCCGACGAGATGGGTGCGCTCGGGAAATTGCCGGAGCGAGGCCAGCAGCTTGCCGGTTTCGTCGATCGGATCGGGGTGATGGAAAACAGGCAGGCCGAAGGTCGCCTCAGTGATGAAGACATCGCAGGCGACCAGCTCATAGGGCGCGCAGGTCGGGTCGGGGCGGCGCTTGTAATCGCCGGAGACGACGATGCGAGTGCCGTTCTTCTCGATGGCGATCTGGGCCGAGCCGAGCACATGGCCGGCGGGATGAAAACTGACCTTGACGCCGTTGACGAACAGCTCCTCGCCAAAGCCGGCAATCTGTTCGCTGGCGCAGAAGCCATCGCCGTAACGCAGACGCATGATGTCTAGCGTCTGGCGGGTGGCAAGCACGTTCACATGGCCCGGCCTTGCGTGGTCGGAATGCCCATGGGTGACGAGCGCCCGTTCGACAGGTCGCACCGGATCGACATAAAAGCCGCCATCCGGGCAATAGAGCCCCTGCGGGGCGGGATAAAGCAGCGCATCAGCTCTCATGAAGCAAGAGATAGCGGGAAACGGGCGCGAGGCCAGAGCAAGCGATGGTCATCACCTTATCCCGTCGAGGAAGGATATGATTGCGGCGTTGAACGCCGCCGGCCGCTGCAACGGCGCGAAATGGCTGACGGCGGGCAGGTAGATCATCTGAGCGTCCGGGATGCTGCGGGCAAGATATTCGGCATGCTCGGCTTTGATGAATTCGTCTTTTTCCCCGAGCACGATTGCGACGGGAACGCGGATGCGGCCGAGATCGGCGGCCTGATAGTTCGGCTCCGTGCGCATCATCAGGCTGACCGCATCGACGAAGGAATTGAAATCGTCCGGCGTCGCCGACAAGGCCGCATAGTCCTTTGCGTGGCGGGCGAAACATCGGTCGATGACCGGGGTCGGAACGAATTCCAACGTGCCGCTCGGATCCATGTTGCAGGCGAAGAAGAAGACGCCCTCGACACGCGAGGGTGCCGTCATGGCAAGGATCAGCGCGATGCAGGCGCCGTCGCTCCAGCCGATAAACGCCGCCTTTTCCAGCCGCAGTTCGTCCATCACTGCAAGCACGTCGGCCGCCATCAGCTCATAACTGTAGGGACTGATATCGCGGGTGCTTCGGCCATGGCCGCGGCTGTCGATCAGCACGACGCGGCGGCCGCTGGCAAGCAGCGCCGGGACCTGATAACCCCAGTTGCCGCTATGGCCGAGGCCGCCATGCAGCAGAATGACGGCAGGGCCTGTCCCGTAGCTCGCATACCAGATGCGGGCGCCGGCGCGCCCGACATGGCCTTCTACAGAAGCCGGCGGCAGCGGGGCCGCTCCCTGCGCTTCGAAATGGATGAGCTCGTCGTCGTGTCGTTCCATAGCGATGCCAATCCTCCGCTGAATAATCCCGCGCATAGAAAAGCCGGAAAACAGCCCAAGAACAACCAGAATCGCTTTCTAGCTGTTGCCTCGTTTCATTCAATCGGCGAGAGCAGAAATGGGCAGGAAGCTTTTCTATTGCGCGGCAGCGATCGCGCTTGCAGCCGCCGGCATCTATCTCAACAATAGCAGCCTGCTTGCCGAGCATCGGCCGGGAAAGCCGGTGCTGCTCGCCCATCGCGGCATTGCCCAGCGGTTCGATGAGACCGATCTGAAAAACGACACCTGCACGGCGAGCCGCATGCTGCCGCCCAAACACGACTATCTGGAAAACACCATCGCCTCGATGCAGGCGGGCTTCGCAGCAGGTGCCGATATCGTCGAGATCGATGTGCATCCGACCGCGGCCGGGGCATCGGCATGATGCCGACGCTGGCGCAAGTGCTTTCGACCTTTCCGGATCGGCGCTTCCTCATCAATGTCAAGAGCCGCGATTCATCCGAGGGGGAAAAGCTCGCCGCCGTGCTGAACGGGCTTCCACCGGCACGACGGGCCGGCATCATCGTCTATGGCGGCGACGAGCCGATCGACGTGCTCGGCCGACTCGCACCCGATATCAAAACCGCCTCACGCAAAAGCCTGAAGGAATGCCTTTTCGGCTATATCGGCTATGGCTGGACCGGCCTCCTGCCTGATGCCTGCAGACATCGGATAATGCTGGTGCCGATCAATATCGCGTCGTGGCTGTGGGGCTGGCCGGACCGCTTCCTCAACAGGATGCAAGATGCGGGAACGGAAGTCTTCGTGCTCGGCCCCTATCGCGGCGGCGATTTTTCCACCGGCATCGACGATGCGGCGCAGCTGGCGCGGCTGCCGCAGGATTATGCGGCAGGCCTCTGGACGAATGAGATCGAGACGATCGGCAATCTCATGAAATGAGGCGGCGCCGCCGCCTCAGAACTCTTCCCAATCACCACCGGCAACTGCCGCATTGCCATGGAAGGCAGCGCTCACCTTCGCAGCCATTGCCCGCGGCGCCGATGCGACAGGCCTGAAAGCGGCGGTTGCCACGGAGGGGCGTGGTTGACGTGCTGTCGCGCCGCCGATGTTGAACTGTCCGAGCAGCTGGAACAACGCGTCCGCCTCCCTGGCAAGACCGTGGGCCGCGGCCGTCGATTCCTCGACCATCGCCGCATTCTGCTGCGTCCCCTGGTCCATGGTGTTTACGGCGGTGTTGATTTCCTTCAATCCCGTCGCCTGTTCCTTCGAACTTTCGACGATAGCGAGAACGTTGCCGTTGACCTGTTGAACCTGGGCGACGATCTCTTCCAGAGCCTTGCCGGTTTCACCAACCAATGTGACACCGCTCTTTACATGCTCGTTGGACGCTCCGATGAGCTCCTTGATCTCCTTGGCCGCCTTGGCCGATCTCTGAGCAAGCTCGCGAACTTCTTGCGCGACCACCGCAAAACCCTTGCCGGCGTCGCCCGCGCGTGCCGCCTCGACGCCTGCGTTGAGCGCCAACAGGTTGGTCTGGAAGGCGATTTCGTCGATTACGCCGATAATATTGCCGATCTCCGCGGAGGATGACTCGATCTTCCCCATGGCCTCGACTGCGCTACGGACCACCGCGCCGGAGCGCTCTGCATTCTCTCGGGTCCGTCGCACCAATTGGCCGGCTTCCTGGGCGCGGTTGCTGGAATCGGAGACCGTTGTGGTGATCTGTTCAAGGGCGGCTGCGGTTTCCTCGACGGAGGCGGCCTGCTGTTCCGTACGCTTCGACAAATCGTCGGAGGCGGAACGAACCTGCTGGGCTCCGGCAGCGATGCCGGTTGCGTTCTGGGCGACGACCTGCATCGCCGTGCGCAGCTTGCTGACCGCGGCGTTGAAATCAATCCGGAGTTTTTCCAGTGTCGGGATGAAAGGTGTTGCGACTTCCTGGGTCAAATCACCGCCGGAGAGTGCCGTCAGGGACGCCGCGAGCTGATCGACATTGTTGACGCGGGCGGTGACGTCGGTTGCGAATTTGACGACCTTGAACACCTTGCCGTTCATGTCGAAGATCGGATTGTAGGAGGCCTGAATATAGATCTTTTTGCCGCCCTTGCCGAGGCGCAGGAACTCATCGGCCACGAATTCGCCAGCGGCCAGACGCGCCCAGAACCGCCGATAATCGTCACTGTTGGCGTAAGCGCTGTCGCAGAACATCGAATGGTGGCGGCCCTGGATTTCGGCGAGCTGATAACCGAGCGCTGACAGGAAATTCTCGTTCGCCGTCAGGATCTCGCCCTTCGGTGTGAATTCGATAACGGCCTGGGCGCGCGACAGGGCGCTCAATTTGCCGGCATCTTCGGCGCTTTTCAGCTTCTGCTTGGTGATATCGGTCGCGAACTTCACCACTTTGTACGGTTTCCCGCCGCTGAAGACGGGATTATAGGAGGCTTCGATCCAGATTTCCTTGCCGCCCTTGCCGATCCGCTTGTATTGGCGCTGATCGAATTCGCCGCGGCCGAGCCTCGCCCAGAATTCCCGATAATCGGCGGAGGAGGCATCTGCCGGCTCGACGAACATCCGGTGGTGCTGGCCGACAATTTCGGACAATTCGTAACCGAGCGCCGCGCAGAAATTGGCGTTGGCCGTCAGAATCTTGCCGGTGAGGTCGAATTCGATGATGGCCTGTGACCTGCTCATCGCGGCAAGTATGGCCTTGGCATCCGAACTGAAGCCGAATCCTAGTGTCTTCATGTTGTTCCCCCTAACTCGGGTCTAAGCGATATGACTGCCGCGACCCACCACGGGGCTTGCGCTGGACGAGCAACCTGAAAATAGAATCCTCTAAATTCTTTAAGCATCCTTTAACCCAGCCGTAGCGAAACAGGTCGCCTCTACGTCTTGGCGACGCGGAAAAATAAGGACGCGGAATCATACTGTTACAAGGAAATGCCCGAAGGGTTCGGTTGGCCACAAGATCTTTCGGCCGGGAATTGCCGCGGGAAGACAGCGTTTTTCCATCAGCGGCCCGCCCGGAAAATTCGAACAGGGATTTACTCTTTGTTAAGCATCAACTGCCTCTATGTTCGCATATGGCGGGCACTTAAAGCCCTTTCCGTTTTTCCGCTGCAGATGCATATTTTACCGTCCTTCGAGCGTGCAGAATCAACTTCCGATACGAGCGAACTGCTGGACACGTCAGCCGCCCAAGCGCCGGATGCGATTGTTGATCGGAGAATGACATGAAGCTCGAGGACGAGTTCAGTCGCATTGAGGAAGTCGCGGCAGGCTTCGAGACCCATTACGAAGTCTTCAAATATATGAAGGGCCTCACTCAGGATCTGGGAATGACCGCTTTCCTGATCATGACGCTGCCCGCAGTCGACTTCGTTGAAATAGGCGCGACGAAGATCATCACCAACTGGCCTGCGGAAATGGTCGATTATTACGACGCCCATAACCTGATGGTAGACAGTCCCGTCATCCGCCGGATGCTGAGATCGACCAGCCCCTTCAACTATGATGTCGAGGCGATCAATACCGATCGCGGTGAAGGCAAGAAGTCCATGGTCATCGAGTTGTTCAGGCGGTACGGCATGCAAAAGGGAGCCTATTTTCCCGTCCATGATGCCGCGGCCGGACGCGGTGCGCTGTCGATTTCAGGGCCTCGGAATCTCAGCATGCTCGAAATGGCGAAAATCCTTTTTATCGCCACGCTCATCTATGATCGGCTCTCGCAGCTGACATTGAACGAGAAACACAAGCCGATTGCCTTTACGCCGAGCGAGCTGGACTGCCTGAGGCTGACGGCGGGGGGCAGGAAGAGCAGCGAAATCGCCAAGCTTCTCGATCTGTCGGAAAATGCGGTCAACAATCAAATCGGCAACGTGATCAAGAAGCTGGGCTGCACGACGAGAACGCAGGCGGTCGTCAGCGCCCTGCGTCTCAATATCATTCGTGTTTAGGATGCCGGCGGACGGCCGGCAAGCTGCCGAACAAGTTCAGAGAAACTGCGCCTGCAGCAACAGCGTCGCCTGATCCGGCGAGACGGGCTTGGAAAACCGGTAGCCCTGCGCTTCCTCGCAGTGCGCCTGCCGCAGGAAATCCATCTGGGCGTCGGTCTCGACGCCTTCGGCGAGAACCGACAGCTTCAGCGTCTGCGCCAGCGAAATGACGGCCGAGGCGATGGCGACGGCGGTCTTATCGCCCGGCAAGGCCTCGACCAGCGAACGGTCCATCTTCAGCCGGTCGAAGGGAAAGGTCTTCAGTGCCGCCAGACTGGAATAGCCGGCGCCGAAATCGTCGATCGACAGGCGCACGCCAAGCGCCCTCAGCTGCTCCATCATGGCGAGCGCGCGCTCGGCATCCTGCATCACCACACTTTCGGTGACCTCGAGCTCCAGCCAGCGGGATTGCAAGCGGTTGCGCTCCAGCGCCTCGGCCACATGGCTGGCAAAATCCGGATCGGCGAACTGCTTGGCCGAAACGTTGACGGCGATCGACAGCGGCGTCAGGCCCATATCCTGCCAGTTGCGCGCCTGGCGGCAGGCTTCGTTCAGCACCCAGAGTCCGAGGGGAACGATGAGGCCGGTCTCTTCGGCAAGTGGAATGAAATGGACCGGCGGCACCCTGCCCTTTGTCGGATGATGCCAGCGCACCAGCGCCTCGATGCCGGTGATACGGCCGGTGGCGACATCGACCTGCGGCTGATATTCCAGGAACAGCTGATCGCCGGTGATCGCCTGGTGGAGCTCCTCCTGCTCGCCGCGGGGCATGCCGACCGGCGCGCCGTCGCCATCGTGATGCTGCAGCGTGTTGCGGCCGAGTTGCTTGGCGCGGTACATGGCGCGGTCGGCATTGGCGAGCAGCTCTTCCGAGGTGGCCCCGTCGAAAGGAAAGGCGGCGACGCCGATGCTCGAGGTGACGGCGATGTCGCCGCTCTCACTGCGCATCGGCCGATTGATCGCCTTCTGCAGCTCGCGAAGGCGGCGAGTGATGCCGGCATCATGGCTCGACTGGTGGACGAGCACCACGAGGAATTCGTCGCCGCCGAGCCGCACCACCATATCCGAGGCGCGGATGCTGTTGACCATGCGGGTGGCGATCTCCTTCAGCACCTCGTCGCCGGCGGCGTGGCCGCGGCCGTCATTGATGTCCTTGAAATTGTCGAGATCGATATAGGCGATGGTGACCTTGCGGTTGTTGCGCCGGGCTCGGTCGAGGATGCGCGCCAGCCTTTCCTTCAGAAAGGCGCGGTTCGGCAGGCCGGTGAGATCGTCATGATGGGCCATGAAATGGATGCGGTCATCGACGCGCTTGCGTTCGATGGCGATGCCGGCGATGTGCGTGGCAAGCGCCACCAGCTTCATTTCATGCTCGGTGGGACGGCGCACCTCTCTGGAATAGAGCGCGAAGGTGCCGAGCACATTATTCTCGGAGGTGGCGATCGGCGTCGACCAGCAGGAGCGAAAGCCGAAAGGGGCAATCAGCGCGCGGAAATCCTCCCACAGCGGATCGTTCATCACGTCCTCGACGATCACCGGGTGGCCGCGCCAGGCGGCGGTGCCGCAGGAGCCGACCTTGGCGCCGATCGTGACGCCATCGATCAGCCGGCTGTAGCCGCCGGGAAGGTTCGGAGCGGCTCCGTGATAGAGCCTGGTGCCGTCGCCGTCGAGCAGGAGAATCGAGCCGTCGATACCCGTCAGCTGCGCCTCGATCATCAGCACCAACGCCTCGAGGATCATCGGCAGCGGCTCGTTGCGGGCGATCATTTCGAGCAGTTTCGCCTGGCCGCGATGTAGATCCTCCTGGAGCTTGCGTTCGGTGATATCGCGGGAAACGCCGATCAGGCCGACGATCTCGCCGCGATCGTTGCGCAGCGGCATCTTCGAGGTCAGCCGGCATATCGGCTTGGCGGCGCCGGGAAGGACGACCGTTTCCTCCATGTCGATGCGGGCCTCGCCGCTCGCCATGATCTGCTGCTCGATATCGAAATGGCGGCGCGCCGTCTCGAAATCGAACAGGTCGAAATCGCGCTTACCGGTGATCTCGTCGGCGCTCCCGAAGCCGAGGCTGCCGGCGGTAACGGCATTGGCGAAGACGAAGCGGCTGTCACGATCCTTGACGTAAAGAAAATCCGGAAGTTCGTGGATGATTGCCTTCAGGCGCAGGTCCTCGACGCCATCCGAGAGGTGATGGGCGGTCGACGCCATCATCGCCTCGGTCGCGGCAACGAAACGCCGCGTTTCGGCCGTCAGGGAATCGGCCGATTCCCATCGCCTGGCACTCGGTTCGTGCATGACGCCATTCTCCCGCGGCGGCTGAAGGCCGGTCCCGCAACAGTCATTAATTTCCCTTCAAAGTAGTCCGCATTTCCTTCGGCTTACTTAAATGAAAGGATGAACAACACGACAAAATAAGCGGCGAGATCCTGCCATCGGCCTCTGCCGCAACGACAATTCCACGCGGCGCTGAGAGGCCTGCGCCAAAAGGAGACAGGCGTGCTGGCATGTTTCCTGCTACAGCCGCGGCATGACAGGAGAGCCCGCAATGCCCCTTCGCCGCGACATGCTTCGCTTTCTCGCCGCCTCGGCGGCTGCAGGCGCAGCCTCGCGCGCGCTCGCCTCGCCGCTGACGGCTGCCACCCAACCCGATCTGCGCGGTGCGATCGACGCGGTGGAATATCGCGCCATTCCCGAAAGCGGCGACCGCAAGACCCGCAACCTGCAGCAGATGATCAAACAGGCGGCCGCCGAGAACGTACCGGTCTTCCTGCCGCCCGGCATCTACAAGGTGTCCAATCTCACCCTGCCCGACAATACCCGCATCACGGGCGTGCCCGGCGCCTCGCGCATTGTCTATACCGGCGAAGGCCATCTGTTTGCGGCCGAGAGCGCCCGGCGCATCGAGCTTTCCAATCTCGTCATCGACGGCGGCAACCGCTGGCTCGGCGACTATGCCGGCGGGCTGGTGCAATTTACCGGCGTCGACGAGGTGCTGATCGACAATTGCGAGATCGGCGGCAGCCGCAAGCACGGCCTGCAGCTGGAGCGCTGCGGTGGCCGGATCGAACGCAGCCGCATTTCTGGCGCCGCCCAATCCGGGCTTTACGCCGTCGATTCCGCCAATCTTTCGATCCTTGCAAATACGGTCTCGGATTGCGGCAATGGCGGCATCCTCGTGCATCGCTGGAAGAAGGCGGAGGACGGCACGATCCTTTCCGGCAACCGGATCTCCAACATCCGCGCCAATGACGGCGGCACCGGCCAGAACGGCAACGGCATCAATGTCTTTCGCGCCGACGGCGTGATGGTTGTCAATAACCACATTTCCGATTGCGCCTTTACCGCCATCCGCGCCAATTCGGCCTCGGATATCCAGATCAGCAGCAATCAATGCCGGCGCTCGGGCGAGACGGCGATTTATGTCGAATTCGGCTTCGAAGGCGCCGTCGTATCCGCCAATATGATCGACGGGGCTGCAAACGGCATCTCGATCGCCAATTTCGACGAAGGCGGCAGGCTGGCGAGCGTCACCGGCAATGTCGTGCGCAATCTGACGCTGCGCGGCCCATATCAGCACGAGGTCGGCTTCGGCATCGGCATTGCGGCGGAGGCCGATACGCTGGTGTCGGGCAATGTGATCGAGGGCGCGCCGCGCTGGGGCCTGCAGATCGGCTGGGGCGCCTATCTCAGAAATGTCGTCGTCAGCGGCAATGTGGTGCGCGGGGCGCCTGTGGGATGCGCCGTCTCGGTCGCCGAGGGCGCCGGTACCGCCGTCATCACCGACAATGTCTTCCAGGACACGGAGAAAGGCGCCGTCCTCGGCTTCGAATGGGACAAACAAGTCTCAAGCGAGTTGGCCGGCGGCGGCTCCCCCTATGCGCAGCTCACTATCGAGCGAAACCGTATGTCCTGACAGGCGGTCTGCCTGTGGTCATTGCGTCTGATAGGTGCCGGTGACCGTCGCTTCCGCCAATGCGTGTTTCTTTGCCTCCGCCCACATCGCGCTGATACCGGCTGCATCCGGGACAGAAAGCTTCGGCACGTCGAGAGCTGCGAGGCGGAAAATGTAGTGATGCGGGCGGTCGCCCCGCGGCGGTTGCGGGCCATCGTAACGGGCATTGCCGAAGTCGTTCTTGTAGAAGCGGGGCGCCTGCTCCGGCGCCGTGTCGACGCTTTCGGCAAGTGCACTCCACTCAGCCGGGATATTGGCAATGCCGCAGTGGCGAAACGTGCCGTGCGGCGCGTCTGGATCCTCGACCACCAGAGCAAAGCTCCGGGTGTGGTCGGGGGCGCCGCTCCAGGCAAGCGGCGGAAAGAGATTTTCGCCCGCCCGTGCATATTTCTTCGGGATCGGCTGATCCTCGGCAAAAGCCTTGCTGATCAATGTCAAAGTCACAACGTTCTCCTTTCTGGTCGGGGAACTCCTTTCCGGTCGGGCGGTCCTCCATCGTCAGGGACGACCACTTCCCTTTTTATGCTCGCTCTCCTGATTGCGGCCGCGCACGATCGCCCGATCGTCGTTGCCAGTGTCCGGGTTGGGCTTCAGATCATCGCCTTTTCGATGGGCTTCCCTCGCCTGCGCATTGCGTTGCAGATCTGCCTTGGCGTCGAAATCCTCGCCGGCATTTGCGGTTTTCTCGCGTTTCTCGATGACGCGAAGTTGCTGTTCATGCGTCTTCTTGCCTGTCATGAGTTCCTCCTTTGCCCGGCGCGCGCTACGGACGCGGCCCATGGCTTCGGGCGCCTCGACGACGCCGATCTCAGGGTCCAACCCGCCGGCCCTCTCATTGTTCCCCGGCCCGGGCAATTGTGCTCGAACTCATCAGGAGAGGTCCTAGCCGCATCAAAAGCTTTCATCGTCCCATCAGCGGCGAGGACTTTTCCGGGAAAGAGCCGGGGATTACGGTCTTTCCGACACATCAAGGGGAATGGGCATGCTGACAATCTATGGAGTCTACCGATCGCGCGCCTCACGCGTCTACTGGATGGCGGAGGAGCTCGGGCTCGAATTCCGCTCCGTGCCGGTGCTGCAGGCAAGGCGGCTGGCAAACCCGCTCGCCGAAGAAGCGCCGCTCAACACGCATTCGGCTGATTTCGCCGCCCTCAACCCGATGGCGCAGATCCCCAGTATCCGCGACGGCGAGCTCGTCATGCACGAGTCGCTGGCCATCAATCTTTACCTCGCGCGCAAGCATGGCGGCCCACTTTCCGGCAATACCGTCGAAGAAGACGGATTGCTGACGATGTGGACGGTATGGGCGGCCTCGCAGGTCGAGCCGCATTCGGTGCGGATCGTGCTGACCTATGATAACGGACTTGAGAACAGCGAGGACGGCAAGCAGACAATCGCCGCCGCCTGCTACGGACTGCGCCGGCCGTTTGCCGCCCTCGAAAGCCAGCTCGCCGGCCGGCAGTGGATCGTCGGCGACCGCTTCACTGTCGCCGATCTCAACATCGCCGAGGTGCTGCGCTATGCCCAGACCGAGACGGACCTTTTCGACGCGCATCCGAACATCAAGGCCTGGATCGAACGCTGCCAGGCTCGCCCGGCCTACAAGGCAATGCAGGCGGCACGCGCGAAGGAGCCGATCGAGGTTTGACACCTACTGGAAAAGCGCCAGCGTGCCGGCCATTTCCTCGCGGATCCACGCCTTGAAATCCTTGACCTTCTTCGGCTCGCGCGCACCATCGGCAGTGATGAAATAATGGCCGAAGCCGGTCTTGGCGCGAATGCCAAAGGGGGCCACCAGCCGGCCTTCGGCAAGCGCGAAGTGGGCAAGCGTCTGCCAGGCGAGCATGACGCCCTGGCCGGCGATTGCGGCATCGAGGCAGAGCGAGGCATCGTTGAAGACGTGGCGCGTCGAAGGCGATGCGCCTGACAGGCCTGCCTCGCGCATCCAGACCTCCCAGCTGAACATGGCGCGGCCGTCGATGACCGCTGGCAGCGCCAGGATATCGACGGGTGCACGCAATTTCGCCGCCATCTCCGGCGAGCAGACAGGGAAGACCTCCTGTTCCAGCAGCAGTTCAGCCTTCACGTCGGGCCATCGGCCATTCCCGACGCGGATGCCGATATCGACGTCGCCGAGGGCGGGATTGACGAGATTGGTCGTTGCATCGAGCCGCAGCTTGATCTCGGGATGACGCTCAGCGAAGCGATCGAGGCGGCAGACAAGCCAGCGGGCGGCAAAGACCGGCGCCACCGAGATGGTCAGGATCGTATCGTCCTTGCGGCTTGCGATCGACACCGCCGCCGAAAGCCGGGCGAAGCCCTCGTCGAGCGCTGCGAGCACCGGCCGACCGGCTTCGGTGGCGATCATCCCCCGGACGGTGCGCTCGAACATCACCTGGCCGAGCTGGGCTTCGGCCTTGATGACCTGCTGGCTGACGGCGCCGACGGAGACGCCGAGCTCATCGGCCGCCGCCTGCAGCGAGCCGAGACGACCGACGGCCTCCAGCGCGCGCAGGCCGTTGAGATGGACGGAATTCAGATTCTTCATATAGTTTTTCTATAGCAGCACCATCATAATCTCAATTGAAAATCCGCCGACAGGAGCCGACATTGCCAGCAACGGCAATCCCGTTCGACTTTCTTGAATGAGATAGGATGGGCCTATGCGGTGAAACTAAGTCAGCGACGGGTGCTGCCGACCGCCGCGCCACTGGAGATGAGAGGCACGTCATGTCACTCCTGAAGTTTTTCTTTAAGCCCGCCTGTGCCATGGGCCGCGCTGGGCTTGCCGATCGCCCGGCCTGGCGGGATGATCCGATGCGGCATCCCGAGGTCGAACGCATGTCGCTGCGTGAAATCGCCGATCTTCCGCTTGGGAGGGAGACCACCTTTCCCGCCGAGGCCAAACCGCCGCTGGCGAAATGCGCGTGAAAACATGCTAAGGCATGTCGCACAAACATGTGCAGCGGTCTCGCGGCAGGCAAATCTGAAAGTCGCGAGGCGCTGCAGGTTTTCCACGCATGGGAAGGCGGACCGATGGCAGGCGACGTCAATGCGATCGTGGAGCGGCTGAAACGGCTGGTCGCGGAAGCCGGCCTGGCCGATGTCGAGGAGAGCACCTCCTATGGCAACCCGGCGCTGAAGGTTGCCGGCAAAAGCTTCGTCGCGGTGAAGAATGCCGAGACGATCGTGATCTCGATTTCGCTCGACGACAAGGATCACCTGCTGGAAATGGCGCCGGATATCTACTTCCAGACCGATCATTATATCGGCTGGCCGTATTTGCCCGTGCGCGCCGCGTTGATCGGCGACGAGGAATTGCGGTTGCGGCTCATCGGCGCCTGGCTGTTTCGGGCGCCGAAGAAGCTTAGCGCACGGTTTGGGCAACTGCCCGGCTCATAGTCCGGCGCCCGCTGCGTGGCAGATGCATGCCAACGTGGCGCGTTGACGGCTGGGCGCAATCCCGGTGTGGATTTCGCAAAGCCCGTCGCCAAGCGAAACTGCCCTTGCCATGCCGCGATCCGTGCCCTACAACCTCAAGTAAACTTCAGGTCAAGAGGTGTTCGGATGGTGCGCGAGCTGACTGTCGGCGAGGTTGCGAAGCGTTCGGGATTGGCGGTTTCCGCGCTTCACTTTTACGAGACGAAGGGGCTGATCGAAAGCTACCGCACGGCCGGAAATCAGCGGCGTTATGCCAGCGATGTGTTGCGACGTGTCGCCATCATCAAGGTCGCCCAGAACCTCGGCATTCCGCTCGCCGCGATCGGCGAGGCGCTGCGCTGCCTTCCGGAGGGGCAGACGCCATCCAGAGCAGATTGGGAGGCGATGTCCCGGCAATGGGGGGACGAACTGAATTCAAGGATCCGCCAGTTGCAGAAACTGCGTGACGGCCTTTCCGATTGCATCGGCTGCGGCTGTCTCTCGCTCGACAAATGTGGGCTGGTCAACTGGGAGGACAAACTCGCAGCAAGGGGTCCCGGGCCCCAGCGGCTGGTCGCAAGGAACCATGGCTCACGAGAGCGATAATGACTGCAGGAGATCGCCCTGCCTGAGCAGCGATCCGGGATGATCAATTCGCGTCGGCCGTCTCCATCACTTCGTTTGGTTACCAGGCTCTTCGCTGACGCCGACGCGGTGGCGATAGACCATTTCCCAGCCTTTCCAGCCGTTGAACAGAAGAAGGGCGGTGGCGATCAAAGACAGCACCAACCCCACCGGCACGATGAAATCGCCGCCTTCGGCCAATCGGCGCCAGAGGTTGACGGCCTCGATCAGGACGAGGACGACATTCCCGATCATATGAAACCAGGCATCGCGCAGGTCGCGAATGCGGCTGTCGCCGAAAAAGTCGATCAATCCGGCAACGGCCGCCAGCGCCGCCATGACAAGGCCGGCGCCGAGCATCCAGTTGGTCGCAGCAGCCCAGGCCGGATCGCCCGATCGAGCGTAGACGATGTCGACGACGAGCGTGCCGACGAAGGCGGCAACCGGAAACGGGATCAACATCGGGTGGATCGGATGACCGGCAATGCTCAAGGTGCTTTTCGGGTTCATCTTATCGTCCTCCGACCTTTTGCAATGCGTCTTCCCAGCGGTGATATGATCGCTCTTGATCTCGTACTGCGGCGACGCCTCGGTGGCCCGATGGCGATGGCCTGTCGTCGAAATCCCGGGTGTGGATGGCAATGATTGGCCGGAGACCTGCCCGGCCTCCATGCCGCACAACTCACCAGATTCCAGCAACATCTAACATCCGAATCGCCCTGATTGTTCCCGTCATGGCCGACCAGCTGAAACCTGCGGCTGTGGAGAAGAAACCTGCATGCCTGGCTGCGGTCAGGTGATGGCGCCCCTCGCAAAAAGCGATCGCCCGGGACAAGCCTCTCTGCCAATATGCGCTTATCCGCGTCGAGACAGCCCAAAAGAGGAGGCCCCATATGAGAGACGTCGTCGCTTTGGTCACCGGCGGAAGCCGCGGCATAGGCCGTGGCATTGCCCTGGCTTTGCTTGCCGAAGGCCTCACGGTGCACGTTACCGGCAGGACGCGCTTCGAGGCAGAGGCAGAGCAAGCCGGCTCGAGGGGCTCGCTCGAAGGGCTCGAGCGTGAAGCGGCAAAACTGCCGGGGCGCCTCATCGTCCATCGTTGCGATCACGCCAGGGATGGTGACACCGAGCAGGTGGCGGAAGATATCCGGGCCGGCGGCAGGCTCGATATTCTGGTGAACAATGCCTGGCCGGGTTACGAAAACATGGTCGAAGACGGGGAGTTCACCTGGCTCAAACCGTTCTGGGAGCAGCCGGCCTGGCGATGGGAGGCGATGATCGGCACCGCCCTCAGAGGCGCCTTCGTGATATCGCGCGCGGTCGCTCCGATGATGATCTCGGCGCGACGCGGCCTGATCGTCAACATCTCCTTCTGGGCGGCCCAGCTCTACGAAGGCAACGCGATCTACGGCATCGCCAAGGCTGCCGCCGACAAGATGGCGGCGGACTTTGCGCTTGAGCTGCGGCCTCACAACGTCGCCGCCGTCGCGCTCTATCCGGGGCTGGTCCGCACCGAAGCGGTGCTTGAGAATGCCGAATATTTCGATATGAGCAATTCGGAATCGCCGGAGTTCATCGGCCATGTCATCGGTGGCCTGTGGCGAGACCCGGCGCTGATGTCGAAATCCGGGCGCGTGCTGATCGCCGCGGCATTGGCGCGGGAATACGGCATCGCCGACGTCAACGGCTATAGGCCGGTTCCCCTGACTGCTGCCGACTTTATCCGCGATGCCGGGCCATCGGCCGGACCCACGGAACTGCAAGACAGTTGAAATATCGAGGGCGCGATGATAATTGCTGCGCCGGGTCTGCAGTTCACCCAGGCATCGCCGTTCTCCTGAACACGCTAAACCTGACAATGATTGAGATATGGACACCGATCCCGTGCCATGTCGGAAGGGCGATCACCGATAATCCATCCGGAACGGCACGACCAAAGGATAGGTCATGTCCAGAAAACTCATTCCGCTCGAAGTGAGCGACGCATCCGCATTTGCGAAATCGCTGCGCCTGCAGCTCTCCGCCCATGAGGGTCTTCCCTCTCACCTCCAGTTCCTCAACATGCTGGCAAAGGCTGCGGGTCACGGCAATTACCAGAGTCTGCGTGCGAAAGCCGATCCCGCTGACAGCGAGGCCATCCGGCCGACGGCGGTGCCCGTCGCCGATCCCGAGATCGATCGGAAGCATAACGACCGTGTTCAACGCAGCTTCGACGGAGAGTTTCGCCTGATGCGCTGGCCGTCGCGGCGCACGGATCAAATCACCGCGCTTTGGCTTCTCTGGTCGCAGATTCCCTCGGCAAGGGAAATGTCCGAAAAAGAGGTCAACGCTCTTCTTCGCGACAGACACCTGTTTGGAGATCACGCTTTGCTGCGGCGGGAGCTCTGCGATCTCGGCCTGATGCGCCGGACGCGCGACGGCAGCGTTTACAGGCGCGTCGAACGCCCCATGCCGATACATGCAGCGACGATTCTGCGTCAGCATTCGCGAGGTTCGGTAAAAGGCGGTACCGAGCTGCGGCCGAAGTGATCGGTCGAACGCAACTTCAGCTTGAACAAATCCCACTTCGCGCTAGCCTGCATTCACAAGCCCATTGCCGCCCGAGTCGGCTCGCTTCACATCCGAGGAAATAGACATGCCGGCTTTGATCGAAGCACGGGGCGTCAGCAAACGCTTCCGGCAACACAAGCGATTTCCCGGTCTCATCGGCGCCTTCAAGACGCTGGTGACGAACGAATACACCGAGGTCGTGGCCGTTTCCGATATCGACTTCGATATCACGGCCGGCGAGGCTGTCGGCTATCTCGGGCCGAACGGCGCCGGCAAATCGACGATGATCAAGATGATGACCGGCATCCTGGTGCCGAGCGCCGGCACGCTTTCGGTGCTCGGCCGCACGCCGCATCTCTCCCGCATGAACAATGCGCGCGAGATCGGCGTCGTCTTCGGCCAGCGCAGCCAGCTGTGGTGGGACCTGCCGCTGATCGACAGTTTCACCCTGCACCAGCGCATCTATGACATCCCGCCCGCCCGCTATAAGGATAATCTGCGGCGCTTCAGCGAGCTGCTCGACCTCTCGCCCTTCCTCGACCGGGCGGTACGCCAGCTCAGCCTCGGTCAGCGCATGCGCGCCGAGATCGTCATGTCGCTGCTGCACGATCCGAAGATCCTCTTTCTCGACGAGCCGACGATCGGTCTCGACGTGGTCGCAAAGGATGCGGTGCGCCGCTTCCTCGCCGAGATCAACCGCGAACGCGGCGTCACCATCATCCTCACCACTCATGACCTGCAGGACATCGAGACGATCTGCCCGCGGCTGATCATGGTCGATCACGCCAGGCTGATCTTCGACGGTGAATTGCGGAGCCTGCGTGCGGCATTGGGCTCGGCCCGGCGGCTGACGCTGGAATTTGCCAGCGACCCCGGGCCCTTGCGGCTCAGCACCGCGTCGCTCGTCAGCGACGAGGGGCTGCGCAAGGAATATCTGATCGAACGCGAAGACGTCTCGCTGGTCAAAATCCTTTCGGAGGTCGGAAGCGACCGCGATCTCAAGGATGTGGCGCTGCACGAGCCCGACATCGAAGAGGTCATCCGCACCTTCTACCAAGGCCGCAACGCCAGAGCCCGGGCCTCATGAGCGTCCACATCGCCCTCACACGCAACGCCCGGGCGCCGAAACCATGAATGCGTATCTTGCCTTCACGCGCAGCGCCTTCCACGCTCAGCTCGCCTACCGCAACGAGGTCTGGGCCAATATTTTCGGCAAGCTGGTGCAGGTCGTCGCCCGCGTCGCCATCTGGCTCGCCGTCTATGGCGGCATCGGGGCGACCGTGGTCGACGGCGTCTCGCTGCAGCAGATGGTGACCTATGCCCTGCTCGGCGGCGCTGTCATGGGCGCCACCCGCCCGGAACGGGTCATCGGCGAGATCGGCCGCTCCCTTAAATCAGGCGATATCGCCGTCTGGCTGCTGAAGCCGCTCTCCTATCCGCTCTATCTCTTCGCCAATGAATGCGGCAGCTTTTCCTACCGCCTGGCGACGCAGGTCATCCCGACCATCGCCTTCACCGCCCTGTTCTACGGCATGCTGGCGCCGGCGAGCCTGTTCCACGGACTGATGTTTCTCGTCTTCTGGGCGCTGTCCTTCGTGCTCATCTTCCTGATGTCGGCGCTCTTCGGCCTGATCGCCTTCTGGCTGATGACGAGCTTCTCGCTCGACTGGATCCTCGGAGCCCTGCTGCATCTGTTCTCCGGCCTGCTGGTGCCCTTCTGGTTCTTCCCCGAGCCCTTAGCGACGATCGCCCGACACCTGCCCTTCGCCTGGGTCGTCTATTATCCCAACGCGGTCTATCTCGGCAGGCTCTCGGTGGCCGACACCTGGCTGCATCTCGGCCTCGGCCTCGGCTGGGCCGGCTTGTTCCTTTTGGGCGTGCTCTGGCTGTGGCGCATGGCGTCGCGCCGCATCACCGTGCAGGGAGGCTGATCGTGCTCATCCATCACCTCCGCGTCATTCCGCTCCTGGTGCGCATGCATGTGCGCTCGCAAATGGAATATCGCGGCGCCTTCTGGCTCGACCGGCTTGCGCAGATCCTCTCCTACGGCAGCGTCTTTGCGACGATAGGCATCCTGCTTGCCCGCTTCCAGACCCTCGGCGGCTGGAGCTGGCCGGAGCTGGCGCTGCTCTTCAGCTTCCAGCTGCTCGCCTATTCGCTGGGTGCGGCGATGAGCTTCGTGCAATTGCGCGATCTCGAGGAACTGGTGCGGCTCGGCACTTACGACACGCTGCTGGTCAAGCCGTTCAGCCCCTGGGCCTATCTCGTCTTTTCCGGCCTCAATATCGGCTATGCCGGCCATATCATCCTGGCGGTGCCGCTGCTTTGCTGGGCCGTTCTGTCTGTCGATTTTGCCTGGTCGGCCTCATCCGCGGCATTTTTGCTTGCCGGGATCGTCAGCGCGACGCTTGTCACCGGCGCGATGATCACCATGATCGGCGCGACGGCGCTGATGTGGGTGCGGTCGAACCATCTGTTCTCGATCTTCTTCGGCTTCTGGGAACTGACGCGTTACCCTCTCAACATCTTCCCGGGCAGCATCCAGATCGTCCTCATCACCGCCGTCCCACTGGCGCTGACCAGCTCGGTCCCGGTCGGCGCCCTGCTCGGCAAACCGATCCCGATCCTCGGCGATTGGGCCGGGCCGGTGACGCTCGCCGCCGGTCCGGTCTGGGTGCTGCTCGCCATCGCCCACTGGCGCTACGCCACCCGCAAATACCAGGGCGCCGGCGGTTGATGGGGCTGGAGACGGCGCCGCTTCGGGCGTAGCTGCTGAGGGCGACGATCTGGTCGGCGGCCCGTCTGGGACAACAGGCTCACCCATGCGGCCGAAGCGCGGGCCAAGCATCCAAGCCGCCCAGTCTTCTGATCTATTTGGCCGAGCGGAGACGCAATAGCCGATCCAGCGTGACCGAGAGCTTAACATCCCTGCATATCAGCCCCGGTCGTAGGCCAGAGCCCGCTGGACTGCTGGGCGCAGCATCATGCGGGCGTGGTGGTCGCTGACTTTTGCGAAGCGGGCGGGATCGACGCCGTCGGACGGCAGCCAGTCGGCAATGACGAAGAGGTAGGGATCGGCGAGCGAATAGGCCTCCCCCATCACCCATGGGCCTTTGAACATCTTCTCTTCGATCAGCGTGAAGCAATCGGCCATATTCTGCGGTACCTTGGCCTTCATCGCCTCGAGTGCCGCCGGCTCGTCGGCCCAGCGGGAGCCGCGCGGGCGATGGGCATGGTTCACATGCACGGTTGAGCAGAGATAGCTGTTGAACGATTGCAGCTCAGCCATTTCGAAGGCATCGCCGAACGGCGCCAGCCTCGCGGCGGGGGCGCTTTCCGCGATGAAGCCGAGGATCGCCGGCGTTTCCGTCAGCACGCCGCGCTCGGTGACCAGCGCCGGCACCCTCCCCTTCGGATTGATCTTCAGATAGTCCGGCGAACGCTGCTCGGCATTGGCAAAGCTGAGTTTCTTCGTTTCGAAGGCAAGGCCGGATTCTTCCAGGGCAATCAAGCTTGCGAGCGCGCAGGTTCCGGTGGCGTAATATAATGTCAGCATGGTTGTCCACTCCCTTTCGGGAAGTGATATAGCGCAGGGATGCGTGCGCCGGAACCGGGCAGATGGCGGTTGCTCAGTCTTTCGCGAGCCGGACAATGATCGGCGTACCGGGCGGCGGCCCCTCATCCGGCTGCCGCCACCTTCTCCCCGTTCTGACGGGGAGAAGGGGTATGCCGCACACACGCTTCCTCTATCTCAAGGTTGCGTTTGGCACGTCCCCTCTCCCCGTCAGAACGGGGAGAGGGCTAGGGTGAGGGGCAACCCGAGGGACACCCCCTGACTCACCCACAACCCGGCACATCCTCCAGCCGGTGCCAGACCGGGATGCCGCGTTCCCTGGCGATGCGCACGTCGTTGTCAGCGCCTTTAGAATCGCCGGGCAGGCGCAGCACGCCCTCGCAGAGCTGCAGCAGCCGGCCGGCGACCGGATGGAAGATTTCCTCGTAGAGCGCGTCCCCGACCGATCTGCCGCCGGCGGCGTGCCAGATCGGCAGCGCCACCCATTCACCGATCATCGGCACATGGCCGGCCTTGAACAAAGCATAAGATGGTTCCTCCAGCCGCTTCAGGTTGGCGGCCATCTTTTCCGGGTCGTCGCCCGTTCCAGACCGGTAAGGCCCGGCAATCAATATCAACATGATCCACTCCATCGCTCCGCTTCGGCGTGAGCACTCCCGGCTTTATGCACGGGATTTCCCGAAAATGCACGAAATTTCTTGAAAATCGAGTCTGTTTGTGCAAGATCATCCCACCTCGTGAAATTTCGTGCGGAGAGACAATGCTGACGACGCAACGCAAGGCCCTGATCCTCGACATTCTGCGGCGTGACGGCCAGGTGATCGCCAAACGGATCGCCGAGGATTTTTCGCTTTCGGAAGACACGATCCGGCGTGACCTCCGGGAAATGGCGGCCGAGGGACTGCTCAAACGCGTGCATGGTGGGGCAATGCCGCTGTCGCCCCAGCTGCCCGATTTTACCGCGCGGCGCAGCGTCTCGTCCGAGCTCAAGGCGCGGCTCGGGGCCGCGGCGGCGGCGATGGTCCAGCCGGGGCAGATGGTCTTCCTCGACGGCGGCACGACGACCGCGGCGATCGCCCGGCACCTGCCGCGCGACATGGCAGTGACGGTCGCGACCCACAGCCCGACGATCGCCGCCGAGCTCGAGCACCATCCGACGGCCGAGGTGATCCTTGCGGGCGGGCGGCTCTACAAACATTCGATGGTGGCAACGGGGGCGGCGGCGATGGCGGCGATTTCGCAGCTGCGCCCAGACCTGTTTTTCCTCGGCGTCACCGCCGCCCATCCCGTGCACGGGCTTTCCACCGGCGATTTCGAAGAAGCGGCGATCAAGCGGCATATCGCCCGCTGCTCGGCCGAAACGCATGTGCTGCTGACGGAGGAGAAGTTCGATCTGGTCTCGCCCTGCCCGGTCGTCGGCATTTCCGAGGTGGCGGGACTGATCGTGCCGGCGGAGATGCCGGCCGAGCGGCTGAAGCCCTATCGCGATCTCAATGCCACGATCGCCGTGGCATGATCACGCTTTGAAAACCTCGAGCATGATGTCGTCGGAAACCCGCGCATCATGCCGAGAAGACAGAGGTCGCTCTGATATCGCCGACATGGATGCGGTTCCAGTTGCGCATCGCGGCTGCGGCAAAGGCCGTCAGCGCAGCATGCACCGTTTCTTCCGTCTCGAAGAAGCGGGCAAGCGTTGCTGCCACCATGGCCTCGGCGGCGCGGGCGGCGCCATCCTCGCATTTCAGCGCGATGGCGATGCCCTTTTCCGGGATCGCAGCGCAGAAGACACCTTCGGCGCCTGTCTTGACGAAGATGCGGCCGGGGGCGATCTGCATCAGTTTCGTGCAGGCGCGGCCGGTGCCGGCGACATAGAAGGGCTCTGCCATGCAGGCTTCGATCAGGCGGCGGGATGCCTTGGCTCGCACGGGCTCCAGGCCGATGCCGGTCGCCATTTTGGCAAAGCCGTGCGCCAGGCTGCGCAAAGGCACGGCGTAGGTCGGGATGGAGCAGCCGTCGGTGCCGCAGCTCTCGGCGCCGAGCACGGCGCCGGTCAGGCTTTCCATCGCCGCACGGATCTCGACCTGCAGCGGGTGCTCGTAGCCGACATAACCCTTCGGATCGATATCCCGGTGGCAGCAGGCGCAGATGAAACCGGCATGTTTTCCCGAGCAATTGTTGTGCAGCGCCGTCGGCGCCTCGAGCGTGCGAGCCTGCTGGATCAGCACCTTCTGGTTCATCGACCAGTGGGCGCCGCATTCGAGTGCTTCGGCGCTCCGGCCGGCGCGCGACAGCATGGCGGCGGCAAGCGCCACATGTTCTTCCTCGCCATTATGCGAGGCGCAGGCGAGCGCCAGCTCCTTGTCGCCGAAGCCATAGGCATCGGCCGCGCTCTCGACGAGCGGCAGCGCCTGCATCGCCTTGCAGGCCGAGCGCGGGAAGACGGCCGCGTCGATGTCGCCCAGCGAAAAGACCAGCTTGCCGTCGCCATCGACGACCGCCACCGCACCGCGATGACGGCTCTCCACAAGCAGGCCACGGGTGACTTCAACGGTGACGGGATTGGTCATGGGCTCTCATCCGAATGCTGGCGGGATGCGGCAGGCATAACGCGTCACGCGGCGAAAGCCAACGGGGTTCACGTGGCCTGTTTCGTGGCTGCGGGGTCCCGGCGCCGCCGACGCGTCGGCGGGATGTTTGACGGAGGCGCCACCGCACATTCCGTCCTCCTCGGCCTTGAGCCGAGGATCCATGTCCGCTGCTGAAGGAGGCCAGCGCAAATCCTAGAGCCGAGCCTGATGATGATTAAGGTCCCTCGTCCAGCCCATTTGGCGTTGCTCTTGGCGCATCTGACCGCTGCTGCTATTCTCTTTCAACAACGATTTTTCGCAGGACACCGTGGCTATCACGAACCCGGATTTGGATGGCTTTGCTCTTATTTCCAGCTTTCGCCGCTTTGCAAACCTCGGATATAGCTTCCCAGAATTGTGCTCTGGTGGGATAATCTATCTCGAGAGTTTCCATGACTTTTCTCGTCGATTCCAACGTAATGGGAAAATGACAATCATTCGCACCCCGACGAAAGAGGCGTTCAAAGGGCGTCTCCGGAACGTGGGTGCAACCTGCAACGGCGAAAGAAATCGCGACAGCGCCAATAGTGCGAATATTCATCGTCCCACCCAATTTATCAACCACGGCGAGCACTAAGAGCAGAAGATCAGTAGAGTCAACCCGGTGACAGCACGGCGCGTAATTACGCCGAAGCGACCCAATGATTCCATCATTCCAAGCCTTGAGCCGGTTATCCATCGCCGCCACTGATCGGGCCAGCGTGGATGCTCGGGTCAAGCCCGAGCAGGACGGAGGGTGGGGTGGGCATCCGCAGCACGAACCGCAATGGGGCGGAATAGAAGACAATTGCGCCTGCTGCCGGTCGAACCTCAACCCCGCCATCCAAGATTTTGAGGCTGCTGGGGGTGCGCCAGCTTTGTCCGCCTCGCGCCAAGACCGGCGTTGAGATCGGACCTGTCGAGAGGTTATCCTGCAACCCAGTCCGAATTCGAGGGAATCATCTTGCAATCAGGCCTATCCATTTCAGAGTCGATATTGTGGGTATTTTTCGCACTCGTCTCTCTCAGTCTGGCGTGCTGGTTGGCCCGCCGCCCCAAAAAGACAAGTGTTGGCATCATCCTTGGAACGCTCCTGGGATTGGCCTTGATGTCCATTGCCTCAGCGCTGGTCGGCTTCCTCGGAAACGTTCTCCCGTTCGGGCAGATCGAGTTCTGGCTCTCCAGTTTAACAGCGCAAATCTGAAGCAGACGATCATCACATAAATTGACCGAAGCGATCGAAAACTATCGTTTCTCTCATGTGTCCGATGCAGCTAAGAGTGGTGCGTCAGGAACCGCTCCCATGTCATCCAGTTTTTCCCTCATCCTGCGCGACAACAGGATCCGCATTCCCGCCGTGACGCTCGTCGCGCTCGCCTTCACCTATGCTTCGACCGCGCCTTACCAGTCGATCATCGGCATCAACGAACTGGGCTTGAGCAATGGCGCCTATTCGGCGCTGGTGTTCTTCTCGGCGATCGTCAACGTCGCGACCAGTCTGACGCTCGGCATCTGGTCGGACAGGCTTAAGGAGCGGCGGCCGCTGGTGCTGGCGCTTTCGGTCGCCGGCATGCTCGGCTTCGGATCGATCGCGCTCGTCCACAGTCCTGCCGTCTTCATCGTCTCGACGCTGTTGCTGGTGCCGATGAGCAATTCCACCTATTCGCTGCTTTTCGCCAGCCTTCGCGCCAGGACCAACCAGATGGAGCGCGGCCAGGGCGCGGCGGTGACGTCCACGGTGCGGGCGCTGTTTTCCGGCTCCTGGGCGCTGGCGCCGGGGCTGATCGGCCTTTATCTTGCCAATTCAGCATCGATGACGCCGGCCTATGGCATCGCGGCGCTCGCCAGCTGCGTCTGCTTCTGCCTGTATTTCTTCTTCGCCCCCGGCAACGGCACCGCCGGCCCTGCCCCCGATCCGGTCGGCTTCCTTGCCTCGCTGAAACGCATCTTCATGCCGAACGTGCTGATCCGCGTCGTCGTCATGGCGATGCTGTTCGGACTGCAGCGGCTGAACGCCATGCTGCTGCCGCTGATCATCACTCATGCGGCCGGCGGAAGCGTGGTCGACGTCGGTTTCATCGCCGGGCTGACAGCGCTTCTCGAAATGCCGTTCATGATGATGTGGGGGATGGCGCAACGGCGCTTGCGCACCGCGCATGTGCTCGCCTTCGGGGCGCTGATCTATTGCGCCTATCTGCTGCTGCTCGGATTTGCTTCCGCCCCCTGGCACATCTATGCGCTGCTCCTCCTCAATGCCTGCGGCGCGGCGGCAATCCTCAGCGTGCCAATCACCTATCTGCAGGACCTGATCGCCGACCGGCCGGGGCTCGGAACCTCGCTCATCTCGCTCAACACCTTCATCGGCACCGGCATCGCCGCCGGGCTCTTCGCCCTCGGCACTCAAATCACCGATTATTCCGGCACCGCCTTCGTCGGCGCCGGCGCGGGTGTGGCGGCGATTGCAGCCCTGATCTATCTCGAACGCGAACGGCGCCAGGCGCGGCAGCCGGCCTGAGGTGCGGTCGGCGTGTCGGGCGCACTAGGCTTTATCTGCTGATGGCTGCCCAGCATTCACGCCGTCGGCATCGCGCTGACGCTCAGCTAATGCGCAACATGACCTTGCCGACATGGCTGCCGTCTTCCAGCAGGCGGTGCGCCTCAACAACATCCTCGAAGGCGAAGACCTTGTGGATAACCGGTGCGACGGTTCCGGCCTCCAGCAGCGGCCAGACCTCGGAGAGCAGATCGTCGCGGATGGCACGTTTTTCCTCGGCCGTGCGCGGGCGCATGGTCGAGCCGGTGACCGTCAGGCGCTTGACCATGATCGGCGAGAGGTTGGCCTTTTCGGCGACGGCCCCGCCCAGAAAGGCGATGATCGACAGGCAGCCGTCCTTTGCCAGCGAGGCGATGTTGCGCTCGAAATAGGCGGCACCGATCATATCGAGGATGATATCGACGCCCTGGCCGGTCTCGGCCTTGATCACCGCGGCGAAATCCTCGCTCCTGTAGTTGATGGCGCGTTTGGCGCCGAGCCTTTCGCAGGCCTCACATTTTTCCTTCGAGCCGGCCGTGGCGTAGACCTCGGCGCCGAAGGCGCGGGCAAGCTGGATCGCGGTGGTGCCGATGCCGCTCGCGCCGCCATGGATCAGCACGCTCTCGCCTTCGGTCAGTCCGGCCATCTGGAAGAGATTGGCCCAGACGGTGAAGAAGGTCTCGGGAAGCGCCGCGGCTTTCACAGCATCGTATCCCTTGGGAAAGGGCAGGATCTGACCGGCCGGCAGGACGCAATATTCGGCATAGGCGCCGCCATTGGCGAGGCCGCAGACCTTGTCGCCCAAGGCATAACCGCTGACGCCAGGCCCCACGCCGACGATTTCACCAGAGAGTTCCAGCCCGAGAATCGGGCTCGCATCCTTGGGCGGGGGATAGCTGCCCTGGCGCTGGGCGATATCGGGACGATTGACGCCGATCGCCTCGGCACGCAGGAGAATCTCGCCTTCGCCCGGCACCGGCAGCGGACGCTTGCCGATCACCATCACATCCGGCCCGCCGAAGGACGGCAGATCGACGAAACGCATTTGCTGAGGCAGTGGCATAGCGCGGCCCTCCTGATCCCGAAGGTTCGGAATAGATCAGCCCAGCCGGCTTGGGAAGGCTGGAAGCAGCAAGGGCGTCAATTCGCCTCGCCCAGGAAATGGAAGGCGAGGCCCTCCTCGCTCTCCTTGGCGGCCGACTTGATGACGGCGATTTCGGCACTGACGCGGTTGATATCGTCGATAACAAGGCCATCCGGCAGCTTCCAGAACGCCGATCGAGCAGCGCATCAGCGGGAACAGGGCCTCAGTGCCGGTGCGATCGTGGCCGAGGATGCGGCCGGCCGCACGGTGCTCGTCGGAATAGAGATCGAGCACATCGTCGTGGAAATCGCTGATCAGCCGGTCGAGGATCTCGGTCAGCTCTTCCTTGGTCCAGCCGACGACGCCGATGAAGAAATCGTCGCCGCCGACATGGCCGAGGAAATGCCGCTCAGCGAAAAAATAGCGGCGCATCAGCGCGGCAAACAGCGAGATCGCGTGGTCGCCGAGATGGAACCCATAGGCATCGTTGAACGGCTTGAAGTTGTCGAAGTCGCAATAGCAGAAATGGCGAACCTGATCGCCGTCACGGCCCGACTGGCGCATGAAATCGCGGATGGCGCGATTGCCCGGCAGGCCGGTCAACGGGTTCTGGTCCTGGGCGGTCTTCAACTGTTTCTCATTGATGACCTTGATCAGCGAAGCGGCGGAGACGACGCCGGCATAACGCATATTGTCGGTCAGGATCAGGCAGTTGCTGCCCTCCATATTGGCAAAGATCGCCATCAGCTGCTCGGCATCGCTGTCGAGGCCGACGATCGGCGCCATCTCGACGAAATGCGAAATGGAGCGCTCATACATCTTGTTTTTCAGAAGATCACGGCCAAAGGGCTGATAGATATATTCCTTGAGATGATGCTCGTGAATGATGCCGCGCGGCTCGTCATTGGCGTTGAGAACGGGAAAGAAGGCCTGGCGCGGGTTGCGGCGAAAAAGCTCGAAGACGCTGTCGATGCTGTCGTTTTCGTAAACCGCCGGCAGCAGCTCGATCTGCTTGCGGATGAGGATTTCGTCCAGAGACTGGTTGTTGCGCTTGCTCTTGTCGAGCTCCTGCAGATGCGGAAAGGACGGCGCCAGTTCGGAAACATGCGTCGTCGGGCGGGAGATGAACCAACCCTGGACGAGATCGACGCCATATTCGCGGCAGGCAATGAATTCGGCTTCGGTTTCGATGCCTTCGGCGATGACACGGGTGCCGAGCACATGGGCAATATTGACGATGCTCTTCAGCAGGTGGCGCTTGCGGGGGCTGCGATCGATATCGGCGACGAAATGGCGGTCGATCTTGAGGTAATCGACCGGATGATCGCAGAGCAGCTTCATTTCGCCGTGGCCGACGCCGAAATCGTCGATGGCGAGCTTGAACCCGGCCTTGCGCAGCTTCGAAACAAGAGCCGAAAACTCCGGCACGCTGGTATTATCGAAACGTTCGGAGAATTCGAAACAGATGGAGGACGGCGGAATATTCGCCGTCCGCAAATGTTGCAGCAGGCTCTCGACCAGGCGCTCGCCATCGGGGATCAGCCGAACATCGAGATTGAGGAACAGCGTCGAGGTGGAGAAATTCGACAGGGTCGCGAATTTGGCGAGCGCGCGGCTGGCGACCATCTGCTCGAGCTGCACGAGCTGGCCGGCCCGATGCGCTTCGTCGAGAATGTCGGCCGGCGTGTCGTAGCCGATGCGATCCTGGCCGCGCATGAGGGACTCGTAACCGAACACCGTACCGGTGCCGGCCTCGACGATCGGCTGGAAGGCGTTTTCAACGACGAGCTTGGCAAGCGTTACGATCTGATCGCTGGCGTAACGGCGCAGCACGCCCGGCTCCACGACGGCAGCCGAAGATATTCCAGTCTTCATTGTGGCTGATCTCCACTGCGACTTGTTCTTCTTGGTCAGGAACTTGCCGCAGAAGGATCAACGAACCCTTTCGCCAATATGAAAGTTTTGTGAAAGACGCGAACGCTCGCCACGCGTTACGCGTTTATTTGAATTTACCAATACAATCAGGCGCTTGTTCAGGCGGAGCGACGGCGCTGCGCCTCATGATCGGCGAACATGTCGGCGACGCATCTGCCGCCGGAGGCGACACTCTCGTCGTCGAGGATATCGGCCTTGATTTCGCCGAGCTTGCGGGCAGTATCCCAGAGGCGAAGCGCCTCGCGGACGACCTCACTGCTCGAGGCATAACCACCGGTGTCGACGGCGGCACGGATGCCCGCTGCCTGCTGCGGAGAGATGGAAACGGTGACCATCGGCATGAACTTCCTCCCTTTTTTCTTCAGGCAGTTACCCTGCCTTTGGGGGACGCATGACCTTTTCGGCATTCCAGGCGGTTGCGCCGATGCTTTGGTGCATTCGCACCGGAACTGTCCGCATAATCCCTAAAGTCTAATCCCCCGCTGTGTTCTTGTCAAAAAAGAAACGGCTTTCCACCGTTTCAGCTGCGGATGCCAAGGCCGAAGGCGATCATCGTCCAGCCCTGAAGGATGAGATCAACGGCGAGGAACAGGCCGAGGACCCAAAGGCTGTTCAGCGGCCAGCCGAGCGCTATGACGAAACCGGCGAGCACGGTGATGACGCCGCTTGCGACGATCCAGCCCCAGCCTTTGGCCGGCTTCATCTTCCTTCCGACCCAGGTGCGGAAGACGCCGGCGATGACGAGGGCGAGCGACAGAAACAGCGTCAGCGCCGCCGATGTCAGGATCGGATTGACGAAGGCTGAGATGCCGGCAAGCACATAGAGCAGGCCGCTCAGCGCCCAGAAGAGCACGTGATCCCAGCCGCGCACCTGGAAGGCGTGGACGAGATAGATCACGCCGCCGAACAGCATGAGCATGCCGACGTAATAGACGGAAACGACGGTGGCGAGCATCAGGTTGCCGAGTGCGATCAGGCCGCAGACGAAGAGCAGCACTCCGAGCCCGACGAACCAGACCCATTTCGACTGCAGCTGCGATGTCGGCGTTTCGTCGAAGACATCCGCCATGAACGCACCTCCCCTTAGGGGTGAATATGTTGCAGCAATGGCCCGGGGAAAGATGCGACGGCGGATGATATCGAGAAAGATTTTTATTGATTGATCAGTCAATCAAAAATAATATGGACAAAAGTAACATACTCAAAAGTAACATATCGCGCCGTTTTCAGGGAGTTGCGGGTTTGCCGAAGGTCGGAATGGAGCCGGTGCGCCGCAAGGCGCTTGTCGACGCGGCGCTGCGGGTGATCGGCGATCACGGCTCCCTTGCCGTTACTATGTCCGATATCGCCCGCCAGGCCGGCGTGTCGCCTGCCCTTGCGCACCATTATTTCGGCAGCAAGGAGCAACTGCTGATCGAGACGATCCGCTCGCTTCTCAGGCAGCTGCGCCGCGATACAGTGGCGGCGCTGAAGCAGGCCAAGACCCCGCGAGAACGGCTTTCAGCCGTCATCCGCGTCAGCTTCCATGCCGACCAGTTTGCGCCGGAGACGATTGCCGCCTGGCTTGCCTTTTATGCCGAAGCGCAGCGCTCCGAGGAGACGCGGCGCTTCCTGGTGATCTACGCCAGGCGGCTGCGTTCTAACCTGCTGGCCGATCTCAAAGCGCTGCTGCCGAGCGACGCCGCAGAACGCATCGCCGAGGGCGCTGCGGCGATGATCGACGGGCTTTATATCAGGCAAAGTCTGAAATCGGCGCCGATCGGCATGGAAGCCTCGATCGCGCTGACGGAAGATTATGTCAATGCCCTGTTAGCCGCCACCTCCCCTTCCGCCCAGGGGAGAAGAAACGACCACATCGAGCACCCCAAGGACAAATGACATGAAAGCCCAGCCGAAAGCCTCGCACTTCATCGACGGCGAATATGTCGAGGATACCGACGGCACCGTCATCGAGAGCCTCTATCCGGCCACCGGCGAGGTGATCGCCCGGCTGCATGCGGCAACGCCTGATATCGTCGAGAAAGCGATTGCAGCCGCCAAGCGCGCCCAGCCGGAATGGGCAGCGATGAGCCCGATGGCGCGTGGCCGCATCCTCAAGCGCGCCGCCGAGATCATGCGCGAGCGCAATCGCGCGCTTTCCGAACTGGAGACGCTCGATACCGGCAAGCCGATCCAGGAGACTGTTGTCGCCGACCCGACCTCGGGTGCCGATGCCTTCGAGTTTTTCGGCGGCGTCGCACCGGCCGGCCTCAACGGCGCCCATATCCCGCTCGGCCAGGATTTTGCCTATACCAAGCGCGTGGCGCTCGGCGTCTGCGTCGGCATCGGCGCCTGGAACTATCCGCAGCAGATCGCCTGCTGGAAGGGCGCGCCGGCGCTGATCGCAGGCAATGCCATGGTGTTCAAGCCCTCGGAAAACACGCCGCTCGGGGCCTTGAAGATCGCCGAGATCCTGCACGAGGCGGGATTGCCGAAGGGGCTCTTCAACGTGATCCAGGGCGACCGCGACACCGGCCCTCTGCTCGTCAACCATCCCGATGTCGCCAAGGTGTCGCTGACCGGCTCGGTGCCCACCGGCCGCAGGGTCGCGGCGGCGGCGGCCGGCAGCCTCAAGCATGTGACGATGGAGCTCGGCGGCAAGTCGCCGCTCATCGTCTTCGACGACGCCGATCTCGATTCGGCCGTCGGCGGGGCGATGCTCGGCAATTTCTATTCCACCGGCCAGGTCTGCTCGAACGGCACGCGCGTCTTCGTGCAGAAGACCGTCAAGGCCGAATTCCTGAAGCGGCTGAAGGCGCGCACCGAGGCGATGCTGATCGGTGATCCGCTTGATGAGGCGACGCAGATCGGCCCGATGGTCTCCTGGGCGCAGCGCGAGAAGGTGATCGCCTATATCGAGAAGGGCAAGGCCGAGGGTGCGACACTCGTTGCCGGCGGCGGCATTCCGAACAATGTTTCGGGTGAAGGTTACTACGTGCAGCCGACCGTCTTTGCCGACGTCACCGACGACATGACCATCGCGCGGGAAGAGATCTTCGGGCCTGTCATGTCGGTGCTCGATTTCGACGATGAGGACGAGGTGATCGGCCGCGCCAATGCCAGCGAATTCGGCCTCTCCGGCGGCGTCTTCACCGCCGACCTCACCCGCGCCCACCGCGTCGTCGACCGGCTGGAAGCCGGCACGCTCTGGATTAACACCTATAATCTCTGCCCGGTGGAAATCCCCTTCGGTGGCTCAAAACAATCGGGCTTCGGCCGGGAGAATTCGCTGGCCGCGCTCGAGCATTATTCCGAGTTGAAGACGGTTTACGTCGGCATGGGGCCGGTGGCGGCGCCTTATTGAAGACATCCGTGCCTGCGTCCGCCCCTCACCCTAACCCTCTCCCCGCACGCGGGGAGAGGGGACGTGCCATACGAGCGGCGTAGGGGGACGGAGAGGTCGCGGCATATCCCTTCTCCCCGTCAGAACGGGGAGAAGGTGGCGGCAGCCGGATGAGGGGCAGGCCCGGCGAACAAGCAGCCGGACGAAGGGCAAATCGAGAAAGACAAGACCATGCAAGCAGATTTCGTGATCATCGGTTCGGGCTCGGCCGGCTCGGCGCTCGCCTATCGCCTCTCGGAGGACGGCAAGAACAGCGTCATCGTTATCGAGGCGGGCGGCAGCGATTTTGGGCCGTTCATCCAGATGCCGGCAGCGCTTGCCTGGCCGATGAGCATGAAGCGCTATAATTGGGGCTATCTTTCCGAGCCGGAGCCGAACCTCAACAACCGGCGCATCACCGCGCCGCGGGGAAAGGTGATCGGCGGCTCCTCCTCGATCAACGGCATGGTCTATGTGCGCGGCCATGCCGAGGACTTCAACCGTTGGGAAGAGCTCGGCGCCAGCGGCTGGGCCTATGCCGACGTCCTCCCCTATTTCAAGCGGATGGAACATTCGCATGGCGGCGAAGAGGGCTGGCGCGGCACCGACGGGCCGCTGCATGTGCAGCGCGGCGGCTTTACCAATCCGCTGTTCACCGCCTTCGTCGAGGCGGGCAAACAGGCCGGCTTCGAGACGACGGAGGATTATAACGGCAGCAAGCAGGAAGGCTTCGGCCTGATGGAGCAGACCATCTTTGCCGGCCGCCGCTGGTCTGCCGCCAACGCCTATCTGAAGCCAGCGCTGAAGCGCGACAATGTCGGGATTATTTATGGTCTGGCGCGCCGGATCGTCATCGAGAACGGCCGTGCCACAGGCGTCGAGATCGAACGCGGCGGCAGGACAGAGGTGGTGAAGGCGAACCGCGAGGTGATCGTCTCGGCCTCCTCCTTCAATTCGCCGAAGCTTCTGATGCTGTCCGGCATCGGTCCGGGGGCACATCTCCAAGAGATGGGCATCAAGGTGAAGGCCGATCGGCCGGGCGTCGGCGCCAATCTGCAGGATCATATGGAATTCTATTTCCAGCAGGTCAGCACCAAGCCGGTATCGCTGTATTCCTGGCTGCCTTGGTTCTGGCAGGGGGTGGCGGGCGCGCAATGGCTCTTGTCGAAGGGCGGGCTCGGCGCCTCCAACCAGTTCGAGGCCTGCGCCTTCCTGCGCTCGGCGCCCGGGCTAAAGCAGCCCGACATCCAGTATCATTTCCTGCCGGTAGCCATCAGCTATGACGGCAAGGCGGCGGCGAAAAGCCACGGCTTCCAGGTGCATGTCGGCTACAACTTGTCGAAATCGCGCGGCAGCGTGACGCTGCGCTCGCCCGACCCGAAAGCCGATCCGGTGCTACGCTTCAACTATATGAGCCATGCGGAAGACTGGGAGAAGTTCCGCCACTGCGTGCGCCTGACCCGCGAGATCTTCGGGCAGAGTGCCTTCGACGCCTATCGTGGCCCGGAGATCCAGCCGGGCGAAGGCGTTCAGAGCGACGAAGCGATCGACGCCTTCCTGCGCGAACATCTGGAAAGCGCCTACCATCCCTGCGGCACCTGCAAGATGGGCGCCAAGGATGATCCGATGGCGGTGGTCGATCCGCAGACGCGGGTGATCGGCGTCGATGGCCTGCGTGTGGCCGACAGCTCGATCTTTCCGCACGTCACCTACGGCAACCTGAACGCGCCATCGATCATGACCGGCGAAAAGGCCGCCGACCATATCCTCGCCAAACAGCCGCTGGCGCGCTCGAACCAGGAGCCCTGGGTCAACCCGCGCTGGGCCGTGAGCGATCGGTAGTCAGTGGTAGTCTTCTTCGCGTTGGTGACGGACGGCGAGGACAATGACACTCGTTTCGTCGATCACTTTGAAAAGAATGACATATCCGGCTGAACCGAATGGTACGACGAGCTCGCGCAGCAAAGGATCGTCCGGAGATGCGCGTCGGGCGATCAGCGGGAAATCCTCAAGTATCATCAGAGCTTTTTGGATGGCATGGAGGGCACGTGCCGCCAAATCCGGATCATATTCGATGAGAAAATCGGCAAGCCGGTCCAGATCTTCATAGAAGGTCTGCGTGTACTTGAGCTCGAAGGTCATTTCTGCTGTGTTGCCTTACGCGCTTTCGCCTTTTCGAGCTTTCTACGCATCAATGCCTGAATATCGTCCGTTGTGTAAAACACACCGGTTCGCTGCGCTTCCGCCAAGCCAGCCAGTCCCCGGGCGATGAACTCCGCTTGGGTCCTTCTGTAGTCGATCTGGCGGCGAAGAGAGTCCTCTATCAGCGACGACAAGCTCTCGCCTTCTTTCAGAACGCTTTCGGCGGCAGCGCGCAATTCAGGATCCACGCGAAGGGATGGGAGCGATGCCGTTTTCATGACTTCCTCATGCGTTGCAATTGCAATGCAATATGACGGATTAGTGTGTTCTTTTCAACTCCCCTCCACTGACGCAGTCGTACGCGGCTCGGCTGAGAAAGTTTAGAGCGATCCCATCACAGAAATCCGATCCAGCGCCCTGCCACAAGTGCGGCGATCCATATCGCCGCCGACAGGGCCGCCGAAACTCTAACGGCAGGGCTTAGGATACCGACCGTGGTTGCCGTTCGCCAACCCTGCCCAACGTGCACCACCAACACGTTGAGTAGACCGACGGCAATCAGCCCGAGCTTGGTGAGGAAAGCCGGATTTCCAGCATATTCGACCGCCCGCACGCTGAAGAGGCAGAAGCCGGTCGCAATCGCCAGAACGAGGCCGACTCCGGCCGAACGGGAAAGAAACGGCGCGACGACCGCAACAGGCACCTTGCGGAAGCAGCCGGCAAGCCTGAGATCGAGCGGCAGAATGGCGCCGACGAGGAGGCCGATCGACAGAATGTGAGCGGCGTTGACGACCATGTAGAGCGTCGCGGAGCGCCGCAGCGCCACGGCCGGCGCCGTAGCCGACAGCCATTCGAGAACATCCATGACGACGGGTCAGTTCGTCCGGATGCGGTCGGGATAGATATCGTAGCGCTTCTCGCCGATGGTGATGCGCACGGCCTTCATCCGCTTTTCCTTCGGATCCTGCGATCGGTTGCCAAGGGCAATTACCTGGTCGCCGGGCTTGGCGACCCCTTCGACGAAGCCGGAGCGTTCGGTCTGGCGCGGATTACCAAGTTCGACGCGCCAGATGCCGTCATCTGCAGTGGCGACATCGAGGGTTGGATGCGGCCCGCCCATCGAAATTTTCTCGATGGAGCCGCGAAGCTCGATCTGGTCCGCCTCGGCCCACGACCAGCCGTGATGGGCGGCAGCGCTCGTTGCAAGGGCAGCCGACAGACCGACGGCAGCCAGCACGTGCTTTGTCGAAAGTGCAAACATGGATATTCTCCCTACCCGAATGAACAGGCAGGTGGAGCGTCGCGACCGCGAGGAAAGGCATTTCACCAAATCTTGAAGAAAGACATCCCGCCGGGTTTCTTAAGCTGCGATGCTCAGGCGAGCAGGCGGGTGACTTCGGCGCCGTGCCTAGGGCCGACGGCATCGGCGATGGTCGTCGAGAACAGCACCTTGCGGGTGGCGTCGGCCACCTTGGCGAAGACGTGGCGGATTTCGCAGTTCTGTTCGCCGTCGCAATCGTCGCACCTGCGGTAGGCGGTGATCGACAGGCAGGGCAGCGGCGCGATCGGGCCATCGATGATGCGCAGGATCTCGCCGAAAGTAATGGTATGGGCAGGCTTGAGAAGGAGATAACCGCCCTGCTTGCCCCGGCGACTGACGACGATACCGTGATGTTTCAGGTCGAGCAGGATCTGTTCGAGGAACTTCTTCGGGATCTTCTGCTGCGCAGCAATATCGGAAATCATCACCGGTTCGTCGGCATCGGCATCCGCCAGAACCGTGAGCGCCCGGAGCGCGTATTTCGCCTTTTGCGTAATCATCTCAGACCATCGACACACACACGCGGCGCGAATGCCGGCGCCGCTACGGAAGTACTTTCGCCTCTATGGCACAACCAGCATGAACGGAATTTGAACGCGCCGGAGAAAGCCTTGAGGAACAAGCATTTTGGCGTTGTTTTCTGCCCTCGGCCAACCTCCTGTAATCTACGCCTAAACCAGGCACTGCGCACCCTTTCCGGCATCACTTCAGATTTCGGATTGACAGGCTGCGTGTAACCCTACTAATTTTATAGACATTCAAGCTGCCGACGCGGAATTTTACCGCGAAGCGGCTGCTTTTCTGCATCGCGGCAGCTTCGGAGAGATATTTGCTCCAGTGGCCGCAGCTTTCGAAATCCGTTTTTCTGTCCGATCCAGGCTTGAACTGCGATACTCCGGTCAACTAAGGACAGGATTCTCATGACTGTTATCAATCCGAATGCAGAAGCCGAGGCGCTGAACGACAAGCTGGCGGGTCTCGACCTGGCCGGACGTCTGTCGCTGGTGGCAGGCCTTGGCGGCCGCGTGGTGTTCACCACCTCGCTCGGCATCGAGGACCAGGTGATCACCGCCGAGATCGGCACGCATCGCCTCCCGATCGAGATCGCGACGCTCGAGACCGGCCGGTTGTTTGCCGAGACGCTGGCGCTGATTGAAGAGACCGAAGCCCAGTACGACATCCAGATCCAGCGCTTCGCACCCGAAAAGGCCGATATCGACGCCTATGCGGCGCAATACGGTCTCAACGGCTTCTACGAGAGCGTCGAAGCAAGGCATGCCTGTTGCGGGGTGCGCAAGCTGAAGCCGCTTGCGCGGGCGCTAACCGGCGCCACGATATGGATCACCGGCCTGCGCCGCGGCCAATCGGCCAACCGCGCCGAAACGCCCTTCGCCGAATATGACGCCGAGCGGCACCTGTTGAAGGTCAATCCGCTCGCCGATTGGGATCTCGAGGCGATCAAGGCCTTTGTTTCGGCCAACGGCGTGCCGGTCAATCCGCTGCATGCGCGCGGCTATCCCTCGATCGGCTGCGAGCCGTGCACCCGGGCGATCAAGCCGGGCGAGCCGGAACGCGCCGGCCGCTGGTGGTGGGAGCAGGACGAGAAGCGCGAATGCGGCCTGCATGTCGCCGAAGAGGCCTCAGCAATCGCCCCACAATAATCACCTTCACGGCTTACCGGATCAGGGCGCGGCGATCGCCGCAGCTTTGGGGAAGCTAGCATCCCCTGGGAAGCCAACACCCGAGAAATTGCCTTGCGGGCAGCCGTAAGGATCGACAGTCTGGAGTAAGACATGCCCGATAGCCGTCCGGATACGGAACTCAGCAATCCCCAGAGCGCCAAGGCGCCGCTCGACCCGCATCTGAAGGCGCTGGAAAACGAATCCATCCACATTTTCCGTGAAGTCGCGGCCGAATTCGAGCGTCCCGTCATGCTCTATTCGATCGGCAAGGATTCCTCGGTGCTGCTGCACCTGGCGCGCAAGGCCTTCTATCCCGGCCGCGTGCCCTTCCCGCTGCTGCACGTGAACACCGGCTGGAAGTTCCGCGAGATGATCGCCTTTCGCGACGAGACCGCGAAGAAGTACGATCTCGATCTGATCGAGCATATCAATCCGCGCGGCGCGGCTGAGAACATCACGCCCTTCACCCATGGCTCGGCGGCCTTCACCGACATCATGAAGACCGAAAGCCTGCGCCAAGCGCTCGATGCCGGCCAGTTCGACGCCGCTTTCGGCGGCGCCCGGCGCGACGAGGAGGCAAGCCGCGCCAAGGAACGCATCTATTCGTTCCGCACGCCGGATCACCGCTGGGATCCGCGCAACCAGCGGCCGGAGCTCTGGAACATCTATAATGGCATGATCCGCAAGGGCGAAAGCGTGCGCGCCTTCCCGCTGTCGAACTGGACCGAGGTGGATATCTGGCGCTACATCCAGGCCGAGGACATTCCGCTCGTGCCGCTCTACTACGCCCGCAAGCGCAAGTTCGTGGAACGCGACGGCATGATCATCCTCGCCGAAGATCCGCGTCTCGAACTGCTGCCCGGCGAAGTGCGCCAGGAAGGCATGATCCGCTTCCGCACCCTCGGCGATTTCCCGCTGACCGGCGCCATCCGCTCAGAGGCGAGCACGCTCCAAGAGGTGATCGCCGAACTCGAAATTGCAACGGTGTCCGAACGCCAGGGCCGCGCCATCGACCGCGACCAGTCCGGCTCCATGGAAAAGAAGAAGCGTGAAGGATATTTCTGAGATGACCGCAGTCCAAACCGCCGTCTCGGCCGCAACCGCCGTCAGCCTGCCCGCCGCCGAGCCGCAGAAGGCTCAGCGCGACTCGCGCCCGTTGCGCCTGATCACCTGCGGCAGCGTCGATGACGGCAAGTCGACGCTGATCGGCCGCCTGCTCTGGGACACCAAGGCGGTCAAGGAAGATCAGGCCGCCACGCTGCAGCGCGATTCCACCGGCAAGCAGAACGATCTCGGCCTGCCCGACTTCGCACTGCTGCTCGACGGCCTGCAGGCCGAGCGCGAACAGGGCATCACCATCGATGTCGCCTATCGCTATTTCTCGACCGACAAGCGCTCCTTCATCGTCGCCGACACGCCCGGTCACGAGCAATATACCCGCAACATGGCGACCGGCGCCTCGACGGCCGATCTCGCCATCCTGCTGGTCGATGCGCGTCTCGGCATTCTCGAGCAGACACGCCGCCACGCGACGATCGCCTCGCTGCTGGGGATCAAGCAGTTCGTGCTCGCCGTCAACAAGATCGACCTGACGGGCTACGACCGCGCCGGCTTCGACAAGATCAGCCACGAATTCCGCGAGTTCGCGCTGTCGCTCGGTGTCAAGCAGATCACCGCCATTCCGATGTCGGCGCTGAAGGGCGAAAACGTCGTCTATTCCGGCCAGGGCGCCATGCCCTGGTATACCGGGCCCACGCTGGTGGAGACGCTGGAGCTTGCAACCGTCCGCTCGTCGCAGACGGTCGGCTTCCGTCTGTCGGTGCAGCGCGTGTCGCGTCCGGGCGAAAGCTTCCGCGGCTATCAGGGCACGGTCGCTGGCGGCTCGGTCAAGCCGGGCGACAGTGTCATGATCCTGCCATCGGGCATGGTCGCCAATGTCTCCAAGATCGTCACCTTCGATCTCGTGCGCAACGCCGCGGTTGCCGGCGACGCGATCACGCTGGTGCTCGACCGGCAGGTCGACGTGGCGCGCGGCGACATGATCGTCTCGATCGACGCCCAGCCGCAGGTCGGCCTGGCCTTCGACGCGCAGATCGTCGCGCTGCAGCCCGAGGGCATCGAGCCCGGCAAGCGCTACTGGCTGAAGAGCGGCAGCCGCCGTCAGCGCGTCCAGGTGCAGCCGCTCAGCCAGCTCGAACTGAAGACCGGCATCTGGAACCCCGCCCAGCGGCTCTACATGAATGCGATCGGCAAGGTGCGCCTCGTCTTCGACGAAGCGGCAATCTTCGACCCCTATGAGCAGAACCGGCAGTCCGGCTCCTTCATCCTGATCGATCCGGAGACCAACAACACGGTCGCCGGCGGCATGGTGACGGGCAAACGCGCCGAGCTCGGCGGGCTGCACAATGGCGACGCCCGCGTCATCCTCTCGCTGCCGGCCGATCTGGCCGAACAGATCATGGCAAGCGAACTCTTCGCCAGCCGCAGCCACGAGGCCGAGGTGCGCCGGATGACGGCGGCCGAAGCGGCCGATCTCTGGTCGAGCGCGGCAAGCGATATCTGATTAGCAAGGAAGGGACCAGCTAGCCTGGCCCTTTTACCGGCGCCAAATCCGCCCGCTCCGGGCCGGCGGACTGGCTGCCGAACGGCGGCGCGCGAAATTCAGTGACGAAACCGGCGAGACCTGGACGGTGCGATAAAAGCTCCCTGTCCGCCTATTATGGCCGGACGGAAACTCCTCGAAACCGTTCGGCCTTTTGCGGTAGAACACGCGGCACCACCCGGCTATAAAGGTCATGCTGCGTTGGCCTTTATAGCGGTAACCGATGCCCAACTCTCCCGAATCCTCAGGTGAAAGCGTTAGCAGCTCGAGCTCGGGTCGAAATCAGACATTCGATTCAGCAGCGCCGGCGGCGGCCTCGGATTCGCCAGGAAGCAGCCAAGTCGACGACCCGCAACCGCCCCACGGGTCCTTCGGCCAAACTCGCCGGGCCGTAAGCAACCTCTTCCGTGCGCTGCATCACGATTTGCAGGCAAGTTCTGCCTTGGCGAAGAGCAGGACGGCCGCTTCGGGTTTGAGGCGGAAGCTAAGGAGGTCGACGCGGCGGGTAGCCACATCGACTCCAACCAGGTGGATAACCACTGCTCTAGTCCGCGGAATTGCCGATCGGCGTACAAATGCGGGTGAAACTAGCCAGCGCCGGTCACTTCTGGCAGGCTGGCGAAAATTCGCTATGGGGTTGGCCCTGCTTGTCTGCCTCTTCGCAGGAAGCGTGCTGGTATGGGCACTGAAAGACGTGCCCTGGAGCGAAATCCGCGATGGAACGTTGAAGCCGGTCGTCGTGCTGGAAACCGCCGACGGTGCGCCGCTGGTGAGGCAGGGACCTTATCAAGGGCCATATGCCCGATACGACCAGTTTCCACCCCAGCTGATCGATGCCGTGCTTTCGATCGAGGATCGCCGGTTCATGGATCATTTCGGCGTCGACCCCAGGGGCATCGCGAGGGCGCTTCTGCGGAACTTGGAGGCTGGCTCCGTGGTGGAGGGTGGCAGCACGATCACCCAGCAACTCATTAAGCTGCAATACCTCGACAGCGACCGAACCATAAAACGCAAGATACAGGAAGTGGTGATCGCGTTCTGGCTGGAGTGGAAGCTCGGCAAGGCGGAAATCCTGACGCGTTATCTCAATAGCGTCTATCTTGGCGCCGGCGCGACCGGCATGCCTGCCGCCGCGCGCATCTATTTCAACAAGGACATCGGCGCCCTCAACCTGCCGGAGTCGGCGATGCTGGCAGGATTGCTGCGCGCGCCGAGCCAATGGAATCCGATCGACAATTTCGAAGGCGCCCGGCAGCGCACTATGGTCGTTCTCAACGCGATGGCGGCCAATGGCAAGATCACCGCGCCACAGGCGGCGGAGGCCAAGACGAGCTTTGCCAAGCTGCACCCGACGACGCCGACGCCGCGCTCCGGAAGCTGGTTTGCCGACTGGATTTCGCCGCAGGCAAGCGAAATCGCCGGCTCCTCGCCGGGTTCGACCGCCGTGCGCACCACGCTGGTGCCGCAGTTGCAGCAGATCGCCGAACGGGTCGTAAAAAGAGCCCTGGACAGTGAGGGAAAGGCGGTCGGAGCGTCGCAGGCGGCCTTGGTTGCGATGACGCCGGACGGCGCCGTCGTTGCGATGGTCGGCGGGCGCGACTACAAGGCAAGCCAGTTCAACCGCGCCGTGACGGCGATGCGCCAGCCGGGCTCCACCTTCAAGCTATTCGTCTACTACGCAGCGTTGAAGGCGGGGCTCACTCTGTCTGACCAGGTTCTGGACGCGCCAATCGACATCAATGGTTGGTCACCGGAAAATTCCGGTGGCAGCTATCGCGGCTGGGTAACGCTTGCCGAGGCGTTCGCGCGATCGCTCAATGCCGCGTCGGTGGCGCTTGCCGAAGAGGTCGGCCTGGACAATGTGATTGCCGCAGCGCGCGAACTCGGCATCGATGCGCCGCTGGCCGATACGCCGTCTTTGGCGCTCGGCACGTCGGAAGTGAATCTGCTTGACCTCACCAGCGCCTATGCGTCCGTCCAACTCGGCAGGGCACCTGTCAAGCCCTGGGGCATCATCGACTTCCAGGCGGCCGGGCAGCCCAAGGCCTTTCGAGTTGGCGCACAATCAAGGCCGGATGTCGATCTTTCGCCCTACCAGTCCGATCTCCTCGGGCTCCTGCAGCTGGTGGTCGAACGCGGCACGGGACGTGGAGCCGACCCCGGCACATTTGCGGCCGGCAAGACCGGCACCAGCCAGGACAATCGTGATGCCTGGTTCGTTGGCTTCACGGAATCGCTCGTCGTCGGTGTTTGGGTTGGCAATGATGACGACACGCCGATGAAGGGGGTGACGGGCGGCGACCTGCCAGCGCATATCTGGCGAGATTTCATGCGGGCGGCGACGACGGAACCGACACTGAACGGAGTGCGATCGAGCGAAGCGGCGAGCGATGGCCAAGGCGCACCGCAGTCCTGCAACATCACCGCCTGCTCGCGCAGCTACCGCTCCTTCCGGCCGTCGGATTGTACCTATCAGCCATTTTCCGGCGGCCGGCGGCTTTGCGAAAAGTGATGCGGTTCGGCAGATCGAGCCGGCGATCCATTCTTCACGCCTGGCGTTCCCCGATCGGCCGCTCGGGATCTGCTGACGCTCCTTCCATCTATCCATAAAACGGCATTATCTTATGCATTGCAGCGATCTACATCAGTAGAAGCCCTGTCGCTACAGTCCCTACCACCAAGGCGGGCTTACGGCGCGGAACTGACCGCACCCACCTTGTAAAGAGCCCGCCTATCCGGCGGCGAACGACAGGGAAAGGAAGAAGCTATGTCTGCAGACACCAAGCCACTGATCGCGGTAACAGGTGCAACGAGCAAACAGGGGCGCAGCGTCGTTGCGACACTTCTTGAGAGCCAACGTTTCCGCGTCCGTGCCTTCACTCGGAGAAAGGATTCGCCTGAAGCTTTGCGTCTCGAGAAACTCGGCGCTGAAATTGCCATCGTTCCGCTCGAACTGGGCCTTGGGAAAGAACTCGTCGCTGCATTCAAGGGCGCGGATGGCGCATTTCTGATGACGCCGCCGATCGCCCCGCCGGCGACGATCGAGGCTCCCCTTGGCCGACAGCTGGCGGATGCGGCCGTCGAGGCCGGCGTCGGTCATATCGTTTTCAGCACGCTGGAGAATGTCGACAGGATCGCCGGTGGGACGAAATATGCGCCGCATTTTACCGACAAGGCGCTCGTTGCAGACCACATTCGCAGCCTGCCGATTTCTCATTCCTTCGTCATGCTGGCATTCTTCTACACCAACCTTCTCGAATATTATGTGCCGCGCATGGAAGGCGACACCCTGCTCCTGCCGATTTATCTTCCTGAAGATTTCCGAGCGCCTTTTGTCGATCCGCTGACGGCGACCGGGCCCGTTGTCCTCGAGATCTTCTCAAATCCCGAGCGTTATAACGGCAAAACGCTGCCGATCGTCGGCGATATCATTTCCCCGCGGGAGATGGTCGAAACCTTCCAGCGCGTGACCGGCCTCAAGGCCGAGTATCGAGATGCATTCACCAGGGATGGGCTGCTGCATTATTTTCCGGAGTTTGCCGCCAACGAGTTTCTCGTTCGAGAGATTCTCGGCATGGTCGAATATGCGGTCGAGTATGGCTATTTCGGCAAGGAGCACGATCTCCAGTGGAGCCGCCGACTGAATCCCGAGGCGCTCAACTGGGAGCAGTTTCTGCGGACGACGGGATGGCGCGGCGACAAGCGGTCTTTCGGAGGCTGAAGCATGTCTCGCAAGGTATGGCGCCGGTCTTCGACGACCGAATGCTTGCCCTAGAGCCTTTCCGGGTTAGATTGAAGCATTCTGTTGGCTCAAACGGAGTCGGATGGTCGACCGGCCGGCGCGCGTCGTAGCCCAGCTCTACGGCCAAGCCGGCCGGTCGATCAGCCGGCCCGTTTCAGCCAACCCTCCCGCAGATTTGCCAGGCAAATCTGCAAGACCATGGAATCGCCGGACGCACTTATCGCTTCGCCACGGCGAAGCGGTGCGGCCGGAGGGCCGGGGATGTTTCCGCCAGGATCAAAGGCGATCGGCTCGCGCGTACCTTGGGGTATGCCCTTCGCCAATCGCCTTTGCCCTGACGAAAACCTGCTCCGGCAGAATGCTTCAATCTAACCCGGAAAGGCTCTAAGACCTACGATCGCCGGATCCCCGGCAGCCTGGCAACCTCAGCGGCAAGAAAGTCGACGAGCAGCCGAACGCGGGCAATGGCTGCCCGCTCCGGAGCGATCAACAAGCTCAGCGGCACCGGCGAAGGCCGGTAATCTCCAAGCACCACCTCGAGCCGGCCATCGTCCAGAAGATCGTGAACCAGCCAGAGATGGGTAGGACCAATGCCGCGCCCGGCGGCAAGAGCTTCGCGCGCCGCAAGCCCGTGGTCGACGCGCAGCCGGCCACGGACAGGGATCATCAGGCTTGTGCCGTCGGGAGAGGAAACAAGGAGCTTGTCGCTGCCTGCCACATTGGACATCACGACAGTTTCGTATCGCGACAGATCGGCCGGCCGCTCCGGCCGTCCCCGGGCGGACAAGTAAGCCGGAGCGCCGACCAGCAGCCGCTGGCTTTCTCCAAGCGCGTGAAGTTTCATTGCGCTGTCGGCCAGAGGCCCGAGACGGAGCGCCACGTCGACGCCCTCGCGGACGAGGTCGATGCGCTGGTCAGTCAGGTTGAGGTCGACGCGGATGTCGGGATGCTTGTCCTGGAAGTCGAAGATCATCCGCGTGATATGCATCACGCCAAGCGCTGCCGTGCAGGAGAGCCGAACAGCGCCGGCTGGGGCGTCACGGGCGTCTCTGGCTTCGTCAGCAGCCTGTTCGACCAGGCGCAATATCTGAAGGCAGTTGGTATAATAGCGACTACCTTCGTCCGTGAGGGTGACGCGACGCGTCGTGCGGCTGAGAAGCGGCACGCCGACAGCCTCCTCAAGTTCGTTGAGGTGCCGCGTCACGCTGGATTGGCCGACGCCCAGCTCCTTTGCGACCATCGACAGGTTGCCGCGCTCGGCGACGCGGACAAAGGTGCGCATCCTGTCAAGAGATAGTCCCGCCTTATCCATTTTTCAGCACAGTGGTTGCCATCCGGTTCGTATACGGAACAATCCTACCGTGCCCGGTCCGGGCTCAGCAAGGCTCAACCCACTTCCATGCCCGACTACCGCGTCGACCCGCGCGGCACGATCGAGAAGCCGCAATTGACCCTGTCTTCGTCGGGTGGCTCGTCCCGGATGGCGCGCAGCAGCATGTCGGCGACACGGTGGCCGATGTCCTGACGCGGGATGTACACCGTCGTCAGCGGCGGCTCGATGAAGGGCGAAAATTCCAGATCGTTGAAGCCGCAGATGCCGACATCTTCCGGCACGCGAATGCCGCGCGCCTTGCATTCGATCAGCACGCCGAAGGCCAGTTCGTCGCTCTGGGCAAAGACGGCATCGACATCGGGCACGCGCTCGAGCAGGCGTGAAAAAAGTTCTCTGCCGAGGCCGATGCGGCTCGGCGCATCGCCGCCGATGATGAGATCCTCTTGGAAAAGACCGGCTTCCCGCAGCACAGCTTCATAACCTTCGATGCGCCGGCGCGAGCGCACATCGGCGCCGCGGCCGATGAAGGCGATCCTGGTATAACCCCTCGACAACAGGAAGCGGGTGGGCTCTGCGCCCGCCGCATGATGATCGAGGCCGACGACCAGCGACTGCGGTTCCTGGCTGAGATCGGTGACATGGGCGATGGGACAGGGAGCGTGTGCCATCAGCGGCAGAAGGTCGCGATAGGATTCGGCGCCGGCGATGATGACGCCGGCCGGCTTCTGCGTCAGGATGGATTTCAGCAGGCCGGCCTCCCCCTCGGCATGGTGCAGCGTACTGGAATATTGCACGGTGAACTCGGTGCCGCGGAAGCGACCCTCGATGCCGATCATCAGGCCGGCAAAGCCGTACTGCTGCAGGGCGGGCGTAATGACGCCGATCATGCCGTTGTGGCGGCCTGCCAGCGCCCGGGCGGCAAGATTGGGGATATAGCCCATTTCGTCGACCGTGCGCAGGATCTCCTCGCGCAGGTCCTCCGAGACGATCTTCGGGTTGCGCAACGCACGCGAAATGGTAATCGGGCTGACGCCCACCTTCTTCGCCACATCGCTCAGCTTCACCTGCATCCCGCGCTTGGCTTTCCGCCCCCGCTCAACCGAATTCTTCATCGCCCCTCATATGCCGCGGGCGAGACCCGCCTGCGGCCGATTCCCCGGTCATTACTTCCTGACCAAGAAATAATTTAGAGTCCACTAACTTTTCTATTCGCACCAGGTTCCTGAGAGGCGACTTCCCGGCGAAACCTCAAGGAATTTGCCGGCGTGCCGGAGCCGGAGCAAAGCCGAGGCCGAGAAGATTAGCCTCCAGTAATTCCTTAAAAATCGGCAATATAAACATGATCAATATTTAATTTGTAAATCCGCCGGCGGCAATCATATGAATGTCGAGCGCGAATTCTTCTTCCCCTCCCCGATCGTCGCCTCGCCGATCCGCGCATGCGAACGGAGGAATTGGCGCCACCTCATCGACGCCAGGTCCGAGACACGGAACCACGACGCCATCGCAAGCCAACGCTCTCGCAAGGGACCATCCCATGTCACGCATCCTCCGCAAACATTACGCCGCAGCGCTTGTCGGGGCCGCCGTCATCGCCGGCGCCGCCAGCCTGCCCTTCACCGTCAATTCGTCCAGTGCCTTTGCCGCGCCTTCCGATACCGGCGGCGTTCTCGCCGCGAGCGGCTCCTTCGCGTCGATCGTCGACGCCGACAAACCCGCCGTCGTCACCATCACCACGACGATGAAGGCAAGCAATGCCAGCGCCGACCAGGACTCGCCGATGGACGAGCAGTTCCGCCAGTTCTTCGAGGATCAGGGCATCCCGCTGCCGCGCCCGGCGCCGCAGCACCGGAGTTCGGAGCATGCGGTGGCGCTCGGCTCCGGCTTCATCATCAGTCCGGCTGGGGTGATCGTCACCAATAACCACGTCATCGACAATGCGCTTGATATCAAGGTGACGCTCGACGACGGCACCGAACTGCCGGCCAAGCTGATCGGCACCGACCCGAAATCCGATGTCGCCGTACTGAAGATCGAGGCGGGCAAGCCGCTCCAGACCATCGGCTGGGGCGATTCCGACAGGCTGAAGCTCGGCGACCAGATTCTCGCGATCGGCAACCCGTTCGGCATCGGCACCACGGTGACGGCCGGCATCGTCTCGGCGCGCGGCCGCGACCTGCATAGCGGGCCCTATGACGATTTCATCCAGATCGACGCGCCGATCAACCACGGCAACTCAGGTGGCCCGCTGGTCGACCGCGAAGGCAAGGTCGTCGGCATCAACACCGCCATCTATTCGCCGAACGGGGGCAGCGTCGGCGTCGGCTTCGCCATTCCCTCCGACGAGGCCAAGGCGATCGTCGCCAAGCTCGTGAAGAACGGCGCGATCGATCACGGCTATCTCGGCGTGCAGATCCAGCCGGTCACGAAGGATGTCGCCGATGCCGTCGGCCTCGACAAGACGGGCGGTGCGCTGGTGGCCGCCATTTCCGCCGATACGCCGGCCGCCCAGGCCGGCCTGAAGCCCGGCGATATCATCACATCGGTCGGCGGCGAAACCGTCAAGACGCCGAGGGACCTGTCGCGCCTGGTTGCCGATCTTTCCCCGGGAGCGCGGGAATCGCTCGGCGTCTGGCGCGACGGCAAATCGATCGATCTCAACGTCACCGTCGGCGCCAATGCGGACGGCCAAAAGCAGGCCGCGGCGGCAAGCCCGGAAGCGCAAGGCCATGCCTCCGGCCAGCCGAGCCTCGGCATCGGCCTCGCCGACCTGACGCCCGATGTGCGCCAGCAGCTCAACCTGCCGCGCTCCGTCAGCGGCGCGGTGGTCGCCAGCATCAACCCGGACAAATCGGCGGCTGCCGCCGGCATCCAGTCGGGCGACGTCATTGTCGCGGTCAACGACCGGCCGGTGCACAATGCCCGCGACGTCAAGGCGGCGATCGCCGAAGCCGGCAAGGCCGGCCGCAAATCGGTGCTGCTGCTCGTCGAACGCGACGGGAATAAAACCTTCGTCGCCGTGCCCTTTGCCGCGGCCTGAAGCAATCCCGGGAAAAAGCTCGGAAAAGCGGGCTCAGTTTGCTGACAAAGTGTCTTCCGTCATGCTCGGCCTTGTGCCGAGCATCTGACCACTTCAAATGATCCGACGTAAAATCATTTATGTTCAAATGCTTAGTCTGACGTCGCAGATCCTCGGCACAAGATCGGGGATGACGTCGCGATTAGTGGCTGTCCGGCTCCGGCACAAGGCTGCGGCCTGCGCTGCCATCTGCGCCGCAGCCTATGGTAAATGCCGGCATTTCCGGTCAAAAGCTGGCGGGGCCGACGATTTTTCGTGCCGGAAACTGACACAGAAACAAAGAGTTGCGCCATTGCCTGACAGGCCCGCCGATCCGTCGTCAACTGCCGCTGGACGAATTAACCCTACTGCCTTACCTTAATATCAGCATCAACTTGAATACATCCCGTCCTGTGACATCGTATTTTCATGATCGCTAATTGTTCCGGCACGGCCTCCCGGAACGGTGACCCGCCTTTCCCGAGAGGGACCGGCTTCATGCATCGAGGAGCGCCGCAACATCAAATGGAGGGGTATGCCATGAATAACATTGTGGAATTTCGTGCCAAATGCCCGGATGACAAAAGCCTGGCCGACTGCCGGGAGGCGCTCGAACCGCAGGTGATGAAGATCATCGCCGAGGCCGTCGGCAGGGGCTATCCGCCCGCCGAAGCGGCCATGGTGGTCGCCGACATCGCGGACGACTATATCCTGATGCTCTCGCGCCAGCTGCGGCATTGATGGCGGCGTGCGCGGATCCGCACGCCATTAAGCCGGAAATAAGGAGATCAGTGGACCGCGCAGCACCTGCCGGGGTAGCAGGGGTACAGGAGACGAGACCGGCCGCGCGGCCCGGCGATCCAAACGCCGGATAGTGCCGGAAGTTCCGGCTCCGGCGCTATCGCCATTTCGGCTGGGGCGGCGGCGAATTGGCCCGGATCTCATGCAGCGGCGCGTGAGACCCGAGCAGCTTCTTCAGCTTCTTCTCCTCCGCCGGGCCAATCCCAAACTTGCGGCAATGCTCGGCAACGTCATGCTCCCGGGGCCCGGGAATACGAACTTGGCGATTGCTCATGCTCTTCATGTCTGTTTCCTCCTTGAAAGGGATAACAGACAGGGAGCGGTTTTGTTCGTTAGCAAAATCTAATTTTAAACAAGGCTTGGATGACGGCAATATATCAGCCGAGCGGGCGCCGATTTGCTGCGTTTCACTTGCCGGCCGTCAGCCGCCGGACTGCCGAACAGGGCAAAGGTGGCGCACCCATCAACTGATCTTCAGCCAATGCCGCAACGCCGCCACCGCCTCATCGCTGGCATAGGCGATGACCCCGCCGGTCGTCAGGCCGGCGAAGGCGATCAGGCCCGATATGCCATAGCCGATCGACTTCATTCGTTTCCACTCTTCAAGAGCCGGGCCCACCGTCTCCTGGTTCTTCTCAACGGTTCCCTTGAGCGTCCTGATTTCGGCGCGGATCTGCTCATCCGCTCCGCCGCTGATCGCCACCCCGGTATCAAGATGGGCGATCTGCCTTGCCTGTTCGTCGAGCCGTTTGTGGATCACCGCACGGGCGTCATGCGCGCTGACCTTTTCGTCGCCCATCTCCTGGCGCAGCAGCGCGACATTTTCCTCGATCCCGGTCAGCCTTCCCTCCACGCGCCCGAGGGCACGCAGGATATCGTCGTTGGATGTCATGGCATCATGCACTTTCAAAACAGCCGATATCATTGACCCCTTGCGGCACCGCGTTTCCGAACAGATCTCGGGGTCCGGGGTCGATGCCGAAGAGGCTATTGATGTTCTGACCGCCGTTACGGCAAACCGATGCGCCCTGGGTCTTGTAAGCTCCGAGGTCGAGAGGATCGAAACCGCCGATGTTTCCGACAGGCACAGGCCCGACCATCGATGGGTTGGCGGCTTTGAAGGTTGCCGATCCGGCAACGGTTTCCTGAGTGGGGAATGCCGTGCGCCAGTTGGAGAACGTCGTGTAGGTGGCCGAGCCCCACTTGAGCGAGGTCGAGGGTGAGGAATAGCAGTTGCCGATACAAAGGTAGGCAGGCGTCAAGCTGGTCGAGGAGTTGATGACCTTCGAGCCGGTGCCCGCCATATAGACGATATTGTTGGCAAAATAGCTGGCGGAGAATTGATTGGGGTTGCTGAAGAGATAGAACCCGTTTGCTGAGGCCAGGCTGTTATAGATCGTGTTGTTGTGGATGTTGTTGTTCGGCGCGGCGCGGCCAGTTTCGGCAGTGCCGACAAGGACGCCGCCTTTCGATGCCGGCCCCTGGGTGCCGTCGTTCTCACTGATGTTGAAGCGGATGGTGTTGCCGCTGAGCGCCTTGATGGTGGCATCGGCAAACTGGTAAATCTGATAGCCGGAGCCATAATTGTCGTGGCTGTAGCAATACTGGACGATGCAGCCCTGGCAGCCGCCGTCGATGTCGAATCCACCGCCATCGGAGGTCCCAACGCCAGTCTTGTTGTGGTGGCTCTCGCAAAACTGGATGGTCGAATTCAGGCATTCATAGAACCAGATGCCGACCGGTTCCGAGGCGTATGTGTTGTTCGCCCCGTTATTGTAAGCTTCGCAATATTCCACCAGGGCTCCGGAGCACTGTCCGAGAAGGATGCCGCTGCCGGAATGGGAGACGGTGATGCCGGCCGTGCCGGTATTGTTGTAGACCTTGCAGTTGCGAATGATCGGGCTGGTGTGGCTGACCGGATTGGCGCCCAGGCCGTAAAGACCCTGGATGGTGATGCCATTGCCGGTGTAATCCGTGGCGTTGCCGGTGCAGTCGTGGACGAAGCAACCGTCGATCAGCAGTCCATCGAAGCCTGAAGCCGAGCTCGTCGCATAGGCATTGTCGCCTGTGTAGACGGCGATGCCATCAACGCCATAGCCAGAGACGTCCAGACGCAGCAGCGAGACGCCGCCGAGCTTGGCGTTCCCCAGCAGGTCGTTGACGAGGTGGCAGCCTGTTGCCGTGCTCACCGTCTGCCCGGTACCGACGAAGATGAGGTCTTGGACGGTGACATCGTGCGGGTTGACGGCGTCAAGCCCCTTGTTCGAGTTGAGGCTGGCCTGGATGGTGGCGGTGCCGGTGCCATAGGAGCCGAATATGGTCGTCTGTCCCGGCGCACCGAAATGCTGGCCTTCCCGCAGCGTCAGGCTGCCGCTGAAGGTCACGCCACCCTTGAACAGGACCTGCGAGCCGGCAGGAATGGTGGCCGCGTTGACCTTGGCCAAAGTTTGCCAGGCCGTCGGACTAAGCCCGTCGCTGGAGTCGGAACCTGCCGGGTCAACGTAGTAGATAATAGCAGGCGCCAGCGCGGCGCTTCTCATCGGGATGCCGATGGCGAAATCCAAACTTATTCTCATGGGCGCGCTCCAAGTTTTGTCCTGAGGTCGTCGTAGAATTTGATGCTGCGCCCCTGGCCGGCGTTGGCGCGGTCGAGCGCCTGGCGCTCGCGGGCAAGGATCGCGATCAGCGGCTCGCCTTCACGGACGGGCGCATGTGCTTCCTGCATTCTGAGATCTTCGGGCAGCGGCGGCAGCACGATGCCGGCTGCGGCCTGCCCTCTGGCGACTGCCGCCCTGTTCAGGCGCTCAGTGGCGGAGCAGCCACTGACGATCAGCAGCAGTGACAGCGCAAGCGCGGTTCTTTTGCGAAAGCTCGAGTTCATAGGATCGGATCTCGTTTTCCAATGTCTCTCTGGCGGCCTGTTCGGTCGCCTTGGCGGCCTTCAGACGCTTGCGATGCTCCTCGCCGGCGCCGGCTGCCGCATCGCGCTGGCGCTCCATCTCGGCCGCCCTGGCTTCGGCCGCCGTCTTTTCGGAAAGCAGGACATAGCCGGCGCGCGCCTGGCGCGCCGCCGAGGGGTAGCCGATTGAGACCGCGTAGAGGTGGTAGATGACGAGGCCGGCGGCGATGCCGGCGCCCATCTTCAGCGTGTCGAGAAGGGAGAACATCAGATGCCCTCCAGGCATAAGGCGCGCTCCTTCTGCCGGCGGCGCGTCAGGCCGGGAAAGGTGATGCCGGCGGCGCGGTTCCATTTGAGGAGCGCCTCGCAGCCCTCGGCCGTCTGGCCCTGGTTGATCAGTTTGACGACACTGGAACCGCATGCAGCCCTGACGCCACATTGTAGGCGAACGAGGTCAGCGCCACGAACCGCGCATCCGGAAGCGGGGCCGTGACGCACCGCCCTATGCCATTGGCATACTGCTGCAGCTCGAGCGAAAGCAGCGCCTTGCACTCTCCCACCGTCCTATAATCGCCCGGCTTCACCCCGTTGGTGCTGCCGTAGCAGATCGTCCACGGCTGGCCTTGAGTGGCCGGGTCAGGATAGGCGTGCTGCCGCAGCCCTTTGAAACTCCCGACCAGCGCCACGGCCATGGCGGCCGCAGCGCTACCTTTCTGCAGGCGGTTTGCCATTCAGTTCTCCTGAGATTTTCTGCTGGACGAAGATGCGGGCGACGATCGCCGCGGCGGCGAAGAGCCCCGATGCCATGGACATGGCGATCTGGATGTAGATGTTGCGCGACACCCAGGTTGCGGCGACGACATTGGTGACAGGCTCGAGGACGATGAGGAGCAGCGCCAGCGCCATCAGACGGACGGACCAGGCGTGCTTCATCACCGCGCGCCAGTTATGGACGAGCATGGGGTGGGCTCCGGGTTGTGTGGATTACGCACAGAAAAAGGCGGCTCCGAAGAACCGCCTTGAAGATCCGTGACTTGTGCCTGTACGACCCTTTCTGAGCCGCAGGGACCATAGCTTACTTGCTGAGGACGTAGCAGTGGAACGCATTCGTCGGATTGTTATGCATCTCAGTCGCCGCGAATGGCACTGCGAACCGCTTCAGCGATTCCACCCACTCTGATTTCACATCAGCTAGCTTGTCGACCGGAATGGCCTCCACCGCTTTCAAGAATGCCGGAAACATCGGCCTGAACCCAATATCCCAAGCCTGAATAATGTGTTTCGATAAATGGTTCGAGTGACGACGGACCTTCAGTCCGGCCGACCCAAAGATTTCCCGCCATTGTTCGTCGCTCGCTGCCTGTTTGATGTTGTCGCTCAAACGGCCTCGGTCAAGCTCGTCGAGCCAGCTCCACGCGGGATCTTTGGTTTGCACGAATAGACGATTGAAAAAGCTGTAGTCCGGAAGAGTCACGTTCGGCAGCATCAGGCACAATTGCCCGCCGGCCGCAGTATTCGGCAAAGCTCTGCCATCGCACTTGCAGGATCATTCAGCCAATAAACTATGTTCGAGAAGATCGTATCGAAACTATCATCTTCAAACGGAAGAGGCTCGTTTCCGTCGCCGACAACGGTCTCAGCATAAAGACCGAATCCAGCCGCTTTCTTCAGCAAATTTGGCTAGTGGTCGAAGCCGACGGTAATCTGATAATCCGGTCTCTTTGCCACTAGTGGCGCGTAGCTATCGTCATAGGCATCGAACACGTCGACCTTCTCGTAAAAACGGTCAAGGTTCACCGTCTTTTGAAACGCATCAAAGCGGGGATCAAACTCGCCGCCAGCCCTGATGAATGAGAACAGGCCGTCGCCGCAGCCGAAATCGAGTGAGCGACCGATAAACTCGATTGCCCTCGCCACAGCCGGCCTGGTCGAACTCGACCTTTGCCAGGATGCGCCGAGTGCCGTTGATGCGGTCGTGGACATAGGCGCGCTCGACCTTGCGGACGGTGCCGAGGCCGCGCGCCTTGACCTCCTTCAGCATGATTTCGATGCGGGTCATGCCGCCGCGCGTCCATTCCCGCACCCTGATGTCATGCGGCATGTTGTGGACGCCGTAGACATAGCCATGTTCACCCGCCCGCCGCTCCAGCTCGTCGAGCACGCCGTCCATGCCGGTGCCGGTATGCTCGAAATAGCCGATCATCCTGACGGGGCCGGGCAGCACCTGGAACAGCCAGACGCTGTTGGTGTCGTCCATGCCGATGTCGGAGATGGTGTGGACCGGATAACCTTCGACATGCGGGAAGACACCGATACGCTCCTCGGCGTCGGCGATCGCCATCTGGTCGGCATAATAGGCGCCTTCGACGCTCGCCTCGAAAGCTTCGGCCGGGGTCGAGGGATATTCGCGCTTCATGTCGCCGAGCTGGATCTCGACCTTCTTGACATACCAGGCCTTCTGCCCCGCCGTCAGCGTGATCCCCTGCTCGGCAAGCTGGCGGAAATATTTGACGAAGGCGTCGCTGATGATGACGCCCTCGGGGGCGATCGAATAGTGCGGCTCCTTCCACCAGGGGAAAAAGTGGAACTTGAAATCGAGCTCGGTCAGCTCGAGCGCCTGGCGCTGCTTGACCTGGGCATCCTCGCAGAGCGCATAGAAATGCCCCTCCTGGCCTTCCGCGGTGCTTTCGACGAAGACCAGCTGGCCGGCCTGCACCGTGTTCAAGGCGCCGGTCCTGACTTCCCGCGCCTTGTCGGGATATTTGGCGCAGAGCTTTCCATATTCGGAGATGTGCAGATATTGCAGCGTGCCCGAGCGCAACGATGTACCGACGCGGATGCTCGAATTATTGGCAAGCAGCAATTCGCTTTGGTTGGTCCTGACAACAGGCACGGCGTTGCGGATGCCTTCGGGCAGATTGTCATAGGGGTATTTGATCTTGTCGCGGAAGATCGTCTGCACGTCGCCGAGCGTATGGGCGATGGTGCCGGCCCTGATATCCCGGTTGAAGACGCAGGCATCGAGCATGAAGATCTGGATGAAGGTGGTGAGCCCCAGCTGGCGGGCCTTCAAGAGCACGTTGAGATAATGCATCTCGTCGAAAAGGCTCATCTGCATCATGTTCATCTCGAACCTGACGCGCCTGCCCGCCTTGTCGGTGATCCAGTAGAGATTGTTCAGCCGCCAGCGCCAGTCGGAAAACTGGTCAACCGCCGCTTGGAAGTCCGCGCGTCCTGCCATTGACCGCCTCCAGCAATTGCGAGACTTCGCCGGTCACGGCCTCGCCGGCCTCGACCTTGGCGCTGTATTTCTTCGGCCTGAGCTTCTCGGCCACCCATTGGCGGGTGGCGATGCGCAGCTGCGAACGGCGGATCGCCTCGCCATTCTCCTGCCAGCCGGTGGTTTCGCCGGCCGCATTCTTCTTTTCGATCCAGTCATCGCTGCTGTTGTCGGCGATCTCGACGATCTCGTCGACGAAGCTGTCGGCCATGATCTCGCGGGCCAGCGCATATCGCGCCCGGAACGCCGCCTTGTCCTCGTCCGCCAGCCACGAGAGCACCGTCGATTTCGCCGGCATGTCCTCGTCCCGGCAGATCGACCGCAGGCTTTCCCGGTCGGCGATACGCGCGCAGATCTTCTCCGCCAGCGCCTGGCTGAACTTGGTCGGCCTGCCCATCGGTCCGCGTCTGAGGCTCAGAACAAGGCAATGATGTTGGCGGCCGTGGTCCCGGTCAGCGCCACGATCGCCGCATGAACCGGCAGGATCGTCCCGGCCGGCACGCTCTTGAAGATGACGGGATCCATATCCCGCCGCGGCGCAATCGCCACATCGCCGGCCGTTCCGATATAGAGCGCGCGGGCGCCGACAATCGCGCTATCGTTCGGCGTCACCACAGCGGCCCGCGAGGCCGGAGCAATCGAGGGGTCCATGCAATTCTCCTTATGAGAGGTGGATGTCCTGGCGACGCGGCCGCGTCGGGCGGCTCAGCGGCGTTGGCCAATGCGCAAATTCCGATTGGCAAATCGCCCGCCCCACTCTCCGTCATCCCAGGCCTTGAGCCTGGGATCCATGCCGCAGCTGGCTGAGACTAGCCGTGATCCTCGGGTCAAACCCTGGGATGACGGAGCAAGGGGTAGGCTCCTTGGCAAATGAGCGGGCGCTGACACGCTGACTCGTTCGCAAGACGCTGCGAACAGCGCACAAGTTCGAAGAGCCGCGCCGACTTGACCGCCGACATCAGCTCCCGATTCAACTTTCGCAGCTTGGATTTACGGTAGTGATAACTGATGCGCCGGGAGGTGATCAAGAACTGATTACGGCTCTCCCACCAGATCAAAATCGGCCTGCTCGTGCCGGATTCCTCCACCCCGCGCCGACGCAGGATTTGGCGAAAACATCCCTCCACCCTCCGTCATCCCAGGCCTTGAGCCTGGGATCCATGCCCGCTGCTGGTGGAGACCGGCCGTGGATCCTCGGGTCAAGCCCGAGGATGACGGCGCAAGGGGCTCGCTCCTTGGCAAATGAGCGGGCGCTGACACGCTGACTGGTTCGCAAGGCGCCGCGAACAGCGCACAAGCTCGAAGGGCCGCGCCGACTTGACCGCCGACATCAGCTCCGGATTCAAATTTCGCAGCTTGGATTTGCGGTAGTGATAACTGATGCACCGGGGGGTGATCAAGAACTGATTAAGCCTCTCCCGCCAGTTCGAAATCGATCCTGCTCGTGTCAGATTCCTCCACCCCGCGCCGACGCCGGATTTGGCAATCCGCGCCCCCCAATCTCCGTCATCCCAGGCCTTGAGCCTGGGAACCATGCCCGCTGCTGGTGGAAGCCGGAGTGGATCCTCGGGTCAAGCCCTGGGATGACGGAGGGTGGGGTAGGCTCCTTGGCAAATGAGCGGCCGCTGACGCGCTGACTGGTTCGCAAGGCGCTGAGAACAGCGCACAAGTTCGAAGAGCCGCGCCCACTTGACCGCCGACATCAGCTCCGGATTCAAATTTCGCAGCTTGGATTTACGGCAGTGATAGGTGATGTGCCGGGAGGTGAGAACTGATTATGGCTCTCCCACCAGATCAAAATCGGCTCATGCCAAATTCCTCCACCCCTCTTCGACGCCGAACTTGGCAAATCGCCCGCCCCACCCTCCGTCATCCCAGGCCTTGAGCCTGGGATCCATGGCCGCTGCTGGTGGAAACCCGCCGTGGATCCTCGGGTCAAGCTCCCTTGGTGGAGGCCGACGTGGATCCTCGGGTCAAGCCCGAGGATGACGGAGCAACGGGTGAGCGCTGTGCCACCCGCAGGCCTCTTTTGAAATGAGGCCTCCTCCATCCAATCGTGGCAGCACGCCCAACCCGCTTTGCCAAGCGTCAGCTTCGGCGTACAAATAACAGGCTGTCGGTCAAACGATGGAGGCGTTGGTGAAAACTGCAGGACTTCTTCTTTGCCTCGTCGCTCTTCTCGGCGTCACTGTTCCCGGAATCCCGGCCAAAGCCGAGGAATTGGTGCGGTTTGAAAGCGCGCCCGTGAAGCTCAGCGCTTTTCGAATCCGCAAGGCTCTCGAACAGGGAGAGGTTCTTTCCCAACCGCCGGGCACGCCGTTGCTCGGATATTTGTCCCGCCCGCCGGGCGATGGCCCCTTCCCGGCGGTCGTCATCATGCATGGATGCGATCACCTGCGTTTAAGTGTCAAGGACCTCTGGCCGAAACGGCTGGTCAGATGGGGGCATGTCGTGCTTGTTGTCGACAGCTTCACCACCCGCAACCTCAAGGACACGTGCCGAAGCCATCTTCCCGAGCGCGTCTTCGACGCCTACGGCGCTCTGGACTTTTTGTCGAAATCAAGCTTCGTCGATATCGGGCGCGTCGCGCTGATGGGCTTTTCGGCGGGCGGCACCGCGACACTCGATGCAACAAAAATCGGCGGGAACGAGCAGCTTATGGAGCGCAAATTCAAGGCGGCGGTCGCCTATTATCCCGCCTGCGACGTTAATCGGGGCGATCCGGCGGTACCGACCTTGATCTTGATAGGCGAACGAGACAATTGGAGCCGGGCTGAACGATGCCAGAAGAGCCTTTCCCGTCTCCGCGATGATGCCCCGCCCGTCGAACTCGACGTTTACAAGGGCATCTATCACAATTTCGATGCTCCGGAGTTCACGGCGGGAAAGAGAGTGCTGGGCCATATCGAAAAATACGACCCCGACGCCGCGTTAAAGTCCATTCGCAGCGTGTATGCCTTTCTTGGCAAGTACCTCTAGTGAAGGCCGATCGGCGGTCTGGCCCTGCTCATCCGCCAACCGCGCGTTTGGCACCAACGCACACCCCAATCTCTGTCATTCCAGGCCCTGAGCCTGGAATCCACGCCCGCGGCCGGTAGATGTCCGCGTGGTGGATCCTCGGGACAAGCCCGAGGAAGACGGAGCGCGGGGTGAGTTCTGGGGCAAATCCAGCGACGTCTGTGGATGAGGACAGGGGCCTCCCGATCGTCCTTGTTGCAGCAAACACGCGCCGGCTGTCTGCCGGCCAGCGCCCCTTGACATCGCAGCCTAAACGCCGCTCGGCCGCCCGGAGGTTGTCGCCTGGCTCGCCGAAGACATGAACGCCTCCTCCTCGCTCGGCACCTTCCCCTCAGGGGTCAGATCGTCCACCGCTTTGGGAAGATCGCGGCTCAGCCGGCCAAGGATCTCCTGATGCGAAAGGCCTGTATTGCGGGCGATCTCGTCCAGGACGTCAGGGCCGAGGGCTGTGGTCAGTTCCCCGTCATTGATGTCGGCATTCGGCCCGCGGCGCACCCAGGATTCCATCTTGTCTCCCTGGCCGTTCTGCTGGAACGTCTTCAGCAGATCGCCGAGGCCGCCGCTGACGATGCTGCCGGAGCTTAGCCCGCCGAGAAGGCCGCCCAAGCCGCCTAAACCACCGCCGGAGCCGGCCAGCCCGCCGAGGATGCCGCCGAGACCGCCCGTCTGCTGGCCTCCCGCCCCGGCTTGTTGCGGGTTCTGGAGGCCCCGCAGGAGCTCCTTGATCTTGTCCCTGTTCTGGTAACCGGCAACGGCAAGAACGGCGAGAAGCGCCTTCATTTGACCGCTCATCATGATGAAATCCTCCTATGGTGCTCCATGGCTTTAAGCCACCCGGAGCGCTGAATGGACGCAAGGTTCACAGTGCTGGAAGGTTAGCCGCCGGTGGGCCCGAGAGCCCACGCCGGCGGATTATTCGACTGTCGCAAGGCAGGTCAGATTTCCGGGCAACCGCGCCGGTTGGCAAAGACCATCCGTTCAGGGCCGCGGCGCGTCATCCCCTGGACGACGATGCTGCGGGGCGACATGCGGACGATCTGAGCCCGGCGAAGCCCTTCGCTGCGGGCGATGTCGAGCGCATCGTCGGGATCGCAGCCGCGCCGCGCGCGGCGGTCATAGCGGTCGAAATCGCGATCGCGGTCGTAAATACCGACGCCGCCGGGGCCGATGCGCAATTCCATGTCCTGCGTGGCGGCGATGGTCGGCGCGATCGTCAAGCCGCTCATTGCGGCCAGGCCGACCAAGACGAACTGAAGCGTTTTCTGCATGAATTCCTCCCAAGGTCTTCTGCTTATCGCCATATCAACATCGCCATGGGGTTTTTGTTCCGTGGAGCAGGAGAAGCCGGGCGCGTGGGAGTCAAGGCGCCGTGGCTTTAACGCTCGTGCCGAACATGATGCTCCAACCAGGCGACAGCGAAGCTGCAGATGGAAGCCGCATCAACCAGGACCGACGCCGCTTCTCCGACCAGGCCCTGCGCTCCCGCGCCGCTCGCGAGAAATGCGCGGACGATCTCGTCGAAATAGTCGCTTGCGAGGCCGGGCACGATCGGATCGCCGGTGTCGAATTCCTCGATCATGCGCCATACCACCCCGGCCGGCGTCGCGAAGGGCGCCTCATAGCGGCGCAGCCGTTTGCTCGGGATATCAGCGAGATGCTCGGCATGGTGGAGAAGGGTCATCGTGTCGAGCGGCGCACCCGCCATCAGCACCTTGCCGCCGGCCTCCACGAGTTTGGCGAGGGGAGAGCCCTTGCCATAGCCATAGTCGAGCGGATGGTCAGCCGTCAGCCAGTCGGCCCTTGCGCCGATTGCCGCGACGGAGGCGCCCGGATTGCCGCTGCGTCGCGCCCCTGGGCTCGTTCGAAGGAATTCAGGGAATATGCCATTGTCGCGGATGGCCCGGGAGGTCGCAGGGTCGAAGGGCGCGATATGGCCGCGCCATTCGCCAGGAACGCGTCCGTCCTCGTCGAGCAACTCGTCATAGGCGCCGTTCCAGTCCGTATAGGCGACGATGGTGCCTGAAAGCCCCACGGCATCGCCCAGCGCATCGATGAACATGTCGGGACCGTTGAGCAGCCGCCCCACCCTGCTCATCGCGGCATGCACCATGACCATGTCGCCGGCGCGAAGGCCGAGCTTCTCCAAATCCTTGCTGAGCGAGAGGCGGGTGTGAAAGTGCAAAGCGGTCATGGACCAACGATCATCGGGTCGTGGGCGGGAGTCAATCTCCCCGTTCGGACTTTCAAGACATCATTGATCGCGCTGCCCTGCTTACCGCCCAGGCGCCCTCCCACCTCTCCGTCATTCCAGGCCTTGAGCCTGGAAATCCATAACCGCGGGCTCCAGCGCAAATTGCCTTTGACATTCCGCCGCAAAGAATATATCCATTCGGCTATATAGCTAGGTGGTGATTCATGGACGACAGGCTTGATGCGATTTTCTCGGCACTCTCCGATCCCACACGGAGAGCAATTCTGGCGCGGCTTGCGAACGGTAAGGCGACCGTGGCCGAACTCGCCGATCCCTTCGAACTGTCTCAGCCCGCCATCTCAAAGCATCTCAAGGTCCTGGAACAGGCCGGATTGATCCGCTCTGGCCGTGAAGCGAATTCGCGCCCCCGCGTCATCGAGCCGGCCGCGTTGAAGACAATTGCTGATTGGATCGCCGATTACCGACGCTTCTGGGACGAAAGCTTCGATCGTCTCGATGACTATCTCACCAAGGTACAAGGATATGAAAATGACTAATCCAGACACCGACAACAGCCACGACCTGGTGCTTGTGCGAAGGTTCGAAGCCCCATGCGATCTGGTTTTCAGGGCATGGACCGACCCGGAAGCCTTGGTGCAATGGTGTGGTCCTCACGGTTTCAAGGCAGTGGGCGACAGACTGGAAGCCTGGCCCGGCGGCAGACACCGGGCCTGCCTGATCGCACCGGATGGAGAAGAGCATTGGGTCGGCGGAAAATATCTGGAAGTGGAGCCGCCGCACAGGCTCGTCTTCACACATGCCTGGGAGCGCGGAAGCGGCGAAACCAGCCCTGAAACGGTCGTCGCCATCACCTTCAGGGAAAGCGACGGAGGCACGGAAATGACATTCCGGCAGAGCGGATTTGCAAGCGCATCTTCACTTGAGGGTCATGAGACCGGTTGGTCGCAAAGTTTCGAGCGATTGGGCTTTTTTCTGGGGACTGAATCCGAAGGGCGGAACCATGCGTAAGGCAGCGATGAAGCTCTATTATTGCGAGACGCTCAATCCCCGGAAGGCCTGCGCCGCCGCTCGTTTTCTTCAAGCAGACGTCGAGTTCGTCAGGGTTGATCTCGCCAGCGGAGAGCAGCGCACTGCAGAATTCCTGGCGCTGAACCCGAACGGCAAAGTCCCGGTGCTGCAGGATGATGCCGGAACCTTATGGGAAGCGAACGCCATCATGTGCAGGCTCTCCGACGCCGTCGCATCGGATTTCTGGCCGCATGATCACCGGCAGATCGACGTGCTGCGCTGGTTGAGCTGGGATGCCAACCATTTCACCCGGCATGGGGCAACGCTGTGGTTTGAAATGTTGATCAAGCCGTTGTTCGGCGGAGAGCCTGATGTGGGCGTGATCGAAGATGCGAAGGCGAACTTTCGGCTCCATGGCCGCGTGCTCGACGCCCATCTGGCCGCCAATAGCGTCGCCGTGGGGAAGACACTGACCGTCGCGGATTTCGCTTTGGCTGCTGCGCTTCCTTATGCCGCCGCTGCCGACATACCACTCGCCGAGTTCCGGCATATCCAACAATGGTACGGACGGCTTGAGGAACTGGATGCGTGGCGAAACCCTTTCCCAGCCTGAGAGGGCACGCGCGAAGAACCTTTTTCGGTTTGAAAGCCGTTTATCAGATCTCAGAGAAAAAGCGCCGCGGCCGATATCCTGAGCGCATGGCCGGCGTCGCTTCCGGCTGCTAATCTCAGTTCCGTTATCATGAGCGGAGACGAGCGATGCCGGATCAACAGGAAAAATTCGAGCATTTGAAGGCACTGCATCAGCGGGACAGCGCTTTCGTCATCCCCAACCCCTGGGACGCCGGTTCGGCGCGTCTTCTGGCCAGCCTCGGATTTGAGGCCCTGGCAACGACCAGCGCGGGATACGCCTTTTCCAAGGGCAAACTCGACTCCTCCGCCAGCCTCGGACGCCGCGGAATTCTCGACAACGCCGCTGAAATCGTGGAGGCGACCGATCTGCCCGTCTCTGCCGATCTGGAGGATGGTTTTGGCGCTGAACCGAAGACCTGCGCCGAGACGATCCGCCTGGCGTGTGAGGTCGGGCTTGTCGGCGGATCGATCGAGGACGCGACAGGAGATGGCGCCAGGCCGATCTACGATCTGTCTCATGCCGCAGAGCGCGTCCAGGCCGCAGCGGAGGCTGCACGGAGCCTGCCTTTCCTCTTGACCGCGCGGGCGGAGAACTTTCTCTGGGGCCGGCCCGATCTCGACGACACCATTAGACGATTGCAGGCATTTTCGGCTGCCGGAGCCGATGTGCTTTACGCACCGGGCCTGCCCGATATCGAAGCGATCCGGACGGTGTGCGGCGCCGTCGACAAGCCCGTCAACGTCGTCATGGGCCTGCGGCCACCCTATTACTCCGTTGCAGAACTCTCGGCCGCCGGCGTGCGCAGGGTGAGTGTCGGCGGATCGTTTGCGCGGGCCGCCCTCGGGGCGCTGATACGGGCAGCCGAAGAGGTGAAATCGACCGGCACCTTCGGTTACGCCATCGATGCGCTCCCTGCTGCCGCGATCAGCCAGTTGATGTCACAGGAAAAGCGCCAGGACAGACAATGAGCAGATGCATGACCGCTTCAGGCATGCGCCGATCGCCAATGCGGAAAGGTGACATAGGCGGTGAGCACGCCGCCGCATGCGAGCGGTTCGTCACCGTACCGCCCTCGGACCGGTTCAGATGCGGCGAACAGGCCATATCGACGATCAACAGGACGGCATCAGCTCGCATGGTGGGAACACCGAAGTTTTCCTGACGACATCGTCGTCTCTCGACCTCTTCTCTACAGCAACACTTTGTGCCTATACTGCCGCCGTGCCGAGCACGCCACGCCGCAAAGGGCCGAGGTTGCTGCAAAGCGTTCTTGGTATTGCCAAACCTGCGGGTATATTCTGTTGTGAGCACCACAAAGTACTTGCTGATCTTGCCGCTGATGGCGGTCATGGCCTACATGGCGATCGTGGCGCTGGTCTATTTTTCGCAGCGGAGCCTGCTTTATCCCGGAGCCGGCGCCACACCTGCTGCTCAGCACGCAGCTTGGGGCGAGTCGGTCGACGTCAAGACACCCGACGGCGAGGTGCTTCGGGGACTTTACAGCCAGGGCGACAGCGACAAGCCCTGCGTGCTTCTCTTTTTCGGAAATGGTGACCGGGTCGACAATTATCCGTTTCTCGCACAGGCGCTGGCCGCGCGCGGGATCGGATTGCTGGCGATTTCCTATCGCGGCTATCCCGGATCGACCGGCTCACCCAGCGAGCAGGGCCTGCTGACGGACGGCATCGCCGCCTACGACTGGCTTTCGGCACACGCCGGAACCGAGATCGTCGTGCTCGGCCGCTCACTTGGCACCGGCGTTGCCGTGAACACGGCCGCGAACAGGCCGGCCGCGGGCGTCATCCTCGTGTCTCCCTACCTGTCGGTTCTGTCGGTTGCGCAGGCGCGCTATCCGTTCCTCCCGGCTGAAATTCTGCTCAAGGATCCCTTTCGCTCCGACCTCAACATAGGCAAGGTCACACAACCGAAGTTGTTCCTCCACGGCCGGCTTGATGACAGTATCCCACTTTCATCAGGGCAGGCGCTGTACGAGATCGCACCCGAGCCCAAGCGGATGGTGATCTATGACCGCGCGGGTCACAACGATATCTTCACCGATGACATGGTGGGCGACGTGATCCGTTTCGTGGAAGCGCTGAAAGGAAATCGGCCTTGAATCCTGTCATGGATGGAAGCGGTTTCCCGACGAAACCCGATTTGCAGGCGAAAGATCATCGCGGTTTGGCGGGTTCGGCTTCGAACCCATAAGCTCTTTCAACGAGCGCAACGCGGATCTCATAACGCGTATACCAGTCCGCCCTGCCCCGGCGTTGCGCTTCGAGGTGATCGACGACCGCTTTCCATGCCCGGATGCTTTCCTCGTCCCTCCAATAAGAGTTGATTATGCCGAAGCCGTCAGCACGTCGAGCGCTTTCGAAACCCAAAAATCCGGGCTGCTGCTTTGCCAGTTCCACCATCGCAGCGCCGACGTCACCGTAGCCGTCCTCGATCTCCGTTCGTTGCGATGAGAAGCAGACGACGTAATAGGGTGGTGCAGGCAAGGTCGCGATAGACATGCTAAACCCTTGTTGCGGACATACAGAGATCTTTGCAACCATCCGCAGTGCGGTCAATCCGCAACCCGATACCGGCACAGAGTACAGCCGCTCCGCCGTCCCGGGAACCGTGAAGGACGTCACCGTCAACACCAATATGATCAAGAACTAAGGCGCCATTGGGTGCAGGGGCGCCGGAGTTCGGCCGAGACGCACCCCCTCTCCGTCATTCCAGGCCTTGAGCCTGGAATCCATGGCCACCGGCCGAGGAGACGGCGTAGGTCCTCGGGTCGAGCCCGAGGATGACGGAGGGTGGGGTGAATCTCTGCCGATACGTCCCGCGGGCGTTATCGGAAGCGAGGAAGTCCGCGACGCCAGCGATATCTCTTGGCTGGCCGATTCGGCCGAGCGGTGTCAGCGACCGTGCGAATTTTTTTCGTCTTCCTCAATGCGGCCTGCAGAGGTGGGCAGCGCCACGATGCGCCAAAACGGATGGAGGTGTTTCGAGCGGAGCGAAAGATCGGAGACGCTTCCCGCCCATGCTTGTGTCGGGGTCATTTATCGGGAAAAGTGGCGACATGAACAAGATCGACATTCACGCCCTGCGTCAGATTGGATGGGATCGCTGGGATCCTATCGGCATCCGTCAACTTGGAAATTCAGCCTGGCGAAGTGGCGCTGCCGATGAATATGATAGTTACCTTCTTCATGCCGCCAATATGATCCTCCACGGCGCGGCTCTCGATACCGTTGCAGCCTATCTTGATGGAATAATTTCCAGTGATTTGGCACTCGGGCCTGTTGAGGACGCTGTTCATCGCGCTTCCCTGCATACGGCCGAGGCGATCTCGGCCTACGTGCAGGCCAATCGGGCAAGCTCATGAAGCTAGCCTTGAGCTCGCCAGCGTCATTACACGTCGGACCTCCGCCAACCAGGACTTGCGCGCACCCAACGCGCCACACGCCGTGTGCGCGGTGAGTTCGGTCGAGACGCACCCCCACTCTCCGTCATTCCAGGCCTTGAGCCTGGAATCCACGGCCGCAGCCGATCGAGCGTGTGAAGTGCGGACCGTTCTAGGCCGATGATCACAAGCGAGCGTGCGGAAATCAGTGCCTCGGCCTGCCGACGAAAGGGCGTCCGATGCGAGCAAGACGATGTCGGCATCGGAATGTCGCTTCGGCGATGGCGATCACGCTATTGGGAAGGCGCCGAGCAGCAGGCAAACATCCAGCAGGCGGACGGGAGAGCATTTCAGCGACAAACATCACGCGGATTGCAGATTGGTGAACAGTGTTCTCAGGCCACGTCTTCGAACGCTGGTTCACAGACTGGAAACATCTTCATGTGAAGTTTCGTCAATGTGGACAATCACTGACCTTATACCGTGGGCATCTGCGCTGCCTCCCGCTCTTTGGGAATTGCGGAACGTGTGGAGACGACATGGCTGGATTTTGGGAGCCTGTGCCGGCTTGATCGTCTTCGGCGGCGTATTTATCTGGATTCATCTTATCCAGCAGTCAGTCGACAATATGAACTATGGAGCGATCGGTATTGTGCAAGCTCTCGGATTGTTGCTTGGACCACTTATTGCCGCCATCGTCATCACCAAGAGGGCAAGCTTGGCTGCTGGAGTTTTTGCTGGAGTAGCCGTTGGTTTCTGCGTCTACGTCGTCACTGCCACCGTTGGAATTGGTATCCACGGCGAGTGAAGCCCAATTAGTTCCATTCGGTGTGGCTTTGCTAGACTTCGGCCACATTGGATGCCGCCAATCTTCCCGACGATATTGCTGCCTTAACGGTGATGCTGATCGCGGCGGCGATAATCAGAGCGGATCGACGGGCAATGCCGTGGAAGCACCCGGTGCGAACACACGACTGAAGTCCGCTGTCGGCCCAGAGCGGCTATTCGTCGGTGGATCGCACGAGTGAAGATCGCAAAGCGAATGTGAGGTTGTTCTTTAAAATTGTCCAAAGAACGTGATTAACACTTTGCTTTTTGCCGCGTTAAACATCAGATCGACATCCACGTGCCGGTATCCCGCCTCGCCTTGATCCGTGGAGTAGGTGTAGTAGTTGCAACATCAAATCGCTGTCCAACTTTGAGGTTCCAAGCTCGCTCGTGACTGGTTACCGCAGAACGCTCGATAGAAGGGAAATGAGGTCGCGCTGAGATAAGCCGCGCTGCTCAAACGGATCGACGGAATTGGGCTTGATGAGGTGGATGGCTCCCTCTTCCGGCGCCATAGTGAAGGAGCGGTCACGATGATCGCTTCAACTCGGAGATGTCATCCATGAACGCAGTGACGACGATTGGGCTCGATCTGGCTAAACGAGTTTTTCAGGTTCATGGGGCGGATGCAAAGGGCCGCCCTGTCCTTCAAAAGAAGCTACGCCGCGAGGAAGTGCTCAGCTTCTTCGCCAAATTGCCGCCTTGTGTTGTCGGAATGGAGGCATGCGCCTCGTCCCATCACTGGGCACGCGAGATCCGCGCTCTCGGCCA
>NZ_FMAJ01000016.1:22012-138972 GCF_900094625.1 Rhizobium aethiopicum | reverse complement strand
CGCCGGTCTCTCCGTCAAATACACATCAACCTGCCCTCAACCCGCCCATTGATAAAAGAAAATCATCTTCTTGGCGCGTCGGAGCAGTTGGCATGGTGTTTGCTGATCCCTGGTTACAAGCGGCAGAAAGCAGTCTGCATGATGCCGGTTCATGAAACGAACGGAACGGAGGCCACCTGACCGTTCGTCATCGGATCCGCGTTCTACCAAGCGGCCATGCATCCGCCGGCGGAAGGGTCAATCCCGATGTCACAGCTTGCAACCAACTCAAAGAGAAGGAAAATGCAATGACCAAGATTTCCGAAAGATCCTTTGAAACGATCGAAAACCCGGGGTCATCGCCGCTCAAGGTGCCAGATCAGTTCGGCGCATCTGTTGAAAAGGGGAACAAGAAGGTGACAGAGGCTTTTTTGAAATTTGCGTCCGGCGCTGAAGCGACACAGAAAATGCTGCCTCCGATCCTCGAAACGACAAGTCTATTCGGCAACGAATTGTGGTGGAAGACGATCGCTGCACTGCAGGCCGACGCCGAGGCCGGCTTCTCACATTTGCAAGCTTTGCTGGGCGCGAATTCGCCGTCGCAGATCCTCGAACAGCAGTCGACCTTTTTTCGCAAGCGGGTTGAGACAAGTTTGCAGCACGCCAAGGAAGTCCGGGAGCTCTCAAGCAGGGCGGTGGAGGAAATCTCAAAGCCGGTCAAGGATGCTTTTGACAAGGTCCTGACGAACCCCAAAGCGACGTAAAGTAGACTCGGCACTAAGATCAGGGCTGGACGAATCATGATCGGAGCCGCTTTCGAGGAGACAACATTATGCGGCCGACTGATGTTTCATCTGTTCGCGGCGCTGGCGAATTCCGGCGTGATCTGGTCAGAGAGCGGACCCGTGCCGGCCCGGAGGAACGTGGTAGGCGCGGCGGCGGCCGCCGCTGATAAGCTTGCCAGGGCCTCATCTGGTGGCTGGCCACAAAGTGCGCGAGGCCATCGCACCTTACGAGGCTCTTAGATGGTTACATGTGGGGGATAGTAAAATGATTGTAGCTGTTCCAAATAGCGGGGCGTCACGGATTAACCAATCCGGTGTAGAAGCATTACGAGAATTTCCTAACTTTCCGATAGGCGGGATCTTGTTCAAGGATATAGCGCCTATGCTGGCTGGTAGAGGTGCATTGGGCGAAGTCGTTTCTACCGTCGCAAGCCAAGTGTCGGGAACAGAAATCGATGCCATTTTGGCGGTTGATGCGCGTGGTTTCATCTTGGGCGCCTCATTGGCTGATAGGCTCGGTTGCGGTTTCATCATGGTAAGGAAACCCGGTAAACTGCCGGGGGACGTCCTCTCATTTGAATACAGCTGTGAATACTGCTCCGGAACCCTGGAGGTAACTGCCGGCCTCATCGGTGACGGCCTGCGATGCCTGATTGCTGATGACCTTCTAGCGACGGGTGGCACTGCTCGGGCGACTGGGAATTTTGTCAAGTCCCAAGGCGGAGAGATCGCCGGATACGCATTCATACTCGAAATCGAAGTTTTGAAAGGCAGGCGTCAATTGGACGACGCACCAGTGATCAGTGCGATGACGTGCTAGCGCAGCAACATAGACGTAAGGAGGCAAGCGCATGAATACCCCTGATTGGCTTTCGACACCGCAGGACGTGCATGTAGCCAGTCAGACGCTACAGGCCCTCGTCACAAGTGAACTTTCGAAACGAGTCGTCTCGGAAAACGAAATTAAAACGATCTATCTGTTTCTAACCCGCAAGTGCAATTTGGGATGCCACCACTGTTATATCGCAGGCGTCGGGCCCAAGGCCAAGGGCATTGATTTCAACCTGGAGGCGATCCAAGGACTGATCGAGCAAGCACTACCCAATGGGCTGCGCAAGGTTAAGGTTTCCGGGGGTGAACCGATGGTTCACAAGGAATTCATGGCAGTCATGGAATATCTCGCATCCTGTGGGCTGAAGGAGCTGGTTTTCGAGACGAATGGAACCCTCTTTGACGAGTTCACGATCGAGCAGCTAAGTAGGCTCCCCAATTTGACGGTCTTCATCAGCCTCGACCATTTCGACCCAGAGGCGCACGACGCTTTCAGAGCAAAATCGGGTGCGTTCGCCAAGACTGCGATTGTCCTGCAGCGGCTTGGAAAAACTGACATCTCTACGGTGGTAACGACGACTGCCTATCGCAACAACTATGACAAGGTGATTTCGATTATAGATTTGGTGCTCGGCTGGGGCATCAAGAAGCATCGGACGCTGCTCAACATACATCCGATGGGCAACGCGCGCAGCCATGAGGACAATGCGATAAGCTTGGAGGAATGCAAGCTACTGATAGGCGATCTTTTGAAATCTCCCCATTTTGAGAGTGGCGCTGCATACATGACTCTGCCGCCGGCTCTGATGCCTCTCAAGTATCTGAACGGCGTGCATACTTGCGGTTGGGGCGACAACGTACTGGGCATACTGTCGAACGGACAAGTTTCGATGTGCAGTGCCTCCTACGATGATCCGGAAATGATCGCCGGCAATGCCTTCGAAATGCCCTTGATGGAAATCTGGCGCAACAGCCCGTTCTTCCATGAGCTACGCGAGGTGGTGAGTGGCGAGGTTAAGGGCGTCTGCGGCAACTGCGTGTTTTATCCAGTCTGTCGCGGCGTCTGCAAGATGAGTAGCTGGTCGCACTATGGTGAAAAGGACGCGCCCTATCCGCTGTGCCAGGAACTTTACAATAACGGAGGTTTTCCGGAGTACGCCCTGGTGGACCCGACGAAAGATTCCACCTACCGCCGCGGAGTTATAGCGAAAGAGCGTCGGCCCGCCGCCGAAGCTCCTGTCTATAACTTCTCGGAGGAAATCGCGGCTGCTGCGCAACACACTCACTAACGCAGGAGGCGCGACGTAATAATTGCTGTGTCGACGACGTAATTTAACCAGGTCAACAAAAATAACGTGGAGGATTGAGGATGAGCAGAGCTTTCCGAGGTGCGGCGGGTGTGGCGCACACACTTGCGAACAACGCGATACGATCCGGCAACAAAGCAGCCGCCCAGCAAGCCCAGGTGATTTCTCGTCTTGCGGAAGGACTCGCCCGGCTGCAGGCGGGTTTGGATGACCAAGCTCAGCAATTGACGGCTGGCCTTGTAAAATTAGAGCAATCGCTAAAGGTGTCACGCAGATCGCAACGGTCGAAATCCGGCTCACTCGCTGCTAACGGCGAACTACAAGACTACTACGTTGATATAACCGCCTCGAAGAAATTTGGCAAAGCCAATTGGCCGCGCGCCGCCGATTCAGGTCTTGTAGGACGCCGCATTGGGCGAGGACCGGTTAGGATGACTGGTTCCGACACACAATCGGCAAAGGCGGTTACCGCCGCATTCGCCAAACTTCTCTCGGCTCAGGCACAATTGCTGCAGATACGCAGTGAAGTGGAAGACCTCAAGAAGGTTCAGAGGTAGCGGCAATGGCTAGTTCCCGACTGTTTGGCTACGCCGTTGACGAAGAGGATGGCAAGCTGGTAATCGTGATTGACGGATTGCTTGCCGAAAGTTGCATCCGGCAAATTCGGGACAGCGCCCAGACGGGCCGCGGTGGTGAACTCTTGTCGCGATTGCTGCCGGTAAGTTCGGTTTACAAGCTTATGTCTGGACAAGAGGAACGCGCTGAAGAAACGCTCAGCCTTGAACAGTTGCTTGGACAAAACGTCGACCAGAGTTTCGCTTCCTTCGAACAACAGTTCGCCGACCTGAGGCAGACACTAGCCGAATTCGGCAGCCCGGAAAGTTCGAAATAAATCACGCAGCCGTATCAGGAGTCTCCGCGATGCTTCGGTTGTCACCAGAAGACTCTATTTTGCTGATCACCTGCCGGGCCTACCTACGACCCGAGGATGAAGAGCGTTTGGTCCGTCTCTGCAAGGAGCCTGTCAACTGGCCCTATGTGGTATGGCGCGCCGAGCATAATCGGACGGTGCCGCTGCTTGAGAATCACTTGCGCCGCCTCGATTTGTTGACACTATTGCCTACTGAGGCGGCGCATTACGTTCAGTGCTGGACTGTCATGTCAAAGGTCAGGTCCGCACTCGAATTTCGCAATCTGCCAGAAATCATGGATGCGCTGGATCGGGCCGGCATCGCCTGGTTCCTGGTGAAGGGACCAGATCTCGCGCTTCTCCACTATCCCGATCCACTCCTACGGCCGATGACCGATCTCGACATCATGGTCAAGCCCGCTGACGCGCAGCGCGTGCAGCGGCTCATGTTCGATCTCGGCTACCGGCACGGTATTTTCGACCCTTCAAATGGCAACTGGCATCCGGAACGAAAGGAACTCGATGACGAAACCTTCCGCGAAAGCTATTCCTTGCCGGTGTTTGTAAGGATAGAATCCGTTGAATCTCCGTTCCCTGGTCCCGCGGTGCCACGCCAGCTGCGCTACCGCCACGTAAAGGGATACATCGATTCCGCGAAGAAGCTGCACATGCCCATCTTCATTGATATGCATGTAAATCTCTCCGTCGGCATCGATGTCGAAGACATATGGTCAGGCGTGCGTCTTGCAAACGGTCTAGGCCGCATATTGCAGGTCCAATCCGCGACTGGCGCCGTCTGGTTCCTTTCGGCCAGGCTTTATCACGAGGCCTTCCTTTATAATTCGCTTCGACTATTGATGTTCGGCGATCTTCATGCGGTTCTACACAAAGAAATGGCGAATATTAGCTGGGCGGAGGTCGCTGCGATAGGTTACAAATACGAGATGAGGCCGGCGTTATATTTCGTCCTGACGCAGATGAAGCGCATCTGTGGGATAGACATACCGTCCGAGTTCCTAGAGCTCATTCGACCTGATCAAACCGAGGTACCACTTCAACATGATTGGGGCGACGTGTTGCCCAAACTGCTGTCTATTCCCACTGTTAACGATCTTGAGCTGGCGTAAATATGGCGCCCGAGTCACCATATCGTACAGATCCTGCGGCGAACGACCTTCGTATCGCAGCAACCGAAACCTCTGCAAAGTTTGCGTCAACAGTCCATCGGGCCCTCACGCGGTCAGGAATAACGATCCTAAACACGCAGGTGTTCAGCAATGGCCAGATGGCTGTCACTCCGCGCGACGGCGGGCTTGGCGGAAATGTGGTGGTCGTGCAAACATTTCCTGACAGCGTTCATGATCGTCTTTTCGAGTTGTTCCTAGCGCTTGGTGCCGTGCGGGCGCGGGGTCCCCGCACGATTACCGCTGTTCTTCCCTACCTCCCATATTCGCGTTCGGATCGCCCTGCCTTCGACGGCGGACCTGTACCGGTGCGAATCCTTGCGGGGATTATCGAAACGCTCGGTATAGATCGGCTGATAACTTTCGAACTCCATGTTCCTCAGCTGTGCGCCGCATTTGCCTGTCCTGTCGTCAATCTTCAGTTCGCTCCCGCCCTAGTTCGCCATCTCGGTTCTGCGGCCGTCGATGGCGACATGGTCGTTTCACCGGACTTCGGCGGAGCGAAGCGAGCTGAGCACTTGGCGGCCCTGCTCGGCTGCCCATTCGCTGTCATGCGCAAGCACCGCAGAGACGATGATGACTTTCGGGAGAGCGTCGAGATTCTGGGGGACGTTGCTGGCCGGACGATCATCCTGATTGACGACGAAATCAACAGTGGTCAGACGGCTTTTTCAGCCGCCGCACATCTCAAAGCGGCAGGCGCTCGCAAGATAACCCTTGCCGCAGCCCATGCCATATTCACGCCGTCGCTGAACGAAAACTGGGGACGGTCTCAGATCGACCGCATCGTTGTGACCGACAGCGTCGGACGTACCGACAATTTCCCCGACAGTGTCGAAGTAGTCTCGATCGGCAACGAAATTGCAGGCGCGCTGCAGGCACGCTGAGAAGCATTACCTGAAATCTAGCATCACGCGATTAACACGTGGATCGAGCGCCTGCTCGAATGCCTCTTGGGCGTTTGACGAGGGCCAAAGATTGACCTGCAGCACGTCGAAGCGTGCGGCATGTTCAACGATGGTTCGAATGGCATTTCTCACGTCGTCCGCGCTTTGGGCTATGGTGCCGATCAGTTCAATTTCCCGGTAATGCAGAAAGTTAGCGCCTACCGATAACAAATCGGACGTCGGAATCGATTGGTAGAGTACAATCCTGGCACCGCGTGACGCCGCAGCTATGGCCCCCTGAATGCCTCTGACACCGAAGCGCGTGCAAAAGATGCAGTCGAAGCCCCAGCCATCCGTTAATTTCTCGACGAGTTTCGGATCAGACAGAGAATGAACTGACCCCGTTGCATGGGCGCCGGTCGACATCACAGGCCCATGCGTTGCCACGTCGTCATCGAAAAGGTAAACGTCGCATCCTTTGGTTGTCAGAAGTATCGAATGGAGAAGGCCCATCGTGCCTCCGCCGATGACGGCCACAGTGTCTCCAGCCTTTGCACGCGCCCTATTTATGCCGCGTGCCACGCAGGCGACAGGTTCAACTAACGCGGCACGCTCGGGAGCCAAAAAGGAAGGTACGGAAAAAACCTGATAGGCGGGTACGCCCACAAAATTGGCCAATCCCCCCGGCCCCTGCGGCACCCCTCCTCTCGCTTTAGGATTTAAATATGCACAGTGGTTGTCCAGTCCGAGGCGGCAGGCACGACATTGGCCGCATCTGCGCATTAAAAGCACCGCAACGCGGTCTCCTACGCGCAGGCCATCCGGTACATCGTCCGGCAGAGACACGATCGTGCCTGACAACTCGTGCCCGCCCCAATAGGGGTAAGTCGGCTTGGCGCCCCGATAAACGCGTTGCTCCGGTGTGCAGAGTCCACACAACTCTATCCGCACACCGACTTCGGACGATACGGCGAGTGGAACCGACAATGTCCATTCTTCAACCTTGCGGGGGCAAGTAATTACGAGTCCACGAACCTCCATACGAGACCTCTCGCTCCCCGACACACCGACTATCCTAATATGTACACTTACTTGCATCCAGAATCTAGCCAACAACCACAGGCGGCAGTCAGAAAGCTGATGAAATCACGTGCCTTGCTGGCGGGCTTGCTTATGTCCTGGGTCTTGACAAGCTTCTCGGAGATATCGTCGGCGCAAACGGCAAAGGACGTTTCAAGCGGCAGAAGTGTTCCCTTGCGCAAGGAGCGACGAAACTATTGAAGGTAGAGTGGAGCGCTTGGGCCGCGTCAATGCCACCAGCCTCAAACACGAGCCGCGGTTTACCAGCCCGTTCTTCGATGCATCCTCATCTCTGCGAAGATGCCATGTCGCCTTCCCTCATCTGCCCGCGCGAACCCTCCTAAGAGCCTATCGCCACATCGTCCAAAGCTTCATCCTTCGTGGCGCACCGGTTCGAACCGAACAGACCAACAATCCGAGTCGCACCGAGAAGGATGACGGCAACTAGATCGGTAGTTGGGCGGCCGCAACATCAGAAAGGTCTCAGCGTTTGCTGGACGCGTGCCTGCGATGGCGGTGGTGGCAACGATCTTCTCTGGCTGCCCCAAGCGCGGGAGAGGCCATTCGACGCTAGCAAGAGTTCGCTCGAACCTGATATCCGTTACCGCAACGACTTCGCTGAGACCACCTCCCAGGCACCATTCTACGATGCCGGCGAACAAGGTCAGCGTTGCCTCGTGAACGGAACCATCTCCCCTCCCCTCCCCTCCACTCTTCGAGGTGTCGACGCAAAAGCGAGAACTCTAGACCATCAGGGGATTGGCGTTCAGGCGGCCCTTCGGGAGCAGAGACGGAAATACGTCTACCAGCATGGTCGGTCCCATCGCAGACAAATCGCGTGCACATCCTGCAAGTGGTCCAGCCGCGGTGACATCCAGGATGGCAGTCGGGGCGAGAGCGTCAACCCCATCTGCCTCGCACTCGTCGACTACTTCTACATCCCAAGTGCGAGTGGAAAAGATCCTCGCACGTAGCCTATGATCGTCCTGAAGCAGCTACGCTTCGTAGTAAATTTTTGGTGTCGAGATCGCGAATACCTGCATGAATTTCTCCGCCGCCGTTAGGCGCCGGGAACTCTGCACGAATTGGAATCGGGCGTCCGTTGTCGAATGCTTACGGTTTTGTGCGAGTGAGTCGCGGCAAGGGGATCACCGACTTTGCCGAGGTCTTCTGCTTTTCGTCTAAATCGCCGGGGCACATTTGTAGGATTCACAATAAAACACACCATGACCAATCGGTACCGCGGTCTTGCTAAGCTGCAGGATATAAACGGAAAAATCCATTTACTCTACGTTCCGGGTTTATCCACGTTAGCCTTTCGTTAACCTAAAACCCCTTGCTCAAAATGCAGAATCGGCTCTAATAGCTAGTGGCGGAACTTTAGCGGTTTCGCGAAAAGTTCCGCCACTTGCAGGAAATGGATTTTGAGATGGCGAAAACCGCAGCAAACACAGCGCCGGTCGTCGAAGGGTTGACCGCATTGATGGAGCGTCATGCTGACGCTCTCTCCAGCCAACTTCAAGCACATCATCTCAAGGTCTTCCCGCCGACGTCCGAAAAGGGCATTCGATCCTTTGCACCGTCAGAAGCCTCAAAATTGCTTGGCATCGGTGAGTCTTATCTTAGACAAACTGCTTCGGAAATGCCTGAACTGCACGTTAGTATGAGCCCTGGCGGTCGACGCACGTTCACGATCGAAGATATTCATTCAATCCGTAAGCACCTGGACCTGATTGGCCGCGGGAACCGGCGCTACCTGCCCCATCGTCGCACGGGGGAGCAGCTTCAAGTCGTCTCGGTGATGAATTTCAAAGGCGGCTCGGGCAAGACGACGACAGCCGCGCATCTGGCACAGTACCTGGCAATGCGTGGCTACCGGATTCTCGCGATTGATCTTGATCCCCAAGCAAGCCTTTCCGCACTCTTCGGCAGTCAGCCAGAAACTGACGTTGGTCCGAACGAAACACTCTATGGCGCCATCCGGTATGATGACGAGCAGGTCCCAATCGAGCAGGTTGTCCGAGGAACGTACATCCCGGATCTTCATCTAATTCCTGGCAATCTTGAACTGATGGAGTTTGAGCACGATACCCCGCGCGCGCTTATGAACCGGAAGGAAGGTGACACGCTTTTTTACGGTCGGATCAGTCAGGTCATCGAAGACATCGCGGACAACTACGATGTCGTCGTTATCGATTGCCCTCCCCAACTTGGCTATCTCACGCTTTCAGCTCTGACCGCCGCAACCTCGATCCTCGTCACCGTCCATCCCCAGATGTTGGATGTAATGTCGATGAACCAGTTTCTGGCGATGACCTCGAATCTCCTTCGGGAAATCGAGAACGCAGGCGCCCAGTTCAAGTTCAATTGGATGCGCTACCTCGTCACTCGTTTTGAACCGAGCGATGGCCCGCAGAACCAGATGGTGGGCTATCTGCGTTCGATCTTCGGCGAAAATGTCCTCAATTTTCCGATGCTCAAGACGACCGCCGTTTCGGACGCTGGCCTGACGAATCAAACCCTCTTTGAGGTTGAGCGCGGACAGTTCACGCGCTCGACCTATGATCGGGCCTTAGAGGCGATGAACGCCGTCAACGACGAGATCGAAACTCTAATCAAAAAAGCATGGGGTAGAACCACATGAGTCGGAAGCACCTCCTTGACGTCACCACGGACGCGCCCGACAGCTCATCAGCTGCTGAACACAGAGCGGCAAAGACTCGCTCCATGCCGCTTCTCGGCGTGACCAGAAAAGAACGAGATCCAGCGACGAAGCTGACTGCAAACATCGGTAACGCGTTGCGCGAGCAAAATGATCGTCTTGGTCGTGCCGAGGAGATCGAGCGGCGTCTCGCCGAAGGTCAGGCCGTGGTTGAACTGAACGCGTCGTCAATCGAGCCGTCCTTCGTTCAGGATCGCATGCAAGGTGATATCGAAGGACTTCTTGCATCCATCCGCGAGCAAGGACAGCAGGTCCCAATCCTTGTGAGACCTCATCCCGTTAAACCCGCGCACTACCAAGTTGCCTTTGGACACCGCCGGCTGCGCGCCGTTTCGGAGCTAGGACTGCCGGTCAAGGCGGTTGTTCGAGACTTGACGGACGAGCAGTTGGTTGTCGCACAGGGTCAGGAAAACAATGAGCGCGAAGACCTCACCTTCATCGAAAAGGCACGTTTCGCACACAAGCTAAACAAGCAGTTTCCACGAGAAATCGTCATCGCGGCTATGTCAATCGATAAAAGCAACTTGTCGAAGATGCTCCTGCTTGTTGACGCCCTCCCCTCTGAATTGATCGATGCCATCGGCGCCGCTCCAGGCGTTGGACGCCCAAGTTGGCAGCAATTGGCAGAGCTGGTTGAGAAAGCATCGCCTCCGGCAGGCGCTGCGAAATATGCTGCCTCGGAGGAGGTGCAGGCGCTGCCGTCGTCGGAACGGTTCAAGGCAGTGATCGACCATCTGAAACCGCGTCGGACTGCGCGCGGGTTGCCAGACGTCCTGTCGACCCCCGATGGCGACAGGCTTGCGCAGGTCACGCAGAGCAAGAGCAAGCTAGAAATTACCATTGACAGGAAAGCCACGCCGGATTTCGCGGCTTTCGTACTCGAGCATTTGCCGGCGCTTTACCAGGAGCATCGCGCAAAGCATCAACGGAAACAGGGAGTGTAACCCGCAAAAGAAAAGAGCTCCCTCAACGTCGCCGTCGTGGAAGCCCTTCTGTCTCTGTAGCAAGAACAGAATCGCATTTCCTCGAATCCTCGTCAAGAGTCTTTGGCGCCGTTTTGGTGAGCGAATTTCCTTTGCCTGCTGAAAGGTGAGAGACAATGCAGTCGGGGAATGTAGCGACGCCGTTCGGGCGGCGGCCAATGACGCTTGCGCTCGTGCGGCGCCAGGCGGCAATGGAAATCAAGCATGGAAAAGCTGCCGATAAGTGGAAAGTGTTGAGAGACGCTTCCGCCGCGATGGAACTGCTCAAGATCCAGTCGAACAGTCTGGCTGTTCTTGACGCACTTTTGAGTTTTTATCCTGACAATGAGTTGCGTCAGGATGCACAATTGATTGTCTTCCCCTCGAATGCCCAACTGGCGCTTCGGGCGCATGCAATGGCGGGCGCAACGTTGCGGCGGCATATTGCCATTCTGGTGGAGTCGGGGTTGATCGTCCGTAAGGATAGCGCCAATGGCAAGCGCTTCGCCCGCAAGGGCGACGATGGCCAGATCGAGAATGCTTTTGGCTTCGACCTGTCGCCCCTCCTGGCGCGATCGGAAGAGTTGGCGATGTTGGCGCAAAGAGTGGCGGCCGAGAGAGCCTCGCTCAGGAAAGCCAAAGAGAGCCTTACAATTTGCCGGCGGGATGTTCGCAAACTTATTACTGCTGCAATGGTCGAGGGCGCCGACGGCGATTGGAAGACGACCGAGGACATCTACATTGCGCTCGCGAGCAGAATTCCGCGCGTTCCGACCCTTGAAGGGGTCACTAGCGTTCTCAATGAAATGGAGATGCTCCGTGAGGAAGTGCTTAATCGTTTGGAAAACCTCGAGAATGCTGAAAAAATTAGCACCAATGCTGCTCATATCGAGCAGCACATACAGAATTCAAAACCCGAATCCGTAAATGAATCTGAACCACGCTCCGAAAAGGAGCAGGGGGCAAAGGCGAGCTTGAGCCTTCAGCCGAAGAATGAATCGCAAAGGGCGTTCCCCTTGGGATTGGTGCTCAAGGCGTGCCCGATGATCAGCGACTATGCACCGCGCGGCGTGGGAAGCTGGCGAGATCTGATGTCTGCCGCTGTGGTGGTTCGATCTATGCTGGGGGTAAGCCCTTCCGCCTACCAGGATGCCTGCGAGGCGCTAGGACCGGAGAATGCTGCGGTGGCAATTGCGTGCATCCTGGAAAGGGCTAACTTCATCAACTCTCCTGGAGGCTATCTGCGGGATCTAACGCGCCGAAGTGAGCGCGGTGAATTCTCGCTTGGCCCGATGATAATGGCGTTGTTGAAGGCCAACGGGCAAGGCGGTTTGAGGGCTGGGTAAGTGCGGCTGATCGTTATTCCTGCCGTTGAGGATTTCGGTTGTGGTCAGCTGACCACCAAGCTAACCTCTTGGAAAACACCAACTTTCAAAGGCGGCTTGTCGCAGGCATTGTGCCGGTTACCGTCTGGCTCCCGAGCCAAATGACGCCTCTTAGGGGAACAGTAGACCGTGATCTCAATACGAACGCGCCCAAGGTCGCGCACGAACAAGACCAGGAGCGAAGTCTTCGCACGAAATGGCAGCCGCCTTTCATCAATTCATTGGCACCGGCGCGGCAAATCGCAAGGCGGCCGGCTGTGCCGGCTAATCGCGAGTGGGCGATGGCGCCGCATGGATAGGACGCAATAGGAACAACTACCTGCTGCCATCCGCAGCGCCGGAATCTACGGGGCTGATTCGCGGCGGCACTTCCACAACACTGGGAGAATTCATCAACCGCTATCTTGGGCGAGGTGACGCAATGAGCCACTCGACCCTATGGTCTTTTGACCAGGCAAGAATGGCATTCGAGGTGAGTTTGGTGCCGTTGTCGGAGAGATCATTGCGAGTTTCGAGCGAGGCGACGACCGGAGATCGAGGTGTCCGGGGATCGCCGCGAGGCATTCTCGCGTCGCGTCATCGACGATGTTGAGCACGCGAAACCCCCTTCCGTAAGCGAACTTGCAGGCACGCGCGCACCGATCCTGGCCAACGCGAAGGCTCTGCCCGCTGGTCGCTGGATTTTGTTCGTGACCAAAAGCAAATGATCCAGTGGAACATTTCTCCACCGAACGACTGAGGCATATACCTATCTCGCAAGGCCCAGCCATCGGCACAGTATTTGAGTCCGTTGAAGAAGGTGATGGGTCCAGGCGGCTTGGAGGAGGCATAGCCGTTCCAGCCGCCGAGTTTGGCGACGATCCAAGCGGCCCAGGCGAGCGAAGCTTTGGGATGGGGATTGGATTGCAGCTTGGTCTTGCCCTTGAAGCGGCTTTCGAGGGCGGCGAGCGTGTTGATCTCGTGGGGACTGACTGCCAGGCTTGCCGGGTGAGGATCGCCGCCACTGCGGTCCTGCACGAGTTGGAGGACGATTGCCGCGGCCTTGGCGGCGATGGCGACGAGCTTTTCCAGCCGCGGCGCTAACTGCAATTGGCTGTCTTCGATCTTGAAGCCCTGCGTCTTCATCACCCGGAAGAACTGCTCGATCATCCAGCGCTGCTTGTACCAAGCGACGATCTGCCAGGCGTCAGTCGCACTGGAGAGCGCATGGGTGGTCAAGAGCAGCCAATGCAAGGGCTCGACACCGTCGGGTGCGTCCGGTTCGACGACCTCGACCCAACTGAGCCTAACCCCGTCGGGCAGCCCTTCTTCGCGCAGGTTTTGCGGTCGCCTGATCGTCGCCTGGCCGAAGCGCAGGCACAACGTTGCCTGCCGCGCCGGACGGTCGGCGCGCTCGCGCAGCTCGATCGTTTGGGTGTCGCAGAACCGAACTGTCTCTACGACATCACGCAGTTTAGAGCCGCCGATGAGTGCATGGTCATGCATGACGCGCGACAAAAGATCGAAGCGTTGGTCGGGCAGGCGCGCCCACATCATAAAGAAGTCGCCCTATTGCGCGACCTCGCGACCGGCGACCGGCGACCGGCGACCGGCGGCTTCGGCGGGGGGGGAGCGCCGTTGGGGTCGACCGCATCTACGGGCTCTATCGCGAAGAAGGACTTTCCGTTCGCAAGCAGAAAAGCCGGGGCGGCACTGTCGGCACGCGTGGCCCGATCCTGGTCGAAGCGAAGGCCAATGCCCGAAGCTCGCTGAATCTCGTTCACGACCAGTTCGCTTGCGGAAGGCGGTTTCGCGTGCTCAACTTCGTCGAAGACGTGACCCGCGAATGCCTGGCGGCGATCCCGTGCACCTCGATCTTGCGTCGTCGCGTCGCTCGCGAACTGTCGGTCCTCATCGAACGGCGCGGCAAACCGGGGATGATCGTCTCCGACAACGGCACGGAATTCACCTCGAATGCCATCCTTGCCAGGTCGAAGGATCATAGTGTCGAGTCGCACGGCATCACGCCGGGAAGCCGATGCAAAACGCTAATGTCGAGAGCTTCAACGGCCGGATGCGGGACGAGATGGTCAACCAAAGCCTGTTCCTCGGCTGCGATTATGCCCGAAGCGCCATTGCTGGGCCGACGATTACAACCACTTCCGGCCGCACTCATCGCTCGGACCAGACCCGGGCACGTGATGCAGATACCATTGCCGCAACCGGCTCCAACGCTGCGCGAGATGAAAGCTTCGCGTTTCCGCCACTTGGCGTACTCGGAGCGCGCAGGCTCTAGTTGTGAGCTTTCGGGAGGTTGTCCATTCAAAGCGGATTTAGGAGACTGGAGCTATCACACCTCGAGTCGGAAGGATCGCCGCGAATGAACATTCATAAGAATGCCCGACTGACGCCGTTGCGCCGGGAACAAATGGCGCTTGCTGTTATCGAAGGGCATCTGACCCAGGCTCAGGCAGCACAGGCCTATGGCGTCGCGGCCAAGATCGTCGCCCGTTGGGTCGAGCGTTTCAAGGCCGGTGGTCGAGAGGCGATGCTCGATCGTTCCTCCCGACCTCATGCCATGCCCCGGCAGACCAGTCAGGCGCTGGCGGAGCGCATCATCACGCTTCGCCGCCAGCGCCTGACTGGCAAGCACATCGCGATCGAAACCGGTGTATCTGCAGCGACGGTGAGCCGGGTTCTCAAGCGCGCAGGCCTCTCCCGCCTCAAGGATATCGAGCCGGCCGAGCCTGTGCGTCGTCATGAACGCCAGGCTCCCGGCGAGATGATTCATATCGACATCAAGAAGCTCGGCCGGTTTCATGAGGTCGGCCACCGCATCACCGGCGATCGCACTCGCCAGAGTTCGCGCAGAGGCAAGAGTTGGGGCGCCGGTTGGGAATGCGTTCATGTGGCCATCGACGATGCCTCTCGCATCGCTTTCTCACAGATATCGCCGGACGAGACGAAAGAAAGCGCCGTGGCCTTCTTGAAGGCGGCATTGGCCTATTATGCCAGCCTCGGGATCGCGGTCGAGCGCGTCATGACCGACAATGGTCCCTGCTACACATCAAAGCCATTCGGCCAAGCTTGTCGCGACAACGGCCTCAAGCACGTTCGCACCAGACCATATACGCCTAAAACCAACGGAAAGGCCGAACGCTTCATCCAGACCGCCCTCAGAGAGTGGGCCTACGCCGTCGCCTATCCCAACTCGGACATGCGCGCCGCCGAACTGCCACGATGGCTTCATCGCTACAATTGGCACAGGCCTCACGGAAGTCTAAACTCAAAACCACCAATCACTAGGCTCGCTCTTACCCAGGACAACCTGTTGAGGCTCCACATCTAGTCGCCGCCGGAGAGGATTGAGTGCTAGGTCAGCGGGTCCACTGATCGAGGTTTTTCGCCAGACTCTGCTGTCGTGGGCCAGCAAGTCTTTTGGGGTGGGACGCACTGCCAACAGCTGCTTTTCCGGTGGTCAGCTGACCACGGCTACAACACTCTGAAAAGAAACGACATTTTCGGGCGCTACTATGGACGGCGCATGACCCGCTCCTCGCGCCACCTCTCACAAGATCGGTTGTGTAGAGATAGGTACCGTCCTGTCGCCGCCATGGGTCGCGGGGTCTTGGCGGTCATTTTTGATCGTACATGACGTTCTAAGGGCATTGGTCATGGTTGCCCGGGTAGAATGGCCGACAGCCCTTCTATGCGGCTGGTGTAGTAAGGTCAGTTGATGCACGGAGCCGATTGAGCGGCTTCGTGTTCGAACGAACAATCGCGGTGTTTGTCACGACTGAAAGGAGACATTGCTTTGTAATCTTAACGGCGGTCTCCGCAGGATGCTTCAGGACGAAGACCTCCCAGGCTTCGAGGACAGTCGAAATTTGCTGGTCGTAAAACGAATGTTTGCAGATCTTCGGCCGTAATCATTCTTGTAGGAAATATAGCTGGCGGCGCGGACAAATGGCTCAATCAAATTGTCGAGCATCCTTGAAAGAACGCCGAAACGCGGACGGATTGTAAAAGAAACAAATACTGTCTGACTGAGTTCCGGCTCGCGCCCGAATTCGTCGTGCAGCCGAGACGGCTTTTTGGTAGCGAGGGGAGCGGCTGTCCTCTGCTTTTACCCGCGCCGCCGAGGGTCATGGCCCGCGCGCCTCTGCGGATCATAATCACCGCGGCTGAAGCCTTCAGCACGTTCCGGGGGAGGGGGCGAGCAGGCGGAGGAAGCCGGCTCCGCGGCGAGGATGTAGGCGCTGAGCTGAAACCGCGGAGCGATAGCGACTAGCGGTCCTGGCGCTACAGATCCCCAAAGGCCGGACCTGACGGCTATGCAGTCGAATAGCGACAAGAAAAGACTCTCTGCCATCGGGCGTCGGATGAACCATGCCCTCAACGGCGAATGAGGCCAAATCGGTGGGCTTCGTCCAGCAGGACCCGCACCGAGGACGGTTGCCAGTTCTTGCCGCTGCGCACAGGCCGTTCTCCCATCTGGTCCAGTTGCGCGGCAATGTCGCGCAGCGACAGGTTGGGATCGGCAATGGCAATTGCCGCCACCAGCTTCATCAGATAGTCTTCGGGAGCCCGGCGAGGGGATCGAGCAAGGAGTTCCTTCTCCGCGAGCTTTTCGCGTACCATGCGATGAACAGCGCGACGAAGGCGTTCGACGGTCCAGTCGTGGCCACGGCGATTGAGAACCCGCACGACATTGTCCCAACTGTGCTGCGGCCGGAGTTGACGCACCATCGGCAGCCACGTCTGCGCCGATGCAATGAGTTCATCGAGATAGAGCTTCTCCCGTGCCTGCGAGATTGCCTTGATCGCCTCCGGCCGTCGTTCTCGCAGACCGGGATTTCCAGGAAGCTTGCCGCGTGCCTTCGCCGCCTTAATGCCGGCTTTGGTACGCTCAGCGATTAGCGCCCGCTCGAGCTGCGCGACGGCGCCGAGGACCTGAAGGGAAAACATGCCCTGCGGGGTCGACGTATCGATTGGATCGCGGATCGACCGGAAATGCACGCCGCGGACCTCGAGGTCCTCGATCACCGACAAGAGATGACTGACGGATCGGGCCAGTCGATCGAGGCGCACGACAATGAGGACGTCGCCGGCGCTAAGTTCAGCGAGTAATCGCGTCAGCACCGGTCGAGCCCGCGATGCTCCGGAACCATGCTCCTGATGGATCCGATCGCAGCCGGCTGCACGCAGCTCGTCCAACTGGGCATCGTGGACCTGTTCATCCGTCGACACCCGGGCATAACCGATCAGCCGCTTGGGAGATTGTTGGTTGTCAAATGTTTGTGGCTTTGCCATCGCGCTTGTAACGGCCCTGTCTCGAAGTAGTTTGTACAGATAAGGCATGCGTTAGAAATCGAACAGTTGCAAGCGTGTTTTAGCCATTGAATAGCGGCCCGTCAGACTCAAAATGCTACCGCGGACGAGCAACGGAGCGTCCGCGGTGGCAAATGCGCGTCAGCGGGCTTCCAGGGCGGAAATGCTGGAAAAACAGCGGCTTTGGTGATGGCTGCGGGCGGAGAAGCCTGCTGAAGGGCGCCGGCGCTCAATTCCGGAAATGAGGACCGGCCATGTGTGCCGACGGCGGCCGTCGAATTTTGCGATTGAGAGTCCGGTCATCCCGGGCGAAATTGCCCTAAATGCCCGGATTTCCGGGCGAATCCGCCGATCCAGGACGACCGACATCGCTGATTTGCGGCGTTATAGCAATTACTTCCGATAAGCATTACTTATCGGAGGTGATTGCCTCAAAAAAACGCCCTCGGTGCGACGGAAGTAAGGGCCAAGTTCAATTCCTTATTCCAAAAGAACGTGGTTAATTCAAATGGTTAACGAACCGTAAATTCGACGCCGTCGCCGATTTGCCAGGCACCCGGGATCCGGCGTTGTGAATTTCAGCTAGGGATTTCATTCAAGCGCCAGCTGAAAATCGGACGCCATCTCCGCAGGTCAAGACTGGCTGCGAGTGACTAAGGCTTATCGGTGGACACAATTTTGCTTGCATACGATGCATCGCGACGAACAACACCTCCCTTGGGAAGTGGCGCTGATCCAAGACCTTAACCGCATTTGCAATTGTAAACCATGAAATCCTTAGCTGAAAATTGGGCTGATTCTGCCCGTTAAGTCCAACTGACTTAAGGTATTCCGCCGTTTGAAATCGCAAATTGAAAGCGACAAGCGAAAGCCATTGTTTACGTAAGGCAGTCGAGCAAAGGCCACGTTGAGAACAATCCTGCGAGCTGTCGCCGGCAATATATGAACTGGTTGACTTCGGGCGGCATCGCGGCTTCCGCACCGTTGAGGTCATCGATGATGATCTCAGACGTTCAGCCAGCGGAATGGTTGCCCGTCCAGCTCCTGAGAAGCTGGTGGCTGCATTGTCCGTCGGCAAAGTCGGTACTGTTCTTTGCTTCGACGCGCCGCGCCTCGCGCGCAATGGGCGCGACTACCTGCCTTTCGCCCTGGCCGGCGGCCAACTCCTATTCCATCTGATCAGCAGGCTCTACGAGCGCACGTCGATCATTGTCACCACGAACCTGGCGTTCGGTGAATGGCCGACGGTGTTCGGCGATGCCAAGATGACGACGGCACTTCTCGACCGCCTGACCCATCACTGCGAGATTGTCGAGACCGGCAATGAGTCCTGGCGCTTCAAGAACCGCTCTCAAAGCTAAAGTCGAAGAAGATCATCACCCGCACTTGGCCTACCCTCTGCAACCCCGGCCAGCGCCGGGCAGGCCAAGCGCTGATCTACAGCACAGGGGGGTCAAAATTGGATAAGCAAAAGGGGTGAATGTTCGGTGCTGATTGACGTGTCATCACGCCATTTGTCGTCGTTCAGGACAATCTCCGCGACAAACTGGTCGACAGTCGCGTTCTCGACGGCTGGGTAGACGGGCCTCGGACGTGGGTCAGGGACCGGGTTGGGACCGTTCAAACAGTTCAAGGCCGAGAAGCGGATATTGTTTTCTTTGTTCTGAGCGCGCAGTCTCCCTCTCAACAGGGCGCACGCGCGTGGGCTGGTGGAAGACCGAATCTCGCCAATGTCGGCGTAACCCGCGCGAAGACATCGCTCTTCGTCATCGGAAATCGAGCCGCATGGAAATCGGCAGGCTTCTTCGCGGCCCTACATAGGTACCTGCCGCAGCGCAATCTTTGATGCTGCCGAGCTTATTGGGAAAACGGCTTCCTGCTCTGGTCGGCATTTTAGGCTCCACCAGCGGCCACCATCTCGTCAAAGCGGGGCAGCCGCAGCAGGCTGTCATAGCGATGCAAGAGCCCGGCAACGGCGACGAACCGTCGTCCGCGCTGGGCGCTTGCCGAGAGTGCAGCGAACAGGTCTTGCGTCAGTCCCGCAAGATCGAGGAACACAACGAGTCGCGCGAGAAAAAAGTCGATTTCTCTGAGGTTGTGACGCGTCGAAAACAGTTGGCCCGGGTGACAGTCCGATGGCCAGAAAGGCGTTCCGGCGGCGATCACATCGAGGGCTTCGCCAAACCCGCTGGGGTCGTCGGCAGCAACGTCTCCCAACGCCGCCCGGATGGGGTCGTAAAGCTCCGGGGTCCGGCCACGCAACACGGTTTCCATCGCCCGGGCCATGCCGCCGTGTGCGGAACGATAGGCTGGAACGCCCTCGTTGGAGACCCGGAAGAACGCCTCTGGGGCATCCAGGATTTTAAGGTCCGTCGATGCCGGTGGCCCACTCTGGAATTCGTCGATTTGCCTGAAGAGGGTGCCAGGGATCTGCAGCAACGTCGACCCCTCGCGCTCGTCTGGCTTCAACATCCCCCAGATGGCCACGACCTGGGTGATATCCGCTCGGACGTCAAAATAGTTCCGCGGATAGGCCATCAAGGCCGGGTTCCAATACTTCGACAGCGCATGGAGGCGCAGCGATAGGATGGACGCGATTGGTGCAGAGGCAAGAACCGGATAGGCGGTAATAGCGTCGCGATAAGGAGCATGGTCGACGAAAGCCGGGGTACGTCCGAGCGCCACCGTCGCAACGGCAAGCGCCAAGAGGGTCCCCAGCGCGAAGGGGTTTCGCGACGATGGCTGAAAAGGGAAGGATGCGCTCTCGGTTGCCCACAGAAGGTCGCTTTCCTGGACGGCGCCAGTCGCCAGACAAGACAATGCCCATTTCCAAAGCCAGTGGCTGGTCAAGTCGCCCAATTTGTCAAGGGGCGGCTCATGCTCGGGAGCCTCCGCCATCCGCAATACGCCGCTCCGGCCGGAGCGAACGACGCCTTCGAAGTCGGCCTCGGAAAACAGGGCTGCGATCCGGCGAGCCGTATCAATGTCTTCCACTATGTCGAGCTGCCGTCCGTGGCCGGAGCCTTGGTAAGAATGCTCATCGGAACCCGCATCGATAAGCGCCAGCTGCTCCATCTCCAGATCGCCTATGGGCTCATATCGTTCTGCCTGCCTCGATGTGACCCCGAGGCGCGCCCGTTCGGCACGGCGAGTCGCAACAGCCTTTCTGCGCGCGTCGACAGGCAAGGCTGCGGTCTCCTGGTTGGACAGCCCGATGTCCGATTTGTCCTCGCGGCGGAGGATTGCACGCGCCGCAAGCGGCATCGCGAAGACGTCTTCCCCGGCAAGGTCAATCAGGCGGCGCACCAGGCTGGGATCGGTGAGCAGTAAACCGACCTCGCCCAAGAAGGCGTCATGATAGGCTGCGAGAGTTGCAGCGTCCGGCTCGCCAGCCCCACCGCCAGCCCGGTACCAGTTGGCGGCAGCGCGATGGACCGCGCGAACCGTCTCGCGCATGGGGATCTCGGAATTTCCCGCCGGTGACAGGTCGCTGTCGAGCATCGGCAGCATGATGCGCCTGAGGACAGGAACGTGGCGTATTGCGTCATCGCCGGAGCGCTCGACCAGCCAGACTTCACGGGAGAGGGCCTCAAAGAGGTCTATAGATTTCTGCACATCGATTGCGCCAAGTGCTGTCGGACCGGCAAGGACCTCCCGGATAAGTGTGGGCGTGACCACCGTGAGCGCAAGTCCCGGATGTGCCAGTTTGGAAAGGTCGTCCCTGGAAATCAGCCGCTCCCCGGCAGCATCGGTGACGATATGGTCTTTCAACCGGTGCAGAAAGCGGGAATAGAGCACGCGCGTACTGGATGCGGCACCAAGAACCCCTGAGCCTTCGGCAAGCGTGGCAGCCTCCTCGATCTCCGCAGCCGTGCGCCCGCGCGAAAACGCAGCGAGCAACAGGAGCACGATTGGAAACCGCGGAATGGCGCCAACGAGGCGCCGGCTTCGCGCCTGTGTGAAGATTTGGCGATCTGCACGGCTCCTCAGGAACTCGACCGCGGCCTCGGGACCGAGCTCGCCGATCTCCAGGCGTGCTTCGAACCAACGAGCAGCATCACCATCATCGCCCTGGAAGGGATGCGCTCGGCCAGCGACTACCGCCCTTACATCCTTGAACAGCGGACGTCCGTCGTGGCACCGGAGCACTTCGAGTGAGTTCAAGAATTCGAGCACAAGGCCGAACGGCTCCTGGTCCAGAAAAGGGGCCTTCATATTGGAGCGTACCAGGACTTCCTCGAAGGTATCGACGAGGACAACGAGGGTTTGTTCGGCAAACATCCCGTCACCCAAGGCCCGTTGCATTTCCTCGCGCATGGATGAAACAACGTTCAAGCTCTCGGTACCGGAGAGCCGCTCCACGTCGCCGCTCTCTTGAGTGAGCCTGTGCAGATCGTTTCGAGCCGCGTTCCGGATCGCCGATAGACGCTCGGCCGCTGCTGGCCTGGCAAAGCCGATCTGCCGAGTAACCTCGTTCAGCCATTCGCGCTCGCCCCCGAGAGCAACGTTGCGCTGGTCAAAATCAATCCAGACGCAGATCGGACCTGACCAGTCGTCTTTCTGGGTGCGGCGCATTAAATCGGCGACAAGAGCCGACTTGCCCGAGCCGCCTATGCCGGTGACGAGCAGAGGACGAAGGCGTGCGAAGTCGCTTGGCGGTTTGGGGAGCGCGACCAGTGGCTGCTGCAAAAGGCCGCTTTCAATATACTGGTCGAGGGCATGTGCCTCGAGCGCACGGCCAAACAGCTTACGGGGGGCCACAAAGTCCTGCCGGCGTCGCTCGGCCTTGCGCGCCAACATCACGCGCGGGTCTACCGGCGGTTCCCTGACCGGCCAATCCGTCGGCAAGGAACGGACGAAATCGAGCGCCAAGGCCTGTAACATCAGGTCGTCCGTCGACATTTTGCGCGGATCGCCGGCTGCCGCCCCCTTTTTCAACATTGCCTGGAGGACTTGGCCGAAGCGATCAGAAACTTGCGGTTTGGTTTGCCTGACGGTCTGTTCCAGTACCCCCTCGGCGGCCATCTCCCTCAAAGTGTCGCGCCGTGGCTGCGGCCGCAGGCGCCAGAGCACGCGCTTGTCTTCGATGACCTCTTCCATCATCGGCGATAAGAATGCCAGGACACGGTCCTCGAAGGCCTCCTTGTCCTCCGCGCGGACCGGCAGCTGCAGGAAAGCCACCGGATCGAACGTGCCGACGACGGCGGCCCGCCGGCGAAGGACGAGAGCGGCGTTTTCGGGTGTGTCATGTTTGGTTGCGTTCATACACCCATCCGTTTCTTGAGATGGGGGTCGAGGTCGTTGCGGACAACCGCGGCGACGGCCTGCGTCATGCTGAAGGTCTCGCTGACCCGGCTGCTTGCGACCGACGAGACGACGGCGGCAAGGCATTCGCACGCCACGTCCGGCAAGCCGAACCGCCCGTCAACTCGATTGCCTACCCAGGAGGCTACCCGGCTGCTGTCGAGATGCGTCAGCGGCTTTTCGAGGCGTTTGGCCTTGATGCCTTGCAGTGACGGCAGATCGACGTCAACCAGGCCGAGCATGACGAGGCGAAGCGACGGTTCGACGGAGACGTCTGCATAAAGCCGGTCGAGGAGCGTTCGCGTAGTTGTGTCCGGCAGCGCGTGTTTTTCAAGTTCGTCGATGACGAGCCACAATGTTCGCTGGCCAGCGATCCTGACGAGCTCAGCCTTTAGTTCGCCAGCAACGCGCATGACAACGTCGTTGATCTCGGTCGATTGACGATCGGCAGGTAGGCTGCTGTCATCAACGGGGGTCAGGGCGGATGACCGGCCGGCGCTGACAGCCTCAAGGAGGGCGGCTGCAGTGCGGTACGCGTTCTGCATTAGGTTTGCGGCGCTGATCTCGACGATTTCGTGTTCGGCGAGATCAAGAAATTCCCGCAGGATGCGCCTTGAGAAACTTTTGCCGACGCGCTGGAGCGGCTTTCCGTCCACACCGAGATCGGCGCGAACGATGAGTATCTTGACCTTGCCCCGGCTTGCCTCCGCAATCGCCTCCTGCAACTCTCCGCGCCCAATCAATGGATCGCCATTTGACAGCGCTGGTTTGAGTGCTTGGAGAGCACCCATCCGGGCGATGATGGCCGGTCCGGCCTTGGCACGGATACGGCGCAACGGTATGGCGATATTGACGTTCGCGCTTGGCACGGGATCGCCGTTATCGTCGCTGATATCAGAATTGCCGCCATAGGTGACGCCCGCTTGGTGCAGCGCCACCGGCATCATGTCGAAATTGAAGCAAGGTGCGCCGGATGAGCCGCCGATGGAATTTGCGCTATGAAGGATCCTCGCAGATGTCTTCGCGGGAACGCCGCCGAGAAGGTTTGCAGCTGGTAGACCGAGATCGAAACTTCCGTAGGACAGGCGCATCGAAAATTCGCCCGGGTGATGCAGGAGGACCATATTGCCTCTTGGCATAGGCGGGTCTTCGGAGACGATATCATAAAAGCGCCGCTCCAGTCCTGCCGGCTCGGCGATCTCAATCACGGCGAAATCGTCGTACGGCTCGAAATCCGCGCCGTCTGCCGGCCAGTCGCCGGCACCTTCACTGCCGGTTCGCTCGGATCCTTCGGCACTGCTTGCCGCGACCAGCCAGTTCTCGATTACACCGATGCGGATAACACCGCCCGCCTGTGCGGCGCGTGCCGTGAAATCGAATTCCACGCCGAGCCTTGCCGCGCTGCCGGCGGCAGCCTTCCATGATTCTGCCGGGGCGAGCCCTGCGGCCGCAGCCTCTTCGTCGCTCATAGGTTCCAACAGCGAACGAACGACGTGCCAGTTCGTCAGCACGAGGCGCGGCCCGATCAGGAAACCCGTTCCCCGTGTACGCCGGGCACCATCGCGCACAACGATGCGACAGGTGCAGCGTTGTGCGCGCATCACCGCGGCATTGACGTCGTCGGGATCGCGAAAGCGCTCCTGGTCATTAACGATTGCCTCGAAGGTGACGAGCACGCTCGCGCGATCGCGCGCATCCGCAACCAGCGCGGCCGCCATGACCACCCCGCCAGTACCATCATCCTCGCTGCTTGCCTTGAACAGCGTTGCACCGCCTGCGGAACAGAAACCCTGCAGGAACCCTTTATCGCTCGCATAGCGCAGCGCAGCTTCGAAATCGGCGAAATCTCGCTCGCGGCCCGGGCCAAGGGGCGCTGCCCGCTGACGTTTCAAGGCGACGGCCTTGAACGGGATGCGTTCGTCAGGGCTCACCTCGGCAAAGGCGTCGAAGGCCTTTTCGAACGTCTCGCGGGTTACCTTGACCTGACGTGAGAGCCTGCCGGGATCGAGCTCATCAGGACCTTCTGACACGGCGCGCCCTATCTCCATACCATCCGTTCGGTAACATCCGCCCCGATAAATGGCGATTGTTTCACTGCGGCCAGAGAGTGAGCGTAATTGGCGGTCATCACCTGGCCTGCGAAATGCAGGCCAAGGATCGGAAGATCGTTTGAAAAGGTAATGATTGCGGAGCCTGACGAGCCACCCAGCGTTGTCGCGTCATGGCTGAATATCCAGTGATTGCCGTCCGCCTTCACGCCCCCGGCCGCTTGGACGATGGTGCCCGGGCTGAAATATTTCCGGCCATAGTCGAGACCGAAGATCATCGCCAGACGGCCTCCGATCGTCTCAGTAGCTTCCTTGCCGGAAGGATCCTCCAGAGCGGACCGATCAGGACGGGCAGGATAACCGACCACCGCGATATCCTGCAAAGTTGCGGCTTCGCCGGGATCGCCCGTCAGCCCCACGGTCGCGGGGAGCTTCGCGGTAGTGTTCTCCGTTTCGACGTCGAGCACCACCATGTCAAGATGAGCGAAATCGACGCTTCTGCCAATTTGGGCATCACCAGCAGCGGCAACCCCTTTGACCTTGAAACGCAATTCGTTGCCCCTTCCGTTGTCGCTGAAATTGATCGTGACACCGTCACGCATGAACCATTTCGATCCGCTACCTCTCTTGACGACGACGTCCGCGATGGCCTCTGCCACATGGCGGTTGGTCACGACGAGCCCGGGACCGGCGACCCATCCCGTACCGACATGTGCGCCCGCAACGTCGATGCGGCCGACGCTCGCACAAAGGGCGGGCAGATATTGCTTGGCCGCCGTCAGAAGCGCACTCCAATCGGTGAATTCGGCATGCTTCGAGGAGATCGCGCCATCCTCCACCTTGAAGGCTGGGCGGCCCTTCAGCCGGACAAGCGCCTCGGTCACGATTCTGCCTTCGATGGAAAGCGCCGCCTCGCCATCGCTGGCAAGCTGGCGGACGACCGCTTCGGTGCTGTTCAACAGATCGCGGCGTGCGGCGGTTGCCTCAGGGGTACTTTCCGTCTGGGATTCGATCTGCGTCAGCGTGCCTTCGATGAGATCTTGCAAGTCCCTCAGACCCGTCCCGGCAAGACTTGCGCGCGCGTTTTCTGCAGTGCTTTCCTGGCCAGGCTTCAACGGCGCAATTATTGTCAGAGGGTGGCGCGCAGGCGGTGTGGGCGCAAGAATCGGAGCTTGGAGATGTGGAACTGCATTCGCAAATCGCAGGCTTCGTTTCAAGACGGTGGGCGCCTTGGCTTGAAGCCCTGGTGACGGGAGCGGCCGGGCAGGGGTTTCGAGCAGCGCGGAGCGCCCGGCGTCGCCGCGCCTCCAGGCGTCGGCGGCAAGGTAGCTTGCCTCTGCGCCGTAACGCGCCCAAACCACATCCGTGCTCTGGGCATCGGCAAAGACTTGCGCAACGGCGGCGCTCTCCGGCGCATCCGGAACGGCTTCAGGTGCTATTTCATTCCCGGTTGCTGCCGGGATCTTCGCCAGCGCCAAGCGCAGCAAGGCAGCGGCATCGACAACACCGGCACCGTAAAGCCAGCTGTTCCAGCGGGCGGGACGCCGTGCAGTCGCCGTCAGTGCCGCGCGAAAGAGCGCCTGGACGCTGACGCCGCGGCGCTTGGCCTCCGCCCGAACCTTGTCGCGTCCGAACCGCGCAAGCCATAGCGCCGCCACGCCGGCGGTGGTCGTTACCGCGAAGGAGGTCCCCTGCCCACCGCTAACCGTGCCGATGCCGAGATCATTCGGTGTCCTGCGTGCCACGTAGACATTCTCCGCTGGAGCGGCGATCGTCACACTGGGCCCGGCGCTGGTTCCCTTCCACGGTTTGTCGTTCGAATCGACACCGGCCACAGCAATGACACGGTCGTCTGAGGCCGGATAGACGACGAAGTTGACACAATTTCCTGCCGCGGCAAGCACGATCAGTCCCCGATCGACGGCGACGCCGATGGCAGCCGAAATCGATCTTGAGAAGATCCCCCCGAGGCTCATGGTGATGATGTCGGCCTTGATTTTCACGGCGTGAAGGATGGCGGCCGCCACCGGGGTCCCGTCGAATATCTTGACGTCGGTCGTGCAACGGATCGGCACAAGGCTCGCTGCTGGTGCCGTTCCGACCATCTGGCCACGTTCACGGCTTACGACCACACTCGCCGTGGCCGTTCCATGTCCGGGATTGGCAAAAGACGGATCAAGGGGATCAGCGGGGTCCTTATCTCCACCAACGATGTCGATGGCGAGATCGAAGCGAAGCGCCTCGGTATCCAGTTCGGGATGACTGGCGACACCGGTATCGGGCTGAGCGACGATAATGCCCGCACCCTTTTTGGGCGAAATCGCCCAGGCTTCGGGCGCGCGCACCGCCTTTGCCGACCAGTGGAAATCAGTGGGGGCCGACGCCTTCGACCAGCAAAGGGCATCGACAGCCGCTGATTCCGGATTGGTCCGGTCAAGCCTATGGGCATCGGGCTCGGCGTAAAGTGTCGAGCCGATGTCGGGCGTGCAGGACACGAGTTCGAGTTCACCTGCAAGGTAGTCGGCAATCGCGAATAGGCGGTCCGGTGCGATGGTGCGCGCAACGCCAGGAAATTGCAGGACATAGAACGTCGGGAGCAAGGGATCGAGCGGCTGAAGGACGAAGCGGCCGTCTTTCAGCAAACCGGCGATGTGGGCCTCCAACCCGCCAGCGTCATCTGGCCGCTTCAACTCCAGTTCGAAGCGTATAATTCCTGGCCGGAGAACGGGATCTTCGGCGTCGCAGGCTTCACAGACGGAACGCAGGATATCAAGTTCAATCACCGTATCGCCCCCCAAGGATACTACTTTATGTCTCTTATTTTTCGATTTTGCAATGAGGATACGCTGCCATGGTTGTATGAATCAGCAATATAAACAATACTGCTGACATTCTTTACAGCAACGATTGCATGCCGGTTTCAACACGTCTTCCGGGTCTTGTCACATGACCAGCAAGATTATAGAGGCGGGCTCGCTTTCTCCCGTTAACCCTGGTGCCGTATCATTTGCTGCTGAGCCGCCTGAGTACGTCGTCGGACCGGACATTGCCGAGAACCGGCTTCCGGCGGCCGGTAAATTGGCTCTTTGCGAACTTTGCGTCCGGGCCGACGTCGTGGAGGAAGATCTGGCAGATCTCCATTCCCGGCTGCAGGGCGATCGGCACCTCTCCGACGTTACTCAATTCGAGGGCAAGACAGCCAGCAAACCCCGGCTGGATTCCGGCTGCCGTCTCGATAATCAGACCGCGCCGTCCGAGTGACGATTTCCCTGTGACATAGCCGGCGAGATCCGCCGGCAGGCGCATCCACTCCAAGGTCGTCCCGAGTACGAAATTGTGCGGGTGCAGGATGAACTCCTCGCCGAATCGAACGAAATGTTCCTTGGTCGGAACCGGATCCTCATCCGGTTCACTGACGCGCAACAGCGAGGTGCGCGAGTGCCGCAGTGTCCGAAACCATCGGCCGAGACGCAGATCGAGCGACGCGGCGCCCACGGCGGCCAGCCGTCCAAGATCAGGGCGCGGCACGATTGCCAGCATGCCTCCGTCGGCGCCAGGAGCGAGATTGAGCCGGCCGATCAATCCAGTGCTGCTCAACATAGAGATTACCTCGTGCGGGACTCAAATTCCATGACTTCCATGGTTTTGAACACCAGATCGTTGAGGATTTCCAGTCTAGTGTCCTCGCGGAAGTTGAAATTCTTCCAATGCGCCCAGTTGAGCCGGATCGCCCAACCTGCGTTGATCGTATCGCCGATCGAAGTCGTCGATGCTGCCGGTGACAGGGCGCAGAATTGTTTCACAATTCGATCGCGCTCGGCGTCGGAAGGCAAAGCCAGGCCGGTGCGGGCGACGTGACCACTTACGGCGGCGATCAGATCCTCGATCATCGCGGTGGACGCCTGATCTGCCATACGCAGGCAAAACGCCTCGTTGGCCTGTAGCCGCTTCGGCAAATCGATGAAATAGCCCGAGAAGGCCGGCGGCTCGGTGATCCCGAACGCTCTCGCTGCGCTTTCGAGTGCCGTGACCCGCGAGCCCAAGGACGGATAGTAGGCGGCGCGCTCGCCTGTGTGCGGCGCGATCAGGTAGATGAACGAATAAAGGTAGCTTTCACCGAACAGTCGCAGCCCGATGATATCGCAGAAAAGCTCTTCAATCTGGCGCGTGGCCAGCCGGTAGGAGCGCGCCCAGATGCTGCGCAGGAAAAGGTCGCTCAACAGGTCGGCCGGCTTGGTTTGGACGTCGAACAACTGCTGGAATTCACTCCAGCTGTTTTGATATTCGCCAACCAGGCGGCTCTGCAATGTTGCGTCAAGGGCAGAAAGGTGGGGGCTGCGGTGCGGCTTCTTGCGCCAGATGGAATGGCCGAGTTCATGACCGGCAAGAGGAACGATCAACGGGTTGCCGGATTCGGTCGCTGGCAGCCCTATGAACATGAGATTGGGGAATTCGTCAGTAATCGCGGGATAAGTAAACGGCGAAAAGCTCCATTCCGAGCTGACGATCAACTTGGCTTCCGGCCCGTAGATAGTCTGGCTCATGCGCAGAAGCGGATCGTAGATCTCGAACGCATTGCGCACGTTAGTCGAGCGCAGGATAAAGCCGAGAACGGTATAATAGCGCGCTATGTAGGCATTGACCTGCGCGGTTACCTGCTGGCGTATTGTATGGTCAGTCGTTGGCCCGATCCCGGAAAGCCGGTTCAGTTCCCGACCGTAAAGATCGGCCAGCAATTTAAGAGCTTCTCTCGATTCCTGATAGGGAAACTCCGATGTCTGCAGATGCTTGATCTGGTCAATGACCGACAGCAGCTTCTGCCGCACGAAATCGATGTCAAGCGACCCGTTCGTCATATGCCGGCATCCACTCGTCGTCGGGCGCGGGTGTCAGTTCCTCGAGAAGAACCTGATGCAATGACAGGCAGAAGCGCTTGAGGGAGCCAATCTCCTCGCTGCCGGTGCTTTCACCGGCGGCGATGGCTTTTGCCTGCGCGACGAGATCCCTGACCCACTGTTCAAGATCGTTGAAGTTGCTGAGTGAGGCGCCTTCGGTGTGAAAGATCGCTGAGTTGAGGATCTCGACGTTGACCGGGTTTTCACTCAGGGCGAAAAGACTGACAGGCCGTCCGCCACTCGGCGGCGCCTCAAGATAGTGACCGAAGCGCTGGATAGTCGCCAGATCAGCCGGCTGCCGCTTTTCCAACTTGTCGAGCTCGATGGCGGCGTCAAGGGCGAGCGATGGGAAGTCCATGAATTGATTTCCTCGGCTTTGCATTGGTCGCGAACTGTTCCGCCTGTGATATCATCGAAACGGTTTGGTACAGAAATCGAACCGGGACGGACCAGCGAAACTATGAATCCGCGGTGACTCCTCGTCAAGCGTCTAAAACGGACTATGGTGAACGGTGATGCGTACGAATGCTCAATCATCGACTCCCTCCATGGCGAAATCCGGACCTCGACGGGCAAATAGTGAGGACGTGGGGTGCCGAGGCGCCGCAGGCAGCACGACCGCGCCCATTTCACTTTCGGCTGGCAGGACGCAAGCCGGTCGGCCTCTGGAAGAACAGAGAACGTGGGTGCGCGGCGTCCCAAGTGTAGCTGGGCGATCCCCCGCACTGGCCGCGGCTGCTGCGCGCCGCCGCACTACAACAACCACGGTCAGGCCGCCTTTCGGAAGACTTGGTCTGTCGTCCCGGCCACGCCTCCTCGATCAGGAAAGAAAATGCTTTCCCGTCGCGGTCTCCAGGACGCTTGCCAACTGGGTAGCGAGCATGCCCTCAATGAGTTCTTCCATCTTTGTCAGATCGAAGGCACCGTCTTCTGAAGCCGCATCGGCCGCTTCCAAAGCGTCGAAGTACGGGCGCCGGTTATCGACAATCTGGTCCGGGATGGTCTTGACCCCGGGTAGGGGCAATTGAAGCTTTACGCAAAGAACCAAATAGGACACCATGCGCGATGTCCGCCCATTCCCATCACTGAAGGGGTGGATCCAGTTGAGCCGCCACATCACGAACGACGCAAGATGCACGGCTGTCTTTTCGGTCCAGTTGTCGTTGACATAATCGCACAAATCCTCAATGAGTCCAGGGACCTGAAATGCCCCGACAGGCTTGTGCTTACTGCCCTCAATTGAAACTTCAGCGGGCCGGAAGTTGCCGGCATAGATGCTAATGCCTTGCAATGCCTCACGGTGAAGCGACAGTAGCATCGAGGGACGAAGCTTCCATTTTTCCCCTTTGTCGATTGCATCGACAATCATGTCGCGCGCTAGGTCGAACTGGAGAAGGCCGTTGCGGGCTTCGGCTTCGGCGCGCGCCTTCTCATCCATGATCAAATAAGCTTCGGTTGCCACGCTGTGGCGGCGCGTAGCGTCAGTCATGTTTCTTTTGATCTGCCATCTCGTCGGCGACGCGATCGACCAACTCGCGGGTTATCATCTCATTTTCGAAATGAGTGTTGCCGTATGCAAAGCTGCGACGCTGGACTTCAATGTCACTCTTCGACAACTGCACTTTTCTGGCGGCTTCGAGGAGGTTTCTGAGCGGTTCGTTCATTGCAGGCGTCCTTTTTATTTAGGCGTCCATAAAAGCGGTTTTCCTTTGCAAGGCAACCTCGACAAGGATAGAAACATGGAATTGCGCCAAGCTTGTGGAAGAGTGTTGCAACTGCGCTAGCACCATAATGCCGATCGCGACGATTGGCGAGCAGCAAGAAGCGCGGGACGGGATTGGCAACGAGGCTTGGCGTTTCGTTCTTCATTTTTTCTCGCACTGATGCGGGCATCGGTCAGCTCTAAGACCGCCCCGCCCCGGGGGAATGGCTCCGGCAACTGACGGCCTCTGAACTGTTTCGGCTATTGCATCGAGAGGTGCTCCAATGGCCGCAACACTTCCGGCGCGTTGCCTCCCGCTACGAGCAGCGAAGTCTCTGCTTCACAGGTTTCATCGTAAGCGGCGTGCCACTCGCCCCTGACCGAATCGGATATTCGAAGGCAACGGTCGCATCCATGATGGATGCGGCAACTACGGGTCAATTGCGGTCATTCAGCTATCACGAAATCGGTGCACCTTCCCGACGGACAAATGAAAAAGCAGAGAGATTTCCGGATTGGAGCGCAAAGGCGGCAGAGCTGTGCCGCAAAACCTCGGCTGACTATGTCGGGAAGTTGCCGCAACCGCCTCTAACCCTGCGCAAGATGATCGCTTGGCATTTCCGATTGGCTGTATTCAAGCCGCCGACGCTCTGATCGCCTTTGGTTGAAGTCATTAGGCCAACCAGTGCCCCTTGCGATGCCGTCATGGGGAGAAAAAGGTCTTTGCTAATGGCACTTTATTTTCCCATTATTGGTGCTATCATCAAATTCGCAATTTATTCGAGTATCCTGACTGGCGATAAGCTTGCGCAGCCCTGCGTATTGTGTGGGGAGCTACGCCTGCGTTTGAAAATGGCCAGTCGCGCATTCTTGTTTTTCTTAGCAATGCTTTTTGTGCAGGGGGATGTGCATGTCTTCGGGCCATATCTGGCGTGAAAATTACGAGGGAGGAAACCCTGAGGCGGAAGCATTGCTTTTTGCAGAGCTGGCACGCGATATCATGGATGTGCAACTTGCCAATAGGGCGAACGCCCGAGCAAGCGACATAAGTCGCGCGTTTCACGCGAAATGTATACTTGGTGTCGACAATGCGAAACTTCAGATTCTGCCTAATATTCCAGAAGATCTCGAAGTCGGTTTTTTTGAGCGTGGCAAGCAATACGACGTGACCGTGCGGCTTTCCAACGCCAACGGTGTCCGTCAGGCCGACTTCAAGAAGGATATGCGTGGGATAGCGCTACGCGTTAAAGTATCCGAGAACGAATATCACGATTTCCTCGCAACGAATTTTCCGGTTTCTCATGCCCGCAACGCTTATCAATTCGTGGCGTTCGCCAAGGCGATGTCCGGCTCGAAGCTGCTGCTTTTGCCGCGCCTCGTCCTCGCAGTCGGCTTTTCCGAAACCCTCAGGATGCTCAGAAACGTCCTGAGGGGAGCGCGCGTCGTCGACAGCCTAGCCACAGAGGGCTATTGGAGCCGAGGCGCTCTTCTCTGGGGCAATGAAGCAGGTCCAGTTCGGTTCCTGCTGCGTCCAAGCGCCAAGACGACCGCGGCAAAGCCCGCCTCGGCAACTGACCCTGACTTTCTACATCGTGAGATTGCCGAGCGGCTTCGCGAAGGCCCTGTCGAGTTCGATTTCCTGCTGCAGCGCTATGTCGATGAGAAACTTACTCCAATCGAGGATGGTGCGGTCGAGTGGACGGAAGACGCATCGAGGCCGATCGGGGTCGCAACGCTGACCATTCCGTCGCAGGACATCGATGCGGCGCCTGGCAGGGCGATGGAGCGGCTTGTCGACCAGCTTGGCTTCAATCCTTGGAATACGACCGAGACATTTCGCCCGCTGGGCAATCTCAACCGTGTCCGCAAGGCAGCCTATACGGCCAGCTCCGCGCATCGCTTGAACCAACGGTTCCGGGAACGGAAGCCGCTACGCAACATCGTGATTGCCCGGGCTGTCGCGGCCCTGTTTAAGGCGATTAATGCACACGTGCCCTGGTATAGGTTCGGTTGGCGCATGAGCCTGCTTAACATCTCCATTCTCCGGGAAGAGCTACGCACAAAGAACTTGTTTGACACCGAATTGCCGGATGCACCACCGCAGGCGACCCCGCAGCCGCCAGTAATTCCCGAGGCGGTCCGCACTCAGCGGACATTCGACGGTACCTACAACGATCTCTCAAACCCGCGGATGGGTGCGGAGGGAGCGACGTTCGGCCGTACGATGCGAGCGGTCTACAAGCCAGAGCTATTCGGGCAGCCGAACCCAATCGAAGTCAGTCGCCAACTGATGACGCGAAAGGCTTTCATTCCGGCACGCTCGCTAAATGTGCTTGCCGCGGCCTGGATTCAGTTCCAGGTGCATGACTGGGTCAACCACAAGCGCCATAGTCTCGGGAATGCGGAGACCGACATTGCATTGCGAATGCCGAACGGAGAGCTCTGGAAGAGCACCACAGGCGGTCAGCCGGAGGCTTTTATGCGCATTGCTGGCAATGAGGTTTTCCGCATGGCTGCCGGCGGCTACCCCATTTTCAAAAATATGACGACACCGTGGTGGGACGGTTCAGAGGTTTACGGCAATACAGCGGAAAAAGCGCTGGATCTGCGAGACGGAGGTCGTCTTAAGCTCACCGAGGATCTCTATCTGCCGACCGAATTGAACGGCATGAACGTCACTGGCTTCAACGAAAGCTGGTGGCTGGGCCTCAGTATGATGCACACGCTGTTTGCTCGTGAACACAACGTGCTCGCCGAAGCATTGATGCGCGAATATCCGGACTGGGAGCCGGACCGGATCTACAACACCGCTCGATTGATTGTATCGGCTCTGATCGCAAAGATTCACACCATTGAGTGGACGCCAGCTATTCTGGCGACGCGGGCGATCAAAGTCGGCCTGCCGGCGAACTGGTACGGCGCGCCTAAGGACTGGCTCACGCAGCTCGGCATCTGGATGCTCGACACGCACGAACTCAAAGGCATTCCGCAGACTGTGCCCGACCATCACGGCATCCCGTACTCGCTGACGGAGGAATTCGTTTCGGTCTACCGTCTCCATCCGCTCATTCCCGACGATTATCAGTTTTTCAACTATGAGACCGGTGCGCGAACAGAAACATTGGGCTTCGCCGACATTCAAGGTGCGGGAACCGATGCCAAAATGCGGCACCTTCGGCTCCACAATGTCATCTATTCACTCGGAATCGCACATCCCGGTGCAATCACGTTGCATAATTACCCCAATGCGTTACGCCAGTTTAAACGGATGTCAGGCGACGTGGAGGAGATTATCGATCTTTCCGTCGTCGACATCGTCAGGGATAGGCACCGCGGAATTCCTCGCTTCAATGACTTTCGCGAGGCGTTGCACAAGCCGCGTTTAAGCAACTGGGAGGAATTGTCGTCGGATCCAGAAACGGTGCGGGCAATGCAGGTTCTCTATGGCAATATCGACATGGTGGACACCATGGTCGGCCTGCATTCTGAGCCTCCGCCGGACGGTTTCGGCTTCAGCGATACGGCTTTTCGCGTGTTTATTCTGATGGCCTCCCGACGGTTGCAGAGCGACCGTTTTCTCACCGTCGACTTTCGGCCGGAAATCTACTCGCCCCTGGGGCTCGATTGGATCGAGAACAACGGTATGACCAGCATCATCCTGCGTCACTGTCCGCAACTCGCCCCGGTATTGCCGCGCACTGCCAGTGCATTCGCCCCTTTCCGGCCTATCCTGTCTTGAGGGGCACACCATGCCAATTTCCCGCGACAGATTATACCGGCTCTTTCGCTTCCTCTTGGTGAGCGTCAACCTGCTTGTACTCATCACTCTTGTTGCAACGGGGATATTCATCAGGCTCGAAGGCGACTGGGTGCATCCAACTATCCGGGATCCAAAGGATGCGTTCGAAAATGGCACCATCGGCACGGAACTCATGCCGCTACCGGTCGCTTTGGTACTGCCCGACCTGTTTCCCGAGCATTTTCAGCCGGCCGGTGCGGATGCCGGCGATTGGGTGAAGCAATTCGGGTTCTTGCCGTATGACAACCCGGAGGCCAATAACGGTTTGCCACTCGGCTTTGCGACCAGCAACTACCGCCCCGGTTCCGCGGCGCCGTCGCCTGTCCCGTTCGTCGGCTTCAGTTGTGCTCTTTGCCACACCACGCGAATTCGCAAAAGTGAGGAGAGCAAGGGCGTCGTCGTCTACGGACCAGGCAGCGTATCGATCAATCTCTTCGCCTGGATCGATGCATTTCAGGCGGCGGTCTTGACCAGGGTGAAGCCGCAAAGAGATGGCGAAACGGACATGGAACGGCCCTATCGTCTGACCGTCGACAGCATTTGCGATTCGTATAGAGCCAAGACGGGTGAAACGCTGGGCTCGATACAACGCCTGTTGATTGGGCTATGGCTTCGCCAGGTTCGCGCTCGGATCGAGGCAGGATTGCCGCGCTTCGACGAACCGATCGGAAATTACCGATCCCGCGATGCAGACGTAACACCGACGGGTCCAACACGTACCCAACCGTTTCGCACTCTCGTTCGCACTGTGCTCGACCGGCCTGGCAACGATATGCCCGTCTACACGAAGATTGCCACGGTTTTTTCGGAGGATCATCGCGCGCGCGCCCAGTTCGATGGGTCGATCGGCGACATATATGCCCGCAGTTCGCTGGCGGCGCTCGCAGCCGGGGCCACGGTCACTAATATGGCTAAGCCGGAAATTGCCGACAATATCCGCAAAGCGAGCGATTTCACGAAGACGTTGCGTCCGTTGCGCTATTCCGACATGTTCCCGGAAGATGCGGCCTCGATCGATCCTGCACGTATCCTGCAGGGGCGCAAAGTCTACGGGCAATATTGCGCCGCCTGCCACGGCGATCGGGATTCGACCGGGGCTTGGGTCAACGGCGAGAAGACCGGCCAAGTCGTGCCGGCCGGTGAGCTCAACACCGATCCGGAACGCGTGCGGTTTCGTCATTATGGACCTCTCGCCGAAAAAATGTTTGCGCTCTTCCCCGACAAGCACCCGTTCCATTTTAAGCGAGAGGATATTTGGCCCCAGCGTGGACAAGAGGAGGAGACATCCATTAGGGGCTACGTAAACGCGCCGCTGGACGGGATGTTCCTGCGTGCCCCCTACCTCCATAACGGCAGTGTCATGACGTTGGCTGAACTGATTAATCTCAGGAAGCGTAGAGATGTCTTTTATCGGGGCGATAACACCTACGATCCGGCCGACGTCGGCTTTCGCTCTCCGGAAAGCGCTGACGATCGAAATTACTTCACGTTCGATACGACTCAGATCGGCAACTCGAACAGGGGACATGACTATCCATGGGCCTATGACGACCCGAAACGAAATCCGGACGATCTTGCCGCGCTGCTTGACTATTTGAAAATGCTCTAACGTCAGGAACGAGCCCATGAAGGCCATGCCTCCGAACAGTATAACTCTGCCGCAGTTCTCGCTGGCGTTCGTGACGTTTGGCGTACTGCTGGTTCTTGCGCTCCTCTGGCCGGAGACGACGCTGGACGACGTCGATCTCGGTCGCACGAAAGCCACTATCTGGGTGACAAGTCTCATGCTTCTCCCGAGCTTGGCGCTCTATCCCTACCGCACGCTCTCCCAACGCATGGCCAACGTCGTACACTTGTTCTGGACCTTCGCTTATCTGCTTTTTCTTGTTCACGCTTATTGGGCCATATTCGTAATATTCAACGGGCTTAAGGACACCTTCGTGCAGATGGGCATTCCCATTGCCAGCATAAATTTCCTGCTCGTTATCCTGTGGGGCTTGGATGTTTTGCTTCTATGGTTTGCGCCGAGCCGGACCCCGCCCGCGGCGCGCTTCCAGATCGCTGTACGCACGCTTACTTTTCTAATATTCGCGACCACCTTCCTGTTTTTGCGAAGTGGTCCGGTTCATATTCTTGGGATCATTTTTGCGGCCGTGATCTCGCTATCCCTGGCCATTCGGCTGTGGGTACGTGAGCGCGCCGTCCAATACTGAGACGGCCAAGCTGGGTCGTCGACGCCACATTCGGAGGCTGGGGAGGAAACATGAGCAGCGAGGAGACAAACAAAACCGGTTTTGAGCGATTGCTCGAGCGCCCATTAATCCAGACGATTCTTCAACGGCGTACGCACCGGATCGGCCGAGGTGTTCCCCTGATCAAAGCAGGCACCATGACCTATCAATCCACCCAAAAACCGGTGCCACTTACCGACCTCGAAGAGGCAATTTTAATCGCCATGACTGGCCTTACCGGCCTTACAATGCCGGACAGGCCGTTTGAGGATCCTGTCACCGGCGAGTTCGTAATGGCAAAGCCGAATGTCCATATGGAAGGGCGAACGGCCGGCAGCCCCGACAATGCCCAAGGGACATATTTCTTCCTCATCAACGATACCGGCACATACTTCATCGACAGGGTTCCGTTCACCCCACCATTATCGTTCGAACCGGAGGCACTAATCGCACATGCCAAACGAGCGAAAGTGAAAATTAGCAATGGCAGACTGGATACGGCAAACCGCGAATTCCCCGCCTATCTCGATTCCAATCGCTTGCTGTCGAACCTGCCCGGCACGACGGTGCTTTTTCCCGTCGTAGACCTGTCACATCAATATATTAACGGCCTGATGTATCTCTTGACACAGCCCGAAGGACACCGACCAACAATCGTTGACGATCGTAATTTCTATCTTAGGGCCGGCGTAGGAAAATGGGTCAAGAATCGATTTCTCAACGAAGAGATCAAGGTGCCGCTCGGCGTCATCGGTAGCCTACGGACCCAGATCGAAGCAGATTTATTGCTCCAGAATCTCATGTTGGTCGCTGATGCCATGGGCCTAGGAGCCTATATTCACGCCTCCATCAGCCCGCCGGTACTGCTCGGCGATCCAAAATTCCGGGACAGCTACGGTCCGATGCTAGGTTTCGATTTCGCTGTGCCGAAATGGCGACTGCTCGACATTTTACGCTGGCAGGTGCCGCTGCCGAAATACAGCAGCCTCAGGGCACATCCGGTTGGTCTGCGACTGGGAGACCGCGACCTTATCAAGGCGAAGTCCCCCCCGAACTATCAAAACATGAGAGAAGCCGTGGACGAAGTGGTTTCGGCCAAGTTTGGTTCACAGGGGATTTACAAGGATGCGGCCCTTTTCAAGGGAATTTACAAGGATGACTTTGGCGATCGTTACCTAACCGAGGCCGCCGAGTACAGTAGCGACGTGATTGAGTGCGTGACGGACATTTGCGAGTACATATATGATACCCATGGTCGCTTCCCCGCGCATGTCGATGCAATTCATGTTCCCGGCGTGTGGATACAGGTGCATCACGTCGACCTCGAATACTATAACCGTTATTTCAAAAACGCATTGACCGGCGCGCACCACGACCACGACAATCATTGGCATTGACGAGCTTTAGGCCAAATTTGCACGCCGGAACACAGCGAATGCCCTTTCGGGGCGGAAAGATCGGCACCAGCAGAAGGTTGACGATCTCCTTCAGGTCGGCGATTACCGGCAGCGGTGTGGGAACCGTTTTGCTGCGGGTGATCTGGGCGAAATCAGAATATTTCAACTTGAGCGTCACAGTCTTCGCGGCGATCCCGTTGGCCTCGCAATAACTCCACACCTTTTCGATTAGCGGCTCAAGCCCTTCACGGGCCGGGTCGTAGGTATGGAGGTCTTGTCAGAATGAACCGCGCCGAGTTTGCCGGAGCCCCCAACTCGTGAGAAGTAGGGTCTATGACAAGCAAGACGACGAACAAATTCTCTCCTGAAGTTCGTGCCCGCGCCGTTCGGATGGTGACGGAGCATGAAGCCGAACATCCCCCCCCCGCTGGGCGGCGGTATCATCGATAGCGGCCAAGATCGGTTGCTCGGCGCATACCCTCCATGAATGGGTGAAGAAGGCCGAGGTCGACAGCGGCAAGCGTGCAGGTTTGCCGAGTGACGTGGCGGAGAAGATGAAGGCTCTGGAGCGAGAGAACCGCGAGCTTCGTCAGGCGAATGAGATTCTACGCAAAGCCTCGGCGTATTTTGCCCAGGCGGAGCTCGACCGCCCACTGAAGCGATGATCTCCTTCATCGACGAACACCGCTCGGTGCTCGGGGTCGAGCCGATCTGCAGACTGCTGCCGATTGCCCCGTCCACCTATTATGAGGTTATCGCCAAGCGCATGGACGTGGACCGCCTATCGGCCCGCGAACGGAATGATATTGCCATGAAAGTCGAGATACGTCGGGTGTTCAACGAGAACTTCCAGGTCTATGGCGTGCGCAAAGTCTGGCGGCAGTTGCAGCGAGAAGGTTACGACATCGCCCGCTGCACCGTCGCTCGGCTTATGAGAATGATGGGGCTTCAAGGCGTCATTCGCGGCAAGCCAGTCAAAACCACCGTGTCGGACAAGTCCGCTCCATGTCCGCTCGACCGGGTGAACCGACAGTTCTTCGCTCCAGCGCCGAACATGCTGTGGTTATCCGATTTCACCTATGTCGCGACCTGGCAGGGCTTCGTTTACGTGGCCTTCGTCATTGATGCCTTCGCCCGCCGTATCGTCGGTTGGCGGGCAAGCCGAACGGCCCATGCGGGCTTTGTGCTCGATGCCCTCGACCAGGCGCTTCATGATCGGCGGCCCGTTAAACGTGGCGCGCTGGTTCATCATTCCGACCGCGGCTCGCAATATGTGTCCATTCGCTATTCCGAACGGCTGGCGGAGGCGGGCACGAGCCGTCTGTCGGAAGCGTTGGCGACAGTTACGACAATGCTCTCGCCGAAACGATCAACGGTCTTTACAAGGCCGAGGTCATCCATCGGCGAGGACCCATGGCGCAACTTCGAAGCCGTGGAGTTCGCCACGCTCGAATGGATCGACTGGTTCAACCACCGCCGTCTTCTGGAACCCATTGGGAATATTCCGCCAGCAGAGGCAGAAGAACGATACTACGCCATGCTGGACGCACCAGCTATGGCCGCATAACTTAAACCAAACGGTCTCCGGCAAACCCGGCGCGGTTCAGTCCCCCCGCTCTTGCTCGCTTAGCAAACACATTCAAAGCCGCAGGAAAAATAGCCAAGATCTCCTCGTCGCCATCATGCTCAAGCTGCTCGTGCTCGCAAGTTGCCTGCTCTCCCAGACCCGCCTCTGAGCCTAAATCCGCCTTGCCGACCAATGCAGATTCTCATCCAGGCGGCTGGTGCGCGTTTTCTCCCTGCAAGGCCTAATGCGGCCACCTGCACACCTATGGATCCATCGTCCCTACAAGTAATAATGAGTGCATGAAATAATTGTACTATGAACGATAAAGCTCTTGATGGTTGCTTGCGTTCGTGTTTTAATAAAACCTATCGTTATAAGGGCATCCACACCATTTCAGTTCTTCCGGATCCTCTCTCGGAGGGGGACGCGACTATGTCGTGACCCTACTCGCGGAGCATGCTGTGCTTTTGTGACTTTGGCGTTGAACCGTAGACGCGGGCAGAACGAACAGGACGTGCGCTACAGATGGCGAGCCGACGAGCATGGATACCTCCGCGAACGATTTAGAAGGGTGTGAGCGATATCGGATTTGACCGAAGCAACACTGCATAGCCGGCGTGCCGCCTGCGACGCGGCTGCCTCTATGGGGATGGGGATTTGCCATGGCAGAGTCACACAGGCCCGGAAACGGGATGAAATCTTTTTCGATGCACGTATCGGACGCCGGATCGGCTCCTATGTTCGCCGCTCTCGCTAAAGAACAGTCTGACCTCCCGACCTTCGCGTTTGAGCCTGCTGCCACACAGGTGGTGGACCCTGAGACTGCGGCCCGTCGATATCTCGGCCATGCGCTCACAAGCAATAGCGTCCCCGACTTTACTGCGCCGTCTGCAGAAAACGCTGACTCTCAATTCAAGGTTATCGGCACAGAAACGGTTCCACTGACCCATACCCGTACCGTCAAATTTCGCCAGGCGTTCCACGACATCCCTGTCTACGGGTCGCTGGTGACCGTGGAGCTGGACGACGACAACAAACTCGTGAGCCTGAATTCGGCGCTGGGGGAGCCGACCAATGTTCCGCCTGTGGCGAAGATTTCGGCCACCAGAGCGGCGTCGGCGGTCGACAAGAAAGGCCAGTTCAAGAAGAAGATCGCCGGTGTCGCGCCCCGTCTCAGTTTCTATTACGAGGCCAAGAAGGACAAATGGCATCTGGCATATATTTTCGAGGACGTCGAGGTGACGATGCCGGAGAGTGCCGGATCCGGTCCGTTGAGGCCGCGTTATTTCGACTACGTGGTGGATGCGAATACCGGGAGGGTGATTGCGGAATTACCGCGTACCCCGACAATGGCCGCCGAGGAGCAGCTCGCCTTCGACGCCCGCAATGTTCAACGGACCATAAATGTCGAAAAAATTGGTGCCCGCGCCGTTCTGAAGGACACGGTGAACAATATCCAGACCTTCGACTTTCGTTTTCGGGATCCGAACGTCAACGATGCCCTGCTGCCGGGGGACGAAATAGGACCTGCCTGGCCGCCTGCCGCAGTCAGCGCGCATGCAAATGCGGCGGCCGTCGCGCATTTCCTCCGTGAAGTCGTGTTGAGGAATAATATCGACAATCGCGGCGGCCCGATGAACGCCAGCATCAATTGCGTCGTCATGCGCGAAAGCCCCGGTGGAAACCAGTGGTTCAACGCCTATTGGAATGGCGTCCAAATGGTCTATGGCCAGGTGCTCAACGGCAACCAGCTTCTCACCCTGGCCGCCGCGCTCGATATCGTCGGGCACGAGATGTTCCATGGCGTGACCGACAATACCTCACGCCTCGAATATGCAGCGCAATCCGGAGCGCTCAACGAATCCTATTCCGATATTTTCGGCATGCTGATCGCCAATAGAGGCAATCCCGATCCCCGCCAATGGGACTGGAGGCTCGGGCAGGGGTTCGCGCGAGGCGGCGGTCCCATCCGCGACATGTCCGATCCCGCGTCGCGGGGCCAGCCTGCACATATGAACCAGTATCGGATCATGCCGGTCACTCAGAATGGCGACTGGGGAGGGGTGCATGTCAACAGCGGTATCCATAACAAGGCGGCTTATCTCATGCTGGTGGCGGAGGAAGGCGGCAGTCTGGTCTTCACGCCAGACGAAGTCGCCGCGGTCTTCTATGTCGCGGTGACGCAGCTGCTCTCGCGCACCTCGCAATTCCGTGACAGTCGTCGGGCTGTCGTCAGTGCGGCACGCACCTTGTTCAGGACCGCTCCATCCGCTCAGCTTGCGCGACGGATTTCGGCGATCGACGCGTCATTCGACGGTGTCGGCATCGCCTGACGCGGGGGGACCCTCTGCCGCTCGCCACATGATTTGAGCATGCTTCACCGAAGGAGGACTATCATGGCGATAAGCTTTTCCGGCATCTGGAGTTATCGAAGCCTGGTGAACAACCCCGACCTTTCCGCATCTTTCGACAGTTTGCGCTTTGGCGCGGGAACGCTGATTTTGTCCGAGCCTGCGCCCGGCAAGATCGGCGGTTCTCTTGGCGGAACCGGCTGGTCTCTTTCCCTCGACGGGGCTGCCACGGACGGCGCGCCGGCGACGCTGAAATGGCAGGGGCGCGGCATGATCGACAACGAGGAATGGGTCTACGACTATCTCGGCTATCCCGTTCCCCGCTGGCCGAACGGCGTGGACCAGATCGACACCATCGTCGGTACGGTTATTCGGACAGTGACCCACTCCAATGGTCAGTCACCCGCGGGTTATACGGCCACGTTCTATGCGGTGCGCGTTTGATGCGGCCGGCCTGAGTGGTCGCGTGCAGTCTGCGGCCAGCAATTCTCGATCGTTTCCTGAGAGGACAGTGCGATGCGCAAACGGGAGAATATCTTTGAGTTGGGAAGTGACTGGGCCGACCCGATCCTCTGGTATGCAAGGGGCGTCAAGGCGATGAAGGCCCGCAAGCTGGAAGATCCGACAAGCTGGAACTTCTATGCGGCGATTCATGGGATGTGGCGCGGGCTCTGGGATTTCTATCAGATCACCGACAGTGCCGATGCGGACCCCAATGCATCCGACACGTCGACCTATCTCGACCAATGTCAGCACCAGAGCTGGTATTTCCTGCCCTGGCATCGCGGGTATCTCCTGGCTCTGGAAAATATGCTCCGGCACGAGATCGAACTGCTCAACGGACCAAGCGCCAGCTGGGCCTTGCCCTATTGGAACTATTTCGGAACCGATCAGGACGTCCTGCCGCCGGCATTCCGCACGGCCAATTGGCCGGATGGCACCGGAGACAATCCGCTGTTTGTCGAACAGCGGTGGGGGGTGCTCAGCAGCAGCACACCATTCGACGTCAGCTCGCAAACCAACCTGAATGCGATGCAGGATCCAGAATTTGCCGGACCCGGCGGCGGGGGCAGTGCCGGATTCGGTGGCGTTGAAACGGGCTTCAGCTGGAGCGGCGAAGAAAGCGGCGGAATCGAATCGGATCCGCACAACATCATCCATGTGCTGGTTGGTGGTGGTCACCCAACCCTGGTGTTTCCGCCAGGTTCGCCTCAGGCCGGGCGCCCATTGCCGGGCCTGATGTCGACTCCGACCGCGGCAGCGCTCGACCCTATCTTTTACCTACATCACTGCAATATCGATCGGTTGTGGGAGAGCTGGAACAAATTTCCCACAGGCAAACCCTTTACTTCGCCGACGGATTGGCAAAATCCGACAGACTCCAAATGGTTGGATGGGCCGGCGAGCATCGGTGAGCGCGAATTTACAATGCCGAACCCAGATAAGACCAAATGGGTTTATACTCCGACGAAAATGCAGGACTTGGCCAGTCTGGGCTATGAATACGACGACCTGACACCCGGCGCGGAGGCCGGACCGATCGTCACCGTCGCCGCACGCATGGAGAGACTGGGCATTGCGCGGAGTTCCGTTGCTGCCACAAGAGGTTTAGACATGCCGACACAGAACAAGGTGGAACTGGTCGCGGCCAGCGACAGCGGCATGTCGCTCGCCGGCAGCGGCACTATGCGCAGCTCTGTCAAGGTCGAGCCGGATGCGAGGGCCAGGGTGAGCCAAAGCCTGAGCGCCAACAGGATCGCCCCGACGGCGCCCGACCGCGTGTTTCTCAATCTCGAGAATGTCACCGGCGTGCATGACGCCGTGATATTCCAGGTCTATGTCGGGCTGCCCGAGGGGGCCGATCCCGCCGGGAACAAGAAATATCTGGCGGGCAGTGTCGCGCTCTTTGGCGTGACGCAGGCGAGCGATCCGGCAGGCAAACATTCCGGAAACGGCATCACATACAAGCTGGAAATCACAGACATTGTCGATAAAATGCACCTCGACGGCGAATTTGATGTCGCCCGCCTGCCGGTAAGTTTCGTCCCGCTCGAAAACATCCCGGATGCGGCGAATATCAAAATCGGCCGGATCAGCATCTATCGGCAATTCGAGTGAGCGTCTTGCGCAGCACCTCTCCTGCGGTGCGCGAGTGGCGCCGCGGTTTTGCGCCACTCGCACTGGCTGCCGGCTCGGCATGGATTCCCCTGGCTGTCGGCGGCGACAGCACCTCCATGCCGACGATCTGTTCCGCTGCTTTCGTCTGGTCCACTCCCTCACCGAAGACTTATGCCTTTTTCTTCAGTTACGTCTCACCTTTGCAGCTGATCGTCAGCTGGGCGATGATGGTGATGGCAATGATGCTGCCGACGCTCTCTGTTCCACTGAGGCATGTGCGCGAGCGCAGCTTCTGGCGCGTGCGGCCGTGGGCCGAGCTGTTGTTTGTCGTCAGTTATCTCGGTACATGGATGGTGGCGGGTATTGCTCTCCTCGGCGTCGCGATCACGCTGCGCCTAGCTTCAACCAGTTCCGCCCTGCCTCTGGTCGCGTGCCTGATCATCGCGTTTATCTGGCAGATTTCACCCTGGAAGCAGGTCGCCCTGAACCGGTGTCATCGCCGCCCCAGCCTGGCCGCCTTTCCGCCGGCGGCCTATGAAAATGTGCTGGCATGGGGGATGACACACGGTCTCTGGTGCATTGCAAGCTGTTGGGGCTTGATGCTGTTGCCCTTGCTTGCGCCGTCGCATCATCTGCCACTCATGGCAATTGTCGCCGTCTACATCTGGGCGGAGCGACTGGAGCCGGCCTGTGCGCCTCGCTGGCAATTCCGGGTGCCTTCAAGGGCCATCAGGCTCATCGCCCGGAACGTTGCGGGATGGCGACAAAGTTCTGGCAGTACATCGATTACGATGGCTTGCGACGAATGCGCCTTGTAGGCTTGGATTCGATTGGTTCGATCACGATGCCAAGGGAACGCCTGCAAGTCCTCGATCGCTGCGCGACTGGCCGGAAACAGATTTTCGCGAACCGCCTGGAGATCGGAGATCATTCCGGGTGTGCCTCAATTACATCGCGGCAAGACAATCGTTTCTTCCTGTCGAAGAGGCTCGGCCGTGCATAGGTTTGTGATGATATCGCTTTAAGTGACACGCGGGTTGTCCACCAGCTTCTCGACCAATCGCCTGAGTTCCGACGGCGTCGTTTGGCCAGCCACCACCTCATAATAGCCGATCCCGGCGCGTCGCAGCGCCTCCTTCTTTACCGCATCACGCGCGGCCGCGGTGCCTTGGTGGTGTGCTCCGCCCTGGTATTCGATGACGTGCCTCGGTTGGCAATTGCCGTCGACGAGGAGCAAGTCGACACGTTTGGAGTTGATGCAACTGTAGGCGTCTGGGTCGGCACTTCGAAGGATCTCGCCCAACGAAACCTGAGCCATCACCTGCCAGGTGGAATTGCAGCCGATCACGACGCTGTCGAGTTCCCGAAACACCCGGGCTTCGCTCTTGTTCAACAATGGCTGAATGGTGAAATTGGAGCGCATCACAATACGCAGTTGATCCGTGGCGTCGACTGGACGCAATGGCTCAGCAGCTGGCGTCTGAAGCCTGGGTTCCTGTATGATGCGCTCGTTCCAGCGCCTTTCCTCCGATCGTGACCTGTTTCTCTCGCGCCACGCCTGTCTGCTCGTCCTGGTTAGGAACTGCTCAACGGACATGCCGATGATAAGGCCGACAAGCAGGGCGGCGATTAGCAGTTCCGGCTTTTCGAAGTCTGCAACAGTTACACCGCTCGAAGCGCCTACTACGGCAGCTCCGATGATCAGCCAAGGTGCCGCAGACAGCACCGACCTTTGGCGATAATGCATGCCCCTCTCCGAATTTCCCGCCAAGATAGTATGACGCTTTTACGATGCGCGGAAAGTCATCCAAAAGAATGAGGGCTCGCACGCATGAAGCTTCCGCCGGCGCACCGATATTGGCTCTAGCGGTCAGTCGCAATCCGCTCGGCCCAGGACATTCCTACGTCGCTGGTACTGGGAGAGCTTTCGAGGCCAGCGGCCGGCTTGTTGCTATGGAGTTCACGTTTTGGGCCAGGAAGATCGCATAATGGATCGAAGGGAACTGGCCCGGCAGGCGAGCAAAGAAAGACAAGGTTGACAGGCGCATTGCTTCTTCGATTGAGGGTTCGGCAGTTAAAATCTTTTAAGACTCCGGCGATGCACAACAAGGAAGCTCGCCGATAAGTTGCCCACGTGCAACTTTTGAATCAGTACGGTTTGACTTCGTTCAGGGCCAATGTAGCCTCACCCGTCTCATCCCCCATTCGACTGGCCACGAATTCTGCTCCTGGAAAGGTGAGGTGGACATTCGAGCGTGGCTATAGACGGGCAGTCCGGTAATCGTTATTTCGGATACACCACCCTATCACCAAATCATCCCGTGAATTTTTCAAGGGCTTTTATATTGAAAAAAGTGCAACGCAGTTTTGCCGTCGAGTACAAAAGCGGCAGACGAAAACTCGATACTAGGTCGAACTCGATCTGGGGCAACGTGGACCTAAAATCCGTCGCTCGCGACCTAGACAAAGAGGCAATGCCGTTTCTGTCGGATAGCTCTCAGAGTGGCAAATCCAACAGCGAAATTTCTCTACCAAAACCAGATCAGGCTGAGTCGTTGTTGACACCGCCTCTTGAGCCGTCGACAACTGCATCAGATACACAGGAGACGAGCATGGCCGACGAGACTGATACTGCAACCAGTGCCGATGTGCCGGCCGTTGTCGAAACGCCAATTACGCCGAAGAAACAGCGCAAACCCAGGGCCAAGAAAGCCGCGGCACTCGAAACCGCGTCAGCTGACACTACGGCAGAGCCAGCAGCTGCTCTGGCCGGCGCCGGTGGTGTGAAGAGGAGAGGGCGCAAGACAAAGGTGGTCGAAGCTGCGGCGAGTGCCAAACGCGCACCGGTGCGCCGCGCTCCAAAGGCTGTGCAGCCGGCGCCTGCCGCGCCGATGACAGCGATCGATGAAATGGCGGACCTCCTGCAGTTAGAAGAGGAAAATCAGCGGCTGCGCAAGCTTCTGGCTGAAAAACTTCGCGCTGAAAATGCCGATCTGCGCAAACGGCTCAAGCTCGATTGATAAAAGCAGCTGGTCAATCGCCGGCCGCATTTCCATGCTTATCAAGAGATAAAATTTGGCGACGGTGAGCTGTTGCCGGAATGAAGACTTACTGCCTGCTTGCGGGATAAAACGCGAGGTCGGATAGATGGCGTCTCCCTGGAAATTTCTTGCCCGACTGGTCTCACCGGGACGCGAACAAAAGCGAGAAAGCGGCTCGACCGAGAAGGTTTCGCCGGAGGCGTTGCCTAGTTCTGGTCCGACTGAAACGCCTGCCGAGGACAGCCTGAATAGCGATGGTCGGCCGGCAGGCGCGGAGCTACCTCGTCACGGTCAACCCGGTGCAATTTCCCTCAAGCCTGTGCATTCCGAAGAAGCCGAAAGCGATGTCCACGACAAGGTCGACGGCGAAGTTGCCGAAATCGTGGAGGTCGCTGATCCCGCTATATCAGGTGGTACTGGTTTCGACGTCACCGCTGCGAATGATGCCGCTAGGCTCAAGCGAATTGCCGAGTCGCACCGCGCGAGCAAAGGAGCCGCAGCAAGGAAGCGGTGGCGATTGCAGACGATCCCCAATTTATCCAAACTGCAAACGGGATGAGCCTCGATGACGAGATCAGGATGCTCAGGGATCAGCTGGCCAGAAAGCTAACGTTGCAAAACGCGCAGTTGAGAAAAATGCTGGAGCGGTTTGAACGATGAGCGTGACGCGCTGCCTGCCTTTTAAGCTTGTTGCAGGTGTCCTTTCAAGGCGATAGAGGCGGCATCCTATCTTGCGACCTATCCTCACGACCGTTATACTGTTTTTGAAAAACAGTATAACCCTGGAGTCGAGCTATGAAGTCCATCGACCTCATGTATCAGACGATGCTCGCTGAGCTCGGTCAGCGCTCGCTCGACGCCGCTTGGACGGCCGATTTCCCTCCGGAGGGTCGGTTCACCCCGGCAAACATCAAGGGGCGCAAGTACTGGTATTTCGACATCCCGGATGGACATGGTGGTACGAAACGTCGTTACGTCGGTTCCGCTGATGATCCGGTTATCGCACAGCGCGTAGCTGATCATAAGCGGGACAAGGACGATCTACGCGCTCGCAGGCGCTTGGTAAATACCCTGACCCGCGAAGGCGGGATGATCGCCCCTGACGCCATGTCGGGCGATATCGTCGAGGCTCTTGCCGATGGCGGTCTCTTTCGGCTCCGGGGTATTCTCATAGGCACGGTGGCCTTTCAGTGCTATTCAGGACTGCTCGGTGTCCGTCTTCCCATGGCTGCGATCCTGACCGGCGATGCTGACATCGCCCAGGACTATGCCATCAGTCGGGAGGTCGAAGATAGTCTGCCTCCGATCCTTGAGTTGCTGCAGGGCGTCGACGCCAGCTTTCGTCCAGTTCCACATCGATCGGGAGCCGCGGTATCGTCAGCGTTTCAGAATGCCGACGGCTACAGGGTTGAGTTCCTGACGTCGAACCGTGGTTCGGATGACTACATCGATCAGCCGGCGAAGATGCCCGCTCTTGGTGGCGCCAGCGCGGATCCACTGCGCTTTCTCGACTTCCTCATAAGGGAACCCGTCAGGACAATGCTGCTCCACCGAAGCGGTGTTCCGGTCGTCGTCCCTGATCCGTCCCGGTATGCCGTCCACAAGCTAATAGTCGCCAGCCGCCGAAACACGGACGGGCAGGGGCCGGCGAAGCGTGAGAAGGACATCCGACAAGCTGCGCTGCTCTTCGAAGCGCTGCAGCAGACAAGGCGATCTACCGACTTGGCGCTCGTCTACAACGAAGCATGGAGGCGCGGGCCTACATGGCGAGAAGGTATTCGAACCGGGGCGGGAATGCTGCCAGCACAAGATGCCGAGCGGCTCAACACGGTCCTGACCGAGGGCGGAAAAAGAAACGGCGAAGAAATTGAACTTCCGTTTGGAGAATAGGCCGTCTTTCAAGGCTAAGCAGTTGATTTGATTCGAAGTCGTGAAGACAATGAAGATGAATATGGTCCTGCGGGGTCCTGTGCCGAATATCTGCATCGCACGGTCTCAGATCTGGCCCCGGCCAGCGCCGGGCAGGCGAAGCGCTGATCTACATAGCAAGGGGGTCAATCGAGAAGATCGCGGTCGGCGACGTGCTCCTGATACGCAAGGGCGACGTCGTACCGGCCGACGGGGCTCTCGTCAGCGAAGTCGCGACGATCGACCAGGCGGTCCTGACCGGAGAGCCTTTAAGGGTGCGCATCGCGAGGGATGGCAACATTTCAAGTGGCGCTACGAACGAGGGGGACGTGATCGAAATCCGCGTTCTAAGTCGCGCCGAGACAGCACCTATGCCGGAATACCGGAATAGTGAGGCTCGTGGAAGCATCGAGGCGCTCCAAGGCGAAGCTGATGCGACTGGCCGACCGGTTCTCGGTGTGGTTCTTGTTCGCCACGGTAGCGATTGCAGGCGTCTCGGCGTTCATGTCCGGAGACCTGTCAAGGATCGTGGCCGTGCTGGTCGTCGCCACGCCCTGTCCGTTGATCCTGGCCGTACCCGTCGCACTTGCGAAGGAGGGCGTTCTGGTGAAGGGTGCGGGACCTCTCGAGGCACTCGTCCAGGCCACCGTGGCGGTGTTCGACAAGACGGGGACGCTCACCGCGGGACAGCCCGAAGTCGGCCACATCGAGGGATCGGAGCATCCTAACAGGATCCTGCGGCTGGCCGCCTCGCTGGACCAGGCGTCGGGCCATGTGGTCGGACGCGCGCTGGTGGACGAGGCGCATAGACGTGGGTTGGGAGTGAGCCGCCCATCGGAGGTGACCGAGACCGCGGGATCCGGAATCGTCGATGGCGTGCGCGTCGGCGTCGGAGGAGACGCCTAACGGGTCAGGCAGCGCAATGCGTGTCAAGGTAGTGTTTGACGGCACGCCGGCTGGCACGATCACGCTCGAAGACCGGCTTCAATACCTTCCGCCAGTCGGCGGGGCATTGCTTTAGGAGGCCATCGACGTCGCGGTCATTCTAAACGCCCTTCGCGCCCTCTAATGGGCGAGAAGCACTAGTAGCTCGGCCTTGACGAGAAGTTCTCGAGTGACGCCGCCGAGGATGAACTCACGAAGCCGCGAATGGCCAAATCCGCCCGCGACCAGAAGGTCCGCCTTTCGTTCCAGCGCGGCCGATTGGATGGCGCCTGTCGCGGTCTCGCCGCCTGCCTGGATCGATACGTCATCCACGTCGAGTCCCGAATGCTTCAACGAAGAGATCAGGAGGGCGCGGTTCGCCTCGTCGATCTCCTTGTCGTCGGTGATCGAGATGACCTGCACCTTGATCGCGCGTTCGATGAAGACCCGTGCGCTGGAAAGGGCGCGCGCTGCGGTGGCGCTGCCGTCCCAGGCGACGGCGATCGTGTCCACACGAGAGTAGACGCTGGTGGCTGGAAATAGCACGAGCGGACGGCCGCTTCCGAATAGCAGCGTTTCGGAGAGTTGCCGGGAGAGCTCCGAGGCTTCGACGATGGAAAGGTCGTAGCACTTGGCAATTTCAGAAAAGCGTTCATAGACGAACGGTTCCCTGACCTCGAATCCGTGGATTCGCACCTCGAAGCCAGTTTCCGAAATAGCGTCGGCGATGTGTCCCCGCAGCGAAGTCCCGCTGTCCCGGCTATACCGTTCTGCTTGTCCCCGCCATGTCTCGACATCGATAACGGTGGGAAAGGGCGGATGGACCTGGGGGATCCGGACTTGTGGGATACTGGCGACGAGATGGGCGTCATTCTGCCTAGCGAGGCCGATAGCATTGTCGATTATGGCGAAGGAACTCGCGTCGGGATAGGTCGACAACGGGAGATGGAACTGCGGCTTCATGCTTGCCTCCTGAGGTTTAACTTCCGTCATGATGCATGCCGCTGAGAGAGTTCGCATTGCGCTTGGTCAAGGCCGCGGCGCAATGAAGCTCCTATAATCGCGCCTTCATCGAAGCTGGAGGACACGGCCATGACGATCAATCTGACGGAGATCAACCCCGGTGAGTGCTACCGCATCCTGGAGAACGAGCGTTTCGGTCATCTGGCATGCTGCAAGGATGGGCAGCTCTACGTGGCGGCGATCTATTTCGCCTTTTCCAACGGCGTCGCCTATAGCTTCACCATGCCCGGCAAGAAGCTCGACTGGATGCGGGGAACGACAAGGTCTGCCTACACATCGAGCAGCGTTCGAGCGCCGGCGGGTGGACGAGCATCGTCGTCGAAGGCAGGTTCGAGGAATTTCCTGACAGCGAGGCGCGACAAAGCGAACGGCTCCACGCGTGGTCTTCTCCAAAAGTATTCGGACTGGTGGGAAATCGGCTCTATAAAGCCCCAGGAGTTCCCCATGCCCGATGGCTCTCCTCATGTCTTCTACGGCATTGCCGTCACGGCCGTGTCGGGACGCAGTGCAGTCAGAACGGAATGACCGTCGATGCTCGAGCCGAACCCGCATCCCACAATCGGAGCACCACATGCCATATCTACGCGGCCTATATCCAAGCGCCACATCTAATTTCACCTCGCACCCGCGTTTCGCGCGGGCGCTCTGATTCAAGACGAGATCTTTGCCGGTCGGCAACCGTTCCGCCCTTCCGCACCACGTCGAGCGCCATTGGCACGAGCTCGCCGGCCGGCGCGAAGATGATGGCGGCGTCGAGCGGCACCGGCGGCCTTTCACCGGAAAACCCGGTCCAGACGGCGCCAAGATCAAGCGTGAACTTCCGTCCGGCCTCGTTGGTCTGCGGCGGCATCGACATGTCAGACATTCCGAGCATGCCCTATCGTCTGCTCTGGGGCGAGCGGCGGGTCGTCTCGGTGGCGAACCTGACGCGGAGCGACGGGGCGGAATTCTTCTCGATCGGGAAGGCGGCAGGGGTCAGATGCTTCACCAGCGTCTACCCCCTCGAGCATGCGAACGAGGCTCTCGACGATCTGCGCGCAGGCCGTGTCTCTGGAGCCGCCGTGATCGTTCCGTAGCCGATGTTCCCCTTGACAAGGATCAATGCGCTTTGCTTGCGCTACACAAAAGCTTCTTCGTCAAGACGTCCGCCGACAACCGGCGGCGCTTCCGCAAGGAGATCAGAGATGTCGCGTTCGTTGCTCGCCTTGGCGGCGCTCTTCATCGCAGGTGAGAGCCTATTGTCGGCTCCAGCCGTTGCAGACAGCCTGTCGCTCGCGCCGATGCTCCAGCGTGTCGTGCCGAGCGTCGTCAGCATCTCGGTGCAGGGCAGGGAACTCGACGACGCGGATGCAACGCTTGCTGATCCCTTCTACAGAAAGTTCTTCGGACTACCTGACGACGCTGCGCCGGCAGAGCACAGCTTCCAATCGGCCGGATCGGGTGTCGTCATCGACGAGGTCCACGGCTACATCGTCACCAACCAGCATGTCATAGCAAGCGCCTCAAAAATCGAGGTGGCGCTCTCCGACGGCCGACGCTTCCAAGCGAAACTTGTCGGCGCCGATCCCGAGACGGATGTCGCTGTCGTTCAAATTCCACCTGATCATCTTGTTCAAGCCGAGTTTGGAAGCGCGTCCTCGCTTCACGTCGGCGACGTCGTCGTGGCGATCGGGAATCCCTTCGGCCTGGGCCAGACCGCGACGATGGGCATCGTAAGCGCGCTTGGGCGCCGTGCCGTGGGATCGGAGGGGTACGAAGGATTCATTCAGACGGACGCGTCGACCAATCCCGGCAATTCGGGCGGCGCGCTTGTAAGCGAGGACGGCGTCGTGGTCGGGATCAATAGCGCGATCATCGGCCCCGCCGGAGGAAGCATCGGCATCGGTTTTGCGGTCCCAGCCGAGACTGTCGGCATCGTGATGCGGCAGCTCATCCTGACCGGCAAGTTGGTACGCGGCGAGGTGGGAATTTTAACGCAGGACCTGACGCCCGGTCTCGCAAAGGCGTTCGGCGTCGATGAAGGGGCGGGCGCGCTGGTCAGCGAAGTCCTTCCGGGTTCACCGGCGGCAAATGCAGGAATTCAGCCGGGCGACGTCATTCGGATGGTCGACGGAAGGACGGTGCGCGGCGCGTCCGACGTTCGAAGGCTTGTGGGATCGCTACCGTTGCAGTCCAAGCCGTCCTTCCAGATCGACCGCGCGAGCCGAAGGATAGAAGCATTTCCCGTGGTGTCCGACGCACCGGTTGCCGAACCGGCTGCTTCGCGTACCATTCATATCGCCCGCGGCCCTCTCGCCGACGCCGAGATGGCGAACTCTCCCGATGGTCCCGGCGCCCGCGTCGTCGTCGTCGCCGAGGGTTCGGTCGCGGCACAGGCCGGCCTGCAGCCGGACGACGTTATCGTCGCTCTCGACCAGCAGCCGGTGACGGACGTCGGGCAACTCCTCTCAATACTCGTGAAGGAGCATGCCCGTGCTCTCATCACCGTCGTGAGGAACGGCCACCGCCTCTTCGTGGCCGCTGACGTGCAGACCCAGTAGCAGCCCGCAGACCGTGTTCTGTCCGCTGAAATTCCAAGGTCGCTCTCGTGCTTGATGAAGATCAACGACGAAAATCTGCGGCGCTGTCACGATCGGCACGTCGCAAACCTGAAGGAGGTTGTCATGAACGACATTCAACTCAGACAGAACATTCTCGACGAAATGGAATTCGAGCCCAGCATCGACGCGGCTGATATCGGCGTCGCGGTCGATAGCGGGATCGTCACACTGACTGGTCACGTGCGCACCTACGCGGAGAAAGAAGCCGCAGAGCGCGTGGTTAGTCGCGTCAAGGGCGTGCGCGGAATAGCTGCCGATATCGAGGTCCGGATTTTCGGGCCGAAGGAAACAGACGACGACGACATCGCCCGGCGAGCTGTCAAAATGCTCGACTGGAACGTTTCCGTGCCAAAGGATTCGGTGCAGGTGCGGGTCCTCAAAGGGTGGATCACCTTGCGGGGAGAGGTCGAGTGGCAATATCAAAAGAACGCGGCCTACGACGCCGTGCGGGATCTCGCCGGCGTAGTAGGGGTGTCCAACCTAGTGGAGCTGAAGCCGCATATTACGGCGGTGGATGTCAAGAAACGCATCGAGGATGCTTTCCAGCGCGACGCCGCTCTTGAGGCCGATGCAATCAGAATCGACGTCCAAGGCAGAAAGGTAATCCTCTCCGGCAAGGTGAAGACCTGGTCGGAACGGCAGGCGGCGGAGCGCGCTGCATGGTCCGCTCCAGGGATCAGCACTCTCGACGACCGACTGACGGTCGGGTGATCGAATATCGGGATTGGCTAGACATTACTGCTCTGCCCACACTCAGCAGCAAGGGCGCCGCTGAGCGCCCTTCGCATAGAGCCCAATTTCCTTGATCGACTTGCGCGCAGATCTCGTCTTCGGAACGAAATTCCGCACCACCCGTTGCAGAGCCTCCGTCGCGAGCACAAGGCGACCATTGATGTTCTTGGAGAGCGACCTTGGGTGGCGACGTAGGCTGGGATCTTCCGCGAAGAAAGATATGAGTCCCCGCAACGGCAGCGCGATTGAGGTTTGGGTTTGATTTTTCTAAATTGAAATCCTGCTGTCGAGCAGAATCGCTATTAGGCCTCGTGGCGAGCAGCAGCCTGAGACGTGTCGACATCTCCGATGCAGTGTACGGCTTCTTCAGCCAGCCGGCGCCCGCTTCGATCTCCTTGTCCGCGGCATGGGGTTCAGAAAAGCCCGACGTCAGGAGAATTTTCACCCTCGGCCAGCGCTCCCGGACATTCCGGGCCAGTTCGTCGTCGTTCATTCCCGGCATGGCCACATCACTGAACAGGAGCGCTACGTCATGCCCCGCCTCCAGCTCCTTCACCGCGTCGATCCCGTTCGTAGCTTCGATCACGAAGTAGGCAAGCGTCTGCAGGCGGCTGACCGTCACTCGGCGAACTCTCGCGTCGTCCTCGACCACCAGGATAGTTTCCGTGCCCCGAGGCGGGGCTTCCTCAGCCCGCTGCTCGTTCGGATGAGAATCCTTTCCGGCGTCGGCGCGTGGAAGAAAGAGGCGCACCGTCGTCCCTTCGCCAAGTTCGCTGTAGAGCTGCAGGTGCCCTGCGGATTGCTTTGCGAAACCGTAGACCATGCTCAGCCCAAGCCCCGTTCCCGAGCCCGTCGGTTTCGCGGTGAAGAACGGTCGAAAGCCCTCTCCATCACATCGGACGTCATTCCGGTGCCGGTGTCGGTCACGGAAATGAGGACGTAGCTGCCGGGGCGGATCGCCGGGTACATCAGGACATAGTCGGAGTCGATCTTGCAACAGAGCCCTTGCAGGCGGGCACCTCAAAGCAGACAGGAGCTGCGATGGAGGACAAGGCTTCGCAGGTTCTATCGAGCACGAAATACAGCACTGCTACCAAGCAGTTGGCAGGATCCGTGCTCTCACAATCCAACAAAAAGCGCTGATGAACGAACAAGAACTTTCGAACCAGTTTCTGTTGTTTTTCCCGGGCTTCTCGTCAACCAGTCTTATTCCGTTTCCTGCCACCTTAACTCATCATCTTCCGGAAAAGCGGCAGTTGGTTGCGAACATCCAGTGCCTCGGTCGGTGGACTCCGCTGAAGCGCCTATTTGAAGTCACTCTGCCCCAGATACGCTTCAATGCAGCTAGGAATGGGAAGCGATGAGCAAAGTGCGTAGGAGATCAAAGTTTCCCACTCCTTGTGGCCTGCCGAGGTCGGCGATCGATGACAGGCGTAATCGAGAGACACTGGCCCCCGAGACATCAATCCCGCTTGGGGGAGACGTATCTGACAACGTTGGTTGTAAATCCGCTTTTGTTTGCCGATGCACATTCAGTGCCATGGCTGGATCGCATGGTTCAGATACACGCAGATAGACATCGCGACCGATCGCGCGCGTGCCCGGCCTCGCCGAAAAGGTGCCAGATGTGACGGCAGCCTTGCATGCAAAGCTCGACGAGCACCGGGCGTTCGTGCGGGAGCGTGGAGAAGACTTGCCGGAAATCCAGAATTGGCGCTGGGCACGCTCCTCCTAGTGCGACAGAGGACCGGATTGGGTAGCGACTACCACCAGCCATACTGCCGCAGCTACGCCGGCACGCAAGAGAAAGGATTCGAGTGCGAGGTGGCAACCTCGCCTTCGACTTGGGGTGTCCCACGGCAATCGCAGCCTTTGCAGCGTCAGCTACGTGTTTCGAGTCCTGTTCGTTCTGCAAACGATGCGATCTTAAAACGTCCTGGAGAATGATCGCCGGGTCATGCTGCAGCCGTCAACGAGAGGCAGCTAAGGGTGAAGCCCGGTCCCATCGCCGTCAGGACAGTTCTCCTGGGTAGTCCTTGCGCAAGAAGCTTCTCGAGTACGAACAGCGCGGTTGGCGAGGACATGTTCCCATAGTCCGAGAGAACCTCACGTTCCTGGTCGAGGGTTCCCTGGCTTAGTTTAAGCGCCGATTCCAAGGCGGTGATAACCTTTGATCCACCGGGGTGGCACGCAAACCGGTCAACGTCGGCAGGAGCAAGATCTGATCGGGCGAGTATGGACGTTACGCCCTTCAGCACATGAGTTTCGGCGAACGGTGGTATCGCACGATCGAAGATCACGCCCAGACCCTCCGGATCGACGCTCCATCCCATGATGTCTAGCGTGTCGGGCCACGTATGCTGGCCTGCAAGTTCGACCTCGGCCAGACCGGTCTCACTAGCACGCACCACGCAGGCGGCGGCCCCGTCGCCGAAGAGGGCGGTCGCCACGATGTTCGCCTTCGTAAGCTTGTCCATGCGAAATGCCAACGTGCAGGTCTCGACGGCGACCACCAGCACGACTGAGCCTGGCCGGGATGCCGCCAGCCGTGACCCGATTGAAAGCCCAGAGACTCCGCCGGCACAGCCGAGGCCAAACACGGGAACCCGTTCGACATCGTCCCGGAAGCCCAGTTCTCGGCTTACCCTCGCTTCCAGACTAGGTGTCGCAATACCAGTCGAGGAGACGGTTACGATCGTGTCGACATCGCCTGCTGCAATGCCCGCCGACACGAGAGCCTTGCTGGCGGCGGCGACGAACATTGCACCAGCGCCCTCGATATGAGCGAGGTTTCGTTCGGGCCATCCCGACGTCTCGAGATACCACTCGATCGGCCGGACGGCATAGCGGCGCCGAATTCCCGAGGTTTCGAACACCCTTGCCAGCTTTTCGAAATCGCCAAATCGCGATGAGAACGCGGTGTGCGAGGCTCGCGCCGCGTCACGCTGGTCGATGACATGTGGCGGAACGGCGGTGCCGACGGATACCAGCTTGACGGGTTGCTGCATAAGACTCCTTGCGACGGCGCGGGAAGAATTTGGTACGCCGCGCGAGGACGAGACCGAACCGTAACGCCTCGATCCTCAATAAGTTGCAATGCGGGCGAGCCTGACGCCGCACTTCGTCGGAAGGCTTCAGAGACGACGACGCGTGAAGGATGCCTCCCGCGGCTTCGTGTCTGCCTTGATCCACGTCAATGCGCTCAACAAGTTGGCTCCGTAATTGTCCGATCGAAAAGGAGACAGCGCGATGCTTGCTAGAGACATCATGACGACCCCGTGACGACGCTCGACGAGGGACACAACGTCAGGGAAGCCGTCGAGATCGTCAACGCCAGCAAGATCGGCGCGGTGCCCGTCATCGATGGCGAAGGGCGGCTCACCGGCATCGTCACCGGGGAGACCTGCTGCGCCGGGTGGCGTCATCCTGGGCGAGACGGGCGGTACCGCATACGCGCGACCGCGAAGATGCACTGGCGGACTATGTGAAGGCCCGAAGCTGGCGCGTCAAGGACGTGATGTCGACGCCCGTCGTCAGCGCCGCCCCGAGCGCAACCGCGAGCCAGCTCGCAGAACTCCTGCAGGCCCACGACATCAAACACCGAACGGCAGACTCGCCGGCATAATCAGCCGTCACGACTTGATGCGAGCGCTTCTCGATGTTCGACGGCAGTGTACTGCTTCCGGCGACGAGGCCCTAGGGACGGCCGTTCGTGGCCGCCTGGAAACCGAGTTCGAAATAAGGTTCCCCATCGTCAATGCGACCGTCTCCGACGGGGCAGTGACCCTGAGGGGAGAGGTCGAGACGGAGCTGGAATGCTCGGCGGCCAGGGTGGCGGCGGAAAGCATCCGCGGCGTCGGCGGCGTGGTAAACAACATCACCCTGGATACCGCATGGTGAGCTCTCTCAAACTATGAAATCGTCCCTGGAGTTTCCGTCATGTTTGTCAGGGTCATCGCAGACGCCGTCGTGTCGAGGCTTCTCCTCGTCATCCTGATCCTCATGGTGGGGACGGTCGTGAGCGTCCTACTGGTGAGGCCATCCGACGACTCCCGAACCGGGCGCGTCGAGCGCTCTCTCTGACCCGTGAGTGCGCGATGAACATCTGGCCCTCCAGGATTTAATTGTCCGGCCGCGTCCCGCAAATGGCGCGACGGATTCGATGCTCTCCGAACTATTCGGCTTCATCTGGCTGATGGGAAGGCGTCATCAGGCGTTGGTCGCAGGGCTGTCCCTGGCTCTTTTCGTTATCGGCGCGGCGCCTCTCGAACTCCAGCGCCGGATCGTCAATGAGGCGACCGAGCAAGCGTCATACCGGTCTCTTCTCTTTCTCGTCTCCCTCTATCTCGCGGTCGCAGTGTTGAAGGGCGCGATAAATTCACCTCCAACCTCTAAAGAAGCTGGGTGGGCGAAAAAAGCACGCTTTGGCTCGGGGCGCGCGTTCTGCATCGGGCCGAGACGCCGCCATCGGAATCCACGCTCGAGGGGGTTGAGCTGTCGATCGTCTTTGCGGAAGCGGAACCGGTGGGCAGTTTCGTTGGGACCAGCATCTCCGAGCCGCTACTCCAGATCGGCATCCTTGTCACCGTGGGCGGTTATCTGATCTATCTCCAGCCGCTGATGAGGATGGCCGTCGCAGCCACCTTCGCCCCGCAGATTGCGTTCGTCCCGATGTTAGGCTGCTCACCTGGCTTTTGGAGATGCCGCTCATACCCATGGCCTTGACCAAGTCGTCGACAGAACGAGTCGAGATTCCCTGGATATGCGCTTCCTGGATAACGGCCGTCAGAGCTTTCTCTGCCATGCGGCGCGGTTCAAGGAAGCTCGGAAAGTAGCTGCCTTTGCGCAGCTTCGGAATGCGAAGCTCGACGGTGCCAGCCCGCGTCTCCCAATCGCGGTCACGGTAGCCATTGCGTTGAGTGAGCCGCATCGAGTTCTTCACACCGAAGTCTGCACCCGTAGCCGAGCCTACTTCCAGCTCCATCAGCCGCTCGGCGGCAAGGCCGATCATCTCACGCAACAAATCTGCATCGGCACTCTTCTCAACAAGGGAGCGCACGTTCATCATGTCATTGGTCATCGGTGATCTTTCCGTCAGGTTGGTCTTGAACAACCCGACCCTAGCGGAAAAACACTGATGGCCGCCCGCAAAGCCGGTCACCCGCTACAGCGCAACGAGAAGCGCGCGGGCGCTCGGCTTTACTCCCTACCGTCACCTACGCCACGTACTGGGACACGATCCGATAGAACGGCCACCTTTTCCCGCGTGCAAGTGGCCATATGGGGGTGGCGTAATAACCAGGCATACGCGAGGTCGGTATGGCAGGTTTGATCTCTCCTTCCAGGTCGCTCGCGTTATAGATCGCGACGACGCCGGGCACCGAGAACGCATCGCCGACATCGATGTTCAGGATTCGGGCATGTGGCTGGTCGGAGCGTCGCAATGCGATATGCAACATACCGCGGCGCCATGTCATCGACATACTGACCAACACCCGTCAGCAGACGTGGATCTTCGGTGCGCTTGTCCCGCTTGCCGACAAGTTTGGGCCGCAGCTCGACGGAATGGTCCTGCTGGCTCATTCGTAGAACTCCACACCCTTTCGCAACTCTTGCCATTGCGCGTCGTCGTGGCCGAAAATGATAGAAGCTCCCCGCTCCCGAAGAGCTTTCAGGCGAGCGAGTGCCTCTGCGGCGAGTTCGATGTTCCAAGTATTTCTCGGAGCGATACCGGTGTCGACGCTCGCCTGGAGCGGGGCAGCATCTGAAGCGAGTATAAATGAACCATCTTTTTCCAGCTCGACACGGGCGACGGTCATTCCGGGGGTATGACCCGGCATGGGCAGCAAGACGATGCGCCCGTCGCCAAAGACGTCATGCTCGGCATTGAAGGTCTGGAAACCCTGGGGCTGGTCCCATTCTCCTCGAAGATAGCCTTGATTTTCTGCACCGCTTGCCGTGGCGGCCTGCGCCTCCGCTTCGTGGCAGAGGATCGTTGCGCGCCGAAAGTACGCGTTGCAGCCGCAATGATCGGGATGCAGATGTGAACAGATCACAACATCTATGTCCTCGGGATCGAGAGCAAGAGTCTTCAACTGATGAACGACCGTCCGCTCTGGCGAAAAGATCGGGGTCATAACCTTGCTTAACCCACCCCATCGCGCGCCTGGATCGATGGCGGCCTCTGGATTGCATCCGCTATCGAACAGCGCGTTGCCTTGGGGATGGCGCATCAGGGTGGCGTGAACCGGCAATTCAATCGCTTCTTCCTTCAGCGCCCCAGGGACGTAGATGGACCGGCGCATACGAAGGCGGCCGGCCTCGAGAAAATGCATCTTCATCTTAAGGTCCTCTCTTGCTAGCCAGTTCGCGGACGGCGTTGACGATGTTTTCATAGCCCGTACAACGACAGATGTTTCCTGAGAGCGCTTCCCTGATCTTATCATCGGTTTCCAGCGGATGGTGGCGAAGAAGGTCGATGATCGCCAACGATGAAACTGGGCCTACAAATTCGCATTGCAGGCCATGATGCTGGCGGAACGCTTCTTGGATTCGTCCGAGTATCGACGCTTCCCTGGCCATGGTTTCGATTTCGCTCCCGTCTGCCTGCACTGCAAGCATCAGACAGGAGCGTGCGCTCCTTCCATCGAGAATGACGGTGCAGGCACCGCAAACGCCATGTTCGCACCCGACATGGGTTCCGGTCAGGCAAAGGATCCTGGCGCAGGAAGTGGCTCAGCAGCGTTCGTGCTTCGATCGTGCGCGTCATATACGCTTCGTTGACGCTGACGGTGATCGTCTTCTCACTCATCTTGCTTGAAGCCTTTCGTGGTTCGCGCGGCTCCAGGCGGCGCGAAGGGCCCGTTTGGCAAGGACGCCTGAGAGATGCCTGCGGTAATCTGCAGAGGCATGGATATCCGTGTTGGGCGTGAGGATTCCAGCCAGGCGATCCGCCACCGTATCGAGAGCCGGCTCGGAAACATCCGTCCTCGATGATCTCTTCAAGCCGCAGCGGGGTTTCACCAACGCCCATCATGCCAACGCGAACGTCAGACGCCCTGCCATCTACACAATGCAGCGTCGTCGCAAAGCAAGCGAGTGCGAAGTCCCCGTGGCGTTTTGCAAACTCCTCAAATCCCCATCCGGCATCCGGTCTCATCGCGTCGAGCTCGACGCGAATTACAAACTCGTCCGGTTCCAACGAGTTGACCAGCGATCCGACAAAAAAATCGGCTGCAGGTATTTCGCGTCTGCCGCGCTGAGAGGAGGCGATGACCGTCCCACCGAGGAACCGTGTCATCATCGGCATCTCGGTCGCTGGATCCGCATGCGCGACGCTGCCGCCGAAGGTGCCGCGGTTGCGCACGGTCATATGGGTGACGTGATGCATCGCCTCATGCACGATCGGCAAGTGTTGGCGGATGATCGGGTCTGTCGCGGTCATGTGATGGCGTACCGTCGGCGCCGATTCTCACCCGATCTCCGTGCAGTTCGATCCGATCTCCATGAACCGACGTTACTACGCGCGGCGCCCAAAATCCCGCGGCCCTGCTCGGATGGATACGATCTCTCTGAGCAGTTCGAGGTTCTCGCCGGTCATGGTGGCCACGTCTTCGATCGTGCAGATATGCATCGAACGAGCCATCAGGCGGCCTTTTGCGCAGTGGAGACCGTCGGAAGCATATTCCACGGCAACAGGTCTTCAAGCCTATCTACCGGTTAATCTTTGATCTGGGTTAGGACGTCCGTGAGGTAGCTCTCGGGGTTGCGGCCATGCAGTTTGTCCGTTCCAATGATGGTCAAATATTAGCGTTGCGCTATCCCGTTCGTAATTTGCATCGTGTAAGTCTTCACTCCTGATGCTCGTTCTCGGGCCGCGCCACGCAACGCGCGGCCCGTCTTTCGGTTTTCTCAACCCGGGAAATTGCTACTCGGATTGATTGATTATTACGAGTTTATATGCAACCTTCGGTACGATCGCCGACGGTCGGCGCACATCAGGAGGAAAAACCATGATCCGTACTAATGCAGTTGCAGCACTTGTGTTTGCTGTAGCAACCTCAGCTCTTGCTTTCGATGCAAGCAACTTCAAGGATTTTTCAAGCATCGCATCGGCTTCCAGCAGTTGGCAGAACCAGTCCGGCTCGACGATGATCATTCAAGTCGACTCGTTCGGAAATGTCTCCGGCCAATATGTAAACAGAGCCCAGGGCACCGGATGCCAGAACTCGCCCTATCCGCTAACAGGAAGGGTAAACGGGACGTTCATCGCATTTTCGGTCGGCTGGAACAATTCGACGGAGAACTGCAATTCCGCAACCGGATGGACCGGCTACGCACAGGTCAACGGCAACAACACTGAGATAGTCACGAGCTGGAACCTCGCTTACGAAGGCGGCTCCGGTCCGGCCATTGAGCAAGGACAAGACACTTTCCAGTACGTGCCGACGACTGAGAACAAAAGCCTCTTGAAGGATTAATCTCCTCTGCCCTGCCGGCGCTGGCCCGTCAGAGATTGTGGAGCAAGAATTCATCGAATATGGCCAAAGGCTTAGACGAAGCTGCTTTCCCTGCCGAATAAAAGCGCCGCGTGCTCGTCCGCGCGGCGCAAATCCTTATTTGATGAGTTCAATGCGGCCAAAACTTTCCGGACAAAAGTAAGCATCCGAGGATGCGCCGCCTTGGGGCAAACGCGGCGATCTGATCAAGGTCGTTTGGCACGATGGCCAGGGGGCCTGCCTGTTCACGAAAAAATTGGAGCGAGGAAGGTTTATCTAGCGTGACGGCCAGGGCGCTTGTCTGTTCACGAAGAAGCTGGAGCGCGGCCGCTTCATCTGGCCGTCAGCCGCTGACGGCACGGTGGTGATCACACCGGCGCAGCTCGGTTATCTGCTCGAAGGTCTACAGAAATATCCCTGCTTGTGAGTCTGACGAATCATCACCGGACAAGATCGAGGTGCTGGATCCGAGCCATCCGTTATTTGGACGCCCCTTTAATGTGATGCGTGAGGTGGGACGTAGAGGCGGCAACTTCGCGCCGTCGTATGAGGTTGAACATCGTGGTGGATCGACCTTGCTGATACCCGTGTCTGCGACACAGGGATATGTCGAAGCCTGAAATACTGACGCGCGAAGGACACCATTCGCCCAATTGTGAGGAGAAGGTTTTGCCAATCACTGTGCAACGCCTCCGCCTTGCAGCGGGCATCTAGGTAAAGGCACAGCGCAACAGATGGACACACGAACCTAGTTTGCTCAGCGCCGTACAACTTGCCGCCAGGCTCGATATTCCCGTCAATTGGATTTACGTTCAAATCAGGCGGAAGCGCCTGCTCATCGACCAGCAATCAACCGGAGCATATTTGTTCCAAAATTCCCCAGCGGTCGTCAACGCGGTTCGCGACCTTCGCAACCGTACCATTCATCAACTCGATCTGAGAATCATTCAGCCTCACCAGGAGGGGCATCAACATGCGTTGTCGCTGGAGGGAATTGACTGGCGCGCACGGCAGGAAACCTGGCGCCCCAGCCGGGTTTGACTCAATTTTTGCATTGAAATTGTTGAGAAATCTGATTCAATGTCGTTATGACATTGCCGCCGCTTACCCTGCCATCGGACCTTGCCAGCGCTCATCCGGCGCTGCTGGCCGAACGTGCTGCGCGGCTGCAAGCTGAGGCGGACGCGGCCAACGCGAAGGCGCGGCTGTCGAGCATTGAGGCGCTCAACGTGCATTTGCAGTTGCTGACCGGCAAGCTGGAGCGCGAGAAGCACGGGCCGCGCCGCGAGCGCACGCAGCGGCTGATCGATCAGTTGGAATTTGCAGCTCGAAGAGCTCGTGGCGTAGGCCGCCGAGGACGAACTGAGCGTCCAAGAGGCCGCGGCCAGAACGCAGTCCGTGCGCGCCTTCGCCCGCAAGCGTCCAGTGCGCAAGGCGTGGCCCAAAGACGTCGAGCGCGCACGCATCGTCATCGAAGCGCCGACGGCATGTGCCTGCTGTGGCGGCTCGCGGCTGTCGAAGCTGGGCGAGGATGTGACGGAAACGCTGGAGGATATCCCGCGCCGATTCAAGGTGATCGAGACGGTGCGCGAGAAATTTACCTGCCGCGATTGCGAGGCGATCAGTCAGGCTCCCGCACCGTTCCATGCGACGCCCGCGCGGCTTCATCGGCCCTCAGTTGCTGGCGACGATCGTGTTCGACAAGTTCGGGCAGCACATCCCGCTGAACCGCCAGAGCACGCGGTTCAAATGTGAGGCATCGGTCCGTCGACCTAGACCCTGGCCGGTGAATGTTGATCCGAATGTCTTCGAGCTGCGGCAAATGCTGGAGCATCACTGTCGCACGGCATACCAGGAGGCAACGTAGCCGGCTGCGGCGACCCCATGCGAATGCGGGACGTCGCGGACGATGCTACCGACAATGGCGTCCCTTTGATCGACGCCATTCGGCCAGTTCGGCACGATGTAGCCGCGATAGCTGTAGATCCAGGTCTCGCCGGCCACATCGCCCTTTCCAGTGAATTGCAGCTCGACAGGGTCTCCCGGACGCACCGTACCGGTCAATTCCAGCGACCACCCGGGCCCACCAATGGTTCCGCCGACCTTGCGCCGAGCCAACTCGGTCAGCACCAGCGTTCCCTGGCCAAATTCCAGTGCATTGAAATCAACCGATAAATCGGGATTGTTGATCAGGCTGCGATAACTCCAAGTGCCAGTGAAGCTCATAGTTCCTCCCAATGGCGATCGACGCCCTAATGATGGCCGGAAACGGTGCCACCCTGGCCGTCCGGCAGGGTGATCCTGATGTTCTGCATCATGCCCTGGTCCTCATGATCGAGGATGTGGCAATGCAGAACGAACTCGCCGATATAGCGCTGGTAGTGCGTCCGCACGGTGATCGTGTAGCGCGCCGACGGATCGGTGCCGGGATTCTTGATCCACAGCGTGTCCTTCCAGACATTTTTCAAGCCTGGATATTGCGGATCGCCGTCGTCATCGGCGCCAAGCGCGCTGACATCGTTGCCGGCCGCATCGACAATTTTGATGATCTGAAACGGATTGACATGGATATGGAATGGGTGGCTGACGAAATCCGAGCGGAGCGTCCATTCGTCGACTCCGCTCAGCGGCAACGTCCGGTCGATGCGGTTGGGATCATAAGGTTTGCCGTCAACCTCGAAGAAGGTGGCACCCGGCTGTTTCACATCGATGTTAAACACCAGTTGCTGCTCGCCGGTGACCTCGCCCGCGTCGATGTCCGGATGGGGAATAAAGCTTGAGAGCGACATCTCGTTCTTGAGGTCATCGATAACCTTGCCGGCGACATTCTGTGACATCGTGCGCTCAGCCGCCGAAATCAGCCAATCCTGAAGATAGGTGCCGATCTCGCCATTGACGGCATGGCCGCCTACTGCAGTGACTATGCCGAGAAGCCGTCGGCTTGGAGCCTCCTGGTTGACGCTGGCCGCTGCCGGTGCGGCGCCATCGATGATGCAGTAGTCACCCGCTCCTGGCAACACCACCAGCGCGTCAACGCGGTAGCCCGGTTGCAGGATCGCTTGCTGCCGCATCTGCACCTGCGCCATTGTCAGCCCGTCCTGGGCCACCACCCCATACGGAATAGTATCCTTGCCGCAATTCTGGTCGATCCATCTGTCGGTGTCCGCTGCCGCAAGCGTGCGGAACGCGGTCGTCCCGGTCTTGCGCCGGATTTCGAAATTGATGGTGTCGCGAACCCCGGCGTGTATCATCCGCCACCGCTCGACCGAGCCAGCCTCCGCTGATGCCAACTGACCAAGCACCTGGCCGTTGACGCTGGTGAAGCGGCCCGAAGCCGGCCAACTGCCAGGTCCGAACTGATCGTAGCTTTCGATGCCGCCCACCTGTCCTGGCTGGCAATCATAAGTGATGTCGCCATTGTTATCGGTGCAAGCATATTGAATCTGCTGTAGCACCAAAACCCGTTCGGCGATATCGGAGCCGCCCGGCTGCTTCAATAGGCGGTCTATATCGCCAGTCTCGGTCGGTGTCGGCATGCGATCGCCACGGATGATCAACGCCCCGGACATGCCACTCGACACCTGCAATGCGGTTGATCCGTGTAGGTGTGGGTGATACCAGAAGGTGCCGGCGGGATGCTCAACGGCGATGTTGTATTCATATTGGAACGAAACGCCGGGACGGATTGAGATCAGCACATTATCGCCATTGCCAGACGGATTTACCCAGAGACCGTGCGAATGCAGGTTGGTACCGTTGAAGCAATGGGGGGTATTGGCACTGCCACCGCCGATGCCGCAGGTGGAATCCTGAGGGAACAGGTTGTGAAGCGTTACCCGCACCGTCTGACCGGGCCGTAGATCGATGGTCGGTCCAACCAATGGCGTGTCGGCACCGGATAAGCCGGTCTGGCGGGCGTCTTGATAGCCGCGCAGTTTAACGTGGTCGTAGCGCGCCGTGGCCGGATTGTAGATCTGTCGGTCGAGATAGGTAGCGTTCATATCGAGCAGAACCTCGCCCGGAAATGTCTCCCGGCTTTGTTCGAAGGTTTTCAGCATCCCCTGGGATTTTGTGATAGGTTGCAGCATATAGGCCAGGGGGTTAGTCACGGCCCTGGCCTCTTGAGCGACTGCGAATAGCGCATGGGTGACCGAAAAAACGCTCGCCATACCGAAGATCGCAATTTTGTCAGACACAGACAAACAACCCTCCCAAACCTCTGCCCGGAGTTTTGTTCTCCCCGGGTCGAACCGCATCCACAAAGTTCTACTGCGTCACCATGCGTTCACCTGCAATTCGACTTTGACTCGCGCGCTTTCTCGGGAGAAGACAGCTGCCGCCGCGCGACGAGAAAGTTTCAAGACTCATGCCACTCTGGCCGGATCGAGCCTCAGAAGGAATCTTGTGCCTATGCTTCAAGGACTTCCACGAGAGCGCGGTAGGAAGTCGGGCGGAACAGCACCATGGCGCGCACCTGACAAACCTGACAGCAGGTGTAGTAGGCCCGACATTTTTGTGGGGAGCATCGTTACGTGCGGCAATACGCGTCTCACCTTGTTTGTTTGTCGAGCTGCACTCGAGCAACGCCTTGACGCTCATATCGCGGTCACCGCCGCGGGCATTAATGTCGGCGTCACATACCGTTCATCACACCGCCTAATCGGAGAGACACCACGGGCAGACTACGCCAGTTCTTCCGGCTCTCTGCGCTGCGCGATGATCTCGAAACAAGGTTGCTTGCTCAGGAGTATCGCGCCCTGCTCCTCGACGATCATTTCGACGACGGCAGGAGGGAGCCCTTCCACAATCTTCTCCTATGGACGTCTCTTATGGACGTCCAACGCGATATCTCAGATGCACGGAGCCGAGGCCAGCGGCTTCGGCGCTGATAAACGTGAGCCTCGCCCTGCCGGCAAGCCCATCCTCGCCGCCCTCGAATATGGCCGGTGTATTCGACTTGCCTCCGATCGCAGGGAAGATGACCAGGCTGACCTCGTCAACAAGACCCGCCTTCAAGAAATGGCCATTGGTTTGCGCCCCGCCTTCCAGCATCAAGCGCTTCACACCGAACTCGGTTCCAAGAAGGTCAAGCGCGTTTTTCAGATCGACGCCATCTTTCTCCGAGACGATATAGGAAACGCCAGCCTGGGTGAGGCCCGCCAGGTAAGCATCATCCACGTCAGATCCTGTCAGGACCACAAGGTGAGCTCCGTCAATGTCGCTCTTGTCCCAGCGTAGCCGACCGTCCTTATCCACGATGACAGCGAACTCGCCGGCGTCCGGGTTGGCGATATGGATCGGTCGCGCGGCTGTGCCGGTTGCTTGATAGGGGCGGTCGACGGCGTCCGCGAACTCTTCTCCCGTCGCTCTTCCCGAAAGCCAGGCGTCGGCACCGATCTTCTCATGCAGGCCGTCATAGATCTTCACGAGCTCATCGACCGAATGGCCGGTTGCCTCGGCCCAATCATTGACGATCAATCGGCCATCCAGCGGCGACATCATGTGACAGATTACATAGGGTCTGGGCATTGGATTACTCTCCTCTACAAACATTCCACCGTCAGTGACCTGCCTTCAACCAGGCTGCGAATTTATCCATCCAGTCGGGGTGCCAGCGTGAAAGCGCCGGCCGGTTCAGGATCATGTCGTCGGCCGCCCAGCGGATCCTTCTGGCATCGATCGCAGACGTAACCGCGTTATCCGGACAGATGATGTAAAAATTCTCGTCGAGCAGACGGACCAGGAAGTATTCCACCAGTTGCTCTGCGGTCCATGCCTCATCGGGTTTCGCAATGCCCTGCGGCTTGAGTGCGATGTTCATGGGTGTCCACGTGTAGCCAGGGACGAGGAGATGAGCCGAAACACGACCTCCCGTCTCCTTCAGAAGCTCGTGCGACAGCTGTTCGGTCAGGACTTTGACAGCTGCCTTCGCCACCGAATATGCGGCGTTACCTGGAGGAGTCGTAATACCTTCCTTGGAGCCGAGGTTGACAACGGCCGACTGGCGACCGGCTTCGATCATGTAGGGCACGAAGACGTGTTGCGCGGCCTGAACACCTCGGAAGTTTACATCGATCTGGCGTCGCCACTTTGCAGGATTGTCCCAAGGGCCGGCTCCTTGCGTTATGCCCGCGTTGTTTACTAGAACGGCCACGTCGCCAAACCGCGAAATCGTTTCGTCCCGCAACCTGGTCAGTGCCGACAAATCTGATACGTCGCCGCTCACGATCAGGATGTCCGTGTCGAGTGTCGAAGTAACATCCTCAAGTGCGTCGGCGTCGAGATCCAGCAGCGCGAGCTTCATGCCGCGGGCCGCGAGAGCCCTCGCGATTGCCAAGCCGATGCCCTTCGCAGCTCCCGTGATGACCGCAACGCGGCCAGGAGCAACGACGCTGTTCATTCTCTCGCTCATTTTTTGTCTTTCCCGTCATTGGACCGTCACCGCTGGAAGGTGTGCCGGACAAGCCGTCGCCGTGGAATTTTTCTCCGAGAAGCGTGCCGGCCGATGGCACCAGCGCAGAGAAGTCCATCAACGCTACTCGGGCGCTTGGGTCGTCGGATCATATCCGCGGGCTGCGAACGACCGTTCGATCGCACTATAAGAATAGGGTAGCGCGACGGCTACTTGAAGTGAGCGGGATCGCACGCACCGATGAGCCGTGTTCACTCAAGGGCCTTCGTGACGTAGGGAATGCCTGGCCAGTTCGACCGCGGACGGGACCAAAAAGGTAACGCACTCCTGGTCCCTGCCAGATCGGTGGATGATTTTCACTCACCGCCCCGATCAATTTTGCTCATGTAACCAATCGGCTCCACGGGCATTTGGTCACCAGCGCCTCGAGACGATCGTGGTGCTGACCAAACCAAAGGAGTGAAATCATGACAGGGAATAAACCACTCGCAATGATCACGGGCGGCTCATCTGGAATAGGCTTCGAGCTTGCCAAACAATTCGCCAAGAATGGATTCGATGTCGCCATTTCAGGCTCAAGCGACAAGGTGAACGAGGCCGCCGATGCGCTACGAAGCCTTGATGCCGAAGCATATCCGTTCAAAGCGGATGCCTCGACGTACGATGGCGTCGAGAGGTTCTGGACCTTTACGCACGGGCTGGGGCGCCCCTTGGAAGCCGCGGCTCTGAACGTCGGTATCGGTATTGGCGGCGCCTTTGTCGATAACGATCTCGAGGATGAGCTTCGCCTGCTTGCGATCAATGTAACCGGGACCGTCCATATGGCCAAACGCGTCGTCCAACATATGGTCAAGAACGGCCGCGGCAGGATTCTCATCACCTCCTCGGTTTCGGCGACCCTGCCCACGCCATACGAAACCGTTTACGGCCCGTCGAAGGCATTTGGTTATATGTTCGCGTCTGCGCGAGGAGTTGCGCTCGACCGGGGTCACGGTGACGGCACTCCTTCCGGGCGCCACCAACAGCGACTTCCACGCGAACGCTGGAATGGGCGGTACGAAGCTCGGTGGCCAACAAAAAAACGACAAGACGCTCGTCGCCCAGCAGGGGTTCGAGGCTCTCATGAACGGCATCGACCATATCGTCGGCGGAGATCAGGAAACCAAGCGCCAGGTGTTGGAAAACCGGACGACCCCCGAGCCCGTCAAAGCCGCGCGGCAAGCCGAATTGACCCAACCGCAGTGAAGGAGCACGTCATGTCACATCTGAAAAACAAGGTCGCCATCGTCACAGGGGCTTCCTCGGGCATTGGAGCGGCGACCGCCAGAGGATTGGCGGAAAAAGGTGCGCGCGTCGTCCTTGCCGGCCGCAATGAGGAACGCCTCAGTCAGATCGTCGAAGACATCACCGGTTCGGGAGGTATTGCCAGCTACAAGGTTGCTGATGCCACGGATTTTGAGAGTACCAAGGCCCTCGTCGCGTTCGCCACAACGACGTACGGCCCGGTCGATATATTGGTCAACAATGCCGGCCTCATGCTCTTTTCCTATTGGAAGGATGCCGCCGTCGGCGATTGGAACAAGATGATCGATACCAATCTGCGTGGCTATCTGCATGCGATCGCCGCGGTGCTGCCGTCGATGTTGGAGCGCCGGTCCGGCCGCATCCTGAATATGAGCTCTATCGCCGGCGTTCATGTCGGCGAGGCGGCAGGGGTTTACGGAGCCACGAAGTTCTTCATACGCGGTATTACCGAAAGCCTCAGGAAGGAGGTGGGCGTGGGTAGCGGGATCCAAGTGTCTATGATCAGCCCTGGCGTGATCGATACCGGCTGGGCCGACAAGGTTCATGACGAGACGGGCAGAAAGATCGCCGGAGAGCTCAACAAGCAGGGTATTCCGCCGTCGTCGATGGCTGAAGCCGTGGTCTATGCACTAGACCAGCCCCCGGAGATCACGATCAACGACATTTCGTCCATCCAACCCGGCAGGACTGGTAGCCCGCGTTTTCGAGAGCTCAGAACTAGAACCTCCGGGACTGTTAGACCGCCTCGCGGAACCAACCGGTGCCGTCTCTCGTGGCTGTGGACACGAAGATCTTCATTGCATGACGATCTAATCCCGGACGTTTTCGTTTTTCAGCGACCGGGCCATCTCCGCCGTCCTTCGCAGGATCCAACATGGATCACTAGGTCAAATTTTTGACTGCTTCCTCGGCCATCACATACCAAATACAGGGCCAGTTAAATAAGGATTGAAGGTGCCGGCCGGCCTGAAGCAAGGTCGGCGCCGGCAAGGGCGATCTTTTTCAGTACAAGTGCGAGTATCCATAACTCATGGTATCAACGCGGGCCGATCTGGCCGACCTTGAAACTTTCGTCGCGATCGCGCGTGCGGGGGGGTTCCGAAAGGCCGCCGCGCTTCGCGGCGTTTCCGGGTCTGCCCTCAGCCACTCGATCAGGGGTTTGGAGGCCCGTCTGGGCGTCCGTCTGTTTCATCGGACAAGCAGGAGCATCAGTCTCACCGCCGCCGGCGAAGTGCTGCTTGCCGAACTGGAGCCCCGTTTCCTCGGCATTCAAGCTGCGATGGATCTCCTAGACAGTTTCAGGAGCGGGCCTACGGGCAGAGTGAGAGTGACCACCCTGCGTGACGCCGCCGAGCTGCTGATCGCTCCTCGACTGCACAGTTTTCGCAAGAGCTACCCAGATGTCGAGGTCGAAGTCAGCGTCGAGGATCGCTTCATCGATATGGTCGCCGAAGGTTTTGACGCGGGCATCCGTTATGGGGGAACGGTTCCCGAGGGGATGATCGCGTCGCGTCTGACATCCGAACTCGAATGGATCGTAGTCGGTTCTCCGGCCTATCTCAACGAACGAGGGCGGCCCGCGCGGCCGGAAGATCTCTTGACGCACGAGTGCATCCGGATCCGAACCGGTACAGATCACCTCTGCAAATGGGAACTTGGCGACGGCGATCGCATGGTTTCTCTCGACGTTCCGGGACTTCTCACGCTCGGAGATTCGGAACTATCTATCCGCATGGCGGAGGAGGGAGGCGGTCTCTTTTATTGCCTGCAGGCCCGGGTCGAGGACAAACTTGCGGCCGGTTCACTCGAAGTCGTGCTGCCGGACTGGACCTCTACCGGGCCGGGTTTTCATGCATACTACGTTTCGCATCGACAGGTGCCGTCCGCTCTCCGGACGTTTCTCGACTACCTTAAGGCGCCGGTTGCGGGCGATTGAAGTGACGACCAGACGAGACAGCTTCACCAGGCAGGAGAATCGCACATGGATGGTAAGGAGTTGTTTTGCTGAGGCAAATCGACTCAAGAACTCTCCGATAATTTGGAGGTTCGGATGAATCGATTTGCCACCTGTTTTAAAAGATCTGCCCGACCCTCGGGGCGCAACACACGTCATCCGCTGATGTCGATCCTGTTCATTGCCATTGCCGCGATCGTTTGCGGCGCCGAAAGCTGCGCCGACATGGCCGATTCGGCGTTTCCAAAAAGAAGTGGCTCAAGACGATCGTGCCGCTGCCCTATGGCATCGCCGGCCATGGCACCTTCTCCACCGTTTTCCGCTGCCTCAATCAGGTTGCCTTCGAAGCCGCTTTACCGAAGCCTTTGCAAAGGGCATGGAAGGCGTGGTGGCGGTCGACGGCAAGGCGGTACGAGGCGCCGCCGCTGCCCCTCGTCAAGGTCTGGGCTGCCGGTTGCGGCCTGGTCATCGGCCAACAGACCGCGCCGGGCCGCAACGAGGTCCAAGGGGCGCTCGATGCGCTTGCGCTTTTGTCGCTGGAAGGTGCCATCGTCACCGCCGATGCCCTGCATTGCCGCGCCGATACCGCTCATGCCATCCTTTCCGCCGGCGGCGACTATGCCCTGGCGTTGAAGGCCAATCAGCCCGGCCTCCTGGCACAGACGATTGCTCGTCTGGACGACGTCGAGCCACTCGGCGTCCAGACCGCCGCCGAGAATGACCATGACCGCTGCGAAAGACGCCGTGCCTGCATCGTCGCCGTCAATGACATCGACTTCCCCGGCCTGCAGGCCATCGGATCCGTCGAGGCCACAAGCCGTCATGCCGATGGCCGTCTGACCAGCCATGTCCGCTACTTCCTGCTCTCCACCATCATGTCGGCTGCCGCCCTGATCGAGGTAACCAGAACTCATTGGCAGATCGAAAACAAACTGCACTGGGTGCTCGACGTCCAGTTCCGCGAGGATGCCGCCAGAAACCGTAAGGATCACGGACCGGCAAACATTGCTCTGTTACGAAAGATTGCCCTCAACCTCATCCGAGCCCATCCAGATAAGGCCTCCATTCGTCGAAAGATCAAGAACGCAGGGTGGGACGATCAGTTCCTCATCTCTATCATCGCTCATATGCGATAGCCCTGCTTCACCAGGGGAATTTGAGTGCCGGCAGAAAGCGGTCGCTCGCAGCCAGAAAAATAATTGGCAGCAAGATCGCCTGGCATCCTTTAACATGCCGAAAGCGGAAAAAAATACGTGACAGCCTCCGATCCCTCTCTGAGCGGAGGCCATCCATGATGGTAGAGAATCCGCAAGTCTTCGGCTGTCTGACACGACCAGCCGGTACGAATGCGGTACTGCCACGGCTCTCCTCCAGGCGCCCGTTTTTGATCTCTCGATATCTAAATTTGTGCAGACGAGCAGGCAAAGCTATAACGGCAGGATCAACGAATACTGGTAGCTCTCAGACAATCTGGATCGATATCAACCGGGAATGCCTGCATATGTAGGGAGGATTCAAGCACGGCGTGAGGGCGATGCAGACGGACGAGGCGGAGACGTCACGGAAACCCGAGAGCACCTGCATCACCTCGCTCGAGGTTTCCAGGCGGCCTTGTAGGAGACCCGCGGCGTAGTGCCCCGAAAACCCCACCGCGCAAATGCTGATTATGAAAGACAGTACGAAAATGATTACTCTGTAGCCGGAAACGGGACAACAGCCTGTCCATTGTGGTCGATCCTTGTCCATAGGCGGCGAAGAAACTTCATCAATCGGGATCCGCCTCCGAGGGAAGCATCGAATCATCAATGACGACACGAAAGCTGCGCGACCGAGGTTGTCTGTCAACAGATTGTCTGATAAAGCTTGCTAAGGTTCAAACTGTCTCACAAACTTGCGGAGGAATAACTCCGTAACAGAACCGGCGCTGCCGCAGCCGGCACAACTTTCACTGCTGAAATCGATTGCCGCGATGTCCCTTGTTTTCAATGGAAAGCGGTGACCGCATCTCGGCTATGTGAAGGCTTCGAACATGTCGTCGTCCTCGCGACGGCGGGACGCGACGCCTTGATGAACAAACGGGCGTCCTTTTTATGGATGGACGGCTCCATGGCGCCGAGATCACCAGCTTCCCCAATATGCATCTCGAGATGCCGATCTGGGACAGGTAAGTATCGAGATTCAAGAAGCAGAGAAGATGATTGATAAGAAAGCATTACTCGATAATATGACCTTGGCGGAGCAGGTCTCGCTACTTTCCGGCGATACGTTCTGGTCTTTACCGCCCATCGACCGCCTAGGGATAGGGAGATTGCGCTTGACCGACGGCCCCAACGGCGCCCGCGGGGCGGGGTCTTTTGTCGGAGGTGTGACTGCAGCGGCTTTCCCGGTGGGCATCGCCATCGGAGCGAGTTGGAACCCGGATCTAGCCAAGGAAATCGGCAGTGCCCTAGGTGACGAGGTTCTTTCAAAAGGTGCCCACGTCTCGTTAGCCCCCACCGTTAACATCCAGCGTAGCGTCACAAACGGCCGCAACTTTGAGTGCTTCTCTGAGGATCCGATCCTGACGGCGGAACTTGCAGTCGGCTATATCGAAGGTCTGCAGTCCACGAAAGTCGGTGCCACGATAAAACATTTCGTCGGCAACGAGTCCGAGATTGAACGTACAACCATCTCTTCAGATATCGATGAACGCACGCTGCGCGAAGTCTACCTGATACCCTTTGAGACGGCGGTGAAGCGGGCAAAGGTCTGGGCCGTGATGTCTTCGTATAACAAGCTAAACGGTACTTACACGGCGGAAAGCCATTGGCTGTTGAACGAGGTTCTGCGCGGTGACTGGGGTTTTAACGGCGTGGTGATGTCGGACTGGTTCGGCTCGCGTTCGACCGCACCCACCGTGAATGCCGGGCTGGATCTGGAGATGCCGGGCCCGACTCGCGATCGCGGCTCCAAGCTACTGGCTGCGGTCGAAGGCGGCGAGGTTAGTGTCGAGACGATCCGCGCCTGTGTGCGCAATATCCTGACTTTGATGGAACGCACCGGCGCTATCAACGATCATCGCGAGTTTAAGGAGTACGCCATTGATCGACCGGAACATAGGGCATTGATCAGGCGCGCGGGAGCGGAAAGCGCAGTTCTGCTACAGAATGACGGGGTCCTGCCATTGGCTCAGCAAGGTATGGTCGCCATCATTGGACCCAATGCTAAGGTCGCGCAGGTGATGGGAGGCGGCTCGGCGCAGTTGAACCCTCACTATGTCATCAGTCCGTGGCAGGGGCTGGTGGACGCGCTGGGTGAGGAGAATCTGTGCTACGCTCAGGGTTGCAACAATTATCGGTTTCAGCCGCTAATCGAAAACCCCACAACCTTCGAGTTTTTCCAAGGAAGGGAGCTAGCTGGCGAACCGGTGAAGGTCGTCGAGGAACCGTCGAGCCTTGGTGTATGGTTGCCCCCCGTGGCCGAGGGCTTTGTCGATCCCCTTCGCTTTTCGGCTAGAATGCGCACCATCTTCACAGCCTCGGAAGCCGGCATCTATCGCGTCGGACTAACCTCGGCCGGGCTTGGCCGGGTCTATGTGGACGGCAGACTTGTGGTGGACGCTTGGGCTTCCTGGATACGTGGTACCACATTCTTTGAAGAAGGCTGCGAAGAGGTCGTGGGTGAAATCACGCTCGAAGCCGGCCGTACATACGAGGTCGTCGCCGAGTACGCCCGGCACGACCACGTCAACCTCTATATCGCTGCAATTCGGGTAGGAATAGGCAGATTTTCGGCCGAAGCGGAGATTGCCGAGGCAGCAGCCGTCGCGGCAAAGGCTGATCATGCGGTAGTCTTCGTGGGCAGAACGGGCGACTGGGATACCGAGGGCTCCGATCTTCGCGGTATTGCACTTCCCGGTCTGCAGAACCAGCTTGTTGAGGCGGTAATTGCGGCCAATCCGAACACGATCGTCGTACTACAAACCGGTGGACCGGTGGAAATGCCCTGGCTTTCCGGTGCTCGTGCAGTACTGCAATGCTGGTATCCCGGACAGGAGGCTGGCAACGCGATCGCCGATGTGCTCCTCGGCAAGGCCGAGCCCTCGGGCCGACTGGCACAGACCTTCCCCGTGCGCTGGGCTGACAACCCCACACATACCGAGGATGACGCGGTCTATCCAGGTAAGGACGGCCATGTGCGATATGACGAAGGTGTGTTCGTCGGTTATCGGCACTACGACCGCCACGGCATTAAGCCGCTGTTCCCGTTCGGTCATGGTCTCGGTTATTCAAGCTTTGCGATGTCGGACCTGACGGTAGGGCTACCGGACGCTGCCGGCGCGGTGACAGTGACACTGGAATTGACCAACATCAGCGAGCGGCCAGGTTCGGCAGTGGTGCAAATCTATGTCGGCGATGTTGAAGCATCTATACCCAGACCGGTTAAAGAGCTGAAAGCCTTCTCGAAAATTGCCCTGGAACCCGGTGAGAAACGAAGGTTGCGTTTCATACTTGACGCCCGAACATTTGCCTTCTTCGACACGACCGAGCGGCGTTGGCGGATAGAGGCGGGGGAATTTGCAGTGATGGCTGGGTTCTCGGCCACCGACATCCGTTTGAGTTTAACTGTCACGCAAAAGGGCGCTGTCTTGGCGCTCTGAATGTGCCGCAAATCAATGACCATATTGGGCAGTGGTTGAGTTCCAACGTATGCAGTTTTGGCGGTGAAGCTGGGTGAGTTGAGTGAGAGAATGCCTCAAAACCGGTACTTGGTTAATGGCCCGGCCAAACACCGCCTGCGCCTCCAAAAACAGGCAATGTTTTCTGAACGATCGTAAGCGCGATTTTCTCCGCACCTTCTGCAATTGAGTGAGCTTTGGCATGAGGTGTCCACCCAAATAGGTGGACACCAAGGGATGGAAGAGGTGACCTGCCACTGAATTTTCATCCGGCGGCGATTAGAGCCTCGGCGGTTTTGAATACGCCAAGTGGCGCGGTGTGAGTGTGTTTCGGCGTGCAAATTTGACCCCCTTGGCGGGGTAATCGGCGTCCAATTTTGACCCCCCTCAGATTTCATCTGACCATCCGGCTTTTGGCGGCGGATGGAGTGGGAGTTGAAGCGAGTGGATACTATTGCGCGTGTTCGACGGGCCTTCCATGTGCAGGGCTGGTCGGTGAAGAAGATCGTCCGGGAACTGCATGTTTCGCGCAACACGGTCCGCAAGATTTTGCGTTCCGACGAGACCGATTTTACCTATGAACGAGAGCGACAACCGCTGCCGAGGATCGGAGCGTGGAAGGCCGAGATCGAGCGGTTCCTGACGACCAACGAGGGCAAGCCATCGCGCGAACGGTTGACGCTGATCCGGATTTACGAGGAGGTTCGGGCACTCGGCTACGACGGCAGTTATGACGCGATCCGGCGATACGCCAAGACCTGGGCGAAGAACCGGGGAGCCATGACGGCGGAAGCCTACGTGCCGCTCTATTACGCGCCGGGTGAGGCCTACCAGTTCGACTGGAGCCACGAGATCATTCTGATCAACGGCGTGACGACGACCGTCAAGGTTGCTCACGTCCGGCTCTGCCACAGCCGGATGATGTTCGTCAGGGCCTATATGCGCGAAAGCCAGGAGATGGTGTTCGATGCGCACGACAAGGCCTTCGCCTTCTTCCGTGGCACCTGCACGCGCGGCATCTACGACAACATGAAGACGGCGGTCGAGGCCGTATTCGTCGGCAAGGAGCGGCAATACAATCGCCGTTTCCTGCAGATGTGCAGCCATTATCTCGTTCATCCCGTGGCCTGCACGCCCGCATCAGGCTGGGAGAAGGGGCAGGTCGAGAACCAGGTTGGCCTCGTGCGCGAACGCTTCTTCACTCCACGCCTTCGCGTCAAAAGCCTGGAAGAGCTGAACGTATGGCTGCTCGACAAGTGCATCGCCTACGCCAAGGCGCACCGCCATCCCGAGCAGACCGAGCGGATGATCTGGCAAATGTTCGAGGAGGAGCGCGGCAGCCTCGTCCATTACGTCGGGCCGTTCGACGGATTCCACTGCGTCCCGACCTCGGTGTCGAAGACCTGCACGGTCCGCTTCGACAACAACAAATACTCCGTCCTCTCAACTGCGGTCGGCCGGCCGGTCGAGGTTCACGCCTATGCCGAGAAGATCGTCATCAGGCAGGACGGTGTGAACGTCGGTGAGCATCCTCGTTGCTTTGGCCGTGGCGAGACGATCTACGATCCCTGGCATTATGTCCCTGTTCTGGCACGCAAACCCGGTGCTTTGCGCAATGGTGCGCCGTTCCGTGAATGGGTCCTACCCACAGCGATGGAGAAAGTGCGCCGGCGGCTGAAGAGTGTCCATGATGGTGATCGGCAAATGGTCACCATTCTCGGATGCGTTCCCGCCGACGGTCTGGCGGCCGTCGATGCTGCCTGCCAGGAGGCTTTGGATCACGGCGTCTGCTCGGCCTCGGTGATCATCAACATTCTGGCCCGGAGCCGTGATCCGGCCCCGGCCGCAACCCTGCAAACCCCGGATGCGCTGCGGCTTACCCATGAACCGGTCGCCGACTGCGCACGGTATGACAGCCTCAGGAGGGCAAGCTGATGGAACGCACACAGGTTCTCGAACTGATGAGCACGCTGAAGCTCTATGGAATGCGCGGCGCTTACGACGAGGTCATGGGCAACGGCATCAAGCGGCAGCACGAACCGCCGCGCATCGTCGGCGATCTCTTGCAGTCGGAGATCGCCGAGAAGCAGGCCCGCTCCATTCGCTACCAGCTCAGCATTGCCAAGCTGCCGCTCGCCAAGGACATCGACGACTTCGACTTCGCCGATACGCCCGTCAATGAACCCCTGGTGCGGGAGCTGTCGACCGGCACCTTCGTCGCCGATCAGCGCAATGTTGTCCTCGTCGGCGGCACGGGAACCGGGAAGAGCCATCTGGCCATCGCGATTGCCCGCGCACTGATCCGCAACGGAACACGCGGGCGCTTCTTCAATGTCGTCGATCTGGTCAATCGCTTGGAAACGGAAACGCGCAGCGGCAAGCAGGGGCGGACGGCCGACTACCTCAACCGTCTCGACTTCATCATCCTTGACGAACTCGGCTACCTGCCGTTCGCCCAGGCCGGCGGCCAACTCCTGTTCCATCTGATCAGCAGGCTCTACGAGCGGACTTCGATCATCGTCACCACGAACCTGGCCTTTGGAGAATGGCCGACGGTGTTCGGTGACGCCAAGATGACGACCGCGCTTCTGGACCGTCTCACCCACCACTGCGAGATCGTCGAAACCGGAAACGAATCCTGGCGCTTCAAGAACCGCTCTCAAAGCTAAAGCCGAAGACGATCATCACGCGCACTTGGCCTACCCTCTGCAACCCCGGCCAGCGCCGGGCAGGCCAAGCGCTGATCTACAGCATATGGGGGGTCAAAATTGGACGCCGATAAGGGGTGAACTTTGGACGCCGATTGACAGTGACCGTTCTCGACTGTGGCGTCCTTTGAGTGGGGAACGACCGCCGTCAGGATCCCGAAGAGTTGGAGACTGAGGTCTTGTTGTAGATCGCTCCTCCGCTATGTCGATAGCTGGAGGATGTCACATGCCAACGCACGACAAACACTTCCGCATGCTTTCGGAAGCGGTACAGGCTTGGTACCGCTATTACGAGGTCGAACCCGACGACCAGGCGTCGCAAACCTTGTGCTCGGCCGCCATCGAGTTCTTCAACGAAGGCGCGAGATCGTTAGAGGATGTCACGACGCTGCTCATCGGCACCTATGTCGGCAGGTGGGCAACACGTGTAAACGCGCCGACGTCGGCTGCCGTTCACTGACCTGCCCGATTGACTGCATAACCAGGCTTCGCCCTGAGCATTCTTAATCGATCGACAGCTTCCAGCCGACGGCCACGACCTCACTGGAACCGAACTCGCCTCGCGACGCCATCTTCTGGAAGGGCTGGTGCCGGCAGGCGGCGAAGACGCCCTTCGACTGTCCGAGGAGATCGAGACGGACGGAGAGGTTCTCCTGCGCATCGCCTGCGACCACGGGCTTGAGGGGATCATCGCCAAGCGAAGGGACGCCACCTATCGACCCGGTCGGCTGGGTGAAGATCAAATGTGTCCAGAGCGATGGCTTTTTAATCATTGGGCATGAGAAGTCGACGGCGTCATTGCGGGCATTGGGCGGCTGCTGCTCGCCGCGCAGAGGAAAAGAGCTGGTATGTGGGGGGAGTGGGAACCGGCTTCAGCGAATATTCTGCGGGTGAGTTCCGGAAACAGATAGACAAACTGACCATCGGCAAGCCCCCTGTCGATACGGACGGAAGTGAAATGCGGTCTTCGTCGATCCGAAGCTTGTTGCCGAGATCAAATATCGAGCGTGGACGCACGACGGGAAGCTGCGGCACGCGTCATTTAAGGGGCTGCGCGACGCTGCTGATAACGCAGGCGTTTATGAGGTGCAATAATTCGCCGGCGCCGCTACGACCCGTAGCGGCCAATTCACGCCCGCGATGGGCTGAAATCCGTCCCTGGTCGCTGAATGAGGTTGCAGTTTACAATTTCTTCCGGTCCTCCTGCTTAGGTGTGATTATCCGCACGAAGCGATAGAGCCATGGAACCGGCTGGAAACCTGCGACACGACATCGAAGCGGCACTGCAACGTCAAAACTTGACGGGTTGGCAGCGAACGTTTCTTGCCGACATCCACGCTCGCCTTGAGCGTTCTGGCGGAAATGCTCGCCTCTCAACAGTGGCGAAAGACTTTCGAGATTCTAAGGCAGCGCGCTCGGCCCGCCCCATCGCAATCCGCGGTCGTTCCCTTTCCCCGATCTCGCCACCAGCCCAAGAAAATGTTCGTCCCCAGTTTTGGTAGAGCAGGCAGACGGCTGGCCATTGGGCTCCTGATCGTTGCTGCTGTGGCCGTCGCACAGCAGGTATCCGATTTGGGAGGGCAATTTCAGTCAACTCCGGCACAGCGAGGACATCTGTGGCCCAGGAATTCACGGTGACCGACGGAGACACCGTACACGTCGTTGGCGATGCCGCCGGAACACGTTTGGTGGGCTTCAACACGCCGGAGAAGTTCTCGCCCCAATGCTAATATGAGCGCCAACAGGGCGAGCGGGCGTTGGCGCGGCTTCGAGAGCTGGTTGCCGGCGGCAGCACCGAACTGAGAAAAGTCGCGTGCTTTTGTCCGCCGGACACCGAAGGTACGAAGAAATGCAACCATGGCGCCCTTTCGGGATGCTGTTGGTTGACGGGAAGGATGTCGGCAGCATTCTGATCAGCGAAGGCCTTGCAGTACCATTCGTCTGCGGCCGCAAGAGCTGTCCTCCGAGGCCGAGACCATGGTGCAAGGCATAGCCGACGAAATCCGGTGGACCCGTTGGATAGTGAGCGCCTTATGACGACCATCGAAAAAAGCGCGCCCCTGACTCCTTTTTTGAAAGGAACGAAATGGGAACATTCCTGAGGCGCTCTATTCCATCTCGAATACGGAGGATCCGGCATGCCTACGGTGTTGTTCAGACACGACCAAGACATCTCGCTTAATGATGTACTGAAGATTGCAGTAGAACGTTGCAGGCAGTGCTATGAAGTGTTCGCGGAAGATGGTTCGAGGTCTCGTCGGACGCTATGTCGCGGCGAGCGCGGGACGTGTCTGATGCCCTCGATTTCAGTGAAGAACCATATTTCTCGCCGGAGACGACGAGGAAGGTTCTTAAGCTTCGCAATGCGGTGTGGGGTATGTGCTTCGACTATCTCGGTGAATGCGGCCACCTGGGCAAATCAACCGACCTTCTCAGGATGGACCAGGACCTGGAATACGTCGTCGAAAAACTCGTCATCTACCACCTGTCTCCTCAGGAGATCGAAGAGGCTGAGGCCGAGTAGGCGCATGAAGGCCAGTTGTTTCGCTGATCTTGGCATCGGCGACGACACGGAGCCTCGGGGCAGCATTTGACATCTCTTCATACTTCAAGATCCGGACAATTTTGATATTGCAGTTTCTGAAGCGATGCCTCGAGGTCGAGCTTGAAGCCGGTTGCGGCGTAGTCAAACGAGACGTCTCCGAAAGCGGACAGGCTCGTATTGACCAAGCGGGAGCCGAAGCCCTTCTTCTTTGGGGCTTCCACGGCTGGGCCACCGCTCTCTTGCCAATGGAGATTGAAGCGATCGTCGCCGACATTTTTGCGCACGGACCACTCGATCTCGACAGTTCCTGTATCCCCTGATAGAGCCCCGTACTTTGTCGCATTGGTGACAAGCTCATGCAGCACGAGGGCGAAGCCAAGAGCCGCTTGCGGGTTCAGGCTGACTGCCGGACCGCTTGCTTTGATGCGGCTCGGTTCAACGCCGAGATTCACCGCGGTCGCTTCGATGATCGTATCGACGGCTGCGGATAACCAGTTCTTCTGCAGCAAAATATCGTGCGCGTTTGCATATGCCTTGATGCGCGACGAGATCGACTGCTCCGCGGCTTCGATGCTGGCGGCGTTCCGGAATGACTGGTTGGTGATCGCCTGAACGACTGCCAGCGTGTTCTTGATGCGGTGAGAAAGTTCGTGCATCAGGACGCGCTGTCGCTCCTCATTTTCCCGCTGCTCGGTTCGATCCCTGAGGATCTTCACGAAGCCTTCGAGTTCGCCATCATCCGATCTCAACGCCATCATCTGGCCCGACGCCCAGAATAACGAGCCGTCCTTTCGAAGGTGCCAGCGCTCATCATCTCCATGGCCCTGGGTCAGTGCGGCGGTCATTTCCCGTTGAGGAATGCCCGCCGCGCGGTCTTCCTCAGTGAAAATAACGGCCACGGGATGGCCGACGATTTCGGTCTCATCCCATCCGAGAATTCGGCGGGCACCCTCATTCCAGGTGATCACTCGGGAGTCGAGATCCAGGGCGATGATCGCATATTCGATGGCACTCTGAAGGATTGCTTCGAGAAAGCGCTCCCGAGCGCGACTGGAGGTGGAAATGGGGTTCATGATTTTATTCTGCGCCTGATCCTTCCGGTCGCGCAAGCGGAATTGCCTTACCTCATCCCATACAGGCGCAATGACAACGCCATCGAACCGTGACTCCCGGACGGGCTGGTCGGGAAGCCTGCCGCATAGGCCAAGTCGGTCGATCGTCTTTTAGGAAAAAGACGGCGTGCGACGTTATCGGACCTCTTATTGAGCGTGGAAGGATGACGACCCAATTTGACAAAGACTTACCTTCGGTATCGTCAGAAGCAGCCTTGGCCGACCGGAAAGAACTTGCGGCGGTCGCGTTCGAACGAATAGGATGCCGATGGTCGTCAATGACGCGCGCAAGCCGGATCTGCCGATCGGGCTGGCCTACAGATCATTCCTCGAGCTGACCGGTTGCGCCGCCGGAGAGGTGCTGGGCCGGAATTGTCGTTTCCTTTAGGGCCCGGCGACGTCTCCGATCGCCGTCGCCGAACTTCGCGCTGCATCGCCGACGAGCGGGAGGTGAGCGTCGAGATCTTGAATTATAAGAAGAACGGGGAGCAGTTCTGGAACCGCTTGCATTTAAGTCCCATCCATGGGGACGACGGAAGGATGCTTTATTTTTCGGATCGTAAATCGACATGACGGAGTACCGGCGGATAGAGGCGCTGGAAGCGTCCGAGCATCGGCTGCTGACGGATCGGCCACCGGTCGAAGAACGTCCTCGCCATCGCGGACAGCATTGTTCGCCTCACCAACGCCGACGATCCGGCCGGAGGCGGGCAAAGAGGGCGAGATTGTAAGCGACCACCGATGACCAGACATAAGCCTTGAAGTGGTCGAGCCCACGCCAGGTGCAGCGCCCCAAGCCACAAGCGCGTTTCAAACATGAGATGCCGGCCTCGATGCCGGCGCGGAAGTTTCTGAGCTTGCGATAGACCCCGGCTACCGACCATATCTTCGATCTTGAGGCCGCACTTCTTGTGGAAGGCCATGTCGCGGATGCCGCAGGCTTTGGCTCGGCTCAAATTATCGCGGCTGGCATAGCCGGCCCTGATGCGGCGCCTGGCCATAAAAGGCGATGTGGCGTTCCAGCATCGGCAGCAAACGCTTGCTGTCTGCCGGTTGCCGGTTTCGACGACGAGGTCGAGGACCAGTCCGCTTCTGCCGGTGGTCAGATTGAGTTTGTGGCCGTAGTCGACGTCGCGGCTGCCTTCGACGATGATGTCGGCATGCGGCTCGAAGAGGCTCACCAGCTTCTCGCCAGCCGGCACCGGCTCGCCGGCCAGGACCCGCCGTTCGGTCTGGCCGATGATCCGGTCGATCAGCAGCTTATAGTGGCGGGGCTGGGTCTGCCACAGTTCGCCGGCCGGGCCAGCCGTCAGGGGCAACTGTTCACTCGCCTGCTGCAGATAACTCAAGGTCGTGCGCGTGATCTTGAGCAGTTCGCGGTAGTGCTTGATCCGTTTGGGGCGGCCGCGGGTATTCGATCGCTCGAGCCCGCTTCTTTGCCGCGCGGCGGTGGTCGTGCCATGGGATGGCTCTACCCAGTGCCACGGCCTGCTGCAACAGCCGCACCGTCACCCGGACAGCGTCCCATAATAGGCTACGGTCGCTCGGCTCATGGATCAGTGCGGCGGTGACGTGCTGTCGACGCGCACGACCTTGCCACTTTCCAGCTTCTCCTGCCGGGCGCTCGCCAGCAGCACCCTGCCAGAATAATTTTGCCCTGCGAGGAAAAGCAAAATTCGTGCGTGTTTGTGCCTGTGGTTCCCGAGGTTGCGAGTGTCGCGGCATTCAGGATAGAACGAGCGAGTTCCATCTCAGTGTGCTCCAAGCATTGGCGGCGACGAGGAGGCTGCTGCAGCAATGTTATACGCAGAGGACTTTGGTCGTCAAAGCTAAAGGTGACATTCAAAACGACGATCGTTTTCTCAGATGCCACCCGCTTTTCAATTGGATGCTTGGCAGAGGGGAATTGGACGCGGCGGTGGTGCTGGATGATCCTGCTTATATCTTGCGATGATCGGCTCCAGCCGCTCTTTCGGCCAGAACTGCGGAGAGCCGATCTCGCCAAGGCAGGTAGCGTTCCAGTATGATCCAGCGCTTACTGGCGACTTGCCCGATGTCGTTGCCCGGCCGACCGCGGCGATGTCGCGCGCCTCCGGGTAGATATAGAGCGTCGTCGGATTATCCTTGACCATCGACAAGACTTCCGGGGTCTCTTCCGGCGACCAGCTGGTGCATCCGTCGCTTCGCCCGCCCGCATAGGTGACCAACTTCCCGACAGGGACATAGCCTTTCCGATCGGCATATGGGCTCTCCGGCTTTTTCTGCATGCAGATCCCAGAGACGAGCGCCGCAGCATGCCCGCCGATGGCGCGTTGTCTGGCGTTGGCGGTATCGCCGATCCCATCGAATTGAACAAACGAGCGGGTCAAAACCGCCTCTCTGTTAGAAGGCGCCAGATAATAGCCTTTGAACGAGGTCTTGATCTCGCTTGTCAGATACGCGCCGGCGGTCAAGTTTGAGTCCAGCGCGTTGCCAAAATTCTTAGCGCATTCCCGGCCGTTGGAGAAGTTGACCACGCCAGGGAGGTTGAGGCCGCCACCATGCCCTGCCGAGATCACCCGAAACGACTGCTTCGCCTCGCAGATCACGTAGAACCGGCCAACTGTCAGATCGTTGGGTCGTGTCGCATCCATTGCGAAGTAACAGGCGTTCTTGACCGTTCCCTCCGCGACCTTCTCCAGATATAACCTCCGCGCCCGCTCCAGAACCACGCGCGTGATCTGGCCTTTCCCGTCGCCGACGTAGTCTGCTATCCAAGCCGGGAAAGGCGAACTCTTGCCCGCGGCACGTGCGGGAGTTGATCCGGACAGCATTGGTGCCAGGATGACCAACCCCGTTGCTAGCAAAAGGTTGAGCCTGGAACGCATCTGGTGCTCTCCGTGATGTAAACAAAGACCTGAATGACATCGATCATCATGACAGAGGCGACAACGAGGTTCGATAGTTCGCAATTATGCCTCGACACTCCTTAACAGCGCACTTCCAATCGGGTCGCAACAATCTGCGAGTAGTCTGTGCCCACTGGATCGTTGAAGAACATCGTCGTCAGCATCGCCTGATTTTCGGAAAGGATTTCTTTCGAGCCAGGCCTGACGACTTTGTGAGTGCAACCGCTAAAGCCTTCGCCCGAGATTTTCAGATCGGCATCGCTGGCAAAATCGAGAGCAGTATAGAGTGTCGGATCATAAACGCCGAAAACAATCAATCCTTTGAGCGGCGTCTTGGCCATTGGCTTCTGTGCGAAAGACAGGGTGAGGGAGCCGTTCTCATAGGTCCCATGCAGGATGTCCGGCTTCGCAAGCGCGAGTGTTTTCCCATTGATCGTGATGTTCATATAATAGTTGTACTGCGCAAGCGACTCCCGGACTGTTTTGGCGACGGCAGCAACTTCCGCAGGGTCGAGGGCATTGTTGCGGTTCTTGTCGTAGTCGAGCAGCACTGACGACGAAAACACCTCATCGAACTGCCATGTGTCGCGCAGCTCCTGGAGGCTTCCATCGGGCGCCGCGACCGCCTCGAATTTCGCATCAACGAAGATATGGGGATGGGCGAACGTGTTAGTCGGCATCCCGAGGAGGAGAAGTGAAATTGCCATAGTGGCGTGGCGGCGTTTGTTCGCGAGGCTCATGCTACGTGAGTGTCGAGAAGATTGCGACGGATTTAAGTTTCGATCGCCGTGGTTTACCGGAATGCACCTTCCGCTATTTCGCCGCCGAGACGTTGGTCGAGTTCCTCGTGCTGGCCGTTGCGGCAACTTGGCGATTCACGCCGCCACCGCGCGCCTATCGCTGCGGCAGCACAGCCGGCTTCGACGCATCTTCATTCAGACAAGGCGATGGCAAAAATCATCGTCACGCCCGGGCGCGCTGGCCCTGTCGAGATTGCGGCCTTCCTGATGAAAGGCGACATCGATCCGCTGGACGCCAAGAAGTGACCGTCGTCTTGTCGACCCCCCCTGCGGGAATAGAGCCAATCAAGCGTGCGGCGCGCCAGTGGGAGGATGGCACTTGGCGCGAGAACGTGCCGTTGCGGCAAGTGGAACATCCGTGTCGATTCTCGCGTCAGCGATTTTGAGCTTGCTCGGGCTTCCGGCGAGATTGAAATTGGGAATTGGAATGCCTTCACTGCAAACACACCGGATCTTCGTTTTACGTGGCGCAACTTTCCTCAAACGAACCCGCGCCCGTGCGGTATTTGGCCACATCCTCGCCGAGGCCGGAGCCGGAATAACCGGGTCACTCTCATCACATCAAGGGTGCCTGCCACGAGCAAACGCCTAATAATTGGCGCGAAGCCAAACCGCGTCGGTGACAGGGCACTCACAGTAATGGGCAGGTGCGGCTGTGGGCCGGCAATTGCTTATTTTGACGCGTCGCTTTTGTTGGCATGCGCCTGAATTTGCGTGCATCGCTCGATCAGGTGCTCGAACGGCTCGGAATCGCCGAGCAGCAGGCCGTCGTCGACCATGCGCACGTAATCCTCGCCGAGCGCACGCAGACCTTCTCCGGATGGCGTCAGAACCAGATTGCCGTTGACGGCTGCGGCGTAGTCGATGGGCGAGCGGTCGGCCGCCTTTTCCGCAAAAAACATGGATTTGTGTTTCGCCACGGCATTGGCGAGTTGCCGATCCGCGGATGCTTTGTCGGCGAAACCAGCATCGTCCAGCCGGACGACATCATGCCAGTGGCGGGCAAAACGATCGCCGCGAAGGCGCTCCTGCAGGCAGAAGACATGGATGGCGGTCGCTTTCTCCCAGAACGTCCGCTCCGCGTGCATGACGCGGGGACTCGCTTTCGGAAATTCGACACCATCAACCTGGCCCGACGCGTCACAGTCGATATCGCGGATACTGGCCGGCTCGCCGGTCGACGCGCTCCGAATTCGAGCATGACGCTCGGGGCGACATAGCCGGATCCGCTGCTCACCGCTTCATAGTCGAGGTAGAGCGTATCGTCCTCGAGGCGGATTGCCGCCGGAAGAGATTGAACGCGCAACGCGCCATAACCGGCTCCACCGAGCCCGCCACCCAGACCGGAAGCCGCTTTCGCACCTCGCTGGTCCAGTGTTTCTCCTCGCTGCGGGTTTTCGGCAGTGCTTCGTCATTGTCGCCAACAGTCCGGCGCCAGGGCGCGGATATCGTAGGTCAGGTCGACATCCTCGGAGAACCTTTTGATGACACCGTAGGCTTTCGAAAGCGAGGTGCCGCCCTTGAAGACGAGATGCTCACCGAGCTTGGACGAAAAGAGCGTCTGCAGCGTCCAGACGACCCAGACATCCTTTTCGAGGAGATGAATGGGCCGTCCGCTGTGGTCGGCTGCCACAGCCAAGGCTTCGCGCCGGTCATCTTTGACAAGCTCAGGAATAGATCAGCGATGCGCAGCCCTTCCTACGCTTCTTGCAAGCCAGGTCGGAAACTGCGGAGCCGCCGCCACCAGCTCGCCGAACGCCTCCGGCGGCAGCTTTCGCTTGATCCGCGACAGTGCTTCATCGGCCCTCTCCGGCCCAAGCCATGCAAGTGCGCGGACCGCCACGCCAGCAGGTCGATCGGCCAAGGCCAATTGCCAGCGCGGCACGTGCTTGAGCTCGACCGTCTGCTGTCCAAGGGTCATCGTCCGGCTACGGCCGGATGTCAGGTAGACGGAGCGGACCGGGACCTGGGAGGTCAGGCCCAGGGCATTTGCCGCGGCGGCGCCATTCGAGACGATGACCTCACCGCGCTGCTGCGCCACCGCCTCTACGGCCTGTTCGACCGTCGGCGGCCGACTGCCAAAGCGACTTTTGACGGGCCGCATATAGATACCACGGCCCGCCCGGACGAGCTCGCCACGCTCGGCCAGGCGCGACAGAGCCTGATCCAGGGCGGCTCGATTTCCGAGATGCAAAAAACTCTTTGCCGAAAGCGCGGATCCTTCCGGCAGTCGTTCAGCATGTCCCATGATTTGCTATGTCAGCTTTTGCATGGCATTTCTCTTGTCAGAAATATATGCAAGTTTCTGACAGTTTGCAATGAGAGGGGAAGACGGCGAGCCCGGACGGTGCTGACCAATTTTTATCGGTCAGTGACCCGCTGTCTCTTCACAATCACGATTCATCTATCAGGCCGTCAAACACTTCCACCATCGCATCGCTGATGGCCTTGCCTAGCGCGGCTGCAGCGTTTGCAAGCGCCTCGTCGTCCATATCGCGAGCGGCCATCGCAAAAGCAGTTCCCTCGGACGTTATGATTTCCCGCGCCCGCTCAATTGCCCAAAGGCCGAAGTCGCTGCGGCTGCTGATTTCCACGGTTTCCATGTTGTCCCCTGATTTGTTCGAGAGGACGGCTTATACCGATTTGCCGGACAATGCAGTCTGAAAACCGAGCCCGAGGACCGACTTCGATCTGTCTCGTGAGCGCATTCCCTACGGGAGCGTGCTCTATTGCGCCGCACCTTGGCGACTGCGGTGTCACCAGCATTTGTACTGCGGTATAATTTGGAAGCTATGTGGGGGTCAATGGTTCAATTTTGCCGCTCCGATAGCACCCATTTGTCATATCACTGAAAAACTTCTGACCTAACGAGGCTTTCCGGGCCTCCGTTCAGGGTGCGGCCGTCGATCAGGAGTGACGAAATCATGTTGGAACGTGTTGGCAGCGGATCGAAAGAGGTCGAAACCCTGGTCGTGGACCTCGGCCAGAAAGACGTGACTGGCCGTTCTGCATCGACAAAAACCATCGACGCCGGCGAAATACGCAAGATCGCGCCGAGCGGCAACGGGCAGGCACTCGACATCTCCGCTGCGCGGGGCTTCGTCGGATTTACCCAGAGCAAAAGCGGCGCCACCGCGATCCTGGTCGATGCAAAGGTGAGCACGCCCGAAACCGACCCGGGCAACGATCTCAAGATCGACCTGGACGGCTTGAAAAAGGTTGCCGCTTCCGAATTCGGCAGCACCGTGCCCAATAATATCACTCACCTGTTCAACCCGACCATCGAGGCGATGGCCAACCAGTTTTACGGGGGAGACAGCGTCGAGGTCCGCGACAGGTTCAAGGCCGACGTCAAGGCGCTTCTCGGTCCGCTGCTCGACAAGGTTGGCGCGGGAGAAATCGGCATTGGCGATCTCGCCGGCAACCTGGAGCGCCTGACCTCGCGTCTGATCGCTCCCGGCGGCAAGGAAGTCTGGGGTTACCGTCACGCGGTGCAGACCGCGCTGGAAGGGCTCGTCATGAGCGCCAGCCTCGTCTCGAAGATGCCGGCCAATCCGGACTGGGACAAGAATTTCTCGCCGCTGCCTTCCAGCAATCTCGCCAGCTATTCCTTCAACGACGTCATGGCTATGATCATGGTCGGCACTGGGCTGGCCGGCAAGGAGATCGCCGCCAACGGCTCAGGTGACGGACGCTTCTTCGCCGGCAGCGGCGGCGACGCCTGGATCGCCGAGCGTATGTTCGGCACCAAGGACAATGGCTGGAGCAAGACCATCCAAAATCTCGATCTGCCCTATATCGACAGCGACTATCTGACATCGAGCCTCAAGAAGATGGACCTTGTCATGTCGGGCTCGGATGCCATCGAGCCGGTCGTGGAGCGCCCGATCGACGAGAACGACATCCTGGAAAGCAAGCTGCTGCGCGGCTACGCTCCGTCGACCGCCTATGAGCCGACGCTGAAGAAGCTCGACGAACTCAAATACGGCATTCTCGGCGACGCCGTGAAGGACGTGAGCCGGGATTTCGTCGCGCCCGACAACATGGACCACCTCGACCAGCTGACGCCGGAACAGAAGGCGACGCTGCTCTACGATCTCATCGAGATCAAACAGCAGTTCAATGGCTATATGAACCAGTATGGCGACAGCGTGCCCGATGGCGAGCGCGTCGGCAAGGACCTCGATGCGCGGATCGAAAAGCTGACGGCCGATCCGGCGACGCAGCAGCATCTCTCGGATATCTTCGCGAGCGGCATGAAGGAATATCTGCAACGCCCGGCGAATTCCGATCTGCTCACCAACATCGAAGACGCCTATCTGATCGATATCGGCGGCGGCAAGGCGATCGACCGGGCGCTGAGCGCCGGCAAGAGCTTCGAAGATGCCCTGAAGGATTATTATTCCGAACTCAACACGCTCGTCGATCTCCTGCCCCAGGATTATATCGACGCGCATCTCGACGCCGCGAACGTCACCTTCTCGAACGTCATCAAGGAACATTATATCGGCGACGGCCAGGGTGTCGATCTCGAGCCGCTGCTGTCGGGTCCGGATGACACCTTCGTGCCCGGCGCAACGAATGACGCCATCAGCCAGTTGGCAAACACCTTCGCCGAGGATTTCATCAGCAAAAACGGCCCGGCCGATGGCGGCGAGACGCTGAAACAGAACCTGGCACAGGACATAGCACGCGACGTCGACGGCGTTCTGCGGATGATGCGCGGCGGTATGAAGCTCGACGATGCGCTTGCCTCCTTCAAGGATTCGCTCGATCTGCCGCGCCAGACCCGGACACCTGCCGGCATCGATGCCGAAGTGTACAAGGCCGGTCTGATGCACGCCGTGCAGATGCTGACGATGTCGAGCGTGCTGGTGGCGCGCGGCCTCGGTGTCGGCGGCAAGTGGACGCCGGCCGATATCGCCGCTGCGGTCGGCTCGGCGACACAGATCGTCGGCATGACGATGGAAGGTCTCGGCAAGAACCTCGACGTTGCCGGCAAACCGTTCAGCGCCTTCGGCAATCAGCCTGGCAGCTGGGGCAAGGGGATCTCGATGAACTTCTCGCCGAAGACGATGGAAGCGGCAGGCAAGATCCTCGGCGCGGCCGGCGGCCTCGCCATGGCCGGCCTCGGCTTCTATTCGGCGTCGCGGTCGATGAAGGCCGGCGACCGCGCCAAGGGCGCGCTCGAAATAATCGGCGGCATTGCCGGTACCGGCAACGCGCTCATCGGTTTCTCCGAGGCGATGCTTTATCTGACCAATGCCATGTCCCGTGCCTTTTCCGGACTCGGAACGGTGGCGCCGGAAGTCGTGACCATCTTCAGCAGCGCCGCCAAAACCGGCCTTGCCGCGGCCGGACTGGTCACCGGCCTCGTTGCCTCGGCCGTCGGGCTAGCGCTTGGCCTGTGGGATATGGCCAATGGCGTGAAGAAGCTCGACAAAATGGAAAAGCAGCTGAACGAGAAGCTTGAACGCTACACCGGCGAGTCCGTGCATCTCGAATTTGGGCCAGACCCGTCATTCATCTGGTAGAGGCAGAGGGGCGGCAACGATGACCGCCACAGCCTGGGAAATACCCTGCGACCCCTCGGTAAAAATGTGATTTTTGATCTCCAGGCGCGAGGCCGCTGCATTTTATGCAACCGCGATGTCGCGATCGGGCTTGAATTATCACGCAAAGGTCGATCTTATGCCTAACGTAAGGTAAACGACGTCATCCGCGAAAAGCGGAAAAAGAAAATCAAAGGGAACGCATGTCATCGATCGCACCAGCATCTTCGGATATCGATACGGTTTCATTTCTCCGGCTAAACGCCAATTCCGATCCAAAGTCCGAAAATTCCACGAGCCAGGGCAAAACCACGAGCACCACGGTCAAGAAGGCATCGCCTTTTGCCTCTGACGGGACCACGACGGCAGCCCTGACGATTTTCTCCTCTATATCGGCGCAGACGAGCAGTCCGAAGTTCGTTTCGCTGGCCGCCACGTCGAATGGCACGTCCCGCCCTACCGCGCCGATCCAGCCGGTCATCGATCTCCTGTTCAATTCCGATTTCATGAGCGAGATCAATCAGGGCTTCATGGAAGGGCTGAAGGACAAGGACAAATCCTTCGAGAGCATCGACGTCGTCAAAAACCCTCACAATTACACTGCCGAGCAGAAACTGATCATGTATCTCGATCTGCTTCAGACCAAGGCGACCTTCGGCCAATACAAGGACAGCCTCGGCGACAACCAGCGCGGCATCTACAACGACCAGGAGATCCTGAAGGATCTCGACAAGTCGATCGCCATCCTGGGCTCGGACCCCGACGTCAACTCGCTGATGACGGAGAAGGCGCTGAAGGCCTTCAAGCTGATCTTCTCCGGTTATCGCGTGGCGCCGCCCGATACGAACAAGGACGCTTCCGAGATCATCAACGACACGATAACGCGTGACGAGAAGATGAAGGACCTGCGTACGAAGGTCGAGGATGCCTTTGAGCGCGACATCGTCAATGGCGGCCTGCTGAATGACGGTCTCAAATCCGGCAAGGACGTCACCACCATTCTCAAGGAATATAATGCCGCCCTCGGCTTCTATTCCATGGTGCTTCCCGACGATTTCGTAAAGCAGCGCTCGGCGATTGCCGACAAGACCTATGCCGAATTCTTCGACAAGAACGTGCTGCCGACGATCTCCGATCCGACGACGGCGCTCGATGGCCTGATCCGCATGGGACTGGCCGGCAACAAGACCGAGCGGGAACTGAAGGGGCTCGGCTCCATCCTGCCGGTTATGGATTTCGACCAGTCGCTCGGGCTCGGCGGCAGCCTGTTCCCCGATCTCAAGATCGACCTCGACGGTTTGAAAAAGGTTGCCGCTTCCGAATTCGGCAGCACCGTGCCCAACAATATCACCCACCTGTTCAACCCGACCATCCAGGCGATGGCCAACCAGTTTTACGGGTCAGACAGCCCCGAGGTGCGCGATCAGTTCAAGGCCGACGTCAAGGCGCTTCTCGGTCCGCTGCTCGACAAGGTAGGCGCCGGAGAAATCGGCATCGGCGATCTCGCCGGCAATCTGGAGCGCCTGACGTCGCGCCTGAGCGCACCCGGCGGCAAGGAGGTCTTGGGCTACCGCCATGCGGTGCAGACCGCGCTGGAAGGGCTCGTCATGGGCGCCAGCCTGGTCTCGAAGTTGCCGGCCAATGCCGAGTGGGACAAGAGCGTCTCGCCGCTGCCCTCCAGCAATCTCGCCAGCTATTCGTTCAACGACGTCATGGCGGCGATCATGATCGGCACCGGGCTGGCCGGCAAGGGCATTGCCGCCAACGGCTCAGACGGCGGGCGCTTCTTCGCCGGCAGCGGGGGCGACGCCTGGATCGCCGAGCGCATGTTCGCCACCAAGGACAATGGCTGGAGCAAGACCATCCAAAGTCTCGATCTGCCCTATATCGACAGCGAATATCTGACATCGAGCCTCAAGGACATGGGACTTTCCATGTCAGGCCTGATGAAGACGCTGATGCCCGGCACGGATGTGATCGATCCAATCATCGTCGACGGCAAGACCGCCGAAGAGGCGATCAAGAAGATCATCGCCCCGAGCCTCGACGCGCTGGCGGAAACCCTGTTCAAGGGCAATGCCGATGCCATGGCGCAATACAAGACCAATTTCACGACGATCTTCACCGCGCTTTGGGCGACGATGCGACCGGGCGGCAGCGTCGAAACGATCAAGGCCGACCTTGCCAAGCTGATCGACAAGACCGCGACGGCGGCGCCGGCAGGGGTCGATCCTGTCAAATACAAGGCGGCGCTCTCTTCCGGCGTGATGTCGGTGCTCACCGCATCCCGCTCCATCTATGCCGGCCTCAACATGACCAGCCCGACCTGGGACAGCATCGGCATCGTGGTTCTGCACGCCCTTGGCGCTCTCGCGCACATGGGCAGTGCGCTCGGCTCGGCGATCAAAGCCTCGAATTTTTCGCTGCTGGATGGGATCAGTTCACTCGTCGGCGTTTCCGACGAGCTGGCGCGGGCGCAGCGCAGCGTGCTCTCCGCCTTTTTCAAGAATACCGGGACGACGGTTGGCGCCGTTGCCGGCGTCGCTTGGCTGCCGGTGGAATATTACCAGTTCCTGCAGGGGCTCACCAGTGGCAAGGGCGATCCGGTCGATCTCATCTTCATGGGTATCGGAACCGCGGCGGACACGGTCGGCGCGATCGAGGGCATCGCAGGCGTTGCCAATATGCTGGTGAATTCCACCTTCCTCGGGCGCACGGGCGCAACGGTAGCGCTCGTCTCCGGCGGCTTCTCGCTCGCCTTCGCAGTCGCCTGCGCGGTGTCCTGGGCGGCCTGGGCGGGCTTTGCCATCTACCAGAGCATCAAGCAGGAAAAAGCCTTCCACAAGCAGACCGACATGATGAACGACATGCTTAAGCGCACTGTCAACGACACGGTCGGCATCTACGCCAAGACCGGCCCGATCGTCGGCGCCAAGGGCGGCGTCGCCCCCGCGCCCCGCGACCCGGAACAGCGCGAGCTGACCCCTGAGAACTGGGACGCGATCATCGCCGATATCGAGAAGCGCCGCGGTACGGCGGTGGGCTGATCCGGGACGCTTTCGCAACACCAAATATCTGGGTACTCACAGGCCCGGTTGGCGTAGAGGCAGTCTGGCCTGTGAACATTTGATAGCAATAAATTTAAGTATGAATTTCATGCGCAATCTGGATATCTGCTGCGCTTTACGGATAAAAAACGTTCAATTTTAATATAAAGGTCGATAAAGTTGTCAATGCCGATTGCAAGTTCCGAAAATTAACCATCGGTTAAGTTTAAACAATTGACCGGCCGTTTTTTTATCCATATCAAATCATGCATTCATTTTGATAACTCCTTGATGGAAGTGCTCATATGGCCGTAGATTCAGTGAACTCCGACCTCAACCTGGCGCTCGCAAACCCTGTCTCGGTGGAGCTGACGACCGATAAGACGGGTTCCAAGGACACCACCGGCAGCACGACGAAAAAGGTCGATCCGAACAGCGAGAGCGAGATACTCTCCGCTGCCGTGGACGCGTTTCTGCCAGGCATGATTTCCAACACCCTGATGCTGAACAATTCGCTTTTCAATTTCGCCAAGGAGGCGATCGACGAAGGCAGCGACGAGTAGCGTTCCCGTTCATCGTTTGCAGTTGACGTGTACCGAGTTGAGGAATTGCAATGAGTGGAGAAGAACTTTCCGGCCGCGCCTTCACGCCGCCCGTCGACGGCGTATCGACAGGCAATGTGCTGAAGACCTCGGAGATCGTGGCGGAGCGGATCGGACTGCAACCGGCGGATTTCGCCGGCCTTCGGCCAACCGAACTCACCTCTATTCCCAACACCCAGGGCCGCAAGATCGCGCCTGAGTCCGACGCCGTCCCGCCCTCCTATTCACCGGAAGGCAATACCAGGCCCTCCAGCATTCTCGAACGGCTGTCGGCATTCTTCATGCCCGTGGCCGGGAGCGGCCAGCCGGAGACGCCGCTGGTGCGATTTGCCGCGGACAAGGATCACAGCGGCCCGAAGATCGAAGACATCACGACATCGATCGACCGGCTGGAGAAATCACAGCAATTCGCAACCGGCACGACGCTGCTGTCGTCACTCACCCAGTCGGTGATGTCGTCGTCCAAACGGCTGACGCAGGGCCAGTGAATATCATGATCTCATCGGCCCTTGCGAGATCATCGATCTCTTCGCCCGCGCGCAAAGTCCTTCCGAAGGCCGCCATGCTCGCCCTCTGCCTGTTCCTCGCCGCCTGCAGCCAGGACGTGCTGACGGGACTCGATCAGCGCGATGCGCTGGATGCTCAGGTCCTGCTGGAACGCGCCGGCATCTCCGTCACCATGAAGAGCGAAAAGGGCGGGACCTATGCGATCATCGCTGAATCAGCCGATCATGCCCGGGCGATCGAGTTGCTGGCGGGCGCCGGTCTGCCGCGTCAGTCGTTCGGAAATGTCGCCGAACTCTTTCCCGGCAACGGCTTCCTTGTGACGCCTTACGAACAGAAAGCCCGGATGAGCTACGCCATCGAGCAGCAGCTTGCCGAAACGCTTTCCGGGCTTGACGGCGTGGCGACGGCGCGCGTCCATGTGGTGCTGCCGGAGGAGAACGGCCGCGGGCTCATCAAGGAGAAGGCGAGGGCGGCGGCCGTGCTGCAATATCGCCCCGGCGCCAATCTCAACGAGATCGACATGAAAAGCCGATCCGTTCTGGTCAACAGCATCCGTGATCTCTCTTACGAAGATGTCTCGGTGGTGGTCAGCCCCTGGTCGGAGGTCGGCGCGCCGGCGGCTCCTGCCACAGCCGCAGCGCCCGCCCCAGCAGCACCAGTGACGCCGGCACCCGCTGCGGCGCCATTCTCGATGGTGCAAAGCGCTCTCTCGGCTTTCAAAGGCCCCAATCTGGCCGTGATCGGCGCCATCATCCTCGCCATCGGGGCATGCCTGCTGCTGCTGTTGCCGCAGCGGAAGGAGCGCTGAGCATGCGCACGCCGCGTTCGGACGGCGAGGCGATCTCGGATGCCGCGAGGATCCGCAGGGCAGCGCTGCTTTCCGCGGATATGCTGCCGGCCGCCCGATGGGATGGGACCGCGCCGCTCCTTGCCGATGGGTCTACCCTGTCACCGCGGCTGTATCGGCGGCTTTTCACTGAGATCGCGGAAGCCCATGGCGACCCCGCCACATTTGCCGACGGCGCCCGCCGCCTGATTTCCATGGACGCGGGCGGACGCGCAACGGCCGCGCTCCGGGCGGGCCTCGCCTATCATCTCGCAGCCTTCTGCCCCGCGGTCGATCGCCCGACCCTTGCGAGGCTCAAGGCCGTCTACGGCGAGGAAGCGGTCGCATTCGCCCTCGGCCACATCAATCTTTCCACGGCAACGCCGCCGCTTGATCTGTTGAGCGAGCAGGCAAGGCATGTCGTCGAGGCCGATGGCTGGTCGATGCTGGCGCTTCTGGCAGACGAATACCGGATCTCTGCGGCATGGCGGTGGGCGGGCTGGCGCGACATGGCCGAAAACGGCTCGGCTTCCCTCTTGAAGAGCCCGGCGCTCGTTCTGGCGACGGCCGCTGTCGACGAGGTCGCCTCCATACAGGAAGGCGCCGGACGATGAGCTCGGGATTTGCGCGCCACGACCGCATCATTCCGGCGGAGAGTTTCGGCCAGATCAGAGAGGCGGCGCAAATTCTGGAGGCTGCCCGCCACGACGCCGCCCAATCGCAGGCGACACTTGCCGCCGCCAGCGAGCAGGCCGCCCAAAACGGCTATCGCGACGGGTTCGAACAGGGCGTTCGCGATGCCGCCGCACGGCTTGCCGCCTCGCTCGGAAAAGCCGAACAGGAAATTGCCAATCTCGACAGCTGGGTCGAGGCGGTGGTTCTGAAATCGGTCGGATTGATCCTCGGATCGATGGAGGCCGACGAGCGCACGAGGCGATTGGTCCGCCACGCCATATCCCAGACCGCTGAGGCCCAGGAGATCGCCCTGCATGTCGCCCCCGACGATGCCGCCATGATCGCCCGGGCAATTGCGGATATCGATCACCGCATCACTATCGAGACGGATCCGCTGATGTCTGCCGGCGAGATTATTCTGGAGACGTCGGCGGGACGCAGCCAGATCGGCTTGAAAGACCAGCTCGCCACCGTGATCGAGGCCCTCGTCCATGGTTGACGCGTTGCTTCGGATGGAGCGGAGACTCGAACAAACGGACGTGCGGCGGCAGAGCGGGCGCGTAAAGAGTGTTTCGGGCCTGCTGGTGCGGGCGCTCATCCCCTCGGTCAGGATCGGCGAGCTTTGTGAACTGCATGAGCCGGGCCGAGGTCGCATCGGCCTTGCCGATGTCGTCGGCATCGACGGCGAGACGGCGCTTCTCTCGCTTCACGGCGAAACCCGCGGCATCTCCCTGCGCACGGAAATCGTCCCGACCGGCCGGGAACCGGCCGTCTCCGTCGGCAATTTCCTGCTCGGCGCGATCGTCGACGCACACGGCAATATCCTGCGTCCCTCCGCCAACCCCGCCGGCGAGGACGCGCGTTTCCTGCAGCCGCTCTACGGCCAGCCGGTCGATCCTCTGTCGCGGCGCCCCATCCGCCAGCCGTTTACCTCGGGGATTGCCGCCCTGGACGGATTGCTGACCTGCGGCCAGGGCCAGCGCATCGGTATTTTCGGCGCGCCTGGCGCCGGCAAGTCGACGCTGGTGTCCCAGATCGTCGCCAACAACAAGGCCGATGTGATCGTCTGCGCCCTGGTCGGCGAACGCGGACGCGAGGTCGGCGAATTCGTTGCCGGCAACATGCCGGAAGGCGTCCCCTCGAATGTGGCGTTGGTTGTCGCCACATCCGATCGCCCGGCGCTGGAGCGGTTCAAGGCGGTGATGACGGCAACGGCGATCGCCGAATATTTTCGCGAGCAGGGAAAACATGTGCTGCTCGTCATCGATAGCGTCACCCGCATGGCCCGCGCCTTGCGCGAAGTGGGGCTTGCTGCCGGCGAACCGCCGGTGCGACGCGGCTTTCCGCCTTCCGTATTCGCCGTCTTGCCACAGATCTTCGAGCGCGCCGGCAACAGCGCAAACGGCACGATGACAGCTTTCTATACGGTCCTCGTCGAAGGCGAAGAGCAGGACGATCCGATTGCCGAAGAAACCAGATCGCTGCTGGACGGCCATATCGTGCTCTCCGACAAGATTGCCAGGGCGGGCAATTTTCCGGCGATCGATGTGCTGGCCAGCCGAAGCCGGACGATGAGCGCGGTGGTGAGCGAGAGCCATCGCCAGGCCGCCGACAGGCTGCGCGCCCTGCTGGCCCTCTATGACGAGGTGGAACTGCTGATTCGCGTCGGCGAATATCGCCAGGGGCGCGATGCCGCCGTCGACGAGGCCGTCGCCAAACACGGGCTCATCCAGCGCTTCCTGTTTGACGGCCAGGGCAAGCCGCAGCCGTTCGGCGTGATCGTCGAAGCGATCGAGGAGCTTGTCCGATGAATATCGCAGCGACCGCATGGCCCCGGTCATCGATGGCCGAGAGCTTCTTTTCCCGTTCCGACACGATGATGCGCGCCGCCTGGCAAATTCCGGTCCGGGAGCAGACGCTTTCCGTTCGCCCACTGTCCCCCGATATCGCAGCCGCGCGGATCGTCGATCCGGTCGGTCTTCTCTGCCGCATCGGCGAACGGGAGCAGATGCTGATTGCGTCGGCCGGCGCATTGCGGTTGCTGGCCGAAAGGCTTGAACCGCTGCTCCTCTGGGAAAAACTGTCGCCGCATGAACAGGCGGCGGTGGTCGAACATCAGTTCGTCGAGGCCTTCGAGGCAATCGAGAACAAGATCGGCATCAGCCTGTCGCTGCTGCAGATCGGCGTGGAGCCGCAGCCGGATGCCAGCGGCAATTTCGGCTTCGAAATCGGCTGGAACGGCATGAGCCTGCCCTTGAGCGGCCGCTTCGACGAGGCTTTTCTGAACGGGCTGGTCGGCTGGGCGAGCCGCCTGCCGCGCCGCACGCTCGATGCCCTGACGACGACCGTCGGCATCCGGCGCGGTTATGCCGTGCTGTCGGTCGGTGAGATCAAATCCCTGCGATTGGGGGACGGCATCGTCATCGATGGGGCGGCGCCGGAGACCGTGATCGCGATCACGGGTGAACGTTACCTTGCAACCTGCATGCGATCGGACAAAGGCGCGGTCCTCACCCAGCCGCTTCTGTCGACGCCAACCGGACCAATGAGGCATTTCATGACGAATGAAACCGTCGATCAGGAATTGCAGGGCGAGCCGCGTCCGTCGCCTGTCGACAGCATCCCGATCAAGCTGGTCTTCGATGCAGGACGGCTGGAGCTTCCGCTTCGCACACTCGAGACGATCGGCGAAGGTTATGTCTTCAATCTCGACAGGCCGCTGACGGATGCCGTCGATATCATCGCCCAGGGCCGTGTCATCGGGCGGGGGGAAATTATCTCCGTGGATGGATTGAGCGCCGTTCGCGTGACAATGCTGCACGACTGATGGAACAGACCTTTCCTCTTGCCCAGAGCCTCGTGGCGATGGCGGCGATCTCGATGCTGCCGGTCATTGCCGTGATAGCAACCTCCTTTACCAAGATTTCGGTCGTTCTCCTGATCGTGCGCAATGCGATCGGCATCCAGCAGACACCGCCGAATCTCCTGGTCTTTGCGATCGCCATCGTGCTCTCGGCCTTCGTGATGAACCCGGTGCTGCAGAACAGCTGGCAATTGCTGCTCGCCCATAGCGGCGATTTCGCCACGGTCAGTGGTATGGCGGACGGCATGGTCAAGGTGGCGGCACCGCTGAAGGATTTCATGCTGAAATTTTCCGATGCCGAGGTCCGCGACTTTTTCGTCCAGGCATCGCAGAAAATCTGGGCAAACGCACCGGTTAGCCCGATCGCCTCCGACGACATCACCGTTCTGACGCCGAGCTTCCTCGTTTCGGAACTGACGCGGGCATTCGAAATCGGATTTCTGATCTATCTGCCCTTCCTGATGATCGACTTCGCCGTCTCCGCCATTCTCGTGGCGCTCGGCATGCAGATGATGTCGCCGACGGTGGTTTCAACGCCGCTGAAGCTGCTGCTCTTCGTCTCGATCGACGGCTGGCGGCGACTGCTGGAAGGTCTGGTGCTATCCTATGCGCAGTGAGCAGCCTGCCATGACGAACGCACCGGTTCGGGTGCCTGCCGCGCAGACCGGAAAGGCTTGCCGTCATGGGTGAGGATCAGGTCGCAGCCGAAATCGGCATGTCCGTGATGGCGACCTTCGCCTTGGCCGGCCCTATTCTGGGCCTTGCCGCACTTCTCGGCCTCGTCATCGCCATCTTCCAGGCGGCGACGCAGATCCAGGAACAGACCATCGCGCAGATCGTCAAGATTTTCGTGATCTCCATCACCCTGCTGCTGTTCGGCCGGGTGTTGGCAACGCCGCTGATCGAACATTCCGTTCACATCCTCAACGACTTCCCGACCATGGTTCAGTGAGGCGAGGCGGATGGGGCCGGATCATCTTCCGCTCGTCGGCATCGAGGTCGCGGCACCGGCCGCAGCCATGCTCGGCGCCGCCCGCGCGCTCGGGATACTGCTGATCTTCCCGATCTTCTCGCTGTTCAGCATCGTCGGCATCCTGCGTTTCGGCCTCGCAATCGGCCTGTCGGCGCCCTCCGTCGCCTTCGCTTATTCGACGCTGGCGCTGGGGGATACGTCCTGGTTCGATCTGGCCGCCCTTTCGATGAAGGAACTTTGCTTCGGGGCGCTTGTCGGCATGGGGCTCGGCATTCCCTTCTGGGCGGCCCAGGCGGCGGGTGATATGACTGATGTCTATCGCGGTGCCAATGCCGCCAATCTCTTCGACCAGATCAACGCGCTGGAAACCGCGCCGCTCGGTTCGCTGATGATGTCGATCGCCCTGGTGATTTTCGTCAGCGCCGGCGGCATCATCGATCTGGTCGCGATTTTCTACAAGTCGTTCGAGTTCTGGCCGCTCTTCAAGCTCATGCCCGCCATGCCCGACGATCCGCTCGACATGATCCTCGGTGTATTCGGCCGGCTGTTCAAAGCGGCCGGATTGCTTGCCGCCCCGTTCATGATCGTCACCTGCGCGCTCGAATTGTCGCTGGCCTTCGTTGGCCGCTCGTCGAAACAATTCCCGCTGAACGATAGCCTGCCGGCCATCAAGAACTTCGCGGTCGTGGTCATTCTCGTCATCTACACGGCCTTCATCTCCAGCTATTTCCACGATCTCTGGATCGACGGATTCAACGAGGTGAAAGCCATGCTGGAGGTGACCCATGGCCAAAAATGACGATACCGAAGAAAAAACCCTGCCGCCGAGCCGGGTGAAGCTCGATCGGCTCCGCCGCGAGGGCCAGGTTCCCCGCTCGAAGGAAATCCCGGTTGCGATCTCCGTTCTTGCCATCGCCGTCTACGTCACCTGGGGCTTGCCTGATATCCTCGAGGATTTCACCCGCAGTTTCGATAGCGGCCTGCAGTCCGCCGCGCGGGCCGACCTCTCCGACGCCGTCACTGTCGGCTTGAGCGAAACCGGCGTGGCGCTGCTCGATCTCATGTGGCTGCCGCTTGCCATGGGTCTTGCCGCGACCATCCTGGTGTCGATCCTCGACGGGCAGGGGTTTCCCGTATCGTTCAAACATATGAGCTTCGATTTCACCCGGCTCAATCCGTTCGAGGGCATCAAGAGGCTTTTTTCGCTCGCGAGCATCGCCGAGTTCGTCAAGGGGCTCGTCAAGTTTGTCCTGCTCGCCGCCGCCGGCGGCGGTGCGATCCTCTATTTCCTCAACAGCATCTTCTGGTCGCCTCTTTGCGGAGAAGCATGCACGCTCTCCACGACAGCCCATCTCCTCGGCTCGATCCTCGTCATTGCCGCCGGCATCATGGTGGCGGCGGCCTTTTTCGATATCCGCATTTCGCGCGCGCTGTTCAGGCACGAACACCGCATGACCAAGACCGAGGCGCGGCGCGAATACAAGGATACCCAGGGCGACCCGAAGCTGAAATCGGCGCGCCGGCAAATCGGCGCGGAAATGCGCAGCAGCCCGCCGCGCAGGCAAGGACCAGGCCGGCAATGAAAAGCGGGAGCCTAAGCCGCCCGCTTGATCTTCGCTTTGCGGTTCCGGTGGTCGGGCGTCTCAGACGCCCGATTGGTTGTCACCTACACGCGTCCAGTTCTTCACATCGTCCAGCGTGATATCGGAGAGGAACGTCACGCTGGCAAGCGAGCTGTCGGTGCGGAAGACGTTGCTGCCGTGGGAGAACGCCCCGCCATCGATGGTGACGTCGGCGTCGATCTGCTTGCCGCCGTTGGTGCGCACGAGCGTGGTAAAGCCGTCAGCGACGAAATCCTTCAGATAGAACCTCGTGTCGGCATTGATCTGGAAGATCTTGTCGGTCGCGCCCTTGGCGGAGCCACCGATAATAGTGACGTCGCCGGCGCTTTTTACCGTCAGCGCATCCTCGCCGACATTCTGCCAATTGACGTTTTCGAGCGTCGCGCCGCCATAGACGTGAATGCCGTCGGCGCCATTCTCGCCGAGATCGACATTCTTGAGCGTGGCGCCGTTCTTGAGAATGAACAGCGGCGATTGGGTTTCGGACTGGCCGCCATCGCCGAGCTTGGACGAGGCCGTATAGGTCGCGCCCTTGCCGTCGAACACGCCGCCATCCACGACGATCGGCTCGTTGACGACGATGACGCTGCCCTCTTTCGAGAGGTCGGGTTTTTCCGTCGTGGTCTGCAAAGTCGTGGCCTGTTTCTCGTCGGATGGATCCACCTTCTTGGAGTGGGATTGCCAGTTGATGTGCTTGCGCAGCAGATCCTTGGGGTCGGAATCCATGCCGTTTTCCGACGTTTCCCGCGACTTCGGCACATAGGAGGTCAGCGTCGGCGGGTTGCCGGAGAAATCTTCGAAGGGCGAGACCTTGCGGGTTCGGATGGCGGTGAAATCCGTGTCGGCCCTATTGCTGCCGCCAAGGCAATCGGACTCAAGGTCGAAACGGGAGGTTCTGTCGAAGTCTATGGGCCTTTGTCCATCTACGCCACACATTGCATTCATCCCCAGTTGGTCTCGTCTACTTCACTTGCTCTATCAGCCCGGCCTTTGTTTGGAGCCGGCAGCGTTCCGGATTTGCCCGATCTCTCCGATGGTTTCGATCGTTATATCCCTGTCGATCTCCTCCGCCGCCAGCACCGGAATGCGGCAGTTGTGGTGGATCATCAGCGTCTGGGTGAGCAGGCGCCACTCGCCCGGCACGATGATGATGGGATCGTATCCCCGCTCGTTGGCGTCCTCGAGAGCCTGCCTGGCTTTCTCGGCCAGCAGGCGCAGCCTTTCGGCTATCTCGATCTTCTCGGTCGCTCCAGCGGCGTCATAGGAGCGGATGAAGTGGTCCCATTCGGCGGGAAGCACCAGCGCCGGCAGCAATCCGCGCCGGTCGAGAAGCCCGAAGGCGATCTGCTTGACCAGCGCGGCGCGCGCCATTTCGGCCAGGGCATCCGGCGCGTGATCGGTGCCGGCGTGCAGCATCACTTCCAGCAGTCCGCGCGGCTGGGAAAGCGTCACGCCGGAATCCAGCAGGCGTCTGACGACCGCGACCGTCAGCATCAGCGGCACCTGGGTGGCGACGTCGATCGCCAGTTTGCCGAGACGCGGTTCGAGGCTGCCCAGCCATTGTGCCGCGTCGTCGACGCTGAACAGGGCGCCGATATGGCGGCGGACGATGCGCACGATGTCGTCGGCAATCTGTTCGGCCGTCCGTTCGGGACCGCAGCTGACGAGACCGGCGGGCACGTTTTCGACCTGAAGGTGGATCAGATCCTCGGCCATGCGGGGATCGGCGTTGAACGTCGGCACCGTCACGGAGACGCCGACGGCGCGCGCCGCCATGCGGATCCGCCCGTCCAGCATTTCGCCGAGCCGCATCGCCTCAAGCCGCGCCAGCGTTTCCACCGAGACGGTGGCGACGACGGGATCGCCATATTTCGTCCGGTCGAGCGGATAGGAATTGGCGCTTTCCACGGCATTCGCCGATCCGGCTGCGGCCGGGCCGGTGCGCCGGCGATGCACCATAAAGGCAAGGCCCGCCAGGCACAGGCCGATTGCGCCGAGCACGCCTGTGGGAAATCCCGGCACGAAGCCCGCGCAGATCGTCAGCGCCGCCGCAATCGCCAATGCGCGGGGCTCCCGGAAGAGTTCGCGGCCGATATCGCTGCCGAGGCTGCCATTGCCGTCATCGGACACGCGGGTCACGACGATACCCGCCGAGACTGCCATCAGAATGGATGGGATCTGCGAGACCAGGCCGTCGCCGATCGACAGCAGCGTATAGAGATGGGCCGCCTCGGCAAAGCTCAGGCCCTTCTGGAAGATACCGATCGCCAGGCCGCCGATGAGATTGACGGCGACGATCACCAATCCTGCGACCGCATCGCCCTTGACGAAGCGCATGGCGCCGTCCATCGCGCCGAAGAACTGGCTCTCCTGTTCGAGACGCGACCGGCGCTTCTGCGCGGCTTCCGTGCTGATATGGCCGTTGCGCAGGTCGCTGTCGATGGCGAGCTGCTTGCCCGGCATGGCGTCGAGCGTGAAACGGGCGCCGACCTCGGCGATGCGCTCGGCGCCCTTCGTCACCACGATGAACTGCACCAGCGCCACGATCAGGAAAATGATCAGCCCGACGACGACATTTCCCGCAACGACGAAATCGCCGAAGGCCATGATGATCTCGCCGGCATCGGCGTCCGCCAGCACGAGCCGGGTCGAGGAAATCGTCAAGGCCAGGCGGAACAGCGTGCCGATCAGAATGACCGCGGGAAAGGTCGCGATTTCAAGCACGCTCTTCAGATAGGTCGTGGTGATCAGCACCACGAAAGCGAAGGAGAGATTGAAAGCGATCAGCACGTCCAGAACGATTGTCGGAAGCGGCAGCACCAGCATCGTCACGACGGAGGCGAAAAAAACCGCAAGCAGCATATCGGTGCGCTGCGCAAGCATGGCGATGGCGGATGACCTTACCTTCATGATCCGGCTTCCGACGCCATCGCCTATTCTTGTTCGCTGCTGGAAATTTCGGCGAGCTTCGGCTCGGCATTGCCGGCAGAGGCGAAATTGACCGTATCGTCCTCACTGTCACGGGAAACGATCATCTGGTCTTTGCCGATCTCCTTGATGCGCCAGCCGCTCGCAACGACATCGCCTTCCTCGTAGCGGCGACCGTCGGAGCCGATGATGAATCTGACGGGCGTATAGCCGGCGGCGGCGACGAAGCCGTCGAGACCGGAAGAGAGGGCGGTGAGATCGACGATGGAAACGGAACCCCGCCGGCTCATCGAGGCGATGATGCTGCGCAGCTTGGTCTCATCGGGCAGGCCGAGAGGCCGCGATCCTTCGCCGATGCGAATTTCGTCGGCGGTGGCGACGATGCTCAGATCTTGGGGAAGCTGAGCCATACGAATGGCCTGGCGGATTTCGGCAGCGATCGCCGCCGATGACGGCGCCGGTTCGGGCGCGGCGGAAACCTTGACGAGCGGGGCTTCGTGAGCCGGCGCATCGCTGTTGTAAAGGCCGGCCAGCAAAAGCAACGCCGCCAGCCCGAGAAGGCCGGCAGCCGCAATCCGGCGCGGCTCGAACCGCACGCGCCGGGCGCCGAGACCTTCGAGTTCGCAGATCGTGCCGTCGAAGGAGATGGTCTGTCTCTTCGTAAGGCTCATCGTCCGATCGCGCGGGATGGAACGACCGTCGATCGCCACGTCATCCCGCAACGCGGTCAACGACACCGTGTCGGAGCCGCGGGAGCGCTGCAGACTGATGGCAAAGGCGGGTTCCGGTTTGGCGCCTAGGATGATCAGGTCACAATCGGCGCTGCCGCCGACCACCTGCCGCTCCGCCGTCAACGGCAGAATGGAGCTGCGCCCGGCGCGCGTGATGCGCAAGACCGGTCCGCCGCTGCCTGACGCAGTGTTGCCGGCGTTACCTCTGAATGTCGGCGAAGAGGGATCTAGATCCATGGTCATCTTGTTCCCGAACCGTCCGTCGAGCGGCTTTTATTGTCTTCGAGAGCGGGGAAGCGAGACGGGCGAACCCGTCTCGCCATTGTTTCAATCAGCCTGGGCCGATCTTCTTGATGGCGTTTGCGACGCCATTGATCTTGGTGATTTCGGTTGCAACCTGCAGGCTCTGCGCGGTCGCTTCGTTCTGGGCCGACTTGAAGGCGGAAATCGCCGAGCCGATGCCCGCATCAAGTGTCGAAGTACTAGTGCTGGTAGCCATGTCTTGAACTCCTTGCATGGTTTTGGCGGCCAGAACCTTGCAGAATTCAAGATCGAATTCAATAGCTTATGTTAAAAAGTTATTAATTCGCGATATGTACAACAAATGCGCGAAATGGATATCCGTCCTGTTCCCAGCAGACCGATGATCTGCAACAGTAGATCAGATAATTATTAATAGACTGGATTTTGCAGCCCCTGCCTTCCTTCGTTCATTAGTTGTCGGGCGATATCCGGATCGTGAGGTAAACTCAGATGTTTGCGCGTTTTGTTTACATGGCCGCTATCGGACTGCTGGCCTCCTTTCCTCCACCGGCCGGCGCCAGCGAGCGGGAGGTGCGCCTGGATGTCGTCTCCCTGCCGCTTGGCGATGTTGTCCAGACGTTGTCCTTCATGTCCGGCATCCCGGTCACGACAGTCGGGACACTGAGCGGCAAGGTCGAGCACTGGTCCGTGCGGGAAAGCGGAGCCAAGGCCTTCGTCAAGCTTGGCGATGCCAGCAATCTCTTCGTCGCCTATGACGGCAGCCGCATCATCATCGCGCCGAAGCAGGAGGTCTCCACCGTTGTCCTCGATCGCGGCGGCCGCAGCTGGAAGACCGAGCAAAACGCCATTCGCGCGCTGTTCCCGCTGCTGCCGGACGATGCGCTGCGTGAAGATCCCGCCAGCGGCTTGGTGCTGGTGCGCGGGCCCGCCGTCTTCACCAAGGCCGTCGAAGACGTGCTGAGCCGGCAGCAAGCCGACAGCATCAAGGTCATCAAGGGCGGCCAGCTGGAAATCCTGACGACGAACAACGGTGCCTGAGCGGCTGATATGAAGGCGCTGAAATCTCTCAGGCAGTTGCTGCAGATCCGCAGCCTGCGGGCCGACAATCTTTCCCGCAGCCTCTCTGAGGCGCGGGCGGATGCCGAAAGCGCGCGGGAGCGGGAAGCAAAAGCCTCCGAAGCGCTCGACATCGCGGCAAGCCGGGCCGCCGGCAATCCTGTCGTCGACGCATTGCGCAAGAGCGACGTTATCTCCGCCGCCGAGCTTCAGGACGCGCTGATGCGACAATCCGTATTGCGCAGCCATGAAGCCGATGCCAGCCTATCGCTTGCGCAGCGCAAAGCCGCCCGGCGCGCCGCGCAAGAGCGGGCAGAACACGTCGCCGCCGATTTTTCGCGGGCACAGAAGGCGGTATTGCGCACCGAGTTTTCGCTTGAAGCAGCGGAGAAAATCGACCGGTAGGGAGCTAAGAACCAGCAGATGAACCAACCGGCTTCTGTTCTTCCATCTCTTCATCGACAATCGAGCTGACGAGGGCAACGATCCGGCTGCGCACACGCGGAGAAAGGAGCAAAACGTCGTCTATCAGACGCCGTCCCTCCGCCGTGGAAATATAGGCAATCTTCTCATCGATCTCTGTTATGATTTGCTGGCCCTGAGTGGTTTCGGGATCTGGAAGACCTTCGAAAAACCTCGAAACAGGGATCTTGAGGCAATTGGCAAGCTCGTAGAGCATCGAAGCGCTGACGCGGTTCTTACCGCTTTCATATTTTTGTACCTGCTGCAAACTGACCCCGATGCCGGCGCCGAGATCCCCTAGGGATACATTCGACTGCATTCGGCGGATACGGATTTGCTGTCCGACATGCCGATCAACTGGATGCACCAACTCGCGCGCTAAATTCGACTGTTCGGCTTGCGCAGGCCTCGAAGTCCGGACCTGTGCTGCTGCATAGCGCTTCATGGTGGACACCCCGATGGAGAGTTTCACGCGGTGCGCCCCCGCTGAAAACTCGCTAAACCCACTGATCGGGGAGTTGGAAACCGTACACGACGGTCCTGTGGCCTTTAGTTCCGAGGAACCTGGACATACGCCACAGGCTCCTCGACCGAAGGTCAAGGAGTGTGATGCCGTTACGGCCGGCATCAACCACGTGTAGGGGTTTCCACACCCCAGGGCAGCGCGTACTGCCCTATCGAAAAAGATAGCGGGAATCCGCCCGCTGCGCAACCGAATTCTTTACAAGATTCAATAGCTTCGCTTTACGCTCGGACACTTGCCTCAAAAGCGAGAGGTCACGCTTCGGGCGGTAAAGTGGTCAGAAAACCAAAGGAGGTGCGATCAGCGGAACGCCCATTGCGAGGATTGTCTGCCCACTCTCCCGGAAGAGATGACGATGACACCTGGGAGAGCGCGGACGTCGTGGCGATCGAGGAGACGGACGATACCGTCACCGTACTTCTCTGGCATCTGAAATACTCGCAGGCAGTAATGGGGCGCCGGGCGGACGATCTTTACCTCGTTTGCGGTCAAGCACAGAAGGGGGTGAAGGGGACATGGAGCTTGAAGAACCTCATCAACCACCTGACCGTGAGAGAAACATCACATCTTAAGGGCCGGGCCCGTTTCATTCGAGGCAGCCTGAATGACTTGGCCACGCTTCGAAAGGCTGCCCGACGCAAGTTCATCGAGTACCGGATCGGGATTGTACAGCCGGGTCTTAACGGTGAAAACATACCCGCAGAACATCTTGCGCTTCTGGGAGCGACTGCCACTTCATACTGTCTGTCACCGGGTGTCCCCTAATGACTGTCGCGAACCGCACCGATCCAGCTTAGCTGCCGGCCACCGTCTCCAGCGGCGCTACTTTCCATGACGGCAGGGCCGCCGCGAACTGTCACGGCCTTCTTGGGGCTTTCGATATCGAAATTGACGTTGTAGCGGTTCCACTCTGTAACAGCGGCAGAGCCGCCGACAAAATCAGGGGTAGGAATGCTCGATGTCCTGCCGATTGTTGCGGCGGGTGCATAGCTGCAGTGCAACATAGACGCTGGCTTCATGGCGCTGGCCCGAGTATTGCTATTTTCATCGAAGCGATGCTTCCTCCCGCAACGCTTCGAAGTTTAGACGGCCCACTCCTCCTCCCAAAGGGACGTCTGTGGGAACAGCGGCACTCCTCCTCCCAGGTCGCCGTTCGGTTCTTTTAGGAAAGCCTGCCGCACCTCCTCCCGCGGCAGGCTTTTCTATTTCGGGGCGATGGGCCGTCAGAGCCCGAGATCAAGTTGGGACTGGGGTCGTGCATTGCCGATCGGAGGTCGTCAGCGTTGAAAGCGTGACGCCGAGCAGCCGCACTGGCCGCTTGAATGGATAGACAGTCGCCAATCGACGGGGCATCGTTCGATGGTGTGCTCGAAGATCTTGGCTGGTTCGGCAAACGGTTCACGCCGGACATGCGCGCCGATGTGCTGCTGTTTCGAGCGGGAGACCGGCGGCTGGTTGCCGTGGATCCCAAATGGATCCCGCTTCGGCTAACGTTGCGTTTTTATAAGATCGACAGGACGCGTGTGGCAAGCAACCAAGTTTTCCTATCTCCAGCGCCGGCTGCGGGCGAGGGCCCGGTCGCGTCTTTGAAGGCCATGATGTTCGGCTGCGTCAAGAGCGCGGCCATGGTCTATGACGATCAACCCATCGTCGACCATTTCCGGCGGATCGACGCCGAGAGGATCATGGGCGCGAAATTTCGCTCTGCGCAAGTAAGGCACGAACCGTCGAGACGGCAGTTCCTAATGAGCTCATCGAAAGGACATATCATGCTGAAATACAAGCTCTACGTACTCGTGGTAAAAGCCGACGGGAATCTCGCGATCCTCGCCGCGCTTGCCATGGTTCTTACCGCGATATGGCGCGGCGTTTTACCCATAGGAAGTTTCTACTAAAAGACTGGAGGTGCAGGATCATTCCTGCACCCTCCTCACATATCACCGCGTTCGCAGTACGCGTGTCACCTATCTCTCACGCGCAACAGCGGAAACGACAAGGTCTGTCATTTGAGAGTTACCCGGAGCACCCCACCAGTCGCAGAGGGACAGGTAGGAGAAGTCGCTCACACTGTCACCGTAGCCGATCACTGGGCGACCTGGATGCTCCGTCCGAAGCTTTTTGAGCAGAAATTGTGAGGCCACCCGTTTTGAGATCGCAGGCGGAACTAGCGCAAGGTTATTGCCGTTGTGGTGTCGAACCCAACCCCGTTTTTCTCGAATGATCGGCACAATCTCTTCAAGGCGTGAGCCGTCTCCGTCAATCTCTTTGAAGACAACATATGTCGCGAGATCAGCTTCCATCACCGACCAGCACCGGATGTGGACGCCAAGTTCCCTCGCCTTGGTCCTGCCCTCATCGAGGAGCTTATCGAAAAAGCCGGCAAGCGGCCGGAGCTCCCTTGCGACGACCTCATGCCATTCGGCGTCAGGCTTGCCGTCCTTTTTGAGGATGACGGCACCGTTCGATACGATTGAGTAGCTTTCAAACGCGATCGTAACGCGCGAAAGAGCCTCAGAGCCGCGCGCCGTAACCGGGATGGCCTCCGTGGAGACGAGCAGCCACTCGACAAAGGCAGCTTGAATCTTCGTCATATAGGAGTTGCTTCCATTAATGGATTTGGACGCCAATACCAGATCGGCTTCCGCAATCTCCGGTATCTTTTTCTTGGTTTGAAACAAGGTGTCGTCAAGGTCCACCAGAGCAATGGGCTTCATATGCGTACTCCAAAATGCGACTGGTTAAATATCTGATCGATTGCCAGATGTGAGTTTTCGCGGATTTTCCATTGGCAATGAATTTTACGATACGGAATTTGTCACATCTCAGTTTCCTTGACCTGCGCGCCGAGCTCGTAAGTAGACATACGTGGAGATTAGGAGACGTGCCGGATCAGCGTGACGGCGCGGTAGGGGGCGATCTTTCTAGGGGAGACGACATACGGGACGCCTTTGTTGTCGATCAGGTACATGAGGGCCGCGAGTTCTGGATCGGTTGGCGACGAGACGTACACCTTTTCCGGCACACGTCGCAGGATGGCCCTGGTCGCCTCCGCAATGCCCGGCTTTACTCGGTTGATGTTTGTTACGGCGTCCTCCCCCATCACCCAGGCGACGGCAGCGGCGGCGGCATCGCGATGCGCCCGGCGGGTCTCGATACTCCAGACGCTCGGGATTTCGGTTGCAATCACAGTGGAGACATCATTCCACATACCATCCACGAATGATCGGGAAATATCGTGTTGCGCGAGATTATCCCACTGGACGCAGGCGTGGAAGTCACCGGGACCGACGAGGGCAGCGTTGAGGATCGAGCGGCTGATAAGCCCGGATACGGTGCATCCTAGCATTCCGGAGGGAATAAGCCAGTCGTCGCCCGATGCGGCGAGCCATGCGCAGCCGCAGGGGTCGGCCAATACAACTAGCCGCGCAGGCCGGTCTGAGTAGTCCTTGAAGCTCTTTTCGAGTTGGTTCGCAATTGCTCCTTTGCCCGTCCAGCTATCTACGAAGACGATGCTCTCGACAGGACGCCTGGCAAGAATGTGGCGCATAGCCTCGTCGTCAACGCCCTTGTCGCGAATGATCGACAACCCGTAGTGTCCGACGTCCCGGCCGAGTAAGGCGATGGCCCTCTTGAGAAGGATGCCGAAGGGCACGCCGGCGCGGACCAAACTGACAAGGGTAATAGGACCCTCGACCGACTGCACGATCGCGAGGGCGAGGCGTGCCGTCTCGGCGCCCATGCGCGGGCCACCAGTGGCCATGGCCTTAGCAAACAGGTCCATGTATTCGCGGGTCGGGGCCATCTCGGCGGAAATCATTTCCGAGTAATGCCGCCGCCCGGATTGGATGGCCTCTTCCCTCGTGGCCGTGTCAGTAGGCTGAATATCCACTCTCTTGAGAAGGAGCGTCACGTCGTATTCGGCGTAGGAGCCTAGTGTGGCAGGGGAGGCGATGCTGTCATAGATATCCCCCATGGGAGTGATGTCCTTAGATAACGCGACAGCAGTGTTGTGTCGCTGTGGACTGGCGGAAATGTCCGATCGAGTGAGCCGATTTCGAAGCGGCAGACCGCATGGCCTAAGGCGGCTTCATTCACCTTCTACGTCTGAAAGGACAATGGGATCGCCCAGTGCGGACATCAGGCTGGCACAGACATTTTCCGGGCCTGTCTCCGAGCAGAGTATAATTTTCGAGTACAGCGCTGGATCGACGTTGTAGAGGTAATGTGGAACCGTTCCGCCGTAGTTGTCGGAGAACGAAAGTACTGAACCGATCGCGTGGCCTTTCGACAGGGGGGAACGCGTCACGGATGAATAGAAAACCTCAGCGCCCTCCTTTTCCAAGCGCTCCGCAAGCAGGAAGGGCTGCCACACGTGTTCGCCCGTTCCGAGTACGAGGGTAATCCCGTCATCGGCAGCGTTTGCATTGAGACCCTGCAAGTGATCGACGACGCCGAGACGCGCCCAGTCTCGAGCGACGTCGGGACAGACCTCGGGCCGCTTAGGACGGTCACAGTAAGGGACCTGCGGAGTAGCTGCCGTGAAATCCCCACGCGGAGTCCAACTGTACCGTCCGGAAACGATAGTAGCCTCACTGACTGTTCCCGTGATCTCCGCGCGGGCAGCGCCTTCTGACCAGTCGGTAAGCGTAAGTAGGACTGTGTGCTTCAGCTTCAAACGAATTTTTGCGGGAAGGGCAGCGAAGATGTTGGCAAATGTCTTACCTGTCGAAGCCTCATCGTCAACGAGTACCAAGCCGGTCGCACCATGAACCAAGTCGCGGAGCCTTGCCTCGCATGGTTCGTGCAGGAGGTGCCGCGGGGCATGGCTATGCTCTTCCTCAAATTCGCACAGCAGCGGCAGTTTAAGATCATGGCGAGTGGAGCAGATATATATTGCATCGCCGCGACCAGTGAGTTCGCGGAACCGCCGATGGACACCCGCACCAAGGCCAATGCCCGCTTCGGCTATTCCGATGAACAAAACCGGACCAGGAATATCGGCAGGAATCTGACGTGCAAGGAGGTCGAATGCATTTCCCATGACCGAAGGGCGGATCGGCAGGAATCGACCAAGAACCTTGGAAACAAACAGAAACGAGCGGTTCGGGTTGATTCGCTGCCCGAAGCCGAACATCTCGATGGGGGGTACAAGGCTTCGATCCACGTGAACCGAGATAGTGCCGTCGGCGAGTTGCGCAGAGTATGTTGAAGGATTCACCATTGCCAGCTTTCGAAAGTACGGACGTTTACCGTGGAAAAAATCCGTCCCATATGTTTCTGTGACGCCGCACGCTCATTGGCGTCTCGTTGACGAGCAGGGTAGCACTTACCTCTCGAGGCTCAGAGTGCATCCGCGCCACGATATCGCAGGAGAATTCGCCGGCCCTTGGCGCGAAGGCCAGCACGGCGCGAGCGCCTCCCTGGTTTCAGCTTCGTTGGGGCTAAATCCCGATCTGAGGCCTTCCTGCCCCGTCGATGCGGCTCGTGACCCATCTCCGACAAAGCGACTGGGGCGATAGAAATAGAGTTTACGTCAGTTCATCCTCGCTCTCTGCGGTGAATCAGTAGCATGAAGTGAAGCAAGGGACGTGCCACTCGGACATGCAGCACGAATGCGAGCTGAATAGGCACCAGAACTCGAATATTGCATTCCAGGTCTCACGCGGCAGATGTCCAGATTGCCGGGAAATTTCGTATTGCATCCATAACGGCTTTGGGCGACGGATTGCGGGACCTGCCATGGCAAGCGCGTGCGGTCGCGAAACCTCAGATGGCGGCGAAGCGCTGCAGTTAAGAGAGATGCTGGAGCGTATATTCGCCTAAACGCTGCTGACGTGGCGGTGGGGCCTTTGAACGGTGGACGAGATCAGCCGGGAAAAAAGGCGTAGCTTAATTGAAATCGGCAGGGTGTACCCCGCCCACTACCGGGGATCAGAGCAGGCCAGCCTTGGCCCCAACCTGCGATGATAGCAGGTGCCTGGGGCACCTCCAGCACGTCGAGGGTTCTGCATCTTCGTGTCAGCCAATAGCCGACAGTTCGCACCACGTTTGTATTCGCTTTGTCTGCTTTACGACAGACTTAAGTCTTGATGCCTGCACTCAGCCGTCGTTGTTCAGTCCCGGCATTTTCATGGAGCGGATCGAGGGTGAAACGTTCAGGCTGCGAAGTCTATGTCTTGCAGACGAACTCGTAGTGTGAGGCCCTTGAGGGTCTTGAGCCTGCGTGACCTGCCACTGAACTTTCATCCAGCGGCGATTAGAGCCTCGGCGGTTTTGAATACGCCAAGTGGCGCGGTGTGAGCAACCGGCACGCGGATCGTGTCCCAGCACCTGGTGTAGCTGACGGGAGGGAGTAAAGCCGAGTGCCCGCGCGCTTCTCGCTGCGCTGTAGCGGGTGATCGGCTTTGCGGGCGGCCATCAGTGTTTTCCGCTAGGGTCGGGTTGTTCAAGACCAACCTGACGGAAAGA
>NZ_FMAJ01000016.1:0-21347 GCF_900094625.1 Rhizobium aethiopicum | reverse complement strand
ACGAATCCAATTGAGCGTCTCAACGGCGAAATCAAGCGACGCACCGAGGTCGTCGGCATCTTTCCGAACGACGAAGCCATCGTCCGTCTCGTCGGTGCATTGCTGCTCGAACAGAATGATGAATGGGCCGTTCAACGCGCCAGGTATATGACGCTTGAGACCATGGCCCAAATGAGCGATGATCCCCAAATCAGCCTGCCCCGCTGTGATGTCGGGTTAGGAAACGAGCGGGACAGCAGGCTAATACACTGCCCGAATTGCCCCGTGTGGACGGCAAGCGTCAAGCCTTGATGCCAAATTCAAACGGATATGAGTGGGGCTTCGCAGCTGCGGCGAGGTCTCGATAGGGTCCGACAGTAAGCCCGAATGAGTGGGCACAATGGGACTGAAAGTGGGATCACTTGGTGAGCCCGTTGTTCCCGCGCGGAGATCCCGCCGCTATTCTCGCAAATGTCGGACAGCCGCCGCCCTTTGTCGCATTTGTCGAGATCACGACAATCGGTTTGTCCCGCTCTGCTCTACGCACCCGTCAAGCCACGGAGTGGTGCCTGCTTCGCAGTTTTGAATTTGAGAGCGAGCGGGCTACGGCTCCGTCATTGCTGGGGGTCCGATAGCGAAAGCCTGTTCGAGATGCGTGCTTCTCTATCGTCGCACAGGGCGTTTTCAGCATCTTGGGCCCTCTCACCGGTCTGAACAACTGTTTCAGCTTGATCATTTGAGGTTTTCGCAACCGAACGTGCTTGCCGTGGCTGGTCGGCAAGCCGTCGCTCGAACGATCATGGAATGCGATACTAAGTTTTCCGGAATCTGGATTCCAACTGGAATGCAGGAATACGATCGGTAGTAGCGTTTTTAGCTCGCATTTTACGCTGCATTTTCGAGTGGCACGTCGCTTGCTTCATTTCTCGTGCCGCCGATTCACCGAAACTCAGAAAGAGCCAACGCAAGCTCTATGGTGGTGCGAATTGCCCACTGCTCCCGCGCCCAGACGGCGCGGAACCGGCCTAAAAGCGGCATTAATCTTGGCGAAGGACAATTCAAATCCAAGGGAGAGTAAGATGAGCATCACACGCAGACATGTCATCGTTCAGGGTGGCGTCATTGCAGCAGGCCTGCTCGCCAGCGGCCTACCGGGGACAAAAGCCTTCGCGCAGATACCGTCAATCCCTTGGCGGCGCTCACTGCAGGGCTTGGCCTGGAACGACCCGATCATCGAGACCTATCGCGACGCAGTGCGCCTTCTCAACGCCCTTCCCGCCAGCGACAAATTCAACTGGGTCAACCTCTCGAAAATTCACGGCAGCGGTGACGTCGTCAAATACTGCCCGCATGGCAACTGGTATTTCCTGCCGTGGCACAGGGCCTATACGGCTATGTACGAGCGCATCGTTCGGCACGTGACCAAGAACAACGATTTCGCTATGCCGTTCTGGGACTGGACCGACAATCCGTACCTGCCCGAAGTGTTCACAATGCAAAAGACGCCCGACGGCAAGGACAATCCACTTTATGTTTCGTCGCGCACCTGGCCAATCACGCAGCCGATGCCGGACAATATAGTTGGGCCACAGGTTCTCAACACCATCCTAACGGCGAAGCCATACGAGGTCTTCGGCACCACCCGCCCCGAGGGACAGAACTCACTCGATCCTTCCTGGGTCACCACCAGCAGCGGCACGCAGGGGGCGCTGGAATACACACCGCACAATCAGGTGCACAACAATATCGGTGGCTGGATGCCGGAAATGTCGTCGCCCCGCGATCCGATCTTCTTCATGCATCATTGCAACATCGACCGCATCTGGGCGACCTGGAATTTGCGCAACGCCAACAGCACGGATCGACTCTGGGCCGACATGCCGTTCACCGACAATTTCTACGATGTCGACGGCAACTTCTGGTCCCCGAAGGTCTCTGACCTTTATGTTCCAGAGGAACTCGGATACAATTATGGTTTCCGGACCTACTTCAAGGTCGCGGCGGCGAGCGCCAAAACGCTGGCCCTGAACGATAAACTCACGTCCGTGATCGCGGCGACGGCGACCGATGCTGCAATCGCCGGCGTGACGACCACCTCCACGGACAACAGCAAGGCGGCAACGGAAAACGTGCCGCTTTCGCTGCCGATCAAGATCCCGGCGGGCGCATTGCAGGAGATCGTCCGCCAACCGCCTCTGCCATCCGGCATGGATACAATGGATTTCGGCGCGGCACAGGAGCAGGCGGCCTCCGCTCCTCGTGTGCTGGCATTCCTGCGCGATGTCGAGATCACCAGTGCCAGCACGACCAGCGTTCGGGTGTTTCTCGGCAAGAACGACCTTAAGGCCGATACGCCCGTCACCGATCCCCATTACGTCGGTTCTTTCGCCGTTCTCGGTCATGACGGCGACCATCATCGCAAACCATCCTTCGTCCTCGATCTGACGGACGCGATCCAGCGGGTTTACGGCGGAAGGGGGCAGACGGATGGCGAGGCCATCGACCTGCAGCTCATTCCTGTCGGATCGGGAGCGGGCAAACCCGGCGCCGTAGAGCCCGCAAAGCTAGAAATAGCCATAGTGTCCGCCTAACATCCGGACTGGCTGGGTTGTGGAGACATCGATGCGCTATCATCGTTGGGTGCTTATCGCTATTCGTGCGGCGGCATTATCGATGCTGCGCATCGTCAGCCCGGTTCAAGCTAACGAGAGCGACATGCGGGCAACGACCAGTAAGCCCGCGACGATAACCATATCGAGCAGAGCAGTCCACTCATCGGTTGATACCAGTGCGCGGGTCGTCCTTACTGTCACTGGTTATGAACCGTCGACTTCAGGACCAGTGACGACGGTCGTTTCGCTTGACTGCGGCAGTAACGTTCGCGAAATTGGTAGGTTTGGTATTTTTCCGAACAAGGCGTTTTCGGTATTGGACGGGGCAAAGCCTCAACGATTTGGGTTTCCCTTGCCCGATGACCCGTCTTGCCGTCAGCCACAGACCGTCATTATCCGGCTGGAGCCTCAAACAGGCGGCGGTTCGGGCGCCAGCATCACTATCAGCGACGCTAGCATTGAATAGATTGGCAGTCGGGGCTGATTTGCCGCTAGCTCCAGAACCTTGGCGGCAATGAAAGTCCGCCGGATAAAATAGAGGGTTTTGATAGGTTGTTGTGACAAAGGTCCAACGCGCAGCGCCTATCGTGGTCAACAGTTTACAGTCTTGCCGCTGCATTCGGCGACTGATGGTCGTCTGCAAGCAGGCAAAGGTTTTTGGCCGACCCGAGACTAGGCTCAAGATAAAGTCGCTCTTAAAGGCATTGAACCAACGACGCGTTCCTAGATCAGTAAAGTGACTCTTCAACCACTTCAGATGCTTGCGCGGAGGCTGTCCGAAAGCTGCATTGACTTCGCACGCGGTCCAAAACCGATTCAGACTGCGCGTTCAATTCAAAACTGAAGATTAGACGTGTGCTTTTAATGGCACTGGATTTGCAAGGACACGGGCGGCGTGCGGCCATAGGTATCGCTTCCATTCGTGATAGAGAGGCGCGGAGGTTAGTCTTGAAACGAAGAGATTTTTCGACTGTTGGGCTCACTGCTCTTCTCGCCGGGATCGTATTCCCGGCTTTTCCCAGCACCGGATTCAGTGAGCAGCGAAAGCCGTCCATCCCCGCACTCCCTGATCAGCGGAAACTTTGGAGTTGGATCAAAAGGCTCAACAGTTTCGGCCCCCGATTGACCGGCAGCCCGGCGCAAGCACGGGCAATCGATTATCTTGCTGGTGAGTTGAGAGGGATGGGCCTTGAGGTGAAGCGCGATCAACTCACGATGCGCCGGTGGATGCCACGAACCACCGCGTTCAAACTGTCAAATGGTGAAGTAATTGAGGTAGCGGCGCCGTTCCCGTATTCCGGGCTTACACCTCCCGGCGGTATCTCGGGTAAGATGGTTCTTTTCAACGGTCGGGTTCAGGCGTTTGAGAAAGCCCGCGGCAAAATTGCGGTGGTGACGGTAAAGCGTCGGGATCTGGCGGCATTCCTCGAACTGGTGACCAATCGACGCGGCAGCCTGCCGGAAGGCATAGACTTTCCCAAAGCCGTAACCACGCCGCTTATCACCGGTTTGCTTGGCGTACCGATCGACAAGGCGCGTGAAGCAGGGGTTTTAGCCGTCGTTTGCATTTTCGAAGGCGTCTCGGAAGTGCAGTTGAAGGGGCAGGTGCTGCCATTCACCACACCGTATTGGGGCTTACCTGCAATATGGGTGGCGCAATCTGAAGGAGAGCGGATCAAAGCCGCGAGCAAGCACGGTTTGAGCGGTCGCCTGACCTTGGATGGCACGTTGGAAGACGTTGCGACCGATACGATTTATGCGGTTTTGCCGGGCTGCAACCTGCTTGAGACAATCATCATCAACACCCACACCGATGGACCTAATGCGTGCGAAGAGAACGGCGGTGCTGGGGTACTCGCTCTGGCGCATTATTTCTCCTCGCTACCGAAATCTGCCCGCAACCGGAGCCTCGTCTTCGTACTCGTCACGGGTCATTTCCAGCTTCCCCAGTTCGGCCGCCACGGGAATCAGGCGACGGCGACCTGGCTCGAAATGCATCCAGAATTGTGGGACGGCAAACCCGGCCATGCTAAAGCCGTTGCAGGAGCTACGATTGAGCATCTTGGATGTACCGAGTGGCGAGATGACTTTGCAAAAGGGCACCCCGCGCCCACCGGGAAGCCGGAACTCGATTTGATCTATACCAGTAATAAGTCGATGAGTGACGTGTACATCGCTGCCGCACGCGGGCGCAAAAAGGTACGCGCGCTGATAGTCGCCCCAGCGGCGGCGCAGGTGATGTTGGGCGAAGGACAGCCATTATACGCATCAGGAATTCCGACGATATCAAGCTGTCCGATACCGGACTATCTTTGCCAGGTCTTGCCGGGCGGAGGCTTGGACCGGCTCGACCCTGATTACGCCTTTCAGCAAGTCGAAACCTTTGCCCGCACGGTCGACTTGCTCGACAGGATGCCGCGTGGTGAGATCGGAATCGTTCCGTTTAACCTGTCCACTGTTATCGGTGATCTGCTGTAAACCTGACCAACACTAACGCCAGCGAAAATGGCGGTGTCACGCGGTCGGCACTTTAACTGGCGCCGAGGATCATCTGGCTGTTCACGATAGTGCCGGGTCATAGCCGTCCCATCTGGGCACGCTTCGTCATGCATCAGATGACCGGCCTGCGTTTCCACATCGCGGCCTTCGAGGCTCTCGGCGGCGCTCCGCGGGAGTGCTTTGCGACCGGATGAAGACTGCCGTCATCGGTGAGCGTCAGACAGAAGGCATCGTCTATAACCGTGCCACCACCAGCCTTAGCCCCAACCAAAGCCACGCGGACGGCCGCTGAAACATCCTAGTTGGTGGGATCCCACACCGCAGGCGAATCCATCACCTCCTGTCCTCCGATAGTCTCCAACGAGCTGGGAGAAACTGCTGATCCAGGCTGAATGAAGACTTTGTGTGGCTTTCCCTGGCGACGAGCTTGCTGCCCCCTCTCCCGGCGTAGCTGGCTGACCCAGTGCTTGGCATAGACATTGCAGGGGATGAATGCGGCGGTAACTCGTTGGGGTCGGAAGTCGTCAAACTGCTTTCCTAGGCGTCGGCATTGCCTACCGAGCACCTCGCCAGACGGAAGCACGATCGATCTGGCACGTATGTATGCGTACGGGATCATAACCATAGAGGAGTTGAAACGATGGCGGATATTCTTACATCTCTAAACCCGCTCCGGTGGATTGAAGCGCCATCCACGGAACTGGACAGCCAAGTGACCCAAAGTCTATTCCCGATGTTCCAACGCTTGGCGGCAGCGGGCGCTGAAACCGCTAAAATTCTGCAGGTTGCCTTATTGCGCCGCGTGCAAGTCATGTGCGACACCCACTCTACCCGCCAGGGAAAGCTCTTTACTGAGGCCGAACGTCTTGCCGAGAGTCTACGCGAGGTGCACGGCAATGGGAATGGGCCACGCTTGGGCGGAATACCTGCGCGACGCTAGTGAGCGCGCCATATTGTGCATGGATCTTCTCCGACAGCGCGGCGACATCTTCCTCGAACATGAAGCGGCAGGCTGTCCGCCGGTTTTCTTCTGCGACTACGAGACAGTTATGGATGGAAACGATCTGCCCTTGAAATCCAATTACGTGTTACTTCGAATGATCCCGCCCCAAGGTGTTAACGTCGATGACACGAAGCGCCCCTTCATAATCATTTGCCCGCGCGCCGGACATAGTCCCGGCGTCGGTGGCCACAAAGAAGACAGCCAGGTCGGCGTGGCGTTCCGGGAAGGTCACCCGGTTATTTGGTGTCCTTCCGCCGAGAGCCAGAGGGGGGGCAGTATCTCTCTAATGTCACGTATGCGGAAGCGGCCTTTGTTCGTGAGGTCATGCGCCTGCATCCGCTTGCCCGCCTTCCAGTCGTAGTCGGCAACTGCCAAGCTGGCTGGGCTACCCTTCTGATGGTTGCGACAAATCTCGACTTAGCTGGCCCGATCATCCTCAACGGATCGCCGGTGACACCTACCTCGGGAAATATCGGCGAAAATACCCTCCGCTACATGGCGGGCCTCTTCGGGGGAGCTTGGATAACCATGTTTTTGTCAGATCTGGGCGGAGGCATCTTCGACGGCGCCCATCTCGTACAGAATTTCGAAACGCTCAATCCCGAGCGCCAGTTATTCATGAAGTATGTCGAACTGTTCCGAGATGTGGATGCGGCGAGCGAAGCCTTCCTTAAGGCTGAGAAGTGGTGGGGCGGCTTCTGCCTGATGCGGGGAGACGAGATCCGCTGGATAGTTGAGCACCTCTTTGTTGGTAATCGACTGGCGCACAACAAGGCGTATGGGGAGCCGGACCGGCGGCATTTCGACCTTAAGAAGATCAGGGCGCCTATTATCATATTTGCCAGTCATGGCGACAATGTAACGCCGCCGCAGCAGGCGCTGAATTGGATCCCCGAAATCTATGACAACGAGGAGGAAATCCGCCTTCTCGGCCAGCACATTATTTATATGGTACACAACGACGTCGGTCACCTCGGTACATTCGTTTCCTCGAGAGTAATCAACAAAGAATACAATGAGGTTGCAAGCACGCTCGAGGCAATTGAGGCGTTGTTGCCTGGCCTTTACGAGATGCGCATCACGGACATTCAAGAAGATGCTGGACACAAGAGCTATAGTGTTGAACTGATCGAGCGCACCTTCGAGAATATCCGTGAGTTTAACGACGGCCATGACGATGGAGGTCCCTTCGCTGCCGTCGCCCGCGTCTCTGAACTGCAAGCGCAGATCTATCACACAGTTGCCCGCCCCTTTGTGCAGGCCGCGGTCACAGACATCTCAGCAGACGCCAGCCGAATGTTCCATCCAAAGCGGCTGGAGCGATCGCTGCTGTCTTCTCAGAATCCGATCATGGTTGGCTATAAGTCAATTTCAGAGCAGGTACGGAACTCCCGGGCGAACGCAGCAGCGGAAAATCCTTTCCTGGCTGCGGAAGCGCTCTATTTCAAGGCTGTCGAACAGGCGATCGTGGTCATGCGCGACTGGCGCGACATGGGTTATGAGCTCGCGTTTCACATGATCTGGAACAACCCTTGGCAGCGATATTTTGACAATCCCCACGAAGCATACCGCAAAGGGACGACACTTGACGATATGAGATGGCAGCCGGACATCGCCAATGCGCTCAGGAGGATCGCGATCGGCGGACTCGCCGATGCCATCATCCGTATGGTCGTACTCCTGGTGAGCGATCGTGGCGGGATCCGACGCGACCGCCTGGCGCGCTGGTCACGGGTGCTGACCGAGGACGAGCCCTTCCGCTCACTAAGCGCTGATCATTTGGCCGAAATCACTCGCGTGCAGACGGCTATCGTCACCTTTGAGCCGGAGCAAGCAATCGAGACGCTGCCGCTGTTGCTAACGGAACCGAGGCAACGGCAACTCGCTTATGCAGCCGCTTGCTATATCCCGGGCTCCAGGGCGGAGATGTCATCGAGTACTGTTGCCATGCTACAGCGCTTCGCGGACGTGCTTGGCCAGCCATCGATCGTCGATGTGATTGAGGATCCGCTGGCAGTGACATAGTTTGTTCGTAGAGTAGCGTCTCGATCTCACCGAATCACATAATTATTGGTTTTCGCTCGTTGGTCACGGAGGCGCTTGAAACAATTCCATCGCAAATCCAGCCAGGACCGCAGATCGGAAAATTGCCATTGGACATCCGTCCTTTACAACGCAACGATGCCGTAATCCGGTTCAGTGATCGGGCCGGCAGAGGGCGGATTGAAACTGTGGAGGAAGGCTCTCGTCATAGGGCTGGCGCTCGCTGCAAATCATCGTGATCGAACGCACTGGCCATACGGTTGATCTCGGCTGACCGCGCACCGACCGCCTTGGCGGTCTCGCGCCACCTTGCGGTGTCGCGACTTCCTTAATGATCGCGCGAGCCTCGGCGAGCGTTAGGGCGTAGAGCCCTGCAGGTTCTTCCAGCAGGTCAAGGGAGCAGGTGCCTTCATCAAGATCAATGTTTGTCGTCAGCGCGCGCGCCTTGACATCCGTAGGCACTGGATTGAGGTCATAGGCAGGGGACAACGACCAGCTGGCTTTATTGAGCCACAGAAAGCCGTGATTTTTCTCCCCAGCTCAGAGCTAGAGCGGGCTGCAGCGAGAAGCGGCCCGGGTCCTCGAGCCAGGCACGATCATACTCAAACACGATTGTTTCGGCACCACGGGCGCGATTGCTCCGGGCCAGATGGGACGTGTGCGGCCGTGAAGGTCGAGATGAACTTCGAAATCAGCCATCGCGTGACGATCCCGGTGATCGCCTTGGGTGAGCGTGCTTGGGCAACTCTGCATTGGCCAGAGACTGGCCGACGCTGTCGTCACCGATGTCGGCGACTTGGCTCAGCCCATCTAGCAGGCCGAGTGCCTGGAGGACGCCTGCATAGATGCCGATGCTGACATTGGTGTCGCCGGCCTCGATCTTTTGAAGCGTTGAGCGTGAGGTGAAGGCACGTTCGGCTACTACCGCCATAGGCAGGCGGCGACGTCGACGTGGATGTCTGCGCCCAGTTTGCGCAGCGCGCGCCGCACCCGGAGGGTTGTGAGGTGTCGGAATTTGTCACCTTCGCACTACAGATTGCACTAGATATGTAGCACGAAGGTTACAATTTTTCAAGAGAGATGGTCAGAGAGAAAAGTGGTTAGAATGGGAATTGCGGATAGCGCAAGTACGAGCCAGGCTGGCAGGCGAAGAAAGATGGCGGATCTTGAGGCGCTCAAGATCGATGCCGCCTCCGGACCGGAGGCGCGATCGGAACCACTATCGTCTGCTGATGCGGCTTTTGCCGATTGCCAAGCTGCACCCGGCCGTTAGTCGAACGGGTGCTCCTGGAAGATGCGGTGGTGTCGGTGACCGTGGACACCTCGTCGATCAGGGTCGCAACGTGGCTGGTTTTGAGAAATCGGCGGGCGGACATTGTCGGCCATCAGGACACCAATTGAACTAGGCCATTTGGACTAGAATTTCCACTTATGGCGCGCCAACCGATCGGTTCCTCATGGATCGGGAAGCCGACCTCTACACAGCGGGCTCAATCCTCGAGAATAGTTGCTAATGACCGCTCATCAGACAATCTGATTGAAAGTTCCCCGCGAAGCAGCCATATATTTAGCTCAAATTCATTAGTGCTACGTAGGACATTGATCATGGTAGATGTGGAGCTGCAGGTCGCTCGGCAAAATGCCTCTCTTCGAGTGCAAGTCGAAGAAAGGCTCAGACAGGCTATTGCGACGGGCAAGTTCAAGCCGGGGCAAAGGCTCGTCGAGCGCGAGCTTTGCGAAATGATCGGCGTGGGTCGCACGTCCGTCCGTGAAGCGCTTCGGCAGCTTGAGGCAGAGGGATTGATCACAAGCTTCCCCCACAAGGGTCCAGTTGTCAGTATCATAACCTATGAGGAGGCCGCTCAGCTCTACACCGTCCGCGCGCTGCTCGAGGGGTTTGCTGGTCAGCAGTTCGCCGAAAATGGAACGGCGGAAGATATTGCCACTTTGCAAGATGCCGTTAGAGAATTCGAAGCGTCGGCGGAAAGCGGCGTGGGACACAGGCTCATCGCTGCCAAAAACGCCTTCTATGACTGCTTGATGGATGGCAGCAAAAACGTCTTCGTCAGGCAAATGCTAACATCGCTGCACAACCGGATCAATCTTCTGCGCATGACTTCGATGACACAACCGGGGCGCCTCAAACATAGCATTGCAGAAATCAAAGAGATTGCCGAAGCGATCCAAAATCGCAACGGACCCAGGGCTGCGGCCGCTTGTAAGCACCACATTGATATGGCTGCGAAAGTCGCACTCGAGTACCTGCGCAACAACACCTCAGGCTGATGCCATAAGATTTTCCGAAAATTGACAGATTGTCTGATGCTGGAGGTGGCCGGGTGTAATTAAATCCTTCAGGCACGGTGCTTTTGACAACGCAACAACCTCTCTGGTGTCCATCGGACGATAAGATGGGTGCTGCTTGCACGTCATTTTAAGTGAGGTGATTGAAGAAGCGACGGCAAAATTGGCGTCGTAGCGAGGGCGCGCCGGCCCAAGCATGAATTTTCCGATTGACAGATTGTCTGATAGGTCGTTAACTACTCCTCACTAACGGAGGTAGCTGATTGTGCTTGCCTCACATTCGGGAGCGGGACGTTGTCACCACGAAAAAATCTGCGCGTCGCCTTTATTGGTCTCGGCGCAATGGGCGGGCCGATGGCACAACATCTGTTGTCGGCTCAATTCGAAGTCACTGGCTTTGATCTATCGGCCGAGGCTAGGGAAAGGTTCGCGGCCGTCGGCGGCGTTCCGGCAGAGACGGTAGCGGAAGCATTCAATGGGGCCGATGTTGCGGTTACCATGCTTCCCAACGGCAAGGTTGTTCAAGACGCGCTCTTCAAGGATGGGGCCTGGCAATCCCTGAGTGCTGACGCGCTTGTCATCGACATGAGCTCATCGGCGCCCAATGATACTCGTGAGCTCGCAGAGCGCTTGCATCAGAAGGGCTTGCGGCTGGTCGATGCTCCCGTGTCAGGCGGAGTGAAGCGAGCCGTCGAAGGCTCTCTTACTATCATGGCAGGCGGTGCTTCTGACGATATCGATCAAGCTGATCCCATCCTGTGCGCCATGGGCGGCCAGATTTTTAGGACAGGCCCGATCGGCTCAGGGCACGCCATGAAAGCCATCAACAATTTCGTATCGGGAGCCGGGGTTCTGGCAGCTATCGAAGGCGTTCTTCTTGGCCGAACGTTTGGTCTCGATCCTAGAACGATCGTCGATATTCTCAACTCGTCGTCTGGCAAGAACAACGCAACAGAAGTGAAGATGAAGCAGTTCATCCTCTCGGAGACTTTTGGCTCTGGTTTTGCTTTGGGGCTTATGGCGAAAGACATTAGGATTGCAGCGGACTTGTCGAAGGCGCTCAATCTCCAGCTGCCGACATTGGCCGGTACCGCTGATGCCTGGGATGCTGCTCGGCATGCTTTAGGCCCCGATGTCGACCATACGAAAATTGCGCAGTTCGTGAAAGATCAGGCCTGACCGCGAAAAACTACGCCAAACTGACAGTTGAAAATTGTCTGATAATCTGTCAAATATGATGAAGGGAGCGAAACCCAATGGCCACTTTGGACAGGAAAGATAAGGGGTCTAAGGCCGGCGAGCGAACAGCTCCATCGGAGCAGTTCAAGCGCGGACTTGCTACTCGTCGGCAGGTGATGGGGGACGCTTACGTTGATGCGGCCCTCGGAAAGGCGACCGACTTCACCTGGCCGATGCAGGAACTCGTCACCGAGTATTGTTGGGACAATATCTGGAACCGACCTGGCCTCGACCGTCGCGCTCGATCGATCCTCAACCTTGGAATGATAGCGGTTTTAAACCGACCGCACGAGCTCAGAGGCCACATCCGCGGCGCCATCAACAACGGTGTTACGAAACAGGAGATCCAGGAGATCTTCCTTCAGGTGGCTATCTACGTTGGTGTGCCAGCAGGCATCGACAGTTTCAGGCATGCCCAGGAAGAATTCACCGAAATGGGCATTTGAGAATGTGCTGTCCCGTGAGGGGGCATGTACAACATGCGCGGAGTTCTCAGCGCTTATCAACAAGGGAGGAGCCTAAAATGGCGATAGATCTCAAGAAATTCATAGAATTCGTGCGGGAGGATTTCGAGTTCAAGCGCGAAACTCGTTATCTTAACGGTATATTAAAATGCGATTTCCCTACCCGCAGTGTAGCGCTTCATTTCGAGGACGGTACGTTGCTAAAGGTGGAAGAGGCCGAATACGACGACGACAAGTGCACTATCGTCATACGCGGGACCGGTTCACAGTGGGAGGCGCTGCTTCAGCACAAACCCTTGCCGTTTTATCAGTGCTTGCAGTCATCAAACATCAAGCATGGCCTCTACCTTAGCAGTAACAACGAAACCTTCGCGTATCTGCCTGCTCTCAACCGCATGACCACCCTGATGCGCAATGCCCGTTCTGAAGGAGCAGCAGCATGACCAAGTTTGACCCCATTATCGGCCGTTATCTCTATCTCACCGTAGAAGGTATCGAGTACCGCGTCTATTACGAAGAAGCGGGCCAGGGGATTCCGCTTCTCGTCGGTCATACGGCAGGGTCCGACGGTCGCCAATACCGTCATATGCTTTGCGATTCCGACGTGACGAAAAATTTTCGCGTCATCGCGTTCGATCTGCCGTATCACGGCAAGTCCCTTCCCCCCTACGGCGTTCGCTGGTGGGAGAAGGAATACAACATGACCAAGAAGTTCATGATGGACTTCCAGCTCGAACTCTCAAAAGCGCTCGACCTAGACCGCCCCGTTTATTTGGGCAGCTCCATGGGCGGCCATCTCGCGATCGACCTGGCATCGAACTATCCGGACAACTTCCGCGCCACGATCTCGGTCGAAGGTGCGTTGCGCTCGGCGGCGGAGTACGTCGACGTCGGTATGGCTGGCATCCGCAGGGAGTTCGACAATCCAAACGTCAATCGCACCTCCATCGGTGCGGCGATGATGCTGAATATCTCACCGTACTCGCCAGAAGCGAATGTCCGTGAAATCCAGTGGGAATACAGCTGCGGTGGACCGGGAATCTTCGCGGGTGATCTTTATTACTACTACTACGACCACGATGTGTCGCCAGAAGAAGCCAGCAAAATCGATACGTCGAAATGTATGCTATACTTCCTCACGGGCGAATACGATCCAAACACGTCCCCGGCCGATACCAAGATTGCTGCAGACCTGGTCAAAGGCTCCAAGTTTTGGACAATGGAAAAGCTCGGACATTTTCCCGTTACTGAGGACTATAGCGAGTTCCGGAAGTATCTGTTGCCGATTCTTGAGGAGATCCAACAGTCATCAGCAGCCCGGTCTAAGGTTGCCTGATCCTTTTCTCGGGAGGAGAACTTCAATGAGGTGCATTCTGAATGTCACACTTGGGGCGCTGATCTCGGTTAGCGCCCTGGCGACAACCGCTTACGCGGATGGTGTCGATCAGCTACCGGCTACAGAAAAGAAGATCTATGAAACTGTAGATCCGCAGATTCCATTGGGGGCGAGCGCCTACAAAGACTTCAAGCCCAAAAAGGGTCCTCCGTGGAAGATCGGCTATGCAAGCAGCTACGCTGGCAACACCTGGCGAGCCGCAGCTCTCGATGCGGTCATGAGCGATCTTTTACCGCGATCAAAGGCTGCGGGCCTGGTGTCTGATGTCGTGGTCACCCAGTCGGATCTTAAAGACGCCGTTCAGATCCAGCAGATGCGTCAAATGGTGGACGAAGGCGTCGATGCAATCATCATCTGCTGCTCGAACGTCACGGCTCTTAATCAGACGATCGAATATGCCTACAAAGCCGGTGTGCCGGTGTTCTCATTTTCGGGCTACGTGACGTCGCCATACGCCATCAATGGCGCGGCCAATCACGCGCAGGGCGGTGCCGAGATGGCGACGTGGCTGGCGGAAAAAATAGGAAAGAAGGGCAATATCCTTCTCGTTTCTGGTATTCCCGGTTTCGCTTCTTCGGACAGCTTTGACAAAGCGGCTAAGGAAGCACTTGCTAAGTACCCCGACATAAAGATCGTCGGTGAAGTTGCAGGGAAGTGGACCGACCAGGTGGCCCAGGTCGAAGTTCAGAAGTTTCTTGCGACGAACCCGACGAAGATTGATGGGATCCTCACGCAGGGGGCCCAAGAGAACGGCGTTCTCAACGCAATGCTGCAGTCAGGTCGAGACATGATCCCGATTACTCTCGGGGGGGAAGCTTCCGCCGCGTGCTACTGGCGCAAGAACCCCGAGTTTGTGGACAGGAGTTTCCATATTTGGCCGCCGCGTCGCGAGATGCAACAGATGTGGGAGATCATGCTCCGCACATTGGAGGGACAAGGCCCTAAGGTTCAGTCCTTCCTTCGACCCGTCTTGCCTTACACCATCGATGAAGTCCGCGCGGCAATACCAGAAGATTGCGACTTGAACTCGACAGACTTCGTGGAGCCCAAGGCGGACGGGTGGTTTCCTGCTGCGATTGCTGCAGACTACTTCGAACGCCCGGCTGATCCCTGGAAGCCTGTGTCGAAGTGAAACTGTTCTGCCCGGTGGGTCTTGCCACCGGACAGAAGTTTCTCTTGTGGGAGGACCGCCTCGCGCGGCCGTTGGGATTAGAGGATCTCCGATGCAAAACCAAACTACGATCAAGTTGATCAATGTTGCCAAGTCTTTCGGCGAGACTAAGGCCTTAAAGAAGTGTGATTTTGAAGCCCGGGCCGGAGAAGTGCACGCCATCGTCGGAGAGAATGGAAGTGGCAAAAGCACGATGGCGAAGATCATGTCTGGAGTGTTGCACCCAGATTCCGGGAGCGTTTCGGTCCTTGGAGAAGAGATTTCGACTCCGACTGACGCCAAGCGCATCGGGCTGACAACGATCTTCCAGGAAGTGCTGGTGGCCGACGAGGCCAGTGTATTGGAAAACCTGTATGTCGGGCGCGACGGCATCTTCCGCTCGCAGGGCGGCAGTGGTCGGCGTACCGAGGCTGAGGAGATCCTGAAACGCCTCGTCGGCAAGCCCGTGGATCTCGATCAGAACGTTGGGGCATTGCCTCTGAGCGTCAAGCAATGGATAGTTATTGCGCGAGCGGTCTTGCGCAGGCCGAAGGTCCTCATCCTCGATGAATCGTCTGCGGCATTAGACCTCGATTCCACGATCCGCCTCCACGAGGAAATTGATCGTCTCCGTAGGGAAGGTGCGACCGTGCTGATCGTAACGCATCGGATCGCTGAACTTGTCCGCATCGCCGATCGAGCCACGATCCTTCGCGACGGCGTCACCATTGGTACGCTCGAGAAGCATGAAATAACTGAAGAGAACCTGCTTTCAATGATGACGCCCGCGGACCGAAACGCAAGCGACGCGAAGGCGTACGAATCAAAGCAAGTAGGCGCCGCCGCGCCGGCCGTGGTAGCGGTAAGAGACCTCGTTACTCACAGCGCGGCAGCGCCCTTCGATTTCGATCTACCGAAAGGAGCGATCATCGGTGTTGCAGGACTCGACGGGCAGGGGCAGGACGCTTTCGTACGCGCCGTTGCGGGTATCATCCAGCCTTTTGGTGGTAATGTCCAAGTCTGGTCATCCAGCACCGAGAGAATGAAAAAGGTCGCATCGCTCGAAGACGCTACCAAAGCAGGAATCTCGTATATTTCCGGCGACCGCAAGCGTGAAGGTATCTTCCCTCAGCAGAGCATCTTCGAAAATCTTGCCATCGGCGTCTATCGCAAGAACCTCGGTCCTCTTGGTATAATCAATAAGGCCGGCCTCAAACCCATGTTCAAACGCGAGGTGGATCGGCTCCGGATTAAGATTGGAAGTCCGGCGAACAAGATCACCTCACTGTCGGGCGGAAATCAGCAAAAAGTTTTGATCGGCCGTGCCTTTGCAAACGAACCGTCCGTCATCGTCCTTAACGATCCCGCTCGCGGTGTCGACCTCGGAACGAAGCGCGATCTCTACCGCGAACTGCGCCTGTTCACGGAGAAGGGTGGCAGCGTGATTTATCTATCAAGCGAAATCGAAGAGTTCATCGGCTTTGCGGACCGCGTCGACGTCTTCTTTGCTGGAAGGCTTTTCCGGTCGCTAGCAGGCGAGGACATAGCGGAAGAGCCAATCTTGGCCGCAATGTTTGGAAAATCGCCAAACGCCTCCATCGAGTTCGATCTGGAAAGGACTGCATGATGTCTGGAATCGCATTCCGTCAAATCACCCAGGACCGTTCCCTCTTCGTGCCGGCCGGCCTATTCATCGTCCTTTTGGTCGCCGTTGCCCTACGCGGACACGGGCTATTCACGAACAACGGCCTCGCAGGTGCAATCCTTGTCGCCACGCCCTTGATTCTAACGGCGCTTGCCCTCACCCCCATTGTCATGGCGGGTCGTGGAGCAGTGGACCTTTCAGTTGGCCCCTTGATGGGGTTCATCAACGTTACCCTTATTACCTGGCTTGTGGGTAACGGAATTACCAACCCTATCGCAGTGATAGTATGGGCAGTCGGCCTGGGAGCGGCATTCCAGCTACTCCAGGCGCTGGTTATCATTTATGTGCGTGTCGCTCCGATAATCGTTACGCTGTCGGGTTTTCTTGTCCTCTCCGGGTTGAACCTGATGGTGATGTCCCGACCGGGTGGAGTCGCGCCCGACTGGATGCTTAGCTGGGGGGCGGGGACCGACATCATGTCACCTGTTTTGCTGTTGCTGGTTGCAGCGTATGCATTATGGCTCCTTCTCAGGGGGACTATGTTTTACCGCAACCTTCGCATGACGGGTGCGGATGAGCGCATGGCGTATACGAGCGGCGTTCGAGTGGACGCAGTCCGCATCATCGCCCACGTTGTTGGTGGAGCATTCGCTGGACTTGCCGCCCTCAGCTACACGGCGCTGATCTCCTCTGGTGATCCGACGCAGGGCAGCACCTACACCCTTCAGGCTGTTACGGCCCTGGTTCTCGGAGGTGCGAGCCTCTCCGGTGGTCGTGGTGGAGCACTTGGATCTACGCTTGGCGCGATCAACATGTTCCTCATCTCCTATCTCCTCTCCACCTTCAACTTCGGCACGGTTTCGGGGTTCGTTACCCAGATGGCATTCGGCTTAATCCTCGTCGGATCACTTCTCGTGAACGTCTTTGTCATCAGTCGCCGCGCGGTTGTGTAAGGAGCAAGATAATGGTCGCGACAGTTATGAATTCCGAAATCAAATCGGCTCAGAAGTCTAACCCGCTCAAGGCTCATCGGAGCATCGTCATTGGCTTTGTTCTTCTGGCCTCTCTCTTAGCACTCGGTGCATTGCTGGTCCCCGGCTTCGTATCATCCCAAAACGCGCGTTCAATCCTTCTTCTCGCAGCGTTTCTGGGGCTTGCCTCCATTGGCCAGACCCTGTGCGCTCTGGTCGGTGCGCTCGATCTTTCGATACCATATATTATTGGAGGCGCGAACATCCTCCTTCCCAGCCTTATGGTCGCAGGTATTCCCGCTCCCCTCGCGATGCTGGTTGTCATGCTCCTCGGTGCGCTTGTCGGGGCCGCCAATGGCGCCCTGAGCTTCCGTCTCCAAGGGCAAGCGCTGATCATGTCGCTCGGAGTTGGCTTCGCGGCCGTCGGTGCGGTCCAGATCTACACCTCACTCGGCTCGGCGTTTGGTGGTACAGTGTTTGCTCCGGTACCCGAATGGCTGAGGAACATTTCGGCGTTCAACGGAAAGTTTTTCGGCCTGTCGCTGCCTCCGGTCATCGTGATCTGGGCTATCGTCGCCATCGCGCTTGGATGGTTCATGTACAACACCTGGTTTGGCCGCAGCATTTACGCCGTCGGCGGAAGCCGGACGGCGGCCGCCCGCCTCGGAATCTCCGAATTCAAGGTCTGGACCGTCATCCATAGCGTCAGCGGTGCCATGTCTGCAATCACGGGCATGCTGCTACTAGGGTTTTCCGGTGGTGGCTTCGTCGGCGTGGGCGACCCTTATCTTTTCACCACCGTAGCAGCGGTGGTGATTGGAGGGACGTCGCTTCTTGGTGGGGCGGGCGGCTATGGCGCGACAGTGCTCGGTGTTCTTGTCCTGACTGTACTGACCTCGCTTCTAGTTGGCCTCGGACTGAACTTTCCGGCGCAGCAGGCTGTCGTCGGTCTGCTCATCGTTCCGATGGTCGCGATATACGCACGGTCACCACACATTCGAAATCAGATATGATCAATGCATAGAAAGGAAGATCCATGGCAATCTCCAGCACCCTGCTAGGCCGTTTAAAGGACCAGACTCTCGTTCGCGAGCAGATGCTGGTTGGAGGAAAGTGGTCGAGCGAAGGGGTAAACGGCACACGCATCAACGTGCTAAACCCCTCCACGATGGACGTCCTTGCCTCTTTGCCTAGCGCTGGCCTTGCTGAAGTGCGAGCCTCTATCGATGCTGCAAAGGCTGCACAGAAGAAGTGGGCTAAGGTTTCGGCGAAGGAACGCTCGCTGATCATGCGGAAGTTCTACGAAGAGGTGGTAGCTAACGCTGAAGACCTGGCCGTAATTCTGACATCGGAAATGGGCAAGCCACTGGCGGAAGCGCGTGGCGAGATTGCTTACGGCGCTTCCTACATCGAATGGTTCGGTGAGGAAGCCAAGCGTGTCTATGGTGACACCATTCCAGGTCACCAGGCCGACAAGCGACTGCTTGTCATCAAGCAGCCGGTTGGCGTTGTGGCCGCCATCGCTCCTTGGAACTTTCCGTCGGCGATGGTGTGCCGCAAGATCGCGCCGGCGCTCGCGTCCGGCTGCGCGATCGTATTCAAGCCTGCTGCCGAGACTCCGTTATCGGCGCTTGCATTGGCGATCCTCGCGGAGCGTGCCGGAATACCCGATGGCTTGTTCAGCGTCCTCCCGACGGATAATGCAAGAATGTTTGGCGAGGAGGTCTGCTCCAACCCGGTCGTCAAGAAACTGACCTTCACCGGTTCGACCGAAGTTGGCCGTATCTTGATGGCGCAAGGCGCCCAGAAGATCATGAAGCTGAGCCTGGAACTCGGCGGCAATGCGCCGTTTATCGTTTTCGACGATGCAGATCTCGACCAGGCGGTCGAGGGGGCTATGCTTTCTAAGTTTCGTAACGCGGGTCAAACCTGCGTGTGCGCGAACCGTATTTACGTACAGAGCGGGATCCATGACAGGTTCGTCGAGAAGCTGGCAATGCGCGTGAGTGCCTTGCAGGTTCTTGACGGGTTTGAGAGCGGGGCGACGATCGGCCCGTTGATCAACGATGAAGCGGTAGCAAAGCTCTATGGTCATATCGATGACGCTGTGACCAAGGGTGCGACTGTCGTGGTTGGTGGTGACCGCGATGCTCGCGGAGGCACGTTCGTCCAACCAACGCTTCTCTCGGGTGCCACAAAGGATATGAAGGTTGCGCGTGAGGAAACCTTCGCGCCTCTGGCTCCGGTGTTCAAGTTCGATACTGTCGAGGAAGTCATCGAACTCGCGAACGATACGGAATTCGGCTTGGCAGCCTACTTTTTCGCCAACGACCTCAGGAACGTTTGGAAGGTCACAGAGGCGCTGGAATACGGCATGGTTGGCGTGAACACGGGTCTGATTTCCACCGAATTAGCGCCATTCGGCGGCGTCAAGCAATCCGGCTTCGGCCGAGAGGGCTCAAAGTACGGAATGGATGACTTCTTATCCATGAAATACGTCTGCATGGGCGGGATCGGCGCATAGCGATCGCCCAAGGGTCGCTCGCCGACTGAACTTAAAGGGGGAGAGGTCTGTTGAATAGAGGCAGGACAGCAACATCCTCTCCGCCGGTTGCGAGGTCTCAAAAGGCTGGACTTTTCTAGAGGTTTCGCGGGAGCTGTCCTACGGATCTTCCCTTCCGACCCCTTCTGGGGCCGGCCTTGCAGACGAGATTTCTGCCTGTCTTTTCGATTGTCGATCCTTCCGCCAATGCCCTACAAGGTAAGTCTTTCCCAGATAGCTTGTAGCCTTCGAAGAGGTAACACGACATGAACGAGCTGTTGCACCGTGGCGTTGTCGTTTCAACGTATCGGAGTCCTGAGCAGGAGCATGATCACCACCCGATCGATGCACGCGTTCGTCCTGAAATCGATCAGGCCGACGATGCTGCACGTGCCAGCGTGGAGGGTCAAGCGAAAGCCATTCGCGTCAACCAGCGACGCGTCAAGGTGTAGTTGTCGGCGGCCGCACCCTCAGTGTCGGTTTGACGTAGCCGCCGATCTTCGCCGGCGCCAGGCCTTTATGGTAGATCCGGATGCGTCCGGGTCATCCAGACGTCAAACGCGTAATGCAGGAAGAGATTCGATAGGATCGGGCTGACCACGCCCCCTTGCGGGGTACCACGCATCCGCTCAATGACTTCTCCGTTCTTTTCCATAGGCGCGGTCAACCATCTTTCGATGTAGAGCAGAGCCCAGTTGCATTTAACGTCTTTTCTGACCGTCTTCAGCAAGAGATCATGCGGAAGATTGTCGAACAGCTTTGATGTCGGATTCCGGATCAATCATCTGCTTGACCACCATCTGCGCGATCCGATCACTGACCGCCGATTCCAGATCTTGTAGAGATTTCTCGCAAGGTCTTTGTCAAACATCTCCAGGGTCTCACCGTCCACCCGGCTGCACCACGGTTGGCTTTGACCGCTTTGTAAGCTTCGTACACTTGCCGCTTCTCAATCCGAAACGGCTTGTCTGTCGTACCTATCGAGTCATCCTGTTTCCGGTTGTTCCAAACAATACGACCACCTGATCCGATCCCTTTGCTCCGGCCCCATTACAGGGCCCTCAACGCTCATACGGATCGGTCCGCCCCGGTCTCCTGCATCGGTACTCTCGCCTTACGGTTTCTCCGCTTGGGCTTCTCCCTTGGCATCAGGAGCCTGGTTCCTGCAGTTCCGGGTGAAAGCCTGTGTCCAACACGCCCCCTCTACGCCGGTCGCCGCCCGCCCAATCATCAGGCACCCGGCGGACTTGTCCCAGGATGACGAAACAGTCCTGGTTTCGACGACGCTTATATTCATAACGGCGCGTCTTCGGAGGGTTCACTTTCGTTCGTCTTTCGGACACGCACCTGCTCGGATCTCGTCCGAACTCTTCATCCGGCGCTCACCACCACGGCTCTTTACCGCAGCAGCTCGGACTGGTTTGAGACCCGCTCCTGAAAGCCGATCCCGGAGGGCCATCCTCCATCATTCACGCAGCTTCACGTTACGGGGTTAGCTCA
>NZ_FMAJ01000007.1 GCF_900094625.1 Rhizobium aethiopicum | reverse complement strand
GTCGACATGCGCACCGAGATCAAGCGGCTGCACCAGCGCATGGGCACCACCTTCGTCTATGTCACCCACGACCAGATCGAGGCGATGACGCTGGCAACCAAGATCGCGGTGCTGAAAGACGGGGTGCTGCAGCAGTTCGGCACGCCGGCCGAGATCTATAACAGCCCGGCCAATCTCTTCGTCGCCGACTTCATGGGATCGCCGGCGATGAACCTGCTCAACGCCACCGTCGAGGCCGGCGCCGCCGGCCTTGCCGTTACGCTCGAGCGGCCGAACGGGGCGCCGCTCAGACTGCCTGTCGTCTCCGGCAATCACGGCCTGTCCGCCTATGCCGGCAGGCCGGTGATCTTCGGCATCCGCCCCGAAGCCCTGACCGATCCCGATGGCGCCGACCGCAAGGCGCGCTCGCTGACCGAGGACGACTGCCTGATAGAGGTGGTCGAACCGGCCGGTTCCGATACCTTCGCCGTCACCAAGCTCGGCGGCAAATCCGTCGTCGCACGCCTGCGCGCCGATGCCGGCATCGCCCCCGGCCAGAACACACGCCTCGCCTTCAACCTCGACAAGGCGGTGTTCTTCGATCCTGACAGCCAGGCGCGGATCGCGTGATGGCCGTTAGAGCGCCGCGCGTCCAATAAGATGCGCCAAGGACGCTCTAACGCTATGAGCTTGCGCATAATCCTTTTCAAAATTTTTCGATTTTTCGGGCTTACGCGCTAGGCTGCCGCTGTTAGGTTAAGGGTCACCGGCGCGAACCGCGACGAGACCGCTTCGACCGTGATCTCGCCCACCAGCCCCGTTGCCTCCAGCCAGAAGCCGGATGTGCCGCCCTGCAGCGGCACGGTGGTTGGGCCGACGATCCTTGCAGGTCCATCCACCTTCAGCGAAATGCTGTCGTTCATGAAGGGCAGGCGCTGGCCGTATTGGTCGAGGGCGCGGATGATGACGCGGGTGCTGTCGCGTTCGCGAGTCTTCAGCGTCGAGCTGTCGGCGACCATTTCCAATGTTGTCGGCAAGGGATCGGCTGCCAGCTTCAGGCTGGCCACCGCTTCGCCGGCGATATAGCCGGTAAGGGTGCCGTCGATCCATTCCAGACCCCAGGTGCCGAGCTCATCGGCGGTGAAGTGCCGATGATCGAGCACAACAGGCGGATGCGGCAGATGCGGATAATTCTCGCGGTCCGGGCCGATTCGTTTGCTGAGCGCGCCGTATTGCAGTTCCACCTCGTCGCAATTGGTCAGAATGATCAGCGGCAGCACGCCGCCGATGTTTCTTTCGCCTCGCGCCCAAAAGGTCACCGGCTGCATTACGATTTCCTCGGAAGGATCGCACTGGCTGATATAGGCATAGGCTGCAAATTTCGGCTCGCGGAACATATCCATGACGCCGTGATAGCAGACGCGGTCGCCGGAGCCGAAGTCCTTGTGGGTGTTGTAATCAAACATGCACCAGCCGATGGCGCCCGAGATATCGGGGTCGCCATAAGCGGCGTTCAGCACATCAAGGTGACGGCGCACATGCTCGGCCTGGCGCTGTTCCTGGTCATAGATCTTCGTCGGGTGCATGTGGCCGTTGAACTCGGTGATGAGGTACGGCACCTTGTGGGATAGCCCGGTGTTTTCCTGCTGGCCGCGAAGGACTGTACGGGGGCGATTGGCGCCCGGCAGTTCCTCATTGCCGAGGATGAAGTCGTTCATCGTGTAGACGTCTTCGAGCAGCTCGCTCTCGGTGATATAACGCACGCCGCCGGTCTGGCGGGTGCTGTCGAGCTCACGGGCGAGCCGGTTGGTCTCCGCATAGAAATCGTGGTTGTCCTGCGACTCGTTGATGCGCACGCCCCAGATGACGATAGAGGGATGGTTCCAGTCGCGCTCGATCATGCGGCGAACGTTCTCGATCGATTCCTTCTGCCAGTCGGCATCACCGATATGCTGCCAGCCGGGGATCTCCTCGAAGACCAGCAGGCCGATCGCATCACACCGATCGAGGAACCATTTCGACTGCGGATAATGCGAGGTGCGGACGATATTGCATTTCAGCACGCTCTTCATGATGTCGGCGTCACGCTCCTGGGCGGACCGGCCGGCGGCATAACCGACATAGGGGAAGGCCTGGTGGCGGTTAAGGCCGCGCAGTTTCAGCGGCTTGCCGTTCAACAGGAAACCTTTCGGGGTGAATTCGGCAGTGCGGAAACCGAACCGGGTGGAGAGGCGGTCGGAGCCGTGCTCCGTCCTGAGTTCGACCGTGACCTCGTAGAGCGTTGGATCAGTGATGTCCCAGAGCGCGATGCCGGTGAGGCCGCCGAAGGAAAGCGTCGTGCGGTCGCCGATCGTTTCGGTCGCTGCGGTGGCGATCACCGTGCCGTCCGCCTGTTTCAGCGCAGCAGTAACCGTCGCCGAGAAGCTGCGACGCTCGGGGTTGGCGATATCGACGCGGATCGTTGCCGATTTCTCCGAAGCGAGAACGTCTGTGGTTTCGATCTTCAGATTGCGGATCGAAACCGGGTCAGTGACTTTCAGCCAGACGTCGCGGTAGATGCCGGCATAAGTCAGATAATCGATGCGGCCGCCGAAAGGCGGAATGTCAGGGTTCTCGCTGCCATCGATCTTGACGGTGACGAGGTTTTCGCCCCTGAGGAGCTTGCCGGTGAGGCGGGCTTCGAAGGGCGTGTAGCCATCCTTGTGGGCGACGATCTCCTCGCCATTCAGATAGACGACGCTGTCGGCCATGGCGGCGTCGAAGACCAGCGAGACCTCGCGGCCCTCGAATTCCGGCAGCCAGCGCAGTACCTTCTGATAGGTGAAGGCGCGCTGATAGCTCTTCTCGTCAAAATAGTTGAAGGGCAGCTCGACGGCGGTGTGAGGCAGGCTGATCGACTTGGCGCCATCGAAGCTTTCGAGCAGGCGTTGACCGAAGCCCTCGTGGAAACTCCAGCCTTCATTGAAGGAAACGACGGAACGCATATCAGGCTCTCCCGGTCGTGGCATCAGGAGCCGTGCAGCACCCTTCCGCGCGTGAGAATCGGGTCATCGGATATTCCTCCTTGATGCAATAAGGCGAGAGCCGTTCAGGCGCTTCACGTCGAATCTATTCATGCGATGCGCTTTAGCTTTTTTCGGTGATGCCGTCATCCGGAACCGCCTCTCACACGTCCTGATGGCATGCATCAGGCAGTCGAGCCCCAGCGGGGGGTGCAGGTGAGCGTGATACTGTGCGGGCCGTCGATCCCGGCGTCGTGGCGTTCGATCAGTTCGACGACCGCGTCGATGAAGGCCACATGGTCGAGGCTCAGCGTCGTGAGGTCGTTGCAATCCCAGGCGGCCATGGCGATGCCATCCTGGCCAACGATGGCGATATCATCAGGCGTGCTTTTGCCAAGCACGCGGCGCGCGGCATCGCGCGCGCCGATCGCCATGACGTCGTTGCCGCAGATGATGGCGCCGACCTTGTCTCGGTGCATCAGGAGCACGGCTTCCTTGAAGCCGGAATCATAGGAATAATCGCCGACGGCCTGCGCTTCGAAGGTAAGGCCGCGTTTGGCGAGCGCCTCGGCGAACCATCCGCGCCTCAGCTTGTCGATCCAGCTCGAATTGGTGCCGGAGAGATAGGCGAAGCGCTTCTTGCCGTCCCGGACGATCTTGTCGATGATTTCGTCGGCGGCCTTGGAGCCGTCGATGCGGATGCTGGAGACGTTTTCGTTTTCGAGCGGCTCGAAGGAGACGATGATCGGTTTCGTCGTGTGGAAAATATCGACGGCATCCTGCATCGACACCATGTCGGAAAAGATGACGACGTGATCGACCTGATAGGTAGAGGCAAGCCGCATCAGCTGCAGCCGGTCGGAATGGTCGGCGCAGCAGAGGATGATAGGCAGCAGCTGCCGCGCCTGTAAGCGGTGGACAAGAAGCTGCTGCTCCTCGGCCTCGCAGGGGTTGCCGATGGCGTTGACGACAAGGGCGACGAGACGCGATCGCTGATTGTTCAGCGAACGGGCGATGGCGTTGGGCTGATAGCCATATTCACGGGCGACGGCGAGAATGCGCTCGCGCGTCGCGCGGCCGATGCGCGAATCCGGCGAGAAGGCACGGGAGATGGTGGCGGAGGAGACGCCGGCGAGTTTCGCCAGCTCTTTCGAGGTAATCCGCCGTTTGTTCGTTCCGCTCATCTTCGCCTGTCAGGCGGTGATCCTGACGGACGCGCCGCCGGCCGCCGCCGATTCCTTGATTGCATCCCACAGCCTAGCGAATCTGAGGCCCATTTCAACGGAGCCAGAGTTTTCGATTTTCCCCTCGCGAATGGCGAGGAAATTTTTCATGGGATTGCCGAGAATCTCAGCCTCCTCGCGCGTGCCCGCGCCGCGCCCATCGATGATCTCGCGCCAGCCGCCCCAGGCGTCGATGCGTACGATCGCCTTCGAATAGAAGAAGGTGATGTAGGAGGCGCAGCCGGGTGGTCCTTCGCCGGCTGCCGTCAGCGTCGCCAGCGCGCCGTTCTTCAGCCGCGCGGAGACGGCGGTGGCGATGTCGACCTTTTTGCCGTGGTTGTTCATGTAGGCGGAAACGCTGTCGAAATCGGAGTTGGCGAGCAGGCAGACCGTGTTCATCATGTGGGCCCCGGTATCGAACATGAAGCCGCCGCCTGATATCTCCGGCTGCTGTTTCCAGTGGCCGTCGTAATTCGACGACCAGCTTTCCCAGATCATGCCCGAAATGGCAATCAGCTCGCCAAATTCGCCGGAAAGCGCCCGCCGGCGGGTGTCGAGCACCAGCGGCGACAGGCCGCCCTGGAAGGCGGTGACGATGGTGACGCCGCTCTTCTTCTGCTCGGCGATCAGCCGCTCCGCCTCGGCGACCGTCGTGACCATCGGTTTTTCCAGGAAGAGGTCGAGGCCGGCCTCGGCGACGGCGGTCGCCTGCTCGGCGTGGAAGGCGTGCGGCGTGGAGACATAGACGATATCGAGCGTGCCCTTCATTTCGGCGAGCATCTTTCGATAGTCCTCGAAGCTTCTCGGTTCGGACGCACCGGCAGCGAGGCAGACATCAATCAGGCGTTGGCGCGAGGCGGCCATGGTGTCTGCCAGTGCTGCGAATTCGATCTCCGGCATCGCAACCCAGCTCGCGGCATATTCCGCTGCCTTCAAGCCGGCGCCGATGACGCCGAGGCGCAATTTTCCAGGCATGAAAATCCTCCTCTGGTGAATTGTGCACACGATTACACAGAGGAGCCAGAGCTGGCAAGTTCTAAATACAGTAAACTAAATCAACAATTTAACTCTCGAATGGCAATCCTTTCGAAAAGGTTCTTGTCAGACAATGGAATACGTGTACATTTTTGCGGCGGTGCTGGAGGGCGCCGTGGCTCTAAAAGAGGGAGGATTTCGTTGAAGAAGACGGTTCTTGGTGGCCTGTGGGCCATCCTGCTGAGCGCGGTTTCGACGCTGGCGCAGGCTGAAACAATCCGAATTGCAAATCACGGCCAGGCCGGCATCGACGCGATGAAGTCGACGGTGGAACGGATCGAAAAGAAATACGGCATTACCATCGAGGTCGTCGAATATCCGGCGCCCGACAAGGACTACTTGACCAAACTCCTGACGGAGCTCGGCGCCGGCAACGCGCCAGACCTGTTCTCCATTCCGACGACGGCTGCCGTCGCCGACATGGTGGAAGCCGGCTACCTCGCGCCTGTCAGCAAGGAGTTCAAGGCCTGGGACGGCTACGCCAACCTCTATGAGGTCGCCAAGGAGCTTGCCGTCAGCCCCGATGGCGAAACCTATGTAATGCCGTTCATGCTCGGTATCCAGGAAATCTACTACCGCAAGGACGTTCTCGAAAAGGCCGGCATCTCCACTGAGCAGCCGAAGACCTGGCGGGAGCTTCTCGACCGGGCGGCCGAAATCAAGCAGAAGACAGGGGCCTACGGGCTGCTCTTCCCGGCCGGCGTCTCCTGGGGAAGCGGTGCCTTCGACGAAGGCTTCCAGCACCTGCTTGTCGGCTCCAAGACGCCGCAGCTCGTCGATGCCGAAGGCAAGCTCGACCTCAACGGCGAGGGCATCAAGGATGTCTTCGGCGTCTACAAGGAACTGATCGACAAGGATCTGATGCCGACGCAGCCGCTGCTCGGGCCAGAGCCCTGGGTTGTGCCGAAATATCAGATGTTCCCGGCGGGCAAGCTTGCTGCGACTACCTGCGGCTCGTGGTGCTATATTTTCGACTGGGGCCGCGAGAGCAAGAATCCGATTCCTGACGTGACGAAGGTGGTGGGCACCTGGACGGTTCCGGGTCAGAGCGGCGGCCAGTATGTTCTCGCCAACCTTGCCGCGCCGTGGGCGGTCAATTCGAAATCGGCCAATGCGGAGCTCGCGATCAAGGCGCTGATGGAGATCGGGTCCATCGAGACGCAGGTCTCCTATGCGGCGCGCATCGGCAATATCCCGGCCAGCAAGGATGCGGCTGACAATGCCGACTTCCAGAAGTTGACGGAACTGGTTCCGATCCATGCTGCGGCGGAAAATGGCGTGTTCCTGAAGCAGGCCTCCGGCTTTGGCACGGTCTCGGAAGGTGTCGCTCGGGCCACCGAAGCGCTGCTGCGCAAGGAAACCGATGCCGCCGGCGCACAGAAGATCCTCGTCGACTATGTCAAGGAGACGCTCGGCGACGACGTGGTCAAGTAAAGCGTCTGCCTTCTTCCTCAGGACGGGACGCGGCGCCGTCGCCGCGTCTTCCCGTGTTTACTCGATAAGCCGGTTCATTCGACAGGTGTGAGCTTCCATGGTCCGAAACTCTCATGAAAAGCGGGCCGAGCGGCAATGGCTGCTGATCCTGCTGCCCTCGCTCGTTCTGCTTTTTGCCTTCGTTATCTACCCGGCGGTCTATTCCATCTATCTGAGCTTTACCAACGAGGCGTTGACGGGGGCGGCGGCGCTTCGACCCCGCTTCGTCGGGCTGCGGAATTATACGCGGCTGTTCAACGACGCGAAGTTCTGGAACGCCCTGTTCGTCACCTTCGTCTTCGTCCTCGGTTCCGCAGTGGTCGGCCAGTTCGTGCTCGGGCTCATCTCGGCAATCGCGCTGCGCCGGCCGATCCGCTTCCGGCGGATCTTCTCGTCGATCATCCTGCTGCCGAATGCCGCCCCGGAAGTCGTGGCTGGTTTCATGTGGATCTCGATGCTGGCGGGCGGCGACAATGCCACGCTCAGCCGCATCGTCAGCTTCTTTGGTGTTACACCGGCCGACTGGCTGCAGGTCTTTCCGCTGTCGATGATCGTCATCGTCAACACCTGGCGCGGCATCGCCACCGCGATGATCCTGCTGACGGCCGGCCTCAGCACCATTCCCGCGGAGATCTATGAGGCGGCGCGGATGGATGGGGCGACGCCTTCGCAGATGTTTCGCCGCATCACGCTGCCGCTGATGATGCCGACGATCCTGCTCTACATGCTGATTTCGGCCGTCTCGACCATCGCAGTCTTCGGGCTCGTTTATGCGCTGACGCGCGGCGGACCTGGCGGGGCGACGGAGGTCATCAGCATCTATATCTACAATCAGTCCTTCACGGCGTTTCAGTTGGGATATGGCGCCGCCGTCGCTGTCGTCGCGCTCGTGATCTCGCTTCTATTGGGCATCGCCTATGTCCGGGCCATGAAGGTGGAGGTCTGACATGGCCGTCGTTTCCCCGAGCGAGACCGCAAACAAGCGCCGTTCCGACCTCATTGCCTATGCGACGTTGTCGCTGATCTCGATCTTCTGTGCCGTGCCCTTCTTCTGGGTGCTGCTCGCTTCTCTCGACGGCAACGCGCAGCTCTTCCTGCATTGGCCGGAGCAGTGGACCTTGGCTAACTATATAAGGGTCTTCACCAAGGAGGACGGAGCGAAGTGGCTGTTCAACTCGCTCTTCGTGGTCGGCAGCGCCACACTACTTGTCATGGTGCTTGCCGGCCTCGGCGGCTATGCCCTGTCGCGCACCAAGGCCTGGTGGAAGCTGCCCTTCCTTTACGCGATCCTGCTCATCCGTGTTCTGCCGCCTACGGCGCTCGTCGTGCCGCTCTACAAGTTTCTGCTGACGCTGAACAATGCTGAAGCGGCGGTGCTGAGACCGATTTTCGGCAGTTACGCGCGCGACATCATGCGCTGGACGGGCTTCATCGACGGTTATCTCGGGCTGATCCTAGTGCTCGCGACGATGCAATTGCCGCTGGCGCTGTGGATCATGAAGACCTTCTTTGACGGGCTCCCGCGGGATTACGAGGAGGCGGCGCTGATGGACGGGGCCACGCTGATCCAGCGCATCCGCCGGGTGCTCATCCCGCTGGCCTTGCCGGGGCTTGCGGCCGCCGGGCTGTTCGCCTTCATGTCGGCCTGGGGCGATTTTCTCTTGCCGCTGATCTTTCTGTCATCGCCGGAGCTGCAGACGCTGCCGCTCGGTCTGTTCCGCGCCTTCCTGCGGATCAACGAGATCGACTACGGCCTGCTGACGGCGCTCGCCTTCATCTACCTGCTGCCCGCCGTCATTGCCTTCGGCTTCGCGCGCCGCTTCCTCGTCCAGACGTTCTCGGGCGGCGTGAAGGGCTGAGATCAAGAAAGAGAAACGGATGATCACTCTCAGAAACGTTCGCAAATTCTACGGCGCGCTCGAGGTCATCAAGGGCGTCGACATCACCGTGGAAGACGGGGAATTCGCCGTTTTCGTCGGCCCGTCCGGATGCGGCAAGTCGACGCTTCTGCGGATGATCGCAGGCCTCGAAGGCATCGACGGAGGCGATCTCATCCTTAACGGCAAGCGCATCAACGACATGCCGCCCGATAAGCGCGGCATCGCCATGGTGTTCCAGTCCTATGCGCTCTATCCGCATATGACGGTCGCCGGAAACATCGGTTTCTCGCTCAGCTTGAAGAAGGTGCCTGAAGCGGAAATCCGCAGGCAGGTGGACGCTGTCGCCGAGATCCTGCATCTGACCGACTACCTCGATCGCAAGCCCGCTGCCCTTTCCGGCGGCCAACGCCAGCGCGTGGCGATCGGCCGCGCCATCATCAAGAAGCCGTCGCTGATCCTGTTCGACGAGCCGCTGTCGAACCTCGATTCGGCGCTCAGGGTGCAGATGCGCGCCGAGTTGCAGCGCCTGCACCGCGAGCTAAAGGCGACCGTCGTCTATGTCACCCATGACCAGGTGGAGGCGATGACGATGGCCGACCGTATCGTCGTGCTGAACAAGGGCGTCGTCGCCCAGCAGGGCGCACCAATGGAGCTCTATCATCACCCGGACAACGAGTTCGTGGCGACCTTCATCGGTTCGCCGAAGATGAATGTGCTGCCAATGACGGCAACACGCCGGGATGCCGGCACTGTCCGCCTGGAAAGCCCGCTTGGCCTTGCCATCGATCTTCCGGATGGGAATGGCGCTGTGCCGCAGGGCGAGGCGAAGCTCGGCATCCGGCCGGAGCATCTGAAGCTTTCGGCGGAAGGGCAGGGCGATTTTTCCACCGAAGTCGTCATTGTCGAGCGGCTCGGCGTCGAAACCTATCTCACGGTTGGTTCACAGCAGCAGCCGGTCGTCGTGCGTGCCGAGGGTGATATGACCATCCGTCCGGGCGACCGCCTGTCGCTCACGGTCGAGCGGGCCGCCTGCCATCTGTTCGATTCCGCCGGTCGGGTAATCCGCCCGGCTCAAGTTTGAAACATCGACGCCAAAACATTGAGGACTGGCATGACAATCAAGGTCACGATCTGGAACGAAGGACGCCGCGAGCAGGTTCACAAGGAGGTCCAGGATATCTATCCGGATCGCATCGACGGAGCGATCGCCGCCGGCATCGCCCATCCGGATTTCGAAATCCGCCGCGGCACGCTCGACGATCCTGAAGAAGGACTGCCGGACTCAGTGCTCAATGACACTGACGTGCTGCTCTGGTGGGGCCATATGGCGCATGAGGAGGTCAGCGACGGGCTGATCGATCGGGTGCAGCAGCGCGTGCTCAAGGGCATGGGCTTGCTGGTGCTGCATTCCGGCCACCACTCCAAGCTCTTCCGCCGGCTGATGGGCACCAACGCCAATCTCTCCTGGCGTGAGACGCCGGAAGGCGACCTGGAGCGTGTGTGGGTGGTCAATCCCTCACATCCGATCGCCGAGGGCCTGCCGCCCTATTTCGAGGTCAATGCCTCGGAAATGTACGGCGAACCCTTCGACATCCCCCAGCCGGACGAACTCGTATTCATCTCGTGGTATTCCGGCGGCGAAGTGTTCCGCAGCGGCTGCACCTTTCAGCGGGGACGCGGGCGCATCTTCTTCTTCAGCCCCGGCCATGAGACCTATCCGATCTATCACGACAGGACCGTGCACAAGGTGATCTCTAACGGGATTCGCTGGGCGCGGCAGAAGCATACGGATGGCCGCATCCTGGAGAACTGGCACCGCGCCGAGCCGCTGCACGGCAGGCCAGCCGCGGTGAAGCCCTAAAGCCACACGGGCATTTTTGGCGGCGCGCGCCGATCCTTACGGATATTGCGCGCCGTTCGTCTTGGTATAGATCGAATAGACCGAACGGGTTGCGGTGATGAAGAGCCGGTTCTTCTTAGGGCCGCCGAAGGTGAGATTGGACACCGTCTGTGGCACTCTGATCTTGCCGAGCAGCGTGCCTTCGGGTGTGAAGCAGTGCACACCATCACCCGCGCTCGTCCAGAGGTTCCCGCTGACATCCATACGGAAGCCGTCAGGATGGCCGGCATCGAGGCTGCAGAAATAGCGGCTGTTGGCGAGCTTCCTGCCGTCGACGACATCGAAAACTCTTACATGGCATGGCACTTCATGTTTGCCCGAACCGGAATCGGCGATGTAGAGCTTCGTCTCGTCGGGCGAGAAGGCAAGGCCGTTCGGCTGGATGAAATCCTCGACCACGGCATCGATCGCACCGCTTGCCGGGTCGATCCGGTAGACGTGCGTGGGTTGCTCGGGCTCGGCCTTGTGGCCCTCGTAATCCGAAAGGATGCCGTAGGTCGGATCGGTAAACCAGATCCCGCCATCCGAATGGACCACGACGTCGTTCGGCGAGTTCAGCCTTTTGCCCTTGTAGCTCTCGGCGAGAACGGTGATGCTGCCGTCCACTTCCGTGCGGGTAACACGGCGGCCGCCATGTTCGCAGGAGACCAGCCGGCCCTGTCTGTCGCGGGTATTGCCGTTGACATGGTTCGAGGGCGAGCGGAAGACGGAGACCGTCCCGTCCGGCGTCCAGCGCATCATGCGTTCGTTCGGGATATCGCTCCAGAGAAGGCAGTTCAGATCGGAAAACCAAACCGGGCCTTCCGCCCAGCGGCAGCCGGAATAGAGCTCTTCGAGGGCGGCGCTGCCGATGACCAGAGCGCCGAAACGTTCATCGCGGATGTCGTAAAGCGGATTGTCGGCCACGCCAAGTTTCCTCCCTGAATGCTGCCGCTCCTTCCTATCGGCAAAAATCCAGAGGTGCCAGAGCCCGGCCGCATGAATTGCCGGGTTCGGTGTCTCACAGCGCCGCGACCGGATGCGGCGAGCCGTCATAGGCACCCCAGATCGACTGGTCGAAGCAGATGACCGAGCCGGTCATCAGCCCGGATTCGGCCGATGACAAATAGGCGCAGGCGCGTGCCACCTCGTGCGGGTCCACGAGACGGCCGAAGGGCTGACTTGCCGCCGCCTTCTCCAGCCAGTCGGCGGGTGCATCGTGATATTCGCGCTGAATGCGGTCCTCGCCTTCGGACGCCATCCAGCCGATATTCAGGCCGTTGACTCGGATACGGTTGCGCAGCAGCGCATAGGCGGTGTTCTTCGTCAGCGTTTCGAGCGCACCCTTGGAGGCACAATAGGCGGCGATGAAGGGTTGGCCCGCCTTTGCCGACATCGAGCCGATGTTGACGATCGTTCCCTCGATCTTTTCGCGGCGCATGACCTTCACCGTTTCCTGCATCAGGAAGAACGGCGCGCGCACATTGACGGCGAACACGGCGTCGAAGAGCTCGGGGCTGGTGTCGAGAATGGTGCCGCGATCGGTGATGGCGGCGGCATTGACCAGTGCGTCGACACGGCCGAAAGCCTCGTCGCAGGCCCGTACGACATTCCTGGCATCCTCGACCGTGCCGAGGTCTGCTTTGACATAGACGACCCTTGCGCCGGCGGCGGCCGAAATCTCCATGGCCTTCGCCTGGCCCTTGGCTTCGTTACGGCCACAGATGACGATGCCTTCGGCGCCGCGTTCGGCAAAGAGACGGGCGATGGCTGCGCCCAAGCCCTGCGTGCCGCCGGTGACGATGGCGATCTTGCCGTCGAGACGGCCGTGGTCTGTGCTCATGTGGTTCCTCCGTTGCGATGATGTGCGAATTACCTCCCGCGGGCGCGGGAGGTCCGGTAGGAGCGGATGTGGGGCTGGAGCCTCCGGGTCAGCTCAATTTCTTCTGCGCCTGCTCGGCAAGTACTGCCGTGAAGGTCTCGTCGCTCCAGCCTTCCCCGAGAGCCTCGCGCATTAGCTGCGCCTGCGTCTTCGGCGCCAGCCCTCCGAGCGGCGGATCGCGGTCGAGATTGGTGGGGAAGGAATAACCTTCGGCGCAGGCTGCGACGGCGTTGGCGATTTCCTCGGGCGAGAGACGGTCTCGCAACGCCTTGAGGGCTGGAAAGAGTCTGGCGCTCATTTTCTCGCGGTTGACGGTTTCCATTGCCCGTCCGAAAGCGGAGGAGACCTGCAGGAGATTGGCGACACGCTTGATGTCGGCCGAACGGTTGGTGCCGGCAGCGTGGAAGAGAGCGGGATTGAAGAAGACGATGTCGCCCTTTTCGAGCGGCAGCTGGATGTGGTTCGCTTCGAAATAATCCCGAAACTCCTGGCGCTTCAGCGCCAGATAACCCGGCACATAGGTCTGGCTGTGCGGCAGGAAGAGTGTCGGACCGCTTTCGAGCGGCATGTCGCAGTGGGCGACCGCGCCCTGCAGCGTCAGAACCGGGGAGAGACGGTGCACATGCGCCGGAAATTGCTCAATGACCGCAGATGACTGGAAGCCAAGATGGTAGTCGCGGTGGGCCGACTGCGCCGCGCCGCCTGGATTGACCCGGTTGACCTGCGCCGTCATCTGGTAGCTCGGACCGAGCCAGGCTTCGCTTGCGAGCGCGATAATGGCATTGCCGTAGTATTCGGCGAAATTTTCCGGATCGGCGAGGCAGTGTTTTTCCAGCGAATTCCAGATGCGGTCGTTGGCGCCGGGCTTGGCGAAATGATCGCCGCCGCCGGTCCAGGTGCGGTGCTGCTCCTCGATAATGGCCTCGAAAATCGCGCTGGCGCGGTCGATAATGCCGGTGTCTTCATAAGCCTGCTTGAAAACGACGACACCTGGGCCTTCGCCGAAGGCTTCGCAGATCTCGGCCAGCACGAGGCGTTTGCCTTCTCCGGTCGCGGCCGCCGTCACCTTGCGGCTGTCATAGATCAGCACGTTCTTCTCGACCGCGGAAGCGTTCGGGTAATCGACAAGGGCGGTCGTCTTTTGCGCAACGCGACGAAAATCGTCGAGGTCGCAGGTCTCTTCGCTGAGCCAGACACGGTCGGCGCGCAGCTTCTGCGGATTGTCGGTCTTCATCATCAGGCTCCTCCGTGGTTCCGATGACGGCACTATACGCCCGGCCGCGGGGTGATATAGATCAGCAATCCATCAAAAAACCATCAGACGGATCTCCATGGCCCATCCCTTTCTCGTCAAGGACATCGCCTTCCAGGCGGGACTGAGCAGCGCAACGGTCGACCGGGTGCTGAACGGCAGACCGGGTGTGCGCCGGCAGACGGAGATGCGGGTGAGGGCGGCAATCGCGGAGCTGGAGAAGCAGCAGACAGGGGCGATGAGCGGCGGGCGAATATTGGCGATCGATGTCGTCATGGAGACGCCCGAGCGTTTCAGCGATGCGGTGCGCGCCGCCTTCGAGGCCGAAATCGCGGCCTTTCTGCCTGGCGTCTTCCGCTGCCGCTTTCACTTTGCCGAGGTGATGAAGCCGGCCGAGCTGGTGCAGCTTCTCGATCGCATCCGGCTACGCGGGACCCATGGCATCGTGCTCAAGGCGCCTGACGTCGCCGAGGTCGCTGCCGCCGTCGCGCGGGCGGATGCGGCCGGCATTCCCGTGGTGACGCTGGTAACTGATCTGCCGAATTCGGCCCGCATCGCCTATGCCGGCGCCGACAACCGGGCCGCGGGAGAAACTGCCGCCTATCTGATCGGCGAATTCCTCGGAAGCGTCGGCGGCAAGGTGCTGGTAACACTGTCGAGCGGGCGGTTCCGCGGCGAGGAGGAGCGCGAAATCGGCTTTCGACGCCTCATCCGCGCCCATTATCCCGATATCGGCATCACCGAAATCAGCGAAGGGCACGGCAGCGACAGGGCGACGGGAACGCTTGCGGCGGCAGCGCTGGCGACCGATCCTGCCATCAATGCTGTCTATTCGATCGGCGGCGGCAACCGCGCGGTGCTGGCGGCCTTCGATGCGGCCGACCGTCCCATCCGCGTCTTCGTCGCCCATGATCTCGATGCTGATAACCGAGCCCTGCTTGCCGTGCGCCGGATCGGCTTCGTGCTGCATCATGATCTCAGAACCGACGCGCGTTCGGCCTTCAGGGCGATCATGAGCCGCGCTACTGCTCCCGGGCGGGCCGTTCCGGCGTCGCTTTCTTCGGTCGAAATCGTCACGCCTTATAATATGCCTACAGGCGATTGGACCAATTGACTTTCCTTCCATGCCGAATTCGGGCTACAGCTTGGGTCGGAGCGAAGGTGAGCGCCATGGATTACAGCGACGTCGGCACGATTGCGGCCTGGGTTACGGAGCAGGGCCTGAAAGGTGTTTCGGAAGCCGAACTAATGACCGGCTTCTGTGCGGCATGTCGGGATGCCGGGCTGCCGCTCGACCGAGGCATGGCGCTGATGGATACGCTCCACCCCGTGCATGAAGGCCGCGCCTTCCGCTGGGACAGCGTGGAGGAGATCGAAACCGAATTCGAGTATGGCCCGACGAGCTCAGGCGAAGCGGCAGCGAACTGGCAGCGCTCAGCCTTCTACCATCTTTGGTCGGGCAACGAGCGGGAGGTGCGCCGACGCCTGGGCTTCGGCGATCCGGCCGATTTCACCATGCTCGACAAGATTGTCGAGGCCGGCCACACGGATTTCGTGGCGATGATGCATCGTTTCAGCGAAGCCGGAACGATCGGGGAAATGGATTGCTTCTTCTCGCATTTCGCAACCAAACATCCCGAGGGCTTTTCCGATCGAGATCTCGCCATCCTGCGCAAGCTCGTGCCGGTTCTCGGATTGGCGATCAAGTGCATCGCGCTCGGGCGCATCGCCCGCACCATCGCGGAGGTCTATCTCGGCGAGGATGCGGCGCGCCAGGTGATGGAAGGCAAGATCAGCCGCGGCAAGTCGGAGCGGATCTCGGCGGCGCTGTGGTTTTCCGATCTGTTGAACTACACCAAGATTTCCGACCGTGTTCCGCCGGAGGAAATCATCCCGCTGCTCAACGATTATAGTGAGGTGGCCATCTCGGCGATCCACGAGGCGGGCGGCAATGTGCTGAAGCTGATCGGCGACGGCGTGCTCGCCATCTTTAAGGGCGAGGTGCCCGCCGAAACGTGCCGTGCGGCGCTTCGCGCCGAATCGCTGCTGCGGGAAAAGCTCGCGAAGCTGAATGCGGCGCGCGCGGCCGACGGCCGGGCGACGACCGACGTCTATATCGGACTGCATATCGGCGATGTCTTCTACGGCAACATCGGCAGCCAGGACCGGCTCGACTTCACCGTCATCGGCCCTGCCGTCAATGAGGTCAGCCGGATCGCCTCTATGTGCCGTTCGGTCGACCTCAACCTGTTGATCTCCTCCGATTTCGCCGCGGCCATACCGGCGGAAGAGCGCGCCGCGCTTGCCTGCGTCGGACGTTATGCCTTGCGCGGCGTGCAGCGCGCGCAGGAGCTCTATACGCTCGACGGCGCCCGGCTGAACGCCTGATTGCAAACGTTCAAGAGTTAGCGCAACAGGCCCTGGCCGCCGTCGATCCAGATCGGTGTACCGGTGATGTGGCGGGCACGGTCGGACGCCAGGAAAAGGATTGTTTCGGCAACATCTTCGCTCTTGCCAGCCTTTCCACCGGCGATCGGGATGTCGCCCTGCGGCCAGATCACCGGAACCTCCGTCTCCTCGCGATGACGGCTGTCGGTATTGGCGCTGATATTCGTCGCGATCTCGCCCGGGCAGACGGCATTGACGCGGATGCCATGGCGGCCGAGTTCAAGCGCAAGCTGCTGGACCATGGCGACCTGGCCTGCCTTGGTTGCGGTATAGGCAGTGGCGCCCGGCGTCGTGAAGGTGCGGGTGCCGTTGATCGACGAGACGACGACGATCGAACCACCGCGGCGCTTCAAATGCGGAACCGTCAGATGCAGGGTCAGATAGGTGCCGCGCAGATTGACGGCAATGGTCTTGTCCCATTCTTCCGGCTTCAGATCGTCGATCGGTGCCCAGACGCCATTGATCCCGGCATTGGCGACAACGATGTCGAGGCCGTTGAAGGTTTCTGTAAGTTTCTGCACTGCGGCTCGCATTTGACCTTCGTCGCTGGTGTCGGCGGTCAGCGAGATCGACTCGCCGCCGGCGGCCTTGATCTCGGCGCAGGTCTTCTCGACCTCGTCTGCCGTCCGGCTCAGTACCGCGACCTTTGCCCCTTCGGCAGCGAGTTTCAATGCGGCTGCTTTGCCGATGCCGGAACCGGCGCCAGTGACCAGCGCGATCTTATCATTCAGTTCCATGGGCGACCCTCCGTGACGTTGCGCCGATATCCCAATGTTCTGCACGGCAGTTGGTTCCGGAGGGAAAAGGCTAGCGGAGGAGCGTGCGTCTCAAGGCCCATTTCTCCGGCCCGTGGACAGCGGCAAAGAGCAGGCCGGCGAGGAAGGTGAAGTGATCGACGAAGAAGCCGAATTCGGCCTGGTTCTGTTGCCAACGCGACGGACCGTGGAAGGCGAAGGCAAGGAAGATCACGTAAATGCCCGCGAGCAGGCTCGCCTCGGTGAAAAAGGCGCCTGATATGAAGGCAAGAGCCAGGGCGACCTCGAAAAAGGCTGCGACCCAGGTGAGGAAGGTCGCTATAGGGAAGCCGGCGGCGGCAATGTAGCTCGCCGTGGCGCCGATATCTGCGAATTTGAAGCCGGCGGCCATGAAGAAGATGAAACTGAAGATGAAACGGGCGACGATGATTGCAACTGCTCTGGCCATGGAAACCTCCTCTTGAGCTTCCACTATGACGCAGGAGACGGTTGATATCCTACACTGCGAATGAAAGGGCCGCGCTCGCGCGACCCTTCATTTTCTCACCACTCGGCAAAGCTGCCGTCGGCGTGCCGCCAGATCGGGTTGCGCCAGCGATGGCCCTCCCTCGCGCGCTCGATGACATAGGCCTCGTCGACCTCGATGCCGAGACCAGGACCCTGTGGGATCGAGACGAAACCATCGGCATAGTGGAACACCTCCTTGTTGGAGATGTAATCGAGGATGTCATTGCCGGTATTGTAATGGATCCCGAGGCTCTGTTCCTGGATGAAGGCATTGTAGCTGACGGCATCGACCTGCAGGCAGGCGGCGAGCGCGATCGGGCCGAGCGGGCAATGCGGCGCCAGCGCCACGTCATAGGCTTCGGCCATCGCCGCGATCTTGCGGCATTCGGTGATGCCGCCGGCGTGGGAAAGATCTGGCTGGATGATGTCGACATAGCCGTCCGAAAGCACCTGCTTGAAATCCCAGCGGGAATAGAGGCGCTCACCGAGCGCGATCGGCGTCGATGTATGGTTGACGATATCGCGCAGCGCCTCCTTGTTTTCCGAAAGCACCGGTTCCTCGATGAACATCAGCTTGTAGGGCTCGAGCTCTTTGGCGAGGACCTTGGCCATCGGCTTGTGGACGCGGCCGTGGAAATCGACACCGATGCCGACATGCGGGCCGATCGCCTCACGGATGAGGGCAATGGTTTCGACCGCTTTCTCCACTTTCTCGTTGGTGTCGACGATCTGCATCTCCTCGCAGCCATTGAGCTTGATCGCCTTGAAGCCGCGGGCGACCACGTCTCTCGCATTGTTGGCGACGTCAGAAGGACGGTCGCCGCCGATCCAGGAATAGACCTTGATGCGGTCGCGCAGCTGGCCGCCGAGCAGGGAATGGATTGGCTGGCCGAGGGCCTTGCCCTTGATGTCCCACAGCGCCTGATCAATGCCTGAGATCGCGCTCATATGGGCAGCACCGCCGCGGTAGAAGCCGCCGCGATACATCACCGTCCAATGGTCCTCGATCAGAAAGGGATCCCTGCCGATCAGATAATCTTCCAGTTCGCGGACGGCGGCCTCGACGGTCAGCGCGCGGCCTTCGACGACGGGCTCACCCCAGCCGACGATGCCCTCGTCGGTCTCGATCTTCAAAAACAGCCAGCGTGGCGGGACGATATAGGTGGTGAGTTTGGTGATTTTCATCGCTGTTCTTTCAGTCTGTTCCTGGATTTGCGATCGGCGACGCTTCCGAAGACTTCCGGTGACCCATCATTTCGTTCTGCCAATCACCTTCTCGGCGGCGGCAAGATCACGCACCGCAAGGTCCAGCATGCGGTTGGCGCATTCCCGAGCGCCGGCCCTGTCACGCATGCGTAAAGCCTCAACCAGCTGTCCATGGACGAGCACCGCATCCTCGCGATTTTCGACGGCGATGTTGGAAGCATGCAATGCATATTTCAGCGCCGCATGGATGGCGCTCGACAGGCGGCGGAAGACCTGGTTGTGGCTGGCGGTCAGCAGCACCGCGTGAAACATGACGTCCGCATCGGTAAAGCTTTCCGGATCGCCGGCGCTGTCGCGCATCCGTCGCCAGGCCTTGTCAAGATCGGCGATCTCCTGGGCGCTGGCGCGCTCGGCGGCATATTCGGCGGCGGCCGGCTCGATGGTACGGCGGGCTTCGAGAATGCAGCCGAGCAGGTCGAAATCCTTGATGTAAGGCCCCATCCAATCGAGCACCTCGGCATCGAGGATATTCCAGTCGTCCTTGTCGCAAACCGTGGTTCCGACCCGTGGTTTGCCGCGAACGAGGCCCTTCGATTCCAGCACCTTCAGTGATTCGCGAATGACGGTGCGGCTGACGCCGTAGAGTTCGCAAAGGTCGTTCTCGCGGGGCAGCGGCGAGCCTGAGGGATAGCGGTCCGCGCAGATATCCCGGGCAATTGCCGCCGTGACGTTGCGGCGTACCCGAGGGCGGCGTTCGATGCCGGGGCTTTCGACTCCATCCTGTGGCTCGATTGTTTCCAACTCGTCTCTCCGCTCCAAGCCCGATGCCACCAAATCTCATTATCTGAATTCAATCGGCTTTGCGACGCTTCCCAGGTCGCGCTCTATCCTATTATTCCAATCATCATACATTGGCAATTGACTGGTATGATGATTTGTCATAATTCATTGGATACTGCCTGGGAGGCAGCCGCTAGATTTAGGGAGAGAGACATGCGCTTGTTCAAAGCAGCCATCCTGGCTGGCACGTTCGCCATTCTGGCGGCCGGCTCGGCATTTTCCGCAGACGTCAAGATTGGGTTCATCGTCAAGCAACCCGAAGAGCCGTGGTTCCAGGACGAATGGAAATTCGCCGACCAGGCGGCCAAGGAAAGAGGCTTCACCGTCGTCAAGATCGGCGCCGAAGACGGCGAGAAGGTTCAGTCGGCGATCGACAATCTCGGCGCCCAGGGTGCGCAAGGCTTCATCATCTGCACGCCCGACGTCAAGCTCGGCCCCGGCATCGTCGCCAAGGCCGAAGCCAACCAGCTGAAGCTGATGACGGTCGACGACCGCCTCGTCAGCGCCGACGGCAAGCCGCTGGAAGATGTGCCCCATATGGGTATTTCGGCCACCAAGATCGGCGAAACCGTCGGGCAGGCAATCGTAAACGAGATCAAGAAGCGCGGTTGGGACATGAAGAACGTCGGCGCGGTGCGGGTCACTTATGACCAGTTGCCGACCGCCGTCGACCGCGTCGAAGGTGCGGTCTCGGTGCTGAAGTCCGCCGGTTTCCCGGCCGAGAACATCTATGACGCGCCGCAGGCGAAGACCGATACCGAAGCAGCGCTCAACGCGGCAACCACCGTTCTCAACAAGCATGCCGACGTCAAATACTGGGTCGCCTTCGGCCTCAACGACGAGGCCGTGCTCGGCGCCGTCCGTGCTTCCGAGTCGGTCGGCATACCGGCGGAAAACGTCATCGGCGTCGGGATCGGCGGTGCGGAATCGGCGATCAACGAGTTCAAGAAGCCGGCCGCGACCGGCTTCTTCGGTACCGTCATCATCTCGCCGAAGCGCCACGGCTACGAAACGGCGCTGAACATGTACGACTGGATCGCCAACGACAAGGAGCCGGCAAAACTGACGCTGACTTCCGGTTCGCTGGCGCTGCGCGGCGATTACGAGAAGGTCCGCAAGGATCTCGGCATCGAGTGACCATCCTCCCAGGATGATGAACGTCCGGCGGCCGCTCCGCGTGCCGCCGGGTCCTTGTCGGTGGAGCGGTGATGGCTTTCCTCGAATTCAGGCATATTTCCAAGGCCTATCCCGGCGTGCAGGCGCTGTCGGACGTCTCCTTCACGGTCGAGAAGGGCGCCGTGCGCGGTCTCATGGGTGAGAACGGGGCAGGAAAGTCGACGCTGATCCGCGTGTTGTCGGGCGATCAGGCCGCCGATGGCGGCCACATCCTCATTGACGGCGAGGAGCAGAAATACGGATCGGTTCGCGACGCCTTCCATGCGGGCGTCATCGTCATCCATCAGGAATTGCAGCTTGTTCCGGAATTGACGGTTGCCGAAAATCTATGGCTGGGACGCTTTCCCGCCAAGGGCGGCGTCATTCATTCGAAGACGCTGGTCGAGACCGTGCGATCGAAGCTCGAAGAGATCGGCATCGATGTCGATCCGTCCGCCAAGGTAGCCTCACTTTCGATCGGCGCGCGGCAGATGGTCGAGATCGCTAAGGCGGTGATGCTCGATGCACGGGTGATCGCACTTGACGAGCCGACCTCCTCGCTTTCCTCGCGTGAAAGCGAAATCCTGTTTTCGCTCATCGGTAGGCTGAAGGCAAAGGGAACCGTCATCCTCTACGTCTCGCATCGCCTCGACGAGATTTTTCGGCTTTGCGACAGCCTGACAGTGCTACGCGATGGCAGGCTTGCCGCCCATCATTCCGAGATCAAGAACACGACGCGCGAGCAGATCATTGCCGAAATGGTCGGCCGCGAGATCAGCGATATATGGGGATGGCGCGAGCGCCCGCTCGGCGACATCCGGCTGGAGGTCAAGGGCCTGTCGGGGTCGAGGCTGCGCAATCCGATCAGTTTTTCCGTCCGCCGGGGCGAGATTCTGGGCTTCTTCGGCCTGATCGGCGCCGGCCGCAGTGAGATGGCGCGGCTGCTTTACGGCGCCGATGCCAGGAATCAGGGCGAAGTGACGATCGACGGTGCCGCGGTTTCGCCGAACGATCCGAAAGCGGCGATCAATGCCGGCATGGTGCTCTGCCCGGAGGATCGCAAGTCCGACGGGATCGTTCAGGGACGGTCGATCGAAGAGAATATCGCCATCTCGTCGCGCCGGCATTTCTCTCCCTTCGGGATTCTAAATCCGAAAAAAGAGGCGGCGTTGGCGGATGAATTCATTTCCCGGCTGCGGGTGAGGACGCCCTCGCGCAAGCAGGACATCATCAATCTTTCCGGCGGCAACCAGCAGAAGGTCATCCTGGGCCGCTGGCTTTCCGAACAGGGCATCAGGGTTCTGGTGATCGACGAGCCGACGCGCGGCATCGACGTCGGGGCGAAGTCGGAAATCTATGAAATTCTTTATGAGCTGGCGGCCGGCGGCATGGCGATCGTGGTGATTTCAAGCGAACTGCCGGAAGTGATGGGCATCTCCGATCGCATCATGGTGATGTGCCAGGGCAGGGTGGCGGCCGATGTCGCCCGGCCGGATTTCGACGAGCGCAGCATTCTGACGGCGGCTCTTCCCGACAAGAATGCAGCCGGCACCATCTAGCATCAGGAACAGGACGATGAACTCGTTGAAAAAAATCCTTCTCGGCGAACAGGGGCTGGTGGTGATCTTCGCTGCCGCCTTCGTGATCGTCTCGCTCTTCGTTCCGAACTTCCTGACCGAGCGGAACATGCTGGGGCTGCTGCAGTCGGTCGTCACAATCGGCATCGTCGCCTGCACGATGATGTTCTGCCTTGCCTCCCGCGATTTCGATCTTTCGGTCGGATCGATCGTCGCCTTCTCCGGCATGGCCGCAGTGATGGTCTCGAACGCAACGGGCTCCATTCCCGTCGGGTTGCTGGCCGCCCTGCTGTGCGGCGCCGTCGTCGGTTTCGTCAACGGTATCGTCATCGCCCGCTTTCGCATCAACGCATTGATCACCACGCTCGCGACCATGCAGATCGTCCGCGGGCTGGCGCTGATCGCCTCGGATGGCCGCGCCGTCGGCATCAACGATCCGACGTTCTACCAGCTTGCCCTGTCGCGATTCCTTACCGTGCCGACGCCGATCTGGATCATGCTCATCCTTTTCGTGTTCTTCGGCTTCGTGCTCAACCGCACCGTTTTTGGCAAGAATACGCTGGCGATCGGCGGCAATCCCGAAGCCTCGCGGCTTGCCGGCGTCAATGTCGTCAACATGCGCGTCTGGATCTTTGCGCTGCAGGGCCTCGTCTGCGGCATTGCCGGCATCCTGCTGGCCTCGCGCATCACGTCCGGCCAGCCGAATGCGGCGACGGGGCTCGAGCTCTCGGTGATCTCGGCCTGCGTTCTCGGCGGCGTTTCGCTAGCGGGCGGCCGGGCGGCGATGAGCGGCGTCATCGTCGGCGTGCTGATCATGGGCATTGCCGAAAATGTTATGAATCTGCTGAATATCCAGGCATTCTATCAATATGTCGTGCGTGGGCTGATCCTGCTGATCGCGGTGCTGCTCGACAATTTGAGATCTTCGGCTGCGGGACGACGAGGATGAGCCAAAAGCGGGCAGGGGACGAAATCGAGCTGAGGCATGGCGACCTCGCCGTTCGGGTCAGCCGCGCAGGCGCTGCCGTCACCGCTGCGACCTATCGGGGGACACCCTTTCTCGTGGCGGCCGGCGGGCCAGATGGTGCGATGGCGAATTTTGCGATGGTGCCGTTCGGCAATCGTGTCGAAGGCAATAGGATGTCCTTTGCCGGACGCGACTATGCCTTCCTGCCGAATACTTCCGATCCGCTCTATCGGCACGGCGACGGCTGGCTCGGGTTTTGGGAGCTTGAAGAGGCTAGCCCGGCGCATGCGCTGTTCTGCTTTTCCCGCCCCGCCGACAAAGTTTCACCCTATGCCTATCTGACCCGGCAGGAGATCCGTCTCACCGGCGATACCTTGGCGCTGACGCTTTCCGTGGAAAACCGGGGGCAAACCGCGCTTCCCTTCGGGCTCGGTCAACATCCCTTCTTTGTCCGGACGCCAGAGACGAGGCTGGCGATTGCGGCCGAGCGCTACTGGAACGAGCGGCCCGACCATCTTCCTGAGAAGGCCGGCCCTGTGCCCGACGAGTTCGATTTCAGATCCGGCAAGCTGCTGCCGCAAAAATGGATGAACAATGCCTTCGAGGGCTGGAATGGGCGAGCGGCCATCGCCTGGCCGGAGCTTGGAATTCAGGCGGCGCTGGAAGCCGAGGGTGCGCTTGATCGCTTCATGCTTTATGTGCCGGTCGACCGCAGCGACTTTTTCTGCCTGGAGCCGATGAGCCACCTTCCGAATGGTCATCACCTGGCCGATTTCGGCGGACTCGCGCCGCTTTCGCCAGGTGAGGTCATTGCCGGCAAGATGACGATCCTGATGTCCGGGCTGCCGGTTCAATCGGAGGTGAGATAGATGGGTGGTCGGCTGCAAGGCAAAAACATCCTGATCACGGGCGCCGCGCAGGGTATCGGCCTTGCGATCGCCAAGGCGTTCATTCGGGAGGATGCCGCCGTGTATCTCATCGATCGCGATGGGGCGCTGCTGGCGCAGGCAGCGGGAGAGGTCGCGAGCACCGGCGGCCGGGTTGGTTATCTGCCGGCCGATATCACCGATAGCGGAACGATCACGAGGGCGGTTGCGCAGGCGAATGACGAGATCGGGACGCTAAATGCGCTTGTCAACAATGCCGGGGTCAACGTCTTCGCCGAACCGCTCGACACGACGGACGAGGCGTGGAGCCGCTGCTTCGACATTAATCTGAAGGGAGCATGGAATTGCTCCAAGGCGGTGCTCCCCGGCTTTATCGAGCGGGGCGGCGGCGTCATCCTCAATATCGCCTCCACGCATGCCTTCACCATCATTCCGCACACCTTTCCCTATCCGCTCGCCAAACACGCGCTGCTCGGGATGACGAAATCCCTGGGGCTTGAATATGCGCCCCGCAATATCCGCGTGAACGCCCTCGCCCCGGGCTATGTCGCGACCCAGAAGGTGATCGATTACTGGAACAGCTTTCCGGATCCGGAGGCGGCAAAGGCCGAGACGATGAAACTGCATCCCGGCGGCCGCATCGCGACGCCGGAGGAAATCGCCATGGCGGCCGTGTTCATGATTTCCGACGAATGCCCGTTCATGAATGCCACCTGCCTGACGGTCGACGGCGGCCTGAGCGTGCTGCAGCATCCCGTTTGAAAAATGCTCAATTCGTGCTGGCTTTTTACAGGCCTGTCGTCTTCTCGATATAGAGCGTTATATTGTTCTGCGGGGGAGCCTATCCAATCTCCCGCCGGCACGCAGCGGCGCCCCGCCGCTTGCTTGATAAAGTGAGGGCATGATGTCGTCCGAAAACCGTTCACACTTTTCGGCATCATGCTCTGAAAGCTCAATCGAAAACAGGAGGACGGCATGCAGATCAATCGCACGGCTTCGGCTCATTGGGCCGGTGGACTCAAGGATGGCAAGGGCCTGATCTCAACCCAGAGCGGCGCGCTGACGGACTATCCCTACGGCTTTGCCAGCCGTTTCGAAGGCATTCCCGGCACCAATCCGGAAGAACTGATCGGTGCTGCCCATGCCGGCTGCTTCACCATGGCGCTGTCGCTCATCCTCGGCGAAGCCGGTTTCAATGCCGAGCATATGGAAACCTCCGCCAAGGTGACGCTCGAAAGTGTTGAGGGTGGCTTTGCCGTCACCGCCATCCACCTTTCGCTCTCCGGCCGCATTCCCGGCGCCGATGAGGCAACTTTCACCGAGCTTGCCAACAAGGCGAAGGCCGGCTGCCCGATTTCCAAGGCGCTCGCCGCCGTTCCGATTACGCTCGACGTCAAGCTCGCCTGATTTTCCTGCCTGTTGCCGATGAAGTGCCGCGCGTCTAACGTCGCGGCACTTTCATTGGGGTCATCGTCAGATCGTTCCGAAATTGACCGTGCTCAATCCGTGGGTATCCGTGGCATTGACAAATGACAGCTGATATCTTACGACTGAGGAAATTCAAAATTCGTCAGTCGTAACTCGAGGCATCGAAACTCATGAACGACATCGCGGAAAATACGCTCGACGTCACGCGGCAGGAGAATGTCACGCGCATTCTCGACGCGGCTGAGCGGCTGTTCCGTCACTACGGTTACAGCAAGACGACGGTGGCCGACATCGCCCGCGATCTCGGCATGTCGCCAGCCAATATCTATCGTTTCTTCGCTTCGAAGGTGGAAATCCATCAGGCGCTTTGCGGGCGCATGCTCGCTACCGCCTATCAAATCGCCTACGACATCCGCCATCAGCCGATCAGCGCCAGCGAGCGGTTGCGCCGCTATGTCGAAACCCAGCATCAACTGACGCTGGATCTGATGCTCGATGAGATGAAGGTGCACGAGATGATCATCGTCGCGATCGAGCGCGACTGGCATGTGATAGAGAAACATATCGATCGCGTCCATGATCTCATCGCCGAGATCATCGCCGAGGGCATCGCAGCCGGGGAATTCGCCGAGCAGGATCCGGTCGTTGCTTCACGCTGCTTCGGCGCGGCGACGATCAATCTCGTCCATCCGCAGATGGTGGCCCAATGTCTTGCTAAAACCAACCGCGCAAGCGTCGACGAACTGATCGATTACGTGATCAGGGCGCTCAAGAAATAAGCGACGGCAAAGGCCGCCGGAAATCCCGAAACGATCTAGGAGTGCGGAAGATGTTTTCGCTGAAGACCGTCAGTAATCGCATGCCGTCCGTCGCGAGCCTCGTGCTCGTCGGCGCCATCGGCATCGGCCTTTCCGCCTGCTCGGAAGAAAACGCTGAGGTCAAGGAAGTTATCCGGCCGGTGAAGGTCGTCGAGATCGCCAGGGCCGACGATACCCGCAAGCTTGATTATTCAGGCTCGGTCAAGGCGCGCACGGAGATGAATCTTGGATTCCGGGTGGCGGGCAAGATCACCGAGCGGCTCGTCGATATCGGCGACCGGGTGATGCCGGGCGACGTTCTCGCCCGGGTCGATGCCACGGATTACCAGCTCGCCGTCAAGACGGCGGAGGCCAATCTCGCCGCTGCGGAAAGGGGCGTCGAAACCGCCGATCTCGCCAACAAGCGCGCCGAGCAACTGTTCGACAAGAGCGTCGCTCCGAAGTCGCAGCTGGAGCAAGCCGCGCTCAGCCATGACCAGGCTGTTTCGCAGCGCGATGCAGCGCTCTCGGCACTCGATCAGGCGAAGAACCAGGTGAGCTACACCGAACTCCGGGCCGGCCAGAGCGGTATCGTCACCGCGATAAATGCCGATATCGGCCAGGTCGTCGGCTCCGGCAGCCCTGTTGTCACCGTTGCAGTCGACGGCGAAAAGGAAGTGCAAATCGCGGTCCCGGAAAACGACATTGCCGAATTCAAGCCCGGCAAGACGGTCAAGGCCAGTTTCTGGGCGGACGATCGGCTGGTGCTCGACGGCAAGGTGCGCGAGGTTTCCGGCAGCGCCGACCAGCAGTCGCGCACCTTTGCGGTTCGGGTGAGCCTGCCGAACGATCAGCGCGTATTGCTCGGCATGACGGCGACGATCGAAGCCGATGTCAACAACGGTAACAGCTATGTCGCGATCCCGCTGAGCGCCCTGGCTGAGAAGGACGGCAAGCAAATGGTCTGGACCGTCGACCGCGACACGGCGACGGTGCATGGCCGCGCCATCAAGGTCGCCGATTTCACCGCCGACGGCGTGCATGTGACCGAGGGTCTCGATAGCGGCGATCTCGTCGTTGCGGCTGGCACCCAATTCATGAGCGAGGACCTGAAGGTGAAGGTGCCGGATCAGCAGTCGGCCCTGGTTGCTACGGATCAGACGGTGCGCTGATCGCGTCGAAAGGACACAAGACCATGGACGCCACCACCACCGAGAAGCGGCCTTTCAATCTGTCGCGCTGGGCGATCGGACATCCGAGCATCGCGCGTTTCCTCTTCGGGCTGATCATCATCACCGGCGTGCTCGGGCTGATGCGCATGGGCCAGCGCGAGGATCCCGAATTCACCTTCCGCGTCATGGTCGTCCAGGCGCTCTGGCCGGGTGCTTCCATCCAGGAAATGGAAGACCAGGTCGTCAACAAGATCGAGCGCAAGCTGCAGGAAACGCCACATCTCGACTGGGTGAAATCCTATACGCGGGCGGGCAGCGCCATCATCACCCTGCAGGTGCAGGGCGACACGAATTCGCAGGAGGTGGCGGATGCCTTCTATCAGGTCCGCAAGAAGGTCGGCGACATCGCGAACGAACTGCCGCAGGGCCTGCTCGGCCCCTATTTCAACGATGAGTTCGGCGATACTTTCATCACGCTGCATTCGATCAGCGGCGAGGGTTATTCCTATCCGGAACTGAAGAAATACGCGATCCAGGCGCGCGACATGCTGCTGACGACACCAGGCGTCGAGAAGGCGGTCATCATCGGCGACCAGCCGGAAAAAATCTATATCGACGTCTCGTCCAAGGCGCTCGCCGAGCGCGGCCTGACGATCCTCGACCTGCAGAACGCCATCAAGGGCCAGAACAATGTCGACCCGGCAGGCTCCGTCGATACCGGCCTCCGTTCGGTGCGCATTTCGGTCGAAGGCGACGTGAAGAAGGCGGCCGATATCCGCGAGTTGCGCCTGCGCGCCGGCGGCCAGGTGACGCGCCTGGGCGATATCGCCACAGTCAGTTCCGGGCTCGAAGATCCCTACCAGCGCAAATATCGGTTCAACGGCCATGACAGCGTCCAGGTCGGCGTCGTCATGGCCAAGGGCTTCAACGTGACTGATGTCGGCAAAGACGTGGAGGCGACCTATCATCGCTTCGAGGAGGCGCTGCCTTACGGTGTTGCGGTCGACCAGATCGCCAACCAGCCCGACGTGGTGACGGATGCGATCAGCGAATTCATGCATGCGCTCGGCGAGGCTCTGGTCATCGTGCTTGTCGTCTCTTTCCTGTCGATCGGCTGGCGCTCGGGCCTCGTCATCGCCATCGCCATTCCGCTTGTCCTCGCCGCCACCTTCGCGCTGATGTACGAACTTGGCATCGACCTGCAGCGCATCTCGCTCGGCGCGCTGATCATCGCGCTCGGCCTGCTGGTCGACGACGCGATGATCGTCGTCGAGATGATGGAGCGAAAGCTGGAGGAGGGGCTGGTCAAGATCGAGGCGGCAAGCTTTGCCTATTCCTCGACCGCCTTCCCGATGCTGACCGGCACGCTGATCACCACGGCCGGCTTCATCCCCGTGGGTTTCGCCGCATCGACGGCCGGCGAATATGTGCGCTCGCTGTTCTACGTCGTCGGCATCGCGCTTGTCACCTCGTGGTTCGTCGCGGTCTATTTCACGCCGTGGCTCGGCTACATGATCCTCAAGCAGCGCCATCACGCCGGCGAGCATCACGACGCTTTCGACACGGGCTTCTATCGCCGGCTGCGCGGCACGGTCGGCTGGGCGGTTCGCCATCGGGTCATCGTACTGCTGTTGACGCTCGGGACATTCGTCACCAGCCTCTGGGCGTTCCAGTTCATCCCGCAGAATTTCTTCCCGCAATCCTCGCGGCCTGAGATCCTCGTCGATCTCTGGTTGCCCGAAGGCACCAGCATTCGGGAAGTCGAGGTGCAGGCAAAGGCGCTCGAAGCGAAGATGATGGACGACCCCGATAAGCGGTTCATCGCAACCTATATCGGCGAAGGTGCACCACGCTTCTTCCTGCCGCTCGACCAGCAGCTGCGCAATCCGAACTTCGCCCAGCTTCTGGTCATGGCGAAGGACGAACCGGCGCGCGAACGGCTGATTGTCAAGCTGCGCACCATCCTTGCGGAAGATTTCCCCGACGTTCGCGGCAAGGTCGACCGCCTGTTCCTCGGCCCGCCCACAGGCTGGCCGGTGCAGATGCGCGTCATGGGACCTGACCGCCAGGAAGTGCGTGAAATTGCCGATCAGGTGAAGGCGCGCTTTACCGCCAATCCGATGCTTGGCGCCATCCATGACGACTGGCTGGAGCCGGTTCCGGCGATGAAGCTGGTGATCGATCAGGACCGCGCCCGGGCGCTGGGTGTCACCTCGCAGCGCGTGCGCCAGATGCTGCAGACTGCCATGTCCGGCGCTGCGCTCGACGATTTCCGCGACGGCGAGGAGACGGTCTCGATCGTAGCCCGCGAGCCGGATGCCAGTCGCTCGCTACTGTCGGCCGTCAACTCCGTCTATGTGCCGACGGATTTCGGCGGCTTCGTGCCGGTCTCGCAGGTCGCCAAGGTCGTGCCCGTCATGGAGCAGGGCATCGAATGGCGGCGCGACCGACTGCCGACGATCACGGTGCGCGCGACGCTGCCCGACGGCGTGCAGCCGAACGACGTTGTCATGAAGATGTATGCCGACATGAAGGACCTGCGCGACAGCCTGCCTGCCGGCTACAAGGTCGAGATCCAGGGCGGCGCCGAGGATGCGGCGGAAAGCCAGATGTCGATCGCGGCCAAGGCGCCGATCATGCTTGCCGTCATCATCGTGCTGCTGATGGTGCAACTGCAGCATTTCGGCAAGGCGATGCTGGTGCTTGCCACCGGGCCGCTCGGCATCATCGGGGCTGCGGCCGCCTTGCTGATCAGCGGCGCGCCCTTCGGCTTCGTGGCGATCCTCGGCGTCATCGCGCTGCTCGGCATCATCATGCGCAACTCGATCATCCTGGTCGACCAGATCGATCAGGATATCAAGGCCGGCATGCACCGGCAGGAAGCGATCGTCGGCGCGGCCGTTCGGCGTTTCCGGCCGATCATGCTGACGGCGCTGACCGCCGTGCTGGCGCTGATCCCGATCTCCCGCGGCGTCTTCTGGGGTCCGCTCGCCTTTGCGATGATGGGCGGCATCCTGGTTGCCACAGTGCTCACCATTCTGGTTCTGCCCGCCGGTTACGCCCTGTTCTTCGGCCGCGAGCCGAAGGCGAAGGACGAGCCAGGGCGGGATGCCGACGCCGTCCAGGAAGAGGCGGATGACAGACATCCGCCGGCGTTGGCAGCCGAGTGAAGGCGGCGCGGCGAAAGCCGCGCCGTTTTCCTTTCGAGGTTGCTTCGCCTGGGCTCGCGCCGATTCCCTTGCCGCCTCGAAAAAGCTAAGCTCGTGAAAGCATGCCGGGGGAGCACCGCGAACCCGGCCGCTCACCACGAGGAGGGCGCGATCATGGCTGATTATCGTCTGGAAACGAGCTGGCGTCCGATCGAAGGCGGTTTCGGGCGCTTGACCTTAACGCTCTTCAACCTTTCCTCCGAGCCTCTTTCCGGCTTCTCGCTCGCCTATACGTCGGAGACGCGGGCTGCCGACACGCATGTCTGCGACGGCGGCAGCCTCAAGCGGCAGATCGCGCATTTTCATGAATTCCTGCCGCCCGAGGGGCTGAGCGTGCCGCCGGGCGGGTGCTGGCGGTTTACCGTCGAAGGGCTGACCCGGGAGCCGAAACATGCGACATCGGGCGTCAAATCGGCCTATCTCACACTTGGCGACGGGCGCCATCTTCCCGTCGGTTTCGGCGATCTCATTCTCGAAGGCCGGGATGGCGGTGCGGCGCCGCCGCTTCTGCCGTCGGGCCGCGCGGAGGAGCCATATTCGCTGCTGCCCTGGCCGCTGGCGCTTGGGTTGAAGGCGGGAGAGCTGCCGGTCGTCCTTTTTCCGGACGAGAGGACACCGCCCGAGGCGGTTAAGGCGTTGTCCCTGGTTCTGTCGCTCTACCAGCGGCTCTTTCCGGCCGAAAACGTGCCATTCTCGCTCAGCGCCGTAAAGGGCGGGCGCGTCATTCGTTTCGTCACCGAATCGTCGATCGCTGCGTTCGCCTACGAATTACGATTTGCCGCGCAGGAGGTCGTGCTCTCCAGCGCAGATAAGGCGGGCCAGCACTATGGGTTGATCAGTCTGGCGCAACTGATGCACGGCGCGCGTGCCGATCGGGAGCGCTTCAAATTCCCGAATTTCGGCACGATCGCCGACCAACCGCGATATGACTGGCGCGGTTGCCATCTCGATGTGGCCAGGCAGTTTTTTCCGGTCACGGACGTCATGCGGCTGATCGATATTCTTGCCTGGAACAAGCTCAACATCTTTCATTGGCACCTGACCGACGACGAAGCCTGGCGGCTGGAGGTCAAGGCCTATCCGGAGCTTACGGAGATCGGCGCGCGGCGCGGGCCGGACCAGATGCTCGTGCCGCAGCTTGGCGACGGGGCGGAGCCGCGCTCCGGCCATTACACGCAGGAGGATGTCAGGCGGATCGTCGCGCATGCCTCGGCGCTGCATATCGAGGTGGTGCCGGAGATCGACGTTCCCGGCCATAGCACCGCGACGCTGTTCTCGCTGCCCGCACTCGTCGACGGGCAGGAGGCGCCGGAAAGCTACCGCGCGGTGCAGGGTTATCCCAACAACGCCCTCAACCCGGCGGTCGAATTCACCTATGAATTTCTCGGCGAGGTGTTCGACGAGATGGCCTCACTGTTTCCCGGCGAATATATCCATATCGGCGGCGACGAGGTGGCGAATGGCGCCTGGCTTTCCTCGCCGCTCTGCAGGGCTTTGATGGAGCGGGAGAAACTTGCCGGCACGGCCGAGCTGCAATCCTATTTCCTGAAGCGCATCAAGACGATGCTGTCGAAGCGCGGCAGGAAGCTTGCCGGCTGGAACGAGGTCTCGCATGGCGGCGGCGTCGATCGCGACGGCACGTTGTTGATGGCCTGGGAAAAGCCTGCGGTCGGGATCGAGCTGGCGCAGCAAGGTTACGACGTGGTGATGACGCCTGGCCAAGCCTATTATCTCGACATGGCGCAGGATGAAGCCTGGGAGGAGCCCGGTGCGAGCTGGGCGGGCCATGCACCGCCGGAACATACCTATGCTTACGAGGCCGAGGGCGAATTGCCGGAAGCGCTGCGGGAAAAGATGCGCGGCATCCAGGCGTGCATCTGGACTGAAAACTTCCTCTCACGCGCCTATTTCAACCGGCTGGTCTTTCCGCGGCTTTCGGCAGTCGCTGAAGCCGCGTGGACCTCATTGGAACGCAAAGACTGGGACCGGTTTGCTGCGATCGTGCGGATGTGGCCGGTACTTTAAAGCACGGCTGCTTCAGCCTTCAGCCCCAGCAGCGCGGCGCCGATCAGGCCGGGTTCGATGCGGCATTGGCTGGGCACCACCAGCGGACGGTCGAACTTGCGCAGGGTGCGGCCGCGCACCGCCTGGTCGAGCTCGGCCAGCAGCGGCTCGACATTGGAAAGCCCGCCCCCGACCGGAACGATGGTGGCGCCGGTTATGTTGATCGTCAGCGCCAAGGGCGAGGCGACGAGATCGACATAGACGTTGATCGTGCGCGTCGCTTTCTTCTCCCCTTGCCGCCACGCATCGATGATCTCTTCGCTCGAAAGGTCGAGATCATGCAATGTTTTGTGCAAGCGCTCCAACCCGCGGGCGCCGCCGATGGTGTCGACGCAGCCCTTCTGGCCGCAGCCGCAGGCATAGGCGGGAATGGCGACGGACGGATTTCCGGCCGCCGAGGCGATGATCGGGCCATGACCCCATTCACCGGCGAAACCACCGGCCTCGTTGACGAGACGCCCCTCGGCGACAAGGCCACCGCCGACGCCGGTGCCGAGGATGGCGCCGAAGACGATGCGGTGTCCTCGGCCAGCGCCGAGGCCGGCTTCGGCCATGGCGAAGCAGTCGGCGTCATTGGCGATCAGTACCGGCAGTCCGAGTTCGGCTTCGAGGTCGGCGGCCAGCGTGCGGCCGTGGATGCACGGAATATTGGCGCAGGTCAGCCGCTGCGTATCGGGATCGACGACGCCGGCGATGGAGAGGGCAATGCGGCTCGGCTCTTCGCCGGTCTCGGCGATGATGTCGCGAAGGGTCTCGACAAAAGCGGAGAAATCCTCCTTCGGTGTCGGCCGGCGGCCGAGGGGGACGATGTCCTTTTCGGAGCGGGCGATGCCGCCCTTGATGGCGGAGCCGCCGATGTCGAATGAAATGATCATTGCCACCCCGCCATCTCTTTGGGTCTTTGGTGTCTGCTCGCACTGTTGGCGGGGAAATACAAGCCTTCATTCGCGGTCGGGCCAGGTTGTGCCGTATGATGCCGCACCGGATGAACGAGGTGGACATGATCGACGCCGCGCCACAATTTCTGCCTCGTAAGTCATTCAATTGGCATATTGCCTCGCCAGAATTCAGCCCGACATTTCCACCATTCACCGGTATCATGACCATCGAAAACGCCGATTCCAACAGACGCAGAAGACCACGTCCGCCACGTCCCAAAGGCCGCCGCCTTTCAGCCGTCTTGCGGCAGCTGGCTGCCGACCAGAGCCGGGAATGGATTTCGATCGGCGACCTGTTCCAGACGATGGGCGACAGGGCGATCAGCGCGCTGATGCTGATCTTTGCGCTGCCGAACGCCTTTCCGACACCGCCCGGAACCTCGGCCGTGCTCGGCGCGCCTTTGGTTTTCCTGGCGGTGCAACTGACCTTCGGGCTCAAACCCTGGCTGCCGAAGGCGATTGCAAACCGCTCGATGCGGCGGGAGGACTTCGAGACCATTGTCGGGCGCGTTCATCGCTGGCTCGCTTGGGCCGAGCGCATGCTGAAGCCGAGGCTTGCGATCTTCGCCGAGCCGCCGGCGGAATATTTCGCCGGCCTCGCCTGTCTGCTGCTTTCGATCGTGCTGGTGCTGCCGGTTCCGCTTGGCAACATCCTGCCGGCGATCACCATCTCGGTCTTCGCTTTCGGCATTATGGGCCGTGACGGGCTCTTCGCACTCATCGGCTTCATCATGACGACGGTGTCGCTCGTCATCGCCGGCGGCGTGATTTACGGTCTGGCGAAGGCGTCGATTTATTTCATCATGCAATGGTTTGCCTGAGCGGTGTCGCCAACGGGCTCGACATTTCCCGGAATTTTGTTTTGATCTGGCGCGATAGAGACTCACATCATGCCGGTGGCGGCAAGCCGGCTCATTTTGCGCGGTAGGCATCATATGGCAAAAAGATCCGAGACCCCTGCACGGCTCGACGATGCGGCGCGTGCCGGCTGGCTTTATTACGTCGCCGGGCGCACGCAGGATGAAATCGCCGCCGCGATGGGTATTTCACGGCAATCGGCGCAGCGGCTGGTATCGCTTGCAGTCGCCGAGCGTCTGATCAAGGTGCGGCTCGATCATCCGATCGCCGCCTGCCTCGAGCTTGCCAATCAGCTGCGGCGGAAATTCGGGCTGAAACATGTGGAGGTGGTGCCGAGCGATGCGAGTTCCTCATCGACCACCGTCGGCATCGCCGAAGCGGCCGCGGCCGAGATCGAGCGCTGGCTGAAGCGGCCGGAACCGATCGTGCTGGCGGTCGGTACCGGCCGCACGCTGAAGGCGGCCGTCGACCAGCTTCCGGCGATCGAATGTCCCAATCACCGGATTGTCTCGCTCACCGGCAACATCGCGCCTGATGGGTCGGCCGCCTATTACAACGTCATCTTCAGCATGGCGGATGCGGTCAAGGCGCGGCACTATCCTATGCCGCTGCCGGTGCTCGTGACCTCGGCCGAGGAACGGGAGCTTCTGCATGGCCAACAGCTGGTGCGCTCGACGCTCGACATGAGCGCCCAGGCCGACGTCACCTTCGTCGGCATCGGCGAGCTCGGCATCGACGGGCCGCTCTGCGTCGACGGTTTTCTCGAGAAGGACGAGATGATGGAGCTGATGCGCGGGGGCGCCGTCGGCGAAATCTGCGGCTGGATCTTCGATGTCGACGGCAAGCTGCTCGACAACCCGATCAACGAGCGCGTCGCCTCGGCGCCGATCCCGTCACGCGAGGCATCGATGGTCATCGGGCTTGCCAAAGGCAAACGCAAATTCAAGGCAATCCGCGCTGCCGTCGTCGGCCACCAAATCAACGCTCTGATTACCGACGAGGAAACGGCTGAGTTTTTGCTCAAAAGCTGAGCAAAAAATATTCCAATCAAATCAAATAGAAGACTGCCGCCTTCGGCATCGCAGCAACGATTGCGATTGACATTTTTCGCCCCGTGGTGAGTAATTGCCCATGAGCAAAGCGAATGCTCACATCTCGTCTTCTGGGAGGAAGATATGACATTGAGAACTTTCCTGCTGGGCGCCTGCTCAGCATTGGCGTTTGCCGGCATGGCTTCGGCCGAGACGCTGACAATCGCGACCGTCAACAACGGCGACATGATCCGGATGCAGAAGCTGACGGATGATTTCAAGGCGAAGAATCCCGGCATCGATCTTGAATGGGTCACCCTCGAAGAAAATGTGCTGCGCCAGAAGGTTACGACCGACATCGCGACCAAGGGCGGCCAGTACGACGTTCTGACGATCGGCACCTACGAGGTTCCGATCTGGTCAAAGCAGGGCTGGCTGCTGCCGCTCGACAATCTCGGCGCCAACTACGACGTCGACGACCTGCTGCCGGCAATCCGCAGCGGCCTGACCACGGACGGCAAACTCTATGCTGCGCCGTTCTACGGCGAAAGCTCGATGGTCATGTACCGCAAGGATCTGTTCGACGCCGCCGGCCTGAAGATGCCGGACGCCCCGACCTGGGACTTCGTTGCGGATGCTGCCCGCAAGATCACCAACAAGGACAAGGAAATCTATGGCATCTGCCTGCGCGGCAAGGCCGGCTGGGGCGAGAACATGGCCTTCCTGACCGCCATGTCAAACTCCTTCGGAGCGCGCTGGTTCGATGAAAGCTGGAAGCCGCAGTTCGATCAGCCTGAGTGGAAGGAGGCTTTGGACTTCTACGTCAAGCTGATGAAGGACGCCGGCCCTCCGGGCGCTTCTTCGAACGGCTTCAACGAAAACCTGGCGCTGTTCCAGACCGGCAAGTGCGGCATGTGGATCGATGCGACCGTTGCTGCCTCCTTCGTCAGCAACCCGAAGGAATCCACGGTTTCCGACAAGGTCGGCTTCGCGCTCGCCCCGGACAAGGGCCTAGGCAAGCGCGGCAACTGGCTCTGGGCCTGGAATCTCGCCATTCCGGCAGGCTCGCAGAAGGTCGAAGCCGCCGAGAAATTCGTCGCCTGGGCAACGAGCAAGGACTACACCAACCTCGTTGCCCAAAAGGAAGGCTGGCTGAACGCACCTCCCGGCACCCGCACCTCGCTTTATGCGAATGCGGAGTACCAGAAGGCTGCTCCCTTCGCCAAGATGACGCTCGATTCGATCAACTCGGCCGATCCGACAAAGCCGACCGTCAAGCCGGTCCCCTATGTTGGTGTCCAGTTCGTGGCGATCCCCGAATTCCAGGGCATCGGCACGGCGGTGGGCCAGCAGTTCTCGGCAGCCCTTGCCGGCCAGATTTCGGTCGACCAGGCGTTGCAGAGCGCACAGCAGCTGGCAACGCGCGAAATGACCAAAGCCGGCTACATTAAATAAAACCTCCTGAGCAAGAGGCGGATCCTTGACAATCCGCCCCTCTGGGTCGCCGATTGCCCAACTGCATCGGCGGCCTCTTTTTCCAGACAAAGCTGCCTTGCGGCCGCTCCCCGCTTCAGTCCAGATCGGTGATTGCCATGGCAACGTTACACACCCGTTCCGCCGCGCGCCTGATGATCGCGCCCTCCGTGCTCTTCCTCTTTGCATGGATGATCGTCCCGCTCGCGATGACGATCTATTTCTCGCTCTTGAACTACAATCTGCTCAATCCGGGCATGGAAAGCTTCGTCGGCTTTCTGAATTACGAATATTTCCTTTCCGATCCGGCCTTCTTTGCGGCCCTGGTCAATACGCTGCTGCTCGTCGCCGGCGTGTTGCTGATCACCGTCATCGGCGGCATCGCCTTCGCACTTCTGCTCGATCAACCGATGTACGGACAGGGCATCGTGCGCATCCTCGTCATCGCTCCGTTTTTCGTCATGCCGACGGTGGCAGCGCTGGTCTGGAAGAACATGTTCATGAACCCGGTCAACGGCCTCTTCGCCCATCTTGCGAAGGCGCTGGGCCTGCAGCCGATCGACTGGCTGGCGAATGCGCCGCTGTTTTCCGTCATTCTCATCGTCGCCTGGCAGTGGCTGCCCTTTGCCACCCTCATCCTGCTGACCGCGCTGCAGTCGCTCGACGAGGAGCAGAAGGAGGCGGCCGAAATGGACGGTGCCGGCGCGATCTCGAAATTCATCTACATCATCCTGCCGCACATGGCGCGCGCCATCACCGTGGTGATCCTGATCCAGACTATCTTCCTGCTTTCGGTCTTCGCCGAAATCCTCGTCACCACCAATGGCGGGCCGGGCACCGACAGCACCAATCTCACCTATCTCGTCTATGCGCAGGCGCTCCTGCAGTTCGATATCGGCGGCGCTTCGGCGGGCGGCATCGTCGCGGTGGTGCTGGCCAATATCGTCGCGATCTTCCTCGTCCGCCTCGTCGGCAAGAATCTGGAGGCTTGAGAGATGGCAAGAAAAGTCACAACCCGGCGCAAGGTCATCGTGACCGCGGTCGCCTGGACGCTCGGCATCCTGATCTTCTTCCCGATTCTTTGGACGTTCCTGACCAGCTTCAAATCGGAAGCCGATGCCATCGCTTCGCCGCCGCAGTTCCTGTTCTTCCACTGGACGGCTGAGAACTATGCGGAGGTGCAGAGCCGGTCGAACTATCTCAGCCACTTCATGAATTCGGTGGTCATTTCCTTCGGCTCGACGTTGATCGGGTTGATCATCGCCATCCCGGCCGCCTGGGCGATGGCGTTTTCGCCGACCAAGCGAACGAAGGACGTGCTGATGTGGATGCTCTCGACCAAGATGATGCCGCCGGTCGGCGCGCTGATCCCGATCTATCTGCTGTTCCGCAATTCGGGCCTTCTTGATACGCGCACCGGGCTGGTGATCGTACTGACGCTTATCAACCTGCCGATCATCGTCTGGATGCTCTACACCTACTTCAAGGAAATCCCCGGCGAAATCCTCGAAGCGGCGCGCATGGACGGGGCGTCGCTGATGAAGGAAATCGTCTACGTGCTGACGCCGATGGCGGTGCCGGGCATTGCCTCGACGCTGCTTCTGAACATCATCCTTGCCTGGAACGAGGCATTCTGGACGCTCAACCTCACCGCCTCGAAGGCGGCGCCGCTGACGGCCTTCATCGCCTCTTATTCCAGCCCCGAGGGCCTGTTCTACGCCAAACTCTCGGCGGCCTCGACCATGGCGATCGCGCCGATCCTGATCCTCGGCTGGTTCAGTCAGAAACAACTCGTCCGCGGCCTGACCTTCGGCGCAGTGAAATAAGAAAAGGGAGACAAACATGGGCAGCATTACCCTTCAGAAGGTTTCCAAGGTCTTCGGCGAAGCCAAGGTCATCCCTTCGATCGATCTCGATATCAATGACGGCGAATTCGTCGTCTTCGTCGGCCCGTCGGGTTGCGGCAAGTCCACGCTGCTCAGGCTGATCGCCGGTCTCGAGGATGTCTCCGGCGGCAAGATCGTCATCGACGGCAAGGACGCCACCGAAAAGGCGCCCTCGGAGCGCGGCCTTGCCATGGTGTTCCAGTCCTACGCGCTCTATCCGCATATGAGCGTGCGCAACAACATCGCCTTCCCGCTGAAGATGGCCGGCGCCGACAAGGCGGAAATCGACCGGAAGGTGACGGATGCCGCCCGCGTGCTGAACCTCACCGACTATCTGGAGCGCAAGCCGCGCCAGCTTTCCGGCGGCCAGCGCCAGCGCGTCGCGATCGGCCGTGCCATCGTGCGTCAGCCTTCGGCCTTCCTGTTCGACGAACCGCTGTCGAACCTCGACGCCGCTCTGCGCGTCAACATGCGTCTCGAGATCAGCGAATTGCACCAGCAGCTGAAGACGACAATGGTCTACGTCACCCACGATCAGGTCGAGGCCATGACCATGGCCGACAAGATCGTCGTGCTGAACAGGGGAAATATCGAGCAGGTCGGCTCGCCGCTCGAACTCTACAGCCGTCCGCGCAACCTTTTCGTCGCCGGCTTCATCGGTTCGCCGAAGATGAATTTCATCAAGGGCCAGAACGCGGCCGAGCTCGGCGCGCACACGCTCGGCATCCGCCCCGAACACGTGCTGCTGTCGATGGAGAGCGGTGATTGGAAGGGCAGGGTCGTGGTCGCCGAGCATCTCGGCTCCGACACGTTCCTGCATATCGATGTTGAGGGGATCGGCATGGTGACGGCGCGCGGCAGCGGCGATTTTGCCGCCAAGGCGGGCGATACGGTCTATCTGACGCCGGACCGTTCGCGCATTCATAAATTCAACGAGGGCGGTCTCGCTATCTGAGGCGGGCAGCCGGCTGGGGGCAGGCATGCGAGCCGGGCGATGGCGCCCGGCCGTCTCGGCAAGACCTTCAAGAGGACTAAAACATGACGTGCAAACTTTCGCTGGCAACGCTTTCGGACGCGGCGCGCACTGCCGCCATCCCTTCTTATGAGAGGGCGTCGCTGAAAGCCGGGATCGTGCACTTCGGCGTCGGCAATTTTCACCGTGCCCATCAGGCGATCTATCTCGACGACCTCTTCAACCAGGGCGTTGACCATGACTGGGCGATCGTTGGCGCCGGCGTGCTGCCATCGGATGCCGCCATGCGCGAGAAGCTCGCGGCCCAGGATTTCCTGACGACGGTGGTCGAGCAGGACAACAACAAGACAGCGGCGCGTGTTACTGCGCCGATGATCGACATCCTGCCGGTCGGCGATCACGCCGCGATCATCGCCAGGCTTGCCGATCCGCAAATCCGCATTGTCTCGCTGACGATCACCGAGGGCGGATACTTTATCGATGCTTCTGGCACCTTCAATCCGGCCCACCCCGATATCGCCGCCGATGGACAGAATCCCGGCGCGCCGAAGACGGTTTTCGGTCTGATTGTCGCCGGCCTGAAGGCCCGCAGGGATAGAGGCATCGAACCGTTCACCGTGATGTCCTGCGACAACATTCCTCATAACGGCGTCGTCACCGCCAATGCTGTTGTCGGCACGGCCGCACTTTCGGATGCCGCCCTGGCCGACTGGATCCGCGCCAATGTCGCCTTCCCGAATGCGATGGTCGACCGCATTACGCCGGCGACGGGCCAGCGGGAGATCGATTTTCTCAGGGACAATTTCGGGATCGAGGACAACTGGCCGGTTTATTGCGAAGAATTCAAGCAGTGGGTCCTCGAAGACAAATTCACGGCCGGACGGCCGGCGCTCGAAAAGGTCGGCGTGACCTTCGTGCCCGACGTTACCCCTTACGAACACATGAAGATCCGCATCCTCAACGGCGGGCATGCCGCGATCGCCTATCCGGCGGCGCTGATGGATATTCACTTCGTTCATGATGCCATGGAAGATCCGCTAGTCCGTGCCTTCCTCGCCAAGATCGAGAAAGACGAGATCATCCCGATCGTGCCGCCGGTGCCGAACACGTCGCTGACCGATTATTTCGCACTGATCGAGCATCGGCTTCTCAATCCGAAGATTGGCGACACCATTCCGCGTCTGGCGCAGGACGGTTCGAACCGCCAGCCGAAATTCATCCTGCCCTCGACGCTCGACAATCTGCGCCAGGGCAGGGATATCGTCGGTCTGGCGCTGGTTTCAGCGCTGTGGTGCCGTTATTTCGCCGGCAAGACCGACAGCGGCAAGGATATCGTCTTCAACGATGCCAGCGCCGAGCGCCTGCATGCGGCTGCGCTGAAAGCAAAGGACGACCCCTCAGCCTTCCTCGTCTTCGACGATATTTTCGGCGAAGCGGCAAAATCAGAACTGTTCCGCAAGCGTTTCGCCCATGCGCTCAAAAGCCTGTGGGAAAAAGGCACGCGGGAGACGCTGCAGCTCTATCTCGACGGCAAACTTGCAGTGTAAGGGAATCCTGATGGCGGCATCGGCTGCCGCCATCAGGGACGGTCATGTCCGAATTGAACTCAGGTTGGGTCTTTCATGGCTGATGCTGAACCAAGGCTGGTCATCTTCGATTGCGACGGGGTGCTCGTCGATAGCGAGCCGATCTCGATCAGCGTGCTCGTTCGGGCGATGAGCGATCTCGGCGTTTCGATCACGGAGGACCAGGCCTATGAGCGTTTTCTCGGCCGCAGCCTCTCGACTCTCGTCGACACGCTGGAAACCGAATTCAACGTCCATGCCGGTGAGGAATTCCTGGAGCGCATCCGCACCGATCTCTACGCGCGATTCCGCACCGAGCTGAAGCCGATCGAAGGCATTGCGGCGACGATTGACGGGCTCGGCATTCCCTGCTGCGTCGCCTCTTCAAGCCAGATGGAGCGGATCCGGCTATCGCTTTCCGTCACCGGACTTCTCGATAAACTTCCCGACATCTTCAGCGCCACGATGGTCAAACGCGGCAAACCCGCGCCCGATCTGTTCCTGCATGCGGCCCGGCAGATGCGGGTCGAGCCCGACGTCTGTCTTGTCATCGAGGACAGTCCGGCCGGCATTGCCGCCGCCAAGGCCGCCGGTATGACGGTCTTTGCCTTCACCGGCGGATCGCATGCGAACTTCGCCGGTTACCGGGCCGAACTCGACCGGCTTTCGCCTGATGTGGTGTTTGACGCCATGCCGGATTTGATACACCTTGTCCGCAACCATAAGCTGGACGGGACCGAGATTTGATGCGTGATCATGTGGTTGCGGTGGATGTCGGCACCGGCAGCGCGCGCGCCGGCGTTTTCGATGCCAGCGGTCGTCTGCTGGCCAAAGCCGAACATCCGATCGCAATGAACCGGCCGCGTCAAAACCACGCAGAGTACGATTCGGAAGACATATGGTTGGCCGCGTGTACAGCGGTGCGCAGGGTGATGGAGCAATCCGGTATCACCGCCGCGTCGGTCGCAGCGATCGGCTTCGACGCTACCTGTTCGCTGGTCGTCCGTGACGTCGAAGGCCGGCAGATCAGTGTGTCGACGGGAGGCGAGCAGCGTTTCGACACGATCGTATGGCTCGATCACCGGGCGCTGAAGGAAGCCGATTTCTGTACGGCGACGGAACACAGGGTGCTCGACCATTCCGGCCGGGTCATGTCGCCTGAAATGGAAATGCCGAAGCTGATGTGGCTGAAGAAGAAGCTGCCGGCGACATGGGAAAAGGCCGGCTATTTCTTCGACCTTGCCGATTTCATGACCTGGAAATCGACTGGATCGCCCGCCCGTTCGCGCTGCACGCTAACGGCAAAATGGAACTATCTTGCCCATCTCGAAAAGGGCTGGCAGCAGGATTTCCTACAGCGTATCGGTCTCGACGATCTTCAGGCGCGCGGCCAGCTACCGGATGAGACTGCGCCGGTCGGCGGCAGTATGGGCCGGCTGACGCCTGATGCGGCCGAGGCGCTGGGGCTGACCACGGAGTGCCATGTCTCCGCGGGTATGATCGATGCTTATGCCGGCGCCCTCGGAGCTCTCGCCGGTTATGCCGCCGATCCAGTGAAACGCGAACGCCAACTGGCGCTGGTCGCCGGCACGTCAAGCTGCATCGTCGCCTTTTCACAGCAGCGCAAGCCGAGCCATGGCATGTGGGGCCCCTATTACGAGGTTGTCTTCCCGCAGTCCTGGCTGGTGGAAGCCGGGCAATCTGCGACCGGCGCACTGCTCGATCATATCGTGCGCATGCATGCGGCCGGCGGCGAGCCAACGGCGACGCTGCACCAGAAGATTGTCGCGCGCATCGCCGAATTGCGCGCAGAGGAGGGCGAGGCTTTCGGCGAGCGCATTTTCGTGCTGCCGGACTTTCACGGCAATCGCTCCCCGCTTGCCGATCCGCATGCCGTCGGGGTCATCAGCGGGCTGACTCTCGATACATCGTTCGACGGGCTCTGCGCGCTCTATTGGCGGGCTGCCGTCGCAATTGCCCTCGGCATTCGCCATATCCTCGAGAATATGAAGGAGTATGGCTACGTGCCTGATACGCTGCATATCGCAGGCGGGCACGTGAAAAACCCGGTGCTGATGGAACTCTATAGCGATGCCACCGGCTGCAAGGTCGTAGTGCCGAAGATGAACGAGGCGGTGCTGCTCGGCACGGCGATCGCGGCATCCGTCGCCTGCGGCCTGCATGATGATTTGGCGGCAGCCGGCGAGGCGATGTATCCCGGCGGCGACGAACGGTTTCCCGACAAGGCGAAACAGGTGTTTTACGACCGCGACTATCGCCGTCTTCTGGCCATGCAGCGGCATCGCGCCGAACTGGAAGCGCTGCATTAGAAGACAGCCAGTTTCAGTGGTTCGCAGTTTCGCCGAGAACGGTCGCGAATTCCAGCATGCGGCGGCGGCGAAGGGCTGCCTCCTCTCCGACTTCGAGAATGACGGATTCCGAAAGACAGTCGAGCAACGCGATCAGCGGCGGAAGATTGTCGAGATCGGGGGCGCGAGCCGGCGGCAAGGGTAGCATGACGTTTGACTGATCCGCCATCCAGTCTGCTTGTTGCGGCGAAATCAGCACGACCTTGTAGCCGTAGCGCCGCGCGGTTCTGGCAAGCAGCCGTGCCTTGGCGAATCGGCGGCAGTCGATGATCACGAGCAAAGCGTCGTCGACGGCCTGCCGGGCGAAGAGTTCGGCAAAACGGTTGTCAGTGGCATCGAGCGTGCGGACGCCGTCGCGGGCTTGCGTCAGCCGCTGGCAGAAATGGTTGGCAAGGCTCGCAAGCCGCGCATGAGTGGCGATCGAGACTTCGCGGGCGGTGCTGATCAAACGGACGGCTTCGGCCCAATGCGGTTGCGCCGTCAAATGATAGATGTGATGCAGGGCCTGGATCTGTTCGGCAACCAGCACGGCAAGCGGCTTGCCCTCCGCAGCGTCCGCATGCAGCTCGCTCATGGCGCTCTGCAACTGCGCCGGCGATGTCGTCACGGTCTCGCGAATCTCCACCTTGACGCTGTCCAAACCCTGATAGCCGAGCGCGCGCAGGAAGCGCCCGACGGTCATCGGCGACAGATCCAGCCTGTCGGCGACAGAGGCTGCCGTTTCGAACGGCAGGTCATTCAGGTGTTCGGAGAAATATTTCGCGATACGGCGCTCCGCCGGTGTGCCGCTTTTTACGTATTGCCTGAGCTTGTGCACAAAGTCTTCCACATCAGCCTCCCCGTATTTCCTCAGAGGCCTTCCGTGGATGCGCTATCGCGACCCCTTGTCTTGGCAACTATTTTCGGAAGCTGCTTCTCAGGTTCATGCTTATTTCTGTATGTCATAATATTATATTTGTTCTAATATTGCGACAAGTTTCTATTACAGCCTGCAATTTTATTCTCTCTTGTCGGTGGCATTCGCCTTTCCTACATCTTCTGCGCAACCGGAGACGCCGACAATATGATTCTCGATGCCGCACGACTTTCGCTCGCCAATCTGTTCGCGCAGGAGACGCGCTCGGTTTTCTGGAAGGTTCTCGGCCTGACGCTTCTCGTGCTCGTGGGCCTCTGGTTCGCGTTGCGCGGGGCCTTCATGGCCTTCCTCTTTCCCTGGCTCACCAGCTTTTTTCCCGAGATGCCGGATTGGGCGGGGTGGTTCGCGCTGGTTTTCGCGATCTTCGCCGGGATCGGCCTTGCGCTCGTGCTGGCGCTCTTGCTTTCGCCGGTGACGGCGCTGATCGCGGGCCTTTTCCTTGACGATGTCGCCGAGGTCATCGAAAAGCGTGACTATCCCGGTGACGCACCGGGCACCGCCATGCCGCTCGGCCCGGCGATGGCAAGCTCGATCAAGTTCCTCGGAGTGGTGATCCTCGGCAATGTCGTGGCGTTGTTGCTGCTGTTCATCCCCGGCGTCAATCTGATCGCCTTCTTTCTGGTGAACGGCTACCTGCTCGGACGGGAATTTTTCGAGTTCGCCGCCATGCGCTTTCGTCCCCCTCAGGAGGCACGGCTCTTCCGCGCCAAACATGCGCCGACGGTCTTTTTCGGCGGGCTGGTAATCGCTCTCTTTCTGGCGATCCCCGTGGTCAACCTGCTGACGCCTCTCTTTGCGGCGGGCATGATGGTGCATCTGCACAAGCTGATTTCCGCAAAGGATGCCGGTCCTCGCGCCTGAGCTTCAACCGGGTAAGGCTGATGTCTCGTACATCGATGCGAATTCAGCGCTCGGCGGGATCGGCTTGATGATGTCGATCAGCACGCCGTTCGGGTCGGCGGTGATGAAATGCCGCTGGCCGAAATCCTCGTCGCGGATTTCCTGGAGGATCGGCAGGTTTGCGCTGCGGCAAGCCGCGTACACCACATCGACATCGGCAACCTCGAAATTAAGGAGCAGTCCGGACACCTTGCCGCGAGCCACGGCCGGGATGGATTCGTGGCTGCCATGGAGAATGGCAAGAGCGACATTTTCTTCCTCTGTCGATTGCAGATGAACGTACCAGTCGCTCTCGAACAGCGCCCTGAAGCCGAAATGCGCGCAATAGAAGCGGGCGGAACCGGCAACGTCTTCGGTCATGATGACGGGATAGTAGCTCGTCGATTTCATCACTTTCCTCCCTGGTTACATACAGACTGTATGTTTTTGTCCTTAACATACAATCTGTTTGTATGTAAAGAGAAATGATGAGCCGCAGCAATCGCGAAAGAACGGAACAGACAAGGCAGGCGCTGATCGATGCGGGGCGGCGCCTCTTCGTCGAGAAGGGCTATGCCGAAACGGCTACGCCGGAGATAGCCGCGGCGGCGGGTATGACGCGCGGAGCGCTCTATCATCATTTCGAAGACAAGAAGGCGCTCTTTCGCGCGGTTGTCGAAAGCGAGGCGCGCGCAGTTGCGGAAGCGATCGAGGCATGTCCGGCGCCTGATGATGCGCCGCGAGACGCGCTGCTTGCCGGCGCTTCGGCCTATTTCGATGCGATGATGGCGGACGGCCGCACGCGGCTGCTGTTGATCGAGGCGCCTGCCGTTCTCGGCCTGCCGGCGAGCCAGGCGATCGATGCGGAGCATGCGGAAACGGTATTGCGGGCAGGACTTGCAGCCATGCTTCCGGGCGCCGGCGCTGCTCTTGGGCCTTTGACATTGCTGCTATCGGCGTGCTTCGACCGTGCGGCGATGGCGATTGAGGCGGGCGGGGAAAGGCGGAGTTACGAGCAGGCGATCACTGTTTTACTCGACGGCCTCGCCGATCACTTGCGGCGGTAGCTCGACGAGTGGGGCCGGCACATCCGAACTCTTCTCCGGCGATTTGCAAATATCGGCGATGACGCAGCGTTCGCATTCGGGACGGCGCGCCTTGCAGGTGTAGCGTCCGTGCAGGATCAGCCAGTGATGGGCGTGATAGAGATAGTGTTTCGGCACCACTTTCATCAATCGTGCTTCGACTTCATCCGGTGTCTTGCCGGGAGCAAGCCTGATGCGATTGGCGATCCGGAAAATGTGGGTATCGACGGCCATGGTCGCCTGGCCAAAGGCCATAGACAGCACGACATTGGCAGTCTTGCGGCCGACGCCCGGCAGGCGAACCAGTTCCTCGCGCGTTTCCGGCACCTTGCCGGCGAATTCGTCGACCAGCATTTGCGAGAGCGCGATGACGTTTTTCGCCTTGTTGCGGTAGAGGCCGATCGTCTTGATGTAATCGCGAACCTTGTCCTCACCGAGATCGAGCATTTTCTGCGGCGTGTCGGCCGCCTTGAACAGCGCCCGTGTCGCCCTGTTGACACCGGCATCGGTGGCCTGGGCGGAGAGAGCTACCGCCACGACAAGGGTGAAAGGGTTGGTGTGCTCCAGCTCGCCCCGCGGCTCGGGCCGCTGCACCGAAAAGCGACGGAAGATTTCCTCGCGCTCCACCAGCGAATAGACGGTTTTCACCGCCGTCGCCGGCTTGCGGCGGACGATCACATTCGTGCCTCGCGGCGGGGATTTGATTTTCGGATTCGCCATGGAAACTCTATACTCAGCGGTCATGATGGAAAGCAACGCCAACAGCTCTCACGAGCAGCCTGTTTTCGCCGCCGAGCTCTTCCCCCACCGGTCGCTCGGCCGCCGGGGTTTTAAGGTGCTGCTCATTCTCTCCGGCGCCGTCTGCTTTCTCTATGGGATGTTCTTCATCGCCACCGGCGCCTGGCCGATCGGCTTTTTCTTTGGATTGGATTTCGCGCTTCTCTACGGTGCCTTCTGGCTGAATTACCGCTCCGGTAGGGTGCGCGAACAGGTCACCGTGTCGCGCACGGACGTATCGGTGCGCAAGTTTGCCCCGTCGGGGCGGATGGTGGAGCATCATTTCAACCCGTTCTGGGCGCGTTTCCTCGTTCGAAGGCACCATGACATCGGCATCCTCTCGATGCATATTTTCGGCGAGGGCCGACGCACGGATATCGGCTCCTTCCTCAATCCTGACGATCGCGAAAGCTTCGCCAAGGCCTTCAAAGGCGCGCTCGCCACAGTCAAGCAGCGTATCTGAGCCTATCACGCGCGCAAGAATCGGGTGGTTTACCCCGGACCTATTGATTATCTCCTTGTTACAAGGAGAAAGACCATGGATATGATCGCGAATCCGCAGACCGACATCACGCCTGACGGCCCTGATTACGATATCGTCCGTCGGGTCATCGAACTCATCACCGAGGATTACCGCGACCAGCCATCGCTGGAGGCGATCGCCGCGCGGCTCAACCAGTCGCCGACGCAGCTGCAAAAGACCTTCACCCGCTGGGCCGGCCTCTCGCCCAAAGGTTTCCTGCAGGCGGTGACGCTCGACCACGCCAAGCGGCTGTTGCGCAAGGAAGATATGCCGTTGCTCGAGACGTCGATCGAGGTCGGCCTGTCCGGGCCGAGCCGGCTGCATGATCTCTTCGTCACCCATGAGGCGATGTCGCCCGGCGAATGGAAGGCCAAGGGCGGCGGCCTCATCATCCGTTACGGCTTCCACATCTGCCCCTTCGGCGTGGCGCTGATCATGGTGACCGACCGCGGCCTCGCCGGCCTTGCCTTCAGCGATTCCGGCGACGAGAGGGCCTGCCTCGAAGACATGACCTGCCGCTGGCCGAACGCCGGTTATACCGAAGACCTGCAGGCGACGATGCCCTATGCCGCCCGCATCTTCGAACCCGGGAAATGGTCGTCCGAGCAGCCGCTCCGCGTCGTGTTGATTGGCACGGACTTCCAGGTGCGTGTCTGGCAGAGCCTCATGAAGATACCCTTCGGCAGGGCGGTCACCTATTCCGACATCGCCGAGGATATCGGCCGGCCGACGGCGCAGCGCGCCGTGGGCGCGGCGGTGGGGGCAAATCCGATCTCCTTCGTGGTGCCCTGCCATCGGGCGCTCGGCAAGAACGGTGCGCTGACGGGCTACCACTGGGGCCTTACCCGCAAACGGGCAATGCTCGGCTGGGAATCGGCGCATGCGTAGCGCGCTAAAAAGCACGGCTTGAAGCGTTTCAGGCCGGTTCGGCCAGTTCCAGCAATGCTTTCGCCGCGCCTTCATCGGTGATCAGCGTATTGCAGCCGATGCGTTTGATCGTGGCGCGGATGGCGGTGGCCCGGTGGGCGCCGCCGGAGGAGAGCACGATGTGCTTGGCCTCCTTCAGCATGTCGAGATCGACGGACATCACGCGCTGGTTGATCGAGTGGTCGACCGAATTGCCGTCCTTGTCGAGAAAGTTGAACATGGTGTCGCAGACGCAGCCGGCATTGATCAGCTCCTGCAGCTCGGCCTTCGATATCCAGCCTTCCGACAGCGAGGTCGAGTGCGGGCCGATATCGCCGCAGCTGACGATCGCGAGATCGAGGCTCTCAGCGAGACGGTAGATCGTATCCAGCCCGCATTTTTCGATGAGGTTGCGTTTGGTCTCGACTGAATCGACGAGCAGTGGCGCCAGGAACATGTAGCATTCGGCGCCGAGCTGATTGGCCAACCGCCAAGTGTAGTCGATAGGGTTTGTCTGGTGCACGGCAACTATACCGCCGAGCAGCGAAACGACCTTGCAGTTGGTGCGGCGCGGCGGCCGGAAGCTCGCCAGCGAGGCGGTCATGGTGCGACCCCAGCCGACACCGATCGTATAGTCGTCGGGGATGGCTTCGGAGAGGAACTGGCCAAGCGCCAGACCGACATTCTTTGCCAGCGAATCGACGTCGCAATGGACCGGTGCAGGCACGACGATCGCCTCGTCGAGGCCGTAGGCACGCTCCAGCTTCACCGAAAGCTCGACGCAATCGCCGATCGAATCGTTGATCCAGATCTGCACTTCACCGCGTTTCATCGACTCGTCGAGCAGGCGGATCACTGTCGTCCGGCTGATGCCCAGCTGTTCGGCGACGTCCTTCTGGGTCAGGCCCTCATTGTAATAGAGCCATGCGGCCCTCAGCCGCAGCGAGGACGCTTCGGAATAGGCGGTATGGGTGCCGCGTTTGAGCTTGACCACGTCTCCTCCTGCAGGATTGCTGTCCTAAATGCGCGCGATCTTTAAGATTCGCTCCTCGCGCATTAATGTCGTCATGTCAAAACCGCCGCACACTTTTGCGCGACCTGCCCTCAATTCTCTTGAGGACAGGGGCTTTCGACGATGCGCTTGCTGCTGGGATAATGACGGGCGTGACACTTATGTCAATTGAAATGCACAAATGTCCTTGACTTTTCCTTGGCGGGGCGTTGATAGTCCTCGCGACATAAAGTCGTTCCTGTCCGTCCGAGGAGGACATAGTGCGGGCATGCCGAAAGTCACGACCGGCCTTCGCGCCTCAGGCGGTATCGCTTGCGCTCGAGCAGCCGTTCACACGCGGCCGGAACACGTCGACTGTCCCTCACGTTTATGAATCATCCGTGACGGAAGCGCGTATATTCGCCTGCAGCATGCAAACCATCTGTCCCTAGATCATCTCTTTGCCGGGCGGAAGTCGCGCCGGTCCGCTCTGAATTCAATAAGGATCACCAACCATGACATCCAAGCTTGACCAACTTCGCGAGATTACCACCGTCGTCGCCGATACCGGCGATATTCAGGCCGTCGCCCGCCTGAAGCCGGTCGATTGCACGACCAACCCATCCATCGTTCTCAAGGCGCTCGGCACCGAAATGTTCGCTGACGACATGAAGGAAGCGATCGCCTGGGGCAAGAAGCTAGGCGGCGATGCAAATGTCGCCGCAGCAGCCGTCGCCGACCGCCTTGCCATCTCCGTCGGCGCTGCCCTGGTGAAACTCGTCCCCGGCCGCGTTTCGACGGAAGTCGATGCCGACCTGTCCTTCGATACCGAAGCATCGCTGAACAAGGCACGCAGCATCATTGCCGCCTACAAGGAACGCGGCATCGAGAAGGACCGTATCCTCATCAAGCTTGCGTCGACCTGGGAAGGCATTCGCGCAGCGGAAATCCTGCAGAAGGAAGGCATCGACTGCAATCTGACGCTGCTCTTTTCCAAGGCACAGGCGATCGCCTGCGCCGATGCCAAGGTTTTCCTGATTTCGCCCTTCGTCGGCCGTATCCTCGACTGGTACAAGAAGTCGACGGGCAAGGATTTCACCGCCGAGGAAGATCCAGGCGTCCTGTCCGTCCGCGACATCTACAACTACTACAAAGCCAACGACATCAAGACCGTCGTCATGGGCGCATCCTTCCGCAACACCGGCGAAATCGAAGCGCTGGCCGGTTGCGACCGCCTGACCATTGCTCCGAACCTGCTCGACGAGCTTTCGAACGACCAAGGCAAACTCGAGCGCAAGCTGTCGCCTGAAACGATCAAGCCGGCCGCGAAAATTGCCGTCGACGAAAAGACCTTCCGCTGGATGATGAACGAAGACGCGATGGCGACCGAAAAGCTCGCCGAAGGCATCCGCGCTTTCGCCAAGGACCTGGGGACGCTGCGCACTATGGTGCAAAAGGAATTGCAGCTCGCCGCCGCCTGATAGGGTTCGGCAAAGGATCGCAGGCGCGGTGGTCTACTGGCAACCGCGCCTTTTTCATGCTGTTATCAAAGACCTATTCGGCCGGAGGCGAAGATGGAGGAGGAAAGGACAACGTCTCTGGCGGTGCTTTCCTCCCGACATGCAAGCTTCATCATCGCCGCCCTTGCCGGCTTGGCAGTCTTCCTGGCCGTGACCTCGCGGGACGTCAGCGCCCGCAACGTGCTGTTCGGATGGAATGCCAGCGCCGGCGTCTTCATCGCGCTCAGCTGGCACAAGATGCTGCGGGCGACGGTCGATAGCATCCGCAAACGTGCCGAGGATCTCGATTTTTCCGACACGGTTCTGTTGGCTCTGTCGATCGGCGCGGCGCTTGCGAGCATCGCCGGCATCGGCCTCGAACTTCATTCGATCAAGGAGGCGGCGCCCGACGTCGCGCTGGCACGGGCGGGTGCCGCCGTGCTGACGATCCTGATCTCCTGGGTCTTCCTGCATACGCTTTTCACCATCCACTATGCCCACTACTATTATGGCGGGGCGAACGAAGAGGGCGGTCTCAAATTTCCCGATGGAATCGAAGAACCCGGCTATTGGGACTTCCTCTATTTCTCTTTCACCATTGGCGTTGCCGCGCAGACTGCGGATGTTGCGGTGAGCTCGACCAGCATGCGCAAGCTGACGCTGCTGCACGCGGTGCTGTCGTTCCTGTTCAATACGACGATTCTGGCATTGGCGATCAATGTCGGGGCGAGCCTGCTATAATAGGCCGTGCCCGGGCGATCGCGAGAATCCGAGCCATCAGTTCCTCGGGCGGACGGGTGGGAGATAAACGCAGGAGCAGGGCAGGCGCACCATCTGCCCTGGAAACAGGAGGCAATGATGGAAAGCGCCGCAAGCCGGTACCGACCGGCCGATCTTGTTCTGCTCCTCGGCAGGCTCCTGCTGTCGTTGATCTTCTTGCATGAAGGCTGGTCGCTTGCGGCAAATCTCCCGGCGACCATCGACACGTTCGCGAAATTGGGGCTGTCAGCGCCGATAGCCCTCGCTACCATCGCCCTTCAGTTGGGAGCCGGCGCTTCCGTTGCGATCGGTCTCCTCGGCCGTCTCGGTGCCACGGCGCTGGCGCTCTTCTGTCTGGCGACCGCCCTGCTTTTCCATACGAACTTTGCCAGCCACAACGAACTCCTGCATTTCGAGAAGGACCTGGCGATTGCCGGTGGCATGTTCGTCCTGGCGGCCACCGGCGCGGGATCGATATCGGTCGACAACCTTCTGAAAAGGCGGCCAAGAGGCATTCATCCCTGGCTGAGGGCCGTGATGTAATCGCATGCGTCCGCAATCCGACGGTAGTGGAACCGATTACAAGACCGCCTGGCCGGCCATCAGCGCCAGAACCAGGAAGATCAGGAAGATCACCAGCGCAATACCGAAGAGCACGCGGGCAATGGTCGCGGTGGCGGCGGAGACGCCGGAGAAGCCAAAGAAGCCGGCGACGATGGAAATAACGAAGAATATCAGAGCCCATTTCAGCATGACATCATCCTTTGCGTTTGCCTGAAAAGACGCGGCAACCGGGAAATTGTTCCATTTCGCGCGAAATCGGACGGTGTCCGCTGCCGTCGGCGTGGCTCCTCTATGTTGCCTGTCAGCCGTGATTGATCATCACATGGCGAACGGCGGTATAATCCTCCAGCGCATAGACGGACATGTCCTTGCCGTAGCCCGACTGTTTGAGGCCGCCATGCGGCATCTCGTTGACCAGCATGAAATGCGTATTGATCCAGGTGCAGCCATATTGCAGGCGCGCGGCTGTCTTCATGCCGCGGCCGACATCCCTGGTCCAGACCGAGGAGGCGAGGCCGTAGTCGCTGTCGTTTGCCCAGGCGATGGCGTCGTCGGGATCGGAGAAGCGGGTGACCGAGACGACCGGCCCGAAGACCTCGCGGCGGACGATCTCGTCGTCCTGCAGGGCGCCAGCTATGACGGTCGGAGTGAAGAAGAAGCCCTTGTCGCCTGAGACAGTGCCGCCCGCGGTGATCTCCATGTGCTTGTGCTCTGAAGCGCGAGCGACGAAGCTCTCGACGCGGTCGCGCTGGCGCCTGGAGATCAGCGGCCCGATCTCGTTTTCGGTATCGTCAGCCTGGTTGAAGCGGATGCTGGCGACAGCAGAGGAGAGATCGGCGACGAAATTGTCGTAGACCCGGGCGTCGGCATAGATGCGGCAGGCGGCGGTGCAGTCCTGGCCGGCATTGTAATAGCCGAAGGTGCGGATGCCTGACACGACGGCATCGATATCGGCATCGTCGAAGACGATGACCGGGGCCTTGCCGCCGAGTTCCAGATGGGTGCGTTTGACGGTCTTGGCTGCGGCCTGAAGCACCTTCTTGCCGGTGGCAACATCGCCCGTTATCGAGACCATGTTGATCTTGGCATGGTTGATGAGCGCATTGCCGACGCTTTCGCCACGGCCGAGGATGACGTTGACGACGCCTTCGGGAAGAATGTTGGAAAGCAGCTTCGCCATCTTCAGCGCTGTCAGCGGCGTCTGTTCCGAGGGTTTGAAGACGACGGTGTTGCCGCCGGCGATCGCGGGCGCCAGCTTCCAGGCCATCATCATCAGCGGATAGTTCCACGGCGCGATCGAGCCGACTATGCCGATCGGATCGCGGCGGATCATCGAGGTGTGGCCGGGCAGGTATTCGCCGGCGGCAGGCCCATGCAGGTTGCGCACAGCGCCGGCGAAGAAGCGATAACAATCGACGATCGCCGGGATTTCGTCGTTCAGCACCGAATTGATCGGCTTGCCGCAGTTCAGCGCCTCCAGCGCGGCGAAACCGGTGGCATCCTTCTCGATCGCGTCGGCAATCTTCAGGAGATAGCCGGAGCGTTCGGAAGGCGTCGTCTGCGACCAGCTCGCGAAGGCTTTTTCTGCGGCGTCGACGGCGGCATCGATCTGGGAAAGCGAGGCTTCGGGAAGGTCGATCACCGTCTCGCCGGTCTTCGGGTTCAGGATGTGCTCTTCCGTCTCCGTACCTTTTTCGAAGCGGGAACCGATCAGCATTTGGATATCCATGATGTTCTCCCTGTCATTTGCCGCCGCCGGCGATCTGGTCGCCGTCGCGCGTGAGGTAATAGGCTGCCAGGATCGGCACGAAAGTGACGAGCACCACGACCATGGCCACCACATTGGTGACGGGCCGCTGGCGCGGGCGGATGAGTTCTTCGAGCATCCAGATCGGCAAGGTCGATTGCTGGCCGCCGGTGAAGGTGGTGACGATGACCTCGTCGAAAGAAAGGGCAAAAGCCAGCATGCCGCCGGCCAGAAGAGCGGTGCCGATATTTGGCAGGATGACATGACGAAAAGTCTGGAAGCCGTCGGCGCCGAGATCCATCGAGGCCTCGATCAGTGAGCCGGAGGTGCGGCGGAACCGGGCGACGGCATTGTTGTAGACGACGACCACGCAGAAGGTGGCGTGGCCGAGTACGATAGTCCACACCGAAAAGGGGATGTCGAAAAGGCTGAAGGCCGAGCGTAGCGCAATGCCGGTGATGATGCCGGGAAGGGCGATCGGCAGGATGACCAGCAGCGAGATCGCCTCGCGGCCGAAGAACTTCGTTTGGCTGACCGCCGCCGCGCAGAGCGTGCCGAGGACCAGCGCGATTGCGGTGGCGATGACGGCGACCTGCAGGGAAAGGCTGAGTGCCGACCAGACGTCCGGCCGGTTCCAGGCGACGGCGAACCATTGCAGAGTCAGGCCGGGCGGCGGCCATTGATAGCTCTTCTCCTCGGTGGTGAAGGCATAGATGAAGATCAGCAGGATCGGCAAATGCAGGAAGAGCAGTCCGACGGCGGCGGCGATCTTCAGGGGCAGCGGCGCTATCTTGAGGTCAGAGTGCATCGAAGGCTCCCTGTTTCTTGGCGAGCCACAGATAGAGCGCCATGATAACGATCGGCACGACGGAGAAAGCGGCCGCCAGTGGCACGTTGCCGGCCGTTCCCTGCTGAGCATAGACAGCCTGGCCGATGAAGAGCCTGGAAGAGCCGATTATCTGCGGGATGATGTAATCGCCCAAGGTCAGCGAGAAAGTGAAGATCGAACCGGCGACGATGCCCGGCAGCGCCAAGGGCAGCAGCACGGTGCGGAAAGTCTGGCGAGGTGTGGCGCCGAGATCCGCCGAGGCCTCTATGAGGTTGCCAGGCACACGTTCGAGGGCCGCCTGCGTCGGCAGGATCATATAGGGCAGCCAAACATAGACGAAGACGATGAAGGTGCCGAGGTAGCTCACCGAGAGAGAATTGCCGCCAATGACGGGCAGGTTCAGGACGCCGTCGAGCAACCAGGAGAGATGGAGCTTTTCGAAGATCCAGGTGAGGATGCCCTCTTTGGCGAGGATCAGTTTCCAGGCATAGATCTTGACGAGATAGCTCGACCACAGCGGAAGCATGACGCCGAGATAGAAGAGCGCCTTCCATTTGCCATGGGCATAACGCGCCGCATAGTAGGCAATCGGGAAAGCGATCAGCGCGGAAGCGACGGTGACGAGAGCGGCCATCACGACGGTGCGGATGATGATGTCGAAATTCGTCGGGCTCAGAAGCTGGGCATAGGTCGAAAGCGTGAATTCGTAATTCACCAGCCCGGAAAAATCGTCGATTGAGAAGAAGCTCTGCAGAAGCAGGGCGATCAGCGAGCCGATATAGATGATGCCAAGCCAGAGCAGCGGCGGCGTCAGCATGAGAAAGAGCAAGAGCTTCGGGCGTCGCCAGAAGGTGTCCGACATCAGGCCGAAAAACCCGCTACGTCGCGGAAGGATCGATGTCTTGCCGCCTGACATGGTGAGCGCCGTCATGCCGCGTCGTCCATATAGTGGATATCGGCAGGCTGCCAGCCAAGCCGGATGCCGGCGCCGATTTCCGGCACGGATGAGCCGGCCGGCAGCATGACATGCAGCCGGCTGCCCTTGAGATCGACACTGAGGCGCGTGGCCGCGCCGAGGAAACTTGCGCTCTCGACTTTCGCCTCGACGCCGTCGCTTGCCAGCCGGATCGCTTCGGGGCGCAGGCTCGCCCAGCGCTTCTCGCCGCCGAGGGACGCCATCAGATCAGGCGCGATCACGTTGGACGAGCCGACGAAATCGGCGACAAAGCGGGTCTTCGGACAGCGGTAGATATCCTGCGGCGTGCCCTGCTGGACGATGTTTCCATTGTTGAAGACGGCGACCCGATCGGCCATGGACAGCGCCTCGCCCTGATCATGGGTGACGAAGACGAAGGTGATGCCGAGCGCGCGCTGCAGGCTCTTCAATTCCTCCTGCATCTGCTCGCGCAGCTTCAGGTCAAGCGCGCCGAGCGGCTCGTCGAGCAGCAGCACCTTCGGCTTGTTGACCAGGGCGCGGGCGAGCGCCACGCGTTGACGCTGGCCGCCGGAGAGCTGACCGGGGCGGCGGGCGCCGTAACCCGGCAGCTTGACGAGTTCGAGGGCATCATTCGCAGCCTTCATCCGCTCCACCCTGCCGATGCCCTTGACCATCAGCCCGTAGGCAACGTTGTCGAGAATGTTGAGATGCGGAAAGAGCGCGTAGTCCTGGAACACGGTGTTGACGTTGCGCCGATAGGGCGGAACGCCGTCGGCCGTCTCGCCGAAGATCTGAATGCGGCCCGCCGTCGGCTGCTCAAAACCGGCGATCAGCCTCAGACAGGTCGTCTTGCCGGAACCGGACGGCCCGAGCATGGCAAAGAATTCGCCGGGCGCGATCTCGAGATCGACGCCATCGACGGCGCGAACCTGGCCGAAATGGCGCGATACCTGCTGGAAACGGACGGCTGACGTCATTGGGGGCTCCGGGATAACTAGGTCCTGCCGTGTAAGCCCGTCATCTGCACTGCCGGGCACCTTCTCACCGCTCGGGGAGAAGGGGACACGCCGCGTTGCTTTCGCTTACCAGCTTGTCGCGGGCACGTCCCATCTCCCCGCAGGCGGGAGAGGGTTAGGGTGAGGGGCTGTGACGCACTACCTACCGCCGATCACGCCGATATAGTCCGACACCCAGCGGTGATAGGGCACGCATTCGCTCTGCGACGTGCATTTGGCGACCGGGGTCTTCCAGAACTTGATCTTGTCGAAGTGATCGAAGCCGTTGGTGGCGCAGCCGGTATCGCCCATCAGTGCGTTGCCCTTGCAGGCAGCGGGAACGGAGGGCACGGCGCCGAACCAGGCGGCGGCATCACCCTGGACCTTGGCCTTCAGCGAATGTTCCATCCACATATAGGCGCAGTTCAGATGTTCGCTGTCGACATGCAGCATGGTGGTATCGGCCCAGCCGGTGACGCCTTCTTCGGGGAAGGTGGAGCCGATCTTCTGCTTGTCGGCCTGCAGCAGGTTGACCTGGAAGGGCCAGGAACCGGAGGCGACGACGCCTTCGTTTTTGAAGTCATCGATCTGGATCATCGCGTCGTGCCAGTAGCGCGAGACGAGCTTGCGCTGGCCGCGCAGCAAGTCGAGGGCGGCCTTGTACTGATCTTCGGTTAGTTCGTAGGGGTCCTTGATGCCGAGATCCGGCTTGTGGGCCATCAGATACATGGCGGCGTCGGCGATATAGATGGCGCCGTCATAGGCCTGGACGCGGCCCTTGTTCGACTTGCCGTCGGGCAGGGTCTGTTCTTCGAAGACGACTCCCCAGCTGGTCGGCGGCTTATCCTTGAAGGCGTCGGTATTGTACATCAGCACGTTCGGCCCCCAAAGGTAGGGCACGCCGTAATGCATGCCGCCGACCGTGTACCACGGGCCATTCTGCAGCCGCTCGTCGACATTCTTGAAGCTCGGGATCAGATCGGTGTTGATCGGTTGGACACGCTTGCCGGCGATGAGGCGAAGCGACGCGTCACCCGACGCCGTGACGAGATCAAAGCCGCCCTCGTTCATCAGCGAGACCATTTCATCTGAGGTGGCTGCGGTCTTGACCGAAACCTTGCAGCCGGTTTCCTTTTCGAAATCGGTGACCCAGTCGTAGTTCTTGTCGGTTTCGCCGCGTTCGATGTAGCCGGCCCAGGCGACGATGCTGACGGCGCCCTCGCCCTTGCCCAAGGCTTTCAGCGGTTCGGCGGCGACCACCTGCGTCGCGAAGCTCAGACATGCAAGCGCTGCCGTGCAGGATTTCAAGAGAGTCCTCATCATCCGTCTCCCGGTTTGGTGCCACTTCAGTGGCCGTTCGTTCCCGGTTAAGAAGGTGACCCGAAAATGCCGGTTTCGCAAATTCATTAAACAGAAGGACGATATCGGAAATTCCGATATTAGCGGATGCGCCCGGAGCGCATGCTTTCGGCGATGCCCACGAAATCGCGCGCTGCCTGCGGCAGGCTGGAACCCTTGCGCCAGACCATGCCGACCTGCACGACAGGCAGCGAGCCGGAGACGTCGCGGCTCTCGATGCGGTCGCCTTCGAGCGACCAGGGGCGATAGACGAGATCGGGAAGGAGCGCGACGCCGGCGCCTGTCGCGACCAGGCTGCGCACCGCTTCGACAGAGCGGGTGCGGAAGGCGACATGCGGGCGGGCGCCGAGCGCCGACAGCAGCTTGCCGGTGTTCTCTTCGATTTCGTCGACCGTCAGCATGATCAGCGGTTCGCGAGCGATATCGGCGACCGAGATGATGTCGGCCGACACGAGAGGATGGCCCATGGGCAGCCATAGCCGATAGGGCGAGGTTTCCAGGATTTCCGCCTGCAGCGCCATGCGGTCGCGCAGGTTGGAGATCACCATAACGGCGACATCAAGCTCGCCGCCGACCAGCAGATGTTCGAGATAGCCGCCATTGTCCTCGATGGCGCTGACCTCGATCCCAGGGCAGGCGCGCCGGTATCGCGCCAGCAAGTCGGAGAGCACGTAACCGGCGACGAGCGAGGTGACGCCGATGTTCAAGGTGCCGGAGAGGGCACTTTGCTGGCCTGAGAAGCTGGTGCGCGCATCGGAGACGGACGCCAGGATCTTCGTCGCGTGACGCAGAAACTGATGGCCGTTATGGGTGATCGTCAGCCCGCGAGGGTGGCGCTCGAAGAGCGCGACTCCGAGGTCCGTTTCGAGCTCTTTCAGCGCTTCCGTCACCGAGGATTGCGAGATCGAAAGGTTCTGCGCCGCCCGTGTCACCGAACCTTGTTCGGCGACGGCGACGAAATACTGGATCTGGCGAAGCGTGAAGGCCATGGGCGTTTAGAGCATGGCGGAATGTGCCGTGGCAAGCAGGCGAAAAATTCAGACCTTTTTTGGGATTTTACTGAAATGGGGCGAGCTCGGCGCGTCCATTTAAACTTTCCGAAACGTCATTTCCCTAGCATCTCGGCACCTGTCCTGCGTTGGAGTTTGAGATGGCGGAGCAGTTGGCGTGAAGGCCTTACTGCGCATATTCCGGCCTTCCCGGAAATTGGCAATCATTGTCGGCGGAGTCGCGCTTCTGGTGGGCGTTTCCGGTGGTGCGGCAGTCTATGTCGGCAAGGACAGGCTGATTGGCGTCGCCGCTGGCGGCCATGGGCTCGAATGCAGCGACGTCAACCTGGTGACGATCAGGAAGCAGGATCATGTCTGGATTCGGAAATACATCAAAACCGAACCGACCGATGGCATGACACGGGTCAGGACCGCGCTTCGCGTCGCCCAGGCCGTCTATGCCGCGCAGAAGCCGGATCTGGTGCAGGTGGTGGTGCTCGATGAGAACGGTCCCACGCTGCGCGCGGACATTCGCGGCCGGGCGATCGGCGCCGACGTCGTTTATATCCCGCATCCCGACAAGACCATTCCGGGCCTCGACGATAAAACCTATACCGCCCGTTACTATGACGGCAAAGCCAGCGAAAACGGGCTGTTCTTCGGCGAGCGCATCGAGTTGCCGGCCGACGAGATCGCGATGATCAGCGCTGCTTTCAAGGAACCGGAGGATTGTGTCGATCCGGTCGCCGTTGCCTCTACCAAGGGCGACGAGGCGGACAAGAAGGCTGCGGCGAAGAACAAGAAGGCGGATGGCGTCGGCCATGGCGTAGCGCCGGAGGCCGGAAGCGAAGCAGCGCCTGCGGCCGGGGACCACGGCACCGATACGATGTCCGAGGCGCCGGCCGAAGAGCCGCCGGCAGAAGCCGCCAAGACCCACTGAACAGCGGCATGAAAAAAGCGGAGCGCCGGCCGGCACTCCGCTTTGTTTTTCCTGCATGTCTTCCTGTCAGTCGGCCTTACTGCGGCGGGCCGGGAAGAGGATGACGTCGCGGATCGATGGCGCGTTGGTCAGAAGCATGATCAGACGGTCGACACCGATGCCGAGGCCACCGGCCGGCGGCATGCCCTGGTCGATCGCGTCGAGGAATTCCTCGTCCAGCTGCTTTGCCTTTTCGCCGCGGGCATGCGCCTGTTCGAGCTGCTCGACCATGCGACGGCGCTGCTCTTCGGGATCGTTGAGTTCGGAGAAGGCGTTGCCGAGTTCCCAGGCGTTGCAATAGGTCTCGAAGCGTTCGACAAGCCGCGGCTCGCCCGGCACTTCCTTGGCGAAGGGCGAGATGTCCTTCGGGAAATGCGTGACGTGGGCCGGCTGGATCAGCGTGGCTTCGACCTTTTCCTCGAAGAGGAAGGCGAGGCATTCGCCCCAGGTCCAGTCCTTCTCGACCTCGAATCCGGCAGCCCTGGCGGCGGCGCGGGCGTCTTCATCGGTCTTGATGGCGAGGAAATCGATACCGGTCGCTTCCTTGACGGCATCCGGCATCGGCACGCGCTTGAACGGTCCCTTGAAGGACAACCGCTTGTCGACGAAGTCGAATTCTGTCGTGCCGTGAATGGAGAGCGCCAGGGTCTCGAACATCCGCTCGACGAGGTCCATCATGTCCTCGTAATCGGCATAGGCCCAGTAACACTCCATCATGGTGAATTCGGGATTGTGCCGGGTGGAGACGCCTTCGTTACGGAAATTGCGGTTGATTTCGAAGACCTTGTCGGTGAGGCCCGAGACCAGCGTGCGCTTCAGGAACAGTTCCGGCGCGATGCGCAGGTACATGTCGAGCTTCAGCGTGTTGTGATGCGTCTTGAACGGTTCGGCAGTGGCGCCGCCATAGACCGAATGCAGCATCGGTGTTTCGACTTCCATGAAGCCGTCATTTTCCATGAAACGGCGGATGCCGGAGACGATCTTCGAGCGCTGCTGAAAGCGCAGCTTCGAATCCTCGTTGGTCATGATGTCGAGATGGCGCTTGCGATACCGCAGCTCGATGTCGGAGAGGCCGTGCCACTTCTCAGGCATCGGCAGCAGCGACTTCGTCAGCATTTCGATCTTCTGCGCATTGATCGTCAGCTCGCCGCGCTTGGTGCGGCGCACGATGCCGGTGACGCCGATAATGTCGCCAATGTCGATCATCGGCAGCAGCGCGCGGGCTTCCTCGCCGGTTACATCCTTGTGCGAGAAGATCTGGATCTTGCCGGAGGCATCATGGAGATCCATGAACATGCCCGAGTTGCGCGAGGAGTAGACGCGGCCGGCAACCGTCACGACGTCCTGTGTCTCGACATCGGCTTCCAGAGATTCATACTTGGCGCTCAGTTCGGCATTGGTCAGCGTCCGGTGGAAATGCGCCGGATAGACGTCTCCGATCTGCTCGCGCAGCAGCTTCAGCTTCTGGGCGCGCACCTCGGTCGCGTCGGAGGAGAGGGTGTTTTCGGTCTTGTTGTCAGCCACTGTCGAAATCCTCTGACTATTCTTACTTCGAGCCGACGAGGGCGGCGACGGCCTGGGCGGCAAGCTTCAGGCGCTGTCGGACGACGGAGCGTCCGAGGATCGCCATGGAATCGAAGAGCGGCAGGGAGCGCGACGAGCCGGAGACGGCGACGAAGAGCGGCGAGACCACGACCTTCAGCTTCTTGCCCATGCGGTCGGAGATCGCTCGCAGTTCCGCCTCGATCGTCTCGACGTTCCATTCGAGGATCTTTTCGAGATCCGGCTGGACGGTGTTGAGGATCTCCAGGATCTCTTCCGGCGGCGACTTGATCTTGGCGAAGTCGGAGGGCTGCAGGCCGAGATCGGACTTCAGCAGGAAGCCGGCGAGATCGGGCAATTCGCCGAGCTTGGAAATGCGCGTCTGCGACAGGCGCAGGCCCGCCAGCAGCCGGTCGTTTTCCATCGCCCAGGTCAGCACGCGCGCCCGGAATTCCTCTTCGCTGAGCTTTTCGCGGATCCAACGGCCGTTCAGCCAGTCGAGCTTCTGGATGTCGAAGATCGCCCCGGCCTTGGAGAGATTGTCCGGATCGAACTTTTCGGAGAGCTCTTCCATCGTCAGAAGCTCTTCGCCCTCGGCGATCTGCATGAAGAACAGACCGAGGAAGTTCATCAGTGCTTCGGGGATATAACCGAGCGCCGAATAATAGGAGATCGAGGTCGGGTTCTTGCGCTTCGACAGCTTCGACTTGTCGGCATTGCGCATCAGCGACAGATGCATGAAGACCGGCTGCTCCCAGCCGAAATAGCGATAGAGCAGGATGTGCTTCGGCACCGACGCCAGCCATTCCTCGCCGCGCGCCACGTGGGTGATCTTCATCAGATGGTCGTCGATGACGTTGGCCATATGATAGGTCGGCATGCCGTCGGCCTTGATCAGGACCTGCATGTCGACGGAATCCCACGGAATGGAGACATCGCCATAGACGCCGTCGGTGAAGTCGCAGGAGCCTTCGGCCGGGATCTTCATGCGGATGACCGAGGCTTCGCCCGCAGCTACACGAGAGGTCACTTCCTTGGCCGTGAGGCTCAGGCAGAGGCCATCATATTTCGGCGGCTTGCCGGCGGCGCGCTGCGCCTCGCGCATCTGCTCCAGCCGCGCGGGCGTGCAGAAACAGCGGAAGGCATGGCCGTTGTCCAGCAATTCCTGGGCGTAGGGCTGGTACATCGGCTTGCGGTCGGACTGGCGATAAGGGCCGTAGGGACCGCCGATATCGGGGCCTTCCTTCCATTCCAGTCCGCACCATTTCAGCGCGTCCAGCACCTTCGTCTCGAATTCCGGAGTCGAGCGCGTCGCATCGGTATCCTCGATGCGCAGGATGAACTCGCCGCCGTGCTTCTTGGCAAAAAGGTAATTGAAGAGAGCGATATAAGCGGTGCCGACATGCGGCTCGCCGGTCGGCGAGGGAGCGATGCGGACGCGGACGCCGGTAGCTGTCCCGGAAACTGTCATTGTATGGGCCCGTCAATGAATGCCGGACTGCTTTCACGGGAAAGCGACGTTCGGCCGGAAGGATGCAGATATCTTCGGCAAACCGGCCGAAAAATGGGCATTCGCCCGCACCATCAGCCGATCGTCCGTTCGGCTGGCCTTAGGCCATATTCAACCGGGCGCGTCAAGGAAAACCACGTCCGCAACGGCTTCCGGCGCGGAGCGGGGCGCGCTGGTTGCAGCGCGCCCTGCCGTATCAGCCTCAGTGCGCGCCTTCGCGTTTGCGCTTGCGGGCGTTGCGCGCGAACATGTTCAGCACCTCGACCAGCGCCGAGAAGGCCATGGCGGCGTAGACGTAACCCTTGGGTACGTGGAAGCCCATGCCTTCGGCGATCAGCGTCGTGCCGATCATCAGTAGGAAGGCGAGCGCCAGCATGACGATTGTCGGGTTTCTCTCGATGAAGTTGGCGAGCGGAGTCGCCGCGACCAGCATGACGGTAACGGCGGCGATGACGGCGATCACCATGATCGGCAGGTGCGGCGTCATGCCGACGGCGGTGATGATGCTGTCAACGGAGAAGACCAGGTCGAGCAGCAGGATCTGACCGATGGCCGATGCAAAGCCTGTCGTGACGGACTTCGCGATGAAATCCTCCTGATGATCGATCGGATCGACCGTGTGATGAATTTCCTTGGTGGCTTTCCAGACGAGGAAGAGACCGCCGGCGATCAGGATAAGGTCCTTCCAGGAGAAACCATGTCCGAAAGCCTCGAACAGCGGTTCGGTCAGTTGCACGATCCAGGCGATGGTGCCGAGCAGCGCCAGGCGCATGATGAGGGCCAGACCGATACCGATTTTGCGGGCCTTCTCCCGGTGCTCGGAGGGCAGCTTGTTTGTGAGAATGGAAATGAAGATCAGGTTGTCGATGCCGAGAACGACTTCCATCACCACCAGCGTGATGAGCGCCACCCAGGCGGCCGGATCCTGAATGAGCGTCATAATTTCCTGCATTAGCTTATATCCCCTTGCGTCACCGATGACGCCCGCAATGTAGTGTCCGCGGTCTGCTGCGCAAGCGCCGCAAGGGGATATACGAAATCGATATGACTTTTATTCCCTAATAGGTAGCCAGATTTCAGTGACGCCCATGCCGGTACGAGGATCGAAGCGCTCGTCGTAGCGTTCGAACATGTCAGGTGTTTCGCCGTGCTCCAGGCCTGAGGTGGGCCACCATGCGCCGAAAATCCGGTTCATGGTCACGGAAATGCCGGAGACATGGCCGCGATGGATGAAGACGACGTAGCGCTGGCCGGGAAGCTTAAGGGTTGCGAAATCCGGGGGCAGATCGCCGGTATCGGAGATTTCGGCCGCGGCCATATAGCGGAATTTCTCCGCTTCGCCGTCGATATGCGTACAGATGCCGTAGGCGACATTGCCCTTCTGGCCGGAGATATGGCCGAAATGGGCATTGAACCTCTGCCAGAGGGAGGGAATGGCGGCATTGTCGCCATGGGCGTAAATCTCCTGCAGGCCGGCAAAGAGCATGGGCTGAAGGTTTTCGAAGCGGGGCGGTTCGAGGTCGTTGAGGTGGGCGGGGTCCATTCTGATCGGCTCCAGCAAGACAAGATTGCGGGCGTGCCTTTGTCTGCGCACCGCATCCGGCGTCATGCCGAACTGGTCGCGGAAGGCACGGGTGAAAGCCTCGTGCGAGCCGTAGCCCGCGCAAAGCGCAACCTCGAGAATGGTGGATGAACCGCCGACCAAGGCGGGCACGGCGCGGCTGAGGCGCCGCCCCCTGATATAGCCGCTGATCGAGTGGCCGGTGACCAGCCCGAAGACGCGCGACAGATGGTAGCGCGACAATCCGGCTGCTTCCGATATCTGCTCCAGCGATATATCGCTTTCGAAATGGCTCTCTATGAACCAGATCGCCCGTGCGATGGCGCTCATTTTCACTCCCCTGGTTGCGGCTTCTTCCTTAGAGAAAAGCCGAAAGCCGGGTTTGATCGTTCTTGCGGAGTTTTGGCCGATGCAAGGGAGCAGTCAAGAAAACGTATCAGGCGGTGTCGTGCCGGCGCGCGCCATAGGCTGCCATGAAGACCCTGATCGCACCGCGGATGACGCGGTCGATCTCTTCGCGGCTTGGCGGTTCTTCCATGCTGCCGAACAGGCGCAGCTTGAAGAAACTGCCGCTGGCGAGATCGAGAAACTGGCCGGCGGCGAGATCGATGTCGTCGATTTCAAGCGTGCCCTCGGCGATGTGGCGCTCCAGGAAATCGCGCATGATGGTGCGCAGATTGACCGGACCCTTGAAGAAGCGCTGACAGAGGGCCGGCATGCGGTCTCGAACGCCGAGAACGGTGCGCATGGCGGTGATGACCTTTTCGTCGGTCATGTGGGTGACGAAGCTTATCCCGAATTCGTACAGCCCCGATTCGAGATCGTCATGCTCGGCAAGCGCCGTGCGCACTGCGGCCACGAAGGCGGCGCGCTCGTTCTCGACCATCGCCGAAAACAGCTCTTCCTTGTTGGTGAAGTAGACGTAGAGCGTCCCCTTGGAAACGCCGGCCTCACGCGTCACATCGTTCATGCTGGCGGCATCGAAGCCCATTTTCATGAAGACGCGTTTGGCGCCATCGAGGATCTGCTGGCGCTTGGCCGGATCTTCGCCCGCGGCGAATCGGCCTCCAGCGGGGGGAGGGCTGAATACGGCGGCATTGTCGGATTTCAGCGTCATGTCTCCTTAACCGTGTTTTCGGTTTCGCCTCTTCCTTAAAAGAAATCGAACCGATTGGTTCTATGCATCTTGATATGGCGGGAAAACAGGTTTATGTCAACTGAACCGAACCGTTCAGTTCGATTAATTACTCCAAGATCGGTAAGTGGCCATGTCGAGCAACCAGAAAAGCAATGTCGCGCGTATCGTCAGCGAAAACGCCGAAGCCGAAGAGGCCAAGGCCGCGGCCGTTGCGGAGGCTCCGTCGGCGGAAGCGCGCGAGAAGCCGTCTGCCCCCGCGCAGTCGGCGCCGGCTTCGGTCGCAGCTCCTGCGGCTGCCAAGAAGCGCCGCAGTCCGGTGCTGCCGATCGTCGTGCTCGCGCTTCTCGCAGGCGGCGCCTGGTATGGTTACGAGTGGTGGACGAACGGCCGCTTCATGGTGTCGACCGACGACGCCTATATCGAAGGCGACATCGCAACGATTTCGCCGAAGGTCACGGGTTACGTCGCGAAGGTGAACGTCGTCGCCAACCAGGAAGTCAAAGCGGGCGACGTGCTGGCCACGCTCGACAATGGCGACTACCAGAACGCCCTCGATCAGGCCCAGGCTCAGATCGCCACCGAACAGCTTTCGCTGCAGCGTATCGACGCGCAGATCGAAGGCGCCAATGCGAGCCTCGCGCAGGCGCAGGCGCAGAAGGTGGCACTCGAAGCGGCCGTTCGCGGTGCCGAAATCACCCAGAAGCGCCAGAGCGAGCTTCAGGCGAAGTCTGTCGGCACCGCCGCCGATCTCGACAGCGCCAATATTGCCCTCGACCAGGCCAAGGCCAATCTTGCCGGCGGCGATGCCAATATCACCGCTGCGCGGGCCAACATCACCATTCTTCAGGCCCAGCGCAAGGAGGCGGAAGGTTCGGTCCGGTCACTGGAAATCTCGCGTGACAAAGCCGCCCGTGATCTCTCCTTCACCGTCCTCAAGGCGCCTTATGACGGCATCGTCGGCAACCGCTCCGTCCAGGAGGGCGATCTGGTGTCACCCGGCCAGCGCCTGATGGCGCTCGTTCCGGTGCGTGAGCTTTATATCGACGCCAATTTCAAGGAAACGCAGATCCAGCATCTCGTTCCGGGCTCGAAGGTCGACGTTCATGTCGATGCTTATGATGACCACCCGATCGTCGGCACCGTCGTTTCGATTTCGCCGGCGTCCGGCTCGGTCTTTTCACTGCTGCCGCCGGAAAACGCCACGGGTAATTTCACCAAGGTGATCCAGCGTGTGCCGGTGCGCATCGCGCTGCCGCAGGATGCGCTCGACAGCGGGCGTCTGCGCGCGGGCCTGAGCGTCGTCGTCGACGTCGATACCCGCACGGCGCCGAGCAAGTAAGACTTCAGAGCGATTCCAGCAAAACTGTGCAGCGGAATTCCGTGAAAAAAATTGCTCTGGAAAGGCGGAGGTAGTCCCATGGCCGGAAGCGCGACAGCAACAGCGGGTACGATTCCGGCAGCGCCTGCTCACGCCGACGACCGCATGGATCCAAGGAAGCTTATCGCCTTCTTCGCGATGGTGCTTGGCATGTTCATGTCGATCCTCGACATCCAGATCGTCTCGGCGTCGCTTGCCGAGATCCAGGCCGGCCTTTCAGCCGGAAGCGATGAGATCGGCTGGGTGCAGACATCCTACCTGATCGCCGAAGTCATCATGATCCCGCTCTCGGGCACGCTGGCGCGCATCATCTCGACGCGTTATCTCTTCGCGATTTCGGCCGCCGGCTTCACCATGGCGAGTGCTCTTGCGGCAACGGCGACGAATATCGATCAGATGATCGTCTATCGCGCCATCCAGGGCTTCATCGGCGGTGGGATGATTCCGTCGGTCTTCGCGGCCGCCTTCACCATCTTCCCGCCGTCGAAGCGCAGCATCGTCTCGCCGATCATCGGCCTTATCGCGACGCTGGCGCCGACCATCGGCCCGACCGTCGGCGGCTATCTCAGCCACGCCTTCTCCTGGCACTGGCTGTTCCTCGTCAATATCATTCCCGGCATCATCGTTACCATCGTCACCTGGAACTTCATCGATTTCGACAAGCCGGAACTGTCGCTCTTCAAGAAGTTCGATTGGTGGGGGCTGGTGTCGATGGGCATCTTCCTCGGAGCGTTGGAATATGTGCTCGAAGAGGGCAATTCGAACGACTGGTTCAACGACAGCGCCATCGCCATCGCGGCCGTCGCTTCGGCTGTCGCGGCCGTCGTCTTCTTCTATCGTGCCTTCACGGTTGATTTTCCGGTTGTCGACCTCAAGGCCTTTGCCAATCGAAATTTTTCCTTCGGCTCGGTCTTCTCCTTCGTCATGGGGATCGGTCTTTACGGCCTGACGTATATCTACCCGGTCTATCTCGGAAGTATCCGCGGCTACGACTCGCTGATGATCGGCGAGACGATGTTCGTTTCCGGCCTTGCGATGTTCTTCACCGCGCCGATCGCCGGCCGGCTGTCGACGAAGATGGACCTGCGCCTGATGATGGTGATCGGATTCACCAGCTTTGCCGCCGGCACATATATCATGATGCACCTGACGGCGGATTGGGATTTTTACGAACTGTTCATCCCGCAGATCCTGCGCGGTTTCGGACTGATGATGTGCATGGTGCCGATCAACAACATCGCGCTCGGCACGATGCCGCCCTCGCGCATCCGCGGCGCCTCCGGCCTGTTCAATCTCACCAGAAATCTCGGCGGCGCCGTCGGCCTTGCCGTGATCAACACAGTGCTCACCAACCGGCAGGACGTGCATTACGAGCGGCTGCGGGAGAATATGGACTGGGGCAATCCGGCGGCGATCGACCAGATGAACAACATGGCCGCGAACTTCAACACCTATGGCATGGACGGCGCGTCGGTGGCGATCAAGCAGATGGTCGGCCTTGCCACCAAGCAGGCGATCATCCTCTCCTTCAGCGATGTGTTCCTGATCCTGACCGTGCTTTTCCTGGCGATGATTCTCGGTGTTGGTATGATCCAGAAACCCGCGCCGCAAGGCGGGGGAGGAGGTGGCGGCGGCCACTGACCTCCGGCTTCCGCCCCTTGAAAAGGCCCTCTCCCCGGAGGGCCTTTTTATTTGCCGTTTTTGCGGCCGCTGTGTCATCAGCCGCGTGATCGCTCGTCCGACGCGATTTGAACCACAGTTGGCGAAAATCAGTCCGCGGTTCGCCCTTCCGATTTTTTGATTTACGTACATCAAGTTTGGCGCTAATGGTCTCGTCAGGAGGAACGATGAGGCCAACTGTTCACGATATCGCCGCTGCGGCGGGCGTCAGTCTCGCCACTGTCGACCGGGTTCTCAACCAGCGTCCCGGCGTGCGCCACGTCACGCGGGAGAAGGTCGAGACCGCAATTCGCGAGCTCGGTTATATCAGAGATCTCGCCGCCGCCAATCTCGCCAAGGGCCGCACCTATCCGCTGGTCTTCATCCTGCCGGCCAGCGACAATTCCTTCATGCACGGGCTCAATGCCGAGATCCGGCAGGCGATCCTCCGATCGCCGGCAGAACGCACCGATATCCGCACCATCGAAGTGCCGGCTTTCGATCCGGCTGCCCTCGTCTCCGTGCTCGACGAGCTTTCCCGGGGGAAGCCTTGCGGCATAGCGATGGTCGCGACCGATGCGCCTGAAGTGCGGGCGATCGTCGACAGGCTGGTGCGCGACGGGTTTCCGATCGTCACGCTGGTTTCCGATCTGACCGGGTCGCTGCGCCATCACTATGCCGGCGTCGACAATATCGCCGCGGGCCGTACGGCTGCCCGCCTGCTCGGCCGTTTTCTCGGGCCGCGAAAAGGCGACGTCGCGGTGCTTGCCGGCTCCATGGTGGTGCGCGACCATCGCGAGCGGCTCGAGGGCTTCACCTCCGTCATGGCCGAGGAATTTCCGGACCTTGCGATCCTGCCGGTTCTCGAAGGGCGCGACGATCCCGAGGTCGCCCATCGGCTGGTTGCCGACTCGCTTAAAAATGCCGGCATCGTCGGCGTCTACAGCCTCGGCGCCGGCACTCGCGGCCTCATCCGGGCGCTGAAGGAAAAAGCCGTTGACCGGACGCTGACCGTGATCGCCCACGAATTGACCGTGCATACGCGGGCGGCGCTCATCGACCACACGATCGATGCGATCCTCAACCAGGATGCCGGCCATGAGGTGCGCAGCGCGATCCGGGTGCTGAAAGCCAAGGCGGATGGGCTCGCCGTCATCGAAGCGCAGGAACGCATCCGTCTCGACATATTCCTGAAAGACAATCTGCCGTAACGGCAAAGGAGAATACCAAATGTATCTCGGTCTCGATCTCGGAACCTCCGGCGTCAAGGCGATGCTGATCGACGGCGATCAGAGGATCGTCGGCTCGGCCAATGGTTCGCTCGACGTCTCGCGCCCGCATTCCGGCTGGTCGGAGCAGGAGCCGGCCCATTGGGTGCGCGCCACGCAGGAGGCCGTCGCCGGGCTCAAGGCGAAACATCCGAACGAACTTGCCGCGGTCAAGGGCATCGGCCTTTCCGGCCAGATGCACGGCGCGACGCTGATCGATGCGAGCGACAAGGTGCTGCGTCCCTGCATCCTCTGGAACGACACGCGCAGCCATGTCGAGGCCGCGGCACTCGATGCCGATCCGCGCTTCCGCGCGCTGACCGGCAATATCGTCTTCCCCGGCTTCACGGCGCCGAAACTCGCCTGGGTTCAGAAGCATGAGCCCGATGTCTTCGCCAAGGTCGCCAAGGTGCTGCTGCCGAAGGATTACCTGCGCCTCTGGCTGACCGGTGAATATATTTCCGAAATGTCGGATTCGGCAGGCACCTCCTGGCTCGATACCGGCAAGCGCGGCTGGTCGTCCGAACTGCTTGCAGCCACCAACCTTTCCAAGGAGCAGATGCCGGCGCTCGTCGAAGGCACGGAGCAGGCCGGAAAGCTGCGGTCGGAGCTGGCGGCGCAATGGGGCATATCAGGCACTGTCGTCGTTGCCGGCGGCGCGGGCGACAATGCGGCATCGGCCTGCGGCATGGGCACGGTCAGCGATGGCGCCGCCTTTGTATCGCTCGGCACATCGGGCGTTCTCTTTGCCGCCAACGGTTCATATCTGCCGAAGCCGGAAAGCGCCGTGCATGCCTTCTGCCATGCGCTGCCCAACACTTGGCACCAGATGGGTGTCATCCTGTCGGCCACCGATGCGCTCAACTGGCATTCCGGTGTGACGGGCAAATCCGCCGCCGATCTCACCAGCGAACTCGGCGAGACGCCGAAGGCGCCGACCGGCGTTACCTTCCTGCCCTATCTCTCCGGCGAGCGCACCCCGCACAACGATGCCGTCATCCGCGGCGCCTTCATCGGGCTCGGTCACGAAAGCAGCCGCGCGGTGCTCACGCAGGCGGTGCTTGAAGGTGTGAGCTTCGCTCTCCGCGACAATCTCGAAGCGCTGCGTTCGGCCGGCGCCGGCATCTCGCGCGTCACGGCGATCGGCGGCGGTTCGCGCTCGCACTACTGGCTGGCATCGATCGCCACCGCGCTCGGCGTTCCGGTCGACCTGCCGGCCGACGGCGATTTCGGCGCGGCATTCGGTGCGGCCCGCCTCGGCCTGATCGCAGCAACGGGGGCAGATCCGACTGCCGTCTGCAAGCCGCCGGTGACCGCCGGCACGATCGAACCGGTCTCGGCGCTGAAGGGCGCCTACGAGGATGGCTATAAGCGCTTCCGGGCACTTTATCCGGCGATCAAGTCGCTGGCGCATTGAGAACTGGAGCCGGCGGCCCTCATCGGGCCGCCGAATGGCACCAACGCTAAGACTGAAATACGAACCCAAGGAGACCCCAACATGAGCACCGGATTTTTCGGCGATATCCAGAAGATCAAATATGAAGGCCCGGACAGCACCAATCCACTGGCCTTCCGCTATTACCAGCCGGACGAGATCGTTCTCGGCAAACGCATGGAAGATCATCTGCGTTTTGCTGTGGCCTATTGGCACACCTTCACCTGGCCGGGCGGCGATCCCTTCGGCGGCCAGACCTTCCTGCGTCCCTGGTTCGAAGACTCGATGAAGGCTGCCAAGCTGAAGGCCGACGTCGCTTTCGAATTCTTCTCGCTGCTGGGTGCGCCCTACTACTGCTTCCATGACGCCGACGTGCGCCCGGAAGGCAAGAACTTCGCCGAGAACACCAAGAACCTCAACGAGATCGTCGACTATTTCGCCGAGAAGCAGGCTGCCACCGGAACCAAGCTGCTCTGGGGCACGGCGAACCTCTTCTCCAATCGCCGCTACATGTCGGGTGCTGCGACCAACCCGGATCCCGATGTCTTTGCTTTCGCAGCCGCGACAGTCAAGACCTGCATCGACGCCACCCAGAAGCTCGGCGGCGAGAACTACGTACTCTGGGGCGGCCGTGAAGGTTACGAGACGCTGCTCAACACCGATCTCAAGCGCGAGCTCGATCAGCTCGGCCGCTTCCTCAACCTCGTCGTCGAATACAAGCACAAGATCGGCTTCAAGGGCACGATCCTGATCGAGCCGAAGCCGCAGGAGCCGACCAAGCACCAGTATGATTACGACGTCGCGACCGTCTACGGCTTCCTCAAGAAGCACGGTCTCGAAAACGAGGTGAAGGTCAATATCGAGCAGGGCCACGCGATCCTCGCCGGCCACTCCTTCGAGCACGAACTGGCGCTTGCCAACGCGCTCGGCATCTTCGGCTCTATCGACATGAACCGAAACGACTACCAGTCCGGCTGGGATACCGACCAGTTCCCGAACAATGTTCCGGAAATGGCGCTGGCCTATTACCACGTCCTGGCAGGCGGCGGTTTCAAGACCGGCGGCACCAACTTCGACGCGAAGTTGCGCCGCCAGTCGCTCGATCCTGCAGACCTCCTGATCGGTCATATCGGCGGCATGGATTGCTGCGCCCGCGGCCTGAAGGCGGCCGCCAGGATGATCGAGGACAAGGCCCTGTCGCAGCCGCTCGCCGATCGTTATGCCGGCTGGGAATCGGCCGAGGCGCAGAAGCTCTTCCGCGGCGAGTATTCGCTGGATGAGATCACCAGCTGGGTCGAGAGCAAGGACGTTAACCCGCAGCCGAAATCCGGCAAGCAGGAATTGCTCGAAAACGTCGTCAACCGTTACGTCTGATGCCAGGCGCCGGCGGCCGCTGGTCGCCGGCGCAACTTTTCCAGCCGGTTATTCTATCGCCGTTCAGCGCTTCAACCAGTTGCGCGACGGCGCGGAGACTGAGTTTCGAACAATGAGATCCGGCCGCAGCAGGATTTCCGTTTCGGCCGGGCGCCCATCGGACAGAAGGTCCAGCAGCAGCGCCATCGCCTGTTTGCCGATCGCCGTCCTCGGCTGGCGGATCGTCGTCAGCGACGGGGATATGAAGACGGCCTGCGGCACGTCATCAAAACCGGTCACGGAGAAATCCCGCGGAATATCATAGCCGCGTGCGCCGAGCCCGATCATGACGCCGATCGCGGTCTGGTCGTTCACGCACATGAAGGCTGTGGGAAGCGTGTCGCGCATGAAAAGCTGTTCGACCGCATGCCGGCCGCTTTCGATCGTGCCGTCGCCTTCGAGCACGATCCTCAGGTCACGCGGAACGCCGGCTGCGTCGAGACCGGCATCATAGCCCATGCGGCGTCTGGTGTAGGCGAGCCGGGTGCGGGAATCGCCGATGAAGGCGATCTTGCGATGGCCTTCGGCCAGCAGCAGATCAACTGCCTTTCGCGCGCCCTCGGTATCGTCGACGCCGACATAAGGAATGCCGCCGTTGAAGACGGGTTCGAAGACGCCGACGCTCGGCGGCAGCCGCGCCGTCATCGTCTGGTGACCGAAGGGCAGGATGCCGGTGAAGAGGATGAGCCCCGCGGCCTGGTTCGAATTCAAGAATTTCAGATATTCGAGGCCGCGCTGGGCGTCGTTCTGGGTGTGGCCGATCAGGACGCCGTAGCCGTGCGCACGCGCCTCATTCTCGAGTCCGACGAGGATGTTGGAGAAATTGGGGTCGCCGATATCGGGCGCCACCACGAGGATCATGTTGGAGCGGCCGAGCCTCAGGCTGCGCGCCATGGCATTGGTCGTATAGCCGGTGATGGCGATCGCCTGGTTGACTTTGAGCCGCGTCGAATTGGCGACCTTTTCCGGCGTGTGGATTGCCCGGGAAACCGTCGCGATGGAGACCTCGGCGATCCGGGCGACGTCTTCGATTGTAGCGGGCGTGGAATTCGACACTGGGCTCTGCCTTAAGGCTGTCTTCGCCGCGACACTACACAGACTTGTCGAGAGGTCAAAGGCAAGCTTCAACTCATCTGTGTGAATCCACGATGTAAACCTTTACATGGCCGATGTAAAGGTTTACATACGGCTCAAAGCGGTCGGGAGCCGCACGCGCACGCCTGAAGACCCTCAGCGGTGTTAGAAAGCGTGCGCTCGTTCAAGATGACGGAGCGTTGCCGGTGCTGCCGGGACGCGCAGCGCTCTAGGGGGAGGGCATTATGACCGTGGAGATCGCCGACGCCGCACCCGTGGTTCTGTCCGCCAGGCGCATATGCAAATCCTTCAGCGGCGTGCAGGTCCTCTTCAGTGTCAACTTCGACCTCCACGCCGGTGAAGTCCATGCGCTCATGGGTGAAAACGGCGCCGGCAAATCCACGCTCGTCAAGGTGCTATCAGGTTTCGAACAGCCTAGTTCCGGTGAGATCCTGCTCGACGGCAAGCCCGTGGTGCTGCCGCCGAATGGTGCTGCGGAAGCGCTCGGCATTGTCATCATTCACCAGGAGTTCAATCTTGCCGACCATCTGACCGTGACCGAGAGCCTTTTCCTCGGTCGCGAGGTGACGCGTTTCGGCGTGCTCGACCGCAAATATATGCGCGCCGAGACGCGCAAGGTCCTCGACGTGCTCGGTTCGCATGTCGATGAGAACGCGCTGATCAGCACGCTTTCCATCGCCGACAAGCAGATGGTCGAGATCGCCAAGGCGATCAGCCGCGATGCGCGCGTCGTATTCATGGATGAGCCGACCGCCGTGCTGTCGCGGGAAGAGACCAATATGCTCTTCAAGCAGGTCCGCAAGCTTCGCGACCAGGGTACGAGCTTCGTCTTCGTCTCCCACAAGCTTGACGAGGTGATGGAGCTGACCGATCGGGTGACGGTGCTGCGCGACGGCCAGTGGGTCAAGACGTCGCCCACATCCATTCTGGACGGGGAATCGATCGCGCAGCTGATGGTCGGCCGCGAACTCTCCAGCCTCTACCCGGCCAAGGTCGAACCCAATGTCGACGAGGAGGTCGTCCTGCGCGTCTCCGCGGTCTCGACCGGCTATGTCAGAGATGCGAGCTTCGAGGTACGCAAGGGCGAGATCATCGGTTTTTCCGGTTTGATCGGCTCCGGGCGTACCGAATTGATGGAGGCGATCGCGGGTCTGCGGCCTCGCCTCGAAGGTGAGGTGGTCATCAAGGGGCAAGCGGTCCCCTCCGGCGACGTTCACGCCGCCAATCGCTGCGGTCTTGCCTATATGACCAAGGACCGCAAGTCGAAGGGTCTGCTGCTGCGATCGGGCATGGCGACCAATCTGACGCTGCAGTCACTCGGAAGGCATTCTCGCCATGGCTATCTCAGCCCGGGCAGTGAGGCGGCCGCGCTGGCGAAGGCTAAGCGCCGTTTCGACATTAGAGTTCGCGACGCCAATATCGTCGCCGGCCGGATGTCGGGCGGAAACCAGCAGAAGCTGCTGCTCGCGAAGGTCATGGAGACCGATCCTGACATCATCATCATCGACGAGCCGACGCGCGGCATCGATGTCGGCACCAAGCAGCAGATCTATCATTTCATTTCGGCTCTCGCCCGAGACGGCCGGTCGATCATCGTCGTCTCGTCGGAAATGCCGGAGGTGATCGGGCTCTGCACGCGAGTGGCGGTGATGCGCGAAGGCCATATCGTCGGCGTGCTCGAGGGCGACGAGATTTCCGAGCAGGAGATCATGCGTTACGCCGCCGGGCTCAAAAAGAAGGCGGCCGCCTGAGGCCGCAAGCAGGCTTCGCCGACGCGCAGGACAAACAGAGTGCCCAGACAATACGGGACGGGAGGTTGGTTTTGGAAATGAGTGTCAACGAGGAGACCAGGGAAATCCGGCGCCGATCCTGGCGGGATGTCGACCTGCGCGCAGTCGCGCCTTTCGTCGCCCTAGCGCTGCTCCTGATCGTCGGAGCCCTGGTCAATCCCAATTTCATCGGCATCACCAACCTTGCCAATGTCGCGACGCGCAGCGCCTTCATTGCCATCATCGCGGTCGGCGCGACCTTCGTGATATCGGCGGGCGATCTCGACCTGTCGGTGGGTTCGATGGTGGCCTTCGTCGCCAGCCTGATGATCCTGCTGATGAATTCGGCCGCCATCGAAAATCCGGCCCTGATGCTGATGGCTGCGGTCGTCTTCACGATCGCCGCCGGTGCGCTGTGCGGTTTGGCGAACGGCCTCATTACCACTGTCGGCAAGATCGAACCCTTCATCGCGACGCTCGGCACGATGGGCATTTATCGCGGCCTGACGACATGGCTGTCGCAGGGCGGTGCGATCACGCTTCGCTCGCCCGATATCCAGACGCTCTATCGCCCGGCCTATTTCGGCACCATCGCCGTTGTGCCGGTGCCGATCGTGGTGATCCTGGCGGTGACGGCGGTCGCGGCCTTCATCCTCTATCGCACCCGATATGGACGCCATGTCGTGGCTGTTGGATCGAACAGCGATGTCGCCCGCTATTCGGGTATCGCGGTCGACCGGGTGCGCACAATCGCCTTCGTGATCCAGGGGCTGTGTGTCGCCATCGCCGTGCTGCTCTACGTTCCGCGTCTCGGTTCGACGTCGGCGACGACGGGCATCCTGTGGGAGCTGCAGGCGATCACCGCTGTCGTTGTCGGTGGCACGGCGCTCAAGGGCGGCGCGGGCCGGGTCTGGGGCACCATCTGCGGCGCCTTCATTCTCGAACTCGTCGGCAACATCATGCTGCTTTCGAATTTCATCAGCGAATATCTGATCGGCGCCATTCAGGGTGCAATCATCATCATCGCAATGTTCGTCCAGCGCTCGCTGGTACGAAAATCATGATCGTACCTGCTTCAATTGGTCGGGCATACAGGGCGCCCGGTCCCAGTGTGGAAAAGTCCCTGAACTCATTGGGAGGAAATAGCATGCGGAAATTAATGTTGGGTCTGGCTGTTGCGGCGGTGACTTTCGCCGGCGCTGCCTATGCACAGGACAAGAAATTCACGATCGGCGTGTCCATCCCGGCCGCCGACCACGGCTGGACCTCGGGCGTCGTCTTTCATGCCGAACGGGTCGCCAAGCTGCTGATGGCCGAACATCCGGGTCTTAACGTCATCGTCAAGACCTCGCCTGATGCGGCCAGCCAGGCCAATGCCGTGCAGGATCTCGATACGCAGGGCATCGACGCCCTCGTCATCCTGCCGTCGGATCCGGATCCGCTGGTCAACGCCATCAAGGAAGTCAAGGACAAGGGCAAATTCGTCGCCCTCGTCGACCGCGCGCCTAGCAACAACGATAACTCCGTGCGTGACCTCTACGTTGCCGGCAACAATCCGGCGCTCGGCGAAGTCGCCGGCAAGTATATCAAGGACAATACGCCGGACGCCGAAGTCGTCATCATCCGCGGTCTGCCGATCCCGATCGACCAGCAGCGCCAGGACGGCTTCGACAAGGGCATTGCCGGCTCGAACGTCAAGGTCCTCGACCGCCAGTACGGCAACTGGAACCGCGACGACGCCTTCAAGGTCATGCAGGATTACCTGACGAAGTACCAGAAGATCGACGTTGTATGGTGCCAGGACGACGACATGGCCGTCGGCGTTCTTCAGGCGATCGAGCAGGCCAAGCGCACCGACATCAAATATGTTGTTGCCGGTGCTGGCTCCAAGGACATGATCAAGAAGGTCATGGATGGCGACAAGATGATCCCGGTCGACGTTCTCTATCCGCCGGCAATGGTCGGCACGGCGATGGAACTGACGGCCGCAGCTCTCTTCGACCAGGTTCCTGTTCACGGCAATTACATCCTCGACGCGACGCTCGTCACCAAGGACAATGCCAAGGACTTCTACTTCCCGGATTCTCCGTTCTGATCCACTGACTACGCAAGTGCGCCCAATCGGAAGGATGGGCGCACTTTGCCGTCGTTTTTGGTGCGCCCGAATGCTGCACGTACCTCTTGCCCGCCAAAGCCCATCGTGATTAGTTCGCAGCCATATCCATCTGGCTTCGTGTCAGATCTGCGAGTTGAGAGCAAGGAAGCGTCTTGCTCCCGCCGAAATGCGTGCTACAAGTTTTCAGAAACGTTTACGGTCGATGTTCAGGGAGGAATCTGACATGAAGACGATTAAGGGCCCCGGCCTTTTCCTTGGCCAGTTTGCGGGTGATACCGCGCCTTTCAATTCCTGGGAAGCGATTACCGAATGGGCGGCCGACATCGGCTACAAGGGTGTCCAGGTGCCGACCTGGGCGAGCCAGCTGATCGATTTGAAGAAGGCTGCGACTTCCAAGGATTATTGCGACGAGTTCGCCGGCAAGGCCCGCGAAAACGGCATCGAGATCACCGAACTCTCCACCCATCTGCAAGGCCAGCTCGTCGCCGTTCACCCGGCCTATGACGAGGCTTTCGACGGTTTTGCCGCACCAGAGGTGCGCGGCAATCCGAAAGCCCGCCAGGAATGGGCGGTAGAGCAGGTTAAGCTGGCGCTGACGGCATCGAAAAACCTTGGCCTCAAGGCGCATGCTACCTTCTCCGGCGCGCTTGCCTGGCCTTTCATCTATCCCTGGCCGCAGCGCCCGGCCGGTCTGGTCGAGACGGCCTTCGACGAGCTTGCCCGTCGCTGGACGCCGATCCTCAACCATGCGGACGAGAACGGCGTCGACGTCTGCTACGAGATTCATCCGGGCGAGGACCTGCATGACGGCATCACATTCGAGATGTTCCTGGAGCGCGTGAAAAACCATCCGCGCGCCAACATGCTCTACGATCCCTCGCACTATGTTCTGCAGTGCCTCGATTATCTCGAGAACATCGACATCTACAAGGACCGCATCAAGATGTTCCACGTCAAGGATGCGGAGTTCAATCCGACCGGGCGCCAAGGCGTCTATGGCGGCTATCAAGGCTGGGTGGAACGCGCCGGCCGCTTCCGTTCTCTCGGCGACGGCCAGGTCGATTTCGGCGCGGTCTTCTCGAAGATGACGGCCAATGATTTCGACGGCTGGGCCGTGGTCGAATGGGAATGCGCGCTGAAGCATCCGGAGGACGGTGCCCGCGAGGGCGCGGAATTCGTGGCGGCTCATATCATCCGCGTCACCGAGAAAGCCTTCGACGATTTTGCAGCCGGCGGCACGGACCAGGCGGCGAACCGGCGGATGCTGGGGCTTTAAATAAGAAGCGTGCCGTGAGGCTGTCCCTCACCCTAACCCTCTCCCCGTTTTGACGGGGAGAGGGACTTGCCACACCGACGGAGTTGGCATCGACGTCGCGGCATTTCCTTCTCCCCGCAAGCAGGGAGAAGGTGGCTGCAGTCGGATGAGGGGCGCATCCGCACCAGATTAAATTTCAGGAGGACAAGTATGGCAATCGAAGCATCATCTGAACAGAGCCGCGAGCCGCGCATCCGGCTTGGCATGGTGGGCGGCGGCGCGGGCGCGTTCATCGGTGCGGTACACCGCATCGCGGCGAGGATCGACGATCAGTACGATCTCATCGCCGGCGCGCTGTCGTCGACGCCTGATAAGGCGGTTCAGTCCGGCCGCGACCTCGGCCTCGATCCGTCGCGGACCTATTCGAGCTACCGCGAGATGGCGATCCGCGAGGCGAAGCTGAAGAACGGCATCGAGGCGGTGGCGATCGTCACGCCGAACCATGTGCACTATGATGCGGCCAAGGAGTTTCTGAAGCGCGGCATCCATGTCATCTGCGACAAGCCGCTGACATCGAACCTTGCCGATGCGAAGAAGCTGAAGAAGGTCGCCGACGAGAACGGCGCGCTCTTCGTGTTGACGCATAACTACACCGGTTACCCAATGGTCCGCCAAGCACGCGAGATGATCGCGAACGGCGAACTCGGCGATATTAGAGTGGTTCAGGCAGAGTATCCGCAGGACTGGCTGACGGAAGCGGTCGAGCAGACAGGCCAGAAGCAGGCCGCCTGGCGTACCGATCCGGCGCAGTCCGGCGTCGGCGGGTCCACAGGTGATATCGGCACGCATGCCTATAATCTCGCTTCGTTTATATCAGGCCTGGAGCTCGACAGCCTGGCGGCCGATCTCGACAGCTTTGTCCCCGGCCGCCGGCTTGATGACAACGCCCATGTCATGCTGCGTTTCAAGGCGAAAGGTTCGGAGAAGCCGGCCAAGGGCATGCTCTGGTGCAGCCAGGTGGCGCCCGGCCACGAAAACGGCCTGATGGTGCGCGTCTACGGCAGCAAGGGCGGGCTGGAATGGACCCAGAAGGACCCGAACTACCTGTGGTACACGCCATTCGGCGAGCCGAAGCGGCTGATCACCCGCGGCGGCGCCGGCGCAGGTGCGGCGGCCGGCCGTGTTTCGCGCGTGCCGTCAGGGCATCCGGAAGGTTACCTCGAAGCTTTTGCGACGATCTATACGGAAGCCGCACATGCGATCAACGCCCGGAAGAAGGGCAAGGCAGTCGATAAGGCGGTGATCTATCCCACCGTCGACGACGGCGTGAAGGGTGTCGCCTTCGTCGAGGCCTGCGTTGCCTCGTCCAAGAAAAACGGCGCCTGGGTGAAACTCTGAGCTTTGACGATCCGCCCCTCAGATGGCCTGGGGCGGAGTCGCGAGAATGCCGAGGCGGCGTTGAACCGCCTCGGCTTATCGTCATGTCTCAGGCTGTAGCGCGGTTGCGCTTCACGAGACCATCGACGCTGAGTGGGCCGGCGCCTGCCGCCACCAGATAGAGAAACACGAAGCAGAACAGGATCGCGGCGACGCCGCCGTTCTGCGCGGGATAAAAGCTCTTTCCCGCATGACCGATGAAGTAGGCGAAGGCCATCAGGCCTGAGAGCACGAAGGCCGCGATGCGAGTCTGGAAACCCACTAGGACGAGGAAGCCCAGGATGAGTTCGATCAATCCGGCAATCCAGGAGAGCGAGCCTATTGGCGGTACGCTTGCCGCTGCCGGAAAGTGCAGGATCTTCTGCGTTCCATAACTGAAAAGCACGAGCGACGAGACGATGCGCAGCAGGCTCAGCAGATGCGGCTGCAGCAGATGGATCGAAGACAGCATTGGATTCCTTTCATGTTTGCGATGTCTTCGCTGTGTAGTGATCACGGGCCCAGCAGCAAGTCACGACTGCTGACATTCGCGTTATGAGAGCGGGTGAGGGGCAGCAGGGCAATCGGCTGCGACGAGACGATACCTTCTGCTCGTCGTGCAAATACTGTAACGTTGCAGTTTTTCTCCCTGGGACCTGTACTTTGCTTTCCCGCTTGGCTAAATCCCGCCACGGTCAGTCCACATGCTGAGAGACGGGGATTACAGATGATCGATGCGAAGACGCTTGCAGGCCGCTTTCCCGGCGATTTCACCTTCGGTGTTGCCACCGCCGCCTTCCAGATCGAAGGCGCCGGCAAGTCCGACGGCCGCAAGCCGTCCATTTGGGATGCCTTCTGCAACATGCCTGGCCGCGTCTATAATCGCGACAACGGCGACATTGCCTGCGACCACTATAATCGCCTGGAGCAGGACCTCGACCTGATCAAGGAGATGGGTGTCGAAGCTTACAGGTTCTCCATTGCCTGGCCGCGCATTATCCCCGACGGCACGGGCCCGGTGAACGAGGCCGGCCTCGATTTCTACGACCGGCTGGTCGACGGCTGCAAGGCGCGCGGGATCAAAACCTTCGCGACGCTCTACCACTGGGATCTGCCTCTGCTGCTTGCCGGCGACGGCGGCTGGACGGCGCGTTCGACCGCCTTTGCTTTTCAGCGCTACGCCAAGACGGTGATGAACCGTCTCGGCGACCGTCTCGACAGGGTGGCGACCTTCAACGAGCCCTGGTGCATCGTCTGGCTGAGCCATCTCTACGGCATTCATGCTCCCGGTGAGCGCAATATGCAGGCCGCGCTGCATGCCATGCACTACATGAACCTCGCCCATGGTCTCGGCGTCGAGGCAATCCGTTCGGAAGCACCCAATGTGCCGGTCGGGCTCGTGCTCAACGCAGCTTCGATCATTCCCGGCTCCGACAGCCCGGCCGATCTAGCCGCTGCCGAACGTGCTCATCAGTTCCACAACGGCGCCTTCTTCGATCCGGTCTTCAAGGGTGAATATCCGCGGGAATTCGTGGAGGCGCTCGGCGATCGCATGCCCGTCATCGAGGATGGCGACCTGAAACTCATCAGCCAGACACTCGACTGGTGGGGGCTGAATTACTACACGCCCGAGCGCGTCGCCGACGATGCCGAACGCCAGGGCGATTTCCCTTGGACGGTGAAAGCGCCGCCGGCAAGCGACGTCAAGACCGACATCGGCTGGGAAATTTATGCGCCAGGCCTGAAGCTTCTGGTCGAGGACCTCTATCGCCGCTACGACCCGCCGGAATGCTACATCACCGAGAACGGCGCCTGCGACAATACCGGTGTCGTCGACGGCGAGGTCGACGATACGATGCGTCTCGACTATCTCGGCGGTCATCTCGCTGTCGTTGCCGATCTCATCAAGGACGGCTATCCCTTGCGCGGCTATTTTGCCTGGAGCCTGATGGACAATTTCGAATGGGCTGAAGGCTACCGCATGCGCTTCGGTCTCGTCCATGTCGACTATGAGACGCAGCTGCGGACGGTGAAAAAGAGCGGCAAATGGTATCGCGAACTCGCGACGCATTTTCCGAAGGGCAATCACAATGGGGGGCAACCTGCCATCTAGGTTCGATGGCCGGCGGTTCGCCCTCAATGTTCGGGCCAACGGCAAAAAATCGACCGGCGGAAATGTGCAGCAGGCGGTTGCTTAAACGTTTCTGAACCCTTGACTGGCAAAGTCCGATGGTCAGGGAGCCGGAATGCAGATAATTGGAAAATTGCAGAGCAAGGGATCCGGAATAAGCCGTCATATCACCGTCACCGGCGTGCTGTTCTCCTTTGCGGTCATCGTCGCGGTCGCTACCATCATGGTGTTGACTGCACTCGAGCGCGTAGCTGAAAACGCCAATGTCCTTGATGACGAGCGCTCGCGCGAAACGACAATCGGAGCATTGAAGACTTTCGAGGATCAGCTCGGTGCGACGCTCGACGATTATGCCGCCTGGGACGATGCCGCCGCCAACGTCTATGCGCCCGATGGCATGGCGTGGACGGTCAGCAACTACGGCGAGATGTCGGTCAACAGCTCGCTTTTCGACATGGCGATCGTGATCGATGATGCGAAGAATGCGATCATAGCCTACCGCGATGGCAAACCGATGGAGGAGCCGCTGGCGGATTTCTTCGCGCCCTCGCTCTGGAAGCTGTTCGACGTGGCGAAGGCGGCCGGTTCAGCCGATACTCCCCAGGCGGTCGGTTTCGTCACCACCAAACGCGGTATTGCCGCTGTCGGTGTGGCCTTGGTGCGGAAGAAATCCGGCGCCCTTGATGCGCCCGCGGGGCAGCACCGCTATCTCGTTTTTGCCCGTCATCTCGATGACGACAGGGTGGCCGGGCTCGGTCAGACCTATGTGATCGGCGGACTGAGGCTGGCGGCGCCGAGTTTCTCGGCCGAATATCTGGTGCCGATCGTCGATCCGGCGGGGGCAACGATCGGCAAGCTCGTCTGGAACTCGCGCTCACCCGGCAATATTGCCTACGCGCAGGTGCGACCGATGGTCATCCAGGCGCTCGGTCTCGTCGGGCTTTTCTTCGTGGTGCTGCTGGCGATCGGTTGGCTTGCCGGCCGGCGCCTGAAGGCGGAGGAAAACAGCGCCCGCGAGGAGGCGTTGCGCGACAGGCTGAGCGGCCTCTCCAATCGCGACGGGCTCGGGCTTGCCGTCGATCGATTTGTCCTCGAAGCGCGCCAGGCCAAGCGCAACGTGCTGCTCCTCTATCTCGACCTCGACGGGTTCAAGGAAGTCAATGACAGCTATGGACACGGCACCGGCGACCAGTTGATCCGCGCGGTCGCGGCCGGGCTCGAGGTGTTGATCCCGCAAGGCGCGGTTCTCGCCCGCATCGGCGGGGACGAATTTGCAATCGCCTTTCTCTCCGATGGCGAGAATGCCGCCGCTCTGCAGCTTGCCGAGCAGATCCTCGATTTTCTTGTCGAACCGCTGGAGATTGGTCGCCGTGTCGTCGTCGTCGGGGCCAGTATCGGCATCGCCATGTCGCCTGCCGGCGCAATCGATCGCGAGGAGCTGGTGCGCCGTTCCGACCTTGCCATGTACAAGGCGAAGGAGGCCGGCCGTGCGCGCATGACGCTCTACGATCCATCGATGGACGCGGACCGCGAGCAGCGAAATGCGCTGGAGCTCGATCTCAGGATCGCCATCGAAAGCGGCGACCTGACGCTGGTCTACCAGCCGTTGGTCGATGCCGCCACGCATGCGCTGAGCGGCGTCGAGGCGCTGGTGCGCTGGAACCGCCCGGGCCACGGCCCGGTTTCACCCGAGCTGTTCATCCCGATCGCCGAGACCAGCGGCCTCATCGAATCGCTCGGCCTGTTCGTGCTGCGCAAGGCCTGCGAGACGGCCAAGCAGTGGCCGGAGCTGGACGTCTCGGTCAATGTTTCGCCTGGCCAGTTCCGCAATCCCGCCTTCACCGACTATGTGCGCTACGTGTTGAAGCAGACGGAGATCGAGGCCAGCCGCATCACCCTCGAGATCACCGAAGGGTATATGATCCAGAATCCGCAGCGTACCCGCCAGTCGATCGAGCGGCTGAAGGGCCTGGGGGTGAAAGTGGCGCTCGACGACTTCGGATCCGGCTTTTCCTCGATCGGTTACCTCAGGCAGTTCGGCTTCGACCGCATCAAGATCGACCGCTCGCTGGTCATGGGCGTCAACGAGGATAAGCGCCAGCGCGAAATGCTGCAAGCGACGGTGGCGCTCGCTCGCTCGCTCGATATCCCGGTGACGGCTGAAGGCATAGAGACCGAGGGGCAGGCGGTCGCCATGCGCCTGTTCGGCTGCGACTGCCTGCAGGGCTATTTGTTCGGAAAGCCGCTGGCGGCCGAGCGAATTACCGAGATGCTAAACGAACTTCGTGCTGCGGAACCGTCAACCTTGCGCCGTCTCGGTGCCGCCTGACGGCGAAATTCGCGTGGGCGCAAGCTCAGTGAAAAGCAACAGGCTCTTAGCTGCCGATATGCCGCCGGCCGCGTTTTTTTGCCAGCGTGATCTGATGCTGCCGCTGACGGTAGCGCAGCCGGTCTTGCTCGGTGCGTCTGGGATAACAGTGGCTGCAGGAAACACCTTCCTCGTAGAACGGCGAGGCAATTTCCTCGGCGGTGATCGGGTTGCGGCAGGCGTGGCACAGCTTGTGTTCGCCTTCCTTTAGCCCATGCTCGACGGAGACGCGCTCGTCGAACACGAAGCAGGCGCCCTCCCATAGGCTTTCTTCCTGCGGCACTTCCTCCAGATATTTCAGGATGCCGCCCTTCAGATGATAGACCTCGTCGAAACCTTCAGCCTTCATGAAGGCGGTGGCCTTCTCGCAGCGTATGCCGCCGGTGCAGTACATTGCGACTTTCGGCTTGTTGTGCAGGCCCGTATTCCCCCGCACCCAATCCGGAAATTCGCGGAATGTCTTCGTCTTCGGGTCGAGCGCGCCGCGAAACGTGCCGATCGCCGTCTCATAGTCGTTGCGGGTGTCGATGACGATCGTATCGGGATCGGAAATCAGCGCATTCCAGTCCCGAGGCGCCACATAGGTGCCGACCACCTTGTTGGGGTCGATGTCTTCGACGCCCATGGTGACGATTTCCTTCTTCAGCTTCACCTTCAGGCGCAGGAAAGGCATTTTCGAAGCGCGGCTTTCCTTGTGCTCCAGGCTCGAAAATTCCGCCTGAGCACGCAGGAAGGCGAGCACGGCGTGAACGCCGGCATCCGGTCCCGCAATCGTGCCATTGATGCCCTCATGCGCGAGAAGCAGCGTTCCCTTGACGCCGTTTTCTTCGCAAAGCGTTTGCAGCGGTGCCTGCAAGCTGGCGAAGCGCGGCACGGAAACGAAATGGTAGAGCGCCGCCACGAGGAACGGGCTGGTGTGTGTCAGGCAGTCGGTCATGCGCCGGAAATATAGAAAATCACCGGACCGCGCAATTCCCTTCGCCGATGGCGGCGCAATGACGGGACCGATTATGCTTTGGCTTTCCATTCGGAAAACGGCCGCACGCCGAAATTTCGGTCGGGCGCATCGTCGAGAAGGCTGATGAATTCGATCGAATGCCCGTCCGGATCCTTGAAATAGATCGACAGCGCCGGCATCCAGCCGAGAACGACCGGCTCGATTGCGGCTTGGCCGGTGAAGCCGAGAGGTTCGACGCCTTTTGCCTTGAGATTGGCGGGCGCCTGCAGCACGCCATCGACAGTCACGCGGAAAGCGATATGCAGCCGCATCTTCAGGGGGCTGCTTCCCGTTTCCCAGAGGCCGAGCATGCCGGTCTTCCTGTCGTCAACCCAGAGGAAGGCGACTTTGCGCTCCTCGAACGTAGCCGCCGGCTCTAGCCCGACGACATCGCGGTAGAAATCGACGGAGGTCTTGAGATCGGCAACTGTCAGATGGGTCTCGTAGAGCCCGAGCACCCTTGGCATAGCGGCGTTTTCTGTGATCATTTCTTCCTCGCGGTTAAGTTCCTTTGGTCGACCACCGGAGGCTAGGACCTCAAGATAAGTTGAGGTCAATGGGTTTGGCGATATTTCCAGGATGCGCCGTCTCTCAGCTCCCGGCGGCCAGCCAGAGAAGCTCGATACGCTCCGACTCCTCGTCGGGATCATCCGCGAAGACCGCTTCGGCCTTAACGAGTGCTTGCCGGCGGTCTTCCTGCTGGCGGAAGATGATCGCGTCGAGAAGATGCGCCAGATCGTCGTTGCGGGTGAAGAGTTGTGGCTCGGCTTCCACCAGTTGGCAGAGTACGGCAAGGTCGTGAATGTGGCCAAGATCCTCGACGAGTGCCTTGGCCGCATTGCGCTTGGCCTTCATCGCACCTGGCCAGATGTCGCGCAAAAGAGCGTGGTAGAGCCGGTAGTCGTAGGTCCGCTTGCGCAGATCGTGGAAATTGTCGGCCGATGCATCGCCGTGGCAGCCGGCAAGCGCGGCCTTGGCCTTGCGCGCGGTGCGGCGCCAGCTCCTCGCCAGCATGCGGGCATTCTTGCGGTGGCCGGCATCGAAGGAGATCCCATCCAAAGAGGCGATCGCTTCCTTCAGGGTGCCTGAGGTTTCCGTCAACCGCTGTTCCAGGCCGCTCTCGGCCTCCGCCATCCAGTCGCGGCGCCCCTCGAGAATGGTGACGATCCGGCCGAGCGCTTCGCTTTCTTCTTTCCCGCGGGCTGAATGCTGCAGATATTGCGCGGTGCCGATGAGCGCGGCAGCGTCGCGGATTGCCGAAAGCGCGCGCGCGGCATCACGCAGTCTGGCATTTTCGCGCGCCCGGAAGTCCGGCACCTCGCGCGCTACGAGCCGGTAGAGCGAGCGCAATCGCTTCAGGTTTTTTCGGAAGGAATGGATCGCCTCGTGCGCGCCGTCGGGCCGCTCTTCGAGAAAGGTGATGGCGTTTTCCAGTTGCTCGGTCGCGACGCTCCGGAAGGCCTCGGTGAAATCGGCGTCAGGCCGAATGCGATAGGCCATGCCTGTCGTGCCCGTATTCTGTCGCAAGGGCCTGATTGGAATAGCGGAAATCGCCGGTCACTTCGCGGCCGAGCCAGAGGGGCAGGGCTGGCTTGTCGGTTTCCGCCGCCATCTCCACTTCGGCGATGACCAATCCGCGATGTTCGCCGGCAAAGACGTCGACCTCCCAGACGAAGCCCTCATGGGGAACACGGTAGCGCGTTTTCTCGATGACGATGCCGATTGCGTTCTGCAACAGCTCTTCGGCATCGGCGACGGGGATATCATATTCGAATTCGTCACGAGTGATGGCGCTGCGGCCGATCTTGATCGTCAGTCTCGCTTTCCTGCCGTCGAGGATGCGGACTCGAACGGAACGGTCGTCCATCGAGGCGATGTAACCCTGCCTGAGGACAGATTTGGTTTCGACGGCTGAACGCCATCCATCGCTGCGTACGAGAAACTTCCGCTCGATCTCTTTCGCCATATTAGTGAACCTTTTGTGACGATTGCTGCACGGTAGACCAATTTCCAAGCATTTCATACCCTTCTTCTCAGACAACCCGGTTTTAGCTCGACAAGGTTCGGCGGGGACGTTATTCGGGATGCAAATTTCAATCGTTTCAAGGAGGTCATGCGGCCATGGGCGACAAAACAGAGAAGCTCCTTTCCATCCTGAAACTCCAGCCGGTCGTTCCGGTTCTTATCGTCGATGACGCCAAGTCTGCGGTGCAGCTGGCCCGGGCGCTCGTCGCAGGCGGCCTGAAGGCAATCGAGATCACCATGCGCACGCCGGCGGCACTCGAGGCCGTGCGTGCCGTCGCCGCCGAGGTCGAGGGCGCCGAAGTCGGCGCCGGCACGATCCTGAATGCCGCCCACTGGCAAGCCGCCGTCGAGGCCGGTTCGAAGTTCATCGTCAGTCCGGGCACGACGCAGGAGCTGCTCGATGCCGCTGCAGATTCCGATGTGCCGTTGCTTCCCGGAGCTGCCACTGCCAGCGAAGTCATGGCGTTGCGCGAAGAAGGCTACCAGGTGCTGAAGTTCTTTCCGGCCGAGCAGGCCGGTGGCGCCGCTTACCTCAAGGCGCTCTCTTCGCCGCTCGCCGGCACGCTGTTCTGCCCGACAGGCAGCATTTCACTGAAGAACGCCCGAGATTATCTCTCGCTGCCGAACGTCGTCTGCGTTGGTGGTTCCTGGGTTGCGCCAAAGGAATTGGTCGCAGCCGGCGACTGGGCGGGGATCACCAGACTCGCAGCAGAGGCCGCGGCTCTGAAAGCCTGAGGTCGCAAGGGCGGGAAGAGCGCCAGGTGCAATCATCACGCCCACTATTTGTATTTCAGCCGTCGCAAACCTATGTTCTCCTCCGGCCTCAAACAGGGAGATGACGAGGAATGTTCGACGCAAAGAAGCTTCTCGACCAGTTCTTGGGTTCGCAGGTGCCGGGTCTCGGCGGCTCGGTCCGTGACAGGGCGGGTGATGCCGTACAGACGGCAAAGAACAATCCGATGAAGACCGGCGCGATCGCTGCCGCGCTCCTCGGCACCAAGACCGGCCGCAGTATTGCCGGTAACGCACTGGCAATCGGCGGCCTGGCCGCCATTGCCGGTCTCGGCTACCAGGCCTACAAGAATTACCAGGCGGGCCAAGCGCCTGCGGCCCCCTCGGATGCACCGTCGGCGAACAACCCGGTTCTCCTGCCGCCGCCTGTCGAATCCGGCTTCGGGCCGGCGTCGCCTGCCGGCAGCAATGAATTCGTGCTGGTGCTGATCCGCGCGATGATCGCCGCCGCCAAGGCAGACGGCCATATCGATGGCGCCGAACGCGCCCTCATCATGGACAAGATCAAGGCCGCCGACGTCAGTGGCGAGGCTGCAGCCTTCATCGAGCGCGAACTCGCCTCTCCGACGGATATCGACGCGCTCGTCGCTGCCGCAGTGACGGAAGAACAGCGCGTCGAACTCTACACCGCTTCACGGATCACCATCGAGCCGGATTCGCGCGCCGAGCGCGGTTATCTCGATCTGCTTGCGGGCCGTCTCGGCCTCGCCGACCAATTGGTCGACCATATCGAGGCGACTGTGTCGTCCGCCAAGACGACCTTGTCACAGTAACATCTAGGCCGGTTGCCTTTGTCGGGCGGCTGGCCTATCCACTCTGCCGAAAAGGGGAGTGAACATGCGCGATCTTGCAAATTTCAAGGGCTGCCCGGCGCCGAAGCCGGTCACACTGAAGGGCCGTTTCGTTACCGTCGAGCCCTATCGCCGCGAGGAACATCTCGAAGCGCTGTGGAAGGGGCTCGGCGGCATGGGCATCAACCCGCTGCTTCTCTATTTCGCGCAGGACGACTTCTCCGGCATCGAGGATTTCGCCAGCTGGCTCGAAGCCGTCCACACCAAGTCCAGTTGGCTCACCCATATCTTCCGCGACAACGCCACCGGCAAGATTGTCGGCATGGCGAACTATATGCGCGCGGACCCGGCAAACGGCGTCGTCGAGATCGGCGGGGTGGCTCATGGTCCCGACATGAGCCGTTCGCCGCTGTCCACCGAGGCGCATTACCTGATGGCCAAGCACGTCTTCGAAGATCTCGGCTACCGCCGCTACGAATGGAAATGCGACAACAAGAACGAAGCGAGCAAAACGACGGCTCTGCGCTACGGCTTCAGCTTCGAAGGCGTCTTCCGCCAGCACATGATTTCCAAGCACCGCAACCGCGACACCGCCTGGTTCTCGATGATCGACGCCGAATGGCCGCTGATCAACGAGGCCTTCGAAGCCTGGCTTTCGCCCGAGAATTTTGACGCCGCCGGCAGCCAGATCCGCCGCCTGCAGGATATCCGCGCCGATCTCGAAAAGGAAAGGCTCGTATGAGCCCGGAAAGCCGCTCGCAGGCAATCGCCGCCGCCATCATCCTGCTCGGCGCCGGCCTCGTCCTCTATTTCCTGCCGACCATCGTTCTGTGGATCGGCAATTTCTCGCCGGCGCTCGGCATCCTCGTCGGCGTCTGCCTGATCATGGCATTTTTTGCGGTCTTCTGGCTGCGGGCGCGCTACCAGCGGAACAGGGGAAAATAGTCTACCCTTGCAGCGAGGCGCCAAGCAGCAGGACGCCCATCAGGATGACGAGCACGGCGCCGAGGATTTCGATGGCGTTGCCGACCCAGATCGAAGCCGTCGAGCCGCGCCCGGAGAGGCGGACGGCCGCACCTTTGGCGGTGACGGCAAGCGTGGCAAGCACGGATACGGTAATCGCCGTGCCGAGCGACATGGCGGCGACCGAAAGCGCGCCGCCGAGATAGAGGCCGTTCAGCAGCGAGAATGTCATGACAAGCAAAGCCCCGGAGCAGGGGCGGAGGCCGACAGCAACGATCGCCGACCAAGCCTCGCGGGTGCTGAACTTGTCGCCGGCGAGCAGCGCCGGATCGGGCACATGGATATTGCCGCAGGTCTCGCAGGCCAGGCCGGGAATGGAGGTGTGGCCGGCGTCGACGGCCTGCGCCTTGCCGCTGAAAGCATAGGCCTGACGTTCGGCCGCATTGTCCTTCCAGTCGAGCATCATGCTGACCGGACCCGCCGGCGTCGCCATCAGCCGGCGGCGCGGCAGGTTGCCTATCATCGAACGAAGTTTGCGGAACAGCAACCAGCCGCCGAAGAGGATGACCATGACGAAGCTTGCGATTTCCATCGCATGGGTGGCCGCCGTCAAAGTGATGCCGGTGCCGCGCAGCACCAGCCAGGCGCCACCGACCAGCGCCACCGCGACCACGCCTTGGACGAAGGCCGAAATGAAGGAGATGACCACGCCGCGCTTCAACTCGACCTCGTTGGCGATCATGTAGGAGGAGATGACCGCCTTGCCGTGGCCGGGGCCGGCGGCATGGAAGACGCCGTAGGCGAAGGAAAGGCCGACCAGCGATGTCAGCTGCCACGGATCCTCCCGCATGCCCTTCAACGCACCCGTCAGCGCCCGGTAGAAGGCCTGCTGTTCATAGTTCACGTAGAGCAGAAGCGGGGCGAACGGGCCGCCGGTCGGCTGGAAACTCGGTTCGGCCGTGCCGATGCCGAGCGGCGATTGCGCATGGGCGAGGCTCGCCGCCGTCAGAAGCGCAAGGAGTGCTGCGGAAAGGATGAGGTACGGGCGTCTTATCAGCATGTGATCTCCAGCCGCGTGGCGAAGAGTTTGGACATGTTGGTGCCGGTGGGGTCGTTGAAGAAGGCATCGGTCAGCGACTGCTTGTTTTCCGAGATCACCTCGTCGGCATCCGGCCTTACCACCTGGTGTTTGCACGCCTTGAAGCTGTCGCCGACCGTGGCCAGTTCGTTGTCCGTCGGAAAGTCGATAGACGTATAGAGCGTCGGGTCATAGACGCCGAACGTAAGCCTGCCCTTGAGCGGCATCTTCTCGGCCGGCTTGACCGCAAAAAACATCAGGAGCTGGCCGTTCTTATAGTCGACATGGATGATGTCGGGCTGCTGAACGGTGACGCTTTTCCCGTTGATCGTCAGGTTCATGTAATAGTCGTAATCGGCAAGCGATTGCTTCACCGTTTTGCCGACCTGCGCGAGTTCGTTCGGCTCCAGCTTCAGATCGGTGTTCTTGTCAAAATCCATGACGACCGAGGAGGAGAAGACCTCGTCAAAGCGCCAGACATTGCGCAGTTCCTCGATGCTGCCGTCAGCGCCGGCCACGACTTCGAGCCGCGCCTCCACGAAGATGTGCGGATGCGCAAAGGCCGCTGCCGGCGCCAACGAAAGAAGCGCGGTCATCAATGGTATGGATTTGTTCATGCGTCCCGCTGCCTTATTCGCCCGACCCGAGTTCTTGCCAGAAATTGGGACGGAATTGGGACCGGCTTGTCGGTTGATCTCGATCGGCGCCACTCCATCTTCCGGCCGGGCCGGTCTTTCCGCGCAATCTCACGGATGCTTCTTGAACCAATTGTGCAGGTAATCGACGAAGATCCTCACCTTGGCCGGCAGGTAGCGGCGGTGCGGATAAACGGCATAGATGCCGCGGTCGGTCGGGATGTAATCGTTAAACAGCGTCACCAGCTCGCCGCTTTCGATCGGCTTGCGGGCGACGAAATCGGGAATAAGGGCGATGCCGATGCCGGCGAGTGCAGCGCGCAATGTCGCGTGCGGGCTGTTGACCTCTATCGGGCCGGAGACGGAGACGGCGAAGGTGGTGTTGTCGGGATTGTGAAAGCGGATGCTGCCCTGGGTGCGTGAATTGGTATCGATGATGAAGGGAAGACTGGAAATGTCGGTCGGATGCTCCAGATCGGGATGGCGCTCGAGAAAATGCGGGGTGGCGCAGAGATGGACGCGGAAATCGGAAATTTTGCGAGCGATCATCCCGGAATCTTCGAGCTTGCTGATGCGGATCGCCACGTCGAACCCTTCCTCGATCAGATCGACGAAACGGTCATCGGCGGCGATCTCCAGCGAGAGGTCCGGGTTTTCCCTGGAGAAATCGATCAGCGACTGGCCGACGTCGGCATCGACGAAGGTGCGGGGCACGGAGACGCGCAACCGTCCCTTCAGCTGTGCATTGTTTTCGCGCACCAGATCGGCAAGGTTGTCGATCTCCTTCAGAATATCCGAGGCGCTGCGATAATAGGTGTGGCCGGCCTCCGTCATCGAGAACTGCCGGGTGGTGCGATTGAGCAGCAGCGCGCCGAGTTCGTCTTCCAGTTCGCGCACATATTTGGAGAGCAGCGCCTTTGAGCGGCCAGTGCGCCGCGCGGCGGCGGAGAAGCCTTCGGCCTCGACGACATCGATGAAGGCGCGTATGCGCGTCAAGGTATCCATGGATACTTCCTAAAACTGTTTCGGAACGTTGAACAAATTGAGCCGCGCTGTTCAATATTTTTTTGCCCGGAGGATTAAAAAATCGCTTGATTATGAAGGCGAATATTCTTATCTCCCAGTCAGCCCAAAGTCGCACGTGCCCATGGGTGTCCGCCGAACCCTCGAATTGGTGAGGAAATCGGTAAGGTACCTGGAATTAACCCCTCCAGTCGCTATTCCGGCCAACCGGAAAATGCGAGGACGCCTGAAGCAACGACGGTGCGGGCCTTTTTGTTCTCTCCCTGCTTTCCATCAGCGGGGGTTACTGAAGAGGCACACCATCATTGCCGGAAGTGCGGTTGGGATTCTCCCTCCAATCCATGGCAGACAAAGCCGAACTTACACCGCATCGCGGCGTTGGTTCATTATCCGCGCATCGAGCGCTTGCTATGGTTCCGGGGTCTCCACCGGCTGGTTCCAATGCGAGTTCTCGTATGCCCTTTGTCCTCCGGTTCTTGCCGGAGCTCTGGAACTGGAAGAGGGAATCGATATGACCACCCAGCGCATCCGCGACTTTCTCGCAACCCGACGTCCCGACGGTCCCTGCCTCGTGGTTGATCTCGATGTCGTTCGCGACAATTTCCACGCCTTCCGCCACGCCATGCCGGACAGCGCCATCTACTACGCCGTCAAGGCCAACCCGGCGCCGGAAGTGCTGAAGCTGCTCGCCGGCCTCGGTTCCAATTTCGATTGCGCATCCGTTGCCGAAATCGAAATGGCGCTCGAAGCCGGTGCGACCGCCGCCCGCATTTCCTATGGCAACACGATCAAGAAGGAGCGTGATGTCGCGCGTGCACATGCGCTCGGCGTCAGCCTCTTTGCGGTCGACAGCCACGAGGAAGTCGAGAAGATTTCGCGCGCCGCTCCCGGCGCCCGTGTCTTCTGCCGCGTGCTGACCGATGGCGAAGGCGCCGAGTGGCCGCTGTCGCGCAAGTTCGGCTGCGTCCCGCAGATGGCCGTCGACGTTCTCGTCTACGCTCATCAGCTCGGCCTGCAGTCTTATGGCGTCTCGTTCCATGTCGGTTCGCAGATGACCAAGGTCGATGCCTGGGATTCGGCGCTTGCCGATGCCAAGCGCGTCTTCGTATCGCTTGCCAAGCAGGGCATCCACCTGCAGATGGTCAACATGGGCGGCGGCTTCCCGACCAAGTACCTGCGCGACGTTCCGTCGGCAGAAGCTTACGGCAAGTCGATCTACCAGGCGCTGCGCACGCATTTCGGCAACCAGATCCCGCAGACGATCATCGAGCCGGGCCGCGGCATGGTCGGCAATGCCGGCGTCATCAAGGCTGAGGTTGTGCTGATTTCGAAGAAGTCGGACAATGACGATGCGCGCTGGGTTTTCCTCGACATCGGCAAGTTCGGCGGTCTTGCCGAGACGATGGACGAAGCCATCCGCTATCCGATCCGTACGGAGCACGATGGCGACGACATGGAGCCCTGCGTCATCGCCGGCCCGACCTGCGATTCGGCCGACGTACTCTACGAGAAGAACCTCTATCCGCTGCCGATCTCCCTTTCGATCGGCGACGAGGTTCTGATCGAAGGCACCGGCGCCTATACGACGACCTATTCGGCGGTCGCTTTCAACGGTTTCGAGCCGCTGAAGGCCTACGTCATCTAAGTCGTTTCCGCCGGCCCCGTAGCCAGCCGGGGCGGCAACTTCACAATTTCCTTCATCGCCGCTGATAACGGTATTGGGTACGGGAGGCCAAGATGGCCGCTGTTCTTGATTCTGTCCGCGCATTCTTTGCGCCTACCACTTTCGCCATCGACGCCGAAAATCCTTCCGACGTCGTTGCCCGCGAAAACCTGCTCGACCGCGTCATGGGTCCGGGCCGCCGCAAGAAATCGTCCGAGAAGATCCGCCGCAACCGGATTCCGGCCGAAGGCCTTGCGCTCGTCGCGCGTGATCGCGACGGCCACCTCATCGGGACGGTGCGGCTCTGGAACGTCGAGGCCGGCGTCAACGATGAAGGCACGCCGATTACCGCGCTGCTGCTCGGCCCGCTTGCCGTCGATTCGCGGCACGGCGGCAAGGGCATCGGCTCGGCGCTGATGCGGGCAGCGATCCTCGAAGCGAAGAACCGCGGCCATGGCGCCGTGCTGCTCGTCGGCGACGCAGCCTATTACGAGCGTTTCGGCTTCTTTGCCGAGAAAGCTCGCCACCTTGTCATGCCAGGCCCGTTCGAACGCTCGCGCTTTCTTGCGCTCGAGCTCACGGAAGGCTGGCTGGACGGCGCGGCCGGCATGATCGTCCCCTCGGGGCGCATGCTGGCCGGCGCGCCGGTTCGCCGCGCCGCTTGAGGCGGCGCGCTCGCCGGACACTCGGGGAAACGCCCCGAGGCAGGCGACGTCCGCGCCGCTTGATCATCCAGGCAGGCAGGCCAATCGTGATTCGCGGTGCGGATCGTCTTTCAGTGACGGGGCGGGTGAGGGGTGCGAACAACCGCTCGCCAGCGGACACAATCGCGTGAAATGTGCGGTCGGCACGCGAACATGATGCGCCGATATCCTATCTTGCGCCGCATGATCCGTATTTTTCTCCTTCTCCTTTTCTTCTGCCTGTCGCTCGTCGCAACAGGTCCGGCGTCCCCCCAGAGCACGGCTTCCGCCGCCGGGCTTGGCCCGCGCCTCGACCGTGCGGCGAGCGATCCGGCGCTGCGGCCGCTGAAAACGGTGATCGTCGCTCGCGACGGGCGCGTGCTCAGCGAACGCGGTTTTCGGGGTCATTCGCCGGCGGAATCGACCAATATCAAATCCGCTTCGAAATCGATCATGTCGGCGCTCGTCGGTATCGCAATCGGCAAGGGACTGCTGGACGGGCCGGATCAGAAGATCGCGCCGATCCTGAAGACCGACCTTCCCGCATCGCCCGACCCGCGCCTCAACGACATCACCATCGGCAATCTTCTCTCGATGCAGGCGGGGCTCGGCCGCATGTCGGGGCCGAACTACGGCCGCTGGGTCTCCTCGCGCAACTGGGTGCGCTTTGCGCTCTCGCAGCCGTTCGCCGATCAGCCCGGCGGCGAGATGCTCTATTCCACCGCATCGACGCATCTGCTTTCGGCCATTCTGACCAAGGTCAGTGGCCGCTCGACCCTGGTGCTTGCCCGCGAATGGCTCGGCCCTGTCGAGGGTTTCCGCATTGGCGCATGGGAGCGCGACCCGCAGGGCATCTACCTCGGCGGCAACCAGATGGCGATGAGCGCCCGGTCCCTGCTTGCCTTCGGCGAGCTTTATCGCAATGGCGGGCGCACGGCCAAGGGAGAGCAGGTGGTGCCTGCCGACTGGATCGCGCAATCCTGGCAGCACCGTACCAATTCGCGTTTCTCCGGCGACGAATACGGCTATGGCTGGTTCACGCGTGTAATCGGCGGCGAGCAGGTGCATTTCGCCTGGGGTTATGGCGGCCAGATGCTCTACATCGTGCCGTCGCTCGATCTGACCGTCGTCATGACCTCGGAAGAGAACGGTCCTTCGGCTAGAAGCGGCTACCGGGATTTGCTGCACGGTCTGCTGGCCGATATCATCGGCACGGTCCGGGCGGCTTGACTGCGCCGCTTGGGGAAAACCACCGGTCGTTCGATTTTTAACGAAGGCTCCAATCAAACCGCAAAGTGCTTGCTGTAGGTTCTTCGGCCAGAACCTTGGAAAAGCGCCATGCTACTGGATCTCAGGACGATCTATTTCATTGTTGCCGTGAGCTGCGTCGTGCTGGGCATTCTCCAGCTTGCGGCCTATGCGACCGGCCGCTTCGAGAGGTGGCCGCTCTGGTGGGGCTTGAGCAACCTTTTCGTCGGCGTCGGTTCCTTCCTTGTCGCGCTGCGAAATCTTGTCCCCTACGTCGTCTCGGTCGATGGCGGCAACGTCGTCACCATCGCCGGCTATATGCTGATGTTTTTTGCCGTCCGCATCTTTTCAGGTCGGATTCTCGACCAGCGCTATTTCTGGCTTGCCATCTTTCTCGGCAGTATTCCCGTGGTGCCTATCGTCAGCGATCCCTCGGCGGTCTCGGCAAGGCTCCTCTACGTCTCCGTCGTCTGCTGCCTTTGCGATCTTGCCGTCGCCAGGGAGGCGGTCAGCATTGTTCGCCGCGAGAAGCTTTATTCGGCCGCTTTGCTCGTCGGCCTCTACGTCTGCACCGCCATGATCTTTGCGCTGCGCAGCATCCTTGCGGCGACCGGCGAGATCGGCGGGCCGGATCCTTTCGGCGGCAGCGTAGCGCATAGCTGGATGGCGGTATCGGCGGTCGCTTTCATCATGCTGCGCAGCATGGCCATGGTGCTGATGGCGGCCGAGCGCAGCCGCAATCAGCTGACGGAACTCGCCCACCACGATCCGCTGACCGGCGCGCTCAATCGCGGCGGCCTTGCCCAGCACGTACCCGCTCTCGCTTCCCAGCCGATATCGCTGCTGATCATCGACATCGACCATTTCAAGCAGTTGAACGACCGGCACGGCCACGCCACAGGCGACGAGATCCTGCGGCTTTTCGCCAGCGTTGCGAGAGGCATTCTGCGCTCTGGCGATCTGCTCGCCCGGCAAGGCGGAGACGAATTCCTGGCGGTGCTGAAAAACATCTCCCAGACAGATGCGGTGGCGATTGCTGAGCGCATCCGCCTCGACTTCGCGGCCGCCGTCGCGCAGCGGCCGGATCTCGCCGTGTTTCCGACGCTAAGCATCGGAGTCGCGACGCGCGAAAGCGACGCAGATTTCGAACGGCTCGTGCATCAAGCCGACGAGGCGCTCTATCGGTCGAAACGCGAAGGCCGAAATCGCGTCGAAGCCTTCTGGGAAAACCAGCAGGCCGCATAGCGCTCGGGATACCGATCTAAATATTCTGGTCCATGGTCTCGGCGGGAATTTCATCGGCGTTGTGGATGCGCACGACGGTAGCCGGCACGCCGGCTACCGTGCAATGTTCGGGGACCGGCTTCAGCACGACGCTGCCGGCAGCGATTTTGCTGAAGGCGCCGATTTCGATATTACCGAGGATCTTGGCGCCTGCGCCGATCATCACGCCGTGGCGGATCTTCGGATGGCGGTCGCCCGTCTCCTTGCCGGTGCCGCCGAGCGTGACATTCTGCAGGATCGATACTTCGTCTTCGATCACCGCCGTTTCGCCGATGACGATGCCCGAGCCATGGTCGAGCATGATGGATGCGCCGATCCGTGCGGCCGGATGAATATCCGGGCCGAAGACCAGCGAGGCGAGATTGGCGAGCCAGGTCGCGATCTCCGGGCGGCCGGCATTCCAGAGCGCATGGGCGATGCGGTGCGTTTGCAGCGCATGAAAGCCCTTGAGGTTCAGAAGCGCGTGCAGAAATGTCGTGCAGGCCGGGTCGCGCTCACGCACGGCTGCGAGATCGGCCTCGACCTTTCGCATGATATCGTCGTTCAAGGTGGAGAGGATAAGATCGAACAGATTGCCCGTTTCCACCTGCGTCACAGAAAGCCGTGCGGCCAGAACACGGGCGATGATCTCATTATCGCCGCTCGCGTCCGTCACCTCTGTCGCGAGTAACCGGCGCAATATCGGCTCCCGCATAGCGAGCTCGGCGGCCTCGGTGCGGATCGCTGCCCAGATGGAAGTATCGCTCAAGGGCGGCGGCTGTTGCTCGGCCAAACTGAGGCCGGTCGATTTCGGCATTCCCGTTTCCTCTGTGGCCAAGCGGAGCAAGGCGCTGCCCGCGTGCCGCTCATGTTTCGCCGCGATAAGGCATTTGGCAAGCGATATTCCGTAGCCTGGCTGGTTGTTTCAGCCAGCGGACGGCTGCAGGTCAGACGTCAGTTCCGGACGGGCGGCGCCAATGATAGAGCACGTCGGGCTCTCTTTCCTCGTTGTTAGCCCCGTCGGTCTCGTTGTCGGCGGAAAACCCGTGCCGCTCGTAGAAAGCGCGGGCCCCGATATTGCGCTGGAACGTCCAGAGCCTGATTTCATCCATCTCCTCTTTAGCGCCGGCGAGCAGCAGGGAGCCGATGCCGATGCCCTGGAAATCCGGAAGAACGTAAAGCTGCTCTATCCAGTTATCGCCGTAGGCGATGACGCCGACGAGCTTGTTTCGCATGGCAGCGCCGAGGATGGTGCAGTTCGGCAGGAGGTGCATGCGCCAATACTGCTCTTCTTCCTCAGGCGTGTGCAGAACGGGCAGCCAGGGCAGGCGTTGCCAGAGCGCCGCGCGTCTGATGCCTGCCGCCGCCTGCATTTGGTCGGCGCTGAGCGTCACGAGTTCGGGTTCCGTCAAGGCGCCTCCATTGCCGGCACCGCCGCCTCAAGCAGAAATATCGACGACGCCGCAATCGCCGGCTTCGGAAGCGAAGGCAAGCAGCTTGCCGTTTGCGCTCCAACTCATTGCCGTGATCGCGCCCTTGCCGGGGCGGCGCAGCAGCGCTTCCTTGTTGTCAGCAACGCGCACGGCGAGGATCATGCCGTCGATGAAGCCGATCGCGAGGATATCCTCCAGCGGATGGAACTTCACCGAGGTCGCCATGATGTTGGCGCGGGTGCCGAGTTCGAGCGGCGCCTTGCCCATCGGGCCGTCCTTGCCCTGGAAAGGCCAGACGATTGCCGCCGGCGCGCCCGAGGAGGCTAGCCATTTGCCTTTGACCGACCAGGAGAGCGATTTCACCTTGGCGGGATAGCCGGTCATGCGCATGTGGCGGGCTTCCGCGCCGGGCTTGCTGTCGAGCTTCCAGCCGTGCAGGGCGTTTTCCTGCATCGAGGTCACGAGGAAATTACCATCGGGCGAGAAGGTGACGCCGGTATGCGCGCCCTTCCATTCGAGATCGACCGGTTTGGCGCTCATGCCGACCCAGTGCAGCGACACCCCGTTATAGCGGGCGGCGGCTATGCGCAGACCCTTCGGCGCGAAGGCGAGGCCCTCGACCGTGCGCTCCTCCGGGAATTCTTTGGTGGTGCCGTCGACAAGACGCACGAGCGAACTCTTGCCGTAAGAATAGGCGATGGCACCTTGCGGCCCGGCCGCGACCTGCGAGATCCATTTGCGCGGCGCGGCCGCCAGTTCGCTGACGCTGCCGTCGGCGGCCATGCGGAGAACCTTGCCGTCCTCGCCGCCCGAAATAAGGCTTTCGCTGTAGGGATCGCGGGTCACGGTGAGCATGCCCTGATGGGCTTCTGAAACCTTCTCGCCGCCGTCCAGCCGGTGAAACGTGCCGTTTGCGCTCGCGAAGAAGGGAACATCACCTAAAAATTCGACGGCCAGAACGTGGCCGTCGAGATCAAGCGGTGCAACTGTCGGCATCAGGCGGCTGCCTCGCAGGCCTTGAAGGAGGCTTCCAGCTTTTCGCGGTCGAGATCGCGGCCGATGAAGACGAGGCGGCTTTCATGCTTCTCGCCTTCCTTCCACGGCCGCTGGTGATCACCTTCGATGATCATGTGCACGCCTTGGACGACGTAACGCTGGGGGTCGTCTTTGAAGGCGATGATGCCCTTGAGACGGAGAATGTTCGGGCCCTGCACCTGGGTGACTTTTTGAATCCACGGGAAGAAGCGCTCCGGGTTCATCTCGCCGCCCCGCAGCGACACCGACTGCACCGTCACATCGTGGATCGGCGACATCGCGCCATGATGATGGTCGTGCCCATGATGATCGTGATCATGGCCATGATGGTGGTGGTCGTGATCATGATCGTGGTGATGATGATCGCAATCGGGGCCACAGACATGGTCGTCGTGGCCGTGTTCCAGGAAATGCGGATCGTTTTCGAGCGCGCGCTCCAGGTTGAAGGCGCCCTGATCGAGCACGCGGGCAAGGTCGACGCCGGAGCGGCTGGTCTTGTAGACGCGGGCGGCCGGGTTGATGGCGCGGACGATGTCTTCGATCACGTCAAGTTCGTCCGGGGTAACGAGGTCGCTCTTGTTGATGACGACGACGTCGGCGAAGGCGATCTGGTCTTCGGCCTCGCGGCTGTCCTTGAGACGCAGCGGCAGGTGCTTGGCATCGACGAGGGCGATGACGGCGTCGAGCTCGGTCTTGGCGCGCACGTCATCGTCCATGAAGAAGGTCTGGGCGACCGGGACCGGATCGGCGAGGCCCGTCGTCTCGACAATGATGCCGTCGAAACGGCCGGGGCGGCGCATCAGGCCTTCGACGACCCGGATCAGGTCGCCGCGCACCGTGCAACAGACGCAGCCATTGTTCATCTCGTAGATTTCTTCATCCGACTCGACGATGAGGTCGTTGTCGATGCCGATTTCGCCGAATTCGTTGACGATGACCGCATATTTCTTGCCGTGATTTTCCGACAGGATCCGGTTGAGCAAGGTCGTCTTGCCGGCGCCGAGATAACCGGTGAGCACGGTAACGGGAATGGGCTTCTGGGTGGAGATCGCGTCGGTCATAAGAACCTCTAGATTAGGCGTGCGGCCGAGCGGCTTCGGACCGGCTGCTTGAACGGTTGGTCTCATATAATGGTATGGGCACGGCAGTTCAAAGGATTTTATATGTTATAAGATCACGTCGCCGCCCGATGCAGATGATCCCTTCAACGGAGCTCGCTGGCGTCGAATGCATCGACATCCTCCAGAAGTTCCACCAGCCCCTTCACCGCATGCGCAATCAGTGCTTCGCCCTTTTCGGCCGTCGCAGCCGTGGCATTGCCTGCCACGCCCTGCGCATTGAGATCCGACATCTTCCAGCCGAAGGCATGCGGGCCGTAGGCGCGCAGGTGCTTGAAGCGGTTGGCAAATTCCGTCTGCCGCGAAGGAAAATTCCTTGCCTTTGTCATGTCTACCCTGTTGGGGTGAAGCGCCAGCATGACCGACGTCTCGATATCGCCGCCATGAATGCCGATCGCCTTTTCCTCCGGCGCAATCACGCCATCCGGCAGGCCGAAGCGGGTCCAGCTCGTCGCCACCGCCAGCATGGCAAAGCGAACCCGCGCCTCGGTCGCGACGACTGATATGAGCGGTGAATTGCCGCCATGGGCATTCAGTATGACGAGCTTGCGGATGCCCCGTTTCGCCAGCCCTTCGGCGATGCCGAGCCAGCGGTTGACCGCTTCGTCGAAACCGAGCGTCTTCGTTCCTTCAACATCCATATGCTCTATGGAGTAGCCGACCGGTTCGACGGGCAGAAAGTTGACCGGCAGCCCGGCGGGCAGAGCCGTCTTCAATCGTCCGGCGATGCCTTCGGCAATCAGCGTGTCGGTTTCGAAGGGCAAGTGAGGGCCGTGCTGCTCATGGGCGCCAAGCGGCAGTACGGCGATCGGGTGGCGCCCGCCGGGGGCACGGACCGGGCCGCTATCGTCGAAGCGGGGCGAAGGCGTCATCATCCGGTCGTTGCCTCTTGTTTATGACGAGATCCTGGGCAATGTCATAGCGCAGCGGCGTCAGGGCTTAAAGATCAAAGGGATGGCTATGGGAAAGAAGCATAAGGACGGCAAGAAGAGCAAGTCCAAGAAGAAGGACCAGACGGAGTATACGCTTATCGACCTCTCGCCGGCGCTTACCCAGGCGGCTCGTTCCATGCGTACGGTGCTCTCGCGCAACCTCTTCGAAAGCGGCCTCTATGCCGGCCAGGACGGCGTCATTCTCTCGCTCGCCGAGAGCGACGGCATGACGGCGGGCGGTCTTGCTCAAAAGCTCGGAGTGAAAGCGCCGACCATGACGCGGACAATCGGCCGCATGGAGGCGCAGGGCTTTCTCGAGCGCAAACCCGATGCCGAGGATGCGCGCCTCACCAAGGTCTATCTCACTCAGCTCGGCCGCGACAGCGTGCAGGCGATCGAGATGGCGGCCTTGGCCTGCGACAGACTGGCGACGCAGGAATTTTCAGACAAGGAAATCCGCAATCTCGTTCGGCTGCTGAAGGCGATCGACTCCAATCTGCAGGCCGAGGCGCTTGCCATCGAAGAGCCGGACGAGGACTGAAATTTCCCTGAAAAGACGAATTGCCTCCGCCGCTTAAATCTTTTAATTAAACATTTTAAGGGCCGCGCCGGTTTTCCGGTGCGGTCTTGCTGTCTTGCGTGCTGCCTGGAGGAGGACACGTGGTCCAGAAGATCAAGCTTTCGACAATCGCCGAGACGCTCGGCATCTCAACGGCGACCGTGTCGCTCGCCTTGCGCGACAGTCCGCTGGTTGCCGGCAATACGCGGGAGAAGATCAAGGAGCAGGCGCGCGCGCTCGGCTATATTTACAATCGCCGTGCCGCCAGCCTGCGCACCTCGCGCTCCGGTATCATCGGCGTCGTCGTGCACGACATCATGAACCCGTTCTATGGCGAAATCCTGAAGGCGATCGAAAGCGAGCTCGACCGCAGCCGCCACACCTTCATCTTGTCCAATCATTACGACAATGTGGAAAAGCAGCGCACCTTCATCGAGACGCTCCTGCAGCTCGGCGGCGACGGCGTCATCATGTCGCCGGCGATCGGAACGCCGCCGGAAGATCTGCAGCTGGCGGAAGAAAACGGCATGCCGGCGATCCTCGTCGCCCGCTCGATGGACGGTCTGGAGCTGCCGACCTATCGCGGTGACGACAGCTACGGCATCTCGCTCGCCACCAATCACCTGATCGGTCTCGGTCACCGCTCGATCGCCATGATCGGCGGCACGGACCAGACGTCCACCGGCCGCGACCGCTATCAGGGTTATGTCAACGCGCTGCGCAAGGCGGGCATCGAAGTCGACCCGAACCTGCGCATTCCCGGCCCGCGCTCGAAACAGGGCGGTTTCGAAGCCGCGGTGCACTTCCTCTCGCTGCCGCAGAAGCCGACGGCGGCAGTATGCTGGAACGATCTCGTCGCGATCGGCCTGATGAACGGCATTGCCCGCGCCGGCCTGGTGCCGGGCCGAGACATTTCCGTCACGGGCTATGACGATCTTGAGGAAGCCTCGATCGCCACGCCGGCGCTGACGACCGTCTGGAACGGCCAGACCGAAGTCGGTCGCCTGGCTGCGCGCGCGCTTCTCGATCGTCTCGCCGGCAGCCACGAACCCGACGGCATGCATCTCATCAAACCGGAAATGCGCATCCGTCAGTCGACCAGCCCTCATCGGCCACGCGCCTGAACCAGACCCCGTCCAAGAGGAAAAGCCATGTCCCGCATCGCCATTCTCGTTCCTGGGAAGATACACGAGCGTGTTCTTGAAAGGTTGAAGGATCGATTTGAGATTATCGCTGTCGCCCGCGAGCAAAAGCTGGCGCTCGACGGCGGGACCGCCGGCCGCATCCGCGGCGTCGCCGTCTCCGGCGCTTTTCCCGGCGCCTGGATGGACCAATTGCCTGACGTCGAAGTGATCGCCAGTTTCGGCGTCGGTTATGACGGCATGGATGTGAAGCGTGCAGCCGAAAAGGGTATCGTCGTCACCAATACGCCGGATGTTCTGAATGATGAGGTTGCCGATACGGCGATCGGCCTGCTCTTGAACACGATCCGCGACTTGCCGCGGGCCGAGGCCTGGCTGCGTGCGGGCAACTGGAAGCCAGGCACGGCTTTTCCGCTGTCACGTTTCTCCCTCAAGGGCCGTCATATCGGGCTTTACGGCCTTGGCCGTATCGGGCTTGAGATCGCCAAGCGGCTGGAGCCGTTCAAGGTGAAGATCAGTTATCACACCCGTTCGCGCCACTCGGATGCCCCCTACGACTATTACCCGACGTTGAAGGAATTGGCGGAGGCGGTGGACACGCTGATCGCCATCGTTCCGAAGACGCCGCAAACGCACAAGACGATCGATGCCAATGTCCTGGCCGCTCTCGGGCCGAACGGAGTTCTCGTCAATGTCGGCCGCGGCTGGACGGTTGATGAAGAAGCGCTGAGCGCTGCCCTCGCATCAGGCGCGCTCGGTGCGGCTGGCCTCGACGTCTTTTATGAAGAGCCGAGCGTGCCATCCGGCCTGCTGGAGCCGGCCAATGCCGTGCTGCTGCCGCACGTTGCCTCCGCCTCTGTGCCTACGCGCATAGCGATGGCTGATCTGGTCGCCGACAATCTGATTTCTTGGTTCGAGAAGGGGGCGGCGTTGACGCCGGTGCCGGAGACGCCGCAAAAAATCCAGCGCGACTGAGCTCAACTGCCTCCTAGCTCACCTCTGGGCGATCGCCTGCGCCGTGATAAGTGACGGTTTTCCGGCGGCGTGGCTGCGGGCGGCGTCGCCGAAGGCGGCAAACAGCCTGTTCGACGCCTTGTCGGTTTCGGCCCAATATTCCGGGTGCCATTGCACGCCGATGGCGAAGGCCCCGGCATCGATAACGGAAACGGCCTCCACCGTGCCGTCTTCGGCGGTGGCTTCCACCTGCAGGCGCGGCGCGGTTCTGGCGATCGCCTGGCGATGCAGCGAATTCACGCGGATATCGCCCGGGCCGAGAATACCTGCGATGCAGGAACCTTCTCTGATATGGACGGTCTGACGGATGGCGTACATGCCGTCACGGTCGACGCCCTCCGGCCGGCGATGGTCCCAAATGCCGGGCTGCTCATGGATCTCGCTTGCCAGCGAGCCGCCGAGAGCGACGTTCAGTTCCTGAATGCCGCGGCAGATGGCGAGCAGCGGGATGGCGCGATTGATGGCGCGGCGGATGAGCGGCAGGCTGGTGGCATCGCGGGCGGGGTCGAAGGGGCCGTCCCTGTCCATCGCCTCGGCGCCGTAAAGCGAGGGATGCACATTGCTGGCCGAGCCTGATACCAGCAGGCCATCGACGCGGTCGAGGATCGCGTCGGGATCATAGCCTGCCTCGAAGGCGGGGATGACGAAGCCCATGACACCGGCCGCATTCAATGCGGCACTGAGATATTGATGCTGCACGGCATGCCAGGTCGCGCCGTCGAAGCTGCGGATATCGGCAGGAATCGCAACGATCGGTTTCGTCATGTTTGCCCCGGTAAAATCTTCCGTTCGTCGTTTGTGCCGCCAGAACGACCGAGAAGTCAACGCCTGGCATTGTCGGCTGGTCAAATTGCGGCGTAAGTGGCGCCACGGCTCTGCGGCTGGCGCTAAGCTGCTGATTTTGATGGGTGGTGAAACGCCGCTTATTGCTATCTTGATGCCAAAGGCTAATAGACTAAAGCTTGAATCGCGGCCTTCGCCATGCTTAGCTCTGCCCTCGCTGCGGGTAGGGGTGAAGATCGCCGCGCAGTGCAATCCATATGGGAGGTTTTTGATGGATCGTCGTTCGTTTTTCAAGAAGGCGGGGACCGCCGGCGCCGGAGCGGTTGCCGCAACGGCATTGGCAGCGCCTGCGATCGCGCAGGAGAATCCGAAGATCGCGTGGCGCATGACGTCGTCGTTTCCGAAGAGCCTGGACACGATCTATGGCGGTGCCGAGGATATCTCCAAGCATGTCGCCGCCGCCACCGACGGCAATTTCACCATCCAGCCGTTCGCGGCCGGTGAAATCGTGCCCGGCCTGCAGGCCGTCGATGCGGTGGCCGCCGGCACGGTCGAGGCAGCGCATACCACCTCCTATTATTTCGTCGGCAAGGACCCGGCCTACGCGTTCGGAACGGCCATTCCCTTCGGCCTGAACAGCCGCCTGACCAATGCCTGGTTCTACGAGGGCAACGGCAACAAGCTGATGAACGAATTCTACGCCACGCAGGGCATGTATGCCCTGCCGGCCGGCAATACCGGGGCGCAGATGGGCGGCTGGTTCCGCAAGGAAATCAATACGCTTGACGATTTGAAGGGCGTCAAAATGCGTATCGCCGGCCTTGCCGGACGCATCATGGAGAAGGTCGGCGTCATTCCGCAGCAGATCGCCGGCGGCGACATCTATCCGGCGCTTGAAAAGGGCACGATCGATGCGGCTGAATTCGTCGGCCCCTATGACGACCTGAAGCTCGGGTTCCACAAGGTGGCGAAATATTATTATTACCCGGGCTGGTGGGAAGGCGGTCCGACGGTGCATGGGTTCTTCAATCTTGAAAAGTGGAGCAACCTGCCGAAGCATTATCAGGCGGCGCTCACCGACGCCTGCGCCTTCGCCAACACCAACATGCTGGCAAAATACGACATGAAGAACCCGACGGCGCTGAAGCAGCTGGTTGCGGAAGGCGCGACGCTACGTCCGTTCAGCCAGGAGATCATGGAAGCCTGCTTCCAGGCCGCGACCGGCATCTACAGCGAAATCTCCGGCACGAACCAGTATTTCAAGAAGATCTACGAAGACCAGACCGCCTTTAAGCGGGATGCCTATCTCTGGATGCAGCTTTCGGAATACACCTTCGATACGTTCATGATGATCCAGCAGCGGGCCGGGAAGCTTTAGTTTTCCGCCGACGCCTGATCTCAGCTGATGAAAAAACCCCCGGATTTCGGTCCGGGGGTTTTCTTTTTCGCGTTATTTGCCGGGCGCCGGCGCTCCGGGCAGGCCGTTCAGCGGCGGCAGGCTAAGGCCCGGCATCTGCGGCGAGCCATTGCCGCCGCCCACCGGCGGCAGGCCGAGTTGGCCGCCGAAGCCCGGCACTTCGATCTTGATGGAGTTCGGGTCCACTTTCGGGCCGCGGTCCAGCCAGTAGGTGACCGATTGCGGCCAGAAGATCACGATCGCAACAAGGATCAGCTGCATGCCAACCCAGGGGAGGGCGCCCATGTAGATATCCGAGGTCTTGACCTCCCTACCGGCGATAGAGCGCAGATAGAAGAGCGCGAAGCCGAAGGGCGGATGCATGAAACTCGTCTGCATGTTGACGCAGATCAGCACGCCGAACCAGATCAGGTCGATGCCGAGACTGGAGGCGACGGGGGCTAGCATCGGGATGACGATGAAGGCGATCTCGAAGAAATCGAGAAAGAAGGCGAGGACGAAGATGAAGATGTTGACGAAGATCAGAAAACCGACCGGGCCGCCGGGGATGCCCGACAGCATGTGCTCGATCCAGCGCGAACCATCCATGCCCTGGAACACCAGGCTGAAACAGGTCGAGCCGACCAGGATCATCACCACCATCGACGTGATATGGGTTGTCGACGTCATCGCTTCGCGGATCAGCGGCCAGGTGAGACGGCGGTTCATGGCTGCCAGCGCCATGGCGCCGACGACGCCGAGGGCGCCAGCTTCTGTCGGCGTCGCAAGGCCCATGAAGATCGTGCCTAGCACGAGGAAGATCAGCACGATCGAGGGCACCATGCCCATCAGCACCTTGACGAGCAGCGCCCAGTTGAAGTCGCCGCGTACCTCTTTCGGCAGCGGCGGCATCGATTTCGGCCGGATGATTGACATCACCAAGATGAAGAGGACGAAAATTGCCACCTGCAGGATCGAGGGGCCGATGGCGCCGAGATACATGTCGCCGACCGATCTGCCGAGTTGATCGGCGAGAACGACGAGCACGAGCGAGGGTGGGATCACCTGCGTAATCGTGCCGGAAGCGGCAATGACGCCGGTTGCAAGGCGCGGGCTGTAGCCATAACGCAGCATGATCGGCAGCGAGATCACCCCCATGGTGATGACGGAGGCCGCCACCGTGCCGGTGATGGCGCCGAGCACTGCGCCGACAAGGATGACGGCGTAGGCGAGGCCACCGGGGATGCCGCCGAAGAGCTTGCCGGTGCCTTCGAGCAGATCCTCGGCAAGCCCGCATCGCTCCAGCACCGCCCCCATGAAGGTGAAGAAGGGGATGGCGAGCAAGAGGTCGTTGGAGACGATGCCGAAAAAGCGCAGCGGCAGCGCTTGCAGAAAGGCTTCGCTGAAATGACCGGTGATGATGCCAATGATGCCGAAGAACATGCCGACGGCGGCGAGCGAAAAAGCGACCGGAAAGCCGTAGAGCATGAAAATGACCATGCCCAGGAACATGGCCGGCGGAATGATGCCGAAATCAAACAAATCAGTTCTCCCGGGCGCGCTACTGCAGCGGCTTTTCGTATTTGGTGTCGATGCTGATTTGGCCGGTGAGGGCGGCGATCCGCTTGATCAGCTCGGAAACGCCCTGAAGGGAAAGCAGTGCGAAGCCGGCGACGAGGATCAGCTTGACGGGCCAGCGGATCAGCCCGCCGGCATTGCCCGATATTTCCCCCTGCCGATAGGAAAGCGCGAAGAAAGGCCAGCAAAGCCAAGTCAAGAAGACGCAGACGGGGATGAGGAACAGGATCAGGCCGACGATGTCGATCCAGATCTTCGCCTTGTCGGACACTGCGCCATAGATCAGGTCGACACGAACGTGTTCATTGTTGCGCAACGCATGCGAGGCGCCGAGCATGACGACGAAGGCGAAGAGATACCACTGGATCTCAAGCCAGCCGTTCGAACTGTAGTTGAAGGCATAGCGGACGATGGCATTTCCGGCGCTGATCAGACAGCAAAACAGGACCATATATTCGGAAAGTTTGCCCATGATCCGACTGACCGAATCAATCAGCCGGCTTGCCGCCAGAAGTGTCGACATTCGTTTCCCTTATTCTTGTCCTGCCGTTTTTCGGCAGCTTTCCCTCTTTGGAATCGGTGTAGACCACGGCCTCTGAAATTGGAAGGACAAATGCCTTGCTTTAGAGCATAGTCTAAGGTGCAATGGACCGATGATATGATCCGCCTGGATTCCCACAACTATCGCGTGGATAAATTATTCCCTTAATCTCGCCGTTAGGATGCATTATCTAGCAAAGGCTGCGCCGTTCGCCCAATGGTTTTAGAAAATTTGCCCAATTGTTTGATTTGATTGAAATCAATTTTTAAAGGGTTGGCTTTAGAATTCCCGCGCACAGGGAAAGTGTGGATGAAGCCAGATAACCCGAACAGGGTCCCTACTGATGTCTATTTGTCGTTTGTGAGCTCCCTGTCCGGGAACCGCATGACACTTCTTGCCGGCGTGATCGTGCATGTAGCGACGTGCCTTGCCGTCGCCGCCAAGACGCAGTCTTCCGTCTACATTCTCCTCGCTGCCGCATTCCTTCTGGTTTTCGTCGTTCGCATGGCCACCTTCAGGCAGTTTGATCGCGTCGACAAGGTGACGCTGTCGCACGCCGGAATCGAGCGCTGGGAGCGGATTCTGGTCGCCGGCGCGGCCTGCACCACGGCGTTGCTTGGCATCGCCAGCGGCTACGCGATCTTCGTCGTACACGATTCCTTTGCAGAGCTTGCCTGCATTGCCGTCACAATGGCGACCATGGTCTCCGTCGTCGGCCGCAATTACGGTTCGCGCCTGGCGGTCGATCTTCAGACATTCTCCTGTTGCCTGCCGATGATCGTCTGCAGCCTATTGGCGCTGGATTTCTATCGGGGCCTGCTGTCGATCTTCCTCATTCCCTTCTGGCTGACGACACGGGCCATGGCGAACGGCGTGCGCGAGTTTCTTTACGAGAATGTCATCGCCCGCCGGGAAATCACCATTATCGCCGACCGTTTCGATACCGCGCTCAACAATATGCCGCATGGCCTGGTGATGGTCGACGCCGAAAACCGTATTCAGGTCGTCAACCGCAAGGCCTGCGAACTATTGAAGATCGGTGCGCCGGAGCGACTGAAGGACCGTGATCTCGGCGCCGTGCTGCGTTATGGCGCACGTTACAGCTTCATGGACGCCTCGCAGCCGGAGCTCATCCTGCGCCAGCTCACACAGGTTGCCGAAGGGAACCTGTCGCGCACACTCATCCATTTTCCCGAGGGACTGTCGCTCGAATTCTCAGCCAGCCGAAGGGCCGACGGCGGCGCGGTGCTGATCTTCGAAGATGTGTCGAGCCGGGTGAAGGCGGAGCAGAAGATCATGCACATGGTCCGCTTCGATGCGCTGACCGGCCTGCCGAACCGCGAATATTTCGGGCAGCTGGTGCAGGAATATCTCGCCAGGCACCCGCGGAAGTCCGGACCGCTCGGCTTCATGGTCCTCGACATCGACGAGTTCAAACATGTCAACGACATGCGTGGTCACGTCACCGGCGACCATCTGCTTTGCGCCATTGCCGCCCGCATCAAGCAGACCTGCGGCAACGCCATCCTCGGCCGGCTGATGGGTGACCAGTTCATCCTGTTCTTCCCGCATGCGAAGGAGCCGAGCTCACTTGACCTCGAGATCCGTCGTGTGCACGCCGCGATCCAGGGGCATTATGAGGTCGACGAACTGACCTTCCTTGTTTCGCTCAGCGCCGGCTACGCCATCCTCGAAAGTTCCGCCTTCGCGATGGACGAATGGAGCGTCAAGGCCGATCTCGCGCTGTTCGAGAGCAAGTCCCGCTTCAAGGGCGGCATATCCGGCTTCGAGCGCGAGATGGACGGGCGCTATATTGAACAGCAGAAGCTGAAGGCCGACCTGCGTGAAGCGGTCGCGGCGCAGGCGCTGCATCTCGTCTTCCAGCCGATGTTCCGGTCCGACGGCTCACGTATCGAATGCGCCGAGGCGCTGGCTCGCTGGGTTCATCCGACGAAAGGCGCGATCCCGCCCGACGTCTTTATCCGGCTTGCCGAGGATATGGGCATCATCTCCGACATCACCCGTTTCGTGCTGTTCAAGGCCTGCAGCGAATGCGTGAGCTGGCCCGAGCACATCGCCGTCTCGGTCAATCTCTCGGCGCGGGATCTGCGCGATGCCGACATCCTATCGGTGGTCGCCGACGCGCTTGCCCATTCAGGGCTGGATGCGGCGCGGCTGCATCTCGAAGTCACCGAAAGCTGCCTGATCGACGAGCCACAGGCCGTGCGCGCCATTCTGGCGGAGCTCAGAGCCCGCGGCATCACCATCGCCATCGACGATTTCGGCACCGGCTTCTCCAGTCTCAGTTACCTCGACACGCTGCCGCTCGATATCGTCAAGATCGACCGCTCCTTCGTGCGCAATATCGTCGAGGATACCCGTCGCCTCAAACTGTTGCGCGGTACCGTCCACCTTGCGCGCGAGCTCGGCCTCAAGATCGTCATCGAGGGGGTCGAAACCGAAGAGCAGCTGGCGCTGCTCAACAAACACCGCAGCACGGACCTCGTGCAGGGCTATGTTTTTTCGCCGCCGGTGCCTTCCCAGAATATTGCGCTGTTGCAGCATGGCATCGGCCGCCGCCCCGTCCAGCGTCGCCGCAACAAGGTCGCCTGAGCGTTCCGCAACTGCCACCTTTGCCCGCGGGTACGCCGTTAACCTTAATAATCTATAAACGGCCCGAATTATCGGATTTCCTTGCCTAAATTTGGCTGGTGTATGATTAATGATCCGTTAACGAGCGGATCAAGAAATGTCGGATACACTGTTCAAGCGAAGTGATTTCAGCGCGAAAATTTTGGAAATTTTGGATCATGTCGAATATCGTCGCGTCGAAAGCAGCGAAGACATGGAGCAGGTGGAGCGCCTGCGCTACAAGGCTTACAAGGCCCATGACGTCCTGGCACTCGCCCCGAAAGGCCTGCTTGATGACAGCGATTTCGACAGCCACGCCTATATTTTCGGGTTGTATTATTATGGTGAGCTGATCAGTACGATCCGGGTTCATTATGTGACACCCGAGCATCGCCTCAGCCAGTCCGGCGGCGCTTTTCCCGAGGCTATGGACGAGCTCCTGGACGCGGGTCTGACCCTGATCGATCCGGCGCGTTTCGCTGCCGATCCGGAACTCACCGCCGACCTCCCATGGGTGCCCTATCTGACGCTGAGACCCACCATTGTTGCGGCCGCCTATTTCCGTGCTGATCGCGTCCTTCAGTTCGTCCGGCCGCCGCATGCCGCTTTCTACAAACGGGTCTTTTATGCCGATACGGTGGTTCCTGGCCGGCTGGCGAAGAACTACGGCATCGACATGACGCTGATGGCGACGAATGTGATCGAGGTCGGGCGCAAGCTGTTGACGCGCTATCCCTTCTTCATCTCCAGCGCCAGCGAGCAGCGCATGATGTTTTCGCGCAATCCGAACGACACTCTGCCACCGCTCACCATCATCCCGACGGCGCGTTTCGTGCCGCAAGGAGAACTCGGCACCGACCTGCCGCTGTGATTTCCCCTGCTCTCCGGATGGGAGATGATATGGGTCTATGACAAGATCCGCAGCCGGCATCCTCAGGCCTTTTCCTCGCCGGAGAAGGTGGTTCGCACCGCGGCTGCGGCATTCTCATGCATTGCGCTTTTGCGTGTCATTGTGTAATTCCTGCAAACAGGGACTTCCCTCGGCCAAAAGAGGGAATCAGGCAGCGCTAAAGCATTTCAGGGAGACGATATTTATGGCCGAACATCATACCGGACCGGTCGAGACCGGCGCGCCGATGGATTACAAGGAACATGAGCAGACCTACAACATGTTCATTGCCGGCACGAAATACGGCACGATGCTTCTCATCGTTCTCCTCTTGGCGATGACGGCCGGTTTCTTCGGCGGCGCCGGTCTGCTTGGCGGTCTCTTCGTCTTCATCATTCTTCTCGCCGCCGGCATCTTCCTGGTCCGCTGATCGCGGCTGGCGCATCGGCCGGAAAATCGGAATCGGTTTTCGGAAAGCGCGATGCGTCGATCCAGGAGTTGGAGCGTCGTTGTGCGTCCGAGGGGACGCGAGGGGCTCTAAGGGGAGGGGAGGCTTCTCCGAAGCTTTGTGAATTAGGTGCTTGGCCTGCGCAGGCGAAGCCTGCGGCGGTCTGGCTGACCCGGAGGAGGGGGCAGTTGGGCAATATTGTATTCGTTGCAAAAGAATTTGCGGACGGGGAGACGCGTGTCGCGGCCTCTGCGGAGACCGTGAAAAAGATGAAGAGTTTCGGCTTCGATGTCGTGGTCGAAGCCGGTGCCGGTGCGGCTTCGCGTATTTTGGATGGCGAGTTCGAGGCCGCCGGCGCCAGAATCGGCAGTTTTGCCGATGCCGCTGCTGCAGACGTGGTGCTGAAGGTGCGCCGCCCGGGCCCATCGGAAATTGCGGGGTACAAGAGCGGCGCCGCCGTCATCGCGGTCATGGACCCTTACGGCAATGACGAAGCGATCGCCGCTTTCGCAAGCGCCGGGCTGTCGGCCTTCGCGATGGAACTGATGCCGCGCATCACCCGTGCCCAGTCGATGGACGTGCTTTCCTCCCAGGCCAATCTCGCCGGCTACCAGGCGGTCGTCGAGGCGGCGGCGGTCTATGACCGAGCCATGCCGATGATGATGACGGCGGCAGGCACGGTGCCGGCCGCCAAGGTCTTCGTCATGGGCGCCGGTGTCGCCGGCCTCCAGGCAATCGCCACCGCCCGGCGCCTCGGTGCTGCGGTCTCGGCCACCGATGTCCGCCCGGCCGCCAAGGAGCAGGTCGCTTCGCTCGGCGCCAAGTTCATCGCCGTCGAGGACGACGAGTTCAAGGCGGCGGAAACGGCCGGCGGTTATGCCAAGGAAATGTCGGCCGACTATCAGGCCAAGCAGGCAGCCCTTGTCGCCGAACACATTGCCAAGCAGGATATAGTCATCACCACCGCTCTCATTCCCGGCCGGCCGGCGCCGCGGCTGGTGTCGCGCGCCATGCTTGCCTCGATGAAGCCGGGTGCGGTCGCCGTCGATCTTGCAGTCGAGCGCGGCGGCAACATCGAGGGCGTCGTTGCCGGCGAGGTCGCCGATGTCGAAGGTGTCAGGGTGATCGGCTTTGCCAACATGCCGGGCCGGGTCGCGGCCAGCGCCTCGGCGCTCTATGCCAAGAACCTCGTCACCTTCCTCGAGACCATGGTCGACAAGGAAACCAAGTCGGTCGTCGTCAATCTCGACGACGAGCTCGTCAAGGCGACGATGCTGACCTATGCCGGCGGCGTCGTTCATCCCGCCTTCGGCGGCGCGAAGAAGGGAGATCTCTGATGGCCAGTGAAGCAATGGACAGGGCCCTGCAGCAGCTGAACGACGCGGTAGCGGCCGTCACCGCCGCAGCCGCGCATGCCCCGGAGGCGGCAAGCGCTGCGACCGGCGGGGCGATCGATCCCTTCGTCTTCCAGCTGGCGATCTTCGTCTTGTCGATCTTCGTCGGTTATTACGTCGTCTGGTCGGTGACGCCGGCGCTGCATACGCCGCTGATGGCGGTGACCAATGCGATCTCCTCCGTCATCGTCGTCGGCGCGCTGCTGGCGGTCGGCATTTCCACCAGCGGGCTTGCGACCGGCTTCGGTTTCGTCGCCCTCGTGCTCGTCTCGGTCAACATTTTCGGCGGCTTCCTGGTCACGCAGCGCATGCTGGCGATGTACCGCAAGAAGGACCGGTGAGGAAACGATGACCAATATCGCAGCTTTCCTCTACCTCGTCTCCGGCGTGCTCTTCATCCTGGCGCTGCGCGGCCTGTCGCATCCGGCCACTAGCCGCAAGGGCAATCTCTACGGCATGGTCGGCATGGGGATCGCCATCCTGACGACGCTGGTGCTGGCGACGCCCAACTTCGGCGGTTTCGTGCTGATCGTCCTCGGCCTTGCCATCGGCGGCAGCGTCGGCGCCTATGTCGCCCGCACCATCCCAATGACCTCGATGCCGCAGCTCGTCGCCGGCTTCCATTCGCTGGTCGGCCTTGCCGCGGTGCTGGTCGCCGCCTCGGCGCTCTACACGCCCGCCTCCTTTGGCATCGGCGAGATCGGCCATATCCACACCGAGGCGCGCATCGAAATGGCGCTCGGCGTGGCGATCGGGGCACTGACCTTCACCGGCTCGATCATCGCCTTCCTGAAGCTCGACGGGCGCATGTCCGGCAAACCGATCCTGCTGCCTTACCGGCATCTGATCAACGCCGCGCTGCTGGCGCTGATCGTGCTCTTCATCGTCGGCCTTGCCTTGACCGAAAGCCATTTCGACTTCTGGGCCGTCGTGGCGCTGTCGCTGGCGCTCGGCGTGCTGCTGATCGTGCCGATAGGCGGCGCCGACATGCCGGTCGTCGTCTCGATGCTGAACTCCTATTCCGGCTGGGCTGCAGCCGGCATCGGCTTCACGCTCGGCAATCTGGCGCTGATCATCACCGGCGCGCTCGTTGGCTCTTCCGGCGCCATCCTCTCCTACATCATGTGCAAGGGCATGAACCGCTCCTTCATCTCGGTCATTCTCGGTGGTTTCGGCGGCGAGACGGCATCGGGTGGAGCCGACACGTCGGACAAGACCGTCAAGCTCGGCTCGGCCGAGGATGCTGCCTATTTGATGGCGAACGCCTCGAAGGTGATCATCGTGCCGGGATACGGAATGGCGGTCGCCCAGGCCCAGCACGCGCTGCGCGAACTTGCGGACAATTTGAAGAAGAACGGCGTCGAGGTGAAATACGCGATCCATCCGGTCGCCGGCCGTATGCCGGGCCATATGAACGTGCTGCTTGCCGAAGCCAATGTTCCCTATGACGAAGTCTTCGAGCTCGACGACATCAATTCGGAATTCGCCCAGGCCGACGTCGCCTATGTCATCGGCGCCAACGACGTCACCAATCCGGCGGCACGCGACGACAAGACCTCGCCGATCTACGGCATGCCGATCCTCGACGTCGACCGGGCCAAGACCTGCCTGTTCGTCAAGCGCTCGCTCGGTTCGGGTTATGCCGGCATCGACAACACCCTGTTCTACAAGGACGGCACGATGATGCTGCTCGGCGATGCCAAGAAAATGACCGAGGATATCAATAAGGCGATCGCGCATTGAGCCGATGAGCCGCTCTTTTGGGCGGCTTTTCTCATATCTCACCCGGTACAAGCGTCATCTTCTCGACGCCGATCGCCAAGTTGAGCCCTTCCTGCGCCTGGACATTCAGCGGCTGCAGCATGAAGGCCTTATTGGTGCCGCCGGCAATCACCTTTGCGCCGGCACCGGCACCGAGACTCGCATCGGCGCCGATGCCATAATATTCGCCGGCAAGGGCGAATTCAGGCATGTCCGTGCCTGTCTTTGCCAGCACCTGCCAGATCATCACGCTCTTGCCGGTCTGGCCGAGGTCGATGCCGAATTTCTCTATTTTGCCGGCATAGACCGCCTTGGCGCCGCCGGATGCCGGTGTATAGGTGCAGATGAGATTCTTCTGCGAGGTGACGATTAGACCCTGGCCGCCATCCGAACCGCAGACCAGACGGCCAAGCGTCACATAACTTTCCGCGCTCGCCGGGCTTGCCATGGCAGCAGCCGCCAGAGCAGCGGCGGCGATCATCGTTTGCTTGAACATGATCCTTCTCCTTGAAAACGACCTGTTCGAAACGGGTTGAGGTGGCGATTGTTCCTGAGCTATTCTCGCTCCAGCGTGGCGCGCTGGGCCGTCAGCACCCATATCAGACCTTCCGGTTTGAAATCGACCTCGACCGTACCGCGGAAAGCGGAGGCGGCGTGCGCCTTTATGACTGTTGTGCCGAAGCCCGAACGCGACGGCTCTGTGACCGGTGGACCGCCGCGCTCCTCCCAGGTGAAGCGGAGCAAGGCATCCGGCTTGTCTTCCTCCCGGACATCGTGCCAGTTGAAGCGGACGCGGCCCTGCGGGACGGAGAGCGCACCATATTTCACCGAATTGGTGGCGAGCTCATGCAGGGCGAGGCCGAGATTCTGCACCGCATCCGGCTTCAGGACGAAATCTTGGCCGGTGATTTCGATCTGCTCGCGCGATTGCGGGAAGGCCTGCAGATGAATGTCGACGACGCGCCGCAGCGACACGCCTCCCCATTGCTCGCTGGTCAGCAGCTCGATCGAACGCACGAGCCCCTCAAGGCGGTCGGCGACGGCGGCCTGAAAGGTTTCGACGCTGTCAGCCTGCTTGGCGAGCTGGCGCATCATGGCCTGCGCAAGTGTGAGAAGGTTCTTGGTGCGGTGGACGAGTTCGTGCATGACGAAGCGCAGCCGGTCCTCGGTCTGGCTGCGATCGAAAGAGGCGTTCGAAAGAGCGATCGCCACCTGGTTTGCCTCGATGACGCTCGTTTCCACCGGCGAGACGATATGGCCCTCGCCCATCCGGTTCGCCATGTCGGCGATCTCGCGGATGGTGGTGCGGACCTGCCTTGCGACCGCATAGGCGGCCAATACGGCGACGAGCACGAGTGCGACGCCTCCGATGATGAGGAAACGCCAGGTGCTGAGAATCGAAGCCTGCGCCACCGGCCCCCAGATCACCGTCTTCCACGACCAGCCCGTAATCTGCGCATAACCTAGAAGCATGTGCGGCAGGATCGTCTTATCCTCGAAGACGCCCCGGGAAAGCCTAAGCGCCGGCAGGATGCGCGGATCGAAGGGCGTGCCGGGCTCGAGGGCGGCGGGACCGGCGGCAACGACAACGTGACCGCTTTGATCGACAACGGCGGCCGACCAGCCGGGAGCAAGGCCCTGGGTCGTGACGAGCCTGCCGAGATCCTTGGCATCCTGAGTAATGATGAGGGCGGCGACCGGGTCGTTCTCTCTTGGCAGAGTGACGTTATAGACCCATTCGTCGCTGGTTCTGCCGCGAAAAACATCGGACGCCTCGATGCGGCCGGATGTTATGGCGGCATCGAGCGCGGCGATATTTGCCATTTTTCCGAGCGGCGTGCCGAAAGGCCGGCGTGTGTTCAGCAACTGTTGACCGGTGCGGTCGACGGCGAGGACGTAGAGCGTATTGTTCCGCAGAGCCGTTTCCGTGCGCTCGTGGAAGGAGGCGAAATCGCCGTTTTCAAGCTCCGGGGAGGTCGACAGCAGTCGCAACGTCGTCGCCATGTCCTGAAGCTGGCGATCGATGATGCGCGAAAGGGCAAGCGCGTCCTGTGCCGTCTCGCGCTTCAGCGTCGAGCGCTGGTTGTCCTCCAGCTGCAGCAGAAGCAGCGCCACGAAGGCGAAGATCGGCAGCGCGATCGCCACCGCCATGGCAACGAGATAGGTGCCGATCGAAGCTTTGGGAAAGAACAGTGCGATGATCTTCATCTAGTGCGCCACACCGCCTGCGCCAATGCATTGCCGAAATTGAAAAGAAGAAGTCCGCCTGCAACTCCAAGTGTTGCCGCATCCTTTGCGCGTCTCGAAAGAGACGCGGCGCTGTCTTGCGCGCTGCCCGCAACAGTTCTCGTCTGCGGTCAGGAAAGCAAAGATCCGCATCTCTCGCAAACCGCCCTCAACATGTTTTCGCACACCCCGATAGCGGGCTATCGAAGCAGTCACATGTTAGGGGGAGCAAAAGCAGGTTGCAACATCGTATGACGTGCCATCGAAGACGACGGAGGTTTTTCCGCCTCCCTTTTCAAAGCGATGCGGCCGCCTTCATGACGGTTCGCTTCCGCCGCCCGTCGCTGCATACGCATCGGACCGGTCATCGATAAACGGGCTCTGCCGAAGGGTTGTTGAACACCAAAGTATTGGGACATCCGGTGATCCGGCCGCCCCAATTCACATCCTTAGCCGGCTGGCGCGCCGACTCGTGCCAGGCCATCGCGGGCCGGCTGGTATTTCGGATCAAGTCCGACCGCATGGCGATAGGAGCGGGCGGCCTTGGCCTTGTCGCCGCGGCGTTCGTAAACGAGCGCCTGGTTGGCCCAGGATTCGGCGATGTTGCCGTTGAGCTCGATCGCATGGTTGAAATCGGCAAAGGCGTTGTCGTCATCATTCAGTGCGAAGTAGGAGACGCCGCGGCCGTTATAGGGTTCGGGCGAATTCGGCGCGAGCGAGATGGCCTTCGAGAAATCATCGATCGCCTTATCCTGCTGATTCCGCTTCTGGTAGATCAGCCCACGATTGTGATAGGCACGGCCATCCGTCGTGCCGAGCTGGATCGCCTTGCTGAAGTCGTTGAAAGCCGCATCGTCCTGGCCGGCCATGCGATAGACATTGCCGCGGCCGATATAGGCGACGTCATAGCTCGGATTGATCTGCAAGGCGGCATTGTAGTCGGCAATCGCCTGCTGCTGCTGTCCCATGTTGCGATAGACGAGCGCGCGGTTGGCATAGGCCTGGAAGAAGCGCGGGTTGATCTGCAATGCCGTGTTGAAATCGTTCAGCGCCTGGCGGAACTGGCCGCCGCGTCCATAGGCGGAACCGCGGACGTTATATCCCTCCGGATCCCTCGGATTGGCGTTGATAACAGCCGTCAGCGACGCGATGTTCTCTTCCGAGCCCTGCGCCTTGTCGATGCGGATCACGGCATCCGTGGTGTTGGTCGTCTCGCAGCCGGCGAGGCCGAACATGGCGGCCAGTGCCAAAGCCGGCAGGAACGCCGTTTTCTGCAAGCGGCAGGTGCGGGACGGATTGAAGGTGGTATCAGCCATTCGGGCTCGCTTTCCCCATGCGGCATATCCGATATCGGGATATGCGATCTTCAGCGGCAAACTAAAAAGGCGGCGGCGAACCAATCGCCCCCGCCACAATGCATCTGAAAACGTCGAAAAAACGACGGCAACGCTTAGCGTGCGACCAGACCTTCGCGCTGGGCGCGCTTGCGGGCCAGCTTGCGAACGCGGCGAACAGCCTCGGCCTTTTCGCGAGCACGCTTCTGCGACGGCTTCTCGTAGTAGTCGCGCATCTTCATTTCGCGGAAAATGCCTTCGCGCTGCATCTTCTTCTTGAGAGCGCGGAGAGCCTGATCGACATTGTTATCGCGGACAAGTACCTGCACGAGAATCACGTTCCTTTGGTTTGGTTGATGCCTGAGGCGGCGCAGCGCCAGGGGCAAAAATATAACGTTCGCGCGGCCGCAGCCTTGCGATTGGTGATGCGGGATAGCAGATCGAGTAGGGGAAGTCCAGATGGATATCGGAGGCAGGCGGAAAAATCAGATCTGCCCGGCATCCTCTCTTGAGAGAGCCGCTTCCGGCAGGGCTTCATCCAGCGCGGCGATAGCCTCCTTCAGCGCCGTCCGGATCCGGAGTCGATCGGCAGGCTCCAGTCGGCTCATATCCAGATGCAGGTCGAGACCAGAGAGATGTTCGCTCAGAACCCGGCTCTTGTGGTTCGCGCCGAGCGTCAACCCATCGACCGCATAGGGCACGATCTCGCGCTGTATGCCCTTCATCGTGATCGGCGGCAGGGGGTGGGCGTCGACGATTTCGTTCACCAGCGCATAGGTTTCGTAGCTGATGACGATCTCTCCACCCTCGGCGATCGATTGTAGCCGGGCCGCCAGATTGGCTTCCGCGCCGATGATCGTATAGTCCATGCGGTCATTACTGCCGAAATTGCCGACGTTGCAGTAGCCGCTGTTGATTCCCATGCGCACGACGAAAGGCTCTTCGGTGCCGTTTCTGCGCCATCTGTCCTTGAGTTCGCCGAGGCGGCGCTGCATGTCGACGGCCATCCGCAGGCAGGCTTTCGCGTCTTCTTCCGGACCCCTGGTTTCCGGGTCGCCGAAGAAGACCAGCATGGCGTCGCCGATGAACTTGTCCACCGTGCCGCCATGGGCGAGCGCAATGTTCGACATCTCGGTCAGATATTCGTTGAGCATCTCCGTCAACGCTTCCGGCTGCAGTCGCTCGGTGGTCGCCGTGAAATCCTTGATGTCGGAGAAGAAAATCGTCAGGCGCTTGCGCTCGGTATGGACCACGACATCTTTCTGTCCGCTGAAGATGCTCTTGTAAATCTGCGGCGAGAGATAGCGCGAAATCTTCAGGGAAACGCTGGCCAGGAATTCGTTTGCCGTTTCCAGGTCGCGGTTGGCGCTATGGATTGCGCGCGCCTGCTGGCGCTGCAGCAGAATAAAGCTGAGGCCGATGATGGCGACAAAAAGAAAGTAGCAGAGCAGATATTTGAAGGCGAAGACATTGCTTGCATAGGGTTGCTTGATGACCACTTCCTGGATGCCACGCACATCGCCGACCTTCCAGTCGGTCTTCGGGCTTTCGGGATGGCTGTTGTGGCAGGCGACACAGGCCTGGCCCATGACGACGGGCGTGATGAACCGCAGGGTATCCGTCAATCCGACGCGGGCGAGGTCGTTCAACGTCTGCTGCGGATTGGCCCGCAAAGCAGCAAGCGCTCGTCGCTCGAAATCGTCAAGTTCGTGGGAAGCCCGGCTCTTGAACGGTAGGTCGGAGACGAAGCGGTAGGTGATATTGGCCTGCTGCTCCTTGACGACGTCGCCAAGTTCCAGCGAAAGTGTCGCCGGCAGCGGGATGGCGCCTGGTATGTTGGCGTAGTTGTGGGAGACGACCGTGCCTGCTGTCGCGCCGCTGGCGTGTGCGGCCAGAACCCGTCCCACGACATTGGCGGAATAATAGGAGCGGATGCTCGATATCAGCGAGCTCATATCACGCGCCTGACGTCTGAGCGTATTTCCGGAGAGATCGCTGATGTCGAGCCAGACCGCAAGCGGCAGCCCTGCAAGCATCGCCAGCACGACGACGATCAGCCAATAGCCGCTGCGGCGCACGGCGGTTTCGGAAATCACGGGAGCCCTCGTCTCTAACTTAAAAGCATTCGCGCTTCGCGCCTTTACAAGAACATTTCGCCGCGCGCCCGGCAAGGGCGAAGCCTTTGCCGTCCAAGCAAAAGCGTTGCCGATCCGACGGCGTCGCCGAATTTAAAGACGCTTCTGCGCCACCGACGGAAAGCGGAAGGCGGGACCGCGAAAAGAAGCGCCCGGAGCGCAGGTGCGAATGGCGTTCGGGTTGAAAGCGGCGTAGCCTGTCAGCCGGCAGGTGCGGGGCCGCTCGATCGGCCGTGGGAGGGGACACCGGTTGAGATGATGACGCGCGCGCAGCAAATCGGTGTCGTTATCGGCCTGTTGATCGTGGCCGCGCTGACGATGCTGCGGGCAGCCGATCCCGCCATTTTCAAGCTGATCCGCGGCGTGACTTTTGACGAATATCAGCGTCTGCTTCCGAGGACCTTCGAGCCAATGCCGGTTCATGTAATCGACATCGACGAGGCGTCGCTGCGCGAATTCGGTCAGTGGCCGTGGCCACGGGACCGGTTGGCCCTGCTGGTGGACCGGCTATCTCAACTGGGTGCTGCGGCCATTGCCTTCGACATTCTCTTTTCCGAGCCGGACCGGCTGTCTCCGCGCAATGTCGTGCGCGAGGTCGTCGGGGTCGATCCGTCCCTGGCCGAGAAACTTCCCGACAATGACGAGATATTTGCCGGCTCGATTTCCGGCAAACCCGTCGTGCTCGGCTTCGGACTTTCCAACGAGGGCAGTTATCGGCCGCCTGTCAAGGCGGGCTTTGCTTTCACCGGTGAAAGCCCCGTCTCGGCGGCGCCTCATCTTGCCGCATCGACGCCGCTCAGACCGCAATTGGCAGCCAACGCGGCAGGGCTCGGCCACATCAGTCTCAATCCCGGCAATCCTTCGCCGGTGGTGCGGGCAGTGCCGTTGTTCCTGACTGACGGCGTGCAGCTCTATCCCAATCTTGCTGTCGAAGCGCTGCGCGTCGCACAGGGCGTATCGACCTATGTATTGGCCGGCGCTCCGGATCGCGCCGGCGTGATGACATCGGCAAAGATCGGCGATTTCGTCGTGCCGCTGACGGCGGAGGGTGAATTCTGGCTCTATGTCAGCCCCGACCGGGCTGAGCGCTATATATCCGTCCGTCAGGTGCTCGCCGCCGAAGGCGCCTCTCCCGAGCTCTCCGCCGCCATTAACGGCAGCATCGTCTTCGTCGGCACCTCAGCGGCGGGCCTGCAGGACATCCGCGTCACGGCGCTCGGCGAGAATGTTCCCGGCGTTTCGATGCATGCGCAGGCCGTCGAGCAGATTCTCTCCGGCCGTTTCCTGTCGCGGCCCGATTGGGCGGACGGGCTGGAAATCCTGACGATCGCGGTGCTCGGTTGCCTGCTCGTCGTGGTCACTACCTTCGTCAGTCCCGCCGTCGCACTGGTCTGCGGCCTGCTCATAACCGCGATGGCGCTCGTGGCCTCCTGGCTCTCCTTTCTCTATGCGGGGCTTCTTCTGGATCCGCTGGCACCAATCGTCAGCGGATCGGTCACCCATTTCGCCGCAACCTCGTTCCGCATCCTGGTGATCGACCGGGAAAGGCGGGAGGTGCGGCGGGCTTTCGGACATTATCTTTCTCCGTCGCTGCTCCATCGCATCGAGCATAACCGCGACGCATTGCGTCTCGGTGGGGACGACCGCGAGTTGACGGTGATGTTCGTTGACGTCAGGAACTTCACCGAGATGAGCGAGCGGTTGGCGCCGGCCGATGTCGTTGCATTCCTGAACACACTGCTCGACGCGCTGAGCCGGCATGTCGTGGCGAATGAAGGCACGCTCGACAAATTTATCGGCGATTCGATCATGGCGTTCTGGAATGCGCCGGTTGATGTTGCGGATCACGAGACCAGGGCGGTTCGCACTGCGCTCGCCATGCGAGAGACACTCGCAGAACTGAATGCCGGCGACGCCTTCGGCTTCGGGCCCGATCAGGAGGTCGGCATCGGTATCGGCATCCATACCGGCCTTGCCTGCGTCGGCAATATGGGCGCCAAGACCCGCTTCAATTATTCGGCCGTCGGAGATGCCGTCAACGTCGCGGCCCGCATCGAGTCGTCCTGCAAGGAGGTCGGTTTCGATATCCTCATCTCCGACAGCACGGCACGTTCAGTGCGGGGGATGGCGTTGATCGAGGCCGGCGCCCTTCCACTCAAGGGAAAGAGCAGCCGCACCAAGATCCTTGCCGTCGTCGGCGATGAGCGCGTCGCGGCATCCCGTGAATTTGCTGCGCTCGAGGTCGTTCACCGGCAGTTGATGCAGGCCCTGCAATCGCACTCGCGAAACAGCCGGAAACTCATCGGTACGGCAAAGCTCAGGGCGGTGCAGGTGATCGGCGGCCTGGCGGAATTTTACCAGCGCATATCCGGCAGGACCGATCATTTCCGCGAGGCGCCGGAAGGGTCGAAAAGAGCGCCGCCGACTGACCGCCTCAGCGGTCACGATTGAAATTCCGACCGCTGTCGTGGCTTCGATCTCCGGCATGATCACGATCTCGATGTCCATGGTGGTCGCGGTCGTGTCGGCGATGATCCTCGCCGTGATTTCCCGGCTTGCCATCATCATCATGCCGGCCATGGCCCTCGTGCTTGTCAGGCCTATCCGGCTTATCATGGTGCGGCCTGTCGTGATGGGGCTTGTCGGGCTTGTTCGGGCGCTCCTTTTGTGGCTCGGCCTGTCTCTGTGGCGGATCCTGCCTTTGCGGCGCAGGCGCAACTGCCGGCGGAGGCCGCGTTCTGTCCTTTCTTTCGGGCACAACGGAGGCCATATTGCAGCCGCCGAGCATGCCGATGCCGCCCGCCAGCCGCTGGTTGCCGGACAGGAAGGGCAGGGCGCGGGGATTTCCGAGCGTATCGAGAACGCTGGGATCGACCCGGCGGGCCGGCGTCATATCGCCGTTTGGCTTGGCCACGACGCAGTCGCAGCGCTGCTGCAGCTGCCGGCAGCCGCCGGGGCCGCAGAAGCGGGCTTCGCCGTTCAAGAGGACGACGGCGGTGGTGCCGTCGGGACCGACATAAAAATCGAATGCGGTGCCGCGCACCCCGATCGTGCCTGCCGGCGTCAGGATTTGATAGGCCGAGGATTTGGAATTGCCGCTGACCCAGCGGAAGGTTCCCTTGGCGGCCTTGATGGTGAGTTTCCTCACCGATTGAGAATCGTCGAAAACATACTTGTCAATGACGACGGAGGAACCCCAGCCGACCGCAAGTTTGGTGCCGTCCCTAAACAGAAACTGGCCGAGTCCCGACTGTGATGTCCTGATGCGTTCGTCGCGGTGAACGCTTGTGTTGACTTCGATTGGGCCGGCTTGTCCCGTTACCTCGGTCTTGATGAGGACAGCCTGGCCCACCGGCTCGGCAGTCGCCAGCTGGGCGCCGCAAAGCACAGTAAAAACCGTCTGGAATAATAAACGCCGCCCCTGCATGATACACCAGCCCCGGCAAATGGGGAAAATTAGCATTTTAGTAACTGCTTGTCTTTTCGCCCTCTTGGGTTAGGTGAGGCCCGCCGCCGGGTGGGAAGCCAGCTTGCGCATCATCCTGCCGAATGGCGTTTATTCGAGATTGGGAAGCGGCGCTCGGCACCATCGGAAATTGCGCAGTTTTCGACATGATGTCGTTCAGTGTCAAAAGCGAAGCTCTCGCGCGTCGCAAAAGAGCCGTTGTGCCGCATTTGGATTTGCGATTTGTATGGGCGCGAGAACAGTCCTTGCCTGAAGGAGAAGAAGGCGGATGCGGAAATATTCGGTTTTTGCCGTGGCGCGGGAGGCCCTTCGCGGCCACAGAGGTTGGGAGAAGCAGTGGACTTCACCGGAGCCACGCGCCGAATACGACGTCGTCATCATCGGCGCCGGCGGGCACGGCCTGGGAGCCGCCTATTATCTCGCCAAGGAGCACGGCATCACCAATGTGGCGGTGATCGAGAAGGGCTGGCTCGGCGGCGGCAATACCGGGCGCAATACCACCATCATCCGCTCGAACTATCTCTACGAAGAGAGCATGCACATCTACGAGCATTCGATGAAGCTCTGGGAGGGGCTGTCGCAGGAGCTTAATTACAATGTGATGTATTCGCCGCGCGGCGTGATGATGCTCTCGCACAATATTCACGACCAGCAGTCCTTCAAGCGGCACATCCATGCCAACCGGCTCTACGGCATCGACAATGAATGGCTGACGCCGGAGCAGGCCAAGGCCTATTGTCCGCCGCTCGACATCTCCGCCAGCGCGCGCTACCCGATCAATGGCGCGGCGCTGCAGCGGCGCGGCGGCACCGCACGGCACGATGCGGTCGCCTGGGGTTATGCGCGGGCGGCCTCCGACCGAGGCGTGCATATCATCCAGAACTGCGAAGTGACCGGCATCCGGCGCGGCCCCGACGGACGGGTGACCGGGGTCGAGACCTCGCGCGGCTTTATCGGCGCCAGAAAAGTCGGCGTGTCGGCCGCGGGCCATACGTCAACCCTCATGAAGATGGCGGATGTGCGGGTGCCGTTGCAATCGAGCCCGCTGCAGGCGCTGGTTTCCGAGCCGCTGAAGCCGATCTTCCCATGCGTCGTCATGTCGAACACGGTGCACGCCTATATCTCCCAGTCCGACAAGGGAGAACTCGTCATCGGCGCCGGCACCGACCAATACAATTCCTATTCGCAGACCGGCGGGCTGCAGATCATCACGCATACGCTCGACGCCATCTGCGAACTCTTCCCGATGTTCCGACGCGTCAAGATGATGCGGCAATGGGGCGGTATCGTCGACAATACGCCGGACCGTTCGGCGATCCAGTCGAAGACGCCGGTCCCCGGGCTTTACGTGAATTGCGGCTGGGGCACCGGCGGCTTCAAGGCGACGCCGGGATCGGCCAATCTCTTCGCGCACCTGATCGCCCGCGATGAAGCGCACAAGTTCAACGCCGGGCTGACGCTGGAACGCTTCCGCAGCGGCCGGCTGATCGACGAAGCGGCTGCGGCCGCGGTGGCGCACTGATGATGAATATTATCTGGAAGCCCGCTTTCGTCGCTCACCCCCTCACCCGCCTTGCAGGCACCTTCTCCCCGCTGGGAAGAAGGGGAGGAGAAGGAAATCTCACATGCTGCTGATCCATTGCCCTTATTGTCAGGAAGAGCGTTCCGAGCTCGAATTCCGCGGCGCCGGTGACGCGCACATAGTGCGGCCGGCCGACATCGCTTCGATCTCGGACGAAGAATTCGAAGAGTATTTCTTTCTGCGCGAGAACCCCAAAGGGCTGATCTTCGAACGCTGGCGGCATATTCACGGCTGCGGCCGCTTCTTCAATGCCGCGCGCGACACGGTGAGCGACAAGTTCATCACGACTTACAAGGCAGGCGAGCCGAAGCCGCGGATCGGTGCCGAGGCCGAACAGCATAGCCCTGTCGAGACATATGAAGCCGTGGAAGGAGAGGCGCAATGAGCGGTGCTAATCGTATCGCCGGGAAGGGTCGCCTGACGCCGGCCAAGACTGCGCGTTTCAGCTTCGACGGCAAGGGCTATACGGCGCTGGAAGGCGATACCGTCGCCTCGGCGCTGATCGCCAACGGCATTCATCTCGTCGGCCGGTCGTTCAAATATCACCGGGCCCGCGGCATCCTCTCGGCAGGGGCCGAGGAGCCGAACGCGCTGATCGACGTTGCCCGCGATACGGCGCGCAAGCAGCCGAACGTGCGCGCTACGGTGCAGGAAATCTTCGACGGCATGATCGTCCAGTCGCAGAACCGCTGGCCCTCGCTTGCCTACGACGTCGGTGCGGTCAACAATCTGATGTCGCCGTTCTTCGCCGCCGGCTTCTACTACAAGACCTTCATGTGGCCGCGTTCCGCCTGGAAACATGTCTACGAGCCGTTCATCCGCCGTGCCGCCGGCCTCGGCGTCGCCCCGACGGAAGAGGATCCGGACCATTATGCCAGCCGCTACGCCCATTGCGACGTGTTGGTGGTCGGCGCCGGTGTTGCCGGACTGTCGGCGGCGCTGGCCGCGGCCGAGACGGGCGCCAAGGTGATCCTCTGCGACGAGCAGGCGGAAGCCGGTGGTGCGCTGCGCTATGATGCCGGCGTAACGATCGACGGGCAGGATGGTTACGCCTGGGCGCAGAAAACCGTGGCGCGGCTGAAGGCGATGGACAATGTCGAAGTGCTCATCCGCACGACCGCCTTCGGCTACTACAACCACAATTTCGTCGCCCTCGCCGAACGTGTCACCGATCATATTGCCAAACCATCGAGAGATCTGCCGCGCGAGCGGCTGTGGCAGGTCCGGGCCAAGCGAGTGATCCTCGCCAACGGCGCGATCGAGCGGCATATGGTATTTCCGAACAACGACCGGCCCGGCATCATGCTGGCTTCGGCAGGGCGGATGTATCTCAATCATTACGGCGTTGCCGTCGGCAGCAATGTAGGCATCTACACGGCGCATGACTCCGCCTATGAGGCGGCTTTCGATCTGAAGCGCGCCGGCGTTTCGATCGCCGCCATCGTCGATTGCAGGCAGGCGCCGGGAGAGGCGGTGCTCGCAGAGGCGCGTTCGCTCGGCATCGATGTTCTCACAGGCCAGTCGGTCGTCAACACGGCGGGGCGGCTGCGCATCTCATCGATGACGGTAGCGCGCAACGGCGGCGGTTCGCCGCGCAAGATCGCGGTCGATGCGCTCTTGGTTTCGGCCGGCTGGACGCCGTCGGTCCATCTGTTCTCGCAGTCGCGCGGTAAGGTGGCCTTCGAACCGGAAAGCCAGCGCTTCCTGCCCGGCACCTATGCCCAGGACTGCCTCTCCGTCGGCGCGTGCAACGGCACCGACGACCTGCAGCAAACAGTCGAGGAATCGCTTGCTGCCGGCGAACTGATGGCGCAGGCCGCCGGCAAGAGCGGTGGCGGGAAGATCACGATTTCCGCCGAGCAGCCCTATGATTGGACGGGCGGCATGATCGGCGCTGCCGAAGGCGCCGGGCCGAAGACGAACGCCAAGGCCTTCATCGATTTCCAGCACGACGTCTGCGCCAAGGATATCCGCCTTGCCGTGCGCGAAGGCATGCATTCGATTGAGCATATCAAGCGCTTTACGACCAACGGCATGGCCTCGGACCAGGGCAAGCTTTCCAACATGCATGGCCTGGCGATCGCCGCGGAAATGCTCGGCAAGGAAATCCCGCGGGTCGGTCTCACCACCTTCCGCGCCCCCTATACGCCGGTGACCTATGGGACACTGATCGGCCATTCGCGCGGGAAGCTGTTCGATCCGACGCGCAAGACGCCGCTGCACGACTGGGAAGAAGCCCATGGCGCTGTTTTCGAGGATGTCGGGAACTGGAAGCGCGCCTGGTTCTACCCGCGCTCGGGCGAGAACATGCATCAGGCCGTCGCGCGCGAATGCCGGACGGCCCGCCAATCGGCAGGTATCTTCGATGCATCGACGCTCGGCAAGATCGAGGTGGTAGGCCCGGATGCGGCGAAATTCCTCAACCTCATCTACACCAATGCCTGGGACACGCTGAAGCCCGGCAAAGCGCGCTACGGCATCATGACGCGCGAGGACGGTTTCGTTTATGACGATGGCGTCGTCGGCCGCCTGGCCGAAGATCGTTTCCATGTGACGACGACGACAGGCGGAGCGCCGCGTGTTCTCCACCATATGGAAGACTACCTGCAGACGGAATTTCCCGATCTGAAGGTGTGGCTGACCTCGGTGACCGAACAATGGGCTGTTATCGCCGTGCAAGGGCCGAAGGCGCGCGAAATCGTCGAGCCTCTGGTCGAAGGGCTCGATCTTTCGAGCGAGGCCTTCCCGCATATGAGCGTTGCCGAGTGCACGGTCTGCGGCGTACCGGCGCGACTCTTCCGCGTGTCCTTCACCGGCGAAATCGGCTTCGAAATCAACGTGCCGGCTGATTACGGCCAGTCGGTGCTCGAAGCCGTCTGGGCCAATGCCGAACCGCTCGGTGCTTGCGTCTACGGCACCGAGACCATGCACGTTCTTCGCGCCGAGAAGGGCTATATCATCGTCGGCCAGGACACGGACGGGACCGTGACCCCTGATGACGCGGGCGTCGCCTGGGCGGTTTCGAAGAAAAAGAAGGACTTCGTCGGCATTCGCGGACTGCAGCGGCCGGACCTTGTCAAGGAGGGGCGCAAGCAGCTCGTCGGTCTCGTCACCAAGGACCCGAAGCTGGTGCTTGAAGAAGGCGCGCAGATCGTCGCGAGCCCGAACGAGCCGAAGCCGATGACGATGCTCGGCCACGTCACATCGTCCTATTGGTCCGAAAATTGCGGTAGGTCGATCGCCTTCGCGCTTGTCGCCGGCGGCCGGGCGCGGATGGGCGAGACGCTTTATGTGCCGATGCCGGACCGGACGATTGCCGTCGAAGTGACGGATCTGGTGTTCTTTGACAAAGAAGGGGGTCGCATCCATGGCTGATGTCGCAATTCGCAAGCCGGCGCTGGCCGGCCGTCTCGGCGGCTCCGCCACAGTGCGCCTGACAGTCGCACCGCCCGCAAGTCGCGTGGCGCTGCGCGCGCCGGCAGGGTCGCTCAAAGCACTTTCCTTGGCTCTCGGCCTGTCCGTGCCGACCACTCCGAAGACGTCCGGCCGCGCCGGTGCGCGATCGGCGCTCTGGATCGGGCCGGACGAGTGGCTGTTGATCGACGAAGCGGGCGGCGATCTGATGGCGGCGTGTTCAAGCTCCGGCGCGCTGCATTCGGCGACCGACGTTTCCCACCGCAATGTGGCAATCATCGTTTCGGGACCGGGTGCGGAGGCCACGCTTGCGGCCGGCTGCCCGCAGGATCTGTCTCTTTCTTCCTTTCCGGTCGGCGCTGCCTCACGTACGATCTTTGGCAAGGCCGAGATCGTGCTTCTCCGCACGGAGGAAGATACGTTCCGGGTAGAGTGCTGGCGGTCGTTTTCCGATTTTGTTTTCGGGCTTTTGGCCGAGGCGGCGGAAGACGCCGGGCACTGAGGCCTACAAGCCGGCTGCTTAGTCTAGCGGCTGAACAGCGAGCAACGGTTACGCGTCCGAGAGCCTGATACTGCGGGCATGGTGAAGGACTTCATGGACAACCGCGTCGCTCTCGGCGGCGCGTGAAACGACATGAAAGATGATCGGTTGTACAGGGATATCGGCAAACACGCGCCTCAGAGATCAAGAAGATGATCTCGAGCTACGTCGGAGAGAACAAAGAATTCGGGCGCCAGTACATCGCTGGGGAACTCGAGGTCGAGTTCTGTCCTCAGGGCACGCATGCAGAGCGATGCCGCGCAGGGGGGTGTTGGAATACCCGGCTTTTACACAAAGACGGGTGTCGGCACGGCTGTCGCTGAAGGGAAGGAAAGCAAGGTATTTGAAGGCCAGGAATACATCCTTGAGCGCGGAATTTTTGGTGATTTGGCGATCATCAAGGGCTGGAAGGCCGACGAAAGCGGCAACCTAATCTTCCGCAAGACCGCGCGGAACTTCTCGCGATCTTTGAGCGGCCCTCGAGCGGCGCCCTGTTCAAACTTGTGGAGCTTGCGGATGGTCTCTCGTTTGAGGAGATTGCGTCCAAGACCACGGATCACTACCTGACCTAGACGGAATGATTGTGTTCTCCTGCGCTGTGAGAACACCGCGCTTTGCGGTATGACGGTCTAGCGGGCAATGGTGAAGGCTTCTACGACGTGCAGCGCAACGGCTGGGCAACGCTTGGGCGGCGTCCTTGTCGCCCAGCCACTGCTTACATCGGGTGCTTTCCGTCTTGAGAATTTCCCGTTTGCGCATTCCCCGCTTGATCATTGCCGTTACGGTCGGATAACGTGGCCGCTGTCAGCAGCTCGGACAGGCCGCCGACTATTTCCGCTTTTAGCGCAAAGGTTTACTGCATAATTTCCTTGGACCAGAATCGGCTAAGGTGAAATCATGCAGCGGCAAGGGTTTGGGGTGTCGATGAAACGCGAGAGCGTGCGGGAGAAGAACAAGGAAGACAAGCTGCTCCGCATCAAGAAAGCTGCTTTCGACCTGTTTCTTTCCAAAGGCTTCGACGACACGACGACGCGCGAGATTGCCACCGCCGCCGGCGTGGGTATGGGCACCGTCTTCGTCTATGGCGAGACCAAGCGCGATCTTCTGTTTCTGATCGTCAATGACGGGCTTGAGATGTGCATCGAGGAAGCACGGGCTTTGATCAGCCCGGAAAAATCGCTGCTGGCCAATCTGCTTATCATCTTGCGGCGTCACTATCAGTATTTCGCGGAAAATCCCGTTCTGTCACAGGCCGCCTTGCGGGAGATGTATTTCTACCAGTCAGGCACGCAGGCAGAACGCTTCAATCGCACCCGTCATGCCCTGCGTCATTTGCTGACCGACTTGATCGACGAGGCGCTCAAGGCGGGCGTCATCAGCGCCTCCGAGACAGCAGAGATGATCGCGCAGGCTATATTTGCCATTTATCAAGTTGATCTGCGCATCTGGCTTTCAGACAATGAACTGAATCTCGAGGACGGAACCGAAAGACTACGGCGACAGATCGAAATCGTCATGAAGGGCCTGTCTCCTCATAGATCGGCCTTGAGGCTATAACGCCTGATCTCCAACTGATCGAAGCAAGCGGATACGATCTACCTTGGGCGACAAAACGGTCTGTAAGATCGTAAACGCCTTCTCATCTCAAAAAAATGAGCATGATCAAATTGACAGTCGGCAGGTTCTGTGCGATTTTTGATCACGCTCAAAAATTCTGGTGGAGGCCAGAAAGATGAGATGCCGGAAGCCACTTCCGGTTTGGTTCCGCCCTGGCTAGGTGCGTGGGCGGACGGAGGATCGAGGATTATTGTCATGCAGGATTTATCGGCCCCGGCGGATTGCCGGCGAGGCATTGCGCTCGCTGTTGCGCCAAACGGGGGAAGACGCACAAAAGCGGATCATCCCGCCTTGCCGATTGCGCCGCAGGAGCTTGCGGAATGTGCGGAAGCCTGCCTGACCGCAGGCGCCAGCATGATCCATGTGCATGTACGGGACGCAGCAGGCCAGCATTGCCTGGATGTGGATTGTTATCGAGCCACAGAAGAGGCCATCCGCGCACGGGTTGGCGAACGATTGATCGTGCAGGTCACGACGGAAGCGCTTGGCCGCTATACACCGAAGGAGCAAAACGATCTCGTGCGTAGGCTGCGTCCACAAGCCTGTTCCATGGCTCTGCGGGAAGTTGCGCCCGATGCACTGCACGAAATCGCCTTTTCCGATCTACTTGAATGGATGCGCCGGGAGCGGATCTTTCCGCAGATCATTCTGTACGATGCTGCGGATGTGGCCCGCTTGCAGGACATGCGCCTGCGTGGGGTCATTCCGGCGGACGATATTCCGGTGCTTTTTGTACTTGGCCGCTATACGGCAAGCCAGCAATCCAGCCCGGCCGACCTGGGTGAATTTCTCGGCGTGGCCCGGCAAGCTTCCTTCTCACACTGGACAGTCTGTGCCTTCGGCAAGGATGAAGCCGCCTGCGCGGTGACAGCCGCACTGCTGGGCGGACATGCGCGCCTTGGCTTCGAAAACAATCTTTTCCTCCCTGATTGCACGGTGGCTGCAGACAACTCGGCTCTGATTGCGCCGGTGGCGAACGCTCTTCGCCATCTGGGACGATCCCTTGAAACCGCAGAAACGCAACGGGCCGCACTGGAAGCGATCTGGTGATGGCGACTGAAGACGAAAATATTGGAGAATGCTGATGTCAAACACAGCACAGGCCACCGGCGAATTGACCGGGCTTCGGTCACTAGAGAACGCAAAGGAATGGATGCGCGATCGCCTTGCCAAGCGCATCCACCCCCTTGGTCTGACCGACCCGCAGGCAACGCTGGAAACGATCGAAGCGCTGACCGGGCTAGATGGTGAGCACTGGGCGAGGGCCTGGATCGCAACCGGCAACCATTTCATGGCCATTGCCGGTGGGCATATGGCGGGCGGTGATGTGGCGGCAGCACGCGGTGCCTATTATCAAGCCTATGGCTTCTACTTCCTGGGTCGCTTCCCTTGTCCCAATCATCCGGCCAAGGAAGAAAGCTACAGGCTGGAACTCGATGCCTATGCGAAATTCGGTGCGCTGGCAGAACCGCCCATTGTGCCGGTCAGCCTGCCTTTCGAGGCTCCCGATGCGCTATCCGGTCAAATTCGCTTCTACTTGCGCAAACCTGCAGGCGTGGAGAAGCCTCCCGTTCTGATCATGTGGGGCGGCGTCGATGCCTGGAAAGAGGAGATGACAGAGCTTTCGAACGCTCTCGTTGCCCAGGGTATCGCGACCATTGCCATGGATAATGTCGGCACGGGAGAATCGCCCCTGAAGGCGCGGCAGAACGGCGAAATCCAGTTTCTGCCGGTCATCGAATGGGCAATGAAGTCCGAGGACCTCGATGGCAGCCGGATTGGCCTGATCGGTCGCTCCTTCGGCGGTCACTGGGCAACCAAACTCGCCCACCTGATCCCGGGAAGCCTTCGCTGCGCTGTCAACTGGGGTGGCGGCGTCCATTACATGTTTCAGCCGGAATGGGTGGAGGCGTCGCGTTATCCCGACAGCTACCTCATGGAACTGGTGGAAACCCGCAGCCGCATGTTGGGCGCGAAGAATGACGCCGAATATGTCGAAGGTTTCCGGGTTCTTTCGCTTCTCGATCAGGATCTTCTGTCGCGCCCCTCTGCGCCGCTGCTGCTGGTCAACGGCAAGGAGGACAAGCAATGCCCGATCGCCGACATCCATCTTCTGCTCGAACACGGCAGCCCGAAATCCGTCCGGCTCTTTCCCGGCGGACACATGGGCTTTGGCCCACACACCGTCCCCACGATCGTGTCGTGGGTCCGCAACCACCTGACCTGACGGAAAGGATTTCGCCATGAGCAATTGGCGGCTGATGATGCCCACCACGGAGGCCTATCTTCTCGATAAGGTTCTCTATGAACTCCACCACAAGCCGGATGATCTTGCGGCCTATAATCAGAACAAGGCGGCCTATCTGGCGCGCTTCAAGCTAAGCCCCGAGATGGCCGAGATGATCAGCGGCAATGACGTGGCCGGTCTCTACGAGGCCGGCGTGAACCCCTACCTGTTGCGCGCCCACTGCATCGGCGTGCGCATTCCCGAAGACGTATCGCTTGCGGCACTGCGCAGCCTGATGAAAGAAGGAGACGACAAATGGCTGAATTAACCGGAATCTATACGGCAAGCCACACGCCGGTGATGCTGAATTTTCCCGACCGTATCCCGGCGGAACTGCGCACGGAAATCTTCGGCGCTTACGAGGCCATGGGCCGCGACTTCGAGGCGGGCCAGCCGGATGCGCTGGTGGTCCTCTCCAACGATCACCTGCACAACTTCTTTCTCGACAATTTTCCAGCCCTCTGCATCGGTGTCGGCGAAAGCTATGAAAGCCCCGTCGAACATTGGCTGAAGGCGAAGCGCCGCGTCTTTACCGGCCATCAAGCCTTTGGTTCCTATCTGCTGCAGGAAGCGCTGAAGGCCGATTTCGACCCGAGCTTCTCCATGGAAATGGTGCTCGATCACGGCTCGCTGACACCGCTGGAGCTTGCGGGCCTCGACCCGAACCTGCCGATCGTGCCGATCCTGTTCAACTGCGTCCAGCCACCCATGCCCACCATGCGGCGCTGCTATCAGTTCGGCAAGTTCCTGGGCGACGCCATCCGTCGCTACGACGGCGTCAAGCGCGTGGCAATCCTTGCCACCGGCGGAATTAGCCATGACATCGCGACACCGCGCATGGGCATGGTGAACCGCGATTTCGACGAGACTCTGCTGAAATTTTTCGAAGCAGGTGATCCCGATGCGGTTATCCAATATGCCTCGGAGCAGGTGCATACCGCCGGCAACGGCGCCGAGGAAATCCGTATGTGGATGGCGGCCATGGGCGCTGCTGACGGATTGCCGTTCCGCCGGGCCTATTACCGGGCCGTCAATGACTGGTATACTGGAATCGGCATCGGCCATTTCGGCAAGAGCGAACTGGCAGCGGCGGTCAGCCATGGGTGACAGGCGCAAGGCTCTCGTCATCGGCGGCGGCATTGCCGGCATGGCAGCCGCCATCTCCCTTCGCGAAGCCGGGCTTGACGTTCATCTCTGCGATCAGGACCCGCAATGGCGGGTCTATGGGGCTGGCATCACCATCACCGGCCCGACGCTTCGCGCCATGGGGCGGCTCGGCATTCTGGAGGCCGTGCTGGAGCGCGGTTATGCTGCCGACGGCATCGATATCTGCTCGGCGGAGGGCAAGCCACTCTTCCAACTCGATACCCGCGGCGAGGCGCTTGGTGCCATACCAAGCGCAGGCGGCATTCTGCGGCCGGTCCTGCACGGCATCATGTCCGAGCGGCTCCTCGCGCTTGCGCCGGAAATCAGGCTCGGGGTGACGGTCGAGGAAATCGACTGGCAGGGCGATCTGGCGCATGTGCACTTCAGTAAGGGTGAGAGCACCGTCTATGATCTCGTCGTCGGGGCCGATGGCATCTACTCGCGTACCCGGCAGCAGATGTTTGCCGAGGCGCCCGCTCCCCGCTACGCAGGCCAGATGTGCTGGCGGCTGATGATGGCGCGACACCCGGAAATCCGGCGCCGCACCTTCTTCCTCGGCGGACCCGCCAAAGTCGGTCTAAACCCGGTCGCGCCGGACCAGATGTACATGTTCTATCTGGAAGCGCAGCCGGAGCCGGTCTGGCGCGAGGAGGCAAACCAGCATGAGGTTCTGCGTGAGCTTCTGCACGACTATGGCGGTGTATTGAAGGAGATCGCGCAAGGGCTAACCGCCGGGTCGAACATCATCTGCCGTCCGCTGGAAACGGTTCTGGCGGGTGAAAGCTGGGTTCGTGCCAATACGGTGCTGATCGGCGATGCGGCCCATGCCACCACGCCGCAGCTCGCTTCGGGTGCCGGCATGGGCATCGAGGACGGGCTTGTGCTGGGCGAGGAAATGGCCCGGAACATGTATGTGCCGACGGCGCTGCAAAGCTTCATGCGTCGCCGGTACGATCGCTGCAAGCTGGTCGTGGATTCCTCGCTCGAAATCAGCCGGCTGGAGCGGGAACGGGCGGCACCGCAGGCGCAGACGGCGATCGTGGAAAAAGCGCTGGCCGCTCTCAGCGAGGAGTTCTGATCCATGTTCCTCAATATCGACGATCATGGTCTGCATGTGGCGCTTTACGGTTCTGAAAAGGACCCGGCGCTGGTTCTGCTGCATTCGCTCGGAACCTCGCACGCAGTGTGGGAGCGCCAGGTCAGGGCCTTCAGCCAGACGCATTTCGTCATCTGTCCCGATTTCCGAGGTCATGGCCTCAGCGAAGTTTCGCGGACGCCGGTGACGGTGGAGGTCCTGGCGGAGGATGTCGTCGCCATGTTGGCGGCGCTTGGTGTGACGACATTCCACCTGGCGGGCATATCGATTGGCGGCCTGGTGGCACAATGCGCGGCGGCGACCTTGCCGGAGCAGGTGCGGTCCCTGACATTGCTGGATTCGAACATTGTCAGCCTCGCTCCACAGATGTGGAAGGATCGTGCCGCTAAAGTGCGCGCCGTGGGCATTGCCGCCATCGAGGAGGCGGTCCTGTCGCGATGGACAACGCCACAAGGCAGGCAAAGCGACGAGGGACGGGGCCTCGCAACCATGCTCGCCCGCACACCATCGGAAGGCTATGCCGCCGGTTGCGATGCACTGGCGGTGGCTGATTGTCGCCACTCCGCGGCAAGCCTCACCATGCCGGTGACGGTTGCAGTGGGAGAGCATGACGAGGCAACGCCGCCGCAGGCCGGCCGGGCCTTGGCCGAGGCAATTGCCGGGGCGCGCTTTGAGATCATCGAGGGCGCCGCCCACATCCCGCTTTTCGAGCGGTCGCAGGCGGTGAACGCACTTCTGCAGCGCTCGGTGACGGGAGGCTGAGCCGCGGATTTCCAATATAGGCCGGCCTGCTGGTCCGGCTTGGTTCATGCATGTATCCATGGTCATCCGGAGGAAATGATATGACCGACAATGCTGTCGCAGCCGCGGCTGATCAAAGGCCGTCCACCATGCTCAACGCATCCAACCGACCCGCGATCGGCGCAACCTTCGCGGCCACGGTAGGGCTGGTTTTCGGGCCAAGCACATTCCTGCTCTTCGTCTTCGGGGTTTTCGTCGAACCCTTGTCTAAGACGTTCGGATGGTCGAAACCTTCCATCCTTTTCGCCGCAACTATCGTCTCGCTGATGATCATGGTCGTTTCGCCCATACAGGGCTATCTGATCGACCGCTTCGGCGCGCGGCCCATAGTTTTGTCGTCCTGCCTCGCCTTTGCGCTTGGTCTCGGCGGCATGTATTTCCTCAGCAGCAATATCAGCAGCTTCTACATCATGTATGGCTTGTTGCCGCTGCTTGCCATAGGTCTTTGGCCGGTTTCCTATCTCCGCGTTGTCTCGACCTGGTTCGAACGGCGGCTGGGGCTTGCGATCGGCGTTGCCAATGGCGGCATTGGGCTTGGCGCCGCCATGTTGCCCCCCATTCTCACCTACATCATCCTGAACGGCTCCGTTCAGTGGGCCTATGTCAGCCTGGGTATCATCGTTCTGCTGATCGTGCTGCCGATCAATGCCCTGTTTCTGTTTGAATCGCCGGACGTCCGTCCTACCCGCGCCGGCGCTGCGTTTGCTCGGCAGAAGAACGAAGAATTCAAGAGCCTGATCAGGACGCAGAGCTTCGTCACCTTGACGGTTGCCTTCTTCCTGCTGGGGTTCGTCAACACCGGTCTTGTCACCAACCAGATCTCGCTTCTGATCGATGGCGGGGCGACACCGCAGCAGGCCGCATTCGTGCAGGCCGTCTTTGGTCTTGCGGTGCTGGTCGGCCGGTTTCTGACGGGCGTTCTCCTGGATTATGTCTCCGCCAAGCGCCTGATGAGTGCCGTCTGCATCGGCGGTGCGGCGGCCTGTCTGCTCTATGCCTTGGGTCCGGCCGGAGCACTCGTCTATCTTTGCGCCATCCTAATTGGTATGGTCTACGGCGCGGAATTCGATGTGCTGAGTTACATCATCAAAAGGAGCTTCGGGCTCACTGCCTTCGGGCGGGTTTATGGCACCATATTCGCGGTATTCCAGTTTGGTGCCGCTCTTGGCGCAACACTGCTTCCCCTCAGCCGTGCCCATTATGAAAGCTACGCGCCGGGTCTGGTTGTCTATGCGGGCGCACTGATCGTAAGTGGTCTACTGTTGCTGATGCCTGGGAAATCAGACCGCTAGACCAGACTAGAACCAGATGAGATTTTCAGGGCCGCAAATGACAGTTGCGGCCCATTTCGTATGGATCTGTGGCATCCATGCTGGATGGGGCGAAGCGTTCATCAGTCGGGGTGGCCAAGGAAGCGGCGCTGGCCTAAGCGTCTTCCGGGCGGTCCTTCGGGTCGAACTGGATGATGGTGATCCATCGTGCCGTCAACGCCGGCTTCTTCTCGTTTTCGATTTCGATCGTCACGTCGTAGGTGGTCATCAGCATGCCGCCGCCACGAAAGCGGGCGTCGGAAAGCAGGAAGCGGCCGCGCACACGGGCTCCGCTCTTGACCGGCGTCATAAAGCGAACGCGATCAAAGCCGTAGTTGATGCCCATTGTCTGCTCGCGCACTTTCGGCAGGCAGTTGTAGTTCATCGCCGACAGCAGAGACAGCGTAAGGAATCCGTGGGCGATGGTGCCGCCGAAGGGGCTTTCCGCCGCGCGCTTGGGATCGACATGAATGAACTGATGGTCGTCGGTCGCCCCCGCAAAGGAGTCGATCATCGTCTGATCGACAGTGATCCAATCCGACAGGCCCGTTTCCATGCCGATCAATCCCCGCACGTCGGCGAGTGAAATTTCCGTGACCATGAATTCCTCGTGAGAAAAGCCGCCGGGCCAAGCCTTATCGTGCATTTATGACGATTGCGACAAGGATTTGCGTGAGTGGAGGGAGGCAGTCATTTTTCTATGAAAAAGGCGACGGAGCGTGGCTCGACGGTCACGCGGGCGCCGGCCTTCTTCGCTCCGTCCGGCGTTAGTTGTCGCCAGGCCGGTTCGCCCTCCGACGGGAGCGTAAAGAGCTGGCGGCTCTCCGAACGATTGAAGAGCACGGCAAGCCGGGTCTTTCTGCCGCGCGAGGCTCGATCTCCTGTGGCGAGCAGCATGCCGAGGGTCGAGAGCGACGGCGTCTCCCATTCCGCAACGGTCATCGGTTCGCCGGAAAGCGAAATCCATTCGACGTCGCCGTTTCCTGACAGAAAGCCCGTTTCGGAAAAGATGGTGAAGCGGCGGCGGAGCCCCGCGACAAAGGCAGTATGGGCGACGAGGTCGTCGTTCAGCGCCTTCCAGTCCAGCCAGGTGATCTCATTGTCTTGGCAATAGGCGTTGTTGTTGCCACGTTGGCTGCGGCCGCCTTCGTCACCCGCTGTCAGCATGATGCTGCCGCGGGTGGCAAAGAGCGTCGATATCAGCGCCATCACGTCGTTTATCCGGCGCTTGCGGATACTGGGATAGAGGGTCTCCCCTTCGACGCCGTTGTTCCAGGAGTGGTTTTCGTTGTGGCCATCCCGATTGTGCTCGCCGTTGGCGTCATTGTGCTTGCCGGCATAGGAGACGAGGTCGATCAGCGTGAAGCCGTCATGGGCGGCGAGGAAATTGACGCTGCGCGTCTCTTTGCCGTCGTTGCGGGAGAAAATATCGGAGGAGCCGGCGAGTGCGGTTGCGAGCGAACCGGTTTTCCGCTGGTCGCCGCGCCAGTAGCAGCGCAGATCGTCGCGCACCCTGTCGTTCCATTCGAGGAAGGGCGGCGGGAAATTGCCGAGCTGGTAGCCACCCGGGCCGATGTCCCAGGGCTCGGCGATCATGATCCGATCGGCAAGCACGTTGTCGGCCAAGATCGCCGCAAGCGTTCCCCCATCGCGCGCGAAGCCGGTCGCGGTGCGGCCGAGCACCGGGGCGAGATCGAAGCGAAAGCCGTCGACTCCGGCGTTGAGCACGAAATGGCGCAGACTGTCGACGATGAGGCGCCTTACCTCCGGGTGGTCACAGGCAAGCGTGTTGCCGGTGCCCGTGTCGTTTATCAGTTCGCCAGGGCTGTTTTGAGCGTGGCGGTAATAATGCAGGTTGTCGAGGCCGCGCAGCGACAGTGTCGCACCATAGCGGTCGCTCTCACCGGTATGGTTGAAGACGAGATCAAGGATGACGGCGATGCCTTCAGCATGGAGAGCGGCGACCGTCCTGCGCAGTTCCGCCATGCCGCCGGGGACAATCCTGGGATCAAGCGCCATCAAGCCGACGGGATTGTACCCCCAGCCGTTGGTGAGGCCGAGTTGCGGCAGGTGGCGCTCATCGATCCAGGCGGTGATCGGCATCAGTTCGACGGCATCGACACCGATCCGCTTCAGATGCGCGATGACGGAGGGATGGGCAAGGGCGGCGACCGTGCCGCGCTCGACCGCCGGCACATCGGGGTGAAGAATGGTGAAGGGCCGCACCGCGACCTCGTAAATGAAGCCGCCCGGTGTGAAGAGCGGCTTGGCGACGGCGGCGCGGGTATCGGCGGTGACGATCGCCTTCGGCATCAGATCCTGGTTGTCTTCGCCGTAGATGCCGAGGCGGGGATCATAGCGGAACGGCCGGTCGATCTCCTTGGCGTAGGGGTCGAGTAGCAGCTTGGAACGATCGAACCAGAGGCCGTTGTCGGGCGCGTAGATACCGTCGGCGCGATAGCCGTAGCGCGCGCCTTGTTTCAGCCGGTCGACGAAGAGGCGATGAATGTGGTTGCCATCACGCGCCATCGGCAGGCGCGCGAATTCCCGATTGCCGTCATCTTCGAAGAGGCAGAGTTCGAGCTGTGCGGCATTTTGCGACCACACGGCAAATTCGACGCCGGTTTCGAAGACGGTCGCGCCGCCTCGAGCCGAACTTTCTCCCCGCATGGTCCCCTCCGGATCAGGTGATCACGGTTGGCTCGTCGCGTCCCGTGCGCTCACGAATGCTGGCAATGCTCTCGGCGGCGGCGATCAGATCGGCGAGCGCTTCCTGCGTTTCGATGTTATGACGAGTCGAATCCGGCTCGTAGCGCTCGATGTAGACGCGCAAGGTTGCACCAGAGGTGCCGGTGCCGGAGAGACGGAAGACGACGCGGGAGCCGCCCTCGAAGAGCACGCGGATGCCCTGATGCTCGCTGACCGATTTGTCGATCGGGTCGTGATAGGCGAAATCGTCGGCCTTCTCGACCGTCAGGCTGCCGAAACTCTTGCCCGGCAGGGTGGAAAGCTGGCTGCGGAGATTGTCCATCAGGCCATTCGCCGCGTCGGTATCGAGGCCTTCATAATCGTGACGCGAGTAGTAGTTGCGGCCGTAGGTCTGCCAGTGCTGGGTGACGACGTCGGCGACGCTCTCGCCGCGCACGGCAAGGATGTTCAGCCACAGCAGCACGGCCCAGAGGCCATCCTTCTCACGCACGTGACTGGAGCCCGTACCGGAGCTTTCCTCACCGCAGATCGTCGCCATGCCGGCGTCGAGCAAGTTGCCGAAGAACTTCCAGCCGGTCGGAGTCTCATACATGCCGATGCCGCGTTTTTCAGCAACGCGGTCGGCAGCACCCGATGTCGGCATGGAACGGGCGATGCCGGCGAGGCCGCCGGAATAGCCGGGGGCGAGATTGGCATTAGCGGCGAGGATTGCCAGGCTGTCGGAGGGGGTAACGAAGATACCGCGGCCGATAATCAGATTGCGGTCACCGTCACCGTCGGAGGCGGCGCCGAAATCGGGCGCGTCATCCCCCATCATCTCATCGAAGAGTTCTTTGCAGTGTACCGGGTTCGGGTCCGGATGATGACCGCCGAAATCCGGCAGCGGCATGAAGTTGCGCACTGAGCCCAGGGGAGCGCCGAGGCGATTTTCGAAGATTTCCTTGGCATAGGGGCCGGTGACGGCGCTCATCCCGTCGAAGGCAATGCGGAAGCCGAGGCTGATCAGGTTGCGGATGGCGCCGAAATCGAACAGTTCTTCCATCAGCGCGGCATAGTCCTCGACCGGGTCGATGACCGAGAGGATCATGCCGCCCGGCAGCTCGTCCTTGCCGATGCGGTCGAGATTGACGTCGGCGAAATCGGCGATCTTGTAGCTGTCGATCGTCTTCGAGCGCGCGTACATCGCGTCGGTGATCTTTTCCGGCGCCGGGCCGCCATTGTTGATGTTGTATTTGATGCCGAAGTCTTCAGTGGGGCCGCCGGGATTGTGGCTGGCCGACAGAATGATGCCGCCGAAAGCCTTGTATTTGCGGATGATGTGGGAGGCGGCCGGCGTCGACAGGATGCCGCCCTTGCCGACCATGACCTTGCCAAAGCCGTTGGCAGCGGCCATCTTGATCGCCTTCTGAATGACTTCCCGATTGTAGTAGCGTCCGTCACCGCCGATGACCAGGCACTTGCCCTGATAACCTTCCAGCGAATCGAAGATCGACTGGATGAAGTTCTCCGCATAATTCGGCTGCTGGAATACCGGGACCTTCTTGCGCAGGCCGGACGTGCCGGGCTTCTGGTCCAGGTAGGGCGTGGTGGGTACGGACTTGATCATTTAGGTCACATGCCTTTCGAGACGAGGCTTGAATAGAGGGCAGCGTAGCGTTCGGCGCTCTTCTCCCAGGAGACATCCGATTTCATGCCCTGCTTTTGCAATTGGGTCCAGAGTTTTCGGTCCGCGTAAAAATGCATTGCACGGCGGATTGCCTGTAGCATGCCGGTTTCCGTCACGGGTGAGAATTGTATGCCCGTTGCCACTTTGGCCGCAAGTGCGGCATGATTGGCGTCGATCACCGTGTCGTTTAGGCCGCCGGTGCGGGCGACGATCGGCACGCAGCCGTAGCGCAGCCCGTAAAGCTGGGTCAGCCCGCAGGGTTCGAAGCGCGACGGGATGATGATGGCGTCGCAGCCGGCCTGCATCAGATGCGACATCGGCTCGTTATAGCCGATCGAGACGCCGATCCGGCCCGGGTGGCGGCTGGCGGAGGCGAGCAGCGCGCCTTCAAGCGCGGCTTCGCCGGAGCCGAGCACGACGAGCTTGCCGCCCATGGCGACGATCTGGTCGGCGACATTGGCGACAATATCCATGCCCTTCTGCCAGGTGAGGCGGCTGATTACGCAGAAGATCGGGGCATCGTCATCGTCGAGATGAAAGAACTCGGCAATCGAGCGGCGGTTTTCCTCGCGGTTCTTCAGCGTTGTCGGGCCATAATGGGTGTGGACGACGGGATCGGTCGCCGGGTTCCAGATATCGGTGTCGATGCCGTTGACGATGCCATGCAAATGGTCGATGCGCGTGGCGATGACGCCTTCGAGCCCCATGCCGAATTCCGGTGTCAGGATCTCATCGGCATAGGTGGGGCTGACTGTTGTGACCGCATGGGCGGTCTGCAGGCCGCCCTTGAGGAAACCGACGGTGCCGTAATATTCGATGCCGTTGACGGCGAAGGCATGGTCGGGCAGGCGCAGGCCGGCAAAAATGTCGGAGCCGAATTGGCCCTGGAAGGCGATGTTGTGGATCGTCAGGACGCTCGGCAGTTCCGGCGTCGGATAATAGCGCATGTAGACCGACGTCAGCGCTGCCTGCCAATCGTGCGTGTGGACCAGATCCGGCCGCCAGCCGGGCAGCAGGCCGGCGGCGATCTCGGAGGCGGCGAGCGACAGAGCGGCGAAACGGCGCCAATTGTCGGGGTGATCCTTGCCGAGCGGATCGAGATAGGGGCCACCCGGCCTGTCGTAGTAGGCAGGTGCATCGAGAACCAGCAGATCCAGGCCCTCGTGCTGAACCTCCAGCACTGTCGCCCGCTCGCCGAGCAGGTCGGGCAATTCAAGCCTGGCGACGGGGTTGCGAATGACCTTCATGACGGCGGGATAGCCGGGCAGAAGGGTCTTGGTCTCTATCCCGAAGGCGTTGAGGGCAATTGGCAGGGCGCCTGATACATCGGCCAGGCCCCCTGTCTTGATCAGAGGGAAGACTTCGGACGAAACCGAAAGAACTTTCATAAGTCAGATATCCAGCTTGTCGATCATCGGTTGCGTGATCAGGCAGATGCCGCTTTCTGTGCGTCTGAAGCGCTTGGCGTCGAGCTCGGCATCCTCGCCGACGACGAGGCCCTCCGGAATGACGACGCCGTGGTCGATCACCACGTCCTTAAGCTGCGCCCGCCGTCCGATCTTCACGTTCGGCAGGATGACCGCCCCTTCCAGCTTGGAAAAGGAGTTGGCTCTGACGCCGGTGAAGAGCAGGCTCTTGTTGAGGCTGGCGCCGGAGATGATGCAGTCGCCTGAGACGACGGAAGAGGTGGCCGAGCCGCGGCGGTCCTCGTCGTCATGGACGAATTTCGCCGGCGGAGTGATCTCGGCATAGGTCCAGATCGGCCAGGACTTGTCGTAGATATCGAGCTCCGGCACGATCGCCGTCAGGTCGATATTGGCCTGCCAGTAGGCGTCGATCGTGCCGACGTCGCGCCAGTAGGGCTCGTGCTCAAAATCGGAACGGACGCAGGATTTGGCGAAGCGGTGGGCGACCGCCTTACCGTTTTTGACGATATGGGGAATGATGTCCTTGCCGAAATCCCGGCTCGACGTCGGGTCGGCGGCGTCCCGGCGCAAGGCATCGAGCAGGAATTTGGTGTGGAAGACATAGATGCCCATCGAGGCGAGCGCGAAATCCGGCTTGTCGGGAATTCCGGGCGGATCGGCCGGCTTTTCGATGAAGGCGAAGATCTCATCCTTGTCGTTGACATGCATGACGCCGAAGCCGGTCGCTTCCATGCGCGGCACTTCCAGGCAGCCGATCGTCACGTCCGCGCCGGAATCGACATGCTGCTGGAGCATGTATTCATAGTCCATCTTGTAAACATGGTCGCCGGCGAGGATGACCATGTATTCGACGCCGTAATCCTCGATAATATCGATGTTCTGATAAACGGCGTCGGCGGTGCCTTCATACCACTGCGTCTCGGAAACGCGTTGCGAGGCGGGCAGGATGTCGAAGCTTTCGTTTCGCTCCGGGCGGAAGAAGTTCCAGCCGCGCTGCATGTGGCGGATCAGCGAATGCGCCTTGTATTGCGTCGCGACGCCGATGCGGCGAATGCCCGAATTCAGCGCGTTCGACAGCGCAAAATCGATGATGCGGGCCTTGCCGCCGAAATAGACGGCGGGCTTGGCACGCCGGTCGGTGAGTTCCTTGAGACGGCTCCCCCTGCCGCCCGCCAGAACATAGGCCATTGCATCGCGGGCAAGTGGCTGAATACGCTTTTCTACCATTTTCTCCTCCCACCAGTCTTAATTTTCAGGTTCAAGCATGATTGTCGCCAAGGGCGGCAGCGTGATCGAGCAGGTGATATTGCCGCCGGCATCGACGGCCTGCACGCGCCCGCCATTGCCCTTGCCGCTGCCGCCATAGATGTCGGCATCGGTATTCAGAATCTCCCGCCAGCGGCCCGCCAGGGGCAGGCGTATCAGATAGTTCTCGCGGAAGACGGGAGTAAAGTTGGTGATGACGACGATGGGCTTCTGGTCCGGCGCCTTGCGCTGCCAGGCGAAGACGGAATTCTCGCCATCATCGGCAACCAGCCATTCGAAGCCTTCGCCCTCGCAGTCACGTTCATGCAGGGCCGGCTTGCTGCGATAGGTGAAGTTGAGGTCGCGGATCAGGCGCCGCATGCCCTCGTGCATGCGGTATTGCAGCAGGTTCCAGTCGAGCGACCGATCCTCGCTCCACTCGCTCCACTGGGCGAATTCCTGGCCCATGAACAAGAGCTTCTTGCCGGGATAGCCCCACATGAAAGCGTAATAAGCGCGCAGATTGGCGAATTTCTGCCAATCGTCGCCCGGCATCTTGGCGATCAGCGAGCCCTTTCCGTGAACGACCTCGTCATGCGACAGCGGCAGAACGAAATTTTCCGAATAGGCGTAGAGGAGGCCGAAGGTGAGCTCATTATGGTGGTGCTTGCGGTACACCGGGTCCCGCTTCATGTAGCTCAGCGTGTCATGCATGAAACCCATGTTCCATTTGAAGCCGAAGCCGAGGCCGCCTTCATGCACGGGTTGCGAGACTTTCGGCCAGGAGGTCGATTCCTCGGCGATGGTCATGACATTGGAATGCTGGCCGTAGATGCGGATGTTGAGGTCCTGCAGAAAGCGGACAGCTTCGAGGTTCTCGTTGCCGCCATATTCGTTCGGGATCCATTCGCCGTGCTTGCGGGAATAATCGAGATAGAGCATCGAGGCGACGGCATCGACGCGCAGGCCGTCGAGATGGAACTTCTCAGCCCAATAAAGGGCGTTGTTGACCAGATAGGAAACCACTTCGGTGCGGCCGAAATTATAGATCGCCGTGTTCCAGTCCGGATGGAAACCCTTGCGCGGGTCTTCGTGCTCATAGAGCGCTGTGCCGTCGAACCAGCCGAGGCCATGCTCGTCGGTCGGAAAATGCGCCGGCACCCAGTCGAGGATGACGCCGATGCCGACCTTGTGGCAGCCGTTGACGAAACGGGCGAAGCCCTCCGGCTCACCGAAGCGGGCGGTCGGCGCGTAAAGGCCGGTCGTCTGGTAGCCCCAGGAGGGGTCGTAGGGATGCTCGGTGATCGGCAGGAATTCGATATGGGTGAAACCCATATCGACGCAATAGGGGATGAGGCTGGAGGCGAGCTCGTCCCAGGAAAGCATGGTGCCATCCTGCCGGCGCTGCCAGGAGCCGGCATGCACCTCATAGATCGAGATCGGCTGGCGGCGCTTGTCGGTCTCGCGCCAGTGCTTCAGGTGGGCTTCGTCCTCCCAAACCTGCTCCAGCTCGGCAGCGGCGATCGAGGCGGTCTTCGGCCTGAGTTCGCTGCGGCGGGCGAAGGGATCGGCCTTCAGCGGCAGCAATACGCCGTCGTGGCCGCGGATCTCGAATTTGTAGGCGACGCCGAGCGGTACATCAGGGGCGAAAATCTCCCAGATGCCGCTGTCGGCGCGGAAGCGCATGATGTGGCGACGGCCGTCCCAATTGTTGAAATCGCCGACCACCGAAACGCGCTGTGCATTCGGCGCCCAGACCGCGAAGTGGATGCCCTGGGCGCCGTCATGCCTGATGAGATGGGCCCCCATCTTGTCGAACAGGCGCAGATGCGAGCCTTCACGGGCAAAATAATCGTCCATCGGCCCGAGCACCGGACCAAAGCTATAGGGGTCGGTGACCGCCCATTCGGCGTCGCCGCGCCGGGCGCGGTAGCGCACCGGCTGCAGTTTGGCGAGCGAAACCGGACCGGCAAAGACACCGTCGGCGTGGAGCTGCTTCAGTTCGCCGACGACGCTGCCATCAAGCGTCATGGCGGTCACTTCCTCGGCGCCCGGGATGAAGCACCGGGCGACGAAAGCGTCGCCCGCCTGGTGCACACCTAGGACGGCAAAGGGATTGGAATGCGAGCCGGCAAGGATCGCCGTGATTTCATCTGCCGAAATTTCCCAGGAAAGCTTTACTTCAGGGACGGTTTTCGGCGTTTTCATCCGGCTCTCCAGATTTCGTCTGCATATTGCCTGATCGTGCGATCGGAGGAGAACCAGCCCATCCGTGCCGTATTGTTGATCGTCTTCGTGTACCAGGCGGACTGGTTGGTCCAGATCTGATCGACGTCGCGCTGGGCCTGCGCGTAAGCGTCGAAATCCGCGGCGACCATGAACCAGTCATGCGAATAGATGCCGTCGATCAGCGCCGCGTAACGATTGCGGTCGTCGGGCGAGAAGACGCCGGAACCGATGGCTGAAAGCGCCTGGGAGAGTTCGCGGGACCCTTCGATAATGGCGCGGGGATTGTGGCCATCGCTGCGGACCTTGGCGACCTCATCGGCCCTAAGGCCGAAGATGACAATGTTGTCTTCGCCGACATTGTCGCGCATTTCGACATTGGCGCCGTCGAGCGTGCCGATCGTCAGCGCGCCATTGAGGCCGAACTTCATGTTGCCGGTGCCGGAGGCTTCCATGCCGGCGGTCGAAATCTGCTCGGAAAGGTCGGCGGCGGGAACCATGACCTCGGCAAGCGAGACATTGTAATTGGGCACGAAGACGACCTTCAGCAGGCCGCGCACCGCCGGATCGTTGTTGATCGTGCGGGCGACGTCATTGATCAGTTTGATGATCAGCTTGGCGTTGTAGTAGCTTGGCGCCGCCTTGCCGGCGAAGAGTTTCACGCGCGGCACCCAGTCGAGCTCGGGATGGGAGCGGATCTGGTCGTAAAGGGCGACCGCTTCGATGATGTTCAGAAGCTGGCGCTTGTATTCGTGGATACGCTTGATCTGGATGTCGAACATCGCCGACGGATCGAGTTTGACGCCCATGCGGCTGGCGACGAGGTTGGAGAGCGCCACCTTGTTGGCCCGCTTCACAGCGGCGAACTTCTGCTGGAAGCCCGGATCGGAAGCATGCGCCTCGAGCGGGCGCAGCTTCTCGGCGTCATCGAGGAATTCGTCGCCGATCGCCTCGCGGATCAGACCGGTGAGGCTGGGATTGCACTGCTGCAGCCAGCGGCGCGGCGTGATGCCATTGGTCTTGTTGTTGATGCGATCCGGATAGAGCTTGTGCAGGTCGGCAAAAACCGTGACCTTCATCAGGTCGGTGTGCAGTGCCGAGACGCCGTTGATCGAGTGAGAGCCGATGAAGGCGAGATTGCCCATGCGCACCCGGCGGTCGCCGCTTTCCTCGATCAGCGAGATCGAGCGGATTTCGCTGTCGGAGAAGTTTTTACCCTTGCGGGCGTCGAGCAGGATCTTGGCATTGATCGCATAGACGATCTGCATGTGGCGCGGCAGCAGGCGCTCGAAGAGCGGGACCGGCCAGCTTTCCAGCGCTTCGGGCAGAAGCGTGTGGTTGGTGTAGGAAAAGGTGCGGCGGGTGATGTCCCAGGCCTGGTCGAAATCCATGCCGTGTACGTCGCAGAGCAAACGCACCAGCTCGGCGACCGAGACGGCCGGGTGGGTGTCGTTCAACTGGATCGCCACCTTGTCCGGAAGCGAGGTGAAGTCGTCATATTGCTGCAGGTGGCGGCGCAGGATGTCCTGCAACGAGGCGGACGAGAAGAAAAATTCCTGCCGCAGCCGCAACTCCTGACCGGCAGGCGTGGCATCGGCGGGATAGAGGACCCGGGTCAGGCTTTCGGCCTTGTTGCTTTCGCGCAGCGCGCCGATGTGATCGCCGGCATTGAAGGCATCGAGCAGGATCGGGTCGATCGGCTGCGCCGACCACAGGCGCAGCGTGTTGACGCGTTTTCCCCGCCAGCCGACGACGGGCGTGTCGAAGGCGGCGGCGATGACACGTTCGGCCGGTTTCCAGACGTAGCGCGGCTGGTCGTCATGGGTGGTAATTGATTCGACGGCGCCGCCGAAGCCGATTTCGTAAGCGCTTTCGCGGCGCTCGAACTCCCAGGGATTGCCGTGGGCGAGCCAGTTTTCGGGCAGCTCCACCTGCCAGCCATCGGCCATCTGCTGGCGGAAGAGGCCGTGGACATAACGGATGCCATAGCCATAGGCCGGAACGTCGACCGTCGCCATGCTTTCCATGAAACAGGCGGCCAGACGGCCGAGGCCGCCATTGCCGAGCGCGGCGTCCGGCTCCAGGCCGGCGATGACGTTGACGTCGACGCCGAGGGAGCTAAGCGCATCGCGCACCTCTTCCATCAGGCCGAGGTTGGAGACGGCGTCGCGCATCAGGCGGCCGATCAGGAACTCGAGAGAAAGATAATAGACGCGCTTGGCGCCGGTCGCATAGACCTCACGGGTGGAGGCCATCCACTTGTCGATGATGCGGTCGCGCACCACCAGGATCGTCGCCGTCAGCCAGTCATGCGGCTTTGCCACTTTGGCATCCTTGCCGATGCGGTAGGTCAGGCGTTCGATGATTTCCTCAGCGAGAATTTCCGGCCTTGAACTGCGGGGAGCGGGAGAGGGGATAACCGGCTTGGAAACGGTATTCATGGTCAGATCTCGCCAATTTTAATTTGGTTTCAGGGTGTTATGCCTGATTTAATCGATTTGTCGCCTGAGCTTGCGACAGTTTATGCATCGTTAGGAAGCACTTGCAACAAGGGATTTGGGCAAACGAAAAATTTGCGAAACCTCCGTATTCACGCGAATTAAGAGGGTTGATTTAAATCGCTTTTCCCGATCTGATGTGGGGATAGAGATAATAAAAAGCCGCGCCGGTTTGCTCCGGCGCGGCTTTTTGTTCGGCTTTTCGCCTGATGTATCGTCAGTTTGTCAGGCGGGTCATCTGGGCGGAAGCCTTCGCTCCGATCGCCTTGAACGCGGCCAGGAGGTCTGCCATTTGTTCCGCTTGGAAATAATGGGCAGCATCGGAGGCGCAATACTGCAGCAGCGCCTGTCCGCCCGGCGGCGCCATGAAGGCGATCGTATAGATTTCGATGCCCTTGGACTTGGCGGTGTCACATGTCGCCTTGGTCAGGGTGTCATAGGAACGGCCGCCGCTGCTATCGTTGTTATTGTCGCCGTCGGTCATGAAGACGATATACTTTTTGGGCACTTGCCCGGTCTTCGCCCTGTGGGCCGCGTCCTCGGCGTCATTCCCGGCAGCGTTTTTGGCAGTCAGAGACAAGTAGGCCGTGCTCATTGCGCCGCTCGAATTCGTGCCGCCATTGGCCTGTAGCGCGTTGACATAGCTCGAGACTCCGGCGGTCCCCCAGTTAAGGCTGCTGGGTGAGTATTGAACGATATCGTAGGATACCGCGCCGGTGCGCACATATTCCGCGTTGGGGTCGGCGCTGTTGAGCTGGCCGAAGAGATTGCCGGCGGCCATCTTCAGCGCTTCTATCTTGGTGTAATGGTTCGCGCGGGTGCCGGTGCAGGTGTCGTAAACCAACTTGCCTTTCTTGTTGACGTAGGGGTTGCAGGCATAGGTAAAGGTTTCCGTCGGATCATCCTCGTTGACAGTGGTGGTATCCTCTCCCATCGACCCTGATTTATCGAGCGCGAGAAACATGGAGACGGAGCCCTGGCTATTGGAGCCCGGGGTCTGCGAAGGACCATTGACCGTCGTGCTTGACGCAGAAAGATGCTGCGTGCTGAAGCCGACCGCCTGCATGAGCGGATTCACCGTGAGGTCGTAGCTCGGTGTAACGGTCACCTGGTAGGATGCCGAGTTGCCTGATGTGCTCGTCTGGACATTGACGGCGGTCGCGTTCTTGATATCAACGCCGTCCTGCAGGTAATTCGCCATTTGTCCGGCTACGAAATTCCGTGCGAAGGCTTCGGCCTGAGAGGTTTGGATCGTGCCGTTGCCCAGGGCAGTCGCTGTTGCCAGCGCGGCTGAATCGGCCGCCTCCTGCAACTGCTGTTTCGAGAGCAATAGATCGCCCATCTGGATCGCCATGCCAGCCGCGCCGAGAAGAACGGGCAGCATGATCGCCGTCATCATACCGAAATTGCCGCTGCGGTCGCCGCACATTCGACGCACGCAGGGATTTTGCAAAAAAGAGGTGCTCATCATGTTCACCCAACTGGAAACCCTGTGAGGTGATTTACGCACGCGGCTTCTTTACGCCGTCCTTACGGCGTCAATAGAATTTTAACGAATCGCCGGATTTTTCCAGTTTTGGGATTATTTCAGCGGGATGACGTCGACCGCTTGCGCGGCGCGCTGGCCGCCGTAACTTTTGAGCACGCCGATCACGGGAACGACGTCGGAATAGTCGCGGCCGTAGGCGACGACGATGTGATCCGTGCCGGCAGGAATGTTGTTGGTTGGGTCGAGCTCGATCCAGCCGATCGTCTCGCCGCACCAGATTCGTACCCAGGCATGCATCGCGTCGGCCCCTTCCAGCCGTTCCTTGCCCGCGGGCGGAATAGTGCGCAGGAAACCGGAGACGTAGCCGGCCGGAATGCCGAGGCTTCTGAGCGCCAGGATCATGATGTGGGTGAAATCCTGGCAGACGCCGCGCTTCAGCCTGAACGCTTCGAGCGGGGTCGTGTCGACCGTCGTCGCGTCGGGATCGTAGGTGAAATCCTTGCTGATGCGGGCACAGATCGCGTGGGCGATCTGCATCGCCGTCAGATCCGCTGCGGCACAGCTTCGCGCATAGTCGGCGATCTCGCGCGCCTGCGTCAGACGCGGACTGTCGCCGAGGAAATGGTGCGGCGAGTCCGGCGCCAGCGACCAGACACCTGCTATTTCCTCCGGCAGGTCGGCCAGGAGCGGCGAGAAATCGGCGCCGACCGGCTGGCTTTCCACCTGCACGCGGGCCTGCATGCGAATGTCGAGCGCCTCGTGCGGCGCGCGCAGCATGAAAGAGGTGGCGGAATGCTGGAAGAAATCGACGAAATGCGACTGCTCGTCAGGCGCCGGCGAAACGGTGATCGAGCCGGCGACCAGGCGTTGCCGGTTGGTCAGCGACAGCGGCATCAGCCGCATGATATGGCGAGCGCCGGAGGCCGGCACATCGTAGCTGTAGCCCATGCGGAGGGAGAGGTCGTAAAGCACCGCGTCACCCGAGATAAGTCTGGGCGAGCAGATCGGAAAGCTGCTCCAATTCGCGTTCGAGCCGCTGGTAGACCTCGACCCCCATGCCCTCCGGCGTCATCACTGCCAGGCCGGAATGGAGCCGCATCGCCTCGCGGTAGAAGGGCGACATCTGGCCGTTGATCAGCGCGTTTGGCAATTGCTCGACCTCGTGATGGATCTCGTTGACCTGGAAGAGGACCGAGCGCGGGTTGAGGGGATCGAGTGCGAGCAAGTCGGTGACCGTCAGCCGTGCGGTGTTGACGTTATAGCGGCGGCGATGGGTCATGACGCTGTCGCCGATCTCCAGCAGCATGTCGAGGGCGCCGTCAGGCGCTTCCGAACCGGACATGTGGCCGAGCAGGCGCGTCATGTGCAGGCCACGCTCGATATAGCGGCCGAGAGAGAGGAAGCGCCAGCCCATGAAGCGGTACATGTTTTCGTGCACGAGGCCGGCGAAACCAGCGAGCTTGCGCAGGAGGATCGTCATCGCATGGCTGGCGTCGTCGCCGGCAGAGACGGTGACATGGAAGCGGCGGGCGGTCTTGGCGAGATCGTTGAGGGCAAGCCAACCATCGGGCGAGAAGCGGTCGCGGATGTTGCTGGCGGAATAAACGGCGCTGTCGATGTTGCGCAACAGCGTTTCCGGCACGGGCTCGGCGGTATCGATATCGACGGCTGCGAGATAGGCGGAGACATCTGCGAGCAGCGGCTGGCTCGGATCGGCGGCTTCGGCAAAACGCGCATGCCAGGCGCGCAGGATGCGCAGCGCCCCTTCGGCGCGTTCGATGTAGCGGCCGAGCCAGAACAGGTTGTCGGCCGCGCGGCTCGGCAGGCTGCCCGGCATGTTGCGGGTGAAGCTGCCTTCCGCCGGCAGCAGCGTGTGGCGTTCGACAGGCTTGTCGCTGACGATCCAGACGTCGGCGGCCGCTCCGCCAGACTGCATGGCGATTGCCGCGACATCGGCGCCGGAGCCGATGCGGGCAAAGCCGCCGGGCATGATCTGCCAGCCGTTTGCCGTGCGGGCCGCGAAGACGCGCAGCGACATCGGCCGCGGCACGAGCTTGCCGTCTATCCAGGCAGGCGTCGTCGAGAGCGTGACGACCTCCTGGCCGACCAGCTTCGGGCCGTCCGTATTCAGCCAGTCGGCAATGGAATCTTTGGCGGTCGCGCGCAGCGACGAGCCGAGCACGGATTCGCCGTTATCGTCGAAGAAGGGGGCGCGGGAATAGGCCGGGCCGATCACCATCTTCTCGATATTTTTGGCGACCTGCTCGCGCTCTTCCTTCTGGCCGCACCACCAGGTCGCGATCGAAGGCAGTTTCAGATCCTGCCCAAGCAGATGCCGGCAGATGGTCGGCATGAAGGCAAGGAGCGCCCGGGTTTCGAGAATGCCGGTGCCGAGCGCGTTGACGATGGTGACGCTCTCGGCGCGCAGCGCTTCCACCAGACCGGGCGTGCCGATATGCGAATTCTGGTTGAGCTCCAGCGGGTCGGCAAAGGCCGAATCGAGACGGCGCCAGAGCACGCCGATCGGCTTCAGTCCCGCGACCGTGCGCACCATGACGCGGCCCTTGACGACGGTGAGATCCTCGCCTTCGAGCAGCATGAAGCCGAGATAGCGGGCGATATAGGCGTGTTCGTAATAGGTCTCGTTGGCCGGGCCCGGCGTCAGCACGGCGATGCGGTCGTCGCCCGAATGTTTCATGTCCTGCAGCGCATCGCGGAAGCCGCCGAAGAAGGAGGCGAGGCGGTGAACCGGCGTTTCGGCGTAGATATCCGAGAAGGCTCGGGTCGTCGCGACGCGGTTTTCAAGCGCAAAGCCGGCGCCGGAGGGAGCCTGGGTGCGGTCTGCCAGCACCCACCAATTGCCGTCTGGCCCGCGGCCGATCTCGAAGGCGCAGAAATGCAGATAATGGCCGGTGGCCGGCCGGATGCCGGCGAGCGGGCGCTGGAATTCAGGATTGGCGGCGATCAGCGCCGGCGGCAGAAAACCTTCCGCTACCAATCGGTTCTCGCCGTAGATATCGGCGATGATCGCCTCCAGCAGATCGGCGCGCTGAACGAGCCCTGCCGACAGCGTCTGCCATTCGCGCTCGTCGATCAGCACCGGGATATGCGAGATCGGCCAGGCGCGTTCGCCGGTGCCCTTGCTGCCATAGGCGCGGTAGAAAACGCCGGCGTCTCTGAGGTAACGGTCTGCGCGGGCGAAACGCTCCGCGAGATCCTTTTCCGGCATTGCGCCGAGATGCGAGAGGAAACGCTGCCAGACGGGGCGGACCGCGCCCTTATTGTCCACCATCTCGTCGGCTGTGCCAGGAAGCGGTGCATAATCGAAGGCCGCATCCTTGCCGATGCGATCGCCAGCCTCTTCCCTGCGCTCCACTGCCGGTCTCTTACCCATCAAACCCCAACTTCAACCTTCGGCCGCTACCCGGGCCTCAAATGCCGGCGGGCCGCCTCAGATCCAGCGTCAGCGGGAATTCCGGCGAACCCGTCTCGGCGCGCGGAATATACCCGCCCGCCGTATGTCCCCATGGCTCGAAACGGGCGAGCCGCCTTGCTTCCGCCTCGTTGCCGTTGACCGGGAAGGTGTCATAGGTCCGGCCGCCCGGATGGGCAACATGATAGATGCAGCCGCCGATCGAACGCTTCGACCATGTATCATAAATGTCAAAAGTCAAAGGTGTGTTGATCGGCAGCACCGGATGCAGGCCGGAGGCCGGCTGCCATGCCTTGTAGCGGACGCCGGCGACCGATACGCCCGAAGCGCCGGCCGGCGTCAGCGGCAGGATGCGGCCGTTGCAGGTGACGGTGTAGCGTGCGGTGTTGCTGGTTTCGAACCGCACCTGGAGGCGCTCGACGGACGAATCGACGTAACGCACCGTGCCGCCGATCGCCCCTTGCTCACCCATGACATGCCATGGTTCCAGCGCTTGGCGCAGTTCCAGCTTCGATCCCTCATATTCGACCTCGCCGCAGAAGGGGAAGCGGAATTCGAGCTGGGCCTTGAACCATTCGGGGCTGAGATCGAAGCCGTTTTGACGAAGGTCCGCCAATACGTCGAGGAAATCGGCCCAGACATAATGCGGCAGCATGAAGCGGTCGTGCAGCGAGGTTCCCCAGCGCACGAACTTGCCGTCGGCCGGGTTTATCCAGAAACGGGCGATCAGCGCACGCACCAGCAGTTGCTGGGCAAGCGACATGCGGGCATTCGGCGGCATCTCGAAACCGCGGAATTCCACGAGACCGAGGCGACCCGTCGGACCATCCGGCGAGAAGAGCTTGTCGATGCAGATTTCGGCGCGATGTGTATTGCCGGTCACGTCGATCAAGAGGTTACGGAACAGGCGATCGACGAGCCACGGAAGGGGCTGCAGGCTGCGGCCCGGCGCCGGGATCTGCGCCAGCGCGATTTCCAGTTCGTAGAGGCTGTCGTGACGGGCTTCGTCGATGCGCGGCGCCTGGCTGGTCGGGCCGATGAAGAGGCCCGAGAAGAGATAGGAAAGCGACGGATGGCGTTGCCAGTGCAGCACGAGGCTCTTCAGCAGATCCGGACGGCGCAGGAAAGGGCTGTTGTTTGGATTGCTGCCGCCGACGACGACATGGTTGCCGCCGCCGGTGCCGGTGTGGCGGCCATCGATCATAAATTTGTCGGCGCCGAGACGGCTTTGGCGGGCTTCCTCATAGATAGCGGTGGTGATATCGACCGTCTCGCTCCATGTCGAGGACGGATGGATGTTCACCTCGATGACGCCGGGATCTGGGGCGACGCGGATGACGTTGATGCGCTCGTCCTGCGGCGGCGGATAGCCTTCGATGTGAACGGCGAGCCCTAATGCGGCGGCGGCGCGTTCGGTCGAGGCGATGAGATCGAGATAATCTTCGAGCGTTTCCGTCGGCGGCATGAAGACGCAGAGCCGACCGTCACGCGGCTCGATGGAAAGAGCGGTGCGAACATGGCCGCCGATGTCGTTGACCGACTGCGGCGTGCCCGGTTGCTGACCGGCGAAGGGCTGGAAGTGCGCTGCCTGAAGCGGACGCCCATCATCCTGGCCGAAATCCGGCAGTTCGGGCCGCTCCACGAAAGGATCGAGCGGATTGATGTAGGGATATTGTGAGGGCGGGATATAGGCGAGCGAGCCGAGCGGCAGCCGGTATCCGACCGGGCTGTCGCCCGGCACGAGAAAGATGCGGCCGCGCCGCGTCGACCATTTCTCGCTCGTCCAGGCGCGACCGCTGGCACGTGCGTTCCACGCCTGGACAGGCAGCACATAGCCGGTCGGGCGCGTCAATCCACGATCGAAGACGCGGGCAATGCGGTTGCGCTCCTCGGGATCTTCAAGCTTGGAATTCGATGGATCGACATTATCCGGCAGGTTCGCTTCCTTGACGAGCCATTCGGCGGGATCCTCGAAGGCCGGCACGACGTAATCGGGGGGTAGATCGAGCTCGCCGGCGATTGCCGTCAACAGGCGGCCGGCATCATCCTCCGTCACCTGATAATTGCGCCCCTCGGTGGCAACCAAAACATCATTGGACCAGATCGGCAAGCCGTCCTTGCGCCAATAGAGCGAGAAGGTCCAGCGCGGCAGGCTCTCGCCCGGATACCATTTGCCCTGACCGTAATGCAGAAAGCCGTTCGGAGCAAAACGGGTGCGAAGCCGGCGGATGAGCGTGTCGGCTTTTTCGCGCTTGGTCGGGCCTACGGCCTCGGTGTTCCATTCGGGCGATTGGAAATCATCGATCGAGACGAAGGTCGGCTCGCCGCCCATGGTGAGGCGCACATCCTCGGCTTCGAGGATGCGGTCGACCTTTTCTCCGAGGTCGTTGAGCTCGTTCCAGCTGTCGTCGGAGAAGGGCTTGGTGATGCGCGGATGTTCGGCGACGCGCGAAACCTTCATATCGAAGGCGAATTCGGTTTCTGCCTCGCCGAAATAGCCGCCGGAAATCGGAGCGGCGTTGCGGTAATGCGGCGTGGCGGCAAGCGGGATATGGCTTTCGCCGGTCAGAAGGCCGGAGGTCGGATCGAGGCCAACCCAGCCGGCGCCGGGCATGTAGACCTCGGCCCAGGCATGCAGGTCGGTGAAATCGATTTCCGTGCCTGAGGGGCCGTCGAGCGCCTTCAGATCAGGCGTCAGCTGGATGAGGTAGCCGGAGACGAAACGGGCGGCAAGACCGAGATGGCGCAGGATCTGGACGAGCAGCCAGCTGGTGTCGCGGCAGGAGCCCTTGGCGCTTTCCAGCGTCTCTTCCGGCGTCTGCACGCCGGCTTCCATGCGGATGACATAGCCGATCTGCCGCTGCAGGCGAGCATTCAAACCGACGACCATATCGATCGTCGGCTGGCCGGGCGACCAGTCGAGCGTCGGCAGCAGCGCCTTGAGGCGCGGGCCGGCCGGTTCCGGGGTCATATAGATCGACAGGTCCTCGCGCATCGTTTCGGGGTAATCGAACGGCCACTTCGTCGCTTCCTCTTCGACGAAGAAATCGAAAGGATTGTAGACCGTCATGTCGGCGACAAGGTCGACTTCGATCTTGAACTCGGTGACGGGATCCGGAAAGACGTAGCGGGCGAGGTAGTTGCCGTAAGGATCCTGCTGCAGATTGACGAAGTGGTTGGAGGGCGTGACCTTCAGCGAGTGGCTGAGCACGCGTGTCTTCGAATGCGAGGCCGGTTTCAACCGGATAATCTGTGGGCCGAGGCGGACCGGTTTGTCGTAGATATAATGAGTCAGGTGATAGATGCTGGCTTTGATCGACATATTGCTCTTTTTATCCGGCGCGCATCGTCGTGCGGCTTGCTGTTCCCGAAGCCAGTGTGTGCAATGCAGCGAAAGAAAGCAAGGTGGAAAGGTCGACGCGGCGGCGGCTTTCAGGCCGCCCTGGCGAAAGTGACGGCAGCCCTCAGGCCCCTGCCGTCCTTGCCCGGTTCCAGCGTCAAGGCCGCGTTAAAAAGATTGGCGATTTCCTCGACGATGGGCAGGCCGAGCCCGGCCCCGGGCGCGCCGGAATCATTGCCGCGCGAAAAGCGCATGCGAACTGCCTCCAGCTTCTCCCGCGGAATGCCCGGACCGTTGTCCTCGACTTCGAGACGAACGGTATCGGCGGCCGCGATGATGCGGACGGTGACCTCAGCCCCCTTGCCGGCATAGGCGATGGCGTTGCCGGCGAGGTTGCGCAGCATCTCGCCGATCAGCAGCGGCTCGGCGCGGATCATAGCCGGGCTTTCGCCCTCGAAGCCGAGATCGATGCCGGCGACGGCGGCCGCCGGGATCTGCTCGCCGGTGATTTCCTGAGCGATGGCGGCAACATCTATGGCGGAGGCGGTCAGTGCCTCCTTGGCGGTAGCGGCGTCGATCTTTGCCATCAGGAGAAGCTGGGCAAGGATACGCTCGGCATGCGCCACGGCCTGGTCACCCTTCAGCGCTGCCGCCTGGGCTTCATCAAGCGTGCCGGCGCGGGCCGAAAGAGCGAGCTGGGTGCGGATGATCGCTAGGGGCGTGCGCAATTGATGGCTGGCATTGCCGGTGAAATTGCGCAGCGCATCGAGGGCCGACTGCAGGCGGACCATGAAGGAGTTCACCGTATCGACCAGCGGCTCGACCTCGCTCGGCACGGTCTGTTCGATCGGATGCAGATCGTCAGGACTGCGTTCGCCGATGGCGTCGCCGAGCTTGTAGAGCGGGCGGAGCGCCACCGTGACGGATATCCAGACGATGACCGCCGCGCCCAAGATCATGAAGGCGAGACGCAGCGCCGAACGCACGAGGATCGCCTGGGTCAATTGCCGGCGGGCGATGGTGGTTTCGGCGACCGTCACGACGAAGGGCACGGAGCGGATGCCCGTCGAGGCCGAACGCTCGAGGGTGGCGATGCGGATCGGCTCGCCGCGGAAGCTGTCGTCGGCAAAGGCTGCGGCATTGCCCGGCGTTTTCTTCAGGACCGGCAGCGACTGATAGCCGGTGATGAATTGGCCCGGAGGGCCGTCAACGCGGTAGAAGACGCGGTCCTGCGCCGCCGAGGTCAGCATTTCCAGTGCGACATAGGGGATGTCGACCTGCAACGTGCCGTCTTCGGCAACGACGACGCGTTCGGCAATTGCCAGAGCAGAGCCGGCGAGCACACGGTCGGAAACGATATTCGAGGTCTGGACCGCCTCGCGATAGGTATCGGCGAGCGCCAGCGTCCCGATGACGGCGGTCGAAATGAGCAGCCAGAAGAGCAGCCGGCGTCTGAGGGAGTAGGCGACTTTCATGAGGCCTCGGGCAGCTTGTCGAGATAATAGCCGATGCCGCGGGCGGTCTTGACCGTCAGGCCGTACGGCGAGAGGCGCTTCCTCAGCCGGCTGACATATTGCTCGATCGCGTTTGCGGAAATGTCATCGTCGAAGGCGGTCAGTGATTGGATGATCGCCTCCTTGGCCACCACCTTGCCGGCCCGCATGAACAGGATTTCGAGCAAGCCAAGTTCGCGGGCGGGAATATCAAGCGGGGTGTCGCCTGATGAAAAAGTGCGGGAATTGAGGTCGAAAGAAATGCCGCCGAAGCCGACGGTCGCCGAACGCAGCCCGGCCTGGCGGCGCAGCAACACGCGCACGCGGGCCTCGAACTCGGCAATATCGAAGGGTTTGATCAGATAATCGTCGGCACCGAGATCGAGACCCTTCACCCGTTCTTCCGGCGTGCCGCGCGCCGTCAGGATCAGCACGGCTGCCTGGTTCTGCCGGGCGCGCATGGCGCGCAGCACGTCGAGCCCGTCCATCTCGGGCAGGTTGAGGTCGAGGATCACCAGATCGAAATTTTCCGCCGCGATGACCGCATTGGCGGATGCGCCGTCATGGACGACGTCGACGGCATGGCCCGTGCCGCGCAGGATCGCGGACAGACCGTCGGCCAGCGCGATATTGTCTTCTGTGAGCAGAATGCGCACGGATGTTCCCTCTGTTTTCAAAGGAGATTACAGAGGTGGCGGCGCGATGTCATAGCGATTTTCAAAATTCGGTGAATAGCCGGAAGGAGAATTCAGCTCCCGGTCCTCTCGATGCTTTCGCGTTCCGTCATCGCGACGGCCAACAGTTTCCGGAAGCGGGGATCGTCGCGGATGTTGTCGAGGTCGGAATCATTGTTGAACCATTTGATGTGATAGATGGAGCTGTGCGGCAGCAGCTTCTCAAGGAGCTCGATCGCATGGTCGGCGTCGCCGAGGACGGAATAAACGCAGGCAAGATTATACTGAGCGACAATGTCGTCTGGATCGATGGCGATCGCGCGGGCGGCCCAGTCGCGTGCGCGCGTCGCATCGCCCATATGGGCAAGCGCCAGCGCGCCGCGATGGGCCGGGCCGGAGTTTTCCGGATTGAGATTGAGCGCACGTTCAGCGCGCAGCAGGCCGAGCCGTGCCCAGTTTTCCGTGTCCACCGGACGGCCGAGCGAACGGTAGGCCGACATTAGATGGATCGGCGAGACGTAGTCGTCATGGCGAATTTCGGCGGCGCGGGTGAAATATTGGACGGATTCGGCAAAGTTGCCGTGCATGAAGAAGAACCGGGCATAGTGGAAATTCGCCTCGAAGAGGTTGGGGTCGAGGGTGAGGGCGCGTTCGAAGGCCGCCGCCGCCCGATCGTCGTACCCGCACTGATGCAAGGCCAGGCCGTGCGAGGCATGGGCCTCGGGAAGATTGGGATCAAGCTGAAGGGCGCGGGCGCTCATCTCGAGGATGCGCCTCAGCGGCACATCGTCAGGCGCCCAGTCGCGGATCGCTGCGTCGCAATCGGCGATGCCGGCATAGGCGCGGGCATATTCAGGGTCGAGCTCGACCGCCTTGCAGAACATGCGTCTGGCCAGCTGCAGGTAGGATTTCGTCCAGGTGTGGGAGAGCTGGCGGCCCCTGAGATAATAGGTATAGGCCTCGACATTGGCGGTCGGCTCGTTGGCAATTGCCTTCTTCTCCTCCGGCAGCAGGCGCACCTTCAGCTGGCTGACGATCGCATGAGTGATCTCGTCCTGGATGGCGAAGATGTCGGTGAGGTCGCGGTCGTAACGCTCGGCCCAAAGATGGTCGCCATTGGCGGTGTCGATCAGCTGGCCCGAGATGCGCACGCGCTTGTCGAAGATGCGCACACTTCCTTCGAGCACATATCGCACGCCGAGTTCCTGGGCGAGCCGCTTCAACTTCACAGATACGCCCTTGTAGGTAAAGATCGTGTTGCGCGGCACGACGTGCAGGCTAGAGATCTTCGAGAGATCGGTGATGATGTCTTCGGTGATGCCGTCGGAGAAATAATCCTGGTCGGCATCACCGCTCATGTTTGTGAAGGGCAGCACGGCGATGAAGCAGGTATTGCGGTTTTCAGCGACCAGCTTGGCGGAGGATGGCGGCGCCAAGGTGACGGTGTAGACCTGAACGGGCTGCCTGATATTCTTCAGCGTGTGCTCGCCGATGAATTCGAAGCCGAGATTGAGACGCGAGCCGACCTGGTCGCGCACCGAGGCCGACACGGCGATACCGCCCGGTGCTGCGATAGCCTCGAGCCTCGCGGCAAGATTGACGCCGTCGCCGAAGATGTCACCGTTCTCAACGACGACATCGCCGAGATTGATGCCGATGCGGAATTCGACGCGCTCGTCCTTCGGCACGTTCTCGTTGCGGGCCGACATGCTGCGCTGTATTTCGGCGGCGCAGGCGACGGCATTCACCACGCTCTGGAATTCGGCAAGGATGCCATCGCCGGTGAGTTTGACGATCCGGCCCTTGTAGTCCGAAATACGAACATCGACGAGCTCGCAGCGATGGCGGTTCAGCGCCTGCAAGGTGCCTGACTCATCGACGCCCATCAGTCGGCTGTAGCCGACGACATCCGCAGCGAGAATAGCGCTCAGTCGTCGTTCCATGACCCCTCCCATGGATCTTCCAGAGTAACCCAGCTTTTTATAGAGTTTTTGTCGCGCACTGTCGTCCCCGAATAGAAATTCGGGCGTCTTCGACCTTTCGCCGCGGCAGTGCACCCTATATCGTCGCCAATCTTCATCAATACTCTAAACGAGCGAAGGATGATGTGGAACCATAATCATTTATGATTAAAATCGTCGTCGGGCCAGCAAGTACGCTATTTCTGCTCCATACCAATACTTACTACCCGGCGGCCAATTCCGCTCTGTCCATAACCGGCCCTTGCTCCTCCCGCCGTGCTCGGGCATTGTTGTGGTATGAAGAGAATTTTCATCTTGCTGCTGGTGTTCTGGCCGGGTTGCGTCATGGCCGAGCAAGCCTTTTATCCGGCAAAATCGGGCAATACGGCCGCGCCGGTGCTGACGGTTTATTCTTCGCTCGATGAGCCCTTGGCACAGCCGATGATCCGCGGTTTCCAGGAAGCCAATCCTGATGTGGCGGTCAGATATGAGGACATGCTGACCGGGGAAATTTACGACCGGATCGTCAGGGAAACGGATGCTGGCGGCAAAACGGCGGATTTTGCCTTTTCGTCGGCGATGGACCTGCAGGTGAAGCTTTCCAACGACGGCTATGCGCAGGTCAGCAACCTGCCCATGAGCGCCGCCTGGCCGAAATGGGCGAATTGGCGCAATACCGCCTATGCGCTGACATTCGAGCCGGCGGTGTTCGTCTATCACAAGCCGAGCTTCGCGCACGAGCCGGTGCCGAGCTCGCGGGCGGAATTGGTGGACTATCTGAAGCGCAAGGGCAATGCGGTCTATGGCCGGATCAGCACCTACGATATCGAGCGCTCCGGTGTCGGCTTTCTCTTCATGGCGCGCGACCAGGAGCAATTCGGCGACATTTGGTCGGTGATTGGCGCGATGGGCGCAGCCGGCGTCAAGCTTTACTCGACGAGCTCGGCGATTCTCGAACGCGTCGCCGACGGACGCTTCGTGCTCGGCTACAATATTCTCGGCTCCTACGCCGCTGACTGGGCTTCGCGGCACCCCGATGTCGGCATCGTACTGCCGAGGGACTATACGGTGGTGATGTCGCGCATCGGGCTGGTGCCGCAGGCTGCGGCCGAGCCGGAGCTCGGGCGCCGTTACCTGGCTTTTTTCATGTCGAAGGAGGGCCAGACGATCATGGCGCGCGAGCTGCAGATCCCCGCCGTCAGCCCGGAGGTGGCGGGGGAGAATACGGCCAATACGCTGCAGGAACTGCTCGGCGCCCAACTTCGGCCGGTGCCGGTCAGTCCCGGGCTGATGGTATATCTCGACCAGGTGAAGCGTGCGCGGCTGATCGCGCACTGGAACGAGGTTTTGCGGGCACAGTGATGCGCGTCAGCGTTCGGCTGGCTAGCTCGTCTTTGGTCTCAGCCGGGATAGGTGCACTTCAAACGGCAACGAAGAACCGGATTGAGCGCGGAGATCTTCCGAATTACGGCAAAAAAGTGTCCTGCCCTTCTGGATATCTTGCCGATGTCAGCTAGATGACAGCTTGTTGTGGTGGCTTTGGCTACTTCTTCTCCGTGGAGGCGGAGAATTGAAGCCTTGGGAGGCATTCCGCTCGTCATCCAGGACAACTGCGTCCGCTGGCCGGCCACCCCTCCCGATTCACTGGAAAATAGCAGGCGGTTCGCTCAGCCGCCCACGGAGGACACATCGTGAAGCATACGTTCATCGCAACCCTTCTTGCAGCCGCCATCGCGCTGCCGGCCTATGCGGCCGACTACACCATCATCGCGCCGGCGGCTCCCGGCGGCGGCTGGGACCAGACGGCCCGTTCGCTGCAGACTGCGCTGCAGCAGGAGAAGATCTCCGGCAACGTGCAGGTCCAGAACGTCCCAGGCGCCGGCGGCACCATCGGCCTTGCTCAGTTCAGCAGCCAGGCGGCCGGCAATCCGAACTCGCTGATCGTCGGCGGCTATGTCATGGTCGGCGCCATCCTCACCAACAAGTCGCCGGTGACGCTCAAGAACGTCACGCCGATCGCCCGGCTGACCGGCGAATATGAGGCCGTCGTCGTCCCCGCTTCGTCCGATATCAAGACGATGGCCGATCTGGTCGCGGCGCTGAAGAAGGATCCGGGAGCGGTTTCCTGGGGCGGCGGTTCGGCCGGCGGCACCGACCACATCACCGTCGGCCTGATCGCCAAGGCGTCCGGCGTCGACCCGACCAAGATCAACTATGTCGCCTTCTCCGGCGGCGGTGAAGCGCTGGCAGCTATTCTCGGCAACCAGGTCACGGCCGGCGTCTCGAGCTACAGCGAGTTCGAATCGCAGGTGAAAGCGGGCACGCTGCGTCTTCTTGCCGTCTCTAGCGACAAGCGCATCGACGGCGTTGATGCCCCGACGCTCAAGGAAGCCGGCACGGATGTCAGCATCCAGAACTGGCGCATGGTTGCCGCTGCTCCCGGCCTGTCGGCAGAACAGGTCGCGGCCATCACCTCCGATTTCGAGAAACTGCACAGCTCCGCCACCTGGCAGGAAATCCTGAAGACCAAGGGCTGGGCCGACACCTACCTGTCCGGCGACGCCTTCAAGGCGCAGCTCGAAAAGGATGTCGCCGCCACCGAAGGCATTCTCAAAGAGATCGGACTTGTTCAATGAGCGGGGATAACACCTCCTCGGCAACCACACGCCGCCCTGATTGGGCGGCGTTCATCATTGCCGTTTTCCTGTTCGTCGTCGCCGGCGTGATGGCGTGGGATGCACTGCATCTGAAAACAATCGCGCAGTATGACCGGATCGGCCCGGCAACCATGCCCCAAGTGGTGGCCTTCGGCCTCTTCTGTCTTGGGATATGGACCGCCGCGGAAGCCTGGCGCGGCGAGTTTCCGGAACGCGATCGACAGGAAGTGGCGCCCGTCATCTGGATCGTCGCCGGTCTTGTCGGACAGATGTTGCTTTTGCGCATTGCCGGCTTCTCGATCGCAACCGGCTTGCTGTTTGCGCTGACGGCACGCGGCTTCGGCAAACGCAAGCTCTGGATCTCGCTGCCGTTCGGCATCGTCTTCAGCTTCGTCGTCTGGGCGATCTTCTCGCAGCTGCTGCAGCTGACGCTGCCGGCCGGCCCGCTCGAACGCCTGTTCTTCTGACGGCGCGCGCTGTCAGCACTTTTGATTTTTGCGCAGCGCCGGATAGCGGAACGCACGGCCGGGAACGCGCTTGGGATATCAAGATGAGCACATTCGAATTCCTATGGCAGGGGATCCTGGTTGCGATGCAGCCGATGAACCTGGTTTATGCGCTGGTCGGCGTGACCCTCGGCACCGCCGTCGGCGTGCTGCCCGGCATCGGACCTGCACTCACCGTGGCACTGCTGTTGCCCGCCACCTACAAGCTCGACCCCGGCGGTTCGCTGATCATGTTCGCGGGCATTTATTACGGCGGTATGTATGGCGGTTCGACGACGTCGATCCTGCTCAATACCCCGGGTGAAAGCGCCTCGATCGTCACGGCGCTCGAGGGTAACAAGATGGCGCGCGCCGGGCGCGGCGGGCCGGCGCTGGCGACGGCGGCGATCGGTTCCTTCGTCGCCGGCTTGCTCGCCACGCTCGGGCTCGCCTTCATCGCGCCCTATATCGTCAAGCTGGCGCTGGTCTTCGGGCCACGTGAATATTTCGCGCTGATGGTGCTCGCCTTCGTCACCGTCTCCTCGGCCTTCGGCGATTCAGCGCTGCGCGGTCTGACCTCGCTGTTCATCGGCTTTGCGCTCGCCATGGTCGGCATCGATCAGCAGACAGGGCAGGCGCGGCTTTCCTTCGGCATACCCGACCTGCTTGACGGCATCGAGGTGACGACACTCGCGGTAGCGATGTTTGCGATCGGCGAGACGCTTTATATTGCCGCACAGGGCAACCGGCTCGAGGACAAGGTCGAAGCCGTCAAGGGCTCGCTCTGGATGAACGCGCAGGATTGGGCGCGCTCGTGGAAAGCCTGGCTGCGCGGCACGGCGATCGGCTTTCCGATCGGTGCCATGCCGGCGGGCGGCGCCGAAATCGGCACCTTCCTGTCCTATGCGACCGAAAAACGACTGGCGAAAAACCCCGAGGAGTTCGGCCACGGCGCCATCGAAGGCGTGGCTGGCCCCGAGGCGGCGAACAACGCATCTGCGGCCGGCACGCTGGTGCCGCTGCTGACGCTCGGCCTGCCGACGACGGCAACGGCGGCGATCATGCTTGCCGGGTTCCAGCAATACGGGCTGCAACCCGGGCCGCTGCTGTTTGCCACCAACCCGCAGCTCGTCTGGGGCCTGATCGCCAGCCTGCTCATCGCCAACGCGATGCTCCTGGTCTTGAACCTGCCGATGATCGGCCTCTGGGTGCGGCTGCTGACCATTCCGAAGCCGTGGCTCTATGCCGGCATCCTGCTGTTTGCGACGCTCGGGACGATCGGCGCCAATCCATCGGTCTTCGAGCTCGGCATGCTGCTGGCCTTCGGCCTGCTCGGCTACGTGATGCGGCTCTTCGGTTATCCGATTGCGCCTGTTGTCGTCGGCCTGATCCTTGGGCCCCTTGCCGAGCAGCAGTTGCGACGTGCGCTGGCGATTAGTCAGGGCGACGTCACGGCGCTGGTGATGTCGCCGATCGCGGCTGGACTGCTCATCGTTGCGGCGGCGGCCTTCTTCATTCCGCTGATCCTGCGCATTCGCGGCAGGGGCCAGGTGCTGTCGCAGTTGGCGGCAAACGAAGACTAGAAGAAAAAGACAACCTTACCCCTGCCTCGAAGCCGGCCATGGAGACATGCGCCGGCCTCTTCTTTTTGCATGGCTGAGGTGATTTTACGTGCATTGTGGATCAGTCCGCGCACTGCCACATATGGGTGGTCGATCATAGAGAAAAAGGAAAAGGACAATGTCCGCCATTCGTAATTCAGTCCGCGCCGGCTTCCTGGGCCGTGCATTTGCTACGCTGAGCGCCGCAAATGCCGTCAGCGCCGCTGTCGAAGCTGGTCGCCGTCCGCGCGCCCGCGACCTCAAGGAACTCGGCATCGACCCGGCCTCCTTCGGTCAGGTTATCCGCTGAGCCCTCCAAGGCATGCATGAATGAAACAGCCCGCAACCGGATGGTCGCGGGCTTTATTTTTGTCCGAGTGACAGCCGAAACGCTGAAGCGCATTGCGGCCCTCAAATCTTCTGCCATGTCAGGCGTGCAGTTCTTCCTGCCGGCCGGCGTGATCTTCCACCTGATGGCGCTTGTTGTGGCGAATGGACGACCAGAGCGACAGGCCGATCAGAGCCGCGCCGCCGAGACCGGTGATCACCTCGGGGATGTGAAGCAAGGTCTGCGCATACATGATCACCGAGAGGATCAGGATGGCGTAGAAGGCGCCATGTTCGAGATAGCGGTATTCGGCAAGCGTTCCCTTCTCCACCAGCATGATCGTCATCGAGCGCACATACATGGCGCCGATGCCGAGACCGATCGCGATGACGAAGAGGTTCTGGGTGAGCGCAAAGGCGCCGATGACGCCGTCGAAGGAGAAGCTGGCGTCCAGCACCTCCAGATAGATGAAGGCGCCGAGGCCACCCTTGGCGGCAGCACTCATCGTCTGTTGCGAGGCATCGAGCAGCTCGCCGACGACCTCGACCGCGAGGAAGGTGAGCAGGCCGTAGATGGCGCAATGGACGAAGATGCTGGCTTCCTCGCCGCCGATCAGCCAGGAGAATACAAGCATCAGCGCCAGCACGAAGGCGATCTCGATGCCCCTGATGGTCGCCGAGCGCGCCATCACCTTTTCCAGGCCGCGAAGCCAATGGATCTTCTTCTCATGATCAAAGAAATAGCTGAGGCCGACCATCATCAGGAAAGTGCCGCCGAAAGCTGCGATCGGTAAATGCGCATCGTTCATGATGCGGGCATACTCCTCGGGCTCGCGGGCGGCCAGCACCAGGGCGTCCCAGGGGCCGATCCGTGCCGCGATGGCGACGATCGCCAGCGGAAAGACGATGCGCATGCCGAAAACGGCAATGATGATGCCCCAGGTGAGGAAGCGTTTCTGCCAGAGCGGCGTCATCTCCTTCAGCTTGTTGGCATTGACGATGGCATTGTCGAAGGAGAGCGAGATCTCCAGCACCGCAAGCACGGTGCAGATGAAGAAGACGGTCGCCATGCCGCCGATCGTGCCTGTCGTCTGCCATCCGAGCACGGCGCCGAGAATGAGTCCGAGGGCAGTGACAATGAAAGCCCAGCGGAAGTAGCCGAGCGAGGATTTATCGGTCGCGGGCTGGTTCATGGCCGCACCTCGCGGCCGCAAAGCTTGTTGGAGAGGGTGGAGATATTACAAAAACGCGGCATGCCACAACGGGCATGCTGACGAGGCATGGTGAGCTTTTTCATCGATGAAAAATCCGCCGGCTGAGCTGCAGGCGGTACCGACATCACGAGAGCGCCGTAAAAACTCTCGCCAGAGGGGCCCGGCACCAATGTTCCCCCGTAGCCGATGTCTGGAAGGCTGCGGGATAGGCCCTAGGTAATGAACTTCCCAAACCAGTCAAGCCCAATCGCGACACAGAAATCGGCAATTATTCGGGAACCATCCGACGCCCCGTCCGTTAAACCCTGGTTGAGCTTAAAGGAGGCGCATGATGCACACTTCGACCCATATCCCCGACAAACGCACGGAAGCGTCCGACCGCATGAAGCGGGCAAGACCGAACCGTATGCAGAAGGCGCAGGTGCTGCCGCCGCATCATGTCGACCTGACCCTGACGCCCGGCGTCATCCACGACATTCATGTGCCGGCCCATGTCAGCGGCGCCGACCTCTCCAAAGGCGGTCCCGACATCAAAAGCAAGAAATAAAAGCACCCCTTCGGCACTTCGACGGCAATTCGAAACAGGATGAGAACCATATGACTGCGAACTTTGTGCCCCGCGACATCTTTATTCGGCACGAAAATGAATGGAAGGCCGTTCGTGAGGCGGCCGACGAACGCATCGATCTCGGCAAGCACCAAAAACAGCTCGCCTCATCCATCATTCACCCGGCGTCGATCCGAAAAGGCGATGCTTCGGCCGCCCCGTCAGAATAGGCAGCGGCGTTCAATCATCTTGGCATGAGCGCGCGCCCGGCATGATGCCGGGCGATTGTTTGTCTATCGACGCTCATCCCGATCAACACGCTGCCCGGAATTATAGCCGAGCCACTGCTCGAGCTTGCCGAAGGCGAAGAGGACGCAAATTGCGGCAAGGGTCGTGAAGAAGGCCACTGGCCAATAGCCGAAGCCCATGGCAAGGCCGATCGCGCCGGAGAGCCACATGCCTGCGCCCGTTGTCAGCCCGTGAATGCGACCTCTGGCGAATACGATCATGCCCGCTGCCAGGAAGGCGACGCCTGCGGTCACGGCTTCGATGACGCGCAGCGGATCGATGCGGACCTGCTGGACATCGACGAAACCCGGCATATGCACGGCCTCGATCGAAATGATCGCGAAGAGGGCCGCCGCAAGGCTGATCAGAATATGAGTGCGAAAGCCGGCGGGCCGATCGCGCGCCTCACGTTCGAAGCCGATGAGGCCACCGAAGACAACGGCGCCGAGCAGGCGGGCAAAGATGACGGGGTAGTGGATGCGCGATGCCGGTATCATATCGGCGATAATGAGATCCATCGTGATTTCCTTCGGGCATTCGGTCATTTTTCGCTGGCTAACGTTCGAACATGGGATTTGTTCGGCTTTTGCCCGCCATCCGTTTCGAGTTCCGCGCTGGCCTCGGCGGTCCAGCCTGGCCGTTCGACGGTAGAAATCGGCGTGGGACGCTCATCCTTTCGCCGCGCCAACCTTTCGGAAAGGATTGGGCGGCGATAATCCCGGCCTCACGGGATTCGGACAGATGGCCAAGACAGCGACACGCGGCCGCCGCAAGGCGCCGGCGAGAGGAAAAAGCAGGGCGCGGAGCGGCGGTGGCGGACTGCTGCCCTGGATGGTAATCGGTATTGCCGCATTCGCGGGCATCGCCGCCCATGACAATTGGAAGCATATCAAGCCGATGCTCACCAAAGAACCGGCCGCGACGATACGAGAGATCGCGGAAACGAAGCCTGCGGTCAGGAAGGATACGCCGCCGAAACAGGTGGCACTTGCCGCACCGGCGCCGAAAATGACGGCGCCTGCGCAGCTGTTGCCGCCAGCGGCCATTCCCACGCCGACCGCTCAGCCGGTGAAGTCGACGCCGTCTGCTTCCTATCCTGGGACCCCGGCAACCGCGACGGCCGCCTTCGGCTATTGCGGGCAGGGCGCCCACATCAATTGCGTCGGCGACGGCGGCGTCTTCTGGTACAAGGGCGAAAAGATCGTGATCGCCGACATGGCGAGCCCGATCGTCGACCGGGCGCGCTGCGACGACGAGCGCCGGGTGGCCTTTGCCGCCAAGGCGCGTCTGCTGGCGCTTCTCAACGCCGGACCCTTCACCATGAATGCGGCCGGTAAAACCGATCCTTCGGGCGCGCCGCGCGTCATCTCCCGCGACGGGCGCTCCTTCGGTGCGCAATTGATCAACGAAGGGCTGGCGCGCAAGCCCGGGGCTGCCGGTGGCGCATGGTGCGCGTGATGGCGATTACTTGCCCTTCTTCACCAGCTTGCCGCCGGTGCGAAAGCTGCCGGTAAAGGAGGAATCCTTGCTTTCGGCGGTGCATTCGATGGCGATCGGCTTGCCGCCATAGGGATTGCCGAAGGTGCAGAAGCCGGCGACTTTGACCTGTCCTGTCATCTTGTTGCCGACACCCGTCGTCACGAGGCTGAGCGGCAGGCGGGCATTGCCGTTGGACGCGGGCTTGATGCCGCTACCGTCGCCCTGGAAGCCCAGCGCCTTGCCGTCCGAAGTAAAGATGAAGGTCACCGAGCCATTGGCCAGCGTGACGCTGGCAAGCTCGTTCTTGCAGCCCTTGGTGGCATCGAACTTGGCGACGACGAGCTTGGCGCATTTGCCGGAAAGCGTAATGACGCCGGGGGCTCCCGGAAAGGTCTCGGAAGGTGAAGCTGGTGCTGCGGAAGCCGGCAAGGCGAGGGCGGCGGAAAAAAATGCGGCGGCGGCAAACGCGGATAATTTCATTTCGATCTCAAACCCCATGTCCTAGGCCGAAAACCCGGCCCCTTATTCCCGGCAAGGCGAATCACTGCCTCGTCCTCGGTTCGCCATGGCATGGTTCTGTGTCCGAATTTGGCTCCATTACTCCTGCGGCACAAAGATTCCGTCGTCCCCCGGATGGTTTCGGCGATCGGCGCAGATGAACGAAAAGATGGTTGGGTTTACCAGTTGCGAGATACAGCAATGGCATAGGCTGCCTGGTATCGACAACGATCGATGTGACGCGACGGTGGCAAGGCGCTCATCGAACGCCTGCCGTCTTGGATGCGTGTCTGCTTAAGGGGAATGGGCCCAGGCAGGGAAGTCCAGGCCCATTCTTTCCCGATCGGAGGTCAATCAGATCAGGAATTTGCAGCTGCCGATCTACGGCGCCTTGCGTCTTTTTAGACGCACGGCGCCGTAGCACTCTGAATTGCTGCATTTTCCGATTTCAGGAATCATGCAGCGGCCGGCCGCCTTTATTAGAACGCGCGCTGCAGGCGGAAGTAGCCCGAGGTTACGTCGTTGGCATTGTCCGGGTCGAGGTACTGAACCGAAACCTTAGCCGAGAAGTTGTCGACGATCTGGTAGTCGATCGTGACGCCGGCCTTCCAGGCGTTGACGTCGTCGTTGAACTCGCCGGCAGTGACGCCGTAATTGTCGTAGTACTGAACAGCCGGGGTGATCTTCAGCTTGTCGGTCGCCTTGATGGCGTATTCAGCAGCGATCGCCCATTCAGCCTTGTTGTAGTAGGCGTTCGGGTTGGATGCGTAGACGACTGCGAGGCCGAGCGTGCCCGGGCCGACGGCAACCGTACCCATAGCGCGGACGGCGCCTTCTTCGTTGTCGGTGTCGTAACCGGCAGTGATCTGGTAGCTGAAGATGCCAGCCTTGCCGCCGAGGCCGACGGCAACGCCGACGTTGTTAGCGGTTTCGCCGTTGTAGAACGGGCTGTCTTCCAGCTCGTCAACGCTGATGCCAGCGTAGAAGGCGTCGGTTTCGTACTGATAACGGATGGAGTTATGCAGCGTTACCGGAGAACCGATATCGTCGGTTTCGCCGGAGAGGCCGTCGTCCCACCAGCTGTAGAACAGACCAGCGCGGAAGCCGGCGATGTCGATGTAAGCGGAGTCGAGCTGGGCCTTCTGGGCCGAAGCGTTGTCAGCATTGAACTGCATGACGATGACGCCGGTCAGCGGACCATATTCGGTGTCGCTCTTGGCGGTGAACTGAACCTGACCGCGAGTACGAGCATCCCAGTCCGAGTCGTTGGCGACAGAACCGCCGCCGCCGGCGCCGATCGAGCTGGCGTTCGGAGCAACGTCAACCTGGAAACGGATGTAACCGTTGATCTTCAGGCAGGTTTCGGTGCCGGGGATGTAGAAGTAGCCGGTGCCGTAAGCGTCGCAGACGCGGACATATTCAACCGGTTCCGGCTCGGCAGCGACGATAGCGTCAGCAGCCTGAGCGCCGGAAACTGCTACGAGAGCAGCAGCGGAGCCGAGAAGAAGGCTCTTGATGTTCATGGAATAACCTCCAGTTCAAATGCAGAAGGATGAAGACCGTTGCCATCGGCAGTCCCTACGTGTCTTCACCCCGGGTGATCGAAGCGGCACCTTTTTGGCTCGGTGTCTGCTTCGCCGCGGAAGTTACATAAGGGATGTTGCACCGCAACGTGATTGTCGATCATGACAACACACTGGATCGCTATGTTGCTGAAATCACACGCGTTTTGACACAAACTCGTCATCTGTTTGTCACAAAAATCATACTTTTGAATTCCGAGCACTCAGCAATGGTATGCAATTGATGCTCGAATGAGCGCGTCCTCATATGAGCGCGCGCCATAACCGCAATCTGCGCGCGTCGGCGCAGGGCCAGGCGACCGGATTGCCTGGACATGCCAATCAATCGGAGCAAGGGACGGAATGATTGCGACGCCCTCAAACGGTGACAGAAATCGCCTCACTTGCTAAAGCACATCATAGGGATGGGGTTTTATGCGACGTGCTTTACGGACTTTTGAAATCGTCCCAGAGGATCGCTACCCCAGCCGCGAATACCGTGATTGGAATCAGCCATAACTTGATGCTGATCGGTTCAACGACATGAAATTGCATGTAACCGAAACCGAAGAGGCCAACCCCAGCCAGAGCGAGGCCCAGAATTATGGATATCGCTTTACGTGTCCGGGTCCTTTGCGTCATACGCCCCCTGCTTCCTGCGTGGATGATCTCCACAGCCGATGATATCCGCCCGATCTGGTCGGAGCTAATCACGCAAACCCCCTCGCGCTGAAGTCCGAATTCGGGCGTACGCCGGTCTTGGTAAATGCAATCCCCGAGCCGGAGATCTGTCAATGATGTCAGGGAGATCGGATGGTGGGCGTGACAGGGATTGAACCTGTGACCCCTACGATGTCAACGTAGTGCTCTCCCGCTGAGCTACACGCCCATCCGATGGCGGCGCATAGATCACAAAACCTTCGGAGCCGTCAATAGGCTTTTTTCAGTTTTGTGACGCGCCGCCCGGCAAGCCTTACGCAGCAAGCATTTTGTTGACCTCGTCGACGAGGTCGCGCAGGTGGAAAGGCTTGGAAAGGACCTTCGCATCCTTCGGAGCCTTCGAATCGGGGTTCAGCGCCACGGCGGCAAAACCGGTGATGAACATCACCTTCAAGTCGGGATCGAGTTCGGTGGCGCGGCGCGCCAGCTCGATGCCGTCCATTTCGGGCATGACGATATCGGTCAAGAGCAGGGAAAACGGCTCCTCGCGCAACCGGTCATAGGCGCTGGCGCCATTGTCATAGGAAAGGACCTTATAACCGGCCTTTTCCAGCGCTTTCACCAGGAAGCGGCGCATGTCGTTGTCGTCTTCGGCGAGAAGTATCTTCTGAGTCATCAATCCAGACCGCTGATCAATAGGTTTTGGGTGGGCTGCCCGCCGTTTACACTAGTCTTCGGCCGGTAAACAACCGGTGAACTGCCTGTCTGCGACCGCCACCCCTCCTACATAGTATGGACTTGAGGGCGGGCAACTGGCAACATGGCCGAAGCAGCCAGTTCATGACATGGTAAAGAGGGCCGAAAGTGCCGGAAATCCGCGAATACGAGCTTTTTGAGGTCCATGAGCCCGCGTCGCAGACCATTCCCTTCGTCTACAACTCCCCCCATAGCGGCCGCATTTATCCACCGGAATTCATCGCCCAGTCGAGGCTGGAAGGCATTGCCATCCGCCGTTCCGAGGATCACTACGTCGACGAGCTGTTCGGCTCGGCCGTCGAACTCGGCGCGCCACTGCTCGCCGCCAATTTTCCGCGGGCCTTTCTCGACGTCAACCGTGAGCCGTACGAACTCGATCCCAGAATGTTCGACGGGCTGCTGCCGCCCTATGCCAATGTCAATTCGCTCAGAGTCGCCGGCGGACTCGGAACCATTCCGCGCATCGTTGCCGAGAACATGGAGATCTATGCGCGGCGGCTGCCGGTGCAGGAGGGGCTCGATCGGGTCGAATCCGTCTATAAGCCCTACCATGCGACGCTGCGCCGGCTGATCGCCCGCACCCATGTGCAGTTCGGCTTCGGCGTGCTGATCGATTGCCACTCGATGCCGGGCAATGTGCGGGTGGCCGGTTGCACCGGGCGGCCTGATTTCATCATCGGCGATCGCTACGGCACCAGCGCTTCGGCCGAACTCTCACGCGCCGCCATCGCCATCCTCGAGGAAATGGGCTTTGCGGCGATCCGCAACAAGCCTTATGCCGGCGGCTTCATCACCGAACACTACGGCCGTCCCTCGCGCGGACTGCATGCGCTGCAGATCGAGGTGAACCGGGCGATTTATGTCGACGAAGTGACGCTGGAGAAGCGCGAGGACTTTGCGGCGGTGGCCGACGCCGTGGCGGGCTTCGTGCGGCAGATGGCGGAATACGTCGAGAAATTCGCCGGTGACCGGGCGCTGGCCGCCGAATAATTCTTGTCGATTTCAGCGGTTTTGGAACATGCCCTCTTGGCAGACCAAAAAAGAACCGCGCTTGTGAGCGCGGCTAAGTCTAGGGAGGAAACACCCAAGGAGGGTATTTACAGTCAAAAGACTGTACTGAAGACGCTACTATTGCATTGCACAAATGTCAAGCAATATATTGCGATGCGATATCTTTGAGCAATTCGACCGAAAGTGCCTGCTGCGTTTGCATTCCCGTTGCTTTTCGCTATGAAAAGCGCCACTCCCGCCAGCCAAACGGTGCCATCATGCTTCCTGACCGCTCGTTCTTCAATCGCCTGGCAGAGGCCGCCAAGGCCGAGACGCTGCCGCGTTTCCGCTCCGGCCTCGATGTCACGAACAAGCTTTCCTCCGGTTTCGATCCGGTGACGGAGGGCGATCGGGCGGCCGAACTCGCCGTCCGGGCGCTGATCGAGGAGAGTTTTCCCGATCATGGCATTCTCGGCGAAGAACACGGCGATGTCGGGCTTGACCGCGACTATGTCTGGGTGATCGATCCGATCGACGGCACGCGCGCTTTTATTTCGGGCCTGCCGGTATGGGGCACGTTGATCGGCCTGCAGAAAAAGGGCCGGGCGATCATGGGCATGATCGAACAGCCGTTTACCGGCGAACGTTATTTCGCCGACCAGAACGGTTCGATCTATACCGGCCCGGAAGGCGAGCGGCGGCTGGTGACGCGCCAGTGCGAGGCACTTTCGAACGCCATCCTGTTCACAACCTCGCCGCATCTCTTCGCCGGCGAGGAGATGGAGAAGTACCGGGAGATCGAGCGCCAAGTGCGGCTCTTCCGCTATGGATGCGACTGCTATGCCTATGCGCTGCTTGCGGCCGGCCATATCGATCTGGTCGTCGAAAACGGTCTGAAGCCTTATGATGTCGGCGGCATCATTCCCGTCATCGAGGCGGCGGGCGGCGTCATCAGCACTTGGGATGGCGGACGGCCGGAAAATGGCGGTTCGATCATCGCCGCTGGCAGCCGCGCGGTCTACGAGCAGGCGATCGCCATCCTGCAGCGCTGAAACCCAAACATCTGCAACGCAAATCTTCACGTGCCGAGAGCGGCGACGTCCTGGTTCTCCTCGGCATCGCTGCCGGGGATGAAGGCGTGGAAGGCGGCGAGTGCTGCGGCGCGGTAGATATCCCGTTCCTGGAAGATTTCGTGGCGGGCGCCGTTGATCGGCACCAGCTGGCCGGCGCGGAAATAACGCGAGAGCCGCTCCTGTGCCGTATAGGGCACGACGCCGTCGCGCGTCGGGGCGATGATGATGGTCGGGATGGTGATCGAAAAGAGATGGTTGGGTGAGGTGACCCGATCGATGGTTCGGAAGGCTTCGCTCAGCCAGCGAGCCGTCGGCGGCCCGAGCGTCAGTTCCGGGTGGGCACTCATCGTCGCAACATTGCGCTCGAAGCGGGTTTCGTCCGAGGTCAGCGGGTTGTCGCGGAAGTCCGGCTCCTTCAGTTTCGAGGTCAGCGGCATGAAGCCGAGGCCGGTGGCCGTCAGCGTCCCGGCAATGGTGCGGATGACGCGCGGCGAGGCCGACTGGCCGGTCAGGCCGATAAAGGGGGCCGACAGCACCATTCGATCGATACGGGTGGTGAGATAGGGGGCGGCTGCCAGCGCAATCAGCCCGCCTGTGGAATGGCCGAGCAGGTAGAAGGGCAGTCGGGTATCCGGCAATACTATCTTCTCGAGGAAGGTGTCGAGATCGCGTTCGTAATCGGAAAAGCGGCGGATATGGCCGTGGTTGCGACGCTTCAGGAGGCGCGACGAGCCGCCCTGGCCGCGCAGATCGAAGGTCGCGACCCACAGACCCCTGGCCGTCAGGTCGCGAATCGTCTCGAAGTATTTTTCGATATATTCGTTGCGACCATGGATGATGACGACCGTGCCCTTGGCGACCTGGCCACCGGAGCGAAAAACGGCGTAACGCAGCTGCTGGCCGTCATGGGTCTCGAAAAAACCCTCCGTGCGGTTCTCCGGAGCGGGGTTGTCGGGCGTCGAATAGAGAACCTGATCCATGACCTTGCCAATGCGCCGCTGCTGACTGCTTCGCCTATGAGAGCGCCGCGCGGCCTTTCGGACGCACGAAGGACGCTCTAACTCCCCCTGAATCTACGCATCGTGCTTCCGAAAATCGATTCCGATTATCGGAAGCACGATGGGTTAGGGATAGCGCATGGCATGCGGCTTGGAAAGCAGCGGCGCATCCAAGACTGGTTGCGGGAAAAGGGCCGGCAGGAGCATGAGGGTGCTCGCAGCCGGCCGAAGTTGAGGCCGAAGAAGAAGGGACGATGCACTTCAGCCATCGGGACCAGATTTACCCGACGCTGCGATTCCTACGCGAGTGCGCCTGAACGCGTTCCGAACCGGCCGTTCATGCCAGGTTCACGGCCGATCGAGGCGATTCCGGAAAGGTCTTGAACTCAGTAAATCCCATCACCATCTCCATCCTGCGGGTGCCGGACAGGGCCCGCGCAACCGTCCCGAGGCTGCCACAGATGGGGTTTCAGGGACATTTTATCGCAACACGTCGCTTCCACAGGAGGACATCATGCGTCACGTAGACTTCTCCCCCCTTTATCGCTCGACCGTCGGTTTCGACCGGCTCTTCACCATGCTCGATAGCCTTGCCCAGCCGGAGCAGGCGCAGACCTATCCGCCCTATAATATCGAGCGCACCGGTGAAAACACCTACCGCATCACCATGGCCGTCGCCGGTTTCGACGAAACCGAACTCTCGATCGAGGCGCATGCCCATGTGCTGTCCGTGAAGGGTGAAAAGAACGAGGAAACCGCTGAAGGCGGCGAATTCCTCTATCGCGGCATTGCCAAGCGCGCCTTCGAGCGCCGCTTCCAGCTTGCCGACCATGTCGAGGTGTCAGCCGCTTCGCTGAAGAACGGCCTGCTGCACATCGATCTTCTGCGCAACATTCCCGAGGCCATGAAGCCCCGCAAGATCGCGATTGCCGCAGAGCCGGTCGAGGCTCCGAAGGCCATCGAGGCGCAGGTCATCAGCGGCTGATTATTCTTCTTTACGAGGAAACGGGCGGCGCTCCCATCGGGGCGCCGTTTTTATTTGCCGCTTAGAGCGGTTCAGCTTTTCACGTAAGCGCAGAACCGCTCTAACCTTTTGGATTTACGCAATTCCAGGCAAAGCGCTTCGCGCTTTGCCTGGGGAAACCGCTTCGCATTTTTCTGGAATTGCTCTAGGCAGGGCTGGCGGCATCTTTAATCTGCTGTTCCGTTGCGCGGCGGGCCGCAGCGGCGGCGTATTTCTGGGCGATGACGGCGCAGGCCATGAGCTGGATCTGGTGGAAGAGCATCAGCGGAAGCACGATCGCGCCGATCGACTGGCCGGCAAAGATGACATTCGCCATCGGCACGCCGCTCGCCAGGCTCTTCTTCGAGCCGCAGAAGGTGATGGTGATCTCATCGGCCTTGTTGAAGCCCAGCCAGCGGCTGCCGAACATCGTCAAAACAAGCACGAGCACCAGAAGCATGATGTCGGCAACGATGACGACGGCGATGTCGGCGATCGAGAAGGTGTGCCACAGCCCCTCGACGACCGCCGTCGAGAAGGCGAGGTAGACGACCATCAGGATCGAGCCGCGGTCGACCGGCATCAGGATCTTTTTCTTGGCGCGAATCCAATCGCCGATCCAGGGCTGCAGGATCTGGCCGACAATAAAAGGAGCAAGCAGCTGCAGCAGGATCTGCTGAAGCGCGTCGAAGGAGAAACCGCCATGGCCGCCGACAGAAAAGAGCAGGCCGACGAGCAGCGGCGTCAGGAACATGCCGAAAATGTTCGAGGCGGAGGCCGAGCAGATGGCGGCAGGCACGTTGCCGCCCGCTATCGAGGTGAAGGCGATCGACGACTGCACCGTCGACGGCAGCACGCACAGGAAGAGGATGCCGAGATAGAGCGGCCGCGGCAGGATCGTATCGGGAATGAAGCCGAGCCCGACACCGAGCAGCGGGAAGATGCCGAATGTCGTCAGCAGAATGACCAGATGTAGGCGCCAGTGCAGGAGACCTGATACGACGACATCACGGGAAAGGCGCGCGCCGTGCAGGAAGAACAGCGCCGCGATGGCAAGATCGGTGGCGATGCCGAAGTAATCCGCAAAACGGCCGCTCGCCGGAAACAGGGAGGCGAGGATGACGGTGCAGACGAGCAGGATCGTGAACGTGTCGGGCAGAAAACGGCGCATGTCGGTCTCGCAGCAATAAGAATAGTCATTGTTTTGTCGTCCATTATGATCCAGGATGCAACGAATAACAGTTATCGAGGATCAGGATTTGCTCGACCTCTCGCAACTGCGCAGTTTCGTTGCCGTCGAGCAGATGGGCAGCTTCACGCTTGCGGCGGAAAGGCTGGGCCTTGGCCAATCGACGGTCAGCCAGCATATCCAGCGGCTGGAGGCGACACTCGGGCGCAAGCTGCTGGCGCGCGACACGCATAAGGTGATGCTTACCGGCGACGGCGAGGCACTGCTTTCGCATGCACGCGCCATGCTCTCGATCGACGGGCAGGTGCAGTCGCTGTTCAAGAGCAACAGCCTGCGCGGCAGCCTGCGGCTCGGCGTGTCGGAGGATTTCGTCACCAGCCAGCTGCCGGCTGTGCTGGAGGATTTCGTTCGTTCACACCCATTCGTCGACCTGGAGCTGACGGTGGCACTATCAGGCGTCCTTTACGAGATGCAGGACAATGGCGAGATCGACCTGGTGCTTGCCAAGCGCCGGCTCGGCGATGCGCGAGGAAAACTTGTCTATCGCGAGCCGCTCGTCTGGCTGGCGCGCGATCCCGAGCATATGCTCGCCTCCGGTCTCCTGCCGCTGATCGCCTTTCCGCCGCCGAGCGTCACGCGGGCGATTGCGCTGGAGGCGCTTGGGCGAAACGGCGTGGCGTGGCGGATCGTCTGCACCTGCGGCAGCCTCAGCGGCCTGACGGCGGCGGCGAGGGCCGGAATGGGCGTGCTGGTGCAGCCGCGCAGCATGGCGCCATCAGGGCTGAAGGAAATCGCTGCAGGAAAGCTGCCGGTGCTGGAGGACGTGGAATTCGTGCTGGTGCCGCGCAAGGGAGCGGATCAGGCGCTGGTCGCCGCACTCTCCGAGGATATTCTGCAGAAGGTCAGGCGGCTAAAGTCAGCGTGAGGCGCTGCGTCATCGAAGGCCCCTGGGAAAGGCCCTGGAATGGGCGGGGCTTTCCAGCGGCGATCACACGGAAAGGCACTTCAGGAAACCATCGACATCAGCTTCCGTCGTCGCAAAACTGGTGACGAGACGGATCAGGGCTTCGTTTTCGGAAACGAGTTCCGGCGTTGTTGCCGGGGTCGGCCATTCGTAGAATTTGGCGCCCTTTTGCTCGGCGATTTTCGCAGCGCTTTTGCTGACGACGGCAAAGACTTCGTTGGACGCGGTCGGCCAGGCGAGGCGGGCGGCGTTGCTGGCGCCGATGCCAGCGCGCAAGCGGTCGGCCATGGCGTTCGAATGGCGGGCGAGATCGAGCCAGAGACCGTTTTCGAAATAGGCATCGAACTGGGCAGCGATGAAGCGCGACTTGGAGAAATGCTGGGCGGCGCGTTTGCGGATGAAGGGCATTTCCCTTGCCTGATCCGGATTGAAGAAGACGATGGCTTCGGCGCACCAGCAGCCGTTCTTGGTGCCACCGAAGGACAGCATGTCGATGCCGCGCTTCCAGGTCATCTCCGCCGGGGTCGCATCAAGTGCGATCAGCGCATTGGCGAAGCGGGCGCCATCCATGTGGAGCGGCAGGTTGCGCTTCCTCGATATGGCGGCAATCTCGCCGATCTCCGGCAGCGAATAGACGGTGCCGATCTCGGTCGCCTGAGTGATGGTCACCGCGCTGGCGCGGCCATGACGGAGAGCGTCCTCCGGGAAGTTGGCGATCTTTGCCGAAAACCTGGCCGGATCGATCTTGCCGGCTTCGCCGTCGACGGCCATGAGGCGGGCGGAGCCCGAGAAGAATTCCGGTGCGCCGCATTCATCTTCGATCACATGGGCTTCCGAATGACAGAAGGTAATGCCGCCGGGGCGCTGGACGCTCGCCAGCGCCAGGGAGTTAGCCGCCGTGCCGGTGGCGACGAAGAAAACGGAAACTTCACGTTCGAAGATCTCGCAGAAGCGGGCTTCGACCTTTTTGTCAAGATCGCCGGCGCCATAGGCAGGAGCAAATCCGGCCGATTCCGTCAGCAGGCGTTCGGCAATGGATCTGTGGGCGCCGGCCCAATTATCGGAAGCAAAGAACATGAAGGAGACCGTGGGGAGTGTAAGAGCGGGAGGTTCGCAGCGGACCTTACGCCAAAGCTTCACGGGATCAAGGTTGTCGCCCCTGACACATCACGAAAATTGAATTACGCAATCAATAAAAAGAATGAGGCCATGATACGTAATTTTATTTCGGTATTGTGGTTTATCTGGCAATCTTCCGTCGCAAAATGACGATTTTTGGCGGCACGCTCTTGCGGACCGGGATCGTTTCTGGCATAGAACTGATGAATTAGGACAGTGTTGCTGTCCTATTTTGGCCCTTGCGGCCGAAGAAGCGCCGAAAACCCTGGCAGCGACGGGCTTTCACGTTATAGTTCTTCCGAGCGTCAAGCCTAGCCGGCGCGCGGAGGCGAATGGCAGGCGCGGAACGCGACGGTTTGCTTTCTTCAAGAAGCAGGTGTCTGCGGCCGATCTTCACAATGCAACAGCGCTGTCATGCGACGGACCTATTTTCGGGTCGCGGCGCAAGACTAAAAGCCGCCCGCGGCCCCGCGGGCTTCGACAGGAGGAAAGACGATGACGAAGACGCCATCCATGGAGTTTGACCGGTTTGCTGCTGCAGAGGTGCGCGCAACGGCCAATTTGTCCAAATCCGCCTCCGGCCTGCCGAAGAAACAGGGCCTCTACGATCCCCGCAACGAGCACGATGCCTGCGGTGTTGGCTTCGTCGCGCACATGAAGGGCGAAAAGTCGCACCAGATCGTCAAGGACGGCTTGTTCATCCTCGAGAATCTGACGCATCGTGGCGCCGTCGGCGCCGACCCGCTCATGGGCGACGGCGCCGGCATTCTGGTGCAGATTCCCGACCGCTTCTTCCGCGAAGAAATGGCTGCGCAGGGCATAACCTTGCCGCCGGCCGGTGAATATGGCGTCGGCCATATCTTCATGCCGCGCGATGCAAAGCAGATCGAGCACTTCAAGAAGGTGATCAAGGATGTCATCGAAGAGGAAGGCCAGGTCCTCATCGGCTTTCGCGACGTGCCGGTCGACAATTCCTCCCTTTCCAAGGCGCCTGATATCGCCGCGACCGAGCCGCATCATGTGCAGGTCTTCATCGGCGCCGGCGAAGATGCCGAAAACAACGATGAGTTCGAGCGCCGGCTGTTCACGCTGCGCAAGGTGATCTCCAACCGCATCTATGACGAGTTCGACGGCGAGGAGAGCAATTTCTACCCTGTGTCGCTGTCGTCGGCGACGGTGGTCTACAAGGGCATGTTCCTGGCCTATCAGGTCGGCGCCTATTATAAGGACTTGTCCGACCCGCGTTTCGAAAGCGCGGTCGCTCTCGTGCACCAGCGTTTCTCGACCAATACCTTTCCGTCGTGGAAGCTCGCGCATCCCTATCGCATGGTCGCCCATAACGGCGAGATCAACACGTTGCGCGGCAACGTCAACTGGATGGCGGCGCGCCAGGCCTCGGTCTCTTCGCCGCTGTTCGGGGAGGACATCTCCAAGCTCTGGCCGATCTCCTACGAGGGGCAGTCGGACACGGCCTGTTTCGATAACGCGCTGGAATTCCTGGTGCGCGGCGGTTATTCGCTGGCGCATGCCGTCATGATGCTGATCCCGGAAGCCTGGGCCGGCAACCAGTCGATGGCGGCCGAACGCAAGGCCTTCTACGAATATCATGCGGCGCTGATGGAGCCGTGGGACGGGCCGGCTGCCGTCGCCTTCACCGACGGCAAGCAGATCGGCGCGACGCTTGACCGCAACGGCCTCAGGCCCGCGCGTTACCTCGTGACCGATGACGACCGCGTCATCATGGCGTCCGAGGCCGGCGTTCTGCCGGTTCCTGAGGAAAAGATCATTCAGAAGTGGCGCTTACAGCCCGGCAAGATGCTGCTGATCGACATGGAAGAAGGCCGCATCATCTCCGACGACGAGGTGAAGTCGCAGCTTGCGACGGCACATCCTTATCGCAGCTGGCTCGACCGCACCCAGCTCATCCTCGAAGAGCTGAAGCCGGTGGAGCCGCGGGCGCTGCGCCGCGACGTGTCGCTGCTCGACCGTCAGCAGGCCTTCGGCTACACGACCGAGGATACCAAGATCCTGATGTCGCCGATGGCGACGACGGGTCAGGAAGCGATCGGCTCGATGGGCACGGACACGCCTATCTCGGCGATGTCGGAAAAGCCGAAGCTGCTCTATACCTATTTCAAGCAGAACTTCGCGCAGGTGACGAACCCGCCGATCGATCCGATTCGCGAAGAGCTCGTCATGAGCCTCGTCTCCTTCATCGGCCCGCGGCCGAATATTCTCGACCACGAAGGCATGGCGAACGCCAAGCGTCTCGAAGTGCGCCAGCCGATCCTGACCAACGGCGATCTCGAAAAGATCCGCTCGATCGGCCATACCGAAGACCGTTTCGACACCAAGACGCTCGATTTCACCTATGATATCGAGCGCGGTGCGGCCGGCATGCCGGAGATGCTCGACCGGCTCTGCGAGCGTGCCGAAGCGGCGGTCAAGGGCGGCTACAACATCATCGTTCTTTCCGACCGCCAGATCGGGCCAGACCGGATCGCGATTCCGGCGTTGCTCGCAACGGCTGCCGTCCATCATCACCTGATCCGCAAGGGGCTTCGCACCTCGGTCGGCCTCGTCGTCGAGACCGGCGAGCCGCGCGAAGTGCATCATTTCTGCCTGCTCGCCGGCTACGGCGCCGAGGCGATCAACCCCTATCTCGCCTTCGACACGCTGCTCGACATGCATGCCAAGGGCGAGTTCCCGAAGGAAGTCGATGCCTCCGAAATCGTCTACCGCTACATCAAGGCGGTCGGCAAAGGCATCCTCAAGGTCATGTCGAAGATGGGCATCTCGACCTACCAGTCCTATTGCGGCGCGCAGATCTTCGATGCGATCGGCCTGTCTTCGGAACTGGTCGACAAGTATTTCTTCGGCACAGCGACGATGATCGAAGGCATCGGCCTCGAAGCGATCGCCGAAGAGACCGTCGCCCGCCATACGGCAGCCTTCGGCAAGGATCCGCTGCTGGCGACGACGCTCGATATCGGGGGCGAATACGCCTACCGCATGCGCGGCGAGAGCCATGCCTGGACGCCGGACGCGGTTGCCGCCCTTCAGCATGCCGTGCGCGGCAATGCCGAGGACCGCTACCGCGAATTCGCCGAGATGGTGAACAATTCGGCGCTGCGCATGAACACGATCCGCGGGCTTTTCAACATCAAGAGCGCCGAGGCGCTCGGCCGCACGCCGGTATCGGTTGACGAGGTCGAGCCGGCGGCCGATATCGTCAAGCGGTTCTCGACGGGGGCAATGTCCTTCGGCTCGATTTCCCGCGAGGCGCATACGACGCTGGCCATCGCCATGAACCGGATCGGCGGCAAGTCGAACACCGGCGAGGGCGGCGAGGAATCCGACCGCTACATGCCGCTGTCTGATGGTTCGATGAACCCGGAACGTTCGGCGATCAAGCAGATTGCTTCGGGCCGCTTCGGCGTCACCACCGAATATCTGGTCAATGCCGATGTGCTGCAGATCAAGGTTGCACAGGGTGCCAAGCCCGGCGAAGGCGGCCAGCTGCCTGGTCACAAGGTCGACGCGACGGTTGCCAAGACCCGCCACTCGACTCCGGGTGTGGGTCTGATCTCGCCGCCGCCGCACCACGACATCTATTCGATCGAGGATCTGGCGCAGCTGATCTACGATCTGAAGAACGTTAACCCGACCTCCGATGTCTCGGTGAAGCTCGTCTCCGAAGTCGGCGTCGGCACGGTTGCGGCGGGTGTCGCCAAGGCGCGCGCCGACCATATCACCGTCGCCGGCTTCGACGGCGGCACGGGTGCGTCGCCGCTGACCTCGCTCAAGCATGCCGGCAGCCCCTGGGAGATCGGCCTTGCCGAAACCCAGCAGACCCTGGTGCTGAACGGTCTGCGGTCGCGCGTCGCGCTGCAGGTGGACGGTGGCCTCAAGACCGGCCGAGACGTCATCATCGGGGCGCTGCTTGGCGCCGACGAGTTCGGCTTCGCCACCGCGCCGCTGATAGCGGCCGGTTGCATCATGATGCGCAAGTGCCATCTCAACACCTGTCCGGTGGGCGTGGCGACGCAGGATCCGGTGCTGCGCAAGCGCTTCAAGGGCACTCCGGAGCACGTCATCAACTACTTCTTCTTCGTCGCCAACGAAGTGCGTGAAATTCTCGCCTCGCTCGGCTTCACCCGGCTCGACGATATCATCGGCGCCTCGGAGCTGCTGGAGAAGGACGAGATGCTGGCGCATTGGAAGGCCAGGGGCCTCGATTTCAGCCGCATCTTCCACAAGGTCGACGCCGCCAAGGAAGAGACCTTCTGGACGAGCCGGCAGCAGCACCCGATCGATGACATTCTCGACCGCGTTCTGATCGAGCAGGCGCAGCCGGCGCTGACCGACAAGACGCCCGTCGCATTCGAGGTCGGCATCAGGAATGTCGACCGTTCGGCGGGCGCGATGCTCTCTGGCGAGGTCGCCAAACGCTTCCGCCATCGCGGGCTGAAGGAGGACACGATCAACGTGACGCTTCGCGGCACGGCAGGGCAGAGCTTCGGCGCCTTCCTGGCGCGCGGCGTGACCTTCAACCTGATCGGTGATGGCAACGACTATGTCGGCAAGGGTCTTTCAGGCGGCAAGATCATCATCCGGCCGCCGGAGGATTCGCGGATCGTCGCCGAGAATTCGATCATCGTCGGCAACACCGTGCTTTACGGCGCCACAGAGGGCGAATGTTACTTCCGCGGCGTGGCCGGCGAACGTTTTGCCGTGCGCAACTCGGGTGCGATCGCCATCGTCGAAGGTGTCGGCGACCACGGCTGCGAATATATGACCGGCGGCGTCGTCGTCGTGCTCGGCGGCACGGGCCGCAATTTCGCGGCCGGCATGTCCGGCGGTGTCGCCTATGTGCTCGATGAAACCGGCGACTTCGCCAGCCGCTGCAACATGGCGATGGTCGAGCTCGAGCCGGTGCCCGAGGAGGACGACATGCTGGAGAAGCTGCATCATCACGGCGGCGATCTCATGCACAAGGGACGAGTCGACGTCTCGGGCGACATGACGCGCCACGACGAGGAGCGCCTCTACCAGCTGATCTCCAATCATCTGCATTATACGGGCTCGGCCCGCGCCAAGCAGATCCTCGACAACTGGGCCGACTACCGCCCGAAATTCCGCAAGGTCATGCCGGTCGAATACCGTCGTGCGCTCGAGGAAATGGAGCGCAGCCGGATGGGCATCGCCGCGGAATGATTGCACCGGGGCATTCGCCACCTGCTGATCGCAGGTGGCGGATGCCGGAAACATCTCGATGACCCGTGACGATCATGACGACGGCGGAGGCTGTCCGGATCACGCGGCTCCTTCAGGAGATTTGTTCCAATGACGGTCAAGAGAAGCAACCCGCCCGGAATACCGGGACTGATGACAGACAACTGGCCGCGGGTGAGGCGGTCATGAGGGTAAGGGACGAAGACATGGGCAAGGTAACAGGGTTTCTGGAAATCGACCGGCAGGTGGCGAAATATCAGCCGGCGTCGGATCGTATCCGTCATTTCCGCGAGTTCACAATCCCGATGTCGGATCCGGAAGTGCAGAAACAGGCCGCGCGCTGCATGGACTGTGGCATCCCCTATTGTCACGGTCCCACCGGTTGCCCGGTTCACAACCAGATTCCGGACTGGAACGACCTCGTCTACAACAACAACTGGGAAGCGGCGATCCAGAACCTGCATTCGACCAACAACTTCCCGGAGTTCACCGGCCGCGTCTGCCCCGCTCCCTGCGAGGAAGCGTGCACCTTGAATCTCGAGGATGCGCCCGTCGCCATCAAGACGGTCGAGCAGGCAATCGCCGACAAGGCCTATGAGCTCGGCTTTATCAGGCCGCAGCCGGCCACGGTCCATACCGGCAAGAAGGTCGCCGTCATCGGCTCCGGTCCCGCGGGCATGGCTGCCGCCCAGCAGCTCGGCCGCGCCGGCCACGAGGTGCATGTCTACGAGCGCGAGACCAAGCCCGGCGGGCTGCTGCGCTACGGCATCCCGGATTTCAAGATGGAGAAAAACTTCATCGACCGTCGCGTCGAGCAGATGAAGGGCGAGGGCGTCACCTTCCATTGCGGCGTCAATGTAGGCGTGGACATAAAGGTCGAGCAGCTGCTCTCCGATCATGACGCCGTCCTTTATTGCGGCGGCTCTGAGACGCCGCGCGAGGCGGGCATTCCGGGCACCGACCTTGCCGGCGTGCATGATGCGATGCCTTATCTCGTCCAGCAGAACCGCCGCGTCGGACGCGAGAACATCGACAGCGTCGGCTGGCCGTCGGACCCGATCCTTGCCGGCGCCAAACATGTCGTCGTCGTCGGCGGTGGCGATACGGCTTCGGACTGCGTCGGCACGGCGTTTCGCCAGGGCGCCGTCAAGGTCACCCAGCTCGACATCCGGCCGCAGCCGCCGGAAAAGGAAGACAAGCTCGCCGTCTGGCCCTTCTGGGCGACGAAGATGCGCACCTCCTCTTCGCAGGCCGAGGGCGCCGTGCGCGAGTTCCAGGTTGCGACGCTCGAATTCGTCGGTGAAGACGGCGTGCTGACGGGCGTCAAGTGCTGCGAGGTCGACGAGCGCCGGCGGCCGGTTGCCGGTACGGAATTCGTCATCCGCGCCGATCTCGCCTTCATCGCCATCGGGTTCCGCGGGCCGTTCACAACAAGCCTGCTGAAGGAACTCGAGGGCAAGCTGACGCTCAACACCGACAAGCGCGGCTCGACCAACGTCGTCGCCAACGACCGCGACTACAAAACGTCGGTCGACAAGCTGTGGACGGCGGGAGACGTGCGCCGCGGCCAGTCACTGGTGGTCTGGGCGATCCGCGAAGGCCGCCAGGCGGCACGCGCGATCGACGAGGCCTTGATGGGCTCGACCGTCCTGCCAAATTGATCGCGCCTCATATAAACTGACAAAGACACGAACTCCGCCCTCCCGGCGGAGTTTTTTATTGCGCGCGGCGCGTCCGGCATGACCTCTTCTGCCGGTGCGACCTCTTGACGCGCCTGGTTGAGCCGTAAGCCTCAGGCAATGGCCGGGCGTGAAGCTTGTGCCAGGCGCGGACTCAGAAGTCGGCGGCAACCGGCGCGGACATGCCCGTTCCGGCCAAGGCATTCCACCATCAGCCGCGGCGCCAGGACCATGACCGCCGCGAATGATCGACAAGGATTATTCAAATGATTTCTGCACTCGACAATACAAGGATGGTTTCGGCCCAATATGCCCTGAAGAATCTTCGTAGCGCTGATGAAGGCTCGGAGGATGCGCAGAGTTCGTCGGCCGCAAGCATTCTAAGCGGCTACGGACTCGATTCCAGCTCCGCGTCGCTTCTTTCCAATCGGGCCCTGTCAGGGCTGCTCGACACGCTTTCGTCCAAGGACGACACGTCAGACGAGACCGACACGACTGGCGATAGCGCGGATGTGACCAGCGCCTCTTTCATGTCGATGCTGAAGAAACAGCTGCAGGAAGCGGCTGCGGCCGAAGGCGAAAGCGGCAAGGCTCATGACATGCTGGCTGCGTTCGAAGCAGGCACGCTCACCATCTCCGATCCGACGCAGGGCGTGTCGGTCGCCGCCTGGGATGTTGACGATCCTGATGAGGCAGATACCGAAAAGACGGGTAAGGCGATCGATGTCAGCGGCTGGAGTGACTTCCTCGATGCGCATCTGGAACGCGGCTCGGACGGAGCCTTTGTCAAGGAGAACGGCAGCTATGTCGACCAGACGAACGACAGCCATGCCTTCTTCGGTCTGATCGGCTCAAACTACTATTATCTGAGCTGGCCGCAGGCGGCGTAAGCTCGCGCGACTTTCTTATTTCACCGACACTTCGGCCGGCGCCTTGGCCGCCGGCATGCGATAGTCGTCGACGCGCCCGACGGGTGCCGGCGTCGTCTCGCCCTGTTCGACCAGGAGATCCCGCGGCGATTTCGTCAGCGTCACCGGCGGCGGTCTTGCGCCAAGGAGTTCGGCGCCGCCGTCGAGATTGGGATCGGAGAGGCTGATCGGCACGGTGTGCTCGACCGGATTGGTGGGAAGGCCGAGACCAGGCAGGTTGCTTTCGTCGAGGCGGACCAGATCGGGGCTTGCCTGAGTGCCGAGAATGCGGCGGGCGGGCTTTTCCACATAGAAGGCAAGCTTGCGCCGGCCGGCCTGGGTGAGGTTGACGCCGTCGGAGGTACGCAGACGCACCTGCTGGCCGTTCACGTCGGAACCGGTGACGATGAAGGTGCCGTTTTCATCGACAAAGCCATCCCATATATCGACGAATTCGCCGCCGATGCTTTCGACCTGATTGCGGTAGAGCTGGTTCATCTGGATGGCATCGGCCGTCATCTGATCGGATTCGAAGGCCGGAAGACCGACCCAGAGCAGCGGAATCTTGCGGCTGGTGACTTCCTTGCCGAAAGAAAGGACACGCCGGCGATACTCGGCAAACCAGCCGTCGGTGCGGAATTTTTCCTTGGCGGTGTCGGTCACCATCTGCTGGCGGTCGTTGGCGCCGATCATGACGACGACCATCGCCGGCTTCAGCTCGTCGATCATCTTCGGCAATTGTTCCGGCCAGTCGTAATAATCGTCGCGGACAAGGCCTGAGGAGACGTTGCCGCGGGCTTCGACGATGACACCCGGCGAGGTCTCGAAGGCGGCGGTCAGGCCGTCGCCGAGGCCGCTGGCGAGAAAATCGCCGACAATCAGGATCTTGCGGGCATCGCCAAGCTTCTGCACGACAGGCTCTTCCTGTAAGGGAGCGCGAACCGGCGACGCGGCGCGGGTGTTGATCACGGCTTTCTGCGTCGGCGCGCGCTTGCGCTGCTGGCGTCGCGGCTGCTGGACATCAGGGGCCTGCGGTTCATCGTCGAGGTAACGCCGGCCTAGGAAGATGTCGAGGATTGACCGGCGCTGGTAGCGCTGTTCCTGGGCGTGCGCGACATCGACCGGCGCAAGAGCGCCGAGGTATAGTGAAGCCGCAGTCAAGGCGAGCGCCAGCCAACGGATTTTAGGGGTCCGATCTGTTTTCTTCGTCATGGGCAGTTCCGCATCTGCCGGCATCTTGCACGCAGGGCAGGCCAGCGTCTACCCCGGCTTTATCTAGGCCACCGTTGCACCGGTTCTAGCGGCGAAGTGCGTTTAGAAGCGGCAGCGAGGGCTCGCCGTCCGGCTGCATGCCGATGCGCTCCTGCACGGCCGATATCGCCGCTTTCGAACCCGATCCGAAATTGCCGTCGACTTCGCCATTGTAATAGCCAAGTGTCTTAAGACGGGTCTGAAGCTCGAATTTCTCGGTGATGTCGAGCGCGCCGTCCGGGCGTGGCCAACGCTGTTGCATGCCGCCATAACCGGCGATCTGGTCGGCCAGCAGGCCGACTGCGAGCGCGTAGCTGTCCGACGCATTGTAGTTCTTGATGGTGAAGAAGTTGGCCGTCATCAGGAAGCCCGGGCCGCCAGTTCCGGCCGGCATCTTCAGCACGGCCTTGGTGCCGCCTTCGCGGAAGGCCTTGCCGTTCGGACGTTTCAGGCCGAGGGCCGCCCATTGCGCGAGCGTATGGGTCTTGCCGACCTGCTTGGCCGCAGCCGCAGGAACGACGACTTCGTAGCCCCAGGTCTTGCCGGTGTCCCAACCATTCTTCATCAAGAGATTGGCCGACGTCGCCAGTGCATCCGGCACAGAATTCCAGATGTCGCGATGGCCGTTGCCGTCAGCATCGACGGCGTAAAGCAGATAGCTGGTCGGAATGAACTGGGTGTGACCCATGGCGCCGGCCCAGGAGCCGGTCATCTCACGCGCCGGCACATCGCCGCTCTGCAGGATCTTCAGCGCGGCGACCAACTGCTTTTTGGCGAATTTGGCGCGGCGCGGATCGGCATAGGCAAGCGTTGCCAGCGCGCGCGGCACGTAATGCAGCCGGTCGTCCTTCTCGAGGATCGCGCCGTAATTCGATTCCATCGACCAGATGGCGAGAAGAATGGCCTTGTCGACGCCATAGCGCTGCTCGATCGCATTGAGCGTCCTTGCGTGCTTGGCGGCCATCTCACGGCCGATCTTGACGGTGTAGGGATTGACGCGGGAATCGACGTAGTCCCAGATCTTCGAGGTGAATTCCGGCTGATAGGCCGCTTTTTCGAGCACGGTGGGGTCGGGCTCCGTCACCCCGGAAAAGGCCTTTTGATAGGTTGCCTTACTGATGCCACTCTGAGCGGCTGTTTGGTAAAAATCCGCGATCCATTTCTGGAACCGGGAATCAGCTTTCGCGTTGTCGGGGACCAGGCCTACCTGGGCGGCGACAACAAAAGCGAGAACAAGACCACGAAGGGAGTTTTTGTGATTCTGGGTCATCGACAGTCGTATCCCACATCTTCAGTTTCAGGCGTAAGCAGGGCGTCATGTCCGCCCAGACCCGAGACTACAGGAACGGAGTCAACAAAATCTTTACCATGACCGTCCGCTCAGGTCATCAGTTGCAAAACAGTTGCAATTCTATACTAGTCAGACGTGAACGGCTTTATTTAAAAGGCGATTTAGTCAAAGCAGGAGGCCTGTGTGGCGCATCACAATAAAGTTCGTAAGGCAGTTTTTCCGGTGGCAGGGTTGGGAACGCGATTCCTGCCGGCAACGAAGGCTGTTCCAAAGGAAATGTTGACCGTCGTCGACAAGCCCATCATTCAATATGTCGTCGATGAGGCGATCGAAGCAGGGATCGAGCATCTGGTCTTCGTCACCGGACGCAACAAACACGTTATCGAAGATTATTTCGATATCCATTTCGAGCTGGAACAGACGCTACGCGAGCGCGCCAAGAAGGCGGAAATCACCCTTCTTGCCCAGCAATTGCCGAAGGCCGGCACGGTGAGCTTTACACGCCAGCAGGAGCCGCTCGGCCTCGGCCATGCCGTCTGGTGCGCCCGCGAGATCGTCGGCGACGAACCCTTCGCGCTGCTTCTGCCCGACATGATCATGAAGGGCGACAAGGGCTGCATGAAGGGCATGATCGACCTCTACGGCCAGAGCGGCGGTAATATCATCGCCGTCGAGGAATGTGCCCCCGACCAGGCGCATAAATACGGCATCGTCGGCGTCGGCGAGGCGATCGGCGATGGCTTCCGCATTACCGGCATGGTGGAAAAGCCTGCCAAGGGAACTGCGCCCTCCAATTTCTTCATCAACGGCCGCTATATCCTGCAGCCGGAGATCTTCAAGATCCTCGAGACCCAGGAGCGCGGCGCCGGTAACGAAATCCAGCTTACCGATGGCATGCTGAAGCTGCTGAAGGAACAGGATTTCGCAGGCTACCACTTCCGCGGCACGACCTACGACTGCGGCGCCAAAGACGGCTTCATCCTGGCGAACGTCGCCTACGCCCTCGAACGCGCTGATATCCGTCCGTCGGTCGAAGGCGGCTTCAAGGAGCTGCTCGCCGGCCTGAATTGAAGTTTAAGCACAGCTATGAATGATCGAGCGCCGCGCCTCCCACCGGGGGACGCGGCGTTTAGCGTTTCAGCTTCAGGCCGACGCCGGCGCGCAATTGCTGTGAGTCGTCGCCGTCTTTGCGCGTGGTCAGCTCGTAGCCGAGCGTGCTGGTCAGATCGAGATAGCGGTTGATGTTCCAGGTCAGGCCGGTCGCCGCGGTATAAACGATCTCGTCGTTGATGGTGCTGTCAGTCGGATAATCGCGCCATATGACGCCGCCGATTATCGTCCCGACCAGATTGTCACGGAGCTGATGGGTGACCTTCGTCGTCAGCGCGTGCGAGACGTACCCGCTCTCGCCTGCCGTGGTCGAGGGCTGGATGCTCGTCTGCAGGTCGAAATTGACATCGGTGCCGCGGATCGGCGACCAGAGCAGACTCGCATCGAGCGTCGCCGTATCGATCGAGGATAGGCGGCTGTCTTCGAAATCCGCCATCGCATAGCCGACGCCGACTTCACCCTTCAGCTTTTCGCCGAGATCGACCTCGACGCCGGCCTTGGCGCCATAGCTGTGGCCGGAACGTTCGTAACCGGCGGAGTCGCGCGTTTCGTCATAGATCGTGCGGCCGACCGTGGCTTCGATGAAGGGGATGAGCGCGGGTGACAGCTCATAGCCGACGCGGCCGCGCAGCGTGCCTGATGTCTGATTGCGGTCGCTCAAGGCGACGGTCGTGCCGTTTGCAAGCGTGGCGTCGGAATAGAGCGAACGGCTGAGAGCCAGTGCCGTCGTGCCGCGCAGGATGCCGAAATCGCGCTGTACGGAGGCGCCGGCGGTGAACTCCTGCACATCGGACTGCTGTGTGGCATCGGCGATGGCGTCGGGGTCGTCCGTATCTTCCCGGTAGAAATTATAACCGGCCGTGAGGTGCGCGACCGTATCGTCGGCAAGGTCCAGCCGGAGATCGCTGTTGACTTTGAAGGACGGCTGCTCCTCGCCTTCGCCGCTGATATTCCTCTGCCAGGCGCCTTCCGAGGTGACGGTCAGCTGGTGCCGTCCCCAGTCGGAGGTGAGCGTCGCGGCTGCATCCGTTTCAAGGAAGGCGCGCTGCTGCCTGGTATTGCCGTCCTTGGTGGTCTCGGTGTTGATGCTCTGGGTGACGCTCGGGCGGAGCACGAAGGTGCCGATCGGAACGCCGGGCGTTTGTGCCGTCGAGGCGCTTTCCGCAATCCTGCGGCCAGGCAGCATCTCGTCCACCCGCGCTTCGCGGGTGTTCAGCCGGCGCATGTTCTCATCGAGGATGGAGCCGGTAATGTCGTCACCGGATTGCGCGTCCGGTATGGCGGGCCTCTGCTGGGTATCATCCGAGCTTGCCGTCGTGCCCGTTGCCGCAGGAGCGGTGGAAACGTCGATTTCGCTGTCGAAGCCGGCGGTTGCGGCATTGTTCGTGGTGCGGCTGTCCTGGCTGGCGGAGCCGCTATTAGCAGGCTGTGAGGCGGATTGTGCGAAAGCCGCAGTCTGGCCGAGAAGCAGGCTGCCGAACGCAGTAAAGCAGACGACGCGCCTCATCGCGCGGAGCGGCGTCACACTGCTCGTCTGTTTTGGCTGGCCCATCAATTCGCCTGACATGCTCTCGGTTCTTACCCAAAGGTAAAGCCTTGTGGTTAATCATTCGTTGCCGCCGACGAGGGCTGTTCACAATTCGGAAATGGTGCGGGGTGGACTTGGAAAGTGAAAAGGTCTAACGCATCTCCATGAACAGAAGAGCGATCAAACTCGTTGAAAACAGCGTGCTCGAAACGGCAAAACGCACGATAGAGATCGAAAAACGCGGTCTTGAAGCGCTCGAACGGGCCTTTGACGACGGACTGGCCGGTCCTTTCACCCGCGCCGTCGAAATCATCGGCGACATTTCCGGGCGTGTCATCGTTACCGGCGTCGGCAAGAGCGGGCATATCGGCGTGAAGATCGCTGCGACCCTTGCTTCGACCGGAACGCCCGCATTCTTCGTGCATGCTGCTGAAGCCAATCATGGCGATCTCGGCATGATCGGGCAGAGCGATGCAATCATCGCAATTTCGTGGAGTGGGCAGGCGCAGGAACTCAAGGCGATCCTCTCCTATTCCAGGCGGTTTTCTATCCCGCTGATCGCCATCACCTATGATGAAAAATCGAGCCTCGGCCTTGCCGCCGACATCGTCCTGAAGTTGCCGAAGGAGACGGAGGCTTGCCCGCACGGCCTGGCGCCGACGACCTCGGCGATCATGCAGCTTGCGATCGGTGACGCATTGGCGGTAGCGCTGCTCGAAGCACGCGGCTTTACCGCCACCGATTTCCACGTCTTCCATCCCGGCGGCAAGCTGGGTGCCAGCCTGATGCATGTCGGCGATATTATGCATACCGGCGAGAAGCTGCCGCTCGTTGCCAAGGGCACGCCGATGCCGGAGGCGGTCACGGTGTTGTCGCGCAAGCATTTCGGCTGTGTCGGCGTGCTCGACGAGGACGGGCGGCTCTGCGGCATCGTCACCGAAGGCGACATGGCGCGCAACCTGACGCGCAACCTCGCCGAACTTGCTGTCGACGACATCATGACGAAGACTCCGAAGACGGTGAAACCGACGATGCTCGCAACGGCGGCCCTCGCCCTGCTCAACCAGCACCACATCGGCGCGCTGATCGTCATCGACGAGGACAGCCGGCCGGTCGGGCTGGTGCATTTCCACGACCTGCTGCGGATCGGCGTCGCCTGATCCGAGTTGTTTGATCAGACGGGTTCGACCCTGAGGTCGCGGCCGTTGCTCGAGACCACCTTGACCTGCGTTCCCACGGGTAGATCGGGTCCCATCACCTGCCATAGCGTATCATCGAGACGGATGCGGCCGCGGCCCTCGCGGATCGGCTCCTGCAGCGTCGCAGTGCGTCCGACGAGGCTCGCGCCGCGCTGATTGAGGAAGGGCTCGTCGGTGGCGGCATTGCGCAGCGTCAGCCGCCGGCCGGCGAAGGTCGTGGCGACGGCGAGCAGCGCAAAAAGAATCGCCTGGAGTTCCCAGACCCAGAAGGCGCTGTCCCAGAAGAGCAGCGACAGTGCGCCGACAATCAAGGCGGCAAGGCCGATCCAGACCAGGAAGAAACCGGGCACGATCATTTCCGCGGCAAGCAGCACAAGGCCTGCAACCCACCAACTCCATGGACCGAGTTCGGCTATGACCTTCGCCAGCATGGCTTATCGCTCCTGATCCGGGTTGAAAGGATTGGGGGCCGGGGGATTGATGGGCGGCGTCGAGCGGACCGGCGCGGGACGCGGACGCGGCGGGGGAGGCGGCGGCGGATTGCCGGCGTCACCGAAGACTTCGCGGGCGATCGCGCCGATGCCGCCGAGCGAACTCAGGATGGAAGAGGCTTCCATTGGCATCAGCACGATCTTGGAATTGGGCGCCGAGCCGACCGAGGCGAGCGCTTCGGTGTACTTCTGGGCGACGAAATAGTTGATCGCCTGTACGTCGCCGGCGGCAATCGCTTCGGAGACCATCTTCGTTGCCTTGGCTTCGGCCTCGGCCAGACGCTCGCGGGCTTCGGCGTTGCGGAAGGCAGCTTCGCGCTGGCCTTCCGCTTGCAAAATAGCCGATTGCTTGGCGCCTTCGGCTCTCAGGATCTGCGCATTGCGTGAGCCTTCGGCCTCCAGCACCTGGGCGCGCTTTTCTCGCTCGGCCTTCATCTGGCGGGCCATTGCGTCGACGAGGTCACGCGGCGGCTGGATATCCTTGATCTCGACGCGGGTGACCTTGATCCCCCAGGGCTGCACGGCCTCGTCGACGACGCGCAGCAGCCGATCGTTGATGGCGTCGCGATTGGAGAGCAGTTCGTCGAGATCCATCGAGCCCATGACCGAACGGATATTGGTCATGGTGAGATTGAGGATGGCGTTTTCGAGGTGGGAGACCTGGTAGGCGGCCTGGGCGGCGTTCAGCACCTGATAGAAGGCGACGGCATCGGCGGAAACCGAAGCATTGTCCTTGGTGATCACCTCCTGCGTCGGTACATCAAGCACCTGCTCCATGACGTTCATCCGGGCGCCGACGCGTTCGATGAAGGGGGTGATGAGGTTGAGGCCGGGCTCCAGCGTGCGCGTATAGCGGCCGAAGCGCTCGATGGTGTAGCGATAGCCCTGCGGCACGGTCTTGATCCCGGCGAACAGCACGAGGATGACGAAGATGACGAGCACGATCACGACGATGTCAAAGCCGCCGAACAGCATGAAAAATTCCTCCCATCGGCGCATGCGCCGCGCCCCACAACTGATGTGGTGAGTTAGCATGTTCTTTGCGAGGAAGAAATGATGGCTAAGCGAGCAGGCGCCTCCAACTCGAAAGGAGGTAATCTCGCGAACCTTTAAGGTGTGGCCGCAGCTGCTCGTCGAGTCTCTTAAACCCAGCCTTGCAATTCGCGGCGAACGACCTTTTCCAGCACCTTCATGCCGTCGTCGCTGTCGTTGAGGCAGGGGATATGGGTGAACTTGTCCCCGCCGTTCTCGTGGAAGGAGTGGGCGGCCTGTTCGGCGATCTCCTCCAGCGTTTCCAGACAGTCGGAGACGAAACCGGGATTGATGACGGCGATGCGCTTGACGCCGTTCTTGGCGAGCTTCTCCACTGTCTTGTCCGTATAGGGCTGCAGCCATTCCTCCGGCCCGAAGCGGGACTGGAAGGTGACCATGAAATTATCCTTGGTGAGCCCGAGCCGCTCGCGCAGCAGCCTGCCGGTCTTCTGGCACTGACAGTAATAAGGATCGCCCTGCTTAAAATAGGACATCGGAATTCCGTGGAAGGAGGCAAGCAGCATCTCCGGCTTCCAGTCGAGCGTCGAAAGATGTGTTTCGACGGATTGGGCGAGGGCTTCGATATAGGTCTCGTCGTCGTGATAGTTGGGCACGGTGCGTAGAGCCGGCTGCCAGCGCATCGAGAGAAGCTTTTGGAAGGCCTTGTCGTTGACGGTGGCGGTCGTTGCCGCCGCATATTGCGGATAGAGCGGGAAAAGCAGGATGCGGTCGCAGCCTGCTTCCTTCAGCGCGTCGATGCGCGACGCGATCGACGGCGTGCCGTAACGCATCGCCCAATCGACCTTGACGTCGGCAAGATCCTGCAGGCGCACGGTCATTAGCTCCGACTGGTTGCGCGTGTAGGTGCGGAGATAACTTTCGTTCTTCTCCTTGTTCCAGATCAGCTCATAGGCCTTGCCGACCTTCTGCGGACGCCTGTTGAGCACGACGCCGAACAGGATGGGGTACCACTTCCAGGGCGACCATTCGATGACGCGGCGATCGGTGAGGAATTCCCTGAGATAGCGGCGCATCGAGATATAATCGGTCCCATCGGGCGTGCCGAGATTGACCAGCAGCACACCGATCTTGCCGGATTTTACGGCCGGATGGTCCGCCGGACGAAGTGAAATATCTGCAGTCATTCTGGCCCCACGCTTTTGTCCGTCGGTCTAACGTGGCCTCGGGATCATGGTTCACCCTATAGAAAGAAAAACCGGCCCGGGAAACCCCGGACCGGTCATGGCAATCGGGACAAATTGTCTTATTTTGCCGGAACTTCGATCTCCTTGCCGATCGTCAGATGGCGCGGGTTCGGGCTGCCGTTAGCCTCCGAGAGCTTCCGCCACAGCGTGCCGTCGCCATAGAAGCTGACGGCAAGATCCCAGAAGGTGTCGCCGGCCGCGATGACATGGGTGGACGGCGTCGTTGCAGCGGGTGTGGAGGCTGCCGGAGCCGGAGCCGGTTCCACAGCGGGCGCGGGTGCTGCAGGCGTTGCCGGGGCCGGCGCAGCAGGGGCAGGCTCGGTGGCTGGTGCCGGTGCTGCGGGGGTCGCAGGGGCAGGCTCGGCAGCCGGAGCGGGTGCGGCCGGCGCCGCAGGGGCCGGAGCGGGCTCAGTGGCAGGCGCAGGTGCTGCTGGCGCGGGAGTAGGAGCTGCCGGTTCGGTAGCGGGTGCCTGGGCTACAGCTGCGCCGGTTTCGGTCACGCGGCCATCCGTATAGGGCTTGTAGGGCGAATGCGAGGCAACGTATTCGGCGGTCACGTCGGCGAGATCCGGGCCGTAATCATAGGCGTTCTTGCCTTCCTTGAAGATCGAATAGCCGTCGCCGCCTGATCGCATGAAGTTGTTGGTGGCGACCTTGTAGGTCTTGGCAGGGTCGATTGGCGCGAAGTTGTCGCCCTCCTTCACCTGGACATCGCTGACGCGGCTGCCGACGGGCTTCGACTGGTCGAACGAGAATTTCAGGCCGGCGACCTGCGGGAAGCGGCCGGCGCCCTGATCGATCTGGCTGACGCCGTTTTCGAGCGCCTTGACGACGTCGGCGCCCGTGGCTTCAAAAGTCGCGAGCGTGTTCTGGAAAGGCAGGACGGTGATGACCTCGCCCTGGGTGACATCGCCGCCGTCAATCGAGGCGCGCAGGCCGCCGCCGTTCTGAACGGCGATGGTGACACCTTGGTTCTTCGTGCGGTCGAGCATGGCGTCGGCCACGAGGTTGCCCATCGAGCATTCCTTGACACGGCAGACTTTGCGGTCGCCCTCGATCGGGCCTTCGGCGGAGCCGATCACCTTCTTGCGCAGTTCCTCGATCGGTTTTGCCAGTTCGGCAACTCGGGTGACGACGGCCGGATCGGGTGCGAAGGACGAGTCGATCAGGATGGGATCGCCCTTGGCTTCCTTGACGACGCCGTTATCGTCGAAATTGACGACGACGTCGCCGAGATACTTGCTGTAGGAGGCAGCCTGGACGACCGGCACCTTGTAGCCGCCGGGATTATCGACCATCGTCGGATACGGGCCTTCAGCCTTCGGATCGGTATTGGAGAGCAGGCTATGGGAGTGGCCGCCGACGACAACGTCGACATCCGGAATCTTGGCGATGAAAGCGAGATCACGGGGATAACCGACATGGGTCAGCGCTATGATCTTGTTGACGCCCTCGCTTTTCAGCTCCTGGACGGCTGATGTGATCGTCTGAACGTCATCTTCGATCGCGACATTCGGGCCCGGGGAGGAGAGCTCCGGCGTATCATTGGTGACGGCGCCGACGATGCCGATCTTCTGACCGCCGACATCGAGCACCAGCGAGGGCTTGATGCGGTCGCCGAGCTTGGAGGCGGCGCTCGCCTTGACGTTCGCCGTCACGACGGGGAATTGCACCTTGTCGAGGAAGGTCGCAAGTCCGTCCTCGCTGTCGTCGAATTCATGATTGCCGACGGTCATGGCGTCGAACTTCATCATGTTCAGGAATTCGGCTTCGGCCGCGCCCTTATAGGTCGTGTAGAAGAGCGAGCCCTGGAAATTGTCGCCCGCATTGAGGAGAAGGACATTCTTGCCCGATAGCGCCTGACGGCGCTGGTCGATCGCGGTCTTCAGGCGGGCGGCGCCACCGAAGCATTCCTTCTTGCCTTCCTCCTCGGCCGAGCAGGTGGAATCGAACTTGTTGATCGGCTCAATGCGTGAATGGAAATCGTTAATATGAAGAATATTGAGTTCGTAATCTGCGAAGGCGGCGCCCGCGCTCAGCGCCAGCATGGACGCGGTCAAAAGACCGAAGCTGAAAGACTTCGTCATCCCTGTTCTCCTGATTGAGGCGAGAGATCCCCCTGATCTCCGCCGATCCTTCCAAAGTCCGCCGGGGCAGTTTCCCGGCACGCAGATGTTCCATGACACGGCATATGACCGCAAGGGAAAGCTGGGCCAGACGGTACGCTTTCCAAGGGGGACGGGATAAAAAAGCCGGCTGCCGGCAGGGCTAAGATCAATAGCAGCAGGGGCCGTCGCTATCGCGAGCGGCGAAGCCCTGGGCACGATAAAGGTTGACCGGCAGAACGACGGCAAATGCGGCAAGCGGTATCGCGGGCAGAAGAAGAGGTAACCGCGAAGGCCCGCATGCCCGGCCTAGCGCCTCGTCCTTCAGCCGCGGCGGGAAAGCGTGAACTGGGCGCCGGAATCAGAGGTGCAATTGAGCTGGCTCGGATTGATGAGGGCGCAATTGACCTTGGATTGAGTCTTGCGCACCAGCGAAGTCATATTGATCTCCACCAGGGTTGGCGAGGTATTGATGTAGGTCCCTGAGGCGAGAAGCTGGTTGCTGTCGGTGGTGCGGGTCGTGAAGGTGCCGCCCTGGAAGGTGGAAACGATGCCGTTGGGATCGCTCCAATTGCCTTCGACGCCGGTGGGGGCGGGCGTGGCCGCAATCGGCATCGGGCGCGGCTCCGGTGAAACGCAGGCGGCAAGAGTGGCCGCTGCACCGACAAGAACGAGACCAGTTCTGATTTTCATAAGGCTTCTCCCGGCGAATCGGCGTGGCGGTCACCCGCTAAGTTCGGGCAAAACATGGCGTGCACTCGCCTTGATGGCAAGGCTTGGAGCTGTAGGAGGCGGCATTTATACAGCCAGCGTTACAAAAATGCCCGCCTTGCGGCGGGCATTGTCTAAATCCCCTGCGGGCGATCTCAACGAACGAGGATATTCTTGAACTGCCAGGGATCCTTGGTGTCGATATCCTCGGGAAAGAGGCCAGGACGGCCGTCGAGCGGGGTCCAGTCGGTGTAGTGTCCTTCGACCGGACCGAGATAGGGCATCTGCACTTCGAGGCAGCGCTTGTAATCGATCTCGTCGGCTTCGACGATGCCGGCCGTCGGATTTTCCAGCGCCCAGACCATGCCCGCGAGAACGGCGGAGGTCACCTGCAGGCCGGTGGCGTTCTGATAGGGGGCGATGCGGCGGGTTTCTTCCAGCGACAGGCGCGAGCCATACCAATAGGCGTTTTTCTCGTGGCCGTAGAGCAGGACGCCGAGTTCGTCGATCCCGTCTTCCAGCTCGTCTTCGTCGAGAACGTGATGGACCGGCTGCGGCGCGCCGCCGTTGCCGAACATCTCATGCAGCGAAAGCACGGCATCATTGGCCGGATGGTAGGCATAGTGGCAGGTCGGGCGGAAGGTCACTTCGCCGTCCTTGTCGCGGACCGTGAAGAAATCTGCAATCGAGATCGACTCGTTATGGGTGACGAGGAAGCCGTATTGCGGGCCTGGGGTCGGGCACCAGGTGCGCACGCGGGTGTTGGCGCCGGGCTGCTCCAGGTAGATCGCCGCCTGATTGCCTTTCTTGTGCTTCTTGGCGTTCTTCGGCATCCACTGCTCATGTGTGCCCCAGCCGAGTTCGGCCGGCTGCATGCCTTCGGAGATGAAGCCTTCGACCGACCAGGTGTTCCAGAAGACGTTGAGCGGCTTCGGATGCTTGGTGCGCTGGGTGTCGCGTTCGGCGATGTGGACGCCTTTGACGCCAAGCTTCTTCATCAGCTTGGCCCAGCCTTCACGATCGTGCTGGTCCGGCTCGTCGAACTTCACGCCGGTGTCGTTGGCGAGGTTGACGAGCGCCTGCTTGACGAACCAGGAGACCATGCCGGGATTGGCGCCGCAGGTGGAGACGGCGGTGGCGCCGCCCGGGTTCTTCGCCTTTTCCTTGCGCACGGTTTCGCGCAGCGCATAGTTGGTGCGGTCGGCATTGCTCATGCCCTTGTCGAAATAGAAGCCGAGCCAGGGCTCGACGACCGTATCGATATAGAGAACGTCGAGCTTGCGGCAGAGCTTGATGATGTCGAGCGAGGAAGTGTCGACCGAGAGGTTGACGCAGAAGCCCTGGCCTTCGCCTTCCGTCAGCAGCGGCTTCAGCAGCTCCTTGTAATTTTCCTTGGTGACATATTCCTTGATGTGGCGAACACCATGCTTCTGGAGGATCTCCATGTCGGCGGGCTCTTCGCGCGGGTCGATGACGACCATCCGGCTCTTGTCGAATTTGAAGTGGCGCTCGATCAGGGGCAAGGTGCCGCGGCCGATGGAGCCAAAGCCGATCATCACGATCGGACCGGTAATTTCGGCATATACCGGATAGTTCTGTTCCGTCATTCTTTTCTCCTGTGGAAGGGGACGAAGGCGCGAAGCCCGAAGAATTGTTGTGAAATTGCCGCAGAAATTGCGAAGTGACCGGCTCTAACCACAAAACGGCGTCACAATAAAGAGCGTTGACTGGGAAACGGTCAAATATCGGGAGGGGCGAAGCGGCCCGACCGAAACTCAGCGTTTCAGGATTTCCAGCCCCTCAACCGTCGTCGTCACGGCAATTTCAGTGATGTCGTATTCGGCGACGCCGTGGATGGTGAAGGGATCGGCGGCGACATAGGCTTCGATCGCTGCACGGTCACCGATGGCGAGCACCGCGCCGCCGGTGCGCGGCACTTTGCGGCCGGAGGCGAGGAACCAGCCCCTGGCATAACCTTCCTTCACCCAGGCCATGTGCGGTTCCATGTGGATGTCGGCCTCGTCGCTGGATTTCAGGTAGGTGAGGGAGAGGATGAACATGATCAGTTCCTGATGAGTTTTGCGCGGATCAGGCCGCGCAGCGAGTTGCCGAGATAGAAGGCGCCGGCATCCAGATCGGCGAGGCTCAAGCGGCCGACGCGGGCCTTGCGCGCGCAGATGAGTTCGGTGCGCAGCACCCCGGCCAGCAGGCCGCAGGAGATCGGCGGAGTGCGTAGAATGCCGCTTCCGTCGTCCAGAAAGATTGAGGTGATGGTTCCCTCGCAGACCTCGCCGCGTTCGTTCAAGAGGATGACTTCGTCGGCTTCTGCTAGAGCATATTCGGAGCGCGCGGTTTCGTAGACGGCGCGTCGCGTGGTTTTGACACGCAGCAGCCGGTCGGCGGGATCGAGGCGCGTTGCGGCAAGGCGGACGGTCCAGATAGTATCAGGCGCCAACGGGACGAAGGGCGCGCTCGTCACCTCGATGCGGCCTTGTGCGTCGAAGGTCATGCGGATGCGCAGCGGGCCTGTTGCCTCTCTGACGGTTTCATCGAGCTTTGCCGCTGCGCCGAGCGGCTGCGGAAAACCGAGTCGGCGGGCGGAGCGGGAAAGCCGGGCGAGATGCAGGCGCAGGCGAATGAAGCCTTCGCCGGGCTGCCAGCGCAGCGTCTCGATCAGCGAAAAATCGGTCATCGCGCGATCCACTGGTCGCCGATGGCGAAGCGGGCCTTGAGCAGACATTCCTCATATTCGGCCTCGGCGGTAGAATCGAAGACGATGCCGCCGCCGACATTGAAGACCGCCCTGCCGCCGTCAAAAAGCGTGACGGTGCGGATGGCAACGGAAAAACGCATGGCGCCGGTGGGCGAGATCATGCCGATCGCACCGCAATATGCGTTGCGGGGATCATCCTCGAGTGCGTGGAGGATTTCCATCGCCCGAATCTTCGGCGCGCCGGTGATCGAGCCGCAGGGGAAGAGGGCGGCAAAGATATCGCGGATCGAAAGGCTCTGACGAAGTCTTGCCTGCACATGGCTGACCATCTGGTGAACGGTCGGGTAGGTCTCGATCTCGAAGAGCTTCGGAACATCGAGCGTGCCGACCTCGGTGATGCGGGAGATATCGTTGCGCAGAAGATCAACGATCATGCGGTTTTCCGCCTGCGTCTTTATATCGGCGCGCATCATCTCGATGATTTCGGCGTCCTCGGCGGCGGTGGCGCCGCGTTTTGCCGTGCCCTTCATCGGATGAGTCTCGATCCAGCCCTGTTCGTCGGTGCGGAAAAACAGTTCGGGCGAACGCGACAGGATGACGGGACCGCCGAGATCGACCAGCGCGCCGTATTTAACCGGCTGGCGCTCGATCAGCGACCAGAAGGCGGCGCGGGGGTCTCCGCTCCAGCGGGCTTGGACCGGCATTGTGAGGTTTGCCTGATAGACGTCGCCGAGCCGCAGGTGCTCGTGAAGACGGTCGAAGCGCTCTTTATATATAGAGAAATCCCAGGCGGCTTTCGGGGCGGTGAGGAATTCCTCGTTTTCGAGGCGCTGTTTCGGCTGGGCGAGCGGGTGCGTGTCCGGCTGCGGAGCATCGAATACGCCGAAACAGAGGAGCGGCATTTCGCGACCTTCTCCGGCGAAGGCAGCGAGTTTTTCTTCGAAGAGATATCCGGCCTCGTAACTCATGTAGCCCGCAAGCCATTTTCCCTCGGCTCTGGCCTCTTCCATTCTGTCGAGGCCTCCGAAGAACTCGGCGCGCGTTCTGGCAATGATGATTTCAGCGGGCTCGGCGAAAAGCATCACCTGCTCTGACGTGTCGTCGCGGAAGAGAATATAGGGTTGATCGGCCACGCAACGCTTTCGGTTTGTTCTGCTCCTCATTGCTCAGATGCGTTCGGGAGCGTCAGATATTTTCTCTCTTCTCACGGGGGAGAAGATGCCCGAAGGGCAGATGAGGGGGTGGAGCGAAGCGACGTCCTGAGCATATGCGAAGGAGAGATTTTGCCGTGTCGCCCCCTCATCCGCCCGCCGGAACCTTCTCCCCGAGGGGAGAAGGGACTCGCGCTCACCCCTTATCTAACGCTTCCAACTCGTCGATCAGCCCTTCGATCATCGACAGGCCCTGGCTCCAGAACGACGGGTCGGTGGCGTCGAGGCCAAAAGGCTTGAGCAGCTCCGAATGATGCTTGGTGCCGCCGGCCTTCAGAAGTTCGAAATACTTCTCCTGGAAGCCCTTCTCGGCCTTCTGGTAGACGGCATAGAGCGAATTCACCAGGCAATCGCCGAAGGCATAGGCATAAACATAGAAGGGCGAGTGAATGAAGTGGGGGATATAGGCCCAATAAGTCTCGTAACCTTCGGAAATGTTGATCGCCGGCCCGAGGCTTTCCGACTGGACGGAGAGCCAGAGTTCGCCGATGTCGTCGGCTGTGAGTTCACCAGCCTTGCGGGCGGTGTGCAGCTTGCGCTCAAACTCATAGAAGGCGATCTGGCGCACGACCGTATTGATCATGTCCTCGACCTTCTGGGCGAGCATCGCCTTGCGCTCGCGCCTGTCAGCGGTCTTTTCCAGGAGCGCGCGGAAGGTCAGCATCTCGCCGAAGACGGAAGCGGTTTCGGCAAGTGTCAGCGGCGTCTGGCACATCAGCGCCCCTTGTGCGCCGGCGAGAACCTGGTGGACGCCGTGCCCGAGTTCATGCGCAAGCGTCATCACGTCGCGCGGCTTGCCCATATAATTGACGAGCACATAGGGATGGGCGGAGGGGACCGTCGGATGGGCGAAGGCGCCGGGCGCCTTGCCCGGGCGAACCGGCGCATCGATCCATTGCTCATCGAAGAATCGCCTGGCGATATCGGCCATCTCGGGGGCGAAATTGCCGTAGGCCGATAGCACCGTGTCCTTCGCCTCGGACCAGGAGATAACGGCGCCGGACGTTTCCGGAAGGGGCGCGTTGCGGTCCCAGAAATTCATCTGCTCCATGCCGAGCCATTTCGCCTTCATTCTATAATAACGGTGCGAAAGGCGGGGATAGGCTTCGCGGACGGCCGCGGCCAGGGCGTCGACAACCTCGCGCTCGACGCGGTTTGCCAGGTGCCTGGAGTCGGCGATATCCTCGAAGCCGCGCCAGCGGTCGGAGATATCCTTGTCCTTGGCAAGCGTATTGGTGATCAGCGTGAAGACGCGGATATTCGCCTTGAAGGTTTCGGCGAGCGCCATGGCCGCCTTGCGGCGCACTTCCGGATCCTTTTCCTGCAGCATGTTCAGCGCCACTTCGAGCGGCACTTTTTCGCCATCGATCTCATAGCGCAGTTCCGCCATGGTTTCATCGAAGAGGCGGTTAAAGGCGGAGGCCGATGTCATCGACTTCTCGAGGAAGAGCTGTTCCAGCCTGTCGTCGAGCTGATAGGGCTTGTCTTTCCGCAGGTCGATGAGCCAGGGGCGATAATGGCCCGCATCGGGATCATTAGCGATGCAGGCGTCGATCACGGCGTCGTCGATTCGGTTCAATTCCAGCGCGAAGAAAAGCAGATGGCCGGAGAATTCGGTGATCTTGGCCTGCACGTCGCCGTAGAGCTTGCCGTTTGCCGGATTGGTGGTATCGGAAAAATAGGTGAGGCCGGCAAAGGAGCCGAGGCGGCCCATGATGTCGTCAAGCGCCTCATATTCCTTGAGCGCAGCGCCGATGCCCTCAGTGCCGGTCTTCGCCGCAGCGTCGGCTAGCTTGCCCTTCCACTTTTCTTCGAAAGCGATTGCGGCCTTGCCGGCCTTTTCCATGTCAGCGACAAAGGCAGTCGACGTGGCAGAGGGGTAAAGATCCTGCAGCTTCCAGACCGGCAGGTCGCCGAGCGCCGGATCGGCCGCCGCCCCGGCTGACGCTGCTGGCGAGAAGAAAAAACCGACGTGCGGGAGCTCAATTTCCATGGGCGCAGTTCCTCTCCACTTTATTACAGGTCTGTTTGAATAAGCGTGAGAAGGCCCGGCATCAAGGGCCTTTCGGCGCATAAAGGGCCTCGCTTCGGCACGAAGTTGGCCACTTGCAATCGTTAAAATGCAATTATTTCTCAAAACTGGATGTTCAAGCCTTTCTGCCAGAGTGCCCTTCATGGTTTCGCATGAAGTGGAGCGACAATGACCGGTTACAATGAGCTCAAGGGAGCAGGGCAGATCCTGGTGGTCGAGGACGACCCGGTGCAGCGCCGTCTGCTCAAGAACGCAATCGAGCGTCACGGCCATGTCGTGCACCAAGCGGAAAACGGCCGCATCGGCCTGGAAATGGTCAAACGCGACAGCGGCCTTTTCAACGTCATCGTGCTCGACCTGATGATGCCGGAGATGACCGGCCTCGAATTCCTCGACGCGCTTCACGAGTTCGGCACCCAGATCCCTGTGATCGTCCAGACAGGGCAGGGCGGCATCGAAACCGTGGTGCAGGCGATGCGCGCCGGCGCCTTCGATTTCGTCGTCAAGCCGGTTTCCCCCGAGCGCATCGCCACTTCGATCTCCAACGCGATGAAACTCGACCAGCGCGAAGTGAAGGCGCGGGCCGGACGCCGGTCGCGCTCAGGCTCGGTCGGTTTCGACGATATCGTTTCGGCAAGTCCAGCGATGATCCGCGTCATCGATCTTGCCCAACGGGCGGCGCAATCCAACATTCCCGTCGTGCTCGAAGGCGAGTCCGGCGTCGGCAAGGAGTTGGTCGCGCGCGCCATCCAATCCGGTGGGGATCGCTCGAACAAGCCGTTCGTCACCGTCAATTGTGGGGCGATCCCGCATAACCTCGTCGAAAGCATTCTTTTCGGCCACGAAAAGGGCGCGTTTACCGGCGCGACCGAACGTCACATCGGCAAGTTCATGGAAGCAGATGGCGGTACCATCTTCCTCGACGAGATCGGCGACTTGCCGCTCGAGGTGCAGGTGAAACTCCTGCGCGCCGTGCAGCAGGGCGAAATCGAGACCGTCGGCGCACGCACCGCGCACAAGGTTAATGTCCGGCTGATTTCGGCGACCAACAAGGATCTGATCGAAGAGGTCAAGAACGGCCATTTCCGCGAGGATCTCTACTATCGCCTCAATGTCTTCCCGATTACCATTCCGGCGCTGCGCAAGCGCAAGGAAGACATCCCGCATCTGGTGCGCGTCTTTACCGACCGCTTCTCCAGCGAGCAGAAGAACGGCCGCCGCATGACCGTGAATTCGGGCGCGCTGGCGCTGCTGACGGCCTATGACTGGCCGGGCAATATCCGACAGCTCGAGAATGCGATCTTCCGCGCGGTCGTTCTCGCCGAAGGGCCGGAGCTGACGGAGGCGGATTTCCCGCAGATCGCCGCACAGCTTCCGGAATATGAAGTGGTGGACCACCTGGCGCTGGTTGCAGACAATACCGGCCTCGATCCCGACGAGAGCTATGGCGAAGATTTCCGGATGTCGGCGCCGGCGGAGGTGCATCACCGCCTGTCAGAGGCTTCCGAAAATGCGATCGCCAGCGTCAATCCCTCCGGAGACGTGCGCAAGCTTGCCGATGTCGAGGAGGAGCTCATCCGATTCGCACTCAAATTCTATCGCGGACAGATGAGTCAAGTGGCGCGCAAGCTTGGCATTGGCCGATCCACACTTTATCGCAAGCTCAAAGATTATGGCATAGATCCCGATAATCCCCAGAAGGATGCGGCCTAAGCCCTATTTGTTAAGACTCAGGCAACCACGATTTGTTACTAATCATAAACCACTTGTTAGTGGCCCGTTCACTATGTAAAGAAAAGGTTGATCATGTGTGGCATTTTTGCCATCGTGTGACCGCATTTGACAGTCATCTGAGACAGTACGGGACATTGTCTGTCTGACGGGGATCGAGTTGCCGAATCTGAATGGGAATTCCAAGCCTTCGCGCTTGAGCTGGCGTTCTTTGTGCGCCGACATCTGCGGAAAGGCATTAAGGACGGCAGCGGCCGCCCTTCTTGCGCTCGCGGTTTCCTCACCGGTATTCGTCAGTACCCCGTCTCAGGCAGCGGGCGACACCCGCAGCCTCAAGCTCTATTTCATCCATACCGGCGAAAAAGCCGTCATCACCTATAAGCGGAACGGCAAGTTCGACCCTAAGGGTCTGGAGCAGCTGAACCGCTTCCTGCGCGACTGGCGCAAGAACCAGCCGACCAAGATGGATCCGCGCCTGTTCGACCTGATCTGGGAAGTTTATCGCCAGAGCGGCTCGAGGGACTATATCAACGTCGTCTGCGGCTTCCGCTCGCCGGCCACCAATGAACTGCTGCGTGGCCGTTCGCGCAAATCCGGCGTCGCCGAAAAGAGCCAGCATATGCTCGGCAAGGCGATGGACTTCTTCATTCCCGACGTCAAGCTGGCAACGCTGCGGGCCATCGGCATGAAGATGCAGGTCGGCGGCGTCGGCTTCTATCCGAAATCGGGCTCGCCCTTCGTGCACATGGATGTCGGCGGCGTTCGCGCCTGGCCGCGCATGAGCCGCGACGAGCTCGTGCGCCTTTTCCCGAACGGCAACACCATCCATATTCCGGCCGATGGCAAGCCGCTGCCGGGCTACCAGCAGGCGATGGCCGATTACAAGCGCCGCGCCAGCGGCACGCAGATCGAGATCGCCAGCGCTTCCGAATCGGCCTCGAAGCCCAAGACGCTGTTCGAAGCGCTCTTTGGCGGCGGGGCGGACGAGCAAGAGGATGAGTCGGATAATTCCGCCCCTGTCGCCGTCGCCAAGGCGACGCCGCCGAAGGCTGAGCCTGCGCCTGCCGAGCCGCAGCAGACCGAGGTCGCCGACCTGAACGCGCCGGTGCCGCAGGTTCGCCCGGCATTTAGCAACCAGCCGGCCGGCAGCCAAATGGCGAGTGCGCTGGTGGCGCCGTCTTCGGGTAACGCAGCGCAGCAGGCCCTTGCCGTAGCGCTTCCGGCCGATCAGGCCCAGCCGCAGCAGTTCGCCGATCTCAGCGCTTACAGCATTCCGGTTCCCTCGCTTCTCGGCCAGCGCCGCGCGCCGGGCGATGCCGAGGTCGCGTCGGTCGATCCGAACGTGCAGAACGGAATGCCGGTTCCGACTCCGGTCGAGCGGCCTGCCGTCGCCGAAAATCTGCTCGCTGCGGCCAATGCCGATCCGGAAGCGGACGCAGACGAGGCCGATCAGGATGGCGGGCTGTCTCCTGCCATCGCCGATGCACTCGAGCGACAGAACAAGGATGCGGAAAGCCAGGTCGCCGCGCATGAGCCTGGCATGACCGTGGAGCAGGCAATCGCCGCAGCGATGCCGCAAAAGGCGCCTGCCGAAAAGCCGTCGTTGCAGCTCGCTGCCTTGGCGCCGGCGACGAAATCGGCGAGCTTCGGCGACGCTTTCGACGCTCCGGCTGCCGAAAACACCGTGGCGCCGGCCCTTCCCAGCAAGGGCGGCCGTCCGACGCAGAAGGAAGCCGCCGCAGCCGATGCAAGCCGTGCGACTGTTCGTACCGAGCCGAAGCTGACGCAGAAGATGATCTCGCAGTGGGCGCTGACCAATGCCCGTCTCGAAATGGCGTCCAAGCAGGTCAAGGCGCCGCGCTTCGTCAGCCAGACGATGCGCGCCCAGCCGACTGCTGTCTATGCCGAGGGCTTCAACATCAAGACCGCCTCTGTCGATCCCGCCCGCTTCAGCGGCACGGCAGTCAACTTCATGGAAGTGCGCAAGTTCAACACGAACTGAGCCTGCTAAGACCGAGAATATCGAAAACCGCCGGCTTTCCGGCGGTTTTTCATTGGCTGCTTCGACCGGCGAGGCAAGTATCAGTCACTCCGTCCGAACAAAAGAAAAGCCGCCGGAAAGCCAGCGGCTTGTCGACATCGGCGATGCCGGCGAAATCAGCCTTCCGGCGGCGCTTCGATCATGCCGAGCGCGTGCAGGTAGGTGTCGAGGATTGCTTCCTCTTCCATGCGCTCCTGTTCGTCCTTTTTACGCAGCGCCACGACCTTCTTCAGAATTTTGGTATCGAAGCCCATCCCCTTGGCTTCGCCATAGACGTCCTTGATGTCGTCGGCGATGGTCTTCTTTTCTTCTTCCAGCCGTTCAATGCGCTCGATGAAAGCGCGAAGCTGGTCGCGGGCGACGCCATGAGCATCAGACATCGTATTCTCCTGATTGGGTGATCAATTTGGGAAGCCAGTGACTGCCGCGAAAGCGGCGTCACGGTCAAGCCTGTTGACGGCGAAGGCAGCTATTTGTGTGGGTTGTTCAGTTCAAATGCGGCCTTTTGCACAGGCGAGGCCTCATTCTGGTGGAGTTTCTTCCAGTCCTCATAGGACATGCCATAGATCATCTCGCGCGATTCGTCCCGGCTGACCGGAACGCCTTCGGCCTCGGCGGCCTCGCGGTACCAGTTCGAAAGGCAGTTGCGGCAGAAGCCGGCCAGATTCATCAGGTCGATGTTCTGGACGTCGCTGCGGTCACGAAGATGTGCGACCAGGCGGCGGAAGGCGGCGGCTTCGAATTCGGTCTGTTGTTCCTTGCTGAGCGCGGTCATCTCGCTCTCCTTTCATTCAGTGGGTCCTCGATAGGGGGCGGTGCGCGACGGATGGACGTCGTATTCGTGCAAGGCCGGATCGGCGTTCATCGCTGAAAAAATCGGCGCCAGGCGCTCGGCCCATGCCGATATGCCGGCTTCATCGGCGATCAAGTCCTGACGCACTTCGAGCAGCGCATGCGGAATGCCTGTCACCAGGCAATGGCGGTACATGGTATCGCCCTTCAGTGCGCCGTCATAGGGTTCGTTGTCGCCGACGACGAGATCGGGATCGGCGCGCAGCATATCGAGCAGCGGGCCAACCGCGCGTCGGTCACTGTCCCAGAGGACCGCGGCGCGCCAGGGGCGGGGAACGCCTTTCCATGCCGGCGTGAAGGAATGCAGCGACAGGACCAGCGGCGCCTTACCCGTCGCATTTGCCACCTTGTCGATCGTTTCCGCCACCGCATCGTGATAGGGGCGATGAAAGGCTTCGATTCGGTAGTTCCATTCCTGAGGCGTGATCGGGTGATTGCCTGGTATGACGGCGCCGTCCGAGATCTTCATGATCAGCGTCGGATCGTCCTCCCCGCGGTTCGGGTCGATCAGCAGACGCGAGAAGCCGCCGAGCACTGCCGGTATGCCGAGCCTCGCCGAAAGCTGCCGCGTGAGGCCTTCGATGCCGATGTCGTAGGCGATGTGGCGGGCAAAGGCAGACTCAGGCAGGCCGAGCCTTTCATACCGGGCGGGAAGAAGGTTCATCGCGTGATCGGCGAGGATCACCATGCCTTTGTCATGTTGTCCGGCTAGAATTTCGAAGGATTGGAAGTCGTCCATGAAGAAGTTGCCGTTCGTCATTGCGCAGTGGGGTCAGTGATTGCATGTGCCTGCGACCGGTTCAAGCGGAGCAGGCGTTGAGAGCGGATATGAACCTCCGCAGACAGTTATGAAAGGAAATATAATCGATTAGCATTGCGTTGACTTTCGCATGACGGCGGCGCAAGAAGACACGGATACGAATAACCGTGGAGCTATTTGGGAGCCGTGTTGATTCAAGCCGCGCCAAGTTTCCTCACGCGGTCCGGACCGTTGGTCCGACTCGCCCTGTTTGCTCTTGCAGCCGCCACGCCGTTCTTCATCGCAGATGCCGCACGCGCTGATTTTCGCGTCTGCAACGGAACGCAGAATCTCGTTGGGGTGGCGATCGGCTACCGGGCCAAGGACGGCTGGATAACGGAAGGCTGGTGGCAGGTCCCGGCAACGACCTGCGCCACGCTGATCGAGGGAGAGTTGCAGTCGCGCTATTATTACCTTTACGCAGAGGACGCCGCGCGGGGAGGACGATGGACGGGTGACGTGCAGATGTGCGTGGCGGAAAACGAATTCAAGATCGCGGGTGTGCAGGATTGCTATGCCCGGGGTTACCAGAAGATGGGATTCAAGGAATACGACACGGGCCGCCAGGGCAGCTGGATGGTTCAACTCTCCGACACCCCAGGGACGCAAGAAAGCCAGAATTGATGAAGCGTAATCGCAAAATTAAAATCCTCGCCACCCTCGGGCCTGCCTCCGCCGAGGAATCGATGATCGAGAAACTGCACCAGGCCGGTGCCGACGTCTTCCGCATCAATATGAGCCATGCGAGCCACGATCTGATGCGCACGCTTATCCAGCGCATCCGCACGGTGGAGGCGCGCTCCGGCCGGCCGATCGGCATTCTCGCCGACCTGCAGGGACCGAAACTGCGCGTCGGCAAGTTTACCGACAGCAAGGTCGACCTGAAGCCCGGCCAGACGTTCACGCTCGACAACAATGAAGCGCTCGGCGACGCGACGCGCGTCTATCTGCCGCATCCGGAGATCCTGGAATCGGTGCAGCCCGGCCACCGCCTGCTGATCGACGACGGCAAGCTCGCGCTGCGCGCCGAAAAGTGCGACGGCAAGAGCATCGTGACGACGGTCATTTCGGGCACGCGCATTTCCGACCGCAAGGGCGTCAGCCTTCCCGACACGCTGCTCGGCGTCGGCGCGCTGACGGATAAAGACCGTGCCGATCTCGACGCCGTGCTCGCCACCGACGATGTCGACTGGGTGGCGCTTTCTTTCGTTCAGCGGCCAGATGACCTTGCGGAAGTGCGCAAGATCGCCCGTGGCCGCGTTGGCCTGATGTCGAAGATCGAAAAACCGCAGGCGCTCGAGCGGATCGAGGAGATCATCGAGCTTTCCGATGCACTGATGGTCGCCCGCGGCGATCTCGGTGTTGAAATGCCGCTCGAATCGGTTCCCGGCATCCAGAAGCAGCTGATCCGCGCCTGCCGCCGTTCGGGCAAGCCGGTGGTCGTCGCCACGCAGATGCTGGAATCGATGATCTCCGCGCCGGTGCCGACGCGCGCCGAAGTCTCCGACGTCGCGACCGCCGTCTTCGAAGGTGCCGATGCCGTCATGCTGTCGGCCGAATCGGCCTCCGGCGACTATCCGGTCGAAGCCGTCTCGACCATGGCGTCGATTGCCACCGCCATCGAGCGCGAGCCGCATTATCCCGGCATCATCTACGCCCAGCGCGCCCAGCCGGAGGCGACGGGCGCCGACGCGATCTCGCTTGCAGCCCGCCAGATCGCCGAGACGCTGAAGCTGTCGGCGATCGTCTGTTACACATCGTCCGGTACGACAGGCCTTCGCGCCTCGCGCGAGCGGCCGCAGGTGCCGATCCTGGCACTGTCGCCGATCATCAAGACGGCGCGCCGGCTTGCCATCGTCTGGGGCCTGCATTGCGTCGTCACCCATGATGCGACCGATCTCGACGACATGGTCAACCGCGCCTGCCGCATCGTCGCCGACGAAGGCTTCGGCAAACCGGGCGACCGTATCATCATTTCGGCCGGCGTGCCGCTCGGCACGCCCGGCGCCACCAATATGATCCGCATCGCCTATATCGGTTCCGACGGCCAGAGCGGCATCTGATCCGATTGCATCCTTGATGGAGCCCGCTGCCTGGACAGGCGGCGGGTTTTTTGTTGGTGGGATCGGCATTGCCAAGGGTCACGGCGCGTGCAAGTCTCGATCCTGGGTTGGAGGGATCATCATGGATGTCGTCACGCTTGTCGCTTTTGCAGCCGTTTCCTTCGTCGGCATCGCGACGCCGGGGCCGACGGTGCTGCTGGCGCTGACCAATGGTTCGCGGCATGGCCTGCGCCGCGCGGTTGCCGGCATGATCGGCGCGGTTCTTTCGGATTTCGTCCTGATCGGCGCCGTGGCTGTCGGGCTCGGGGCGCTGCTCGCGGCATCGGAATTCTGGTTCTCGATGTTGAAATGGGCGGGCGCTGCCTATCTCGCATTTCTCGGCATCATGCTTTTGCGCTCGAAGGGGGCGATTGATTCAGCGCTCAAATCGGGTGAGGCGCCAGGGGCGACATCGACCCTTTCGATCGGGCTAAAGAGCTTCATGGTCGCGGCGACGAACCCGAAGGGTTATCTCTTCTTTTCCGCCTTCCTGCCGCAGTTCATCGATCCCAGTGAGCCGCAGGCGGCTCAGTATGCCCTGCTTGCGCTGGTCTTTGCGGCACTCGATTTTCTCATCATGTTCGGCTACGCCTTCTTCGGGTCGCAGGCGGTGCGCTTCCTGAAAACGTCGGGCGCCTTATGGCTGGAGCGGGCCTGCGGCGGCGCCTTGCTGGCGCTTGCCGGGTCACTTGCCCTTTACCGCCGGGCAACTGCTTGAGTTTCAGGATCGAGGCAGGGACAGGTGGCCGACGCGATAGGCCTGCATGTGTTTGCCGATCTCGGGAATCTCCGGCCATAGCCTAAAACGTACCCGCGTCCATGTCGTCGGTTCGAAGCCCGAGACCGAGGCGAGTGCGCCTTTTGCCAGATCGGCTTCGGCTTCGTTGCTTTCGCACCGGCGCAACTCGGCGAGCGGCGCATAAGGTTCCGTCGACAAGATCTCGCGGGTCGCAAATGCGGCCGCGGCGATATCGGGCGAGATTCCCGCCTTCCACACCAACCATGTTCTCACTTGCGGCCAGCCGAAGGCGCCGGTGAGCGCCTCGAAGCCCGGACCACAGAGGAAGTCGCTTGCCCCTTCCGGCTTCTGCCAGAGATAAAAGGCCGCATAGAGATTGTCGCGGCTGCCGAATTCGCTCCTGCGGGCGCTGAGATAGGCCTTGAAGCCGAGATTCGGCAAGCCGTCGAGCAGCGGACCCTTGTCGCCGATGCGGCGGTCGATGATCGACATGTCGTAGTCGGCCGGCAAGGTGAAGCCGTATTGCATGCCGATCATTGGTTCCCCTCCGTTGTACGCAGTCGCCAGTCGGGATCAGTCATCTGGGCGATGCCGTTGCCGAAGGACCAGTCTTCGGGTGCGCTGGTGCTGATCACGATCATCACGTCCTCCGGGCGAAGGCCCGGCGATTGGCCGAGGAGATCGGCGAGCCGACGGTAGAGCGCCGACTTCATCTCCACCGTCCGCGGCCTGCCAATCGTGATCGAGATATAGACGAAATCGTCCGAACGCGGGCCGGCGAGATAGCTTCGGTCGAAGATCAGCTCATTTTCGTCGTGCTGATGGATGGCCTGAAAGCGATCATTTTCGGGCACGTCGAAGGTCTCGACCAGTGCGCGCTGGATGTTGTCGGTAAGTGCTGCGAGAAAGTCCGGGGATTTGCCTTTGCGAAGAGAGATGCGAACGAAGGGCATTGAAGTCTCCATGGTTCAAGCCAGGCGGCAGCCTTGACAACACCATCATCGCAGCACACGATAATACTGAAAATCAGAATTTGATGGATATATCATCCTGAAAACCGGGACTGTATGATGCGGCGGACGATCTTCGATCTCGATGTGCTTCGAACCTTTTCTACCGGCGTGGCGCTTGGCAATTTCGCCAAGGCGGCAGAAAGGCTTGGGCGGTCGACCTCGGCGGTCAGCGCGCAGATGAAGAAGCTGGAGGAGCAGGCGGGCACGCCGATTTTCCGCAAGGCGGGGCGCGGGTTGGCGTTGACCGATGCCGGCGAGACGATGCTCGGCTATGCCCGGCGGCTCCTGGAGCTCAACGACGAGGCAGCCGCGGCCGTGCACAGCGTTGAGCTGGAGGGCTGGGTGCGGCTCGGGCTGCAGGAGGATTTCGGCGAGACTTTGTTGCCCGAGGTGCTCGGTCGTTTCGCGCGCGCCCACCCGAAAGTCCGGATCGAGGCGCGGGTGGTACGCAATTCCGAACTGCTCGAGCGCGTCACCTCAGGCAAGCTCGATCTGGCGCTCGCCTGGAGCGACAGCACGCTGACGGCGCATTGCGAGCGGATCGGCGAGGTGCCGATGTGCTGGATCGGGCCGGACGAGGGAGTGTCGGGCCGGTATGGAGCAAGCGGCGACCCCATGCCGCTCGCCTCGCTGGAGGCGCCTTGCCTGATGCGAACTGCGGCGACCCGGGCACTCGATGAGGCGGGCATTTCCTGGCGGCTTGCTTTCGTCAGCCCCAGTCTCGGCGGCCTCTGGGCTGCGACGGCGGCGGGGCTCGGCCTCACCGTCCGCACGCCTATCGGTCTGCCGGCGAAGGTCCGGCCGTTGGCGCCTGAAGCAATCGGGCTGCCTCACTTGCCGAAGCTCGGCTTGGTTCTGCACCGGGCGGAGGCCGAACTGCAGCCGGCCGGGGCGCGGCTTGGCGCGCTCCTACTGGAGTCCGTGCATGACGCCCTGCGCGGGGCAGGTGGCTGATATCTTCGTTGACCCTTCGGGCGCAGGCCTGTAGCCTCACCCCACTATGAAGATGCTTACTGTCAATATCGCTTCGGTCTTCTTCTTGAGCCGCTGACGGCGCTGCCTTGGAGAGGTTTTGCCTCCCGGGCCTATGGAGACGCGACCGCAGACCAGCTTCGGCTGGCTCTTGGTCGTGGAGCGAAACAACCTCCGCCCGGCAATCCGGCTCGAGAGGTTTACGACAGAGAGTTTTCATGACCGACGAACATTATCCGCCGGCGCTTACCGCAGCCGAGATCGAAGGATTCATCCGCGACGGGTTTGTCCGAATCGACAGAGCCTTTTCACGCGAACTGGCCGAAGAAGCACGCGCCATCATGTGGTGCGATATCCCCTGCGCTCCTGACGATCCCAAGACATGGACGCGGCCGGTGATCCGGCTTCCGGGCTATGGCGGCGGGCCGTTCGCGGCAGCCGCTAACACGCCTATCCTGCATGCTGCTTTCGACCAGCTCGTCGGCATCGGGCGCTGGGCGCCGCGTGACGGGCTCGGCAGTTTTCCGGTGCGCTTTCCACATCCCGATGACCCGGGCGATGCCGGCTGGCATGTCGATCTGAGCTTTCCGGGCGAGAATTGCGACCCGAACGAACAGCAGGATTTTTCAGCCTGGCGAGTCAACATCACCTCGCGCGGCCGGGCGCTGCTGATGCTGTTTCTGTTTTCCGATGTCGGCGAGGAGGATGCGCCGACCCGCATCAGAGTGGGTTCGCATATGGATATGGCGCGCTACCTCGCGCCGGCGGGCGAAGCCGGGCGCTGGCGCATGGATCTCGAAGCCATGGGGACTGATCGTCCGCTGGCATTGGCGACGGGGCAGGCGGGCACAGTCTATCTCTGCCATCCCTTTCTCGTGCATGCGGCGCAGAAACATCGCGGCACTACGCCGCGTTTCATGGCGCAGCCACCGCTTGGCCTCACGCGGCCCTACAGGCTGGAGCGAAAGGACGGCAACTATTCGCCGGTCGAGGTGGCGATCCGGCGGGCACTGCACGATCCAACCTGCTGACGGCTGATCATGCATTCGGCGCGAGCGGGCCGGATGCCTCACGCTTGGTACTGCTGGTGAGCGTTGCGGCGGATCGCCTGGGGCGGCTGACCGAAGGCACGCAGAAAGGCACGCCGCATGCGCTCGCGGTCGGCAAAGCCGGTCTCGTCGGCGACCACTTCGATCGGATGGCGACTCTGCTCCATCATCAGCCGAGCGGCTTCAAGCCTCAAGTTCTCGACGGCCTTGGCGGGCGACTGGCCAGTTTCGGCGCGAAAAGCCCGGCTGAATTGGCGGGGACTGAGATGAGCGGCTTCCGCCAGCTTTTCGACGGACAGCTGCGATTTCAGGTTATTGCGCGCGAATTCGAGCGCCTTCTGAATGCGGTCTGATTTCGGCTCCAATTCCAGCAGTGCGGAAAACTGCGACTGGCCGCCGGCGCGGCGGTGATAGACGACAAGCATGCGCGCGACGGCGCGGGCGACCTCGATGCCATGATCCTTTTCGACCATCGCCAGCGCCAGGTCGATACCGGCGGTCATTCCGGCGGACGTCCAGACCGAACCATCGATGATGAAGATGCGGTCCTCCTCCACCCGGATCGTCGGATAGCGCGCTTTCATTTCGCGGGCAAGGCACCAATGTGTGGTCGCGCGGCGGCCGTCGAGAATACCGGCTTCGGCGAGGAAGAAGGCTCCGGTGCAGATCGAAGCGATACGACGAGAGGCGCCCAATGCCGCACGCATGAAGGCGCTTTCGCCGGGCTTCGGCAAGACGAGGTCGGGTGCGCCGACGACGATCAGCGTGTCGAAGGCCGGATCACCGAAAGGCTCGGTCTCGGTCGACATACCGAGCGAGGTACGCAGCACTCCGCCGGCCTCAGAAATGTAGGTGATGTCATAGGCCTTCCGGCCGAGTTCGAGATTGGTGAACTCGAAGACCGAGACGGCGGCCAGACTCATGATCTGAAAGCCGGGATAGAGCAGGAAAGCGATGTGCTGCATGGCGAAACTCCAATGTCGCAAAAAGTGGCATATATGACATTTAGGACACCGGCAACCCCGAGTATTGTTATCGTCACGCGCAGGGCTAGTCCGGCGCATTAAGGAGATGGAGCATGATACAAGAACGAAAGGGTACCGCGCTTGTCACCGGCGCGTCCTCGGGAATCGGCGCAATCTATGCCCACAGACTGGCAAAGCAGGGATACGACCTGATCATCGTTGCGCGCAACGAGGAGCGGCTGAAGGCATTGGCAGATCGGCTGACAACGGAAACCGGCAGGACGGTTGAGACCCTTGTCGCTGATCTCGGCAAGAAGATGGATCTTTCGCGCGTCGAGAGCGTGCTGAAGGGAGACCGGAGCATTACGCTTCTGGTCAACAATGCCGGCTTCGGCGGAACGGCCCCGTTGCTTGCCGCCGATGTCGATAAGATGCAGGAGATGATCGAGCTTAACGTCACTGCACTGATGCGGCTGACTTATGCCGCCGTTCCTGGTTTCGTCTCGCGCGGCGGCGGAACGATCATCAATATCGCTTCCATCGTGGCGATCGCGCCGGAACTGTTGAACGGCGTCTATGGCGGCACGAAAGCCTTCGTGCTTGCCTTCAGCCAGTCGCTGAAACATGAGCTGGCGGAGAAGAACATCAATATCCAGGCCGTGCTGCCTGGCGCTACGGCGACCGAATTCTGGGGCATTGCCGGCACGCCCGTCGAGCACCTGCCCGGTGAAATCGTGATGTCTGCGGAAGACATGGTCGATGCCTCGCTCGCAGGCCTTGAGCAGGGCGAATTCGCGACGATTCCTGCGCTCGAAGATGCGGGCTTGCTGGCCGCCTATGAGCAGGCGCGCCAGGCACTGATGCCGAACCTGTCTCGCAGCGTGCCGGCGCATCGCTATAAGGCGTGATCGGCAACCTCAGCCGAAGCGTTCGAGCGCCATGGCGAAGATATGGGCATCGACGTTGCCGCCTGACGTGACGGCAACGATCGTGTCGCTTTCCAGCGCTTCACCGTGGAAGAGGCCAGCAGCCAGCGCCACTGCACCGCCCGGCTCGACGACGATCTTCAGCCTGACGAAGGCGAGCGCCATGGCACGCAGCACCTCCTCGTCGGTGACGACGATGCCGGCGCCGGCGAGGCGCTTCAAGATCGGGAAGGTGATGTTGCCCGGCTGCGGCGTGATGATCGCATCGCAGATCGAGCCCGACATCGAAACGTTGCGCTCAATCCTGCCGGAGGCGAGCGAGCGGGTGGTATCGTCAAAATTCTCGGGCTCGCAGGGACGGACGCGAAAATCCGACGTGCTGGCTTCGAGGGCAAGGGCGATGCCGGAGCTTAATCCGCCGCCGCCGCAGGGCACGAGGACTTCGGCCGACGTGACGCCCTCTTCTTCTGCCTGCTCGGAGATTTCGAGGCCGGTCGTGCCCTGGCCGGCGATCACCAGGGGCTCGTCATAGGGCTTGATCAGCGTCAGGCCGCGCTCGGCGGAGAGCCGGGCGCCGATTTCGTCGCGATCCTCGGTGGCGCGGTCGTAGAGCACGACTTCCGCACCGAAGGCGCGGGTGTTGGCGATCTTCAGCTTCGGCGCATCGCTCGGCATGATGATGACGGCGGGCACGCCGTGCAGCCTGGCGGCCAGGGCGACACCCTGGGCATGATTGCCGGAGGAGAAGGCGATGACGCCGCTCGCCCGTACAGCCGGATCGAGGCCGGAGACGGCAGACCAGCCGCCGCGGAACTTGAACGAACCGGAATGCTGCAGACATTCCGCCTTCACGAACAGGCGCCGGCCGGCAATCTCGTTCAGGAAGGGGGAGGAGAGCAGCGGCGTGCGTCTGATATGACCGCGCAGACGGGCGCGGGCGGCGACAATCATTTCAATGCTGGTCATTCGGGATCGTCCTGCTTGCGGATTCGAACATGCATAGGACGGGGTAAACGGTTTGTGAACGGCGACTTTGTCACCGTGACATGAATGACCGGCGCGCCTATGCCCGAGCCTCACCGACCGTCAATAGCCGCCCGCCGACCCTTCTGTCGCGCGGGCGTCCATCGCGCCGTTGTAGCGGGCGCCGCCGCCCTTTTCGATGGCGGCAAGGCTTTTGCCGCCGACGAGGATCCCGGCGGCCTGGCCCCAGAGCGGCGCGTCATTGCCGCCATCGAAACTGTAGCCCATGGCGGCAAGCGTCTTTTCCGTATCCCGCGACAGCGCATAGGGCTCGAGATAGACCTTGTCGGGTTGCCATTGGTGATGGAAACGCGGCGCATTGACCGCCTGGCTGATATCCATGCCGAAATCGACGACGTTGAGGATTGCCTCCAGCGTAATGGTGATGATGCGCGAGCCGCCGGGGCTGCCGATCACCATGAAGGGCTTACCATCGCGCGTGACGATCGTCGGGCTCATCGAGGAGAGCGGCGTCTTCTTCGGCGCGATGGCGTTGGCTTCGCCCTGAACGAGGCCATAAAGGTTCGGCACACCCGGCTTGGAGGTGAAATCGTCCATCTCGTTGTTGAGCAGAACGCCGGTACCCGGTGCTACGACCGCCGCGCCGAAGGAACCGTTCAGCGTGTAGGTGACCGCAACAGCATTGCCCTCGTCATCGATGATCGAATAATGGGTCGTCTCGTTGCTTTCCTTGCCGCCGAGCGGTTGCAGATCGGCCGAAGTGCCGGCCTTGTAGGGATCGATCTTTGTTGCGATCTCTTTGGCGTAGCTCTTGTCGAGCAGTTTTTCCACCGGGTTCGCGACGAAATCGGGGTCACCGAGCGCCGCGTTTCGATCGACATAAGCGTAGCGCATCGCCTCGACCATGATGTGCACGGTTTCGGCCGAGGCATAGCCGAGATAGGAGAGCGGATAGCCTTCGAGGACGTTGAGGATCTCGCAGAGGATCACACCGCCGGAGGAGGGCGGCGGCGAGGAAATGATGTCATAGCCGCGGTAATTGCACTCGATCGGCTTCAATTCGCGCACGGCATATTGCTCGAAATCCTCCTTGGCGAGGACGCCGCCCTTGGCCTGACTCGCCTTGACGATCGCCTCGGCCGGGGCAGCCCTGTAAAAGGCGTTCGGTCCCTTTTCCGAGATGGCTGCGAGGACTGCGGCGAGATCCGGCTGCTGCAGTTTTTCGCCCGGTGCATAGGGCTTGCCGTCCGGTTTCAGGAAGATATTGGCCGCCGTTTCATCCTTGGCGAGGCGCTTGGCGCTGCTGGCGAGAATTGCCGCGTCACCCTGTTCCAGCGTGAAGCCTTCCCTGGCGAAGCGGAGCGCCGGCGCGATCAGATCCTCGCGAGGCCGGGTGCCGTATTTCTCGCGGGCAGTCTCCAGGCCCATGACGGAGCCCGGAACGCCGACGGCGAGATAGCCGTCGAGGCTGGCGCGCGGCACGATATCGCCTTTGCTATCCAGATACATGCTCTTCGTCGCGGCCAGCGGCGCGCGTTCGCGGAAATCGAGGAAAGTTTTCGTGCCGTCCTTCAGCCGGATGGTCATGAAGCCGCCGCCGCCGAGATTGCCGGCCGAGGGATAGACGACCGCCAGCGCATAACCGACGGCGACCGCCGCGTCGACGGCGTTGCCGCCGCTCTTCAGCACCTCGACGCCGACATTGGTCGCCAGATGCTGGGCGGTGACGACCATGCCGTGCTCTGCTTCGACCGGTGCCGGCGACGCGGCGAAAGCCGTGGTCAGACTCAGCGACAATGCCGATATGACAGAGATCGTCCCAATATGCAGGCGGCCCATGAATTCCCCTCCTATGGACAACAACGGAAAGACATATGGGGCTGCCGCGGCCCGCGGCAATGCGAGGAAGTTGGCTTTGTGCGAGGAGCTGGCCAGGTGTCTGCCAGGACACAGCTGGAGAGATCAGGCGCCGTGGAGGACCCCCGGCGTAAGCGACGGTTTGATTTCCGTCGCTTGATCGCGAAGAGGGGCGGCGAGCCTCTCCTCGGCCCGGCGCGCGGCTGCCTGGAGATCGCGCGGCTCGCCGGCGATCTTTTCCATGGCGGCGATGGCGACATCGGTGGCAAGGTAATCCGGCTTGTGGCCGACACCGCGAACGGTGACGAGTTCAGAACCGGCTATATCGCGGGCAAGGCCGCGCGAATGCAGGTGTTCCCAGACGATCTCGTCGCGGTCGCCTGTTATGATGACGGTCGGCGCGGTGATCTGCGAATAGAGCAGCGACTGCTCCTTCACATAGGCGAGCAGTTTTTTGAAATCGACGGCGTTGTGGTGGAATGTGCGAGGCCGCAGCACCAGCGAGGGCCCTGTTTTTTCGATGTAATCGGCAGGGCAAGGATTGGGGCGGAAAACATTCAGCGTGCCGCGCTCCAGTCGGCTCAGTCCGAGCGGCACGACAATGGCGTGGTTGAAGAGCCAGCCGATGACCGGCAGGGTCGCCACGTGATAATACCAGTCGATGCCGCCAGGCCACGGATGGGTGGCGGGCGCGAGAAAGAGCAGGCCGGCGGTCTTATCAGGATGACGCAGGCCAAAGGCGGCGGTTATCGCGCCCCCGAAAGAATGGCCGACGATGATCGCCTTCTTGATGCCGCGCTTGTCCATCAGTCGGGCAATTGCATCGGCCTGGCCCGAGGGCATAGTGTTCTCAGGGCCGCCACGCTCGGAATAACCGTGCCCGGGGCGATCGACGAACAGCATTTCCGCCCGGCCTTCAAGTGGCGCGCGGAAGGCGCCGAGCTGATCGAGAAGATTGCCGCTGGCGCCGTGGATGAAGACGAGCGCCGGCAGATCCGCATTTTCGGGACGCTCAACATGGACGGCGTTCATGCGGTAGCCGTCCACATCCGTCAATTCGCCGATATTCGGATAGGTCTGCTCGAATTGCCGCGCCTTATAAGTGGAGTAACCGATGGCGGCGGCGAGCGGGGCGAGAAAAACGGAAACTTCTGAAAGCATGATCTTAACGGCGACAATCGGCAGTTCTTGCGAGGACGATGGTCGCGGTTCCCTCGACAGGTCTAAAATTGCGCGCTTCGGCCGGAGGTCAAGCTCGCTGACTCGGCTTCAGGTGCGATTGCCGGCGAGTTTTTCCGCAAGCGTGTTGACCTGTTCCTGCGCGGTTCGATCGGCTGGATAGATATCCAGGAACCGCTCCCAGGCCTTCAGCGTCAATTGGTCGTTGCCGGAATTGCTGAGGATCGCGGCCATGCCGGAGAGCGCGCCGAAATGGCGCGGCTCGAGATCCAGCACACGCTCAATGTCGGACATCGACTTACGGTAGTTGCCCATGACGAAATTCAACGTGGCACGGCGATTCCAGCTCTCAGCATAATCGGGCTTCAGGGCAATCGCCTCATCGAGGAAATCGAGAGCGGCGGGAGTTCGCTTTTCCTCGATCGCCTTGTCGGCCCATTGCATCAGCAGATTGATGGTCGCGCTGCCGGAATCGTTCCATTCCAGGCGAATTTCGTTGGCGATGCTGCTGGCTTTGTCAGGATCGCGCTCGCGCTTCAGCTGGCTGAAGAGCTGGTCAAGACGCTGCTTCGGCGAACTGTTCGAATCCCTCTGCTCGACGATCACGTCTTTTTCCGCCGCGGTGGCCGGAGGCGGGGTGATGAAGAGGATGGAGGCGAGCGGCAGCACCGCTGACGTCAAAGCAAAAAAGCGCATGGCGGACATATTAGCCCGCCAGCGCCGAAGATCAAACAAATTAGACGTGATCACCGCAGCGACCTGCCGGATATGCCCAAGCGCAACGCGCGCGGCGCAACGATCCGGATGCGCGCAATCAGCCCTGACGAGCCTTGTAGCGCGGGTTCAGCTTGTTGATGATGTAGATGCGGCCCTTGCGACGAACCAGACGGTTGTCACGGTGACGAGCCTTGAGCGACTTGAGCGAATTCTTGATCTTCATTTTTCTGATCCGCGATCTCTGTGGGGGAATTCACATTCGCCCGTGTCTTTAACAATCAAAAGCGCGCCGTCGGGGCGCGCTCTTTAGGTGGGGGAGCAGATACCTCGTCACCTCCAGCGTGTCAACCACGTGACGGTGTTTTTCCCAAGAGGCAGCGGTGTTTTCTCACCCGGAAACCGGTAATTTCCGCGTCAAGGTGGTGACATGGCCCATCTTGCGGCCGGGGCGCCACTCGGTCTTGCCGTAGAGATGGACCAGCGTATCGGGGCGCCGCAACCAGTCGGGAACAGCAAGGATATCATCGCCGATGAGGTTCTGCATGACGCAGTCGGAATGGCGGTCGGCATTGCCGAGCGGCAGGCCGGCGACGGCGCGGATATGCTGCTCGAACTGGCTGACGATGCAGGCGGCCTCCGTCCAGTGGCCGGAATTGTGCACGCGCGGCGCCATCTCGTTGGCGATCAGGCCACCGTCCGCGAGCACGAAAAATTCGATGCCGATAACGCCGACATAGTTCAATGCGGCGAGGATCTTTTCGGCCGCGTGGCGGGCGGCGTCCGCCGTCTGTGGAGAGATCATTGCCGGAACCGTCGAGGTGTGGAGGATGCCGTTCCGGTGGACGTTCTCGGCAGGATCGAAGCAGACGGCGGTCCCATCCGCGGCACGCGCGGCGATGATCGAGACCTCGCGCTCGAAGGCGACGAAGCTTTCGAGGATGAGCGGTACGGCGCCGAGAGCCGCATAGGCGCCGTCAGGATTGTCGGCCGGCGAGCGAAATACCTTCTGCCCCTTGCCGTCATAACCGAGACGGCGGGTCTTCAGCACGCCCTGACCGCCGAAGTCGCGGAGCGCCGTTTCGAGATCCGCCTGGCTGTCGACAGCATGAAAGCGGGCGGTTGATATGCCGCAGCCGTTGAGGAAACGTTTTTCGACGAGCCGATCCTGGGCGGCTTCCAGCGCCTTGGCAGGCGGATAGACAGCGATCCTTGCCGAGAGCGCTTCGGCGGCTGCGACGGGCACGTTTTCGAATTCGTAGGTGACCACATCGCATGCGTCCGCCAGTTCGGCCAGCGCCGCCGGATCGTCATAGGCGGCGACGATCTGCCGGTTGGCGAGCTGGGCGGCCGGACAACCGGCCTGCGGCTCGAGGATGATGGTGCGGAAATTCAACCTGGCGGCGGCGATAGCCAGCATGCGGCCGAGCTGGCCGCCGCCGATAATGCCGATCGTTCCTATGGTCATTGGTCGTCCATCGGATATTCGGCGACGGCCGCACTCTGGCGTTCGCGCCATTCATCGAGCCGCTCGGCGATCTCTTCGTCGGAGAGGGCAAGAACGGCGGCGGCAAGAAGGGCGGCGTTGACCGCGCCCGCCCTGCCGATGGCAAGCGTTCCCACAGGAATGCCGGCCGGCATCTGCACGATGGAAAGAAGGCTGTCCTGCCCGGACAGAGTTTTAGACTGGACCGGCACGCCGAAGACCGGCAGCGGCGTCATCGATGCGGCCATGCCCGGCAGGTGCGCTGCGCCGCCGGCGCCGGCGATAATCACCTTGAAACCTTCGGCCCGTGCGCCCTTGGCGAAATTCACCAGGCGATCGGGGGTGCGATGCGCCGAGATGATGCGCGCATCGTAAGCGATTTCCAGCGCCTCCAGCGTGTCGGCCGCGTTCTTCATGGTCTCCCAATCCGATTGGCTGCCCATGATGATGGCGACGGGTGGTCTGTCTGTCATCTCTAGGCCGTTCCTTTCAGGCAATGATGTCGGGAACAATCTGATCTTCCAGCTTGGAGAGCTTGTCCTTGATGACAAGCTTCTTCTTCTTCATGCGCTGGATTCGCAGAGCGTCGCATCCGGTCTCGATCATGGCATTGATCGCGGCGTCGAAATCCTCGTGCTCCTGGCGCAGACGCGCCACCATGAGCCTGATTTCCGCCTGTTCCTGATCGGCCATGTGCATTCCCCGTTATCGTCCTCGGATCTTGTCCGATCTGCCGATGATTTCCGCAAGCTCCTATCACCAAATACGGGTAACGGCTAGTTAGTGTTGATCATGAATTTGCCATCTCATCTTCATCTTTTGGCCTTCGACAAGCCTTCAAAAATATGTCACAGTCCGCCGGTTCAAACCTTGATCCCCGACGATGTTGGCCGGGGAGGGTAAGAGGAAGGAAGGGTCAAATGACAGTTCAAGCTCATCTTGAATCGCTCCAGAAAAAGCATGTCGCTCTCGAGGAGGAGCTGCATGCACTCAGAACAGCTCCCTCGATCTCAGATACTGAAATTGCCGAATGCAAGCGCCGCAAGCTGCGCATCAAGGACGAGATTCAGCGTCTCAAGTCATCCGTCCATTAATTTTCTCAAGGGTCGCCGGGCGATCATCTTGCCCAAGAGGTAAATCCATCCATTCCGCTAAAATTTGCAAGAACCGGTGATCCCGCCAGAATTGCGCCAGCCCGATGCCCATGACGTCGCGGCTGGCGCTTTTGCATCTCCTTGGCCCGCAAATGGCGTTCCGCTGATTTGACACCGCGCCCGGGTGTTATGGGAGGGCGATCAGGCCCAGAACTGATCCAGCCACAGATTGAGCTTGTCGAAACCGCGGTTATTGACCGCATAGATGCGTTTCGTGCCTTCCGAGGTTACGGAGACGAGATTGCTGTCGAGCAGCGCCTTCAGGTGCTGCGATACAGCAGGACGGCTGATCGGCAGGCCCTCGGCAAGTTCGTTTACCGTGCGCGGTGCGCGCCGCAACTCTTCCAGCAAAAAGCGCCGGTTCGGATCGGCAATCGCAGAGAAAGGGTCCGTGTTCGACATGGCGGGAAAGCTACGTCAAACCGGCCGTTGCAGCAAGGAAATTGTGCATTGCAGCGTGGCGCTGAGCTTACCAGCCAAGGCCGTCGCGCATGATCAGAAGGGCCGCGATCAGGGCCATCGCATACATGAAGGGATAGAAAATCTGCGGCTTCATGCGGCGTACGCCCCACGCGCCGGCAATCGTGGCGAGCGGAGCGAAGGGCAAGAGCGTCGCGGAGGTCGTAAGGTTCTGTGCGTCGAGCTGGCCGAGCGCAAAATAGGGGATCAGCTTGATGGCATTGAGGATTGCGAAGAAGCGCACGCTGGTGCCGGTATATTCACGCGGCCCCAGTTTGAGCGGCAGGGCATAGATCTGAAACGGCGCGCCGCCGGCATGAGCGACGAAGCTGCCATATCCCGAGAATGCGCCCCAGAGACTGGCTGCCACCGGCCGCTGGTCGCGCGGCGGGATTAGTTTTCCGGCGCCGGGGCCGAAATTGTTCCAGAAATAACGCAGGCAGAAGAGGATGGTCACGGCGCCGATGACGATGCGCAGCATGTCGCCCGGAACGAGCGCCGAGGTGGCCCAGCCGAGCGCAATGCCGAAAATTGCACCCGGCAGCATGATCTTCAGCGTTGCCCAGTCGCCATGTCTGCGCCAGATGACGAGTGAGATCATGTCCATGAAGACCAGGATCGGCAGCAGGATCGCCGCCGCCTCGACAGGCGAGACAACGAGGGCGAGAAAGGGCAAACCGATCAGCGACAACGCATCGCCCATACCGCCTTTTGCAAGGCCGACCAAGACAACGGCGGGCACGGCGGCGTAGTAGAATGACAAGTCCTGCGGCATGCTTTCGACGTCCTCCTCTTGCAAGCCTCGTCTAACGGAACTACTCACACAAAACGAGTGCGGATCCGCCCTTTCGAGAAGGGAATTCGCAGGAAACGGAAAGACCTCATGACCGAACCCGAAAACCGCTGCCGCCTGGTGCTCATCGCCCCTGATATCGCCGATGCCGATGAACGGGCAAGCATCGTCGCCGACGCGCTCAAGGGCGGCGACGTCGCCTCGGTCATCGTGCCGCAATACGGGCTCGACGACGCCAGCTTCCAGAAACATGCCGAGAAGCTGGTGCCGGTGATCCAGGATGCGGGGGCCGCCGCGCTGATTGCAGGCGACAGCCGCGTTGCGGGACGGGCGAAGGCCGATGGCCTGCATCTTGTCGGCAATGCCGAGGCGCTGTCGGAGGCGACCGACAAACACGCGCCGAAGCTGATCGTCGGCGGCGGCAATGCGGCCGACCGGCATACCGCACTGGAGATCGGCGAAGTGAGGCCGGACTATATCTTCTTCGGCAAGCTAGACGGGGACATCAAGCCGGAGGCGCATCCGAAGAACCTTGCCCTCGGAGAATGGTGGGCTTCGATGATCGAGATTCCTTGCATTGTCATGGGCGGCACCGATCCGGCCTCGGCGCTCGCCGTCGCAGAGACCGGCGCGGAGTTCGTGGCGCTGCGGCTGGCCGTTTTCGGCGATCCGGCCCGGGCGCCGTCTGTCGTCGCCGAGATCAACGCATTGCTTGACGAAAAAGCGCCACGGTTTGAGGATTGAAATCGCGCTCATGCCGATCCCGCCCATCCGTCTTCTGAAATATCTCCTCGCCGGCGCCGCCACCTTCGCTGCGGTCGCGCCGAATACAAGCCTGGCGCAATCGACGGAGAGCGTCATCAGCCAGCCAAACACGGCGCCGGCGTCGACTTTTCGTACCGACCGGCCGTCCGGCTCTACTGTGAAGCCTTCCGACGGCGTCGGAGTATACGACCGGATGGGCGCGAAGCTGCCGGACCTGCCGCCGGAAAAGGACTATAAGGGCCCGATCGACGAGGCCTATGGCGCCTATCAGCGGGGTTATTATCTGACGGCGATGGACAAAGCGCTGCCGCGCGCCCAGCTCGGTGATCCGGCCGCGCAGACGCTGATCGCAGAAATCCTCTCGCAGGGATTGGGCGTCAAGAAGGACGTCAAGAATGCCGCCTTCTGGTATGGCAAGGCGGCCGAAGGCGGCGATGCGGCTGCGATGTTCAAATATGCGCTGATGCTGATGGAAGGCGAGGGCGTGCCGCGCGACAAGGCCAAGGCCGATGAGTATATGCGCAAGGCGGCCGAGGCCGGCAATCCTTCAGCCGAATTCAACTGGGCGCAGATTGTCGTCGCCGACAATCCCGGCGAAAAGGGGCTCAAGCTCGCGCTGCCGTTCTACGAGAAATCAGCCGAGCAGGGTATCGCCGATTCGCAATATGCTGTGGCGCAGCTCTATGCGACGCTGAAGGACCTGCCGGAAGAAAAGAAGCAACTCGCCCGCGAGTGGATGGCGCGCGCCGCCCGCGCCGGTTTCGATACGGCCCAGCTCGATCTCGGTATCTGGCTGGTCAACGGTATCGGCGGACCGAAGGATTACGTCAAGGGTTTCGAATGGCTGAGGCTTGCCGCCAATGGCGGCAATGTCGCCGCCCAAAACAAACTCGCCCATCTCTACATCAACGCCATCGGCACGCCGCCCAACCCGATCGAGGCGGCCAAGTGGTATGTGCTGTCGCGCCGTGCCGGGCTTGCCGATCCCTCGCTTGAAGATTTCTATCTCGGCATCGAGGACGATCAGCAGAAAGCGGCGATCGAGGCGGCCAACAAGTTCCGGCGACGGTAGCGATCATTCTTCGCCTCTGACGACAAGCAAGCGGGCTCGCCCAGTTTGAAGCACTTGAGCTCCCAAGCAGCGTGATCAGAAAAGAGCGTCGGCAAAAAGATCCTCGTCGTCTTGCTCTTTCGGAGTTTCGACCGGAGCCGCGGTATCGTCAACGCTCGCCGGGATGATGCCGCGATGGGTATTGCGTTCCTGGACCATCGTGTAGAGCTTGAAGATCTTGCGGTCGAGCGGGGCGATCGTCTCGGCGAGATCGGAGATGTCGGCGATCTCCGCACCGGCGACATTTACGAGCAGATCGGCAGAGCGGGCAAGGACGTCGCCGAGATCATGCTGGAAGTCGAGCTTGCCGATCAGCAGGCGGATCTTGGTGGCGACCTCGCCGCCGTTCTCGGCAAGCACCTTCAGCTCATCTTCCATCACGTTCGCGGCCGAGCGGATATTGTCGACGGCCGACGTCAGGCTCTCGTCCAGGCCGCCGGCTCGGGCATCGGTCGCGGGAGCGACGCGGCCGGCCGCGGCTTCGAGCGCCGGCAGGCCGTTGACGATGGAGTCGGCCGAATCGTCGAGTTTGCCGGCGAAGATGCGCAATTCGGCGGTGACGACGTTGATGGACTTTCCTTCCTCACCGAGGCGGCTGCAGCGCAGGTTTGTATTCAAAGCCATATAATGGATATCGGTCTTGACGGCGCGGATGTTGCCGATCGCCTCGAACAGCTTGGCGGCGGTACCGATCGTCGACTGGCTCACCTGGTCGGCCTGCCGGCTTGCCGCGTCGACCTGCTTGACGATTTCATGGGCGGCCGAGACGCTCGATTCGAGCGCCCGCATGAAGTTGCCGTCGGCCTCACCGCTCTCGCTGCTCATCTGGTCGCGCAGCTTGAGGATTTCTCTCATGTCGTGGTCGAAACTCGCGATCGTCTTGACGACGTTTTCCGAATCCCGCTGGAATTCGGCGCACATCTCGCTCATCTGCGCCGCCGTCAGATGATGAATGACGTTCTGAAGCCGCTGGCGTGCGCCAACGTCGAGCTTGGCGCCGTCCTCGCCGGCAAAGAAATCCTCGAGCAGCGAAAAGGTCGCCTGTACATGCTCGATGCGCTGCCGGGTGATGTCGCCGATCTGCAGGGCGGACAATGTCGAAGCGACCTTGGTTTGAACACCGCGGGCAATCGCGGCGACTTCGCGGGCAACGACGCTCAATTCCTTCCGGTGCCTGGTGATCTTGGCGGCATCGTCGCGGAGCGCAGCCGCGACGGCCGGAACCGTACCGGCATAAGCTCTCGAAACGCTCGCCCCCAGGGAGACGGCGAGCTTGACCTCTTTCTCGAGGCTGTCGAGATGGGCAGCGAAACGGTTGACCTCATCGGTGCCAGAATAGATGCGTTCCAGGATCTCCTGGGCGAAGCCGGCGAATTCGGCAAGGCCGGCGCCGGTGATCTTGACGGTCACGGCAAAAGTTCTGAGATAACGCATCGTCTCCTGCATGTCGGCGACGTGCTTGCGCAGTTCCCTGCCGGTTTGCGCCAGCGAAACGAGGGCCTGCTGACGGTTTTCCTCAGTGACCGGCAGTGCCATCAGGCTTTCCACAGTTGCCTGGAGATCGGCGCTGGTATCGCTTGACTCCTTGTTGTCGAGCGCCGTTGTGACGCTTTCGAGCGAGTTCAACAGACGGTTGAGGACATCCATCACCGACAGCAGCACCGTGCCCGCTTCAAGGAAACGTTCCTCGACCTGGCTGCGAGCGGCTTCAAGTGTCTGGCTGACGTCCCGTCCCGGTGTGTAGGCCGCAGCGTGAGGTGATACCTGAGCGTGTGCCAATTTTATACCTTTTCTTAAAACACAGGCAATTTGACTCTATTTTTACGGGCAGGATGGAAACGACCGGTAAACGCGCCAGACTCGCCTGCGTTGTGATTAACGAAACATGTGGAGGAGGCTCATTCCTGAACCGCATGGCCGGCAGCCATTATCCAACCCGCTGATTTTTCGGGGTTTAATCCTGATTGCTGAGAGAAAAATACAACTTATCCCGGATGAGATTTCGGAGTCGCGCAATCCGCTATGCAGCACTTTTCTACAACCGCTGTTTACCCCGCATTAACGCTGCCGTGAGAGTCCTCTTAGGGTCATCAAGTATTTCTCCGACCCGGGGGGCTGCATTGAATACTCCAAAGCAATATTACGAATCTATAAATTTGCCTGACGTGCTGAGCATTCGGTATGTGTCCGAAATATATTGCAGAATTTCTGATGAATTTCACCGTCGTGATACGGTCATCATCAGCATTCCCGAGGGTGCGGAAGCGGATCTGAGTTTCATTCAACTCATCGAATCCTCGCGCCGTCAAGCAAAGGCCAATGGAAAGACGTTCAGACTTTCTTCGCCGGCGAGTGGCTCGGTCCTAAAGGTACTTGAACGCGCAGGTTTTATAGAATCCTTCGATAAAGAAGACAAAAATTTCTGGTTGCATAAAGAGGTGACGTTATGAGTGCAAACATCCTGACCGTAGACGATTCCGCCAGCATCCGCCTGACCACCAAAGTCACACTGACAAATGCCGGCTACAGCGTCACCGAGGCGATCAACGGGGCCGAGGGCCTTGCGGCAGCCAAGGGAAGCAGCTTCGACCTGATCGTGACCGATCTCAACATGCCTGTCATGGACGGACTGACGATGATCGAGGAATTGCGCAAGCTGCCGCCGCAGGCGGGCGTCCCGATCATCTTCCTGACGACGGAATCGGACGCCGATCTCAAGGCCCGCGCCAAAGCGGCCGGTGCTACCGGCTGGCTGACCAAGCCGTTCGACCCGGAAAATCTCGTGAAGATCGTCAAGAAGGTCTTAGGAAGATGAGCACCCTCGATCCGGTCGCCGTATTCCGCATGGAAGCTGCCGAATGCCTCGAAGCGATCGAGGCCGGTCTGCTCGACCTCACGCACCAGCTCGGCAACAAAGATCTCGTCGACGCCGTGTTCCGCGGGCTTCACACGCTCAAGGGCTCGGGAGCGATGTTCGGTTTCGAGGCGCTCGCAGCCTTCACCCATCATTGCGAAACCGCCTTCGACCGAGTCCGCAAGGGCGAGGTCGCAGCGACCAGCGAACTCGTCGCCGCCGTACTCGCTGCCCAGGACCACATGCGTGCCCTCGTCGACCAGCCCGACGCCGATCACGGCGACACCGGGCACAAGCTTCTGGCGCAGCTGCAGGCTGCCGTCGGCGGCAAGGCTGCGGCGCCGGCCGCAGCGGCAGCCGTTCCGGCGGCGGTGCGCGAAGTTCCGGCAAAAAAGAAGAATAGCTGGCGCATCCGCTTCAGCCTGCCGGCCAATTCGATGGCCAACGGCACCAATCCGCTCGGCCTGCTGGACGAGTTGCGTGATCTCGGCGAATGCACCGTGCTCGCCGATACTTCGGCCATTCCGCCTCTCGACGAGCTCACTCCGACGGAACTCTATGTTTCCTGGGATGTGACGCTGACCAGCGAGCAGGATCGTTCGGCGATCGACGACGTCTTTATCTTCGTGCTCGACGACATGGACCTCAGCGTCGAAGAGATCGATGGCGCGGCAGCGGCAACCGCCGCTCCGGCCGAAGCAAAGCCGGCGCCTGCTCCTGTTGCATCGCCGGCGCCTGTTCCGGCGGCTGCCGTGCCGGAATTCCGTCCTGTCGAAGCGGTGCCTGTCAAGCGCGAGGCGCCCGCTGCCGCCAGCCAGGCGAAGGCTGCCGAGAATGTCCGCGTCCCGGCCGAGCGCCTGGACGAGCTGATGGACCGCGTCGGCGAACTCGTCATCGCACAATCGCGCCTTAGCCAGCTCGCCAGCGCCAGCGTCGATATTGCGCTGCGCTCCGTCTCGGAAGAAATCGAACGCCTCTCCGGCGAACTGCGCGACACGATGATGGTGCTGCGCATGGTGCCGGTCGCAACGCTCTTCTCCCGCTTCCGCCGTCTTGTCCACGATCTCGCCCGCGAGACCGGCAAGGTGATCGAGCTGGTGACGGAAGGGGAGACGACCGAAGTCGACAAGACGGTGATCGAGCGCCTGGCCGATCCGCTGGTGCATCTGGTGCGCAACTCGATCGATCATGGCCTCGAAATGCCGGCCGACCGCCTTGCCGGCGGCAAGACCGAAGCCGGCACGGTGACGCTCTCTGCCCGCCAGGCCGGCGGCGAGGTGATCATCTCCATCAAGGACGACGGCCGGGGCATCAATCGCGAACGGGTCCGCGCCAAGGCTGAATCCTCCGGGCTGATCCAACCGGGCCAGCCGCTTTCGGACTCCGAGCTCTTGCAGCTGATCTTTGCTCCCGGCTTCTCGACGGCCGCGGCGATCACTAGTCTCTCCGGCCGCGGCGTCGGCATGGACGTGGTCAAGAAGACGGTCGAGGCGCTACGCGGCGCGATCGATGTCGTTAGCGTGCCGGGTCAGGGATCGGAAGTATCGCTGCGAATCCCGCTGACGCTTGCCATCATCGACGGTCTGCTGGTGCGCGTCGGCTCTGGCCGCTACGTCATCCCGCTGTCGGCGGTGGAGGAATGCCTCGAACTTTCGCTCGAAGAAGATCTCCGGTCGCGCGGCCGCAGCTTCATCTCGCTGCGCGACAGCCTGGTGCCGTTCCTGCGGCTGCGCGATCTCTTCCGCACCGGCACGAAGCCAGACGTGCATCAGAAGGTCGTGGTGATCTCGACCGGCACGGAGCGCGTCGGGCTGGTCGTCGACCAGATCATCGGTGACCACCAGACGGTCATCAAGTCGATGTCGAAACTGCACAACGACGTGGCGACTTTCTCGGGCGCCACCATTCTCGGCGACGGCAGTGTCGCCCTCATTCTCGACGTCGGCCACCTGGTTGCCGCGGGTCAGCAACAGGAGGCGCAATTGCGGGTAGCAGGATGAGCGCAGCAGCAACAGCCGAACGGTTCGACAATCACTGGAGCTATGCCGAGGAGGTCGAGGTGCTGACCTTCGATCTCAATGGCGAGACCTTCGCACTGGAAGCGGTCATCGTTCAGGAAATCCTGGACCTGCTTCCGGAGACCGCAGTGCCGGGCAGCCAGCCCTTCGTCGCAAGCGTGATAAACTTCCGCGGCAAGGTCATTCCGCTCGCCGACCTGCGTCTCGCCTTCGGGATGGAGGCGGCGGAAGCCACGATCGACAGCCGCTTCATCGTCATCGAGATCGATCTGCAGGGCGAGCCGACGCTCGTCGGTCTCAGAACCGACAAGGTGAACGAGGTGACCACGCTTGCAAAGACCGCGAGCGAGGCGCCGCCGAGCGTCGGCATGCGCTGGCGCGCCGACTACATCAACTGCCTGGTGAAGAGGGGCGGAGAATTCATCATTCTCCCGAATCTGCAGGCGATTTTTTCGTCGAGGCATAATGCGGCGGGGGCCGTCAACTGACGCCGGATGAATTCAAATTGGGGGTAAACCGATGCGACTGACAATCAAGACGAAGCTGGTGACCGCGTTCACCTTCATCATCCTCATGCTTCTGGGCACCGCCGCTTACGGTATCTTCAGCCTGGGATCGCTGAACGATACGATCGGCAATCTTCTTGCCGGCCCGGCAGCCCGCCTCGATCTTGCGCAACAGATCAACATTGCGCAGCTCGAAGCCATCCGCCAGCAGAAGAACCTGCTCACTGCCCGAACCCCGGAAGAAAGCGCCGGTGCGATCGACAAGGGCAACCAGGCCCGCAAGGATTTCAGCGACGCCTTCGACCAAGCGCTGGCGCGCGCAACGGAAGAAGGCAAGGCGCGCTGGGCGCGCATTGCCGAACTTTCCAAGGCCTTCAACGCAGCCGACGACCAGATCCGCGACTATCTGAAGGCCGGCAATATCGATGGCGCAAACACCGTCTCGATCACGGCGGCGCGTGCCGCCGTCAACGATATCGACTCGACACTCGCCGAGATTTTGGCGCTTGAAAAGCAGCGCATGAAGGCCGCCGATGCCGATGCCGATACGCAGTATGCAACGACACGCACGACAATGATCGCCGTCGCCGGCGTTGCGCTGCTGATTGCCGCTATTACCGCCTTCTGGATTGCCAGCACGATCAGCAAGGGCCTCAACCGCGCCAACATGGTGGTTCGCGAAGTGTCGGAAGGCGATCTGACGAAGATGGCCGAGATCACCAGCCATGATGAAATCGGCGAACTCCTGGGCAACGTCAACATTATGATCGAACGACTGCGGGGCGTCGTCGCCGACGCACTGTCGGCCGCCGAAAACGTCTCGTCCGGCAGCCAGCAGCTTTCGGCAAGTTCCGAGCAGGTGTCGCAGGGCGCTTCGGAGCAGGCGGCTTCCGCCGAAGAGGCTTCCGCCTCGATGGAGGAGATGGCCGCCAACATCAAGCAGAATGCCGATAACGCGGCCCAGACCGAAAAGATAGCCCGTCAGTCGGCCAAGGATGCGGAAGCCAGCGGCGAAGCGGTAACCCGTGCCGTCGACGCGATGCGCACGATCGCGCAGAAGATCAGCATCGTGCAGGAAATCGCCCGCCAGACTGATCTGCTCGCTCTCAACGCGGCTGTGGAAGCGGCCCGCGCCGGTGAGCACGGCAAGGGTTTTGCGGTCGTGGCCTCGGAAGTGCGCAAGCTTGCGGAGCGCAGCCAGTCGGCCGCCGCCGAAATAAGCTCAATGTCGAGCGATACCGTCAAGGCCGCTGCCGATGCCGGTGAGATGCTCGGTCGCCTGGTGCCCGATATCCGCAAGACGGCGGAACTCGTTTCCGAGATCAGCGCCGCCTGCCGCGAGCAGGATATCGGCGCCTCGCAGATCAACGAGGCGATCCAGCAACTCGACAAAGTGACGCAACAGAACGCCGGCGCCTCGGAAGAAATGTCGGCAACCTCCGAGGAACTCGCCTCCCAGGCGGAAGAACTGCAGACGTCGATCGCCTTCTTCAAGGTCGATACGGCAGGCAGAGGGGGTTCCGGCGCCCATAAGTCGCCGGCGAAAGGCCCGGCAAAGGTGGTCAAGGGTCCGGCTGCTGCCCGCAGGCCTGCTCCGCATGCCCAAAGCCAGGGCCGCGGCCAGACGATTTCGGCTCAGCAACAGCGCCTCAAGGGTTTCGCTCTCGATATGTCGATGGGCGGTCCCGATGACGGCGACGACGATTTCCGGGAGAGCGCATAAGCGACCCTCGGGAGACGTGTCTTGGCCTTCGCCCTCATGTGATCCCTCGGGCTGCTCCGGTGGCCCGAGGCGGAAATATCCCCAACGCGTGTAGGCGTTGGCGCTGCGACCGATAGATGTCCGGCTGCCGGGAAGTGAATGCAGTCGCTTTCCCCCTTTCAGACACATCACTCTGAAGTTCGGCGTTTCTTGGACAGGAACGTCTCTCTATCCAATCGTTTTAGCGCATAGAACGGGGTATCACATGCGTTTCACCATTAAGCTCAAACTAGGCCTTGCTTTCGCAGTCATCACGCTGCTTTTGATCGGCATCGCGGTTTACGGAAGCCTGAGCCTCGGCACCTTGAACGAGGCGAGCGGCAATATGATCGACGGGCCGGTGCGCCGCCTGGAGCTCGCGCTGAATGCCAATATTGCTGAAGTCAATGCGATCCGCGCTCAGAAGAACGCGCTGCTGTCGACCGATCACGAGACCGCCGCCGGCTTCTATAAGGAAGCCGACCAGAACCTGCAGACCCTGTTCGACAGCGTCGATGCCGGCCTTGCCATCGCCTCGCCGGAGGGCAAGCCCCATTGGGAGAAGCTCCGGACGATCGCCGGGAAATTCCGAGAAAAATCCGCCGAACTGCAGCAGCTCGATGCTAAGGGCGACAAATCAGGCGCGCTGGCGCTTTCGCTCGGCGATCTCAGGGTGATGACCGATGAAATGGCCGGTGCGATCGCCTCCCTGACGGAGATCCAGCGTAAGGGCATGCAGGCGACCAACCATGCCAATACGGATCTTTATAATTCGACAAAGCTCATCCTCACCACGGCATCCGTCATCGCCGTGCTTTTGGCGCTGGGCGCAGCCTTGTGGATCACGCTCGGCATCAACAATGGTCTGAGGAAGATCACGAGCGTCGCAAACGCCGTGGCAATCGGCGATCTCAATCAGAAAGTCGACGTCAGGACCAATGACGAGATCAAGGACCTCATCGATACGGTCAACACCATGACCGCCAATCTGCGTGCGACCGCCGCCCTTGCCGACCAGATCGCCATGGGCGACCTGACCACCGATGCCAAACCGCTCTCGGACAAGGACGCGCTCGGGATTGCGATGCAGAGCATGATTGCCAACCTCAGAACCACGGCGGGGATAGCCAACCAGATCGCGAATGGCGATCTCACCGTGTCACCGAAGCCGCTTTCCGACAAGGATGCGCTGGGTCTTGCCCTGGAGCAGATGGTCGAGCGATTGCGCGGCGTGGTTGCCGACGCGATTTCGGCCGCCGAAAATGTTTCGGCAGGCAGCCAGGAGCTTTCGGCAAGTTCCGAACAGGTGTCGCAGGGTGCAACCGAGCAGGCGGCTTCTGCCGAAGAGGCCTCCGCTTCGATGGAGGAGATGGCCTCGAACATCAAGCAGAATGCCGACAATGCCGCCCAGACCGAGAAGATCGCGCGGCAGTCGGCCAAGGACGCGGAAGCCAGCGGCGAAGCGGTAACCCGTGCGGTCGACGCGATGCGGACGATTGCCCAGAAGATCGGCATCGTGCAGGAAATCGCCCGCCAGACCGATCTGCTCGCCCTTAACGCGGCTGTGGAAGCAGCACGGGCCGGTGAACACGGTAAGGGCTTTGCGGTGGTCGCATCGGAAGTGCGCAAGCTTGCCGAACGCAGTCAGTCGGCAGCTGCCGAAATCAGCGCCATGTCGGGCGACACTGTGACGGCCGCACAGGAAGCCGGCGAGATGCTCGGCCGACTGGTGCCCGACATACGCAAGACGGCGGAACTTGTATCCGAGATCAGCGCCGCCTGCCGCGAACAGGATATCGGCGCCGCTCAGATCAATGAGGCGATCCAGCAGCTCGACAAGGTGACGCAGCAGAATGCCGGCGCCTCCGAGCAGATGTCGGCAACTTCCGAGGAGCTTGCCGCCCAGGCCGAAGAACTGCAGACGTCGATCGCCTTCTTCAAGGTCGATACGGCAGGCGGCCGCCGTGACCGCGCGCCGGCTGCCAGGACGCCGGTGCGGGCTCCGGCCCCGGCCGCCGGCCGCAAGCCTCCGGCCAAGAAACCGGCCGCCGGCAGCGTCGCTGCTCAACAGGCGCGAGTGAAGGGATTCGCCCTCGATATGTCGATGGGCGGTCCTGATGACGGCGACGACGAGTTTAGAGAGAGCGCTTAGCGCTCCTCTGAGCAGAACGATTGCGTTCTCCTGGAGAAACGCTTGAGCGCTGTCTCGATCCGCAAATGTTGTGGGCCAGCCAGCATGGCCCGCGACCCACACTTCCGGCGTTTGGGGCGCCGGCAGGTAAGTCTACTGCTTTCTCTCCGTAGGATCTTTTCCGGCTGCCAGGGTGACGGTCCGCAGCCCGGCGCTCATCGCCGGCCGAGGGCTGGGCGTCAAGAAGCTGGCCGCCAACAATGTCGCCGGCCAGCAGGCGGGTGAAAGGTTTCGCTCTCGATCTCTCCATGGGCGGTCCCGATGATGGTGACGCCGAATTCAAGGAAAGTGCATGATCATGGCAACGACATCTCTGGAAGCGCAATTCGTGACCTTCAGCCTCGGCGAGGAAATTTTTGCCGTGCCGGTCGAGGTCGTGCGTGAGATCCTCGACTATGCGGAAGCGTTTAAAATTCCGAATGGTCCCGACTATCTGCTCGGTCTGCGTGATGTGCGCGGGCAGGGCGTGCCGACCATCGATCTTCGATTGAAGCTTGGCATGACGAAGACGGTGCCGACGCCACACACGCGGGTGCTCGTGCTCGACGTGCCGATGGAGAGCCGGCTGCTAACACTCGGCCTCGTCGCCGACCGCGTCTTCGAGGTTACACCGTTCCGGCGTGACCAGATCGAGGCGGCGCCTGACATCGGCGTGCGCTGGCGCTCGGACTATATCGCCGGCGTCGTTCGCCGTGAAAACGGCTTTGTCGTCATCATCGATCTCGCACGTCTGTTGTCGCGCGAGGATGCTTCGATACTGCAATCGGCGGCCTGACCGCTCGTCAACCCGGAGTAATGCGTTCCATGAGTACGGCAGCACGGGTGGAAACCCAATTGCCCGGCGACCGGATCAGCAAGCGCAATTTCGACAAGCTTGCCCGGTTCATCTACGACTATAGCGGCATCAAGATGCCGCCGACCAAGCTGACGATGCTTGAAGGGCGGTTGAGACGCCGCCTTCGCGCGACCGACCATTCGACCTTCGACGATTATTGCGACTTCCTGTTCAATCACGACGGTCTCGCTCAGGAAGCCGTCTATCTGATTGACGTAGTGACGACGAACAAGACCGACTTCTTCCGCGAAGCAAAGCACTTCGACTATCTCCAGAGCGTCGCGTTGCCAGCGATCGTCAACAGCGGCGTGCGCACCATTCGCGCTTGGAGTTCGGCCTGCTCGACGGGAGCCGAACCGTATACGATGGCGATGGTGTTGGCCGAGTTCACTGAAGGCCGCAACGATGTCTCCTACAGCGTTCTGGCGACCGATCTTTCCACCGATGTGTTGCAGACGGCGCGCCGGGGCATCTACCCGGAAGATCTGATTGCGCCTGTGCCGCGGGACCTGCAGCGCAAATATGTGCTCACAGCCAAGCAGCCGGATCGACGGGAAGTGCGCATCACGCCGAAACTGCGCAGCAAGATCGGCTTTGCGCGCATGAACCTGATGGACGAGAAATATCCGATCGGCGACCCGATGAACCTCATCTTCTGCCGCAATGTGTTGATCTATTTCGACAAGCAGACTCAAGCGGGCGTGCTTAGCCGTCTCTGTAGCTGCCTGGCGAAGGGCGGTTATATGTTCATCGGGCATTCGGAATCGATCACCGGCTTCGACCTGCCGCTGCAGCAGGTCTCGAACACGGTGTATCAGCGCATCTAGAGGCGTTTATGGCTAAGAAAATCCGCGTTCTCATCATCGACGATTCCGCCAGCGTCCGGCAGATGCTGGCCCATGTCCTGGAGCAGGATCCCGATATCGAGATCATGGCGGTGGCGTCCGACCCGTTCGTGGCGGCGCGCAGGCTGCAGGAGGAGATCCCCGACGTCATCACGCTCGATGTGGAGATGCCGCGCATGGACGGCATCACTTTCCTGCGCAAGCTGATGTCGCAGCGGCCGATCCCGGTGGTCATGTGTTCGTCGCTGACGGAAGCGGGTTCGGAAACGCTGATCCAGGCGCTGGAGGCCGGCGCCGTCGACGTCATTCTGAAATCGAAGATCGGCGCCGCCGACGGCTTGGCCGATGACGCGTTGCGCATTCGCGAAGTCGTCAAGAGCGCCTCGCACGCCCGGCTTCCCGCCGTGCGCCGCGCCGCCGGTACCATCCGCTCGGCTTCGGCCGAAGGCCCGGCCAAGAAGCTGACGGCAGATGCCATGCTGCCGCCGCCGACGGGGCGGGCAATGGCGAAGACGACGGAGATGGTCGTCTGCGTCGGAGCCTCCACCGGCGGCACCGAGGCGCTGCGCGAATTCCTGGAGGAACTGCCGGCCAATGCGCCTGGCATGGTGATCGTCCAGCATATGCCGGAGAAATTCACCGCCGCCTTCGCCAAACGGCTGAACGGGCTCTGCGAGGTCGAGGTCAAGGAAGCCGCCGACGGCGATCCGGTGCTGCGCGGCCATGTGCTGATCGCGCCCGGCGACAAGCACATGCTGCTCGAACGACAGGGTGCGCGCTATTATGTGAGTGTGAAGACCGGTCCGCTGGTCTCCCGCCACCGGCCTTCCGTCGATGTGCTCTTTCGTTCGGCAGCGCGTTCGGCCGGCTCGAACGCCATGGGGATCATCATGACCGGCATGGGCGACGACGGCGCCCGCGGCATGCTGGAAATGCATCAGGCCGGCGCCTATACGGTGGCGCAGGATGAGGCGAGTTCCGTCGTCTTCGGCATGCCGAAGGAGGCGATCGCCAGGGGAGGGGTCGACCGCATTCTGCCGCTCGATCAGATCGCCCGCGAAGTGCTCATAACGCAGCAGAAGTTCTAATATCGGTTTCAATCGAGCAAGGCCGGCGGTGTCAGGGGATGCCGCCGGGGCATTGATCCTTAGGCGTGCGCGTCAGGCGAGATAACCACCATCGATCGTCAAGCTGGCGCCGGTGACGAAGCCGGCTTCGGCGCTGGCGAGATAAGCGGCGAGACCTGCGATCTCTCGATCCTCGCCCAATCTGCCGAGCGCCATCAGCGGCTTGAGACGCTCATGGTCGTCCTCATTGGGGTTCATGTCGGTAACGGTCGGGCCGGGCTGAATATTGTTGACGGTGATGCCGCGCGGACCGAGATCGCGGGCAAGTCCGCGGGTCATCGAGGCAATGGCGCCCTTTGTCATGCTGTAGACCGCCGATGTCGGAAAGCCGCTGCGCTCGGCGGTGACGCTGCCTATGGTGATGATGCGGCCGCCCTCTTTCATATGTCTTGCCGCTGCCTGGACGCCGACGAAGACAGCGCGGACATTGACGGCGAACATGCGGTCGAAATCCTCGAGCGAATAGTCGTCGAGCGGATTGCGGATAAGAATGCCCGCGTTGCTGACGAGAATGTCCAGACCTCCGAAACGGCCGACCGTCAGTGAGACGGCGTTCCTCACAGCTTGTGCATCGGCGCTGTCAGCATGGATCGACAACACCCTTCCGCCCGCTGTTTCCAATTCCTCGACGATCGCCTTCGCCCTCGCTTCGGAATTGGAGTAAGTGAAAGCGACCGCGGCGCCATCGGCAGCAAGTCTTCGTACGATGGCGGCGCCGATGCCGCGTGAGCCGCCGGTGACGAGGGCGATCTTGCCCGAGAGCGGTTGGGACATTTGCGTTTCCTTTCTTTTTGGATCATTTAGTCTAGAATAGAGCGTGAAAAATCTTGATTGTGCGGTATCCGTTCGTTCAGCGAAGGCTCCTGACCGCCAAGCGGGCAATGCGGCGCAGTGTCTCTGGTGAGGCACCGTTGCGGGCACTTATTTTCATGCCCGATAACGCAGCGCCGAGAAAATGAATGGCATCGGAGATCTCGATGTCGTGTGCAAGTTCTCCGGCGCTGCGAGCCTGCTTGAGGAGGACTTCAAGGGCTGAATGCAGTGCCCGGCCGGCGCTGTCGGTAAGAGCTCCGATCTCCGCGTCGGTGCGGCCGAATTCGCAAATGGCGCTGACGCCGAGGCAGCCGCGCTTCGCCTCGGCTGCAGGACGGGAAGCGAAAGCGACAAGCGCGCTTTCCAGCGCCTGAATCGGTTGGCCCGGAAGGCGAAGGTCAGCGACGATCTTGCCGATGCTGTCGGCATTGTAGCGCTCCAACGCTTCGAGATAGAGACCGCGCTTGTCACCGAACGTGTCGTACATGCTTTGCCGGCTGATCTTCATCGCTCTCAGCAGTTCGTCGGTGGATGTGCCCTCATAGCCGTGCTCGGAAAACACGCCGATGGCGGCATGCAGGGCGTCATCGCGATCGAATTCCTTGTGTCGTGCCATGATCAGCAATTAGCATTTTCTAGACTGATCTGTCCAGAATAAATCGATGGTTTTCGACGAGACACGGCGACATGCGTGCCTCCCCTTGAAATTTCCGCGATTTTGTGGTCTTGAGGCCGCCAATCTTTGCAGCGCTGCCTGTCATGCATGTTCAGGGACATTCCCGCCCCTGGCAGCGCGCCTCGTATCAGTCCCAAGGAAAATGTGCAGATGGCCCGTTCAGCTCTTCTCAATGTCATGGTTCAGGCTGCCCTCAAGGCAGGAAAATCGCTGGGGCGTGATTTCGGCGAGGTGCAGAACCTGCAGGTTTCGGTGAAGGGACCCGGCGACTTCGTTTCCGCCGCCGACCGCAAGGCCGAAAAGATCGTCCGGGAAGAGCTCATGAAGGCGCGTCCGACCTACGGCTTCCTGGGCGAGGAGAGCGAAGAGATCAAGGGCACGGACGGCGCGCATCGCTGGATCGTCGATCCGCTCGACGGCACGACCAATTTCCTGCACGGCATCCCGGCCTTCGCCGTCTCGATCGCGCTCGAACGCAACGGCGAGATCGTCGCCGCCGTCGTCTTCAATCCGGCGACAGACGAGCTCTATACGGCCGAGCGCGGCGGCGGCGCCTTCCTCAATGACCGGCGCCTGCGCGTCGCTGCCCGCCGGGCGCTGTCGGATTGCGTGATCGGCTGCGGCGTGCCTGCGCTCGGAAAGCGCAATCACGGCAAGTTCCTGGTCGAACTTCGCCACGTGATGGGCGAAGTTGCGGGCATCCGCCGCTTGGGCTCGCCGACCCTCGATCTCGCTCATGTCGCCGCCGGACGTTTCGACGGTTTCTGGGAAGCGGAGCTTGCGCCCTGGGACATGGCAGCCGGCATCCTGCTCATCCGCGAAGCCGGCGGGTATGCGACCGATTGGGATGGCGGAACGGCCGTTCTGGAGGGCGGCGCGATCGTCGCCGGCAACGAGGCCATCCATAAGGCGCTGATCGAGGTCATCAGGCGGCCGATACCGGCCAAGTGACCGGACGAAAATCCGTCTGTTGTAAAGTCACGGTTTTCGCCCCGGCATACTTCAATTCGGCACAATGTTGCTCTAGTCTCCGCAGCAATGAGTTCGGAGGCTGCTGAACCTATGGAAAATGTGAATGTGGCGGAGATCGGCTCCACCGAAAAGACGACGGGCAGCTATGCCCACAGGCTTTCCAGCCCTATGCCCTTCCTTTGGACGATGCTGCTTTTCCTCGTCATCGTCGGTTTCATTGCCGCCATCCTCTTCAGGCAGACGCAGACTGCCTTCATGCACAATCCCGGCCTCAACGGCCTGATTCTCGGCGTTCTCGCCGTCGGCATCATCCTCGTTTTCAACCATGTGCTGGCGCTTCGCCCCGAAGTGCGCTGGTTCAATTCCTTCCGCGCCGCAGGCAGCGCCGACAAGGTCAACCGCAATCCGCGGCTGCTTGCGCCGATGCGCGCCCTGATCGGCGGCCGCAAGAGTTCGGTGGCGCTGTCGACGACGGCACTGCGCTCGATCCTCGATTCGATTGCCACCCGCCTCGACGAATCACGTGACGTTTCGCGCTACCTGATCGGCCTCTTGGTCTTCCTCGGCCTGCTCGGCACCTTCTGGGGCCTCATCGGCACGATCGGTTCGATCAGCACCGTCATCCAATCGCTCGATGCCAGCTCGAACGGCACCGGAGACGTGCTCTCGGCGCTGAAGGAGGGACTTTCCACGCCGCTTTCAGGCATGGGCCAGGCCTTCTCCTCCTCGCTGCTCGGTCTTTCCGGCTCGCTTATTCTCGGCTTCCTCGACCTGCAGGCCGGCCGCGCACAGAACCGCTTCTACATGGAGCTGGAAAACTGGCTCTCCTCGGTCACCGATGTCGGCTCCGACCTTGCGCCGGCGCTCGACGCCGTTGCCGGGTCTTCCTCTGACGACATGCGCGCACTCTCCGAGTATCTGCGAAAGGTCTCCGAAGAAGGCGGTGTCGGCAACCAGCGCTCCGTCGCCGCCATGGCAAGCCTTGCCGAAGGTATTCAGGGACTCGTCAAGAACATGCGCAATGAGCAGCAGATGCTGCGCGATTGGATTGAAGCGCAGCAGGACGAGGCGAAAGCAATGCGCCGCACGCTCGACCGGCTCGCCGAGCGCATCGGCCTGCAGGAGCGGGGAGGCGAAAGAACCGAGCGCCATCGCGAGCGTGCAAGCCACACAGAGAAGAGTGAGGGCAAGTAAGCCATGGCTCTTGCCCGCAACCGCCGCCGCGAGCGCACGGTGGATTATTGGCCGGGCTTCGTCGATGCGCTGTCGACGCTGCTCATCGCCATCATGTTCCTGCTGACGGTCTTCGTCGTCGGGCAGTTCATTCTCAGCCGCGAGATCACAGGGCGTGACGAGGTGCTGAACCGCCTCAACAGCCAGATCAACGAGCTGACGCAGCTTCTCGCGCTCGAAAAGGGCAGCAATCAGGATCTGCAGGATTCGGTCGCCAACTTGCAGGCTTCGCTCGCCAGTGCGGAGGGCGATCGCTCGCGACTGCAGGCACTGCTGAACGCAGGTGCGGGCGGTCAGGACGCGGCGCAGAAGCGGATTGGCGCGATGACGCAGGAGCTCGACGAGCAGAAGCAGGTGAGCGAGCGGGCATTAAGCCAGGTCGAACTCTTGAACCAGCAGATCGCCGCACTCCGCAGCCAGATCGCCGCCGTCGAAGCGGCGCTGCAGGCGTCGGAGGAGAAGGATCGGGTCTCGCAAACCAAGATCGCCGATCTTGGCAGCCGACTCAACGTGGCGCTGGCTGCACGCGTGCAGGAGCTCAACCGCTACCGCTCCGACTTTTTCGGTCGCTTGCGCGAAATCCTCTCGGATCGCGAGAATATCCGCATCGTCGGCGATCGGTTCGTATTCCAGTCGGAAGTGCTGTTTCCCTCGGGTGGCGCCGATCTCAATCCGGAGGGGCAGACGGAGATGGCGAAGCTCGCCGCCGCCCTCCTCGATCTCGCCAAGGAAATTCCCCCGGAGATCAACTGGGTGCTGCGCGTCGACGGACATACCGACAATGTGCCGCTTGCCGGAACCGGCCGCTATCGCGACAACTGGGAGCTCTCCTCGGAGCGCGCAATTTCAGTCGTCAAGTTCCTGATCGGGCAAGGCGTGCCGGCCGACCGGCTGGTTGCCGCCGGCTTCGGAGAGTTCCAGCCGATCGCACCGGGTGATACGCCGGATGCCCGTTCCACGAACCGCCGCATCGAACTGAAGCTGACCGAGAAATGATCAGCCCGACTTTGCCTGGCGTGCCTGCTTCAGCCGCTCGGCGAGAAAAGCGCGCACGGCAGGGCTGTCGCTGAGGCCGATCGCTGTCATGTAGGCATCGGCCGCGGCGGCATCGTCGCCGGCTCGTGCCAGAAGAAAGGCACGCACGGCCCAGTAGGGCTGATAGGCCGAAATAGTGCGCGGATCGATCCTGTCGAGCAGGTCCAGACCTTGCGCGGGGCTTAAAGCCCTGCCGACCACCGCCGCTTGGGCCACGCGTGCGCCGAGCGTCGGTTTCATCCTAAGCAGCGCGGCATAGAGCGTCGTCAGCGCCGGCCAGTCAATCGTCCCAGAGAGGCGGCGCGCCGCATGTACGGATTGGATCGCTGCCTGACACTGGTAGGGGCCGAAATGGTTGAAACTCCCGGCCTTGCGCAGCAACGCGTCCGCCTCCGCGATCATGTTCGCGTTCCATGCAACCGGATCCTGCTCGTCCAGCGGCACGTAGCAACCGTTGCCGTCACGCCGGACGTCACGGCGGGCTTCGCAGTGGAGCATCAACGAGAGGAGGCCGAGCGCTTCAGGTTCATCCGGCAGCACCGTCAGAAGCGCCCGGCCGAGCCAGATCGCTTCGCCGGCCAGCGAATGGTGCGCTTCCTCGCCGTCGAGACCGTCCCATCCGAGGCCGTAGGCGGCGTAGATCGCCGAAAGCACGGCGGCGAGCCGCCCAGGAAGTGCGGGTCGAGGCGGAACGGTGAAGGGAATGCCGGCCTCACGAATCTTCACCTTGGCCCGCACCAGCCGCTGGCTCATCGCTTCGGCCGAAACAACGAAGGCCCGTGCGATGGTCTTCGCTTCGATGCCGAGAATGGTCTGCAGCATCAGCGCCGTGTGCACGGAGCTGTCGATGGCTGGATGGGTACAGGCGAAGAGCAGCTTCAGCCGCTCATCGGGAAAGATGGAATTGCCCGCCTCGTTCATGCGCTCCTCCGCTTCCTCGAAGGCGAGCGATATCGTCGTTTGCGCTTTGGTCTCGACGGTGCGGTGACGGGCCGCCTGCATCAGGTTGCGGCGGGCGGCCACCAGCAGCCAGGCTTCCGGCTTGGCAGGAATGCCGCGTTTCGGCCAGACGCGCAGGGCCGCAGCCAGTGCTTCCGACAGTGCGTCTTCCGCTGCCGGCACGTCGCGCGAACGGGCGGCGAGAAAGGCGATCAGCTTGCCATAGGACTGTCGCGCCACCTGTTCGGCAACGCGTCCGGCATCGGGCCGCATTGCCGCTTCACATCTGCAGGCGCGGGCGCACCTCGACCGAACCATTGTCGGAAATTGGAACGCGGGTCGCCCATTCGAGCGCGGTGTCGATGTCAGGAACCTCGATCAGATAGAAGCCCCCGAGCTGTTCCTTGGCTTCCGGATAGGGACCGTCCTGGACATCGTGATCCTCGCCTTTTCGGCGCACGATCGTACCGGTTTCGGGCGCTGTCAGGCCGGCGCCGCCGGTCATGATTCCCGCCTGAACGAGCGCCTTGGTGTAAGCGACCCAGCCATCGCGATAAGTTGGATCGCTGCGGCGGGCGAAATCCTCGGCGGCTTCGCGAATAATGAGAGCATATTGCATGGAAAACTCCTGATCTCGTTGTTGCCTTTGCTTCAGGCGGGCCGACGAAAGCCGTTATGCCTGGTAGAGCGGCTCAGCCGTTCCGAGACAATGAGGCGCGACCGCCGGTCGTTTCGACATGCTTTGAAAAAAATACTGAAAAAAGAAAAAGCGCCGGAAATCCAAAAGAGGATGAGCCGCTCTCAAAGAGACCAACGGCACTCAAGGGCACGAAGAAGCAGGGCGGCGATAGCGCCGCCCGTGTCCTGCCACTCAGGCTTCGGCCTTCGTCTGGTCGACGATTTCGGCGCCGGAGGTATTCTTCTTGATGGATTCGATGGCATTCAGAGCGGACGCCTTTGCCTTGTAGCCCTCGGAACTGAACATGGTTTCCCCGTTCGATGCCTTGAAGCGGAAACGGAATTCGCCTGATTTATCCTTGTAGACTTCGAATTTATACATGGATCTCTCCCGAAACGCTGAAATTGCACCATCAGCGTCCGGGAGGCTAGATCAAAATGGCGAGCTTTTCCACTGCCTTAATGAGAATTGAATTGCCATTGCACTCAGTGGGTGGTCCACAGGAGATATTCCGGACAGACGTCTTCCCATCACTCCATCTGGATGTTCGCGCCCTTGACGACCGGTCCCCATTTGGCAAGTTCGGCTTTCACATGGGCGGCAAGTTCCTCCGGTGTCGAGCCAACGATGGTGGCGCTGAACTCCTTCATGCGTTCGGCAACGGCGGGGTCGGCGAGCGCCTTCTTGGCCGAGGCATTGAGGCGCATTACCACCTCGCTCGGCGTCTTTGCCGGAGCGAAGAGCGCATTCCAAGTATAGGTCTCGTAGCCCGGAATGCCCGACTCCGCGACCGTCGGCACGTCGGGGAAGGAGGGCGCGCGCTCAGCCGTCGTCACCGCCAGCGCCCTCAGCGTGCCCGCCTTGATGTGGCTGGAAGAGGAAGGGAGGTTATCGAACATGATCGGCACCTGGTTGCCGATAACGTCGTTCAATGCCGGCCCCGCGCCTTTATAGGGGATGTGCTGCATGCTGACGCCGGCCATGGACTTGAAGAGTTCGCCGGAAAGATGCAGCGGCGTGCCGTTGCCCGACGAAGCGTAACTGTATTTATCGGGCTCAGCCTTCAGGAGGGCGATCAGTTCCTGCACTGTCTTTGCCGGCAGTTCCGGATTGACGACCAGCACGTTCGGCACGACGACGAGCAGTGAGACCGGCGCGAAATCCTTCTCGGGATCATAAGGGGTCGATTTGAGGATCAGCGGATTGAGAGCGTGGGTCGCGACCGTGCCCATCAGAATCGTGTAACCATCGGGCTCAGCGCGCGCGACGTTGCCGGCGCCGAGGTTGCCGCCGGCGCCGGCAACGTTCTGGACGATCACCTGCTGGCCGAGGTCTTCCGACATCTTCTGCGCGACGATGCGCGCGACGACATCGGTCGAGCCGCCAGCCGCGAAGGGCACGACCATGGTGATCGCGCGATCGGGAAAATCCGCGGCAACGGCAGATCTGCCGAGCCCCAGCGTTGCAGTCAGGCCAAGAGCGAGCGCGAGGCCCGTGCGTCGCGTCATGTTGGAAAGCGCCATTCCTATCTCCTCCCACGATTTCAACAGCAATCCCCACCCAGGGGCATGAAGAGGGTAGGGCGGGAGCCCGGAAAAACAACCGCGGGGAGGCGCAGCGGCGCCAGACTTTCGTCGCGGTGCGACCGGAAGCACCTGCCGGCTATTTGGCGGCGGCAAGCACATCCTCGTTGGCGGCGTCGAATTGCAGCCGGGCGAGGCGCGCATAGATGCCACCGTGGCGGATCAGGCTTTGATGCGTGCCTTCCTCGACGACACGTCCCTCATCCATGACGAGGATGCGGTCGGCCTTCAGCACTGTGGCCAGGCGATGGGCGATGACGAGTGTCGTGCGACCATCCACCAGGCCGTCGAGCGCCTTTTGCACCAGTGTCTCGCTTTCGGCATCCAGCGCGGAGGTGGCCTCGTCGAGCAGCAGCACGGGCGCGTTCTTCAGGATGGCGCGGGCAATGGCGATGCGCTGCCGCTGGCCGCCGGAGAGAGTGACGCCGCGTTCGCCAACCTTTGTCTCATAGCCGTTCTCCAGCCGGGCGATGAATTCGTCGGCCTGGGCGGCAATCGCTGCGGCGCGGACTTCCTCACGCGATGCAACGGGGCGGCCAAAGGCGATGTTGTCATGGATCGAGGCGGCGAAGATGGTGACGTCCTGCGGCACGATGGCGATGCGCTGGCGCAACGCGTCGGGTGTCGCCAGCCGGGCGTCGATACCGTCGATCGTCACGCTGCCCTGCTGCGGATCGTAGAAGCGCAGCAGCAGTGAAAAGACGGTGCTTTTGCCGGCGCCGGAGGGACCGACGATGGCGACGGTTTCGCCCGGGGCAACGGCTAAATCCAAGCCATGCAGGGCCGATTTGCCGGGGCGCGAGGGATAGGCGAAATGTACCCCGGAAAACTCGACCCGACCACGGCTGGGCGAGGGAAGCGCCTCGGGGCTGGCCGGAGCGGCGATCGGCGAGACCTCGTCGAGAAGCTCCGTCAGCCGGTCGGCGGCGCCGGCCGCCTGCGAGAGTTCGCCCCAAACCTCGGACAGCGCGCCGAGCGAGCCCGCGGAGATGACGGCGTAGAGCAGGAACTGGCCGAGCGTGCCGGCCGACAGCGTGCCGGCAAGCACGCTGTGGGCGCCGACCCAAAGCACGGCGACGACGCTGCCGAAGATCAGCGTGATGGCGATCCCGGTCAGCAGCGCGCGCGACCGGATAGCGGCGCGCGCGGCCGCGTAGGCGGATTCGACGGCGCTGCCGTAACGTGTCGCCGCGGCATCCTCGCCGTTGAAGGCCTGTACCGTACGGGTAGCGGCGATCGTCTCGTTGGCGAAGGCGGACGCTTCGGCAAGCGTGTCCTGGGCGGCGCGCGAACGCCTGCGCACCGAGCGGCCGAAGGCGACGAGCGGGAAAACGATCAGCGGGATGGCCCCGATGACGAGGCTCGAAAGTTTCGGCGAGGTCACGACCATCATGCCCATGGCGCCGAGACAGAGAATGAGGTTCCTCAGCGCCACCGAGGCGGTGGCGCCGACGGCTGACTTGATCTGTGTCGTATCGGCGGTCAGACGCGAGATGATTTCGCCGGACTGGTTTACGTCGAAGAAGGAGGGCGACAACCGCGTCACATGGTCGAAGACGTCGCGGCGAAGATCGGCGACGATGCGCTCGCCGATGGTGATGACGAAATAATAGCGCAAGGCGCTCGCGACCGCGAGCACGATCGCCATGACCATCAGCATGGCAAAGTAGCTGTTGATGAAGCTGCCGTCGGACCGGGTGAAGCCGTGATCGATCATGCGGCGCACCGCAAGCGGCAGCGCCAGCGAGGTGACGGCGGCAAGCGTCAGTGAAAACAGCGCGCCGGCCACGAGGCCGCGATAACGCATGACGTAAGGCGTCAGCCTGCCGAGCGGCCGCAGCGACCGCCTCTTGTTTTCCTCAGCCTGTGCCTGTTCTGCCAAATCGTCTCCGTTCGCCCGCAGGAGCCGCGCAATGCAGCCTGTTGGCTCTTGTTATCTAGGCGTCCTTCATGTATAGGCACCGCATCCTAATGGGAAGCCGTAGCCATCACGACTGCGGCTTCATTTATTCAAACGGTTCGTTGGCCGCAACTGCATGCGGCAAATTGAACTCCGGTATCGCAGGAAGATTGTTATGAAGGCAGGCATCCATCCCGACTATCACACGATCAAGGTAGTCATGACCGATGGCACCGAATACGAAACCCGCTCGACCTGGGGTTCGGAAGGCGCTGTCATGAACCTCGAAATCGACTCCAAGTCGCATCCGGCATGGACCGGCGGCAACCAGCAGCTCATGGACCGCGGCGGCCGCGTTTCCAAGTTCAACAAGCGTTTCGGCGGCCTCGGCCTCTAATCGCTTTTGCTGACGGAATTTCGCAAAAAGCCCGGCTCTGCCGGGCTTTTTTGCGTTTCCAGGACGCGTGCAGCGGCAACAAAAAACCGGCCGCGCACTGCGCAGCCGGCTCATTGAATTTCACAGATCGGTCAGTTGTTGCCGAAGGCCGTCTGCAGCAGGGAAAGCTGCGCCTGGACGCTGTTCTGATTGTCATGAACGATTACGGCTTCGGCCGGGCGATAGATTTCGCGATCCAACAGGGCGATGCGGTTCTGCAGACGCAGCGAGCGCTCGACGAGATCCCGGAAGGATTCGGGCAGGTCGCCCCAGCCGGGTGCTGCGCGGTCGACGTTGAAGCCGTCGAGCCGGACCTTGTTCTTCTCGGCCAGCACCTGGTCGCGGGACATTTCGCCGTTGTTGACGGCGCGCTGCAGCAGCAGCCACGAGGCCATCTGCATCAGGCGAGTGGTCAGCCGCATCGATTCAGCCGCGTAGAGGACGGATGCCATGCGCGGCAGAACCTTGGAGGCTGCGCGGCCTTGGCCATCGAGATAGGCGGCGGTCTCTTCGACCAGCGACATGCCTTCGGCGTAGAGTGCCTTGAACTGTGAGGATGCAGCCGCGCGGCCCGCAAAACTGATCGTGTTCAATCCAACTTCCGACATCGCAATAGTCCCTGTTGCACGCAGCTACTTATGGTCAGGTAACGCCGGGGTCGACGGAAAAGTTTCCGTGTCCGGTCTTTATGACTTTAAGATGGTATCATTAGCGCAAATGCGCAAGCCGTTTCTTAAGAAAAGGTTAATCTCCACAGTTTCATGGAAATTCCTCGGCCGCAACAAAAAGAAGAGCCGCAAAAGCGGCTCTCAAGGTAAAACAGGGAGAAAAATCAGACCAATTCACCGCATGGAAAACTGTCTGAGATCCAGAGAAAATCTGGATGAATATAGTAATACCTTATAAAGCTTAATAATTTATTAACATTGCGCCGAATGAAGACTTGAGGTCGGTTCATTTTGCCGCCTAGAACATTGTTCTTCGAGGCTTTTGGCGGATCATGAGCGGAAGAAGCTTTCAGCCGCCTGTCGTCCGGAGGCTTTGCGGGCGGCTTCGGCTTCGAGCCGGGCGATCTCCGCTTTCAGCAATTCCACCCGGGCCTTCAGCTCGTCGACCGAAAGCATGGAGAGATCGGCGCCGATCTCGTGGCCGGGTTTCTTCTGCGGCTGGTCGTCATCGATAAAGCTCATCGGTTCTCCTCCGTTTGCTGGTGGCGGCATAATGCCGAAAAATACGGGCGATACGGAATCGGAATTTAGGCCGATCCGGCCTAAATCCAGCCTCGCCTGGAGCATTTTCCGTTTTTTGCGAGCCACCGGCAAAACCGCAGCGCGGGTTTACCGGAAGTCCTAGCCGAACTTTACAGCAGGATCGCCGCCTTCGGGAGATTTGCCGGTGCCGCGATCGGCCAGCGACATGCTCTGCGGTGTCAGCATCGGCGACGTGCCGGTCGGGATCGTCGTGTAGGCGTCGCGATCGCTGGCCGGGACGGCAGCACGGATGCGGCTTCTGATGATGGCGTAAGCCGTGATCAGCACATGGGCGACGGCCGTGACCAAAAACAGCGCATGCGGGGTGATTGCCGACATAACGGGACCGCCGAGCGTCGGGCCGATGACTGTGCCGATGCCGTAGAGGAGCAGCAGGCCGCCGGAGACCTTGACGAAATCCTCCGACGCCGCGAAGTCGTTCGCGTGTGCAACTGCGATCGGATAGAGCGTATTGGCTACCGCGCCGTAGAGGACAACGAGGCCGATCAGCAAGCCGGGGGATGTCGGGTTCAGCAGAAAGATCAGCAAGCCGGCGATCGCGGCAATGGCCGACAGGGCGGCGAGCACGTAGCGCCGGTCGATACGGTCAGAAAGCCGGCCGGCCGGCAGCTGCATCACGGCGCCGGCAAAGATGGTAGCGCTCATCATGACGGCGATGCTGGTGTCGGAAAGGCCGGCGCCGGCGCCGAAGACAGCACCCAGTGTGCCGTAAGCGCCATTGGCAATACCGACGAGCAGGATGCCGAGGCAGGAAACGGGCGAATTGCGATAGAGCGCCGGCAGGTCGAGGCGCACGGCCTTAAGCGGCTGCGGCGAGGCCGCGGTCGAAAGCGTCGTCGGCAGCATGGCGATGCAATAGAAGATGCCGCAGATCATGAAGAGCACCGGCGTGCGCACATCCTCGAGCGGGATCATCATCTGGCCGGCGACGACGCCGATCAGGGTGATGCCGATATAGAGCGAGAAGATCGCACCGCGGCTCTCGTTGCTGGCACGTTCGTTCAGCCAGCTCTCGATGATCATCGACGTACCGGCGGTGGAGAAGCCAGTGACAGCGCGCAGGATCACCCACCAGATCGGGTCGATGATGATGCCGCTTACCAGCGCGATGATGGCGATGATCGAGATGAAGCCGGAGAAGGCGCGGACATGGCCGACGCGGCGCACCAGTTTCGGCGCCACCAGGCAGCCGATGACGAAGCCTCCGGCCCATGAGGTGCCAAGCAAGCCAAGCGTCGTCGTGGCATAACCTTCGATATTGCCGCGCACCGGAAGCAGGATGCCCTGCAGGCCGTTGCCCATGAAAAGGAACAGCGTGCCAAAGAGCAGCGCGGCGACGGACAACAGATTTCTCTTCATTTCCCCAGACTCGGTCTCAGCAATTGTGAATAGACATAAAGCAAGACCTGCGCCTGCCCAGTCTCAAGATGATTGATTGTGTCCCGGAATGCCTTTACGGCCTGTCGAGATCCTGTGTTCGCGCGGAAAAATGTCCGTCCTGTGACATTCCGAAAAATGGAAAAAATAAAGCATGACAAAGCTGATAGGCTTGCTGCTCATCCTTGCCATGGTGATACAGGTGATCAAGCCGCTCGGTTTTCCCGGTCTGAGACGGCGGATGGATTTCTGGAAGATCGCGCTGATCGCCTTCGGCGTCTGGGCAGTGGCGCTGCTGTCTCGCGACTTCCTGATGTAAACCTCGGAATTATGCCTCGATGCGGCCGTCAGTCCTGTAGGATGATTTCGCCGCGCATGACGGCAACGCAGCTTCCCGAGATGATGACATCGGTGATCGCGCCATCGGATTTCGTGACATCAAGGGCGATGATACTGCGTCGACCCATTTCCACGCCCTGTTCGATGGTGATGCGGGTGTTCATATCGGCCTCCGCCGTGAGCGAGACGAGATAGGCGCCGAGCGCTGCGGAAGCGCTGCCTGTCGCGGGATCCTCGGGGACATTGTCGAGTGGCGCGAACATACGAGCGCGGATATTCCACGGATTTTCGGCTGTCCTGACATAGACGAAGAGCGAGAAGTCGTGGCCGCTCGTGGTCTGGCCGCCGGCAGCCGCCTGGAAGCCCGCGAGGTTCGGACGTGAGGCGGCCAGCGCTTCAAGTCCGTTCAATTCGGCGACTGCGAAGTTCAGGCCGACCGAGGCAAAGACCGGCGCATGTGTGGTCGTGAGAACGAGGCCGGGATCGAGTGAGATGCAGCGGGCGATGGTTTCCTCGGCGACGATACCGCCGATCGTCAGCGGCTGCGGCGCGCGAATAGCGGCGGCCGCGATCTTTCCGCCGCTGCGCTTCAGCCTGACTTCGACGATACCGGCCCGTTCCTCGAAGCGCAGCGTATCGCCGACCGGTTTGCCGAAGATTTCCGCCTGCCGGCCGAGCACATAGGCGGTGCCGACATTGGGATGGCCGGCGAAGGGGATTTCCATCGTCGGGGTGAAGATGCGCACGCGGGCGGAGTTCGCGGGATTTTCCGGCGGCAGGACGAAGGTCACTTCGGAATAGTTGAACTCGGTGGCGATCTTCTGCATCGCCGCATCGGTGAGGCCCCGCGCGTCGGAGATGACGGCCAGAGGATTGCCCTCGAAACGCGTGGAGGTGAAGACATCGACGGTGACGTAGGAAATGGTGTCCATAGCGGCTCCTCTTGCAGCGGGCCGTTATGAGTAATCACGATTTTTCGTGGGGCGAAGCGGTTTCTTGTCGCCGAGACAATGATGAGGGATGTATGTACTCAGGCGTTGAGTTGCTTTTCTTGCTCCCTCTTCTCCCCGCTAGGGAGAATGGGTATGTGGCGGCACTGAGTTCCTCCCTCTACGTCACGGGCACAGAAGTTGCGAGGGAGCCGGAGGGATTGGGCAGGAGCGCGGTTGCCGCCCCCACCCGAATCCCAAATGCAAAAAATCAGGCTGCCTTTTCAAGGTCCTTTTTCCAGCTGCCCTTGGCGGCAAGGCTGTTCATCTCGGCGCGATGCGTGAATTCGCGCTGGCCGGCGGCGACGTTTTCCGGCTTGCCGTTCCAGGCCTTCAGCGCGCTGTCCTGCAGAGCGCGGCCGTAGGAGAAAGTCACGAACCAAGGCAGGTCGGCGGTGGCATTGATGGCCGAAAGGTGCGCGCTTGCCTCTTCGGTCGACTGGCCGCCGGAGAGGAAGGCGATACCGGGAACTGCAGAGGGAACGGTGCGCTTCAGCACCTGGACGGTGCGTTCGGCAACTTCCGCGACCGAAGCCTTGCGGGCATTCTTGCCGTCGATCACCATGTTCGGCTTCAGGATCATGCCTTCGAGGCTGACGCGGGCATCGGCCAGTTCCTCGAAGACGATGCGCAGCGTCGCTTCGGTGACTTCGGCGCAGCGGTCGATATTGTGGTCGCCCGGCTTGCCGTCCATCAGGCATTCGGGCTCGACTATCGGAACGATCTTGGCTTGCTGGCAAAGAGCCGCATAGCGGGCAAGCGCCTGAGCGTTGGCGCGGACCGAACCGCGGGTCGGCAGCGATGAGGAGATGGCGATAACGCCGCGCCACTTAGCGAAGCGGGCGCCGGCTTCATAATATCGGGCAAGGCGCTCGCCGAGGCCATCGAGGCCTTCGGTGATGGTTTCGCCTGGAAAATTAGCCATCGGCTTGGCGCCGGTATCGACCTTGATGCCGGGAATGGAACCGGCAGCGCGGATGATGTCTACGAAAGGCGTGCCGTCTGCAGCCTTCTGGAAAAGCGTCTCTTCGAAGAGGATAACGCCGGAGATATATTTCTTCATCGCCTCGTCGGAGCGGAAAAGCATCTCGCGGTAATCGCGGCGGCTCGTTTCCGTCGATTCGAGGTTGATCGTGTCGAAACGCTTCTTGATCGTGGAGGTCGATTCGTCGGCCGCAAGCAGTCCCCGGCCAGCTGCAACCATCTGCACTGCAATGTCTTCCAGTCGTTCGCTCATTCGTTCTCTCCACAGCATGAAACATCGGCGGTTTAGGATAGGACGGCGATAACAGAAGTTTAGAGTGAGGAAAATGGAGGGCTAAGTCATTGAAACGATTGAATTCAATTCAATCGTTTGAAAATCTGGGATTTTTTCCAGGCGTTGAGCAAAAGACCGCGGAAGGCTCTCGCCACCGCGGTCTATCTACATGTAAAACCTGTCAAATCAGGCGCGGCAGCTATCTGCCGGGGTTGAGGACGGCGACGCCGGGAAGCTCCTTGCCTTCCATCCATTCCAGGAAAGCGCCGCCGGCGGTGGAGACATAGCTGAACTCGTCGGCAACGCCGGCATGGTTCAGCGCCGAGACGGTATCGCCGCCGCCGGCAACGGAGGTCAGTTTGCCGGCCGCCGTGCGCTCGGCGGCGTATTTTGCGGCAGCGACGGTTGCGGCATCGAAAGGCTCGATCTCGAAGGCGCCGAGCGGACCGTTCCAGACGAGGGTCGAGGCCCTCTCGATCCAGGCATTGATGGCCTGGACGGATTTCGGGCCGACGTCGAGCACCATGGCATCGGCGGGGATGGCGTTGATGTCGACCGTTTCGTTGGCCGCGCCTGCCTTGAATTCACGGGCGACGACGCCGTCTTCCGGCAGGATGATGGCGCAGCCGGCGGTTGCGGCCTCGATCATGATCTGCTTGGCGGTATCGGCGAGATCATGTTCGCAAAGCGACTTGCCGACATTAGTGCCGCGAGCGGCGATGAAGGTATTGGCCATGCCGCCGCCGATGACGAGCGCATCGACCTTCTTCACGAGGTTCATCAAAAGATCGATCTTGGTCGACACCTTGGCACCGCCGACGATGGCGACAACAGGGCGAGCGGGGGCACCAAGACCCTTTTCGAGCGCTTCCAGCTCGGCCTGCATGGTGCGGCCGGCATGGGCCGGCAGGTGATGGGCAAGGCCCTCGGTGGAAGCATGGGCGCGGTGGGCGGCGGAGAAGGCGTCGTTGACATAGATATCGCCGTTGGCGGCGAGCGCCTTGGTGAAATCGGGGTCGTTCTTTTCCTCGCCCTTATGGAAGCGAGTGTTTTCCAGGAGCAGGATATCGCCGTCCCTCATTGCGGCGACGGCGGAGGCGGCGGCCTCGCCAATGCAGTCGGAGGCCGTCAGCACGGCATGATCGAGTACTTCCTCGACGGAAGGGGCGATCAGCGACAGCGACAGATCTGGCGAGGGGCCATCCTTCGGCCGGCCGAAATGGGCAAGCAGGATCACCTTGGCACCCTTGCCCGACAGTTCGAGGATCGTCGGCGCCACACGCTCGATGCGCGTCACATCGGTGACCTTGCCGTCCTTGACCGGGACGTTGAGGTCGACGCGGACGAGAACGCGCTTGCCGCGGATATCGGAAAGATCGTCGAGGGTCTTGAAAGAAGGCATGGGGAGGATCCAGTCTTGGTTGGCGGAAGTCGCGCCGACCATAGCAAGGATCATTCGAGACGCAAGGCGTTCAACGGCCGTTTTCGCGTCTCACTTCGTCGCCTCCGGCCGATGCTTTCGGCAGGGTTTCAGCGGCTGCGGCTTCGCGGTTGCGCCGTCCGTTCAGCCGCTCGCGGATGCGCTGGATGATGTCCTTGAGATTGAGGAAGATCGGCAGCGTGATCGCTGGTTCGACCGCTTCCAGCGACATGCCGACTGAGGTGATGTGGTCGTGCTCGTCGAGATCGCGGACGATCAGGATGATCGAGCCGAGACGGACGCGATCGGCGTAATCGGCCTTGCCGCCGAGGCGCTGCCGCATCAACTCGGCGATCGTCAGCCCCTTTTCGGATTCGTTGAGCAGGCCGGGGCCGTAGGCAGCGTCGAGATCGGCGGCCGGGCGGGCAGGCGAGAGCGCGAAGGCGCCGAAGAACTCGGCATCGTCCTCGTCCACCGGCGCGCGGCTGGCGAAGAGGCGGTCGAGCAGGCGGGAATAGCTCGGCACGATGAAGAGATAGACGAGATCGTTTTCGCGCAGCCGCCCGGCATATTGGTAGCGCATCGACTTGCCGTCGCGGATGACGAGGGAGGGGGTCGCCCAGCGCGGAATGCGCTCCCCGCGCAGCACCGGGCTGTCCTTAATAACGCGGTAGGAGAGCAGTTCGTGGTTGGCCGCACCCGGCAGGTCGACCTCGACCTTGTCGACGGCGCCGATGCGCGGCGGGATGATCAGGCCGAGCTTCTTGGCGACGGGTTTAATCGTCCAGCCTTGAACGAGCAGGGAGACCAGCACGATGATGAAGGCGGTATTGAAATAGATCTGACCGTTTTCCAGCCCGCCGAGGATCGGCATGATGGCCAGCAGAATGGAGACGGCGCCGCGCAGACCGACCCAGGCAACGAAGCCGATTTCCTGCTGCGTGTAATCGAAGGGAAGCAGCGACAGCCAGATCGCCAGCGGCCGGGCGACGAAGATCAGGAAGAAGGCAAGCAGGATGGCCGGCACGATAATGTCGGGGAATTGCGACGGCGTGGCGAGCAGGCCGAGCACCAGGAACATGATGATCTGCGCGAGCCAGGTCATGCCGTCCTGGAAGCGCTTGATGGTGCCGATCGCCTGCATCTTGCGGTTCCCGGCATAGATGCCGGCGACGTAGACGGCGAGGAAGCCGCTGCCGCCGGCCGCGCCGGTGAAGGAGAAGACGAGAAGAGCGAGCGCCAGCACGAAGATCGGCGTCAGGCCACGATCCGTGTCGAGCTTGCTGACGATCAGCACGATCATCATGCCGCCGAGCAGGCCGAGGATGACGCCGAGCCCCATCTGCTGGATGAACATGGCGAGCATGCCGATATCGATGCCGGCGTAGCGCTCGCCGCTCGCCAAGACCTCGACAAGCGCGATGGTGAGGAAAATCGCCATTGGATCGTTGGTGCCGGATTCGACTTCTAGCGTCGAGCGCACCTTGTCACGGATGTTGATGCCGCCGATGCGCAGCAGGAAGAAGACGGCGGCGGCATCCGTCGATGCCACGATCGAACCGAGCAGCAGACCTTCGAGCCAGCTGAAGTTCAACAGCCACATGGCAGCGGCGGCAAAGAGCGAGGCGGTGATCAGAACTCCGACCGAAGCGACCGTCAAAGAAGGCACGGCCGCGAGCCGAAAGGCCTGCATCGGCGTGCCGAAGCCGGAATCGAAGAGGATGATGGCCAGGGCAATGGTACCGAGAATATAGGCCAGATAGTTGTTGCTGAATTCGATGCCGAGGCCATCGACACCGGCGGCAAGGCCGATCATCAGGAAGAGAAGAAGCAGCGGGGCGCCGAAGCGGAAGGCGAGCAGGCTCGAAAAAGCAGCAAGAAGCACGAGCGCTGTCGCGACCAGCACCACGATATAAAACGCTTCCATGCCCACCCCTTTCCATCGAATGCTTTGCGGATGCGGCCACCCCCGACCGATCCGTCCGTCTTAACCCCTCCGCTACGCTCGTCGATCCATCAGTAAACGGCAAAACGGCAGAGAAGGGTAGGCCTCGCGGCTTAACCTCGTCTCGTGCTGCATCGTGCTGCTGAACGGCTGCCGGACGGCCACCGACACGGAAATGCTACGGGAGAAACTCCCTAGAAAGAATGTATAAGAAAATCAGGCAAGAGCAGGGCGAAAGGCGAGAAGATCGATTTTTCCTGCGGGTATCCGCAAACCGCAGCAGGATAGGGCACGCTTCTCTGTTCACGCGGCCCGTTCGTCTTGTCTACTGGCGGGAAGAAGGGATTGCCGCCGCCGATTGGCGTTATCCCAACACCGCCTGAAGTGTGATGACGGCGAGAAACGAAAGACCGATGAATACGGCAGCCCGAACGACCAGACGATTGGCCTTTGCCAGCACGACAGGTCTGACGTCCCGCTTGCGATGAAACCGCTGCCGCCGCTTGAGGGTGGCATGGGACAAGCGTTTTTGCGCCTCTGCCATTTATCGCCTCCACTTGCATTTCCTCAATCTATCACGCCTGGCCAGTGGATTGCCAACCGTGATTTCATCCTCGCGGCCACCGAAGCCGTCGCTTCGAGTTGGCCTTCTACTGGAAGGCGGCGATAATCGATTGTCAGTCTTCGGTGTCGTCACCCTCGTCGGTCAGATCCTCGACCGGAACCAGGAAAACGACGAACTCGTCGTCGATGGTCCTTTGCGGATCGTCGTCGAATTCATAGGCGTGCTCGACTTCGCTGGCTTCCTCGGCGGTCGCCTTGCGCAGGCTGAGCGCGGCCTTGCGGTCCCACAGGGGCTTGCCTTCGGATTCCAGGATGGTCAGGTCGTCGCGAAAATCTTCCGCCTCGAAGAAGTGCGTAGCTTCCTCATGGTTTTTCGAGCGAAAGCTGGCAATGGCGCGGCCGGCGATCTCAACGGTAAAGTAATCCATGCATCTCTCCCTATCTGCCCGGCCGCCGATGCGGTTCAGGGCTTCGTGCACCATATCAGGTTTCGCAGTCGATCCGGCGCGGTGCTTATAACAAAGCGGCCCGGTTTCCCGGGCCGCTTGCGATTATTCGTTTATCAGGCGCTCAGATGAGCTTGGCGAAGGCCACGGCCGTGTCGGACATGCGGCTGGAGAAGCCCCATTCGTTGTCGTACCAGGACAGGACGCGCACGAAGTTTCCTTCCATGACCTTCGTCTGATCGGTTGCGAAGATCGAGGAATGGCTGTCGTGGTTGAAGTCGCGGGAGACGAGCGGCTCGTCGGTGTAGCCGAGAACGCCCTTCAGCTTGCCGTTGGCGGCAGCCTTGATCGCTTCGTTAATTTCGCCGACCGTGGTGGCCTTCTTGGCGACGAACTTGAAGTCGACGACCGAGACGTTCGGGGTGGGAACGCGGATCGAGGTGCCGTCGAGCTTGCCCTTGAGGTGCGGCAGTACGAGGCCGACGGCCTTGGCAGCGCCCGTCGAGGTCGGGATCATGGAGAGAGCGGCAGCACGGGCGCGATAGAGGTCCTTGTGCATCGTGTCGAGCGTCGGCTGGTCGCCGGTATAGGAGTGGATGGTCGTCATAAAGCCGTGGTCGATGCCGACGGCGTCGTCGAGAACCTTGACGACCGGCACCAGGCAGTTGGTGGTGCAGGAGGCGTTGGAGATGACCGTGTGCTCCTTGGTGAGCTGGTCATGGTTGACGCCGTAGACGACGGTCAGGTCGGCGCCGTCGGCGGGAGCCGAGACGATGACGCGCTTGGCGCCAGCCGTCAGGTGAGCGGCAGCCTTGTCGCGGGCGGTGAAGATGCCGGTGCACTCCATGGCGATGTCGACGCCGAGTTCGCGGTGCGGCAGCGTTGCGGGATCCTTGATCGCGGTGACCTTGATCGGCTTGCCGCCACCGACGATGATCGTGTCGCCTTCGACCTTCACTTCGGCCGGAAACTTGCCGTGGATCGAGTCGTAACGCAGCAGATGGGCATTGGTCTCGACCGGGCCCAGATCGTTGATGGCGACGACTTCGATGTCGGTGCGGCCGGATTCGACGATAGCGCGGAGGACGTTACGGCCGATGCGGCCGAAACCATTGATGGCAACCTTGACTGTCATGTTCATTCACTCCCGATAGAATAGGGCCCGATAGGTTAGGCCTGGAATTGAGGAGATGGAGAGCGCCTCAAGGCGCTCTCATTAAAGCTTTGCTTCCGCGGCTGCAACGACGGCGTCGGCGGTGATGCCGAAATGCTTGTAAACGTCCTTGACGGGACCGGATGCGCCGAAGCCCTTCATGCCGACGAAAGTGCCTTCCGGACCGATAAAGGCGTCCCAGCCTTCGCGGACGGCGGCTTCGACGGCGATCTTGACCGGCGAGTTGCCGAGCACTTGCTTGCGGTAGCTTTCCGGCTGTTCGAAGAACAGTTCCGTGCAGGGAACCGATACGACGCGCACCGTCACACCCTTGGCTTCGAGGGCTGCGCGGGCGGCAACGGCGATTTCGACTTCCGAGCCGGAGGCGAAGATCGTCACCCTGGCGTCGGCATTGCCGGCGAGCGTATAAGCACCCTGTTCGCAAAGGTTCTTTTCGCTGTATTCGGTGCGGGCCGGGCTGAGGTTCTGACGCGTCAGGGCAAGGCCCGACGGGCGGTTGTGCGTCTTGACGGCGATCTGCCAGCATTCTGCCGTTTCCGTGGCGTCGGCCGGACGGAAGACCAAGAGGTTGGGGATGGCGCGCAGGCCGGCGAGCTGTTCGACCGGCTGGTGCGTCGGGCCATCTTCGCCGACGCCGATCGAGTCATGCGTCAGGACGTGGATGACGCGGATGCCCATCAGCGCAGCAAGGCGGATCGGCGGGCGGCAATAATCCGAGAAAATCAGGAAGCCGCCGCTATAGGGAATGAGGCCGCCATGCAGCGCAATGCCGTTCATGGCCGAGGCCATGCCGTGCTCGCGGATGCCCCAGTGCACGTAACGGCCGGCGAAATCCGTCGGCGTGATCGAGTGCATCTGGCTGGTTTTGGTGTTGTTCGACGGCGTCAGGTCGGCGGAACCGCCGAGCGTTTCCGGCACGAAGCCGTTGATGATCTCAAGTGCGTCTTCGGATGCCTTGCGGGTGGCAACCGTCGGCTTGGTCTCGGCGAGCTTCTTCTTATATGCGCTGATCGCAGCGTCGAAGCCTTCCGGCAAGTCGCCTGCCATGCGGCGGGAGAATTCCGCCTTAACTGGAGACTTTGCAAGGGTTTCTTCCCACGCCTTGACGACATTGTCGGAGCGGGTGCCGGCCAGGCGCCATGCATCGAGAACGTCGGAAGGAACGACGAAGGGCTCGTAGTCCCAGTTCAGCGCCTTGCGGGTGGCGGCGATTTCGTCGGCGCCGAGCGGGCTGCCGTGAACCTTGTGGCTGCCGGCCTTGTTCGGGGCGCCGAAGCCGATGACCGTCTTGCAGGCGATGAACGTTGGGCGGTCGGACTTATGGGCCTCTTCGATCGCGTTTGCGATGGCGGCCTGATCGTGACCGTCGATCTCGATCGTGTTCCAGTGAACGGCTTTGAAGCGGGCGATCTGGTCGGTCGAATCCGACAGCGAAACGGCGCCGTCGATGGTGATCGAGTTGTTGTCCCAGAAGAGGATCAGCTTGTTGAGCTTCAGGTGGCCGGCAAGCGCGATCGCCTCATGGCTGATGCCTTCCATCAGGCAGCCGTCGCCGTTGATGACGTAGGTGTAGTGGTCCTGCAGGTCCGCCCCGAACTCCTCGCGCAGCTTGCGCTCGGCGATCGCCATGCCGACGGCGTTGGCGATACCCTGGCCAAGCGGGCCGGTGGTGGTTTCGATGCCGGTCGCATGGCCGTATTCCGGGTGGCCGGCGGTCTTGGAGCCGATCTGGCGGAACTGCTTCAGATCCTCGACGGTCATGTCGGGATAGCCGGTCAAATAGAGCAGCGAATAGAGCAGCATCGAGCCGTGGCCGGCGGAAAGCACGAAGCGGTCGCGGTTCGGCCAGTGCGGCTTCTTCGGATCGAACTTCAGATATTTGGTGAACAGGACCGTCGCCACGTCAGCCATGCCCATCGGCATGCCCGGGTGGCCGGAATTCGCCTTTTCAACGGCGTCCATGGCGAGAAAACGGATCGCATTCGCCATCCGGTCGTGTTGTTCGGGAGAGGTCATGGCTTTTCCGCAAGCTCCGGAGTGTCGGGGGATGGCCTCGAGCCTCCAAGACCATCGTGTGAAAGCGGCTGAGACATACCAGTTAAGACGGCCAAGTCAATCAATGGTGGGCTGAATCCGGGTGCGCTGCGGCATTTTTTGACATTTGATCGCGCGATTGTACAAATGACAAATCTCGTGTGGCGGGCATCGGTAAAGCGCTCATCCACAGCTTAGGCCGGCCGAGAGATGACGGCATTTATTGACGGGCCGTTGGCGAGCTGCATATCCTCTTGAAATCACAGGATCGGCGCCGAGGGTCGATTCGCGGGTCCTGCACGGGAAGCGGAAGGCATGACGCCCACAGGCAAAACGATGGAAGCAGCGCTCAACGAGCTGAGGCAGGCGCTTTCGAGCCTCGAAAACGCCGTCGACATGCGCGTCGAGCGAGAGCGGGAGCAGGGCGAGATCGAGGGCGAGGTGCGGCGTGTGCATGCCGATCGCTCGCGGCTGGCGCAGGAGCTCGACCAGGCCGAATTCCGCGCCAACCGGCTGGAAGAGGTCAATCGCGAGGTATCGCGGCGGCTGGTGACGGCCATGGAAACGATCCGCGCGGTTCTGGACCGCTGATGAGAAAGAATTTGACATGGCGCAGGTGACGGTAACGATCGACGGCAAAGCCTATCGCATGGCTTGCGAGGAAGGGCAGGAGGATCACCTGACCGATCTCGCCACCCGTTTCGACCGCTATGTTGGCCATCTCAAAGGGCAGTTCGGCGAAATCGGCGATCTCAGGATCACCGTCATGGCAGGCATCATGATCATGGACGAGATTGCCGAGCTGACGCGCCGCATCGCCGGGCTGGAATCCGAGCTCGAGTCATTGCGCGGCAACCGCGATACCGTGCTGGCCGCTACCGCCCGCACCGAGGAAACTCTGGCGGCGGCGCTCGGTGAGGTTTCGAGCCGCATCCGCGGAATCACCGACAAGCTCAATGGCCGCGCACCACCCGAACTCAATTGATGTCAATTAAATAGACACGACCTGCCGTCGCCACTGGCGCGCCGATGCAAACGACCTTATATATCGCGATGCGGTCTGCGCCTCTCGACAGGAACCACAATCCCTGGGGCCATACTCGATCCAAAGGGAGCTGTCCCTGGCCAGGCCCGTGGGCCTGGACACACGGTGCCCACCTACGTTTGTAGGCGCCCAGGATCGTAAACATCCATCGGTCGTCGTGGATCGCGCCTTTTACTTTCTTTGCGGACGAGAACCCCGGTCGACGCAGCAAGTAATCTTGCCCGCCCTGAATTGGTTCGTCCCATTCCCGACATCGATCTATTGGTGCTGGTCGACCGGATAAGGTCCTTCGGCGAAGACCTCCTCGTGATAACCCTTGGAGCCGACGTCGAGCGCCAGCGGGCTTCGCCATTCACGGTTCTCGCGCAGGCACTCGAGCAGGAAGCGGAAGTCATATCGCGGCTGCCAGCCGAGTTCGCGCCTTGCGCGCTCGTTGACATAGACGCGATCGAGCGTCGGGAACATCTTCCAGCCGCGTTCGGCATAGAGAGCGCCGGCATCCGGAAAGAGCCGCTCGACGACGGCAGGCGCGTCACGCCGGAGTGCCGCGAGATCGTCCGGTGAAAAAGGCGTTGTGGCCGAGACGATGTAGCGGCCGAAGCCAATGGCCGGGGCCCTTTCGAGCGCCAGCAAATGGGCGCCGACCACATCACTGATATCAACGCGGCGATGAAGCAGTTCATTGCCCTGCGCATTTTCCGCCGAATATCTGTTGCGGATGCCGGGATCGTCATCGCTTTCGGGAAAAAAACGCGACGTCCTGAGGATGACAATGGGCAGACGGTATTTGCGGGCGAAGAGTTCGCAGACGCCTTCGGCGGCGAGTTTCGTCACGCCGTAGATGTTCCTTGCGACAGGGAGCAAGTCCTCGGTGATCCATGCTGCGGGCTCGCCTTCGGCCGGCGTCAATGCGGCACCGAAGGCGCTGGTGGTGCTGGTGAAGACGAAGCTTGAAACGCCGGCGGCGGCAGCCTCTTCGAGCAGGGTCAACGTGCCGCCGACATTGGTGTCGAGGAAATCGCGATTGCCGTGCGTCGCCACATGCGGCTTGTGCAGCGTCGCGGCATGGATGACGGCGCTGATGCCTGACATCGCCTGTCTGACGAAATCGCGGTCGCCGATCGATCCGACCCTGTCGGTGAAGGCGGAGGGCTTGAGATCGATGCCGCGCGCCCACCGGCTCTGCGCCCTCAAGCTGCGCATCAGGGCCTCGCCGAGATGGCCCGCACTTCCCGTCACCAGTATCGTCATCGAATGCTCTCCTGACCCTTTGCGGCGGACGCTATAAAGGCCGGCGTCTGGGGACAACGCATAAATTATGCATGGGAATGCAGGAAAGCTGCAGGCTCAGTCGATTGTTGTGACGAGGCGGCCGGCGCTGCCGTCGGAAAGGGTGATCCGCTCCCAGGTCACCCGCCCGGCTGCAATCGGCATCGATGCACTGCCGTTGGCGCCGGTTTCGAAGGTCAGCGACAAGAGCCTGCCCTCATGCCAGCCACGCTCCTCCAGAGATTGTTCGGTGGCGGCGATTTCAGCGGATGCGTAGGAGAAAAGCGAGCGGCCGAGAAAGACGGCGAGCGGTGCGTGCCATTCCGCCTGGCGGGGGCGGGAGGCGGACAGCAGCCGGTGGGTGACGTCACAGATCAGATGCACCGACCGGATGGAATCCTCGACCAGCCGCTTCAGCGCCGCATCGGCTGCGGCATGTCGCGGCGAGGCAAAAATCCGCTCCAGCCTGCCGGCCTGCTCCGGCGAGAGGGGAAGCTGATCGCGCTCCCAACGCGAAACGGTAGCCTGGTTGACGCCGAGGAGTTCGGCGAGATGCTGCTGCTTCATGCTGCGCAGCAGCCGCATGCGGCGTATGCCTGCTCCCGATATCGTCATCCGTTGTGTCTCCCGCATTTCTGCCAGCATAAGGTTTCAGCGAACCGGGAGGCAAGCTGATCCGATCCTATTCCGGCTGGCCTTCGAGATCGCTTTTCAGCCGGTCGAGGATCGATAGGGCATGGCCGGCATAGGCGCTGATCCAACGATCGTAAATGTGCTTGATCGGCAGGCTGTTCAGGTGGTTCCAGCGTTCGCGGCCTTCCTTCCTGGCAATGACCAGATCGGCCTCCTCCAGCACTTTCAAATGCTGCATCACTGTGCAGCGGTCCATTCCGGGAAACATCTCGCAGAGAGCGCCTGTCGTATGAGGGGCGTCCTTGAGCAAGTCAAGGATTTCGCGGCGGCGATGATGCGCCAGTGCCTTGAAAACGGGATCATCTTTTGATTCGCTTGACATGTTATATTTTTATAACATAATCGCGACAGGTGCAATGGAGTAGAGGAGGAAGTCTCATGTCCCTCAATATTCGTGTCTCGGGTCGCATCGGCCGCCCGGTGGCGGAAGTCTTCGACGCGGTCGTCAATCCCGCGAAACTGTCGAGCTACTTCACCACCGTCGGCGGAGCGAGCGCGCCGCTGGCAGAGGGTACGACAGTAACCTGGTGGAAGGATGTGCCCGTCGAGGTGATTGAGCTTGTGCCGGACAGCAAGATCGTGCTGCGTTGGGATGGTGGGGCGGACGAGGAGAAGAAGCCCTACAAAACGCTCGTGGAAATGAATTTCAAGCCGCTGGATGACGGTGGCACCATGGTGACCATCGCCGAAGACGGATGGCGTGACGATGAACCCGGCCGCCGTGGAACATACCTGAACATGGAGGGATGGACGCAAATGTTCTGCTGCATGAAGGCCTTTGTCGAATATGGCATCAATCTGCGCGACGGCATGTTCCTCAGCGAGATGCGCGGCGAACAGGCCAGGGCGCCGGAAGGTTGAGGAGAAGCGTCATGAGCGATCTGATCTGGGGCGGCGTCGATGTCGCAATGAAGGTTCCGCCGCATCAGTATGATGCAACGGTTTCGTTTTACCGGGATGTCGTGCAGCTGAAGGAAATCGAAGGGGGCGATATATCGTTCGAACTCGGACCAATCCGGCTCTGGATCGACAAGGTCCCAACTATGAGCCAAGCCGAGCTTTGGCTGGAATTCATGACGCCGGATTTCAACCGCGCTGCCGCGCATTTAGCGAGGGCCGACGTTCCACGCTGTGATCCGATCGAGAGGCTGCCGTCCGACGTTCGCGGCGGCTGGATCCTCAATCCGGCGGGTATCGTGCATCTGGTGCGGGAGGCTGGGCGCGATTGACCTCCACCTGAAGGTCGGCGCCGCCGGTGCGCTCCGCGTTTAGAATGATATAGCCGCCCGAGTGGCGGCTATATGTTTGTTGGAGGGTGGAATTTCGCTCCCAAAGCGCCAGATTAGCGACCGCGGGCGTTTAGTCGCGCACAAGGGTGCAATCGTCGCATCGCCTTTGCGCCAGACTTCGCTTGCCTGTCACGATGCCGGTGCTAGTTTCCGAATCATAGATAAATCCCAGGAGATTTCAGATGCAGCTTGGTATGGTCGGTTTGGGCCGCATGGGCAATTTCATGGTCCAGCGGCTGATGCGAGGCGGTCACGAATGCGTCGTTTATGACGCCAGGCCAGAAAGCGTTGCCGAGCTTGCCGGCCTCGGCGCGACCGGCAGCGCCTCGCTGGAGGAGTTCGTCTCGAAGCTCGCCCATCCCAGAGCGATCTGGTTGATGCTGCCGGCGGCGATCGTCGACAAGGTGCTGGCGAGCCTGGTGCCGCTGCTGCAGAACGGCGACATCGTCATCGATGGCGGCAATTCCTATTATCACGACGATATACGCCGCGGCGCCGAACTCATCACCAAGGGTATCCACTACGTCGATGTCGGCACGAGTGGCGGCGTCTTCGGTCTGGAGCGCGGCTATTGCCTGATGATCGGCGGCGAAAAGGGCATCGTTCAGCACCTGTCCCCGATCTTCGCAACACTGGCGCCCGGGCCGGGCAAGACGGAAGCTTCGCCGAACCGCAGCGCCGAAGCGGCGGCGGCCAGCACCGCCGAGCAGGGATATCTGCATTGCGGACCGCACGGCGCCGGCCATTTCGTCAAGATGGTGCATAACGGCATCGAATACGGTCTGATGGCCGCCTATGCCGAAGGTCTCAACATCCTCAAACATGCCAATATCGGCGCGGCCTCGCATGAGGCCGATGCGGAAACCGCGCCGCTCGCCCATCCCGAACATTTCCAATACGACTTCAATCTGCAGGATGTCGCGGAAGTCTGGCGCCGCGGCAGCGTCATCACCTCCTGGCTGCTCGATCTTACGGCCGATGCCCTGCATGCCGATCCAGCGCTTTCGAAATTTGCCGGCCGAGTCTCAGATAGCGGCGAAGGCCGCTGGACGATCATGGCGGCAATCGACGAAAGTGTGCCGACGCCGGTGCTGAGTGCAGCGCTCTACGGCCGCTTCTCATCGCGCGACAACGACGAATTCGCCAACAAGGTGCTCTCGGCAATGCGTGCGGGCTTCGGCGGCCACGTGGAGAAGCCGGTTCCGAAATCCTGACGGCCAAGGACTTCCGGCGTTACTCCACCCTTATGTCTTTCCTAGCCATCGGTATGGTTTTTCTACCGCTTGCTGGCGGCAATGGTCGCGAGTATCCATTGCTGAAAGGGGAAATGTCGCGGCTGCTTCCATTCGAGCGGCCGACACTCCATTGGAGGCGGTCATGGAGAGTGGCACGGCAGGTGGTCTGAAGGCCGCCCTATCGGGCATATTGGCATTCATTGTGCTTTTGGGGCTTGCTTCGCAAAGCTTTGCCCAGACGCCACCGGCGCAAACGCCGGCCACAGCCGCCCCGCCGGCGCAGGTGCGTGAGATGATGCAGCTCATGCAGACGCCCGAGGTCAAGCAGTGGATGTCGACGCAGATGGCGGCAACGGCTACGGCCGACGCGGCGGTTGAAAACCAGATGTCGGTCTTATCGGGTTTGCTGCAGCATTCCCGCCGGCATGTGTCGATGGTCTCCGATGCCGCCATGACGCTGCCCTCGCAGATCGGCAATGCATCCGCGCTGCTTTTCGGTGAAATCGCCGTCACCGGCCGGGTTCACATGGCGGCCCAGTTCCTGGCGATCTTTCTGCTCGGCGCGATCGTCGAAAGCATTGCCCGCTATGCCTTTCGCCGCCGGCGGCGCCGTCTGGCTGCAATGGCAGGCATGCATCTGGCGCCGCGCGTCATCCCGGCGCTGATCTTCGCGGCGGCGACGGTGCTCACGCTTCTCAGCCTCAGCTGGCCGCCGCTCAGCCAGAGTATCGCCATCGTCTGTGTCGTAGCGCTCATCATCCAGCGTTTTACGATCTGCCTCGGCGGCGTGCTGGTCGACCTTATCGGGCTGGCGCGCGCCGATGAAGAGCGGCAGGGCATCACCTCGCCGACCATGCCGGGGCGGGCCGCCGCGCTCTTCTGGTATCGCCGCTGCGCGATTTTCCTCATCTATTTCGCTTTCGGCTGGGCGGTGATCCAATCGATAGCGCCGCTCGGCTATACACCGAGCGCCCGGCTCCTCGTAGGTTATATCCTAGGCATCGGCCTGCTGCTGATGGCGATCGAGGCAGTCTGGTCGCGTCCCCACAAGGACGAGAGGCGCGGTCACGGAATCTCCTGGGCGCTCACCCTCTATTTCCTGCTGCTCTGGGGGCTGTGGGTCGCAGGCTTCAACGGGCTGCTCTGGCTCGGCATCTATGTGCTGCTGCTGCCACGTGTGCTTGCTGTGTCGACGCTCGCGGTGAAATCGCTGCAGCAGACCGAAGCGAGCTTCCTTGCCACGCGCCGCATCGCAACCGTGCTGCTCGACCGCGGCGTGCGGGCGCTGATCATCGCAGTGGCCGCCATCTGGCTCGGGCGGATGCTCGGCGTCGGAGCCGACACGATGGCCGCCGGTGATCGGGTGGCCGACAAGATCGCGCGCGGCATCATCGGCGGAATCGTGATCCTGCTTGCCGCCGATCTGCTCTGGCATGTGATCAAGGCCTATATCGACGGCAAGCTGCTCGATTCACCGCTTGATGGTACCGCGACGGACGAGGAGAAGGCCAAGCGCGCCCGGATACAGACGCTGCTGCCGATCTTCCGCAACATCCTCGCCGTCGTTATCGCCGTTATCGCCGTGCTGATGGTGCTGTCGGGCCTCGGCATCGAGATCGGCCCGCTGATCGCCGGCGCCGGCGTCGTCGGCGTCGCAGTCGGTTTCGGGGCGCAGACAATCGTCAAGGACGTCATCAGTGGCATGTTCTATCTCTGGGACGATGCCTTCCGTGTCGGCGAGTATATCGAAAGCGGCAGCCACAAGGGCGTGGTGGAAGCCTTCAGCCTGCGCTCGGTGAAGCTCAGGCATCATCGCGGCCCGCTGACGACGGTGCCCTTCGGCGAACTTGGCGCGGTCAAGAACCTCAACCGCGACTGGACGATCGACAAGATCATCCTCAACGTCAAATACGACACCGACCTCGTCAAGGCGAAGAAAGTGATCAAGCAGATCGGCCAGACGCTGCTCGAGAATCCGGAATTCGGTCCGCACATCATCGAGACGCTGAAGATGAAGGGTGTCGAGCAGTTCGGCGAATTTGCGATCGAGATCCGGCTGTCGATGATGACGAAGCCCGGCGAGCAGTTCGTCATCCGCCGCAATGCGCTGGCGATGATCCGCAACGCCTTCAAGGAAAATGGCATCGAATTTGCCGTGCCGACGGTGCAGGTGGCGGGCGACCGCGACGCGGAAGTGGATGCCGCCGTGGCACGCTATGCCGCGCAGGCGCGCGCCGGGAGCGAACCGGCGGCATGAGCTCCTTCACATTGCGCCGGCGGCTGCGATCAGCAGGCCGCCGATGATGGCCATGTTGCTTTTCCAGCTGTTGATGACGCTCTCACGGACAGTTCCTTGCATGTCCCAGAAATTCAGCAGCATTACGGAGGCGGCAAGCGTGAAGACGATGAGGCCGAAAGCTGCGGTGGCGATAAAGAGGCCCAGCATCAGCAGGAGACCGGCGGCAATCTGAAAAACGCTGCCGGACAGCAGCACCCATTTGGCAAAAGGCACGCCACGAGCTTCGATGGCGTCGGTCAGCGGCACGATGACGAAGAAATGTTGAATGCCGGCGGCGACGAAATAGCCGCCAAGCAGCAGCCTGCCGAGGACGAGGATCATGAACGTCGGACCATCTTCCATGTCGGATCCCTTTCTCGCTTCTCAAATCTGCACCATCGTCGCAAAGCTCGTTGCAAGCTTACGAAAATGCAATGTGCCGCCCGGGTCCGCCTGCGCAAATTCGCCCCAATTGGGGATGATGGAGGCGCAGGCGGCGGGCCTGGGGCGGCAGCGGCATTTGCTTCATTCAGCTTATATGCCTCTCATGTTACGTCTTCGAAAATGATTCCCGCAGAGCCGGAAATTGCGCAGGTACGAGATGTCGGGTCACGGCAATTTGGAAGAGATGGAAGAAACGGAGGGTTTTTCTTTCCGTGGGCTTTTCAGGCGTTACAGGACGCCGCTGACGGCGGCCGCGACACTCGTGGTCTTCTGTCTCGTCGGCTACGCGATCATGCAGCTGACCAACGAGGTGCGCTATGACGATGTGGTCGGCGCTCTGGCGGCGACCAGGCCGAGCGCGATCCTGCTTGCGCTGTTCTTCACCGCGCTGAGTTTCCTTTCACTTGTTTTCTACGATCTCAACGCCATCGACTACATCGGCAAGAAGCTGCCCTTTCCGCATGTGGCGCTGACGGCGTTCAGCGCCTATGCGGTCGGCAACACCGCCGGATTCGGCGCGCTTTCGGGCGGCGCGATCCGCTATCGCGCCTATACGCGCCTCGGGCTCTCGCCGGAGGATATCGGCCGGATCATCGCCTTCGTCACGCTCTCCTTCGGATTGGGGCTTGCCGGGGTCGCGGCAATCGCTCTCATCATCATCGCCGACCAGATCGGGCCGCTCATCGGCATCAGCGCCTTCCTTCTCCGGCTGATCGCCGGCTCGATCCTCGCCGTTCTCGGCGCGGTGCTGATCATCGGCCGTGACGGCCGTGTGCTCGATCTCGGTGTGGTGGCGGTCCGCCTGCCGGATTCGCGCACCTGGTCGCGGCAGTTCCTCGTCACCGCCTTCGATATCGCTGCATCGGCCTCCGTGCTCTACGTGCTGCTGCCGCAGACGGCGATCGGCTGGCCGGTCTTTCTTGCCGTCTATGCGATTGCCGTCGGTCTCGGCGTGCTGAGCCACGTCCCAGCCGGACTCGGCGTGTTCGAGACGGTCATCATCGCTTCGCTCGGCAGCGCGGTAAACATCGACGCCGTGCTCGGGTCGCTGGTGCTCTATCGGCTGATTTATCATGTGCTGCCGCTCTTGATCGCCGTGCTCGCTGTCTCGGTGACGGAACTGCGCCGTTTCGTGGATCATCCGGCTGCCTCCAGCGTGCGGCGCATCGGCGGACGGCTGATGCCGCAGCTGTTGTCGGCCTTGGCGCTGCTGCTCGGCGTCATGCTGGTGTTTTCGAGCGTCACGCCGACGCCGGACCAGAACCTGGAATTTCTCTCCAACTATCTGCCGCTGCCGATGGTCGAAGGGGCGCACTTCCTTTCCAGCCTGCTCGGGCTGGCGCTGGTGGTCGCGGCGCGCGGCCTCGGCCAGCGGCTGGACGGCGCATGGTTGGTTGCCGTGTTCTCGGCCGTCGCGGCGCTGACCTTGTCGCTTCTAAAGGCGATCGCGCTCGTCGAAGCGGCCTTTCTCGCCTTCCTCGTTTTCGGGCTTTTCGTCAGCCGCCGGCTCTTCACCCGCCACGCGTCGCTGCTCAACCAGGCGATGACGACGTCATGGCTGATGGCTATCGCCGTCATCGTCGTCGGCGCCGTCGTCATCCTGCTTTTCGTCTATCGCGACGTCGAATACAGCAACCAACTCTGGTGGCAGTTCGAATTCACCGCCGAGGCGCCGCGTGGATTGCGCGCCTTGCTCGGTATCACCATCATCTCCTCGGCAATCGCCATTTTCAGCCTGCTCCGGCCGGCGGCTTTCCGGCCGGAACCGGCGAGCGAAGAGGCGCTGGCGCGCGCCGTCGAAATCGTCGGGAAGCAGGGCAGTGCGGACGCCAATCTGGTGCGCATGGGCGACAAGAGCATCATGTTCTCGGAAAAAGGTGACGGCTTCATCATGTACGGCCGGCAGGGCCGTTCATGGATCGCTTTGTTCGACCCGGTTGGCGATCACCGCGCCGTGCAGGAACTCGTCTGGCGCTTCGTCGAAGCGGCGCGTGCCGCCGGCTGCCGTGCCGTCTTCTACCAGATCTCGCCGGCGCTGCTCTCCCATTGCGCCGATGCCGGGCTTCGCGCCTTCAAGCTCGGCGAACTGGCGGTGGCGGATCTCAGAACCTTCGAAATGAAGGGCGGCAAATGGGCGAACCTTCGCCAAACTGCGAGCCGCGCCCAGCGGGACGGGCTGGAATTCGCGGTCGTCGAACCTGAAGATGTGGGCGGGATCATCGACGATCTCGCTGCCGTTTCGATGGCCTGGCTCGAACATCACAATGCCAAGGAAAAAGGTTTCTCGCTTGGCTCGTTCGATCCCGACTACGTTACTTCGCAACCTGTCGGCATCCTGAAGAAGGACGGCAAGATCGTCGCCTTCGCCAATATCCTCGTCACCGACTCCAAGGAGGAGGGTACGATCGATCTCATGCGTTTCTCGCCGGACGCGCCCAAGGGGGCGATGGACTTTCTCTTCGTGCAGATCATGGAATATCTGCGTAGCCAGGGTTTCACCCATTTCAATCTCGGCATGGCGCCTCTCTCCGGCATGTCGAAACGCGAGGCGGCGCCCGTCTGGGACCGCATCGGCAGCACCGTCTTCGAACACGGCGAGCGCTTTTATAACTTCAAGGGCCTTCGGGCATTCAAATCCAAGTTTCATCCGCACTGGCAACCGCGCTATCTTGCGGTCTCCGGAGGGGGCAATCCGATGATCGCGTTGATGGACGCGACATTTCTCATCGGCGGCGGATTGAAAGGGGTAGTGAGAAAATGATCAGAACAATCCTTCTTGCCACGGCGTGCATCTGCATGCTCGCGGCGGCACCGGCTGATGCCGCGGAGGAAACCACGCAGAGCTTCGAAACCGGGCTGATTCCGTCGCCGCACGTCTTCCTGCCGGAAGGCGAGGTGAAGGGCACGGTGATGCTGATCTCGGATGCCGCCGGCTGGGGCGACTTTGAGAAGGCCGAGGCCGACAGGCTGGTCTCCGAAGGTGCCGTCGTCATCGGCGTCGACTTTCCCTCCTACATCCAAGCGCTCAACCGCTACGACGTAAGCCTCAACGACGGCTGCGTCTACATGGTCTCAGACATCGAGTCTCTGAGCCAGCAGGTGCAGCGCGCGACCGGCAACAATGCCTATCACCTGCCGATCGTCGCCGGCATCGGTGAGGGTGGTGCCTTGGCGCTGGCGATCGCAGCGCAAACGCCGGATGCGACGATCGGCCAGACGCTTGCGGTCGATCCGAAGGCCGGCATCCCGCTTTCCAAGGAGCTTTGTACACCAGCTTCCAAGCAGGTGGTCGGCGAACGCACGGTTTATGGTCTCAGCGACGGGCCCCTGCCGGACCCTGTCATATCGATTTTCACACCCACGGCCGACAAGGACGGCAGGGCGCATGCCGAGGCGCTGAAGAAGGCCCATCCGGAGATCGAGATCCGCGATTCCACCGACGATGCGCAAACGGCATTTGCCGATACGCTCGACGATCTCGTCACCGCCTCCGGCGCTTTCGGCAATCCGCTCGGTCTGCCACTGGCGGTGCTCGAGGCGACGCCCGCTTTCGATACGATGGCGGTGATCTATTCCGGCGACGGCGGCTGGCGCGATATCGACAAGGAGGTCGGCGGCACGCTTCAGAAGGAAGGCATCCCCGTCGTCGGCGTTGACTCGCTGCATTATTTCTGGTCGGAGCGCAAGCCGGAGGAGACGGCGAGCGATCTCTCGAAGATCATTGATTTCTACCGCAAGCAGTGGAAAGTGAAGCACGTACTGCTAGTCGGCTATTCCTTCGGCGCCGACGTCGTGCCTGCCACCTATCAGCTTCTCAAGCCGACCGAAAAGTCCGCGGTGGTGCAGTTGTCGCTGTTGTCGCTGTCGCATCAAGTCGACTACGTCATCTCCGTGCTGGGCTGGCTCGGCCAAAAGACGGAAGGGGCGGGAGGCGATCCCGTCGCCGATCTGAAAAATATCGATCCGAAGCTCGTGCAGTGCATTTACGGCAAGGATGATGATGACGATGTCGCCTGTCCGGCGGTGCGGGATAGCGGCGCCGAAGTCGTCGAACTGCCAGGCGATCATCACTTCGACGAGAATTACGACATCCTCACGAAGACGATCATCGACGGGCTGAAAAAGCGGCTTCAACATTAGAGCCTTTCCGGGTTGGATTGAAGCATTCTGCCGGAGCAGGTTTTCGTCAGGGCAAGGGCGATTGGCGACGGACATACCCCAGGTACGTCCGAGCCGATCGCCTTGACCCTGGCGGAAAGATGTCCGGCCCTTCGGATTGGCTGAAACGGGCCGGCTGATCGACCGGCTGGCTTGGCCGTAGAGCTGGGCTACGACGCGCGCCGGCCGGTCGACCATCCGACTCGTTGAGCCAACAGAATGCTTCAATCTAACCCCCTGCGTTCTCTCGGGCGCACGAACCAGCATGCGCTAACGCATGATCGTCTCTTCGCTCCAGCCGAGCTCCGCGACTTCCCTGCCGCGAAATCTCGCGTCGTCGGCGACGATGAATTCGTCGAGCTGCGGCGGAGCGACGCTGGTGCCCGCGAGCATCGCATGAACCTGGCCGCGATGATGGGTCTGGTGCTGGAAGAGATGTGCAAGCACGTCTTCCATTCGCTCCTCCTGGATGCGGTCGCCGCGATGGAGACGGACGGTGGATACCAGCTTCTCCGGAGTCAGGGCTTCGCACAGCGCCATCAGGCGCCGATCGACCTCCGCCTGCGCGTGCGCCAGTGACGGGACGTCATCGAAGGGTTCGTCGACCTCGAAGGCCTGAAAGCCGAGCGTGCCGCCTTCCATCCCGTCGACATAGAACCAGTCGACTGTGATGATGTGGTTCAGGGTTTCCTTGATCGAAGGGAAGAAGCTCGTGCGCGGCGCTTCGAACTCACCGGGCTTCAATGCCGCGCAGGCCTGAAGCAGGCGGCGATTGGCAAGCGCATTGTTATAGGCGAGTTTGCGAAATGACCTGACGGGATCGAAGGTCGGCATCGGTGCATCTCCTCTTCAGTCGCGGCTGGAAGGCGTCAGTCCTCGTCATCGATATTGCCGTCGCGCCAGACGAGATGGCGGGGTGCTGCGGGCAGGTTCTCGATTCATCAGCGATGAAATAGGGCGGGATGTCGAGCGCGGTCAGGGCTGTGCGCGTCGCCGATACCCCATTTAAAACTCGAGATGGTTGTCGCCGTCTTCGACGCGATGGATGATCTCGTGCGACTGAAAGGGGAATTCCGGCGGGATCTCCATCGGATAATAGAGGCCGAGCTCATGCCAGTCGCGCTGCTCATAACGGAAAAAATTCGCGACGACCCAGAGCAGCGGGAGACGATGACGTTGACGCCCAGTTCCTCCATCATCTCCCGTTACAGCGTCTCCTCCGAGGCTTTGCCGATCTCCGCCCTGCCGCCCAGAAGGTCCAGAACGGCACATGCACGGCGCGGTGGACGAGCACGTGGCCATCGCGGAAGCCGAGGCCGGCGATGCGATAGTTAAAACGCTCAGCGCCCGCAGTCAGGAGGATGAGAGTGCGCTTGCCCATATCGTTTTTATCCGAGATCGATCACGACGATTTCCGGCGGCACGCCGAAGCGCACCGGTGCGATGGAGCAGCCGAGCCCGCCGGAGACGATGATATTACGGCCCTCTTCGACCATATGGCCATAGGCGTAGCGATTGCCGTAACGCGAGGGGACGACCGGCGAACGGCCGAGGAAGCGGATCTGTCCGCCATGGGTGTGGCCCGACAGCGTCAGGGAGACGCGCTCAGGCACGCGCGGAAAGATATCGGGTTCGTGGGCAAGCAGGATGACGGGCGCATCGTCGGTTACTTGCGCCATCGTTCCATCGAGATCGTCGAGCCCCAGCATACGCGTGCGGCCCCATTTGCTGCCGGGCAGCAGCGCCAGCTGATCTTCAAGCCCGGCAAGCCAGAAGCCATGACCATCCTTTTGAAGTCGAACGGCGCGGTTGCCGTAGACAGGAATTCCGACGTCAGCGAGCGCCCGGTGCCCGAAGGTTTCCATCCCGCCGTTCTTCTGCGCGGTCCTGTCCTCCCACCAGTCGTGGTTGCCCATGATCGCGTGGACGCCGAGCGGGGCCTGCAGGGTTGCCAGCGCCTTCGACCATTGGCTCGAATGCACGTACTGCGTCACCATGTTCATGCCCGAGGCGTAATCGCCGAGCAGGACGGTCATGTCGCCTTCGAGTTCGTTGGCCCGGCGGCAGATCGCGGCAATGCGGTTTGCCGACATCCAGGGTTCGCAGGCATGGATATCGGCGAGCGCGACAACGCGGAGCTTCAGCCCCGGCGTCCATCCCGGCGGCGTCAGCCGGTAGCGGGCTATGCCGAGCCGCGCCAGCGGTTCATAAGCGAAGGCGTAACCGCCGATCGCCATGACACCTGCGATGCCGCCGCCAAGAAACTTGAAAAACCCACGGCGGGTGATCACTCAGTCATCCTCCTGGAACAGCCGGAACTGCGCAGCCTCCATCTCCTTCGGCGGTTGCATTCCCAGATGTTTCCACGCGATTGCGGTCAGAACGCGGCCGCGTGGTGTGCGCTGAATGAAACCCTGCTGGATCATGTAGGGTTCGATGATGTCTTCGATCGCGTCGCGCGGCTCGGAAAGGCCGGCGGCGATGGTTTCTATGCCGACCGGGCCGCCGCCGAAATTGACGGCGATCATGTTGAGATAACGTTTGTCGAGCTGATCGAAACCGACATTGTCGACCAGCAAGCGGGTCAGCGCTTCGTCGGCGATCTCGCGGGTGACGGCCTCGGCCCTTGCCACTTCGGCGAAATCACGCACGCGCCGCAGCAGCCGGCCGGCAATGCGGGGCGTGCCACGGGCACGCCTGGCGATTTCGCGCGCACCCTCTTCGGTCATCGGCAGGTTCATCAGCCGCGCGCCACGGCGCACGATCAATTCCAGCTCCTCGACGGTATAGAAGCTGAGACGCACCGGGATGCCGAAACGATCGCGCAACGGGGTCGTCAGCAGCCCGAGGCGGGTGGTCGCTGCCACCAGGGTAAATTTCGACAGATCGATCTTCACCGAGCGGGCTGCAGGGCCTTCGCCGATAATGAGATCGAGCTGGAAATCCTCCATGGCGGGATAGAGGATTTCCTCGACAGCGGGATTGAGGCGATGGATCTCGTCGATGAAGAGCACGTCGCGCTCCTCGAGATTGGTGAGCAGCGCGGCGAGATCGCCGGCCTTGGCGATGACGGGGCCTGATGTCGAGCGGAAATTGACGCCGAGCTCCTTCGCCATGATTTGCGCCAGCGTCGTCTTGCCGAGCCCAGGCGGGCCGACGAAGAGCACATGGTCCAGCGCCTCGCCGCGGTTCTTCGCCGCCTCGATGAAGATCTTGAGATTGGCGCGCGCCTCGGCCTGGCCGGTGAATTCGTCCAGCGATTGCGGGCGCAGCGTCACATCAAGGTCTTCGCCCCGCTTTTCCGGCGATATCAGGCGGGCGGGTTCGCTCATGCTCTCATTCCGTTTCGAAAACTCTCACACCAATACACGAAAAAACGGCTGCCTCGATATCCAACCGCTGATTTTCCGCCCTTCACCGCGCCAATTCCTTCAAACCTAGCCTGATCAGCTTGGCGCTATCGGCGCCTTCGCCGGCCGCTTTCATCGCCGCGGCAACGGCATTTGCCGCCTGGTCTCTGCTGTAGCCGAGATTGGTCAATGCAGAAACCGCATCGGCAACCGGTGCGGCAGCGACGCCTTCACCGAGTTCCTGCTTGAGGGCAAGATTGATTGCCTCCCCGGCATAGGCCGGTGCACGGTTCTTGAGTTCGGTCACGAGGCGCATCGCTACTTTCGGGCCGACGCCCGGCGCGCGTGAGACGGCGGCGCGGTCCTGCAGGGCGATCGCATTGGCGAGTTCGCCCGGCGTCAGCGTCGAGAGCACGGCGAGCGCCACCTTGGCACCGACGCCCTGGACGCTCTGCAGCAGGTTGAACCATTCCCTTTCCAGCGCCGTCATGAAGCCGAAGAGCTTCAACTGGTCCTCGCGCACATAAGTCTCGATGAACAGCACGCAGGCTTCGCCCGCCGATCCGAGTTTGGACAAAGTGCGGGCCGAGCAATGGGCGACGTAACAGACGCCGTGCACGTCAACGAGCACATAGTCTTCGCCGATCTCGTCTATTGTGCCTTTCAGCTTGCCGATCATGTGTCGCGGTCTTTCAAGGGTGTGTTTCGGGAGAAATAATTTCGAGCCCCGGGAAATAAGAGCGGTAACGCGCGCCCTCGCGCGTCAAAAGGCGGTGCGATCGAACGAGAGCATGTGCGCCGATGAAGAAATCCGGCAGGGTCCGCTCGCGCAAGCCGCCGCCTCTTCGGTACTGTGCGTGCGCCATGCCTGCGCGATAGGCGGCGGAAAACGGCAAAGCCTCACGGATCAGGTTTAACCGTGACAGGAGAAATGCAAGAGTTTCCTCGCGTGGGGCCATGCTCGCCAGCTCCGCCCAGACGACCGGCGTCATGATGAATTGCGAATCCGGCCGCAATGCGCTCAAGGCGCGCGCAGACCATTCCCTGAACGGATTGTCGGGGCCGAAGATATCGATGAAGATGTTCGTATCAACGAGAACCGAGGTCATCGCGTGGTCCCCGCAGCCATTCCATGAATTCGTCGGTCGTCATGCCGCCGGTGTCGAAGGTTCCGCTCATGCTGCCGAGCCAGGACTGAAAATCGTCCTGCGATGGTTCCGTACGGCTGGACAGAACGACGAGGCGAGCACCCTTTTCATCAGCAATGAAATCCACCTCGGATCCAGGGCCGATCTTCAGGCGGTCCCTGATGTCCTTGGGGATGGTTACTTGGCCTTTTTCGGTCACGCGCATGGTAATACCTCTCAGGTATTACTTACCAGTGAATCGGAACAAGTCAAGAACGAATTACCCGGCAAGCACCTGGCGCATCCGATGGCCGCCGCGATTGTGTGCATGGCAGATAGCGATCGCCAATGCGTCGGCGGCGTCGTCGCCCTTGAATTCGACTTTCGGCATCAGGATCTTCAACATCATGTGGATCTGATGTTTTTCGCCGTGGCCAACGCCGATGACGGCCTTCTTTACTGCATTCGGGGCATATTCGGAGACAGGCAACCCGGCGCGCGCAGGTACCAGCATAGCTATGCCGCGGGCCTGGCCGAGCTTCAGGGTCGCCACCGCGTCCTTGTTGACGAAGGTCTGTTCGACGGCGGCTTCATCAGGCTGGTAGCTGTGGACGATATCGGCCAAGCCGTCATGCAGCTGGCAGAGGCGGGAGGCGAGGTCCATCTCGCCATCCGAGGTCACCGTGCCCGATGCCACGAACTTCAGGGAATTGCCTAAGGTCTCGATAATTCCCCAGCCGGTCCGGCGAAGACCGGGATCGATGCCGATGATGCGAATCGTGTTTTGCATGGTTCAACCTATAGCGATTGCGAAATAAGTGCCATCGATAAGTGAACAAAACAAAAACACCCTCGGTTTTACGACGCGCCATTTACCGCGAATTAAAAGAGATGTCTGAATTCTAGTTCATCGAATGTCCGAGGTCTTCATTCCGCAAGAATAAGCCTTCGATGTTCTGTTGACAGGTCAGCCGGCCGGGGATGCGCCGCGTGCCCGGGCTGGCCGGCGCCGTTCAGAAGGGTTCGTCGTATATGGCTCAGAGATTTCAATCCCTGTCCTTCAAGGTCATAGTCACCTTCATCCTGATGACCGTGCTGTCGATCGCGGTCATCGACGTGCTTGCTTATTTCGCCAGCAGCCGCATTTCCGACGAGCAGGCGCTGAAGGCCAAGGAAAGCGTGCTGATCTTCCGCGGTGATATGTTGCAGGACCAGCTGTCGCAACTCGAGAACCAGGCCAATTCCATTGCGCGCATCGAGGCGCTGCAGATGTCGATCACCAGCTTGAAGAGCGGCTGGAAGACGATCCAGAAGACTTCGGGCGACGCCCGCGCCGAGTTGAAGAAGGTTTTCATCACGGGCAATCCCAACCCCGCTGACCAGCGCGAGAAGCTGATGAAGCCGGAAGGGCCGAGCGGCTTCTATTATTCGAACCATGAGCAGACACAGGGCGAAGTTGCCCGCGACCTCGAAGGCACCGCTTTCAGCGATCTGCTGATCGCCGATCTCGACGGGACCGTCCTCTATTCCTACAAGAAGGAGGATGACTTCGCCGAGAACCTGAAGTCGGACGCCTGGAAGGCGTCAGGGGCCGGCATCGCTTTCGCCAAGGCGATCGAAAATATAGCCAATGCGACCGATGACGCCGCGCCGACGGGTTTTTCCGGCCTCCGCGTCGATGCCGCCAGCGGCAAATCGGCGATCTTCTATGCCGTGCCGATCGTCAAGCTTGGAGCGGCCAAGGGCATCTTCCTCTTCAAGGTGCGGGAGGACATCGTCACCAGCATTCTTGCCAAGGGCATTATCCAGGGCAGCACGGCGCGGGCGGCCATTGTCTCCGGCGATGGTTCCGCGGTCGGTCTCGATGCGAGCGGCAGGCTTGCGCCGCTGGATGCGACACCCTTCGCCTTTGTCAAGGACGCGCTTGCCAGCTCCGCGATGACCGTGGCCGATTTCGACAGGGCGGATGGCGCGGCGCGCGCCTATGTCCGCGGCATCGACTATCGCGGCGACCGTTCCCTGGTGGTCGAGAGCGTGCTGCTCAGCGAACTCAATGCCGGCTCGCTCGAGATCGCCACTCTGCTGACGATGATCGGCGTCGGTGTGCTTGTCGTCATGGCGGTCGCGACCGGGCTCGTGACCAAGTTCCTGTTTTCGCCACTGGCGCGGCTTGCTAGCGTCACTCGCGACGTCGCCGACGGCAAGCTCGACAGCGAGATCGGCAGCCTGAACCGCAAGGATGAAATCGGCACGATGGCAAACGCACTTGCCCGCTTCCGCCAGTCGTTGATCGACAGCCGTGAGCTCGAAGCTGCGAGCGAAGCGACGCGCCTGCAGGCCGAGCACGACCGCCAGCGGAACCTGGCCCAGCGGGAGGCCGAAGCGCAGACGCTGCAGCAGGTAGTTCAGGCGATCGACGAGGGCCTGCATCATCTGGCGAGTGGCGATCTCGCCTATCAGATCGATACGCGCTTCCCGAACGAGCTTGAAAGCCTGCGCATCAATTTCAACGAGGCGCTCGCCACCCTCAGCGAAACGATGACGGCGATCGGCGGCAACTCGATGGCGGTGCGGGCCGGCTCCGAGGAGATGCGCACCGGCGCCGACGAGCTTGCCGGACGCACTGAGCGTCAGGCGGGCTCAATCACCGAGACGGCGAACGCGATCAGCGCCATTACCCAGTCTGTCCGCCGCCAGATCGAGCGGGCCGAACAGGCCGAGCGCATTGCCCGCGACGCTAAGAAGGAGACGACAGGCTCCAGCCAGATCATGCGTGAGACGATCGCTGCGATGGAGGCGATCCAGACCTCCTCGCGCCAGATCAACACGATCATCTCGGTCATCGACGAAATTGCCTTCCAGACCAACCTCCTGGCGCTCAATGCCGGCGTCGAAGCGGCGCGCGCCGGGGAATCGGGCAAGGGCTTCGCGGTCGTCGCCATGGAAGTCCGGGAGCTCGCCCAGCGCTCGTCGAGCGCGGCCAAGGAGATCTCCAGCCTGCTGCAGAAGTCGACGCATGAGGTCGAAAGCGGCGTTGCGCTTGTGGAAAGGGCCGGCGTTGCTCTGACCGGCATCGGCGCCCATGTCGAGGCGATCAACGGCCAGATCAACGAGATCATGGAGTCGACCCGCGAGGAAGCCGTTACGTTGCGCGAGATCAACAGCGCCGTCGCCGAACTCGACGCGATGACGCAGCAGAATGCCTCAATGGTCGAAGAGACGACGGCGGCGATCCACCGGCTGGCGACGGAAGCTGTGGAAATGGACCGCCAGCTCGGCAATTTCACGCTGCCGCAGGGGCATCATAGGCCGAGCGCCGAGGTGCATGTATTGCGTCGTCACCGGTGAGCGCCGCTTAGAGCCTTTCCGGGTTAGATTGAAGCATTCTGCCGGAGCAGGTTTTCGTCAGGGCAGGGCGATTGGCGAAGGGCATACCCCGAGGTACGTCCGAGCCGATCGCCTTTGATCCTGGCGGAAACATGCCCGGCCCTCCGGCCGCACCGCTTCGCCGTGGCGAAGCGATAAGTGCGTCCGGCGATTCCATGGTCTTGCAGATTTGCCTGGCAAATCTGCGGGAGGGTTGGCTGAAACAGGCCGGCTGATCGACCGGCCGGCTTGGCCGTAGAACCAGGCTACGACGCGCGCCGGCCGGTCGACCATCCGACTCCGTTTGAGCCAACAGAATGCTTCAATCTAATCCGGAAAGGCTCTGGGATACTCGACAAAGGGCCGCCTTCGCGCGGCCCTTTTGTTTCAGCCATGGTTTGGAATGAGGCAGACGCCAACCTACATAGACGGCATCCTTCAACTGCCCTGTAGGTTTCCATGGTTCCCTTCTCCATACTCGACCTTTCTCCCGTTGCCGAAGGCAGCACCGTGCGCCAGTCGCTCGAAAGCTCGGCGCGGATGGCGCGACGGGCGGAAGAACTCGGCTATAAGCGTTTCTGGCTCGCCGAACATCATGGCATGCCGGGGATCGCCAGTGCCGCGACCGCCGTCGTCATCGGCCATGTCGGCGCTGCGACCAAGCGTATCCGCATCGGTTCCGGCGGCGTCATGCTGCCCAATCATTCCCCACTCGTGATCGCCGAGCAGTTCGGCACGCTGGAGGCGCTCTTCCCCGGCCGCATCGATCTCGGCCTCGGCCGGGCGCCAGGGACGGATATGCGCACGGCACAGGCGCTGCGGCGCAATCTCGAAGCCGGCGCCAACAGTTTTCCCAACGACGTCGTGGAATTGCAGCAACTGCTCGGCACGCCAGTCGAGAACCAGGCCATCCTTGCGGTGCCCGGCAATGGTTCGCACGTCCCGATCTGGCTGCTCGGCTCCAGCCTTTACAGCGCCGAGCTTGCCGCCATGCTCGGGCTTCCCTATGCCTTTGCTTCGCATTTCGCGCCCGACATGCTGCTCGACGCCATCGCGATTTATCGCGACCGCTTTCAGCCGTCGGCGACACTCGATAAGCCCTATGTGATGGTCGGCGTCATGGGCGCGGTCGCAGAGACGGACGAGGAGGCGCGTTACCATTTCACTTCCGCCCAGCAGCAATTCGTCAACCTGCGCCGCAATGTCCGTGGTCCTTTCCCACGGCCGGTGGCCGATATGGAAGGCGTCTGGTCGCCGATGGAGAAGATGAACGTCGAACACACACTGCGCTACGCCGTGGTAGGCTCGCCGGAGACGGCGGAGGCAAAACTGGCGGCGTTTCTCAAGGAAACGCAAGCCGACGAGGTGATCATCTCGATGCCGATCCATGACATCGAGGCGCGGCTGAGGTCGGTGGAACTGTTCGCGAGGCTTAGGAACTTTATGCGGGTCGCGGCCTGAGATATTCCAAGCAGTCGTCAGGGACGCCAAGGCAATGCTTAACAGCAAACTATTTATTTTCAGGTGCTTAAGTGGGCCGGCGCAGATCCTCGGCACAAGGCCGAGGATGACGTCGCAGGTTTTGCGGTGGCTTGTCACAGCCTGAACCGGCGCCACGGCCGGTTTTTATATTGATGCTTGTCTGAGCGAACTCAGGCGGAGAGCTTCGCCAGAACCTCTTCCGAGACCTCGAAGTTGGAATAGACGTTCTGCACGTCGTCATCATCTTCGAGCGAGTCGATGAGCTTCATCAGCGACTGAGCTTTTTCTTCGTCGACCGGCACATTGTTCTGGGCACGCCAGACGGCCTTGACGGTTTCGGCTTCGCCGAGGCTTGCCTCCAGAGCTTTCGATACTTCGCCAAGCGCTTCGAAGGCGCAGGTGATGTAGTGGCCTTCCTCGTCGGTTTCGACGTCATCGGCACCCGCTTCGATCGCGGCTTCCATCACCTTATCGGCGTCGCCTGCGGTGAGCTTGTAGGTTATTTCGCCGACATGATCGAAGGAGAAAGAGACGGAACCGGTTTCGCCAAGAGCGCCGCCCGCCTTGGTGAAGATCGAGCGCACGTTGGAGGCGGTGCGGTTGCGATTGTCGGTCAGGGCTTCGACGATGATCGCCGTGCCGCCTGGGCCGTAGCCCTCGTAGCGGACTTCATCATAGTTTTCGCTGTCGGCGCCGGCTGCCTTCTTGATGGCGCGGTCGATATTGTCCTTCGGCATGGACTGGGCTTTGGCATTCTGGATTGCCAGGCGAAGACGGGCATTCATCGTCGGGTCAGGCAGGCCGGCCTTGGCGGCAACGGTAATTTCGCGCGCAAGCTTGGAGAACATTTTCGACCGCACGGCATCCTGACGGCCTTTGCGGTGCATGATGTTTTTAAACTGTGAATGGCCAGCCATGGCACCCCTGTTCACGTCTCATTGTTCGGAATGGGCCGCCTTATAAGAGCGAAACGGCAGCCGTTCAAGGGAAAAGCAGTTCGGAACAAAGGCGAAAGGATGACGTTTCAACCGAACTCCATCCAACGGAAAGGAACGGTCATGGCAAGTCTCAGCGAGGCGCGGGAGCAACCGGCACGTCAGCTTTGGGATCAGGTCAACGGTATTCATGCCGGCATGCTCGGAATTTCCGGGCTGGACATGCACATGCAGCCGATGGCGCCGCATGCCGATCCCACCACCAACACGATCTGGTTTTATACAAAGACCGACGCCGATATCGTGCGCGCCATCAAACCCGGAAGCCGCGCACATTTCTGCGTCATCGGCAAGGATCACGACTATCACGCCTGCCTTTCCGGCGTGATCGAGGTACGCCCCGACCCTTCCAAGATCGAGGAATATTGGAGTTCAATGGTGGCGGCCTGGTATGACGGTGGCAAGAAAGACCCGAAACTCACCATGCTTTCCCTGCATGTCGACGATGCCGAGATCTGGGTTTCCACCGGCAGCACGCTGAAATTCGGCTGGGAGATCGCCAAGGCCAATCTCGACGACGACAAGACGCCCGACGTCGGCGTAAAGCGCCATCTGCAGTTTGCTTGATGAGAAAGCCCGGAGGAAACCTTCGGGCTTTCTATTGCACGCCTTTCATCACATAGATCAGCGGCTTCTTCGGCAGCGTGCGCATGGAAACGGTAATGCTGTCCTCAGGGGCGTAGGCGATATCGAAATCCTTGCCGAACATGGAAACAAAGGCATTGACCGGCGGGCCGCGGCGATGCATCGGCAAGATCAGAGACGAACGCAGCCGCTTGATGACGCGGCTCATGCTGTCGGCGCCCATGGTGAGGCCGCCGTCGACCGGAACCATGACGATATCGAGCCGGCCTATCTCGGAATAATGCACATCGGTCAGCTCGTAATGCAGATGGCCGAGATGGCCGATGCAGAGGCCGGCAATCTCGAAAATGAAGATGGAGTTGCCGTCCACCTGCGAACCGCCGAGGCCGTAGCTGAAGCGGATATCCGTCGTGACGTTGCGGATATAGGCATCGCCGACGACGAGATTGATATTCGCCTTCTCACCAGGAACGTCGCTCCAGCCGTGCAGCACATGTTTAATGCCTTGATCGGGCGTCAGAGTGAAGTGGGTTGTGTGAGCCTTGTTCATGGTCACGACGTCGGGTGTGATCGCGGGCCTGTACCAGCCATTGTAGTCGGTCGCGATGACGATGCCGCCAGGCGTCTCGATCCCGAAGGTGGAGTGGCCGAGAAATGTGAGTTTGACGTCTTCGCCTTCGGAGACGGCCGATACAATCGGCCGGGCGCCGGAAAAACCGGCGAAGGTCACCTTCGGGATATTCTGAGCGATTGCCTGGCATTGGCTGACGGGCGGGCGCTGCTCCTGCGCCACGGCGGGGCCTGAGGCGGCGAAGGCCGCGAGGCATGCGATAGCGAGGATAAGATATCGCGGCTTCATGCCACCCCCTCCGGCGCTTTCACTGAGAGCGCCGCGCCTCCGAAAGGCGCGCTTAGGACGCTCGATCACTTTGCATTGGCGGCGGGAGGATGCGGCATGAGGTCGCAGCGGTCCAGATGCAGGCCGCTCACGATTGCGTGTTGGGGTTAACGCCAGAACTCCGGCACCGTTTCGGCCAGCCGCGGTCCGAGCCGGAGCGGCGCGATCTTTTCGGCCAGTCCGGTCGCATCGGAAATCTCCACGCCGACGCCGCAGATCGTCGCGGGGCCGCTCGCCGCTTCCATGCGGCCCTTCGGCATCTTCGAGATGAAGCGGTTGAGCGGCTCCTCCTTGTCCATGCCGAGGGAGGAATCATAATCACCGCACATCCCGGCGTCCGACATATAGGCCGTGCCGCCGTTCAGGATCTGTGCGTCGGCGGTCGGCACGTGGGTATGGGTGCCGACGACGAAGCTGGCGCGGCCATCGACGAAATGGCCGAAGCACTGCTTTTCGCTGGTCGCTTCCGCGTGGAAATCGAAGATGATTGCATCGGCCTGCTCCTTCAGCGGGCAGGCGTCCAGGATCACTTCCGCCGATTTGAAGGGGTCGTCGAGTTCCGGATGCATGAACACCCGGCCCATGACATTGGCAACGAGCACGCGCGCGCCGTTCCTGGCATAGAAAAGGCCGGAGCCGCGGCCGGGTGTGCCTTGCGGATAATTGGCCGGCCGCAGGAACTGATCGTGCCGCCCGGCAAAGGCGACGGCTTCCTTCTGGTCCCAGACGTGATTGCCCGTCGTCACGACGTCGGCGCCGGCATTGATCGTTTCCAGAAAAATGTCCTCGGTGATGCCGAAACCGCCGGCGGCATTCTCACCATTGACGACGACGAAATCGAGCCTGAGGTCGGAGATCAGGCCGGGTAGGCGCTCCCAGACCGCCGTACGCCCCGTCTTGCCGACCATGTCACCCAAAAAAAGCAGCCGCATTCCCTATCCAATCCAAGAGGCAAAAAAGCGAAGGCCGCTTTCTGTCAGGATGGCATCCAGGCTTATATCATGCGGCTCGTCGGGCACATGTGCCACTTCCTGGCAGTCGAATGCAATGCCGATCAGCTTGGGATGAAGACGTTTCTCTCTTAGCCGGCTGATGGCGCGGTCGTAGTGACCGGCGCCGTAGCCGATACGATGGCCCCTGATATCGAAGGCCGAAAGCGGCACCAACATGATCTCGGGATCGAGAATGGCGGCCTCGGCGCCAGGGCCGACCGTGCCGAAGCCGGTCTCGATCAGCGGCACGCCTTCCGACAATTCGCGAAAGACGATGGTCTGCCGGTCGAGGATCGCCGGCACGCAGAGCCGCGCGCCGCGTGCCGCAAACCGTGCCATCAGCGGCCTGAGATCGGCCTCCGAACGGATCGGCAGGAAACCGGAGATGATGGTGCCCGGCTCGAAGGCGACCGCCTCGCCGGCGTGATCGGCCATTGCAAGGCTTTTGGCGGTGCGCTCTCCAGGCGCGATGGCGTCGCGGGCGCCCAGCCGTTCGTTGCGCAACTGCGCTTTCAGGTCTTTTGCGGTCATTCGATCTGCCTGATTGAGAGGGTCGGCCGAGCATAGACGGCCGGAGACCGGATGCAAATGCCGGCTGCGACAGGGGCGCGTCTGTTTCACGTCGTCAGATGTTGCCGATCGTCAGGCGAGGATGCTCATTGGTTGTGCGTGTCCGCTGACACCGGCAGCGCGGCGGCCAGCCGTCGCATCGTTTGCTCGAACAGAGGGGCTCCACCTGGTATCCAGCCGAGCGCGCCGATTTTCTCCGTGCTCATCGGATTGAGGGCCGCCTTGTCAGCGGGGGGCGGTAAGGCATGAGGACAGCTCGTTTCACGGCGGATAGGCGCGAGAATGTCGCGTGTGTCGACGGAGAGGTCCGAGATGTTGAAGACCTCGCCTGAGATGCGGGTGCTTTCCGTCTCCAGCATCAGCCGCACGGCGCGGCCGAGGTCGCGGCCATGAACCTCTGTTCCGGCGCGAGCAGCGACCGGCCTGCCGGCGAGATAGTCGGCGATGAGACCATCCCATTTGTTCGGCGTGAGATCGCCATAGATGCCGGTTGCCCTCAGGCTTACGCCGGCAAAACTTGGTGCCGAGAGATGGGTAAGCGCACCTTCGGCATCGAGTTTGATCTGGCCGTAGAGCGTCTCCGGCTTTGGCATCATCGTTTCGTTAAGCTCGGTTCCCGGCGGGTGTTCGCCATAGGCAGCGCGGCTGGACAGGAAGACACAGCGGCGCGTGCCGGCACGTTTGGCCGCTTCGAACAGCCGGACGGTGCCGTCGAGATTCAATTTGTGGAAACTCTTGGGATCATCACCCTCGCCGCCGCGATATTTGCCGGGAACATGGTTGAAGGCGGCATGGACGAAGAAATAGGCGTCGTCGAAGGCGTCGATCTGATCCCTGTCGGGGTCGAGCGAAAGTGCTGCGAACTCGACCGGACGGGAGAAGAAGCGAGGCAGTGGCGCACGGCGTGCGCCGACGATCACCTGGTAGCCGGCGGCCAGCAGCTCCTCGACGACGTAACGGCCGACGAGACCCGTTCCCCCGGATACCAGTACTTTCATGTCGTTCCTTCCGGATTTTCCAGCGCCGTGATCTCGGGCAGATCGCCGTCTTCGTGTAGACGATGCCATAGATCGATCAACGGTTGTAGCTGTCTTGCCTTGGGATGATCCTTTTCCCACGGTTTTTCATACTGGTAGTGCAGGATCGAAATGCTCTTCCAGTCCCAAAGCTCCGGCATGGTGAACCATACATATTGCAGCATGTTGAAATAGACCGGCAGGCCGTGCCATTCCGGGAAGAACGTCTCCAAAAGCGTCTGATCGGTGCGCCGCCAGAAGGCCTCCGGCCTGTCGAGGCATTCGAGCATGTGTCGGAATGTGTCATGCGAGGGCGTGGCGACGAAGACGCCGGAGTTCATCCGCCGAAAATTGGCGAGGCTTTCGTAGACGTTGGGAGCGGCGGAAAATTCCGGGTAGAGGAAGAGCTTGTCGACGTTCCTCAGCACCAGCGCGTCGGCATCAATGAAGACGCAGCGCGCGTATTCGACGAGCTGCCAAAGCCTAAGCTTGCAGAAATTGTCGAGTGGCGAATGGAACTCTGGTTTGCGGCCCTTGGTGAAGGGGGCTGCGGAATGTAGATGGCCGCGGGCGTGGCGCTCGTTGAAGGCATCGGAGAGCGGCAGGTGCTCGACTTGGATTAGGCGGCAGCCGAGGGTTTCCAGTGGGGCGAGAGCGGCTGCGTCAACGCCGCCGGTGTGGAGGACGACGATGTCGGCGCTGGTGCCGGTGCGGCGCAGGGAGCGGGCGAGGGCGGTGGCGCCCATCGCGTAATCGGCGTTGGTGACGAGGGTGACATAGGCGAGGTTTGAGGTAGAAGTCATCGGCGCCGGCCGCCCCTACATTCTCTCTCATTCCTGTCCTCGGGCCTGACCCGAGGGATGTCACAGGAATCTAGCCACGGCGCGTCTGCGCCGTGAATGACTCTCGTTCTCATGGGTAGGGCTCTCCCGCGCCCAAGGACTTGGGCGCGCTCGATTCCCGTAACCAGCACAGGAATGCGGGAGTGTCAGTTGAACCTTCCAGTTTAAACTCACCCTCGCTCATGACACCGATTTCAGCCGCTTGCCTTCCGGATCGTGGTCGATCGTCGCGGCAATGTCCTTGGTCCAGGCGGAGACGGCCGGCACGCGGGAGCGGTCGACGCGATAGGCGAATTTCTTGGCGACGTCGACGATCTCGCCGAGCAGGCCGGCTTCCAGCGTGATCGGTTCGAGACCAAGATCGAGGAACTTTTCGTTGCGGACGATCAGCTCGTTTTCGGCGGCTTCCTTGCGCGGGTTGGGCAGCCAGGCAATTTTGGCGCCGCTCATCCTGGCGATCATTTCGGCGAGGTCGCGCACCCGGTGGGTTTCCGTCATCTGGTTAAAGATCTCGACGCGGGCGCCGCGAGCGGGCGGGTTCTTCAGCGCCAGCTCGATGCAGCGCACCGAATCCTGGATGTGGATGAAGGCGCGGGTCTGGCCGCCGGTGCCATGTACCGTCAGGGGATAACCAATGGCCGCCTGGATGAGGAAGCGGTTCAGCACCGTGCCGTAGTCGCCGTCGTAATCGAAACGGTTGATAAGCTGCGCATGGCGGCGCGTCTGTTCGGTATGGGTGCCCCAGACGATGCCCTGATGCAGATCGGTGATCCGCAAGCCGTCATTCTTGGCGTAGAACTGGAAAAGAAGCTGATCCAGGCACTTGGTCATGTGGTAGATCGAACCTGGGTTGGAGGGATAGAGAATCTCCTGACTGACCGTCTCGCCCCCCGCGGTTTCGATGCCGACCGGCAGATAACCTTCGGGGATTGCGGCTCCGACCGTCGAATAGCCGTAGACGCCCATAGTGCCGAGATGGATGAGGTGGGCGTCGAGATTGAGCTCGGTCAGAGCGTTCAACAGGTTATGCGTGGCGCTGACATTGTTGTTGACGGTGTAGTTCTTGTGGCGGTCGCTCTTCATCGAATAGGGCGCGGCGCGCTGCTCGGCGAAATGGATGATGGCATCGGGACGGTTTTCCGAAAGCCATTTCTTCAGGAGCTCGTAATCCTTGGCAAGATCGATCAGATTGAAGTGGATGCGGCGTCCCGTTTCGGCATGCCATATGCGGGTGCGCTCCTGGATCGAATCCATCGGCGTCAGCGACTGAACGCCGAGTTCGGTGTCGATCCAGCGGCGCGAGAGGTTATCGAGGATATGGATGTCGTGACCGGCGTCGGAAAGGTGGAGCGAGGTGGGCCAACCAATGAAACCGTCTCCGCCCATAACCGCAATTTTCATCACATCGTCTCCTGATTGGTCGCCCTTTACCCGGGATAATTAGAAATTATGACAATCATTCAATGCCTGCCTGCCGGGCATTCATGCTTGCCTGTCCGGAAGCGTTGCGCCAAAGAGGGCACCGGAGTTTGGAGAAAATTATGACGGATCGCCCTTTTTCCATTTCGGGAGAGCTGACGGAGGCGGGGCATCGCCTCGTCCAGCGGGTCTATTATGAAGATACGGATTTCTCGGGCCTCGTCTATCACGCCCGCTATCTGCATTTTCTGGAGCGCGGCCGAACCGACTATCTTCGCTGTCTCGGCGTCGAGCAGCGCGAGCTCGTCAGCGCCGATGAGGAAGGACTCGTCTTCGTCGTCCACCGCATGGAGATCGACTTCAAAAGCCCGGCGCGCATGGACGATGTGCTAACGATCCTGACGCATACGGAAAAGGCCGGCGGCGCCAAGATGGTGCTCAACCAGCAGATTCGTTCGGGCGAGACGCTGCTGATCGCTGCCAAGGTGATCATCGCCGTCATCAATGCCAAGGGACGGCCGCGGCGCCTGCCGGAAACGCTGGCGGCCAAATTCCTAGAAGGCAGCACGCCGTTATAATCGGGAACGCCTGGAATTCAGGCCTTGTCAAAACTTGAACTTCATGTGAAGGAATTCCCGCGCCGCAGGATGAGCGCTCGGGCAGCCGGACTTTAGCTCCGGTCAAGTAAATCCATGGAACAAAATCTCCCAAATATAAGCTTGCTGTCACAGTCCGGCACTAACGATCTATTAACCATAATAGTGTCTTACTGGGAAAGTCGGAGTTTGCGCGGTACACGCCTTCCTTTGACCAAATTTGACGGCAAGAAGGCGGAAGATGAGCTTGGAAGCTTGACCAGGGCTTTGGGCAGCGGCCGCCGGACGCTTCTTGCGAGATCACTTTGTGCCGCCCGGTCCTGCGCCGGGCGTTTGGATTCGGGGATTTTGGATCAATGGAACAAGTAGGATTGGCAGCAGCCACGACGGACGTCAGCCTCTGGTCGCTTTTCATGCAGGCCGGCATCGTCGTCAAGCTCGTCATGCTCGGGCTCATCGCGGCCTCGGTCTGGACGTGGGCGATCGTCATCGACAAATACCTGGCCTATGGCCGCGCACGGCGGCAGTTCGACAAGTTCGAGCAGGTCTTCTGGTCGGGGCAGTCGCTGGAAGAGCTCTATCGCTCGCTATCGGAACGCAACAATACCGGCCTAGCGTCGATCTTCGTCGCAGCCATGCGCGAATGGAAGAAATCCTTCGAACGCGGCGCCCGCTCGCCAATCGGCCTGCAGATGCGTATCGACCGGGCGATGGACGTGACGCTCGCCCGTGAAACCGAATATCTCGGCGCACGCCTCGGATCGCTCGCGACCATCGGCTCGGCCGGTCCGTTCATCGGCCTCTTCGGCACGGTCGTCGGCATCATGACCTCGTTCCAGGCGATCGCCGGTTCGAAGTCGACCAACCTTGCGGTCGTAGCACCGGGTATCGCCGAGGCGCTTCTCGCCACGGCGATCGGCCTCGTCGCCGCTATCCCGGCGGTCATCGCCTACAACAAGTTCTCGGCCGATGCCGGCAAGCTCTCGGCGCGCATGGAAGGTTTCGCGGACGAATTCTCCGCCATACTTTCGCGCCAGATCGACGAGAAGCTGCAGCCGCGCGCTGCCGCTCAGTAACCAACGGAGTATTCTGACATGGGTATGGCTGTTGGAGGCAATGGCGGCGGGGGCGGCGGACGCCGCCGTCGCGGCGGTCGGAACAAGGCCGTCATTTCTGAGATCAACGTGACGCCGCTCGTCGACGTCATGCTCGTGCTTCTGATCATCTTCATGGTCGCTGCACCGATGATGACCGTCGGCGTGCCGATCGACCTGCCGGAAACGCAGGCCAAGGCGCTGAATTCCGAGACGCAGCCGATCACGATTTCGGTCAAGAACGACGGCGAAGTGTTCCTGCAGGAAACGCCGATTCCGGCGGCCGAGATCGCCGCCAAGCTCGAGGCGATCGCGACCACCGGCTATAACGAACGTATCTTCGTGCGCGGCGACGCGACGGCGCCCTACGGCGTTATCGCCGACGTCATGGCTCGCATCCAGGGGGCCGGTTTCAAGAATATCGGTCTGGTGACGCAGCAGAAGAAGGACCAATAGCGCTCAAAATGAAGGCCAGCGTCGTCACATCTGCTGTTCTGCACTGCCTGGTGCTTACCTGGGCGATGGTATCGCTCGGCGCGCCGGAATCCTTCAAGGTGGAGGATTTCGAGGCGATGCCGGTCGACCTCGTGCCGGTGGAATCCATCACCCAGATGCAGCAGGGCGACAAGAAGGCTCCGAAGAAGGAGACTTCCGCCCCTGTGCCGACGACGCGGCCACCGATCGCGCAGCCGGCCGAGAATGCCGGCGACAACAATGTCGACCTGAAGACGCCGCCGGTCCCGAACGCCAAACCGAGCAACAGCGAGGCGGCTGCCGCCAATTCCAGCGAAAAGCCGCTGCCGCAGGTCGACCCCAAGCCGAACGACGTCAAGGAAGTCAACAAGGAAGAGACCGAGGTCGAGCAGCCGAAGGAAGTCGCTTCCATTCCGCCGCCCAAGCCGGTCGAGGTGACGCCGCCGAAGCCTGAGGAAAAACCGCCGGAAGAACAAGCCAAGCCTGAGGAGCCGCCGAAGCCGGATGCCGAAGCATTGCCGGACAAGGTGCCGACGCCGGTCGTCAAGCCACAGGTTAAGCCGCCGGAACCGCAGAAGACGGCCGAAAAGCCGCCGGAAAAAACGCCGGACGAGCCGAAGGCTGCAGAAAAACCGACAGACAAGAAGAAAGCCGACAAGAAACAGGAAGTGGCGAAATCGGCTTCTTCAATGAAGAGCGACTTCAACGCGGACGAGATTTCGGCCTTGCTGAACAAGACGGATCCCTCCGCCGGCGGCGCCAAGCGCTCGACGCAGGAGGCGTCGCTGGGGGCGAAGAAGAGCAATGGCGGCTCCAAGCTCAGTCAAAGCGAAGAAGATGCGCTAAAGGGTTTGATCGAGGGTAACTGGCTGATCACTCCGGGAATGGAAGGCCTTTCCGGCATGGTCATCACCGTGCATTTCAAACTCGACAAAGATGGAAACATTATCGGCCAGCCTGAAATTGAGTCTTCCGGTGGAAGCAGCACCGATTCAACGCGTCGTGCGCTGGAAAGTGGCGCTTACCGTGCCGTGATGAAATCTGCTCCGTCGTTCCGCACGAACCTTCCGATGGACAAGTACGACGTGTGGAACGAGGTCGTTCTTAATTTTCATCCCAGCGATATGGGGATTTGAATGCTGAGAAATCCGATCCATCTCGCGAAATCTTTCGGGAGATACGCGGTGCTGACCGGGTTGATCCTTGGCCTCGCATTTCCTTTCAATGCAAATTCGGAGACCGCTGATCGCCGAAACAGCGAAGCAAATTCGCCGGTCCTCACTGGGGCTGAATTTGACGCGGTGCGAAACGCGATCGGAAGTCGATTCTTCGTTGACAATCGCCTGAAAGACATCGGCAGCGTGCGTTTGACGATCCGCATAAAGCTAGCCAGAGACGGGCAGATCGTCGGCAACCCTGATGTGCAGGTCACCGGTGGCAGTGAGCGTGCGCGAAAAAGTCTTGCCGATTCTGGCCTTCGCGCCGTTCGGCGGGCAGCTCCATTTACGATGCTTCCGAAGGATAAATACGATGTCTGGAAGGAAGTTGTTTTCAATTTCGACACCAGCGCTCTTACCCAATAAGATGCTGAAAGGCTTGTTTGATATGGTCAAGTGTTCCCTCATCCGCGCTCTGATGGTCATTGCAGGCCTGCTTGGGGTCGTATCCTTTACGACGCCGGCGAACGCGTTGGTCACCCTCGATCTTCGAAAAGGCAATGTCCAGCCGATGCCGATTGCGGTGACGGACTTCCAGGGCGACATGGGCGCGCAGGTTTCGCAGGTCATCGCCGCCGACTTACAGCGGTCTGGTCTCTTCGCACCGATCAACAAATCCGCCTTTATCGAAAAGATCTCCAATCCGGATGCGGCGCCGCGTTTCGAGGACTGGAAGGTCATCAATGCACAGGCTTTGGTCACCGGCCGGGTTACCAAGGAAGCGGATGGCCGTCTTCGAGCCGAATTCCGGCTCTGGGATCCGTTCGCCGGTCAGCAGATGACCGGTCAGCAGTTCTTTACCCAGCCGGAGAACTGGCGCCGCGTTGCCCATATCATTGCCGATGCGATCTATAAGCAGATCACGGGTGAAGAGGGCTATTTCGACACCCGCGTCGTTTTCGTCTCCGAATCCGGCACCAAGCAGCAGCGCAAGCGGCAGCTGGCGATCATGGACCAGGACGGCTTCAACGTGCGCATGCTGACGGACGGCAGCGATCTCGTGCTGACGCCGCGCTTCTCGCCGAGCCGGCAGGAAGTCACCTACATGTCCTTCGCCAACCAGCAGCCGCGTGTCTATCTGCTGCAGCTGGAAACCGGGCAGCGCGAGGTCGTCGGCAACTTCCCGGGCATGACCTTTTCGCCGCGCTTTTCGCCGGATGGGCAGAAGGTGATCATGAGCCTGCAGCAGGAAGGCAATTCCAACATCTATACGATGGACCTGCGCTCGCGCACGACGACACGGCTGACCTCCACGGCGGCGATCGACACCTCGCCCTCCTATTCGCCTGATGGTGCGCGCGTCAGCTTTGAAAGCGACCGCGGCGGCAAGCCGCAGATCTACGTGATGAATGCCGACGGCTCCGGCCAGACCCGCATTTCCTTTGGTGACGGCTCCTATTCGACGCCGGTCTGGTCGCCGCGCGGCGATCTCATAGCCTTCACCAAGCAGTCCGGCGGCAAGTTCTCGATCGGCGTGATGAAGCCGGATGGCTCGGGCGAGCGCATTCTGACGACCGGCTTCCACAATGAGGGCCCGACCTGGGCGCCGAACGGTCGTGTGCTGATGTTCTTCCGCCAGGCGGCGGGGTCGGGGGGTCCGCAGCTCTATTCGATCGATCTGACCGGTTACAACGAACAGGTCGTCAAGACGCCTAGCTACGGCTCCGACCCGGCCTGGTCGCCGCTTCTGGAGTAAGGGGCGCGGCACGCCTTCTTGTCGCCCAAGAATCATGGAAACCGGGCGACTACGGACAAATCAGTGAATTGTTAACCATAATCTTTGAGGGGCGGTTAACCGAGTGCGGTTACTGTCCGGAAACCCTGAAATCGCAAGGAGACCCGGCCATGAGCCGAATTCACACCCCGGCAATGAGCCGCATGCAGAATTTCGCCCGCAACCCCGTCATGATCGCGCTTGTCGCCGGTCTCGCGCTTGCCGGTTGCGCCAACAAGAAGAACGGCGGCATGCCGAACAGCGCCGGCGATATGGGTCTTGGCGCAGGTGCCGCGACGCCGGGCTCGACCCAGGACTTCACGGTCAATGTCGGCGACCGCATCTTCTTCGACACCGACTCCACGTCGATCCGCGCCGATGCCGCTCAGACACTCGACCGTCAGGCCCAGTGGCTCGGTCGTTACCCGAACTACCAGATCACCGTTGAAGGCCATGCCGACGAACGCGGCACGCGCGAATACAACCTCGCACTCGGGGCTCGTCGCGCTGCCGCTACCAAGGACTACCTCGCTTCCCGCGGCGTTCCGGCGCAGCGCATGAAGACGATCTCCTACGGCAAGGAACGGCCGGTCGCCGTCTGTGACGATATTTCCTGCTGGTCGCAGAATCGCCGCGCGGTCACCGTGCTTGGCGGCGCCGGCATGTAATTTCCAGAAATATTTTGTTTTTGGAAGGCGGTCCCGTCAGGGGCCGCCTTTTCTTTTTGACCACACTTTGGCCAGACTCCGTTGCTTTTTGACAGCAATTGGAAAAATCTCCTGTTCGTGCCTGATGGCGCGAAGAATCACTGGGACAGGACGATACATATGAAGAAACTTGTCGTGGCAGGCATGCTGTGCCTGGCGGCTGTGACCGGGAGCGAACGAGCGGCCTATTCGGCCTCGTTCTTCGGGCTGCATCTCGGCGGCCGATCCGCGGAACAGCAGTCGACCCCGCCCGTCGTCAAGGTGCAGAGCGGCGACGCGGAAATCCGCGTGCAGCAGCTCGAAGAACAGATGCGGCAGCTGAACGGCCGAATCGAGGAAATGAGCTTTCAGCTCCTGCAGATGCAGGAGACGATCCGCAAACAGCAGGAAGACAATGAATTTCGCTTCCAGCAGCTCGAAAAGACGGGTAGCGGCGGCGGTGGCGCCAAGGCTCCGGTCAAAAAGAGCGAGACCGAAGCCGCGCCGGCAGCTTCCGGGAGCGACGACGTCGCCAGGGTGATCCAAGCACCACAGGGGGCCGAAACGGCTCCCTCCACCGATGTGCCTGATAATACCGGCCTCGGCCAGCCGCCGAAGCAGCTCGGCTCGATCGACTTCGATCAGAACGGCAACGCGATCGGCGGAACCGTCGACGAGAACGCCACCATCGGTTCCGGCCCGATTCCCAATGCCAATAGCGGATCGCCGCAGCAGACCGCCTCGCTCGGTAGCGAATCGGATCAGTACAAGGCAGCCTACGGCCACGTACTGTCAGGCGATTACGGCACGGCCGAGCAGGAATTCAACCAGTACATCGCCCGTTACCCGAGCAGCGCGCGGGCGGCGGACGCCAATTTCTGGCTTGGCGAAGCGCTCTATTCGCAGGGCAAGTACAACGAGGCGGCCAAGACTTTCCTCAATGCGCATCAGAAATACGGCAGCTCCGAAAAGGCGCCGGAAATGCTGCTGAAACTCGGCATGTCGCTTGCTGCGCTCGACAATAAGGAGACGGCCTGCGCGACGCTGCGCGAAGTCTCGAAGCGCTATCCGAAGGCGTCACGCGCCGTCATAGGCAAGGTTGCGAGCGAACAGAAACGCCTCGCCTGCTAAGGTTTTCCGGAATGTCTCCGGAAGTCGCCCCGCCTCAACAGGCGATCCTCAAGTTTCTCGCATCGCTTCGAAGTCCTGCGCGCATTCTCGTCGCGATCTCGGGCGGCAGCGATTCCACCGGCCTGCTTCTCCTCCTCGCTGAAGCCGTAAAGGCCGCGCCGCATCTCCAGATTTCCCTTTGCGCCGCAACTGTCGACCATGCGCTGCGCGCCGGCTCAGCAGATGAAGCGCGTGAGGTCGCAGGCCTCTGTGCATCGCTCGGTATTCCCCACACCGTAGCCACCTGGCACGGCGACAAGCCGAAGACCGCTATCATGGCTGCCGCCCGCGAGGCGCGTTACGGCCTTCTGGCTGAGGCAGCGGAAGCATTCGGCGCCGATCTCATCGTCACCGGCCATACGTTCGATGATCAGCGCGAAACGCTTGCCATGCGTGAAATCCGAACGGAGCAGGTTTCATCAGGTATTGCCGATGCGGTGCTTTTCGACCGGCGGTTCTGGATTCTACGACCGCTTCTTTTTTGCACTCGCGCGGATATCCGCGTTTTCCTGAGAGAGCGAGGTGCAGGCTGGATCGACGATCCCAGCAACGAGGATATGAAGTATGAGCGTGTGCGGATGCGCCGGCAGCTATCTGCCGATCCTGCGGCTGAGACGGACATCCGCGCCGTCTGGGCGAAGCGGCTGGCTCTGTCGTCCGGAGGCGCCGAATGGCTGGATCGCCATTTCAGGCTTCACGCCGGCCTGCTTGGGCAGGTGGTGCCTGATGGATTACGGCAGGATCGGGCAATTCTCGACTACGTACTCGGCCGCCTGACGGCGGTCTTCGGCGGGCAGCCATTCGTCCCGGGCAGGGCGCGGATGGAGCGCCTCCTCTCATTTGCCGCCGGCGGAGCGCTGGGGCGGGTGACTACCGGCCGGGCGGTTTTCGATCTCAGGCGTGACGGGCTTTTTCTTACGCGCGAGAGCCGGGGGATCATGCCGCTGGTATTGCTGCCGGGGGAGGCGGGGGTGTGGGATGGGAGGTTCAAGGCTGTAAACGACTCGGGAACGACCGTGAAGGTGGAGGCGCAGGCGGCTCATTCCTCCCGCAGTCCTGTGCTCGTCACAGGAATCCAGTGCGCTCAAGTCCTTGGGCGCGGAAAAGTCCCCCGCGACCAGGTCATTCGCGGCGCGGACGTGCCGTGTCTGGATTCCTGTGACGAGCACGGGAATGAGGGAGGGTGGGCCCGGCATCTTCCCAAAGCCGCATGGAAACGTGCCGTAGCCTCCTCGCCCGCCATATCTTCGGAAGGAACCTTTTTATCTCCAGAATCGGCCGGAGCGATCGAACTGACGCCCTATTTCGCACCCTTCGACCGCTTTTTGACACGATTTGATTTCATCTTTGCCAACAGGCTTTCGGCGGTTTTCGCGATGGTGCCCTATGCGGGGCTGCCTTTAAGAAGTATTGACGGAAAAACCATCTGACATGGGGGATTGCCTTGGCAACAGCGCGGCGCAACCCTATGTAAGAATGAATAAGACGGTCGCCATGAGGCGGCTGTTCCAGTGCTGGGGAGTTCAATGAACCCTAACTTACGTAATTTCGCATTGTGGGCGATCATCGCGCTTCTGCTGATCGCCCTTTTCAGCATGTTTCAGACGGCGCCGGCGCAGACGGGCTCCCGCGATATCCCTTATTCGCAGTTCCTGCGTGAGGTTGATGCGGGCCGGGTGAAGGAGGTCGTGGTCACGGGCAATCGTGTCTCCGGCAGCTATGTTGAAAATGGCACCACCTTCCAGACCTATTCGCCTGTCATCGACGACAGCCTGCTTGATCGCCTGCAGCAGAAGAATGTGCTGGTTTCCGCCCGTCCCGAAACGGATGGTTCTTCGGGTTTTTTGAGCTATCTCGGCACGCTGTTGCCGATGCTTCTCATCCTCGGCGTCTGGCTGTTTTTCATGCGGCAGATGCAGGGCGGCTCCCGCGGCGCGATGGGTTTCGGCAAGTCCAAGGCCAAGCTCCTGACGGAAGCGCATGGCCGGGTGACCTTTGAAGATGTCGCCGGCGTCGACGAGGCCAAGCAGGATCTCGAGGAAATCGTCGAATTCCTGCGCGATCCGCAGAAGTTCCAGCGTCTCGGCGGCAAGATCCCGCGCGGCGTGCTGCTGGTCGGCCCTCCGGGCACCGGTAAGACGCTGCTTGCCCGCTCGGTTGCCGGCGAAGCCAACGTGCCCTTCTTCACCATTTCCGGTTCCGACTTCGTCGAAATGTTCGTCGGCGTCGGCGCCAGCCGCGTGCGCGACATGTTCGAGCAGGCGAAGAAGAATGCGCCCTGCATCATCTTCATCGACGAAATCGACGCCGTCGGCCGCCATCGCGGCGCCGGTCTGGGCGGCGGCAATGACGAACGCGAGCAGACGCTGAACCAACTGCTCGTGGAAATGGACGGCTTCGAAGCGAACGAAGGCGTAATCCTGATCGCCGCCACCAACCGCCCTGACGTTCTCGATCCGGCGCTGCTGCGTCCCGGCCGTTTCGACCGCCAGGTCGTGGTGCCGAACCCGGATATCGTCGGCCGTGAGCGCATCCTCAAGGTGCATGCCCGCAACGTTCCGCTGGCGCCGAATGTCGATCTCAAGGTTCTCGCCCGCGGCACGCCCGGTTTCTCCGGCGCCGATCTGATGAACCTCGTCAACGAAGCCGCCCTCATGGCCGCCCGCCGCAACAAGCGCGTCGTCACCATGCAGGAATTCGAGGACGCCAAGGACAAGATCATGATGGGCGCGGAGCGCCGTTCCTCGGCGATGACCGAGGCGGAGAAGAAGCTGACCGCCTATCACGAAGCCGGGCATGCCATCACCGCGCTTAACGTCGCTGTCGCCGACCCGCTGCACAAGGCGACGATCATCCCGCGCGGCCGTGCGCTCGGCATGGTCATGCAGCTCCCCGAAGGCGACCGCTACTCGATGAGCTACAAGTGGATGGTCTCGCGCCTCTGCATCATGATGGGCGGCCGCGTCGCCGAAGAACTCACCTTCGGCAAGGAGAACATCACATCGGGCGCGTCCTCAGACATCGAGCAGGCGACCAAGCTTGCCCGTGCCATGGTCACGCAATGGGGCTTCTCCGATCAACTCGGTCAGGTCGCCTACGGCGAAAACCAGCAGGAAGTCTTCCTCGGTCACTCAGTTTCGCAGTCGAAGAATGTTTCGGAAGCGACCGCGCAGAAGATCGACAATGAAGTGCGCCGCCTGATCGACGAAGCCTATACGCAGGCCCGCACGATCCTGACGGAAAAGCATGACGAATTCGTCGCCCTTGCCGAGGGCCTGCTCGAATACGAGACCTTGACCGGCGAGGAGATCAAGGCGCTGATCCGCGGCGAGAAGCCGTCCCGTGATCTCGGCGACGATTCGCCGCCAAGCCGTGGATCGGCCGTTCCGAAGGCCGGCGTGCGGCCTGCCACCAAGGGCGACGAGCCCGAAGGCGGCCTCGAACCGCAGCCGCATTGAACCGCGATACGATCTCGAAAAAGGCCGGATTTCCAATATCGGAGATCCGGCCTTTTTTATTGGTAACGGGATATAATCATTTTTCTCGCTAATTTACGTGCCGATTGCCGCATTTTGTGGCATTCCGCTGAAGAGAAGCAAGCATGAATCACGCTCCTGGACTGACGACAATCCACTGAAGCCGGATTTGCTTGGAACGATGCGCTGCCTTGAATGGCGCGCCAAAGCGCAGGAGTGCAGATGAAAAGACGCTATTTCGGTACGGACGGTATTCGCGGTCAATCCAACGTCTTCCCGATGACGCCCGATCTCGCCATGCGGGTCGGCATCGCTGCCGGCACCATCTTCCGCCGTGGCAACCACCGTCATCGCGTCGTGATCGGCAAGGATACCCGCCTTTCCGGCTATATGCTTGAGAATGCAATGGTGGCAGGTTTCACCGCTGCGGGTCTCGACGCCTTCATTCTCGGTCCGATCCCGACGCCTGCCGTCGCCATGCTGACGCGCTCGCTGCGCTGCGATATCGGCGTGATGATCTCCGCCTCGCACAATCCCTACGAAGACAACGGTATCAAGCTTTTCGGTCCCGACGGCTACAAGCTTTCGGATGACATCGAAGCCGAGATCGAGGATCTGCTCGAGAAGGACCTGAATGCGCAGCTCGCAAAATCCGACGACATCGGCCGGGCCAAGCGCGTCGACGGCGTGCATGACCGCTATATCGAACATGCCAAGCGCACGCTGCCGCGCGATGTGACGCTGCAGGGACTGAGGGTCGCGATCGATTGCGCCAATGGCGCTGCCTACAAGGTGGCGCCTGCCGTGCTCTGGGAGCTGGGCGCTGATGTCGTTACCATCGGCAACGAACCGAACGGCACCAACATCAATCTCAATTGCGGCTCAACCAGCCCCGTCGCATTGCAGAAGAAAGTCGATGAGGTGCGCGCCGACATCGGCATCGCGCTGGACGGCGACGCGGACCGCGTCATCATCGTCGACGAGAACGGTTCGATCGTCGACGGCGACCAGCTGATGGCCGTCATTGCCGAAAGCTGGGCAGAGAGCCAGCAACTGCGCGGCAACGGCATCGTTGCCACGGTGATGTCTAATCTCGGCCTCGAGCGCTTCCTCGACGGGCGCGGCATGGCGCTTGCCCGCACCAAGGTCGGCGACCGCTATGTCGTCGAGCATATGCGTCAGCACAATTACAATGTCGGCGGCGAACAATCGGGCCACATCGTGCTTTCGGATTACGGCACAACCGGCGACGGTCTCGTCGCAGCGCTGCAGATTCTCGCCGCGGTCAAGCGCACGGGTCGTACGGTCAGCGAGGTCTGCCGTCGTTTCGAGCCGGTCCCGCAGCTCCTTCGCAATGTCCGCATCAGCGGCGGCAAGCCGTTGGAGGATATCCAGGTGCAGAAGGCAATCGCCGACGCCGAGGCCGAACTCGCCAAGAACGGCCGCCTCGTTATCCGCCCCTCGGGCACGGAACCGTTGATCCGCGTCATGGCCGAGGGCGATGACCGCGCCCAGATCGAGCGCATCGTCAATGAGCTGATCGGCACGATCTCGAATGTCCGGACCGCTGCCTGACGCTGTGAAATCAGACAATCTAAAAAGCCGGCGCGGAAGCGCCGGCTTTTCGTTGCGCACTTGTGTGGCTATGTATCTCGCGCCCGAGTCATCTCCAGGCCGCGGTCGACCTTTCTGTTTCAAGCCATCGAGATGCTTGAAATCAAAGTAAATAAGCGTGGTTAAGCAGCTTTTAACGTTTCCATTTCATTATCCATGCAAAGCGTATCAGATTGGCAGCGACTGAGCTTGCCGCCGCAACGGGATTTTGGAGTGAAATCCATGAAAAGAAGCTTGTCCGGCATCTTTGCCGCATTGTTGATGGCGACAAATGCCTATTCCGCGGATTTCGCCCCAGCCGAACCTATCCCCGAGCAGCCGCCTGAGGTGACGGTGAGCGAAGCCACCGGCTGGTACCTGCGCGGCGACGTCGGCTATGCCTTCACCGATCTGCGCGGCGCGCGCTATTTCCAGGGCAGCAACGCGACCGAGGTTGATTTCGACGACGCCGACCTCGACGACGCGTGGACGATCGGTGGTGGTGTCGGTTATCAGATCAACAGCTATCTGCGCACCGATCTGACCTTCGACTATCTGACCCAGGCGGATTTCAGGGGCTCGACATCTGGACAGTGCGGCTTCCCGCTGGTGGATTGCACCTCGCGCGACCGCTCTTCGATGACCGCCTATACGCTGCTTGCCAACGCATATGTCGATCTCGGCACCTACGGCTATGTGACGCCGTATGTCGGCGCCGGTATCGGCGGTTCCTACGTGAAGTGGAGAAACCTGCGCAACGTCGCCTGCGCCGATGACGGCAGCTTCTGCGACGACCAAGTTACCCACGGCGGCAAGGGCAATTGGCGCTTCACCTACGCCCTCATGGCCGGCGCTTCGATCGACGTGACCTGCAACATCAAGGCCGATGTCGGCTACCGTTACCTGCATATCGACGGCGGCAACATGTTCGGCTACGCGGAAAACGGCGGCCCGGGTCGGGACAGGGGGCTCAGCGCCCACGAAGCTCGCGTCGGCGCCCGCTACCTCTTCGGCGGTTGCGCCCAGGCTAGCTACGAGCCGCCGCCGGAAATCCCGCTGCAACAACCGGTCTACAAGTAAGGCCGACAATCATTGCACCAAAAGTCGCCCTCGCTCCGGGCGGCTTTTTCATTTTCGCCGCCCCGCCTGCGTCAAAATATCTTCAGCTTGCGACACTTCGATCTTGACTATGACGCGCCCGATCCATACAGACGGCGGCGGGACACCCTTCCCCAACGAAGGGCTTTCTATCTGAGAGGATAGCATCATGGCGAAGACCGCAAAGCCGGACATCCGTCCGCACAATACCCATTTCTCTTCCGGCCCCTGCTCGAAGCGCCCCGGTTGGTCGCTCGAAGCTCTTTCCGACGCGGCTCTCGGCCGTTCGCACCGCGCGAAGGTCGGCAAGGCCAAGCTCAAGCAGGCCATCGACCTTACCCGTGAAATTCTCGAGGTGCCGGCGGATTACCGCATCGGCATCGTTCCAGCCTCCGACACCGGCGCCGTCGAAATGGCGCTCTGGTCGCTGCTCGGCGAACGCGGGGTCGACATGCTCGCCTGGGAAAGCTTCGGCGCCGGCTGGGTCACGGATGTCGTCAAGCAGCTGAAGCTCAAGGACGTGCGCAAGCTCGAAGCCGGTTACGGTGAGCTTCCCGATCTCTCCGCCGTCGATTTCGACCGGGACGTCGTCTTTACCTGGAACGGGACCACTTCGGGCGTGCGCGTGCCGAACGGCGACTTCATTCCCGCCGACCGCAAGGGCCTGACGATCTGCGACGCCACCTCGGCCGCTTTTGCGCAGGAACTCGATTTCGCCAAGCTCGATGTCGTCACCTTCTCATGGCAGAAGGTTTTGGGCGGCGAGGGCGCGCATGGGGTCATCATCCTCTCGCCGCGCGCCGTCGAGCGTCTCACCACCTACACGCCGGCCTGGCCGCTGCCGAAGATCTTCCGCATGACCTCGGGCGGCAAGCTGACCGAAGGCATCTTCCAGGGCGAGACGATCAACACGCCGTCTATGCTCTGCGTCGAAGACTATATCGACGCGCTTGTCTGGGCCAAGGAGCTCGGCGGTCTCAAGGCGCTGATCGCCCGCGCCGATGCCAATGCCAAGGTTATCCACGATTTCGTTGCGGCAAACGACTGGATCGCCAATCTCGCCGTCAAGGCGGACACGGCCTCCAACACCTCCGTCTGCCTGAAGATCGTCGACAAGGATATCGCGGCGCTTGACGGCAATGGCCAAGCGAATTTCGCCAAGGGCCTGGTCGGCCTCCTGGAAAAGGAAGGTGTCGCCTATGACATCGGCCATTACCGCGACGCCCCGTCGGGTCTGCGTATCTGGGCCGGCGCCACGATCGAGGCGTCCGACATGCAGAAGCTGATGCCTTGGCTTTCCTGGGCCTTCGAAACGCAGAAGGCGCAGCTCGCTTCGGCCGCCGCCTAACGTGATCGCATTCGGCTCCGCCTGACGGAGGAGCCGAATCAAAGAATTTGAGCATGATGTTGTCCGAAAACCGCTGATACTTTTCGGCATCATGCTCTGACATCTCTGATTCAATCATCGCTGAACACTTTTCAAGGAGGCCCTCATGGCACCTCGCGTTCTCGTATCCGACGAATTGTCGGAAACCGCTGTCCAGATCTTCCGCGACCGCGGCGTCGAAGTCGATTTCGAACCGCAGCTCGGTAAAGACAAGGACCGTCTGCTCGAAGTCATCGGCAAGTATGATGGTCTCGCCATCCGCTCTGCCACCAAGGTGACGGAAAAGATCATCGAAGGGGCGAAGAACCTCAAGGTTGTCGGCCGCGCCGGCATCGGTGTCGACAATGTCGATATTCCGGCCGCCTCGCGCCGCGGTATCATCGTGATGAACACGCCCTTCGGCAATTCCATCACCACAGCCGAACATGCGATCGCGCTGATGTTCGCCGTCGCCCGCCAGCTTCCGGCAGCCGATACCTCGACACAGGCCGGCAAGTGGGAGAAGTCCAAATTCATGGGCGTCGAGATCACCGGCAAGACGCTTGGCGTCATCGGCGCCGGCAATATCGGCTCGATCGTCTGCGCCCGCGCCATCGGCCTAAAGATGCATGTGGTCGCCTATGACCCGTTCCTTTCCAAGGAGCGCGCCGAGGAGATGGGCGTCACCAAGGTTGAGCTGGACGAGCTTTTCGCCCGCGCCGATTTCATCACGCTGCACGTGCCGATGACTGACAAGACACGCGGCATCCTCAACAAGGAAGCGCTCGCGAAGACCAAGCCCGGCGTGCGCATCATCAATTGCGCCCGAGGCGGCCTCGTCGATGAGGCGGCCCTTGCCGAAGCGATCAAGTCCGGTCATGTCGCCGGTGCCGCCTTCGACGTCTTCGAAGTCGAGCCCGCCAAGGAAAGCCCGCTCTTCGGTCTGCCGAACGTCGTCTGCACGCCGCATCTCGGCGCTTCGACGACCGAGGCGCAGGAAAACGTCGCGCTGCAGGTGGCCGAACAGATGTCGGACTATCTCGTCAAGGGCGCGGTCTCCAACGCCATCAACATGCCGTCGATCACAGCGGAAGAGGCGCCGATCCTGAAGCCGTTCATCCGTCTTGCCGACGTTCTCGGTGCCTTCGTCGGCCAGGTCACCGAGGAGCCGATCAAGGAAATCGAGATCCTCTATGACGGCATCACCGCCAACATGAATACGCGGGCGCTGACGAGCGCGGTTCTCGCCGGCCTGATCCGCCCGCAGGTCGCCGACGTCAACATGGTTTCGGCGCCAATCATGATCAAGGAAAAGGGCATCGTGCTCTCCGAGGTCAAGCGCGACAAGACTGGTGTCTTCGATGGGTATATCAAGCTGACGGTGAAGACCGAGAGCATGACGCGGTCGATTGCCGGCACGGTGTTCTCGGACGGCAAGCCACGCTTCATCCAGATCAAGGGCATCAACCTTGACGCCGATGTCGGTTCGCACATGATCTACATCACCAATACCGACGTTCCTGGCATGATTGGCTTCATCGGCACGACGCTCGGCACCGCCGGCGTCAACATCGCCAACTTCCAGCTCGGCCGCGACAAGCAAGGTGGCGACGCCATTGCGCTGCTCTACGTCGACGGCGAGGTGGATGATGGCGTCCTCACGCAGCTGACGGCGCACCAGGCGATCCGCCAGGCGAAGCTGCTGACCTTCAACATCGACTGAGTTTCCCTCCCAAGGAAATATCGAAGCCCGGCGCGGGGAACTGCGCCGGGTTTTATGCGTCGGGGACAGATTTTCAGTGAGGCAAGTGTTTCCGGCGGATGATCTTGCCGAAGCGGGCTTTATCGTCCTCGGCCTCCGTGCGGTGAAGGAAGGCGAGCCTGCTGCTGTCGAGGCCCTGGAAGAATTCGTCCCAGGAAATGTCCTCCTGTGTTTCCGGAGAGAAATCGACGCGGACAGTTTCGCCGTCGCTCGCGTTCTTGATGCGCGCGGGATGGCCGCCGCGCTCTTCGATCCAATGTTTGATTCTGCTGTACTCTGTCGTCGTGCCGAACCTGCCCATGAAACCCTCCTCAGCCATTCGATTGCGACATTGCTGCCGCTGCAACGCATGATCGAAGAAATCGTTCCACGGCGCGCCGATTATCTTAGTAAGATCGGATTAATCCCAGGGCGCAGAGGGACCTGATTGATGAACGAGCCTCGGCGGCCGACGGCAGGCAACAAAATAAGACCTATCGCGCGGGTGCTTGCGCATCGCCTTCGGCCGGCGTCGTGGCAAGCGGCGATTGCGAGTCGCCGGAGGCGACGGCTGCGGGCAGGGGTACGTGGCGCTTGCGCTCGCGGATTAGGGTCAGCAGGCCGGAGCAGATGATGAGCACAATGCCGAGGGCCATGGGCAGATCTACGTGATCGTTGAAGAAGAGATAGCCGAAGGCGATGGCCCAGATCATCTGGCTGTATTGCGGTGTCGCCACGAGCGTCGCCGGGGCGAGCCGCGCCGCTGTCATCAGCATCACATTTCCCACTGCACCCAGCAATCCGTAACCTGCGAGAAAGACCCATTGCTGCGGCGTCGGCACAACGACCTCGGAGAGCGTCAGAACGCCGCTGACGGTAAGCGTGCCGAGCAGGGAGGCGCCATAGAGCGACAGCCGTTTTTCGGCCGGGCCGAGCGCCCGCAGAATGACGATGGCGACGCCAGCAGCGATCGCGCCGATAGTTGCGGCCACATGTCCGACGGACAGCTCGCGGAAGCCGGGCCGGAGAACGACCAGCACACCGAGGAAGCCGACGATGACTGCCGCCCAGCGCTGCCAGCGGACATCCTCCCTCAGAAAAATGACAGAGAGAATGGTGACGACGGACGGCAGCAGGAACAGCAGGCAGAAGGCTTCGGCCATCGGCAGCTTTGTGAAGGCGATGATGGAGGCGATCGACCCGGCCGCGCCGGCGGCAAAGCGCGCCATCCAGAGCGGCCGATTGGTCGTCGCGAAGATGTCGAGCCATGAATCGCCCGGCCCCTTGATGAAGGGAAGGGCAGACATGCTGAGCACCGCGCCGATGAAGGCGACCTGGAAGGAAGGAATAGTGCCGTGCAAGGCTTTGATGGATGCATCGCTGAAAGCAAAGACGGCATAGCCGGCGAATGCGACAAGGACGCCGCGAAGCGTGGTTGAGGCGGCTGTCATGTATCCGAATCTTCTAAAGGTGGGCTATTTCATCTACGCGATGAAATGCGGGCGGACAAAGGCCGATTGCGAATAGCTGCAATGCGCATGCGCATATGGCCGCTGCAAATCGGCCGAAAGGCCGGTACTTGCGCGCGGGCGCAATAGTTTCTATATCCGTCGCCCATGAAAGCTGGCGGCCGATCCCGCCGAAATGCAGGAAATCCGCCACAATCCGAAGTCAGAACGGCGGATCGAAACAGCAGAATTGGCACCATCGTTGAACACACTGGATTTTGACAAGAAGCCGGAAGAGACCCGTGTCGTCGTCGCCATGTCGGGCGGCGTCGATTCATCCGTCGTTGCCGGCCTTCTCAAACAGCAGGGTTACGATGTGCTCGGCATCACGCTGCAGCTTTACGACCACGGGGCGGCCGTTCACCGCGCCGGTTCCTGCTGCGCGGGCCAGGATATCGACGATGCGCGCCGCGTCTGCGAGACGCTCGGCATTCCGCATTATGTGCTCGATTACGAAAAGCGCTTCCGCGAGACGGTGATCAATCCCTTCGCCGAAAGCTATGTGGCGGGTGAAACGCCGATCCCCTGCGTTTCCTGCAACCAGACCGTCAAGTTCGCCGATCTTCTGGCGACGGCCAAGGAGCTCGGCGCCGATGCGCTGGCGACCGGCCATTATATCCGCTCGCGGCCGAACCCGTCGGCTGAGAAGCCCGGCCGCCGCGCGCTTTTCCGCCCGGCCGACGCCGACCGCGACCAGAGTTATTTCCTCTTCGCCACGACGCAGGAGCAGATCGACTATCTCCGCTTTCCCTTGGGCGGCCTGCCAAAGGCCGAGACCCGCCGGCTGGCCGAGGAGATGGGCCTCGTCGTCGCCAAGAAGGCCGATAGCCAGGACATCTGCTTCGTGCCGCAGGGCAAATATTCCGACATCATCACCAAGCTGAAGCCGAATGCGGCGCTTGCCGGCGAGATCGTCCATCTCGACGGCCGCATATTGGGAAGCCATGAAGGCATCCTGCATTTCACCATCGGCCAGCGCCGCGGCATTGGCATCGCTACCGGCGAGCCGCTCTACGTCGTCTATCTCGACGCCCGCTCGCGCCGCGTTATCGTCGGCCCGAAGGAAGCGCTGGAAACGCACCGCGTTTATCTGCGCGACGTCAACTGGCTGGGCGATGTCACGCTCGCGGAGGCCGCTTCCGGCGAAGGCTTTGCCTGCTACGCCAAGGTCCGTTCGACGCGGGCACCGGCGCCTGCCGTGCTGCATGCCGACGCGACGGGCACCTATGTCGATCTGACGGTCGGTGAGGCTGGCATTGCGCCCGGCCAGGCCTGCGCGCTTTATTCCGCGCCCGGCGACGACGCCCGCGTCTTCGGCGGCGGTTTCATCGAACGCTCCGAACGCGAACCCTCGGCCGAAGCCTCGCTCAAGGCCTTGCTGACCGGCCCCGTCGCCGCTTGAACCCATCGGAAACGACGGGCGGCAAAGCTCAGCGTTTTTCTCCATCATGTGCTTGACACAAAGCCGAAGCGCACCTTATAAGCCGCTCATCCCACGAGCCCGCAGCGCTTCGCGAGCAGGTATCGTTTGACCAGTGGCGGAGTAGCTCAGTAGGTCAGAGCAGAGGAATCATAATCCTTGTGTCGGGGGTTCAAATCCCTCCTCCGCTACCATTCCCTCGTTGCAGAATATGCGATTGTGATGGCCCGATTTTTGGGCCGGTCCGGCGGCCGCGGCAGTAGTCGCTCGCAGCGCCAGACGTGGCGACGGGCGTAGAAAAAGCAGTTCAGCTCTCCGAATTTCCGCTGAAGCCAGGGCAGTCCTATCTGTACAGCGTCAGAAGCAATACAGGCATCTTCGTCGCCCAAAGATGGGAGGCGGCAGCGATAATAATAGCCCATACGGCCAGTGAGAACATGACCGCCGCTATCCTGATCCCGACTGATTGCATCATTTCCTCCATCCCAGCATGACCGTGCCCCTCCGCACGATTGAACGCTAGCAGGGCGCAGGTCGGTCAGCTATCGCAAGAAATTGCTACCACAGCCGCTGCGGTCCGCGCTCGGAAAGATGCAAAGTTTTCCGGTAGACGCTCTTCCCCATCCCTCAAACGATGAAATGGAAATTGTCGTATTGCGCGCCGAAGTAATCGGGTCCGCTGGTATCCGTGACGATCGGTTCGCTATCGAGCAGGAGGTAATCGATCTCACCATAGGCGCTGAGATCGATCAGCTGGGGATCGTCGATGCTGTCGGCGGTCACGGTCACGGTGGTGGAGAAGACGATGTTGTCGTTCAGCCGGCCTTCGATCGTCAGGACGTTGTCGTAATTCGACGTTCCGTTGGCGACTTCAAATTGCTCGATCTGGAAGGGGCCGCCATCGGCCGAGTAGATCGGTGTCCAGAAGACGCCGCCCGACAGGTAATGATTGCCATCGGCCTCCTCGTGCACGGTTGCGTCGTCGCCGTCTCGCCAGGCACCCCAATCGAAGCCCTTGTAGCCCGTCGGGAAGTCATGCTGACCGACATCCTCGAAACCAACGAAGACGTCGCCGCGCTCCGGAAGGTCGACGGCGATATCGAGCAAGCCGAAGTCGGTGGCGCCTTTGCCGTCTGAGATCTTGAAGTTGAACTGATCGACGAGTCGATCTCCCGGCCCGAGCGCCGCCACCTCAGGCTTGGAATGGTCCAGCGCATAGATGTAGGTGCCGTCGGAGCGGATGGTCAGCGTGCCGTATTTGCCTTCGATGATCGTCGTCGTCGCGGGATCATCCGCATCCGCCGGCTGCTTGATCCGCTGTCCATTGACGAAATTCAGTCGCAGCTGATCTCCGTCCGTATCGTAGGAATTCTCAAGAATGTCGCCGCTGATCGGATCGTTGATATCAAAAACAGGCAAGTATACGTCGCCTGCGAACGGCTTGTGATTTGCCATTTCTACCTCCCGCCTCATGTGTTGTCGGACTATGCAACTCTATCGAGTGCCTGGCAATGGAAAACGACCAATCTGCCGATCAACTCTACCCTCTGATTGCACAGATCCAGATGGGAGAAACTGAACTGTTCAAATGCGGAGATCGATTCCGACTATTTGCAAGCACAAGCGACAGATGGGATAATAATGGCGGGCTGCCGATGACACCCTCATGACGATATATTGCATTTATTGTTTCAGAGAGCGTCGCGAATTTGCAGCTGAACCGGACTTGATCGGCGGCGCCGATCGTTCTGCCGCTCATGTCAATGGAGGCCGCCGACGCCAAGCAGGCGCTCCACGGCCTCGTGATCTCGGGACAGAGTTTCCGGCGTTCCCGTCCAGGCCAGTCGCCCTCGTTCGAGAATGATGACGTGATCGGCGAAATCGAGCGCGCTCTGGATGCGCTGTTCGACAAGGAGGATGGTCATATCGCCTTTGTTGGCAAGATCGGCGAAGGCGGCCATCAGTTCCTCGCAAATGACAGGGGCGAGGCCCTCGAGCGGTTCGTCGAGCAACAGAACGGACGGGCGGCCGAGAATGGTTCGGGCCGTTGAAAGCATCTGCTGCTCGCCGCCGGAGAGCTGGTTGCCGAGGTTTCGGCGGCGTTCCTTCAGCCGCGGGAACATGCCATAGGCTTCCTCCAGCGCCGTCTTCGGCCGCGCCTTCAGGCCGACGAAAAGGTTTTCTTCCACCGTCAACGTCGGGAAGACGCAGCGCGTCTGCGGCACGTAGCCAAGCCCCTTATGAGCGCGCGTTGCGCTCGGTGCTGCGGTGATATCCGAGCCACCGAGGTGGATGCGGCCTTCATAGCGCCTGGTCTGCCCGGCCAGCGTTGCCAGAAGCGTGGTCTTGCCCATGCCGTTGCGGCCGAGCACGGCAAGCCGGGCGCCTGCCGGCACGGAGAAGGAAATACCTTCGAGCACCCGCGTCGGCCCGTATCCGGCCGATAGGTTTTCGACTTCAAGCGGCAGGGCTGGCATTGGCATAACTCCCGAGATAGGCCTCACGGACGCGCGCATCCCTGGTGACGTCTTCAGGTGGGCCATCGAAGATGATTGCTCCAGATGCAAGCACGATGACGCGTCTGGCAAATCGAAAGACGAGGTCCATGTCGTGCTCGATCATCAGGACGGCGAGATCGGCAGGCAGCTCGGCCAGCGCCTGCTCGATGCGGCCGGTATCACTCTGCGGCACGCCGGCTGCCGGCTCGTCGAGCAACAGAACTTTCGGCTTCAGTGCAAGCGCCACAGCGAGTTCCAGAAGCCGCTGCTGTCCATAGGCGATTTCGCTGACCTTGCGATTCATCAGCAAGCCCAATCCGAGTTTTCCGAGGAGATCATCGACTTCCGCCATGACATCTGGCATGCGAAGAAAGTTGCCAAACATGTTCCCAGTCTTTCCGTCCCGCTGAAGCACGGCAAGTCCCACATGTTCGGCCGGCGTCATATCCTGGAAAAGGCGGGTCACCTGAAAGGATCGCACAAGGCCGCGTTTGACCCTGCCCACCGCAGCGACCGCCGTTACCGTCTCGCCGGCGAGACGAACCTCGCCGGAATCGGGAGAGAGATTGCCGGTGACGAGGTTGACGAAGGTGGTCTTGCCGGCGCCGTTCGGGCCGATCAGCGCGACGCGGTCGCCGGGCGCCATCGCCAGCGAGACATCATTGGTGACGGCAAGCCCGCCGAAGGCTTTCCGGAGATTGAGGACTTCGAAGACAGGGGTCATGGGCGCTCTTCCCTGCGGCGGGCAATGAAGCTTGCGGCTGTTCCGTAAAGACCCTTGGGCGCAAAGAGCACGACGGCGATCAGCAACACGCCGACTATGGTGAGCCAGTGGAAGGGATTGGCGGCCGAGACGGTATCCTCGAAGAGCATGAAGACAGCGGTGCCGGAGAGCGCCCCGAAGAGGGAGCCGGCGCCGCCGAGCACGAGCATGACGAGGGCCTCGGCCGACTGGGTGAAGGACAGGCTGTCCAGGCCGACGACCTGCGTCGAGATCGCATTCAAAGCGCCGCCGACGCCCGCCACCGCGCCCGAGATCACGTACATTCTGATGAGAGCTGCCGTCGGCGAAGCGCCCATGGCGCGGATGCGCAGCGGGTCCTGCTTGATGGCGCGGCAGAGCATGCCGAAGGGCGAGCGCACCAGCAAGCGCAGCAGCACGAAGACAACAAGCAGCAGCGCCATTCCAAAGAAGAAGGCGGTATGACCATAGAGATCGAATTCGAATAGGCCGAAAACCGGGTCCGGCGCGATACCGGAAAGTCCATCGCTGCCGCCTGTCCATGAGGAGGCCTTGTTGGCGAATTCATGAAAGAGGTGGATCAAGGCAATCGAGAGCACGAGCTGCGGCAGGCCATGCGCGCGCAGGATGATCGCACCGCTGAGCAACCCGGCAAGCGCGCCTGCCACAATGCCTGCAAGCATCATCAGCAGCGGGTCGTTGATGCCGTAATGCGCCGACAGGATGCCGGCGGCATAGGCTCCGGAGCCGAACAGGGCGGCATGGCCGAGTGTCGCGACGCCGCAATAACCCGTCACCAGATCGAGCGACAGGACGAGCAGCGCGATCGTGATCAACCGCGTCAGAAGCGCGAGATTATCGGGGAAGGCGAAATAACCGACGGCGGCAATGGCGGCAATCACCGTTATGCCCGCGAGATCGTGGCTGAGGAAAGCGCGCCGGTGCTGGAGACGTTCGTTTTCGTTGTTGATCACAAGCGCCATCCTATTTTGCCCTTCCGGCGAGGCCGCGCGGGAAAATGCAGATGACGGCGATCACGGCGAGATAAAAGAAGAATTCACCGAATTCCGGCATCAGGTAGCGTCCCGTAGTATCGATTGCGCCGAGCAGCAGGCAGGCGATCAGCGCGCCGGGAATGGAACCGGCGCCGCCGACGGAGACGACGACCAGGAAGGTCACCATGTAGCGCAGCGCGTAATAGGGTTCGACCGGCAGGAGTTCGGCGCCGACGACGCCGCCGAAGGCGGCAAGCCCAACGGCAACGGCGAAACTCACCGCATAGATGATCTCGGTGCGCACGCCGAGGGCCGCAGCCATCGCCGAATCGTCGACAGAAGCGCGCAGCTTGACCCCGAAGCTAGTTCGCTCGATCGCGAACCAGAGGGCGAGCGCAACGGCGAGACCGCAGAAGATGACGAAAAGCCGGTGAACGGGAATGGTACGGAAGCCGAGATCGGCCGATCCCTGCAGGGCGCCGGCAAGCGGTATGGTCTTCAGTGTCGGTCCCATCACGTAGTTCGCGATGCCGATGACGCAGAAGGTGATGCCGATCGTCATCAGCACCTGGGTCAGCTCCGGGGCGCCGTAGATCCGGCGGTAGAGAAAGCGCTCGAGCGGGACTGCGATGATGATTGTGGCGACCACGGCGGCGATGATTGCCACCGCATAACCGAGGCCGAGGTCGCGGGCGGCATAGGAGGCGATATAACCTCCGATCATGGCGAACGCGCCATGCGCCAAGTTGACGACACGCATCAGCCCCATGGTGACGGAAAGGCCGATCGAGATCACAAAGAGCACCATGCCATAGGCAAGCGCGTCGACGGCTATGCTGAAGACTGTCTGCATGGAACTACCTGCTTGAATGCGACGGACCTGGGATATCAAGCCCCCCGCACGTTCTGACGCTCGATGTTACTTGGTCGCTGCAAGGCCCGGGTCGCCCTGCTTCTCGAACGTCTGGATCTCCTTGTTGATGTAGGTCCCGTCATCGGCTTTGGCGACTTCGCGCAGATAGATGTTCTGGGTGATGTGCCGGCTTTCCGGATCGATCGAAACCGGGCCGCGCGGGCTCGTCCAGGCAAGGCCCTTGACCGCGTCGACAGCCTTCTCGGCATCCTGCTTGCCGCCCGTCGCCTCGATCATTTTGTAGATGACATACATGCCGTCATAGGCGCTGACTGAGGGGAAGGAGAGTTCGGTCTTGTTGCCGATCGCCTTGGCTGCAGCTTCGACAAAAGCCTTATTCTCGGGAGAGTCATGCGACACCGCATAGTGGAAGGTCGTCTGGATGCCGAGGGCAGCATCACCGAGGGCCGGCAGGTCGGATTCCTGCGTCAGATCACCCGGCGCGAAGAACTTGATGCCGGCGGCTTTCAAGCCGTTCTCATTATAGGCCTTGACGAAGCCAAGTGTCGTCGGGCCCGATGGCAGGAAGGCGAAGACGCCCTCAGCGCCGGAATCCTTGATGCGCTGCATGATCGGGCTGAAGTCGTTGGTCGCAAGCGGCATGCGGATCGCCTCGACCACCTGGCCGCCGGCCTTTTCGAAGCCGGCCTTGAAGGCATTCTCGGCGTCGATGCCCGGGCCGTAGTCGCTGACGACTGAAATCACCTTCTTGACGCCGCCGTCGAAGGCAACCTTGGCGATCGGCGTCGAGGTCTGCCATGTTGTAAACGAAGTGCGCACGACGAGCGGGCTCTTGGTCACGATCGCCGAGGTCGCAGCGTTCATGACGACCATCGGCACGTTGCCCTGCTTCAGGATCGGCGTCACTGCCATGGCGTCGGGGGTGAAATAGAAGCCCGTGAGATACTGGACCTTTTCCTTGACGATCAGTTCCTGCGCCAGCGCCTTGGATTGGGCCGGATCGGCCTGCGGCACGTCGCGGTAGACGACCTCGACCGTGTCGCTGCCGACCTTGTTGCCATTGACTGCCATATAGGCGTCAATGCCGGCCTTGAAGTTCTTGCCCTGGAGCGCGAACGGGCCGGAGAACGGCCCGATGACGCCGACCTTGATGGTGTCGGCATAGGCGCTGGTGCCTATGGCGATTGCCGCAACGGCGGCCAGAAGCAGTTTCTTCATTCTCTCTCTCCCTTGTTGGCGCACTCCCGGCGCCGTATTTGCTAGCGCAAATTCGCGTTAGCTTGTCATGCGAAATGGTGATGTAAAATGAAATAAATGCGGTAATCCATCACCATGAGATTATGATTTGACGCCAACCGCGCATCAGAATGGCAATCCCACATAGTTTTCCGCGAGCACCGTGGAGGCCGCACGGGAATGTGTGAGATAATCGAGCTCAGCCTCCTGGATCTTCTGGTCGAAATCGCCGGTATCGGGAAACCGGTGCATTATCGTCGTCATCCACCAGGAAAACCTGACAGCTTTCCATACGCGGGCGAGTGCCGTCTGCGAATAGGCGTCGATGCCGCTGTCGGAGCCTTCGCGGTAGTGTTCGAGGAGCCCGCTGAAGAGATAATGGACGTCGCTCGCTGCAAGGTTCAACCCCTTCGCGCCGGTCGGAGGCACGATATGGGCGGCGTCGCCGACAAGGAAGAGCCGGCCGAAACGCATGGGCTCGGCGACGAAGGAGCGCAGGGGAGCGATCGATTTCTCGAAGGATGGGGCGGTCGTCAATGCCTCCGCGTGATGGACCGGCAGACGCCGTCTCAACTCGTCCCAGAAGCGATTGTCGCTCCAGTCTTCGAGCTTCGCGTCAAGCGGGCACTGAACGTAGTAGCGGCTGCGTGTGGCCGAACGCATCGAACAGAGCGCAAAGCCCCTCGGATGATTGGCGTAGATCAGTTCACGGCTGACAGGCGCCACATCGGCCAGCAGGCCCAGCCAGCCGAAGGGGTAGATCTTCTCGAAGCTTCGGATCGCCCGTTCGGGAATGGCCTTGCGGCTTGCGCCGTGAAAGCCGTCGCAGCCGGCAATGAAATCGCAATCTATGCGCTTGGTAACGCCGTCCCTTTCATAGGTCACAAAGGGAGATTGACTGTCGAAATCCCAGGGCGCGACATCGGCGACATCGTAGAGCGATTGGGCGCCGCTTGTTTCTCGCCGCTCCATGAGGTCGCGCGTTACCTCGGTCTGCCCATAGACGGTGACGCGTCGGCCGCCGGTCAGGCCGTAGAGGTCGATGCGATGGTCGCGTCCGTCGAAGGCAAGAGAGAAGCCGTCATGCGGCAGGCCTTCGGCGTGCAGCCTTGCTCCAGCTTTGGCCTCGTCCAGCAGCCGGACGGTGCCTTCCTCCAGCACGCCGGCGCGGACCCGGCCGAGGATGTAGTCCTTGCTCACGCGGTCGAGGATGACATTATCGATTCCCGCTTCGGTCAAAAGCTGGCCGAGAAGCAGGCCAGATGGACCTGAACCGATGATGGCGACCCGGGTTCGCAAATGTGTCCTCCCTCGCTTTTTGCGTTTTGCCAGATTCTGCCGCGCCATCAATGCGCCAGCAATGGACATTCCCGCCTAAAAATTGCACTTATCGAACATTAGCGCGGGAGGGAGCCGATGCGCAGGCCTATACCGACCTACGAGCTCTATGGAGAAAATACCGGGCGAACGCCGGAATTCTGGTTGCATTGCGAAACAATCCGCTCCCGCAGCAGCCTGCACCAGTGGGAAATTCGCCTACACCGCCACGAGAACTTCTTTCAGATATTATACATCGAAGCGGGTTCGGGCAATGCGATCTTCGGCGCCAGGAGCCATGGCATCCGTCCGCCCGCCGTCATCACGGTTCCCCCTGGCTTCAATCACGGCTTTCGCTTCTCACGTGATATCGATGGCCTCGTCATCACAATACTGGGATCCCATCTTAGCCATCCGCCCGGCGAGCGAAGCCATCTCGGCGAGTGGCTGGCGATGCCGCATCTGACGCCGCTCGATTCCAATAATACCGAGGCTGCCTATGTCATGCAGACGCTGAGGCGGCTTGGTGATGAATTCGAAAACCGCCGCAGTGGCCGCAACGAGGTGCTGGCCGCCTATGTTGGGCTGGCGTTGCGGCTGACGGCGCGGATTTCCCGTGAGGGAAATGCGCAGGAGTTTCCGTCAAACGAGAACGAGCGGCGGATGGAGATGCTGAACGAGCTCATTCAGCAGCATTTCCGATCGCACAAGCCTGCTTCGTTCTATGCCAAAGAACTGGGGGTTTCATCGACGCATCTCACCCGGATCGCCCGGTCGATGACGGGAAATACCCCACATCAGCTGATCGCCGGCAAACTGATCGAAGAGGCGAAGCGCCAGCTGATCTTTACGATCGGCAGCGTTCAGGAGATCGGATTTCGCCTCGGCTTTGCCGATCCGGCCTATTTCTCGCGCTTCTTCCTGAAATATGCGGGAGAAACGCCAAGGGTCTGGCGGATGAGCGAAAAAGCTCGGCTTGAACGGGCATAGGTTTTGGCGGTCGGCCATCCCACATCGCGCGTCAGCCGTAGATTTCTCATGCCGCAGGCCACGTCCAGTTCCGTACCTCCGGCATGTCCTCGCCATGCTCCCTGACATAGTCGTGATGCTCCGCGAGCTTGCCGTGAAAAGCGGCGAGAGCATCCGCCGCTTTTTTCTTCAGTCCCGGTACGCGCTCGATGGCTTCGATGGCGAGATGGAAGCGGTCGAGTTGGTTGAGCACCGTCATGTCGAAGGGTGTGGTCGTCGTGCCTTCCTCGATGAAACCGCGGACGTGGATGTTCTGGTGGTTGGTGCGCTTATATGTCAGGCGGTGAATGAGATAGGGATAGCCGTGATAGGCGAAAATGACAGGCTTGTCCGACGTGAAGATCGCATCGAAGTCCGCGTCGGAAAGGCCGTGCGGATGTTCGTCGCTGGCTTGCAACGCCAACAGGTCGACGACGTTGACGGTACGGATCTTCAGTGCCGGAACGGCCTTGCGCAGCAGGTCCACGGCGGCAAGCGTCTCCATGGTCGGGACATCACCGGCGCAGGCCATGACGAGATCGGGCGAGATCGTGTCTTCCTCGTTGCTCGCCCAGCGCCAGACGCCGATTCCGGCCTCGCAATGTTTCACCGCTTCGTCCATCGACAGCCATTGCGGCTCCGGCTGCTTGCCGGCGACGATGACGTTGACGCGGTTATAGGTGCGCAGGCAATGGTCGCCGACCCAGAGCAGGGTATTGGCATCCGGTGGCAGGTAGATGCGGACGATATCCGCCTTCTTGTTGGCGACGAGGTCGACGAAGCCGGGATCCTGATGGCTGAATCCGTTATGGTCCTGGCGCCAGACATGCGAGGTCAGCAAATAGTTCAGCGATGAAATCGGCCTGCGCCATTCGAGCTCGCGGGTGACCTTCAGCCATTTGGCGTGCTGGTTGAACATGGAATCGACGATGTGGATGAAGGCCTCGTAGCAGGAGAAGAGGCCGTGCCGGCCGGTCAGCAGGTAGCCCTCCAGCCAGCCCTGGCAGAGATGTTCGGAGAGCACCTCCATGACGCGTCCGTCCCGGGAGAGTTTGACATCGTAGGGTTCGATGTCCTCCATCCAGACACGGTCGGTGGCTTCGAAGACGCTGCCGAGGCGGTTCGATTCCGTTTCGTCCGGGCCGAAGATACGGAAATTGGCGGCCTCCGCGTTGAGCTTTATCGTGTCGCGCAGGTAATGGCCGAGAATCTCGGTCGACTGTGCCGCGACGCTGCCGCGCCTGCCGATCTCGACCGCATAATCCCAAATATCGGGCACGGCCAATTCCTTGCGCAGCAAGCCCCCATTGGCATGCGGATTGGCGCCCATACGGCGTTCGCCGAAGGGGGCAAGCGCGCGCAGTTCCGGTTTCAGCCGGCCGTCGGCGCCGAACAGGTCTTCGGGATCATAGCCGCGCATCCAGTCCTCAAGGATCTTGCGGTGACCGTCATCCCCGCGGCAGTTGGAGACCGGCACCTGATGGGCGCGCCAGAAGCCTTCCACCTTCTTGCCGTCGACTTCCTTCGGGCCTGTCCAGCCCTTGGGGCTGCGCAGCACGATCATCGGCCAGCGCGGGAAGTCGTCCGCAGGCTGGCCGCTGCGGGCTTGATCCTGGATCTCGCGTATGCGGTCGAAGACCAGATCGAGGGTCGCGGCCATCTTCTGATGCATGTCGCGCGGCTCATGGCCCTCGACGAAGAACGGCTCGTGGCCATAGCCTTCGAAGAGGTGCCTGATGTCGTCATCGTTCGCGCGGCCGAGAATCGTCGGGTTGGCGATCTTGTAGCCGTTCAGGTGCAGGATCGGCAGCACGGCGCCGTCGCGGGCGGGGTTCAGGAACTTGTTGGAATGCCAGCTCGCGGCGAGCGGCCCGGTCTCGGCCTCGCCATCGCCAACGACGCAGGCGACAATAAGATCGGGATTGTCGAAGGCGGCGCCATAGGCATGGACGAGGGCGTAGCCGAGTTCGCCGCCTTCGTGGATCGATCCCGGCGTTTCCGGCGCCGCGTGGCTCGGGATGCCGCCGGGGAAGGAGAATTGCCGGAAGAGCTTGCGCATGCCTTCGGCATCCTCTGAGATATCGGGATAGATCTCGCTGTAGGTGCCTTCGAGATAGGTATTGGCGACCATGCCCGGTCCGCCATGGCCGGGGCCGCACATATAGATCATATCGAGGTCGCGGGCGCGGATGAGCCGGTTGAGATGCGCATAGATGAAGTTGAGGCCGGGTGTCGTGCCCCAGTGACCTAGCAGGCGGGGTTTGATGTGTTCGGCTTTCAGCGGCTCGCGCAGCAGCGGATTGGCCAGAAGGTAGATCTGGCCGATTGAGAGATAGTTGGCCGCTCGCCAGTAGCGGTCGATCAGGGTGAGTTCGGTATCGCTCAGGGCGGCGGTCGAGACATGCTTTTCCATGTGGCTTCTCCCGTTCGAAAACGCGTTCAACGTTTATTCTAGCTGCCGGCGTCAGCGCGCCATTGATCTGGATCAGCGGGCGCGAAGAACGGACAGCGCCTCATCGGCGATCACCTGTTCTTCGTCCGTGGCAACGACATGGGCGGCCATGCGGCTTTCCCCGGTGCTGATCGTGAAACTATTCGCGGTGTTGGCCTTTTCGTCGAGCGTCAAGCCAAGCCAGGTTAGTCGTTTCGCCACTCCGGCCCGGATCTCCGGCTGATGCTCCCCGACGCCGGCGGTGAAGACGACGGCGTCGAGGCCGCCGAGTGAAACAGCCATGCGGCCGATTTCGCCGGCAATGCGCAGCGTGAAGAGATCGATCGCCTGACGCGCCTCCGGCCGGCCGTCCTGCAACAGATCGCGCGTGTCGGCGCTGATGCCGGAAACGCCGAGCAGTCCGGAGTGGTGATAGAGCAGATCCTCGATCTCCCCGAAGGACAGCTCCTTTTCGCCGGCCAGATGCAGGATGACGCCGGGATCGAGCCAGCCCGGGCGCGTCGCCATCGGGATGCCGTCGAGTGTCGAAAAGCCCATGCTGCAATCGCGGCTGACGCCCTGATCCAGCGCACAGAGGCTGGCGCCGCTGCCGAGATGGGCAACCACCACCATTGCCGCTTGCGGCAACCTGCGACGGAGTTCACCGGCGATGAATTTATAGGAAAGGCCGTGGAAGCCGTAACGCTTGATGCCCTCCTCATGCAGCGCGCGGGGAATGGCGAATCGGCGGACGAGATCGTCCTGCGTGGAGTGGAAGGCCGTGTCAAAAGAGGCGGTCTGGGCAAGATGCGGCTTCAAATGCCGGAGGGCGCGGACGAAGCGCAGCGCTTGCGGCTGGTGCAGGGGCGCAAGTGGGGTCAGCGCGTCGATGGCGTCGATCGCATCGTCATCGAGAGCGGCCGGTCCGATGAAGCGGCTGCCGCCATGGACGACGCGGTGCCCGGCGGCGCGCACGGCGGCAATGTCGAAATGATCGGCGAGAAGCGCGAAGGTCTCGTCGATGACATCATGCAGGTCTTCCGACACCTCAGATTTCAACGGCGCCTCGAACCTCTGTGGTCCTTCCGTCAGATTGAGTGAAAGCGGCTCGGCGCGGAAGTCGATCATCCCCTTGCCGATACGCCGCGCTTCGGTTCCCTCGATCGTAAAGATACCGATCTTCACGGTCGAAGAGCCGGCGTTGAAGGTCAGGAGGAGGTCGGTGGATGGCATATCTTCAGAGACTCCGCGCAGTCGTACGATGGCCGAACTTAGTGCCGAAACTCCGGCTGGAAAGGCACCAATCGGCGGTCACCTCGCTTGGGCCCACCGCCACGCCTGCCGGCCCCGACCACGCACGTGATGTCATCAGGCATTGGCGGGACAATGATGGGAAGCTCCGGCGTGCAATGGCCGACGCCGTGCGCAACATGCTGACGGTGGCTGGCGCCGACCGGAACGCAAAAACTTGGGACAATTCAGCTGAAGGCAGGGTCAGGCCGTGGACGCCAGATTGGCGTTGCGATCACGGATGAAGATGCTCGCCTCGGCGGCGGGCATCGCCTTGCCGAAAAGATAACCCTGGCCGACGTCGCAGCCGAGCTCCAGCAGGAAGGCAAGCTGGCCATGCTCCTCGATACCTTCCGCAGTCGTCTTGATATTGAGGCTTCTCCCGAGGCCGAGCATGGCGCGGACGATCTTTTCCTGGCGTTCGTCGTCGCGATAGGTGGCGATGAAGCTTTTGTCGATCTTGATCTTGTCGAAGCGGTAGCGGGCGAGCTGGGCGAGGCTCGAATAGCCGGTGCCGAAATCGTCGAGGGCGATCTGGATGCCGGCCGCATGCAGCTCTTCGAGAATGACGGCGGCGATAGCGGGATCCTGGATCAGCGCGTTTTCGGTAATCTCGACTTCCAGGCGTTGCGGCGGCAGCCGACTCGCCGAAAGGACCTTGAGGATGCGGGACGTCAGCAGCCTGTCTTCCATCTGCACCGGCGAGACGTTGAAGGACAACGTGATATGCGCTGGCCAGGTGAGCGCATCGCTGCATGCCTGAGCAAGGAGATCCTCGAACAAGGCCGTAACCATGCCGGTTTCCTCGGCGATGTCGATGAATACAGGCGGCGGGATATTGACGCCATCCTCGCCGACCCAGCGGGCGAGGGCTTCGAAGCCGCAGAGCTGGCCGGTCTTGAGATCGATCAGCGGCTGGTAGAAAGGTTTGATCGCCTTGTTGGCGATTGCCGCGCGCAGTCTAGCTTCCAGGGAGGCGCGCTCCGTTACCTTGTCCTGCATCGAAGTTTCGAAGACCAGATAATGGTTGGGGCCGCGTGATTTGGCTTCATACATGGCGAGATCGGCACGATGGGCGGCGTCTTCCAGCGGTTCGCTGCCCTCAACCCAGCGATCGTAACCGACGCTCGCGCCGACTTCGACGGCAGAGCCATCGATATGAATCGGCCGGGTGACGGCCTGGATCAGCAGCTTGGCGAAACGCTCCTCGCGTTGCGACGTCAGGGCGAAGGCGACGATGATGAATTCGTCGCCGCCGAAACGGTAGACGCAATCGGCATTGCCGAGCGCGCAGATGCGTCTGGCGACTTCGATCAATAGCACGTCGCCGCCCTTGTGGCCGACGAGATCATTGACTTTCTTGAAGCCGTCGAGGTCGACGGAGAAGATGGTGACGTTGCGGTCCCATTCCTCGATTTCGGCCTCGTCGCTTCTGATCGGCCGCGAAAGAATTTTGCGCTCGAAGGCGTAGCGGTTCGGCAGCTTGGTCAGATGGTCGTGAGTTGCCGTCCAGTCCGCCTTTGCCTGGGCGGCGACGCGCAGTTCCATTTCCTTGCGCAGATCGGCAATACGCAGCACCGAATAGATGAAGCTCATGGCGCCGGCGATGCCGAGCCCCAGAACGAGTTTGTCGGCGCCGTACGCGCTGAAACCGGTCATGAAAGAGACCAGGCCGTCGTCGAACTGCAGCAGCGCACCGAGCAGCCACAGGGTTATCCCCAAGCAGACGATCGACATGCATTGCCTTCCGGCCCTGCTCTGGAAAAACACCGGCATTACGCCTTCTCCATCTCCACCCGCGCCGAGATACCACAAAAATCTGAAATGTTCGTTGAAACCGGAAGGCGAATTATCAGAGGGGCAGTTGCGGCTGCCGGCAGACGCATAGCATTGCCGTTCAATCACAATCGCTACTGTAGCGGTTTCGCCGGCCCCGTCCATGAGGAGGATATTGGCTGCAAATGGTTAGGGCTGAAGAGGGCAAAAGAAGAACGAAGGCGAGCGAGCTGACGCATCGCTCGCCTCTTCTCGTGCATCAGGCGGTGACGATCAGCAGCGGAACGCTGACGATGATACCGGCCAGAACGATGAACGTGGCGACGCGCATCAACCGCAGGCGCCGCGTACGCTCTCCACTCCAATCATATGTCATTCTTCCATCTCCTTGGGACAAGGAAGTAGTCCCCGCAATACCGGGTTCAACAGGGATGACGCGATTTGCTTGTGCAAGGCTGGATAAAATAAGGATTCTCTAATGCTGGAAGCGCAGAGACCAGCGGCTCCCGTTGTTGGTCATGCGAAGGATGGCGAGTGGCTCGACGTCGGTCAGCCAGAAGGAGGAGGGCGGCGCCTGAAGCACATGTGCGACTGCAGCCCTGATGACCGCCGCGTGGCTGATGGCGATCACGTGACCGCCATGGGCGGCCTGGGTCTCCATCCAGCCAGCGACGCGCTTTCGCAGATCAACAAGGCTCTCGCCGCCGTGCGGGGCCACCTCCGGCTCGGCCATCCAGGCCAGAAGGTTTTCCGGCTCCGCCGCCTCGATCGCCTCGATCGACCCGCCAGCCCAGCGGCCGTAGTCGCAGTCTCGAAGCGACGGTTCTATCCGCGCTTCGAGACAGAGGGCATCGGCCGTCTGGCGGGCGCGCAAGGCGGGGCTCGTGACAATATGATCGGCGCGGGGCAGAGCCGCGATCCTGCCGGCCTCCTGCGCCGCCCTGCCTTCCAGCGGTTCGTCGAGCGGGAACAGGGCCTTGCGGCTCGCCGTCGTCGCGCCGTGGCAGATCCAGGTGAGGCGCGTGTTCACGGTCGTTCCGATCTCCGAGGATGGGTGGGGACGGCCTTGGCCGGCTTCGTGAAGTTTCGTTGACAGTCTCTTCCGCGTGCAGATATAAACGTGCTGTTGCGGGTTTGGAAGCCGGTGGAAATCCGGCGCGGTCGCGCCACTGTGACCAGCGTGTCGAAAGCTCTTCGCGCTGGAAGTCAGACCCTGCCGCACAACACTCTTTCGACTGAACGCGTCATTCCGGAGGAATACATGTCTGATACCACTTTCGCGCCCGTCGCGGCGCCCGCTCCGATCCCGGTCGGCGAGATCCTGCCCTGGGCGATCTTCGGCGGCCTGCTGATGCTCATCGTCCTTTATTTCGTCGGCACAGAGGAAGGCGCGATGGCGCTGTTCAACGGCATGTATGTGCACGAATTCGTGCATGACGGCCGCCATCTCCTCGGCTTTCCCTGCCACTAAGGGAATACTGACATGGTTGGAAACCTTCTGCTTCGCGGGATGCTCGCGGGCATGATTGCTGGCATCCTCGTTTTCGCTTTCGCCCACACCTTCGGCGAGCCGCAGGTCGATGCGGCGATCGCCTTCGAGGAGGCGAGCGCCCAGGCGGCCGGTGAAGCTGCCGAGCCTGAAATCGTCAGCCGCGCCACGCAGGCCGGTCTCGGCCTTTTCACCGGCGTCATGGCCTACAGCATTGCCGTCGGCGGGCTCTTTTCGCTCGCCTTCGCTTTCGTGCACGGCCGCCTCAGCAGCCTTTCGCCACGCGGCACCTCGGCCGTCATCGCCATCGCCGCCTTCGTGGCGATCGTGCTCGTTCCTGCAGTCAAGTATCCGGCTACCCCGCCGGCGGTCGGCAATCCCGATACGATCGGCGTCAGGACCGAGCTGTTCTTCCTGATGATCGTCGTTTCGCTCGCCTCGCTGATTGCGGCGGTCGCGCTTTCGCGTCGCCTTGCCGAGCGTTTCGGCCTGTGGAACGGCGCGATTGTCGCCGGCATCGCCTATCTCGTCTTCATCGGCGCGGTTCTCTATCTGTTGCCGCCTATCAACGAGGTGCCGGAGAATTTCTCGGCGGTGGTGCTTTGGCGTTTCCGCACCACCTCGCTCGGCATGCACGCGATCCTTTGGGCGACGCTCGGCCTTGTTTTTGGCATGCTGGCGGAACGGCGTCTTGCTGCCAAAGGCGGTCTACGGCCGGCGTTCCGGTGATGCAACGTAGCGGGCTTGGCGTTCTCAGTCTTGGGGCAAGCCTGCTTCTATTCGCCGGCAACGCCTGCGCGCATGGTCTAAGCGCAGGCGGCAGCCATGCCGGTATCGATATCCCGGAAATTTCCCATGGCGAGATGGCGGTGATTTCAGATTATCGCAGCGGGATCATCGATCTTGCGTCGCGCGCGGTCGATACGAACGAGCCGTTCCGGCGCGTCCTCAACTATGCGGAGATCCAGTATTCCTACTGTCTCTGGGGCAGGGTGCCAGGCAGCGTGGCGGATGAGGAAAGCCCGTTCAACGAATGCGCCCATGCCTATCTCGCAGCGACGAAAGCCGTGCTGATGGCGATGCGGGAGATGCCGCGGGAGGCGGATGGAGCCAACGAGCTTATTTCGGCCGTCGACGTCGACATGGTGCGGCGCGGGCTTGCGCTCGTCACCTGCCAGTTCAGCGGCGAAGCTTTCAATACGGCCGATATCATCAAGCCGCGCTGGAGCAGGATACCGCTTCATTTCGCCAGTATGGCGTCGCTGACGGGGCTTGCGACTTTGTTTTGCCTTGCGGTTTTTGCCCTTCGGCGCTTCCTGCGGCCGAGGGCTCAGTCGTCGGAATAGCGCTGCTCGCGCCAGGGATCGCCATACATGTGGTAGCCGTTCTTTTCCCAGAAGCCGGCTTCGTCTGCGGCCAGCAACTCGATCCGGCGCAGCCATTTGGCGCTTTTCCAGAAATAGAGATGCGGCACGACGAGGCGCATCGGCCCGCCATGATCCGGCGTCAGCGGCAGGCCCTCCCATGAAGTCGCCAGGATTGCGTCCTCGGCGGCGAAATCGGCCAGCGGCAGATTGGTGGTATAGCCGTCATAACTCGTCAGCATGACGTACGCTGCTTCCGGCTTCGGCATGGCGCGGTCGAGCAGATCGCGCGTCGATACGCCCATCCAATTGTTATCGTAGCGCGACCAGGTGGTGACGCAGTGGATATCGCTCACCCCAGCGCTCTGCTCGATCGCCTGGAAATCGGCCCAGGTAAGGGTGAGAGGCGTTTCGATGAGACCGCGCACCTCGAGCCGCCAGCTCTCGGTGGAAATGACGGGCTGCTGGCCGAGATCGAGCACCGGCCAGTTCTTGACGAGGTGCTGGCCGGGCGGCAGGCGCTCGGTGTCGGGACGGCTGATGCGGCCGGTCAGGAACTTGCCTTCGGCCGCCCAGCGGCGCTTGGAACTGGTGAGCTTGCTGTCGGCGGGCGTCTGGTCGTCGCTCATGAGGGATCTCCTTGCGGTGCAGCAATAGGACATCCGCCCCTGCCGAGTGTCAAGTTTCGGCGAGCCCTTGGAAATCCTCGCTTGCCTCATTAAACTGAGCCGTCAGGCATGCCTTGCTGGGGAGTGGAGGCGGAAAGGGAGGAGCCGGATCTGTCGTCGAGATATCGTTCGATAGCGGCGCTCATGTTGGTGCCGCTCGTCATTTTCGCCTTCTTCACCTACGGAAGCGCGATTGCGACGCGCGCCTATATGCAGGAGGCCTCCGCGCAGGCGGGAACGGCGCTGCGCCTTGCGGTTTCGGCGCTCAGCGGCCATCTCAGCCGCTATGAGGCGCTGCCGGCGCTGATCGCCGATCACGACGATATCAAGGAACTGGTCAGCGCGCCCGACGACATGGCGTTACGCGATGCGGCCAATCTCTATCTCAAGGAGATCAATGGGCTTTTGAAATCCTCCGACATCTATGTGGTGAAGCCGGATGGGGAGACGATCGCCGCGAGCAATTACGATGGACCGGGAAGCTTCGTCGGCCAGAATTTCAACTACCGGCCCTATTTCCAGGACGCGATCGAAGGTCGGCAGGCCCGGTTTTACGCTCTCGGCACCACGTCGCTGAAGCGCGGCTACTATTTTTCGGCGCCGATCAGGGTCGGCGCGGATATTCGCGGCGTCATTGTCTTCAAGGTCGATATCGACATGATCGAATCTTCCTGGAGCGGCGGGGAATACAAGATCTTCGTCTCCGATCCGGAGGGCATCATCTTCATGTCCGGCAGCCCGGAATGGCTCTACGGCGCGATCCTGCCGCTGACGGCCGACCGCATCGCTCGCACGGAAGCGTCGCGGCGCTATGCCAATGCGAGACTGACAGCCCTGCCGGTTACGCGTCATCGCTTCGAGCCGCATGATCTGATGACGCTCGCGGGCGACCGGGGCGCAAGCGAGTATCTCGTGCTGTCGCATTACATGCCGGCTGAGGACTGGACAGTGAATGTGCTGATGGAGACGAGTTCCATCCGCGCCCAGGCGCGCACCGCACTTGTCGCGGTCTTTCTCATTCTTTGCATCGCCGGGCTTGCTGTGGCCGTCATTCGCCAGCGGCGGGCGCGGCTTGCCGAGCGCATGCAGATGCAGGCCGAGGCGCGTAATGAGCTGGAGCGGCGGGTGGACGAGCGCACGGCCGATCTTGCCCGAGTCAACAGCCGCATCGAGGAGGAGATCGCCGAGCGGCGATTGACGGAGCAGCAGCTTCGCCAGACGCAGGCCGATCTCATCCAGGCTGGCAAACTCGCCGGCCTCGGTCAGATGTCGGCTGCCCTTTCGCATGAGTTCAACCAGCCGCTCGCCGCCGCCAAGACCTATACGGACAGCGCCTCCGTGCTGATCGATCGCGGCCGGACGGAGGAGGCGCGCGACAATATAAGGCGGATTGGCGGGCTGATCGACCGCATGGCCTCGATCAGCCGGCATCTGCGCAACTTCGCTCGCAAACCGAACGAGAAGCTCGGGCCGGTTTCTCTCGACGATGCGATGCGCGATACGCTGGAGATCATCGCCTGGCGGCTGAAGGCGGCGGATGCCGAGCTTCGGCTCGATCTCGGCGCATCGCCGCCGGTCGTGCGCGCCGGTTCGGTACGGCTGCAGCAGGTGCTGGTAAATGTGATCTCCAATGCCGCTGACGCGGTGGAAGGGCTGGATGACAGGCGCATCGAGGTCTCGGCCTTTGAGGCGACCGGCAAGGTGGTGCTGACGGTGCGCGACCATGGACCGGGCGTCCCGGCGGCGATCGCGGAGCGCATCTTCGATCCCTTCTTCACGACCAAAGGCGTGGGCAAGGGGCTCGGTCTTGGGCTTTCTATCTCCTACAACATCGTCAAGGATTTCGGCGGCAGCCTGACTGCGGGCAATCATCCCGAAGGGGGCGCGGTGTTCCGCATCGAGCTGCAGTCGGCAGCAGGGCTGATGCCGGAGGCGGCGGAATGAACGATGCCAAGATCCTGCTTGTTGACGACGAGGAGGAACTGCGCCGCTCGACGGCGCAGGCGCTGGAGCTATCCGGCTTCAGCGTCGAGACATTTTCGAACGGTGACCATGTGCTGGAGCTGATTGGCTACAGCTTTCCCGGCGTCGTCGTCAGCGACATCCGCATGCCAGGCATGGACGGCATGAGCCTGATGCAGAAGATCCGCGAGATCGATCAGGAGGTGCCGGTTATTCTCGTCACCGGCCATGGTGATGTGCAGCTTGCGGTGAAGGCGATGCGCGAAGGCGCCTATGATTTCATCGAGAAGCCGTTCACGCCGGAAATGCTCGCCGGCGTCATCCGCCGGGCGATGGAGCGGCGCGGCCTGGTGCTCGAAAACCGGCTGCTGAAGGCGGTCGCCGGCAAACGCGACGATATCGAGGCGCGGCTGCCGGGGCGCACGCAGGTGATGGTGGATCTGCGCTACAGGATCCGTGCGATCGGCGCCAGCGACGCCGATACGCTCATCGTCGGCGATACCGGGGCGGGCAAGGAGGTGGTGGCCCGCGCGCTCCACGATATCAGCGCCCGGGCAAGCCGGCCGTTCATTGCCATCAACTGCGCCGCGTTGCCGGCAAACCTGATCGAGAGCGAGCTTTTCGGCCATGAGCCCGGCGCTTTTCCCGGCGCCGTCAGGCCGCGCTACGGAAAGTTCGAACATGGGCGCGGCGGCACCATCCTGCTCGACGAGATCGGCTCCATGCCGTTCGATCTGCAGGCGAAGTTCCTGCGGGTGCTGCAGGAGCGGGTGATCTCCAGGCTCGGATCGAACGAGATCGTGCCGCTCGACGTGCGCTTCATCGCGACGAGCAAGGTGGATCTGGAGGCCGAGGTAGCCGCTGGCCGCTTTCGCGCCGATCTTTTCTACCGACTGAACGTCGCGACGCTGCACGTGCCGTCGCTGTCGCAACGCCGGGCGGACGTTCCGCTGCTCTTCCTGCAGCTGGTGCGGGAAGCGGCAGCCCGCTACGGCCGTGACGAAGTGGCGGTGCCGCCGGAGGTGATCTCCGACATTGCCCAGCGCGACTGGCCCGGCAATGTGCGGGAACTCAGGAACGCCGCCGATCGTCTGGTCCTCGGCCTCGACAACGGCGGACGGCAGGCTGAGGAGGCGACCGGGCTTGCGGAACGGGTCGCCGAATTCGAGCGAGGGGTGATTGCCAGCGCCCTCGTGGCGCATGGCGGCAGCCTCAAGCCGGTCTATGAGTCGCTCGGCATTTCCCGCAAGACCCTTTACGAAAAGATGCAGAAATACGGGCTGGACAAGCGGATGATGATCATCGACAGCTAGGCTGCTTGGCTGGCTGCGCAATTCTTCGGGCCGCGATGGGTGGATTTCCACCCATCGCAGCAGCCGTTTGTTTCCAAATCGACCCATGCTGCATCGCACTGTCGCATAATTGTCTTGCGAAAGCGGCGGCAATGATTGCAGCTCGATTTTTTCCGGCGGCAAATAGGTGATCCGAACCGGCGCGGAGGATGTGTCGGCGGGCTTGCTTGTTTCATCAGGGAGGAAACGATGAAAATACTGAAGGCCATGCTCGGCCTGACCGCGGCTGCCGCGGTCTCTCTTCTCGCCGGCGTCGCTTCGGCGCAGACCTATCCCGAACGGACCATCACCATGGTCGTGCCCTTCGCGGCCGGCGGCCCGACCGATACGGTTGCACGCCTTGTCGCTGAATCCATGTCGAAGGATCTCGGCCAGCAGATCGTCGTTGAAAATGTCGGCGGTGCCGGCGGCACGCTCGGCGCCGGCCGCGTGGCGAACGCCGATCCCGATGGTTACACCATCCTTTTGCACCATATCGGCATGGCGACCAGCGCCACGCTCTATCGCAAGCTCGCCTACGACACACTCGGCGCCTTCGACTATGTCGGCCTCGTCACCGAGGTGCCGATGACGATCGTCGCGCGCAAGGACTTCGAGGCGACCGACCTCAAGGGACTGATCGACTACGTCAAGGCCAACAAGGATAAGGTGACGGTCGCCAACGCCGGCATCGGTGCGGCCTCGCATCTCTGCGGCATGATGTTCATGAGCGCCATCCAGACGCCACTCACGACCGTTCCCTACAAGGGAACCGGCCCTGCAATGACCGATCTGCTCGGCGGCCAGGTCGATATCATGTGCGACCAGACCACCAACACGACGAAGCAGATCACCGGCGGCACGATCAAGGCCTATGCCGTGACCTCGCCGAAGCGTCTTGACGTGCTGAAGGACGTTCCGACGGCTGTCGAAGCCGGCCTGGCCGGCTTCGAAGTCGGTATCTGGCATGGCATCTACACGCCGAAGGGCACGCCGGCCGAGGTCAACGAGCGCTTGTCGAAGTCGCTGCAGGTGGCGCTGAAGGATCCGAATGTCGGCGCCCGTTTCGCCGAGCTCGGCACCGCGCCGTCTTCCGACGGCGATGCAACGCCTGCTGCTTTGAAAGCCAAGCTCGAAACCGAGATCGCCCGCTGGAAGCCGGTGATCGAGGCTGCCGGCGAATACGCCGACTGATGATCAAATCCTCGTTCGACGTGCCGGACGAGCTTCTCACCCTAATCTCTCCCCACGCGCGGGGGACGGGATTTGCCACGAGCAACGGCGGCCGAGGTGGGAGGTTTGCGGTGTGTCCCCTTCTCCCCGTTTAAGGGGAGAAGGTGCCGAGAGGCGGATGAGGGGCTAGCTCCTTTGTGACGGCGTCACGTGAACCATCTCCAACTCCAGGAGACACCATGAAGTCCATCAGTTTCGATACCACCAATGCGATCTGCGGCGCGCTTTTCGTCGCGACCGGCGCTTTCTTTGCCTTCCAGTCACTGGGGCTCGATCTCGGCACGGCGTTGCGCATGGGCCCCGGCTATTTCCCGTTCATCCTTGCCTGCGCGCTGATACTTCTCGGCGCGATCATCTTCATTCAGGCGCTGCGAGTGGAGGGGGAGCCGGTCGATCCCTTCGCCTGGCGCGGCATGCTCTTCATCCTGCCGGCTCCCGTCTTCTTCGGGCTGACGGTGCGGGGGCTCGGATTTGCGCCGGCGCTGTTCTTCACTGCCTTCATCGCCTGCTTTGCATCGCGCAAAATGAACGTGGTGTATGCGGTCATCCTCTCGCTGCTGCTGACGATCTTTTCGGTCGCCGTCTTCAGCTATGGGCTCGGGCTGCCGTTCGAGCGTTTCGGCCCCTGGGTCCGGTTCTAGGAGGCGATGGTGGATCTCTTCAGCAATCTCGCGCTCGGCTTCGCCACAGCGGCGACAATCGACAATCTTCTCTTCTGCCTGATCGGCGTGCTGCTCGGCACGCTGATCGGCGTGCTGCCCGGCATCGGCGCCACCGCGACGATCGCCATGCTCCTGCCGATCACCTTCCAGCTTGAGCCGGTTTCTTCACTCATCATGCTCGCCGGCATTTATTACGGCGCGCAGTATGGCGGCTCGACGACAGCGATCCTCATCAACATGCCGGGCGAGTCCTCGTCCGCCGTCACCGCGATCGACGGCTATCAGATGGCGCGCAGGGGCAGGGCGGGGGCGGCGCTCGCGATCGCGGCTCTCGGCTCGTTCTTCGCCGGTACGGTCTCAACCTTCCTCGTGGCGATCTTCGCCCCGCCGCTCACCGACATCGCGCTGCAATTCGGTGCGGCCGAGTATTTCTCGCTCATGATCGTCGGTCTCGTTTCCTCGATCGCGCTGGCGCATGGTTCGGTCGTCAAGGCGCTGGCGATGGTGGCGCTCGGGCTGCTGCTCGGCCTCGTCGGCACCGACATCTATACCGGCACGCCGCGCTTCACGCTCGGCATCCGTGAATATGCTGACGGGCTTAATTTCGTGGCACTCGCCGTCGGCGTCTTCGGGGTGGCGGAAATCCTGCGCAATCTCGAGGGCGAGTCGACACGCACGGTGCTGATGGCCAAGGTATCCGGTCTCCTGCCCTCGCGCCAGGAATTCAAGCAGATGATCGCTCCCGTCATTCGCGGCACGGCGATCGGTTCGGCGCTCGGCATCCTGCCGGGCGGCGGCGCGATCCTTGCTTCCTTCGCCTCCTATACGGTGGAAAAACGCCTGTCGAAGACGCCGCAGGAATTCGGCCAGGGCGCGGTCGCCGGCGTCGCAGGGCCGGAATCGGCCAATAATGCCGGCGCGCAGACCTCGTTCATTCCGCTGCTGACGCTCGGCATTCCGGCCAATCCCGTCATGGCGCTGATGATCGGCGCGATGATCATCCAGGGCATCGTGCCGGGCCCGAATGTCGCCACCGAGCAGCCGGCGCTGTTCTGGGGGATCATCGCCTCGATGTGGATCGGCAATCTGCTGCTGGTCATCCTCAACCTGCCGCTGATCGGGCTGTGGGTGAAGCTGCTGACTGTGCCCTATTACGTGCTCTTCCCCATCATCATGGCCTTCTGCTCAATCGGGGTCTACAGCGTCAATTCGAACGTATACGACCTCTATGCCGTCGCCTTCTTTGGCCTCATCGGCTACGTGCTGGCAAAACTCCGCTGCGAGCCGGCGCCGCTGCTGCTCGGCTTCGTGCTCGGCCCGCTGCTGGAAGAGAATCTGCGGCGGGCGATGATCCTGTCGCGCGGCGACGCCACCACCTTCGTCACGCGGCCGATCAGCGCGACGCTTCTGGCAATTGCGGTCGCCGTGCTGATCGTCGTCTTCCTGCCGAGCGTCAGGAAGAAGCGCGAGGAAGTGTTCGTCGAAGAAGCGTAGAGGTTGAACTCGCGAGCTGTTTGATGAACAAGGAATGATCTGACGCGGGCGCCGTTCGGGCGCCCGTTTCGCATGAAGGGATATTAAGGCCCATGAGCATTCCCGCCCGGATCAAGGACGATCTGCCATTCCTCATCGCCTTGCGCCGCGATCTGCACGCCAACCCGGAACTCGGTTTCGAGGAGGAGCGCACCGCCGGGATCGTCGCCAGGCTTCTCGAGGAGGCCGGCATCACAGTGCATCGCGGACTTGCCGGCACCGGCGTCGTCGGCACGCTGCAGGTCGGCAATGGCGCGCGCAGGATCGGGCTGAGGGCGGATATGGATGCGCTCGCGATGCCTGAAATGGCGGAGCGGCCCTATAGATCGACCGTTCCGGGAAAGATGCATGCCTGCGGGCATGACGGCCATACGGCGATGCTGGTTGGCGCCGCGCGGCATCTGGCGGCCACGCGGGATTTTTCCGGCACGGTGCATTTCATCTTTCAGCCGGCCGAAGAGGGCCGCGGCGGAGCAAAGCGGATGGTCGAGGAAGGGTTCTACCAGCTCTTTCCCTGCGATGCCGTTTATGGCCTGCACAATATGCCGGGGTTGTCGGTTGACGAGATCGCGGTGGTCGAAGGGCCGCAGCTTGCCTCCTCCGACAGCTGGCGCATCACCTTTCGCGGCGTCGGCACGCACGGCGCCAAACCGCATCTCGGCCGGGATCCGATCACGGCGGCCGGAACGTTCCTGACGTCGCTGCAGACGATCGTCGGACGCGTGGTCGATCCGCTGCAGCCGGCCGTCGTCAGCGCCTGTTTCCTCCAGGCGGGCGATGCGAAGGCGCTGAACGTCATTCCTGATATCGTGGAGATCGGCGGGACCGCGCGGGCCTATTCGCCTGAAGTGCGAGATCAGCTGGAAACCGAGATCGGTCGATTGGCCAGCGGAACGGCCGCCATGTACGGCATATCAGCCGACTATCGTTTCGAGCGGCGCATTCCGCCTGTCGTCAATGACGCGGATGCGACGTCGCGGGCGCTTGCAGCGGCCAGTTCGGTGTTCGGCGAGAAGGTGCGGACTAGCTTTCCGCCGTCGACGGCCGGTGATGACTTCGCTTTCTTCGCCGAGAATGCGCCGGGCTGTTATGTCTGGCTGGGCAACGGGCCGGCGGTGGATGGCGCGCTGCACCACAACACGGCTTATGATTTTAATGATGAGGCGCTCGGATACGGGACGGCTTACTGGGTGGCGTTGGTGGAGCGGGAGTTGAAGGTTTAGCTCGCGTTTGCGCCCCCGGGGCTGCACGGCACGTCCTCTCGTTTACGGTCCGTGCGTCACAACTTACAAAACCTCAAGCACTGGGCTTTCCAGCACCTTCCCTGTCACCACATCAGCAATCCCCAGATCCGTCTGGTGCGGGCCGGCATTGCAGGCGAGGGTTGCGCCGAAGCAGGCCTTGAAGACGCGATAGGGCGGTTTCCAGTCGACGATCTTGTCCATGGCCTTGCGGATTTCGGCGAAGGCCGAGGCTGTGTCCTTCAGCGATGCGTCGGTGACTAGGCCAGACAGCGGCAGCGGCAGGATCGCCTCGATCCGGCCATCCATGGCGACCGCCATGCCGCCGCCGGCCGCTATGACGGCGTTGGCGGCGAGCGCCATGTCGCCTGCATTGCCGCCGAAGACGGTGAGGTTGTGGCTGTCATGCGAGACGGTGGTGCAGAAGGCGCCGCGCCATTCGCCCCAACCGGTGAGGAAGCCGATGCGCGGGGCCCTGACAGCCTTGCCGTGGCGATGGGCGACGGCGATCATGGCGCTGCCTGCCGGCGGCACGACGAAGCCGTCCTGGACCTCCGTTTCGGCTTCGCCCCATTGCGTAAAACGCGGGCGGTCGATGGTGGCGACGCGGACGCGCGTCCCCTTCGCAGGAATGCGGAAATCGTTGTCGGTCAGCGGCGGCAGCTTCACGGAATTGATGAGCGGCGCGGGATCGAGCGGCTTTGCGGCCGCTTCCATATTGCCGTTGCGGGCGGTGATGCGGCCGCCCGATATGACGAGGCGCGCGTGGAATTCCGTCAGGTCCTCGAAGAGAACGAGATCGGCGCGGCGGCCGGCGGCGATGAGGCCGAGATCGGAGCGCTTCAGCCGTTGTGCGGCATTGAAAGTCGCGGCGCGCAGCGCCCATTCCGGCTTCATGCCGTAACGCACCAGGCGTCTGATCACATCGTCGAGACCGCCGCTTTGGTAGAGCTCATCGGGAAAGACGTCGTCGGTGCAGAGGGTGACGGTTGGGGGCAGATGGCCGAGGCCGTTCAGCACCTCGACGAATTCCTGCAGCAGATGGTCGTGCGAGCCGCGCAGTTCGATCGTCAGGCCGGCGGAAAGCTTAGCGAGGAGATCAGCGCCGGAGGTGAGCTCATGGTCGGAGGTGACGCCCGCTGCCATGAAGGCGTTGAGGTCAGCGCCTTCGAGGCCACGGGCATGGCCGCAGATGAGCTTGCCGGAGGCAAGGCCTGAGTTGACGATGGCGCTCATGCGCGGATCGCCGTCAATGACGCCGCGCATGTTCATGACTTCGGCAACGCCGTCGATAGCCGGAGAACGCAGCATCTCGGCGATGACGGCGGCATCGAAATCGGCGCCGGCAAGTTCCAGGTCCGGTGCTGAGGGCACGCAGGACGGGGCGAGCAGGATCATGCGCAGCGGCAGGACGCGGGCCGCCTCGATTGCCCAGCGCACGCCGTCGATCCCATGGACATTGCCGAATTCATGCGGATCCCAGACGACCGTGGTGACACCGCGCGGCAGCACCGCGCTTGCATATTCCGCAGGCGTCACCATCGAGCTTTCGACATGCATGTGCGTGTCGATGAGGCCCGGCGTCAGGATGCCGCCTGCCGCATCGACGATCTCGACGGCATCCGCGCGGCTCGTCGGCACATGAACGCTGGCGATCAGCGCGCCGACGAGGCCGATGTCAGCCTCCCGGATCAGGCCCGTCACCGCATCGAGCAGGCGGCCGCCGGTAATCAGCATATCGAAGGGAGCATCGCCGCGGGCGGCGGCGACGGCGCGGGCGCGCAAGGCAGGATCGTTGAGATCGAAAGGTTCCTGACGAGGAATGGCGTTCATCTGCGGGCCTCGTTGATGAGGGCGGTGAGAATGATGTTACGCGCCTTGTCGGCATCGATATCGGCGGCGAATTGCGCGTTGAACGTCGAATGGGTGGCGCGGGTCTCGACGACGGTGCGGCCACGGGTGTAGGCGCCTTGCAGTTCGACGTCGATACGCGCAGGGCGGAAGCCGACGATGTCGGGAGCGACGAAGGCGACGGCGGCGCAGGGATCGTAGATCGCCATGCCGGGACGGCCGCGGCTGGTGCCGATACCTATATAACCGGCGAACATGTCGGCGATAAGTTCGGCATTGGCGCCGCCGGCATTGCGCACCGGCTCGGCATCCTCGGGTCTTGCCAGCACCTTGCGGCAGAGATCTAGATCGACCATGCGCAGCGGCAGGCCATGGGCGATGACGATTGCCAGCGCCTCGGGATCGGCAAGCGCGTTGAATTCGGCGGAGGCCGTATGATTGCCTGACGTGATGCCCCCGCCCATCCAGACGAGGTCGGTGATGCCGGCGGCAAGATCGGGGCGGGCAAGCGCCACTGCGGCAACATTGGTGAGGGGGCCGAGCGCCAGAATGCGGTGTGGCCCGTTGCCTTCGAGCCAGCGGCAGAGCGCGGTGAAGGCATCGCTCTCGGCAAGGGCAGGGGCTTCCGGCAGGCTCTTGCCTGGTGTCGGGATGCCAGTTTCGCCGAGGATCGCCTGGGCGGTTTCGAGCCTGCCGAGAACGGGCGCAGCACGGCCGGTATGGATGGGAAAGGGCCAGCCGAAGGCGCTGGCGGCCCCGGCGGCATTCGCCCGCACCTGCGGCAGCCGCGTATTGCCGAAAACCAGCGAGACGCCGTCGATCGCATATTCCGACTGCGCCACCACCAGAATGGCGGCTATGTCGTCGAAGCCCATATCGCTATCGATCCACACACCCATCATGTCACCCGAAGCGTTGGAGATTGGCTGCGCCGGCGAGCGGCAGGTCGAAGGCGAGCGCGCTGCCGATCGCATGCGGCGGCAGGCTTGCGTCGATCTCGGCCTTGATCGGCCCAAGCGGCGTATCGAGGAGATATTCACGCGTATTGCCGGCGAAAGACGTGCCGCGCACCGTACCCCGGAAGGGGCCGGAGCCGAGGGGCACTGCCCGCGGACGCCAGGCCAGCCCTGCCGCAGCTTGTGGCGCCGGGCCTGAAAGAGCCACGGGACCATTCGGCGTCGCGAGCTTCCCTCCCGACAGCGCGAAGACGTTCTCGAACCCGACGAAAGCGGCGACGAAGGAGGAGACGGGGTTGTTATAGATATCTTCCGGCGTACCGATCTGCTCGATGCCGCCGTTCAGCATCACGACGATGCGGTCGGCGAGCGCCAAGGCCTCCACCTGGTCGTGGGTGACGAAGATCATGGTCACGCCGGTCTCCTTCTGCACACGCTGCAATTCCGCGCGCATTTCGAGGCGAAGGCGGGCATCGAGGTTTGAGAGCGGTTCGTCGAGCAGCAGGACCTTCGGCTCCATTACCATGGATCGGGCGAGCGCCACGCGCTGCTGCTGGCCGCCGGAGAGTTCTGCGGGCTTGCGGCCGGCGAAAGTGGTGAGGCCGACGGATTTCAGGCCGGCGCCGACGCGGGCATCTAGGTCTGCGCCGGAGATGCCCTTGAGGCGCAGGCCGAAGGCGACGTTTTCATAGACCGTCAGATGCGGGAAGAGCGCATAGGACTGGAAGACGAGGCCGACGGCGCGTTTGTTGGCGGAGAAGCGGGTGATATCGGCGCCATCGAGGCCGATACGGCCGGAGGCGGGCGTCAGCAGACCGGCAATGGCGCGCATGGTCGTCGTCTTGCCGCAGCCGGAGGGCCCGAGGAGCGCGACGAGTTCGCCCTTGCCGATCGCGAGGTCGAGATTTTTCACCGCGACCGTATCGCCATAGGTGAGCGTCAGCTTGTCGAGTTGAAGGTAGGCATCAGACATAACGCGAGAATCCCAGGAAGCGTTCGGCGAGGAAGACGATGCCGATCGAGAGGAAGGCGAGAAGGGCGGAGAGCGCCGCGATGGATGGGTCGTAGGTGGTTTCCATGTAACCCAGCATGTCGATCGGCAGTGTCCTTACGCCCGGGCCGGACAGGAAGAGCGAGACCGGCACCTGATTGAAGCTGGTGACGAAGCCGAGGATGAAGGCGGCGAGAATGCCGCCGCGGATATTCGGCATCACCACGCGGAAGAAGGCGCCGAGTCTGGAGGAACCGAGCAGGACGGCAGCTTCCTCGATATCCGCGCGCAGATTGTCGAGGCTCGCCGAGACGACGCGCACCGCGTAGGGCAGCACGAGGGCCGCATGGGCGAAGAAGAGCGCAAGCGCGATGTTGAAGCCGAAAGGTACGACGAGATAACGCAGCAGCGCCAGGCCGACGATGATGCCGGGGACGATGATCGGCAGCGAGACGATGGTGCGGACGGTCTCTGCTGCGGGTAGCCGGTAGCGCGACAGGGCGTAGGCGGCGGGGATGCCGAGGATGAGGGCTGCCAGGGTTCCGAAAACGGCGAGGAACATCGACATGGCGAAGCTGTCGCGGAAGCTTTCGATGGTGAAGACCTTCATCACCCAGCGTAGCGACAGGCCTTGCGGCGGAAACGCCAGTGTATCGCCTGCCGAGAGCGAGGCGGCGATGATGATCAGAAACGGGCCGATCAGGAAGACAAGCAGCAGAAAGAGCACGACGGGCGAAAAGAGACGGATGCTCATCTGCGGCTCCTCGCCGTCGCAAGGCGTTTCAGCAAAATGTTGGCGGCAAAGCTCATGACGATCAGGATGAAGGCGATGACGCTCGCCGAGACGAAATCATTGGCGACGGACACCTGCTGATACATCAGAGTTTCGAGCATCAGTACCTTGGAACCGCCGAGGATGGCCGGCGTGATGTAGGCGGTGAGCGAGCCGGTGAAGACAAGCGTGCCGCCGATGACGAGGCCCTCGCGCGTGAGCGGGAGGACGACCTTCCAAAAGACCTGGACCCAGTTGGCGCCGAGCACGCGGGCAGCCGCGATCGCATCCCTCGGCATGTTTTCGAGCGCGCTGATCAATGACAGGATCATCAGCGGCAGGAAGAGCTGCAGGAGGCCGATGAAGACGGCGGTCTCGGTGAAGAGCAGGCGCAGCGGTTCGGCGCTGAAGCCGAGGCCCGTAATCGCCTGATTGACGATGCCGGTTCGGCCCAGAATGACGATCCATGCATAGGTGCGCGCCACTGGCGAGATCATCAGCGGGAGGGTGACGAGCCCGATCATGCGGCCTTTGCCCTTCGGCGGCAGGTTGACGATGGCAAAGGCTGCGGCGTAGCCGATCACGGCCGAGACGGCGGTGACTTCGAGGCCGAGTCGGAAGGAGCGCAGGAAAACCGTGCGGTTTAGCGTCTCGGAAAAGAAGCCTGTATAGGCCGACAGCGTCCAGGCGCCGCCGGCGCGAAAACCCTCCGACAGCAGGATTGCGACGGGCAGCAGGAAAACCACCGTCGCAAAGACGGCTGCCGGCAGGGCAAGCGCCAGGGCTTCCGCGCGATTCTGGAACATGAGGCGCCTTTCCAGGAGAGGAGGGGCGGCCCCGGCGGGAGGCGCCGGAACCGGTTCATGCGGGCTTTACTGGCCGACTTTCTCGTTCCAGGTCTTCAGCCAGCCGGCGCGGTTGTCGAGCGCGATGGCGGAAGGGATCAGTTTGAGGCTCTTGGCCGTTTCTTCGCCGTAAGTGAGATTGCCGGCGGCAGCTTCGGAAAGCTTGACCTCTCTGTTTGCAGGGCTGTCGATCAGCTTTTCGGCGAGCTTGGTCTGGATCTCGGTCGAGAGCCAGAAATCCATGAACTGCATGGCGAGATCCTGGTTCTTCGAACCCTTGGTCAGCACCAGAACGTTCATGCCGCCGGTCTGGCCTTCTTTCGGCGTTGCCCAGGCGATGGGAACGTCGAGCTTGGTGAAGCCCGCCCAGGAGAAACGGCCGATGGGGGCTGCCCAGATTTCCTCCTGCTGCATCAGCTGCACGAGCTGCGAGGACTTTTCATAGAAGGTGACGATGTCGTCCTTCTTCTCGCCTAGCGCTTCGATCGGGCCTTGCAGATCGGGCGTATCCTTGCCGAGCGCCAGGCCCAGCATGTAGAGCGCCGGCGGGCCCTGATTGGTGGTGACGTTGGGGAAAGCGACATGGTCGACATATTCCGGCTTCAGGAGATCGGCCCAGGACTCGATCTTCATCTTGTCGGAGCGATATGCAATCGAGGTGGCATAGAAGGTATAGCCGACGCTCATGCCGTCGCCGTTCGGGTCCTTGGCGGCGTTATAGAGCTTGGAGAAATTGGTAAGCTTCGCGGTATCGATTTTATCGATCAGGCCGGCGCGCGATGCGGCGAGCGCATCCGCCATCGAAACGGCGGCGAGATCGACGACGGGATTGGCCTTGTTCGCCTCCATCTTGGCCAGCCTCTCGACGCTGTTCCCGGTCTCGACCACCAGCTTGCAGCCGCATTGAGCTTCGAAAGGATCGTAGACCAGCGTCTTGAAGTCGTCCTGCGCGAAGGCATAGACCGAAATGGTCAGCGTCCGTTCGGCTGCGGAGGCGGCAAACGGCGATAGGGCAGCAAGCGCCATCGACGCAAAAAGAGCTTTTCTCATCTACATGTTCTCCATCTCTGAGGTTTTTAGCGCCCGGCTCACAGGCCCGGATGATTGGCGGACGACCAGCTGCATCGCGACGCGTTCGACCTCCGCGGTAACGAGCACGCCCTCCCGGGCGCGGCTTTTTCTGATGGTTTCGGCCAGCGCCGACACGGCAATTCCGGCAATCCTGTCCATGTCCATCCTCACCGTCGTCAGCGACGGCGTGACAACAGGCGACCAGATGAGATCGTCGAAGCCGGTGACGCTGACATCGGCGGGAACGTTGATGCCGGCCTGCTGCAGCTCCGTCAGCGCGCGCAGGGCCTGGAGATCGGAAAGAGCCGCGAAAGCCGTGAAACCCTGCCGGACTTTCTCGGCGAGGCCGAGCCGACAGCCACTGCCGCCACCTTGCTCGATCTTCTCGATCCACAGTGTTTCGGAATGCATGGTCGGATGCATACCGGCCCGGATGCCGTCGGCGCGGTCGTTCTGGACGCTGGATTCCTGATTGTTGCCGATGATCAGGATGCGCTGGTGGCCGAGACCGGCGAGATGGACGGCGATTTCGCGGCCGCCCTGCCAGTGATCGGCGGAAACGGTATTGCCAGGCGTCGACGGGGTGTCGATGACGGCGACCGGGCAGGCTGCGGAGGAAATGCGGGTGGCGCGGCGGGGAATGATGACCATTCCGTCGACGCCGCGTTCGACCAGACGATTGATCGCCTCGCTCTGAGCGGCGGCATCGCCGCGGGAATCGGCGATCAGTACGCCGTAACCTGCGGCGGAGGCCGCAAATTCGATCGCCTGCGCGATCTTCGGGAACAGAGGGTTGGCGATATCCGGCAGCACGAGGCCGAGAACGCCGCTGCGGCCGGTCCTGAGCGCCCGGCCGGCCTGGCTCGGGACATAGCCGAGCTCGGCGGCATGTTCGCGGATTCTTTCGACCAACTGGCCGGAGACCCGGCCTTTGCCGGAAAGCGCATTGGAAACGGTCGCGATGGAGACGCCGAGCGAGGTCGCTATCCTGCTGAGATTAGGTCCCGGGCGTGGTGAAGCCATGAATCTAGGGAACTCTGATTAATCGTTTAATCAAACCTATAGCAGCTCTTTTGGCTTGTCGAATCCAAATTCGTCTCAGATGCGATTATCCGCGAATTCGTCAGGCATGAAAAAACCCCGCGAGGCAATCGCGGGGTTTCGTATTTTCAGAAAGGAAATGCCGATCAGCTCTTGGCCTTCACTGCCACAGTCTTCACCGGGGCAGTGGTCTTGCCGCCGGGCGCGTAGCCGCCGCCGACCGCGATGTTCAGCGAGACATAGTCCTTTGCCATCTGCTGGACGGCCTGGGCAAGGCTTGCCTGGGCAAGTGAAACCTGGCGTTGTGCGTCCAGGACGTCGAGCAGCGAAGAGGCGCCGTCCTTATAGGACGCGGTCGACAGTTCGAGCGTTTCCTGCGTGGTCTTCACTTGGGCCTGAAGGGCTGCGACCGTGCGGGCGTCACGCCGGACAGCGGCGAGTGCGTTCTCGACCTGCTCGACCGCGCTCAGCACCGTCGATTTCCAGTTAAGATAGGCGGTGGCAGCATTGGACTCCGCCGACTTGACGTTGGCGCGCAGACGGCCACCGTCCAAGATCGGCAGGTTGAGAGACGGACCGAAGGACCAGCCGGTCAAGCCGCCATGGATGCCGCGCTGGTTGATGTAGGACGGCGAGATTGAGCCGCTGAGCGAGATGCTCGGATAAAGCTGCGCTTCGGCAACACCGATATTGGCCGTTGCGGCGGCGAGATCACGCTCGGCAACGCGAATGTCGGGCCGGTTGCGGATCAGGTCCGCTGGGATGCCAGAGTTGATGCCGCCACGGAATACCGGCTGACCGCGGCCCTTCAGCAGTTCGTCGACGAGGGCGGAGGCCGGCAGGCCGAGCAGCGTGGCGATGTGATGGGCCGATATGCGGATATTGGTTTCGAGGCCGGGAATTTCGGCGAGCGTCGACTGCACGAGGCCTTCGGCCTGAACCACGTCGAGGCGCGAGGCGGCGCCGGCTTCAAGCTGGAACTTGGTCAGCTCGTAGGTTTCCTGACGAGATTTCAGGTTGGCCCTCGAAAGCGCCAGGCGCTGCTGATAATAGCGAACGTCAATATAGCTCGAGACGAGATCCTGCACGAGGGTCAGCTTGGCGACATCGGCGGATGCGTATGCGGAATCGAGCGAAGCGAGCGCGCTTTCGGTGCTGCGCTTGTAAAGGCCGAAGAGATCAAGCAGCCAGCTCAGCTGGACGTCGCCGGCACTGGTGTTGCGCGTGTCGAACTGTGTGCGCAGTTCGCCCCTCTGGCCGCTGATCGTGTGCGACGCGCCGACGTTGAGGTTCGGCAGGCCGCCCGCGCCGGCGGCGGTGACGTTTGCGGAAGCCGCATTGATGCGTTCGATCGCCTGCTGAACCGTGAGGTTCTGGTCGAGGCCGGCCTGGACATAACCATTCAGTTTGGGGTCGTTGAAAGCGGTCCACCAGGCTGCGGTAGCAACGTCACCAACACTCTTGGTTCCGCCCTCTCCGAATTTGGCGGGCAGCGGCATTTCAGGAGGAGCATGATCCGGGCCTACGACGCAGCCCGACAATAATAACAATAATGCCGGTGTGGCAAAACGAAGAGATACCATTCATTTCTTCCTGTACTCGAGCAAGTCAATTCTTGTCCGAAGCTTCATGCTTCACTATCGCCGCCGCGCCTCGTCCTACCACAAACACACACACCGAAGCAGTCGGGCGCAATGTAGCAATCGGAACAGCATTATCACAGTGCATTTATATCACACTGATGCCGCATTTTTGCCGCGTGTGGCAAAGATGCGTCGTATAACCACGAAAAAGGACGGCACGAAGAAGATCCCAAGCATCGTCGCCGCCAGCATGCCCCCAAGAACGCCGATGCCGATGGCGTTCTGCGCCGCCGAGCCAGCGCCTGTCGCGATCGCCAGAGGCACGACGCCGAGGATAAAGGCAAGCGATGTCATGATGATCGGCCGCAGGCGTAGCCGCGCTGCCTCCAGCGTCGCTTCGAAAAGCCCCATGCCAGTTTCCATGCGATCCTTGGCGAATTCGACGATCAGGATCGCGTTCTTCGCCGCCAAGCCGATCGTGGTGAGCAAGCCGACCTTGAAATAGACATCGTTCGCCTGGCCGAAGAGCGTTGCCGCCGCCAGAGCACCGAGAACACCGACAGGCACTGCCATGATCACCGAGAAGGGAATGGACCAGCTTTCGTAAAGCGCCGCCAGGCAAAGGAAGACGACGAGAACCGAGATCGCGTAAAGCATCGGCGCTTGCGAGCCGGAAAGGCGCTCCTGGTAGGAGATGCCCTGCCAGGCGACCGTGTAACCGCCGCCGAGTTGCTCGGTCAGCGCTTCCATTTCGTTCATGGCATCGCCGGAGGACACGCCGGGTGCGGCGGCACCATCGAGCGGAATGGCGCTGACGGCGTTGAAGCGGGCAAGCGAAGGCGCGCCCTTGACCCACTCAGTGCGGGTAAAGGCGGAGAAGGGCACCATTTCTCCGTCATTGTTGCGGGCATACCAATGATCGAGATCGTCCGGCTGCATGCGGAACGGCGCGTCGCCCTGCACATAGACGGGTTTGATTTCGCCGTTCAGGGTGAAGTCGTTGACGTCGCGACCGGTGAAGATGATCGACAGCATCGAGTTCACCGAGGCGATATCTACGCCCATCGCGCCGATCTTTTCCTGGTCGAGCACGATGCGCATCTGCGGCTCGACTTCCTTGTTGCTGCTGCGCAGCGCCACGACCTTACCCGAGCTATTGCCCATCTGGATCAGCCGTTTGGAGGCGGCTGTCAGAGCGTCGTTGCCGTGCCCGCCGGTATCGACGAGATTCATGGAAAAGCCGCTGGATACGCCGAGGCCCTGGATTGCCGGCGGCAAGAGCGCGAAGACCTGCGCCTCGCGCATCGCAAAGAAGCTGCGAAGCGCCCGGTTGACAACCGACTGGGCGCTCAAATTTGGATCGGTTCGCTGTGAGAAATCCTTGAGTTTGGTGAAGACGATGGCGCTGTTCTGTCCGGAGCCGCTGAAGCCGAAGCCCAAGGCGCCGAAGACCGACTCGACGGCGTCCTTCTCATTCTCACGATAGTAGTTTTCGACCTTCTCGACGACCGCTTGGGTCTGCTGCGTGGTCGAGCCCGGCGGCGTGGTGACGATGGTCAGCAGCACGCCCTGGTCTTCCTGCGGCAGGAACGAGCTAGGCAGGCGGGTGAAGAGGTAGGCACAGCCGGCGCCGACGAGAAGGAAAACCAGCATGACGCGGATCGGCCGCTTCAGGAGATAGCCGATGGTCCTGACATAGCCGTTGGTGGAACGCGTGAAGTTGCGGTTGAACCAGTCGCCGACGCCGTGTTTTCTGTGTTCGCTGACTGGCTTCAGCATCGTGGCGCAGAGCGCCGGCGTCAGCACGATGGCGACGAGCGCCGATAGCAGCATGGCCGAGACGATGGTGATCGAGAACTGGCGATAGATGATGCCGGTCGAACCACCGAAAAAGGCCATCGGGATGAAGACGGCGGTCAGCACGAGCGCAATGCCGACGATGGCGCCGGTGATTTCGCCCATCGATTTTTCCGTCGCTTCGAGCGGCGAAAGCTTCTCTTCGGACATGATGCGCTCGACGTTTTCGACGACAACGATCGCGTCGTCGACGAGAAGACCGATCGCCAGCACCATGGCGAACATCGTCAGCGTATTGATCGAATAGTCGGTGGCTGCCAGCACTCCGAAAGTGCCGAGCAGCACCACGGGAACGGCAATGGTCGGGATCAGCGTGGCGCGAAGGTTCTGCAGGAAGACGAGCAGCACCACGAAGACGAGCACGATCGCCTCGATCAGCGTATGCACGACCTTTTCGATCGACAGTTCTACGAAGGGCGTCGTGTCGTAGGGATAGGTGATCTTCACGCCTTCCGGCAGAGTGCGGCCGATAACATCGAGTGCGGAGCGCACGCGTGCGGCGGTATCGATCGCGTTGGCGCCGATTGCGAGGTTGACGGCGAATCCGGTCGAGGGCTGGCCGTTGTAGCGCGAACTGCCGCCGTAGCTTTCCTGACCGATCTCGATGCGCGAGACGTCGCTCAGACGCACCGTCGCGCCGTCCTTTTCGACCTTCAGGATAATGTGCTCGAAATCGGAGACGGTGGTCAGCTGGCTTTGCGCGGTGATGGTGACGTTGAGCTGCTGACCGGGGATCGTCGGCTGGGCGCCGAGCGATCCGACGGAGACCTGGGTGTTCTGCGCCTGGATCGCTGCCGTGACATCGCTCGGCGTCAGCTGGTATTTCAGGAGCTTGAAAGGATCGAGCCAGACGCGCATGGCGTATCCGGAACCGAAGACGTTGATGCTGCCGACGCCTTCCAGGCGCTGGATCTGATCCTCGATGGAGGTCGACATGATGTTGCCGAGATCGACCGAATTGCGCTTGCCGTCGGTTGAAACGAGCGAGCCGACGAGAAGGATGCTCGAGGTCGAGCGAGTCACGCTGATGCCGGCGTCGATGACATCGCCTGGAAGCTGCGACTGAACCAGCTGCAGCTTGTTCTGCACCTGGACCTGGGCGATATCAGGATCGATGCTGGTTCCGAAAGTAAGCTGGATGCTGGCCGACCCGGTCGATGACGTCGAGGTCATGTAGGTGAGGTCGTCGAGACCGGTCATGCCGTCCTCGATGATCGTCGTCACCGATTTCTCGACGGTCTCGGCGCTGGCGCCGCGATAGGTGGCGTTGATGCGCACCGTCGTGGGGGCGATGTCGGGATATTGCGAAATCGACAGGGTGAAGATCGCCAGCAGGCCGGCGAGCATGATGGTGATCGCAATGACCCAGGCGAAAATCGGACGTCGGATGAAAAACTTGGCCATCGGTTGTTCCTGTACGGCTGAGACAGTGACGATGCGGGCTCGAAGCGATTTATTTCGCTGCGGGCTTCTCAGCGTCACCGGCCGCGCGCTGCTCGGCAGGCACGACCACGCCGTTGTCGTTGACCTTCATCGGGACCGGCTTCACCGGCATGCCTGCGGTTACCGACTGCAGGCCGGTGACGATCAGCTGATCGCCGTCCTTGATGCCTTCGGTCACCAGCCAGGAATTGTTGGAGGGCGAGCTGTTCTCGAAGGCGCGCGTTTCGACTTTGCCGTCGGTGGAAACGAACTGCGCCGTCAGGCGGCCGTTGGCGTCACGGCTCGTTGCCAGCTGCGGCAGCGCATAACCGGTTTCGGCGCCGAGCTCGACTGTGGCGCGGACATACATGCCGGGCAGGAGGATGCGGTCGGGATTGGGAAAGAGCACACGGATGATGAACGTGCCTGTGGTCTCGCTGACCACCTGCTTCGACATGTCGAGCTTGCCCTGCTGGTTATATTCCTTGCCGTCTTCGAGGATCAGGTGGAAGGCGACGTTCTCTGCGCCCCTGATATCGCCGGCGGCCATCGCATCGCGCAGCCTCAGCAGGTTGGTGCTCGATTCCGTCAGCGAGATATAAATCGGATCGAGCTGGCGGATCGTCGTCAGCGCCGTCGTCTGGTTGGCCGAGACGACGTTGCCGGTATTGTAGGCGGTCTGGTCGATGACGCCGTCGAAGGGCGCGACGATCTTCGTATGGTCGAGGTCGATCTGTGCGGCGGAAAGGGCTGCCTTTGCCGACTCGACCTCGGCCTTCGCCTGGAGAAGCGTCGTCCTGGCTGTCTCGTATTCGATCTGTGTGGCGCCGCTGCCGACGAGTCGCTGATAGCGTTCGAGATTGCTTTCAGCGCTTGGCACGCTCGCCTCGGCCTTGGAGATCGCTGCCTTGGCCTGCTCGACGGCGGCGATGTAGGGCGCATCCTCGATCTGATAGAGAAGATCGCCCTTCTTGATCTCGCCGCCTTCCTTAAAGGCGATCTCGCGGATGATGCCGCTTACCTGCGGCCTGATATCGGCCGTCTGGTAGGCTTCGGCGCGGCCGGGAAGGATCGTCGTGATTGGGAAACTTGCCTTCGTCAGCGCGACCACGCCGACGGGGGTCGCCTGCTGTGCGGCGCCCGCGCCGGCATTGCCCGCGGGCTTGCTGGCATTGTCGCTGCAGGCGCCAAGCAATGCGCCGGCCAACAGGGCCGAGGAGATGAGGACGGCACGCCGAATCATTCTGAATTCCCTCATGCGGGTGGCAATCGCCGTTCGATCCACGGGCTCGGCCGAGCTGAGCGCAGGCTTATACAAGCATCAGGATTGGTGCGGCTTCGAATGCCTTAATCCGAGTCTAACAAAAGCTTTACGAAGTGACGTATGTTACCGATCGTCACTTAGCAAGCGCTTTTTTGCAGTGCGGCATCGACGAAGCAGACGATATCTTCCGCGCGGTGCACCAGCGTTTCCTTATCCTCGCGTGCAATCAGGATCGGGTGCAGTACGCAGGCCAAAACGTCTGCGACGGTGCGTGCTGCACTTTCGGAATTGTGACAATGATAACGCCCTTCCGTCATGCCCTCGCGGATAATCTCGCCAAGTTTCTCCTCGATCCGGGCGCGATAGCGCTTGCCGGCCTCGAGCTTTGCCTCGATCGTCGAAAGCACCATTTCGAAAATGTAGGGGTTTGTCTGGATGTCCTGCAGATGGCTTTCCAGCAGGCGCAGGACGAAGCGGAGCAACTGCTCTTTCGGGGGCAGCTTCTCGTCGAAGGCGGCGAAGCGATCGGTGGCATTGTCGAGATGGCGTCCGGCGATTGCATCGACCAGCGCTACCTTGGAACGGAAATGCTTGAAGACGTTGGCGGGAGACATATTGAGCGCGCCGGCGATGTCGGCGATCGACACCGCGACGAAGCCGCGCTGGCGAAACAGCATCTCCGCCATAGAGAGGATATCCTCCCGCGTTTCCTCGGCCTTGCGCCTCGGCCTTCTTGCCATCTATCCCTCGCCGGGCGGCGCCCGGTATTCCCTTTTTGCGAATGCTAGCGCTATTGAGCGAAAACTGCCAAGCCGATAACGGGCCCGGCGGCTTTCGTATGTCGTCTTTTCAAGGGAAGTAAGGAGCGAGGTTGCTGCGGACACGGGCAAGCGGCGTCTCGCCGCTGTCGTCGGGAACGAAGCGTTCGCCTGTGATCGCTTCGTAGGCCCTGATGTAGACGGCCGAGGTCTGCTCGATCAGTTCGACGGGAATTTCGGGGATTTCGTCCTTATAGGGGTCGCATCGCTCCGCCACCCAGGCCCGGACGAAATCCTTGTCGAAACTTTCCGGCCGCTTTCCGGCGGCAAAGCTTGACGGATAGCTTTCGGCCAGCCAGTAGCGGCTGCTGTCGGGCGTATGAATCTCGTCGGCGAGAATGATGTTGCCGTCATTGTCGGTGCCGAATTCATATTTGGTGTCGACGAGGATCAGGCCACGTTTGGCCGCCATCTCCTGCCCGCGAGCGAAGAGAGCGAGCGCGTATGCCGACAAGATTTCCCACTGCTGGCTTGTCAGAAGGCCGCGCGTGACGATTTCGGCAGGCGTCAGCGGCTCGTCATGGCCGCCGTCGAATTCCTTGCTGGTCGGGGTGATCACGGGTTCCGGCAGGATCTGATTGTCGCGCATGCCGTTCGGCAGACGCATGCCGTACATCTCGCGCTCACCCTTCTTATAGAGCGTCAGAATCGAGGTGCCGGTGGTGCCGGCGAGATAACCGCGCACGACGATCTCGACAGGCAGGATGTCGAGCCGCTTGCCGATCACCACATTCGGATCGGGATAGTCGAGCACGTGGTTCGGGCAAATGTCCTTCGTCGCCTCGAACCAGTAGCGCGCCGTCTGCGTCAGCACCTGGCCCTTGTACGGAATGCAAGTGAGAATGCGGTCAAAAGCGCTCAGTCGATCAGTGCTGATGATGATGCGGCGTCCGTCCGGAAGGTCGTAGTTTTCGCGCACCTTGCCGCGATAATAGTTCGGCAGTTTCGGGAAATGGGCTTCGGAGAGGATTCGCACGGCGCTCGACTGTCCTTGTGATTGGCTGAAGGCTTCCTGCTCTAGTTTCATTACCGGCGAAGTCAAGCCGAGCCGAAGTATCGCATCACAACCAGAACAGGGCCAGCAGAAACAGAGCGAGGCCGTAACTTGCGACGACAAGCGGCCAGCCGGCGCGCAGGAAGTCGCTGAAGCGGTAGCCGCCGATGCCCATTGCCAGCGTATTGTTGTGATGGCCGAAGGGCGTCAGAAAATCGAGCGAGGCGCCGACGGCTACTGCGATCAGATAGGCGTCCGGTGCGTGCCGCCCGATCCTTGCAAATTCGAGTGCGATCGGAGCCAGCACGATGGCGACCGTCGCGTTGTTGACGAACGGCGTCAGCGTCATCGCGAGGAAGAGGATGAGTGCAATGCCGGCAAGCGGATGGCCAATCGGTACGACGAGGCTCAGCCAGCCAGCGATTGCTTCGGCCGCGCCGGTGCCTGCCACCGCCTGACCGATCGGAATCATCGCCGCGAGCATGATGATGATAGGCCAGTTGAGGTCGGCCAGCGCCTGGCGGATGTTGAGATGATTGAGCAGGGCGAGGACGAGCACGACACCGGCAAAGGCGACCTCCGGCGGGAGGCCAGCCGCCGACGCAGCGACGCCGCAGGCAAACAGCGCGAAGGGCCGCCAGGAGAGGGGGGCCGGTTCGGCTGGGCCTGTCGGAGCAAGCGGCAGGCACTCGCTTTCCTCCAGCGCTTCGGCAATCGCCGTACGTGGCCCCTCCAGCGTCAATATATCGCCGATCGACAGCTGCAGATCGAGGAAACGGCCTTCGATGCGCGGGGTACGCATGGAAAGAGCACTGACTGCGATGCCGCGGTGGTGAAAGACTTCGAGCGAGCGGACGCGCGAGCCTACCAGCGTGCTTTCGGGCATTACGACGGTTTCGACCCGGGTAAAATCTGGCGGCAGACCATCCAGATGGCCATCGGCCATCAGGGCCTGCGTGGCGGCGAGGCCGGCAAAGACGCCATCGGGGCCTTCGGCAAGCAGCACGTCGCCAGCATTGATCAACGATTGGTCGAGCGGGCCAAAGACGAAATTGCCGCCACGGATCAGCGCGTGCGGCTTAATGCCAAAGCGGGTCAGGCACTCGGATAGGCGTGTGCCGATCAGTGGCGAAGCATCCGGGACGCGACGTTCGACGACGATGCGGCGTGTGCCCTGGGCTGGCGGTGCCGGGACTGCGTCAGGTTCCGGAAACAGGTGTCGGACTCGAATGGCGATGAGCAGGATGCCAAGGATTGCGACCGGCAGCCCGACATAGCTAAAATCAAAGAAACGAAAGCCCGCACCGGACGCCTTGGCAAGCGCATCGCTGACAAGCAGGTTGGCCGGCGTTCCGATCAGCGAGACGAGGCCGCCGAGCAGGGCGGCAAACGAGACGGGCATGACGAGCTGACGGCGGGGGATTGAGAGCGCCACGCCGAGCCGCAGCGCCACCGGCAGCGTGATCGCAAATGCGCCGATATTGTTCATGAAGATGGAAAGAAAGCCGGCAAGCGAGGAAGCCGCCGATATGACCTTGAAGTTCGACGGTCTTGCGGCCGCGACACGCGCGGCGAGGTTGTCGAAGAGCCTGGCGCGTGCCAGGACCTGGACGATCAGCAGGACTTCGATGACGGTGATGACGACGGGACTGGCGAAGCCCGCAAAGATTTGATCGGCTGGATAAAGTCCGAGCGCATAGCCGGCGAGCAGGCCGGCAATCGCAATTACTTCGATGCGTATGCGTTCGAGAGAGAAGAGAACGAGCATCGCCAGCAGAAGGATCAGCAGGGATGCTTGCTCGAATGACATGGGCGGATCCAGTGTTTCATCGATGTAGGCATGTCGCCGTACCGGAACCGCTGTATGTTTCCGGGGAACAGGCCATGGGCGGACTGTAGTCGTTCCTCATCTGCTGTACAGAGGCGTCAGCCGGCAAAGACTGAACAATCCTCATGTCTTCGGTCGGACGGGAGCCTGCCAGCCGCCCGCTGCATTTCGCTCCAGCACGGGCGTTTCGAAAACACCGACGATGCGCGCGATCCATTGCGGTCCGGCGGCTGCGATGCTTTCGCGCCAGCGCTCCGATTGCAGCATGGCCGCGCCGATGACGGCCGGCTCGACGCCGCAGGCAGTCAGCAGGTTAAGAGCCGAGACGATCGATGCGCCGCTGGAAATGACGTCGTCAATCAGGGCGACACGCCGCCCGGTCAGCAGCGGCAGCATGCGCGGATCGATATAGAGGCGCTTGTCCTGTGTCGGCGTGGTGATCGAGGACAGGGTAACGGAGAGGTCCTCGCGATACCAGAACTTGCGGGAGGTGCCGAGCGGGATGTAACGGCGGTGGCCGAGCTTCTGCGCAACGGCGGCGGCAAGGGTCAGGCCGAGCGTCGGCAGGCCGGCGACGACATCGACGCGCACGGGCCGGATCTTTTCGGCGAGACTTTCGGCAAGCGCGTCGAGTACGGCGAAACTCGCCTGGTTGACAATAAGCGAGGCGAGGGCATGTTCGCCATCCGCCAATACGCGTATCGGCAGGCGAAGCTGGCGGCCGTCATTTAACGCGGCGACGTAGCAGGAGGTGAACTCCTGAGCGTCGGGAAAGGCACCGGGCGGGTGGATCTCCTGCCAGAAGTCGTGCGGCGCCATCTCCGTGATATCGGTCAACGTCTCGCCCTTTCCATGCCGGCTCTCCGGCGCAGCGCCTGCAATTCTGCCTCAGTCAACGCACGGACGGCGCCTTTTGGGAGTTCGCCGAGTTGGAGCCCGCCGATGGCGACCCGCACGAGGCGCAGGCATTCGGCGCCGAGGGCCTCCAGCATGCGACGGATCTGGCGATTGCGGCCCTCATCGAGCTCGACCTCGATCCATGAGTTCCTGTCGCCCTGGCGCAGGCGTCGCGCGGCTATTGCCGTCAGCAACTCGCCGTCATGTCGGATGCCGGATGTCATAACGGCGATTTCCTCGTCGTCCATGAGCCGGTCGATCTGGACATGATAGGTTTTGGTCACATGGGTGATCGGATCGAGCAGGATCTGGGCGAATTCGGTGTCATTGGTGAAAAGCAGCAGGCCTTCGCTGGCCTTGTCGAGCCGGCCGACCGGAGAAAGGTGCGGGATGTCGAAATCCTTGAGGCAATCAAATACCGTCGGCCTGCCTTCGGGATCATGGCGGGTGGTGACGAGCCCGCGCGGCTTGTTGAGCATCAGATAGATTTTGGTCTCGGCGGCGATGACCAGTCCGTCGACACTGATCCTCGCCGTCGAAAGATCGACCCATGCGGAAGCATCGCTGACGGTGCGGCCGTCGACGGCGACGCGGCTTTCGGCAATCAGCCGTTCGGCTTGGGTGCGGGAGCAATAGCCGAGCTTGGAAAGAGCGCGCGGAAGAGTGACCCGCTTGCCTGCCGCTTCGGCGACAGATTTTAACCGCTCGCGCGTCTTATGCGATGGGCGCCGGTCCCTCATCTGCCATTCCTGTCCTGCGTCGATGCCGCTTCTTGGCATGAACGGTACGATGATGCCAGCATGACAACTTAAAAACGGCAGGGATGATGGGGCGGCGAAGGGACGTCAGCGCTTCGAATAAAGCGCCGTCTGGGCGAAAAACAGGTCGCGCCGCCTCAGCGGCAGGCCATGAAGCCGGCGAGCTCCTTGCGGCTGACGACGATGCCGGCAGCGGCTTTCACTGGGTCGGGATGGGTATAGGACAGGCTAGGCATTTCCGGCAGCTCGAGCGCCTGACGCATATTCATGATGCCGACCGCGTAACGGCCGTTGACGCCGTCGACGCTGACTTCAATGATGCAATTGGCCCTCTTGTTTTCCATTGTCGTCCTCCCTTTCGTTTTTATGTTCCATCCCTTGCATTAAAAATTGGTTTTTCTGAGACATAAGCATTTACGCACCCTGCCAAAAACGGATCGGCGGGTGCGTAAAATGCCGGCTCTTTTGGGGACTGAGCGCTCAGCGCCACCAATGGCGAGGCTGGGGCTGCGAACTGCCGGAAAGCAGATAGCCAAAAAGGAAGCCAATGGCCCCGGCAAGCACCAGTGCAGTGGTCGTTGCGGCGGCGTGCTCGCGGGCGGCGCCGGCTGCCGCTGCTCCCTCGGCCCGGATTTGAGCCACCGCATTCTTGGCGCGAGGCAGGGCTTCATCGTAAACCTTGCCGGCGCGGCCGCGTACTTCGTAATAGGCCTCGGCGCCCTGGGCGGAAATCATCTTCTGCAGGCGAGAGACTTCCTGCTGGAGTGCAGCGATGTCCTTGCTGACGGATGCTCTGATATCATCGGTGTTGGCAGCCATGTCGGTCTCCTTCCTTCAATGGGAGGGACAACACCTCAGACGGTGATAGGTTCCGAAACTGCAGCTGCTGATTTGTGACGGAAATTTAAAACCCGCCGAACGAGCGATGTTTTAATTATCCGTCAACCATGAATTCGCTCATGGCGCTGTTTTCTCGTGATCTTTTCCCAGTTGCGAGCGGGATTTCGATAAATTTTTGACCGACTGATAAAGGAATTTTCGAAAAATTGTCACGAAAACGCCGCCTGTGGATAAGGAACGCGAAGAAAATAGCAGCTGAATCAACGCGTTACAAAAATGTCAAAAAACTTTTGTTTGGTGTGTTGACTTGGAAAAGGGGGTGGGATTATAAGCCCACTCACTGAACGAGGGCGGCGGCGCTGCTGGCGACGAAGTCTCTCGCTCTTAAGAAACTCAAGCGGATTGGCGGATTGCTGGTTTGTTGCTTCGGGCTTAGGTTTGGAGCGGGTTTTGGTGACGGCATGTGTCGTCGGTTATTTGACAATTGAAGATTGGAAGAAAGAGAAACGTGGGCGGCGGAGCTTGCGGGATCTGAGAGATTGGATCCTTTGAAAGAGACTTTGGCGGTCACGTTTATCAAGAGAAGTTACACTGGTTTTCGGAGATTGAGTTTCGGCTTAGTTTCCTGGAAGACAGGTGTGAAGTTCTCG
>NZ_FMAJ01000019.1 GCF_900094625.1 Rhizobium aethiopicum | reverse complement strand
TCTTTGAGTTGGTTGCAAGCTGTGACATCGGGATTGACCCTTCCGCCGGCGGACTATGCATGGCCGCTTGGTAGAACGCGGATCCGATGACGAACGGTCAGGTGGCCTCCGTTCCGTTCGTTTCATGAACCGGCATAATGCAGACTGCTTTCTGCCGCTTGTAACCAGGGATCAGCAAACACCATGCCAACTGCTCCGACGCGCCAAGAAGATGATTTTCTTTTATCAATGGGCGGGTTGAGGGCAGGTTGATGTGTATTTGACGGAGAGACCGGCGAACAAAACGTTCCAATCACGACAAACCTGACAAAAGTGGCGGATGCCCGACATTTGCGAGAAATGTAAAGCTGGATGATCCACGGCGCTCCGGTGCATAACTGGCGAGCGGGAAGGACACCGCTGCTGACCATCCGGTAGGCGGTAGCTCGACTCACCTTTAGAATGTCGGCGGCCTCGTCGAGGGTTCTCTCACCGCGTTCGGCCCGTTCACCTTCTCGATAGACGGAGATGCCGTGGATGTTGCGAAGACTGCAGACGTGGCTTCGCGTCCAGCTGGCGCCATGCCCTGTCCGCTTGCCGGATCGATTCAAGATCGCTGCGATCGACAAATCGGGCAACTGCCTCGCCAAGTTGCGAACGAGATCGACAACATCAGCCTTAACTGCCCAGCGGGTCTGGCCGATCTTGTTTTTCTTCACCGTCATCCGGGTGTGATCGCCACCCTGCCAATGAATGACGAGCGCCAATGTGTCGTCAACGGTATCGACAATGATTTCTTTGATCAGCAGCCGAATGATCTTTTCGCGTTAGACGCGTCGGGACCTGTCCCATGCCTTACTATAGATCGCTACCGAGCATCATCAATCTTGTACGGTCGTCGGCCGATAAAGCAGGCGTGTTACGGTCGGTCGAGAGCATCTCGAACTGGACCTCGAGATCACGCAATAGGATCAGCTTCTCATTCCAGCGCCGCTCCAGTTCGCCGGCGACCAACCGATTGCCCGGATCGACAGCATCATACTGGCGGCGCGCCCTGGCAGCCTCGTATTGTGCTTGCTTGATTAAGTTCTCGAGTTGCTGTTGATTGTCGCTATGACGCTGCGTGTGCGCCTCCATTGCCCGCAAGGCCGCCTCGATTCCCAGAGGTTGCAATCGCTCGAGCACCTCCTGCGCCACGGCCCGATCGACCCGCATGCCGCCGAACCCGATACAGTTGCCGACCGCCGTGGCGCCGAACGTGCCGCGACAAACATATCGCTGCGTATTGCCGCCTTTCCCGGAGTATTGAATGTGCAATCGGCGACCGCAGCGACCGCAACGGAATAGTCAGGCAACAAAGCTTGGCGCGCAGTTCAACGAGTTTGGTTGCCGAAAGGCGCGGCGCAGCTACGATCTCGATCGAACTTGCCGCAGGATCAAACATCCATGCCGGAATTTGAAATGAACCACCGTGTGCCAGAATGAGCAGATAGTGAACGCCTTCGTGCTCATGGCTGCCGGTTACCAAGACGGTTTGGTCAACCAGTGGATGGAAGGGATAGGTGACCCTTGCTTCAAACGTCGGAAATCCGGCATTATGAACCCGGCTCGGAAGGCGGCGGCAGGACTTGGGCGACGATCGCGACGCTGCTTCAAACTGCATTTTGCCGCGCGCGGCAAAAGCACGTTTATGCTGACCAGCAAACTATGCCGATTAACCGACTTTGCCAACGTTTCCGGCACCATAGCGGCCGCCTAGTCGGCATAGCTTAGGGTCTCTCCGTCGCGAAGGAGAGGACACATGAACGCAACTCAGGATCGCATCGCCCTATGCAGGAAGCTAGTCTACAGTCCACATCGGGACGACGATGCACGTGGCACTCGCTAAGCCTGTTTCGGGATCTGATCGACTGGCATGTCGGCAATGGAATACTCCGCAGGATTTAAGCGAGGTTCACGTCGACCGCTTCCCTGAGCATCGTTTCAAACACTGGAGACCCGACTCGGGCGATTGATCGGCGCTCCGCCGCTCGCCTTTGGCGTTACGGGAGAATGGCTTAATACCGACCGCGCTTCCTATTCAGCGCAGTGAGCACGAGAAGATCGACGATGCTGGCCGGTCCCAAAAACGGGATGGCAGCTTCTAGAAGTCGATTGAACGAACCGGTCGGGACCGGCGTCCGCACGCGGTGCCCCACGGTCTGTCGGCCTCTGAATTCTGTTCTGCAGGTAAAGTCAGCCGACGCCGTCGCGTATCGCGACTTTGGAGCTCGTTGGGTTCGCTCGCCAGCCCCTTCCTCATGCGATGCGGCTCCGCCCCTTTGCAAGAAACGCTCCGGCGTCCCAATACTTTTGGCTTTGCTCGACGGCGCTGTATCCCGCAGCTTCGATAGCCTTGCTCCGAAACGCTTCCTGCGGGGTCGTCAACTCCTGCAGTCAGGCGCCTTCCGCCGCAGCGTTATGATCCGTCGGAGCCAGACTTTCAGCGGCTGTTTCCGCCGCTGACTTTATGGCTGCGGACCCTCACGGTTGAACTCTCCAACCCGGATTAGTGCCGGTCGAGTTCGGCTTCGACCTTCTTGCGACTGTTGCCTACGTTCTTCACGGTCTTCTTCACCGCTTCCTTGGAAATGCCTTCCTTCCGGGCTTCGTACTTCACCTCGTGATCCTGACCACCTGCGACGCGAGCACGATCCTGGCTGCGGGCTTTGGATGTCGTTGCCATGGTGAGATCCTCCTAATGTCGGTCCTTACGAACGGGCGCCGATTCAATAAGTTCCGGCCTCCGTTATGGTGAGGCGCGCTTCGGCGATGTCGCGGACGCGCTGCACATGGCCTCGGGCGAGATGGTTCACTTCGACGATGAGATCGCGCAAGGCATATCTGCGACCGCAGTTAATCAGTAGCGGACAATTCTTCCCAGGCAGTTGGTACGGCTCGTCGTGTGCCTATGAGCAAACCCATGGATTGATTGTCATAGAAAGCAGGACTAGAACAACAGCGCTAATGCAGGAGCGCTCGGCATCCGAACGCAGAACAAGATCGCGGCGGAAGCCACGCAAGAGCGTCTGCGAAGAGAAACCAAGCGGCTCGGCAGGTTGCGGCTAACCTCTGACCGAGTCGGCACCACGAAGGAGCCAACCCATCGGGGACAGATCCCCCTCAGCCGCTACATCAACGTGATTTGGAGTTTGGAATGGATCAATTTGCTACCGCCGACAACACCTCCGCAGCCGCTCGTCGCCGCGAAGCCAGGATTGCGAAGGGCTACAGCCTTGAGGACCTGGCCATCGCCACCGGACTTACGGTCGAGGAAATCGCAGCGGCCGAGGAACCCCTTCAGATCGTGCCTCAGCACCACCTCGAGCGCATTGAGCATGTGATCTCATAGCTTCCGTCACCACCGGCACGCGGTCCCGGTTTAGGGGCCGCAGTCAACCACGGAGGGCGCGGAACGAAAGATCGATGCTCTATGGGACGTCCTAGGCGCATTGATGCTCCGCTTCACGCCGACAGAATGCGCAAACTACTTCAGGGCTGCTGGATATGACCCGGATTGAACAGGATTTGCTCTAGTCGATATTGCGTCCAATTGAAGTGTCATCCGCCATTTTAAGATAACTGCAGAATCACTTAAAGAGAACATGGCACCAATGATCGCACAAACAACCGGTCCGCTTCTGCCAACCGACGCAGTTCCGATTGTCGCGATGTTCTTCTACGATATGGCGCAACTATCTGCTCGGTGGCTTAGGTAAGCCACCGCCGTTCGCGGCTTGTGGCTACTCATCCTGCCGGGCTGCGCTGTCCGTCGCGTCACGCGCCGCACCCAATCGATCGCGATGCTGATGCCAATGCGGAAGCGCTTGGACGCCGCCCGGCACCACACCCCTCCTGTATCACCGCTTCTACAACTTCTCGCGGTTATTCGAAACAGGTCTCGCCATCCAGCTCAGCCTCCTGACCGGCCAGAAGGATGAATCTGATTTGCGTCATAGGGAATCCTTCTCACGGGTCTACCTAAAATCATCCCGCTCTAAGCTTACGCGCACAACTCGCGGTTCAGCATGAACTCGCAACATCTGTTTTCCGGTACGAGGGTCATACCTCGATGCGATCGTCAAGCAGCCCGATCTGTCAAAGCCGCGACTATCTCTTCCAATGCAAATCTTAGGCTATCACTCAGCTTTCGATCTTTTTGCCAAACGACGACGTAGTGATATATTGCCCCTGGATGAAATCGGCGGAACGCGACGCCGAAGTCAGCATATTCTCTCGCGATGATCTCGTTCGTAATCGAAACGCCGATCCCTGCCATGACATAGCCGATGTCGTGGCCATTGGCGTCATATTCCACGGCGATGTCAGGAGCGGTTCCCATATACCGAAGGGCATTGACGCTCATTTGGTGAGAGGCAAATTGCGGGTCGATATCAATGATCGCCTCACCGGCAAGATCTTCGGCAGTGACAAGCTGCTGTGCCGCAAATCGATGGTTGACCGGAAAAAGACATACGTTGGTGGCCGAGCCGACCGGCACCCAATCAAGAATGCGCTCATCAATAGGCAATCGGGAGATGCCAAGATCCGAGCGGCCGTTTAACACATGATCTGCAATCTGCTCATACGTGCCTGTTTTCACCTGAACGGCGTAAGAGCGGCTTCTCTCCCGAATCCTTTTGACCACTTTCGGCAAGGTCGCGAAGGAAAAAGTGCTTGGCGCCGCGATGCCGATCATTCGCGTATCGTTGTTCCGCAGGAAGTCGATTGACGGTCCGATCCGATCAAGTCCGGCAAACGCCGCGTCGATTGTGCGCAGAAATTCCCATGCCTTGACGGTGGGGATCAACCTGTTGTTTTCCCGGCGGAAGAGCGCGAAGCCGACAGTCTCCTCTAGCTGCTTGATGTTTTGGCTGACCGCCGGCTGGGTTATTCGCAACATCTGCGCTGCGAGCCTTTCCGAGCCGGCGCGCATAACCTCCCGCAATATTTGAAGGTGGCGGATCTTCACTCCGGAGTCGGTGATTTCCATGGCCGGGAATCTCAATCGTGGTCGAGCGACGCGCCTCATAAGTTGCGCTTATCAAAACTTCCTGAATCTTATAAATTGACGGCGGCAAGTCAAAGTATATTTTTGACATACGCCAAACTTAGAGCGCTGGTTAAGCTAATAAATCCAATCTACCCTCGGTTAAATCTCGGCAAGCTCTTAGTATATGTCGGGAGAATACCTTTCCGATTTCGGTGCGCTCGCTAGAATATTGGAGACTTTCATTGTACGCATTTGTAGATCAATTTTTATCTGGATTGAAAAACACACTTTTAGTGTTTGCCTTGAGCTGCGCTTTCGGGACCCTATTAGGTTTGCTTATTGCCGTTCTCCGCAACTCGACCCGCAAGTCGGTTTCATCGTGCATGCGGGGCTACACGGGCATCATCCGGGGTGTTCCGGAACTTCTGATCATCCTCCTAACGTATTTCGGCGGAACCGCCCTTTTGAGCGCGATTGCCGGTGGCTACATCGAGATTAATGCATTTGCGGCCGGTGTCGCGGCACTGACCGTCGTGTTCAGTGGGTACGCCGCGGAAATATTCCGTGGTGCGATCAACGCGGTTGCACCAGGCCAACGAGAGGCTGCAGCGGCGCTCGGGCTTTCGAACGCGCAGATTTGGTTTCTGATCATCATTCCCCAGATGATCCCGATTGCTCTGCCGGCATTCTGTAACCTTTGCATCTCCTTGATAAAGGATACATCGCTGATTTCTGTCGTCGGGCTGACGGACGTCATGCGCGTCGCCTATATTGGCGCGGGCTCACTGCGCGCTCCGCTCCCCTTCTATCTCGCAGCGTCTGCAATCTACCTCGCCCTCACAAGCCTGTCGCTTCTTTCGTTCCGGTTATTGGAGCGCCGCTATTCGCTCCCGGCGATGAAAGGTTGAGGCAATGAGCATGACCATCGCGCTTGAAGCGTTTCTCACCCTTCCCCGCGGCCTTCTTCTCACTCTGGTTCTGACATTCGCATCGCTTGCCGCAGGCTTCGCCGTCTCGGTCCCGCTCGCCTTCCTACGGGCATCATCAAATCCGTGGGCTTCCGCGCCCGTGCTGGCATATACCTATGCGTTCCGCGGCACGCCACTTCTGGTTCAGCTTTTCCTGATTTACTACGGGATTGGCCAGCTTCCCCTCGTCCGCCAAAGCTTTCTATGGGCCGTGATGCGAGAGCCATTCTGGTGCGCCTTCATTGCTTTCACCCTGAACAGCGCCGCCCATACGACAGAAGTTCTGCGCGGCGGGATCCAGGCGGTCCCGCGTGGGCAGATTGAAGCGGCCAAAGCCTTGGGCCTTTCCCGTTTCCACACTGCCCGTCTTATCGTGTTCCCTTTGACCCTCAGGATCGCTCTTCCCGCCTATGCAAATGAGGTGGTTGGAATGCTGAAGGCAAGCTCCCTCGCAAGCACCATCACGCTGCTTGAGGTGACCGGGCTCGCCCGACAGCTGGTGTCGGAGACATTCGCCCCATACGAGGTCTTCATTGCCGCGGGGGCTTTCTATCTGCTGCTTACCCTCTTGATCACGCAAGGTTTCCAGATGCTGGAGACGCGTTGGACGCCGACGGCAAACCGTCCACCGCCGGCGCAACCTGTACCTCGAAGAGCGAACGGAAAGCCGCCTCTCGCCTCGGCTGAAACTTGACGCCAGCCCACATCCCGGACGCCAACAATCAAACTCAGCAATGAAAGGAACATCGTCGTGAAACGAACACTTCTGCTTGCCCTGTCTCTTGTCGTCTGCGCCAACAACGCGGGAGCAATGGACAGGAAGACACTGACAATCGCCTCTGAAGGTGCTTCGCCGCCCTGGAATGCCATCACCCCCCAAGGGGAGCTCGCCGGCTTTGACATCGACGTCGGCCGCGATCTTTGCCGGAGGATGAAGTTCGAGTGCACTTTCGTGCCTCAGGACTGGGACGGAATCATACCGGCGCTCACCGTTGGAAAGTTCGATGCCATCATGTCGGGGATGGCGATAACTGAGAAGCGGAAGAAATCTATCGCTTTTTCCAAGCCCTACGCCGGAGGTTTCAACCAAGTTGTCATACGCAAAGATCTCAATCTTCCGCCCACGGATACGTTGGCCGAGCTCGACCTCACAACTATCGACCCTGAAAAGCAGGCAAAGATCGAGGAGCTTCGAGCCGCTCTCAACGGCAGAACTTTGGGCGTATTGCGATCATCGAATTCGGAAGCAGTGCTCAATGAACTGTTCGGAAAGGTCGCGACGATCAGGAGCTACGATTCCCAGGACAACATGCATCTCGATCTCGTGGCTGAGCGCATCGATGGCGGCCTTGCCGACTATTTCACCTGGAAAGCCTTCCTCGACAGCACGGATGGCGGGATTGCAACGCTCTACGGCCCGCGGCTCTCCGGTGGCCTGTGGGGCCCGGGTGTCGGCGTCGGGCTTCGGCAAGACGACGGCGAACTGGTTGCGGCATTCGATAGCGCCATCGAGGCCGCCACGAGCGACGGAACCCTGAAGCGGCTGAGCGAGCAATGGTTCAAGATCGATGTTTCGCCGCAGACATCGAACTAGACACTGGCTCTACGACACGCATTTCCCCCGAAGCCATAGCGCGTGAGCAGTCGGCAGTCCCAAAGATCGAAGGTAGACCATATGTCCGCACCCTTTTCCATTGCTGTCACCGGCCAGTCGCTCATCCGTCATGATCTTCGAGCGATCGGCGATCCACGGCTCGCTGAGATCGCCGAGATCCTCAAAGCAAGCGATGTTGCCTTCACCAATCTCGAGACGACTATCTATGGTCGTCATGGTGGATGGCCGCTCAAAGGCAGCTATTTCGGCGCTGCAGCGCCGGATGTCTTGGCGGCGTTGAAGGAGCTCGGTTTCAATAGCCTGGCTCTGGCAAACAACCATGCTTTCGATCTTGGACCGCCGGGGATCCTCTCGACGCTGGAGGAGGTTGCGGCACACAATTTCCTGCATGCCGGCATCGGCCACAACAAGCATCACGCTTCCACGGCACAGAAAATGACGTTCGGATCCCGAAATGTTGCGCTGATTGCCATGGACGCTGGGCCAGGCCCGTCTTTCATGTACGCTGAGGACGCAACTGAGGGCAGGATAGCAAGGCCCGGCATCAATAGTCTGAAAGTCTCCAGGGTATTTGACTTGGAAGCGGGAACATTCGACTTGCTTCGCTCCATCCAGGAGCGTCTTCTAAGTTCGCCCTTGGAGCGCGCGAATTATGCCCAGCCGGAGGATCCGCCTGATCTTCATGGCCAAGACGAAATTGATTTCTATGGAACCGTGTTTTGCAGATCAGATGAGACGGCTCGCCGCATCGTGGTGGACCGGCACAGCGCCTCGGCTCACCTTTCGGCGATTGCGGAAGAAGCGGGCCGCGATACATTCGTCATCGTGTATTTGCATCATCACCATTGGGAGCCGAACTGGCAGCAAGTCCCCGCCTGGGTCCGGGAATTTGCGCACGATTGCGTGAACGCGGGCGCAGGCCTCTTTGTCAGCCATGGCGCTCCGGTCCTTCAAGCGGTCGAGATATATCGGAATACGCCAATTTTCTACGGCCTTGGCAACTTCCTCTTCCATACGGAAAAGGACGAACAGGAATGGAGCCCGCCGGAGGTGTGGAGAAGCGTCATCGCGACCTGCAATTTTGAATCTAGCGGACGGCTGGAGAATATCCGCTTGCGCCCGATTGTGATCGGGGGAACCGAGGCTTTATCCAATCCTGCACACGATCGCCTCCCCTTCCCTGTGCTTGCCGGTGGCAGAATGGCGGCAGATATCCTTGACGATCTTGCCGACCGCAGTGCCGGTTTTGGCACAGTGCTATCTCGGGAGAATGACATCGGGCGGATCGCCTTGTAGATGCGAAAGCAGAACGCGCGGCAGACGGTTACCCAAAGTCAACGACTGGCTGGCTCTCCTGCCGCCTTTTCCTGTTGTTCTCCTAGCGATCAAAATCAGTCTTTTCAGGCGTCTCTTCGTCGACAATCGAGCTGACGAGGGCGACGACGCGACTGCGCACACGTGGGGAAAGGAGCAAAACGTCTTCTACCAGCCGTCGTCCTTCCGCGGTGGAAATGTAAGCAATCCTCTCATCAATCTCCGTCGTGAGTTGTTGGTCCTGAAAGCTTTCGGGATCTGGGAGGCCTTCGAAAAACATCGAAACAGAAATTTTGAGGCAATTGGCAAGCTCATAGAGCATGGAAGCGCTAACGCGGTTCTTGCCGCTTTCATATTTCTGAACCTGCTGCAAGCTGACGCCGATGCCGGCGCCAAGATCGCCCAGCGATACATTCGATTGCAACCGGCGAATACGGATCTGCTGCCCGACATGCAGGTCTACCGGATGCACCGACGCACGCGCAATATTCTGCGCGGCCCGCGCTCGCCTCGACGATCGGACTTGAAGGGCTGCTGTAAAATGATTCATGGACTACACCCCGTGTGGAGAGTTTCACGCGGTACGCCCCCGCGGAATAACTCGCTCAACCCACTGATCGGGGAGTTAGAACACCGTACGAGACGGCCCTATGGCCTTTAGTTCCGAGGAACCTGGACATACGCCACAGGCTCCTCGACCGAAGGTCAAGGAGTTTGGTGCCGTATCGGCCGGCACCAACCGCTCGTAGGGGGTTCTAATCCCCAAGGCAGCGCGTACTGCCTCATCAAAAAGAATAGTTGAAATCCGCGCGGCGTTCAACCGAATTCTTCACAAGATTCAATAGCTTCGCCCTACACGTAGGCGTACGTCCCGAGACCCCGTTAGTTGTCCTTCGGCAGCGAATGATCGAAAGGGCTATCGCAATGCGATCAGCAAAATACCCATTGCGGGCAATTCCTGCCTATCCTCCCAAAGGAGTAGGCCGCCGTTAGCTCTGCCCACAAGGGATCCTGCGTGAAACTCGAAAAGGGTCCGCAGGCTTCGACAATGCTTTTCTCGCCAAAGCGATCGAGAAGCGTCGAGATGCCGCCCTGGCCGAGCTGATTCAGCATCGAAAACGGCTCGCATGGCGAGGAGATGACCCGATGGCCCCAAACCCCTGGGCGTTCGTCTTTTGACAGTGTGTTGAGAAGCTGCGGGTCGCGATTGTTGTTCTTCAAAGCCTCGCAGAGCGCCCAGCGCATCAAAGGATAATAGACTGCATGTCGACTTCCCCCCAAGACGCGCACACCAGGCAGGAGCGATGTCACGATGAACATCAGCAGAAGGTTCGGCACGATCCGGCCCGCCTTCAGGGCTTCAACAAGACTTGCCGGCGAAAATTTGACGCGGATATCTTCCGCCCCTTTAGATCGGAGAACGGCGCCATCCAGCCAAAGTGGAAAGAGCCGCCCTTCTATGCAGCCCCAAAAGAAGTGGGTCGAATTTTTCAGCCAGCCTCGCCAAGCCGTATCCGCGAGTTGATCGATGCAGACGAGGAGCCGCATGGCGAATGCTGTGTCCTCGACCAGTGAAGTTCGCAGCCAGGATCTGTCGTCGGAAAGATGATCCGCGACCAGATCGGCAACGTCGCTATCGTCAAGCTGAAGAAAGTCGACTTGGCTGTCAAAATACCGCTTCCAGAGGCAAAGATTTGCTGCCTTGATTGCTTCTGCCGCGGACTGGAATTCGTCGGCAGGCAAAAGTTCTCGCAAGCACGAAACTGCTTCCAAGTCAGGACCGGGCCTATCGACATTCTGGAGGTGGAAGCGATAGCTGCTATTTCTACCGAGTATACTGTAGGGGATCATCTTGCTGCGCGACAAGCCGAAGACATTGACCGCATCGCCATTGATCTGCAGCCAGGCTGGACCCTTGCGGCCCCGCTCTACGAACTTCACCGTCGAACAGGCATAGGAGATATAACATTTCCTGCCACGGGCGCGGAGCCCCATCAGGGAGAACAAATGGGTGTAGAATGCGTCTGGCTCGATCAACAGGTGGAGGTGGGGACCGCTCTGAAGCACCGGAGCGGCTTCGATTTCCCTTTGAAATCTCGATACCGCGCCTGCCGAAAAACCTCGACATTGCGCGACGGTTCCGACCCACGACCGCAACAGCGACATGGCGTGCCTTCTCGCGGCGCATTCTGATTGATTGGACTCAACGGAAAATACCGCCTTTGCGTAGTCGTTCAACGATCCCACGCCAAACTGACGCATCCACGGAAATAGTTCAAAAATGAGGGCCAAAACCTCTTCTTTTGAGACCAGCTCCTTGTCGATCAATGTCTCCATCCTCAGACGAGCCGGCGTTCAAGCGGCTCTCCTCTATCCATTCTGAAACGAAAGAAGAGCGCGACGGCAACCATCAACGACCCGAAGAGTCCGAAAATCTCCGAAGGTAGAATTGCATCCCCGATGGCGCTGATGATGCCATACGCGAAAAGCCCGATCGCAACACAGATCGTGTGGACTTGGCTTCGCACCCGCCCCAGCATGCCGGCCGGAACAGTCGATTGAATCCGTACATCGATCAGAACCCGCGCGATATTGTAGCTCAAGCCCAGAACCATCATTTGGACAAGTGCGGATGGAAGGCTTTGGAAAGCAAAAAAACCGGAAAGAACAACGCCCTCGAGCGCCGAATGGAAAAGGACTCTCTGCCGTCGCGAAACTACGCTTCCAAAAAGCAAGGCCGCACAGCCTGCAATCGAACCTAGAGCCCAGGCCGCCTCGAGATAACCGAACTGCAGCGCTGACCCCTCGAGTTCACGAATGACGTATGCGGAGCCGAGTACGGAAACAAGCATGCCCATGGCATAGATCAGCGCGTACATGACAGCGAGGGTCTTCAGGGGGTGAAAGGAGAAGGTCGTCGGCATGAGATCAAGGCAACGGATGCTTTCGCTCTTCGAGCCGCGTCGAGGGAAGGAGTTCCGCTGTTGGCCCAGCATAGCCAACCACCCCAACAGCGACAGACTGAAAAAAGCGCTCGGCAGGATCGGCGTCAGATCCACCCGGATGGCGGCGAGGGTGAACCCAGTCACGATGGCGGCGATCAAATTACCTGCCTGCATGGCGATATAAGACACCGAGTTGAACGAACCAAGGTTCTCTGGGGGTACGAGAGACGGGATGATGGCTTGCAGCGCGGTTGAACAAGTTCTGTCGATAATCGCGAAGATCGTCCACGATGCGTAAAGAACAATGAGCGGGTCGCAGAACAAGAAAGCAAGTCCGGTCATCACCATTAGCAGCAACCTGGACAAATCGCAGCCGATACAAACGAGACGGCGGTCGAATCGATCAACAAGGGCGCCGCCGACATTGCTTGTCAACAATTCGGCGGCACTGCCGAGCGCCAAAAGGATAGCAAGAGCGCTCGCGCTACCGCTGACATCGACCGCGATCCAAGCCACCATCACGAAATATGCATTGCGCCCAGCTGCGGAAGCCACAACGCCGAAGAGATAGATGTGGCGGGCGGAATACCGCCCAATCAGGCCGCCGACCGATATACCCACTTCATCCACGCTCCCTGCTGGATTGGTTCGTGAGGACATGCTAGTCGTCTCGGCAGCCGAGGGCTTTCATGAATTTGATATTTTCTCTTGGTCAGAACCGGGTTATCCCTTCCAGAGCGCCCGATACTCAGCCGGTGAAAAGCCGGTTTCGCGGCGAAATCTGGTCGAGAGGTGGCTCCCGCTGGAGTAGCCACAGGCGATGGCGATCTCGGTCACGCTGATCGCAGTCGTGCGGAGAAGGTCGGTCACGCGTTCAAGACGGCGTTGGTTATAGAAGCCATAGGGCGTCGAGCCTTGCGACTGCTTGAAAGCGCGGGAAAAATGCTCGTAGGTCAATCCCGCCTCTTCAGCCAGAGCGCGCACGCTTGGAGGTCGATCGATGTGAGCTTCAATCCGCCCTATCACGCGCTTGAGAACGGTAGGCGACAATCCTCCTCGAGACAATCTGCCAGATGTGCCGGAGCGGCGCTGCAGAAGTCCGAAGATAGCCGCGAGATGCCCTTCCACGATCACACTCCCCATGGAATCGTCGTGTGAAAGTTCTCCGGCAATCTGCCGCGCCAAGCATTGGATCGGCAGATCTCTAAATCCAAGCTCCGGACGCAAGGTGCCGACGCGCGGCAGCTTAGTCGTGAGGTTTGAAAAAAAATCCTGCGTCACGGTTATCATAAGATAACAACCCTCAGCATCCCCTTCATCCCAACCGCTCCAATGGCAACCGGGCGGAATGTAAACAAGCGAGCCGTCTGGACGCGGACTGAACTCGACTCTTCGTCCGTCCAGAAAGTTTTCGCCGGATGCCGCCGTACCCCTTATGTTGAGGAAGATCAGGTGGTCATCCGCGACAACGTCGATAACCTGTCGCCCGAGACTGCGCCGGCGAACGACATCTGCGCGGGCATGGCTCCAATGGCCTTGCTGGTGAAGGATGATCTCCCCTTGTGACTTCTTCATCCTCTCGGGGTGAATTGATGGAATGATCCCCACTCGACAGCTGCTCCCTTGAAAAACCGGCGTGGTAGCGACCCTACCTCACCCCAAGTTGTCAACAAGCCAGGCTTTAACCTCAGGTCGAATTTCATGTCAATTTCATGAAAACCAATCAAAATCGTGGATGCGAAAACATGATGTTCGCGATCATCTTCTGCCGACATCATCGCTGACGGCACAATCTTTTCGGGATGCGCGATTTCCTCCTGAATCCCAAAAACGCGATGGTGCGAGAGAAAGGCAGGCTTTCGCATGCGTGAATTTGCCGACTTCATTGAGGAGTGCGACCGCGCCCCTCGTCTTAACGAGCTTACTGAGTTTTTTTCGACGACCGCATCCGGTGAGGCCGGAATGCCTATCCGTCCGCCTGAGCTCGATCGCCGCTTGTTCCCAGTGGACATGACGTTCAGGCGCTTTTCAGCCCTTCATCCGCTGCGCCAAGGTCCGTTTGATAAGCACTACTTGAGCAGCATACCCTACCGGCTCGAAGAAGAGTGCCGTTTAGGCAGCGCGATCCTCAAATACGCGCGGGCCAGAAAGGGTCAACTGCAACTCTACACGCTAGGTACAGCCGAGGGGACGATGGCCCGTGTGATCGGCGAACTTGGCAAGGGCAGGATAGAAACGCTGTCATGCAGTCCCAACGTCGAAAACCTTAGAAGCTTCTATGCCTATGGCGTTCCTCCTCATGCCATGTTTTTTCACGGACCATTTCATCATTTGACATCGCAAAGGGTCCAAGAAGACGTGGAGCTCCGAAAGTTTGGCAGCGGTTTCGATATCATCCTCGAGGACACGACTTTCCAGATGTATTCGCCAAATCGCTTCGATCAGATCCGTTTCGTCTCGCAGCATCTCAAGACCAACGGGCTCTTCATGTTCGTCGAGAAGTTCAGGCATGAAGACGACGAGGAATATCGGCGGCGGGAACGCCAGAAGGACCATAGCTTCAAAGCTCGCTTCTTCAGCGCGTCAGATATTAGCGCGAAGGAAGAGACGGTGCTAACGCGAATGGATCGAAACGAAGTCACCCTTTCGGAGATGAGCGAAACACTACGCCGGTTCTTTGGACACTCATTCGTCACCTGGAACAGCGGCAATTTCTACACGCTTGTCTCCAGCAACAGTCAGCAGAATCTCGACCTGTTCCTATCGAAGCTGTCCCCACCCGCGATTCCGGCAGAATATGTCTATGCGGACCTTCCTTACCGCCTTTACCCGGAATCCGACGCAAGGCGGCTATCGGGGCGATCCTGGACCCTTTAGCGACTCCTCATCGTCACCGTCGCGTGAGTGCAACTGCGTCACGTCTTCACGAGCCTCAACTGGAACAACGTTCGCGTCAGCAGAAAGCGCTCCATCACGTTGAGCAGCCCTCAGCGCTTTGCCATCTCGAAAAGCCTTTTTTCTTCAAACGGGCAGGAACAGCATGAAGAAATCGATTGGCGAAGTCCGTCACTTCGTTAAGCTGAGCCCGCCGGGCAACGCGCATCTGGTCCTGCCACGAGGGCCATCAATCGCGGGTGAGGAAGATGTTCCAACGGGCGTTCATGTCGCCGAAGCGTGTGTCGCTATTCCGCGCACGCAGCACGTTGCCGACAAGATCTGCACGCAAATCGAGGACTTCTACCAATCCCTCGTCGCCGTGGGACCTGACAGGCTTCTAGCTTTCGAAGGTGGAGGCGCGATCATAAGGCCGACCAGTGAAAGCCTGTTCTTCACGGTCTCAGCGCGAGACCTCGTCACATTCTGTGGCATCCGCGCGCTGTTGGAAGCAGGCTTGTTTCTGGCCACGTCCGTGTCCGAGGGGGCTATAGAGTGGCTTCACGCAGACAGCACGCGATCTGGTGAGACCTGCAATCGCCTCCACAACGACCGCTGCGGAAGGGACGAACAGTAGCTTCGACCGCTCCGCCACCCAAAGGAAAATCGATCTCGGGACAATCAGGTCGTAGTGCTTTTCCCATCGACCAACCATTTCGTCACCCCGCTTTTCTTCGAGTCTCAGAGGTTGATGCCGCGAGCGCGGCTAGCAGCCCTTTGGCGCCGCTCCACTATGATCTGCTCGCTGCTCTGCAGGCGGACAGTCTGCTGCAGGACCTTCAGCCGCTCCTGCATCGCCGCGAAAGCTCCGCGCTGCGTCGGTGGCACTACGTTGGCGATAGCCTTATCGCCTCGGACGAGGGCATTGCGACCAAAGCGCTCGTCGAGCGCTCGGCTGACAGCGGCAAACTCCCGGCCAATGCCCGGATCGAGGGAAGCGGCGGAAACACTCAGCTTCCTGCTGTCCTTGCTCACCTCGACCGTCAGGTGCGCCAACGCCTCTTCCGCAGCTTTCGAAAGAGCTGGAATGGCAACCGCCATGCGCCGCCGTTCGTCCGTGATAGCCTGGCGTTCGGCATCGAGGGCATTGAGGTGGGCCGCACCGAGCGCGCGCAGGCGCGCTGCAGCTTCCGGCACGGCCGCCACAGCCTCTTTCCGCTCTCGGCCGGAGGCCAGCATCCGGTCCATCAGGCGATCCGAACCACGCAAGGCGCCATAGGCGGCGGGATTGTTGGTCACCGCGGCTCCAATGCGCTCGGCGGCAAAACCTTTCTGGAGAAGTTCCTCGATCTTGCCGACGACTTCAGCCGGATCGCGCCAGATTGTCGTTGCCGCGTTCGCCAGTGCCGCACGCTGCTGACGGTAGAGAGGCGACGCAAGAGCCCGAGATCGCGCCTCGTCGTCAACGGGGACCTTGAACTCGGTGACGGCGGCGAGCATAGGGGGAATGGGAACGTTCTCCTTCCCCACCCCCTTCTCCGTCTCTGTCCTCAGATCGACACTGGCGCCGGCAACGATCTTTGAGCGATCCCGACGTTCGGCAAGATGCTGCTCGTCGGCAAAGCGTCGCACGGCTTCGAACAAGCGGGTCAGCTTTCCGCGCCATTCATCCGTGAGGTCCTCCGGCATGCGCTCGACAATATTGCGTTCAGCGATCACATCCGCCTTCGCGCTAAATGCGCTCCAGCCAAAGCGGGCCGTCAAAGCTTCGCTCACCGCCTTGATCTCCTGCACCACCGATCGATCTTTGGCGGCGAGCGCAAAGGCCGTCTTATAAGCATCGTCCCCGCCCTGGCTGCGCACCGCCTCGATCTCGAGAAGACGTGCCATCGCGCGTTCGGAGAGCGCCGGGATCGACAATGACATATGCGCGCGGCGCGTCTGCTCGCGCAGTTCGAACCGTTCGGCGTTCCTGCGGAACTCGGTCGCATGGGCACGGGCCATCGGAAGCAGTTCCTTCACGGCCGCAACAGCGACATTGCGCTCTTCACGCGCCGCGCGTCCGTCGACGATCAGCTCGGAGCCACGCAGCCGGCCAAGCCGACCAGGGGCTGCGGCAAGGTCGTCGGCGAGCCTGCGGGGTGCGACTCCGATATCCGACGCCAGTGCATTCAGGGAGATGAGCGCTGCATCCGGATCCCGGTAGATCTTCTGCAGCAGTGGCCGCAGGATCACCTCCCGCTCTGTCCAGGCCGGCGACGCAAGCTGCGCCAACCGCGCATCCTCCTCGACGCTGCTGACAAAGGACGTGGCCGGCGGGATCAGATAGGGTGTTTCATCAGCGCTCGCGCCCGAGACGTAGTGGGATGCAGTTCGCGCGTCACTGGATGTCGCTTCGACCATCGTCTGGCTCCGCTCTTCATTGTAGGCGACCCGCCGTTCCCGCTCGATGGCAAAGCCGAGCGCCACGCTTGCCCTCTCCCAGAGCTTTTCCACCTGCTCCCTCTTCTCGGCAATCCACGCCCAGCGCCGGGTAAGGCTTTCCTCCATCTCGGCTGCGGCAAGCGAGAGATGATCGAGCCCGCGGCGCCGGGCGAAGTCGTTCGCGTGTGCGCGGTAACTGGCCTCGCTCTCAAAATCGAGCGTCGTCGTCTTGGCACCGGAGCGCGACAAGCGTTCGACGAGCGGATTGAAGAGTTCCGGCCGATGACTTTCCCGCTCGATGCGCTCCTGTCGTGCGCTAGCGGTCTCGACCTGACTGGCCGTCCAGACGTTGCGATCGACCTCCCTCTCCTCGTAACGCTTGTGACCTGTCTCCTCGTCGACAACGGTAATCTGGACCTTGACCCGCTCGACACCATCCTTTCTGAGCGTCACGGTGTCGCCTTCCTGGATGCCGGCCTCCTCGAGTGCCTTCGGCAGGCTCACGCCCCAAAGCCGATAGACGGTTCCGCCGTCGGCCCTGACGTCGGCATAAGGGCTGTCGTCGGCATCCTCGTCATCGGGCCGGAATTTGGCTTCGCCGGTTTCGACAAGCTCGCCGGTCACACCCGCGGCATGATCGACACGCGGCTTGCGTCCCCATTCAGGTTTTGCCGCAAAATCTTCTTTGGCCGCATAAAGATCGACGCGGTCGCGATGCCTCGTCATCGACACATAGGTCAGATGCTGGTCCATCATCCCGGTTGCCAGCACGAAGGTGCGATCGACGGTAGCACCCTGCGATTTGTGGATCGTTGCGGCATAGCCGTGATCGACATGGCGATAGCTGTCTTCGCTGAAGACGAGCTTGCGGCCGTTGTCGAGCAGAACCGAAAGCAGCGGATCTCCACGCTTGTCGCCGGTGGAAACAACGGTGCCGAGCATGCCGTTCTTCACATACTGTGGCCCGGAGTGCTTGGCGCGCGGCTCAAGGAAGCGGGCGTTCTCCAGGAAGATGATCCGATCGCCGGCGGCAAATTCCCGTACGCCCCGCTCGCTCCGGAAGCTGCGGCTTTCACTGAGCGCTCCCTCCTGCGTCATCACCGATCGCAGCGCCTCGTTCAACTTGCGAACATCGTCGTTGGTGTGGGCCAGCACCAGCAGTTCATCACCGCGAAGGCGGCCATCCCCGCCCTCAGACGTTGATCGCTCTATTGCCTCTCTGCGCGCAGCAGCCCAGTCGGAGACGATGCGATCGATCGTTTCCTCGCGTGACCCTGCCTCGACCAGATGGCCATGCCGGGCATAGGCGTCGAGGCCTTTCTCGACCTCGCCGCGGGCAAACAGCCGCGAGGCATTACGTGCCCAGGCCTCACGCTGGCGGCGCACGCCGGCAAGCTCTGCAAAGCCGATGCGTTCGGTAATTGCCCGGAAGGCAGCACCGGCCTGGATCGGCTGCAACTGCATCGCGTCGCCGACCAGCACGACCTTTACCTCAGCCTCCTCGGCAATCTTCAGCACACGGGCCATCTGCTGCGAGGCCACCATGCCGGCCTCGTCGATCACCAGCACATCACCGCGATGGAGCGTGTCGCGCCCATTGGCCCAGGCCAGTTCCCAGGAGGCAAGCGTCCGCGACTTGATGCCGGAACTGTCTTGCAGCCCTTCCGCGGCCTTGCCGGCAAGGGCTGCACCGATCACCCGGTGTCCCTCGCTCTCCCAGGCAAGACGTGCGGCAGCAAGCAGCGTCGATTTGCCGGCGCCGGCAAGGCCTACAATAGCGGCAATGTCACCGTCACCGGTGACATGACGGACAGCATCGACCTGCTCTGCATCGAGCCGAAACGGATTCTTAGGATCGCCGCTCTCGATGCTCTCCACGCGTTCAATCGCCACCGTCACAATCCGCTCGGAAACACCGAAGCCGCGGCGCTCCGACAAAACCCGCGCCGACTGCGCCATGTCGTATTCGATGCGCAGCATCTCCCGCGTCGTAAACATCGCGGGCTCCGACACCTTTCCTGTCTCTGCCTCGATCTCCTGCGGCTTCAGTATGACCAGCTGGTCCGACGCCATCAGCCTGGCGCGGATGTTGGCAAAATCGGTGGGATCGTCGACATAACGATGCAGCGCCCTGGCGATGTCGCGCTCGTCGAAGGTAGAGCGTTCATTGCCGAGCTGCTTCAGCAAAAGCTCCGGCTCTGAAAGCAGCCGATCGGCCATCTCCTGGCGCCGGGCGAGATCAGCCGGCGCGAAGTGGAGCTCCCTGCCCTTCCTCGCCAGCGCCGCCTTCTCCGGCCCGAGATGTTTTTGCGCGATGCCGTCGAGGCCCTGTTCGGCATAGGAGCGACCGTCGAGGCGGATGTCATGCCCAGCAAGGGCCAAGTGCCGGTTGGCCGTTTCCGCCCAGGCGATCTTCCACGCCTTCATCGTTTCCTTGTCGCCCGCCCAGACTTTGTAGACGATCTTGCCGTTCGGGCGGTCCGGCGTGACGACACGCAGCGGCTTGCCGTCCTCACCAAGCACTGGAACCTTCTTTGCCCCGAACCCCTCCTCCGTCAGCGGCCGGAGCGTCGTCATCAGGTGGATGTGCGGGTTGCCCTCCTTGTCGTGATAGACCCAGTCGGCGATCATTCCTTTCGAGATGAGATTGTCGCGGATGAATTCGCGCACCAGCGTGATATTCTCGGCCCGCGTCAGCTCCTCCGGCAGCGCGATGATCAGTTCGCGGGCGAGCTGTGCATCCGCCCGCGTCTCGAAAGCGTCGACCGCATTCCACAGCGCCTCGCTCGCCTTGGCGACGAGTTGCCCGGCAATCGCCTCCCTGAGCCAGGTGGGTATCTGCCCCGGCAGCGCCAGTTCCTCATGCATGAGCTCCGACGCCCCGCCCCTGTAGCTGAACGACGTGCCGGCCTGCTCGTCCATCATCCGGGCGCGATGGCGATAGGCGGCAGCCGAGACGATGCTGCGTCCCGATCCCCTGCTGATCACCTGCGCTCTGACGAACATGATCGCCACCGGTGTCTCCAGACTGGCCCAAGCACGTCGCGACAGCGACGTATATTGCGCCCTCGAACAGATCGGACCGAAGGGCCGATGCCGCTTTTCCGGAACACGGCCATCGGCCGGAATTCCGGCTGCGACGTTTTCGACTTGATGGAAAATAGCCCATTTAACTATTTTATTCTAGTTAGTATAATCTGTCCGCTGAGGTTATTTTCAGGAAGGATGAATCACCGATGGCCACAAAATCATCGATCACCGACATAGACACCCAGATCGAAAAGCTGCGCGAGCGCAGGCGCGCGATGATCGCCAAGTCCGCCGAGCGCTTTGCGCGGGCCGCGACGAAGTCGGGCCTGGCGGAAATGGAGATCACCGACGAGGAGGTCGATCGCCTCGTCGAGGAGATCGCGGCGCGATTTCGCAAAGGAGAGAAGAAGGGGACTGATGGCGCATCTGTTTCGCCGCGTCGACCAGCAGCTGGCGTCGCTGGAACGCCGGCGGAGGTTTCTCATGACGGCTGATCGTAGGCACAAGGCGCGCGAAAAGTTTTTGCTCGGCGGCCTCGTCGTCAAGGCGGGAATTTCAAAGGCCGACCGGGCGTTCCTACTAGGCGGCTTTCTCGAATTGGCAAGGATCGCCCCGGGTTCATCGGAGCATCGGCGCTTGCGCGATATCGGCGAGGAGGCGTTCAAGATCTCCAAGCTCGACGGCGGTTCGCTACGCATCGCGGAGGCGGCCGAATGACCCCGCTAAGGAAACCGCGCCCGAGCCTGTTACTCGTTCTGGCGCCGATCGCCGGCACTGCTTTTGGTGCCTATGTCGTCGGCTGGCGGTGGCAGGAACTCGCCGCTGTCATGTCAGGCAAGACGGAATATTGGTTCCTGCGCTTCGCACCCCTGCCGGCGCTTCTGTTCGGGCCGCTCGCGGGGCTGTTGACGGTATTGGCTCTGCCACTGCACCGGCGAAGGCCGGTGGCCATAGTGAGCCTCGTCAGCTTTCTGGCTGTGGCCGGTTTCTACGCACTGCGCGAATATGGCCGGCTCGCCCCATCCGTGGAGAGCGGCGCGGTCTCATGGAGCCGGGCACTTTCCTATCTGGATCTCGTGGCCGTCATCGGCGCGCTGATGGGCTTCATGGCCGTGGCGGTCGCCGCGCGCATCTCGACCGTCGTGTCCGAACCGGTGACGCGCGCCAGGCGCGGTATCTTCGGGGACGCGGGTTGGCTTTCGATGTCCGCGGCTGCAAAGCTCTTTCCACCCGATGGCGAGATCGTCGTCGGCGAGCGCTACCGGGTCGACCAGGAAATCGTCCATGAGCTGCCCTTCGATCCGAACGATCCGGCGACTTGGGGGCAAGGCGGCAAGGCCTCGTTGCTGACCTACAAACAGGACTTCGATTCCACCCACATGCTGTTTTTCGCAGGATCGGGCGGATACAAGACCACCAGCAACGTCGTCCCGACGGCGCTGCGCTATAGCGGGCCGTTGATCTGCCTCGATCCCTCCACCGAGGTCGCACCAATGGTGGCCGAACACCGAGCCGGCGCCCTCAAGCGCGAGGTCATGGTGCTCGATCCGACGAACCCGATCATGGGCTTCAACGTGCTCGACGGGATCGAAGCATCCAAGCAAAAGGAAGAGGACATCGTCGGCATTGCGCATATGCTGCTGTCGGAAAGCCTTCGCTTCGAAAGCTCGACGGGATCCTACTTCCAGAACCAGGCGCACAACCTCCTGACCGGTCTGCTCGCCCATGTGATGCTCTCGCCCGAATATGAGGGCCGGCGAAGCTTGCGCAGTCTCCGCCAGATCGTTTCCGAACCGGAGCCCTCGGTGCTCGCTATGCTGCGCGACATTCAGGAGCATTCCGGTTCGGCCTTCATCCGCGAAACGCTCGGCGTCTTCACCAACATGACCGAGCAGACGTTTTCGGGCGTCTATTCCACAGCATCGAAGGATACCCAGTGGCTGTCGCTCGACAGCTATGCCGCGCTCGTCTGCGGCAATGCCTTCAAATCGAGTGATATCGTTTCGGGCAAGAAGGACGTCTTCCTCAACATCTCCGCATCGATCCTGCGCTCCTATCCGGGCATCGCTCGTGTGATCATCGGCTCGCTCATCAACGCCATGGTGCAGGCCGACGGCGCCTTCCAGCGCCGGGCGCTGTTCATGCTCGATGAGGTCGATCTTCTTGGCTACATGCGCGTGCTCGAGGAGGCGCGCGACCGCGGCCGCAAGTACGGCATCTCGATGATGTTGATGTACCAATCGGTCGGGCAGTTGGAGCGGCATTTCGGGAAGGATGGCGCGACGTCATGGATCGATGGCTGCGCTTTCGCCTCTTACGCAGCGATCAAAGCGCTTGACACGGCGCGCAACGTCTCTGCGCAATGTGGCGAGATGACGGTGGAGGTGAAGGGCAGTTCCCGCAACATCGGCTGGGACACGAAGAACAATGCATCCAGGAGATCCGAGAACGTCAACTTCCAGCGCCGGCCGCTGATCATGCCGCACGAGATCACCCAGTCGATGAGGAAGGACGAGCAGATCATCATCGTCCAGGGGCATAGTCCGATCCGCTGCGGTCGGGCGATCTACTTCCGGCGAAAGGAGATGGATGAGGCAGCTAAGGTCAATCGTTTCGTCAAACCCGTGCTATGATCGTGGTTTTATGAGCGGCCCACCTCGTCCTCGCCGGCATAGGCGTCGACGGCGTTTTCGAGTTCGGCAAAAAGCTCGTCGGGCATCGTTTCGATAGTGCCGACGGTGCGTCGGTCTGCCTGCCTGATCAGTTGCTGATAATCTTCGATATTGAGGAGAACCAGCCGGGGTTTGTTCCGCTGGGTGATCGTCACCGGATGACGCAGCGCCTCGGCGATGATGTCGCTGGATTTACGTGGGAGGTCACTGGTTGAATACGTCCCGCTTGGCTTCGGCATATGGGCTTCCTTGTTGCTATCGCTGGGATTTACAGCATTTACAACATTACTGCGATTGTTGTGAAACTTCGCAGCCGTCCTTCCTCGGCCCACTTGAGGGCCATCGGCAACTGAGAGGCAACCTCGTCTGTCGCCTCTCAGTATGTGAGATGGTGCTGCTACCACCATGACCAAACGGCGCGCCCCGCATAGACCGGGATGCGAGTTGCCAACGTGATATCCTTGATGATCGGCGCCAGCGAGCCGAGTTCGTCCGCAATCAGCGCAACGAGCTCAGGATAGTTGATATCGACGCCAGTGTCGTCGGCAGCCCAAGCGCTCATCCAATCGCCGCCGTTGACGCGGAATTCACGCGTGTCGTAATCAATTCGAGTTCGTCCAGCAGATTGATAGTGAAGCGCCCGAAAATCTCGATCTCGCCCTCCAGCTGATATTCGGCGAATTCATCCTCCCCGATGAGAACACTTCGTTCCAATTCCATGATGACGCGGATCCGATCGATTGCCGCGTCGAGCCCCTCAACCAGGCGATCGTGAAGCTCTCGCGAAAAATCGCTGTCGCAGCCGAAGCGGTTTGCCAGGACCCCGAGCCGGAAGCCGGCAAGCTTGGTGTAGAGCATGAGGTTCTGATCGGTTGTCACAATGTGATCTCCTTCATCTTGATGACGGAGATCGGCCACTCTGTTGCAAAGAGGGGTCAAGGACCGCGGAACGCGGCTCGCAAGCGGGGGAACCGATTTTTCCAGAGCGCAGTGAAACGCAGCAGCGGAAAAATTGGGGGAGACGCGCCGTCCTTGACGCCGGATTTGCTGGAGTAAAATTGGACGTCAGAGAGAGAAGAGACCCGCGGACCCGAAGGGGACGCGACCGTTTCCGGCGTGAGCCGGCAGCAGGTGTCGAGGATAGAACCCCGCCCCGCGGCTGGGCAATTCGCTCACGTCATTCCGCGAGAGGGGGCGTGACCGGAGGCGCAGACGGTGTTCGGGCTCCGTGAGCGGAGCGAATAGCACCCGGCCGGCGATTGGCCGGCTCGCCCAAATCCATGATCTTCGGCTTCGACGATCATCACAAAAATGAATCGGTGTGGGCCGATCGATTCATAAGTGTCGTTAGACGCAAAAGCTGGAAGAGGCGACTCTCCGTCATGCTCACTCAACCCTATCAGCTCTACATCGAACGCACGGACGCGACGAAAAACATGGCGCGCTTCTACGCGCTCGCAATCGAACCGACGTTGTTCGGCACACCTTGCCTGACGCGGCGATGGGGACGCATCGGAACGATCGGACAAGCCATGGTGCATCACTTCGACAGAGAGGAGGATGCAGTCCGTATGTTCCTCGAACTTCTCCGATCAAAACGGGCGCGCGGCTATAGGCCGAACACAAATGCCGGACGGGAACCCATGGTCCGCGCTGTCCGCGGAAGTCTTCCTGGTCCTTGCCGGTGATTATCGGCGTGAAGCGCAGCTTCGGGTCGACGCGCCGGTCGATCCGGCGCGCCGGCCCAGGCGAGGAGGCAAACGCCGCCCTCAGAAGGGTGGCGCGGCGTCGATGGCGCCCTCCTGCTCGGCGATCGCTACCCTCAGTTCGGCCCGAGCGATCTCCAGCTCCGCTTCGATCTGGCGGCGCTCAGCCGGATCGGCGTTTCTGAGCTCGGCCCGCAGTTCCTCAACCTGAATTTCGAGTGCAATCGTCATCGTCGTCATCTCCTGAAATGTGAAAGATGACGCCCGGGGTCGTGAGGATCGGGCCGGGTCAAGGATCGCGTCAGCGACCGGCGGAGCCGGCGAGCGGAGGAACCGATTTTCTGACGGTGCCCTTCAGGGCGCCGGCTGAAAATTGGAGGGGCCGCGAAGTCCTTGAGGCGGCACGAGCCTCACGGCAGACTTCAAGTATCTGGGCAGACAGGGTCCTTGGTCTCGTGTGGCACGACAGGAGGATTGAAAGCGGGCTCGATGCCCGCTTTCAATCCCGCTATTGCGCGCAAAACTTGAGATACGACGAAGCCGGCCCCGATTGCTCGGGGCCGCTCGCTTTGTTCTTCAGTTCGGGCTGTTCCAGAGGATCACCTTCTTGCTCGGATCGCCGCCGGGTGCCGGTGCGAGATTGCCGAAGATCACACCGATCTCGGGGGCCTCAAGCTTCACTGAGAGGTATTCCTCGCCGGTCTGCCGCGCGATGCGGTTCCAGGCGGCGCCGATCTCGAAGCCCGTCTTGCGGTGAATGACGCGGTAGTCGGGCGCTTCTTCGCTTGCCTTGCTGGCATTTGGGACGATGGCGATCGGGGCGTTGACCCGGATCGTGGCGAAGACGCCTTCGAGGATGCCGTCGGTCTTCTGCGTGAGCGTTGCGATCGTGGTGGCCATGGTTGTTGTCTCCGGTTGCTCGGGACCATTCCCGATGGCGCACGAAGAGACGGCCGACCTGCTGCGGTCAGCTCGCCTGAAAATTTTGCAAAATTCTATTTTCCACCAGGACAAGCGAACCGAAATCGAATTTTGCAAAAATTTCGGGCGAGTCTTACCCCTTCAGGGGTTGGCCGCAAAAGCAGGCGGTCGTCTATACGAGCGACATAAAACGGGAATGGTTCGGGGCAATCGAAGGCTGCGACAAACCATCATGGCCCCCCGGTCCAAGCACTGGGGGATATTGGCCGCGCACTCCACGGACGCTTCGCCCGCATGTCGATCAACATAATCCCTCGCCCGCTCCCGGCTGCGGCAGGCTGTGAGCACCTCGATAGCATTTCTGCTGATCGGCGAGGTCGCCGCGGCACCGCATTGCCGTCTGCAGACCGTGCTCCAATCCCGGGTGAAGCTGTTCACGCGGGTGTCGAATGAGTGATCTTCCCCAAACGTGCCCGCTCCCAAGCACCTGAGCCGCCGATGGGTCGCCAGGTACATCGCCATTGGCAAACACGCAACCGGAACGATCTGAGCCGGCTTCATCCGCGGAGCCAAGCTCGGTGAGATCACAAGGCAACAGGATCGGAGCAAGTCACAAACGGAATGCCATAAAGCGCGACATTTTGATCGTCCGAAACCAAATACGCTCCCTCCGCCACGGCTTGCGCCATGAGCAGATGATCGAAAGGATCGCGGTGATGAAGTGGAAGAGCAGCGAGAGCGATAAGATGCGCGTCCGAGATATCCAGCCGGTCGAAACCTTGATCCGGCAAAATCGCAACAATCTCTTCGATATCGGCATCAAGTTTGCCGATGCGCAGCTTCACAGTGATTTCCCAAAGCGAGACAGCACTGACGAGGACATCATTCTCGGGATCGCCGATGGCGACGCGCATGGTTCCCTAGCTTCTCGTCGTCGTTCAGCCACCACAGCAAGGCATGTGTATCGAGCAGCAGCCTCACGTCCCGTCTTCCATGGACTTCAAAACATCCGCCGGCAGACCATCGAAGTCATCGGCAACTTTGATCTTTCCGCGCAGCGCGCCTGGTTTCCGCATGACGACGCCGGCTGACGGCGGGCCGATTTCGGCGACAACCTTGTGATGCGACGTCAGGACGAACCGCTGGCCGTCTTCGACCTGCTTGAGGAAAGACGTCAGGTTGCCGCGAAATTCCCGCACGCCGACACGGCGGGGAGATGGTATCTGCTGCCGAGATTGGGTCATGGCGAAGCTCCGTTTCAACGGCAAATGTGTACACAATTTTTACGAAATACAAGCATCTCCTTCAGCCGTATGGACAGATGGCGCTTACGCGCCATCTCCCGCCGCTTGCCAAACGGAGATGCCAAGTCGGCGGGCCTTGTCGGCCAGATTGCCGGCAATGCCGGAGCCGGGGAAGATGACGACGCCAGCCGGCATGACCGAGAGCATGTCGTCATTGCGGCGGGAAGCCAGGGGAAGAAACCTGAGCGACCCGCTGAAGGCCCGCCCGCCGCATGGTAAGGGTCGCCTCTCGGCAGGCCCGCGGGCGGGCGCCTACCCGTGCGGCGACCGGCAGAGACCGGCCATCCTGTAGGCCCTCACGCCCTCACCTTCCCCGTCCGGCTCGATCATGCGGGCAGAAAGGCCAGAGCGTTTCCCAGAACGAGCTGCGCCCTGAGATTAGCGATGAGCCGTTCCGGGCTGAGCCGGCGCAGATCCTCGTTGAAGTCGCCGAGCTCCGGGGCAAGCACTAGCGGCAGGATCCCCAGCGCCTGGGCGCGGCAGCTCAATCCCTCGATACGTGCCGGCCGGCCGCATCGGCGTCAGCTGCGATGTAGAGACGCCGGCAGCCAGCGGGCAGTCGGAAGGCGGCAAGGTGATTGGCGGTTCAGCGCCGGCCGGCTCGAAGGGCTGGGTAGCACGCGATTAGAACTCACTTTATGCTGGCGCAGTCTCTACATTTTGACGGGCTGACGTCTAATCAACGCACCGTTGACTTCTAATTATCATGATCGTTAATTTTAATTTTTGGAGGCTGGAATGCACGTATCTTCTTTCCTGCCTATGGCGTTGAAATCGGCCCCAGCGGCCGTAACATTTACATACTAACTATTTTGCGCTAGTAAAGTCCGCGAAGCTCGTGCTACGCCTTCCTTTTACGGTTCGATCAGCCTTTGGTCAGGCAAGGGAGGAACGACGTGCGACAGTTTTTGATCGGCAACCAGGCGTTCGACGACAGTTCTCCAGAGTTTCTGCCGCAGCTCGAACGCGCTTACCAACAGAAGCTCAGGCCACTTTGCCAGTGCCGGCAACCGCCGGTGCCGATGTACATTGCCCGGATGGATGGCCAATTCCTGATCAAACGCATGCCGCTCTCAGGCCGGCAGCATGATCCCGGCTGCTCGTCTTACGACCCGCCGTATGAGCTATCCGGCCTCGGGCCGTTGATCGGCAACGCCATCCAAATCGACGCGGCGACCGGTGCGGCAACGCTGAAACTCGATTTTTCGCTGTCGAAACGAGGGGGCCGATCGACGTCGACATCGCCTTCGGAGCCGTCGGAGATTGTGCGAAGCGAGCCCAAGAAGCTCTCGCTCAGGGCGATGCTCCACTATCTCTGGGACATGGGGGAGCTGACGGAATGGACCTCGCTATGGGCCGGGAAACGCGGCTGGGGGCGCGTGCGCAGCAGTCTGGTGAACGCGGCAAAGCAGATGATCGTCCGCGGCGGCCCTCTCAGCGATATCTTGTTTGTCCCGGAAGTCTTTCATCAGGACGACAAAGAGGGGATTTCAGCGCGGCGTGCGGCTATGTTGGCCGGCGCCCAGTTAACCGGTCCCGGTCCGCGGAAACTGATGATGACCGTCGGAGAGGTAAAGGAATTTTCCTCAGCGCGCGATGGCCAGAAGATGCTGGTGCGCCACCTGCCTTTCCCCTTCATGCTCGATGAGGGGGCGTGGAAACGGTTGAATGCCCGATATGAAACCGAACTGGAACTGTGGCGATCCAACGAGGGGTTTCATCTCATCGTCATCGCCACGTTCGGCATTTCGGGAGCGGGGATAGCTTCGGTCGAGGAAGTGGCGCTGATGGTGGTCAACGAGAACTGGATCCCGTTCGAAACCATCCATGAACAGCGTCTCCTGGAGCGGCTCTCAAGCCTGAAGCGAAGGAGCGTGAAAGGACTCCGGTTCGATCTTTCGCGCGACCAGCCGATTGCCTCCGTGACCTTACCGGAGGCAAAGCCAGCGCCGATCGCCATGTTCATCGTTCCGACGAAGGCCGACGAAGACTATGACGTTGCACTGAATGAGATGATCGCCGCGAGAGCCGAGATGACGCCGTGGATCTGGCGTGTGGCCGACGGCGAAATGCCGCGACTGCCATGATCCACACCAGCCTCCTTGGTCAGCGACGTAGACGCCCTAAAAGGAAACCAACGCCCGGGCGATCTCGACTGCGTGAAGCTATATCCCGGTCAAATCGGCCCAGAGGCGGCCCTTTTGCATTGCACGATCACATCGAAAGCGGAGCGCTTGCCGTTGGCGGTAACCCACGCTTGAAGTTGGCGGGTCGAGCTCGTTCGCCGCGCGCTCCTATGGCACCCAGAAATCGGAGATGGAAGGGGAAGATATTTCAGTTATTGCAGTTATGAGCGACTTGCCCTATATACATGGTCAGAGGTGTTCGCCATGACCAGCCATGTTCTTCAATTTACCAAATTGTCGGATCGCGACCGCAAGGCCGTCGCGCCTATGCCAAATCTGGCGGAGGGCGACCAACTGGAACTACGGATTCGCCGTCAAAGTGGACAACTTCAAACCCTTTCTCTCCCAGCCTCGGCTCTCGCGCCTGTCGAAGCACTCCTCGATCATCTGTTGCGCGGCAAGCGTGTTGCCGTGCTCACGGAAGATCAGGAATTGAGCCCGACCGACGCCTCCACCATCCTCGGCATCTCACGTCCTCTCGTGGTGCTGCGCATGGATCGCGGCGATCTGCCCTTCCGCTATGTCGGCAAGCACCGCCGAGCCAAATTGAAGGATGTTCTCGCGCTCAAGGCCAAGCTCGATGCTCGCCAGAAAAGCCTCGACGCGCTGGCCGAGGACACAGAGGATCTCATCGTCAATCATGGCCTCTAAGCCGCCTGTCGCGGTCTATGATGCCTGCGTCCTCTACCCTTTCCATTTGCGCAATGTCTTGGTCCAATGTGGCTTCGACGGTCTCGTCGACGCACGCTGGACCGACGACATCCACGCCGAGTGGATTCGCAATCTGGCCATCGGCTCCCCCGAGATACCCATCTCACGTCTGGAAGCGACCCGTGATCGGATGAAAGAGGTTTTGCCCGATGCAGATGTCGGTAACCACCAATTTCTCATCCCCGACCTCTCGCTACCGGATCCGGATGATCGTCATGTTTTAGCTGCAGCCATCGCCGGAAAGGCTTCTGTGATTGTCACGTGGAATCTCAAAGATTTCCAGCCGCGGACCTTCGGCCTCATGGGGTGGCCTGCGTATCGCCAGACAATTTCCTCGTGGGCCTCCATTCCATCTTTTCGAGCGCATTGATCGACAGCATCAGGCGCGCCCGGTTGAATTTACGCAAGACGGTGCCGGCGGTTGACGAATTCATTGATGCACTGGACCATCAGGGGCTCCGCGCGTTTTCAGTGGTCCTGCGTGAGAAGGCCGCACAATTGGACTGACGGTCGAGACCGACAGAATCGTTAGAGGCCCGGACGCAACCCGTTAAGCTCGATCCGACGAAGAGCGGCCGAGGTCAGTCGCGGCGTCTCGATAGTAGATCTCGCTCACCCGAAACCGGCCGTCGATCCGCTTGCATTGGATGATGATGTCGACCGCGATCGTCAACATCTCGCGGATGTCGTGCCGTTCGAGGTCCGCACCTCCCTCCGACTCCTTGACCAGCAAAGTCAGCTGCTCAAAGGCGAGGCGGGCCGAGTCGGCATGGACCGTGGTGATGGAGCCAGGATGGCCGGAGTTGACATTGCGGATGTAGTAGAAGGCCGTGCCGTCCCGCAGCTCCTGAAGTAGGATGCGGTCGGGCCGCATGCGCAAGCAGGATTCCAGCAGATCCTTCGCATCGACTTTAGACAATCCCTGGCCGCCTTTGGAATAGAACAGTCGAACGTGGTTGGGCTGCGGGACCACCAGTTCCGGAGTGTCTTCGATCGAAATAATCCGCTCGCTTTGCGGAATGTGGCGGATCAGCGCTTTCGATAGAGTTGTTTTTCCCGACCCGGTGGCGCCGGAGATGATGATGTTCTTTCTTGCAAACACCGCCTCCCGGAGAAACGCCTTGTAGGCACCGATGCGATAGTATTCCAACAGCCTATGGTCTGATCGTCGCCCGTCGTCTTGGGCCGGCACAACATCGGCGAACAATCCCCCATGATCGAGATCCTCCAGGGTCAACGACACGGAGGATGGCTTACGGATGGTGATGCTGACGGTTCCCTTCGTCGTTGCCGGCGGGATGACGATCTGAATTCGCTCATCGTCCGGCAAGGTCGCCGACAGGATCGGTCGCGTCTCGTCGATCGACTGATTGGAGAAGCTCGCGACGGAGCGGGCGAGACGCATCAGCCGGTCGAAAGAAAGTTCGGGCATCTCATAGGTCTGCCATCCGTCCCTACCCTCTGTGACGACCTGTCCCGGCCGGTTGACGATGACCTCATAGAGCGTCTTGTCGCGTAGGAAGCGTGATAGTGGCGAAAGCAGTTCGCGCACGACGCCGGCGTCGGCAGCTTCAGTCATGCAGAACCTATTTTGTCACGAGCTTCGAGGAGGGGCTGAAATCCCCAAGCACGGCGCGGTCATAGACGCGATTGCGGGGCTCCGTCACGCGAAGCCGATAGACGCTGGAGAAATCGAGATCGCGCGCCACGAAGATCGAAACGAGCTCGCCCTGATGTTTCATCAGGGTCGGGGGAATGTTGATCGACTGCTCGACGGCGATCGCCGCGGCCTGCTGACCGGCACTGGTGGTGTTTTGCGCTTCGACGTCGCTGTCCTGCAGCCGGCTGCTGGCATAGGAACTGGCATCACCGACGATCGACAGGAGCATTGCGCTGCCAAAACGCTCCCACCAATGGGTGTCCACATAGCCGTCGATGCCCGCCCGGCCAAGCGCATCGGTTGCCGGCGATGCCAGCGTGATGATCACGCCTTTCGGCGTCTTCGCCCGGTTCCAGAGAACGAACACGCGCTTTTGCCCGCGGCGAATGCCGCCGCGATATTCGCCGACGACCTGCGTACCTTTTTCCATCAGCACAACGCGGCCGTTATCTGAAAGAACGTCCCGGTTGATGACGCAGCTCGTGAACCCCGGCTGATCGGAGGAGAGCGCGGTCTCGAGAACGCAAGGAATGGATGTCCCCATTGCGACGATGAAATCGCGATTGCCCAACGTCCCTGCACGCGATCCCTGCAATTGCGTCGGCGTCAGCAAGCGGTTGAAGCGCTGATCTTCGTTTTCGCCCTGCGAGGCGAAGCCACCGGGATTGGCGCCGAGCGGCACGTAGTTCGAAGCCTGATCCGTCGCCGCATCCTGATCCTGCCGCCGCGTCGCCGGCGATTTCTCGCCGCCATAGGCGATGACCGGCGCACGCCGGGCAGCGTCGAGCAGCTTATCGTCGTCCGTGGGCGCTTGTTCTGTGACAGCGGGCGTCGGCAGTTGGACCTGCGGAAGAGGCGCTACAGGCTGGACCGGTTCCTTGGCCGGTTCGAAATCCGATGTCTGCCGGATGACCACCCGCTCCGGCTGGGCACCGTCTGACGGTTTGTCCTGGCCTCGCATCGACCAGAGAGCGAAGGCGACAAAGACGACGATCGCCAAGGCGATAGCGCCGCGTTTGAGGATCGGGTTATTGTCGAGCCGGCCACCGGCCGACGTCTCGGCGCGCTCGCCCGGAATCTGGGTAATCTCTTCCTCGGCCATGTCACCTCCTATTGCGCCGCGCCGGGCGGCACTTTGACGACGCGCTCGACCGATGGTGACGTCGTGTTGGTCTCGGGATTGGTGCCGACGCGATCGTAGGCTTCGTTGAAGACGCAAAGCCCGTCGCCGCCACGGCGCAGTATGAACTTGCGGCTGATCGCGTGAACGAGGACGAGATTGCCGTCGACTGACTTCGGAACCAGGCTTTCGCTGCCGTCGGAATTTTCCATATAGATCGCCGGCATTTCCTGGTTGCCGGCAAAGGTGAAGGTGGTGACCTTGCCGTTGTCATAGACCGTTTGCGGTTCGAGCGCCTGGGTCCCTTGCGCCGAATAACGCCAGTTGCGCGGTCCATAAGCTTCGTGAAGGGCAAGCACGCGATCGGCCTCGCCGGCCTGTGCCGCCTGCGCGCGCGCAGCTGCTTCCTGGCGGCGCCGCTCCGCCTCATCAGCGGGATAGCGGTATTTCACATAGAAATAGGTGTTCTGCCCGGCTTCGACGCTGCCGTCGCGAACGGTGAGTTCCATCTGATAGCTGCGGGTCGAGCCGTCCCGTCGTGTCGTCACGACCGAGATATTCGTCACCGGCTGATTTTCCCTGGGCTTCAGGAACAGGATGTTGCCGGCCGGCGCCACTTCCCAAGCAACGCTGTTGCCAAGCGCCACATGAGCGACTTCCTCGTCGGCGGCGAATTCGATTTGCACCGAAGACCGCAGTGTGCCGACGACTTTGGTGATGTTATAGGGCTGGTAGACGACGAAACGGATGCGGCTGTCCTGCGCGGCGCCGCGCGGCGTCTCGAGGGCGAGCGCTGCAGACGAAAACCCGGTGGCCAGGATGAGCGGAAGGAGAAAGTGCGGTCTCAATTGATGGCCTCCGGATCGGCGCGATATTCGCTGACGACGAAGCCGAGCGGATTGGTCAACCGGTCGGTCGAGGACATCGGAGCGTTGGCATAGGAGAAGGTCAGGGTCGTAACCCAGTGCGTGGTGCGCACCTCGTCACCGCGGCTCACGGTCCTCATATAGCGGACGGATGCCACATTGGCGTTGATCAGCGAGATGGAAACAATGTTGATCCGCGACGTGGCGCTGCGGCCATAAATGTTCTGCGGGGAATCGGGATTGCTGCCGCGGTAGACTGCGGCAAATCGAGTCTGTTCCGGCTGCGTCGACAGCAAGGCGACGGTGCGGAAATTCTCCTCGCCCTCGCTCCAGACGTAGCCCTCGCGGGCGCGGACATATTTGGCCGCGAAATATTTGGTGACGGCCTCGTCGTAGGTGCCGGCGGTGGATGTCAGCGCCGAGACCACATCGACGATACCGGTGGAATTATCGACCCGCACGACGAAGGGCTCGACGGTTTTCAAAGGAGTGAGGCCGGCAACGGCAAAGACGGAAACGGCAGCAACCGTGCCGGCGCAAGCAGCGACGAACCAGGCGATGCGGGCGGAACGCTCGACCTGGATCATCCGGTCCTGATCGAACCGGCGGGCTTTGTCGAAGTAACTTTTGAGGTTATTCGTGGTCACCATGTCATTCGCCCTCGCATGGACGGTAGGAGCCCGCGACATCGAAATGCGCGAAAGCGGCCGGTGTGGCTGAAGATGGTTCCGGCACATAGGCGGCCGCGTGACTGGTCGGCTCCGCGGGAACAGCCCCGGTCGTCGGCTGCTGCCTACCTCCGCCATCCTCCCACTGCCACATGGCGCGGTTCAGCGGCCGGCGGGAATAACCGTCACATTTGGGCAGCGGGTGGGAAATCGAACCGCAGCCTACGAGACCAGCGGTCAGCAAAAGCGATAAAACGATACGGAGCATCCAAAAAAACCTGTTCGATTATCTGAAGCGTTGGGGGCGTCATTCGGTCCGGCCTGGCGTCAGGCGGCGGCCGACGGAACGCGCGCCGCGGCCGACCGCTCTGACTGTGTGGGATGTCGCCCAGGAGAGCGTGCTTTCGTGCGCATCGCGGGCAGCGCCGTAGCCATAGGTGAGCGACGCCCCGCCCGCCGCAAGAGCTGAAGCAATGCCGGGCAGTTGGTAGAAGACATAAAGAGCGGCAAGGCAGATGGCGCAGAGCGCGATCGGCCGCATCAGGACGTCGCTATAGCCTTCGATCGCCGCAAACGTCGTGTCGATGCAAGTGATCAGCAGCGAACCGATGGCAACGACCAGAACCTGAAGGATGACGAAATTGACGAGCTGGCCGATCCAGGATTCGGTGAACCGGCGGGTCGACTGGAACATCGCAAGCGCGACGAAGATCGGTCCGATGGCCAGAACGATGGCGAGCGCCAGCCGGGCATAGAGCGAAACGATATAGCCGATCGCGGCCACGATGAAGCTCGCACCGATGACCATCATGCCGCCGATGCCGGTGACGATATCGACCGGCCAGGAGGCGCGCGACCAGATCTCATAGGCGCATTTCTGGCCCTTATCGAGCAGGCTGTCGAAGGTCGATGCGCTCGGCGCCGTGCCGGAGTTCAGCGCCTGCGAGATTTCGCGCGGCAGCGCATCGAAAAAGATATTGGTGACGTAGGTCTGATAGTCGCCGGCATTCCTCACCAGCATGACGATGATGGCGAGCTTCATTGCGCGGAAGGCGAATTCGAGTATCGGTTCCTGCACGGAGCCGCGCAGAACGAGATAGCCGTAGAGCACGACATAGAGCGTGAGTGCCGCCGTCAGCGGGCCGCTGACCCAGCTGGCAATATTTGACGTGCCGGAGGAAATGAAGTTCTCGAGCGGTGCCTTGAACTGCCCATCGACGAAGCTGAAGACCTGATACATCGTCAGCCTCCCAACGATTTGCCCATCCGCTCCAGCCGCAGCTTGCCGTCGGCGGCCTCGGCGTTGCGGCAATTGGGCGTATCGCGGAGTTCTCCGGGATTGTTACGGCATTCGCCGATAATCCTAGCGAGCAGAGCATCGTCGGCCATAAGCTCATCGACGGTGTAAATCTTATCCGCCTGTGGGGAGCAGGCCGCCAGAAAAAGCATGGCCGTGCCGGAAAGAAACCACCTCATTTGAGCGCCGCTCCCATCGTGTCCATGCGCTTGCGCCAGTCCTCGGCCTTGCGTTGGTCGTCGACCTGCACCTGGGCCTGCTGGACCATCTGCAGGCCCTGCATGCGCAGGACATCGGTTTGCAGGAAGGCGGTCTCGGCCTGGAGGCGGGCCTGCAGATCGGCGATGTCCTTGGCGTCGGCAGCACTGGAGATTTTCTGGCGAAGCTCATCGATGCCGTCGATGCGCTTGGTCGCCGCATCGTAGATCTGCTGGCCGAGGCTCATCTGCCCGGCGTTCTGGTTCTGGATGCGCGACAGTTCCTGCGCATAGAAATCATCGGCATCGGTGCGATAGCTGGAGTTGTCCTGGCGGAATTTCGAAGCGGAACTGCCGAAGACGCCGCTGCCGGAACCTTGGAACAGGCCCTCGATCGCGTTGAAGTCCTGGGGAAGCGCCTCGCGGATCGACGGATCGTTCAGCAGGTTGGCGACGTCGGCCATGTTGGTGATCTTGTTCAGCGAGCCGTAGAGCTGCTGGGCTTGCTGGAGCTGCTGGTTCAAGGCGTCGAGCTGGGACTTCAGCTGCGTGATGCTCTCGATCTGCTTGGCGATCGATGTCTGATCGATGACCGGGATGCCCTGGGCCGACGCCAGCATCGCCGACGCTAAAAGAGCGGCCGATACGAACAATGGCCGCATCGTTCCTGTTCGGATCATCCTGTCTTCCTCCTCTGATGAAACACGGCAAGCCAATCCTCCCGTCCCTCGCCGATCTCCAAACGGATAGTATCGGCAAGCTCGACATTGGCCGTCCGGCCGGAGAGGATGGCAAGTTCGTCGTCGAAGCCGTTGAGGTTCAGCTCGGCGACAACGCTGTTGTGCCCCTGCTTGACGATGAACCGGCGGGTTTCGACGGAGAGTTCGCGTGAGACGAGCTCGAATTCGCGCTCAGTCAGCTTGAAGCCGTCGACATAGTCGGCGCGGTCGCCGCGCGGGTTCGGAAGAAAGATCTGGGTCGGGCACTGCTCGATGATCGTGTGGGCGATCGGCGATACGATGGCGTCGCGCGGGCTCTGGGTCGCAAACAGCATGAGACCGTTCTGCTTGCGGATCGTCTTGAGCTTGTTCTGGGCGAGATCACGAAAGCCTTCGTCCTGCAGCGCCTTCCAGAACTCGTCGATGACGATGATGATGCGACGCCCGTCTATCAGTTGCTCGATGCGATAGAACAGGTAAGCCATCAACGGCGTGCGGATTTCCTCGTTGTCGAGGAAATCGGTCATGTTGTAGCCGATGAACCTGGCGCCAATGCCGATATCGTCGGCTTCGTTGTCGAAGACCCAACCAAGCGGCCCGCCCCTCTCCCAGCGTCGCAGACGTGCGGCAATGCCCTCGGGATCGGTGTTGTTGAGGAAGGTGCGCAGGGCGCCGATGGAGCGACGCTCCACCGGCAGGTCCGCCACCCCGTCGACCGCCGAGGCGATGTCGCGCAACTCGGTGATCGATAGTTCGCCAGATCCGGATCGGACCAGCTTGGCGATCCAACCGGTGAGGAATATTTTGTTTTCCGCAGTGAATTCCAGTGCTTTCAACGGCGCGCAGCCGGTGGCGACACCATTCCTCAGCGGCAGATAGGTGCCGCCGGCCGCGCGTACGAAGAGATCCGCGCCGCGGTCCTTGTCGAAAAAGACCATATGCGGATCGTGCTTTTCGAGCTGCGACAGCATGAAGTTCAACAGCACCGTCTTGCCCGCACCCGACGGGCCGCAGACGAAAGTGTTGCCGAGGTCGCCGTGATGGAAATTGAAATAAAAGGGCGAACCCGAGGCGGTCTTGAGCATGGCGACCGCCGGTCCCCACTCGTTGCCGTCCTTCTTACCCGCCGGATAGGAATGATAGGGAGCAAGGGCTGCAAAGTTGCGCGACGTGAGCGCGCCCGAGCGCGCCCGATAGCGGAAATTGCCCGGCAATTGCGCCCACCAAGCGGCCTCGAGGCCGAGATCCTCGCGGGCGACGACCGCGCCGCCGCTGGTGAGGTAGGCGCGCGCCTTCGCCATGTGATCGGTCAGTTCCTTGACCGAGGGCGCGAAGACGGCAAGCGCAAGGTGATGCTCTCCGAGGACGAAGCGATTGGATTCGAGATCGTCCATCGCCTCGCCGAGTTCCTCGATCTGCGAAGCCGCCTTGTCGCCGGCGCTGACCATCTGGTTCTGCTTGCGGCCCATGATTGTTCGAGCATCGGGCTTTGAGGTGAAGGCGAAGGACTGCGTCAGGATGAGCTCGAAAGGTGCGGTCAGGATAGCATCGAGCATGCCGCTGCGCGTGGTCGCCGGATATTCCTTAAAGCCGAACATGCCGGCATAGCGGCTGTCGGCCTCGTGACGGATCTCGACGGTCTCGCGCCCGAAAATGACCCGGTCGGAATAAATCGCCGAAGAAATTCGTCCCTCCGTCAACGGAATCGGTTCCCGCCGGCCGCCGATGATCTGGTGGAGCACTTCGCTCGACTCGGAGAAAAGGATCCCGTCATGTTCGTGGAGGGTGAGCAGCCGCGGCTCGAAGCGCTGCAGGCCGGCGACGACATCCGCCACACGGTCACGCAGATGCTTCAGAGCCTGCCCGTCGAGCTCTGTATCGGATCGGCGGGCCTTGCGCAGTCGGGAGAGAAGCTTGGCCGCCTTTTCGGCAGGATCCCGGCCGGGATGCCAGACAAGGGTGAGGTAGAGATCGTTGCGAAACAGGTCTTCCCTCACCATCCGCTCCCGATATCTCGCGTTCAAACCGTCGGAGAAGGGATTGGCGAAGCGTCCCTCGGGATAGGCATTGTCGCGGCGGCGCACGACATGCGTCCAGAGCGCCAGCCGCTCGTCGGCGATATTGCGATAGAGCGTGTTCAGGCTTCGGTGCAGGCCGTTGAGGTCCCTGACGTCTGATGTCTCGAAAGAAACGCCGTCGAGAGCGATCATCGTCATCAACGCTCGGGATTCGAGCGCAATGGTCGTCTCGTCGACATGCCTGACATAAGGAATGAAGGTCTCCGGCCCGAGCTCGCGCGACCGGAGCGTCGCAATGTTAGACAAAGCTGAGATCCCTTTCGTCATAACGCCGGGTGAGCGTCAGAGGCGAGAGCGTGGCGCCGCCCCAATAGGAGGCATTGCGGGAGCGGCCACGGGTTTCGATCCACGCAATCAGGATCCGAAACATATTGTGGTCGTGCTTGACGAGCGCGCGAAACAAGACATGGAAGACGATGCCGACCAGCGCGTAGGCGATTGATCCCGCGGTGATGTAAAGGATGGTCGTCAGCATGATGTTGACGCCCATCGCCTCCATCGTCACACCCGCGATCATTGCCGGGCGCGTGCAGGCGAGAAACAACGTGTCGTCTTCGAGACTCGGAATGCTCACCATAGCGCTCAATTCCCGACGATGGTGTTGACCAGCTCGGTGGCGCCGAAAATGCCGCCGATCCCGATAATCCAAAAGCCGGCTCGCCTCAAATCCATGTAGCCAAACATCCAGGCAATGCAGATGATGATGACGGCGATGACCGCCAGCAGACGGGCGATATTGCCGGTCAGCATGTCGACGATGTTCTGCAGCACGGTTTCGATGCCGGCGGCCTGGGCGAAGGCTGGCTCGACCAGGCAGATGACAATGGCGGCCGCCATCAGCGTGGATGAGGCAAGGGGGCGAAGACTGGCTTTGGAGATCATTCACTTTGCTCCGATCGATCATTCTGGAAAACGAGAATCGAGGATTGCCGCCCTGAGCTGAACACATCCCAGGATGCGGCCTCGACGGTTTGGGAGGGTTGTAAAGGCGGTTCGGGAAGTGCTGGTACCACCTCATCCTGTGGCTGCCCGCCAGCCCCGGCCTGGTCACCGCGTTCGCCAATGGTGAGCGAGGCAAGCGTCGGCGATAACTGCTTTGCTTCCTGGCGTACCTGCTCGTCATATTTGACCATGGCGCCGAGGGATGGATCATCGCGGCCATAATAGGACTGGAGCATCACCCTTTCGGCCTGAGCCGGATCCCCCGCGCGTAATGCGGCGCGGTAGTATCCGTCGAGAAGCGTGGCCGTGGCCTTGAGGTTCCGGCAGGGATCGAAGGCGTCGGCGACGGATAGATTCAGTTTCTGAAGGTGCTCGATGCCAATGCCGCCAAGGCCGATCTGGATATCCTGGCGATCGCCAATCAGGGACGTGGCAACCTCGATCGCTTCGGCCTTCGATGCGGGTTGGGTGGCCAGCGGCGGGCCCGTGTTGATGCGGATGGCGAAGGGCTGAAACCGGCTCTCGAGGCTGACAACGCCGGCCAGCGTCTGCACCTGAACCATCGGCGCACAGGTTTGCGCGATTTCGACGAATGCAGCACCCATCGGTCAATACCAAACGCGCTGTTTACCGGCGCCGTCGATGGTGACATCGACATAGCGCGGCTGCGATCGCACATTCGGGCGCGTTATCGGATAGCCCATGCACTGGCGGTGCCCGTCCACGCGCTGCCAATGTGGCGACAGGACCGAATTGTCGCGGGAAGTATAGTCGTTCCCATCCCAGCAGAGGCTGTTGCTGACCGGCTGCGGCGATGTCGATACGCAGGTTGCTTGCCGACCGCCGCGACCGCTATCAGTCGTGAGCTTGTACCCCGCATCGCAATAATAGGGCTCATAGCCAGGCCGCGAACTCTGAAAACCGACGCCGCTACAGGTCGGGAATGAGTGCCCCTCGGCAAGCTCCCGCCACAGCTTCTGGATCGGCGGCCGGCATTCTGCATATTGCGTCGGCCCGCCGGGATTGGAAAGGCATAGGATAACCTGGCATCCCCAATCCTCGGCCCGCGCGTTACTGCCGAAAATAAGATAGGGTGGCGCAACGAAGCAGACCGTAAGCAGTGAATTCAGGAGAAGGCTTTTCATGAACAGGATCCTTCGAGACGATGGCGCCCTATTGCGTTTCGGGAGACTCAATCTGCCTGCCCGCGTTTATACTGTCGTATATAACATAGTTAAATGACATGACAAGCGCGATTAAAACGCAATGGCACAACCTTGCCTTCTCGGGACTCATTCTCCATGAGATCCTCGACCATCCGCTGGAGGACGAGACCCCGCAGGCGAGGCTGAAGCAGATCGGCATGATGACGATCCTCTATACGATGACTCAGGCCCATCAGAAGCTAACCCTCTCTAATATAATTGAGATTACCGAGCTAACACGCAGCGGTGTGAAGGAGACGGTCGACCTTTTGGTAAAGCGGGGAATGCTGGTGGAGACGATGGGGAAGAACGCCATGGGCCGGGGGACGGCGCGGCAATTCGAGATCTCTCAGGACCTCCTGAGCAAGCTGAGCTCTTTCCGCGCCAGCCAGGAGGCGGGGTTAAACTGACTGATCTTCGGCTTTAATGGAGTGAGATGCGAATCATCCGCCAGCCCGATCGCATGGCTGCCGGTAGTCATCAGGGACGATCAGGCAACCCGTCCGCAGGCGGGTTGCAATCAAACAATGAAGAGTATCGGAGAAATCAGCATAGCGGCGCCGTGAGGCGGATTTCGGGAATTCTCGCCACGCTAAGGGCGGAACAAGGGCAGCCGCAGGAGCCTCAGCATAGCGGCCGTCAAGGGAGGCGGGACCGACTGCCCCCGCCCGTGCGTTCCCTATCTCCGTCGCCGCTCAGCATATGGAGCGCGTTGCGCACCGGCGAACTCGGCTGGAACATGACCTACCGGTGAGGGCGCCGATGGTTGGCTCTCCAGTGTCTATCCGGCATTACGCGCCAAGCGAAAACAGATTTCATGAACGGGTCCAACGCGTTTGGACGGAGAGATCGCTAATCCCAGGCAGGATCTGACGAAACAGGAAAGACGTTGTTTGCAGCTTTTATCCGACGGCGATAGTGACGGTGCTATCCATAGGAGACTGAAACTTATCCATTCAAACCGTCCGCCTCCATCTTTCCAATGCGCGCCAGCGGCTGCAGGCACCCGCTCGTGTTGAGGCCGCGGCCAAAGCTGTCAGCGCAAATTTATCAAAGCAATATTTTTTGCTAGTTCCAAATAGATCATCCGACGACCCGCTGTCATCAACGCTTCTCTCGATGCTACGCACGACGACTCGTTCGCGCGGGACATCGTTCTCGTTCGCCCTCGGCGGACGATGGCTTCCGCCATCGCGATGCTAAGGGAGGATCTGCCGGAGGAGGTTGCAAGCCTGCACAGTCGCGTGATTTTCAGCATCGACGGTCGAGGGGATGCGCTGGTTCTCACCACGGGCCGCATGACGACGCCGTCGGAATACTTCGCGCGTCACTTCAATATGCCGGTGAACACGCCCCACTAGCTGCGCGAGGTCAATGCCTGACGATTTTAGACGCCGGTTCGCGGGATAGGAGCTTGCGGCCGTCGGGTCGCGGCAGTGGGCGGCGTCCGGGTGGCTAAGAAGGAGACGGCTCACGCCGCCTCCTCCTCGTTGAGGTCCGGCTGCAAGTCATGCAGATAGTCGACCGCGCGCTGGGCATGAGCTGCCGCTGAAAAGATGGCACGCTTGTCGCTGCCGAGAACCTTGAGCCAGTCATCGAGATAGCTTGCATGGTCGGGGCGTGGTTCGAGCTCGGGGACGATACCAAGATCGGCGCAGAGAAAGCAGCTGCCGAGTTCGGCGATATATCCTGACAGTCAACCGAAAAATACGATGTTCAGGACGTGGCGCAGTACCGGCGAAAAGGGGTGTCAATGAAATCTGGAGCCTTGGCGACATATTCGAGCGTCGCGCGGCGCCCATCTTCTGAAATCGATCGAATGTGCTCCGCAGCAGCGGATATTGAAAACGGCTTGCCGGTCTTCTGCGTGAAATTGCTCTGCAAATTGGTCCAGACGACGGCATCGAACGCTCTCGTGACCGCCCAAGCGTTAATTATGGAGCCCGACCCATCATCTCGCGATCGTGTGCGGCCATCCCGATGGATATAACCAATATTGGCAAGGCTTGTGCCTTCTCGGATGCGGAGATCCTCCACAGCCTCCGACAGGTCACTTCTCAAGCTTTGACAATAGGCAACCTGGTTATCGGAGCCATTCATCGGATCCAGCACAAGCGTCAATGCTCCGAGGCGAGACGACGAAATACGTGAGAACTCGATCTTCAAGACCGGCCCGTCGAATTGCCACGGCCCATGCCAATTATCGAAATCTGGGCGCCCGTCCCATAGCAAAGAGCCCCATCCGAGGATTGCAATTCGTTCACTCATGGCGGCCTCTTGGCGATGTGTTCGGTGGCCAGCATGCAGCAACTAGGAAGAAGCCCGCTAGGAGCAGCACGACAAGACCGCTGACCCCTGCTATCGGTTTGGCACATCCGCCGGGCTGAACGATTGATAGCAGACCCAGCCAAATGCTAAGTAATCCCGCCCAGATTCCTATAGCACCGAGACGAACCCCTAACCTCACGACGATATCTGGATGATGTGACGCAGCACGCATCTGGTACCAGGGTTTCCAGCACCCGAGCGGGCATAAATTGAGTGTTACCTTGCCAGTTTCGTTATCCTTGTCGGTAGTGCCAAAGCCTCCCAAGGCATCTCGATACCACCCAGACATCACGATGGTGTTTTGCTTCAGCTCGTTGATCTCTATACGGCCAGCACCCTCGGCATTGTAGCGATCCAAGAAGTTCTTATCGAACTTTCTGGTCTGACAAACGACGCTCCGATCATTTGTCTGATGGATTATTTTTATCAAACTTCGGGACGGGAAATCTTCGACCCAGACCCACCCCTCATTCGCCTCGTCGTGTAATGACGCACGGATAATATAATCTGTCATTGCCCCCCTCCCTCCAGAACTGCCTGTATGCGACCAAGCTCACTTCTTAGTACTTCCCGTTGCAATTTTGACAGCCTTTTCTCTTTCAACAAGCTTCGAGTATCGTCAGCCATACGTTTCCATGCTGGCAGGTGCCGAGCGGTGATGCAGGCGTTTGGACAGCGCGTTGGCTGGCAAAGTGCTGTTAGCGGCGATTTGTTGTCGTTGTTGGTGGCCTGCTTCAGGCACATGGCCATGCCGGGATCGAAGAAGCAATCGGCCAGCACGCCGACATGAAGGGTCCGCGCGAGGCTCGCGAGCATGGTGCGCAGTCGGGCGCGATCAGCGATCATGGCCGGAAGCGGCCCGAGATCATCCGATACGCTGTCGAGCGTCTTCGCGATCCGCACCGCCGCAGGCCCCGACAGCCTGGCTCCGGCCTGCCGCTCGTCGAAATAGATCAACAGGTCGTCGAGCTGGCCGAGGCTACGCTGGTTCTCGACTTCCGCCCTGAAACCGGAACGGCTGGAGCCGGCATATCCTTCGAAAGCGGCGACGGAGGCATGCTTGTACTGGATCATTTCGGCGATGGTGCCGAAGGGACGATTGGCGATGTGCCATGCGATCGTTCGTCTGAACTGCCGCGTCGTAATACGCCAGGGTTGTCCACCTGGTCCGCTCGGGACCGCTGGCTCGTCGGGTGTTCCGAACAGGTCGTTGAGGTGATCTCGGAATCGGTTGAGCTGGCGGACGATCTCAGCCGAGAGGTGGTCCTTGCAAACAGGCCTTGCGATCAGAACGGGCCAGAGCGTCATCAGGCCGCGGGCGGAAGCGACCCGAAAAGACAAGCGTTCCAGAACCTCGACAGCTCTGGCAACGGGCTCGATGGTGACCCACTCGGCAGGTTCACCCTGGGCAGACTTGCCCTTATAGGCGACGGATTGCACGCGATGGCGCATGATCACGCCGTCGTCGCTGCGCGTCAGAGAAACGCATCCACGCTGCATCGCCTGGACTTCGCAATCTCGCATGCCGGTCAGATAAGCACAGAGAATATAGGCCGCTGATTGCAGCATGCGCTCTTCCGCCGCCAGGGTCTTGGCATCGAAGCGAGACCGCCAGGGCTTGCCGGTCTCTGGAAGAATGGAGATGGGTGTATCCATGCCGCCAGTCTCGACACCGAGCTCGAGCACCGCAGCTCTGATCTGGCGTGGAGCGCCGTTCGTGAGTTGAATGTGCATCTTCGGCTCGGCCAGCGTGTCGATACCGATGTGCAGGTGAAGCAGGTGGGCGTTGACGGGTGGCGACAGCTCTCCTGTCTCGGGATGCCGGAGAAACATGCCGTTATGGGCAGTGCCCCAGACCGGCACCCCGCGACCTTCACTGCGCAGCCGCCCGAAATAATCCTCAAGCCGCTTACGCTGCTGGCGCCGCCGGTCATTACGTTCGAGAACGCTGTCCTGCTCGATGAGTGAGGTGCAGTGAGCTTCGAGGTGGTCCATCTCCTCGCGGGCTGCGAAGATATCGGCGGCGAACTCGGTGACATACCGGATCGACCAAGCCAGCAACGGTGAGATGATTGTCTCGGGAATGCGCGGCGTTCGGTTCTCGCAGATGTGACGATAGCCCGCGACACGCGCAGGTGATCTTCCGGACCAAGGTTGAAACCGCAGTCCTCCGGAGGGCAGATGGTCGCGATAAAGGAAGAGATCGGCAGGTACTTCCAGTAATTGCGCGACAATGACGGGCCGACGGGCCCGATCGGCACTGAGATGGCGGGCATATCGGTCCAGGAGTGGCTGATCGACCAGGTGAAGATCGACAGCACCGAGTTCATCACGCACGAAATCGAAGAAGCGCCGCGCTCGGTTGAACGCCTGCCGGACACTGCCGGGAGGAAGTATCTTGCGGTGACCCGGCAGATCGACGTTCAGCCGGGCATAGAGGAGTTCGCGCAACGCCTCGCGGACGCTCGTATCCCCGACAGACCCGAGATGCACGGTGACATGACAGCGACGGGCGCTCTCCCGAAACACGGCCGGGCCGAGATCCCAGCTCGGATCACTGTAGCGCGACAGAGCGTCCCGATCGAAACCAGGCTTCAACGGAGCGGTCGCGAGAACCGGGCGCAGATCGTGTTGCCGGGCTGCTGACGATAGTCCCCTCATTGGCGGGCCTCCGGAGGGAGATAGAGGGGATGCACTTCTGCCTCGCGACGGGCTGCGGCAACCACACTGTCGGGGAATGCCGGCAGAACCTGCCCGGCAATGCGAGCATGGGCACGCCCAAACTTCATGGCCCAATCCGCCGCGGAGAGACCCGCCCGCTGCTCTTCGATAAACCGCAGGAACGCGACGATAGCCGGCAGCTTGCGCGCGGTGATGACAGCGTTACGGCATTCGAGACAGCCCCAGAACGGTTGCGGGCAAGGCTCGCCTGAGTCTCCGAACGGGCTGCGGTCAAACCCGGAGCATGCCGCCAGCCAAACGTCCTGCTCGCCACTGAGGATACCGTCTCGGTTCTCGCGCGCTTCCGGCGTCGCATCGCATTGCCGCCAGGAATCTTCCCGGGCGGGCGCCACAACGATCGGACCTGCAGCGGCCGCGACTTCTGAGAATGCCTCGGCAATGGTGGCTTCGTGCAGCGGTCGCAGCGAGGGGATATCCGCGTAGTGGCGAGCGGCGATCTCCGGCGTATGTCCGACTGCGAAACGGGTCATATGACCCTCGGTCTTCAGATACCAGAGCGCCTTGTGGGTCTTGCGCAGCCTGGAAAGAACGAGACGAAGAGGTTCACCATTGTCATCGACGATCCCATGGCCTGCGGTCCATCGGTCGACGAGCTCATGTGGATGCTCGATACCCGCCCGGAGCTGCGTAGGCCCGGTATAATAATAGAGCCAAAGATTCTCGCTCGGCACGAACTGCCGTGTGAATGCCGTTGCCTCGATCAGCTTGCGGATCAGACCGCCCGGTGTTCCGATCCCACCGTCACGGACGCGGATGTGCTTGTGCTCAGCGCCGCGGGCCCGCCGCTTCACATAGGCGATCTCGATCGTGCCGGGTCCGGGATTCTGAAGGCAGTCGACCGTCAATGCCTTGCAGCACTCGATCTCAAGGCCGGTCTCCAGTGACAGGAAGGTCAGCAGAGGAGGAATATCCATTGCACGCAGATGGAAACCTGCATGTAGATCCTCGGCCAGGGTCGAGACCGGAAGACCACGCCGCAGCCTCATGAAATAGAGGCTTTTGAAGGCGGGGTCTGCGCTGCTGAGCCTGCCGGACGCGACGATCCGGGCATTGGCCTCGTCGGTCACTCTGCGAAGGTTGGGATAGTTGTCGTCTTCATCCAGCGGCTTCCCGATCCGCCGGAATATCCTGGCGATATCGCCACGGGCAGCGTCGCGAAGCTGCCTTGCAACGAACGGGCTATAGGCATCACGCGGTCGGGATCGGCCGGCGGATTGTGAGCTAGTGTAGCTGAGGCGACGACGAACACCTTCATCCAGAAGCCTTGGCTGGTCGGCGTCTATCGAGCGCAGGGCGAGGATGGCTTTGGCGAGAACAGTGTGTCGGTGGATCGGGGTCATCCCGACGAATGCGAGGAAATCCTCATACCCATCGATATCATCTGCGCGCAGATCGGCGGGCGTCTTTACCGTGGAATGCTCGCGCAGATATGCGAAAAAGCGGAGATAGGCCTGGAGGTGTTGCTTGATCGTGCTCCGCGCGCCGAGCGGACCACCAAGCTCGGACTGCCGGCGCAGAGCCCCTGCAAACGCGAGGGCGAAGGGTCTAGGATGCTCGCCGACAAGATCAACTTCGACGGACCCGCCATACCGCGCCTCGATGTTGAAGCGCAGACCCAGCACCGGATCGCTGGCGTGTGGAAGAACAACGCCATCGGCTGGCGCAAAACGAACCGCAGTTCCCTTGCGTGGGCGCCCCCTCATAGCGTGGCCTCCGAGGGGAGCAGTCCCAGGAGTTCTTCGACAGCCGCATCGACGGTATCGGAGCGCGTCGCGATGTGGTCCAGGTAAATATATGTTGTCGTCAGGCTGGCATGGCCCAGAAGCCGTTGCACCTGCTGGAGAGGATCGCCAAGAACTTGCCGATATCCCTCCATCGGCCCGGCAGGCAAGGCAGCATCGCGGAGGCGATGCTGAATGAGCATCGCCAGCATGTGAACGGCGAAGGTGTGACGGAGTTGGTGCGGGCTGATGCTGATATCGAAACCGAAGGATCTGCACCGGCTGGAGGCACGGGCGAAAGCGACTTCCCAGGAGTTCGGCTGCACCGGTAAGCCGATCTCCGAAAGCCATAATATCGCCGGTTCGCTCGGCGTGCCGTCGCTGTCGCAGACAATGATCCGACCGCGTTCCTCCGGATCGAGCAGGTCGAGTGCGATATCGCCGCCATCAAGCAACCGCAGCCGGGCAGCATGCCGATCCCGATGAACGAAGATCGGTCGGTCGATCGACCGCCACGCAGAGCGTTGCTGGAACTTCGTGACGGCATGAGCACGTTCGACACCGACATAGGCGCGCACCTGCTGGAGCAGTCGAGCGGGAACGAGGATCTGTCGACCGCGATCACCCTTGGTCTGGGCATCCGCCAAATCCAGCCAGACCTGACGGCCCGGACGCTGATCGCCGAAACCGAGATCGGAGGTGAAGAGGGATGATGCTTCTTCCAGCCGAAGACCTGTCGTCACCAGGAGATCGGCGAACAGCGCATTGCGGATACCGTTGCGATCTCGGGCGCCAGGGCGTACGTGGCCGTCAGGCAAAAGCGTTTTGAGGCCGACGTCCCGAAACCGTCGGTAGTCATCGAGCGTGACGAAACTGACGTCGGTTCGACGCGCGGCGGGCTCATAGGCATCGTTCCGCGCTGCCACCTGCGACCGCCGCCCAGCGTACCCCTGCCTCCAGACCGAGCGATGCGTGAAGGGTGCTTCCGCGATCAGTCCTTCCTGCACACCCCAGCGATATAGCCGGTCGAGGCAGGCGACGGCGCGGTTCCACGAGGCAGCGGAGATGCGTTGTCCAGCGTCGGCGCGGCGCTGGACGCGGTGATAGGCAAGAACATCATGCCGGTCGGCTTGCCATATCGTCTTCGCGCAGGCTTCCGAAAGAAAACGAACCCAGACGAGAACGTCGTAGCCATAGGCACGAAGAGAATGGCGGGAGCGAACGCCGTTGAGAGGGAGGTCGCGGAAAAAGCGATCCAGATCAGGATCGTATAGCGCCCCATCGCAGAGGATCATCGGGACATAGGCATCAAGCCCCGCCGATGATCTGCGCTCCTGAATGGTGATACTCAAAGCTGCGATTACATTGTCCACAAGTTGCTCAACCTTCCCCCGGACCCCCATCCGGGGAGCCCAGAATCAACGAAGGAGTTCAACTTGCCCGGCACTCTCCAGGCCGGCCTCCGCCAGCTATTTGGGAGCGCTGCGTCCGGCCTGGAAAGCGCCTCCGTCAGCGAGTGCATCAACCTGAGCATGAAGCCAAGAGTTAGTGCAGACTGTCAAGATAAGGCAATGAGCTCTTCGCGGGCGCGTTCGCTCCTGTCTTTCGCATAGCGGCTGAGATCCCGATCGAGCCTTCGCGGTGCAGCGGTCCAGTGCGTCATCTCGTGACTGAGAACGGCGACATAGGATGCATCGTCCCGGAAGGCGTCGAAGCACGGCATCTGGATGTAGTCACGGGCAGCAGCATAATAGGCCGCCGATCCTCCATGGCGGATCAGGGCGCCGGTATTGGCAAAGAAGCGGCCGGCAGCACCGATGCGGCTCATCCAATCCTGGTCAGGCGCGATGGAATGGGCAAGGCCATCAAGGCCGGTGATCTGGTCGGTGTTGAACACGGTGTAGGTTTTGAGGAAGGGGATGTCGCGTTCGATTTCGGCGCCTGTCTCCGTCGTCTCGGCGCGGATGAAAGAGCTGGCGAAGACGACGGTCGTGCCGGTTTCGCCCCTGCGGACGGCGCCGCCGAGCTCGATTGCCTGGCGAAACGTCATCCACCTTGGTGATGCAAAGCCGCGGGCGATGGCTTCAGACCAGAGGAGCAGAGCATTGATGCCGGTGTAGGGTTGGCCATTGTGGCGCAGTGGCCGGCTGACCTCGGCTGTCCAGCCTCCCGTCGTCCATGGCTTGGTCCATGGACGGACGCCCTGTTTGAGATCGGCGATGATCTTGGTGGTGATGCGGCTGTAGATATCGGATCGTTGATTGGATTGCTGCCTGTTCATCTCTGAACCTCCGTTCGAGGTCGCGGCCATCGCGACCTGCTACGGCGGTCCAAAAGCCAGGCTGCAAGTGCGGCCAGCACCCGCAGGGCCGCAACGAAGTGAAGGACGGCAAAGCCGTTGCGGGCAGCGCGAGCCTGGCAGGACCAAAAGCCGGGGCAGGACGGGATGCAGCAACACCACGGCGAGACAGGTTTGAAACCCAGGCAGAAATGAAAAATCCAGTCTATTACGCAAGGCGGGAGCGTCCGGGATGAATCGATGGACCCGAAGCGTGGCATCGACCTTGCGCGGCCGTTCCTCGTCGACGCAATGGAGAAGGTTAGCAACGAGAGTGCCATTTCGTCGAGGAAGCCAAGACCGCCGAGACCAAACTCGTAGTCTTCGCGCGCATGCAATTCGACCCGTACCTCAGCCCCTACTTCGTCGCCAACCAGGACAAGATGCGGGTAGAGTTCGAGGATCCGTATATCCTCATCCACGAAAAGAAGCTATCGAACCTGCAGTCCTTGCTGCCGGTAAGTTGAGGTCTGATGGAGCATTCCAATCGGCCGACCGCCTTCAGCAAATAGGCAGAACCATTACGAAATCACGGCGCAATCGCTGGCGTTTTTTTCCGCCACCCGTTCAAATGGCCGAAAGTTTCGAGTTGATCGAATTGAAGCTCCCGTGTTCGGGAAGTGGTGGGATCCGGGAACGTTTGGCAAGATTCAACGAACCACTGGCCGCCACGCCCAGAGAGGGTCATAGGGAATACGATGACAAGCGCGGACGCTCAGTCGTTCAGTCAGGTTGCGAGCACGTATCAGCTTGGGATCGGTATGACTCACATAGCGCCTCCAACTGATTTACGGCACTAGCCAAATCGTGAAGTTCCGATTTCAGCGATTGGATGATGTCGAAATGTCCGGAGCCATTCGAATTCGCAGTTGAACTTTTCAAATCCGCAGAATTTCTATTCGGATGGGGAAATGGGATGAGCTTTTGCACGGTTATGCTTTTGACGATATTGACGCAGAATAGTAGATTGTACTGGGCAAGTCTTTGCAATGGCAATCGAAAGCGAAAACACGTCAACGTATGTTTCGTCGCGCAATTCGGTACAGGGCCTGCATATTTCGGAACATCAAAGCACCTGAAGTTTTAAGTAGTTCCTATTGGTCCGCGTTTTATCCAATCGCCCAGAGTAGTTTGGGCTTCCGTTGGATGAGTGCGGTATAAACAGCGCCGCAGGTGGCGTGGATCCTGCGCGCTGTTAGCCGTAGGCTTCACGCGGTTCGGGTCCCAACAGATGCGGGAGGCAAGCGCATGAGTGCCACCCCTTCCTCTGCGGGCATCGGCGTAAGATGGGAATCACCGCGAGAGAACTCGGGCACTGCGTTTGCAGCGAGAAGTTCGGACTTCGGGATGGGCTTGCTATAGTAGAACCCCTGTGCCACAGCGCAGCCGCTTTCAGCCAAGAATTTTTCTTGATCGACCGTCTCCACGCCCTCAGCGACTACATTTTGCCCTAGGCAGCGCGCAATTGAGAGAATTGCCTTGACCAGTTCTCTACTTCGCTTGTCGGATCGATTGATGAATGACCGGTCAATTTTGAGGGTATCAATGGGAAAGTTAGCCAAATAGCTCAGAGATGAGTAGCCGGTGCCGAAATCATCGATCGCTATGGAAATTCCGCTCGCATGCAATTGAGAGAGTGTCGTCGAAACGCCCTCGCAGTTATGGAGCAGGAGACTCTCAGTTATTTCAACCTCGATCCACTCCGCACGACAACCGGTTTCCTGCAATACGTCCGCCACCGTTTGCGACAAACGCGGGCATTGAAACTGCTTAGGAGACAAATTTATCGCAATCTTGTGCGGGGGCAGTCCATCTGCATTCATGACGGCAGCCGTGCAACACGCCTCATGCAGCACCCATCGTCCAAGATCGATGATCAATCCCGTTTCCTCGGCGACACCTATGAATTCTCCCGGAGGGATCATTCCCATCTTCGGATGATGCCATCGTAGCAGTGCTTCTGAACCGATCACCTTTCCGTTGTCCAATAGGACCTTTGGCTGATAATGGAGTTCAAGTTGCTCATGTTTCAAAGCTAGGCGTAGGTCTGATTCTAGCGCTAGGCGCTTTTCAGCCCCAATCGTGAGATCCTTTGAGTAGAAGCGGAAGTTGCTACGCCCCGAGCGCTTCGCCAAATACATCGCAGAATCCGCATATTTCACCAAATCGTCGGGAGCGTCGCCGTCATTTGGAAATACCGATATCCCGATGCTGCAGGATACAAAGATCTCCCTGTCGGAAAGCATGAAGCGTTCGCCGAATGCGGCAAGCATTCTGCTGGCAATTTGAGCCAAATCGTCATTGTCCTGAACATTGGGCAGCAAGACTGCAAATTCATCTCCACCGAGTCTCGCCACGGTGTCGCTGGCACGGACGCCTTTTTTCATGCGTGTCGCCACCTGCCGCAGCAACTCGTCACCAACGGGATGTCCCATAGTGTCATTGATCGCTTTGAAATGGTCCATGTCGATCAGCATCACCCCGGCTCGCTGGCCCGCCGAAGCCGCGTCCCCGATCATCTCGCGTAGCCGTTCATTGAAAAGTGTCCGGTTAGGCAGGCCGGTCAGAGAATCGTAGAATGCCATCTGATGGATTTTCTTACGGGACGTGTCCAGTTCGGTGATATCGCGGGCGACGCCGAGGATCCCCATCAGCTTTCCCCCCGTGAATACCGGAACCTTACGAGTCTCCAAAAGCGTTGATCGACCGTCCTCGTGAGCGGTAAACCGTTCCTCATTGATGAGAATACGGCCGGCTTGCATGGCCTCCTCATCCTTGTCACGAAAAAATTGGGCGAGTTCGGGAGTAAACAGGTCATAATCCGTTTTCCCGACGATTTCCGCTTCTGCCTTGCCGACCAATTCTTCGAAGGCATGATTGCACAACAGATATTTGCCTGTTACGTCTTTCAGCCATACCATATCCGGAATGGTCTGCAGGACACTTAGGAGGCGAGCCCGAGCTTCAATAGTCGTGCCCTCGGCGTGCTTTCGTTCGGTAATATCGCGAGATAACACCAGAAAAGTGACGGTTGAGTGATTGCTGCTTGGTCGCCTTGCGACCGACAGTTCAAACCAACGGGATTCGCCGTTTGGTAGGGCTATACGGACACAACGACCGTAGGAGGCGCCGGTTTCATCGGCTTCTTCAAGAGCCAGCATAGCGATGTCGGCCTGATCTGGAGGGAGCACATCGCGGACAAGCTTGCCGAGCAGCACTTCTTTTCGCTGCGCCAGGATCTCCTGATTCCTTGCCCAGACCTGCAGGTAGCGACCGTCGGCATTTACCTCGAACAGAACGTCAGGAATGGCGGCAATAATTCCCTCTGCGAATTCAAGAGCCTCTTTGAGATCATGCTCCGCACGTTTTCGCTCTGTGATGTCCAACATCGCGCCAACCAAGCCGATCCTGTTACCAGCGATATCAGTGATTGCGGTCTTGCTGAGTAAAAGATCAACGACACCACCATTCTCGGTGGTGGCCTTTGCTTCATATTGCTGAACACCGCCATTTGCAAAAAGCGCCTCGTCCAACGCGGCATACGTCTCGGCTATGGGTGCGGGCACCAAATCGAAAACGGTTTTTCCGATAATATCTCCCTTTGAGCGGCCGGAGAAGCTTTCGAAGGCCCTGTTGCAACCAAGGTGTATCCCATCTCTGTTTTTGAAGAAGACGGGTAACGGGATCGCGTCGAGTACGACGGCACTGGACATCTCTTCGGCGTTGAATGGCAAGTCGACGTTTGTCGCAGGATGCCGGGGATTCGCCCGGAAAGCCTTCTCAAACGGTTGCTTCAGACTTGCGACATCTGCGTCGTGACCGTCCGATGGCCGGACAACGGAGGCTTCCGAAAATGGCGGGGCCGTGCCCGTGGCAAGCGGAGGGCTGGCATTGACCGCGTTGCGGAAGGCTCCACGCCCCTGGTCGATTTGAGCATCAGTCGCCATCTGCACTTCCACAGGCTGTTCGGGGCGGGATGTGCGTTCCGATTGACGTACGTGTTTCATGTGCCTGTCCTGCTTTGTCACGTGGCTGAGCAATCATGCGTCAAGCCAGCATTTTGTTAGGACCGCACAAGTCATTTGGCGGAGTACCATGCCGCTACCCCACCGGGATATCGCTCTCATTCAGAATCATCAAAGACGTGTATTTGCATGTGGTCGGCGACGCCGCCCATATCATTTAGAACGCTTGCCAATCATCATTCGAAGGCGCGAGCACCAGGTTACCACGGCGCATCGGATAGTCTCCGCGGTCAACCATTGTCTGACCGGGCGGGAAGCTCTTCCCAAGTTCGCCCGTGACCTTCTGTGGCTTCCCGCTCTCGTCTTTGAAGTGGAAATGTTTCAACAGTGCGGCTAGGCTTTGGCTCTCTTGAGCGAGGTGCGATCCTGCAGTATTCATCTCCGCGACCATGCTCGCATTTTCTTGAGTGGCATGGTCCATATGGTTAACCGCGCCGTTGATCTCGCGCAGGCCCGACGATTGTTCCTGGGAGGCCGTTGCGATTGCGTCCATATGAAGATTTACATCCTGCACAAGCTCTTCAATCGTTCTCAGGCCCGATCCGGTTTCACTCACGAGCCTTACGCCTTCGTCGACGGCAAGAGCTGAATTGCCGATGAGATCCTTGATTTCTTTTGCCGCTGTCGCTGAGCGCTGTGCAAGCTCCCTGACCTCCTGGGCAACAACCGCAAAGCCTTTTCCCGCGTCGCCAGCACGCGCTGCTTCGACGCCGGCGTTCAGCGCCAGGAGGTTCGTTTGGAAGGCGATCGCGTCGATGACGCTGATGATCTGGGAAATCTGCTTGGAGGAGTTTTCAATGCGATTCATGGCGCCGATAGCATCGCGTACAACCCGACCGGACATTTCCGCATGATCTCGCATCTGTTGGACGGCTCCGCGCGCCTCAGCCGTCCTCTTCGTGGTCGACGCAACGTTGACGGTTATCTCCTCCAACGCCGCTGCAGTTTCCTCGAGCGAAGCCGCCTGCTGCTCCGTGAGTCTTGAAAGATTTTCAGATGCGGCCGAGACGCCCGAGCTGCCATTCGTGACCGTTTCAACTGAATGGCCGACGGTAACAAGCACGTCCCGGAGCTGACGAATGGAAGCGTTGAAATCCCTGCGCAAACTTTCAAACTGTGGCGCTAACGGCTCCTCAATCTCATAAATCAAGTCTCCATCCGCCATCCGCTTCAACCCGGTTGCCAATGCCGTCGTCGCTCGGATGAGGCGCTCTTCTGCTTCTTTTTCCGCCCTTACCTGAATATCCAGCTTCTCTTGGTCAGAACGAATGCGCTCAGCTTCCGCGGATGTCTCCAGGTTACTTTTCTGTATGGCCGCGCCGCGGAAAAACTCAAGGCAACGCGCCATGTCCCCGATCTCGTCGCGTCGGATCGTCAAGGGCACCGGCGCCGACGTATCGCCTTCTGCGAGTGCCTTCATTCGGCTTGTCAGAGTCCGAATGGAGCTTGAAATTCTCCGAACGACCGAAATGCACAAAATGAGTACCGTAGACATGATCAGAAGCGTGGCGCCGGAGTAGCCGATAAAGGCATTGCGAAGATCGGCGTAACGCTGAAATGCCATCTCGTCCAACTCGTCGCCGGTGCGCATAATGAGTGCGGTCAACAAAGCAGCCCGCTGTTGGGTGATTTCATTCCATCGATCCAACGTCTCGGGGGGGAAGGAAACGCCCGGCTGGTTTGCATACATCTGATCGCGAACGCCCGCGATGAACTTGCCTGCGGCGCTGGCCTCGAAGTCGTCATAAGATTTGACGAGATCGGCGGGGAGAAATTCCTGCATCGCAGGCACATAAAGCTGCTTTAGATTTTTTGACTGTAAGAGGGACGAAAATAGATCGACGGACATGGCTGAATTTTTGACGTAGGCTCGGCCGGGCCTGATCTCCAGCAAACTAGCTTCCGTGATCTGCATGAGCGCGTGAAAACCGGTAATTTGGCGTGCTAAATCCAAATCATTGACAGTCGCCCCAGTGCGACGGACGAGCTCCAAGCCCGCAAGGGCAGCTGGGCGCAAAGCAACAGCTCCCTCCGCCTCGCTAGCCGTTCCGTCATCGACGCGCCGGCGGAAGCTATCGATATTGTCCCGCCTTTCACGAATGATCTGTACCGCCCGTTCTATGGCCGGATCGTCGAATGCCTTTTTCCAAGAGTCGTAAGCGGAAAAGACCGCTGTAAAAGCCCTGTCCGATGCAGCTTGCTTTGCCCGACGCACGTCGGCGCCTGCAAACGCTTCCGCCGCTATAGCTTGGGCGAGGAATCCGCCTTCCCGCCCAAGTCGCTGCGTTGTTTGTGCGCTGCGGAAGGTAGAGTATTCTCGGTAATATCCCAGTGATGTTGATACTCCGATGATTACGAACGCCGTCAACGGGATAATTGCCAAAATCATTAAAAGTAGAGATAGCGGCAGTCTCGACATATGTTCCTCATAGACGACTATAAATTACACCGGCTTCCATTAGCGACGCGGTCCAGAACATTGCGACATTGACCGCTATGTGTGAGATGACCTCGGCATAATTACTATAAGATTAACCCCTGTAGTGGTCTTGAACTGCGTTGCGCAGATCGGAACATCGTCGCGTTCAGGGGATCATCTGCAAGACAGATCTTGGGCCGAGGCAGTCGGCTTTTCTGGAGAGTGCTGTTGCTACAAGCCTTGAGGACGGTCGAGCGTGCCGGCTGATCGTAGCTCGGTCGGCGCAATCTGCTTATGATATACGCAATGTTTCCGAGGGAAGTACCCCATAGCGCTTGCGATAGTCCGCAGAAAATCTGCCTCTATGCACGAAGCCCCATTTCAGAGCGACCTGCGTGACCGAGAGGCCAGGTTCGCCTGTCATCAGTTCCTGATGCACTAATTCCAACCGTAGGTGCTGCAGGAATGCCAGAGGGGTCGTATTCCGAAAGTTGCGAAAACCGCTTTGAAGAGTGCGTCGGCTTACGCCACAAGCCGTTGCGATTTCCTCAAGAGATAGCGGCCGAGTAATATTGGCACGCATATAGTCGACCGCCCGCTTAACGGCCTTGGGTAAGGGTGATTCAGCAACGCGGCATAACTCAGATGAGTAGCGATGCTGCGCAGCTTCGATCAAAAGCTCCATCGTCGTTTCAGTGAGGTGATGAAGTGCTATCGGTGATTGAAGGAGGGTTCCGTCTCGTAATCCAGCATACAGCACTGGTACCAGTTGAACCAAAAGGGAGCCGAACCCGACCGATAGGTCGATTTCTGGCGAGAAATCGAGGCTGCCTCTTATTGGCGTATTGAGCCGACATCCCAAACGGCGCGTCAGCTCATCATGGGCGATCCTAAGCCCCAAATGTTTCCTGGGCCCAATGAATTGGGTCGTACTCGCCGACATACTGTTCACGAAAACGCCCCGCGTTCCCTCTGACGGGATTTGTCTGCCGTCAACGGTAACGACCGATCGCCCATGTAGTGGAAGCATGATGATGTTTGCCTCCGCCGGTCCCCGGTGCTGGACCGTTAGGTCGCCCTCGTAGTGCGCGGCAATAACTGCAATCGGACCATTGGTAATCGCATGTACATCGTAGGCGATCGTCTTATCGCCATGTACATGCGCTTCAGATTGCGGGGAAAGCCTCGAAAGCGCTGCCGCGAGTTCCTCGCTGCAGGTACCTTTGAGCGAGAAATGGTCAATCTTAGAGGGGGACACTCTCAACTCTCCACATCATCACTTCCTTCCCGAAACGGTATTCAAGCATGAGGCCCGCCTATCGCTAACGACAGGCGGACAGGGCAATTGACTTGTCGCGGCCAGTCCTCGCCGTGAATTCGACGCAGTCGAAGTCGCCTAAGTTGATAGTGCGAAGATCAATCATTGTTATATATGGAACTCCGACAGAATTGTTACCTGCTGCCAACCATCGCTTCGCAACCGATTCCCAAATGTCTGGCCTTTGATGGTCTCCATTCACGGCCCAGCAGACTCGGGCGTGCTCGCGCTAGCGACTAAACCTCATCCTTTAAGGTTTCTTTTTGCGTGATCAAACGTGCGGAGTGATGGCCGGAAACAAAGATCCATAGCCAGCTTAGTCCAACTGCCAATCTGCTCCTCGTACCTATCAGGAAGTAGATATGGGCAAGCCCCCAAATCCACCATGCAATTCCGCCCTTGAGCCGGATCTTCCCGAAGTCGATAACAGCCGAATTCGGCCCGATGGTAGCCAGGTTTCCCAGATGCCTATATCTGAACGCACTTGGAGTGGGTGTACCCAGACGTCGTGCTTCAATTACCGAAGCGACATATTTGCCTTGCTGTTTGGCGGCGGGAGCCACTCCGGGGACGGGTGTTCCATCAGCGGCCTTCACGGAGGCAGTATCTCCAATAATAAAAATCTCGGGCTTACCGCCAACAGTCAGATCTGGCTGCACGACCGCCCTACCCGCCCTGTCCTTTTCAGCACCGACCCAGGCGGCGGCGTTCGACGCTTGCACCCCCGCAGCCCAGATGACGGTCCGGCTTGAAACGAACTCATCTCCGATCGCGATGCCGTTCTCGTTGCATGCCGTCACGGGAATGCCTGTTCTCACTTCGACGCCCATCTTGATTAGCGACTGCTCGGCATATCTCGAAAGTGCTTCCGGGAACACGGGTAGGACACGTGGACCTGCCTCGATGAGAAGGATGCGCGCCGATCTGGTGTCGATGCTACGGAACTCCTCAACAAGGGTTCGTTGGGCCAGTTGCGCTATAATCCCAGCCATCTCCACGCCTGTCGGGCCTGCTCCGATTATGCTGAACGTGAGCATTGCCTTCCGCCGTTCGGGATCAGCCTCCAATTCGGCCTTCTCAAACGCGAGAAGAAGCCGCCGCCGGATGGTCGTCGCGTCTTCGAGTGCCTTTAGCCCGGGCGCAAACGGCTCCCACTCGTCCCGGCCAAAATAGGCGTGCCTTGCACCTGTCGCGAGAACGAGCGTGTCATAGGGAATAGCATTCCCATCCTTGAGCGATACTACGCGTGCCTCGGTATCAACGCCAACAACCTCGCCCAGCAGCGTCGATACATCCTTTCGTCCTCTGAACAATGCTCTGATGGGCCAAGCTATCTCCGAGGTTGCCAATACAGTCGTGGCAACTTGGTAGAGGAGCGGTTGAAAGAGGTGATGGTTGCGCCTGTCGACGATCGTTATGGAAGTGTCGGGACACTCGAGGTCCTTCGCTAACTGGAGTCCGGCAAAGCCACCGCCGACTACGACAACTCGATGCGTATCCATTTCGTCTCCCTCAAACCTGCGCGCTCGGGGCGCGCGCCTCGTAGAAATGGCCATTGCGCCCGATCAGTCGCTGATACGGGTATTTACATTAATCGACGGTGGACTCACCAACAGTGGAAGAAGAGGCTCCAGCACCCGCTTGACATTAGGATGTTCGCCATGGCCAACGACAGCCGCCTCATTCTGCCAGCCGTCTAAGATGATGAAAGTGTTCGGATCGTCCGACCGCTGGTAGAGGTCGTAGTAGAGACAACCAGACTCTTCGCGGGCGGGTCCAATGAATTCCTGAAGGAGTTCTTTTACGCGGTTTCGATTTTGGGACGTGGTTTTGAATTCCACGACAAGGTGCTGTTCCTCTGACTTCTTCGATGTCATTTGCGCTGGCTCCTAGTTGAAAACGACGACCGGCTTGATCACTCGCCCGGCTTCGGCGTCCGCGATCGCTTCGTTGATCTTCTCGAAGGGATACTTGGTGATCAATTTTTGGAAGGGGAAAAGCCCAGCCTGATTAAGATCCATCATCTGCGGAATGAACAGCTGTGGAATCTGATCACCAAGGATCGCACCCTGGATCTTGCGATTGAACACCATTAGATCGAGGGGGATGGGAATGTCGTTCCCGAGCGCGTCGAGGCCGAGCAAGACAACGTGCCCGCCGGCACGGGTGCACTTGATCGAGTTCAGAATAACCGGAATGATGCCAACTGCGTCGATCGCGAAGTCGGCACCGCCGCCCGTCAGCGCATGGATCTGGTTGACTACGTCGGGATCTTTGCCGTTGATCGCATGTGTGGCACCAAGCCCCATGGCCATGTCTAGCCTCTGCTGATTCAGATCTATGATGATAATCTTGCTGCACCGACGAACTTTGGCGGCCATCACGGCGGCCATGCCGACAGCACCTGCGCCGAAAACGGCTATCGTCGACCCTATTTCCGGCTTCATCGCGTTTATCACTGTTCCTGCACCTGTTGCCATGCCGCACCCGAGTGGCGCAGCGTCGGTAAGGTCGAGGTCTGTTTTCGGCAAAAGCGCTGCATTGTTTTCAGTCGCAAGGATATGCGTCGCAAAGGACGACTGGCCCACGAAATTGCTGCCAATGCCAACTTCATCGCAGAGCAATGCCTTCTTACCATTCGGACGAAGCCCCGTAAGATTGTACTGGGTATAGTTTTGGCAGTTCATTGGGTGAGAACGGCGGCAGTCGGCGCAGAATCCGCATGAGCTCTGGCTCAGTGCGACGTGATCACCCACTTTGAGGCTCTGAACTTCTGGTCCGACCGCCTCGACGACGCCGACGCCTTCGTGCCCCGGGATCACCGGTGCCGGCGGGCCAAAAATACCGTCGCGAAGCAGCAAGTCCGTGTGGCAGATCCCGCTCGCAACCGTGCGAACCAGGATCTCGTTGCCTTCGGGGTCAGCCAGTTCGAGTTCACGGAATTCCAGCGGGCTCTTTGGCTTCACGGCGACAGCCGCAGTGATCTTCACCATTATATTCTCCTGCGTTCTCCCGCAATTGCTACGGGAATGACTTGATCGGTCCGACGGACTAGACGCGACCCGCGCGCGCACCGTAGATGATTGCGGCAAATGCAATGATCACGCCCTGGACGATAAGCTTGCCCGGCTCCTGGATGCCGAAGACGGTCAGCATCGCGAACAGGAAGCTGAAGGCAACGACGGCAACGAACGGCCCGGCGACGCCGCCCCGGTCGACGCCGAACGTCACACCGCCGAGGATCGTGGCGGCGAGCGCATTCATGAAGGTGTCGAAGCCTGGCTTGATGGTGCCGACCGCCAACGCGGATACCTGGACCAGGGCCGCGATGCCTGTCAGGGCGCCCGCGAGCGTGTGCGAGACAAAAATCGTACGTGCCAACGGAATTCCTGTAGTTTCCGCCGCCCTCGGATTGTCGCCGACGGCCCTGAAGTAACGCCCGACGATGAGAAAGCGAAATGCGATAGAAATCAGGGCGGCGATGACGATCCACAGGACCACGGAATAGGAAAGGCCGTGGATATTGCCGCTCGTAAGTATTCGAAGCCAGCTTGGCGTTGAACCGGGCGCGCGGCCGGCGCTCATGTATTGGACGATCCCAATCAGAATGGCCGAAACACTTAGTGTGGAGATAACGGCAGAAGCGCGCACGTATGCTACGAGTATTCCGTTTACACCCCCCACAGCTAGCCCAATCACAACAGGCATGAGGACGGTCATTAGCGGTGGATAGTTGTTGAGCTGGCCCGAGCTGGCCAGATAGATCGCGAAGGCGAAAATACCGCTGACAGAGAGATCGATGGATCGCACCCGCATGACAAGCGACTGGGCGAGCACCGCGATCCCGAGCGGCGCTGACTGCTTGAGGATTACAAACCAGTAGTTGGGATTTATGAGCGTGGCGCTCACTGCTGGAGCAACCGCAACCAGGATTGCGAGCACATAGTATGCGGGCGGTAGCCCGAGTATCCACGAAATGGCGCTCTTACCCCTCAATGAGCGAGATGGTGCTTCAGTTTTCGAGTCTGATGTGGTCATCGAGAAGTCCATCTCTTTCAAAGTCCGATTGTTTTGCGTCGCTGCGAAACGACGAGTACGAGAAGCAACACACCCTTGACGACCGACTGAAGAAATGCAGAGACGTTGGCCAGATTCATCACATTATTCACTGTCCCGAGGATCGCCGCGCCAACGACGGTTCCCACAATGCTTCCGATGCCCCCGGCGAGGTGGACCCCACCCAATGCTGCAGCCGTTACAGACTCAATCCCGAATGAAGCGCCGCCCTTAGGATCACCCGATGCAAGGCGACCTGCAAGAAACATCCCCGCAGCGCATGCGAATAGAGCGGAAAGAACATACGCTTTGATGATGGTGCGCTCGACGGGAACACCGTTCATCCGTGCGTTGAAGTCATTGCCGCCGGAAGCGAAGAGGTAGAGGCCGAAGGGACGACGATAGAGAATCCAGGATGCGAAGAGCGATGCCGTGATCAACCAAAACAATGAGTTAGGTACGGGGCCGATGGATCCGGCTACCGAGCCGGAAAGCCACTCCGGAACGCGCCCACCTGGGATTGGCAAAATGATCAACGCGATACCTTGGCCGATGCCCATTGTTGTCAGCGTCATGATGATTGGATGTACATTGAGGCGCGCGACACCGTAACCGTTCGCTACTCCGAACCCCATCGCCACCGCGATGCAGATAAGCACGCGGGTTATCTCAGGAAGATCAAGCGTCATGATCGTCGTCGTTAGACTGATGACGGACCCAACCGACACGTCGAGGCCGCCAGTGAGAATGACGAACGTCTGACCGAGAGCCGAGATGACGAGCACCGTCGATTGCGCCAGGAGATTAGACAAATTCTCCGGATCCATGAAGTCCGGCAATAATATTACCGAGGCGACAACCATCACCAGGAGCGTTCCAATGGAAAGCCCGATCGCTCCCGCGCGATAAGGGAGCTTCAGGCGACTGGCAAATGAATTCATAAGTTATCCTCCTCAATGCACCGCAGCACGGGGATCCGGTGACGCACTCGCCCCCAGCGCAGTCTCGAGGATTCTTTCCTCGGTCGCCCCCTCTGCGGACATCTGCCCGACGATCTTCCTGTCATGAACGACCAAAATGCTGTCGCAGAGCCCTATAAGCTCAGCGTGCTCGCGCGACGAAACCACGACCGCACCGCCACGATCACTGAAGTCCCGCAGCAATCTGTAAATCTCTGCCTTTGCACCGACGTCGACGCCGCGCGTGGGCTCCTCAATAACGAGGATGTCCACTCCGGAGAGCAACCAGCGGCCCAGCAGCACCTTCTGCTGATTCCCGCCCGAGAGTTTACCTACGGGCGCATTGGGATCGGCGGCCGCAACTCGTAGCGACTTGATCACCTCGCGGACCCTCGACACCGATCGCCACGCAACGCTTGCCATATTCCGATTGAGCTGTTTTCCCAGCGCGATGTTGTCGTAGATAGGCAGGCGCAGGAACAGCCCTTCCTGCTTCCTGTCTTCAGGGATAAAACCGATTCCTGATGCGACCGCGCGAGCGAACCCTGACCCTACATTCACCACGTGCATGCTGTTGTCGAGGCCGGCACGCCACACGGCGATGGCCTTTGGCGATTCAACGCCCACAATGGCACGCATTATCTCTCGCTGGCCCTGTCCTTCGAGCCCTGCCAGCCCGATGATTTCACCTTTTCTGACAACGAAAGTGACTGTCGAGCTGCTGTCGTCGAGGCGCAAGTCCGAAACCTCCAGCATTGCCGCTCCGGTGGCCTGCGAGCGCGGCGGAAAGAAGTTCTGAAGTTCGCGACCAACCATTGTCGCTACCAGCGTTTGCAAGTTGAAGTCCTGCGCTCTTGCAGTCCTTACCCAAGCGCCATCTTTCATGACGGTGATGGTGTCGCATAGTTCGAAGACTTCATTCATGCGATGAGAGATGTAGACGACAGCCTTATGTTGAGCCTTAAGGTCGCGGATAACCTTGAAAAGATGCGCGACATCGGTCGAGTTCAACGCCGCCGTTGGCTCGTCGAAGATGAATACGTCCGCGTTCGACGTAAGTCCCTTCGCGATCTCTACTGCCTGCTGCTGCGCGACAGTCAGTGTCTCGACGATCGCAGTTGCGTCGAGCTGTGGAAATACGTCAGCCAGCAAAGCGCGAGCGCGTTTCACTACCTCGACGCTATCGATCGAACCGTCAATGCGACGAGGTTCATGGCCCAGGAACATGTTCTCAGCAACGGTGAGATTGGGGATCAGGGTAAACTCCTGAAACACCGTCGACACTCCCGCCAACCGTGCCTCCTTAGGGGAACGGAAATTGACTTCCTCCCCGCGGAGCCGAACACTTCCTGCGCCCGGCTGATATACCCCCGCCAGAATACGCATCAGGGTGGACTTCCCCGCGCCGTTTTCCCCCATCAGAGCGTGCACGGAGCCACGTTCCAGGGAAAAGCGAACGTCCGAAAGGACTTTCGTGAAACCAAACGATTTGTTGATGCCGACCATCTCGACAAGCGTGCTCATGGGAATTTCCATCTTCGACAGGGATACGGGCACGAGTGATCGTGCCCGTAGTTCATCAAGCCTTGAAATAATCAAGGAGCTTTTCGTTCGGCATTTCGGTCGGCGCCCAGTACGCATCAGTGAGATCTGCGCGATAGAACTGGGAGAGCGTCTCGTCGGTGATCGGCTTGGGGCGGTTCGTCCAGTTACGCTGAATCGGCTTCCCATCCAGCAAGGCGAAGGCGGCCCGCAGCGCGGCAGTAGACAGAGCGGGTGGGCAAATCGGACCGATCGAGGAAAGTTTTTCGTCATTCCAACGACGCATCCAGCCGTTAAGTGCTTCGCCCGTGATTGGCGGGATCGTTGAGGCGCCAGCCTCCTGCAAGGCATCCAAAACGCCAAGAGACATGTTGGCTCCATCGGTCCAGATGCCCGCGACATCGGGGTCGGAGAGATACAGGCTTTCGGCGATCTTCTTTGAGTCCTCATAAGACCAGCTTCCGTGCTGGGTCGACGTGATCTGAAGTCCAGACTTGCTGAAGACTTCCATGGCGCCTGCATAACGATCTGCATCGATGGGATGCCCGGCGACGCCACGCAGAACCCATACCTTGCCCTTGTTGCCAAGCTTGTCGACGAGGAACTGAGCCATCACGCGCCCGAAATAGAAGTCGTCGCCCTGGACCTGAACCGTAAACTCCTCGGTGTCGACGCGTCCGAGATAGACTACGGTTGGAATGCCAGCAGCCTTTGCCTTCTTGATGCCCTCGACGGCGGAACCGGTGGTTAGCGGTGCGATGATGATCGCATCGACCTTCTGGGCGATCAGATCCTCGATATCGGCAACTTGTTTGGAGGCATTGAGATCAGCGCTCCGGAACTGGTAATCAGCGATCCGATCCTTGTTCTTTTTTATTTCATATTCGGCTTCAAACGCCGTCTGGTAGGTATGCGTTGAACCAGCGAGGCCGTAGTGGCTGTGTCCGATCTTCCACGGGCCTGACTTCTTGAACTTACCCGCGTCGACAATTGGGTTGGCGCCTTCGGAGGGCCAAGTGTCAGGTAGGAGACTGATCGCGTCGTCGGCGCGAAGAATCCCCGGCATTCCGAACGTGCCGGCTACAGCAATTGCCCCGCTCGCTTGTAGAAATGTACGTCTCTTCATGAAAATTCCTCCTCCGGCCGCTCTGGGCGGCATTGTCTGTTAAGGCGAGAGCCTTGCCTTCCCAAGCCGTGCCGGACTCTCCTCAATACGGCGGAGTGCATTGGTATGAGCTATCAGACAATCTGTCAATAAATATATACTTCGACGTTTATTTTTTCGGCATCGTTTTGTTTTCACTTGCACATAGTCGCACTTGACGGATTGTCCGATAGTGCGACAATATTCGTGTTCGCTAAATCGATGGGAGGGTTATGAATGTCCACTCTGGTGATTGTCCGGCATGGCCAAAGCGAAGGGAACGCGCGCGGGGAGTTCTCGGGTACGAGCGACGTTCCGCTCACACAGGAGGGCTGGTCTGAGAGCAGGCGAGCCGGCTCACTGCTCGCGAACCTCGGCATCTCGTTCGATATTGCGTTTAGCTCTGCCCTCTTGCGCACAGTTGACACTTGCAGAGCGATTTTGAACGAAACCAACGGCGATCTGCTGGAGCCAATCAGGAGAACCGAGTTGAACGAACGCGACTACGGACAGCTCACCGGCATCAACAAGAACGTGGCACGTGAGCGGTGGGGCCAGGATGTTGTCCAGGTTTGGCGCCGCTCGTACAGCACTCCACCACCTGGGGGAGAAAGCATACGGGACATAAGCGCGAGGGTTCTGCCCTTTTTGATAAGCGAAGTGTTCCCCCCCTTGTTGAGAGGGAAATCGGTTCTTGTGGTGGCCCACGGGAATACGATCAGGTCACTAAAGCAGGGCATCGAACGCCTCACGATCCAGGATACGCTCGCTATTGAGTCACCGACCGCCGCGCCAACTGTATACCGGATTGCGTCGGACCTCTCGATCATCGAGAAGACTAACGTCCTGGTTGGTACTGTCTGTTAAGCCTGGCTGGCAGTAGCATCGTTTGTAGTCGGTTAAACTTGGCAATACCGGTGTCTCGAAGCTGTCGATAGCCTTCAGAACCGGCTCGACGTCGGCAAGCGACGCCATCCGGCTCGCCTCACACGTTGCTACTAAATTTTCGTCTGCCGATCTTTCAGCCCAAAGCGGGACAAGACGCATGCTCCCTTTCGAACATGCACGGAACCCTTTGATCACTTCAAATCAGCGTTCACTCGTGACTTTGCAAAAATGCAGCCCTGCTCCGGTTGAACTGATCTAATTTAACAGAGTAATTATTGACTGATTGTCTGACGATGAGTACGTTCGCGCGAATTGCGTTGTGAGCCTTGGAGGAACAGTTACATGAAGCAGGCATATGCGGCGGTCTCGCGCGAAAAGGCGAAGCCCTTGATCTTGGAGTGCATAGGGATTGAGGAACCTCGTGCAGACGAGATTTTGGTCCGCATCGTCGCATCGGGGGTATGTCATACCGACCTGGTGGTCAGGGACCAGGGATATGACGTACCTCAACCTGTTGTGTTGGGACACGAAGGCTCTGGCGTCGTCGAGGCCGTCGGGAGCGCAGTTAAAGATCTTGTGCCCGGTGATCACGTTGCTTTGAGCTACGCCTATTGCGGCAAGTGCGAAAAGTGCCTTTCCGGTACACCTTTCTACTGCGAGGACTTCTTCGGTCGCAATTTCCGCGGCACTCGTCCGGATGGCACCTGCCCGATCCATGATTCTCACGGGAAACAGATTAGTGGCTGCTTCTTCGAGCAGTCGTCATTTGCAACCTACGCCATCGCCAGCGAACGAAACGCCGTGAAGGTTGCAAAGGATGTTCCACTCGAGTTGATTGGACCGCTCGGGTGCGGGCTTCAGACCGGTGCTGGCGCGGTACTGAATTGCCTCAAGCCGAAGCCCGGCTCGTCAATAGCAGTGTTCGGTGCTGGTGCGGTTGGCATGGCGGCTACGATGGCCGCGAAAATCGCCGGATGCGCGACCATCATCGTGATCGACTTGAACGATGAACGGCTGGAACTTTCGCGCGAACTCGGGGCGACGCACACGATAAATGCCCGCAAATTGGACAGCGTTGCCGCGATCAGGAAGATCGTCCCCGCAGGCGTTGATTTCAGCTTGGAATGCACGAGTTCGCCACGAGTTTTCCGTCAGGCAGTCGACTGCCTTGGTACGCCGGGAACATGCGGTCTCGTTGGCTCGTCCGCTCTCGGCACTGAAGGCACGATCGATATCGGGAACTTCCTTTTCGGCCGCACATTGATCGGCGTTGTCGAAGGACAAAGCATTCCGTCCGAGTTCGTCCCGCAGTTGATCGAGTATTGGCAGCAGGGACTTTTCCCGTTCGACAAACTGGTTCAGTTCTATGACCTCGACCAGATCAACGAGGCGATGGCTGATTCCGAGAGCGGCAAAGTCATTAAGCCGATCCTTCGCATGAAGCATTAGTTTGCGAGACTTTTCGAAAGACAAGACGGACCGCGATTAAATGCGATCCGTCGGAACAGCCGTGCTCAAGACGAGATATGGTCGAACGCTGCTTTCGATGCAATCGCGGGCCACATCACTCCGATACGCCTGCACGAATGATGTGCTGGCAGGGCCGACGCAAAAGCTCTAGGACTCTGCCGGTCAAAGGCGGCCCCCTACAATCACCGGCAGGTAAGTGGCGAGGGCGGCTCCGCTACCCAAGGGGTCCAGAGAACACCTGCGCGCCAAACACTGAAAAGACGTTGTTCCGGCCGACGTGTTCAGCTGACGTGTCCTGGTCCAACAGGTGGCCAAACCGATCGCGCTTTGTCTTAAGATAAGTGATGTTGGACGCGCTAGATGCGGCGATCAGACTCTGGCGAGACGACACGATGACGCCTGACGTTCGCAGCGCCTCTATTTTTGCAAGATTGTTGGTCAGAAGCCGAACGCTGCCGATACCGAGGTCGCGGATGATATCCGCCGCTGCGTTATATTCGCGGGAATCAGATGCGAAGCCGAGTTCCCGATTTGCCTCAAGAGTATCACGACCATGATCCTGCAGGCCGTAAGCCGCAATTTTGTTTCCCAAGCCAATGCCACGCCCCTCTTGCCCACGCATGTAGATCACGCAACCAGCGCCCGCTAACTGGACCGCCCGAAGAGCCATTTCGAGCTGTTGACCGCAGTCGCATCGCATGGACCGGAACGCCTCACCTGTCAGACATTCAGAATGCACCCGTACCAGAACGTCTTCCTTCTCGCACAACTCGCCAAGTGTCAAAGCTAAGTGTTCCGTTCCCGTCAAACTATCGCGATAAGCAATTGCCTTGAAATCCCCAAACCGCGTTGGCATAAAGGACTGCGCGTAACGCTTTACCCTCGTATCACGACTCCTGCAGTACTCAATCAAAGCGTCGATCGTTACTATGTGCAGGCCATGTTCGATTGCGAACTTCTCGAGATCTGGCAGTCGAGACATGGTTCCGTCGTCATTGGCGATCTCGCAGATTACGCCAGCCGGCGCCAGGCCGGCCAGTCGTGCAAGATCCACGGCAGCTTCGGTGTGGCCAGGACGGCCCAGGACACCGAGACGATTTGCACGCAAAGGAAAAATGTGACCCGGCCGCGATAGGTCTTCCGGCCGCGTCTGCGGATCGATGAGCGACTTGACGGTTGCTGCTCGATCTTCGGCTGAAATCCCTGTCGTTGTGCCGTGTTTGCAATCGACGGAAACGGTAAATGCCGTCTGCAGTGAGTCCGAATTACGTGTGACCATCAGGGGGATCTCGAGTTTGTCGAGACGTTCGGCTGGAAGTGGCACGCAGATAAGGCCTCTCGCATATTTCATCATGAAAGCGATGTGCTCAGCTGTTATTTTTTCGGCAGCAACGACTAGGTCGCCTTCATTCTCCCGATTTTCGTCGTCGACCACGATAACCATCTCGCCCGCTTCGATCGCCTCGATCGCCTCATCTATGCTCGAAAAAGACATGGAATCCTCCTCCTTATTATGGGCTGACGGCGCGACGCGCGGCATCGAGCTCTCTGTCGACAAGCGCGCGCAGGTTCTCAGAAAGAGCATCGTTCTGAAAATCTTCATCGAGAGCGAAAATGAAACGGCTATGTATTTGCGCTTCGAAAAAGTCGAATAAGGCTTCCATCGAGGCTTCGACGAGCGGCTTGTGACTCGATGCTTTACCGGTTGCAAAAGGGATCACATAGCGGCCCTTAAGCGCTTTCATGTCGACAAGGTCGAATAAATGCTTCAGCAACCCAGTGTAAGATGCTTTGTAGACCGGACTACCAACAACTAGCACGTCACTAGCCAAAATATCGTTGAGTGCCGCTTTAACAATCTCAGCGGCGCTGGAGGGCAACACTGTTGCCCCAAGGTGCGGATGAAGGTCGACAAGGTCCCAGCAGCTTGCTTCGTTGCCGGACGCGCGCACCCGATCCACCATGAAGTCTGCTACGGCCCGGGTTTTCGAGGGGCGCGATAAATTCCCCGTTATTACAACAACTTTCATGTCACAGGACTCCCAACATTCTCGCATAAGACAATCTTACAATTTTCACTCACACCGCAATGGAGGTCGTTGAGGACCCGTGGGGGCAAAAATAGTCCTGCGGTGTCCTGAGCCCTCACAACCCGTAATTTCCGAACCTCGAAGGCTGGATTGCTTCGCAGAAGTCTTCTGTCTCGTACGACTTTATTCTCTCAATGGGTGGGCTCGCCGTGCAAGCGAACCTATTGTCTCCAATCCCTGCCGCTTTTACCGACCCAGCACGTTTGCGTTAGAACCTCCTGGACAGGAATGAGGCGTTGCCGCTTGATATACGGTCGCCGTGACTCCACCTCAGTTACGACAGGTAGTATCCCGGTCACTTACGGGAACTCTGGTGAGCTTGCCTTCGATGGATCATGGGCGAGCCAAGGTTTCGCATGCGATACCCATACGTTTGACATCGGCACACTTCCAGGATCGGTATCGAACGTGCCGGCTCTAACGACTTTGAGCTCCGGGCTGGCCGGCCGCTCCGCATAAACGTGCGAGCCACATACCGAACAAAACCACCGCAGCTTTCCAGGCGTCGATTCGAAGCTATGAAGCGTATCTTGGCCTGTAAGGATCTTGAAGTGCTCGCTTTTCACCTTCGCAGCGGTATTGTGATCAGCGGCGTGGGACTTCCGGCATGTTTGACAGAAGCAATTCCACATGGGTCCATCAATTTCCTGAACCTGGTACGTAACGGCTTTGCATTGGCATGATCCGAAGATTGGCATCGGGTATCCTTTCACTGATTCATTACGTTGATTTCAAATTTCTCGTCGCCGCTAAGCCAGCGTTTGATGTTGCGCGCAGCCTGGCGGATGCGGTGTTCGTTCTCGACGAGCGCCAGACGGACGTAGTCGTCGCCCATTTCGCCGAAGCCGATACCCGGTGCAACGGCGACGTCGGCCTTCTCGACCAGCAGCTTGGAAAACTCCAGCGAACCGAGATGACGGAACTTTTCGGGGATCTTCGCCCAGGCGAACATGGTGGCAGCCGGCGGCGGCACGTCGAAGCCGGCCTTGCCGAAGCTTTCGACCATGACGTCGCGGCGACGCTTGTAGACGTTGCGAACCTCCGCAATGTCGGAACCGTCGCCGTTCAGCGCATGGGTCGCGGCCACCTGGATCGGCGTGAAGGCGCCGTAGTCGAGATAGGACTTGACGCGGGTGAGCGCCGCGATCAGCCGCTCGTTGCCGACGGCAAAGCCCATGCGCCAGCCGGGCATGGAAAAGGTCTTCGACATCGAGGTGAATTCGACGGTCACATCCATTGCACCAGGCACTTCGAGAACCGATGGCGGCGGAGCGCCGTCGAAGTAGATCTCGGAATAGGCAAGGTCGGAAAGCACGATGATGTCATGCTTCTTGGCGAAGGCGACGACGTCCTTATAGAAATCGAGCGTCGCGACGAGGGCCGTCGGGTTCGAGGGGTAGTTGAGGATCAGCGCCAACGGCTTCGGGATCGAATGTCGGACCGCCCGCTCCAGCGGCGGGAAAAAGCTCTCATCCGGCTCAACCGACATCGAGCGGATCACGCCGCCCGCCATCAGGAAACCGAAGGCGTGGATCGGATAGGTCGGGTTCGGGCAGAGGATCACGTCGCCGGGCGCGGTGATCGCCTGCGCCATGTTGGCGAAGCCTTCCTTGGAGCCCAAGGTGGCAACCACCTGGGTATCCGGGTTGAGCTTGACGCCGAAGCGGCGGGCATAATAGGCGGCCTGGGCGCGGCGCAGCCCCGGAATGCCCTTGGAGGAGGAATAACGGTGGGTGCGCGGATCCTGCACGACCTCGCACAGCTTGTCGACGATCGATTGGGGAGTCGGAAGGTCGGGGTTTCCCATGCCGAGATCAATGATATCGGCGCCGCCCGCTCGCGCGCTTGCTTTCAAACGGTTGACCTGTTCGAAAACATAAGGCGGCAAACGTTGAATTCTGTGAAAGTCCAGCACACTATTTCCAATCAAATCGCAGATACCTCCCGCGCCGATTATAGAAACCGACGCGGGAGGCTGGGAGGTCTCCTTCCGGAGAACATTCATTACTTCTTCGGCCGCCAAGCTAACGGATCTTCAGGACGTTCGAAGTAGTTTGCAGCGACGTCTGCAGGCCACCAGCCGTTGTTCTTCGGCTCGATCCAATCCGTAGAATTGGGATCGCAATCTTCCTTCAGCACTTCCTTCACGTCATCAATGGTGTAAGGAAGCGCAGGACGAAGAATCGACTGGATCTTTGGTCCCTGGCCTTCGAGCGTTCGCATCATGACGTCCCACACAAGGCGGGCATCAGACCGCGGCGGCCAGAAATGGAAGCTCTTGCTTATGAAATCAGGGTTCTTACGCCAGTAGCAGGCTGCGGAAGCCTCACCCCCGAGCACGATAGGCATCATGTCGCGGCCGGATTGCTGTACTGCGTTCACGACACCGTTTTCTGAAGCGGACTGAACGAGAATGCCATTAACCTCAGCAAGATTGGTGGCAAGAAACTTCTGAACCTCAACCTGGGCGACCTGGTCGGTCCATTTGCCAGCTATCGTGCCTACAATTTTGATACCGGGGAATTTATCGAACGCGTTCTTCGCGCCGATGTCGAAGCTGTCCGATGATGCGAAACCGGGGATGCCCGATACCATCAGGACGTTGCCTTTTTCACCGATTTCCTTGGCAAGCCATTCAGCAGCCTTGTAGCCACCGTCGGTGTTATTCTCTGTGGCATTGATTGCGTAGGGTGATGTGACATAGCCCGAGACTGAGAAGACTGGCACGCCTTTCGAATGAGCATACTCTATGGTCTTGTTAAGTGCGGTAATGTTCGAGCAGCAAATGACGATCGCATCAACACCGTCGTCAACCATCTGCCGCATCTGCTGGATTTGGACAGCGTCTTTGAGGTCAGACTGCGTGACGATAAGATCGGAGACTAGGCCTGCTTCCTTATATTTCGGAAGCAATACGTTGGTGAATTCGTCCAGGATGTTCGCGCGCCAGGTATTACCGGCATATGTGGATGCATAACCAATTTTCCACGGCGGTGGACGTTTTGGAACAAAATCTTTGTACACCGTCCCCCCGAGCGGAATGGCGGGATCGATATTCTCGTAAAGCGCCTTTTGGTCCGGCGGCAACGAATCGAGGCCGTCAGCCTTCGCCACGCCGTTCATGTGATAAAGGCTCGACAGCGTAAAAAGCGCTGCAACGATTTTCTTCAGCATTCAGGGCCTCCTCCCCTTGTGGTTCCGCTCAACCGCCGGCCCCTTTGGCCGCCAGCCGCGAAAATCCTGCCAGAATCTGGCAGAGTTCGTGTCGGGACGGCAATCGCCGTCCCGAGGACTGGTTCAGTTGCGCAGACCGGCTTGCTTGAGCAGCGGCATGACACGGTCGTTAAAGAAGGGAAGTTCCTCGTTGTAATCGACCATTGTCAGCAAGGCGCCGTTGACGCCTGTATTGCTGAGATCCACGAGCTTGTCGGCGACTTGTTCTGGATTGCCGACGATCGGGTATCCACCCCAGCCAGCGACGAAGCGTTCCTTGAATTTTTGATACATTTCGGCAGAATGGTTTTGAGATTGCACCTGCAGAACTTCACAGATGTTCTCGCATGCCTCCCAGTCACCCTTCTGGTTGACGTAGTAGTCGTAGTATTCCTTTGCTTCCTTCTCCGTTTCGCGAACGATAACGGGGCAAGCTGTGAATGTGCCAAGATCACGGTTATATTCAGTACGCGCCAGGTCCTTCACCTTTTTGACCCAGGCAGCGCCCGATTCCATGTCTTGCATGAAGCCGAAGTTGAAGTCGCAGAACTTGGCGGTGAAATGCAGTCCCTTGCCCGAGGCGCCGGCGCAGATCAGGAGCGGGCGACCCGCCTTGTTGTAGGGTTTGGGTTCACTGAAGGCGTCTTTGACTTTGAGGAACTCGCCTTCGAAGGTAACGCCATTGCGTTTCCAGAGCGTCTCGACGATATCCATCCATTCAGTGGCGTATTCATAGCGGGTGTCGTGCTCCATCATAGGAACTCCGAACATTTCCATTTCGGGAGTGAACCAGCCGGTAACGAGATTGAGGCCGTATCGACCCTTCGAGATGTGATCGATTGTTGTCGCCATCTTGGTTGCAACAATCGGGTTTAGCGTCGGAATGTGAGTCGTTGAGAAGAACTGGAGCTTCGTGGTGACCGCCGCGAGAGCGGCCGCCCAGGTGAACGTATCCATGTTCACGCCATTGAAGTTTGAAGGACCGCCAAAACCACGCCAGCGTGCAATCGGCACCATGCATTCCCAACCGGCTGCCTCAAGCTTCTTTGCAATCTCGACGTTGTGGTCGAAGGTAGGTTCGAACGTTGTCTCAGCGAGCGTAATCGCGCATGCATTCGAGCAATTCGTGCCAAATACGCCGAGCTTGAGCTTGTTATCATTGAACATTGGGTTTCCGGCAGCGCGGAAATCGTCTTGTGCGGTCACTGTAGTCCCTCCTCGGGCTGGCAACGGATGATGCTCAGCCCACTCAAATGCGTTGAATAACTAGATGCCCATCTCGTCGAAAACTTCCGCTGCCACGCGGAAGCTGTCGATGGCCGCAGGAACACCGCAGTAAATCGAAACCTGGAGGAAAACCTCCCGAATTTCCTCTTTGGTAAGACCGTTGTTGATTGCTCCGCGAACATGCAGTTTCAGCTCATGCGGACGATTGAGGGCCGAAATCATCCCGAGATTGAGGATGCTGCGCTGCTTGCGCTCCAGGCCCGGCCGATTCCAAATCGCGTCCCAGCAGTATTCCGTGACGAGGGTTTGCATCGGCCAATTGAAGTCGGTGGCTTTGCTGACCGACGCATCAACATAGGCCCCCCCCAAGACTTCGCGCCGGGTCTTTAGTCCGCGCTCAAAGCGCTCTGTGACTTCACGTCCATGAATTTCTCTTGCGGGTGCCATATTGCTCACGCTTTTCTCCTTGCCGCCCTTGGGCTTTCGATGAGTGATGTGATTGGTGGTTAAAGCCACCTACTATGCGGCCGATCCACTGATGGACGACGACCTGACGAGTTGACCGTTTTCGTAGAGAAGCGGCGCGATTGACTCGATGAACCGTGCTTCGAGCACTTCTCCGAGCACAACATCATGCGTTCCAACGTGAACGACATCTTTTAGCTTGCAGACAAACGCCGCCTGCGCATCGGACAGGACCGGCATGCCGTCGAGAGACAGCCACTCGCCGTAATGAAAGCGCTCTTCACCCTTCAATTGCCCACTGAACAGCGGCACAAGATCGGCATGTGAAAGATGCAGCATGTTCACGGCGAACTTCCCGGAGATCTTCAAAGGCTGATTCACCGAAGCCGATTGGTTGATGCAGACAAGAACAGTTGGTGGGTCCGCGGTAACCGACTGGACCGCGGTGGCGGCCATGCCATGACGGACCCCGTTGAGTTCGGTCGTGATCAAGCAGATGGTTGATGTGAACCGACGCATAGCTGCCTTAAAAGCCAACTGCGCCTCAGTGCTGGTATCGGCCATATTGTCCTCCCACGGCCAAATTCGATCGAGCCTAGATAAACAGATCAGCAGACAATCTGTCAACTGGATTTTCACAATTGACAGATTGTCTGCTAAAATGTCTTCTAAGGCACCCAAAAATGAGGAGATGGTCGATGGATTTGAATCAAAGGGTTTGTATCGTCACAGGGGGCGGCAGCGGCATTGGTCGTGCGACCGCCGAGCTTTTCGCAAAGAACGGCGCCTATGTGGTTGTTGCTGATGTCAATGAAGACGCCGCGGTTCGTGTGGCGAACGAGATCGGCTCGAAGGCTTTCGGTGTTCGCGTCGACGTCTCGTCCGCCAAGGACGCGGAAAGCATGGTTGAGAAGACGACCGCAAAGTGGGGCCGGGTCGACGTGCTCGTCAATAATGCCGGGTTCGGAACGACGGGGAATGTGGTGACCATTCCTGAAGAAACTTGGGACCGGATTATGTCCGTAAACGTCAAAGGGATCTTCCTTTGCTCAAAGTACGTCATTCCTGTTATGCGACGGAACGGCGGAGGTTCGATCATCAATACGACTTCCTACACCGCAACCTCAGCAATCGCGGACAGGACTGCCTACGTAGCATCGAAAGGAGCAATATCTTCGCTGACGCGCGCGATGGCCATGGATCATGCGAAAGAGGGAATTCGTGTCAACGCGGTCGCTCCAGGGACAATCGACTCTCCTTACTTCACGAAAATCTTCGCCGAAGCGAAGGACCCCGCGAAGCTTCGCAGCGATTTCAACGCCCGTGCCGTCATGGATCGGATGGGGACAGCTGAAGAGATTGCTGAAGCAATGCTTTTTCTTGCGTCCGATCGTTCGAGGTTCGCGACCGGTAGCATTCTGACGGTCGATGGCGGCTCCTCGATCGGAAACCACCTGGTCAAGTGAAGGAAAGGGCGGCACTCGTCATGCCCTTACATTTGAGGCAGGAACACCGGGGTATAAGGCTCCAGCCTCGTTGATCATTGACGTGTTCCTAACCCGTCAATGACAGCACAGAGCTGTTGGCCTAGGCGCAGCTCTTGTCGGACTTGCGGCACGCTCCAGCAAATATGATAGAGAAAGGACTGCCGGCGACAACGAGATCTAACAGCGGAAACTGGATCAAGGACATTTCGCAATTTTTGTCGAATAACCCCACGATGTCGGTCAGATGACGTCATGCGAGTGCCGACCTTCCGGAATAGCCGCATGCTGGTTCCGAATGCCCTCTATCGCAACGCTGTCGGCATAAGTTTAGTCCGGAATACAAGGTGATACGATCGTGTCCCGGGAGGTGGGGTAGCTGACGGCTGATTGCCGTGCTTTCCGAGGTCGGGTCGGAGGGGATATCAGCGTGCCACAGCGGGCAGGCTGATTTGGGGCTCATCGCTCATTTGGGCCATGGTCTCAAGCGTCATATACCTGGCGCGTTGAACGGCCCATTCATCATTCTGTTCGAGCAGCAGTGCGCCGACGAGACGGACGATGGCTTCGTCGTTCGGAAAGATGCCGACGACCTCGGTGCGTCGCTTGATTTCGCCGTTGAGACGCTCAATTGGATTCGTCGAGTGCAGCTTTCCCGGTGCTCTTTCGGGAAGGTCATGTAGGCGAACACTTCCTCTTCAGCGTCGTCCATGATGGTGGCAAGCTTCGGCACTTTCGGCCTGATTTGATCGGCGACACTGCGCCATTGTGCG
>NZ_FMAJ01000017.1 GCF_900094625.1 Rhizobium aethiopicum | reverse complement strand
CGACCACGAGCGCTTCATCCAGACCTATTTCTCCACCTACAAGGGGAAATACTTCACCGGCGACGGCTGCCGGCGCGATGCGGATGGCTATTACTGGATCACCGGCCGCGTCGACGACGTGCTCAACGTCTCCGGCCACCGGCTCGGCACGGCGGAGGTGGAATCGGCGCTCGTCTCGCACAATCTGGTTTCGGAGGCTGCGGTCGTCGGCTACCCGCATGCGATCAAGGGCCAGGGCATTTACTGCTATGTGACGCTCATGTCGGGTCACGATGGTTCGGACACGCTTCGCCAGGAACTGGTGAAACATGTGCGCGCCGAAATCGGGCCAATCGCGGCGCCCGACAAGATCCAGTTCGCGCCGGGCCTGCCGAAAACCCGTTCCGGCAAGATCATGCGTCGCATTCTGCGCAAGATCGCCGAGGACGATTTCGGTGCGCTTGGCGACACCTCGACGCTTGCCGATCCGGCCGTTGTCGATGACCTGATCGCCAACCGGCAGAACAAGGCGACCGCCTGATACACGGGGCCGCTCCGACCATCCGAGTCCCGGGGCGGCTCACTTTACGCTGGGCCGGCTGATATCGGGCGGCCTGCACAGGGCCCGGATTCGGGCCCGACAATCCTGCTTAAAAATCGATTGCCCGCCCGTTGATTTCGTAATCGCCGAAGCGCGCGGGCTCGGCTCCGCCGCGGCCGCCGATCTCAGTTGGCAGCTCCAGCGGTTTCCGGTTCTTCCGTCGTTCCTCAGCCTCGGCAAGCGCACGTTGGGCGGCCGGGGACAGCACCTTGCGCGGCGGTTCCGATCCCTCCGCCGTCGGCGTTTGGCTATTGTCGTTGTCGGCTTCCTGCATGGCCTTCTCCTGCCGGAAATATTGAAAATGGCGGGTGAGTAACCAAATCATAATGCGCCGGCAGAGCGATTGAAAGCTTGCGGCGCCGAAATCGGAGATGGAGATTCGCAATGAACCTCGTTCGCACTGCCATGTTGCTTGCCTTCATGACGGCGCTTTTCATGTTCGTCGGCTTTCTGATCGGCGGCCGGGGCGGCATGATGATCGCCTTCCTCATTGCCGCCGGCATGAATTTCTTCTCCTATTGGAATTCCGATCGCATGGTGCTTGCGGCCTATCGCGCGCAGCAGATCGATGAACGCAATGCGCCGGAATTCTTTGCGATCGTGCGCGATCTCGCCCGCAATGCCGGTCTGCCGATGCCGAAGGTCTATCTCTACGACAGCCCCCAGCCGAATGCCTTCGCCACCGGCCGCAATCCCGAAAATGCCGCTGTCGCCGCCTCGACCGGCCTGCTGAGCGCCCTGTCTCCCGAGGAGGTCGCAGGCGTGATGGCGCATGAGCTCGCCCATATCCAGAACCGCGACACGCTGACCATGACGATCACGGCAACGCTTGCCGGCGCGATCTCGATGCTTGGCAACTTTGCTTTCTTCTTCGGCGGCAACCGCGACAACAACAATAATCCGCTCGGTTTCATCGGCGTCCTCGTCGCCATGATCGTGGCACCTCTCGCTGCCATGCTGGTGCAGATGGCGATCAGCCGCACGCGCGAATATTCGGCCGACCGCCGCGGCGCCGAGATCTGCGGAAACCCGCTCTGGCTTGCTTCAGCACTTGGAAAGATCGCCCGCGGGGCTGCTCATGTGCCGAACGAGGATGCCGAGCGGAATCCGGCGACGGCGCATATGTTCATCATCAATCCGCTTTCCGGCGAGCGAATGGACAATCTGTTTTCTACCCATCCGAACACGGAAAACCGCATTGCCGCGCTGCAGGAGATGGCGCAAGGCGGCATGACTATCTCGACGGGACCGGTGCGTGCTGCTAATCCGTCGCGCAAATCGCGCTCTGTTCCGAATACGGGTCGCGGTGGTTCGCAACCGCCAAAAGGTCCGTGGTCTTGAATTCAGAAGGTACAAAAAAGCCATTCCGGGAACAGAAACCCTCGGCCGACCGATCGGCGCCGGCAAAGCCCGGCCTGCAGGCCCGGGCGGCGGCCGCAAAAATTCTCGCCGCCGTCGTCGACCGCAAGCTGCCGCTCGATGGCGCTCTCGACCATGAACATGGCAATCCGGCCTATAAGGCGCTTGGCGAAAGCGATCGGGCGCTTGTGCGCGCCATTCTGAACACGACGCTGCGGCATCTGCCGCGCATCGATGCCGCAATTGCCTCGCTGCTGGAATCGCCGCTTCCGGAGGGGGCGCGGGCTTTGCACCATGTTCTGGCGATCGGGGCTGCGCAGATCCTCTATCTCGACGTGCCGGATCATTCGGCCGTCGATCTTGCCGTCGAGCAGGCCAATCAGGATCCACGCAATCGCCGCTTTGCCAAGCTGGTCAATGCGGTGCTGCGCCGGCTCGGCCGTGAAAAGGACGAGGTGCTCGAGGAGATCGGCAAGGTGCCGCCGATGCCGACCTGGTTCCTGACGAGGCTGGAAAAGGCCTATGGCCGCGACGCGGCGCTGGCGATCTCGCAATCGCAGCTCGAACCTGCGGCGATCGACCTCACCGTCAAATCCGACGCCGAAGCCTGGGCAAAGCGGCTGAACGGCGTTGCCCTGCCGACGGGCGGCGTGCGGCTGGCCGCCTTCGATGGCGGCATTCCTTCGCTCGAGGGCTTCGACGACGGTGCGTGGTGGGTGCAGGATGCGGCCGCAAGCATTCCGGCCAAGCTTTTCGGTGATCTCTCCGGCAAACGTGCCGCCGATCTCTGCGCTGCGCCCGGCGGCAAGACGGCGCAGCTCATCCTTGCCGGCGGCGCGGTGACCGCGCTCGATCAATCGGAGAGCCGGCTCAGACGGCTGCGGTCGAATCTCGACCGGCTCGGCCTCGAGGCGGAAACGGTCGCGGCGGACCTGACGACATTCAAACCGGCGGAAGGCTTCGATGCGATCCTGCTCGACGCCCCCTGCTCTTCCACCGGCACGACGCGCCGGCACCCCGACGTGCTGTGGACCAAGGGGCCGGATGATATTGCCAGGCTCGCGGCGCTGCAGGAGCGGCTGCTGCGTCATGCGCTGACCTTGCTGAAGCCTGGCGGCACGCTGGTGTTTTCGAACTGCTCGCTCGATCCGGCCGAGGGCGAGGAGGTGGTCGCCCGCATTCTTTCCGATACGGATGCAATCGAGCGCGTTCCGATCAGCCCGGACGACTGGCCAGGCCTTGAAGCGGCGCTCACGCCGCTCGGCGAATTCCGCACGCTTCCAACCATGCTGAAAATGCCCGAGGGCATCGCCTCCGGCCTCGACGGCTTCTACGCGGCGGTGCTGCGGCGAGCGGCGTGATAGAAGCTTAAACACATCGATCGAATCCGCGCGAGGCGAGGATTGCACCCTCGCAGCACGTCTGTCGTTCTTTGCGAAACGCCGGAATATCGTCGAATGACATGCAACGATTTTCTTATATTCGAACGTTGTCACGAATTAATTCATTGCGGGCGATGAAATCGGTTTCCTTTCACCTATTCTTAACCACGAGGGTCAATAGACAATAGAATATGCAGTCCGGTCGGCGTTTTGCGAGCATGTATGTTCGGGAGGCTTGGCGGCGCGCCTTGCGCCGCGTCGCGTTGCTGCGCCTGAAGCTCATTCGCCATTCTATCAAGCCGCCCGAGCGTCTGATCGTCGCCCCGACCGACCTTCGCGGCATCGATCCGCATGTGGCCGACGAAATTCTCAACGGACGGTTCCTCCTGGCCGGCCGCATGTTGGAAACGGACGGCAAGTCGCCCTTCACCTTCACCTTGCCCTCTCGGCCCTTTGCTATCCGCCTGCACAGCTTCGGCTGGCTGCGGCACATGCGGGCGCACAAGACGGAACGCAGTTCGGCCGCAGCCCGCGCGATCGTCGACAGCTGGCTTTCCATCCATGCCGGCCGCATGGAAGGAATTGCGTGGGAGACCGACGTCACTGCCCAGCGCGTGATTGCCTGGCTGTCGCATTCGCCGGTCGTGCTGCAGAACGCCGATCGCGGCTTTTATCGCCGTTTCATGAAGTCGCTGGCTTTCCAGGTCAGGTTCCTGCATCGCATGGCGCCCTATACGTTTGGTGGCCTGGAGCTGTTTCGCCTGCGCATCGCGCTCGCCATGGCCTCCGTCGCCATGCCGGCACGTCCATCCACGCTGCGAAGAGCGGCCCAGGCGCTCGACCGCCAATTCGATAGCCAGATTCTGCCGGATGGCGGCCATATCTCGCGCAACCCGCGCGTCGGCCTGGAACTGCTGCTCGACCTGCTGCCGTTGCGGCAGACTTACGTCAATCTCGGCCATGATCTGCCGCAGAAGCTGATCTCCGGCATCGACCGCATGTATCCGGCCTTGCGATTCTTCCGCCATCAGGACGGGGACCTGGCGCTTTTCAACGGTGCGACCTCGACCCTCGCCAACGAGCTGATGTCGGTGCTCAGATATGACGAGACCGCCGGCCAGCCCTTCAAGGCTTTGCCGCAGTCGCGCTATCAGCGGCTTTCCGGGGGCAAGACTATTATCATCGCCGATACCGGTACGCCGCCTTCGGGCGGCGCGCTGCGGACCGCGCATGCCGGCAGCCTCTCCTTCGAGATGTCGTCCGGGCGCCATCGCTTCATCGTCAATTCCGGCTCGCCGAAATTTGCGGGGCACCGCTATGTGCAGATGGCGCGCACGACCGCGGCGCATTCGACCGTCATCCTCAACGACACGTCATCCAGCCGTTTTTCGCACTCGCCTTTCCTCAATCACGCGATCACCGAGCCGGTGAGGACCGTCACTGTCGAACGTGTCGAAACCGAAGATGGGCGCGACAGCATCAAACTCAGTCATGACGGCTATCTCAAAACCTTCGGCGTGCTGCACGAGCGTGAGCTGACGCTCAATGCCGCAGGCTCGATGGTGACTGGCCACGACCGGCTGATCGTCCGCGAAGGACATGAAAGTGACGAGCCTTTGAAGGCCGTCGCCCGCTTTCATATCCATCCTTCGATCGTTCTGCAGCAGAGCGATGGAGAGTCCGTACTGCTGACGGCGCCAGACGGTGAGAGCTGGCTGTTTTCCGCGCCCGGCAATGAAGTGCTGATTTCCGAGGACGTCTTCTTTGCCGACAGCTCCGGCATTTGCGGCTCGGACCAGATCGAGGTCGATTTTGATCTGGCCGAGAAGACGGAGATCCGCTGGTTCCTGTCGCGTAAAGGTTAGACGGGACCGCCAACCGGAATTCGAATCCTGGATTAAATCGAAAAGCAGAGCATGAGCGCTGTTTGCGTGGCGGCAAAGCTGTGCTAACGCGGCGCCAGCAAGAAACGTCCCTAAGGCAGGATCTCGTCCGAAAGCCGCTCATACTTTTCGGCCGCATGCTCTAGCGGATATCTCCCGAAGCCCGAACGGAGAAGGTTAATGGCCGTCATTTCCAAAAAAATCCCCGCCCCGGACAAGGTCGAAATCAGGACCGCGCTCCTCTCCGTCTTCGACAAGACCGGCATCGTCGACCTTGCCCAGGCATTGTCCCAAAGAGGCGTGCGTCTGCTGTCGACCGGCGGCACCTACAAGGCGATCGCCGCTGCCGGTCTTGATGTCACCGATGTCTCCGAGATCACCGGTTTTCCCGAGATCATGGACGGGCGCGTCAAGACGCTGCACCCGACGGTGCATGGCGGCCTGCTGGCCATCCGCGACGACGGCGAACACCAGGAAGCGATGAAAAAGCACGGCATCGAGGGCATCGATCTTGCCGTCATCAACCTCTATCCTTTCGAAGAAGTGCGGGCGGCCGGCGGCGATAATCCGACAACTGTCGAGAATATCGACATCGGCGGTCCGGCGATGATCCGGGCATCGGCCAAGAACCATGCCTATGTGACCATCCTGACCGATCCCAATGATTATGCCGAGTTCAGGGAGCAGCTTTCGGCAGATGACGGCAAGACTGCCTATGCCTTCCGCCAGCGCATGGCCGCCAAGGCCTATGCGCGCACCGCGGCCTATGATGCTGCGATTTCCAACTGGTTTGCCGAAGCGCTGTCGATCGACACGCCGCGCCACCGCGTCATCGGCGGCGTGCTGAAGGAAGAGATGCGATACGGCGAAAACCCGCACCAGAAGGCCGCCTTCTATGTCACAGGCGAGAGGCGCGCGGGTGTCTCGACGGCTGTGCTGCTGCAAGGCAAGCAGCTCTCCTACAACAATATCAACGACACCGATGCCGCCTACGAGCTCGTCGCCGAATTCCTGCCGGAAAAGGCGCCAGCCTGCGCGATCATAAAACATGCCAATCCTTGCGGCGTCGCCACCGGCTCGAGCCTGGTCGAAGCCTACCAGCGGGCGCTCGCCTGCGATTCCGTTTCCGCCTTCGGCGGCATCATCGCGCTCAACCGGATATTGGATGCGGAAACGGCCGAAGAGATCGTCAAACTCTTCACCGAGGTGATCATCGCCCCGGATGTCACCGAAGAGGCGAAGGCGATCGTCGCCCGTAAGCCGAATCTGCGGCTGCTGTCTGCCGGCGGTCTACCCGATCCGCGCGCCCCAGGACTGACGGCAAAGACCGTTTCCGGCGGTTTGCTCGTCCAGAGCCGCGACAACGGCATGGTCGAGGATCTGGAGCTCAAGATCGTCACCAAGCGCGCGCCGACGGCGCAGGAGCTTGAGGATATGAAGTTCGCCTTCAAGGTCGGCAAGCATGTCAAATCGAACGCGGTGGTCTATGCCAAGGACGGCCAGACGGCCGGGATCGGCGCCGGGCAGATGAGCCGGGTCGATTCCGCCCGCATCGCCGCGCTGAAGGCCGAAGAGGCCGCCAAGGCGCTCGGCCTCCCCACGCCGATGACGCATGGTTCGGCGGTTGCTTCCGAAGCCTTCCTGCCGTTTGCCGATGGCCTTCTGTCGATGATCGCCGCAGGGGCGACGGCGGTCATCCAGCCGGGCGGCTCGATGCGCGACCAGGAGGTTATCGATGCCGCCAACGAACACGGCATTGCGATGGTCTTCACCGGGATGCGCCATTTCCGGCACTGACGCAGGCTGGAGAATTGTCAGGCTTGATCGGCCGGATAGGGCGTGCGGAACAGCAGCACCAGCCCGCCGGCGAGAAACAGGATCAACGTTGCCATTCCGAGCCGCGGTGAGCCGGTGATATAGGTTGTCAGCGAGAAAAGCAGCGTCGCCATGAAGCTCGTGGCGCGCCCCGAAAGTGCGTAGAGGCCGAAGTATCGGCCGGCTTCCTCAAGGCTGACGCTGCGCGCGAGATAGGAGCGCGACGAGGCCTGCACCGGCCCGAAAGCGAGCCCGATCAGCAGGCCATAAAGGATATAGGCCTTTTCGGCGGAGGTGCCGAAGAGACCGCCGGAATCGGCCGTCGGCAGCGATATCAGGCCAAACAGGGTGTAACCCGGCCCGGTCGAGATGATGCCGATGGTGGCGAGAAGCAGCATGGTGAGGCTGATGACGACCGTCACCTTCGACCCGACGCTCCTGTCGATGCGGCCGGCGATCAGGCAGCCGAGGATCGCCACCACGTTCAGGATGATGCCGTAGAGGCCGATTTCGATCGTCGCCCAGCCGAACATGCCGGCGGCGAAAACGCCGCCGAGAATCAACAAGCCGTTGACGCCGTCCTGATAGATCATGCGGGCGATGAGGAATTTCAGGATGCCAGGGCGTGCTCTGAGTTCACCGAGCGTGTTTCTCAGTTCCCGCAGGCCAATGCGGATGGCCGCGCCGAAGGGCACGCCTTTGGTGACATCGGGTGTGAAGAAGAACATCGGCAGGATGAAGATCAGGTACCAGACGGCCGAGATCGGCCCGGTGATGCGCGCATCCTGGCCGGTCTTGGGATCGAGGCCGAAGAGCGGGTCGAGGCCGAGGACGGTCTTGCCGCTTTCCGGGCTTGCCGCCAAAAGCGTGACGACGGCAATCAGCACGATCATGCCGCCGAGATAACCAAGCCCCCAGGCGGTGTTGGAGAGCTTGCCCACCTCGTGCCTGGCGACCAGCCGAGGCATCATGGAATCATTGAAGACGATCGAAAACTCGGCCGAAATCGAGGCGAGGATCATGAAGATCACGGGATAGAGGACGGGCGATCCCGGAGCTGCAAACCACAGGCAGAAGAGGCTGGCGATCTTGACGGCGGCGAAGAAGCCGATCCAGGGTTTACGCGCGCCGGACTGGTCGGCGATCGAGCCGAGAACGGGCGAGAGCAGGGCGATGATCACAGACGAGATCGTCGCCATGTTGCTCCATGTCGTCTGGGCCGATACCGGATCATCGGTCAGGCGGGAGACGAAATAGGGCCCGAAGATGAAGGTGGTGACCACGGTGAAGAAGGGCTGCGCCGCCCAATCGAAGAACATCCACCCCCAGATGCCCTTCTCCGTGGCTTTCGGCGGCTGCGTTCCTGTCCAGTCTATGCGATTCACCCATCCGCTCCTTTTTGCAGCGGACTGTCTCACCTCACCCGGTCGCGCGCAAGATCGGTCAGGATGCCTGCGGCAACGGTAATACGCGCAAGATTGGGATCGCCGCTGTCGCTGAGGCTCGAAAGCTCCTCGACGATGCGGTTGATGCGGACACGATCCTGTGCATGCCAGGCCTGGACGGGCAGCTTCTCCTTGCCGTGCTCGGAAAGGGCCGAGATGACAATGTCGCGCCGGGCGCTGGCAATCTGGTCGATGCTGCGGGCAAGCGCCAGATTTTCGTAGTGGTCGGAGGTGAGGATCCGGCCGCCGGCCGCCAGCAGCCGGGCGATCCGGAAGGTCTTCGACACCGCGAAATAATTTTCGGCAGCGCGCACCAGCGGCTCGCCGGTGCGCTCGGCAATCTGCATGATCTCCGGCACCAGCGCGAAGCTCTGGAGGTTGGCGATCTCGGCCGCAAGCTTTTCGGGCACGCCCGCCTCGGTGTATTCCGCCTGGCGAGCGGCAGCATCGCCAGCTGGCTGTTCGGCTAAAGCAGGTTTCAGCTTCTTCAGTGAAGCTTGTAGCCGGCTAATCACCGTTGCCATGTCGGCTTTGGTCATTGCGGTTTTCAACAAGAGGCGCGTGAGGACGGTAAAGCTGTAGCTGATTTCCTCGTAGATGCGGTTTTGCACCTCGCCCGAGATCTTGCCGTCGAGCGCATCCGTCTCGGACCAGAGCCGGGTAAGGTCGAAACCGTCGCGGGCGACGATTGCGGCGCGCACCACTTCCGGCGCCGAAGCCGCCGTCGCGTCCATCATCGCAACGGTGAAGCTCGGCCCGCCGCGGTTTATCGCTTCATTGGCAAGCACGGTCGCGATGATTTCGCGCCGCAGGCGGTGCCCGGCGATATCGCCGGCGTTCGACCTCTGCATCTTGACGGGGAAATAATTCGACAGCGTCGCTGCGAAATAGGGGTCGTCGGGCAGATCGCTCGCGGCGAGCGCGTCGAAGAGTACGATCTTGGCATAGGACAGCAGCACGCCGATTTCCGGCCGCGTCAGCGGCTTGCCGGCGGTGTAACGTTCGGCGAGCGTCTGCTCATCCGGCAGGGTCTCGACCTTGCGGTTCAGCTGGCCGGCAGCCTCGAGCACGCTCATGAAGCGGGCGAGTTCCAGGCCGTTTGCGGTGCCCTTGCGTTCGCTCAGCGAGATCGCCAGCGACTGGAGATAGTTGTTGCGCAAGACCAGAGCCGCCACCTCGCCGGTCATCGACGACAGAAGCTGGTCGCGTTTTACCCGCGTCAGCCGGCCGTCATGCATGGCGGCGGCGAGCGCAATCTTGATGTTGACCTCGACGTCCGAGGTGTTGACGCCGGCCGAGTTGTCGATGGCGTCGGAATTGCACCGTCCGCCCTTGAGGCCATAGGCGATGCGGCCCTTCTGGGTGACGCCGAGATTTGCGCCCTCGCCGATCACCTTGGCGCGCACCTCGGCCGCCGTGATGCGGATCGGGTCATTGGCGCGGTCGCCGACCTCTGTATCGGTTTCGGCGGAAGCTTTCACATAGGTGCCGATGCCGCCGAACCAGAGCAGGTCGACCGGGCTCTTCAGGATTGCCGTCATGATCTCGAAGGGCGTGGCCACGGCTTTGTCGATGCCGATCGCGGTCATCGTTTCCGGCGTCAGCGTCACCGATTTGGCTGCGCGGGAAATGACCATCGCCCCCTTCGAAAGGGCGTTTCTGTCGAAATCCTGCCAGCTCGAGCGCGGCAGGTCGAAGAGCCGCTGGCGCTCGGCGAGCGTCTTTTCCATGTCGGGATCGGGATCGATGATGATGTCGCGATGGTCAAAAGCGGCGACGAGCCGGATCTTGGGTGAGAGCAGCATGCCGTTGCCGAAGACGTCGCCCGACATGTCGCCGACGCCCGCGACGGTAAAGGGCGTCGTCTGGATGTCGATGTCCATTTCGCGGAAATGGCGTTTCACGGTTTCCCAGGCGCCGCGGGCGGTGATGCCCATCTTCTTGTGATCGTAACCGGCCGAGCCGCCGGAGGCGAAGGCGTCGTCCAGCCAGAAGCCGGCTTCCTGCGCCAGAGCATTGGCGGTATCGGAGAAGGTTGCGGTGCCCTTGTCGGCGGCGACGACGAAATAGGGATCGTCGCCGTCGAGCCTGATCGTGTCCGTCGGCGGCACGATCTCGGCGCCCGATATATTGTCGGTGATCGAAAGCAGCGTGCGGATATAAGTCTTGTAAGCCTCGCGGCCGGCATTGAAGACCTCGTCGCGGCTGCCACCGACGGGAAGTTTTTTGGGATAAAAGCCGCCTTTGGCGCCCACCGGCACGATGACGGCGTTCTTCACCTGCTGCGCCTTGACCAGACCGAGCACCTCGGTGCGGTAATCCTCGGCACGATCCGACCAGCGCAGGCCGCCGCGCGCCACCTTGCCGAAGCGCAGGTGCACGCCTTCGACCTCGACGCCGTAGACGAACATCTCGCGGAAGGGTCTGGGTTGCGGCAGCCCGTCGACCAGGTGCGGATCGAGCTTGAAGGCCAGCATGGATTTTGGCGAGCCATCCGCGTTCTTCTGGAAATAATTGGTGCGCAGCGTCGCGTCGACGATGTTGACGTAGCGGCGCAGGATTCGGTCGTCGTCAAGGCTCGGAACGTCGGCAAGATCGGCCTCGATCGCCTGGTGCAGGTCGGCGAGCTTCTTGGTGCGGGCTTTCTCGGAGAGCTTGGGATCGAGCGTGTCGTGGAACAGCCGGAAGATGGCGGCGGCCACACCAGGATATTTGTCGAGCGTCGTTGCGATGTAATCCTGCGAATAGGCGATGCCGGCCTGGCGGAGATAACGGGCATAGGCGCGCAGCACATTCGTCTCGCGCGCCGAGAGACCCGCCGAAAGGATCAGCCGATTGAAGCTGTCATTGTCGATCGTTCCGGCGAAGGCGGCGACGAAGGCCTCCTCGAGTGCGGCGCCATACCGGTGCAGGTCGATGTCGCCGCCGGTGCGGGTCTCGAGTTCCATGTCGTGCAGCACGACGAGTTTGGTTTCGACATCGGCGACCTTTACGCCGATGTCGAAAGTGCGTTCGCTGACGACATTGAAGCCGAGGTTCTCGAGAAGGGGCACGCGGCGCGACAAAGCCAGCTGGCCGTCGGCATGGAAGATCTTCAGCGAGAGGATCCGGCCATGTTCTTCCTGGCGATGATAAAATTGGATGCGGAGCGGTTCGCCGGCGGCGCAGGCGCCGATGTCGGCAAGGTCGGCCACGGTTTCTTCAGGCGTGAAAGAATCCTGGAAGGCCTGATCGACCGATAGCTTCGGCGACTTGGGTCCGGCCAACGCCTCGAAACGGTCGTGCCAGCGGGCGGTTATTTCCCGGATCGTCTGCTCGAGCTTTGCCTGCGGAATGCGCGGGGTCTTGCCGCCGGAGCGACCGATGATGAAATGCACGCGGGCGACGCCCCCTTCGGGGAAAGCCGGGTAATAGGCTGAGACACGGCCGTCATAGACGGTCTTCAGATAGGTGCCGATCCGCTCACGCACGATCGAGTCATATTCCTCACGCGGCACATAAACGATTACCGAGACGAACCGGTCGAAATGGTCGATGCGCGGCAGGACGCGCACGCGCGGCCGATCGGCGAGATCGTTGATCTGTTCGGCAAAGCTTGCAAGCAGCGTCGTGTCGATCTGGAAAAGGTCGTCGCGCGGATAGGATTCCAGCGTGTTGTCGAGCATGCGGCCGGAATGGCTCATCGGATCGAAGCCGAAATGCTCTTTGACCTTCTCGATCTTGGAGCGCAGCAGCGGGATTTCGGAGGCGAGCGAGGTATAGGCCGTCGAGGTGAAGAGGCCGACGATGCGGAGTTCCCCCGTGACGTTGCCTTGAGCGTCGAAACGCTTGACGCCGACGTAATCCATATAGGCGCGGCGATGGACGATCGACTTTACATTCGCCTTGGTGACGATCAGGAAGTCGGGGCCGTCGAGGAAGGCGAGAATCTCCGGCGTCGTGGTCACGGCATCCTTGCCGGTGCGCAGCACGAGAACGTCGGGATTGGAGAGGATGCCAAGGCCGGCACCCTTGTCGCGCTCGACCTTGGCGTCGGCGCCCTTGCCGGAATAGAGATATTCGCGCATCCCGAGAAAAGTGAAATTTTCATCGCGCAGCCAGGTCAGGAAGGCCACCGCCTCCGCGTGTTCGGCCTTTCTGCGGCCGGCGCCATTGGCCGAAAGCTCGGCGATCACCCCGTCAAGCTTGGCAAGCATCGGCTTCCAGTCCGAGACTGACAGGCGGACCTGTTCGAGGACGGTCTGGACGCGTTTGACGAGATCGGCAGCCTGGGTGGAATTCAATGGGGCGATATGGAGCTGGATATGGCTGACGCGCGTAGCGGGATCGCTCGGGCGGTCGGCGGAATAGAGCGCGGGGGCTTTGCCCTTTTCCATGACGAGGATGGGATGCACGGCCATGAACAGATCGCGATAGGTGCTCGTCACTTCACCCATGACCGATTCATAGAGGAAAGGCATGTTCCGGTCAGTCACCGACAGCACCGAGACGGGCGCGCCGCCAGGCGTCACCTCGGCAAGCGTGTCGATGCTGACGCGCGGCACCTTGCCGTTCCAGGCGGCAAGTTCCTTTGCCGAGTGCATGGCGGAGCGCGCCAGCATGTCGGGCGTATAGAGTTCGAGATCGTCATTGCTGGCCCGGCCGAAGAGAAATTCCGGATCGAGATGCGCCTCGCTCGCCGTCTCGGCGATCTTGCGCGCAGTCTCGATCTGCTTTTCCCGCTTTGGATTGTTTCTGGCAGCCATGAATCGCCTCCCCGCAATGAACTGATTTTTCGCAAGCTAGCAGAAGACTTCTCGAAAAAATCTCTAAAATAGAGGCCCCAGGAACTGTTTTGGTGCTTTTTTGACGGTAGAAATGGGAAATTGTTAGAGAATTTTCCGCTTTCAAGGCCAAATCGCGCCAGCAAGGCCTCTCCTTGCAGCTTTGCTTTGGCGGCACATTTCCATGCTCAGGTGAAGAATGGTTGACAGCACGGCGTCAAAAAGATCATCAAACGCCATCATCATTCGGACCTCGGTATCATGTCGGAAAATGCAGCGGGCGCAGTCATCGTCATTTCCAGCCATGTCGTGCGCGGCTCGGTCGGCAACCGGGCGGCGGTGTTTGCGCTGGAGACGCTCGGCCATCCGGTCTGGGCGCTGCCGACCGTGATTCTGCCCTGGCATCCCGGCCATGGCCGCTCGACACGGCTGACATTCGCCGAAGCGGATTTCGACGCGGCGATCGACGATCTGATCCGTGCGCCCTGGATTGGCGAAGTCAGGGCGGTGCTTTCGGGCTATTTCGGCAATGCCGCCCAGGCGCGCTCCGTCGCCCGGCTGGTCGCTGCGCTCCGGCAGAACAATCCCGAACTGCTTTATGTCTGCGACCCGGTCATGGGCGACCTCGGCGGCCTCTACGTGCCGGAAGCGACGGCGGAGGCCATTCGCGACCATCTCATCCCGCTGGCCTCGCTGGCAACGCCGAACCGGTACGAGCTCGCCTGGCTGTCAGGGGCCGCGCTCGACGACAACAGCGCCATCATGGAGGCGGCGCTGGCGCTCGGGCCGTCGCGCATGCTCGTCACCTCGGCGGTACCGATGATGGCGGGCGGCACCGGCAATCTCTACCTTTCCGGCCGACACGCGCTCCTTGCCGAGCACCGCGTCGTCGAGAACCCGCCGAATGGCCTCGGCGACCTGCTTTCCGCCGTTTTCCTGTCGCGCCTGCTGTCCGGCCTAGAGGATGAAAAGGCATTGCAGCTTGCCACCGCCAGCGTGTTCGAAGTGCTTGCACGTGCGGTCAAGCGCGGCAGCAATGAGTTGATGCTGGCAAGCGATGCCTCCAGTCTTTCGACGCCGATGGCCATGGTGCAGATGCGCCGGCTGGTGCACCCCGCCCAACGGCGGAAAAATTGACGCATTTGCCAATGCGCTCATTTTGCGGTGCAGCAGTTGATCTTGTCCTCGGCGCGCGCTAATCCAGAGGCATGCAGCGTTTTCCAAACACTCTTCTAAACGGTTATCGCAACTTTATGAACGGGCGTTATGCCGACGCCCGCGACAGGTATCGGCAGCTTGCTGAAAACGGTCAGAGTCCGAGCACGCTTGTTATCGCCTGTTCGGACTCGCGTGCGGCTCCCGAGCTAATCTTCGATGCCGGCCCAGGCGAGCTTTTTGTCGTCCGCAATGTCGCCAATATGGTGCCGCCCTATGAGCCGGACGGCAATTTCCATTCGACATCGGCTGCTCTTGAATTTGCCGTGCAGGCACTGAAGGTTTCAGACATCGTCGTGATGGGCCATGGCCGCTGCGGAGGGATTCGTGCGGCACTTGATCCAAATGCCGAGCCGTTGTCGCCCGGCGATTTCATTGGCCGATGGATGTCGCTGGTCAAACCGGCAGCCGAGCAGATCCAGAGCAATGACGTGATGACCGCGGCCGAGCGGCAAACTGCGCTCGAGCGTGTCTCCATCCGCAACTCCATCGACAATCTCAGAAGCTTTCCGAATATCAGGGCGCTCGAAGAAGCGGGAAATCTTCATCTTCATGGCGCCTGGTTCGACATTTCGACGGGTGAACTCTGGGTGATGGACGCCGATACCCGTGACTTCATTCGCCCGGAAATCTAGGGATAGGCGGGTTTATCAGTTTTTTAACGATTGCTGCTAAGCTTCTCCGGAATTGGTCGCACACGACCGACGTTTGATCACCGTGGCGATTGGCGATGAAGTTCGAGACCATCAAAAAGGTTATCCTGGCCGCTATCATGCTGCCTTTCGTCTTCATGGTCATTGAAGGCGTCATCCTGCTGCGGTCTTCGCTCAAGGAATACAGGGATCTTGAGAAGGATCGGCAGTTTGCCGATGTGCTTGCCCGCGCCGGGTCCATCGCCGCCACGGAGATCCTGGCTGAAATCGGCGCCACGCGTCGATACATCGCCCAGCCCAGCGGCCCGGCCGCCGCCGCGATGCAACGAAGCCGGGCGATGCTCGATCACGAACGCCGCGCTTTCTATGCCAGCCTCCCCTCTCGCGATCTGCTGGACGAGGGGCTTGTCGACGAATTGTCGGCTCTCAACCTTGCCTACAGCCGTATTGTGGCTGCGCGAAGCGCAGTCGACCAAGGCCGTTATATCAACAGCGATCCAGGGTATATCTACTGGTATGCGGCCCAGAAGCAGCTTGCTGTCGTCGATGCGCTTTCGCCGCTGATCAGTGACCCGGTACTGCTGCAGAAATCCAACCAGCTGATGGGCATCCTGCTGACCTATTACGGTGAAAGGCTGATCACCGTCGTCGGTACCCGTTATCTTGACAATGGCTTCGCCGCCAGGTTTCCGGTGGAGATGTTCGTGCAGGGCAAGGTCATGCTCGGCGATGGGATGGACCATATGGTCTTCCATTCCTCAGACTCAACGGTACGCGACATCACTGCCTATCTCGGCCGTAGCAACCAGGTGAAGGCGAATGCGATTACCGATTCCATCCTTGCCGGATCGCGGCCTACGCCCGAGGCGCGAGATATCTGGGCGGTGGCGCAGAACGAGCGGATGGCCTTCCTCCAGCACAAGATCGTCGAAGCCGCCAATGATATCCACGAGACCGGCGAAAGTCTTTCGGCGCGTGCGCAGGTTCACCTGACGCTGATCTTGGCGCTCTGCGCCGGCCTGCTCATTCTAGCCACCTTGGTGATGCTGCTGGCGGCAAGGGGTCTGCGCCTCGTTGCCCGGCTGACGCGCGATCGTGAGACGCTAGTGGGCGAGTTGCGCAACGCCGCCCAAACCGACCTTCTGACCGGGCTTTACAACAGGCGCGGCTTCGAAGTCGCCGCCTCGGCGCTTCTCACGCAGGCCGCGCACGGATCGCGATGGATTTCCGTCGTGCTCTTCGATCTCGATCATTTCAAGAAAATCAACGATGTTCACGGCCATGACGCCGGCGATGCCGTGCTTCGTCACGTTGCGGACATCGCACGCCAGAATTTTCGTCCCTTCGATCTGCTGGTACGCCACGGTGGCGAAGAATTCCTGGCGCTTCTGCCGGACTCGACCCCCGATGAAGCGGCAATCGTCGCCGAGCGCGCGCGCCTGGCGATCGAAAGGGCGGAAATCCCGTTGCCGAGCGGCGATCAAATCAAGGTGACGGCGAGCTTCGGATGCGCCGGCCGGGCAAACGACGCCGCCAACCGGAACTTCGAGGATCTGGTCAAGCGCGCCGATCTGGCGCTTTACGCCGCCAAGGCCTCCGGTCGCAATTGCGTCGTTTCGGGGCCGGTTGTGCCAGCGGCCATGCCACAGGAGGAGCGACGCAAGACGGCAGCTTCGGGCGGCGGTTTTGATGCCCGCATATGAAAAACGCCGCATATCGCAGCGGCGTTTCCGAATATCATTTTTCAATATAGCCTTATCTGCCGCCGTCGATCTGCTGGCCGATATAGGCGATCGCCTGCTGGTAGACGCTGGCGGCATTCCAGCCTTGGATGGCAGCGAAATTCGGCTCTCCCGGCTGATAGCCGGCGCCCGCACGCCAGCCGTGGCCCTTGAGGAAATTTGCGGTCGAGGCCAGCGCATCGGCGCGGGAGCCGACCATGTCGACCCGGCCGTCGCCGTCGCCGTCGGCGCCGAAGCGCACGACATTGCGCGGCAGAAACTGCGTCTGGCCGATCTCACCATGGGCGGCGCCCTTGGCCTGCGGGCTCAGATAACCCTCGGAGACCAGCTGCAGCGCAGCATAAAGCTGGTCGGTGAAATATTCCGAACGACGGCAGTCATAGGCAAGGGTCGACACAGCCGATAGCGTGTGCTGATTGCCCATATAGCTGCCAAAACCGGTTTCCATGCCCCAGATCGCGATCAGCGGGCCGGCGGGAACGCCGAAGCGGCGCTCCAGCGAAGCAAAGAGGGCCTGGTTGGCCGCCCTCATCGAACGGCCGCGGGAAATGATGGCCGCACCGCCGCGCTTCTGCATGAAGGCATCGAAGGAGAGCTTGAAACTTTTCTGGCCGCGGTCGGCGGCGATCGTCGGTCTGTTGTAGTTGACGTTGGCGAAGGCGCGGCTAAGCACCGATTGGCTGACGCCATTGGCCGCTGCCGTCTGTTTGAAATCGGCGACCCAGGCGTCGAAGCCCGCGCTGGTATTGCCACATTGCGGCCCCTGCGCGAAGGCCGGTACCGCATGGAGGACGCCCATTGCCGCAGCGGCCGCCAGAAACAACTTTGTCATGCGCATTGAGAAACCCCGCTCTCGATCTGCATAGTTTTTAGGCGGGCAAGAGAATGCCAGCCACTCGCGATTTTGTCACGATCTTTAGCGATCGCTTATACAACTGTGTTTGCCCCGGAAAAAGCCCCGCTCACGGAGCAGGGCTTAACGTCTTATGGTTTACAAATGGTATCAGGCTGCCTGCCTGCGGGGCTTGACCAGGCCGCGATTGACGAGCAGTTCGGCGATCTGGATGGCGTTCAGCGCTGCACCCTTGCGCAGGTTGTCGGAAACCACCCACATATTGAGGCCGTTTTCAACAGTCGCGTCCTCGCGGATGCGCGAGATGTAGGTCGCATCTTCGCCGGCGGACTCATAGGGCGTGATGTAGCCGCCGTTCTCGCGCTTGTCGATGACGAGGCAGCCGGGTGCGTCGCGCAGGATGTCGCGGGCCTGGTCGGCAGTGATCTCGTTTTCGAACTCGATGTTGACCGATTCCGAGTGACCGATGAAGACCGGCACACGCACCGCCGTGCAGGTCACCTTGATCTTCGGGTCGAGCATCTTCTTCGTCTCGGCCAACACCTTCCATTCTTCCTTGGTGTAGCCATCTTCCATGAAGCTGTCGATGTGCGGAATGACGTTGAAGGCGATGCGCTTGGTGAACTTCTTGTTCTCGATCGGGTCGGCAACGAAGACGGCGCGCGTCTGGTTGAAGAGTTCGTCCATGCCATCCTTGCCGGCGCCGGAGACCGACTGATAGGTGGAGACGACGACGCGTTTGATCTTGGCGAAGTCGTGCAGCGGCTTCAGCGCCACCACCAGCTGCGCGGTCGAGCAATTCGGATTGGCGATGATGTTGCGCTTGGTGAACTGCGTGACGGCGTCCGGGTTGACTTCCGGCACGATCAGCGGCACGTCGGCGTCGTAGCGCCAGGCCGACGAATTGTCGATGACGACGCAGCCCTGCTGGCCGATCTTCGGCGAAAACTTCTTGGAGACCTCGCCGCCCGCCGACATCAGGCAGATATCGGTATCGGAGAAATCGTAATTCTCCAGATTGGAGACCTTCAGCGTCCGGTCCCCATAGGAGACTTCGGTGCCCTGCGAACGCGCCGAGGCGAGCGCCACGACCTCATCGGCGGGGAAGCCGCGTTCGGAGAGGATGTTGAGCATCTCCCGGCCGACATTTCCGGTCGCTCCCGCAACTGCTACTTTGAAACCCATTTCTCAAGCTCTCTTTCTCTTCTCTCCTCTGTCCGGTGAGGGGAAAGGCGCGAAAAATCGCGTCTTCCTGTCCCCAGCCGAGCCGGGGAGAGAGCGGCAGGCCAGAGACGTCAGACGGTTTTCGTCGTCGTTTTGGCCTTGGTTTTGGCAGAAACCGGAACGGCAATATCCACCCCGGCAACTCGTGCCCGGTCATTGCATTCGGCAATGGCGTGTTCATCGCGAACCATGGAGATTTCCTTTTCCGCTGTTGCTCTTAGAAGGTTTTCCACAGGAGTCAAGGTTTTTGCGCGCGCAGGCAGTAGGCGAAAGGGACGGCCGCCTGATACGTAACAGGCCTTTTCTTCGCTATGTGGTTGAAATTCTCCCGCCTCCGAAATCACGTTGCGGTCAGGAGCCGAACAACGGCCAGACGCGTCCACGAAATGTGCCGGCCATTAGACTAAAGTCATAATCCCAAAGCCTCTCTCTTTGCGGCCTGTCTTTTCTGGCACACTCTCGTCAGGCGTGTCGCGGCCAGGGGTATGCTTTGAGGAAAGCGGGCCGCGTGCGTTGCTCATCACTCTGTGGAGGACAGACAATGGCAAATGTCGCAAGCATCGACGGCGCGAAGGCCGGTCCGATGACGGGCGAGGAGAAGAAGGTCATCTTCGCTTCTTCGCTCGGCACCGTTTTCGAATGGTACGATTTCTATCTTTATGGTTCGCTCGCGACCTATATCGGCGCGACCTACTTCACCCAATATCCTGAAGCAACACGCAACATTTTCACGTTGCTCGCCTTTGCTGCCGGCTTCCTGGTGCGTCCCTTCGGCGCGCTGGTTTTCGGCCGTCTCGGCGATCTCGTCGGACGCAAATACACCTTCCTGGTGACGATCCTGATCATGGGTTTCTCGACCTTCCTCGTCGGTATCCTGCCGGGTGCGGCCACCATCGGCATCGCAGCGCCGATCATCCTGATCGGTCTTCGCCTGCTCCAGGGCCTGGCGCTCGGCGGTGAATATGGCGGCGCGGCCACCTATGTCGCCGAACATGCGCCGAATGGGCGTCGCGGCTATTTCACATCATGGATCCAGACGACGGCGACGCTCGGCCTGTTCCTTTCGCTGATCGTCATCATCCTGGTCCAGTCGCTGATGGGTCCGGTTCAATTCGCCGCCTGGGGCTGGCGCATTCCGTTCCTGGTCTCGGTCGTCCTGCTCGGCATTTCCGTCTGGATCCGTCTGAAGATGAACGAATCGCCTGCGTTCCAGCGCATGAAGGCGGAGGGCAAGGGCTCCAAGGCGCCGCTGACCGAAGCCTTCGGCCAATGGAAGAACGCCAAGATCGCGATCATCGCCCTTCTCGGCGCAACCATGGGCCAGGCAGTCGTCTGGTATGGCGGCCAGTTCTATGCGTTGTTCTTCCTGCAGAACGTGCTCAAGGTCGAGCTTTTCTCGGCCAACGTCATGGTCGCTATCGCGCTCTTGCTCGGGACGCCGTTCTTCGTCATCTTCGGTGCCCTCTCCGACAAGATCGGCCGCAAGCCGATCATCATGGCTGGTCTCCTCATCGCCGCGGTGACCTACAATCCGCTGTTCAAGGCGATGACCTGGACGGCGAACCCGGCGCTTGCCGAAGCGCAGGCCTCGATCCGCGCGACGGTCACGGCCGACCCGGCGGACTGCAGGTTCCAGTTCAACCCGACAGGTACGGCGAAGTTCACCAGCTCCTGCGACGTGGCGACAGCGTTCCTGACGAAGAACTCGGTGCCATATGACGTCGTGCCGGGTCCGGCCGGGCAGCCGGCAACGGTGAAGGTCGGCAACCAGACCGTCACGAGCTTCGACGCCATTGCCGCCGGCGACAAGGCGAAGGGCATGACTGCTGCGTTCGAGAAGGGCGTCAACATTGCGCTTCACGATGCCGGCTACCCGCTGAAGCGCGGGGTCGCCAAAGTGCCGGATTCCAAGCTCGATGCCTTCATCGCCGCCAACCCTGAATTGGCGCTCAATGCCGAGACGATACGCGCGGGCGAGAAGGAAACCATGCCGGCAGCCAAGCTGGTCGAAGGCAAGCTGCTGACGGCGGACGAGGCCAATGGCGTTACCGACATGGCAGTCTACAACATCGCCAATGGTGGCACCTTCGCCATGACTGCCGATCCTACCCGCGTCAACTGGGTCGGAACGGTTGCGATCCTCTTCGTCCTCGTCCTCTACGTGACGATGGTCTATGGCCCGATCGCAGCACTTCTGGTCGAACTCTTCCCGACCCGCATCCGCTACACCGGTATGTCGCTGCCCTATCACATCGGCAACGGCTGGTTCGGCGGCCTGCTGCCGGCGACGGCCTTCGCGATGAGCGCTGCCGCGGGCGACATCTATTACGGTCTCTGGTATCCGATCGTCTTTGCGGCGATCACGCTGGTGATCGGCCTGATCTTCCTGCCGGAAACGAAGAACAGGGACATCCACGCAATGGATTGATGACGCCTTGGCGTCTGACAAGCTTGAGAAAACGGCCCGGCGCTCACAAGGCGTCGGGCTTTTTCGTATTACAGCGCCGCGCGTCATTTTGGAGGCGCAAAGGACGCTGTAACATGTGAAATGGCTGCGTAGTTTTGTCCTTAAATCGATTCTGATTTAAGGAATTATGCAGTGCGGAACAGGCGCTTGGCGAGCGGCCAGCCGTCCGGCGCCAGTTTGAAGAGCAGACCGCAGCGGGCATAGACGATCGCGGTCAGCAGCGAGAACCAGCCGCCGAAGGCAAGACCGGCGATGACGTCGCTCGGATAATGGGCGCCGACCATGACCCGTGTCATGCCGAACCAGATGGCACAGGCGATAAAGGCAACGCGGTAGCGCGGAAACAGAAGCGCGAAGGCGGCGAAGAAGGCGCCGACCGTGGTGGAATGGCCGGAGGGAAAACTTTCGAAGGCCGCACGGCCCGAAAAAGGCGTGAAAGAAAAGATACCGTAATCGTGGAAGTGATCGGGACGCGCCCTTCCAATCGCCCGTTTCAGGAGATTGGCGAGGAGCCCGGAGCAGACCACCGTGGTGAAGAGATAGGCGCCGATCCAGCTGACATAAAGCGCCTGTGCCTTGGCACGCGCCGTGTTCAAGAGCTTGTAGCCCGCCCTGCCCTGAAAGAAGAGCAGGATGCTGGTGCAGATCAGCCAGGCGGAATCGCCGAAACCAGTCAGGAACTCGCCCAGCTGCTTCACCGACGTGGGAGGCACGCTGGCGCCGATCGGCGCGTCGAAGAGCAGCATCGAAAGGAGCACGGCGTTGATGGTGATGAAGAGACAGGCCTGCCAGCGCAAAGGCGGCATCGTCGCATCAGTCCGGCGCCAGCGCCTGTCCAGAGAAATCCAAAATGCCCGCATTCAGTCGTCCGTTCGAATTAGAACTCGAGCGCCGCGTATCCGACAGGCACTCCATCACCTTGAACTGGCGCATAAGCCGGAAAATACCTTCCAGCCTGGAAGTATGCACCGTGAAATCCGGCGCAAAAATACACGAGATTATGGCCAAGGATAGCCCATTTTGGCTAATTCGACCGAACCGGCGGTTGTGCATCCCTGAAAAGCCCTCCGCATACGTGATGCGAAGGGCGTGAAACTGTTTCACGTGAAATATATCAGGCCGTCAGTGCCTTGAACTCGGCAAGGATTGCATCGCCCATTTCAACCGTGCCGACCTGCCTTGCGCCATCGGCCATGATGTCGCCGGTGCGGATGCCCTTGTCGAGCACGTTGGCAATCGCTTTTTCCAGGTCGTCGGCTTCCTTCACCATGTTGAAAGAATAACGAAGGCACATGGCGAAGGAGGCGATCATGGCGATCGGATTGGCGATGCCCTTGCCGGCAATATCGGGGGCCGAGCCGTGCACCGGCTCATAGAGAGCCTTGCGCTTACCGGTCTTACCATCGGGAGCACCGAGCGAAGCCGAGGGCAGCATGCCGAGCGAGCCGGTCAGCATGGCGGCGACGTCGGAAAGCATGTCGCCGAAGAGATTGTCGGTGACGATGACGTCGAACTGCTTGGGCTGGCGCACCAGCTGCATGCCGCCGGCGTCAGCCAGCATATGTTCGAGCTGGACGTCGGAATATTTCGCCTTGTGGGTCTCGGTCACCACCTGGTTCCAGAGCACGCCCGACTTCATGACGTTGCGCTTTTCCATGGAGCAGACGCGGTTGTTGCGCGTGCGGGCCATTTCGAAGGCGACGCCGGCGATGCGCTCGATTTCATAGGTATCGTAAATCTGCGTGTCGATGCCGCGTTTCTGGCCGTTGCCGAGATCGATGATCTCCTTCGGCTCGCCGAAATAGACGCCGCCGGTCAGCTCGCGGATGATCAGGATATCAAGGCCTTCGACCAGTTCCGGCTTCAGCGAGGAGGCAGAGGCAAGGGCGGGATAGCAGATTGCGGGGCGCAGGTTTGCGAAGAGCTGCAGGTCCTTGCGCAGGCGAAGCAGGCCGGCTTCCGGGCGCACGTCGTAAGGCACGTCGTCCCATTTCGGGCCGCCGACGGCGCCGAAGAGAACGGCATCGGCGGCAAGCGCCTTCTGCATGTCGGCTTCCGAGATCGCCGCGCCATGGGCGTCATAGGCAGAACCGCCGACAAGGCCCTCGTCGGTGACGAAACCGGCATTCATCGCCTCGTTCATATAGGCGATGATCTTGCGAACCTCACCCATGGCCTCGGGACCGATGCCGTCGCCCGGCAGCAGGAAAAGATTGCGCGCTGTCATGAAACCCTCCTGGAAAAACAGTTGCGGCTTCTTAGACCCCGTAAATGGGCATTTCAAGCGAGAGAAGGGCTGAATCGGTACGCTTCGCTCCAGGCCGTGATTGTTGCTCCTGCGCCTGCAACCGGATTAGAACGGTGACCAGACTTTTATTTCCTGGATGTTTCTCATGGCTTCAGCCCCTCTCCATCTCGACACGCCCCTGCTTCGGACATCCCCTGGCTATAGCGCCAGCGGCAAACCTCTCTGGCTGAAACTCGATGCGCTACAGCCTTCCGGCAGCTTCAAGCTGCGCGGTGTCGGCCGGCTTTGCCAGCACGAGGTGGAACATGGTGCGCGCGAGATCTTCTGCGCTTCCGGCGGCAATGCCGGCATTGCCGCGGCTTACGCAGGTCGGGCTCTCGGCGTGCCGGTCACGATCGTCGTGCCAGAGACGACGGCGGCCGATGTGCGGGATACGATTGCAGCAACCGGTGCGAATGTCCTGGTCCACGGATCGGTTTTCGATGAGGCCAATGCTCATGCGGTCGAGCTAGTACGGAGCCGCAAGGCGACCTACGTGCACCCCTTCGACCATCCGCTTCTGTGGGATGGCCATGCCACACTGATCGACGAGGTGGTGGCGAAGAGGGCGGCATTCGATTGCGTCGTCACCAGCGTCGGCGGCGGTGGGCTGCTTGCCGGTATCGTTGAGGGACTGAAACGGAACGGGCTTTCCGACGTGCCCGTCATTGCCGTCGAAACCGAAGGAGCGGCCTCGCTGAATGCCAGCCTCCGGGCGAACGAGCGCATCACCCTTCCCGCCATCACCTCGATTGCCAATTCGCTCGGCGCTCGGCAGGTGGCGCAGCATGTCTTCGAGCTGCCGAAACAGCATCCGATCGAAAGCGTTGTCGTCAGCGACGCCGATGCGGTTGCCGCCTGCCTGAAATTTGCCAATGTCCATCGCATTCTGGTCGAACCGGCCTGTGGTGCGGCTCTTGCGGTTGCCGATGTGCATGCCGGGCTTCTTCAGCGCTTCAACCACCCGCTGATCGAAGTCTGCGGCGGCATCGGCGTGTCGCTTGAAAAGCTGAGGCTTTGGAAGGAGAAGTTTCTCTAATCTCAGTCAAAGAAAAAGCCGGGCGAACCCGGCTTGATCGATCGGCAATGCGTCAGGGCTCAGGCGGCCCAGGGATGCGAAGCGGCGTTCTTCTTTTCAAATTCATCGATCGCCTTGCCCTTTTCCAGCGTCAGACCGATATCGTCGAGGCCGTTCAGCAGGCAGTGGCGCTTGAACTCGTCGAGGTCGAACTTGATGGAGCCGCCATCGGGGCCGGTGATCTCGAGGTTCGCGAGGTCCACCGTGAGGATGGCGTTGGAGCCGCGCGAGGCGTCGTCCATCAGCTTATCGAGATCTTCCTGGCTGACCTTGATCGGCAGAATGCCGTTCTTGAAGCAGTTGTTGTAGAAAATGTCGGCGAAGCTGGTGGAGATCACGCAGCGGATGCCGAAATCGAGCAGCGCCCACGGAGCATGCTCACGCGAGGAGCCGCAGCCGAAATTGTCGCCGGCGACCAGGATCTTGGCATCGCGATAGGCTGGCTTGTTGAGCACAAACTCGGTGTTTTCGGAGCCGTCTTCATTGTAGCGGGCTTCGGCGAAAAGGCCCTTGCCGAGACCGGTGCGCTTGATGGTCTTCAGATAATCCTTCGGAATGATCATGTCGGTGTCGATGTTGACGACCGGCAGGGGCGCTGCAACGCCCGTGAGCTTCACGAATTTATCCATGACCAATGCTCCATTTCAGCAAAACGTAATTTCTGAATTTGCATCTAGTCCAGTTTTTCGCCGAAATGAAGGAGAATCTTTCTAAAAAGGCAGCCACGCGACGTTTCGCGCGGCCTGCCTATACGCAATGTCCCGTCACTCGGTGGGTGCGTTCAACCCCCAGAGGACGCCGAAGGGATCGCGAAGCTGGCCGTAGCGGTCGCCCCAGAACATCAGTTCGACCGGCATGACGACTTCGGCACCGGCAGCGACCGCGCGCTCCCACCAGAAATCGATATCGTCGATGACAAGCTGGATGGCGAAGCCTTCATGGCCTTTGAAGGGATGACCGTATTCGGGATAGGCATCAGCCAGCATGAGGGAACTGCCGTTGATATAGAGATGCACATGCATCGTCCGGCCGCTCTCGTCGACCGGCACTCTATGCGCTTCTTCGGCGCCGAAGGCCTTCTTGTAGAATTCCGCGGCCTTTACCGCGCCGTCGACCGTCAGATAGGGCAGCAGGCCATTCTTGACCGGCGGCATTTTGACCGGTTTGTTTTCCGTATCCATGCTCATCCTCCATCGTTTTTGAGCGCCGGCTGAATGCCTGGCTGCTTCAAAGACGTATCATGGAAGCATGATCCGACAGTGTCGGTCAGTTTTTTAAGCGGCTTAGAGATCGATGATCGTGCCGCGGCCGTCGTTCCAGATGCGCATCTCCGGTTTGCCGTTGTTTGCCTTGGCACGAACGGGAGCGGGCTTCAACTTCATCGAAAGCGCGCGGCCGACCATGAGCACGGTGAGAATGCCGCCGACGGCGAGCGTCACCGAGAAGGTGAGAAGCAGCATGGCCACGAAAAAGGTGGCGCCGGCAAGCATGATGAAGATGGAGCGAATGTTCTGCATGGGTTTGAAACCTTTCTACAGAAAGGAATGTGGTTCTTCTTTTTCCTCTCTGCAAGGCAAGCATGGCTTTTTGTTGTCTTGCAGGGCTTTCTGAAGCTTGGCACTAATGGTCCATGAGTCGAACCGTACCTCTGCGTTCTCAGCTATTGCGCCGCTCGGTGCTGAGCGTGCCCGCCATCAACGTGCGGGCGCTCCAAAAGAGCCATTCCCTTGATTGCGATGCCGTTATTTTCGACCTGGAGGATTCCGTCGCGCCCGAGAACAAGGGGGAAGCGCGGGAAAATCTGCGTGGTTTCTTTGCCGGGCCGCCGCTTGCGGGCAAGGAAAGGATCATCCGCATCAATTCTTTGTCATCCGAATTCGGGGCGGCGGATCTCGATCTGGTCAAGGCGCTTTTGCCCGACGCCGTTCTCCTGCCGAAGGTGGACGAGCCGCGGGATATCACCGAGATCAGCGTTCTTCTTGCCGATGCCGAGGCGCCGGAGGGACTGCGCATCTGGGCGATGATCGAGACGCCGCGCGGCGTGCTGAATGTCGGGGCGATCGCCGAATCCGGAAGCACGCCGGGATCGCGGCTCGATTGCCTCGTCGTCGGCCTCAATGATCTGCGCAAGGAAACGGGCGTCCTGCAGCAGCCGGGGCGAAGCTTTCTCGTGCCCTGGCTGATGCAGGTCATCCTGGCGGTCAAGGCCTATGGGCTCGATGCGCTCGACAGCGTTTTCAACGATTTCCAGGATGCCGAAGGTTTCGACGTCGAATGCGGGCAGGGCCGCGCCATGGGGTTTGCCGGCAAGATGCTGATCCATCCCGCGCAGATTGCGGCCGCCAACCGGCATTTCGGTCCGAGCGCTGATGAGATTGCCGAGGCGCAGGCAATTATATCAGCCTTTGCCGATCCGGCTGCCAGGGGGCTCAACGTCATCAATGCGAACGGGCGGATGATCGAGCGGCTGCATCTTGTCCAGGCCGAAGCTCTGGTTCATAAAGCACGTCTGATTTCCGCAAGAAAGCCTGCCTGATGAAACTCTACCGCTTCCTGACCGGCCCCGACGATGCTTCCTTCTGTCACAAGGTTACCGCCGCCCTCAACAAGGGCTGGTCGCTGGAGGGCTCGCCGACCTATGCCTTCAATGCGGCAACCGGCGCGATGCAGTGCGGCCAGGCCGTCGTCAAGGAGGTCGAAGGCAAGGATTATGATCCGGAAATGAAGCTCTCCGAGCAATAGCGCGTTCTTCCGGACGCGGTGTCAGCGTTCCGCGGCTTCCTCGGCGCTGGCCTCGATCCGCTCCATATCATCGTCGCTCAGCCCGAAATGGTGGCCGATCTCGTGGATCAGGACATGGGTGATGATATCGCCGAGCGTCTCGTCGTTCTCAGCCCAGTAATCGAGGATGGGACGCCGATAGAGGCGGATGCGGTTCGGCATCTCGCCGGTTTCCACCGTGAAACGTTCGGAAATACCTCTGCCCTCGAAAAGGCCGAGCAGATCGAAAGGGGTTTCCAGCGCCATGTCCTCGAAAACGTCGTCATCAGGGAAATCCTCGATCTCGATCGTGAGGTTGGTCGTCAGCTGGCGGAATTCATCCGGCAAATGGCTATAGGCTTCCATGGCCAGCGACTCGAAAGTGCTGATCGTCGGCGCATGGCGGTCTCGCCAATCATCGCTCTGGTCTATGCGGGCCATGAATATTCCTTCCTTTGCGGGCCCATATAGAACCTTTGCTGCCGTTTTTCGAGTGTGGAATCAAAGGCAGGAATAAATTCATAGAAAATGGTTGTTGACTCTTCTCCGGCTCTCTGGAATCCATAAGAACATAACAGGAACACGACGGACGGAGTAAACGCCATGGCGCAGAACGCCCTGGCGCGCGAGCGGCTTTTTGCGCTCCGCGAAACCATAGCCAAGCTGGAAGGAAAGCCTGCGCCGGCGCTTGCGGCAGTGGAGCGGGAAGCCCTGGCGTTGGGGAAGACTGGGCAGCAGGATACGAAACGCGATCGGCGCGGATGCCTGCCGTTTGGCGTGACATCGCTCGACGAAGCGATGGGAGGCGGGCTGCCGCTCGATGCGATCACGGAAATCCGTTCCGCGCTTTTCCGGGATGCAGGGGCCGCCTGTGGGTTCGCCCTTGCGGCCGCAGCGCTGCTGCAGCGGGTGGAGGAGGAGGCGGGCGACCGTTCGCCGATGCTCTGGATCGGCGATGCAGTCTCGACGATCGAGGCCGGCCTTCCCTATGCGGTGGGTCTTCAGGATTTCGGCTTGCAGCCCGGGCGTTTCGTGCACGCTTCGCCGCGCAAGCTCGATGAGGCGCTCTGGCTTGCAGAAACCGCGGTGGAAAGTGGCGCCTTTTCGGTCGTCATCCTGGAGATCAGGGGCAATCCTGCGCATTTCGGCCTGACCGAGAGCCGGCGGCTCGGTTTGCGCGCCAAGGCGGCCGGCCGCCCGCTCTTCCTGCTTCGGCAGGCCGGAGAGGAGGAGGCAAGCAGCGCCGTCTTTCGTCTTCTGGCCGAGCCCGCGCCATCCGGCATGCGGGCTCTGCCGGATGGATCGAGGCTTGCCGGCAGCATCGGCAATCCGGTTTTTCGTCTCAGCCTGGAGAAGAGCCGCAACCCGGCTTCGCTCTCCCTTCTTCTGGAGTGGAACCCCCATGAACGTCAGTTTTTCCCCGTCGGCGAACCAAGGCACGCTCTTACTCCAGACGAACGGTCAGCGTATCCTGGCGCTCAGCTTTCCGCATCTTTCGACGGACAGGATCGCCCGCAGAAAATGGGGCCTTTCCTGGCGTTTGAAAGGGCGTCCTGAGGCTGCGCCGATCGTCTGTGCCGGAAAGCACGAGAATGCCATGCGGCTGACGGCGCTGGACGAGACCGCCGAAGCCTTGGGCCTGAAGAGGGGCCAAGGTGTCGCGGAAGCGCGCGCCATGCATCCGAAGCTCGATATTGTCGAGGAGGACCCGACCGCCGACGCGCGGCTGCTCGAAGCCATCGCCGACTGGTGCGACCGCTATACGCCTTTGGTGGCGATCGACGGACCGGATGGGCTGTTCCTCGACATCAGCGGCTGCACCCATCTTTTCGGCGGCGAGAGAGCGCTGTTGAAGGATATTCTCATGCGGCTTTTCCATATGGGGCTCGACGTGCGCGGCTCGATCTCCTCATCACCCGGCCTTTCCTCGGCCGTCACCCGTTTCGGCAATGGCGGTGTCGTCGAAGACGAGGAGATGGAGGATGTGCTGGCGCCGTTACCGGTTGCCGCACTTCGATTGAACGAAGACACCGTGGCGTCGCTGAAGAAGCTCGGGCTGAAATATATCGGCGATGTCATGAACGCGCCACGGGCGCCGTTGACCCGCCGTTTCGGAGCGAGCCTGCTGCTGCGGCTCGATCAGGCGCTCGGACATGACGAGGAACCGGTTTCGCCGCGGCTGCCCGTCGCCAGCCTGTCGGCCGAGCGGCGGCTGGCCGAGCCAATCGGCACCGAGGAGGATATCCTCGCCCTTGCCGGCCATCTCGCCATGTCGCTGAAACCGTCCCTGGAAGCGCGCGGCGCCGGCGGCCGCGCTTTCGAACTCGTGCTCTTTCGGGTCGACGGTAGGGTTTTCCGGATCGCCGTCGGCGCTTCGCGGCCGCTCAGGGAGCCGAAGCAGATCGCGGATCTCTTTTCACAGCGCCTGCAAGCCATTCATGACGATCTCGATGCCGGCTACGGTTTCGAGATCCTGCGGCTGAATGTCGTGCGCCATGAGCCCTTCGAAGCGACGCAGGGAGATTTCGACGGCGGCCGGCAAAGAGAAATTTCGCTTGCGGCTTTCGTCGATCGCGTCTCGGCCCGCCTCGGCGCGGACTGTCTGCAAGGTTTTCAGCTTCGCGAGAGCCATGTGCCGGAACGCGCGGCGATTGCAAGTCCCTTGATGGAAGGTTCTCCCACGCGACCCAAAGGCGGGGAAAGCCGTCTCTCCCCCTCCCGCAGCGAACGGCCCTTGCGGCTTTTTGCCAGGCCGGAACCGGTGGAGGCTTCGCTTGCCGAAGTTCCGGAAGGGCCGCCGCAAAGTTTCCGCTGGCGGCGCGTGCAGCATCAGGTCCTGCGCAGCGAAGGTCCGGAACGCCTTGCCATGGAGTGGTGGATCGATGGCGCCGATGCCAGGACCCGTGACTATTTCCGGGTCGAGGACAATGCCGGGCATCGCTTCTGGATCTATCGCGAAGGCTTCTATGGCGAGGAGCCGCCGCCGCGCTGGTTCATGCACGGGGTTTTCGCATGAACAGGGCGCCGGCATTTTTCGAGATCGGTGCGCGCACCAATTTCTCCTTTCTGGAAGGCGCTTCGAAGCCTGAGGAAATGGTGGTGCAGGCTGCCATGCTGAAACTTTCCGGTCTTGGGATTGCGGATCGGAACTCGGTTGCCGGTGTCGTCAGGGCGCATGCGCAGGCGCAGGAGATCGAAGAGAAATTTAAGCGAAGGCATGAGAAGAACCTCCATGACAAAGAGGAGAAAATTCTCGATCCTATCCGGATTCAACCGGGCGCCCGGCTCGTCTTTTCGGACGGAACCCCCGAAATCCTTGCCTATCCCCGGAACAGGCAGGGTTGGGCGCATCTCTGCCGTTTGCTGAGCGCGGGAAACCTGCGGGCAGAAAAAGGATCCTGCCTGCTTTACGAGGCGGATATCATGGAATGGGGAGACGAGATGATGCTCGCCCTTGTCCCCGATCCGTCGGTTGCCGGCGAAATTTCCGGCGAGCAGGAATTGGAAGCCTGTCTCGAACGTTTCCGAGAACGCTTCGGCAAGGCATTTCACATGGCGTTGGCGCCTGCCTACGACGGCCGCGACCGGCCGGTTTTCGCAACGCTTTCCATGATCGCCGCGCGCAACGGCATTCCTGTCATTGCGACCAACCAGCCGCTCTATCACCATACCGACCGCCGCCCGCTTTCCGATATCGTCATCTCGATTCGGGAACACGTTCCTATTGCCGAGGCAGGATTTCTTCTTGCTCCGAATGCCGAGCGTTATCTCAAGGGCCCACGTGAAATGGCCCGCGTTTTCCGGGATTATCCGGAGGCGATCGCCAATACCCAGATGTTTTTCGGCAGGCTTTCGTTTTCGCTCGATGAACTCAAACACAATTATCCGCCTGAAAACGATCCCGGCGAAACGCCTTACGAAACTCTCGAGCGATTGACGAGGACAGGGGCTGCAAAGCGTTATCCGGATGGTGTCCCCTCCGAGATCCAGACCCAGATCAACTATGAACTCAACCTCATCCGGGAGAAGCAATACGAGCCGTATTTTCTGACGGTTCACAAGCTCATTCAGCATGCGCGTTATGAATTGAAGATCCTGTGCCAGGGCCGCGGTTCCGCGGCCAATTCGGTCATCTGCTACTGTCTTGAGATCACGGAAGTCGATCCGACCAAAAGCACGTTGCTTTTCGACCGCTTCATCTCGATGGACCGCGACGAGCCGCCTGATATCGATGTGGATTTCGAGCATGACCGGCGCGAAGAGGTCATCCAGTACATCTACAGAAAATATACCAAGGAGCATGCCGGGCTGACGGCTGGCGTCACCACCTATCGCACCCGTTCGGCCGGCCGCGAGGTCTCCAAGGCCTTCGGGCTTTCGGAGGATGTCCAGTCGGCGATCAGCAGCCTGGTCTGGGGATGGTCGGAGGATAATCTGTCGGAGCGGGATGCCAAGGCGGCGGGGCTCGACATTTCGGATCCGGTGACATCAAACGTTCTGCGTTATGCCTCCGAGCTTCTCGGCTTCCCGCGCCATCTGACCCAGCATGTCGGCGGCTTCGTCATCACCCGGGACCGGCTCGACGAGGTCGTGCCGATCATGAAGACGGCGATGCCGGATCGCTACATGATCGAGTGGGACAAGGACGACCTCGACAATGTCAGGATCCTCAAGGTCGATGTGCTGGCGCTCGGAATGCTGACATGTCTCAGAAAAGCTTTTTCATTGCTCGAGCTGCATTACGGCGTCAAGAAAACCCTTGCCGATCTTGGCAACAGGGAACACGGAGACGAGGGCGTACCGGTTTATGACATGATGTGCCGGGCCGACACGCTGGGCGTCTTTCAGATCGAAAGCAGGGCGCAGATGAGCATGTTGCCCCGGCTGAAGCCCCGACGTTTCTACGATCTTGTGATCGAAGTGGCGATCGTCCGGCCGGGGCCAATTCAGGGCAATATGGTTCATCCCTATCTGACGCGGCGGGAGCAGTCGCATTCTCCCGGCTTCAGGATCGACTATCCGAAAGACGAGATGATCCCGATCCTCAAGCGGACGCTCGGCGTGCCTCTGTTTCAGGAGCAGGCGATGCAGATCGCGATCACGGCGGCAGGATTCTCGCCTGCCAAGGCCGATCGCCTGCGCCGTTCGATGGCGACCTTCAAGCGGTTGGGAAAGGTCAACGCGTTCAAGGACGACCTGATCAACGGCATGACCGAGAGAGGCTATCCGAAGGATTTCGCCGAACGCTGCTTCAGCCAGATCGAAGGCTTCGGCGAATACGGCTTTCCCGAAAGCCATGCGGCTTCCTTTGCCCTGCTGGTCTATGCCTCGTCCTGGATCAAGGCCTATTATCCCGACGTCTTTTGCGCTGCCATGCTCAACTCGCAGCCGATGGGCTTTTACGCACCGGCGCAGCTCGTTCGTGATGCCAGGGAACACGGGGTCGAGATCCGGCCTGTCGACATCAACAGATCCGATTGGGATTGCCATCTCGAAGAGGCGGTGTTCGACAGAAATGCCGTCGACATGCGGCACGCCGACATGCGAGACATCATCAGGGCAAAACGAGCCGTCCGTCTCGGTTTTCGCCAGGTCAAGGGGCTCTCCGAGAAAGCGCTGGAGAGCCTTATCGCCCACAGAGGCGATGGTTATGGCTCGGTTCGTGATCTTTGGCTGCGTTCCGGCCTCGACAGAGCCGATATCGAAAGGCTGGCGGATGCCGATGCCTTCGGTTCGATCGGACTGTCGAGACGTGAGGCGCTCTGGGCCGCAAGAGCGCTGGATGCAAAATATGCTCCTGAAAAATTGCCTCTGTTCGACAGAGTGAACCATATCGATTTGCAGGTCGAACCGACGGCCAGCCTGCCTGATATGCCGCCGGGTGAGCAGGTGATCGAGGACTATCGCTATCTGTCATTGTCGCTGAAGGCGCATCCGGTGTCCTTCCTGCGGGAGGAATTCCGGAAGATCGGCATCACCCGGAATGTCGATCTCCTGACGGTGCCGAACGGAAAGAGGGTGACAATCGCCGGTCTGGTACTGGTGCGCCAGCGACCGGGATCGGCCAAGGGCGTCATCTTCATGACGCTGGAGGATGAGACCGGCGTCGCCAACGCAATCGTCTGGAGCAAGATATTCGACAAATACCGGGCAGTGGTCATGGGTGCCCGGCTCGTGAAAATCCGCGGCAGGCTGCAGAGCCATAGCGGCGTAATCCATACGGTCGTCGAGCATATCGAGGACATGACGCCGGCGCTTGGCATCCTGCAACGCGAGGCCCGACGTTTCGCCGCCTGCGAACGCGCCGACGAGGTGCTGAGGCCAGGGGTCGATCCACTGCAGAGGAAGCTTGCAACCGCGCAGGAGAGGACGGAAATGGAAAGGCGAACGGGAGGCGCGGGCCATGTCGGTGCGACCGAAACCGCCGAGGTCATGCCGCGCGGGCGGAACTTTCATTGAGCGGTCGGATCGACTGGGGCATGTTCTCATCTTGCGATCGCCGCACAATTAATCTGCAACAGGCTCCACCCATCGCCTGCAATCGATGCCGCCGGATTCAAATTTTTTTCTTGACAGCTACCGTCTTCTTTAGCAGAAAACACGATAGTCAGTGTCATGTTTGGAAATGAAGACGTGCTTGTCTGCAGCTGCAATTATATAACCGACAAGGAAATCCGGGAGGTTATCACCGACCTTCTCGACGAAGATTGTTGGCAGCTTATCGTGCCTGCGAAGGTCTATCACGCCATGGAAAAACGCGGCCGTTGCTGCGGCTGTTTCCCCAACGTGGTCGACATTATTATCCGGACGACCGAGGAATATCACGCCCGTCGCCACTCGACGGAAGCCGAAATATTTGATTTCATGTCGCGCTTGAAGCAATTCCATGAGGAAAACAGGAGAGCGGACATTGAAAGGCGACAAAAAGGTCATCGAGCGGCTTAACGAGGCATTGTTCCTCGAACTCGGTGCCGTCAACCAATATTGGGTTCACTACCGTCTTCTTGAGGACTGGGGCTACACCAAGCTCGCCAAGAAGGAACGCGCCGAATCCATCGAAGAGATGCACCATGCCGACCGGCTTGTTGCGCGCATCATTTTCCTCGAAGGCCATCCCAATCTGCAGACCCTGGCACCGCTGCGCATCGGCCAGAACGTCAAGGAAGTTCTGGAAGCCGATCTGGCCGGCGAGTACGACGCCCGCACGGCCTACAAGAAGTCGCGCGATATCTGTCATGAGGCCGGCGATTACGTTTCCATGAAGCTTTTCGAAGAGCTGCTGATGGATGAGGAAGGCCATATCGATTTCCTCGAAACCCAGCTCGATCTGCTCGAGAAAATCGGCGAAAGCAAATACGGCCAGCTCAACGCCGATTCGGCCAACGAGGCCGAATAAAATCGCTAAAAGATACCGGCCGTCCCGAACGGCCGGTATTCCCGATCTGATATCGCCTGATGCAATCCAGTCGCCAAGCATTCGCTGAATACACTGGTCGCTCTTTGCTCCTGCCTTCCGAACGCGAGACGGGGTCGGTTTGCCGTAATCACTGTTCCGACTGCAGCGTTGCCAGGTGCTGGAATTCGGCGATCACCTGGTCGTAGACGGCACGCTTGAAGGGCACGATCAGGCCTGGCAGTTCCTGCATCGGTTTCCACTCCCAGGCATCGAATTCCGGCTCGTGGCCGCCAGGCGGCGGGTTGATGGCAATTTCATTTTCTTCGCCTTCGAAGCGGAAGGCGAACCAGCGTTGCGTCTGGCCGCGGAATTTTCCTTTCAGCCCGATGCCGATCAGTGCCGGCGGCAGATCATAATTGATCCAGTCCCGCGCTTCGGCGAGCAGGGTCACCGTCCTGATGCCGGTCTCTTCGTAAAGTTCGCGATAGGCGGCATCCAAAGGATCTTCGTCTCTGTCGATGCCTCCCTGGGGCATCTGCCAGAGCTGCGGTGAGCCGTCATATTCGGAATTGCCGTCGGGGATGCGTCGCCCGGCCCAGACCAGGCCATTGCGGTTCAGGATCATCACCCCGACGCATGGGCGATAGGGCAGATCCTCGGCTTTCACGTTGGCCTGGCTCATCTTCTTCTCCGTTCAGGACATCATCTCAGGGGTTTCTGGGATCGTTCGAAAGCGCCGCGACGCCGACGATCTCGATGCCGCGCATCGAAGCCTCCTCGCTCCACTTGGCAATGGCGTCGACGCTTTCGTCAAAAGCCGACGCGATGCCGATCGCCTGGCCGTTCTTGCGAGCGATGCGTTCGAGCTCGTCGAGCTTCTTCAGGATGGCGTTGACATCGAGCTGGCCGTCGAGCTGCAGATCGGCAAAGGCATAGGGCAACTCCGTCCCCTTTGCGACATCAGCCGTTTTCGACTGCGCCGACGTGCCGTCGTCGAGGAAGATCAGGCCGCGCTTGCCGATATCGCGCATCACCGGTTCCATAGCGGATGGATCGGAGAGGAAACGGCCGCCGAGATAGTTCATGATGCCGGTGTAGTTGGTGATCTCGCCCATCGCCTTGTGCAGGTTCTCGATATTGCGGGCGACCGGCTTGCCCGTCAGCAGGGTCTCCGGACCCGGATCATTGGCCGGGTAGTCGAACGGTTCGAGCGGCACCTGCAGCAGAATCTCGTGGCCGCCGCGGCGGGCTTCCTGCATCCAGCGCTGCAGGCTGTTGCCGCTTGCGGCAAAGGCGAGGGTGATCTCCTCCGGCAGTTCGGCAATGGCGCGCTGCGTTCCTGTCTGGCTGAGTCCGAGGCCGCTGACCACGATAGCAACACGGATGCCGCGCGCTTGGGATGAGGGGCGGGCATATTGGTCCATCGGCCGCCGGCCGTCCGGGCCGACGATCGGCAGCCTGCCAAAGGCGGTCTCTTCAAGCAGGGCTTCATTGGGTTGGGCTGCCATGCGCGGATCCTGGCCGATCTGCATGGCATCGACCAGCACCGGCCCGCCGCCGTCGCGCGGGCGGGGACTGTATTTGGTGACGACGGAGCCGTCGCCGGTAACCATCTGCTCGACATTGGCGCCCGAGCGCGGATCGGCGCGCGGCATGCCGTCGGCCGCCTGATTGGCAGCAGTCGTCGGTGGCTTATTGGAAGGTTGGATTGCTGCCTGTTCGGCCGCCGGCGGTTTGGCGCGCTCCAGCCCGTCGCCACGAAAGGCGGTATAGAGAGAAAAGCCGCCTATCGTGAAAAGGCACAGACTAGCGGCGATACGGCCGAGGCGCAGCACACCCGGGCGCCGGCTGCCGGTTTTGCGGTTGCGCCCCAACGGCGCATGCAGGTCCGTTCCCAATTTTCTCGCCCGCTCCAAAACCGGGAAACAGCTGAAAGGGTCAAGGCCGGGCGAGTGCCCGGCCTTGCAATGATCGATTACTTGGCGACGACGGCCTTGTCAGGGTTCGGCGGAAAGGCCGGATCGGTCTTCTTGCCGCGCAGGAGGTCGAGCGCGTAATTCAGCTGAACGTCGTCCTTCGGATCCGGCGGCACATAGGCGACGGAGCCCGAACCTTCGTCGGTCTCGCTCTGGCCCTTGATGTGGCCGCGCAGGCTGGATTCGCCTTCGGTTACCATCTTGCCCTGCAGTTCCTCCGGCAGCGGCTCCTCGACCTTGATGTCAGGGGTGATGCCGGTGCCCTGGATCGAGCGGCCCGACGGCGTGTAATAGAGCGCCGTGGTCAGGCGCAGTGCGCCGTTTTCCCCGAGCGGGATGATCGTCTGGACCGAACCCTTGCCGAAGGAGCGGGTGCCGAGAATGGTAGCGCGGCGCAGATCCTGAAGGGCGCCGGCAACGATTTCCGACGCGGAAGCCGAACCGCCATTGATCAGCACGATCACCGGCTTGCCATCGGTCAGGTCGCCCGGGCCGGCATTGAAGCGGCGGGTTTCATCGGGATTGCGGCCACGCGTCGAAACGACCTCGCCACGCTGCAGCAGGGCGTCGGAGACGTTGATCGCCTGGTCGAGCAGGCCGCCCGGATTGAGGCGCAGGTCAAGGACGTAACCCTTCAGCTTGTCGGCCGGAATGGTATCCTTGATCTTCTTGATCGCCTTTTCCATGTCGGGATAGGTCTTTTCGGTGAAAGAGATGATGCGGAGGTAACCGACATCGTCCTCGACGCGCGACTTGACGGCCTGGACGGCGACGACGTCACGAACGATCGTCAGCTCGATCGGCTTGTCGGCGCCCTTGCGGATCAGCGTCAGCTTGATCGGCGTGTTGACGGCGCCGCGCATCTTCTCGACGGCGTCTTCCAGCTTCAGGCCGCGCACGGACTGGCCGTCGATCTCGGAGATGTAATCGCCGGCGAGAACACCGGCCTTGGCGGCGGGCGTATCGTCGATCGGGGTGATGACCTTGACGAGCTCGTCTTCCATCGTGACTTCGATGCCGAGACCGCCGAATTCACCCTTGGTCTGGGTGCGCATGTCTTCGGCATCCTTCGCATTCATATAGCTCGAATGCGGGTCGAGCGAGGAAAGCATGCCGTTGATGGCGTTCTCGATCAGCTTGTCTTCGGCCGGCGGTGTGACGTACTGCGCGCGCACGCGTTCGAAGACGTCGCCGAATACCGACAGTTCCTTGTAGGTGGAGGATCCGGCTGCTTCTGCCGGCACACCTGCCGAGTAAATGACGCTCATCGCGGTCGCACCCATCAATGCGCCGACCAGAACAAAAGAAGCCCTACGAATCATTGCGTGCCTTTCCAGTGTCCTTGGCGGTCCACCACGGTCGGGAATCGACCGGTTTACCGTCTTTTCGAAATTCAATGTAAAGCGTTGGCCGGTCCGTTTCCAGCGCCAATGCAGTCGCGCTTGCCACTCTTTTCGCGCCCATCACGGCGAGCGGCTCGCCGGAGAAAACGAATTTTCCCTGACGGGTATTGATCGTATCCATTCCCGAGATCACCAGGTGATATCCGTCGCCCGCGTCGAGAATGATCATCTGGCCGTAACTGCGGAAAGCGCCGGCGAAAACCACCAGGCCGTCTGCCGGCGCCGTCACCACGGTCTCCGGGTTGGTCGCGACCGTCATTCCCATGGCTTCATGGCCGGTGCCGTCGGCGTCGCCGAACTGGCGCAGGATATCGCCGGCCACGGGCAGCTCCAATTTCGCCCTCAATTCTGCGAAGGGATATGCGGGCGCAATGCGGTTTTTATCGGGCACGCCGCTCTCGGCCAGCGCCTTCGCCTGAGCCCGCTGCTCGTCCGTCAAGAGCTTGCGGTTCTCCTCGGCCTGGCGGGCGGCGGCGGCGGCTTCGCGGACGGAAGCGATCTCGGATTCCATCGAGGCGACGAGGCCTTCGAGGCTGGTCGCCTTGCCTGCCAGTTCCTCCGAGCGTTTCCTTTCGGCCTCCAGTTCGGCGGCGTTGCTGCGGCTGAGCTTGTCGTTTTCGGCAAGCAGCAGGTCCATGCGCCGCTCTTCCTCGATGCCATCGGTCATCGTCGCCGTCAGCCGAGCCTTCTCGGCGGCGCTTGCCGTCTGCAGGGCGGCCAGGCTTGCGAGATCGGCGGCGAGTTTGTCGGTTTCCTTGCGGATGCCGGGCACGACGGCACCCAGCAGAATGGCGCTGCGCACGGAAGCGAGCGCGTCGTCGGGGGTGACGAGCAAAGCCGGCGGCGGATTGCGGCCCATGCGCTGGAGCGCCGCCAGCACCTCGGCCAACAGGCCGCGGCGTTCATGCAGGGAACGGCGGATGCCATCCTCCTTGACGCCGAGATCGGCGAGCTTCTTCTCGCTCTCGAGGATCTGCCTTTCCAGCCCCTTGCGGCGGGCGGCGGAATCGATCAGCGCCTGGCGAATGCTTTGCGTGCTCTTTTCCAGATTGGCGATGCTCTGCTGGAGTTCGCTCACCTTGTCGGACGACAGGCTGATGGTCTTCGACAGGGTTTCAAGCTCAGCGCGGGTCTGATCCCGTTTGGCGGCGAGTTCGGCGGCCGGATCGGGCGGCGGCGGCAAAGCTCCCGGCGAATTCGAAGAGGGTGCCGCTTGCGGGGCGGCATCCTGAGCCCGGACCGAAAACGGGCTGGTCGGCACAACGATGGCCGCAACACCGAAACCGACAGCAAGTGCCGGCCCAATCATGTGGTGTCGCCTGGTTGGAGTCGTCGTCATGCGTGTCCGGGCACTCTCTCAAATCGCGCGGAGACTAAGCTGATTTGGCACGCTTTGCCAGAAAGTTTGCGGGAGAACGGCGGCCTGCGCAAAACACGGCTGCGTGACAATGCGACGCATGGCGCAAAGGTGCTGCCGGACTGCAATGGTCAGGCGCGGTGATAGGGGTGGCCGGAAAGGATGGTGACGGCGCGGTAGAGCTGCTCGGCGATCAAGGTGCGCACCAGTTGGTGCGGCCAGGTCATTTTGCCGAGGCAAAGTGTGGCATCGGCCCGGTCGTAAAGAGCGGGATCAAGGCCGTCGGCTCCGCCGATCGCGATCGTCAGCTCGCGTTTACCCTGGTCGCGATAGCTGCCGAGCAGGTTTGCGAAGGCTTCGCTGTCGAGTGCTTTGCCGCGTTCGTCGAGAAGAATGAGAACGCTGCCCTCCGCGAGCGATTTCAATAGCATCGCCGCCTCCTCGCGCTTGCGGGTTTCCGCATTGGAGGCGCGGCTTTCAGCGACTTCGGCCACACGCGTGAACTCGAGACCGACCGCGGAGCCGGCTTTGGCAAAACGGTCGAGGTAGCGGGCCACAAGATCCTTTTCGGGGCCGGACTTCAGCCGTCCCACTGCAAAAAGACCAACTCGCATTCCCCGCTCCTGCTCACGACGGCGTTTCAGGCGCACGACGCACCGCAGCCGGCTTTACATGTTTCCCCGGCCAGTCAACTGCCGCATCTCAGGCGCCGGACGATGCCGGTTCGCCTGTCAGTGCCGTGTTTCTTCATCCATATCCGGAGCCGCCCACATCTTCTCGATGTTGTAGAACTCGCGGATTTCGGGACGGAACACATGCACGATGATGTCACCGGTGTCGATCAGGATCCAATCGCCGCCTTCCTGACCTTCGACGCGGGCCGTACCGAAACCTTCGTCCTTGAGATCGGTGAGCAGGTGATCCGAGATCGCCAGGACATGCCTGTTCGAGCGACCGGAGACGACGATCATGTAGTCTCCAAGCGCCGATTTTCCGGCAATGTCGATGGTGACGATATCTTCAGCTTTGGAGTCCTCAAGGCTGGTGAGGACGGCTTCTAAGGCGCGGGCAGCGGCATCGGCGCCACGTTCCGCACTCTTCGGGACAACGGCGAGCGTTTTTCCCTTGGCGTGTACTGTTGTCAGTTTTTTCCCTTTCCTGGAATGACAAACCATGCACAACACAGGATCCGATGACGACCGGATCATGGTTAAGATAGGCATCAAACCATCAATGTTTCAAGACGCGCTAACGTACGGAACGTCCGAAAACCCAATCTTACGTTAGAATTAAAGAATATTGCCGCCGGAGCTGCTTTTTCCGGGCGGTGTACAGTTTCCATGCCGCAGCGTAAAGTGCGGTAAATTCCACTATCCTTGGCTTCGATGACCGACTCGACTGCAAAACTAATCGTTCCCATCTTGCGAATCAGTTTTCCGGATGAGGATCGTCTCGGTCACGGCAAGATGGAACTCCTGGAGCATATCCGCGAGACCGGGTCGATTTCGGCGGCGGGACGGGCGATGGACATGTCCTATCGGCGCGCATGGCTGCTTGTCAGCGAGATGAACCGGATGTTCTCAGAGCAGGTGGTGGAATCGCAGCGCGGCGGGCAGAAGGGCGGCGGCGCGGCGCTGACGCCGTTCGGCGAGGAATTGCTCGGTCGCTTCCGCCGGATGGAAGAGACGATGCGAGAGAGCCTCGCCGAGGATCTCGCCTGGCTCGAAAGCAGGCGCAACCTGCAGCCGGGCAAGCGCAGCTGATCAGCCTTCCAGGGCAACCGTCTTGATGATGGCGAAGACAGATTTGCCAGGCCGAAGATCAAGGCGCTCGCAGGAGAGCGCGGTGATGCGCGAGAGAACGGCATCGCCGCCGCAATCGAGCCGGATTTCGACCGTTCCGTCTTCATCCGGCGACATGTCTTCGATGCTGCCTTCAAGAATGTTGAGCGCGCTGAGGCCCTCCGGCCTTGCGGTCGCCAGCATGACGTCGCGGGATGCAATGCGGATGCGGACCGGTCTGCCTGGCGCAAGGGCGGCACCGGGAATATGCAGCCGGCTGGATTTCAGCGCGACGACCGACAGGCGGTGATGGGCGTCGAAGCTCTCGACGGTGCCTTCGAGCAGCGCGCCCGCCTCTTTCCGGTCGGAGGCCGCAGAGGGGCGGCTTAAAATGTCGATGGCGGGGCCGGTCGCTTCCACCTTGCCGTCGTGCATGACGACGACCTGGTTTGCCAGCCGCGCCACCTCGGCGATCGCATGGCTGACATAGACGATCGGGATTCGGGTCTCATCACGCAATCGCTCGAGATAGGGCAGGATCTCGGCCTTCCGCGCCTCGTCGAGGGCGGCGAGCGGCTCGTCCATCAAGAGCAGGCGGGGGGAGGAGAGAAGGGCGCGGCCGATCGCGACGCGCTGTTTCTCGCCGCCTGAAAGCGTCGACGGACTGCGATCGAGCAGCGCCTCGATGCCGAGCAGGTCGACGATGCGGTCGAAGCTCTCGCCGTCTGCTCTCCTCGGCGCGAACCAGCGGCCGTAGGAAAGATTGGCCCGAACGCTCAAATGCGGGAATAGCCGCGCCTCCTGGAAGACATACCCGAAACGGCGGCGATGCTTCGGAACGAAGATGCCGCGGGCAGTCTCGGTCAGGGCTTCGCCATCGAGCATGACACGGCCCTCGTCGGGCCGGGCAAGGCCGGCGATGATACGGATCATCGACGTTTTGCCGGAGCCGGAACGGCCGAACAGCGCGGTGACGCCGCGCTCCGAGGTGAAGGCGGCATCGAGCGAAAAGGCGCCGAGCCTCTGTTTTGCATCGACGATGAGCGTCATTCCGGATCGATCCTCCGGCCGGCGAGGCGGGCAAGGAACTCGGAGGCAAGCAGAGCGGCCATGGAAATAACGATGGCGACCAGCGTCAGCCGCAGCGCGCCGGCATCGCCACCCGGCACCTGGGTGAAGGTGTAGATCGCCGCCGGCAGCGTCTGGGTCTCGCCCGGAATATTGGAGACGAAGGTGATCGTGGCGCCGAATTCGCCCATGGCCTTGGCGAAGGACAGGATCATGCCGGCAATGATGCCGGGCAGTGTCAGCGGCAGTGTAATCGTCAGGAAGACCCAGGCGGGGCCGGCGCCGAGCGTTCCGGCCGCCTCTTCCAGCCTGCGGTCAACCGCTTCGATCGACAGGCGGATACTGCGCACCATCAAGGGAAACGCCATGACGGCGCAGGCGAGGGCGGCGCCCGTCCAGCGGAAGGAGAAGACGATGCCGAAATATTGCTCGAGCAGGCTGCCGATCGGACCGCGGCGGCCGAAGAGGATGAGGAGAAGGAAGCCGGTGACGACGGGGGGAAGGATCAGCGGCAGGTGAACGACGCCGTTCAGCACCGACTTGCCCCAGAAGCGGCCGCGGGCCAAGAGCAGGGCAACGAGAATGCCGAGCGGGAGGCTCGCCAGCATGGCGACGATCGAGACGCGCAAGCTGAGCAGGATCGCCGTCCATTCCTCATCGCTCAAGCCGAATATATTCAAATGCGATGGTCTCCTGGAAAATCCGATGTCACCCGACGCCTGCCCCTCATCCGCCTGCCGGCACCTTCTCCCCGCTCGCGGGGCGAAGGGGAATCGCTGCAACCCCTCCGTCCCTCGGCAACGTCTCGCTGGGCACGTCCCCTCTCCCCGTTTACGGGGAGAGGGTTAGGGTGAGGGGCAGCCATTGACTAGAACCGGACAGAAGGCTCGCTTAAGTGAGCTTCACGCTAAGCTGTCGATGTTGATTCCGCAATCAATTCAGGTCATCACTTCAGAATGGTGAAGCCCTGCGCAGTGAAGAAGGCGGTCGCCTTATCGGATTTCAGGAAATCGAGATAGGCTGCGGCATCCGGGTTCTTGCTCTCGGCAAGGATTGCGATCGGATAGATGATCGGTGGATGGGAATCGGCCGGGAAGGTGCCGACGACGGCGACACCCTTATCGGCGGCCGCGTCGGTCTGGTAGACGATGCCATAGGGCGCTTCGCCGCGGGAGACGAGGGCAAGGGCGGCGCGGACACTTTCGGCGCCGGCGACCTTGCTTTCCACAGAGGTCCAGAGCCCGAGTTTTTCGAGGGCGGCCATGGCGTATTTGCCGGCGGGAACGGATTTCGGCTCACCCATGGCGAGCTTGCCATCACCCAGCAACGCGGCAAGATCGAAATCCTGCTTGATCTCGACCGGTTTTGCCTTGTCCTTTTCGGTCACGAGCACGATGCGGTTTCCAAGCAGGTTCGACCGGCTGTCCGGCTTGATGAGGTCCTTCTTGGCGAGGTAATCCATCCAGTCGAGGTCGGCCGAGATGAAGATATCGGCAGGAGCGGCGTTTTCGATCTGTTTGGCGAGCGCGCCGCTTGCGGCATAGGATGTAACAGCTTCCTTGCCGCTTTGCCCATCCCAGGCGGCGTTGGCGGCATCAAGTGCGTTCTTGAGGCTTGCCGCGGCAAAGACTGTCAGCTTTTCGCCGGCCGCGGCCGGCACCGGCACCGGCAGCGCTGCCGCGCCAAGCCAGAGTGCCGCGATTGCGACGGTTGCCCGTTTCATCCATCGGCGGCGGTTCTGCATGCCTTTGCTCCCAGGGCTCGAAATATTTTGACGAATATAACGACATTCACGTCTTGGCTAGGGATATATCCGTAAAAATATAACGATTTTCGGCGAACGACTGGCTCCGCCATTCACGAAGTGCATGGCTTTCCGGAAAAGAAAAATATCCGAGGGATGCGCAACAGACCGAGAATGCAAACCGGCGAGCCAAAGGACCGAAGTAGTAGAACCTATTTCATCGGTCTGCCGAGAAAAGCGGCAGCGTTGCAAGGATACTCACTCGAGTATTGCATCATCGGCATTGCTGCATTGCACAAATCGATATTCAACTTCCTGCGGAATATGGTACAACACACTCATCGAAACGGCTGTCTCCTCCTCCCATAGCCGTTCGACAGGATCGGCAACACTCCTCCTCCCAGTTGTCGATCGAGTTTATAAGCCCGACGGATCTCCTCCCCCGTCGGGCTTTCTCGTTTCTGGATGTCTCTGCAAATCAGCCTGCTCGGCGTTGTCCGGCAGTGCGCCGCCGTCGCGGATAGCCGTCGAGCTCAGGCCGGAGCGCGGCCCGTGGATGAAGGTCCAGGCTGGCGCCCGCTTCTTCCAGAGAACGCGCGCGTCGTCCTCGTCGATGCGGGCGAAATCGAAGGTGCGCGTCATTTTCGAGGAGAGATAGGAGAGCGTTGCGCCCGGCCGGTCGATCACCGCGATCGGAAAGGTGCGGGCGATGTCCTGCCATTTCTGCCATTTGTGAAAGGTCTGCAGGCTGTCGGCGCCCATTATCCAGATGAAATGCACATGCGGATTACGGGCCTTGACGCGGGCCAGCGTGTTGGCGGTGTAACTGACGCCGAGCGCCTGCTCGAAGGCCGTGACCTTGATGCGCGGATCGGCGGCCATATGCTCGCTTTCGGCAATGCGCTCGGCAAGCGGCGCGAGATGATTGCGACTTTTCAGCGGGTTGCCGGGCGTCACCATCCACCATAGCTGGTCGAGACCGAGCCGCTTGATGGCGATTTCGGCGACGAGCGCATGGCCCTCATGCGGCGGATTGAACGACCCGCCGAACAGGCCGACGGCCATGCCGCGCTCGCTGTGCGGCATACGGAGATAACGTCGGTCCAGCTTTTCCGTCGTCACGTCAGGGTCGGGTCTGGCCGGCACCGCGCACCCGGTATTTGAAGGAGGTGAGCTGCTCGACGCCGACGGGGCCGCGGGCATGCATCTTGCCGGTGGCAATGCCGATTTCCGCACCCATGCCGAACTCGCCGCCGTCGGCGAATTGCGTCGAGGCATTGTGCAGCAGGATCGCCGAATCGACTTCGGTAAAGAAACGTTCGACGACAGCAGGATCCTCGGCGATGACGGCCTCGGTGTGGTTCGAGGAATAGTTCTGGATATGGGCGATGGCGCCCGATATGCCGTCGACGACGGCAACCGAGATGATCGCGTCGAGATATTCGGTCGACCAGTCCTCCTCGGTCGCAGGCTTCATGCCTGGCGCGACCTTCAGCACCGTCGCCGAGGCACGAATCTCACAGCCGGCGTCGGTCAAAACCTCGAGCAGCGGCGTCAGATGCGTGCCGATCGCCGCGCCGTCGACGAGCAGGGTTTCGGCCGCGCCGCAGATGCCGGTGCGGCGCATCTTGGCATTGACGACGATCTGCTTGGCCATCTCGATATCGGCCGATGCGTCGACATAGATGTGGCACAGGCCTTCGAGATGAGCAAAGACCGGCACGCGGGCCTCGCTCTGGACGCGGGCCACCAGGCTCTTGCCGCCGCGTGGCACGATGACGTCGATCGCGCCCTCCAGGCCGCGCAGCATGGCGCCGACGGCGGCACGATCGGTGACCGGAACCAGCTGAATAGCATGCTCTGGAAGTCCAGCGGCCTTCAGGCCTTCGACAAGGCAGGCATGGATAGCTTGCGATGAACGGCGCGAATCCGAGCCGCAGCGCAGGATAACCGCATTGCCCGCCTTGAGGCAGAGGGCGCCAGCATCGGCAGTGACGTTCGGCCGGCTTTCGAAGATGACGCCGATAACGCCGAGCGGTGTGCGAACGCGTTCGATCTTCAGACCGTTCGGCCGGTCCCAGGCAGCGATGACTTCGCCGACCGGATCGGCAAGGGCGGCAATGGCGCGGATCCCTTCGGCCATCTCGGCAATGCGCTTGTCGTTCAGCGTTAGCCGGTCGACGAAGGAGGCAAGCGTTTCGCTGCCTTCGATGTCCTTCAGATCCTTGGCATTTTCGGCAAGAATATGCGCCTTGCTCGCCAGGATCGCATCGGCCATGGCGTTCAGGCCCTTGTTCTTCGTCTCGGTGGACGCAAAGCCCAACGGTCGCGCCGCAGCCTTCGCCTTGCGGCCGATGTCGTTCATCAGCGCGTCAATGTCAGGGCCTGGCGCAACGGTATCAAGCATAGCTCGCGTCCTTCTTCTGCCTTTCCGATTTCGACCGGATCTGCGCGGTCATCACCATGTCGTCGCGGTGAACCATGGCGGCGCGTCCGGCATAACCGAGGATCGCCTCGATCTCTGCCGACTTGCGGCCGGCGATGCGGCGGGCATCCTCGGCGTCGTAGCTGACAAGGCCACGGGCGATTTCGCGGCCTTCAGGGCCGATGATCGCCACGGTGTCGCCGCGGCTGAAGAGGCCGGAAACGCTGCGAACGCCGGCGGGAAGCAGGCTCTTGCCGGCGCCGAGTGCCGTGACGGCACCGTCGTCGACATGCAGTTCGCCTGCCGGCTGCAATTGTCCGGCGATCCAGGTCTTGCGGGCGGTAACGGGCGTGCCCGAAGGGGCGAACCAGGAGGAGCGCGCGCCGTTTTCGATCGCCGACAGCGGGCTCTCGGTCTTGCCCGAGGCGATGATCATGGCGCAGCCCGAGGTGGTCGCGATCTTGCCGGCATCGATCTTGGTGCGCATGCCGCCGCGCGAAAGCTCGGAGGCGGCGCCGCCGGCCATCGCTTCGATCTCCGGTGTGATTTCGGCAATCGTCTCCAGGAAGGCCGCATTCGTATCGAGATGCGGCGGCGCGGTATAGAGGCCGTCAATATCGGAGAGAAGGATGAGCAGGTCGGCGCCGGTCATCGTCGCCACGCGGGCGGCGAGACGGTCGTTGTCGCCATAGCGGATCTCGCTGGTCGCAACCGTATCGTTCTCGTTGATGATCGGCACGGCGCCGATCTTCAGCAACTGATTGATGGTTGCGCGCGCATTGAGATAGCGGCGGCGCTCTTCCGTATCGCCGAGCGTCAGCAGGATTTGGCCGGCGACGATCTCGTCGCGCGACAGGCTCTCCGACCAGGCGCGCGCTAAGGCGATCTGGCCGACGGCGGCGGCAGCTTGGCTTTCCTCCAGTTTCAGTGCGCCCGAGGGCAGGTCGAGCACCGAACGGCCGAGCGCGATCGCGCCTGAGGAGACGACGAGCACGTCGATCCCCTTGGCCTTCAGGCTCGCTATATCGGCGCACATGGCGTCGAGCCAGGCCTTCTTCAGCCCGGCCTTGCGATCGACCAAGAGGGCAGAGCCGATCTTGATGACGATGCGGCGGTAGCGGCCGAGCGGCTTACGGCTGGTCATCGGCCCCATCCTCGTCCTTGCCGTCGTCACCGACGACCATGTCGCGATGCCGGAGTTTCGGCGCCTTGGCCGGCTTCTCCTCGGCATTGTTCTCGACGATGATGTCGCGCAGTGCGCGCAGAACCTCGGTCATGCCCCGGCCGGTGACGGCCGAGATCTGGAAGGGGGTCTTGCCGCAGGCCTTGGCCAATTCCTTCGTTTTCTTCTTCAGTTCGGCCTCGTCGAGCACGTCGATCTGCGACAGCGCCACGATCTCGGCCTTGTCGGTCAGCTCGTTGCCATAGGCTTCGAGCTCGTGCTTGACCGTCTTGTAGGCCTTGCCGACCTTTTCTTCCTGGGCGGAGACAAGGTGGAGCAGCACGCGGGTGCGCTCGACATGGCCGAGGAAACGGTCGCCGATGCCGACACCTTCATGGGCGCCTTCGATCAGGCCCGGAATATCGGCAAGAATGAACTCCCGTTCGTCGATCGTGGCAACGCCGAGATTGGGATGCAGCGTGGTGAAGGGGTAGTTGGCGATTTTCGGCCGGGCGCGGGTAACCGCCGCCAGGAAGGTCGACTTGCCGGCATTGGGCATGCCGACAAGGCCGGCATCGGCGATCAGCTTCAGTCGCAGCCAGATGGTTTTTTCCTCGCCGGGCAGGCCGGGATTGGCCCAATCCGGTGCCTGATTGACCGAGGTTTTGAAATGGGCATTGCCGAAGCCGCCATTGCCGCCATGGGCGAGGCAGTAACGCTGGCCTTCCTCGGTCAGGTCGCAAATCATCGTTTCCCGGTCTTCCTCGAAGATCTGGGTTCCCACCGGGACCTTCAGCGTCACGTCGCTGCCGTTGGCGCCGGTGCGGTTGCGGCCCATGCCATGGGTGCCGATCGTCGCCTTGAAATGCTGCTGGTAGCGGAAATCGATCAGGGTGTTGAGGCCGTTGACGGCCTCGACCCAGACGTCGCCGCCGCGCCCGCCGTCGCCGCCGTCGGGCCCGCCGAACTCGATGAACTTCTCGCGCCGGAAGGAAACGCTGCCAGCGCCGCCATCCCCGGATCGGATATAAACCTTTGCTTCGTCGAGAAATTTCATTTTACTTCCAGTATTCGGTGGCGGTTGGACGGCCCGTCTTGGCCCATTCGATATAGGCGGTTCCGACGGAGGTCAAAGATTATCGTGAATTTCGTGAGCTATAACATACAGTACGGCTTCGGTCTCGACGGCCGATACGATCTGGCGCGGATTGCCGCCAGCCTCGAAGGCGCCGATGTCATCGCGCTCCAGGAGGTAACCCGCGGCTTCTGGCGCAATGGTTTTGCCGACATGGTGGCCGACATTGCTGCCTTGTTTCCCGACTATTTCTGGGTGTATGGGCCGGCCTGCGACACGCATGTCGAGGGTGATGAAAGCGGGCTGCGGCCGCGCGGCACCCGATTCCAGTTCGGCAACATGGTGCTGTCGCGCTGGCCGATCCTCTCGACGCGAACGCTGCTGCTGCCGCGCAGTCGGACGATCGGCAAGATCAACCTGCAGCGGGGCGCAACCGAGGCGCTGATCGCCGCGCCCAGGGAAGCGGTCCGTCTCTACTCCGTTCATCTCGACCATGTCTCCGCCGACGAGCGCATTCGCCAATTGCATTTCTTGAATGCGCGCATCAACGCCTTCGTCCAGGAGGGCGGATCGCTGACGGGGGGAAGCGAGCTTGACCTGCCGGAGCCGCCGCTGCCGGAGGATTATATCATCATGGGCGATTTCAATATGGAGCCCGAATCGTCCGAATATTGTGCGCTTGCCGGTGCCGGCGGCGGATATTACGGCCGTGTCGCCAGAATCGGCACGCCGGTCGATGCCTTTGCGGCGCTCAAGGCTTACGTCCCTGAGAGCTACAGCTGGATGGATCCCGAGGATCACGGCAAACGCATGCATCTCGATTATTGTTTCGTCAGTTGCGGCCTGGAGGGCCGGTTGAAATCCGCCCGGATCGACACGCAGTCCGTCGGTTCCGATCACTTTCCCGTTTGGGTCGAGATCGGCGATTGACGGAGACGCCGCCGAGCCGGCGGCGTCTCCTCTTGTCTATGAGAGCACGACGTTGTCCGAAAACCGCTCACCGTTTTTGGCATCATCCTCGGTTATGCGACCTTGCGCGGCTGCAGCGCGCCCGGCTGCAGCACGGTCTCGATATGCGAGACCATGGTGTTGCGGGCGAAACAATAGATTTCGCCGCAACCCGTCATGCGGAACCCGAGCTTCTCCTGCAGCCGCAGCGAAGCCGGGTTGTCGGCGAAGACACCGGAATGAACAGGCGTCTCCGGCATGCGGCGCGAGAAGCGCTCGATGATCGCCGCCACCGCCTCGCTCATATAGCCGCGCCGCCAGTAGTAGCGGTTTAGCCAGTAGCCGAGGTGCCAGCGGCCGTGGCGCAGCTCGATCGAGACGTTGCCGATATGGACATCGTCCTTGCAGGTGATCGCAAGCGGCCAGTCCGGCAGGGCGCCAGAGGTGACCGGCACCAGCCAGTCCAGCGCATCCTGCCGATCGAAGGGCGCGGGCACGCGGGAGAGCATGCGCGTCACCGCGAAATCGGAAAGCGATTCCGCGATGGCAGGCGCGTCGCTCAGCCTGTGCGGGCGGAGCGTCAGCCGGGCGGTCGAGATAACAGGCGCGGGACCGGGCATCATCGACTTGATATCCGGCCTTTGCAGTGCCGACGTGCTCATGCGATGTTCCCCCAGCTTCGGAGCGACATCCAGGTCTTGCGATCGAGCCTGTACCATTCCACCGGCACGTTGCTGCCGAGCGCCAGCGAGGCGGCAAGCCCCGATCCCTGGAACTGGAAGCCGCACTTCTGGATGACGCGCCGCGAGGCGACGTTCATCACCCGGCAGCGGGCGTCGATCTGATCGACGTCCTGACGGGTTCTGAATACCATATCGACCAGGGCATGGCAGGCCTCGGTCGTATAGCCCTGGTTCCAATAGGGCTCACCCAGCCAGTAACCGATCTCGACGGTCTTGCCGTCGCTATGCGGTTCGACGCCGCAGCACCCCATGAAGGCGCCGTTTTCGGCTTTGGTGATGGCATAGACGCACTTGCCAATCTCGCCATTTCGCGAACGCCAAACAAAGTCGGCGGCATCATTGGCGGTATAGGGGTGCGGCATACGCGATACCATGGTGGCGACTTTGGCGTTGTTGGCGAGATGGGCAAGGGCGTCGATGTCTTCTTCGTGGGGCGCGCGCATGACGAGCCTTTCCGATAACAAGACAGGGCAATCGGTCCTTAACCGCTCCGGCCTCAGCCGCTCCTTGGAAGACCGCTGGTCTTCCCGGGAAGACCGTGATTGGTCTACCCTTATCAATTCGCCTTGCATGTTCAGTCCTCCTGTTTGGACAAAGAAAAAGGGGAGATGGCGCCCCATCTCCCCTGTTTTCTGGACTGAACCTGGTACGGCCAGCCGGGTCGATGAGACGCCGGCTGTTTTTGAGCGCTACCGGCTTATTCCGCTGCTTCCGCTTTCGGCATGACAGACACGTAGACGCGACCGTTGGCCTTCGTTCGGTAGTCCACATTGCCGGCGGTAAGTGCAAAGATCGTATGATCCTTGCCGAGGCCGACGTTGGAACCGGGATGCCACTGCGTACCGCGCTGACGCACGATGATGTTGCCTGCGATGACGGCTTCGCCGCCGAACTTCTTCACGCCAAGGCGCTTGGATTCGGAATCGCGACCGTTGCGCGAGGAACCGCCAGCTTTTTTATGTGCCATTGGAGTTCTCCTTTAAACCTGAAACCCGTTGATCTTACTTGGCAGCCACGATGTCCGTGATACGGACGACCGTGTGATGCTGGCGATGGCCGCGCGAACGCTTCGAATTCTGGCGACGACGCTTCTTGAAGGCGATGACCTTCTTGCCGCGGGTCTGGTCGACGACTTCCGCCTTGACGGAGGCGCCGGCTACGAAGGGCGCACCGATCGCCGCGTCGGCGCCTTCGCCGATCACGAGGACTTCGGTGAATTCAATGGAGTCGCCAGCGGATGCTTCAAGCTTCTCGATGGTCAGCACGTCGTTGGCTGCCACACGGTACTGCTTACCGCCGGTCTTGATGACTGCGAACATTTTTTGTCCTTTCATGTTCGTTCCGGCGCTCCCCGCAAGCAGCAGGTGGCCGTCTTTTTATCAGTCGAAGTTAAGCAGGGATTTCAGGGAACTAGCCCGGAACTCTGGTCTGCCGGTGAAACCCCGCGCGAGCGCGAGGCGGGCAAGGGGCGGACTACTCCACTCCTATTGCGAATGCGGGATACGCGAGTGACGGAAAGGTGTCAAGGCAAAAGGATGGAAAAGCTTGAGATTTCGGCTTGCCAACCTGTCGTCCGCCCGTTATGAGAACGCCCGCGCCGAACAAGCGCCGACCAAGACCGCGGAGAGGTGGCAGAGTGGTCGAATGCACCGCACTCGAAATGCGGCATACCTGCAAGGGTATCGTGGGTTCAAATCCCACCCTCTCCGCCATCTGGACTTGATCCAATACCAGGCTCCCTCCAATGCGATTCTCGGGGACTGCGGCGGTTTTTTCGCCAGCAGCGGACGGCGGTCTTAATCGCCAGCGCCGGCAGGAACGACCTCACACGCTTGACGCCGGCTTTGCAATTGCTTTGCGACTGCTAGGCGAACGTCGCTCGTTTGAGCAAATCAGTTTCCAAGGCGCTCATCGCAAGTCATGCATTACGGGATTCCGGATCATTGATCTAAGGGACCGGCCCGGAGCAAATTTGTTATTTATTGCGGTTGATTGGCTCGTTTCGCGAACTATCATCAGGATCGGTTGGGGCATGCGGATTGATGCCGCCCCCGTGTTCAGCTCATCGTCGCCCATATCTTCCCTGACTGCTCCCAATTTCAACCGAGGTTTCCCATGCGCATCGCCGTCGGTGGCATTCATATCGAGTGCAGCACATACAATCCCGTTCTGAACGAGGAGAAGGATTTTCGGGTGTTGCGCGGGGAGGGTCTGCTGGAATCGCCCTATTTCGGCTTTCTGAAGGACTACGATGCCGAGTTCCTGCCGACGATCCATGCCCGCGCCATTGCCGGCGGGCCGGTTTCGCGTGCCACTTATGAGGGCTTCAAGAGCGAATTTCTCGAGCGGCTGAAGCCGCTGCTGCCGCTCGACGGTCTCTACCTCGCCATGCACGGCGCCATGTATGTCAAGGGGATGGAGGATGCCGAAGGCGACTGGATCAGTGCGGCCCGCGCGCTCGTCGGCGAGGCATGCACCGTCGCGGCAAGCTACGACCTGCACGGGAACGTCACCCAACGCATCATCGATGCGCTCGACATCTACTCCACCTATCGCACCGCCCCGCATATCGATGTCGAGGAGACGATGCGCCGCTCGGTCTCGATGCTGGTCGAGAGCTTGAAAACCGGCACAAGGCCGTTCGTTCTCTGGGCGCCGATCCCGGTCGTCCTGCCCGGAGAACGCACCAGCACGGTGGATGAGCCGGCTAAGAGCCTCTATGCCAGGCTGCCCGAGATCGATGTGATGGATGGCGTCTGGGACGCATCGCTGATGGTCGGTTACGTCTGGGCCGACGAACCGCGCGCCACGGCCGCCGCTATCATGACCGGCACCGACCCTGCCGTGCTGGAGCGCGAGGCGAGGCGTCTCGCCAAGGCCTATTGGGATGCCCGCGAAGACTTCGTCTTCGGCTGCGAGACAGGTTCAGTCGAGGAATGCGTTGCCAAAGCGATCACCAGCCCGACCGCTCCTGTCGTGCTCGCCGAATCCGGTGACAACCCGACCGGCGGCGGCGTCGGCGACCGGGCCGATGTCTTGGCCGAGCTGATCGCCAAAGGTGCTGACGGTGTCGTCTTTGCCGGCATCGCCGACAGAGCGGCGACCGAAGCCTGTTATGCCGCGGGTCTCGGTGCGGAGCTTGCCTTGAGCGTCGGCGCCTCGCTCGATAGCAAGGGCAGCACGCCGGTCCATGCCCGCTTCACCATCAAATTTCTGCACGAGACGCATGACCCCTCGGATCGGCAGGCGGTCGTTTCGATTCCTGGCATCGATCTCGTGCTGTCGGCCAAGCGGCGGCCCTACCACAATATCGCCGATTTCACCCGGCTCGGTCTCGATCCGCACGCAGCCAGGATCATCGTCGTCAAATCGGGCTATCTCTCGCCGGAACTGGCGCCGATCGCCAATCCCAACCTGATGGCGTTGTCGGAGGGCGTGGTCGATCAGTTCGTCGAGCGCCTGCCGCGGCGGCGCAAGGAGCGTCCGACCTACCCCTTCGACAAGAATTTTGGCTTCGAGCCGCAGGTCTTCTTCTCCGCGCGTTCGCATCGCGTTTGAGGCTCCATCGATCCGAACGATATGGTTCGGACAAAAAGGATGTTCGGCATGACCGGATTTACCACCCGTCCTGAAATTCTCGGCACTTTCGGCGTCGTCACCTCGACTCACTGGATCGGCTCTGCGGTCGGCATGAGCATTCTCGAAAAAGGCGGCAATGCTTTCGATGCCGCAGTGGCAACCGGCTTCGTGCTGCAGATCGTCGAGCCGCACCTCTGCGGTCCCGGCGGCGACCTGCCGGCGGTGATTTATTCGAAGAAGAAGGACAAGGTCGAGGTCATCTCAGCGCAAGGGCCCGCACCCGCCGGCGCGACGATCGAGCATTATACGGGGGAAGGCCTGACGCTCATCCCGGGCGACGGTCTGCTGGCGACGGTCATTCCCGGCGCCTTCGACGGTTGGATGCTGATGCTGCGCGACTACGGCACGATGAGCGTGCGCGAGGTGCTGGAGCCGGCGATCTTTTATGCCGAGCACGGCCATCCCCTGCTGCCCCGCGTCTCGGCGACCATCAAGGGGCTTGCGGCCTTTTTCGAAAAGGAATGGCCCACCTCCCACGAAACGTGGCTACCTGATGGCAGCGTTCCCGAAGCGCATGCGAATTTCCGCAATCCGGCGCTGGCCGAAACCTGGAAGCGCGTGATTGCCGAAGCCGAGGCAAAAAGCGGGCGGGAAGCTCAGGTGCAGGCGGCCCGCGACGCCTTCTATCGCGGCTTCATTGCCGAAAGGATCGACACCTATCTGAAGACCGCAGAAGTGATGGATGCAAGCGGCAACCGCCACAAGGGCGTGCTGACCGCAGGCGACATGGCCAACTGGTCGGCGACCATCGAGGAGCCGCTGACCTATGATTATCACGGCTGGACCATCGCCAAAACCGGGCCGTGGGGTCAGGGGCCTGTCTTCCTGCAGACCCTGTCGATCCTGAAGGGTTTCGACCTCGCCGCGATGCGGCCGGATGGCGCCGATTTCGTTCATACCGTCGTCGAGGCGATGAAGCTCGCCTTTGCCGACCGCGAGGTCTATTACGGCGATCCCAGTTTTTCCGAGATCCCCGTCGCGCATCTGCTGTCGGAGAGCTACGCTGCCGAACGCCGCAAACTCGTCGGCGCGGATGCCTCCTTCGATCTTCGCCCCGGCATCATTCCGGGTTTTGAAGCGCAGCATGCTCTGACGATGAAGATGCTCGGTGCCGAGTCCAAGACCGGCGCCGTCTACGAGCCGACCATGGCGCATCTGTCCGAAAAGCGGGGCGATACCGTGCATATCGACGTGATCGATCGTGACGGCAACTTGGTCTCCGTCACGCCGTCCGGCGGCTGGTTGCAGTCTTCGCCAACCGTGCCCGGTCTCGGCTTCTGCCTCAATTCGCGCGCGCAGATGTTCTGGCTGAAACCAGGCCTGCCGACCTCGCTTGTTCCGGGAAAACGGCCGCGCACGACGCTGACGCCTTCCCTCGGCCTTTATGAAGGCCGTCCGACGCTTGCCTTCGGCACGCCGGGCGGCGATCAGCAGGAGCAATGGCAGCTTTCCTTCTTCCTGCGGCATGTCCATCACAAGCTGAACCTGCAGGCGGCAATCGATCAGCCGCTCTTTCATACCGCTCATTTTCCGAGCTCCTTCTATCCGCGCAGCCGCGAACCCGGCAGCCTGATGGCGGAAGCGAATTTCGGTCCTGATGTGCTCGACGCTCTCGCCCGGAAGCGCCACAAGCTGACGATCACCGACGCCTGGACGATCGGCCGGTTGACCGCCGCACGACGCGATGCCGATGGGCTGATGCGCGCCGCAGCCACCCCGCGCCTCATGCAGGCCTATGCAGTCGGACGATAAGCGGGCGGCCTCACAGAGCGGCTGGAAGGCAGCAAGTAGTGCCGGACATAAGCTGTGCCGGGGCGGCACCTGGCTGCCGTTTTGCTGCACCGCTTATATGACTTATGCTAGATATCATTTCACCGATAATTGTTAACGACCAATCGCCTCTGTTTGTGTTCTCTTATCCTTGCGAATCAAAAAGGTTTGATTTGCCGGGGGGACGGCCGCCATGTTCAAGCATGGGGCGATGCAACAGTCGGGTAGGAGCCTATGCTGCAACGGATTGAAGACATTGATGCAGCCCTCATCGACAGGTTGCAGCATTCGGCTTTCAAGTACTTCCTGAAATATTCCAATCCCGAAAATGGCCTGGTGGCCGATACCTCGATCGGCGGGGTGCCGGCGAGCATTGCGGCTGTCGGCTTTGCCCTTTCCTCCTATCCCGTTGCTGTCGAGCGTTGCTGGATCACCCGGAAGGAAGCTGCCGAGCGCACCGTCAATACGTTGCGTTTCTTCGCCGAGGCGCGCCAGGGCGAGGAGCGGCATGCGACCGGCCACCGCGGCTTCTTCTACCACTTTCTGCACATGGATAGCGGCAATCGCGCCTGGAACAGCGAACTTTCCACCATCGACACCGCCCTGCTTATCGCCGGCATCCTGACATCGGCGCAATACTTCGATCGCGAAGACGACGAGACGGAGACGGAAATCCGCGAACTCGCCACCTTCATCTACGAGCGCGTCGACTGGCGCTGGGCACTGAACAAGGGCGATACCATTTCCATGGGCTGGAAGCCCTCATCTGGTTTCCTGCGCTGGCGTTATCACGGCTTCGACGAGGCAATCATCCTTTATGCGCTGGCGCTCGCCTCGCCGACGCATCCCATCCCGCAGTCGAGCTACGACGCCTTCACATCGAGCTATTCCTGGATGATGTTTGGTGACCAGCCGTATCTCTATGCCGGCCCGCTGTTCATTCATCTCTTCTCGCATGCCTGGATCGATTTCCGCGGCATCCAGGACAGGCCGATGGCGGAGCGTAACTGGGATTACTTCCGCAATACCCAGGTCGTCATCAACATGCAGCGCGACTATGCCGAGCGCAATCCCGGTGGTTTCGTCGGTTACAACAGGAATGTCTGGGGCTTCACGGCCTGTGACGGCCCGCCGCCGACCCGGCGCATGCGCGGCGGTCGGCAGCCGAAGGTTTTGGGTTATGCTGCCCGTGGCGCCCCGCTTGGGCCCGATGACGGCACGATCGCCCCCTGGGCCGCCCTTGCCTGTCTGCCTTACGACCGGCAGGCGGCTCTCGACGGCACCAAGGCGCTACTGACCACCTATCCAAACCTGCTGCTGGAAGGCGGCTTCCCCGGCGGCTTCAATCCGACCGTGCAAACCAAGCGGCCGGAGGGCTGGGTCGACGACCGCACCGTCGGCATCGATCAGGGCCTTGTCGTCATGACCGTCGAAAACGAGCGTTCCGATTTCATCTGGAAGCTGATGCGGCAATCGCCGGTCATCCGCCTCGGGCTCGAGCGCGCCGGCTTTACCGGCGGCTGGCTTGAGGGCATCGAGCCGCAAGAGCTGGTGCGCAGAGTCGGCTAGCGCATGACCCCGGAAATCGATTTCCGAAAAGGATCATGCGCAAACAAAAAAGCATAGAGCCCGCGTGTCCGGTAGGAGGCGCAGGCTCTATTGCTCAGCGCTCGAAGACGTGCGCCTTGCCTGATATATCCAGGCGAACGAGATCGCCTGGCGAGGGAAGGGCGACGCTCGAGGTCTTGATCCGGATCGGCGGCAGGGCAACGCCATCGAGCGAGACGGCGACGGTACAGACCGCGCCGCCGAATTCCACCTCGACGACCCGTCCGCCGTAGTCGCGATCGCTTTCATCGGCAACGACGCGGATCTGCTCGGGCCGCAGCATGATTTCCGCCTTGCCCTGGCGGTCGCCTTCGACCGCGACATGGCCGAGCGCACAGTCGGCAAGGCCGTTGCGGATGATCGCCGGGAGCAGCACGGCATCGCCGAGGAACAGCGCCGTCTCACGATCCCTCGGATGCAGGTACAGGGATTGCGGCGATCCCGCCTGGATCAGCTGCCCTTCCCTCAGGACCGCGACCTGATCGGCAAAGCTCAACGCCTCTTCCTGATCGTGCGTCACGAGAACGGCGGTAATGCCGGCCGCCTGCAGGACACGCGCGACAGCCTTGCGCATGTTTTCACGCAAGCCGGTATCGAGCGCCGAAAATGGTTCGTCGAGCAGCATCAGCCGCGGCTTGCGGCCAAGGGCGCGGGCGAGCGCCACGCGCTGCTGCTGCCCGCCGGAAAGCTGATGCGGGCGCCGCGCCAGCATGCCTCGGTCGAGCTCGACCATATCGAGCAGCTCGGCGATGCGCCGGTCACGATCGGCAGCACCCCGTTCGAAGCCGAAGCCGATATTCTCGGCCACGCTCAGGTGTGGAAACAGCGCGCCATCCTGGGAGACGATGCCGATGCCACGCTTGTGAGCCGGAACCGCCGCCGGGCCATCGGCCAGCACGTCGCCGTCCAGCGTCACTCTGCCGGCGTCGGCCTGCTCGAAGCCGGCGATGATGCGCAGCAGCGTCGTTTTGCCCGAGCCGGACGGCCCGACGACGGCGGTGCGGCTGCCGGCCTGGACGTCAAGCGAAATATCCTTCAATGCCTGGACGGGCCCATAGCGCTTGCTGATGTTTTCGATCGTAAGCAGCGTCATTGGCCGGCGGTCCGTTTCGATTGGGCATAGAGCGTCAGGGTGAGGGGCAGCGAAAGCACGACCATCATGACGGCGTAAGGGGCGGCCGAGACATAGTCGATCTCGCTCGTCAGCGACCAGAATTTCGTCGCAAGCGTATCGACGCCGTTGGGCGAGAGCATCAGCGTCGCCGTGAGTTCATTGGTGATGCCAAGTGCGGTCAAGGCGATGCTGGCAGCGGCGCCCGGTGCGGCAAGCCGCATGGTGATTTGCCGCACCGCCTGAGCGGGGGTGCGGCCGAGACCCATCGCGGCGCGCTCCAGCTCCACCGGTGCCTGGGCGATGCTGGCGCGTAAGCCGACCATGGCGCGCGGCAGGAAAAGCATCACATAGGCGACGAGCAGTGTTGCGAAGGTCTGATAGAGCGGCAGCACGAGGCGTACGGTGATCGTCACCAGCGCGAGCGCCACCACGACGCCGGGCAGCGAGCCGACATAATAGTGGCAGGCTTCGAGCACACGCTGGAAACGGCCGGGCGCGCGGACGGAGAGCCAGGCCATCGGTGCCGCGGCAATCGTCGCCAGCACGCCGCCGGCAAGGGCGAGCGCCATGGTCTGCAGGAAGGCGCTGCCGACCTCGATGCGCCAGATCCCGCTGCCGCCGAGATAGAGCCAGCGGCCGAGCGTCGTCAACGGCACGCCAAGCGTCAGCACTGCCACGGCGACAGGCAAAAGGATGGCCGGTACCACGAACCAGCCGAGACGCCGGCGATCGGCCGGACGCGGCGAGCCGGAGCCGACGCGGGCATAACGTTCATTGCCGCGCAGCAGCACCTCGAGGCCAAGCAGGAAAAGACAGCAGGCAACGAGCACGCCGCCGAGCATGTTGGAGGCCGGGCTGTTGTAGGAGGATTGAAACTGGTCGACGATCGCGGTGGCGAAAGTGTCGAAGCGTATCATGACGAACAGGCCGTATTCCGACAGCAGATGCAGCGCAATCAGCAACGAGCCGCCGCAAATGGCAAACCTCAACTGCGGCAGCACGGTGCGGAAGAAGACGCGCCAGGGATTGAGACCAAGTGAGGCCGCGGCATCCTCGATGGCCGGATCGAGACGGCGTAGCGCTGCGGTAACCGGCAGATAGAGGAAGGGATAGTAGGCGATCACCGAAACGAAGACGCCGCTCTGCAGGCCGCGCATGCCGGGAATGAGGCTGACCCAGGCGTAGCTGTGCACGAAAGCCGGCACTGCGAGCGGCGCGATCGCCAGCCAAGCCCAGAGCCTGGCGAACGGAATATCCGTGCGCTCGGTCAGCCAGGCCAGCGTCACGGCAAGCGCGATCGACAGCGGAATGGTGGCCGATTCCAGGAGAACCGTATTGACGAGGAGTTCGCCGACACGCGGCCGGAAGACGAGCGTTTTCACCGTCTGCCAGCCGACATCGTAAGTTATCCAGCCGATGAAGCCGAGCGGCACGAGACTAAAGATCGCGATGATGGTCGCGAGAAGCATCACGGAAGAATGCGGCAGGCGCCGGCGCGGCAACAGCATTTGCGCGGCCTTCGGCGCGACCGGGACTTCGTTGCCGGCTACGAGCGATCTGTTGTCCTGCAGCAAGGCCGATGCCTTCACACGCCGAAAAAGGAAGGCAACCGCTTTTGAAAAGCGGTTGCCGGATATCGTCATGCCCTAAGGTTTTCTTGAGCCAAAAGCAATAGTTTTGGCCGCAGCGAGCCTGCGGCAGAAAGGTCAAAGCATGTCGCGCGATTACGACATGCAGGAAAGTTAGATAAGGCCGGCGGCCGTCATCAATTCGACGACCTTCTTGCTGTCCAGCGTCGAGGCTTCGACCTTCGGAGCATTGAGATCGGCAAGCGGAACGAGTTTGTCGTTGGACGGCGTGTCCTTGCCGACGGCATATTCATAGGATGTGCCTTCCTTAAGAATCGCCTGACCGGCCTTGCCGGTAACGAATTTCAGGAAAGCCTGAGCTTCCTTCATGTGCTGCGTGGACCTCAGGATGCCGCCGCCCGACACGCTGACGAAAGCGCCGGGATCCTGATTCTTGAAGTAGTGCATGCCGACATTCTTGCTGTTCTCGCCGGTCTTCGCCTGATCGCCGAACCAGTAGTAGTGATAGATGACCGCGCCTTCGACTTCACCTGAATTGACGGCCTTCATGGCGACGCTGTTGCCCTTGTAGGGCGTCGCACTGTCCTTGAGAGCCTTCAGCCATGTCTTGGTGGCGTCTTCGCCCTTCAGCTGCAGCAGGGCGGCGACGATAGCCTGGAAGTCGGCGCCGGCGGGTGCCGCACCCCAGCGGCCTTTCCAGGCCGGATCGGCGAGGTCGAGCAGCGACTTCGGCAGCTTGTCTTCGGTCAGTTTCGTCTTGTCATAGGCAAAGACCGTAGAACGGGCGGCAATGCCGGTCCACATGCCGTCGGCCGGACGATACTGCTCCGGGACCTGATCCAGCGTTTCCTTTTCGACAGGGGCAAAGAGGCCCGCGCCATCGACCAGCGTCATGGCCGGCGAATTCTCGGTCAGGAAAACGTCCGCCGGGGATGCATCGCCTTCCTGAATGATCTGGTTGGCGAACTGCATGTCGCTGCCCTGGCGCATGGTGACCTTAATGCCGGTCTCCTTGGTGAAGGCATCGATCCATTCGCGACCAAGACTTTCATGCTGGGCATTGTAGACGACGAGGCCTTCGTCCTGCGCAATGGCGCTGCCTGCGAGCGTCGTGGCGGTGAGAAGCGAAGCGGCGAGCGCCAACAGGTGGGGAAAGCGGTTAACAGCAACAGTCATGATGGCCTCCATGGCGAAGTTACCCGGCGGGGTAAGAGGCGTATATTTTTCTTGACCAGCTATTTCAAGTTTCCCGCCGGGAAAAGAGGCATCAAAATATCTTGACCCTCAGATCACGAAGGCGACGCTCCAAAAGCGCCGCCTCCCGGCAACCACCTATTCGACGTCGAACTTGACGCCCTGCGCAAGCGGCAGCGTGCTGCCGTAATTGATCGTGTTGGTGGCGCGGCGCATATAGGCCTTCCAGGCATCGGAGCCGGACTCGCGCCCGCCGCCGGTCTCCTTTTCGCCGCCGAAGGCGCCGCCGATCTCGGCGCCCGAAGGCCCGAGGTTGACGTTGGCGATGCCGCAATCCGAGCCGCGCGCCGAGACGAAGGTTTCCGCCTCGCGCATGTCGTTGGTAAAGATCGATGACGACAATCCCTGCGGCACGGCGTTGTGCAAGTCCAGCACCGCGTCGAAATCGCTGTATTTCATCACGTAGAGAATCGGCGCGAAGGTCTCGTGCTCGACCGGGCCGGTCTGATTGGGCATTTCGACTAGTGCGGGGCGAACGTAGAAGGCATCGGCCGAACCATTGTCGACGCGTTCGCCGCCCGTCACCTTGCCGCCCGCCGATGCCGCCTCGCCAAGGGCTGCCTGCATCTTCTCGAAGGCCTTGCCGTCGATCAGCGGTCCGACAAGCGTGCCGGTTTCAAGCGGATTGCCGATGGTGACGGAGCCGTAGGCCTTCTGCAGGCGCGGCACCAGCTGGTCGTAGACGCTTTCATGGACGAAGAGCCGGCGCAGCGTCGTGCAGCGCTGGCCGGCCGTTCCCATGGCGGAGAAGGCGACGCCCCGCAGCGTCAGGTCGAGATCGGCGCTCGGGCAGACGATGGCTGCATTGTTGCCGCCGAGTTCGAGGATGGCGCGGGCAAAACGCTGCGACAGCCGCGGACCGACGGCGCGGCCCATGGCCGTCGAGCCGGTGGCGGAAACGAGCGGGATCTTCGGGTGGTCGACCAGCACCTCGCCGACCTCGCGACCGCCGATGATCAAGGTGGACAGATTGGCGGGGGCCTTGCCGCCCTCGGCGACGAAACGCTTCAGGGCCTTTTCGAACAGCGTCTGCACGGCAAGCGCGGTCAACGGCGTCTTCTCCGACGGCTTCCAGACGGTGGAATTGCCGCAGACCATCGCCAGCGCCGCGTTCCACGACCAGACGGCGACCGGGAAGTTGAAGGCGGAGATGATGCCGATTGCGCCGAGCGGATGCCAGCTTTCCATCATCCGGTGTTCGGAGCGTTCGGTGGCGATCGTCAGGCCATAGAGCTGGCGCGACAGGCCGACGGCGAAATCGCAGATGTCGATCATCTCCTGAACCTCGCCGAGGCCTTCGGAGGTGATCTTGCCGACTTCGATCGAGACGAGGCGGCCGAGCGCCGTCTTGGCGCTGCGCAGCTCCTCACCGAGCAGACGGATCAGCTCGCCGCGCTTCGGCGCCGGCACGTTACGCCATTCGAGGAATGCCTTATGCGCCTCTTCGATCACCGCTTTCGTTTCGGAAACGGAATGTTCTTTGAGGCTGCCGATTTTCTTGCCGGTGACCGGCGAGGCGACGGACAGCGTTCCGCCCTGATAGCGGTCGGCATCGACGCCGAGTTCGGCAAGCAGCTTGGCGGTTTCGGTGGCGAGATCGAGGACGGCGATGGTCATTGTCGTGTTTCCAATCTTATTGTTCTCAGGAGCGCTTCGGTTCTCAGAAGCGGGCATCGGCGAAATGGGCGACCTGCGCGCCGGCTTCGTACCATAGTTCCTTGAGCGCACGAAAGCTCGGTTCCATGGGTGAGGTCAGCGGCAGCGGCAGATCGGCCTCGGCAAGCCGGCCGAGAATATGGTCGGCCAATGTGCGGCCGAAGACCGTGCCAGGGGCTATGCCGCGGCCATTATAGCCCGAAAAGCCGATGACATTGGGGGCGAATTTGTGGAAGCGCGGCAGTGCATTGTCGGTCATGCCGATCTGGCCATACCATTCGCATTCGAATTCAACGTCGCCTATAAAGGGAAAGAGCCGCCTCAGGGCACGTTTAGCCCAGCCCTTATGCACGGCAAGCCCGGTGTTGCGCAGTGCGCCGACGCTGCCGAAAACGAGGCGTCCAGCCTGATCCATGCGGAAGGAGGACAGAATATCCTTGGTGTCCCATGCACCTTCCCGCCCCGGCAGGATCGACTGACGCAGATTGTGGCCGAGCGGCACGGTGGCGAAATTGAAATAGGGCAGATAGACCTGCTCGTTGCGCACCTGCTCGAAGGGGCCGGTGCTATAAGCGTCTGTCGCGACGATGATCCAATCCGCGCTGACCTCGCCGTTTTCCGTCTTCACGGCCCAGCGGCTGCCGCGGCGCTCCGTTGCGACGACGGGGCTTGACGTATGGATGGCGACGCCCGCCTTGACGGCGGCATGGGCCAGGCCGCGCGCATAGGCAAGCGGCTGCAGCGTTCCGGCGCGCAGATCGAGCAGTGAGCCGGCATAGGCCTCGCTGCCGGTGCGCTTGGCCGTCTCAGCCGCATCGAGCAGCACGACGGGCGCGCCGCGCGCTGCCCATTGCGACGCCCGCTCCTCGATCTCCTTCAGCCCGTCGGCGCCGACGGCGCAGTGCAGCGTGCCGTTGCGTTCGAGTTCGCAGGCGATTCCATGTCTGTCGATCAGTTCCATGACGAGCTTCGGCGCATTGCCGAGCAATTCGAGCAGGCGTTCGCCATGAACCCGGCCCAGCACGCCGGGCAGGTCATTGGGCATCACCCACATGCCGGCATTGATCAGGCCGACATTGCGCCCCGCGCCGCCGAAGCCGATCTCTTTCGCCTCGAGGAGCATCACCTTCGACCCGGCCTCGGCAAGATGCAGGCCGGAGGAGAGGCCGGTATAGCCGCCGCCGACGATGACGACATCAGCCGATACCGCGCCGCGGAGGGCCGAGGTCGCCGGCGGTTGGCCGGCGGTCTTTTCCCAAAGGCCGTGGGAGCGCGGATCATTCAGCATGGCACGGTCCGATCGGATTGAAACCGGCATACTCTAGCGCATAAGAACAGGTGTTGAAGCGGCGATTTCACGCAACGGTCCTCAGCTGCAGGCCCGCGAGCCCGAGCGCCTCCATCGCGGCAGCCAGCGATGCGGCCTGCCGTTCCGCATAAAGCGCCAGTTCGTCCTGAACGGTCGCTCCGAGTGCGGTCTCGAAGGCGTCGCGGTTCGAGCGCGTCGCATAATTCTGCTGCTGGTCGGTGCCGAGATTCGACTGGAAGATGCCGGCCGCGCTGACGGGCAGGAAGTCTTCATAGACGATCGGCGCGAAGGTGAGGTAGCCCTTGGCGATCAGCGCTTCGGGATCGCCCGGCAATGTCTCGGCGACCGCGGCGGCAATGCCGGCAGGCGTGGCGGAATAACGGAAGAAGGCGAGATCCTGCCTGCGCAGCTCATCCCAGCTGTCCGGCAGAGCCTTGAAGCGCTCGGCCAGTTCCTGGTCGTAGGCGCAGGCCTTGGTGCCGCCGGCGCCGACCTGCACCTCGCCGCGAACCGAGGCGAGCAGCCGGTCGTAGAGCGCCCGTCCCTTCGCTGTCAGCGCGACACCGCGCTGTTCGATCTCGCCGAAGCGGGCGGTATGGGTCCCCTTTACCGCACCCTCGTCACCCGAGAAGACGATCGCCTCCTCCAGCGCCTTGAAGCTCGTCTGCCGCAGCAGGATGTCGCACTGGCGGCGCGGCGGTCCCTCGATGACAGCCTTGGGGGTGATGCCGCGTTCGGGCATGCGCGCCTGCACCGCGTCGATATCGAGCGTGCGCGGCGTCAGATGGTTGATATGCGGTCCCTTGAAGCTGACGACGTCGGCGATCAGCCGATGCGCATCATGCAGGCGCTTGTAGGTTTCGGCGCTGACGGTGGCTTCGCCGTGCCAGCGGAAGGTTTCAACCGCCTCGGCAACGAATTCGGTCGCTTCCGCTTCCGTGAGACCGCCATTCTGCTCATAACGCTCGATCAGCGCGATGGCGCGCGGCGTATAGATGCGTCGCTTGGCCAGAATGGCCTCGGCTTCACCACGCAGACCTTCGTCCTCGATCAGTTCCAGGCGCAGCAGCGAGGTGAAGACGCGGAACGGATTGATGTTGAGCGCCGTCTCGTCGATCGGCCGGAAGCAGGTGGAGTGAACCGGCACGCCGGCAACCGAGAGATCGTAATAACCGACCGCTTGCATGCCCATGACGGCAAACAGCCTGCGGATGGTGAAAAGCTCGACCGCCGTACCGAGCCGGATGGCGCCGTGGCGCTCGACATCGATGCGATCAAGCTCGCCGGCGCGGGCCAGCCGCTCGCGCAGATCCGGATGGCTTTCGAGGCAGTCCCCATTCACATCCGCCACCAGTTCGATCAGCGTGCCATATTGCGGCACCTCCGTCCGGTACATCTGCGACATCGCCTCGGTGAAGAGCGATCGGATACGGTCTGTGGAAACGAAGGCGTGCGGCATCTTGGAAAACTCCGGCTCATTCCGTTTTTGCAGGATGAACCTCTTTACAATCGCGAAGAACGCGAAAATATCGACATTTCGGAAATAGCTCATTCTGAAACGGAATGACCATGGTTACCTCACGGCGTTTTCTGCCGTCGATTTCGCATCTTGCCGCCTTCGAGGCGGTCGCCCGCACGGGCAGCGTGACCGCGGCGGCACGCGAACTCGATCTGACGCAGAGCGCCGTCAGCCGCCAGGTGAGCGCGCTGGAGGAGCAGCTTGGCGTCGAGCTCTTCCTGCGCGAACGCCAGACCATGCGGCTGACGCTCGCCGGCGACAGCTATGCCCGTGAGATTCGCGAGGCGCTGCGGCGTATCTCGAGCGCCTCGTTGAACCTGCGCGCCAATCCGCATGGCGGCACGCTCAATCTCGCCATCCTGCCGACCTTTGGCACGCGCTGGCTGGCGCCGCGCCTGGGGCGCTTTCTCGCCGCCAATCCCGGCGTGACCATCAACCTGGCCACCCGGCTTTCGCCCTTCGACTTCCGGCTCGATTCGATCGACGCCGCGATCCACTTCGGCCACCCGCACTGGCCCGGCGCGGAACTGACCTTGCTGATGTCGGAGCGCACGGTGCCGGCCTGCAGCGCTGATTTTCTGAAACAGCACCGGATTTCGCGGCCAGAGGATCTGCTTGCCGTTCCGCTTCTGCATCTGACGACGCGCCCCGATGCCTGGGAGCAATGGTTCGCCGGCAACGGTGTCTCCTTCGAACGCGTGCACGGCATGCTCTTCGATCAGTTCGCGACCGCTGCGCAAGCGGCGATCGCCGGCCTCGGCGTCGCGCTGTTGCCGACATTCCTGATGCAGGAAGAGCTCAGGCGCGGCGATCTCGTTGCAGCCGTCGACAAAGAGATGGAGAGCCGGGAGCGCTATTATCTCGCCTTTCCCAGCGAGCGCGCGGATTATGCGCCGCTTGCCGCCTTTCGCGACTGGATCGTCGCGGAAGCGGCCGCGGACCCGGCCGGGTGAGGAACGGCTTGCATCGGCATGGGGCTTTCGACCATTATATCAGCCAAACAACTTTGCAGGAAATTTCCATGAAGCCGATCTTCGTCCAGCTCCAATGCGCCCCCGGCAAGACCTATGACGTCGCCGACGCCATCTACCAGACCGAGCTGGTCTCGGAGCTCTATTCCACCAGCGGCGATTACGACCTGCTGTTGAAGGTCTATATCGAGGAAGGCCAGGATATCGGCAAATTCATCAACGACAACATCGCCAATATTCCCGGCATCGTCCGGTCGCTGACGACGCTGACTTTCAAAGCCTTCTGAATTCCCGTCAGACACGGTTAACCCTGTCGCGAAGAATCGCCTCCGCAGGGTGTCGCTGAAACCACGCCTTAACGCCTGAGATATCTGGTCGTTGCTATAAAATCCGCGCCAAAACGAGTTTGGCACGTGCAGCGATAGGTGAAAAATGGCGATCGTCGAGGTAGATAGGGTGCGCGAGAAGCCGCAGCCGCAAACGGCGCCGCTGATCGTCCATGTCGTGCGCCAGTTCCTGCCCAATCGCGGCGGTCTGGAAGACGTCGTCGCCAATCTCAGCCGCCAGACCCTCCGGCGCGGCTATCGCGTCCGTGTCGTCACGCTGAACTCACTGTTTACCGCGCCGGAGGACAAGCTGCCAGCTCGCGAGAATATCGACGGCATCGAGGTGGTTCGCATCCCGTGGTTCGGTAGCAGCCGCTATCCGTTGGCGCCGGAGGTTTTTCGTCAGCTCGGCGATGCCGATCTCGTGCATGTCCATGCGATCGACTTCTTCTTCGATGCGCTCGCCTGGGGCCGGCGGCTGCACGGCAAGCCGATGATCGTCACCACCCATGGCGGGTTCTTCCACACAAGGAAATACGCCGCGATCAAGAAGATATGGTTCCGCACGCTGACCCGCGCCTCGGCGAAGGCCTATCGCCGCGTCGTCTGCTGCAGCGCCTCCGATCTCAAGCAGTTTTGTGAGATCGTGCCTGATAGCGTGCTGATCGAGAACGGCGCCGATATCGGCAAGTTCGCCGACACCGCTTCGCGACGGGCAAGGCGCCGCATCGTCACCATCGGCCGATTTTCGGTGAACAAGCGGCTGGACCACCTGCTTGACGCGATGGCGGTGCTGAAGAGCGGCGATCCGGAATGGCATCTCGACGTTGTCGGGGCCGAATCCGACCTGAACCGGGTGGATATCGAAGGCGAGATGGAAGGCCGGAACCTGACGGGCCGCGTCACCCTGCACGTGTCGCCAGACAATGATACCATCCGCCGCATCATCACTGAGGCTTCACTCTTCGCCTCCGCCTCGGAATATGAAGGTTTCGGGCTGGTGGCGCTGGAGGCGATGAGCGCCGGCCTGTTGCCGGTGCTGAACGCCAACGATGCCTTTCAAACGCTCGCCAGCCGACATCCCGTCATCAGGCTTGCCGATTTTACCAGTCCGCAGACCGCCGCGGCCGCCATGGAATCGGCCTATGACGACCTTGCGCGCCGACAGGACGCCGTTCGCTCGGAGCTTCTCGACGCCGCTCGCGGCTATTCCTGGGATATCGTCGCCGGGCGCTACATCGATCTCTACAGATCGCTCGATATCGTCGCCGCGGAAAGCCTCTGATCCCCGCCTGCCGGAAGATCTGCTTACGCTCTGGCGAGACGAACGATCTCGTCGAGCACGAATTTGCGTGATTGCGGCGGCGTCAGATTGTGGTCGGCATCCGGCAGCATCAGCAGCCGCACATTGGGATAGCGGGAAAGCCTGGCGCCGCGCGGGCCGAAATGGAAATAGACATGGTCGAGGCCGACGTCGCCTTCGCTGTAGATCAGCGTCAGCGGCACCTTGCGCTTGCCGAACAGCGCGAAGGACTGCCGGACCTCGCGGGCGATGTGGCGCCGGTCGGGAAGCAGTTCGAGCAACGGCGCGACGAAGGGCGACAGTCGCCGGCCGCCGGCGATGACGATATTGCGAAGCGCCGACACCACGTCCACCTGCCCGCGCAGCAGCCGCTTCAGCGTGTCGAGCCGCGCCAGGCGCTGGCCGTAATCGTCGAGGCTGCGGGGAACGGAGACGACGTGCTCGCGGCGCACCGGCACCTTCGGATCCCAATAATAGACGAAGGGATTGATCGAGACGACAGCCTTCAGCCGCTCGTCGGCGACGCCGGCGCGGAAGGCGACATAGCCGCCGCTGCACCGGCCGGCGACCATGACGGGGCCGGCAACGACGTTTTCGAGCAGATCGAGCGCGGCGATCGCGTCGTCGGTCTGCGTCATCGAATAAAGCACCTGCTCCGGCGCATCCGGCCGCGGCGGACTGTCGCCGACATTGGCAGAATCAAAGCGCAGCGAAACGACGCCTTGGCGCGCGAGTTCGCGCGCCATATCAACCGTCGTCCGCCCCCATCCGGCATGCCGGTCATATGCAGTCGACAGGAAGAGCACGGCATTGCCCTTGATCTCTCCCAACGGCCGGCTGACGACACCGACCAGATGATCGTGGCTTCCGAAACGCACCGGCGTTTCCATAAAACCTTCGCCGGCAAGCGGCGTGGTCTCGATTGCTGCCGGCGAATGCGCGGCGGATGTCTCCGTCGCCGCCGCCTTCAGCCAGCCTGTCAGAAGCTCGACGACGGCCATGGGCGTCTTGGCGAAGAGCGGATTGGTCACGAGCTCGTCATAACCTTCGAACACATTCTGCTCGACCTCGGCGCCAAGCGCCTTCAGCGCATCGGCGAAACCGGTATCCTCGGCCCTGACGGGGCGTTCCAGGATCAGATAGCGGGGCGCTGCCAGCCCCTTCGGCGAAGCTATGTTGAGTTTGCCGAGCTCGGCGGCGATCTCTTCCGGCATGACAAGCCCGGCGATCTGCACCTTTGCGGCCTGCACGTGCTGCTGGCCGAGGCCGAGATCGGCGTCGATGATCTTGGACCACATGTTGAGTTCACGCATATAGGCACGGCCGCTCAGCACCGGCGCCAGCATGACAAGGCTGTCGACGCCTTCGATCGATGAGCCGATGCGCTGCGCGAGCGTTGCGCCAAGGCCTTGACCGATCAGGATGATGCGGTCGCAGCCGGTGAGCGATTTCAGCTTGGCGGCCGCCGCGCGGATCGAGTTTTCCCAGGTTTCCAACCTTGCCGGCAGCGCCCCGAAATCGAGCGCATCGCCGGTGCCGCGGTAATCGAAGCGCAGGCTGGGTACGCCAATATCGGAGAAATGTTCGGCCGCGACGCGGAAAAACTTGCGGCTGCACATTTCCTCGAAGCCCCAGGGGCTGACGAAGAGCACCGCGGCCGAGCGCTTCCTGGCCTCGGGATTTTCAGGCATGAACAGGCCGATCGTGCCGTCGAAGACGACAGGCAAGGCGGCGCTGCGTCCGGCGCCTTCGGCCGGTTCGAGCGAAAATTCGCCGGGCGCGACCTTGGCGCGGTCGGGATCGCCGGGGTGTCCCGGCGCGATGAAGTTGATCACCCGGCCGAGCGGCCGCCGCAGGGCCGACGGCATCTTTTCGACAATGGAGCGCATGACCTCGACATCCTCGGCGGGCACTGCGCGCAGTACCCGCAACGCAGCGAAATGGGCGAACGTGCCGGCGATGATCGCGAAGACGAGACCTATCGGGCCCTGGACGAATTCCAGCGCTGAAATCGCCCCACAGGCGCACAATACGGAGGCGAGCGTCACCTTCGTCAGGCTTGCGTAGAGACCCGAAAGCTGGGACCCGAATCCTGTCTGTCTGATCATCATCACCGACATCGCAGCGAATACGAGAATGCGCACGAGTGCGGCCCCCTCGGCGGCAAGCCTAGGTATGATCAGTAAACAACCCGCTACCATGAGAAGGCCACCTATCACACTGATAGTCAGGCGGGAGCGGGCCCTGTCCATTGACAGAAGATAGAGGCTGAGGATCTGCATAAAAGTGTAGGCGGGAGCGACGAGCGCAAGCAGCGCGACCACCGTGCCGCTGCGGCGGAAGGCTTCCCCGAACACGACGAGCACCAGTTCGCTGGAGATCGCGGCAAGCCCGAGGCTCATCGGCAGCACGATATAGGCCATGCTGCGGGTGACGGCGGCGAAGACCTCGACCGGCAAGGTCGCATCGTCGCTGTTGTGGCGCCGCTCGGAATAATAGGGCAGCAAGCTGCCGGTCATCTGGATCGGCAGTTGCAGGGCAATATTGGCGATCGACAGGCCGACCGCATAATAGCCGACCATTTCCACCGACCAGAACTGCTGCAGGAAAAGCAGTTCGAGCCGGTTGAGGAAGATGGAATCGATGATGAACTGGATCGACAGGATGACGGAGGAGGAGGCAAGATATTTCAGCGACACCCCGCACCAGTCGCGCCGCGCGAGAAGGATCGGCAGCGTGGCGAAAAACAGCACGAGCTGGCCGAGCGCGTAACCGACGAGAACGCCCTCGACGCCATAAAAGACGGCGCCGCCGGCGACGCCGGCGAGCTGTATGACGGAGACGGCGACCGTCAGCTTGAAGAAGGCGCCGAGCTTCTTTTCACCGATCAGGTAGAATTTGACGAACGACCCGATCGCCTGGACAAAGAACAGCGCAGCCGTGACGAGCGCGACGGACGGCGCGGTTTCCGCCCAGTGCATCTCTTCGGAGGTCAGGAAAAACAGGGCGTATAGCGCCAGCAACAGCACCGTCGAAAACATCATGAAGCTGACGAGGATGGCGGCGAACCCCCGGCGGCGGCGCACGTCATAGCCTTCCGCCGAAAGCTGCGGCAACGTCTTCAGAAGCGTAATGCTGGAGCCGAGCTCAGCGATCGAGGCGCCCGTGACCACCAGCCAGAGCGAAAAGGCGACGATGCCGTTAGCCTCTGGCCCAAGCAGCCGAGCGGTGATGATCGAGGACACGAAGCCCGTCAGCAGCAGCAGCATGCCTGCGGCCGCATTCATCACCGAATTTGCGATAATACCCTTCGACATCTGTCCATCCGCCAGGATCGGCCTAAGGCCGGATACCCGCCATCTCTAATGTGAAAAAATTAAAATTAAGCGGAGTGGCGACGTCACCTTAGCTGGCCTGCATCGCCGCCAGCTTTTGAAGCGCCTTCTCATAGCTGTTCTCCGCGAGGTAGCGCAGCAGAAACTCCCGCGCCTTTTCCGCCTTCTCTCGTGCCCGCTCTGGCGCGCGGAAGATATCCCTGAGATGCGCGGCCGCAATTTCGGGAGAAGGATCCGCCCAGACAGCACCCGGCAGCCCGGCAAATTCGGGATGGGAATCCACGACGGGAATGAGGGGAGAGGCGACGAGCCAGCTATTCTCAGGATCGCAGAAATCTTCCGTGCCCGACCAGGCAGTTGAAATGACCGGGGTGCGATGCATGATCGCCTCGGCAACCGTCAGGCCGAAACCTTCGGAGCGATGCAGCGAAAGATAGGCATCGGAAGAACGGATGAGGCCGTTGATCTCAGCGTTCGAGAGCTTGTCGGTGACGATCCTGATGCGGCTCTCGCCGGCGACCGACGCAATCAGTTCGCGCAGGGCCTCATCCTTGTCGATATTGCCGCTGGCCTTCATCAGCAGAAAGGCGCTTGGGCAATCGGCGCTGAATAGCCTGAAGGCTTCGATGACGGCCTGCGGGTTCTTTCGGCTGATCGAGGAGCCCGCGCTGAAGATGAAGCTGACGAGAAAGGCGTCCTTCTCGATGCCGAACTTTTCCCGCATGCCTTCGCTCGCCGGCTTCTCGGTCACGGGATGCGGAACCACGATGACGGATGCTTTGGTCAGCGGCGCGATCGCCCGGCGGGTGAATTCCGAGGGCACGAAGACGGCATTCATGTAACGCAAACCATTACGCCATTCCGCCGGCACGACTTCAAGCTCCCAGGCGAAATAGCCGATATTGAAGGCACGGGTGAAATTCGCAAGCCCCTTCTTCAGGATGGCGCGCGGCAGCATCGGCGGATTGAGATGCCAGATCCGGCTTCCCGGTGGTTCGGTGGAGAGGTGCGACGGCGCCCAGCCGGAAAAGGATTTTTCGTCCGGATGCGTGCTGACATCGGAGAGCGAAATCGCCCGTCCCGTCTCCGAAAGAGCCCCGGCGCAGAGCCGCGCCGATTCGCCGACGCCGACAGCCATCGAGAGATAGCCGACGATTTCCACCGGCTCGCGCGGTTTGAAGGCAGCGCGCGACCGCGGGATCAGCCGCTGCAGGACGTGGGCGCGTAGAAAGCGGTATGTCTTTCTCAAGTCACGATCTTTCCGGTGGATTTGCATCGTTCCTCGCGAGCCTCAGCCCGCAAGCCCGACGCGATGTGAACTGCCTAGACTTCTGATCTCGCCCGTCGGCGGAACATCGCTCTCCGTGCCGGCGAGCGCGGAGAGCTTCACGCGCCGCACCGGGCCGGGAGCAAGGTGGAACCAGTCGTCGTCGGCCCTGTAGCCTTCGACGTCGATATGCACCGATTGCGCCAGCCGGTCGGTCCTGAGATCGACGACCCAGGTATCGCCGTCTCTGCCGAGCGACGCCTCGATGTCGGCGTCGTGCAGTGCTTTTCCGCGCCCGCAGGGGAAGTGGAAGCTTTCCGCGAGGGTGACGCCGTCGGCGAGCGAGCGCAGCCGGGCCAGGCTGGCGTCATGCGACGGGGGTCCGAAACGGAAGGCATAGGTCGTATCGAAAAAGGCGCCGAACAGCGCGGTCGAGGCGAAGCGTTCCACGCTCCTTGCCGCCAGCTTGAAGGCCATGCTGCCGCTCACGACCTGCTGTTTTCCATCACGCAGGCAGACGACCTCGAGCTCCACATCCAGGGCGGCGTCGGTCTCGTTGACGACATGGACGTCGAGACCGTTGGTTCCTTCGTCGGTAAAGACTGCCTGGATCGGCCGGAACGCGCGGCGCAGCGCATACCAGACAGGCTTCGGCTCACCGGTGGAATCGATCACCCCCCAGCCGGGGCCGGGCAGGAGGTCCTGCAGTGTCCAGACCAGCGCACCGTTGCAGGTGGAATCCTTGCGCCGCCATTCGGCGAAGGTCTCCTCGATCACCTCGCCGGTGACGGCGCGGGAGAGATCGAGATAACGTTCCGGATCTTGGCGGCGTAGCCGGGCCGGATCGAAGTCGTAGAGAAGCTCCAGATAGAAATCGCGGACATCCTCGAAATCCCACGATGCGCCGCGGTCACGAGGCACGCGGGCCTTCCACAGTGGACTGTGGACGGCTGGCACATCGAGGTGGCGTTGCAGCGTCCTTTGCTGCGGCACATGCGCGAAGGCGAGGCTTTCGGATGCGAAGCGCACTTCCGCGCGGCGGGCATCGGCCATCGGGCGCATATAGGCGCCGACGCCGTAATAATGCGCGACGCCTGAATTGGGCGAGAACGGCATCGCGCCGCCAGAGGGCGAGTTCGGCACATAAGGCACATCGGGACGCATGCGCATGGCGATGGCCGGGATGATTTCGTCGGTAACAGGCCCGCTCCAGAATTCCGTGGGCAGGCCGAGCATCGCGGCCTGCTGGTGAATCTCGCTGCCGCCGCAGAGCACGGCAAGCGACGGAGATGCCTGCACGCCGTGCAGGAACTCCTCCACCTCGGCATGCACATGGCCGAGAAAGGTCTTGTCGTTGCGGGGATAGTCGAAATTGGCGAACATGAAATCCTGCCATACCAGCAGGCCGAGTTCGTCGCAGAGCGCGAAGAAATCCGGCGTCTCATAAGCCATGGTGCCGCCGATGCGGATCATGTTCATGCCGGATGCAGCGGCAAGCCGCAGAAACGGCTCGTAATCCGCTCTCCCTCCCGGCAACCGCGCGATATCGGCCGTCGTCCAAACCGCGCCGCGGCAGAACATACGTTCGCCGTTGACGAGGAGCGCGAAGTCATTGCCATCAGCGCCGCGCTCGACTTCGATCCGCCGGAAGCCGGTCCGGCCAAGCGGATATTCCGTGCCGTCGGAGACAAGCGTCATTTCGTAAAGACGTGGAGCGCCATGCGTATGCGGCCACCATGGCTCGATGTCAGAAAGTTTGAGAATAGCCGAGTAATGATTATGGCCGACCTTCTCGAAGGGCTGCTCCATGCCGCCGCAGCGCAGCAGCATGGCCGGCTCCTCGGCATTGCTGTGCAGGGAAACGCTGAGACGGCCGGCGCCGCTCTCCTCCAGGACCGCGCGGATGGCAACATTGTCGATCGAGACGGGGTTGCGCCGCGCCAGTGAAATCGGCCGCCAGGGCCCGACGGCATGAATATCGGGGCACCAGCCGGGCATATGGCCGAGCAGCGTGGTGCGGAAGTTCTTGAGGCCTGTCGGCGTGATCATTTGCGGGCGCCAGCGCGCGCGGGGGCCAGGCTCCGACAGGCGAGGCCCGAGCGCCCGGAAGCAGAGCGCCAGCTCATCACCGCCCAATAGCGTCACCGGAATTTCATGCGCCGTGAACATGCTTTCGGAAAAGAGGATTTCCTCACCGTTGAGGAAAACATGGCATAGCGTGGCCAGCCCGCCGAAACGCAGGATCGCTTCGCCGGGTTCGGCATCGAACAGCCGGCAGAGGTACCAGGCATCCCTGGTGTTGAGCGGCTCGGGATTTTCCCGGTCGAACATTCCGGCTTTTTCGAGTGCCCCGGCAACGGTGCCGGGAACGGGCGCGGGAATAAACTTGGCGGAAAGGGGAATGTCGTGCGGCACGGCGCAGGCGCCCGGTTCCGTCAGGATCAGGTTCCAGCCTTCGGAAAGCACACTTTCCTCGGCTCCGATGCTTGCCAAACGCCCCCGCATGGTCAGATCTCCGGCCCTAGAGTCGCTCCGCAAGCGACGTCATCATGGCATCCCATGCATCGGCGGCCGGATCAAGGGCTGCCTGCAGCGGCTCGAACTTCCTGCGGGCGACGGCGCGGGCAAGCTGGAACTGCACGGATTTCGCCGCGTCGGAAATGCGCCGGGCATCCTCGGCGGCCGCCGCGAATTCGGTTGAGGACAGCCAGGTCAGATAGTCAGCCGCCAGCTCGAAATTGGCGCCCACTTGGCGAAGCGTGTTGAAGGCGTATTTGTGGAAGAAGCCGAACGGCCGCTCCGCCACGGTTTCCACCTGCTGCGGAAAAACGCGGGCGAAGGCGCGGATCGGGTTTTCGCGGGGACGCCTGGAGAAATGAAATCCGGCAAGCCGCCGCGCGGTCGCACGCAGATGCGCTTCGTCAGCCGGCTTTTCCGGCAATCGCGCGAATTCGGTATAGGGCAGGAACGGCGGATCGCTCTCCGTCAGATGCAGCTGGAACAGCCCATCGAAGTCCTCGCCCTCCAGGTGGAAATAGCCGGCATTGTGAAAATACTCGACGCGCTTTGCGACGACATCCAGCCGGTTGATCGCGACCGTCGTCTTGCCGTGCTCCTGCCGATAAGCGGTGCCGCGCGTATCCGGCATATAGAAGGAATCCATCTCGATCAGGCAGAGACGGCCCCGCGCAATCTGGACTTCGACATGCCGTTCGACGCGGTCGTAGATCGCAAGCTCGGTGGCGCGGATGCCGTAGAGAGCTTCGAGATCCTCGAGTGGCACCTTGAAGAAAGTGAACTGGTCGCCCTCGAAATCCTGCGCCAGAGTGAAACCGAGCATCGCCTCGGGCGCTGCGCCCGAGCTGTTCAGCACTTCGATCCAAAGATCGACATAGCAGTTGGTTTCCGGCCAGGCGCGCTCGCCGGAATGCAGAGCGTGCGGCCGGTAGGTTTCCGGGTGGAGCCCCGGGAAGACCGATGTCATCGACGTCATCAGCCCCACAGCGTTTTCCGCACGCTGGCCGGCCATTGCTTCACGTCGAGCCCGTGGTGGTGGAAGAGGGCGAGCGCGATGCGCTCCAGGCCGAAGCCGACGCAGGCCGTATGTGCGGCGCTTCCGTCTTCGAGGTTCAGACCCCACTTCAAGCCGAACGAATCCTGATGGTAATTGAAGCTCATGCAGGCGGTCGGATTTGCCGCCGACGTGATCGGGATCAGCAGTTCGAACTTCAAGTTCTGGTCGCGCTGGTTGTTGACCATCATCTTGCCGGCGCGGCCGAAGAAGGGATCGTTGGCAACGTCGATAGTTACATCGAGGCCGAGCTGTTTCATCATCTCGACGCCGCGATCCATCCATTTCTGACGGAAATCGGTGACGTGCTGCTCGGTGCCCATGCAGACATATTCACGCATGCGGAACAGCTGCTGGCGGGCGGGATCCCTCGAAGGCTCATGGCGGAAGCAATAGGACTGCAGATCGAACAAACCGCCCGTCTTCGGCAGGTTACCGCGCTTGGCGACCGTCGGATAGAGCGGATAGCAGGCAGCCGGCGTCAGCACGATATCGGTGGCCTTCTGGTCCCTGGTCCAGTCGTCGCCGACTTCCATGCATTCAAGCAGGCTCATATGGTCGAGCTCGCTGCCGCAGAAACTGTGCACCGTGCCGGCCAGCTGCGGGAAGCTCTTCATGTAACCGCTTTTTTCGAAGAGCGCGCGGTTCATGCCGGGCGGGAAGCGCATCGCCTCGGCGCCGTCGGCGCCGCCGAACGCGTCGATCAGCCGTTCGAAAGCGGTGATCACATCTTCGAACTGGCCGCTGCGGCCATAGAGACCATCAACGCCGGTATCGATCAGCAGGCCGGACTCGAAGAGCCGGTCGAGAAACGAGGTCTGCATATCCATGGCTTTACCCCAGTAGGCTAGTGTCCTGCTTGTGGACGAGAAGCATGCTCGACGTGTTGCCGAGGATGCGGTCGTTCGAGATCATGAGTTGGGCCGAATGCGCGTCGCGCAGATGGCGTCCGAGGCTGAAGGGCGTGCCGTTCTTGTAGCCCATGATGCCGCAGATCAGCATGGCGTGATTGACGATCTCCAGGATCGTCTCGGAAGAGGCAATCTTGACGTTGTTCATCGCCACCGCAAAACCCATCGACGACAGCCGGTCGGGGTCCGATTTGGCGTCTTCATAGGCCTTGAGCCCGGCGACCACGTTGGATTTCACCATCTGCAGCAGGTTCGAAACCTCGGCGAGGCGCAGCGCGCCCGGCGGCGACGCATCCGGCGCTTTGCGGGCGGCGGCACGCACGAAGGCCTGGGCGCGGGCGACCGCATCGACGGCGATGCCGTACCAGACGCCGCTCCAGAGCAGATGCGAAGAAGCGAGCATCGATTGCGCGGCGATCTCGGCGAAAGGCTTCGGCAGGATCTGATGTGCCGGCGCTTCGCCTTTGAAGAGGAAACCGTCGGAGCAGGTGCCGCGCATGCCGAGCGTATTCCAGGCATGCGTTTTCTCGAGCGTGTACTGGTCTTTGAGGAAGGCCGTCAGCACCTGATCGGACGAGGCCGCCTGCGCATGGGCACGCGAGGTGATCAGGATGGCATCGGCGTGCGAGCCGTAGGAAATGACGGTAGCATCTTTTTCGAGGCGGCAGTGATCGCCAGTAACCTCGACCGCGCAAATGCTGTTGCGCAGGTTTCCGCCGATCCCGCCCTCGGTGGTGGCCGACGCGATCAGCAGCTGTTCGGCAGCGATGCGGCGCATGAAGCCGCAATGCCATTCGCTGTCGGCGCCGTGTTCGACGAGGCTCGACAGCTTAATATGGTGCATGGCGAAGACCATGGCGCTTGCTGCGCAGGCCTGGCCGAGCATCGAGCACAATTCGGCGATTTCGGTGATCGAGGCCGATTCGCCGCCGAGCTGCCGGGGCACCTGAATGCCGAGCAACCGTTCGGCCTTCATCGCATCCACGGCTTCCCGGGGAAACCGGCCCTCGGCATCGACAACATCGGCGTGTTTGGTCGCCACTTCGGCGACACGGGCGACCCTTGCGACAAGACCGTCCTGCATGATCTTGACGGGGAAGTTCATCAGGCGACCTTCCGGCTGTCCTGAATGGTGTCGACCGTCTTGGCGATGGCCGAGATGCTCGCGAAGGATTTGCGGTTCAGGAGATTGTCGGGGAATTCGATGTCGAACGCTTCTTCGATACCCAGCATCAGCTGCACCGAGGCAAAGGACGTCAGACCCGCCGCATAAAGATCGGCGTCGTCGGCGACCTGGTCGATTGCGACAGGAAGTTTGCCGAATTTGGCTACGAGGTCGCGGATTGTCTTATTCATCCCATCACTCCAAGATTCTCATGATCCCGAACCGGCGTTCATCGCCTTGTCATGAGCGTCCTTTTAGTGCGGAAAACAGAACATTCCGCTAATTTGTTGGGTTAAAGATGATTGTTCCTCATGGTTAGGATTTTAGCGATTCTTCCGATGAAAGCTTGGATATTCATTTTAAGTCAATGAGCTATGGTCATTTGCGCAATTATGCTCGGCGTCGGTTCCGACGCGGCGAGTACAGAAATGACACGCAAAGTACACTTCGCGCCATCAGGCCGGCGGATAGGAATGCGCGCCGCCGCGATGATCAGAGACGGAATAACACCCCTCGCCCGTCGGCTGGATGCTGTTTCCGCTGACGACGGCCTTGCCGTGACCGCCTGGGATGTCGAGGATGTAAGTCGGCTGGCAGAGCCCGGAAATCCGTCCGCGCAGCGCCGCCACGATCCTCTGCCCCTCCTCGATCGTCAGTCTGAAATGGCCGGTGCCGGGCGCAAGATCGGGGTGATGGAGGTAATAGGGTTTGACGCGGCTTTCGACGAAGGCCTTCATTAGCTCGGCCAGCACGTCGGGATCGTCGTTGACGCCCTTGAGCAGCACCGATTGGCTGACCATGGCGATGCCGGCATCGACGAGGCGCCCGCAGGCCGCGCGCGCTTCCGCCGTCAGTTCCCGGACATGGTTGGCATGCAGCGCCACATAGACGGTCTTGCCGCTCGCCTTCAGCGCCGCGATCAGCGCCGCATCGATCTTCTCGGGATCGACGACCGGAACGCGGGTGTGGAAACGCACGATCTTCACATGCGCGATCCCGGCAAGCGCCTCCATGATGTCGCGGAGCCGGCGCGGCGAAAGCACCAGCGGATCGCCGCCGGTCAGGATGACTTCCCAGATCTCCGGGCGGCCGCCGATATAATCGAGAGCTGCCTGCATCGCCGCCGCATCGAGCGTGCCCAAACCCTGCGGCCCGACCATTTCGCGGCGGAAGCAAAAGCGGCAATAAACCGGGCAGACATGCACGGCCTTGAGCAACACGCGGTCGGGATAACGATGGACGATGCCTTCGACAGGGCTGTGGGCATGGTCGCCGATCGGATCGGCACGTTCTTCGGGGGCCACGATAAGTTCGGCAGCGTCAGGCACGAACTGCCGCGCGATCGGATCATCAGGGTCGGCGCGGTCGATCAGCCTGGTCATCGCCGGCGTCAGGGCAATTGCGTAACGTGCGGCTATCTCGTCGAGCATTGCACGATCGCCGGGAGGGGCAAGCCCCGCTTTCAGAAGATCGTCGACGCTCTTGACCGGTTTGACGACATTCATCTTCCATACTCCGCGACCGGCGCCCAGAGCACCTGGTCGATGCGCGACGCTCCCGTCGCCAGCATCACCAGTCGGTCGAAACCGAGAGCAATGCCGCTTGCCTCGGGCACCAATGACAGCGCAGCGAGGAAATCCTCGTCGATCGGATAGGTCTCGCCGTAGATCCGCGCCTTCTCGGCCATCTCGATCTCGAAGCGCCGCCGCTGTTCGCCGGCGTTGGTGAGCTCGCCGAAGCCATTGGCAAGCTCGACGCCGCAGGCATAGAGCTCGAAGCGCTCGGCAACTCGGGGCTCGCGTGCCGAAGGACGCGCCAGTGCGGCCTCCGAAACAGGATATTCGTCGAGAATGGTAATGCGGCCGAAGCCGAGATGCGGCTCGATCTTTTCGACCAGCACCCGGCTGAAGAGATCGGCCCAGCCGTCGTCATCGGCGACACGCATGCCGACGCGCCTGAGTTCGGCCGCCAGATGTTCGCGATCGGTCGAACCGTCGGCGGCGACGGAAGCGAGAAGATCGATGCCGGCGTGACGTTCGAAGGCTTCGGCGACAGTGATCCGCTCCGGCCCGGCGAAGGGATCGCTCTCGCCGCCGCGATAGGCGAGCACCGGCGTCTTCACCGTTTCGGCCGCCAGGGCCAGGAGACGCACGCAATCCATCATCAGGCTCTCATAGCTTTCGCCGGCCCGATACCATTCGAGCATGGTGAATTCGGGATGATGCAGCGGCCCGCGCTCACGGTTGCGGTAGACATGGGCAAAACAGGAGATGCGCTCCTCGCCCGCCGCAAGCAGCTTTTTGCAGGCGAATTCCGGCGAAGTGTGCAGATAGAACGGGGCCTTTTGCCCGTCCGTCGTCAGCGCTTCCGTCGCAAATGCATGCAGATGCGCCTCGTTGCCGGGTGAGATCTGCAGCACTGCCGTATCGACCTCGATGAAATCCTCGCGCGCGAAAAATCCGCGCAACGCGGCCTGAATCGCATTGCGTCCGATCAGAAACGGACGGCGATCGGCATGCACGGACGGGGTCCACCAGGGGGACGCTTTCGCCGAAAAATTCATTCCAAGCTTTCTTCGCCGGAGAAGCCGGTATGGGGGTGGCTATTTCCCGGATTTTAGGTTAGTTGCGCCCCCAAAGAAAAACATTTGCGTCTCCGGGGCGTCTCGACAGTCATCTACGACGCCGAAAGCCGAGTTACAAGGAAGTCTTATGGTCAAGGTCATCGCCTCTTCGGTCCGCAAGGGCAACGTTCTCGATGTCGACGGCAAGCTCTATGTCGTTCTCACCGCCCAGAACTTTCATCCGGGCAAGGGCACGCCGGTAACCCAGGTCGACATGCGCCGCATCGTCGACGGCGTGAAGGTCTCCGAGCGCTGGCGCACCACCGAACAGGTCGAGCGCGCCTTCGTCGAGGACGTCAACTTTCAATTCCTCTATGAAGACGGCGAAGGCTTCCACTTCATGAATCCTGCCAACTACGACCAGGTGGTCGTCAGCCAGGAAACCATGGGCGACCAGAAGGCCTATCTCCAGGAAGGCATGACCTGCATCCTGTCGATCCATGAAGGCATTCCGCTGGCGCTCGAACTGCCGCGCCACGTCACGCTCGAGATCGTCGAGACCGAACCGGTCGTCAAGGGCCAGACTGCGTCATCGTCCTACAAGCCGGCCATGCTCTCCAACGGCATCCGCACCTCGGTGCCGCCGCATATCGACGCCGGCACCCGCGTCGTTATCGCGACCGAAGACAATTCCTACGTCGAACGCGCCAAGGACTGATCCTGGTTTATATCTCTGCAGAAGGCCGGTTCAGACCGGCCTTTTTTGTATCTGCCGACGTCAAAGATGCGGATTGCGCGGCCGGTATTTCCGCACGAGCTTCTGGTTTATCTCGGCAGCCCCGGGCATGTTGGCGCTGAGATAGACCGGCGCATCGCCGGATTTGGAAAGCTCCGAGGCGACTTCCGCGAAGACGGCGTTGATGACCGTCACCCCGACCGCCGTCGAGACCGGCCCGACCCGAAGCCCCGTGCCCTCGAGATCGATAACGGCGTCGCCCGGCGGCAATCCGTTATCGAGCACCACGTCAGCGACTTCGGCGAGGCGTCGACGGCCATTGGCGATCGCTGAGGAATAGGCAATCGAAGTGATGGCAATCACCTTCGCGCCGATCTCGCGCGCATAGTCGGCGGCCTCGATCGGCGCGGCGTTCACGCCGGAATTGGAGGCGATGATGATGACATCGCCGGGCTGCATGCCGTAACGCTCCAGCATCGGCCGCACCAGGCCCTGCGTGCGCTCATAAACCGAACTGATGACCGCGCCCTCATGCAGCATGGCCGAGCCGACGAGCACCGGAACGGTAAGCGCAAGCCCGCCGGCGCGATAGTGCACCTCTTCCGCCAGCATATGTGAATGCCCGGTACCGAAGACATAGACGCGCTTGTCGCCGCGGGCAGCATCGAGAATGACGGCTGCCGCCTGCGCCATGGGCTCGGCAAGCACTTGCTTCAGCTCTTCCAGCCGACCGATCAGGTTGGAGAAATAGGCATCCGTGATGGCAGTCATCTCACGTCTCCTTGAGGTCAGGCCGCCTCGCCCGAAAGCCAGGTGGCTGCAACCGTAAGCGTATCGGTCAAATGGACGAGGTCGGCGCGGGCGCCCGGCGACAGATGGCCGCGGTCGGCAAGCCGCAGGAAACGCGCGGGGTAAAGGGTCGCCATGCGCAGCGCCTCGGCGAGCGTCAGGTCGAGATAGGTGACGCCGTAACGGATCGCCGAGATCATGTCGACGTCGGAGCCGGCGAGCGTTCCGTCGGGAAGCACGAGCTTCGAGCAAAAGCCGCCCTTTTCGCGCCGGACGGTGCGTCCGTTCAGCGTGAACGAGTCCTGCTGCGAGCCGACGAGCGACATGGCGTCGGTGACGAAGAACAGTTTGCCTTCGCCGCGCTTGGCGCGCAACGCCGTGCGCAGCGCCTTCGGATCGACGTGATGGCCGTCGGCGATGATGCCGCACCAGGTCGCGGGATGGTCGATCGCGGCGCCGACGAGGCCGGGGGCGCGATGTCCCATCTGGCTCATCGCGTTGAAGAGGTGGGTAACGCCGCGCGCGCCGGCATCGAAACGCTCTTCCGCTGCCTCACTCGCGCAGTCGGAATGGCCGATGCTGACGGTGACGCCGGCTTCCGCAAGCTCGCGCACCTGGGCAACCGTCACCTGCTCGGCGGCAATAGTGACGAGCAGCGTTCCGATCGCCTCGCGCGCCCGGATGAAAGCGCTGACATCACTGTCTTCTACCGGCCGCATCAGTTCCGCCAGATGCGCGCCTTTGCGGGCGGGCGACAGATGCGGGCCCTCGAGATGCAGGCCGGCGACGCCGCGGTTTTCCTTCACGGCCTCCTTCGCCGCCGCGATGGCGGCATTGGTCGCCTCCGACCTATCGGTAATTAGGGTCGGCAACAGCGACGTCGTGCCATACGGCCGGTGCCCGCCGGCGATGATATCCATCGACGCCGCGGAAGGCTCGTCGTTCAGCATCCGGCCGCCGCCGCCATTGACCTGCGCATCGATGAAGCCGGCAGACAGGACGCCGCCCGCAAGTGTGACTGTGTCGCCATCAGGCAGGTCGATTCTCGCGACGATCGCTTCAATACGGCCGTCGGCAACGATGAGTGCCTTATCGTCATGGAAGCGCTCGCCATCGAAAATACGGGCGCCGACGAAGATCTTGCGCCGCATCAGACCGTCTCCGTCACCTTGAGCAGGTTGGCCGGCCGGTCGGGATCGAAGCCCTTGCGGCGCGTCACAGACTCGATCAGCCGGTAATAGACAAGCAGCGACACCAGCGGGTCGAGGAGGCCGTTCCCGGTTGTCGGCACGCGCAGATTGATACCGGAGAGCGGCTGCGTGGAGAAACCGACGGTGGTGGCGCCGAGCTTCTGCAGGCGCTCCAGCGCCTGGCCGTTATTGGCGAAAGCCGCGTCGTCGGGCGCGAAGGCGACGATGGGAAAGCCCGGCTGCACCAGGCGCATCGGGCCATGCATCAGTTCCGCCAGCGAAAAGGCCTCGGCATGGAGGCCGGAGGTTTCCTTGGCCTTCAGCGCCGCTTCGAGCGCGATCGCGAAAGCCGGACCGCGGCCGGCCGTATAGAGCGAGGTCGCGTTGAACAGCACCTCCTCGGCCGGCGCCGTATCGAGGCCGGCGGTCGCCGAAAGCGCTTCCGGCAGCTTGCCGAGCGCGGCCTGCAGATCGGACGCACCGCCGATCGCAGCCGTCACGCCGGAAAGGGCGGCAACGGACGCGATGAAGGATTTCGTCGCCGCCACACTCTTCTCCGCGCCGGCGTTGAGGCCGAGAACGATATCCGCTTGCTTGGCAAGCGGACTGTCGGTGACGTTGACGACGGCGATCGTCGTCGCGCCGCCCTTCTTGGCCGCGTCCTGCAGTGCGACGATATCGGGACTTGCACCCGACTGCGAGACGGTGAAATGCACGCCGCCTTTCAGATGGAGAGAAGCGCCGTAGACAGAAGCGATCGACGGGCCGACCGAGGCGACCGGTACGCCGCAGGTAATCTCGAAGAGATACTTGAAGAAGGTGGCGGCGTGGTCCGAGGAGCCGCGCGCGGCCGTCGTCACCACGCTCGGGCGGGAAGTCGAAAACAGCCGGGCGATCTCTGCGAAAACCGGCGTTCCCTTTTCGAGAAGTGTGGCCACCACCTCCGGCGACTGGCCGGCTTCCTGCAGCATCAGCGACTGGGTTTCACTCATGGTCATCTCCAATTCTCAATTCGGCAACAAAATCATAGGCATCGCCGCGATAATGCGAGCGGGTGTATTCGACGACGCGCTGGTCTTCCAGCCGTGAGACACGTTCGATCAAAAGCGCCGGCGCGCCTGATTTTACATTCAGCATCGCGGCATAGGACGCATCGAGTGTCACGGCGGTCAGCCGCTGCAGCGCGCGCACCGGCCGATGTCCGTTCGCCGCCAGCGCATCGTAGAGCGATCCCTCGCCGCCTGCGTCCTCGCCCAAGAACTTGAGCGGCACGACGGCGCGCTCGATCGCCAGCGGCAGACCGTCGGCGAGGCGCAGCCGGTCGAGCCTCAGCACCTGCTCGTCGCCGCCCAGACCGAGCAGGAAGGATTCTTCCGGGGACGGCGTGTTGACTTCCCGCGACAATATCCGTGCGGCAGGCAGACGCCCGCGCGAGCGCATATCGGCGGAGAAGGAGGAAAGCCGCCAGAGCGACTGCTCCATGCGCTCCACCTTGCTCGATACGAAAGTACCGCTTCCGCGGCGCGATTCCAGTGCACCCGACGCCATCAGGTCGCGATAGGCGGTGCGCACGGTGACGCGGCCGAGCTTGAGGGCCTCGGCGAGGTCGCGCTCGCCAGGCAGCGCCGTACCCGGCTTCAGCAGTCCTTCCTGAACGAGGCTGGTCAGCGCCTGCGCCAGCCGCTTGTAGAGCGGGCCGGTCAGCGCTTCGTCGCGCAGGCCGCGCCTATTCAGCTCCGTCACCAGACTGGTTCTATCCATGGGAATACAATAGAACCTATTTAGAACCAATCGGCAAGGCGGAATCGAACGCGGGAAACAAAAAACCCTCTGCGGTGGCCCGCAGAGGGTTCATAACGACCAAAGTTGACAGCCGTGCGTCCTGAAGGCGCTCAGCTCTTGGTGAAGATATAATCCGTCTCCTGGCGCAGCACCTCGCCGGGGCGCAGGACCGCATTCGGGAAACCTTCGTGATTGATGGCATCCGGCCAGACCTGCGTCTCCAGGCAGAAGCCGGCGAACGGGCCGTATTTGCGCCCGTCGAGACCGGGAGCCCCCGTATTGAGCTTGAAGCCGGCATAGAACTGCACGCCAGGCTCGGTGCTGCGCACTTCCAGCGACACGCCGGAATAGAGGCTGCGGGCGAGTGCGACGGTGCGCTTGGCGGTGCGTTCGCGGGACAGGCAAAAATTATGGTCGTACAGCACCTGTTCACTGCCGACGAAGCGCTTCATCGGTGCCATCTCGCGGAAATCGAATTCGGTGCCGCCAACGGAGCGGATCTCGCCGGTCGGCACCTGCTTCTCATCGGTCGGCAGATAGTGATCGGCGGCGATCATGATATCGTGACCCAGCGCATCTTCGTGGCCGTCGAGATTGAAATAGGCGTGCTGGCAGACATTGGCGAGCGTCGGCTGATTGCTGGTCGATTCGTAGGTGATCGACAATTCGCCGTTGCCGTGCACCCGGAACGTTGCCTGGATGGTGCAGTTGCCGGGATAGCCGGCGCGGCCGTCGGGATCGACGATCTTCATCACCAGGCGGTCGACGGCATGCTCGACGATCGTCCAGTTGCGCTTGGCGATATTGTCGCTGCCGCCATGCAGATGCGTGACGCCGTTTTCGTTCAGTTCGAGCTGATAATCCGTGCCGTCTAGCGTGAAGGCGCCGCCGCCGACGCGGTTGGCGCAGCGGCCGGGCGTCGCGCCGAAATAAGCCGAATGGAGGGGGTAGCTGTCGAAATCATCGAAGCCGAGCTGCAGCGGCGCGTCATGGCCGGCAAGGCGCAGATCCTGGATGACAGCACCCCAGGTGATGATCTTGGCGGTCAGCCCGCCGCCCTTGATGACGACGCGATAGACGGTCTCGCCCGCCTTCGTCTGCCCGAAAACTTCCCGCTCCAACTTATCCGACATGATCGACCGTCCGTTCTATTCCTGAGTTCAGGACCGGAACCTGCCCGCATTTGTCCCAAACCGCAACCGGGCAGATTAGAAAGAAACGCCGCTCAGAGATCCATGCCGATCTCTTCGAGATCATAGGGCGTCGTCTGGTAGATCTCGTTGATCCAATTGCCGAACAGGAGATGCGCATGGCTGCGCCAGCGGTTCTGCGGCGCCAGCGTCGGGTCGTTATGCGGGAAGTAATTGTGCGGCATCTTGATCGGAACGCCGGCATCGACATCACGAAAATACTCTTCGGAAAGCGAGGTAGAATCATATTCGACGTGGTTGAACATATAAAGCCGCCGGCCCCTCTTCTCGTGCACGAGGCAGACGCCCATCTCGCTCGATTCCATCAGGATTTCCAGGCTTTCGGATTTGTCGATGTCCTCCCGGCGCACCTCGGTCCATCGCGACACCGGAACCTCGAAATTGTCGGAAAAGCCATTCAAATAGATGGAGGAAGGTTTGAGATTCCGGTGGCGGTAGACGCCGAAGGCTTTTTCCTTCAGCTCGTATTTCGGAACGCCGTGAAAATGATAGATCGCTGCCATCGCGCCCCAGCAGACGTTCATCGTCGAATGGACGTTGGTTTCCGTCCAATTGAAGATCTCCTGCATCTCTTGCCAATAGGTAACGTCCTCATAGGGCAGGAGCTCGATCGGCGCCCCGGTGATGATGAAACCGTCGAACTTGCGCTGCTTCACCTCCTCCCAGGTCTGGTAGAAGGCGAGCAGATGGTCTTCCGATGTGTTCTTTGGCTTGTGGCCGCCGATGCGGATGAGCGACAGCTCCACCTGCAGCGGCGAGGCGCCGACAAGGCGGGCCATCTGTACTTCGGTCTTGATCTTGTTCGGCATCAGGTTGAGCAGCCCGATCTGCAACGGTCTTATATCCTGACGGATCGCCATCGTCTCGGTCAGCACCCGCACGCCTTCCTGAACCAGGGTTTCGAAGGCGGGCAACGTATCGGGAATCTTGATGGGCATTGCGGTCACTCGATCAAAACAAAAAACCGGCGGCGACAAAAAATCGCTACCGGTCCGCACGCGGCCCTTTAGCAACTTTTTTAACGTGGCTGCAAGCCGGCCGGCCAAATCACCACGGATTGTTAATTAGCCCCTGTCGGGCCGCGAATCAACTGCCGAATGCATGCGGCAGCGGCCCGCGCAAGCATCATCACAGTTTAATGACTGATAGAATCTGTTGATAGACCGATAACGCCACCATGTTAATAATGACGATATGGGCGGTGTTGGAAAAGCGTGATGGCAGATAAAATCGAGGGGAGGCCGGGGACCCGGAGGCAGGATAGGGTAGGTTACGATCTCAGCCTGACATATCGCCTCGGGGTGATGTTCTCGGCATTCTGGAATTCGCAAGTGCGTGGCAAGGTGCTGTTTCTGGCGACCGTGCTGATCCTCGTCATATTGGCGACAGCCTATGGCCAAGTGATCCTCAACGAGTGGAACGCCCCCTTCTACGATTCGCTCGAGCGCCGTGACCTCGGCGAATTCTTCGACCAGCTCGAAATTTTCGCAATGATCGCCGGCACGCTGCTGCTGCTCAATGTGCTGCAGGCCTGGCTGAACCAGATGACCGCGCTCTATATGCGTGAGGGCCTGTCGCGCGATCTCGTCGACCAGTGGCTGAAGCGCAAGCGGGCGCTGCGGCTTGCCTCCAGTGGCCTGATCGGCGTCAATCCGGACCAGCGCCTGCATGAGGATTCCCGCAACCTCGCCGAAAGCACCACGGGCCTCGTCCTCGGACTCTTACAATCGACCATTCTGCTGGTGAGCTTCATCGGCGTGCTCTGGGAACTGTCGAGCGGCTTCATCTTCCACATCAGCGGCCACAGCTTTTCCATCCCGGGCTATATGGTCTGGGCGGCGATTTTCTATGCGGCTTCAGCCTCGGTGCTCAGTCAGGTCGTTGGCCGCAAGCTGGTGAAGCTCAATGCCGACCGTTTCTCGAAGGAGGCCGAGCTTCGCTTCACGCTGATGCATGCGAACGAAAACATGCCGGCGATTACCGTTGCCCGCGGCGAGGAGAACGAACGCCGGCGCATCAACACCGATATCAGTTCGGTGCTGAGGGTCGTCAAGCGGCTCGCCATGGCCAATACCAACCTCACCTGGGTTTCGGCCGGCTACGGCTGGCTGGTAATCGTCATCCCGATCATCGTCGCCGCTCCCGCCTATTTTTCCGGCGGCCTGACCCTCGGCCAGCTGATGATGTCCGTCGGCGCCTTCAACCAGGTCAATACGGCGCTGCGCTGGTATGTCGCCAATTTCGGCCCGATCGCCGAATGGCGCGCCACGCTGATGCGCGTCACGGATTTCCGTCAGGCGCTGCTCGACATGGATGAGGACTTCGACCTGAAGGGCAGCATCGCCTATGAAAACACCGCGCCCGACACGCTGACGCTGAAGGATGTGGTGATCAACGCCAAGATCGGCGAAGACATCGCGGAATGCGGCGGCTTCCGCCTGCGCGAGACCGACGTCGTGATCAAGGCCGGCGAAAAAATCATGATCAACGGCGATCACAGCGTCAATCGCAAGCTGCTCTTCCAGGCGATGGCCGGCCTCTGGCCGTGCGGCAGCGGCACGATGGGCCTGCCGCCGGCCGACGAGATGCTGTTCGTGCCGCAGGTCGCCTATGTCCCAGGCGGAACGCTGCGCGAAGCGCTGGCCTTTCCCGAAAGCCCCGATGCCTACGAGAGGGCGGCCGTCGAGGCGGCCCTCGAAAAGGCCGGGCTGCATTCGCTGGTCGCAAGGCTCGATAGCCGCGCCCGCTGGGACAAGCTGCTCGACGGCGACGAGCAGAAGGCGATCGGCTTCGCCCGGCTGCTTCTGGTGCGCCCGCGCTGGATCGTTTTCGATGAAGTGCTTGAGGGCATGGAGCCGGAATGGCAGGAAACGATGTGCCGAGTGCTGGCCACCATGCCGGAAACCGCCATGATCTATATCGGCCGCTCGGAAACCTATCTCGAGGCCCTGCAGCCGCGCGTCCTGCACCTGCAGGCGCTGCCGGCAGAATCCGAGGAACTGACGCCTGTCGCCGAGACCGGCGCCAACGCCGAGGCAAGCGCGGCTGCCATCCCGGCGCCGGCGCTGTAAGCCACCCGGTCACATCGGCGACACGATGCCGTTGAGGCCGACGGCGACCTCGTCGGCCGAAATGCTGTCGTCTGCCGCTTTTTCACCGGTGATGATGACGCCAGCGCCGGTTTTCAGATCGTCTTCGGTTGCAGGCGCCAAGGTCACGATCGGCGTTGCATCGGCGATCGTGATGGTTTTTTCCTTGCCCTGATAGGTAAGCAAGATCGTGGCCGTCGACGGATTTGACGGCGTTGCTGACGGTCGCGTTGGTCATCTGGCTGTTCGGGGCGCATCCCAGGGCGATTTCCCTCGCCCGTTCCCTTCATCGACGCCGGAGAGATCAGCACTTCGATCGCCCCGTCCGGGCCGCTGCCCTTCGGAAGCGAAGCGACGCCGACGAAATCGCCGGGTTTGATATCCTCGACCGAATGCGTTCACCGTCCTGCCCCTGCGCGGCCTGCGAGAAGGCCAGCGCGACAAAGCCGCCGGCAAGGGCTTTGAAAAGAAGGGAATAAGGCTTGCGAGACATATGACTTTCCTTGTCGCCACCGCGATCGGCATTATCCCTGCAGCGCCGCGCGTTTTTTCAGACCCGCAAGGAGCGCTGTAACGCTTGGATCTGCTGCCGGACGACACCTTATGCCGGCTGGGAATACACTGGCCAACCAAGGAAAGGTGAGCCGTTGAGCCCCGGCAAAACTCAGCCTTCCAGCTCTTCCCGCAGCATTTCGAGCTCCAGCCACTCCTCCTCCATCTTTGTCAGGCCGGTGCGTAGCTTCTCCATCTCCGCGGCAAGCCGGGTGAAGGCTGCAGGGTCGCGCGTGAACAGATTGGGGTCGGCCATCACCTGTTCGCGCTTGGCGATCTCGGCTTCGGCCTTGGCCATCTCCTTCGGCAGGTTGTCCAGCGCGAATTTCTGCTTGAACGACAGCTTGCCTTTCGAGCTTCCGGTGGACGGCGCCGCTTCCTGCGCCTTCGGTTTCTCCGCCGCCTTCTCGGCTTTCCTACGCTCTTCGATCGCGCCTTTGCGCTGCGCCAGCATATCCGTGTAGCCGCCGGCATATTCGATCCATCGGCCGTCGGGCGCATCCGGCACGGCGGGGGCGATCGTCGAGGTTACGGTGCGGTCGAGGAAGTCGCGATCGTGGCTGACGAGGATGACGGTGCCGGGAAAGCCGGCGACGACTTCCTGCAAGAGGTCGAGCGTCTCGATATCGAGATCGTTTGTGGGTTCGTCGAGGATCAGGAGATTTGCCGGACGGGAAAGGATGCGCGCCAGCATCAGCCGGGCGCGCTCGCCGCCCGAGAGGCTTTTGATCGGCGTGCGCGCCTGTTCCGGCTGGAACAGGAATTCCTTCATGTAGCCGGTGACATGGCGCTGCTCGCCGTTGACGAGCAGGTTTTCGCCGCGCCCGTCCGTCAGGTAGTTGGCGAGCGTATCCTCGGGGTCGAGATCCTCGCGCTTCTGGTCGAGTGTGGCGATCTCCAGATTGGTGCCGAGCTTGATCGTGCCGCTATCAGGGGAAAGTTGCCCGGTCAGCATCTTCAGCAGCGTCGTCTTGCCGGCGCCGTTCGGCCCGACCAGACCGATGCAGTCGCCGCGATGCACGCGGATCGAGAACGGCGTAACGATCGGCCGATCGCCGAAACTCTTGGTGATCTTCTCGGCCTCGATCACCAGCTTGCCGGATTCCTGTGCGTCCGAAACCGTCGCCTGCACCGTGCCCTGCGGTCCCTTGTGGCCGCGATACTGCGAACGCATCGTCTGCAGCTCGCCGAGGCGGCGCATATTGCGTTTGCGCCGCGCCGTGACGCCGTAACGCAGCCAATGTTCCTCGCGCTCGATCGCCTTTCCGAGCTTGTGCTGTTCCAGTTCCTCGGCCTCCAGCACCTGGTCGCGCCAGGCTTCGAAATGCCCGAAACTCCTGTCGAGCCGGCGCGAGGTGCCGCGGTCGAGCCAGACGGTTGCCGTCGAGACCTTTTCGAGGAAGCGCCGGTCGTGAGAGATCAGCACAAGGGCGCTGCGCGTCTTCTGCAGCTCGCCTTCCAGCCATTCGATGGTCGGCAGGTCGAGATGGTTGGTCGGCTCGTCGAGCAGAAGAATGTCGGGCTCCGGCGCCAGCACGCGGGCAAGGGCGGCCCGGCGCGATTCGCCGCCGGAAAGGGTGTTCGGATCTTCCTCGCCGATGAGGCCGAGATGGGACAGGAGATAGGCAACGCGATAGGGATCGTCGCCCGGTCCCAGCCCAGCCTCGGCATAGGCCTGTACGGTGCTGAAGTCGGCAAAATCCGGTGCCTGTTCGAGATAGCGCACCGTCGAGGACGGATGGCGGAAGACCTCGCCGGACTGCGCCTCGACCATGCCGGCGGCAATCTTCAACAGCGTCGATTTTCCAGAGCCGTTGCGCCCGACCAGGCAGATCTTGTCGCCGGGCTCGACCTGCAGGGAAGCGCCCGCCAGCAGCGGTGCGCCGCCAAAGCTCAGGAAAATATCGTCGAGTTTCAGAATGGGAGGGGCCAAAAATCAGACTCCGGAAAGATCATAGGGTCGGGCAAGCACGATCGCCCGGCCGCTTTTGAGCGAAAAGCGAACCTTGCCTTCCGCGACGTTGGAAATGGTGCGCGACGAGCCGAAAGGCAGCTGGAAATCTGCGAGCGGATAACGCGCATTCTCGATGGAAAGCCCCTTCAGCTCGCTGAAGCCGGGGACGGAAAACAGGCTGCCTTTGGGAAGGTCCAACTCGATCGTGCCGGCAAGCAGCGGCACCGCCTCTTCCTTGCCAGAGGTCAGCAGCACGTCGAAACCCTCTTCGGCCAGGGCAACGGCCGATAGCAGGTGCTGAAGCGCGTGGTCGGAGCGTTCGCCGGCGAGCGCGCCCGCCAGGATGAGCCGGCGCGCGCCTCGGGTGACCGCTTCCGATATCGCGATTTCGCCGTCCGTCGCCGCCTTCGCTGCGGGATAAGGCTGCTTGAGCACGCCGGGAAATTCACCTTCGAGATCGGCCGGCGTCGAATCGAAATCGCCGACCCAGAGTTCCGGCGTGACACCAAGTGCGGCCGCATGCCGCATGCCGCCATCGGCCGCGATGAAACGGCTGCCGCTAATGGCATGGCGGAGGCGCTCCGTCAGGCTGAGTTCGCCGCCGAGCAGAATGGTGAAGGTGGAGTGGCTCATGGGCACTGCCCTTAGCGCAAACGGGGGGGCGAGGGGAAGGGGCACCGATGGATCGGCGCCTTCATCTCAACCCGGCGTATCCTTGTCGCGCGACAGGAAAATGGCCTCGTAACCGCCGATGAAGCGCTCGAAGAGCGTCGCGAAGCGCTCGATATCCGCCGCTGGCCACTCGGAGACGATCTCGGAGATGATGGCCATTTTCTGCGCGTGGATCTCGGCAAGCAACGCCTGACCGACGTCGGTGATGACGACGACGATCCGCCGTGCATCGGCCTGCGAGGCCTCACGGCGCAGCACGTTGCGCCCGACCATCTCGGCCACCACTCGGCTTGCCCGCGACGGATCGATGCGCAACATCTCTGCGATCATGCCGACGGTGACCTCGCCGACAGCCTCAGCCCGCCTCACGGCGTCAAGCACGTCGAGATGAGAAAGTTCAAGGCCCGGCGCAGCACTCTGGATTGCAAGCCTGCCGATAAGCCGTCGCCCGGTCATCAGACGCATGCGCGCCATGCTTCGGCCGATACGGGGCAGATTCTCGTCGTCCGGCTCTGCCTTGTTGGACAGGATCTTCGTCAGAGTTTCATTCATACCGGAATCATAACAGAGCCGGGGCCAAAATTGAACATGCCGACGGCATTTGTGTGCCATTGACAATTACATGCTGATAGCACATAAATGGATGAACCCGGAATATAGCTCATGGACATGCAACCCGCGCCTGCGCCGCTCGTGACGGATCCTCGTCGCCGGCTTATCCTCTTCTTCTTTCTGATGACCGCCATGTTCATGGCGACGCTTGACAATCAGATCGTCTCCACAGCGCTGCCGACGATCGTCGGCGAGTTCGGCCATCTCGAACGGTTCGGCTGGATCGGCTCGGCTTACCTCCTGGCGCTCAGCGCCGTTATGCCGCTCTACGGCAAGCTCGGCGACCTCTTCGGCCGCAAATATGTGATGATGACGGCGATTGCGATCTTCACGGTCGGCTCGGCAGTCTGCGGCCTTGCGGTCTCGATGAATACGCTGATCGCTGCCCGCGTGCTGCAGGGCCTTGGCGGTGGCGGCATCATGGTATCGATCTTTGCCGTGAACGCCGATCTGTTCGAGCCGCGCGAGCGGGCGCGCTACCAAAGCTATTCCAGCCTCGTGCTGATGGCTTCCGGCGCGATCGGCCCGGTGCTCGGCGGAACGATGAGCGATCTCTTCGGCTGGCGCTCGATCTTCCTCGTCAATGTGCCGATCGGTTTCATCGTACTCTGCGGCCTTGCCTTCATGCTACCCTACCGCAAACCGCATCGACGCCCGAAGATCGATTATGCCGGCGCGCTGCTGCTCGCGCTGACGGTAACGAGCATCGTGCTTGCCACCGACAGCAGCGAATTGTTCGGCTCATTGATCTCCCCACAGAGTGCGGGGATCGTTGCCTTCGGCGTCGTTTGCGCCGTGGCGTGGGTGTTCGTCGAGCGCCGCGCGCCGGAGCCCATCGTTCCCCTGCAGCTCTTCCGCAATTCGGCCTTCTGCCTGCTCCTGGTGATATCTGTCATGGGCGGCGCCATCGCCATCGGCATGGTCAACTATTTCGCTCTCTTCCTGCAGACGACGACCGGCCTTTCACCGTCGGCCGCCGGCCTTCTCTTCATTCTGCTGACCGGCGGCCTCGTCTGCGGATCTTTGTCCGCCGGCCGCATCATCTCAATAACCGGCCGCTACAAACCCTTCGCCATTGCAAGCCTCACCTGCAGCGCCATTGCCTTTGCGCTGATGTCGCAGGTCCACGCGGGAACGCCGATCGCCTTCATCGGCGCGATTATGATGCTGCATGGCATCGGCATCGGTCTTGCGCAGCAGGTTCCCGTCATCGGCGTGCAGAATGCCGCACCAGCCCGCGACGTCGGCGCAGCAACCGGTGCCGTGACGCTGTCGCGCATGGGAGGCGCTTCAATCGCCATTTCCATCTATGGGGCGATCATTGCTTCCGGGCTCGGCAAGGTCGGCGCTCCCATTCCGGGTGTTGCCGATATTGAGCAGCTGACGCCGAAGATGATGGCTGCCCTTCCCGAGGCGAGCCGATGGGCCGTCGCAGATATCTATACCGCCGCCTTTTCGCCCCTGTTCATGACCTCTTGCGCCATTGCCCTGACTGGCCTTGCCGCCGCCATGATGCTGAAGCCCGTGCAGCTGCCCCACGCCGGCGAAGCCAAGCAACCGCCACCGGCGACGGCTGAAGGGGCCGAATAGCCTGGCAGCATAAACGCTTTATCAACAGGCGTTTGCTCATGACATTTGTAATCACAAGTTGCGACTTTCCCGCCATACTGTCGTTTTCCAGCCGGTTGCTTCAATCACGCCGTTCTTTTTCCGCGCCGCCGACAAATCTCCGCGTCATGACGGAATTTTCGCCATAATTTCATCCGAGCGAAGAGAGGCCCCGATCCTGAGGCTTGCCAAAATGCAACGGCGCCACAATTATACAGAGTCTCGCTATGCAACCGATGCGTAAATCAGCTACAGCAACGACTTGTATCGGCCTAGCGTGTAGCGCGAGATCAAGGGTGCGCACCTGTTGAGTTCCCCTTGCCAAGGCCGGTCCCGATCTGCGGCAAACCGGCAAAACAGCGACATGATGCGGAGAACCAGACTGGACAGCTTGACGACGTGGAAATCGCCCGCGCTTTCCAGTGATGCCATCTGCGTGACGCGCCGCTTCGCCCGTCGCCTCATGCTGCTTTCAGCCGTCGCAATGGCGCTGAACGGGTGTCAATCGCTGATCGAACAATCCTACCAGCCGAGCATCTCGCCTTCTTCCAATCCGCAGATCGTCGACGAGGTGCAGAAGAACGACCCGCGTGCTGCGATGGGCGCCCGCGAGCATCCGCGTATCGTGGCAAGCTACGGCGGTGAATATAAGGATGCCAAGACCGAGCGCCTTGTCGCCCGCATCGCCGGAGCGCTGACAGCGGTGTCGGAGAATCCAAGCCAGTCCTACCGGATCACCATACTGAACTCGCCGGCAATCAACGCCTTTGCGCTGCCCGGCGGTTACCTCTACGTCACCCGCGGCCTGCTCGCCCTTGCCAACGACGCTTCCGAGGTCGCAGCCGTCTTGTCGCACGAGATGGGCCACGTGACGGCCAACCACGGTATCGAGCGGCAGAAGCGCGAAGAAGCCGAGGTCATCGCCAGCCGCGTCGTGGCGGAAGTCCTCTCAAGCGATATCGCCGGCAAGCAGGCACTTGCCCGCGGCAAGCTGCGGCTCGCCGCCTTCTCCCGCCAGCAGGAGCTGCAGGCCGATGTCATCGGCGTGCGCATGCTCGGCGAAGCCGGCTACGACCCCTATGCCGCCGCTCGTTTCCTCGATTCCATGGCGGCCTACAGCCGCTTCATGTCGGTCGACCCCGAAGCCGACCAGAGCCTCGACTTCCTGTCGAGCCATCCGAATTCCGCGCAACGGATAGAGCTTGCCCGCACACACGCGCGCGCCTTCGGCCAGGAAGGCTCGGTCGGCGACAAGGGCCGCGACTATTATCTCGACGGCATAGACGGCCTGCTCTACGGCGATAGCCCGGAAGAAGGTTATGTGCGCGGCCAGACCTTCCTGCACGGCGGCCTCGGTATACGTTTCGACGTGCCGCCGGACTTCAAGATCGACAATAAGGTCGAAGCGGTCATGGCAACCGGCCCGAATGATACCGCCGTTCGCTTTGACGGCGTTGCCGACAGCCAGAATCAGAGCCTCACCAACTATATCTCCAGCGGCTGGGTGACCGGCCTCGATCCGTCGACGATTCAGCCGATCACCATCAACGGCATGGAAGCGGTCACCGCGCGCGCAAGCGCCGACCGCTGGGATTTCGACGTCACCGTCATCCGCAACAATTCGCAGATTTTCCGTTTCCTGACCGCCGTCCCGAAAGGCAGCGTTGCCCTAGAGCCGACAGCCAACGTCCTGCGGGCAAGTTTCCGACGGATGACGCCGGCAGAGACGGCCTCGCTGAAGCCGTTGCGCATCCGCGTTGTCACCGTCCGGCCGGGCGAGAATATATCGACCCTAGCCGCTCGCATGATGGGCACCGACCGAAAGCTCGACCTTTTCAAGCTGATTAATGCCCTGCCCACGGGTGCGGCCGTTTCCCCTGGCGATCGCGTCAAGATCATCGCCGAATAAAAAAGCCCGGCTTGCGCCGGGCCAGTCGGTGCTGCTGGAGGGTAAGCAAGTTCAAGCGTAGGCGGCCATATGCGGGTCGGCGCTGACCAGCGCGGTGCGAAGCTTTTCCATCGCCCGGCTTTCGATCTGGCGCACACGCTCCTTGGAAATGCCGAGATCGGCGCCGAGCTCTTCGAGCGTGGCGCCGTCTTCCGCCAGGCGCCTTGCGCTAATGATCTTCATCTCGCGTTCGTTGAGGTGTTTCAGCGCCGAGGCGAGCCAGACGCGGCGGCGCTCGCCGTCGATCATATTGGAAACCTGCTCGTCCGGTAGCGGATCGTCGCTGACGAGAAAATCCATTTTCTCGGCGCTTTCGGCATCGCCGGAGACCGAAGGCGCCTGCAGTGAAGCGTCGTTGCCGGAAAGCCTGGCATCCATGGTCTGCACATCGGCGAGACTGACCCCGAGGGCGGCGGCGATTTCCTGATGAATGGACTGCAGCGTCAGTTGCGTATCGCCCTTGGCGAGCTTGGCGCGCAGGCGACGCAGATTGAAGAACAGCGCCTTCTGCGCCGAGCTTGTGCCACCGCGCACGATTGACCAGTTGCGCAGGATATAGTCCTGGATCGAGGCTCTGATCCACCAACTGGCATAGGTCGAGAAGCGCACGTCGCGTTCCGGTTCGAACCGGGCGGCGGCCTCAAGCAGGCCGACATAGCCTTCCTGCACGAGGTCGCTCATCGGCAGACCGAAATTGCGGAACTTGCCGGCCATGGAGATCACCAGGCGCATATGCGCCATGGCGATTTGGTTGCGTGCACCGCGATCGTCGTGATCTTTCCAGCGGGTGGCGAGATCATGCTCTTCCTGACGGGCGAGATAGGGGGCGGCCATCGCGATTTTGATCATGCGCCGATCTGCAGACATGTTCTTCATTTCGATCTCCCAAAACAGGCCTTCGCCCTAAAAATGGACAATAAAACTCACCTTCCGGAACATCGCTGTCCGGACTGAAAGAGGTTCCGAATGCATAAAAGCCTCACCCCTGGACTTTTCAGGGGGAGGCCCTATCTCTCGTCATGTGCCGCTAAGACGGCTGGATTGGACCTGTTTCTTCACGTTGCCGGACGGGCAATATTGAATAGGCATGATCCGCTCCTCATCGAATACTGATGGAATAGCAGTTCGCCCGACGAGCAAGCGCCCGGCGAGCAGTCCGCAATTACGTGTGGTAAACGCGGCAGTGCGGAAAAAGTTCCAATAAAAAACCCGGCGCAATGGCCGGGTTTTTTAATAGGAAAAACAGGGTCGCTTTACGCGGCTTCGTCCTGCGTATCGTCTTCTTCGATGGCCTTGCCGCGCTTCGGGCCCTTGTTGAGGTTGGTCTCGACGAGGCGGACGGCTTCGGTTTCCGACATCTTGTTGACAGCGGCGATTTCGCGCGCCATGCGATCGAGTGCAGCCTCGTAGAGCTGGCGTTCGGAATAGGACTGCTCGGGCTGGTTCTCCGCACGGTAGAGATCGCGCACCACCTCAGCGATGGAAATCAGATCACCGGAATTGATCTTGGCATCATATTCCTGGGCACGGCGGGACCACATGGTGCGCTTGACGCGCGCCTTGCCCTGCACAACCTTCAACGCGCGATCGACGAAGTCCGTTTCCGAAAGCTTGCGCATGCCGATGCTCATCGCCTTAGCGACCGGAACCTTCAGGCGCATCTTGTCCTTCTCGAAATCGATAACGAAAAGTTCGAGCTTCATGCCGGCAACTTCTTGCTCTTCGATAGCGGTGATGGTACCGACGCCGTGAGCGGGGTAGACGATCGATTCACCGGTCTTAAAGCCGTGACGTGCTGTAGAAGGTTTTTTCTGCTGAGTCGTCATTCTATCCAAAAACTCCCTGTTACGCTTCCGGCGGCGGCCGGAGCCGGGTCAGTCAGGCCCGGTTGAGACGGTTGCATCCGTCGGGTGACTTCACTCTGGTCCCATCAGGCAAAAGCAAAGACTTCTTGCGCGCGATCTGGGAGACCCGGCGCTCAAAGCGTTGATATGTCACGGAAACCGCGTACGGATTTGATTTGCTTTCGTGATGGTTTTGGGCATGCGTCATGCCACAAATGGAACAGTACGCGAAACCTATCATAAAAATATGAGGAAATCAATAATTTGCTTCGCATGAGCCATGCGGGCAACACAGGTCACCCATAGCACACACGCAGGATTTAAAACGTTTCACCGCGCAACGGCATGCATGCGGCTATTAGATCAGGCAGCCATCCTAATCGCCGGAACCGGGCTTTTCAGAGAAATATTTCTCGAATTTTCCGGTCTCGCCGTCCATTTCCTTGGCTTCCGGCAGAGGGTCCTTCTTGACCGTGATGTTCGGCCAGATGCTGGCATATTCGGTGTTGATCTTCAGCCATTTATCGAGGCCCGGCTCGGTATCCGGCTTGATCGCCTCGGCGGGACATTCGGGCTCGCAGACGCCGCAATCGATGCATTCGTCGGGATGGATGACGAGGAAATTCTCGCCCTCGTAAAAGCAGTCGACAGGGCAGACTTCCACGCAATCGGTGTATTTGCACTTGATGCAATTGTCGGTCACGACATAGGTCATGAAGAACTCCAGGATTTCCATGCGAATGGGGCCGGGCAACCTGGAACGTCGCGCCTATCCCCGTGCCGGACGAAAAGCGTGGGCAGGCTTGGGGGGCAAGCACGCTTCCGGCAGGTTGTCAGTGACGTATCGGCTTTAGCACCGGATTTCAAGGATAAACGATCTGTAAAAGCCGTCGCCGCAGACAGAGTTTTCTAATCCTCGTCCGACATCAGCCTGTCGATTGCACGCCTTTCCTTTTTTGTCGGACGGCCGGTGCCGGTCGCGCGGATCGCTTGCTCGTATGGTGTGAGACGTTTTGTCTCGTCCGGCGGCGGAGATTGGTCATCGTAGAGCAGGCGGGCCTCCTCGTAGGGTCCCCGCCTCTCCCCGGCCAGACGCACGATGAGAACGACGTCGCGCCGCTCCAGCGTCAGCTCGATACGGTCGCCCGGCTTGACCATCTGGCTCGGATGGCTGCAGCGCTCGCCGTTGATGCGCACGTGCCCCGACTGGACATGGCTTTGAGCCAGCGAGCGCGACTTCAGCATGCGCGTGAAGAACAGCCACTTGTCGATGCGCTGGCGCGAACCGCTTGCCGGCTGTGTCTCCCCGCCCATGATTACTTCTTCATCTGTTCCTTGAGGGCTGCGAGCTTGGCGAAAGGCGAATCCGGATCGATCGGCTTCTCCTTGCGCGGCGGCTTGGCCTCGAAGCGCAGCGGCTGGACGCCGCGATTGCTGTTGCGGTCGTTGCGGTCGTTGCGGTCATTGCGATCGTTGCGTTCACCGCGGTCCTTCCGATCGCCGCGATCCTGTCGATCACCGCGCGGCTGGTCCTTGCGCTCGCCCCTTGCCTGCTGCGGCCTGCCGCCGTCGCGGCCGCCACCGTCCTTGCCGCGGTTGTGGCGGTTGTCGCGCCCGTCGCCGCGATTGCCTTCACCACCTTCACCGCCGCCCGGACGGCGATTGCGCTCGCCGCGTTCCTGATTCTGGCCGCCCCGGCGTTCGCCGTGGCCGCCACGTGCCTGGCGATGATTGTCGTTGCGGCCACCCAGACGCCACAGAAGAACCGGCTTCGGTTCCGACGGCTCGCCGGCTTCGCCAGAAGCGGATAGCCCTTCAGCGGGGGTGGATGTGGCTTCATCGGCGGCGGACGCTTCCGCAGGAGCGGATGTTGCGACCGCCTCATCAGCAGCATGGCTCTCGATCGTTTCTGCCGGCGTCTCGGCAACTGCCGCCTCGCTTGCCGAAGCCTCGGAACCAGTCTCTTCGGCCGCTGCGTCGGCATCGTCGTGATCGGCTTTTTCGGTTGCCTCGTCCGTGGTCGTTTCCACGGCGGCAGCAGGCGCCGAAGCTGCGTCCTGCGCTGCAAGATGGGCCGAAGCCTCTTCCGCCTTCACGGCATCGGCGCGATAGCCGAGGCCCTTCAGGATCTCTTCCATGTCCTCGAGCGTCGCACCGAGGATAGACAGCATCGCCGTCGTAGTCGTGAAGCGGCGGCCGTCATAGGCGCCCTCCGGACGATTGTTCTGACCGGGCTTCCATTGCAGCAGCGGACGGATGATATCGGCAAGGCGCTCCAGAATGTCGATGCGCACGGCCCGCTTGCCAAGGAAACGGAAGCCGGCGAGCTTGTAGAACATCCGCTCGAAGCTCGGATCGGTGACCACCGAGGTGCGGCCGGCTGCAAGCACCGGGATGAGATCGCCGTAGCCCGGCTTGTCGAGACCGTCGTTCTTCAACGCCCAGAGCAGCGTGATCAGTTCGGCGGGTGCCGGCTTCAAGAGGGCCGGAACGAAGATATGATAGGCCCCGAAACGCACGCCGTAGCGGCGCATAGAGGCGCGGGCCTCCTGATCCAGCGACTTCACCTCTTCGGTCACGTCACGCCGGAAGAGCACGCCGAGATTCTCGACGAGCTGGAAGGCGAGCCCCTTGGCAAGGCCCTGCAGGTCCTCGGCGCGCGACAGATCGTCGAGCGGCTTCAATATCGTGCTGATATGATGATTGACGAAACGTTCGATGCGGGCGGCGACGTGATCGCGGGCATTGCCCGTCAACTGCTCGTCGGCGAGCAGAATCACGCGCGGACGCATGACGTGGTCGCTGCCCGAAAGCCGCGCCACCGGATCGCCGAGCCAACGGATCAACCCATCCGAGCCGATCGCCAGGTCGCTGTTTCCGGCAGCATGCATCCGGGCGGCGCGGGCTTCAAATTCGAGCGCGAGCGCCTTCTGCGACGCAGCCTGAACCGCCTTGCCATCCGGCCCGTCCGTTCCCGCCACCGGCGTGAAACGGAATCCGCTCAATTGCCCTACATGATGTCCTTCAACGAAGACATCGCCATTCACACTGATTTCAGCTTCCAGCATCGCATTCTCTCTCAGGCGCTTCATGAGCACAGATGTCCTGCGATCAACAAAGCGTTTCGTCAACCTTTCATGTAACGCGTCGGACAATCGGTCTTCGATTTCCCGCGTCTTTTCCTGCCAGTGTGTCGGATCGGCAAGCCAGCCGGGCCGATTCGAAACATAGGTCCAGGTCCTTATCTGCGCGATTCGCGCCGAAAGCGTGTCAATTTCCCCATCTGTCCGATCGGAGCGATGAACCTGCTCCGCCAGAAACTGCTCGTTCACCGTGCCATAGCGGACGAGATCGGAAAAGAGGGTCGATATAAGATCGGCATGTTGTGCCGGAGTGATACGCCGGTAGTCCGGAAGAGCGCAAGCCTCCCAGAGTTTTTCGACGCGAGCCGGCCTGTCGGCCAGATCGACGACTTCGGGATAGCGCGAAAGCTGCTCCAGCGCCTGTTGGTCGACTGCAGGCAGCGCCCGCGTCAGCCCCGGCACGCGCGGTCCCGCCTCGAGGCTGGCGCGAAGCGACTGGATCGAGGAAAAGTCCATCTCCGTCGTTCGCCACTGCAAGACTTTGACATTGTCGAATTCATGCCCTTCGATACGCTGCACCAGCTCATCGTCGAAGGGGGAGACCTGCCCGGTGACACCAAAGGTTCCGTCGCGCACGTGCCGCCCCGCCCGCCCGGCGATCTGGCCAAGTTCGCCCGGATTGAGGTTGCGGAACTGATAGCCGTCGAATTTCCGGTCCTGGGCGAAGGCGACGTGATCGACATCCAGATTGAGGCCCATGCCGATCGCATCGGTCGCCACCAGATATTCGACGTCACCCTCCTGATAGAGCGCGACCTGTGCATTGCGGGTGCGCGGGCTGAGCGCCCCCAGCACGACCGCAGCGCCGCCGCGCTGCCGGCGGATGAGTTCGGCTATGGCGTAGACCTCGTCGGCGGAAAAGGCGACGATGGCCGAGCGCTGCGGCAGCCGGGTGATCTTCTTCTGGCCGGCGTAAAGGAGATGCGAAAGCCGCGGCCGCTCGACGATGGTGATGCCTGGCAGGATATGCTGCAGGATCGGACGCATCGTCCCTGCACCCAGCAGCAGCGTTTCATCACGGCCGCGAAGATGCAAAATGCGGTCGGTAAAGATATGGCCGCGCTCGAGATCGCCGGCCAGCTGCACCTCGTCGATTGCGACGAAGGCGGCCTTGGTCTCCCGCGGCATCGCCTCGACCGTGCAGACGGAAAAACGGGCATTGGGTGGCGAAATTTTTTCTTCGCCGGTGACCAGCGCCACGTTCTGCAAACCGACCTTCTCCACCACCCGGGTATAGACCTCGCGCGCCAAAAGCCTGAGCGGCAGGCCGATCACGCCGGTCCCATGCGCGACCATGCGCTCGATGGCATAATGGGTCTTGCCGGTATTGGTTGGTCCGAGCACCGCGGTCACACCGCGCCCGCTCAGAATCATCGGCTGCGAAGTCAGAGTCATGGTCCATGCAAGTGAGGCAGGCAGCCCCAGGAAAACTTTTACCTCTCGACGAAGGCACAGAACACATGGACAGCTGCCGCCGCAAACGCAAGGGCAGATTTCAAAATGGGCGGGGGATTACGACCTTTACGAGTCGTCCAGAACCTCCGCATTTCCGATTCGGAACAGCGTGAGAACGAATCGGACACGAATCGCTGACTCCCGACGATTCAGCTTTTGTTCACGGCTAACTATTGATTTTGAATCACTTTTTCCCACTAAATGCTGAATCGGGAGACTCTCTCCCGTTCGCATTTTCGTCCGTTTGCCGGTTGGTCAGCCGTGCGTTTTCTGCCAAGTCAAAATCGGCTCAAATTAACCTGTCGACCAAAGCCGGAACGAATCGGAGACGAATCGCCGACTGGACCGATTTCACCTTTTGTTCACGACCATATGTGGTGGGGGCATCATCTCCCACTGCTAGATGCAGGGCAGGTGCCACGCCCTTGCGGCTGATGTGTCACGCAGGCGTTAATCTTCCGGTTGCGAATTTCACATACCGTTAAGCCAGGTCCACTTGCGGATCGGACCGATCAAAAACGGAACGAATCACCGACGAATCGGAGACATTGGGTTCTTCCCGCTTTGTTCATCGCAAGATATTGTATTTAAATGTTTCTTTAACCATATTTGCGATTTGGCCGGGCTGACGGATCGCAAACCATGAATCGTGGCGCGCCACAATTCGCGAGCTTAACCGGGAACAAAAATCGCCAATGCGTGTTTCTTGTCCATTCAGATTGCGGATGAAATGAAGGAAACACACCATGCTTGGCACGATACTTCTCGTTATCCTCATTCTGCTCTTGATCGGAGCCTTGCCGAATTGGGGTTATAGCCGTGGCTGGGGCTATGGACCTTCCGGCGGTTTGGGGCTAGTTCTCGTCATTATCATTATCCTTGTACTAATGGGCCGCATCTAAGGCCCGACAACCTGGGGAGTTACGACATGATGAAGAAGATTGTTCTTATCGGCGCGCTCGTGGGCGCTCTCGCATCCTGCACGGCGACCGAGCAGGGCACGGCGATCGGCGCCGGCACCGGTGCGGTCATCGGCGGCGCCGTCACCAACAGCTGGGGTGGTGCCGCAGTCGGCGCTGTTGCCGGCGGTTTGACCGGCGCGCTGATCGGCCAGTCGGTCGAACGCCGCGGCTACTGCATCTATCGCGACCGCTACGGGCGCCGCTATGAGGCCCGTTGCCGCTAACCGGCAGAAGCATATCGGACTCCCAAACGGGCGCTTTGGCGCCCGTTTTTTCTTGCCAGCCGCCCCGTCAACGTGACGTTGACGATGGGTCGCGAAAGTCAAACCTATCCCTGATCGCGGCGCGGGCCCATATTCCCAATGAGCGCAAGGGCGAGCAAGCGCCACCCGGGGCAGCAGAACTGCCGGCGCATCGGAAGGAACGCTTTCATGGTACAGATTCTTCTCAATTCCGCCGTCGCCGTTCTGGTCGGATCGGCTATCCTGACAAGCACGATCTCAGCGCTTCTTGGTGACGATCGCTCACTGCAGCGAGTGCCGGTCAAGATCCGGGTACCGCGGGGTCGGAACGATGGCGGCCGCTTCAGACTTTTAAAATAGTTCACGATTCCCTGGGCATCGATACCCCGGACACCGCCTCAAACAGCAATAGCGCGTCCCTCAGGACGCGCTATTTCGCGTAAATCGATGCATTCTCGTTGCGCTAAACGAAGAACTGCCCGCCATTGGCCGTCAGCGTCGAACCGGTGATGAAGCCGGCATCGTCGGAAACGAGGAAGGTCACGCAACGCGCAATCTCTTCCGGTTCGCCGAGACGACCGACCGGTATCTGCGGAATGATGCGCTCGTTCAACACTTTCTCCGGCACGGCAAGCACCATTTCCGTTCCGATATAGCCGGGGCAGATGGCGTTGACGGTGATGTTTTTCGCCGCCCCTTCCTGGGCAAGCGCCTTGGTAAAACCGAGATCGCCCGCCTTGGCCGCCGAATAGTTCGCCTGACCCATCTGGCCCTTCTGGCCGTTGATCGACGAGATGTTGACGATGCGGCCAAAGCCGCGGTCGCGCATGCCGCTCCAGACCCGATGCGTCATGTTGAACAAGCCGGTCAGATTGGTGTTGATCACCTCATGCCACTGCTGCGGTGTCATCTTGTGGAACATCGCGTCGCGGGTAATGCCGGCATTGTTGACGAGGATTTCGACCGCCCCGATCTCGCTCTCGACCCTGGTGATCCCTTCACCACAAGCAGCGTAGTCCGAAACGTCCCATTTGAACACCGCGACACCGGTGGCGTCGTGGAAGGCCTGAGCCTTCTCGTCATTGCCGGCATAGGTGGCCGCAACCCTATATCCGGCATTTTTCAGCGCCATGGAAATTGCTGCGCCGATGCCGCGTGTACCACCGGTGACCAGGGCCACTCTGCTCATGTTCCGCTCCCCCTTGTGTTTTCGCCCGCTCGTGGCGGTATTTCAATCAATGACGAATTCTGTGCTATTCAGAACGCCTCAAAGCACATGGCGACGCCCATGCCGCCGCCGATGCACAGGGTGGCGAGGCCCTTCTTCGCACCGCGGCGCTTCATTTCGAACAGCAGCGTGTTGAGAACCCGAGCGCCGGAGGCGCCGATCGGATGGCCGATGGCAATCGCGCCGCCATTGACGTTGACGATCGAGGGATCCCAGCCGAGATCCTTGGTGACGGCGCAGGCCTGTGCCGCAAAGGCTTCGTTGGCTTCGACCAGATCGAGATCGCCGACCGACCAGCCGGCCTTCTCGAGCGCCTTGCGCGACGCCGGAATCGGGCCGGTGCCCATGATCGAAGGATCGACGCCCGCCGTTGCCCAGGAAACGATGCG
>NZ_FMAJ01000020.1 GCF_900094625.1 Rhizobium aethiopicum | reverse complement strand
TTCCGCTCCCGGCCGGAAGCCAGCATCCTGTCCATGAGACGGTCCGAACCGCGCAACGCTTCATAAGCGGCCGGATCATTGGTCACCGCGGCAGCGATGCGATCGCCAGCAAAACCTTTTGCAAGCAGTTCCTCGATCTTGCCGACGGCTCCTGCCGGATTGCGCCAGATCGTCCTTGCCGCGTTGGCCAGCGCCTCACGCTGCTGACGGTAAAGGGGAGCGGAGAGAACGCGCGCTCGCGCCTCGTCGTCGACTGCTATCTTGAACTCGGTGACAGCGGCAAGCATGGGCAGCACGGTCACATTCTCCTTGCCTGCCCCCCTGTCTTGCTGCTGGTCCGGAACGGCACTGGCTGCCGCAACGATCTTCGAGCGGTCCTGGCGTTCGGCCAGATGTTGCTCCTCGGCAAAGCGTTTGACGGCTTCAAACAGGTGGGTCAGCTTCTCGCGTTGGCCAGCCATCAGAGCTTCCGGCATGCGCTCGGCGATGTTGCGCTCGGCAACCGCATCCGCCTTCGCGGTGAACGCGCTCCAGCCGAAGCGCGCAGACAGTGCTTCGCTGACTGCCTTGATCTCCTGCACGACCGTGCGGTCCTTCGCGGCAAGGGCAAACGCGGTCTTATAGGCATCCTCCCCGCCCCTGTTGCGAACCGCCTCGATCTCCACGAGACGCGCCATCGCGCCTTCGGAGAGCGCCGGGATCGACAATGACATATGTGCGCGACGCGCCTGCTCATTGAGCTCGAACCGTTCGGCGTTCCTGCGGAACTCGGTCGCATGGGCGCGAACCAGGGGAAGCAACTCCGTCACAGCAGCCAGGGCGGCATTGCGCTCCTCCCGCGCCGCGCGTCCGTCGACGATCAGCTCGGAGCCACGCAGGCGGCCAAGCCGATCGGGGCTCGCGGAAAGATCGGCGGCGAGCCTGCGGGGTTCGGTGCCGGCATCTGCAGCACGTGCGTTCAGGGCGACAAGGGCGCCATCCGGATCGCGATAGATCTTCTCCAGCACCGGTCGCAGCAGCGTTTCCCGATCCTTCCACGCCGGGGAAGACAACTGCGCCAGGCGCGCATCTTCATTGGGGCTTCTGGCGAATTCGGTGTTCGTCGGGATCAGATAATGGGCTCTGCCGGCGTTTGCGCCGGAGACGGGGTGGGATTCAGTTCGCACCTCGCTGTAGGAGACGCGACGTTCCCGCTCGATCGTAAAGCCGAGCGCCATGCTTGCCCGCTCCCAGAGCTTTTCCACCTGCTCCCGCTTTGCGGCCATCCACGCAAAGCGCCGCGCGATGTCCTCCTCGATCTCGGCCGCAGCCAGCGAGAGATGATCAAACCCGCGGCGGCGGGCGAAGTCCTCTGCATAGGCCCGATAGCCGGCCCCGCTTTCGAAATCGAGTGTCGTGGTCTTGGCGCCGGAGCGCGACAGCCGCTCGACGAGCGGCTTGAAAAGATCCGGCCGATGACTTTCCCGCTCGATGCGGTCCTGGCGGGCTTCGGCGGTTTCGAGCTGCCTGGCCGTCCAGACGTTGCGGTCGACCTCCCGCTCCTCATAACGTTTCCGGCCTGTCTCTTCATCGACAACAGCAATCTGGACCTTGACCCGCTCCACGCCGTCCTTGCGTAGCGTGACGGTATCGCCCTCCAGGACGCCGCCCTCTTCGAGCGCTTTGGGCAGGCTCACGCCCCACAGCCGATGGGTATTGCCGTCGTCAGTCTTCACATCGGCATAGGGGCTGTCATCGGCATTCTCATCATCGGGCCTAAATTTGGCCTCTCCGGTTTTGACAAGCTCGCCGGTCACACCCGCGGCATGATCGACACGCGGCTTGCGTCCCCATTCCGGTCTTGGCTCAAAATCCTCGCTCGCCGCATAAAGATCGACGCGATCGCGATGCCTGGTCATCGCCACATAGGTCAGGTGTTGGTCCATCATGCCGGTGGCAAGCACGAAGGTGCGCTCGACGGTGGTGCCCTGGGCTTTGTGGATCGTTGCGGCATAGCCGTGATCGACATTGCCATAGCTGTCTTCGCTGAAGACGACCCGGCTGCCGTTGTCGAGACGAACCGACATCAGAACTTCGCCGCGTTTGTCACCGGTGGAGATGACTGTGCCGAGCATGCCGTTCTTGACATACTGCGGACCATAACTCCTGGCCCGCGGCTCGAGGAAGCGGGCGTTCTCCAGGAAGATGATGCGGTCGCCGGCGGCGAACTCCCGCGCCCCGCGCGCCGTCTGGAAGGTGCGGCTGTCGGTCAGCGTATGCTGGCCGGCCATCACCTCGCGCAGCGCCTCGTTCAGCTTGCGGACATCGTCATTGGTGTGGGCAAGGACGAGAAGCTCGTCACCCCTTAGATGGCCATCCCTGCCCTCAGAGACGGATCGAACAATTGCCTGTTTGCGCGCCTCGGTCCAGTCGCCGACAATCCGGTCGATCGTTTCCGCGCGTGTCTCTGCCTCGGCAAGGTGACTATGCCGGGCATAAACGTCGAGACCTTTCTCGATCTCGCCGTGGGCAAAGAGCCGCGAGGCTTGGCGCGCCCATTCTTCGCGCTGGCGGCGCACGCCGGCAAGCTCGGCAAAACCGATGCGCTCGGTGATCGCTCGGAAGGCAGCGCCAGCCTGGATCGGCTGCAACTGCATCGCATCGCCGACCAGGACGACTTTTGCGCCCGCCTCTTCGGCGATCTTCAGCACACGGGCCATCTGCTGCGAGGCCACCATGCCTGCTTCATCGATGACGAGCACATCACCGCGATGGAGTGTGTCGCGCCCATTCGCCCAGGCCAGTTCCCAGGCGGCCAGTGTCCGCGATTGGATGCCGGAACTGTCTTCCAACCCTTCCGCTGCCTTGCCCGCAAGCGCCGCACCCATCACCCGCCTGCCATCGCTTTCCCAGGCAACACGCGCGGCCGCAAGCAGCGTCGACTTGCCGGCGCCGGCAAGGCCGACAACAGCCGCGATACCGCTGTCGCCGGCGACATGACGGACGGCATCGACCTGTTCCGCATCGAGCCTCAACGGATGTTTAGGATCGCCGCTCTCGACGCGCTCGATCGCCGTATCGACCTGCCGAGCCGAAACGCCGAAGCCTCCTTGCTCCGACAGAACCCGGGCCGACTGCGCCATGTCGTATTCGATGCGCAGCATCGCCCGTGTGGTGAACACGGCCGGGGCTGCGACCTCGCGCGTTTCTCCGTCGAATTCTTGCGGCTTCAGCATCACCAGTTCATCCGACGCCATTAGCCGGGCGCGGATATTGGCGAAGTCTGCGGGATCATCGACATAGCGGTGCAGCGCCTTGGCGATATCCTTCTCGTCGAAGGTGGAGCGCTCATTGCCGAGCTGCTTTAGCAGAAGCTCCGGCTCGGTTAGCAACCGATCGGCCATCTCCTGCCGGCGGGCGAGATCGGCGGGAGCGAAATAGAGCTCTCTGCACTTGCGGGCGAGGGCTGCCTTCTCATGCCCGAGATGCCTTTGCGCGATGCCATCAAAACCCTGTTCGGCATAGGAGCGGCCGTCGAGCCGGATCTCATGACCGGCGAGCGCCAGATGCCGATTGGCTGTTTCCGCCCAGCCAATCTTCCAGGCCTTCATCGTTTCCCTGTCGCCGGCCCAGAGTTTGTAGACGATCTTGCCGCTCGGCCGGTCCGGCGTGGCGACGCGCAGCGACTTGCCGTCTTCGCCAAGGACGGGAACCTTCTTCGGTCCGAAGCCGTCCTCCGTCAGCGGACGCAGCGTGGTCATGAGATGGATGTGCGGATTGCCCTCCTTGTCGTGGTAGACCCAATCAACTACCATGCCCTTAGCCGTGAGATTGTCACGGACGAACGCGCGAACCAGCGCGATGTTCTCCGCCCGCGTCAGCTCTTCCGGCAGCGCGATGATCAGCTCGCGGGCAAGCTGCGCGTCCGCCCGTGTCTCGAAAGCATCAAGCGCATTCCAGAGCGCCTCACTGGCTTTCGCAACGGATTGCCCGTGGGTTGCGGTCTTCAGCCAGGTCGGGACCTGATTGGGCAGCGCCAGCTCCTCATGCACCAGTTCCCGCGATCCACCGCGATAGCTGAAGGATGTTCCAGCCTGCTCGTCCATCATCCGGGCGCGATGACGATAGGCGGCGGCGGAAACGATGCTGCGTCCGGCTCCCCTGCTGATCACCTGCGCTCTGACGAACATGATCGCCACTGATGTCTCCAGACCTCTCAAGCATGTCGCGCCAGCGACGTATATTGCGCCCTCAAACCGATCGAACCAAAGGGCCGATGCAGCCTTTCCGGAACACGGCATAGGCCGGATTCCGCTCGCGACGTTTTCAGATTGATGCAAAATAGCCTATTTAACTATCTTAGTTTAGTGAGTATAATCTGGCCGCCAAGTTTCAGGAAGGATGAATTCAAAGATGGGCACAAAATCATCGATCACCGACATAGACTGCCAGATCGAGAGGCTGCGCGAGCGCCGGCGCGCGATGATCGCCAAGTCTGCCGAGCGCTTTGCGCGGGCCGCGACGAAGTCGGGGCTGGCGGAAATGGAGATCACCGACGAGGAGGTCGATCGCCTCGTCGAGGAGATCGCGGCTCGATTTCGCAAAGGAGAGAAGAAAGGCACCGATGGCGCATCTTCACCGCGTCGACCAGCAGCTGGCGGCACTGGAGCGCCGGCGGAGGTTTCTCATGACCGCTAATCGCAAGAACGAGGCCCGCGAGAAGTTTCTGCTCGGCGGCCTCGTCGTCAAGGCAGGCCTTACGAAAGCTGACCGGGCATTCCTGCTTGGCGGCTTTCTCGAATTGGCAAGGATCGCCCTGGGTTCATCGGAGCATCGGCGCTTGCGCGATATCGGCGAGGAGGCATTCAAGATCCCCAGGCTCGACGGCAGTTCGCGGGGCATTGCCGAGGCGGCAGAATGACCGCGAGAACAAAATCGCACCCGAGCCTGTTGCTCGTTCTGGCGCCGATCGCCGCAACTGCGTTTGCCTCCTATGTCGTCGGCTGGCGGTGGCAGGAACTGGCCGCAGGCATGTCAGGCAAGGCGGAATATTGGTTCCTGCGGGCTGCACCCGTGCCGGCGCTTCTGTTCGGGCCGCTCGCGGGGCTGTTGACGGTCTGGGCTCTGCCACTGCACCGGCGAAGGCCGGGGGCAATGGCAAGCCTTGTCTGCTTTCTGGCTGTGGCCGGTTTCTACGCACTGCGCGAATATGCCCGACTTGCCCCGTGGGTCGAAAGCGGCGCGCTCTCATGGAGCAAGGCACTCTCCTATCTGGATCTCGTAGTCGTCATCGGCGTACTGGTAGGCTTCATGGCGGTGGCGGTTGCCGCGCGCATCTCGACCGTGGTGCCCGAACCGGTGACGCGCGCCGGGCGCGGAACTTTCGGGGACGCGGACTGGCTTTCGATGTCCGCGGCGGCAAAGCTCTTTCCACCCGACGGCGAAATCGTCATCGGCGAACGCTACCGGGTCGACAAGGAAATCGTTCATGAGCTCCCCTTCGATCCGAACGACCAGGCCACTTGGGGGCAAGGTGGCAAGGCTCCGTTGCTCACCTACAAGCAGGACTTCGATTCCACCCACATGCTCTTCTTTGCCGGGTCAGGTGGATACAAGACGACGAGCAACGCAGTGCCGACGGCGCTGCGTTATAGCGGGCCGCTGATCTGCCTCGATCCCTCCACCGAGGTCGCGCCAATGGTGGCCGAACACCGAATCCGCGTTCTTGGGCGCGAGGTGATGGTGCTCGATCCTCGGAATCCGATCATGGGCTTCAATGTTGTCGACGGGATCGAAGCATCCAAGCAAAAGGAAGAGGAGATTGTCGGCATTGCGCATATGCTGCTGTCGGAAAGCCTGCGCTTTGAAAGCTCGACAGGATCCTACTTCCAGAACCAGGCGCACAACCTCCTAACTGGTCTGCTCGCCCATGTCATGCTCTCGCCGGAATATCAGGGGCGGCGAACCTTGCGCAGCCTCCGTCAGATCGTTTCCGAACCGGAGCCCTCGGTGCTCGCCATGCTCCGCGACATTCAGGAGCATTCCACTTCGGCCTTCATCCGCGAAACGCTCGGCGTCTTCACCAACATGACCGAACAGACCTTCAGCGGAGTCTACTCCACGGCATCGAAGGATACGCAGTGGTTGTCGCTCGACAGCTATGCCGCGCTCGCCTGCGGCAATACCTTCAAATCCAGTGACATCGCCTCGGGCAAGAAGGACGTCTTCCTCAACATTCCCGCCTCAATCCTGCGCTCCTATCCCGGCATCGCGCGCGTCATCATCGGTTCTCTGATCAATGCCATGGTGCAGGCCGACGGCGCCTTCCAGCGCCGGGCGCTGTTCATGCTCGATGAGGTGGACCTGCTCGGCTATATGCGGGTGCTTGAGGAGGCGCGAGACCGCGGCCGCAAATACGGGGTCTCGATGATGCTGATGTACCAGTCGGTCGGGCAGTTGGAGCGGCATTTCGGGAAGGATGGCGCGACGTCATGGATCGACGGTTGCGCCTTTGCCTCTTACGCAGCGATCAAGGCGCTCGACACGGCGCGCAACGTCTCGGCGCAGTGCGGCGAGATGACGGTGGAGGTCAAAGGCAGCTCCCGCAACATCGGCTGGGACACGAAGAACAACGCATCGCGGAAATCCGAAAGCGTCCACTTTCAGCGCCGGCCGTTGATCATGCCGCACGAAATCACCCAGTCGATGCGCAAGGACGAGCAGATCATCATCGTCCAGGGGCATAGTCCGATCCGCTGCGGCCGGGCGATCTACTTCCGGCGAAAGGAGATGGATCGGGCGGCTAAGGTCAATCGTTTCGTCAAACCGGTGCAGTGACGATCGAAGCTGTGCGGTAACGTGGCTATCGCAAGGGAGAGCTCAGCGGAATCGACTGACCTCCGTAGCCGACTTGCGGCGACTGATGAATTCGCGCAGCAGCGGCATGAAGAAAGCCTTGCTGAAGCGGCCGGTTGGCGGCTCAGGTTCAAGGTAGAATGAATTTCCGACGATGTCGGTATTGAACTCATCGAAGATGATCCAAAGCCTACGATCGGCATCGAGGCCGGCACGGCGCTTTTCGATATCCGGCACTTGCGCGGCGAACCGCGATGCCTCCGGTTGCTTAGTGGTGATGGGAAAGAAAAGAACCAAATCACCGTCCGGCCGCGGCATTCTCACACCGACCGCGACCGGCCGCTCCTTGCGTCCTTCCGTTTCTCCACGTCCAGCCTCTCGCGCCCATAGATAAGGATAGCGTATAACGCTTGCGGTCTGGATCAGCTCGTAGTTCATGAGCGGCCTGCCTCGTCCTCGGCGGCATAGGCCTCGACGGCGTTTTCGAACTCGGCAAACAGCTCATCGGGCATGGCTTCGATGGTCCCGACGGTGCGCCGGTCCGACTGCTTCACCAGCCGCTCGTAATCTTCGATATTGAGGAGAACCAGACGGGGTTTATTCCGCTGGGTGATCGTCACGGGATGACGTAGAGCCTCGGCGATAATGTCACCCGACTTACGTGAGAGATCGCTGCTTGAATAGAACCCGCTTGTTTTGGACATATGGCTTCCTTTGTTGCCGCACTGCTGCGATATACAGCATTTACAACAATTCCGCAATTGCTGAGCAAACTTTGTTGCTTTCGTTGCTCAGTTCGCAACGCTATTGAGCCTTTCGTCAAATAGAAGACTCTCAGCATGTGAGATGGTCCGACCATTATGATTAAACGGCGCGCCCCGTAAAGACGGGGATGCCGGTTGCCAACGTGATATCCTTGATAATCGGCGCCAGCGAACCGAGTTCGTCCCGATCAGCGCAACGAGCTCCGGATAGTTGATATCGACGCCACTGCCATCGGCAGCCAAAGCGTTCATCCAATCGCTGCGGTTGAGGCGGAATTCATTCGTGTCGCAATCAAATTCGAGGTCGTCCAGTAGATTGATGGCGAAGCGCTCGAAAATCTCGTTCTCACCCTCTAGCTGACATTCGGCGAATTCATCGTCCCCGATGAGAACACTTCGTTCCAATTCCATGATGACGTGGATCCGAGCGATTGCCGCGTCGAGCCCTTCGACCAGGCGATCGTGGAGCTTTCGCGAAAACTCGCTTTCGCAGGCGAAGCGGTTTGCAATGACGATGAGACGAAAGCCAACAAGCATGGTGTTTTGATCTGTTGTCATAATGTGATCTCCTTCCTCTTCATGACGGAGATGGGGCCATCTGTTGCAAAGAGGGGTCAAGGACCGCCGAACGCGGCTTGCAAGCGGGGGAACCGATCTTCCAGAGCGCAGTGAAACGCAGCGTCGGAAAAATTGGGGGAGACCACGCCGTCCTTGACGCCGCATTTGCTGGAGTAAAATCGAACGTCAGAGAGAAGAAGGCCGCGACCGTTTCCGGCGTGAGCCGGCAGGAAGTGTGAAGGATGGAACGCCAACAGCCTGGGACCGGGGATCCTGCCAAGTCATCCCGCAGAGGGGACGTAACCGGAGGCGGAGACCGTTTAGGGGGCCGTGAGCGGAGCGAATATTACCCGGCCGGCCAATGGCCGGTTCGCCCAAATCCACGATCTTCGGCGTCGACCGTCATCACGAAAATGAATCGGTGTGGGTCGACTGATTCATAAGTGTCGTTGGACGCGAAAGCTGGAACCGGCGATTCTTCCGTCATGCTCGCTCAACCCTATCAGCTCTACATCGAACGCACCGACGCCACGAAAAACATGGCGCGCTTCTACGCGCTCGCGATCGAACCAACGCTGTTCGGCACGCCCTGCCTGACGCGGCGATGGGGACGCATCGGAACGATCGGACAGGCAATGGTGCATCACTTCGATAGGGAAGAGGATGCAGTCCGCATGTTCCTCGAACTGCTCCGATCGAAACGGGCGCGCGGCTATAGACCGAACGCAAGTCTCCGACGTGAACCCATGGTCTGGTGCTGTCCGCGGACGCCTTCCTGATCCTTGCCGCTGATCAATCGCGTGAAGCGCAGCCTCAGGTCGACGGGTCGATCCGGCGTGCCAGCCCAGGCGAGAAGGCAAACGCCGCCCTCAGAAGGGTGGCGCTGCGTCGATGGTGCCCTCCTGCTCGGCGATCGCCACCGTCAGTTCGGCCTGAGCGACCTCCAGCTCCGCTTCGATCTGGCGGCGCTCGACCGGATCGGAATTCCTGAGCTCGGCGCGGAGTTCTTCAACCTGAATTTCGAGTGCAATCGTCATCGTCGTTATCTCCTCAATGATGTGAAAGATGACGCTCGGGGTCGTGAGGATCGGGCCGGGTCAAGGATCGCGTTAGCGACCGGCGGAGCCGGTGAGCGGAGGAACCGATTTTCTGACGGTGCCCCTCAGGGCGCCGGCTGAAAATTGGAGGGGCCGCGAAGTCCTTGAGGCGGCACGATCCTCACGACAGACTTCAAGGATCTGAGCAGACAGTCCTTGCTCTCGTGTGGCACGAGAGAAGGAGTGAAAGCGGGCTCGATGCCCGCGTTCAGTCCCGATACTGCGCGCAAAACCTGAGAAACGGCGAAGCCGGCCCCGATTGCTCGGGGCCGCTCGCTTTGCTCTTCAGTTCGGATTGTTCCAGAGGATGACCTTCTTGTTCGGATCGCCGCCGGGAGCCGGTGCGAGGTTGCCGAAGATCACGCCGATCTCGGGAGCCTCCAGCTTCACCGAGAGGTATTCCTCGCCGGTCTGCCGCGCGATGCGGTTCCAAGCGGCGCCGATCTCGAAGCCCGTCTTGCGGTGAATGACGCGGTAGTCGGGCGCTTCTTCACTTGCCTTCTGAGCGTTTGGGACGATGGCGATCGGGGCGTTGATCCGGATGGTGGCGAAGACGCCTTCGAGGATGCCGTCGGTCTTCTGTGTAAGCGTTGCGATCGTCGTGGCCATGGTTCTGTCTCCTTCGGTTGCTCGGGACCATTCCCGATGGCGCACGAAGAGACGGCTGATCTGCTGCGGTCAGCTCGATCGAAAATTTAGCAAAATTCTATTTTCTAACAGGACAAAAGAACCCAAATTGAATTTTGCAAAAATTTCGGGCGAGTCTTACCCCTTCAGGGGTTGGCCGCAAAAGCAGGCGGTCGTCTATACGAGCGACATAAAACGGGAATGGTTCGGGGCAATCGAAGGCCGCGACAAACCATCATAGCCACCCGGTCCAAGTGCTGCGGATATCGCCCCCGCGCCCTTGAACGCTTCGGCCAGATGCCCATCAACACGATACTCAGGCCCGCCCAAAATTGCTGCAGGCGCTGAGCACATCCCTTACCATGTCATCCCTTCGCTGATCCGCGATCGCCGCAGCGACCGCATTGCCGCATGCAGACCGTGCGACCATCCGCAGGGGCAGCCTTGAGAAGCTGGTGCAGCAGGCAGGCGCGATCAGTTCGACAGCCTCGCAAGAGGAGTGGGCCGATGCCCAGCCAAGTAGCCTTGGAACGTATTGTCAGCAGGAGACTGCAACAATTTCAAGCGCCCGGCTTCAACCAGTGCAGCTACCTTCGTTTAAAAAGGGCCAATACTTCTTCTGTGTCCGGTAACCACTCCGGAAGGTACTACCAGCCGCCCCGGCGATAGCTGGCGCTGTTTCTCACGGAACCGACGCCCTTGGCAAAGAACCAGCCGGGATCAATTCCATCCTGCTCCCACGAGATGTTGTGACCTGTCACGGCTCGCTCCACGCCTGATCATCTTTCGGGTGTATTTAATCGGGCCGTATGCCCAGGGCAAAGCTCGTCATCGGCGCTAAGCTAGGGGTGCGTATCGAGCAGCGGCCTCACGCCCCAACAGTGGCTCGAGCGCCCGGCAATCGGACTCGATCAGCGCCGTCCAATCGATCTTCTTGGAACGGCCGCAGGCGTCGAACTGGTTGAGGATCATCTCGACCGTCTCGAATACGGCGTCTATGCATGACCCTTTTACCAATCGGGCTCGGCGGGACCGAGCTGGTGGTACGGCGGCTCGATCAAGCTGTCCACGCGCCGACATGGGATAGCGGCGAAGGCGCTTATCGCGTAGGCGGCCGCTGGAACAGCAAGTGCGTTCGCGCCGTCTACTGCTCGCTCGATCCTGCGACGGCGATCCTTGAGGTCCCGGTTCACAAGGGGTTTCGGGCGCTCGACATCGTGGTCCACATGATGACGGCCTCGGTTATTGCTGATGCTGGCGATGTCCATGTCGTCGATCCCGGAATGTGCCCAATTCCAATTGACTGCGCCCGGGTGTTCCCGGCGCGGGACAACAAGCCTTCGGAGATGATTTGCTTGGCCGCCATCGTTTCGTTGCGATCCCGAGCGCGGTCTCGCCGTATAGCTGGAACCTGATTTTTCTCGCAGGCGGCACGCTAGGCTCCTATGCGCTAAAATTCCAGGAGTCTTTTGCCCTCAATACGCGGCTGCACCCACCCACGACATGAAGGTTGACGATGCGGCACCTATGACGTGAGCGCGCAACCATTCGGCTCGTCCTCAGAGCCTACGGACGGTGCATTCAAACTTCAAAAACAGTACCCACCGAATATCGACGGGTTTGTCCGCGATCTAGATAGCGCTTACGCGCCATCTCCTGCTGCCTGCCAGACGGAGATGCCGAGTCTGCGGGCCTTGTCGGCGAGATTGCCGGTAATGCCGGAACCGGGAAAGACGACGACGCCAGCCGGCATGACCGAGAGCATGTCGTCGTTGCGGCGGAACGGCGCCGCCTTGGCGTGCTTGGTCCAGTTCGGCTTGAAGGCGATCTGCGTCACCTTGCGCGCCTCGGCCCAGCAGGCGGCAATGCGTTCGGCGCCCTTCGGCGAGCCGCCATGCAGCAGCACCATATCAGGATATTTGGCGAGAGCCTGATCGAGCTTCGCCCAGATTCGTTCGTGATCATTGTAGTCGATGCCGCCGCCGAAGGCGATCTTGGTGCCTGCCGGGATCAGCACCTCGGTCTCGGCTCGGCGACGGGCGGATAGAAAGTCTCTGGAGTCGATCATCGCCGCGGTCATGTTTGCGTGGCTGACCTTGGAGCCCGTCCGCGGCCGCCATGCCGACCCGCATTGGGCTTCAAAGAGATCGCCCGCAAAGTCGCGCATGAACTCGAAGGCGTTGCGGCGTTCCAGAAGCGTGATGCCTTCGGCGACGAGGCGCTCAAGCTCGACGCTTTTCACCTCCGAGCCGTCCTGCTCGCGCTGACCATTGCGCTGACCATCCTCATTGCGCTGAAGCTCACGCTGGATGCGTTCGCCGGCGCGATGGAAAAGGTTGACCGTCGACCAGAGCAGGTCTTCGAGATCCGGCTCCAGGCGGGTGTCGCCGAGCATTTCGAAGAGGGCGTCGAACATTGCGGTCAACGCCGACTGGACGACCGGCTCCTCTGGCAACGGGCGCGGGTCCGGTTCGTCCTGGAAAGGGCGATGGCCGTAGATCTGTATCTCGTAAATGAAGCGGTCGGTCGGGGAAGAGCCGTGATGCTCGAAGGCATCGTCGATGGGAAGGGTCAGGTTCATGATGGTCTCCGTGGGTTGGGCCGCGCCTCTCGCGGCCTGACGGCGATCCCTGGCCATGCGGCAGACGGGCCGGAACCGCGGCGCCCGTCGCCGCGGCCCAGCGGAGCGCCGGGCGGACGGAGGGAGGGTTTCTTGCGGCGCGAGGAATGGTGGGCCGCACGCGGCCCCAGCCAGGGGAAGAAACCTGAGCGACCCGCTGAAGGCCCGCCCGCCGTAGGGTAAGGGTCGCCTCCCGGCAGGCCCGCGGGCGCGCCAGCGAGCGGTGGTCGGTAGAAGCTGGCCTTGCGTGCGACGCGTAGTGCCCTCACCTTCCCCTCCCGGCTCGCTCATTCGGGCAGAAGGGCCAGAGCGTCTTCCGGGGCGAGCTGTGCCTTGACATTGGCGATGAGCCGCTTCGGGCCGAGCCGGCGCAGATCCTCGTTGAAATCGCCGAGCTCCGGGGCGAGCACCAGCGGCAGGGTCCCAAGCGCCTGAGCGCGGCGGCTCAGTCCCTCGATGCCGTGCCGGCCGGCCGCATCGGCGTCAGCTGCGATGTAGAGGCGCTGGCAACCATCGGACAGCCGGAAGGCGGCAAGATGATTGGCGGTCAGCGCCGAGACCATCGGCATGGCGGGCATCACGCGGGCAAGCGACAGGATGCTTTCGAGGCCTTCGCCCGCGACTATCACCGGCACCGGGCCATGGAAAGGAAAGCAGAATCGCACGGCGTTGCCGAGCAGCCTGCCGAGCGCGCGGCGGGGATCGTCGACCTTCGCCTTTCCCTTGCCCTGTGGATCGAGCCAGGTGCGATGTACACCGGTGATCGCGCCGGAGGGATCGGTCACAGCTGCGATCAAGGCCGGAAAGGCGCTCGTACTGCCGGTCACGAGGTCGCGGTAGAAGCACGAGGGATGGAAGCGGAGCGCCTGGTGCAGAGCTCCCCCCAGGATGCCCCGCTGACGTAAGTAGCTGTCGGCCAGCGTGCAGGCGAGTGGCTGCGCCATTCGAAACAGGCGCCGAGCCCGATCAGCAGTCGGACGGTCAACCAGCCGGTGCTCGCAGACGTCGCTTCTCTCGGGCGGAGCCAATTGAGGCAGGCTCAAGAAATGCCGCACTTCGTCGGCTACCTCACGGAAGTCGGCCAGCCCGCAGGCTTCCCGCACGAGATCGAGCAGATCGCCGTATTGCCCGGTTGCTGCATCCGACCATTTCCCCGCACGAGGACCTGTCAAACGGACATAGAGCGAGCGGCCCTTGCTATTGGCGACATCACCAACGATCCAATAGTTGCCGGCTCTTCGGCCGACAGAGAGATAATGCTTGCACACCGCCTCGGCATCACGCGCGAGACGGTCCGCCAGTTCGGAGGCGGATGACATAAGGCCACCTCCGTCACGAGCGGCTGGTGATAGCAAAGACCAAGCGGTCCTGCAGTTTAAGAACAAGCAGCGGTATGTTGCAGGCTTCGAAAATGCGGCCCGCACGGCTAGGCCGGTCGAAGCAACCATACAAGGAGATACCAGCGCTCACGGCGGAGGAAGAAATCACGTTCATGGGGAAACCTGTCGAGAGCAAGGAAGAGCCGGCCTGCGCCGGCGCTCTCCAACCCGCCAAGCCAACCCCTCTCTGCCCTCCTCTTCCTCTTTCACCAGACTGCCAGCTGCGGCCGGCTTGAAGGGCTGGACAGCACGCGATTGAAACTTACTTCATGCTTGCGTAGCCTCTAGATTTTGACGGGTTGGCTTCTAATCAACGAACTGTCGACTTCTAATTATCGGGCTTGATGGTTCCAATTTGTGGAGGTTGGAACGCATGTACCGGCGACTTGTAGAACGACGAATAGACGAGCGCGGTTGTCAGAAATGATGTGGTTCGCCTCGTTCTTCTCGGCGGAGCTCCGGAAGCATTTGCAAGAGCGAAATATCGGCCTTCTCGAAGAGATATTCCTGATAGCCGCCCTACAGCGCGTGTACACCAATGTCCTGAAACGCATTACCAAGACACCGAAGTTGCATTTCCTGGCTTCCGATTCGCTGGCGGCTGCCTGAAGCTTGACGCGGCTCGGATCTGCGCCTGACTCCCTATCGTGTCGGCGATCAGCAGACGCATGAGGTGGATGTCGTGCTCGAGCGTGACGATGGAAAGGTCGTCGGGATCGAGGTAAAAGCGAGCGCCACGGTCAAGGCCACCGATTTCAGGGAGCCTGAAGACGCTTGCGGATGCATGTGGACAGAAATTTGCCTTCGGCATCGTTCTTTACGATGAACCGATGTTGTGGCATTCGGCGATCGGCTCGCCGCAGTTCCCCTTTCCTGCCCATGGCGATGAAATCGGCCCCAGCGGCTTTGATATCTCTATACTGCCTATTTTGAGCCAGTATAATACACGAAGCTCGTGCTACGCCTTCCAATACGGCTCAATCGGCCTTTGGTCAGGCAAGGGAGGAGATGTGCGACAGTTTTTGATCGGCAACCAGGCGTTTGATGACAGTTCTCCAGAGTTTCTGCAGCAGCTCGAACGCGCTTACGAACAGAAGCTCAGGCCACTTTGCCAGTGTCGGGAATCGCCTGTGCCGATGTACATCGCCCGGATAGATGGCCAATTCCTGATCAAACGCATGCCGCTCTCAGGTCGGCAGCATGATCCCGGGTGCCCATCATACGACCCGCCGTATGAGCTATCCGGCCTCGGGCCGTTGATCGGGAATGCCATCCAGATCGACGCGGTGACCGGTGCGGCAATGCTGAGACTCGATTTTTCGCTGTCGAAACGAGGGAACCTATCGACGTCGACAGCGTCTTCTGAGCCGTCGGAAACTGTGCGAAGCGAGCCAAAGAAGATCTCGCTCAGGGCGATGCTCCATTATCTCTGGGATATGGGGGAGCTTACGGAATGGACGTCGCTATGGGCCGGAAGACGCGGCTGGGGGCGCGTGCGCAGCAGTCTGTTGAACGCCGCACGGCAGATGAGCGTCCGCGGCGGCCCGCTCAGCGACATCCTGTTTGTCCCGGAGGTGTTTCACCAGGAGGACAAAGAAGGGATTTCCGCCCGGCGTGCGGCGATGTTGGCCGGTGCTCAGGCAGCAGGCCCCGGGCCGCGCAAACTGATGATGATAGTCGCGGAAGTGAAGGAATTTTCACCGGCGCGCGCCAGCCAGAAAATGCTCGTGCGCCACCTGCCCTTTCCCCTCATGATTGATGAGGGCGCCTGGAAGCGACTGAACGTCCGATATGAGACCGAGCTGGAACTCTGGCGATCAAACGAAGAGTGCCATCTTATTGTGATCGCCACTTTCGGTATTTCGGGTGCTGGGATCGCATCCGTCGAGGAAGTGGCGATGATGGTCGTCAACGTGAACTGGGTCCCGTTCGAAAATATCCACGAACAGCGTCTTCTCGACCGGCTCTCCGGGCTGAAGCGCAGAAGCGTCAAGGGGCTGCGATTCGATCTTCCACGCGCTCAGCCGATTGCCTCCGTGACGTTGCCGGAGGCAAAACCGGCGCCCGTCGCTCTGTTCATCATTCCGTCGAATGCCGACGAAGACTATGAGGTCGCCCTGAAGGAGATGATTGCCGCGAGGCCCGAGATGACGCCATGGATCTGGCGTGTCGCTGAGGGTGAAATGCCGGGCTTGCCATGATCCGCAACGGGTCTGGCCTCGTCGCGCCAGCAATCGAGGACCAACAAAATCCTCCTGATGCAAGATCGGAAATGGAATCCGCTGTGACAGAGCAGAACATCCCGTGGGAGCAGGATGACATCGATCCCGGCTGGTTTTTCGCGGAGAGCGCCGGCTCCGTGAGAAGCAGCATCAGCTATCGTCCTGGAGGCTAGTGGATCCGTCCGGAGTGGTTTCCCGACACGGAAGGACGCGACGTCCGCCCTTTTCAAAACGAAGGCTGCGCCCCTCGCGGAATCCGAGCGCCTCACGAGACTGCGAGTGTACGCGGCCAATTGTTAAGGCGAACCAAGCACTACCTCGGTAGGAATCTCCCTCCATCTGCTTTCGAGCCTGCAGATCCTCAGGCGAGGAGGCGTGCGGATTGACCTTGGCGAGTTACCAGTTCGACCGCCCGTCTATCGAAGGACACAAAGCTTTCGCCGCCAAGCCATGCTCCTTCATGGGCAATTACACCATCGGCAAAATCGCCCCCTGCTTCCAGCACGGCCAGCCCTGCTTCGACCGCCGGGCGATTCATTGCAACATTGCCTGCATTGAGGAGATCGTGAATCGTCTGTGAAACATCTGCCCTTGAGAGCTTCGCTCCTCGACGCAATATCCAAACCAGCTCACATAGGCTCGGCAGGGAAACCGCAATCACCGATGCATCCTTCAGAAGTTTTGCGGCAGCCCTTCCCTGTTCCGCATCGTCCTGCAGGACTGCCCGAGCCAGAATGTTGGTGTCGACTGAGACTCTCATTCCTCCCCGGCCCAACCGGAGGCTACGATTTCGTTCATCTCTTCAATGGTCAACGGCTTCTTGCTCCTGCCGGCATGCCGACCGATAAAATCGTCGATTGTCCCCGTTGGACGAGCAGCCTTTACCCGCAATTCGCCCCCTGGCAGTTTAACGAGCTCGATCCGCTCCCCGGGCTTGACCCCAAGATGTGTCAGCAAATCCCGTCTCAGCGTGATTTGCCCCTTCATTGTGACTGCAAGGGACGGCATGGAAAATCTCCTATTTCATACCGTCGTAAGGTAATGTGTTTCTTGCTTACATTCAAGCTTCAACAAGGGGACCGCCCGCAGCCGCCTTCTCGGCATCTCGGTAGTAGACCTCGCTCACTCGGAACCGTCCACCGATGCGCTTGCACTGGACGATGATGTCAATCGCAACTGTCAGCATCTCACGGATATCGTGCCGTTCAAGATCCCCGCCACCGTCCGATTCCTTGACCAGCAATGTGAGTTGCTCGAAGGCGAGGCGTGCGGAATCGGCGTGAACCGTCGTGATCGAGCCTGGATGACCGGAGTTGACGTTGCGAATATAGTAAAAGGCGGTCCCGTCTCGCAGCTCCTGCAGCAGGATGCGATCCGGCCGCATGCGCAGGCAGGATTCGAGTAGAGCCTTCGCGCCGACTTTGGCCAGCCCCTGGCCGCCCTTGGAGTAGAAGAGCCGAACATGGTTCGGCTGCGGAACCACCAGTTCCGGTGTGTCCTCTATGGTAATGATCCGCTCGATTTGCGGAATGTGGTGGATCAGAGCTTTCGACAGGGTTGTCTTTCCTGACCCGGTGGCGCCGGAGATGATGATGTTCTTTCTTGCGAGCACCGCCTCGCGGAGAAACGCCTTATAGGCGCCGACCCGATAGTATTCCACTAGCCTTCTGTTTGATTGCCCCCCGCCGCCTTCGGCGGGCTCGACGTCGGCGAACAATCCGGCCTGATCGAGATCATCGAGGGTCAGTGACACGGCCGACGGCTTGCGGATGGTGAGGCTGACGGTTCCCTTCGTCGTTGCCGGCGGGATCACGATCTGGATCCGTTCATCACCCGGCAAGGTCGCCGACAGGATCGGTCGCGTCTCGTCGATCGATTGGTTGGAGAAGCTCGCGACCGCCCTAGCGAGACGCATCAGCCTGTCGTAGGACAACTCCGGCAGCTCATAGCTCTGCCATCCCTCCCTCCCCTCCGTAACCACTTCCCGCGGCCGGTTGACAATGACCTCATAGAGGTTCTTGTCACGCAAGAAGCGTGATAGCGGCGAAAGCAGTTCAAGCACGACACCGGAGTCAGCATCTTCGGTCATCCTCGACCCTATTTTGTCACGAGCTTCGAAGAGGTCTCGAAATCTCCGAGCACAGCGCGATCGTAAATGCGATTGCGGGGCTCCGTCACGCGAAGCCGGTAGACGCTCGAGAAATCGAGGTCGCGTGCCACAAAGATCGAGACCAGCTCACCCTGATGCTTCATCAGGGTCGGCGGAATATTGATCGATTGCTCGACGGCGATCGCTGCGGCCTGCTGCCCAGCGCTGGAGGTGTTTTGCGCCTCGACATCGCTGTCCTGAAGCCGGTTGCTGGCATAGGAACTCGCATCGCCAACGATCGACAGGAGGATTGCACTGCCGAAACGCTCCCACCAATGGGTGTCGACGTAGCCATCGACGCCGGCCCGACCAAGGGCATCGGTTGCCGGCGATCCAAGGGTAATGATCACGCCCTTCGGCGTCTTCGCCCGGTTCCAGAGGACAAACAGGCGCTGTTGCCCGCGACGAATACCGCCACGATATTCGCCGACGACCTGCGTGCCTTTTTCCATCAGCACGACACGACCATTATCGGACAGGACGTCTCGGTTGATGACGCAGCTCGTAAATCCCGGCTGATCAGAGGAGAGCGCCGTCTCCAGGGCGCACGGGATAGACGCTCCCATCGCGACGATAAAATCGCGATTGCCCAGCGTGCCAGCGCGGGACCCCTGCAATTGCGTCGGCGCCAGCAAGCGGTTGAAGCGCTGATCTTCGTTTTCGCCTTCCGACGCGAAACCGCCCAGATTGTTGCCAAGCGGGACGTAGTTTGAGCTCTCATCGGATTTTTCGTCCTTCTCCTGCTGTCGCGTCGAGGGTGATTTCTCGCCGCCATAGGCGATGACCGGCGCACGGCGCGCAGCATCGAGCAGCTTGTCATCGTCGCTCGGTGCCTGCTCGGTTATACCGGGCGTCGGCAGCTGGACCTCTGCCGGCGGCGCCAGCGGTTGGACGGGCTCCTTCGCCGGCTCGAAATCCGATGTCTGACGGATGACGATCCGTTCGGGCTGCGTGCCATCGAACGGCTTGTCTTGCCCACGCATCGACCAGAGAGCGAAGGCGACAAAGACGACGATGGCCAGAGCGACCGCTCCTCGCTTAAGGATCGGATTGTTGTCCGGCCGACCGCCAGTCGATGTCTCTGCGCGCTCACCCGGGATCTGGGTCATTTGTTCCTCGGCCATGACACCTCCTATTGCGCTGCGTCGGGCTTCGCCTTGACCACGCGCTCGACCGACGGTGACGTCGTGTTGGTCTCGGGGTTGATGCCGACACGATCGTAAGCTTCATTGAAGACGCAGAGGACGTCGCCGCCCCTGCGCAAGATGAACTTGCGGCTGATCGCGTGAACGAGCACGAGGTTTCCGTCGACGGATTTGGGGATCAGGCTTTCGGTGCCGTCAGAGTTTTCCATGTAAATTGCCGGCATTTCCTGGTTGCCGGCAAAGGCGAAGGCGGTGACCTTGCCATTGTCGTAGACCGCTTGCGGCTCGAGCGCCTGCGGTCCCTGCGCCGCGTAGCGCCAGTTGCGCGGTCCATAGGCTTCGTGAAGGGCAAGCACGCGATCGGCGTCACCCGCCTCCGCCACCCGCGCCCGGACAGCTGCCTCCTGTCGGCGCCGCTCCGCTTCATCGGCCGGATAACGATATTTCAGATAAAAATAGGTGTTCTGCCCAGCCTCGACGCTGCCGTCCCGGACGGTGAGCTCCATCTGATAACTGCGGGTCGATCCGTCCCGTCGCGTCGTCACGATGGAGATGTTCGTGACCGGCTGGTTCTCCCGGGGCTTCAGGAACAGGATATTGCCGGCCGGGGCCACCTCCCACGCAACGCTGTTGCCAAGGGCGACATGGGCGATTTCCTCGTCGGCTGCGAATTCGATCTGCACCGAAGAGCGCAGCGTGCCGACAACTTTGGTGATGTTGTAGGGCTGATAATCGACGAAGCGGATGCGGCTGTCCTGCGCGGCGCCGCGTGGCGTTTCGAGGGCGACCGCCGCCGTGGAAAAGCCGCCGGCAAGAATGAGTGGAAGGAGGAAACGCGCCCTCAATTGATCGCCTCCGGATCGGCGCGATATTCACTGACGACGAAGCCGAGGGGATTGATCAGCCGATCGGTCGAGGACATCGGGGCGCTGGCATAGGAGAAGGTCAGGGTTGCCACCCAATGCGTGGTGCGCACGTCGTCACCGCGGGTAACGGTTCTGATATAGCGGACGGATGCCACATTGGCGTTGATCAGCGAGATGGAAACTATGTTGACCCGCGAGGTGGCGCTGCGACCATAGATGTGCTGCGGGGATTCAGGATTGCTGCCGCGATAGACCGCGGCAAATCGCGTCTGTTCCTGCTGCGTCGACAGCAAGGCGACGGTGCGGAAATTCTCCTCGCCCTCGCTCCAGACATAACCTTCGCGGGCGCGAACATATTTGGCCGCAAAATACTTCGTCACGGCCTCGTCATAGGTTCCGGCGGTCGACGTCAGGGCCGAGACCACATCGACAATGCCGCTGGAATTATCGACGCGCACCACAAAGGGCTCGACGGTTTTCAAAGGGGTGAGGCCGGCGATGGCAAGAACTGAAACGCCGGAAAGGATGCCGGCGCAGGCGGCGACGAACCAGGCGATCCGCGCGGAGCGCTCGAGCTGCATCATCCGATCCTGATCGAACCGGCGGGCCTTGTCGAAATAACTCTTCAAACTGTCCGTGGTTATCATGTCAACTGTTCTCGCATGGACGATAAGAACCCGCGACATCGAAATCTGCGAAGGCGGCCGGCGTGGCCGAGGCCGGTTCCCTTGCATAGGACGCGGCAGGACTCGTGGGCTCCGGGGCAACAGTCCCGGCCGCCGGCTGTCGGGTTTTTTCATTGTTATCCCACTGCCACATGGCGCGGTTCAGCGGCCGGCGGGAATAACCGTCACATTTGGGAAGAGGGTGGGAGATCGAGCCGCAAGCCGCCAGGCTGGCGGCCAGGAAAAGCGATAAAACGATACGGATCATGCCGAAATAACCTGTCCAATGGTCTTGAGCGTTATGGCCGTCATTCGGTCCGGCCTGGCGTCAGGCGGCGGCCGACGGAACGCGCTCCGCGGCCGACTGCTCTGACTGTGCGGGTTGTGGCCCAGGCGAGCGTGCTCTCGTGTGCATCGCGCGCGGCGCCATATCCGTAGGTCAGCGACGCCCCGCCCGCCGCAAGTGCTGAAGCAATGCCGGGCAACTGGTAGAAGACGTATAGGGCGGCAAGGCAGATGGCGCAGAGCGCGATCGGACGCATCAATACGTCGCTATAGCTTTCGATCGCCGTAAATGTCGTCTCGATGCAGGTGATCAGCAGCGACCCGATGGCAACGACCAGCACCTGCAGGATGACGAAGTTTACGAGCTGGCCGATCCAGGATTCGGTGAAACGGCGGGTCGACTGGAACATGGCGAGGGCAATGAAGATCGGGCCGATCGCCAGCACGATGGCAAGCGCCAGCCGGGCATAAAGGGAAACGATGTAACCGATCGCCGCGACGACGAAGCTCGCGCCGATGACCATCATGCCGCCGATGCCGGTGACGATGTCGACCGGCCAAGAGCCGCGAGACCAGATTTCGTAGGCGCATTTCTGGCCCTTATCGAGCAGACTATCGAAGGTTGAAGCGCTTGGCGCCGTGCCGGAGTTGAGCGCCTGAGAAATCTCGCGCGGCAATGTGTCGAAGAAAATATTCGTGACATAGGTCTGATAATCGCTCGCATTCCTGACCAGCATGACGATGATGGCAAGCTTCATCGACCGGAAGGCGAATTCGAGGATCGGCTCCTGGACGGATCCGCGGAGAACCAGATAACCGTAGAGCACCACATAGAGCGTGAGTGCGGCCGTCAGGGGGCCGCTCACCCAGGCGGCAATATTCGAGGTGCCCGAGGAAATGAAGTTTTCCAGTGGCGTCTTGAACTGCCCGTCGACGAAGCTGAAGACCTGATACATCGCTCAACCTCCGAGCGCCCTGCGTCCACGCTCGAGACGCAGCTTGCCGTCTGCAGCCTCAGCGTTCCGGCAGTTGGGCGTTTCCCCAGGATCGGCGGGGATATTGCGGCACTCGCCGAGGATCTTTGTGAGCAGCGCCTCGTCGCCCGCGAGCTCGTCGACGGTGTAAATCTTGTCCGTTTGGGGGGAACAAGCCGACAGCAAAACCAGCGTCGCACCGGAAAAGAGCCGCTTCATTTGAGTGCCGCTCCTATCGTGTCCATGCGTTTGCGCCAGTCTTCGGCTTTGCGCTGTTCATCGATCTGCACCTGGGCCTGCTGGACCATCTGAAGTCCCTGCATCCGCAGGGCATCGGTCTGCAGAAAAGCGGTTTCGGCCTGGAGGCGGGCCTGCAGGTCGGCGATATCCTTGGCGTCGGCAGCACTGGAAATCTGCTGGCGAAGCTGATCGATGCCGTCGAGGCGTTTGGTGGCGGCATCGTAGATCTGCTGGCCAAGGCTCATCTGCCCCGCATTCCGGTTCTGAAGGCGCGCAAGCTCCTGCGCATAGAAATCCTCGGCATCGGTGCGATAGGTGGAATTGTCCTGCAGGAATTTTGACGCGGAGTTACCGAAAATGCCGGTTCCCGATCCCTTAAAGAGACCCTCGATCGCGCTGAAATCCTGGGGCAGCGCCTTGCGGATCGAAGGATCGTTCAGCAGATTTGCGACATCCGCCATATTGGTGATCTTGTTCAGCGATCCGTAAAGCTGCTGCGCCTGCTGAAGCTGCTGATTAAGCGTATCGAGCTGCGACTTCAGCTGGGCAATGCTCTCGATCTGCTTGGCGATCGCTGAAGTATCGATGACCGGGATGCCCTGGGCCGTTGCCGGCCCCGTCGACAGGAGCAGCATCAGCAGCCCAAAGCTTGCCCGTATCCCATTCACCTGCATCAGCCCGCCCTCCTTCGTTCGTGGAATACTGGAAGCCAATTCTCCCATTTCTCGCCGAGCTCCGAACGGATGGCATCGGCAAGTTCCACATTGGCTGTCCGGCCGGAGAGGATGGCGAGCTCGTCGTCGAAGCCGTTGAGATTCAGTTCGGCGACCACGCTGTTGTGCCCTTGCTTGACGATAAACCGACGGCTTTCGACCGACAGTTCGCGCGAAACGAGCTCGAACTCGCGCTCTGTCAGCTTGAAACCCTCGACATAGTCGGCACGATCGCCACGCGGGTTCGGCAAGAAAATCTGCGTCGGGCACTGTTCGATGATCGTATGGGCGATCGGCGAGATGACGGCATCGCGTGGGCTCTGGGTCGCAAATAGCATGAGCCCGTTCTGTTTGCGGATCGTCTTGAGCTTGTTCTGGGCGAGGTCGCGAAAGCCTTCGTCCTGCAGCGCCTTCCAGAATTCATCGATGACGATGATGATGCGGCGCCCGTCGATCAACTGCTCGATGCGATAGAACAAGTAAGCCATCAACGGCGTGCGGATCTCCTCGCTGTCGAGGAAATCGGTCATGTCGTAACCGATGAACTTGGCGCCGATGCCGATTTCGTCGGTATCGTTGTCAAAGACCCAGCCAAGCGATCCTCCCCTCTCCCATCTTCTCAGCCGCGAGGCGATGCCCTCGGGATCGGTGTTGTTGAGAAAAGTGCGCAGGGCGCCGATGGAGCGGCGCTCCACCGGCAGGTCCGCCACCCCGTCCACCGCCGAAGCGATGTCACGAAACTCGGGGCTCGATAGTTCGCCGGATGCGGATCCGACCAGCTTGGCAATCCAGCCGGTGAGGAATACCTTGTTTTCCGGCGTGAGGTCCAGCGCCTTCAACGGCGCGCAACCGGTGACGATACCGTTCCTCAGCGGCAGATAATTGCCGCCTGCCACGCGCACGAAAAGGTCGGCGCCGCGGTCCTTGTCAAAGAAGATCATATGGGGATCATGCTTTTCCAGCTGGGACAGCATGAAGTTCAAGAGCACCGTTTTGCCGGCACCCGATGGTCCGCAAACGAAGGTGTTGCCGAGATCGCCGTGGTGGAAATTGAAATAGAAGGGTGAACCCGATGCGGTCTTGAGCATGGCGACCGCCGGTCCCCATTGATTGCCATCCTTCTGGCCCGTGGGATAGGAATGATAGGGAGCAAGGGCGGAGAAATTGCGCGAAGTGATTGCCCCCGAGCGCGCCCGATAGCGGAAATTCCCGGGCAATTGCGCCCACCAGGCAGCCTCGAGGCCTAGGTCCTCGCGGGCGACGACCGCACCACCACTGGTGAGATAGGCGCGCGCCTTCGCCATGTGGTCGGTCAATTCCCTGACCGTGGGGGCGAAAACCGACAGCGCTAGGTGATGCTCTCCCAGAACGAAACGATTGGATTCCAGCTCGTCCATCGCCTCACTGAGCTCTTCGATCTGCGATGCCGCCTTGTCGCCGGCGCTGACCATCTGGTTCTGCTTGCGGCCCATGATCGCGCGCGCATCGGCTTTTGAGGCAAAAGCGAAGGACTGCGTCAGGATAAGTTCGAAGGGTGCCGTCAGGATGCCGCCGAGCATGCCGCTGCGCGTGGTTGCCGGATATTCCTTGAAGCCGAACATGCCGGCATAGCGGCTTTCGGCCTCGTGGCGGATCTCGACGGTCTCGCGTCCGAAAATCACCCGATCGGAATAGATTGCCGAGGAAATCCGTCCCTCCGTCAACGGAACCGGTTCTCGCCGGCCGCCGACAATCTGATGGAGGACTTCACTCGGCTCGGAGAACAGGATGCCATGCTCTTCGTGAAGGGCGAGGAGACGAGGCTTGAAGCGCTGCAGCCCCGCAATGACGTCCGTCACCCGGTCGCGCAAATTCTTCAAGGCATCGTCGTCGAGTTCAATATCGGATCGGTGTGCCTTACGCAGCCGGGAAAGAAGGCTCGCGACCCTTTCGACAGCATCCCGGCCGGGATGCCAGACCAGGGAGAGGTAGAGGTCGTTGCAAAACAGATCTTCGCCCACCATCCGTTCCCGATACTTGGAATTGAGGCCGTCGGAGAATGGATTGGCGAAGCGTCCCTCGGGATAGACGCTGTTACGGCGACGCACGACATGCGTCCAAAGCGCCAGCCGCTCGTCGGCGATATTGCGATAGAGCGTGTTGAGGCTCCGGTGCAACCCGTTGAGGTCGCGGACATCGGCGGTCTCGAAAGACACACCCTCGAGCCCGATCATGGTCATCAGCGCTCTCGAATCAAGCGCGATGGTCGTCTCGTCGACATGCCTGACATAGGGGATGAAGGTCTCCGGCCCGAGTTCGCGGGAGCGGCGGGTCGCAATGCTAGGCAAGGCTGAGATCCCTTTCATCATAGTGCCTGGCGAGCGTCAAAGGGGTGAGCGTGGCGCCGCCCCAATAGGCGTCATTGCGCGAGCGGCCCCGGGTCTCGATCCATGCGATGAGGATGCGGAACATGTGGTGGTCGTGTTTGACCAGGGCGCGAAACAGGAAATGGAAAACGATCCCGGTGAGCGCATAGGCGATCGATCCCGCGCTGATGTAGAGGATGGTCGTCAGCATGATGTTGACGCCCATCGCCTCCATGGTCACGCCAGCGATCATTGCCGGGCGAGTGCAGGCGAGAAATAGCGTATCGTCTTCGAGGCTCGGAGTGCTCGCCATGACGCTCAGCTCCCGACGATGGTGTTGACCAGCTCGGTGGCGCCAAAAATTCCGCCGATACCGATGATCCAGAAGCCTGCGCGCCTCAGATCCATGTATCCAAACATCCAGGCAATGCAGATGATGATGACGGCGATGACCGCCAGCAGACGGGCGATATTGCCGGTCAGCATGTCGACGATGTTCTGTAACACGGTTTCGATACCGGCAGCCTGTGCGAAAGCTGGTTCAACCATGCAGGCGACGATGACGGTCGCCATGAGTGTGGCTGCGGCAAGGGGGCGAATACGGGCTTTGGAGATCATTCACTTTGCTCCGATCGAACATTCTGGAAAACGAGAACCGAGGATTGCCGTTGGGAATTGAAAACGTTCCAGGATGCCGCTTGAGCGGCGTGGGCGGGCTCTTTCGGGGTCGCTTGCCCCGGCTGATCCTGCGGCGGTGGGGCTGATGAAACCTGGTTGTCCAATCCGGCAATGGTGAGCGACGCCCGCATTGGCGACAGCCGTTTTATTTCCTGGCGCACCTGCTCATCATAGCGGACGATTGCGCCAACGAACGGATCATCGCGACCATAGTAGGAGCGGAGCATTACCGTCTCCGCCCTAGCCGGATCATCACCCGCGCGCACAGCCTGACGGTAGTATCCGCCGAGGAGACTGGCCGTGGCCTTGAGGTTCAGGCAAGGATCGAAGGCGTCGGCAAGGGACAGTTTCAGTTTCTGAAGCGCCTCGATGCCGAGGCCGCTAAGGCCGAGCTGGATATCCTGGTGATCGGCGATCAAAGACGTGGCCACCTCGACCGCCTCGGCCTTGGATGTGGGTTGAGCAGGAAGCGGCGGGCCGCTGTTGATGCGAATGGAAAGAGGCTGAAAGCGGCTCTCGAGGCTGACGACGCCCGCAAGCGTTTCGACCTCCACCATTGGCGCGCAGACCTGCGCAATATCGACAAAAGCAGCGGCCATGGTCAGTACCAGACCCGCTGCGTGGCCGCGCCATCGATGGTGACGTCGACAAAGTGAGGCTGCGATCTCACATTCGGGCGCATGATCGGATAGCCCATGCACTGACGGCGACCATCCTGGCGCTGCCAATGTGGCGACAGTACTGAATTGTTGCGGGTGCCAAAGTCGTCGCCGTCATTCGAGCAGAGGGCATCGCTCACCGATTGCGCCGATGTCGACACGCAAGTCACTTGCCGCCCGCGGATGCCATCCTCACCCGCCAGCCTGTAGCCAACATCGCAATAGTATGGATCATAACCCGGCCGTGAGCTGTGAAAACCGACGCCACCGCAGGTCGGGAAAGAATGCCCCTTGGCAAGCTCCCGCCAAAGTTTCTGGATTGGCGGTCGGCATTCGGCATATTGGGTCGGCCCGCCGGGATTGGAAAGGCATAGGATAACCTGGCAACCCCAATTTTCGGCTCGCGCTTTACTGCCGGAAATAAGATAGGGTGGCGTCATGCAGCAGATCGAAAGCAATGAATTCAGCAGAAGGCTTTTCATGGACAGGCCCCTTCGACACGACGATATTCCTTCGCATTCGGGAACGCTTAAACAGCTGCCCGCCCGCATTCATACTGCCTTATATAACATAGTTAAATGACATGACAAGCGCACTTAAAAAGCAATGGCACAACCTTGCCTTCTCGGGACTCATTCTCCACGAGATCCTCGATCATCCGCTGGAGGACGAGACACCGCAGGCGCGGCTGAAGCAGGTCGGCATGATGACGATCCTCTACACGATGAGCCAGGCTCACCAAAAGCTAACCCTCTCTAATATCATCGATATTACTGAGCTGACGCGAACTGGCGTGAAGGAGACTGTCGACCTTCTAGTAAAGCGAGGGATGCTGACGGAGACGATGGTGAAGAACTCAATGGGGCGGGGAACGGCGCGCCAATTCGAGATCTCGAAGGGTCTCTTGAACAAGCTGAGCTCCTTCCGCGTCAGTCAGGATGGCGGATTAAACTGACTGGTTCCCGCCTGTAGATGGGAGAAACGGCGAATCACGTGCCGTTCTGACCGTAGAGCTGCCAACAAGAAATCAGGGGCGTCGGGCAACCCGCCGGATAGGCGGGTTCCAATCAATAATGAAGAGTATCGGAGAAATCAGCATAGCGCCGCCGACGGCGGGATTTCGGGAATCTCGCCACGCTAAGGGCGGGACAAGGGCAGCCGCAGGAGCCTCAGCATAGCGGCCGGCAGGGAGGCGGGACCGACTGCCCCCGCCCGTGCGTTCCTTCCTCCGAAACATGCTTCTCGCACGTGGTGGCCGACATTCGGAGGCTGTTGAGGGATGGTGGAATGTTTTGGAAATGACAATGCCGTCGCTTGGTTTGGACCAATCGACGGCATTGCGTGGTAACGGCCCGATTAGGCCGCGCTTTCGAGAAGCTTTCTGGCCTTGCCTTCCAGTTCGAGACGGGTGTCCTGGTGGGTCTTGTCACGTGCCAATGCGGTGATCCCCTGTACGAAATTGAAGATCGATTCCGGCGGGCGGCCTTCCTCGGAAAGAACCGTCTCGATGACCTTGCGGGTTTCGCTTCTCGAGAAGCCACGCCGGCGCAGGAATGTTTCGCGATCCTCATCGTCGCGGGCGACGATCCGCTCGCGCGCGGCCCGAATGCCGGCGACGAAACCTGCCGGCGAGGAATTGGCAAAGCTCGTCAGCGCCGGCGCTACTTCATGGGCGAAGCGATCGGCGGCGAATTTGCTATGCCGGATGCTGATCTCCTGGAAATTTTCCGAGCCCCAGATGTTCCGGTTGGCGCACACGGCGCGCAGATAGAAGGAGGCGATGCCAAGCGTCTTCGATCCAACCTCCGAGTTCCAGGCATAGAAGCCGCGGAAGAACAGGTCTGGTTCGCCGTTCGGCAGGCGCCCTGCCTCGATCGGATGGGTGTCGTCGACTAGGAACAGGAAGACATCGCGATCGGATGCGTAGAGCGTGGTCGTATCTTTGGAGATATCGACGAAGGGATTATGCGTCATGCTTGCCCAGTCGAGGAGACCCGGCACTTTCCAGATCGTGTCACCGGTTCCGTTGCCGGCGATTTTCATCACGGCAGAGACGAGCTCATGATCCCAGATCCTGCCATATTCGGGGCCAGTCACGGCCCGCAGCTCGACGCGGCCGTCTTCCATCTCCAGTGTTTTGACGAGCTCGGCCCGATGGTTGAGCAAGCCATGCTGCAGATTGATCGCAGCAAGCGGCGCCGGAAGCTGGCGCATATAGTTAGCGGGCGCTCCGACCAGGCTACAAAGCTGGCCATAACTCCAATGCGTCGGCGCAATCGGCCGCCGGTTGCCGGGGACGATCAGTTCGAGCCTCTCGGCGCTGTCGCGATTGGCCTCGAGGCGGATCGACGAACTTTCCACAGTGCGGGCGCGAGCGCGCTCAGCACGTGATTTGACTGCACCGTAGAGTTCTCCGAGGGAAAGATAGCGCTCGTCATCAGGCCGAGAGAACCATTCGGACGAGACGCGGCCGTTGCGCTGACCGAGCGAGATGTCGACCTTGAAGCGGGAGGATACTGGTCTCGAGGTGGAAGGGGTGGTGTCCATGACATTGAGCTCCTTGAAACGAAAGCGGTCCGGCCTCCTGTCGGAGCCGGACCGTGCGAGTGGATCGGAAATTGAAGGTCCGGCGCATCGGCCGGACCGTGACTGGTCGGATTAGAACCTACTCGGCAGCGTCGAGATGCGTCTGGTCTTCCTGGAAGGCGGCGTTCGGCTCCGGTGCCGCCTCGCCGGTATTCATGTCACCACTGAGGACAGCTGGATAATCAGAAGCCTCGGCTTCCGCCAGAGCATCGTCGCCGGTGTTGTCGGCGACGTCACCGGCTCCGGAGCAATCTGCCGATGTCACTTCAATCGCCATCCTCAGCGGCTCGGGAAGCCATCCGCTGCCGTCGAGCAGGCGCTCTGCCTCACGCGCCATATCGGCCTTCTTCAGATGATCGATCAGATGAGCCGACTGCTCGCCCCTCGCCTCCCGCACGGCCTGCAGGATATGCGCTTTGGTGATTCTGCCGAGATAGGCATCGACCGTCGGCGTCCAGCCAGCATCGACCATGTCGAAGCCGATCGACCGAGCGAGCTGATCCGCATGAGCGATTGCGCGAGTGCGCTTGTTCCATGGTTCGATCACGGCGTTGAGCGAAAGGGATGCGCAGTGGGCAAACAATGCCAGCCGGCGGACCTCATCGAGCCCGATCAGGAAGTCCCAGAGATCGTCGGGCGCCTTCGGAAGGTCCTGGCCCCATGCCTCCTGCCGCTGATCGATCTCCTTGGCCCAGACTGTGTCGGCTAACCCTTCGATCTGGCCGAAGCCCGCACTTTGCAGCGTAACTTCCAGGCACGTGTCCGACCCATAGTGGTAGAAGGTTTTGAGGACGAAGGCGTGCAGCACGGTAATGAAGGCGATGATCGGATTGTTGGCGAGCGCATCGCGCAGGGCCACGGTGCGGGTCGCCGTCAGATCGACAACCAAGCGGTCGGACAAGGGGCGGATGACGTCGTCCTCCTCCTCTGCCTGATCATTCACAACACGGCCAGCCATCGATACTCCGCCGGTCGACGAAGATCCGGTTACCTCGTGGCCGATCTCGCTCCTGGAGATTACGGCGTCGGTCTCCATCGTCCCGTGCTGCGGTTCGTCCTCCGGTCGGACAAAGCCACGCTCGATCCTCAGTTCGCCGCCGGCGCCGAGCGAGATGAACACGCCGCCACGGGCGACATCCTGTGGATCGAAGATATATGGCCGGTCAGTAAACCGATCGAGCTCGCTGCCGAGTTCCTCCAACCGATGTTCGGTTTCCTCGGAATGCTCCTCGGCGGCGGCATAAGCTGCATCCAGTTCGTCATATTCGGACTTCAGCTCGCCGTGTCGAGCAATCTCCTCCTCGGTCATGTCGACCTGATGACCATAGAAGCGACGCAGCCCCGATGTACGACCGTAAGCAAAGTCGAAAGCGGCTTCGACCCACTTCCAGCCTTCTGCCGCCTTGAGCGCCTCGGCGTCTGCCGTCAATTTCTGAAGCGCCAATTGCTCGACGAGCGCCGGATCCTGCAGCCATCCGCCGTTGTCCTGCTCGAACAGGTCGCGCATGACGACGCCGCCGGCGGCTTCATAGGCATCGATGCCAACATAGACGGCCCGGCGATCGCTCGCGCGGATCGTCGTTTCGGTCAGAAGCCTGCGGATGTAATAGGGTTCGCGTACCCGCTGTCGCGCGATCGTCTCCCAGACCTGCTCCTGCTGGACATGGTCGTTGCTGATGGAAAAGGCCATGACCTGTTCGAGTTTCATGTCATCTTTGGCGTAGAGCTCGAGCAGCCGCGGCGAGACCGAAGCCAAACGCAGGCGTTGCCGGATGGTCGCTGCCGAGACAAAGAAGCGAGCTGCGATTTCTTCTTCGCCCATCCCTTGTTCGCGCAAGGTCTGGAACGCGCGGTATTGGTCAAGGGGATGAAGATCGACGCGCTGGATATTTTCGGCAAGAGAATCCTCAGCTTCGGGAGTTTTGCCGCTGCTGACGATGCAGGGAATGCCCACGGTCTTTGCGAGCCGTTTGCGTAAGACGAGCAGTTCAAGCGCACGGTAACGCCGGCCGCCGGCCGGGATGCGATAAAAGCCAGTCTCGTTGCCGTCATCATCGACTTGAGCCCTAACATTTAGGCTGGTCAGCAGTCCGCGGCGCGCAATATCCTCCGCAAGCTCTTCGATCGAGACGCCGCGCTTGACCCTGCGTACATTCTGCGGGCCCAAAACGAGCTTATCGAAAGGGATGTCACGTCCGACATTGAGCCTAATCTTCTCAATGGCATGTGCCATAATTTTTCTCCGTAAACGGGCCGACCGGAGCTCTCTCCAGCCTCCAAACCCGTCGCGCAATCCCCTTCCCGCCTCTCCCTCTCCTTCGGCACCCGGACGGTGCTCCCGTCGCCATGCATAAGCGACTGCAACTTCAGTAGGTCAAAGATGCGAAGAGATGCTCTGGCTCGATCCGATCACCCAGTTGCCCACAGCGTCACGCGCCGGCGGGCGTGGTCAGCCATTCGCTCGACCTCGTGCCCGACTGGCCGGATTTCCATTGGCCGATCACGCGCATCGCCGAGGTGCCGACAATCTTCTCCAGGCGCGATGAGGGCGGCATCCTTGCCGGAGATCGCGGCTTGAGGTTTTCCATTGCCTGCGCTTGGCCGGAGAGGTGAGTTTCGTCTGCGGTGTCTTCATCGTGGTGCGCTGCCGCGACGCCGAGAGCTGGGACATGCTGGCCCAGAAGGGCCATATTCTCAGCCGCGCCCGGAAGACGGCCATGATCTATCTTTCACACCATCTCCTGGGTCTCGAGGCCGCAACCAGCATCCTCGACGCAGGCTTGCTGAAGCGCTCGAGCGGGGCGCCAGATCCCAAGCCCCATCTGGACCTGATTGCCATCGCCGAGCAGGACCTTCCGGCCGAAACCCTGAACCGACGCGAATCATGAACCGCTGAGCCGGCTGCAACCGGTATCGCTCCCACGCCATCCGGGGTACGATGAGTGTCTGAGAGAGGGCGCAGGCGCCTCGTCAAACCACCTACGTCAGGAGGGCAGTATGAAATCGCCTACAGTGAGAGTTATGGTCGCCACCGAGGAAAATCTGGCGGCCGAAACGGTCGTGCTGGCGTTTGCAGCGGATCCGATGGCGCGATGGACCTGGCCGCATGCACACCAGTATCTTGCTGCCATGCCGCGGATGATCCGGGCGTTCGGGAGCAACGCATTCTTTAACGGAAGCGCCTTTTGCACCGACGGCTATGCCGGGACGGCGCTGTGGCTATCGCCTGGAGTGCATTCCGACGAGGAAGGGCTTGGTGCGGTGCTCGAGAGCACGGTTGCACGCGCTCTTGCCCCCGAAACCACCGCCATATTCGAGCAGATGGCAACGTACCACCCGATAGAACCGCATTGGTATTTGCCCCTGATCGGCGTCGACCCGGCGCATCAAGGCCAAGGTCACGGGGACGCATTGATGGTGTACGCACTCGCACGGTGCGATCGCGATCACGCGCCAGCCTATTTGGAATCCTCGAACCCGAACAACATCCCGTTTTACCGACGCTATGGCTTCGAACCACTCGGCGCTATCCAGGTCGGTTCCTCGCCAACGCTCGTCCCAATGTTGCGGGAGCCCCGTTGAGCTTGAGTTCGATCAGATAGCAAACCCGCGCCAGCGCGCAGTATAGCCAACGAAAGAGTCACCTGAAGGTCAGCGACATGGGATCACGAGGCTTAAGATCGGCAGCCGTCATGGGCGTCGACGAAATAGTACCGCTCTGACGGCCGGTCCCTCCCCGGCCAACCCGTCTCGTCGGTGCGGTAGAAGCGGCCACACGCATCGCAACATGCCTGCCAGTATGGATGAATAGCATCCGGGTACCGTATTCTGTGCGACCGTGCCTGATTTCGAAGATATCGCTGTGAATCCATCAGCAGGGCTTCGAGCCTATACATCGCCAGCCCCAGGTGCTGATCGGACGCGGGACGTACGGCAATAGGGATTAGAGCTTATGGTCTTCGGAAATAGCATCGGACATGTCAGACACCGCGGGTCACCAACCTTGCGATAGCGGGGCTGGACCGAACTACAGCTTTTCCAGCTATAGCATCGGTTTCTTCAGCCCCCATAGCCGCAGCAATTCAGCTGGCGCCGAGATCTCTGCCGCGATGACGTATGGGTCCCCGGAGCGCGTCGCCTTGGTCGCGTCACGCGTTTTGATTGGAAGCCCGTGCCCCATGTTCCTGACCGAGTAGAAGGCCAGTTTCAGACCGTCTGCGGCCCGCCACGACTGCAATCTGCCCCACGGTTTTTCCTCCGCACGTCCGCTTCTGTCGGCGATGCCCTGGACTTCGAGCCACTGAGCGACGCATGCGAGGGCGTTGGCCGGGTTCACAGTCCGATCGTCCATGCCCTGCCAGATGCTTATCGGCGGCCACTGCTTGATCTCGGAGGAGATCTCCGTAACGGCTCGCCCCCAGCCATCAGGTGGTTGCGTCGCGCCCGACTTCATTGCTCGTAACGCGGACATTGCATCTCGGGCCGACCCGTAGGGCATGCCGGCGATGATTGCGGCGCCCGCGAACAGCGAGGGATAATTGGCAACGAGCGCCGCCGTCATCGCCCCACCCGCAGACAGCCCTGTGACAAAGATCCTCGAGCGGTCGATCCGATGGGTTTCGCATGCATGTTCGATCATTTGCTTGATGGATAGCACCTCTCCACGGTCTCTGGCGACGGCGCTTGGGCGGAACCAGTTGAAGCATCGCTGCGAATTATTGAGGCTTCTCTGCTCAGGATAAAGGAGAACGAAGCCGCGTTCTTTGGCGAGTTTGGAGAAACCGGATGCACTATCCAGGCTTTCGGGCGTCTGTCGGCAGCCGTGAAGCACGACCACAAGTGCCGGGCGCTTCGGCAACCGCGCGGCCGGCACAAAGGTTTTCATGATCAGGCGGCCGGGATTGCTTCCAAACGCGGTCGTCTCGACCAGAACGGGTTTCGCGACACGCGGTGTCGGCCTCGTGCGTTTCGCCTTGCTTCGAGGCGCCTTGAGAGCCTTCTCGATCAGCCTGCTGAATTTCTTCTGGGATTTGAGGACCCGAGCTAGCGACTTGCTGAAACCGAATTTCATACGCCGATGGTCTCGAGCCGCGACAACAGCATCCGCAAGCCCGGTTGGGCGGCTTCACGACTTGCATCCTTCAACAGGAACCACTGCATTTTGCGAAGTCCCACTTCAGGGAACGTCACGGCAATTTTGGAAACTTTCAGAAGATGAACGGTGACCCTGTAACGGTTCGCACTACTATCCTTTTGATAGGCGAAGCTGCCGATCGGCGCGCTGCCAACGTCACCGATAATGCCGGCCTCCTCGAACGCCTCCCTCAAAGCAGCCGTGCTGCTCGTTTCGCGGTCTTCGATATGGCCTTTCGGGACGCCCCATCGACCGTTGCGTCGACTGCCGACCAAAAGCACTTCGAGACGTCCCTTCGCATTTCGTCGATAGCAGATGGCGCCGGCCTGTGCGACATCGAGGCCGATGTCGTCGGCTGGAGCTTCGTTTCGTGTTGACTCCTGGAGCATGAACGGCCTCCGATACAGCTCGCAAACTAGGCTGGTGACACTGGCAGGTCCAGTTGTTTCGTCCTACATTTGCGAAACTTGAACATCCCGGGGGTTTCGGCGCTGGCGATGGTCAATCGAGCGTGGAGCGACGTCTTGTCCGAAATCGAAATCAAGCTCGACCTAGCATACGAAACTCCGGACCTCGTCCTGAGTTCCGATCTGCTTGGAGAACCGCAGGAGGTCCTCGAGCAGACATCAACATATTTCGATACGCCAGATCGCAGGCTCATGCAGGGCGGCTACTCGCTGCGCATCCTCAAAACGGGCGCCAGTCATGTGCAGACCGTAAAGGCGACCGGACCCGCGAAATCTCTGTTCTCCCATTCCGAATGGGACACGCCTGTCGAGGGGCTTGAGCCGGTCATCGATCTCACTAGCCCGATCAGAAACGAACCGCGATCGGCCATCGAGCTGGAGCAGGTGTTCACCGTCGAAGTCAAGCGCCGGGTTCGGAACGTCGACGAGAACGGTTCCAAGATCGAGGTCGTGCTCGACACGGGAGTGGCCCTGTCAGGAGACCGGCAGTCTCTAGTTTCCGAGATGGAGCTCGGACTGAAGGACGGCAATCCGAAGGGCCTGTTCGCCCGCAAGGTCGACTAGCTCGTTCCTTTTCAGATCGGCGTGCGCGCTAAATCCGAACAGGGCCTTTCCCTGATCGATAAGAAGCAGAGCGTCTTTAAGGCCGTGAGAGTTCTGCTTGGAAAACGAATGAGGACTGCAAAAGCCTTCCAGGAGATCGCGTCATCATGTTTCCGGCAGTTCCGGCTCAACCAAGACGTCCTCCTGCGGAAGCGCAATCCGGAAGCCTTGCACCAGGCACGCGTGGCTATTCGGCGGCATCAGATTTTCTATCGCCGTCCGCCACCGCAGCGGCGCCGACTGACTTCGTACACAATCGGCTTGGATGGTACGAGATTGTGAAACGAAGCTCTGAATTGCAGTTGAAGGGAATTGAACTATTCACCCCGCTATTCTCAGCACCGGGGGCATAAAACGGCATGCCCGAACGGTCATTCACACCGTGATCGGCGGAGTTCAGATAACCGAACTTCGGAAACATTCAGAGGTACAAACTCAAGAGACTCCAAATCGCTCGAGCATCTTTCGAAGCTGCAGGTTCTCCTGGTGAAGGTGCTTGATCAACAGTGCTCTGAGATGTCGGTTTTCATCATCAAGCGCAGCCAATTCATCGATCGGTGCTTCCAAGAAACCGGCGGAAGATGCCATGCCCCCGTCGACTGCACCATCGATTTGATTTCTTGAGCGCTTTTCGTCAATGCGCGTCGCTATTCGAGCCGGCCGTTTGATCGAATGTTTTTTCGATTGCGAGATGGACGCGAATTGACCGTGATCGTTCTGCGATGGAACGATTTGCACCAGTTCGGTCAAAGAAGCTGCAAGCTGATTTCGGTTTGCGTCATCGCTATCATTGAGCTGATTTCCGGGCTGCTGGTCCTGCGGCATTTTGCCAAGCTGGCCGAGAGCGTCCGGTCCTAGTTTGGATTCGAACAGGTGCGGCGCTTCCGTCTCGACCTGACGGACAAATGCCTTGAAATCGGTGTTCCCCCAGATTGAATTCGACTGCGTGGTCGACCGCCGACGGCCTGACTTGAATTCGACGACGAACTTTCGCTGTGGTGTTTTCATATATGCTAGACCTCTAAATCCTATGCCAAGTTCAAGAAACGTCAAACCGTTTCAGCATCGTTTTGAGCTGGGCATTCTGCAGCTGGAGCTTCCGAGCGAGCTCACTTCTCAGCTTTTTGATGTCCTCATCAAGGCTCGCCACTTCATCGAAGAACGCATCCCCGGCGGATGAGAGGGGCACGCTTTGACCTTCATGGTTGGCGGCAGCGCGCCGCGCGGTTGCGCTTGCCTGGGCTCCCTTCGTCCGTTGACGGCGGCTGGGCGGAGGCCCCCTTCGAGCCTTAATGCTTGTCTCGTTTGGCTCGGGGGCGCTGGCATCTGAATGACGGGCTTCGCTTGGTGCGGGTGTCCATACGTCGTCACCATCGACTGGCGGTTCTGGAGCCTGCACGGCTTCACCACTGTCTTGCCTCTCAGTCAATGCTGATGCCACTTGCTCGACTGGAACAGCCTCGTTGTATTCCGCAGAGGCGGAGTCTTCAGTCGAAGGAGGTGCCGGCGTCTGCTCCGCCTCGTGATGGAGAGCCGCGGGATCGGTATCATGCCCAATGGAGCTCTCCGGCCCCCTTGCCGCTCGTCGCCGTGACGTCAATTCGGCGAGGAATTTCCACGGTGTTTTCATGGGCATTTCCCCTCGATGAACCCAGGTTGCGATGATGTGGCAGCGGCCCTATCCCTCTCGCAGGTCGGCCGGGCACGACGAAGGCGCCCGACGACCGTTTTTTCTGCTGAAGATACGGTGGCTAAGCCGCGTTGGCGGCCGACTTACATGTCTGAGTGGTGATCAAGCAAGCCCGAGCCGTTTGCGCAGGTCGGTATTTTCCTGGCGCAGCTTTTCCGCCAGTAGTTTGCGCAAACGCTTGTTCTCTTCTTCAAGCTGAAGCAGATCTTCCAGCTCATCAATCACGGGCGCGGACGCCTTTGCCGTTTGCTCGGCAGGCTTGGCGGTTTTATTTCTCGCCCTCCCCTTAAGGGCAGTCTTGCCATCGGAGGCTTTTGTCTCGATCGACCTCGGCTTTCTTCCCCTGCCCCGTCGAACAGGTTTTCCCGCATCTGCCGCCGGCAACAGTTCGGTCACCGCTTCGGTCGCAGGAGCCGGTTCGGCAGCTTGCTTTTGACGACGCGGTGCACGCTTCTTCTTAACGTCCGCTTTTATCGGCGCATCCGTTTCCGGGCCCCCTGCAACGGGGCCGGCAATATTCTCTTCAGCCATCAGACATCTCCTCTATAGCCGAAACTGTTTTCGACTGAGTGAAAGATAGAGTCAACTAAGGCGCTACGGCTATCGCCAGCCTGATATTTTGAATTCGATAGATCTGACTCGACCGCCTGCAGACCCTAACTCTTTTGGCTACCTTTTCGCGGGTCATGCATGCGTTCTATGCTGGCGGGAAAACTGGAGAGGGGCATGGACTATCGCCAAAGGTCGGTGCTGTTCGCAGCGCCTGGGCTGATCATCGGGGCTGCCGCAGCAGGCGCGTCGAGCGGTATAACTGTGGCGGATTTCGATAGGCCAGAACTGTTGATTGCCGCGCTGTTTGTCGGCCTCGTCATCGGCATGGCCGTTGAGCAGCTCCTACCAACGACGAGAAAACAGGCGCGGCCGGACAGAAACAGGTCACGCTACGAGAAAAAACGCAGCGATGAGCGCATTCTTTTGCGGCCTTTGCGCCCGGTGCCAGCCGCGGAGTTAGCGAAACCTGTCGACGCCGTGGATCAACTGCGTATCGTGATGCGCTCGAATTTCACCATTCAGCCGTTGCTGAACAAGAGCGAAGCACGCGTGTTTCGCGAGCTCGACAGCATCGTGATCGGCTGCAATTCCTCTTGGCAGGTCATGGCGCAGGTGTCGTTGGGCGAGATCCTCCGAAGCACCGATGCGGAAGCTTACCGTTGCATCAACTCCAAGCGCGTCGACTTACTGCTCGTGGACAGCAATTGCCAACCGCGGCATGTCATCGAGTACCAGGGCGGAGGACACCATCGAGGCACTGCGGCCGCACGCGACGCGGTAAAGAAGGAGGCACTGCGACGCGCCGGGATCGGCTACCACGAGGTGGTGGCTGGCCACACCACCCGATCGGAACTCAGGCGATTGGTCGAGAAGCTGGTGGATGAACCGATTGCCAGCTAACGCGCTCCATTCATCCCATGCGGCCGAGCCAACCACCGCCTCGTCCTGGTGGTATGAAGGCGCAACCGCGATGAACTCCGAATTTCAGGCCGTTCGCGAAAATCTGTTTCCGGCCAGCCACGCATCCATCGAGGACTGGGGGCATTCCCCTGGCATCGTGACCAAACCAACCGAATTCAGGCCCCATAAAGCACATTCGTCACAAGCCATCGCAATCGATGTGTTCGGCACAATCAAGATTATCAAAGATCGCGACCGCATCTTCGACGCCATCGCCGCAAGAGCTGGCGTGGCACCGGGCGGTCCATGGGCGATAAAACTCGAGTGGACGGACACCGAGCGGCTGCTCGGAGAACCAAGGTCCACGCAAGTGGATGCACTTGCGGTTGGCTCAATGGCTGCGCTCGTCATCGAGTGCAAATTCACCGAACCGGGGGGGCAATGTAGTCAAACGGCCTCGTTGCGCTCGGGCGAGCGCCAATGCAACGGAAGCTATGTCGAAAAAATCAACCCTGGGAACGGCTTGCGCGCCCGCTGCGCTCTCACAGGCAACGGCATTCGTTACTGGAAATACATTCCAGAGGTCTTCGCGCTCGATGCGGCTGCAGACATACGCCCTGCCCACCTAAGACTGATGCCTATCAGTGGATGCGCAATGCCGTGTTGGCGGCAGCGTTTGGCAAGCACCGCAATATGCAAGCGACCGCCCTCGCAGCCGTCGCCGATCATCCCAGTTTCCCGACGGCGCGGAAGGTGAAGCGGGGCCCGATGGATCCGAGTCTCGCTGGTCAGGCTGCCATCACACCGATTTCCTATCAACAGATCAGCGCAATCGCTTGTCACGTCGGCTTCGACCAAGAACTTTGGAACGACCTTTCTGCATGGTCGATCGAAAGATCGCAATGGCTGCCTTACGAAGATCGGAATTCCAAGAGGTTTGAAATGAGATATGGGATCGGGCCTGACGACGGTGAATGGGTCTCCTGGTTCGAAGTGGAACAACAGCTTCGATACCATGAGTAGCGTAACCGGTGTTCCGCTCCCACGTTGTCCTCGCCGACCTAATCTGTGATCGCCATTTCCATGGACGAGCAACGGGAGTTTCTCCATGGAGACTACATTGGAGATTCTCACGGCCAGGAAGTCTGGGCGTGAGGTTCATCGGCATTGGCCGGACGAAGTCAAGGCGCAGATCGTTTCGGAGAGCCTTCGGCCCGGCGCGATGGTGAATGAGGTTGCAGAGCGCCATGGCTTGAAGCCAAACCACCTATCAACCTGGAGAACCATGGCACGGCAGGGCAAGCTGGTTCTGCCCGCGCCCGAGGATGCGGTGGAGTTTGCAGCGGTTATCGTCGATAAGGCAGTTTCGAAACCGCCGATCAAAAAAACCAGCCGCCCTGAGATTATCGTCGGCTCCGTCACTATCCGTCTGGAAGAAGGCGTATCTGCCGCCCGGATTGCCGCTGTCGCCCGTGCCTTGGCGGTCCCAGCATGATCTTTCCATCGAACCGGGTTCGGATCATGGTGGCGACCAAGCCGGTCGACTTCCGCAAAGGTCATGATGGATTGGCGGCGCTGGTAAAGAACGAGCTGCACAAGGACCCGTTCACAGGGACGGTCTTCGTATTCCGATCACGCAAGGCCGACCGGTTGAAGCTGATCTACTGGGATGGGAGCGGTCTGGTGATGGCCTACAAACGGCTGGAGGAGCATACGTTCACTTGGCCGGGCATCAAGGATGGCCTGATGACCTTGGGCCACGCTCAATTCGAGGCCCTGTTTGCAGGCCTCGACTGGCGTCGGGTTCGCGCTGTGGAGGCGAGACCGCCGCATGCCATCGAATAGGTGCGGCACGATGACTCGGGCGGCAAATTCCAACGGCGAAGTACGGCTGGTTTTGGTAGACTTCCGCCATGTTGGACGCCGGCGATCTTCCCGACGATATTGCAGCTTTGAAGGCGATGCTGATCGCAGCGCAACGCGTGAAGTCCGCAAGGATGAGCGGCTGGAGAAGCTGGTCGCCGCTTTCAAGCAGGCTGCCTTCGGCCGCAAATCCGAGAAGGCCGATCCCGAGCAGTTCGATCTTGCACTGGAAGACCTTGAGACAGCCATCGCGGCCGTCCATGCCGAAGACGAGGCGGATGGCCCATCGGGTAAGCAGCAGGCCAAACCACGCGCCGCCAATCGCGGCTCTCTTCCGCCCATCTTCCTCGTATGGAAGAGATCATCGAGCCGGAAAGCCTGATCTGCGCATGCGGTGGAGGCCTGCATTGCATCGGCGAAGATGTGTCCGAACGGTTGGATGTCATCCCGGCGCAGTTCCGTGTCTTCGTAACCCGTCGTCCAAAATATGCTTGCCGTGCCTGCACCGACGGCGTTGCCCAGGCCCCCGCGCCTCCAAGATTGATCCATGCCGGATTGCCGACAGAGGCGACCATCGCTCATGTGCTGGTGTCCAAATACGCAGATCACCTACCACTCTATCGGCAGGCCCAGATCATGAGCCGCCAGGGTATCGAACTCGACCGTTCCACGCTGGCCGATTGGGTTGGCCGGGCAGCTTTCGAACTGCGCCCGGTCTTCGACGTCCTGATCGCCGACCTGAAGCGGTCGACGAAGCTGTTCATGGATGAGACCCGTGCGCCAGTGCTCGATCCCGGTTCCCGCAAAACCAAGACCGGCTACTTCTGGGCACTGGCCCGAGATGATCGTCCGTGGAATGGCGGTGCTCCGCCCGGTGTGGCCTTCACCTATGCTCCGGGTCGCGGCGGGCATCATGCCGAGCGGATATTGAAGGAGTTCACGGGCATCCTTCAGGTGGACGGCTACGCCGGATATAACAGATTGATCGCACCGGATCGTATTGGCCCAGACATCCGGCTTGCCTATTGTTGGGCGCATGCGCGGCGTAAGCTGGTCGAGATCACCCGCAACGGTCCGGCACCGATTGCCGAAGAAGGCGTGAAGCGTATCGGCGAACTCTATCGGATAGAGGCCGAATTGCGCGGCCTCTCCGCAGAAGCTCGTTTCGCCGCGCGGCAACTACGATCAGTGCCATTGATCGCGGACATGCGAACTTGGCTCACTCAGCATCGTGCCCGTGTCGCTGGCAAGTCGCCGCTCGGCGAAGCGCTTGCCTATATGGCTAAATACTGGGATGGCCTTTGCATCTTCCTCACCGACGGGCGCATCGAGATCGACAACAACACCGTCGAGAGAACCATCCGACCCATCGCGTTGAATAGGAAGAATGCTCTCTTCGCCGGACACGACGTAGGAGCTGATAACTGGGCGACCATCGCCTCACTCATCGAAACCTGTAAGCTCAATCCTGTCGATCCGCTCGCTTATTTGACCGCCACCCTTACTGTCATAGTCAAGGGTCATAAGCAGAACCGGATTGACGATCTTTTGCCATGGAATTCTGGGTCCTTACCATCCTATCTCCATCGATGACCGCGACCGCATCCGAAGAGTTTTGTCGGCGCTTGACCCTTTGGTTTGCCCATGTCTAAGGTTTTGCATGAGCGAACCAGAAATTCCCCTCAAAGGCGGTGCAGATTCGAACGTTGTTCGGGTAGGCAGCACCGTTCGGCGGGTCGTCGCGCGTGGTCATCTTCTGTTCTGGACCTGCTGCGTCACGTTGAACAACAGGGGTTTGAGGGCGCTCCCCGTGCGCTGGGCTTCGATGATGAAGGACGCGAATGTCTTAGCTACGTCGAAGGAGAAGTCGGATTGGGTGAAGGCTTCATCCCTGATCAACATGGCCGCTTCGACGTCCGGCTGCCTGACTACGTGTGGAGTGACCAAGCCCTTATCCATTTAGGGGGATTGCTACGATCCTATCACGATGCCGCATCGAGCTTTCCTTTGAATGGCCGCCACTGGCGTCTTGAACCCCGGAAGCCAATCGAGACGATCTGTCACAACGATTTGTCACCTTGGAATACCGTCTTCCGAGCTGGTCTCCCGGTGGCGTTTATCGACTGGGATGCTGCCGCACCTGGACCTCGCTCCTGGGACCTTGGCTTTATAGCGTGGCGCTGGGTGCCGTTCTGGCGTGACGAGAAATGCGAAGCGCATGGGTTACCGAAAGGCGTTCCGGAGAAAGCACGGCGCTTCCAGTTGCTCGTGGAGGCCTATGGAAAAAACCCAGAGATTGAGATCATGAAAGCGGCAATCGAACGGGTCCGGCAGATGCTGCAACACATGCGCGATCTCGCTACTTCCGGCTCCGCGTGGGAGATGGAGTTGGATCAACGTGGCGTACTTGATGAAGGAGCGCTGGAAGTGGCTTGGATGGAAGAATATGCACGGGAGTTGGTGCTGCCGCCTGGCGCGACATCATAGCATTGGGATCACAAGCGTGAGCAAGCCGATACCGGCAAGGTGTGAACGGCACACCGGTTACCGATCTTCGATCGCGCTTCCAGACCATAGGTCGTCCACTCTGAGCCTGACGAGGTCGCATGCACGAAGTTTGCTATCGATTGCGAGGTTGAACAGGGCCAGCTCGCGTGTTGCGCCGCTCATCCCAAGGCGCACTCGAATTGACCAAACATTCTTCGGCTGCAGCGGTCTCTTTTGACCTATCAGAACGCCCTTGTTCCACGGACGGCGGGTACGCAAGACATCGGACTCCATGACGGTTCCTCCGCCACACCTCCTACCACGTCGCTCCTCATAAGCGGCGCGATGATACTACAATAGGCGGTTCGTGGCCCATTCCTGCCGAGCTTTGCTTCAGCGGCGATCGCAGAAGTTCCGTTCACCTCAACTTCAAGACGCGCCACCGATCTCAGTAGGAGCCGCAGGACATCTTTCGCTGAGCAGTGGTCACAGAAAAAATGGCCTAGAATGCGAAACGCGGGTGGCCGCTGTCGTGGTCGTCGCCGACGTGGTGGGTAGCGCCGCCCACAGCACAAGACGAAGCGTCGCCATCGCCGAAGTAAAATCTGTTTGGGACACCGAGGACGCACCGTACCACGACCCGGTCGTGACCAGCAACCGATGAGCAGTCCAGGAGTGATCTACGTTTCGACACCCGCATGAGCGACGGAGGTCTGCTGCTTCAGAAATTCCACCATGCCGCGCGCAATTTCTCGCTCGCCCATGATTACGACGTCGGCACCGAACTTTTTCAAGTGTTCGATTTCGTCATCGGAATGCGCCCTGGCAATAATGCAGATCGAGGGGTTCGCGGACCTTGCCTGTTCGGTGACCTGTCCGGCTTCGAAGGCGTCGGGTATGGCGATCACAATGGTCGTGGCTCCACCGAGGTTAGTAAGGGCGAGAATATCAGTCGACACAGCATTCCCAACAATCACCTCGGCACCTTCTTGCTTGAGTGTTTCGACACGCTTTTCGGAGTCTTCGATGACGAGGAGGGGCGTGCCGGCATTGCGGACTGCTTTCGTGACGATGCTACCAACTCGGCCATGACCAACCACTATTGTGTGGCCGGTGAGTGTCGTGGGCACCTGAACTGGGGGCTCGTCCGCCTCCGCGGCAGCTCCAGATTCGCTGGTGGCGGTGGTCGCTTCGTCGCGCGTCAGCCGTGCCTCGAGCCAAGGCCGTGCCCGGTCGCAAAGCCAGAACACGAGCGGGTTCAGAATGATCGAGATGATCGCGCCCGCGAGGATGAGGTCACGCCCCTCCTTGGGCATCAGACCAAGGCCGACGCCGAGTTCGGCTAGGATGAAGGAGAATTCGCCGATCTGGGCAAGGCTCGCGGAAATCGTCAGTGCCGTGCCTGCCGACTTGCGGAAAAAAATGACAATTAGGAAGGCTCCGATCGACTTGCCGAGCACGATGATCGCCACCGCAGTAACGACGGGCAGCGGGTCACGCAAGATGCTTACGGGGTCGAACAGCATGCCGACCGACACGAAGAACAGAACCGCAAAGGCATCGCGCAGTGGTAGACTCTCCTGGGCGGCACGATGGCTGAGCGGGCTTTCGGAGAGGATCATCCCCGCGAAGAAGGCACCGAGCGCCAGAGATACGCCGAACAGCTTAGCCGCGCCAAAGGCGACACCGAGCGCGATGGCAAGAACACCGAGACGGAAGAGTTCGCGCGAGCCAGTATGGGCGATGTGGTGCAAAATCCAGGGGATCAGCTTGCGGCCGAAGATGAGCATGAAACCGATGAAACCGGCAACCTTGAGCAGCGTCATCGCGATCATGCCTGATAGGCCGAGATCGAAACCGAGCACATGTGAGAGTTGCAAGACTATCGGGTCGGCATGGGCCTGTTCGCCAGCGGTTACTCCGGCCACGGCCGGAATGAGAACGAGCGCCATCACCATTGCGAGGTCTTCAACGATCAGCCAGCCAACCGCGATCTTGCCCTTTTCGGTATCGACGATGCGTCGTTCCTGCAGCGCTTTGAGCAGCACGACCGTCGAGGCCACGGAAAGCGCAAGACCGAAGACGAGACTACCGCCATGGCTCCAGCCCATCATCTGGCCAAAGCCCCAGCCCAGCGCGGTCGCCAGAGCAATCTGCACGATCGCGCCGGGCACCGCGATGAACCGGACGGACAACAGGTCCTTGAGCGAAAAATGCAGCCCGACGCCGAACATCAAAAGAATGACGCCAATTTCGGCGAGTTCAAGTGCCAGGCTCTGATCGGCCACGTAGCCGGGTGTATAGGGGCCGACGAGGATGCCCGCAATCAGGTAACCGACAAGCGGTGGAAGTTTGAAACGATTGGCAATCGTGCCGAACAGAAAGGCAAGGACGAAACCCGCAACGAGCGTTGTGATCAGTGGGGTTTCGTGCATACGCCACTCCGTCTCTGGAAATCGATGAATGAAAATGCCATATGTGGCTTATATTGACCAATATGGTTGAGGTTTGATGATGGTTCAAGGACGAGATACGAATTTGTCGCCAGCTCTCTGCCGCGCTGCGCGTGGGCTTCTCGATTGGACACAGAGTGACCTTGCCAAGTACGCTCAGGTCTCGCGCAGCACCGTACGTGACTTCGAGGGAAGCCGTCATGACATCCACCGCGCGACCGGAGCTCAGCTGCGCCGCGCCTTCGAGGAGCATTCAGTTGCTTTTGTGATAATCGACGGCATCGGTCCTGCCGTATGCCAGAGGCAGGACCAACTGGCGAGAGCTACATGATCCGTTAAAGTCGTTTGAATTTTTCTGCATGACTCCCGATCCAAAGTCGCAAGCTTGCCGCCCATGGTTCCAGTTGCCAGGATGTTAAAGCGCCTACGGTTGTGTGTTCCAAACCTGTTTACTGGAGCCGCCAATCCGCTCCCGACCCCAAGTCAGATAACCCCTCACTTGTGGCCCTGCGTAGATGCTTGCCCACTTAGCGAGTACCGACGGGTTTCAGGCAGTGAACGATATCCATCGCTTTAAGGAGCGAGGGCTCACAGCGCGCATTCCTGCCATCGGTCAGAGCGGTAGTGTTCGGAACGGCCCGACGCGCTTGGTCAATGTGCGAGGAAAACACCGCTTACTCTGCATCGTTCACCGATCCAAATCTCACCCGACCGTCTGCCATGCTCTTCACTCCTGATAGACGAAGCCGACAGGTAGGAGACACCGTGCATGATAGCAAATGGCACGCAAAGCTGCCGTTCATGTCATACCCCGCAGTTCTCAAACTTCCAGAAGCATCATCGCCGAGATGTGAGCAGAACGCGGCGGACAAGACGGAGAAGAGGATGAGGCAGGCGAAACTTCCGGAAGAAGCTCCAAGCGTATTCAAGCCGCCCGTCATTTTCCCTTTGTGAAACGAGCACGCGCCGTAATCGGCGAAGCTATGGCCATCGGAGATGACAATGAAGTCTGCCGAACTGTCTAAAGGGACGTACAGTGGGAAGATTTATATGATACCCGCACTCAGTGTTTGTGATTTCGAATGATCCATGCGGCACTCTTAGCCCGCCAAGCGATACCCCAGGCGGGAGTTGAGTCACTGGAATTAGGACGTACTCCCGCCTCAATGGCTTCGTTGGCGGCATTGAGAATGGCGAAGTCGCGGATAAGGTCCACGAACCCAAGCCGTGCGGCTTTGGGCAAATGGTAGCCGTCTAATAACAACTTTACCTGCTTGGCTCTTGAGCGGGCGGACCCCAGCCCTTGTATTTCGGCTATGTCGTCGTCAAACAACTGAGCATTGAGCCAACACGCTTGAGCAAGTTCGACCATAGGATCGACGGGACCGGCCTCCTCCCAATCGATCAACGCGACGGGCCGCCGCTCCCGGTGAATGATATTCCAGGGACCTGTATCGCAGTGGCCGACGACGCTAGGCGTTCCAATCCTACGTCCAAACCAAGGACTCCAGGCGCGTCTCTCAAAACCGGAAAACGACTTCGATGCCTCGTGCAATTTCAGGAGCATTTCGCCCAAAACTGGCAAAGCGCTGTCATCCCAAGGTTTCGGGTGAATGCTCTCGCCTTCGACATAGGTGAGCATCTCCCGCCCACGCACATCGAAACCATTCCCGATGATACGAGGAGCATGTTCGAAACCTCTTTCGTGCAGATGGATCAACAGAGCTATCGTGCTGCGTGACCATGGCCGGGCTTGGCGAAAGACCGCGTCACCGACCCTCGTAACGACTGATCGTCCGCCGATTAAGGGAACCTCGTGTGCGGCTTCTTCTGACATGGGACAATCATCCCAACACAGAAGACCGAATTCAAGATAGAATTCGGCCGGATAACGTGGGGACACAACACCGCTGATGTCCGTTGTCAATGCTTTGGGCGCGAGAAACCGACCGTCCAAACGAACGCTGTTCATGATGATGATCGCGTATGGGTGGAGGCGGAACTGAAGGACGTCGGTGATCAAGCTCTGATGCGCGGGTTGGCTACCGCATTCCCGATTGTGCGTCCGGGGCTGTTCCGATCTTACTACGGGCGTCGGTCAATTGCCGGCCACAAAGCGTCTGACGGGTGTTCCCCTGCCGTTGTCCCGCCTCCGCCCATGCGCGAGGTGCAAGTTCGCTTCGGCGACTTATGATTTGATCGCCTGCGCCTCCCTTGCAACAGCCCACATGAAGCCGGTCAGCTCGCGGGCAATGGCGGTGCAAACCACTGTCGTTCGCTTTCCCCGAGTGGCGAGCATTCGATATCGAGATGTCAGCCGGCTCTGAGCCTTCCATGCAATTTCTCGAACTTTCGATGGGGCTTGCTCCATGAGGTAGAGCTTTCTCGTGCCGACCTTCGGCGGATGCCGATAAGTCCAGGCGCTCTCGACCAGCATGTGCCGAACCCGACCGTTGCCGGCCTTGGTGATCCCACCCCGTCTGACCGTCGCACCCGTTGATCGCTCAACAGGGACCAGGCCGAGATAGCCCATCAGTTGGCGAGGGCTCTCAAATCGGCTCACGTCGCCGACCTCCGTGGCGAATGTCACGGCGACGATCAGATCGACCCCTCGCAGGGTCTGCAGCGCTCGAATGACCGGCGCCAGCGACCAGGTTGGGACGAACTCCTCGATAACCTTCTCCAGTCGTTCGACGCGCTCTTTCGAGACGCGCACCGCCTCGACCATTTCCTGCAACGCAATCTGATGCGCGGGATGATCGAACTGTTGCTCCTGCAGCCAGCGCAGGTATCGCATCGTCCAGCCCTTCTTGCGTGGATAGATGCGACTGTGTTTGAGCATAAAGGCACTGATCTGTTGTCGGTGAACCCGCAATGTCTCGACAGCAGCAGCTCGAGCGCGAACGAGGTCGCGCATCGCCTCATGGCCCTCATCAGGAACCCACACTGCCGTGAGCTCGCCGGCCCTCAATAGCCGGGCGAGCGCGAGGGCATCTCGACGATTGGTTTTTACTCTGTCGCCTGGCTTCCTGGGGATCAGTGATGGAGCGACCACCACACATTCATGGCCAAGCGATCGGATAAGCCGATGTAGGCCGTATCCGGTCGGACCCGCCTCGTAGCAGAAATGAACTCGGTCAAACTTTGCTGCTATCCGCTGGATGATGCGGCGCATGCTTGCATCCGATGCATCAACCTCACCCCAAAAGCGGACCTCTCCCTCCCGGCTGGATTCAGCGACAGCAATCGCATTCTTTAATTTGGCGACATCGATTCCTATAAAAGCTTCTCTATAATCTGCCACGGCTCGTCCTCCTGTGATGAGGATCGGCTCGGCCTATCCGAGCAACCCTCGGAAGACCAGTGTAGGGCGAGCCACCTCAGGCACGAAGACGGACATACGGTCTTACTGAGTAGCCAAGCTCGAAGAAGTCGAGTTTGCCGAAATCTATGTATCAATCCCCCGGGGACATTGAATGAAAATCGCTACGAAGCTTACGGCAGACCTTAGCCGCCGCGCCTAGATATCTCGATTATGGTTCAAACCCATAGAATCATGCAGGACTGTGATCGTCGAATGAATTTTTCAGCAGCCTATTAATGTGCGACTTGGGAAGCTGCTGACATCAATTCTTCGGCACTCGGGGCCAGGCATATATTTTGGCCTTCCTCTTCGGCTTCTGTGAAACTCCAGCGCACAGTGCCTTCCCGATCGAGCAGGAACTCGCCGATAAGCGGCATGTGACCGGCGATCATAACCTGCCGGTCGGCCGCCGTAATTTCATACCAGTCCTTTTTCTCAAGAAAGTCCCCCGCCGCAGCCGGGTTCATCGGCACGGGCAACTCCCCCGGCAGATTGATCCGCATTGCCATGACCGCGTCCATTCCGAGCTTGTGCGGCCATTCGGTTTCATTCTCCGTGAACTCGAGGATGGGTAGACCAAAGGCGCGATGCGAAGCCCCTTCCGGGTCGGATGCGCTAAGAAGGTCGGGTAGCGGATGGTAACGGAAGTAGAGCCGCGCCCGCTCGACCGGCGTCTTGACCACGGCGAGACATTCGATGCCTTTCTCCTTCAGGGCCGGGTTGAGTTGCGCCATCGCCGAGACATGACGCCGGCAGAACGGACAGTGCAGGCCTCGAAACAAACCGATCAGTAACGGGCTGCGGCCTCGAAAATCATCGAGCGCGATCTTGCCTTCGCGCGAGATCGCGTCGAATACAACATTCGGTGCCCGGTCGCCCGGCTGCAGCGGGCGGTCGACACTACTCGTGGACATGAACAACCTCCTCGTCCCGGATCAGTAAAAAAGGCAGCACACCCAGCGCTCCGGGGGTCGAGCCCGTGCTGGGCGCAAACTCCCTGCGCCGGGGCAAAGTAGCGTACGGCCTCTGCCGTATTGCCGACGTCGAGATTGAGCCTTGCAGGCCCATCATAGCACGGAAAAAGCATCTGCGGGCGAACATTGGTCGCCATTGGCAGGAGCGCTGCGCGGGAGCGCGCCACATCATCGATTGCATGGGCAATCATTTCGAAGGGTAGATTGAGCTGCAGGAGCAGCGTGAGTGATTAATGTTCGCAAGGTGGATAGAGCGTGATAGTTTTACGCAGGGAGTGAAGGGGTTTCACAGCTGGTTATTAATGTGGTGATGCAATTTCGCGAGGACATGAATGGGTGAATGGCCTACGCAAAGTTGACCGATTCACGGACGGCCGCTGCCTGAACGCGGTCAACCGGCTGGCTCGCAGCGATCATGTCGCGCTACGACCTGATCTTATGCCGGCGCATTAGAGCCAGAGCAGGGCTGATCATGACTTTCGCATCGTGGTTCTGAAGGAGCTTTATCCGCCGATGGCAGATCGTGGGTCCAAGGTTATCGCGCCCAGGGATTTATCACTTTCAACCCAGCGGCCTCGAACGGGCTTGTGTCGCGAGTTGCGACTGCGAGGCCGTTCGCTGCTGCTGTGGCGGCAATGTAGCTATCGGCCGCACTGATCGATTTCCCAGATACTCGAGCGCGTGCCATCAGTTCCGAGTAAAACTGTGAAGTCACCAAGTCAAAGGGGAGGATGCGCTCGGAAAAGTGAGGCAGCACTTCGCCCTCAAGGCGGTCGCGAAGGATAGTCTGCCGTTTCCCTGAGGGCATGGCAGCGATCCCGAAGCGAAGTTCAGCAATGGTTATTGCGGAAAGGAACAGCGTCTCGATCACCTGGGCGTCCAACCAGGCGACCACTGCCTCGTAAGGAACCGGTTTCCACGGCTCGGATATAACGTTCGTGTCAAGCAAGATCATTCGAAGGTCATCGGTGCAACTGGCGTCTTGTCGCGATTCTTCTGTAGGCCTTCAACGTCGCTGTCTGAAATCTCAGCGTCCCGACCAATAGACGCCAGCAAAGAGCCAAGCTTAACACGCTCAGAGGGACGAACGGCGGCCTCAATAATGTCGCGGATCTCGGCCTCGGTGCTTCGGCCATGATGAGCCGCTCGCACCCGCAGAGCACGATGTGTTTCGGCAGAAAGATTCCGAATGGTCACCGCCGGCATTGATATCACCTCTGTAGAAACAATGGCTTTGATATCAAAATACGTAGTATGATACCAAAATTCAAGTGCTTCAGTGCAACTGACGTGCCGCCTCTCCGCACTGTACGTGTGGTCGCCGACATGAGGTTCATCTCAGAGGAAGAAGTTTGATGTCAGCCATCCAGAACGCTTCTGATACGATCGGCAAGATCTTTCAGCGAAAATGGCTTCTGCAAAAGGTGGACCCCCTTGTCGAGGCGGCCGTGGTGGACGATCGCATTTCGTGAGTAGCCGGTCGTAAACAAAGCTTTCACGGAAGGCTGGACCTCCCGTGCCTTCGTTATGACATCCGCGCCGCTCATGCCGCCTGGTAAGACGACGTCAGTGAAAATTAGATCAACGGGTTCGTTGGCCGTCAGGACCCGCAGAGCCGTTAGGCCGTCCCTGGCTTCCAAGACGCGATAGCCTAGCTCCTTCAACGACTCCACGGAATAGGCCAGGACATCTGGGTCGTCTTCGACGACGAGAATGATTTCGCCAACAGCTGCCTCGGGCGGTGGAAGGCGATCAATGGTCTCCTCATCGACTTGCTCCGATAGCAGCCTCGGCAGGTAAATCTTTACGGTGGTCCCTTCACCGAGCTCTGAGTAGATGTTCACATGTCCCTTTGATTGTTTGGCGAAGCCATAAACTTGGCTCAGCCCAAGGCCAGTCCCTTTCCCCTGATCCTTTGTCGTGAAGAATGGCTCGAAAGCACGCGCTACAGTCTCTGCGTCCATTCCCGATCCGGTGTCTGAGATCGATATCGCAACATACTGACCTGGCCTCACTTCCGCATGGTTTGCGGAATAGGCCTCGTCCAAATGTGCGTTGAAGGTTTCGATCGTCAGCCTGCCACCATCGGCCATCGCGTCCCGCGCATTGATGGCGAGATTTAGGAGCGCGCTTTCCAGCGCGTTCGGATCCGCTTCCGTCCTCCAGAGGCCGCCGGCAAGGACGATTTCGACCTGGTAGATTTCTCCCAGCGTTCGATGCAGAAGGTCCGACATTCCCCGAATGAGGGTATTGGCGTCGACCGGTTTCGGGTCGAGCGGCTGACGCCTTGCGAAGGCAAGGAGCCTCTGTGTCAGCGACGCCGCCCTTTCGGCACCGTTCATCGCCTGAGAGGCGGCTCGGCGGAGACGGCCCGCGTCAGCAGGCAGATTTCGCAACAGCGTGTCGAGATTGCCTACGATGATCTGCAGCAGGTTATTGAAGTCGTGAGCGACGCCGCCGGTCAGTTGACCAATTGCCTCCATCTTTTGAGCTTGCCGCAAAGCCTCGGCGTTGCGGCTGAGCTCATCCGTCTTCTGGTTTACGAGATCTTCCAGGTGAGCGTTCAACTCTCTTAATGCCTCTTCCGCCCGCCGTCGCTCCTGCAGTTCGCGTTGGGCGGCCTCGAAAAGGCGGGCGTTGTCGATGGCAACGGCGGCCTCGCCGGCAAGCACCATCAGCCCTCTCTCCGATTCCTCGCTGAACATGTCGCTAGCGGCGTGCCCGAAGAACAATCCCCCGATCACATCCCCGGTGCGGGACACGACGGGAACTGCCAGATAACTGCGCACGGGAAGATGCCCCTCCGGCATACCTGCATGAGGAGGATTGTTCCCGTAGCGCGGATCCTGCGTAATATCGGCCGAACGCACGATCCCTTCACCGCTGAACGTCGCGTTGAAGACGGCGGTGTTGCGAGGCATCGGAAACTGAGAGAACGTTTCCGGTGGCACGCCCGAAAGCGAATAGAGCATATAGCTCTCCCCCGCTTGATCGGCGACGTTGTAAAAAAATGCGCCAAATTGTGCCCCAGTCAGTTCGACGCCTGAATCCGTCACTGCCTGAACGAGCCGTTCAAGATTACTCTCTCGCGACAGGATGGCTCCCGCACGGTTGAGAACCTCGAGTGCGCGGGTACGCTCACGCAGTGCTGACTCTGTCCGTCGCTGTTTCGTGCGGTCTCTCAGTATTTTCACGAAGCCGCTCAGGCTTTGCCCGTCGGCGAGAAGCGGCGTGGTCTCGCCGACCGCCCAGATCTTGCTGCCATCCTTGCGATATCGCCATCCCTCGCCGCCGCCCTTGCCGCTAGCCTTCGCATCAGCAAGTTCGGCCGCAAGCAATCCTGCTGCGTCCCTATCTGGTGGAAAGATCTCGAGCAGGGTTTTTCCCAGCATCTCATCTTCAGTCCAGCCCAGGAGATTGCTGGCCCCCTTGCTCCAGCCGATAACAACACCGTTGGGATCAAGGATGACGATGCCGGTGTCCACCGCACTGTCGAGGATCTGCTGGAGCCGCTCGGCGGGCAGGTACGTGGATGAGCTCATGTTCTACCACTGGGAGTAAGAATGCGGATTGTTTGCACTGAACCTATCACAAGCGCTTAAGAGGAAAAGGCTCTGGTGCTTGATCTTAATGATCGAGGCTCGACTCCCTTGTCCCGCAGAACGTGGCAATCCGCCCAAAAACCTCGGGCGGCTTGGTTGCGTCCTCACAGCCCGGAGCATGCAGCAGATGAATTTGATGAAACATCCTCTCGTCGTCACGCCAAGCTCGTCGCATCTACGCCCGCCGGCCCGCTCCTCTTATTTTAGCTGGTCTCTCATCAGCGCACGACCGCTCGTCCGATCAGCCGCTCTATTCCTCCTCCGGAACGCCGCAGCAATCGCCTGCGACATCCAGGACTATCTGTCTGCTCAAAATTCGGACGTTGCCTCGCGTCAATCTGATTGCAATCGAGGATATGTAGCTGATCGGCAACGCCAGAGCACCGGACCTCAAGCATTAATGCCAAGAAATCGTGAGGTAAGGGCATATCGCTCACGAGAAGGCGGTCATGACACATAAGCAACCATCGAGCCAAACGGTGGTGCATGTTGGAGCGGGCAGCAGCCAAGGCAGAATGAGCGAGCTGCAGCTCGCGACCACGTTGTGTCCCTTACTTGCAACGGCACAAATTCCGTTCGGTTATCTAGATGCCCCCTTTCATCGCGAATGTGATGGTCGTTGCAGAACCGCTTGCTAAACTGAGACTGTCTGTCTGGCGCTGCGCAACGACGACGAGCCGCTTCGCGACTGCCAGCGCCACGTCGCTGCCATGTGTCTCCCAATCAGTGGAAGCGCGAGATCAATAGGATCCGGCCACATAACCCGGAAAGGCCCCCTGGAAATATTGTCCGGGGGAGACACCAAAGGCCGTCCTGAACACCGCAATGAAGGCGCTGGGGCCCGAGTAGCCGAGCGAGAAGGCGATATCGCCAACGCTTCGGCCGGCGGCGAGCCACTCCACTGCTTTGAGAAGTTTCGCCTGCTGACGCCAGGCGCGGAAACTCATCCCTGTCTCAGACTGGAAATGGCGCTGAAAGCTGCGGGGGGACATGGCCGCGCGTGACGCAAGTTCATCGAGTGGCCAATCGGCACCCGGTTCGTTCCGGATGTCTGAAGCGATGTTCCGGAGGCGTTGGGATGCCGGCGAGGGAAGGGACAGCGGCGCGACTGGACTCGTCTCAAGCTGGTCGAGGATGACAGCGACGAGCCGTTCGGCACGGGCACTGCCGGCGTCCGCGCGAGGTATCTCCAGGAACGCCAGGATAAGTTCCCGCAGGAGCGTTGTCGTACCAATCACGGAGACCTGGGAGGGCAGGTTCACGACCGCGTCGGGGCGAAAGAAGAGGTAGCTGCGCTCCGTCTCCTGCAGGTATGTCACTTCATGGAGAAGAAGGGACGGCACGAATACGGCACGTTCTGGCGGAACGATGAAGTAGCCCCGCTCGGTCTCTAGCCTTAGCGAACCGCGCACGATCTGGAAAAGCTGCGCGCGGTGGTGCGCGTGGAACGAGTAGGTTCGCCCGGCGGGCTCCACCCCACCCTGAGCCACAGCTGTATGCGGATAATCTCCAAACCTGTCTTCCGGCAGGTGAACGTTGGTCAGGTTGTCCCGGGCGATCATGGCGTCTCACAGACATAATTTGACAGACTACCGATAACACGTCGGAGGGCATTTCACTAGATTTGATATCACCGCAGAACAACTTGGACGTAACTTATGACATACGAACTCCGGCAAACTGAAATCTCGGATCGCTTTGCGCCAGGCCTTCTGACGAAGCTCGCAACTTTGCGGATAGTAGCGCCCGTCGTCCTCCGCTGGTGGCAACGGCGCGAAACGGAACAGGCACTACAGTGGCTATCGGACCGCGATTTGGCAGACGTAGGCGTCGCGCGCCACGAGATCCGCGAACTGGCGCGATCGCAAGCGAAAATTGAGGTGACGTCCGTGAAGCTACGGGCAACGTGAGGCACTCCCGGTCCCCAAGCAACCGCATTATCAGAGAGGCGAGAAAGATGCACGACGACGGGTTTTTTGACGAGGCAGTGGCTGCAACCTACGATGACGCTGGTGAGATCTCGGCCCCGGAGGTCGTTGGTCCGGCGGTCGATCTTCTGGCCGAGTTCGCAGGAGGCGGGCGCGTCCTGGAGTTCGCGATCGGTACCGGCCGCCTGGCGCTTCCTCTCGCGCGGAAAGGGGTACAGGTGGAAGGTATCGAGCTTTCGAGAGCGATGGTGTCTCGCCTTCGCACCAAAGAAGGTGGCGCGGAAATTCCGGTGGTGATCGGCGACATGGCCACGACCCTCATAGAGAGGCGCTTTTCCCTCGTTTATCTCGCTTTCAACACGATCAACAACCTTACATCGCAGCGAGCCCAGGTCGCGTGCTTTATAAACGCAGCCAGACATCTGGAGCCTGGTGGGCACTTCCTAATCGAGGTTGGCGTGCCGCCTCTTCAGCGGCTTCCCCTCGGCGAGACGATCCTGGCGTTCGACCGCACCGAGACGCATTGGGGCGTCGACGAGTTCGACGTCGTAAACCAGAACTTCTCGTCCCACCACATCTGGATCCAGGACGGAAACTACAGGCACTTCTCGGTCCCATTTCGTTATGCATGGCCAGCGGAATTCGATCTTATGGCGCGGCTGGCCGGCCTAGAACTCAAAGGCCGATGGGGCGGATGGAAAAAGGAGCCGTTCACAAATCTTAGCGATCGTCATGTCTCCGTATGGCAGATCGCAGGTTCAGGGAGATAAACGCGCGGAAGGCCAATGGCGACCGACGTCAAGCAAGAATACGATCCTTCTTGGAGGACACGTTGGTGGACCTCACGCGGTTTGCAAGATCGACGACATCCACGAAGTCCCCCTGCTGCAATCCCTGCGGATTGGCGAGGTCCGGCCCCGGTTGGGCGGATCCCGCGCGGGGGACGGCTCGAAGATGAGCGCGCGCCGCCGACGAGGCGGAGACGGCCAATCGACTCGGGAGGACGCGGTAAAGAGAAAGCGATGTCTGGTTTACACCTGCCTCACTCCTCTTGGCAGTGCCAAGCAGTGCAATACGCGACGTTGACGGGAAAACTACGCTCTAATCGGTCATTTCGTCAGACCCATCAGCGCTGTTGAAATGCCAGCCTTACGCCCAAGGCACAGTAAATGCCGCCCATCACTTTGCCTTGCCATTTTGAAACGGTCGGGTGACGGCGCAGAAACGCTCCAAAGCCGCCCGCGCTGAAGGCGAAGACGATCGTGCTCAAGAAGCCAAGAAGCGAGAAGACTATACCCAGAATGCTTAACTGGAGAGGGACAGCCCCATTTTCGGGGCGGACAAATTGCGGAAGGAACGCCAGAAAGAACAACGCAGTCTTCGGGTTTAAAACCTCAGCCAGAACACCCTGCCGGAACGCTTGGGAAACCGTCAACGGAGGTTCGTTACGCCCTGGCACCGATGTGTCCTTCGCCAGGATCGCCTTTATGCCGAGATAGAACAGGTAGCCTGCGCCAATGAACTTGATCACCGTGAACAGGGTGGCGGACGCCGCAATGATTGCAGAGATTCCGACAACAGCGAAGGCCGTATGAATAATGTCACCCGCCGTGATGCCCGCTCCCGTAGCAAGCCCCACTCTTGTACCCGAGGTCGAAGCGCGGGCGACGGTGAGAAGTGTCGCTGGCCCTGGAATAAAAACAAAACCAAGGACAATTGCGCAATAGGTCAGCAACGTAGGCTGGTCAATCATTCCCATTCTCCTTGGCAACTTGCTGTCGTAGAAACCAAAACATCACAAGATTACAAGCACTAAACTTCCCGCCTTTGATCGTCCAGATGAGCGGAAGCGGGAGCCCGCCCATCTTTCGTAGACTTCTGAAATCTCCGATCTGGATTGAGCCGTCCACCATCGTTGTCTTTCTGAAACAAGTGCTGTAAGCACCGGCGAAAGCGCAAAATTACTTTGAATAGCCTGTTTCGCCCGTAGGTCGTTGTAGTTTCCAAAATGGATAGCATAAGATCCCGTCTTTGCAACTGGCAGGAGTCGTTGGTTCCAGCGTTAAACGCGAAACGCGATCCAACTTGTCGCTCCAACGTGTTACTCTGACCGTCGAAAACGTCCTTGGCACAACATGCTGCTCCATTGGCGCTTTCGATAGGCGGAGTGACCGATGAAACTCGATCGGATCGATGTAAAGATACTTTATGAATTGCAAAAGAATGGGCGTGTGACCAACGTTGAGCTGGCCGAGCTCGTCAATCTTTCGCCGAGCCCGTGCTTGATGCGAGTGAAAAAGCTGCAGTCCGAAGGTTACATCGAAGGTTATTCTGCACAGATCAATGTCGCCAAGCTCGGTCAGACGCTAACGGTTTTCACCGAGATTACCCTGAAGAACCACCGGCAAGTCGACTTCGCCCGTTTCCTCGCGACGGTCGAAAAGGTTGATCAGGTAATCGAATGCCATCTCGTCTCGGGCGGCTACGACTATCTCTTGAAATTCGTCACAGCCGGGATCGGCGAGTATCAGACGATCATGGAGCGGCTCTCCGATATGGAGATAGGTATCGACAAATATTTTAGCTTTGTCGTACTCAAATCGCCCATTGTCAAAGCGCATATGCCGTTAGCGAGCCTGTTTCCTCTGTAGCTTGGTTGGCGCTTTCACGCGACGGGATGTCTCCTTACCAATTAGCTAGGCGCAAATCCTCTATCACAGGCGAGCCGCGGCAGGGAGCCGCTGCGGCCCGAGGCGAAATAAGCAGTCGCATAGGGCTGTTCGCTGCCGGGCCGCCGCCTCGACAAGCCGTTCAGGACCGCAACCGGCATTGAGGCACCGCACGCCCGTAAAGCCATCGACGAGCTGCTTGCCGGAAAGATTGCTTACCGTCGCCCCTTTAGCGGGTGCGGCACACGCACGCCGAACTTATTTTGATTCTGATGCAGGCTACCGGATTTCATCATGCTGACAAAATGGAAGGATCGATGGACCGCGCGTGCCTTCGGTATGGCAGAGGCGATGCTGCCCCTGCTGGTGAAACACTGAGAGATCAAATCAACGCTTTCACGGACGATATCCGCAAACGGATGCAGAGGGCGCTATTGATGGTTGCCTTCAACGGACAAAGAAGCTCAAACCATCCTCGACAAACTTAAAGCGATCACTGTGGTAATGGCTCTCGAGCGGAGTGATCGCCGGCCACAACGCGATGCCAGACTGTAGTCGTTCTCACGGCAATGATGGAATCGCCGGAGATCGATCAAAACAGTATGTCCTTCGCGCGGTAATATGTGCCCACGATGGGGAGGAACCACGGATTTCCAGTATGCAACGGCACGGCGGGCCAACCGACACCCTCTAGCGGGTTGGCGTCTTTACGGCCCATGGCTAGATCCGCCAGCGCGCTACCCATGTAGGTTGACAACTGGGCTCCATGACCGGAATAGCCCATGCTGTAAAGCACGCCGTCGGCACTGCCCGCGCGAGGATAGCGGTCCTGGGTGCACCCGACGAGGCCGCCCCAGCAATAGTCGATCTCGACATCAGCTAGCTGCGGAAACATCCCCACCATTTGTTGGCGCAGAAGCTGGCCCGAGCTGACGTCGGTTTTCTGGTCGGACACAGCCGAAAACCTCGCCCTCCCCCCGAACAGCATGCGGTTGTCGGGCGTGAGGCGGAAATAGTTCGAGATGTTGAGGGAGTTGGTGAAGTTGCGGTTGCCTGGAACCGTTGCGGCGACCTCCTGCGGGGTGAGCCGGCGTGTTGCAATGATGAAGGAAGCGATTGGCATGAGCCTTCGGCGGAAGTAATTGAAGACGCCTGGCGTATAGGCGTCCGTCGCCAGGATGACCTGGCGGGCGGTGAGTGAGCCGGTCGGTGTGGTCAGCCGCCAACCGTTCGCCGCGCGCTCGCGGGCGGTGACCGGGTTCCGCTCCCAGATCGCCGCACCATGGCGGCAGGCCGCCTCCGCCACGCCGTTGGCGTAGCGTCCCATGTGCATCATCGCGGATTTCGGGTAGAGAATTCCACCATGGAAGGCATCCGATATCACTTCCTTGCGGAGGTCCTCGCGCGTCAGCCATTCGGCTGATGGGTCGACCTCGCGACGGATTTCTTCGGACATCGCCTGCAGCTTACCGACGTGAGAGGGCTTCGAAGCAAGTTTAAGCTTGCCGCCCCTGCGGAAGTCGCAGGCGATCTTTTCTTCCTCGATGATACGTTCGATCATGTCGATCGAGTCGTCATAGGCCCGCCACAAGCGGCGCGCCCGGTCTTCTCCGAGATGCTGCCTGGCGGCGCCGAAGCTAGCGAAATGACCGCTGTTCAGATGCCCGCCATTGCGGCCGGACGCGCCATACCCGACGTGCTCGGCTTCCAGCAGGGCAACCTTCATTCCGGATTGCGCCAATTTGCGCGCAGCATTCAGGCCCGTGAAGCCCGCACCGATTACCGCAACCTCGAAATCCCCAGAAACCGGGCCGGGGATGCCTCCTGCAAATGGACTCGAAGTATCATGCCAATAGGAAGCAAATTTCATCGCAGCAAGCCCTTATGCTCGTCCGATCGGAATGCATCGAGTATATGCCTGTTTGTGCCGGAGGAGTGCGGCACAAGTGAATGCGTTTCGCAATGATTGCCTGTATTGTAAGCCGCAAACGACAGGATATTCTGTTGATGCTCAATCTCCACAGTGACGCGCCGCTTTCGATCCCCGCCAGCGGTCACCCACGTGGACCTTGGGACGCCGATCCATCCCGACACCGTCGGCGTTCCTTGTTTTTTATCAATCTGAATGAACTCGAGTTGGAATCGCGGGCCATGGTTGTACTTCGACGCAATGGCGCTCGTCATGCTTCCGAGCCCGTTCAGACCTTCTCGTCTTACACAGGTCTTGTGCCGGGCCTTAGTTACCACTGAAAGTCCCGTTCTCCGGCATGGGCTGCTTCCAAAGCCAGGCTTCGGGCTTAAGCTGTTTCTGTCGGGTCACAATATGCCTTCGGGCTGATTTGGATGGTACCGTAGGGAGCGGCAAGTCGTTGCTGTTGAACGGCCCGCCCGATTTGGCTGAAAATTTCGAAAAATCGCTGCGAGTAGCCAAACCTGCCGCTCTCCGCATGCAAATATTGTAGTAAATTGCAGGTGACCCAAGGATCGGGGACGCCGCGGTGCCGCAGTTGAGTTGACGTAGACGATCGGGAGAACGGAGCGGAAAGCGAAAATGCAAAAATCGGTGCGCCTGAAATCGTTCGAATTAATCGCGCAGGATATCAATAGCGTTGACGTAAGCTTGCTTCATGCCCTGTCAACGGGCGTCGGCTGGCCGCACCGCCTCAAGGATTGGGAGTTCCTGCGCCGTGCCGGCCACGGTATCGTGGCCGTCGATGGAATTGGACGCGTCTTCGGAAGTGCAATGTGGTTTCCCCACGGAGACGATTTTGCCACCATCGGTCTGGTGATCACATCGCCCCGCACGCAGGCGGAGGGAAACGGCCGCTGGTTAATGCAACAAGTGTTCGAGCATTGCGGCGATCGCAAGCTGGCGCTGAACTCGACTATCGCTGCTCATAAGCTCTATGTGTCGCTCGGTTTCACAGCGGAAGCAACGGTCTACCAGTATCAGGGAGAGGTCGCTGCCGCGCTTCCCGCGCTGCCATCTTTGGACGGTGAATTGAGTGAACTGTCGCCTGATAAGATTGAGGAGATCTTCGCCTTGGACACGTTCGCCTTCGGCACGAACAGGGATCGACTACTTACACTCCTTTCAGAAGGCGCATCTATCTGTGTGCTCCGGCGTAACGGTGCAACGGTTGGGTATTCCATGTGCCGCGAGTTCGGGCGCGGTCACGTAGTAGGCCCTGTCGTCGCAAGCAATGATCGTGATGCGATCCATCTCGCGGCCGTGCATCTGAAAGATCTGGCTGGCCAATTCGCACGCGTCGATACGCGAGAGAAAGGACCGTTTGCCGACTTCCTTCAACAAAGCCGGCTGGCTATCTCCGAGACCGTTACGACCATGTCCAAAGGCCGCCCCTTCCTAAACCGAGAGGCGAACGAACCGGCGGTCTATGGCCTCGCGGGCCATGCCTTGAGCTAGAATTAGAGAGTCGCGCCGGAATTCCGAAGCTCTCAAGTTCGAGCACACGGGCGCCCCGCGGTCTTGCTGCACGAACTACGCAGATCGTAATGCGGCCCACCGGCGGCGCAGTGGCGAGACAACAAGCATTGCTATGATTGATCAATCGCAACTGACTTACACAATTCAGGCAACTTCCCCTTCCCCGCAGGATCAGCGGATGTAAGAGTTGCTGTCCTGGTGCATTTTCGTGGGCTCTTCCACATTCACAATATGGCTTCGCCTGACTGCCTGACTGCGAATCCACGGTGATGGCAAGATCGCCTTCCAAACCGCCCCCGGGTAACCGACGATACGGAAGAGTATTCACCTCGACGCCCGTAAATGGTTTCGACGTTGCAATAGAAATAGATGGCATCGACGACAACAGTCGCTGCCTTGACCAACGTGCTGCGATCGACCAGAACTCCGACGCGTTCAGTCGACAAGTTCTCTCACCCGTAAAGGGAAAGCACTTCGCCTCGGGAAGTCTTTATATCAGGCGGTCGCCTTGTTCTGCCGGTTGGCGATCAGGTCGTCGACGACGGCCGGATCGGCAAGCGTCGAGGTGTCGCCAAGCGCACCGAAATCGTCCTCGGCGATCTTGCGCAGGATGCGGCGCATGATCTTGCCGGAACGGGTTTTCGGCAGGCCCGGCGCGAACTGGATCTTGTCGGGCGCCGCGATCGGCCCGATTTCGGCGCGCACATGTTTCACCAGTTCCTGGCGAAGCGTGTCCGAACCATCGTGACCCGACATGAGCGTCACATAGCAGTAAATGCCCTGGCCCTTGATCGCATGCGGGTAGCCGACGACCGCAGCCTCCGAAACCAGATTGTGCGAGACGAGCGCCGATTCCACCTCCGCCGTGCCGAGCCGGTGGCCGGAGACGTTGAGCACGTCGTCGACGCGGCCGGTGATCCAGTAATAGCCATCCGCATCGCGCCGGCAGCCGTCGCCGGTGAAGTATTTCCCCTTGTAGGTGGAGAAATAGGTCTGGATGAAGCGCTCGTGGTCGCCATAGACGG
>NZ_FMAJ01000047.1 GCF_900094625.1 Rhizobium aethiopicum | reverse complement strand
TCCGCTATGCCACCTCGCGTCGCTCCATCTTCGAACGCTTCCTTACCGACGGCCGCATCGAGCTCGACAGCAACATCGTTGAGCGTGCCATTAGGCCCCAGACGATCACGAGAAAGAACAGTCTCTTCGCCGGCAGCGATGGCGGTGGAAGGACCTGGGCGACTATCGCCACGCTCCTTCAGACGGCGAAGATGAACAACGTGGACCCGCAGGCTTGGCTCACCCAAACACTTGAGCGGATCGCCAACGGCTGGTCGAGCAGCGATCTCGATGCACTCATGCCGTGGAATTACGCGCGCTGAACGGTCTCAGCTTGCCGCTTACCCTGCAGCGTCCGGTTCATCCGCTCGACACGGCCTTTGGCCTGGCTGGAGTTTGCACAGAGAATCTCGATATTTAGCTCCGAGAGTGCCCGCCCGAACTGGGTCATGCCCTGGCCACCCTTGGCATCCTTCTTCGTCACCCGGAACACCGAGTGCTTGTCGGAATAAAAGGCGATCGGCGCCCCGTGCTGCTTCAGATAAAGCTCAAGTGCGTCGAAATAGCTGAAGGCGCTTTCCGAGCGCACGAAGCGCAGCTGCATCAACCGGCCCGTCGCATCATCGACGAACACCAACAGCGAGCACGGATCTCCACGATCTTCGAACCAGCGATGCTCGGACCCGTCGATCTGTACCAGATCGCCATAGGCTTCGCGCCGCAACCGCGGTTGATGAAACGTCCGCCGCTGCTTGCGTGACAGCCACAATCCGGCCTGCGTCATCCAGCCGCGCAACGTCTCGCGCGACACACGCAAGCCATCGCGCTCGGCAAGCTTCTCGGCCGCCAGCGTCGGACCGAAATCCGCATAACGTTCACGAACCAGCGTCACCGCATAATCGCGAACACCATCGCTGATCCGGTTGTTCGACGGCCGGCCGATCGCCTTGTGGCGGATCGATGCCGCACCGGTCGTTCTGATGCGATCCAACAGCCGCCGCACCTGGCGCTCGCTGAGAGCAAGCACATGCGACGCCGACACCATCGTCATCCGCCCGTCGGCAACCTTCGACAAAACCTCGATCCGCTGCAGGTCACGCTCGCTCATCGCAATCAGTCCCATCCGCTTGTCTCCCGCGCCATCAAACGCGGGGAGAGTGACATTCCAACTTTGCAGAAACAGGACACTTCAACTTTGCGCCTACAGCACCAAATAGCATAATCAACGTTATGGAACTTTACGCTGAACCGGCCGCGATAGTTACAAGCAGGTCCTTGGCATCGATCTGGTCGCCGGCTTTGACGAGAACTTCGGCGATCGTGCCGTTCTCCTCGGCGTGAATTGCCGTTTCCACCTTCATCGCTTCGGTCGACACCAGCACATCGTCGGCATTGATCGCCTGTCCGGGCGACATAAAGACGCGCGAGATGGCGCCCGGCATCGGTGCGCCGACATGAGCGGCATTGCCGGGTTCGGCCTTGGGTGCGAAGACGGCGGCCGGTGACGCTGAGGAATTTTGCGAGCTCTTGCTGTTGGTTCCTCGCGGACCCGAGCCGCATCTCGTTGTGCACCTAACCGGCTCGGCTCACGTGACAACAAACACAAGAACATCTGGTTGTTTCTATCAAGTTTGGCGCAGGAGGCGCAGGAGGAAAATCAACATGACTGTCGCGGCTAGGCCCATGATTGCCAAAGCGTATAGGCCTGTAGAAAAACCTCCGGGCTGACTACGGAGATACCCTATAACGAACGGCCCCACAAATGCTCCTAGGTTCCCGAGTGAGTTAATGAATGCGATCCCGCCGGCGGCAGCGGAGCCACTAAAGAAGCAGAAGGCAGCGCCCAAAGGGTCCCTTGCAACCCAATATGCCGCGCATGAGCATCCCTCGCCAGAACCCGTCAGGGCCGGGTTGATCTACCGTACGGCCGGGGCAATACTCCAGGATTGGCTTAGCTCCTCCGATGCGTCAAAATTCCGCTTGATGAGTGCCATATCAAGGCATAACCAATCGGCCATTCTCCGATTCCCGGAGAATTGCCGGACATGACTTGGAGCAGGTGCCATTTCTCCGCAGCCATCCCGGATATTGCAAAAGGACCGATACCATGTGCTTTGAATGCAATTCCTCCCCACTCAGCCGTCGCTCCCTGCTGAAATTTGCCGGCATCGGAGGCGTGGCCGTCATGACTGCAGGCTTTGACATGACCATGCCGGCATTCGCCTCGAACGCTCCCGCCCTCCTGCCGGATGAAGCACTGGCAAAACTCCAGGAAGGCAACAAGAAATTCGTCACCGACACGGAAGCCTGCGCCGCCAATATTTCCAAGCGCCGGCAGGACGTCGCCAAGAGCCAGGCACCTTGGGCGATCGTGCTGACCTGTTCCGACAGCCGTGTCGTGCCGGAACTTGTATTCGGCGGGGTGACGCTCGGCGAACTCTTCGTCGCCCGCAATGCCGGAAACGTGGTCGACACCGATGTGCTCGGCACGATCGAATATGGCACCGAACATCTGCATGCGCCGCTGATCGTCGTCATGGGCCACAAGCGTTGCGGGGCGGTCTCCGCCGCCTGCGAGGTCGTGTCCAAGGGCACCAAGCTCGATGGCTCAATCGGCAAGATGACCCAGCCGATCCTGCCCGTGGCTTTGGCGGAGACCGATCGCGGCGACAATTTTGTCGACAAGACCGTCCATGCCAATGCCTTCAACGGCGCCGAGCGCATCCTCACCGAAAGTGCGATTGTTTCTCGCCTGGTCGAGGAAGGCAAGGTGAAGATCGTGCCCGCCTATTATGATCTCGATACCGGCGTGGTCGATTTTCTGCACAAGGTCTGACCTACGAGGCGACTTCATGTTGCCGACGGCTATCCGCGGGCGCCTCGTCGCGTTCGCGGAACCATAGTCGCTGATGACCCTTGCCGCCCGCAGCATCACCCGGCGGGTTACGCGGGCCGGAGCTGAGGTCGCGAGCTGGCTGCCTGGGCGACGCTCTTCTGGAAATTTCCGACCATACGCCTGCGCAATTTGGTGAGCTCAATCGACAGGTCCGACAGCTGCGCGATGACATCTATCGGAACCTGGGCAGCTGGGCCGCGCCCTCCTGAGCCAGTACAAGGACATAGGCGTCGCTCGTTTCAAAGAACGCGAGACAATCGGCCTCCGGCAGGATCTCAACAAGATCAAGACGGCGAAACCGCCTGTGGAGCTTGAACGCAAAGGCGCGATCTGGGTTCAGCCAACCCTATTCGCTGAATCGAGTATCGCGCCTGGAGGCATAACGGAAAACTACGGCATCGAAACTGGCCGCATTGATCGAAGATTGGTACGAACCGTGAAATTGACGTAAGCGACAAGCTGACCCCATCTGGCGTCAGTAGCGTTGGCCGCTGTATTGCGGACAGACGATTCACAAACTGTGAGCTTCTATGTCTGCGCCTAGCTCTGGAACTAGAAACTTCCATATGATCGAGGCTGTTCCGGAACGGCTTGAGGGCGCCCCACGGCAATTTCGGCGCCGCTGGTCCGATGATTTTAAAGCGCGGGCTGTGGCTGAGGCAATGGAGCCCGGCGCAAGCGTCTCAGCCATTGCGCATCGCATCGGCATACATCCCTCGCAGCTATTTGGCTGGCGTCGTGATGCTCGTGACGGACAACGATCTACCTCGCAAATCGGGCTGGTCAGACGGAGACTGGGACGATTGGCACACGTGCGATGATCGAGCTTATCATCGGCGACGTCGTTATCCGGGCCGACGCAGATATCGGCGAAGCACACCTGCAGCGGGTGATCCGAGCGGTGCGGTCGGCATGATCCCGTCCGGCGTGAAGGTCTTTCTTGCGAGCCATCCCATCGACTTCCGAAAGGGGCCGGACAGCTTGCTTTCGCTGGTACGGGATGCTGGCAGTGATCCGTTCAACGGTGCACTTTATGTCTTTCGGGCCAAGAGAGCAGACCGAGTCAAGATCGTGTGGTGGGATGGCTCCGGCGTTTGCCTCTATGCGAAGCGGCTGGAAAAAGCCCAGTTCTGCTGGCCCCGGATCGGCCATCATCGCGTCCAGCTCAATCATGCCCAGCTTCTGGCTTTAGTCGACGGAATGGACTGGAAGCGGGTTCGATCCACGCCGGTGAAGCCTCCCGAGATTGTTGGGTAAAACCGCTGCGGCGAAGTGAATCAGGTCCCTGAAAGCATGGGCGGAGCGCGGCAAAATATGCTCTGATCATACCCATGACGCGGCCCGAGATTGAGCTCCCGGATGATGTAGAGGCTCTCAAAGCCATGGTTCTTGCCATGGCCGCAAAAGCAGCCCGCGTCGAGGCTTTGGAGAAGCAGGTTGACGATCTAGAGGCCCGCAACGCGGACGCCGATGAGCGCATCGAGCGGCTGACGCAGATCCTGAAGGCTTTCGATCGCGCCCGATTTGGCCGACGCTCGGAAAGGCTTGCATCATCCACCGTCGATGACGAGCAGCACGCCTTTGTCTTCGAAGAGATCGAGACCGGCATTGCGACGATCAAGGCTCAGGTCACGAAAGGCCGCGGTAGCGCGGACAGCAAACGCGCTCCGCGGCCACGCAAGGGCTTTGCGCCTCATCTTGAGCGCGTCGAGGTCGTGATCGAACCGGAAGAGCTTCCAGAACATGCAGGTAAGACCAAAATCCTGATTGGAGAAGACGTCTCCGAGCGGCTGGATGTCGTGGCAGCGAAGTTCCGTGTCATCGTCACCCGTCGGCCGAAGTATGCCTTTAGGAACGAGGATGGTGTCGTCCAGGCGGCGGCTCCGGCACATATCATCGAAGGTGGCATTCCAACGGAAGCACTTCTGGCCCAGATCGCCGTTTCCAAATATGCCGACGGGCTGCCACTCTATCGCCAGGAAGCCATCTACGCACGCGACAAGGTCGAACTCGACCGCAAGCTGATGGCTCAATGGATGGGCAAGCTGGGGTTCGAGCTCAATATCCTCGCCGACTACATCCTCGATGAGATCAAGAAGGCCGAACGGATCTTTGCCGACGAAACGACCTTGCCCACACTTGCACCTGGTTCCGGATCAGCGAAGACGGCATGGCTATGGGCGTATGCCAGGGATGACCGGACTTTTGGGGGCAGCGGTCCACCGATGGTAGCCTATCGCTTCGAGGACAGTCGAGCCACCGAGTGTGTCGCACGACACCTGAGCGGCTATCGTGGAATCCTGCAGGTCGACGGATATGCCGCTTATAACAAGCTCGTCCGGAAAGATGGAGGCAATGACAGCGCCATCCTGGCCGGCTGTTGGTCGCACAGCCGGAGAAAGTTCTACGAGTTGCATGTCGCAAAGAGCTCGAAGGTCGCTACAGACACCGTCGAGCGTATGGCGAGGTTATGGGAGATCGAGGAGCGTGTGCGCGGCCAAAGCCCTGAAGCTCGTGTCGCTGCACGCCAGGAGATCTCCGCAGCGATCGTCCGTGACCTCTTCACTCTCTGGCAGGCGACCCTGCCACGGGTCTCTGGAAAATCCAAACTCGCCGAAGCTCTGCGGTATGCCATCTCGCGTCGAGACATCTTCGAGCGCTTCCTGACCGACGGCCGCATCGAACTCGACTCCAACATAGTCGAGCGAGCAATCAGACCCCAAGCGATCACGAGAAAAAATAGTCTATTCGCTGGAAGCGACGGTGGCGGCCGGACTTGGGCGACCATCGCGACGCTCCTGCAAACGGCAAAGATGAATGCAGTCGATCCGCAAGCTTGGTTGACCCAGACGCTTGAGCGCCTTGCGAATGGATGGCCCAGCAGTGAAATCGACGCGCTCATGCCATGGAACTACGCCGCCTGAACGGCCACGGCTTGTCGCTTACAAATTGACGCATGGTGGCTGGAAAAAACGCCGAGCTATGCATCCGGTTCGAGGATCACGCCCGCTATGGAATGCCTGCGATACAGGGCTCCAAATTCGGTTCAAAATCCTAATCCGCCCACTCAGGATCGGTTGTAAAGGCGATGGTGAGCCGACGACTCGGACCCTCGTTACCAATCGCGAGCCCGATTTCGTCACGGATCTTATCCCATTCCTGCAATTTCCTCGCCGGGAGGTCCTCTGAGACAACGAAATGTAGCTCGATTTGCCGGCCTCGGCCGACCCGGGCCACATAAGCCCGGTGGGATATGAATCCATGTCGTTCGATGATTGTTTTGGCGACCGCGTCAACTTGTTGTTTGAGATCTAATGGCGTAACAAGCAGTATGTCGGCGAGCGCTCGCCGAACCGTGCCCGCCGGAATGGGAATGATCACAATGCAGATTAATGCCAGCGCGACCGGGTCAATAAACGGCGAGATCCATTCGTAAGAAGACCCCTGAATGAAATATCCGATGGCAAACGCGACGAGTAACCCGATCGTTAGCCCGGCGGACATCAGCCAAGCTTTCGTATCCAGGGCAACGAAATCAGATTTGATCTTACGATTAGCTCGATCACCAATAACCCCCATGGTGGCTGTCACACCGAGTGTTACGACGGAGTAGACGATCGCTTGACTAAAGTTGAGCGGACGTCCCCCATGCAAAATGCTGCCGATTGCGTTGACAAGTGCGTAAACAGCCGACCCGGTTATGAGAATGCCGTTGAGAGCCAAGACTATGGGCTCAAGATGCCAGAACCCCATCGTGAAATGCTCGATAAGTTTTCCTTTGCTGGAGGGCGCTTCGGATGACGCGATGAGCTTTGTAACAAGCAGAGCTACGACAGTCATAGCAGCGTCCGTCAATGCGTAGACACCATCGAATATGATTGCGAACGAACCTGAAATGATCCCGAACAAAATGCCGATGCAGGCAAGGAGGATGGTAACGGCAATTGAAACGCAGAGAAGCCCCTGCTCCGTTCTCATGAAATTCATAGGCTCAGCCTTATAACTTACGTTTCTTTATGGTCCTCTGGACGCGGTACAGACCATCCAATTCAGCTACTGAAGCGAGCACATCCACTTTTGGATCAAGGTACCTTTTTAAATTCAAATGCTGACCTCTCCTGTCCAGTGGGCTCGCATGAGCGTCTTTCACATACCTGGCCACAAGACAAAATCGCCTCGCTGTGTTCTGGCAGTGCGGCCTCGACTATCTAAACAAGGGCCAATTTTGCTTTGCAGGTAAAGCGGGGCTGGACATGATGCACGACACGGAAGGAAGCATGAACATAGTCCAGCACTTCGCTGACGGTCTCGCCGCCGCGAATGAAGTCGGAGCCACCACAGATAGGGCATGAGCAGGCCACCTGTTACACGTCATCATGGCACGGCCGAGGTTGCAGAGCTTGCGCGGCGATAGGGCTCTCGACGCATCCACGTCATCCGGCAGGTTCGAATTCCGTTGACTCATGGTTGGATCTGATTTGATGAGAGGCGTTCCAAAGAACGCCGAGGTTTTCGCCCTCATGATAGGCTGTGGCTGACACCACGTTCTAGTCTAGCGATGATCGGATCGTCGAGCCCTTTGGCGACTCCTGTAATTACGGCTGGATTGCCAGATGGAAAAGAGCAGGCTTGCGATATACGCCCACTGAAGAAGCAACAAACTAGCCACCATTGCAACGATGACTTCGTGGATGGAATGCCAGACGAAGTAACTCGTTAGTGCCTTCGCCCAGACGACGAGCAGCAGGAGGCCGCAAAAGATTGTGAAACGCAACACCGTTCTCCTGATTTGTTCGCGAGATTGCGCAGCAATGTCGTCTGCGGCAACGAGAGTCTGGCAGTTCTTCAGGCGGCAACCGCCGCGTGGTTGAGAGCCATGATCATGCCAGTGAGCTCACCATCGAACTCTCGTTCTGGCCATTGCAAATGCTGAGATTTTGGCAGCGGCGGCGCGGGACTGCAGCTTGCGGACCTTCTTCAGCTGCTCCACAATGTCTGACATGATCTCTTTCCTCGAAAATTGATTTCATGATGCCCGCGCCACGTCGGGATAGGTTTCGATAACTTCAAT
>NZ_FMAJ01000048.1 GCF_900094625.1 Rhizobium aethiopicum | reverse complement strand
ATTGTAGTATCTACGCCAATCCTCCATCTTTTCGCGGGCATCCGCAAGGGTCAGGAACCAATGCTGGTTCAGGCATTCTGCACGGAAGCGGCCATTGAACGCTTCGATGAAAGCATTATCAGTCGGCTTGCCGGGGCGTGAGAAGTCCAACGTCACACCCTTGGAATAGGCCCGCAGGTCCAAGTCGCGCGACACGAACTCGGTCCCTTGGTCGACACGGATCGTTTTCGGATAGCCGGCTTTTTGGCACACCCGTTCAAGGGTTTGCACAACGTCTTCGCCTCTATAGCTATGACGTGGATCAAGCACCGGCACGTAGCGCGAGAAGGTGTCGACCACCGTCAGCACGCGCAGTTTCTTACCCGTTGCGAGTTGGTCGTGAACGAAGTCCATCGCCCAGACGTCGTTGGGTCCGACGGCCATGTGCCGATCCTCGCGAAGCTTGGCTTTTACCCCCCGCTTCGGTGTCTTGTTCCGCAACTGTAGCCCCAAGTCCCTGTAAATGCGGTAGGTTCGCTTGATGTTGGTGCCCCAACCCTCGCGTTCCAACAGCACATGCACGCGGCGATAGCCGTACCGCACACGGATCTCGCAGATCTCGCGAATACGACGTTCCAGACCGGCCTGATCAGCACGGCGAGAGGTATAGTGGTGAGTTGATCGATCGAAGTTCAACGCTCCACAAGCACGTCGGATCGAGATCGCCCAATCGCAGCACATGCCTTTCACCATCTCCCGCTTCCGAGCAGGCCTTAGAGCTTTCGGCGGATGACATCCTGCAACATCTCGCGGTCCAGCGTCAGATCCGCGACGATCTTCTTCAGGCGCGAATTCTCGTCCTCGAGCTGTTTCAGCCTCTTCATCTCCGGTGGCAGCATGCCCGCGTATTTTTTCTTCCAGTTGAAATAAGTCGCCTGGCTGATCCCCGCCTTCCTGCAGATTTCAGCAACCGACACGCCTTCATCACCTTGCTTCAGAATGAACGCCTTCTGAGCGTCCGAAAACTGCGACGCTTTCATCGTCTTCTGGTCCCTTTCCCAGCCAGGAAAATGCACCGGAAAACTCTAACCAAAACTGGTCCAGTTTGAAGGGTTCAGATCAAAGTGCACAAGATGGTGGCGAATGGGAACGTAGGGTCGTCGCCTCGATCGCCAAGAAATTGAAAAGGGGCCAGCGAGGAGCGCCTTTTGGCTCGCATCGCCGGGTCCGCGATCAAGGCCCTCGACGGAGCGGTGCCGAAATTGCCGAACAGGCGATACTTTCGGCTCTGGTCCGCAAATACGAGACTGGCGGTTCCTAAGCAGCGAGCCCAGGCGGTGCCACGTTCCTCCTACGGCATTTCATTATCCACGCATGTTGCCGAGGCTGCTGAGCCTGCTCGAATTCCGGAACAATGCAGCACATCGGGTCCGCCATCGCGGCGCTGGAATGGCTCAAGCGTCTGATCGACGAGGACGACAGACGGATCGACCCGTATCGATCCGAGACCTGGCTGTAGGCCTGAAGGCCTAGCATCCTGCCGTATTTCACGTTTACCAGGGCGTGGCCTTGTCCCTATTGGCAGATGCTATGGCCGGATGTGTCAAGTAAAAGATCCACCGGATGCGAAAAGAAACACGAGACCTATTGGGCAATGCTTGGGCGGGTCCCGACGCTATGGCGATCTCAGACCTGCACTTGTTCCGGCCCAGGCTGTGGCCGACAGCGATCGTCTCGCGGGGCCGTTGCGACAGGAGGATAGCTGGCAAATCTCAAGCTCACCTCGACATCCGGTTACGCGAGCTTGGCCGCGCCAGCTCGGGCTGTTACGATTCCGGGCGGCTCGATTGCGAAGGCGACGTCCAGACGTGGATGCTGCGACTGGCTTCTGCGAAGCATTCAGTCATCTGCGTACAGGAGCGCCCTGCGATGAACGTCATCCTCGCAGAAGAGACTAGCTTTGGCCTGCGCATGATGGCCGATGCCACAGACACCCACACCTTGTGGGTGTTAATCCGTGTTCGACAGTGGCATGTCGAGAGCGAAGCCTACGACCGGGCGCTAGCCAGGGTGGTCGAGGCGCAGGCGGGGTTACCGATCCATGGGCACTCCGGCTTCGAGCGACGGCCTATTATTTGCCGCCACAGCGCAAGGCGACGGCCCGCGGCACCAAGCGGCGCATCCGCGCCCACTATCGTGCGGAGGGCCACCAACAATTCACCAGGTTTCAGAGTGAATCAGCAGCAACAAAAATCGACGGCAAACTCGATGGGGGCTACGCGGATGGGGGCGCGCTTACTGAGCGCCGAGTCTCAACTGTACCGTCGCCACCGAACTTTGGAGCTGTCGATCCTGTTCAGGACGTTCATTCAGAACCCTACTCGGTTTGTCGTGCTTGCGACAGCGTGATGTGCGGTTTGGCACGTCTCGGCGCTCTAGGGCAGCCATTGAATAACATACAGAACAGTTTTCTGATGCTTTTCGCTCCTTCTGCATTGGCACGAATCTTGAACCTTTTTGTTGCGCGCCGCTAGGAGCTCCCAACGGGGACCTTGGCATCTTCTCAATCCAGCTCTGAACGGAGACACCAATGATGAACAACATGGCAGCCTATCGTGTAACCGAATTAACCCCTCAAGAAGCAGCTGAAACCTCCGGAGGTTGGTATTTTTGGGTTTACTTGTTTTTGCGACGTTACGGACACTTGTTTGGTTGATAAGCGAGCTGGCTCTCGATGGCTCCTAGTGACTACAGACTAGCAGTTCCCCTTTCTGCTGAAACGGCCAGCTGCATCGCAGAAAGCATACTGGCGCGACGATCAGGACGATCCTTGAGCATTTATAGGGCGATCTTGCTCTTCGTCGCCGCGGCATTTGGCTCACTGCCACTCGTTACCATACCGGTCTCCATGCAGAGTGTCGGTACTATTCGCCCGATCGTGGAGAAGACGCCCCTGATAGCGCCCGTCTCCGGACGCATCTCCCGTGTCCTTGCCTTTGAGAACGATGTCGTTGCTAAGGGGAAGGAAATAATCGCCTTTGACGATCATGTAATCGAGGAAAAGCTCAGCGGGGTTTTAGCCGACATTCATGCCAAGAGCGATCTTGCCCATGACTTCCAAACGCTGATTTCTTCCGGCGCAAGGCTCAGCGTCTCGCCCCCCCTCCAAACCGAATCCGCGACGGCTGAAAGGGTGCATTTTCTCAACTTGCTGCGCGAGAACCAAAATGCGCGCAGTAACGCCGCGGCGGAACTCGACCGCGCAAAGCGACTTGTCTCGGCTGCTGCGGCGCCGGCGAAGACCGTTGACGAGAAGGCTTTCGCTCTCCAAAATATCGAGGTCCAAGGCGAGATCCTCGTGCGACGCAAAACCGCTGATTGGAACCAGAAGCTCCTTGATGCTAACCTGCGCTTAAAGGAACTCACGGCCACCTTGCATCAGCTCGAGCACGAACGGGACCTGCACCGCATCCGCGCCCCAGTATCGGGTGCTCTCGAGCAGTTCTCCGGCCTCGCGCACGGAAGCTACGTGCAGAGCGGGCAAACCGTTGGTTGGATCTCGCCGAACGACGATCTGGTGGCGGAAATCTACGTCTCCCCCAACGACATTGGCTTTGTGCAGCCTGGTCAGCCGGTGCGGCTCCAAGTGGATGCCTTTAACTACAACCAATGGGGTGTCATCAAAGCAAGGGTGGTCGAGGTGGCGCAGGACTTCACTCTGCATGACGGGAACCCGGTCTTCAAGGTCCAGTGCGCGCTCTCTCGCAGCGAACTCGCGCTGAAAAGCGGGGCCATCGGCCACCTGAAGAAAGGCATGACCGTGCGGGCTCGCTTTCTGTTGGCCAATCGCACTCTCCTGCAACTGCTCTACGACGAGGCAGACGATTGGCTCAACCCGATGCTGGCGGGGCGCTAATATTGTCCCAACAGCCAGCGAGCCTCCATGTCGAGTAAGGCCATTAAGTTCAAACAGCGTGACATCACGGATTGCGGCGCCGCCAGCCTCGCATCTGTCGCAGCCTTCTATGGCTACAAGTTGCCATTGGCGCGCATCCGCCAGTATGCGTCGACCGACCGCTCCGGTACGAGTGTGCTGGGGCTCACGGAAGCGGCGCAGAAGCTGGGCTTCATCGCGAAAGGCGTCAAAGGTGGCTTCGACAGCCTGTACAAGATCCCCAAGCCCGCTATCGCGCACGTCGTCAAGGAGGACCTGCACCATTTCGTAGTGGTCCATGCGATCGACGCCAAGTGGGTCATCGTCATGGACCCGGCCTTGGGCGAAATCTGCAAAGTGCCGCATCAGGAATTCATGGAGCAATGGACCGGCGTTCTGGTTTTGCTGGTTCCGGCAGACACATTCAATCGTCGAGACGAGACCACGTCGCCCCTCGCCCGATTCGCCCGCCTACTCGCGCCACACCGCACGGTGATGGCGCAGGCTCTCGTCGGCGCTCTTGTGACGACCGTCCTCAGTCTCTCGACGGCGATCTACGTTCAGAAGATCGTTGATCACGTGATCCCAGCGGGAAACCGCAACCTGCTCAACTTGATGAGCATCGCAATGCTGCTGATCCTAGCGATACAGATCCTGATCAACCTCCTAAGAGGCCGACTCGTCCTGCAGACGGGGCAGAAGATCGACGTATGCTTGATCCTCGGCTATTACAATCACATCCTGGCCCTGCCCCAGAAGTTCTTCGATAGCATGCGCATGGGAGAAATCGTGTCGCGCATGAACGACGCTGTGAAAATCAGGAGCTTCCTGAACGACGTTTCGATAAACATGTTTGTTGACATTTTAATGATACTGTTCTCGTTCGGAATGATGTTCATCTATTCCTGGAATATTGCTTTGATCGTGGCGCTCGCCATTCCAATGTACATCCTGGTATATTGGGCCATCAATCGGATGAATCGAAATCTCCAACGAGTCATCATGGAAAATGACGCCAAACTCGAGGCGCAACTGGTAGAATCACTCGGAGCTGTCTCCACCATTAAGACTTCCGGCGTCGAGAGCTTCGCAAACTTCAAAATGGAGACCCGCTTCGTAAAGATGCTGCATTCCGTCTACAGCTCCGGGCTGATCTCAATCTGCGGCGACAACGCCTCGACGTTGCTGTCGGTCCTGTTCACCATCGTGCTGATGTGGTTTGGAACCACGCTTGCGCTCGAACAGGCCGTCACGCCCGGCGAATTGCTGTCCTGCTATACGTTGCTTGGCTATATCACCCGGCCGGTCGCCCGCCTGATCCAGACCAACCGGATCGTTCAAGACGCGTTTATCGCGGCGGATAGACTTTTCGAGATCTTTGAACTGGAGTCGGCAAGCAGCAGCGGCATCGATGCTACGAAGACCGATCTCGGAGATATTCGCCTGGAGAACGTCACATTCCGCTATGGCGCGCAGGCGGAGGTTTTCAGCGATCTAAGCGTCTCCTTTCGCCAAGGAGAGTTGACGGCCGTCGTGGGTGAGAGCGGCTCGGGCAAAAGCACCCTTGCGGCTCTGCTGCAGAATGTCTACCAGCTTGAGGATGGATGCATTCGGATCGGCCAATATGCCCTCCAGGATTTCTCGAGCGCATCACTGCACAAGGTCATGGCTGCAGTACCGCAATCGATAGACGTCTTCTCCGGTTCCGTGATCGAGAACATCGCCCTGGGCGAGTTCGAACCGGAGTTCGATAAGATCGTACGCATCTGTGATCGAATAGGACTGCGGGAGTGCATCGAGCGCTGGCCCGGGCGGTTCCAGGCCCATCTGGGCGAGAACGGGGTTCGCCTCTCCGGAGGTGAGAAGCAGCGCCTCGCATTGGCTCGGGCCCTGTACCGGGATCCCGACGTTCTAATCCTTGACGAAGCGACCTCCTCTCTGGACTCGGCAGCCGAAGAATTTGTGCTGCGGGTTGTTGAGGATCTGTCTCGCGCTGGGAAGACCATCATAGTCATCACTCATCGGTTGAGCACCGTTCGTGGGGCGGACAATATTGTGGTCCTGGACAAGGGGCGGGTCATTGAGGAGGGAAAGCACGCTGACCTAGTGAGAACTGATGGCCCTTACGCTCGATTATGGCGGGCGCCAAGGTCGTGATCCGTGTAGGCCCTGTCGGCTCGAGGATTGAAAACGGTTGTGAACGTCACGGTTAAGCAGCATGGCAACATTGTCGGCTGTGAACTTGAAGCGGCGGTGATCGGAACGTGGGCGATGGACTTCGTTCACGACCAACTCGCAACGGGTAAGAAACTGCGCGTGCTGACGGTGGTCGACACCTTCTCGCGCTACGTGCCGGTGCTTGATCCACGTCATAGCTATAGAGGCGAAGACGTTGTGCAAACCCTTGAACGGGTGTGCCAAAAAGCCGGCTATCCGAAAACGATCCGTGTCGACCAAGGGACCGAGTTCGTGTCGCGCGACTTGGACCTGTGGGCCTATTCCAAGGGTGTGACGTTGGACTTCTCACGCCCCGGCAAGCCGACTGATAATGCTTTCATCGAAGCGTTCAATGGCCGCTTCCGTGCAGAATGCCTGAACCAGCATTGGTTCCTGACCCTTGCGGATGCCCGCGAAAAGATGGAGGATTGGCGTAGATACTACAAT
>NZ_FMAJ01000049.1 GCF_900094625.1 Rhizobium aethiopicum | reverse complement strand
CACCATGGGAGCAAAGCTTGGGGGCATCGATCTTCGGCACCCCACAGTACACGCTGCCTGTGGACGACTTGGGAGAAGCTGTCCCTCCGAGCTGGCAACACCGCAATCAACCGGCACCGGCTGGCCTTCGGCTTGCAATGTCCTGGCTTGAGTTGCTGCCGAGCGCGGACAACCCCCAGACCAGCATCACTATCCATGGTGTGCCCTACACGGCCACTCTGGGGCCATCAGGCATGGAGAACGACATTTACCTTTTCCAGCAATAGGGTGGAGATGGATCGAGCAATAGATGCCAGTCGTTCTTACATTCTAACTTTGCGGTTACAATTGCTGTCAAAGCTGATTAGAGGGGCGACATTGTCAGCCAGTTACAAACGCGACGCTGGCTCTGATGATCAGCCCCGATCCGACCGGCTGGGCCGGGTTGAAAGGGCGGAGCGGGGGCGGGTGAGGGGCACCCATCGGCTTTAGCTTTAAGACGATGCGATCGACGCCTCACTCGGCAGCATCGCGCTTTGCCAGCGCAGCTTTACGGCGTTCGATGACGGCCGGATCGTTCGTAAAATCCTTCCGCCGTCCCGGACCGTGAGCCCGTCGCACATAGCCGTTCTTCTCGCTATTGCTCTTTACCACAGGCTTCGATTGCTGTAAGCATCCGGTGAAGGACGCAGGTCAGGCCGCTTGAGCATCCAGCGCCGTCGGCGTCCAGTTCCACGGAAGCAATTGTTCCAGTTTGCTCGTCGGCGTGTCAGCGATGTTGGCGAGGACATCAGCAAGCCAGGCTTGCGGATCGATGTCGTTGAGCTTTGCGCTCATGATCAGCGTCGCCATGAAGGCTGCGCGATCAGCACCACGATCCGATCCGGCGAAGAGCCATGACTTCCTTCCGAGAGCAATGCCCCGTTCATTCTGCCCATGTCGGCGATGAAGTCGAGGTTCACTATCGCTGGCATCCACATTTTGGCCAGAAGGTTTCCATTCGTCGCGTCGAAGAACGAGCGACAGGCCGGTTTTTGAAGGTTCTGGGGCCGACAGGTGTCGTCATCGCGATCTCAGGGTGGATGATCGATCCCGTGGTCTGCCGCGGCATGACCATGGGAACGCCACGCGTCGATCTTGCGACGCTAATCGAATTGAACAGGCTGGTCTCTGGCGGCAGCAAAGCGGCACCCTTCCGAAGTGGACGTAGAATCACTCAGGAGGACCATGATGAGATCCCGCAATACGCTGGTGCCGGCGTCGGGCCGGCAGCTCGACCTGATATTCAAAACTCGGATGCTCGACGGACTGAGCGACAAGGAACGCAAGAAGGCGATTTCAACGCTGGCTTGCCTGCTGATGCAGGCCGCAGGCCTCGTCGTCGAGGAGGTCAACGATGACCAGCACTGATTTGATTCCGACAGCGCTGCTCGCGCGCAAGGCCGTCGTTTATGTGCGGCAATCCACGCAGTCGCAGGTTATAACCAATCTGGAAAGCCAGCGACGGCAGTATGATCTTGTTGACATTGCGCGACACCACGGCTTCAGCGACGTCGAGGTGATCGACGACGACCTCGGGCGCTCTGCCAGCGGAACCGTCGCCCGTCCGGGCTTCGATCGTCTCGTCGCCCTACTGTGCGCCGGCAAAGTTGGTGCCGTTTTCTGCTTCGATGCTTCACGGCTTGCGCGCAACGGTCGGGACTGGCATCACCTGCTCGAACTGTGCGGCCTGGTCGAAGCCCGCGTCATTGACCATGACGGCGTCTACAATCCATGTCGACCCAACGATCGGCTGCTGCTGGGAATGAAGGGCAGTATCAGCGAGTTCGAACTGGGCGTGCTGAGAGCCCGGATGCTCGATGCCGCCAGGTCGAAGGCGCGCCGTGGCGAACTGCGACTTTCCGTTCCGTTCGGCTACATTTGGCATCGGGAGGCCGGGCTTGGGCTCGATCCTGATCTGCGTCTGCAAGAGGTAATTCGATCCATCTTCGCCCGCTTCCACGACCTTGGAAGCGCGCGTCAGGTGCTGCTGTCGATGACGAAAGATCAGATTCACTTCCCTCGGCCGTCGGATGAAGGGCGCATGACCAACTTCGTATGGATGCCAGTACGTTATCGCAATGTGATCGGCATCCTCAAAAACCCCTTCTACGCCGGCGTTTACGTCTATGGGAAGAGCGAGAAGCGGACTGCCATCGTCGATGGACGGGCTCGGCGCAGTTACGGGCACGGCAAGCCCGTCGGTAGCTGGGAGGTGATGATCCGGGACCATCACGAAGGTTACATTAGTTGGGGCGAATACGAGCGTAACCAACAGCAACTGGCCCTCAATAATTATGGCCGCTCGGGTGGGACTAAATCGGGCCGCGGCGGCAAAGCATTATTATCAGGTCTCCTGACCTGCGGACGGTGTGGACGGCGACTGAGTGTTGCCTATACGGGAAATCCACAAAATCCTGTCTATCGCTGCTATAAACAGAACCTGATGATGGGCTTGCCCCGTTGCATGACGTTCGGCGGCTCGAAGGTCGATGCGGCGGTTGCGCGCGAGTTGTTGCGCGCGGTAGAACCATTAGCGATCGAGGCGACTTTTGAAGCAGAGCGGATGCACCGGGAGCGACAGGAAGACCAGCGCCACATTCACGATCTGGAGCTACAACAGGCCCGCTACGAGGCTAGCCTCGCCGAGCGCCGCTATGCGGCATGCGATCCCGACAACCGCCTGATAGCTGCACAGCTTGAGAAGAATTGGGAAACGGCGCTACGCCGCGTCCGTGATCTGGAAGTGCGCAGGCCTACCGAAAGTCCTTCAACCATCGAAGTTGACCCAGGCACTTTCGCAAACCTCGCCGACAATCTGCAGGCGGCCTGGGAGTCGCCGGATGTCACCATGCGCGTGCGCCAGCAACTGCTACGTACATTGATCGCCGACATTGTTGTCGATGTCGATGATGAGGTGCGCGACGTGGTGCTGACCATCCATTGGAAAGGCGGTCAGCATTCGGAGCTCAAGGTTCGCAAGCCCCAGACGGGTGAACACGGGTGCGCCACAACGGAAGATGCTTTGGCAGTGATGCGGAGCATGGCAGGACGCTGGTCCGATGAACATATCGCCGCGTCGCTCAATCGAATGGGAATGCCCACGGGGCAAGGAAAAACCTGGACTGCACACCGGGTCGCTTCCGTAAGGCGGGTCCGGGCCATTCACGCGTACAAATCAGCCGATAAAGAGGGCGAATGGCTGACCATGACAGAGGCGGCGGCGGTTTTGGGCGTGACCAACCACCGAATACGCCACCTGATCAAGACGAACGTGTTGTCTGCCGAGCAGGTGGTTCCCGGCGCGCCGTATCAAATCCGGGCCAGCGACCTGACTTCGGCGACCGTCCAAGCCGCGATAGCCCGAAAGGGCCGCCCGTGTCGCATTGCTGACACCGAGACGCTTCCAATGTTTACAGATACTTAAAGAGGGAGTGCACAATGACTCAGGTCCGGCAAAGCCTCGCAGCGCCCGCTCGGCTGCATTGTTCGTCAGGCAAATTCTCCCATCTTCCAGGAATGACGTGAAGCCGTCCCAACGCTTCAGCATGTAATCGATAGCCTCGGCGACAGGAGAACTGCGCGACAGCTTTGCCCGCTCGGTCCGCATCCAGTCCTCGAGTTCTTTGACGAGTGAGAGGCTGTCGATGCGACGGCGCTGCAGGCGTTCGTCGGCGGCAAGCCCGTTGATCTCCCGCTCGATGTCGAACAGGGCATCGATCCGTTTGACAGCCTCCAGCGCCAGCGGCGAGATCGGCATGGCACGGCTGCCGCGTTTGGCATTCGTGGCAATGTCAGCGAGCACAAAGAACTTGCGGCGTGAGTGCGCCCAGCACAGTGCCTGCGTCAGCGGATCGGGATCGCGGTCAACCTTGAACAGGGGATTGTAGCCGCCATAAGCATCCGCTTGCAGAATGCCGGTGAAGGTCTTCAGGTGGCGCTCGGGATGCTCCTGCCGCCGGTCCCGCGACGCATAGTAAAGAGCTGCGGGTGGTGACTGCCCGCTGAACGGTCGGTCATCCCGGACATATGTCCAGATGCGCCCCGTATCGGTTTTGCCTTTCGCCAGGATCGGCACGGTGGTGTCGTCGCCATGCAGCCGCTCGGCGGCCAGAACATGCGCCTCGATCAACGAATGAATGGGCTTCAGCGCCGCCGCGCAAGCACCGACCTGGTCGGCCAGTGTCGATAAGCTGAGGTCGATCCCCTCTCGGCCATAGCGCTCGCTCTGGCGGTTCAGCGGTTGATGCTGGGCGAACTTCTCAAACAGGATCATCGCCAGCAGGTTCGGCCCGGCAAAACCGCGCGGCGTCACATGGAAAGGTGCGGGCGGCTGAGTGATCTTCTCGCATTCGCGGCAGGAGAACTTCTCCCGCACAGTCTGGATGACTTTCCACTGGCGCGGGATCACCTCCAGCGTCTCGGTGATGTCCTCGCCGAGCTTCGACAGCCTGGCGGAACCGCAGCAGCGGCAACTCGTCGGGGCGGCGATGACGACGCGCTCGCGCGGCAGGTGTTCGGGAAACGGCTTCCGTGATGGACGCTTTCGCTCGAACGCCCGGACTGTAGAAGCCTTGGCAGCAATCTCCGCCGCCAGTTCGTCTTCACCAGCGTCGGCTTCGAGTTCCTCGAGTTGCAGCTCCATCTGCTCGAGAAGTCGCGCCTTGCGCTCGGACCGGCTGCCGTAAAGTTCACGGCGAACCTTCTCGATCTCCAGCTTCAACCGCGCGATCAGCGCTTCTGAATGTGACACGAGCGCCTTGGCACTGGCGGCTTCCGCCTCGGCTTTCATACGCCAGGCACGCTCTTGCGCCAGCAGTGCAAGCGCACTGGCAAGATCGTCAGGAAGCTGTTCGGCCGCATCGTTCATGGTAGGATGGAATCATATTCGACCCAGCCATTCCAGTGCTTTTGCTCATCCTGCCGACGTCGGTCGCCAGGTTTTTTGCGGCATCCGCCAGTCTATACCTTCCAGCAGATAACCGAGCTGCGCCGGTGTGATCACCACCGATCCATCTGCCGCCGACGGCCAGACGAAGCGTCCGCGTTCAAGCTTCTTCGTAAACAGGCAGGCTCCCTGGCCGTCATGCCAGATGACCTTGATCAGGCCACCACCGCGACCGCGGAACACGAACAGGTGTCCGCACATCGGATCGCGCTTCAGCGTCTCCTGCACCATCAGCGATAGACCGGGGAAGCCTTTGCGCATGTCCGTATGGCCTGTCGCCAGCCAGACCTTCACACCACTCGGAACCGGGATCATCTCCGTTCCAGCACGACATCGAGAATGCGGCCCAGCGCCTCGGTATCGATGTCGCTGTCCACGCGAATACGACGGCCCCGACCCAGCTCAATCGTCACATCGCTACGCTTCCGGCGGGACTGCGATGGGGCAGGCGGCCCCGAGGGAATGGGCGTGGCTGGAGGCGCGGCCTCGGACAGGATCACCGGCACCAACGTGCTCGCCATTTCCGTCTTCGGCTCCTCGATTTGGCAAAGCTCCTTGCGCCAACGGAAAAGCTGGCTGACATGGATACCGGCCGCACGGGCAATCTCGGAAAGCACCGCATCTGGCTCAAAGCAGGCCGCAACAAGCCGCTCTTTGTCTTCCCGAGACCAGCGCCGTCGGCGCTCGACAGACGTGATCACTTCAATCGGATGCTTCGTCATAGGACTACTCCTAGTGTTTGGTAAGCGGCAAGCTGAGACCGTTCAGCGCGCGTAATTCCACGGCATGAGTGCATCGAGATCGCTGCTCGACCAGCCGTTGGCGATCCGCTCAAGTGTTTGGGTGAGCCAAGCCTGCGGGTCCACGTTGTTCATCTTCGCCGTCTGAAGGAGCGTGGCGATAGTCGCCCAGGTCCTTCCACCGCCATCGCTGCCGGCGAAGAGACTGTTCTTTCTCGTGATCGTCTGGGGCCTAATGGCACGCTCAACGATGTTGCTGTCGAGCTCGATGCGGCCGTCGGTAAGGAAGCGTTCGAAGATGGAGCGACGCGAGGTGGCATAGCGGATCGCTTTTGCGAGCTTCGACT
>NZ_FMAJ01000051.1 GCF_900094625.1 Rhizobium aethiopicum | reverse complement strand
TGTTCATTCGGTCCTCCGAGAATCACTGAAGCTTTGACAACCTCAGCTTTCTCGACCAGGGCCGAATGGACAACCTCCTGAAAGCTCACAACTAGAGCGGTTCATCGCTTATCGGAATCGGCAGGGATTGAACGAAGCCGCTTTCGCGGCATTTGGAGGATCTGATTGCATGAAGCGCTCCTGATTGAAGGAATGGGCTGTTTTGCCCAACCTTCAATCAGGAGATGACGATGACGGAGATGAGCCCTCTACGCCGGCGCATGATCGATGACATGACGATCCGCAACCTTTCGCCAGCAACGCAACGATCGTATTTACATGCGGTGACGAAGTTCTCGCGCTATTTCGGGCGATCGCCAGACCGTCTTGGACTGGAAGACGTGCGCGCGTTTCAGGTGCATCTGGTTTCATCGGGCCTATCATGGCCAGCCTTGAACCAGACAGTTTGTGCCCTGCGGTTCTTCTTTGGCGTCACGCTTGGTCATGGCGAGATACCGGAGCGCATTGCCTATGCCCGGACACCCGCCAAGCTGCCGACGATCCTCAACGGCGACGAGATCGTCCGGTTTCTGGAAGCGGTTCCGAGCCTGAGGACCCGTTCCGCACTGACGACAGCGTATGCGGCGGGGCTGCGCGCCTCGGAAGCTGTCCATCTCAAGGTCCGTGACATTGAAGGCGGACGCGGCATCATCCGCGTCGAGCATGGCAAGGGCGGAAAGGATCGCAACGTCATGCTATCAGCGCAGTTGCTCGCGATCCTGCGGGTCTATTGGCGGCTGGCGAGACCCGAGGTCTGGCTGTTTCCGGGCCGGGACGAGACCAAGCCCATCGACGTCCAGGTTCTGTATTCTGCCTGCCGTTCGGCGTGCGCCGCGGCTGGGATCCACAAGAGGGTGACGGTGCATACGCTGCGCCACAGCTTTGCCACCCATCTTCTGGAAAGCGGAACCGACATCCGCATCATCCAAGTTTTGCTCGGCCACAACAATCTATCCACCACGGCACGCTACACGAAGGTTTCCAACACCCTGATCCGCAGCACGACCAGCCCGCTCGACCGGCTGACGTTGGAGGTGGTGCCGCCAAGCTGAGTAAGCTCCGCCATGGCGGCGGGTCTGGAGGTGGCGGAGATTTTTCACCGCCACGGGGAAAGATATCGCCAAGCACACGACGCTCATCTCGGGCGTGTCGAACGCCGGGTCATGAGTGCGGTCGAGATGTGCAGGACCGCTCGGCTGGGCGGACATGTCCAGCAATGCCAGGACTGCGCGGCGTTCCGCGTCGCTATAATTCCTGCCGCAACCGGCATTACCCAAAGTGTCAGGGACAGGCGAGTCGTGACTGGCTTGCCGCACGGCAGGCCGACCTTCTGCCGGTCGGCTACTTTCATGTGGTATTCACCCTACCGCAGCAGATCGCCGCAATCGCCTTCCAGAACAAGACCGCCGTTTACAACATCCTGTTCAAGGCTGTGGCTGAGACGCTACGCAAGCTTGCTGCCGATCCCAGGCATCTGGGTGCCGAGATCGATTTCATCGCGGTGCTGCACTCCTGGGGCCAGAACCTCCACTGCCACCCACATATCCATTGTATCGTGCCGGGCGGCGGATTGTCGTTCGACCAGTCGCGCTGGATTGCCTTCCGGCCAACCTTCTTCCTGCCTGTGCGGGTTCTGTCGCGGCTGTTCCGGCGGCTGTTTCTCGAACAGCTGAGGCAGGCCTACGATCTGGGTCAACTTCAATTCTGCGGCGATATCGCCGCTCTGGCCGATCCGGTCGCCTTCAATCGAACCCTTAGAGCAGCACGTCGCATCGAATGGGTGGTCTATGCAAAGCCGCCATTTGCCGGACCCGAACAGGTACTGGCCTATCTCGGCCGCTATACCCATCGCATTGCCATCTCCAATTCCCGCCTCGTCAGCATTGATGGCGATCGCGTCACATTCCGATGGAAGGATTATCGAACGGGCGGCAGGCAAAAGGTGATGACGCTCGATGCCTACGAGTTCATCCGCGCCTCCTGCTTCACACCGTTCCGGACGGCTTTCACCGCATTCGTCATTACGGCCTGCTTGCCAATGTCCATCGGCAACTGAAGCTGGACCTGTGCCGAAGCCTGCTCGGCGTCCCGCCGCCGGAGCAGCCGGTCGAAGAACCGGACGCAAAGCCACCACCTTTGGCGCACCGCTGCCCCTGTTGCGGCGGAACGATGACGATAATCGGCGCGTGGACCCCGATCCAGCCGGTCTGCCGACCAGCATGGGAAGACAGTTCATGATCATACCACGCGTGCCACCAGTCCAACGATCAGCGTCGGCATGCCGAGCAGCCGCGAGGCAAGTGCTTTGGCCCATCGTGCCTGAGCAACGTAAAGCGCAACAGCACCAAGGGTTCCGTCGATGCAAACCAGCCGACAGGGGCGTCAAAGACACCGCAAATACCGGCAAGTATCTCCTTCCAGACCTGTCAACGTGCTCCGCCAAGGCTCGAACCTGCAAAACGCCATCCACCGCTTCGGCTAAATCCCCATAGCGACAAACAACCCGCGCCTTCGCTCAATCCGGCTTCAATGAGGTCCGATCAGTGAATGCCGCACGCACGGCGCGCGGACCTCACAGAACCCTCCAGATTCTCAAATCAGCAGAATTGTGATTCAAGATGGGTGCTGGAGTAGGAGGCCAGCCTCCATGACGCGACCTTATTCGAATGATCTTCGTGAACGTGTAGTGGCTTCAGTTGCGGCCGGTCAGAGCTGCCGGGTTGTGGCGGATCGGTTCGACATTGCCGTGTCGTCTGTTGTGAAGTGGTCTCAGCGGCATCGGGCAACCGGCAGTGTGACCCCCGGCAAGATGGCGGTCGACGTCGACGGGTGCTTGAGCCGCATCGCGCCTTCAAAGGGTTTTGGGTGTGCCGACGGTCAGTGATCGGATCGCGCAGATGGTGGTCAAGCAGATGATTGAGCCGGATTTAGAGCCGCTCTTCTTTCCAGACTCCTATGGCTACAGGCCGATGAAGTCGGCTTTGGATGCCGTTGGGGTAACGCGTCAGCGGTGCTGGAAATACGATTGGGTTCTGGAATTCGACATCAAAGGGCTGTTCGACAATCTTCCGCATGATCTCTTGCTGAAGGCGGTCAGAAAAGACGTCAAATGCAACTGGGCTCTGCTCTACATCGAAAGATGGTTGACCGCGCCTATGGAAAAGAACGGAGAAGTCATTGAGCGGACGCGTGGTACCCCGCAAGGGGGCGTGGTCAGCCCGATCCTATCGAATCTCTTCCTGCATTACGCGTTTGACGTCTGGATGACCCGGACGCATCCGG
>NZ_FMAJ01000052.1 GCF_900094625.1 Rhizobium aethiopicum | reverse complement strand
ATGGCCGCTTCCGTGCAGAATGCCTGAACCAGCATTGGTTCCTGACCCTTGCGGATGCCCGCGAAAAGATGGAGGATTGGCGTAGATACTACAATCCTGTTTCATAACTCCCATCTTCCTATGTCATCGAAAGGAATAGATTTTCCTGATCTGGAGGCGATCCCGCGGGGTGGCGAGGGTTCTTCCGTACACGATCGAGAATCTGACGTGCTTGCGGGGTCGCGAGTTTGGAACGGCTGAAGATCCATGGGCCATCGGGTAGCGGATGAGCCCCCTTAATATCGCCAGCCTCGGCCGCCAGACGCAGCGTCTTTGGCGATATCCCGAGTAACTTCGCCGCACCGCCCAGATTAAGCCATGGCTCAACCCCGTCGATCTGCGGACGGAAGACCGGAATCTTGCGATATGACCTCAGCGCGGTGACCCGCTCCCGTGTCCAGCGATTGCCATTGCCGGTCGTCAGTCCGTTGCGATTGAGGACACCGGCAATCACATCATCATTGGCGATCAAGACGAGCTGTTTCACAGCGTCGACAATGTCGTCAGGGGTCGCATTTCTTTGGCCACGGTGTCGCTTCGGCAGGCGCAGTTCGGTGTGGACGCCTCCAACCCAATGAATGACGAGGACGATCTCAGAGGTTCCATCATCGAGATCGGCGACCACTTCATTGATGAGCGTGCGCACGATGCGCTTCTTCAGCCTTGCATCGGTTGTCGGCGCCGTCCAGACGGCGCGAAGGTTTCCCGCAAGTGCGGTTACCTGTGATGCGGACATGGGGAACGGATGCGGCGTAACTGTCCGATGTTTGGCAATCTTGGCCTCGATCTCACCGACGCCAGTCAGCGCCTTGTTCCAGCGTGCTTCCAGCTCCGACGTCACCAGCCTATTCTCCGGATCAGCCGCGTCATATTGCCGGAATGCCCGGTCGGCTACATAGCGTGCTGCCTCGAGGTCGCGCATCAGGGCATCCTGAACCTGATCGCGTTGGTTGGCCATATTGCGTTCCGCCTCGACGGCGGCGGCAATGGCTCCTGGCTCGACCACGCCGAGAAGTGCCTCTTCGATCGCGTCATCGACCCGCAGACCGCCGAAGGCGATGCAACGTGGTTCGCCGTTGTCGAGCAACCCTCGCCAACAGGAATAGCGCGGGATGTTATGGTTGGCTCCTGTGTAACGAACCGTCAGCTTCCGGCCGCACCTTTTGCAGCGGAACAGGCCGGCAAGCAGAGCGCCGCCATGCTTCGGCGCTCCATGATGGCGACTGGCCGGTACATTGTCGCTGACCATCTTGCGGATCTCCTCCGCCCGTTCCCAACTGATGTAACCTTCGTGCGCATCCGGGATCAGCGCCAGCCATTCATCACGCGCCTTGCGGCGAATTCCAGATCGGCCATCGTATCCTGGTACGGAACGACTCTTACCATAAGCATAAGCGCCGCCGTAGATCGGGTTCGCAATCATCCGGTGGATGGTGGCATAATTTGGCCTGCGCCAGATGACGTCACCGTTGGCGCACCTGACGGGCAGGTCCAATCCCTGCTCAAGGAACCATAGCAAGGCCTGCCGGGCACTCCCGAGTTCGGTGACCTTGTCGAAGACGAGTGCGATGGCTTCCTGGATGCGCCGATTGGGATCCTTCTCGATCCTGTCACCGGCCTTTACGAAGCCGGCCGGAACAGTGACGACGAGTTCACCGCGGCGAGCCTTCTCATAGCGGGCGGAAAGGGAACGCTGACGCAAGAGATCGAGTTCATACTCGTTGAGGCTGCCCTTCAAACCCAAGAGCAGGCGGTCGTTGCCCTGGCGGGGCGCATAAACTGCTTCCTGGTCGACCAGGACGGTATCGACAACGCGGCACATCTCGATGAGTTGCTGCCAATCGCGGCTGTTCCGGGCGAAGCGCGATACCTCACGCGCGGCCACGGCGCCTACCTTGCCAAGGCAGACTTCCGCCACCATCCGATCAAATCCAGCGCGGGTCACGCCGCCGGCGGCCGAACGACCAAGGTCGTCATCCACCGTCTCTATATGTGACCATCCAAGCGCTGCCAGACGGTCGCGCATGGCGTACTGGAGGGCGCTGCTCTCTCGATTGTGCAGAACCTGGTGAGCCGAGGACTGCCGAACATAGAGGATGGCCTTCCGCTCCAGATGATGCGGCGCGATCTTCTCATGCATCATGACCGGCCTCCTTCTGTTGGCAGGCATGTCCGCACTTTGCGTGATCGACGAACAGCCGCACGATGAGCACCGTCAACGCTTGGCGGGTCTCCTCCGGCAACTCCGACCATTGCGGCGTCCCTGCCGTCTTCCCCCGCTGCGGGGCCGAGAACAGATCGAACTGGCATGTCATGGGCTGGCGAGGCATGAACATCTCTCCGACTCGTTTCGTGAGAGACCGTGAGCGTACGGTGAGCTGTTTTTGCTGATCGGCCAAATCAGGCGATGTTCTGGCATTAGAACCAGCATTAGTGCTGACATTAATACCAGAACG
>NZ_FMAJ01000053.1 GCF_900094625.1 Rhizobium aethiopicum | reverse complement strand
TGCGAGCTTCGACTTGCCGGAGATCCGCGGCAGGGTCTTTTGCCACAGGGCGAAGAGCTCAGTGACAACTGCAGCAGATGTCGCCTGACGTGCCGCGACACGCGCGTCAGGGCTCTGCCCCCGGGCCGCCGCTTCCACCTCCCAGAGCTTTGCCATCAATTCCACCGTCTCGCTGGCTATCTTGGAGCTGTCCGAGGCGTGGAGTTCGTAGAACTTGCGCCTGCTATGGGACCAGCAGCCGGCCAGCATCACGCCGTCATTGCCGCCGTCAGATCGGGCAAGCTTGTTGTAGGCACCATGCCCGTCCACCTGAAGGATACCGCGATAGCCATTCAGATGCCGGGCGACGCGATCGCCAGCGCGGCTATCTTCGAAGCGATAGGCGACCATCGGCGGGCCACTACCGCCAAAGGGTCTATCATCCCTCGCATAAGCCCATAGCCAGGCTGTCTTTGCCGATCCGGATCCGGGCGCGAGCGTTGGCAATGTCGTCTCGTCCGCAAAGATGCGCTCAGCCTTCTTGATCTCAGCGAGGATGTAGTCGGCCAGGATATCGAGCTCGTAGCCGAGCTTGCCCATCCATTGGGCCATCAGCTTCCGGTCAAGCTCAACCTTGTCGCGTGCATAGATTGCCTCCTGTCGATAGAGCGGAAGGCCATCTGCATACTTCGAGACAGCGATCTGGGCGAGAAGCGCTTCCGTTGGAATGCCACCCTCGATGATGTGCGCGGGCGCGGCTGCCTGGATGACGCCGTCTTCGTTCTTGAAGGCATACTTCGGCCGCCGGGTGACGATGACGCGGAACTTCGCCGGCACGACGTCCAGTCGCTCCGAGACGTCTTCTCCGATCAGCACCTTCTGTTTGCCGATGTGTTCGTGCAGTTCATCCGGCTCGATCACCACTTCGACTCGTTCCAGATGAGGTGCAAAGCCCTTGCGCGGCCGGGGTGCACGTTTCGCATCGGGATCAGCGGCACCCTTGTTTACCTTGGCTCGGATTGCCGAGATACCGGTCTCGATTTCCTCGAAGACAAAAGCCTGCTGCTCATCATCGATGCCCGGAGAGCCGAGCTTTTCCGATTGCCGGCCGAAGCGGGCGCGATCGAAGGCTTTCAGGATCTGGGTCAGTCGCTCGATGCGTTCGTCGGCATCGGCGTTTCTGGCTTTCAGGTCTGCGACCTCGCTCTCGAGAGCATCGGTGCGCGCTGCCTTCTCGGCCATGGCAAGGACCATGGCTTTCAGGGTCTCTACATCATCCGGGAGCTGTAGATCGGGCGGCGTCATGAGGCCTACCAGAGCACAATTTGCTCCGGTTTTCCTGCCTTTTCAGGCGGTTGATTCACTTCGCCGCAGCCCTTTACCCAACAATCTCCGGCGGCTTCACCGCCACTGAGCGCACCCGTTTCCAGTCCATGCCGTCAACGAGCGCCATGAGCTGAGCGTGATTGAGCTGCACCCGGTTGTGGCCGATCCGCGGCCAGCAGAACTGCGCCTTCTCCAACCGCTTGGAATAGAGGCAGACCCCTGATCCATCCCACCAGACGATCTTGACCCGGTCCGCCCGCTTCGCCCGGAAGACATAAAGCGAGCCATTGAACGGATCACTGCCGGCGTCGCGCACCAGCGACAGCAAACTGTCCGGCCCTTTGCGAAAGTCGATGGGGTGACTGGCGAGGAAGACCTTTACACCTGCGGGGATCATGCTGACCGAACTGCCCGGATGACACGCTGCAGATGAGCTTCGTCCACATCGGCGGGAGCGCGCACGACGACATCGCCAATCAGAACTTCGATTATCGCGCCGTCGGCAGATGGCGTGACTGCCTTATGACCGATCGGCGCTATGTTCTCCTTGTGAGAGCCCAGGGCGGCGCGACGCCAGCCAAACAGTTGTGACGGATGGATATCAAGCCGACGTGCGATCGCTGACACGCTCGAGCCAGGCTCGAGTGCCTCTGCAACTGCACGCGCTTTAAAATCGTCCGACCAGCGCCGCCGAAGCTGCCGAGGCGCGCCCTCAAATCGGTCCGCAACAGCCTCGATCATATGAAAAGTTCTAGTTCCAGAGCTAGGCGCAGACATAGAAGCTCACAGCAGTTCATCGTGTCCGCTACCGATAGCCGACCGCTAAGCTGCTTCGCCAGATGGGGTCTGCTTGTCGCTTAC
>NZ_FMAJ01000054.1 GCF_900094625.1 Rhizobium aethiopicum | reverse complement strand
GGCCTTTCTGATTTCGCCGCCTCAGGCAACGGAACCATATGCGGTGTAGCTGCTGACAGAACCCGTTGCGCGCTTGATAGTTATGCGACCTATGGCGCGGCGATCAGGATGAGACGCCGTATTGCCTCACCCAAGAGTGTTCCCGGAGAATAATGTCGTTGCCTCACTCGATGTTTTCGAATGCCTCACGGGTTGTTCCGATCGTATCCCCGCACCTGGTGCAGGTGACGGAGGTAGCGAAGCCGCTCGCGAGCGCGCCTCTCAATAGCGCTGTAGCGAGCGGGCGGCTTCGCGGGCGGTCATCATGTTTTCCGGTGGGGTCGGTTGTCGAAGGCCAACCTGGCGGTAAGAGCGCGGATGACGATCCTGTATTGTTCGGTAATGATCTCACTGCCCGACCTCTATACTTTCCGTCTGCCGCGCGGCATCGGCGAATGGCCCGAACACCAGCGCATTGGCCTGTGTACTGCGCCAGATTTTCATTCGGCGCTGCACGGTCCGAATGAGGCCGTCGGGATACACGCCGGGGCATTTGACCTGCAAGCGTTCAAGCAACTCTCGCGAAGTTCGCCAAGGCTCCGCCTCGAACCATTCCTCGAGTTCGGCAGTGACGGCGAGTAGAGGATCGGGTCTCCGCCGCTCTCGCTTGGCCGCTGGCTTGGAGCGGGCAGTCGGTTTCACTTCACCACCACGCCAAGCAATCCGTAAGCCAGAAAGAAAGTCTTCGAGCGTCAGGTACATCGCCTTGAGCCAAAGGCATGTATCCTCCGGCGTGCGTGGGTCGTCAAGCAGCCGCTGGAAGAGTGTGGCAGGACGATGATAGCGCTTGATCACCTTGGCTCCGTCACGGTGCTTTTCTTTCAGCTTGAATGATGGCTGAAAGAAATTCACGAACAACCGCATTGACGAATAAAGCTTGGCCAGCTCCCGAGTGGCTCGCAGCCCCTCGAAGCCTCGGTATCCAACGATCTTGCGCACGATTGCGCCATTCTTCTGCTCGACAAATGCCTGATCATTCTTTCGGTAAGGGCGGCAACGGGTAAGTTCGATATTATCGCGCAAGCAATATTCATGAACACTCTCGTTCATGAACACACTGTCGTTATCGGTGTCGAAGCCCAGCAGCGGGAACGGCAGCAACTTGCGCAGTTCGGCCAACGCAGTGATCAGTACCGTTTGCTCGCGAACCAGCAGCGGCGCGCATTCCGTCCAGCCCGTGGCTATATCTGTCAACACCAGCGTTTGCGAGAAGGCACCCCAGCGTACGGGCCGGAATGAGAAACGAGGTCAGCTTCGACAAAGCCAAGTGCGGGGTCATCCCAATCCGAGAAGGTTCGAACGGGAACACTACGCCGAATCGCTGTTGATCCTTTCCGGCGCCGCGGACCCGTGGCGCTCGCTTTAATCTCCTTGAGGACCCGATCAATCGTCGCTGGGCTCATCGTCAAGAGTCGCCGGCGCGTCTCGCTATTCATATCGCCGTGTCCATGACGTTCCATCGCTTCGATTAGTGTTGGCAACAGGGGGTGTAGTGTAAGCGACAAGCAGACCCCATCTGGCGAAGCAGCTTAGCGGTCGGCTATCGGTAGCGGACACGATGAACTGCTGTGAGCTTCTATGTCTGCGC
>NZ_FMAJ01000057.1 GCF_900094625.1 Rhizobium aethiopicum | reverse complement strand
TTTTAAACGATCCAGATTCACTAGCCGTTGATATCGCGGATTATTGGGCAAGCGGTGAGGACGATCAGAACCGCCTTAACTCAGCGCTGTCTCATTTCAGGAGGCTCGCGCCTGAGGGGCAAGAACTCCAAGCCGTTGGACCTGGGCCGCGCCTGATGGGTCGCCGAATTCATGATCCCTATCCCGATGACGCCCGCGTCATTGATGCCTTGGCCAAGGAAGAGCGGAGTAAGCTCGGACCGGTCTCGATTTCTCAGAAAAATGCCAGTAGTCAACGAAAGTTTAGCGATTGGCTCAAAAGGGAGGGTAGGGGGAGCATAGTCAGCCGACTCACGGGTACTGATCAGCAGCAACAGTCGTTGCAGGAGGATTTTAGGAAATTTACCGAGGCCGAGGGAAAAGTGGTCGTGAGTTTAGATCGGCTGCGGCAGTATCTAGGCGCCGAGTCCCAGTTGAAACAGCATAATCCTTATCCCGACGACGCCCTCATGATTGATGGCTTGGCCAACGAAGAGCTGAGCAAGCTCGGACCGGACTCGACTTCCAAGAGGAAAGTTGTCCAGAATATGGCGATAAATCAACGGAGGTTTAGTAATTGGCTCCAAAAGAATGGTCGGGGGAGCATAAGCAGTCGCCTGACTGGCAGTGATGAGCAGCAACGGTCGTTAAAGGACGATTTTAGGGAATTTACTACTAACGTTGAAGTAAAAATAAGCGTGGGTTTCAATCGGCTGCGGCAGTATCTAGGCGCCGAGTCGCAGTTGAAACAGCATCATCCTTATCCCGACGACACCCGCATGATTGATAGCTTCACCAAGGAAGAGCTGAGCAAGCTCGGACCGGAGTCGACTTCCAAGAGGAAAGGCGTCTTGAATCTGGCCAGCAATCAACGGAGGTTTGGTAATTGGCTCCGAAAGAATGGTCGGGGGAGCATAAGCAGTCGCCTGACTGGCAGTGATGAGCAGCAACGGTCGTTGAAGGACGATTTTAGGGAATTTACTATTAACGTTGAAGTAAAAATAAACGTGAGTCTCGATCGGCTGCGGCAGTATCTAGGCGCTGAGTCGCAGTTGAAACAGCATCATCCTTATCCCGACGACGCCCTCATGATTGATGCCTTGGCCAACGAAGAGCTGAGCAAGCTCGGATCGGACTCGACTTCGCAGAGGAGAGTCGTCTGGAGACTGGCCAGCAATCAACGAAAGTTTAGTAATTGGCTGCAAACCAAGGGTAGGGAGAGCATAGCGAGCCGGCTCAACGGCAGTGAT
>NZ_FMAJ01000058.1 GCF_900094625.1 Rhizobium aethiopicum | reverse complement strand
ACTGCGTTCATGGATGACATCTCCGAGTTGAAGCGATCATCGTGACCGCTCCTTCACTATGGCGCCGGAAGAGGGAGCCATCCACCTCATCAAGCTCAATGCCGTCGATCCGCAGGCCTATTTGACCGCCACGCTCACCGCTATCGTCAACGGCCATAAGCAGAGCCAGATCGATGAGTTGCTACCTTGGAAATTCCTGTCGCAGGGCCGCTGAAGATCATGCGGTTGCAGGCATGACGCCCGTAGTTACGCGTGCCGCCACACCTTGATCGCGGAGATCACAAGGATCAAGGCTAGACTTGGCAGCAGCACGGCACTCGGGACAATCCCCAGGAGCTGTCCGCCGATGAATGCGCCAAGGATCGACCCGGCGGCCATGACGAGCAGGAACATCCGGTTGCTTCTGATAACCGCAAAACTTTGGTCGCGGCTGTAGCGGGTAAAGCCAACGATCATGGTCGGCAGGCTCACTGCCAGAGAGAGACTTCCAGCAAGCTTGATGTCCGCTCCGAACAGAAGAATGAGGGTCGGTATCAGGAGTTCGCCCCCAGCGACACCCAGCAAAGATGCGACAATGCCAATGACCAAGCCCGCGACCACGCCTGCTACGATCTGCGCAGTCCCGGTGACAAGAGCCGAACCTGCTGCGATGTCGTGACCGAACACCAGCACGACCGCGATCATGAGCAGCAGAACCGCAATCACCTTGTAGAGCGTCTCGGACTTCAGTCGGGTTGCCCAGCCCGCGCCGAGCCAGGCACCAGCTAGGCTCCCGGCCAGAAGATTGACGATGATCGGCCAGTGCGTCACGATCTGATCAAAGGGGACGGTCGCCGCTCGAAATGGCAGAGCGAACGCGACGACGACAAGGCTCATGGCCTTGTTGAGGATCACGGCTTCCAACGCGGCGAAGCCGAACGGACCAATCAGTAGAGGCAGCCGGAACTCAGCGCCGCCAAGACCGATCAGCCCCCCGAGAGTGCCGATGGCGGCTCCGCCAAAAAATGCAGCGGGCCGATTGCTGGAAACGTTCTTTAAGGCCGGATTAGCCATCGTTATGTTCTCCACGATATCGCGTGGCATGACCTATGATCCGGAAGCCGAGCGTCTACAAGGGCAGCATAGAGTGCTGGGTAGCATCCTTCCGCCCGCTAACGTGGTGGGGAATTATCCAGGTGGGGGCATAACACCGGTTACGGTTATCGTCGTGTGCAGGTGCTGTTGGAACGCGAGGGTTGGGGTACCAACATCAAGCGGACCTACCGCATTTACAGGGACTTGGGCCTGCA
>NZ_FMAJ01000060.1 GCF_900094625.1 Rhizobium aethiopicum | reverse complement strand
CACATGCGGTCGCCGCTCTTTGGCGGCAGGCACCAATTTCCCGCTTTCGCGAGCGCGGGCTCAGGAGAACGGGACCAATCTCAACATCGGCGGTTGAAGCCAAAAGGAATCCCGGTCCGTTCACCTGGATCCGTCAGGGCTGATCACACCCTGAGGATTAGAATTTGCGTTTCACAGGCGCTTCCCGCTTCAGGCGGTTTTCATTATTGCACCTTCGATCACGACGCCGGAGCTCACGTATTTCCAAAGTGCAACGAGCAGCTTGCGGGCCAGCGCCACAATCATCGGTTTTTTCAGACGACCGCTGTTGCGAGCGATGCGCTCCTTAAACCAGCAAGTTAGTGCTGATTTTGGTTGGTGCCGCAACCATAGCCAGGCGAGTTCGACCATGGTCGCTCGTAAACGTGGATTTCCCGCCTTTGACACACCCTGTTCGCGATTGATGTTACCGCTTTGCCAAGGGGAGGGGGCAAGGCCTGCATAAGATGCGATTTGGCGTCGATTGTCGAAGTGTCGGAACAGGCCTTCCGTGTAGAGTATCGTTGCAAACTCCGGCCCAATCCCCTTGATGGCCAAAAGAGCGGTCGCTTCCTTCGGCGTTTCCGACGTCTCCTGGACGATCAAAACATCTCGCTCTGCTTCTACAGCCTTGATTTGTGTGAGCAACAATTCCAGGCGATCAAGTTCCCTGCAGACTTCAGCCTTCAGGTGTTTTGATAGCGGACGACCATCGCCAGTCCGAAGCTCGTCCAGTCGTTGCCGGCGATCTCGATTGACAGGCTCGTAGTCCCGTATCCCTTGCGCGAAGAGAAGTCCCTTTATCCGATTAACGTGGAAGACACGCTCGGCAATTAGAGTTTTCCGCTCCCGCCCGATCCGTCGGTTGTCGTCTTCCTCAGGTGTGAGAAGCCTGACCATTGAGCACGCACGAGGCTCGCCACGTTTCCATGCAATCAAAGCGCGGATCAGCGTCTCACCGTCGATGCGGTCGGTCTTCGCCCGGCGATGCCGGCGCGGCATAGCGATTGAGGCCGCCTCTACAATGTGGCTCTCTATCCAAGCTTCCTGGCTCAGCACTCGTCCCAGCCAGAAGCCATCAAGTCCGGCCTCTTGGATCATCACCAGTGGGTAAAGTATGTTCTTTCGCCGCTTGGCTTTCTGGCGAAGTGCAGCAAAGCACGCAAACAAACCGGCGATGTCGCCTCCTGTGA
>NZ_FMAJ01000061.1 GCF_900094625.1 Rhizobium aethiopicum | reverse complement strand
GAACAAAACGTTCCAATCACGACAAACCTGACAAAAGTGGCGGATGCCCGACATTTGCGAGAAATGTCGACGGTTGCGCTGGGGACAAGGGAATTAGCATGTAATTCAACCGCGCTCAGGATCGTCCTGTGTCGGATCGTATTGAGCCTGCGGGGTGGAAAGTGGCGTTGCGGTCCTCGCCGCAAGTGCCTCCGTCAGCTGCGCACTGGTGCTTACCTCGACGGTCAGCTTGCGCGAGACATTGCGTGCAATTGCAGTGCCTTCTTTGCACCGGCCGCCATTGATTAGAACCGCCGCATCCGCGGATCAGGCATGGGACACGAACGGCACGATCTGTGGCGATCCAATCGCGGGGCATCTGCCTTGGCAACCGGATAAGTTCATCGCCGAGGGCGACGAGACAGCGATCGCCACTTCGCGCTTTTAAAAAAGTCCTATTGAAAGAAGCGACGAACTAGCCACCATCGCAGCGCCAACTTTGTGGATGGAATGCCACACGAAGTAACTACGTTCGTTCGTTTGCGCAGACGACGAGCAGCAGGAGACAACAAACGATCTGAAGGTAACAGCGTTGACTTGTTCGCGAGATCACGCAGTAACCTTGTCTGCCGCGACATGGGTCTGACAGTTCTTCGGGCAGACGCGCGCGCAGGCGCCGCAACCAATGCAGCGGCCGGCCTCATCGACAACCATGATCATACGATTGAGCTCGCCATCGAAGTCTTCCTCCTCGTCGTCGCAGATGCCGAGGATTTCACCCGCTTCACCGACGCCATAGAGGTGCATGACTTCGCGAGAGCAGGCTTTGAAGCATCGGCCACAGCCGATGCAGGTTGTAGCATCGATGCAGGTCAGGTACTCCGGCACCCAGCTGGAGCCGTCGCGCGTGACGAAAGGGCCAGTCATCGTGAATTCTCCAATGCAGCGAGCTCTTCCTTCGCAGCGTTCAACTCGGCGAAGGCGTCGAACGTCTCTCCTGCAATGGTCTTGATTCTAGCCCAATTAATCGGAAGGTCCTCGGCAAGATCGTGCAACTCCATCTTCGCAGCGGCGGCGCGGGACTGCAGCTTGCGGACCTTTTTCAGCTGCTCCACAATGTCTGACATGATCTCTTTCCTCGAAAATTGATTTCATGATGCCCGCGCCACGTCGGGATAGGTTTCGATAACTTCAAT
>NZ_FMAJ01000062.1 GCF_900094625.1 Rhizobium aethiopicum | reverse complement strand
CGGAGGAATTTCCTTGCCGGTAATCTCCGAGACCTTCATCAGGAATTCGTCGGTCGCCTGAACACCCAGCGGATAATGGAACGAAGCCGTAACCTGACCGACCTCCTTGCAATATTCCAGCGTTTTGCGCGTGTTATAGTGCTGCAGCGACAGGGTCGCTTCGGCATTCAACGCCGTTTTCAAGTCCTCGATCTTCGTGCCGCCGTCATACATGCGGTACGTACCGTCAGACGGCGTGTCGAACTGGTCGGAGGCATCCTGGATGAAGATGTAGGATACGCCCATCATGTCGAGCAGGCGCTTCAGTTCGCGGTTGTTGCCGACGCAGAAGCCGTCGAAGCCGGGAATGATGTTGATGGCTTGAGCAACCTCCTTCCGCTCGTTGCCTTTCCAGAAGTTCTCCAGAATGCCCTTGATCATGCCGTCATAGCCATCGACGTGGCTGCCGACGAAGGCAGGCGTGTGGGCGAAAGGAACATCGAAGTCGTGCGGGACCGACCCTTCGTTCTTTGCGTTTTCGATGAAGCCGTGGAGGTCGTCTCCAATGACTTCGGCCATGCAGGTGGTCGAGACGGCGATCATCTTCGGATCGTAGAGCTTGTATGTATTGGCGAGCCCGTCGACCATGTTCTTCAACCCGCCGAACACTGCCGCGTCCTCCGTCATCGAGGACGAGACCGCCGATGAAGGCTCCTTGAAGTGACGCGACAGATGCGAACGGTAATAAGCGACGCAGCCCTGGCTGCCATGGACGAAGGACATCGTTTGCTCAAAGCCTGCGGCTGCGAAGACGGCACCGAGCGGCTGGCAGGCTTTGGCCGGGTTCACGACCAGGGCTTCGCGGCCCAGGTTCTTTTCGCGATACTCCCAGGTCTTCGTGAAGTCGTTTTGATCGGCAACGACCTGATCCGGGTGGGGGCATTCGAAATTGGCTTTCTTCTCGGCGAGCATCTGCCTGTATTCCGGCTCGCGGAACAGGGGAGCATGGTCGAGAACTTTTTCCGCCGACTGCGGCATAGTAAGCACCTTTCTTTTCATCGCGCCGCACCGGTGGCGGCAATGGGATGTCATCTGTCACGAGTGCGGATCAAGTCCGATGGGAAG